>NZ_CP108683.1:5687820-11375640 GCF_045162795.1 Streptomyces sp. NBC_01017
GGGCTGGGGCCGGGGGAGATCGACGTGGGCATTCTGTACGACCACTTCACTCCTTTCGTACTGATGCAGCTGGAGGAGTTCGGGTTCTGCGGAAAGGGGGAGGCGGCGGACTTCGTGGCCGAGGAGCGGCTGCCGCTCAACACACACGGGGGGCAGCTCGGGGAGGCGTATCTGCACGGGATGAACGGAATCGCGGAGGGGGTGAGGCAGGTGCGGGGGAGGTCGGTGAACCAGATACCCCGGGCGGAGCGAGTGCTGGTGACGGCGGGGACAGGGGTGCCGACATCGGGCCTGGTCCTGGCCGCCGACGGGTGATCCCGGCCTCGTCGGCGGCGGGTGACCCTCAGGGGTAATCCCGCAGTATGTGTCCGTCGCTCGTCCACCTTCAGGAGGTGTAGTCAGCCCCACCCCTACAACCTGAGGCGGACGTTGCTTCGGCACCTGCGGCCGATCCGCTGAAGTAGGGGTCGCTCATAGCGTGGAGCCATGACCACACCCGTCTGCACCAGCGCTTCCGACGCCGCGACGCGGTCCTTTCCGAACGCGACGTATCCCTCCTTCACGTCGTACGTGCGGGCCCGCCAGCCGGTGCTGCTGCGTACCGCCCGGTCGCTGACCGCGAACCCGTGCGACGCGGAGGACCTGCTGCAGACCGCGCTCACGAAGACATACGTGGCCTGGGAGCGCATCGAGGACCACCGCGCGCTCGACGGCTATGTGCGCAGGGCGCTGCTGAACACGCGGACGTCGCAGTGGCGCAAGCGCAAGGTCGACGAGTTCGCCTGCGACGAGCTGCCCGAGCCGGAGCCCACCCTCGGCCACGACGCCGACCCGGCCGAGCAGCAGGCGCTGCACGACGCCATGTGGCGCGCGATCATGCGGCTGCCGGCGCGGCAGCGGGCGATGGTCGTCCTGCGGTACTACGAGGACCTCAGCGAGGTTCAGACGGCCGAGGTGCTGGGCGTCTCCGTGGGCACGGTGAAGTCGGCGGTGTCGAGAGCCCTCGGCAAGCTCCGCGAGGACCCTGAGCTGGTGCTGGCCCGGTAGGACAGGCGCAGGCCCAGGCGCAGGCGCAGGCGCAGGCGCAGACGCCGAGGCACGACCGAGGCCGACGCGAAGCATGGCCACCGCCCCGCCTCCCACCGCTGCCTGCCTGCGTCCACCGCCCCGCCCCGCCTACCGTCACAGCCCCGTGAACGCAACGTGACGTGATCGATCAGCCGGTACTAGTGACATACCGCGCGGTATGCGCGCAGAATCTCCGCAACCCTTACTACCGCGTAGGCAATGTCGCCCCCGGGAGGACGCCGTGCTGAGCACGATGCAGGACGTACCGCTGTTGATCTCGAGGATCCTGACCCACGGGTCGACGATCCACGGAACATCACAGGTCACCACCTGGACCGGTGAGGCCGAGCCGCACCGCCGATCCTTCGCCGAGGTCGGTGCCCGCACGGCCCAGCTGGCGCACGCCCTGCGCGAGGACCTGGGCGTGGCCGGCGACGAACGGGTCGCGACCCTGATGTGGAACAACGCCGAGCACGTCGAGGCCTACTTCGCGATCCCCTCCATGGGCGCGATCCTGCACACGCTCAACCTGCGCCTCCCGGCCGAGCAGTTGGCCTGGATCGTCAACCACGCGGCCGACCGGGTCGTCATCGCCAATGGTTCGCTCCTCCCCCTGCTGGTTCCGCTGCTGCCGCACCTCAAGACGGTGGAGCACGTGGTGGTGTCGGGGCCGGGCGACCGTTCGGGCCTCGCGGCCGCCGACGTGCAGGTGCACGAGTACGAGGAACTGATCGCCGGCAAGCCGACGACGTACGACTGGCCGGAGCTGGACGAGCGGCAGGCCGCCGCCATGTGCTACACCTCCGGCACCACGGGCGACCCGAAGGGTGTCGTCTACTCGCACCGTTCGATCTACCTGCACTCCATGCAGGTCAACATGACCCAGTCGATGGGCCTGACGGACCAGGACACCTCGCTCGTGGTGGTGCCCCAGTTCCACGTCAACGCCTGGGGACTGCCGCACGCCACCTTCATGACCGGCGTCAACATGCTGATGCCGGACCGCTTCCTCCAGCCCGCGCCGCTCGCGCAGATGATCGAGGGCGAGAAGCCGACCCACGCGGCCGCCGTGCCCACCATCTGGCAGGGCCTGCTCGCCGAGCTCACCGCGAACCCCCGGGACGTCTCCACCCTCGGCCAGGTCACCATCGGCGGCTCGGCCTGCCCGCCCTCGCTCATGGAGGCGTTCGACAGCCTGGGCATGCGGGTCTGCCACGCCTGGGGCATGACGGAGACCTCCCCGCTCGGCACGGTCGCACGGCCGCCGGCGCACGCGGTGGGTACGGCGGAGGAGTTCGCGTACCGGCTGACGCAGGGCCGTTTCCCGACGAGCGTCGAGGCCCGGCTCACCGGCCCCGGCGGCGAGCGCATCCCGTGGGACGGCGAGTCGGCGGGCGAGCTGGAGGTGCGCGGCCCCTGGATCGCGGGCGCGTACTACAACGGCCCCGACGCCGAACCGCTGCGCCCCGCCGACAAGTTCAGCGAGGACGGCTGGCTGAAGACCGGCGACGTCGGCACCATCTCCTCCGACGGTTTCCTCACCCTCACCGACCGCGCCAAGGACGTCATCAAGTCCGGCGGCGAGTGGATCTCCTCGGTCGACCTGGAGAATGCGCTGATGTCCCACCCGGACGTCGCCGAGGCCGCCGTGGTCGCCGTCCCCGACGAGAAGTGGGGCGAGCGCCCGCTGGCGACCGTCGTCCTCAGGGAGGGCGCCAACGCCGACTTCGAGACCCTGCGCGCCTTCCTCGCCGACGAGGGCAAGATCGCCAAGTGGCAGCTGCCGGAGCGGTGGACGGTCATCGCGGCGGTGCCGAAGACGAGCGTCGGCAAGTTCGACAAGAAGGTGCTGCGCCGGCAGTACGCCGAGGGCGATCTGGACGTCACCCAGCTCTGACGGCTCTGACGGCTCTGACGGCTCCGACGGGGCGTCGTTGCGGGGAACTGTCGTGGGGCGGGCGGCTGCGGGTGGTCCGCAGCTGCTCGCCCCACGCGGCGTTAGCCGCACATCGAAACAGTCCCGCGCCCCTTTCGGGGCGCTTCACCTGCCGGTTAGTTGGTCCCGATCCGCGACAGCAGGTCCACGATCCGAGACTGCACCTCACCGCTCGTGGACCGTTCGGCCAGGAACAGCACCGTCTCGCCGGAGGCCAGTCGGGGCAGGTCGGCCTGGTCGACGGCGGCGGTGTAGACGACGAGCGGGGTGCGGTTGAGCTGCCCGTTCGCGCGCAGCCAGTCCACGATCCCGGCCCGGCGCCGATGCACCTGGAGCAGGTCCATCACGACCAGGTTCGGCCGGAAGTCACCCGCCAGCGCCACCGCGTCGGCATCACTCGCGGCCCGCGCCACCTGCATCCCGCGCCGCTCCAACGTCGCGGTCAGCGCCAGCGCGATCTCCGCGTGCTCCTCGATCAGCAGCACGCGCGGCGGGTGCTGCTCACTGTCCCGCGGCGCCAGCGCCTTGAGCAGTACGGCGGGATCGGCGCCGTACGCCGCCTCCCGCGAGGCCTGTCCGAGGCCCGCGGTCACCATCACCGGCACTTCGGCCGCGACGGCGGCCTGCCGCAGCGACTGCAGCGCGGTCCGCGTGATCGGCCCGGTCAGCGGGTCGACGAACAGCGCGGCCGGGAACGCCGCGATCTGCGCGTCGACCTCCTCGCGCGAGTGCACGATGACCGGCCGGTAGCCGCGGTCGCTCAGCGCCTGCTGGGTCGTCACATCCGGCGCGGGCCACACCAGCAGCCGCCGCGGGTTGTCGAGCGGCTCCGGCGGAAGCTCGTCGTCCATCGGCTGCGGGCGCGGGGTGTCGGCGACCTCGATGGCCCCGCCCGGCCCGTCCAGCGGCTCGGGCCCTTCGGCTGCGTTCTCGTCCGGCGCACCTATGGCGTACGACCGTCCGGCCGCCTCGGCCGTCGGCGCCGGCCGCGACTGCCCGGCCGGCGACGACTGGGTCTGCGGCTGGGACTGCTGTTGCCCGCCGAGCGACTGCTGCGGCTGTGCGGGCACCGGCTGCTCGGTCGGCGGATGCGGCCGCGCCGCCTGCTCCGGCGAAGCGCCGGGCCGCGCGGCGGGGTCGGGCGGCGTACCCAGCTTGCGGCGCCGTCCGCCGCTCGTCTGATGCGGGGGAGGCGTGGCAGACGGCGGCGCAGGCTGCTGCACCTGAGCAGCCTGCCGCGTGAACGGCACCCCCTGCCCCAACGTCCGCACACTGATCGCCCGGCCCTGCGTCGAGTTCGGGTCGACGGGGGCGGCCGGGGCACCGGGAGCCGCGGCTTCGGCGGGCAGCGGCTGGGCCGCCCGCTCGGACGGACCGGCCGCAGCCGCCGCTTCCGGAGGCAACGGGGTGCCCGGAGCCGGCGTGCCCGAGGCGGGCTGGGGCTGCGCGGTACGGGTGCCGTTCGGCTTCGGCGGCACGGGTGCGCCCGGCGCGGCCTGCGGGGGTACGGGCGTGCCGGCAGCGACGTTCGCCGGTACGGCAGTCCCGGCGTCCGGGGTGTCATCGGCGGCGGGCCACGGCTGCGGGGCCGGGGTGCCTTGAGCCGGGGTGCCCTGCTCGGGGGCCGCCTCGGCGGGGAGGGGCCCGCTCGGGGCGGCGGGATTCGGCGCGGTGGGCCGGGCGGGCTGGTCCGGAACCGGCTGCGCGGGGTGTTCCGTACCCGGCTGGCCCACGGCCCGTCGGCGACGCCCGGTCGGCCCGCTGGTCGGATGCGGCTGCGGCGGGGTGTGGTCCGCGGCCTGATCGTGCGGCACGGCATCGTGCCGGCCCTCGTCGACAAGAACGTCCCCAGGAGCCCCCTGCCCGGGTACCTGGACCTGCCCCGGAGCCGGGACCTGCCCGGGAACCTGGGCCTGCGCCTGTACGGCGGCCGGGACCGCACCCGGAGCAGCCACAGGCGCACCCGGCGCCCCAGCCACACCCGGCGTCATAGCCGCCGCCGTAGAAGGAGCCGCAGCCGGCTCACCACCGCCCTGCCCCTCCCCCCTACTGGCACCAGTCCGGTCCGCCGCGGCGGGCGGCAGCGCGAACACCGGACGGGGCCCCGCCTCCTGCGCCTGCGCGGCACCCCGCTCGGCGGCCGTGGCGAGGGCACGTCGACGCCGTCCGGACGGCTGGGGAGCGTCGCCCGAGCCGGCCGTACCGGACCCGGAAGCCGAAGCGGAGGCGCCGGCCGCGGGCAGGGCGGGCGGCAGGGCGTGCTGCTCGCCGCCGTCCCGCCGGGCGCGCCGTCCGCCGGGTGCGGGCACCCCTTGCGGAGGTACGGTCCCGCCGAGGCCGTTCCCGGTGGCCGCGGCCCCCGCCGCATGTTCGGCGGCCGTGACGACGGCCCCCTCGGAGACGCCGTCGCCGCCGTCCCCGCCGTCCTCGGCAGGTCGTCCGCGCCGCCGTCCGGTACCGCCGGAGGCCTCGCCGCCGGCGTCCGCTCCGCCCTGGGGCAGTTCCGGAGCGGCAGCTGCCGCACGCCTGCGCCGCCGCCCGGTGGGCGCAGAGCCATCCGAGTCACCGGAATCGGCGTCGGCACCGGGCGTGTCGCCCTCCAGGAAGGCGTCCACGGAGGACCGCCGGGCCCGCCGCCGCCCGCCGCCCGCACCCTGCTCGGCACCGGTAGCCGCAGCGGCACCCTCGGTCCCGTCACCGGCCTCAGGCGCGACACCGTCCACGGAGGCGGCCGGAACGGCTCCCGCCCCACCCCCGATGGGCACTTCGAGGACGTACGCACTGCCGCTCATCCCCGGCACGTCGTGTGTCTGCAGCACGCCGCCGTGCGCCCGCACGATCCCGCGCACGATCGGCTCGTGCACCGGGTCTCCGCCGGCATACGGCCCGCGCACCTCGATCCGTACGACCTCCCCGCGCTGTGCCGCGGCGACGACGACGGTGTTGTCCATGTAACCGCCCGCCGACACGGGCGAGTTCCCGGTCGCGTCGACCCCCGCGACATCCGCGACGAGATGCGCGAGCGCGGTGGCGAGGCGCTGCGGGTCGACCTCGGCCTCGATGGGCGGCGCGTGCACGGCGAACTGCACCCGCCCCGGCCCGATGAGCTCGACGGCCCCGTCGACACCCGCGGCGACGACGGCGTCGAGCATCACCTTCGTACGGGAGACCTGGTCGGTCCCCGAGTCGAGCTGCTGGTACCCGAGGACGTTGTCGATGAGCGTCGTGATCCGGGAGTAGCCGGCCGACAGGTGATGGAGCACCTGGTTGGCCTCGGGCCACAGCTGCCCGGCGTCGTCGGCGGCGAGCGCGGCCAGTTCACGGCGGAGCTCGTCGAGGGGACCCCGGAGCGAGCCGGCGAGCAGCGTCAGCAACTGCTCGTGCCGAGCCGCCAGCGCCTCGTACCGGTCCTTCTCCCGTTCCCCGAGCGCGGCGTACCGCTCCTCGCCGGCGGCGAGCTCCTCGGCGTGCAGCTCCTGGAGCTCCTCGACCTCGCTCACATGCTTCTGCCGCAGGGCGGTCAGCTCGGAGGAGTGCTCCTCGGCGAGCCGCTCCAGCTCCTCGGCGTGCCGCTCCTCGGCGGTGGTCTTCTCCTCGGAGAGGGCGTCGTAGGGCCGACGGTCGGTGAAGGTCATCACGGCGCCGACGAGCTGGTCGCCGTCGCGCACCGGCGCGGTCGTCAGGTCGACGGACACCTCGTCCCCGCCCTTGGACCACAGCACCTGCCCACGCACCCGGTGCTTGCGCCCCGATCGCAGGGTGTCGGCGAGCGCGGACTCCTCGTACGGGAAGGGCGACCCGTCGACACGGGAGTGCAGGACGAGCGTGTGCAGCTCGCGTCCGCCGAGGTCGCTGGCCCGATAACCCAGTATCTGAGCGGCGGCCGGGTTGACGAGGACGATCCGCCCGTCGGTGTCGGTGCCGATGACACCCTCCGAAGCGGCCCGCAGAATCATCTCGGTCTGCCGCTGCGAACGCGCCAGCTCGGCCTCGGTGTCGACGGTGCCGGTCAGATCCCGTACGACGAGCATCAGCAGCTCGTCACCGCCGTAGCCGTATCCGTCGTAGGCCTGTTGCCCGTTCTCGAGGTTCGCGGACGTGACCTCGACGGGGAACTCGCCGCCGTCGGTCCGCCGGGCCATCATCCGGGTCGGCTTGGTCCGGCCCTGCGGGTCCATGTGGTCGGGCCGCCGCATGGACCCCGGAATCAGCTTGGAGTCGAACTGCGGCAGCAGATCGAGCAGCCCCCGCCCCACCAGAGCCGTCCCCGGCGCCTCGAAGGCCTCCAGGGCGATGGTGTTGGCGTTGACGACGGTCCCATTGGCGTTGACCAGCACCAACGCATCGGGAAGCGCGTCGAGTATGGCTGCGAGGCGAGCAGCGCCTCGGGATGGCCTGCTGCTCACGAGACGCTTCCTCCCTGTTACCGCACCTTGCCGACCGCTCGGGCCATCTTGCCAACCGGCCCGCGACGTGTCACGCGAGGGAGTCTAAAGGCTGGGGTTGCGCTCGCGGCGTCGGATGAGAGGGAGGTCGCACGACGAAGTGACCCAGAACGTATGTCCGCCTGTGCCGACGTCCCGCCAGCGTCCTTCGGGCTTCGCGAGACCTTCGCGGGACTTTTACGGAGCCGATGCTTCCCTCATGGAAAGCCTGTGCGACGGCGTACCGGACCCCCTGCTTCCTGACGTAGGGCGGCCCGGCGCTGTCGTGCGGCTACGGCCGCCCCTGCCGCCGCAGGTCGGGAAGGAGCGGCACGAGCCGGTCCCAGCGGTCGATCTCGCACCCGTTGCTGCGGTCGTACCGCGCGTCGACGGGGCGCCCGGCCCAGGTCCCGGTGACATGCGCGGTCGCCGGCCCGCCGTACTGCATGGTGCAGAAGCCGTCCCGCGCCGCCGGAGCGAAGGTGTCCCTGCCCCACCTGCCACCGCGATCGAGCGCCGCACAGGCTCCGGCGGCGTCGGGGTGGTCGCCGCCGGCCGGGTGGCAGGACAGCTCGTGGGTTCCGTCGGCGCCGCCGGCATTGCGGACGGTGACGGTGAGGTGGTCGCCGGAGCGGCCGGGGTCCTTCAGGGACGGGGACGCGAGGGGGACCGGCGCGGCCTGGGCGTGCGCGGCGGCGGGCACGACGGACGTGGAGCCGACGGCGACGAGAGAGCCGGCGGCGACGAAGAGCAGCCGGCGAAGGCGCCGGGCCGGGGCGGAACGGTTGACCTGCAACATGACCTGACTAACGCCGCACCCCCGCGTACGTTGCGGCCCCGCCCCTCCCTGCCCGGCGCTCCGCGAAGCACGCCGGGAAGAGCTTTGCCCTGCGGCCCACCCGCCTAGTACCGTGGAGGTCGATTGGTGACAGCACGCTCGACTGTGTCATCATCTGCACGCACCACTCGCGCTCGCGCGGGCGGCTGTGCTGGAGGCGTCGCCTAGTCCGGTCTATGGCGCCGCACTGCTAATGCGGTTTGGGCCTTAAAGCCCATCGAGGGTTCAAATCCCTCCGCCTCCGCGCTAGATCACGAAGCCCCGGTCCCAGGACCGGGGCTTCGGCGTTTTGCGACACCCCTGAGATTCGCCTCCATCAGGCCGTTTTCGCAGGTCACAAGGGGTACGGCAAACGGATTTCACATGGCGGCGGCAGTCATGTAATGTTCTTCCTGTCGCCGCGAGCGGGCCAGAAGGGCCGGGAGCGGCGGGAAAACAGAACAACAAGCACTCGTAGCTTAACGGATAGAGCATCTGACTACGGATCAGAAGGTTGCAGGTTCGAATCCTGCCGAGTGCACACAGGTCAAAGCCCCCTCGGGATCATCCCGGAGGGGGCTTTTTCGTGCCGTACAGCAGTGAAGTGCGGTAGCGGTTGATGTCAGCTCAAGGAGAAGCCCTCGATGGAGAACGTTGAGCCACTCGACTTGATCGTCCTGGACGATGGCGTACAGGGCGTTGCCGTCCGGCTGTTGTCCGCGACTCCGCAGCTCGGCTACTACGACGCCGAGATCGTCATCCGCAGTGGCTTCGTGAACGCCGCTGCGCGGACGGGTTTCCATGCCGATGACAATCGCCGACTGGGCGGCGCTCCTGGACGCCGTCGAGGAAGGGGACGCCGAAGCCGACGAGGCTGACACCGTCTTCACCGGCAACTGGCCGAGCGAGGGGCGCACGGCCTACCTCACCTTGGTTGCGGAGGACCCGTACGTGGTCGAGGTGCACGACGCGTCCAGCACTCAGATTTCCGTCCGGGTCCCGATCGACCTCAAGGCCGAGTGGCTTGACTCGGCCCGCGAGCGACTTGCGGCTGTTCGTCGTGAGCTCGCGGCTTAGACGGGGTTCGCGACGATCCTTTACTTGTCGCGTGCATGCCCTAGGCATACTGTCCAAGTCGCCCGGCGCTGCCAGTGCCGGGCTGCTTCTCTGCAGCAGCAGTACCCACAGTCCCGAAGCAGAGAAGCGCAGGCTGACGACACGGCTGTTTCTGCCGACGAGACGACGGACCAAGTCATGACCTACTCGAGCCTGCGGGCGACCCGGCTCGCCGGGTGCGCTTTCGTGGTGTCGGCATTTCTGCTCACCTCATGCACGGCATCCGGGAGCCGGGCGGACAGCGCGGCGAATTCACCCTCGCCTGCGCCGAGTCGGCCCCGACCGGCCACTGAGCCATCGGAGAAGAAGCTCACCGAGCAGGCCCGGGCGGCTCTTGCCGCTGTCCGGAACGGGGCAATGGTCGAGGCCGGCGTGGAACGCGTGACCGACGGCATTCACACCGAGCCCGGGCTCAGCAAGGGGAAGATCTACCGGCTCAACCTGGTGTGTGCCGGCAGCGGCAGCGCACAGCTGGAGTTCGTGCCTGCGAGCGCTGGAGCGGGGGCCACGGTGCCGTGCGATGAGTCAGTGGTTCAGCAGCGGATCGCTGGGGACAGGCTGGTCCGTGTCGATGTGGAGGGCGCCAAGGGGGCGACCGGCGTGATCGCGTGGCAGATCGACGCCCTGTGATGCGAGCACACGGCGTTCTTGAGCCTCGGGGCTCTGGCCGCCAGTCTGCCGGTGGTGGAGCTGGGCGGCCTCGGAGCCGGAGGGGGCGAATTCCGTTGGCGATCAGGACGGCAGCTCGTGTGGGCGCAACCAGGCGCGAGACGTCCGGTTCTTGGCGGGCTCTTTCGGCGGGCAGGTCGAGCGGTCGCGCAAGGTCCCCTCAGGAGTGCCCCTTGCGTTCCCCTTGGTGAACCTCGTGGGGAGCCCTCCGACTGCGAGGCCTTCATGGATCGGGCCCAGGGGACCGCAGTGCCAAGGGGACCGCAGTACTGGACGGCAGGGAGCTCGACCCGGAGGAACAACGGGGAGCGGCGATCTCGGTGCGGGCCGCTGCGGACAACCCTGCCCGAGGGGCAGGAGACATCGGACGGTTCGACCGTTCGGCGGTGAACATGTGCCTGCGGTCGTCCGACGCCGCAGGCTTGCACAGATCTCAGGCGTCGTCTGAAGTCCGGTGCGTCGGCCCTCCGTTCGTCCGTGCCGGAGTCGGGTCGGGCCGGGGTGGGAGCGTGGTGAGGGGGCGGTCCGGGGCGAGTTGGGTCAGGGCCTCTGTGAGGTCGTCGCAGGCCTCCTGGAGGGCCTGGAGGGTTTGGTTCCGTTCGGTGATCACTGCTGAGAGCAGGAGGGCCGTCAGGGCCACGGTGCCGTTGAAGGCCTGGAGGATGACCATCTTGCCGAGGAGGTCCTGGCCGGCGAAGGGGCCCGAGCCCACGGCGCCCGCGGTGATCGCGACGATGGAGGCGGTCAGGGCGCAGGGGGCGGCGCCGAGGAGTTGGAAGCGGAAGGCCGCCCAGATGAGGAAGGGGACGACCAGGAAGAGGAGGTCGACCGAGCTGTGGGTGGCGACCAGGGTGATCGTCGCCGTGCCGCCCAGCAGGAGCAGGGCCTCCGCGCCGCGCAGCACCGGGGAGCCGCGGGGCAGGCGGGCGCTGCGGGCGGCCAGCAGGAGCGGGGCGATGAACAGGACGCCCATCGCGTCGCCCGTCCACCACACCGACCAGGTCGCCCAGAACTCGCCGGCCGGCAGCGCGCCGGCGGCCACCAGGACGCCCGTGCCGATCGTCGCGCTGATCACCATGCCGCCCAGGGCGCCGAGGAAGACCAGGGCGAGGGCGTCCTGTAGTCGGTCCAGGGCGGGGCGGAATCCCGCGCGCCGCAGGAGGAGGCAGGCGCAGATCGGGGCGATGGTGTTGCCGGCCGCGATGGCGAGCACGGGGAGGATCGACGGTCCGAGCGTCACGTTCACCACGAACGCCCCGACCGCGACGGCCGGCCACATGCGAAGCCCCCAGAGCATCAGGGCGACGAGCGCGATGCCGGTGGGCGGCCAGAAGGGCGTGACCTGGCCTCGTACCAGTTCCTGTTCGAGACCGAGCTCGGCGCTGCCGTAGTAGGCGGCCGTCACGGCGACCAGTCGCAGACCCTCGGCGCCGTATCGCCGGAGCGGTGTGCCGGGCGGCGCCGCCGTCATCGCTGCCCACCGCAGCGGTCGTCGTCCCGCTCGTGCATTGCCGTTCACCCTCCGCCGGTCCGCGTGCGCTCCCCGAGGCTGTCGTAGCGAAGCACCAGGACCGCCGCGTCGTCGTTGTGGCCGGTGAGGTCCGCCACCTTGATCACCTGTGCGGCCAGTGCGTCCGGGTCGGTGCAACAGGCGTCGCCGACCAGGGCGGCCACCTTCTTCATGCCGTCGTCGATCGGGTAGTCGGGGCCTTCCACCACACCGTCGGTGAGCAGCACGAACGCGCCCGCGCCGGTCAGCTGCCGACAGGACGACGGGTAGTGCTCGCCGGCGTGGATGCCCAGGGGCAGGCCGCCGTCGTGCAGGACGATCTCGCAGCGGCCGTCGGCCGAGCCCCAGACGGCCGGGACGTGCCCGGCGCGGGCGTCGCACAGCTCACCGGTGGTCGGGTCGAAGCGCAGGAACGAGCAGGTCACGAACAGCTCGGAGGCCATCGCGACGAGCAGGTCGTTGGTGCGTCCGAGTATCTCTGCGGGGTCCGTGGTGGCGGTCGCGACGGCGCGCAGACAGGTCCGCACCTGCCCCATGTGCGCCGCTGCCTCGACGTCATGGCCCTGTACGTCCCCGATGGCGAACCCCACCGAGCCGTCCGGCATCAGGAAGCCGTCGTACCAGTCGCCGCCGATGTCCAGCCCGCCCCGCGCCGGCGTGTACCGTCCCGCCGCCTGCAGACCGGGCACCGCGGGGAGCTCCGCGGCGAGGACCTGGCGCTGGAGCGCGGCGGCGAGCTCGACGCGCGCCTGCTGGAGCTTGATCTGGTCCATGATCCGGCCCGTGAGGTCCCCGAGCTGCTGCAACAGCTCTCTGGCGGTACCGGCCGATTCGGTGCGGCGGTGGGCCATGGCGTCACACCCCGGTTCTTGCGGAGGGCCACATGCGGCATACGTCGTATATTCCGCATTGCCTCACAAGTGTGGCGCTTTTACCGTACCCCGGCAGTGGGCGGGTCTTCCTGGTCCCGAACCGCGCCCGCCGCGCCCGCCGCCCCCGGCGGTTCCGACAGCCCCAGCAGCTCCGGCAGACCCGCCACGTCCAGGAACATCCGCTCCAGCGGGTCCGCCGCCGGCTGCAACGCCTGCTCCGTCCAGATGCACTTCCCCGTCGCCGTGTACCGCGCCCCCCACCGCTGCGACAGCGCGGTGACCAGCTGCAGACCCCGGCCCCCCTCGTCCGTCTCCGTCGCCCGCCGTATGCGCGGCATGGTCAGGCTGCCGTCGAACACCTCGCAGATGAGCTCGGCGCCGTGGAGGAGCCGTAGGCGCAGGGGGCCCTTGGCGTGGCGGATGACGTTGCCGACGAGTTCGCTGGCCAGGAGTTCGGTGGTGGGGGCCAGGTCGTCCAGGCCCCAGGCCGCGAGCTGCCTGCGGATCAGGCCGCGGGCCTGGCCGGCCGCCCTGGGGTCGTCGGGGAGGGGCCAGGAGGCCATGCGGGTGGCGGGCAGCGCGTGCAGGCGGGCCAGCAGGAAGGCCGCGTCGTCGGGCGCCTGGTGGTCGTCGGGGAGGAGGGCGGAGGTGACCCGCTCGCACAGCTGTTCAAGGTCCTTCGCCGTGCCGTCCGCGTGCGAGGAGCGCAGTACGTCGGCGAGCGCCGCCATGCCCTCGTCCATCTCGCGCTTCGACGACTCCACCAGGCCGTCGGTGTACAGCACGAGGACGCTGCCCTCGGGGACCGGGATCTCCGTCGTCTCGAACGGGGGCTCGGCGGCGCCCAGGGGCGGGTCGGCCGACAGCGACGGGAAGACCACCGTGCCGTCGGGGTGCAGCAGGGCCGGGGGCGGGTGGCCTGCGCCGGCTATGGAGCAGATCCTCGTCGTGGAGTCGTACAGCGCGTACAGACACGTCACGTACGACTCCTCGCCCATGCCGCCGACGATGTCGTTGAGGTGGCTCATGATCTCGTCGGGGGGCAGTTCGAGGTCGGCCAGGGTGTGCACGGCGGTGCGCAGCCGGCCCATCGTCGCCGCCTCGGGCAGCCCGTGGCCCATGACGTCGCCCACGACCAGAGCCACCTGGCCGCCCGAGAGCGGGATGATGTCGTACCAGTCGCCGCCCACGTCCATGCCCGGGCCGGCCGGAAGGTAGCGGGCCGCGGCCGTGCAGGCGGGGACGGTGGGCAGGTCCCGGGGCAGCAGGCTGCGCTGGAGCTCGCGGGACCGGGTGTGCTCGGCGTCGAAGAGGCGGGCGCGTTCCAGGGCCTGGGCGACCAGGGCGCTGGTCGCGGTGAGCAGGGTGCGCTCCTCGTGGGTGAGGCGGCGCGGGTGGTCGAAGGTGACCGCGCAGATGCCGAAGGTGTGGCCCGAGGCCGTCAGCGGGAGGAGCGCCCAGGCCTGCTTGTCGGCGCGGGCGGGCAGGTCGGCCAGCTCGGGGTAGCGGTCGGCGAACTCCCGCGGGGAGGACATGAACAGCGGCGTGCCGGTCAGTATCGCGTCCCACAGCGGGCTGGGTTCCGTACGTTCGCGGCCGTCGAGGACCGTGAGGACGTCCTCCGGGTAGCCGACGGAGCCGACGGTGTGCAGCCGGTCGCCCTCCACGGCCTGCACGACCAGACCGGTCGCCTCGAACGGCGGCAGTACCCGGCGGGCGACCGCGTCCACCACGTCCTTCGAGGTCGTCGCCTTGGCGAGCGCCGCCGTCAACTCCGCGATCCGCGCCGCCCGTTCGGTCGCGGCCCGCTCGGCGGACCGGCGCTCCTCCTCCAGCCGCCGCCTCTCGGTGACGTCGGTGAAGTAGATCGTGCGGCCGTCGGGGCCCGGGACCAGCCGGAGGTGACACAGGCGCCCGTTCGGCAGCCGTACGTCGAAGCTGACCGACTTCTCCGCGGCGGCGGCCTGCCGGCAGCGGATCTCCAGGCCCGGCACCTGCTCGGCGGCGGGCAGGTCCCACAGCAGCCGGCCGAACAACTCCTCCTCGGAGTAGCCCAGGGTGCGTTCGGCCTCCACGTTGGCGAAGGTGATCCGCCAGTCGTCGTCCATCGCGAGGAAGCCGTCGCTCATGTGCCGCAGGGCCCGGCCGAGCGCGTCACGGGCGGAACGCGGCTCGTTGCTGTCCCAGCCGACGCCGATCATCCGGTGCGGTTCGCCGTCATCGTCGTACGTCGCTCTGCCGCGGGCCTGGGTCCAGCCCCAGGCGCCGTCCAGCTTGCGCACCCGGTACTCGGCCTCGAACACGCCGTGCTCCCGGATCGCCCGGTCGACCAGGGCCAGCGTCGGCGCCAGGTCGTCGGGGTGGACGCACCTCATCCAGTTCTCGACCCGGCCGACGTAGTCCTCGGGCCGGGTGCCGTACAGCTCCAGCGCGGCCTCGTCCCACAGCAGTTCGCCGGTCCGGATGTTCCAGTCCCAGGAGCCGACGCTGACCTCCTTCAGCGCCTGGCGCAGGCGTCCGCCGTTCTGCTCCGGCCGCGTGGGGTGGGAGGGGCCGGCCGGGGGCGGCGCCTGGACCATACGGTCCTCGGTCCAGGCGATGACGGCGCGCAGAAACTCCCACTGCTCGGGGCTCGGTTCGCCTCCGTCGCCCATCAGAACGGTGAGGGCACCGATACTGCGCCTCCCACTGAACAACGGCAGCGCGGCCAGGCCGGTGCCGGGCCAGGGGGTGGCGGTGTTCGGGGGGTCGGTGGCCGTGCCGTGAGGGTCGGTGGCGGCGATTGGGGCGTGGGTGGCTGCGCTTGGGGCGTCGGTGGCGGCGATTGGGGTGTGGGTGGTTGCGATTGGGGCGGGGGTGGCTGCGCTTGGGGTGTCGGTGGCGGCGCCCGAGGTGGGGGTGGCTGCGCCAGGGGTGTCGCTGGCCGTCCTTGAGGTGCCGTTGGCTGTCCCCGAGGTGTCGGTGGCTGTGCTCGGGGAGCCGTTGGCGGCGGCCGGGGTGTCGCTGGGCGTCCCCGAGGTGCCGGTGCCCGGGGAACCGGCGGCCGCAGCTGGGGTGTCGTGGGCCGTCTCCGAGGTGCTGGTGGTGGCGTTCGGGGTGGCCGTGCCCGTGCTCGGGGAGCCGTTGGCGGCGGCCGGGGTGTCGCTGGGCGTCCCCGAGGTGCCGGTGCCCGGGGAACCGGCGGCCGCAGCTGGGGTGTCGTGGGCCGTCTCCGAGGTGCCGGTGGCAGTACTCGGGGAGTCGCTGGCCCCGCCCGGGGTGCCGTGGGCCGTCCCCGAGGTGCTAGTGGCGGCGTTCGGGGTGCCCGTGCCCGTGCCCGTGCCCGTGCCCGTGCCCGGGGAACCGGCGGCCGCAGCTGGGGTGCCGTCGGCCGTCCCCGAGGTGTCGGTGCCCATGCCCGGGGAGCCGGTCCCCGTCCCCGCAAAGCCGGTGGCCTCGCCCGCAAAGCTGCTGGCCCCGCCCAGGGCTTCGGCCCTCTCGGCCGGGCTGAGCGGGACCCACTCTCCGTTCCTCTCGGCCGGGCTGAGCGGGACCCACTCTCCGTTCCTCTCGGCCGGGCTGAGCGGGACCCACTCTCCGTTCCTCTCGGCCGGGCTGAGCGGGACCCACTCTCCGTTCCTCTCGGCCGGGCTGAGCGGGACCCACTCTCCGTTCCCCTCGGCCGCGCTGAGCGGGACCCACACCCCGTTCCCCCCGGCCGCGCTGAGCGGGACCCACACCCCGTTCCCCTCGTGCAGCGCGTGGGACGGGGCCAGCGGGCCCTCCTGGTCGATGATCTCCCAGGCGCGGGTGAGGGCGGGAGGGAGCCCGGCCGTCGACACCAGGCGCAGCGCGGACATCGGGCCCCGGAGGTGGATCATGCCGCCCAGGGCGCCCAGTTCGCCCACTGCGTGTTGCAGGGCCAGCCGGAACACCTCGCTCTCCGCGACACCGGGGGCCACCGTGCCGAGCAGTGCCAGCCGAGCGTTCATGCTGCGGACTTTACCGTTCCGCGCTCAACCGATTCGCCGGTTTGCAAGATCCTCACGCCGCGCACCGGGCCACCCGACGGAACGTCAACAGCCGTTATCTACCGTGGAGTTGAAGCAACCCCGACCGCTGAGGAGCGGCATGGACATCGGCGTATTCATCCCCATCGGCAACAACGGCTGGCTCATATCGAAGAGTTCCCCCCAGTACCTGCCCAGCTTCGAGCTGAACAAGGCCATCGTGCAGAAGGCCGAGGAGCACGGCCTCGACTTCGCGCTGTCGATGATCAAGCTCAAGGGATTCGGCGGCGACACCGAGTTCTGGGACCACTGCCTGGAGTCGTTCACGCTGATGGCCGGCCTCGCCGCGGTGACGGACCGGATCAAGCTGTACGCCTCCACGCCGATCCTCGCCCTGCCCCCGGCGATCGTCGCCCGCATGGCCACGACGGTCGACTCGATCGCCCCCGGCCGCTTCGGCGTCAACATCGTCACCGGCTGGGCGCCCGGCGAGTACTCCCAGATGGGCCTGTGGCCCGGCGACGAGCACTTCGGCAACCGCTACGACCGGGCCGTCGAGTACGTCACCGTGATGAAGGAGCTGTGGCGCGAGGGTGTCAGCAACTTCAAGGGCGAGTTCTACGAGATGGACGACTGCGTGCTGTCGCCGCGCCCGGCGAACGGGCACATCGACATCGTCGCCGCCGGCCAGAGCAGCACCGGCATGCGGTTCGCCGCCGAGCACGCCGACTACAACTTCATCCTCGGCAGCGGCGTCAACACCCCGCTCGCGTTCGCGGACTCCACCGCCACGCTCGCGGACGCAGCGCGCGGGACGGGCCGGGACGTCGGGGCGCTGTCCCTGTTCATGGTCATCGCGGACGAGACCGACGAGGCCGCGCAGGCCAAGTGGCAGGACTACCACGACCACGCCGACCGCGCGGCCCTCGCGTACATGGCGGGCGAATCCGCCTCCGACACCACCGCCGACGACTCCTCGACGGCCCGCACCATCGTGCTGCCCGAAGGCGCGGTGAACCTCAACATGGGCACGCTGGTGGGGTCGTACGAGACCGTCGCGGGGATGCTCGACGAGATCGCCGAGGTCGACGGCACCAAGGGGATCATGCTGGTCTTCGACGACTTCCTGGCGGGCATCGAGGACTTCGGCACGCGCATCCAGCCGCTGCTGAAGTGCCGGCAGGCATGAGCGGCTTACGGCGGCCGGGACCGGCGGCGCAGGAGGAGGACTACGCGCGGGCCGGCCTGGACGGGCACCTCGCCCCCGGCAGGTCCCCGGCACTGCTCCTGGTGGACCCCGCTCGGGCCTACGTGGACCCCGACTGCCCGCTGTACGCCGGGGTCGAACCGGCCGTGGAGGCCATGAGGGCGCTGCTTGCGGCGGCGCGCGGGGCGGGGATCCGGGTGGTGGTCACGCGGGTGCGGTTCCGGCCCGACGGCGGCGACGGCGGCGTCTTCTTCCGCAAGGTGCCGACACTGCGGGTGTTCACAGAGGGGAGTCCGCAGGGCGACTTCATCGACGGACTGGCTCCGGTGGCCGACGAGTTGACGGTGACCAAGCAGTACCCGAGCGCCTTCTTCGGTACGGCCCTGGCGGCGCACCTCACCGCGAACCGCGTCGACACCCTCCTCATCGGCGGACTGACGACGAGCGGCTGCGTGCGTGCCTCCGCGCTGGACGCCATGCAGCACGGGTTCGTCCCGGTCGTCGTCGAGGAGGCGGTCGGCGACCGTGACCCGGACGTCCACGCGGCGAACCTCTTCGACATCCGGCACAAGATCGGCGAGGTGTGGCCCCTGGAACGGGTCACCGGGTACTTGGACGGGATGCGAGTGGACTGAGCCGAGGCCGTCCGGCCAAGGGGCGTCTCGGCAGGGGCCGTTGCGGACGGCGCAGCCTCCTTCTTCCGCTCGGCGAACACGAACAGCCGTAGCACCAGGAACCGGCCGATGCCGGCCAGGCCGGAGGCGGTGAGGTGGACGGCCTGCTCCCGGAGCAGCGGGGGAGACGGCTGGACCGCGTGAGCAGGAGCATCGCCGCTGTCGTGACGACGTAGGCGGCGAAGGCCGAACCCGCCGACCGGAGGTGCTCGCGCAGGTCCGGTCGGCGTCCGGTGCCGAAGGTGAACAGGGCGTGCAGCTCGGTGCACAGGAGGGTGGAGGCGACGGTGACCAGGGCGTTCGCGAGTGCCAGGCCATCGCCGTGGCCAGCAGCGGTACGACGGCACCGGCTAGGAGCCCGACACCGCCGCCGCACACCACGAACCGGGCGAAGGAGGCGAAGACGCCCGGCTTCGATGGGCTCGGTATCGACGGGTGCTGCGCCTCCATGGCGGGTTCCTTCCGGGCGGGCTGCTCCTCTGAGGGACACAGCTCATCCCGGCGCGCCTTCAGGGGTGCCTCAGTGGGGTTTCAGCCGGGATCAGCCGAGGTCAACGATTCCGTTGTCCGCCCGCGCAGACGATGGAGTGACCTACCGGACCGGAGGTGGGGCAGGCTCCACCATACGAGGGGGGCAGTGCCGAGGTCGCCCGCAGTGAGGCCGGTGTCAGGGCCGGTGTCAGGGCTGGTATCAGGGCTGGTGTCCGGGTCGGCGCAGAGCCAGGGTCCGGGTCGGCGTCAGGCCTTGTCCTGGTCGCGGAGTTCGTCGATGTAGCCCTGCGCGAGGCCCGTTGTCCGCGTGAACCAGTCCGTGAGTACGGCGATCTCGTCGGCGGAGTAGTCGGCGAAGAGGTCGGTCAGGCGGCCGTAGTAGGGGCCGTAGAGGGCCTCGACGCGGGTGACCGCGGACGGGACGGCGGCCACGCGGACGCGGCGGCGGTCGGTCGGGTCGGGGCGGCGGGTGACGAAGCCGGCGCGTTCCAGCCGGTTGAGGATGCCGGTCATCGCGCCGGTCGTGACGTGGGCGTGCTCCGCGAGGTCGCCCGCCGTGAGGAGGTTCTCGCCGGCCTTCAGGACGCAGCCGAAACAGAGCAGGTCGGTGATGTTCAGGCCCAGCCGCTGGGCCATCTCCTGCTGGCCGAGCAGGTGGGCCGCGATGAGGGAGTCCATCGCCTCCAGCGCCTGGGCCGGGGTGGCGGCGGGACGCGGCTTGGCTTGCATCTTTTCTAATTGCCTTAGCTCGTGAGAGATTGAGTCGCTAAACTTCTTACATCGTGAGGGATTCGCTGCCTACGAGGAGGGAGCAGGCACATGAGCCAGTATGACGAGGGGCATACGGTCGCAGGATGGACCGGAACCGCGATCGCGACGCTCGGTTCCGCCGTGGTGGGGGCGGGGATATGCACGGTCTCGGCCGTGCTGATCACAGGCGGACTCGGCATCACGGCGGCGAGCGTCCTCGTCACCTGGGCCCTGCACCTCTCCGGCTGGGGCAAGCCTCCGGGCGTACGGCCGCGCGGCCAGTGGCGGATGGGGACACGCGACCTGAGCGCGCGGGAGGGGCATGCGGGCTGCTGGGGATGCCGGCTGGCGGGACGGGGGCGCGGACGGGCACTGGAACGGCGTACGTTCGCGGCGACTTCCGAGGCCGTCGCTGTCCCGGGCGAGCAGGAGCCCGCTGTTGCTGAAGCACGTTGAAGCACGCTGAGGCCGGTGGGGCAATGGGGCGATGGGGCAATTGGCCGCTGGACGGCCGTTGTCAGTGGCTGCCTCTACTCTCGAAGAGCGATGGCACAGGCATGGAGATGCAAGGGGCTGCGTTGGTCGGCGGACGGCCCTGAGCTGGCGTGGGACGGTGGTCGGCGCTCAGAGCTGACCTGGGGGAAACGGGTGGCCTTCGGGGTCGCGGAAGGGGGAGTGCGGACATGCGTGGGAGCGCGGGGGCATGCGTGTCCGGTGCCGGCGGTCGTGCCGGGGCGGAGCACGGGGGCGCGGTGCGAGGAGTGCGCGCGGCTGGACCGGGCGCACTCGGTGGCCGCGGACACGATCGCGGACGACCCACGCCCGTACCACGTATATCTGGCTTGGTTCGGCCCCGGGATGACCAAGGTCGGCATCACCGCCCTTGAGCGAGGCCCGGCCCGGCTGCTGGAACAGGGGGCGGTCTGCTTCAGCTGGCTGGGCGCGGGCCCGCTGATGGCGGCACGGCGCACGGAGGAACTGCTGCGGGCGGCCCTGCGGGTGCCGGACCGGATTCCGTACGCCGACAAGCGGGCGGTGCGGTCCGCGCTGCCGGCGTCGGCGGCGGAGCGGGCTGCCGAGGTGGCGGACCTGCACGCCCGGGCCGTTGCCCTTCCCGCCTGGCCGGAGTCACTCATCCGCGAGCCCTGCCAACCGGTCGACCATGTGGGGGTGTTCGGACTCGCGGATCTGCCGGCCGCCGTCGGGGTGGTGACCGAGCTGGTCGCGGGCGGGGCGGTGAGCGGGCGGCTGGTGGCGGCTGCGGGGCCGGATCTGCATGTGGAGACGGGCGGCGGGGTGGTCGTGGTCGACACACGGTTGATGACGGGGTGGGAGCTGGTGCCGACGGCCGGTGAGGGAGAGGGCGGCGAACTGACCATGCCGGTACGGGAGTTCAGGGAGCGGGAGGCGAGCGTGCAGGACGGGTTGTTCTGACGGCGGGCCGCGCCGGCAGGGGGCGGGCACCACGACCGCCGCGCGCGGGAGAGCTGGTGAGCGGGGGTCCCCAAGGAGTTCCCAGGCACTGCCTGAGAGCCTCCTGTGCGTTTCTTAGGAAACTCACAGGCTGTAGAAAGCGTGTTCTTAGAGGACGCCGATTAGGTGTCCACCATGACCACGACCTCGCCCCAGGGGCGCACCGAACTGCTGAGGCCGGACGGGAGCCCCGTCCGAGTGCTTGTGGTGGACGACGAGATGTCGATCACCGAACTTCTGTCCATGGCCCTGCGTTACGAGGGCTGGCAGATCCGGAGTGCGGGGGATGGCACCGGTGCCATCCAGACCGCGCGTGACTTCCGGCCCGACGCCGTCGTCCTGGACATGATGCTGCCGGACATGGACGGGCTGACCGTTCTCGGCCGGCTGCGGCGCGAGCTGCCGGACGTGCCGGTGCTGTTCCTGACGGCCAAGGACGCCGTGGAGGACCGTATCGCCGGGCTCACCGCCGGTGGTGACGACTACGTCACCAAGCCGTTCAGCCTGGAGGAGGTCGTGGCCCGGCTTCGCGGACTCATCCGGCGTTCCGGCGCCGCCGACCGGCGCTCCGACTCCGTGCTGGTCGTCGGGGACCTCACCCTCGACGAGGACAGCCACGAGGTGTCGCGGGCCGGGGAGAACATCCACCTCACCGCCACCGAGTTCGAGCTGCTGCGGTTCCTCATGCGCAATCCGCGGCGCGTGCTCAGCAAGGCGCAGATACTCGACCGGGTCTGGTCGTACGACTTCGGCGGGCAGGCCAACGTCGTCGAGCTGTACATCTCCTACCTGCGCCGGAAGATCGACGCCGGCCGGGAGCCGATGATCCACACCCGGCGCGGCGCCGGCTATCTGATCAAGCCCGCGGTGTCATGAGCGGGCGACGACGACCGCGTACGCAGAAGAGACGGGCGGGTCAGCCGCGCACCCTGCGGACGCGGCTCGTCGTCGCGTCGGTGGTGCTGATCGCCGTGGTGTGTGCGGTGATCGGCACCGTGACGACGCTCGCCCTGCGCTCGCACCTGTACGAACAGCTCGACGGTCAGCTCAACGAGGTCGCGGCTCGGGCATCGGGCTCGTTCAGGCCTCCGGACCAGCCCAAGGACACCGAGGCGCCCGACCAGGGGAGGAAACCCAAGGCGGTCGTTCTCAAGGACTTCGTCGCCAAGGGGCCACAGCCGAGCGGCACCATCGCGGCGAAGGTCCAGAACGGCTCCGTCACCGAAGCCCAGATCGGCAAGAAGACCACCGACGACAACGGCGTCCCCCAGATGAAGCCCGAGTCGCTCAGCGAGGCCGCGACGCAGGCGGTCGGCTCCGTTGCCCAGGACACCAAGAAGCACACCGTCGACATCCCCGGCTACGGCGAATACCGCGTCCAGTACGCCACCGGCCCCAACGGCACCTTCTACGTCGCCATCCCGACCACCGACGTCGACAACACCCTCAACACCCTCATCCTCATCGAAGCCAGCGTCACCGCCGCCGCCCTGGTCGCCGCCGGTATCGCCGGCACCGTCATCGTCGGCGTGGCCACCCGCCCCCTGCGCAGGGTCGCCGTCACGGCCACCCGAGTCTCCGAACTCCCCCTCCACACCGGCGAGGTCAACCTCAGCGAACGCGTCCCCGAGACCGAGACCGACCCGCACACCGAGGTCGGCCAGGTCGGCGCCGCGCTCAACCGGATGCTGGACCACGTCCACGCCGCCCTGCACTCCCGCCAGCAGAGCGAGATGCGGGTGCGGCAGTTCGTGGCCGACGCCAGCCATGAGCTGAGGACGCCGCTCGCCTCCATCCGCGGGTACGCCGAGCTGACCAGACGCGGCAGAGAGGAGGTCGGCCCCGACACCCGGCACGCGCTCGGCCGTATCGAGTCCGAGGCCGGGCGCATGACCTTCCTCGTCGAGGATCTCCTCCTGCTCGCGCGGCTGGACGCCGGACGGCCCCTGCAGTTCGAGCAGACCGACCTCATCCCGCTCGTCGTGGACACCATCAGCGACGCCCGCGCGGCCGGCATGGACCACAACTGGCGCCTCGACCTGCCCGACGAGCCCGCGCTCGTGTCGGCGGACGCGGCCCGTCTGCAACAGGTCCTCGTCAACCTGCTCGGCAACGCCCGCAACCACACCCCACCGGGTACGACCGTCAGCGCCCGGGTGCAGCGACGCGGCCCGTGGCTGTGCGTGGACGTCGAGGACAACGGCCAGGGCATCCCGGCCGATCTGCTCCCGCACGTCTTCGAGAGGTTCGCGCGCGGTGACTCCGCGCGCTCCCGTGCCACCGGCTCGACGGGCCTGGGCCTCGCGATCGTGCAGGCCGTGGCGACCGCGCACGGCGGCGCCGTGACCGTCGACAGCGTGCCCGGGCGCACCGTCTTCACGGTGCATCTGCCCGCGCTCCGCACGCCGCCGAGCCCCGAAATGAGCTGGCAACAGCACTCACAGGCACAGCACAGTGCCACCACATGGGCGGAACAGGGCGCCTGACAAAAGTCGGTGTCATGCGAACCGACTCTTCTCCCGGCACCCTGCCGGCGCGGGAGCACCTCCCGGCCGGCGACGCCGGTACGCCTGTCCTGGACGTAGTGATTCCCGTCTACAACGAGGAGAAGGACCTCCAGCCGTGTGTGCTGAGACTGCATGACCACCTCAAGCGCACGTTTCCGTACGCGTTCCGCATCACGATCGCGGACAACGCGTCGACGGACACCACCCCCCAGGTGTCCCGGCGGCTGGAGGCGGAGATCCCGGAGGTCAAGGCCTTCCGGCTGGAGCAGAAGGGCCGCGGCCGGGCGCTGCGGACCGTCTGGTCCGCCTCGGACGCCCCGATCCTCGCCTACATGGACGTGGACCTGTCCACCGACCTCAACGCCCTGCTGCCACTGGTGGCGCCGCTGATCTCCGGTCACTCGGATCTGGCGATCGGCTCCCGGCTCAGCCGGAGCTCGCGCGTGGTGCGCGGCGCCAAGCGGGAGCTCATCAGCCGCACGTACAACCTCATCCTGCGCGGCTCGCTCCAGGCCCGCTTCTCGGACGCGCAGTGCGGCTTCAAGGCGATACGCCGCGATGTCGCCCAGGTGCTGCTGCCGCTGATCGAGGACACCGGCTGGTTCTTCGACACCGAGATGCTGGTGCTCGCCGAGCGCGCGGGCCTGCGGATCCACGAGGTGCCGGTCGACTGGGTCGACGACCCCAACTCGACGGTGCACATCGTGAGGACGGCGACCGACGACCTCAAGGGCGTGTGGCGGGTGGGCAGGGCCCTGGCGACCGGCTCGCTGTCGCTGGACCGGCTCACCCGTCCCTTCGGCGACGACCCGCGCGACCGCGAGATCAAGGACGTACCCAGGGGCCTGGCCCGTCAGCTCGTCGGCTTCTGTGTCGTCGGCGGCCTGTCCACCCTCTTCTACCTCCTCCTCTACAGCGGCTTCCGCGTCTTCACCGGCTCGCAGATCGCCAACGCGCTCGCCCTGCTGGTCTCCGCGATCGCCAACACGGCGGCCAACCGGCGCCTCACCTTCGGGGTGCGCGGCCGGGGCGGTGCCGTCCGGCACCAGGCGCAGGGCCTGGTCGTCTTCGGGATCGGACTCGCCCTGACCAGCGGTTCGCTGGCCGCCCTGAACGCGGCCAGCAGCGACCCCGGCCACTCGACCGAACTCGCCGTCCTGATCGCCGCCAACCTCGCGGCGACCGTGCTGCGCTTCCTGCTCTTCAGGGCGTGGGTGTTCCCGGACCGACGCGACGCCGACGCGACGGTGGGCGCCCCGTACACCCCGGTCCACACCCCGTCCTCCCCGGCCTACTCCACGGTGGGCGCCGGCTCCATGGCGCAGCCCGGCCACCACGGCCCGCTCCCGCAGCGCCCGGTCACCCGGAGCGCTCCCCACCACCCGTTCGACACCACTCAGTTCCGCGCCGGTGAAGCCGCGGACGGCAACGGGCGGGACGCCACCATGCGGTTGCAGCCGGTGCGCCCGCACGACACCGACTCCAGGGACCTGCGATGACCGTTCACTACGACCAGCAGACCTACGACCACGGCAGAGACGCGGACCCCGCCACCTGGGGCCCTCCCCCGCCGCCCCCGTCCGCCGCACCGGCGCCCGGGGCCGGTGAACCCGAGCAGCCCTTCGTGCGACGGCTGTGGCGCGGGCGTCCCGAGGACCCGCGCTGGGCCCGCCCGGCCTTCCTGGGCCTCCTCCTCGCCACCCTCGTCCTCTACCTCTGCAACCTGAGTGCCTCCGGCTACGCCAACTCCTTCTACTCGGCGGCCGTCCAGGCCGGCAGCCAGTCCTGGAAGGCGTTCTTCTTCGGCTCGCTGGACGCGGCCAACGCCATCACCGTCGACAAGCCCCCGGCCTCCCTGTGGCCGATGGCCCTGTCGGTCCGCCTCTTCGGCCTCCACTCCTGGGCGATCCTGCTCCCCGAGGTCCTGATGGGCGTCGGCACCGTGGCCGTGGTGTACGCGGCCGTGCGCCGCCGCTTCAGCCCCGCGGCCGGCCTGATCTCGGGCGCCGTGCTGGCGCTCACACCCGTCGCGGCGCTGATGTTCCGGTTCAACAACCCGGACGCGATGCTGGCCCTGCTGATGGCCGTGGCCTGCTACTTCGTCATCCGGGGCCTGGAGGACGGCCGTACCAGGTGGCTGGTGTGGGCGGGCGTCGCGATCGGTTTCGCGTTCCTCGCCAAGACCCTGCAGGCCTTCCTGATCCTGCCGCCGCTCGCGCTCGTGTACGCGGTCTGCGCGCCGGTGTCGGTGAAGAAGCGGATCGGTCAGCTCGCCGCCGGCCTGGTCGCGATCGTCGTCTCCGGCGGCTGGTGGGTCGCGATCGTCGAACTGTGGCCCGCCTCCTCCCGCCCCTACATCGGCGGCTCGCAGAACAACTCCTTCCTTGAGCTGACCTTCGGTTACAACGGCCTCGGCCGGCTCAACGGCGAGGAGACCGGCAGCGTCGGCGGGGGCGGTGGCGGCGGAAACGGCGGCGGCAACTGGGGCGAGACCGGCTGGGACCGTCTCTTCGGCTCCAGCATCGGCGGCCAGATCTCCTGGCTGATCCCGGCCGCGCTGATCCTGCTGATCGCGGGCCTGGTGGCCACGCTCCCCCACTCTCGAATTCGCTCAAGCGGGGGGACCCCCATGGCACGCCGTACGTCGGTGACGCGCGGGTCGTTCCTGGTCTGGGGCGGCGCGCTGATCACGACCGTGCTGGTCTTCAGCTACATGCAGGGCATCTTCCACGAGTACTACACGGTGGCCCTCGCCCCCTACATCGCCCCGCTGATCGGCATGGGCACGGCGCTGCTCTGGGAGAAGCGCGACAAGGCGTGGGCGTCGCTGACCCTGGCCGCCACGATGACGGCCACCGCGGTCTGGGGCTACGTCCTGCTCAACCGCTCCTCCGACTACCTGCCCTGGCTGAAGTGGGTCGTGCTGGTCGGCGGTCTGGCCGCGGCGCTGGGCCTGATCTTCGCCTCGAAGCTCGGGCGTCAACTCACCATGGGGGTCGTCGGGTTGGGCCTCGTCGCGGCGCTGGCCGGTCCGACGGCGTACACCCTCACCACGGTGAACGAAGGCCACACCGGCTCGATCGTCACGGCGGGGCCCGCTGTCTCGGGCGGCCGTGGCGGTGGCCCCGGCGGTGGCGGCATGGGCGGCGGCCCCGGCGGTGGCGGCATGCCCGGCCAGAACCAGCAGGGCCAGCAGGGACAGCAGGGGCAGGGCCAGCAGGGCGGCCAGAACCAGCAGAACGGCAACGTCTTCCCGGGCGGCGGTATGCCGGGCCAGGGCCGGCCGAACGGCAATGGCAATGGCAACACCCAGGGCCAGAACCAGCAGGGCGGCGGCCAGATGGGTGAAGGCGGTCGTATGGGCGGCGGTGGCGGCGTGGGCGGCCTGCTCAACGGCGCCAGCGTCAGCGACGAGGCCAAGGACCTGCTGGAGAAGAACGCGAGCGACTACACCTGGGTGGCCGCGGCCATCGGCGCCCAGAACGCCGCGAGCTACCAGCTCTCCACCGGCGACCCGGTCATGGCGATCGGCGGCTTCAACGGCACCGACCCGTCCCCGACGCTGGCGGAGTTCAAGAAGTACGTGACCGAAGGAAAGATCCACTACTTCATCGCCAGCGGCTCCGGCGGCGGCATGGGCGGCAGCAGCAGCGGCACGTCCTCGCAGATCACCGAGTGGGTCGAGGCCAACTTCAAGCAGGTGACGGCCGGCTCGTCGACGTTCTACGACCTGACGCAGCAGACCGGCAGCTGACGGTTCTCGCAGAGGAAGGGCGTACGGCCGCCGAGGCCGTACGCCCTTCCGGCGTTTCCGGGGCGGCGGAAATTCGCGTTGTACGGTGTATGGGATCTGTTCTACGGTGTACAGCATGACGACGTCCCCCCAGGAACAGGCCCCGGCCGTGCCACAGCCCGCGGCGCCGGGCGGCCACCCGCAGCGATGGCTGATCCTCGGTGTCCTGTGCGTCGCGGTGCTCACCGTGGTGCTCGACAACACCGTCCTGAACGTGGCCATCCCCTCGCTCACCCGCGAGCTGGGCGCGGCCACCTCCGACATCCAGTGGATGATCAACGCCTACTCGCTCGTGCAGTCGGGTCTGCTGCTGACGGCAGGCAGCGCCGCCGACCGCTACGGCCGCAAGAAGATGCTGGCCGCGGGCCTGGCCCTGTTCGGCGTCGGCTCGCTCGTGGCCGGCCTCGCCGACTCCACGGGCCAGCTGATCGCGGCCCGCGCCGGGATGGGCGTCGGCGGCGCCCTGCTGATGACCACCGTCCTGGCCGTGGCCATACAGATCTTCACGCCGGAGGAGCAGCCGAAGGCGATCGGCATCTGGGCCGCGGTGAACTCGCTGGGCTTCGCGGCGGGTCCGCTGCTCGGCGGCTTCATGCTGAACCACTTCTGGTGGGGCGCGATCTTCCTGATCAACATCCCGGTGGCGGTGCTCGCCCTGGTGGCCGTCGTGGTGCTGGTCCCGGAGTCGAAGAACCCGCAGGGAGACCGCCCCGACCTGGTGGGTGCCGTGCTCTCCACGATCGGCATGGCCTCCCTGGTGTTCGCGATCATCTCCGGGCCCGAACACGGCTGGGCGTCGGGCCGCGTCCTGGTGACGGCGGCCGTGGCCGTCGTCGTGCTGGTCGCCTTCGCGTACTGGGAGAGCCGGATCCCGTACCCCATGATCGACATGCACTTCTTCCGGAACCGGCAGTTCACAGGGGCGGTCTCGGGCGGAATCCTCATCACGTTCGGCATGGGCGGGTCGCTCTTCCTGCTCACCCAGCACATGCAGTTCGTGCTCGGCTACGAGCCTCTGGAGGCCGGGCTGCGGACGGCCCCGCTGGCCCTGATGATCGTGGCGCTGAACTTCACCGGCGTGGCGGCGAAGTGGTCGGCCCGACTGGGGAACCCGCTCGCCATCGGGCTCGGCATGGCGGTCATGGCGGCCGGCCTGGCCTCCATCGCCACGATGGCCTCCGGCGGTTACGCCGGCACGCTGCTGGGGCTGGTACTCATCGGCACCGGTGCCGCGGTCGCCAGTCCGGCGATGTCACACGCCATCATGAGCGCGATTCCGCCGGAGAAGGCCGGGGTCGGCGGCGGGATCAACGGGACGGTGGCGGAGTTCGGCACCGGGCTCGGGGTCGCCGTGCTGGGGGCGCTGCTCAACTCGCGGTTCGCGGCTCTGATTCCGGTGGCGGCGACGTCCCTGCCGGCGGCGCTGTCCATGGCGGACGGCGAGGCCGAGAAGGGGCGGATTCTGGACGCGTTCTCGTCCGGGCTGGAGAGCAGCCTGTTGGTGGGGGCGTCGGCTGTGCTGCTCGGGGGGTTGGTCGCGTGGGCGTTGCTTCGGCGTGCTGAGCGGGCAGAGTTCGCCTGAGAGCTCGGGACACAGGGGCTGTGGGACGACTGCGGGTTCGTTGTGGCTGATCGCGCCCACGCGGCGGAGCCGCACATCGACACAGCCCCGCGCCCCTACGGGGGCGTTGCCGCCTAGCATCTTGATCAGTGACGGAGTCGAGGAAGGTGCGCCATGGTGAGGGCAGCCGGGCAGTCCGCACGGACCAGCGTCTGGCTTGAGGGCAAGGAACGTCGTGGCGGACGGGGCGGCGGGCAGCCCTCCGGCCTCGACCGGGACCGGATCACCGAGGTGACCATACGGCTGCTGGACGCGGACGGGCTGGCCAAGTTCTCCATGCGACGCCTGGCCGCCGAGCTGAACGTGACCGCGATGTCCGTGTACTGGTACGTCGACACCAAGGACGACCTCCTCGAACTCGCCCTGGACGCCGCGTTCGGCGAGCTGACCCTGCCCGACCCGGAGACCGACGAGGACTGGCGCGACCAACTGCGCGCGCTGGCCGGCGAGTACCGCGGCCTGCTGGTCCGGCACCCGTGGCTGTCGCCGCTGATCGGCACGTACGTCAACATCGGCCCCAACAGCCTCGCCTTCTCCCGTCAGGTCCAGCGGATCATCCGCAAGACCGGCCTCCCGGCACACGGCCTGGTCGCGGCCATCTCCGCCGTCTTCCAGTTCGTGTACGGCTTCGGCACGATCGAGGGCCATTTCATCGCCCGCAGCGCGGCGTTCGGCATGACCCCCGACGACTACTTCCAGCACGCCATGAGCACGGTCACCCAGGCCCCGGAGGCCGCCGACATCGTCCAGGAGTCCGCGGAACTCATGGAGGCGCGGGGCGGCGACACGGTGCAGGAGATGTGGGAGAGGGACTTCGGCTTCGCCCTGGACCTACTGGTGGCAGGCATCGAGGCCATGGTGGCGCGAAGCTCCCCTCAGCCCCCTACCCCTCAGCGCCCCACCCCTTAGGCGCCGCCCTCAACGAGCCGCGCAGGAAACCCGCCCGTCGCCACCGGCCCCCACTTCTCCGGCGTGACCCGAATGATCGACTTCCCCTGCTTCAGCATCGCCGCCCGGTACTCGTCCCAGTCCGGGTGCTCCCCGGCGATGTTGCGGTAGTACTCGACGAGCGGCTCCACCGACTCCGGCGAGTCGATGACCTCGGCGGAACCGTCGATCTGCACCCACGGCCCGTTCCAGTCGTCGCTCAGCACGAGCAGGCTGACCCGCTGGTCCCGCTTGGCGTTGCGGGTCTTGGCCCGCTCGGGGTACGTGGACACGACGATCCGCCCCGAGTCGTCCACCCCGCAGGTCAGCGGCGAGGCCTGCGCGCTGCCGTCGGCCCGCCGGGTCAGCAGGATGGCGCGGTGACGGGGCCGTACGAAGTCGAGCAGCTCTTCGAGCGAAACGCGCGTGTTGGTCGCGATGTTCGGTGCCATGGGGTCAGCCTAGGGGCCGGCCGGCCCTCTCGGCCTGACCCTGGCGTGCCTACCCTTGCGGCAGGGATTCCCCCTGGACCGCCTGGATGTCCAGCTCGACCCTGAGCGTCGTACCGATGGCCGCGATCCCCGCCTGGACGACCTGGTTGTAGTTCATGGCGAAGTCGTCCCGGTGCAGTTCGGTCGTCGCCCGGAACGCCGCCCGTGTGCCGCCCCAGGGGTCGGCGCCCGTGCCGAGGTAGGCGAGGTCCAGGTCCACCGGCCGTACGACACCGTGCATGGTCAGCTCGCCGTGCACCGTCCAGCGGTCGGTGCCCGCGGCAGCCGTGACTCCCGTCGAGCGATACGTGATCTCGGGGAACTTCTCCACATCCAGGAAGTCCGGCGACTTCAGATGCCCGTCCCGCATGCCGTTCCCCGTGTCGATCGAGTCGGCCCGGATCACCGCCTCGACCCGCGACTTGGCCACATCGTCCGGCGCGATCTCGATCGAGCCCCCGAACTCCGTGAACCGCCCGTGCACGCTGGAGATCCCTAGGTGCTGGGCGACGGCGGCCACGCTGGAGTGGGCCGGGTCGACCGTCCACGGCCCGGGCGGCGGCAGTTCCGTGCCGCCCTGCCGGGCCAGCGTCACCGTGCCGACCTCGGCCCGGCCGCTCGCGGTGACGATCGCGCTCGCGGCGGCGGGGGCGTACCCGACGGCGGTGACGATGACGGTGTACGCCCCCGCAGGCAGCGGATTCGCGTCCCGTACGGCCCCCTCCGCGTCCGCCTCCACCCGCAGCACCTGCGTTCCGGTCATGTCTGTCACCGTCACGACCGCGTGCGACACGGCCCAACCGTCCCGGGTACGGATCCTCGCGGTCAGTCCCATCTCACGTACTCCCTCAGAAAAGTCCCAAAAGAATCCGGCCCGCGGCGGCGGCGCACCTCCGCTCAGAGCGCGCCGCCCGCCACGGGCCGGGGCATGGCCCGGTCGCCAATCTCCCGCCTGCCGTGCGGCGTCTGGCACGCGCATCTGCCGCGTTGTCGTCGGTTGCCGACGCATGCGTCGACGCCCTCCTCCGCCTTGCAGCTGCACGCACCAGACGCCGCACGGCCCGCCCTTCGGGCGGACGACGGGAGATTGGCGACCGGGCCATTCGACTACTCGCCGGGGTGGGCGAGTTCGATGTCGTGGTCGTCGGCTCCGCGGCCGGTGACCGTCAGGGCCGTCGCCACCGGCGGGTAGCCCGTCGCGATGACCGTGTACTCGCCGCCGTCCAGGTCGGTGAAGGCGTACGCCCCGTCCGGCCCGGTGGTGGCACTGCCCACGACGTTGCCCGCGGCGTCCACCAGCGTGACGCGCGCGTCGGCCAGCGGGCCGTGCGGCGCCCGTACGACGCCCTGGACCTGGGCACCTGCCTCCAGGTCGACCTCGACCCGGGTGACCCCGGTGCCGCCGATCTCGACGGGCAGGGCGCGCGGCCGGTATCCGGCGGCGTTCACCGCGACGGTCACGGCACCCGGGACCAGCTCGGCGAAGCTGAACTCGCCCTGCTCGCCGGTGGCCGCCGTGGCCAGCAGATCGCCGCGCACGTCGGTGACGATCACCATCGCGTCCTTGACGGCCAGCGCGCTCCCCGCGGCCCGGACCACACCGGTCAGGCCGCTGGTGCCGCTGAGCAGGATGTCGTACGCCACCGGGTCGTCGCCGCCCACGACGATCGTGGAGGCCTGCGGCTGGAAGCCGTCGGCGGAGGCGATCAGGACGTACGAGCCCGCGCCGGGCGCGTCGACCGCGTACGAGCCGTCGCCCTGTGCCACCGAGCGGCCCAGCTGGCGCCCGGCCAGGGAGATCAGCGTGACGGCGGCCTGCGGCACCGGCGCGCTCTCCGCGCCCCGCACGAAGCCGCGGACCGGGACGCCGCCGGACGACGCACCGCCGGTCTCCTCGGCATGCGCCACCGTGGCGACGGCGGCGAGCTTCTGGGTGCCGTCGGGAGCGGCCTCCGTGTCCGAGGAGGCGGAGGAGGCGGCGGCCCAGCTCGGCACCCGCTCCTGCGCAGGGGCCGGCGCGGCGGCCTCGGCGGGCTCCGGCGTCGCGGGCTCGGTGCCCTCGGCTGCCTGGGCCAGGGCGCCCTTGGTCTTCAACGGGACCTCCTTGATGAACAGGGCGAACAGGAGGGCGAGGAAGGCGATCGGCGCGGCGTACAGGAAGACGTCAGCGACGCCGTGGCCGTACGCGCTCTCGATGACCGTGCGCACCGGTCCGGGCAGCGCGTCGAGGTCGGGGATCTCGCCGTGGCCGGACGAGCCGCCCTGGACGCCGAGCTTGGTCATGCCCTCCTCGGCGTAGTGGGTGATGCGGTGGCTGAGGACCGCGCCGAGGGCCGAGACGCCCATGGCGCCGCCGAGGGAGCGGAAGAAGTTCACGACCGAGCTGGCGACGCCCAGGTCGCTCGGGGCCACCTGGTTCTGGGTCGCCAGGACCAGGTTCTGCATCATCATGCCGACGCCGAGACCCAGCAGGGCCATGAAGATCGCGACGTGCCAGTACTCGGTGTCGTAGCGGATCGTGCCCAGCAGCCCGAGGCCCGCCGTCACCAGCACACCGCCGGCGAGCAGCCACGCCTTCCAGCGGCCGGTGCGGGTGATGACCTGGCCGGAGACGGTCGACGAGACGAACAGGCCGACGATCATCGGGATCGTCAGGACACCGGACATGGTCGGCGACTCGTTGCGGGCCAGCTGGAAGTACTGGCTGAAGAAGATCGTGCCCGCGAACATCGCGATGCCGACGAAGAGGGACGCCAGCGAGGCGAGCGTGATGGTGCGGTTGCGGAACAGGCGCAGCGGGACGATCGGCTCGCTCGCCCTGGACTCGACGAAGACGAAGATCAGCAGCAGCGCGAGCGAGCCGCCGGTCATCGCGTAGGTCTGCCAGGACAGCCAGTCGTACTTGTCGCCGGCGAAGGTCACCCAGACCAGCAGCAGGCAGACCGCGGCGGTGATGAAGAAGGCGCCGGCCCAGTCGACCTTGACCTTCCGGCGGACGACCGGGAGGTGCAGGGTGCGCTGCAGCACGATCAGGGCGACGACTGCGAAGGGCACGCCGACGTAGAAGCACCAGCGCCAGCCGAGCCAGTCGGTGTCGGTGATGACACCGCCGATCAGCGGGCCGCCGACCATCGCGGTCGCGAAGGTGGCGCCGAGGTAGCCGTTGTACCGGCCGCGCTCACGCGGGGAGATCATCGCGGCCAGGATGATCTGGGCCAGCGAGGACAGACCGCCCATGCCGATGCCCTGCACCGCGCGGAACGTGATGAGCATGGCCGGGTTCTGCGACAGACCGGCCAGCGCGGAGCCGGCCACGAAGATCACGAGGGCCAGCTGTATGAGGAGCTTCTTGGAGAAGAGGTCGGCGAGCTTGCCCCACAGCGGGGTGGACGCGGTCATCGCCAGCAGCGACGCGGTGACCACCCAGGTGTAGGCGCTCTGGCCGCCGCCGAGGTCCTTGATGATGTCGGGCAGGGCGTTGGAGACGATCGTCGACGACAGGATCGCGACGAACATGCCGAGCAGCAGCCCGGTCAGTGCCTCCATGATCTGCCGGTGCGACATCGGGGCGCCGTCGGCGGAGGCACCTGCTGAGTGCTTGGCGTGCGCCCGCACACCGGCTGGTGTGGTCGTTGCCATGAAATTCCTTTTCCTACTGGGTGATCGCGGGTGTACGGGGGGACTCGTCGAAGGACGACCTCAGCCGCGCCATGAGCCGGGTGAGCTGGGCGACCTCGTCATCGGTCCAGTCGCTCAGGCGCTCGGCGAGCATCTGCGTGGTGCACCGCGAAAGCCGGTCCACCTGTGCCAGGCCCTCGGGCGTCAGGCGCAGGATGCGTGAGCGCTTGTCCGCCGGGTCGGCGGACCGTTCGATCCAGCCGCGCTCCACGATGTGGGCGACATGGCGACTGGTGACCGACATGTCCACGGCCAGCAACTCCGCGAGCTTGCTCATGCGCATGTCGCCGTGGCGGTTCAGCAAGGTCAGGACGGCGGCGGAACCGGCGGGACAGTCGGTTGGCAGGACCCGCCCCATCTCCCGCTTCACGGCGCCGAAGGCGCTGAACTGACGGACCAGCTCCTCGTACTGCGCCTGCTCGGCCATCACACCTCCGTCGTTTGTTGCTTAGGGCAACCATAGAAGCAATTGGTTGCTACAGGCAAACAAACGGGGTGGCCGGGCCGCAAAAACTTGGCAAAGGCAAGTATTGCGACCGTAAATGTGCAGGTCGCGTGGGTCCTGTGACCCCCTGTGCAGGGCAGGAGCCCCCACTTGGGCCGAACGCGCGGATTCGCTAGGGTCTCAGGCCATGGCTAACACCCAGGGCCCCCAGGGCAACCACGACCCCGCAGGCAACACCCAGATGTTCCGCGCGTTCGTCGACGAGGGCCCGCAGGGCGGTCGGCAGCAGGCGGCTTCGAGCGGTCCCCGCATCGGCCTGATCGTCGGCGTGATCGCCGCCGTGGTGATCGTCGCGGCGGTCGCCTGGCTGGCACTCAAGTAGACCTACGGCCCCTGCGACAGGCCTAGTTCCACTGGACGGAGACGTCCTGCGTCTCGACGTGCATGCCGAGCGGCACCCGCCAGGACTCGACGCACACCGTCCAGCTCTTCTCCTTGCGCGCGCCGGCCTTGATCGGCGCCGGGAGTTCCTCCGACGACTCGATCGTCGCCCAGTCGATGCCGAGCGCGCCGATGATGTGGGTGCCGAAGGTGACGGTGCCCGAACGCACGGCCGTGCCGCCCGAGTTGCGGAAGTCGAGCGTCACCTTCTCGCACCAGCGCTTGTCAGCGGGCTCCCGTACGGGGTCGCTCACGGTCAGCTTCGCGGGCGAGGGAGTGGTCGCGGGCGTCGAGGGTGCGGGTGAACTGCCGGGCGGGGCGGCCGGGTCGGCCGGCGTGACCGCGCGGCCGGGGGATTCGCCCGGGGGACTGCCGGGACTCGCCGTCCCTTCGCGCTCTGCTTCCAGAGCGGGTGTCGGCTCCTGACTCCCGCCCTGGCCAGGGGAGTTACGGCCACTCTCGCCGCTGCCACCGCTGTTGTCGCCACCCTCGCCACCCTCGCCGCCCTTCGGCCCGTCGAGCGGCACCAGCGTCACCTCGCCCGTCGGCACGGCAGCCGTACCGGAGATGCGGGGCGGCCCGCCCGCCGCGCCCGTCGCGACATACCCGTCACCGCCTCCGCCGTCCCCGCACGCGGCCGGCGCCCCGCCCAGGCAGACGACGGCCGCCGAAGCACCGATCACGGTGCGCCGACGGCCAGGTGTCGAGGTCGTCCATATCCGGCGAAGCATCGGGCCATGGTGGCTGACGCTCCGTCAAATATGAAGGGGGGGAGCGGGGGTCAGTCGGAGATGAGGCCTTCGCGCAGCTGCGCCAGGGTCCGGGTCAGCAGCCGGGAGACGTGCATCTGGGAGATGCCGACCTCCTCGCCGATCTGCGACTGGGTCATGTTCGCGAAGAAGCGGAGCATGATGATCCGGCGCTCTCGGGGCGGGAGTTTGGCCAGCAGCGGCTTGAGGGACTCGCGGTACTCGACGCCCTCAAGGGCGGTGTCCTCGTACCCGAGCCGGTCGGCCAGGGAGCCCTCGCCGCCGTCGTCCTCCGGGGCCGGGGAGTCCAGCGAGGAGGCGGTGTACGCGTTGCCGACCGCGAGGCCGTCGACGACGTCCTCCTCGGACACGCCCAGCACGGCGGCGAGTTCGGTCACCGTCGGGGAGCGGTCCAGCTTCTGGGAGAGCTCGTCGCTGGCCTTGGTGAGGGCGAGGCGCAGCTCCTGGAGCCGGCGCGGCACGCGCACCGACCACGAGGTGTCGCGGAAGAACCGCTTGATCTCGCCGACCACCGTCGGCATCGCGAACGTCGGGAACTCCACGCCGCGTTCGCAGTCGAAGCGGTCGATCGCCTTGATCAGGCCGATGGTGCCGACCTGGACGATGTCCTCCATCGGCTCGTTGCGCGAGCGGAAGCGGGCGGCCGCGTAGCGCACCAGCGGGAGGTTGAGTTCGATCAGCGTGTCCCGGACGTACGCGCGTTCGGGGCTGTGCTCGTCCAGTGCGGCGAGCCGCAGGAACAGGGAGCGGGACAGGGTGCGGGTGTCGATGTCACCCGAGGCCGGGATGGCCGGGACGGCCGGGACATCGGTTGCCGGGAGGGCCTGGGCCGGGACGGCCTCCAGAGCCGTGACGTCGTCGAGAACGGCGTCGGGCGCGGACTCGCTCTTTGTGAGCGTGAGCACCTTCGAGCTGCCCTGGTCTGCGGACATGCCACCCCCTTTGGGTCGCGGGACGGTCGTGACGAACGCTCCGAACGAGGAACGCCAGCCTTCACCTGAATACCGGAGCCGAAGCCACGGCAAACGCGCTTCCCGAAGAATGTCACATGTCGGCAACACGCTGTAGTGACATGTCGACATGTGAGACTTGAATCCGCCCTGGATAAACGGGGTCTGACGGTTTTTCAACGGACAACTGTCGGGATCCGCCCTGGTGGGCGATTCGCTCGCGACGGTTACGACTCGATCCTGCTTGCGGTTACGCGTCGATCCGGTTCGCCGAACGCAGTCGCTGGAAGCTACGCGCGAGTAGCCTCGAAACGTGCATCTGGGAGACCCCGAGTTCCGCACTGATTTGCGATTGGGTGAGGTTGCTGTAGTACCGCAGAAGAAGGATTCTCTGCTCGCGTTCGGGGAGTTGGACCAGCAGGTGCCGCACCAGGTCCCGGTGCTCCACGCCGTCCAGGGCCGGGTCCTCGTAGCCGAGGCGGTCCAGCAGTCCGGGCAGCCCGTCGCCCTCCTGTGCGGCCTCCAGCGAGGTGGCGTGGTACGAGCGTCCGGCCTCGATGCAGGACAGCACCTCGTCCTCGGTGATGCGCAGCCGCTCGGCGATCTCGGAGGTGGTGGGGGTGCGCCCGAAGCTGGTGGTGAGGTCCTCGGTCGCGCTGTTGACCTGGACCCACAGCTCGTGCAGCCGGCGCGGTACGTGGACCGTGCGGACGTTGTCCCGGAAGTACCGCTTGATCTCGCCGACGACGGTCGGCATGGCGAACGTCGGGAACTGCACGCCCCGCTCCGGGTCGAAGCGGTCGATGGCGTTGATGAGCCCGATCGTGCCGACCTGGATCACGTCCTCCATCGGCTCGTTGCGGGAGCGGAAGCGGGCGGCCGCGTAGCGCACGAGCGGGAGGTTGGCCTCGATGAGCGCCCCGCGCACGCGGTTGTGCTCCGGCGTGCCCGGCTTCAGGTCCTTGAGCTCCCCGAAGAGCACCTGTGTCAGCGCCCGGGTGTCGGCACCGCGGCTGCGGGGCGGCGGGGACGCGGGGGTGTCCTCCTGGGTCGGGACTTGAGGCGCAGTACTGGCCGGCACGGTCAACTCCACCTCGTGATCCATCAACTCATCCGTCAAAAGCGGTCATAGCATCACAAGACAGTTCATTGTGTTCAAGTACCGCATAATCCCGTGTTGGGGATGGAACGCTGCGCAAGACACGCGAAAGCCCCCCGCCGTTCCGGCGGAGGGCTGCGGGGGTTCCGGGAGGATCCGGGGGGCCGTGGCTCAGAATTCGTAGTCGGCGATCACCCAGGTGGCGAACTCCCGCCACAGCGTGACGCCCGCCTGGTGCTCGGGGTGCTCCGCGTACGTGCGCAGGGCGGCGGCGTCCTCGAAGGCGGAGTTGATGGCGAAGTCGTAGGCGATGGGGCGGTCGCTGAAGTTCCAGCCGAGCTCCCAGTGCCGCAGCTCGGGGATCTTGCCCTCCAGCGAGCGGAAGGCCTCGACGCCCTCCACGACCCGCGGGTCGTCGCGCTCGACGCCCTCGTTGAGCTTGAAGAGGACCAGGTGGCGGATCATGAGTACTCCCTGCGGCAGGACCTAGCTGTCGCCACCGTTGGCGATCCACGTCATGAAGTCGCCGATGGCCTGGGCGGCGTCCGATATGCCCTCGAACCCTATCTGCACGTAGTCGGCGGCCTTGGCCGGGTCCGTGATGATCACGTAGAGCGCGAAGACCACGACCACATAGACGGCGACCTTCTTCGAATTCACCGCCATCGCGGCCTCCCCTGTGGCTGCTGTTTCTGACTGTGTCTGCTGCGCCGAACGTGTCGAAAGAGCCGAAAGGGCCCCGTGTTACCGGCGGTGAGTGTAACCTTCGCGCCTCTCGGGAGATCAACAGCACGAAGGGCCCCGTCTGACGACGGGGCCCTTCTTCAGCGGTAGCGGAGGGATTTGAACCCTCGGTGACTTGCGCCACACTCGCTTTCGAGGCGAGCTCCTTCGGCCGCTCGGACACGCTACCGAGGGAGACCTTACAGCACGCCCCGGCCTGCTCCGAAATCGGTATTCGCCGAGCTCGGATCACCGATCCCGGAAGAACTCCGTGAGCAGCCGGGCGCACTCCTCGGCGAGCACGCCCTCGATCACCTCGGGCCGGTGATTGAGCCGCCGGTCGCGCACGACGTCCCACAGGGAGCCCGCCGCGCCGGCCTTCTCGTCCCGGGCGCCGTAGACGACCCGGTCGACCCGGGACTGAACGATGGCGCCCGCGCACATCGTGCAGGGCTCCAGCGTGACGACGAGCGTGCAGCCGGACAGCCGCCATTCGCCGACCTGCGCGGCAGCCTTGCGGATCGCCAGGATCTCCGCGTGGGCGGTCGGATCGCCGGTCGCCTCGCGCTCGTTGTGGCCGACGCCCAGCACGGTCGTGCCGTCGGCGGACAGCACGACGGCGCCGACGGGGACGTCCCCGCCCCGGACGGCCCGTTCGGCCTGGTCCAGGGCGAGCCGCATCGCGGCCCGCCAGCGGTCGCGTACGGGGTCGGGCACTTCGGATTCCTCAGGCACCTCGGGCCCCTCGGGTGCCGACCCCGTCGAACGGGTCAGCGGACGGTCTCCAACACCTCCGAGGCGCCCAGCGCCTCGGCGATCGCGCCCAGCGCGTCCTCGGCGTCCAGGGCCTTGAGTTCCTTCACGCCGACGCCGAGGTCGTCGAGGATCTCGCTGTCGCCGACGGGGCTGTGCGGGACGGCGTCCGCGCCGCCGCCCTCCTCGTCGTCATCGGAGTCGCCGTCGGGCTCCTCCGTGCCGTCGAGGTCGAGGGAGTCCAGGTCGGCGCTGTCGTCGCCGGGCTCCCTGCCGAGCAGTTCGTCGGTGAGCAGGATCTCGCCGTAGCTGCTGCGGGCAGCGGCGGCGGCGTCCGAGACGTAGATACGCGGGTCGTCCTCACCGTCGATGCGGACGACGCCGAACCAGGCGTCCTCCTGCTCGATGAGCACCAGCACCGTGTCGTCCTCGGGCGAGGCTTCACGGGCCAGTTCGGCCAGATCCGACAGGGTCTCCACATCGTCGAGCTCTGTGTCGCTCGCTTCCCACCCGTCTTCGGTGCGCGCGAGCAGTGCGGCGAAGTACACCGTGACTCTCCCACTGGTCATAGGCGTGCCGGTTGGGGGTCCCCCCGGCGGAGGTTGGGGGCGGGGAGAGCTGTGCTCCGAGCCCACCCACTCGGAATCGTGGCAGAAACAAGGCGTTCAGGGGACGTCTTCGGCTCCCTGTGTCCGGCAGTTTTGATCGCGTCGTCCCGAGGGGGTCCGCGAGCACGTCCGTGAAGGACTCACCAGCACACTCGTTGCCGCCACGTGCGGATCGTACGCGGCTTTTCCAGGTGTCCACGCACGCTCACCACCTCAACGCCCCCGAAGGGGGCGGATCTTCCCCGGTGCCTCGCCCTACCAGCGGAACGTTCGCATGCGCATGGCGTGGCGCAGCCGGGCCGCCTTGGCGCGGCGTGGCTGGACGCGGTCCCGCAGCGCGCGGGCTTCGGCGAGCTCCCGCAGGAACTGCGCCCGGCGGCGGCGACGCGCGGAGTCGGCTTCCTCCTGCGCGGTGTCCGCCGGGGACTCACGGTCAGGCATCGGCACATCACCCCCGGTACGTCCCTCCCACTTTCCCTCCGATGGGCGGTTTGATGCCAGCGCAAGGGTTAAGTGATGGCCCTGGGGTTGCTGCGTGTGAGGACGCTGGGCATACCGGGCCCGGTTACTGTTGTGGACATGCGTCTCCACGTCGTCGACCACCCCCTGGTCGCCCACAAGCTCACCGCGCTGCGCGACCAGCGCACCGACTCCGCGACCTTCCGCCGGCTCGCCGACGAACTGGTCACCCTGCTCGCCTACGAGGCCACGCGGGACGTGCGCACCGAAGCGGTCGACATCACGACCCCGGTCACCGGCACCACCGGCGTCAAACTCTCCTACCCGCGCCCCCTCGTGGTGCCGATCCTGCGCGCCGGCCTCGGCATGCTGGACGGCATGGTCCGGCTGCTGCCGACCGCCGAGGTGGGCTTCCTGGGCATGATCCGCAACGAGGAGACGCTCCAGGCCTCCACGTACGCCTCGCGCATGCCGGAGGACCTCTCGGGCCGTCAGGTCTACGTCCTGGACCCGATGCTCGCCACCGGCGGCACGCTGGTCGCGGCGATCCAGGAGCTCATCAAGCGCGGCGCCGACGACGTCACGGCCGTGGTGCTGCTGGCCGCCCCCGAGGGCGTCGAGCTCATGGAACGCGAGCTCGCGGGCACCCCGGTGACGGTCGTGACGGCCGCCGTCGACGACCACCTCAACGAGCACGGGTACATCGTGCCGGGGCTCGGGGACGCAGGGGACCGCCTGTACGGCGCCGCCGAGTAGCCCTGCCGGGCTGCCGAACGGGCTCCACGAGGCTTAAGGGCCCTGCTCTCCCTCAGCAGCTCTTCTTGCCGGTGGGCGTCGGCTCGGGGTTGGCCAGCGTGGCCAGCGCCTTGTCGGCGTCGGCCTTCTTCGCGAGCTCCTTGAAGCCGTTGCCGATGATCAGGTCGACGGCCGGGCCCTTGCGCGCGGCGTCGGTGCGGCGCTCCGCGGTGCCGAGCTGGGTGCCGAGGACGGGCAGCGCGGTGTCCAGGGACGACGACGGGCCGAGCAGTAGCCCGGTGCCCTTGACCTTCTTGTCGAACTCCTTGGCCGCGTTGCCCACGTCGCCGATCTTGAAGCCGCGCTTCTTCAGCTCGTCCGCGGTCTGCTTGGCGAGGCCGCTGCGGGTCGTGGCGTTGAAGACGTTGACGGTGATCCCGCCCGGCTTGGGCAGGGCCGCCGCCGCGGTGGCCGAGGGCGTGGCCCGGGACCCGCAGTCGGCCTTCGGACCGGCCGCCGAGGCCTTTCCGCCGTCGGTGAAGACATCGATGAGCTGCAGAGTGCCCCAGCCGATCATGCCTAGTACGGCGGCCGAGGCGACGGTGAGGACGACGAGCCTGCCGCGCCGCCGAGGACGGCGCATTCGCGGGTACTTGTCCCCCTTGATCCGGTACTGGCCGCCCATGCCCGGGGGAGTCAGCATGCTCATGGGCGCAGCGTAGTGCGCCCGAGCGGCAATGCCTACTAGATGATCATTCGATGCCGCCCGGTCCAACCCGAAAGGGTCAACAAGTGGCGCCCGGGAGCGGGCCGGCCCGGGTTCAGTCCAGTTCGAGGACGCGCGCGTGCAGCACCTGGCGCTGCTGGAGCGCCGCGCGCACCGCGCGGTGCAGGCCGTCCTCCAGATACAGGTCGCCCTGCCACTTCACGACGTGCGCGAAGAGGTCGCCGTAGAACGTCGAGTCCTCGGCGAGCAGGGTTTCCAGATCGAGCTGGCCCTTGGTCGTCACGAGCTGATCGAGGCGGACCGGGCGCGGCGCGACGTCCGCCCACTGCCGGGTGCTTTCCCGGCCGTGGTCGGGGTACGGCCGGCCGTTTCCGATGCGCTTGAAGATCACACGGAAAGCCTACCGGTCAAGACCTTCCGGGCGCAGCCATGGCGGCGCAGTGCGACGCTGGAAAAACCGGGGCAAACGGAATGAAACGGCAAAGATCGAGACGGCGACGGCCAGATCGACGGGGCGGCGGGGTGCTGCGACGGGTTGCTCCGAACGGGGATAGGTCGGAATTTCAGTGGGCGGAGGTCTGGCATGAGCGAGCGAGAGAGCAGGGCCAAGGGCGGGCCGGCGACCGTGTCGTCGGCCGGGGCTCCCGAGATGCGGGGCACTGCCGCCGCGCTGCCGCAGGAGGCCCTGGAGATCGCCGCCGGGTATGCCTTCGGCGGCCCCGCCCTCGATCTGGGCGCCCTGCTCTGGGACGGCCGGTGCCTGCCCGACGCGCAGGTCCGGGTGCCGTTGCCCATGCTGAACCGGCACGGCCTGGTCGCGGGCGCCACCGGTACCGGCAAGACCAAGACGCTCCAGCTGATCGCCGAGCAGCTGTCGGCGCAGGGTGTGCCGGTGTTCCTGGCGGACATCAAGGGCGACCTGTCCGGGGTCGCGGCGCCGGGCCAGGCGAACGACAAGGTGCGCTCGCGTGCCGCCGAGGTCCACCAGGAGTGGGCGGCGACCGGCTTCCCCGCCGAGTTCTACGCCCTCGGGGGCATCGGCCACGGCATTCCCGTACGGGCCACGGTCACCAGCTTCGGCCCGGTCCTGCTGTCCAAGGTGCTCCGGCTCAACCAGACCCAGGAGCAGTCCCTCGGCCTGATCTTCCACTACGCCGACACCAAGGGCCTGGAGCTGGTCGACCTCAAGGACCTCAGGGCGGTCGTCGCCTTCCTCACCTCCGACGAGGGCAAGGGAGAGCTCAGGAACATCGGCGGGCTCTCGACCGCCACCGCCGGGGTGATCCTGCGCTCCCTGACCGCCTTCGAGGCGCAGGGCATGGCGGACTTCTTCGGGGAGCCGGAGTTCGACACGAGCGAGTTCCTGCGGACGGCACCCGACGGGCGGGGCGTCGTGTCGGTCCTCGAACTGGCCGCCGTGCAGGACAGACCGCAGCTGTTCTCGACGTTCCTGATGTGGCTGCTCGCGGACCTCTTCCACGACCTGCCCGAGGTCGGGGACGCCGACAGGCCGAAGCTCGTGTTCTTCTTCGACGAGGCGCATCTGCTGTTCGACGACGCGTCCAAGGCCTTCCTGGACTCGATCGCGCAGACCGTGCGGCTGATTCGCTCGAAAGGGGTCGGCGTCTTCTTCGTGACGCAGACGGCGAAGGACGTCCCCGCCGATGTGCTCGGCCAGCTCGGCAACCGCATCCAGCACGCACTGCGCGCCTTCACGCCGGACGATCAGAAGGCGCTCAAGGCCACGGTGAAGACCTTCCCCAACTCGGCGTACGACCTGGAGGAACTCCTCACCGGCCTCGGCACCGGCGAGGCCGTGGTGACGGTGCTCAGCGAGAAGGGCGCCCCGACACCGGTCGCCGCGACCCGGCTGCGGGCCCCCGAGTCGCTGATGGGGCCGGTCGAGGCCGGCGCGCTGGAGCGGGCGGTGACGGCGTCCGCGCTGTACGGGCGGTATGCACAGGCTGTGGACAGGGAGTCGGCGTACGAGCGGCTCCACGCGTCCCGCGGCGCGAAGGGGCCGGACGAGATGCGCGAGGCCACGGCGGCCGGGGAGCGCAGGGGCCGGCACAAGGAGCGGGAGGAGCAGAAGGAGCAGTCCTCCGTCGTCGAGCAGGTCGTCGGGAGCGGCATGTTCAAGTCCCTCGCCCGGTCGCTCGGTTCGCAGATCGGGCGGGAGATCACCCGGTCGGTCTTCGGCACGGCGCGGCGGAGGCGGTAGACCCGCAGACCGGTGGACCCGGTGGGAGCCCGCCTCCGCCGCGCCCGTGTCAGCCGCGCCCCCGTTCCTTCGGGGCGTGCTGCGGCTTCTCCTTCTGCGGCTGCGGCTTCGGCGTGTTGCGTACGGATTCCGCGCGCAGCAGGGCGCGCAGGACGGCGTAGTGGTCGGTGGGCATGGCTGTGCTCCTTGTGGCTCCTTGTGCCGTACTGACTGACCTCGTCGCGGGGGTCTGTCAGCAGCGCAGGACCACGGTGCGCACGATGTGCGTGAGGTACGGCGGCCGTGGCGGCGCGGCAGGCGTCAGGCCTGCCCGGACGCATCGCGCGGGCTTCGGCTGCGGGCCGGTACCCGACCGTGCCGGCCGTACGGCGCTGCGCCGGTCGCCGCGGGCCGCCGGCCGCAGGGCCGTGTCGAGGACGTCATGCTCGGCGACCTCGCCGGGGGCGCCCGCCACGACGGGCAGGGCGTGCGCCTGGGCGTGCGCGCCGGGCACCAGAAGCGCGAGCAGCAGCACGAGGACCCGCAGCCAGGCGCGGCTGCGCGAGCGGCGGCGTGCGGTACTCGCGGTACTCACGGAAGGTCATCTCCCCGGGGGCCGCACGGCGTTCATCCCGTTCGGGGTGAGATACGCCCGCACGGCGTACTGATCCGCGGCGCGTCTCACAGCTCGTGCGGGACCTGGCGCGCCCGCTTGCGCATCCGGATTCCGATGACGATCTCGACGACACCGACCGCCACCAGCCAGCACCCGCCGAGCAGCATCAGTACGGTGACCGACTCGATCGGGGAGTCGATCAGCACGATTCCGCCGACGACGGTGACGATGCCGAGGAAGATCTGCCAGCCGCGGGCCGGCATGGACTTGTCGGAGGCGGCGGCCAGGGTCTGGGTGACGCCGCGGAAGAGCCAGCCGATGCCGATCCACAGGGCGAGCAGCAGGATCGACTGCATCGGGCGGCGGAAGCAGAACAGACCGAGGAGGACCGACACGGTGCCGCTGACGAAGGCCAGCACCCGCAGCGAGGTCGTCCGGTGCGTGCCGAACGCGGAGACCAGCTGGAAGACGCCGCTGATCAGGAGGTAGAGGCCGAAGAGGACCGCGGAGACGAAGAGCGGGGCATCCGGCCAGACCAGGACCAGGATGCCCAGCACCAGCGAGCAGACCCCGGTGCCCAGCACGACCTGCCAGGCGGCCCGGGACAGGACGTGCAGGGGCCCCTCGAAGGCGGGCTCGGCCTCCCGCGCCGCCCCCGCCCCGGGCGGATGCCCCGCATGAACCCGCCGGTCGTCATAGTCCCGGCCCCCGAGGGGGCCACCCGGTGACTCGGTCATGCTCCATGCTGGGAACGTCCCCGTTCCGCCCGCCATTCGGGGCGGTCCAGTCGGCTGACGGCCGGCCGCTCGCCGTGGCCGGGGGCCGCTGCCGCGCTGCCTACTTCCGCGCCGCCTTCGCCGCCTTGGCCGCCGCCTTCATCTCCTGCTTGTGCGCGCGCACCTTGGTCAGGGACTCGGGGCCCGTGATGTCGGCGACGGAGCGGAAGGCCTGCGGCTCGCCGTAGGCACCCGCGGCCTCCTGCCAGCCCGCGGGGCGCACGCCCAGTTGCTTGCCGAGGAGGGCGAGGAAGATCTGGGCCTTCTGCTTGCCGAAGCCGGGCAGGTCCTCCAGACGGCGCAGCAGTTCACGTCCGTCGGCGACGCCCTTCCAGACGAGCTCGGCCTCGCCGTCGTAGTGCTCGACGAGGTACTGGCACAGCTGCTGGATCCGCTTGGCCATGGAGCCCGGGTAGCGGTGCACGGCCGGTTTCTCGGACAGCAGGGCCACGAAGGCGTCGGGGTCCTGGGCCGCGATGTCGTGCGCGTCGAGGTCGTCCGCGCCGAGCCGGTCCGCGATCGTACGGGGACCTTTGAACGCCCACTCCATCGGAACCTGCTGGTCCAGCAGCATGCCGACCAGTGCGGCGAGCGGGCTGCGGCCGAGGAGTGCGTCGGCCTCGGGGTCCTGGGCGAGATGCAGGGTGACGTCCATGACCCCGATCATCCCGCGCGCACCGACCGTACGCGCGCGGGGGCAGGGACGCGCAAGGGGTCCGCGTCCCTGCCCGGTCAGGGGCGCCAGTACCCCAGCGCGTTCACCCGCTGCTTCGGCAGGCCCAGTTCCTTGCGGACGTAGGAGGTCAGGGCGCGGGTCGTCGCCGTGTCGCAGGCGATCCAGACGTACGGCTCATCGGTGCCCTTGAGCAGGTCGGGCAGGGCCTCCTTCACCTGGGTTACCAGGTGGGCCCCGGCGTCGCGCCTGGGCAGGGTCCGTACGTCGTGCCGGGCCTCGGCCGTCCGGAAGGGCAGGCCGTCCCGCTCGCCCTCGAACCACACCGTCGCCGGCGCGGAGTCCAGGGCCGAGAGGAGGGAGTTGAGGGCGGGGAGGGAGGCCGTGTCCGCGATGGCGAAGACGTGGGAGGGGGCCGGGTCGGGTTGGGCGAAGTCCGTGCCGTGGACGGTCGCCTCGATCGTGTCGCCGGGCTGTGCCGCCCGCGCCCAGTCGCTCGCGCACCCCTCGTGCAGGGCGAACTCCAGGCTGAAGGTGCCGGCCTCCGGGTCCGCGTCGACCAGGGTGTACGCGCGCTGGTGCGGCTTGCCCGCGTTGTCGAACCACAGGCGGACCCACATGGTGGGATGGACGCCGGTCACCGCGAGCATGCCGCCGTCCTTGAGGTGGACGCGGCGGTACTGCGGCGTGACGTCCTCGGCGCCCGTCACCGTGAACACGAAGTCCTTGGCGCGCAGCAGCTTCAGGACCGCGCCCTCCCAGCCGTGCCCCTGCCCCATGGTGTCTTCACCTTTCGCGTACGATTCCCGCACCAATAACTTAGGGAAGCCTAACCTAAAGCAAAGGAGGGGCACAGGTGACCGGCGAGATCTTCCGTGATGCCTGGGGCATACCGCATCTCCGTGCCGACGGAGCGAGAGAACTCGCCCGGGTCCAGGGCCGCGTCACCGCCCTGGACCGGGCCTGGCAGTTGGAGGTGGAGCGGCACCGGTCCCAGGGCACGTCCGCGTCCTTCCTCGGCGCCGAGGCCCTGCCCTGGGACCGGTTCGTCAGACGGGCCCGCCTCGACGACACGGCGAGACGTTGTTTCGACGCCTTGGAGAGACGGGACCCGGAGACGTCGGAGTGGGTGCGGGCGTACGTCGACGGGGTCAACGAGAGTCTGGCCGAAGGCGCCCGCCGCAGCCCGGAGTTCGCGCAGGCCGGGCTCGCCCCCGGCCGCTGGGAACCCTGGACCCCGCTCGGCATCTGGCTCGGCATCCACATCCTCTTCGCGGGCTTCCCGGCCAAGCTCTGGCGTGAGCAGGTCGTACGGCATCTCGGCGCCGACGCTGTCGGGCTGTTCGCCGCCGACGGGCCCGCGACCTCCGGCAGCAACGGCTGGCTGGTGAGCGGGGAACGGACCGTCACCGGACACGCGATCATCGCCGGCGACCCGCACCGCTTCATCGAGGAGCCAGGGGTCTACCAGCAGATCCACCTCTCCTGCCCCGAGTTCGACGTCGTCGGCCTGGCCGTCCCCGGCGTCCCCGGCATCGCCCACTTCGGCCACACGGGCACGGTCGCCTGGGCCATCACCAACGCCATGGCCGACTACCAGGACCTGTACCGGGAGCGGCTGCGGCGCACCGGGGCGGGCGTGGAGGCCCTGGACCCGGACGGGGTCTGGCGGCGGGCGGTGCGGCACACCGAGGTCGTGGAGGTCGCGGGGGAGGAGCCGGCCGAGGTCGAGGTGATCGAGACGGAGCGGGGGCCGGTGATCATCGGGGGGCCGGAAGGGTTGCCCGAGGGGGTGCCGGACGGGCTGTCCGAGGGGTTGCCCGAGGGGTCGCAGGACGGGCTGCCCGAAGAGTTGCAGGAAGGTTTCTCCGCTGGGCATGTCCGGGCCGACGGCCCCCTCGCCGTCACCCTCCGCTACCCGCCCCGCGTCACCGCCGACCTCGGCTTCAGCGCCCTCCTCCCCCTCCTCCGCGCCCGCGGCGTCACCGACGTCGACCGGGCCGTCGACCTGTGGGCCGAGCCCGTCAACGTCGTCCAGGCCGCCGACACCGAGGGCGGCCTGCTGCACCGCGTCGCCGGGAAGGTGCCGGTGCGCTCCGAGGCCAACCGCACCCGGCTCGTGCCCGCCTGGCAGCCAGGCCACGACTGGCGCGGCTGGCACGAGACGCCCCGCGGCGGCCTCACCGACGGCGTCGCCGCCATGGCCAACCAGCGCGGCCTCGCCGCACCCCTGGGCGTCGAGTTCGCCCCGCCCCATCGCGCCGACCGCATCACGGCCCTGCTGGGCGAGAAGGACCAGTGGTCGGCCGCCGACATGCCGGCGATCCACATGGACACTCAACTCGCCTCCGCGGAACCCTTGCTGGGGATGCTGCACGCTCTCGAAACCCTCAGCCCCGAGGCTGCCCGCATCCGCCGGACCCTCCTCGTTTGGGACCGCCGCATGGACGCGGACAGCGTGGCCGCGGCCGGGTACGCGGCGGTGCGCGGTGCGGTCGTCCGGCGACTCGCCGCGCACCCGGCCTTCGCCGCGCTGTCCGCCCCGCCCGCCTACCCGGAGGTCCTCCTCCCCTGGCTGGCCTTGCTCCCGCGCGTCGGCTTCGCCCTGGAACACCTGCTGCGCGCCGAGGAGTTGTACGGCATCGACCGCGCCGAGATCGTCCGCGAGGCGGTCGAGGAGGTGGCCGCCGCGTCCGCCGGGCAGTTCACCGGCACCTGGGGCGACACCCACCGCCTCGCCCCGTGGCGGGCGCTCCCCACCGGCCCGTACGACGGACCCGGCCTCTCCGGCGACCACGACTGCGTGCTGTGCACCTCCGCCGTGCCCGGCCTCACCGACCTGAGCGCGCGCGGACCCGCCGCCCGCTACGTCTGGGACCTGGCCGACCGCGAGGCGAGCCGCTGGGTGGTCCCGCTCGGCGCGTCCGGCATCCCCGCCACGCCCCACCACCGCGACCAGCTCCCCCTGTGGGTCGGGGGAGATCTGGTCCCGGTCGTCACCGATTTCACCGAGTTCGAGAAGGAATCCGATGTCTGAGCCGTCCGCAGCAGTCCACGAGCAGGCCGTCGACGGATTCGGCACCGTCCGCATCCGCCCCCTCGTCCCGCACGCCGACGCCGACCTCCTGCACGGCTGGGTCAGCCAGGAACGGGCCTCCTTCTGGGGCATGAACGGCCTGACCAGGGACCAAGTGGCCGGGATCTACGCCCACATGGACACCCTCGACACCCACCACGCCTTCCTCGTGGCACTGGACGGGGACCCGGTGGCGGTGCTCCAGACGTACGAGCCGGAGGCGGACCGGGTCAGCGAGTGCTACGAGGTCCTTCCGGGCGACATCGGCATCCACCTGTTGCTGGCGCCCGCCGGTCCCGGGGGCGCGCGGCCCGGCTGGACCTCGGTGCTGCTGGCCGTCGTCGCGTCGTACGTCTTCGGCACCCTGGACCGCCGACGGGTGGTCGTCGACCCGGATGTGCGCAATGAAAAGGCCATCGCCCGCTTCCTCAAGCAGGGCTTCGTGGCCGGCCCGGTGGTCGTGTTGCCGGAGGTCGACCTCCCGGACGTGTACATCCCGGAGAAGAAGGCCCAACTCGCCTTCCTGACCCGGGAGGTAGCCTTCCGGGCGTGACCCCCGAAGACCTCGTCGCGCACTACTCACTGGAGCCGATCCCGCGAGAGGGCGGGCTGTTCAGGCAGACCTGGGCGGGGCCCGAGCTGCCCGACGGACGGCCGCAGGGGACCGCGATAGTCGTCCTGCTCACCGCGGACGACTTCTCGGCCCTGCACCGTCTGCCGTCCGACGAGGTCTGGCACTTCTATCTGGGCGACCCGCTGGAACTGCTCCTCCTCGCCCCCGACGGCACGTCACGCACCGCCGTGCTCGGCCCCGACGTCCTGCGGGGCCGGCACATCCAGCTCACCGTTCCCGCCGGGACCTGGATGGGGGCGCGGGTGGCGGAGGGCGGTTCCTGGTCCTTCTTCGGCTGCACGATGGCGCCCGGTTTCACCTACGAGGGCTACGAGCACGGCGACCTGGCGGAGCTGACGGCGCGCTATCCCTCCGAGGCCGCGCGAATCGCGGCACTGTGCCGTCCATGACCGGACGCGGACTCCTCGAAGGACAGGTCGCCCTCGTCACGGGTGCGGGTGGCGGTATCGGGCGCGGGATCGCCATGCGGTTCGCGCAGGAGGGGGCGGCGGTCGTCCTGCATTGCCGTACGGCGGTGGAGGCGGCGGGGGAAGTGGCTTCCCGTATCCGGGAGTCGGGTGGGCGGGCGCTCGTCGTGCGGGGGGATCTGACCGGGGAGGACGTCTGCCGACGCGTGGTGCGGGAGGCCGCCGACTGGGGTGACGGGCGACTGACCGCGCTGGTCAACAACGCGGGCGTACAACCGACGCGGGAGCTGCCGGGCATGACCGTGGCGGAGTGGCGGGCGGTCGTGGACACCGACCTGTCGAGCGTGTTCGCGTGTACGCAGGCCGCGGCCGAGGTGATGCGGGAGCAGGAGGGCGGCGGCTCGGTGACCCACATCGCCTCCATCGAGGCGACGCATCCGGCGCCCTTGCACGCCCACTACTCCGCCGCCAAGGCGGCAGTTGTGATGCACGCCCGTTCGGCCGCCCTGGAGTACGGCCCCTTCGACATCCGCGTCAACACGGTCTCGCCCGGGCTGATCCACCGGGAAGGGCTGGAGAAGGCGTGGCCGGAGGGGGTGCGGCGGTGGGAGCGGTCGGCGCCGACGGGGCGACTGGGGCGGCCTGAGGACGTGGGGGACGCGTGTGTGTTCCTGGCGTCGGGGCTGGCGTCCTGGGTCACCGGGCATGACCTGGTGGTGGACGGTGGGGTGTCGGCTCGGCCGACGTGGTGACGGTCATCCGAGGGGACACCGCAGGGTGGCCGTCGAACGGTTCGTGGGAGCAGGTCACCACGGCCAGCGACAGGTACGCGGGGCGTTCGAGGTAGAGGCCGTACGACGCGTCGGCTCCCGTGGCGAGTCGCTGGGCGACGGAGTCGACCAGGTGGGCCGGCCAGGCGGGGTCACGGCCGTATGCACAGGCGAACCGATGCCCGTACTCGGCCAGCCGCTCTCCGAGCCAGGCGGCTGCTTCCTTCGCCTCGCCCCAGGTGCCGCGCACGAGCGAGCGCGGCTTGACGAGCCAGTACGCCGTCTCCAGGGGCGGCAGGTCGCAGGTGAGGAACTCCGTCGCCACCTCGCGGTAGCGCTGGAGCAAGCGTTCCCCGGTGAGGTCGTTGGGGGCCGGTGGGGGTGGGGGCTCAGGGTGCGGAGGCCGCCGTAGGGCCTCGTTATCGAAGCGCTCTTTGGGGCCGGTCCAGAGGTAGCCGTGGTGGTGCACCAGTCGATCCCGTTCGAGACGTGCGAGCCGGGCCGGATCCGAGGACGAGGGGTGGCTCCGGCCCGGCTGGTGGGGAGGGGAGGGTCAGACGTTCAGTCCGAAGCGCGTTGGGTCGATGCCGACCGCGTCCAGTTCCTCCGTGGTGAAGCGGAGCGGCTGTGCGTCGGGCCGCTTGCTGTCACCGAGGGCCCAGGCGTCGTCGCCGATCCGTGCCAGGGTTACGCAGCCTTCGGTGCAGGGGCCTCCGCATGCCTTCACGAACGAGGCCCCGTTGATGTCGAGTGCGTACAGGTCGTTTCCGTTCAGCATCACTGCACCTTCCTGCTCAACTGATCGCGGCCATGGCTGACCGCCGCCGCCCGGGTCGAGCGGGAGTTCAAGGGGGAGGAGAGGGAGACCCCTCAACGACCGGGGCGCCTGCCCATTTCGTTGCAGCGGCGGCACCGGCAGGGCGGCCAATCGGCAGTGAGCAGGGCCGGCAGGTCATCTGTGGTGAACACGATCTGCTCAGGCCCCCACGTACGCCCGGAGTCACGAGAGACGCGCATGGTCATCAAGGGCCGGTTGGCATAGAGACTTGAGCCCGTTTCCTTGCTCATGACGTGTGTGTCGCTGCTTGATGCTTACGCAGCTCTACATTCACGTCAGATACGGCACTGTAGTCACCGGTGGAGCGGGCGTTCTGTCTGGCAACGGCCAGTGGCAGACACGCGGCACAGCCAGGTACGGCGGAGGGTTCGGCAGGCAGCTCGGTCAGGCCGTAATCCTGCGGCTTCCGGGTCTCCATGCGTCGCCTCCACGTCCGATCGCCTCTCGGTGCAACGACCGTATGGAGACAGCGGGTTGCCGATCCACGGACTTGCATGAGCTTGCGCAGCGATCACCCGAGTGCGTCGATGGCGGCGGTGATGAGCGATCTGGCCTGTGTGCCGTACACGGCGATGGCGGACAGCTCGGCGAACGCCTTCGCGTAGTCCGCGATCTCGCCGGGTTGGGTGACGGTCAGGTGTGCGGAGACGAGTTCCACGTTCACCTGTGCGTCGTCGTACATGGTGAACGATTCGACGGGCCACCCGGAACCACGCGGTGCGCCGAGAGGAATGACGCCCAGGCTGACGGAAGGGAGCGAGGCGACAGAGAGCAGGTGGCCGAGTGCTCCGGCCATAGTGTCGTCGTCGCCTATGACGGTGCGCAGTACCCATTCTTCGACGAGCAGGGCGAACCGGTGGTCGCCGGTGTGGAGGATGCGCTGCCGATCCATGCGGACCGCCACGGCGTCGTCGATGTCGTCGGGGACGTCCCGGAGGTGGGCCACGGTGCTCAGCACCGCGCGGGTGTAGGCGGAGGTCTGTAGCAGACCGGGGAGCACCCAGGACTGGTAGACGCGGAATCGGCGGGTGCGCTCGAAGAGCGGTGCCACAGATTGTTGGACGCGCCGAAGGCCCGCCCGCTCCATGCGCCGCCACTGGATGTAGGCGCCCTCTATGCCACGTGCCGTGGCGATCAGGTCGGAGGTCTGGTCCTGCGCGCCGCAGAGAGTCGTGTACGTCCGAATGTCCGCGTCGGACGGGGACGTGCGCCCGTTCTCAAGTCGGGAGCACTTCGACTCGTGCCAGTCGGCGCGCCTGGCCAGCTCTCGTGCCGTAAGGCCGACGTCCAGGCGGATCTCGCGGAGACGCCGGCCGAGGGCCTCCCGTGCCTGCTGAACACTGGATGAAGTCACACCGGGGATTGTGGATCAGGAGAGCGTGTAGTCCTCGTGTGGCACTGCCAAGGCCCAGACGGCCTCGAAGGCACCGGCACACAGCTTCACGACACCCGGGTCGTCAGTGAACTCCTCGTCGTCCGGAGCAAGTTCGCCATCACCGGCGAAGTGGTTGAAGACAACGGAGCTGTCGTCGAAGAGCCAGAAGTCGTTGCCGGGGAGGGCCAGCGCGGACGCGTGACGGCGTGGCAGCCAGCGCACCTGCTCGCCGGACTCCACGTTGGGGCCGGTCAGGTGGTGCTCGAACCGGATGTAGTCCGACACCGGCTCCGACACGATCCGGGCCCTGCGGACCTCGACGCCCTGGGCTACGAGGTCGGCGACGAGCCGTAGCCACGGTCGACGGTCCGGGTCGCTCTCCGCGGGATCATTGCGGACGCCGTTCTGCCAGGCCGCGAATCGAGGGTCGGAGCGCATGTACGCGTCGCGCATCTCCAGATGGACGGCGGAACGGGTGCAGCGCCGCAGTCTGTCCTCAAGCGTCGGCACGGCCACCGCCCTTCACTTCCGGGAAGAGTTGCACCATGCGCTGAGGGATCTCGATCACATCCTCGTGGCCTGGAAGATCCAGCTGCGAACGCCGAATTTCGTCGTCCACCTTCCAGCCTTGCACCAGGTAGGTGCCCTTCTCGTCATCGAGGTAGATGGTGGGCGACTTACCCTCCGGGCTCTCGGGGTCCTGGCCAAGTTTGATCAGAGCCATCGCTGCCTCCCTTGTTGTTGGGCATCAGTGCTCGATCTTGCGCTCAACGTCGAATGGGAGCCAGGAACTTGCAAGAACTTGTACGCGGATTACCGCGTCGCGGCCATCGCGAGTGAGAGGAAGCCCGTCCACGCGGTGGGCCGGAGGGTGAGGTGCGGGCCGGTCGGGTTCTTGGAGTCGCGGATGTGGATGGTGGTGGGGGTGGTGGCTATCTCGACGCAGTTCGAGCCGTCGGGGCTGTAGCTGGACTTCTTCCAGTGGAGTTCGGGCACGGTTTCCTCAGGTGGTCTGGGCGATCCGGTGGATCAGGTCACGGGAGTCTGCGGGTTTGAGGGCGTCCGCCTCCATGCTGTCGAGTACGACGCGGTATTTCCCCAACTGGGCTTCCGCGTCCAGGAAGTCGCAGCCGTGGTAGGTGTCCAGTTGGACAGTGTCGAGCTGCGGAACCGGCCCCGCCAGGTAGTCGACGGACTGTCCTGTGCCGGGAAACGAGCCCTTGCCGAACGGGATGACCCTCAGGGTGACGTGGTCCAGCTCGCTCATGTCCAGAAGGTGCTGGAGCTGAGCGCGCACGGTGGCAGGACCGCCGTACCCCATGTGGAGTGCGCACTCGTGGATCACCGCTGTGTACGGGGGCGGGTCCTCGCGGTGGAGCACTCCCTGCCGCTTGATCCGGTGGCTGACGCGGTGCTCGATCTCGTACTGCCGCAGTGCGGGCACCGCCGCCTTGAAGAGGGCGCGGGCATGGTCGGTCGTCTGGAGCAGGGCGGGGATGTGAATGACCAGGGCGACGCGCAGGGCTGTCGCGTGGTGTTCCAACTCGGCGAGGTCGATGAGGCCGACCGGCAGGTGGTCGCGGTAACTGTCCCACCAGCCGCTCGCCTGGCGTTGCGCCATAGCGGCAAGGGCATCCACGAGCTGGGGGTCGCCGCAGTCGTAGGAGCGCGCGAGGGAGCGCACGCGGTCGGCACTCAGGGGACTGCGCCCTGTCTCGATCATGCTGACCCGTCCCTGGTTGACGCCGAGCCTTGCAGCGGCGCCGGTGGCCGTAAGCCCCGCTCGCTCGCGAAGCTTGCGCAGTTCAGCGCCCAGACGCCGTTGTCGCAGGGTGAGTGTGCTGGCGGTGGGCAAGGGGCCCTCCTTTCCGGCCGTGGCGCGGCGCTCAGGTACCTCACAGGAGGTAATCACCAATGGACTTCTCTGGATTCACTGAGAAGTATCTCAGCGCTGCGCTAGCGTAGCGCCACACCGTCCAACTCCCCCTGTCCCTAAGCCGGAAGCGCACCAATCCAGGCGATGCCACCGCCGGGCAAGGCAGTTGAGCGACCGCGAACTCCCCTCTTTGTGAGACAGCCGGAGGCTTCCATGCGCACCGTATCCCCGCCCGACACCTGGACGTACGCCCTCCGTCTGCCCCACGACCCCCGCGCGGCACGGGTCGCACGCATGACCGTACGGTCGGTGCTGGCCAGTCACGGCAGAGCCGAGATCCTCGATGCCGTCGAGCTGATGACCTCAGAGATGGTCACGAACACCTACCGGCACACCAACGGCCCCGCATCCCTCCGCCTGACCGCGCTCGCCGACGGGCGGCTGCGCGTCGGAGTCTGGGACAGTCACGCCCGCGTGCCCGCACCCTTTGGCCGGCCGCCCCACGATCACGTCCCACTCGCCCCGCCGGGTGCCGTCGGTGGTCGCGGCCTGCGCCTCGTACAGGAATACGCCGACTGCTGGGGCGGTGTGTCCCTCGGCGGCGACGGCGGCGGCGCCTTCGACCGTCGTGCCGGGAAGCTGCTCTGGTTCGAGCTGGGCGGATGAACCGGGGAAGAGGTGAGCGTGCGATGGTTCGCGTCCGTACCTATCCCCGAGGCCTCAAGTCCGACGACGGAGATGTGACACACGTGGGGTGCGATGACCGACGACGAGCGCGGCGCCGAATCCAGGGGCGGCGAGGAATTCAACGGCTGGTGCTGCTCGGCACCCTGCTGGTCCTGTTCCTCCTCGGCGGCACAGCCCCCGCGTCGGCCCACGCGGCCCTCCGCGCCACCGACCCCGAGGACGGAAGCGTCCTCAAGTCGGCCCCCCGTCACCTCACCCTGACCTTCACGGAGTCCGTCGGCCTGCTCGACGACTCCTTCCGCGTGCTGGACCCCGAGGGCCGCCGGCTGCGCACGGGTGAGCCGGAGCACGGCACGGACGGCGGTGACAGCGCCCGGGTGACGCTGCCCGCGAAGCTGGCCGAGGGCACGTACACGGTGGCGTGGCGGGTGGTGTCGGCCGACAGTCACCCGGTGTCCGGGGCATTCACGTTCTCCGTCGGGAAGCCGTCCCTGACGACGGCCACCGTGGACACCGGACCCGCCGAGGACCCGGCGACCAAGAGCCTCTACAACATCGCCCGCTATCTGGCCTACCTCGCCGCCGCCCTGCTCATCGGCGCCGCGACCTTCATGGCGGTCTGCCGCCCACCGGACGCCCCGGTGCTCCTCAAGCTGCTGAGGGCCGCCTGGTGGACCCTCCTCGCCGCCACCCTCGCCCTGCTGGTGCTGCGCGCCCCGTACGAGACGGGCGAGGGCCCCCTGGGATCCCTGAGCTTCGACTCCCTCTCCCGCACCCTGACGAGCCGCCCGGGCGCGGTCCTGCTGGCCCGGCTGGGCCTCCTGGCCGTCGCCGCCGTCTATCTCGTACGGCTCACCGGGCGCCGTAAGCCCTACGGCTGGGCGGGCGCCGCCCTCGCCGTCGGTCTCTCCGTGACCTGGGCGGCCGGCGAGCACGCCTCCGCGGGCATCCAGGTGCCCGTGGCGATGACGTCCTCGGCGCTGCACCTGCTGGCCACGGCGGTGTGGATGGGCGGGCTCGCGGCGCTGCTCGCGACGCTGTACCGCGCCCGCCTGACCCCGGCCGCGGTCACCCGCTTCTCCCGCCTCGCGTTCGCCTCCGTGACCGTCCTGGTCGTCACCGGCGTCTACCAGTCCTGGCGCGGCCTCGGCTCCTGGGACGCGCTCACCGGCACGACGTACGGCAGGCTCCTCGTCCTCAAGCTCGTCGCGGTGGCTCTGCTGCTCGCGGCGGCGGCCGTGTCCCGGCGCTGGACGGCGCGGCTGGCGACGGCCGACGCGGCGGCGGTCGTGGCGGAGAAGGAGCACGAACGGGTTCCGGAGCCTGTCGGCGGGCCGCCCGCGCTGCCCGAGGCGCCGCAGGCCGACGTACCGCCGCCGACCGACCCGCAGCGCCGGGCGCTGCGCCGTTCCGTCCTGGCCGAGGTCGCCGTCGGTGCCGCGGTGCTGGCGGTCACCACGATCCTCACCAGCACCCTGCCCGGCCGCGCGCAGGCCGAGGCGGCGGCGGAGTCGCCCGCGGTGATCGGCGCCTCCGTGACGGTCGTTCCCTTCGACGTCGGCACCCAAGGGGGCCACGGCAAGGTGCAGATCACCCTCGACCCGGGCCGGGTCGGCGACAACTCCATCGAGGCCATCGTCTTCGGCCCCGACGGCGGCGTCGCCACCGTCCCCGAACTGCGCGTCTCCTTCACCCTCCCGGCCAAGGACGTCGGTCCCATCGACGCCGGAGTCGCCGACAAGGGCGGCTACTGGGGCAACAGCTTCCTCAACCTGCCCCTCGCCGGGAAGTGGGAGATGAAGGTGACCGTGCGGACGTCGGAGGTCGACCAGGTGAGCGAGACCAGGACCGTGACCGTCCGCTAGTCCCTCCCCCTTCCGAGTCCCTCCCTCGGCTGTCCCTGCTCGACGGTGACAGCCGTGCGCCTCTTCGGTTCCCTGCCCTCAACGCAGTGTTGAACGTCGATCCGAGATATCGGTCACGTTTCCGAAACGTCGATCGACATCCCTTGACGCATGACCGGACATACGGCTGTTATTGCGCCATCGTGTTCGGTCAAGTTGATTTCTGATCGGTTACGACGGACTTCGACGCGTCCAACCCTCATGATCGAACCCTGCCCTCAGGAGCCGTAGATGCAGCACCTCTCCCCCTCCGGTCTCTCGCTGTCCTCGCCGAGTCGGCGCACCCTGCTGCGCGGCATAGGCGGCACCGCCGTACTCGGCGCGGGCATTCCGCTGCTCAGCGCCTGCGGCGGCAGCGGCACGGCGAGCGACCCGAAGACCGTCACCCTCGGCTCCAAGGCGTCCGACGCCGTGCCGAAGAAGGCGTTCGCGGACATCTACGCGGCCTACAAGAAGAAGTCCGGCATCACGGTCGACGTGAACACCAAGGACTCCAACACCTTCCAGGAGCAGATCAACTCCTACCTCCAGGGCACGCCGGACGACGTGTTCACCTGGTTCGCCGGCTACCGGATGCAGTTCTTCGCGGCCAAGGGACTGGCCACGCCGATCGACGACGTGTGGCAGACCATCGGGGGCAACTTCCCCGACGCGATGAAGAAGCTCAGCAAGGGCGAGGACGGCAAGTACTACTTCGTGCCGCTGTACACGTACCCGTGGGCGGTCTTCTACCGGAAGAGCGTCTTCCAGGAGAACGGCTACGAAGTCCCCACCACCTGGGACGACTTCGTCGCGCTCTGCAAGCAGATGCAGAAGGACAAGCTGGTCCCGATCGCCTTCGGCGACAAGGACGCCTGGCCCGCGCTCGGCACCTTCGACCAGATCAACTTCCGCCAGAACGGCTACGACTTCCACGTCGACCTGATGGGCGGCAAGGCCTCCTGGACCGACGCCAAGGTGCGCAAGGTCTTCGACCTGTGGACCGAGATCCTCCCGTACCACCAGGAGGGCGCCGTCGGCCGTACCTGGCAGGACGCGGCCCAGACGCTCGCCTCGAAGAAGGCCGGCATGTATCTGCTCGGCACCTTCGTGGCCCAGCAGTTCACCGACAAGGCCGCCCTGGACGACCTCGACTTCTTCGCGTTCCCGGAGATCGACCCGCAGTTCGGGCAGGACACCGTCGAGGCGCCGACCGACGGCTTCATGATGAGCAAGAGCCCGAAGAACAAGGCCGAGGCCGTCAAGCTGCTGGAGTTCCTGGGCACCCCGGAGGCCGAGACCGTCTATCTCAAGTCCGACCCGAGCTCGGTCCACGCCTCCACCAAGGCCGACACCTCCTCGTACACCGCCCTGCAGAAGAAGGCGTACGACATGATCGCCGGCGCCAAGTCGCTGACGCAGTTCATGGACCGCGACTCCCGCCCCGACTTCACCTCCACGGTGATGCAGCCGGCGCTGCAGAAGTTCATCCGCGACCCCAAGGGCGTGGACAGTCTGCTGTCCTCGATCGAGCGCCAGAAGAAGACGATCTTCGCGTCCGGCTGATCGACATGACCACAGAAACCACCAAGGAGATCCCGGAGGCGGCCGCCGTGCCGCCTCCGGGCGCTGCCCCCGCCAAGAAGGTGCCCCACGGGCACCGCCGTCTGCTGACCCGCCGCGACCGGCTCACCCTCGGGCTGATGGCGGGCCTGCCGACCGTCCTGCACATCGCTCTCGTCTGGGTCACGGCGCTGGCCTCGATCGCGCTGGCCTTCACCACCTGGGACGGGATCGGCTTCGACTCGATCCAGTGGGTCGGGCTGCAGAACTTCCGTGAACTCTTCGAGCAGAACCCGCAGTTCTGGCCCGCCGTCCAGCACAACGTCATCTGGTTCGTCGTCCTGATCGCGATCCCGACCCCGCTCGGCCTGTTCCTGGCCGTGCAGCTGGACAAGAAGATCCGGTTCAGCAGGGTGTACCAGACCGCGTTCTTCCTGCCGGTCGTGCTGTCGATGGCCGTCATCGGCTTTGTCTGGCAGCTGATCTACAACCCCGACACCGGCCTGATCAACAGCCTCATCGGGGCCAACGAGCCCGGCAAGTACATCGACTGGATCGGCGACCCGGACCTCAACCTCTGGGCGATCCTCGTCGCCGCGTCCTGGCGCCACACCGGCTACATGATGATCCTGTACCTGGCCGGCCTGAAGGGCGTCGACCCGTCCCTGCGGGAGGCCTCCGCGCTCGACGGGGCGGGCGAGTGGCAGACGTTCAGGAACGTCATCTTCCCGACACTGCGCCCCACCAACACCGTCGTCCTGGTCGTCACCATCATCGAGGCCCTGCGCGCCTTCGACCTGGTCTTCGTCTTCAACAAGGGCGCCGAGGGCACCGAGCTGCTCTCGATCCTGGTCACCAACAACATCATCGGCGAGTCCAGCCGCATCGGATACGGCTCCGCGATCGCGGTTGTCCTGCTGCTGATCTCCCTCGTCGTGATCATTCCCTACCTGGTGGCCACCTTCCGGAAGGAGCGGCGCGCATGAGCACCGGCACCCTCGCGCTCGGCAAGAAGCGCGCCCCCGTCCGCCCCGCCCGGATCCTGCTGCACGTCTTCCTCGCCGGCGCGGCGCTGGCCTGGCTCGCGCCGCTGGCCTGGGCGATCTATGCGGCGCTGCGGCCGTACTCGGAGACGAGCGAGAAGGGATACGTGTCCTGGCCGGACACGCTGAACTTCGACAACTTCACGAACGCGTATCAGCAGTCGGACATGAGCCACTACTTCGTCAACACCATGATCATCGCCGTGCCGGCGGTGCTGGTGACGTTGTTCCTGTCCTCGATGGTCGCCTTCTACGTGAGCCGCTTCGACTTCCGCATCAACCTGGCGCTGCTGCTGGTCTTCACGGCGGGCAACCTGCTGCCGCAGCAGGTCATCATCACCCCGCTGTACCGGCTGTACCTGCTGATCGACCTGCCCGGCATCACGATGAGCGGCAAGCTCTACGACTCCGCGCTCGGCCTGGTGCTGATTCATGTCGCGTTCCAGTCGGGCTTCTGCGCCTTCGTGCTCAGCAACTACATGCGCTCGCTGCCGCACGAGCTGACCGAGGCCGCGCTGGTCGACGGCGCCTCGGTGTGGCGGCAGTACTGGCAGATCGTGCTGCCGCTGTGCCGCCCGGCGATGGCGGCCCTGGCGACGCTGTTGTCCATCTGGATCTACAACGACTTCTTCTGGGCCCTCGTCCTGATCTCGACCGGCGAGAACATGCCGATCACCTCGGCGCTGAACAACCTCACCGGCGCGTACTTCACGGACCCGAACCTGGTCGCCGCAGGCGCTCTACTCACCGCGATCCCCACGCTGATCGTGTACTTCGTGCTCCAGCGGCAGTTCGTCAGCGGTCTGACGCTGGGCGCCAACAAGGGCTGACGGCCCCTTTCCTGAAAGAGACACCCGTGCACCACCTCTTCACCCCCGTCGCCTCCGTGCCCGTGGACCTGCGCACCGCCCTTGTCCACGAGGAGGGCTGGCAGTCCTGGAGCCCGAGCGGCGCCTACGCCCTCGGCGGCAAGCCGTACCGTCCGACCAACGACAACTGGGCGACGGTCTGTTACCGGCCCGGCGTCACCGTCCCCGAGGGAGCCTTCCAGGGCGAGGGGCTGCTGGCCCTGGACCCCGGCGACGGCTCACCCGTACGCCTGTGGGCGGCCGTCGAGCCGACCCGTGCGGTGCCGTCGATCCGCCTGGTCGTCGACGGGGACACGGCGGAGGTCAGCGCCGACGGGCCGGTGAAGGAGTGGACGGGCGCCACCATCCAGTCGGTGCTGGGCGACTGGGCCGAGGGCCTCCAGCTGCCGGCCCCCCGCCCGGCGCCCACCGTCTGGTGCTCCTGGTACGAGTACTTCACCGCCGTCACCGAGGACGACATCCACGAGAACCTCCGTGCGATGGACACCCTCGACCTGCCCGTCGACGTCGTCCAGATCGACGACGGCTACCAGAAGGCCCTCGGCGACTGGCTCACCCTCTCCGGCCGCTTCCGATCCCGCGCGGGCATCGCCGACGCGATCCGGGCGAGGGGCCGCCGCGCCGGCATCTGGACGGCACCCTTCCTGGTCGACCCGGCGAGCGACCTGGCCGCCGAGCACCCCGAGTGGCTGGTCCGCGACGAAGACGGCGGCTTCACGCACGCCGGCCGCAACTGGGGTCACGACCTGCGCGTCCTGGACACCACGCACCCCGAGGCGGCGGCGTACCTGACGGAGGTCTTCCGGACCCTGCGCGCCGAGGGCTACGACTACTTCAAGGTCGACTTCCTCTACGCGGGCGCCCTGGACGGCGTACGGCACGACGGAGACGACGGGGACGCCGCCGCGCTGACGGCGTACCGTTCCGGGATCGAGCTGATCCGCGAGGCCATCGGCGACGACGCCTACCTGCTGGGCTGCGGGGCACCCCTGCTCGCGTCCATCGGCCTGTTCGACGCGATGCGGGTCAGCCCCGACACGGCCCCGCACCGCCGCCCCGAGGCCGACGACCACAGCCAACCCGGCCAGGACCCGGCCGAGTTCACCGGCGCCGGCCGGCAGTGGCAGCACGGCCGCCTGTGGATCAACGACCCCGACTGCCTGATGGCCCGCCCGGCGGTGGAGACCCGTGCGCAGTGGGCGGCGCACGTCGAGGCGACGGGCGGCCTGATGGCGTCCAGCGACCGACTGCTCTCGCTGGACGAGTGGGGCGTGTCGACGACGCGCCGGCTGCTGTCCGGGGGCGCCCGATGAAGCGGGAACTGTCCGTCGAGGGCATCGCCTACGGCGGCGACTACAACCCCGAGCAGTGGCCCGAGGAAGTCTGGGCCGAGGACATGCGCCTGATGCGCGAGGCCGGGGTCACCATGGTCAGCGTCGGCATCTTCTCGTGGGCGCTGCTGGAGCCGAAGGAGGGCGAGTACGACTTCTCCCTCCTGGACCGCGTCCTGGACCTGCTGCATGCCCACGGCATGGCGGCCGACCTCGCGACCCCGACGGCGGCGCCCCCGGCGTGGTTCTTCCGCGCCCACCCCGAGGCACTGCCCGTCGACAAGGACGGCAGGGGGCTGTCGTACGGCAGCCGCCAGACGTTCTGCCCGTCGAGCCCCGCCTACCGCGACGCCGCGCTGCGGATGGCGCGGGCGCTGGCCGGGCGTTACGCGCAGCACCCGGCGCTGGCGATGTGGCACGTCCACAACGAGTACGGCTGCCACAACGCCGAGTGCTACTGCGACGAGAGCGCGGCCGCCTTCCGGCGCTGGCTGCGGGCGCGGTACGCGGACGATCTCGCCGCGCTCAACGACGCCTGGGGCACCCGCTTCTGGAGCCAGTGGTACTACGACTGGGACGAGATCCTGCCGCCCCGCCCCACCGGCGCCGTCCCGAACCCCACCCACCAGCTGGACTGGCGCCGCTTCTGCAGCGACGAGCTGCTGTCGCTGTACGAGGCGGAGCGCGAGGTTCTGCTGGCGGCGGCCCCTCAGATCCCCGCCACCACCAACTTCATGGTGATGTACAACTTCGACGCCCTCGACTACTGGCGCTGGGCCCCGAAGCTGGACATCGTCTCCAACGACCACTACCTCCGGTCGGCCGATCCCGAGTCCGAGATCGACATCGCGCTCAGCGGCGACCTGGTCCGCTCCCTCGCGGGCGGCCCCTGGCTGCTGATGGAGCACTCGACGGGCGCGGTGAACTGGCAGCCGGTGAACAGGGCCAAGGGTCCTGGCGAACTGCGGCGCAATGCCCTGGCGCACGTGGCCCGGGGCGCCGACGGCATCGCGTACTTCCAGTGGCGCGCGGCGAAGGCGGGCGCCGAGCAGTGGCACTCGGCGATGCTCCCGCACGCGGGCACGGACAGTCAGATCTGGCGGGACGTGGTCCGGCTCGGCGCGGATCTGCGGGCGTTGGCCGAGGTCAGGGGCAGTACGGTCCCGGCCCAGGTGGCCATCGTCTGGGACTGGAACTCCCGCTGGGCGATGGAACTGCCCTCCCAGCCGAGCGCCGAGCTGCGCTTCCAGGACCTGGTCCGCGCCTGGTACGAGCCGCTGTGGCGCGCAGGCATCGCGGTGGACTTCGTACGGCCCGACGCGGACCTGTCGGCCTACCGGCTGGTGCTGGCCCCCTCGCTGTACCTGGTGGACGACGAGGGCGCGAGGAATCTGACGGCCTTCGCGTCGGGCGGCGGCACGCTGGCGGTCGGCTTCCACAGCGGTGCGGTCGACGAGAACTGCCATGTCCGGCTGGGCGGTTACCCGGGCGCGTTCCGGGAGGCGCTCGGGGTACGGACCGACGAGCTGTTCCCGCTGCTGCCGGGGGAGCCGGTCGGGCTGAGCGGGGGCGGCACGGGGACCCTGTGGTCGGAGCGGGTACGGCTGTCCGGCGCCGAGCCGGTCGAGTCGTACACGACCGGTCCGCTGAGCGGCGTACCGGCGGTGACGCGCAACAGCACCGGGTCCGGGGTGAGTTGGTACGTGGCCACCCTTCCCGACCCGACGACCCTGGCCGCGCTCCTGGACCGTATCCGCCGGGAGGCGGGCGTGGAGCCGGTGCGCAGCACGCCGCAGGGCGTCGAGGCCGTCCTGCGGCGGGGCGCGGACGCCGACTATCTCTTCCTCGTCAACCACACCGACCGTCCCGCCCACGTGGCCGTCGCGTCGGACGCCACGGAGCTGCTGACCGGCAAGGTGCTGCCGGGTTCGGTCAGTGTTCCGGCGGGGGAGACGGCGGTGGTGCGCGAGCCGCGCTGAGCATCCCGCCCTGTGGCATGGTGGCGGGAAATCGCCGGGGGATCTTCGAGGGGTGGGGCGGCATGCCGGAGCTGACCAAGGGCGGGAACATCGCGGTGGGCTCCGGGCCCGTCGTCGCCGAGCTGCACGTCGTGGGCGGCACGGTCGACCTCAGTGCCCTGCTGGTGGCGGCGGACGGCAAGGTCCGGTCCGACGACGACCTGGTCTTCTACAACCAGCCGTCCGCCGAGTCCGGTGCCGTCCGGCACCTCGCCGCCGATACCGGGGGCCCCGAGCGCATCGAGATGAACCCGGCCGCGCTCCCGGCGGACGTGGACCGGGTGGTCCTGGTCGGGAGCTGCGATCCCGACGACGTGCACCGCACCTTCCGCGAGGTCAAGGACGTGCTCGTCCGCGCCTCCCAAGTCGGCGCCGACCCGGTCCACTTCCGTCCGCCGGCCCTCACCGACGGCGAACGCGCCGTACTCCTGATGGAGCTCTACCGCAGGGGCGAGGCCTGGAAGCTGCGCGCCATCGGCCAGGGGTACGCCGACGGGCTGGCCGGGCTCGCCACCGACTTCGGCATAGACGTGGCGGAGGCGGAGGAGCCGGAAGCGGCCGGGGAGCCCGAGCAGCGGGCGGCGGCACAGGCGCCGATGCCGTCCGAGCCGCCCGCCGGCGCGGCGCAGCCGGCCCCCACCGCGCCCCCGATGAGCCTGCGCAAGCCCCCGCTCGGCACGATCAGCCTCGACAAGGGCGGCCAGGTCGCGCTGAGCCTGGACAAGGCGGACCGCAAGCTGGTGGTCACCGCGACCCTGGAGTGGGACGGCGGCAGCGAGCAGCGCCGCAAACGGGGCGCCGACCTCGACCTCTACGCCCTGTTCGTGCCGGCGTCGAAGGCGATACGCGGCGACCGGGCTCCCGGCACCCTCATCACGCCGAAGAAGGGCTCGCGCCCCGCGCGCGCCTCGGACACGGCGCACAAGGGCAAGGGCGCGGACGTCGTCTACTACAAGCGCCTCGGCTCGCGGAAGAACAGTCCCTTCATCCACCTCGACGGCGACGCCCGCGTCCCCGGCCGCGAGACACTCCGTATCGTCCGCCCCGACCAGCAGGGCTACGTCCTGCTCTGCGCCTACTCCGCGCTCAGCAACGGCTTCGGCTCCTTCCGCAGCTTCGGGGCGAAGGTCGTCGTCACCGACGGGCGCGGCTCGACCGTCACGGTCCCGCTCTTCGAGAACACGAAGACCCGGTACTGGGTGGCCATCGCCCTCGTCGACTTCACCGCGTCCGACGGGGCGGAGATCCAGCACGTCGAGGCCTACAGCGCCCGTATGACCGAGCGCCGCCCGGTCCTGCACGTGGACGGCACCGTCGAGATGAACGCGGGGCCGGTGGAGTTCAAGCGGCGCTGAGCCGACGCCGGCCCGACGCCCGGGCCCGGCGAGGTGAGAAGTCCCCTAAACGGGGCAAAACAGATAAGAGCACGGCATCCAACCGCGAAGGCCGTCCGCCATGCCTGAGCTGCCAGACGTCGAGGGTTTCCGGAACGTGCTCCAGTCCTGCGCGAAAGGCCGGACCATCCGCCGCGTCGACGTCCGCGACCCGGGCGTCCTGCACGGCGTGAGCGCACGGCGGCTGCGGGACTCGCTGGAGGGGCGGCGCGTCACCAGGGCGGAGCGGCACGGCAAGTGGCTGCTCGCCCGCACCGGCGGCCCGACCCTCGCGCTGCACTTCGGCATGACCGGCCTGCTGCTCTGCGCCGACCCGGACGACGCGGCCGAGCCCCACGACCGCGTCCTGCTCACCGTCGGCCGCGACCACCAGCTCCGCTACCGTGACCAGCGCAAACTCCAGGGTCTCCGGCTGGCCGACGACGACTTCGACGTCGTACGGCTGCTGCGGGACCAGGGGCCCGACGCCCTGACGGTGGACCGCGAGGAATTCGAGGACGTGCTCGCCTCGCATCGCGGACGCGTCAAGTCGGTCCTGATCGACCAGTCGGCCCTGGCGGGCCTCGGCAACCTCCTGGCCGACGAGATCCTGTGGCGGGCCGGGCTGCGCCCGAACACCCCGGCGAACGTCCTCGCCGAGCCCGAGCGCCGCCGCCTCTACACCGAGATGCGCCGCACCCTGCGCCCCGCGGTCGCCGCCGGCCGGGTCCCCCCTCGCCCCACCTGGCTCACCGGCCACCGCGACGACCCCGACCCGCACTGCCCCCGCTGCGGCACGCACCTGCGCCGCACCCGCATGGCAGGCCGGACGACGGTGTGGTGTCCGGGGTGCCAGGAGAAGGGGGCGTGAGGGCGGCAGACGACTTCGAAACGACGGCCCGACGTGCGCGGGCCGGTTCAGGATCCCGGTGAATCTCGGCGAGAGCGAGATGAACGATCATGGACGAGCCCGTCATCACCGGCCGGACGACACGTCCGCTCGACGACGTGGTCGGCGAGGCCCTCACGGCCCGCGTCACCGTCGACGAACACGGCACGGTGACCGGGTGGAACGCGGGCGCCGAGCAGCTCCTGGGCTACTCGGCCCAACAGATCGTCGGGCGCCCGGCGGCCGAGCTGCCGGCCGGGCCTCTCCCGCCGGACCTGCCCCCGTTCGCCCGGCTGCCGAGATGGCACGGCACGGTCCCGGTCCGACACCGCGACGGCCGACGGCTGGAGATCAAGGTCCTCGCCCACCACCGGACCGGCGAATGGTTCCTGGTGTCGGCCCTGAGCAATCAGCAGCCCCCGCCACTCGCCGACGACCCCTTCGTGACCTGGAGTTTCGCCCAGTCCCCCTGCTGCGCTCTGGCGCTCTACGACACCCGGCTCCGGCTGCGCCGCGCCAACGCGGACATGGAACGCTCGGTCGCCCTCACCGAGGCGGACATGCTCGGCCTGCGGGTCAACGAGATCGTGGACAACCCGGCCGGCGACCGGGCGGAGGAGAGCATGGTGCGGGTCCTGGAGACGGGCGAACCGCAGTACAACGAGAACTTCCTGCGCGCCGAGGGTGAGACCCGCGAGCACGCCTGGTCGATCTTCCTGTCGGCCCTGCGCGACCCGGCGGGCGAGGTGCGGGGCGTCTGCCTCACCGCGCACGACATGACCGAGCAGCACTGGGCCCGCAAGCGCCTCCAGCTGATCGCCGAGGCGGGCCGGCGCATCGGCACCACCCTCGACGTGATGCGTACGGCGCAGGAGCTGGCGGACGTGACGGTCCCGGAACTCGCCGACTTCGCCACGGTCGACCTGCTGACCTCCCTCGAGGACCTGCACGAGCCGCTCCCCGAAGGCGGGCCGCCGCCCGGCCCCGTGATGATGCGCCGGGCCGCCCACCAGTCCGTGACCCCGGGCATGCCGGAGGCGGTCGTGGCGATGGGCGACGTGGACGAGTACCCGGAGGGCACGGCGCCGGTCGTGACGCTCCGCTCGGGACGGTCCGCGGTGTACGAGATGACACACCCCGAGATCACGCGGCTGGTCGCCCGTGACCCGGCCCGGGGCGCCCGGGTCCGAGAGTTCGGCGTCCATTCGGTGTTGGCGGTGCCGCTGACGGCCCGCGGAACCACGCTGGGTGTCGCCGTCTTCACCCGTCACCGCAAGTCCCAGGCCTTCCAGCAGGACGACCTGGTGCTGGCCGAGGAGCTGGCGGCCAGGGCTGCCGTCTCCATCGACAACGCCCGCCGCTACAGCCGCGAACGCGGCACCGCCGTGATGCTCCAGCGCAGCCTGCTGCCGCAGCGGCTGCCCAAGCAGGCGGCGATAGAAGTGGCGTCCCGCTACCTCCCGGCCGGCGCGCACGCCGGTGTCGGCGGTGACTGGTTCGACGTGATCCCGCTGTCCGGGGCGCGGGTGGCGCTGGTCGTCGGCGACATCGTCGGCCACGGCATCCACGCCTCCGCGACGATGGGCCGGCTGCGGACGGCCGTACGCACCCTCGCCGACATCGATCTGCCCCCGGACGAACTGCTCACCCACCTCGACGACCTGGTGGCCCGCCTGTCCACGGAACGCGACGCGGGCCGGTCGGCCGACGCGCACTCCGAGCCCGCGGGCGAGGTCGGGGCGACCTGCCTGTACGCCGTGTACGACCCGATCTCCCAGCGCTGCACCCTGGCCCGGGCCGGGCATCCGCTGCCGGCCGTGGTGAGCCCCGAGGGCACCGCCGAACTCCTCGACCTTCCGGTCGGCCCTCCGCTGGGCCTGGGCGGCCTGCCCTTCGAGGCGGCCGAGATCGACCTGCCGGAGGGCAGTCTGCTCGCCCTCTACACCAACGGCCTCATCGAATCCCCCGACCGGGACCTCGACGACGGCATCCGCCGCCTCCGCCAGCTGCTCACGGGCCCGGAGCCGACCCTGGACGGCCTGTGCGACAGGATCCTCACCGACCTGCTGCCGCCCCGCCCGCCGGACGACGTGGCCCTCCTCATCGCCCGCGCCCGGGCACTCGATGCCTCCCAGGTCGCCACCTGGGACGTACCGGCCGACCCCTCCGCCGTCGCCCAGACCCGCAAGGACGCGCTGGGCCAGCTGGAGGCCTGGGACCTGGAGGACGCCGCATTCGTCACGGAACTGGTCGTCAGCGAACTCGTCACCAACGCCATCCGGCACGCGGAACCCCCGATCCAGCTCCGCCTCATCCACCTCACCCACGACGACTCCCTCATCTGCGAGGTCTCCGACGGCGGCAACACCGCCCCCCACCTCCGCCGCGCCCGCACCTACGACGAGGGCGGCCGGGGCCTCCTCCTCGTCGCCCAGCTCACCCAGCGCTGGGGCACCCGCCAGACAGCCAAGGGCAAGACGATCTGGGCGGAACAGCCGGTGGAGCCGGTGCCGCCGGCCGGCGTCTGACCGATTGCGAGCCCGATCGAGCGGGACGAACGCTCCCGGCTAGCCGAGATACGGCCGCTCCCGCGCCTCCAGGAAGTGCCGCAGCCGCAGCCGCTGGGTGTGATGCATGGGGAGGCCGTCCAGTTCGTCGGGAGCCACGAACCGAATGCCGGTGGACTCGTCCGACGACGCGAGCCGCCCGCCGACGACGCGGGCGGTGAAGCAGACGTTGAACTGCCGCCGCACCTCGCCGTCCGAGTAGGCGATGACATGCCTCGGGTCGGTGTACGTCCCGACGAGCCCGGTGATCTCCACGTCCAGACCGGTCTCTTCCCGCACCTCCCGGACAGCCGCCCCGGGCAGCGAGTCCGCGAGCTCCATGCCGCCGCCCGGCAGGGCCCACAGGCCGTTGTCCCGCCGGCGCTGCAGCAGAATGCGCCCCTGCCCGTCCGTGACGACGGCCGAGGCCGCGACGACCAGGCTGTTCGGCGTGGGCGCGTCCGGGTCGGCGTAGTACTCGGTGCGAGCCACGGTGGGTTCCCTCCTGCCGGGCGCGACCTGCACCCTCGACCGGGTGGGAGCCAGGACCGCGGCCCGGCCTCACCCCTTGACCGCTTCGGCGATCTGCAGGGCGGCCTGGGCGGGCGTGAGGTGCGTGGTGTCGACGACCTCGGCCTCGCCGTGCAGCCACGTGCGGGCCGCCTCGGCGTAGGGCTCCAGGTACTTGAGACGGAACGAGGAGTTGGGCCCGACCACGGTGTCGCCCGCGATACGCCCGCGCAGGGTCTCCTGGTCGGCGTGGAGGACGAAGTGCCGGACCGGAATGACGTGCTGGGCGAGGCCCGCGCTGATCTCGCGCCAGTACTCCTCGACCAGGACGGTCATCGGCATCACCAGGGTGCCGCCGGTGTAGTCGAGTACGCGGCGGGCGGTCTCGACGACGAGCGGCCGCCACGGTGGCCAGTGCTGGAAGTTGTCCGTCCCGGGCAGCCCCGGTGTGATGTCCATGAGTGTCTCGCCGACCTTCTCGGCGTCGAACACCCGTGAGCCCGGGAGCAGCTGCTGCACGAGCGCACTGGTCGTCGTCTTGCCCGCACCGTGGGTGCCGTTGATCCATACGATCATGGGATCCAACGCTAGCGCCGTGCGGGCCGCGGGAACGGGCACGGCAGAAAACCAGTGAGCCACACCGGGCTCACTGGTGTGGCCTGAAAAATCGAACACATGATTGAATTTGGCCATGCGAACATTTCCCGACGACCTCGCCCAGGCACAGCGGGAGTGGAGCGCCACCTACCGGCAGCTGGCCGAGCGTCCCGGCCGCACGGAGCTGCGCCGACGCCTGTACCGGCTGTCGGCCGAGGTGTTCTTCCATCCCTTTTGGCAGCAACGGCGCCCCAGCCCCGCCGCCTGGTGGGACCTGCGTGACCTGGGCCGTTCGGGCGGGGACGTGCACGAGCGGCATCGTCGATGACGAGCTGGGGTGCAGGGCCCGACTTCCCGGATGATCCTGAGGACATGTCCGCACCGATACGCGTGACCGTGCATCCACCGTCCGCCACAGGAGGCCGACGCGTGCGCGTCGACGGCGAGATCCTCGGGCTGGCGCACAACGTGGCCGACGTGGCGGAGTTCCTCCGCAGGGCCGGGCTGGAGATCGACCCGTCGGACGTGGCGCAGGTGTCGTGGATCGACTGGCGGGGAGTGGGCCCCGATCACTGGGGCCCTGAGGCGGGCGGCTGACAGCAGCCCGCCGGGTCGCGAGGCAGGTTACTGGCGAGTTCGGATGCTCTGTAAGATCCACTCCGACCAACGCAAGCCCTAACTGGGGGAACACTCATGACCAAGCGCTTCTCCGCCCTGGCCGTCTCCGCGGCCATCGTCGGCGGCCTCTTCATCACGTCGGTGCCCGCTCACGCCGCCCCGTCCGCCGACCAGGGCGCGGTCTCGGCCAGGGCCGCCGTCACGTGCAACAAGAACCAGATGAGCCAGCAGATCGCCAACCTCAAGAGCAAGGCCGCGAAGCTGAAGCAGCTGGGGGAGACCGCGGCGGCCAACAGGGCGCTCAACGAGGCTGCGGCCATCCAGAAGAAGCTCAACGCCTGCATCAAGGCCGATGACGAAGCGAGCAAGCCGTTCCCCGGCTAAGTCTCGGCTGAGTCTCCGGTTCCACGTGTGGCGCCGCCCGTCCGTTCCACGGATGGACGGCGCCACGCGCTTTTCCACGCACAGGCCGGCGGGTGGCTGTGGAGCGACCCGGGCGGCGGCTGAGTGATGCATCACAGAAAAAGTGCGGCCTACGCAGGCAACTGTGCGCTAAGTGCCCTATGTGCGTGCGCCGTGAAGGTTTCTCCGGCAGAGGGCACGAGAAACCGCCTGCGGCCTTGATCAGGCAGGTCATACGATCACCGCTGCGTCGCCCCGCGTGAGTAGTCCGCAAGTGCGACGCCCAGCGCACCTTTTCGCCACCGACCAGGGGTCCCTTGTGAAGATTCGCCGTGTTCTCGCGACCGCCGTCGCCGCCGCCGTGACCGCCCCGGTCGTCCTTCTCTCGACGGCACCCGCCTTCGCCGACGAGAAGCCGGCCACGCAGACGCAGAAGGCGAAGCCGACGATCGAAGAGCTCGAGCAGGCCGTCGACCTCGCGCAGAAGGAGTACGACGCCGCCGTCATCGCGGTGAACGACGCCATCAAGTTCCTCGAAGAGGGCCTGGAGGCGGAGAACTACCCGACCAAGGCCGCCGTCATCGAGACCAAGAAGGCCGCTGAGGCCGCCGCCAAGGCCAAGACGGAGGCCGACCAGGCCGTCGTGGACGCCCGGGCCAAGCTCGACGCCGCCACCACCGACGAGGAGAAGGCCGCGGCGCAGACGGTGCTGGACGCGGCCTTGAAGGCCGCCCAGGACGCCGCGGCGGCCAAGACGGCCGCCGACACCAAGGCCGCCGAGGCGAGGACCGCTCACGACGACGCCCGCGTCGCCCAGGCCCGGAAGATCGGCCTTCTGCAGAAGGCGAGGGACGAGGCCAGGAAGAAGCTTGACGACGCGAAGAAGGCGCTCGCGGATGCCGAGGCCGAGGAGGGGGAGGAAGGGGAGGAGCCGGGTGGCGAGTGCGTCCCCGAGCCGAAGCTCACCGCTGTCCTCAGCGGCCTGCCGGACAAGGTCGTCGGCGGAACCACGGAGAACTTCACGCTGCGCGTCACCAACGGCACCAGCAAGACCATGGACGAGGTGTACCCGTACGCTGCCGTCCACGCCTTCGACGACAAGGGCCTCAAGGAACTCGACTCCTACCTCGACCTGGAGTGGTCCACCGCGGCGAACCCGAGCTGGCGCGACTTCGACGTGCTCGACGGATCGTCCGTCGGCTCCCTCAAGGCGAAGGCGTCGGTCGACGTCAAGCTGCGGCTGAAGGTCGACGCGGACATCCCGGCCGGGCAGGGCGCCGTCTTCGTCTCGGCCGACTACATCAACGCTGACGAGTCCTGCGGCGGTTACCCGGACCTCGACCACCACGAGTTCCAGATCCTGGCCAAGACCGACCCGGGCAACAACGAGGACACCGACGGCAAGCCCGGCAAGCCCGACAACACCACCGAGCAGGGCGGCACCTCCACCACTCCGGTGAACGGCACCGGCGGCAGCGACAGCGGCTCGCTCGCCGAGACCGGCTCGAGCGACGCCCTGTCGAAGGTCGCCCTGGCGGGCGGCGCGGCGCTCATGCTCGGCGCCGGCGCGGTGGTCGTCGCCCGCCGCCGCAACGCGGACACCAACGCCTGACCCGCACTGCGAGACGCGACCGGGCCCGTTCCCTTGAGGGGGACGGGCCCGGCCCGTTCCGGCCCCGACAGCGCGCTGAGACGGAAATTGCGACGGACAACGACGAAGGGCCCCACCGCGAACGGTGGGGCCCTTCGACATCGTGCCCGGTGAGGCACTGGCGGAGGATACGAGATTCGAACTCGTGAGGGGTTGCCCCCAACACGCTTTCCAAGCGTGCGCCCTAGGCCTCTAGGCGAATCCTCCGCCGCAAACAATACAAGACGTTGAGGAGTGCTCGCGAACTCGTTCCCCACTGCTGACATCGGGTACTCTCTGGGAAGCCCCTCACGCGGCGCTATCTGACTGAACTCCCCCAGGGCCGGAAGGCAGCAAGGGTAGGTTGGCTCTGGCGGGTGCGTGGGGGGCCCTTGCGTTCCCCGGGGGCCGGACCGCCGGGGCCGGGTTGTCAGTGGGCGCCTATAACCTCGTATGCGTGTCGTCTCTCGCGCTGTACCGCCGCTATCGCCCGGAGTCGTTCGCCGAGGTCATCGGGCAGGAGCATGTCACCGACCCGTTGCAGCAGGCGCTGCGGAACAACCGGGTCAATCACGCGTACCTGTTCAGCGGGCCGCGCGGCTGCGGCAAGACGACCAGCGCCCGGATCCTCGCCCGGTGTCTGAACTGTGAGCAGGGTCCTACGCCGACCCCCTGCGGCGAGTGCCGGTCCTGCCAGGACCTCGCTCGCAACGGCCCCGGATCCATCGACGTCATCGAGATCGACGCCGCGTCGCACGGTGGTGTGGACGACGCCCGTGAGCTGCGCGAGAAGGCCTTCTTCGGACCGGCGGGCAGCCGCTACAAGATCTACATCATCGACGAGGCCCACATGGTCACGTCGGCCGGCTTCAACGCGCTGCTGAAGGTCGTCGAGGAGCCCCCGGAGCATCTGAAGTTCATCTTCGCCACGACCGAGCCCGAGAAGGTCATCGGGACCATCCGCTCCCGGACCCACCACTACCCCTTCCGCCTCGTCCCGCCGGGCACCCTGCGGGACTACCTCGGCGATGTGTGCGGCCGGGAGAACATCCCCGTCGAGGACGGCGTGCTGCCGCTCGTCGTGCGCTCGGGCGCGGGGTCCGTGCGTGACTCCATGTCCGTCATGGACCAGCTGCTCGCCGGAGCGAGGGAGGAGGGTGTGACGTATGCCATGGCCACCTCCCTGCTCGGGTACACCGACGGATCGCTCCTCGACTCCGTCGTGGAGGCCTTCGCCACCGGTGACGGCGCCGCCGCCTTCGAGGTCGTGGACCGCATCATCGAGGGGGGCAACGATCCGCGGCGGTTCGTCGCCGACCTGCTGGAGCGGCTGCGGGACCTCGTGATCCTCGCCGCCGTGCCGGACGCCACCGAGAAGGGGCTCATCGACGCCCCGGCCGATGTCCTGGAGCGCATGCAGGCCCAGGCCGGCATCTTCGGCGCCGCCGAACTGAGCCGTGCCGCCGACCTCGTCAACGAGGGGCTGACCGAGATGCGGGGGGCCAACTCGCCCCGGCTGCAGCTCGAGCTGATCTGCGCGCGCGTGATGCTGCCCGCGGCGTACGGGGACGAGCGTTCCGTGATGGCCCGCCTCGACCGGCTGGAGCGGGGCGTCAACTTCTCCGCGGGCGGCGGCGCCGGCATGCCCGCGATGGGATACGTGCCCGGCCCCGACGCCCACGCGGGAGCGGCCGCCGCGCCGGTTCCGCCGGGTGGCGGTCCCGCCGCGGCCCGGGCTGCCGTACGGGTGTCCGGAGGGCCGGGGCAGGCACCCGCGGCCGGGCCCGGTGCTCCGACGGGCGGCGCTGCGGGCGGCACGGGCGGTACGGCCGCCCCGGGCCCGACGGGGCAGACCCCGCCCGCGCCCGCAGCGCCGGGCGAGGCCCCCCAGAGCGGCCACCGGCCTCAGCCCTCCCAGGCTCCGCCCACCCCCGAGCCCGCACCCGCACCCCCGTCCACACCTACGCCCGCTCCGGCGGCAGCCACCCCTCAGGCCCCCTCCGCCCCCGCCCCCGGCGCCTGGCCCACCGCAGCCCCCGCAGGCGGCGGCCGACGCCCCGGCGGCTGGCCCACGGCGACCCCGGCGGGCGGCGGCACCCAGCCCCCGGCCCCGGCAGACGGCACCCCGGCACCCACCCCGCAGCAGCCCCCGGCACCCGCGCCGGCGCCCACAGCCGCCCCCACCGCAGGCGCGTCCCCCGCCTACACACCCCCGAGCAGCGGCGTCGACCCCCGCATGCTCTGGCCGAACATCCTGGAGGCGGTCAAGAACCGCCGCCGCTTCACCTGGATTCTGCTCAGCCAGAACGCCCAGGTGACCGGCTTCGACGGCACCACCCTCCAACTCGGCTTCGTCAACGCCGGAGCGCGCGACAACTTCGCGAGCAGCGGCAGCGAGGACGTCCTGCGCCAGGCGCTGGCCGAGCAGTTCAACGTCCAGTGGAAGATCGAGGCCGTCGTCGACCCGTCGGGCGGGGGCTCGGCTCCCCCGCCTCCGGGCGGCTCCCCGGGCTTCGGCGGAGGCGGAGGCGGCGGTGGCGGTGGCGGCAACAGCGGCTACGGCGGTGGCGGTACGTCCGCCCAGCGCCCGGCCCCTCCCCAGCCCACGCCCACGGCGCCCGCCCCACCGTCGACGCCCTCCGCGTCGGCGGCCGCCCCCTCCCCGGCACCCGAGCCTGCCTCCGCCCCGGAACCGCGCCCGCCGGTGAACCTTGAGGACGACATCCCCGAGGACGACGACCCAGACCTCAACGAGTCGGCGCTCTCCGGCCGTGAACTGATCGTGCGGGAGCTGGGGGCGACGGTGGTGGAGGAGTTCACGAACGAGTAGCGGGGCACGGTGCCTTGGAGGAGCGCCTTGGAGGAACGTACAGGTCACGAACCCCCGGCCCCTCGGCACCCCGCACAAAAACCCCGTTAGGCTGACCCCCGTGAAGGTCCTTGTCATCGGAAGCGGCGCCCGCGAACACGCCCTGTGCCGCTCCCTGTCCCTCGACCCCGACGTCACCGCGCTGCACTGCGCCCCCGGCAACGCCGGCATCGCCGAGGTCGCCGAGCTGCACCGGGTCGACGCCCTGGACGGCACGGCCGTATCCGCGCTGGCGGAACGGCTCGGTGCCGGCCTCGTGGTCGTCGGGCCGGAGGCACCGCTCGTCGCCGGGGTCGCCGACGCCGTCCGCGCGGCGGGCATCCCGGTCTTCGGTCCCTCCGGGGAGGCCGCGGAGATCGAGGGTTCCAAGGCGTTCGCCAAGGACGTGATGGCGGCGGCCGGTGTCCCGACGGCCCGCTCCTACGTCTGTACGACGCCCGCCGAGGTCGACGAGGCGCTCGACGCCTTCGGCGCCCCGTACGTCGTCAAGGACGACGGACTCGCCGCCGGCAAGGGCGTCGTCGTGACCGCGGACATCGAGGCGGCCAGGGCGCACGCCAACTCCTGCGAGCGCGTCGTCATCGAGGAGTACCTCGACGGCCCCGAGGTCTCGCTCTTCGCCATCACCGACGGCCAGACGGTGCTCCCGCTCCAGCCCGCCCAGGACTTCAAGCGGGCGCTCGACGGGGACGAGGGCCCGAACACCGGCGGCATGGGCGCGTACTCCCCGCTCCCGTGGGCCGACCCGAAGCTGGTCGACGAGGTCATGGAGACCGTCCTCCAGCCGACGGTCGACGAGATGCGCCGCCGCGGCACCCCGTTCTCCGGGCTGCTCTACGCCGGTCTCGCGATCACCTCCCGCGGGGTACGGGTCATCGAGTTCAACGCCCGCTTCGGCGACCCCGAGACCCAGGTCGTCCTGGCCCGCCTGAAGACCCCGCTGGCCGGAGTCCTGCTGGGCGCAGCCAAGGGCGAACTCTCCGACCTGGAGCCCCTGCGCTGGAGCGACGACGCCGCGGTCACCGTGGTCGTCGCCTCGCACAACTACCCCGGCACCCCGCGCACCGGCGACCCGATCACCGGCCTCGACGAGGTGGCCGCCGAGGACGCCCCGCTCGCATACGTCCTGCACGCCGGCACCAAGCAGGACGGCGACTCGGTCCTGAGCGCCGGCGGCCGCGTCCTGTCCGTCACGGCCACCGGCAAGGACCTCACCCAGGCCCGCGACCGCGCGTACCGGGCCGTGGCCCGCATCCGGCTCGACGGCTCCCAGCACCGTACGGACATCGCGGCGAAGGCGGCGACGGGCGAATAACCACCCCGGGCGCCCGCCCCGGATCAACGCGAGCGCCCGCCCGGATAAACCCCGAAGGCCCCGAATCCGTCTCAGGATTCGGGGCCTGATCCATGCCGGGACCAGGGCCTGCCACCGTCCGGGAGGAGGTCCTGCCACCTGCCGGGATCAGGGGCCTGATCCTCGCTGTCCGTCATCCACCTTTCCCCAAAGCCATTCCATCGAGTGACCGATGCCCCATCCGGCTGACGTGGGCCGAAGCCCCAACTAGGGTGCGGCGCAAGCGTTCCGGCACTTGGCCCACCGGCATTGCGATGTCAGTGGCGGGTGCCACAGTGGGGGAGTGAGCAAAGCCAGGACAGTTCGGACAGCCAGGGCAGCGCGGAGGGGGTGAGGTCCGGCCGTGACCGGTATGGGTGTGGAGATGGGTGCGCAGGCCGCGCGTGCCCGGGCCCTCGCGGTGCTGCGCATCCGCAGCCGCGCGCTGGCCGTCGCTCTGCTGCCCGCGGCGGTCGCCGTGGTGCTGCTCGCCGGCGTCTCCACGGGCCACTTCGTCGGCCCGGGCTGGCACGCCGCCCGCTGGGTCGTCACCCCCGTCGCCGTCCTCGTCCTGCTCGCCGCCGCGGCGATCGCGCTGGTGGTCGCCCGGGCCCGCCCCGCCGTCAGTCCCACGGTCCCGGTCGGCGAGGAGCAGGCCCCGGACCTGTACCGGCTGGTGCGCGACCTCGCCGACCGCCTCGACGTCCCCGCCCCGTCCGCGATAGCGCTCACGCCGGACTGCGACAGCTGGCTGGAGGACCGCACCCACCCGTCCCACGGCCCGCCGCCCCCGGCGGAGGACCGCGACGAGGACGGTCTCAACGGCCTGCGCGGCGGAAGCGCGCGCGGCGCCCACCGCCGTACGCCTGCCGCCCCCGTCCTCGTCATCGGCTCCCCGTTCCTGTGGTGGATGCGGGTCGGCGAGCTGCGCGCGGTCCTCGCCCCGGTCGTCGCCGGTACGGGACCTTCGGCGCACCCGGACATAGCCCAGGCCCGGCGCTTCGTCCGGGGCCTGGACGCCGCGGTGGGCGTCGCCTCGACGCGCGGCCGTTGCCCGGGGGCGCGGGCGGTGTGCGCGGGCATCGGCTGGGTCGCTCGGCTGCTGCTGCGCAGTTGCCGGGACCATGCGGCCGAGATGGAGCGGGGCGTGGCCGCCGCGGCCGCCGAGCGTGCACAGGCTGTGGATTACGGACTGCGGATCGTCGCGCAGGAACAGGTCGGGCTGGCGTACGCGGGCTGGGACCGGCTGCTCACGCGGGTCGCGCTGCCCGCCTGGCGGATGGGCCGCTGGCCGTCCCGGCTGGACGCGGGCGTCGTCGCCGCGCTCACCGAACTCTCGCGCCGGGACCGTCTGGCCGAGGGCTTCGCCTCCCGGCTGGGCGAGCGCCCCGCCTGTGACCTGCTCGAAGAGCCCGGCACGGTCGACGAGGCGGCCTCACTCCTCGCCGCCCGCCTCTTCCACGGCGGCCCCGCCGAGCCCGGCCCGGACTGGTCCCCGGTGGGCTGGCAGGAGTACCCGGAGGAGGTCGTCGACCGCAAATGGCGCACCGACGCGGCCCGCCTCCACCGCGTCCTCGACGCCCTCGGCGTCCGCCGCACCACCGAGGGCCCGGAAACCGACGGCCCAACCCTGTCCCGAGTCCTGGACCACCTGACGACCCCACCGACCCTGGGGCCCTCCACCGCGTACTCCGACGACACAGGACACCCCGAGTCGGACAGGGCCCAAAGCCGGACGACCACGACGGAGGCCGGCTTCCACCAGACCACCGACGCACACGCCGGCGTCGCCCCGGGCTCCGACACGTCTGCCGACCCAGGCCGGGACGCCGACGCGAGCGCGGCCTTGGGCCAGGTTGCCGACCCGGAGGACGGCCATGACCGGGCTTCCGGCGCGCATGCCGGCGTCGCCCCGGGCTCCGGCGCGTCTGCCGGCCTGGGCCGGGACGCCGAGGCGAGCGCGGCCTTGGGCCAGGTTGCCGACCCGGACGACGGCCATGACCGGGCTTCCGGCGCGCATGCCGGCGTCGCCCCGGGCTCCGGCGCGTCTGCCGGCCTGGGCCGGGACGCCGAGGCGAGCGCGGCCTTGGGCCAGGTTGCCGACCCGGACGACGGCCATGACCGGGCTTCCGACGCGCATGCCGGTGTCGACCGGGAGTCCGCCGCGCACACCGACATCGCCCCGGCCTCCGGCGCATCCGCCAACCCCGACCGGCCTGCCGACGCGTCTGCCAACCTCGATCAGACGCCAGATCCGCACACGGACAGCGATCAGACCGCCCACGCGCACTCGGGCACCAACCAGCCCCCCGCCACCGGCGATCAGGCCGCCGACGCGCACCCCGGCACCACCACGACCCCCACGACCCCCACAACCCCCAAACCCCCCAAACTCCCCAAACTCCCTTACGCCGCCATGGCCGACGATCACCCCGCCGAAGACCAGGAAACCGAGCGCAGCTCCGCCCTCGCCGCAGGCATCACCGCCGAGTTGGCCCGCGAGGAGGCCGCGGCGCCGCCGGAGCGGACTGCGTCCCCCGACCCCGGCACCACTCTCCTGGACATCGGCGCGCTCCCCCTCTTCCCGCTCCAACCGCCCCGCACCTCCCGCGAGTTGCTCACCGACCACGTGACGGCGATGGTGTGCTGCGCGGCGATGGACACCGCCGGTGCGGTGCCGGGGCTGGACTGGCTCGACGGCCCCACCCTCCTCATCAACGGCGAACGGGCCGCCGACCTGGCTCCCAGAGTTCTCAGCCTCATCGAGGACGGCGACCCGACCCCCCTGCGGGCCTGGCTGGTGGAGTCGGGGATACGCCCGGAGAAGCCGGTTCGCCTGGTCTGACGGCGGCCGTGCCCGCCGTATGCGGTCGGAACCCCCGGTTCCACTTTCGGCCAATTCGCAACGAATAGTGACAGGATGCGTGCGGAATGTGATGTGCTGGGACCGATAGCGCACATGGCAAGGGCTTACGACATACGACAGCCACAAGAAGCCCGGGCCGCACGGCGGGAACCGCAAGCAAACCGCAAGCAAACCGCAAGCAACACACGGCACTTGCAGCAGACGCGCACCACGACACACGACGCTCGATGCACAACCACGGGGGACGAGGGAGGGGTATGGCATGGGGTCGGAGCAGATCCGCCGCTGGGAGTCGGGCGCACTCGCGCACGCCGTGACGGACCCCTTCGGCCAGGGCCCGGTCCCCTGGCTGCGCGGCAACGTGACGTACTTCGACGACACCGGCCAGGTCGTCCCCTGGTACGTCGACGGCCAGGCCCACCCACCGACGTCGGACACCCCGCGGGTCCCCGCGCCCCGCAGCGCCGGCCCCCGCTCGGCCGACGACGTACGCCGCCAGATCAAGGGCTTCATCTCCACCGGCGCGGTCGCCCCCGGCGAGGCCGTCGACTTCCACATCACCGTCGACCCGCCGCAGGAATTCGCCGTCGACATCTACCGCATCGGCCACTACGGCGGTGACGGCGCCGCGAAGATCACCACCAGCCCCCGCCTCTCCGGCATCGTCCAGCCGCCCCCGCTCACCGCCGACCGCACGGTCTCCTGCCACCACTGGTGGCTGTCCTGGCGCCTGCAGATCCCGTCGTACTGGAGCATCGGCGCGTATGTGGCCGTCCTGACCACGGCCGACGGCTACCGCTCGCACATCCCGTTCACCGTCCGCGACAACCACCCCGCGGACCTGCTCCTGCTCCTCCCCGACGTGACCTGGCAGGCCTACAACCTCTACCCGGAGGACGGCCGCATCGGCGCCAGCCTCTACCACGCGTGGGACGAGGACGGCCGGCTGCTCGGCGAGGCCGACGCCGCCACGACCGTCTCCTTCGACCGCCCGTACGCGGGCGCGGGCCTGCCCCTGCACGTCGGCCACGCCTACGACTTCATCCGCTGGGCCGAGCGCTACGGCTACGACATCGCCTACGCCGACGCCCGCGACCTGCACGCAGGACACGTCGACCCCACCCGCTACCGCGGCCTGGTCTTCCCCGGCCACGACGAGTACTGGTCGACGAACATGCGCCGCACGGTGGAACTGGCCCGCGAGAACGGCACATCCCTCGTGTTCCTCTCCGCCAATTCCATGTACTGGCAGGTGGAGTTGGGCCCGTCCCCGTCCGGTGTTCCGGACCGACTCCTCACCTGCCGCAAGCGCAAGGGACCCGGCCGCTCGGTCCTCTGGCGCGAGATCGACCGCCCCGAACAGGAGGTGATCGGCATCCAGTACGCGGGCCAGGTCCCGGAGCCGCACCCCCTGATCGTCCGCAACGCCGACCACTGGCTGTGGGAGGCGACCGGCGCCCACGAGGGCGACGAGATCAAGGACATGGTCGCGGGCGAGGCCGACCGCTACTTCCCGCGCACCCCGCTCCCCGAGCACGAGGAGCGCATCCTGCTCGCCCACTCCCCGTACGCCGACCGCGAAGGCGCCCTGCGCCACCAGGAGACGTCCCTCTACCGCGCCACGTCCGGCGCCCTGGTGTTCGCGTCCGGGACGTTCGCGTGGTCCCCGGCACTCGACCGCCCGGGCCACGTCGACGCCCGGGTCCAGCGCGCCACCGCCAACCTCCTGGACCGCATCTGCAAGCGTGACTGAGCTCACCCGGCACACCCCAGGCGCCACCCAGCACACCCCCAGTCCAAGGTCAGCGCCCCGTGCGGGACAATCGACCCATTGGACAGAACCACGGGGAGGAACCGTGTCCGGATTCGTAGAAAAGCCCGAGCCGATTCAGGTTCCGGGCCTGGTGCACCTGCACACCGGCAAGGTGCGCGAGCTGTACCAGAACGAGGCCGGTGACCTCGTGATGGTCGCCAGCGACCGAATGTCCGCCTATGACTGGGTGCTGCCGACCGAGATCCCCGACAAGGGCCGCATCCTCACGCAGCTCTCCCTGTGGTGGTTCGACCAGCTCGCCGACCTGGTCCCCAACCACGTGCTGGGCACCGACGTGCCCGAGGGCGCCCCCGCCGACTGGGCGGGCCGCACCCTCGTCTGCAAGTCGCTCCAGATGGTCCCGGTGGAGGCCGTGGCCCGCGGCTACCTCACCGGCTCCGGCCTGCTGGAGTACAACGACTCCCGCACGGTCTGCGGCCTCGCCCTCCCCGAAGGCCTCGTCGACGGCAGCGAACTCCCCGCCCCGATCTTCACCCCGGCGACCAAGGCCGCGGTCGGCGAGCACGACGAGAACGTCTCCTACGAGGAGGTCGCCCGCCAGGTCGGCGCCGACACCGCCGCCCAGCTGCGCCAGGCGACCCTCGCCGTCTACTCCCGCGGCCGGGACATCGCCCGCGAGCGCGGCATCATCCTCGCGGACACGAAGTTCGAGTTCGGGTTCGACGGGGAGACGCTGATCATCGCCGACGAGGTCCTCACCCCGGACTCCTCCCGCTTCTGGCCGGCCGAGCAGTGGGAGCCGGGCCGCGCGCAGCCGTCGTACGACAAGCAGTTCGTCCGTGACTGGCTGACCTCGCCGGCCTCCGGCTGGGACCGCAAGAGCGAGCAGCCCCCGCCGCCGCTGCCGCAGGAGGTCGTCGACGCGACCCGGGCGAAGTACGTGGAGGCGTACGAGCGCCTGACGGGCATGAGCTGGGCGTAACGCAAAAGGCCCCCGGAGAACCGGGGGCCTTTTGAAATGGAGCGAACGACGAGGTTCGAACTCGCGACCTCAACCTTGGCAAGGTTGCGCTCTACCAACTGAGCTACGTTCGCATGCGCCGTGGCGCGAGAACTACTATACCCAACCCCGCTCCCGCGCGAGACGCACCGCCGCGTGCCGGTTCTCCGCCCCGAGCTTGGAGACGGCGGAGGACAGATAGTTCCGCACGGTCCCCTGTGACAGTGCGGCCCGCTCCGCGATCTCCGCGACGGGCGCCCCGTCGGCGGCGAGTTCCAGCACCTCGGCCTCCCGGGCGGTCAGCGGCGAGTCCCCGGCGGCGATGGCGTCGGCGGCCAACTCCGGATCGACGTAACGGTTTCCGGCGTGCACGGTACGGATGATCTCCGCGAGCCGCTGGGCGCTGACGGTCTTCGGGACGAACCCGCGCACACCCGCCGCAAGGGCCCGTTTCAGATGCCCGGGCCGGCCGTGACTGGTCACGATCAGCACCTGGCACTTGGGCAGTTCGGCCCGCAGTGATGTGGCGACCTTCACACCGTCCGCCCCGGGCATCTGCAGATCGAGGACGGCCACGTCCGGTTCGTGCGCCCGTGCCATCGCCAGCGCCTCCGGCCCGGTCGCCGCCTCGGCGACGATCACGAGGTCGTCCTCCAGGGAGAGCAGGGTGGCGAGCGCCCCCCGGATCAGATGCTCGTCGTCGGCGAGGAGCAGTCGTACGGGCCCTGCCGGGCGGCCGGTCGCTCGGTCGCGCCGCAGGTCGGTCATACGGCGACCTCCCGCACGCCCGCCCCCGCCAACGGCACCTCGGCCACCAGCCGGAAAACCGCCTCGCCCACGTGACCGGCGTCCAGCGTCCCGTCCACCGCGGCCAGCCGCTCCCGCAGCCCGGCGAGCCCGGAGCCCCCACCCTCGTCGGAGGCTCCGGCAGCCCCGTCGTTCTCCACCGTCAACACCACGCGTCCCTCGCTCACCGTTACCCCCACCGAGCACCGCCCGGCATTTCCGTGCCGCAGCACATTGGTGGTCGCCTCCCGCACCACCCAGGCCAGCGCCGACTGCACCTCGACGGGCAGTCCCGCCGTCCGGCCGGTCATCCGGCATTCGATCCCGGCCGCAGTCAGCACCCCCTGTGCACCGGCCAGTTCGACCTCCAGGTCGACCTCCCGATAGCCGCGTACGACGTCCCGCACCTCGCGCTGCGACTCGCCCGCGATCCGCTGCACCTCGATCATCTGCTCCACGGCCTCGGGCCGCCCGCGCCGCGCGAGCTGCACGGCGAGTTCGCTCTTCAGGGCGATGACCGACAGATTCCGCCCCATGACGTCGTGCAGATCCCGCCCGAACCGCAGTCGCTCCTCGGCGACGGCGAGCCGGGCCCGGGTCTCGCGGGCCTCGTCGAGTTCGTAGACGGCGTTGAGGAGCCAGACGGAGAAACCGGAGGTGAGGGCCAGGATTCCGCAGGCGATGAAGACCGCGACCGTCGCGCCCAGCGCCGCCGGGACGGGGGAGCCGAGCGGGAGGGCCACGAGTCCGGTGGCCACCGCCGTCCCCGCGACGACCGCGAACACGCGCCGCCTGCTGCCCACGCCGAGCGTGATGGTGCCGACCGTGAAGGCCAGCGTGCCGCCGAGGACCGTGCCCACCGCCGTGTCGACATCCTCGCCGTTCGGGCCGTACCGCACGATGAGGGTGCCGGCGACGACGACCGCCAGGGCGACGGCGACGAGCCCCGCCATCGCCCGCAGCGGCTGCTCACGGCGCCCGCGCGTCCAGTCCAGGGCCCGCGACGCGGTGAAGGCACAGGTCACGGCGTGCGCGCACACCATCAGAAACAGCCAGCGCGCGATCCCGGGCTCGGACGTCGTCGAGCCGACGGCGGGCAGACCGAGCGTGGCGACCTCGATCACCGCGAAGAAATGGAACGACCACCGTGTGTACGTCTCGACCTTCGCCGGGGTGCTCTTCCCCCGCCACCACGTTCCCGGCCCGCGCATGCGCCGTCCCCCCTGCCTCAGTGCCGTGGCTCCCATCGGAACCACCGTCGCACAGCCAACACGCCCAGGACCGTCCAGGCCAGCCCGGTCACCACGGGACCGATCGCCTCGTACACCGACAGGTCGCCGGTCCAGCCACCCCGCAGCAGGGTGATCACCGGGGTCAGCGGCAGGAACTCGCACACCGACGCCACCCGGTCCGGCAGCACTTCGAGAGGGACGAACATCCCGGAGAAGATCATGGAGAGGAACACCACGGGCAGTGTCGTGACCTGCGCACTCTCGACGCTGCGCGTGAACGACGCGGTCACGGCGCCCAGCGAGGCGCACAGCACGACCCCCAACAGCAGGCCCAGCACGGCGAGATGGGGAGCAGACGGCGCGCCCACATCGAGCAGGACGGTGCAGCCGACCGCCAGCACCAGGCTCTGCGCGACGCCCGTGACCACGGCCGGCAGCGCGGCCCCGGCCAGGATCTCCGTGTCCTTGAGCTCGCCGGTGCGCAGCCGTTTGAGGACGAGCTCCTCGCGTCGGGCGGTGTAGACGGAGACGAGCGTGGCGTACACCGCGTAGAGCAGTGAGAAGCCGATCGATGCGGGCAGGACGACCGTGCCGAGGGAAAGGCCGGCCTCCGCCAGGTCCATCCCCTTCGCCGCCTCCCGCACGCTGAAGGGCAGCAGCAGCGGCACGAACAGCGCCGCGAACAGCGTGCCCCTGCTGCGCCCGAGCAGCGTCACCTCCGCGCGGGCCAACGCCGTCATGCGTCCCACCGGGGTGGTCATCGCCGTACTCATGCCGCGTACTCCTTCTTCTCGGCGGCGCCGGCCGCCTCCCGCGCGATCCCCAGGAACGCCTCCTCCAGCGACGCCGGGCGCACGTCCAGTCGCCGCAGCTCCACCCCTGCCGTGTCCGCCCACACCAGGAGCCGGGTCGCGGTGCGCTGCAACTCGTGGGTGCGCAGCCGTACGACACGCCCGTCGATCTCGTGCTCGCGCACGCCCATGTCGTCGAGGGGCGGCAGATCTCCCACGAAGTAGCCCTGCGGCAGCTCGAAGGAGATCCGCGAGGGCTGTGCCGCCGTCACCTCGGCCGGTGTCCCGGCGGCGGCGATGCGTCCCTCGTGCAGGATCGCGATGCGGTCGGCGAGGTTCTCGGCCTCTTCGAGGTAGTGCGTGGTCAGCAGCACGGTCGTACCGGCGTCGCGCAGTTCCCGCACCAATTCCCAGGTGTCCCGGCGCCCTTCGGCGTCGAGCCCGGTCGTCGGCTCGTCCAGGAACAGCACCTCGGGCCTGCCGAGCAGGGCGAGTGCCAGATCCAGCCGCCGCCGTTCCCCGCCGGACAGCTGCTTCACCCGCACCCCGGCCCGCCGCCCGAGCCCGACCATGTCCAGGGCCTCCGCCTCGGGCATGGCCCCGCTCACGCACCCCGCCCACATCCGCGCGGTCTCGGCGACGGTCAGCTCGGACGGAAAGCCGCCCTCCTGCAACATCACCCCGGTGCGCGGCCGTACGACGTCCCGCTCGGCGTGGGGATCGTGCCCAAGCACCCGCACCCGCCCCCCGGCGGGCCGGGCGAGCCCTTCGAGCAGCTCGACGGTGGACGTCTTGCCCGCGCCATTGGTGCCGAGCAGCGCGAAGACCTCGCCGCGGTCCACGGAGAACGTGATTCCGCGTACCGCCTCGAACCCGCCCCCGTACACACGACGCAGGTCGGTGACCTCAATCACGTGTTCGTGTTCGTTGATGTTCATGACACAAGCGTCCCGGCGATCCGACGCCGGAAGCAGTGCGCGCTGTCATCACTCCGCATGACAAATGTCAGGGGACGCGCGCCGGATAACGAAAAGACCCCGGTCCATCAGGACCGGGGTCTCATTCCCGAGCGGACGACGAGGCTCGAACTCGCGACCTCAACCTTGGCAAGGTTGCGCTCTACCAACTGAGCTACGTCCGCATTGCCCCCGACCGGCTCTCACCGATCGGTGCGAGCACCAGCCTACCTGATCCACTTACGTGGTCCGTACGGCGGTGCAGAGCGGGTGACAGGAATTGCACACTGCGCCTTCCCCCTGGAAGGGGGATGTTCTACTACTGAACTACACCCGCAAGCTCGGCGAGCTGGGCTTTTCTGCCCCGCCCGGCGGCGTGCCCCAGACATTAGCTGATCAGCAGGGGGGTAGCGCAAGTCGGTTGTCGCACCGGCTCAAGTCGGCCGTCCTCAGGGTGCGCTGACGGACCCTGAGGACACGTCCTCGGAGCACCTCACCGGGCCGAGGCGAACGCCTCGTAGACCTTCTTGGGGATGCGGCCGCGGGCCGGCACTTCCATCTTGTTGGCCTGGGCCCAGGCCCGGACGGCCGCCGGGTCCGGGGCTACCTCGGTCTGCTTGTACGCCTTGCCTGACTTCGACCGCTTGCGGCCGGCGTCCACGTAGGGCGCGAGCGCCTTACGCAGTTTCTTGGCATTGGCTTCATTCAGGTCGATCTCGTACGACTTGCCGTCGAGTCCGAAGGCGATCGTTTCCGCCGCTTCCGAGCCGTCGATGTCGTCAAAGAGAGTGACCACGACCTTCTGCGCCACGAATATCGGTCCCTTCGTCCGGCATGTCATACAGCTCAGCTGGGATGACGTGCCGAGTGTCGGCTATTTGCCAATTCATTTGTACAGTGCCCGGCAATGCAATGTGAAGCCCGACTAAATCTGTCCGCGTGTCCGAGCGCAATACCTATCTGCGGCTGATCGGGGATCTTTCCCGTAACTTTTCGTGAACGCCTCCCTCCGGTACCTCATCGTGATGGCTGTCACGTAGCTTCCTACAACTCTACTCGCGTAGAAATTTTGTACGGGTAGTCTGAAGGAACCTGCTCAGCACCACACACCGGGAGTGCCAGTGGCACGCGTCGTAGTCGACGTCATGCTCAAGCCGGAGATCCTCGACCCCCAGGGCCAGGCGGTGCAGCGCGCACTGCCGCGGCTGGGATTCGAAGGCATCTCGGACGTACGTCAGGGAAAGCGATTCGAACTGGAAGTTGACGGGCCGGTCGACGAGGCCGCGCTCGCCCGCATCCACGATCTTGCGGAATCCTTCCTCGCCAACACCGTGATCGAGGACTTCACCGTCAAGGTGGAGGAAGTCGCGGAGGCCGCGAAGTGACCGCTCGTATTGGCGTCGTCACTTTCCCGGGGAGTCTCGATGACCGGGACACCCAGCGCGCGATCCGCCTCGCGGGCGCAGAACCGGTCGCCCTCTGGCACAAGGACAAGGACCTCAAGCAGGTCGATGCCGTGGTGCTGCCCGGCGGTTTCTCCTACGGCGACTATCTGCGCGCCGGAGCCATCTCCCGGTTCTCGCCGGTGATGGAGACCGTCATCGAGCAGGCGAAGACCGGACTGCCGGTCCTCGGTATCTGTAACGGCTTCCAGGTGCTCACCGAGGCGCATCTGCTGCCCGGCGGGATGCTCGGCAACGACCATCTGCACTTCATCTGCCGCGACCAGAAGCTGCGGGTGGAGAACGCGGAAACCTCCTGGACCAGTGATTACGAGAGCGGGCAGGAGATCCACATCCCGCTCAAGAACATGGACGGCCGTTACGTCGCCGACCAGTACACGCTGGACAAGCTGGAGGCCGAGGGCCGCGTCGCATTCCGGTACCTGGACTTCAACCCGAACGGCTCGCTCAACGACATCGCCGGCATCACCAACGAGGCCGGCAACGTCGTAGGCCTCATGCCGCACCCGGAGCACGCCGTCGAGCCCCTCATCGGGTCGGGCCGCACCGACGGTCTCCCCTTCTTCACCTCGATCCTCAAGAAGCTGGTCAACGCATGAGCCGGACGCCTCTGGACACGGTCGAGCACGCGGCCGCGACCCCCGACGTCGAGCTGCCCTGGGCCGAACTCGGTCTGAAGAAGGACGAGTACGAGAGGGTCGTGGAGATCCTCGGCCGCCGGCCCACCGGTGCCGAGCTCGCCATGTACTCGGTCATGTGGTCCGAGCACTGCTCGTACAAGTCCTCCAAGGTCCACCTCCGCCAGTTCGGCGAGAAGGCCCCCGAGTCCGACGCGATGCTCGTCGGCATCGGCGAGAACGCCGGTGTGGTGGACGTCGGCCAGGGTTACGCCGTGACCTTCAAGGTCGAGTCGCACAACCACCCGTCGTACGTCGAGCCCTACCAGGGCGCCGCGACCGGTGTCGGCGGCATCGTCCGCGACATCATCGCGATGGGCGCGCGCCCGGTGGCCGTCGTCGACCCGCTGCGCTTCGGTGCCGCCGACCACCCCGACACCAAGCGCGTGCTCCCCGGTGTCGTCGCGGGCATCGGCGGCTACGGCAATTGCCTGGGCCTGCCCAACATCGGCGGCGAGGTCGTCTTCGACTCCTGCTACCAGGGCAACCCGCTGGTCAACGCCGGTGCCATCGGTGTGATGCGGCACGAGGACATCCACCTGGCGAAGGCATCCGGCGCCGGCAACAAGGTCATCCTGTACGGGGCTCGTACGGGTGGCGACGGCATCGGCGGCGCGTCGATCCTCGCGTCCGAGACCTTCGACGACGCCAAGCCGTCGAAGCGCCCGGCCGTCCAGGTCGGCGACCCCTTCCAGGAGAAGCTCCTCATCGAGTGCACCCTGGAGGCCTTCCAGGAGAAGCTGGTCGTCGGTATCCAGGACCTCGGTGCCGCCGGTCTGTCGTGCGCCACCTCCGAGCTCGCCTCCAACGGCTCCGGCGGCATGCGCGTGACCCTGGACGACGTGCCCCTGCGCGACTCGACGCTCTCGCCCGAGGAAATCCTCATGAGCGAGTCGCAGGAGCGCATGTGCGCGGTCGTCGAGCCGGCGAAGGTCGACCGGTTCCTGGAGATCTGCGAGAAGTGGGACGTCATCGCCACCGTCATCGGTGAGGTGACCGACGGCGACCGCCTGGAGATCTACTGGCACGGCGGCAAGATCGTCGACGTCGACCCGCGCACCGTGGCGCACGAGGGCCCGGTCTACGAGCGCCCGTACGCCCGTCCGTCCTGGCAGGACGAGCTGCAGGCCGACGACGCGAACAAGCTGCCCCGGCCCACGACTTCGGCCGAGCTGAAGGACCAGGTCGTGAAGCTGGTCGGCTCCCCGAACCAGGCCTCCAAGAAGTGGATCACCTCGCAGTACGACCACTTCGTGCAGGGCAACACCGTCCTCGCCCAGCCCGAGGACTCCGGCATGATCCGCATCGACGAGGAGACCGGCCTCGGCGTCGCCATCGCCACGGACGGCAACGGCCGCTACGCGAAGCTGGACCCGTACCACGGCGCCCAGCTGGCGCTGGCGGAGGCGTACCGCAACGTCGCCACGACCGGCGCCAAGCCGCTCGCGGTCTCCGACTGCCTGAACTTCGGCTCGCCCGAGGACCCGGCGGTGATGTGGCAGTTCGCGGAGGCCGTGCGCGGACTGGCGGACGCCTGCCAGCAGTTGGGCACCCCGGTCACGGGCGGCAACGTCTCGCTCTACAACCAGACCGGCGACGTGGCCATCCACCCGACGCCGGTCGTGGCCGTCCTCGGCGTGATCGACGACGTCGCGCGGCGCACGCCGGTCGCCTTCCAGGAGGAGGGGCAGTTGCTCTACCTCCTCGGCGACACGCGTGAGGAGTTCAGCGGCTCGGCCTGGTCGCAGGTCGTGCACGACCACCTCGGCGGCCTGCCGCCCCAGGTGGACCTGGAGCGCGAGCGGCTGCTCGCCGAGATCCTGATCTCCGCCTCCCGCGACGGCATGATCGACTCCGCCCACGACCTGTCCGACGGCGGTCTGATCCAGGCGGTCGTGGAGTCGGCGCTGCTCGGCGGCAAGGGCGCGCGTCTGGTCGTACCCGACGGGCTCGACGCCTTCACCTTCCTCTTCTCCGAGTCGGCGGGACGTGCGGTCGTCGCCGTGCCGCGCTCCGAGGAGCTCCGCTTCAACGACATGTGCGGTGCGCGGGGCCTGCCGGTCACCCGCATCGGTGTCGTCGACGGCGACTCGGTGGAACTGCAGGGCGAGTTCGCGCTCTCCCTGGAGGACCTGCGCGAGACGCACGAGGCGACGATTCCGGCGCTGTTGAAGTAGCACGGCTGACGTAGCACAGCTGACGTAGCACAGCTGGAGTAAGCAGGCAGGGCTCTACGGCTCCGAAGCCCCCGTCCGGTCACCGGGCGGGGGCTTCGCCGTACCGCCCTCGGGCGCGGGCCACCGGATGCAGCCGATGGTTGCACGTAATTACGTAGTTCCGTAGCATCGGGGCGTGGAACTCGAACAACGCGTCGCCGACCTCGAGCGACGGCTGGCAGCGCTGGAGAGCGCGCAGCAGACCGCCCCCCGCATCGGCGAGGGTGACTTCTGGGCCCTTCAGGGGTTCAAGGAGCAGCTGGCCGAGCTGGGCTCGGCCGACGGCGGAGTGCTGTTCACCGGCGCGGTACGGCTGCCGACCGGGGAGCAGTACGAGTGGCAGCACGGCGCGCTGACCGAGGGGCTGCTGGACGCCGAGTGGACCGAGGCCGCCGAGTCCTTCGCGGCCCTCGGGCACCCGGTCCGGCTCCGGCTGCTCCGCGAGGTCATCGCCGGCCGGCGCACCGCGGCCGAACTGGCCGAGCTGGACGAGGTCGGCACGACCGGGCAGATCTACCACCACCTGCGCCAGCTCACCGGCGCGGGCTGGCTGCACACCACCGGCCGGGGCCGTTACGAGGTGCCGCCGGGGCGGGTCGTACCGCTGCTGGTGGCGCTGTCGGCGGCCCGTCCGTAACAAGGCCGGAGCAACGCCCGGAGCAACGCCCGAAGAAACGCCCGAAGAAACGCTCGGGGCAACGCCCGGAGCGAGGGACCGAACAGGGACCGACCCAGAGGGGGAACGATGTCCGCACGCAAGCTCGCCATGGTGGCCTTCCGCGGCCTCCAGTTGGCCTTCATCGGCCTGGTGATCGCCCACATCTGCTTCGGCTGGGGCTACCCGGTCTGGTGGGACTTCCTGCCGCTGGTCCTCGCGTACGTCGTCGTCACCGTCGCCAACCGCTGGGGCGGCGCCCCGGACAGCTCGCGCCGGGCCCGGGAACCCGTCGAGGTCGCCCCGCCCGTCACCGGCCGCTGGTCCGCGCTGAACAGCCCGGCCGACCGCACCCCGAGCCATGGCATCCACGCCCACGGGCAGACGTACGCCATCGACATCATCGCCGAGCCGGAACCCGGCGCCCGCCCCGCCTTCCACTGGCTGTGGCCGATCGCGCGGCGCCCCCAGGACTTCCCGGCCTTCGAGGCGCCGATCCTCGCGGTCGCCGACGCCACGGTCGTGCGGGCCGTCGACGGGCAGCGCGATCACCTGAGCCGCAACTCGCTCGCGGGGCTGCTGTACCTGATGCTGGTCGAGGGTTCGGTGCGCGAGATGGCGGGCCTTCGCCGCATCCTCGGCAACCACCTGATCCTGGACCTCGGCAACGGCACCTACGCGGCCTACGCGCACCTGCGGCGCGGCTCGCTCACCGCCCGGGAGGGCGACCGGGTGCACGCCGGGCAGGTCATCGCCCGCTGCGGCAACTCGGGCAACTCCTCCGAGCCGCACCTCCACTTCCAGCTGATGGACGGCCCGGACCCGGACAGCGCCCGTGGCGTGCCCTTCCGCTGGCGCGGCGTCGGAGTGCCGCGCAACCAGGAGGTGTTCGAGGTGGCCCGCCCGGTTGTCGGTGCCGCCGACTAATCTCGCGCCCATGCCCCCGGCCAAGAAGCGCGCCCGCACCTACGACCCCGCCAGGATCCGCACCGCGGTCCTCACCCAGTTCGGGCACGTCCGCGAGGCCGTCCGCACCCTCACCCCCGAGCAAGTCGCCCTGCCCACCCGCCTGGCGGGCTGGACCGTACGGGACCTGGCGGCGCACGTGGCCATGACTGTGGACGCCGTGAGCCGCCACCTCGACCGCGACGAACCGGCGAAAGCCGAGCTCGCCCTCCTGGACTGGCCCTTCGCCACCGCGGCCCTCGCCGGCGACATCGACGACGGCACCCGCGACCTGGCCGCCGCCAACCCCGACCTGGTAGCCCTCTACGCCCGCACCGAGGAACGCCTCACGCAGAGGCTGGCGGACGCCCCCGGCGACCGGCTCCTCGCCGCCCGCATCGGCGCGATGCCCCTCGCCGACTACCTGGTCACCCGCACCGTCGAGCTCGTCGTCCACACCGACGACCTGAACGCCGCCGTCCCCGGCCTCGACATCCCGTACGACCGGCAGGCCCTCGCCGCCTGCACCCGCCTCCTCGCCGACGCGCTCGCCGCGAAGGCGCCCGGCGGGTCGACCGAGGTGCGGATTCCGCCGTATGCCGTCGTGCAGTGCGTCGAGGGGCCGAGGCACACCCGGGGCACGCCGCCGAACGTCGTCGAGACCGATCCGCTGACCTGGATCCGGCTGGCGACCGGGCGGGTGGCGTGGCAGGCGTCCGTCGCGCAGGCCAAGGTGCGCGCGAGCGGCGAGCGGGCGGATCTGGGCGGGCTGCTGCCGCTCATGGGGTGAGGCGGGACCGGCGAAAGGGCGACCGCGGCCGGCGTGCCCCGTCCGGCCTCACAAGCGGAACCAGTCTCGCGTCCCTCCCGTCCCACCGGCATGAACACACTCGGCACACTCGGTAAGGACAAGAAGCGACTGGCCGCCGTTGCCACGCTGACCCTCCTCCCGCTCGCCGTGGCATGCGGCAGCGAGGACGCGGGCAGTGACACGGTCGGCTCCGGGGCGTCGGCCTCCGTCACCGGCGCGCACTGGGCCGTCGACGAGGTCACCGTCGACGGAAAGAAGAGCGCCGCCCCGAGCAACGCCTATGTGCGCATCGCCGACGGCGGCGCGGTCAAGGGCAACCTGGGCTGCAACGGCTTCGGCGCCGAAGCCGCCTTCACCGACAGCAAGGTCACCTTCGACAAGATGCAGGCGACCGAGATGGCCTGCGAAGGCGTCCCCCCGAACTTCGAGGTGAGCCTCGCCCGCACCCTCTCCGACGGCAACCTCACCGCCGAGGTCGACGGCGACAAGCTCACCCTCACCACGACGGACGGCGACCGCGTCGCCCTCACCAAGGAGAAGGCGGCCCCGCTGGCGGGCACGAAGTGGGCCATCACCAGCCCCGACACCGACGGCAAGGCCCACCTCACGTTCGACGAGAAGACCGGCCTGGTCAACGGCAGCCTCGGCTGCAACAAGGTGAGGGCCGAGGCCACGGTCCGCGACGGCAGTATCACGCTCGGCACGGCGTCCACCACGCGAATGATGTGCGACACCTCACTCATGAATACGGAGAAGACCCTCCTGGGCCTCTTCGACGGCACGGTGAAGTACCGAGTGGATCACCGCACCCTCGTGCTGACCAGCGAAAACGGCGAACGCGTAAACGCATCCGCCGCTGAGTGATCCTTTACAGGCGCGTATCCCCAATTCGGACCAGTGGTCGATCTCGCCTACACTCGGAGCCGTGCCACGTGGTGACGGTCGACTCAATCACGATCTGCTTCCCGGTGAGAAAGGCCCCCAGGACGCTTGCGGCGTCTTCGGTGTCTGGGCCCCGGGTGAAGAGGTCGCAAAGCTCACGTACTTCGGGCTCTACGCCCTCCAGCATCGGGGCCAGGAATCCGCGGGAATCGCGGTCAGTAACGGCTCCCAGATCCTCGTCTTCAAGGACATGGGCCTGGTCTCCCAGGTCTTCGACGAGACCTCTCTCGGATCGCTCCAGGGTCACATCGCAGTGGGCCACGCCCGCTACTCGACCACCGGTGCCTCCGTCTGGGAGAACGCCCAGCCGACGTTCCGTGCCACCGCGCACGGCTCCATCGCGCTCGGCCACAACGGCAACCTGGTCAACACGGCGCAGCTCGCCGAGATGGTCGCCGACCTGCCCAAGCAGGAGGGTGGCCGCACCCCGCGCGTCGCGGCCACCAACGACACCGACCTGCTCACCGCGCTGCTCGCGGCCCAGGTCGACGAGGACGGCAAGCCGCTGACCATCGAGGAGGCCGCCCACACGGTCCTTCCGCAGGTCAAGGGCGCCTTCAGCCTCGTCTTCATGGACGAGAACACCCTGTACGCCGCCCGTGACCCGCAGGGCATCCGCCCGCTGGTCCTCGGCCGCCTGGAGCGCGGCTGGGTCGTCGCCTCCGAGTCCGCCGCCCTCGACATCTGCGGCGCGAGCTACGTCCGTGAGGTCGAGCCGGGCGAGTTCATCGCCATCGACGAGAACGGCCTGCGCACCTCGCGATTCGCGGAAGCAAAGCCCAAGGGCTGTGTCTTCGAGTACGTGTACCTGGCCCGCCCGGACACCGACATCGCCGGCCGGAACGTGTACCTCTCCCGCGTGGAGATGGGCCGCAAGCTCGCGAAGGAAGCCCCGGTCGACGCCGACCTGGTCATAGCGACCCCGGAATCCGGCACCCCGGCCGCCATCGGCTACGCGGAGGCGAGCGGTATCCCGTTCGGCGCGGGTCTCGTGAAGAACGCGTACGTCGGACGTACGTTCATCCAGCCCTCGCAGACCATCCGCCAGCTCGGCATCCGTCTGAAGCTGAACCCGCTGAAGGAAGTCATCAAGGGCAAGCGCCTGGTGGTCGTGGACGACTCGATCGTGCGCGGCAACACCCAGCGGGCCCTGGTGCGCATGCTCCGCGAGGCGGGAGCGGCCGAGGTCCACATCCGGATCTCCTCTCCCCCCGTGAAGTGGCCCTGCTTCTTCGGTATCGACTTCGCCACCCGCGCCGAGCTCATCGCCAACGGCATGTCCATCGACGAGATCGGCACCTCGCTCGGGGCCGACTCGCTCTCCTACATCTCCATCGACGGCATGATCGAGGCGACCACCATCGCCAAGCCGAACCTCTGCCGCGCCTGCTTCGACGGCGAGTACCCGATGGAGCTCCCGGACCCCGAGCTGCTCGGCAAGCAGCTGCTGGAGACGGAGCTGGCCGCCGGCCCGGCCGCCACGGCCGCGGCCGACGCGATCCGCCGCCCGTAGGCGGCCCGTAACACCTGCCGTACGACACGAAGGTTCTCTACTGCCATGTCTGAGACAACTGGTGCCAGCTACGCAGCAGCGGGCGTCGACATCGAAGCGGGCGACCGCGCGGTCGAGCTGATGAAGGAGTGGGTGAAGAAGACCCAGCGCCCCGAGGTCCTCGGCGGCCTCGGCGGTTTCGCCGGCCTCTTCGACGCCTCCGCCCTCAAGCGCTACGAGCGCCCCCTGCTCGCCTCCGCCACCGACGGTGTCGGAACCAAGGTCGACATCGCCCGCCAGATGGGCGTCTACGACACGATCGGCCACGATCTGGTCGCCATGGTCATGGACGACATCGTGGTGTGCGGCGCCGAGCCGCTGTTCATGACCGACTACATCTGCGTCGGCAAGGTCCACCCCGAGCGGGTCGCCGCCATCGTCAAGGGCATCGCCGAGGGCTGTGTGCTCGCCGGCTGCGCCCTGGTCGGCGGCGAGACGGCCGAGCACCCGGGTCTGCTGGGCGAGAACGACTTCGATGTGGCCGGCGCCGGCACGGGTGTCGTGGAGGCCGACCGGCTGCTGGGCCCGGATCGCATCCGTACGGGTGACGCGGTGATCGCCATGGCGGCATCCGGCCTTCACTCGAACGGGTACTCGCTGGTCCGGCATGTCCTGCTGAACCAGGGCGGCCTCGCCCTGGACGCGCAGATCGACGAGCTCGGCCGCCCTCTCGGCGAGGAGCTGCTGGAGCCCACCAAGATCTACTCGCTGGACTGCCTGGCCCTCACCCGCACCACGGAGGTGCACGCGTTCAGCCACATCACGGGCGGCGGCCTCGCGGCGAACCTGGCCCGGGTGATCCCGGACAACCTGCACGCCATCGTCGACCGCTCCACGTGGACGCCGGCCCCGATCTTCGACCTCGTCGGCCGGACCGGTCAGGTCGAGCGCCTGGAGCTGGAGAAGACACTGAACATGGGCGTCGGCATGATCGCGATCGTGCCGGAGGAGTCCACGGACGCGGCGCTGGAGACGCTGGCCGACCGCGGCGTGGACGCCTGGGTCGCCGGCGAGATCACGGACAGGGGCGACCACGAGACGGGCGCGGCCCTCGTCGGTACGTACTCAAAGTAGACACGCCTTGAGCTGAAACCCTGCAAGCAGCACAGAACCCGGTCGGCGACCGAAGTCACCGACCGGGTGGGTGCTCAATGCAAGGTCAAGCTCCGCGACGTTGCTGTGAGGGATCGCCGTCCTCGTCCTCGTCGTCGTCCTCATAGAGGTCGGCATAACGGGAGTACAAGTCGTCGTCATCCTGCCCATCGTCCTCGAACGGTTCGCCGTTCGGCGACTGGTTCGACGGCGATGCGCCCAGCTCGTCAGCCAGGCGTGAGAGATCCGTCCCACCGCTGTTGTACTTCAGCTGGCGGGCGACCTTCGTCTGCTTGGCCTTGGCCCGGCCGCGCCCCATGGCTCGACCCCCTTAACGACGGGGCTCGACGGCCCCAGAGTCTGACACGCGTTCATGATCCAGAACGGACTCTCCGTGGAGAGGCCGGTCCGTAGGGCTTCCACGGTACCTGAGCCCGCGCCCATACGGTACGTCGCCCGCAGCACGCGCGTGTGCACAGGACCTTCGAGGTGCCCTGTCCTCGCTGGTCAACCGCGATTTTAACCCTTTATCGGCGGTCGACCCGCCGGTAGAAGTGAGAGTTCTCTCCAACTGCCCACCGGCGGGTACCGCTCAAACCCTTTTCAGGGCTTCCGGATGATCCATTGCCCCCGGATCAGAGCGTCCTGCGTGCCTCCGCCATCCGCTGTTCGGCGATCCGGTCGGCCGCGGCGGCCGGCGGAATCCCGTCCGTCTTCGCACGTGCGAATATGGCCAGGGTGGTGTCGTAGATCTTCGCGGCCTTCGCCTTGCACCGCTCGAAGTCGAAGCCGTGCAGCTCGTCGGCGACCTGGATGACACCGCCGGCGTTCACCACGTAGTCGGGCGCGTAGAGGATCCCGCGGTCGGCGAGGTCCTTCTCGACGCCCGGGTGGGCGAGCTGGTTGTTGGCCGCGCCGCACACCACCGAGGCGGTCAGCGCCGGCACGGTGTCGTCGTTCAGGGCTCCGCCGAGCGCGCAGGGGGCGTAGATGTCGAGGCCCTCGGCCCGGATCAGGGTCGCGGTGTCGGCGACGGCCGTCACACCCTCCGGGTGCGCGGCGAGGATCCGGCCGACGGCCTCCTCGCGCACGTCCGTGATGACGACCTCGGCGCCCTCCGCCCGCAGGTGCTCCACCAGGTGGTGGCCGACCTTGCCGACGCCCGCGATGCCGACCTTGCGGCCGCGCAGCGACGGGTCGCCCCACTGGTGCTGGGCCGAGGCGCGCATGCCCTGGTAGACGCCGAAGGCGGTGAGCACGGAGGAGTCGCCCGCGCCGCCGTTCTGCGGGGAGCGCCCGGTGGTCCAGCGGCACTCGCGGGCCACGACGTCCATGTCGGTGACGTACGTACCGACGTCGCACGCGGTGACATAGCGGCCGCCCAGCGAGGCCACGAACCGGCCGTAGGCCAGCAGCAGCTCGTCGGACTTGATCTTCTCCGGGTCGCCGATGATCACGGCCTTGCCGCCGCCGTGGTCGAGACCGGCCATGGCGTTCTTGTACGACATCCCGCGCGCGAGGTTCAGCGCGTCGGCGACGGCCTCTTCCTCGGTCGCGTACGGGTAGAAGCGCGTACCGCCGAGGGCGGGGCCCAGAGCGCTGGAGTGGATGGCGATGACGGCCTTGAGGCCGCTGGCGCGGTCCTGGCAGAGCACGACTTGCTCATGACCCCCCTGATCCGAGTGGAACAGGGTGTGCAGGACGCCGTGTGTTACGTCGGTCACTGTGGTGACTCCTGAGTACGGTGCGGCGATTGGAGCGAGCTCCCGTACGGGTGGCGGGAGAGCTGTTGAGCATGAGATTAAACCCGCCGGCGCCCGTCCAACCCGCAGTGCTCAGGATCACCTACTCCCGGAGTACACCCGTGCGACGATTTGCATAGTTTTCCCGCACGTTTGTGAGCGGGTTTCGCAGGTTTCCCTGGCAGACGGCGGGGGAGGGAGCAGGCGTGCCCAAGGTGTCCTCGGTGATCGTCCCGTACGCGACCTATCTGCGGGTGTACGAGCCACTGGCCGCCTTCCCGGAACCGGAGCGCGACCACTGGGCCCGCTATGCCCGCCGTGCCGACCGCCCCTCGTACCAGGACGAACTGCGCCGCTCGCTGGCCGACTTGCTGCCCACTCCGCCCATCCCCGTGCCGGTGCACGAGAGCGGCGACGCCTTCGTGCTCGAGGTCGAGGGGGTGCTGTGCGTGTGCCCGTGGCGCACCCGGCTGCGCGGTTGGCAGGCCCTGGAAGAGCTCGGCGACGAGCTGCCGGGGCCCGTCCTGGACGCGGTGCTGCCGGAGGTCGTACGGCGCCAGGCGGCCCAGGACTACGAGCGCTGGCTGGCCCGCAACCCGGACGCCCGGCCGTGGATCCGCACCTCGACCTGGCAGGTGCCGCTGCACTGGTTCGTGCTGGTGTCGGACGGGGAGCGGCGCTTCGAGAAGGGCTCGGGCGACATTCCCCCGATGCTGCGCTACCGGACGCCGATGGTGCAGGCGCGGCGGCGGGTGGCGCGGGCCCTGCGGACCCTGAAGGACGCCATCGACGAAGGGCCCCTCATCGACGGCCTGCTGGACGTCGGGCGCTGGCTGGAGGAGTTCCATCCGCGCTCACTGGTCGAGCTGGACTACGGCGGCCTGGTGCACACCCTGCCGGCCGGTGAGCTGGAGGACGACCACTCGGCTGCGGACGTGGCCGACGGCATCGACGCGCTGCGGCGCGGCGACGGGGCGGCCGCGGGGACGGCCTACGGACGGCTGGTGGAGCGCTGGCGGTCGGTACGGGACCGGCGTTCCGCCAACTGAGCGGTCCGGGTGAGAAGTCATGACTGGTGTGACGTAACGAACTGTGTGATGTAACGAACTGGCGTTTGACGAAACGCCCGTTTTGGGGTTTCGTGCTCGCTCTGGGGTTCCTGATGTCTCGTCAGCATGGGACGTAGGCCCCGATCCGGGCGTACTGCGCGAAGGATGCGTCAATGCGCTTAAGCGTGACGGACCGCACTTACGCGGCTCTTGCGCCCCTAACCCCTCCTCGTGCCAAAATAGGACAAGGAGTCCGGGGAGGACTCTCGCTCGACATTGCACGCTTTGGGGGGTCTTGAGACTCCTGCACGCCACTGTGACTGATCGTCACAGGGGCGTGACTGTCCGCTATGGCATGGTCCATCGGCTTCCGTCGCTGATGAACACCTGGAGGGGCAATTCCATCGGTTTGGCCGACGCGGCTGGACAGATGGTGTAGTTGTAGTGCCGAGGACAAGCCGTTCGTCCTATAACCGACTCGACTCGCGTCCGCCATTTCGGGCAACGCGGGTCAAGGTGCAGAATTTAGAGGAAAGAACCGAGAAGGTTCGGTTCTCCCGAGGAGGCCGCTCATGACCGCTCGCACCCCTGATGCCGAGCCGCTGCTGACCCCGGCTGAGGTCGCCACCATGTTCCGCGTCGACCCCAAGACGGTCACGCGGTGGGCGAAGGCCGGGAAGCTTACTTCGATCCGTACGCTCGGCGGGCATCGCCGCTACCGCGAGGCGGAGGTCCGTGCACTGCTCGCGGGCATCCCGCAGCAGCGCAGCGAGGCCTGAACAACTTCATAACCGGGCAAAACGGCAGTTCCCCCAACTGTCGCGGCGCCCGACCCCTAGCTCCAAGCGACGCGGGTTCTGCCCCAACAGAGCCCACGCCCAGGCCAATCAGAGCACTTCAGGCACGCAACAAGGGTGCGTCGTGGATCGCGCTGGACTCCGCCGAGTCCAGCGCGATCTTTTTTGTGCGCACGATGTGTGCCGGCAGGTGGTCCTGTGGGCAGCCTTGTCGGAGTCTGGGGAGGCGCGTCGGATCTCCTGTGGACTCGCCCCGAGGGTCACCCAGTGTGTACCCGGCGATCGCCGGAAGCTGGTGCAATTGCACATATTAAATTGACCAGTTGTAGGCGAGGTGTAAGTACCAGGCTTCCGGAAACTCATGCGGTGACACCCGTCACATGACGTGGTGCTTGTTGCCTCTGGCCCAAGTGCGCTATTGGGGCACACGGCTTCCAGCGCCCCATGACGGGGCGGCAGTTGACGTTGCCCAGGTCACGCCGAGGACGTGGCCTCGTCCTCGGCGACGTCCTCAGGGGGTGGAGCCGGCTGGGCGGGGTGCGGGGCGGAAGCCATCGCCAGGCGCAACAGGCGATGGCAGATCGGGCAGTGCCGAGTGAGATGTCGCGGATAGCAGGAGGCGGCCGACAGGTGCGCACGGAGCAACGCCCGCGTCTCGTGCCTAGTCGATGCCGCCATACGCCACCTCCAGGGGCCACGCCGGGAAGAGCCCTGGTTTCTGGGTACCGAGCGAATGTGACTCCGTCAAGGTGGCGGGGGGCTCCCCCGGCCACCGGGTGACGCCGAACCGGCGCCGGAACACGAAGAAGGCCCGCTTCCCTTGCCGGGATGCGGGCCTGCCTCTTCACTGCGGTCCTGACGGGATTTGAACCCGCGGCCTCCACCTTGACAGGGTGGCGAGCACTCCAAACTGCTCCACAGGACCTGGTTTCGCTGCGCGATTCGTGCGTTGCGCTGCGAGAAGAGACTGTACAGGAGGGTGAGCCCACTGGTCGAACTCACCCTGCGTACGCGGGCCGTTACGGCGCCAGCGCGTCGATCGCCTTCACGATCCGCTTGTCCGAGATCGGGTACGCCGTTCCGAGCGCGTGCGCGAAGTAGCTGACGCGGAGCTCCTCCAGCATCCAGCGGACGTCCAGCACCTGCGAAGGGACCGGACGGCCCTGCGGCATCTGCTCCAGCAGCCAGGCGTACTCGTCCTGCATCTCGTGGACCTTCTCCATACGCGTCGTGTCGCGCTGGACGTTCGTCGGCATCTGCTGGAGACGGCGGTCCACCGCGATCAGGTACCGCATGAGGTCAGGCAGGCGGCGCAGCCCCGCCTGCGTCACGAAACCGGGCTTCACCAGGGCGTCCAGCTGCTTGCGGACGTCCGTGAGGTTCGCCAGCAGGACAGGACTGCGTACGGCCTTCAGACGGCGCTCGGCGGCCTGCCAGGCGGCCAGCACCTGCTGCACCTGGCCCACCGCACGGACCGTCGTGTCGACGATCTCGGCGCGCACCTTGTCGTACAGCTTCCGGTACGACTCCTCGTCCCACACCGGCCCCCCGAAGTCACCGATCAGCTTGTCCGCCGCCGCCATGGCGCAGTCGTCGAAGAGAGCCTGGATCGAGCCGTGGGGGTTGGCGGACAGGGCCAGCTTCGCGGCGTTCGTCAGCTTCTCGGACGCGAACTTCGCCGGGTTGACCGGAATGTTGCGCACGATCAGGCGGCGGGTGCCCTTCCACATCGCCTCCGCCTGCTCCTCCTCCGTGTCGAAGAGCCGGACCGAGACCGTGTCGCCGTCATCCACCAGCGCCGGGTACGCCTTGACCGGCTGGCCGGCGCGGCGGGTCTCGAAGACACGGGTCAGCGTGCCGATGGTCCAGTCGGTCAGTCCCTTGCGTTCCAGGGACTCACCGCCCTGGCGGGAGGCGGTGGCCGCCGCGGCCTGCGAGAGGGCCTGCCGCGCCTTCGGCTTCAGACGGAGCCTGAGGGTCTCCAGGTCCTTGTCCTCCGCCAGCTTTCGGCGCCGCTCGTCGATGATCCGGAACGTGATGCGCAGATGGTCGGGGACCTTCGACCAGTCGAAGTCGTCGGCGGTGAAGGGAACTCCGACCATGCGCTTCAGCTCGCGCGCCATGGTCACCGTCAGCGGCTCCTGCAGCGGCACCGCCGCATCCAGGAAGCGCTTCGCGAAGTTCGGCGCCGGTACGTAGTGGCGGCGGATCGGCTTCGGGAGGGAGCGGATCAGCTCCGTCACCAGCTCCTCCCGCAGTCCCGGGATCTGCCAGTCGAAGCCCTCGTCCGTGACCTGGTTGAGGACCTGGAGCGGGACGTGGACCGTCACGCCGTCCGCGTCCGCGCCCGGCTCGAACTGGTACGTGACACGGAACTTCAGCTGCCCCTGCCGCCACGCGTCGGGATAGTCGGCCTTCGTGACCGCCTCGGCCGACTCCCGGATGAGCATCGCCCGCTCGAAGTCCAGGTACTCCGGCTCCTCGTGCCGCTTGTGCTTCCACCAGGAGTCGAAGTGGGCACCGGAGACCACATGGTCGGGCACCCGCTGGTCGTAGAAGTCGAACAGCGTGTCGTCGTCCACGACGATGTCCCGGCGCCGCGCCCGGTGCTCCAACTCCTCGACCTCGCTGAGGAGTTTGCGGTTGTCGGCGAAGAACTTGTGGTGTGTGCGCCAGTCGCCCTCGACCAGGGCGTTGCGGATGAACAGCTCCCGGCTGGTCTCCGGGTCGATACGGCCGTAGTTGACCTTGCGCTGGGCGATGATCGGGACGCCGTACAGCGTGACCTTCTCGTACGCCATCACCGCGGCCTGGTCCTTCTCCCAGTGCGGCTCCGAGTACGTGCGCTTGAGCAGATGCTCCGCCAGCGGCTCGACCCACTCGGGCTCGATCTTCGCGTTGACGCGGGCCCAGAGGCGCGAGGTCTCCACGAGCTCGGCGGACATCACGAATCGCGGGGGCTTCTTGAACAGGGCCGAGCCGGGGAAGACCGCGAACTTGGCGCTGCGGGCGCCCAGATACTCGTTCTTCGCGCCGTCCTTCACGTCCTTCATGCCGACGTGCGACAGCAGGCCGGCGAGGAGGGAGACATGCACGCGGTCGGCGGGGGCGTCGTCCTCGTTGAGGTGGATGCCCATCTGCTTGGCGACGGTACGCAGCTGCGTGTAGATGTCCTGCCATTCGCGAATGCGCAGGAAGTTCAGGTACTCCTGCTTGCACATCCGCCGGAACGACGACGAGCCCCGCTCGCGCTGCTGTTCACGGACGTAACGCCACAGGTTCAGATACGCGAGGAAGTCGCTCGTCTCGTCCCGGAAGCGGGCGTGCTGCTGGTCGGCCTGGGTCTGCTTGTCGGCCGGGCGCTCGCGCGGATCCTGGATGGACAGCGCCGCCGCTATGACCATGACCTCGCGGACACAGCCGTTCTTGTCGGCCTCCAGGACCATCCGGGCCAGCCGCGGGTCGACGGGCAGCTGAGCGAGCTTGCGGCCGGTGTCCGTGAGCCGCTTGCGTGCGTCCTTCTGCGCCGGATCCAGCGCACCGAGCTCCTGCAGGAGCTGCACGCCGTCGCGGATGTTGCGGTGGTCCGGCGGATCGATGAACGGGAACTTCTCGATGTCGCCCAGGCCGGCCGCGGTCATCTGCAGGATGACGGACGCCAGATTCGTACGGAGGATCTCCGCGTCCGTGAACTCCGGGCGGGCGACGAAGTCGTCCTCGGAGTACAGCCGGACGCAGATACCGTCGCTCGTCCGGCCGCAGCGGCCCTTGCGCTGGTTGGCGCTGGCCTGCGAGACCGGCTCGATGGGCAGCCGCTGCACCTTCGTGCGATGGCTGTACCGGCTGATCCGGGCGAAGCCGGGGTCGATGACGTACTTGATGCCCGGAACGGTCAGCGACGTCTCCGCGACGTTGGTCGCCAGAACGATCCTGCGGCCGGTGTGGGGCTGGAAGACGCGGTGCTGCTCGGCATGGGAGAGCCGGGCATAGAGCGGCAGGATCTCCGTGAAGCGGTACTGCTTCTTGGTGAGCGCGTCCGCCGTGTCCCGGATCTCCCGCTCCCCGGAGAGAAAGACGAGGATGTCGCCCTTCCCCTCCCCCATCAGCTCTTCCACCGCGTCCGTGACCGCGGTGATCTGGTCGCGGTCGGCGTCCTCGGAGTCCTCCTCCAGGAGCGGCCGATAGCGCACCTCCACCGGATACGTCCGGCCGCTGACCTCGATGATCGGCGCGTCACCGAAGTGCCGGGAGAACCGCTCCGGATCGATGGTGGCCGAGGTGATGACGACCTTCAGATCCGGCCGCTTCGGCAGCAACTGGGCCAGATAGCCGAGCAGGAAGTCGATGTTCAGGGACCGCTCGTGGGCCTCGTCGATGATGATCGTGTCGTAGGCGCGCAACTCGCGGTCGGTCTGGATCTCGGCCAGCAGGATGCCGTCCGTCATGAGCTTGAGGAAGGTCGCCTCCGGGCTCACCTGGTCGGTGAACCGCACCTTCCAGCCGACGGCCTCGCCGAGCGGCGTGTCGAGCTCCTCGGCCACACGCTCCGCGACGGTCCGGGCGGCGATACGGCGGGGCTGGGTGTGCCCGATCATGCCGCGGACGCCACGCCCCAGCTCCATGCAGATCTTGGGGATCTGCGTGGTCTTGCCGGACCCCGTCTCACCGGCGACGATCACGACCTGGTGATCGCGGATGGCGGCCGCGATGTCGTCCTTCTTCTGGCTGACCGGCAGCTGCTCGGGATACGTGACCGCGGGCACCCGGGCCCGCCGGCCGGCGATCCGCTCCTCGCCCTTGGCGATCTCCGCCTCGATCTCGGCGAGCACGGCGGCCCGTGCCTCCGGCTTACGAATCTTGCGCGCACCTTCGAGCCGCCGCCCGAGCCGCTGCGCATCACGCAGGGACAACTCGGTCAGACGGGGGGCGAGGGCGCCCAGGGCGGGGGCGGGGTGCGTAGACATACGCGGTCCAGGATCTCATCCCACCGAAATCCGTGGCGAACGCTTTTGTCCGCGGCGCCCGGCGGCGGTTGGGGCAGGACGTGCGAAAGCCCCCGCCGAGTGATCGGCGAGGGCTTTCTGTGGTGGCTGGGGCCGGGGTCGAACCGGCGACCTATCGCTTTTCAGGCGATCGCTCGTACCAACTGAGCTACCCAGCCGTGAGGGCTCTTGCGAAGCCTCACAGCGGTCCTGACGGGATTTGAACCCGCGGCCTCCACCTTGACAGGGTGGCGAGCACTCCAAACTGCTCCACAGGACCATGCGATGCGTACGACAGTGTCGCACACCGTACTGCGTGCCCCCAACGGGATTCGAACCCGTGCTACCGCCTTGAAAGGGCGGCGTCCTAGGCCGCTAGACGATGAGGGCTATCGGCCCGCCTGGGCGCTTCTCAGCGCGTCGGGGACGTGAGAAGCATATGGGATGGCGGGAGGTATCGCCAAAACGGTTTACGGGGTGGGGGTGGGGGACGTGGGGGACGTCGTCGTGGATTCGGTGGCGCCCGGTTGGTTCTCCTCCACCAGGTGGCGCCTCACCTCCGCGGTGGTGAGGCCGAGGCCGCCGAGTTCGATCTCGTCCCAGGCTTGCAGGCGGCGGGTCTGGCGGTCGAAGTAGAGGATCGAGGTCTGGATGGGGTCGGGGTGCTTGCCCTCGATGGCGCGCAGGCCGCTGCCGCCGGTGGAGCCTTCGATACGCAGGCGGGTGCCGTAGGGGAGGAGCTCCGTTTCCTGGTGGTGGATGTGGCCGGCCAGGGCGAGGGGGACCTCGCCGTCGGTCTGGCGGGCGGCCACGGGTTCGTGCGCGACGGCGACGTCGACGGGGGTGCCGGCGGTCTTCTGGTCGCGCAGGGAGGTGGCCAGGCGGGCGCCCGCCAGTTCGTTGGCGGCGTCGCCGCCGGGGACCTGGGAGCGGTCGGGGGTGAACTGGGGGTCGCCCGTGCCGGCGAAGCGCAGGCCGGCGACGGTCTTCGCCTTGCCTTCGTCGAGGACGTGGACGTTCTTGAGGTCTTCGAGGTAGCGCTGCGTGAGGCGGGAGTCGTGGTTGCCGCGGACCCAGACGTAGGGGGCGCCGAGGTCCTCGATGGGGTCGAGGAAGCCGTTCTCGGCGGCGGTGCCGTGGTCCATGGTGTCGCCGGAGTCGACGATGACGTTGACCTTGTACTGGTCGACGAGCGAGCCGATGATCTTCCAGCTCGCCGGGTTGAGGTGGATGTCGGAGACGTGCAGGACGCGGATGGTGGTGGGGTCCGGCGCGTAGGCGGGGAGCGTGGAGGTGGCGTCGTAGAGCTTGGTCACGTTCGTGACCAGGCGGGCCAACTCCTTTTGGTAGACGTCGAATTCGGTGACGATGCTGCGGGCGTTGCCGACCAGGGACGGGGCGGAGGAGAGCAGCCCTGAGAACTTCGGTTCCAGGACCGACTCCGGTTTCCAGGTGGCGTACGCCGTGCCGCCGGAGGCGGCCAGGAGGGTGAGGGCGAGGCCGCCGGCGGCGAGGGCGCGGCGGGGGCGGCGGTAGACGGCGAGGCCGAGGGCGGTGGCGCCGGTGACGACGGCGACGCAGCTGCGCAGGGCCAGGTCGACGGTGCCGTGGGTGACGTCCTGGGTGACTTCGTCCTGGAGGCCGGAGAGGCGTTCGGGGTGGTCCACGAGGGCCTGGGAGCGGACGGGGTCGAGTTGGTCGACGTTGACGTCCAGGCGGACCGGGGCGATGTGGCTGTCGAGTTGGAGGGCGCCGAGGGGGGAGACGTTGATCTTTGTGCCGCCGGTGAGGGAGGGGCGCAGGGTCATCGTCGTGTTCATGGGGCCGACGGGGGCGCGGACGTTGCCGACGATCAGCAGGCCGAGCCAGGTGCCGATGAGGACGACGACGACCAGGCCGACGGCGCGGGTCCACGGGTGGGGCTGGGTGACGAGTTCCGGGGTGGGGCCCGGGCGGCGGGTGGCGTAGCGGCGGGCGAGGGCGCGCGGGGCCCTGGGGAGGGGTCCGACAGCTTTCCTGAACGCGGCGGGGACGCGGGCCATTGGTCCCGTATGCCCAAGTGCCGTGGTGGATATGCGGGGCCGTTGGCGGCTCCTTCTTGGCTGGTTCGTGCCTGACAATGGGCGTGTGCTGGAGATGACGCGCGAGGAGTTCGAGGAAACGGTCGCCGAGGCGCTGGACCGGATTCCGCCGGAGTTGACGCGGCTGATGGACAACGTCGCGGTGTTCGTCGAGGACGAGCCGCCGGCGGACGATCCCGAGCTGCTCGGGTTGTACGAGGGGACTCCGCTGACCGATCGCGGGGAGTGGTACGCCGGGGTGCTGCCGGACCGGATCACGATCTACCGGGGACCGACGCTGCGGATGTGTGAGTCGCGGGAGGAGGTCGTGGCCGAGACGGAGGTGACGGTGGTGCATGAGATCGCGCATCACTTCGGGATCGACGACGAGCGATTGCATGCGCTCGGGTACGGGTGAGGCGGCTCCGGGGTCTTTCGGTGCCGGGGTTGTGTCGCAGTGGTGCGGGCGCGTGTCCTCTTGTGGGCGGCGGGAGTTGGGCACGTTGACTTCTTCGCCCGCCCCTGGAGGTGGCTCCCGTGCGCCCCTTGTACGTACCTGTCCGTCTGGCTGCCACGGTGATGGCCGTCGCCGCTGCCGCCGGCTGTATGAGTGTGGGTGACGACGGTGGTGGCGGGGGTGCCGAGCCGTCGCATTCGGCGGGGGAGCGGGGTGGTGAGGCGCCCGACGGGGGTGCGGCGGTGTCGGGGGGCGGGTCCGGGTTCGGGGCGCATGCGGATGACGGCAAGCGGGCGAAGGGGAAGGGCAAGGGAAAGGACGCGGACAAGGGCGCTGAGTCGGGTTCTCCGTCGGCCTCGCCGTCCGCGGATGCGAGTGCGTCCGCTCCTGCCGGGGACAGGCCGCCGGTGAAGCCGGGGCAGAGCGAGAAGCCGGGTCCCACGCGTACGGCCGAGCCGACGCCCACCCGGCCGGCGGATCCGGAACCGACGCCGACGGAGCAGCCGACGTCCGTCACGCCTACGCCCACCGTGGCCGAGCCGTCGTCGTCGGCGCATGAGGAGACGGGGCCGCAGTTGGCTCAGCGGGAGCCGGCGCCGGCTGCGGGGGCGCCGGCGTGAGGTAGGGCCTGCGGGGGTCGAGGGGGCAGGGCACGTGAGGGTGCCTAGGGCCGGGGCGAGTGACGTTGCCTACAGGGTTGACGGCTGGTTTGCGCTGGGGGGCCGGGGGTGCGTATGGTGGTAGATCGTTTGATCCCATTTGCCCGGCGCCACTGCAGAGCGCGCCGTGTGGCGCGTACTCTCCCTTGCCGTGGCGGACCGCATTGAGGCGGTCGATTGCGAATCACGGAGTTGACGGGCGCGTGCCGACGAGACTCCGGAAGGTTTCGCATACGCATGTCCATTTCCAGTACTGATCACGTCGTCATGCCCGAGGACGCTGAGAACGCGGTCGTCGAGGAGGCCCCCGAGGCCACCTTCGCGGACCTCGGTCTCCCCGAGGGCGTCGTGCGCAAGCTTGCGCAGAACGGCGTGACCACCCCCTTCCCGATCCAGGCCGCGACCATCCCGGACGCCCTGGCCGGCAAGGACATCCTGGGCCGCGGTCGCACCGGCTCCGGCAAGACCCTGTCGTTCGGTCTCCCGGCGCTGGCCCGCCTCTCCGGCGGCCGCACCGAGAAGCACCGTCCGCGCGCCGTCATCCTCACCCCGACCCGTGAGCTCGCGATGCAGGTCGCGGACGCTCTCCAGCCGTACGGCGACCAGCTCGGCCTGAAGATGAAGGTCGTCTGCGGCGGTACGTCGATGGGGAACCAGATCTACGCCCTGGAGCGCGGCGTGGACGTGCTGGTGGCCACCCCCGGCCGCCTGCGCGACATCATCAACCGCGGCGCCTGCTCGCTGCAGGACGTCGAGGTCGCCGTTCTCGACGAGGCCGACCAGATGTCCGACCTGGGCTTCCTGCCCGAGGTCACCGAGCTGCTCGACCAGGTCCCGGCCGGCGGTCAGCGCATGCTCTTCTCCGCGACCATGGAGAACGAGATCAAGACCCTCGTCGACCGGTACCTGAAGGACCCGGTCCTGCACGAGGTCGACGCCGCGCAGGGTGCCGTGACGACCATGTCGCACCACATCCTGATCGTGAAGCCCAAGGACAAGGCGCCGGTCACCGCCGCGATCGCCTCCCGCAAGGGCCGCACCATCATCTTCGTCCGCACCCAGCTGGGCGCCGACCGTGTCGCCGAGCAGCTGCGCGACGCCGGTGCGAAGGCGGACGCGCTGCACGGCGGTATGACGCAGGGTGCGCGCACCCGGACGCTGGCCGACTTCAAGGACGGTTACGTCAACGTCCTCGTCGCCACGGATGTCGCCGCGCGCGGTATCCACGTCGACGGCATCGACCTCGTGCTGAACGTGGACCCGGCCGGTGACCACAAGGACTACCTGCACCGCGCGGGCCGTACGGCGCGTGCGGGGCGGACCGGTTCGGTCGTCTCCCTCTCCCTGCCGCACCAGCGGCGTCAGATCTTCCGGCTGATGGAGGACGCGGGCGTCGACGCCTCGCGCCACATCATCCAGGGCGGTGCCGCCTTCGACCCGGAGGTCGCCGAGATCACCGGCGCCCGTTCGATGACCGAGGTGCAGGCGGAGTCGGCGGGCAACGCCGCTCAGCAGGCCGAGCGTGACGTCGCCCAGCTCACCAAGCAGCTGGAGCGGGCGCAGCGGCGTGCCGTCGAGCTGCGTGAGGAGTCCGACCGGCTCGTCGCCCGCGCGGCGCGCGAGCGCGGTGAGGACCCCGAGGCTGCGGTGGCCGAGGCGCAGGCCGCGGCGGCCGAGGCCGTCGAGGCGGTCGTGCCGGAGCAGCCGGCGGCGCAGGACGTCGACCGGGCCGAGCGTACGGAGGCTTCGGCGCCGTACGAGCGTCGTGAGCGGCGGGACGACCGGGGCGGGTTCAACCGCGACCGTGACCGTTCCTTCGACCGTGACCGTGGCGGCCGTTCCTTCGAGCGCCGTGACAACGACCGTGGTGGGTTCAACCGCGACCGTGACCGCGGCGGCGACCGTGGCTTCGAGCGTCGGGACCGGGACGGCGACCGTGGCGGCTTCCGTCGTGACGACCGCGGTGACCGTGGGGGCGACCGTGGCGGCCGTTCTTTCGACCGTGACCGTGGCGGCCGTTCCTTCGAGCGCCGGGACGGCGACCGTGGCGGCTTCCGTCGTGACGACCGCGGTGACCGTGGGGGCGACCGTGGCGGCCGTTCTTTCGACCGTGACCGTGGCAGCCGTCCGTTCGAGCGCCGTGACAACGACCGTGGCGGCTTCCGTCGGGACGACCGGCCGGCCGCCGGGCGTTCCTTCGAGCGGCGTGACGAGCGTGGCGGTCACCGTGGCAGCGACCGTCCCTTCAACCGCGACGACCGCCCGGGCTTCCGCTCCGGCGGCCACGAGCGGCCGTACGGCCGTCGTGACGACCACCGTGGCACCGGCGGTTCGTCCTTCGGACGCCGCGAGGACAAGCCGCGCTGGAAGCGCAACGGCTGAGCCTGCCGCATCGGCTGACGCCGTGTGAGGCTCGCTGAGTGAGCATGGAAGGGCCCGTACGACTCGTTCGTACGGGCCCTTCGCGTTGCACCGCGGAGCTGCAAGGGCCTCTTCTAGCCAAGATGTGACGTGTGTCATGCCCCCGGCGAGGGAATCGCAGGGGACATGACAGATGACGCCATAGCGAGCGGGCGGTCCTCCGGGAAGGTCTCGGACGAAGAGCGGCTGGCCCAGCTCGGCTACACGCAGGTTCTCGCCCGCCGCATGTCGGCGTTCTCCAACTACGCGGTCTCCTTCACGATCATCTCGGTGCTGTCGGGCTGTCTGACGCTCTACCTGTTCGGCATGAACACGGGCGGTCCGGCGGTGATCACCTGGGGCTGGGTGGCCGTGGGCCTGATGACCCTCTTTGTCGGCCTCGCCATGGCCGAGATCTGCTCGGCGTATCCGACGTCGGCGGGCCTGTACTTCTGGGCGCACCGGCTCGCGCCGCCGCGTACGGCCGCCGCCTGGGCGTGGTTCACGGGCTGGTTCAACGTGCTGGGCCAGGTGGCGGTGACCGCCGGCATCGACTTCGGGGCGGCGTCGTTCCTGGGCGCGTATCTGAACCTTCAGTTCGGCTTCGAGGTGACCCCGGGCCGCACGATCCTGCTCTTCGCGGGCATCCTCGTCCTGCACGGCCTCCTCAACACCTTCGGCGTGCGCATCGTCGCCCTCCTCAACAGCATCAGCGTGTGGTGGCACGTGCTGGGCGTCGCGGTGATCGTCGGAGCGCTGACCTTCGTACCGGACGAGCACCAGTCGGCGTCCTTCGTGTTCGGCGAGTTCGTGAACAACACCGGCTGGGGCAGCGGGGTGTACGTCGTCCTGGTGGGTCTGCTGATGGCGCAGTACACCTTCACCGGGTACGACGCCTCGGCCCATATGACGGAGGAGACGCACGACGCGTCGACAGCGGGCCCGAAGGGGATCGTGCAGTCGATCTGGACGTCGTGGATAGCGGGTTTCGTTCTCCTGCTGGGCTTCACCTTCGCGATCCAGTCGTACGAGGGGGCCCTCACGTCCCCGACCGGCGCGCCGCCCGCGCAGATCCTGCTCGACGCGCTGGGGGCGACGGCGGGCAAGCTGCTTCTGCTGGTCGTCATCGGGGCGCAGTTGTTCTGCGGGATGGCGTCCGTGACGGCCAACAGCCGTATGATCTACGCCTTTTCGCGCGACGGTGCCCTGCCCTTCTCGCACGTGTGGCACACCGTCAGCCCCCGCACCCGGACGCCGGTGGCGGCGGTGTGGCTGGCGGCGGGCGGGGCGCTGGTGCTCGGGCTGCCGTATCTGATCAACGTCACGGCGTACGCGGCGGTGACCTCGATCGCGGTGATCGGCCTCTACATCGCGTACGTCATCCCGACGCTGCTGCGGCTGCGCATGGGGGACGCCTTCGAGCGCGGGCCGTGGCACCTGGGGCGCTGGTCGGGGGTCGTCGGGGTGGTCGCGGTGACGTGGGTCGGTGTGATCACGGTGCTGTTCATGCTGCCGCAGGTGTCCCCGGTGACCTGGGAGACCTTCAACTACGCCCCGGTCGCCGTCCTGGTCGTCCTCGGCTTTGCCGCGACCTGGTGGCTGGCGTCGGCCCGGCACTGGTTCCTCAACCCCGACCACGAGCGCACGATCGCCCGGGACGCGGCCCGTGCGGGGGCGCCCGAACCGGTGGATCCGTAGCACTGCGGCGCGCGGGTTCCGCGAAGAGCTCCTCCCGCGGCCCTCCGCCACCGCTGACGTGGCCGTGACCCCGATACCCGATCGGATCCACGGCCACGTGCGGCTATGCTCGGGGTGGCAACATCGCCTGGGCCCTTAGCTCAATTGGCAGAGCAGTGGACTTTTAATCCATTGGTTGTGGGTTCGAGTCCCACAGGGCCTACGGTGCGGGTGACGGGGGGTAGCCCCTCTGACCTGCTGCGCAGCGCCTGAGGCGACTTAAGTTGGCTCGGGCGCTGCTTCGTTTTCGGCCCACGAGTGGGCCCTTTGCCGCGGACGTCTCCATGAGCCGTTCGGCAGGCGGTGCGCCCGGTTTCGATGAGCCCGTCCGAGACTGCGGGTCGAGACCGTCGGCGGCGTACCGTGGAGGTACCGAGGGCATCGCGCATTCCGGCTGTCTTGCCGGGGCGTCCTCGGCGCGAGACGAACCCCGGGCCGCCCGAGCGGACGGTGCGGAGACGGGTCGGCATCATGTACGCCGCGATCACTGCAACTCCGCACCCTGCCGAGGTCGTTGTGAATCCCTGCCGAGGGGCGGGGTGATGGCTGTGCGGCGGCTGGACATCCACCGGCGTGACAAGGGGGAGCGAGCCCTGGTCACGCTGCTGGGTGAGGTGGGGCCGGCCACGGCGCCCCTGCTACGGGCCGCGCTGGAGCAGTGCTTGCGTGACGGCATGACCGTCATCGACGTCGATCTCACCACCGTCGGCTCCTGCGACGCCAAGGGCCTGGACGTGTTCCTGACGGCGTCACGCCGTGCCGAGCGGGTGCACGCCGCGCTGTGGCTACACCATCCGTGCGCGCAGATCACCCGGCTCCTCGCAGCCACCGGCTCCGCTCCCCTGCTCCTCGCGGCCCCGGCCCATGCGGTGCCACCCGCACTGCTCCATGGCCTGCTGGACACATCCGCGTCGGTCGGGTCGGCCGGAGGGACACGCGCGTCCGGCGGCCGCGCGGAAGTGCCGGTGCTCAAGGACGGGATTCGTCTGCGCCGGCTGAACCGCTGGCAGGCAGAGGGGATGAGAGAAGAAATCGCCGACTTGGCCGTGGCAACCGTCGCCGGCTCCTCGGGACAGGCGCACCGAGAGCGGGTCGACTTCCTGTGGCGGCTTGCCGTCAGCGCGCGACGGCCCGGCTTCGCGTTGCTGCTCGCCGAGACGACGGTGCTGGTGGGATGCAGCTTCGGATTTCCGGTGAGCCCCGAGGGCTGCTCCGAGCGAGGGCTGCAGGAGTGCATCGGGCGGCTCGCCGGCGGTACCGGGTTCCTGCTCCTCACTCAGGTCGTGGCTCAGCACCAGGGCCAACACCGCGACATCGGCCGCCGCCTGCAGCAGCGTCTGCTGGCCGATCGGCACGCCGCCCTCGGGGTCGCCCTGCTGCACCCGGCCGACCTGGCCGGACAAGCCGCTTACGAGTCGTGGGGTTGGCTGAACCGCGGAGAGTTGCTCGGGCTGCCCGGACGGGGCGCTCCTTGCGTGCTGACCCTGTCGCGGGACAGCGGACCTCCGGTGCCTGCCTCCCGGGGCACCGGGCGGGCCCGGGCGTAGTGGGAGAGGTGGTCCGCTCCCCAACAGGCCCGGTCCGGCGGCTGACCTGGTCGACATCGGTGGGCGTCTATGACAATCCGTCAATACCTGGAGAAACGGCCCGCTTCCTCCCTGCCGGCAGTAGGTTGGTCGTACGGCTGCACGTGACCCCGGCCCTCTGCGTGAAGTCCCCTTCCGCGCAACAGAGCCCTGCGCAAGGCAAGAGCCACCTCAGCGACAGAGGAGATGGGCACACATGGGCCCGTACCCCGATCTGTTCGACCAGTGCCGCGTGGTCCGGGTCGGGGGCGAACTGGACCTGACGACCACACCGGCCTTCGCGCGTGACCTGGAGGACGCCCGCCACGGCACCGGCCGACTGTTTCTGATCGTCGACCTGAGCGATGTGACGTTCATGGACGGCAGTGTCCTGGACCCCTTGTGCGCGGCGTGGCGCGACTGCCGCGGGCGGAGCGGATGGGTGCGCGTGGTCCACACCCGGCGGGCGTCGAATCTGGTGTTCCGGGCCGCGGACCTGCTGAAGCGGTTCCCGCGGTACGCCAGTGTCCAGGACGCCTGGCAGGACGTACCTGCGGAGCGATGACCGGTGATCAGCGACGGCATGGCTATGCCTTCGTGGCGTGCTGTGGAAGGAATGTGGTCTGGTGGACTCACTGGCATCGCGTTAACACGGGTCGGCGCCGGACGTCGACTGGCGGCATGGCGCAATGTCATGCCGCTCCGGAAATCCGGCACGACGCACAGGAAGCGGCACTTGATGATGTACGACCAGAATCGCGCCCGACAGCCCGCAGACCAGCCCCGCGGCGTCGCGGGAAGCCGCGGCCCCGGCCCGGCACCGCTGTTCCCGTCGGCCGAGCGTGACAGGATCGCCCAGCGTCTCGGACGGGCCCTCAACACCTTCCCCGACACCCCGCTTCAGTCACTGGAGGAGGCCGAGGGCGCCTTCGACGAAGCCACAGCTCAGCTCATGGCCGCCCTCGGCGAACAGCGGCGTACCCTCCGCGCGGGCTGGCAGGACCACGATCCCGAAACGCAGTCCGCCGAACTCCACCTCGCGTTGAGGCAGTACCGGGAGGTCACCCAACGACTGCTCCGCCTCTGAGCATGGGTGAGCGGACGATGTCGCAGCGCCCGAGCCGACTTCGGTCGGGTCGGGCGCTGCCTCGTTCTGAGGCTCGTGCGTGAGCGTCGCGGCGACGAGGCGCAGATCGCGCGGGGTGACGGGCGGCAGGCCGGTCGTGGCGAGGGTGCGGCGGAACGTTTCCGAGAGCGTCCGTGTCGTGTGGTCGCCCAGGACCACGATGTTCACGCTCTGCTGAGGGCGGGGCGATGGCGGAGTTCAGTGCCGCGCAAGGGCCGCGCCTCCCAAACCTCAGGCATCCCGCCAGTCCCCGCCGCCTCACAGGAATGTCACAGCCTGCCCCGATGCGTCCGCCATGGCGCTTGGCGGGTTTGTGCCAGGCGGAGATCTCCCCGCCCTGAACTATCAACAGAAATCGGTCCCTTGAGGGAAGCTGGGCGATCATCCGGGATCACATTCCGGACCGCGGCGGTCGAAGGTGCTCGATCCGGCCGCCGACGTCTATGTTCCTTCAGCACCAGGGATCACGATGCCCCCCACCCCCCACACGGCCCCGATATCGGGCGGTAAACGCGTCGCCCGTATCGCCGTGGCCGCAGGCCTCGTCGCCGCGCTCTCCGCGGCCGGCCCCATACCCCTCGCCCTCGCCGCGGACGGCTCCACCGCCACCGCGGCCGACCCCGGCGTCAAGTCCGCTCATGACAAGCTCGGTGCGGACGACGCCGACCTCCTCGCCGAGGCCAAGGCGCAGCGCGACAAGACCGTCACCATGATGATCGCCACGGCGCCCGGGCAGACCGAGAAGGTCGCCGCGGAGCTGGACGCGGTCAAGGGCGGCTCCGTGGGCCGTACCTACGACAGGCTCGGCTATGTACGGGCCACCGTGCCGACCGGCAGGGCGGACTCGGCCATCGCGTCCGCCGCGCAGCTCTCCTCCGTGCAGGCCATCGACCTGCGGGACGAGATACCCCTTGAGGAGCCGGGCCTCGACAGCGGCGCCAAGTCGGCCGCCTCCGCGGCCACTTACCCCGGCCCCGACAAGAACACCCCCGCGAAGAACCCGTACAACCCGTCCTTCGAGACGGGCGCCGTCGACTTCGTGAAGAAGAACCCGAAGGCGGACGGCCGCGGCGTCACCATCGGCGTCCTCGACACCGGCGTCGACCTCGCGAGCCCCGCGCTGCAGAAGACGACGACCGGTGAGCGCAAGATCGTCGACTGGGTGACCGCAACCGATCCGATCGCCGACGGCGACGGCACTTGGCGGGCGATGACCACCTCCGTCTCCGGGCCGTCCTTCACCTTCGGCGGCAAGAGCTGGACGGCGCCCGAGGGGGCGTACCAGGTCAGCACCTTCCGCGAGGACGTCACCGAGCAGGGCAAGGCCGCGGACGGTGACGCCGACGGTGACGTCAACCGCGACGGCGACACGACCGACGACTGGGGCGTCCTGTACGACGCCAAGGCCGGCAAGGTCACCGTCGACGTGAACGACAACGGCGACTTCACCGACGACACCCCGATGAAGCCGTACAAGGACGGCCACCAGGTCGGCCACTTCGGCACCGACGACCCGGCCACCGGCATCGCCGAGAGCCAGGACTTCGTCGTGGAGGTCCGCAAGGACGTCCCGATGGACCCGCTGGGCGGCGACTGGGCCGGCAAGAAGGCCGACTTCGTCAACATCGGCCTGACCGCCGGCGCGCACGGCAGCCACGTGGCCGGCATCACCGCCGCCAACGGCCTGCTCGGCGGCAGGATGGACGGCCAGGCCCCGGGCGCCAAGATCGTCTCCAGCCGGGCCTGCGTCTTCGGCCCCGGCTGCTCCAGCGTCGCGCTCACCGAGGGCATGATCGACCTCGTCGCCAACCGTGGCGTCGACGTCGTCAACATGTCCATCGGTGGCCTGCCCCCGCTGAACGACGGCAACAACGCGCGTGCGGAGCTCTACACACGGCTCATCGACACCTACGGCGTCCAGCTCGTCCTGTCCGCGGGCAACTCCGGCCCGGGCGCCAACACCATCGGCGACCCCGGCCTCGCCGACAAGGTCATCTCGGTCGGCGCCGGCGTCTCCAAGGAGACGTTCGCCGCCAACTACGGCACCGGCGTGCGCACCAGGTACCAGCTGTTCAACTTCTCCTCGCGCGGCCCGCGTGAGGACGGCGGCTTCACCCCGACCGTCGTGGCCCCCGGCGCCGCGGTGAGCACGATCCCGGCCTGGATGCCGGGCGCGCCCATCGCCGAGGCGGGCTGGAAGCTCCCGGCCGGCTACGCCATGTACAACGGCACGTCGATGGCGTCCCCGCAGGCCGCGGGCGCGTCCGCGCTGCTGCTGTCGGCCGCGAAGCAGAAGGGCATCAAGCTGACGCCCGAGAAGCTGCGCACCGCCCTCACCTCGACCGCCCACCACATCGAGGGACTCCAGGCATACGAGGAGGGCGCCGGCCGCATCGACGTCGCCGACGCCTGGAAGGCGGTCAAGGCGGGCGCCACCGCCCACGACTACGCCGTGAAGGCCCCCGTCGACACCGCGCTCGACCAGGCGCTGAAGACGCCGGGCTCCGGCACCGGGCTGTACGACCGAGAGGGCGGCCTCAAGGCCGGCAAGAAGAAGACGTACGACGTCACCGTCACCCGTACGTCCGGCCCCGCCGGCTCCCTCCCGCACAGCCTGCGCCTGGCCAACAACAAGGCCCGCACCTTCTCGATCCTCGGCCCGAAGGTCGTCGACCTGCCGCTGAACAAGCCGGTGACGGTCAAGGTGCAGGCAGTGCCGAAGCAGGCGGGCATCAAGAGCGCGATCCTGGAGGCCGACGACCCGAGGACGGTCGGCGTCGACAAGCAGATCCTCACCACCGTCGTGGTCTCCACGCCGGCCAAGTACACCTTCACCGCCTCGGGTTCGGTGCAGCGCAACAACTTCAGGTCGTACTTCGTGACCGTCCCGGAGGGCACGAAGTCGCTGGAGATCACGCTCGGCGGGCTGAAGCAGGGCAGCCGGACGTTCTTCACCGCCATCAACCCCTACGGCGTTCCCGCCGCGGACAACAGCCCGGACACCAAGGACCTCCCCGAGTCCGCCGAGCCGGTGCCCGGCGTCTGGGAGATCGTGGTCGACTCGCGCCGTACGTCGGCGCTGCTGGACAACCCGTTCAAGCTGAACGCCACCGTGTACGGCGCCTCCTTCGACCCGGAGTCGGTGACCGTGCCGGAGGCCAAGGTCGGTTCCCCGGTCGCCGCCTCCTGGACGGTGACCAACAAGCTGGAGGCCGTCGAGGGCAACCTCAAGGGCGGCGCGCTCGGCTCGTCGAAGACCGCGCGGCCGACCATCAAGGCCGGTGAGACGCACACCAGCACCATCGAGGTGCCCGAGGGCACGACCTCGCTGGACGTCTCCATCGGCAAGGTCTCCGACCTGGGCGCCGACCTCGACCTGTCGGTGTACGACGCCCAGGGCAAGCTCGTCGGCCAGTCCGCGGACGGCGACGCCGAGGAGTCCGTCTCCATCGCCGGCCCGGCCGCCGGCAAGTACACCGTCGAGGTGGCCGGCTTCGAGGTGCCGTCCGGTTCGACCGCGTACGACTACCGGGACGCGTACTTCTCCTCCGCGCTCGGCTCGGTCAAGGTCGACGAGTCGGCGCCGGTGAAGCTCGGTACGGGTGACTCGGCGAAGGCGGCGGCGACCGTCACCGTCGCACGGGCCGTGCCCGAGGGCCGTCAGCTCTTCGGTGAGGTACGGCTGGTGAACACGCGCGGGACGACCGCGGGTGTCGGCGGGGTGACGATCGAGAAGGTCACGCCGTAGTCGTCGGCATCACGACTGAGGGGCGGGCGTCCGGTTCCGGGCGCCCGCCCCTTCTTGTTGCCGTTCGCTCAGCCCGCGCTGAGCTTCGCGAGGTCGCCCAGCGGCAGCGTGTGCTGGGTCTGGAGGACCTTCGCGCGCAGGTAGCGGACGTTGTCCGGGGTGGCGAAGACGCCGGTCGGGACGCGGCCCTGGACCTTGATGCCGAGGGCGCGCAACTGGTCGGCCTTGTCGGGGTTGTTGGAGAGCAGGTCCAGTTCGCCGATGCCGAGGGCGGTGAGCATCTGGGCGGCGGCCGTGTAGTCGCGGGCGTCCTCCGGGAGGCCCAGCGCGGCGTTCGCGGCGTAGGTGTCGAGGCCCTGGTCCTGGAGGGCGTACGCGTCGAGCTTGTTGTAGAGCCCGATGCCGCGGCCCTCCTGGCGCAGGTACAGCAGCACGCCGCCGCGCTCGGCGATGCGCTCGACGGCCTCGCGCAGCTGGGGGCCGCAGTCGCAGCGGGCCGAGCCGAAGACGTCGCCGGTCAGGCACTCGGAGTGCAGACGGACCAGCGGGGTGCTGCCGGGGGCCGGGTCGCCGAGGACGACGGCCACGTGTTCCAGGCCGTCGGCCAGGCCGTGGAAGGTGACGAGTTCGGCGTCGACGCCGTAGCCGTCCTGGAAGCGCAGCGGGACCCGGACGCGGGCGCGCTGGGTGGCGGCGGCGGTGAAGTCGGGCATGCGGGTTCTCCGGGTTCCGTGCGTGGACCAGCTGCTTCAGATTTGAAGCAGAACCTCGATACAGGACCCTATCCCATGCTTTAAATTTGAAGCAATGAGTTTTCTGTGGTGTGCGTCACGAACACGGCTTGTTGGACCGCCGCCGCCAGGGCACGTCGTCCGCGGTGGCATGCGCGCTGTCGCCCTGGAAGCCCCCGGCCACCGCCGTGAAGATCTCCTCCAGCTGCCCGACCTGCTCCGGGGTCAGCCGGTCGAAGAGCAGCGCCCGTACGGTCTCCACATGGCCCGGGGCCGCCCGCTCCAGGACGCGCATCCCTTCCTCGGTGAGGGCCGCGATGCTGCCGCGCTTGTCCCAGCGGCAGTCCTCGCGCCGCACCAGCCCGTCCTTCTCCAGGCGCGTCACGGCGTACGTCAGCCGGCTGCGGGTGATCTTCAGGCCCTCCGCCAGGTCGGTCATGCGCAGCCGCCGCTCCGGAGCCTCGGACAGGGTGGCGAGGATGGAGTAATACAGATGGGGCATGCCGGCTTCCTGCTGGAGCTGCCGGTCCAGCGCGTCCTCCACGAGGGCGGCGGAGGCGATGTAGGCGCGCCAGGCGCGCTGCTCCTCGGGGGTGAGCCAGCGAGTCGTCATGCGACCAGTGTAGGTTTGTTTCAAACTTGAACCAAGCGGAGCGTGCCGATGCCGTCGTACCCCTACGTCCTGCTGTCCGCCGCGGTCTCGCTGGACGGCTACCTCGACGACACCACCCCCGAGCGCCTGCTGCTCTCCAGCCCGGCCGACTTCGACCGGGTCGACGAGGTACGGGCGTCCGTGGACGCGATCCTGATCGGCGCCGGCACGATCCGGGCGGACAACCCGCGGCTGCTGGTGAACTCGGCCGGGCGGCGGGCCGCGCGGGTGGCGGCCGGGAAACCGGAGTATCCGCTCAAGGTCACGGTCAGCGCGTCCGGCGAGCTCGACCCGACGGCGAACTTCTGGCACACCGGCGGCGAGAAGGTCGTCTACACGACGGAGAAGGGCGCGGAGCGCCTGCGCCGGGCGCCGGTCGCGGCGGACGTGGTCGCGCTCGGCGCCGACCTGGACTGGCGGGGCCTGCTGCGGCACCTGCGCGAGGTGCGCGGCGTCGAGCGGCTGATGGTCGAGGGGGGCGGCACCATCCACACGCAGCTCCTTCAGCAGGGGCTGGCCGACGAGGTGCAGCTGGTGCTGGCGCCCCTGTTCGTGGGCGACCCGGACGCGCCGCGGCTGTTCGGGCCCGGCGGCTACCAGGGCGGTCGGCTGCGGCTGGTCGAGACGTGGCAGATCGAGGACGTCGTGCTGATGCGCTACGAGCCGACGGCGCCCGGTGCGGGTGTCCTGCCGTCCGCCGCGGACCGGAGGTGGCTGGCGGTGGCCTGCGATCTGGCGGCACAGTGCCCGCCGTCGGAGACGGCCTTCAGCGTCGGGGCGGTCGTGGTGGCGGCCGACGGCACGGAGCTGGCGCGGGGGTACTCGCGGGAGGGCGGTGATCCCGTGGTGCATGCGGAGGAGGCTGCGCTGGCGAAGATCGCGGCGGGGGATCCTCGGGTGACATCCGCCACGGTCTACACGAGCCTGGAGCCCTGCACGCGCCGGGCGTCCCGGCCGGTGCCCTGTGCGCGGTTGATCCTCGATGCGGGGGTGCGGCGGGTGGTGACGGCCTGGCGGGAGCCGGACACGTTCGTGGCGGGGGCCGACGGGAGCGGGCTGCTGGCGGCGGAGGGAGTGGATGTCGTGGTCCTGCCGGAATACGAGGGGCGGGCCAAGGCTCCGAACAGCCATCTGCTGTCCTGACCGCCCCGCCCGACGGGTGCGGAAAACACCGGTCTGGGCGGGGCAGGGGAAACGCGTGTGCATCTTGTCCTGCGGATGGCGTACTATTGAGTCATCGCCGCGGGGTGGAGCAGCTCGGTAGCTCGCTGGGCTCATAACCCAGAGGTCGCAGGTTCAAATCCTGTCCCCGCTACTGATGACTCAGGGCCGGAACTGATCAGTTCCGGCCCTGAGTGTTTTTCCCTCGACGCGCCGCTCGTCCGGTCGGCTCTCACCACTCGCCCCGCGCTCCCGCATCGGGAACCCTGGTGAGGTGGAGCAACGGCGGATCTCGTACACACGCCGGTTCGTCCGGCTGCTCCCCGCACTGCTGATCGCGGCCGGAGGCGTGTACGACCACGTCACGCCGACGGATTTCACCGGCGCCCCTTTCTTCACCGCGGCACCCCTGGTCGCCGCCCCGCTCTACTCGCAGCGCGGCACGGTCCTCACGGGCGTCGTGGCCGTCGCCGCACTGCTCGTGCTGCGCGTCCCGCGCGGCGACGTCAGCCGGGCCGAGGTGATCACGGAGCTGGTCACCGTGGTCACCGTCTCCGTCCTCGCCGTCCTCATCAACATCCTCGTCCGCCGCAGCGACGAACGCCTCGCCTCCGCCCGCGAGATCGCCGAGGCCGCCCAGCGCGCCGTACTGCCCCAGCCCGCCGAGCGGATCGGCGGCTTCCAGATCGCGGCACGGTACGAGGCGGCGCAGGAGGGCGCGTCCATCGGCGGCGACCTGTACGCCGTGCAGGACAGCCCGCACGGCCTGCGGGTCGTCGTGGGGGACGTGCGCGGCAAGGGCATCGGGGCGGTGGGTGCGGTCGCCGTGGTCATCGGGGCCTTCCGGGAGGCCGCCGAGCAGGAGACCACGCTGGAGGCGGTGGCACTGCGCCTGGAGCGGGCGCTGGCCCGCGAGCACGACCGGCGCGAGTGGGCCGAGTCCGCCGAGGGGTTCACCACCGTCGTACTCGCCGAGCTGTCGCATGGCAGCGGGATCGTGCGCCTCGTCAACCGCGGGCATCCCTCGCCCCTGTTGCTGTACGCCGACGGCACCGTGCGCGCGCTGCCCGCCGCCGAGCCCGCACTCCCGCTCGGCATGCGGGAGCTGGGCGTCTGGCCCGACCGGGCCCAGGAGGCCGACTGCCCGAGCGGGGCCACGCTGCTCCTCTACACCGACGGACTGTCCGAGGCACGGGACGACACCGGCCGCTTCTACGACCCCGAGGCGGGCCTCGCGGGGCGCGCCAACGCCCGCCGCGAGCCGGCCGCACTGCTCGGCGTCCTCGCGACGGAGGTGCGGCGGCACTCCGGGGGCGGGATGGCGGATGACATGGCCCTCATCGCCGTACGACGGCCGTGATGTCACCGGCCGTGACCGGGCGACCCCCCTCCGCATAACAACTGACATACCGTCAACACCCGTGTGGCACCTGAGGTCTGGCCAACTCGCCCGATTTAGGCCGCTCATGACCCGTAAGTCCAGGCGAAAATCGTTAATGATCAAGTGGAACAGCTTGGAATCCGCACCCCGGGTCTATTAACGTTCGATAACGCAGCGCGGTCGTCCCAGCCGTCACAAGAGGCGGCTCCGTGCGCACGCGCCGAATCTCGAAAGGGAACCGGGGAACCACCACCTTGGGGTGAATCGCGCAAATACCACCGTGAACTCACGGGCGGTATACGCGCGTAGGAGACCTTCCTGCTCCGAACCCGTCAGCTAACCCGGTAGGCGAGAAGGAAGGAAAGGAGTACGCCCACGTGGCGTCCAACCGGCCTGCCCCGCAAGCCCCGTTCGTGCCGAGTCAGCGCAATACCGACACTTTCGGCTACGACCGCAACCGCACCGACGAGGCCCCCTTCGAGGAGTGGAACCCCACCGCGGAGTCCCTTCGTCCCGTACGCGGCAGGCATCGCGTCTCCAAGCAGCGCGGCGGGGGACTCGCCCGCAGCTCCACGGTTCTCGGCGTCGGTGTCATAGCCGCCGTCGGCGCGGGCGGCATGGCCAGCGCGAACAGCGGCAAGCCGCCGGTCGCCATCACCATGCCGGACCTGCCCCTGATCTCGGACGACTCGTCCGAACCCGCCGAGGACGCGGCCACCGCGCTCAGCACCATGGGCGAGACCTCCGAGGACACCGCGCAGGGCGGTTCCGACGCCGGTGAGGCGCTGCGGAGCCGGATCATCGCGCAGGCCGAGTTCCAGCAGGACCAGTTCGACAGCAAGGCCGCCGCAGCCGCGGTCGCCGCCGCCGAGAAGGAGGCCGCCGACGCGGCCGCCAAGGCGGAGAAGGAAGCCAAGGCCAAGGCCGCCGCCGCGAAGGCCGAAGCCGAGGAGGAGGCCCGCAAGAAGGCCGAGGCCGAGCGCCTCGCCGAGCTGGCCAAGCAGTACACGCTGCCGACCTCCTCGTACACCCTCACCTCGACCTTCGGGCAGGCCGGCGCCTACTGGTCCTCCGGCTACCACACGGGCCTCGACTTCGCCGCGCCCACCGGGACGCTGATCAAGGCCGTGCACAGCGGCACGATCACGTTCGCCGGCTGGGACGGCTCGTACGGCTACAAGACCGAGCTCACCCTCGACGACGGCACCGAGGTCTGGTTCGCGCACCAGTCCTCGATCAGCGTGAGCGTCGGCCAGAAGGTCAACACCGGTGACGTCATCGGCCGCGTGGGCGCCACGGGCAACGTGACCGGTGCCCACCTGCACCTCGAGGTGCACCCCGGCGGCAGCTCCAGCGGTATCGACCCGCTGGCGTGGCTGCGCGGCAAGGGCCTCACGCCCTGAGGTCTGACGGCCCGTGCGCCTGTTGAGGCTCGGCCGCTTCTGAACCCCGGCTTCCTGCTCTGATCCCCGGCAGTCCTGACGGCGTCCCCCCGACGTCAGGGCTGCCGGTATCTGCAGCGCCGGGGTTCGCCTGTTTGGCCGGGGGTTCGCCTGTTTCCGGGACGGTCACGTCCGATAGGGGTTGTACGCCGGGTAGGGCGCCGCCGCCCCGTATCCCGCGTACCCGCTCCCGTAGGGCTGCCAGTGACCGGGCGGCGCCCCGTACCCATGAGCCGGCGGCCAGACCCGCGCCGCGGCCACCGCGTGCTCCAGCGCCGGCCGTGCGACCTCCCGGCGTCGCCACAGCTCGTGCAGCAATTCCCGTTCCCGTACGACGAAGTCGGCGCCGGCCCGCCCGCGGCGCCCCCGGTGCCGTAGGAACGCCAACGAGGTGGCGTAGGCCTCGTACTGCGCCACGGCTCGCGCCGCCGTCCGACCGCCGTGGCGGCGCGCGTACTGCCGGGCCACCCGCCGGTCCCGCATCGAGCCCAGTGCGTACGGCTCGCTCGGCGACAGCCACCCGGTGACGACATAGGCGGGCAGCTCCTCGCGCACGGTCCTCAGCTCGCGCTGCCGGGTCCAGATCACCAGCCAGGTGAGCAGCCCGAAGATGGGCACCATGAAGGCCGCGTACACCGCGAAGAACCCGAACTCGCCGAAGGACGACGAGCCGTTCCACAGGGCGTGCATGCCCATGGCGAGCAGCAGCCCGGAGAGGGGGAGGAGGACCCGCCGCACGTGCTGCCGCTCGCCGGAGAGTGCGGCGATGCCGAAGCCGATGCCGGTCAGGACGGTGAAGAGCGGGTGCGCGAAGGGCGACATGATCACGCGGACGAAGAAGGTCGCCGCGGTGACGGAGGCGATGCCGCGGTCGCCGGAGAGCTGGTCGGTACCGAAGGCCGTGCCGAGGTAGAGGATGTTCTCGGTGAAGGCGAAACCGGTGGCGGTGACGCCGGCTATCACCACGCCGTCGACGATGCCGGTGAAGTCCCGCCGGCGGAAGAGGAAGACCAGCAGGACGGCCGCGGCCTTCGCGATCTCCTCCACCACGGGCGCTATGACGGTCGCGCCGAGGGTGTCCGCGTGCGACGGATCGGCCGTCGCGGTCGCTATCCATCGGGTCGCGAAGCTGTTGGCGACGATCGCTATCAGCGCCGCCGCGCAGGCGCCCCAGGCGAAGGAGAACAGCAGATTGCGCCACGGGCCCGGCTCGACGCGATCCAGCCATCGGAACGCGGCGACCAGCAGCGGCACGGGCAGGACGGCCAGACCGAGCCCGACCAGGAACCCCTCGGTGCCGGTCTGCTCACGCACCAGCGCGAGGATGACCAGCCCGGAGAGCGCGAGCAGGGTGCTGAGCGCGCCGTAACGCACCCATCGCTTCTGCCACCAGTGCGCGTGCCGCAGTGCGCCGCCGGCGGGACCGGTGGGGTGCGTCGGGTACGGGGGGCAGGTGGCCACGGCATGGACCCTAACGAGGCAGGGGCGCCGCCCGCAGCAGCGCGAGGGGGGCTCGGGCGCCGGTGGGGTTTGCTGTCGATGGTCTGGTCTGGTCTGGTCTGGTCTGGTCGGTGCTGGTGCTGGTGCTGGTGCTGGTGCTGGTGCTGGTGCTGGTGTCGGTGCTGTGGTTCCCGCTGCTCCTACCGCTGTACGCGGCGGAAGAGCAGGTCGTTCACCACATGACCCTTGTCCAGTCCCTGGCCCTCGAAACGGGTCAGCGGCCGGAACTCCGGACGGGGCGAGAAACCGCCGTCTGCCTGTGTGTTCTCGAAGTCGGGGTGCGCGGTCAGCACTTCGAGCATCTGTTCGGCGTACGGCTCCCAGTCGGTCGCGCAGTGCACCAGCGCGCCGGGCTTCAGCCGGGTCGCGGCGAGGCTGAGGAACTCGGGCTGGATCAGCCGCCGCTTGTGGTGCCGCTTCTTGGGCCAGGGGTCGGGGAAATAGACGCGCAGGCCGTTGAGCGAGTCCGGGACGAGCATCTCGCGGAGCAGGATGATGGCGTCGCCGTTGCCGACGCGGACGTTGTTCAGCCCGTTGTGGTCGGCGAGGTTGAGGAGATTGCCCTGCCCCGGGGTGTGGACGTCGACGGCGAGGATGTTGGTGCCGGGGTCGGCGCCGGCCATCTGCCCGGTCGCCTCTCCCATCCCGAAGCCGATCTCCAGCACGACGGGGTTGTCGTTCCCGAACAGCTCGGCGAGGTCGACGACGCACTGCCCGTCGATATCGAGCCCCCACTTCGGCCACAGCCGCTGCAACGCGTCCGCCTGCCCCGCGGTCACCCTGCTCCGCCGCGGCTGAAAACTCCGGATCCGCCGCTCGAAATGCGACCCGGCGGGGTCGGCCTTCGGCCCGTCCGGGAACCGGGGCTCCCCCTTGGCCCGGGTGTGCCGAACGGAGACACCGGGATGATGACCGACGTGCTCGCCGGGGGCCTCGGACTGATGCGGGGCGCCGGGCTGGGGGGCTTCGGGGGCGTTGAGGGAGTCAGACACAGTGGGAACGATTTTACGGGCAGCCCGAGACGTTCCAGCCCGTCCGGCTTTTGAGGACGAGGCCCGTTCAGGGCCGAAGCGGGGGTCTGGGGGGAAGCGGGGGTCTGGGGGGCGGCAGCCCCCAGGTACGGGAGGGGAGGGGCGGCGGGGGCGAGATCACCCCGCCCCAGAACCGGCGGAGCGCCCCAGCACATCCAACGCCCGCCGAGCCACTTCCCGCCCGATCGGCAGCGCAGCCGTCGCCGCGGGACTCGGCGCATTCAGCACATGCACGGCCCGATCCCCCTCCCGGATCAGGAAGTCGTCCACCAGCGCCCCGTCCCGCAACACCGCCTGCGCCCGCACGCCCGCCGCAGCCGGCACCAGATCATCCGCAGTCACCGCGGGCAACAACCTCCGCACCGCCTCCGTGAACGCCCCCCGCGACACGGACCGCCGCAGCTCCCCGGCCCCGTACCGCCAGTGCCGCCGCGCCATCCGCCACACCCCGGGCCACGCCACCGTCGCCCCGACCTCCCGCGGCCGGACGACCCCCCACCCGTACCCCTCCCGGGCCAGCGCCGGCACCGCGTTGGGCCCGATGTGCACATCCCCGTCGATCCCGCGCGTGAGGTGCACCCCGAGGAACGGAAACGCCGGATCCGGCACCGGATACACCAGCCCCCGCACCAGCTCGGGACGCGCCAGCGAGTAGTACTCCCCCCGGAACGGCACGATCTGCACGCCGGGCTCGTCCCCCGTCATCCGGGCCACCTCGTCGCAGTACAGCCCGGCGCAGTTCACCAGCACCCGCCCCCGCACGACGTCCCCGCGCGTGGTCCGTACGGCGACCCCGAGGTCCGCCCGCCGGTCGACGCGCTCGACCTCCGCGCCGTACCGGATCTCCGCCCCGGACGCCTCGGCCAGCTGCCGCGCGACCCCGACGAAGTCGCAGACGCCCGTCGTCCCGACGTGTATGGCCGCGAGCCCCCGCACCTCCGGCTCGTACTCGGCGATCTGCGCGACGCCCAGCTCACGTACCGGAATGCCGTTCTCCCGGCCGCGCTGGACCAGGGCGTGCAGGCGTGGCAGCTCCGCCCGCTCGGTCGCGACGATCAGCTTGCCGGTGACGGCGTGCGCGACGCCGTACTCCGCGCAGAACTTGACCATCTCGGCGGCACCCCGCACCGCGTACCGCGCCTTCAGCGACCCCGGCCGGTAGTAGATCCCGCTGTGGATGACCCCGCTGTTGCGGCCCGTCTGATGCCGGGCCGGACCCGGCTCCTTCTCCAGCACGGTCACCCGCGTCCCCGGCGCGGCACGCGTGATCGCGAACGCCGTGGCCAGCCCGACGATCCCACCGCCGACCACGAGCACGTCACAGTCGTAAGCGATCGCCCGCACCTGCTCCACCTCCCGGTTTCGATAATGCACTGCGCCACTGACAACGCACTCAAACCCGGGGGACCGACGCGGCCCGACCCGGATGCGGGGCTCGCGCACCTCGGCGTGGCGATTTCGAGGGGGAACCTTTGGCAAGGGCGGGAAATCCGGCCATGGACCCGCCGTGATTCAGCCACGGAAAGTTCATGCGCCGCTTCGACGATGCGGCAGTCATCCGGTCTGCCGCTTCGGTGCGATGCAGCGGCACTGAACGAAACGGCCCCGCCATGAGACGCCCATGAGACACCCCGCCATGAGACGTACATCCATAAAGGGCACATCCATGAGATGCCTCCCCCCGGCCCTGGCCCTCGGCCTTGCCGCCCTTCTGGTCGCCACCCCGGCCGGCGCCGACACGGGCGCCGCCAAGAACGCCGGCACCCGGAACAGCTACGGCACCAAGGCGACGTACGCCCCCGGCCAGCACCCCCGCAACTACCAGCGGCCCCCCGCCGGCTTCACGCCCGTGTTCACGGAGAACGTCTCCCGGCACGGCTCCAGGTCCGCGACCGACGGCGAGGACGCGGACCTGGTCCTCGCGCTGTGGCAGAAGGCCGAGGCCGCGGGCGCGCTCACCGCGAAGGGCAAGCAGTTCGGGCCCAAGGTGCGGGCGCTGCAGGAGGCCATGAGCGCCGTGGGCTACGGCGACCTCAGCGGACGCGGCAAGCGGGAGATCCAGGACACGGCCGTACGGATGGAGCAGCGGCTGCCGGGGCTGTTCAAGCAGATCGCCGGCGCCAAGGAGAAGATCGACGTCGTCAGCTCGGGGCAGGGACGCGCCGTCGACAGCGCGAACCTGTTCGCCGCGGCGCTCGCCGCCACCGACTCCGCCCTGAAGCCGCTGATCGGCTCGACCCGCACGGACGTCGACCTCCTGTACTTCCACAAGGCGGCCGGCGGTGCGGCCTACCGGGACTACATCGCGAACGACCAGCGGCTCGCGAGCACCCTGAAGTCGCTCACCGACCAGCCCACCACCCACCGCGCCGCCCGGGACGTACTGAAGAAGCTCTTCAAGGGCGCCTTCGTCGACCAGCTCTCCGACGACGACCGCGTGGCTGCCGCGACGGCCGTCTACAACCTGTACGCCATCGCGCCCGCCATGAGCGACGAGAGCCCCGGCGGCAAGGGCTGGGGCATGGAGCGGTTCATCTCCGAGCGGGACGCGGCCTGGTTCGGGTACCTGAGCGACGTCGAGGACTTCTACGCGAAGGGCCCTGGCTTCGTCGGCAGCGACATCACCTACAAGATGGCGGACGTCCTGCTCGACGACTTCTTCAAGCAGGTCGAGGCCAAGCGCGCCGGCACCGGTGACCTGGGCGCCGAGCTGCGCTTCACCCACGCCGAGGAGATCATCCCGCTGGCCGCTCTGATGGGCCTGCCCGGCAGCACGAAGGGCGCGACGGCCGAGCAGCCGTACACCTACGCCGACAACGCCTGGCGGGGTGCGGCCGTGGCGCCGCTCGGTTCGAACGTCCAGTGGGACGTCTTCCGCAAGGGCGGCACCTACCTGGTGCGGATGCTCTACAACGAGAAGGAGACCGCCTTCAAGGCCGGCTGCCATCCCATCGCCAAGGGCAGCACCTTCTACAAGCTCGACGAGCTGGAGCGCTGCTTCGGGCGCACGAACGGCGCGTCGTAACGCCTGTTGTCCGGACCGCACGGCGGCGCGGCGGCTCAGCCTTGCCGCGCCGCCGCGCACGCGCGCGTGCCGGTGATCCCCGTCTAGGCCGGCGCCATGAGCAGCGGCCGCGCCCGCTCCCGCAGCTCGACGACCCGAGGCTCGTCGCCGTACGGCTCCAGGCGGTGCAACAGGTCCTTCACGTACTCGGTGGTACGCGCGGACGATATCCGCCCCGCAACTTCCACCGCCCGTACGCCCTGCTCGCACGCCGCGTCGAGATTGCCCGACTCCAGTTCGGCGACCGCCGAGACGACGAGCCGCAGTCCGTGCGAGCGCACGAACTCCTCCGTCGGCTTCGACAGCGCCTGTTCCGTGAACCGCCGTACCTGACGCGGTGCCTTCAGGTCCCGGTAGCACTCGGCGGCGTCCGCGGCGAACCGGTCGTAGGAGTAGAACCCGAGCCATGACGGGTCGTTGTCCCCCTCCCTGGACCGCTCCAGCCAGCCCTCCGACGCCTTCAGGGCCGCGCCGGCGGCCTGCGCGTCACTTGCACGCGCGTGTGCGCGTGCCTCGACGAGGCGGAAGAAGCTCATGGTGCGGGCCGTGGCGAGCCCTCGGTTGCGTTCCAGCGCGGCCTGGGCGAGGTCGACGCCCTCGTCGCCGAAGCCCCGGTAGGTCGCCTGTAGCGACATCGACGCCAGGACGTACCCGCCGAGGGGTACGTCGGCGGCCGCGCGGGCGAGCCGCAGGGCCTGGATGTAGTACCGCTGGGCGGCCTCCTGCTGTCCGGTGTCGAAGGCCATCCACCCGGCGAGGCGGGTGAGTTCGGCACTCGCCCCGAACAGGGCACGGCCCACCTCGTCGGAGTACGAGCCGAGCAGCAGCGGCGCCGCCTCCACCCGTAAGCACTCGGGCACCATGGACGAACGCCAGTCGCCGCCTCCGTACTTGGAGTCCCAGCGCCTGGCGTCCTCGGCGGCCTCACGCAGCTTCTGCACATCGCTGTGGCCGACTTTGAGCGGTGCGCCGGAGCTCTCGGACGGATTCACCTCGCGCGCCACCGAAGTGTCGGCCGGGGTTATCAGCCAACGTGAGGCGGGCGTTGCGTACGCGCTTACTGCGAACGATCCGGCCAGCGACTGCCAGATGCCGCCGGTGCCGGCACGGCGTCCGGCGAGATCGAGACGGTAGAGCTCCGTCGCCGACTTCACCGCCTGTCCGACGTCCCGGGGGAAGGCGAGGCCCACTTCGGGTGCGGGGTCCGCGTCCGCCAGGCCGATCTCGTGGAGCGGCACCGGGCGGCCCAGCTTCTGGCCGATTGCGGCGGCGATGAGATGCGGCGCGGCACCCTGCGGCACCATGCCCTTCGACACCCAGCGCGCCACCGATGTCTTGTCATAGCGAAGAGTCAGGCCCCGCTGAGCGCCAAGGTCGTTGACGCGTCGAGCGAGTCCTGCGTTGCTGATTCCCGCGAGGGCGAGAACGGCGCCGAGCTTTTCGTTCGGCCCGCGTTGCTCCCTGGACATGCGCCACCCCTCGACACAGACGGCTGCCGCGCTGGCATAACCATGCGGCATTCGTAAACCCAGCGTAGTTCGCCGCATCCCAAGCGTTAAGGGGCATTCTTCCGGATGGCGGGATTGTGGTCCGTACTCAAGTGCGCACCCCCTACGCACAGTTGTGACGTGCTCCCGGTGTGTGGCCGTGCGCCCGTCCGTGCGCTCTTCTCCAGCCACCGGGGGAGCGGTTCCATGGCTTCTGCGTGGGTCGGCCCGCTGTACTGGATCCAGTGGGCTGGGGGATTCCGCCGCCTACATCCCCGCGGGCGGCGGAACGGTCCGGGGGGCGCACTCCGTTCCCCGGACTGCGCGCACGACGAGTACACCGAGTAGTGCGCAGGACTTGTACGGAGCGTGCGCGAGCCTGTCCTTACGGCGCCGATTTGGCCGAAAAGCGACCCCGCCTCTCGCGGGTGATTACCGCTCCGACCACGGGAGTTGAGGGCGCGAAGGGCGTTTTTAGGGAGCGTATCGGGGGCGCATTCGCGTCGCAGGAGTTGTCCGGGAGTTGCCTCAGACGTCCTGCCAAGTCGCCCGATCGCCTTGCCCCGCCCGGGTGTTCGGGCTGGGGCCCGGCGCGTTCGTGACGGCGCGGGGGCGCCCCCACGGGCGCAATTCCGCGATCTCGAGCGGCTCCGCCGCCGCTCCGACGCGCCTCCTTCATGGCAGCATGGTGAACCGGTTCGTACGGTGCACTGGTTGTCCACAGCCTGTGGAGGCGGCGATGCGGTGGTTGGTGGGATGGAGCAGCACCACCGCGGTGGCCGCCGGGATGGGCTCCGCGGGGGCGACCGGAAGCGACGGCGAGACCGTGCACCCGGTCGGATCCCAGCTCCTGTGGGGCGACCCCGACCCACTGTGGGCGGTCGGCGACTGGCGCCCCGACGAGGTGCGCGTGGTGAAGGCCGACCCACAGACCCGGATCGCGGTACTGGGCACCTGCGGGGCGAGTGACGAACAGCTGCGCCTCGGTCTGTTCGCCGCGCGCGGAGGGGCACTTCGGCACCTGACGGCCTGGTCCGGCAGCTACACGGCCGTCGTGCAGGTCGGCCGCAGGGTCATGGTGTGCGGTGACCTGGCGGGCGCACGGCCGGTGTTCTACACCCCCTGGGCAAGCGGTACGGCCTATGCGACCGCCGCGCTCCCCCTCGCCGACCTCATCGAGGCCAACCTCGACTTCGGACACCTCGCCGCGCTGCTGGCCGCCCCCGACGTACCGGCGGCCCTGCACGACTCCACTCCGTACGACGGCGTGCGGCGCATTCCACCGGGGCATGCGCTGATCCTGCGCACCGGGGCGCGCGAGATCGCCGGGTACGAGCAGGTCGCCTCGCTGGCGGTGGCGGCGCCGACGGCCGACCCCGACAGCGCGGTCGACGCCGTGCGCGACGCCCTGGTGGAGGCGGTACGCGCGCGCCTGTCCGCGCCCCGCCACGTCCCCGGCGCCGACATAGACCCAGGACCGGTACCGGGGATGGGCCCGGCCGAGCGGCGTGCCGCGCGCGGGATGCCGGTTCCGGGCATCGGCGCGGACCTGTCCGGCGGCCCGGCCTCGGGCACCCTGGCGCTGCTGGCCGCCGGCCTGCCCGGCATGCCGGGCACGGTCCTGGGCCACGGCACGGGCGCGGGGGAGCGCCTCCTGGCGGTCACCTTCAACGACCTCGCGGTCGGCGGCCGCGAGGCCGAGCTGGAACGGGCGGGGACGCTGGCGGCCAACCCGCGCCTGCACCACGTGGTGGTGGCCGGCGGCGAGGAGACGCTGCCGTACGCCGACCTGGACGGCCCGCTGACGGACGAGCCCGGCCCGAGCCTGGTGACGGCCGCGCGGCACCGCGCGCGCCTCGCCTCCGGCAGCGCCGACCACTTCACCGGCTACGGCGCCCGCCAGGTCCTGGACGCCCATCCGGCCCGCCTCGCGGACCTTCTGATGGACCGCAAGCGGCGCCACCTGGTCCGCCCGGTCGCGGCGCTGGCGAAGGCGGACGGCTCGGTGCTGGTCCCCGCGCGCGTGTACGGCGCGGCGCGCAAGCTGGCCCGCACGCCGTACCGCACCGGCCTGGAATCCCTGGCCGACCGGCTCCTCCATCGCCGCTTCGACGAACCCGGAGGTGCCGTAGGGGCGTCGCTCGCCGCGCTCACCTGGGCCAGACCGGGCCCGGCGGCACGCTGGCTGACCGGCGAGGCCCTTGCTGAAGTATCGGTTCGCCTGCAAGCGGCGACGAGCCGCAACGGCGTGGGCCCCGGCCAACGCCCTGGCGACTACCGCGCGCGTGCGGCACTGGCCCGCCACTCGGCCGACCTGCGCGTCCTGGAACAAGCCGCCGAGATCCGCTTCCAACGCCTGCACGCCCCGTTCCTCGACAACCAGGTCGTCCGCGCCTGCCGAGCCCTCCCGGAGGCCCTGCGCGTCCAGCCCGGCGCCCGCGCAGCGATCCTGCGTACGGTCCTGGAGGGCGCCGGCGTGGCCGACCTCCCACCCGGCTGGGGCGCCCCGTCCCACGCGTCGGCGGCCGTGGCCGCAAGGACGGGCCTACGGGTATCGGCCGACTCCCTGATGACCCTGTTCGGCACCCCCCTACTGGCCCAGGCGGGCCTGGTGGAGGCCCGAGTGGTCCGCAAGGCCCTCCGCGCCGCCGCCGAGGGCGAGCCACTGCCCCTGGACGGCCTGGCGGACCTGGTCTCCCTGGAGCTATGGCTACGCCGCCTGCTGGCCCGCCGAGGCACCTGCTGGACGGGAACACCGGCCCGGCAACGGGCGGTACCGGAGGGGATCAAGCCGCAGCGGGGGGCGTTGGGGGCGGGGGCGGGGGTTCGGCCGGTGTAGGGGCGAGGGACACGGGGACGGGGAGCTTTGAGCGCCTCACGCTTGGTGCCGGGCCGGGTATTTCAGCGTGCCTGGTGTTCGAGGGCGAGGCTGCGTCGCCGCTGGCTCCCACTCGCCGGTAGGGGGCTGGGTACGCGTGCCAGGGGGTGCTTCTCGGTGCCGGTCCCTGCATTCCAGCGCGTCTGGTGTTCGAGGACGGGGCTGCGCCTTCCCCACCCCTCGCCCATCCGCTGGGGGCTGTGCACGCACGCGGATGGTCCCTCTCGGCGCCGGTCCCTGCATTCCAGCCCGCCCGGCGTTCGAGGACGGGACTGCGCCATCCCCAACCCCCACCCACCCGTAGGGGGCTATGCCGGCACGCAGAGGGTCCCTCGCTCGCAGCGTCGGCCCAGGTATTTCAGCCCGTCCGGCGTTTGAGGACGAGGCCGTTGAGGCCGACAGCGGGGGTCTGGGGGCGGCAGCCCCCAGGGACCGGGGTCGAAGGGGCAGAGCCCCTGGAGGACGGGATGAGTAGGGGCGGCGGGGGCGAGAACTCACCCGCCCGCGCCGAAGGACCACCGCAACCACGACACCCGCCCCCCGCCAAACCCACGCCCCACCAGGCCACCCCGGGGACAATGACCCGGTGCGGTACAGAATCCTGGGCGTCACCCAGGCCGAGGACGACCAGGGCACCGTCATACCCGTGGGCGGCCCCCGCCTCCGCGCCCTCCTGACGGCCCTCGCCCTCCGCCCCGGCCGCGTCACCACCCCCGACACCCTGATCGACGAGGTCTGGTCCGACGACCCGCCCCAGGACGCCCCCGCCGCCCTCCAGGCCCTGATCGCCCGCCTGCGCCGCACCCTCGGCAAGGACACCGTCACCTCCGCGCCCGGCGGTTACCGGCTCACGGCGACGCAGGACGACGTGGACCTCTTCGTCTTCGAACGCCTCGTGCACCAGGGCACCTCCGCCCTGACCGACGGCGACCCGTCCACCGCTGCACAGACCCTCGGCAGCGCCCTCACCCTGTGGCGCGGCCCGGCCCTCGCCGACCTCCCGGACCGCGGCACCGCCGGCACCCGCCCGGAGGCCCTGCGCCTGGAGGCGACCCGCGCGCGTATCGAGGCGGACCTGCGACTGGGCCGGGGCCGGCACGCGATACCCGACCTGAAGGAACTGACCGCGGCACACCCGTACGACGAACCGCTGCACGCCCTCCTCATCCGCGCCCTGCGCGACACGGGCCGTCCCGCCGACGCCCTCGCCGCATACGAAACCGCCCGCCGCTCCCTGGCCGACGGCCTCGGCACCGACCCCGGCCCGGAACTCCGCGCCCTGCACACCGAACTGCTGACACGGGCGACTCCTGAACTGCGGGCCAGATCTGAACGGGACCTGAGAGCAGGGCCCCGGCAGGACCCACGGACAAAGCCCCGGCCACAACCCGCCCCCCACACAGCCTCCCCACCACCCCCACCTCCACCCCACCCCCACCCCCACCACCAGCCTCCCGAACGCACCGGCAACCTCCGCCCCCGCCTCACCTCTTTCGTGGGCCGGGAACTCGAACTCGACGCCATCCGTTTCGAATTGCACAGGGCCCGACTGGTCACGCTCACCGGACCGGGCGGCTCTGGAAAGACCCGCCTCGCCGAGGAGGCCGCCGCCGGCCTCCCCCAGGCATGGCTCGTCGAGCTCGCCCCGCTCGACCGGCCGGAGGCGGTGCCCGGCGCGGTGGTCAACGCGCTCGGTCTGCGCGAGACCGTGCTCATGACCAACGAGCTCACGGCCCAGCAGGACGACCCGGTCGCCCTCCTGGTCGAGTACTGCGCCCCGCGCAGCCAGCTCCTGATCCTTGACAATTGCGAACATGTCATCGGCGAAGCCGCCACCCTCGCCGAGACCCTCCTCACCCGCTGCCCGGGCCTCACGATCCTCGCCACCAGCCGTGAACCCCTGGGCGTCCCCGGCGAGTTGGTCCGCCCGGTCGAACCCCTGCTCCCCGACCAGGCGCACCGCCTCTTCGCGGAGCGCGCCGCGGCCGTCCGCCCCGACGCCGAGGCCGTGCTGCGCGACGGGCGCGACCAGGAGGCCGTCGCGGAGATCTGCCGCCGCCTCGACGGACTGCCCCTCGCCATCGAGCTGGCGGCGGCCCGGCTACGGCTGCTCAGTCCCCGCCAGATCGCCGACCGCCTCGACGACCGCTTCCGCCTCCTCACCTCCGGAAGCCGTACGGTCCTGCCCCGCCAGCAGACCCTGCGCGCCGTCGTCGACTGGTCCTGGGAACTGCTCGACGAGCGGGAGCGGACGGTACTGCGCGAGGTGTCCGTCTTCGCGGGCGGCTGGGACCTCGAGGCGGCGGAAGCGGTGTGCACCGGCCCGGTCGCGGACCTCATCGGCGCACTGGTCGACAAGTCCCTGATCGTGGCCACCCCGTGCGAGCGGGACGGCTCCGGCGGCATGCGGTACCGCATGCTGGAGACCATCCACGAGTACGCAGTCGAGCGCGCCGCCGAGCTCCCCGAGCTGCGCCTCGCTGCCGAGCACCGGCACCGCGCGTGGGTGCGCGCCCTCGTGCAGAAGGCCGACCCGCTGCTGCGGTCCGCCGGTCAACTCCCGTGGGTATCCCGCCTGGAGACCGAGCTGGACAACATCCGCGCGGCCCTCGACCACGCCCTCACCGCAGGCGACGAACCGGATGCCACAGCCATCGCCCTCGCCATGAGCTGGTTCTGGTGGCTGCGCAACTACCGCGTCGAGGGCGCGGCCTGGGTCGAACGGATTCTGCGCCTGTCCGTCACCCTGGACGTCTCAGGTCCGGGCTCACCTCCTGCTGCCCCTCCCGTTCCCCCTCCCGCTGCCCGTTCCACCCCTCCCGCCGCCGCCCCGCTGGACGCCCTCCTCACCGCCCCGGTCGAACAGACGCACCACCCGAGGCACGCACCACGGATGAGCCTGCGCATGCTGCATCTGTTCCTCGCCATCGAGTTCGAACCGGTGGAGCACTGGCAGGACGAGCGACGCAGGCGGTACATCGAGCGTGTGCAGGCCCACTTCGCGCGGGGCGGCCCGGAGGCGGCTCGCATCCCGGGCATGGTCTGGCCGTTGACCCACTACATCCTGGGCGACACGGCGGACACCCGTCCCGTCATGGATGCCGCGTTGGCCAACTGCCGTGCGTACGGCGGCGACTGGGAGGTCGGCTGCATCCTGATGTTCCGCACGCACATGCTCGTCGACTCACAGGGCGGCCTGGCCGATGTCGACGACGACCTCGTGGAGCTGCGGATCCTCAGCCGACGGGCCGGTGACCGTTGGATGCGGGCCCAGGTGTGCAGCGCGGCCGGTGAGACGGCCACGGTGCGCGGTCGCTTCGAGGAGGCCAAGGGGCAGTACGAGGAGGCCCTGCGCCTCGCCCACGAGGTGGGCGCGTACACCGAGACCCCGTTCCTCATCGCCCGGCTGGCCGAGATCGCCTACCGCTCGGGCGACCGTACGGCCGCGTTGACGTTGCTGGACGAGGCGAGCGCCGTGGCCGACCGGTACGGCGTGGCGGACTCACGGGCGTTCGTGCTGCTGATGCGGGCCCAGATCGCGCTGGACGACCAGGACACCGCCCGTGCGCGCGAGCTGTGCGAGGCGGCACGTGTGGAGACCGAGAACGCCACACCACCGCCCCAGTTCGTTGTGATGCTGAACGTGACCGACGCCCTGACGGTGACGGCGGAGTCGGGCCCGGAGCACGGTCTGCCGCGGCTGGTCGACGCTCTGCGCCTGGCCGTGGAGAAGCGCTGCGCCGACGTGATCACGGCGACCCTCACGGACGCCGCCGCGGACCTGCTGACCCGCCTCGACGACCACTCGCGCGCGGCCCGGCTGCTCGCCGCCTCGGAGCACTGGCGCCGCGGCAATCCACGTCTCCAGCCCGAGCGCGCGCACGCCGAGCGGGCCGAGACCACCGCCCGCACCGCCCTGGGCGCCGAACGGTTCACCGCCGAGCACACCCGGGGCACCGCCCTCACCCACGACGACGTCCTGTACGACCTCGACCAGGCCGTGCGCGGCCTCCAGCTCCCTGCGGAGCAGGCGCCGTAAGCCAAGTTCAGGACCTCCGGCTGAACGCCCCTACACGCAGCTGAACTTCGACTCCGCCCAGTCCGCCAACAGCAGGGTGTCGAAGGTGCCGTGCGGCTCGACCACCAGCCGAACGGTCTCCCGCCCGGCGAGGTTCACATGGACGGGCACGGCCGGGTCCCCGCCCTCGATCACCGCTGACCGCCACAACCGGACGCCGTCGGCGTACACCGAGAAAGTGAACTTGCCCAGCCCCAGAGCCGAGTCGTCGACGCCTGCCATCGCCGTGTAGGCGGAGCACTCCCGGTTGAGGTCGATGGTGACGGAGGACCGGCCGTGCACGGTGACGCCGTTCGCGTACCGCTCGTCGCCGATCGACACGCCGTGCCGCTGCCACACCCAGCTGCTCTCACCGATCCGCATCTCGGGTTCGGTGCCGTCGCCGGTGATGTTGTACGACAGCTCACTCCACTGGTAGGCGACAGGCGGGGGCGTCGGAGTGGGGGTGGGTGGCGGGGTCGGTGTGGGGGTCGGAGTCGGCGTCGGGGAGGGCGTGGGCGTCGGACTGGGCGTGGGGGTGGGTGGCGAGGCCGGTGTCGGGGTGGCCTCGGGATGGTCGGCCGGGACGATCGCCGGGGGTTGCGGGGCGGGCTCCTTCTCCGAAGGCGCCGTCGGCTCCGTCGGCTTCGGCGGCTTGGGCGTCGGTGTCTCCTCGACGATGGGGGAGGGCACCGGGGGTTGCTTGGCGTCCTGCCTGTCGGCAGGCGTCTCGTTGCCGGCGAGCGCGAGCACGATCGCCGCCACCACGCCCACGGCGACCACACCGGCCGCGATCCCGGCCTTCAACGGCGCGCCCAGCCCTTCGGAGGCCGCAGCACCGCCCCCGGAACTCGCCCCGCCGGACGAACCGCCGCCCGCCGCGGAGGCAGCCCCAGCCGCACCGGCCGCACCCGCCCCTGCGCCACCGGCGATGAGCCCGGCCGCCTTGGCGTATCCGGCGGCGCCGAACCAGCCGATGACCGCGACCGGCACGACGGCCGGGATACCACCGGCTACTTCCTTGATCTGGCCCGCGGCCAGGCGGCACTTGGCGCACTCCTCCAGGTGCTTGCGCATGCCCCGCTCGGCGCGGCTGCGCAGGCTGCCGCGGGCGTAGGCGCCGAGTCGGTCGGCATGGCGGGCGCACTCCTCGTCGCCGGCGAGGCTGGCGCTGACGTGAGCTTGGAGGTACGCCTGCTTGAGCCCTTCGCGGGCGCGGCTGGCGAGCACGCGCGTGCCGTTGGCATCGAGCCCGAAGAGCGTGGCGACCTCGCTCGGCGACTCGTCCTCCACCTCGGTGTGCCACAGCACGGCCTGCCAGCGCTCCGGCAGCGACCGGAAGGCCTGCATGGCCATCGACTGCTCGGCCTCGTGCATCGCCCGCACGTCCGCGCCCAGGTCGAGCGTGTCGTCGTCGGACACCTCGGCGACCCGCGTGGACCGAGCGGCGAACACCGCGAAGTCGTCGACCAGTTGCTCCCGCCGCACCGACTTCGTCCAGTCCGCGGCGGCACGCCGGATCGAGGTGAGCAGATAGGCGCGTACGGCGTGTTCGGGGCCGGAACCTCGGCGTACGGCCTGGAGCATGCGGGCGAACACCTCGGCGGTGAGGTCGTCCGCGGTGTGGGCGTCGCGACAGCACGTGCGCGCGTACCGGCGCACCGCTCCCGCGTGGCGCCGGTACAGCTCCTCGTAGGCGGTGTCGTCACCGGACCGCATCCGACCGATCAGGTCGGCGTCCGACGGCGGCAGTTCGCGCGCCGGCAGGTCGGACGGCAGCTCGCGCGGCGGAGGCAGCACGCTGTCCTCACGCCGGTCGCGCTGGGCCGGGACGCTGCCTTCCGCGCGGGCCTGTGGACGCCCCTCCACGGGGTCGCCGCCCGGCGGGAGGTCCGCCCGTCCGCCCTGATTCGGCACCTGCGGAGTCGCCGAGTCACCGTCACCGCGTGACTCGTCCCACCCGTCAACGCTCATCGCGGAAAGCCCCCGCCGCCAGCTCTACAGTCCCGGACACCGGGTCAGGGTGCCATATTGGCTTTTGGTCAGGACCCACGCGTACGGACATCCACCCGTCCGTGGGGACTCACCGCAACGCAATTCTGGCCCTCGCCCCTACGGGGATGACTCAACCAGCGCTCACCGCAGCGGTGTTCGAGGCGAGGGCGGCACAGCACCCCGCCTCGCAGACACCTCTCTCGAACGCTCACCCCTTCGAAGTAACCCTTTCGAAGTAACTCTTTCGAAGTCACCCCTTCGCGGTCACGGTCGCCGCATCGGCAGACTCACGTCTGAGGCCGGGACCGCAACCCCTCCAGCAGGATGTCCAGCAGCCGCGCCGAGGCCGCCGCCTGCTGCTCCGCATCCGGCAGCGAGGGCGCCGCCGTCGCGATCACCAGCAGGACGTCCGACACCGACACGTCGGCCCGCAGCTCGCCCGCCGCGCGCGCCCGCTCCACGAGCTGGCCCACCACGTCGAGCAGCGCCGCCGCGCCCGCGTCGTCCACCGGGTCGACAGGCACCGCCGGAGGATGCTCGGGCACCAGCCGCAGTTCTCCGATGCCCGGCTGCATCCGCTGCTGCGGCACCCGGGCCTCGTCGGGCGCGGCACCGTCCTCGGCGACCCCGACCCGCAGCACCTGCGGCGGCAGCAGCCGGCCCGCGCCGGACGCCACCGAGGTGCGCAGGAAGCGCGAGAGCGCCGACCACGGCTCGTCCTCCTGACCGAGCGCCGCCCGTGCCTGGTCGGTCAGCCGGGAGGTCTCCTCCTCGGCTATCCGCCGGACCAGGACGTCCTTGCTCGGGAAGCGCCGGTACACCGTCCCGACGCCGACCCGCGCGCGCCGCGCCACGTCCTCCATCGGCGCGCCGTACCCCAGCTCGCCGAAGACCTCACGCGCCGCACGCAGCACGTGCTCCAGATTGCGCTGTGCGTCCACGCGCAGCGGCGTCGTACGCGACGCGTCCCCGCGTCCGTTGCTCGCAGCCGCGCTCATCGTGCCGCCCACTCCGCCACCCGGTGTGATGGTGGATGCGGAAGACCATCGAGAATCCTGAACATGCATAAGCGATCCCCCGGTAATGACGTCTCCCCCCGGAGACTCCCCGTCATTTCAAAGCCGGAGCGTCGCGGAACAAGCCCGGACAACGAGTCCGTTCCGTGTGACTCACGGACCCGATGAGCGCATCCCCCTACACCCCGTCGACACACGAACATAGTTGAGAGGGAGTCAATTCAGAAGGGGCAGGTTCCGCACGGAGCGCCCCTCGATCCGAGTACGAGTCGTTTACGTCCCGATTGCGCCACCTGCGATGCCCTGACGCACACCCGCTGACCTGCGGGTCTTCCCCGCACTCCGGCAATTCGGCCAAATCGCGGCGCTGACGATCTCCGGTCACACAAATGGTCGAGCCTGTGGACAAACGCAAGCGCCGGGTGCGTCATGGGATGGTGAAGGAACGTGCGCGCATTCTCGTTGTCGGCGGCGGCTACGTCGGGATGTACACGGCCCTGCGTCTCCAGCGGAGGCTGCAACCGGAACTCGGCCGGGGCGAAGCCGAGATCACGGTCGTCACTCCCGACCCGTACATGACGTATCAGCCATTCCTCCCCGAAGCGGCGGCCGGCTTGATCTCCCCGCGCCATGTGGTGGTACCGCTGCGCCGCGTCCTGCCCCGGTGCCGGGTCATCATCGGCGAGGCCACCGCCATCGACCACGCCAAACGCACCGCGACCCTCACCACCCTCGCCTCCGAGGAGGAGGGCACGGGAAGCGAACAGCTCTCCTACGACGAGCTCGTCCTCGCCCCCGGCTCCATCGCGCGCACCCTCCCCATCCCCGGTCTCGCCGACCACGCCATCGGCTTCAAGACCGTCGAAGAGGCCATCGGCCTGCGTAACCACGTCATCGAGCAGATGGACATCGCCTCCTCCACCCGCGACCCCGCGATCCGCGACGCGGCCCTCACCTTCGTCTTCGTCGGCGGCGGATACGCCGGCGTCGAGGCGCTCGGCGAACTCGAGGACATGGCCCGCTACGCCACGCGCTACTACCACAACGTCAGCCCCGAGGACATGAAGTGGATCCTCGTCGAGGCCTCGGACCGCATCCTGCCCGAGGTCGGCGAGGACATGGGCCGCTACACCGTCACCGAACTGCGCCGCCGCAACATCGACGTACGCCTGCACACCCGCCTGGAGTCCTGCGCGGACCGCGTCGCCGTCCTCAGCGACGGCGCCCGCTTCCCGACCCGTACGGTCGTCTGGACGGCCGGCGTCAAACCCCACCCGATCCTCGCCGCGACCGACCTGCCACTTAATGAGCGCGGCAGGCTGAAGGGCACCCCCGAGCTGACGATCGAGGGCACCACGCACGCGTGGGCCGCAGGCGACGCCGCCGCAGTCCCCGACGTCACCGCGGCCGAACCCGGGACGCAGTGCGCCCCCAACGCGCAGCACGCCCTGCGCCAGGCCAAGGTGCTCGGCGACAACATCGCGCACACCCTGCGCGGCGAACCGCTGGAGACCTACGCCCACAAATACGCCGGTTCGGTCGCGTCCCTCGGATTCCACAAGGGTGTCGCACAGGTCTACGGGCGCAAGCTCAAGGGCTACCCTGCCTGGTTCATGCACCGCGTCTACCACCTCAGCAGGGTGCCGACCTTCAACCGCAAGGCCCGAGTCCTGGCCGAATGGACCCTCTCGGGGCTCTTCAAGAGGGAGGTCGTCTCCCTCGGTTCACTCGAACATCCCCGTGCGGAGTTCGAACTCGCGGCCGGTGGAAAGCATCCCCTCAACCCGGAAGACGACCCGAAGGGGTCGTCCTGACCGGACCCAGGAACTCCACCGACCGGGCAGGCGTCAGACGGGTGTCGGCCAGGTCGGCCGCACTGCCAGACTGATCCCCGAACCGATCCCGACCACAAGGCTCTCCCCACTGTGCCGCAACCCCGGGGCGTCACCCCACAGACCCCCGGCCGGGTCCGGAGCTGGCCGAAGACGACGACACGAGGCAAGGATTCGTGAACTTCACGCGCTGGAGCGCCCGGCTCCCCGGAACACAGCGCCGCGCCGCAGCGCGGACCGAACCCGCGGCGGCGGTCGCCCAGGACCGCCGAGGAGAGGGCCCGGGCGCCGTCCCCGCGGCCCGCGCCGAACACCTCACCGACGAGGCCAGGCCGATCCCCGCCGTGGACGAGCTGCCGGTCCGCGAGGTTCTGGACCGGGTCCCGGCCCTGGTCGCCCTCGTCCACGGCCCCGACCACCGCCTCGCGTACGTCAACGACACCTATGCCACGGCCTTCGGCGTACGCCCTTCGGGCGAACCGGCCCGCGAGGCCCTCCCCGAGCTCGCCGAACTGGGCCTGCTCCCGCTCCTCGACCAGGTCCTGCGCAGCGGCAAGCCCCGCACCCTCAAGTCCCGCAAGGCACCCGACGGCCGCTCCTACACCTTCACCTGCACGCCCGTGACCGAGGGCGACGGCGGAGTCCTCATCTTCGCCACCGACGTCACCGACCACGCGGAAGCCGCCGAGCGCCTCCGCGCCAGCGAACGCCGCCAACGCGAAACGGCCGTCACCCTCCAGCGCTCCCTCCTCCCGCAAGAGCTGGAGGAACCGGACGACCTGCGCATCGCCGCCACCTACCACCCGGGCGGCACGGAGGCCGCGGTCGGCGGCGACTGGTACGACGTGATCACCCTCGGCGGCGGCCGCACGGCCCTCGTCATCGGCGACGTCATGGGCAGAGGAGTACGCGCAGCGGCGGTGATGGGCCAACTCCGTACGGCGGTGAGGGCCTACGCCCGCCTGGACCTCCCCCCGCACGAGGTGCTCCAGCTCCTGGACGGCCTGGCAATGGAAATCGACGCCAACCAGATCGCCACCTGTGTCTACGCCATCCACGACCCGAACGAGGGCCGCCTGATCTACGCGTCGGCCGGCCACCTCCCCATCCTCGTCCGAGACGAGAACGGCGCAGTCCAACGCGCCGACGAACCCACCGGCCCGCCCCTCGGCACGGGCGGCTGGATGCACGCGTCCGGCTCGATCCCCCTGAGTCCGGGCTCGACCGCGGTCCTCTACACCGACGGCCTGGTGGAACGCCGGGACGAGGACCTCGACGAGGGAATCGCCTCTCTGGAACGCGCCCTGGCCGGCGCGACGGGCACCCCTCAGGTCGTCTGCGACCGCCTCGTCCGAAGCGCAGGCGTCACAGCGGACCACGACGACGACGTGGCGGTCCTGGTCCTCCAGCACCCGGCCCGCACGGGCCCCGACGGCGATCTCTTCCGCAACGCCGCCCTGGAACTCCTCGGCGGCATCGAAGCGGCCCCCCGCGCGCGTGCCTTCGCCTCCGGCGTCCTGACCAGTTGGCGCTTCCCGCCCGACCTCCACGACCTGGGCGTCCTGGCGGCCAGCGAACTCGTCGCCAACTCCCTCCAACACGGCACCCCGCCCATGCGCCTCCGCCTCCGCCGCACCGACCGCCGCCTGATCATCGAGGTAACGGACGGCGACGACCACCTCCCCAGACGCCGCCGAGCAGAACCGGCCGACGAATCGGGCCGAGGAATCGCCATCGTCGCGACCATCGCCTCCGGCTGGGGCTCACGCCGGACACCCGGCGGCGGCAAGGCGGTGTGGTGCGAGTTCGTACTGCCGAAGACGGCCTTGGACACACAGAGACCCTGAGTCCGCTCAGACCGATGGCGGGGGGCTGGGGGCGGCAGCCCCCAGGTACGGGACGAGTAGGGGCGGCGGGGGCGAAACCCCTCAGGCGCGCGCCCGAGCCTGCCCCGCAGTCGACGCAGACCCCTGCGCCACCACCCGACTCTTCCCCACCCACGGCCGATCCTGCACCGCACTCAGCTCCCGCCCCAACCGCACAGCGAGATAGGTGATCCCCAACGAGAACAACAGAAACGTCACGACATACGGCCCATGCAGCGACGCCCCCATCGGCCCGCCCACAGCCGGCCCCACAGCCAACGCAAGCTGCTTGACCAGCGCAAACGCCGAGTTGTACTGCCCAGCCATCCCCTCCGGCGCCAGATCGGCCACCAGCGGAGCAACGGTCGGCGACAACATCGCCTCACCCAGCCCGAACAACGCATACGTAGAGATGAAGGCGGCCGTAGCCATCTCCTGGCTCCCGTGTCCCAGCCCGGCATACCCCGCCGCGAGCCACGCCACGGCCCAGATGAGCCCGACCGCCGCAATCACCCGGGACCGCCGCCGCCGCTCGACGAACTTCAGCACGGCGAACTGAGCCACCACGATCATCGCGGTGTTGGCCGCAAGCGCGGTCCCGAGCGCCGACGTGGAAACCCCGGCAGCCTCGACCCCGTACGCACTGAGCCCCGACTCGAACTGCCCGTAGCAGGCGAAGAACAGCACGAAGCCCAGCACACACAGCTGCACCATGGCCCGGTTCTGGAGCAGCTGCTTCCAGCTCCCCTTGCCCGCCCCGGCCCCCGGCGCCCCCTCAATCCACGGCGCCCGCGGCATCCGCACCGTCACCATCACCACGACGAGCAGCAGGAACATCGCCGCCTCGATCGAGAACAGCAGAGTGAAGGACGAGACACTCGAAGCGTCGACGAGGTGCCCACCGATGAGCCCGCCGACCCCCAGCCCGAGGTTCTGCAGGAAGAACTGCATCGCGAACGCCCGAGACCGGGTCTCCGCGTTGGAGCAGTCGACGATCATCGTCGCGAGCGCAGGCTGCATCACGGCCTGTCCCGCACCCAGGGCAGCCGCTGACAGCAATACGGATACGGCGCTCCCCGCGAGCCCCAGGCTCAGCGCCCCGAGCGCAGCGGTGACCAGGGCGGCGACCAACACCGGCAGCGGGCCACGCCGGACGATCGCCCGCCCGGCGAACGGCAGCACGACCAGCGCGGCCACGGCGAAGACGGCGAGGACCAGCCCCGCCGTCATAGCTCCCAGCCCCCGCACCTGCGCCACATAGACGTACAGGTAGGGGACGGTGAAACCGAGCCCGAATGCGCTGAGTGCGTTGCCCACGTGGATCCGGCGCATCGCTGCGCCCATCGCCCTGGTCACGTTCACCTCTCTCGTATCTCTCAGATGCAGATCTGAAGACTTCGAACCTAAACTTCGAAGCTAAACTCTACACACCGAAGGACTTCAACGCCAAGCGAGCCCGTGCCATACTCGGCCCATGGGCGACACCCCGGACATCAGCGAACCGACACTCGAAGAACAGATCGCCGCCTACCAGCGCGAGTTCCAGGACCTCGACCCGCAGGTCGAGAAGGTCGTCTCGGCGCTGTCCCGTCTGAACCGCCGCATGAACGTCGCCTACGGCCGCCAGACCTCCGCCCTCGGCATCAGCAACGCCGAGTGGGAAGTCCTCAAGGCCCTCGTCATCTCCGGCGCTCCCTACTGCATGGGCCCCAGCGATCTCGCCAAGGGCCTCGGCCTCACCCCGGCCGCCATGACCCACCGGATCGATCGCATGGTCGCCGAGGGTCTGGTCACCCGGGAGCGGGACGAGTCCAACCGTGTCCGCGTCATCGTCGAGCTGACCGCCGAGGGCAGGGAGAAGTGGCTGGAGGTGATGCGGCTCGCGTCTGTCTTCGAGGAGGAACTGCTCCAGGACCTCTCCGCGGAGGAGCGCACCACCCTGGGAGAGGTCCTCACGCGCCTGCTCCGTAGAGTGGAGGACGCCCAGCCGGACGCCGGCGGACGCCTCAGCGACCTGGACTGACACGAGGTCCGGCCGCGCAGTAAAAGATCTTGACAAGCGGCGCTTGACAGCCCTCTGCCGGATCCGTAAAGTTCTCCGGGTTGCCACCGAGCCGTAACGGTTCTGCGGTAGCACCTCCCGCCGCGAAAGCGGCAAACCAAACCACCAGCACGATCTCCCGTCGGGGTTGATTTCGGCATGCCCGAATTCAATTCGAATTGGGACTCGGCGGCCCGATTGGGAATCGCCGAGCTGATCCGCTAAGGTTTGAGACGTCGGAACGGCCCAACGGCCGGGAAGACAAGCCCCTCTGACTGGGAGTCAGGCCCGAAAGGATCTGATAGAGTCGGAGTCGCCGGAAAGGGAAACGCGAGAGCGGAAACCTGGAAAGCACCGAGGAAATCGGATCGAGAAAAGGATCTGATAGAGTCGGAAACGCAAGACCGAAGGGAAGCGCCCGGAGGAAAGCCCGAGAGGGTGAGTACAAAGGAAGCGTCCGTTCCTTGAGAACTCAACAGCGTGCCAAAAATCAACGCCAGATATGTTGATACCCCGTCTACCGGAAACATTAGTTCCCGGTGGCGAGGTTCCTTTGAAATAAACACAGCGAGGACGCTGTGAACGGCCGGGCTTATTCCGCCTGGCTGTTCCGCTCTCGTGTGTGTCGTCCCGATTACGGGAAAACATTCACGGAGAGTTTGATCCTGGCTCAGGACGAACGCTGGCGGCGTGCTTAACACATGCAAGTCGAACGATGAACCACTTCGGTGGGGATTAGTGGCGAACGGGTGAGTAACACGTGGGCAATCTGCCCTTCACTCTGGGACAAGCCCTGGAAACGGGGTCTAATACCGGATACCACCTTCACTGGCATCTGTGAAGGTTGAAAGCTCCGGCGGTGAAGGATGAGCCCGCGGCCTATCAGCTTGTTGGTGAGGTAATGGCTCACCAAGGCGACGACGGGTAGCCGGCCTGAGAGGGCGACCGGCCACACTGGGACTGAGACACGGCCCAGACTCCTACGGGAGGCAGCAGTGGGGAATATTGCACAATGGGCGAAAGCCTGATGCAGCGACGCCGCGTGAGGGATGACGGCCTTCGGGTTGTAAACCTCTTTCAGCAGGGAAGAAGCGAAAGTGACGGTACCTGCAGAAGAAGCGCCGGCTAACTACGTGCCAGCAGCCGCGGTAATACGTAGGGCGCAAGCGTTGTCCGGAATTATTGGGCGTAAAGAGCTCGTAGGCGGCTTGTCACGTCGGGTGTGAAAGCCCGGGGCTTAACCCCGGGTCTGCATTCGATACGGGCTAGCTAGAGTGTGGTAGGGGAGATCGGAATTCCTGGTGTAGCGGTGAAATGCGCAGATATCAGGAGGAACACCGGTGGCGAAGGCGGATCTCTGGGCCATTACTGACGCTGAGGAGCGAAAGCGTGGGGAGCGAACAGGATTAGATACCCTGGTAGTCCACGCCGTAAACGGTGGGAACTAGGTGTTGGCGACATTCCACGTCGTCGGTGCCGCAGCTAACGCATTAAGTTCCCCGCCTGGGGAGTACGGCCGCAAGGCTAAAACTCAAAGGAATTGACGGGGGCCCGCACAAGCAGCGGAGCATGTGGCTTAATTCGACGCAACGCGAAGAACCTTACCAAGGCTTGACATACACCGGAAAGCATTAGAGATAGTGCCCCCCTTGTGGTCGGTGTACAGGTGGTGCATGGCTGTCGTCAGCTCGTGTCGTGAGATGTTGGGTTAAGTCCCGCAACGAGCGCAACCCTTGTTCTGTGTTGCCAGCATGCCCTTCGGGGTGATGGGGACTCACAGGAGACCGCCGGGGTCAACTCGGAGGAAGGTGGGGACGACGTCAAGTCATCATGCCCCTTATGTCTTGGGCTGCACACGTGCTACAATGGCAGGTACAATGAGCTGCGATACCGTGAGGTGGAGCGAATCTCAAAAAGCCTGTCTCAGTTCGGATTGGGGTCTGCAACTCGACCCCATGAAGTCGGAGTTGCTAGTAATCGCAGATCAGCATTGCTGCGGTGAATACGTTCCCGGGCCTTGTACACACCGCCCGTCACGTCACGAAAGTCGGTAACACCCGAAGCCGGTGGCCCAACCCCTTGTGGGAGGGAGCTGTCGAAGGTGGGACTGGCGATTGGGACGAAGTCGTAACAAGGTAGCCGTACCGGAAGGTGCGGCTGGATCACCTCCTTTCTAAGGAGCACTTCTTACCGAGTCCTTCGGGACGAGGTCAGAGGCCACTACGCAGGCAAACGTTCTGCGGTGGTTGCTCATGGGTGGAACGTTGATTATTCGGCACTCTCAGTCATCTCGGGCTGCCAGTACTGCTCTTCGGAGCGTGGAACGCTGATCACGAGTGGCGAGGGTGCCGGGCACGCTGTTGGGTGTCTGAAGTAACGGCCGCAAGGTTGTGCTTCGGTTGCCGGCGCCGGTGAAGCACCACTGAGGTGGTGTGTGACGGTGTACTGGTCGTTGTTTGAGAACTGCACAGTGGACGCGAGCATCTGTGGCCAAGTTTTTAAGGGCGCACGGTGGATGCCTTGGCACCAGGAACCGATGAAGGACGTGGGAGGCCACGATAGTCCCCGGGGAGTCGTCAACCAGGCTTTGATCCGGGGGTTTCCGAATGGGGAAACCCGGCAGTCGTCATGGGCTGTCACCCGCTGCTGAACACATAGGCAGTGTGGAGGGAACGCGGGGAAGTGAAACATCTCAGTACCCGCAGGAAGAGAAAACAACCGTGATTCCGGGAGTAGTGGCGAGCGAAACTGGATGAGGCTAAACCGTATACGTGTGAGACCCGGCAGGGGTTGCGTATACGGGGTTGTGGGATCTCTCTTTCACAGTCTGCCGGCTGTGAGACGAGTCAGAAACCGTTGATGTAGGCGAAGGACATGCGAAAGGTCCGGCGTAGAGGGTAAGACCCCCGTAGTCGAAACATCAGCGGCTCGTTTGAGAGACACCCAAGTAGCACGGGGCCCGAGAAATCCCGTGTGAATCTGGCGGGACCACCCGCTAAGCCTAAATATTCCCTGGTGACCGATAGCGGATAGTACCGTGAGGGAATGGTGAAAAGTACCCCGGGAGGGGAGTGAAATAGTACCTGAAACCGTGTGCCTACAAGCCGTGGGAGCGTCGGAATGTGCTTGCACATTCTCGTGACTGCGTGCCTTTTGAAGAATGAGCCTGCGAGTTTGCGGTGTGTTGCGAGGTTAACCCGTGTGGGGAAGCCGTAGCGAAAGCGAGTCCGAATAGGGCGATTCAGTAGCGCGCTCAAGACCCGAAGCGGAGTGATCTAGCCATGGGCAGGTTGAAGCGGAGGTAAGACTTCGTGGAGGACCGAACCCACCAGGGTTGAAAACCTGGGGGATGACCTGTGGTTAGGGGTGAAAGGCCAATCAAACTCCGTGATAGCTGGTTCTCCCCGAAATGCATTTAGGTGCAGCGTCGTGTGTTTCTTGCCGGAGGTAGAGCACTGGATAGGCGATGGGCCCTACCGGGTTACTGACCTTAGCCAAACTCCGAATGCCGGTAAGTGAGAGCGCGGCAGTGAGACTGTGGGGGATAAGCTCCATGGTCGAGAGGGAAACAGCCCAGAGCATCGACTAAGGCCCCTAAGCGTACGCTAAGTGGGAAAGGATGTGGAGTCGCAGAGACAACCAGGAGGTTGGCTTAGAAGCAGCCACCCTTGAAAGAGTGCGTAATAGCTCACTGGTCTAGTGATTCCGCGCCGACAATGTAGCGGGGCTCAAGCGTACCGCCGAAGTCGTGTCATTGCAGCAAATAGCCCCAACGGGTGCTGTGATGGGTAGGGGAGCGTCGTGTGCCGGGTGAAGCCGCGCCGGAAGGCAGTGGTGGACGGTTCACGAGTGAGAATGCAGGCATGAGTAGCGATTCACACGTGAGAAACGTGTGCGCCGATTGACTAAGGGTTCCTGGGTCAAGCTGATCTGCCCAGGGTAAGTCGGGACCTAAGGCGAGGCCGACAGGCGTAGTCGATGGATAACCGGTTGATATTCCGGTACCCGCTGTGAAGCGTCAAACATTGAACCAGGCGATGCTAAGTCCGTGAAGCCGCCCTGGAGCCTTCGGGCAAAGGGGAGTGGTGGAGCCGACGGACCAGACCTGTAGTAGGTGAGTGATGGGGTGACGCAGGAAGGTAGTCCAGCCCGGGCGGTGGTTGTCCCGGGGTAAGGGTGTAGGCCGTGCGGTAGGTAAATCCGTCGCACACAAGGCTGAGACCTGATGCCGAGCCGATTGTGGTGAAGTGGATGATCCTATGCTGTCGAGAAAAGCCTCTAGCGAGTTTCATGGCGGCCCGTACCCTAAACCGACTCAGGTGGTCAGGTAGAGAATACCGAGGCGTTCGGGTGAACTATGGTTAAGGAACTCGGCAAAATGCCCCCGTAACTTCGGGAGAAGGGGGGCCATCACTGGTGAGGGAACTTGCTTCCTGAGCTGGGGGTGGCCGCAGAGACCAGCGAGAAGCGACTGTTTACTAAAAACACAGGTCCGTGCGAAGCCGTAAGGCGATGTATACGGACTGACGCCTGCCCGGTGCTGGAACGTTAAGGGGACCGGTTAGTCAGGATTCGTCCTGGCGAAGCTGAGAACTTAAGCGCCAGTAAACGGCGGTGGTAACTATAACCATCCTAAGGTAGCGAAATTCCTTGTCGGGTAAGTTCCGACCTGCACGAATGGCGTAACGACTTCTCGACTGTCTCAACCATAGGCCCGGTGAAATTGCACTACGAGTAAAGATGCTCGTTTCGCGCAGCAGGACGGAAAGACCCCGGGACCTTTACTACAGTTTGATATTGGTGTTCGGTTCGGCTTGTGTAGGATAGGTGGGAGACTGTGAACTCTGGACGCCAGTTCAGGGGGAGTCATCGTTGAAATACCACTCTGGTCGTGCTGGATGTCTAACCTGGGTCCGTGATCCGGATCAGGGACAGTGTCTGATGGGTAGTTTAACTGGGGCGGTTGCCTCCTAAAGAGTAACGGAGGCGCCCAAAGGTTCCCTCAGCCTGGTTGGCAATCAGGTGTTGAGTGTAAGTGCACAAGGGAGCTTGACTGTGAGACCGACGGGTCGAGCAGGGACGAAAGTCGGGACTAGTGATCCGGCGGTGGCTTGTGGAAGCGCCGTCGCTCAACGGATAAAAGGTACCCCGGGGATAACAGGCTGATCTTCCCCAAGAGTCCATATCGACGGGATGGTTTGGCACCTCGATGTCGGCTCGTCGCATCCTGGGGCTGGAGTCGGTCCCAAGGGTTGGGCTGTTCGCCCATTAAAGCGGTACGCGAGCTGGGTTTAGAACGTCGTGAGACAGTTCGGTCCCTATCCGCTGCGCGCGCAGGAATATTGAGAAGGGCTGTCCCTAGTACGAGAGGACCGGGACGGACGAACCTCTGGTGTGCCAGTTGTTCTGCCAAGGGCATGGCTGGTTGGCTACGTTCGGGAGGGATAACCGCTGAAAGCATCTAAGCGGGAAGCCTGCTTCGAGATGAGTATTCCCACCCACTTGATGGGGTAAGGCTCCCAGTAGACGACTGGGTTGATAGGCCGGATCTGGAAGCACGGTAACGTGTGGAGGTGACCGGTACTAATAGGCCGAGGGCTTGTCCATAGATGCTCGCGTCCACTGTGTTGGTTCTGAAACCACGAACAGCCCCGTATGGCCACATGCGGTGCGGCTGACAGTTTCATAGTGTTTCGGTGGTTATAGCGTGAGGGAAACGCCCGGTTACATTCCGAACCCGGAAGCTAAGCCTTACAGCGCCGATGGTACTGCAGGGGGGACCCTGTGGGAGAGTAGGACGCCGCCGAACAAATTGTGAGAAAGGCCCACACCTTATGGTGTGGGCCTTTCTGCGTTTAGGGCTCAGGACGGCTGCGCCAGTCCCGTGTCGTACGCCAGAATCACAGCCTGAATTCGATCCCGTGAGCCGGTCTTCGCGAGGACGCGGCCCACGTGGGTTTTTACCGTCGACTCGGCCAGGTGGAGGCGGGTGGCTATCTCCGTGTTGGTCCAGCCCCTTCCGATCACCGAGAGGATCTCGCGTTCGCGGTCGGTGAGAGAAGAGAGACGAGGGTGCTCCAGGGGCGACGCTTCCGGGCCGTCTGTGCGGCCTTGCGTCGGTAGGTGGTGGGCGTACGCGTCGAGCAGGCGTCGGGTCAGGCTCGGAGCGACCACCGCGTCGCCGGTGGCGACCGCACGGATGCCGGAGAGGAGTTCCTCCGGCTGGGCGTCCTTGACGAGGAAGCCGGAGGCGCCTGCGCGAAGGCCGGCGTAGGCGTACTCGTCGAGGTCGAAGGTGGTGAGGATCAGCACCCTGGTGCGGTCGCCGGTGGTGGTGATGCGGCGGGTGGCCTCGATGCCGTCCAGGCCGGGCATGCGGACGTCCATGAGGATCACGTCGGGGTGTAGTTCCGCTGTCATGCGGATCGCCTCGCTGCCGTTGGCGGCTTCGCCCACCACTGTCATGTCATCCTGGCTTTCGAGGAGCATCCGGAAGCCGAAGCGCTGCAGGGGCTGGTCGTCGGCTATGAGGACGGTGGTCACTGCGGGGATTCCTCCGGGAGATGCAGGTGGACTCGCCAGCCCTGCTCGGGGTGCGGGCGGGGGCCGGCCTCAAGTGTGCCGCCGTACAGGGCCGTTCGCTCGCGCATTCCGGGCAGACCGCGGCCGCCCGTGGGTTCGGCGGGGCCCCCGCTGCCGGTGTCGGTCACGGTTGCGGTGACGGCGCCCTTCTCCTCGTACGAGAGCTCTATGCGTGCCGTGGTTTCGGGGCCGCCGTGTTTGAGGGTGTTGGTGAGGGCTTCCTGGATGACGCGGTAGACGGTGAGTTGGCGGCCCGGGGGGAGGTTGGGGGTGCCGTGGGTCGTGGTGTGGACGGGGAGGCCTGCGGCGCGTACGCCGTCGAGGAGTTGGGTCAGGTCGGTGAGGGTGGGTTGGGGGGTCAGCTCCGGGTGGGGGGCGCGGGGGTGTTCGTCGTCGCGCAGGACGTCGAGGAGACGGCGTAGTTCGGCCAGGGCCTGGCGGCTGGTGGTGGCTATGGCGTGGAGGGCCTGGGTGGCGCGTTCCGGAGACTTGGCGGCCGCGTACTTGCCGCCGTCGGCCAGGCCGGTGATGACGGAGAGGTTGTGGCCGATGATGTCGTGCATCTCGCGGGCGATGCGGGCTCGTTCTGCCGCGGCGGCGAGCTGGGCCTGCTGGTCGCGTTCGATCTCCAGGCGGCGGGCGCGGTCCTCGAGGGCCTCGGTGTGGTCGCGGCGGGTCCGGACCGTGATGCCGATGGCTACCGCTACGGCGATGGACATCAGGACCGGGACGATGTCCTTGTCCGGGGTTCCCTGCGGGTGACGGGCCGCCATCACGGCGACGGGCGCGGTGATCAGGGCCGTCGCCCACCAGAGGTTGCGGGGAGGGCGGCGCAGGGCGATGTGGAAGACGACGAGCAGTTGGAGCAGGACCGCTTGGAGGGCGATGCCGGTCCAGGCGTTGACCAGGGCGAACGGGGCTATGGCCAGGAGTACGGCGCGGGGGTGGGTGCGTCGCAGGAGGAGAGGGACGGAGAGGCCGAGGCTCAGGGTGAGGACGAGCCAGCCGGGGTTGTCGCGGTCGCGGGCCACGTTGAGCCAGCCGTCGCCGTAGTAGTCGATCAGGGCCGCAATCACCCAGAAGCCGGTCAGGTGCAGGTCCCAGACGAGCGGGCGGCGTCCGTCGAAGGCACGTACGCGTCGGCTGATGCGCTGGACGTGCTGGGTGAGGGGTTCCGTCGTCGCTCGCTCGTGCGTCACGGGTTCATCCTCCGGGGTCCGGTGGTGGCCGGCACAGGGCCCTGGGCAGGAATCCGGGTGAGCGATGTCGTACCCGGGTACTACGGTGGCGACCATGAGCACCACGAACCCCGGGGCCTACGTCATCCGGTCCATACATGCCGACGAGTGGCCCGCCGCCAAGGAGTTGCGGCTCGCCGCGCTGCAGGATCCCGTCGCGCCGCTCGCGTTCCTGGAGACGTACGAGCAGGCCGTCGCCCGGCCCGACTCCTTCTGGCAGGAGCGGGCCGCAGGGGCCTGCGAGGGGGCCGACGGCGCGCAGCAGATCATCGCCGAAGGGCCGGACGGGGTCTGGGTCGGGACGTTGACCGTGCTGGTCGAGGAGCCGGGGACGACCGACTGGGCCGGGTTCGCGGTGGAGCGGAAGCAGGGGCATGTCGTCGCCGTGTTCGTGCGGCCGGAGGAGCGGGGGAGCGGGCTGACCGACGTGCTCTTCGACGCCGGCCTGGAGTGGGCGTGGTCGCGGGGCGCGGAGCGGGTGCGGCTCATCGTGCACGAGGAGAACGGGCGGGCGCAGCGGTTCTACCGGAAGGTGGGGTTCGAGCCGAGTGGCGTGACCGTGCCGCTGGGTGAGGGGGAGGCGGAGGTCGAGTTGGAGTTCGTCATCGAGCGGCCGTAGGGGCCGGGGGTGGGGCGGTGATCGGCTCGCCTGCACCGGAAGTTCGGCCCGGAGGTTCGGCCCGGAGATTTGGCCCGGGAGTTCGGCTACACCGGGAGGTCGTCGTGGGGCCAGCGGGAGCGTGCCTGTTCCCGGGACCGGAGCAGGGCCAGGGTCGGCATGCCCCGGTCCGCTCCGGTGGCCAGCAGCTCCGGAAGCTGGGGAAGTGGAGCCACGGCGGCGACGTCGTCCAGGACGAGCGTCATTGGTGGGTCGAGGCGACCGGAGGATGACCGTTCGGCCATGCGCCGGCCGCGCTCGACCACGCTTGCGGCGAGGGCCGTCAGAAGTGGCATGGCGCCGGGGTTGGCTCGGGGATCCTCGATGGATTCACCCACCACATAAAGCGTGCCCCCTTCGTGGACGAAGGAATCCAAGGTGAGGGCATCAGTTCGGTTTGGAGTGCAGGACTCCCGGATGTTGACCGTGGAGAGGGCGGAGAGCGCCCTCGTCGTCAACTCCTGGGCCATGTCCCGCCGTTCGGGGTAGGCGGTGAGGGCCGCTTCGAGTTCGCCTGCCGCGCCCGGGGCCGCCTTCGGGTTCGTGCGCAGGATGCGTACGGCGTCCTGGATCTGGGTGCCCTGGGACCAGCGGTGGACGTGGCGGACGGTGCGGCCGTCGATGGCCGCGGCGTGCAGATAGCTGCGCAGCAGCGTTTCGGCGGTGTCGCTGACCGCTTGGTCGAGGCGGGAGGCGGGGCGGACCGGCCTCAGGAGCGCGGTCGCTCTTGAGACCGCTGTCTGCTTGTCCTCGCAGCCCGTTGTGGGGGACCAGTGGAGGCGGGCCGGGGTGTCGCAGAGGTGGGTGGGGTCGTAGAGGAGGACCGGGCCGAGCTTCGCGCGGGCGTCCTTCGAGTCCTGCCAGACCGCGGGGTTCGACGTGACCACGAGGGCGGGGCCTTCCGCGTCGCGTACTGCTTGGGTCGCGGTGGCTTGCCGGCTTTCCCTCGGGGCCAGGTGGATCCTTTCCCACGCGCCGGCTCGTTCGGCGAGCAGCGCGGTGTGGGGTGCGGCATCGGGGGCCGTCGGCTCGCTGCGTACAGCTGTCTCCGAGGCTGCCGACGCCGCTGTCGTTGTCGTTGCCGTCATCGGCACCGCCGTCATCGGCTCCGCCTCCGTCCGCGGGGCGGGCACGTCGCCGCGTACCGGTGCTGGAGCGGGCTCGGGGGCTGCTGAGAAGCCGGGGTGTACCGGGTCGTCCGTCTTCCCCGCCCTGGCCGCCTTCCCCGCAGCTTCTGTCTCTGCTTCTGCTTCTGCTTCTGTCTCTGCTTCCGCCTTGCCGACGCGCCCCGTCCTACCCGTGCGCCGCGCCGCCCTGACTGCCCGCCAGCGTGCCACCGTCCCCAGCACGAACACGGTCAGTACGACTAGGACCATCAACTGGCCGATGAACAGCCCCCAGAACAGCCCGTACCCCGACAGCTGTCCGTCCGGTGTCTCCGGCCACGCGCCCGGGATGTCGTGGGGCTGGGCGACCAGGGAGCGCATGGCCAGGGGCGTGCGGGCGAAGGTGACGCCGGAGGGCCAGGAGCCGTGCGCGAACAGGCCCGCCAGGCCTGTCGCCGTCCAGACCAGCAGTGTCATGCCCAGGAGGAAGGCGAGCAGGCCGATCAGCAGGCCGTCGGGGACGCCTCCCTGACTGCCTCCGTTGTCCCGGGTGTACCGGTGTTCCCGACGGTCGTCCGGTCTCACGCTGCCCCCTACGCCACCGTCGATTCGGAGTCGCCAAGGTGTTGCTCCACGAAGGCCGCCGCCCGTTCCTCCGCCTCCAGCTCGGCGGCGCGCAGGGCGTCGTCGGTCAGCTCGCGGTCGGCGGACGACTCGGTCATCGCGCGGTCGGTGAAGACCAGTGGGCGTTCGGTCTCGGTGATCAGGTGTTTGACCACCTGGACGTTGCCGTTGACGTCCCACACCGCGATGCCGGGGGTGAGACTGGGGATGATCTCCACCGCCCAGCGCGGCAGGCCGAGCACACGGCCCGTCGCCCTCGCCTCGTCGGCCTTCTGGGCGTAGATCGTCCTGGTCGAGGCCATCTTCAGGATCGCGGCGGCCTCCTTCGCCGCAGCGCCGTCGACGACGTCGGACAGGTGGTGGACGACCGCGACGAAGGAGAGACCCAGCCGTCGGCCGAACTTCAGCAGGCGCTGGAAGAGCTGGGCCACGAACGGGCTGTTGATGATGTGCCAGGCCTCCTCGACCAGGAAGATGCGCTTCTTCCGGTCGGGGCGGATCCAGGTGTGCTCCAGCCAAACGCCGACGATCGCCATCAGGATCGGCATGGCGATCGAGTTGCGGTCGATGTGGGACAAATCGAACACAATGAGCGGCGCGTCGAGGTCGATGCCGACCGTCGTGGGGCCGTCGAACATGCCCCTCAGGTCACCGTCGACCAGACGGTCCAGGACCAGAGCCACGTCCAGGCCCCACGCCCGTACGTCGTCTATGGCGACGTTCATCGCCTCGGCCGACTCCGGCTTGGGATGCCGTAGCTGCTCGACGATGTCGGTGAGGACCGGCTGGCGTTCGACGATGGTCTCGTTGACGTAGGCGTGCGCGACCTTCAGGGCGAAGCCCGAGCGCTCGTCGAGGCCGTGTCCCATCGCGACCTCGATGATCGTGCGGAGCAGGGCCAGCTGGCCCGTCGTCGTGATCGCGGGGTCGAGCGGGTTGAGGCGGATGCCCATGTCCAGGGCGGCCGTCGGGTCCAGGCGGATGGGGGTTATCCCCAACTCCTGCGCGATGAGGTTCCACTCGCCGACGCCGTCCTCGCCCTGGGCGTCGAGGACGACGACCTGGCGGTCGCGGAAACGCAGCTGGCGCAGGACGTACGTCTTCTCCAGCGCCGACTTGCCGTTGCCGGACTCGCCGAGGACCAGCCAGTGCGGGGCCGGGAGCTGCTGGCCGTAGAGCTGGAAGGGGTCGTAGATGTAGCCCTTTCCGGAGTAGACCTCGCGGCCGATGATGACTCCCGAGTCGCCGAGGCCGGGGGCGGCGGTCGGGAGGTAGACCGCCTGGGCCTGGCCCGTCGACGTGCGCACCGGCAGCCGCGTCGTCTCGACCTTCCCGAAGAGGAAGGACGTGAAGGCGTCGGTGAGGACGGACAGCGGGTCCCGCATCAGGTCCTACCTCCGAATGCCGGTGGCGAAGGGGAGTGTGTTGACGAATGCCCGGTGGTGCTCGCGGTCGCACCACTCCAGCTTCAGATACGACTTTCCGGCCGACGCCCGGATGGTCCTCTTGTCCCGGGCCAGGGACTCGGGGGAACGCGAGGAGACGGTGATGTAGCCGACCAGGTTGACGCCGGCGGCGCCGCTCGCGAGGTCTTCTCCTCGCTGGTCGAGGCGGTTGTGGGCGGCGATGTCGCGGGGGTCGACGGTCCGGTTCATCTTGGCGGCGCGGCTGGCCTCCGCCTCGTCGTTGGTCTTCTCGGTGAGCATGCGTTCGATGGCGACCTCGGTGGGTTCGAGGTCCATCGTCACGGCGACCGTCCGGATGACGTCCGGGGTGTGGACGAGCAGCGGGGCCAGGAAGTTGACGCCGACCGGGGTCATCGGCCACTCCTTCACCCAGGCCGTGGCGTGGCACCAGGGCGCGCGGGTGGAGGACTCCCGGGTCTTCGCCTGGAGGAACGTCGGTTCCATGGCGTCCAGTTCGGCCGGCCAGGCGTTGCGCTTCGTCATCGCCTGGATGTGGTCGATCGGGTGGTCCGGGTCGTACATGGAGTGGATGAGCGAGGCCAGACGCCCCTGCCCGAGAGGCTGTCGGACGCGGATGTCGGCCTCCTGGAGGCGCGAGCAGATGTCCGTCAGCTCGCGGGCCATGACGACCGCGAGACCGGAGTCCCGGTCGACCTTGCCGCCGTGCGGGCGGGCCGCGCGGGCCATCGCCTGGGCCTCGGCGGCCAGTTCGCGCGTGAAGTGCATGCAGGCGACGAGGTACGCGCGGTGCTGCTCGCTGCTCGTCGACACCATCGACTGGAGTTGGTCGTACGACTGCTGCAGCCATCCCGGGGCCCGCTCGTCGCCGCGCACGGCGACGTCCTTGGCGTGGGCGTCCGGGTCGGCGGGGAGGGTGCGGGCGAGCATCTGCAGCCGGGTGACGAAGCCGTCGCCGTTGGCCACGTGCTTGAGGAGGGTGCCGAAGCGGTCGACGAGGGCTTCCTGGTCCTCGGAGTCGCGCAGGCCGACGCCGGGCCCTTCGATCTCGATCGCGGCCGTGACCGTACGGCGGTCGGCGTGCAGGAGCACGGCGATCTCGTCCGGCCCGAAGGGCGCGGCCAGCCAGTTGATGCGGCCGATGCCCGGCGGCGGGCCGACCTCGACCTCACGCCCGTCGAGACCGGTGCCGGCCTCCACGGCGGAGGAGCGGTAGGTGGTGCCCTGGCGCAGGGTGCGCTTGTAGCTGCGGTTGATCTCGAACCACTTGTAGATGGTCCGGTGCTTGTACGGCACGTAGACCGCGCCGAGCGCGAGCAGGGGGAAGCCCATCAGCAGCACGATGCGCAGGGACAGGACGGGGACGAGGAGTCCGCACATCATGCCGAGGAACGCGCCCCCGATGATCAGCGCGATCTCACCGGTCTCGCGGTTGCGGCCGACGATCGCGTTCGGCCGGGCGCGGCCGATCAGATATGTGCGGCGGGGCGTGACCGGATGGGACACATGGGACTCGGTCGTCAACGCCCGTCACCTCCTGAACGATTGCTGCTGCGGGTGTTGCTGGCGTGAGGGGTGTTCACCGGGCTGCTCGAGCGGGGTGCGGGTGCGGCGGAGGGGACAGATCCGCCGCCGTTCGAGGAGCGCGAACTGTGCGCGGCGACGCCGCCGGAGGCGGGGTTGGAGGGGCGGGCGGAGGAGCTGGACTGGCCCCCGCCGCCCTTGTTGTCCGCGCGGGAGCTGTGGGTCTTGATGCCCTGGGCGACGAGGGTCGCCGGGGAGCTGATGACCGCGGCGGCCTTGCCTTCGGCGCCCCGCATGATGCGGTTGTTGCGGGAGCCGGAGAGTTCGTCGCCGAAGCCGGGGACGAAGCGGTAGATCATCGCGCTCGCGAAGATGGCGAGCAGGATGATGGCCAGGCCGGAGACCACGGCCGAGAAGGCGTTCGGGCCGTCGGCGGACGACAGGGCGCCGGCCAGGCCGAGCACTATGACGATGACCGGCTTCACGAGGATGACGGCGATCATGATTCCCGCCCAGCGGCGGACGTGGCCCCACAGGTTCTTGTCGACCAGGCCGGCGTAGACGACGGTGCCGAGGAGGGCGCCGACGTAGAGCAGGGCGGCGCGGATGACGAGCTCCAGCCACAGGACGCCGGCGGCGAGGATGGAGACCAGGGACACCACGATCAGCATGATCGGGCCGCCGCCGATGTCCTCGCCCTTCTCCAGGGCGCCGGAGAAGGTGCCGAAGAAGGTGTCCGTCTGATCGCCGGTCGTTTTCGCGAGGACGTCCGTGATGCCGTCCGTGGCGGATACGACCGTGTAGAGGATCAGCGGCGTGAACGCGGACGCCAGGACCGTCAGCCAGAGGAAGCCGATCGCCTCGGAGACGGCGGTGCTCAGAGGTACGCCGCGGACGGCTCGTTTGGCCACGGCCAGCAGCCACAGGAGCAGGGTGAGGACCGTGGACGCCGCGAAGACGACGGCGTACTGCTGGAGGAACTTCGTGTTCGTGAAGTCGACGTTCGCGGTCTCCTTCACGGCCTCGCTGAGCTTGTCGACGGTCCAGGCGGCGGCTTCGGCGCAGCCCTTGGCGAGGGAGGAGAGGGGGTCGAGGGTGGAGGTGGGGTCGGTGAGGGGGCTGGATCCGCCGGTGCGGTTGCTTCCGCCGTTGTCTTTTTCGCAGTAGTCCTTGGCGGGGCCGCGGATGAGGTCGCAGGGGTCGTTGCTCGCCGAGGGCGTTGGTGTGGGGGTGGGTGCGGCCACGGCACGTGTGGCCAGCAGCACGGCAGTGGTCTGTACGGCGGCGAGGGCCGCGGTGACCTTGAGGAAGCGGCGGTTAGCGCGCATACGTGAACCCTCCGTACTCCTCAACGGCCTTCGTCATGTCGTCGGCAGTGGAGGCCCTCTGGTCCCGCCCGACCGGTACGGGTCCGTCCTTCTGCTGGAAGTCGGTGACCTTCCAGTCGTTGCCGACCCACTTCAGCTGGTAGGTCGTGGTGTACCAGCTCTCGGAGACCGGGTTGGTCGAGCCGTTGCCGGACAAACCGAAGAGGGAGGTGTACCAGACCTCGACGGTGGCAGCACTCGCGCTGAACGATGTGACCTTGGTGCCCACCGGGATGACCCGGGAGATGAACGTCTGCCCCGTCGGCGCCGCGCCGTCAGCGCTGAGGCCGATGTTTGCCAGGAACTCCTCGCTGGCGTACGCGCGATCCAGGTCGGCCTGCCGGCCGGTGGCGACATCGGGGGAGTAGACGGTGGTGACGATCTCGTGCCGTCTGGCTGTGTTGAACATCTCGGCCGAGCCCAGCGCTACGGAGTAGTTGGCCGCCGCACTCCCCGCCCCCTGCTCATCGTGCGCGAACCCCCCAGGAATCCCCGCCGCCTTGCCCTCCACCGGTCGTGTCCCCGTGGCTGCCGTCGTTGAGGATTTCGGCTTGTTTTCGTCCCCGGTCGTGGAACCGGAGTCGTCGCCTCCACGGTTCGCGAAGGCGATCGCGGCGATGAGGAGGACGACCACGCCGACGACGGTGACCAGGCTCCGGGACGACGAACGGCCACCCCGTCGTGTGCCCCCGTACGCGTCACCACCGCTTTCGGGCAGGCGCGTACGGGTCTGACCCGTGCCTCCGTAACCGCCGGAGGCCTCCCGCTCGTCTCCGAGACTCATGCCGCGTACGCCCCCTCGACGTCGGACAACAACACGTTGGAGTACGACGGTAGCCGTGCTGGTTCCCGCATGGGCGCGGTGTGGTGACTCGACATCAGGGAAACGCAACCTCAGCCGGTGGGCACGACGGGTGGGTGGGGGACGACGGGGACCGGGCGTGCCCGGAGCGGACGGAGGAGATGGAGGAGATGGAGGGGATGAAGGGGGAGGACGGGTTCGAGCAAATGAGCGCGACTGAGGCGGCTAAACGGCCATGCCGTACACGATCGTGAACAGCGTGCCCAGGGAGCCGATGATGAAGACGCCCGTCAGCCCGGCGATGATGAGACCTTTGCCCTGCTCGGCGCTGAACGTGTCGCGCAGTGCGGTCGCGCCGATGCGCTGTTTGGCCGCCCCCCAGATGGCGAGGCCGAGGCAGAGCAGGATGGCCACTGCCATCACGACCTCGATCATCACCTTCGCCTCGTTGCCCAGGCTGCCGAAGGGGCCCCAGTCCGGAGCGATCCCACCGATGATGGTGTTGATATCGCCCTTATCGGCCGCAAAGAGCATGTAAGTCACCGCCCCTGTTGGGTAGTTCCGCAGTCCCCTGCGGTGCGCAGAGGTCAGATCTCATTCTCGCCGACAATGGCGCTGTCGTATGTCGACTTGGCGTCATCGATGGGCGGGATTCGTACGAAAACCTCGCACGGTCACTCTGTGTATCACGGCAGGTCACGCCGGGCAACGAGGCCTGGGCGGAACCTGTCGTGTGGTTCCGTCGTTAGCCCTCTTCACGCCGGGGTGCCGCTTCTGACGGGTGGTCGGGTGAGGGGTCGTGCCGGTGTTCTGCGGGTGAAGGTTATCGCCGATACATGAACATCCCTAGGCAGGGTGCCGCGACCGCCCGTGCCTGCCGGGCATGGTGACGGGCGGTCAGTTCTCGGCGACGTTCGCGGTGATCAGCCGGAGGAGCTGCTTGGCGAGGGCGTCCTGTTCGGGGGTCAGGCCCATGGCGTCGCCGATGTCGAGCGGGACGGTGGTCGCACGGTCGCGGAGCCGGTCGCCGGTGTCGGTGAGGCGGATGGCGACCGAGCGCTCGTCGTCGGGGCGGCGTTCGCGGCGCAGCAGGCCGCCCGCTTCGAGGCGCTTGAGCAGCGGGGACAGGGTGCTGGACTCCAGCTGGAGGGCCGCGCCCAGGTCGCGTACGGAGATCGAGTCCTGCTCCCAGAGGACGAGCATGACCAGGTACTGCGGATACGTCAGGCCGAGCTCGTCGAGGAGGGGCCGGTAGCGCGCGGTGACGGCGCGGGAGGCGGCGTACAGGGCGAAGCAGAGCTGGTCGTCCAGGAGGAGGGAGCCGTCTTCCGGGGGCGTTTCGGTGGCTCGGCTCATCGGGGCTCCGGGGTCTTGTGTCGGGATCTTGCGTCTTCGCGTCTTAGCGTCTTCGCGTCTTTTCATGTTCGCGTCTCCTCGATTCTATCGAGGGCTAATCCATCGAGCCCTAATCAGTTGCGCACGACTTAATCGCGCGCTACGTTCATCTCGTGCCGCCGATCCCGTGCGGTGCCCCGATCTGAGGAGATCGCCATGACCGAACCCGTCCGTCCCGTCCTGGAACCCGCCGCGCAGGCCTTCGTCGAGGCCACCGCCAATCCGCCGTACCTGTTCGACCTGGGGCCGGCCGAGGGGCGCAAGACCGTCGACGAGGTGCAGTCCGGCGAGATCGCCAAGCCCGCCGTCGACGAGGAGTGGGTCACCGTGTCCGGTGGGCCGACCGGCGAGGTCAAGGCCCGAATCGTCCGCCCGGCCGGGGCCACCGGGGCTCTCCCGGTGATCATCTACATCCATGGCGCGGGCTGGGTCTTCGGCAACGCCCACACCCACGACCGCCTCGTGCGGGAGCTGGCCGTCGGCACCGGTGCCGCGGTCGTCTTCCCCGAGTACGACCTCTCGCCCGAGGCCCGCTACCCGGTCGCCGTAGAGCAGAACTACGCCGTCGCGCGGTGGGTCGTCGGCGAGGGTGCGGGCAAGGGCCTGGACGCCGGCCGGATCGCCGTGGCCGGTGACTCGGTGGGCGGCAACATGACCGCCGCGCTGACGTTGATGGCCAAGCAGCGGGGGGACGTTCCGCTGGTGCAGCAGGTGCTCTTCTACCCGGTCACGGACGCGGCGTTCGACACCGGCTCGTACCACCGGTTCGCCGAGGGGTACTTCCTGCGCCGGGACGCGATGCAGTGGTTCTGGGACCAGTACACGACCGACGAGGCGGAGCGGGCGCAGATCACGGCGTCGCCGTTGCGGGCCGGTGTGGAGCAGTTGCAGGGGTTGCCGCCGGCGCTCGTCATCACGGCCGAGGCCGATGTGCTGCGCGACGAGGGGGAGGCGTATGCGAACAAGCTGCGTGAGGCCGGGGTGCCGGTCACCGCGGTGCGGTATCAGGGCATCATCCATGACTTCGTGATGCTGAACGCGCTGCGCGGGACGCGGGCTGCGGAGGCGGCCATCGGGCAGGCGGTGAGCGTGCTGAAGGTGGCCTTCGGCGGCTGAGCGGGCCTGGAGCGGTGGCGCCGCAGGGGTGCGGGGTGTTCGGCCGGGTGCGGGCTCGTCGTGGCCGGCCGCGTCCCTGCGGCGGAGTTGCCTGTGGATACGGCCCCGCGCCCTTCAGGGTGTTGGCGCAGGTTCTTGAGTGACCCTCAGCGGGGCCTGAGGCCGTGCAGCAAGTGGTGGACCAAGCCGTCGACGCCGGCCATGGCCGCCTCGGGGGTCAGCATGCCGCCGGCGATGAAGGCGGCCATGCCGTGGAGGGCGGCGCCCGTGACGAGGTTGAGTTCCTCCGGGGCGCCCTCGATGATCTCGCCCCGTTGCTGGGCGTCCGCGAGGACCCGGTCGAGGCTGCCGATCGTCTGCTCGACCGCGGCGGCCATCTGCTCCGAGGCGCCCGGCTCGTGCTTGCGGGCGTACATCAGCTCCAGCAGCTCGGCGTTGTCGATGGCGAAGCCGAGGTAGGTCCGGGCCAGGGCGGTGAGGCGCGGCTCAAGGGGGAGTGCCGGGTCGTCGGCCGCGCTCAGGGCCCGGCCGAGCCGCTCGTACCCGGTCAGCGCCAGGGCGTTGAGCAGGGCCTGCTTGTCCTTGAAGTGCCGGCCGGGAGCGGCGTGGCTGACGCCTACCTCGCGGGCCAGTTCGCGGAGCGAGAGAGCGCCGACGCCCTTTTCTCGCAGGGTGCTTTCCGCTGCGGCGAGCAGGGCGGCGCGCAGGTCGCCGTGGTGGTAGGGGCGGCTCTCGGGCATGCGCACCATCGTAGCTTGATGTTGCCGGTGCCATCTTTGTTGGCGTCGTCACCATTGTTGTCATTGACAGCATTGTTGGCGACGCCTACATTCGTTGGTATGGCTGACAAAACGAAGAAGACGTGGGACGCGACCAGCCTCCCTGACCTGGGCGGCCGCACGGCCGTCGTCACCGGTGCCAACAGCGGCATCGGCCTCACCGCGGCCGGTGCGCTGGCCCGTTCCGGCGCGCACGTCGTGTTCGCCGTACGGGACCTCGACCGGGGCCGGGCCGCGGCCGCTACCGTGACCGGCAGTACCGAGGTGCGGCGTCTGGACCTGGCGGACCTGGCCTCCGTGCGGGAGTTCGCCGAGGCATGGCAGGGCCGGCCGCTGGATCTGCTGATCAACAACGCCGGCGTGATGATGCTGCCGCAGCAGCGGACGGCGGACGGCTTCGAGATGCAGTTCGGCACGAACCATCTGGGCCACTTCGCGCTGACGAACCTGCTGCTGCCGTACGTCACCGACCGGGTCGTGACGCTGTCGTCCGGTGCTCACCGGTGGTCCGGCGCGAGGATCCGCTTCGAGGACCTGAACTGGACGTCCGGCTACCACCCGAATGGCGCGTACGCCCAGTCGAAGCTGGCGAACCTCCTGTTCACGCTGGAACTCCAGCGCCGCCTGACGGAGTCCGGCTCCCCGGTCCGCACCCTCGCCGCGCACCCCGGCTACGCCGCCACCAACCTGCAGAGCCACGCGGGAAGTCCGGTGATGCGGGCGTTCATGAGCATCGGGAACAGGGTCTTCGCGCAGGACGACAAGGCGGGCGCACTGCCGACGCTGTACGCCGCGACTCAGGACCTCCCCGGTGCGAGCTACGTCGGACCCGACGGGCTGGGCGAGATGCGGGGTGCGCCGACGCTGGTCGGGCGGACGACGGCGGCCAGTGACGCGGCGGTGGCGCGGCGGTTGTGGACGGTGTCGGAGGAACTGACCGGCGTGAGCTCGCCGTTGGGACGGGTTGCCGAGCCGGCTGCCGGGCGGTAGGCAGTGGTGGTGCTGCCGAAGCCGGCGTCGGGCCGGCCGGGCTGCGACACGGACGCAGGCCGTATCCGGAGGTGGTCGATCGATGTCGGTGCCGAGCCTGCTCGCGGTGTTCGCCCATCCGGACGACGAGTCGCTCTTCTCGGGCGGAGTCCTCGCCCGGCACGCGGCCGCCGGTGCCCGCACCGCCGTCGTGACGGCGACCTGGACCCCGGACACGCAGCGCGGCGCCGAACTCGCCGAGGCCCTGCGGATCCTCGGTGCCGGTGAGCCGCGGATGCTCGGCCATGCCGACGCCGGGGCGCCGCACTCCGCCCCCGGTCGCCCGCGGCTGTGCGATGCGCCGCTCGACGAGTCGGTGGGGCGGCTGGTCGCTCACATACGGCAGTTCCGGCCGCGGATCGTTCTCACCCATGACGCGTACGGCGGCCTGACCGGGCACCCCGACCATGTGCACACCCACCGCGTGACCACGCTCGCGGTCCAGGAGGCCGGCCTCGAACGGCTCCACCCGGACGCCGGCGCCCCCTGGCAGCCGAGCGCCCTCTACCTGGCCACCCATCCGCACTCGGCGCTTCCCGCCCTGGAGGAACTGGCCCGTGCCGGCAAAGGGATGAACACCGTGCCGGACGACAGGATCACCGCGACCGTCGACGTGCGCCCCTGGCTGGAGCAGAAGTGGGCGGCCGTACTGGCCCATCGCACCGAGGTGGAGCGAGGGGCGGCACCCGGGTTGCCGGCCGGTTTCCCGGCGGCCGTACGCGAACGGGTCCTGGCGACCGAGTGGTACATCCGGAAGGAACCGGTCTCCCGCGCGTCGGGCCGCACGGAACTGACCGCCTGACCGGCCGCTCGAACGGCCGGCCCCACCCCGTCGACGCGCCCCCATGCAAGCCGGCGGCGCTGAACGCTACTTGGCGGACGCGGCGTCCCGGATCGCCCCGGCGGTGGTCGTCGGGTCGTAGTCCACGGCGACGCCCTCGACCAGGATGATGTCGCCCTCGATGTGCCGGGAGCGCAGGGGCGCGATCTCGCGGTAGGCCGGCGAGTCCCACCAGGACCGCGCCTCGGTGATCCCCGGGAAGCCGATCATCACGACGTGTCCGGGCCAGCTGCCCTCCTTCACCTCGTGCTGCGTGCCATGGACGAGGAAGCGGCCGCCGTACGGTTCGAAGGTGGCCGGGAGGCGCTCGATGTACTCCGCGATCTCCGGGTGCGGGGCGGCTTCCTGCAGGTGAGCAATCGCGTAGGCGGGCATGATGTCCTTCCGTTCGGTCGGGCTCCGTCCGGTGTCGATGGTGGCACGCGGGCCTGCGGGGGATCGATTACCGCTGAGGTAATGCCGGTCATGGCCGTGACGGGCGGTCCGGCGGACCGTACGACTGTAGGACCGCATCGGTTGCCGTGGATTCCCGGTGGGAAGCTCATAGACTGGCGCGGGCGGAATCCCGGTGGGCGAGGGGCGGTTGACGGTGCGTAAGGCATGGATCGTGGCGGGCGCCGCACTCGCGGCGGGGCTCAGCTTCGTGATGCTGCTCGTCGTCGGGGTCTACATCGTCGCCGGGAACCTCGCCGGTGGAGTGGGCGGAGCGTCCAAAGCGCTGGCCAAGGGGGCCGTGCCGGCCGCCTACTCGGCGCTCGTGCAGAAGTGGGGCAACCTGTGCCCCGCCATCAACCCCGCGCTGCTCGCCGCCCAGCTGTACCAGGAGAGCGGGTTCAACCCGAAGGCGCAGAGCGCGGCCGCCGCGCAGGGCATCGCGCAGTTCATCCCGGGGACCTGGGCCACGCACGGGATGGACGGCGACGGGGACGGCGACCGCGACGTATGGGATCCGAATGACGCGATTCCGTCGGCCGCGTCGTACGACTGCAAGCTCGCCTCCTACGTGAAGGACGTACCCGGCGACCCCACGAAGAACATGCTCGCGTCCTACAACGCGGGGGCGTACGCGGTCATCAAGTACAAGGGCGTGCCGCCGTACAAGGAGACCCAGAACTACGTCAAGACGATCACGACGCTGCAGCAGAGCTTCGCCGCGCCCGTCAGCCGTGTCGATCCCAGCAAGCAGGCCGCCGGTGCCATCTACTACGCCCAGAAGAAGCTCGGCACGCTCTACCTCTGGGGTGGCGACGGCACTGCTGAGGACAACGGGCGGTTCGACTGCTCGGGGTTGACGAAGGCCGCCTACGAAAGCGTCGGGATAACGCTGCCGCGCGTCGCCAACGACCAGTGGAACGCGGGGCCGCATCCGGCCAGGGAGGAACTGCTGCCGGGAGATCTGGTGTTCTTCTCGGACGACCTCACCAACTCCCGGGCCATCCGGCATGTGGGTATTTATGTCGGTGGCGGGTACATGATCGACGCGCCGAGAACGGGTGCTGTGATCCGGTTCGACCCGATCGACACCCCTGACTACTTCGGGGCGACCCGGGTGACGGAAGATGGCGCGAAAGCGCTGCCCACGACGGTGTAGACGGAGCGTGAACCCACCCCCTGAGCTGCGGTGATGGGTCTCTCTTCGATAACGTCTGCGTGATCATTCAGTGGAGTGTGGAACGTATTAACAGGGGCCGTGCGTTCCTGGTGTCGTAGCCGGATCCACAACCACGGGGGTGGGCGGAGCGGCGTACGCACGATGCGCCGGAGAGACGACGAAGGGGCCGCGGCATCATGGCTGGACTCGCAGAATCCGGGTCGAACCCCGACGTCGACCTGCTCTTCGACATCAATGGCCTGGCCAAGGATGCCCCGCGCTGGTTCGACCGGGTCATGGAGTACGTCGGTGAGTACGGGCTGGTGCTCGCCATGGTGCTGCTCGTGGTGTGGTGCTGGTGGTCGGTGCGGCGCCGCGGTGACGAGGACGCCGCCTCGTCCGTCGCCGCGCTCGTGTGGGCGCCGCTGGCGGCCGGGATCGCGGTGCTGGTGAACGTGCCCATACGGGGGTTCGTGGAGCGGCCCCGGCCGTTCCGTGATCACCAGGGGCTCGAGGTCCTGGTGACCGGCAAGACCGACTACTCCTTCGTGAGCGACCACGCGACGATCGCCATGGCCCTGGGGGTCGGACTGTTCGTCGCCAACCGGAAGTTCGGCCTCGCAGGGATCGGCCTCGCTCTTCTCGAAGGGTTCTGCCGGGTCTACATGGGCGTGCACTACCCGACCGACGTCATCGGCGGCTTCGCCCTCGGCACCGCCGTCGCCCTCCTGTTGTCACCCCTGGCCATGGCCCTGCTGACACCCGTGATGTCCGCGGCCGAACGGTCGCCGAGAGGCGGCCTGCTGATCAAGGCGCGGGGGCGGTCCCGGGCGGGCGGGCAGGAAGCGGTGATTCCGGGAGCCCGGAAGGAGCCGGCGGGGGCCGAGGAACGGGATCTTGCGGCTTAGGGGTGGCCGGTAGGGCGAGGTCGGCTCCGCTGACCCCGCCCGGTGCCGGGCTACGACCTACAGCGCCTGTGGATAGGTGAAGAAGCCCTGCGGGTCGTACTGCTTCTTCAGCTTTGTCAGGCGGGTTGCCGCGTCGCCGTAATACGCCTTGCGCCAGTTCCGCAGGGCCGGGTCGGAGTAGTTCTGGTAGGCGGCGCCCGAGGCGTGGGGGCGCATGGCGTCGTGGGCCGACGTCAGCCAGGCCTGGGCCGTACTGCCCGTCGTGCCGGTGCGCCAGGAGGCGAGGTACTGCGCCAGCATGCGGGAGCGGCGGTGCACGAAGGCCGTCGCGGTGGGGGAGACGCGGTTGACGGCTCCACCGAGGGCCGTGAAGGCGATGCTGCCGGCGCCGCCTCGCACTGATTGCATCTGCTTCAGCAGGGTCTGGATGCCCGCCGCGGAGAGCGAACGGTCGAAGAAGTCCGACTTCGCCGCGTATGTCTCCCGGCCCAGCGCGCCCTGCGGCGAGCGGCCCGGCGTGGAGCCGGGGAGGTGGCACTGCGCGTCCGAGGCGAAGGACGAGCAGCCCGCGTACAGCTCCATCGACTCCTCGTACGAGCGGCGCTTGAGGGAGACGCTCCTCGCGGGGCCGGGGCCGCCGGGGCGGTCGGCGAGGCGGTCCACCGCGTTCTGGAGTTCGCGGTAGGTGCCCAGGGAGAACGCGGCGACGGAGATCGTGGGGGTGCCGCCGGCGGAGTTCGCGATGTGCAGCGACGACCAGATCTCGTCGGGCTGGGTCGGGCCCCACTCCTGCCAGGCCTTGATCAGCGCGGTCGCCTTCGACCAGGGCCAGGTCATGTATGCCGTTACGGCCTGCGGGGCGGGGTGGGTCTTGAAGTGCAGTTCCGTCACTACGCCGAAGTTGCCGTTGCCGGCGCCGCGCAGGGCCCAGAAGAGGTCCTTGTTGGTGGTGGCGTTGGCGGTGAGCTGCTTGCCGTCGGCGGTTATCAGGGTGGCCTGGGTGAGGCTGTCGCACGTCAGGCCGTAGGCGCGGGACGTGACGCCGTGGCCGCCGCCCAGGGTGAGGCCGGAGACGCCGACCGTGGGGCAGGAGCCGGCCGGGATCGTGACGCCCTTGGCGGCGAGGGCGCGGTAGACGTCGATGAGCTTTGAACCGGCGCCGACCACTGCGGAGTTGCCGGTGGCCCGGATGCGGTTGAGCTTGGAGACGTCGAGGACCAGGCGGTTGTTGCCGGACGACCAACCGCCGTAGGAGTGGCCGCCGTTGCGTATGGCGACGTGGAGGTTGTGGGCTCGGGCGTAGGCGAGGGTGGTGCGGATGTCGTCCGAGTGGGAGACGTAGGCGACTGCGGCGGGCTTCAGGGTGTCGAAGCGGGTGTTGTACAGCTGGTGGGCCGTTTTCCAGGAGGCGTCGCCGGGGCGTATGAGGGGGCCGTCCAGGTCTTGGGCGAGGGCGGTCCAGTTGGCGGCGGCGGATTTGCTGGTGGCGGTGGTCTGGGTGCGGGTGCCGGTGGCTGTGCCGCTTGTGCCTGTGCTGGTGGCTGTTTCTGCGCCAGTGCCGTTGCCCGAGCTGGTGTTGCAGGCGGTTGCCGTCAGGGCGGTTACGGCTGCTGCTGTGCCGCCGATGAAGGTGCGCCGTTCCATGTCGCCTCCTGGAGGGTTCGTGGAACGAGACGGGGTGGTGGCGGGCGGGGTTCCATGGGGTCGGGGTGACCTGGGTGGTGGCCGGGTGTTTTCTCGCCCCCGCCGCCCCTACCCGTCCCGTCCTCCAGGGGCTCTGCCCCTTCGACCCCGGTCTCTGGGGACTGCCGCCCCCAGACCCCCGCTGTCGGCCTGAACGGCCTCGTCCTCAAACGCCGGACGGGCTGGAACGCGGGGGCCGGCGCCGAGGGGGGACCGTCTGCGCGCGTGTGTAGCCCCCTGCGGGTGGGTGGGTGGGTGGGTGGGTGGGGGTTGGGGATGGTGCAGCCTCGTCATTGAGCGCCGGACGGGCTGGAATGCGGGGGCCGGCGCGGAGAGGGACCGTCCGCGTGTGGGCGTAGCCCTCAGTGCCTGGGCCGGGGTTGAGAGGCGGACGCCTTGCGCTCACTCAAGCGCTCACATGCCCCTCCGCGTCCGCCCGGGCCAGGCTGCGGGCCCGTCTTGCGGGGCCGCGCCAGCCGCAGGTGCAGTGGGCTGTGCAGAAGTGGCCCTTCTCCACTGTTGTCGTGCGGTGGTTCGAGGGGCCGTCGGGATTTTGGGGGGACGTCGGTCCGTCCTGCTGCGCCACGGCGACAACGTTACCCAAGGCAAGTAGGCGCAACCCTGCCGCGTGCGTGACGGGGGCACGTACCGGTCGTTATCCGGAACGACAGGGGGCCCGTGACGGACGTACCGGCTGGGGGTAGGCAGGCGATGACGGAGCGGCAGCACAGGCAGAGGCGTGGGGCGGGCGTTGCGGCAGGGGTCCTGTGTATCTGCCTCGCGGGCAGCGGGTGCGTGGCGGAGAGCGGGGCCGCCGTCGACGATTCGCGGGACGGGGATGCCGTGAAGGTGGTGCGGCGCGCAGCCGATGCGTTGGCCGGGGTGCGGTCCTCCAAGGCCCGTACGTCGATGGAGATGGCCACCGGTGGGACGCGCGTCACCATCCGGGGTGAGGGTGTGTACGACTTCCGTCGGCAGGTGGGGCGGCTGAAGGTGCTGCTGCCGCAGGACCCCGCCGGTGCGCCCGCGCAGCGGCCGATCGTGGAGCTCCTCGCTCCCGGGGCGCTGTTCATGAAGAACCGCGGTGCCGGGGTGCCCGCCGACAAGTGGGTGCGCGTCGAGACGCGGTCGCTGTCCGACGGGAACCTGGTCACCGGTGGGGCGACCGATCCGTACGCCGCGGCGGAGGTGCTGCGCGGGGCGCGGACGGCGACGTATGTGGGTGAGGAAGAGGTCGCGGGGGCGGCGGTGCGGCACTACCGGGGGACGGCTGACCTGCGGGTTGCCGCGCGGGAGGCCTCCGACGGGAACGCGGACGCCCTGGCGGCGGCGGCGAAAGGGTTCGCCACGGACGAGGTACCGTTCGACGTCTACCTCGATGACGAGGGGCGGATCCGCAAGGTGCGGCACCGGTTCAGCTTCGTGAACGGGCAGCAGCAGAGCGCCGTCGCCGTGGCTTCGACGACCCTGCTGTACGACTTCGGGGCCCCCGTCGACGTACGGCTTCCGGACGATGACGACATCTACGCGGGCAAGATCGCCGAGGAGTGAGGGCCGCCGCGGGTGTACGTGACGGGCGTCAAGAACTAGCCCGTCCGTGCCATGCGCGGTGTGTAGGCCGCTCCCTACTCTAGGAAGTCGGTAACGGCAGAGAAGAGGTGATGCACGTGGCTCCGGTCGGCGGTACGGCAGTTCAGGACCACGTGGCCCTCGCCGAGATCGAGCTGTGCGGAGAGCTGATCATCGCGGCCTCGGCCGCTCGTGAGGACCGGCTCAGCCTGGAGGACATCGACGAGGTGCTGCGCGTCGCCGAGGAGCGCGAGCGCGACGCGGGCGGTGCGTGAGCCGTCGGTGCGTGAGCCGTCCCTCACGTCCGCAGCAGTCGGCCGATCGCCTTCGTGGCCTCCTCCACCTTGGCGTCGATCTCCGTACCGCCCTTGAGGGCGGCGTCGGCGACGCAGTGGCGCAGGTGTTCCTCCAGGAGCTGGAGGGCGAAGGACTGCAGGGCCTTGGTCGAGGCGGACACCTGCGTGAGTATGTCGATGCAGTAGACGTCCTCGTCGACCATGCGCTGCAGGCCACGGATCTGGCCCTCGATACGGCGCAGGCGCTTGAGGTGCTCGTCCTTCTGCTTGTGGTAGCCGTGGATGCCCCGGTCGTGGTCCGTCACGATCTCGGTGGTGGCCTGATCGGCGGCGGAGGGTGCACCCGCGCCGGCCTCGGTGGTCGTCATCGCGTCCTCCAGACGTAAACCGCGTCACATACCCCTACTGGGTATATCGTACCGAACTTTGCTGGGTATAGGGCCCTGTGGCCGACGCCGTGATTCGGCCGCTGAACTGGACCACCGGGCAGCCCCCGTGCCGACCACTGTGCCTGATGGGCGACACTGGAGGACGGCCCATTAGCCGTGGCCGGATGATGCGCCTAGCATCAGCCTGACCGAAACCGATGCTTCTTGAGGACCCCACGTGCGATTTCGTCTGACCCCCCGGGAGACGAGCTTCTACGACATGTTTGCCGCATCCGCGGACAACATCGTCACGGGCTCGAAACTCCTGATGGAACTGCTCGGGGCGGACACCGCCGGCCGGGCCGAGATCGCAGAGCGTATGAGGGCCGCGGAACACGCAGGTGACGACGCCACGCACGCGATCTTCCACCAGTTGAACTCCTCGTTCATCACGCCGTTCGACCGCGAGGACATCTACAAGCTCGCGTCGTGCCTCGACGACATCATGGACTTCATGGAGGAGGCCGTCGACCTGGTCGTCCTCTATAACGTCGAGGAACTGCCCAAGGGCGTCGAGCAGCAGATCGAGGTGCTGGCGCGGGCCGCGGAGCTGACGGCCGAGGCCATGCCGAACCTGCGCACCATGGACAACCTCACGGAGTACTGGATCGAGGTCAACCGCCTCGAGAACCAGGCCGACCAGATACACCGCAAGCTCCTCGCCCATCTCTTCAACGGCAAGTACGACGCGATCGAGGTCCTCAAGCTCAAGCAGATCGTGGATGTCCTGGAGGAAGCGGCGGACGCCTTCGAGCACGTGGCGAACACGGTGGAGACCATCGCCGTCAAGGAGTCCTGAGACCCTCCCATGGACACCTTTGCTCTGGTCGTGACCATCGCGGTCGCGCTCTTCTTCACGTACACCAACGGCTTCCACGACTCGGCGAACGCCATCGCCACCTCCGTGTCGACGCGGGCCCTGACGCCTCGGGCCGCGCTGGCGATGGCCGCGGTGATGAATCTCGGCGGTGCCTTTCTGGGGTCCGGCGTCGCCAAGACCGTCAGTGAGGGGCTGATCCAGACGCCGGAAGGCTCGAAGGGGATGGGGATCCTCTTCGCGGCGTTGGTGGGCGCGATCACCTGGAACCTGATCACCTGGTACTACGGTCTGCCGTCGTCCTCCTCGCATGCGCTGTTCGGCGGCATGGTGGGGGCGGCGCTGGCCGGCGGTACGACGGTGTACTGGAGCGGGGTGCTGGAGAAGGTCGTCATCCCGATGTTCGTGTCGCCCATTGTCGGGCTGTGCGTGGGCTATCTCGTGATGACGGCGATCATGTGGATCTTCCGGCGGGCGAACCCGCACAAGGCCAAGCGGGGGTTCCGGATAGCGCAGACCGTTTCTGCCGCCGGGATGGCGCTCGGGCATGGTCTGCAGGATGCGCAGAAGACGATGGGCATCGTGGTGATGGCGCTGGTCATCGCCGATGTCGAGGACTACGGCGATCCGATTCCGGTGTGGGTGAAGATCGCTTGTGCGGTGATGCTGTCGCTCGGGACGTATGCGGGTGGCTGGCGGATCATGCGGACGCTCGGGCGCAAGATCATTGAGCTTGATCCGCCGCAGGGGTTTGCTGCGGAGACGACGGGGGCGTCGATCATGTTCACCACGGCGTTCCTGTTCAAGGCGCCGATTTCCACGACGCATGTCATCACCTCGGCGATTATGGGTGTCGGGGCGACGAAGCGGGTGAATGCCGTGCGGTGGGGCGTGGCCAAGAACATCGTCCTTGGCTGGTTCATCACGATGCCTGCGGCCGCGTTGGTTGCGGCGGGTGCGTTCGGGGTCGTGAACCTGGCGTTCCTGTAAGCGCCGGGTTCCCTTCGCCCCCGCCCCTGGGGGCTGCCGCCCCCAGACCCCCGCTTCGGCCCTGAACGGGCCTCGTCCTCAAACGCCGGACGGGCTGGAATGCCGGGACCGGCACTTGAAAGAGACCGACCTGGCGGCCGTGTTGGTGGCGTACCCCCGCGGTGCCGCAGTCGCCCACGGCGGCAAGGGGACGTGCCGGGGGGTGTCCGCCCGCAGTGGCCGGCGTCAAGGAAAAGGACCCTCTCTGCCCGACCCTGGCCGCCGGTCCGAGGACGGACACCCCCCGGCGCGGCCCCGACCACCCACCGAACCGTTGGCGCTACGCGCACCCCCACCCAACAGCGACAGGCCGCCGCAGGCACCCCGTACGCAGACGGGCCCGCCCCCCGGGAGCCGGGGGGCGGGCCCTTTATCTGCCTCGCGGTGGCACCGCCATGCAGCACCGCGAGGGGTCTGTCAGCCGAAGCGGCCGGAGATGTAGTCCTCCGTGGCCTGGACCGACGGGTTGGAGAAGATGCGCTCCGTGTCGTCGATCTCGATCAGCTTGCCGGGCTGGCCCACGGCGGAGAGGTTGAAGAAGGCCGTGCGGTCCGAGACACGTGCCGCCTGCTGCATGTTGTGCGTCACGATGACGATCGTGAAGCGCTCCTTCAGCTCACCGATCAGGTCCTCGATGGCGAGGGTGGAGATCGGGTCCAGGGCCGAGCAGGGCTCGTCCATGAGGAGGACCTTGGGCTCGACCGCGATCGCGCGAGCGATGCACAGACGCTGCTGCTGACCACCGGAGAGGCCGGAACCCGGCTTGTTCAGGCGGTCCTTCACCTCGTTCCAGAGGTTCGCGCCCCTGAGGGACTTCTCCACGACGTCCTGCAGCTCGCTCTTCTTGTAGCTGCCGTTCAGCCGCAGCCCCGCCGCCACGTTGTCGAAGATCGACATCGTGGGGAACGGGTTCGGACGCTGGAACACCATGCCGATCTCACGGCGCACCGACACCGGGTCGATGCCGGCGCCGTACAGGTCTTCGTCGTCCAGGAGGACCTTGCCCTCCACGCGCCCGCCCGGCGTCACCTCGTGCATACGGTTCAGCGTGCGCAGGAACGTCGACTTGCCACAGCCGGAGGGGCCGATGAAGGCCGTCACCGAGCGGGGCTCGACCGTCATCGAGATGTCTTCGATTGCCTTGTGGGAGCCGTAGTAGGCGGTGAGCCCGCTTACGTCGATTCGCTTGGCCATGTCTACTTCACTTCCAGATTCGGATCAGTCGCTGTGGCCGCGTCAGCGACCGGTCTTCGGGGCCTTCCAGCGGGCGATCCCGCGGGCCAGCAGGTTGAGGATCATCACGAACGCGATCAGCGTGAGCGATGCCGCCCAGGCACGGTCGTACGCCGCCGACGACCCGGCACTGTTCGCGTACTGCTGGTAGATGTACAGCGGCAGCGACGCCTGGGCACCCTCGAACGGGTTGCTGTTGATGAAGCTGTTGCCGAACACCAGCAGCAGCACCGGCGCGGTCTCACCGGTGATACGGGCGACCGCGAGCATGATGCCGGTCGTGATACCGCCGATGGAGGTCGGTACGACCACCTTCAGGATGGTGCGCCACTTGGGCACGCCCAGTGCCAGGGAGGCTTCGCGCAGCTCGTTCGGGACGAGCTTGAGCATCTCCTCCGTGGAGCGGACGACCACCGGCATCATCAGGATCGCGAGCGCCAGCGATCCGGCGAAGCCGAAGGGCTGCATGTTCATCATCAGCATGAGGCTGAGGATGAACAGACCCGCGACGATCGACGGGATACCCGTCATGACGTCGACGAAGAAGGTGATGGCCCGGGCGAGGTTGCCCCGCCCGTACTCCACCAGGTAGATCGCGGTGAGCACACCGACCGGCGCGGCGATCAGGGTGGCGAGGCCGACCTGCTCCAGCGTGCCGAGGATGGCGTGGTAGATGCCACCGCCCGGCTCGGAGTCGGCGACGACGCCCATGGAGTGGGTCAGGAAGTAGACGTCGAGGACCTTCACACCGCGCTGCACGGTCGCCCAGACCAGGGAGGCCAGCGGGATGACGGCGAGGATGAAGGCCACCCAGACCAGCGTCGTGGCGATGCGGTCCTTGGCCTGGCGGCGGCCCTCGACGGCGGCGGCGATGACGTACGTACCGAGGATGAAGAGGAGGCTGGCGATCAGCCCCCACTGGATCCGGCTGTCGAGGCCGGCGCCCAGGCCGATGCCGACCGCGACGGCGATGGAGCCGCCGGCGATGGCGTACGGGGACCACTTGGGCAGACGGGCACCGTGCAGGCTGCTGGGCTTGTCGGCGATGGCGTGGCTCATGCGTTGGCCCCCGAGTACTCCTTGCGGCGGGCGATGATCGCGCGGGCCGCGCCGTTGACCACCAGCGTGATGACGAACAGGACCAGGCCGGAGGCGATCAGCGCGTCACGTCCGAACGGGGACGCCTCGCCGAACTTGCTGGCGATGTTCTGGGCGAAGGTTCCGCCGCCCGGGTTGAGCAGGCTGGCGTGGATGTCGAAGTCGGGGGAGAGCACGGTGGCCACGGCCATCGTCTCGCCGAGGGCGCGGCCGAGGCCGAGCATCGAGGCGGAGATGACGCCGGAGCGGCCGAAGGGGAGGACCGACATGCGGATGACCTCCCAGCGGGTGGCGCCGAGCGCCAGGGCCGCCTCCTCGTGCATCTGCGGGACCTGGCGGAAGACCTCGCGGCTCACGTTGGTGATGATCGGCAGGATCATGATCGCGAGCAGGATGCCGACCGTCAGCATCGAGCGGGGTGCGCCGCCGTCCCAGGAGAAGATCCCGGTCCAGCCGAGGTACCGGTCCAGCCAGCCGAAGAGGCCGTCCATGTTCGGTACGAGGATCAGGGCGCCCCACAGGCCGTACACGATGGACGGCACGGCGGCGAGCAGGTCGATCACGTACGCGATGGGGCCGCCGAGCTTGCGCGGCGCGTAGTGGGTGAGGAACAGGGCGATGGCGACGGCGATCGGGACCGCGATGACCATGGCGATGATCGAGGAGATGATCGTGCCGTAGACGAGGACCGCGATGCCGAACTTCGGCGGGACCACGCCGGTGTTCCACTCGAAGGCGGTGAGGAAGTTGGCGTCGTCCTTGCTGATCGCGAGGGTCGCTCGGTAGGTGAGGAAGACCGCGATGGCGGCCATGATCACCAGCAGGAAGATGCCGGAACCGCGGGAGAGCGCGAGAAAGACCCGGTCACCGGGCCGGGTGGTGCCACGGGCCGCGCGCTTCTGGTCGGCGGTCGCAGGCTGTGGAGTGGGGGGAGGTGCTTGAGTGTTCTGTGTCGATATGTCCATCGGGTTCTCCGGTCTGCGGAGCCACGCGGGTCTGCGGTGGCTCGGTGGAGCCGTAGGCGGTGTACGGCTCCGGGCGGCGGTGCACCGGACGGTGCGGTCCGGTCCGGGCCTTTTCAGGCCCCGACCGGACCGCACTCAGGTCAGTTCAGGCCATCGATGGTGGTACGAACCTCGGAGATGATCTCCTCGGGCATCGGGGCGTAGTCGTTCTCCTCGAGGATCTTCTGGCCGTCCTCGGAGGCGATGTAGCGCAGGAACGCCTTGGTGCCGGGCAGGGTCTCCGACTTGTTGCCCTTGTCGCAGACGATCTCGTACGTCACCAGGGTGATCGGGTAGGCGCCGGCGGCCTTGGTGGCGTAGTCCAGCTCCAGGGCCATGTCCTTGCCCGTGCCGACGCGCTTGGCGGCGGCGATCATCTTGGAGGCGTTGGCCGTGGTGGCCTCGACCGGGGCGTCGGCGCCGGTGTCGATCTTCACCGCGCTGATGCCGTCCTTGGCGTACGACAGCTCCATGTAGCTGATGGCGCCGGAGGTCTGCTTGACCTGCTGGGCGACACCGGAGGAGCCGGCGGCGGACTGGCCGCCCTTGGCCTCCCAGGCCTTGCCGCCCTCGTAGGGCCACTCGGACTTGGCGGTGGCGATGAGGTACTTGGTGAAGTTGTCCGTGGTGCCGGACTCGTCCGAGCGGTGGAACGCCTGGATCTTCAGGTCGGGCAGCTTCGCGTCGGGGTTCAGCGCCGCGATCGCCGGGTCGTTCCAGTTCTTGATCTTGTCGTTGAAGATCTTGGCCAGGGTCGGCGCATCCAGGACGAGGTTGTCGACACCCGGGACGTTGTAACCGACCGCGATCGGGCCGCCGACCATCGGCAGGTCGATGCCCTGGCCGCCGGAGCAGATCTTCTTGGAAGCGGTGATCTCTTCCTCGTCCAGCGCGGAGTCGGAGCCGGCGAAGGCGACCTGGCCCTGCGTGAACGCGGTGACGCCGGCGCCGGAGCCGCCGCCCTTGTAGTTGATCTGGACGCCCTTGCAGGCGGCGGTGAACTGCTTGACCCAGGCGTCGATCGCGTTCTTCTGCGCGGAGGAGCCGTCGGCGAGCAGCTGGCCCTGGGCGTCGTCACACTTGATGTTGCTGGCATCGGCGCCGGCGCTCGAGTCGCCACCGCCGTTCGTGCCGGTGTCGTCGGAGCCGCACGCCGTGAGGGCCAGGGCGCCGGAGACGGCGAGAGCGCCGAGAGCGAGAGCCCGCCGGTTCTTGCGCTGAAGCTTCACTTGAAAGAGTTCCTTCCAGGAGCCGCCGTCCTGAATTCGGCGGCGTGCGAAGAATGGGTGATGCGGACTCGTCCCCCCGACGCGGTCCGTCATCGTGCAAGGCCGAAATTAGGCAGAACAGGTGAAGGCGCCGAAGGGCGTAAATGAACGGGGGGTGAACCCCTGAGGACGGTGCGGTGAGGTCACGGAACGCTTACGTCGAGGACACGGGTGCATTCCGAGGCTTTGTGGGGGGTTGTTGCGGACTATGCCAGGCGCAGCGACTCCAGCAGGGCGTCCACGAGGGAGCGGTCTCTCGGCTGGGTCAGACGGCTGCGGGCAGCCGTGGGCGAGAGCCACAGCATGCGGTCCACCTCTTCGTTCGGGGTGAACCTGCCGGGGCCCGCCTCGGCAGCCCAGTAGCGGACCTCCTTGGGGCGGTCGTTCGCCAGGTACCGCATCGTCGGCAGTTCGGTGCCCGGCCGGGCGGAGTGCCCCGTCTCCTCCGCGACCTCGCGCAGCGCACCGGCCAGGGGCGCCTCGCCACGTTTCAGCTTTCCCTTGGGATGGGACCAGTCGTCGTACTTCGGCCGGTGGATGAGGCATATCTCCAGCTCACCGTCTACCGGCGAACGGCGCCACAGGACGCAGCCGGCCGCTTGGACGGTGAGGTCCTTTGCGTGCGTCACCGGATGAAGCCTCCTTCGGGAGTTCCTGATTCAGGAACGAGTTCCCGCCTCAGGGATGCCTACGGCGTGCCCACCGTCTGTCGCTGCCAGGACTGCTGGAACGCGAACCGTGCCGCCTCCACCTCGTGCCGCTGGTCGGCGTGCAGGACGCCTAGGGCGTACGCCGTCGCCGGGGCGATCCGCGGGGTGCGGGCCGCCTGGGCCGCGGCGGCCGCGGCCTCGGAGGCGTCGCGGTGCCGGTTGAGGGACTGACCGGTCGCCAGCAGCCGTACGTCCACCGGGCCGCTGTCGCCGTGCAGCACCTCGCGGGCGTAGCGGTGCAGGCGCAGCAGCAGGCGGACCTGGTGCCAGGGCGCGTCCTGCGGATGCGGCGCCGGGTCCGGGGACAGTCCGTGGATCAGGGCCTCGGCGTTGTAGGGGTGGCCCGCGGTCACCAGGGGCAGCGCCGTCACCGCGTCGGTGAGCCGCTCCTCGGCGGCGGCCCCGAGGGGGCGCAGGTCGGCGGTCGCCGCGGCCGGGGTGAGGGGGACCTCGCTGGCCAGTACGGCGATGTTGTCGGCCACGGCGTGAAATCGGCTGCTTCCCAGGGCCTGGAGTGCGGTGCTGTGCGCTCGCGTCCGGGCCAGGGTGAGCTGGCGTTCGAGCAGTGCGCCCGCCTTTGCCGCGCCGACGGTCAGGTTGCCGCGTTCCGGGGTGGCCGCCGGGTGGGCCGGGGGACCGGCGTCGGCAGGTTCCCCTTTCTGCGGGACGACTCCCGCGGCACGCCCGCCCGTGACCGCGTCGGTGGAACCGCTCCCCGCCGCCGCGCCTGCGGCCCTGCTCGCAGCGGGCAGGCCGGCGACCCCCGTCTGCGCGGGCAGCACCGCCGCCCCCGACAAGCGGTGCAGCGCCAGCAGCAGGCGCTCCAGGCGGGCCGCATACGCGTGTTCCAACGCCAGCGTGCCCGACAGCCAGGCCAGTTCGGGGCGGATGGCCTCCGACCAGTCGGTGTCCAGCAACGGGCGGAACGTGTGCAGGCTGGCGCTGATACGGCGGGCCGAGCGGCGCAGGGCCCGGGCCGCGTCGACGGACTCCTCCGAGCCACCGCCCGCCGTACCGCCGCCGGTCTCCCGGTGCATGCGCAGGGCTCGGAGGAACTCCGTGGCCTGGGCGCGCAGGTAGCCCGCGAGGGCGTCCCCGGCCACAGTCCCGGCCATGGGGTCCGTCGGATCAAGGTGTTGCTGTGCCACGCCGGCGCCTCCGGGCGTCTATGAGCATCTCCTGGACGTTGCGCAGGGGCTGGCCTTCCGCGTCCGTCGCGTGCCGGGTCCACTCGCCGTCCGGGCCGAGGTGCCAGGACGCGGTGGTGTCGGACATACCGGTCTCCAGGAGCCGGTTGAGCGCGGCGCGGTGGGCCGGGTCGGTGACCCTGACCAGGGCCTCGATACGGCGGTCGAGGTTGCGGTGCATCATGTCGGCGCTGCCGATCCACACCTCGGGTTCGCCGCCGTTGCCGAAGCCGAAGACCCGGGAGTGTTCGAGGAAGCGGCCGAGGACCGAGCGGACGCGGATGTTCTCCGACAGTCCCGTCACGCCCGGGCGGATCGCGCAGATGCCGCGGACCCAGATGTCGACCGGCACGCCTGCCTGGGACGCGCCGTAGCAGGCGTCGATGATCGCCTCGTCGACCATCGAGTTGACCTTGATGCGGACATGCGCGGGACGCCCGGCACGGTGGTGCTGGACCTCCTTGTTGATCCGCGAGATCAGGCCGTCACGCAGGGACTTGGGGGCCACGAGCAGCCGGCGGTACGTCTCCCGGCGCGAGTAGCCGGACAGGCGGTTGAACAGGTCGGACAGGTCCGCGCCCACCTGCGGGTCGGCGGTCAGCAGGCCCAGGTCCTCGTACAGCCGTGCCGTCTTCGGGTGGTAGTTGCCGGTGCCGACGTGGCTGTAGCGCCGTAGCGTCTCGCCCTCCTGGCGGACCACCAGCGACAGCTTGCAGTGCGTCTTCAGGCCGACGAGGCCGTAGACGACATGGCAGCCGGCCTCCTCCAGCTTGCGCGCCCACTTGATGTTGGCGTGCTCGTCGAAGCGGGCCTTGATCTCGACCAGCACGAGGACCTGCTTGCCGGCCTCGGCGGCGTCGATGAGCGCGTTGACTATGGGGGAGTCGCCGGACGTCCGGTACAGGGTCTGCTTGATCGCGAGGACGTCCGGGTCGTCGGCCGCCTGCTCCAGGAAGGCCTGCACGGAGGTCGAGAAGGAGTCGTACGGGTGGTGCAGCAGCACGTCCCGGTTGCGCAGGGCGGCGAAGATGTCCGGCGCGGACGCCGACTCGACCTCGGCGAGATCGCGATGGGTGCCCGCGACGAACTTCGGGTACTTCAGCTCGGGCCGGTCGATGTGGGCGATGCGGAAGAGACCCGTGAGGTCCAGGGGGCCGGTCAGCGGGTAGACCTCGGCCTCGCTGATCTTCAGCTCGCGCACCAGCAGGTCCAGGACCTCCTGGTTGATGTTCTCCTCGACCTCCAGGCGCACCGGCGGCCCGAAGCGGCGCCGCATGAGCTCCTTCTCCAGGGCCTGGAGAAGGTTCTCGGCGTCGTCCTCCTCCACCTCCAGGTCCTCGTTGCGGGTGACCCGGAAGGCGTGGTGCTCCAGGACCTCCATGCCCGGGAACAGCTCCTCCAGGTGCGCGCCGATGACGTCCTCGATCGGGACGAACCGGCCGGGGGAGGCCTCCAGGAAGCGGGAGAGCAGCGGGGGCACCTTCACGCGGGCGAAGTGCGGCGTGCCGGTGACGGGGTTGCGGACCCGTACGGCCAGGTTCAGGGAGAGGCCCGAGATGTACGGGAAGGGGTGAGCCGGGTCGACCGCCAGCGGGGTCAGGACCGGGAAGATCTGGTGCCGGAACAGGGTGAAGAGGCGGGCCTGCTCCTTCTCCGTCAGCTCGCTCCAGCGGACCAGGTGGATGCTCTCCTCCGCGAGCGCGGGGGCGACGTCCTCGTGGTAGCAGGCGGCGTGCCGGGCCATCAGCTCGCGGGAGCGGGCCCAGATCATCTCCAGGACCTCGCGGGGCTGGAGGCCGGACGCGGACCGGGTGGCGACACCGGTGGCGATACGGCGCTTCAGACCGGCCACCCGGACCATGAAGAACTCGTCCAGGTTGCTGGCGAAGATCGCCAGGAAGTTCGCCCGCTCCAGGAGGGGCGTGTTCGGGTCCTCGGCGAGTTCTAGGACCCGCTCGTTGAACGCGAGCCAGCTGCGCTCCCGGTCCAGGAAACGGCCCTGGGGCAACTGGACGCCGTCGATCTCGGTGACCTCGTACGCGTCGAGGTCGGCATCGATGTCGGGTTCCAGGTCGGAGACCACTGCCGAGGTGACCCCGTGCGGACGGTGCGCCGCGATGGAGCCCACGGAGGGCTGCGCGTGCTGGACCTTTGCCTGGGCGTTCGAGGACTGGCTCATATGCCCATTGTTCCGCGTGCCGAGGCTTATGGGCGCGTCGGAAAGCGCGGGCGGGAGCTTGGCGGGGAGGCGCCGGGCGTCCCCGTTCCTCGCGCTCCCTCCCGGGTGCGGCGAAGGCTCTGGCACGGCGGGGGTCATTGGCTGAGCGTCGCAAGCCCGTCTGAACCAATGGTTACGGAGACATGGCGTGTGGGATAGCGGGGGGCGGCTCGCGGACGTCTACATCGCCGGGCGGCTGTCCGGACCGCACGTCCCTTCCCCCGTGAGGGACGTGCGGCGGGGTCTACGGCGTGCGGCGGCGCAGCAGCCAGAAGGCGGCGAGCGTCGCGGCGGCGGCCACGGCGAGCAGGATGCCGGTTTCGACGTACTGGATCGGCCAGTAGTGGGACCGGGGGTGGAAAGTGGCGCTGGTGGCCAATGGTTCGCCCTCTCCGGGATGCCGGCCCCAGGTCGTGTCCCAGCCCAGCTGCCAGGTCGATCGGGGCAGCTCGAACTCACCGGCCTGGCTGCGGGTGACAGCCGGCCACAGGTCCTCGCGGAAGCGTTCCAGCACGCCGCACAGGACGAGCGCGGCCAGGAAGCCCACCCCGGCGCCGGCCAGGGCTCGCCGCAGCAGCAGCCCGGCGAGTGCGCCGAGGGCGAGGCCGGCCAGGGTGTAGCCGACGGTGGTCGGGCCGGTCCCGATGAAGGCGTCCGCGTTGTACCAGTCCCCGACCAGGTCGGGGTCGCCGTCGCCGCGCGCCCAGTTGTTCAGCAGGACGAGTCCGCCCGTACCGATGGTCAGCAGTACGGCCGGGACGGCGAGCTTGGCCGCCAGCCAGCGGGTCGGGGTGACCGACTGGGTCCAGGCGAGCCGCGCGGTGCCGCTCTCCAGCTCGCGGCCGATGAGCGAGCCGCCGGCCCAGCCGGCCACGGGCAGGATCGCGTAGGTCAGGGAGGTGGCGACCAGCTCGATCCAGCCGGCATAGACATCGTCCACGGTGATCGACTCGATGGACGCGCAGCCGGGGAATCCGTCGCGGGCGGGTGTCATGCACGGGACGTTGCCCTTGCGGGCCTCGTCGGCGATGACGTACATCCAGATCAGTACGGCCGTGGCGCCGAGCAGGGCCAGCGCCCAGAACACGAGCGCCGTGCGGTGCACCCGCAGGACGGTCCAGAGCAGGCCCCGCGGCCCGCGCGGGGTGCGGTCGGCGGGTGCGGACGTGGCGGTGAGCGCGGTCGTCATACGGCGGCTCCGGTGCGCCGCTTCAGCAGCCGGAAGGCGACCAGGACCGCCAGGGCAGCGACGGCGAGGGCGATGCCCGTCTCCGTCAGCTGGAGCGGCCAGAAGTGCGACGACGGGTGGAAGTCGCGGTAGAAGCCCACGATGTCGTGGTCGGCGAGGCACTTGGCGTCGTCGACGCAGATGGGGTCCGAGACGCGGGCGCCGGTGGAGGTGAGGGCGCCCTCGCCGACGACCATGCCGATGTACGGGGGGTACTCGTCCTTGTTGACGAGCGTCTCGACGGGCCACAGATACGGCCGCAGCGTGGCGAGCGCCTGCAGCAGGACCGCAAGGCCGATGACCGCGGTGCCGAGCGCGGGCAGGGCGCGGCGCTGGAGCACGCCCGCGAGGATGCCGACGGCGAGGCCGAGGAGGGCGTAGGCGGTGGCGAGGGTGCCGTTGGCCACGAAGCTGATGCTGTCGTCCCACTGGCGCGAGGTCGCCGGCCGCAGCGGACCGTCCGCGGACCACAGCATGCGGTGCAGCAGCGTGAGCAGGACCGTGCCGGAGACGAGCAGGGCGGCCGGGACGGCGACCTTGGCGGCCAGCCAGCGGGCCGGGGAGACCGACTGCGTCCACGCCAACTGGGCGGTGCCGTTCTCCAGTTCGCGCCCGATGAGCGCGGCGCCCGCCCAGGCTGCGGTCAGGATCGGCGTGAGGGCGAGCAGTCCGGCGCCGACGCCGATGACCGTGTCGTACCGCACAACGGCGGGGTTCGTGACGTCGCAGCCCATGCCCTCTTGCGCCGAGGCGCAGCCCATCTTCCGGAACGCGGCCCAGACGGCGTCCGCTCCCGGGCCGTACGCCCACAGCAGTGCCCCGGCGGCCACGGCCACCAGCATCACCCAGAACCACAGCGCCGAGCGGTGCAGTCGCAGCATCGTCCACACCAGGCCGCGCGGCCCGCGGGAGGGCGTGGCGGTGGTGGAGGTCTCGATGGTCACGGTGGTCATACGGCGGCCTCCCGTACGTCGTCGAGGCGCAGCGCCGGGGCCTCGGGGGCGCGCAGGTGCGCCAGGACCAGTTCCTCCAGGGTCGGGGCGGTGGTCTGCCATGCGTCGCCGAGGGGGCCCTCGGGGCGTATGAGTGCGGTGAGTTGGCGTCCGGTGGTGCGGGACTCGACCACGGTGTGCGGGTCCAGGGACGTGTCGGCGCGGCCGGTGACGAGCCGGTGTGCGGCGAGCAGGTCGTCCAGCGGGCCGGCGAGGCGGACCCGGCCGGCGCCGAGCAGCAGGAGGTGGTCGCAGGCGCCCTCCAGCTCCGCCACGACGTGCGAGGACATGACAACCGTGGTGCCGTGCTCGGCCGCGTCGGCCATGAGCGTGGCCATCAGCTGATGCCGGGCGAGCGGGTCCAGGTCGGCCATCGGCTCGTCCAGGAGCAGCAGTTCGGGGCGCTTGCCGAGGGCGAGGGCGAGCGCGACGCGGGTGCGCTGGCCGCCGGAGAGCGTGCGGATCTTCGCGTCCGGGTCGAGGTCGCCCTCGGCGACGATCCGCTCGGCGGCCCGGTCGTCCCAGCGGCCGGGGTTCAGCTCGCGGCCGAAACGCAGGGTGTCGGCGATGGTGAGCTGGGGGTGCAGGGGCTTGTCCTGGGCGACGTACGCGATCCGCTCGCGGACCGCCGCCGGGGCCTGGCCGAGGACGCTGATCGTGCCGTCGGTGGGGGGCAGCAGACCGGCAGCGAGGGACAGCAGGGTCGACTTGCCCGCGCCGTTCGGCCCGACGACGGCGCACACGGTCCCCGTGGGGAGCCGGAAGTCGCAGCCGTCCAGCGCCCGCTTGCGGCGCCGCCCGAACCTCTTGCCCAGCGCGGCCGCCTCGATGGCGGTCTCGGTCATGACTCGTCCCCCTTGTAGTGCGTGTCCAGCTTGAAGTGCGTGTCCAGTACGGAAGTGAAGAGAGCGTCCACGTCGTCGCGGTCCAGCCCGGCCTCGCGGGCCCGTACGGCCCACTGGTCCAGTTCGGTGCGCAGAGGCGAGTCGGCCGGCGCGGTGTTCAGTCCGCGCCGTACGAACGTGCCGAGCCCCCGGCGTGCCTCGACCAGGCCTTCGCGTTCCAGTTCGCGATAGGCCTTGAGGACGGTGTTGGGGTTGATGGCGGTTGCCTCGACGACCTCACGGGCCGTGGGCAGCTTGTCGCCCGGCTCCAACAGGCCCAGGCGCAGGGCCTGTTTGGTCTGCTGGACGATCTGCACATAGGTGGCGACGCCGGAGCGCCGGTCGATGCGGTACTCGACCATCCGTTCCACCACCCTTTCACTAATTGAGTAGTGAAAGGGTGGTGCAAAGAAAGGGGCGGCGTCAAGATCGCCGCCCCTTATCTGCCCTTATCTGGCAGATGTCAGATGCCAGATGTCAGCTGTCAGGTCTCGGTCCGGTACATGAGGTCCGTCTCGTACGTGGTGAACCCCAGCCGTTCGTACACCGACACCGCCGCCTTGTTGTCGGCGTCGACGTAGAGCATGGCCGTGGTCGGCCCCTGCGCCGCCAGATGCCGCAGCCCGATCGTCGTGAGGGCCTTGCCCAGGCCGCCGCCCTGCGCGCCCGGTCGCACGCCGAGGACGTACACCTCGCCGAGCCCCTCCTCCGCGTGGACCTTCGTCCAGTGGAAGCCGATGAGCTCGCCGGCCCGTTCCGCCAGGAAGAACCCCGCCGGGTCGAACCACGGCTGCGCCTTGCGGTCGTCGAGGTCGCGCTGGGTGAGGGAGCCCTGCTCGGGGTGGTGGGCGAAGGCGGCGGCGTTCACCGCGAGCCAGGCCGCGTCGTCCCGGCCGGGCTCGAAGGTGCGGACCGTCACGCCCTCGGGGAGCACCGGGTCGGGCAGCGATAGGTCCGTCAAGGAGCGGCGCATCTGGCGCAGTTCGCGGAACAGCGTGAGGCCGAGGACCTGGGACAGGTGGCGGGCGGCGGCGTGGCCGCCGTGGGCCCACACCCGCAGCCGCTTGCCGGACGCGGCGAGGAGGGCCGAGCCCAGCGCGCGGCCGTGGCCGTGGCCGCGGTGCGAGGGGTGGACGACCAGTTCGGCGGCGGGGGCCTCCACCGGGTCCGTGTCCTCCAGCTGGGCGTAACCGACGAGTTCGCCGCCGACCGTCAGCAGCAGATGGGACACGCCCTCGCGCTCCCCGCCCCGCAGTTGCAGCCGCCCCTGCTCGGACACCGCCTGCTGCCCGTCGTTCCGGGCGGCCTCCGCGAGCAGTTCGAGCACGGCCTCGGTCTGCTCCGGGGCGAGCGCGAGGTGGGTCTCGATGGAACGGGTCGGAAGCGGGTGTGCGGCGTCGTCGCTGGTCATGCGTACGAGGGTAAGGGGCGCCCCCGCCAAAGTCCCGGCACAGAAGCAACCAGCCTGTAACCCGGAACCCCCTGTCGCGCTACGCGCGTTGACTCTAGGCTGCCGCCCGACGGGGCCATGTCACTCACGACTCACGACTCACAGGGGGGCGGATGTCAGCCACATCCCACCAGCAGCACCGCAGACGCCGTACGTACGCACTGATCGCGACCGCCGCAGGTCTGGCCACCGTGGGTGCGCTGGCCGCGGCGCTGCCCGCCACGGCGTCGGCGGGCGAGAGCACCGGCAAGGGCGGCCACGGTCACGGCCACAGCCGCTACCAGGACGTTCAGCTGCTGTCCTTCAACGACCTGCACGGCAACCTGGAGCCGCCGGCCGGCTCTTCCGGCCGGGTCACCGAACTGCAGCCGGACGGCACGACGAAGACCATCGACGCGGGCGGCGTGGAGTACCTCGCCACGCATCTGCGCCAGGCGCGCGAGGGTGAGAAGTACTCCATCACCGCGGCCGGCGGCGACATGGTCGGCGCCTCCCCGCTGATCTCGGGCCTCTTCCACGACGAGCCCACCATCGAGGCGCTGAACAAGCTCGACCTGGACGTCACCTCGGTCGGCAACCACGAGTTCGACGAGGGCGCCGAGGAACTGGCCCGCCTCCAGAAGGGCGGCTGCCACCCGAAGGACGGCTGCTACACGGACAAGAAGTTCAAGGGCGCCGACTTCCCCTACCTCGCCGCGAACGTCCTCGACGAGAAGACCGGCAAGCCGATCCTCAAGCCCTACTGGGTGTGGAAGAAGCGGGACGTCAAGGTCGGCTTCATCGGCGTGACCCTGGAGGACACGCCGGGCGTCGTCTCCGCCGAGGGCGTCAAGGGCCTGAAGTTCAAGGACGAGGTCGAGACGATCAACAAGTACGCCAAGGTGCTCCAGCGCCAGGGCGTGAAGTCGATCGTGGCGCTCATCCACGAGGGCGGGGCCCCGGCCTCCGCGTCGTACAACTACGACTGCGAGGCCCCGGGCGCGGGCGACGGCGTCTCCGGCCCGGTCGTCGACATCGCGAAGAACATCACCCCGCAGGTCGACGCGCTGGTCACCGGCCACACGCACGCCGCGTACGTCTGCTCGATCGACGACCCGTCGGGCAAGCCCCGCATGGTCACGTCGGCGGCGTCCTTCGGCCGCCTCTACACGGACACGACGCTGACGTACGACCGCTACACCGGCGACATCGCCCGTACGGCCGTGAAGTCCGCGAACCGCGTGGTCACCCGGGACGTCCCCAAGGCGCCCGACATGACCCAGCTGATCAGCAGGTGGAACACCCTCGCGGCGCCCATCGGCAACCGCGCGATCGGCTACATCTCCGCCGACATCCCCAGCGCCGGCACGGAGTCCCCGCTCGGCGACCTGATCGCGGACGCGCAACTGGCGTACGGCAAGGAACTGGACCCGGAGACGGACCTGGCGCTGATGAACCCCGGCGGCATCCGGGCGCCGCTGACCTTCGCGGCGAAGGGCGCCGAGGGCGACGGTGTGGTGACGTACGCCGAGGGCTTCACGGTGCAGCCGTTCTCCAACACGCTGAACCTCCAGGACCTGACCGGCGCGCAGCTGATCCAGGTGCTCAAGGAGCAGGTGAGCGGCACGAACGCGGCTTCGCCGAAGGTGCTCCAGATCTCCTCGGGCCTGACGTACGCGCTGGACCTGACGAAGTCGGGCGCGGACCGTGTGGTGACCGACTCGATCAAGCTCAACGGCGAGGCGATCAATCCGACGGCCACCTACCGCGTCGCCATGAACAACTTCCTCGCGGGCGGCGGCGACGGCTTCCCGACGCTGGGTCAGGGCACGAACGACCTGGTCGGGACCGACGACCTGACGGTGCTGGAGAAGTACCTGACGGCCAACTCCTCGGCCACGAACCCGATCGCCCCGCCGGCGGCGAATCGGATCACAGTAGTGCAGTAGTGAAGTGAAATAGCGTGAACTAGATCGCAAACCTCCGGTAGAGGTTGCGGGTGGGGGGCGTGCGCATGGTCGGATGGGCCGATGCGTTCCCCCCACCACATAACGGCGCATCCCCATCCAAACGCTCCCTATACGAACCCGTACGAGGAGCTCGGCAGGCTGGACGGCGGTCCTCTGGAGGAATTCCTCCACGACGACGTACCGGACGAGCCGGACCAATCGGATGAAGTGGACGCAGCGGCGGCCCAGGACGATCCCTGGGCCCCGCCCAATCACCGCCGCAACGGCCGTCGCCGCCGCAAAGGCCGCTTCGCGGCTCTTCCGTTCGCGATGAAGGCGGTCGTCGGCGTCGTCGTCCTCGCCGCCTTCCTCAGCCTCGCCGATCGCTGGGCCCTCCTCTACGCCGAGCGCAGAGCGGCGGACACCCTCAAGACCCACCTGGACCTCGCCGCCGCTCCCGAGGTGGAGATCGGCGGCTTCCCCTTCCTCACCCAACTCGCCGACGAGCGGCTGGACTCGGTGAAGGTGACCGTCCCCGACGTGGCCGCCGACCGGATCTCCCTCGCCCAGGTGACGGCGACGGCGAGAGACGTACGGCTCGACACCGACGGCCCGCTCTCGATACGCGGCGCCGACGTCCCCGAACTGGAGGGCGACGTCCTGCTCTCCTTCGCGGACCTCAACCGTGAACTCGGCGCATCCCAGGTCACGTTCACCGGAGAGGGCCACGACCGCATCCGGGCCCGCGGCACCCTGCCGGTCGCCGGACACGACCTCAACCTGCGCGCCGAGGCCCGCATCCTGCGCGACGGCGACCGGGGCATCGCCACCCACATCGGCGGCATGCGCCTGGACATCGGCGACCTGGCCACGTACCGCCCGGGTGCCCGCACCTCGGAGGGCCTGCACCTGAGCCGCGCGTCGGCGGCCCGCCTGGCCCACGAGACCCGCAAGGCGAAGGCGCTGCTGTCCGTCCCGTCCGTCGTACGGCGCCTGGGCGTGCCCGACTCGGTCGTCCGCGAGGCCCTGCGCCACGAGTCCAAGCTCACCGAGCTGACCGGCACGCCGCGCTTCATCCGCCAGGCCATGCGCCTGAACCTCATCGACCTGGCCCTCGACCACCCCCAGATCCTCAAGCTCCTCGGCTTCGACCCCGCCCTCCTCGACGCCCTCCCCCGGCTCACCCGCCCGGTCCTCGCCGACCAGCTCTCCCTGGGCTTCCGCCTCCCGGAACCGCCGAACGGGGACGTACGGCTGCGGGATGTGCGGGTGGAGGAGGACGGGATCAGGGTGCGGCTGGAGGGGGCCGGGCTGGCGGTGGGGCGCCGGTAATCAATTCTGTGTGAGTTCGCGATTAGTTCCGGGAATTCCCTGAAAAACTCTCTCAGGCTCAATTAATAGAGGTCTCAGCGGAATTGGCGATTTTCCGGTTCGGGCTCCCGTAATGTTTTCCGTGTCGAAAGCAATCGATTCAATCGATGCGACCGACGTCATCTGCGCAATCGGCGCAAGAACAAGGAGAACATGATGAGCTTCCACAAGATCGCCCCCGTCAAGAAGACCCGCAAGCCCGCCGCCCCGGCCCCGGCGCCCAAGAAGAAGCCGGTGGCGAAGAAGGCCGCTCCGAAGCGGCGTCCGGTCGCGCACAAGGGCTGAGGACACGACACGGGAGGCGGGGTCACCGAAGCGATCGGGCTTCGGGGGCCCCGCCTCCGTCATGTCCGGTGCCGGTCATGTCCGTTGCTGGGAAAGGGACTTGAGCATGAGGGAAGTGCGTACGGCCTTCCGCCGCTTCTGGCCGCTGACGCTCGGCGACCGCAAGTGGTCGGCGGTCATTGTGGCCTGCGTGGTGGTCGCCGCGCTCGCCGAGACCGCGTCGATCCTGCTGTTCGCGGAACTCACCGACAACGCGCTGAAAGCCGGTTCGCTCGCCGCCTTCTGGGGTCCGGCGGCGGCCTGGCTGGGCGTTGCCGTGCTGGGTGCGGTCGTCGGGTATCTCGGGAACTCGCTCGCCACCTGGACCGCCGAGAGATTCGTGCTGAGGCTGCGCGCAAGGGTCTTCCGGCATGTGCAGGGCCTGCCGCCGCACTTCTTCCAGAAGCACCGGCGCGGGGATCTGGTCGAGCGGCTCACCGGGGACGTCGAGGCCATCGAGCAGATGGTCGTGTCGGGCGTCGTCGGCACCGTGGCGGCGGTGTTCTCGGCTCTCTTCTACTCGGCGGCCGCCCTGTACCTGCGCTGGGACCTGGCCCTGGCCACCTTCGTCCTGGCGCCCCTGTTCCTGCTGGCCGCCCGCCGCTTCGCCGGCCGTATCCGCACCGCCTCCCAGGACGAGCGGGTCGCCGACGGTGCGATCACCTCGGTGGTCGAGGAGTCGCTGGGCCACATCGTCCTCACCCAGGCCTACAACCGCCACGGCGACGAGGAGAAGCGGCTCGACCGCGAGGCACGCGCCTGGATGAAGGCGTCCGTGCGGGGTGCGCGGCTGAGTGAGATGTACGAGCAGTTCGTCGAGGTCGTGGAGACGATCTGCGTGCTCGCGGTGATCGGCCTCGGGGTGTGGGAGATCTCCGCCGGCCGTATGACCCTGGGGCAGCTCCTCGCCTTCGCCGCCTTCGTCGGCTACCTCTACCCGCCCGTCCGCAGCCTCGGCCGGCTCGGCCTCACCCTCACCGCCGCCACCGCCGGCGCCCAGCGCCTCGGCGAGATCCTGGACGCCGAGCCGGCCGTCACCGACCCCGCCGAGCCCGTCGGGCCGTGGCCGGTCCACGGCCGGGTCGGCTTCCACGGGGTGTCCTTCCGCTACCCGGGCGCCACACGGGAGTCGCTGACCGAGGTGACCTTCACGGCCGGCCCCGGCGAGCTGGTGGTCGTCACGGGCCCGAGCGGCGCCGGCAAGTCGACGGCGGCCAAGCTCCTCACCCGGTTCTACGACCCCGGGTCGGGCGCGATCACCCTGGACGGCGTGCCGCTCCCGCAGCTGGACCTGCGCTTCCTGCGCGAGAACGTCACCCTGCTGCCCCAGGAGACCCTGATCCTCAACGGCACCGTCCGCGAGAACATCGCGTGCGGCCGGCCGGGCGCGAGCGACGAGGACATCGAGCAGGCGGCACGTTCTGCGGCGGCCCACGACTTCATCACCGCGCTCCCCGAGGGATACGACACGCACATCGCCCCCGGCACGGCCGCCCTCTCCGGCGGTCAGCTCAAGCGGCTCACCATCGCCCGCGCCATGCTGCGTACCGCCCCCGTCCTGGTCCTGGACGAACCGACGGCCGGCCTCGACTCGGTGGCCGCCCGCCAGGTCGTACAGCCGCTCCGGCGCCTGATGTCAGGCCGTACGACGATCATGATCACCCACGATCTGAGCCTGGCGCCGGATGCGGACAGGGTGCTGGTCGTGGATGGCGGGCGGCTGGTGGAGGCGGGCACGCATGCGGAGTTGGCGGCGCGGGGCGGGGTGTACGGGCGGCTGGCGGGGCCGGTGCCGGTGCCGGGGACGCCCGCGGAGGAGACCCTCGTCCTCAGGCGCTGACCCGGCCCTCGCCGCCGCCCCCGTTCCCTGCCGTCAGCCGACCCGATGCACGCGCTGAGTCGTCAGCTCGTAGCGGGCGCCCACGATGGCCAGTTGGCCGGAGGTCACCTTCGCGGCGAGGTCCGGCTCCGCCGCGAGTTGGGCGCGGATCGCCCGTACGTTGGCGTCGATGGTGGAGTCGATGCGGGCGTCGCCCTCCTGGGTGCGGTCTATGTTCGGGGCTATCCGGTCGGCGATGTACTGGATGTGGGCCGGTAGTCGCTCGCCGGACAGGTCCGACTCGACGGCGGCCTTCACGGCGCCGCACGACTGATGGCCGAGGACCATGACCAGGGGGATGTCCAGTTCGAGCACGCCGTAGGCGACGCTGCCGAGTACGGCTTCGTCGAGCACCTCACCGGCGGAGCGCACGGTCATCAGGTCGCCGAGGCCCTGGTCGAAGACCAGCTCCGGCGGGACCCGGGAGTCGATGCAGCCGAGGACCAGGGCGAAGGGGTGCTGACCGGACGTCAGGCTCTGGCGCACGGCGGGCGACTCGTCGGGGTGGCGCTGACGGAAGGTGCGCCAGCGCTGGTTGCCCGCGGCGAGCTCCCGCAGGGCCTCCTCGGGCGTGCCGGGCCGCCTGCGCGAGGCGCCGGCCGTGGGGGATGTGGGGGATGTGGGGGTGGTGGCGGAGGCGGGAGCCGTGCCGAGGGCCGCGGTCGCCCCCAGCGCCGCGGCCCCGGTCAGCCCGAACCGCAGGAGTGCGCGGCGGGCGGGAGAGGCAAGGGCGAACCGCTGGTGGGCGGCGGCGGTCGGCTGGGCGCCGACGGATCTGTCGGAGTTCACGGCGTGGAACGTACGCCCGAGCATCGGAACACATGTTCACGTTGCTGAATCATGGTCGAGCGCGGGGAACTCATGATCGAACGTTGGACGGCCCTTGACGTTCTCCCGCGCTCGCCTTGACGTTGAGCGGTTGCCGCAGGGCCTCAGGAGGCCGTGGGCGTCCAGTCCCCCAGCCAGTCGGCGACCTCCTGTCCGCCGGCCTGTGCGTCGGTCAGCTGCGGCCGCTCGGAGCTCGCCGAACCGGATCCCGGGCCGGTGTTCCGGTACTCGGCGAAACGGTCGTCCTTCCAGGAGAAGCCGCCCATGTCCGACCAGGGCGTGGACTTGACGGCCGCGCTCAGCGTGCTGTCCCGGACCGTGGTCTGCGGGTCGACGGTGGTGTCGCCGCCGGGGTGCCAGTTGCGGCCGAGGTGGAAACTGCCGTCCGCCACATCGCCGTTGACGGTGGACCGGTTGATCAGGATGCCCTTGCGGTTGCCGGGAGTGCTCGGCGCGGTGACGTACCCCGCCGACGTGCCGTTCCAACGCTTCTTCAGCGTGATGACGGACTTGTCCACGACGGCCGTCGCCCGGCCGAAGATGAAGTCGACGTTGCCGGTGACGTAGGAGTCGGCGATGTAGACACGGCCGAGCTTGTCCTTGGCGGCGGTCTCCAGCTCCAGGGTGTCCTGGTCGCCGTTGACGATGATGCCGTCGAGGAAGATCTTGTCGGCGGAGGTCAGCAGCGCCACGGCCTGGTGGCCGGAGAGGGACTGGTTGGCGGCCTCGTCGAAGTCGTTGGTGACGGTGAGGTTGCGCAGCTGCGAGTCGTCGGACTGGAGGGAGAGGGTGGCGCTGCCCGGGGTGCCGTAGGTCCCCGAACCGTCCGGCTTCTGCATGCCGGCCGCGTTGCCGTGGACGATGACCGTGTCCTTGCGGCTGCCGCCGGTGCCCTGGACGGTGACGTGCGGCTTGTTGGCCGGAACCTTCACGACCTCGCGATACGTCCCCGGCTTCACGGAGATGACGACCCGGGACGGGTTGTTCGCGGGTACGGCGTCCACCGCCGCCTGCACGGTCCGGTACTGTCCGCTGCCGTCCTTGGCGACGGTGAGCGTCGTAGCGGCCTTGGTGCTCGCCGGGGCGCCGGCGGCCATCGTGCCGAGGGAACTCCGGGGCCCCGCACCCGACTTGAGTAGCGAAGGCAGATTCACAGCCGGGTCCAGCGCGTACGAGTAGTACGCCTTCGGGTCGAAGGCGGTACCGCCGCTCTCGTTGCGGCCGCCGGTGCCCGAGAAGACGTTGCCGCGCTGGACGAGCGTCGCGGTGCCGTCCTTGGTGACGGGGTTGTTCATGCCCTGGAAGTAGGAGTTCTCCAGGACCATCGCCGTCCTGCCGCGCGAGTAGGTGCCGTACGACGACGTGATGTCGGTGCCCGCCACGTCCTCCAGGAAGTTGTTGTAGAGGTGCGCGTGGGCGGCGTTGTCGGTGGACGGGTTGCGCTGCTCGGTCTCACGGATCCAGTTGTGGTGGATCGTGATGTCCGTCTTGACGTTCTCGGTCCAGCCGATGCCGAAGGTCTTGTTGTTCTGGCTCAGCTTGTTCCAGGACACGGTCACGTTCGTGCTGTCCTTGCGGACGTCGATGAGCCCGTCGGCCATGTGCCGCAGATCGTTGTGGTCGATCCACACGTGATGCGCGCCATCCATCTGGATCGCGTCGAAGTCATGATCCTTGTCGTTCCAGATGCCCTGGTACGCGTCCCGGATGGTGAGGTTCCGGATGATCACGTTGTGCACGCCGGAGCCGAGGAAGAACCCGCCGCCGACGATGTGCCCGGACGTACCGGACCCGACGATGGTCTTGTCCGACTGAACCTTGATCTCTTTCCCGACCGGGTTCATGGTGATCGTCCCGGCCACGACGATGACGTACGGCTCGGCGGCCGTCGCGTACTTCTCCAGCTCGGCCTGCGTCCTGACGGTCACGATCTGCCCGTCACGCCCGCCGTAAGTACCGTTCTGCCCCAGCGAGTTGACGGACGCGAAGCCGTCGGCGGTGGCAGTGGCCCAGGCGGGGGCGGCGGCGGTCGCGGCGGACGCCTGCTGGGCGCCGGCGCCGAGGAGGCCGAGGCCGGTGCCGTGGACGAGGGCGCCGGCGGCGGTCAGGGTGAGGGGGAGCCCGACCGCGAGGGCCTTCCCGCCTCTGCGGTGGCGGGCTTTGCTGTGCTGCTCACTCATGGGGCGATCCGTTCCGTGCGGGGGGATGGTCCGCGGATCAGTCGCCGCCTCGCACGGAAAGGTTGCCGCCCTGAGAGAGCCGTTCGGGGTCCCTTCAGGGCCCTCGGGAGAGGCCTACGGCGTCTCCGGCGGAGCCGTCGGCGCACCCGGCAGGCGTACGGTCGCCACCGTGCCGCCGCCATCCGCGTGGGCCAGGGTGACCCGGCCGCCCGCCTGCTGCACCGTACGCGCCACGATCGACAGTCCCAGGCCCGAGCCCGGCAGTGCGCGGGCACTCGGTGAGCGCCAGAAGCGGTCGAAGACGTGGGGGAGTTCGTCGGTGGGGATGCCGGGGCCGTGGTCGCGGACGGTGAGGAGGCCGTCGGTGAGCCGCACCTCGACGGTGCCGCCCTCGGGGCTGAACTTCACGGCGTTGTCGAGGATGTTGACGACCGCCCGCTCCAGGGCCGCCGGTTCCGCCCGTACGTACCAGGGCTGGAGGTCGGCGGTGATCGTCAGCTCCGGGCCGCGGAGCCGTGCCCGGCGCAGGGCCGACTCGACCGCGTCCTCCAGCGAGACCACCTGTACGCGCTCGCCGCGCTGGCCCTCCGAGCGGGACAGCTCCTGCAAGTCGCCGATCAGAGCGGCCAGTTCGGTCATCTGTGCCTTGACCGAGGCCAGTAGGGCCTTGCGGTCCGCCTCGGGGATGGGGCGGCCCGTCTCCTCGCTGCGGGTGAGGAGTTCGATGTTCGTACGCAACGACGTCAGTGGTGTACGCAGCTCGTGGCCCGCGTCCGCGATGAGCTGCTGCTGGAGCTCGTGGGAGCTGGCCAGGGCGGACGTCATGGAGTTGAAGGAACGGGAGAGCCGGGCCACCTCGTCCTCGGCGTCGTCCTCGACCGGGATGCGTACGTTCAGGTCCTCGGTGCGGGCCACGTGCTCGACGGCTTCGGTGAGCTTGTCGACGGGGCGGAGGCCGGCGCGGGCGACTGCGAGGCCGGCGGCGCCGGCGCCGATGACTCCGATGCCGGAGACGAGGAGGAGGATCAGGGCCAGGTCGTTGAGGGTGGCCTCGGTGCCCTTGAGGGACACGGCGACGGTGACGGCGACGTAGGACTGCTCGCCCGTGACCTGGTTCCGGGCGACCTGTGGAATGGTCATCACGCGCAGCGGAGTGCCGTCCTCGGCGGTGCCGTTGCGGATGATGCCCTTGCCGGCACTACCGCTCTTGATCACGTCCTTGTCGGCCTGGGTGACCTCAATCGTGCCAACAGAGTCGTCGGTGACGCAGGGAGTTCCGTCCGCCTTGACGACCTGCGAGTAGAGGTTGCGGAAGGGCTGGGTGCCCTGGGGGGTCTGCGTGCAGTCGGACAGCGCGCTCGACATCTCGATGTTCTGCCCGGGCTTCATCCGAGCCTGTTGCAGATCGTCGTCCACCTGGTCGTACAGCCGGCCCTGCACAATGAACCAACACGTAACCGAAACCGCCGCCACCGCGAACGCCACCGCCGCCGCCACCAGCATGGCCAGCCGCGAGCGGATCGGCAGGGACCGGAACCGGCGTAGCACCTTGTTCACTCCGCGCCGCCCTGGCGCAGCACATACCCCACACCCCGCACCGTGTGCACGAGCCGCGGCTCGCCGCCCGCCTCGGTCTTGCGGCGCAGATACATGACGTACACGTCCAGCGAGTTCGACGACGGCTCGAAGTCGAAGCCCCACACCGCCTTCAGGATCTGCTCCCTGGTCAGCACCTGACGCGGATGCGCCAGGAACATCTCCAGCAGCGTGAACTCCGTACGGGTCAGCTCCACCGGCCGCCCACCCCGCGTGACCTCGCGCGTCGCGAGGTCCATGCGCAGGTCGGCGAAGGTCAGCGCCTCGTCCTGCTCCACCGAGCCCGCACCGGCGGCCGCCGCGTACGAGCTGCGCCGCAGCAGCGCGCGGACCCGGGCGAACAGCTCGTCCAGTTCGAACGGCTTGACCAGATAGTCGTCGGCCCCGGCGTCCAGCCCGGTCACGCGGTCGCCGACGGTGTCGCGGGCGGTCAGCATGAGGATCGGTGTCGTGTCGCCGGCGCCACGGATGCGGCGGGCGGCGGTCAGGCCGTCCATGCGGGGCATCTGGATGTCGAGGACCACCAGGTCGGGCCGGTAGGCGGTCGCCTTCTCCAGGGCGTCCGCGCCGTCGACCGCGACCTCCGTGTCGTATCCCTCGAACGCGAGGCTGCGCTGGAGTGCTTCACGCACGGCAGGCTCGTCGTCGACGATCAGGATGCGCTGGGGGTCACGGTCGCCGTCGGCGGGGCTCATGGGCTCGGGATCCTCGGGTGCGGTGGGACGGGAGGGCAGGACAGGCGCTGAGCGGGCTGGACGCCTTCAGCCTCGCATGCTTTCTCAGCCTCGTACGGTACGGCGGCGGCCGCGGGCGGCAGCGGTGCGGCGAGCGGTGCTCGGGCGGGCGGTCGCCACCTCCGGCGCCCGGGACGGGGCCGTGGGAGCGTGCAGGGCGCCGGCGACCGCCAGGGCCAGGACCAGGTCGGCCGGTCCGCCGCCGGCCGCGGTGTGCTCGACCCGGCCGACCTTCTCCACCTGCTTGATCATGAGGTACCCCTTCAGCTCGGTGAGCCCGGCTCAGCTCTGCGATCCCGACCGCAGCTTCGCCAGATCGGACTTGACGGTGTTGATCGGGATGGCGAAGCCGAGGCCCACGCTGCCCGCGTTGGACGCACTCGAGCCGGCGGCCGAGTACATCGCGGAGTTGATGCCGATGATGTTGCCGTTCATGTCGATCAGCGCGCCGCCGGAGTTGCCGGGGTTCAGAGACGCGTCGGTCTGGATGGCCTTGTACGTCGTCGTCGACGAACCCGTGTCGCCGTTGAACTCCTGGCCGCCGAACTCGAACGGCCATCCGCTGCCGCCCTGCTGCTGTTGCTGCTGCCGGCCCTCGTCCGTCGAGACGGTCACGTCACGGGCGAGCGCGGACACGATGCCGCTGGTGACCGTGCCGGTGAGGCCCTCGGGGGAGCCGATCGCCACGACCTGGTCGCCGACCTGGACACCGGAGGAGTCGCCGAGGGTGGCCGTCTGCAGGCCGGACGCGTTCTGCAGCTTGATCAGCGCGAGGTCCTTGCTGCTGTCGGTCCCGACGACCTCGGCGGTGTACTCCTTGCCGTCGCTGGTCTTCACCTTGACCGACGAGGCGCCGGCGACGACGTGGTTGTTGGTGACGATCTCGCCGTCACCGGTGATGATCACGCCGGAGCCGGTGGACGACCCGGCGTTCGAGGCCGCGTTGATCTCGACGATGCTCGGGCTGACCGCCTTGGCGACCCCGGAGACCGTGCCCTTCTGGCTGGACGGGACGACGTTCGTGCTGGTGGAGCTGGACGCGGCGACGGTGTCGCTGCCGGTCAGCTCCTGTATGCCGTACGCCGTGCCGCCGCCGATCGCCGCGGCGACGATCGCGACGGCGGCGAGGAGGGCGACGGGGCCGCGCGGCCGGCGCCGCGACCTCGGCTGCTGGGCGACGGGCTCGGTCAGGAGAGCGGTGGGGGCTCCGCCGCCCGCCTGCTCCGCCGACGGCCGGTAGGCCGGCGGGGGCGGCCACTCCGGGTTCACGGGGGAGGAGGCGTGCTGCTGCTGGGCGCCCTGGTACGGGTTCTCGTAATCGCCGCTGCGGCGGAAGCTCTCGGTCATGGCAATGAGCTTGTCGCCCGACCATGAGAGCTTCCTGAGTGCTGCCTGAGAAGCCCGGCAGAAGGCCGTATGCCCGATGTAAAGACGCTTCTGGAGGCCGGCCGGGCTCTCTCAGAGATGCTTCACAGAAGCGCCCCTTCAGGGGCGCGGGAGACTGCGCGAGCAACCACGGACAACCGCAAGCCGTCCGACGTCAAAACCCCCGAGCACTCAGGCGCACCCGCATGACCGTCGGACGACAAGCCGCGACGGAAACACCTTCAACCGCTCCCGCCGCGACCCGGCAACCCGCAGCCCGTCATCGAGCACCAGATCCACCGCGGCCCGAGCCATGGCCGACCGGTCCGAGGCGATAGTGGTGAGCGGCGGATCCGTCAACGCCGCCTCCTTGATGTCGTCGAACCCGGCGACAGCCAGCTCCCCCGGCACATCGATCCGCAGCTCCCGCGCCGCGCGCAGCACGCCGATCGCCTGGTCGTCGGTGGAGCAGAAGATCGCCGGCGGCCGCTGCGGCCCGGCGAGGAGGTCGAGCGCTATGCGATACGCGTCGTAGCGGTTGTACGGTGCCTCGAACAGCCGCCCCTCGGTGGGAATCCCGGCCTCGGTCATCGCGCGCCGCCAGCCCTCGACGTGGTCGGAGACCGGGTCACCGACCGCGGGGGTCTCCGCGGTGCCGCCCATACAGGCGACGTACTCGTTGCCGTGCTCGATGAGGTGGCGTACGGCGAGCTGGGCGCCGCCCAGGTCGTCGGTGACGACGGCGACGTCGTCGATGGCCTCGGGCCGCTCGTGGAGGAGGACGACCCGGGCGTCCCACGCCTCGATCTCGGCGGCGGCCAGGTCGTTCAGGGCGTGCGAGACGAGGATGAGCCCCGAGACCCGCATGCCGAGGAAGGCGCGCAGATAGTGGACCTCGCGCTCGCCGACGTAGTCGGAGTTGCCGACGAGCACCATCTTTCCGCGCTCGGCGGCGGCCCACTCGACCGCGTGCGCCATCTCCCCGAAGAAGGGCTGGCGGGCGTCCGGCACGATCAGGCCTATGAGGTCCGTGCGCCGCGAGGCCATGGCCTGGGCGACCCGGTCGGGCCGGTACCCCAGTTCCTTGATCGCGGCGAGGACACGCTCGCGCGTGGCCGGGGCGACCGGCCGGGGTCCGTTGTTGATGACGTAGCTGACGACGGCAGTGGAAGTACCTGCCAGCCGTGCGACGTCATCGCGAGTCACCTTGGCCACGCGCGGAGTCTACGCGGATGGACCTGCTCTGGGCAGGGCGTGAAGGAGCTTGCCTGCCGCTCCACTGTCACTCTCCTGCGCGAGAGTGACGCCCGCGACACCCCGCCCGGGCGCCCGTCATACGTCAGCACGGACCTCGGCGCCGTCCAGGGCGGCCATCTCGTCCGCATCCGCCGATTTTGCCCGGTCAGCCTTGGCCTTGGCTTCCTCGGCGGCGCGGTCCACCTTCTCGGGCGTAACGAATCGATAACCGACGTTCCGGACGGTTCCGATCAGCGACTCGTGCTCCGGTCCGAGCTTGGCGCGCAGCCGTCGTACGTGGACGTCGACCGTCCGGGTGCCGCCGAAGTAGTCGTAGCCCCAGACCTCCTGGAGGAGCTGCGCGCGCGTGAAGACGCGGCCCGGATGCTGGGCCAGGTACTTCAGCAGCTCGAACTCCTTGAAGGTGAGGTCGAGGACCCGGCCCTTGAGCTTGGCGCTGTAGGTGGCCTCGTCGACCGACAGGTCGCCGTTGCGGATCTCCATGGGGGAGTCGTCGTTGACGATCTGCTGGCGGCCCATCGCGAGCCGCAGCCGCGCCTCGACCTCGGCCGGGCCTGCGGTGTCGAGGAGGACGTCGTCGATGCCCCAGTCGGCGGTGACGGCGGCGAGGCCGCCCTCGGTGACGACGAGGACGAGCGGACAGCCGGGCCCGGTCGAGCGCAGAAGCTGGCACAGGCTGCGGACCTGTGGGAGGTCGCGGCGTCCGTCGATCAGGATGACGTCGGCACCCGGGGTGTCGACGAGGGCCGGGCCTTCAGCCGGAGCCACGCGTACGTTGTGCAGCAGCAGGCCGAGTGCCGGGAGCACCTCTGTCGACGGCTGGAGGGCGTTGGTCAGGAGCAGCAGAGAACTCATACGTCTGGTTCCTCCTCGGTCCCTGCGAGGACATGTGCGGTACGGAACTGCTCTGCGATCCCGGGGGCCCCGTACACCTGCGGTCACCTGAGGTTTCCCGCGTCGTATACAACGCTTCCGAAAGCACAAAAGGACCCGGGGGCTACGCTGCCCGAGTCCTCTGCCCAGCAGAATAGCCCACATGAGCATTCGTCCGGCAGGTCATGTGGCACGATCCACGGTTAGTCCGAATTCTGAGACAACCAGACGTACACCTATGCGGACGTTTCTGCACACGGATGACGGCGTGACGATCGATTCCGTATACGACCCGGGTGCGGTCGTATACGACTCCTCACGTCCACCTGCCCGTGACCTGGTGTTCGTCGTCGCCCATGGCTTCACCGGCGATGTGGACCGGCCACATGTACGACGGGTGGCGCAGGCCCTCACCCGGCACGCGGCCGTCGTCACCTTCTCCTTCCGCGGGCACGGTGCGTCGGGCGGGCGGTCCACGGTCGGGGACAAGGAGGTGCTCGACCTGGCGGCCGCCGTGCGCTGGGCCCGCGGACTCGGGCACACACGCGTGGCGACCATCGGCTTCTCCATGGGCGGCTCGGTGGTGCTGCGGCACGCGGCGCTGTTCGGGGAGGGAGACAAGGGCGGGGGCGGCGAGGAGCCGGCGGAGCGCGGGGCGCGTACGGACGCGGTGGTGTCCGTGAGCGCGCCTGCGCGCTGGTACTACCGGGGCACGCCGCGCATGCGCCGCCTGCACTGGCTGGTGACCCGGCCCGAGGGGCGCCTGGTCGGCCGGTACGGATTCCGTACCCGGATCCACCACCGGGACTGGAACCCCGTGCCGATGTCCCCGGTGGAAGCGGTCCCGAGGATCGCGCCGACGCCGTTGCTCATCGTGCACGGCGAACTCGACGGCTACTTTCCCCTCGACCACCCCCGCATGCTGGCCCAGGCGGCCGGTGACCACGGCGAACTCTGGCTGGAGCCCGGCATGGGCCATGCCGAGCACGCGGCCGGTGACGATCTGCTGGCCCGGATCGGGGACTGGGCCGTCGCACGGGGCGGCTAGCCTGACGGGGTACACAGCCGATCGACAGAGGAACCGGATGCCAAAGGTCACGGTGCGCTACTGGGCCGCCGCGAAGGCCGCGGCCGGAATCGCCGAGGAGCCGTTCGACGCGGCCACCCTCGCCGAGGCGCTGGACGCCGCACGCGAGCGACACCCCGGTGAACTCGTGCGCGTCCTGCAGCGATGCTCCTTCCTCGTCGACGGTGACCCCGTGGGCACCCGCGAACATGAGACGGTACGGCTGGCCGACGGCGGCACGGTCGAGGTGCTCCCGCCGTTCGCAGGAGGGTGACGATGACCGACCAGCCGTATCAGGGGTACGACGGTTACGACGGGTACGACCCGTATCAGCAGCAGCGACAGCAGCCGCAGCAACCGCAGCAGCCGACCGCGCCGCAGGCGTGGCCGGGGCAGCAGGCGTACGACGATCCGCAGGCCGCCCAGCAGTACACGCAGCAGTGGCAGGGGCAGACCTGGGAGACGCAGGTGCAGCCGCCGGTGGCTCCTTCTGCCCCCTCTGCCCCTTCCGATCCGGCTGCGGAGACGTCTTATCTGCCCTCGCAGGGGGCGGGGGCGTACGCGGGGTACGGGAGCGCTTCCGAGGCCCATGGCTGGGACGGGGTGCCGCAGGCACAGGGGCGGCATGCTGCCGCTCAGCCGCAGGGGCGCGCCCAGCAGGGCCATGGTCAGCAGTTCCATGCTCAGCGGGCTCGGCCTCAGTCGTCCCACGCCCAGGCGTCTCCAGCTCAGGCGTCCCGCCCCGAGGCGGAGGCCGGATCCGGTGACGGTCCCGGCTACGGTCCCGCGACCGTCGCCGGCAACACCCGTGTCACGGACGCCCAGCGGGCCCGGCTGGAGGGCCGTTCCCCGATCATCGAGCCCGGGATCCAGCCGGCCGCGCTCACCGCGCTGCTGGGGCTGTTGCTCTCGGTCACGGCTGCGGTCGGGTCGTACGCCCTGCTGGTGCCCCTTGTCGCCCTGCAGGCCGTGACGGCCGCCGGCTGGTTCCGGCTGAACGGCATGTGGCCGGCCCGGCAGGGTATTGCGCTGGCCTTCGCGGGCGCGCTGGCGGCGGATGTGTCGCTGCTGGTGGCCGACGGGGCGCCTGCGGCCATCCTCGGCACGCTGGGTGTCTGGGTGCTGCTCACTCTGGTTCTGCAGCTTCGTTCGCACGCCGAGCCGGACGAGCGGATGTACGGGCTGATGGCGACGGTGGTCTCGGCGGCGCTGGCGATTGTCGCGGCGGGGTATCTCGCGGCCGACGCCGATGCGGTGAGTGTCGGGGCGGTGGCGGTTGCTGTCGCGGTGCTGGTGCGGGCGTTGCCGTTGCCGACGGTGGCTTCTGTGGTCGCCGCTCTGCCGGCCGCGGCCGGAGCGGGGGTCGTTGTCGGTGCGATGACGGGGGTGGGGTCCGGCGGGGCCGTGCTCGGGGTCGGGGCCGGGGCGTGTGCCCTGATCGGCCATCGGGTGGCCAGCTATGACTATCCGTCTCGGTTCGTGCACTTCACGGCGGGGGTTGCGCTGCCGTTGGCTGCTGCGGCGCCGGTTGTTTATTTGTTGGGGCGGGCGCTGGTCTGAGGCGGGGCTTTCGCTGAGTGCCGAGAGCGCCGGTGCCGCGGGACGCCACCACGACGCGGCGTCCCGCGGCTCGGACGACTCACGCGACGGCGGTTCCCTCAAGCTCGACCATCAGGGTGGGGATCGCCAGCCGTGTCGTCCCGAGCATCGTGGTGGTCGGCGCCACCCCGGCGGCGCCCAGCCGTGCCGCCAGCACGCCGTAGTGCTGGAAGAGCAGATCGACGTCGGTCGTGTAGACGTTGAGCCGGACGAGGTTCGCGAGAGACATCCCGGCCTCGCCGAGCACGGCCTGCAGGTTGTCGATGCTCAGCGTCAACTGCGCCGCCATGTCGCCGGCATGCTGGGGCTTGCCATCGCTGCTCATCGCGGTCTGCCCCGAGATGTACAGAGTCCGTGTGTGCCCCGAGACGACCTCGCCCTGGTTGAATCCCATCTCCGCCGACCGCGTCACCGGGTTGACCGCCGTTCGTTCCACTGCCACATCAGCTCCATTCGCTGCATCGGGAGTACGCACGTCCATCGGCTCGGCATTCGCCGACTGTGACGTCGTGTCAGCGAGCGTCCCAACGAATCACGACATCCTCAGTCATGTATTTCGTTAGAGTTTTCGAATGCGCGCCGACCGGCTGGTCTCACTGGTGCTACTGCTGCGCCGGCGCGGTCGGCTGACTGCGGACACGCTGGCCCGCGAGCTGGATGTGTCCACCCGCACCGTGCTGCGCGACATCGAAGCGTTGTCCGCGGCCGGCGTCCCGGTCTACGCCGAACGCGGCCGGCATGGCGGGTTCGCCCTGCTGCCCGGTTTCCGCACCGAGCTCACCGGCCTGAACCACGACGAGGCCCTCGCCTTGCTGGCTGCCGGATCGGGGCGCGGCGAGCAGGTGTTCGGCCTCGGCTCGCAACTCGCTTCGGCCATGCGCAAGGTGCTCGACGCGCTGCCCGAGAGCCACCGGGCCACCGCGAGCGACGCGGCCCGGCGGTTCCTCGTCGACCCGGACACCGACCTGCTCTCACGGCGGCCGGCCGCTGATGAGATACCCGACACCACAATGATCGAGATCAGGCGCGCAGTGCTCGCCGGACACAAGCTGCGCATCCACTACGAGGCCACGGGCCAGACACCACGATGGCGCACGGTGGACCCGATCGGCCTGGTCACCGTACGCGACCGGGGCTACTTGCTGGCCACGAGATCCGGCGCGGACCGCACCTACCGGTTGTCGCGGGTGCTGGCCGCCGAGGAACTCCCCGAAGCGGCACAGCGACCGAACCAGGTCGATCTGGACCGGATCTGGCAGGAACGCTCCACGCAGTTCCTCTCCGGAAGCGACCACCTCACCGTGCTGGTCCGGGTGAAGCCCGCCCGGCGAGAGGACCTGCTGGACACCGCGCTGGCCGTCCGCGCGGAAGAACCCGACGCAGACGGCTGGCTGCGGCTGAAGGTGACCTTCCAGGATTCACGGCATGCCGAATGGGCGCTGTGGCAGCTCGCCACGGACGCGGAAGCCCTGACCCCACAGTCGCTGCGCACCGCCCTGCGCAACCGCGCAGAGGCGATCGCCACCCGCTACGGAGCGCCATCCTGAGAGGGGGCGCCTGAAGGCGCCTTCCTCTGCGGCGGCTCAGCCCGCAGGCAAACCCCCTGTCACAGATGATCGACAATTCGCCGGTCAACCCCCGCCGCAGGGTTACCCTCGCGTCGTTGACGAACACCGAGGTGGGGGGAACACCACAACATGCGTGCCCTGCGGATACTGCTGATAGTCGTCGTGATCCTGGGCGGCCTCTTCGTGCTGGCCGACCGGCTGGCCGTCGGGTTCGCCGAGGATGAGGCGGCCGGGAAGCTCCAGGCGAGCGAGAACCTTGCCGCCGCCCCGGACGTGTCCATCAAGGGCTTCCCGTTCCTCACCCAGGTCGCGAGCGGCTCGCTCGACGATGTCGAGGTCGGCATCAAGGACTACGAGGCCACCGCCGGCACCGACGGCAAGACGATCCGGATCGACGACCTCACGGCGAGCATGAAGGGCGTCGAGTTCTCCGGGAACTACAGCTCCGCCATCGCGGCCAGCGCCACCGGCACCGCGTCCATCACCTACGCCGAGCTGCTGAAGACCGCCAAGTCCGAGCCCACCGAGGTCGCCCCCGGCGTCACCGCGAACGTCGTCGGCCTCTCCGACGGCGGCAACGGCAAGATCAAGGTCGCCGTCGAAGCCACCGTCCTCGGCACCAAGCTCCCCAGCCCGGTCTACGTCCTCAGCTCGGTCACCGCGCAGGGCGACACCGTACGGGTGAAGGCCGACACCCTGCCCAACTTCGGCGGCGCCGACATCGCCGAGAACCGGGCCCGTGCGATCACCGACTTCGAGCAGAAGATCGACGGCCTCCCCGGCGGTATCCAGCTCGACAGCGTCCAGGCGGCGAAGGACGGCGTCGAGATCACCGTGAAGGGTTCGAACGTCCGCCTCGCCGGGTAGTACCGCGGCGGGCGGAGCGAATGGGCCCGTAAACGCCTCGCGTCCAATGGGCGAGACGGTGTCGTCCGTACCGTAGATGTGATGCGAGACGCATCCCTCCGGAAGCCGTGCGGCCGGGGCCTCGACGGCGCTTCCTTCCCATATTGCGGACGATCGCGTCTCAGAATGCGACACGCCGGTGACACGCCCGCCTGTCCGTCCCTACGATCGAGCCCATGAAGCGACAGGCGGATCTCACGAAGCGGCGGGCAGTAGACCTCTGCCGCGTTGCCGCCATGCTCTGTCGCCCCTTCTGAGCGGAAGCTCCGACTTCTGCGTTTCCCCGCTGCCCCGATCAGGGCACAGGTGCGTCGTCTCGGTCCGAGCACGCACCCCTCGCACTCGCACGCCCCGCCGCAACTGCCCCGGAGGAGAAAGAGCATGAGCCGCAGCGACGTCCTCGTCGACGCCGACTGGGTCCAGGACAACCTGGACGACGCCAACATCGCGATCGTGGAGGTGGACGAAGACACGTCCGCCTACGAGAAGAACCACATCAAGAACGCGATCCGCATCGACTGGACCAAGGACCTGCAGGACCCGGTCCGCCGCGACTTCATCGACCAGGAGGGCTTCGAGAAGCTCCTGTCGGCCAAGGGCATCGCCAACGACACCCTGGTGATCCTCTACGGCGGCAACAACAACTGGTTCGCGTCGTACGCCTACTGGTACTTCAAGCTCTACGGCCACGACAACGTCAAGCTCCTCGACGGCGGCCGCAAGAAGTGGGAGCTGGACGCCCGCGAGCTGGTCGAGGACGTTCCGGAGCGCCCCGCCACCGACTACAAGGCCAAGGCGCAGAACACCGCCATCCGTGCCTTCCGTGACGACGTGGTGGCGGCCATCGGTTCGCAGAACCTGGTCGACGTCCGTTCGCCCGACGAGTTCAGCGGCAAGCTGCTCGCGCCGGCCCACCTGCCGCAGGAGCAGTCGCAGCGTCCGGGCCACGTCCCGTCCGCCCGCAACATCCCGTGGTCCAAGAACGCCAACGACGACGGCACCTTCAAGTCGGACGACGAGCTCAAGGAGCTCTACGCCGAGGAGCAGGTCGACCTGGCGAAGGACACCATCGCCTACTGCCGCATCGGTGAGCGCTCCGCGCTGACCTGGTTCGTCCTGCACGAGCTGCTCGGTGTGGAGAACGTCAAGAACTACGACGGCTCCTGGACCGAGTACGGCTCCCTCGTCGGCGTGCCGATCGAGCTCGGCGCCAACAAGTAAGCCCGTAGCAAGCGTAGTAAGAGCGCAGACCCGCAGATCCCGACCGGCCTTCCTTCCGGTCAGACCCCTCTTTGGAGAAAGACATGTGTGGAGCGAAGGCCGGCGGCCCCGACGCCTCGACGATCAAGCCCGGTGAGACCACGATCCAGGGTCAGGTGACCCGCGACGGCGAGCCGGTGACGGGCTACGTCCGTCTGCTGGACTCGACCGGCGAGTTCACCGCGGAGGTCCCCACCTCCGCCACGGGCCAGTTCCGCTTCTACGCGGCCGAGGGCACCTGGACCGTGCGCGCACTCGTCCCCGGCGCCACCGCCGACCGTACGGTCGTCGCCCAGCAGGGCGGCCTGGCGGAGATCGCGATCGCGGTCTGAGGCACCTCTGATCGGCCGAAGGGCCGCACCCCACGGGTTGGACGCCTGGGGTGCGGCCCTTCGGCCTGTGCGGATCTACTCTGGAGTCATGTACGCGCGGCGGCGTCACTGGTACTTCGCCATGATGGGGATCTGCATCACGCTCTTCGTCCTGGCCTGGGGCGTCGTACGCCTGTGGTCGATCCCGGTGGCCGTGGGCATGTGCGTGGTCGCCATGGTCATCCCGCCGCTCGCCGCCATGGTCGCCAACCGCCGCGGCCCGGAGGACCGCTGGTGGGACGACCCGTCCGGCGACCCCCAGTCCGACGAGTGGTGGGACGAACTGGACGGCAAGAAGCGGCCGCGCCAGTGAGCGGCCCCCGGCGGTCCTGCCCACCGCGAGGTGCGTGGCCGTCTCAGTAGACGAGCGCCTGCGTCTCGTCCCCCAGAGCCTCCTGCACGAAGACCTGGGCGCCTGCGATCCGCACGCCCTCGATGACGTCCTTCTCCGTGATGTCCCGGCGGGCCGCGCATTGGGTGCACAGGGTGAGGCGGCCGGTGGCCAGGATGGAGTCGATCAGGTCGGGGAGCGGGGCCGCGTGCGGGAGTTCGAACTCGGCGGCGCGGCCCGGGAGGGCGAACCAGGCGGACTCGCCGGTCAGCCACACGGAGACGTCGACGCCACTCGCCACCGCCACCGCCGCAACCGTGAACGCCTGTGAGCAGCGTTCGGGGGCATCGGCCCCCGCCGTCACCTTGATCACCAGCTTCTTCGCCATGGCCGAATCGTAATCAACTCCCTTACAACCTGGTGCGTTGGCCACGGGTCTTCTGTGCGCGCGCATACGGAATGCGCACTTCACGTTCCGTGGGGGGACGTTTTGGATCTATCTGAAGAAGTGGACGAGGTCGTGCCCCGGCCTCGCCGGCGGGGGCGTACGGCACTGCTGATCGCCGGAGCCGTCGTGCTCGGGGTCGTCGCGGGGACCTGCACCGGCTATCTCGTGCAGGCCGACCGCGAGCCCACGAAGTTGCCGCCGCTCTCCCAGCCCGTGGTCAAGCAGGCCAAGGGCGAGGTCGCGCCGCTGTCGGCCGCCGAGGACCGTCGGGTGAAGACCGGCGGCGACCTGCGCAAGCTGCTCCTCAAGCGGCCCAAGGGCACGCGGGACACCGTCTTCGAGCTGGGCACGGACGGCTGGATGGACCTCGCCGAGTACGCGGAGACCTTCAAGGAGCCGGACGAGGCCGTCGGCAACCTCATCGAGGAGCAGTTCCGCCGTGCCGCCGCGACGAGCTGGCGGGTGGGCAGCACGCAGAACGTCGTGATCCACCTGGTGCAGTACCGCCAGGAGCAGGCCTTGTCGGCCGCCGAGAACGCCGAGGGCTCCTATTACTGGGCCGAGGAGGAGTCCGACACCCGCAGCTGGCCCATCCCGGGCACGGGCGACGGCATGGCGTACGTGCACGACAGCCCGGATCGCAAGGCCGGCTACCTCCCGCTGTACTCGGCCGAGGCACATGCCTGGCGCGGTGACATCGCGGTGGACATCTGGGTCTACGACACCAAGCCGATCCCCAAGGAGAAGATCATGGACCTGGCCAAGCGGCAGGTGGGCCGGCTGTGAGCGAGACACCTGAGGAAGTGCAGAGCCCCGAGATCCTCTCCAGCCCCGAGAGCCTCCCCGCGGGCCCCGAACGCAAGCGGCCGCGTGCCTCGCGCATCGCCGCCATCGCCGGGACCGTCCTGCTGCTCGGTGCCGTCGTCGGCGGTGCCGGCTACACCGTGGTGACCGTCCAGAACGCCGACCGCGATGCGGGCGCGCCGACCTGGAAGTTCCCCAAGCCCGCCGTGGCCGGCGACAAGGCGGAGAAGACGGATGCGGCGGCCACGGGGCTGGCCGGTCTGCTGCTGCCGTACGACGAGAAGGGCTACACCCGCGGCCCCGACCTCGGAGAGTTCGGCTCCGACGCCGAGCTCAGCGGCCGTCAGGCCACCGCCCTGCGCAAGGAGTCGCTCAAGGACCTGCCCCGCAGCGAGCGGCGGAAGCTGGAGAAGGCGCTCGACAAGCGGAGCCTCAAGGGCATGGCGATGCGCAGCTACTACAACGCCGACCCCTACGACATCCACCACAAGACGGCGTTCTCCGTCAGCGTCGTACTGGCGCGGATGGAGAGCCGCGACGACGCACGGGACGTCGCGACCGCCCAGAACGAGTTCCTCTCCGCCATCGGCATCTTCCGCAAGGGCCCCAAGATCGAGGGTCACAAGAACGCCAAGTGCTTCCTGACGCCCAAGGTCGACGACGAGAAGCTCGACCGGGTGTTCTGCGCGGCCTACTCGGGAGACGTGCTGATCAGCGCCACCGTGTCGGGCCTCCGGCCCCTCGACCTGAACAGCATCGGGATATTCGTCACCCGACAGCTCGACCGCATCGACGACCCGGGGAAGGCCGTATGACCGAGCAGCAGCCCACCGCCACGGCGCCCGTCGCCGACGCACCGCCGATGCCGGAGGCACCGCCGGCCCCCGCCGTACCCCCGGTGATTCCGGTGATTCCGGTGATTCCGGAGAGCCCGGAGAACCCGGTGACTCCGGTGACTCCGGTGAAGAAGGATCGCCGCGTTCTGCGCGCCGTCCTGCGCTGGACCGCGACCGTCGTCGTCTTCGCCGCCGTCGGCGCCTCGACCGCGTACGGCATCACGCGGATGGAGCGTACGGACGTACCCGGTCTCGAGACCGAGGCGGACGGGCGCTGGGCCTACCCGGCGATCACCAAGCCGCCGCTGCCCTCCGGCAGCCCCGCGCCGTTCGCCGAGGAGAACGCGGCCGCCCTGCACCACGCGGACCTGCGCAAGCTCCTGCTGCCGGCGCCCGCGGGGGCCAGGACGGACAAGGCCGACAAGGCGCTCGGCGGACGGAACGGCTGGCTGGCGACGAAGGACTTCCTGGCGGCGTACGAGTCGGCGGAGGACCGGGACGCCCTCGCCCAGGTGCTCAAGGACCATGCCCTGCGGCACATCGCCGCCCGCGGCTGGACCACCCCCGACGGCACCCACACCAGGATCTACCTGCTGCAGTTCGAGTCCGCCCAGGTGACCGACGTGCTCCAGCAGGACCACTTCACCAGCTACGACTCGCCCCAGCACGCCCTGCGCGGCGCCGCCCAGGTGCACATGGACGAGGACTTCCCGGCCGCCGCCGAGGTCACCGACGTACGGCACTACGCCTACGCCGAGGCCAAGCCGTACGGCGCCGAGCAGGTCCGGCAGGCGTACCTGGTGTCGGGTGACGTCCTGGGGCTGGTCGTGCAGTCCCGCAAGGGCGGTGCCGCGGCCATCCCCTTCCAGCAGACGGTGGTCCTCCAGAGCCAGCTGCTCGGCTGATCCCGGCGAGGGCCCACCTCACACGGAGGGCCGGTCCCCGGCCGCGTAAGCTGGGGCCCGGCCCTGTGTACGTACCGCACACTCTCCGCTCAATCGAGGAGCAACCCCGTGGAGATCTTCTTCGAAGCCCTGCTGGTCCTGGTCTGCGTCGGCGTCCTCGCCTTCGCCGGGCTGGCCGTGAAGAAGCTGTACCAGGGCCAGCGCTGATCCCCATCACCCGACGTACGAGACTTCTGAGCTGCTCATGATCGAGATCCCGTCCGACCTTCACAAGGACCTCGTCCCCCTCGCCTTCCTGCTCGGCAGCTGGGCGGGCGCGGGCGTGCACGACTTCCCCGGCTCCGAGAAGTGCAACTTCGGGCAGGAGGTCGCCTTCAGCCACGACGGCCGGGACTTCCTGGAGTACCGGTCCCACACCTGGGTGCTGGACAACGACGGCAACAAGGTGAAGCCGCTGGAGTCCGAGCACGGTTTCTGGCGCATCGACGCCGACCGCAAGGTCGAGGTCACCATGGTCCGCGACGACGGTGTCGTCGAGATCTGGTACGGCGAGCTGGCCGACAAGAAGCCGCAGATCGACCTGGTCACGGACGCGGTGGCCCGTACGGCCGCCTCCGGGCCGTACACCGGCGGCAAGCGGCTGTACGGCTACGTCAAGAGCGACCTCATGTGGGTCGGCGAGAAGCAGACCCCCGAGGTCGAGCTGCGCCCCTACATGTCGGCCCACCTGAAGAAGGTCGTCACCCCGGAGGATGTCGAGCGCTGGGCCAAGGCCCTGCCCGATGACATGCCGGACGACGGCATCGCTTTCTTCAAGTAGTCCTAGACTCTTGGGTGTGGTGAGCACCGACTGGAAGAGCGACCTCAGGCAGCGCGGCTACCGGCTGACGCCTCAGCGTCAGCTTGTCCTGGAAGCCGTGGACACCCTTGAGCATGCGACCCCCGACGACATCCTCGTGGAAGTGAGGAAGACGGCGTCGGGGGTCAACATTTCCACCGTGTACCGGACCCTGGAGCTCCTGGAGGAGCTCGAGCTGGTCAGCCATGCCCACCTCGGGCACGGCGCGCCGACGTACCACCTGGCGGACCGGCACCATCACCTCCACCTGGTCTGCCGCGACTGCACGAACGTGATCGAGGCCGATGTGTCGGTGGCCGCGGATTTCACGGCGAAGCTGCGTGAGACCTTCGGGTTCGACACGGACATGAAGCACTTCGCGATCTTCGGCCGCTGTGAGGACTGCGCCCGCAAGCTCAAGAATTCAACTACCGAGTCGTAGGCTTGTGCATATGAAGAGCCCTTTGCTGACCCTGCCCGGTGCCGTGCCCGCCGAGGGCGTGGACGAAGGCGTCGCCGCCCACTACGGCGACCTGTTCCGCGAGCAGCGTGCCCTCGCCGACGGCACCGGTTTCGTCGACCTCTCGCACCGCGGAGTGATCGCCGTCACCGGCCAGGACCGGCTGAGCTGGCTGCATCTGCTGCTCACGCAGCACGTCAGCGACCTCCCGGTGGGCGAGGCCACCGAGGCGCTGATCCTCTCCGCGCACGGCCACATCGAGCACGCGCTGTACCTGGTCGACGACGGCACGACGGTCTGGGCCCATGTCGAGCCCGGCACCCAGGACGCGCTGATCGCGTACCTGGAGTCGATGAAGTTCTTCTACCAGGTCGAAGTCGCCGACCGGACCGCCGAGTTCGCGGTCGTGCACCTGCCCGCCGGGTCGATCGCCGAGGTACCCGAGGGCGGCGTCGTACGCGAGACGGCGCACGGCCGCGACCTGTTCCTCCCGCGCGCCGACCTTGAGTCGTACGCGGAGAAGACCGGTCCGCCGGCCGGAATCCTCGCCTACGAGGCGCTGCGCGTCGAACACCACCGCCCGCGCCTCGGCTTCGAGACCGACCACCGCACCATCCCGCACGAGCTGGGCTGGATCGCCGGCGCGGTACACCTTCAGAAGGGCTGCTACCGCGGCCAGGAGACCGTCGCCCGCGTCCAGAACCTCGGCAAGCCGCCGCGCCGGCTGGTCTTCCTGCACCTCGACGGCAGCGAGGTCCACCTGCCGGCGCCCGGCACCGAGATCCGGCTCGCCGACGAGGGCCCGGACGGCCGCAAGATCGGCTTCATCACGACGTCCGTACGGCACCACGAGCTCGGCCCGGTCGCGCTCGCGCTGATCAAGCGGAACGTGCCGGTGGACGCACCGCTGATGGCGGACACGACGGCCGCGGCGCAGGAGACGGTGGTCGAGCCCTAGGGCCTATCCAACGACAGGCCTAGATCTCCAGGAGCACGGTGAACGGGCCGTCGTTCGTCAAGCCCACCCGCATCTTGGCCCCGAACCGGCCCGTCGCCACCGTCGCGCCCAGAGCGCGGAGTTGGGCGACGACCTCGTCGACGAGCGGCTCGGCGACATCGCCCGGGGCGGCGGCGTTCCAGGTGGGCCGTCGCCCCTTGCGCGCGTCGCCGTACAGGGTGAACTGGCTGATGACGAGGAGCGGGGCGTCGATGTCGCTGCACGACCTCTCGTCGTGCAGCATGCGGATCGACCAGAGTTTGCGGGCGAGTTGGGCCGCCTTCTCCTTGGTGTCCTCGTGTGTGACGCCGACGAGCACGCACAGCCCCTCGCCGTCGATCTCCCCGACCGTCTCGTCGTCCACGACGACGCTCGCGCCGTCCACCCTCTGCACCACAGCTCGCATGCGGCCATCATGCCGGGTGCGGAGCAGAGGCCTCTTTGGGGGTTTCTTTTTTGATCCTTAACCCCCCATCTGGGCCCGTTCGGGGGCACTCGGTCACATTGGGGCCAGTTGGGATGGCACCATGCTTCCACACGCCGGTCGAGGGGACGGTAGAGGCATATGAGCACACCGAGTTCAGGGCAGCCTCCTGGGGCTGTCGTGTTGAGCCACGCGGCCCAGCTGGACGGCCTGCGGCCGCCCACGCAGCGCACCGCCGAGGATCCGGGCCCGCGGCTGCCCGTGGAACCGCCCGAGCACGACCTGACCGCACTCAGCCTGCCCGAGCTGCGCACCCTACGCCGGGACGCGCAGCGCGACGAGGCGGATCTGAGCTATCTACGACGGCTGCTGCAGGGGCGGATCGACATCCTGCGGGCGGAGGTGGCACGGCGTTCGCCGGCGGGCGCGGCGTCCGTCGTCGACCGTCTCCCGGAGATCCTGACCGACGCCCCCGCCCGCCACCGCTCCTCGGCCCGCCACGTGACGCTGGGCACCCCGCAGAGCGAGGAGTACCGGCTGCTGGCGGCCGAGATGCTGGCCGAGGTGGAACTGTCGGACCTGGAGGCCCGCACGGACACCGAACTGAACACCGCGATGGGACGCCTCGTCCGCTACGAGCAGCAGGTGTCCCGCCGCCGCCAGCGCCTGCAGCGGACGGCCGACGACTGCAGCGCGGAGATCGCGCGGCGGTACCGGGACGGTGAGGCGCAGGTGGACGACCTGTTGACGTAGCACGCCGGCCGGAGCGGTCCGAGGACCGGCGCTTGAGACAGCCCCCACCCACAGGGAGGGGGCTGTCGCCTTTCTGACGGTCCGGGGGTGCCCCCTCTGGGGGAGTTTGAGGGCGAGTAAAAACCCGGCGACACGCCACGCCCGCCCACCTACCGTGACCCCATGAGCCGTCCCGAACCTCCCACCGACATCGACGTCCGGCCGATCACCGAGGCCGACATCCCCGACTGGACCCGGGCCCTGAACACCGGCTTCCTGCGCAGCCCCGACGTCTCCGAGGCAGAGGTCGCCGACCGCGCGTCGTACATCGTCCCGACCCGCACCCTCGGCGCCTTCGACACCGGCCGTTGCGTGGCGACCTTCCGCTCCTTCGCCCAGGAGATCACCGCAGTCGGCGGTGCCCCCGTCCCCGCGGACGCCATCTCGAACGTCACCGTCAGCCCCACCCACCGCCGCCGCGGCCTGCTCACCCGCATGATGGCCCGCGACCTGGCCGCCGCGAAGGACCGCGGTGACGTCGTCGCCACCCTGATCGCCGCCGAGTACCCGATCTACGGCCGCTACGGCTTCGGCCCCGCCACGTCCACGGCCCAGTGGACCATCGACGTCCCCCGCACCGGCCTCGACCCGAGGTGGTCCGGCCCGGACGACGGCGGCCGTATCGACCTCGTGGACGGCGCGGACGTACGCAAGATCGGCCCGGAGCTGTACGAGCGGGTGCGCCGCGCCCAGCCGGGCGCCGTCGACCGGGACGAGCGCTGGTGGCAGGTCAGCACCGGGGCGGTGCGCCTGGACAGGTCCCCGTGGACCGAGCCCTTCTTCGCCGTGTACCGCTCGGCGGGCGGCGAGGTCCAGGGACTGGCGTCGTACCAGGCGGACGACCACTGGGGCGACGGCAAGCAGCCGCTCAACACGGCGACCGTGAACTGGCTCGTCGCGGCCACCCCGGACGCCGAGCGCGCCCTGTGGCGCTACCTGTGCTCGATCGACTGGATCACGACGGTCAAGAGTGGCTGGCGGGCCCCCGACGACCTGCTGCCCCTCTACTTCCCCGATCCGCGGGCCGCCCGGATCACGACGCTGGCGGACTGGTTGTGGGTGCGGATCCTGGATGTCGTACGGGCGCTGGAGGCGCGGACGTACCAGGGGCAGGGGTCGCTGGTGCTGGAGGTCGTGGACGGGGCCGGGCTGACCGGCGGACGCTTCCTGCTGGAGGCGTCGGCCGACGGATCCTCCTGTACGCCGACCACGGCCGCGCCCGAACTCACCCTCGACGTGGCCGACTTGGGCAGCCTCTGGCTCGGTGACGAGTCCGCCGTACGGCTTACCGCACTGGGGCGGGTCCGGGAAGAACGAGCGGGCGCCGCCCTGGTGGCCGACGCCCTGCTGCGTACGTCCGGGCGACCTTGGTGTCCGGACGTCTTCTGAGGCCTCCTCTCGGCCGGTGACAGGTCTGCTCATCCGTAGCGAGCTGTTCAGTTGTGGCTGTGCTGTCGGTATTCGGTTGTCGATGTGAAGTTGTGGCTGTGCTGACCGACCGGGCTCCCGGCTCCCCTCCGGAAGGGAGCCCGGACGGCCGAACCTGGTCGCCGGGCCTTCGTGCGAAGGCCTAGTGGGCGAGCAACATGACGAGGATCACCGCGCCGATGCCGCCGATCATGGTGTTCTTGGCCTTGATACCGACGGTCAGGGCGAGAAAGGCAATGATGCCCATCGGCCCGTACTTCCACTGGATGAGTTGCTCGAATCCAATGACGAGCGCGGCTACGGCGAGGTAGATGAGCGGCATGCCGGTCTCCTTTCGGGGACGATGGTCGACAGAACCGACTCTGGTGGCCAACCCTCTTGAAGTTTGACCATGTTGCTTAAGTTGGCGACCAACTTCACTGTACTTATGACCGCTTGGGAGCGTCTCATAACCACCTTCCCCGGAACTGCCTAAAGATGGCGGGAAGTTGTAGTGTTTGGTCGTGGAGCCGAAACACGCCTCCGTCAATGGGCGGAAGAGTTCACAGCGGCCACAGAAGTCACATCGGGACGTGGCCGATGAGCTGCGCGCCCGCATCACCTCGGGCGCACTGCAGCCCGGCCAGCGCATGCCCACCCAGGCCAAGCTGGCGGACGAATTCGGCGTCGAGCGCGGAGCCGTACGGCAGGCGCTGCGCATCCTGCAGTCGGAGCATCTGCTGACCAACGTGTCCAAAGGGGCCCCGGCGACCGTCGCCCCCGACCTCGGCAGGGCGCTGACCGGCCCCGGAGCCGCACCGCAGCCGACCATGGGGGCTCTCGCCCCGCGGATAGCGGCCGCCTTCGCCGCCCCGCACGTCGAGATCGACGCGCTGTGCCTCACCTCGGTCTCCCTCACGCTCGCCATGGGCGAACCGCTCCGCCAGATCCACGCGGGACAGCTGAAACCGGCCAAGGTCGACGTCCGCGTCATGCTGCCGAGCCGCGACATCTCGCTCGCGTTCCCGACACCGGTCGACGGCTCGGCCGACGACGACATACGGCTGCGCCGGCGCTGGCTCGCCCAGCGCAACGCCCAGGGTCAGGTGCTCCGGCACAATCTGCTGGCGCTGCGCGCCACGCACGGCATCGATGTGCGGGTCACCTTCCGGGCGCTGCCGTTCACGCCGCCGGTGAAGCTCTACCTCCTCAACGGCACGGAGGCGCTCTTCGCCTACTACACGCTGGCGCGCAGCGAGGTGGAGATCGGCCAGCAGCACCTGGAGATGTACGACGCCCCCGGCATCCAGTCGACGCTGTTCGCCTTCGAGCAGGGGTCCGCGCTGCGGGACACGACGTTCGTGGAGCAGTCGCATGTCTGGTTCAACGCACTGTGGGAGACGATCAGTTCGGAGCTGCTGCTCACGAGCTGATCATCCCCCACAGTGTTTGACCTGAGTGTTTGCCGTGGTCATAGGGCGGGACCCGAGAGCAGGATCGCGAGGACGACGGCCCCTATCGAACTGACGGTGGGGCTCTTGGCCTTGATGCCTATGGTGAGCAGCAGCAGGCCGATGATGCCGGTGGCACCGTACTTCCACTGGAGGGTCTGCTCGACGCCGACGACGAACACGGCGGAGAGGAGTGCGAGGACGGGCATCGGTGTTTCCCCCTTCGGGCTTCTGGGGATGGAAGGATTACTTCCACCAACTCAACCAACTTGGCGCCAACTCCAACTAAGTTGTCCCCACTTGGCCCCTACTTTGAAACAAGCTACAAACAACTGCCCATAGATGGGTGAGAGTTGTAGCGTTTGGTCGTGACTCAGGAGAACGTGGCAGTGAACGGCAGCAGGAGACTCTCGCCGCAGGAGATCGCCGACATCCTGCGGGAACGGATCCGCGTCGGAGAGCTCAAGGCGGGCGACCGCCTGCCCACCCAGGCCGAGCTGGCCGAGGAGTTCGGCGTGGAGCGAGGCACCGTACGCCAGGCCCTGCGCGCACTGCAGGAGGACGGCCTCCTCACCAACGTCAGCAAGGGCAGCCCGCCGCGCATCGCCCTGCCGGCCCCCACCCGGGGCGTCCCCCAGCCGACGATGGTCAGCCTGGCCCCCCGTCTGACGGAGGCCTTCGCCGCACCGCACGTCCGCGTGGACGTCGTATGCCACACCTCGGAAACCCTGATGCTCGCCCTCGGCGAACCCCTCCGACTGATCCACGAGGGCTCGATCCGCCCCGAGTCGATCGACGTCCGGGTCCTGCTGCCGTCCCGGGACATCCACCTCGCCTTTCCGGTCCTGGTGGAGGGGCGGGGGGACGACGATCCGGTCCACAAGCGCTGGCTGGCCATGCGCAACGCCCAGGCCCAGGTGCTCCGCCACAACCTCCAGGCCATCCGCTCCACCCACGGCATCGACGTCCATGTCACCTTCCGCGCCCTGCCGTTCACACCCCCGGTGAAGCTCTACCTCCTGAACAGCGACGAAGCCCTGATCGGCTACTACGTCCTCACCGAACGCCAGGAGGAGTACGAGAGCCGCACCCTGGACATGTACGACGCCCTCGGCTCCCAGTCCCTCCTCTTCTCCTTCGTCAAGCAGGCCGGTCAGCGCGACGCCGCGTTCGTGGAGGAATCCCAGAAGTGGTTCGACGCCCTCTGGGAAACCATCACCACTGACCTGACACTCTCCTAGTGACTTCTGATACGAAGCAGACTGAACAGGTGACAGCAGAGACCGAGAACGACACGGAACGACTCCGCGAACTGATCCAGCGCGCCCGCGTCGTGCTGTGGGACTTCGACGGCCCGATCTGCCGGCTGTTCGCGGGACATTCGGCGGAGCGGGTGGCGGCCGAGCTGGTGGAGTGGCTTGAGGGGCGGGGGTTGCACGGGCTGCTGACCGACGCCGAGCGGGAGTTGCTGGACCCCCACGTCGTCCTGCGCGCCGTCGACCGCCGGCACCCCGGCAGCGACCTGGTGGCGGAGCTGGAGGAACGTCTCACCCAGGAGGAACTGCGGGCGACCTCCTCCGCGATGCCCACGGCGTACGCGGACCCGCTGATACGCACCTGGACGGCCGTCGGATCCCGGTTGGCCATCACCACCAACAACTCCCCCCGAGTGGTGCGCACCTACCTCAACGGCCGTGGCCTGCTCTCCTGCTTCAGCCCGCACATCTACGGCCGCACCCAGGACCTCCATCACCTCAAGCCGGACCCGCACTGCCTCAACCGGGCCCTGAGCGCCATGGGGGCGGCACGCTCGTCCTCCCTGATGATCGGCGACACGCCCTCGGACCTCGCCGCCGCGAACAGCGCCGGCGTGGCGTTCCTCGGCTACGCGCGTAATCCGCACAAGGAGAAGCTGCTGCGGGAGGCCGGGGCCAAGACGGTTGTGGCCGAGCTGAAGTCGGTCCTGCCACTGGTCCGGGCTCAGGCCTGAATCATCAGCAGCGTGAACACCATGGCCGCCCCGACGGCCAGGCCCACGCGTCGCGCCCGTATGCCCACCCCCACCGCCAGCAGGAGCAGTACACCGACGCCGCCGAGCTTCGTCTGCGCCTGCATGCCCAGGACCAGCTCGAAGAGTCCCCTGAAGACTTGAAGCAGAAGCATTCCCCCACCTCCCTTCCACTTTCCCGCAACACTCCAACTATCCGTCCAATTGGACTGGTTGGCTTGCGGACGGTCTGCCCGGTCTGACTGATCCCTTAACCAACTGGCCGGTGTGGCAGGCGGGTTGACTGGATTCGGGTTTGAGGGTGGACTGCAAGCGGTACGGTCGAGGTGTGGATGCGCAGCAGACCAGTGACAGCGGCGGCCGGGAGTTCCAGCGGGTCGCCGACGAGTTGCGCGCCCGTATGACCGACGGGCCGTACGCGCCGGGCTCCTATCTGCCTTCCCAGCGTGACCTCGCGGAGGAGTTCGGCGTCTCCCGGGACACCGTCCAACGGGCCCTGCGGGAACTGGTCGACGAGGGCTGGATCGAATCACGGCAGGGCAGCGGGTCCCGGGTGATCAAGACCCAGCGAATACACTCGCCGACCCCCAAAGCCACCCGCTCGCGCCGCGGCATCACCCTCGAATCCCTCATCAGCGAGGCCTTCGAGCAGCCCGAAGTGACCCTGGACGTCTATACGTTGACGTCCGAGTCCCTCTACTGGCGCATCCAGCAGCAGGCCGACCGCATCCGCGGCCGCTCCATCAGCCCTGGACGCATCACCCTGCGCATGCTCCTGCCTGCCGAGACGCAGTCTCTGCCCTATCCCCGCGTCAAGGACGACCAGGGGGACCAGCGGTTGCGGGAGCGGCTTCATGACATCACGGAGCGGCACACGGAGTCGCTGCGGGAGTCGCTGGGAGCCCTCAAGACCGAGGGCTGGGTACCGTCGGTCGACGTGGAGATCCGGCGGGCACCACTGACTCCGGCCTTCAAGCTCTACCTCTTCAACGGCGCCGAGGCCCTGCACGGACCGTACGAGGTGATCGAGCGGAAGATCGAACTGGAACCCGGCGAGGAGATCACCGCGCTCGACGTGCTCGGCCTCGGTGCCACGCTCACACACCACGTGAAGGACGACGAACCGAACTCCTCGGGGAGCGTCTTCGTGGAGAGCATGCAGAAGTGGTTCGACTCGGTCTGGAACCTCCTGTCCGAGTAGTACCGAGTAGTTCCGAGTAATTCAGAGTGGGGCGGATGGGCCACTCGGGTTGCCCATGGGCCCCCGAAAATCGCTCCAGCGGGGTGCTGTAGCATGCCCGCACCGATTGAGCAACGGTGCCCGTTCGTGCGTATGTGATGGCGAACAGCCAAACCTCGAGCGGCCTCGCAAAGACTTCGTGCAAGAGAGTGGCGAACCCCTCCTGGTGGCCTCCGGGGCCTGAGTATGTCGTGCGAGGCAGAACGCCACGTGCTTTCGTTTGGCATATCGTCCTCGTCACCAACCGGAGCGGCCAGTGCGCGCACCAGTCCCTCCCCGTCCTGCTGTGCACGGGGGGCGCGCCACGCCCGACGACCTCATCAGAGACTTCGTGGGGCAAGCCGAGAAGCTGGGCCAGGCGAGCAGCGGACATCACAATCGGAATTTCGTGCTCCCACTCACGGGTTCCGTGGCGTGGCTGGTGGGTCTCGATGCCGGTACCTCGGTGACCGTGCGGGTCCGGCGCGCCGATGCGCTGCCCGTCGTGATCCGAACCTGGAACGACGAGGCGCAGATCCTCGACGCCATCAGGGGAGTCCTGCCTCACGCGCCGCAGTGCCTCATCAAACGTGACGGCTTCTCCATCCACAGCTATGTGGACGGTGTACCGCTCTCCAGTGTCTGCGGGGACGGCAAACCCGTCGACACCCTGCTCGTCAGGGCGCTGGCCGGCCTGCTTGCCCAGATGGCCCAGGTGCGCCGGGGTGCACTGCCCCCGCTGCCGACGGCCTGGCCGCGCAACGACACCGACAGCCAGGGGTTCCTTCAGACGCTGGCGCGCCTTGCCGACCGGCAGATCCGACAGCCCAACTGGCTGGCCTTCGGTGGGCTGTTCGCTGCCCTCGGCATCCCTGAGGACGCGCTGATCCGGTTCGCCGAGCGAGTGCCCGCCATGGCCCGGCGGCCGTACAGTCTGCTGCACGCGGACCTGCACCGGGACAACCTGATCGTGTCCTACGACGGTGCTCCGCCCCTCATCTGCGTGGACTGGGAGCTGGCGACCTACGGCGACCCGTTGCACGACCTGGCGACCCACCTGGTGCGCATGCGGTATCCGTCCCAGCAGTGGGCCGAGGTGATCGACGCCTGGGCCGAGGCAATGCTGGAGATCCGTCCCGCGGCCGTCAACGGGCTGGGCAAGGATCTGCCTCGCTACGTGGCCTTCGAGCGGGCACAGTCCGTCTACCCCGACGTCATGCGCGCCGCGCGGTCGCTGGAGGAACCCTTCACCCAGAAGCGACTTGATGAGGCCACGGCGGAAGTGCTCCGAGCGGTGGAGGCGGCGGCGGAACCGCTCCGGCTGGGGAACGTGCCGAGCGGGCCCGAGATCGAACGCGCCCTCTTCCGGTGGCTGGCATCGCGCAGCCACGGCGGAATCAACGGCCGGGCCTGGGTGAGGAAGGCCTTCACCTGGAAGCCCGACCGGCGGCTCGGGGAGCGGCCCGATTTTCCGGCCTCAGCCGTGCGCAAGGCCCTGTTGGTGGAGGGGGCCGCCCCGGCGGGCCGGGTGTTCAAGGGGACTGCACACCTCAACTCGGTCGTCTCCGTGCCCGGGATCGACTTCCCCGTGGTCGTGCGGCGCAGGCTGCCCGGCGTCTGCCGCCGGGAGCCCAGCTACCTCAGCGAGCACGCCGTGCTTCGCGCGATCGAAGAGGCGGCCGTGGACGTGGCGGCACCGAAGGCCCTCGCGCTGGGCGAGAGCTACCCGAGCGATCCCTTCGCCATCCACACCTATGTGGGGTCGCGCGACCTTCCTCCCAGCCACCCCGTGCACGGGCTGCTCCCGCACGAGGCGGACGGGCTGGTCGACCAGCTCTGCGCCCTGACACTGGTGGACTACAAGCAGGTCGACCCGGCTGCCGGCGGAGGGGGCTTCTTCCAGTGGCTCAGGGACCAACTCGTGCTGTGGGTGCGGGAGTTGCCGAAGGAGTCGCAGCAGCTGGCTCGGCTCCTCGGGCTTCCCGATGCCGACCGGCTGCGGGTGAACCTGGCCCGCTACGAGGTGGGCCACCGGGAGCCGGCCCTGCTGCACGGTGATCTGAACCCGTGGAATCTCGTGCGCCGCGACGACCGCCTCGCGGTGACCATCATCGACTGGGAGATGGCGGTGGTCGGCGACCCCCTCTACGACTTGGTCCGGCACATGCACCTGACTCCGACCAGGGCGGAGATCCGGGAGCGTATGTTCCGGCGCTGGGAGCGCGGGCTGCCGGGGGAATGCACCACGAACTGGCGGCGCGACTGGCCGGTCTACCGGGGCATCGAGACCGTTCGTTCCGCCTATGTGGACCTCGACCGCCTCGTCACCGGCGCCAGCCTGGACGCACCCAACGTACGTCGTGCCGTGGACTCGTATCCGATGACCCTGGCCGCGGCCACCGCCTTTCTCGGCCTGCCCGTCCGCCCGACGGCGAACCCGTATCTTGCCCGTGCCCTGGCGTAGGGGCACCATGACTTCACCCAAAGGCGGTTCGTCCACGGGCATATGACGTCCCGTCGGGCATCGCTGCTGTGGAGGTGAATCAGGGATGCCCGAGCGGGGGAACGGATCGGCCGACGACGGAGTGGGGCAGCGGCTGAAGCGGTTTCAGGAGCGCTTCGAGCCGGCGGTGACCCGCATTCTGCTGATCGGCATCTTCGTCACCGGACTGACCGCACAGTTCGTCAAGCCGCTCGGTGACGCTCTTCAGGGCAAGGCGTACCTCGGCGGCGCCCTGCTCAGCCTGGTCGGCTACGTGCTGTACGACGCGGTCCGGGAGCTGTCCTCATCGATACGGGTGCCGTCGCGGGCGCTGGTGAACTCGAGCCAGCTGGGAAGCTTCGTCAGCGAGGCCTTCCAGGCTCGACGGGTCGAGATCAGCTTCCTGGGCTACACCGGCGAAACCCTCTACAACGAGCTGTACCACCGCTTGGAGGGCCTCTTCGACAATCCGGGGCCCACCCGGATCGTGTCGGTGCGCATGCTGGTACCGGACTTCGGACAGCCGATGACCGTGCCCTCGAAGGTCGGTGAGGACGCCTGTCCGGTGGACGACCCGGCCTTCCGGCTGCGCATGAGCCGACGCTGCCAGGAGTACGACGACATCCTGACGGACCTCGCCGGACGGCTCACCGCCACGGGCAGGCTGACCGTTCGATGCGAGTACCGCTGCTATCCCGGCATACCGCGCGACAAGATCTGCATCTTCAACCGGAGCCAGGTGCTGCACGGCCTGTACGACGTGTCGGCGCGGATGCGTCTGCACGAGATGGGGCCGGAGTTCTACGATCCCAAGGGCTACAGGACCGACCTCAACGTGTGGTCACGGGAGGGCACGGCTGCCGCCGAGGCCGCCGTTGCCACGTGGATCAAGCATTTCGACGACCTCTGGTCCCTGGCGAAGAGGCCGGACTGGCCGCAGCGGGCGGCTGCCTGAGGGCACCGCCGCACCGCCGCTTCGGCCGCGCGTAGGCTCGCCGCATGAGCGAGACCGGCCTGCGCGAGCGCAAGAAGCAGCGGATGTATCAAACCGTCTCCGACACCGCCATCCGCCTCTTCCTGGAGAAGGGCTTCGACGCAGTCTCCGTGGCCGAGGTAGCCGCCGCTGCGGAGATCTCCAAGCCGACGTTGTTCCGGTACTTCCCGGCGAAGGAGGACCTCGTCCTGTACCGGTTCGCCGATCATGAGGGCGAGGCCGCGCGGATTGTGCGGCAGGGGAGCGCCTCGCCCGTCGAGGCGTTGCGGCGGCACTTTCTCGACGGGCTGGAGCGGTGCGATCCCATCACCGGGCTCAACGATCATCCCGAGGTGCTCGCGTATCAGTCGCTGCTGTACGGGACACCCGCGCTGGCCGCCGGCCTGTACGGATATCTGGAGCGTTCGGAGGCCGTGCTCGCCGAGGCGCTCGGTGGCGGGCTGGACGGACGGCTGGCCGCCGGGCAGATCGTGGCCGTGCAGCGGATCCTCGCGCAGGAGAACTGGCGGCGGATCGCGGCGGGGGAGCGGGCGGCCGATGTACGGGGGGATGCGGTGGCGGCGGCCGAGCGGGCGTTCGGGCTGTTGGAGGCGGGGTTGCCTGCCGCGGTTCGCCGCGGCCACAACTGAGGCTCGGTAAAAAATTTAACTCGGTCACATTATTTCGGTACGCTTCTCGGAATGACGTCACTGCATCACGAGCTCGCCCGCGAACGCGCCCACCACGACCGCTGCCGAACCGCCCTCGCCGCCATGGTCGACGGCGCCCAGGAGCACGTCGTCACCGCCGAGGACGTCTCCGCCTCCGGTGCCGACGCCGAGGTGCTCGGGTACCGGCTGCGCAGCCGGGCGAAGGCGATGCGGGAGCTGCCCGAAGGGCCCCTGTTCTTCGGGCGGTTGGACGCCGACCGGCAGGCGCTGCACATCGGGCGGATGCGGATCAGTGAGGACGTCGCCGCTCCGCCCCTCGTCGTCGACTGGCGCGCTCCCGTCTCCCGCGCCTTCTACCAGGCCGGCGCGCGCGACCCGCAGGGCGTCAGCGTACGGCGACGGTTCGGCTGGGCACCCGGGAGCCGCGGCGACTCCGCCGACCTCACCGGCCTGGAGGACGAGCACCTCGACCGGGGCGAGTCGCGCGTCAGCGACATCGTCGCCCGGGAGATCGAACGGCCCCGCGTCGGCCCCATGCGGGACATCGCGGCCACCATCCAGCCCGAGCAGGACGATCTCGTACGAGGCGACCTCGCCGTCTCCCTGTGTGTGCAGGGCGCTCCCGGCACCGGCAAGACCGCTGTCGGCCTGCACCGCGCCGCGTACCTGCTCTACACCCACCCGCAGCGCATCCGGCGCGGCGGCCTGCTGATCCTCGGGCCCAACCCGACCTTCCTGTCGTACATCGCCGAGGTGCTGCCCGCCCTCGGTGAGACCGGCGTACGGCAGTCCACGCTGCGGGACGAGATCGCCCGGCATCCCGTCACCGGGGTGGACGACGAGAGGACCGCCGGGCTCAAGCACGACGTCCGGATGGCGGAGGTGCTGCGGCGGGCCCTGTACGCGCGCGTGGGCGGACCGACCCGCGTCGAGCCTCTCGTGCTGACCGACGGTTCGTATCGGTGGCGGGTTCCGGAGGACGAGTTGCTGCGGATCGTCGCGGGGGTGCGGGCCGAGGAGCCGCCGTACGGCGTCGGGCGGGAGCGGGTGCGTACGCGGGTGGTGCGGCGCATCCAGGAGCAGGCCGAGCGGCGGGCCGGGCCGCGGAGCAACGCCTGGGTGCAGCGGATCTCGCGGGCGCGGGCGGTCGGGGCGTACGTCGATGCCGTATGGCCGCGGGTGCGGCCTGAGGAGGTCGTGGCTCAACTGCTGGGTGAGACACGCGAGTTGACAGACGCCGCCGACGGGCTGCTGGACGCCGACGAGCAGAAGGCGCTGCTGTGGGCGAAGCCGCCGCGGTCGTGGAAGTCGGCACGCTGGTCGGCCGCCGATCTGGTGCTCCTGGACGAGGTGGCGGGGCTCGTCGAGCATCCGAAGGGGTACGGCCATGTCGTCGTGGACGAGGCCCAGGATCTGTCGCCGATGGAGTGCCGGGCGATCGCGCGACGGGCGGTCTTCGGGTCGGTGACCGTGCTCGGGGATCTGGCACAGGGGACGACGCCGTGGGCGGCGCGGTCGTGGGAGAGCGTGCTGGGGCAGCTGGGGAAGCCGGACGCGGTGGTCGTACCGCTCACGACCGGGTTCCGGGTGCCCGGGGCGGTGCTGGCGCTGGCCAACCGGCTGCTGGAGCGGCTGGACGTGGAGGTACCGGCGGCCCGCTCGCTGCGGGGGGACGGGGAGCTGCGGTTCCGCGAGGCCGGCGGCGATCTGCTGGGGGCGGTCGTGGGGGCCGTACGGGATGCGCTGGGCCGGGAGGGGTCCGTCGGGGTCGTCGCGGCCGACGCGGACGCCGACCGGGTGCGGGAGGCGCTGGCGGCGGCCGGAATCGAGGCGGGGGGTGCGGACGAGCTGGGCGCGCGGGTGACCGTCGTACCGGCGAGTGTGGTGAAGGGGCTGGAGTACGACCATGTCGTCGCGGTGGAGCCGGCGGCGATCGTGGCGGCGGAGGAGCGGGGGCTGCAGCGGCTGTATGTGGTGGTGACGCGGGCGGTGGCGGGGCTGGAGGTGGTGCACGGGAGGCCGTTGCCGTTCTGAGCGCCCTGGGAGCCCTGAGAGCTCTGCGGTCTCTGCGGGCGCCGACGTGCGGACGGCCTCCCGTGCAGCCCTACGCGGCGTCCAGGATCGGGAGCAACTGCTCCTCCTCGTACGTCAGATGCGCCTCCAGCTCGGCCGTCAGGCGCTCCACCTCGCCGCGGGCGGTGGCCGGGTCCGGGTGGTCGGCCGTCACGGCGTGGCGCAGATCCTCGACGAGGGCGGCGATGCGCTCGTGCTCCTCACCGAGGCGGGCCAGGGTGGGGGCGAACTCGGGGTGCCGGTCGGCCAGGAACGGGAACAGGCCCACGTCCTCGCCGGTGTGGTGGTTGTGCAGGCCGGCGCAGAAGGTCAGGCAGTTCACGCGGAGCTGGGCGCCCAGGGTGGCGCCGCCCTTGGCCATCTCCTCGCGGATCAGGGCGAGTTCGCGGCGGAAGGCGTCATGGACGACCTTGATGGCCTCGCCCATGGAGGAGGCGTTGATGTTCGGGGGGCCGTCCTGGGCGATCTCGTACAGGGCGACCACGGGGATCACCCGCCGCGTCTTCTCCTGGTACTCGGCCCACCCCGGATCCGCCTCCACGGCCCGCGCGAAGGCCTCGTCACGCTCCTCGCCGTCGAGTACGACCGCCTGCGCCTCGTAGGTGAACGCGCCGCTCTCGACGGTGACTTGAGGGTTCGCGATGAGGTTGTGGAACCACGCCGGGTGGCTGGGGGCGCCGCCGGCCGAGGCGATGACCAGGACGCGGTCGGCACCGTCGGGGAGGTACCCGACGGGGGTGGTGTGCGGGCGGCCGGTGCGGGCGCCGGTGGTGGTGAGGAGGATCAGTCGGGCGCCCTCGAAGTAGCCGCCGACGCGGCCCTTGTTGGCGCGGAACTCTTCGATGACCTGCTGATTGAAGTCGTTGGGCATTCTCTCTCTTTCTCTGTCGCTGGATTTCCGTCGCTGGATTTCGCACGGATGGAAGGCGAAGAGAAAGAGGCGGGCTCCTGGCCCGCCGCCGCAGCCTCACTCAGAGGCCGGGCAACACCCAACTCGATCACGGCACAAGGCCGACCCGGCAGTCATGCAGCCGACAGTAGCGCAGCACCCCGGCCGGGGTAGATCCTTTTTCTGATGCTTCTCTTCCTGGACGTCGACGGAACGCTGATCCCCTTCGGGGCGGACCGGCCGTACCAGCTGTACGAGCCGGTCCGCGTCCTGCCGCAGAGCGCCGACCACCCCCTCCTCGCCCGAATCGACCCGGCACTCGGCGGCCGTCTGGCGCGTCTCGCCGGCTTCGGCTGCGAGCTGGTGTGGGCCACGACCTGGCTGGACGACGCGAACACCGCCATCGCCCCGTGGCTGGGCCTGCCCCCGCTGCCGGTGATGGACTGGCCGGACGAGCCCGACGAGCCCGACGAGCCCGGCTCCGGCTCCGACGCCGGTTCCGGTCGCGAGCCCGGCCGGCCCCGCGGTCTGCACTGGAAGACGCGGCCCCTGGTGTCCTGGGCCGCCGGCCGCCCGTTCCTCTGGCTCGACGACGAGATCACCGACACCGACCGCGCCTGGGTGGCCGCCCACCATCGCGCGCCCGCCCTCCTGCACCGCGTCGACCACCGCTACGGGCTCACCGAACGGGACTTCGACGTACTGGAGAGGTGGGTCATCCCGCCTGGGAGCGGCGCCCCAGCAGCTCGGCGACCCGGATGAAGCCGTCCGTGCCGTGCCCGAGCCCGATGACCCTGCGGGCCTGTCCCTCGGCCGCGCGCATGACGCCCGCGTCGATGCCGTGGGACTCGGAGGCCTGGACGATGTGGGCCATGGAGGAGACGGCGGACGTGATCGGGTTGAGCTCGCCGGAGTAGGTGCCGTCGTCGACGTCGCCCGCGAGCTCCTCGAACAGCGGCGGCAGGATCGCGCCGATGCCCTGCGCGAAGGGGGCAAGCTCGCGCGCGGTGATGCCCTCGGCCCGGGCCACGGCCAGGGCGTGTGCGTAGCCCGACATGGCCGTCCAGAAGATGTCGAGCAGAGCGACGTCGTAGGCGGCGGCCCGGCCGATGTCCCCGCCCAGGTGGGTGTGGGTGCCGCCGAGCACGTCCAGGACGGGCCGGTGCTCGCGGTAGAGGTCCTCGGGGCCGCTGTGCAGGAACACCGCGTCGGACGTCCCGATGGTCGTGGCCGGCGTCATGATCGCGCCGTCCAGATAGCGGATGCCGTGCGCGTCCGCCCACGCGGCCGTGTCCCGGGCGCGGGCCGGGGTGTCGGCGGTCAGGTTGACGACCGTACGGCCCTTGAGGGCGCCGGTTACGGCGTCCTGCCGCAGGACGGCGTCGGCGGCGTCGTAGTTCACCACGCAGACGACGACCAGCTCACTCGCACCGACCGCCTCCGCCGCCGACAGCGCCCCGATCGCCCCACGCCCGAGCAGCTCCCCGTCCCTGCCCGGCGTGCGGTTCCAGACGGTGGTCCGCAGACCGCCGGCCAGGAAGGCGCCGGCCAGGGCCCGTCCCATCGGCCCCAGACCGAGCACGGTGACGGCGGACGATGCGGGCATGGACGTATCCACGATGGAGCTCCCTTGAGGAAGAGGAACGGGGAAGTCGATCACCTGCCTCCAGGGTCGGACGGCTGTGGAGCGCTGCCAAGTACGTACAAAAAAGTGTGTATCGGCGCCCGCGGCTACGACCGCGCCAGCTCCTCCCGGAACCCCTGGCGCCACGAGGGATGGCGCGGCTCCCAGCCGAGCTCCCGCCTGGCCTTGGCGTTGGAGAACCCGCGCCCCTCCGTCATCATCAGCACCGCCACCTCGCCGGCCAGCAGCCGCGCCAGCCACTTCGGCACCCGCAGCGGAGGCTTCGCACCCGCGCAGGCGGCCAGATACGGCAGCCATTCACTGGCCGGGGCCGGTTCGTCGTCGACGATGTTGAACACGCCCCGCGCCTGCTGCTCCACGGCCAGTACGGTGGCGCTCGCCGCGTCGTCGAGATGCACCCAGGAGCAGTAGCCGGTGCCGCCCCCGACCAGCGGGAACTGCCGCTTGCGTACGAGTTCGACCTGGTCGTCGGTGGCGCCCGGGCCGTAGAACCCGCCGTAGCGCAGGACCGTCCCGTCGGCCTTGAGGACGACGTCCTGGATGTGGCGGATGCCCTCCGCGAGCGCCTGCAGCCTGCCCGTCTCCACCGGCAGCGGGTCCTCCTCGGTCTTCACCCAGCCGCCCTCGCGGATGCCGTTCCAGATGGCGGCGCTCTGCGCGACGAAGTGGGGGACGCCGGTCGCCTCGGCGGCGGCCAGCAGGTGGTCCGTTCCCTCGGTGCGCAGCCGGTTGGTGGTGGCGAACCATCGGTCGAAGTGCTTGATGTCCGGCTTGCCGGAGTGCGGCATGGAGATCGCCGTCATCTGGTGCACGATCACGTCCGGCCGCGCCGCAGCCACCGCCTCGCCGACCGACCCGCCATCGAGCCCGTCCATCACGACCCCGTCCGCGCCCATCTCCTTCAGCAGACCCAGCTTGGCCGCGCTCGTCGTCGTGGCCGTCACCTGATGCCCCCGCTCCACGAGCAGTGGCACCAGCCGCCGCCCGATGACCCCGGTCCCACCTGCCACGAACACCCGCATGACACTCACCGTCCCGATTCCGGAATACGTCTACGAAACCTTGGACGAGTCGGCCGCCCGTTCTGTGACACGGAGGTCGACCGGAGCCGGTGTTCACCTCCGTGGCCGGTTCGGGACGGGCGTCGGCGTCGGCCGCCGTAGGGTGCCGGGCCGTGACGGTGACTTCGACCCGGGTGCCGCTGTGGCGCGACCCCCAGTTCGTCCGGCTCGCCTGCGCACGGGTCGTTTCCGTGCTGGGCAACGGTTTCGCGCGGGTGGCGCTGGCGTTCGCGGTGCTTGCGCTGCCGGGCTCCGGTGCAGGGCGGCTGTCACTGGTGGTGGCCTGCCAGGCGTTGCCGCAGCTGGTGTTCATCCTGGCCGGCGGGGTGATCGCGGACCGGATGTCGCGGTCGGGACTGATGGTCCTGGCCGACGTACTGGGGGCGGGGGCGTACGCGGGGCTGGCCGCCATGGTGCTGACGGGGCACGCGCCGCTGGTGGCGATGTGCCTGCTCGCGGTGGCGGCCGGCACGGCGACGGCCCTGTTCGCCCCGGCGATGGACGGCCTCGTACCGCTGATCGTGCCCGCGGATCGCCTGCAGCGGGCCAACGGGCTGCTGCGGATGGGCACCAACAGCTCCCTGCTGCTGGGCCTGACGCTGTCCGGGGTGACCGTGGCACTGGTGGGCGCCGGCTGGGCACTCGCGATCAACGCGGCGTCCTTCGTCGTCAGCGCCGCGCTGATCGCCCCGCTGCGGGTGGCCGCGCGGCCGCGCAAGAGGGCGTCGGGCTGGGCCGATCTGCGAGAGGGGTGGCAGGAGTTCGCCTCCCGGCAGTGGCTGTGGGTCGTGGTCTCCCAGTACGCCGTCGTCGTCGCCGCGCTCAACGCCAACGTCGGGGTGCTCGGCCCCCTGACGGCCGAGCAGCATCTCGGCGGGGCTCGGGCATGGTCGGTGATCGTGGGGGCCCAGGCCGTGGGCACCATCGCCGGCGCGGGACTCGCGGCCCGCGTGCGGGTCAAACGCCCCATTCTGGTGGGCGTGCTGTGCACATTTCCGGCCGCCCTGCCGATCGCCCTGCTCGGCGCCCAGGCCCCGGTATGGCTGATCGCCGCGGCCATGTTCGGCGCCGGGGTAGCAAGTGATGTCTTCGGCGTGCTGTGGGCCACCACCATCCAGCGGGAGATCCCGGAACGGGCGCTGTCCCGCGTCAGTTCCTACGACTGGTTCGGCTCCCTGGCCTTCGCCCCGCTCGGCCTGCTCGTCGCCGGCCCCGTCGCCGCGGCCGTGGGCACCGGCCCGGCTCTGGCAGGCTGCGCGGCCCTGATCGTCCTGGCCACCATGGCCGCCCTGCTGTCACCGCAGGTACGCACGCTCCGCACCCCGTCATGAGAAGTCGTACGCGCTCCAGTCGGTGAGCGTGCGGTAGCCGAGGCGCTGGTAGAGGGCGTTGCTCGTGGGGTTGGACAGGTCCGCGAACAGGACGACGTCCTTCGCGCCCGCGGTCAGCGCGGCCCGGCTCACCGCCGCCGTCACGGCGCCCGCGTAGCCGTGACCGCGCAGGTCGGCCGGGGTGTAGACGATGTCCACCTGGATCTGGCCGCCGATCAAGGGGTTCAGGCCCGCGATGGAGACGGGAGTGCCGTCCGGGGTCTCCCAGAGCGTGTAGCGCTTGTCGGCGAAGCGCGTGCCCGCCCAGGAGCCGGCGTCGATGGAGACGACTTCCCCGACGGCCTTGGCGAACTCGCCGCACCAGAACATGACTTGTTCCAGGTCCTGCTCGCCCAGGACACGGGCCCGGCCCGTCGGCATCGGCTCCGGTGGCGTGAGCGTGCCGAGGCGGTACAGACGCAGCCGCGTGTCGCGGAGCTTCACCGTCGCCCCCGTGTGCCGCTGCCAGGCCTCGGCGAAAGCGGTGGCGGTGCCGTGGTCGGCGTTGACGGAGGGCAGGGGGTGCCCGCGGGCGGCCAGGTGGGCGGCGAGGGAGTAGGCCTGCTCGGGTGAGAGCGGGGAGAGGCCCATTCCACGGGGCGGAAGGTGGTAGAAGGTCGCGCGGACCTCGCCCGCCTGCTCCAGCATGCCGAAGACGGGGGCCTCGGTGCCGAAGGCGTCCGCCCCGCGCGTCCGCACCCTCTCGGCCCACGTCGACTGCATGACGTGCGGGCCGGGCCGCGAGCGCAGGAAGCCTCCGGCTCGGGCGAGGAAGTCGTCGACGTCGTCGGTGAGGTGCCAGCCATCCGGTCGCATGCTTCATGATTCCGCATGTCCGCGGGGGTGCCGCGTGGGTTTCGGCCAGGCGGCGCTCACGGCCCGGCGTGCGGCAGATGCCATTCTGGGATCTTCATTGGGAAGCCCACTGGTCGGCCCGGAGGTGTCATGCCCCTGCAGATGAAGTTGAGCGCGATCACACTCGACTGCCCTGATCCGCTGGCTCTGGCGGCGTTCTATCAGCAGGCCACCGGCCTCGAACCCCACCCGAAGTCGGACGCCGACTTCGCCGGTCTCAACCATGCGGACGGACTCTTCATCGGCTTCCAACGGGTCGACGGCTACCGGGCTCCGCGCTGGCCCGACCAGACCGTCCCTCAGCAGCTTCACATCTGCTTCAAGGTCGAGGAGGACCTGGAGGAGGCCGAGGCCCGGCTGTTGGAACTGGGCGCGGGCAAGCCGGATCACCAGCCTCACGATGCCGCCAGGGCGCGGGTTCTCACCGATCCGGCCGGGCATCCCTTCTGCATCGTCAGAAGCTGACCGGGGGCTCGGGAGAGCTTCGATCTCTCTGGCTGTGGCCTCAAGGGCCTCGCGCACATCCACCTGGGCCTCCGGTGCGACGCCGACCAGCCATCGCGGAGACAGGGCAGCCGGGAACGGGCATCGACGACAGGCCCATCTGAGTGGCCGTCACGTGGCGTGGCGCACTTTTGCAAGCAGGTGCTTGCAATAGTTAGCGAGGGTGGGGCAAGGTGGAGGCATGGCATCGCTCAACGTCGGCAATCTCGGTGAGTACCTGCGCGACCAGCGGCGCAATGCGCAGCTGTCGTTGCGGCAACTCGCCGATGCCGCCGGGGTGTCCAATCCGTATCTGAGCCAGATCGAGCGCGGGCTGCGCAAGCCGAGCGCGGAGGTGCTGCAGCAGGTCGCCAAGGCCCTGCGGATCTCCGCCGAGACGCTGTATGTGCGGGCCGGCATCCTCGACGCCGAGCGGGACCGGGACGAGGTGGAGACGCGCGCCGTCATCATCGCCGATCCCACGCTGAACGAGCGGCAGAAGCAGGTGCTGCTCCAGATCTACGAATCCTTCCGCAAGGAGAACGGGTTCGGGATACCCCCCGAGGCGGACGAGACCGACGAGGCACATGAGGCCGCCGAGGTGATCGAGGCGGTCGAAGCGGTCGAGCCGGCCGAGGCCGTCTCGACGGACCACGGTCCGGTGGACTCCCGGCAGAGCGACGGCCAGGGCGACGGCGACAACGACAGCGACGACGCGGCGGACGCTCAGGGCAGTGACGCCGCCGTACGCCGCCGCCGTAAGACCCGCACGGACGGCAGCAATGCCAAGGCCGGCGGCCGTAAGCCCGCCGCGCGCCGTACCCGCACGACCCGCACGACTCAAACGTCCGACGGCAGCGACGCCGACCCGGAGAACCCGAACAACCCCCGGCAGTCGGCCGGCTGACCACGCACACCGGCAGGCCGACCGCGGGACCCGAAACCCTCACCTGAAATGCAACCCGGGAGGACCACCCACCATGGCCATCACCGACGACCTGCGTAAGACCCTCAGCGACCCGACCCCGCTCTACTTCGCCGCCGGCACCGCCGACCTCGCCCTCCAGCAGGCCCGGAAGGTGCCCAGCCTGGTGGAGCAGCTGCGCTCCCAGGCGCCGGCCAGGTTCGAGGCCGTTCGCAACACCGACCCCAAGGCCGTCCAGGACAAGGCCGCCGCCCGCGCCAAGGAGGCAGGTGCCAAGGCCAAGGAGGCGCAGGAGAGCATCCAGACCAAGGTCAACGAGTTCGTCACCAGCCTGGACGCCGACTTCAAGAAGTTCGGCAGCAACCTGGACGCGGACGTCAAGAAGCTCGGCACCAGCCTCGACGCCGACCTGAGGAAGTTCGGCGAGAGCGCCCAGGACTTCGCACTCCGCTCCATCGGTGTCGCCGCCGAGTACGCCGTGAAGGCCCGCGAGGCCTACGAGAAGGTCGCCGAGCACGGCGAGCAGACCGTGAAGACCTGGCGTGGCGAGGCCGCCGAGGAGATCGAGGAGCTCGCCATCGTCGTCGAGCCGAAGGCCGAGCCGGTCGAGGTCAAGGAGGACAAGGCCGAGGCCAAGCCCGCCCAGACCCAGCCCGCCGCCGAGGCCGCGTCGGCGAAGAAGCCCGCCGCCAAGAAGGCTCCGGCGCGCAAGCCCGTCGCCAAGAAGACGACGCCGCCCGCCAAGTAACACGCGCGGGTGAAAAGGGGCCGCAGGACACGGGTCGGGCACTTACAGAGTGCTCGGCCCGTTGTTCGGGTAGCCGGCTTGCGGTTGCGGGTACGGTGAGCGCGTAGGTATGAGCCGAGTCGGGTGGTGGACGTTGTGCTGATGCAGGGCTTCGCGGGGTTCATGTGGCTGCTGAGTATGGCCCTGATCCTTTTCAGCGGCTTCGCACTGATCGATGCGGCCACTCGCCGTGAGGACGCCTACCGCGCGGCTGACAAGAAGACCAAGCCGTTCTGGCTGCTCATCCTCGGGCTCGCCTTCGTGGTGAACCTGATCTTCAACATCCTGTCGTTCCTGCCGATCATCGGCCTCATCGCGACGATCGTGTACATGGTGGACGTACGCCCCGCGATCAAGAGCCTGCCCGGCGGCGGCCGCAGCAGAAAAGGCGGCTCCAGCAGCGACGGCCCCTACGGCCCGTGGAACGGCGGCCGCTGATCAACACCCCGAGCGGCAGCGCCCCGTAAGGGGCGCGGGGCCGCAGCGATGTGCGGTTCCGCCGCGAGGGCGCGACCAGCCACCACACACCGGCAGTCGGCGGACGACAGAGCCCCCGCGGCGCGCCCCGCTCTCGCCCACCTGCGACGCGCCTGCGCTCACACCGTCCGGTCGAGCAACAGCACAGCCACGTCGTCCGCCAGCTCGCCCCCATTGAGGTTCCGGACCTCATTGACGGCGGCCCGCAGCAATGCCTCCCCGCGCAGCCCCTCCGCGAGCTGCCGCCGCACCATCTCCACCATCCCGTCCTGCCCCAGCCGCTCCCGGCCCTCGCCGATCCGGCCCTCGATGAGGCCGTCGGTGTAGAGCATCAGGCTCCACTCCGCGCCCAGCTCCACCTGCATCCGAGGCCACCGGGCCCCGGACAGCAGCCCGAGCGCGGGCCCGTTGTTGTCGTACGGCAGCAGCCGCGCAGCCCGCCCCGGCCGGGCGAGCAGGGGCGACGGGTGACCCGCCAGGCACAGCCCGGCCCGCCGACCGTCCGGCGCGATATCCACCGTGCACAGCGTCGCGAAGATCTCGTCGTCGGCCCGCTCATGCTCAAGGACCTGCTGCAGTGTGCCCAGCAGCTCGTCCCCGCACAGCCCCGCCAGCGTCAGCGCCCGCCAGGCGATCCGCAGCTCCACACCGAGCGCGGCCTCGTCGGGCCCATGGCCGCAGACGTCGCCGATCATGGCGTGCACCGTGCCGTCCGCGGTGCGCACGACGTCGTAGAAGTCACCGCCGAGCAGGGCACGTGACCGCCCCGGGCGGTAGCGCGCGGCGAACCGCAGCGAGGAGCCCTCCAGCAGCGGCGTCGGCAGCAGACCGCGCTCCAGACGGCGGTTCTCCTGGGCCCGCAGACGGCCTTCGGCCAGCCGTCGCTCGGCCGTGTCGGAACGTTTCCTCTCCACCGCGTACCGGATCGCCCGGCTCAGCAGCCGCCCGTCCAGCTCGTCCCGGAACAAGTAGTCCTGCGCACCGACGCGCACGGCCTCAGCGCCGCGCTCGGCGTCACCGGACGCGGTGAGCGCGAGGACGGCGTGCCGGGGGGCGAGCTCCAGTACGTGCTTGAGCACACCCAGCTCGTCCTCCTCGCCGGTCCGGCCGGGCGCGGGCAGCGCGAGGTCCAGCAGGATGCAGTGGACGTCGTCGGTGAGCAGCCGTCCGGCCTCGGTGAGGTTGCGGGCGGTGCGCACACGGATCGGCTTGCCGGCCGCGTCGAGCATCTCGGGCACGACCGTGGAGCCGCCGGGATCGTCCTCGATCAGCAGCAGCGTGAGATTGGTGTGGGTGTTGTTCTCGACCTTCGATTCCTTACGCGGAGCCTCTTCCATGGAGGAGCCGCCTGGGGACGCGGCCGGCGCCTGACCACTCTCCACGGCCGGGATCGCTCTCTGCCGCGGTATGGGTACGGGCATCGTCTTGAGTTCCTTCCCTCCCCCCGAGGGCATGGTGCGAACGAGGGACCTCGATCCACCGACGGGGACCATAGCGGTTGTCGGCGCCGCAGCGGAATGGTGTAGGGCACGCCGTATGGAAGCTGGCCACTGTCATATGCCGCGTTCCGTACCGCAGTTGGACAGGGTGGCCGAGGAGCGGGGATGACGAAGGTCACGTCGATGCACGGTTTGGCGTCAATCCCACGTGGAGTGGGTCACGTGGTGCGGGTCACGAGTCCCCGGTCACAAGTCCCCTGAACCGCCCGCCATAAGCACCCATATCCACCCGCAGGGCCGACCGGTACACCCCAGACATCACAAGTCGCCCCAATGTCTACGCATCGGGCCGAACCACCCCGAGGATCGGCATGGTGCCGGCCCCCGCGACCGTCACCGTCCGCCCGGGGCGCGGGGCGTGGACGATCGCGCCGTCGCCGACGTACATGGCCACATGGCTGGCGTCGGCGTTGTAGATGATGAGGTCGCCGGGGCGCATGTCCTTGATGTCGATGCGCTCGAGCTGCTTCCACTGCTCCTGCGAGGTCCGCGGAATCCCGCGCCCGGCGCTCGCCCAGGCCTGTGACGTCAGGCCCGAACAGTCGTACGTCTTGGGCCCCTCGGCACCCCATTCGTACGGTTTGCCCAACTGGGCGGTGGCGTACTCGAGTGCCTCTCGGCCCTTTTCGGAGGCCTTGCCCTTGATGTCCTTCAGGATGCCGGAGTCCAGCCAGGCGGTCTGGGCCTTGTACGCGGCCTGCTCCTCCAGCTCGGCGAGGCGTTCCTTTTCCTCCTCCTCCAGCTGGGATTCGAGCTCTTCGGCCGCCGCGATCTGCTTCTTGATCTTCTTCTTGGCGGCGGCCTTGGCCTTGCGCCCCGCCTCCAGCTTCTGCCACTGGGCGGAGGCGTCCTTGGCGTACTGCTCCAAGTCCTGCTGGGTGCGGGTCATTTCCGCGAGCAGCCCCTTGGTCGCGCGCTGGCCCTGCAGCACTCGGCCGGTGCCGTCGAGGAACGCCTGCGGGTCGTCGCTGAGCATCAAGTGCGCCTCGTCGGGCAGCCCGCCGGAGCGGTACTGGGCGGCGGCCGCGGCGCCCGCGCGCTTCTTCAGCTCGGCGAGCCTCTCCTGACCTTTGACGATCTTCTTCGCCAGGGAGACGATCTCGGCGGACTGCTTCTCGGCCGCCTCCTCGGCGGCGTTGTACTCGTCGGTGGCGACGGCCGCGTCGTGGTAGAGCTTCTCCAGCTTCTTGCGAACGGCCTCAAGGTCCTTGTTCGACACGGTGGCCGGCGTCGACGAGGAGGGTGACGTGCTCGGAGTGGGGGAGGGTGCCGCGAAGGCCATGCCTGGTGCCGCGAGTACGGTGACCGCACAGACGACGGTCACAGCCACTGCGATCAGGCCGCGCTTGCCCGAACCCATACCACTTCCCCCAAACTGATGTCCCGTCAGTAACATAGAACGTCCGGGGGATCGTGCCACGACGACGCGCAAAGTGACAGAGGTCTGCTTCCCCCCGTTCCCTCCTCGTCACGCCGATCTCCCCGCTTTTGTGACGAACAACTCCCGGAGATCGTTCCCCTTCCGGGGCGGTGAGTCAGGGGGAGTTGGGGGACGGGCGGCGCCGGGGCGGGGTGGCCGGGCGGGCGTGCGGAGTCGGGGCGGTGGGGTCAGGAGACGGGGCCAGGCTGCGGAGCGTGTCGACCGGGCCGGGTCACGGGGCCCGGCCACGGGTCAGGTCCCGGAGTCAGTTCCGCAGGGTCGGCCCGCGAGGTCAGCCCCGGGGGGAGTCAATCGGCAGTGTCGGGTGGCGGGGCTAGGCGCGTGCAGTCAGCCGGTGGGACGTGACGGTGAGCGCGCCCGTGGACTCGACACCAGGGGCGTGACGGTGAGTACGCCCGCGGAGTCGGCTGGCGAGGTGTCGTAACGGAGAGCAAGCCCGTGGAGCCAGTCGCCGACGACGGGCGGTATGACTGCGAGTGGGCCCGCAGGCCGCCAGAGCGTAGAGGCGTAAGCCGCCGGCGCGCAGCCACGTAGGTCCGCAAGCCGCGTAAGTCCGCAAGCCACGTAGGTCCGCAAGCCACGTAAGCCCGCAAGCCACGTAAGCCCGCAAGCCACGTAGGTCCGCAAGCCACGTAAGCCCGCCGGCGCGCAGACGCGTAGTAAGTCAGCGACCCGCAGACGCCGCATAGTCAGTCAAGTCAGTCAAGTCAGTCACCGGCCCGAATCAGCCCCCGGCGCCAACGCCCGCGCGCGGCGCCAACGCCTCCCACCGCACCGTCACTTCCCCCTGCCGCCACCGCGCCGGCCCGTCCGTCACCGGCCAATCGGCCGTGAGGTCCCGCACCGCGCGGATCCACCGCTGGCGTGCCCCGTACGACGCGTAAGGCGCTGCGGCCGCCCAGGCGCGGTCGAAGTCGCGCAGGAAGGCATGGACCGGCTCGCCGGGGACGTTGCGATGGATCAGTGCCTTCGGCAGCCGCTCGGCGAGGTCCGAGGGCCGCTCCAGCGAGCCCAGCCGGGTAGCGAAGGTCACCGTACGCGGCCCCTCCGGCCCGAGCGCGACCCACACATGCCGGCGCCCGATCTCGTCGCAGGTCCCCTCCACGAGCAGTCCGCCACGAGCCCCCGTCACCGGATCGGCCGGCGCAAGCCGTGCACACAGCCGCTCCCAGACCCCGGCGACCCGATCCTCCTCGTACTGCCGCAGCACGTTGGCGGCGCGCACGAGCAGAGGCCGCTGAACGACGGGGATCTCGAACCCGCCGTGCCGGAAGACCAGCCCCTCCCGCTCATACGGCTTCGCGGCCGCAACCCGTGCCGGCTCGATCTCCACGCCGACCACACGCGCGTGTGGCGCGACGGAACGCAGGCGGCCGAGCAACTCCACGGCCGTCCAGGGAGCAGCGCCGTACCCGAGGTCGACCGCGACGGCATCCCCGGCCCGCCGCAGCTCCGGGCCATGCGTGACGGCGATCCAGCGATCCATACGGCGCAGCCGATTCGGATTCGTGGTCCCGCGCGTAACGGTGCCCACGGGGCGGGCGAAGGCGCGGGATGTCATGCATACGAGGGTAAGTGGCCGCCATCAGGCGGAACGCCACCCGCACCGGCGCAACGGCGAGCAGGGGCCGTGCCGGGGGGTGTCCGCCCGCAGCGGCGGGCGTCAAGAGACAGCCCCTCTTGCCCGACAGCAACCGCCCGACCGAGGACGGACACCCCCCGGCGCGGCCCCGACCCACAACGCACTCGCAGGCGCGACGCGAACCCCCACCAACCGCCACAGGCCGCCGCAGGCATCCGCACCAGCCACCGACCCCCCGCCACGCACCCCCACGCATCCACACCCCGAACAGTTGAGCGACACCCGGTAATGCCTCGGCAAAAACCACCCCACCAGGAATGGGAACCCCTCCCTCCGGCGTTGCACCGCCTTGGAGGGCGCTCGCACCCTCCAGCAGGCATGCCCGTAGCCAAGGAGGAACGCCACGTGAGCCAGTACGTCAGCAGGCTCAGGCACCGCTCCCCGGCGGCCCCCTCGCGACTCAGGCTCCACCGCCGCCCCCGCCGCGTCGCCATGCTCTCCGTGCACACCTCCCCGCTCCACCAGCCCGGCACCGGCGACGCCGGCGGCATGAACGTCTACATCGTCGAGCTCGCGCAGCGCCTCGCCGCGATCAACATCGAGGTGGAGATCTTCACGCGCACGACGGCCACGGACCTCCCGCCCACCGTCGAGCTCGCCCCCGGCGTCCTGGTCCGCCACATCGACGCGGGCCCCTACGAGGGACTCAACAAGGAGGACCTCCCCGCCCAGCTGTGCGCCTTCACGCACGGCGTGATGCAGGCCTGGGCCGGCCACCGCCCCGGCTACTACGACCTGGTCCACTCCCACTACTGGCTCTCCGGCCACGTCGGCTGGCTCGCCGCCCAGCGCTGGGGCGCCCCCCTGGTGCACGCCATGCACACCATGGCCAAGGTCAAGAATGCCAACCTGGCCGACGGCGACAGCCCCGAGCCCGCCGCCCGCGTCATCGGCGAGACCCAGATCGTCACGGCCGCCGACCGCCTGATCGCCAACACGGCCGAGGAGGCCGACGAACTCGTACGGCACTATGCCGCCGACCCCGACAAGGTCGCCGTCGTGCACCCCGGCGTGAACCTCACCCGCTTCTCGCCCGCCGACGGCCGAGCCGCAGCCCGCGCCCGCCTGGGCCTCCCGCAGGACGCCCTGATCCCGCTGTTCGCGGGCCGCATCCAGCCCCTCAAGGCCCCGGACATCCTCCTGCGGGCCGTGGCGGTGCTCCTGGACGAGCACCCCGAGCTGCGCTCCCGTATCCACGTCCCGATCGTCGGCGGCCCCAGCGGCAGCGGCATGGCCAAGCCCGAGGGCCTGCAGAAGCTGGCCGCACGCCTGGGCATCGCGGACGTCGTACGGTTCCGTCCCCCCGTCGGCCAGGAACAGCTCGCGGACTGGTTCCGGGCGGCATCGCTGCTGGTCATGCCGTCGTACAGCGAATCGTTCGGCCTGGTGGCCATCGAGGCACAGGCGGCCGGCACACCCGTGCTGGCGGCCGCGGTGGGCGGTCTGCCGGTGGCGGTCAGGGACGGCCGCACCGGCTTCCTGGTCCAGGGCCACGACCCGGCCGAGTACGCGCGCGTGCTGCGCGCCTTCGCCGACGACCCGCACCTGTCCCCGCGGATGGGCGAGGCCGCCGCCCGGCACGCCCAGTCCTTCGGCTGGGACACCTCGGCGGCCGCCACGGCGGACGTCTACACGGCAGCGACCCAGGCCTACCGGCGTCGCGTACGCTCCCACCATGGCTGACGTACAGAAGGCATCGCAGGTCGTCGAGGCAGCCCTGAAGGACGCCGACCTGGAGTGGGAGACCCCCACCCCCGGCACCTACGTCGTCAAGCTCCCCGGCACCCGCAAGCTCTCGACGACCGTCTCCCTGATCGTCGGCCGCCACTCCCTGTCGCTCAACGCCTTCGTCATCCGCCACCCCGACGAGAACGAGCCCGGCGTCCACCGCTGGCTCCTGGAGCGCAACCTCAAGCTCTACGGCGTGAGTTACGCCGTCGACCCGCTCGGCGACATCTACGTCACCGCCAAACTGCCGCTCGCCGCCATCACCCCCGACGAGATCGACCGCCTCCTCGGCCAGGTCCTGGAGGCTGCGGACGGCGCCTTCAACACCCTTCTCGAGCTGGGCTTCGCGTCCGCGATCCGCAAGGAGTTCGAGTGGCGGGTCGCACGCGGCGAGTCGACGCGGAACCTGGACGCGTTCACACATCTGACCCAGCGCCCGACGGACTGACGCAGCGCCCGACTGCGTCCGGCTGAGACCGGCGCAAAGGTCCACACCAACTCACCCTGCACGACCCCTTCCCCACCCCGAGGGGGCCGTGGCATGCTCACGGCCACCGCACTTATGAACGTCGTTCACATCCATGAAGAGCCGCATGGAAGGGCGTACGGACGCATGGGCAATGCGCATCTCACCAGACGGACCCTGCTCATCGGGACCACGGCCGTGGCACTCGGCGCGACGACCGGTACGGCAACCGGCGCGACGACCGGCACGGCGGTCGGCACGAAGACCGGCACCGTACAGATGGCCGCAGCCGCAGCCACCGCAGAAGTCCCGCCCCTCTGGCGCGAGTTCACCCGCACCCCCCTCACCCACCCCCAGATCCCCTACATCGGCAGGGCCGGCCACCGCGGCGGAGCGCGCCGCCTCCCCCGCCCCCGAGCCGTCGCCGACGTACGCGACTTCGGTGCCGTGGCGGACGGCGAGACCGACTCCGCCCCCGCGATCAACCGTGCCATCGCCGCCGCCGGAAGGGCCGGCGGTGGCACGGTCACCATCCCGCCCGGCACGTTCCGCATCGACGACGTGATCCGCATCGGCCACTCGAACGTGGTCCTCCGCGGCGCCGGCAGCGGCCATACGACGCTCTTCGCGACGAAGAACCTCACCGAACTGATCGGCGTCTACGGCTCCCGCTACGGCGGCGACAAGTCGTCCTGGTCCTGGGCGGGCGGCCTCATCTGGCTGGCCCCGGCGGCCCGTTGGGACTCCCTGGTCGCAGCCATCAGGGCGAAGGCCTGGCCCTTCGAGGGCTGGACGGGCAACCGGCGCGACGAGTGGCGCCCGCTGACGAGGGTCGAGCCGGCGCGGCAGGGCGACCTGACCGTCACGGTCAAGGACCCGTCGGCACTCCGCCCCGGCGCCCTGGTCCTCCTCCGCCTGGCCGACGACGCCGCCCACACCCTCCTGGAGCACATGTGCGGCGGCGGCCCGGGCTCCGAGGCGTACACCTGGGACGACAAGACGAAGCTGACGTCGTACGTCCCCTACGAATGGCCGGTCCGCATCACCCGCGTCCACGGCCGCAGGGTCACGCTCGAACGCCCGCTCCCGCTCGACGTGCGCCCGGAGTGGGATCCTCAACTGACCACACATGTGCAGGAGTTGACGGGATCAGGCGTCGAGGGACTGACCCTGGAGGCGACCGAGACCCCCCAGCAGCCCCACCTCCTCGACAAGGGCCACAACGGCGTCGTCTTCCAGTGCGCCTACGACTGCTGGGCGGACGACGTGACCGTTCGCCACGTCGACAACGGCTTCGGCCTGGTGGCCGCCTCCGCCTGCACGCTCCGGCACACGCGCGTGGCGGGCCGTGGCAGCCACCACCCCTACTTCTGCCGCGAGGGCTCGCACGACAACCTGATCGAGGACTTCACGATCGAGGCCCGCACGACCCCGGCCCCCTCCGGCACCCAGGTGCACGGCATCAACGTGGAGGGCCTGTCCTCCCACAACGTCTGGTCACGCGGCGACATGCGGATGGGCACGTTCGACAGCCACCGCGGCCTGCCCTTCGCCAACGTCCGCACCGACATCACCGTCCACAACGACGGCCGCCACGGCGGCGACGCGAGCGCGGGCCCGCTGTTCGGAGCGCGGTTCACGCACTGGAACGTCCGGGTGACCAACGGCCGCGCGGGCATGATCCGCCTCGACGGCCTGGCGCCGTACTCCGCCACCGTCGGCCTGAACGAGGTCAGGGAGTTCGACCAGATCGACGTACCCGACCTCGCGGGCGACCTGCACTCCCGACTGGAGCTGTACGGCACCACGGACGTCGTACGCCCGCGCAACCTGTACGACGCTCAGCGCGAGCTGCTGCGATAGCGCCCCGGCGGGACGCCCACCAGCTTCCGGAAGTGCCGGGTGAGATGGGACTGGTCGTAGAACCCGGTCGCGGCGGCGACATCGGCCGGCGACCACCCCTCCAGCAGCAGCCGGCGGGCTCGGTCGACGCGGCGGGACATCAGGTACTGGTGCGGGGCGATGCCGTATGCGCTGCTGAACGACCGTACGAGATGGGCGGGATGAGCCTGGACGAGCCCGGCGGCCTCGTCGAGGGCGATGCCCTGGACGACACGCTCGTCGAGGAGTTCACGCAGCCGGCGGGCGAGGGCGGGGTCGCGCCGCGGGATGTCCGCCGGGGTCCTCGGCCGCAGGTGGGCGCGCAGCCGGTCGCCGATGAGGGTGAGCCTGCTGTCCGCCTCCAGCTCGTCGCCGGCCTGCGCGAGGGCGGCGTGCAACTGGCCGACGCGCAGCCGCAGGACGGGGTCGCGCAGGTCGGGGGAGTCCACGGCCGGCCCGATCAGGTCGTCCCCCAGCCGGGTGCCGTCCAGGTACAGGACCCGCTTGCGGAAGCCGTGCGGGGTGGCGGGGGAGCCGTTGTGGGGGACGTGCGGCGGGAGGAGGGACACCGTGTCGTGCGGGGTGCCGTGCTCATGGCGGTCGAGGTCGTAGCGCACGGCGCCGTCGTCGACGATGAGCAGCGTCCACGCCTCGTGCACGTGCATCGGGTACGCGTACTCGGTGAAGTGCGCGTGGAAGACCTCGGTGACGCCCGGAACGGAGGGGCGCCACGCGGAGACTTCCTGGCGATCCCGTGCGGCGGCCATGCAAAGAACGTACAAGACGCAGGTGGACGGCGGCCGCCAGTCTCGCCCTATGAACGACACGAGCACGAGCACCCCGGAACCCGTCCGCTTCGACACCAAGATCGCCGTCCTGCTGCGCGAGGACCTGGAGACCTGGCAGCGGCTGAACGTCACGGCGTTCCTGGTCAGCGGCCTGGGGACGCAGCTTCCCGAGGTGGTCGGCGAGCCGTACGAGGACGGGGACGGCGTGCCCTACCTGCCGATGTTCCGCCAGCCGGTCCTGGTCTTCGAGGGCACCAAGGAGACCCTGACGGCGGCCCATACCCGCGCCCTCTCACGCTCCCTCCCGCGCGCGCTCTTCACCTCCGACCTCTTCACGACGGGCAACGACCGCGACAACCGGGCGGCGGTACGGGCGGTGCCGACGGGCGAGCTGGATCTGGTGGGCCTGGCGGTGTACGGGCCGAGGAACGCGGTGGACAAGGTGATCAAGGGGGCGCGGATGCATCCGTGAGGCTGCGGGCATTCCCGGGCCGCCGCGTGCATCGCCGAGCCGCCGCCTCCATCGCCGACGTTCCGCGTGGTCGGCTTCTCAGGCGGCCGGGCTGACCTCCGGCTTCGCGTCGGCCGGGTTGCGGGCGGTGGCCGGTTCGTCCGCGGACAGGCGGCGCATCAGGGTGCCGTATCCGATCGCCGCCGCCGTCCCGATGACCGCGCACAGGCCCCACAGCCACTCGGCGCCGAAGCGGTCGATGACGAGGCCGGACATCAGGGGCGCGACCAGGGCCGCGACCGACCAGGACAGGGTGTACATGCCCTGGTAGCGCCCGCGTCCCTGGGCGGGGGAGAGGCGCACGACGAGGCCGGTCTGGGTGGGCGCGTTCAGCATCTCGCCCAGCGTCCACACGCACACCGTCAGCGCGAAGACGCCGACCGACCCGGCGAAGGCGGTGAGGCCGAAGCCGTACCCGGCGAGAAGGGACGAGACGATGAGGATCCGCGCGGTGTCCCGGCGTTCGATGAACCGGGTGACCGGGATCTGCAGCGCGACGATCAGGACACCGTTGACGGCGATGGCGAAGCCGTAGTCGGCGGGGGAGAACCCGGCTTCGCCCATGGCCACCGGCAGGCCCACCGAGCCCTGCTGGAAGATCAGGGCGACGAGGAAGGACAGCCCGACGACACCCATGAAGCGCCGGTCGCGCAGTACGGTCCCGAGCCGCACCTCGTCCTCACCCGCCTTCTCCGACTTCGTGCGCTCGGGCCGCGACTCCGGGAGCTTGACGAACACCACGACCGCGCAGACGGCCGTCATCCCCGCCTCGATCAGGAACCCGGCGAGGTAGCTGACCTCGGCGATGAAGCCGGCGGCCATGGAGGAGATCGCGAACCCGAGGTTGATGGCCCAGTAGTTGAGGGAGAAGGCACGCACCCGGTCCTCGGGCCGGACGATGTCGGCCATCATCGCCTGCACCGCGGGGCGGGAGGCGTTGGAGGCGGCACCGACGACGAACGCCACGGCGGCGATGGCCACGGGGTGGTGCACGAACCCGAGCACGGCCACGGAGACGGCGGTGGACGCCTGGGCGACGAGGAGGGTGGGCCGCCGCCCGAGCCGGTCGGTCATGACCCCGGCCCCGATCGACGAGACGACCCCGCCGAGACCGTGCAGCGCGGCCACGAGACCGGCGTACGTGGCGGAGTACCCGCGGTCGAGGGTGAGGTACAGGGCCATGAAGGTGGCGACGAACGCCCCGAGCCGGTTGACCAATGTGCTGGTCCACAGCCACCAGAACTCGCGGGGCAGCCCGGAGACGGTCTCCCGGGTGGCACGTCTCAGGGCGGCGAGTGGCATAGGGGTCCCCCGGATGTACCCGGATGCGCGCAACCGGATGTAAGTGGCTCAGTAGGTATCCGCAACTTACAAGCATGTCTGCCGAGGGGACCATTGAATTAACAGATCCCGTCAACCGTCCGCTCCTCGGGCGCGGGGCGCACCCGGCGAAAGCCGTGGATTACGCTCGGACGCATGGCCGACGCACCGTACAAGCTGATCCTCCTCCGCCACGGCGAGAGCGAATGGAACGCGAAGAACCTGTTCACCGGCTGGGTGGACGTCAACCTCAACGAGAAGGGCGAGAAGGAGGCAGTCCGCGGTGGCGAGCTCCTGAAGGACGCCGATCTCCTCCCCGACGTGGTCCACACGTCCCTCCAGAAGCGGGCGATCCGCACGGCCCAGCTGGCGCTGGAGTCGGCCGACCGCCACTGGATCCCGGTCCACCGCAGCTGGCGCCTGAACGAGCGCCACTACGGTGCCCTCCAGGGCAAGGACAAGGCCCAGACCCTCGCCGAGTTCGGCGAGGAGCAGTTCATGCTCTGGCGCCGTTCCTACGACACCCCGCCTCCGCCGCTCGACGACGACTCGGAGTTCTCGCAGGCGTCGGACCCCCGCTACGCGACGATCCCCCCGGAGCTGCGCCCCCGCACGGAGTGCCTGAAGGACGTCGTCGTCCGCATGCTCCCGTACTGGTACGACGGCATCGTCCCCGACCTCCTGACCGGCCGCACGGTCCTGGTCGCCGCCCACGGCAACTCGCTGCGCGCCCTCGTCAAGCACCTCGACGGCATCTCCGACGCCGACATCGCGGGCCTGAACATCCCGACGGGCATCCCGCTGTACTACGAACTCGACGCCGACTTCAACCCGGTGACGCCGGGGGGCAAGTACCTGGACCCGGAGGCCGCTGCGGCGGCCATTGAGGCGGTCAAGAACCAGGGCAAGAAGAAGTAGGCCCCAAGATCATGCCCCTGAGCTGCGCAAAGGCGCGCGGCTCAGGGGCATTTTCGGGCCTGGGCCACTGAGGGGCCCTGGGCCTCCAGTCCCCATCCGCAACCCCTAATCCCCATCCGAAATAGGGGTCGCGCCGTACCTGTCGTGGTAGTTCCACCAGAGATACGGCGGCGTCTGCGGATAGCCCTGCGGTGAGTCCTCCCATTCCTCCTGTCGTCCGAGCGCCGTGATGTCGAGGTAGTTCCAGGTGTTGCCCATCTGCTCGTCGCCCCGGTCGGACACGAAGTAGGTGCGGAAGATCCGGTCGCCGTCGCGGATGAACGCGTTGGTCCCGTGCATCTGGTCGACGCCGAAGTCGGTGTCGAAGTCGTCGGTCACGGTGTACCAAGGGATGAGCTGCCATCCCATGCGCTCCTGCAACCCTCGAATGTCGGCCTGCGGCGCACGCGACACGAAGGCCAACGTCGTGTCCCGCGCGTTGAGATGTGCCGGGTGCGCCACCTGGTCGGCGACGAACGAGCAGCCGTCGCACGCCCGCTCCGGATACGAGCCGCCCGTCGACGGATAGGTCGTCACGTCCGGCGCGTAGAACGCCCGGTACACGATCAGCTGTCGACGACCCTCGAACAGGTCGAGCAGGCTCAGTCCGCCGGCCGCGCCCTCGAACCGGTACTCCTTGTCCACCGCCATCCACGGCATCCGCCGACGCTTCGCGGCGAGGGCGTCGCGCTCCTTCATGAGCGCTTTCTCCTGGACCAGGAGTTCCTGTCGAGCTGCCTCCCACTCTTCGGGCGGGACGATCGGCTGCAGAGTCATGGGGTTCCTCGCGTTCCGGCCGGGAGTGCGGGCTCGTGCAGCCGCCGGTGTCCGTCAGTGGGCAGCGGTCCCAAGGGCATCCCGCAGCAGCGAGATGGCCTGGTCCACGGCTGCTCGGGTCGCCCTGGTCTGGCTGAGCGAGTTGATCATCATGAAGTCGTGCACCGCACCGTCGTAGCGCACCGTTGTGACAGGGACGTTCGCCGCGCGCAGCTTGGCGGCGTAGGCCTCGCCCTCGTCGCGCAGCACGTCGGCCTCGTCCACGATCAGCAGGGCCGGCGGCAGACCGCCGAGTTGCTCGGTGGTGGCGCGGTTGGGAGAGGCGGTGATCTCCGCTCGCTGGTTCGGGTCGGTGGTGTAGGCGTCCCAGAACCACTCCATGGCCTTGCGGCTGAGGTAGTAGCCGGTGTCGAACTGCTCGTAGGACCCGGTGTCCATGGCCGCGTCCGTCACCGGGTAGTACATCGACTGCTGCACGAAGCTGACGTCGCCGCGTTCCTTGGCCATCAGGGCGAGCGCGGCCGTCATGTTCCCGCCGACCGAGTCGCCGGCCACTGCCATGCGCCCGGCGTCCAGGCCTTTGGACGCTCCCTCACGCTTGATCCACTGTGCGGTGGCGTAGCCCTGCTCGATGGCCACGGGGTAGTGGGCCTCCGGTGAGGCCGTGTACTCCACGAAGACCACCGCCGCGTCGGCGCCGACCGCCAACTCCCGTACCAGGCGGTCATGGGTGGCGGCGTTGCCCAGCACCCAGCCGCCGCCGTGCATGTACAGCACGACGGGCAGGGTTCCGGTGGCGCCCTGCGGTTTGACTATGCGCACCCGTACGTCGCCCACGGCGGCCGGCACGGTGATCCACTCCTCGTCGACCGGCAGCTTGTCGACCGGCGCGGCCTGCAGGTCGTCGAGGACCTTGCGTGCTTCGACCGGCTTGAGTTCGTACAGGAACGGATGGTGCGAGGTCGCGTCGGCCAGCTCCTGCGCCGGGCGCTCCAGGATGATCGAGGCAGATTGCGCTTGAGCAGTCATGGCAATGCTCCTGGCAGTGCGGAGAAGCCCGAAGTAAAGAGCGGCGGACGCGTGGTGACTGCCCTGCGGGCGTCGACGCCGCCGCGGGCCGGGGCTCTGGGCGAAGCCCCGGTCAAGCCCTCTATGGGGCGATACGCCCCATCCTAGACGCGGGCTGTGCAACCCTCGACTGGAGACCGCGCACGGAAGAAGCCCCAGCACGGGAGGCCCGCGCACACGGCAAAGGGCCCCGCCGCGACATCCGCACCGGGGCCCCAACCGTCGTACCGGATCCACGGCGCCGTACGCCGCGTCACCTCTGCGTGCTACCCCTTCAGCCTCACCCGCACTGGCAAGGGTTCCCCGACTGGCACCCGCACCCACAGCCGGAGCCGCAGCCGCAGGCGGCGAAGAGCGGGAGGCTCCTGATGTCGGCGGGCTGTTCGGTCGGGCGTTCCTGGGTGGGGTCGGGGGTCGTACCGGGAGTGCTGGGGGATTCGGCCATGGTCCCTCCTCGGGGCTGATGCCTGTGCCCATTCCATGCCCGCCCCGCTGGGCGCATCAACGGCGCACGGAGGCTCCACTCACGCCCCGGACAGGCCCCCGCACTCCCCGCACACCCCCGGCGTACGACTCAGACGCCCTCGGCGTCCGAAACCGGCTGGATGTCCGGCTGGATGTCCTGCTGCAGCTCGTCCGCGTGCTCGCCCGTCACCAGGAACACCACGCGCTTGGCGACCGCCACCGCGTGGTCGGCGTACCGCTCGTAGTAGCGGCCGAGCAGGGTGACGTCCACCGCCGTCTCGATGCCGTGCTTCCAGCGGTCGTCCAGCAGGTGCTGGAAGAGGGTGCGGTGCAGCAGGTCCATCTCGTCGTCGTCCTGCTCCAGCTGCATCGCCAGGTCGACGTCCTTGGTGGTGATCACCTCGGCGGCCTTCGCCATCAGGCGCTGCGCGAGCTGGCCCATCTCCAGGATGGTCGCGTGCAGGTCGTGCGGGATCGCGCGCTCCGGGAAGCGGAGCCGGGCGAGCTTCGCGACGTGCTGGGCCAGGTCGCCCGACCGCTCCAGGTCCGCCGACATCCGCAGCGAGGTGACGACGATACGGAGATCCGTCGCCACCGGCTGCTGGCGCGCCAGCAGGGCTATGGCCCGGGCCTCCAGGTCGTGCTGGAGGTCGTCGACCCGCTGGTCGGCCTCGATCACGCTCTCGGCGAGCTTCAGGTCGGAGTCGAGGATCGCCGTCGTGGCACGCCCGATCGCCGAGCCGACCAGCCGGGCCATATCCACCAGACCGTCGCCGATCGAGTCCAGTTCCTCGTGGTACGCGTCCCGCATCAGGGTCCCTCTCTTACGTATGCCTCAGGGGTTCCGGGGCCAGGAGACTGTCGTCCGACCGGCAGTCCTGTCGTCGGATCTTGTCGTATCCCGTTGAACCGGAAGTCTTACCGTCATGCCCTCCGACAGTAAGGCTGTCGCGAAAACGTCAGTCGGACTGTCGTGAAACCGCCAGTGTGATCCCACGCTAAACCGCCTGTGCGAACCGCACGCATCCACGATCCGGCCCGTACGCGTCCGTTTCCGCCACCCCAAATGAACCAGCACTGGCTCCAAGGTGAACTCTGGGCGACGAGTGTTCGAGGTCGCACTCCGACGGCTGTGGCCACTGCCTGCGTCATGCCTAACCTGGGTGCATGGACGTGAACGCGGCGGTCGCCGCAGCGGCAGCGATCGCCGGGGTGCTTACCGGTGTCATCGCCATGCTGGCGTTCCGCTGGAGCGAACGCGACCTGAAGCGACCCACCCGAACCTCTCTGCACACCGACCCGGTCCTGCCTCCAGGCGTGGACACGGTCCTGTCGGTGCTGCGCTCCTCCGCCGTCGTACTCGACGAGGGGGACGCCGTCGTCAAGGCAAGCTCGGCGGCGTACGCCCTCGGTCTGGTGCGCGGCGGCAAGCTCTCCGTCGAGCCCATGCTCCAGATGGCCCGGGACACCAGACGAGACGGCGAGATACGGCAGGTCGAACTGGATCTGCCCAGGCGTGGCACCGGACGCGGCGAGGCCCTCGCCGTGTCCGCTCGCGTCGCGCCCCTCGGCTCCCGTCTCGTCCTCCTCCTCGTCGAGGACCTCACCGAGGCCCGGCGGATAGAGGCCGTGCGGCGTGACTTCGTCGCGAACGTCAGCCATGAGCTGAAGACGCCGGTCGGCGCGCTCTCCCTGCTGTCCGAGGCCGTCATGGACGCCTCCGACGACCCGGAGGCCGTGCAGCGCTTCGCCGGGCGCATGCAGATCGAGGCGACCCGGCTGACCAACCTGGTGCAGGAACTGATCGACCTCTCCCGGGTGCAGAACGACGACCCGCTGGAGGACGCCGAGCCCGTCCGCGTCGACGAGCTCGTCGCCGAGGCCATGGACCGCTGCCGGCACGCCGCCGGGACGAAGCAGATCACCATGGCCTCGAATGTATGGGCGCCCGAATCGCCCGATCAGGGTGGTGGCGGGCGACGGGCGGGCGGCACCACCGAACTCAGCATCTGGGGCAACCGCGGCCAGCTCGCCGCCGCGCTCGGCAACCTCGTCGAGAACGCCGTCAACTACTCGCCCGCCCGCACCCGCGTCGGCATCGCCGCGCGCCGGGTCAACGCCCCGGGCGGGGACAATATCGAGATCGCCGTGACCGACCAGGGCATCGGCATCTCGGACAAGGACAAGGAGCGCATCTTCGAGCGCTTCTACCGCGTGGATCCGGCCCGTTCCCGTGCCACAGGCGGCACCGGCCTCGGTCTCGCGATCGTCAAACACGTGGCCGCCTCACACAGCGGGGAGGTCACGGTGTGGAGCTCCGAGGGACAGGGCTCCACGTTCACCCTGCGGCTGCCGGAGGCGGGTGCGGCCCGCGACCGCGCACAACAGCACCCCGATCTCGACGACGAGGCCGGGCAGTCCGCCGCTCCATCCCATCGCCGCACAACGCCAGACTCACTCGCTGACTCAACCGCGTACGAAACGCTTTCCGCCCCGGAGGTCCTTCCGTGACCCGTGTGCTCGTCGTCGAGGACGAGGAGTCCTTCTCCGACGCCCTGTCGTACATGCTCCGCAAAGAGGGCTTCGAGGTCGCCGTCGCGACCACCGGGCCCGACGGACTCGACGAGTTCGAGCGCAACGGCGCCGACCTCGTCCTCCTCGACCTGATGCTGCCCGGCCTGCCGGGCACCGAGGTCTGCCGCCAGCTGCGCGGCCGATCCAACGTCCCGGTGATCATGGTCACCGCCAAGGACAGCGAGATCGACAAGGTGGTCGGCCTGGAAATAGGAGCCGATGACTACGTCACCAAGCCGTTCTCCTCGCGCGAGCTGGTCGCCCGTATCCGGGCCGTCCTGCGCCGCCGTGGCGAGCCGGAGGAGGTGACCCCGGCCGCCCTGGAGGCGGGCCCGGTCCGGATGGACGTCGACCGCCACGTGGTCACGGTCTCCGGCTCCAAGGTCGACCTCCCGCTCAAGGAGTTCGACCTCCTGGAGATGCTCCTGCGCAACGCGGGCCGCGTCCTGACCCGTATGCAGCTCATCGACCGCGTGTGGGGTGCCGACTACGTCGGCGACACCAAGACCCTGGACGTCCACGTCAAGCGCCTGCGCGCCAAGATCGAGCCGGACCCGGGCGCGCCGCGGTACCTGGTGACGGTCCGCGGCCTCGGCTACAAGTTCGAGCCGTAAACCGCGGCCGTGGCACGGACGCGGCCGTGGGGAACGAGACACGGTCGCCACGTACGTCGAAGGGCGGGACCCCCGATTCCGGGGGTCCCGCCCTTTTTCTACGACTGTGCAGGTGCCGTACGACGATCCGGTGCCGTACGGCCGCTCAGTGCCCGGCGACCGTCTGCGAGGCGCTGTCGCTCGGGGTCACCGTGGTGCCGGCCCCTGCCCCGTCACCGGCCGCCCCGCCGGTCTCCGTCGCGTTCCCGGACGCACCGTCGGTCGGGGTGGCCTCCGCGCCCTCGGCCGGGGTTCCGGTCGGGGAGGACGTGGTGCCCGGCGTCGCCGGGACCTCGGTCGGGCCCCAGCTCTCGAAGTAGTGCTCGGCGGGCACGACGAACGCGCGCAGGCTCACGTCGCCGGTCTTGCTGAAGGTGAAGGTGATCCGCTGCGCGTTGCCGTCCTGGACGGCCTCGCGGCTGCTGGGCAGCACGGCGGCGGCGTTGTCCTTGCCGCCGATGATCAGCGAACCGCCGGCCGGGATGGTCAGGCTGCCGCCCTTGGCGGGCTTGAGCTCGGCACTCTTGGAGGTGCCGTCCACCTTGATCGAGTCCAGCCTCTGCGCGGAGCTGCCGGAGTTGAACAGGGTCGCGGAGATCGCGGCCGGGCCGGTCGACTCCAGGTCGGGCTGAGTGATGACGATGGCGTTCTGGATCTTGATGTCGCCGACGCTGGTGGCTGCGTTGTCCGGCTTGATCTCCAGGGTCTGCGCGTTGTTGCCGGCCGCACACGCGGAGAGCGCGGCGATCGAGAACGTGATGGCGGCGGCAGCGAGGGCGCCGCGTCGAAGGCTGCTGCTCACGGCGGCGGCAACTCCTTGACTCGAACGGGGGGCGCTTGAAGCCGCCCTAAGTGTCTGTCAGCGGCCTTAGGTTACCGAGCCGTTCCCGTGCGACCGCACCCGACCCTCCCCCGAGCGGCGACGAGACGACGAAGTACGTCCGAAGCGCCCCTTCCGCCACCTGTTCCTTCACCCGCAAGTGGCCCGCTGGTCACTTTGCCCGGACCTCTGTCCGTCATTCACATAAGACGTCTCGCAAGTCCCCCGCAAAATTTCAGTGAAGGAATGCGCGACCCTCCCGGAATTGATCACCGGATGTGTCGCCGACCTGGCTGTGATCAATTCCGGATTCACCGGGGAGGTGACTCGGGACGCCGAACGGAGTAGCGGAAGTCGCACACTTGGAACCGGACATATGTGGATGTTCGGCCACTCGGAGGCGCCCCTGGATGTGCGTAACGTACGCGTTTCACCTCGCCCGCAGAGCCGCTCCCACCTGCGAATACTTTCTTCCGCTCGGCCCGCGCAGCACGTTCCTGTTGGAGTTGTCAAGCCCCGAGATATGCCCTGACCTGCGAAAACGCCATTCAGAACCCGCAGTTTCCGTGTTACCCTGGATAGCCACGGAAGGGGTACCTGTCACATGACGTTCAAGGTTGGCGACACCGTGGTCTATCCCCATCACGGGGCCGCGCTGATCGAGGCCATCGAAACTCGCCAGATCAAAGGCGTGGACAAGACCTACTTGGTGCTGAAGGTCGCCCAGGGTGACCTGACGGTACGTGTGCCAGCGGACAATGCGGAGTTCGTCGGCGTGCGTGATGTGGTCGGTCAGGACGGGCTGGACCGGGTCTTCGAGGTGCTGCGCGCGCCGTACGCCGAGGAGCCCACGAACTGGTCGCGTCGATACAAGGCAAATCTGGAGAAGCTCGCCTCCGGCGATGTCATCAAGGTCGCGGAAGTCGTGCGTGACCTGTGGCGTCGTGAGCGCGAGCGCGGACTCTCCGCCGGTGAGAAGCGCATGCTCGCCAAGGCCCGCCAGATCCTGGTGAGCGAGCTCGCTCTTGCGGAGAACACCAACGAGGACAAGGCCGAGGCGCTGCTCGACGAGGTCCTCGCGTCCTGACGCGGTACATCCGCCTCAGTTTCAGCACAGTGGTTTCGGCAGTGTGCTGATTTTTTTCAAAGAAGTGCCGCGGTGCCCGATGACGTAATTGCTGTCGCCGGGCGCTGCGGCATGTTCGCTCACAGGCGCGGTACGTCCTACCTCGGGGGCGCCCCCGATACTTGGTGTGCCGGGTCCGGGCAGCCGACTCGACCGATGTCACGGAAGGGTTCGGTCAAGAAAGGCCCACCCGGCACGCTTGAGGCCATACCCACGTAGGCAGAGCACACAAACCTGACAGGAACCGATGTCTGACGTTTCGCGTCCTTCGCCCACGGGTGTCCCCGCGGACACACGTGCCGGGGCCCGTACCGCCGTCGTGATCCCGGCCGCCGGAAAGGGCGTACGCCTCGGTCCGGGCGCCCCCAAAGCGCTTCGCGCGCTGAACGGCACGCCCATGCTCATCCACGCCGTGCGTGCGATGGCCGCCTCCCGGGCCGTCTCCCTCGTGGTCGTCGTGGCCCCGCCCGACGGCGCCGCCGAGGTCAAGAGCCTGCTCGACGCGCACGCGCTGCCCGAGCGCACCGACTTCCTGGTGGTCCCCGGCGGCGAGACCCGCCAGGAGTCCGTGAAGCTCGGCCTGGACGCGCTGCCGCCGGAGCACGACATCGTCCTGGTGCACGACGCGGCCCGCCCGCTGGTGCCGGTGGACACGGTGGACGCGGTGATCGAGGCGGTACGGGACGGGGCGCAGGCCGTGGTTCCCGCGCTGCCGCTCGCGGACACCGTCAAGGAGGTCGAGCCGGCCGCCGTCACGGGCGAGCCCGAACCGGTGGTGGCCACCCCGCAGCGCGCCCGCCTGCGTGCCGTACAGACTCCGCAGGGCTTCGACCGCGCGACGCTGATCCGTGCGCACGAGACGGTGACCGACGACGTCACCGACGACGCGAGCATGGTCGAGCAGCTCGGCCTGACCGTCGTGGTCGTGCCCGGCCACGAGGAGGCCTTCAAGGTCACGCGCCCGCTGGACCTGGTCCTGGCCGAGGCGGTTCTGGCGCGCCGGAGGCTGAACGATGGCTTCTGAGCAGCCCGTGATCCTTCCCCAGGTCGGCATCGGCACCGACATCCACGCCTTCGAGGAGGGCCGCGAGCTGTGGTGCGCGGGCCTGAAGTGGGAGGGCGAGGGACCGGGCCTCGCCGGCCACTCCGACGCGGACGTCGTCGCACACGCCGCGTGCAACGCGCTGTTCTCGGCGGCCGGCCTCGGCGACCTGGGACAGCACTTCGGCACCGGGCGCCCCGAGTGGTCCGGCGCCCCCGGCGTCGTACTGCTCACCGAGGCGGCCCGGATCGTCCGCGAGGCGGGCTTCCGGATCGGCAACGTCGCGGTCCAGGTCGTCGGCCCCCGCCCCAAGATCGGCAAGCGCCGCGACGAGGCGCAGAAGATCCTCTCGGAGGCGGCCGGAGCCCCGGTGTCGGTGTCGGGCGCGACCACGGACGGCTTGGGCTTCCCGGGCCGCGACGAGGGGCTCATGGCGGTGGCGACGGCGCTGGTGGTCCGGGTCGGCTGAGGCCGCCCGGCGGGCCGTTTCAGCACGGGCCCGACCGGCCCCCATCGGCCCGCGAGTGACCACGAACGGCCAAACCGCACTTACGCACCAGGCACTACCATCCGCCCACTACCCTGGTGTCGTGACTATTCGCCTGTACGACACCAGCGCCCGGCAGATCCGTGACTTCGCCCCGCTTCAGCCGGGCTGTGTCTCGATCTACCTCTGTGGCGCCACCGTGCAGGCCGCACCGCACATCGGGCACATTCGCTCCGGGCTCAACTTCGACATCATGCGCCGCTGGTTCGAGTACCGCGGCTACGACGTCACGTTCATCCGGAACGTCACGGACATCGACGACAAGATCATCTGGAAGGCGGAGCAGCAGAACCGCCCCTGGTGGTCCATCGGCTACGAGAACGAGCGGGCCTTCACCGACGGCTACACCGCCCTCGGCTGCCTCCCGCCGACGTACGAGCCCCGCGCCACCGGCCATGTCACCGAGATGGTCGAGATGATGCGCGGGCTCATCGAGCGCGGACACGCCTACGAGGCGGACGGCAGCGTCTACTTCGACGTCCGGTCCTGGCCCTCCTACCTGGAGCTGTCCCGGCAGGACCTCGACGAGATGCGGCAGCCCACCGAGGAGGGCATCACCGGCAAGCGGGACCCGCGCGACTTCGCGATGTGGAAGGCCGCCAAGCCCGGCGAGCCCGACTGGGAGACGCCGTGGGGCCGCGGCCGTCCCGGCTGGCACCTGGAGTGCTCGGCGATGGCGCACAAGTACCTCGGCTCCGCCTTCGACATCCACGGCGGCGGACTCGACCTGATCTTCCCGCACCACGAGAACGAGATCGCCCAGGCCAAGGCCTACGGCGACGACTTCGCCCAGTACTGGGTGCACAACGCCTGGGTCACGATGAGCGGCGAGAAGATGTCGAAGTCGCTCGGCAACTCCGTCCTCGTCTCCGAGATGGTCAAGCAGTGGCGCCCGATCGTCCTGCGCTACTACCTCGGCACCCCGCACTACCGCTCGACGATCGAGTACAGCGAGGAGGCCCTGCGCGAGGCCGAGTCGGCGTTCGCGCGCATCGAGGGCTTCGTGCAACGCGTCGTCGAGATGACCGGGCACGTCGTCGAGCCGTCCCCCGAGGTGCCGCTCGCGTTCGCCGAGGCGATGGACGACGACCTCGGCGTCCCGCAGGCGCTGGCCGTCGTCCACACCACCGTCCGCCAGGGCAACAGCGCGCTGGCCGCCGACGACAAGGAAGCCGCCGTGGCCCGCCTCGCCGAGGTCCGCGCCATGCTCGGCGTCCTCGGCCTGGACCCGCTCGACGAGCACTGGGCCGGCGAGTCCGACCGCGGCGAGGACCTCCACGGCGTGGTCGACACCCTGGTCCGCATGGTTCTCGACCAGCGCGAGGCGGCCCGCTCCCGCAAGGACTGGGCCACCGCCGACGCCATCCGTGACCAGCTGAAGCAGTCGGGCCTGGTGATCGAGGACGGCCCGCAGGGCCCCCGCTGGACCCTCGGCTCGCGCTGACGGATTCCGGTTTCCGGAAGATCGATTGTGCCGCCCGGCCCTCCGGACGGCACACTGCATAGACGTACATACGAACGCTTCACGACAGACAGGTAGGTCATGGCCGCGAACAACCGCCGCATGTCCGGCAAGAAGGGCGCGCAGGTCGGCAGTGGCGGCCAGCGGCGCAAGGGTCTCGAGGGCAAGGGCCCGACCCCGCCCGCCGAGATGCGCAAGAAGCACAAGGCGAACCGCATCGCGAACGCCAAGGCGAAGCAGGCCGCGCGCCGTCCCGCACCGCGCGGCCGCGGCGGCAAGGGCACGTCCGAGATGGTCGTAGGACGCAACCCGGTCGTCGAAGCACTGCGCGAGGGCGTCCCGGCCTCCACCCTCTACGTCCAGCAGTTCATCGACAACGACGAGCGCGTCCGCGAGGCCCTCCAGCTCGCCGCCGAGCGCGGCGGCATCAACCTCATGGAGGCCCCGCGCCCCGAGCTGGACCGCATGACGAACGGCCTCAACCACCAGGGCCTGGTCCTCCAGGTCCCGCCGTACGAGTACGCGCACCCCGAGGACCTGGCCAGCGCCGCCTACGACGACGGCGAGGACCCGCTCATCGTCGCCCTCGACGGCGTGACGGACCCGCGCAACCTGGGTGCCGTGGTCCGCTCGGTCTCCGCTTTCGGCGGCCACGGCGTCGTCGTACCGGAGAGGCGAGCGGCCGGCATGACGGCCGGCGCCTGGAAGACGTCCGCCGGCACGGCGGCCCGCACCCCGGTCGCCCGCGCCACGAACCTGACCCGCGCCCTGGAGGGGTACAAGAAGGCGGGCATCGCGGTCGTCGGCCTCGCCGCCGACGGTGAGGCCGAACTCGGTGACCTGGAGGCCCTGGACGGCCCGGTCGTCATCGTCGTGGGCAGCGAGGGCAAGGGCCTGTCCCGCCTGGTCGGCGAGACGTGCGACTACCGCGTACGCATCCCGATGCCGGGCGGAGCCGAGTCGCTCAACGCCGGTGTGGCGGCCGGGATCGTCCTCTACGAGGCGGCTCGCCGACGCGCCTGAACAGGCATCCGCGGCGTCACCCGTGCGGGTTAATTCTGGTGACAGTGGTGCGACCTGCGCATCCTTGACGGGGTCCGGACAGATCCGGCCCGTCAAGGCAGTGTCCTAACCACACATCACTCGGTTAGTTGAGCGTGGACACCAGAACACCCCGCACACCCACGGGGGACCGCTCGTCGGGTTACGACGACGCTCCCGCGCTGAGCATGGTGAAGGTGCCGAGCGATCCGGCGCAGATCATCGTCAATCACGCGAGTTTCCGCGTGCTGCTGGGCGCGTCGACCGGGCGCACCAAATCCCCCAGGATCGCACGGCACTTGAGCGCCACCGAGGACACCGCCCGCATCCCCGCCATGGGCGCGGCCGGCAGAGCGGCCGCGGCCCCCGGCGCCCGGCGCAGAGTCGCCGTCTGGAACGGCACGTCCGCGCCCGACGACACCGGCGCCCACCGCCTGCTCCAGGCCGTGCGGGACGGCAGCGTCCGCCACGGCGAAGAGCCGGCCCCCGGCCTCGGCGGAGCCACCCAGGTCATCCCGCGGGTCGATGTCGGCGGCTACGACGGCTACGACGGGGGCGGCTACGACGACGGCTACGACGACGAGTTCTCACGGACCGTCGAAACGCCGATCGTGGGCCCCCAACGCACGCACGAATCCCTCGAAACCCGGCTCCTCCCCAACATGCGCACGGTCGAGGGCGCATACGACGAGGAACTCGTCTACGACGACGAGGAGTTCGAGGAAGACCCGCACGGCACGCACGCAACCGACACGCCCCTCAAGCGGCCCGGCGGCGGTGACGACCCGGCCCGGCACGCCTATTACCCCGGCCGCCGCATGAACCTCGGCGTCGTCCTTCTCCCCCTGCGCGTCTTCCTCGGCTTCATCTCCATCTACGCCGGCATGGGCAAGCTCTGCGACCCCGTCTACTTCGACGGCGGCAAGCGCGGCTCGATGGTGAAGTGGCTCAACACCCTGCATCCGTGGGAAGTGGCCGAGCCCCTCCGCCAGTTCGCCCTGGAACACCCCGTCGGCTCCGGCCTGGTCATCGCCTTCTTCCAGGTCATCGTGGGCGTCCTCACGGTTCTGGGATGCTGGCAGCGGGTCGCCGCGGTGACGGGCGCGCTGTTGTCTGCCGCGCTCCTGGTCACCGTCAGCTGGAAGAGCGTCCCGGCCTACGACACCCCCGACATCATCTACCTCGCCGCCTGGTCCCCGCTGATCATCGCCGGAGCCCCGGTCTACTCGATCGACGGCCGCCTCGCGGGCAGGGCCTGGCGCCGCCTCGGCCCTCGCGCCGACATCTGGGAGCTGCGCAGTTACGTCCTGCGCCGCGGCGCCCTGGTCACGGTGATCGTCACCGGCCTGACCCTCCTCATCGGCTCGCTGCTCGGCGGCGCGGTCCGAGACGCCGACCGTGTCGTCGTCCCCGGCCCCGGCGAGGCCCCGCGCAACGAACTGCCGGGCTCGCCGTTGCCGCAGGAGCCCGGCCAGCGGCACAAGAAGACGCCGTCGGCCTCCAACTCGCCCACGCAGGGCGCCACGTCGGGGTCGGCCACGCCGTCCGGCGCCGCGACGACGCCGGGCGCCACCAGTGACACCGGCAGCGCCGGGGCGGGTACGCCCAGCCAGACGCAGGGCACCGGGGGGCAGGCCCCGCCGCAGCAGTCGACTCCGGCCGACGAGGCGCCGAGCACGAGCACCGGCCCGACCTCCGGGGGGCCCTCCTCCGGCGGCGGCTCCACGGGTGGCTCCGACACGGACGAACCGGGGCTGGTGGGCGGCCTGTTGGGGTAACCCTGCCGGTGGGCCCCCTACTCGCCCCCTAGCTCACCGGCTGACCCGGACCAGCACAACCCCGATGGGCCCCGCACACACTTCATGTGCGGGGCCCATCGCCACACCACGCGCTCCTCGCCCCCGCCAGGGGGCTCCGCCTGGAATGCCTGGACCGGCGCTTGAAAGAGACCGGCGGAGTGGCCGTGGTGGTGGCGTACCCTCGCGGCGCCGTAGTCGCCCACGGCGGTAAGGGGACACCCCCCGGCACGGCCCCGACCCACCACGCACCCGCAGGCGCTACGCGCACCCCCACCGAAACAGCCACAGGCCGCCGCAGGCATCAACGCCCCAGCGCAGCCAGTTCCTTCGCCGCCTCGGTCAGGTCCTTCGCCGTGTCGATGGCGCGCCAGTACGCGCCCTGCGGGATCGGGAACCCGGCCAGGCGGCGTTCGCGGGCCAGGTGGGGGAAGGTGGTGCGCTCGTGGTCGCCGCGCTCGGGGAGGAGGTCGGAGAAGGCGGGGGAGAAGACGTACACGCCCGCGTTGATCTCGAACGTCGACGGCGGCGCCTCGATGAAGTCCGTGATGTGCCCGAAGCCGTCCGTCTTCACCGCCCCCCAGGGAATCCGGGGCCGCGCAAGCGCCAACGTCGCGACCGCGTCCCGCTCCGCGTGGAAGTCCGCCATGTCGCGCAGCGAGAACCGGGTCCAGATATCACCGTTGGTCGCGTACCAGGGCCGCTCCGGATGCGGCAGATGCGCCGCCGCGTACTTCAGACCACCGCCCCGCCCGAGCGGCTCCGTCTCCACGACGGTCGTGACCCGCACCGGCAGCTCGGCCGACTTCAGCCAGTCCTGCAGCACCTCGGCGAGATGCCCACAGCTGACCACCACGTCGGTCACGCCCTCCTCCGCGAGCCAGGCGAGCTGATGGCCGATGATCGGCATCCCCGTACCGGGGATCTCCACCATCGGCTTGGGCCGGTCGTCGGTGTACGGACGCAGCCGGGAACCCTGGCCGCCGGCCAGGATGACGGCTTGAACGGGGCGGGACGCGGCGTTCGGATCAGTCATGACCGAACTGTACGCGGCGCCCCGCTCACGGCATTCACCTGCAACCGTTCCTTAATCAGCCGTTACGGTCCGGAAGCGGAGTGTTCTCCGAAAGGGGATGGCTAGCCGTGCATCGCCGCGACCCCTGACGCGAACGCCGTGTCACACACGGGCCGGGCAAACGACTGCGCACGCGTCGGCCCGTACACACGGACCGCCGCACGCCCCAGCGCACGGGCGATCGAGGCGCAGTGCTGCCCCAGCGACGGACGGTCGTGCACGGCCTGCTGGAGGTGGGTGAGGGCGACGCCCGGGTCCTCCTCCTGCAGCTCGGTCAGGAGCTGGTCGCGCAGCACGTCCTGAGGGGCGCGCGGAGCGGCGTTCTTGGTGTCACGCGCGCTCGAGACGTCGGTCGCGGTCAGGACCGAGTCCGAGGGGTTCCCCGACCAGTTGACCCGGGTGACCGCGAGCGTCCCGGAGAGCACCAGGACGACGGGCAGGACGAGGGCGAGAGTGCGGCCGAGCTGGCGGGCGGGGCCCCGCTGGCCGCGTCGTGTCTGTTGGATGGTGGAGTGCTTCACGCGAGTGAGGGTAGCGTTCAGTACTGATATGGCGACATTTGGTCACCGTTTCGGGGGACGAAGAGGTGCCTTTTCCCTTGCAGCCTGTTGACGTACAGCACTCGAAATGGCCGGGTATGCCGGGGTATTTGTCGACAACGAAGAGGGCCCCGCAGCGCTCTGCGGGGCCCTCTTCGTCAACCTGGGTGAATTACCCGGGGTTGTGCTGCCTTTACGTCGGACAGTCGGCGCGTCTCAGTCGGAGAGCCGCGCGCCCGTGGAGGTCGCGAACACGTGGCTCTCGCCCGCACGCGGGACGACGTGCAGCGTGCTGCCCTTCTCCGGGACGTCACGGCCGCTGACGCGGACGACGAGGTCCTTGGTGTCGTCGCCGCCGACCTTGGCGGTGCCGTAGACGTACGCGTCGGCGCCGAGCTCCTCGACGACGTTCACGGTGACCGCGAGGCCCTGGTCCGAGTCGGCGCCGGCGACGTCGAAGTGCTCGGGACGGACGCCGACGGTGACGGTCTTGTCGGTGGCGGCGGCGAGCGCGTCGCGGTCGACCGGGACGACCGAGTTGCCGAACTTCACGCCGCCGTCGGTGATCGGGACCTCGACCAGGTTCATGGCCGGGGAGCCGATGAAGCCGGCGACGAAGAGGTTGGCCGGGCGGTCGTACATGTTGCGCGGGGTGTCGACCTGCTGGAGGAGACCGTCCTTGAGGACCGCCACGCGGTCACCCATCGTCATGGCCTCGACCTGGTCGTGGGTGACGTAGACGGTGGTGATGCCGAGACGGCGCTGCAGCGAGGCGATCTGCGTACGGGTCGACACACGGAGCTTGGCGTCCAGGTTGGACAGCGGCTCGTCCATGAGGAAGACCTGCGGCTCACGCACGATCGCGCGGCCCATCGCGACACGCTGGCGCTGACCGCCGGAGAGCGCCTTCGGCTTGCGGCCGAGGTACTCGGTGAGGTCGAGGATCTTCGCCGCGTCCTCGACCTTCTGGCGGATCTCGGCCTTCGGCACGCCGGCGATCTTGAGCGCGAAGCCCATGTTGTCGGCGACGGTCATGTGCGGGTACAGCGCGTAGTTCTGGAACACCATGGCGATGTCCCGGTCCTTCGGCGGCAGGTGCGTGACGTCGCGGTCACCGATGCGGATGGCGCCGGCGTTCACGTCCTCGAGCCCCGCGAGCATCCGGAGCGAGGTGGACTTGCCGCAGCCGGACGGGCCGACCAGAACGAGGAACTCCCCGTCCTCGATCTCGATGTCGAGCGCGTCAACAGCGGGCTTCTCGGAACCCGGGTAGATCCGGGTCGCCTTGTCGAACGAGACAGTGGCCATGGTGATGGGCCCCCTTCTACCGGCAGGAACGTGCCGGACGATCCGTTGTAGGAAGGTGGTTGGTTTAGTCCACATGTGCGGACTGGCTCTGGACGGTACCTGGCGTTCGCCTGATCTGTCAGTACCCGAGGGCATGTGAACTTCGCGGAAATTTTCGACAGGGCCCACTCGGAACCTGGGTACACTGCACGGGCGCGTGCGTGACGGCGCGTGCAGGCCTCCTTAGCTCAGCTGGCCCAGAGCGGCTGTCTTGTAAACAGCAGGTCGTCGGTTCGAATCCGACAGGGGGCTCAATCAGCGGGGCGGTTGTCGATGACACCGCCCCGCGGTTCGTTTTTCATCCCCTCATTTCATTCGCCCGCCGAGCGACTTCGCCGGTTCGCGAATACACCTCCGAATGCCCCCATGTCCCCTCTGGGACACGGGACATGCCCAAACGTGGATTAGCATCGCTACTGCTAGTGTTCGTTCAGTCACAGTAGGCAATCAGCCTCAATGTACATGTAATGAAAACCGAGGGTTCCATGCGCAAGCTTCACCAGGTCATGATCGTCGCAGCGGCGGCCGGCGGCCTGTCCGCCATCGGTGCCGGTACCGGTGTCGCCTACGAGAGCGGGCCGAGCGTGTCCGACCTCTACCGCCCCTACCAGGAGTGCAGCCCGCAGACTGTTGGCGAGGCCTCCATCCCGGTTGCGGTGCTCGGTCTGTCCGAGACCTTCGACACCACTTGCGGCCAGTTCAACAACGCCTTCACTGGCTGAGGTCGGCGGCATAGTCGTGCGCGACGCCTTCCGCGGGCCCCTTCGGGGTCACCCCCGAAGGGGCCCGTTCATGTGCGGCTGCCCGGAGCGCGAGGCCGCTCCCTGGGCCCGTATGCGTTCGCTGCTGTCCTGAACTCCGGCGCACCGATGAGCGGTTGGTCCCCCGAGGACCAGTCACCCTCTGGTCGGTCCTTCACTTCGTAAGCGAAACGGCCCCGAACGTCCTGGACATGGACCGGACGCGGTGGCCCGTATCTCCGATTTCCCGAGGGCACGGCGCGGCCGGTTCGCGGTGTATTGCGCTCGGGCACCCCCCGCAAAAGGAGACGCAACACATGTTCAACGGAAAGAAGATCGCGGCTGTCACCGGGCTTCTCGGTGGCCTTGCCATGACCTGTCTCGGCGCCGGCCAGGCTCACGCGGCGGGCCCGGGCGTCTGCTCGCTCGACTCCCAGGGCAACATCATCTGCACCCAGCAGGTCCAGGGGCAGACCCCCGAGGGTGACGGGTTCGTCGTCCGCCGGTCGGTGAACTGCCAGCCCACCCAGCCCTTGACCCTGCCCAATCCCGGCCTTCTGTCCAACGGGCAGACGCGGATCGGCCCCCACATCACCTGCGCCGAAATGGCGCCCGTGCCGGCCTCCGACACCAGTGACACGAACGACGCCAGCCCGCTGCTTTCCCGCATCCTGGGCTGAGCTTCAACCGGCGGATGGCCGGACCGGGTCAACCCGGTCCGGCCATCCGCCGTTTCGTATGCCGACACGACACAAGGAAGGGTTAAAGGTCCCAAATTGCTACGGTTCGTTTGTATATGCTCACATTAAGTAGTCAAACCAGGGCTTCGTGCCCGGGAAGAAAGGGTCAAACTATGCGCAGGTTTCAGCGCGTTGCGGTCGTAGCCGCAGCGGTCGCAGGTCTGTCCGCCTTCGGTGCCGCCGGCAGTGCCTTCGCTCACGAGGGCGACGGCTTTGACGGTCAGATCGTCTCCGCGGTGTCCACCTCGACGGCCAACGCCGTTGCCACGTGGGGTGCTCCGGCCGACAAGGCGCAGGCTGCCCCGCAGGCCGCTCCCGAGGCTGCTCCGCAGGCTGCTCCGCAGGTCGCGCCGGAGGCCGCTCCCAAGGCCGCCGCGCCGGAGTACGGCTACGGCGAGTACTCCGCTCCGTACGCCGCTCAGTAAGGAAGTCCCGAGGGTTCGGTGCGCGAGTTTCAGGGCACTGCGAATGTCGTCGTGACCACCGCGGGGCGGGCGGCTCCCAACTGCGAGCCGCAGTCGGCCCCTTAGGGCATCGCCTCGGAGCGTCGCGACGGGCGCATCGAAATCCGTCGGAACACCGTTATGCATATCGCGCGATCCGAACCTCCAGCTCCTGGACCGGATCGAGCTGTTTTCGACGGTGTGCTGGACAACACCCTTAGCAAATGCAGCCCGGACGCGCGGCAGACCCATCAGGGTGCGCGTCCGGGCTGCAGCAGTTTCCGTATCCGACCTTCTCCTTGCAAAGGAACGCCGTACATGATCGGTCGACAGAAGATCGCAACCGTCTCGGGGATCCTCGGGGCTCTCGCCGTGATCTACAGCGGTGCCGCGCCGGCGTATGCCGACGACGACCCCAAGGGTGCCTGCACGCTCACCGCGCAGGGGGACATCGTCTGCGTCAAGAAGAGCGAGGTCGTCCGCAACGACAAGCGCAACGGCTATGTCGTCAAGCAGAAGCACGACTGCTCGACGACGGAGCGGCCGCGCTTCGCGCTTCCCGAGGACCGCATGCTGGAGGGCGGGTCCACCACGAGCGGGCCGGTCGTGGAATGCAACAACCGGGCGAAGCTGCCCAAGGGCGTCAAGCTCCCCAAATTCGACTTCTGAGGCGCTGTACGAGGCGCGAGCACACGATGCCGGACCGGGCATGAGCCCGGTCCGGCATTTCGTTCTTTCCGGGGCCGTGTCCGGCCGGAAAAAGACCGGTGCCCCGGCCTGGGGCCGGGGCACCGGGGGAGGCGTGCGGCGCTACGTCACTTGCCGCCGACGGTGTTGCTGCAGCCCATGGACGAGCCCAGGCCGGTCTCCTGCGTGCCGGGGTTGCCCTCGCCGTTCAGCAGGTTGCCGCCCAGGCCGTTCGCGATGCCGACCTGGCCGAGGATGTCCACGTTGGCGTCGTGCGACTTGCAGTTGCTGCTCTGCAGGACGCTGAAGCTCGAGCCCGTGCCCTTGTCCTTCTGGCCCCAGCCGCCTCCGTCGGCGTGGGCGACGCCGGCGCCCAGGAGTCCGACGCTCCCGAGAGCGGCGACCAGGACGGCGGCCTTGTGGAGCTTGTGCATATTCATCTCCGGTGGAGTGGAGTGGGTGCGATCTCTGGGAGATCGACTTCGAACAGTTACGGAGGCTAATAGGAAATATTTCGCAGAAATCAGCGGCACGCCCGAATCAGGGAAAGTCTCACCATCTTGGCCGATGGATAGTAAATTCATATTGTTGTAAGTGGTCGCGGAGAATTCGGGGAGAATTGCGGTGCGTATGCGTGACGCGAAAAAGAGTCCCGGTACCGGGCCCTGAGGCTCGGTACCGGGACCTGTTTCCCGCTTCGGTCGACTAGGCGACCGTCAGTGCCTGGATCAGAAGGCGCTGTTGTTGCAGCCCATCGACGAGCCCAGGTGGGTGTCCTGCGCGCCCGGGTCGCCCTCGCCGTTGAGCGCGCTGCCCAGCAGGCCGTTGAGCACGCCGACCTGGCCGAGGACGTCGACGTTCAGGTCGTGCGACTTGCAGTTGGAGCTCTGCAGGACGCTGAACTTGCCGCCGTCCTTGCCGCCGTGGCCGTCGGCGGTGGCCGTCCCGGCGCCCAGGAGTCCGACGGTGCCGATGGCAACGGCCACGACGGCAGCCTTGCGAAGCTTGTGCATGTCATCTCCGGTGGAGTGAGGTGGGTGCGATCTGTAGGAGATCGACTTCGTACAGTTACGGAAGATTAATACGAAGTATCCCGTTATGTCCCGGAGGCACGCCGGGGCTCGTGATCTCGTGGCAGAAGCACCCGGAAGCCGCATCGCCAACCGTGGCGTGAAGTGAAAGTGCTGGTCACAGCGGCTCGTTGAGTTCCCCGAGCCGCGCGCCCTAGCGCGACTGGGCGTGGGCGAAGGAGTTCGCCTGGCTGTTGGCCTGGTCGCAGTCGACGCCGCGGGACTCGGCGGCCGCGAGGACGGCGACCGGGACGGCCGCGTTCAGCACGGACTGCGGGCTGCACTCCTGGTACGGGCGGAACAGGTTGGCCTGCTCCACCGGGCCGGCCGGCGCCGCGGCGGGCTGCTGGTTGACCTGCGGGCTGATCTTCGGGCTCAGTTGGGGGTTGAGCTGCGGGCTGACTTCGGCGCCGTGCTGCGGACCCGGGGCCGCCTGCCGGTGCGCGGTCGGCGAGTTGGAGGACTGCGCGGTCGCCTGCGAGCGCGTCCACGAGGCGGCCTGGGTGTCCGGCTGTCCAACGGGTGCCGGAGCACCGCCGTACCCGAGGGGCACGTCGCCGGCGACGCTGGGCGCGACTCCGATGGCCGACAGACCACTGGCTGCTGCTACGACGAGCGCGACCTGATGAAGCTTGCGCATGGAACCCCGGCCCTTCATTGACCTGTGCATGGAACGTATGGAAATGCGGCTGTGATGGACCACCGCTCTGACCCTGTGGGGGCAACGAGCCAAATGCCGGGCCGGTCACGTGAGTCGGCGCGTGGTCACCCGTTTGCCAGAGGGTGTTATTCGTCGACAAGCCGCAGAGCCTTTTATCGGATCGATGGCAATGGAGTGACGGAAATCCCGATCCCGTGACTTGGCCGGAGAAAAGTCGTTGCCAGCTGGGAGAGGGCAGCGATCTGGAATCAGAGAGAGGCAACGGGATCCGCTGCCTGCTCCGGCGTGAAGTCCACATGACAGCTCAGGCATTACCCCTGTAAGGGCGCAGTACGAATATCAGACTGAGCGCACGCATGACTGCACTGAATACAACGGATTTCCCTGTACAGGTAATGAAGGGCCGAGGGTTCCATGCGCAAGCTTCACAAGGCCGCGCTCGTAGTAGCAGCGGCCGGCGGTCTGACCGCCATCGGCGCCGGCGTCAGCGAGGCCGCCGACTATCCCGTCGGGTACAGCGGTGCTCCGGCGCCCGCTCCTGAGTATCAGGCGCCTCAGTACGCTCCGGCGCCTCCTCCCCAGTACGCGGCGCCCCAGTACGCACCGGCGCCCGCTCCTCAGTACCAGGCACCTCAGTACGCCCCGGCACCGGCTCCGCAGTACGCGGCGCCCCAGTACGCCCCGGCACCGGCTCCGCAGTACGCGCCGCCCCAGCAGAGTGCTCCGCAGGCGACTGCGGTGACCAGGTCGACGGGCACCGCCCAGGTCACGCGTCCGCAGCCGGCACCCCACTACGCGCCCCCGGCGCCTGCCCCGGCGCCCGCTCCGGCCCCGCAGCAGCAGAGCGGTTACGCCTCCGCCTCGGCCACCTCGGGCGGCTACGCGCAGGCCTCCGGCTCGCCGCAGTCCTCGGCGCCGGCCGCCGCGCAGCCGTCCGTTCCGCAGGTCGTGCCGCAGGTCACCCCGCAGACGGCGCCGCAGGTGATGCCGCAGGTCGCTCCGCAGGTCTCCGCTCCGCAGGTCTTCAACCCGGAGCCCGCGCCGAAGGTCGCGCCGCAGGTGAACCCGCAGGTGAACCCTGAGGTGAACCCGCTCATCAACCCGCTGATCTCGCCGGCCAGCGCTCCGCAGGTGCCCGGGCTCGGCCTCGGCCAGGTCGCGGCGCCTCCGGTGGGCCAGCTGGGTCTGCCCCGGCTCGGCTGACAGTCGTTCCGTAGATCTCCACCGCTCCACAGCGTTCTGCTGCACCCCACTTCCGCTCGACCAACGGAGAAGAAATGCGCAAGCTTCAGAAGGTCGCCCTCATGGGCGCCGTCCTCGGCAGTGTCGGCTCCTTCGGTGTCGGCACCGCCTTCGCCCACGGTGAGGGGCAGGCTCACGACCTCGACATCACGCAGGGCATCGAGTGCCGCTCGCACGACATGAACATCGACGTCCTCGGCAGCCTCGGTCTCATCAACGGCGCGCTGGGCAACGCCCTCAACGGCGAAGGCTCCCCGGGCGCGCAGCCCAGCCACCTCGGCTCGGACATGGGCTGCAACAGCGGAGCGCTCAAGTAGACCGTACGAAGAGTTCGGTTCGACGCCCGCTCCATCACGGGGCGGGCGTTTGGACTACGAGCCGGAGAGACCGCATGAGACTGTCCTATGCCGACGAGATGCTGCTGTTCAACGGGTGTCCGGGCGTCATCGGCCTGGCGGTGGTCCTCTCCGGTGAGCAGCCCGACGTGGATCAGGTGCGGGCCCGCGTCGCCGAGCGGTGGGCGGACCTGGAGCGGATGAACTGCGTGCTCGACGGTCCGGAGGGCGCCGGCGCGGCGGCACGGCAGGAGCTGTTCGGGCGGCCCGGGCGTATGCGGTGGGTCGTACCGGGGCCGTTCGATCCCGTCGCGCATGTCGCCGTGGCGCGGCACAAGTTGGACGACCTGTGGGCGGAGAGTGTGGACCGGCCCCTCGCCGGCGGGGTGCCGCCCTGGCGGCTCTTCGTCGTTGCGGACGCGACGCACGGCGGTGACTTCGCCCTGGCGCTCGTGGCCCAGCACGCGCTGCTGGACGGGCGTTCCCTGGCGACGCTGCTGCGCTCGTTGATGGACGGCCCCGTGACGGCGCGGGAGCCGGCCCGGTCGGTGCCCCTCGCGCGGACCGGGCTGCTGGCGGCGGGCCGCGAGCTCAGGACGATGACGGCCGCGGGGCAGGCCCTGCCGATGCGGCCGCCGGGGCAGACGTGCTCCTCGGTCGCGGTGACGGAACTGCCCGCGCACATGGTCCGATCCGCACGCCGGCAGCCGGCCGACGGCCGTGGCGCGACGCTGAACGAGCTGCTGGTGGGCGCCGTGGCCGGGGCGCTGCGCGCGCAGTACGGTCCGGTGCGGCGGTGGCGGCAGCGGGACGAGCCCGTCTACACGGCCGTACCGTGTGACCTGCGCAGTCGCGCGAACACGGGGGAACTCGGGAACACCCTCACGGTGGTCCGGGTGCCGCTGCCCGTCGATGTGGAAGGTCCCGTGGCGCGGCTGCGGGCGTGTCAGGCCGCGATGGCCACCGTCCCCGACCGGGCCGCCGTCCACGCGAAGGTGCTGTTCCCCGCCGCAGAAGCGGTTCGCCGGACGGGCTCCTGGGTCACCAGGTTTCTGGCCGGCCGCGGCCGGCACTCCTGCTTCGCGGCGACCGCGACCACGGCCATGAAGTGGCCGGGCGGGCCGAGCACCTTCCAGGGCCGCCGGCTGGTGCGCACGGTCGGGCTGCCGCCCCTGCAGTACCCGGGCACCGTCAGCCTGACCCTGGCCCAGGCGGGGGACGCGTTCACGCTCACCGTGGTGTGCAACCTGCGCCCGAACGACGCGGGACGGCTTGCGGAGGCGGTCGTCACGGAGTTCGAGACATGGGCCCGGATGGCGACGCCGTCAGTGCCCTGACGGCACCAGGAGATGGAGGCAGTTGCATGGAAGCGGAACACGGCGGCGTAGCGGAACACGGCGACGTATGGGAAGCGCTGCGCCCGTTGTGCGCGCGGGTGATGTCGGTGCCGCCGGAGGCGGTGGTCCCGCAGGCCCGGCTGGTCGCCGACCTGGGAGCCGACAGCCTGGACATCACCGAACTGGAGGCGGCGTCGGAGGAGTTGTTCGGGGTGTCCCTGCGGGGGACCGACAAGGCCGCGGTGTCCACCGTGGGTGATGTCGCCGACCTCATCGTGCGGATGCGTACCCCTGACGCCCGCAACACCCTCGCCCGATGACCGGCCGACCCGCGGTCGCCGTCACCGGCCTGGGAGTCCGCTGCGGGGCCGGAGCCAGCCCGGCGGCGCTCTGGGAGAGCCTCGTGCAGTGCCGTTCGGCGACGCGGCTGCACGCGTTCGACGACGAGGGCGCGGTCCGCTACCCCGCGTGTCCGATGACCGACTTCGACCCCACCGGCTACCTCGCGCCCAAGGAGGTACGGCGGGCGGACCGGTCGGTGCAGCTGGCCGTGTGCGCGGCCGTGGACGCCGTCGAGGACGCCGGGGGGCTGCATGTCGGTCCCGGGCGGCGGGCCGTGGTCACCGGTACCGGGTACGGCGGGGTGATCAGCCAGGAGAACGGCATCGGGCATCCCGACGTGCTCTACGCGCCCCGGCTGATGAACAACGCGGGCGCGTACTGGGTCAGTGCCCGCCTCCGTATCACCGGGCCCAGCCTGACGATCTCCACCGCCTGTGCCTCGGGCACGCATGCGGTGGGTGAGGCGATGCAGATGATCCGGGCGGGGTGCGCCGACGTGGTGGTGGCGGGGGGCCATGACAGCCCGCTGACGCCCACGACCGCGCTGGCCTTCGGGCGGGCCGGTGCCATGGTCACCGAGTGCGACGATCCCGCGTCCGCGTCACGGCCGTTCGACATCGGGCGGCGCGGTTTCGTCCTCGCGGAAGGGGCGGCGTTCCTGGTGCTGGAGCGGCTGGACCTCGCCCGCGCGCGGGGTGCCCGGATCTACGCCACGCTGACCGGATACGGACGTACCTCCGACGCCCACCACCTCACGGCACCGCATCCCGACGGTGCGGGGGCGCGGGCGTGCATGGAGCAGGCGCTCGCCGACGCCGGTACGACGGCCGACGCCGTCACCCACGTCAACGCGCACGGCACCGGCACCGAGCTGAACGACCTCGCGGAGGCGCAGGCCATCGCCGCCCTGTTCGGTCCCCGTGCGGTGCCGGTCACCGCGCCCAAGGCGGTGACCGGGCACGGGCTCGGGCTGGCGGGAGCGCTGGAGGCCGTGATCACGGCCTGGTCGGTGCGGGAAGGGCTCGCGCCTCCGACCGCCCATCTGACGCGGCTGGATCCCCGGTGCGAACTGGACGTGGTCACCGGTGAGCCGCGCAAGATCCTGGACGGGCCGGTGCTCAGCAACAGCTTCGCCTTCGGCGGTCACAACGCCTGTGTCGTGTTCGACTCACCCCGCGGTTGATCACGAGAGCACGAGAGGTTGTGGAGCATGCGGCTGACCGCTGTCGAGGAAGGGCACCTGCGCAACGGGATGCCGGGGACGATCGGCATCGCCGCGGTGTTTCCCGGTGAGCCGTTCGACCTGGCGCAGGTGCGGTCCCGGGTCCGCGACCGGTGGGGCGGGCTGGACCGGATGAGCCTGGTGCTCGGGCGTCCCGGCGGGCCGGCCGCGCTGTCGGGCCACCGGTGGCGGACGGCCCGGCCGTTCGATCCCGGGGTGCACGTCAGCGCCACCGACCAGGACCTGCGGTCCCTGCTCACCGACGGTGTCAGCGACCTGCTGCCGCCCGAACGGCCCCTGTGGCGGCTGCTGGTCACGCGGCAGGGCATCGTGCTGCTCGCCCATCACGCGCTGCTGGACGGCAGATCCCTGGAGACGCTGTTCCGGCTGCTGATGGACGACGCCGTTTCCCCACGGGCCGGCGTCCCCGCCGGGGCGGACCCCGCGGCGGTCGTACGACAGCGGCCGCGCGTCGGAGCCGCCACGGTGTACCGGGAGTTGCGGCGCATCGGGTTCCCCGGCCAGCCCCTGCCCGCGGTGCCCGACCTGCGGCCCTCGGTGGCCGTGGTCGAGCTCGACCCGCAGGTGATGCGGGCCGCCCGACGCCAGCCGGCCGGCGGGCGCGGAGCGACCCTCAACGAACTGCTGCTGAGCGCGTACGCCGGTGCCCTCCACGCCTGCTACGGGCCCCTGCGGACCTGGCCGAAGGCACCGACCCCGCTCTACGCCACCGTGCCGGTCGACCTGCGGACCCGCCAGAACGCGGGCCAACTCGGCAACGGAGTCACCGCACTGCGGATGCCGCTGCCCGTCGACGTCGAGTCCCCGGTGGCGCGGCTGCAGGCGTGCCAGGACGAGGTCGCGGGGTTCGACCGCCGCTGCGACGCCCACCGCGCGTTCCTTCCCGCGCTGAAGGGCGCCGCACGGACCGTGCCGTGGCTGGCCGGGGTGATGGCCGAGCGGCTGGCCCGCCCCGAGCTCACCACGAGCCTGTGCACCGCGTTCAAGTGGCGGGACAACCCCAGCCGCTTGCACGGCCGCCCGCTGGCCCGCATCGTTCCCCTGCCGCAGCTGTCCCCACCCGGCACGGCGAACCTCTGCCTCGTGCACACCGCCGACGCCTACACCCTCACCGTCGTCAGCCACCTGCGCGCCGGTGACGCCGAGATGATCGGTGACGCGGTCGCCCAGGAACTGAAGGCGGTGGCGGCGTCCGCCGCGTGGGTGAGCTGAGGGCTGCGGTCGGTCAGCCGCGCGGCGGGCGCAGCCTTCTGGCGATTTCCAGTTGTTCCTCGTCCAGCGGGCGGCCGTCCTCGATGTCCCAGAGGGAGTTCTGCAGGAGTCGGCCGTACGTCCATGCACGCGCGCGTGCGCGGTCCAGGGCGAGGACGTCGGTCATGGAGTCGAAGCGCCAGCGGATGTCGTCGGCGTCGAAGCGGTTGGCGAGGGCGGGCCACAGTTCGAAGCCCGGGTCGCCGGCGAGGGGTTTGGGGTCGATGGCGAGCCAGGGGGCGCGAGCGGAGGCGAGGACGTTCTCGTCGTGGAGGTCCCAGTGCAGCAGGCGGTCGCCGGGCTCGTCGACGACTTCGCGTACGGCGGCTGCGCAGTCGGCGACGATACGGCGGGCCTCCGGGTCCGGGATGCGTTCCAGCGCCCGGGGCGTCTGCTCCAGCATGTCCTGCGCGATGTCGCCGAGGCGGCGCAGGCCGGCCGGGGCGGTGAAGGACGTGAGGTGGGCCAGCAGACGGGCGATGACCTGGACCGACTCGTGGATGTCCGGCTGGTGCGCGAGCATGCGGGACGAGTCGAGGCGTTCGAGGAGCATGGTGCCGGTGGCCTCGTCGTGGTCGAGGAGGCGTACCGCCCCGTCGCCGTCCCACAGGCGCAGGGCGACCGGCTCGCCCTCGCTCTCCTCGTCGAGGAGTTGCAGCTTCAGCACGGCCCGGGTGCCGTCCCGGCGGGTCACGGGCAGGACCAGGGCGCTGACCCCGTGCATCGGCCGTCCGTCGACCGTCAGGTCCCAGCGGTCGAGGAATCCGGCCGTCAGGTCCGGGAGTCCGGCGATGAAGGCGCGGCCCGCCTCACCGTTGTACTCCTGCTGTGATGCGGCGAGCTCCTGAGGAATGTCGATCACTTTGCGGACCCTACTGGGCTGCCGGAATCGGCTCACGCGAATTAACGTCCTCCCATGAGCAGCTCGGTCAACGGTGCCGTGAACGGCGCCATCTCCTTCTGGTACGCGCACGACGGCCTCCCCTCGGTGCGTGAGCCGCTCGCGGGGGACACCTCCGCGGACGTGGTGATCGTCGGCGGCGGGTACACGGGACTGTGGACGGCGTACTACCTCAAGAAGGCCGTCCCCTTCCTGCGGATCACCGTCCTGGAACAGAAGTTCTGCGGCTACGGCGCCTCCGGACGCAACGGCGGCTGGCTGTACAACGGCATCGCGGGCCGCGACCGGTACGCGAAGCTGCACGGCCACGAGGCCGCCGTACGGCTGCAGCGCGCCATGAACGACACCGTCGACGAGGTCGTACGGGCCGCCGCGGAAGAGGGCATCGACGCCGACATCCACAAGGGCGGGGTGCTCGAAGTCGCGCGTACGCCGGCCCAGTTGGCGCGGCTGAAGGAGTTCCACGCGCACGAGCTGTCGTACGGCGAGAAGGACCGCGAGCTGTACGGCGCCCGCGAGACCGCCGAGCGGATCCGGGTGGCCGACGCCGTCGGGTCGACGTGGACGCCGCACGGCGCGCGTCTGCACCCCGTCAAGCTGGTCAAGGGGCTCGCGGCGGCCGTCGAGGCGCTGGGCGTGACGGTCCACGAGCTGACACCGGTCACGGAGATCAGGCCCAAGCACGCGGTCACCCCGTACGGCACCGTCCGTGCGCCCTACGTCCTGCGCTGCACCGAGGGCTTCACGGCGGGCCTCAAGGGCCAGCGGCGGACCTGGCTGCCGATGAACTCGTCGATGATCGCCACCGAGCCGCTGTCGCCGGAGCAGTGGGAGTCGGTGGGCTGGGCGGGCCTGGAGACGCTCGGCGACATGGCGCACGCCTACATGTACGCGCAGCGCACCGCCGACGGGCGGATCGCGCTGGGCGGGCGCGGGGTGCCGTACCGCTTCGGCTCGCGCACCGACAACGACGGCCGCACGCAGCCCGAGACCATCGAGGCCCTGCGGGAGGTCCTCGTCGGGTTCTTCCCGGCGCTGGCCGGGGTGCGCGTCGACCACGCCTGGTCGGGCGTCCTGGGCGTACCGCGCGACTGGTGCGCGACCGTCACCCTGGACCGGTCGACGGGGATCGGCTGGGCGGGCGGCTACGTCGGCTCGGGCGTGGCCACCGCCAACCTCGCCGCGCGCACGCTCCGCGATCTCGTCCAACTGGACTCCGGACAGGGCCTGCAGACCGAACTGATCGACCTGCCCTGGGTCGGGCACAAGGTCCGCAAGTGGGAGCCGGAGCCGTTCCGGTGGCTCGGTGTGCAGGGCCTGTACGCCACCTACCGTGCCGCCGACCGGCGGGAGCGGGTGAGCGGGGCGGGGGAGTCGTCGCGGTTGGCCCGGGTGGCGGACCGGGTGGCCGGGCGGCACTGACACGGGCACCGCCGGGGCGGTGGGTGGGGGAGGGGCTCCGCGGTCCGTCGGAGTCCCTCCCCCCGTTTGTGGAGGCCGGTCGGGGGCGGCTGTCAGGCCACCGACTCCGGGATCGGCGCCTTCTGCGCGGCGCCGTCTTTCGGGGGTTTCGCCGTCACCATCAGGGCCGCGACCACACCGGCCAGCAGCATGATGGCGGCGGCCCACCAGATGGCGACCGTGTAGCCGTGCACGATGCCCTCCTTGGTGACCAGGGCCCGCTGGGCCGGGTCGGTGAGGTGGGCGGTGATGTGGGCGGCGCTGCTGGTGGTGGCGATGGTGTTGAGCAGGGCCGTACCGATCGAACCGCCCACCTGCTGCGAGGTGTTGAGGGTCGCGGAGGTCACGCCGGAGTCCTGCGGGGCCACGCCGGCCGTCGCCGTCGCGAAGACCGGCATGAAGATCAGGCCCATGCCGAGGCCGATGAGGATGAGCGCGGGCAGGATGTCGCTCGCGTAGGAGGAGTGCACCGTCAGCCGGGTCAGGAGCACCATGCCGATCGTGGCGAGCAGGGCGCCCGGGGTCATGAGGAGGCGCGGCGCCACATGGTCCAGGAGCCGGGCGGCGATCTGGGTGGAGCCGGTGATGATCGCGGCCGTGAGGGGGAGGAAGGCGAGGCCGGTCATCATGGGCGAGTAGTCGAGGATGACCTGGAGGTAGTAGGTCATGAAGAGGAAGAGACCGAACATCCCGATGACGGCCGGCGCCATGGTGAGGAAGCAGCCGGCGCGGGTGCGGTCCTTGATGATGTGCAGCGGGAGCAGGGGCACCGGGGCCCTGGTCTGCCACCACACGAACGTGGCGAGAAGGACGACTCCGGCCACGAAGAGGGTCAGGACCAGCGGGTCGGTCCAGCCGCGCGGTTCCGCCTCGGCGAACCCGTAGACGATGGCGACCAGGCCGCCGCAGCCGAGCAGCACGCCGGGCACGTCGAGGCGGGCGCCCGCGTGGCCGGGGCTGTCGTTGAGCAGGGCCAGCGCGCCGAAGACGGCGATCACCGCGATGGGCACGTTGACGTACAGGCACCAGCGCCGGTCCAGGTACTCGGTGAGCAGACCGCCGACGATGAACCCGATCGCGCTTCCGCTGCCGGCCAGGGCGCCGTAGATGCCGAAGGCCTTGCCGCGCTCCTTGGGGTCGGTGAAGGTCGTCGTCAGCAACGACAGGGCCGACGGGGCCAGTACGGCGGCGAAGACGCCCTGGAGGGCGCGGGCGCCGAAGAGCATGCCGGCGGTGGTGGCGGCACCGCCCAGCGCGGAGGCGGCGGCGAAGCCGACGAGGCCGATGACGAAGGTGCGTTTGCGGCCCACCAGGTCGGCGATCCGGCCGCCGAGCAGGAGCAGTCCGCCGAAGGCCAGGGTGTAGGCGGTGATCACCCTCCCCTACTGCCTTAAAGGCGTGAGGGGACCCCCAGGCGGTTGCCGTCGGATATCCCGAGGTCTTCCTGCGCGGACGGGAGCGCGATGTTCACGATGGTCGCGTCCAGGACGACCATGAGCTGCGCGAGCGCGATGATCACCAGACCCCACCAGCGGCGGGGGTCGACGTCCCGGGCGTGTTCACCCGTTCGGGTGACGGTCACCCGGCCAGAAGACCATGATTCAGGGCGTATCGCATCTGGGGAGTGCTTGTGGCCGGTCACGGCTCCAGCACCACCTTTCCAGTGGTCGCACGGGTTTCGAGGGCGCGGTGCGCGGCTGCCGCCTCGGCGAGCGGGAAGCGCTGCACGGCCGGGGTGAGACGGCCCGCGGCGGCCTCGGCGAGAGCGCGCAGTTCGAGGGTCTGCACGGGGCTGGGGCCGCCGGCCCGGCGCATCATCGCGGGGCCGAGGACGTTCTCGGAGACGCCGTCGACCAGGTAGGGCTCACCGTCGTGCAGCCCTTGGCCGGACCAGCCGAAGACGAGGTGCCTGCCGCCCGGCGCGAGCAGGGCGACGCACTCGCGGGCCACGTCGCCGCCGACGCCGTCGAAGACGACCGTGGCACCCCGGCCGTCCAGGAAGGCGCGGACCTTCCCGGGCCACGCCGGGTCCGTGTAGTCGACGGCGAGATCGGCGCCGTTGTCCCGTACCCGGGCCGCCTTCTCCGGTCCCCCGGCCAGCCCCACGACGACGGCGCCGGCGTTCTTCGCGTACTGCACGAGCAGCGTGCCGATGCCACCCGCCGCCGCCGGGACCAGGGCCACCGCGTCCGGGCCGAGCTCGGCGAACTGCAGGATCCCCATCGCCGTACGCCCCGTCCCGATCATGGCGACGGCCTCTGCGAAGTCGAGGTTCTCCGGAATCTCGTGGACGCGGTCGACGTCCGTGACGGCGAGTTCGGCATAGCCGCCCGGGGCGAATCCGAGGTGGGCGACGACGCGCTTGCCGAGCCAGAGCCGCGCGACGCCCTCACCGAGGGACCCGACGACTCCGGCGACCTCACGGCCGGGGATCGTGGGCAGCGCCGGCGGCTCGGGCGCCGGGCCCTGGATGCCCTGGCGCAGGGCCGTGTCGAGCAGGTGGACGCCGGACGCCGCCACGGCGATCCGGACCTGGCCGGGGCCCGGCACGGGATCGGCGACCTGCTCGTGGGCGAGGTTCTCGGCCGGGCCGAAGGTGTGCAGTCGGATGGCGTGCATCAAGATCCCCCATGAGACGGGCCACGTGGACGGGCCCATGTGCTCGGAAGCTGTCGAGAAGCAGCCTTCAACCTCAAGCTTGCTTGAGGTCAAGGGTGTTCCGGCCGAGGGCCAGGGAGACGGCCGTGAGCGCGCTGTTGAAGGAGACCTCGGACAGGACGCCCGGAGCGGCGACCTGGTCACCCGCCAGGTAGAGCCCGTCGCCCCGGTCGACGGCCGGGCGGTCGCGCCAGCTGGTGCCGGGCAGGTCGACGGCCCCGGTACGGCCGCTCGCCACGGACTCGCGCCGCCAGGTGACCCGCTCGCGCCAGCCGGGGAAACCGAGGTCGAGGAGCTGCTCGGCACGCGCGATGCCGGCCGCCCTGTTCTCGTGCGGGGCGATCGGGATCTGTCCCTGGATCAGCTGTTCCCCGGCCGGCGCCAGTGACCGGTCCTGCGCGGTGAACCGCTCCAGCCACCCGGTCCCGTCGAGATCGGAGACGGCGAAGGCATCCCCGCGCCGGGTGCGCACGGCGAGGTCGATGAGTGCCGTACGCCCGCTGGTCCACGTCAGCGAGTCGTCCCCGAAGAGGCGGCGGGCGGCGTCGAGGGAGGTCGCGACGACGACGGGCGCGTCGGTCGTCAGGTCGTCGAGGCTGTCGATGCGGGAGAGGGTCTCCATCCGCACCCCGAGGTTCCACGCCCGGGCCGCCATCCGGTCGATCATGGTCGCCCAGCCGCCGCGCGGGTAGTGCGCCTCCGGCGGCAACTTGGTGGCCCGGCGCAGCCGCTCCTGCACGAACGCGGCCGACAGGGCGCCGGGGTCGTGGTGGAACAGCGCGACGGCGGAGTAGTGCGCGGCGGCACGGGCGCCCTCCTCGCCGGCGATGCCGGTGGCCCACGTCATGAAGTCGACGTCCACGGGCGCCTGCGGCAGGCCCCGCCGCAGCAGCTTGAGCATGGCGAACGGCGGAGTCCGGCGCAGGACGCCCCGGTGCCGCAGCCGCAGCCGGGCCGCCTCCAGGGGCGGGATCGGCGCGAGCGGCCCGATGAGGTCCCGCTGCTTGAGCCAGGCCCAGTGCGGGCCGCCGCTGTAGAGGGCGTGCGGTCCTTCGTTCGTCCGGTACGGCCCCTCGGCGGTCCTCGCCCGCCCGCCGAGGGTGTGGTGCGCTTCGTGGACGGTGACCTTGGCGCCCGCCTCGGCGGCGGTGATGGCCGCGGTGAGTCCGGCGAAGCCGCCGCCGACGACGGTGATGCGGTGCATGGCTGGGGTCTCCCTCGTGCTCGGGGTGGCCTTGCTTCCCTGTTCTGTGAGTACGACGGTCCTGGGCGCCCGGAATGTGACATGGGGGTGGTGGGGGTGCGGGGTCGGGGCGAGGTCGGCGGGGTGTCGGTGCAGGTCGGAGGGATTGTCAGTGGTGGGGTGCAGCATGGGGGGCATGGCGAGGCGAGCGATGGGTGCGGGCGGCGGTTCCGGCGCGGCGGGCGGTCCGGGCAGGGGCGGCGGCGTGAAGCGCGCGCGGCGGCCCGAGGTGCGGCTGCCGCGGCTGGAGCCGTTCCGGGACGGGGAGTTGGAGCCGGACGGGGACTACGACGGCCTGGAGTTCCGGGAGGAGGACCTCACCGGACAGGACGGCGGGGGCGCCCGCTTCATGGACTGCGCGCTGCGGGGCTGCGCCCTGGACGAGACGAGACTGCACCACGCCCGCATCCTCGACTCGGTCCTCACGGGCCCGCGCGGTGTCGGGACCGACCTCGCCGAGTCGACCTTGCGCGATGTGGAACTGGTGGACGCCCGGCTGGGCGGGGTGCAGCTGCACGGGGCCGTGCTGGAGCGGGTCGTGATCCGCGGCGGCAAGATCGACTACCTGAACCTGCGCAAGGCCAAGCTCAGAGACGTCGTCTTCGAGGGCTGCGTCCTGGTCGAGCCGGACTTCGGGGGTGCCCGGCTGGAGCGGGTGGAGTTCGTGGACTGCGCGCTGAAGGGGGCGGACCTCACCGGGGTGACCCTGACGGACGTGGACCTGCGCAGGGCGGGCGAGCTGGACATCACGCGGGGGGTGGACCGGCTCGCCGGGGCGGTGATCAGCCCTTCGCAGCTGCTGGATCTGGCGCCGGTGCTGGCGGCGGCGGTGGGGGTGCGGGTGGAGGCTGAGGAGTAGGGCCCGGGGCCGGGGGGCTCAGGGAGGGGGGCTGGTGGCCGGCTGGTGTGCGGTGCCTGGACGCCTGCGGTATGATCAATCTCGAGCTGGTCGCCGGAACTCGCGGTGGTCGGTGTTGCGTTGGTGGTCCAAGGAAAGACGTCCCGCTTCCTGCGGGGAGATGCAGGTGCAAGGCCTGCCCGGCGCTCGGATCAGGAGCCCCATCCCACGTTGTTCGGGATGGGGCTCCTTCGTTGTCCGTGTCCGTCGCGCGGCTGGGCTACGCCGGTCTGGGAAAGCGGGCCTGGAGGGTCCAGATCGCCGGGTTCTCGGCCAGGTCCTCGTGCAGGTCGATCAGGTCGGCGATCAGGTCATGCAGGAAGTCGCGGGCCTCGCGGCGCAGTTCGGCGTGCGAGAAGGTCAGCGGGGGCTCCTCCGCCCGCATCCAGTCGGCCTCGATGTCGACCCAGCCGAAGCGGCGCTCGAACAGCATGCGGTCGGTGGACTCGGTGAAGTCCAGTTCCGCGTGCTGGGGGCGGGAGGCGCGGGAGCCGGCCGGGTCCTGGTCCAGCAGCTCCGCGATGTCGCACAGGGCCCAGGCGAAGTCGAGCACCGGCACCCATCCCCAGGCTGTGAACAACTCCCGGTCCGCCTTGGTGTCGGCGAGATAGACGTCGCCGCAGAACAGATCGTGGCGGAGGGCACGGACGTCCGCGCGACGGTAGTCCGTCTGCGGGGGGTCCGGGAAGCGGTTGGAGAGGGCGTAGCCGATGTCGAGCACGGGGGTGATGGTGTCACGGGTCGGTGCGGGGCGTGGTTGCGAGGTGGGGCGGCTGCGGGGTTCGGGGGCGGGGGTGTTGTGGCTCGGGTGGTGCAGGCACGCGGGCCGGGCGGTGTCGTGGGTCGCGGCTGTGCGCCGGGGTGACGGTGGCGTGGTCCGCGCTCATAGGATCACTGGTGTGTCCCGTTCCGTGCCTGTTGTTCCCGCCATCGCCTGTGGTGTGCTCGCCCTCGTGCTCACCGCGTGCGGCGGCGTCCACGGCACCCCCGGTGGTTCCGGTGTGCGCGACCCGTACTTCCCCAAGGCCGGCAACGGTGGCTACGACGTCACGCACTACGACCTCGACCTCGCCTACGACCCCGACGACCGCCACCTCACCGGCACCGCCGAGATCACCGCACGTGCCGGCAAGGACCTCTCCGCCTTCGACCTCGATCTGAAGGGCATGGACGTCGAGCGGGTCACGGTGGAGGGCGAGCGTGCCCGTTGGAGCCGTAGCGGCCAGGAGGTCGTCGTCCGGCCGCGCGACGAGCTCGGCGAGGGCGAGACCTTCCGGTTCACCGTCCGCTACTCCGGCACCCCGCAGACCATCACCGACCCGGACGGCTCGGAGGAGGGCTGGCTCCCCACCGCCGACGGTGCGCTCGCGCTCGGCGAGCCGACGGGGTCCATGGCGTGGTTCCCCGGCAACCACCACCCGTCCGACAAGGCGTCGTACGACATCGCGGTGACCGTCCCGGAGGGGCTCCAGGTGGTCTCCAACGGTGAGTTGGCCGAGCGGACCACCGGCGGCGGCCGTACGACGTTCCACTGGCGCGCCGCCGAGCCGATGGCGAGTCACGTGGCCACGCTCGCCATCGGGGACTACGACATCCGCCGCTCCAGCGTGCCGGGCGCGGCCGGCAACGCGCTGCCCGTCTACACGGCCGTAGCCCCCTCCCAGGCCCGCTCCAGCCGTGAAGTCCTGGCCCGGCTCCCCGAAATCGTGGAGTGGGCCGAGTACAACTTCGGTCCCTACCCCTTCTCCTCCACCGGTGCGATCGTCGCCCGCGAGAACGTCTCCGCCTACGCCCTGGAGACCCAGAACCGGCCCGTCTTCCCCGGCGCCCCCGGCACCGAACTGCTCGTCCACGAGCTGGCCCACCAGTGGTTCGGGAACTCCGTGACGCCGGAGAGCTGGCGGGACATGTGGCTGAACGAGGGCTTCGCCACGTACGCGGAGTGGCTGTGGCAGGAGGACAATGGCGGCGACAGCGCGCAGGAGACCTTCGACGCCCTGTACGACCACGGTGAGGACGAGTACGAGGACCTCTGGTCCTTCCCGCCCGCCAAGCCCAAGAGCGCGGCGCACATCTCCGGCGAACCGGTCTACCAGCGCGGCGCGATGGTCCTCCACAAGATCCGCCAGGCCGTCGGCGACGACACCTTCTACGACATCGTCCAGGGCTGGACGGCCGAACACCGGCACGGGAACGCGGACACCGGGGACTTCACCGCGTACGTGGAGAAGACGGCACCGGACGAGGACTTCACGTCCGTCTGGGAGGACTGGCTGTACGGGGACGGGAAGCCCGAGCAACCGTGACGCCGGCCTGTCGGCCCGCCGTCCGGTGGCGACGGCTGCTCAGGATCCCTGTTCCAGATCCCGCCGCATCACCGCACGGGCCGCCCATATCGCCTCCGCGTGCTTGAGCCGCCGCTCCTGCAACTGCGGTGAGTCGAGCGGTGGATCACCGGCTGCGAACCCGTCCTGGAGGTCCCGCAGGGTCGCGTAGACGGCCTCGAGCAGGTCGGACATCTCCTGCGGCGCGCAGATCAGGGCGGTCTCACGGGCCTCGTCGCAGCCGGAGGACCTGAACGCCTCCCGTACGGCCGTCTCCCGTGCCGCCTCCGCCTGGTCGCGGCCGGTGACCGCCGCCGCGTGCATGGCCTCGTAGGCCAGGCGGTACTTCGTCAGGACCGTCACATAGATCTGCCGGCGTTCCTGCCGGGTCCGGTCGGTCAGCTCCCGGCGCCGGCGGGCGCGGTCCGCGAGGCAGCGTCGAGCCGACGCCGACGAACGCGCCGAGGGCGGTGCCTGCCAGGGGCGTCCAGTCCACGCCGGTTCAGGCCTCCCCGCCCGCTTCCCACTCGTCCAGCAGACGGGCCAGGTCCGGGGGCCACAGGGGTTCCGGGGCCTTGGCGAGGTCTGCTCGGGGCCACCACTGCCAGGTGAGGATGCCGTCGGCGGCGTGGGCTGCGGGGAGGCCGGGGCCGGTCGGGTCCCGGTGCGGGCCACGGGTGACGTAGATGTGCTCGTGTTGGCGGACCGGGGTGCCGGAGTGGGTGAAATCGTGCTCCCAGGTGCAGAGCAGGGGGCCCGGTTCGAGGTCGGTCCAGCCGGTCTCCTCGCGCAGTTCGCGCAGGGCTCCCTCCTGGGGTGTCTCGTCCGCCTCCAGGCCGCCGCCGGGCAGGGCCCAGTGGACGCCGACCTCGACGTTGTCGTACCGGAACATGAAGACCGAGCCCTCCGGGTCGACTACGGCGACTCGGGCGGCCTGGCGCGGGGTGCGCGGGGCGCTGTCGGGATCGATGAGCGGCTTGCGCAGGACCGTGCAGGCGCGGCCGAGCTGGAGGTCCTCGCCGTAGCCGATGACCTCGTAGTCGAGGGCGGTCCAGAAGGCGATGGCGTCGGGGTTGTTGTCGAGGACGGCGAGGCGTACGGCCGTACGGCCCGCGGCGCGCAGGCGGTCCTCCACCAGGGCGGCCAAGCGGCGTCCGTGCCCCTGGCGTTGGGCGCTCGCGTCCACCATCAGCAGGCCGATCCACGGATCGGGGTCGGACGGGTCCGGGTGCCGGCCGAGCGTGATCACGATCCCGACCAGCTGCCCCGCACTGCGGGCCAGCAGGACCTCCACGTCGGGGTTGGCCAACTCGTCGGCCAGCGCGGCCGCCACCTGCTCGGGCCGTACGTCGTCCGGGTCCGGGAACTCGCCGCTGAGCGCGTGGAACTCACGGTTGGAGGCGTACAGCGCGGTGAGCTCGGTCAGGAGCGGGGCCGGGATGTCGTGGTCGGGGCTGAGGGGGAGCGGGTCGAGGATCACGTGGGGCAACCTATCGAAGACATGAACGATCGAAGACGGGGATGATCGAGGCGGCCTTGGACGATCGAGGCCTTGGACGACCGATCCCCTGGACGACCGATCCCCTGGACGATCGAGGCGCTGGACGACCGAAGTCCCAGAACGCCGGAACCCCCGGCCGAAGCCAGGGGTTCCTGCACAGCGAGGCGTCCGTCAGACGTTCACGCCGAAGTCCTGCGCGATGCCCACCAGGCCCGAGGCGTAGCCCTGGCCGACGGCGCGGAACTTCCACTCGGCGCCGTTGCGGTAGAGCTCGCCGAAGACCATGGCGGTCTCGGTGGCCGCGTCCTCGGACAGGTCGTAGCGGGCGATCTCGGCCCCGCCGGCCTGGTTGACGATGCGGATGTAGGCGTTGCGGACCTGGCCGAAGTTCTGCGAGCGGTTCTCCGCGTCGTAGATCGAGACCGGGAAGACGATCTTGTCGACGTCGGCCGGGAGGCCGGCCAGGTTGACGTTGATCGCCTCGTCGTCGCCCGCGCCCTCGCCGGTGCGGTTGTCACCGGTGTGGACGATGGTCTGGTCCGGGGTCTGCTTGTTGTTGAAGAAGACGAAGTGTCCGTCCGAGTAGACCTTGCCCGTGGGGTTGACCGCGATCGCCGAGGCGTCGAGGTCGAAGTCCGTGCCGGTGGTGGTGCGGACGTCCCAGCCGAGGCCCACGGTGACGGCGGTCAGGCCCGGTGCCTCCTTGGTGAGCGAGACGTTGCCACCCTTGGACAGGCTTACAGCCATTGTTGGGAGTCCCTTCCCTCGTTGCGGTACGGCTAGAAGCTACAGCTACCCCTATGAACGCAGTGAGGGGTACCTCAAGTTCCAGGTGTCTTTACTTTCTTTGCCAAAGAGCACCCGTAGGGGATATTCGCGTGACGTGGACCGGACAGAAGCGGGAACATGTACGGCATGTCTGGTCCATACGTCATCCGTGGCTCCGTCTCCCTGCCCGAGGCCGAGCTCATGTGGCGTTTCTCGCGGTCGAGCGGCCCGGGGGGCCAGCACGTCAACACCAGTGACTCCCAGGTCGAGCTGCGGTTCGACCTGGCGAGCACGGCGGCGCTGCCCGAGGTGTGGAAGCAGCGGGCGCTGGAGCGGCTGGCGTCCCGCCTCGTCGACGGTGTCCTCACCGTCCGCTCCTCCGAGCACCGCTCCCAATGGCGCAACCGCGAGACCGCCGCCGTCCGCCTCGCCGCCCTCCTTGCCGAGGCGACGGCCCCGCCACCCAAGCCGCGCACGCCGACCCGCATCCCCCGCGGCATCAACGAACGCCGTCTGAGGGAGAAGAAGCAGCGCTCGGAGACCAAGCGGGGGCGGACGGGGCGGGGCTGGACGTAGTCCGGGTCGGTGCCGCCTGTCACCTCCGCCGTGCGGGGGAGACGGTCGCGACCTTCGGATGATCCCCGGACACCGGATCGGTGGCGACGATCGAGGCGCATGCCGTCACACATCCGGATTGGATCCTCACCGTGCTGAAGTGGACCCTGCGCACCGTCGCCGTCCTCGCCCTCGTCGCCGCAATCGCCACCCCGGTCGCCGTGCTCGCGCCCGCACCCGAAGCCGCCGTCGCCTCACCCGCTGTCGCCGTCACATCCCCGTCCCCCCATCCGTCAACGCAGTGACGACCGACTGCGACGACGGACTGCGACGACCGACTGCGACGAGAGGCTGGGACAGATGAGCGGCGGCGACTACAGCGGCATCGGGAACACCGGCTTTCAGGACACCGACTTTCTCGCCCGGCGTTTCGAGGCGCACCGCGGACACCTCCGGGCCGTGGCTCACCGGATGCTCGGGTCGGTCGTCGAGGCCGAGGACGCGGTGCAGGAGGCGTGGTTCCGGGTGAGCCGGTCCGATACCGCCCGTATCGACAATCTCGGGGCATGGCTGACGACCGTGGTGGGCCGGGTCTGTCTGGACATGCTTCGGTCTCGCAAGTCCCGTGCGGAGGATCCGCTGGACGGCCCGGCTGCGGGTTCCGGTCCCGGTGCCTCCGTGCCCGGCTCCGCCGCCGACCCCGAGCAGGACGCGCTCCTCGCCGACTCGGTGGGCGTCGCCCTGCTGGTCGTACTGGACACCCTGACGCCCGCCGAGCGGCTGGCGTTCGTGCTGCATGACCTGTTCGGGGTGCCGTTCGAGGAGGTCGCGGACGTCGTGGACCGTACGCCCGCCGCGGCGCGGCAGCTTGCCTGCCGGGCCCGGCGCCGGGTGCAGGGCGCCGACGTGACCGAGGCCGGGCTGGCCGGGCGGCGCAGGCAGCGCGAGGTCGTCGGCGCTTTCCTCGCCGCCGCGCGGGAGGGGGACTTCGAGGGACTGCTGGAGGTCCTGGACCCGGACGTCATCGCGCGCACCGAGGCGGGGGTGGCCACGGGTGCGGCGGCGGTGGCGCGGGGTGCGGCGACGTTCGGGTCGCTTGCCGGTGTGGCGCAGCTCATGCTGGTCGACGGTGCGACGGGGGCCGTCGTGCTGGCCGGCGGGCGGGTGGAACGGGCCCTGCGGTTTGCGTACGTGCGGGACCGGATCGCCGTGATCGACATCGTGACGGACCCCGAGCGGGTGTCCCGGCTCGGCCTCAGGCCGGTCCAGCCGGTGCCGTGCCGGTGCGGTCCAGCTCCAGCACGCCCACCGTCTCGCCCTCGCTCGTCTCGCCGTTGGGGCGGAAGCCGAGGCCCAGATAGAAGCCCTCAGGGCCGTTCTCGCCGGGGTGCCAGGTGACGTAGAGCTGCCCGTCGCCCCGGCGGCGGAGCTCCGCGGCCACCGACTCGACCGCGAACCGGCCGTACCCCCGGCCCTGTTCGTCCGCGGCGATGTTCAGCCGCCACAGCCCGGAGCGCAGGAGGCTGCCGTCGCCGCGCCAGTCGATGTCGAAGAAGGCCATCAGGAATCCCACCGGGCGGTCGCCGTCGACTATCAGGCGGGGCCAGGCGACGCCCGCGGGGTGGACGTACGCCTCGGCCAGGGACTGCATCACCGGGGAGACCGCGAATTCCTGTTCAGGTCGCACGCGTATGCCGGTGGCGGCCTCGAAGTTCGCGGGTGTGATTTCTTCGAGGCGCGGCGCGGAAGTGGTCGACGTCATCCCGGCACCGTAAGGCGGATGATCAGTTCCCCGCCATGGAATTGCGAACGGTCCCGTCCGCTGATCATCCCAACTGCCGGTAACGGCCCCGGAAATACGTAAGCGGCCCCCCGTTCGCACTCGGCAGAGAGGCCGACAGGACGCGGCCGATCACCAGAGTGTGGTCGCCGGCCGTCACGCGCTGCTCGGTGCGGCACTCCAGGGTGGCCAGGGCGCCGCCGACGAGCGGGGCGCCGGTCTCCTTGCCGCGGACGTACGGGATGTCGGCGAACAGCAGGCGGTCGCTGACGCGGCCCTTCATGGCGAAGCGGCCGGCGATGTGGCGCTGGCTCTCGGCGAGGACCGAGACCGCCCACAGCGGCTGCTCGTCGAGCAGGTCGTCCATGCGGGACCCCTCGCGCACGCTGACCAGGACCAACGGCGGGTCCAGGGACACCGACATGAACGCCGTGGCCGTCATGCCGACGTCCTCGCCGACGGGTGCGTGCGGGTCGTCCGGGTCAAGCGGCGGCTCCAGCGCGGTCACCAGGACCACACCGGCGGCCAGCCGCGACATGGCGGCACGGAACTCGTCGTTGCTCACTCCCTCAGCATGCCCGGCGGCGTTGCGCGAGGCGGGGAGGACGGCGGTCACGGGCGGCGCGGGCGGGGAAGTGTTCGGCACGCCGAAAACGCTAATGTCGGTACCGCGCACCCGGCATCGGGCCTTCGCCCGAGAACGGACAGGGACGTGGTCCTAGGACCATGGACGGACGACTGACGTACCTGATCAAGACCGTTTCGTGGCATCTCCACACACGCACAAAGTTTGCGTTCAGTAAACGCACAGGAAAAACGCAGAAACACCGCTCAATTGTTCACGTTTACCTGTGACTTGAGTCACAAGGGGCATTAATTGTTGACCCTGTGTACCGAGTGAGCAGCGCGCTGTGATTCAGTGGCGGGGAACTAGCAAGGGAAGTTACGCCAAAGTAGAACCCTTGATTCGCTGCGAGGTCTCGGGGGGAGGGCGAGCATGGAGACCGAGTCGGAGCCGTATGTCCGTCTTGCGACCCTGCGGCAACTGCACCAGGTCATGGCTGACATGAACACGGCCCGCAGCCTGGCGGACACGCTGCAGACCGTTGCCGACGGTGTAGTCAACGGCCTCGGCTTTGAGCTCGCGTGCGTCAACCTCGTACGCCCCGACGGCGATCTCGTCGTCGCCGCCTTCTCCGGCAACCCCGCCGCCGAGGCCCTCATCACCGGCCGTGTCGGCTCCCGGGACTCCTGGGAGCGCCGGCTGAGCATGGGTGAGCGCTGGGGTGACCTGGTCTTCATCCCGCACACCGAGGGCTGGATACTCGACGACGACGACGTCCCGCAGTGGTACACCGACGGCCCCGCGCCCCGATTCGAGGACGAGTGGCACCCCTCGGACCGTCTCTTCGCCCCGATGTACACGCCCGGCGTGCAGGGCAGCGCGTGCGGTGAGCTGATCGGGGTCCTGTCCGTGGACCGGCCTCGCAACGGGCGACTGCCGGGCGCGTGGGGGCGCGAAGCGCTCCAGATGTACGCGTTCCAGGCGGCGATCGCCATCAGCAACGCACGTCTACGCGCGAATATGCAGCGGGCACTGGTCAGGCTGGAGCGCGAGCAGCAGGCCCTGCGTGCCAGTGAGGAAAGCTTCAGGCAGGCCTTCGAGTACGCCCCGTCCGGCATGGCCATCGCCGAGATGGGCGGCGACCAGCACGGCCGGATCCTGCGCACCAACGACGCGCTGTGCCGCCTCCTCGGCCGCCCCGCCTCCGCGATGCGCCGCTACGCCTTCTCCGATCTCGTCCACCCCGAGGACATCGGCACGCTGCTGCGTACGTCCGCCGAGGGGGGCCGCGCGGAGCTGCGTCTGATCCGCCGCGACGGCACGTACGTGTGGGTCTCGCTGCGCAACAGCGTGGTCGCCGACGCCGCCGACGGCCCCCGCTTCCTGCTCACCCACGTCGAGGACATCGAGGAGCGCAAGCGCCGCGAGCTGCAGCTCGCCCACCGCGCCTCGCACGACTCGCTCACCGGGCTGCCGAACTCCGCCGAGCTGCGCTCCCGCCTCGCCTCGCGGCTGTGCCAGCGCTCCACGCACCCGGGCGCCGCCCTGGAGTCGGTCGACGCGGCCTACGGCCACCCGGCCTACGACGCCAACGGCCACGGCTTCGACTTCCGGCCGGCTGTGGCGGCGTTCGACGCCTACGACCACCATGTCCACACCGTCGCGCCGGTCGAGGGTGAGCGGGACGACGGTGCCAAGGGGCTCGCGGTGCTCTTCTGCGACCTCGACGGCTTCAAGTCGATCAACGACCGGTTCGGGCACAACGCGGGTGACGCAGTTCTCATCGAGGTGGCGAGGCGCCTGTCCCGCCAGGTCCGCGACGGCGACACCGTGGCCCGGCTCGGCGGCGACGAGTTCGTGATCCTCGCCGACGGGCTCGGCAAGGCGGACGCCCAGGACCTCGCGGTACGCCTGCGCAACGAGATCATCCAGCCGATCCGCGCCGAAGGGCGGGCGGTCCGTGTGGGCGCCAGCTTCGGCATCGGGTGGGCACACTGCGGAATGACTGCGGACGAAGTGTTGAAGTCCGCCGACGAGCGGATGTACGTAGAGAAACGATCTCGTCCCAAACAACACAGACGCGCCGGGTAACTGCCATGTCAGCGAGCTGATGCGATCCGAGTCACCCGTTTGGGCCATCAGGAGCGGGTAGGCTCGCCATTCTGACCATACGCATCGCATCCGCCCGCACCTGGTGAGGAGTACCAAGGGATGACGTCCGGCAACAACGGCGCCAGCACGCCCGAGGACGACGACCCGTTCGGCTACCTCTACGCCGACGGGCAGGCCAACGGCGCCCAGCCGCCGTCCGGTGGCGGGGGCTACGGCTACCCGGGTTCGGTGAACCGTGTGCGCCCGGTCGGACAGCGGCAGTACGGCCAGCAGGCCCCCACGGCCGCGTACGGCCAGGTACCGCAACAGCAGGGCACGTACGGCCAGCCGAACGCGCACTACGCGGCACCGGAGACACACCCCGGCGGCGCGACCACGGCCAGCCAGCAGCCGTCCTACAGCGGCGGCCACGGCTCGGGCGGCCGCGGCGGCCCCAACACCAAGGGCCTGCTGATCGGCGCCATCGCGGTCGTCGCGGCGGTCGTCATCGGCATCAGCGTGGCGATGCTGGGCGGCGACGGCGAGAAGGACGACGCGGCGGGGGGCGACACGGGGTCGACTCCGACGCAGTCCGAGAGCGGGGACTCGCGTCCTTCGGCGAGTAGCAGTGCCGGGGCGGGTGCGGCGGACCTGCCGGCGGTCGACGCCAAGGCGCTCCGCCTGGAGGGCGGCACCGCCACGGCCTCCGACTTCAAGGGGTCCAAGGCAGCAGGCGGCGTCTACGTCACGAACTTCAACCAGGTCGGCGCCAAGGTCATCTGGTCCGTCAACGGCCTCGAGAAGGCCGGCAGCTACCGGCTGTATGTGCGCTACGGCATCCCCGGAAAGGACGCCAACGCGACGCTGCTCGTCAACGGCACGGCCAACACCCAGCCGCTGAACATGGAGAACTTCGGCAACACACCCGAGGGTGACTGGGAAAAGGGCTGGAAGACCACCTGGGCCAACGTCAACCTGAACAAGGGCACCAACACGATCGAGGTTGCCTGCAACGACGGCAACCAGTGTGACGCGGTCCTCGACCAGATGTATCTCAGCAAGGGCGAGAGCTGATCGATGCGAGGGCGGCCGTTCCCGGCTCGGTGCTGGGAACGGCCGCCGTCGTCTGCAGAGGATCAGCGATCAGATCAAGCGACGCGGCCCCACTCGAGGCAGCTCGTCGCGGCGTAAGCCTTCTTGCCGTTCCACCGCACCTCATGCCAGCGCTTCTCGGTGGGCGAGGTGCTGGTGCACTTGTAGCTGCCGCCGTCCACCGCGCTGCAGCCGGCCACCCAGCACTTGACGATCTTCCCCTTCTTCAGGGTGCCGACCTTGCGTGCGGTGGTGCTGGGCTTCTCCCGGATGCTGACGTCCCGGTCGTCGTTCGAGCCGCCGCCCCAAGACCAGCCCGCCGCGCGGATGGTCAGGGCGTCCGCCGCGGCGGCGGGCCCGGCGTCCGCTGTCGCCGAGCTGTTCATGGTGACGACAAGGCCCACCGAGGCCACGCCGACGGCAGCGAGCCGCGCGAACTTCCTTGCTTTGTGCATTACTTCCCCCAATAAGGAGTGGATCCCTGGTCAGGTGGATCCGTAGTCCCCCTTGATCATATATGGGCGACAGGGGCATGCCAGGAGGGATTTGTCAGGCCGCGCTGACCTCCCCCGTCACCGCCACCCGCCCCAGCAACTCCTCATAAGCCCCCCGGTCGAACTCCCCCGCCACCGGCGCGACCACGCTCGCCGCGCTGAGCGCCGTCGCGCGGGTCAGGCGGTCCGGCCATGGGAGCTTCTCCACCAAACCCGACAGCAGGCCCGCGACCGCCGCGTCGCCGGCGCCGGTCGGGTTGCCGTGGAGGCGGGTCGGTGGGGTGGCTTGCCAGCGGCCCTCGGGGGTGTGGGCCAGGAGGCCTGACTTGCCGAGGGAGGCGACCACCGTGCGGGCGCCCCGGCGGCGGGCGTCCTGGGTGGCGCGCAAGGGGTCGTGGGAGCCGGTGAGTTCGGCCAGTTCGTCGGCGTTGGGCTTGATGATGTCCGGGCGGGCGGCGACGCCCCGGCGCAGGGCCTCGCCGCTGGTGTCCAGCAGCACGGGGACGCCCGCGGTCCTCGCGGCCCGGACCAGGCCGGCGTACGCCCCGACCGGTACGCCCGGCGGCAGGCTGCCGCACAGGGCCACCGTGGAGGCCGAGACGAGGAGGTCCTCGTAGGCCTCCTGGAAGGCGGACCACTCGGCGGGCGTGACCGTCGGGCCGGGTTCGTTGAGCTGGGTCGTGTCGCCGGTGAGCTCGTCCACCACGGCGATCGTCCGGCGGGTCGCTCCCGTCACCGGGACCAGCGCGTCCACCACGGCCGGCGTGGCCGTGAGCAGGTCCTGGACCACCCGGCCCGTCGCGCCCCCCGCGAAGCCCGTGACCGTCACCTCATGCCCGAGGGCCGCCAGCACCCGCGCCACGTTCAGGCCCTTGCCGCCGGGGCGTTCGGTCACCTCGGAGACACGGTGGGAGGCGTGGGGCCGCAGGGACCGTACGCGATAGGTGATGTCGAGAGCGGTGTTCAGCGTGACAGTGAGGATCACCTGTACTCGACCTCCCCCGAAGAGTTCAGCATGCGTGCGCCGTCCGTCTGCCGGTTGTTCCTGCCGACAGCTGCCGATCATGCCAAAAGGGCGGCGGCCGTCCCAGTCTGGCAGGACAACCACCGCCCTCAACAGCAGGACAGATCACCCCAGTTGGGGATCCACCACCCATTCGCCCCGGCGCATCACGCCCTTGAGGTCGAAGTCGGCGTCCAGTACCACCAGGTCGGCGTCCTTGCCGGGCTCCAGGGAGCCGATGCGGTCGTAGCGGCCGAGCAGCTTGGCCGGGTTGGCGGACAGGGCCGCCACCGCGTCCTCGACCGGCAGCCGGTCGATCGTCACCGCCCGTTTGAAGGCCCGGTCCAGCGTGAGGGTCGAGCCCGCGATCGAGCCGCCCTCGACGAGGCGTGCCACACCGTCGGCGACCTCCACCTCCAGCGGGCCGAGCATGTAGCGGCCGTCGCCGAAGCCGGCCGCGTCCATCGCGTCCGTGATGAACGCGACCCGGTCGGCGCCCGCGTGACGGAACGCCAGCTCCAGCGCCGCCGGGTGCAGATGCGTGCCGTCGTTGATCAGCTCGACGGTCACCCGCTCGTCCTCCAGCAGGGCCGCGATCGGGCCCGGCTCGCGGTGGCCCAGCGGCGGCATCGCGTTGAAGAGGTGCGTGGCGACCGTCGCGCCCGCCTCGATCGCCTCCACCGTCTGCTCGTACGTCGCGTCCGTGTGCCCGATCGCCGCGATCACGCCGTGCTCGGCGAGCAGCCGAACCGAGTCGAGGCCGCCCGGCAGCTCGGTGGCGAGTGTGACCATCGTCGCGTGGCCGCGCGCCGCGTCGATCAGCTTGCGCACGTCCGCCGGGTCCGGGTCGCGCAGCAGTTCCTCGGAGTGCGCACCCTTGCGGCACGGGGAGATGAAGGGGCCCTCGAAGTGGATGCCGGCGATGTCGCCCTGCTCGGCCAGCTCGGACAGCAGGCCCGCGCGGCGGGTGAGGAAGTCCATGTCGCCCGTGACCGTGGAGGCGACCAGGGTGGTGGTGCCGTGCAGGCGGTGGGTGTGGATGCCGGTGATCACGTCGTCCGCGGTGCCCGACGTGAACGAGGCTCCACCGCCACCGTGGTTGTGGATGTCCACGAAGCCGGGGACCACGTAGTGGCCGGCGAGGTCGATCACTCGGGCGCCCGCTGGGGCCGTGCCGACGATTCGGGTGCCCTCGACGATCACCTGGCCCTCTTTGCGGGTCCCCGTAGGCATGACCACGTTGGCGCCGGACAGGACGACGGGCACCTGGCTCGTTGCGGGCTGCGGGCTCGCCGCGGCTGGTCGCGCCCCGCGGCGGAGCCGCAATTCGGCGCTGTCCTGCGCCCCTAGGTCGGCTGCCATCAGGGGGTTACCTCCGTACGGTCGGTGTGGTCGAGGAGATCCCAGGCCAGGAGGCCGGCACCCAGACATCCGGCGGTGTCGCCCAGGGCCGCGGGGACGACGGACGGCAGCTTCTGGAAGGTCACCCGGCGCCGGACGGCCTCCCTCAGCGGTGTGAACAAGGTTTCCCCCGCCTCCGCCAGGCCGCCACCGATGATCAGGGTGCGCGGGTCCAGCAGGGTGAGGGCGGTGACCAGGCCGTCGGCCAGGGCGTCCACGGCCTCGTGCCAGACCCGTACGGCGTTCGGATCGCCGGACGCGACGGCCTTCGCGCAGTCCGCCGCGTCCGCCTCCGGGTCTCCGCACGCGGCGGACCACGCCTCGCTCACCGCCGCCGCGGACGCGAACCGCTCCAGGCAGCCGCGCTGCCCGCACGGACACGGCGCTCCACCGGGCCGTACGACGATGTGGCCGATCTCGCCCGCGAAGCCGTGCGCGCCCGCCTCCACCCGGCCGTCGATGCCGATCGCGCCGGCTATCCCGGTGCCGAGCGGCACGAACAGGAAACGGTCGGCGCCCTTGCCGGCGCCGATCCGGCCCTCCGCGAGACCGCCCGTGCGCACGTCGTGGCCGAGGGCGACCGGGACGCCGCCGAGCCGTTCGGCGAGCAGCCGCCGCAGGGGTACGTCACGCCAGCCCAGGTTGGCCGAGTAGGCGGCGACGCCCTGCTCCTCGTCGACGATGCCGGGGACGGCGATGCCGGCGGCGGCCGCGGGCTCGCCGAAGCGCTCTTCGCCGTACGCGCGCAGCTCGCCGGCGAAGTCGAGGATGCCCTCGACGACCGCGTCCGGCCCGCGCTCGCGCCCGGTCGGGCGGCGGGCCTGATGGAGCAGCTCGCCGCTCGCTGCCGCCAGGGCGGCCTTCATCCCGGTGCCGCCCACATCGAGGGCGATGACATGTCTCACGGGAACAGTGTGTCTTGCGTACCCGCGAGAGGTCTAGTCCACTTACGTGGTGTAGACCTTATGGGGGCAATATGTATGACGTTTCGAAAGTTTCGAATATGGGTGTGGGGCGGTTTTGCGTGCAGCGGCGTAGGCGTACGGGAACGATTGCGGCGGTGTCCGCGCTGGGCCTGTCGGCGGTTCTGGGCGGCTGTGGGCTGACCGGTGGTTCGGACGAGGTGACGCTGAAGCTGGTCGCCGCGGACTACGGCGACAGTGCGGCGAACAGTTCCCAGAAGTACTGGGACAGGCTCGCCAAGGACTTCGAGGAGCAGCACGACGGCGTGCGGATCGACGTCACCGTGTACTCCTGGAACGACGTCGACTCCAAGGTCAAGAAGATGGTCGACGCCGGGGAGGCGCCGGACATCGCGCAGATCGGCGCGTATGCCGACTACGCCGCGAAGGGCCTTCTCTACGAGGCCGACGAACTGCTCTCCATCCCCGTCCAGGCCGACTTCGTCTCGCAGCTCGCGGACGCGGGGCAGGTGAACGGCGTCCAGTACGGCATCCCGTTCGCCTCCTCCACGCGCCTGCTCTTCTACAACAAGTCCCTCTTCGAGGACGCCGGCCTCACCCCGCCGACCTCCTGGAAGGAACTGGCCGCCGACGCCGAGGCGCTCAAGGCGGACGGCGTGAAGTACCCGTACGCGCTGCCGCTCGGTGCCGAGGAGGCGCAGGCCGAGACCATGCAGTGGCTGCTCAGCGGCGGGGGCGGGTACACCGACGCGGAGACCGGTACGTACAGCATCGACTCCGCCGAGAACGTCTCCACCTTCAACTGGCTCAAGAACAACCTCGTCGGCAAGGGGCTCACGGGGCCGGTCCCGCCCGGGGAGCTCAACCGGGCCGACGCGTTCTCCGCCTTCGCCGCGGGGGATGTCGGCATGCTCAACGGGCACCCCTCGCTGATGCAGATGGCCGAGAAGAAGGGCGTGAAGTTCGGCATGGTGCCCATGCCCGGGCTCGAGGGGCCGACCAAGGTCTCCATGGGTGTGGCCGACTGGATGATGGCCTTCAAGGAGAACGGTCATGCCGAGCAGGTGGGGGAGTTCCTCGACTTCGCCTACGACAAGCAGAACGTCCTGGACTTCTCCCGGGAGTACAACCTGCTCCCCGTCACGAACTCCGCGTCCACGGTGATGACCGGGGCCGACCAGGACGCCGCCCTCAAGCCCTTCCTCGATCAGCTCCCGCTCTCCGAGCTCTATCCGGTGGGGCGGACGTCGTGGGCCGCGGTGAGTGCGGACGTGAAGAAGAGCATCGGCAGGACGGTGGCGTCCGGGGGGAGCCCGTCGGCGATCCTGGGGCAGCTGCAGTCGGGGGCTGCTCGGGCGGAGAGCGCGGAGTAGGTCGCGGGGGCTTCCTGTCAGTGGGGTGGGCTACGGTGCGGCTCATGGACCAGGAGCAGGACCGGGACCAGCCCGAGGCCGCCGTTCTCGCCGAGCGCGAGCGGGCGATCCTTGCGCTGGAGCGGCGGGGGTTCTCGGGGGCCGGGGCCAAGGAGCGGGCGATACGTGAGGAGCTGGGGCTGGCGCCGGTGCGCTACTACCAGCTGCTGAACGCGCTGTTGGACGATCCGCGGGCGCCGGCTCATGATCCGGTGACGGTGAATCGGTTGCGGCGGGTTCGGGAGGGGCGGCGGGGGGAGCGGTGACGCGCGGCGGTGCGGTGGGGGTTTTCGCCCCCGCCGCAACTACCCGCCCCGTCCCTGGGGGCTGCCGCCCCCAGACCCCCGCTTCGGCCTGAACGGCCCCGTCCTCAAACGCCGGACGGGCTGGCTTTGCCCGGACCGGCGTCCGGAAACCCCGTCGGGATGGTGCAGCACCCGTCCCCCGATAAGGTCGCCCCATGGGCAGTCACAAGGATCCCCTCCCGACCCCCACCACCCAGCCCGGCCGCGACGGCCTGGCCGCCATCCTCACCCACCCCGCGCGCTCACTCATCGCGCTGGACTTCGACGGCACCCTCGCCCCCATCGTCCCGGACCCCGAAAAGGCCCGAGCCCACCCCGACGCCATCCCGGCCCTGGCCGCACTCGCGCCGAAGGTGGCCGCAGTCGCGGTGATCACCGGCCGCCCGGCCGAGGTCGCAGTGAAGTACGGCGGTTTCGCCGACACCCCCGGCCTGGAGCACCTCGTCGTGCTGGGCCACTACGGTGCCGAACGCTGGGACGCAGTGAGCGGCGAGGTCACCGCCCCCGACCCCCACCCCGGCGTCGCAGCAGTCCGCGCCGCCCTGCCGGGTCTCCTCGAATCCACCGCGCAGGGCACCTGGATCGAGGACAAGGGACACGCCGTGGCCGTGCACACGCGCCGCGCACCCGACCCCCAGGGCGCCTTCGACGCCCTCCGAGCCCCCCTCACCGACCTCGCCACCCGCAACGGCCTCATCGTCGAACCGGGTCGCATGGTCCTCGAACTCCGCCCGCCCGGCATGGACAAGGGCGTCGCGCTGAGCAAGTACATCCGCGAACTCGGCGCCGAGTCCGTCCTCTACAGCGGCGACGACCTGGGCGACCTCCCCGCCTACGCAGCCGTCGACAAACTCCGCTCCGACGGCACCCCCGGCCTCCTGGTCTGCAGCGGCAGCGAGGAGGTCACCGAACTCTCGGAGAGGGCGGACGTCGTGGTCGACGGCCCGGAGGGCGTCGTACGACTCCTCCACGCGATCGCCACGCAGGCGACCTGATCCAGAGGGCCGCCGAGGCAAGCTGCCGCAGCCGGTCGGGGTGAGGCGGGTTGCAGCAGCCGGTCGCCGTGAGGCGCGATGGTCGAGGCGGTCGCCGTCCGGCGGGCTGTCGCCGGCGGTCGCCGGGCAGTGCGGTTGAGGCGGTCGCCGTCTGGCGAGCGGTCGCCGGTGGTCGCCGGGCAGTGCGGTTGAGGCGGTCGCCGTCTGGCGAGCGGTCGCCGGTGGTCGCCGGGCAGTGCGGTCCAGACAGTCGCCGTGAGGCGGGCTGGTTCGAGCGGACGCCGTCAGGCGAGCTGATGCCCACGGTCGTCGCCCGCCACTCCGGCAACCTGAGCCAGGCAAACGCCCTGCAAGGCCGCCCCGGCGATCGCCGCTCACTCGCCCCGCTCGCCGGCCCCCTCCTCCAACGCACCCAACTGCTCCAAGAACCACTGAGCCGGCGGCAACGCCGTACCCCCCGCCGCCAGCCGTTTCGAGCGTTCCGCGCGCTCCTCCGGCCCCATGGACAGCGCCTCGTGCAGGGCCCGTGCCGTGCCGATCACGTCGTACGGGTTGACGGGGATCGCGTCCTCGCCCAGTTCCGCGAAGGCGCCCGCCTCGCGGGACAGCACGAGGACGCAGCCCTCGTCGGAGACGACCGGCACCTCCTTGGCGACGAGGTTCATGCCGTCGCGGATGGGGTTGACCAGGGCGACGTCCGCCAGTCGGTACGCGGCGAGGGAGCGGGCGAAGTCGTCCTTGACGTGGAGGACGATCGGGGTCCAGGTCGGGGTGCCGTAAGCGGAGTTGATTTCGTCCGCCAGTCGCTGGACCTCGGCGGTGTAGTCCCGGTACACCGCCAGGTCCTGGCGGGAGGGGTACGCGAACGCCACGTGGACCACCCGCTCGCGCCACTCGGGGTGGTCGTCGAGCAGCTGCCGGTATGCGAGCAGGCCGCGCACGATGTTCTTGGACAGCTCGGTCCGGTCGACGCGGACGACGGTCCGGCGGGCGGTCCCGTCCGGCGCTGTGCCGATCTCCGCCCGCAGCGCGGCCAGCCGCTCCTCGACATCGGCCTCGTGGGAGCGAGCGCGCAGGAACTCCGCGTCGGCGCCCAGGCCGTGCACGCCGATCCACGTGGTCCGCAGCGGGGGACGCCCGGTCGCCGTGTGCCGGACGGAGGCCGGGGCGCCGCTCGGCCACTTCGGGAAGATCCGTTCGCGGTCCACGGCCTCGGCGCAGGCCATGAACGCCGCCGCCCAACGCCAGGTGAGGAAGCCCAGCCGGTCGGCGCCCAGCATCCCCCACACGAGCCGCGAGCGGATGTCGTCCGGAAGCATGGAGAAGTACTCCGGCGGCGCCCACGGCGTGTGCGAGAAGTGCCCGATTTTGATGTCGGGTCGCAGCTCCCGGAGCATCCCCGGGACCAGGCACAGGTGGTAGTCCTGCACCAGCACGGCCGCCCCGGGCGCGGCCCGGTCCGCCAGCGCCTGCGCGAAGGCGCGGTTGTACGTCTCGTACGACTCCCACTGACGGCGGAACTCCGCGTCGAAGACCGGCTCCAGCGGGGTCTGGTAGAGCATGTGGTGGACGAACCAGAGGACCGAGTTGGCGATGCCGTTGTACGCGTCCGCGTGCACGTCGGCCGGGATGTCCAGCATCAGCACGCCGTCCTCGCCGACGCCGCGCCGCACCGCCTCCCGGTCCCCGTCGGACAGCGCCGAGCACACCCACAGCGCGTCGGCGTCCGGCCCGATCGCCGACAGCCCGGAGACGAGTCCGCCACCGCCCCTCTTGGAGTGCAGCGAGCCGTCCTCGCGCACCGCGTACGAGACCGGGCCGCGATTCGACGCGACCAGCACCTTGGCAGCACCCTGCGTGGAAGCCATAAGCCTCAACCTAGCCCGGCCCGGAAACGCTCAAACGTGCGGTTCCACTCAGTGGCCGGTCCGTATACGATCAGCGGCCCTGTCCGGCGTATGACCCGGTACGGGGCCTTATGCGACCTTCCGTTTCGCGTACTCGGCGATCTCCACCATCGGCGGCCGTTCCTCGGTGTCCACGGAGTACGTGCGCGGCTCGAATCCGTCCTCGCCCCGCTCGAACTGAGTCAACGCCGGCCGGACGAGGTGGCCGCGCGCCAGCCGCAGCTGGGCCGTGCGGTAGATCGCGGCGGACATCCGGCCCAGGGCCTGTCCGTCCTGGTGGCGGTGCTTGCGGACGCCCACGTCCACCTGGGCCAGCGCGTCGAGGCCCACCAGATGCAGGGCGTCGACCAGCATGCCCAGCTCCACGCCGTACCCGACGGGGAACGGGAGCTGTTCCAGCAGGGAGCGGCGGGCCGCGTACTCGCCGCCGAGCGGCTGCACGAAACCGGCCAGCTGCGGCCAGTGCATGTTCAGCAGCGGGCGCGCCATCAGCTCGGTCACCCGGCCGCCCTGTCCGGCGGCCCCGCCGAGGGGACGGTCGTACATGCCCTTGACCAGGTCGACCCCGGGGTCGGTGAGCAGCGGGCCGACGATTCCGGAGACGAAGTCGGAGGAGAACTCCTTCAGGTCCGCGTCGATGAAGCAGACGATGTCCCCGGTCGTGACGAGCAGGGAGCGCCACAGGACCTCGCCCTTGCCGGGCACGGCCGGCATGCGCGGGAGTATCGCGTCCCGGTGCACCACGGTGGCGCCCGCCGCGGCGGCCACCTGGGAGGTGCGGTCCGTGGACCCGGAGTCGACGACGACGATCTCGTCGACCAGCGGGACCTGCTGCATGAGGTCGTGACGGATGATCGCGACGATGTCGCCGACCGTCTCCTCCTCGTTCAGCGCGGGCAGCACGACGGAGACCGACTGGCCCGAACGCTGCTTGGCGGCGAGTATGTGGTGGAGCGGGCGATCGGTCGCGGACCAGGAGCGGGTGCTCAGCCAGCGCTCGACTTCTTCCAGCACAGTCGGCGACTCCTCACTGTCGTGATCACAGCAGGTAATCGTGTGATCCATCTCGCGGTTCGGACGACTATCTCAACTGTCCTGGCCTTCGGTTACAGTCTTGAACAACGCGGGTGACCATCGCATGTCCGGGGTCGCCCATAGTTGACAACCGAATACAGCTCATCCAGAGGGGCAGAGGGAAACGGCCCGATGAAGCCCCGGCAACCCTCCAGCCGGTCTCGTGGCGATCACTGTCGATCGTCTCCGCGAGGCTCCCGGCTAGGGAAGGTGCCAAATCCGTCTCACGGCGAGATGCGTCGTGAGGAAGATGAGGAGAAAGGGCCTCGCCTCACATGGCTGTGCAGACTGCTGCAAGCACCACCGAATCCACCGTAGACCTTGGTCCCGCCGCGGCGCTGTCCTGCCGCGAGTGCGGTCACCGGGTACCCCTCGGACCGGTCTTCGCGTGCGAGGAGTGTTTCGGCCCGCTGGAGATCGCTTACGACTTCTCGGCCTACGACACCGAGGAGCTCCGCAAGCGGATCGAAGCGGGCCCCGCGAACATCTGGCGTTACGCCCCCCTGCTGCCCGTCCCCGCGGACGTGGCCACCAAGCCGAACATCAACCCCGGCTGGACCAAGCTCGTCCAGGCCGACAACCTCGCGAACGAGCTCGGCGTCGACGCCGGCAAGCTGTTCGTCAAGGACGACTCCGGCAACCCGACGCACTCCTTCAAGGACCGCGTCGTCGCCCAGGCCATCGAGGCCGCGCGCGCCTTCAACTTCACCACCCTCTCCTGCTCCTCCACCGGCAACCTCGCCGGTGCGGTGGGTGCCGCCGCCGCCCGCGCGGGCTTCAGGTCCTGCGTGTTCATCCCGCACGACCTGGAGCAGGGCAAGGTCGTCATGGCCGCGGTCTACGGCGGCGAGCTCGTCGGCATCGAGGGCAACTACGACGACGTGAACCGTTTCTGCTCCGAGCTGATCGGCGACCCCGCCGGCGAGGGCTGGGGCTTCGTCAACGTCAATCTGCGGCCGTACTACGCCGAGGGTTCCAAGACCCTGGCGTACGAGATCTGCGAGCAGCTCGGCTGGCAGCTGCCGGACCAGCTGGTCGTGCCGATCGCCTCCGGCTCGCAGCTCACGAAGATCGACAAGGGTCTGCAGGAGCTGATCAAGCTCGGGCTCGTCGAGGACAAGCCGTACAAGATCTTCGGCGCGCAGGCCGAGGGCTGCTCGCCGGTGTCGACGGCGTTCAAGGCGGGCCACGACGTGGTCCGGCCGCAGAAGCCGAACACCATCGCCAAGTCGCTGGCGATCGGCAACCCGGCCGACGGTCCGTACGTCCTGGACATCGCCCGCCGCACGGGTGGTTTCGTGGAGGACGTGACCGACGAGCAGGTCGTCGACGCGATCAAGATCCTCGCCCGGACCGAGGGCATCTTCGCGGAGACCGCCGGCGGAGTGACCGTGGGTGTCACGAAGAAGCTGATCGAGAGCGGTGTGCTGGACCCGAGCCTCACGACCGTGGTGCTCAACACCGGCGACGGGCTGAAGACGTTGGATGCGGTGGCCGGTACCGGGCTGACTGCGACGATTCGTCCCAACCTGGATTCGTTCCGCGAGGCCGGCCTCGTATAGCTCAGCCCCGCCCCTTTAGGCCCGTTTACCTGACCGGAGGTCATTACGTGAGCGTCAACGTCCGCATCCCCACCATCCTGCGCACCTACACGGGTGGCCAGGCCGAGGTCGCCGCCGAAGGTGCCAACCTCGGCGAGGTCATCGCCGACCTGGAGAAGAACCACACCGGGATCGCCGCCCGAGTTCTCGACGACCAGGGCAAGCTGCGTCGGTTCGTCAACGTGTACGTCAATGACGACGACGTCCGTTTCGAGCAGGGTCTGGAGACCGCGACTCCCGACGGTGCCGGCGTCTCCATCATTCCGGCCGTCGCCGGTGGCTGACAGGCTGACCGAATGACCGATCATTACCTTCGGTAACACCGGTAACCAAGAGTTCATCGAATTGCCCCCTCCGTGAGAGAAGCGGAGGGGGCAATTCTGTGTGGTTGAGCGAGGTACAGTTGGGGAACGTGCCGCCGTTCCACTGGTCGGCCGCCCTTGATTTCTGCCGCAAGCCCGACAAGAAGTAGCCAAAGTGTGCGGGTTTTTTGCGGCTTTTGTTCGCTATGCCGGGTCCGACTTGACCTGAAGTCAGCGGAATTGTCCCCACATTCCCGACCGGTCGTGCCCGGAATTCTCGTCCGATTGACCTGTTGCAGACGGCAGTTGGGCAGATACATTCAGCCGCGGTCGACGCGTTCCGGCGCACGCCCCCGACCGATGGGGGGTGAGGTCTGACCCGGATCCGCGAAGTGTGGATCTGTGCAAGGGCCAGTAATAGGGGAGTTAGGCATGGCTCAGGGCACCGTCAAGTGGTTCAACGCGGAGAAGGGGTACGGCTTCATCGCGGTCGACGGTGGTGCGGATGTTTTCGTCCACTACAGCGCGATCCAGATGGACGGTTACCGCACCCTGGAGGAAGGCCAGCGGGTCGATTTCGAGATCTCGCAGGGCCAGAAGGGGCCGCAGGCGGACATGGTCCGTCTGGCCACCGGCTGAAGCACGCGTCGACTTAAAGCAGCGACGTTCTTCTTCGAAGGGCTCGCACCTCCTGGGGTGCGAGCCCTTCGCCATGTCCGGGGTCCGCGCGGCTCCTGTCCGGGGCCCGCCCGGGTCCGCCCCGACCCCGCCCGTCCCTGCTCGCGCACCGCAGGGCGTGCCGCCCGATACCCGAGAGGCGCTTGCACTCGCCTACCCCGAGTGCTAATCATTGGCGTTAGCACTCTGAAGGTGAGAGTGACAAAGAAGGACCGGGTCGGTGAGGCCCGCAGGCCGGGTGGGGCAAGGAACCACGAGGCATGTGAGCCGTCCGTCGCGGGCGCGGGCGCGGTCCGAAGGAATCACCCCCAGTCCTGGAGGGACCACTTCACATGGCCAAGATCATCGCGTTCGACGAGGAGGCGCGGCGCGGCCTCGAGCGCGGCATGAACCAGCTCGCGGACGCCGTCAAGGTGACGCTCGGCCCCAAGGGCCGCAACGTCGTCCTCGAGAAGAAGTGGGGCGCCCCCACGATCACCAACGATGGTGTCTCCATCGCCAAGGAGATCGAGCTCGAGGACCCGTACGAGAAGATCGGCGCCGAGCTGGTCAAGGAAGTCGCCAAGAAGACGGACGACGTCGCCGGTGACGGTACGACCACGGCGACCGTTCTCGCCCAGGCCCTCGTCAAGGAAGGCCTTCGCAACGTAGCCGCCGGCGCCAACCCGATGGCCCTCAAGCGCGGTATCGAGCGCGCCGTCGAGGCCGTCTCCGCCGCCCTGCTTGAGCAGGCGAAGGATGTCGAGACCAAGGAGCAGATCGCCTCCACGGCCTCCATCTCCGCCGCCGACACCCAGATCGGCGAGCTCATCGCCGAGGCGATGGACAAGGTCGGCAAGGAAGGCGTCATCACCGTCGAGGAGTCCCAGACCTTCGGTCTGGAGCTGGAGCTCACCGAGGGTATGCGCTTCGACAAGGGCTACATCTCGGCGTACTTCGCCACCGACATGGAGCGGATGGAGGCGTCGCTCGACGACCCGTACATCCTGATCGCCAACTCCAAGATCGGCTCCGTCAAGGACCTGCTCCCGCTCCTGGAGAAGGTCATGCAGTCGGGCAAGCCGCTGCTGATCATCGCCGAGGACGTCGAGGGCGAGGCCCTGTCGACCCTGGTCGTCAACAAGATCCGCGGCACCTTCAAGTCCGTCGCCGTCAAGGCCCCGGGCTTCGGTGACCGCCGCAAGGCGATGCTGAACGACATCGCCATCCTCACCGGTGGCGAGGTCATCTCCGAGGAGGTCGGTCTCAAGCTCGAGAACACCTCCCTGGACCTCCTGGGCAAGGCCCGCAAGGTCGTCATCACCAAGGACGAGACCACCATCGTCGACGGTGCCGGCTCCTCCGAGCAGGTCGCCGGCCGGGTGAACCAGATCCGCGCCGAGATCGAGAACAGCGACTCGGACTACGACCGCGAGAAGCTGCAGGAGCGCCTGGCGAAGCTCGCCGGCGGTGTCGCGGTCATCAAGGCCGGTGCCGCCACCGAGGTGGAGCTCAAGGAGCGCAAGCACCGCATCGAGGACGCCGTGCGCAACGCCAAGGCGGCCGTCGAGGAGGGCATCGTCGCCGGTGGTGGCGTGGCCCTGCTGCAGGCCTCCCAGGTGTTCGAGAAGCTGGAGCTCGAAGGTGACGAGGCGACCGGCGCCAACGCCGTGAAGCTCGCGCTCGAGGCCCCGCTCAAGCAGATCGCCGTCAACGGTGGTCTCGAGGGTGGCGTCGTCGTCGAGAAGGTGCGCAACCTTCAGGTCGGCCACGGTCTGAACGCCGCGACCGGCGAGTACGTCGACATGATCGCCGAGGGCATCATCGACCCGGCGAAGGTGACGCGTTCCGCGCTGCAGAACGCCGCGTCGATCGCCGCGCTGTTCCTCACCACCGAGGCCGTCATCGCCGACAAGCCGGAGAAGTCCGCTGCGCCTGCCGGTGGCGGCATGCCGGGCGGTGACATGGACTTCTGATCGACCTCGGGGTTTCGACTCCGGTTGATCAACGTCCTTACCGAGGGCGGCACCTCCTGTTACGACAGGGGGTGCCGCCCTCGGGCGTTTCCTCACTCGGCGATCGTCATCCCGGCTGGGCAGCCCGGAGGTGCCGGCGTTCGGCCAGTTCCTCCGCGCCGACCACGGTCAGAACCGGGGAGCCGGGCGGCGCGAACATGGTCACCACCAGCTGCGACTGCGCGTCCGGAAGGTTGTTGGCGCCCTGGTAGTGGATCACGTCACCCCCGGGCTCGAACAGGGCGTCACCTGCCTTGAGCACCCGGGGCGGCTGCCCCTCCAGCTCAAAGAGGATCTCGCCCTGGGTCACATAGCCGAAGAGCGGCCCCGGGTGCCGGTGCGGCGGCGCACCCGGGTCCCCCGGCGCCAGGGTGACCCGGATGGTCCTGGCCTCGGCGCCCGCCGGAATCCGGGCCGCCGCCTCCGGCAGGGTGTCGATCACCTCGACGCCCGGGGGCAGGTGTGCGTGCTCAGCGCTCATGTATTCCTCCAAACAGGGAGTGTCCGCAGGAAGGACCGGACTGGGTCCCCGTTTGTGACAGCCCGCTCCCTGTACGCGGCCGAGCCCGGCCGTGCCGCGCTGTGTGTGGCCGGGGTCACGGCCGGATGGGGCGGGGTGCGGAATAGGCGGCCTCCGGCGAGCAGTTGCTTAAGGGAGTGCAACAATGCGCGTGCACATACCCGCTGGTCAATGCCTACCGAGGAGACCCCCACGTGACCGTCACCGAGCCCACCGCCTCCCGTGCGGCCCAGATCCTGTCCCGGCCGACCGTGATCAACGGTCTGACCGTTCCGAACCGCATCGCGATGGCGCCGATGACGCGGATGTTCTCCCCGGGCGGCGTGCCCGGTGAGGACGTCGTGTCGTACTACTCGCGCCGCGCCGCCGCCGGCGTCGGTCTGATCGTCACCGAGGGCACGTACGTCGGGCACGACTCGGCCGGGCAGAGCAACAGGGTGCCGCGGTTCCACGGTGAGGAGCAGCTGGCGGGGTGGGCGAAGGTCGCCGATGCCGTGCACGCGGCGGGCGGCACGATCGTGCCGCAGCTGTGGCACATCGGCATGGTGCGTGAGCAGGGCCAGCCGCCCTACGCCGAGGCTCCCGCCGTCGGCCCCTCCGGCCTGCGCATCGGCGCCGATGCGCCCACCGGAAGGGCGATGACCCAGGGCGACCTCGACGACGTCATCGGCGCGTTCGCCCAGGCCGCCGCGGACGCCGAGCGCATCGGCTTCGACGGCGTGGAGATCCACGGCGCCCACGGCTACCTCGTCGACCAGTTCCTGTGGGGCGGCACCAACCGCCGCACCGACGCGTACGGCGGCGACCCGGTCGCCCGTACGAAGTTCGCGGCGGAGATCGTGGCCGCCGTGCGCGAGAAGGTCTCCGCGGACTTCCCGGTCATCTTCCGCTACTCGCAGTGGAAGCAGGAGGCCTACGACGCCCGGCTCGCCGAGACCCCCGAGGAGCTGGAGGCCATCCTCGCCCCGCTCGCCGCGGCCGGCGTCGACGCCTTCCACGCCTCCACCCGCCGCTACTGGGTCCCGGAGTTCGACGGCTCCGACCTCAACCTCGCCGGCTGGACGAAGAAGCTGACCGGCAGGCCCACCATCAGCGTCGGCTCGGTCGGCCTGGACGGCGAGTTCCTGGGCGCGTTCGCCGGCCAGGGCTCCGGGGTCAAGGGCATCGACGACCTGCTGGACCGTCTGGAGGCGGAGGAGTTCGACTTCGTCGCCGTCGGCCGGGCGCTGCTCCAGGACCCGGAGTGGGCGGCGAAGGTGCTGGGCGGCCGCTTCGAGGAGCTGGCGCCGTATGACGCGGCGTCGCTGAAGACCCTGAGCTGAGGCCCAACCAGCCGCTACTGTCGGAGAGATGAGGATCCTTCATCTCTCCGACACCCACATCGAACGGGCCGACGCCCCCAACGCATACGGCGTCAATGCCACCGACTCGCTCCGCCTGATGCTCGCCGAGCTGAGGCATGTGCGGGGCGTCGACGCGATCGTCGTCACGGGGGACATCGCGGACGACGGTGCGGTGGAAGCGTATACGGCCGTGAAGGAGCTCGTGGGCGAGTTCGCGCGCGGCATGGGCGCGCCCGTGTTCTACACCACCGGCAACCATGACGAGCGCGGCGCCTTCGGGAAGGTGTTGGGCAGCGGCCACCCGGAACCTGAGGCGGTCCTGGAGTCCGAGGCGGGGGAGCGGGCGGCCGTGAGCACCGTCGGCGGCCTGCGGTTCATCACGCTGGACTCGCTGGTGCCGGGGAAGGTGTACGGCAGCCTGAGCACGGCTCAACTGGACTGGCTGAAGGCTGTGTTGAGCACCCCGGCCGAGCAGGGCACCGTCCTCGCCCTCCACCACCCACCGATCGCCCTCGACATCTCGGCGACCCAGCCGCACTTCGGCCTGCGCGACCCGGGCGAGCTCGCGACGGCGATCCGGGGCAGTGACGTACAGGTCGTCCTGACCGGGCACTACCACCTCCAGCTCCTCGGCTTCCTGGCCGCGGTGCCGGTCTGGGTCACCCCCGGTGTCGTGAACCGCATCGACCTCACGGCGGCGCCCGGCACGGAACGCGTGGTGCGCGGGGCCTCGGCCTCGCTGGTGGAGCTGGGCGGGGCGGACGGGCCGCTGTTCCACACCTTCCATGCCCGCGATCCCCGGGCGCACGAGACGGTGTACGAGTTGGACGAGGAGCGGACGCGGGCGTTCGTGGAGCGGGGGGCCTGAGCCGGGTGCCCGCCTGACCTGGGTGATCCGAGGCGATCTCGGGCGGTCCGAGGCGTGACCTGCATCCCTTGAGTAAGTCAATCAACTGACTTAAGGTTGCCTTGGTCAATTACGTACCTTCACGTTCGTACGCCGACGGAGGCCCCACCATGTCCCACGCCCCTGCCCCTGCCGCCGAGGCCGGGGGCGGCGCCCCGCCGAGGTCGAACACCGTGGTGGCGGTGCTGGCCTTCGCCGGGATCGTCGTCTCGCTGATGCAGACCCTGGTCATCCCGATCGTCCCCGAGCTGCCCCGGCTGCTCGACGCCCCGGCGTCGGACACCGCCTGGGCGGTCACGGCGACCCTGCTCGCCGCCGCCGTCGCCACGCCGGTGATGGGGCGGCTCGGCGACATGTACGGCAAGAGGCGGATGCTGCTGGTCAGCGTCGTGCTGCTGGTGGGCGGCTCCGTGGTCTGTGCCCTGAGTGACGCGCTGGTCCCGATGATCGTCGGACGGGTGCTCCAGGGCCTGGCCTCCGGGGTGATCCCGCTCGGCATCAGCATCATGCGCGACGAACTCCCCGCCGAACGCCTCGGCTCCGCGACCGCCCTGATGAGCGCCTCCCTCGGCATCGGCGGCGCGCTCGGGCTGCCCGCCGCCGCGCTCATCGCGGACAACTTCGACTGGCACATGTTGTTCTGGACGTCGGCCGGCATGGGGGTCGTGGCGCTGGTGTGCGTGGTGCTGTTCGTGCCCGAGTCGAAGGTGCGCACGGGCGGGCGCTTCGACCTGGTGGGCGGCACGGGGATGGCGGCGGGACTGGTCTGCCTGCTCCTGGCCGTCTCCAAGGGTGCCGACTGGGGCTGGGGCAGTGGTACGACGCTCGGTCTGTTCGTGGCGGCCGTGGTCGTCCTGCTCGCCTGGGGCTGGTGGGAGCTGCGTACCGGGCAGCCGCTGGTCGATCTGCGGACGACCGCCCGGCGTCAGGTGCTGGTCACCAACCTGGCCTCGATCGCCGTGGGCTTCGCGATGTTCGCCATGAGCCTCGTCATCCCGCAGCTCCTCCAGCTTCCTGCGCAGACCGGCTACGGCCTCGGCAAGTCGATGCTGGTCGCGGGCCTGTGCATGGCTCCGTCGGGCCTGGTCATGATGGCGACGGCCCCGGTGTCGGCGGCCATCTCGCGGGCCAAGGGCCCGAAGGTCACGCTGATGATCGGTGTGCTCATCGTCGCCGTCGGTTATGGCCTCAACATCGTCCTGATGTCCGAGGTCTGGCATTTCGTCCTGGTGGCCTGCATCATCGGCGCCGGCGTCGGTTTCGGCTACGGCTCGATGCCCGCCCTCATCATGAGCGCCGTGCCCGCGTCGGAGACGGCCGCCGCGAACAGCCTCAACACGCTGATGCGTTCCCTCGGTACGTCCACCGCGAGCGCCGTCGCGGGAGTGATCCTCGCCCAGATGACGACGGACCTCGGCGGTTACGCCCTCCCGTCCGAGAACGGCTTCAAGGTGGTCCTGGCTGTGGGCGCCGGGGCGGCGCTGCTGGCGTTCGTGGTGGCGTCGTTCATCCCGCGGCAGGCGCCGGCCGGCGCCGGGAAGCCGGTGGCGGAGGGCGTCGCCGAGCAGGTGGGGGCGGCGGCGAAGTCGTAGTCACAGGTTGCCCAGCGGCTCGATGTCGACCTTCACCGGCGTGCCCCACACGCGCAGCACCTCGTAGTCGGTGAACTCGTGCACGAGCCGGTAGGCCATGGCGGGGCGCGGCCCGCGACGCTGGGCGGCGATGTACAGCTCGGCCTCCCGGCGGTCGCGGCGCGGCGTGCCGCACAGCTGCCACTCCTGCCCGTTCCACAGCTCCGGCAGCCAGCGCTGCTGGGGCTGTGGGCGGTCGCCGCGGACGCCGTAGCGGGAGGGGGCGGTGTCGGGGGAGCGGGGGGCCGCCGGGCCGGTGCCGTTGTACTCGGAGCGGCGGGCCGCCCGGCGGCGGGTCTCGCAGAGCAGACAGAGGTCGGGTGCCGCCGCGTCGACCGGGCCGCCCGGGTGCTCCGGGCAGCGGGTGGTCGGGGCGGCACCGGACACGCTCTCGTCCAGAAGGTCGAGAGCGCGCCGCAGGTCCGCCTTGACCTCGTGCAGCTTGGCATCCGGGGTGGTGGCAGTGAGGGCCTCGCCGTGCTCGCCGAGGAGGCGGAGGGCGCGGCCCAGGGCGGTCAGCTGGGCGTGGTTCATGGGTGCCAGTGTGGGCGAAGTCCTCGGCTCTTCGCCAACGACCCCGACGTCAGCCCATGGTCTTCGCCCCGTCCAGGGACTCACGCAGGATGTCGGCGTGCCCGGCGTGCTGGGCGGTCTCCGCGATGATGTGCAGCAGCGTCCTGCGGGCCGACCAGCGAACGCCTGGCTCGAACCACGGGGCCTTGGGGAGCGCGTGGGAAGTGCCCAGGTCGGGCAGGGCGGCGACCAAGTCGTCGGTGCGGTGGGCGACTTTCTCGTACTCGGCCAGCACGCCGGCCAGCGTCTCGCCGGGCAGCATCCGGAAGTTGTCGGCCCGCTTGGCGAAGTCGGCCTCGGTCATGGCGGTGAAGTCGGGCATCGCCGACGGGCCGCGCTGGATGAAGGCGGCCCAGCTCCGTTCCACCGACGTGACGTGCTTGATCAGGCCGCCGATGCACAGCTCGCTGGCGGTGGTCCGCTGCCCGGCCTGCTCGTCGGAGAGGTCGCGGGCGGTGAAGCGCAGGAACTCCCGGTGCTTGGCCAGCGTCTCCAGCAGGTCGGCGCGCTCGTCGGTGACGGTGACGGTGCCTGGGACGGTGTTGTGCGTGGTCTCAGTCATGAGAGACACGCTATGAGCCGACTAGGTCAGATTCTGACCGCATTCACAAAGGCGGCCCAGGCGGATGTGCCGAACATGAGTTTCGGGCCGTGGGGGTGCTTGGAGTCTCGGACGGGGACGAGGGTGGGGAGGTCGTGGGTGACTTCGAGGCAGTCGTTGCCGCCACCGCCGCTGTAGCTGGACTTGTGCCAGGTGGCCGCGCTCAGGTCGTAATCAGGGATGCTCCTCATGGGTGTAATCCTGCGCCAACGTCTCGATCAAGGCTAGGGACTTCTCGGGCGAGAGCGATGAGGCCGTTAGGAGTTCGAAGGTGAACCTCAGTTGGGCGACCGTGGCCGGGTCGTCCTCCAGCCGTCCGGTGCCGGGTCCCTCGAAGTAGACCAGCGGAGGGGCGTCCTGGAAATCCATCAGCTTTAGCGAGCCATCCATTGCCTTGTGTGCTCCCGCACTGAACGGCAGCACCTGCACGATGACCCGGCTCCGGCGGGCCAGGCCGGCGACATGGCGCAGGGCTTCCGCCATCACCTCCTGCCCTCCGGTCTTTCGGCGAAGGGCGGCCTCGTCAAGCACCATCCACAACAGTGGCGTTGTTGGGTGGTCGAGCAGACGCGTCCGTTCCATCCGGCCCGCCACCCACTCGTCGATGGTCTCTTCGGGCGCCGTCGGGTCATACGCGCGGTTCACGGCGTGTGCGTACGCCGGAGTCTGCAACAGCCCCGGGATCAGCAACGGCGCGTACTGCCTGATCGCCGTCGCTTGTGCCTCGGCCTCCGCCGCCTCCGCGAAGTGCTCCGGATACCTGGACTTGTTGGCCGCCTCGCAGTTCCGCTCGAAGAACCCGTTCGTGCCCAGCACCTCGTCCACCAGCGGCGCCACGTCCGGCCGCAGGCGCCGCGTACCCGCCTCCAGTTGGCCCACGAACGTGCCGCTGACGAACAGCTTCTGGCCCAACGCCTCCTGGCTGAGACCCTTCTTCTCGCGTGCGTGACGTAATTCCGCCCCCAGCAGCGCGCGCGGCGACGAGAAAGGGTCGAGGTCTTTGGGTCCCGGCATGGCAGCTCCCGGTCGAACATCGCAGCTGTTGGTGTCCCCCGTCTGGCCAGGCTAGAGCCGCCACCGACACGCTGTGTTGTGAATCGCAAACTCTGCGTGGAGAGGTGAGGCAAACGTGCGGTCGACCGAGGAAGTCGTGCTGTCCCTGCGGGAGGCTCTCAGGGGCGTCGGTGTCGTACTGCCGTCCCTGTCTGTGGACCCGGTGACCGGCGCCGGCGACGAGCCGTTCGCGCTCGTCCAGTTGGGGCGTTGCAATATGCGGACCGCGGAGCGGCTGGCGGCGGTGTTGCGGGGTGAGCCGGTGGAGCCCGCGCCGACGAAGGCGGAGCTGTTGGCGCGGGTGCGGCAGGTCAACCGGGAGGGGAGGCTGCCGCGTTAGGCGGACTCGGCGGCGTGGCTGAGGCGGTCGTACCGGGCCTGGGTGAGGTGGACGGCGTCCGCGCCGAGGTTCTCCTCCAGGTGGGCGAGGCTCGTCGTCCCCGGGATGGGGACGATCACCGGGGAGTGGGCGAGGAGCCAGGCGAGGACGACCTGCGTCGGGGTGGCGTCCAGTTCCTTTGCCACCGCGGCGATTTCGGCCTGCGCACCCGACTGCCCGGCGGCCACCGGCCGCCACGGCAGGAAGGCGATGCCCGCCTCCTCGCAGGCCTTGAGTACGGGCTCGTGCTCGCGGTCGAGGAGGTTGTAGCGGTTCTGGACGCTCGCGATGTCGACGACGGTCCGCGCCTCGGCCAGCTCGGCGGCCGTGACCTCGGACAGGCCGATCCGGCTCACCTTGCCCTCGGCGCGCAGGTCGCGCAGCGCGCCGAGCTGGTCGGGGAGCGGTACGCCGGGGTCGAGCCGGTGGAGCTGGAGCAGCTCGATGCGGTCGAGGCGGAGGCGGCGCAGGGCCTCCTCGACCTGGTCGCGCAGGTCGGCGGGCTCGCCCGCGTGCCGCCAGCCCTCGCCCGAGGTGGTCCGGCGGATACCGACCTTCGTGGCGATCACGAGGTCGGCCGGGTACGGGTGCAGGGCCTCGGCGAGGAGATCCTCGTTCGCTCCCCAGCCGTACAGGTGCGCCGTGTCGATCAGCGTGACGCCCAGTTCGACGGCCCGCCGGGCGACCGCGAGGTGGGCGGCCCGGGCCTCGTCGGTCTCCGGCCGCAGATGCATGGCCCCGAACCCGAGCCGTCGTACTTCCAGATCGCCGCCGATGCGGAAGGTCTTCGGTGCCGTCATGTGGCCACGCTAACAGGGGAGTTGATACGACGGACGGGTCCGGTCACCGCCCGTCCGTGCGCCCGCCCGCACTCATCGCCGCCCGCAGATGACCGTCCGCCGCGTCGAGCAGCCCGTTCGCCGTAGGGCCGTCCACGTCCGCCAGGAGGATCAGGATCGCCGTTTTCACCTCGCCGCCCGCCTCGGTCAGGGCACGCTCGATGTCGGCGTCGTCGGCGCCCGTGGCCAGGGCGACGATGCGGCGGGAGCGGGCCCGTAGCTTGTCGTTGGAAGCGCGGACGTCGACCATCAGGTTTCCGTAGGTCTTGCCCAGGCGGATCATCGTGATCGTCGAGAGCATGTTGAGGACCAGCTTCTGGGCCGTGCCGGCCTTCAGGCGCGTCGAGCCGGTGAGGAGTTCCGGGCCCACGACGATCTCGATGCCGTGCTCGGCGGCCGCCGCCAGGGAGCTGTCCGGGTTGCAGGACAGGCCGATCGTCAATGCGCCCTGCTTGCGCGCGTGTTCGACCGCGCCGATCGCGTACGGCGTGCGCCCGGAGGCGGAGATGCCGACCACCGTGTCGGTGGGGGTGAGCGCGAGGCCGTCGAGGTCGGTGCGGGCGAGGTCCTTGGAGTCCTCGGCGCCCTCGACGGAGACGACCATCGCCTCCGGGCCGCCCGCGATGAGGCCGACGACCCGGGAGGGGTCGGTGTTGAAGGTGGGCGGGCACTCGGAGGCGTCGAGCACGCCGAGGCGGCCGGCGGTGCCCGCGCCCGCGTAGATGAGGCGGCCGCCCCGGGCCATCCGTTCCGCGATGGCGTCGATGGCGGCGGCGATCTGGGGGAGGCGCTGCGCGACGGCGGTGGGTACGGCCGCGTCCTCGCCGTTCATGAGCCGGGCGATGTCGAGGGTGGCGAGACGGTCGATCTCGGCGAGCTCGGGGCGGAACGCCTCGGTCGTCAGGGTCTCCAACTCGGCGCGGAGATCACGGGGGTTGGATGGAGAGGTCATGGCGGAGGCGGCTCTTTCCAGTTTCCGGTGTGCTGTCCGACCCGGAGGAAATGGGGCGGGGGGCCGACCGTCGGGCCTGACCGGCCGTCGGGCCTGCGGTCTATCTGCGGTGCCGATGCGCCAGCGCCTCGTACGACGCGGCCAGCGCAGGCGCAGCCGTGTCGTACGTCCGCTGCGCCACCCCCACGAACAGACAGTCCACGACAAGCAGCTGACTGGTCCGGGACGACATCGCCGCCGGCCGCAGCTCGCTCTCCCGCGCCGTGGACGTCGTGAGGATGTGATCGGCGTACTGGGTGACGGCCCCGTCCGGACGCCCGGTGATCGCGACGGTCGTCGCCCCGTGCTCGAACGCCACCCGCAGCGGCTCGATGACGTCCCCGGTCGACCCGGAGTGGGTGATGGCTATCGCCACGTCACCCGCGCGCAACTGCACCGCGTTCGTCACGGCGAGATGCGGGTCGCTGTGCGCGTGGGCTATGAGCCCTATCCGCAGCAGCTTCTGGACGAGGTCCTGGGCGACCAGCCCGGACGCCCCGACGCCGTACACGTCGATCCGGCGGGCGACGGCGGCAGCCGATACGGCCGCTCCCAGCTGGGCGGTGTCGAGGCCGGCGGCCGTGTCGGCGAGGGTCTGCTGCTCGTCGTAGGCGAGCTTCGCCACCACGTCGGCGATCGGGTCGTCCACCGCGATGTCGGTCGTTATGGCGGGTGCGCGGCCCGACTGCTGCTGGGCGGCGAGGCCGGCGAGGGCGAGGCGCAGATCGCGGTAGCCGGGGTAGCCGAGGAGACGGGCGGTGCGCACGACGGTGGCCTCGCTGGTGCCGGTGAGTTCGGCGAGGCCGGTGACCGTGAGGGCCGCGCAGCCCGCCGGGTCGCTCGCGACCGCTTCGGCGACGCGCTGCATGGAGCGGGTCATCGACGGGGCGAGCGTGCGCACCTTGGCAGCGAGGGCGGCGGGTGCCGGGGCCGGACCGGTCGGCCCCGCACGGCCGAAAGTTTCCTTCACGTTATTGGTCACCTTTGAAAAATATTTCCACCCCGTGCCGTGGTCAAGAGTGCGCACAATAGGACCATGGAACCCATCAGTCCGCTCAGCCCGCTGGAACAGGCGCTGCACACGGCCCGCGCCCTCGTGCTCGCCGACCTGGTCGCGGGCGAGGTCGCCGAGGCGGACGTCGTGTCGCTGGTCGAGGAGTCGGTCGTACAGCGGCGCTGGTGGGTCGAGCAGTGGCCGGACGGCGTGGAATTCGTGGCCGGACTGGTCGCCCAGGACGTGCAGGACGCGCTGCTGGACCGGTTCGGGCGCTGGCCGCTGTGCCCGGTGTGCGGCGCCGGCGACCCGCACGCGCTGGAGGTCGAGCCGGAGCTGGGCCCCGATCCGTACTGGGTGTGCCACAAGGCGGGCGTGAGGGTCGCGGCGGTGGGGTCGCTGGGGGCGGCCGGCACGGGCGGGACGCAGTCGTCGGGAGAGAGCGCGTGACGCCGTGACGATCTACATCGACCCGCCGACCTGGCCGGGACACGGGCGGATGTGGTCGCACCTCGTGAGCGACGTGTCGTACGACGAACTGCACACGTTCGCCGACGGGTTGGGCGTACCGCGGCGGGCCTTCGAGCGGGACCACTACGACGTCCCGTCCCACCGCTACGCCGATGCGGTGCGGGCGGGTGCCGTCGAGGTCAGCAGCCGTGAGGTGGTGCGGCTGTTGCAGGGGGCGGGGTTGCGCAGGCCGAAGGGGCGGGAGGCGGGCTGACGCCGCTCCCTGAAGCCCCCTCGGCTCCGGACGCCGCTCCCTGACGCCCCCTCGGCCCCGGACGCGCTCCCGGCTAGGCGAACTGGCCGGGCTGGTAGTCGCCGGCCGGCTGCTGGATGAGGACGTTCATCCGGTTGAAGGCGTTGATGAGGCCGATCAGGAACACCAGGGAGGCGAGCTGCTCCTCGTCGTAGTGCTTGGCGGCCTTCTCCCAGACCTCGTCCGAGACCCCGCCGGCCGCGTCGGCGATGCGCGTGCCCTCCTCCGCCAGCTCAAGGGCGGCGCGCTCGGCCTCGGTGAAGCAGGTGGCCTCGCGCCAGGCCGCGACCATATTGAGACGCAGCCAGTCCTCTCCTGCGGCGACGGCGTCCTTGCTGTGCATGTCGGTGCAGAAGCCGCAGCCGTTGATCTGGCTGGCGCGGAGCGTCACCAGGTGCTGGGTGGTGACGGGCAGCGTCGAGTCGTGCACCACCTTGCTGGCCGAGGTGATGTGCTTGATGACCTTGCCGGCGCTGGGGATTGCGAAGATGTTCAGTCGGGCGCTCATGGCCAACTCCCTTGCCGTTCGTCGGTGGTTACACAGCTATGACGGACCGGCTCGGAGCGATGTGACATGAGTGGATGTGACCTGAGTCACGGCCTACGGGTTCGGGGTGGAGTGCTCGGCTCGACGCATGGGGTACCAGGACTCCCCGGCGGGCCGGGGCGGGTCCGACAGGTTCCAGCTCCATGAGAGCGTCGGCGTGATGCGCAGGTAGTGGCCCGGCCCCACCATGCCGACCCGCTCCACGGGGCCGTCCGCGACGCCGTACACCCGGATGCCGCGGGCGATGAACGGCTCGACGGAGACCATGTCGTCCACGACGAACGCCACCTTCTCGCGGCCACGGGCGACATTGCGGAACTTGCGCGTGCCGAGGACCTCCTCGCGGGGTCCGCCCACCCAGAAGTGGGTGCCGTCGAACTCCAGGGCCACCGGGACCACGTCGGGCTGCTCGTCCGCGCAGAGGCTGGCCAGACGGGCGAGAGGGTTCGTGGTGAGGTAGGCGATCTCCTCGGCGGTGAACGACATGGCGGCTCCCTGCGGCGGTGCGGGTCGGCTCCGCCCCAGGCTAGGCCGCCGTGGGGTGCCCGCGGCGGACGTAGAGCCGCAGGGAGTCGTCCATGTCGTGCTGCACCTGTGCCGCCCGCTCCTCCTCGACGGTCGTGCGTACGTATCCGGCGCGGGCGACGACGCGTTGTGAGGGGGCGTTCTCGGCGTGGATCGCCGCACACAGGAGGCGCACGTCGTCCCGGGCCAGGGCCCACTCCGACAGCGTGCTCAGCGCCTCGCTCGCGTAGCCGCGTCCGCGAACGCCCTCCACGAGGTCGTAGCCGACCTCGGCCGCGCCCTCCTCGTCGGGGGCGCCGTGAAAGCCGATGCCGCCGACCGCGAGGTCGTCCTCCCGCCGTACGAGGACGAACAGGCCGAACTCGGGGCGGTGCACCCCCTCCTCGTACGCCTTCGACATCATCCCGGCGGCCTCCCGCGTCCCCTCGAAGGGGCCGCCCACGACCCACGTGAACCCGCCGTCGCCGCCCGCGCTCAGGTCGGCGGCGGACGCGGGGGTGACGCCCTGGAGGGTGAGGCGGTCGGTGGGCAGGACGAGGTTGTTGCGCCAGCGCCACTCGGTGACCGGGGCGCGGCCTGGCAGGTCGCCGCGGCCGGTGGCCCAGAGCAGGGTGCGCCAGGGGTCGGGGCCGGGCCGGACGTGCGGAAAGATCGTCGTGAGGACGAACCCGGCCAGCTCGGCGGGCGGTTCGTACGCCACCCCGAGCCCTTCGGCGATGTCATGCGTGTGCAGCAGCACTTCGGCGACGCCCATCGCGGCGAAGCCCTCGCGGTTCGCGCTGCGGAAGGGGTACGGGTGGAAGGCGCGGACCTCGCGCGGGGTGGTGCGGACGGCTGCGGTGAGGAGGGCGCCGGTCGTCTCGATGACGTGGATCAGCCCTTCGTTGCCGGTGCCCTCGTCGAGGGTGATCTCGAAGGGGACGTAGTCGTCCCGGGCGCGGCCGGCCAGGTTGGCGGCGTACGCGATGAGGTCCTCGGCGATGTGGAACGCCGCGTTGCCGCAGCTCCACTCCAGCCGGCCGGCCTTCACCCCGGCCCAGTCCCGGTCCACCGCGGTCCGCAGCAGCGCCACGCTGCTCGCCACGGCCTCCTGTACGCGTTCCCCGCCCATGTCTCGCATGCCGTGCAGGCTACGGCGGCGGCCTTGTCAGAGCGACAGCATTTCCAGCTCGGCGGCGAGGTTGTAGCGGGCGGTTGCCTCCCACTTCTCCTTCCCGTACGGCGTGCTGAACAGGCGTGGCAGGTCCAGGAGTTGGCGCAGGATCGCGGCGCGGCCCTCGCGGAAGGCGTCGTTCGGGACGAAGTGGTACTCCTCGCGGACGGCTGCCGTGTACGCGGCGTACGCGGACGGCGGCGCCGCGAGGATCGCGAGGTCGGCGTCGCACAGGACCTGGCCGTCGGGGTCGTCCGGTGCCGGGTCGTGCGTGACGGTGAGCCGGACCAGACGGGCCACCTCGGCGGTCCGCTCCGCGGGGACGCCGGCTTCCGTGAGGGCGCGTTCGGCGAGGCGGGCCGAGCGCTCCTCGTTCTCCGAGCGGTCGGGGAAGTACACCGCGTCGTGGAACCAGGCGGCGAGCCGCACGACGTCGGGGTCGTCGGCGTGCTCCGCCAACTCGTCGATGCGGTCCAGGACCGCGGTGAGGTGGGTGAGCGTGTGGTAGTGCCGCTGCGGTTCCTGCCAGCGGGTGAGGAGGTTGTCCGCGTAGGGGGTGGGGTCGGGGGTGGTGGAGGGGGAGCGGGTTGCGTCGAGGGCTTGGGTGAAGCGGGTGCGGAGGGTGTTGAGGGCGGCGGGGGTGTGGAGGTCGGCCATGGGGTCATTGTCGCGGGGGTGGCGGGGATTGCCTGGGGGGTGGGGGGGTTTCGAGGGAAGAGGGGTGGGGGGGGTGGCGGTTGGTGCCGGGGTGCGGGTGGGTGGGGGTTGGTCGCGCAGTTCCCCGCGCCCCTGAGGGGTTGCAGCTGGTGTGGGGGAGGGGAGCAGTCTCTGGGCGGCGGGGTGTAGCGCGGGAGGCTCGGGGGTGGTGACCGTTTGTGTCGGGGTGCGGGTGGGTGGGGGTTGGTCGCGCAGTTCCCCGCGCCCCTGAGGGGTTGCAGCCGGCGTGGCCGAAGGGGGTGGCGCCCGGGCGACCCGACGGCCCAGTCCCCCGGCGCGGTACATCGGGGGCGCCGCCACCCTCGTACGGCTGTATGCGGGGCGGCCGGCGCAGGCGGCGTCGTACGCCGGCGGGGGCCGAGGCGGGGGAGCTGAAAATCTTCGGGTGACCCTGCGCATCCTCGGGCGAGCCTCCACCCCGTACCCTTGGATTGGACTAGACCTGTAGCCGTCGTCGAATGCCGAGGAATGGGGTCCCATGAGCAAGCGTGCAGTCCTGGAGGTGATCGCCCTCGGCGTCGAGGACGCGGTCGCCGCCCAGGCCGGGGGTGCGGACCGGCTCGAACTGGTCACCGAGATGGCCGCCGACGGGCTCACCCCGCCGGTCGGGACCTTCGCCGGGATCCGTGCCGCCGTCGACATCGACCTGCGCGTGATGCTGAGGCTGGCGGACGGGTTCGCCGCCGGGGACGTGGCGCGGCTGGTGCGGGTGGCGCGCGAGCTGCGGGACGCCGGGGCGGACGAGTTCGTGCTCGGGTTCCTCGACGCCGACGGCGGGGTGGACCTCGAAGCCGTCGAGCGGGTGGTGAGTGAGCTGGACGGGTGCCGGTGGACCTTCCACCGGGCCATCGACCGGGCCGCCGACCGGGACGCGCTGCGCAAGCAGCTGGACGGCATGCCGGGCCTGGACACCTACCTCACGGCCGGCTCGCCGACCGGCGTCGACGACGGCCTCGCCGTCCTGCTCGCCGAGGCGGCCAGGGTCGGGGAGCCCGGGTACGAGCAGCGGGTCCTCGTGGGCGGCGGGCTGCGCCTCGACCACGTGCCGACCCTGCTGACCGCCGGCATCGACGCCTTCCACATCGGCGGCGCCGCCCGTCCGGACGGCTGGGAGGGGCCGGTGTCGGTGGGTGCGGTGGCCGAGTGGCGGGCTGTGCTGGACGGGGTTTCCTAGGCGGGGAGCCCTGGCGGGGGTGGGTCGCGGCCCGGCGCTGACGGGGGTTCCTCGTCGGCGACGGCACCTGCCACCCCCTCAGGGGCGCGGGGAACTGCGCGACCAGCCCCCACGCACCCGCATCCCGACACAGACCGCCACCACCCCCGACCCCCCGTTCCCGGCCAACCCCCGGAGGGACCCGTCACCCCAACTGCCCCGGCAGCGACCCCCCGTGCACCACCACCAACCCCGACACCGCCCGCGTCAGGGCGACATACAGCCGCCGCAACCCCGTCCGCTCATCCGGCTCCCCGTCCACCACCGCCTGGGGCTCGTCCAGAACGACGTAGTCGTACTCCAGACCCTTCGCGAGCGACGCAGGCACCAGCGTCAACCGGGTCTGCTGGGTCGTCTCCTCGCCGGGTGCCAGATACGTGATCCCCGCCGCAGCGAGCCCCTCCGCCAGCACCGCAACCCGCGCATCCGCGGCGATCAGCCCGATCGACCCCTCCCGGCGCAGCAACTCCCCGCACGCGGCGATGACTTCCGACGCCTCCGACACCTCACGGACCTCGAAGAACCCCGCGTTCTCACGGATCGACGCCACCGGCGTCAGGCCGGGCGCGATGTGGGGGAGGAGGCGGGAGGCGTAGGCGATGACGTCCGTCGGGACGCGGAAACCGGCCGTCAGCTCCTCGATGACCCCCTCCGACTTGCCGAGGTGGGCCAACGCCTCGTCCCAGCTCCGCGTCGCCCAGGGGGTCGTACCCTGCGCCAGATCCCCCAGCACCGTCGCCGAACCCGTCGTGCAACGCCGGCCCACCGCCCGGTACTGCATCGGCGAGAGATCCTGCGCCTCGTCGAGCACGACATGCCCGAGGGACGACGTACGCGCCACGATGTCGTTCGCCTCGTCGATCAGCACCGCATCCGCCGCGGACCACTTGGCGGCCTTCACCGACCGCGCCGGCTTCGCCCACAGGATCGTCTTCTGCTCGTCCGCGTCGAGGACCCCGGCCGCATGCTCGGCCAGGAAGTCCGCGTCGGCGAGCAGCCGCAGCACCAGCTTCGCCGGATCGACCGGCGGCCAGATCGCCTTGACGGCGGCCTTCACCGCGCTGTTGCGGGCCACCGCGTCCTGCACCCGGTCGTCCGGCGCCTCCCCCGAGCGCTCCATCTGCACCAGCACGGCGTGCGCGATGCGCTGCGGGAGGGCCTCGCGGGCGGCGCCGTAGCGGATGTCGCGGGCGAGCAACTCACGGACGGTCTCTTCGAGTTCGTACGCCGGGACGCGCCAGCGACGGGATCCGCGTACGACGACCACCGGCTCCGTCGGCATGGTGACGTGCGCGTACACAGCGCGCCGCAGCACCTCCGCCATCCTCGCGTCGCCCTTGATGACGGCCGCCGCCGCGTCGTCCGTCCCGCGCACCTCGACGTGCGCCACGAGGTCGTCCACCGTCGCCTGCCGGACGCTCAACTCGCCCAGCGCCGGGAGGACTTGCTCGATGTAGTGCAGGAAGGACCTGTTCGGCCCGATGACGAGCGTGCCGGTGCGGGCGAGCCGCTCGCGGTGGGCGTAGAGCAGATAGGCCACCCGGTGCAGGCCCACCGCCGTCTTCCCCGTGCCCGGACCGCCCTGCACGCACACCGTGCCGCCGAGCCCGGACCGTACGATCTCGTCCTGCTCCGGCTGGATCGTCGCCACGATGTCCCGCATCGGGCCCACGCGCGGGCGCTCGATCTCCTGCTGGAGCAGCTTGCTGGTGCGGGCGGCCTCCGCCGGGTCGGAGAGGTGCTCGTCCTCGTACGCGGTGAGGTCACCGCCCGTGTAGCCGAAGCGGCGGCGCAGCGCGATGTCCATCGGGTCCTTCTTCGACGCCCGGTAGAACGGCTGGGACACCGGCGCCCGCCAGTCGATGACCATCGGGTCGCCCTCGGCGTCGTGCACATGCCGGCGCCCGATGTAGAAGCGCTCGCCCTCCGCGCCCTCGGCCTCCGCGGCGCCGGGGGCGTGCAGGTAGTCGAGCCGGCCGAAGAACAGCGGGGTGTCGCTGAGGTCGGCCAGCGCCTTGATGCGGTCGTCGATCTGGCGGGCGAGAACCTCGGCGTTGACCCAGTTCGCGGTGACGTCGCTGATGTCGAGGGACTCGACGTCCTCGCGCATGGCACGCAGGGCGGAACGGGACACGGCCAGGTGGGAGCGCTCTCGCGAGAGCGGGTCGAGCGGGTCGTCGGCGCGCGTGGACAAGGGGGTGCCTCCGGAGGGACCTACAGGTAGGTGATCGAGAGAGCCGACCGGTTTCCGTCCGGGCGGCGGCACTCCGCGGGGGAGGCGGGCAAGAGCGGAGATTTTAGGCGAAGGGGAAAGGCAATCGCCAACGAATATTCCGGCCCCCATCCGGCCCCATCCGGCACTCGTTCCTCCCCCGCCCCGGCCCCCGTCCGCCCCCTAGGGGACGCGGCCTCTTCCCTGGGGGGAGGGCATCCGCCCGGAGGTGTACGGCGTCAGCACGCCGCTTCGGTCCGCAGGCCGATGCCGTCTTTATGTCTGCGGATCCATCATGGAGACATGAGCGCAGCAACCATCCAACCAGCACCCGTGGGCCCCCGCGGAGCCACAGCGCTTCAGGGGCACCACCATCATCGCCTCGGTGAAGCCCTGCGTGCCGTCAAGGTGTTCGCAGGTGCGGCCTTCGACGTGATCGTCCTCGGTGAGTACGGCGAGGAGGCGGGCGTCCGCCGCAAGTGACGCCTAGGGTCACCGAGTGACCCGCCGATCACATTCCGCAACTGCCTACTGCCTTCTGGCGGTTTCCCTCCTCGCTCTCACGGCACTCTGCACCCACCAGCCCCTCCCGATGGCCGACGCGCTGGTCTACCGGGCGGAAGGCGAAGCCGTCCTCCGCGGCGAGGATCTCTATGGCTTCACCGTCACGCAGTGGCAGCTCCCCGCCACTTATCCGCCCTTCGCGGCGCTCCTCTTCGTCCCGGCGGCGCTGATCCCCCTCGCCGCCCTCAAGGCGACCTTCCTGGCGGGCAACGCGCTCATGCTCGCCGTGCTGGTCCACCTCTCCGCCCGGCTGGCGGGCGGCCCCGCGAAGCTCCGCCTGCCCGCCCTGTGCGCCGGCACCGCAGCGGCCCTCTGGCTGGAGCCGGTCCTCCAGACGATCCTCTTCGGCCAGATCAACCTCGCCCTGGTCTGCCTGGTGCTGTGGGATCTCACCCGTCCGACGGGCGCCCGCTGGAAGGGCGCCGCGGTCGGCATCGCCGCCGGCATCAAACTGACTCCGGCGATCTTCATCGCGTATCTGCTGCTGCGCGGGCGGCGCCGGGAGGCAGGCACGGCCGCAGCGGCCCTCGCGGGGACGGTCGCGCTGGGCGCCCTCGCCCTTCCCTCCGCGAGCCTCGACTACTGGACCCGCCGCCTCTACGAGACGGACCGCGTGGGCAAGGTCTGGATCGTCGACAACCAGTCCCTGCACGGGATGGTCGCCCGGGCCCTGGGCGACCCGGCGCCGGGCCTCGTCTGGGCTCTCCCGGCCGCCGCGGTCACGGTCACCGGCCTGTGGCTGGCGGCGCGGGCCGCCGAGGAGAGCCACGCGATCCTCCTGACGGCCTTCACCGCCCTGCTCGTCTCGCCGATCAGCTGGTCCCACCACTGGGTGTGGTGCGTCCCGCTGGCCGCCGTACTGCTGACGGAGGGCCGCCCCCGCCTCGCGGCGGCAACGGCCCTCCTGTTCACGACCCGCACGATATGGCTGCTCCCCCACGAGGGCGCCCGGGACCTCCGACTGCCCTGGTGGCAGCAGCCATGGGCGTCGCCGTACGCGCTCTGCGCGCTGCTCGGCCTCGCCCTCCTGCTCGGCTACCCCTCCGCCAGGATCTCGTCCGCGTCCACGATCCGGTACGCGTACCCCTGCTCCGCCAGGAAGCGCTGGCGGTGGGCGGCGAAGTCCTGGTCGATCGTGTCGCGGGCGACGACTGAGTAGAAGTGGGCCTTGTGGCCGTCGGCCTTCGGGCGCAGGACGCGGCCGAGGCGCTGGGCCTCCTCCTGGCGGGAACCGAAGGTGCCCGAGACCTGGATGGCGACCGTGGCCTCCGGCAGGTCGATGGAGAAGTTCGCGACCTTGGAGACGACGAGGACGCTGATCTCGCCCTCCCGGAAGGCGTCGAAGAGCTTCTCGCGCTGGGCGTTGGAGGTCTCGCCCTTGATGACCGGGGCGTTCAGATGCTCGCCCAGTTCGTCGAGCTGGTCGATGTACTGGCCGATGACCAGGATCTGCTGCCCGGCGAACCGGCGGACGATGGCCTCCGTGACCTTCCGCTTGGTGTCGGTCGTCGCGCAGAAGCGGTACTTCTCCTCCTGCTCGGCGGTGGCGTACGCGAGCCGCTCGGCGTCGGTGAGATTGACGCGGACCTCGACGCAGTCGGCGGGCGCGATGTAGCCCTGCGCCTCGATCTCCTTCCAGGGCGCGTCGAACCGCTTCGGGCCGATCAGGGAGAAGACGTCCGACTCGCGGCCGTCCTCACGCACCAGGGTCGCGGTCAGGCCCAGGCGGCGGCGGGCCTGGAGGTCCGCGGTGAACTTGAAGACCGGCGCCGGCAGCAGGTGCACCTCGTCGTAGAGGATCAGGCCCCAGTCCCGGGAGTCGAAGAGCTCCAGGTGCGGATAGACACCCTTCCGCTTCGTCGTCAGCACCTGGTACGTGGCGATGGTGACCGGGCGGATCTCCTTCTTCGTACCGCTGTACTCGCCGATCTCCTCCTCGGTGAGCGACGTCCGCTTCACCAGCTCGTGCTTCCACTGCCGGGCCGAGACGGTGTTCGTGACGAGGATGAGGGTCGTCGACTTCGCCTGGGCCATGGAACCGGCGCCGACGAGGGTCTTGCCGGCACCGCACGGCAGCACCACGACCCCGCTGCCGCCGTGCCAGAAGTTCTCCACGGCCTGCTTCTGGTAGGGCCTGAGCGCCCACCCGTCCTCGTTCAGCTCGATCGGGTGTGCCTCGCCGTCGACGTACCCGGCGAGGTCCTCGGCCGGCCAGCCCAGCTTCAGCAGCGTCTGCTTGATCTGGCCGCGCTCGGAAGGGTGCACGGCGACGGTGTCCGGGTCGATGCGGGTGCCGACGAGCGGCGCGACCCGCTTCGAGCGCAGCACCTCCTCCAGGACCGGGCGGTCGGTGGTGGTGAGGACGAGGCCGTGCGTCGGGTGCTTGGAGAGCGTCAGACGGCCGTAGCGGTCCATCGTGTCGGCGATGTCGACGAGCAGCGCGTGCGGCACGGGGTAGCGGCTGTACGTGACCAGCGCGTCCACGACCTGCTCGGCGTCGTGTCCGGCCGCGCGGGCGTTCCACAGGCCGAGCGGTGTCACCCGGTAGGTGTGGATGTGCTCGGGTGCCCGCTCCAGCTCCGCGAACGCGGCGATCGCCCGACGGCACTCATCGGCCCGCTCGTGATCGACTTCCAGGAGCAGGGTCTTGTCCGACTGGACGATTAGGCAGGACACACATACCTCCGGAGATAAGGTCGTCTCATGACAGAAACAACGCCTGTCACAGCACGGGCTATGCCCCGTGCCCGACGCCGGAAGGGCGTCCCGGCCAGCGCGCCGGGGATGCGCGCCGCTATCTATGTTCGCCTATCGCGCGAGACCGACGAGACGACTTCGCCGGACCGCCAGCGCGCGGCTTGTGAAGCGCTGTGCGAGGCACGCGGCTGGGAGGTCGTAGCCGCCGAGGAAGACATCGATGTCTCGGGCTTCTCGCGCGGGCTCGACCGACCGGGACTGCAACGCATCCTGACCAGGCTCGCCGAGCTGGACGTGATCGTGTTCTTCAAGATCGACCGGCTTGCGCGCTCGACGGTCGACTTCGCGGAGATCATGCGACTCGCCGAGCACCAGAGCGTTGCGCTCGCGTCGGCGACGGAGCCGCTCGACCTCACGTCGTCCATGGGTCGGGCCATGGCGAAGGTGATCGCGGTCTTCGCTGAGCTGGAGTCCGACACCATCGGGATGCGGGTGTCCAGCGCGCACGAGCACCTGCGCCGTGAGGGCCGCTACACCGGTGGGCGGGTTCCGTACGGGTACATGGTCGTCCCCAACCCCAACGGGGCAGGCAAAGTCCTTGCGGTCAACGAGGACGAGGCCAAGACGATCAAGCGGATCGTGGAGCGGGTCCTGACCAAGGACTCGCTTATGCAGATCATCAACGACCTCAACAAGGCGGGCGTCCCGTCGCCCGGCCACTCCTCACGCCAGACCACGGGCAACCGCAGCGCCTCCAAGCAGTGGTACACGACGACGCTGCGGAGTTTGCTGGGCAACCCCCAGTTGCTCGGCCAGGTCATCGAGGACGGAAAGCCGATCCTGCGGACGGACGGTCTGCCCCTGGTCAACCGCCCTCCGATCCTCGACACGGACACCTGGCAGGCGCTCCAGGACGAGTTGGAGCGCCGTGCCAATCCCGGTGAGAAGCGCCGAGAGGGGACGTCGCTGCTGCGCGGCATCATGCACTGCGGAGTCTGCGGCGAGCGCATGTACACCTTCAGCGGGCGCAACGGTCAGCTTCGGTACCGGTGCATCGGCCCTCTGAAGTACCGCCAGCGGGCGGCGAAGGGGGAGGAGAAGCCGGGCGTGAAATGCTACGGGCCGACCGTGGCGGGGGTGACCACCGAGGAGCACGTCACCGAGAAGTTCCTCGCGAAGTACGGGCACCTTTCCGTGATGCGGATGGTTCAGGAGGCGGGCGAGGACTTCCGCCCGCAGATCAGGCAGGCCGAGGAAGCGTTGGCCGATCTGCAAAAGGATCGCTACGACCGGGGCCTGTTCAGGGGCGACGACGGAGCGATCCGGTACGCGGAGCAGTACGCCAAGCTGGAGGAGCGAGTAGCGACCCTGAAGGAGAGGCAGCGAACGGCGAAGCCGGGCGGCGTGAAGGCGGAGCCGACCGGAGAGACGCACGCCGAGCAGTGGAAGCGCTCGGACGTGGCAGGTAAGCGAGATTTGCTGTTGAACGCGGGCGGCTACGTGGAGGTGGCACCCGCGCGGCGTGGCGGCAAGAAGCTGGACACGTCGCGTCTGTCGGTGTTCTTCGGCGAGGAGGGGCACATGCGGCGGGCGGCAGCGGCGAAGGAGAGCGAACAGGAGACCGAGGCGGCTGACAGCCAGGGCTGACGCCGACGTCACCGGACACACGCAGCGGCGCCCCCACCGGACGGACGAGGTGGGGGCGCTGCTGTCTGTTTGCAGGTCAGATGGCGTGCTGGTCGGGGTTGTGCCAAGGGCCGATGACCTTGATAGAGGGGCGGCAATACGACAGCGCCGCGCCGTCACGGGTTGTGAACTCGACTGTCTCTGCAACGAGTTCGCAGAGGGCGTCCCCATCCGTCTCGGACAGTGCCGTCCTCAGCGTGGGGACAGACTCTGCCAGGTCCCATGAGGCGGAACTGAGGCGGAAGCCACCGAGGGCGTATGCCTCGGCGAGGCGGAACGAGAGCCGAGTACTGGGCTGGAGTTCATAGCGAGGTGCGGCTGTCAGCAGGCCGGCCCTGATGGATTCGGGGCCGGGGATGACGACCCGCATGGAGGTTGATCGGGGCAGCACTTCAAAGTGGTTGGCTTTGTGGCTGTCATGGGACGGCGATTGCCTGCCGAAGAGCTGCCCGATGACCGTGGCGATTTCCTCAGTCCCAGTGGAGACACGCCAGGAGCCTTTGCCGCAGTGGAAGCGGCCGACGAAGGTTGTTTTGCGGTTGGTCATGAGAAATCCCCCTCCTGCTTGAGGCGTTGGGTGTGGGCTATGTCGTGGCGGACTTGGGCGGCGAGGAGTTCTTCGCCGGGGCGGTAGCCGCTGCCGAGGTAGGTCCACGCGGCAGCGGTGACGAGAGTGGTGTGTTCGTCAGTGGTGGGGAGGCCGGCGCGGGCGCGGGCGGCGTCTGCTTGGGCGTGGCGCCAGGCGCGGCGGACGTCGCGGAGTGCGCCGAGGGTGGTGGAGTAGGCGCGGGATTTGGTGGAGAAGTGGCCGCGGAAGCCGAGCATGTGGGCCCACTTCCAGAGCTTGAGGTGGGCGAATTCCGGGAGGTGGCCGAGGGCCCAGGCGGTGCGGATGATCTGCCGTACGTGTTGTTGTACGGGCAGGGCTTTGATGGGTTCGGCTTGTCCGGTGCCGTCGCAGTCGGTGCACCGGTCGTGGAAGTGGTCGGGACCGCGTACGTAGCCGCGCCCGGCGCAGGGACGGCACATCAGGGTGCGGTCTACCGTTCCCGCGCCTTCAGCGTTCTTGGTCGCGTACTTGGCGACGTATCCGGCGACCTTAGATTCTGTGTACTCGGCAACGCGGGCGTCGGTGAGATCGCCGTCGCCCAGGGCGGTGATGGGGTCCACCTTGTACCGGCGGCCCCAGGCGATGACGCGTTCGCCGATGGCGTCGGAGGTGAGGGTGAGCCGGGCGCGATCGACCGCCAGGCCGACGGCGGCGTTGAGGGCGTCGAAGGTGGCCCAGGGCGGGGGCTCGGTCGTGTGGCCGTCGGGTCCGTCGAAGCGGATCACGGCGTGGAAGTGGACCAGGCCGCGTTTTTGGTATTCGGCGACCTTGGCGAAGGAGATGCGCAGGGCGGCGTTGAGTCCCTTCTGGGTCATGCCGAGGTGTTCGGCGAGGGCGCGGCGGAGGTAGGTGGTGAAGCGCGCCCACAGCTGCCCGGCGTGTGCGTTCCACAGCACGGCGCCCGCGTAGTCATACGACGCCGGGGCCAACGGGGTGCCGAGTTCGGGGGCGTCTTCGGTGTGGGTGTCGCCGCAGGCGCAGGGCCGGGGCTTGCCCGCATCAGTGGTGGGGTGGTTGTGGACGGGGCCGAAGGAGGGGGCGGTGAGGGTGACGAAGGCGCGGGGGTGATCGCGGACGGATTCGGCGACGTTCTTGCCGCCGGAGAGTCCGGCCTTGATCAGGTGGTAGGTATCGGCGGCGTAGACGCGGGAGCAGGCGGTGCAGCGGGAGGCGCGGCGGTTGCCGCAGGTGGTCAGCAGGCGTCCGGAGGGTTCGTTTTCGGAGCGGTAGGAGCGGACTACTTCTTTGGTGGTCTGGTCGGTGGCGATCGTGAAGCCGTGGAGGTTGACGGGAGTGGTGCAGCCGCGCAGTTCGCGGACCTGCTCTTGGACGCGGTTGAAGTCGTGGGTGTTGGCGAGTTCGATCAGGTCCCGCAGGCCAGGGCTGATCACGTGACGCAGGTCCAGTTGACGGCGCATGGGTGGCGGGGTCTCCCTTCTGGCGCGAGCGTGGGACCTGCGGGCAGCAGCGATTCAGTGCGCTCGGGCTGCTGCCCGCAGGCATGACGAGTCGGGCCCAGAGATGGGCGAGAGGGTGGGTGCCGGCAAGGCCGGCGGGGAGCGCGGCGCTACAGGGCGGCGTGGAGGGCGTTGGCCATGGGAAGGCCGATGCCGAGCCGCTTCTTGAGCTGGGTCGCGGTGATGGGTTCGCCGTTCTCGCTGTGGTGCGAGGCGGCGATGGAACGCGCTTCGGTCAGCAACGGCTCAGGCACCTTGACCGCAGGCACAGGCACAGGCGCAGGCGCAGGCACGGCGGGGGCCGGGGTGGCGGGCAAAGCGACCGGGGCCGGTCCGGGGGCCACCGATGGCGCAAGGGCAGGGCCAGGTTCCGGCTCGATGGCGGCGGGGCCGGGCTCGTGCGTCGGCTCTGTCTCGGCAGCCGTGGCCGGGGCGGTGGCATCGGCGGCGATCGTGCGGAAGGAGCGCAGGAGTTGCGGGCCGACGGCTCCCCAGCCCAGGAGCAGAAGAGGGGCTACGGCGTCGATGGCGGCGCGGCCGTAGTGTCCGGCGACGATGGGTTCGGCGATGTTGAGGGCCAGGGTCAGCAGGCCGGAGAAGTGCATGAGGCGGGTGGCTGCCTTGATCTGCTCGGGCGGGATGCCGCGCAGGGAGAGGTAGCGCAGGGCTACCAGGAGGCCGACTACGGACAGGTCGACCATGGGGGCGATCAGAGGTGCGATGGGGGCGGGGACGCCCAGGCGCAGGGCCAGGGCCCAGACGTTTCCGAAGGAGAAGACGAAGGCCAGCGCAGCGATGATGCACATGACCACGGTCACCGTGCGCTGAGTGATCCGGTCTTCAGACATAGGGTGTTCACCTCCTTTCCGTGGCTGGACGTGGGCTGGTGATCGCGGCTATCAGGGCGTGGTTGCGGCCATGACGGCGGGGAGGAAGTCCGCTGGGTCGGCGGTCAGGTGGTTGGTGGCGTAGGCGATCTCGGCGGCCCACTCGTCCGGCACGTAGGGGGTGCGGATGCGGGTGAAGCCGGGCTGGGACTGGTGGTTCATCGAGGCGACACCGACGTAGGTGGGGTCTTGAAGGTTGATCGGGTTGGCGTCCGGCCAGTCGCGGATCTCCTCACCGAGGGCGGCGACGGCCGCTTCGGCGGTCTTCTGCGCGAAGCTCAGGCCCACCGGGCACACGTCGCGGATGAAGGTCGGGATCGCATCGCCGGTGCTCTTCTGTGTGGCGAGGATGACGAGCATGCCGACCGAGCGGCCCTTCTTCACCAGGTCCTCGACGAGGCGGGCGTTCTCGGCGGCGAGAGCGGCGAGCTTCTTGGTCTTGGGGTCGCTGCCCTTGTGGTCGCGGAAGTAGGTGTGGGCCTCGTCGATGATCAGCACGGCCAGCGGCCACTTCTCGGAGGGGCCCACGTCCCACATGGACTTGACCCCGAGCATGGAGCGCACCAGGGCCGAGCGGGCGCGCCGCATGTCCACCAGCCGCTTGAACAGCTTGTTGGCTTCTTCCAGGTCGTCGCCGACGAAGGCGAACATGCGCTGTACCCAGTCGGCGTAGTCACCCTCGTACGCAGCGGACACCTTGCCGTCCGCGCAGGCGAACTGCACCCACGGCGCAGGCGCCCAGTCCGACAACAGCCGGTTGATCAGCGACGTCTTGCCATAGCCGGGCAGACCAGCCACGGTCACGCCGGGCACCTGCGCCAGGTTGATGGAGACCGGCTGTGCGTACTCGTCCACGCCCAGATCCCAGCGGGCCGCCTTCTCCGGTATCTGGCCTGTGGGGCGGTGCTCGGTCGGGAACTTCAGCGGATCCAGCCGCACACCCCGGATGACGACGTGACCGGGCTTGTCCTGGGTGACCGCGACCCGCGTGCACCGCCAGGCGTCCGCCAGATGCGGGGCAGCCTTCTGGTACTGCTCCAGGCCCACCCCGGGCAGGCAGCCCGCCCGCGCGACCACTCCATACATGTCAAACGCGACCTTCAGCGGCGGGACCAGGACGCGGGGCTTGACGGGCTTGCCGTCCATGTTCGCCAGCGAGGCCAGCGCGGTCGGCGTCTTGTCCGTGACGGACAGCTGCAGCATCGGCGCGAGCCGCTTCCACGACCACCGCACGCGCACCGCCTGCCAGATGGACCGCCGGGTCATGGCATCGGCCCGCACATAGCGCACCACCCACCACGCCGACCAGCCCACCAGCACGGCCAGCGCCACGGCGACCAGCAGCAGGCCGAAGCCGGACGCGTCGCCCGTCGGATCGTTGAGATCCTTCATGCTGTGCTCTCCCGAGAGCTGTAGAGGAAGGCCGCTAGGGCCGATTCGAGCCCCGCCCAGTTCTGAACGGAAGCAAGGCGGGGATAGCCGTAGCCGACGAGCACGCCCGCCACCGAGTCCACAAGCGATTCGGTGAACCGGGCATCCGGCCCGGCGTGAGCCAGCGGGTAGCTGCGCTCAGCGCCGAACCGGAAAACGGTGCCGCTCACGCCGCGTCAGCAGCCGGGGCTGAGCCGCCGACCAGGTCCACACGGTCGGCGCGGTAGGCGACACCGTCCGACAGCGAGCCGTTGAAGATCCGCGCCCACGGGGTGGCGAACAGCTCCACCGGCATCACCGGCACACCCGGCTTGAGCCCGTTGGGCAGACCGGTTTCCGGAACGGTGATCTTCAGCGCTTCGGCGCGGTCGTCCTCCATGAAGAAGAGGGTGATCGTGTAGAGCTTCGCGCCGGTCTCGCGGTCGGTGGCGAACTGGGTCTTCTCGGCGTCCGCGTACTTCGGCACCGGCAGGGTGCCGACCATGAACGACGCAGACGGGAGCAGACCAACACGGATACGAGCCACGGGTGTTACGTCCTCTCGGTTGTGCTCCGCCGGGGTGGCGGTGCGTGACACCTATAGAACATGAGTGACCTAGCACAGTCAAGTGTCAGGGGTGAGCTAGGTGTCAGCTGACACAGTTCAGCTATGTCAGTGGGGTGTGCTAGGGGAGCTAGGAGTCGCTAACCTTGGGTCATGACACCCGCGCCAGACAAGAAGCCCGACCGCCGGCCGCCGTACCAGCACGCCGCCGACGAGCTTCGGCGCGAGATCAAACAGGGCCGGTTCAAGCCCGGCGAACAGATGCCCTCCGTACGCGAGCTGCAAGACCGCTTCAGTGTCGCCAACATGACAGCCAGAAGCGCCCTCAACGTACTGCGCGACGAAGGGCTGATCTACACCATCCATGGCCGGGGCAGTTTCGTCGCCGACATCAGCAACGACTCGGGCGAGTTCTCCATCGGCTACACCCCGCCCGCCTGGTACCTCGCCAAGAAGGCCGAGGCCGAGCCGGACGGCGAGGGCGGGGAGTGGGAGCCCGACGACGAATCCGCCGGGTCCTCCCTCACCGAACTACTCACCGCATTGCGCGACGAGATCCGAGCCCTCAGCGCGGAGCACCAGGAGCTGCGCCGCGAGGTCGAGGCCCTGAAGAAGGCCCAGCAGACGCAGTCCTGAGCCGAGCAACTTCCTGACGCATGCGCCTCGCCTCACGGCCGAGCCTCGCCACCATCACAGTCATCTCCCGAATTAATTCGGTTGCCTCAGCCGCCTCTCGGCTCTGAATGCTGACCAACTCCCTCTCTGAGTCGTCTATCTGTTCGGCCATCTCTCCCCGTTCACTGCCGCGCCGCTGTTGCACCCACCCAATCGCCGACGGCTTGCCCGAAGGCTTGCCCAGTGGTTGCCCACCGCCGGATCTCGGCTTGCCCGCATCGCCCGGCAAGCCTCCGTTGAGGCCGTTGACCCAGGTCTACAGGCCGAACCGGACGCATGCGAGGCACGCGGCACTGCCCTCCCGCAAGGTGGGCAGAAATCGTCCTCCGCCTTTCCTCGCGTCCCGCCCAGCGGGAAGTCGTGTCGCCGTGCGCTCATGTCAGCCTTCCTTCCAGTCGCCGGCCTGGTGCATCGATGGTCCGGAGAACCGCCACTTTGGGTAACCGGCGATGTGCCGCTATGTTGCGCCGAGGTTCCCAGTGCGGATGGCCTATGGGCGTCCTTGAATCCGCCCCGGTGTGACGGCCTTTGCCGTGATTCACGCCACTCATCTCCGTCTGCTGTGATTCCCGCCTTTCACTTGCTACAGGTGTCGCCCGAGCCGACGGTGTGACAGTCGACGAGCAGAAATTCAGCTCACCAGCCACCCCCGACCACAGCCCCGACCACGAGACCCCGACCAAGGTCACGAAGCCACAACGAAAACCCCGACCATGGCAGCTAGGCACCTAGTTGGGGACGTCACCGAACGGCCACGGACCCCTACCAAGCGATCAGGGGCAGCCTGTAATTCACCGCCTGTGGATAAAGTCCGCCGACCAGCGGAACGAATGGGCACGTACGCATGCCTAAAGGTCCATAGCTGCACAGATGCCGTGGGTAGATCGGAAGGCAGAGGCAGCGCATCGCCGGGCGACGGCCAAGGGACCAGCGCAGCGGAGCTGTTCAGAGTTTCTTTACTGGATCAAGGCGGCCCGCCTACGGCGGCCCGCGCGCGCTGGCGGCCACGGGCCGCCGCCGCTCCATGTCTCCGCCACCGCTCCGGCGGCCCCCACCCGCTCAGCGCGCAACACCGCCGAGGCAGACAGCCAGACCAAGAAGCAACCCGGACACTCCGAGCACCAGGACCAGGCCGACGCCCACCGGGCGAGCCCACGCCACCAACTACCCATCGATCCCGGCCACATGGCTCACAGAGCCGCAGCCCGAGCCCAGTTGACGCGCCGGACCGACACCGCCCAGGCCCGGATCGAGGTACGGCCCGTGACGCATGGAAGAAGCGTGGCGGATGCCGGTACGGGGTTGCTGGAAGCACACGTGACGGGTGATCAGTCGGCTGCTTCGCCACCGTGGCTGACTTTCTCTGGCTCAGCTCAGAACCGGGCATCCATCGATCGAACGGCAAAGGCATCCTCCCTAACTCCGGGGTTCCGCAGAAGCGAGGCTGTCCTGGTCCACGAAAAGGGGGTCTGATCTGCGGGAATGCGCGGCGGCATGGCGACGGGGCGTGCCCCTAGGCGCTGACATAATTGCAGGTCAGCGGCCCCGGACCCGTCAAGTCCACTACTGGGACGTTGCGTTGCAAGGCGCCACGCTACCGGCCTGGGGCGCACCACGCGGCTTGCCTTTGCGAGCATCCACCGAGGCGAGATGCTTGCATATCAGGGCAATTCACCTCGTTGTCGCCAACAAAAGTGAGGCGCTGGACCGATGGCGGCAACGCGCTGACCTGCGCGTGTCCCTAGTCCTAGTGACACGCCCCCATCTAGATCAACATTGCATTCGTGCAGGTCAGCAGGGATTTTCGTGGACTAGGACGCCTCCACTTCTGCGGAACTCAGGTAACTCGGCATTTCAGAGCAGGGGTTGTAGTCGCACCCGCATTCGAGCACGCAAACCACCCCGGTACCATCGGCACCGGGGTCCTGAACAGGGCTTCCCTGACCGGACCACCCCGGATTGCTGTCCAGGCTGAGGGGTGGTCCGGTCGTCTATGTATGGGTTCAGGCGGGCGACGGACGCCGCAGGAACCGGGCTTCGGGATCAGCTAAGGGCTTTGACCAACTCTCCGATCGTGGGCCGATCCACGGGAGCGTGGCTGAGCATCGCGTCGATCAGGTCGCCCAGCTCACCAGGCGCCTTCACGGGCCGCCGCCGACCGTTCGCCACGGCCTCCCGTTGCACAGGGCGCGGAGCATCGTCCGGGTACTCAACTGCCCGCCAGCCCGTAGCGGAGATCAGCAGGGAGGCACCGAGGGCGTAGATGTCGGCCTCCGGTGTCGGTTCGGCCTCTCCGGTGTCGAGCACGCTGCGGGCGATCTCCGGCGCTTCGTAGTGAACGAGGCAGCCGCGGAAGGGGAAGTCGTACCCGGCAGGCACGTGGCTGCCTCGGGCCAAGGCGAGGTCGATGAGGTACGTCCGCTCCAAGCCGACGATGAAGTGAGCGGGCTGCACATCACCGTGCGCCCATCCCTTGGCGTGAAGTTCAGCCAGAGCCGTGACACAGTCCAACGCCACGCTGGTGTGAGGCGCCACGGAGTAGTCCGGTGTACGGCAGGGCTCCCACAGGTCGTACAGGTCCGGCCCATGACGCCACGGCTGGTAGTTCCACGTGCCCTGTTCCCACTCGCCATACGCGAAGTCACGGAAGCCAAGGTGATGCAGCACAACACCCTCACGCGCAGGTGCAAGAGCAGTCCAGGGTTGGGCGGGCCAGTCGGCCGTAGCTTCGATCGGATATCCGACCTTCACGGCGTAGTGGCCCCGAGGGCTCTCCACTTCCCAGACCATGGAGCCCCGACGGTTGAGGACCAGGCGCGAATAGGTGGGCATGAGCGCGCCGAGCACCACGATCGGCAGTTCAGGGGTTGAGCCGGACAACTCTCTTCTCCTTCCGGGCAAGCGCGGCCGACTGAGTCGAGGCCGGCCGCGCCGCTACGTGGTGTGAGCTACGCCTGACCGTACGGGCGGCCACAGTCCGAGTCGCACTGAGCGAGGTTCGAGCCGTCCATGGTCCACAGGTCGTCGAAGACCATGAACCCAGCCGCCTTCATGGTGTGCGCCGAGGCGGCCACCATCTCCGGGTCACGTCCTCCCCCGCCTGGCTTCGGGTTGTGGTGCAAGAAGCGGCCTGCGTGCAGCTCGCACAGCTCCGCGTACTCCTTCGTGTGCAGGATGAGTGCGTGGAGGCCGAGGTCCACGTCGTCTGACGGGACCATGGAGACGGTCGCGGTGGCCGCCGTGACCAGGAACGCGACTGCCTGGTCCGCGATTCGCTCGGCTCGCTCGGGCGGCTGCCCGTTGTGGACGATCACGAAGCGGGCGAGGCTCTCGAACAGCTCCTCACCAGCTACTGCGCGACCGGTCCTCTGATCGTTCGCCGTTGCTGTCATGTGAAGTCTCCTGGTGTGAGGGGGGTGCTTGGCACTTACGTTCCGCCTGATCGCCGAGCTCAGCGGGAAGCGGGGTTGGAGGCCGGCCCCGAACGGGGACGGGGGAACCAGGGGATTGGCACCCGTCCGGGGCGGCCGGTCTACTGGCCGATGCCGAGGGCCATGCCGATCACCAGGCCGCAGGAACCGCTGATCATGATGATGAACAGGACCCCGGCGTATCGGCCGATGACGGCCATCACAGCCCGTCCCGGCTGTTGCCGTTCTTGATGGCCAAGCGCGCGCTGAGTTCCTCTCGCGCGCTCGGCGGCTCCACGTTGTGTGGCAGGGCATCCCACTCCGCACCGCCACCGATCGGCCTTATCTGCACACGGCCGCCGACCTCACCCATGACGACGCCGATACGCGCCCGAGCGCTGTCCTTCGCCAGTTCACCAATGCCTGGTCTGGTCGCCATGGACAGACCGCCGCCCTTCTTCGTCTGCGTCTCCATTGGTAGCCCTCGCTGCTATGAGGCGTTGAACGGACAGCTCCAGGAAACCGCGATGACGGCGCGCATTCCACGGCGTTCATGCGGCACTCTTGATGCACAAGTGCTGCACCAGCAAGCAACCCGGGCAGATGCGAACGGTTCGGCGAGGAGGGGCAGTTGAGCCTGGCAAAGAGGCGCAGAGCCCTGGGTTACAGTCAGGAGACGTTCGCCCAGGCGCTCGGTGTTGACCGCACAACGGTTGGCCGCTGGGAGAGCGGAAAGTCTGGGCCTCAGCCGCCGTTACGCCCCAGGTTGGCCGAGGTACTGCAACTTGACCTCGCCGCACTTGACCGCCTGGTGTCGGAGTCACGAACTCCCCCACAAGAGGCCGCAGGTCTACGGCCGAGCGATCACCAAGGCTCCGAGGACACCGACGACATGATTCGACGCGACTTTCTGCGCGCGATAGCCGTCACTGGCGCACTCGCCGCACTGACCGCCGACGAGGCCGAGGGACTGCGCGACAGCTTCCGGCGCGGTATGTCCGACGACTACCTACGGATGAACAGCCACCTGTGGCAGGTCTACTTGCTCGCCCGATCGAAGACAATGGTCCAGCCCATCGTGAGAGGGCAGATCAAGGCGCTGAACAGGACGCTTCGCGATCAACCCGCCACTGAGCTCGGAAGCTTGTGCGGTGCTGCTGGGGACCTGTTCCAACTTGCCGGTGAGCTGTCTTTCGACAACAACCAGCTCAGCGATGCAGCTGCCTTCTACACAGTGGCCGCGACTGCGAGCAAGGACGCCGGCGCCTATGACCTCTGGGCCTGCGCGTTGGTCAGGCATGCGTATGTCGACGTACACGAGCGCCGGTATCGCGAAGCGGCTGACACTCTCACTGCCGCCGAACGAGTGGCCAGACGCGGAGACAGTTCACTGTCCACACGCCATTGGGTCGCTTCAGTGCAGGCAGAGGCGTATGCGGGCATGGGGGACGACGACGCGTGTGAGCGTGCCCTGGACGAGGCCGAGCAGGTTCAGCACTTGGCCGACGGCAGCAACAACGGCGGATGGCTTCGCTTCGACGGAACGCGGCTGTCGGAGGAGCGAGGCGCCCGGTACGTACAACTCGGCCGATTCGACCTCGCCGAACAGGCTTTGCAGACGGCGTTGGAGCAAGGCCCGCTTGCCGAAGGACACTCATTCCGTCGGCGCGGAGTTGTTCTGACCGATCTGGCGGCGATCGGGGCGAAGCGACGCGACCCTGATCACGTTCTCGCCTTCGGACGCGAAGCCCTGCAGCTCGCCCAGGAAACCTCTTCGGGCTACCTGGCCCGTAGACTCCACGGCCTGAGAGCTGAGTTCGGCTCGCTAAGCGCGGACGCGCGCGTGGCGGAGCTGGACGCTGAGATCAGCGCGCTGAAGACGACGTGACTGGAGAGGTACCCATGGTGCACGAAGAGGGCGCACGACTGTTCCGTGAGGCTTGGATCGCCGGCGTGCAAGAACACTTCCCCGGCGAGCCAAAGGCCGGATACATCACGCCCTGGGACGACACACCTCAGTGGGAGCGCGAAGCGGCCGAAGCCGTGTATGAGCAAGTGCGCCAGTTCATCGAGGTCAGCAGCGGACACACCGCCAGGCTGTCCCGGGAGCAGAAGAGCCACTTCGTCGCTACGTGCTGGACGGCCCAGATGTACAAGCACTTCGCGAACCCGAAGCCCGGCTATGTCGCCGACTGGCCCGATCTCCCCAGCTGGCAACGGGAGACCAATGCGGACATCTTCGAGGCCATTGAGAAGGCCGCGAGCTGAGCCCATCACCAGACGTGAACCGTGCCAGCGTCCCCCGGAGCGCGTACCGAGCGACGCTGACGAGACGGCTTGGAGAGCGTCGTGGCTCATCTCTCGGTCGAGATGACGACCACCGATCGCAATCTGGTGGCGAGCGTCAAGCAGACCGTCAGTGCGCCGGGCGAGATCACCCTCTTGTCACCGGAGGTCGACTACTAGATTCGGGTGTCGTCCGTCCTTCGCCACACGATTCTGGACGTGTCGACCGTGATGTTCACCGATGATTTGTTGCGCACGAGGAGCGCCCGAACGGAAATCCCCGCTGCGGTCAGGCACGTCTGGTGAATGGCCTTGGTCGACGGGGCGCTATGCGTCGTCGAGCCGCACTGGCTAGTCTTGCCGGGAACCCACGGGAGCCCGGCCAGCACGCGGCGCATGCTCGAGTCCGAGAAGAGTCGGTCCGAACAAGCCCTGGTAGTGAAGCTGGAGTCGCTCGGCCTCCAGCACAGTCCTATGTCCCGAGCGCGATCGCTACCCCCGAGTTCCGCAGTCGATGGGCACGCGAGAGCCCTGTGGTCCCGCGACCTGCTGGGATACGCCAGGCAGACGTGTGCCTACGAGCCCTTCCTCAGGCTGTGACCTGGGGGATCGAGTGCAGTTTGCTCTTCCAGATTCCCCATCCGGATCGACAGGATCTGACGGTTCGTCCGGGTTATTGACAAATCGTCACATCGCGTCCTGTGATTCGCTGTTGAGAAACCCGCCCCGCCACCCTCATGTGGGCATGCGAGATCGCCGGCGTCGGCGCAGGTCAGCAACTCGGGGTACCGCGTATGCCCACCAACTGTCGAACTCGGGCTACCCTCAGCTGGACGAGCGCGGCAGCCCGCTCCCGCCAGCCGCTCGTCGTACTCGACGGCAGCACACCCGCCAGGCCAAGCGTGAGCCCTTGCCCGGACCGGGAGCTTCCCCATCAGCACCGCTCCCGCGTGCCCGACCAGCCCCTTCCCATCCGCCGTCACAGACTGACCGCGAACCCACCCTGTATGCCCACTCCCCAGAGAGGCGTCCTGACTCTTGCACCGGGTACGACGTAGACACTCGCATCTTGCAGGTCAGCGGCTCCTTCTGCTGTCAGGTCGTCAGCTCACCCAATTCCGCTGGATAGCCGGGGTTCACTGAATTGGCGGGCAGCGCGCCCACTGGAAGCCCGATCACCGGGTGGACGCGGCGACCGCCCCACGGACGGACAGGTCCTCCACCCCAAAGAGCTGAGCTCCCGAGTTCGACAGTTGGCGGGCACACGGCCGGGCTGAATCTGCGGCGTGACCTGCGGTGATGGGCGTGACGGGGCTCCGGGGTCGTTTGCCTACGGCTCCGGAGCACGTTTTACCAGCTCACGGGCTAGTCGAGGGTCTTGAGGCCGCTCATCTTTGGCGGAGGTGACACACCGCAGCCCTTGAAGATTTTGGCCTGGGCGTCGGTCAGGCGGGTGGTCTGCTGGAGGCTGCCGGCCGGGCCGGAGAGGGAGACCTGGTGGATGCGGCCGAGTTCAGCGGCGATCTTGGGCCAGGTACGCTCGGTGCGGCGTTCTGCGACCCGGATCAGCAGCAGGGCGAGCCAGCGCAGCAGCACGTGGGCGCGTATCCGCTCGTCCAGACGGTGGCAGACCGGCCGCAGGTCCAAGGTCGACTTCATCGTGCGGAAGGCGCGTTCGGCTTCCAGCAGGTTCTTGTAACCGAGCGCGACGTCCTCGGCGGACAGGTCCGGGTCGCTGGTGGCCAGCAGGTACTTGCCGTCGAGTCGGGTCTCGGCGGTGACCTTGGAGAATGAGGGCAGGGCCCACGGACGATGACGCGCCGGCGGGCGAGCCCGAGTCCGGCCTGGACGTGGCGTTTGCCCTCGGCGCGTGGTGCGGTCGTAGGCCCTCCGCGAGTTGAGGTCGAACTGGATGATGACCAGCGCGGAGGTGTAGAGGGCCCCTGCAGGCGCTGTTAGTAGCGCTGGAGGGTGACGGAGGCGGCCTGAGGTGGGCAAGGTGTCCAAGCGGCCGCCAATGCCGACGTGATGCGTGGTCACGTTGTCGGCGGCATTTTCGGCTGATGCGTGACAGGAAGTGCTGAGGCCGGGAGTGACCGGTGCTTCAGGCTGTGGCGGGTATGCCGGTGCGGCCCGGAGGCGAAGTGCCCGGCCCTGCTCGGCGCCAGAACCGACCCGTCGGGGCTCCGTTTCCTGCCCCCCACCTCGTCGCACGTGCTCGACGACGAAAACCGCGCTGGGTGTTGGCGGCCAGTAGAAATTCCCCACGTACGGCCAGCTCGATTCCCCCACTCGGTGCTGGCTCGGGGCCACCCGCCTCAGATGAACGGCCCGAGACCAGGTGAATCGGTGTGGGCTGCTCCTATGCGTGCGGCAGATGGGCGACCAAGATAAGTCTTGCCAGTCCGGTCAGTTGCCGTGGCGGAGTCCTCTTAAGCCCTAAACCGCGGCGGGGTGAACTCTCACCCGATTGGGGCAGTGCGGTGGCGAGTGCCGCAGAAGTGGCCAAAACTGACACTTAAGTGCTGTGGCACTTGCGTCGCCGAGGGCCGTGATGGAATTTAACTGGAATTCGGACGCGCGGGGGTCGGCACTGGGGTCTTGGTCAAGGCTAGGCAATTGAAATCAGACTATGGGACGGGATTCATGATCGAGATCACGTATGCGGACAAAACTTGCCGCTTCGATGACGAGGGTGTCAATCCAGAAAAGCCGGGGACCATGTACGGCCCAATGCTCCAAGGAAAGTTTTACGAACACGCCTTTCTTGACTACATCGCTTCGCTACGCATTCCCGGGGTATACGTCGATGTCGGTGCCTGTATCGGAACACACACGGTCTTCTTCGCGTTGCATTGCCCTTCTGATCGGGTGTACGCTTTCGAGCCACGCTCGGTTCAGCGAGAGCGCCTTCAGCGTAACGTCGAGCTGAATAGCATCCAGGATAAGGTGCAGATTTCGTCCTGGGCCCTTGCCGACCGTGAGGGAACGGTGAGGGTCTCTCTGGATCGACAGGATCACACGCTTAGCACTTGTCGACTGGACCTGTTGCTCAAAAGACATGTCGCCGTAGTCAAACTCGACATCGAAGGCATGGAGGCCCTGGCGTTGAAGGGTGCGCGGAAAATGCTGCGTAGGCACAGGCCGTTGGTCTTCGCTGAGGCTCACACCGAAGATGAAAAGGCTCGTATCTTTTCTGTTTTGCGGCCATACGGGTATCAAGCTACCGGCCGTGTTTTCAATGCCTCACCTACTTACGAGTTTGCGGTATCGTCGCCATACCATCCCCTCAAAGGCATGTTGAGGCGGGCAGCGTACGCAGCGCCACCCCCTTTGAAACGCATGCTGCCCCATAGCTTGCGCCGTCGCATACGCCGTATCCTCGAATGATCTCGCACGCGAGGCAACCGGCGCATCGGCTCATTGACTGAGTTGGGCGGGCAATTCTTGGTGAAGCGATCGTCGAAGCTATGCAACCCCGACACCTCTTAAAATGACCGTCGTTGCGGGTCGGCAGTGCCCTGGTTGTCCAGCCGAATCCCTTATCCCGGGCGGCAGTACTTTACCAACTATGGCCGTTCCTGGTCCTCTGCGATCCTATTTACTTCCTGGTGCGTGTTACGAGTTGCGCCATTGGCCCGACCGGTCACGTTTGCCGACAGCGGGTCGATGAATAAGGACGCTGCTCCGGTTTGCCGGATGAAGTCACTCAGCAAACTGCGAGTCGCGCGGAAGGCCCAGGGGCGAGTGAACTTTGATAAACACAAAGCGGCTAACGTCTGCCCCATTGGCGATAGCCCGCTGTGAACAATGAGAACAGAGCGGACTTTCCCGGGTTGCTCGTACACCCCTGCCTACCTCTCTACAGTGAAGCCCAGTAGGCAATCTCGGCATAGCGCCACATGGCGATGTTCTGGCCCGGTCGCCCGTCAGGTACTGCCTTGCCCATGTACGTCCGGACTTCCGGTACCCACTTCGTTCCGGCCGCGCGGTCGAACTGCTTCAGGTGTACATGTGCGAGCGGTGCAGTTTCGTCGTACGCGCCCGCGAGTGAGTGCGTGAGTGCGTGCCTGCCGACGTCGGGTGCGAGCCGGAGCATGGATTCGATGCACAGCGCGTTGTGGTCCTGGTCGTTCCACTCCGGCCGGTCGTCACGGTATTTCCAGGAGCGCAGGGACGTGTTGTACTCGTACGTCTCGCGTTTGGTCACCTGCGCCTGCAAGAGCTGCGACATGCCCGGCCGGTACGTGATGCCCGCTTCGGCAGCCTGCCGTACGAATAGTGCAGCGCCCGCCGAAATGTTATGAATGCACATTCCTTTAGCCTTGGGGTTCGGTGCGAGGCACCACCCGGGCTTGGTACTGGAAGGGCCACGGTCCAGCCGGTACACGTAGTCGAGTACCCGCGTGACCGTCTTGAGCGGCACCTTGCCCGCTTTGTACCCCTTGAGAAGGAACGGGCCGACATGCTGTGTCGTGGTGACTGCGTGAGAGATGGTTGTGTCCCCGAAAGGATTCCCCCAGCCGCCATCCTTGTGTTGTGCGGCCAGCACCTTAGACAGATACTTTTTCGCGGTTGGTGTCCAGCCGTAGTTGTTGACGATCGCGGCCCCGGTGTAGCTGTAGGGGAACGGGTCTGTAACGCCCCTGTCGGCCGCCGTGGCCTTGATCAGCGCGTCCTGTGACACCCTGGTCCAGGTGTCTGGCCTGGCAGCGGCCCCGCCGGGGGGTACGGCGACGGCGGGAGAGGCGAGGGGGGCCACGATTCCTGCGGTGGCCAGGGCCAGGGCGGGTAGGAGGAACCTGGCGGTGCGCCGTGCCCGGCTTGCACGTCCGGTCCTGCGCTGACATCGCGTTGAGGGCAGGGGCCTGGAGTCTCCTCGGCCGGTCGCCGCGATCGAGGAAGCCGGACCGGTGACGCCAGTGGCGGCAAGGGCGAACGACGGCAGAAGCAATGCCGCAGCCCGCCGGGCGGTACCCGCCCAGCACCTCCTCTTGAGTCTGTCCCTGCCTCCGGGTGCTGACAGCGTTTCAGTGTTCAGTCTCGCGGCAGAAGACTCCTCCCCTGTGTCCGTGACGCGGGAGTCCGGGGCGGCCAGACGACGTTGCGTCACTCTCCCCCCGGAATGACCAGGACCAGGCAGCAAAGACGGGGGGATTGCAGTACGAGGTGTCACAGGGAGCTCTCCAAGGGGCCGGGGCAGGAGCGTGGCTGACCCATTCCTGGAAGATCCGGAGGGTCCTCGGTACTGCCTTTCCCGGGATCACTCCCGCACCTGCCAGCAAAATTGACCCACATCACAGCACGCCCCGGTGTCCGATCCCACTACCCTCGGGGCGCCCCGCAAGACCGCCAGCACTGCCCCCATGCCTGCCCAAACAGCCCACCACTGAAGGGGAAGTTGAGGGTCATGCCGAAGAATCGACGTTTCCTATGACGCGCAGTTCCGTGAGGGTGCGATACGGATCGTGCTGAAGACGGGAAAGTCGGGCACGTGGGATCTGGGCGTGCATGAGGGACGGTGCAGGCGTGGGTCCCGCTGGGCCCGAGCGCGCGGCGCGGAGGCTGCGGGGCTTCGTCAGTGTCCCCCAGAAGGTGTGCCGGGGGACACTGAGACTCAGAAGATCAGTCCGCAATAGGCAGGTAGACCCGGTTCCGTTGAGCGGCGAACTCGGCGGACTTGGCCATCATGCCCGCCCGGACTTCATCCTCACTGGTCACAGCCGCGCATCTGCTTCAGCAACTCCCGGACCACCGGCTCGACCGCGTCCACCACCGACCCCTTCGGCTCCCGTCGGTACATCGGCGGACGGTCCGAGGCCAGAGCCCGCAGCACCGTTCCCCGGGAAATGCCCAGCTCGCGAGCCACTGAGCGGGCCGACAACCCCTCACTCCTATGCAGCCGGCGAATCTCAGCCCAGTCCTCCACGCGGATCACCCTCGCTTCCTCCTGACTCCAGCACCGCTGAAGCCAGGATGATCACGAGACCACCCACTGGCCCCGATTTGATCCGCTGACCGTGGCCCTTATTTCAACCGTTGCCGACAGGACGAGTTCGGGCCGCTGAACCTGATGCCCCGTAAGGGCCGGGCATGGGGACCGGTCCGCTCACCGCGTCGGCTGCGGGCGACCTACAACCGGTACAACGGGGTGATGCACATGCTCGCGGCCCTCGACCTGGCCACCGGCAAGATCTACTACCGCATCCGCAACAGGAAGCGTTGGCGCGAGTTCCTCGGCCTGCTCAAGGCTCTGCGGGCACGGTGGCCCGGAGAGAAGCTGTATGTCGTACTGGACAACTTTTCCCCGCACAAGCACCCCGAGGTCCGGGCGTGGGCAGCGGCCCACGACGTCGAGCTGGTCTTCCTGCCGACCTACGGGTCCTGGCTGAACTGGATCGAGTCCGAGTTCGCGGCCCTGCGCTACTTCGCCCTCAACGGCACTGAACGCCGGCATCGCCGCCTACGTCCGCCACCGCAACGCCCGGGCCGATCCAAAGACCCGGTTCGCTCCCGACTCGCCCATCCGGCAATGGACGGAGTACCCCACAGCGGCGTGAACCCTCCCTACCGCACCGGGAACTCCTGCTCGGGCAGGAGTTCCACACCGAACCGGTCATGCAAGGCCGTCATGTCCCGGCGGTCCTCGTCATCGAGCTCGTACCCCGTGTGACATGCCACCTGGCCCTGTGCGGTCAGGCACCGCACCGGCTCGCCCTGAAGGGTCCCGCTCCCGCCGAACCAGGCGGCCTCGTACACCCACACCTCGCCGTTCTCCATCGTGTAGTTGCCGTTGCCCTCCCCGTCGAACACAACGGGGTGGACATCAACACTTCTGCCCTCCCGATCGCGCAGGACGAAGCACGAGGCAAGGTGACCCTCCGCAACGGCAAAGCCCAGGCCCCGCAGGGCCTGGACCGCATCCTCAGCCTGGTCGACCTGCAAGATCAGATCGACATCCTTGTGTGGACGGGTCTGCTCGCCGAGGAGAGCATCGACTCCCCAGCCGCCATCCCCGAGCCACACCTCCACACCCTGCCCCTGAAGAGCCCTGATCACAGCCAACGCGTTCGTAGCATCCATCATTATCACGCCAGTATCGCCATAAACCCGACGGATACCCCGAGATTTACCTGGTCAACGCTCTGAGGCAAGCCACTAGACAGCCACGCTCAGCCAGATGGACGGTGTGAGCGGGTGCGCCCGAGCGGCCGGAGGGAGGGTCGCTAGCGGTGCCACCGTTCGGAAGGTGACGGCAACCCTGACGGCAACAACGGCACACAAGGGCTGTCGATCACGACCGCCATCGATCAGCAGGGAGGAAGGCTGGGCTCCAGCCCAAGCACCTGCCCGATCCTACGGATGAGAAGGTCGAAGGCTTGGTCAGCGATCACCGTTCCCCACCCAAGGCAGACCGCCCGTTCGTTCCGCGACGATGTCGGTGGTCGCCCCTAGCGGGCCTGCGTAGCCACACTGACCAGGTAGACCACTACACAGCTCGGACCTATCGATTAGTGTGTGTATCACGTCTGATCGTATGGACGATCAGTGGTCCGTTCACGTGCGTACGTCCTTCCGCTCGGCCACTCGACCAAACGTCCAGTGTGCCTCATACGCGGACGATCACATCCGGCTCCCGGCGGAGCCCACTCGTCTCCCCCTGAGCCTCTGATCCCCGTTTTCGGCCGGTGATAGCTTGGCACGGCAGTGATCATCTTTGCTGACATGGGGGAATCATGAGGGACCGTATGCGCAAGGCTGTGCGGACCGGGCTCGTGGCCGGTGTCGCGTTCGCGGTGACGGCGGGTCTCGCCGGCAGCGCGAACGCCGGGACCATCGCGACCATCAAGGTCTCGGGCGGAACGGGGAAGTTCCTCGACTACGGCGACCGGGTCGAGTGCCACGACACCAAGGCGGACGGCTACGGCGTCCGGACCTACGCGTACTCGAAGGTGAACGGCGAGGAGTGGATGCAGGTCGCCTCCTGCTGGGGAGGCAAGGACGACCTGGTGCAGAGCGGTAACGCGGGCTTCGTCGAGGGCGCCGACGTCAGGGTGAAGCTCTGCTACATCAAGCGGGGCGTCGGCGACGTGCGGTGCACCGGCTACAAGCACGCGAAGGCCTAGCGGGCCACGGGGGGCGGTCTCACACAGGCCGCCCCTCGCTCGTGCTCCCTGAGCCGCTCCCGGAGTCCTACAGGATGTCTTTTCATCCCTGCGGGTGGTGCCGGTTTCACCTGTACGGCGGTGTCTGCGAAGAATGCCGACCGTGCAGCCCTACTCGCGTGATCCGTCCCCGCCGACCACCACCCTCGGGTACGCCCTGTTCGCCACCCGCTGGCTGCAGGCCCCCCTCTACTTCGGCCTCGTGGCCGCCCAGGGGGTGTACGTCTACAAGTTCTTCAACGAGCTGTGGGCCTTAATCCTCCGCTGCGTGACCGGGCAGGCGACCGAGAACTACGTCATGCTCGCCGTGCTCAAGCTCGTCGACGTCGTCATGATCGCCAATCTGCTGATCATGGTGATCGTCGGCGGCTACGAGACGTTCGTCTCCCGCATCGGCCTCCAGGGCCACCGCGACCAGCCGGAGTGGCTCTCGCACGTCAACTCCAACGTGCTGAAGGTCAAGCTCGCCACCGCCATCGTGGGTATCTCCTCCGTCCATCTGCTCCAGATGTTCGTGGACGTCCACCACACCTCGCGCCACGCACTGCTGTGGGGCACGGTGATCCACATGGCGTTCATCGCCTCGGCGGGGATCCTGGCGTACATGTCGGGGCCGATGGCCGCGCAGAGTGAGCGGGCCGCTCAGCAGACCCATCAGGCGCACGTCCCCGAGGAACCCGCCCCGCAGGTCTTCGTCCCGGCGCAGGCCACGGCACGTGACGACGAGCCCAGCGTCGAGGAGCGGGTGCGCGCCGCCGGTTTCCCCGCGCGCAAGCTGCTGGAGGAGTACGACTCCGAGCACCCGCACACCTTCGACCGGGAGGCCGTGGCCCGGCTCGGCAAGCTGGACTTCGTCGCCGCCCGCCGCAACGTGGTCTTCGTCGGACCGCCCGGCACCGGCAAGACGCATCTGGCCGTCGGCCTCGGCGTCCGCGCCTGCCAGGCCGGCCACTCGGTGCGGTTCGCGACCGCCGCTCAGTGGGCGGCCCGGCTGGCCGGTGCACGGGACGCGGGACGGCTCGCCGAGGAGCTGACCGCGCTCGACGAGCACGCCGTGCTGATCGTCGACGAGGTCGGCTACACCCCCTTCGAGGCGGGGACCGCGCCGCTCTTCTTCCAACTGGTCGCGCACCGCTACGAACGTGCCTCGCTGATCGTGACCGGCGACCGGCCGCTCGGCCGCTGGGACGAGATCTTCGGCGGCCCCTCCGCGCTCGCGATGGTGGACCGGCTGGCCCACCACGCCGAGCTCGTGCGGATCGACGGGGACAGCTATCGGCTGCGCCGCCCTACCGCAGCGTGGGCAGACTGACGTTGTTGATCAGCGGTCCCTCGACGGTGAGGCCCTCGGTGATCAGGGACTCGCCGGCGGGGGCAGGGAGGGGCAGGGGGAGTGCGGAGGCGGCGGCCGCGGCATCGGGGGCGAGGACGGTGACCATTGCGCTCGCGGAGATGAGAGCGGCGACGGCTGCGGAACGGGCGCGCGCGGGGCGCTTGGCAGGCATGGGGGCGTCAGGGCCTTTCACAAACGGAGGGCGGGGCGAGCTGCGGGCGGGCCGGCCCTGGCGGCGGACCGGCCCGATGGCTGCGCTGCGGTCGCGTCAGACCTGCGGCGTCTCGATGACCAGCCCGGCCACGTCGACGCCGATCGCCGCGGCCTGAGTGGTGAAGGCACCGATCATCAGGGCTGCGGCGGCCAGGACGGTGGCAAGACGACGAGCTGTGCGCATGGGACAACTACCTCTCTGTTGCGCTCACTTGAGCGTGATCAGGACACGAGGTGGCTGCCCTGCGCCACGCGGCGCGATGCGGACACACCCGGAAGGTCCCTCAAGAGTTGGAAAAACCCGGCGTGGCGTACATGAAAAGCCGCGTACACCCGAACGAGTGAGCCGTCGAGCTCGGGCTCAGATCTGGTCGTCCGCGAGCTCGGCGACTCCCGTGATCCGGTGCAGCGGATACGTCCGTACCTCGTCCGCGGTGTGGTCGTACGCCGTCACGAACCCGCCCTCGACCCGCACCGGCGCGATCACCCGCTGACTCGCGGCGCCCTCGGCGTTGACGTACCCGATCCACAGCGCCTCGCCGGTCAGGACCGCGGCCTGCATGGTGGCGAGGGTCTCGGCGGAGGTGGTGCGGGGCAGCTCACCGCCGGTCACCGCGGCGGAGTTGCCGGGGGCGGCGGGCTTGCGTGGTGCCGTGGACGCGAGGTCGCCCGCCCGGATGGCGCGGATCGCGGCCGTCAGCAGGGTGGCGTCCGGCGCCGGCGGGCCGTCCGGGACCGGCTCGGGGGCCGTGCGCGGCGGGGTGCGGTGGGCGTCCGCGCGGGTGATCAGGACGTCGCCCTCGGCCGACTCGGCGGCCGGCGCGAAGCCCATCGCGCGCAGGCCCTCCAGCAGCGCGGCCGGGTCCGCCTGGGCGGCCAGCACCGTCGGCGCCAGGCGGCGCAGGCGCAGGCCCGCGGACCGCTTGTCGGCGAGGATCTCGTTCAGCACGGCGTCGTCGTCGCAGCGGACGTACGCCGACGCGGCGCCCACCCGCAGATGCCCGTGCCTGCGGGCCACGTCGTCGATCAGGTACGCGAGCGGCTGCGGTACCGGCGTGCGCGCATGTTCGGCGAGGAAGGCGTGCAGGTCGGAGGCGCTGCGCCCGGCGTCCAGCGCGCGCCGCACCGACCCGGGCGTGAACCGGTACACCGTCGCGCCGCCCTTGGACTCCACGTCCGCGAGCACGTCCAGCATGGCCGCGAGCGGGCGTTGCAGCGGTCCGGGCGCCACGGCCGTCAGGTCGGCCTGGAGGAGGACGTGGTCGAGCGGCTCGGGGAGGAGCGGGGCGAGGAGCCGGGCGGCGGTGGCGGAGGCGGTGACCTGCTCGGCGGGGGAGAGGGGCTCGGGGGGCGGGGCCGGGCGGTGATGCACGGGGAGCTTGTCGCCGGGACCGGCCGGTTCCTCGGCCACGGGCTCCGGCAGCGGCATCCCCAGCAGCGCCCGCCCGTGCGCCGACAGTGCCCCGCGCCCCGTGACCCCCAGCATCTCCGCCTCGCCGAGCGTCCACTGGGCGAGGCGCCCGCGCAGGTCGTCGTCCCGCTGGGGTCCGCGCAGCGGCCGTTCCCAGCGCAGCCGGGCCAGTACCGACTCGGCGGACGGCGACGCGCCCTCCGGCAGCCCCGCGAGGAGGGTCAGCACCCGGTGGCGCACCTCGGGCGCGGCGGAGCGGTCCAGGCCCGGGCCCAGCGCCGACAACGTACGGTCCTTCGCGTCCCGCCCGCCGATCACCCCCGACGTGCGCGTCGACGTCAGCCATGTCTGCGCCAGCAGTGCCCAGCGCTGCGCGGCGGGCTGCTCCAGCCACTCGTCGTAGGCCGGGGTCGCCGCGTACCGCTCGTCGGCCTCGCCGTCGGCGGCCAGCAGTCCGGCGGCGTAGGCGAGCTCGACCCAGAAGGCGGCCAGGGGCTCGGAGACGTCGAGGGCGACGGCGGTGCGCTTGAGGTCGCGCACGCTCAGGCCGCCTGCCCGCAGCACCGTGGGACCGCCCTCGTCCCAGTCCTTCAGCAGTTCCTCGACGGTCGCCAGCGCCGTGTACGCCTGGCCGGCGGCGGTCGCGTCCACAACCTGTGGACGGTGCGTCGCGCCCGCCTCGACCGGCGGCGGCAACGGCTCGGTGGTGCGGTGCGCACGGCCGGCGCGCAGATGCAGGGCCACCTCGCGGGGGAGTACGACCGTGCCCGGTGCCGTCGGGAGCAGGAGGCCGCGGTCCAGGAGCCAGCGCAGGCGGGGCGCGGGGTCGGCGGTGACCTGGCCGTACGGCGGCCCCCACACGAGCCGGGACAGGACCTCCCGGGACTCCTCGGGTGCGCCCGCGAGCAGGGCCGCCATGCGCCGCCGGTTGCCGAACAGGGCCGTGAGCGACGACACCGCGGACACGGCGTCGTGGGTCGAGGGCAGCCCGGCCGTCGTGACGATCTCCTGGATACGCCCCGGCGACATGCCCGCGGTGGCTTCCTGCACGGTCGGGCCGAGCCCGGTGGGGGACGGGTGCTGCGGCGAGGGCGCGAGCAGCTCACGTGCCGTACGGACGAGCCGCAGCCGGTCGTCGGCGCCCCACACGAGGGCCTGGTCGCGCAGGGTCGCGAGGGCGTGCGGCAGCGCCCCGGCGACCGCCGGATCGCCCTCGTCACCGGCCATCAGCGCGAGCAGCTCGTCGTACGTCGCCGGGTCCCCCGCCACCGCCAGTGCCTCCGCCGTCTGCAGCGTGCACCGGTCCAGCCGCTCCAGCGCGCGCACCACGGAGGCCCGGGTGCCGGCGCGGGTCGCCAGCTGCGTGAGGTCGGTGGGGACGGGGGTGATGAGATCGGGCCGGCTGCGCAGCAGCACGGCCAGGGAGGCGTCGTCCCGCACGCGGAGGGCTTCCGCGAGGGAACGGGGCGGTGCAGCCGGGTCGCTCATCCGACCAAATCTAGCGGGTGGGGGCCGGAGCAGGGGGTGTGCGGGCCGCCCGGATCGCCGCCCGGAGGGCGAACGGAACGTTTCGCAAATGGCCGCCGGATGAACATCATCCGGAGGAATCCGGCACCCCTGGCAACACGTCATCCCCACTCGTCACCCTGGGCTCCCGGTCAACTACTTCACGGCTCAATGGAATTGGGGGTTCCAGCGGTGAGCGAGCAGGTCGAGCAGTGGATCGCCATCCTGAGTCTCGGGTTTCCCGTCGCGGCATTCCTGTGGGAGTTCGCCATCGTCGGCCGCAAGCGGCTCGGCTACCGGGTGCAGATGGACACCCTCGCCGCGGACGACACGCAGTCCGAGCACGCCGAGATCCTGGAGCAGTTGCAGCGCGACGGCCACCGGCTGAAGGACCCCTCCTTCGTTCTGCTGCGCATCGAGAACGCCGGGTCCGCCCCCATCGAGGCCAGTGACTACCTGACCGACGAGAACGACCCCAGCGGCATATGGGTCACCTTCCGCCGCCGGCAGGTCGCGGGGCTGGTGGCCACCGAGCTGAGCCAGCGCGAGCTGCGCCGCTTCTTCCGGCGCGGGGCCCCGGGCTTCGGCTTCCGCAACAATCCGGCCAGGCGCGAGGGCGTCATCGAACTGCCGAAGGTCAAGCTGCCCCGGGGCGCCGAGTACAAGGTGCTGGTGATCCTGGAGAGCTGGCAGGGCGACGACAGCGCCGACCCCTTCCCCAAGCCGGACATCGTCGGCGCCGTCGGCACCGACCGGCGCTGGTTCGACCCGCTGGTGAAGGTGTTCCGGTTCAAGCTGACCAGGACCGAGAGCCATCTGTTCGCCTCCCGGCCGGCCTGGTTCGCCATCGCGTTCCTGACGGCGGCGGTAGCCCTCCAGGCGTTCTTCACGCTGTTCCTGCGCGAGGAGCGCAGGCCCCCGCTGGACTGCGTCGGCGGCACCCTCCGCCTGCACGGCTCCACCGCTTTCGCGCCCGCCGTGCGGGCCGCCGCCGAGGACTACCTCAAGCGGTGCGAGGGGGCGGGCGTGTCGATCCCGCTCGCCGACGACACCTTCAAGGGCAGCACCGACGGTGTGACCGACCTGGACCAGGCCGGCAAGAACGCCAGGATCCAGGTCGGTGCCGGCCTCGCCGACCACATCGCGTTCACCGACGGGCTCGCCTCCGACGGCCACCCCCGGCTGGTCCCCAAGCCGGTCGCCTTCTCCGTGTTCACCCTCGTCGTCAACAAGGACGCGGGCGTGGAGAACCTGCGGCTGGCCCAGATCCGCGACCTCTTCGCCGGCCGGGTGACGAACTGGTCCCAGGTGGGCGGCAACGACGTCCCCGTCCACCTGGTCAACCGCGACCCCGGCTCCGGCACCCGCAGCACCCTCGTCGCCAAGGTCCTGGACGGCAGGGAACCGCCCCAGTTCACGGTGACCGACTGCGCGGCCCTGAAGTCCGGCCAGTACGGCCGCTGCGAGGTCACCAGCACCGACACCATGCTGAACACCAGCGCCTCGACGCCCGGCGCCATCGGCTACAGCGAGGCCACGGGAGTCGCCGGCCACAAGGCCGCCGACCGGCTCGTCAAGCTGAAGATCGACGGCAGGGAACCCACGGCGGAGGGCGTCGAGGACACCAACTACCCCTACTGGCAGACCGAGTTCGCCTACACCTACGGCGAGGCGCCGGCCGGCTCCGTCGCGGCGGCCTTCCTGAACTTCCTCACCCAGCAGAGCGGCCGCGACATCCTGCACGAACACGGCCACGGCCTGTGCTCCGAGGCGCGGGACGCGGGGGAGTGCCGGCCGGTCTGACCCGCACCGCACACCCTGCGCTGCGCTAACGTCGTCCCCACGGGGCTTCAGCACACCCACCCCGGAGGGGACTTCGTGGGGATCGAGAGCGACCAGGTCGTCTACGAGTATCTGAGCCGCGTCGGTGACGTGGCTCAGCAGCGTCAGCTGCCGTCGGCCACCCGCATGCGCCTGGTGAACGAGTTGCGCGGCGAGATCGACCGGCGCCGCGCCAAGGCGGCCGTCGACAGTCCCGCCGCCCTCCGCCGCATCATCGCCCGTCTGGGCACCCCGGACGAGATCGTCGCGGCCGCCGGGGGAGGCGCCGCCCCCGCACCGCAGGCACCGGTCGCCTCCGTGCCCCTACAGCCCGAGGGCCGGGACGAGCACGCCGAGGAGGAGCGCCCCAAGGGCCTGCGCCGGCTCGTGCCGCGCCCACGGCCCGCCGAGGCCCCGACGGCACGCGACGACGCGCCCCCGCCGCCCCACCTCGCGAGCACGGCCGACCTCGGGGGCAGCGCGCTCCAGCCGGACTGGTGGCGGGTGGACAGCAGCCCCTTCGGGCCCGGCGACGACGTCCCCGGCTTCGTCGGCGGCGTCGAGATCCCGGAGATGCTCAGGCGCCCGCCCTCCAAGGAGCAGGAGGAGGCGCGGCTCCGCAAGAAGGAACCCGTCGGGGAGCCCGAGGAGGCCGCCGCGGAGGCCGACGTTCCGGAAGCGGCCGCCCCCGCCGCCCGTCGCCGCCGCCTCTTCCCGCGGCGCCCGACACTCCCCGCCAGCCGCTGGAGCAACCCCCTCCTGCTGCTCTCCGCCGCCCTCCTCGCCGCCGGCGCCGTCCTCGGCAACCTCATCGTCCTGCTGCTCGGCTGGCTCATCGCCTGGGGCTCCCGGCGCCTGAGCGACGCCGAGACCAAGTGGGCGGTGGTGATCCTGCCCGGCCTCGCCCTCACCGCAGGCGTGACCTGGATCTGGGGCCGCACCACCGAACGCTGGGGCACCCCCATCGTCGAGGGCCAGACGAACGCGGCGATCGCGGAGACCTGGCCGTGGGTGGTGAGGGGCGCGGCCCTGGCATCGGCGCTGTTCATCGTCTGGCGGTCACAGAGGCGCCCCTAGCCGTTGTCCTGACGCGTGTTTCGGCCCTGCCCGAAAGCCCTGTCCCCCCTTCCCCGGCACGCGGCAGCGTGTACGCATCAACGGGGAAGGCGCACCGGCCCCACAACTGCGGTGCGGAACGGGGAACACACATGCACTCCGCTTCAAAGGCCCTCATTCTCATGGGTGCCACAGCCGTGCTGACGACCGGCGGCGTGAGCACGGCGGCGGCGCAGTCCGCCACCGGAGCCCACATCACTGGTGCCGCCTCCGTGGCCTCGGCCCAGGACAGCGAGGCGATGCTGGCGGCGCGGGCCAAGGTGACGGCGAAGAAGAGCGGGATCGGCAAGGCATCCGCCACCTTCAACTGGAAGGGGCAGAACCGAACCGGCAAGTTCAAGATCTACGTCAACGACACCAGCTGCGACGGGTGGGACGCCTTCACTTTCCTGCAGTTCAAGATCAAGAAGCACGGCCAGTTCAAGGTGATCACCGGCGCCAGCCGCCTCTATGACGACACCTGCCGGCAGGGCGGTGGCGAGCGCAAGACACTCGACCGCTACATCACCTCCTACAAGCTCCACAGCATCCGCATTGCCGTGTGCCAGAACGACAAGGTGGGTACTGGCGACACCTGCAAGTTCGGCAAGTGGAAGAAGAACCCCAAGTACTGAGCGGGGAACCACCCTGCGAGCAGCACAGTGACGGTGCGCCCGGCCTCCTGGAAGGGGCCGGGCGCACACACGTCTGCGGGGTTCACTCCGCGAGGTGTTCGATCAGCACCGGTTCCTCGCCGATGCCGATCCGGTCGCCGGGGCGGGCGCGTACCGTGCTGCCGTCCATGTGACGCAGGCGGTGCGCGCCCTTGTCCAGTGACACTTCGGTCCGCCCGTGAACGGACCAGCGCACGGTGAACGGTGTGCCGTCCCGACCGTCCCGACCGTCCCGCTGGAAGCGGCAGGAGTACATGCCCGGCGGCAGGTCCATGCGCGTGCCCCGCCCGCAGGCGGTGATCCGGGCGCCGTCCAGCCACGCTGCCAGTCGTCCGACGCGCTTTCCGGGCTCTGCCGGGGGGCCGCCCACCGGCTGGACGATGATCGGCACATGGGTGCTGCCCCAGTTGTAGAAGTACATCCGCCGCACGCCGTAGTGCCTCCCGTAGAGCCCCGAGAGATAGAAGCGCACCGCGTAGTCGCCGGCTTGGCGGGCATCGAGCGGCGGCGTCGAGTCGATGTCCCACTCCGGGCCGGTGTTCCACAACTCGATGTCGTGCACGTTCTCCTCGTGGAGGAGGTTCCGCATGCTCCGCGAGAGCTCGATGATCTCCTCCGGCCGGCCGTCCCCCTTGCGCGGCGGCATCTTCAGCGCGGCCGCGTCGCAGTGTGCGTAGGCGCCCGTCCGGGCGAACTCCCGCAGCAGCGCCCGGCCTTTACCCGTCCACAGCGATCCGAAGGACGGGCAGGCCAACCGTGCGTTCGGGTCGATACGGCGGATGATCCGCGAGGCGCGCTCAACCATCTCGCCGAGGGTTTCGAGGCTCCCTGCGTACATCAGCGGGTGGCTGGGATAGTCCCACAGCTCGTACGACTCGATACGGCCGCGATAGCGCGTGGCGAGCTTCTCCACGAAGCGGTCCCAGACCTTCAGGTCGTCCGGCGGCGAGGCCGACGAATCGGCGAAGCCGGACTTCCGGCCGTCCGGGGCGGCCCACCAAGGTGTGCCGGCGATGGTGAACAGGACGGGCAGCCGCTCCCGCTCGGCGGCCCTGACCAGGCGCTCCAGCGTCGTCCAGTCGTACCTGCCCGGGGAGGTCTCGATGGTGCCCCAGCGGGTTTCGCTGTTCCACAGCCGTACTGAGCCGGTGCGGAAGCCGGGCATACCGCCCGTGTCGCTGTTGATCGTCATGCCCATGAACTCGGGTGCTATCGGGCGTGGGGCCTCGCTCCACTCCGGTCCCTCGGGGCGCTGCCCGCCGCCGGTGCCGGTTCCGTCTCCTCCGGTGTTCACCGTGGCGGGGCCGGGGGCGCCTTCGACGTCCCGGCCCCGGCCGCCGTCGTACGTGGGGGCACTCCCGGCCGAGGTGATGACGAGGGCGAGCAGCAGTGCCGCCGGGCGCAGCCAGGTGCGCGCCACCAGGGGCAGCCGGGCGCCGAACCCGCGCCCGCCGCTGCCGACGTCGTGGCGGCCGGCCTCCGCCGGGAGCGCGTGCGCCGGCGGTTCTGCCGGCTCCACCGCCTGAGCCGAATCCGGTAACTGCGCGTCCTGTTGCCCCGTGTCCCCCGCAGTCTCCCGGTACCACGCGCGATAGAGCCGGTTCAGCTCCGCCGGACTCGCCCCGCTCACGCGGGCCACGCATTCGACCACGCCGAACGTCCCCGGGACGGTGGTGCCCTGGCAGTAGCGGTGGAGGGTGGACCGGCTGAGTCCCGTGCGATGGGCCAGCGCCGCATAACTGCGCCCACTGCGCCGCTTCAGGTCCTCCAGTAATTCCGCCAGTTCGGATGGTCCGGACCGTCCCGTCGATCCGCCGTCGGACAGCATCGCATCCCCGATTCCTCGCCCCCGATGTGTGGGACGCGCGTACCGGCCGTCTCACCGCCGCGAAAAACCGCAGCTGGTGTCCGTACCTCCGTCCCACCGTCCCATCTGCCCGTTTCTTCTTGCCAGGGAACCAGCGGGCGGAGCAAGGTCACGGAGACACCGCTCGGGTCACGGGGGAGCGGTGTCCCACACGCTTGGCACATCGGGGGACAGCACCATGCTGCGCATGCACTTCACCGCGGGAGACATCGCCCGCACGCGGGTCGCCGACGGGCCGGACCGTTTCTGGGAATCCGTGTTGAGCCTGCACCGGGTGTGGGAGAAGCGCCCTGAGCCTGACCTGACCGGCTGGCGGAAGCACGTCATCCGGAACGCGCAGGCGCCGCTGCGCCTGCTGCTGCCGCTGGTTCCCGCCCGCGGCTACTTCCCGGACTTCCTCACTCCCGCGGCGAGCGCCGAGGGCTTCGAAGCGGGCCTGGACGCTCTGCTGTCCACACCACGGCACGAACTGCGCGACCAAGTGGGCCGGTTGGCGGCGAGCGGTTCTCCTCCTGACGGATGGGCCCGCTCCGTCGCCGAGGGCACGGCACCGGCGCTCCGGCGGCTCGGTGGAGCCCTGCGCGACTACCAGCGCATCGCGCTGTGCCCGTCGTGGCAGCACGTCCGCGCGCGGACCGAGCGGGACCGCACCTGGCGCGCCCGCACCCAGTGGTCCAGCGGTACGGACGCCTTGCTCCGTACCTTCGGTCCTGGCATCCGCTGGTGTCCGCCCGTGCTGGTGGCCGACTATCCGGTGGACAAGGACCTTCATCTCGACGGGCGCGGGCTGCTGTTGATCCCGTCGTACTTCTGCCGCCGAAGGCCGGTCGCCCTGGCCGACCCGTCCCTGCCGCCGACGCTCGTCTATCCGGTCTTCCCGGGCCATCCGGCACGGTCTCCGGCGGCGGGGGCGCTCCTGACGGCCGACGCCGTGGGCTCGCATCTCGCGCGCCTGATCGGACACACCAGGGCCGCGGTCCTTCAGGCGCTCGGCAGTGATTGCAGCACCAGTGAACTGGCCCGGCGCGCCGGGGTCTCCGTCTCCTCGGCCAGCGAGCACGCCGCGGTCCTACGCGGCGCCGGTCTGGTCTCCAGCACCCGGCAACGCAACGCCGTGCGTCACTCGCTCACCCCCGTCGGCCTCGCCCTCCTCGACGGCCGCGCCTCCCAGGCACCCGGTGAGCCCTCCCACCGGCGCCGGTAGGCCCGTCAGGTCGCCACACCCCATTCAGCCCGGAGCCACAGGGCGCAGGCACAATGACCCATATGGCATTCACCGTCGGCTTCGACCTGGACATGACCCTCATCGACTCCCGCCCCGGCATCCACGCCTGCTACACGGCGCTGGCCGAGCGCACGGGGACGTACATAGACGCCGACCTCGCGATCACACGGCTCGGGCCGCCGCTGGCGGAGGAGCTGATCAACTGGTTCCCGGCGGAGCAGGTCCCGGCCATCGCCGACCGGTACCGCGCGATGTACCCGACGATCGCCATCGCCGCGACCCCCGCCCTGCCGGGCGCCCGCGAGGCGATCGCCGCCGTACGGGCCGCCGGCGGGCGCGCGATCGTCGTCACCGCCAAGTACGAGCCGAACGCCAAGCTGCACCTGGAGCACCTCGGCATCGAGCCGGACGCGGTGATCGGCAACCTCTGGGCCGAGCAGAAGGCGGTGGCCCTGCGCGAGCACGAAGCGGGCGTCTACGTCGGCGACCACGAGGGCGACGTCCGCGCCGCCCGCGCGGCCGACGCCCTGTCGGTCACGGTGGCGACGGGGCCGTTCAGCACGGAACAGCTGGGCGCGCTCGGCGCGGACGTGGTCCTCACGGACCTGACGGAGTTCCCCGGCTGGCTCGCCCGCTACCTCGAAGCGCCCCGCGCCTGACGCCGTCCGGCCGCGACGGACTGCAGTACGCCGACACCGGCGACGAGGAATCCGACGCCCATCAGCATGCTCAGTCCGAACATGTAGGTCGGAAATGGCGTCGTACCGAGCAAAAACGGGGCCACCGTGACCAGAGTGGCCACGGCACCGATGAAGAAGACGACCGCACCGGCACGGATCAGTCGGTCGCCGGGAGCCGCGGAATTCGTTTGGGTTTTGTCACGCACCGGACCAGGGTAGTTCCCTGCGCGAAGGAACAACCGGGCGACGTCTTGTCACCGGCTCCGGGAGCATTAGCCTTGGTAGCGGCGGGTCATGGTCGACCCGCTGTAGTGCTATCAAGAGCCGTTTTCAGAAGCAGTTTTCCGACGAGTACGAGGACGAGGACAGACGTGCCTACCGGCAAGGTCAAGTGGTTCAACAGCGAGAAGGGCTTCGGCTTTCTCTCCCGCGACGACGGCGGTGACGTCTTCGTCCATTCCTCGGTCCTCCCCGCCGGAGTCGACGTACTCAAGCCGGGACAGCGAGTGGAGTTCGGGGTGGTCGCCGGTCAGCGCGGTGACCAGGCCCTCTCGGTCACCATCCTCGACCCGACCCCCTCGGTCGCGGCGGCCCAGCGCAAGAAGCCGGACGAACTGGCGTCCATCGTCCAGGATCTGACGACCCTCCTGGAGAACATCACGCCGATGCTGGAGCGGGGCCGCTATCCCGAGAAGACCGCCGGCAAGAAGATCGCCGGCCTCCTCCGCGCGGTCGCCGACCAGCTCGACGTATAGCTCTCGCGGACCCCGGGAATTCCTGGGGGAAATCCAGCACCTCCCGGCCGAGGGGCGACACCAGCCCCTCGGTCGCCGCACGTCCGAGCAGCACGCGCACGGCCGCGGCGGGTGAGGTTCAGGGGAACGACAGGGCTTCGGGCCCGAGTGCGGGCGTCAGCCCTTCCGCCGCCGCGCGTGTCAGCAGGCCCCGCACGGCCGCGTAGCCGTCGTCACCGAGGTCGGCCGTGAACTCGTTGACGTACAGGCCGATGTGCTGGTCCGCGACGGCCGGGTTCATCTCCTGGGCGTGCTCCATGACGTAGGCGCGGGAGGCTTCCGGATCGTCCCAGGCGGCTCGGACGGAGGTGCGGATCGAGTCGGCCAGGAGAGTCAGCCGCCGCTCGCCCAGGGAGCGCTTGGCGATGATCGCGCCCAGCGGGATGGGCAGCCCCGTGGTGGCCTCCCAGTGCTCGCCCATGTCCGCGAGCTTGTGCAGCCCGTAGTTCTGGTACGTGAAGCGCGCCTCGTGGATGACGAGCCCCGCGTCGACCTTCCCGTCCCGCACGGCGGGCATGATCTCGTGGAACGGCATGACCACGATCTCGCCGACCCCGGAGGGCAGCGTGTCGGCGGCCCACAGGCGGAACAGCAGATACGCCGTCGACTTCTCGCTCGGCACGGCGACCGTACGGCCGCTGAGGTCCACGCCCGGCTCGCGGGTCAGCACCAGCGGGCCGCAACCCCGGCCCAGCGCGCCCCCGCAGGGCAGCAGGGCGTACTCGTCGAGGACGTACGGCAGCACGGCGTACGACACCTTCAGCACGTCGAACTCGCCGCGCTCGGCCATGCCGTTGGTGATGTCGATGTCCGCGAAGGTGACGTCGAGCGCGGGGGCGCCGGGCACCCGGTCATGGGCGAGGGCGTCGAAGACGAAGGTGTCGTTCGGGCAGGGCGAGTACGCGATCCGCAGGGGCTGTCGCTGCTGTTCACCGGTCATGTGGGTGCCAACTCTCCAGGACGGGCGTGAGCTTCCCGAAGGCCTCGGTGAGGGCCGCCAGCGCGTCGCCGATGCGCCAGGCGGCGCGGTCGCGCGGGCCGACGGGGTTGGACACCGCGCGCAGCTCCAGCACGGGTGTGCCGTGCGCGGCGGCGGCCTCGGCGACGCCGAAGCCCTCCATGGCCTCGGCCAGGGCGGTGGGGTGGCGCGCGCGCAGTCGCGCGGCGCGGACGGCGGTGCCGGTCACGGTGGAGACGGTGAGGACGGCACCGGTGCGGGCGCCGGTGGCGGCCGCCGCTTCCCGTACGAGTGCTTCGGGCGGACGGTGGGTGACGGTGCCGAAGCCCAGCTCGGTGACGGGCAGGAAGCCGTCGGGGGTCTCGGCGCCCAGGTCGGCGGCGGTGATCTCGTCGGCGACGACGAGGGAGCCGACGGGGGCGTGGGGCGCGAAGCCGCCGGCGATGCCGGTGGAGACGACCAGGCCGTAGGGTGCGCCGTCGCGGGCGGCCGTGGTGAGGGCCGACGCGGTGGTGGCGGCGGCCCGGGCAGGGCCTACGCCGACGGCGACGAGGTCGATGACCGGCCGGCCGCGGCCGCCCGCGCCGGGTGCCGCGTCGGCGGACCCGAGCAGCACCCGCCCCTCGTCCGCGGCTGCCGCGAACGCCCGGGCCACCGCGTCCCTCTCCACGGGGACGGCGGTGGCCACGAGCACGTGCAGCCCAGCGGCAGGGATCAGCTGTCCTTCTTGAGCTTGAAGGACCACAGGCCCGTCACGTCCCGCTCGCCCTCCTTGATGGAGACCAGCGTGGAGTCGCCGCTCGCGCCGTACTGGGCGTTGAAGAACACGCTGCCCGGGACGGTGCGGTACGTCTTCGTGCTGGAGTCGGTGAGCGGCTGGCCGTTCATGAGGATCGTCCAGCCCTCGTCCGCGATCTCCGGGTCGACACCGAAGCGCACGGTCTCGTCCGGGTCCACCTTGATGGACTCGATGCCCTTGTCCTTCAGGCAGCCGGCCAGGTCCGCGGTCTTCACGGCCTCGCCCTCGCCACCGCAGGTGGCCTGCGAGTGGACGGAGGAGGTGCCTACGGTGACCGTGGCCAGCGGCGTCGGCTTGTCGCAGGCCGAGAGGACGAGCAGTCCGGCGGAAACGGCGCCGGCGGCGGCGAGCGCGCGGCGGCGTCGCACTTCGGATTGCAGCGTGGTCATGGGCGAAGGCTATCGGGAGCGTGTGACGCTCTCTCTACGTGGGGGGCGGCGTGCCGTGGGCCGGGCGGGCGGACTCAGCGCGTCAGGTCACGCGCGGGTGGTTGTGGCCGCCGTGCCGTGCCGAGCCGATCAGGCCCTTGATGGTGGTCAGCCAGCCGACGGCGACGATCGTCGCGCCGACCAGCAGGCCCAGGGAGCCCTTCAGCGGCAGCACGATGCCGATCGCCCCGCCGAGCACCCAGGACACCTGCAGCAGCGTCTCGGAGCGCGCGAAGGCCGATGTACGGACCAGTTCGGGCACGTCCCGCTGGATCAGCGCGTCCAGGGACAGCTTGGCCAGCGCCTGGGCGAACCCGGCGGTCGCCGCGAGGAACGCCACCACGACCGCGCCGAAGAAGGCCGCGGCCGTGAGCGCCGCCAGCAGCACGAAGCCCACGACCGTCACGATGATGATCTCGGGCGCCCGGGAGCGCAGCCACGCGCCGACCGCCGTACCGCACGCGTTCCCGACCCCGGCCGAGACGGCGACTATGCCCAGCGACACGGCCGCGCTCTGCCCGGACATCGGGTTCTCGCGCAGCAGGAACGCCAGGAAGAAGATCAGGAAGCCGGAGAGACAGCGCAAGGCGGCATTGGCGCCGAGGGCGTGGGTGACGGCGATGCCGACCGTGCGCAGCCCGGGGCGCTTGACCGGGTGCCGGTGCGGCCCGTGCAGGTGCTGCTCGTCGGCCGCCAGCAGCGCGGTGTCCTCGCCCTTGGCCGAGTCGACCTTCGGCGGCAGGGTGAACGACAGGATCGTGCCGGCGACGAAGATCACAAAGGCGCCGTAGAGCGGGTAGCGCGGCCCTAGCGCCTGGAGTCCCGCGCCGATGGGGGCGGCGATGCCGGTGGCCAGCAGGCCGCCGAGCGTGACTCTGGAGTTGGCCTTCACCAGGGAGAAGCGCGGTGGCAGGAGCCGGGGCACCACGGCGCTTCTGACGACGCCGTAGGCCTTGGAGGCGACCAGGACGCCGAGCGCGGCCGGATACAGCTCGATGCTGCCGGTGGCGACGGCCCCGGCCAGCACCAGCGCGAGCATCGCCCGGGCGAACATCGCGCCGGCCATCGCGGCGCGGCGGCCGTGCGGGATGCGGTCGAGGAGCGGGCCGATCACGGGCGCGAGGACCGTGAACGGCGCCATGGTGATGCCGAGGTAGAGCGCGACCCGGCCGCGGGCCTCGTCGGTGGGGACGGAGAAGAAGACGGTGGAGGCGAGGGCGACGGTGATCATCATGTCCCCGGCGCCGTTCACCGCGTGCAGTTCGATCAGCTTGCCGAGGCCGGACTCACCGGCGCCGTGCGCGTGGGTGGCCTTGCGGATGCCGCGGGCCGGGCCGCTGAACGGGAAGTGCAGGGCACGGCCGAGCGCGCGGAGGGAGCCGCGCTTCCGGCCCGTCCCGCCACCTCGATTGCGGCCGCCCTTGGCGCCACCGATGCCGGTGGCTCCGTTGGGCTGCCTCGCGGTTGCCACGACGCAATAGTGCCCCGAGATGGGGGTGGGTAGTGCGGTTACGGCGCGTATGGAGGGCAGGGACTCGGATGGGCACGGGGCAACCGACGGCCCGGTGGCAAGGGTTCCGCCGCCCGCCGCGAGCGGTGAAAGGGCCGTCGGTGTAGGCCCAGCGCCCGCGAGCAGGTAGCGTGCGTATCTCAGCCATCCCGCACAATGGATGACGTAGGTGCGCCCGAGCGTGATTCGGACGCGGACGTCGACGCGGCCCACAGGTCCGCTCCGTCTGCCCCATCACCTCAAGGCACCGCACCCGAGAGACGGCGTAGGAGAGAAGCGATACCTGTGAGCGCAGCGACAACGCGAAGCCGCACCCCCGACCGTCTGTGCGCCGAGGCGGTCGACCTCGCCCGCAGTGCCGCCGAGGAGGCCGCCGCGCCCGGCGTCGTGGGCGAGCACGCGAGTCTGGTCTCCGAGGGCGACCGCGTTGTCACGCACTTCTTCGAGTGCAAGGAGCTCGGGTACCGCGGCTGGCGCTGGGCGGTGACGGTGGCCCGCGCCTCCCGCGCGAAGGTCGTCACGCTCGACGAGGTGGTCCTCCTGCCGGGCCCGGACGCCCTCCTCGCGCCCGAGTGGGTGCCGTGGAGCGAGCGCCTGCGCCCCGGCGACATGGGACCGGGCGACCTGCTCCCCACGGACGCCGAGGACCTCCGCCTGGAGCCCGGCTACACCGGCGAGGACGAACCGGGACCGAATTCGCCGTTCTCGCAGGAGATGGCGGAACTGGCCGAGGCGGAGGACGCGGACGTCACCGCGACCGCCCCCGCGAACCTGCCGGCGGCGCCCTCCCGCGGCTCGATCGCCGCCGTGGCCGAGGAGCTCGGCATGCGGCGCGCCCGGGTCCTGTCCCGCTACGGCCTGCACGTCGCCGCGGACCGCTGGGAGGAGTCGTACGGCGCCAAGACCCCCATGGCCCAGGCGGCCCCGGCCTCCTGCGTCACCTGCGGCTTCCTGGCCCCGATCGGCGGCTCCCTCGGCCAGGCCTTCGGCGTCTGCGCCAACGAGTTCTCCCCGGCCGACGGCCGCGTGGTGTCGCTGACGTACGGCTGCGGCGGCCACTCCGAGGCCGCGGTCATGCCCAAGCCCCCGCGCCCGGCTCCGCCGGTGATCGACGAGACCCGCGTGGACCCCTTCCCGCTGCGCCCGGCGCCGGACTCGGGGTCGGTGTCGGTGGGGGCGGACGGGGACTCGGAGGAGCTGGGGCACTCGTAGTACGCGGTGAGGAGCCGGCGACGGCTTCTCTTCCCGGCCGAGGTCAGGGCACGAGGATCTTGAGGTCGATGTCGGTCGGGAAGGGGACGGCGGCCTTCAGACGCTCACGGTGGATTCCGGTGGCCACGTACGTGCCGGTCATGGTGTCGAGTTCGTAGGTGTGCACGGTGGGTGCCCCGGCCTCGTCCTCGACGCGCCAGAAGTGGGGGATCCTGGCCTGTGCGTACTTGAAGGGCTTCAGGGACCGGTCGCGGTCCGCGGACTCCTCCGAGACGACCTCGATGACCAGGGCGACGTCGGCGGGCGCGTACCAGGTGCGGTCGGGGTCGTATGCGGCGGTGGTGACCAGGATGTCGGGCTCCGGGCGGCTCTTCTTGTCGAGCCGGACGGTCATCTCGCGCTCGGTCTCGAATCCCTCCGGTGCCGTTTGCCGAAGCGCGAAGGTCAGGTTCCCCACCAGCCGGGAGTGCCAGGACCGGTGCGGCGGCATCCTGAAGATCAGGGCTCCGTCGATGAGTTCGGTGTGCCGCGGTGCCTGCGGGAGGTGGTCGAGGTCGTCCGCTTCCCAGCCGCTCGGCCTGGGCGGGATCATCCAGTCGGGAAGTTCGGCGGTCACGGCAGACCAGTTTCCAGCTCACGCCGCCCACAGTGCGTCGGGGTGCGGCTCGGGACGGGGGATCAGCTCGGGTCCGTGATCGGGCTGGTGGCTGCTCAGGATGCCGTCCTCCCGTCTGCCTTGTCCTCGCCCTCGGCCTGGTATCGCGGCAGGTTCTCGGTCGAGATCGTCCAGTCCGCGATGGTGACGTCTTCGCCGTACAGGAAGTCCTTGCGGGTCGCGTAGCGGGGGCCGTCGGGGGTTGCGTGGATGTCGGTGAGGACGGCACCTGTGCCGGTGCGGGGGTCGAAGACCGCGTAGACGGGGATGCCGATCAGAGGGTAGTCGCGCATCTTGGTGACCCAGTCGTTGTCGGGGTTGGAGCGCGACACAACCTCGATGGCGGCGATGAGCGTGAGGGGGTCGAAGGAACCCGGGACGTCCATGTCGGCCATGGCGATGACCATCATGTCGGGTCGGCGCATGATGCCTGCGCTCGCGTCCTCGACGTCGGGTTCGCCTGTGTGGGCCACGATCTCTTCCGGCATCGTCTTTTCGAGGCGCCTTCGCAGATGCACTGTGGTCAGCTCGTGCGGACCGACGGGCGCCATCATGTCGTGAACGATCCCCTCTTTGGTGACTTCGAATTTGCCGGGCAGCGTGTCGTCCATGGACTGAACGAAGTCGCGCATGGCCCGATAGCGGTGGGAGGCGCCCTGTCGCGCGTTGTCCGGGGCGATGGTCATGGCGCTCGCTCCTCGTGGTCTGTGCCCAGGGGCAAGGATCGTCGCTTTCATGCTAGGCGGCCTCCAAGAGGTTGGTTCGGCAGTCTCGGCAGCGGCCGGGGCCGGGTGCGCGGAAGGCACGGTCGCAGCGCTCGCAGGTCTGGAAGGGATGGCGGACGGTCGGCGGTGGTGCCGGGGCGCGGAACGGAGGCGGGGGTGGTAGCTGAGCAGTCAGGCGGTGAGCCAGGAGGGCCGACGGTCGGCACAGGGGCTCTGGTGGCAGGTCGGCGGTCAGGGTGTGGCGTACGGCGGTGGGACCGACGTCGCGCTCCAGCCAGGCGGCGACGCCGGGGGCGAGGTGGGCCGTGTCCTGCTCGCTGAGCAGCAGGCGGGTGTCGTGGCGGCGGAGGTCCGCGAGTAGCTCCGTGGCTGTCTGGAGGAGCGCGGGAGCCGGGTAGGCGGGCTGCGGTACGGCCGGGAGGGGCTTGTGGGGTCGGGGGGTTCGCTTCTTCCGGGGCGGCGCGGCCTGGTGGTCCTGCGTACGGCGGTGACCTGGCTGGTTGCAGGAGACCGTGCGGGTGACGATGCGGCCGGCGGGAGTGCGCTCGCGTTCTCGGCGCAGGTAGCCGTGGGCTTCCAGCTCGCGCAGGGCGGCGGCGATACGGGTCGTGCCCTCGGGGAAGCGGGCGGCGAGGGTCTTGATGTCGACGCGGGCGCCCGCGGGGAGCGACTGGATGTGGACGCCGAGTCCGATCGCGAGACCCGACAGCTCCGGGTGCTGGGCGAGGTGGTTGCCGATCACCGTGAAGCGGGTGGTGTGGCGGGCGTTGTCGTGGCTGAGGCCGCCCGCGTGGGAGTGGTTTTTGCCCGCGATACGGGACTGGGCGCGCGAGGGCGCGCTAGGGTTTTGGGTATCCATCGGGAAGGGGCTTGTCTTCCTAGGTGGTGAGGCCCTCGCACTGGGATTGCCGTCCCGGCGAGGGCCGTCGTATGTCTGCGGTTGTGTTGCGGCGAGCGTAAGGCAGGCAACCTGCCCCGAATCCAGCCGAGTTGGTGATGTTCACCCGGTTGGGTGAGTTTGCGCCGTGGGCGGGAAGGGTGGGGCTTGGTGAGGTTCTTTCACCGGTTTGTTCTTTGAGGGAGACCGCCCGTGTCACCGGTGAACGGGTTTCCGGGTTCCGGTGAAAGGGCGACTTCGGCCCAGACCGTCTTGCGTGGAGGCAGGCCTGGTGAAGTGCCCCAGCGGTCGGCCAGGGCCTCGACGATGGTGAGTCCGCGGCCGGACTCCGCGTCAGGGGTGGGGCTTTGGGGATCGGGCAGCCGGTCGCCACATGTGTCGGTGACTTCGATACGGAGGGTGCCGCCGACGACGTACAGGAGCAGCAGGAAGTCCCGACCGGGGACGCGACCGTGCGTGACCGCGTTGGCGGCCAGCTCGGCCACGATGTGCGCCGCCGGGTCCAGAGGCAGGCCCCAGCTGCGGAGTTGTTCCGTGGCGAGGAGTCGGGCGAGACGGGCGCCGCGAGGGGTGGGGGAGAGCTGCACGCTGAAGTTGCGGACACGGCTGGCGAGTTCGGGGGATTTCTGCGTCACGTCACTCAGCGTGGTGGTGCGTGCTTACTGTGAACAGTGACTCAACGGGTGCGTACGGTGACTGTCCGGAGCTTGTCCGGTGGTGTCCGGGCTGTCGGGGCGTTGGGTGAGGGTAGGGCGCTGCTGCACGGTGGCGGTACGACGGAGGGGTACGGGATGTCGGTCGAGGCGGACGCCGGACGGCTCAAGACGGAGGCGGACGAGCCGGGCTGGGAGGTCGATCCGGACGACGAGTGGGGGATTGCGGTCATCGCGACCGTCGGGCGGCAACTGAAGCTGCGGCGGGAGGCGGTGGGGATGCGGGCCGCCGAGTTCGGGAGGGCGGTCGGGTACGGGGAGGACCTGGTCTACAAGATCGAGGGTGGGAAGCGGATTCCTCGGCAGGAGTATCTGGTCAAGGCCGACGAGGTGTTGGGGGCGGGTGGGCTTGTCGCCGCGACGTGGGAGGACGTGAAGAAGGTCCGGTACCCGAAGAAGGTGCGGGCGCTGGGGGAGATGGAGGCCAAGGCGGTCGAGCTCCAGCTCTACGATCCGCTCAACGTTCATGGCCTGTTGCAGACGCCGGAGTACGCGCGGGGGCTTCTCTTGATGCGACGCCCCGCGTACACAGAGGATGAGGTGGAGCGGTTCATCGCAGCGCGTGTGGCCCGCAAGGCGGTGTTCGAGCGGGACCCGGTGCCGGAACTCAGCTTCGTCCTGGAGGAGTGGGCGCTGCGACGTCCGCTCGGAGGCAGGGTGGCGTTGCGTCGCCAGCTTGAGCATCTGCTGGAAGTGGGGCAGTTGAGGAATGTCGAGCTTCAGGTCATGCCGATGGACCGCGAGGAGCACGCTGGGCTGGCCGGTGGGATCGAGGTGCTGAAGTTCGAGGACGGCTCGGCCGTGGGGCGTTCGCCGGCCGTGGCCAACGGCCGCCCGGTCACGGAGCCCAAGCAGCTCCTTATCCTTGAGCTGCGGTATGGCATCATCCGGGCGCAGGCTCTCACGCCACGTGAGTCGACGGCCTTCATCGAACAACTGCTGGGGGAAACATGATCCGCAACGCCTCGGCCGGGGATGCCTTCGAGCTGGCGTGGTTCAAGAGCAGCTACAGCAGCAGCAGCGAGGGCGACTCCTGCGTAGAGATCGCGGTAGCCCCCCGCACCATCCACGTCCGCGACTCCAAGTACCGCGACACCAGCCCCCGACTGGCGCTCGCCCCGCAGGCCTGGGCAGCCTTCGTCACGTACGCGTCCGAGGTCTGACCCCCGAAAAGCGAGTGCACGCGTTCGAGCCGGTGGGATACGTTCCTGCCTGTTCGAAGGGGGATCTCGTGGCGAAGCTGAATCAGATCATCGCTGTCGAAAAGGGCGTCAAGAGCAAGTCGCTCCAGGACATCACCGCGGCGCACCACAAGGTACAGAAGCCCGCGCTGCTGGCCGGTATCTCGCGTACGTACCAGCCGAAGGACGAGGAGGGCGAGCAGCTGCCGCCGGAGTCCACGCGTGTGCAGGTGCAGGCGGAGGACGTGCTGCGGGAGATGTCCGCGTCGCTGACCCGGCTGTTCGACGTGACCGCCACGAAGGACTGGGCCAACTGCTCGGCACGCGCCGACGTCACGGTCGACGGGCGGACGGTCGTCGCCGACGTTCCGGTCAGCTACCTCCTCTTCCTGGAGAAGCAGCTCACCGACCTGCACACCTTCGTCAAGAAACTTCCGACGCTCGATGCCGCCGAGTCCTGGTCCCCCGACCCGTCCACGGACTGGTGGAAGACGGACCCGGTCCGCACGATCCGTACGAAGAAGGTTCCGCGCAACCACGTGAAGGCGGAGGCGACGGAGAAGCACCCGGCGCAGGTCGAGGTGTACTACGAGGACGTGCCCATCGGGTACTGGACGACCGTGAAGTTCTCCGGGGCCCTTCCGGCGCGGCGGGTCAATGAACTGGTGGAGCGGGTCGAGAAGCTCCAGCAGGCTGTGAAGTTCGCCCGCGAGGAGGCCAACGGTGCCGAGGTCACCGATCAGCGGGTCGGCGACGCGGTGTTCGGCTACCTGTTCGGCTGACGCCGGTCACGAGTAGCCTCCATGATCGCCCCCGCGTGCGAGCGCGGGGGTGCGCAACAGGCGCGGGCCGGGATTGAGGCCCGGTTCGCGCGATGAGCGCAAGCTGACACTGAAGTTCAGCCTGAAAGACGCGGTGACAGTGAAGGTTCGAGTCCTTCCCCCGGCACTACGACACCCATCCGGGCCGGGGTAGCCCAACATGGAAGAGGCAGCCGCGATCAATCTCAGACTCTCGCTCCAGTCTCAGCATTGCCGCCGATCGCCGGATCGACCGAGGCCGGACGAACGCCGTCGGATGCGAGTTCGACTCTCGCCTGCACCTCTTGCGTGGTGCGGTAGTTCAAAGGAAGAACACGACGGCATGATGACTGATCCGACCTCTTAAACGCCGCCGGCGTGCGCAATTGGGTGGCATCCCCAGGGGCCCGGGAGCTGGATACGACTCCCGGGCTCCGCCACGTCCAGGTATCGCTACGCGGCAGTGATTCGCCGGCGGATCAGTTCCAGCCATTGCCGGAGTGACGTCTCGTCCGGCGGCAGAAGGTCGAGGCCCAACGCCGTGGTTGCTGTGTGGAGTTCCTGCTCCGAGGCCACCATCGTCAGAAGCTCCGTGATCTCCTGTGCCGCCTGTGCACGGTCTTCCGGTACGGCCTCGACGACGTACTCATCGACAGCCGCCTCGGGAGAGGCGTAGAACTCTGCGTAATTCCGGTGCAAGTAGGCGCCGAGGAACTGGCTCAGCTCGGGGAAACGCTCGTTCCATTCCCAGGCGTTCTGCGGGTTTATCTGGGGAACTCGTGACGGGTCTTGCAGGAATCGCTGGAGGTGTTCCCGCGTGATACGCAGGCAGTCCTCCACGCTGCTGCCCATCGGAGGGCGGATGTGGGGAATGTTCTCCACGTCGTCCGCGATCTCTTCGGAGAACAGTCCGATGGAGAGTAGCTCATCGATTTGCTGTACGGCTGTTGCGGCGCGGGCCGGGTCATGAGCGGCAATTCTGAGATACGAGGCCAGGCCGGGGCCTGGGGTATCTGCGGTGTCAGTGAACGTGAAGCCGGTGTATGCGTAGGCTGTCAAAAGGTCGCTGAGTTCGTAGAATCGCGGCTCTGACGGAAGTGCCTGACTCATGAGTTGCTCCAAGCGTGCGCGCTAGGGCTGGGGGAACGATGTGAGGACGCGGTATCCGGACGGCGCCGTCGGGTCTGCCTTGAGAATGACGCGGACTCCTCGTACCCATTGCGTAGGCTGCCCATGGGTGAAGTCGTAGCGAGTGAGGTGGAGTCCTGTGTTTTCGGTGAACTCTGCTTCCAGTCGCAGTGGTGCTTTTGCGCCCCTGGCCAGCCAGTCGGATATCTTCCGTTGATTCTCCCTGGTGGTGAGGGTCTTGTCAGTGAAGCGTTGTGCCGAATCGACGTCAACGTAGCGTGAGTCCGCTTCGAGCTTTGCGTTCTCGCGCAGACGCTTACGCATGCCAGCAATGGTCTTGTCGACGTGCCTGTCGATCGTATGAGCCTTGCTCTTGCCCCCAAGGCTCTTCCCCTCGTCACCACGGACATCCGCACGGTGCTCCGGGTTCTGGCGCCCCTTGCGCTTGCTCCTCGGCCAAGCGTTGTAGTCCCCGCCGGACCCGTTCGACGCGCCCAACCCCATGAGCACGACGCCGGCCGTACCAAGCACCCCGGCACTCAGCGCCGCCTCCGCCGTAAGTGCGCCGACCATCCCGCCTCCGGCCAGCGCGAAGCCTCCCGGGGGAAACAGGGCGAGCAGCGAGAGCAGGAGGAGGGCGAAGCCGAGGTGGATCAGGAAGGTGTTCAGGGCGTCGAGGAGGTGGAGCGTGCGGATGGTCCTGCCGTCGGGGCCCGCGGCGCCGAGTCCGCGCCACAGTAGGAGCACGCCGGTGGTCGCCGCCCCCAGTGCCGTTCCGACACGGAAGCGGTGGGCCGCCAGTACCTCCCCCAGCGGCTGTGCCGATGCGCGACGCCAGGTGCGTAAAAGGGTGACCAGCTGGTACGCGACCCAGGCCAGGGCGGCAACGCCGAAGCCCATGAGGATCTTCGGCCCCGCACCGGTACTGAAGTACTCCTGGAGGCCGGCCGTGGAGGTGAACGAGCCGACGCCCAGGAACAGCAGTGCCGGGAGCATGAGCACGCACGGGATCAGCAGGAGCCATCGCTCGCGGGTACGCCGCGCCGCTCGGCTCGCCTTCAGCCAGGCGCGGATGTTCAGCGACTGCCAGGCACGCCTGTTGTCGGAGGCGTCCATCCGGGTGGTGATCCCGGCGACCACTCGACGTAGGTCCCTGGTCTCGCCGGGCGGCGTCGACTCGGCGGCTGCGTACGGCAAGGAGCGCCGCAGCCTGACGTAACGAAGGACGATCAGCAGGCTCCACGGCAGGCGCCAGGCCGCGTACCGCAGCAGTGCTCCCAGGCTGTCGCCGTCGGCACGTTCGGACGCGAGGAGTACGTCGGGCATGGTGCCCTTGGCGCGGTGGAGCCGGCGCAGGTCCGCGGCCATGGCGATGGCCAGGCACACGAGTGGCGCGGCCCATGCGAGCCCGTTCAGGGACTCCAGCCATTCCCTGGTCCCGGCGGAGTGTTCCTGCACCGCGTAGTTGTTCACCGTGTGGTGGGCGGCGGCAGCCGCGATCGGGAGGATCGACAGCAGGCGTATCCAGCCGTGCGCGCGCCACAGCAGCCCGACCCCGAAGCCGGCCATGGCCGTGAACACCAGGTGAGTGAACGTTTCCGTGACCGGAGGGCCGCCCAGGTCCAGCTGGCTGAACGGGGCCGGGAGCCACGACGTGAGCACCTGTCCCAGGCCCGGCACATACGGCGGGGACAGGCTGTCGGGGACGATCCAGCCCTCGCCGCGGGTGATCGCCCGGTCCGCGTCCAAGCCGAACCGGAGAACCGCCTCCAGCAGCCCGAAACCCGCCCCCAGAGCCGCGCCCACCACGACGAAGTCGGTCAGCCCCCACTGGCGGCGGACCCGCAGGCTCAGCCCCGCCAGCAGCAATGGGGAAACCTTGAGTAACTCCTCCACCCAGGGAGCGACCGTGTAGCTGGTGGTGTTCACCACCGTCACCAGCGACCGGCCCGACTGCTCCGCGTAGACGCGGGTGTAGGCGAACTCCACCAACGCCGTCGCCACGCCGCACCCGTACACGCCCACCGCCAGGGCCAGCAGCACGGTCGACAGGCGCACCGAACGCGTCGGTGAGGAGATCGCGAAAAGTTGCAGAACGCCCCAGACGGCCGCCACCGCCATCACCAACGTCACGCCAGGCCCCCGATGCACCGGAACAACAATCGATTCGCGATGGTGAACGCGATGCCAGGCAGTCAACTGCCGGTGCGGCAAGGGAGTTGTGAGACGGCCGTCCGGTGAGCCGGCCCGGGAGGTCGGAAGGCGCGTCCGCGGCGCCGCGGGCGGGAAGCGCATGCGCCTCCCATCGGCGGTACCTTCATCATCACGCCGATGAGGAGAGTCAACGTGAGCAAGTTCGTGCGGCCCGCACCCGAAGGCGCCGACCCGTTCGGCACGGCCCGCCTGCGTCGCGGTGTGCTGGATGCCTGGGCCACCAGCCCCGCCCGTTTCCGGGAGGACGCCAACGCCGAGGAGGACCTCGTCCTCGGCGGGTACCGGGACCGGCTCGTCGTCGAGCTCGCTCAGAACGCCGCCGACGCAGCCGCCAGGGCGGGAGTGCCCGGAAAGCTCCGGCTCACCCTCCGCGAGGGTGTTCTCGTCGCCGCCAACACCGGTGCTCCGCTCGACGCGGCCGGCGTCGAGTCGCTGGCCACCCTGCGCGCCTCCGCCAAGCGGGACTCGGCCTCCGTCGGCCGGTTCGGGGTCGGCTTCGCGTCCGTGATCGCGGTCACCGACGAACCCGCTGTCGTCGGGCGGCACGGCGGTGTCCGGTGGTCCCTCGCCGAGGCCCGCGAACTGGCCCGGGAGACCGCGGCACACAACCCCGGGCTCGGGGACGAGATCCGGCGGCGGGACGGTCATGTTCCGCTGCTGCGCCTGCCGTTCGCCGCCGAGGGCACCGCCCCGGACCCCTACGACACGGTCGTCATCCTCCCCCTGCGCGACACCGCCGCCGCCGACCTCGCAGAGCGGCTGCTGCACTCCGTCGACGACGCCCTGCTCCTCGCCCTGCCCGGGCTGGAGGAGGTCGTGATCGAGGCCGGCGACGCCGAGCCGCGCACCCTGCGCCGCGCCGCCGACGGCCCCTTCACGGTCGTGGAGGACTCCGCCAACGGCGTCACCCACTGGCGTACGGTCGACGCCCACGGCGCGCTCACGCCCGAACTGCTCGCCGACCGCCCGGTCGAGGAGCGGCTGCGCCCCCACTGGTCGCTCACCTGGGCCGTCCCGGTCGACGCCACGGACAGCACGCCCGCCCGGCCCCGCACGGCTCCCGTCGTGCACGCGCCCACACCCAGCGACGAGGCCCTCGGCGTCCCGGCCCTGCTCATCGCCTCCTTCCCCCTCGACACCACCCGTCGGCACGCCGCCCCCGGCCCGCTCACCGACTTCCTCGTGCAGCGGGCGGCGGACGCGTACGCCGAACTGCTCGCCGACTGGCGCCCGGTGAGCGACGGCATCATCGGTCTCGTACCCGGCCCGCTCGGCAAGGGCGAACTCGACGGTGCCCTGCGCCAGGCCGTCCTGGAGCGCCTGCCCCGCACTTCCTTCCTGCCGCCCGCCGTCGAGCCGCGGGAGCAGGACTCCGAGCTGCCCGAGTCCCTGCGGCCCCGGGACGCCGAGGTGGTCGAAGGCGCGGGCGCCGACACCGTGCAGGTCCTCGCCGAGGTCCTGCCCACCCTCCTCCCCGCCGGGCTCGAACGGCGCGTGGAGCTGCGGACGTTGGGCGTCGCCCGGGTCCCGCTGACCGACGCGATCGACCGGCTCGCCGGGCTGGAGAAGGCACCGGACTGGTGGCGGCGGCTCTACGACAGCCTTGCCGGCGTCGACCCGGACCGGCTGTCCGGCCTCCCCGTGCCGCTGGCCGACGGACGCACCACCATCGGCCCCCGGCAGATCCTGCTCCCCACCACCGACGGCGCCCCCGTCGACCCGGAGATCCTGGCCCGCCTGGGCCTCAAGGTCGCCCACCCCGACGCCGCGCACCCGCTCCTGGAGAAGCTCGGCGCCCTCCCGGCCACGCCCCGCGCGGTCCTCACCACACCCCAGGTGCGCGCCGCGGTCGCCGCCTCCCTGGACGAGGACGGCGCGCTGAGCTGGGAGGAGGACACTCCCGACGCCGAGGAACTGGCCGACACCGTCCTCGCCCTCGTACGCGAAGCGGGCCTGGAGCCCGGTGACGAGCCGTGGCTCGGCGCCCTCGCGCTGCCCGACGAGGAGGGGGAGCCCGCGCCCGCCGGCGAACTCGTCCTCCCCGACAGCCCCTTCCACCAGGTCATGCGTGACGGCGAACTCGCCACCGTGGACGCCGAACTGGCCGAGAAGTGGGGCGAGCAGCCCCTCGCCGCCTGTGGTGTCCTCGCGAACTTCGCCCTCGTGCGCGCCACGGACGTCGTTCTCGACCCGGACGAACTGGAGCCGCGCGAGGGCGACTTCGCCGAGCCCGACGACGCGGGCCTGCTGGACGCCGTGGACGTGTGGAGCGAGGACGTCCTCGACCGCTTCCCGGACACGCCGGTACCGCCGGTCGCCACCGAGCTGATCGCCGTACGCGACCTGGACCTGGTGGACGACGACAAGTGGCCCCAGGCCCTCGCCCTGCTCGCCCAGCCGCCGCTGCGGGACGCGCTGACCCAGCAGGTGCGGATCCTGCTGCCCGACGGCACGCACGAGGTCGTACGGCCGTACACCGCCTGGTGGCTGCGCGGTCACCCGGTGCTGGACGGCCGCCGCCCGGCCGGGCTCCTCGCCGCCGGCGGCGACCCGCTGCTGCGCGGCCTGTACGACGAGGCCGACGCGACCGGCTTCGAGGACGAGCAGGTGCTGCGGGCGCTCGGGGTGCGCACCTCCGTCGCCGCGCTGCTAGACGAGCCGGGCGGCGGCGCCGAGCTGCTCGACCGCCTCGCCGACCCGGACCGCCCCGTCACCTCGGCCCAACTGCACGCCCTGTACGGCGCCCTGGCCGACCTCGACCCGGAGCAGGTGACCCTGCCTGACGAGCTGCGGGCCGTGATCGACGGGCGGGTCGAGGTGGTGGACGCGGCGGACGCGGTGGTCGTGGACTCGCCCGACCTGCTGCCGTTCACGGCGGGGGTGCCGCTGCTTCCCGTACGGCCTTCGCGGGCCGCCGAGCTGGCCGAGCTGTTCCAGGTGCGGCGGCTGAGCGAGTCCGTCACCGGCGACGTGGACTCCGAGGGCACCGAGCACGACGTACCGGAGTCGGTGCGGGTGCTGCTCGGCGCGCGGACGCCCCAGTCGTACGTCGAGCACGAGGAACTCGTCGTCGACGGCGTGGAGATCGACTGGCGCCACACGAACGACGGCACCCTGCACGCCTCGACCCTGGAGGGCGTCGCCGCGGGGCTCGCCTGGGCGGCGGGGCAGTGGCCGCGCCGGTTCGAGGTGGCGGCGCTGCTGGAGGATCCGTCGCGGACGGGGGAGCTGGCGCGGGACCGGTGGTTCGACTGAGGGGCGGGGCCTGACCGCCTTCCCTGCCGATCAGTCCGCGTCGGCGAGCTGCGTCGCCGGCATCGCGACTCCCACGGTGCCCCCGTTCGGCTGATCTTGAAATTACTCGCACAAATCTCTCACGAGTCGTACAACCTTTCGCATGCCTCGCGAATCTGATCACGAGAGTCAACGGACTCCTTGATCACTTGGGCCCCGTGCACACCCACGAGCCGCTGGGTGCGACCGGGCGGGGCCCTTTGCAACGTGGGGAAGAACAACACATGCGCATGCGTGCCACCCTCGGCGTCGTGACCGGCGCCCTGGCCCTTTCCGCTCTTGCCGTGCCGGCCGCCCAGGCCGACGAGGTCGAGGGCGACACCGCGATCTCGAACGTCGTGGTGAACGGTGGCAAGGCCGCGGTCGTCGGTTCGACCGCGAAGAAGACCATCACCGTGACCTTCACCGTCAAGGACAACTCGGGCGTCGACTGGGCGCAGGCGATCCTGTACCACGGTGCGAACATCGACAGCTCCGACTCCGGTGCCGTGGCCAACGGCAGCGACGGCCGTGCGACCTGCACGGTGGTCAACGCCACGACGTCGAACTGCAAGTCGACCTTCGACCTCAAGCCGGGCTACAACCTGATCAACAAGGTGGCCGGCACCTGGAAGGTCTGGGCGATCGCGGTGGGCGACGACGCCGACTACGTCCAGAAGGACAACGCCAAGAGCTTCCAGGTCCAGCGCAACTCCCAGCTGACGGTCAACGCCTCGCCGGAGCCGGTGAAGAAGGGCAAGACCATCACGGTCACCGGCAAGCTCTCCCGGGCGAACTGGGAGGACAACAAGTACCACGGCTACACGAACCAGTCGGTGAAGCTGCAGTTCCGCAAGAAGGGCAGCAGCACGTACAGCACCGTCAAGACGATCAAGTCGAACTCGACGGGCGAGCTGAAGACCACGGTGACCGCGTCGACGGACGGCTACTTCCGCTACAGCTTCGCGGGCACGAGCACGACTCCGGCCGTCAACGCCACGGGTGACTTCGTCGACGTCCGGTGAAACCGGGCAATCGCCGCTCGTTCACTCAGCGTCAGTAACGCTTACGCAACATCCACACCAGCGGCACAACCCTCCACTCGTGCCGCATATCTGATCTTGTGAGCCAACAGGCTCCAACGATCACTCGGCCCCGGTGTGATCGCGAGACACGGAGCTCTGCGATCCACCGGGGCCCTTCTCCACGTGGAGAACGCATGCGCATACGAGCCACTGTGGCCGCCGTCTCCGGCGCCCTGGCCCTCTCCGCCCTCGCCGTGCCGGCCGCGCAGGCCGACGACACCGTGAGCCGTGCGGACGTCGCGAAGATCCGTGAGGCCGCGCACGCCGCGTCCGGCAAGAGCGCGTTCGGCACCCGCGCCCCCGAAGAGGGCCAGCCGTACGCCCTGAACGTCTCCTTCTCCAACTTCAAGATCGCCAAGGCGGTCAAGGTCGGCACGACCAACCACGTCTCCACCAAGGTGACGTACAAGCTGACCCACGGTGCGGACCTCGACATCACCGCCGCGGACTTCTACACCGACCCGTACATCTACAAGGGCGCCTTCGACGCGCCGGACAACATGCTGTTCGGCAACAACTACGGCAAGTGCACGCCGAGTTCGTCGACCACGGCCGACTGCACCGGCACGATCGACGTCTACCCGGCCGACGGTGAGCTGTGGAACGCGGACGCGGGCAGCTGGAAGGCCGGCGCGATGGCCATCGCGTTCAACGGGCAGGACCCCTCGGCCGAGTCCTTCGACATCACCAAGGTCGGATACGCCGACAAGGGCGGCCTCGCCACCACCCTGATCCAGCGCAACTCCCAGCTGACGGTCAACGCCTCGCCGGAGCCGGTGAAGAAGGGCAAGACCATCACGGTCACCGGCAAGCTCTCCCGGGCGAACTGGGAGGACAACAAGTACCACGGCTACACGAACCAGTCGGTGAAGCTCCAGTTCCGCAAGAAGGACAGCAGCACCTACAGCACCGTCAAGACGATCAAGTCGAACTCGACGGGTGAGCTGAAGACCACGGTCACCGCGTCGCAGGACGGCTACTTCCGCTACAGCTTCGCGGGCACGAGCACGACTCCGGCCGTCAACGCCACCGGTGACTTCGTCGACGTCCGGTAGAACACCCCCCTCAGGGGCGCGGGGAACTGCGCGACCAGCCACAACGGTCGCGCAGTGACCCACAAGGCCCCTCCGGCCAAAGCCGGGCGCAGCGGCTAGGCGGGGACGCGGCGGTCGACCCACCTCCACGCGAACTCCAGGGCGACCGCCGCCACGGCCGAGATACCCACCGCGATCCACGGCATCGTCATGCCCACCAGCCGCAGCGCGAAGAACTCCTGCAACCACGGCACCACCAGCACCAGCAGGAATCCGAGCCCCATCGCCGTCACCAGCGCGACCCGCCACCATGTGTACGGCCTGGCGATGATGACCAGCACCCACATCGCGATCAGGAACAGCGTCAGCGTGGCCACGCTGGTCTCCGCGTCCAGCGCGCCCTCACCGGTGTAGTAGTGACGGGCGATCAGATACGTCACGAACGTCGCCACCCCGGCCACCACCCCGCCCGGGATCGAGTACCGCATGACCCGCCGTACGAAGTGGGGTTTCGCGCGCTCCTTGTTGGGGGCGAGAGCCAGGAAGAACGCCGGGACGCCGATGGTGAGGGTGGACAGCAGAGTCAGGTGCCGCGGCAGGAACGGGTACTCCACCTGCCAGCACACCACCATCACCGCCAGCAGCACCGAGTAGACGGTCTTGACCAGGAACAGCGTCGCCACGCGCGTGATGTTGCCGATGACCCGACGCCCCTCCGCGACGACCGACGGCAGCGTCGCGAAGCTGTTGTTGAGCAGCACGATCTGCGCGACCGCGCGGGTGGCCTCCGACCCGGAGCCCATGGCCACGCCGATGTCGGCGTCCTTCAGGGCGAGGACGTCGTTCACACCGTCGCCGGTCATGGCGACGGTGTGCCCGTGGGACTGCAGCGCGCCCACCATGTCCCGTTTCTGCTGCGGGGTGACCCGCCCGAACACCGTGCCCTCGTCGAGGGCCGCCGCCATCCCGTCCGTGTCCTGCGGGAGCCGGCGCGCATCGACCGTCGTACCGGTCAGCCCGAGCTTGGTCGCCACCGCGCCCACCGACACCGCGTTGTCGCCGGAGATCACCTTGGCGCGGACGTTCTGCTCGGCGAAGTAGTGCAGGGTGTCGGCGGCGTCGGGCCGCAGCCGCTGTTCCAGTACGACCAGGGCGGCGGGCTTGGCCCTCTCGGCGACCCCGGGATCGTCGAGGTCGCGGCCGACCCGGGCGAGCAGCAGGACCCGTAGGCCTTGTTCGTTCAGCCGATCGGTTTCGGCCAGGTCGGGATCGTCGGTGCCGAGCAGGACATCGGGGGCGCCCAGCAGCCACGAACTGGTCTCGCCGTTGCCCTCGCTGAAGGTGGCGCCGCTGTACTTGCGGGCGGAGGAGAAGGGGAGGGACTCGGTGCAGCGCCAGTCGTCGGTGTCGGGGTAGGCGTCGATGATGGCCTGGAGGGAGGCGTTCGGGCGGGGGTCGGACTCGCCGAGGGCGCCCAGCACCTTGCGTACGTACTCCTCGTCGTTTCCGCCCAGGGGCCGCAGCTCGGTGACGTCCATGCCGCCCTCGGTGAGCGTGCCGGTCTTGTCGAGGCAGACGGTGTCGACGCGGGCGAGGCCCTCGATGGCGGGCAGTTCCTGCACGAGGCACTGTTTACGGCCGAGCCGGATGACGCCGATGGCGAAGGCGACCGAGGTGAGGAGCACCAGCCCCTCGGGGACCATCGGCACGATGCCGCCGACGGTCCGGGCGATCGAGTCGTCGAGCGCGTTGTCCTTGGCGACGAGCTGGGTGATGATCAGGCCGGTCGCGGCCGGGATCATCATCCACGTCACGTATTTGAGGATGGTGGAGATGCCGGAGCGCAGCTCGGACTGGACCAGCGTGAAGCGGGACGCCTCCTCGGCGAGCTGCGCGGCGTAGGCCTCGCGCCCGACCTTGGTGGCCTGGAAGGCGCCGCCGCCGGCGACGACGAAGCTGCCGGACAGCACCTGGTCCCCCGGCTGCTTGACGACCGGGTCGGCCTCGCCGGTGAGCAGCGACTCGTCGATCTCCAGCCCGTCGGCCTCGACGCACACGCCGTCCACGACGGCCTTGTCGCCCGGCCCGATCTCTATCAGGTCGTCGAGCACGATCTCCGAGGTGCTGACCTCGTCGGCGACCCCGTCGCGCCGGACGGTGGGCCGGGCCTCGCCGATCACGGCGAGCGAGTCGAGGGTCTTCTTCGCCCGCCACTCCTGGACGATCCCGATGCCGGTGTTGGCGAGGATCACGAAGCCGAACAGGCTGTCCTGGATGGGCGCGACGAGCAGCATGATCACCCAGAGCACGCCGATGATCGCGTTGAACCGGGTGAAGACGTTGGCGCGGACGATGTCGGTCATCGACCGGCTGCTGCGCACCGGGACGTCGTTGACCTCCCCCCGGGCGACCCGCTCGGCCACCTCGGCGGCGGTCAGCCCACCCGTCGCCACCGGGGCGCGGACGGTCCGCGCAGGGTTGTCCACTTCGGAGCCCGCGTCGGTATGCGTCATGCCTTCGACGGTACGTGCGGATCTACGCCTTCACCCGCCGAGTGCACGGAAGTTCCGACCTGGGTAGGACCGGCGTCGTGCCGTGGTCGTACGGCGCGGTACCTCAGGACGACCGGGGTTCGCCCGTGGTTTCCCGGGGCTCCTCCGGAGCCGTTGCCCGCTTGAGGGCGGCGTCGCGCCTGCGGACGTACCAGATGCCGATGAGCCCGAGCCCGCCGCCGGCCAGACAGGTCCACACCCACCAGGCCTGTCCGCGGTCGTCGAACCAGCCGTAGAAGGGGAGCTGGACGACGAAGAGGACGAACCAGAGGATCGTGCCGCCGGTGATGGTGGCGACCACGGGGCCCTCAAGGGGCTCCGGCGCCTCGTGCTTGGGGGATCCCGAGAAAAGACCGGCCATGGGGGACAGCTTACGAGGCGATCGGATCCCGGCACGAAGCGATCGCTCCACGCGGAACCACGCGCGCATCTACGCGCGGAGATAGCAGATCCAGCCTTTATATGTTCATACTGAAACGGTTTATGCCTGACCACTTCTCTTCGTAGGAACAACCAAAAGCATGCCCACCTCGGCTCCTGCCAAGGCCCCCACCCCTGAACAGCCGGGAGCCGGGCCCACTTACGGCGCACTCGACCGCTACTTCAAGATCTCCGAACGCGGCAGCACGCTGCCCCGTGAAATCCGCGGCGGTCTCGCCACCTTCTTCGCGATGGCCTACATCATCGTGCTGAACCCGATCATCCTCGGCAGCGCGAAGGACATGTACGGGCATCAGCTCGACAACGGGCAGCTCGTCACCGCGACGGCCCTGACGGCGGCGTTCACCACCCTCCTCATGGGCGTCATCGGCAACGTGCCGATCGCGCTCGCCGCCGGTCTCGGCGTGAACTCGGTCGTCGCGCTCCAGCTGGCGCCCCGGATGTCCTGGCCGGACGCCATGGGCATGGTGGTCCTGGCCGGCTTCGTGGTCATGCTGCTCGTCGCCACCGGTCTGCGCGAGCGCGTCATGAACGCCGTGCCCTACGGCCTGCGCAAGGCCATCTCCATCGGCATCGGCCTGTTCATCATGCTGATCGGCCTCGTCGACTCCGGCTTCGTCTCCCGCATCCCGGACGCCGCCCAGACCACGGTCCCGCTCCAGCTCGGCGGCGACGGCCACCTCAACGGCTGGCCGGTGCTGGTCTTCGTCCTCGGCGCGCTGCTCACCCTCGCGCTGATCGTGCGCAAGGTCCCCGGCGCGATCCTCATCTCGATCGTCACGATGACGGTGCTCGCGGTCGTCATCGAGGCCGTCGCGAACGTGCCGTCCTGGGGTCTGACGACCCCGAAGTGGCCCGGCAACCCCGTCGCCAGCCCCGACTTCGGCCTGATCGGCGAGGTCAGCCTGTTCGGCGGCTTCGACAAGGTCGGCGCGCTGACCGGCATCCTCTTCGTCTTCACCGTCCTGCTGTCCTGCTTCTTCGACGCCATGGGCACGATCATGGGCGTCAGCGACGAGGCGAAACTGACCGACGCCCAGGGGCAGATGCCGGGCATCAACAGGGTCCTGTTCGTCGACGGCTTCGCCGTCGCCGCGGGCGGCGCCAGCTCCTCGTCGGCCACCACCGCCTTCGTGGAGTCCACGGCCGGCGTCGGCGAAGGAGCCCGTACCGGATTCGCGAACGTCGTCACCGGCGCCCTGTTCGGTGTGGCGCTGTTCCTGACGCCCGTCGCCACCATGGTCCCGTCCCAGGCGGCCACCCCGGCCCTGCTCGCGGTGGGCTTCCTGATCCTCGCGAACTCCGTCAAGGAGATCGACTGGGCCGACTACACGATCGCGATCCCGGCCTTCGTGACGATGGTGATGATGCCGTTCACCTACTCGATCACCAACGGCATCGGCATGGGCTTCATCACGTTCGCGGTGCTGCGCCTGGCCGCCGGGCGGGGCCGGGAGGTGCCGATCGCGATGTACGTCGTGGCGGCGGTCTTCGGCTTCTACTACCTGATGCCGGCGCTGGGCCTCACGTAAGCCCGTCTCTCACGTGGGCCCGTCTCTCACGTGGGCCCGTTGCTCACGTGCGCCCGTAGAACTTCTCTGTCTCTTCCACGGCGGCCTGGAACCGTTCGTCGAAGTCATCGCGGATGAGCGTTCGGACGACATAGTCCTGGACGCTCATTCCTCTTTTCGCGGCATGCTGGCGGAGCCGTTCGAGCAGCTCATGGTCTATTCGCAGGCTGAGCACGCTGGTCCCCATGAACACGAGGGTCGCGGCACTCTTCGGTGCGATGTGTCACGTTCCGCTGCCGGATCACCCATATGAGTGATGTCGTGCTTGAGTGGCCTGGCTCACGGGCATCCATGCGTGTCCTTAGTGGTCTTTAGCGAGAGTAATGAGTTACGCTAAGGAACATGTCGGACCTTACCCATGGCGACAACGCTGCCGCCGTGAACTCCCTGCGCTCCGCCGTGATGCGACTGTCACGCCGGCTCAAGCACCAGCGGGTCGACGAGTCGCTGAGCCCCACCGAGATGTCGGTGCTGGGCACCCTCTCCCTCTGCGGAAAGGCCACCCCCGGTGAGCTGGCCCGCAAGGAGCACGTTCAGCCGCCGTCGATGACCCGCATCGTCGCCCTGCTGGAGGCCAAGGGACTGGTCCGGCTGGAGCCGCACCCGGAGGACCGGCGCCAGAAGGTCGTCACGAAGACCGAGCAGGCCGAGGCGATGCTCGAGGAGAGCCGCCGTAAGCGCAACGCCTTCCTGGCGACCCTGGTCGAGGGTCTCGACGAGGACGAGTGGGCGAAACTGCGCGCCGCCGCCCCCGTGCTGGAGAAGCTCGCACACCTGTAAGCAGCCACGAGGAGGCGACCCTTTTGAGTACGGGATCCGGAGCAGACTCCGCCCCCGCACCGACCACCCACGAATCCCCGCCCGCCCGGGGGCCCCGCAAGTCCTCGATGTTCAGCTCGCTGAAGGTCCGGAACTACCGCCTCTTCTTCCTCGGCCAGGTCGTCTCCAACACCGGCACCTGGATGCAGCGCATCGCGCAGGACTGGCTGGTGCTCAGCCTCACCGGCTCCGCCACCGCCGTCGGCATCACGACGGCCCTGCAGTTCCTGCCGATGCTGCTGTTCGGCCTCTACGGCGGCGTCCTCGTCGACCGTCTGCCCAAGCGCCGCACGCTGCTCGTCACCCAGACGTCGATGGCCGTCACCGGCATCGCGCTGGCCGTCCTCACCCTCTCCGGGCACGTCCAGGTCTGGCACGTGTACCTGGCCGCCTTCGTCGTCGGTCTGGCGACCGTCATCGACAACCCGGCCCGGCAGTCGTTCGTCTCCGAGATGGTCGGCCCGGACCAGCTCCAGAACGCGGTCAGCCTGAACTCCGCGAACTTCCAGTCGGCCCGCCTGGTCGGCCCCGCCGTGGCCGGCCTGATGATCACCGGCGTCGGCACCGGCTGGGCGTTCCTCGCCAACGGCCTGTCCTTCGTCGCGCCGCTCGCGGGCCTGCTGCTGATGCGGGACCGCGAGCTGTACGCCGTCGAGCGGGCGCCGCGCGGCAAGGGGCAGATGCGGGAGGGGCTGCGGTATGTCGCCGGCCGGCCGGAGCTGATGTGGACCATCGTCCTCGCCGGGTTCGTCAGCACCTTCGGCTTCAACTTCCCCGTGTTTCTGTCGGCCTTCGCCGACGACGTCTTCCACGCGGGCGCCGGCTCATACAGCCTCTTCAACACCCTGATGGCGGTCGGTTCCCTGGCCGGCGCGCTGCTCGCGGCCCGGCGCGGTACGGCCCGGATGCGGGTGCTGGTCGCGGGTGCGGTGGCCTTCGGCACGATGGAGATCGTGGCCGCGTTCGCGCCGTCCCTGTGGCTGTTCGCCCTGCTCATGGCCCCGATAGGAATGTTCGGCATGACGGTCAACGTCACCGCCAACAGCAGCATCCAGATGGCCACCGACCCGAGCATGCGGGGCCGCGTGATGGCCCTCTACATGATGGTGTTCATGGGCGGCGCACCGCTGGGCGCTCCGATAGCCGGGTGGGTCACGGACGCGTACGGCGTCCGGGCGGGCCTGGCGGTGGGCGGCGCGATCACAGCCGTCGCCGCGGTGGCCATCGCCCTGGTCCTGGCGCGGGTCGGCGGCCTGCGGCTGGCGGTCGGCTGGAACCACGGGCATCCGCAGGTGCGGTTCGTGCCGCGGGAGCGGGAGCAGTTGGCCACGGCTGCCTGAGAGCGGCTGACGGCGACTTGAGGGGCGGGTGCCTGCGGGCCCCGCCCCCGTGGGGGTCAGACCCGGCGGGCCAGTACCTGCCCCGGCCAGTCGTTCGTCCCCCGGTAGGTCTCGGTGCGGACGAAGCCGTGGCTCTCGTAGTAGCGGACGAGCTTGCCGTCGTCGCCCGCGTAGCAGTCCACCCGCAGCAGCGAGACGCCCGCCTGCCGGGTCACCTCGGCGGCGTGGGCGAGCAGGGCGCCGCCCGCGCCGTGTCCCTTGAAGCGGCGGTCGGAGGCGAGCCAGTGGATGTACCGCTCGGGCTCGCCGGGCGACGGGAGATGGGCCAGGGAGGGCCCGGGCGAGTCGGCCAGGGTGAGGGTCGCGGCCGGTGCGCCGTCGACCTCGGCGATGAAGACCTCGCCCCCTGCCGTGCTCCGCGTGACCGACTCCACGGTCCTCGCGCTCTCCGACAGCGGCTTCGTCCCCCACTGCCCCGTGCGCCCCTGTGAGACCAGCCACTCCACACAGCTGTCGAGCATGCCGAGTATCACGGGGACGTCGTCGGGTCCGCCTTCTCTGATGGTGATCGTCATCCGGTCATGGTGCCAGGCTGGACCCATGAGACTCTTCGCCGCCGTGCTGCCACCCGAGGACGTGGCCCGCGAACTGGCCACCGAGGTCGCCGAGTTGAAGAAGCTGCCCAGCGCGGACGCGCTGCGCTGGACCGGCCGCCCCGGCTGGCACTTCACCCTCGCCTTCTACGGCGAGGTCGACGACGACCTCGTACCGGACCTGTCGGCCCGCCTGGAGCGCGTCGCGCACCGCACGGCGCCCTTCCCGCTGGCGCTGCGCGGTGGCGGCCAGTTCGGGCACGGGCGGGCGCTGTGGACGGGCGCGGAGGGGGACCTGGCGGCCCTGCGGCTGCTGGCGGACCGGAGTGAGGCGGCGGCGCGCAAGGCCGGGGTGCCGATGGGGGAGCACCGGCGCTACAAGCCCCACCTGACGGTCGCGAGGAGCCGGTCGGCGGTGGACGTACGGCCGTACGTCGCGGCCCTCGACGCGTTCACGAGCCGCACCTGGACGGTGGACGAGCTGGTCCTGGTGCGCAGCCACCTGCCCACGTCCGGGGTGGCGGGTGAGCAACCCCGATACGAGGCGGTCGCCCGCCGGCCGCTCTCAGGTGCCCGTTAGGCTCGGACACGTGAACCCCAAAACCCGGAACCGGATCATGGCCGGTGTGCTTGTGCTGATGTTCGTCGTGGTGGCCCTGGCGGCGGCGCTCGGCGGGTAGGCGCTGTCCCTGTCCAGCCGAGCGCCACCGCACTCCCGTGACCGCTACCGGGCGAAGGCCTCCGGGGACGGCCCCGGAGCCGGGAAGATCTCGTCCAGCCCCGCCGGCAGCTCCTCGCTGAGCTCCAGCCCGGCTGCCCGGCGGTACGCGGGCCGACGATCGGGCCGGTCACGCCCGGCCGGGTGAGCAGCCGTGCCAGGGGGGCCTCGCCGGGCTCCGGGCCGTGCTTGTCGAGCAGGTCCTCGTACGCCTGGATCTTCGCGCGTACGGCAGGGCCGGCGAGGACTTCGGCGGCCCTGCCGGAGCTGCGCCGACCGCCCTCGACCTCCTTCTCGATGACGCCGCCGAGCAGTCCGCCGTGCAACGGCGACCACGGGATGACGGCGAGCCGTAGTCCTGCGCGGCCGGGATGACCTCCATCTCGGCGCGGCGCTCGAAGGTCGCGTGGAGTGCGCTCTAGGCAAGGTCCCGAGGGGTGGTGTGCAGGGCGGCGAACACGGCGCGGGCTCGGGTGCCGTCCGGCAGCTGCCAGGCGCCGGTGATGTGGCCGTCCGCGTCCTGAGAGGCCTCCCCGGCGGGGCGCAGGACCCGGATGAGGCGGAGCACGACCGTGCCGTCGGACGTGCGCAGCTCAGTGCCGTCCCGGTCGTCGGTTGCCGTGGCGGTGCGGGCGGCTGCGGACGGGGAGCCCTCACCCGTGTACGCGCGGGTGACCTCCCGGTCGGGCGCGCCGCTGGTGCTCTGGGCCTGCGCCTGGGCCCGGCCCTCGATCAGGGCCAGCAACTGGTCGACCAGCACAGGGTCGTGGCAGCCGTCGTAGGCCCAGCGCTGCCCCAGCACGCCGTGCTCCATGGTGCCGACGAGGGCGTGGTCGGCGCCGTCGAGGGGGGCGCCGCGGTAGCTGAGCGGCACGAGGTAGTGGACCGGACGGGCGCCGGAGTCATCCGTGACGACCATGATCTCGATTCCGACCTCGCCCGCGGGGTCGTCCAGCCGGAATCCGCCGGCCTTGGTCAACTCAGGTTCGCCGGCGCCGGCATACCAGGGGCGGGTGGGCAGCCAGGAGGCGAGCAGTTCGAGCTTGGTCGGTTTGAGGGTGGTGTGGTGGATGACGGCCATGGCCACACCCTCTCATCAGTCCCGGGGGAAGTTGTCGGTGTTCAGGGTGAGGCCAAGGGGCGTCGTGGTCATGTCGACGGCGGTTCCGTATTCGACCCGCAGCTCGGATCGGTAGTCGCCGTCCTTGGGCTCGGTGTACACGGTGCAGCTGCCCTTGTAGGGGTCGGCGATGAGGTAGACGGGGATCCCGGCCGTGGCGTAGGCCGTCTTCTTGCGGCCGTAGTCGTTGGCGGCCGTCCCCCGCGAGATGACCTCGCCCACGAACTCGATGTCTTCGTGCCGCCAGCGGCCTTCCTCGTCCTTGGCCGCACCGCTGCGGAACTTGGCAAGGTCGGGGCAGAAGCCGTTCTGGTGGCCGGGAAAGTCGATGCGCACATCCGAGAGAATCCGTGCGTCCCGCCTTCCGAAGTGGTCCTCGAGAGCCCAGAGAATCTCTCGGATGGTTTCCCAGTGGATGTCCCGCTGCGGAGTCATGTAGACGTAGCCCCCGACGATCTCGACCATGTATCCCTCGGGGACGGGCAGTCGCTCAAGCCGCTCGAACCACTCGTCCAAGCGCTTGGTGTTCTCGTCGGCCATGTCGATCTCGATCCTGTCTTCCAGGATGGTCATCAGGCGCTCCTCCCCAGCCGCCCTTACGGACAAGTGCAGCCGCGCAGTACAACGATACGCACAGTGACCGTGACACGGAGATGAAGCTCACGTGCATGCCCCAGAGGCCTCCCTCCTTCCCCTCCTTCCCCTCCTCCGCCACACCTTCGGCACCAGCCTCCTCGGCATCTACCTCCACGGCTCCGCCACCCTCGGCGGCCTGCGCCCGCACAGTGACATCGACGTCCTGGTCGTCGTAAGCGAACCGACCACCCACGCACAACGCCGTGCCCTCGTCGAGGAGTTGCTGAACGTGTCCGGCGGAGCCGCCCGCCCCGTCGAGCTCATCGTCGTCGTACAGGACGAGGTACGGCCGTGGCGTTATCCGCCGCCCTGCGAGTTCCTGTACGGGGAGTGGCTGCGGGACGAGTACGAGCGGGGGACCCTCCCCGGGCCCGAGCCCATGCCCGACCTCGCGCCCCTCCTGACGATGGTGCTTCTCGCCGACGCCCCACTCCACGGCCCCCCGCCCGCCGACCTCCTCGCCCCGTCCCACCCGCAGACCTCAGGCGTGCGATCACCGCCGGAGTCCCCGAGCTGCTCGCGGAGTTGGACACCGACACCCGCAACGTCCTGCTCACCCTCGCCCGGATCTGGACCACCCTCGCCACCGGGGCGATCCGCTCGAAGGACGCCGCCGCCGACTGGGCGCTCGCCCGCCTCCCCGCCGAACACCGCCCCGCCCTCGCGCATGCCCGTGCCGTCCACCTGGGCGACGAGGAGGAGCGCTGGGGCGACGACGTCCTCCCCGGCGTGCGCCCCTGCGCCGACCACCTCGTCCGGGCGATCGAGCGTCAGACCTCGTAGGGCTCGCCCAGGTCCCACGCCTGGTACATCGCCTCCGCGAACGCCTCCGCGATCTTGTGCTCGCCGCTCGCGTTCGGGTGGGTGCCGTCGTACGTGTCGAGATTGATGTCGTACGACGGGGGAGGGGACGCCAGGAGCAGCGGCGAGCGCGGCTCGTCCAGGTCGGCGACCGCCTTCGCCAGCAGCTCGTTGAAGCGGCTGACCTCCGCGGCGAAGACCTCCTCCGAGGCGGCGCGGACGTTCGGGATCACCGGCAGCACGACGATCCGCACCCGGGGGTTCGCGGACCGCGCCTCGGCCACGAAGTTCCGGGCGTTCTCCGCCGTCTGCTCGGCGTTCGTGTAGAAGCCGAGGTCGATCAGGCCCAGCGACACCAGCAGCACATCAGCCCGGCACGACCGCACCGCCTCGCCGATCACCGGCGCCATGTGCAGCCAGCCCTCGCCCCAGCCGGCGAGGTGCGCACGGGGGAAGTCGGGGTCGGCGTACTCGTACGAGGTGGGGGAGTCCGTCGCCTTGTCGTGCAGCGTCTCGCGCGGGCCGACGAGGGCGAAGGGGCCGCCGTACGTCTCACGCAGGTGCTGCCACATGCGGTAGCGCCACGTGTGTTCGCCGGCGCTGCCGATGGTCTGGGAGTCGCCGACGGGCATGAACCTGAGCATCCGCTCATGATGGACGATCGCTACCCATCGGCATGGCCGGGCGGGGTGTGAAGCCCGACACGCCCCCGCATCCCGGGGCCGCCCCCGCCGACCCGGCCTCCGAACCGTCGGGCCGAATGGCAGGCTTGGGGCATGCGTCGACCGCTCGCCATCCTCGCCGGGGTCCTCCTCACCGGTGCGCTCACCCTGCCCGCCTCAGCCGCCGACGGCGACGAGGACTTCACGATCAAGGACCCGCGCATCACGGAATCCAGCGGCCTCGCCGCGTCGCGTCAGCACCCCGGGATCTACTGGACGCACAACGACCAGGACACGGGCGCCTACCTCTACGCGGTGGACAGCAGGACCGGCGAGACGGTCGCGACGATCACCATGACCGGGGTGGGTACCCCGCGGGACGTGGAGGCGATCTCCATGGGCCCGGACAACCAGCTCTACGTCGGCGACATCGGCGACAACGACGGTGTGCAGTGGCCCTATGTGTGGGTCTACCGCCTCCCCGAGCCCAAGACGCTGGAGGACCGGACGATCCGTGCCACGCAGTACGTGGTGAAGTACTCCGACGGCACCCGTGACGCCGAGTCGCTCGTCGTGCACCCCAAGACCGGCCGCGTCTACATCATCGACAAGCAGGAGGACGGCGGGCACCTGTACGAGGGCCCGGCCGAGCTCTCCGCCTCCGGCACGAACGTCTTCAAGCCCACCGTCCCCGTCGACATGTGGGCCACCGACGCCGCCTTCGCGCCGGACGGCAAGACCCTCGCCGTACGCGGCTACTTCGGCGGCGTCGCCTACGACTGGAACGGCGGCAAGCCCAAGCGGCTGGAGCGCATCAACGTGCCCCTCGGGCAGGGCGAGTCCGCCAGCTACTCGACCGACGGCACCAAGCTCATGCTCGGCAGCGAGGGCGCCGGCAGCTCCGTCGTCGCAAACGACGCCCCGGGGGACGCCGGCCCCTCCGACTCCTCCTCCGGCGGCGGCAGTTCGGCCTCGTCCGACGACAGCGGGGACAGCGGGCGGACCGGAGATCTGAAGGTCGGCGCCATCGCCGTGGTCGTCGCGTGTGTGGTCGTGTTCGGGTTGCGGCGGCTCTTGCGCCGCGGGTGAGGAGACCCGGCACTCAAGGTGCCAACGCACCAGGAACATTCCAGCAGCAGCAGGAGCGCGCGCAGGCCGGTCCGCAGCGCGGGGAGCTTGCCGAACAGGCCGGAATCCCGCGGCTGTTGGAGCTCAGGGAGCCGCGCGGAATGGTGTTCGGATGAAACGCGTCCTCGGCTGGGTGTGCGGCGTCCTCCTCGGCCTCGTCACCGGCTTCTGGTTCGTCACCGCGACCGCCGACATGGCCCTGTCCGCCGGTGTCTACGGCACCCCGGGCACGTACAAGGTGGAGCGCTGCTACGACACCGACTACAGCCGTAAGAACTCCGACTACGACTGCCACGGGGACTTCACGCCCGACGGCGGCACCGCCGCCGACGCCTCCTACGTGCGGCTTGAGGACACCGGGAACGACTACCCGGACGGCACCGAGTTCGACGCCCGCCAGGGCATCGAGCCGGACACGGTCCAGCGGGTGGGGTTCTGGGGCGTCGTGGGTGAGCTCTGGCAGGTCTCGATCTGCGTGGTCGTCCTCGCGGTCCTCGCGTACCAGGCGATCAAGCCCCGCGGGGCGGACCGACGCGGCGAGGCCCACCGCCGGGAGCCCTCACGGCGGCAGAGGGTGGCCGACCGGGTGGGCTACGCCGTCCTGGTCGCCGCCCCCGTGGGCCTCCTGAGCTTCATCGCCATGATCGCGGAGCCGTCGCCGTAGTACGCCGGGTGCTCATGCCTGCGTCGAGGGGCCGCCGGCTCCACCCGCCGTCTCCGCGCGCCGGGCGACAAAGACCTCCAGTCCGTCCAGGATCCGTTGCAGGCCGAACTCGAAGTGGTCGAACTCGTTGCCCCAGGTGTTCTCGTCCAGGGAGGCGAGCAGGGGATAGCGGCCGGAGGCCATGATCTTCTCCAGCATCGGAGTCTGAGCCTGCCAGAACTCCGCGTCGGTCAGGCCCGTGCGGCGCTCCGCCTCCTGTGCGTACAGCTGGGTGCGCGCGGCGCCGACGACGTAGCCGTCGATCATGATGATCGCGGAGACCAGTTCGGGGTCGGTCAGGCCCATCGGCTTGATGCGGTCGAGGACCTTCTCCATGCCGTCGAGGGCGCTCGGGCCGAGGATCGGGCGTGACTGGTTGACCTGGAGCAGCCACGGGTGGCGGCGGTAGAGGTCGAGGGTCGCGCGGCCCACGGCCTCCAGGGCCGCGCGCCAGCCGCCGTCGCCCAGGTCGGCCGGGTTCTCCGAGGGGCGCTGGACGCGGTCCAGCATCAGGTCGAGCAGCTCGGCCTTGCCGGGGACGTAGCGGTACAGCGACATCGTGCCCGTCCCGAGCTCGGTGGCGACCCGGCGCATGGACATCGACTCCAGGCCCTCGGCGTCCGCGACCCGGACGCCCGCTTCCACGATCTGGTCCAGGGTGAGGGTCGGCTTGGGCCCCCGGCTCGGGCGTCGGCCGGCGTCCCACAGCAGCTCCATGGTGCGGGCGATGTCACCGCTGCCGCTGGTCTCCGTACCGCTGGTGCCGCCCTTGCCGCTCGTCATGCACTTCAGCTTAAGTCCTCCGAAAAAAATTGGGTACGGTGTACGCGCAATCGGGTACGGTGTACTCAGTTGGCGATGCTCGACTATCGAGAGGGGGACCCATGGGCGACGACGGACACGGCGGAAACGGCGGAAACGGATACGCGGTGCGGGCCGAGGGGCTGGAGAAGCGCTACGGCGAGAAACGCGCCCTCGACGGCTTCGACCTGGCCGTCCGCGAGGGGACGGTGCACGGCCTGCTCGGCCCGAACGGCGCCGGCAAGACCACCGCCGTACGCATCCTGTCCACGCTGATCAGGCTGGACGGCGGCCGGGCCACGGTGGCCGGACTGGACGTGGCCCGGCAGCCGCGCGAGGTGCGTGCACGGATCGGGCTGACCGGGCAGTACGCCGCCGTGGACGAGGTGCTCACCGGCCGGCAGAACCTGGAGATGTTCGGCCGGCTCTTCCACCTCGGCGGCAAGCGGGCCAAGCTGCGGGCCGTCGAGCTGTTGGAGCAGTTCGACCTCACCGACGCCGCCGACCAGGGCGTCGGCAAGTACAGCGGCGGCATGCGGCGCCGTCTCGACCTCGCCGCCTCGATGATCCTCGCCCCGGCCGTCCTCTTCCTCGACGAGCCGACGACGGGACTGGACCCGCGCAGCCGAGGTGAGGTCTGGGAGTCCGTAAGGGCGTTGGTGGCGAGCGGTACGACCGTACTGCTGACCACCCAGTACCTGGAGGAGGCCGACAAGCTGGCCTCGCACATCACCGTCATCGATCAGGGGCGGGCCATCGCCGACGACACCCCGGACGGGCTGAAGAGCCTCGTGGGCGGCGACCGTATCGAGGTCGTCGTCGCCGAGCGGTCCGACATCCCGCGCGTGGTGAAGGTCGTGGCCCGCGTCTCGGACGGCGAACCCGAGTCGGACGAGGCGGAGTTGCGGATCCACGCGCCGGTCACCGACCGGGTGTCCGCCCTGACGGAGGTGGCGCGGACGCTGCAGGACGAGGGCGTCGCGGTCGAGGACATCGGGCTGCGCAGGCCGAGCCTCGACGACGTCTTCCTGCGCCTGACCGGACACCGCGCCGAGAAGGCCGAAGAGGCCGGGAGCGCCGAAAAGACCGACAGGGCCGAGGAGAAGGCCGAGGAGAAGGCCGAGAAGGAGGCCGTCGCATGACCGCCGTAGACCTCACCGTCCCGGCCACGCACGGCCGCCTGTACTGGACCCTCGCCGACGTCTGGAACATCGTCCGCCGCGGCCTCACCCACTACCGGCGCCAACCGGTCAACATCGCCTGGCAGCTGGGCTTCCCGATCCTGTCGGTCCTCCTCTACGGCTATGTCTTCGGCAGCGCCATGAAGGTGCCCGGCGGCGGGGACTACAAGGACTTCCTGATGCCGGGCATGTTCGTGATGACGATGGCGTTCGGGTTCATCAACACCGCGACGCTCGTCGTCTACGACTCGACGAAGGGCGTCATCGACCGTTTCCGCTCGATGCCCATGGCCTCGTCGGCCGTCGTCGCCGGCCGCGGGATCACCGATCTGCTGGCAGCCTGCGCAGAGTTGGCGATCATGATGCTGACCGCCTTCGCGATGGGCTGGCGCCCGGACGGCGGGTTCGGCTTCCTCGCCGCCTTCGGGCTGCTGCTGTGGCTGCGGTTCGCGCTGATCTGGATCGGCGTGTGGCTCGGGCTGCTCGTACCCAACCCGGAGGCCGCGGGCGGCCTGTTCGCCGTCGCCTTCCCGCTCACGATGATCTCCAGCATCTTCGTCGCGCCCCAGCTGATGCCCGACTGGCTGGGCTGGGTGGCGGCCTGGAACCCGATCTCCTCCACCGCCGCGGCCAGCCGTGAGCTGTTCGGCACGCCGGCCGGGAGCGGGGACTCCTGGGTCGAGCAGCACGCGCTGCTGATGGCGGGGCTGTGGCCGGTGATCCTTACGGCGATCTTCCTGCCGCTGGCGGTGCGGAGGTTCCAGAAGCTGAGCCGCTGAGCCGCCGAGTCGGACCGGCGGATGCCGCACACCTCCTTGACGTGCCCATGGCGCGTTAGTTTCCTGGGAGGTGCGCGGTGCGTGGGAGCGCTCCCATTCGTTCCGGGGCCGCGCCTTCCCGAGAGGAACAAGGGACATGTTCCGCAGCTTGCGAAGAGCGCTGTGCGCTGCCGCGACGGCTCTGCTGTTACCGCTGGGCGCCGGTGTGCAGTCGGCCGGTGCGGCGGGCGCGTCGGCGGATGCTTCGGCGGATGCTTCGGCGGGTGCTTCGGCGGGTGCTTCGGCGACCGCCGAGGCCGGCGCCGGCTACTGGCACACCAGCGGCCGGCAGATCCTGGACGCGGCCGGGCAGCCGGTCCGGATCGCCGGGATCAACTGGTTCGGCTTCGAGACCGGCAACCACGTCGTCCACGGCCTGTGGACGCGCGACTACAAGAGCATGCTCGACCAGATGAGGTCGCTGGGTTACAACACCCTCCGCGTGCCGTTCAGCGACGACATCCTCAAGCCCGGCACCATGCCGGACAGCATCAACTACGCCGACGGCAAGAACGCCGATCTGCAAGGGCTGACGTCGTTGCAGGTCCTGGACCGGATCGTGGCGTACGCCGGTCAGGCCGGCCTGAAGATCGTCCTCGACCGGCATCGCCCCGACGCGGGCGGCCAGTCGGCGCTCTGGTACACCGCGTCCGTACCCGAGTCGACGTGGATCGCCAACCTGAAGGCGCTGGCATCGCGTTACGCCGGCAACCCGACCGTCGTCGGCATCGACCTGCACAACGAGCCGCACGACCCCGCCTGCTGGGGCTGCGGCGACACGACGCGGGACTGGCGCCTTGCGGCCCAACGGGCCGGGAACGCCGTCCTGTCCGCCAACCCGCAGCTGCTGATCATGGTCGAGGGCGTCCAGTCGTACGGCGGCGTCAGCGGCTGGTGGGGCGGCAACCTGATGGGCGTGGCCCAGTACCCGGTCCAGCTGGACGTCCCGAACCGGCTCGTGTACTCGGCCCATGACTACGCCACCAGCGTGGCCCAGCAGCCCTGGTTCAGCGACCCGTCGTTCCCCGACAACATGCCGGGCGTCTGGGACAGGTACTGGGGCTACATCTTCAAGCAGAACATCGCCCCGGTGTGGCTCGGCGAGTTCGGTACGACCCTCCAGTCGACGGTGGACCAGAAGTGGCTGGCCGCGCTGGTGACGTACCTGCGGTCGACGTCGACGTACGGCGCGGACTCGTTCCACTGGACGTTCTGGTCCTGGAACCCCAACTCCGGTGACACGGGCGGGATTCTGAAGGACGACTGGTCGACGGTGGACACCGTGAAGGACGGCCATCTCGCGAGCGTCAAGGCGCCGGGATTCCCGGGCGGCGGTGGGGGCGACCCGGACCCGGATCCCGACCCCGGCGGCGGCACGGCCGCCTGCAGCGCCGCCTACACCGTCAGCAGCGACTGGATTGACGGCTTCAACGCCGAGGTGAAGGTCACCAACACGGGCACGACGCCGGTCAACTCCTGGAAGGTGACCTGGACCTGGGGCGCGTCCCAGTGGGTGACGTCCATGTGGAACGCGACGTACACCCGGACCGGGGCGACCGTGACCGCGTCCAACGCCGCCCACAACGGGGCGGTCCCGGCAGGCGGTTCGGCGAGCTTCGGGTTCGGGGGTGCGCCCGGGGGCGGGGGTGTGCCGAGCGTGAGCTGTACGGCCGCATAGGGGAGGCGGCCGTACGGGAGGAAGGCGGCCTGTGGGCGAGAGGGGCGCCCGGTGTTTGCCGGGCGCTCTTCAGGGTCCGGAGCATCGCGCTTGATTTGGGATTACGTAATAACGTAATCTCGTGAAACGGCCGTGGAAACGGCTGGTGAGTCTCGACGGGGGAGCAATCCATGGACCGAAGGAAGTTTCTTGGTGTGGCGACGGGGGCGGCAGGCGCGTCACTGCTGCCGGGTAACGCCGCAGCCGCCGACGACAGGCTGCCCGCGCTCGTCAGGCGCTACCTGGACCAGGCGCTGGCCGCCGGCAGCCCGAGTGTGATCTGCGGGGTCATTCAGGGTCGGCGCACCTACGTCGAGGGCGCGGGCGCAGCGGTGGGGCGGTCGGCGCCGGACGGCAGGACGGTGTTCCAACTCGGCTCCATCACCAAGACGCTCACCGCCACGGCACTCGCACGCGCCGTGGGCGCGGGTGAAACCCGCCTGGACGCGCCGCTCGCGCTGCCCGCCCGGTTCCGCATCCCGCGCAAGGGGAATCGGCGGATCACCCTGGCCCACTTGGCGACCCACACCTCCGGCCTGCCCTCCCTGCCGCCGAACCTGCTCGCGGAGGCGGATCCGTACGACCCCTACGCGCACTACACGCTTGACGACCTGGCCACAGGACTGCGCGGCACGGAGCTGAGTACCGAGCCGGGCAAGGTCAACGCGTACTCGAACCTGGGGTTCGGTCTGCTCGGCCAGGCGCTGGCGTTCGACGACGTCGACTCGATGCTGCGGCACCGGGTGGCAGCGCCGCTCGGCATGGTGGACACGACGACGGCCCTGCGACCGGACATGGCGTCCCGCAAGGCTGTCGGGCATATGGAGGGAGAGGTCGTTCCTGACTGGCACGACCACGTCCTCAGCGCGGCCGGGACGTCGATGTACAGCACCGCCAACGACATGGTGCGCTTCCTGCGCTCCCAACTCCGGCCCGAGCGCTCGCCGTTGCGGGACGCGATCGAACTGACCCAGCGGCCCCGGTTCACGGTGGACCAGAACCTGCGGCTCGGCCTCGGCTGGCACCTGAGCGCGCTGCCCGGCCGGCGGACCATGACCTGGCACAACGGTGGCACCGGCGGATTCAGCACCTGCGCCGCGTTCATCCGGGAGAGCGGCACGGCGGTGGTGATGATGGTGAACACCTTCAGCCAGGAGACCGAGACCGCCGCCCGCCCGGTCGACGCCCTCACGTTCCGCCTGCTCGGCGAGCTCGGCACGGCCTGAGGGCGCGGCCGGACGAGGCGCTCGGACGACGGCGGTCCGACGACGGCGGTCCGACGACGGCGGTCCGAGTACGACGAAGGGCGCCCGGTGTTCGCCGGGCGCCCTTCGTCGTCGTAGGAGAACGACTACAGCTTCTCGATGACGTAGTCGACGCACTTCGTCAGGGCCTCGACGTCCGCCGGGTCGATCGCGGGGAACATCGCGACGCGGAGCTGGTTGCGGCCGAGCTTGCGGTAGGGCTCGGTGTCGACGATGCCGTTGGCGCGCAGGACCTTGGCGACGGCGGCGGCGTCGACGTCCTCCGTGAAGTCGATCGTGCCGATGACCGCCGAGCGCTTGGCCGGGTCGGTGACGAAGGGGTTGGCGTACTTGATGTCCTCGGCCCAGCCGTAGAGGGTGCGGGCGGAGGTGGCGGTGCGGCGGACGGCCCAGTCCAGGCCGCCCTGGCCGTTGATCCACTCCAGCTGCTGGTTGAGGAGGAACAGGGTGGCCAGGGCCGGGGTGTTGTAGGTCTGGTTCTTGCGGGAGTTGTCGATCGCCGTGGGCAGGCTGAAGAACTCCGGGATGTGGCGGCCGGAGGCGTGGACGCGCTCGGCGCGTTCGATCGCGGCGGGGGAGAACACGCCGATCCACAGGCCGCCGTCGGAGGCGAAGGACTTCTGCGGGGCGAAGTAGTAGACGTCCGTCTCGGACACGTCGACGGGGAGGCCGCCGGCGCCGGAGGTGGCGTCGACCAGGACCAGCGAGCCCTCGTCGGCGCCGGCCACGCGCTTGATCGGCATGGCGACGCCGGTGGAGGTCTCGTTGTGAGTGTAGGCGTAGACGTCGACGCCCGCGGCGGCGGCCGGCTCGGGGTGGGTGCCGGGGTCGGCGGAGATGACGTCCGGCTCGGCGAGCCAGGGGGCGAGCTTGGCGGCCTTGGCGAACTTGGAGCTGAACTCGCCGAAGGTGAGGTGCTGCGACTTGTTCTCGATCAGGCCGTGCGTGGCGATGTCCCAGAAGGCGGTGGAGCCGCCGTTGCCGAGGATCACCTCGTAGCCGTCGGGGAGCTGGAACAGGTCGCGGATGCCCTCGCGTACCTGGCCGACCAGGTTCTTGACCGGGGCCTGGCGGTGGGAGGTACCGAGCAGGGAGGTTCCGGTGGCGGCCAGCGCGTCCAGCGCTTCCGTCCGCACCTTGGAGGGGCCCGCGCCGAAACGTCCGTCGGCGGGCTTGATGTCAGCGGGAATCTGGATCTCAGCCACGGTGGGAGCGTAGCTGTTTCGGGAAACCTTGGTGAAACCTCGTCCGTCGGGTGAGACGGGGTCGTCGTGCCCGTGAGCTGGGGGCTGCCGCCCCCAGACCCCCGCTTCGGCCCTGAACGGGCCTTGTCCTCAAACGCCGGACGGGCTGATTGAGTGGACGCATGTCGGAACTTGAGGCGGAGCTGCGCAGGGTCGTCCGGGGCGAGGTCGGGTTCGATGTCACCTCCCGGGCGTTGACCACCATGGACGCGTCCAACTACCGGCGTGTCCCACTGGGTGTGGTGGCGCCACATGACGCCGACGACGTCGCAGCCGTGCTGGAGGTGTGCCGGGACCACATGGTGCCGGTCGTGGCACGCGGTGGAGGTACCTCGATCGCGGGACAGGCCACCGGCGCCGGTGTCGTGCTGGACTTCACCCGCCACATGAACCGCCTCGTGTCCCTGGACCCGGACGCCCGTACCGCCGTCGTCCAGCCCGGCCTCGTCCTCGACCGTCTCCAGGACGCCGCCGCCCCGCACGGACTCCGCTTCGGCCCCGACCCCTCCACCCACAGCCGCTGCACGCTCGGCGGAATGATCGGCAACAACTCCTGCGGCTCGCACTCGGTGGCGTGGGGGACGACCGCGGACAGCGTGCGGGAGCTGGACGTGATCAGCGGACGTGGCGAGCGGCTGCGGCTCGGGCAGGGGTGGGCCGGTGCGCCGGAGGGGCTGCGGGAGCTGGTGGAGGGGGACCTGACCCGGCTGCGGACCGGCTTCCCCGAACTGCCGCGCCGTATCTCGGGATACGCGCTCGACGCCCTGCTGCCCGAGAAGGGCGCCGATGTCGCCCGCAGCTTCTGCGGGAGCGAGGGCACCCTCGGGATCCTCACCGAGGCGGTCGTACGGCTGGTGCAGGCGCCACGCGCGCGTGCGCTCGCCGTGCTGGCGTACCCCGACGAGAGCGCCGCCGCGGAAGCGGCCGCCGGGTTGTTGCCGTACGGGCCGCTGACCGTGGAGGGCATGGCGAAGGACCTGGTGCCGGAGTCGGCCTCCGCCGTGCTGCCGCGGGGCGGGGCCTGGCTGTTCGTGGAGACGGGCGGGGAGTCGCAGAGCGAGGCACGCGCGCGTGCGGAGGCGATCGTGCGGGCCGCCGACGTCGTCGACGCGATCGTCGTCACCGATCCGGCCGGACAGCGGACCCTGTGGCGCATCCGGGAGGACGCGAGCGGCACGGCGACCCGGATGCCGGACGGCAGCGAGGCCTGGCCCGGCTGGGAGGACTGCGCGGTGCCGCCCGAGCGCCTCGGGGCGTATCTGCGGGACTTCCGCGCGCTGCTGACCGCGCACGGGCTGCGCGGGACGCCGTACGGGCACTTCGGGGACGGCTGCATCCACGTCCGTATCGACTTCGACCTGCTGACGGAGGCGGGGGTCGCTCGCTTCCGGCGGTTCTCGGAGGAGCTCGCCGAGGTCGTCGTGGCGCACGGGGGCTCGCTGTCGGGGGAGCACGGGGACGGGCAGGCGCGTGCCGAACTGCTGCCGAAGATGTACGGGGAGGACATGGTCGCCCTCTTCGAGCGGGCCAAGGGGGTCTGGGACCCGGACGATCTGCTCAACCCGGGGATGCTGGTGCGCCCGGCCCCCCTCGATTCCAACCTCCGCTTCTCCGTGCTGCCGAGCAAGCCCGTGGACGTCGCCTTCGGTTACCCGGCCGACGGCGGGGACTTCTCGGCGGCCGTACGGCGCTGCGTCGGGGTCGCCAAGTGCCGTACGACGTCGGCGACCGGCCCCGCCGTGATGTGCCCGTCCTTCCGGGCCACCGGCGCCGAGGAGCACTCCACGCGCGGGCGTGCCCGGCTGCTGCACGAGATGCTCGCCGGGGAACTGGTGACCGACGGGTGGCGGTCGACGGAGGTGCGGGACGCGCTCGATCTGTGCCTGGCCTGCAAGGGGTGCCGGTCCGACTGTCCGGTCGAGGTCGACATGGCCACGTACAAGGCGGAGTTCCTGCACCACCACTACGAAGGGCGGCGCCGCCCGGCCGCGCACCACAGCATGGGGCGGCTGCCCCAGTGGCTGCGCGTCGTGGCACGCACGCGTACCGCGTCGCTGGTCAACGCCCTTGCCGCGGTAGGGCCGTTGGCGTGGGTGGCGAAACGGCTCGGCGGGATCGCGCCGGAGCGCGGGATTCCGCGGCTGGCGGCGCGGACGTTCAGCCGGTGGTGGGAGCGGCGGGAGAAGCCGAAGCCTCCCGTCGGCGCGGCCGGTGACCTGGTCATCCTGTGGCCGGACACCTTCACCGAGCACCTCACGCCGTCGGTGGGACAGTCGGCCGTACGCGTGCTGGAGGCGGCCGGGCTGCGGGTCGCGCTGCCGCCGACGGTGCGGCTGACGGCGCCCGCGGGAAGCGGCGGTGCGGAGGTGACCGTGGCGCTGGACCCGGTGTCCCTCCTACGGGGGCGGGAGCGGGTCTGCTGCGGGTTGACGTACATCTCGACAGGGCAGCTCGACCGGGCCCGCGCGGTGCTGCGGCGCACGCTCGACCTCATGGAGCCGGTGCTGGCCACGGACGCCCCGGTCGTGGTCCTGGAGCCGAGCTGTGCCGCCGCCCTCCGCGCGGACCTCCCGGAGCTCCTCCACGACGACCCACGGGCCCGTCGCCTGGCCGACCGCGTCCTGACCTTCGCGGAGACGCTGGAGCGCCACGCCCCCGACTGGACGCCGCCCCGCGTGGACCGGCCTGCGGTCGGGCAGACCCACTGCCATCAGCACGCCGTCCTCGGGGACGCGGCCGATCGCCGGCTGCGCGAGGCCGCGGGGCTCGCCGGGGACCTGAGCGGCGGCTGCTGCGGACTCGCGGGCAACTTCGGGTTCGAGAAGGGGCACTTCGAGGTGTCGGTGGCGTGCGCGGAGGAGCGGTTGCTGCCGGCGGTGCGGGGAGCGGGGGAGGACGCCGTGGTGCTGGCGGACGGGTTCTCCTGCCGGACACAGCTGGAGCAGGTGGCGGGGGTGCCGGGGCGGCATCTGGCGGAGGTGCTGGCGGAGCGGTTGGAGGGGGACGGGTGACCCGGGGGAGTGAGTGCGCTCGGGCCCGGGGGCGGCGGGTGGTCTCCGGCCGGGGGCAACGGGTGCTCTCCGGCCGGGGGCAACGGGTGCTCCCGTGGGCCGGCGTCCTGGGATGAACGCGGCGTCCAGGGCTGAACGCGAGAGCGCGGCGGATCGCACGCGCCGGCGTCCGCGCTCCGCGCGCGGAGCCGGGGACGGCTGCATACGCTGGCCGGACACCGATACTGCCGCCCAAAGGGAGCCCCGCACATGGCCCTCCGCGTCCAGTCGATCTCCCGCGACGAACATCTCGCGTTCGTCGCGGCCCGCCCGTCCGCCAGCCATATGCAGGTCCCGTCCTGGGGTGACGTGAAGCCGGACTGGCGGGCGGAGAGCCTGGGATGGTTCGACGAGGAGGGGCGGCCGGTGGGGGCCGGGCTCGTGCTCTACCGCCCGCTGCCGAAGCTGAAGAAGTACCTCGCCTACCTCCCCGAGGGCCCCCTCGTCGACTGGCACGCCCCCGACCTGTGCGAGCGCTGGCTCGAACCGCTGCTCGCCCACCTCAAACGGCAGGGCGCCTTCTCGGTCAAGATGGGCCCGCCCGTCGTCGTCCGCCGCTGGAGCACGGAGGCGGTGAAGGCGGCCATCGCCGACCCGGCCGCCCGGCGGCTGCGGGACGCGGAGCCGACGTCGACCGAACAAGGCGCCCTCGACATCGCCGAACGGCTGCGGCGGGCCGGCTGGCGGCAGACCGAGCCGGGCGGCGAGGAGGGCTTCGCGGCCGGGCAGCCGCGGTACGTCTGCCAGGTGCCGTTCGCCGGGCGGTCGTTGGACGACATCCAGCGCGGCCTGAACCAGCAGTGGCGGCGCAACATCAAGAAGGCCGAGAAGGCCGGCGTGAAGGTCGTGCGCGGCGGTTACGAGGACCTGCCCGCCTTCTACGACCTCTACGCCGAGACCGCCGAGCGCGACCGTTTCATCCCGCGCCCCCTGCCCTACTTCCAGCGCATGTGGACCGCGCTCACCGCCGAGCATCCCGACCGGATGCGGCTCTACCTCGCCCACCACGACGGCGACACCCTCGCGGCCGCCACCATGCTCACCGTCGGCGACCACATCTGGTACTCCTACGGCGCCTCCACCAGCCACAAGCGCGAGGTCCAGCCCAACAACGCCATGCAGTGGCGCATGATGTCCGACGCCCACGAGCTCGGCGCCGCCGTGTACGACTTCCGGGGCATCACGGACACCCTGGAGGAGTCCAACCATCTGCTGGGCCTGCTGCGGTTCAAGGTGGGGGCGGGCGGTGAGGCCGTCGAGTACCTGGGGGAGTGGGACTTCCCGCTCAACCGGCTGCTGCACAAGGCGCTGGATCTGTACATGGCACGGCGGTAGCTGTCCCGGGGCCTGCGGAACCCGGCCTGCGGAGCCCGTCCGTCCATACTCTGGGACAGTGGCATAACAGGTTCACACACCTGACGATGTCCACTACCTTGGACTGGGCAGTACAGCCCGATGAACAGACCGCAGCCCCCGAGCGAAGCCCTGGAACGCCCGTGAGTACCCCTGATGCCGCAGCCGTCACTGCCGCAGCCGCCCCGTCCTCGCCGACCCGCGGCCGGGCCGTTCCCGAGCGGGCGGCCGGCGGCCCGCGCCGCTGGGGCTCCTTCGGTCCGGTCGGGCTGGTGCTCGCCGGAGGGATCTCCGTGCAGTTCGGCGGCGCCCTGGCGGTGAGCCTGATGCCGCGGGCCGGTGCGCTCGGTGTCGTGGCGCTGCGGCTGCTGGTCGCGGCGGTCGTCCTGCTGTTGATCTGCCGCCCCCGGCTGCGCGGCCACTCCCGCACGGACTGGGGCACGGTGGTCGTCTTCGGCATCACGATGGCCGCGATGAACGGCCTGTTCTACCAGTCGGTCGCCCGCATCCCGCTGGGCCCCGCGGTCACCCTCGAAGTGCTCGGCCCGCTCGCCCTCTCCGTGCTGTCCTCGCGCCGGGCGGTCAACGTCGTCTGGGCCGGACTCGCCCTCGCCGGTGTCTTCCTCCTCGGCGGCGGAGGCTTCGGCAGCCTCGACCCCATCGGTGTGGCCTTTGCCCTGGCTGCGGGTGCCATGTGGGCGGCGTACATCATCTTCAGCGCCCGCACGGGCCGACGCTTCCCCCAGGCAGACGGCCTGGCGCTGGCGATGGCGGTGGGAGCCGTCCTGTTCCTCCCCCTGGGCATCGCCGAATCCGGCACCAAGCTCCTCGACCCCGTCACCGTTGCCCTGGGCGCAGCCGTGGCCATCCTCTCCTCGGTCCTCCCCTACACCCTCGAACTCCTCGCCCTGCGCCGCCTCCCCGCAGCGACCTTCGCCATCCTGATGAGCCTGGAACCGGCCGTCGCCGCCGTCGCCGGCTTCCTCATCCTCAACCAGTCCCTCTCCGCCCTACAGGCCCTGGCAATCGCCCTGGTCATCGCGGCGAGCATGGGCGCGGTGCGGACGCAGGTGCGGCGGGGGAAGGCGCCGGCGGAGAAGGTCTAGGCGAGGCCGCGGCCCGGCGGCCCTTGGCCGTCCGGGCGGGCTCGCGGCACCGCGGTCGTGCCTGTCCCGCCGGCCAGGGCCTTGGCGCATCAGCAGTCTCTGCCGACCGATGGTGTGCTGGGCGCGCGGTTGGCGCAGTTCCCGCAGGCCGGCGGCTGTCACCGGGGCAGGGCGTGACGGCGTGCGTAGACGCGGTGGGGATGCAGGTGAGGCAGGGGAAGGTCTAGGCGGGGTCGCGGCCCGGCGGCCCTTGGCCGTCCGGGCGGGCTCGCGGCACCGCGGTCGTGCCTGTCCCGCCGGCCAGGGCCTTGGCGCATCAGCAGTCTCTGCCGACCGATGGTGTGCTGGGCGCGCGGTTGGCGCAGTTCCCGCAGGCCGGCGGCTGTCACCGGGGCAGGGCGTGACGGCGTGCGTAGACGCGGTGGGGATGCAGGTGAGGCAGGGGAAGGTCTAGGCGGGGTCGCGGCCCGGCGGCCCTTGGCCGTCCGGGCGGGCTCGCGGCACGCCGTCGCGCGTGACCCGGGCCTCGGCCTTGCCGCATCAGCCCCCGGCAAGCCGATGCCGTGATGGCCGTCGCCGGTGCAGTTTCCACTCGTTCGTGCCGGCCGTCGCCGAGAGGTGGCGGCTGGCGGCGTGCATGGGTGCGGCGCGGATGCAGATCAGGCGGGGAAGGCGCCGGCGGAGAGGGGTTGGGCGGGGTCGTGGCCCGGTGGCCTCTCCCTGCCCGGGCGGGCTTGCCGCTCCACCGTCACGCCTGGCCCCGGCCTTGGCGCATCAGCCCCCGGCAGGCCGATGCCGTGATGGCCGTCGCCGGTGCAGTTCCCACTCGTTCGTGCCGGCCGTCGCCGAGAGGTGGCGGCTGGCGGCGTGCGTGGGTGCGGCGCGGATGCAGATCAGGCGGGGAAGGTGCCGGCGGAGAGGGGTTGGGCGGGGTCTCGGCCCGGCGGCCCTTCCCCGTCCGGGCCGGCTTGCCGCCCCAGCGTCACGCCTGCCCCGGCCCCTGCCGCATCAGCAGCCCGTGCAGGCCGATGCCGTGATGGGCGCGCAGTCGGCGCAGTTCCCACAGGCCCACTGCCGTCACCGAGAGGGGGGCGCCGAGCGTGAACAGGATCCGGATCGGTACCGGCACGCCCGTGTAGGCGCCCGTGAACAGGTCGATCAGGGCCATCTCCCAGACCAGCGTCATGGCCAGCAGCGGCGGCATCGTCTCGTGGATGTCGGCGGTGCGGAACACGTGGAGGAGGGCCAGGCCGATACCCGCGATGACGAAGGGCAGCACCCACACGAAGGTGAGCAGGATGCCGGTGTAGGTGAGGACGGTCATCACCGGGTTGGTCGCGAAACGGCCCTCGACGAAGCCCGTGAGCACGGAGGCCGGGAACACGAACACCGCGGCCACCAGGGCGACCATCGCGCCGAAACACTTCGCCGCCCGGCGCAGCAGCTCCCGCCGGGCCGAGGCGGAGGCCAGGGCGAGCAGGACGCCCACGACGACCGGGAAGGTCACGCAGAGCACCAGGACGCTGATCCAGGACTGGTTCAGACGGTCGCTCGCGACGTTGCCCACCGAGTCGGCGACCCTGACCGAGTCGGCGAGCTTGTAGGTGACCGACATCCACACGACCGCCGCCAGCCCCACCAAGGTGCGCATCCGCTGCATGCGGGCCACGACCGGGTCCTGGACGATGCCGGGCCTGGACGGCTTGAACACCCTGCGTGCGACGGGGACGGGACCGATCTGCCGCCACAGCCGGGTGAGGGGCCCGGGCGGGGCGGCCGGCAGGTACGGATACGGCGGATACGGGTACGGCGCGTTGGGCTGCGGCGGGTACGGGTACGGCGCGTTGGGCTGCGGAGCGTAGGGGTGCGGGACGTGGGGCGGATACCCTCCGGCCGGCGGCGGCGGGGGCGGCTGGCCCTGCGGGTTGAAGGGCGGCTGCCCGCCCGGATTCCAGTTGCTCATGCCTTTGATTCCCCCGAGGTGTGACCGAATGCGTTGCTGCCGCAACAGGCGCGACGCCCGAGTGTATTGATGGCACGCCGCACCGACACCCTTCCCCCGGTGAACACTTCTCAATTAATGCAAGCATGCTTGCTTGTTTTCGCGCGCACTGCCATGCTCCTCACCACGCCGCACCACCGCGCACCACGCCGCACCACCCACGCACACCGCCGTGCCCCGAGGGGAGCGCCCCGTGTCCGATCCGACGCCCGTGTTCGACGATCTGCGCGACGAGAGCGAGGAACTCGACTGGCTGATAGCCGAGTTGAGCCCCGAGCAGTGGGCACTCGCGACTCCGGCGCCCGGCTGGAGCGTCGCCCACCAGATCGCACACCTCGCCTGGACGGACCACTCGGCACTGCTGGCGGTGACCGACGCGGAGGCGTTCCGCACGCTGGTGGAGAAGGCGCTGGTGACGCCGGGGTCGTTCGTCGACGACGGCGCGGAGGAGGGGGCCGCGCTGCCGCCCGCCGAGCTGTTGGCGCGCTGGCGGGAAGGACGCACCGCCCTCGACACGGCATTGCGCGAGGCACCGCACGGCACCAAGTTCCCCTGGTACGGCCCCCCTATGTCCGGCGCCTCCATGGCCACGGCCCGACTCATGGAGACCTGGGCCCACGGCCTGGACATCGCCGAAGCGCTGGGTGTGGTGCGCACACCCACAGACCGGCTCAGGCATGTGGTGTGGATCGGGGTGCGAACGCGCGACTTCGCTTTCAGCGTGCACGGACTCCCGGCACCTTCCGACCCCTTCCGCGTCGAACTCGTCTCGCCCTCCGGTGAGGTGTGGGCATACGGCCCCGAAGACGCCCCGCAGCGCGTCACCGGCCCCGCCCTCGACTTCTGCCTCCTGGTCGCCCAGCGGGCCCACCGCTCCGACCTCGCCCTGCGGGCCGAAGGCCCGGACGCCGACCGCTGGTTCGACATCGCCCAGGTCTTCGCGGGCCCGCCCGGCGCGGGCCGCGCACCCAAGGGGGCGGCCCGGTGACCTCGCCCGCCCACCCGGCAGGGCCGGTGCTGCGGATCGGCAACGCCTCCGGCTTCTACGGCGATCGCTTCGACGCCATGCGCGAGATGCTCACCGGCGGCGAACTGGACGTCCTCACCGGCGACTACCTCGCCGAACTGACCATGCTGATCCTCGGCCGGGACCGGCTGAAGGACCCAGGCGCCGGATACGCCCGCACCTTCCTGCGCCAGCTGGAGGAGTGCCTGGGGCTCGCGCACGAGCGGGGCGTCAGGATCGTCGCCAACGCCGGCGGGCTCAATCCGGCCGGACTCGCCGACGCCGTACGGAAGGTGGCGGACCGGCTCGGCATCCCCGTACATGTCGCCCATGTCGAGGGAGACGACCTCAAGGACCGGTATCCGGACAGCCTCGCCGCTCACGCCTACCTCGGCGGCTTCGGCATCGCGGCCTGTCTCCGGGAGGGCGCGGACATCGTCGTCACCGGGCGGGTGACGGACGCGGCCCTGGTCACCGGGCCCGCAGCCGCCCACTTCGGATGGGGCCCCGGCGACCACGACCGGCTCGCGGGCGCGGTGGTCGCCGGGCATGTGCTGGAGTGCGGGACACAGGCGACCGGCGGCAACTACGCGTTCTTCGACGAGTTCCAGAAGAGGGGCGGCGACCTCCGTCGCCCCGGCTTCCCGCTCGCCGAGCTCCACGAGGACGGTACCTGCGTCATCACCAAGCACCCCGGCACCGGCGGCCTCGTCGACGTCGGCACGGTGACGGCCCAGCTGCTGTACGAGACGGGCGGCGCCCGGTACGCGGGACCGGACGTCACCGCCCGGCTGGACACCGTACGGCTCACGCAGGACGGCCCCGACCGCGTCCGCATCGACGGCGTACGGGGCGAGGCCCCGCCCCCGACTCTCAAGGTCGGCCTCAATCGCCTCGGCGGCTTCCGCAACGAGGTCGTCTTCGTGCTGACCGGAGCGGACATCGAGGCGAAGGCCGCTCTGGTGCGGCGGCAGATGGACGAGGCGTTCGCCAAGTCGCGTCCCGAAGACGTCCGTTGGGACCTCGTCCGCACCGATCGGCCCGACGCCTCGACCGAGGAGACCGCGAGCGCGCTGCTCCGGCTGGTCGTCCGGGACCAGGACCAGGAGAAGGTCGGCAGGGTGCTGAGCGGAGCCGCCGTGGAACTGGCGCTCGCCAGCTACCCCGGCTTCCATGTGCTGTCACCACCGGGCAAGGGCACCCCGTATGGGGTCTTCGAGGATGTGTACGTCCCCCATGGTGCCGTCGACCATGTGGCCGTCCTCCACGACGGCCGCCGTATCCCTGTGCCGCCGGCCCACGACACACTCGTACTGGAGGAAGCGCCCCCGTCACCGCTGCCCGAGCCGCCGCTCGCCGCGGAGCCGACCCGTCGCGCCCCGCTCGGTCTTGTCGCCGGCGCCCGCAGCGGTGACAAGGGCGGGAACGCCAACGTCGGTGTGTGGGCGCGGACGGACGAGGCGTGGCGCTGGCTCGCGCACGAGCTCACGGTCGAGCGGTTCCAGGAGCTGCTTCCCGAGAGCCGTCGGCTGAAGGTCACCCGGCACCCGCTCCCCGGCCTCCGCGCCCTCAACTTCGTCGTCGAGGGCATCCTCGGCGAGGGCGTCGCCGCCCAGCACCGCTTCGACCCGCAGGCCAAGGCCCTCGGCGAATGGCTGCGCTCCCGTCACCTGGACATCCCGGAGAGTCTGCTGTGACCGTCCTGCCCTCCACCCTGGACCCCAACGGCCCCGACCACCGGGCCAACCGCGAGACCATGCTCGCCAAGCTCGCCGACCTCGACACCGAGCACGCCAAGGCGCTCGCCGGCGGCGGCCCCAAGTACGTCGAACGGCATCGCAGGCGCGGCAAGCTGCTCGCCCGCGAGCGCATCGAGCTGCTCCTCGACCCCGACACACCCTTCCTGGAGCTGTCCCCGCTGGCCGCCTGGGGCAGCGACTACGCCGTCGGAGCGTCCCTCGTCACCGGCATCGGTGTCGTCGAGGGCGTGGAGTGCCTGATCACCGCCAACGACCCGACCGTGCGCGGCGGAGCGAGCAACCCCTGGTCGCTGAAGAAGGCCCTGCGGGCGAACGACATCGCGCTCGCCAACCGGCTGCCCGTCGTGAACCTCGTCGAGTCGGGCGGCGCCGACCTGCCGTCCCAGAAGGAGATCTTCATCCCCGGAGGCGCCATCTTCCGGGACCTGACGAGGCTGTCGGCGGCCGGGATCCCCACCGTCGCGGTCGTCTTCGGCAACTCGACGGCCGGCGGCGCGTACGTCCCCGGCATGTCCGACCACGTGATCATGGTCAAGGAGCGCGCCAAGGTGTTCCTCGGCGGCCCGCCCCTGGTGAAGATGGCGACCGGTGAGGAGAGCGACGACGAGTCGCTGGGCGGCGCGGAGATGCACGCCCGCGTGTCGGGCCTCGCGGACTACTTCGCCGTGGACGAACCGGACGCGCTGCGGCAGGCGCGAAGGGTCGTCGCCCGGCTCAATCACCGCAAGGCGTACGGCGATCCGGGCCCCGCCGAACCCCCCAAGTACTCCGCCGACGAACTCCTCGGCATCGTCCCCGGCGACCTCAAGACCCCCTTCGACCCGCGCGAGGTCATCGCCCGGATCGTCGACGCCTCCGACTTCGACGAGTTCAAGCCGATGTACGGCACGAGCCTGACCACCGGCTGGGCGGCCCTGCACGGCTATCCGGTCGGCGTGCTGGCGAACGCCCAGGGGGTCCTGTTCAGCGAGGAGTCGCAGAAGGCGGCGCAGTTCATCCAACTGGCCAACCAGCGCGACATCCCTCTGCTCTTCCTGCACAACACCACCGGCTACATGGTGGGCAGCCAGTACGAGCAGGGCGGCATCATCAAGCACGGCGCGATGATGATCAACGCGGTCAGCAACAGCCGCGTGCCCCATCTCTCCGTCCTCATGGGCGCCTCCTACGGCGCCGGCCACTACGGCATGTGCGGCCGTGCCTACGACCCCCGCTTCCTCTTCGCCTGGCCCAGCGCCAAGTCGGCCGTCATGGGCCCCCAGCAGCTCGCCGGCGTGCTCTCGATCGTGGCCCGGCAGTCCGCGGCCGCCAAGGGACAGCCGTACGACGAGGAGGGGGACGCGGCGCTGCGCGCCATGGTGGAGCAGCAGATCGAGTCGGAGTCGCTGCCGATGTTCCTGTCGGGGCGGCTGTACGACGACGGCGTCATCGATCCGCGCGACACCCGAACCGTCCTCGGTATGTGCCTGTCCGCCATCCACACGGCCCCCTTCGAGGGCGCACGCGGTGGCTTCGGCGTCTTCCGGATGTGAGGCAATGATTACTTCTGTTCTGGTGGCGAACCGGGGCGAGATCGCCTGCCGCGTCTTCCGCACCTGCCGTGAGTCGGGAATCCGGACGGTGGCCGTGTACTCGGACGCCGACGCGAACGCCCTCCACGCACGCGTGGCCGACACGGCCGTACGGCTGCCGGGAGCGGCGCCTGCCGACACGTACCTGGACGCCGGGCTGATCGTGAAGGCGGCCGTGGCGTCCGGCGCGGACGCCGTGCACCCCGGCTACGGCTTCCTCTCCGAGAACGCCGACTTCGCACGCGCCGTCCTCGACGCGGGACTCGTCTGGATCGGCCCGCCGCCGGAGGCCATCGAGGCGATGGCGTCCAAGACCCGGGCGAAGGAGCTGATGGGGCTGGCCCCCCTGGGGGAGGTCACCGAGGCCGACCTCCCCGTCCTGGTGAAGGCGGCCGCGGGCGGCGGAGGGCGCGGCATGCGGATCGTGCGCCGCCTGGAGGACCTGAGCGCCGCCCTGGAGAGCGCCCGCTCCGAGGCCGCGAGCGCCTTCGGCGACGGCGAGGTCTTCGTGGAGCCGTACGTCGAGAACGGCCGCCATGTCGAGGTCCAGATCCTCGCCGACACCCACGGCACGGTCTGGGCGCTGGGCACCCGGGACTGCTCCCTGCAGCGCCGCCACCAGAAGGTGATCGAGGAGTCCCCGGCACCCGGACTCTCCGAGCAGCTCACGCACGAGCTGCACACGCTGGCCGTACGAGCCGCCCGCGCGGTCGAGTACGTCGGCGCCGGCACGGTCGAGTTCCTGGTCGCCGGAGACAAGGCCCACTTCCTGGAGATGAACACCCGCCTCCAGGTCGAACACCCCGTGACGGAAGCCGTCTTCGGCATCGACCTGGTCGCGGAACAGATCCGCGTCGCCGAAGGCCACGCCCTCGCCGACGATCCGCCACGCGCGCGTGGTCACGCCGTCGAGGCCCGCCTCTACGCCGAGGACCCGGCCCGCGACTGGGCCCCGCAGACCGGCACGCTGCACCGTTTCGCCGTACCCGAGAGCGTCCGGCTGGACACCGGCTTCACCGACGGCGACGACATCGGCGTCCACTACGACCCCATGCTCGCCAAGCTCGTCGCCCACGCACCCACCCGCGCGGAGGCGGTCCGCAAGCTCGCCGGCGCCCTGGAACGGGCGACCCTGCACGGCCCGGTCACCAACCGGGACCTCCTCGTACGCTCGCTGCGCCACGAGGAGTTCACGACCGCCCGCATGGACACGGGCTTCTACGACCGCCACCTCACCGACCTGGCCTGCTGTGGGACGGGCGACCCGTACGCCCCCTTGGCCGCCGCCCTCGCCGACGCCCACGGCCGCTCCCGCTTCGGCGGCTGGCGGAACGTGCCCTCACGGCCGCAGACCAAGCGCTACGAGGCGGCCGGCGAGGAGATCGAGGTCCACTACCGCCACACCCGCGCGGGCCTTGAGGCCGACGGGGTACGGGTCGTACACGCCGATGCCGCCCTGGTCGTACTCGAAGTGGACGGCGTACGAAGGAACTTCGAGGTGACGCGGTACGGCGACGAGATCCACGTCAACGCCGCCCGCCTCACCGCCCTGCCCCGCTTCCCCGACCCGACGGCACAGCACGCGCCGGGATCCCTCCTTGCGCCCATGCCGGGGACGGTCGTCCGGGTGGCGGAGGGGCTGGCCGTAGGGGCCACTGTGGAGGCCGGACAGCCCCTGTTGTGGCTGGAGGCGATGAAGATGGAACACAAGATCACGGCACCGAGCACGGGCACGCTGGCGGCTCTGCACGCCGCACCAGGACAACAGGTAACGGTCGGCGCCCTACTGGCGGTAGTACAGCCGACCTCTTAGGGGCGCGGGGCCGTATCGATATGCGGCTACCGCCGCGTGAGCGCGACCAGCCACAGACAACCCGCACCCGGGAGGAGTCCCATGCCCACCACTCTCGAAACCGAAGAACACAAGGCCCTACGAGCCGCCGTAGCCGCCCTCGGCAAACGCCACGGCCGCACCTACGACCGAGAAGAGCTCTGGTCCGAAGCAGCCAAGCTCGGCTACCTCGGCGTCAACCTGCCGGAGGCACACGGCGGCGGAGGCGGCGGCATCGCCGAACTCTCCATCGTCCTCGAAGAACTGGGCGCCGCAGGCTGCCCCTTGCTGATGATGGTCGTGTCGCCCGCCATCTGCGGCACGGTGATCGCCCGCTTCGGCACGGAAGCCCAGAAACAGGAGTGGCTCCCCGCCCTCGCCGACGGCACCCGCACCATGGCCTTCGGCATCACAGAACCCGACGCCGGCTCCAACAGCCACCGCATCACGACCACGGCTCACCGCGACCCGGACACCGGAGACTGGCTCCTCACCGGCCGCAAGGTCTTCATCTCCGGCGTCGACATCGCGGACGCGACCCTCATCGTCGGCCGCACCGAGGACGCCCGCACCGGCAGCCTCAAGCCCTGCCTGTTCATCGTCCCGCGCGACGCCGAAGGCTTCACGCGCCGGCAGATCGACATGGAACTGAGCGCCGCGGAGAAGCAGTTCGAGCTGACCCTCGACGACGTCCGGCTCCCCGCCGACGCCCTGGTCGGCGACGAGGACGCGGGCCTGCTCCAGCTCTTCGCCGGCCTCAACCCCGAACGCATCATGACGGCCGCGTTCGCGATCGGCATGGGCCGGTACGCCCTCGCGCGCGCCATAGAGTACGCCCGCGACCGCACCGTCTGGAAGGCCCCCATCGGCGCCCACCAGGCCATCGCGCACCCTCTCGCCCAGGCGCACATCGACCTCGAACTGGCCCGCCTGATGATGCAGAAGGCGGCCCACCTGTACGACGCCGGTGACGACGTGGGCGCGGGCGAGGCCGCCAACATGGCCAAGTACGCGGCCGGGGAGGCCTGCGTGAAGGCCGTCGACCAGGCCGTGCACACGCTCGGCGGAAACGGCCTCACCCGCGAATTCGGCCTCGCCTCGCTGATAACCGCAGCACGCGTGTCTCGTATTGCTCCGGTGAGCCGGGAGATGATTCTCAACTACGTCTCCCACCAGACCCTGGGCCTGCCCAAGTCGTACTGACGGGCACCCTGTCGGCACCGTGTCGCGAGGAGGAACCGTGTTCCGCAGCGAGTACGCAGACGTTCCGGCCGTAGAACTCCCCATCCACGATTTCGTACTGGGCCGGGCGGCCGAGTTCGGTGACGCACCCGCGCTCATCGACGGCACGGACGGCACCACGCTCACGTACGAACAGCTCGACCGCTTCCACCGGCGGGTGGCCGCCGGCCTGGCCGAGGCGGGCGTCCGCAAGGGCGACGTCCTCGCCCTGCACAGCCCCAACACGGTCGCCTTTCCGACCGCGTTCTACGCCGCCACGCGCGCGGGTGCCTCCGTCACGACCGTGCACCCGCTCGCCACGCCCGAGGAGTTCGCCAAGCAGCTGAAGGACTCGGCGGCCCGCTGGATCGTCACCGTCTCACCGCTGCTGGAGGCGGCACGCCGGGCCGCTGAACTCGCGGGCGGCGTGCAGGAGATCTTCGTGTGCGACAGCGCGCCCGGACACCGGTCGCTCATCGACATGCTGGCGTCCGCCGCCCCCGAACCGCAGGTCGACCTCGACCCGGCGGCGGACGTCGCGGCCCTGCCGTACTCGTCGGGCACCACCGGCATCCCCAAGGGCGTGATGCTCACGCACCGCCAGATCGCCACCAACCTCGCCCAGCTCGAACCCGCGATATCCGCAGGCCCCGGCGACCGCATCCTCGCCGTCCTGCCCTTCTTCCACATCTACGGCCTGACCGCCCTGATGAACGCGCCCCTGAGGCTCGGCGCGACGGTCGTCGTGCTGCCGCGCTTCGACCTGGAGACCTTCCTCGCGGCCATCCAGAAGCACCGCATCACCGGCCTGTACGTGGCCCCGCCGATCGTGCTGGCCCTCGCCAAGCACCCCCTGGTCGCGAGTTACGACCTGTCGTCCCTGAAGTACATCGTCAGCGCCGCCGCACCCCTGGACGCGAAGCTCGCGGCCGCCTGCGCGCAGCGCCTCGGCCTGCCGCCGGTCGGCCAGGCCTACGGCATGACGGAACTGTCCCCCGGCACCCACGTCGTCCCCCTGGCCGCCATGCACGACGCGCCTGCCGGAACCGTCGGCAAGCTCATCGCCGGCACCGAGATGCGCATCGTCTCCCTCGACGACCCCGGCAAGGACCTCGGCGCCGGCGAGTCCGGCGAGATCCTCATCCGCGGTCCCCAGGTCATGAAGGGCTACCTCGGCCGCCCCGACGCCACCGCCGCGATGATCGACACCGACGGCTGGCTGCACACCGGCGACGTGGGCCATGTGGACGAGAACGGCTGGCTGTTCGTCGTGGACCGAGTCAAGGAACTCATCAAGTACAAGGGCTTCCAGGTGGCCCCCGCCGAACTGGAGGCCCTCCTGCTCACCCACCCCGGCATCGCCGACGCGGCGGTCATCGGCGTCTACAACGACGACGGCAACGAGGTCCCGCACGCGTACGTGGTCCGCCAGCCGACCGCCACCGACCTCTCCGAAGGAGAGGTCATGATGTACGTCGCCGAACAGGTCGCCCCCTACAAGCGCGTCCGCCGGGTCACCTTCATGGACGGTGTCCCACGGGCCGCCTCCGGCAAGATCCTGCGCCGCGAACTACGGGCACTCAAGGAGAACATGTGACGCTGATCGGCCGTACACGCGCGCGGGGCGTCGAGACCCTCACCCTCGACTCCCCGCACAACCGCAACGCGCTCTCGGCCGCCCTCGTGGGCGAGCTGACCGACGCGCTGGCGGACTGCGCCAAGGACGCCGACGTACGCGCGATCGTCCTCACCCACACCGGCAACACCTTCAGCGCGGGAGCGGACCTGCGCGACCCGCCGCCGCCGGAGGCGCTGGTGGCGCTGCTGAGGCAGATCCTCGCCCTGCCCAAACCGGTCGTCGCCCGCGTCACCGGACACGTACGCGCGGGCGGTCTGGGCCTGCTCGCGGCCGGCGACATATCGGCCGCGTCACAGCAAGCCACCTTCGCCTTCACGGAGGTCCACATCGGCGTCGCCCCCGCGGTGATCTCGCTGGCCCTCCTGCCCCGGACGGACCCCCGCGCCCTGGCCCGCTACTACCTCACCGGCGAACGCTTCACCGCGCCGGAGGCGGCCCGCATCGGCCTGCTCACCACGGCCGGCGAGGACGTCGACGAGGCGCTGGCCCCCATCCTGGACGGCCTGCGCCGGGCCGCCCCCCAGGCCCTGGCCGAGACGAAAGCGCTGCTCACGGCTAAGGTGCTGGAAGCCTTCGACCGGGACGCGGCGGACCTGACCGCGCTCTCGGCCCGGCTGTTCTCCTCCGCCCAGGCCCGTGAGGGGATGACGGCCTTCCTCGAACGACGGGATCCCGCATGGGTGGTGTGACCACAGTCGGCGACCGCGCGGACCGCGCCGACCGCGTTCCGAAGCAGGACCGCAGCCGCGCCACCCGGCAACGCCTCCTGGAAGCCGCCGTGGCCTGCCTCGCCGAACACGGCTGGGCGGGCTCCACGGTCTCCGTCGTCGCCGAACGCGCCGGCGTCTCCCGGGGCGCCGCCCAGCACCACTTCCCGACCCGCGAGGACCTCTTCACGGCGGCCGTCGAGTACGTCGCCGAGGAACGCTCGACGGCCCTGCGCGCCCTGTTCCCGCAGGGCGCTGCGGGCGACCGGCGTGCGGTCGTCTCCGGCCTCGTGGACCTCTACACGGGCCCCTTGTTCCGCGCCGCCCTGCATCTGTGGGTGGCCGCCTCCAACGAGGAGCAGCTGAGGCCACGGGTCACGGAGCTGGAGGCCCGAGTCGGCCGCGAGACCCACCGGATAGCCGTGGACCTGCTGGGCGCGGACGAATCCCGCCCCGGCGTACGGGAGACGGTCCAGGGCCTCCTCGACATGGCCCGCGGCCTGGGCCTCGCCAACCTCCTCACCGACGACGCGGCCCGCCGCGACCGCGTGGTGACGCAATGGGCGCTGCTGCTGGAGGAGACGCTGGGCTGAGGCCCCCCGGCCCCCCGGCCGCCTGTCAGTCGTCGCCGCTCCCGTCGTCGTCGCCATCGTCGTCGTCCTGCGGCACTGCGCGCTGCCGCTCCTGTTCCCGCTTCTCCTGCTCGCGCTCAGACTGCTCGCGCTCGGCCTGCTCCAACCGCTCCTGCTCCAGCCTGGCCTGCTCCTGCTCCTGCTCCTGCTCCTGCTCCAGCTTCGCCTCGTCCGGCTCGTCCCGCTCTGCGTCCAGGGCTCCGTCCGTCTCCGCCCCCGCCGGGATCGGGGAGGCGGCAGGGGAGGGGATCGAGGCCGCAGGGGACGTGGATGCGGAGGCGGGCGGGCTCGGCGGGGCCTCGGACTTCGTGCCCTCCGTCGCGGTGTTGTCGGGAGCGAACCACAGCATGCCGAGGAGCATCGCGGCCGCGAAGAGCACTGCCGCAGCGGCCGTGGCCGCCACCCGCGGCCGGCGCACGAGGAGCGCGAGGGACCCGGGACGCGCCGGGCCCGCTGCCCGGGAGCCGGACCGGGAACGGGATTGCGACCGGGACCCGGACCCGGAGCCGGACCCGGAGCCGGACCCGGAGCCGGAGCCGGAGCCGGAGCCGGACCCGGATCTGGAACGGGATCCGGATCTTCCGGTGGATGCCGGGCCCTGGGAGGAGGGCAGCATGTACGTGGTCGGACTGCTGGTCCCGCCCACCTGCGACCCGGCCGTGGACGCCGACGCGACGACCGCAGGCCCCCGGGACGGCGACGTGGCCTCGGGCAGCGGCTCGGGGCGGCCCTGCCAGGCGCCGTCGGCGAACCAGTCGGCGGCCTGCTGGGCGGCGGGCCGGTGCTCGGGGTCCTTGGCGAGCAGGCCGAGGAGGTAGCTCTCGAAGGCGGGCGGCAGCCCCGGGACACCCAGCTCGCGGGGCGGTACGGGCACGGCGTCCAGGTGCTGGTGCAGGATCGCGACAGCGGTGTCGGCGTGGAACGGCGGGCGCCCGGTGAGCAGTTGGTAGAGCACACAGCCCAGCGCGTACACGTCGGAGGCCGGGCCCGCCGGCTGCCCCAGCGCCCGTTCGGGGGCCAGGTAGAGGCTCGTGCCGACGATCTGCCCGGTGGCGGTCAGCGCGGCGCCGGGGTCGTCGAGGAAGCGGGCGATCCCGAAGTCACCGATCTTGAGGGTGCCGTCGGCGTCCAGGAGCAGGTTGCCGGGCTTGATGTCCCGGTGGACGATGCCCTGGCGGTGCGCGGCGGCCAGCCCCGCGGCGGCCTCGGCGGCGATCCGGGCGACGCGTTCGGCGGGCAGCGCGCCGAACTGTGCGGCCACGCGCGCGAGGCTTTCGCCCTCGACGAGTTCCATGACCAGGAAGAGCCGGTTCTCGTGCTCGCCGAAGTCCCGTACGCCGACCACGTTCGGGTGGGCGATCCGTGCCGCCGTCTGCGCCTCAAGACGGAACCGGGACGTTGCGGTGGGGTCGGTGTCCTGGGGCAGCAGGAGCTTGACGGCCACGGGCCGGCCGAGCGTCTCGTCGTAGGCCCGCCAGACCTCCCCCATCCCACCGCGCCCGATCGACTCGCTCAGCCGGTAACGGCCCGCTATCAGCACCTGTTCTCATCCTCATGCCGTGGGACGTCTCGATCGCCGCAGGCATGAACTCACCACGTGGGAACGGGTGATGGTGGAAGGTGCGCCGCAGCCGCCCCAGCATACTGGCGGAGTGGATCAGTCACGGTCCGTACGCCGAAGCCGGCCTCACCGGCGGCCGAGCGGCGTCACGCGGAGCTGATCGGCTCCACGTGTGACGACCGCTCGGGACCAGTGGATCGGCGGCTCGGCGGACGGGTCAGTGCGCGATGTCGGCGTAGCCCTCGACCGCACGCGGGTCGCGCGGGCCCGGGCCGATGTAGCGCGCGGACGGGCGCACGAGGCGGCCGGTGCGCTTCTGCTCCAGGATGTGCGCCGACCAGCCCGCCGTACGGGCGCAGGTGAACATGGACGTGAACATGTGCGCCGGGACCTCCGCGAAGTCCAGCATGATGGCGGCCCAGAACTCCACGTTCGTGGCCAGGACCCGGTCCGGGCGCCGATTGTGCAGCTCCTCCAGCGCCGCCTTCTCCAGCGCCTCGGCGACCTCGAAGCGGGGCGCGCCCAGCTCCCGGGCGGTGCGGCGCAGCACCCGCGCGCGAGGGTCCTCGGCGCGGTAGACGCGGTGGCCGAAGCCCATGAGGCGCTCGCCCTTGTCGAGGGTCTGCTTCACGTACGCCTCGGCGTCGCCGGTGCGCTCGATCTCCTCGATCATGTGCAGGACCCGGGACGGGGCACCGCCGTGCAGCGGGCCGGACATGGCACCTACGGCACCGGAGAGCGCCGCGGCCACGTCGGCGCCGGTCGACGCGATGACGCGGGCCGTGAAGGTGGACGCGTTCATGCCGTGCTCGGCGGCGGACGTCCAGTACGCGTCGACGGCGGCCACGTGCTTGGGGTCGGGCTCGCCGCGCCAGCGGATCATGAACCGCTCGACGACGGACTGCGCCTTGTCGATCTCGCGCTGCGGCACCATCGGCAGGCCCTGACCGCGCGCGGACTGGGCGACGTAGGACAGGGCCATGACGGCGGCTCGGGCCAGGTCCGCCCGGGCCTGCTCCTCACCGATGTCCAGGAGGGGCTTCAGCCCCCACACCGGGGCCAGCATGGCGAGCGCGGACTGGACGTCGACGCGGATGTCGCCGGAGTGCACGGGAATCGGGAACGGCTCGGCGGGCGGCAGACCGGGCCGGAAGGCACCGTCGACGAGCAGTCCCCAGACGTTGCCGAACGAGACATGCCCGACCAGGTCCTCGATGTCGACGCCCCGGTACCGCAGAGCGCCGCCCTCCTTATCCGGTTCGGCGATCTCCGTCTCGAACGCGACGACTCCCTCGAGTCCGGGTACGAAGTCGGACATCAGGCGGCTCCTCGTGATGTGTGCGACGGATGGGGTTGTGGGTGGAACGATCACGTGTCACTCGACAGAGATGGGGCGCACGCCTGCTGGATCCACGGTCAGGCACTCTGACTCGCGGTCCGGGGCGTACCCCTGTGATGCCCCGTGCGGTCGGCGGTCATCCAACCACGACGACAACAGCACGATAGTCCCTGAGTGTCATCTTCGGGAGGGTTCTGCGGCACTCAGTGCCATGCAGTGCCGAAGGAGGACACCGCGCCGTACGGCGTCCGTCACATACGGCAGGATGACCGCGTGACCGACCGAGACGCCGTCCCCCTCGCCCCCGCCGCGATGCGCAAGCAGTACCGGGCCGAGGGCCTCGCCGAGAACGATCTGGCCGCCACCCCGGTGGAACAGTTCGCGCGCTGGTTCAAGCAGGCCGCGTCCGAGGCCCACCTCTTCGAGCCGAACGCGATGATCGTCTCCACCGCGGACGCCGAGGGGCGGCCCAGCTCCCGCACCGTGCTGCTGAAGCACTTCGACGAGCAGGGCTTCGTCTTCTACACCAACTACGACTCCCGCAAGGCCCGCGACCTCGCCGAGAACCCGTACCTGTCCCTGCTCTTCCCCTGGCATCCGATGGCCCGCCAGGTCATCGTCACGGGCGTGGCGCGGCGCACCGGGCGCGACGAGACGGCCGCGTACTTCCGGAGCCGCCCGCACGGCTCCCAGCTCGGGGCCTGGGCCAGCGCCCAGTCCTCCGTCATCGCCACCCGTGCCGACCTCGACGCCTCGTACGCCGAACTGTCCGCGCGTCATCCCGAGGGCGATCAGGTGCCGGTGCCGCCGAACTGGGGCGGCTTCCGGGTGGCACCGCAGGCGGTGGAGTTCTGGCAGGGGCGGGAAAACAGGCTGCACGACCGGCTTCGGTACGTGGCGGAGCAGGACGGAAGCTGGCGCATCGAGCGCCTGAGCCCGTGAGGGCGCCCCGCGTCCCCTGAACGCAGACGACCCGCGAGCTCGGGTTCCTCCGCCGTGGCGGAGGAGCCGGCCGGACGTACCGGCGAGCTCGCGGGTCGGGTGACTGCCTGGGATTGGGCCGGCTGCACGCATCTGTCACGTGCTGGTCCGGCACCGCACTGGGTGGGGTGACGGGCCGCTAGCCCGCAGCCACCTCACGCGTCCGGTATTCATACATCTGCCGAACCACCTCCCTTCTCGTGTGCTCCACACCCTAGGAACCACGTCGGCCCCCGATCAACCTCTTTTTTCCCTGTACCTGTTTGCGCTGGTCACCTAGCGTTCCGTGCATGACAACGCAGCAGCCGGGGCGGCAGGCCATCCTCAGCGGATCGACCTTCGAGGAGCAGATCGGGTACGCCCGTGCCGTGGTCGACGGGGACTGGGTGCACGTGTCGGGGACGACCGGTTTCGACTACTCGGCCATGACGATCTCCGAGGACGTGGTGGAGCAGGCAGAGCAGTGCCTGCGCAACGTGGGTGCCGCGCTGGAGGAGGCGGGCTGTTCGTTCGCAGATGTGGTGCGGGTGCGGTACCTGCTGCCCGAGCGGGCCGACTTCGAGCCGTGCTGGCCGGTGCTGCGGCGGTATTTCGGGGAGGTGCGGCCGGCGGCGACGATGATGGTGTGCGGGCTCGCGGATCCTCGGATGAAGATCGAGATTGAGGTGTATGCGAGGAGGGGAAGCGGGGCGTAGGGGTCGGGCGTCGAGGGCGCTTTCGGGCGCTTTCGGGTGCGGAGGATTTCCGCCGCACAACGATTCCTTCAATCTTGTGGGAACTCGGTGTGTGCTGCGTCACGTTCCAGTTAGATGATTGCGAGTGAGCGAACCGACGCGTCGTACGTGCGGACGCAGCTTGGCAGGGGGTCCAGGTGAGTGCTTCCCGGCGTAGTGGGACCACCGACGAGCTGGGACCGGACGAACCCGAGCGGGACGGTCCGGAGGGTTCGTCGGCTGGTTCAGAGGGTTCGGCAGGCGGTTCCGATCTGCTGGCCGCGCTGCTGGACGGGATGGACGCGGCCTTGTGCGCCTTCGACGCGGACGGGGTCGTCACCCATTGGAACCGTGAGGCGGAGCGGATCCTCGGGTGGAGTGCGGCCGAGGCCGTGGGGCGGCACGGGTTCGCCGGGTGGGCGGTGCGCGAGGCCGACGCCGCGGAGGTGGAGGAGCGGCTGATGTCCGCGATGCACGCTCCGGGGCGGCAGGTGCACGAGTTCGCCTTGTTGACCAAGGACGGCGGGCGGGTCCTCGTACGGACGCAGTCGGCGGCCGTCCGCGGACCTGACGGGAAGCCCGCCGGGGTGTACTGCGCCTTCAGCGAGGTGCACACCCAGATCGATCTGGAGCGCTCGATCGCGCTGAGCGAGGCGTTGTTCGAGGACGCGTCCTGGGGCGTCGTCCTCGTCGACGCCGATCTGCGGCCCGCGGTGGTGAACGCGCACGCGGCCCGGGCCCTGGGTATCGGCCGTACGTCCGTGCTGGGGCGGCCGCTCGGGGATCTTCTCGCCCAGGGTGTCGAGGAGCTGGAGAGCGCGCTCACGCATGTGCTGGCGGAGGGCGCGCCGCCCGCGCCGGCCGAGATCTGGGTGAGCGTGCGGACGCCGGAGGGCGAGCGGCGGCGGTGCTGGCGGTGCGGCTTCGTACGGCTGGCCTCTCCGCTCGCGGAGGAGCCGGTGCCGTTGGGGGTGGGCTGGCTCTTCCAGGACATGACCGAGGCCAAGCAGGCGGAGCAGGAGTCGGCACTGCTGCGGTTCCGGACCAACCAGCTGCACCGGGCCGCGAGGGCCGCCGCGGAGTGCGAGGACCCTGCGGACGCGGCGACCGTGCATCTGGACTTCGCGCTGGCCGGGTTCGCCGATCACGCGCTGATCGACCGCGTCGCGGGCGGGGCGGTGCCGGATGCGGAGGCCGCGGAGCCGGTACGACTCGTTCGGGTCGCCGTGACCCCCTCGGGCGCACCGGGACCGAGCCTGCTCGGCGGGGAGGCCGGGCTGCCGGTGCGGTACGCCGAGGGGCATCCGGCCTTGCAGTGCGTGACGCGGACCGGGTCGGTACGGGCCGATGCGGGCCGGATGCCGGCGGAGCAGGCGCGTGAGTGGGCGGTGGGGCGGCAGTGGCCCGCGGACTCGGTGCACGCGCTGTGTGCGGTGCTGCGGAGCCGCGGGCGGACGGTGGGCGTCGTGACGTTTCTGCGGGGCGCTGGGCGCAATGCGTTCGAGCGGAGCGATGCGGTGTACGCGGAGGACGTGGCGGTGCGGATCGCTTCCGCTCTGGATCTGGCGGCGGTTGTGGGGCGGGGTTAGGCCGTGCGGGGCCCCTACTGCCGGTAGAAGATCCGGTCGCCGTACTTGTCGAACACCTTGTTGTTCCAGTCGTGGCCGCCGTCGACGTTGCCCGAGCGCAGGAGCGGGGGCTCGATGCCGCGCTCTGCCAGGGAGGCGGCTGCCGTGGCCATGACGGCCTGGAGGAGAGCCGCGGTGACGACCGTGGAGGCGGGGGCGAAGGGGGCCGGGATGGTGTCGAGGGTGAGTTCCGCGTCGCCGATCGCGATCTTCGAGTCGAGGACGATGTCGCAGTGGTCCTTGAGGTAGGTGCCGGAGGCGTGCCGGGAACTCGTCTCCGAGGCGTACGCCACCGAGGCCACGCCGATGACCCTGGCGCCCAGGGCACGGGCCTTCATGGCCATCTCCACGGGCAGGGCGTTGCGGCCGGAGAGGGAGATGACGACGAGGGCGTCGCCGTCCCGCAGGGGTGAGCTGTCCAGGACCGCACCGGCCAGGCCGTCGACGCGTTCGAGGGCTGAGCCGAGGGTGGCGGGCATGACGTCCACGCCCACTACGCCGGGGACCGCGAGCAGGTTCATCAGGGCGAGGCCGCCTGCGCGGTAGACGACGTCCTGGGCGGCGAGCGAGGAGTGACCGGCGCCGAAGGCGAAGAGGCGGCCGCCGCCTGCGACGGTGTCGGCGAGCAGGGTGCCGGCTGCCTCGATGTTCTCCGCCTCCTCGTCGCGGGCCCGCTGGAGGAGGGCGATGGCGGCGTCGAAGAACTGGTCGGCCGGCTTGCTGTCGCTCATGCGGGGCCCTCCGGGGGTGGGGCGTCGGTGGGGGTGGGGGTGTGTTGCGGATCACCGTGCGGTCTGGACCAGTGCGGTGTCAATACGGTGTGCCGCCGGTGGTCGGGCCGGGGAGAGAGGCTGTTCTCGACGCCGGCCGCTGCGGGCGGCACCCCGGGCACGCGCGCTTTCCGCCGTACGCGGGTGCCGCGCCGTGGGGGTGCGCCCGCGGACCGGGTGCATACCCTCGTGTAACCCGCTGGTTCCAACGGCGCGGCACGGTTGTCCGTGGTATCCGGCAGAATTGAGTGCAGGGCCAGCGCACGCGCCGTGGAGCTGTCTCGCTTCCGGCTGAGCTAATCGCAGAGCTAATCGAGGGGCACGTATGTCCGGACTGATCGACACCACGGAGATGTATCTCCGCACCATCCTCGAGCTGGAGGAGGAAGGTGTGGTCCCCATGCGCGCCCGTATCGCCGAGCGGCTGGACCAGAGTGGGCCGACCGTCAGTCAGACGGTGGCGCGGATGGAGCGTGACGGGCTGGTGTCCGTGGCGACCGACCGGCATCTGGAGCTGACGGACGAGGGGCGGCGGCTTGCCACCCGCGTCATGCGCAAGCACCGTCTCGCCGAGTGTCTGCTCGTCGACGTGATCGGGCTGGAGTGGGAGCAGGTGCACGCCGAGGCGTGTCGCTGGGAGCACGTGATGAGTGAGGCCGTGGAGCGGCGCGTGCTGGAGCTGCTGCGGCACCCGACCGAGTCGCCGTACGGCAATCCGATCCCCGGTCTGGAGGAGCTCGGCGAGAAGGACGGTGCCGATCCGTTCCTCGACGAGGGCATGGTCTCGCTGGCCGACCTCGACCCGGGCGTCGAGGGCAAGACGGTCGTCGTCCGGCGGATCGGTGAGCCGATCCAGACCGACGCGCAGCTGATGTACACGCTGCGTCGGGCCGGCGTGCAGCCCGGCTCGGTGGTGAGTGTGACCGAGTCGGCGGGTGGCGTGCTGGTGGGCAGCGGCGGCGAGGCTGCCGAGCTGGAGGCGGACGTCGCCTCCCATGTGTTCGTCGCCAAGCGCTGACGGCTGGTCGTTTTCGCTTCTCGTGTGTGTAACTCCCGGTAAACGAGCGGGAGTTGTGGCGATCCTGGATCTCGCCCATTCCAAGATCCAGTAGGTCGAATCGCAGCGCTCCGGCGATTCGCGTGCGAGGCTGTCGCGTGAGGCATATGACCTGAGAGCTCTGGGCCGTGATCGACAGCGATGCGTCCGGCCGGGGAGGGGGCGCGAGGATGTGCCGTGAGTGTGGAGAGGGCCCCGGCGCCACATGGCGCCGGGGCCTGTCCTCCCCTGTGCTGACCCGGAGCCCCGAGCTCTCAGGGTCATTCCCCTCGGACCGGTTTCCCCGAGCGGTCCGCCTCCCGCTGAAGATCTCCCCTCGGCGCCGGCGATCAATCCTTGAGGGGGGTCACTCGAATGAGGGGTGTTGGCCGCGAGGGCCGCATTTTCGAATAAGAGTTCGATAGTCTGCGGTGACGGGTCAGGCGGAACGTGCGCTTCAGGAGTGTGCGCATAAGATCACGTCAGACACACAGGACATGCACATCGCGTCCGGGGGCATTCACGACGCGTGCGACGCAGGTGGCACGTGGTGCTCGCGTGAGCGGCGGCAGATACGGCAGGCACGACACGTACGGCAAGCAGGACACGGTTCACAGGACCGGTCGGCTCGAGCGGTCCGAGCGGAGCTAGGGGGGTGCCAGGACCAATGGTGCGGCGCATCGACGTGACCGGCGCGGGCGGCGTACGTCTCGCGGCCTGGGAATTCGGCGACCCTCCCAAGACCGACCCCGCCAGGGAACATGAGCACACGCCCGGTGTGCTGTTACTGCACGGCCTGATGGGCCGTGCCTCGCACTGGACGTCCACCGCCCGCTGGCTCTCCGAGCGGCACCGCGCCGTGGCGCTGGACCAGCGCGGCCACGGCCGTAGCGAAAAGCCCTCGCAGGCCTCCTTCACGCGCGAGGCGTACGTCGACGACGCCGAGGCCGCCCTGGAACAGCTCGGCCTCGCCCCCGTCGTCCTCATCGGCCATGCCATGGGCGCGCTCACCGCCTGGCAGCTCGCCGCCAGGCGGCCCGACCTGGTGGGCGGCGTGATCATCTGCGACATGCGGGCGTCCGCGCTCGGCTCGGCCTCGCAGCGGGAGTGGTCGGACTGGTTCAAGGCCTGGCCCGTGCCCTTCGCCACGCTCGCCGATGTGCGCAAGTGGTTCGGTGAGGACGACCCCTGGGTCGAGCGGCCGAATCCCGCGCGGGGCGAGTTCTACGCCGAGGTGATGCACGAGTGCGAGGACGGGTGGCGGCCCGTTTTCGATCCGGACCAGATGCTCCGGTCGCGGGAGACGTGGGTCTTCGACGCGCACTGGGAGGAGCTCGCCCAGGTTCAGTGTCCGGCGCTGGTCGTGCGTGGGCTGGACGGTGAGCTGGGGCGGGCCGAGGCTCAGGAGATGGTGCGGGTGCTGCCGCGGGGGGAGTACGCGGAGGTGGCCGACGCGGGTCACCTGGTGCATTACGACCAGCCCGAGGGATGGCGGGGGGCCGTCGAGCCCTTTTTGGACGCGGTGCGCACGGGGTGACGCCGGGCGCCTGTGAGCTCGGTGCGTGCTGAGCGACGGCGGCTGCGGGCTGTTCGTGGCTTGTCGCGCCCACGCGGCGGAGCCGCATAGCGATACAGCCCCGCGCCCCAAGGGGCGTTGCGGGCCCCTGGGTCAGCAGGGCCCGCTATCCCTTGCTCACTGCCGTCAGGATCTCCGGGAGGCGGGCCGCCGTGCGGGGTGCCGCCAGGCGTAGTCCCAGCAGCGTGATCGCCGCCCCGTAGACCGCCCCGCCCGGCAGCAGCAGCCAGGTCCAGTCGTCCCCGCCGTCGCTCACGTTGAGCCAGATCGTCACCGCGATCACGGGGGCGCACAGGAGGGCCGCCGCGATCATGCCCCCGAAGATCGAGATCCACGCGAGGCCCGTCTGGCCGGGGGCGACGTTCTTGTAGCCCTCCTGCGGGATGGAGTACGGGAAGCGGGCCGACGTCCAGGCGCCGGTCGCCAGCATGGCGCCGAGCAGCGCGAAGGACAGGCCGAGGACCTCGGGGAGCTTGGGCCAGTCGCCGAGCAGCGCTGTCGTCAGGATGATGACGAGGGCGGCGTACGGGAGGGTGATCAGCAGCAGCGCCAGGGCTCGGCCGCGCATCTCGACGTAGGCGTCCCGCGGGGACGAGATCGTCATCGCGACCATCCAGAACGCGGACGTGTCCTGCCCGAACTGGTTGTACATCTGGATGCCGAGCATCCCGGCCGCGAAGCAGGCGAAGTAGATCGAGCCGGTGCCCTGCAAGGCGTTGAACAGCGGCACGATCAGGCCGATGGCGAGCGAGGTCACCCAGGCCGCCTTGGTCTTCGGGTCGCGCCAGACGTAGCGCAGGCTGCGTTCCATGACGGTGCCGGTGCGGCCCGGCGGGAGGAGGCGGGCGAGGCCCGTCGAGTTCCGTTCGCGTACGGCGGACTCCGTGGCCGCCTGGAGCGTGGAGCCGTCGGGGGACGTCATCAGCCGGGTCAGGTGACGTGACCATACGGCGATCAGGGCCACCAACGCGCCCGCACTCAGGGCAAGTTGGAGGAGAGCGGTCCCGTACTTCGCCTCGCTCGCCGACTCCACCGCCCCGATCGCGGACGCCGGCGGCACCCACCGCAGCACATCCGCCGCCGGATCGAGCTGGGCGAGCCCCGACGAACCCAGGCGCTGCGCCCCGAAGTTCACGACCTGCGCCCCGATCGCGATGACCAGCCCGCTCAGCACCGCCAGATCGCGTCCCTTACGGCTGGTCAGCAGCCGGATGTTGGCCGCGGCAACGGCACGCGCGAGCGCCACGCACACCAACAGGGCCAGCACGACGGCGATCACTGCGACGACGGACGCCGGTCCGCCCCGCGCGAGCGCGATCACCGAACCGGTGAACAGGCACAGGGTGAACAGGGGGCCGATGCCGACCAGGGAGGCCGCGAGCAGTGCCCGCACCAGGGGCCGGGGGCGCAGCGGCAGCATCACCAGCCGGGTCGGGTCGAGGGTCTCGTCGCCGCCGGGGAAGAACAGCGGCATCACGGCCCAGCCGAGCGCCAGGACGGCCACCAGGAGTACGACCACGGAGTCGGCGTGCGCGGTGCCGCGCAGCATGATCAGGCCGAGCAGTTGCAGCGCCGCGAAGAGGAGGACCACGACGGCCGAGGCGATGTAGGCGGCCCGCCGGCCACCGGACTGGCGCAGGCCGTTCCGCAGCAGCGACAGCTTCAGCCGTACGACGACTCCGGTCACGTCGGTGCTCATCGGGCCCCGCCCAGCCAGTCGAGGTCGGACCCGGTGTCGCGGGCGTTCGCACCGACGAGTTCGAGGAACGCCTGCTGCAGCGAGGCCGCGTCGCCGCGGACCTCGGCGAGAGGGCCGTGGGCCCGGATGCGTCCGGCGGCCAGCACGGCGACCCAGTCGCACAGTGACTCGACGAGCTCCATGACGTGGGAGGAGAAGACGACGGTCGCGCCGGAGGCGGTGTAGCGCTCCAGGACGCCCCGGATGGTCTGGGCGGAGACGGGGTCGACGCCCTCGAACGGCTCGTCCAGGAACAGCACTTCGGGATTGTGGAGCAGCGCCGCCGCGAGGCCGATCTTCTTGCGCATACCGGTCGAGTAGTCGACGACCAGCTTGTGCTGGGCCCCCGCCAGATCGAGTACGTCCAGCAGCTGGGTGGCCCGCTTGTCGACCTCGGCGCCGGGGAGTCCGCGCAGCCGCCCCGAGTACGCGAGCAACTCCCGCCCGGAGAGCCGCTCGAAGAGCCGAAGCCCTTCGGGCAGCACCCCGATCCGTGCTTTCACCTCGACGGGGTCCCGCCACACGTCGTGCCCGACGACCTCGACGGACCCCTGATCGGGCCTGAGCAGCCCGGTCACCATGGAGAGGGTCGTGGTCTTCCCGGCGCCATTGGGCCCGACGAGCCCGATGAACTTTCCGGCGGGCAACTCAAGATCGATCCCGGCAACGGCAACTTGCTGCCCGAACCGCTTCCAGAGCCCACGCACACTTACGGCCGACGTCATGGGTGCCAACCCTAAGGGGCGCGGGGAACTGCGCGACTGGCCACGACGAACCCGCAGCCGCCGACGAACCTCAATCAGGCAGACGTGCAGGCGTTACCGATCCCTGCCGCAGGCATACGCGAGCGGCGAGATCAACTCCTCCGCATCCGGCAGCCACCGATTGGCCGGCGTGGGCCGACAGGCCCACTGCACAGCCCCCCGAGACCCGAACCGAGTCGGCGGCCCGGCGACCCACGCGCCCTCTCCGAGCGCGACCAGATCCAGCGACCCGATGGACCAGCCCAGCTTGCGCACCAGCTCGGGCACCTTCACCGACGCCCCCGGCAGCACGAAGAAGTGCATCCGGCGGTCCGGCGCCAACGTCACCGGCCCCAGCGTCAGTTCCATCCGCTCCATACGGGCCAGGGCGAGAAACCCGGCCGTCTCCGGGACGGAGATCGCGTCGAAGGTGCGCCCCGTCGGCAGCAGGATCGAAGCGTTCGGCTGCTTCTGCCACATCCGACGGGCGACCGTCGCACTCCCGGTCGCCTGCGTCGCCCAGTCCGGGCGGGCGGGGTGCGCGCCGGGCGCGGGGCATGCGGTGTCGCCGCAGGAGCACAGCTGCACGCCGTCCGCGGCTTCCAGCCAGGTCCCGGGGAACACGTCCCAGTGACGCTCCTCGGCATAACGAACGGCGGTCTCCAGCAGCGTTTCGCCGCGCTGCTTCGGAATCTGTGCGGCTTCGGTGGCCGGGATCGTCTCTTCCACGCTGAACACAACTCCCGCACCCACCTCGGGTTACGGGCGTAGCGCGCGCGGGGGAGGAGCATTGATTCCTCATCTGGGGCGCATGGGTGCACGTGTGGGGGCGCGCGGGAGGATCCGTGGCCGGGGCTGGGTAGCCCACTGTGGGGTCGGCTTCCGCCTTTACCCCGGCAATCCTCACAAGCCTCGCATTTTAGCTATGTCGACGGGGCATTGATCTTCACGGCCGGAATTTTGCGGTGCACAGCCAGTGCCCCGGGTCGGATTCGGTGATGGAAGACACATCAACTCGGTGCGTGGGCAGGCACCGCAGCCACAGGGGGTACGCCATGGCCGCAAGGCCTCTCGTCGCGCGACAGCCGAACGAACGGCTGCAGGCGCTCATCCAGGAAGCGGGCTGCTCGAACGCCGGGCTGGCCCGCCGGGTCAACATGTGCGGTGCCGAGCACGGACTCGATCTGCGCTACGACAAGACGTCCGTGGCCCGATGGCTCCGGGGACAGCAGCCGCGGGGACGGGCACCGGCGATCATCGCCGAGGCGCTCGGCCGCAAGCTGGGCCGTACGGTCACGATCGACGAGATCGGGATGGCCAACGGCAAGAACCTCGCGTCCGGCGTCGGTCTCCAGTTCTCGCCGACGGTACTGGGAGCCATCGAGCAGGTCTGCGAGCTGTGGCGCAGCGACGTCGGGCGCCGGGACTTCCTGTCCGGCTCGTCCGTCGCCGCGTCCGCGCTGGTCGAGCCCAGCCGTGACTGGCTGATCTCGTCCCCGGACTCACAGGTGGCGCGCTCGGCGGGGCCGCGGGTGGGGCAGTCCGACGTGCAGGCCGTGCGCGCGATGACACAGGCGCTCGTCGACCTTGATCACCAGTACGGCAGCGGGCATGTGCGCCCGGTCGTCGTGCACTACCTGAACAGTGTCGTCTCCGGGCTGCTGGCCGGGTCGTACCGGGAGGCGATCGGGCGGGAACTCTTCGCCGCCGTCGCGCGGTTGACCGAGCTCGCCGGGTACATGGCGATCGACACCGGGCAGCCGGGGCTCGCCCAGCGGTACTACATCCAGGCGCTGCGGCTGGCGCAGGCGGCGGGGGACCGGGGGTACGGCGGGTATGTGCTGGCCGCCTCCATGAGCCACCTCGCCGCTCAGCTCGGGAACCCGCGCGAGATCTCGCAGCTCGCGAGGGCGGCGCAGGAGGGGGCGCGGGGGCGCGTGACACCGCGCGCCGAGGCCATGTTCTACGCGGCCGAGGCGCGAGGGCATGCGCTGATGGGCGACGCACGGGCCGCCCAGGTGGCGTCCGGACGTGCCGTGACCGCGCTGGAGACGGCGGATCCGGAGTCCGGGGACGACCCGGCGTGGATCGCGCACTTCGACGAGGCATATCTCGCCGACGAGCTGGCGCACTGCCACCGCGACCTCGGCCAGTCCGAGGCGGCTGCGCGGCGCGCGGAGGAGTCGCTGGCCGGCCTCCCGGAGACCAAGGCGCGGCGCCGCGCGATCGGCTATGTGCTGCTCGCCACAGCACAGGTGCAGCAGCGCGAGGTCGAGCAGGCCTGCCACACCGGCCTGAAGGCCGTGGAACTGCTGGAGACCCTGCGGTCCAACCGGGGCGCCGAGTATCTGGAGGACTTCCAGCAGCGCCTGGAGCCGTACCGGGACGAGCCGGTGGTCAGGGAGTTCGGGGCGCGGCTGGACCTTCCGGCGGCGGCGTGAAACCGCGGGGTACCTGGGCATGAACGGCAGGGAAATGAAGGCGACGGTGACGAAGGGGGGACGTATATAGCGGAGGGGGGCCCGGAATTGTTACGGCGGTCACAGGGACCCAGGTCACGTCCTGGGCGGCGTGGCACCCGGCTCGGCGGAGCCGGTAGCGTGACCCGACGATTCACAAGGTCCCCCATTAGTAGGAGTCCCGGTGACGCAGAGTGGACGGGGCGAGGAGCCCTCGGCGCGACCCGCGCGCGAAGGCATCGTGCTGCCCTCGGACGGTGGTGAGCCGCTGCTGCCGGGTATGACGGGCGCGCAGGCAGGCCGGCCGACGTCGGTGCCGGCCGCGCCGCCGACCGCACCCCCGCCCTCGGCACCGCCCGGCGGGCAGGCCTGGGGCACCCCTTGGGGACCCGACCAGAACCAGCACCCCGCCCCGCCGCCGGCCGCGCCGGGCCAGGCCTGGGGCGCCCCGCCCGACCAGTCCTGGGGCGGGCAGGAACAGCAGTACCAGTCGCCGCCCCCGCAGCAGTGGGGCGCTGCGCCGGATGCCGCGGGGGGCGTGCAGGGCGCGCCGTCGTACGGCCATGGCGACCCGGCCGGGTCGCAGCTGCCCGCGCCGCAGCAGCCGTACGGGCACGGCGATCCGTCGTCGATGCCGCTGCCGCCCGCGGGCGGTCAGGGGTACGCGAGCGCGCCGCTGCCGCCCGAGGGGCAGCACGGCACGCATGGGGCGCTGCCGCCCGCCGGCGGGCAGGCGTACGGCGCTCCCGGCCAGGGCGGTGCGCTGCCGTCCGCCGGGCACGGTGACCCGGGCGCGCAGTACGGAGCCCAGGGCTCCAACGCGCCCTTCCCGCAGGCCGGTTCGGGCGGCTACGGGGCGCCGATGCCTCCGGCCGACGAGGGCGCCACTCAGTACATACCGCCGGTCGCCGCCGCCCCTGGGGGCGCGGACGACCAGGCCACCCGTCACATACCGCCCGTCGCCGCACCCGCCGTCGGCGAAGGGGCGACGCAGTACATCCCGCCGGTGGGGCCCGGGGCGTTGCCGCCCGAGGCGCCCAGCGAGCACACGCAGGTCCTGGGGCGGGTCCGGCAGGGCGGCGGCGGTCCTCAGGGCGGTGCCGGGCCGCTGCCGGCCGCTGCCGGGAGCGATGCCGACGCCACGCAGTTCATCCCGCCGGTGACGGGTCAGCCGGGCGGGGCGCCGCAGGCGGGGCAGGGCCGGCAGCCGCTGTCCGACTTCGACAACCTCTTCCGCAGTGAGCCGGCCGGTGCGGCCCCGGCCGGTGCCACCCAGCAGATGCCGCGTATCCAGCAGCACCAACCGCAGCCGCAGGGCCGGCACGAGTCGGGGTACTTCCCGCCCGGTCCGTCCGGCCCGGGCACCGACGACGTGGGCCGGGGAGGCCGCGGCGGCGGCCGTACGGGATCCAAGGTGCCGCTCATCGCGGCCATCGGTGTCGGGATCGTCGTCCTCGGCATCGGTGCGGGCGCGATGCTCGCCGCCGGGGGCGGGGACGATCCGAAGGCCGACGACAACAAGCCCGTCTCCGCCACGGCCCCGGCGACCGAGGGTTCGGCGTCGCCGACCGACGATCCGGCCGAGCAGCAGGCGGTCGCACTGGACAAGCTGCTGGCCGACAGCGGTGACAGCCGTACCGCCGTGATCAACGCGGTGGCCGCCGTGAAGACCTGCGGCAACCTCGCTCAGGCCGCCACGGACCTGCGGGGCGCAGCCAAGCAGCGCACCCAGCTGGTCACCGACCTGTCCAAGCTCTCCGTCGACCAGCTCCCGAGTCACACCGAGCTGACGAGCGCGCTGAACAAGGCGTGGCAGGCGTCGGCGTCCGCCGACAACCACTACGCGGCGTGGGCGGACCAGGTGGCGGCCAAGAAGGGGCAGCTCTGCAAGAAGGGCCAGGCCCGCTCCACCGGCCAGACGCAGGCCGGCAACCGTGCGAGCGGCACCGCCAGCACGGAGAAGAAGACGGCCGCGCAGCTGTGGAACACGATCGCCAAGAAGTACGGCCTGACCGAGCGCCAGCCCACCCAGCTGTAGTACGGGGCGGGGCCGACGACCGCCCGGAAGGGCCGGGCGGTCAGTTCACGTCGGCGTTCTGCAGCGTGTTCGTCACGTCGATGAAGCCCTTGCGGGCCGCCACCAGCTGACCGTCCCGGACGACCTGGAGGGTCACCTTGCGGTTGACCAGACGGGGATAGCCGACGGTCGCGAGGACGTCCTGGAACTTCCACTGAAGCGCCGGTGTGAGCCCGCCGGTGGACACCTTCTGGCCGTTGTTCAGCGCCCCGCGCACCGAGTTGGCGGTGACCTCGCCGTCGCCCAGCGACTCGACGACCTTCTTGAACACCGTGTAGGCGATCCAGGTGGTCTGCACGCCGGCGTCCGCGGGGTCGATGCGGTTGTCGCCGAAGGCCTGCTCGCTGATCACCTTCTTCATCGCGTCCCAGCGCGGGTCGCTCGTGACCGGGTACCAGCCGGAGATGTACGACCCGTCGTACACCGACGCCCCGCCGGTCGTGTTGATCACGGTCTGGTCGACGCTGCCGAGGACGGTGGCGGTGCGCACATCGCGGTAGTCCTCGCGGGAGCGCCGGAAGGAGTCCATGAAGGTGCTGGTGCGATCGCCGAGGGCGGGCACCACACAGCCCTTCTCCGCCAGGTCGGTGGTGGCGTACTCCAGCGCCCGCTCCGACTGGCCTCCGTACTCGGTGGCGTCCTCGGCGGCCAGCTGGTCGGCCGAGGACGAGTGCCTGCCCGCCCTGAGGCCGGAGTCGAGCAGCGGCGGCAGCTCGTCGCCCGCGATGCTGTCGGGGCGGACCAGGGCCACGGGGCCGCACGAGCGGGCCAGTTCCCTGCCGAGGCCCGCCAGGAGGGCGGGCTGGCCGCCGTTGACGGGGTAGGACAGCGGGCTGGTGAACTCGGCGTTGGTGACGCCGTAGCCGCCTATGTACGGGATTCCGGCGCCCTCCAGCGAGGGCAGGAAGGTCTCGCCGAACTGGCTGTAGGAGCCGATGACCGCGACGACGTTCTCCTCGACCGCGCGGTCGGCGCACCGGGCCGCGGCCACGCTGTCGTTGCGGTCGTTGCAGGTGAGGACCTCGAGCTTGCGGCCGCCGAGGCCGCCGTGGGCGTTGATCCAGCGGGCGTAGGCCTGCGCGAAGGCGGGCATACCGGGCTTGTTGGTCGCCTTGGTGCCCTGCGGGGCCCAGGTCATGACGGTGATCGTGTCATCCCCGGAGCCCCCCGTGGCACCGGGGATGACCCCGCATCCGACGGCGAGCGACGCACACGCCACCACGGCCGCCGCCGAGCGGGCGGCTGCTCTGACGGGCCGGTTGGTCATCGTGGGGAGGAGCGTGCTGCGGGTGCGTCGCCTGCCGGTCATGGACACGCACGATTCCGCCACACAACAAACCCAGGCATCACCCACGGTTATCCCGGGGTGACCGGAAGGTGAATTACGGGGGCCGGTGAGGCTGCTGTGATGGAGAACGTACGATCGATGACCGTGCAAGGTTCGGATAGCTCTTCCCGTCGCGCCCGTCGCTCCTCCACCATGGGCGGCATGCCACTCAACGACATGCCGTGGTGGCGCTGGCGCAGCAATGTGCGCTCCGCGCTGCACATGCTCTCCGACCAGACGTTCCAGAGGGACGTCTGGCTGGCCGGTGTCGACGGGTACGGCGACGTCACCGACGCCGTGTACCGCCTCGTCGAGGACACCTGGCTGGACAACTGGTCCGCCGAGAAGTACGTCGGCACGATCTTCCGGGACTCGCAGGAGGCGGCGCTCGTCGACACCGCCGTGCTGCGCGTGCTGCGGATCATGCACCAGGTCGGCCCGGACGCGGCGGTCTCCGCGTACGTCGAGAACGAGGGGTGGCCGGAGGCGGTGCGGGCGGCGCGGGACGCGCATGTCCGGATGGCCATGGCCGACGGCGAGGACCCGGACGCCCCGCCGCGCACCCTTGAGGTGCTGCGGATCATGACGCGGTCCGCGTGAGGATCATGTCCGGGCCTGGTGAGAGGTCCGCGTAACGGGACGACTGCCCGTCGAGGGGGCCGGATATGGGACCCTGTGCTGCATGAACCAGCAGTCCACCCGAGCCGCGGTCCCCGCCGACCAGTACGTCCTCATCCTGTCGTGCCCCGACAAGCAGGGCATCGTGCACGCCGTGTCGAGCTACCTCTTCATGACCGGCTGCAACATCGAGGACAGCCAGCAGTTCGGTGACCACGACACGGGACTGTTCTTCATGCGCGTCCACTTCTCGGCGGATGCGCCGGTGACGGTGGACAAGCTGCGGGCGAGCTTCGCGGCGATCGGGGACTCCTTCCAGATGGACTGGCAGATCCATCGGGCCGAGGAGAAGATGCGGGTCGTGCTGATGGTCAGCAAGTTCGGGCACTGCCTGAACGACCTGCTGTTCCGGGCGCGGATCGGCGCGCTGCCGGTGGAGATCGCCGCCGTGGTGTCCAACCACACCGACTTCGCGGAGCTGGTGGGGTCGTACGACATCCCCTTCCACCACATCCCGGTGACGAAGGACAACAAGTCCGAAGCCGAGGCGCAGGTGCTGGAGATCGTGCGCGAGGAGGGCGTGGAGCTGGTCGTGCTGGCCCGCTACATGCAGGTCCTCTCGGACGACCTGTGCAAGCAGCTGAGCGGGCGGATCATCAACATCCACCACTCCTTCCTGCCGAGCTTCAAGGGCGCGAAGCCGTATCACCAGGCGCACGCCAGGGGTGTCAAGCTGATCGGCGCCACGGCTCACTACGTCACCGCGGATCTCGACGAGGGGCCGATCATCGAGCAGGAGGTCGAGCGGGTGGGGCATGGCGTCACGCCGGACCAGCTGGTCGCGATCGGGCGCGATGTGGAGTGCCAGGCGTTGGCTCGGGCCGTGAAGTGGCATGCCGAGCGGAGGATTTTGCTGAACGGGCGGCGGACGGTCGTGTTCGCCTAGGAGCTCGGGGGCTTCTGTCTCGCGGGCGGCCGCAGCAAGTCGGTGGCTGGTCGCGCAGTTCCCCGCGCCCCTAAGGGCACGTGCAGTGGACGCACCTCTTCAGGGCGCGGGGCAGCCGCCGACGAAACCGCAGCCGCCCCCTACATCCGGCTCAAGCTCGCCGCAGCGAACAGCACGTCCCTGATCGCCTCCCGGTCACCGACCTGCCCTGCCGCCGCGTCCGCCGGAGGCACATGCCCCGCCGCCAGCCGGCAGAACTCCGCCCCGTCCAGCGCGACATGGGCCACCTCGTGCTCGGCGGAGCCCACCGCCGCCGGGGAGTCCAGCGGGATCAGCCACTGGCCGCCGCCCGAACCCTCGATCTCCAGCCGCAGGCTGCGGCCGGGCTCGCCGGCGGGCACGAGGCGGCGGTGTGGGCCGGGAGGCGGCGGCGCCGCAAATCCCGCCCGCCGCCGCGCGGCCAGCACCGTCGGCAGCAAGCGGGCCGCCAGATCGACCATGTGGTGCAGATCGCGGCCGACCGGCGCCTCGTACGGATAGTCCACCGCGTCGGCGATGTCCTCCGCGTGCACCCAGCACTCGAAGGCGCGGTCCAGCATCGCGTCCCGCAGCGGCAGCTCGAAGTCGCCGTAGGCCACGGACAGTCTGCCCGTGCCGCCGCCCGCGAAGGACACCGTGCGGACCAGGGCGTGGGTCTGTTCGCGCCAGGGTGCGCGCACGGCGCGGGTCGGCGGGAAGTGCGAGGCCCGCCAGTACGCCTCCGTGCGCCCGGACGGCGTCGGCCGGTCCGCGGCGACGTCGCCCATCGGGTCCTGGAGGCCGAGGGCGAGCGCCACCAGCCCGTCGACCGTCAGCAGATGCGCGATGACCCCGGCGACGGTCGTACGGCGGCTCGTCGGTTCGTCCTTCTCGAACCACCGCAGCCGCACGGGCGCGTGCCACTCGGCGTCCCCGAAGTCCTGCAGCAGGGCGTCGAGGCGGGCCGTCTCGGCGTCGTACGGGGCCGCCCACTCGGGCACCGGGATGCGCGGCGGGCGGCGCTCCAGGCAGCCCTGCAGAACGCGGGTGCGCAGGGCCGGGTCCAGGTCGAGGCTCTCGGCGGGGTGCAGCAGGCCCACGGCCTCGCGCAGCCGCCGCGCCTCGTCCGCGCAGGAACCGCAGTCGCCGAGGTGCTCCTCCACGGCCGCCGTCTCCTCCGGCGAGCAGGCGGCCAGCGCCCAGGCGCCGAGGAGTGCCTTCAGGACGCGGTGTTCGAGGACGAGCGGGGCCGCCCCGGGCGGCGGGTCGCCGAGGCCGTCCAGGGCGGGCAGAGGGCGTCCGGTGTCCTCGACGGAGGCGCGGGGGAGCGGTATGCGGGGCGGCAGGTCAGGGTCCGGCCGTGGGGTGGGGTGCTGGTCGTCGCCGTTGCCGCTGTTCATGCCGGAGGCTCCGCGGGTGACCTCTCCGGAGCCGTTCTCCTCCTGGTGCTTTTCATGATCCTTGTCCGGGGTGGGGTCATGGGAGGAGTTGTCGTGCGCCTCGTTCACACCGCACCCCCGTATCCCGGTGGCGCCCCGGGAGTGGCTCCCGCGTCGTGGGCGGTGGACAGCAGTTGCAGGCCCAGGCGCAGGCGGCGGCGGGCCTCGTCCTCGGTGACGCCGAGGTCGGTGGCGGTCTGGCGGTAGTCGCGGCGCTGGAAGTAGGCCAGCTCCAGGGCGGCGCGCAGCGGGACGGGCATGGACTGGACGATGTAGTCGGCGCGGGCGGCGACCGAGGCGTGCCGCACCTTGCGCTCCAGCTCCTCGGTGGAGCCCCGGCCGGCCTGGACGAGGGCGGCGGTCTCGGTGGCGCGCAGCCGCTGCACGGCCAGGCGGTGGGTCAGCGTGGCGACCCAGGAGCGCAGCGGGCCCTGCTTGGGGTCGTAGCTGTCCGGATGCTCCCAGACGTGGGCGAAGACATCGCGGGTGATGTGGTCGGCGGCACGCTCGTCGCCCAGCACGGTGTGGGCGAGGCCGTGCACGAGCGAGGCGAACCGGTCGTAGAGCTCGCCGAGGGCGGCCGCCTCGCCGCGCGCCAGGCGCTGCTGCATCTTGTGGTCCCAGCGGGGCAGTGCGTCCTTCTTCGCCATCAGGCCCCCCTCACCGGTCCGCCCCGTCCAGCGTGCGTCCTTCGTCCCCCCGAATGTAGTCGGCACGTCCGACAGCGCACGCCCCTTTGTCGCAATGTGCGCCCCTTGAACAGTCATGGCTGGTGACGTACCTCGCACTCGTGATAGAGGAGCTCGCGCCCGCCCTCGCACTCGCTCGGCTACCCGACCATCGTGCGATCAGACTCGATCGAACAGGATCGAATGCGATTGAAACAAGCCTTTTCTGATCGGTGACCGTTTTCTGGACGGTGTTTCAGGGAACAGCCGCTGGGCAGCCGCGCTGCAAGGAAGCGTAGGTATCGCTTCCGGTTCGGCGAGCGAGGGGCGTGGTGGTGACGTTGAAAGTGACCGGCGGCGAGCGAGGCGACTGGGCTGTGCTCCAGGTGTCGGGCGAGCTGGATCTGGTGACCTCGCCGGTGATGCGTCAGCACATCCATGACGTGGTGGCCGAGGGGCGCCACAGTCTCGTCCTGGACCTCTCCGAGGTCCTGTTCTGCGACTCCAGCGGCGTCGGCGTCCTCATCGCCTCCCGCCGGCTGATCCGCTCCTGCCAGGGCAGCCTGCGGCTGATACTCCCGGCGCAGGGCGCGGTGGACGGCTCGCACGTGAACCGCGTGCTCGGGGCGCTGGGTGTACGCAGGCTCTTCGACGTCTACCCGGACGTTGCGGCGGCGGTCGCGGACGACGCCCGGCCGCTGTCGGCCTGAACAGCCCGGTTCCCTCCGGACGGTCCCCGGCAAGCTCCGGAAGTGCCACACCGTTGTCCCAAAATTCCCCCGGTCTTGGCACAACCACCGCTTTCCGGCGCCCGGACGGTCCCCGGCGTCGTACGCTCCGTGGCAGATGCACCCCACATGACGTAAGGCGGCCCGACAAGACATGGTCAGCAGCGAGTACGAGCGCAGGATCGCGGCCCGGTTCGCCGGCTTCGACCAGGACGGCAACGGCTACATCGACCGCGAGGACTTCAACGCGGCGGCCAAGGCCGTGCTCGCCGAGTTCGACACCGCCGCCCGCTCCGACAAGGGCCAGTCGCTCTACATCGGCGCCGAGGCGTTCTGGCAGGGCATGGCCGGTATCGCGGACCGGGACGGCGACCAGCGCATCACGCGCGAGGAGTTCGTGAACGGCGCGGTCAAGCGGCTGCGCGACAACCCGGACCGGTTCGCCGAGATCGCCCGCCCCTTCCTGCACGCCGCCCTCGCCGTGGCCGACCCCGACGGCGACGGATCCGCCACCGTCACCGACACCGCGCGCGTGCTCGGCTGCCTCGGTGTGGCGCAGGACGTCGCCCGGGCGGCCGCCGCCACGCTCGACACGGACGGCGACGGCAAGGTGGCCGAGGGCGAGGTCGTGACGGCGTTCGCCCGCTACTTCACGGTTCCCGAGTGACCCCTACGCCGTTCCCGAGAAGCGCTCCCTGAGCTTGTACTTGAGCACCTTGCGCAGGGTCTCGTTGCGCGGAAGGGCGTCCACCACCTCAAGCTGCTCCGGCAGCTTGTGCGTCGACAGCCCTTCCCCGCGCAGATACGACGTCAGCGCCTCCAGGGTCAGCCCGTCCGCGCCGGGCGGCTGTTCCACGACGGCGCACACCCGTTCCCCGCGCGCCGCGTCGGGCAGCCCGATCACCGCCACGTCCCCGACCGCGGGATGCCGGTGCAGCAGGTCCTCGATCTCCTTCGCCGAGATGTTCTCGCCCTTGCGGATGATCACGTCCTTGAGGCGGCCGGTCAGCACCAGGTGCCCGCTGTCCGTCAGCCGCCCGAGATCACCGGTCCGCAGGAACCCCTCCTCGTCGAAGGCCGCCGCCGACTGCGCCGGGTCCAGATAGCCCCGGCACACTGCCTCCCCGCGCAGCCGCACCTCGCCGTCCACGATCCGTATCTCCATCTCCCGAGGCGGTCGCCCCTCGGTCGTCGCCAGGTTCTCCGCCGTGTCGTCCGGCGCCCCCATCGTGATCATCGGCACCTCCGTCATGCCGTACCCGTGGGTGAGCTGCACCCCCATCTCGCGCACCACGGCGTGATACAGCTCCGGCGGCTTCGGCGCCCCGCCGCCCGCCAGCAGCCGCAACGAGGGGACCGCCTTCTCGCCGGCCGGCATCCTGCGCTGCTCCGCCAGGAACATCGAGTAGAACGCCGTGGACCCGCCCGCGATCGTCACCCCGTGCCGGCGGTACCCCGCCAGCGCGTCCGGGAGCGCGAACTGCTCGAACATCACCGCGGGGAAGCCGTACAGGAGCAGCATCACCATGTAGTCCGGGCCGCCGATATGGGCGTAGGGGAAGGCGATCGAGCCGACGTCGCCCGACGTGGGCCGCAGGGCGTGCGCCAGGCAGGAGCCGCCCGCGAGCAGGGAGCGGTCGGTGTGCAGGACGCCCTTGGGGTCGGACGTCGTCCCCGAGGTCCAGTAGATCCAGCGCACCGAGGTGCCCTCGGCGGGCGGCGGGGGCAGGACCGCGGGATCACCGTCGGGCAGGGTGCCGTACGCCTCGAAGATGCCCTTCGCGCCCAGGCGCCGCGCCATCTGCGTGTGGTCGAAGCCGCGCCACTCGCCCGGCACCGCGAAGAACTCCGCCTTCGACTCCCGCAGCGCGAAGCCCACTTCGCGGTCCCGGTAGAACGGGATGACCGGCGACTGCACGGCACCCAGGCGCGCCAGCGCGAAGGACAGCAGGGCCGTCTCGATACGGGTGGGCAGCTGCCAGGCGACGACCGTGCCGGGGCGTACGCCCATGTCGTACAGGCCGGCCGCCACGCGCTCGGCACGCGCGCGCAGGGCGCCGAATGACAGCGAGCGGTCCTCCTGGAGGAGGGCGGGGCGGTCGGGGGTGCGGTCGGCGCGGCCGGTGACCAGGTCCCAGACAGTGCGCGAGGAACTCAGGGCGTGAGCGGTGTCGTTCATGACAGCCCCCTGCGTCAGCTGACGGTCAGTCAGATCGTGGGCAGAGCGTAGGGCTCACCGCCTTGTCGGTCCAGGGGTGCGGGTCTAGCCTTCCTGTGATGATGAGATCTGACGGCACGTCAGATGTGTGCTCTTCCGGCGGAGGGGGACCGGCCCGTGGATCTGGCGTACACACCCGGGGAAGAGGAGTTCCGCGCCCGGTTGCGGGAGTGGCTGCGCGAGGCGCTGCCCACGCTGCCGCCGAAGCCGTCCCCCGACGACTGGCCGGGGCGCCGCGCCTACGACCTCGGCTGGCAGCGCATGCTCCACGACGCCGGGTACGGCGACGTCCACTGGGGCGCCTCCCCGACCGTGCGGCTGATCTTCCTGGAGGAGACCGAGAAGGCGGGCGCGCCCTATGTGGGGGCGGGGTTCGTCGGGCTGCTGCACGCGGGGCCGACCATCGCCGCCGAGGGAACGGCCGAGCAGCGGGCCCGCTGGCTGCCGCCGATCCTGCGCGGGGACGAGGTCTGGTGCCAGGGCTTCAGCGAACCGGACGCCGGAAGCGACCTCGCGGCACTGCGCACGCGCGCGCGTAGGGACGGCGACGACTATGTGGTGAGCGGGTCCAAGATCTGGACCTCCCATGCCGAAGTGGCCGACTGGTGCGAACTGTTGGTGCGCACCGACCCCGAGGCGCCCAAGCACCGCGGCATCAGCTGGCTGGCCATGCCCATGGACGCGCCGGGCATCACCGTACGGCCGCTGAAGACCCTCGCCGGGTCGGCCGAGTTCGCCGAGATGTTCCTCGACGAGGTGCGGGTGCCGGTCGCCAACCGGGTCGGCGCCGAGAACGACGGCTGGCGCGTGACGATGGTGACCCTCTCCTTCGAGCGCGGTACGGCCTTCGTCGGCGAGGTCGTCGCCTGCCGGCGTGTACTGCGCGAACTCGCCGTCGAGGCACGCAAGAACGGGCGCTGGGACGATCCTGCACTGCGGCGGCGGCTGGGGCGGCTGAACGCCGAGTTCCGGGCGCTGTGGCGGCTGACGCAGTGGAACGTGAGCGAGGCCGAGCTGACCGGTGGGGTGCCCGGCGTCGGGGGTTCGGTTTTCAAACTGAGGTATTCGCACGCCCGTCAGGAGCTCTACGACACCGCGGCCGACGTGCTGGGGCCGGAGTCCCTTGACCTGGACCGGCCGTGGGTCCTCGACCGGCTGTCCTCGCTGTCGTACACCATCGCCGCCGGCACCTCGCAGATCCAGCGGAACATCGTGGCCGAGCGGATCCTCGGACTGCCGAAGGGGCGTTGACGGATGCGTTTCCAACTGACCGAGGACCAGCTTGCGTTGCGGGCCGGGGTGCGCGAGCTGCTGGCGCGCCGCTTCGGCCCGCAGGAGCTCAGGGCCGCCGTCGACGAGCCGGGCCGCCTGGACCGGGCGCTGTGGCGGGAGCTGGGTGCGGCCGGGTTCTTCGCGCTACGGCTGCCGGAGGCACGCGGCGGCGTCGGACTCGAGCTGCCCGAAGCGGTGTTGGCCTTCGAAGAGGCGGGGCGGACGCTGCTGCCCGGGCCTCTCGTGGCGACGCACCTCGCGGCCGGGACGGTGCCTGGAGCGGCCACCGGGGAGGCGGTCGTGGCGGCCGCCGGCAACGGGCTCGTGGAGTGGCTGGAGCAGGCGGACGTCGTGCGGGGGGACGCGGCGGGGGCCGTACCCCTGCGGTCGGTGGACCCGCTGACGCCCCTGTACCGGGTCCCCGCGGCCGGCGCCGTGGACCCCGTCGCCGTCCTCCTCACCGCGGCCGAGCAACTGGGCGGCGCCACACGCGTGTGCGAGCTCGCCGTGCAACACGCCCGGACGCGTGAGCAGTTCGGGCAGCCGATCGGGGCCTTCCAGGCGATCAAGCACCTGTGTGCGGAGATGCTCGTGCGCACCGAGACGGCCCGTGCCGCGGTCTACGCGGCGGCCGTCACAGCCGACCCGGCCGACATCCACACCGCGCGGCTGCTCGCCGACGAGGCCGCCGTGCGCGGCGCCCGCGACTGCCTCCAGGTGCACGGCGGCATGGGGTTCACCTGGGAGTTCGAGCTCCATCTGCATCTCAAGCGCGCGTGGGTCCGGACGCACCGTGCGGGGGAAGCTACGGAGAGTGAGGAAACTCTGGCCGCCGAACTTCTCGCACAGCCGATCTAAGAGCCCCTGGTCTGCGGCATCGCCCAAGGCGCCCGCACGGATGTCGCGGATTGTGGCATACCGGAATTACGGAGCGTTGATATCGGGTTGTGTCCTACGTGTGACTCGTCACGGCCTGGAGTCGGCCGTCCGCTCCGGTACCTTGTGTGAGATGCGAGTGGTTCCGAGCACGAGCCATCCCGGAGTTGCCCTTGAGGCGGCCCCGGATCCGGCGGTGCTCGCCGCTGCTTGCGGGGCGGGAGGGCGCTCTGTCCCTGCCTGTTCGACTCCCCACGACAAGCGTCGCACAGTATGCCGCAGGGGTACTCCTTCGCGCTGGAATATGCCCGAAGCGCTTGTTGGGGTGACTGTACGTCAACCATGCTGTCAGCTAAGGGATTCACGTTCCGTGACCCTGGCTTTGGCCATTGTTCTGGCCATGAAAAGAATGGCTAGGATCGTGGCCCTCGTGAGGCGCGGGGCTTTGTGTCCGCCGGTTCGGATGGTGTGAGCGGTGCAGGTGCTTCAAGTGCAACTGGAGATCCGGCCCGATCCCGCTGAGGTGGGACGAGCCCGGCGGTGGGCCCGCTCGCGGCTCGCAGGTTCCGGGATAGAGGCCGACGAGCCGCTCGCCGAGACGCTGATCCTGCTCGTCTCCGAACTGGTCACCAACGCCGTGGTGCACACCGGTTGTCCGGCCGTCCTGCGGCTGTCGCTGCAGGGAGCGGCTCAGGGCTGCGCCACTGTGCGACTCGAGGTGGCCGACCGCAGTGACCGTGCGCCCGTGCCCCGATGCGTCGACGGCGACGCGACGGGCGGGCGTGGACTCGCGCTCGTCGACGGTCTCGCCGACCGGTGGGGCTGGAGCTCCGAGGGTGCCGGCAAGCGGATCTGGTGCGAACTGGACCGGGGTGCTCAGTCACGCGGCGCGTCCGCCTACGGGAGCGGGGCGTCGGCCTACGAAGGGCTCGCGTACGAAGCGGTGTGACGGCGCACACGGCTGCAATGTCGCCGGATCCGGTGCACGGTTGCAGAGCGCGCTGTATCTCCAGCTCGGGGGAGCTTCGATGCGCCCGGGCATGCTTCTATGCGCGTCTCCTGCAAATAGGGCGTAAGTAACAAATCGCCGACGGGGTGTTGACGCCGCGTGTTCAGCTGATCACGCTGGTGGTCAGCGATTCGCCGCGAGGGGACGACGAGGGCTTCGGTGACGGAGGCCCTTGCCGAGTGTGGGTCGTGATTCGGCGTCGGTTCTCCCGGGGGCCAGGAGGGCAGGGGCGGGTACGCCGGAGTCGGATGGCGGCGCGCGGTGCCGTGCTCGGGGCGGATGGGGGCACCTCCCGCTCGGGTGGAGCCGATTGGGGAAGCCGCGCCGCCAACCGGCCTCGTCAGAGCACGGCCACGGGTGCGACCGGAGTCCCCGTACCGCCGACGAACGGTTCGGGCATCGCCGACAGCAGGAATGCGTAGCGGCCCTCTTGTCCACAGGCTGTGGACAACTCTTCGAGATTCCAGTTCTGACCCTGGATCATCCCCATTTCCACCAGATCCAGCGCGTGCACGGGCAGCCACAAATCCTCTTTCTCGGGCGGAAATATCTCAAACGTGAGGGTGTCGTTCGCGACGGCCGCCACATCACGCGCGTGGAACCACTCCGGCGTACGGATCGACAGACCGGGCGAGGGATAGCCGTACGCGTGCTTGTCGCCGGCGAGATAGACCTGGATCTGCCCTGTCCGTACGAGCGCGATGTCGCCGCCGCGCACGCGTGTGCCCGCGAGTTCCTCGGCCGCCTCCAGGTCTTCCGGCGTGACCGCGTGCCCGCCGTCGAGCCGTGTGACGCCACGCGCGCGTGCCACGTCCAGCAGCACCCCGCGCGAGACGATGTGCCGCGCCTTGTCGATGCCGCTGAACTGGGCGCCGCCGTGCGGGGTGATGGTGTCGGCGGGGCGGCCGTTGTAGAGCCGGCCCGAGTGCGAGACATGGGTGAGCGCGTCCCAGTGGGTGGCGGCCTGCAGGCCCATGGTCACGGCGTCGTCGCTGCAGGCCACGGTTCCCGGGCCGAAGATCTCCTGGTTGATCTGCACCATGGCGTGCAGCGGGTTGACGCGTCCGGGGATCATCCCGGTCTGCACGCCGTCCTGCTGGAGGGGCAGCGCGAGGGGGATGCGACGGCCGGTGCGGACGCAGGCGGCGGCCTCGCGGACCACCTCGTCGGTGATCAGGTTCAGGGTGCCGATCTCGTCGTCGGCGCCCCAACGGCCCCAGTTGTTCACGCGCTTGGCGATCTCGTGGAACGCGTCCGGCAGTGACATGAGTACTCCCCGGGGGCTTGTCTCCGTGTATCTGACGGGTCGTAGAATCAAGTCGAATCTAACGGACCGTCAGAAACTGCGGGAAGGGGCCGGGGCATGGGGAACTTCTTGGCAGGCAAGGTCGTCGCCGTCACGGGCGCCGGGCGTGGCATCGGCCGGGCGGTCGCCGTCGCGGCTGCCGCCCAGGGCGCGCGGGTCGTCATCAACGACTACGGGGTGTCCGTGGAGGGCGGCTCACCCACGAGCGAGGTCGCCGAGGCCGTGGTCAAGGAGATCGAGGCGACGGGCGGGGAGGCGGTCGCCGTCGTCGACGACATCTCCACGATGGCGGGCGGGCAGCGGCTGGTCGACGTCGCGCTGTCGTCGTACGGACGCCTCGACGGGGTCGTCTGTGTCGCCGGGATCCTGCGCGAACGGATGCTGTTCAACATGACCGAGGAGGAGTGGGATCCGGTGATCGCCACTCATCTGAAGGGGACGTTCACGGTGTTCCGGGCCGCCTCGGCGGTCATGCGCAAGCAGCGGGCCGGGACCCTGATCGGGTTCACCAGCGGGAACCATCAGGGATCGGTGTCGCAGGCCAACTACAGCGCGGCGAAGGGCGGGATCATCTCGCTGGTGCGGAGCGCTGCGCTGGGACTGCACCGGTATGGGGTGACCGCCAATGCGGTGGCGCCGGTGGCTCGTACGCGGATGTCGGCGGGCGTTCCCATGGAGCTGGCGGAGATCGGGGAGCCGGAGGATGTGGCGGCCCTGGTGGTCTACCTGCTGTCGGACGCGGCTCGGGAGCACGGGGTGACCGGGCAGGTCTACACGGTCGCCGGGCCGAAGATCGCGGTGTGGGCGCAGCCGCGGGAGCTGCGGGCCGCGTATGCCGACGGGTCTTGGACGCCGGAACGGATTGCCGAGTGCCTGCCGGGATCGGTGGGGGTGGACCCGATGCCGATGCTGGAGCGGGTGGAGGCGATGGCTCGGGCGGCGGCGGAGGGGGCGCGGCCCAACGCCTGAGAGTTCGAGGGCGAAAGCTGGCGCCCACGCGGCGGAGACGCGTATCGATACAGCCCCGCGCCCCCAGAGGAAGGGCGTTGTTCCTGGCCGGAAACTACAAGGAGACCCCTATGGACTTCGGGTTCGCGGCGGAGGACGAAGCGTTTCGTGCGGAAGCGCGGGCGTGGCTCGATGAATACGCCAAGGACGCTCAGGATCGCCGTGGTTGGGAGCGCGTGCTCGGCAAAGCCGGGTGGATAGGGCTCGGTTGGGACGAGGGCGGATACGGCAACCGGAGCGCCACCCTCACCCAGCAGGTCGTCTGGGCCGAGGAGTACGCGCGGTCGGGTGCGCCGGCGCGGTCCGGGCACATCGGGGAGAAGCTTCTCGCGCCCACTCTTGTCGCGCACGGGACCGAGGCGCAGAAGGGGCGTTTCCTGCCGGCCATCGCGGCCGGGGACGAGTTGTGGTGTCAGGGGTACAGCGAACCCGGCGCCGGGTCGGATCTCGCGGGGATTCGGACCAAGGCCGAGCTCGGGTCGGACGGGGTGTACCGGGTCACCGGGCAGAAGATCTGGACGTCTCTCGCCCACGAGGCCGACTGGTGCTTCGTACTCGCCCGCACGGACCCCGAGTCGAGCCGGCATCGCGGGCTGACTTTCCTGCTCGTGCCCATGGACCAGCCGGGGCGCATGGAGGTGCGGCCCATTAGGCAGCTGACGGGGACCAGCGACTTCAATGAGGTGTTCTTCGACGGGGCACACGCGCGCGTGGAGCATGTCGTCGGGGGCGAGGGCGGTGGCTGGCAGGTCGCGATGAGTCTGCTCGGATTCGAGCGGGGCGTGTCGACGCTGGCCCAGCAGGTCGGGTTCGCCGAGGAGCTGGGGCAGGTGGTGCGGGCCGCCGTGGAGTCGGGGGCGGTCGAGGACCCCGTGGTGCGTGAGCGGCTTGTGCGGCAGTGGGCCGAGCTGCGGGTGATGCGGTGGAACGCCTTGCGCACACTGGGGCGGTCCGGGGACGCGGGGGCGCCCAGCGTGGCCAAGCTGTTGTGGGGTGGCTGGCATCAGCGGCTCGGGGAGCTGGCGGTGCTGGTGCGGGGCGCGGCTGCCGGGGTCGGGCCCGGGGAGTGGTCGCCCTCGGCGCCGTATGAACTCGACGAGGCGCAGCAGCTGTTCCTCTTCTCCCGGGCCGACACCATCTACGGCGGGTCCGATCAGGTTCAGCGCACGATCATCGCCGAGCGGGTGCTCGGTCTGCCCAGGGAGCCCAAGGGGGTCGTTTGATGCGCGGTGTGCTGTTCGACGGCAAGCAGGTGCAGGTCGTGGACGATCTGGAGGTGCGGGAACCCGGGCCCGGCGAGGTGCTGGTCGCGATCTCGGCGGCAGGACTGTGCCACAGCGATCTGTCTGTGGTGGACGGGACCATACCCTTCCCGGTTCCTGTGGTTCTGGGCCATGAGGGCGCGGGAGTCGTGGAAGCGGTGGGTGTGGGCGTCACCCATGTCGAGCCCGGGGATCATGTGGCTCTGTCCACGCTCGCCAACTGCGGTACGTGCGCGGAGTGCGACCGGGGGCGGCCGACGATGTGCCGGCAGGCGATCGGGCGGCCGGGGCGGCCGTTCCGGCGGGGTGAGCAGGCGGTGTTCCAGTTCGCGTCCAACTCCGCCTTCGCGGAACGGACCGTGGTGAAGGCCGTGCAGGTGGTCCGTATCCCGAAGGACATCCCCATGCCCTCGGCCGCGCTCATCGGGTGCGGGGTGCTGACGGGCGTGGGCGCCGTGCTCAACCGGGCGAAGGTGGACCGCGGGGACAGCGTGGTCGTGATCGGCACCGGCGGTATCGGCCTCAACGTTCTTCAGGGTGCGCGGCTCGCGGGTGCGCTGCGGATCGTCGCCGTGGACGCGAATCCGGCGAAGGAGGCGGTGGCGCGGCAGTTCGGGGCGACCGACTTTCTGACCTCGACCGAGGGCGTGCGGGAACTGCTGCCGACGGGGGCGGACCATGCCTTCGAGTGCGTGGGGCGGGTGGAGCTCGTCCGGCAGGCCGTCGACCTGCTCGACCGGCACGGGCAGGCGATTCTCCTGGGAGTTCCGCCGGCCGGCGCCGAGGCCTCCTTCGTCGTGTCCTCCATGTACCTCGACAAGTCCATCCTGGGCTGCCGGTACGGCTCGTCCAGGCCGCAGCGGGACATCGCGCTGTACGCCGAGCTGTACCGGGACGGGCGACTGCTGCTGGACGAGCTGGTGACGCAGACGTACCCGGTCGAGGAGTTCGAGAGGGCGGCGGCGGATGCGGAGGCGGGGAAGGTGGCGCGGGGCGTGCTCACGTTCTGAGGTTCGGTTCGTGCGGGGCCGGGTGCCCGGCGGAGCGGCTCAAGTGCCGCTGGTGGCCCGGGCGTCGGTCCGGCTTGTGGTGCGGAAGGTGCGGCGATAGTTGGTGGGTGTGACGCCGAGCGCCGTCTGCAGGTGCTGGCGCATCGACTGGGCCGTGCCGAAGCCGGCGTCGGCGGCCACCTGGTCGACCGAGAGGTCGGTGGACTCCAGGAGATGCCGGGCACGTTCGACGCGCTGCTGGGTGAGCCACTGGCCCGGGCTGACGCCGGCCTCCTCGCGGAAGCGGCGCGTGAAGGTCCGTACCGACATGGACTCCTGCTCGGCCATGTCCCGCAGCTGGATCGGCTCGTGGAGGCGGCCCAGCGCCCACGCGCGGGCGCTGGTCGTGGACGCCTGCTGCGGGTCGGGGACCGGGCGGTGGATGTACTGGGCCTGGCCGCCGTCCCGATGCGGCGGTACGACCGTGCGGCGGGCGACTTCATTGGCGATCGCCGTGCCGTGGTCGCGGCGGACCATGTGCAGGCACAGGTCGATCCCGGCCGCGACGCCGGCCGAGGTCAGCACGTCGCCCTCGTCGATGAACAGGACGTCCGCGTCGACCTTGATCCTCGGGAACAGCCGCTGGAAGCGCTCGGCGTCGGCCCAGTGCGTGGTGGCCGGGCGGCCGTCGAGGAGCCCGGCGGCGGCGAGGACGTAGACGCCGGTGCAGATGGAGGCGAGCCGGGTGCCGGGGCGGATGTGGGCGAGCGCGGCGGCCAGCTCGCCGGTCAGGACGCCCTCCTCGAAGACCGGGCCGAGCTCGTACGACGCCGGGATGATCACGGTGTCGGCGGTGGCCAGCGTCTCCGGGCCGCTGCCCACCTGGATGTCGAAGTCGGCGTCCGTCCTGACGGGGCCGGGCGGCCGGATCGAGCAGGTGACGACCTCGTACAGATGCCGTCCCTCGGCGTCCTTGGGGCGGCCGAAGATGCGGTGCGGGATGCCCAGCTCGAAGGGGAGCAGCCCGTCCAGGGCGAGGACGGCCACGCGATGCGGTCGGAACTCCGGCTCACGGCTCATGGCCCGATCCTAGCGAATGCTGTCCTTCGGGCCAATGGATCCGCGGCGGCGCAGGCCCGAAGCTCTTTGTCGTGACGCAGACAACCGAGGCCGCCGCCGTCGACCAGTCCCCGCCGAGGCCCCGTCGTGGCCGTGTCCACCGCGCCTGGTTCGTCGCCGCCGTCGCCTTCGTGACGATCATCGGCGCCGCCGCCTTCCGCTCCGTGCCGGGGCTGCTCATCGACCCGCTGCACGACGAGTTCGGCTGGTCACGCGGCACGATCGGAGCCGCGGTCTCCATCAACCTGGCCCTGTACGGCCTGACCGCCCCCTTCGCCGCGGCCCTGATGGACCGCTTCGGCATCCGGCGCGTGGTCGCGGTGGCACTCACCATGATCGCGATCGGCTCGGGCCTGACGGTGTGGATGACGGCAGCCTGGCAACTGCTGCTGTGCTGGGGTCTGCTGGTGGGCCTCGGCACCGGTTCGATGGCGCTGGCCTTCGCCGCGACGGTCACCAACCGCTGGTTCACCGAGCGCCGCGGTCTGGTCACCGGCATCCTCACCGCCGCGTCTGCCTCCGGCCAGCTGATCTTCCTCCCTGTGCTGGCCCTGATGGTCGAGGCGGGCAACTGGCGCCCGGCCGCCGTCACCGTCGCCCTCGCGGCCCTCGCGGTGGTGCCCTTCGTCTGGCTGCTGCTGCGCGACCACCCGGCCGACGTCGGCGTGAAGCCGTACGGCGCGAAGGAGTTCGTGCCCAAGCCGCCCCCCGCCCGGGGCGCCGCGCGCCGGGCGGTGACGGTGCTCTTCTCGGCTGCCCGCACCGGCCCCTTCTGGCTGCTCGCCGGCACCTTCGCGATCTGCGGTGCCTCCACCAACGGCCTCATCCAGACCCACTTCGTGCCCGCCGCCCACGATCACGGCATGCCCGTCCCGGCGGCTGCCTCGCTGCTCGCGGTCATCGGCGTGTTCGACGTGGTCGGCACGATCGCCTCCGGCTGGCTCACCGACCGCTTCGAGTCACGCCGACTGCTGGCGGTCTACTACGCCCTGCGCGGCATCTCACTGCTGTTCCTGCCGATGCTGCTTGCCTCCACGGTCCACCCGTCGATGCTCTTCTTCATCGTCTTCTACGGCCTCGACTGGGTCGCCACCGTCCCGCCCACCGTCGCCCTGTGCCGGGAGCACTACGGCGAGGACAGCGCCATCGTCTTCGGCTGGGTCCTCGCCTCCCACCAGGTCGGGGCCGCGCTGGTGGCCTTCCTCGGCGGGGTCGCGCGGGATGTCTTCGGGACGTACGACATGGTCTGGTACGCCTCGGGCGCGCTGTGCGCGGCGGCGGCGCTGATGGCGCTGGTGATCCGGCGACAGCCGGCCCCGCCGGTGGTGGCGGTGGCGTGACGGCCTCGCCGGGGGCGGCCGAGGCCTGACGGCTGGATCGGCCGGCGGTGCGGCGCAGGCGGCGCGGCGGCAGGCGGTGTGGATCGGCGGTCCGGCGGGCTGCCTAGAGGAACCGCCCCTTGTGGAACAGCAGCGGTGCCTCGTCGCCCTCGCTCGCCCCCAGGGCGTCCACCCGTCCTACGACGATGAGGTGGTCGCCGCCCGTGTGCACCGCGTGGATCGTGCAGTCGATCCACGCGAGCGTGCCCGCAAGGCGGGGCGAGCCGGACACGGGGGCCGCGTCGTACGTGACCCCAGCGAACTTGTCCGCGCCGCTCATCGCGAAGGCGCGGCACAACTCGCCCTGGCCGGCGCTCAGGACGTTCACGCAGAAGACGCCCGCGCGGGCGATGCGCGGCCACGTCGTCGACGTACGCCCGACCATGAAGGCGACCAGGGGCGGGTCGAGGGAGAGGGAGGAGAAGGACTGGCAGGCGAAACCGGCGGGGGCCGCGCCCTGAGGGGCATCGGCGGTGGCTTGTGGATCGGTGGCGGTGGCGGTGGCAGGTGCCGTGACAACGGCCACCCCCGACGCGAAGTTCCCGAGCACTCGCCGGAACTCCGCCTGCGGGACCGGCGCCCGTTCGTCCTCGCCGACACAGCGCAGCGCCGGGCGCGGCAGCGCCGCCACGGGCGGGGCGTCGGCCGACCGGAGGTAGCGGACGGCGGCGGCGGCCATTCCTGCGTGTCCCATCACGACATCCATTGAAGCTGACGGAGTGTCAGATTGGAAGGGCTGTGCGAAGGCGCACGCGTACCGTGCGTACGCTGCGCGTATGGGGTGGGAAAACAGAGCCGATGACGATCCGGAGGGTGACAGACCCGGCGATGTGGTCCGGTCGTTGGCCGAACTGAACGCTGCTGCCGCGGTGTGTGCTGCTCAGTTTCCGACGATCGGCCTCATCTGGTGGGGCTGGGCCGGGGCGCAGCAGGGCGACGACTACGGCGGCTCGTTCAGCTTCCTCTATGTTCTGGTCGTGGCCGTCGCGGTCCTCGTGACGCCGCTGGTGATGCCGTTCGTCGGCATGGCGCACGCGGTCGCTCACATCGTGCCCGCGGGCCATCTCGCCCGCGTCACCGCTCGCCGCGTACGCGGGCCCGCATGGGCCTGGCATCTGGTGTACGCCGTGGCGCTCGCGGTCGTCTGGGCGGCAGTCACCGCCCTGCTGTGGAGCCGGCCGTTCCTCATCACGGCCACTCTCCTCGCTGCCCTCGGCGTGCTGCCGGTGCTCGGCCTCGGACACTTCCGCAGACGCGCGCGGGTCACGGGGCGCCCGCAGGGATTCTGGGCCGTGTGGCTCCCCTCGCTGTTCGCCTCCGTGACCCTCTTCCTGCTGGTGTTCGTCGGCGGACTACTGGCCACCGTCGTGGGGCTCGTCGGGTACCAGGCACCTGCCCTGTCCGCCGGTCAGCTCACCGGGGTCTGGCGCGGCGCGGACGGAGCCGCACTGCGGCTGGAACCCGGCGGCAAGGCCGAGCTCACCGAGCTGCCCACCGAGTCCGAGTCCGGTGACTGGTTCGCCGACCCGCCCTACACCGTGTGCGAGGGCACCGGTAACTGGTCGACAGGCAGGGTCGGTGACCGTGACGCCGTAGTCGTACGACTCGACAGCGGATGCGGGCGGCAGACGTACTGGAGGATCGGCGGCACAAAGAGCACCCCCGAGCTCTTCGCCCGGTTCGGCGACCCGGATGACAGTTGGGTGTGGATCCTGGTGCGGGGCTGAGTCCGGACTCAACGCCCCCGGTACTCGGCGCTCCTGCGCTCCACGAAGCTCGCCACCCCCTCCCGGGCGTCCTCCGTCGTCATGTTGATCTCCTGCGCGGCAGCCTCCGCCGCGAAGGCGGTGGTGCGGTCGGAGTCGAGGGAGGCGTTGACGAGCTGTTTGGTGAGGGCGAGGGCGCGGGTCGGGCCGGTGGCGAGGCGGGCCGCCCACTCCCTGGCCGTCTTGTCCAGCTCCCCGTCGGGCACGACCCGGTTGACGAGCCCGAGCCGCTCCGCGTCGGCGGCGGTGAGCGCGTCGCCGAAGAACATCAGCTCCTTCGCCCGCTGGGGGCCGACGAGACGGGGGAGGAGATAGGCGCCACCGCCGTCGGGGACGAGGCCGCGTCGTACGAACACCTCGATGAACTTGGCGGATTCGACGGCCAGTACGAGGTCGCAGGCGAACGCGAGGTGCGCTCCGAGGCCGGCCGCCGTGCCGTTCACCGCCGCGATCACCGGCTTCTCGCAGTCGAGTACGGCCGAGATCAGCCGCTGGGCGCCCAGGCGGATCGTGCGGGCGACATCGCCGGGGACCCGCTCGCCGGCCGCCGACCCGCCCCGCAGGTCGGCGCCGGCGCAGAAGCCTCGGCCCGTTCCGGTGAGTACGACGGCCCGTACGCCGGGGTCCGCGGAGGCGTCGGTGAGCAGTTCGATGATGTGTTCTCGCTGGTCAGGAGTGATGGCGTTGAGGGTTTCGGGGCGGTTGAGGGTGATGCGGCAGACCTGGTTGTCAGTGGCGTGCTGTACCAATGAATCGACGGAATTTCCGGGCACACGGGGGGAATCGGGCATGTCCATCTCAGCGTCGGTATGCGCGCGGTCGGCATTCCTGCCGTCGGTATCCCTGCGGTCGGCACCCATGTCAGCGGCACACCACCAACGCGTCCAGCGCCACCGCGCCCTGCCCCCTGGGCAGCACCATCAGCGGATTGATGTCGAGCTCCGCCAGGTTGTCCCCGAGCTCCAGCGCCATGCGCTGCACACGCAGGACGACTTCCACGAGCGCGTCGAGGTCCGCCGGGGGCCGCCCTCTGACCCCGTCGAGGAGGGCCCGCCCGCGCAATTCGGCGCACATGTCCCGGGCCTGCTCCTCCCCGAAGGGCGGCACACGCACGGCGGTGTCGCCGAGTACCTCCACGAGCACCCCGCCGAGCCCGACCGTCACGGTCGGTCCGAACAGGTCGTCGTGCGTGGCGCCCACGACCATCTCGACGCCCCGCTCGACCATCTGGCAGACCAGGACACCGTCCAGGGAGACGTCCTCGTAGCGGGCGATGTCGGTCAACTCGCGGTAGGCGTCCCGGACCTGGCTGGCGGAGGTCAGTCCGATCTTGACGAGGCCGAGCTCGGTCTTGTGGGCGATCCGCGCGCCGGACGCCTTCATCACCACCGGGTAGCCCACCAGCCCCGCGGCCCGTACGGCAGCCGCCGCGCTGGTCACCAACTGCTCGCGCGGGACACGGATCCCGTACGCCCGCAGCAGCTGCTTCGCCGCATGCTCGCTCAGCTGCTCGCCCGGACGTATCAGTGCCTGCGCCTTGCGGAAGGACGGCGAGGGCGTGCGCGGGGCCTCGTCGAAGGGGGAGCGGTAGCCGGCGACGAAGCGGTGGTGGTCGAGGTAGGCGCGGACGGCGGTGATGCAGTTCGCCACCGTCCGGAAGGTGGCCACGCGCGAGGAGCCGAGCAGCACGTCTCGGTACGCCGGCTCGGTGCCGACCGGCGACCCCCACACCACGCACACTAGCTTGTCCGTCCGCTCGGCGGCGTCCACCAGGTCCTGGACGAGCCGGTCGCTGAGGGGCGGGAAGGGCCCGGTGACCGGGCAGATCAGGACGCCGACCTGCGGGTCGTCGAGGATCGCGTCGATGATCTTCCGGCCGCGCCAGTCCCCGACCGGGTGCCCGCCGTTGTCGACCGGGTTGGCCACGCTCAGATACTCGGGTATCCACTGGTGCAGCTCGGCCTGCCTGGCTTCCGACAGCACCGGCAGGGGCAGCCCCGCCTCGGTCGCCAGGTCGGCGAAGTGCGCGCCCGTGCCGCCCGAGATCGAATAGACGACGACGCCGTCGGCGCGGGGCGGCCGGGCACGGGCCAACAGGGTCGCGGTGTCCTGGAGTTCGTCCAGACCGTCGACGCGGATCACCCCGTACTGCCGCATCGCCGCGTCCACCACCGTGTCCGCGCCGGTCAGCTTGCCGGTGTGTGAGGCGGCCGTGCGGGCGCCGGTCTCGGTGCGGCCCACCTTCACGGCGACGACGGGCACCTTGCGGCGGGCGGCGCGATCGGCGGCGAGGAGGAAGGAGCGGCCGTCCTTGAGGCCCTCGACGTAGCAGGCGATGGCGCCCACGTCGGGCTGCTCGGCGAAGTAGGAGATGAAGTCGGCGGTCTCCAGGTCGGCCTCGTTGCCTGTGGGTGCCCAGTGGGTCAGACGGATGCCGAGCTCCTGGAGGGCGAAGACGGGGCGGCCCTGGTGGCCGGACTGGGTGATCAGGGCGATCGCGGGACCGTCCAGGTCGTCCCGGAACCGCTCGAAGGCGTTGAGGTTGGTGTTGGGACCCAGCAGCCGCATGCCGGACCGTTCGACGGCAGCGGTGAGCCGGTCCTGTGCGGCGGCGCCCTCCTCGCCGGTCTCCGCGAACCCGGAGGCGAAGACGACGGCGAACTTCACCTTGGCCTCGGCCAGTTCCTCGACCACCGGAAGGGGGTCGGCGACCAGCAGCACGGCGAGATCGATCTGCTCGGGCAGGTCGGCGACGGAAGGGAAGCAGGGGATGCCGAAGACCGAAGGACGGTTCGGATGCACCGGATGGAGCCGGGCGCCGACCCGTTCGGACCAGGCGATCAGCTGGCGGGTGACACCGGTGTTCGGCCGGCCGTCGGCGTCCGAGGCGCCGATCACGGCGACCGACTCCGGCCGGAAGAAGCGGCCCAGATCGGGCACGTCGCAGTACAGCGGACGACCGCTGACGTCGAGATCGTCGACCTCGGCCGGCCGGCCGTGGACGGCGGGCCCGGGTTGCTCGCCACAGGCGATGACCCGGGCCCGGCGGGAGTCGGTGGTGAGGGTGCCGTGGGTTGATCCAAGCATCGGTCCGCCCGCTCCTGTGTGACAGCGATTAACTGACGCAGTGTCAGATTAAAGGAACTGACACCATGTCAGGAACGGCTGTGCACGCAAAGTTGGGCGCGATGTCGGCAGGCGATGTCGGAGGCGCCGGTCTGCGGGCCCCCGCTCACAGCACCGCCAGCACCTCCTTCGCCACCCGCTCTCCCGACCGCACCGCCCCGTCCATGAAGCCCATCCAGTGCGTGGAGGTCTCCGTCCCGGCCCAGTGGACACCGCCGACCGGCTCGCGCAGGGCGGGTCCGTACCGGGTCAGGACGCCGGGGGCGGCGATGGAGACGGGGCCGCCGCGGGTGTAGGCCTCGTTGTTCCAGCGTTGCAGCACGAAGGAGGTGGGGGAGGCCGCTTTCTCGCCGAAGTACGTCACGTAGTCCTTCAGCACGGCTGCCCGGACCTCCGCCTCGCTCGCCGCGTCCAGCTTGCGGGCCTCGTCGGCCTCGATGAAGCCCATCAGAGCGCCGTAGGAGGCGTCGGGCGGGGAGTTGTCGAAGGTGGAGCTGATGACGCCGGTGTCGCTGACGACCTGGCCGTTGAAGCCGTCGGCGCGCCAGAAGGGGGTGTCGTAGATCGCGATCGCCTTGCCGACCGAGGCCATCGGCAGGCGCTGGGTGAGCTGGTCGCGGGCGGCGGGGAGAAGGGGCGCGTAGGTGATGCGGGCGGCGAGGGGCGGGGGTACGGCGACGACGACCTTCCTGGCCGTGACGGTGATGCCGTCGGCGGTGACGACGTAACTGCCCCCGGACTTGCTGATCGTGCGCACCGGGGCGCTCAGCACCACCCGGTCCCCGAGGGCGGCGGCGAGTTTGACGGGCACCAGTTGGGAGCCGCCGACGAAGCGCAGTTCCTGGGCGCCGTTCGCGGTCTCGGTGAGGCGTTCCAGGGTGCCGGGGGCGGACGCGTTGCCGGCGGCGGCGATGTAGAAGAGGACGAACAGGAGGGAGAGTTCACGGGGCTCTGCCGAGAAGATCGACGTACAGGCCACGTCGAAGAGGAACTTGGCCGACGGGATGACCGCGTTGGCGCGCAGCCAGGTCTCGAAGGTCTGCCGGTCCCACTCGTCGGCCTTCGCCGCCGTCCAGGGCGCGTCGACCGGGATCTTCTTGGCCAGGTCGTTGAGCGTGGCCTGCACGATCGCGGCGTTGGCGAGGCCGGCCGCGTCGATGGGCGGGACCGCGCCGAGGATGCCGTCGGTGGCGTAGGGGGTCTTCCTGCCGTCCTTGTAGAGGAGGTTGTTGCCGGTGTTGTAGGTGGTGAAGGTCTCCACGCCGAGGGAGTCGGCGAGGGCCTTGATGCGGTCCTGGGTGGGGCCGATGAACTCACCGCCGCCCTCGGTGACGCCGCCGCCCGCCAGGTCGAGCCCCAGCACCCGGCCGCCCACCCGGCCCCGGGCCTCCAGGACGACGACCGACTTGCCGGCCGCCACCAGGTCGCGGGCCGCGGTGAGTCCGGCCAGGCCGGCGCCGACGATCGCGACATCCACGTCGCGGGCGGCCGCGGAGGCGGTACCGGCGCCGGTCACGGTGAGAGTCGCGGCACCGGCTGCGGCGGCCGCGCTGCCGAGGAGGGAACGCCGGGAGAGCTTGGGGGTCTTGGAGGTCTTGGAGGTCTTGGAGGTCTTGGAGGTCTTGGGGGCTGTGCGGGCCTTGGGGGTCGGGGAAGTCCCGGAAGCCCCGGAGGTCCGGGAAGCTCCAGGGGTCCGGGAAACCCGGGGGAGTTGTCTTTCGCTTGCCACGTGCGTCCTCCGTCGTAGCGAGAGGGAGTGGAGCCGGAAAGGTGAACAGGGCTCACATTCTGGCTCCGTGCAGTGGCGCGGTACAGCCCTTGCGTAACTTCTGGCCCTCAAGTAACGCGTGATCTACGCAAGGGAGTTGAGGTGTTCGAGGGAGGAGGAGGCCGGAGGGCCCAGGGTCAGACCGGCAGCCGGGAGACCCGTCGGCCGCCGTCCCTGTCACCGTCAGCGCCGCGGGCGACGGCCTTCGCGATTCTCTGCGCATCGATAGCCATCTCGCGGAGGTTGCCGCTGATGGGGTTGGTGTAGCCGGTGAAGTACAGGCCGGGGGCGTTGGCGGGGGTGCGGGCACCCTGGGCGACCGGTTTGCCGCGGGCGTCGAGGACGTCGAGGTGGCCCACGAGGCCTTCCAGGGCACGGACGTAACCGGTGGCCGCGATGACGGCGTCCGGCGAGACGCGGGTGCCGTCGGCGAGGAGGACCTTCCCGTCCTCGAAGCCGTCGACGGCGGCCACGATCTCGATGCGGCCCTTGCGTACGGCGTCGATGAGGCCGACGTCGAGGACCGGGATCGCGCCTTCCTTGACCCGGCTGTAGAGCCCGGTCTCGGGGCGCGGCAGCCCCTGGGCCGACAGGTCCGGCACGCTCAGCTTCGCCACGGGCCTGGCGAGCCGGTCGACGAGCCCGACCGGCAGCCGCCGTACGAGGATGCTGGTGCGCTGGGCGGGCCACCCGGCGGTGGAGCGGCGCACGATGTGCGGGACCGTACGCACGGCCAGCCGCACCCGCGAGGCGCCGCCTTCCACCAGGTCCACGGCGATCTCGGCACCGGTGTTGCCGATGCCGACGACCAGGACGTCGCGGTCGGCGTAGGGTGCCGGGTTGCGGTACTCGCCGGCGTGCAGGAACTCACCGCTGTAGGTGTCCAGGCCTGGCCAGTCCGGGATGCGCGGGGTGTGATTGTGGCCGGTGGCCACGACGGCGGCGGCGCCGGTCAGTTCACGGCCGCCGGTGGCGTGCAGCAGCCAGCCGGAGCCGTCGGGGGCGGGCTCGACGCGGGAGACCTCGACGCCGGTGACGATCTCCAGGTCGTGGAACTCCGCGTACTTCTCCAGGTAGCGCGACACGTCGTCCCGGGCCACCCAACGCCCGAACCGACGCGGCATCGGCAGCCCGGGCAGGCCCGACAGCCGTCGGGTGGTGTGCAGATGGAGCCGGTCGTAGTGGCGCCGCCAGGAGGCGCCGGCCCGGTCCGACTTCTCCAGCACCACCGCACGCAGTCCCCGGGCGCGCAGCGCGTGCGCGACGGAGAGTCCGCCGGGGCCGCCGCCGATGACGTAGACGGGGCGGTCCGTGGGGGTCGGGGACGCTATGGAGTCGGCCATGTTCGCGAGCGTAATCACGCAGCCGGTTGATGGGTCTCGGTCAAGACCGGAATTGGTTGCGGATCGATCACGGCTGTAGGAGGGGTGGGTGGGATCTGTGGCGTAGGTCTCCTGGTTGTGAGGGTGGGGTGGGGGTGGGGATGGCGTGACAGGACGGATGGTGTGACAGGACGCCGAGCCCCCACAGGCATGGCGGGACTCGGCGTCCTGGGGCGGTGGCCGAGTCATGACGGGAGACCGGTACCGCGTCCTGAGGGACCGGTTGCCCGGCCTCGAAAGGGCTGCTCGAAAGGGCTGGCTGAGAGGGCTGCCCGAGGGGGCTGCTTCAGCGGGCTACCCGGCGGACCCGGACCGCGTGCCCTTGTAGCCGCTGATCCCGGCGATCCACTCGATGAAGTCGCCCGGGTCCGAGTTGGCGCCGTGGCCCTCGTCCCAGTAGTAGAGGTGGCTTACGTCGTCGCCGAGGGTGTGGGCGGCGGCGGCGAGGTTGGCGGAGACGGTGTGGGAGGTGTCGGAGTCGTTGGTGCCGAGGCGGATCCACCAGTGCTTGGTGCGGTGCGGGTTGGGCTTCGCGACCAGGAAGGGCATCGGGTTCATCAGCCGCAGCGTGTCGGGGATGTCGCTCGGCACCCGCTTGCTGTTCAGGCCCGTGGTGTCGTTCTGGGCGCCGTAGGCGGTGAAGTGGCGGGCCTGGGTGGTGCCGAGGCCGAACAGGTTGTTCTCGCCCGTCGACAGGTCGAAGGCGTCGAAGGACGGCGCGGCCTTCTTGCGGGCGCCGACGTGCGTGAGGAAGTCGGCCCAGGAGAAGGCCGCCTTGCCGCCGGACCAGGTGATGAAGGTGTTGGAGGCGAGGTAGGACTCGCGGTCCGCCTTCGACAGGGCCGTCAGGTACCTGGTCGCCGACGGCTCCAGGTACTGCTTGACCAGGTACTCGTCGTAATTGCGGGCGGTGAGCGTGCCGAAGCCGCCGAGGCCCCTCAGCTTCAGCGACGCCTGGTACTCGGCGAACTGCGACTGCAGCTCCTTCGACACCGTCTGGTCGACCTTGGCGCCGGAACTCGTCGCGTTGGAGCCCCAGTTCCACTCGTAGGCGCCGTCGGCGTGCTCCAGGTCGGTGATCGGGCACCAGGCGCCGGTCGCGAAGATGGCGTCGCTCGCGTCGGCCGCGCCGATCGCCTTGAGGTGCCTGTCGTAGAGCGGGCTGTCGCCGGACGCGCCGAGCAGGGAGGACAGGGCGCCGCCCGCGCTGGTGCCGGAGGAGACGATGCGGTCGACGTTGCCGGGTATGCGGCCCTCGTTGAACCGCACGTAGCGGACGGCGGCCTTGAGGTCGACGATCGCCGCGGGGGCGACGCCGTAGTACTCGCCGGCGGAGTTCTTGAGCGTACGGCCGCGGGCGCCGGGCTCGACGACGACGTAACCGGCCGCGAGCGCCAGCTTGGGGAGGCTGACCATTGCGCCCTGGGCGTTCACCATGCCGTTGCCGCCGGAGGCGACCTCGCCCGCGGCCGATGTGGAGGCCGGTGACGTGGAGGCGCTCGGCGACGCGGAGGCGTTCGGCGCGCCCCCACCCGGCGCCCCGGTCGTTCCGCCGCCGCCCACGCCCGTCGCGTCCGCGACCGACGACGGCATGTAGCCGCCGACCGAGTTGGCGAACAGGACCGGGGCGTGCGTGGCGTCGACGGCCGTACCGTCGATCTTCACGGGGACGCTCACGTTCAGGCTCTGGTACTTCTCGTCGACCGGCTTCGCGACGTAGGTGATGGCCTTGTAGAAGCGGTACTCCACCTCGTGGTCGGCCCCGTCGGCGTCCGTGATGGTCGTCGTCAGGGTCGAGTAGGCGTCCTTGTCGAAGACCAGGGCGTGGGACGAGGACGACCCGGAGGACGACCCGGAGGATCCCGACGCGCTCGACCCGCTCGACGCCTGCGCGGTCAGGGCGATGCCCCCGGCCGCCGCGATCCCTGCGGTCGCCCCGATCCCCATGACCACACTCCTGCGCTTGACTGCCCTGTGCCTCACGTCCGGCTCCCTCGGCTCACTCGGTGTCCTCGGCTTGCGTCTCTGCGAACCTAGCCAAACTGTGGACAAGATTGCCAACAATCCATGGGACTCATCCGGGATGCACAGGCGATTGTCAGGCTCCTCTTATCTGACGTACCGTCAGATCCATGGACGCGATCTGGCTCACAGGTGCGGAATGGCTGGCCGTGCTCCGCATAGGCCTCGGGGTGTGGTGGCTGGAGAGCTGGCGGCACAAGGACAAGAAGAGCTGGTTCGAGGGGGCCGGGATCTCATGGGCCGCGGACGTGGCGGCCAAGCACCGCTGGAACGCCGTACGGTCCGGCTTCGAGGCCGTCGTGACACCCCGGCCGCGGACCATGGCGTACGTCGTCCTGTACGCGGAGTTCGCACTCGGGTTCGGGCTCATCCTCGGGTTTCTGACCCCGATCGCCCTCGTCGGCGGGCTGTTGCTCAACGTCCTCTACTTCACGCTCATGATCCACGACTGGGGCGAGCAGGGGCAGAACTCGATGATGGCGCTGATCTCGGTGGTCGCGCTGTTCGGGATGTCGTGGCAGTCGTGGTCGGTGGACAGTGCGCTGGGGTTGTTCTGACGGGGTTGTTATGACGGGTCTGTTCTGATGGGGGAGCGCTGATGAGCGGGCAGCGATACGACATCCCGGAGGCCGATGCCTTCACCCGCACCTACTGGGACGCGGCGGCGCAGGGGCAGTTGCTCATCCGCAGGTGCCGCGCCTGCGTCCGCGCCCACCACTACCCCCGCGAGTTCTGTCCCCACTGCTGGAGCGAGGACGTGGCGTGGGAGCCCGCGAGCGGCCGGGCCACCCTCTACACCTGGTCCGTCGTGCACCGCAACGACCTGCCGCCCTTCGGGGAGCGGACGCCGTACGTCGCCGCCGTGGTCGATCTCGCCGAGGGGCCGCGGATGATGACCGAGGTCGTGGAGTGCGCGGACGCCGGTCGGCTGCGGGCCGGGATGGAATTGTCGGTCGTTTTCCGGGACGGGGTACCGGTGTTCCGCGCTGCCGGCTGACCGCCGCGGGTTTCAATGGCCGTATGCCTCACCCCGACATACGCCCCGCCGGCCACTCGTACCCCCACCCCGACCTGCACGGCCACGGCCTGCGCCTGCGCCCCTGGGACCCGGACTCCGAGGACGACGCGGCGGCCTGGTTCCGGGGCCGCAGCGACCCGGAATTCCGGCGCTGGAACACCCCGTTGCGGATCACGACGGACCTCGACAGCGCCCGGGAATCCCTCCGCGACACGGCACGGAACATGTGGGAGGGCGCCTCCGCGGCGTACTGCGTCACCGACGCGACGACCGGCACCCCCGTCGGACATGTCGCCGTCAACGTCATCGACTGGATCATGCGCTCCGCCCGCGTCGGCTACTGGGTCCTCCCCGAGGCCCGCGGCCGCCGTGTCGCCACCCACGCGCTCACCCTCGTCGCCCAATGGGCCCTCGCCGAGCCCGGCCTGGCCCTGCACCGTCTCGAACTCGGCCATGCCGTCGGCCACGACTCCTCCTGCCGTATCGCCGAGCGGTGCGGCTTCCGGTACGAGGGGACCCTGCGCGGCGCGATGTGGGAGGCGGGGCGGCAGGACGCGTACCGGGACGTCCATATGCACGCGCGGCTGGCGACGGACCCGGACCCGGCCAGGGGCCGGGACTCGGACTCGAACGTCAACCTGTAGACCCGCGGACCCGTGAACCCCGAGCCCCTCAACCCCCGCCTGGGAGTGGGGTCTTGTATCGGGTTGGTGTCCACAGCGGAAAAGGGTGCACAGTCGGCGCCGGGGCGCGGGATCATGAGGTATGCGCCCGGACGACTGGTACTGCACCCAGGATCTCACCGGCTTCCTCTCCCACGCCGGTGGCTTCCTGCGCTCACGCCCCGATCTGCACACCGTCGTCCTGACGGTGACCGAGACGCTGCGCACCAGCGGGTTGCGTGCGTACGGCGACGAGGCGCCGGTCTTCGGGGTGCTGGAGGTGGGCGGGCAGGTACGGGCCGCCTACTTCCGCACCCCGCCCTACCGGCTGAACGTCACCCCGCTCACCCCCGACGAGGCCGACTCCCTCGCCGCCCACCTGGTCGCCCTCGGTCACTCGGTCCCCGGCGTCATCGCGGCGCGCGAGACCGCCGAGGCCTTCGCCGCCGCCTGGCGCCGGCACGCGGGCGGCCGGGCCGCGGTCGGCCAGAGCCAACGCCTGTACCGGCTCGGCAACTTGGCCCTGCCGCAGTCCCTCCCGGCCGGCCGGGCGCGGGTCGCAGGCAAGGAGGACCGGGAGCAACTGACGCGTTGGTACGGCGAGTTCATCGAGGCCGTCGGCGACCACGCCGCCCGTGACGCCGCCGCGTGGGCCGACTCGCGGATCTCCTACGGAGGCATCACCTTCTGGGAGGACGCCGACGGCACCCCCCTCGCCATGGCCGGCGTGACCCCGGTGGTCGCCGGCCAGGTCCGGGTCGCCCCCGTCTACACCCCGGCCCACCTGCGCGGACGCGGCTACGCGGGCGCGGTCACGGCCCAGGTCAGCCGGGCCGTGCTCGCCTCCGGAGTGCGCGAGGTACTGCTCTTCACGGACCTCGCCAACCAGACGAGCAACAGCCTCTACCAGCGCATCGGGTACCGGGCGGTGGCCGACTTCGCCGCGTACGACTTCCGGGGGACCCGGGGCGTCTAGGCGTTCCTGGCCCCCCTGGCCGTGGAATCCGCGCGCGCTAAGGTGCATCTGCAATCTGTTCGAAAGTGCTCGGTGTACGGGGAGAAGTAGGTCTCACGGTGTCCGATTCGGGGAGGGCGTCCGAACTGGGGCGGCTCATAGCCAACCGCTACCGGTTGGTGGAGCGCGTCGGACGCGGCGGCATGGGCACCGTGTGGCGGGCCGAGGACGAACTGCTCAACCGGCACGTCGCCCTCAAGAAGCTGCACGTCCCGCCGCATCTGCACGACGACGAGGTCCAGCGTCTTTACGAGCGCACTCGCCGTGAGGCCCGCAGCGCCGCCCGGATCACCCACCCCCATGTGATCGTCGTGCACGACGTCGTCGACGACGAGGGCCTGCCGTGCATCGTCATGGAGCACATCCCCTCGCTCACGCTCGGCGACGTCCTGAAGAAGCAGGGCACGCTGCCGCCGGGCGAGGCCGCCCGGATCGGCCGCAGCATGGCCGCCGCACTGCGCGCCGCGCACGATGTCGGCGTGCTGCACCGGGACGTCAAGCCCGCCAACGTGCTGCTCGGGAACGACGGCCGCATCGTCCTCACCGACTTCGGGATCGCGGTGGAGTCCGGATCGCCCTCCCTGACCAGGACCGGGGAACTCGTCGGTTCGATCCAGTACCTCGCGCCGGAGCGGCTGCGCAGCAAGATCGCCGAGCCCGGCCCCGCCTCCGACCTGTGGTCGCTCGGAGCGACGCTGTACGAGGCGGTCGAGGGACGGCCCCCGTTCGGCCGGGACACGGCGATCGAGACGGCGTACGCCATCGCCACCGACACCTACGACCCCCCGCGCAACGCCGAGGACCTGGCCCCGGTGATCGAGGGGCTGCTGGTGAAGGAGCCCCACCGGCGCATGGACGCGCACGCGGCCGAGCGCCTTCTGAGCCGTGCGGCCGGCGAGGTGACCGTCCGGTCCGATCCGCCCACGCGACCGGAGCGTGTGCCCGACCGCGACCGCGACCTCGACACCGACCCCCAGCCCGACATCGCCCCCCACGTCGACACCACGCCCGTCGCGCCGGTGCGCAAGCGCGGCCGCCGTACCGCCCTGTGGATCGCAGCGGCGCTCGTCGTCGCCGGCACCGCGACGGGCGCGGTCCTGCTGAGGCCCGGCGGCGAGGCCGATTCGCCGAGCGGCGTGCCGTCCGCGGGCGACACCTCCAGCAGCGCTCCCGGTTCGCCGGGCCCTTCCGGCTCCCCGCGGCCCGGCGACTCCCCGTCGCCGGTTCCCGAGGGATACCACCTCGTGAAGGCCGGCCAGGGCTTCTCCGTGCCCGTGCCGGACGGCTGGACGGCCAAGAAGATCCCCGGCGGTGAAGTCGCCTACATCGATCCGTCCGGGCTGGTGGGCCTGCGGGTCGAGATGGTCGGGTTCGCGGGGTCCGATCCGCTGCGGCACTGGCGTGAGACCGAAGAGGCACAGACGCGCCGCGACAACCCCGGCTACGAGCGGGTCAGGATGAGCCCGACGACGTTCCGGGGACGGACCGCCGGGTACTGGGAGTTCACCTTCCAGGGCAAGGTGCGGGAGTTCCGGGCGGTCGAGCTGGCCTTCGGCGGTGCTGACGACACGCAGTACGTCATCTATCTCTCCGCGCCGAACGCGCAGTGGAGCGAGTACCGGCCGGTGTTCGACACCGCCGTCAACGGAATCCGCCTCCGCGAGCAGGCGCAGTAGCAACGCGGCCGATGCGCCCGCCGGGCTTCTAGGGCCACAGCAGCTCCTTGGCCCAACCGCCTTCCGCCCGCCGGTAGTCGAGCCGCACATGCCGGCGCCCCGCGTCCCCCTGGAAGAACTCCACCTCGTCGGGGCGCACGTGGTACAGCGTCCACGTCGGCACGGGAGCGTCGGGCTCGCGTCCCGCCCGTTCCCAGGCCGACTCGGAGGCTCGCGCCAACTCCTCCAGTGAGCCCAGGACCTGGCTCTGGCGGCCGGTCAGTGCCGCCGCCAGCGCGCCGGTCGAGCGGGCGTGCAGGTCGGCCTGGCCGTCCTGGGCGGGGGCGGCGGTCACGGGGCCCCGTACCCGCACCTGGCGGCCCTGGGCCGGCCAGTAGAAGCCGAGGGCCGCGTACGGGCGGGCCGTCAGCTGGCGGCCCTTGCGGCTGTCGACGTGGGTCGCGAAGGACCAGCCGGAGGCGTCGGCGCCGTGCAGCATCACCGTCCGTACGTCCGGCAGGCCGTCCTCGCCGGCCGTGGCGAGGGACATGGTGTGCGGTTCCGTCTGCCCCGCCGCCACCGCCTCGGCGAACCAGGCCGTGAACAGGGCGAGCGGGTCGGCGGGTGCGGTGGCCGGTTCGAAGGCAGGCAGCTCGGTGACCGCCGGGTCCCACACCCGCAGCGACCTCAGCAGCTCATGAAGAAGGTCATCTCCCATGCGTCGATTGTCACGTGCCGCGGTGGTCTCACGGGCTCACAGCTGACCGAGGTCGGACGAAACCCAGCGTTCGGGCCGCATGTGGACGACGATCTGCTCGCCGTGGTTCTTCCAGGCGAAGTCGACATATCCGTCGACCTTCTCGGCCGGGAGATAGCGGGCCGCGACCTCCCGGAGCTCTTCCAGGGTGGCGGGGATCGTGTCGATGACCGGGCCCTCGACCGACGCGTACCGGACGGTGGGTTCGACGCGGTCGACCATCAGGGTGAACCGGCCGGACGCCTGGATGAGCTGGTTCTTCCGGGAATGCAGTCCGGTCAGGACCCATGCGTTGCCGCCGGGCGCGTACTGGTACCAGACCGGCACGGTCAGCGGCGCGCGCCCCGCGCCGGCGTCGACGGACAGTGCGGCGACATGGGGCTCGGCAAGGAACTGTTCGCGTTCTTCTCGGGTCAGGGCCATGCCTTCAGTCCTCTCGATTCGATCGGCTCAATCCCTCCCCAGTACCAACGTCCCCGACGAGCAGAACCATCCCCCGGTCGCCGAAGCGACACCCAGACGGGGCAACGCCCCGCCCCGCCCCCGCACCTGACGCTCCCCGCCCTCGCCCCGTAGCTGCCGCACCGCCTCCACCAGCAGAAACAGTCCCCGCATCCCGGGATGCTGGGCCGAGAGCCCGCCCCCGTCGGTGTTGACCGGCAGCTCCCCGCCCCGCACCAGCAGCCGCCCCTTCTCCACGAACGCCCCGCCCTCGCCCTTCCCGCAGAAGCCGAGGTCCTCCAGCGTCACCAGGGTCATGTAGGTGAACGCGTCGTAGATCTCGGCGAAGTCGATCTCCTCCGGGCGCACCCCGGCCCGCTCGAAGGCGAGGCGTCCGCTGACCGCCGCCGGGCCCACCGTGAAGTCGGGCCACTGCGACATCGCCGCGTGCGAGACGTGCTCCCCGGTGCCGAGCACCCACACCGGGGCCGTACGGCAGTCCCGTACGAACTCCTCGGCCGCCAGCAGCACCGCCGCCCCGCCGTCGGAGCGGATGCAGCAGTGCAGCTTGGTGAAGGGGTCCGCGATCATCGGCCCGTCCAGGACGTCGTCGACGGTGATCGGGTCGCGGAACATCGCGTCCGGGTTCAGGGCCGCGTTGGCCCTCGCCTGGACGGCCACCTCGGCCAACTGCTCGATGGTCGTGCCGTGTTCGATCATGTGGCGGCGGGCGGCCATGGCGTACTTGGCGATGAGGGTGTGACCGTAGGGGACCTCGAACTGCAGGGGGCCCCGGGAGCCGAAGGACAGGTTCCCCGTCCGCCGCCCCGCCTTGATGTCGGCGCGGGCCGTCGAGCCGTAGACGAGGAGGACGGCGTTCGCGTGCCCCCTCGCTATCGCGTCCGCCGCGTGGGCGGCCATCACCTCCCAGGTGGAGCCGCCGACGGAGGTGGAGTCGACCCAGGTGGGGCGCAGGCCCAGATACTCGGCCACCTCGACGGGGGCGAGGGTGCCGAGCCCGGCGGACGCGAAGCCGTCCACCACCTCCCGGCCAAGTCCCGCGTCGGCCAGGGCGCGGCGGGCCGCCTGGGCGTGCAGGGCGTACGGGGTCGCGTCGTCCACGCGGCCGCAGTCGGCCAGGGCCACTCCGACCACGGCTACGTTCCGGCTCCCGGCAGTCATGTGAGGCCTCCAGTCCCGTTGCTTCCCACCTCTGTGCATCTCGCTGCCACCCTCCTAATATGACGGTCCGTCAGATCTGGAGGGAAGAGCCGGAGGCAAGAGCCCATGGACGCCAGCTTCACCCCCGAGCAGGACGAGATCCGCCGCACCCTCCGCGAGCTGCTTCACAGCCGCTGCGGCCCCCGCGAACTGCGCGCCGCAGTCGACACCCCCGCCGGACACGACCCGGCCCTGTGGACCGCCCTCGCCGAACAGCTCGGCCTGCCCGGGCTGGCCCTTCCCGAGGCGTACGGCGGTGTCGGCTGTACGGCGACCGAACTCGCCCTCGCCTGCGAGGAGACGGGCCGGGCGCTGGCCCCCTCCCCGCTGCTCGCCACCGCCGTCCTCGCCGCACCCCTGATCGCCGCCCTCGGCACCGAGGCCCAGCGCGCCGCGCTGCTGCCCCGCCTCGCCTCCGGCGCGCTCACCGCCACCCTCGCCGTCCCGGGCACCGCGCTGGCCGCCGCGCTCGCGCTGACCGGCGGCAACGGGGGTGACTGGGCCGGCGGCGGACGTGCCGGCGGTGTGCAGGCGCGGCAGGTCGAGGGCGGGTGGCGGCTGTACGGGCAGGTCGACCAGGTGCTGGACGGGCACAGCGCGGGGCTGCTGCTGGTCGCCGCGCACGCCGGGGGGTTCGCCCGGTCGCGGACGTTGCTGTTCCTGGTGCAGGGTGACGCGGCGGGGGTCGTACGGGTACGGCAGACCGCTCTGGACGCCACCCGGCCGCAGGGGCGGGTGCAACTGCGGGATGTGGAGGCCGAGTTGCTGGGGGAGGGGGACGGTACTGACGTGCTGGGTGCCCTGGCCGGTGCGGGGGAAGCGGTCGCCGCCGTCCTCGCCTGTGAGGCCGTGGGCGCCGCCGACCGGGCGCTGGAGCGCACTGTGGAGTACGTCGGACAGCGGGAGCAGTTCGGGCGGGCCATCGGGTCGTTCCAGGCGGTGAAGCACCGGCTGGCGGATGTGTATGTGGCGGTGCAGGCGGCACGCTCGGCGGCCTATTACGCGGCGTGGGCTGCAACGCCCCCAAGCGGCGCGGGCCGTGTCGATGGCGCGGCTCCATCCGCGGAGCGCCTCGCCCTCGCGCAGGCCCTGGAGGCGCTGCGGATCGCGTCCGCCGAGGGGATCCAGCTGCACGGCGGCATCGGTTTCACCTGGGAGCACGAGGCGCACCTGTACTTCAAGCGGGCCGCCGGCGACGAGCTGCTCTTCGGGCCGGTGCACCGGCTGCGGGCGCAGGCCGCCGACCGGGCCCGGCTCTTCGTGACGTCCGAGGCCCGGGAGGTGGCGGTGTGATCGGCGTGCGGCTCGTGCAGAAGGTGTCGTCGACCCGGGGCTTCGCCAAGGTCGCCCCCCATCTGATCCCCGCGCTCGACCGTGCCGTCCACCGGCTCACCCGCGGGAAAGTGCTGCTCAGCGCCCAGATGCTGCCCGGCGTGATCCTGACCTCGACGGGCGCCCGCAGCGGGCTGCCGCGCCGCACGCCGCTCGCGTGCATGCCCGAGGACGGCGGCCGTACCTGGGTCCTCATCGGCTCCAACTTCGGCCGCCCCGGCCATCCGGCCTGGACCGCCAACCTGCTGGCCCACCCGGACGCCGAGGTCAGCTGGAAGGGCACCGACTTCCCCGTCACGGCCCGGCTGCTGGAGGGCGAGGAACGGGCGGCCACCTGGAAGACGGTGCTCCGGTTCTGGCCGCCGTACGCCACGTATCAGGCCCGGGTGGAGCGGGAGATCCGGCTCTTCAGGATCGTCCGCAGGGACGGGGAACCCGGGCGGCCGTGACCGCTACAGCGTCGCCAGGCGCTGTACCAGCAGGAAGGCACCGATTCCGAGCATGGCCGCGCCGGACGTGCGGGTGACCGCCCGCGCGGCGGCCGGGCGGGCGCCGAGGACGGCGCGGGCGGCGAGGCCCACGGTGAGGTAGACGGCGGCGCAGCACGCCATGTGGAGCAGACCCAGGACGGCGGTCTGGGCGGGGACCGGCAGGTGGTCGCCCTTGGTCACCAGGAACTGGGGCAGGACGGAGAGGTAGAGCAGCAGGCCCTTGGGGTTGAGGCCGCTGATCGTGGCGCCGCGCAGGAAGACGCGGGCCGGACTGCTCGGGGTCACGGCCTCCTCGGAGGTCCCCGGCGTACCCGGGCGGCGCAGCACGCTCCAGCCCAGCCAGACCAGGTACGCGGCGCCGGCCGCGGTCAGCGCGGTCAGCAGACCCGGCTCGCTCGCCACCAGCACCGCGAGGCCGGCCACCGCGAGGACCGTGTGCAGCGCGTACCCGGTGACCAGGCCCGTCACCGCCATCACCGGCGAGCGCTCGCGCAGCCCGGCGGAGATCGCATACGCCCAGTCGGCGCCCGGTACGCAGACGAGCAGCAGGTCGATGGCGAGGAAGGAGAGGAGCAGTCCGGAGTCCATGGTGGGGACATTAGGCGGGAATGGCCCGAAAGTGTTGTCGAAGTTTGCTCATGATCGCGAGTTGTGAGCAAATATCTTCTCTATGGACGACGTGGACCGGAAGATTCTTGCCGAGCTGCAGCAGGATGGGCGGCTGACCGTGACCGAGCTGGCCGGGCGGGTGCGGCTGAGCGTCTCGCCGTGCCACCGGCGGCTGCGGGAACTGGAGCGCTCGGGGGCGATCAGCGGCTACCGGGCGGTGGTGGAGCCGGCGGCGGTGGGGCTGACCTTCGAGGCGCTGGTCTTCGTGTCCATGCGGCAGGAGGACCGGGACACGGTTGCCGAATTCGAGCGGGCGATCGCGGACATCCCCCATGTCCTGGACGCGCAACGGCTGTTCGGCGAGCCCGACTACCTGCTGCGGGTGGCCACGGCCGACCTCGCCGCCTTCCAGCGGCTGTACGACGAGCGGCTCGCGACCCTGCCGGGGGTGCAGCGGCTCACCTCGACGCTGGTGATGAAGCACGTCGTACGGGATCGTCCGCTGCCCGCGTAGCACGGCATGCGGCGGCCCACGTCGGGTGAGTCACCGCCTGCCAGACAGGACTTGCTCAAAATCGGGGAGCTACTTCGTCGGCTTCTTGCCGGTCACACCCAGATGCACCAACAGGGCGAGGTTCGGCTTGAGTTCGGCCTGCTTGACGCCCCAGGTCTGGAAACCCTTCTGGTGCGAGGCCACCGCCGCGAGCATCGCGACGATCGAACCCGCCACCGCGGCCGGGTTGACGTCCTTGTCGACCTTGCCCTTGGCCTGCAACTGAGTGACCGACTCGGTCAGGGAGTTGTTGACCGAGTTCAGGATCTTCATACGGATCTTGTAGAAGCGTTTGTCCCCCTCGGACGCACCGAGGTCGACGACCCGCAGGATCGCGTCGTTGCGCCGCCAGAACTCCAGGAACCCGTCGACGAGTTCCTGCGCCGTCTGCCAGCCGGCCTTGCCGACCCAGCTGCGGCCCTCCACGAGCTCGGTCAACCCGGCGCCCTCGGTGGCCATTTGGTCGGCGACCTCCAGGACGGCGCCCTCGACGTCCGGGAAGTACTGGTAGAAGGTGGCGGGCGAAGTGCCCGCCTTCCGGGCGACATCTATGACTTTGACGTCCCGGTACGGGGAGGAGCTGAGCATCTCGCTGAGGCAGTCGAGCAGCTTCTGCCGGGTCGCCTGCCCTCGCCGTCCGGCCACGCGGCCGTCGACGGTACGCACTTGTCCTGTCATGTCGTCAGCTTACCGAGGCGTGATCGGGGCGCGATTCGGCCGACTGCAAATGGGGTGCACGGCGATCGCGAGGCTGGTGTGCCTGGTCTGCGAGGTGCGTGGGACGCCGCTACTTTTGCCGCATGGCCGAAAACAGGGCATCCGCGAACGGAACGGGATACACGGAGGGCGTTCCGTGCTGGGTCGAGGCGCAGCTCGCCGACGTGCAGGCGGGCAGGCGCTTCTACGGTGAGCTCTTCGGGTGGGACTTCGAGGAGGCCTACGACTCCACCGTATGGGCCCGGCTGGACGGCGATCGGGTGGCCGCCCTCTCCCGCAAGACGGACGGGCGGATGCCCACCGTGTGGACGGTGTACTTCGCCACCCCGGACGCCCGGGCGCTGACCGGGCGGATCCGCAGCGCCGGAGGGCAGGTGGTCACCGCGCCCGTGGAGGTCGGGGCGGATGCCGGTACGGCCGCGCTGGTCACCGACCCCGAGGGCGCCGTCTTCGGGCTGTGGCAGGAGGGCGAGCACCCGGGCTTCGGGCGCCGGCACGAGGTCGGCACCTTCGGCTGGGTGGAGCTGTACGCGCGGGACATCGAGGTCGCCAACGACTTCTACGGCGGGCTCTTCGCCGACGCCCTGTTCGGGCCGGACGCGAAGCCGGACTTCGGGCGGGCGGCCGTCGCGGAGCGCTTCTCGGCGATGATGCCGCCCCACTTCCTCGTCCACTTCCGGGTCGCGGACTGCGAGGAGATCCTCGGCACGGTGAACCGGCTCGGCGGACGGATCCAGGTGCCGCCCTTCGAAACGTCGTACGGGAGGGCCGCCGTGGTGACCGACGATCAGGGGGCGTCCTTCGCGGTTCTGGAGCGGGTCCCCAAGGGCTGACGGCACTCCTGTCTCCGGTGGCTCAGGCGTCCCACTATGCGAAACCGCGCTTCCGTGGGGCGACGGGCTGTGGTTTTGTCCCAAGACACCCCGTTCCGCCCGCGGGTTCGCCACCACGCCTTCGGACAGGAAGAATCGGGGTGCGTGCCGCCAAGGCGGTGCGGTGGTGAGACGCTGCACGGGGTCGCGTACATAAGCGGGTGACGGGGCCCGTACGGGGAGGTGGCAGGCAGAGTGGTGGATCAGCTGACGCAGCACGATCCGCGCAGGATCGGGCCGTTCGAGGTGCTCGGACGGCTGGGTGCCGGCGGCATGGGGCTGGTCTATCTTGCGCGCTCGGCGTCCGGGCGGCGCGTGGCGATCAAGACGGTCCGTACGGAACTCGCCGAGGACCAGCTGTTCCGCGTCCGCTTCACGCGTGAGGTGGAGGCGGCCCGGGCGGTCTCCGGCTTCTACACGGCCGCGGTCGTCGACGCCGACCCGCGGGCGGCCGTGCCGTGGCTGGCCACCGCGTACGTGCCCGCGCCCTCCCTCGAGGAGATAGTGAACGAGTGCGGGCCGCTCCCGGCCCAGGCGGTGCGCTGGCTGGCGGCGGGCGTGGCGGAGGCCCTGCAGTCCATCCACGGTGCCGGTCTCGTCCACCGTGACCTCAAGCCGTCCAACGTGCTCGTGGTCGAGGACGGCCCCAGAGTCATCGACTTCGGTATCGCGTCCGGCGTGTCGAACACGCGTTTGACCATGACCAATGTCGCCGTCGGTACCCCCGCCTACATGTCGCCCGAGCAGGCGAAGGACTCCCGCAGCGTGACCGGCGCGAGCGACGTCTTCTCACTCGGCTCGATGCTCGTGTTCGCCGCCACCGGACACCCGCCCTTCCATGGCGCCAACCCCGTCGAGACCGTCTTCATGCTGCTGCGCGAGGGCCCTGACCTCGAAGGCCTTCCGGACGAGCTGCGCCCGCTGATCGAGTCCTGTATGCAGATGGAGGCCACGGCCCGCCCCAACCCGGCCGACCTCCAGGCCCAGCTGGCACCCCACCTCTTCGGCTCCGGCACCGACGACAGCGGTACGGCGTCCGCGTGGCTGCCCGAGCGGGCGGTGAGCCTGATCGAGACGCGCCGAGGCGGCCGCCCGGCGGCCAAGCCCGCCCCGTCCTCCGGCCGCAGCGGCGGCCGCATCGCCCCCGCGCCGGTTCCGCCCCCGCCCGCGCACGACCCGGTGGTTCCGGGCCAGCAGCCGGCGCCCGTACCGATCGGCGCTCCGGACACCGGCCCGGTGCGGCTGGCCGGCGCCGCGGTCCCGATCGGCCCCGGCCCCCGCGTCGCCGACGCCCGCGCCGCCGCCATGCAGGCGCCCCCGCCGGAGGCCGGCCTCGTCGCCTCCTGGTCCAAGCCCCGCCCCGGTGTCAACGGCACGGACCCCGCCGTCGGCCCCGCCGTACCGGCACCGCCGCCGGTGGCCCCCGAACCGGCGGCCGGCTGGCGGCCCTGGCGTTTCCGCATGTCGAACGACGTCTGGGGCACCCCTTCCGTCGCCGACGACCTCGTCTACGTCACCTCCTTCGAGGTGCACGCCCTCGACGTGGCCACCGGCCGCCGTCGCTTCAAGACGCGGGACGTCGCCTGGTCGATGGCGGTCGCGGACGGCCGTATCCATGCCTCCGACGGCCCCACCCTGTTCGCCCTGGACTGCCGCGAGGGCGCGGATCTGTGGCGTCTGCAGACGGACGCCTGGGTGTACTCCCTCAAGGCCGAGCGCGGCACGGTCGTCACCGGCACGCGCGGCGGCGGCGTCCAGGCCTGGGAGGCCTCCAACGGACAGAAACTCTGGGAGCTCACCGGGGCGCAGAGCGACTTCGAGTCCCCGGAGGCCGGACCGGCGCTGTACGACGGCACGGTCTACGTCTGGCAGGACGCCCGGCTGAAGGCCCTGGACGCCCGGACGGGCGACGAGCGCTGGTCGTACCCCATCGGCGACGCCGCCTCCTGCGGCGGGGTGCCGGTGCGGGTGGCGCAGGCGCACGACGGCTATGTGTACGTGTCCGCCGGGACCCGGGTGCTCGCGCTCGACGTGGTGAGCGGCCTGGTCCGCTGGCACTTCGAGGCCCCGGCGGTCTTCCTGTGCCCGCCGGCCTTCGTGCCGGGCCCGGCGGTGACCGGCGGCGGCGTGTACCTCGCCGACTACCTCGGCACGGTCTACGCCCTGGACGCCACCGACGGCCGCGACCGCTGGCGCATCGCCACCGAGGCCCGCGCCTCGATCGATCCGGTGCTGGTGGCCGGGGGCCACGTCCACGTCGGCAGCGGCAAGGGGCTCTACACCCTGGACGCCGTCACCGGGACGCCGAAGTGGCGCTTCCAGGCGGGCGGCGACATCGTGGGCGCGCCTTCGGTGGCGGAGGGCCGGATCCACTTCGGCTCCACCGACCATCTGCTGTACACCCTGAAGGCCGACGACGGCCGCCTGCGCTGGAAGCTCGCCACCGGCGGCGAGATCACCGGCTCGCCCGTGGTGCAGGACGGCGTCGTGTACGCGTGCAGCAAGGACCGCTGCGTGTACGCCCTGGACGCCGAGAAGGGCACGGGCACGGCCCGCACCGCGTAGGCGGCGCGGATCCGGACGACGGCCGTCCGTAAAGTGCGGCCATCTTCACCGGTCTTGCACGAGACGTTACGCCGGGTAAGCGGTTCCTGCCGCGGGGCCGCTGCTAACGTGACGTGCTCACGATCACGACAACGGGGGTTGACCACGTGAAGCTTCGCCATGTCCGCGCTGTGGCCGTCTGCGTGGGGGTCGTCGTGGCCCTGACGGGCGCACGGCACTCCAGCGGCGGCGGCTGCGACAGCAACTCGAACTCCAGCAGCTCGTCGAGCAGTTCGGGCGGCACGAGCGGCGGCAGCACGCACTACGACGACGATGACGACGACTACTCGTCCACGGGCGGCGGCTCGGGCTCCGACGCGACGGCGACCGCCGAGGCCACCCAGGACGTGAAGATCCAGAGCTGTGTGTTCGACGAGAGCCGGGGCATCGTCGCCCGGGTCGAGGCCACCAACTCCAGCAGCATCACGACCTACACCTACGAGTTCGGCGTCACCTTCAAGGACCCGTCCGGCGGCTCCGTGCGCACCAGCGCGTCCACCATCCCGTACGTCTCGCCGGGCTCCACGGACACGCTCGACGTGGCCGCCTCGTACGTCCCGGACGCCGGGGCCGGCACCAGCGGCGTGACCTGCGAACTCGGTGACGTGACACGCACGTCGGAGTAGCTCACCGGACCTGGTGGTCGCGGCGCCGCGCCCGGAACAGCTCCGCCTGCCGTTCGCCCGGCAGGTTGCCGAGGGCGATCAGGTGCGGTGCCTGCGCGAAAGCGTGCGCGAGGGCGGCTTCCTTGGCCGCCCACAGCGCGCGCACCGTCCCCTGCACACCCTCCGCCGGATACCCGGCGATGACGGCGGCGCAGTCGACCGCGGCAGCCAGTGCCCCGCCGGGCTCGGTGACTTCCGAGACCAGCCCGATCTCATGGGCCCGCCGCGCCGACATCCGCTCCGCGCTCCCCATGAGCGCCGTCCGAGCCGCCTCTCCGTACGGCATGCGCAGCGCCATCAGCATCGACTCGTAGGCGCTGACCATGCCGTAGGCGGTGTGCGGGTCGAAGAAGGTGGCGCTCGGGTCGGCGACGAGGAAGTCCGCCTCGCCCAGGAGGTAGAACGCGCCTCCGCAGGCCATGCCCCGCACGGCGGCGACGACGGGCTTCCACAGGTCGTTCGCCTTCGGGCCGACCCGCAGCAGCGGATCGTCGAGCATGTACGGCGAACTGGGCTGCGGGACGACGGCCTCCCGGTCCAGCCCCGTGCAGAACGCCCGCTCCCCGGCCCCGGTGAGCACGACGGCCCGTACGGTGTCGTCGAACCGCAACTCCCGCCACACCGCGACCAGTTCGTCCCGCATGGCGAGGTCGATGGCGTTGAGGCGGTCCGGCCGGTCGAGGGTGACGACGGCGACGCCGGTGTCCTTGTCGGTCTCGGTCCTGACGGCCGGGCTCATGGCCGCTCCAGGACCCACTGCGCAAGACCGGCCCCGCTGAAGACGGCCTGGACCTTGGCGCCGATGCGGATCCGGTCCGGGGGGATCGAGTTGAGAGGGGCGCCGGGTTCCGTGACGAGGTTGCCGACCAGGCGGATGCGGGGCGCGTCGGTGAGTTCGACGACCACGACGTTGTACGGCGCCTGCTCCGCGTAGTCCGGCAGCAGAGGCGGATGCGGGACGACGTACGACCAGATCCGCCCGTGCCCGCCGACCTGCCGCCACTCGCACGTGAAGGACTGGCAGTGCGGGCAGCAGGGGCGGGGCGGGAAGCGGAGTTCGCCGCAGTCGGCGCAGGCCTGGACGCGCAGCTCGCCCTGGGCGGCGTACTGCCAGAAGGGGGCGCCGTCGGGGTCGGTGAGGGGGGAGAGCATCCTTCGATCAACTCCTCAGGAGCAGCGCGGAGGTGGGGACGCCTTCGCCGGCGGTGACGAGACAGGTGGCGGCGTCGGGGACCTGCGCGGTACTGGTGCCGCGGAGCTGCTTGACGCCTTCGTTGATGAGGTTGAAGCCGTGGACGTAGGCCTCGCTGAGCCCGCCGCCCCCGGTGTTGAGGGGCAGCAGCCCGCCGATCTCCAGGGCGCCCCCTTCCGTGAACGCCCCGCCCTCGCCCCGCCCGCAGAAGCCGTACCCCTCCAGCGACAGCGGTATGAGAGCCGTGAACGCGTCGTAGATCTGGGCGACGTCCACATCCTGTGGAGTGAAGTCGGAGTGCTTCCACAGATGCCGGGCGGCGGTCCACGCGGGTCCCGTGAGCGGGTCGTCGTTCCAGTAGTTGACCATGCCGTGGTGCTGGGCGGGCAGCCCTTGGGCGGCCGAGTGGACGTAGACGGGTTTGTGCCGGCAGTCCCGGGCGCGCTCGCGGCTGACGATCACGCACGCCAGGGCCCCGTCCGTCTCCAGGCAGTTGTCGAAGAGGCAGAGGGGCTCGCTGATCCAGCGGGAGGTCATGTACATCTCGCGGGTCAGGGGCCGTTCGTACATCACCGCGGCGGGATTCTGGTTGGCCCGGTTCCGGCAGGCGAGGGCGACGTTGAAGAGGTGGTCCCGCGTCGCGCCGTACTCGTGCATGTAGCGGCGGGCGAGCATGGCGATCTCGTCGACGGGGCGCAGGAGGCCGTACGGCCGGGTCCACTGGGCGGGCGTGGGCAGTTGGGCGGTGGTGTTGCGCCAGGGCCGGGGCCCGCTGCCCCGCTTCCTGGACCGCCAGGCGACCCCGACCGTCGCCTGCCCGGCGGCGATGGCGGCGGCGAGATGCGCGACGGTGGCACACGAACCGCCGCCCCCGTACCCCACCTTGCTGAAGAAGGTGAGGTCTCCGAAGCCGACGGCCTTCGCCAGCTCGACCTCGTCGGTCTCCTCCATGGTGTAGCTGGCGAGCGCGTCGACCTCGCCGGGTGCTATTCCGGCGTCGTCCAGGGCGGCCACGACGGCACGGCACGCGAGGGTTCTCTCGTCCTCGGCGAGCCGTTTGGCGAAGGGCGTCTGTCCGATGCCGACGATCGCGGTGGCGTCCTTGAGTCCGTTGACTCCGGTCATGCTGCGCGCACCTCCGCATGCTGAAGCGGCTGCTGACAGGGCGTCAGGCTACAGCTAATCTGACGGACAGTCAGCTACTGGGTCTGGAGGCTGTGGTGCGCGGTGACTTGGAGTGGGCCAGCATCCCGGAACTCGTCCGGTCCGCGGCCGAGCGGTACGCGGACGTCGAGGCCGTGGTCGAGGGCCGTACACGGATCTCGTACGCCGAACTGGGCGCCCGCGTCGAGCGTTCGGCGGCGGCCTGTCTGGCGAACGGCGTCGCGCCGGGCGACCGGGTCGCCATCTGGGCCCCGAACACCCTCGACTGGATCGTGTCGGCGCTGGGCGCGGTGTCGGCCGGGGCGGTGCTGGTGCCGCTGAACACCCGCTTCAAGGGCACGGAGGCGGCCGATGTGCTGCGCAGGAGCGGGGCGCGGCTGCTGTTCGTGACGGGCACGTTCCTGGGGACGTCGTATGTGGCGTCGCTGCGCAGGGCGGTCGCTCAGGGGCCGGGGCTGCCGGAGTTGGAGCAGGTGGTCGTCCTGTCGGACGACGCCCCGGCGGACTTCCGTACCTGGAAGGACTTCCTGGCGAGCGGGGACGGGGTGAGCACGGCGGACGTACGCGCGCGTGCCGAGGCCGTGGACGGCTCCTGCCCCTCGGACATCGTCTTCACGTCCGGCACGACGGGCCGCCCGAAGGGCGCGGTGATCACTCACGCGCAGACCCTGCGCGCCTACGAGGTGTGGTGCGACCTGGCGGGACTGCGGCAGGGCGACCGCTACCTGATCGTGAACCCCTTCTTCCACACCTTCGGCTACAAGGCCGGGGTGATCGCCTGTCTGATGCGGGGCGCGACGATGATCCCGCAGCCGGTCTTCAACGTCGGCACTGCCCTGGCGAACATCGCGGCGGAACGCGTGTCGGTCCTGCCGGGCCCGCCCACCCTGCACCAGTCCCTCCTCGACCACCCGGCCCGCGACGCCCACGACCTCTCCGCGCTGCGGCTGGTGGTGACGGGCGCGGCGGTCGTGCCCCTGCAACTGGTGGAGCGCCTGCGCGGGGAACTCGGCGTCGAGACGGTCCTCACGGCTTACGGCCTCTCGGAGGCCACCGGCATCGTGACCATGTGCCGGCGCGGCGACGACCCGTCGGTCATCGCGTCGACGTCGGGCCGCGCGATCCCCGGCACTCGGGTGCGGGTGGCCGGCCCGACAGGAGAACCGGCGCCCGCAGGCACCCCCGGCGAGGTCCTGGTCCGCGGCTTCAACGTCATGCGCGGCTACTACGAGGACGAGGCGGCCACCGCGGAAGTGCTGACGGAGGACGGCTGGCTGCACACCGGGGACGTGGGCGTGCTGGACGAGGCGGGCAACCTGCACATCACCGACCGCATCAAGGACATGTACATCGTCGGCGGCTTCAACGCCTACCCGGCGGAGATAGAGCAGCTCCTGGGCCTGCACCCCGACGTGGCGGACGTGGCGGTGATCGGCGTCCCCGACGCGCGGCTGGGTGAGGTCGGGAAGGCGTACGTGGTGCGGCGGCCCGGGGCGGTGCTCACCGGGGACGACCTGATCGCCTGGGCGCGGCGGGAGATGGCCAACTACAAGGTGCCGCGGGCGGTGGAGTTCCTGGGGGAGCTGCCGCGGAACGCGAGCGGCAAGGTGGTGAAGGGGGAGTTGCGGGGCAAGGCGGGGCGCCGCTCGGGGTAGGACCGCGGGCGGCCCTCGGGCGGAGCCGGCGCCCGCACCGCGGCTTCGCTCTGAAGGGTCGGCCGGACCAGGTCCCCGACGTGATCGACTCCGCCGTACGCGCACGCGGCTCGTGGCGGCAGGGGCCGTCCGTGGGCTCAGGCGGGGATGGCCGGCCGGAAGGGGATCGGAGCCGGAGTGTCGCCCGGCAAGAGGCTCTGGCCGCCCGAGTCCCGACCCTCAGGTCGCCGCCCCGACGCGCTGGGGCCCGTGCCGGGGCCGCTTCACCTGCGCCGGGACCACGGTCGTGGGCGCACCGGAGCCGCGGCGCCACCCGGCCGGCGCCTCGGCCATGACGACGGCGAGCACGCACCAGAAGAGCACGTCGATCCGGTCCAGGTTGGCCGGGTGGTCCATCATGCCCGCCAGGAAGAACCCGGTCAGCGAGGCCAGCCCGACCGTCCCGATGACCGACTTGGCGCGGGCGGCGCGGGCCGCGCAGGACAGGGCGACGACGGCCACGGCGGTCATGGCGAGGAGCCCGAGAGGCCCCGTCTCCACCAGCCCGTTGAGCCAGAGGTTGTGTGCGTGGACGAAGACCCGGTCGCCGGGCGCGGTGGCGGATATGACGGCGCCGGAGCGGCCGAGTCCGACGCCGAGGGGGTTGTCGGCGGCGATCTGCAGAGCGGCTTCCCATGCCTGTCCCCGCACGCCCAGTGAGTTCCCGGCCCGGGACACGGCCCAGATGGCGCCGGCCGCGGTGAACAGGGCCACGGCACCCAGGGCGGCGAACAGCCGGCGCTGGGCGCGGCCGGCGAGCCGGGGCGACAGCCAGTAGGCGCCGCCGAGCACGAGAAGCCCGGCGGCAGCGGCGACGTACCCGGCCCGCGAGAAGGTGGTCAGCAGGGCCCCGTACCCGATGACGACCAGCACCACGATCGCCGTACGGGCCGTCCGCTCGTCCACGCACACGGCGGCGAGCAGCGCGAACGGCAGGAGCAGCACCAGGAAGGCGGCCAGCAGGTTCGGGTTGGAGAAGGTCCCGGTGGCCCGGATGAGGATGCCGTCGCCGCCCGCGTCACAGGCGACGTCGGTGAGCAGCCCGGTCCGGCAGAAGCCGGTCGGCGTCTCGTTGGTCACCTGGGAGAAGGCAGTGGTGGCGGCCGCCGCGACGCCCGCCAGCGCGAGGATCCCGATCGCCCGCCACGACTCGGTCTGCGTACGGCGCACTCCGACGACCAGGTAGTAGCAGCACACGACGGTCAGCAGGCCGCGCAGCGGCGCCGTCGCCTGCCCGCCGTGGTACGTCGCCGCCCCCGCGGCCACGACCAACAGGCCGATGGGCACGTCCAGTCGGGTCCGGAAGTCCCGCAACCGCGCCCGCGACCGGCCCCGTACGGGAACGACGAGCGCGATCAGCCCGACCAGCAGGGCGAGCCGCGTCGGCGTGACGATCCCTACGACCGACTCGACGGGGTCGTCGGGGAAGAAGTCGGTGCCGGAGTCGAGCAGCACGACGGCCACCGCGCCGAGCGGCACGAACTGGACGAACCTGACAATCGCCGACGGCCGCCCGGGACCGGCCGGCACGCTCTGGTCGGATGCCATGGCACCCGAGCGTGGCGGGCGGGTGCGACGGGCGGGTTGCGGACGGGCGAACGGCCCGGAGATCCTTGACGGACGCCGGATCCCCTCGGGGTCGGGAGGGGGGCGATTGGCAGGAGAATCCCACCGAGCATCCTGCCGGAGTGGGCAATTGGGCCTCACGCTGATACAGATCCGCCAATCAACCCAGCGGGTCGCACGGACCAGTCCCGAAGCGGCCTGCCCCGGCATTAAGTGCGGCACGGATCTCGCGGATCATCTGTAGAGGCCGATGGAAGACGTCCTCGGCGGTATAGCGCAGTAGGGTCCGCACCTCCGGACTCCGGGCGAGCTGGTTGAAGCGGACCACGTCACGGCGATGGGCGTCACGGGTGCCGTGATAGGCGTAGCCCTCGATCTCGATCGCCAGTCCCTCGGCCCGGAAGAGAAAGTCGAGACAGCGGCGAGGGCCGTCGGGGGTACGCACCTCGACCTGAGTTTCGGGATGGAGGCCGGCGTCGTGCATGTGCAGGCGGGCGATCGTCTCCGCGGGTGAGCCGGAACGGGGGTCGAGCAACACCAGCCACTCCTGGGCCCTGCCGGCACCGAGAAGCGGCGCCTCCAAGGCCACGGCAAGGGAGGCCGGCGCGATGAGCGGGGCGCGGCGTGCGCCGCCGACCCTGCGGTAGGTGAGCGCGGACTCCACAGCAACGAGCGCGTCGTCCCTCGGGCCGGCTCGGAGGAGGTCGGCGAGGGTGCGAGGGACCTCGGTGACGCGCAGGCCGGACCGCTCGACGACCTCGACCTGCGGGAGGGGGATGCGGTGGACCCGTACCCCGGCGAAGCCCTGCCGGGCGCTGAGCCCGGGGTCGGTGAATTCCAGAGGGCATGGACGCCGTGGATCCTCGGCCGGCCTACCGCGGCCCGGCCTCCCGCCGTCCAGCGTCTCGATCTGCCAAAGGCGAGCAGCCGAGCCATGGCTCACGACGAGCTGCCGCCTGACCAGCTGGGCCGCCTTCAGCCGTACGACGAGGTCGACTTCCCTCCCCGGTTCTGCCCATGCCCCGCCCTGAACGCGGGCCCACCCCTCCGAGCGGAGCCGCCGGAAGAGGGACGCCCGAGGCCAGCCGGCTTCCAGCGCCCGCGAGGTCAGCAACACACCGCCGTCGACGAGCGCCCTCAAGTCCTCGCGTTCCACGCCCCCACTGTCCCGAAGGCAGGACCACTCCCGCCCAGCCCTGTGGATAACCCGGCGGCGAAGTCCTGAGGCACCGGAGATGAGCGGGAGAAAGGCAGTTGTGTTCCACCACAGCCGCCGATCCCCGGGCCATCACGTCACCCGCGTGGCACGGACCTGCCAGTCACACCGCGTCAGCGCTTGATCTCCGCGACGAAGGCCGTCCACGCGGACAGGGGGAACACGAGCACGGGGCCCTCCTCGGCCGTCTTGGAGTCACGGACGGGGACCATGGCGGGGAGGCCCTCGGCGGCCTCGACGCAGTCTCCGCCGCTGCCGTTGCTGTAGCTGCTCTTCCTCCAGCGCACAGTGCTCAGGTCAAAGGCGGTGCTTGCCATTTCGGTAGTCCTCAGCCGCTTCCTCGATCATGGCGAGGGACGCCTCCGGCGGCAGAGCGGCGGCCCTGAGCCGATCGTACGACTTGCGGTACTCCTTCACGAGGGCCGGATCGTCGATGGTGTCCCCAGTGTGGAGGGACTCTGTGTATACGAGGGGAGGGGCATCCGGGAAGCTCATGAGCTTGGCCATGCCGAGCATGAAAGGGTGCGCCCCGCAGTTCCACGGAAGAATCTGTGGAGTGATCCGGCGACGACGCGCCAACGCAGCAATGTGGTCGAGCTGTTCGGCCATCTGCTCCGGCGGAAGAATTGCCAGCCGCAGCAGCGACTCGTGCAGGATCGCCCAGTACTCGGGCGTCGCATGGTCCTCGTCGAAGAGCTGCGCCCGCTCAAGTCGAGCGTTCACCTTCGCGTCCGTCTTCTCCTGCGCTTCGAGAGGGTGTGTCGCTCGTACGACCGCGTGGGCGTAGGCCTTGGTCTGAAGCAGACCGGGGATGAGGGTCGGGCACCACTCCTCGATGGCCTCGGCGTGCTTCTCGGCCTCCAGCACCTTCTCGAAGTACGAGGCGTGGCCCTTCCGTCGGGCCTTACGCACGTCCTCGCAGCGGCGTTCGAAGAAGCCGTCGGTCTGCAGCACCTGGTCCACGTGCTCGGCGAGATCGCGTGGCATACGGCGCTCGCCGCGTTCGATCTCACTCAGGTGACTCTGGCCGTAGAAGCTGCCCTCGACCAACTGCTGAAGTGTGAGCCCTGCTTCCTCCCGCTTCCACCGCAACTCCTTGCCGTAGAAGCACGGGACGCTTTCCGAGCCGTCGATGTCCTTGCGCCGCACCATGATCTGCCGCCCTCACTCCACAACTGCCGTGCTTTGTTCCACAGTTCACGCCCGGGAACCTGAACCTCTTTCACGGTACGTCGCGCCGCGTCACTGTGTGAGTGAACCGTCACAGAGTGCACAGGAAGGCGTACGTGCATGAGGCCACGTCAGAATCCCCCCACCGCCTACGACATCACCCTCTGCATCGAGGAACTGCGCGACGCCCTCGCCGCCCACGACATCACCCTCCCGTCCCTCCGTGTGGACCTGCCGACCTTCGCGGGCGCGTACCACGCTCCGGTCGGCCTGATCGCCCTCGGCAACTGCAACACGGAAACCGCACGGCAGCTGGCCGCGGCGCTGCGCAAGGCGTCCGGCCGGTGAACGATGCGGGCCTGGAGGTCGATCTGCTCGCGTTGTCCAAGGCGGTACCCGAGTTGCGGCGCGCCGTGCGGGAGCGGTTTGGGGACATCGGCGGCGAGGTGCAGCTGTGTGTGACCGAGCTGGTGGGAAATGTCGTCCGCCATGTGGGGGAGGGCACCCCTGTTTCCGTGCGCGTGGCTCGCGCGGGCGCTTGCATCCGGGTGGAGGTCGCCGACCCTGACCCGTGTGCTTGGCCCGTTCTGTTGTACGCCGCAGGGGATGACGAGTCCGGCCGGGGGCTGGCGTTGCTGGACGCTGTGGCGTTGCGGTGGGGTGTGGTGCAGGGGGAGTCGGGCAAGACGGTGTGGTGCGAGGTGGGTGGTGAGGGGTGAGACGACACGGCGATGGGCCGAGCTCGGGCTCGGCCCATCGGTGAGGAGTCGCTTTACGGCATGGCGTTGTTCAGCGGAGCCACGGCGGTGTCAGGTGACGCCGGCATCGGATGGGGCGAAGGTTCGAGTGGATCGAACGGTTCCCGCCATGGGTTGGCCTGCACCTGCCCCCGGACACACCTCGGCCGCAGCGGCTCCCCTCCGCGCCGCCGCGGCCGATCCCCCGTGAGATGAGGCTTCAGCTGGTCGGCTCGCCGGTGGCGTGCGAGTTGTCGGTGGTGGCGTCGCCGGTGCCCTTGTCGGTGGCGAGCGTGCTGTTCAGCGGCTCGCTGGTGGCGTGGCTGTTCAGCGTGGTCACCTCGGTGGCCTCGGTGTTCGGCGCCTCTGCCTCAGTCTTCTTCTTCTCGTTGCTCATGACTGGCTCCCCTGAATGTTCTTGGTGCGGTGAGTGGTGAGACCGGCCGGCAACTCCCCCGAGGACTGCCGGCCGGTCACCTTCGGGCCGCAACACCATAAGGTGCGGCCACCGGTCGTCCCGTCTGCCCCCCGACGCGACGGATCGACACGACGAGAGTGCCGTGGGGCGATAAACGAACGATGAACGTGTACGTACGCTGTCAGGCGAGGGTAAGAGGCTTGAGGAGCGCTCGTACTTCCTCGGCCTCGGGGGCCTTGAGCCCGTCGAAGATCTCAAGAGCTTCCTGCCAGCAGACCTGGGCGCGGCCGGACTGCCCGATGCCTTTCAGGGCCCGGCCGAGCACGGTGAGCACGTTTCCACGCCGCCACTCGCCCCCGATTCCGCGGAGAAGGGTCAGCGCCAGTTCCGCGTTGGTCGCGGCCTGGGCGGGGCGCCGGGCCACCAGGTCGAGTTCGGCGAGACGGAAAAGGGACATGCCCTCCCAGAGCCGCTGTCGACTGTCCCGGAACACTTCGAGAGCTTCCCCAAGACGATCAGCGGCCTGCTCGTGCTGACCGCTCTGAGTGAGCGCGAGGCCCAACGCGTAGCGGCCGTTGGCACCCTTCAGAGCGTGCCCCATGGCGTCATACATGTCGGTGCCCTGCTGGGCCAGGGACACGGCACTCGCGGTGTGCCCCATCGCCAGGTGTATCCGCGAGAGATTGCACAGAGCGCTGGCCTCACCGGGGCGGTCTCCGCAGGAGCGGAAGCTGTCGATGGCGCGGGTCAGGAGCGTCTCACCGTCCTCGAACCGGCTCTGATAAAGCGCGATGATGCCAAGCATGTTGGATGCCCAGCACTGGGGCAGAGGATCACCCGCTGCTTCCGCCAGCCGAAGGGCCTCGGCAGCCTCTTGGTCCGCGAGCTCGAAGCGGCCGGACATGTTGTGACTGTTGGCCAGCGTGACGAGGACTCGGGCTTGCGTACGCTGATCACCAGCTGTGTGTGCTGCGGCGCGCAGGGAGGATCCTGTCGCCTCGTACTCCCTGGGGTTGGCACCCGACTCCATCAGGTCGATGACCGCCCACAACAGGTCGACGGCGCGCCTCAGTTGGCCAGGCTCCGTCGACTGCCGCGCGCAAGCCAGCAGACAGGTCGCCTCCGCGTACAGCCAGTCCCGTGCGTGATGCCGATCCTCAAACGTCAGCCCTGGATACTCAGTCGGTGCCAGGTGATCCACCAGCCGGTCCCCCGGGCGCTCGATGGCGTAGACGCCCGCCGCCGTGACCAGATAGAAGTCCAGCAACCGCGACAACGCCGCATCCCGCTCGCTCGGCGGCTCGTCCCGCTCCGCACACGCACGCGCGTAGAGCCGCACCAGATCATGGAACCGATACCGCCCCGCCGCCGCCGACTCCAGCAGGGACGTGTCGACGAGGGACTCCAGGAGGTCCTCCGTGTCCTCCGCCGGCAGGTCCAGGACCGCCGCGGCCGCGGCCAGGGAGATGTCCGGGCCGTCCGCGAGGCCCAGGAGGCGGAAGGCGCGGGCCTGGGCGGGGTCCAGGGCGCCGTAGCCAAGTTCGAAGGTGGCCTTCACCGCCAGGTCGCCGGCCTGGAGCTCGTCCAGCCGGCGGCGCTCGTCGGCGAGCTTCGCGGCGAGGACCGAGACGGTCCAGGTGCGGCGGGCCGCGAGGCGGGACGCGGCGATGCGGATCGCCAGCGGCAGGAAGCCGCAGGCCGCGACGACGTCCAGCGCGGCCTCCCGCTCGGACGCCACCCGCTCCTCGCCGACGATCTTCGTGAAGAGGGACAGCGCCTCGTCCGGGGACATCACGTCCAGGTCGACCAGATGGGCGCCCGCGAGGTCCACCATGCGGACCCGCGAGGTCACCAGCGCCGCGCAGCCCTCGGTGCCCGGCAGCAGGGGCCGTACCTGGGCGGCGTCCCTGGCGTTGTCCAGCAGCACCAGGACGCGACGGCCGTCGAGGACCGAGCGGTACAGGGCCGAGCGCTCCTCCAGCGAGTCCGGAATGGCCGAGTCCGCCGTGCCCAGGGCCCGCAGGAAGGACCCCAGTACCGTCTCCGGCTCCGCTGCCCGTGGGCCCGCGCCCTGAAGGTCGACGTACAACTGCCCGTCGGGGAAGGCCGAGCGGGCCTGGTGTGCCACGTGCACGGCGAGTGTCGTCTTGCCGACCCCGCCGATGCCCGCCAGCGCCGACACCGCCATCACCCGGCCCTCGGACGAGGCGAGGACCTCGCTCAGTTCGGAGACGAAGGCGGAGCGGCCCGTGAAGTCGGGCACGGTGGCCGGGAGCTGGGCGGGCCGCACCGGCAGCACCGGCGGGTCGCCCACCGGAGCCGACGGTTCCGCGAGGCCGGGGTCGGCCTGCAGAATCCGCTGCTGGAGTTCCTTCAGGTCCGGGCGTGGGTCCACGCCCAGTTCGTCCGCCAGCAGGCGGCGGGTGTCCGCGTACACCGCCAGCGCCTCCGCCTGCCGCCCGCTGCGGTACAGCGCGAGCATCAGCAGCTCGCGCAGCCGCTCGCGCAGCGGGTGCTCCGCCGTCAGCGCCGTCAGTTCCGAGACCGCCTCGGCGTGGCAGCCCTGCTCCAGGTCCATGTCGAGGCGGGACTCCAGCAACTGCAGCCGCCACTCCTCCAGGCGGACCCGCTGGGCCTCCGCGTACGCCCCGGGAACTCCGGCCAGTACCTCCCCGTCCCACAGCGCCAGCGCCCGCCCCAGCACGTCCCGGGCATGGCACAGGTCCCCGGCGCCCCGCGCCTTCTCCGCCTCCGCCGCCAGCTCCTGGGCCGTCGCCAGATCCAGCGCACCCTCGGCCAGGCCCCGCACCGCGTAGCCGCCGGACTCGCTCACCAGGACCCCGGGGTCCAGCACCTTGCGCAGCCGGGAGGCGTACGTCCGCACCGCCGCCAGCGCCTGCGAGGGCGGCTCCTCGCCCCACAGGGCGTCGATCAGCTCCGCCGCGGTCGCCGTACGGCCCTCGCGCAGCAGAAGGGCCGCGAGCAGGGCGCGTTGCTGGGGGGAACCGGTGGGGAGCTGCTCCTCGCCACGCCAGGCGCGCACCGGACCGAGCACCCCGAAGCGCAGCGCCCCCGCCTGCTCCGCCGTATCTGCCGAGGAGCCAGGACGCCTCTGCTCCGGCACTCGCGGTACCCCGTCCATCGCAGTCCCCCTAGGACCCGTCTACATCCCCGCCAGTTTGCCTTGTTCATGGCAGATGCGTCAGCTGTGGAGGGGGTGATCACAGCCAGGCGCGCGGGATATCACAAGGTCCTCACGTGCTCTCCGCACGGCGTTGGCCGCGCCCCACCGCCCCTCGGGTCGCTTCTGCATAGCTGACGGACCGTCAGATCGGCGCTACCGTGGCGGACATGGACACCGAGACCGCGTTTCCCCTGATCATCTCCGTCGACGACCACACGGTCGAGCCGCCCACGGTCTGGCAGGACCGGCTTCCGAAGAAGTACCAGGACACCGGCCCGCGGATAGTCCGCGCGCCACTGAAGGAAATGACCTTCCTGGGCGGGCGGTTCAAGCCCGTCATGGGCCGGCCGGGCGACGACGGGCCCATCGGTGACTGGTGGGTGTACGAGGACCTGCAGCGGCCGCTGACCCGCCTCGACACCGCCGTCGGGTACAGCAGGGACGAGATCAAGCTCGAAGTCATCACGTACGAGCAGATGCGCCCGGGGTCGTACGACGTCCCCGCCCGCCTCGCCGACATGGACGTCAACCACGTCCAGTCCGCGCTCTGTTTCCCCACTTTTCCCCGCTTCTGCGGCCAGACCTTCACCGAGGCGCAGGATCACGAGCTGGGCCTGCTGGGCGTCCAGGCGTACAACGACTGGATGGTGGAGGAGTGGTGCGGCCCCGCCGCGCAGGGCCGTCTCATCCCGCTCACCCTCATCCCCCTCTGGGACGCCGAGCTGGCGGCAGCGGAGGTCCGCCGCAACGCCGCACGCGGCGTGCGTGCCGTCGCGTTCTCCGAGATACCCCCGCACCTCGGGCTCCCGTCCGTCCACACCGACTACTGGGACCCGTTCCTCGCCGCCTGCGACGAGACCGGCACCGTCGTCGCCATGCACATCGGCTCGTCGAGCCGGATGCCCTCCACCTCGGCCGACGCGCCGCCCGCCGTCGGCTCCACCATCACCTTCGCCAACTGCTGCTTCTCGATGGTCGACTGGCTGATGAGCGGCAAGTTCGAGCGCTTCCCGAACCTCAAGGTCATGTACGCCGAGGGCCAGATCGGCTGGATTCCGTACATTCTGGAGCGCGCCGATGTGGTGTGGGAGGAGAACCGTGGCTGGGGCGGGGTCGCCGACAAGGTGCACCGGCCGCCGTCGGAGCTGTTCACCGACCACGTCTACGGCTGCTTCTTCGACGACGCCTTCGGGCTCAGGAACCTCGACGCGATCGGCGTCGGGAACGTCCTGTACGAGACCGACTACCCCCACTCCGACTCCACCTGGCCGAAGTCCCGTGAGGTCGGCGAGGCACAGATGGGGCACCTGGAGGCGGACGTGGTCGATCGGATCGTACGGCGCAACGCGATCGAGCTGCTGGGGCTGACGGACGACGGGCTGTGGCCCGGGACGGCATGAGCGGGCCGCGGTCCCGGTTGCGGGACCGCGGCTTCCACTCATGGGCAGGCCGGCTGCGTCAGCCGAGGAACACCGACGAGATCCTGTCGTCGAAGCCGACCGAGGCCAGGTCGGCGATGTTGCCCTGCACCACCTTGGAGTCGCCCTTGCAGTCCTTCTCGGACCAGATCTTCAGGGTGCCGGAGGCCTGGAGGGAGGAGGCGGAGTCGTCGCGGGCGACGTTCTGGCACCCGGCGCCGGCCAGCCCCTCGGACGGGTCGCCGAAGTTCCGCTCGTCGGACAGGGTGACGCTGGACGCGGGGGCCACATCGCCCTGCTCGTCACCGGCGCCGCCCTCTTCGCTGCCGGCGTCGCCACCCTCTTCCCCGGCCCCCGCCTTCCGGCCGTCCGGCGTCACGCCGAACCACGTCCCGCCCACGCCCTGCCCGTTGGTGTCGCCGGGCCCCAGATCCTTGCTGAAGCGGTAGACCGGCCAGCCGCCGACGGTCACCTGGAGGTTGCCGTCGTCGCGCTTGACGACGCCCACGTCGGACTTGTCCACACCGTCGATGAAGATCTTGCCGCCGGGGGCGACCAGGACCGGCGGCCAGGTGGTGGCGCACTCGCCGGAGCAGTTCGACCTGGACGGGTTCGCGGTGTCCTTGTCGAAGCGGTAGAGGGTGAAGCCGGCGCCGTTGACGACGACGGGGTTCAGGTCCCCCGCCTGAGACGCGCTCAGCTGCACCCACTTCTTGGCGACCGGCCTGCTCGCCGGCTTCCCCGGGCTGTTGGCCCAGTCGCCGGTGCCGGGGGCCGCGTTGTTCTGCTTGGCCGAACCGCTGGTGAAACTCAGGCCCCCCTGTGCGGAGCCGGCGCCCTCGCGGGCCGCGGACGCGGCGTTCTCGCTGCCGTTGCAGGCGGTCAGCAGCAGGGCCGCGGCGGCGGTGGTGGCGGCGATCGCGGCGATGCGGTTGCGGATCATTCTCGGTCTCCCCGTTGTCCCGGCGCCCGGACCTCCCGAGCAGCCACCGCCCAGTACGAACCCCTCGCAGGCCGCCCTCACCCGGTGACGTGCCTGAGACACGAACACGACGGATTGCGGTCAATCGGACGGAGATCGCGACATTCCACCGCCCCGGCGGGAGCCCCGCACGGACGCAGCCGTTCCGCACCCACCCCTTGTCTGTTGCGGCGCCAGCCCCGACGATGACGCCCGGAACACGGATATGACGGTTCGTCAGATCGAGGAGGGTGTGTGTCCATCCAAGTCCCGCCGGACGGGCGGACGCTGTTCGGGATGCAGCTCCCGGTCCAGTCCCAGAGCACGATCTACGCCGAGCCCTGGGAGGCCGCCGCCGGCCCCGGGGACCTGAGGGCGATCGCCGTCGCCGCCGACCGGGCCGGCTTCGACTACATCGCGAGCTGCGACCACGTCGGCGTCCCGCGCCGCCTCGCGCCCGCGATGAGCACCATCTGGTACGACCCCGTCGCCACCCTCGCCCACCTCGCCGCAGTCACCGAACAGGTCCGGCTGCTCAGCCATGTCGCCGTGGTCGGCCTGCGCCACCCGCTGGCCACCGCCAAGCAGTACGCGACGCTGGACCACCTGTCGGGCGGGCGTCTGATCCTGGGCGTGGGCGCAGGGCATGTGCGCGAGGAGTTCGAGGCGCTCGGGCACGACTTCAAGCAGCGCGGTGCCGTCCTCGACGAGGCGATCGACGCCCTGCGCGCCGCCCTCGGACCGGAGGAGTTCCCCGAGCACCACGGGAAGTTCTACGACTTCGAGGGGCTCGGCCAACTGCCCCGGCCCGCCCAGCAGCGCGTACCCGTCTGGGTCGGCGGCTCGTCGCCCGCCGCCGTACGCCGGGCCGCGCTCAAGGGCGACGGCTGGCTGCCCCAGGGCGACCCGCGCGACCGGCTGCCGGAGCAGATCGCCACGCTGCGGCGCATGCGCATCGACGCCGGCATCGAAGAGCCGATCGTCGTGGGCGCCATCACCGAGCCGCTGTACGTCGGCCGGCCCGGCTGGGAGGTGGGGCGGCGCACGATCACCGGTGCGTCGGAGGAGCTCGCCGAGTCCCTTCGGGCGTACCGCGCGATGGGGGTGCACCAGATCCAGGTGCGCTTCCGCTGCCGGAGCAGGGACGAACTCGTGGACCAGATCACCGCCTTCGGGGCCGAGGTCGCCCCGCACCTCGACCAGTGACTGGAGTGAGCCATGGACAAGCTGGACGGCCGGGTCGTGATCGTCACGGGCGCGGCACGCGGACAGGGTGAGCAGGAGGCGCGGCTCTTCCGGGAGGAGGGCGCCGAGGTGGTCGTCGCCGATGTGCTCGACGAACAGGGCGAGGCCCTCGCGAAGGAGATCGGCGCGCTGTACGCGCATCTCGACGTGGGGGAGGAGGCGGACTGGCGGGCCGCGGTGGCCGCCGCGAAGAGGGCGTACGGCCGGGTCGACGGGCTCGTCAACAACGCCGGCATCCTGCGCTTCAACTCCCTCGTCGACACACCCCTCGACGAGTTCATGCAGGTCGTGCGGGTCAACCAGGTCGGCTGCTTCCTCGGCGTCAAGACGGTCGCGCCCGAGATGGAGGACGGCGGCACCATCGTGAACACCGCCTCCTACACGGCCGTGACGGGCATGGCGGCCGTCGGCACGTACGCGGCCACCAAGCACGCCATCCTCGGCCTCACCCGCGTCGCCGCGCTGGAGCTGGCGCCGCGCGGCATCCGGGTCAACGCGATGTGCCCGGGTGCGATCGACACCGCCATGTCCAACCCGGCCCATCTGGACCCGGATGCGGACCCCGAGGAGACCTCGAAGGCCCTCGACGGGCTGTACCGCAAGCTCGTGCCGCTCGGGCGGATCGGGCGGCCGGAGGAGGTGGCCCGGCTCGCGCTGTTCCTGATGTCGGACGACTCCTCGTACATCACCGGCCAGCCGTTCGTGATCGACGGTGGCTGGCTGGCCGGGGTGAGCGTCATCTGACGTACCACCCTCATCTGATGACCAGTCAGCTATTGACGGTGCACGTGAGCGGTGCCACAGTCGGCGGAAAGTAAATCTGACGGTTCGTCAGAAACTATGTGGGGACGGTGAACCTCCTTGGAATTCGGGCTCTTTGTACAGGGATACGTGGGCAAGCGCGCCGAAACCGACCCGCTCGCCGAGCACAAGGCGTTGATGGAGGAGACCGAGTACGTCATCCAGGCGGACAAGTCCGGCTTCAAGTACGCCTGGGCGTCGGAGCACCACTTCCTGGAGGAGTACTCCCACCTCTCCGCCAACGACGTGTACCTGGGGTACCTGGCGCACGCCACGGAGCGGATCCATCTGGGGTCCGGCATCTTCAACCCGCTCGCCCAGGTCAACCACCCGGTCAAGGTGGCCGAGAAGGTCGCCATGCTCGACCACCTCACCGAGAACCGCTTCGAGTTCGGCAGCGGGCGCGGCGCGGGTTCGCACGAGATCCTCGGGTTCATACCGGGCGTGACCGATATGAACTACACCAAGGAGATCTGGGAAGAGACCGTCGCCGAGTTCCCCAAGATGTGGCTCCAGGACGAGTACGTCGGCTTCCAGGGCAAGCACTGGTCGCTGCCGCCGCGCAAGGTGCTGCCCAAGCCGTACGGGAAGTCGCACCCCGCGATGTGGTACGCCGCCGGGTCGCCGCCGTCGTACGCCATGGCCGCGACGAAGGGGCTCGGGGTGCTCGGGTTCAGCGTCCAGAAGGTCTCCGACATGGAGTGGGTGCTGGAGCAGTACAAGACGGCTGTCGTGAACGCCGAGCCGATCGGTGACTTCGTCAACGACAACGTGATGGTGACGACCACGGCGATCTGCGCGCCGACGCATGCCGAGGCGATCGAGACCGCCGTGAACGGCGGGCTGCACTATCTGCCGTCGCTGGTGTTCCGGTACCACGACACGTTCCCTCGGCCCGAGGGGTTCCCGGTGTGGCCGGAGACGTTGCCGCCGTACACGCCGGAGTTCGTGGAGCTGCTCATCGAAGAGGAGTTGCTGATCTGCGGGGATCCGGACGAGGTGCTCACGCAGTGCAAGCGGTGGGAGCAGGCCGGGGCCGATCAGTTGAGCTTCGGGTTGCCGGTGGGGGTGCCGAAGGAGGAGACGTTGCGGACGATTCGGTTGATCGGGGAGCACGTCATTCCGAAGATCGACACGGATCCTGTGCATCGGACTTCGCGGTTCCGGAGGGGTGTCTGATCGCCGTTGGCGGGTGCGGGTTCGTGGGGGCTGGTCGCGCCCACGCGGCGGAGCCGCATAGCGATACAGCCCCGCGCCCCTGAACGGGCGCGGCCCGCACTCGGAATCTGAGGAGGAACCGTCATGCTCGATCACGTCATCAAAGGCGCGACCGTCGTCGACGGGACGGGCGCGCCCGCCTGCACCGCCGACGTGGGTGTGCGCGATGGCCGTATCGCCGTCATCGGCACGATCACCGAGGAATCCCGTACCAGCGAGGACGCCGCCGGGCTGATCCTCGCCCCCGGGTTCGTCGATCCCCACACCCACTACGACGCCCAGCTCTTCTGGGATCCCTATGCCACCCCGTCCCTGAACCACGGGGTGACCACGGTCGCCGGCGGGAACTGTGGGTTCACGCTGGCGCCTCTCAATCCTGCGCGGCCCGAGGATGCCGACTACACGCGGCGGATGATGTCCAAGGTCGAGGGCATGTCGCTGGTGGCGCTGGAGGAAGGGGCGCCCTGGAGCTGGAGCAGCTTCGGGGAGTATCTGGACGCCCTGGAGGGGCGGATCGCCGTCAACGCGGGGTTCATGGTGGGGCACTGCGCGCTGCGCCGGTACGTCATGGGGCCGGACGCGGTGGGCGGGCAGCCCTCGGCGGAGCAGCTCGACGCGATGGTGGGGCTGTTGCGGGAGGCGATGGAGGCGGGGGCCTGGGGGCTGTCCACCACCCAGTCGACCTCGCACTCCGACGGCGACGGGAAGCCGGTGGCCTCCCGGCATGCCGAGCCGGCCGAGCTCCTGGCCCTCTCGCGGGCCGTAGGGGAGTACGAGGGCACGCAGATCGAGGCCATCGTTGCGGGCTGTCTGGACCAGTTCAGCGACGACGAGATCGATCTCTTCGTGGAGATGACCGCCGCCGCGGGCCGCCCCCTGAACTGGAACGTGCTCACGATCGACGCCGCGGTTCCCGAGCGGGTGCCCAGGCAGCTGGAGGCGAGTGAGCGTGCCCGCAAGGCCGGTGGCCGGATCGTGGCGCTGACCATGCCGATCCTCACGCCGATGAACATGTCGCTGGGCACCTTCTGCGCCCTGAATCTGATCCCCGGGTGGGGGCCGGTCCTGGGATTGCCCGTCAAGGAGAGGATCGCCAAGCTCCGTGACCCGGACATCCGCACCGAGCTGCTGCTGCGCGCCCATTCCAAGGAGGCGGGAGTCTTCCGGCGGCTCACCCACTTCGGGCGCTATGTCATCGGGGACACCTACAGCGAGGCGAACCGCGGGCTGACCGGACGGGTGGTGCGGGACATCGCGGCCGAACGCGGGCAGGAACCCTTCGAGTGCCTGGTCGAGATCTGCGCGGCGGACGATCTGCGTACCGTCCTGTGGCCGATGCCCACCGACAACGACCCCGACTCCTGGGCGCTGCGCGCCGAGACCTGGCGGCACGAGGACGTCATGCTGGGCGGCTCGGACGCCGGGGCGCATCTGGACCGGATGTGCGGGGCGCCGTACACGACCCGGTTCCTCGGGGACTGTCTGCGCGGGCGGAAACTGGTCGGCCTGGAGCAGGCGGTGAAGATGCTCACCGACGATCCCGCCCGGCTCTTCGGCCTCCGTGACCGGGGACGCGTCGAGGAGGGCTTCCATGCGGACCTGGTCCTCTTCGACCCGGAGCGGATCGACGCCGGCAAGGCCACCCTGGTGCACGACCTGCCGGGTGACAGCCCGCGGCTGGACTCCAGGGCGGTCGGCGTGCGGGCGGTCTGGGTCAACGGCGTCGAGGCGATCCGCGACGACGTGGTGACCGGGGCCGTGCCGGGGCGCGTGCTGCGCTCGGGGCGGGACACCAGGACGGTGGCCACCCGGTGAGCTTCAAGGCCGTCGACCGGCAGCGGTTGTTCGTCGGGGGCTCGTGGGCGGAGCCGGACGGCGGGTACTACGCCGTCGTCGATCCGGCGAGCGAGGAGACCGTCGGGTGGGCTCCGGAGGCCTCGCGGGATCAGGTGCACGCGGCCTGTGCCGCGGCCCGCGAGGCCTTCGGGCCGTGGTCGCGTACGTCGCCGGAGGAGCGGGCGGCCGTGCTGGGGCGGGCGGCGGACATCATCCGCGGCCACCTGGTGCCGTACGCCGAACTGGCGCAGGCCGAGACCGGGGCGACCACCGGGACGGCCCGGGGCATGCAGGTGGGCGTCGGGGCGGCCCGGTTCCGGCGCTACGCGCAAGTGGAGCCCGCCGAGTGGGCGATCCCGCCGCAGATCAACGAGGCGGGGCCGATAGGGAAGGCCGGTGTGATGGGTGCGCTGGCCGTCCGCCAGCCCGTCGGAGTCGTCACCTGCATCACCTCGTACAACAACCCGTGGGCCAACCCGGCGGGCAAGATCGCGCCCGCGCTGGCCATGGGCAACACGGTGGTCGTGAAGCCCGCCCCGCAGGATCCGCTGTCCGTCTACCGGATGGCGGAGGCGCTGGAGGCGGCGGGGGCGCCCCCGGGTGTGGTGAACGTGGTCTCCGGGCGTTCCGTGGAGGTCGGCGAGGCGGCCGTCTCCTCCCCGGACGTCGACATGGTGAGCTTCACCGGCTCCACGGCGGTCGGGCAGCGCATCGCCGAGGTCTGCGGGCGGGACATGAAACGCCAGTTGATGGAGCTGGGAGGGAAAGGCGCGGCGGTCGTCCTCGACGACGCGGACCTGGGGTCCGCCGTGGCCGGGATCGGGACGACGTTCTCCTTCTACAGCGGGCAGATCTGCACGGCGCCGACGCGGGTGCTGGCCCAGCGGGGCGTGTACGACCGGCTGGTCGAGCAACTGGCCGTCTACGCGGGGCACCTCAAGGTCGGCGACCCCCGGGAGCGGGACACGGTGGTCGGCCCGCTGATCTCGGCGGCCCACCGGGACCGCGTGGAGTCGTACGTCGAACTCGGCCGCAAGGAAGGCGCGGTGGTCGTCGCCGGAGGTGAACGGCCCTGCCTGGACACCGGCTTCTACGTCGCGCCGACCCTGCTCGCCGACTGCACCAACGACATGCGGGTGGCCCGCGAGGAGATCTTCGGCCCGGTGGTCGTCGTCATCCCCTTCGATGACGAGGACGAGGGCGTGGCCCTGGCCAACGACAGCGACTACGGCCTCATCGACTACGTCTGGTCCGGCGACGTGGCCCGCGCCTTCCGGGTGGCCCGCCGCCTGCGGGCCGGCGGGGTCGGCGTCAACACCGTCGGGCGCAACATGGAGGCGCCGTTCGGCGGGTTCAAGAAGAGCGGGGTCGGGCGGGACGTCGGCTCGTACGCGCTTCACGCCTACAGCGAGGTGCAGGCGATCGTGTGGCCGGGGTGAGCCGCGGGGATTGACCGGACGCAGGCTGTCACCGGAGCCGTGTACCGGGCAGAGTCTGCCGTATGGGACACATGGTGCAGGTCAAGGGCGGCGAGGTCTGGGTCGACGACGCTGCCGCGGACGGCGGGGCCGCGGCCGGACCGCCCGTGGTGCTGCTGCACTCGGGGATCGGCGATTCCCGGCTGTGGGATCCCGTACTGCCCGGCCTGGCGGCCGGACGTCTTCGGGTGATCCGGTACGACGCCCGCGGCTTCGGCCGGTCGCCGGCGCCGACCGTCTCCTACACCCAGCTCGACGACCTCAGGAGCGTCCTGGATCACTTCGAACTGACCCGGGTGGTCCTGGTCGGCTCCAGCATGGGCGGCAGGACGGCCATCGACCTGGCCTTGAGCGACCCGGGCCGGATGGCGGCCCTCGGCCTGCTGGTTCCCGGCGTCAACGGCTACGACGGCCTGGAGTCGGCGAAGGTGACCGAGGAGATCGGGCGGCTGGCGACGGCCGGTGACACGGACGGCCTGGTCGCGTTCGCGCTGCGGCTCTGGGGCGCGGCGGGCCCCGACCCCGACACCGAGGCGGAGCACCTGCTGCGGGCGGCGATTCCGGCGTGGTTCACGACCTACGGCCACGAGACCGAGGGCGGGCGGGCCTTCGACCGGCTGGGCGAACTCGACCTGCCCTGCACGCTCCTGCTCGGCGAGCGGGACCAGCCCGAGGTGATCCGCTGCAACGAGGCGATGGCCGCCCGTATCCCCGGCTGCCGGCTGGTCCGGCACCCGGACTGCGACCACTTCCCCACGCTGCGGGCGCCGCGGGACGTCGTACGGCTGGTGACGGAGCTGTGCGAACGGGCGTCGGCCTGACCGGCGCCGTACGCGTCAGCCGGTGAGGTCCACCCGCACCGTCAGCAGATCCGCCCCGAACGCCCGCACCCCGGCGCTGTTGACCCGGGGCAGGCCGCGCAGGCGGGCGATCGGGTCGTCGTCGGGCAGCAGGTGCGCCGTGCCCGTGTGCCACCGCCCCCTGATCCGGACCCGAACCCGCGCGTCGGCCTTGATGTTGCGCACGTACTGCGACCGCTCCCCGAACTCCGACACCAGCCAGAACGAGTCCCCGACCCTGCGTCCGCCGACCGGGGTGCGGCGGGGCAGGCCGGAGGTGCGGCCCGTGGTCTCCAGCAGGGTCTGGGTCGGCAGGCGGCGCATCACGGCGTTGAGCCGCCGCTGGAAGGCCCTGACGTTCCGGTATTTGGTCTCTGCGGGGCTGGACATGGTGTGCCGTTCTCCTGACGCGTGGCGGTGCTGATGCTCTTCAATGTCTCTCACGGGGGGGATCGAACGAATGGTGGAGCCTCGAACGGTTCGTCTATGAGAGACGGTGGCCCATGCGGGTGGTGACCTGGAACCTGTGGTGGCGCTTCGGGCCGTGGGAGGCCCGGCAGAAGGCGATTCTCGCCGAACTGCGCGATCTGCGCCCCGACGTGGTCGGCCTGCAGGAGGTGTGGGCGGACGGCGGCGAGAACCAGGCCGAGTGGCTGGCCGCCGAACTCGGCATGCACTGGGCCTGGGCCCCGTCCCCCGCCCCCGAGCGCTGGCGCCGGCGGATCGGCGACGACACGGTCGACATCGGGAACGCCGTGCTGAGCCGCTGGCCGGTCGTCGACCGGCGGACCCTGCGACTGCCGGCGCCCGCGGACGTCGACGACGGCCGCCTCGCCCTGTTCACCCGCCTCGCCACCCCCTCGTACGACATCCCCTTCTGCACCACCCACCTCACCTCCGCCCTGCACGCCTCGGCCGTACGCTGCGGACAGGTTGCCGCGCTCGCCGAGTTCGTCGCCGAGAACCGGGGTGACACGCCCTTTCCGACGGTCGTCACCGGCGACTTCAACGCCTGGCCCGACTCCGACGAGATCCGCCTCTTCGGCGGCTACCGGACCGCGCCGGTCGTACCCCGCCAGGTCTTCTTCGACGCCTGGCAGTACGCCGCCCCGGACGCCCCCTGGGCCACCTGGGACCGCTCGAACCCGTACGTCGCCGACAGCCGGGAGCCGAGCGTGCGGATCGACTACATCCACGTTGGGCCGCCGGGCACCGGCGGACTCGGCCACGTCCGCTCCGTACACCGCGCGTGCGACGGCCCGGTCGACGGCATCTGGCCATCCGACCATGCGGCGGTGGTCGCCGATCTGGAGGCCTCGACGACGCCCTGATGCATCGAAATCCGGGCGACGAGCGGGCTCCGCGCTCGGCAGACTGCCGGAATGTCCACCGACGTGAGCGGAATGATTGAGTGCAGACCTCTGGCCCGGATCTTTGACGAGGACGACGAGGACGCGGTCTGGCACGCCGCCATTGACCTCTTCCTCCTCAACACCGGCAATGCCTATGACGCCTTTGCCTGCCTGTTCGGCGTCCGCAACTCCTTCGGGTTCCAGCCGCTGACCGAGGACCGTGGCCTGCCGGAAGACGCCTCGGACGGACTGCGGGACGCGTACGACTCCTGGGGTGGACCACAGGACGCGCAGGGAACGACGTGGATCAGCTGGGCCGAGTTGGCAGCCGCCGACTGGGACGAGACCGACCGTTCCGGCAAGCTCAGTCGAAGCGCCGTCGCCGGGGAGGGAACCCACTGGGCCCCGGTCTGGCACGTGATGAGGACGCTTTCCGAGCTGCATGGCCCGGAGCACGTGCGACTCGTGGTCTGGTTCGACTGATCATGGACGTCCTCCGCCCGGACTGACCTGAGCGCGTCGGCGGGGGCGGGCTCTGCAAGCCACCCCCGCTTCCGGTCGTGCCACACCGCGGTGCCGCGCAGCGCCGGTCGCTACGAACGCCCGAGGAAGATCGGATTCGTGGCCGCCGCCAGCGCGCCCGGCAGTGGGCCCACCGCCGTCTCGTGGCGGAGTTCCGCCCGGACGTAGGCCGCGTACGCGGGGGTCGTGCGCCATTCCACGACGCCTGAGCCGGCGACCGGCAGCGGGGGGCTCGTGAACAGGACGCCCTGGTCGGTGACGAAGCGGACCGTGCAGCGCGGGGCGCCCGTGGCCTCCAGACGGACGGTCACCGGCGTGCTGCGGGGGACCTCCAGCCGCTCTCCGATGCCGGCGTGCTCGCCCTTGCCGCCGGACACGCCGAAGGTCAGCGAGACGTTCTTCGACTCGGCGATGTACGACCGCCCCGCCTTGATGCCCTCCTGGATCGCCTCCCGCGTCAGGTCGTCGGCCAGCACGACCGTCTGGGGCGTGCCGACCGGGTCCGGATCGCGGTGGGCGTCGCTGTTGCCCATCGCCGGGATCCACGCGTCGGAACCCGAGCGCACGGACGCGACCAGCGTGCTGTCCCAGTCCGCCAGGGCCATCTCGTCGTCCGGGGTCCACGGCCCGTTCCAGACCTCGATCGCGTCCGCCTCGCCGAAGCCGAACTTCCAGTTGCAGCCGACGCAGGTGGCGTGCGGGTGGGCGGGGACCACGAGGCCGCCGGACCTGCGGATCCGGCGGGCGAACTTGCCGAACCGGTTGTCCCGGGCCCGGTAGCGCCAGTCGATGAAGGTGCCGGGGTCGATGCCGAGCGCCACGACGTGGCCGTTGCGGGTCGTGACCTCCTCGCCCAGCATGATCAGGAGGTCGTCGCCGGCCGCGTCGGCCCAGTGCGCGTGCGCCGAGTGCGTGTTGTGCTCGGAGCTGTTGATGAAGTCCAGCCCTGCCGCACGCGCGAGGGCCGCGATCTCGGCGGGCGTACGGCGGCCGTCGGAGAACCACGAGTGCAGATGGCAGTCGCCCCGGTACCAGGCGCGCCCCCGCCCCTTCGCCCGCTCCGGCGGGTACGTCGGCTCGACGGACTCGGCCGGCTCGCCGTAGGCGAGCGTGATGGTGACCTCGTACGGCAGCCCCTGCGGCGCCACCATGTACGGGCCGAGGGCGATGTGCCAGGTGCCCTCCCGGACCGGCCCCGGGATGTACCCCGGCGTCGCCTCGTCCGCCCGGATGAAGAACTCCGTGCGCGCCCCGCCCGACCAGCCCCTGAAGCCTCGGCCGCCGAGCTCGGTGCCGCGCCAGTCGAAGATGCCGATGTCGAGGGCGTTGCCCGGGGTGCCCGCCGGGACGGACGGCTTCTCATAGGTGTAGGAGACCTTGATCTCCCGTACCCCGGACGGCACTTCGACCGGCAGGTACACGAAGTCGGGGGACCCGGGCGGCAGGGTGCCCCGCACGGTACGGGTCTCTGCGTCCTGGGTGTCGTCGGCACCTCTGGCGAAGGTCACGCTTCCCAACGTAAGCGCGGCGGCGGCGCCCGTCACGAACAGCGCGCGTCTTCCCAGGCCGGCGCCGGTGTAGTCGTCCTCGCACATGCTGCTGCTCCCCAGGTCGTCGTGAAGGACTTGGCATGGGTGGTGCAGGGTGGTGCGTGCAACTCTGGTATTCAGCCGTGAACTGCCGTGCAAGGGAAGGGAATCGGCAGCCAATCGGAAGCTTTCCAAGCTTCGCGGGGGTGCCGATGGGAGATCCATATGTCCATACCGGTCGGTATGGACATTGCGGCGTCCGCACGGTACAGATGCAGGCATGCGCATCTCCGTCACGATCTTCCTCACCGACGAGACCATCACCCCGACCCGGCTCGCGCGTGAGCTGGAGCAGCGCGGGTTCGCGGGGCTGTACCTGCCCGAGCACACCCACATCCCGGTGGAGCGGACCACCCCGTACCCGGCCGGCGGCGACCTGCCGCCCGAGTACGGCCGCACCCTCGACCCCTTCGTCGCCCTCGGCCAGGCCGCCGCCGTCACCGAGCGGCTGGGCCTCGGCACCGGCATCACGCTGGTCGCGCAGCACGACCCGATCGATCTGGCCAAGCAGATCGCGACCCTGGACCACCTGTCCGGCGGACGCTTCACGCTCGGCCTCGGCTTCGGCTGGAACGTGGAGGAGGCCGCCGACCACGGGGTGGAGTGGCGGACCCGGCGCGAGCTGGTTCGCGACCGTATGGCACTGATGCGCGCCCTGTGGGCGGATGAACCGACCGCCCACGAAGGCGAGTTCGAGTCCGTGCGCGCCAGCTACGCCTACCCCAAGCCCGTGCAGAAGCCGCGCGGCCCCAAGGTCAACGGCCCCCGCACGCTCATCGGCGGAGCGGCCGGCCCGAAGCTGTTCGCGCACATCAGCGAGTACGCCGACGGGTGGCTGCCGATCGGTGGCCGCGGACTGTCCGAATCTCTACCCCGACTGCGAGCGGTCTGGGCCGACGCCGGCCGCGATCCGAACGCCCTCCAGGTGGTGCCGTATGCCGTGTTCCCCACCCCGGGCAAGCTCGCGCACTACGCGGAACTCGGCATCGAGGAGGTCGTGGTGCAGCTGCCTCCGGCGACGGAGACGGACGTTCTGCGGGCGTTGGACGAGTATGCCGAGTACTCGTAGCCGACTGGGCGGGCAGCTGACCCAGGGGCGCGGGGCTGTGCGGATATGCGGCTCCGCCGCGTGGGCGCGACCAGCCACGACCGGCCCGCACCCGGCAACGTACCGCGGCTCCCCAGAACCAACCCCGGCCCCGCTGAACTGGCGGAGCCCGACCGTATGCTCGAAGGATGACGACTCCCGAGACCTCCGGAACCGGCCCCACCGACCGCCCCGGCGGAACCGGCCCGACCGAGAACTCCATGCGTCGCGCCCTCAAACGCGCCCGTGACGGCGTCGCCCTCGACGTCTCCGAGGCGGCCGTACTGCTCCAGGCCCGCGGCGAGGCCCTCGACGACCTCGTCGCGTCCGCCGGCCGGGTGCGGGACGCCGGCCTTGACGCGGCGGGCCGGGCCGGTGTCATCACGTACTCGAAGAGCGTCTTCATCCCCCTCACCCGGCTGTGCCGGGACAAATGCCACTACTGCACCTTCGTCACCGTCCCCGGCAAGCTGCGCCGCGCCGGGCACGGGATGTTCATGTCGCCGGACGAGGTCCTCGACATCGCCCGCAAGGGCGCGGCCCTCGGCTGCAAGGAAGCCCTCATCACCCTCGGCGACAAGCCCGAGGACCGCTGGCCCGAGGCCCGCGAGTGGCTCGACGCGCACGGCTACGACGACACCATCGCCTACGTCCGCGCCATCTCCATCCGCATCCTGGAGGAGACGGGCCTGCTCCCGCACCTCAACCCCGGCGTCATGACCTGGACCGACTTCCAGCGTCTGAAGCCGGTCGCCCCGTCCATGGGCATGATGCTGGAGACGACGGCGACCCGCCTGTGGTCCGAGCCCGGCGGCCCGCACCACGGCTCCCCGGACAAGGAGCCGGCCGTCCGGCTGCGCGTCCTGGAGGACGCCGGCCGTTCCTCCGTCCCCTTCACCTCCGGGATCCTGATCGGGATCGGCGAGTCGTACGAGGAGCGGGCCGAGTCCCTCTTCGCGCTCAGGAAGGTCTCCCGGGCCTACCACGGCATCCAGGAACTGATCATCCAGAACTTCCGCGCCAAGCCGGACACCGCGATGCGCGGCATGCCGGACGCGGAACTCGACGAACTGGTCGCCACGGTCGCCGTCGCCCGGCACATCATGGGCCCGAGCGCCTGCCTCCAGGCCCCGCCCAACCTGGTGGACTCCGAGTACGAGCGCCTCATCCACGCCGGCATCGACGACTGGGGCGGCGTCTCGCCGCTCACGATCGACCACGTCAACCCCGAGCGCCCCTGGCCGCAGATCGAGGAGCTGGCCGAGCGTTCGGCGGCGGCCGGCTTCGAACTGCGTGAACGCCTCTGCGTCTACCCGGAGTTCGTCCAGCGCGGCGAGCCCTGGCTGGACCCGCGGCTGCGCCCGCACGTACGGGCACTCGCCGACCCGGAGACGGGCCTGGCGCGTGCGGACGCCGTGGTCGAGGGGCACCCGTGGCAGGAGCCGGAGGAGGTCTTCGTCGCCTCCGGCCGTACGGATCTGCACTCCACGATCGACACCGAGGGCCGTACGTCCGACCGCCGCGACGACTTCGACGAGGTGTACGGCGACTGGGGCGCCCTGCGCGAGGCGGCGGCGCCCGGGATGGCGCCGGAGCGCATCGACACGGACGTGCGCCAGGCCCTTGCGACCGCGGCCGACGACCCGACCCGGCTGACCGACGAGGAGGCGCTGGCGCTGCTGCACGCGGACGGCCCGGCGCTGGACGCGTTGTGCGAGGTCGCCGACGACGTCCGTAAATCGGTGGTCGGCGACGACGTCACGTACATCGTGACCAGGAACATCAACTTCACCAACGTCTGCTACACCGGCTGCCGCTTCTGCGCCTTCGCCCAGCGCAGGACGGACGCCGACGCCTACACCCTGTCCCTGGACCAGGTCGCCGACCGCGCCCAGCAGGCCTGGGAGGTCGGCGCGGTGGAGGTCTGCATGCAGGGCGGCATCCACCCGGACCTGCCCGGGACGGCGTACTTCGACATCGCGAAGGCGGTGAAGGAGCGGGTCCCCGGCATGCATGTGCACGCCTTCTCGCCCATGGAGGTCGTGAACGGCGCCACCCGCACCGGCATGTCCATCCGGGAGTGGCTGACGGCGGCCAAGGAAGCCGGCCTTGACTCCGTCCCCGGCACCGCCGCCGAGATCCTCGACGACGAGGTCCGCTGGATCCTGACCAAGGGCAAGCTGCCGGCGGCGACGTGGATCGAGGTGATCACCACGGCGCACGAACTCGGCATCCGGTCCTCGTCCACGATGATGTACGGCCACGTCGACCAGCCCCGCCACTGGCTCGGCCACCTGCGCACCCTGGCCGGCATCCAGCAACGCACGGGCGGCTTCACCGAGTTCGTGACGCTCCCGTTCATCCACACCAACGCGCCGGTGTACCTGGCGGGGATCGCGCGGCCCGGCCCGTCGATGCGGGACAACCGGGCGGTGACGGCTATGGCCCGCCTCCTGCTCCACCCCTGGATCCCCAACATCCAGACCAGCTGGGTGAAGCTGGGCACCGAGGGCGCCGCGGAGATGCTCCGCTCCGGCGCGAACGACCTGGGCGGCACGCTGATGGAGGAGACGATCTCGCGGATGGCGGGGTCGTCGTACGGCTCGTACAAGTCGGTACGCGACCTGGTCGCGGTCGCCGATGCGGCCGGGCGCCCGGCGAGGCCCCGCACCACGCTGTACGGCGAGGTGTCGGAGGAACGGCAGCGGGCGGCGGCGGCCTCGGACGGCCACCTGCCGGAGCTGCTGCCGGTGCTGGACTGAGACGGAGACGGCACAGGACCGTGTCGCGGGGGTCGGTACGATGATCCGACCCCCGCTGGAGGGGTTCCATAGCTTTCCGTAGCCGAGGAGATGCGTGCCCGTGACTCCCAAGGTCTGGGTGACCGGTTTGACGGTGGGCGCGATAGCCGCCGTCACAGCCCTCGCCATGCAGGCCGACAAGGGGCCGCACCCGACGGCCTCGGCGTCCCGCCCGAGCGCGTCGGCGTCGCCGGGGGCGAGCCCCGCCCCGACGAAGTCCGCCGTGCCGGCCGCCGTCCCGGACGACTCGGGCAGCGGGCGCCGGGTCGTCTACTCCCTCGCCCAGAAGCGGGTCTGGCTGGTCGACGCGAGCGACACGAGCCGCCGTACCTTCACCGTCTGGCCGGGCACCGTGAACCCGGACCCCGGCAGCTACACGGTGTCCTCGCGCAACGAGGCCACCACGGGCTCGGACGGCGTCCAGATCGAGAACATCATCTACTTCACCGCGAAGTCCGGCATCTCCATCGCCTTCTCCAACGCCGTCGACGGCTCCTCGCCCCCGCCCGCCGCGGGCAAGCAGACCGGCGGGGTCCGGATGCGCGCGGCGGACGGGGCGGCGTTGTGGACGTTCGGGGAGACGGGCACGACGGTGGTCGTGGTCAGGTAGCGGACTTCTCCTTGCCGGACGGCAGGTTGACCACCAGCAGCACGGCCCCGCTCAGCAGGAACACCCGTGTCGCCGCGTCGAGCCCGTTCCAGTCACCGGACTGCCACATCGAGAACCACTCCCCGCCGATCGCGATGAACCCGCCGCCGAACAGCAGCATCAGCATCAGCAGGCCGTAGGTGGAGAAGCGCCGGGCACTCAGGTCGTCGCGGCGGAACCACAGCCAGGTGCCGTATATGAGGACGAGCGCGGCGAGGGTCTCCCAGACGATGATCGCGACGTACGCCGCGTCCTGAAGCCCCTTGCTGGTGATGGCTCTCCACATCAGGTCCTCGTCCTTGAACGTCGTATCCATCGCCAGGACGTGCCGCACGAACTGCTGGTTCGTCCCGAAGTCGGTGATGTTCCCGAAGGCGACGAGCGCCGTGTAGAGGGCGACGGTCGCGGTGAGGAGGGTGGCCGCGAGGTGAAGTGCGCTGCGGGGGGGTGTTGTTGACATGATGGTCATCTTCCCTGTGGAGGCGCTGTGCTCCATAGGCATTGAGCCAGAATGATGGCGTAGGGCAGCCGAGCGGGAGGATCCACGAGTGGGACAGGCGCGGCCGTCGATGCAGGAGCTGATCGGCCGGCGCAGTCGTGCCGGATTCGTCGGCCGGAGCGCCGAACGCGCTGCCTTCCGGGCCAACTTGGACATCCCACCGGAGGACGAGCGGCACCGGTTCCTCTTCCACGTGCACGGAAACGCGGGTGTCGGCAAGTCCTTCCTGCTCCGCGAACTGGAGCAAGTCGCCCGGGAGCGCGGCGCCTTGACCGCGTTCATGGACGACACGGCAGGAAGCGTGCCGGAGACGCTGGAGGCGATGAGCCGGCAGTTCGCCGCGCAGGGCAGGCGGTTGAAGGACCTGGACCGGCTGCTGGCCGCGCATCGGGAGCGCAGGCACGAGGCGGAGCTGGCGGCGATCACCGCGCCGCCGCCCGAGCCGCCGGGACCCACCGTGGGCAGCATGGCGGTGGCGCGGGCCGGGCTGGTGGGACTGGGCATGGTGCCCGGTGTCGGCGCCTTCGCCGGGGCCGTCGACGCCGCACAACTCGCCCAGGGCGCCGACCGGTTGCGGTCCGGTCTCGGCGCGCGCTTCCGCACCCACGAGGACGCCCGGCTCGTACTCGCCCCCGAGAGCGTGCTCACTCCGGTGCTGCTGGAGGAGCTCTCCCAGGCTGCCTCCGCCGTGCCGTGGATCGTCCTGTTCTTCGACACCTACGAGCGCACCGGCCGGTTCCTCGACGCGTGGCTGCACGCCGTGATGACCTCGGACCTGTACGGCCCGCTCCCGGCCACGGTCGTCGTGGTGACGGCAGGCCAACTCCCCTTCGACGCCACCCGCTGGGGCGGCTTCGGCGACTTCATGACCGACGTGCCGCTCCTGCCGTTCACCGAGGCGGAGACACGGGACCTGCTCGCGGGCAGGGGAGTGGTCGCCGAACCCGTGGTGGGGGAGGTGCTGCGCCTGACCGGTGGCCTGCCCGTGCTCGTGTCGACCCTCGCGGAGAGCCGCCCCACCGATCCGGCCGACGTGCGGGACCCCAGCGCCACGGCCGTCGAATGGTTCCTGAAGCGGGCGGAGGACGCGGTCCAGCGGTCGGTCGCGCTGGCATGCGCGCTGCCGCGGCGGCTGGACGCGGATGTGTTCCGGGCGGTCGTGGGCGACTCCGACGCGGAACTGGACGGGCTGTACGCGTGGTTGCGTGGCCTGCCGTTCGTCAGCGAGCGGGGCGGCCGGGTCCGGTACCACGACGTCGTACGGGCGCCGATGCTGCGGTTGCAGCGGCAGGAGGCGCCCCGGACCTGGGCGGCCCGGCAGCAGGCGCTCGCCGCCGTGTTCCGGGAGTGGCGGGCCGAGGCGGAAGCCGGACGGGACGCCGAGGAACTGTGGACGGACGAGGCATGGCGGGAACTTCGGCTGGCGGAGCTGTACCACTTGCTGTGCGCCGGTGAGCGGGCGGCGCTGACGAGCGTCCTCGGGGATGTCGTCGACGCCTGCGAGCAGGGTGAGTCCGTCGCAGAGCGATGGGCCTGGGTTCTGGTGGAGGCCGGGTCGGACGCCGAGACCCGGGCGGTGTCCCAGTGGGGCCGGCGCCTCGCGGCGGCACTCGGCAGCGGCGGGACGCCCGCGGCCCTCGAACTGGTACTACGGGCGACGGGCTTCGAGCGGACGCCGGTGCCCGCGGGGGCGGCGGCGACGGTCGTCACGGGGTACGGCGGGGCGGCTGCGGCTGCCACCGGGCTGGGTGCGGGGGCGGCCGGGTGGGGTGCTGTGGGGGTTGCCGGGTGGGGTGGCGCGGGGGCTGCCGGGCAGGGCGCGGCGGGAGCGGCCGCCGCGGGTTCCTCGCGGGAGGAGGCCGCAGGGTCCGGTACCGGGGGCGCCGCAAGCGACCGGCCGGCCAGGAGGCCCGGCACCGCGTCCGGTGCGGCGACGACCCGGCCGGGCACGTCGGCCGGCGCCCGGTCACGTGAGACGCAACAGCCCGCATCGCAGGACCAGCGCGCCGAGCCGTCGCGGGCCGAGCCGCAGGGTGAACACACTGAGGTGCCGCAGGCCGTACCGCAGGATCAGCGTGCCCAGCCGACGTGGGCCGAGCCGCAGGATCAGCACGCCCAGCTGTCGTGGACCGTGCCGCAGGCCACGACCTCGCCCGGTACCCCCTGGCAGGACGCGTCGGCCGATGCCGGCTGGCGGGTCGCGCTGGACCCCGCCGTGGCGGCCCGCGCCTACCGCGCCCGCGCCATCGCCCACGACCTCGCCGGCGACCGGCGCGCGGCCGTCGCCCTCCTGAACCAGGCCCTCGAACTTGCCCCCGACGACCCCCGCAGCCTCGCCCTGCGCGGCGAGTACCACCGCGTCCTGGGGCGCCACGACGAGGCGATCAGCGACTTGGACCGGGCCCTCGAACTGAACCCCGCCGACGCCTTCGCCCTGGCCTCCCGCGGTGCCACCCGGCTCAGTCGCGAAGGTCTCGACGAGGCGCTCGCCGACCTTGACGAGGCCGTTCGGCTGAAGCCGGACTACTCCTGGGCCCTGATGCGCCGGGCCCGGGTGCACCGAGCCCTCGGCGACCACGTACGACAACTGGCCGACCTCGACCGGGCCGTGGCCGTCGACCCCGACTGGGCCTGGGTCCGCTGCGCGCGCGGTGACGCCCTGCGCGCCGCCGGCCGCGACGAGGACGCCCTCGCCGACTACGACCACGCGCTCGCCCGGGAACCCGACTACAACTCCGCCCGCGCGAGCCGAGGCGCCTCGCTGGCGAACCTGGGCCGCCACGAGGAGGCCCTCGCCGATCTGGACCGGGTGCTGACAGCCAACCCGTCGTACACCTGGGCCGCCGATCAGCGGGCCGCCGTGGTCCGTAACATGGCGGCCGAACCGGCTACTCCCGCGCGCAGCGCAGGAACAGATGAGGCTCGTGCCCGGCATCGGGATGGTCAGGCGTGAACAGTACGGTCTCCGCGGACAGCACCTTCAGTCCCGCCGCGGCGACCATGTCGGTGAAGTCCTCGGCCGCGTAGCTGGTCGCCCGCACCTTCTGCCCCATGAAGACGACTTCGACGTCCTCCACGTCCGCCGGCACGGTCGCCAGCACCAGGCTGCCTCCCGCTCTCAGCGCCCGTGCCAGCCGCCGCACGAGAGTCTCCTGCGCGGTACGGGACATCTGCAGCAGGGAGAAGTACACGCAGACCGCGTCGAACGCACCGTCCTGGAGCGGGACTTGGTGGATGTCGGCGTGCTGAAAGGCGGCGTCGGGCACCTGCCGGGTGGCGAGGTCCACCATGACGGGAGACGCGTCGATCCCCAACACGCCATGGCCCGCCGCAGCGAGCGTCTCAGCCGTCGGGCGCCCGGTCCCGCTGCCGACGTCCAGCACCCGGCTGCCCGGTTCGAGCCGCCCGACCAGCCACGCCAGCGACGCCCGGTGCGTCTCCGAGCCCGCGAACGCCCTCTCGTAAGCGATCCCCAGCGCGTCGAAGACGGCGGCGGCGCGCTGTGCCTGAGACTCGTCGGTCACGGCATCGTGCTCATGCCGTCGATGAACTCCGCCCAGGAACTCGCGTCGAATGCGAGCCGTGCGCCGTCCTTGTCCTTTGAGTCGCGGACGTGGACGCCGGTGTTGGCGGGGGATATGGCGACCTCGACGCATTCCGGTCCGTCGTTGCTGCTGTAGCTGCTCTTGAACCATTCCAGGGCGCGGGTCATGTCTCGTCTCCCAGGGCTTTCTCGATGAAGGCCCGTGACTCTCGGGGCGTCAGGGCCTGCGACCGGATCATTCCATAGCGCATTTCCAGGATCTGAACCTCCCGGGGATCACTGATCAGGCGGCTGTGCAGCTGCGCCTCGGAGTGCCCCAGTGCCTTTCCGTCCCGGAGTTTCAACAGCTGAAGCGAGCCACCCATGCCCGCGTGGTCCTCGCAGTCCGTGGGCATGATCTGAATCGCGACGTGCCTCAACGCGCTGATCTCCAACAGGTGTTCGAGCTGGCGTCGCAACACCATTCTGCCCCCGACGGGCCGCCGCAGCGTCGTCTCTTCCTGGACAAAGGTGATCTGTGGACGAGGCGTCCGCTCGAAGACGGCCTTCCTGGCCATGCGTGCGGCGACCAGACGGTCGACTTCCTCCTCCGTGTACGCGGGACGTCGCATCTCGTACAACGCCCGTGCGTACTCAGGGGTCTGAAGCAGCCCATGGACGTGGAGGGCAGCGTAGGCGCCCAGTTCCACCGCCTCGTCCTCCAGCTTCGCCAGATCCCGAACCTTCTTCGGATACCGGGCCCTCTCCACGTCGTCCTTCATCGCCGAGAGCTTCCCGCCCGCCCCCAGCACCTCATCGGCCTTGTCCAGGAAGTCCGGCTTGGGAATCCGCCGCCCCCGCTCCACCGACGAGACCATCTCCTCGCCGTACCCGATGGCGGCGCCCAGTTCGGCCTGGGTCATCCCGGCGGCCTCGCGCCACATCCTGATCTGCCGTCCGACCGTCCTGAGAACGGCCTCGGCCTCCTCGTCCTCCACGTCTTCCCCTCCCGACGTACGAGCCGTACGATCCCGTCGGCCATCCGTACAGTCACGCTCCGTACGTAGGCCATTGCTGTTCAGCGTAGGAGTCGGTTCGCCACGCTGGGTGACATGAGCCAGAAATCCCTCGCCCAAGTCACCTGCCCCACGCACCACTTCACGGTTCAGCTGTCCGCGACTCGAAGAGGTGCTCGACTCGCGCGCCTGCTCACCGAGCGCCAAATGGACGACTGGGGCATGCCGTTCGAGGGTGCGGTGCACGTCGTGGCCGAGCTGGCGTCGAACGCCGTACTCCACGGCCGCGTCCCGGGACGGGACTTCCGGCTCAGGCTGAAGCTGCACACCGACGGCCCCCTCCGCATCGAGGTGACCGACGCGCGGGGCGACCGGATCCCGCAGGTCCGGGACGCGGCGGGTGGCGAGAGGGAGTCGGGGCGAGGGCTGTTGATCGTGGCGGCGTACGCGGACCGTTGGGGCGTCGAGGTGGCCCCGGCCAACTGCAAGACCGTGTGGGCCGAAGTGACACCGGATCGCGGAGGGGCGTGATCCGGTGGCTCCCGACGCAAAGACCAAAGAACCGGGGAAAGAACCGAACCCACCCCCACCGCCCCCGTCGATCACCCGCAGGGGTGAACATCGCCAACTCGGCTGGCGCGCGGGGGCTTTGGTGGTGCAGCGTCACCCAGAGACAACCGCACACATGAATCGGCCCCCGCCGGGACTGGCATCCCAATGCGAGGGCCTAACACCGAGGAAGAAGCACCTTCCCCAATGGCTGAGATTCAGCCTAGCGCGCCCGCGCGCGCCAAGTCCGGCCATTCCGCCGGAGGCGTCGAGCACGTCAACGAACCCCACCACGACCAGTTCGTCGTGGTCGGAAACCACCTCGCCCAGCACCCCGAGCTGTCCCTGACGGCGATCGGGCTGGCGGTCCACATCCAGTCGCTGCCCGCCCGGACCCCGGTCGGGATCAAGACGCTGGCCGCGAAGTTCCCCGAGGGGGAGATCCGTGTCGCCGCCGCCCTGCGGGAGCTGGAGGCACACGGATACCTGGCGCGCACCAAGGAGCGTCTTCAATCGGGCCGAGTCGTGACCCGGACGATCTCCTACAACAGGCCGGGCGTCGCCGCGGCCCGAGCCGCGATGAAGCCCGCCGCGCCCCGCCCGGCTCCGCCGTCCCCCGGCTCGAAGGCGTCGGCCTCCGCACCCGGTGCCGCTTCCGATGCCGTCGTCGATGCCGCCCTTGATGCCGCTATTGATGTCCTCGCGGGACTGCGCGCCCACGACCCCCGCCTGCTGCTGGCCGAACGTGACGTACACCGCCTGGCCCCGGCCGTCTCCGCCTGGCTGGACAGGGGCGTCCCGCCCACCGCCGTGCAGCGCACCCTGACGAACGCCCTGCCCAAGGACCCGATCCTGAACCCGGCGGCGTTCCTCGCCCACCGCCTCCGAGCGCTGCTGCCACCACCGCTCCCCGCCCCGGCACACGCCCCGGCCCCCGTCCGCCCGGACCCGCTCCAGACCTGCGAGGGATGCGACCGGGCCTTCCGTTCACCGGGCCCGGGCCGCTGCCGGGACTGCCGTCCGGTGGGTGTGGCGGCGTAGAGAGTCGGACGTGAGCCCTGTACGGGTCATAACTGATCACTCCGGACCACTCCGGTCCACCTCGGGCACATTCCGCAAACCGATCCGCCCCCTGAACCGACCGTCCCCGGTCGATTACAGTGTCGAGCCGTCGTACACACGGTCGCTGCAACGGGGAGGTCCTGATGGGTGCGATAGCCGGCGCCGTCTGGGGCCGCACCGAGCAGCAGGACTTCCGCAGCCGGGTGCGCGGCACGCTGCTCGGCGTGGCCGTCGGGGATGCCCTCGGGGCGCCGGTCGACGGGCTGGGGCTGGACGAGATCCGGGAGCAGTACGGCGCCGAGGGGCTCCTGGATCTGGGATTCGGGTACGGGCGGCGCGGTGCCGTGACGCATCTCACGCAGCTCACGCTGTTCAGCGTGGACGGGCTGATAAGGGCGCAGGTCCGGCGGGACACCGGGGCCTGGCATCCGCCGACCGATCTGCACCGGGCGTATCTGCGGTGGGCCGCCACGCAACACGACTGGGGCCCCGACGAGCGCCGCAAGGACGACGGCTGGCTGGCCCGCGAGGAGTGGCTGTACGCCCGCCGCGACCCCACCCGTGCGCTCCTGATCGGCCTCGGTGACGAGGCCATGGGCACCCTGGAGTCGCCCAAGAACGCCACCGAGCTCGGACCCGAGGCCACCGCCCGCTCGGCGCCCTTCGGGCTGCTCGTCGGCTGGGAGCCGCAACTCGTCGTGCAGCTCGCCGTGGAGTGCGCGGCGCAGACCCACGGCCACCCCGTCGCCTACCTCTCGGCGGGCGCGTACGCGGTGATCGTGCACGCGCTCGCCTCCGGGGAGAGCCTCGACGGGGCCGTGCAGCGGGCGCTGGCGCTGCTGGCCGTGCGGCCCGGGCACGAGCCCGTGTCGGACGCGCTGCAGCACGCGCTGGGTGCCGTACGGCAGGGCATGCCCACGCCGGCGCGGGTGGAGGAACTCGCGGCCGACGGCTCGGCGGACGGGCTGCTCGCGGCCGCCGTGTACTGCGCCCTGGTCGGCGAGGACGTCCGCCACGGCCTCTGCCTCGCCGTCAACCACGACGGCCCCTCCGCCGCCGCGGCCGCCCTCACCGGCGGCCTCCTCGGCGCCCTCCACGGCGAGACGGCCCTCCCCCCGGCCTGGCTCGCCGAACTGGAGGGCCGCCCCACCATCCTCGAACTCGCCGACGACTTCGCCATGGAGATGACCCAGGGCCCGGCACTGCACAGCCCGGCGGGAGCGTCGCCGGGGTGGCTGGCGAGGTATCCGCGCGCCTGAGCGCAAGCGGGAGGAACCAGAGGCAGCCCCCCACGGCGTACGCCCACCGGGCCGCACCCACCCCGCTCCCACCCGCCCGCCTCTGGCCCGCCCACCCCGGCTCGTGCCCGGGGCCCGTGCCCGGCCCATCTCCGGTCCGCCTTCGGCCCGTGCCCGGCCCATCTTCGGTCCGCCTTCGGCCCGTGCCCGGCCCATCTTCGGTCCGCCTTCGGCCCGTGCCCGGCCCATCTTCGGTCCGCCTTCGGCCCGTGCCCGGCCCATCTTCGGTCCGCCTTCGGCCCGTGCCCGGCCCATCTCCGGCCCGTGCCCGGCCCGTTCCTGACGATCTCCGGCCCGTGCCCGGGGCACGCCCCGGCCCGATCCCGAGCATCTCCGGCCCGCCCCCGACTCGACTCCGGCAACGGCTCGACCCCTCCGGTCACCCCGACCGCCAGGGCAACGACAAGGGCGGCCCCCCGCCGTGCGAGTGGCCGCCCTGCCCCAACCGTCCCCCGTCCTCAGTCCTTCGCGCGGACCACGTCCTCCCTCGCATCCGCGTCCGCGTCCGCGTCCGCCTGCGCCGGCACCGCCGCCGCGGCGCCCCCGTCCCCGTCCGTGTTGATCCGCTCGACGATCGCCATCCGCTCCGGGGTGTCCTCCGGCTTGATGAAGCCGATGAGGATGTACAGGACCAGGGACACCGCCAGCGGGATGGAGACCTGGTACTGGAGGGGCACCCCGCCCTCGATCTGCCAGCTGATCGGGTAGTTGACCAGCCAGAAGGCGAGCAGGCCCATCGACCAGCTGGTCAGTGCCGCCGTCGGGCCGGAGCGGCGGAACTGGCGCAGCAGGCCCAGCATCATCGGGATGGCGATCGGGCCCATGAGACCGGCGACCCACTTGATCACGACGGTGATGATGTCCTTGAAGGCGGGGGAGTTGACCTGGGTCGCCACCGCCATCGACAGGCCGAGGAAGACGACCGTGGTCACGCGGGCCGCGATCAGACCGGACCGCTCGCCCCACGCCCGCGCCTGCTTCGACAGCACCGGCGCCACGTCCCGGGTGAACACGGCCGCGATCGCGTTGGCGTCGGAGGAGCACATGGCCATGGTGTGCGAGAAGAACCCGACGATCACCAGGCCCAACAGGCCGTGCGGGAGCAGCTGTTCGGTCATCAGGCCGTACGAGTCCGAACCGTCCGCCTTCTGCGACTCGACCAGCAGCGGCGACATCCACATCGGGAAGAACAGGACCACCGGCCAGACCAGCCACAGGATCGCCGACAGGCGCGCCGAGCGCTCGGCCTCCCGCGGGGTGGCCGTGGCCATGTACCGCTGGGCCTGGTTGAGCATGCCGCCGTTGTACTCGAAGAGCTTGATGAAGAGGAACGCCAGCAGGAAGACGGTCCCGTACGGCCCGACCAGCGGCTCCCCGTGGCCCTGGAGCTCCGGCCGGTCCCAGGCGTCGAGGAAGCCGATGCCCTTGTCGTTCAGTTCCATGATGACCGCGATGAACATCGCGACGCCGGCCAGCAACTGGATGATGAACTGGCCGAGTTCGGTCAGCGCGTCCGCCCACAGGCCGCCGATGGTGCAGTAGACGGCCGTGATGGTGCCGGTGATGAGGATGCCCTGGTTCAGGGACACACCCGTGAACACCGACAACAGGGTCGCGATGGCGGCCCACTTCGCGCCCACGTCCACGATCTTCAGCAGCATGCCGGACCAGGCCAGCGCCTGCTGCGTCTTGAGGTCGTAGCGGTTCTTCAGGTACTCCAGCGGTGAGGCCACGTGCAGCCGTGACCGCAGCCGGTTGATCCGCGGCGCGAACAGCTTCGACCCGATGGCGATACCCAGCGCGATGGGGAAGGACCAGGTGACGAAGGACGTGACGCCGTAGGTGTAGGCGATGCCCGCGTACCCGGTGAACATCACCGCGCTGTATCCGGACATGTGATGCGAGATCCCGGACAGCCACCACGGCATCTTGCCGCCCGCGGTGAAGAAGTCGCTGACGTTGTCCACCCGCTTGTGCGACCAGACGCCGATCGCCACCATCACGCCGAAATAGCCGATGAGCACGGCCCAGTCGAGACCGTTCATGTGCGCCCTCCCAGGGTTCAGCCCGGCGCTCATCGTGGGTGCTGCCGCGTGAACACGACAAGCTGGCGACGGGTCAAGGGAAGGTAAAATCATTCGACATGCTGGTTCTGGTTCAGCTATGTGAACTCATCGCATCAGCTCCCCGGCGTTGACCAGCAGTGACTGTCCGGTGATCGCCCGCGCCCTGTCCGAGGCCAGGAACACCGCCGCGTCCGCCACATCCCCGTCCGTGGCGAGGTCGGGCAGCGCCATCCGCTCGGTCAGCCGCCCCAGCACCTCGGACTCCTCGACCCCCTCCGTGTGCGCCGTGAACTGCACGTAGGCCTGGACCGGCGGCCCCCACATCCAGCCCGGCAGCACGGTGTTCACCCGTATCCGGTGCGGGCCCAGCTCCCGTGCCAGCGAGTACATCGCGCTCGTCAGCGCCCCCTTCGAGGCCGCGTACGCCGCCTGCCGCACCTGCGAGGGGGCGGCGACCGCGGACTGCGTCCCGATGAACACCACCGACCCGCCGCACTCCTTCAGCGCCGGCAGGCAGGCCCGCGTCATCCGCAGCGAGCCCAGCAGATTGACGTCGATGACCGACTGCCAGGTGGCGAAGTCGGCGTCCTCAAGGCCGCCGAAGTAGGAGTCCCAGGCGGCCACATGAACCACCCCGTCGATCCCGCCGAAGCGCTCCCGCCCCAGCGCGGCCAGCGCCTCGCACTGCCGCTCGTCGGTGATGTCGGTCGCCAGGTACGCCGTGTGCGCCCCGTCGGGATCGATCTCGCCGGCGCTCTTCGCCAGGTTCGCCTCGGTGCGCGCCCCGAGCACGGCGTTCCCGCCGTCCCGTACGACAGCTGCGGCGATCTGGTGACCCAGTCCGGCGCCGACCCCCGAGACGACGACGGTCTTGCCGTTGAGCAGTGACATCAAGGCCTCCCAGGCTCTGGCGGATTATCTGACGGAGCGTCAGAGTATGGGCGTCCGAGGGAGGACGGAAGGCACCGGAAGGAACGGAAGCCACCGGAAGGAAGGGAACGGCATGAGCGAGGACACCCGCAGCGAGACGTACGCCGAACTGGCCGCCGTCGGCCCGTACGGAGTCCACCCGGGCCACGCCCTGATCACCATGGTCGAACCGCACCCGGGCCACGAGTACGCCTACAACCGCTGGTACGAGGACGACCACTACTACGCCGGCGCGATGGCGATGCCCTGGATGTACGCGGGCCGCCGCTGGGTCGCGCCGAGGGACCTCCAGCTCCTGCGCTACCCGGAGAAGTCGGCGATCGCCCAGCCGGTCAGCGCCGGCTGCTACATCTCCACGTACTGGATCACCGCGGGCCGCTACGCCGACCACATGCGCTGGACCGTCGGCATCAACAAGCGCCTCAACCGCGACGCCCGCGTCTACCAGGACCGCACCCACGTCTTCACGGCGTTCCAGGACCACGAGGCCACGGTGTACCGCGACGGCGCGGCGGGCCCCCGCGACTTCCACGCCCTGGACCACCCCTACGCGGGCCTGGTGGTGCAGGTCATCGACGCCGACTCGCCGGAGCAGCGCACCGAACTGCTGGAGTGGCTGCGCTCCCGCCACCTTGCCAAGCGCCTGGCGGGCTCCCCGGCGGCGATGGTGACCATCTTCCGGCCCACGCCTCTCCCGCTCGACCGCATGTCGTACGTCAAGCAGGTCGAGGGCGTCGACACCCGCCTGACCCTGCTGTGGTTCCTGGAGGCGGACCCGAGGGAGTGCTGGGAGGACCACTTCACGGGCCTGGACGCGGTGGTGGAGGAGGCGGGGCTGGGGCGCGTGGAACTCGTCGCGCCCTTCATCCCCACGGTGCCCGGCACCGACCGGTACGTGGCCGACCTGCGCTGATCAACGCGGGCCGGTCAACGCAGGCCGGTCAGCGCAGCTCCTCCGGGCACGTCGTCCCGCGCGAGAACGCGTACGGCGCCGCGAGCCGGTACTCGCCCGCCCGCGGAGCGAGCAGCATCGTCCACTTGTCGCCGAGCGTGTCCTCCTCCGTCTCCATCAGACAGCCGTGGACGTTGTCGTACGACTTCGGCTGATCCTCGGGACGGTTCTTGGACGCCTCCGTCTCCTCCGGCGGGTCGAGCTTCTTGCCGTCGGCGTCGACGAGGCTCAGCCAGGGCGAGTAGGGGATCCGGATGAGGACGGGCCCCGGCTTGCTCACCCGCATCGTCATCTCGCCCTGCTCGGCCCGCTCCACGACGGTGTTCGGCTCGGCGAGCGGCGCCGGGGCGGTCACCTCGAACAGCTGCCAGTTGGCGTCGCCCCACACCTGCTTCAGATACGGCATGCCGCGCTGCACCAGCTCCCGCTCACGCTCCGCCCCCGAGGCGTCCGGCTCGTCCTTGGGCAGGACCACGTAGTGCACGGCCCAGCGCTTGAGCCACTCGCGGTAGTTCGCGGAGTTGAGGGTGTCGTCGTAGAAGAGCGGGTTGCGTTCCATGTCGGCCTGGCGGTTCCAGCCCCGGGCCAGGTTCACATACGGCGCCAGCGCCGACGCCTCCCGATGTGAGCGGGCCGGCACGACCTCCACCCGGCCCTTCTCGGCGCCGACCTCCTGGAGCTCGTTGACCAGCGGCGCCAGCTCGCGCGCCCAGGACGCGGCGGGGGCGGCGTGGATGATGTCGTCGACCGTCTTGTAGCCGATCCACCCGGCGAAGGTGAGCAGGGCCAGCACGGCCGTGTACCACTTGCGTGAGCGCGGCACCGTGTAGGGCAGCACGGCCACCAGCGCCGTCCCGGCGAACAGCATCGCCAGGCGCGTGATGTTGGAGCCGATCTGCGAGCTGACCACCCAGACCAGCACGACCGCGAGACCGTAGACCGCGGACACCAGCCGGACGGTCTTCCACTCCTCGGGCACGAGGAAGAAGGTGGCGACGGCGAACAGCAGCGGCAACAGCACCGAGCCGATCACCATCGGCTGGGTGCCCGAGAACGGGAACAGCCACGCCGACACCGCGACGACGGCCGCCGGCGCCAGCCCCAGCGCCCAGGCGCCCGGCCGCCGCTTCTGGAGGAACAGCGCCACCGCCACAAAGCCCACGAACAGCCCCGCGACCGGTGACGACATGGTCGCGAGCGCGGCCAGCGGCGCCGCGGCCAGCGCCTTCGCCCAGCGCTTGTAGCGCCAGCGGTGCGGCCAGCAGAACACGACGGCGACCGCGCCCAGCGCGAACATCGTGCCGAGGCCGAACGTCACCCGCCCGGAGATCGCGTTGGCGATCAGCCCGAGGACTCCGGCGAACGCGGCCCACAGCGGATTGCGCACCGACCGGCTGCGCAGCAGGACCAGCGTCAGCAGGCCCGCGGAGATCGTCCCCGCGATCATCATCGTCGTACGGACACCGAGGACCGACATCAGATACGGCGACACCACGCTGTACGACACCGGGTGCATCCCGCCGTACCAGGCGAGGTTGTACGCCGAGTCCGGATGCCGGCCGACGAACTCGGCCCACGCGTCCTGGGCCGCGAGGTCGCCCCCGCTGTTTGCGAACGTGAAGAACCAGAGGATGTGAAGGAGTCCGGCCAGGGTCGTGATCGACAGCACCGGGTGGCGCAGCAGGCGCTCACGCAGGGTGAGGAAGGCGCCGGTCAGCCGCGAGGGCGGTCTGTCCTCCGTGCGGCTCGGTGCATCTCCCGAGCGTGGCGCGGGCACGCGTATTCGCGGACCGGCTCCCGGTCCCGGATCGGCGTCGTCGGCGCGTGTCGGCTCCGCAGTGGCCACGTGTGAGGCACTCCCCGTACTGTCCCGTCTTCTGTTCTGGCCGCGTCCCGTTTCCCGCGTGTTGTCGGCCTTGTCCCCGAAGGTTCCCCGACTGCGCCTTGTGGGCGACGACCTGCCCGATTCGTGACGCTAGCACGCAGCCCGCCGACAGGTGCTGTCGGCGGGCTGCGTCAGGGTGCCGTGGTGTCGCCCCCGGGTCAGGTGATGCGGGTCAGCTTGTCCGTGAAGCCCGGTTCGGTGAGGTCCGACTGGAGGGCGACCGGGATCTTGACCGCGCCGCTGCTGCCGTCACCCACGGTGAGCGTGCCCACCTTGGTGCCGGCCGTCGCGGTGTGCGGGACCTTGTCGGGCGCGAAGGTCAGCTTCACCTTCAGCCCGGACCAGCCGACCGCCTTGACGTCCTTGGTGGCGACGACCGGGGTGCGGCCGCCGAGGCCGTCGTCGACGTACCCGACGACATCGCCCTTCTTCAGGATCGTCGCCGACTCCAGCGTGTCCTGCGCGGCGCGGATGAGCTGGTCGCCCGAGTCGAGAGCGGCGGCGAGGATGCCGCTGCCCGCGTCCGGCTGGCGCACCACGGCGCCGATGACGGTCCGGGTCTCGCCGCCGATCTCCTTCTTCGCCGCGAACACGAGGTTGCCGAGGGCGGAGGTGGTGGTGCCGGTCTTGATGCCGACGACGTTGTTCCTGCCGACCAACTGGTTCCAGTTGCCGTGGTTCTCGCCCTTGTAGTCGTCGTACGACATCATCGCGGCGACCTCGCGGAAGGCGGGGTACTTCATCGCCGCCTTGGCCAGCTTCACCTGGTCCACGGCCGTGCTCACGGTGGTGTTGTTCAGCCCGGACGGGTCGGTGTACGTCGTGTTCGTCATGCCGAGGCCCTCGGCGGCGGCGTTCATCTTCTCGACGAAGGCCTTCTCCGAACCGGCGTCCCAACGGGCCAGCAGGCGGGCCACGTTGTTCGCGGATGCGATCAGGATGCTCTCCAGGGCCTCGCGCTGGGTGATCTGGTCGCCGGCGGTCACCTTGACGGTCGACTCCTGGCCCGCGTCGGACTGGTCCTCGGCGGCCTGGTCGATCTTGATCTTCGGGCCCTCGTCACCGCTTTCGAGCGGGTGGTCGCGCAGGATGAGATACGCCGTCATGACCTTGGCGACGCTGGCGATCGGGACGGGCTTCTGCTCACCGGAGGAGCCGAAGCTGCCGATGCCGTCGACGTCCAGCGCGGCCTGGCCCTCGGCGGGCCAGGGGATGTCGACCTTGCCGCCCTCGAACGTGTAGCTGTCCTTCGCGGTGAGGTCGAGGGTGGGCGCCGGGAGCGGGCGTACGTTCTGCACGACCGCGAAGACGATCGCGAGCAGCAGGACCAGCGGCGTCCAGATCTTGACCCGCCGGATGGCCGTGCGGACCGGGGTGTCCGGGGGCGGCGGCGTGTTCGTCAGCTCGGCGAGCAGGTCGAGCGGGGGCCTCGGGGGCAGGGGTTGCTGGGTGGTGCGCTCGGGGCCGATCTGGGGGACTACGGCGGTGGCGTCCGCTGCGGGGGCCTTCGGCGTTTCCGAGGTCCTGGCCGGGGCCGGGGCCGGGGGCGCGGCCGGGGGCTTGGGGGCGTCCGGCTTGATGTCGGGCTTGAGTGCGACGAACTTGCTGGTGCGCTCGGAGGGGGTCTCCGGCGCGGGGGCCTTCAGCGTGGTGGTGGGCTGGTCCACCGGGGGCTGCTTGGCCGGGCGTACGGTCTTGAAGACGGCGGTGGGCTGATCGACGGGCTTGGCTTTGGGGGCGAGTGCGTCCTCGGCTTCGCCTTCGCCCTTCGTGCTCCCACCCGCACCACCCGTGCGGCTCTCGTCGCCGACTGCGGGTGGCCCCTGGGGGGTGTCCTCGCCGTCGGCGGCTGCGGGTGCGTCGTCGGTGTCGGTGTCGGTGTCGTCAGGCGTATTGCCCTCGGCGGCCTCGCGGGAGTCGTCCGAGCCGGCGTCCTCGGCGCTGCCGTCGGCGTCTGCGGCGGTCTCGCCCTGCGAAGCCGCCTCGGCCTCACCCTCGGCCTCGTCGGCGTCCGAGGAGGCCACCCAAGCCGCCACAGCGGCCCTCAGCCGGTCGTCACCCTCGGCGGGCGTGCCGGAATCGGCCTCGTCGACGGCGTCCTCGGCCTTGCCATCGGCGTCTGCCGCGTCGGCGCCCTCGGAGCTGTCCTCCGCGCTCCCTGCGTCGTCAGCCTCCGCTTTCGCGTTCTCGGCATCGGCGCCCTCGGCGTTCCCGGCCGCGGCCTCCGCATCCTCGGCGCCGTCACTCACCGTGCCCGTGGCGGTCGAGGACTCGGTCTCCGCCTCCTGGTCTCCAGCCACCGACCCCGCCTCGCGGGGGTCGTCGGCCGTGGCGTCCGTGCCCTCGGTGCTGTCGGCCGTGGCGTCCGTGCCCTCGGTGCTGTCGGCCGGGGTGTCCGTGCCCTCGGCGCCGTCCGCCGTAGCGTCCTCGCCCCCGGCGTCATCCGCCGTGGCGTCCGTGCCCTCGGCGTCGTCGGCCGAAGTGTCCGTGCCCTCGGTGCTGTCGGCCGTCGCGGCTTCGCTCTTGGCGTCGTCGGCCGTGGCGTCCGTGCCCTCGGCGTCGTCGGCCGGGGTGTCCGTGCTCTCGGTGCTGTCGGCCGTCGCGTCCTCGCTCTTGGCGTCGTCCGCCGTCGCGTCCCCGCCCTCGGTGCTGTCCGCCGTAGCGTCCCCGCCCTCAGCGTCCTCGGCGGTGCCTCCCGCCTCCTCCAGCCGCGTTTTCACCGCGTCCAGTTCCTGGCGGGACAGGACCCTCGTTGCCGTATCGACGCCGCCGCGCGGCGCTGTGGCTTCGCGGGCCACTGCGAGGCGTGGGTCGCGTCGTTCGCCGGCGTCCTCCCGGCTGGGCCCCTCGGGTTCGGGAACCGGGACCGCGCTCCCCGACGTCGGTTCTGCCGACGACTCGCGCTGCTTCGACCTGTCGGGGGACTCGCCCGCCACCGATGCCTCCTCCATGTGCCGCCGCACGGCCTCCGTGCGGCGTCCGAACAGTGAGCCGTCACTCGGACACCGTGCCCGTACGACCCCCCGTGCCGCTGTCCGAACCATGTACCAGTGTCCTGTGCGCGGCACTCAACTCATCCGGTAGACGAGAACGACATACCTACCGGTTCCCTTACGAACTGGTCACGCACCCTCGACAGATGAATGTGAGAGGGGTCACCCTGTCTTTCATCCACGCGGGGAGGCATGGATGGGCAGGAGCCGCAGAACAATTCCGGAGGAGCTTCTGCTGCTGGCGTTGGACCCGGCCACGGGTACCACCGCACAGCCGCAGTCGCTCGACCTCGGTCTGGCCGGAGCACAGCTAGTGGAGCTGGCGCTGGCCGGACGGATAGCCCCAGACGGGGATCGTATCGCCGTGGTAGCCCCACGGCCGACTGGAGATCCAACACTGGACTGTGCGTTGGAGTTGCTGCGAAGGCGTGGCGCTCCCGTGCGTGCCGTCCACTGGATTGGCGGGCCGCGTCTCGGGCTGCGCCAGACCTACCTCTCGCATCTGGAGCGGTGCGGCATGGTGCATGCCGTGGCCGGTCAGATGTGCGGGGTGTTGCCGACGACTCGCTACCAGGCGACGGACAACGCCATCAGCCGGGAGATCAGGGCCCGGCTGGATTCCGCGATCCGTACCGGCGTACCGCCGGACCCACGGACCGCGGCGCTCGCCGCACTGGCCCACGCGGTCGGCCTCGGCAAGCACCTGTACCCGGGGAACGAGGGACGCTCGTCCCGGTCCCGGCTCAGGGACCTGATCAGACACGACCCCATGGGCGGTCTCGTCGCGCACGCCGTGATGGACGTCCAGAACGGTGCGGCGGCACAGCCACGTCGCAGCCCGGCCCCGGCCGGCCGTCAGGCCGCCCCCGGAGGCAGGGTCGCAGCGGAACCCGCCCGCGGCGTTCCGGTGCAGCCGCGCCGCGGATCCATGGCGCGTGTCGTGGCGCACTGAGCCGCAGCTCCGCGACCCGCACCACCGAATCACCCGGGCTGTACGCCCGGCTGCTCGACCACGCACCGCCACGCACCGCCACGTACGACCACGTACGACCACGCTTCACGCGATCGAACTCGCACGCCACGTGCAGCGCCGCACCGCAGTCACCGAGACCGGTTCGGGAGCCGCTGGTCCGCGCGGGGTGACGGGACCGTATGCCCGGACGACGGCATCGGTCCCGCCGCCCCGCGCGGCCGCATGTGCGGGGATCTTGGCGAACTGGCGTGTATGCAGCGCATATCCACCGTTTCCCAGCGGTAGTAAGCACCTTGGTGGCAGTCTGCTCAACAGCAGATACGCAAAGTGGCAATCACAGGCACGCAGCCGGAGGTGCACGTCCCGTGGCGTCCAATGTCAATCCCACCGTCAGGCGACGCCGGCTGGGCCAGGAGCTGCGCAGGCTCCGCGAGCTCAAGGGCATGACGGCCGAAGAAGTGGCCGAACGGCTGCTGGTGTCGCAGTCGAAGATCAGCCGGCTGGAGAACGGCCGGCGCAGCATCAGCCAGCGAGACGTCCGCGATCTGTGCGGGGTCTATGAGGTGGAGGACCACCGGATCGTCGACTCCCTGATGCAGATGGCCAAGGATTCGCGGCAGCAAGGATGGTGGCACTCGTTCGGCGACATCCCCTACAGCGTCTACATCGGGCTGGAGACGGACGCCGCGAGTCTGCGGGTGTACGACCCGCAGGTCGTGCCGGGGCTGTTGCAGACGAAGCAGTATGCGGAGGCCCTGATCGCCGGGGCGTTGCCGGAGACGGCCCAGACCGAGATCGAGAAGCGGGTCCAGGTGCGGATGCGCCGACAGGAACGAATCTCCACCGAGGAGAACCCGCTCCGGCTGTGGACCGTCCTGGACGAGGCCGCCCTGCGCCGCGTCGTCGGCAACCGCTCCCTCATGCGCGACCAGTTGGAGCAGCTCGTCGAGCAGTCCCAGCTGCCGCACGTCACCGTGCAGGTGATCCCCTTCGACATGGGTGCCCACCCGGGCCTCAACGGGCAGTACGCGATCCTCGAGTTCCCGGACGCGGCCGATTCCAGCGTCGTCTACATCGAGGGCGTCACCAGTGACCTGTACCTGGAGAAGGCGAACGACGTCCAGAAGTACAGCGTGATGTACGAGCACCTGAGGGCGCAGGCCCTGAACGTGGAGCAGTCACGGCAGTTCATCGCGGACATCGCCAAGGAGTACGCGCGTTGAGAAGCGCCGTACGGTACACCGTCCCCAAGCCGGGGCGGAAGACTCCAATGGAATATGCCACCCAGCCGAGTGAATAGTCGCTTCGTCGGCCGATGTTGGCGAGTAGCGTCGATCACGCCACCGAGCAACACCGTTGGCGCGAATCGCGCTGCGGGTCCTTCTGGACGCGCAGTGCGGTGACAGCAACTCAACATCTGGCAATTCGGAGCAAACATGGCAATTCGTCAGGGTGCCACGGACACGTGGACCAAGTCCTCGTACTCCACAGGGAACGGCGCGTGCGTCGAGGTCAAGTCACCGGTCGCTGCGGCCATGGCGGTACGGGACTCCAAGGTTCCCGAGGGCCCGGTCCTGGCGTTCCCCGCGGACGCGTGGAACACCTTCGTGGCGTCGGTCAAGGCGTAAGGGGCGGGTCTAGCTGATCCTCACCCCTCAACCGACCGCACGATCGACAACTGCACAAGCACCACAGGAAGAGCCCTCTCGACCAGCCCGCCGTCCTTGCCGAGAGGGCTCGGCCGTGCCCTCACCCGTGGGCCGGCCGGATCACCTCACCGGGAACGCCACATCGCACACCGGGTCCTGTGCCCCGGCACCGTCCCAGTCCTCCACGAAGTACACCTCGCGGCACGGGCCCGCCTGCCACAGCCCCTCCTTCGCCATCCACTCCTCCACCGCCTCGAAGGCGGCCAGGATCTGCGGATGGGCCACCTGCGCCTTGGTGATCCGGGTGAAGGCGAGCCGGTGGGCCGGCTCCACCCGTACCGTCGTCTCCCGCGTCCGGCCCTGCTTCTCGAGCCACGCCCGGGCCGCCGCCTCGTCGGCCACCGGCACGCACGACTCGGCCGGCCCGTCGCTCTCCATCGACACGTCGGAGTGGTAGACGACGAACGGTGGCGCCGTGACGCCGCCGCACTCGTGCGCCGCCGACTCCAGCCGGCCCAGCGACGCCCCGATCCACGCCGGCAACTCGCTTGCCAGCACATGCCGCATCTCGGTGATCAGTACCTGCTCGGGCACCTCAACCGTCTCGACCACGAACTTCCCGTACATCTCGGAGCTCCTCCCCGACAGCCGTCCACGGAGGTACTCGGCCAGCGTCCGCTGCCCCGCCACCCGCGCCTCGACATCCGCCCAGTACGCGTCGAGCCGGGCGGCCGCCGCGGCACCGTCCGGCGCCTCGACGATCTCCGCGATCCGGGCGAGCGGCATGTCCAGCTGGCGCAGCAGCGCCACCAGACGGGCACGCTCGACCTGGTCGGCGCGGTAGTAGCGGTAGCCGCTGGCCTCGTCGACGTGCGCCGGGGCCAGCAGTGCGAGGCGGTCGTACAGCCGCAGGGCCTTGGCCGACAGCCTGGCCCGCGCGGCGAACGCGCCGATGGTGAGCAGTTCGTCGTCCACGGCCTCATCCTCCGTCACCGGGCGGCTTGTTCCGCCCGGCGACAAGGACGCTCGGCTCTGCCCCAGGGGCAAGGTCAACCCGTGTTACTTGATCGCGGACTCCACCGCGGCCACGACCTCCGCCGCCTCCGGCTCGGTCTGCGGCGAGAAGCGGGCGACGACCTTGCCGTCGCGCCCGATCAGGAACTTCTCGAAATTCCAGCGGATGTCCCCGGTGTGCCCCTCGGCGTCCGCGAAGCCGACGAGACGCTCGTACAGCGGGTGCCGGCCCTCCCCGTTCACCTCGGCCTTCTCGGTCATCGGGAAGGTCACGCCGTACGTCGCCGAGCAGAACTCGGCGATCTCCTCGGCGCTGCCGGGCTCCTGCCCGAGGAACTGGTTGCAGGGCACGCCGAGCACGGTGAAGCCGCGCTCCGCGTACTGCGCCTGGAGCTTCTCCAGGCCGGAGTACTGCGGGGTCAGGCCGCACTTGGAGGCCACGTTCACGATGAGCACGGCCTTGCCCGCGTACTGGGCGAGATCGGCGGTGCCGCCCTGGAGGGTGTCGATGTCGACGTCGAGGGGGGAGCTGCTGTCAGTGGTCGTCATGAAACGGATGCTAACTCCGGTACGTGTCGGGCCGGTGCCGGGCCTCGACGAGCACGTCCCCCGCCGCCGTCCGCTCGTACAGCACCGACCGCCCCGACCGCCGCCGCTCCACCAGCCCGGCGTCCAGCAGTACCCGCACATGCCGTCCGACCGAGCCCAGCCCCTGCCCGGTCACCGCGACCAGCTGGGTGGTGCTGAGCGGGGCGTCGAGGAGGACCAGGACCGCCGCGCGTGCGGGCCCGAGCAGCGCGCCGAGGCTCGCGGGGACGCTCCGGGCGCCGGGGTCGGTGAGCGCGCCCGCACAGGGGTAGACCACGGCGTACCGCTCGGGCGCCTCCCAGGACACCCAGCCGCCCTTCGGCGTGACCGGCACGAAGACGAGCGCGGCGCCGGAGATCTCGCGGGGCGGATACTCGTGCAGGTTCACCTGGAGCCGGCTGTCACCGAGCCAGCGGGTGCGCCCGGGCCGCAGCGAGTCCAGTACGGCCGCCCAGCCGCCCCGGCTCACCTGCGCGGTCCGGGCGACCACGTCGGCCTCCAGGACGCGCCGGCGCCGGTCCCAGTCCGGCCGTACGGTCTCGGTCCAGACGTACTCGATGAGCGCGGCGGCGCGGTCCGGCAGGTCGTCGCGGTCCAGTGCGGCGGGGAGGGGGCCGGCGAGGGAGACGGCGAGGTGGGCGCGGGCCTTGCGGGGGTCCGCCGCGCGCACCCGTGCCACGCCCTCCTCGAAGGTCTCGCCGTCCCTCGGGGTCGGGGTGAGGAAGTCGGCGATCCAGTCCTTCCCGAGCCCGGCGCGGACGAGGTGCGCGGTGACCGGGTCGGCGGCCAGGCGGGCCCGGTGGGCGGGACGGTGGGTGTCCAGCCAGGCGCGTTCGCCGGGATGGGCGGCGGTCCCCGAGTGCAGCAGCTTCAGCGCGGCGAAGGTCTCGGCGAGCGGCGAGATCAGGAACCGGCTGCCGGCCAGGGTGTCGGCGTTGATCTGCCACCAGCCCATCGGCCATCCCCACCTTTCGCGTCTCCGCGAAACAATAACGACCGGATTCCGCAGCTGCGCAGACTCCGCGCATGCGCAGCTACCGACAGCTCTTCCGCACACCGGAGTTCACACCACTCTTCCTCGCCTCCGCCCTGCACACGGCCGCCTCCACCGTCGGCGGGCTGGCCATCGGCACGCTGGTGTACGCGGCGACCGCATCACCCCTGCTGGCGGCGGTCAGCATGTTCTGCCCGCAGCTGGCCCAGGTGGTGGGTGCCACGACCCTGCTCTCGGCGGCGGACCGGCTCGCGCCCCGCGCGGCACTGACGGGCATCGCGCTGTCGTACGCCCTGGGTACGGCGGCGATGGCGACGCCGGGTGCGCCGATCTGGGCGCTGTTCGCCCTGATCCTGCTGCTGGGCCTGATCGCCTCGCTGGGCGGCGGGGTGCGGTGGGGGCTGCTGAACGAGGTCCTCGCCAAGGACGGCTACCTGATGGGCCGGTCCGTCTTCAACATGATGAGCGGCCTGATGCAGATCACCGGCTATGCGACGGGCGGTGCGCTGGTCGCCCTGCTGTCCCCGGGGGCCACGCTGCTCGTCGCCGCGGCCCTGTACGCCGCGGCGGCCCTGGTCACCCGCCTCGGCCTGACCCGTCGCGCGCCCCGCGCCGAGGGCCGCCCCTCCGTCTCCGCGACCTGGCGCACCAACGCCCTGCTGTGGTCCTCCCGCCCTCGCCGCCACCTGTACCTCGCCCTGTGGATCCCCAACGGCCTGGTCGTCGGCTGCGAGTCCCTGTACGTCTCCTACGCCCCGCACGCCGCCGGCACGCTGTTCGCGTGCGCGGCGTTCGGGATGTTCGTCGGTGACATCACGGTCGGCCGGTTCCTCCCGAAGGACCTGCGCGCCCGCCTCGGCGTACCGCTGCTGTTGCTGCTGGCCACGCCCTATCTCCTGTTCTTCCTGCGCCCGTCGCTGCCCGTCGCCGCCGTCGCGGTCGCCCTCGCCTCGGTCGGCTTCGGGGCGAGCCTGGTCCAGCAGGAGCGGCTGATGGCGGTGACACCCGACGAACTCGCCGGCCACGCCCTGGGGTTGCACTCCGCCGGGATGCTCACGATGCAGGGGGTGAGCGCGGTGCTGGCCGGGGCGGCGGCCCAACTGACCTCTCCGGCCACGGGGATGACGGTGATGGCGGCGGCGTCGGTCGCGGTGACGCTGGCGCTGGTGGGCGCGAGCCTGCGGGAGGCGAGGGAGGGCGGGCCGGTGGTGGCGGGCCGGCGGCCCAAGAGGGGAGTTTTTTCCACCGACTTCGCACCCCGACCGCCGCAAGAATGAGGTCACGGGCGCTACGGACCCCGTAGCGAACGGACAGCGGAGAGGAGCGAGTCGTATGGACCCCACGACACAGGTCGGGGTGCACCGCCCGCCGGACCACGTCCCGGACGGAATCCCCGACAAGATCAGGGGGTTCTCCGTAGCGGCAGGACTGGTGGGGCTGCGACACGCCCTGGCCCTGTGCTGGACGGCGTCGGCGGCCTTCGGCAGGTCCCTGGCGGTGTCCGGGGCGATATGGCTGGTGGGACCCGGCCTCGGCATGGTGCCGAGGGCCATGGAGGGCGTGCGCAACCTCGCCGCCCGCCGGCGCGAACTGGCGCTGCGCTGGTCCGGCGTAGACATCCCGGGCCCGCCCGGCCCGCTGCCGCCCGCACCCGAGGGCGCCTCCGGGCTGACCGGCCGCTACCGGTGGATCATGAGCGACCCGCAGACCCGGCGGGAGTACGTCTGGGTGCTGACCGACCCGCTGGCCGGCGCGTTCTTCGCCTTCTTCCCGATCGCCCTGGTCCTCAGCGGGGCGTGGGGCGTCTTCCTCGCCTTCTTCGGTGTCGGGCTGTCCGCCGAGTGGGACGGCCTGTGGTACCACTTCATCCCGATCGAGGGCCGGGCCACCGCCGTACTCGCCGGAGTCCTCGGCTTCCTGCAACTGCCGCTGGCCCTGTGGGCGGCGCCGCGGGCGGTGCGCCGGCACGCCCTGTACACCCGCGCGATGCTCGCCCCGAGCGAGAGCGAGCTGATGGCCGGCCGCATCCAGCACCTGGCCGCCACCCGCTCCGACGCCGTCGACACGCAGATGGCCGAGATCCGCCGTATCGAACGCGACCTGCACGACGGCGCCCAGGCCCGCCTGGTGGCGATGGGCATGACCCTGAACGCCGCCGAACACCTGCTGGAGACCAACCCCGAGGCGGTCCGCGCGCTGCTCATCGAGGCCCGTGAGTCCTCCTCCAAGGCACTGGAGGAACTGCGCAACCTGGTCCGCGGCATCCACCCGCCGGTCCTCGCCGACCGCGGACTCGCCGACGCGGTACGGGCGTTGGCGATGGTCTGCCCGGTCCGCACCGAGGTCGCGGTCGACCTGCCGGGCCGCCCCGAGATGCCGGTCGAGTCCGCCGCGTACTTCGCCGTCTCGGAGATCCTCACCAACGTCGCCAAGCACGCCGGCGCCGACCGGGCCTGGATCGAACTCCGTTACGATCACGGGATGCTGCGCATCACCGTCACCGACGACGGGCAGGGCGGCGCCGACGCCTCGCGCGGCAGCGGCCTGCGGGGTATCGAACGCCGGCTCGCCACCTTCGACGGGGTGCTGGCCGTGAGCAGCCCCGTGAACGGACCGACCATGGTGACGATGGAGCTGCCGTGCGTATTGCCCTCGCCGAAGACCACTTCCTCCTGAGGGACGGACTCATCCGCCTGCTCGGCGCCCACGGCCACGAAGTCGTCGCCGCCGTGGACAACGGTACGGACCTGCTGGACGCGCTCGTCAGCGAGCGGCCGGACGTCGCGGTGGTCGACGTCCGGCTCCCGCCGACGTTCACCGACGAGGGCCTGCGCGCGGTGCTGGCGGCCCGTGAGCGGATGCCGGATCTGCCGGTCCTGCTGCTCTCGCAGTACGTGGAGCCGCTGTACGCCCGTGAGTTGCTGGCCGGGGGCGGCCGGGGCGTCGGCTACATGCTGAAGGACCGGGTCACCAACGGCGCCCAGTTCCTGGACTCGATCCGCCGGGTGGCCGACGGCGGCACCGCGATGGACGCCGAGGTGATCTCCAAGCTCCTGGTCCGCAAGGAGCGCGACGAGGCCGTGGGCAGCCTCTCCGAGCGCGAGCGCGAGGTCCTGGAGTGGGTGGCCCAGGGGCGCTCCAACGCGGGGATCGCACAAGGCCTGTTCATCTCGGAGAAGGCCGTCGCGAAGCACATCGGGAACATCTTCGGCAAGCTGGGGTTGCTGCAGGCGGACGCCGACAATCGGCGGGTGCTGGCTGTGCTGGCGTATCTGGATCAGTGAGGGGCGGCGGCCGGGGTGTGGCCAAAACTTCACGGCGCGTGAGGTGTATCTGGTCAACTTCCGTATATGCAGGGCGAGTTGACCTACGTTGGTTGCTGTTTGAATCACCGGCGACGTCCTTACCCACCCCGCAGGAGGCCCCCGTGCCAGCCGACACCACCAAACCGCACTCGGCCCGCTTCTGGAACTACTTCGTCGGCGGCGAGGACCACTACGAGGTCGACCGGCAGGTCGGGGACGAGATCAAGAAGATCTTCCCGGGGCTGGCCGACGTGGCCGTCACCAGCCGCCACTTCCTGGGCCGCGCCGTACGCCACCTGGCCGGCGAGGTGGGCATACGGCAGTTCCTGGACGTCGGCACCGGCCTGCCGACCGCCGGCAACACCCACCAGGTCGCCCAGCGTGTGGCCCCGGACGCCAGGATCGCGTACGTCGACAACGACCCCGTCGTGCTGGGCCACGCGAGCGCCCTGCTGACCAGCACCCCAGAGGGCGTGACGGCGTTCCTGGACGCCGACCTGTACTACCCCGAGGCCGTCCTGGAAGCCGCCGGCGCCACGCTCGACCTCTCCCGCCCGGTCGCCCTGATGATCCTCAACACCCTCGGCCATGTCACCGACCACGACCAGGCGTGCGACCTGGTACGCCGGCTTCTGGCCGGTCTGCCCTCGGGCAGCCACCTCGTGATCAGCGACAGCACGGCCACCAGCGAAGGCATGATCGCCGCGTCGGAGGCGTACAACGCGAGCGGCGCCGTGCCGTACCACGTACGCAGCATCGGCGAGATCGCCGCCTACTTCGACGGCCTCGACCTGGTGGACCCCGGCATCGTCCAGGTCCCCGAGTGGCGCCCCGACACCCAGGGCCCGACGGACCCGGCGACGGCGGCGGTCGACGCGTACTGCGGGGTGGGGCGCAAGCTCTGAGGCACGGTGCTCCGCCCTGTCCACCCGGTCTACCCGGTCTTGTGGCGCTGGTAGTGGCGGGCGACGCGCACCCGGTTGCCGCAGCGGGCGGCCGAGCACCAGCGGCGGCGCGGATGGGTGGGCAGGAAGACCATCACGCAGTCGTCGGCCTCGCACTTGCGGATCCTGGCGACCGCCGGATCGGCCAGCAGTTCGGCGGCGGCCTCGGCGAGGCGGGCCGCCAGCCGTAGTCCCGGCGCCCCCTCGCGCCGCTGCGTCGCGACCACCGCCGACCCGTCCCAGGCCAGCTCGTGGATCGCCGGCGCGGCACGCTGCGCGTCGTTGAGTGCCGCCAGGTCGGCGGCCGGGGGCTGCTCGCCCCGGCGGACATGGCCGAGGGCGCGGGCGGTGTGCTCCCGTACGGCGAGTACCGCGGCCAGGTCGGCGGCGGTGACGCCGGCGCCTTCCCGCGGTACGTCCTCCGGGAGACGGTCGGCCTGGAGCTCCCACCAGGCCCGCAGTTCGCTCGGCGTGGTCAGCAGGTCGCCGACGGCCGTGCGGGTGTTGACCAGGTCCAGGGCCAGGGGTTCTCCGGTCAGCGGTACGGGATCGCTCATACGGCTAATGGTACACAGACGGGTTGACGCGTTAGCCGAGTCGGGGTTATACCGGAGGTGCACCTAATGCATCGATAGGCAAAGAAACAATTAGGCAAGAAGCGACTAGGCAGGGGTCAGACATGCTTGCTGCAACCGCCCGCACCGTCCATCGCCACCTGGAGATCGAGGGAGTCCGCGTCTTCTACCGGGAATCCCTCCCCGACCGCCCCGATGCCCCCGTACTGCTCCTCCTGCACGGCTTCCCGTCCGCTTCCCACCAGTTCCGCGGCCTCATCGACGCCCTCGGCGCGGACTACCGGCTGATCGCCCCGGACTACCCCGGCTCCGGCCACACCCGGGCCCCCGACGACTTCACGTACTCGTTCGACAGGCTCGCCGACATCACCGAGGGCTTCATCCAGCGCCTGGGCCTGGACCGCTTCGTGATGTACGTCTTCGACTTCGGTGCGCCCGTGGGCTTCCGCATCGCCGAACGCCACCCCGAGTGGATAGCGGGACTGGTGGTCCAGAACGGCAACGCCTACGTGGACGGCCTCTCCGACATGGCCCGCGACCTGCTAAGCCTGACCCCGCAGACGCCCGGCGCCCACGACGCCATCCAGGACGTGCTCACCCTCGACACCACCCGCGGCCAGTACGAGACCGGCGTCGCCACCCCTGACCTGGTCGCCCCGGACGGCTGGACCCTGGACCAGCACTTCCTGGACCAGCCCGGCCGCAAGGATGCCCAGCAGGCCCTGCTCTTCGACTACCACTCCAACGTCGAGCGCTACGACACCTGGCACGCCTGGCTGCGCCGCCACACCCCGCCCACTCTCATCACCTGGGGTGCCCACGACCCCTTCTTCACCGAGCTGGGCGCCCGCGCCTACCTCCGCGACCTCCCCGACGCCGAACTCCACCTCCTCGACACCGGCCACTTCGCCCTGGAGACCCACCTGGGGGAGATCGCCCCGCTGATCGCCGACTTCGCGGACCGCGCCTGGAAGTGACGTGACGGACCCGGCCGTGCCGGTGGCTGCCCTGCGGGTGCCTGCCGTGCCTGGGCCCACCGGTCGGCCGGCGCCGCAAATCAGCACCAAAGGTGCGAAAATCGACACGGGTCCTGTTGACCTCTGTGACGCGGCGAGGGACGCAGAGAGGGATGCCGATGGAGCGGGACCAGGACGTGGACCTGGACACTGTCGCCGACGAGCTGTACGGCCTGCGACCGGAGGAGTTCATCCCCACCCGCGCCGCACGAGCGGCCGCGGCGCGCACGGCCGGCGACCGCGCCCTGGCCACCGAGATCGGCAAACTGCGCCGCCCGAGCCTGTCGGCCTGGGCCAGCAACCTGCTGGTCCGCGAACGCCGCAGTGAGGTCGAACCGCTGCTCCGCCTCGGCAAAGGCCTCCGACAGGCCCACCAGAACCTGGACGGAGCGCAACTGCGCGAACTCAGCCGACAGCAACGGATCCTGATCGGTGAGCTGTCCCGACAGGCCGGACAACTCGCCGCTCAGGCGGGCCACCCGATCAGCGACGCCGCCCGCCATGAGGTCGAGAGCACCCTGCACGCCGCCCTCGCGGACCCCGAGGCGGCCCGCGAATGGGCGAGCGGCAGACTCACCAAGCCCTTCAGTTCGGCGACCGACTTCCCGGCGGTGGCGGCCCTCGCGAGCGCCCACCGCACCCCACCGTCTCCGGCCGCCGAGTCACGCACTCGCCGGCCCACCTCTCGCGACACCAAGGCCGGCAAGGAACGCCGCCGCCGTCTCACCCAGGCCCGCAAGGACGCCGACAAGGCCGCACGAGAACTCCGAGCCCAGGAGGACGAGACGGCAACGGCGACGCGCCAGGCCTTCGCAGCGAAGAAGCACCTCGACGAGACCCAGCAACGCGTCGCCGAACTGACTGCCGAGCTACAACACGCCAAAACCGAACATCAACAGGCCCGCACCGCCGAACAGGAGGCCCGCAGCGACGCCCGCGCGGCCGACCGACGACTCCGCGAGGCTCGGCGGCGGGCGGAAGGGGCTGCGGGGGAGGCGGAGGGGCTGGAGGCGGGCGACGACCAGTGAATCGCTACGCCCAGTGAATCGCTACGCCGCGGCGACCCGTCGGCGGATCGGCTCCATCCATCGCCTGTTCGAAACCACCGTCACCCTTGGGAGCTAGGCCGCCTTGGTTCGGGTGGCACGCATGTCTGAGGCGACTTCCTCAGCATCCTCGAACAGGAAGGTCTCGTCCTCCCCGAAGTCGGGGGCCTGGAAGGGGTTCGTCGCCGGAGGCGGCGATGCCGCGGCGGAACGGCGGGGCTGCCCTTCCGGAGCGGAGAACAGCGAGGTCAGTTCTATGAGAGGTCTCTCCTTCGTCACAGGTCCCCGAAGGGACCTGTTGTGCCGTGACCGGGCACAGCGGTTCTACAGCTTGGTCATCTTGGCGTACGGGCTCAAGATCCGTATCGGCGTGGATCCGAAATCGACGAGCGCCGCGATTCCGGCCTCGATACCGATCACACGACCGAGGCCGTACATGTCGTGGGTGACCTTGTCGCCCACGGCGAAATGCTTGGGAGCAGGCGCGACCGGGGCCTTGAAGGGGCTGGTGGGCAAGTGACGCTTCGGGGCAGCAGGCTTTGTCATTGCCCCCAGTATGGACCTACCGGCATCCCCTTCGCTGCCCCTGTCCGCGTCCAATGCCCGGCACGACCCCGGACGGCGGTGATCACCTTTGGGACGAGACGGAGCTCAATGCCGCTGACCAGGGGATTCCGTACCCGGTGATCTGAAACAATGGACAGGTGGGCTGATCAAGGGGGCTCATCAGGAGGGCTGATCAGGGGGGCGCAGACGGTCGTCGACCCCAGCCGCCCCACCCGTAAAGAAATCGAACTGTGCCGTCGGTCGACCGTCACGGGCAGGTGTGGCTGACCGTCGGATTCGACTCCAGCAGGAGCCGGGCCCGCCGACCGGCCAGCAGAAGGGCCGATCCGGCCGTACCCTTCGTGGTGTCTACGGCGTCACATAACGGGCGCCACATACTGGAGGCAATACCTCGTGCTGATTGCTCAGCGTCCATCACTGACCGAAGAGGTCGTTGACGAGTTCCGCTCCCGGTTCGTGATCGAGCCGCTGGAGCCGGGCTTCGGTTACACCCTCGGCAACTCCCTGCGTCGTACGCTCCTGTCCTCGATCCCGGGTGCGGCGGTCACGTCGATCCGTGTCGACGGTGTCCTGCACGAGTTCACCACCGTGCCGGGCGTCAAGGAGGACGTCACCGACCTGATCCTCAACATCAAGCAGCTGGTCGTCTCCTCGGAGCACGACGAGCCTGTCGTGATGTACCTGCGCAAGCAGGGTCCGGGTCTGGTCACCGCCGCCGACATCGCGCCCCCGGCCGGTGTCGAGGTGCACAACCCCGACCTGGTCCTCGCCACGCTCAACGGCAAGGGCAAGCTGGAGATGGAGCTGACCGTCGAGCGCGGTCGCGGCTACGTCTCCGCGGTGCAGAACAAGCAGGTCGGCCAGGAGATCGGCCGTATCCCGGTCGACTCGATCTACTCGCCGGTCCTGAAGGTCACGTACAAGGTCGAGGCGACGCGTGTCGAGCAGCGGACCGACTTCGACAAGCTGATCGTCGATGTCGAGACCAAGCAGGCGATGCGTCCGCGTGACGCCATGGCGTCGGCCGGTAAGACCCTGGTCGAGCTGTTCGGTCTCGCCCGCGAGCTGAACATCGACGCCGAGGGCATCGACATGGGCCCGTCCCCCACGGACGCCGCCCTTGCCGCCGATCTGGCGCTGCCGATCGAGGAGCTCGAGCTCACGGTCCGCTCGTACAACTGCCTCAAGCGTGAGGGCGTCCACTCGGTGGGTGAACTCCTGGCGCGTTCCGAGGCCGACCTGATGGACATCCGCAACTTCGGTGCGAAGTCCATCGACGAGGTCAAGGCGAAGCTGGCCGGCCTGGGTCTGGGCCTCAAGGACAGCCCGCCCGGATTCGACCCGACCGCCGCCGCGGACGCCTTCGGCGCGGACGACAACGCGGACGCGGGTTTCGTGGAGACGGAGCAGTACTAGCAGTACTGAACGTCGCCTGACCGGCTGTCCCCGGAGCACGCGTCAGCCCCCTCGGAGATCACTCCGAGGGGGCTGTTCCCGCACGGCTCATTGGAAATCGCGGGCTCAATCGAGGGCGGCGAGATGATCGGCGTCGCCGCCTCGCCACTCGATGAGGAAGATGGTCGCGTCGTCGCTCGTGGTCCCGCCACGTTCGTGTTTCAGGGCGTGGGAGAGCGCTCGCACCACCGCCCGCACCTGGGTGCGCTCGCGGAGGATCCGGTTGGTCCACTCGACGAGCTGCTCCTCACCGAACTGTTCCCCGCCCGCCTGGTGCTCCTCGATCAGGCCGTCGGTGAAGCACAGCAACCGGTCGCCGGGTTGCAGCATCCGCTCGCTGACCACCGGCTCCTCACCGCCGAAGCCGACCGGCAACGTGGTCGGGCTCTCCAGCCGGTCCACCACGGCGCGGTCACGGATCAGGAGCGGAGCCGGGTGTCCGGCGTTGACCCAATGCAGCCCGCCTGTGGCGATGTTCAGCACCATCATCTGCGCGGTGACGAAGTGGTCGGGGCCGAACTGGTCGTTGATGGCCCTGTCCATGAAGGCGTACACCTGGGACAGATCGGTATGCGCCCGTCGCGTGTGTCGATAGGCACCGACGGCCACCGTCGCCATGGTCGCCGCATCCAGCCCGTGGCCCATCGCGTCGAGCATGGCCACGTGAAGGATGTCGCCGTTGAGGGCGTAGTCGAAGCTGTCGCCGGCCACGTCGTAGGCGGGCTCCAGGATTCCGGCCACCTCGACCTGCGGAACGGTCATCGACAGCGGGGGCAGCAACGACCACTGAATCTCCGCGGCCACGCTCATCGGGGCGCTGCGACGGGCCTGGAAGAACAGGTCGGTGTAGGCGTCCTTGGTGACGATCATGTCCGCGACCAGACCGGCGAGCCTGCGGAGCAACCGCCGGTCGTCGTCATCGACCGTGTCCAGGGTGACGGCCATCGCCCCGATCTGGTCGCTGCCGTCCAGCAGCGGCAGGTACATCCGCACACTGCCGTCCTGCGGCACCTCTACCGTTCTGCGGCCCAGGAACGCCTCGCCGGCCGGGGAGTTCTCGACCGGCTCGGGCCCGCCGACCCGCAGCCTCCGGCCCGGCAGCGGCACCAGCAGCACCTGTTCGTAGTCCTGGAGGAGGATGGAGACCTCCCGCCCCCCGACCCTGGCCACCTCTTCCGCGACGAGTGGGGCGATCAAATCCGGCGGCATCTCGTGCGCCCGGTCCAGCAGCACACCCAGCAGCCGTTCGCCGAACCCCTCCGACCGGTCCACCCCGATCCTGTTCGGCTTCCGCCCACCGTCCGTCATCGCTGTTCTGTTTCCCTTCGTCCCAGGGGCGTGGGGCACTCGGCGGGCGGCAGCGACCGCAACGTCGTCAGCGGACGGGCGCCGCTTCGTGCGCCGGGGTCCTCGCACAGCGACGAAGGCCGGGCCCTGGCACGCGAGAGTGGACGGAGTTCGCTGACGCGGGCGTCAGGCAGCGCCGCTGACGCCCGGGGCGACGAAGCGCCTGTGCAGCGGGAAGAACTCCGGCTGGGGGTCGCTCTTCACCCCCAGCTCGCCCTTGAGTACAGGTTCGATCCGGCTGGCGATGAACCGGGTGAAGTGCTCCTCCGACTCCCAGATGTCGAGAGCGTGGAAGCCGTCGGCCGCGAACCACGCCACGTGCAACACGCACCCGTCCGGGGAGTCCTCTTCCCAGCGCACCCTCTTGCGCACCGCGTCGTACAACTCGGGCGTGATCTCGGGCCAGACGAAGGTCATCACGACTGCCATGAAGTTGCCTCTCACTCGCCGCGCCGCGCTGCGGTCCGCGCGGGGTGCGCACGACGACGCTAAGCGGCTCGGGCCCACCAGGCACTTCGGGGCGGGCCATCCGTGCAACACCCGCGCACCGACGAGACCCTCACCTGCGGCCATCGGCGACTTCCGCTCCGTACGACCGCTCGGCCGCCGCAAGGCATTCGGCCCGGGCCCATGGCATTCCGCTCCGACGCGCGGGCGGCGCAGGAACTCACCGCGGCTGTCGTGAGTGCCGCTTCGGGCGCCGACGCAGAGTAAAGGCGCAGGCCAGCATGCCGAGGCCCCAGGCGATCAAAAGGGCACCCCACAGCGGCATGGTCACCTCCGGGATGAGAAGGCGGATCTTGACGCTCGCGCGGTTCTCGAAGATGAAGACCAGAGCGATCGCGGTGATCAGAGCGAACGGTATGAGGCGGCGGACACCGGGGCGGGAAAGGAACGGTGTCTTAGCCTTGTGGTCTGCGCCGGTCTCGGCCATGGGGTGCCTCTCCCTCACGTACCCCTGCCTCCAGCCTCCCCTTTCACCGCGTGGCGCGCCACCGAAGGGGCTGCGTGGAGGGATGTACGTCACCCTCGACCGTGGCGGCGGGTGGGCTGTTCGTGGCCCTTTCTCGATCCCCCCGGCAGGATTCGAACGCCGCAGCCGCCTCAAGAGCGGCCCGAACTCACGTACAACCCTTACCCCCCTCCAAGCGTCTCCTGATCGCTGACCACCCGGTGAAGCAGGGGACAACTCCTGCCGAACACAGGCGGACAGGCACCCACCGACTGCGGATGACCGCCGGGACGTTCGGCGCGACGACGTACGGCCCGATCCGCATCGGCATCTCCACCGGCGACGACCCCCGACTCGGCATGATCACGGCCGGCTAGACCCAAGGAGCTCCACTCCCCATGCACAGACGCACCGCGGCGGCCCTGGCGGCCGCCCTCCTCACCGGGAGTCTCACCCCGCTTGCCCTGAGCGCGCCGGCGTCCGCAGCGGTGGCCAAGCACTACGACGACTTCAACGGTGACGGATACCGGGACCTCGCGTACAGCCATTACTACAAGGGCATTTCCGGCGACGACGGCTGGGAGGGCGGCGCCGTCAACGTCGTCTACGGCAAGGCCGGCGGCCTCGACACCTCCCGCACCCAGGTGGTCCACCAGGACAGCCCGGGCATCCCCGGTTCCGGCGAAGAAGACGACATGTTCGGCGAGTCGATCAGCAGCGCCGACCTCAACAAGGACGGCTACGCGGACCTGATCGTCGGCAATTCGACGGAGGCGGTCGGCAGCACGCAGTACCGCGGCTCGGTCACCATCGTCTGGGGCTCCCGGTCCGGCCTGTCGGGCGGGACCAACGTGACCCCGAAGTCCGGCGCCGGCAGCCACTTCGGCCGCGACCTCGCCACCGGCGACTTCAACGGCGACGGCTCGCCCGACCTCGCGGTCATCGGCGGCCACGAAGCCTGGCTGTACCGCGGCCCGTTCACCAAGTCGGGTACCACCGGCAGCGTCAGTAAGATCGACAAAGAGGGCCAGGGCTGGGACTCGTACGGCTTCGCCGCCGGCAGGGTCAACGGCGACGGCAAGACCGACCTGGTGGTACTCGGCGAGCAGTTCATCGACAACAAGCCGGTTCCGCGGATCTGGTTCCTCAAGGGCGCCTCGGGCGGCCTGACTTCGGGCGCCTCCAAGACGTACATCAGCGCTCCGTGGACGGCGGCGATCGGCGACTTCAACAAGGACGGCTACGGCGACATCGCCGTCGGCCTGCCCGACAACAACGACGGCAAGGGCATCGTCAGCGTCTGGCGCGGTACGTCCTCCGGCCCGAGCGGCTCGATGACGTACAACCAGGCCAGCTCCGGCGTCTCCGGCAGCCCCGAGGCGAACGACAGCTTCGGCTACTCCGTCTCGGCCGGCGACACCAACGGCGACGGCTATGCGGACCTGGTGGTCGGCGTGCCGCACGAGGACGTGAACGGCCTGGAGGACCAGGGCGGCGTCCACGTGTTCCGGGGCGGTTCCGGCGGCCTGAGCGGTGCGCGGTCCTCGTGGATCCCGCAGACGGTTCAGGGTGCGGCCGACTCGCATGAGTCCTTCGGCTACGCCCTGCGCCTGCGCGACGTGACCGGCGACGGCAAGGCGGACTTGGGCATCGGCGCGACGGACGTCCCCGTGCTGCTACGCGGCTCCAGCGAGGGGCCGACGGCCACCGGGCTGACCGAACTGCCACTGATGGGCGGGTCGTTCAGCGACTGAGGTGACGTACGAGGGCGGCGAGCCCGGTGACGATGGTGATGATCATCGTGCCGGGCCCGTCGTTTTCCTTCCGACGACGAGCTGACGTACTCTCCGCGATGCTCCGCGATGCTCCGCGACGGCACCTTCCATGACAAAGCGCACGCCCGGAGGGTCGATCGGGACCTTCGCCCTGGAGGGGTCGATCGACGGGCCGTCGTACGCACTTGGCGTCCCGTCCGATCGGGCCGTGGATGCACAGCGAGCCGGCGCACACTCCCGCTGATCGCGCCAGGCCATGCGGTAGGCCGACCAACGGCCCTGATGCGCTGGGCAGAGGGCGCTGCCGACACCGCTTGCCTCTGACGCCGAGCACCTGTCCTGTCCTGCGCAGTCACACTCGCCTGGCCTGCGGTGTGAGGGCGGCGCAACTGAAGTTCCCACGGGGTCTAACAGGTCGGAAACCGGCCGCTACGGCGGCCGCGCTAGCTTCGTGACTATGAGGGTGTGGACGCCATCTCGGCCGTCGCTCGGCAGGCTCGGCGCAATCGGCAAGGGCATTCTCGGCAGGGGCGGTGCGGGGCGCAGCCACGGTGGCCAAGCGGCTCCCGGCCGCCGGCCGATGCCTGGCTGGCGCAGCATCAGAGGTCGTGTGGCGGTGGTCATCACGGTTCCGATCTGCTTGCTGCTGGTGGTGGCCGGTCTGGCCGTGTACGGCCGCGCCGAGGCCCTCGGCGACGCCCGGACGACCCGTGCCGAGGTCGGCCTCAGCCTGCGGGTCCAGGCGCTGGTACACCAGCTGCAACGCGAACGCGGCCTGACAAACGGCCTGTTGGGCGGTGAGGAGAGGTTCCGCACACCGCTGGCAGCTACTCGCAAGCGCGTTGACGCGGCGTTGCGCGCAATGCGCCCCGAAAGCGCCGTAGAGGATGTCATCCAGCGGCACTTACGGCGCCTCTCCGCCATCCGCGCCGCCGCTGACACGGACACCGCCGCCAACAGGGACACCGCCGACCGGACCGCCACCCTCGCCTTCTACACCACCGCCGTCAACGCTCTCAACGCCGTCGACCCGGTGGCGGAGACCGCGACGCGCGCCGATCGTCAACTGAGCGACAGCCTGGCGGCGTTGCGGGAACTGGCTGCGGCCAAGGAGTCCGTAGCTCTCGAACGCGGGCTCCTCAACGGCGTGTTCGCCGAGGGTGCCTTCCACGGCCGCGAGTACCTCGCCTTCACCGAGGTGCGCGCCACGCGCGTCGCCGCCCTCGCCCGCTTCCGGCAGGTCGCCACCACGCCCCAGCGCGCTGCCCTGGAGAACTCCTTCGGCACCGAGGACGCCGAACGCGCCACCGCCTACGAGAATCAAGCGGAAGGCACCGCCGACGGCTCCGCCCTGCGCGCCGACGCCGGCACCTGGTGGGACGCGATGACCGTACTCGTCGACGATCTGTACGCCGTCCAGCGGTCGGTCGGCGACGACGTACGGGACCGGGCCGACCGGCTCAGCCGCGACGCCGAGCTGGGCCTCGCCGCCTATCTCGTCGCGGGAACGCTCATGGCCGCCCTCGTCGCCGGCCTCGCCGCCTTCGCCTCACGTTCCCTCACGCGCCCGCTCGGCGCACTCGCCGAGGCCGCCCACGACGTGGCGCGGCACCGGCTGCCCGCAACCGTCGCCCGTATCCAGCAGTCCCCGCAGGACCACGTCGAGCTTCTCCCGTCGGCGGACGCGCGGGAGGACCCAGGTTCACGGCTGCTGGGCGGTGCGGCGGAGATCGCGGAGGTCGCCGCGTCCCTGGAGCAGGTGGAACACACCGCCCTCCATCTGGCCGCCCAGCAGGCCGGCCTGCGCCGCAACACCACCGAATCGCTCGCCAATCTCGGCCGCCGCAACCAGAACCTCGTGCGTCGTCAGCTCAGCCTCATCACCCGCCTGGAACGGCAGGAACTCGACCCGGACGCCCTCGCCGAGCTCTTCGAGCTCGACCACCTCGCCACCCGTATGCGGCGCAATGCCGAAAGCCTGCTGGTCCTTGCCGGGCAGAATCCGCCGCGGCCCACGGCAGCACCTTCCGACAGCCTGGAGGTCGTCCAGGCCGCCGTTGCCGAGGTGGAGCAGTACCGTCGGGTCCTGATCGCGACCGTGGAGCCGGTGCGGGTGCGCGGGCACGCCGTCGCCGATGTCGCCCACCTCCTCGCCGAACTCATCGAGAACGGGTTGATCTTCTCGCCACCGACCGAACCGGTCGAGGTGCACGGCTGGTACGACGATGAGGACGACACGTACAGCTTCGCCGTCGTCGACCACGGCGTCGGCATGTCCGAAGCCGACAAGGAACGCGCCAACGCCCGCCTCTCCGACTCCGGTGAGGAGGCTTTCCTCGCCGCACCCACCCGGTTCCTCGGTCACCTCGTCGTCGGCCGACTCGCCCACCGCCTCGGTGAAGGCGCGCAAGTCCACCTCTTCGACACCACCGGCGGCGGCCTGTCCGCACTCCTTGTCCTTCCCGGCCGGCTGCTCGCCCCCGCACAGGACCCCTCCACCACACCCCCGCCCGCCAAGCCCGCTGTCTCCACCCTCCTCAACGGCTTCCGAGCAGGTGTCGCCCGTGCCGAGGCCCGAAGCACACAAGGAGTGTCATCGTGACCACCGCCGTCCAGAGTTTCGGCTGGCTCATCTCGGAGTTCGCACGTACCACCGACGGCGTCACCGATGCTGTCGCCGTCTCCTCCGACGGCCTGCTCATGGCCGCCTCGGACAGCCTCGGCCGAGATCGGGCCGACCACCTGGCCGCCGTCGTCTCCGGCATCACCAGCCTCGCCCAGAACGCGGCGACGACACACGGCTTCCACGGCATGAAGCTCGTCATGATCGAAATGCTCGGAGGCTTCCTCATGGTCGGTCGCATCCGCGACGGCAGCTGTCTCGGCGTCCTCGCCGCAGAGGGATGCGACGTCGGCCTGGTCGGCTACGAAATGGCCGTCCTCGCCGACCGCGCCGGCGAACTGCTCACCCCGCAGTTGATCCGCGAACTCAATTCTGCGCCCCTGGCCGCGGGATAGTTCCGCCGCGCTTCGGCTACCTGCGTCTCAGAACCGCACATCCGCGACAGATCTCCAACGTCCGCGCGCACCGACGTGTGCCACGAGCGCAAAAGCCCTCCCGTCCGTCGGACGGAAGAGCCTTTGACCAAGTGTTCCTCTGTGCCCCCGGCAGGATTCGAACCTGCGACACCCGCTTTAGGAGAGCGGTGCTCTATCCCCTGAGCTACGAAGGCGGAAGGTGCCCTGACAGCGTAGCGGATGCGTCCCTCGGGGTTCGCCCCGGTTGTGGGGGATGGGCGGCGTGCCTTGTCGATCTTTCTCGGGCGGCGTCTCGGGTGGCCGCTTGACCTCAAGTTAACTTGAGATTTTACGTTTCTTGCGCGGGCCCATCCAGGGCCGATCGCGGTCACTCCCGGCTACCGAAATCGAGGCACCTCCATGCCCCAGACCCCGCGCACCCCCGTACCTCAGACCTCTGGGACCCACCACCCATCCCAGCCCCCACTCAAGATCGGCGTCCTCATCGGCAGCGTCCGCCCCGGCCGGTTCGCCGACAAGGTCTCCCAGTGGTTCGTGTCCGAGATCGGGCGGCGTGATGACATGGAGACGCATGTCATCGATCTGTCCGAGCCCGCCCTCGCCGACGAGCTCAAGCTCACGCTGGAGCAGGCCGCAGGGACCGGCGATGCTCCGACGCTGGCCGAGCGGATCGGTGGGCTCGACGGGTTCGTTGTCGTGACGCCCGAGTACAACCACGGCTACCCCGCGTCCCTCAAGCTGGCCATCGACTACGTCTACCGGGAGTGGCGGGCCAAGCCGGTCGGCTTCGTTTCGTATGGCGGTATGGCCGGCGGTCAGCGGGCCGTGGAGCAGTTGCGGCAGGTCTTCGCCGAGCTGCATGCCGTCACGTTGCGCGACACCGTCAGCTTCCACATGGCGTGGGAGCAGTTCGACGACGAGGGGCGCCCGCACGACCAGGACGGCACCGCCAAGGCCGCCGCCGTGCTGTTGGACCAGCTCGCCTGGTGGGGGCTGACCCTGCGGGAGGGCCGGGCCGCCAGGCCGTACGACAGCTGAGGCGCCGCCCGATCATCAAATCCAGCTGCCGGCCGCCGGCTTCGGGACCCCACCCCCTCACCCCCTGCCCCTCACGCCCCGCCCCTCACGCCCCGCCCCTCACTCCACCCCCACCCGAGCAAACCTCCCCGCCACCCGAAGATCCGCCTCCACCCGCCCCGCCGTCTCCATCAACTCCGGCAGCACCTCCCGTACGCACTCCTCCACCGACCGACGAGCCGCATGCATCGCCACGTTCAGGGCGGCGACCACGCGGCCGGTGCGGTCCCGTACCGGTACTGCCACCGAGCGGAGCCCTGCCTCCAACTCCTCGTCGACCAGGGCGTATCCCTGCTTGCGGACGTCGTCCAGCGTGGTCGTCAGGGTCGCGGGGTCGGTTGTGGTGTGCGGTGTGAGGGGGGAGAGGGGGCCCACGTGGCGGTCTGCGGGCGGGAGGTCCGCCAGCAGGACCCGGCCCAGCGATGTTGCGTACGCCGGCAGTCGCGTCCCCACCGTGACGTCGACGCTCATCACGCGGCCCGTGGCGGCGCGGGCCGTGTACTGGATCTCGTCGCCCGACGGCGTCAGCACCGCCAGGGACGTCGACTCGTGGACGCGGGTGGCCAGTTCGGTCAGGTGCGGGGTCGCGATTCGGGGGAGGGAGGTACGGGACAGGGGTGGGAAGCCCAGGGACAGTACGCGTGGGGTCAGGGCGAAGGCGCGGTTGCCGGACTGGCGTACCAGGCCCAGGTGCTCGTACGTGATGAGGGCTCTGCGCGCCGTGGCCCTCGCCAGTCCCGTCGCTCGTGCCACGTCCGTCAGTGTCAGTTCGGTCCGGCCTTCGCCGAAGGCGGTCAGTACGGTCAGCCCGCGGGCCAGCGACTCGACGAACTCCCTGCCCAGTTCCTGCTTGGAGGCCCCGGTCCAGGCTGCCAGCCCCGTCAGCCCCGCCGGCGCCGCCCCTCGCTGCGACTGCGACTGCGGCTGAGGTGCCTCGCGCAGTTCGTGTTCCATCTTCGCGACCGTGGCCCGTAGGCGGGACAGGAGCGTGTCGCGCAGGTCCGCGGCGGTGTGGCGGCTGGTGTGGCTGACGACGTTCGCCACGCAGGCGATACGGCCGCCCGCCCGGGGGTCCCTCACCGGTACGGACACGGCGACCAGTCCCGGCTCGATCAGCTGGTCGTCCAGCGCCCAGCCGTCCTTCCGCGCCCGTGCCGCCCGGCGTTCGAAGTCCTCGTCGGGGGACGGGTGCGGTTGCGGCGGTACGGCGGGAAAGCCGCGGTCCTCCGGGTCCGTCGCCCGGCGCTCGCGCCAGGTCTGCCACTCCGCGGCCGTCCACTCCGTCGCGAACAGCGGGCCCGGTGCGGTGCGTTCGGCCGGGAGCAGGTCGCCGATGCGGAAGCTGAGGGACATCGCGCGGCGGCGGGTCGCCTGGTGGATGAAGCGGATGCCGTCACGGTCGGCGACCGCCAGCGACACCGACTCGTCCAACTCGTCCGCGAGCGCGTCCGCGTGGGAGGTGAGGAGGGCGGGCAGGCCGAGGGCGGCCAGGTAGGCGTTGCCGAGTTCCATCACTCGGGGCGTCAGGATCACGTCGCGGCCGTCGAGGCGGACGTATCCCATGCGCGCGAGCGTGGACGCGATCCGGTCCACCGTGGAGCGTGCGAGTCCGGTCGCCCGTTCCAGCCCGCTTGCGCTCAGCGTCCCGCCCGCCTCGGTCAGGCGCCACAGCACCCCGACACCGCGGATCAGTGGAGTGACCGCCTCCACCGGTACGGCACGGTCGTCCAGGGTCGTCTTCGCGGGCATCGGCTCTCCGGTACGGCGGTCACGGCAGGCCTAACCGTAATCCGAATTGATCCAAGCCGATCCAAGCCGATCCAAGCCCATTCGAGCCGATTCGATTCGCGTTACGCGCGCGTCACGCGCGCGTACTTCGATTCATGCGCGTCACGCGCGCGTACGGCGGCGACTCGGGCTACCCCCGAGAAACCCGCACCCGATATCCCCCCGCCAAATCCGCCCCCACCACCTCCACCCGCACCCCCCGCTTCTCGTCCCGGAATTCCTCCCCCGGCACGAACGTCGCGTCCGAGAGTTCGGCGTGGACGTTCGGGCTGCGGGTGCAGCCGCCGCTGTCCTCGTGGGAGTCGAGGACCTTCACCGGGCCCATGCCGGTGTCGACGTCGGCGTCGATCTTGTAGATCAGGACGCCGGGGCGGCACACGGCCTCGTCGTTGCCCTCGCGGGTGCGCAGTTCGACGGCGTAGCCGCTGCGGCGGTCGAGGGGGACGAACACCAGTTTGGGGCCGCCGCTGCGGGCCAGCGGGGTCAGGGCGTACTCGGCCTTGCCGGGGGTGGCCGCGCACCGGACCTGGTCCGAGTCCAGCCAGCCCAGTTTCCACTTGTGCCAGCCGAGGAGGTCGTTGTTGGCCCCCCAGTCCTCGCTCATGATGTCCCAGTGGCCGACCGCGCCCCCGCCCTCGGCGGTGTACAGGTCGGGCAGGCCGAAGACGTGGCCGTTCTCGTGGGGGAGGACCCGGTAGCCGGTGCGGTGGTAGGTGCCGGAGCCGTCGTCCTGGCGGGAGTAGACGAAGGAGGCGTTGGTCACCGAGACGCCGTCGGCGACCGGGGCCTCGGCGTTGCCCGCGAAGGTCACCGACAGGACCGTGTCCAGGGCCGACGGGCCGGCGTTCGGGGTCACCAGGACGTTCAGGAAGTCGTAGGACCGGAAGTCCACCTTCGGGTCGGCCGCGACCACGAGGTCCTGGACCAGCTGCCGGTAGCCGGGGTCGAAGGGCGCGCCGCGCTCTATGCCGTACGCCCGGAACGACTTGGGCATGCGCAGCCAGCGGGATATCGGGGTGTCGGGGCGGTAGTCGAGGCGGCCGTAGGAACTGGTGCGGAACCACTTCTGGGTCTGCGGGAAGAACTCCGCGAAACGGTCTAGCGCCTTGCCCGTGCCGGGCGAGTCGGGGAAGTCGACCATCAGGGTGAGGGCGCGGACGGTTCCGGTGGAGCGGGCGTAACCGCGCGGTGTCGGTACGCCCTCCGACATCTGGACCGTCGGCCGGCCGCTGATCATGCAGGGGCCGAGGGCCGCGGTGTGACCCGGTGGGATCGGGCTCGCCCCGGCCGCCGTGGAGGTCCCCGCCGTGAGGTGCCCGGTGCCTGCCGAGGTGCTGACCGCCAGGGTCAGGGCGGTCACGGAGGCAAGGGCGGCCACACGGCGGGGACGTATCCGACGGCTCGGCATGCATGGGCCTCTCGTCCATGGCAGCCGCCGACTGCGTACTGCACCCTCTCGATCACCCTGTGTCGAGGGCTGCGCGTGCGCGCGTTGGAGGAGACCGAACGTGGGTTCCCGGCCGTGGAAGGCGGGAGGGATTGTGACTCAGGTCACAAGAGATTCATGGCGGGTTTGGGAAATAACCGGGGAGCCCCTCCCCGTTTAGTCATGTGTCCGAGCGAAACGGGGACAGCCTCCCCGGATCGCCCACCCAGCAGAACTCAGGAGTACGCCGTGCAGACCGCAACCCCCGCACCGCGCAAGGCGACCCGGCCGCGCGCCGACGCCCTGCGCAACCGGGAGCGGATCGTCACCGCCGCCCGGGAGATGTTCGTCGAGTTCGGCCCCGACGTGCCGCTGGACGACATCGCCCGCCGGGCCGGCGTCGGCAACGCCACGGTGTACCGCAACTTCCCCGACCGCGACGCGCTGGTCCGCGAGGTCGTCTGCTCCGTCATGGACCGTACGGCCGCGGCGGCCGAGCTGGCGCTCGCTCAGACCGGGGATGCCTTCGAGGCTCTGGAGCGCTTCGTGCACACGGCCGCCGACGAGCGGATCAGTGCGCTGTGCCCCATGGTCCAGAGCACGTTCGACCAGCACCATCCGGATCTGGAGGCCTCGCGGGAGCGGGTCGAGCAGCTGATCGGGGCGATCATGGACCGCGCCAAGGTGGCCGGCCAGCTCCGCTCCGACGTGGACGTCGGCGACCTCATGATCGCCGCCGCCCAGCTCAGCCGGCCCCCGGCCGGAACGGGCTGCGACATCGCCGACCGCTATGTCCACCGCCATCTGCAGCTGTTCCTGGACGGACTGCGGGCCCCGGCCCGTTCCACCCTGCCGGGCACGCCGCTGACCATGGAGGACCTGCGCCAGGCCTGACCGATCAGTTCAGAGCACAACGGCAGTCAGCAGAGCACCACAGCAGCCGATAGACCGAATCACAAAGCCACCAACTCTCACCGGCCGTCACAGCCGACGAGCCGTCCCCTTTCCTTTCACTTTTTCCGTCACGAAGTCCCGAAGTGGGTAGACCCATGTCTGAAACGGCCGTAAAGGCTCCCGGCGGCACCCTCGGTGCCGTCGATCCCAACCGCTGGAAAGCGCTCGTCTTCATCGCGCTGGCCCAGCTGATGGTCGTGCTCGACGCGACCATCGTGAACATCGCACTGCCCTCCGCCCAGCAGGACCTGGGTATCTCGGACGGCAACCGGCAGTGGGTCGTCACGGCCTACGCCCTCGCCTTCGGTGGTCTGCTGCTGTTCGGCGGCCGGATCGCCGACCTCTGGGGCCGCAAGCGGGCGTTCGTCATAGGCCTGGCCGGCTTCGCCGCCGCGTCCGCGCTGGGTGGCGCCGCCACCAACGAGGCCATGATGTTCGGTGCCCGTGCCCTCCAGGGTGTCTTCGGTGCCCTGCTCGCCCCGGCCGCGCTGTCGCTGCTCGCCGTGATGTTCACGGACGCCAAGGAGCGTGCGAAGGCGTTCGGCATCTACGGTGCGATCGCCGGTGGTGGCGGTGCCGTGGGTCTGATCCTCGGCGGTTTCCTCACCGAGTACCTGGACTGGCGCTGGACGTTCTTCGTGAACATCCCCTTCGCCATCCTCGCCGCGGCCGGTGCCTGGTTCGTCATCCGTGAGCCCAAGGGCGCCCGCAACCGCTCCACGCTGGACATCCCGGGCGTGATCCTGTCGACCCTCGGTCTGGTCGCGCTGGTCTACGGCTTCACTCGCGCCGAGTCCAACGGCTGGGGCGACTCCCTGACGGTCGGCATGTTCGTCGCCTCCGGTGTGCTGCTGGCGGCCTTCGTCCTGGTCGAGTCCAAGGTCAAGGCCCCGCTGCTGCCGCTGCGCGTGGTCACCGAACGCAACCGCGGCGGCATCTACCTCTCGCTCGGCCTCGCGATCATCGCGATGTTCGGCCTGTTCCTCTTCCTGACCTACTACCTGCAGATCGTGAAGGGCTACTCGCCGGTCAAGACCGGTTTCGCCTTCCTGCCGATGATCGCGGGCATGATCACGGGCTCCACCCAGATCGGCACCCGGCTGATGACCCGGGTCGCGCCGCGGCTGCTGATGGGCCCCGGCTTCCTGGTCGCCGCCCTCGGCATGCTGCTGCTGACCCAGCTGGAGATCGGCTCCTCGTACGCCGCGCTCCTGCTGCCGGCGATGCTGCTGCTCGGCCTCGGTATGGGTACCGCGTTCATGCCGGCGATGTCGCTGGCCACGCAGGGCGTCAAGCCGCAGGACGCCGGTGTCGCCTCCGCGATGGTGAACACCTCGCAGCAGGTGGGCGGCGCGATCGGTACGGCGCTGCTGAACACGATCGCCGCCTCGGCGACCACGGCGTACGTCGCCGACCACATCGCCGGTGCCACCAGCCGGTCCCAGCAGCAGCTGGTCCAGCTGGAGGCCATGGTGCAGGGCTACACCAGCGCCATCTGGTTCGCCGTCGGCATCCTGGTCGCGGCCGCGGTCATCGCCCTGACCTTCGTCAACGCCGGCCGCCCGGGCGGCACGACGGTGGCGTCCTCCGAGGACGGCGCCGAGGACGAGGTGCCGGTGCCGGTCGTCGCGCACTGACGCCGCACTGAGGCCGGCGGCAACCGCCGGCCCACCCCTTCGGGCCAGGCGTACGTACGGGGATGGGGACGCTCCGTACGTACGACCCCCAGGACCTGCCCCGGCTCCCTGAATGAGCGGTTCAGCGGAGCCAGGGCAGGTCCGCACCCGCTTCGCTCGGCTGCAGGCCCTCGGCGACGATCCGCATGATCTCGCCGAGGGCCTTCTGCTGTTCCGGCGTCAGCCGGTCGAACATCGCCTGTCGCACGGCCTCCACATGGCCCGGCGCGGTCTGCTGCAGCACCTGAAGGCCCGCGTCGGTCAGCACCGCGAACTGGCCCCGCTTGTCGTCGGGGCAGTCCTCGCGCCGGACCCAGCCGTTCTTCTCCAGCCGGGCGATGGCGTGCGAGAGGCGGGAGCGGGTGATCTTCGCGTACATCGCCAGCTCGGTCATCCGCAGCCGGCGGTGCGCGGACTCGGCCAGCTTGACCAGGAGCCCGTAGTAGATGTGCGGCATGCCCGCGTCCCGCTGGAGCTGACGGTCCAGGTGGTCCTCGAGCAGGGTGGTCGCATCCAGGTAGGTGCGCCAGACGCGCTGCTGCTCGTCGGTGAGCCAGCGCGGCTGCGTCGCGGACGAGGGTTCGGGCGAGGGTGGCGCGGAGGTCGATGCCGTATTCATGTACTCCACTGTACGAGAGCTCTCCTTGAAATTTTAACTACCTCGGCGTACCGTCTTTTGGGCAGAGAAGCTTTAGATTTGAAGCACATGGCTTCAAGTCCCCGGAGGGAGCCGCCGCCATGTCCGCCGCCACGCAGGAGCGCATGCCCGCCCTCTACCTCAGCCACGGCGCCCCGCCCCTCGCGGACGACCCGGTATGGCCCGCCGAGCTCGCCGCCTGGTCCGCCGACCTGCCCCGCCCGAAGGCGATCCTCATGGTCTCCGCCCACTGGGAGGAGGCCCCGCTCGCCATCGGCGCCACCGAGACCGTTCCTCTCGTCTACGACTTCTGGGGCTTCCCCGAGCACTACTACCAGGTCGAGTACGCGGCCCCCGGCGCCCCCGAACTCGCCGAGTCCGTACGCAAGCTGCTGCGCGCCCCCGGCATCCCCGTGCAGGACATCCCCGACCGCGGCCTCGACCACGGCGCCTACGTCCCCCTCGTCGAGATGTACCCCACGGCCGACATCCCCGTCCTGCAGATCTCCATGCCGACCCTCGACCCGGTGCGGCTCATGGAGATCGGCCGCAAACTGGCGCCGCTGCGCGACGAGGGCGTGCTGATCGTCGGCTCCGGCTTCTTCACCCACAACCTGGCCGCCCTGCGGCAGGGCGGAATACCCACGTGGTCGGTGGAGTTCGACGACTGGGGCCGCCGGGCGCTGGAGAACCGCGACTGGGACGCCCTGCTGGACTTCCTGCACAAGGCTCCGGCCGGCCGCTACGCCCATCCGCGCACCGAGCACTTCGCCCCGCTGTTCGTGACGATGGGCGCGGCGGACGCGGCCGGTGAGCTGGAAGCGACGCAGAAATCGGTGATCGACGGGTTCTGGATGGGGCTGGCGAAGCGCTCGGTGCAGTTCGGCTGAGGGTCCGGCCTTCCGGCCCGCCTCACAGTTCCTTCTCGTACCAGGCGACGTCCCAGTACCGGCCGAACTTGCGGCCCACCTCGCGGTACGTGCCGACGTACCGGAAGCCGAACCGCTCGTGCAGCCGGGTGGAGGCCTCGTTCGGCTGGGCGATACCGGCGTAGGCGCGGTGCACGTCCTCCTCGGCCAGGGCCTCGAAGAGGGCCTTGTAGAGGAGGGTGCCGACACCTCGCCGGCCGGTGTCCGGCGCGAGGTAGACGGTCACCTCGACGGAGGTCTCATAGGCGGGCTTCGGCCGGAAGGCGCTGGATGTGGCGTAGCCGAGAATCCGCTGTGAGTCGGCCCCAGGAGCCCCCTGGGTGGCAACCATCAACCGGTGCGGGCCGTCTTCAGGGTGGGAGAGCAGCCAAGGGCGGCGCTCTTCCGGCGTGAAGGCGGCGGTATCGAATGTGATCGGCGTCTCACGTACATAGTGGTTGTAGATGTCGGTGAGGGCTTCGAGGTCACCTTCGACTCCCGGTCTGACCTGCACCTCTGTACGTGCCGACGGCATCGGGCCTCCTCATGTGGCCGGACAGGGTACTGCAAGATCAGAAAAATATGGGGGTGGGTTGGGAATTCTGTCCTGATTCCAGTCGTTGTTTCCATCGGATGCAGGGCACTCGAGAAGAGTCCCAAGCGTTTACGAATCACCCGCCCGCCCACATCGCAAGGGAGCACGCATGGCAACCCGTGCCGTCGCCCGTCGTCAGTCCGCCACCGGCGAGACCGTCGACAAGGCACGCAGTGTTCGCGCCCATGGCGGCGAGATCGCGGACCGCGACCTGGTCGGCATGTACCTCGACGAGATCGCGCGCACGCCGCTTCTCGACGCAGCCAAAGAGGTCGAGCTGTCACAGATCATCGAGGCGGGTGTGTTCGCAAGGCAGGTCCTCGACGGATACGAGGAGGCCAGGGCGGACGCCACCCGCGAGGAGCTGGAGGCCCTGGTCGCCGACGGAGAGCGGGCCAAGGACATCTTCATTCGCTCCAACCTCCGCCTGGTCGTCGCGGTGGCCCGCCGCTACCCGCGCAGCGGCCTGCCCCTCCTCGACCTGGTCCAGGAGGGCAACGCCGGCCTGGTGCGCGCAGTGGAGAAGTTCGACTACCGCAAGGGCTTCAAGTTCTCCACGTACGCCACCTGGTGGATCCGCCAGGCGATCACCCGCTCCATAGCCGACCAGTCCCGCACCATCCGCCTCCCCGTCCACCTGGTCGAGGAGCTGGGCCGCATCCGCCGAGTGCAGCGCGAGTTCAACCGCGAGCACGGCCGCGACCCGGAGCCCGCGGAGATCGCCGCCGAGCTCGGTTCCAACCCGGACCGCGTGGTGGACGTCCTGGACTGGGCCCGCGACCCGGTCTCCCTGAACATGTCGGTGGACGACGAGGGCGAGACCCAGTTCGGCGACCTGCTGGAGGACACCTCCGCGGTCTCCCCGGAGCAGTCGGTGCTCACCCTGCTGCGCAGCGAGGAGCTGGACGACCTGATCGGCCGCCTCGACCAGCGCACGGCGTCCATCATCAAGATGCGGTACGGCATCGAGGACGGCCGCGAGCGGACCCTGACCGAGGTCGGCAAGGAACACGGCCTCACCCGCGAGCGCATCCGGCAGATCGAGAAGCACGCCCTGCTGGAGTTGAAGAAGCTGGCACGCAGCACCGGCTTCGACGCCGCCGCGTAACGCCACGACCACAGGGCGTACAAAGGGTGCGGCCGCGTACGCCGGGTGGCGAAAGACCGCGCAAACATGGCGCGTAACGCCGCTTTCAACCGACAGGACCCCGGGAACAAGACCTCAAGGCAAGGGAGTTCAGCCTCCGAGGACACTGACCCGCAACGCACCGGGTCCCACCGACCAAGTCCCGACGCACTCCCCCCGGCGCCGGGACTTTCCCCGAGCCGGGCTTCGGCGCCCAACCCCCCTGGGTGCCGGGGCCCGGCTCTTTCTCGCGCCGGGGCAGGCCTGGAAAGGGCGGGTCACCCCGTACCTGAACCACGGGGTGGCCCACCCGAATGGCAGATTGTGCCACATGGGCATAGCCTGCCGAATGTGAGCAGTCCCACCCCCGCTTCCTCCCCGTCCCTCACGGAGCGACGCAAGGCGGCAACCCGCATGGAGATCGCCCGCGCCGCGGCCGGCCTCTTCGTGAAACGCGGCTTGAAGGCCACCCGCGCCGAGGACATCGCCCAGGCCGCCGGCATCGCCCCGCGCACCTTCTACCGCTACTTCGCCACCAAGGAAGAGGCGGTGGCCCCCCTCTACGCGGCCGGCGCCGCCCGCTGGTCGGAAGCAGTCCGCAAGGCCCCGCCCGACCTCCCTCTGCCCCGGGCTCTGGAACACGCGGCCCTCCACACCCTCACCCCCGGCACCGCAGTCTCAACAGCCTCCTGGGACTGGGTCCGCACCCTGGTCCGCCTGGCCATCTCAAGCCCCGCGCTCAGAAAGGTATGGGCGGAGGTCTGCCACGAGTCGGAGACGACACTGGCGGAAGTACTTGCCGCGAGGTCGGCGGCCCCCGGCACCACCGACGACAACGTTGCCGAACGCCCTTCCCCCTCCCTCCACTTCGCAGCCGCAGTGGCCGCCGCCTCGATACGAGTGGCCGTAGAGGCCTGGGCAGCAGGCGACGCCCCACCCGAGGGCCCGGAGGGCCCGGCGGCCTTGGCGATGCACAACCTGGCGACGCTGAGGGACTTCCCATGGGACGACGTACAGCCGCAAAGCTGAGGTGAGTCGGCGCGGCACCCGCGTACGACGGAAAGGGGACGTGCCGGGGGGTGTCCGCCCGCAGCGGCGGGCGTCAAGAAACAGCACCTCTTGAGAGAGGTCCACCGCCCGACCGAGGACGGACACCCCCCGGCACGTCCCCGCCCCACCCACCGGCCGCAGGCGCTACGCGAACCCCCACTCACCCGAGCGGGCCGCCGCAGGCATCCCCGGCCTCGCCGCCGGAGGCCGAGGCCCCCGCCCTCCTCAACCGTCCCCCCAACTCCCGTACAGCAGCCACCAGTTCCCCCGGCCACTCCACCACGAACTCACACCCCACCATCGCCAACCGCACCCCCATCCAGTCAACGGGATCACTCGTGCTCCCGCGCAACCGGCACCGCGACGCCCCCACCGCCTCGGGCACCCCCAGCCACCCCGGCAACCGAGCCCCCACCACCTCGGCGGACGCCGCGAACGTGACCACGAACTCGTACGACTCCTGCCGCCGCCACATCGACTGCCGCAGGTACTCCGCCGCACTCCCCGTAGGCAACTCCCGCGGAGCGAACCGCGCCCCCGTGGCGAACGGCTCGCTCACCCGGTCGACCCGGAACGTCCGCCAGTCCCCACGGTCGAGGTCGTACGCGACGAGGTACCAGCGCCGCCCCGTCGACACCAGACGATACGGCTCGACCAGCCGCCGCGACCCCGCCCCGTCCCCCGCCCGATACGCGAAGCGCAACCGCTCCTGCCCCGCCACACTCGCCGCCATCACCGTCAGCGTCTCGGGCGCGATACTCGCCCCGTCCCCGCTGGTCAGCGGCGTGGTCGCGGCCTGCAGCGTGGACACCCGGTGCCGCAGCCGCGACGGCAGCACCTGCTCCAGCTTCGCCAGCGCCCGCACGGACGCCTCCTCCACCCCCTCGACCGCGTGCCCGGCCCCCGCCCGCAGCCCGACCGCGATCGCCACCGCCTCCTCGTCGTCGAGGACGAGCGGCGGCATCGCCTTGCCCGCGACAAGCCGGTAGCCGCCCTCGGCGCCCATGCTCGCCTGCACGGGATATCCCAGCTCCCGCAGCCGGTCGATGTCCCGCCGCACCGTACGCCGGGACACCCCGAGCCGGCCGGCGAGCTCACCGCCGGGCCATTCGCGGGGCGTCTGAAGAAGGGAGAGAAGAGTCAGGAGTCGTGCCGGAGTATCCGTCGTCATGTATCCGAGGATCCCCCACAAGTAGGACACGATCCGACCTAATGCGGTCCTATCTTCGATGCATGACCTCCTCCGAAACGTCACCCACACCTCAGCCCGCCCCAGGCGACCGCCGCCGATGGTTCGCCCTGGCGATCGTGATGACCGCGGCTTTCATGGACCTCGTCGACGTCACGATCGTCAACATCGCCATCCCCTCGATCCAGCGGGAGGCCGGCGCGAGCTTCAGCCAGATCCAGTGGATCACCGCCGGCTATGCGCTCGCCTTCGCCGCGGGCCTGATCACGGGTGGCCGTCTCGGTGACATCCACGGCCGCAAGCGGCTGTTCCTCATCGGCATCGGCGGCTTCACCATCGCCTCGGCGCTGTGCGGCTTCGCGGCGAACCCGGAGATGCTGGTCGCCTCCCGCATCCTGCAGGGCGCGATGGCGGCGCTGATGGTCCCGCAGGTCCTGTCGATCGTGCACGCCACGTTCCCGGCGCACGAACGCGGCAAGGTCTTCGGCCTGTTCGGAGCGGTCGTGGGACTCGGCGCGGTCACCGGCCCGCTGCTCGGCGCGCTGCTCACGGAGTGGAATCTGTTCGGCCTCGAATGGCGCCCGATCTTCCTCATCAACCTCCCGGTCGGCATCGCGGGCCTGATCCTCGGCAGCCGCTACATCACCGAGTCCAAGGCGCCGAAGGCCCTGAAGCTGGACCTGGTCGGCGTCGCCCTCGTCACGCTCGGCCTGCTGATGCTGCTGTACCCGCTGACCCGCGGCCGTGAGCTGGGCTGGCCGCTGTGGGGGTACGTGTCGATGGCCGGCGCGCTCGTCGTCCTCGCGGTGCTGGTGGCGTACGAGAGGCGCAAGGCCGGCCGCGACGGCTCCCCGCTCGTCGAACTGTCGCTGTTCAAGGTGAAGAGCTTCGCGGCGGGCATCGCGGTGCAGACCGTGTTCGGTGTGGCGCTCGGCATCTTCTTCCTGGTCTGGACGCTGTACATGCAGTTCGGGCTGGGCTGGAGCCCGCTGAAGGCGGGCCTGACCGGGATCCCGTTCTCGATCGCGGTCTCGGTGGCGGCGGGCATGTCCGTGCAGGGCGCTTCGGCCGCAAGGTGCTGCAGGCGGGCGCGCTGGTGATGGCGCTCGGCGTCCTGCTCTACATCTGGGAGTCCGAGCGCTACGGCCTGTCCATCGCGCCCTGGCAGATGGCTCTGCCTCTGATCGTCATGGGCGTCGGCATGGGCCTGATCGTGGCCCCGCTGACGGACGCGATCCTGTCGGAGGTGCCGCGCGAGCACTCCGGTTCGGCGTCGGGCCTGATCAACACCGTGCAGCAGATGGGCAACGCGCTCGGCCTCGGCCTGGTGTCCGTCGTCTTCTTCGGCGTCATCGACGACCAGCTGGCCGAGACGGCGCAAGGTCCGGCGGTGGGCGCGGCCTTCGCGGACGGCTTCCAGCACGCGCTGGGCTGGGTGGCCGCGGTGATGGCCGTCATCTTCCTGCTGATGTTCGCGCTGCCGAAGCGGCCCGCGCAGCATGTCGAGGGAGCGGCGGAGGAGCCGTCGCCGGCACCGGAGAAGGAGCCCGTGCTGGTGCCCTGAGAGCCGGACCGGCCGGCGGAACCTCGGAGAGGATCCCGAGAGCGGGGGAGGGGCCCGGCACTTCGGTGCCGGGCCCCTCGGCATATCCGTTCATGCCCGATTGAGCCCGAACCTGTTTACTTTCCGGAAATCCAGGCGTAGCCTCCCGCTGAAACCACAAGTTCGGGCACAGTTCGGAGGCGAACGGACATGTACGCACCGGAGCGGCAGCAGGAGATCCTCCGCCTCGCCCGTGACGGCGGCCGAGTGGACGTCCTGTCGCTGGCCGAGGAATTCCAGGTCACGGCGGAGACGATCCGCCGTGACCTGAAGGCCCTCGACCGCGCCGGGCTCCTGCGCCGCGTGCACGGTGGCGCGATCCCGGCCGGGCGCCTGGACTTCGAGCCGGATCTCGCCGAGCGCGAGTCGACGGCGGCCGACGAGAAGGACCGGGTCGCCAAGGCGGCCGTCGCCGAGCTGCCGACCGAGGGCACGATGATCCTCGACGCCGGTACGACGGTGGCCCGCCTGGCCGCCGCGCTGCCGCTGGAGGCGTCCCTCACCGTCGTCACGCACAGCCTGCCCATCGCGGCCCGCCTCGCGGACCACCCCGGCATCCAACTGCACCTGGTCGGCGGGCGCGTACGGCACCGTACGCGCGCCGCCGTGGACGCCTGGGCGCTGCGTGCGTACGGCGAGATCCGCGCCGACGTCCTGTTCGTCGCGGCCAACGGCTTCTCCGCCGAGCACGGTCTGACCACCCCGGATCTCGCCGAGGCCGCCGTGAAGCGCGCCGCGGTGGCCGCGGCCCGCCGCGTGGTGCTGCTGGCCGACTCCTCCAAGCACGGCCAGGAGCACTTCGCCCGCTTCGGTGACCTGAGCGATGTGGACCTGCTGATCACCGACAGCGGGCTGAGCCCCGAAGACGCCACCGCGATCGAGCGCGGCGGCACGGAAGTAGTGCGCGCATGATCCTCACCGTCACCCCGAACCCCTCCCTGGACCGCACCTACGAGGTCCCGGCCCTCGACCGCGGCGAGGTCATACGCGCCACCGGCGAGCGCATGGACCCGGGCGGCAAGGGTGTGAACGTCTCGCGCGCCGTCACGGCCGCCGGGCAGCGCACGGTCGCGGTCCTGCCCCTGGGTGGCGCGCCCGGCGCGCTAGTCGCCGACCTGCTCGACGGGCAGGGCATCGAGGTCGCGCCGGTACCGGTCGCCGGCGCCACCCGGTCCAACATCGCGCTCGCTGAGTCGGACGGCGTACTGACGAAGATCAACGCGCCCGGCCCCGAGCTGTCGGCCGCCGAGCAGGAACTCCTCCTGGAGACGGTCCGCGAGCAGTCGCGCGACGCCGACTGGATCGCCTGCTGCGGCAGCCTGCCCCGGGGGCTCGCCCCGTCCTGGTACGCCGATGTCGTCACCCGGGCACACGCGGGCGGCGCCCGGATCGCGCTGGACACCTCCGGACGCGCCCTCCTCGAAGCGCTGCGTGCCCGGCCCGACGTGGTGAAGCCGAACGCCGAGGAGCTCTCGGAGGCCGTCGGGCGCCCCCTGACCACCGTGGGCGACGCGCTGAAGGCCGCCGAGGAACTGCGCGCGATGGGCGCCGGCGCCGTACTGGCGAGCCTGGGCGCCGACGGGCAACTGCTCGTGGACGGCTCGGGCGCCTGGTTCGGCAGCGCACGCGTGGACGTCGTACGCAGCAATGTCGGCGCCGGCGACTCCTCCCTCGCCGGCTTTCTGATCGCCGGGGGAGCCGGACCCGAGGCGCTCGCCTCCGCCGTCGCGCACGGCGCGGCAGCCGTGCAGCTGCCCGGCAGCGTGATGCCCTCGCCGGCCGATCTGGACCCGACCGCGGTGACGGTCACGGCCGAGGTGCCGGTGGACCGCGTACTGAAGGAGCCGTCGTCATGACGAATGTCGTGGTTGTCACAGTTCTTGCCGATCCGGACCGTGACCGGCAAAGCTCGGCGTTACTCACGGCCACCGACGGACGGCAGGGCAACAACCTGAGCCGCTCTGCCGCCCGGAGGAGGCAGGTTCTCCCCGGCCTCGCCTCCCCCGTCCCCGCCTCCCCCCACCGCATTCACGCCGCCCCCCACGGCACTCCCGTCCCCTTCACCGCCCACGAGACTCCCCGGGCGATACGCGTGCGAAGGAGCCCGCGATGAGCGACATGATCACCGCGGACCTGGTCGATCTCGACCTGTCCGCCGACACCAAGGACGCGGCGGCGCGCGCCCTCGCCGAGCGCATGGTGGCCCTGGGCCGGGTGACCGACCTGGAGGGCTTCCTCGCCGACGTCGCCGCCCGTGAGGCACAGATGCCGACCGGCCTCGACGGTGGCATCGGCATCCCGCACTGCCGCAGCGAGCACGTCACCGAGCCGACGCTCGCCTTCGGGCGCAGCGCCGCCGGCATCGACTTCGGAGCTGTGGACGGCCCTGCCGACCTGATCTTCCTGATCGCCGCTCCGGCAGGCGCGGACGACGCCCACCTGACGATCCTGTCGTCGCTGGCCCGGCAGCTGATGAACCCCGAGTTCACGGACGCGCTGCGGGCGGCGCGGGATGCGGCGTCGGCGGCGGCGCTGATCCGGGGGGACGAGCCCGAGGCGGCCGAGGCGGTCGCGACGGAGGGTGCGGCCGACACCGCCGATTCGGAAGGCCCCGAAGGCTCAGGAGTCTCCGAAAGCTCCGGAGCCTCCAAAGGTTCCCAAGACTCCGTGGCGTCGTCGGTGGCGGCCTCCGCCGACGACGCCACGGGTACCTCCTCCTCCGACGCTCCCGGCGCTGACCGCCCCTTCCGGATCGTCGCCGTCACCTCCTGCCCGACCGGCATCGCCCACACCTACATGGCGGCCGAGTCGCTGGAGAGCGCGGGCCGCGACGCGGGCGTCGAGCTCGTCGTCGAGACCCAGGGCTCGGCCGGCTTCACCCGGCTCGACCCGGCGGTCATCGCGGCGGCGGACGGCGTGATCTTCGCGCACGACGTGGCCGTACGGGAGAAGGACCGGTTCGCCGGGAAGCCGACCGTCGACGTCGGCGTGAAGGCGGGCATCAACCGCCCCGCCGAACTCATCTCCGAGGTCCGCGCCAAGGCGGAGCGCGGCGAGGTCACCGCCGCCGCCCGGCCCGGCGCCGGCACCCCGGTCGAGCGTGCGGGCGAGCCCGGCGAGGGCTACGGCACCAAGCTGCGCAAGTGGCTGATGTCCGGCGTGAGTTACATGGTCCCGTTCGTCGCGGCGGGCGGTCTGCTGATCGCTCTCGGATTCGCGATCGGCGGCTACCAGATCAACGAGGCCAAGCCGGTCACCGAGCACTTCGACTGGGGTCAGGTCGACAGCTGGGGCGCGCTGCTGTTCCAGATCGGCGGCGTGGCCTTCGGCTTCCTGATTCCCGTCCTCGCCGGCTACATCGCGTACGGCATGGCGGACCGGCCCGGTCTCGTCCCCGGCTTCGTCGGCGGCATGATCGCCTTCAACATCAACGCCGGATTCCTCGGGGGCCTGGCCGCCGGTCTGATCGCCGGTGGCGTCGTCCTCGGCATTCAGCGGATCAAGATCCCGCCGGTGCTGCGCGGCATCATGCCCGTGGTCGTGATTCCACTGGTCTCATCGATGATCGTCGGCTTCCTGATGCTGATCGTCATCGGAAAGCCCATCGCCGAGGCGCAGAAGGCCATGACGGACTGGCTGAGCGGCCTCTCGGGCAGCAACGCCGTCCTGCTCGGCATCCTGCTCGGCCTGATGATGTGCTTCGACCTGGGTGGCCCGGTCAACAAGGTCGCGTACGCCTTCGCCACGGCAGGTATCGCCGTGCAGGCCCCCAGCGACTCCGCGATGAAGATCATGGCCGCCGTGATGGCCGCCGGCATGGTCCCGCCGCTCGGCATGGCCCTCGCCACCACGATCCGCAAGAAGCTGTTCACCACCACCGAGCGCGAGAACGGCAAGGCCGCCTGGGTCCTGGGCGCCTCCTTCATCACCGAGGGCGCGATCCCGTTCGCGGCGGCCGACCCGCTGCGCGTGATCCCCGCCTCCATGGCGGGCGGCGCGGTCACCGGCGCGCTGACCATGGCCTTCGGCTCGACCCTGCGCGCCCCGCACGGCGGCATCTGGGTCACCTTCCTGATCGGCAAGCCGTTCCTGTACCTGCTGGCCATCGCGGCCGGTACGGCGGTCACGGCGGGCCTGGTCATCGTCCTGAAGGGCATGCGCAGGACGACCCCGGAGGGCGCCGCATCCTCGGAGCCCTCGGCGGCCACGACCACGGAGGCGAAGCAGCCGGTGCCGGCATAAGCCCGCCACGGGCCGAGCCTCCAGCTTGTTCCCTTTGGCGCACTGTGAGTTGTTCACGGCACCTGCGATATACGTCACGGTCCGGGCCCAATGGCCCGGACCGTGTTGTCTACTGGAGCGTATGCCTGAGAACGTCTCGATCATCCAGCTGCTGGGCCCGGTCGTCCTCGCCCTGGCGGCCGTGCTGTGGGTGATGGGGCTGGCCCGCCTCCTGCGCCGCACCCGCCCCGAGGCCACCCCCGGGACACTCCCCGGCCTCCCGCACCAGCGGCAGACCGCCCCCGCCCAGGAAGCCGTGGAACTGACCCCGGCCGAACTGGACGCCTTCGCCGGCCTGGTACGCCAACTCGACGACAGCCGCTGACCGGCCGCGCCGCCTGAAGGGCCGCGCCTGTTGGACGGGCCCGGCGGCTTCACCGGCGCTCAGCCCGGCCGCTCGCGGTACCTGCGCTCGCGGTGCCTGCGCTCGCGGTGCCTGCGGCTCTCGGGCCCCCGACTGGGGCACCTGCGCCCGCCCTCTGTGCCGCGCCGTGCGTGCGGCCCGGGCTCGTCGTGTGCGGCACCTGCGCTCGCCCGCTCGCCGGTCCTGCGACGCCTGCCGCGCTCGCGGCACATCCACGCTCGCCTCGCGTACGGCTCTTGGGCCCACAGCATGCGGCACTTGTCCACGCCACCAGCGGGACCGTGCTCGGCGCTCCGGAACCCGTGCCCCCGTCGGGCGCCCGCCATACGTGCGGCGGCCCTTGGCCCCGCCGCGTGCGGCACTCGCGCTCGACACCAGCGGGACCTGAGCCCGCCGCTTCCGGTGCCCGCGCCGCCCCGCGGCACCCGCACCCCTACGGCACCTGCGCAGCCCGCCGTTCCATCGCGGCGCGTGCCGCGTCCTCGCTGGTGTACACCTCGCACATGTGACGGCCGTCGGGCGTCGCCGTGTGCTCGACCTCCCAGAGGGAGACCTCCTGCCCGTCGCGGAGCAGGAAGGCGTGTTCGTAGAGCGAGAAGCAGAGTCCGGGGCGGCCCGCGCGGCCCGGGCGGCCGAAGGCCTGGGTGATCTGGTGCGCGCACGCCGTGGTCAGCAGCGCGGCCGTGGCCGCGTCCGGCCGATCCGGGTTCTCCGCGCGGCGCAGCAGCCGGCGCGCGTGGTCCGCCGAGTCGTCCGGCACATACGCGTGCCGGGGCGTGGGGATCGGCGACAACTGCACCGTCACCGGCAGTTCGAAGTCCGGCGCGTCCGGCGGCAGCGGCAGCCGCCCGGTCGCGGCGCGCAGCTCCTCCTCGTCGACGTACACCTCGTGCTGCGCGGCCCGGCCCCGCGCCGTGTTGTGGACGAGCTCCCACAGCGTGAGCGCCGAACCGTCGGCGAGCAGCCAGGTGTGCCGGTACGTCTCGCGATGCAGCCCCGCGCTGTGGTGCGCGGAGTGCAGCGAGCTGTCGTGGGCCAGCGCACAGTCGAGCAGCCGTATTGTCTCGTCGGGCAGCTCGAACGAGTTCAGGGCACGGCCGAGGAGTCGCGCGAGGTGCTCCTCCGGAGACTCCGGCGACTCGGGTGGTTCGTACGCTGCCGTCTCGTACGGAACGCTCAAGGTTTCTCCCGGCGTTGCTGCATGTCACCTTGTGGGTGCATACCGTAGCCCCTCGGTCGGACATCATGTCCGGGAACCGAGAAAACGTACGTCCGGTAAAACGCGCGGGCCGCGCGAGAAGTTCCCGCGCGGCCCGATGAACTGTCAAGAATCCCTGCTCGGACGGTACTTCAGTGGGTCAGGCAGCGCTGCCCGCGACCCACTCGTTCCACGACATGTTCCAGCCGTTGAGTCCGTTGTCCGGCGTCACGGTCTTGTCGGGGGAGTTCTTGACGATCACCACGTCACCGAGGATCGAGCTGTCGTAGAACCACTTGGCGGGGGTGTCCCCCTGCCCGCCCTTCATGTCCTGCAGACCGACGCAGCCGTGGCTGGTGCCCTGGCGGCCGAAGGGCGGGTTGCCCTGGTTGTACCAGTAGTTGCCGTGCAGGAAGGTTCCCGACTGCGTCAGCCGCATCGCGTTCGGCACGTCCTTGATGTCGTACGCGTTGGCGAGATCGACCGTGCGGCTGTCCATGCGGACCTTCTTGTACTTCTCGGAGATCACCATCTGCCCGTTGTAGGTGGAGAACTCCGAGCTGCCCGCCGAGATCGGCACCGACTTGACCGTCTTGCCGTCGCGCACGACCGTCATCGTCTGCGCGTTGACGTCGACCGTGGAGACCTGCGAGCGCCCGATGGTGAAGGTGACCGTCTTCTCCTGAACGCCGTAGACGCCGTTCGCGCCCTCGACGCCGTCCAGGTCGACCTTCATCGTGACCTTGGAGCCGGCCTTCCAGTACTCCTCGGGCCGGAAGTCCAGCCGCTGCCCGTTGAACCAGTGCCCGACCACCTTCTGGCCGCTGCTGGAGGTGACGGTGATGTGCGACTGCACGTCCTTCTGGTTGCTGATCGCCTTGTCGAAGTTGAACGAGACCGGCATGCCGACGCCGACCGTGGTGCCGTCGTCGGGCGTGTACGTCCCGATGAAGCTGTTGTCCTTGGACACGGTCGTGAAGGTCGAGTCGGCCGCGGCGCTGCGCCCGTCGGTGTCCTTCGCGGTGGCCGAAATCTGGTATTTCGTCCCCCGCTCCAGCTGCTCCTTCGGCTTCCAGCTGACCCCGTCGGCGGCCAGGGAGCCCGGCACGGCCTGCCCGCTCCCGGCCACCGTCATCTTCACCTCGGTCAGCTTGCCGTCGCTGACCTTGACGCCGGTCGAGTTGATCGACGCCCCTGTCGAGCCGTCCTTCGCCGAGATCGCGATCTGCGCTGCGGAAGTCCTGGACGAGTCACTGCCGCCCTTTCCGTCCTCGTGGTCGGCGTTGGCGCTCCCACCGCAGGCGGTGAGCGTCAGAGCGCCGATCATCAGGGCGGCACAGGCCCCCACTGCGCGCCGCGCTGCTATGTCCGGCGTTGTCACGAGATACTCCATCTTCATGCGATCTACGGGATCCGTTCCGTTCCACGGTGGAAGAGGCCACCGCCACGGGACCGGGTTCCCAACGTGCGCCGTGAACGCCATCACGTGACACAACCGGGACAATCGCCCGCGGCGCCCGCACGAGAGGCCCCGTTAGCGGTCCCCGTTACCCCTGCCCGTCACCGTCCCCCGTACAACTCCCCGTACGACGGCCATACTCCACCCGGCCCATCCACCGGCACAGCCGCCCGCACGGCCCGCACGATCGCCCGCGTCAGCGTGTCCGCGCCCGCCGCGAGGAGCTCGTTCAGCGCGAGGGGCTGCCCGGCGTCGAGCGGGCGTTCCCCGGTGGCCAGCGTGAACACGGTGTCCCCGTCGCTGAGCAGATGCACCGGCCGTACGGCCCGCGCGATGCCGTCGTGCGCGGTGCCGGCCAGCTTCTGCGCCTGCGCCTTCGTCAGGTCCGCGTCGGTGGCGACCACGGCGAGCGTGGTGTTGAGCGGGGGCGGCGCGTTCTTCTCCGCGATCTCGGCGAGGCTCCGGCGCGCGGCCTCGTGGACGCTCTCCTCCGGGTAGTCCACGCGCCCCTGGAACAACTCCCCGTACAGGACCCCGGTTTCGGGATCCACCACCGACCCCGCCGCGTTCGCCACCACAAGCGCGGCCACCGTGATCCCCGAGTCGAGGACGACGCTCGCGGTGCCGATCCCGCCCTTGACCGGACCCACCGTCGCCCCCGTGCCGGCGCCCACACAGCCCTCCCGCACCGGATCGCCGGGTTCGCTCGCCGCGGCCGCCTCGACCGCTGCCCGCCCGATGGCCGCGTCCGGCCTCGCCCGGAAGTCGCCGCCCCGCCCGAGATCGAAGACACAGGCGGCGGGGACCACCGGCACGACATGCGCCGGATCGACCCCGACCCGCACCCCGCGCCGCTGCTCCTCCAGCCAGGCCATCACCCCGGACGCCGCGTCCAGCCCGTACGCGCTGCCCCCCGTCAGCACGATCGCCTCGACCTTCTGCACGAAGTTGCGCGGATCGAGGGCGTCCGTCTCCTTGGTGCCGGGACCGCCGCCGCGTACGTCCACGGCGGCGACGGCCCCGCCCTCGGGCGCCAGGACGACCGTGGTGCCGGTCAGCCAACCGTCGCCGGTGCGCGTCGCATGCCCCACCCGCAGCCCGGCGACATCTGTCAGTGCGTCAACTGTCATGGGCCCAGTCTCGTCCAGCCACCGGTGCGGTCCCGTGAAGTCCGGCCGGACGGGGCCGGTGGCGCGGCCGGCGCCCGACCGGCCCCACGTGTCAGGCGAGCGGCGACTCCGCCGTCGTCCCGTACCCTCGGGCTGCCCTACGGGCCGTCAGCGTCTCCCCGGTCACCACCGCCAGCGCCGTGACGACGCCGGCCACGAGCACCGCCCAATCGCCCAGGAAGGTGCAGCAGATCACCAGCAGCGCCGCGGTCGGCAGCACCAGCTGCTGGGAGATGCCCACCTTGAAGTAACGCGAGTGCAGCACCCAGACCGTGAGGAGATACAGCGCCGTCGGCAGGGTCACCGCGGCCGACGCGGCCAGCGTCGAGATGTGTGCCTTGCCCACGGTCTGCTCCACCGCCACCTCCAGACCCGCGCCGATCGCGGCCGCCGAGGCGAAGACCACGTAGTGGCCGTAGCCCCACAGGAACGCCTGTCTGTTGGAGCGCAGATGGCCGTGGATCGGTACCACGAAGTAGATCCACCAGGCGGCGAAGATGATCAGCAGCCCGCCCGCGGCGATCGGCACCACGTCGCCCAGCGCGTCGTTCTCGTCGATGCCGGTCTTCACCGCCACCGTGGCCGCCGCGATGGTCTCGCCGAGCACGATGATCGTGAACAGCCCGTACCGCTCGGCGATGTGGTGCGGGTGCCAGGACGTGGGGTGGTTCCGCTCCGCGTACGGAGGCACGCACATCTCCAGGATCGCCATCACCAGGAACAGCCAGGGTCTGGCGTCCTCGGGCAGGACCAACAGGCCCAGCCAGCCGATCTGGCACAGCAGTACACCGCCGGCGTACCGCAGGGCCATTCTCCGCTCCGGGCCCCGACTCGATCTGGCCACCCGCAGCCACTGCCCCACCAGGGCCAGCCGCATGATCACATAGCCCAGTACCACCGCCAGGTACTCGTGGTCCTCGAACGCCCGCGAGACACCGGCCGCCAGGACCAGCACACCGGCGATCTGGATCAGGGTGACGACCCGGTAGAGGACGTCGTCGTTGTCGTAGGCGGAGGCGAACCAGGTGAAGTTCATCCAGGCCCACCAGATGGCGAAGAAGACCATCGCGTAGTCGAGGATCCCCTGGCCCGCGTGGCTCTCGGCGACCGCGTGCACCAACTGGATGCCCGCCTGGGCGATGGCCACGACGAAGCACAGGTCGAAGAAGAGCTCCAGCGGAGTGGCGACCCGGTGCTCCTCACCCCGGCCACGGGCGGTGAGCCTGCGCAGCGGGCGGCGGTTTCCGGGTGGGCGGGGAGAGCCCGACGCGGGAGTGGAACTGGACGTCATGAGGACAAGCACAGCAGATGGAGCGGGGAATTTCTCCCGTAAGGGATCACCCGTGGGCGAGGGCGGGGGGCATCGCCGCGCGGGCCGTACCCTGGACGCATGAGCACCGCCCCCGCCGCCCCCGAGCCGCGCGAGCCGAAGCCCGCGCTGGTGTTCGACGATCCGCTGGACCAGCAGTCCTCGGACGACACGGACCGTGGGTGGGGCGAGCGGCCCGGTACCGGCGGCGACAGCGCGGCCGACCTGAAGCGCTTCCTCGACGAGAAGCCGCCCCACCACCTCTGAGCCCCTACTGCTGGTTGTGCCCCGAGCCGCGCTGGGCGACCAGCGCGTCGCGGATCTCCTTGAGCACCTCCAGCTCGCTCACCTCGATGACCTCCTGGGCGCCCTCCTTGGCCTTGCGGCGGGCCTCCACGCGGGCCAGGTACTTCGCCATGGGCAGGACCATCAGGAAGTAGACGACGGCCGCGGTGATCACAAAGCTGAGGGCCGCGCCGAGGACGGTCCCCCACAGGATCTGGATGCCCTGCTCGCCCTCGCACGTCGAGCTCAGGCACGAGCTGTAGTGATCGAGGTTCTTGGTGCCGATCGCTCCGACCAGCGGGTTGATGATTCCCTTCACCACCGCGTTGACGATGTTGGTGAACGCGGCGCCGATGACCACCGCTACCGCCAGATCGACGACGTTCCCGCGCATCAGGAAGGCCTTGAAGCCGTCCCAGACGCCCGGTTCCTTCTTCTCGCTCACCGCGGGGCCTCTCCTCGTATACGCAGGTTGTGGAACGAACAGCTCCGCAACCTACGTCAGGGCTGGGCCATCCTGTCCAATTAGGCCACCTGAACGAGCGACTTGACAGGGCATCCAGCGTCATGCGCACGACATGTGCGACCCGGCTCAGCACAGTGTCACCGCCAGCCGTGCCGTAGCGCTCGCGCCCGCGAGGCGTGCCGCGGTGGAGCGCGGCACCGACAGCACGACCAGCGCCCCGCTCTCGCTCGCGGCGTCCAGCAGCTCCGGCACCTCGGTCACCCGCACCCCGCGCGCGACCACCCGGGCGTCGCCGCCCGCCACGCTCTCCTGCGCGGCGATCACGTCGATCCGGTCGCCGGGCCGCAGCAGCCGCACGGTGGCACCGTCGGAGATCCGCACCGGCGCGGACACCGTCTCGACGGCACGCGCCCTTTCCACGGCCCGGTGATGGCGGACCGGCTCAGGAGCCGGATGCCCGCGCGCCCGGTCGGCCTCACCCGGGCCCGCCGCCACGAGCGCCGCCGCGGTGACCGCGAGCCCCGCCGCCACGGCCCGCCTGCGCTGCCGTACCAGATGGCGCAGCCGGTACCGCCCGCCGCGCACCCGCACCGGGGCGAAGTGCGGCACCTCGCAGCCGGCGGGGGCGTCCGTGCCCAGCGGGAGCGGAGCAGCGGGGAAGGGAGAAAGGGAGGACGGCGAACGGGAGAACGGCGAACGGGACGAGGGAGCAACGGACACGTGGACCACCACCTGCGACGACGGAACGGCTTGTGAAGCCACGATGAGACATCGCGCCGCCGCCCGCCGGAGCCCGTGGACTACCGACCGGTTGTGGACAACTCCCTCGCCCGAACGAGGAGTTCCGCCCTCAAGCAGGCCCCTACGGCAGCTCGAACCCCGGATCCATCCCGCCCAGCGCCTTGGTGCACAGGCAGTCCCGCTCGTCGTTCGCCGGCAGCGCGGCCACCGCGTCGAACAGCACGCCGCGCAGCCGGTCCACGTTCGCCGCGAACACCTGCAGCACCTCGTCGTGGGAGACGCCCTCGCCGGTCTCGGCACCCGCGTCCAGGTCGGTGACCAGCGTCAACGAGGTGTAGCAGAGCTCCAGTTCACGGGCGAGCGCCGCCTCGGGGTGGCCGGTCATACCCACCACCGACCAGCCCTGCGCCTGATGCCACAGCGATTCGGCACGGGTCGAGAAGCGGGGCCCCTCCACGACGACCAGCGTGCCGCCGTCCACCGGCTCCCAGTCCCGCCCCCGCGCCGCCTTCAGCGCGGTCGCACGACCGGTGGGGCAGTAGGGGTCGGCCAGGGACACGTGCACCACGTTCGGGACGGCGCCGTCGGGCAGCGGCAGTCCGTCGAAGTACGTCCCCACCCGGGACTTCGTACGGTCGACCAGCTGGTCCGGCACCAGCAGCGTGCCCGGTCCGTACTCGGGGCGCAGTCCGCCCACCGCGCACGGGCCTAGCACCTGGCGCGCGCCGAGCGAGCGCAGCGCCCACAGGTTGGCCCGGTAGTTGATCCGGTGCGGCGGCAGATGGTGGCCGCGTCCGTGCCGGGGCAGGAAGGCGACCCGCCGGCCGGCGATCTCGCCGAGGAAGAGGGAGTCGCTGGGCGGCCCGTACGGGGTGTCCACCTGTATCTCGGTCACGTCGTCGAGGAACGAGTAGAAGCCGGAGCCGCCGATCACGCCGAGTTCCACGTTCGCCTTGTTCGCCATGCCCGCACCCTAACCGCACCCGCAAATGCCGAGGACCCCGTCGCCGGATGACGACAGGGTCCCGTAAGGAATGAGTCCTACGCGGCGGAGCTGCTGGAGGAGGTGCCGGCGCTCGACGGCTTCGAGTCCGAGGAGGACGAAGACGACGCGGAGGAGGACGAGGACGAGTCGGACGAGGAGGACGTCGACGACTTCGACGACGCCGACGAGCTGCTCGACGAGGAGCCGCGGCTGTCGTTCCGGTAGAAGCCGGATCCCTTGAAGACGATGCCGACCGCGGAGAACACCTTCTTGAGGCGGCCCTGGCAGTCGGGGCACTCGGTCAGGGCGTCGTCGGTGAACTTCTGCACCGCCTCGAGACCCTCGCCGCACTCGGTGCACTGGTACTGATAGGTGGGCACTGTCTTCCTCCTGGCACTCTCACTCGATGAGTGCTAACGACGGTCCATAGTGACGTATTCCAGCCGCTCAGTCCACTGCCACCGGCACGCGGTGACCCACGCCACGTGCGACCGTGCGGCTGCCGGACCGTGTCTCGAGCCGAGAGCGCAGTGCCACCAGGGTCGCCAGGGCCAGCAGGGTCCCGCCCATCGGCACCAGGAACCCGGCGCCGCCCCAGAAGCGGTCCTCCAGCTGACCGGCGACGGTCACGGCGGCGGCCTGGCCCAGCGCGACCGCACCCGTGAGCCAGGTGAAGGCCTCGGTGCGGGCGCCGGCCGGGACCAGGCTCTCGACCAGCGTGTAGCCGGTGATCAGCGCGGGTGCGATGCACATGCCGACGAGCAGGCCGAGGCCGGCCAGGACGAGCACCGAGTGGGCGGCCCACAGGCCGGATGCGGTGAGCGCCAGGGCGGCGTATCCGACGAGGAGGCGGCGCTGCGGGGCCACCTTCCAGGCGATGGCTCCGCAGGCGATGCCGGAGATCATGTTGCCCGCGGCGAAGGTGCCGTACAGGACGCCGTTCAGGCCGGGCTCGCCGATCGACTCGGAGAAGGCGGCCAGCGAGACCTGCATGCCGCCGAAGACGGAGCCGATGCCGAGGAAGGTCACGATCAGCACGCGCACGCCGGGGATGCGCAGCGCGGAGGCGTGCTCCACGCGCGTGTGTCCGACGGCGGCGACCGAGGGCTGCGTGCTCTTCTGCGCGGCGAACAGCAGACCGCCCAGCAGCGTGAGCGCGGCCTCCGTGACCAGACCCGCGGCCGGGTCGACGGCCGTGCACAGGGCGGTGGCCAGCAGCGGGCCGACGACGAAGGTCAGCTCGTCGGTGACCGACTCGAAGGCGGCGGCCGTCGTCATCAGGGGGGAGCCCTGGAGCTTCACGCCCCAACGGGCCCGCACCATGGGCCCGACCTGCGGCACCGAGGCACCGGTGGGCACGGCGGCGACGAACAGGGCCCACAGGGGCGCGTCGGTCAGGGCGAGCGTCGTCAGGGTCAGGCCGGACAGGGTGTGCAGCAGGACGCCGGGGATCAGGACGGTGCGCTGGCCGTAGCGGTCGGCGAGGCGGCCGCTGTAGGGCGCGAACACCGCCATGGAGACGCCGGTGACGGCAGCGGCGGCGCCCGCCGCACCGTACGAACCCGTGGTGTGCTGCACGAGCAGCACGATGGAGATGGTCAGCATCGCGAAGGGCTGGCGTGCCGCGAAGCCGGGGAGCAGGAACGTCCAGGCGCCGCGGGTGCGCAGCAGCTGTCCGTATCCCGGGCGGGAGGAGGCGGGTGCGTCCTTCGACGGCTCGGTGGTGACCGTGGATGCCACGGCCCGTGCCTTTCTGCCACCTGGTAGCGCGGCCCCTACGGGTCGGGGGCGGCGCCGAGAGCTGTCCTCTTGCGCGGAACTGCGGTAGATGCCGGAGCCCACTTGAGGAAGGACGTCCAGCCGCCATACGGTCGCGCCAGCTCTGCGTCAGGCAGAGTTGGTTCGATCTGGGTACGCCTGCATAGTACAGGGGAAAGCGGCCCTTGATCCTGTGAAAATGAGCACTAGGTAGGGCTCCACCTGCGATTGGGCAGGCCCTCTCGGGGTGTCCCTCAGGTCGTCCCGTTCGTCCCCAGCCACCCGGCCAGCTTGCCCCCGGCGCCCACGGCGCGCAGCCGGCGCTCGGCGGCGTCCCGGACCGGGTCCGTGGCGACCACGAGCAGCTCGTCCCCGAGCCGCAGCACCGTCGTCGGCAGCGGAACGAACGATTTTCCGTCACGGACGACAAGGGTGACGGCGGCCCCGGCGGGCAGCCGCAGCTCGTTGACCTCGACGCCGTGCATCTTCGAGCCCTCGGGGATCGCGACGGACAGCAGATGCCCGCGCAGCCGCTCCAGCGGCGCCGACTCGATGCCGAGATCGGCGGCCTCGGGGTCCCGTCCCAGGCGCAGCTTGCGAGCGAGCCAGGGCAGGGTCGGCCCCTGGATCAGGGTGTAGACGACGACCAGGACGAAGACGATGTTGAAGATGCGGCGGCTGTCCTCCACGCCGCCCACCATGGGGATCGTCGCCAGAATGATCGGCACGGCGCCGCGCAGCCCGGCCCACGACATCAGGGCCTGCTCCCGCCAGGCGACCCGGAACGGCGCCAGGCACGCGACGACGCTCAGCGGCCGGGCCACCATGGTCAGCACCAGCCCGATGACGAGCGCGGGCAGGATGTCGTCGCCCAGCTCGTGCGGGGTGACCAGGAGGCCGAGCAGGACGAACATGCCGATCTGTGCGATCCAGCCGACCCCGTCGGCGAACCCGCGCGTGGCCGGCCAGTGCGGCAGCTTGGCGTTGCCCATCACCATCGAGGCGAGATACACGGCGAGGAAGCCGCTGCCGTGCGCCATCGCGCCGGCCGCGTAGGCGGTGACGGCGATGGCCATGACGGCGATCGGGTAGAGGCCGGAGGCGGGCAGGGCCACGTGCCTGAGTCCCCAGGAGCCCACGAAGCCCACCGCGATGCCGATGGCAGCGCCGATCGCCAGTTCCAGGGTTATCTCGCCGAGCAGCGCGTACCAGTGCTCGATCGGACCGTGCTCGGAGAAGGCGACGACCAGGATGACCACGGGGGCGTCGTTGAAGCCGGACTCGGCCTCCAGCGTGCCCGTCACGCGTGAAGGGAGGGGGATCTTCCGCAGGACGGAGAAGACCGCGGCAGCGTCGGTCGAGGAGACGACCGCCCCGATGATGAGCGCCTGCCGCCACTCCAGCCCGACCAGATAGTGCGCGGCCGCCGCCGTGACCCCGACGCTCACCGTGACCCCGACCAGCGCCAGCGCGGAGGCGGCCGGGAGGGCCGGCTTGACCTCCTTCCACTTCGTGCCCAGACCGCCTTCGGCCAGGATCACGACCAGCGCCGCGTACCCGATGACCTGGGTGAGCTCGGCGTCGTTGAAGCTGATGCCGCCGATCCCGTCCTGGCCCATGAGGACGCCGATCCCCAGGTACACGAGCAGGCTGGGGAGCCCGCTGCGCGAGGAGATCCGGACCGCGGCGACCGCGACGAGCAGGACTAGCGAGCAGACGAGCAGGAGCTGGTTGAGGTCGTGGACAGTCAGCGGCCGTTCCCTTCCCTGGCACACACGCACGCGCGCGGGCTCATGTACATAGGACACGAAGTGGCGGTTCTCCGCACCCAACTACTTCGTTACCTTACCTAACTCTTGACGATTTCTTGACACTCGGGCAGGCATGATCGAACGTCCGTCCGTGCTGATTCCCCACTCCGCGTCAAGGTGGAGTGGGCCCTGCGCCTATGGTTGCTCCAGCACTCCAGGACCGCCTGCCGCTCGCGTTAGGACAGCAAGGACAGCGATGCCCCCCAACACCACCGCCTCCACGGGTCAGCAGCCCGGCAAGTCCGGCAGGAAGAAGGGGCGCAGAGCCCGCCTGTTCGTCATCGTGCTGGTCCTGGCCGTCGTGGCGGGCGTCACCGGCGGGGCGTACTGGTCCATCAGCACCGTGCGTGCCTCGTTCCCGCAGACCAAGGGGTCGATAACGCTCGACGGGCTGTCCGGGCCCGTCGACGTGAAGCGCGACGGCTACGGCATCCCGCAGATCTACGCCTCCTCCGACGAGGACCTGTTCATGGCACAGGGCTTCGTCCAGGCGCAGGACCGGTTCTACGAGATGGACGTGCGCCGCCACATGACCTCCGGGCGCCTGTCGGAGATGTTCGGCAAGAGCCAGGTCGACAACGACGAGTTCCTGCGCACCCTGGGCTGGAACCGCGTGGCCGAGGAGGAGTACGAGAAGACGCTGTCCCCCTCCACCAAGAAGTACCTCCAGGCATACGCCAAGGGAGTCAACGCCTACCTGGACGGCAAGGGCAACAAGGACATCTCCCTGGAGTACGCGGCCCTCGAGTTCGCCAACGACTACAAGCCGCAGAAGTGGACCCCGGTCGACTCGATCGCCTGGCTGAAGGCGATGGCCTGGGACCTGCGCGGCAACATGCAGGACGAGATCGACCGCGCCCTGATGACCAGCCGCCTGGGCCCCAAGGAGATCCAGGACCTTTACCCGGACTACCCCTACGGCCGGAACAAGACGATCGTCCAGGCGGGCCGGTACGACGAGGTCACCAAGACCTTCGAGCAGGGCTCCACGGCCGGCGCGGGTTCCTCCGCCGACAGCTCCACGAGCGGCACGGGCACGGCCGCCGGCTCGGACGGCGCCGGCCTGCAGAGCCAGCTGTCGGGCCTCCAGGACGCCCTGGACGATCTGCCGACCGCCGTCGGCGTGAACGGCAACGGCATCGGCTCCAACTCCTGGGTGGTCGGCGGGAAGTACACCATCACCGGCAAGCCGCTGCTGGCCAACGACCCGCACCTGTCGGCCTCGCTGCCGTCCGTCTGGTACCAGATGGGCCTGCACTGCCGCTCGGTCTCCAGCAAGTGCCAGTACGACGTCAGCGGCTACACCTTCGCGGGCATGCCCGGCGTGGTCATCGGCCACAACCAGAGCATCTCCTGGGGCATGACGAACTCCGGTGTCGACGTCACCGACCTCTACCTGGAGAAGCTCTCCGGCGACGGTTACCTGTACGACGGCAAGACGCGCCCGTTCACCAAGCGCGAGGAGACCATCAAGGTCGCCGGCGGTGCCCCCAAGAAGATCGTCGTCCGCGAGACCGACAACGGACCGCTGCTGTCCGACCGCAGCAGCGAGCTGGTGAAGGCCGGCAAGAAGGCCACCGTCGACACCGCCGCCCCCGACCGCGGCGACGGCTACGGCGTCTCGCTGCGCTGGACCGCGCTCCAGGCGGGCACCACCATGGACGCCGTCTTCGCCATGGACAAGGCGAAGAACTGGAACGACTTCCGCGCCGCGGGCGCCCTGTTCGACGTGCCCTCGCAGAACCTGATCTACGCCGACACCGAGGGCAACATCGGCTACACGCTGCCGGGCATGATCCCCACCCGCCCGCAGGGCTACGACGGCTCCGTCCCGGCGCCCGGCTGGGACTCCAAGTCCCGCTGGACCGGCTACATCGACGACGACGAGCTGCCGTACGAGTACAACCCGTCCCGCGGCTACATCGTCACCGCCAACCAGGCGGTGGTCGACAAGGCCAAGTACCCCTACACGCTCACCACGGACTGGGGCTACGGCGCCCGCAGCCAGCGCATCACCGACCTGATCCAGTCGAAGATCGACGGCGGCGGCAAGATCTCCACCGACGACATGCGCCAGATGCAGCTCGACAACAGCAGCGAGATCGCCAAGCTGCTGGTGCCCAAGCTGCTGAAGATCGACATCGACGACAAGACGGTCCGGGGCGCGGACGACGTCCGGGAGGCACAGGAACTCCTGGAGGGCTGGGACTACACCCAGGACGCCGACTCGGCGGCCGCCGCCTACTTCAACTCGGTCTGGCGCAACATCCTCAAGCTCGCCTTCGGTAACAAGCTGCCCATGGAGCTGCGGGTCAAGGGCCAATGCCTATGGGTCGACCCGGTCAACACCACCGGGCCCGCGGACGACGCGGAAAAGGTCCGCGAGTGCGGTGAGCGCGAAGCCGACCAGGCGCAGCCGGACGGCGGCGACCGCTGGTTCGAGGTCGTGCGCAGCCTCATGGACGACGAGAAGAGCGACTGGTGGAAGACGCCGAAGAACGGCACCCGCCCCGCGGCCACCGACCGTGACAGCCTGCTCAAGCGCGCCATGATCGACGCGCGCTGGGAGCTGACCGCCAAGCTCGGCAAGGACATCGACACCTGGAGCTGGGGCCGGCTGCACCGCCTGTTCCTGAAGAACCAGACCCTCGGCACCGACGGCCCCGGGTTCCTCCAGTACGCCCTCAACCGCGGCCCCTGGAAGCTCAGCGGCGGCGAGGGCACGGTCAACGCCAGCGGCTGGAACGCGGCCGGCGGCTACGAGGTCGTCTGGGTGCCGTCGATGCGGATGGTGGTCAACCTCGGCGACCTCGACAAGTCGAAGTGGATCAACGTCACGGGCGCCTCCGGGCATGCCTACAACGCCCACTACACCGACCAGACGGACAAGTGGGCCGACGGCGAACTCCTCGACTGGTCCTTCTCGGACGACGCCGTCGACGAGAGCACGAGCGACACCCTGGTGCTCAGGCCGTGACCCGCTGACGGCGCACAGCTGAAGACGAACGCCGAAAGGGCCCTCCACGCACGCGTGGAGGGCCCTTCGCCTGTGCGGCACCGCCGCCCCAAAGGACTCAGCCCGCGCGGAATCTGCGCACCCCCGACGGCGTCACCACCGCGTCCACCGGACGATCGTGCGGCTCCTCGGGGACGTGCTCGACGACCTCGGAGTCGTACAGCAGCACCACGCGCGCGGGATGCGCCCCCGCGTCCTCCAGGCGGGCCAGGACGCGGTCGTACGACCCACCCCCGCGCCCCAGACGCATCCCGCGCGCGTCGACCGCAAGGCCCGGCAGCAGCACGACGTCGGCCCCGGTCACGGCGTCCGGGCCGAGGCGTTCGCCGGCGGGCTCGAAGAGGGCCATCTTCCCGCCGTGTTGGACGCGGGCGAGGGAGTCCTCCCCGAAGTAGGCACCCCAGTCGAGGTCGTTGTCGGGCAGAAGGGCGGGGAGCAGGACGCGTACGCCCCGGGCGCGCAGCGCGTCGAGCAGCGCGAGCGTGCCGGGTTCACTCCCCACGGAGACGTACGCCGCCACCACGCCCGCGTGCGTCAACTCGGGCAGCTCCAGCGCCCGAACCGCCAGCGCGGCTGCGTTTTCCCGCAGGTCATCGGCCGTCAACCTGTTTCTCACCGAGATGAATTCTCGCCGCAACGTTCGCTTGTCAGTCTCGGCCGGACGTCCGGAGTGAGTCACTGGTCGCACCCGTACCCTTCCTAATGCGCTCATATGAGAGTGAATTAACCGGAGCCTCAGATTCACTGCAAAGGCACCGGATATGGTGTCGGGCATGACTCAGTCGCACCCTCGGATCAGCAAGGCTGTCATCCCCGCAGCGGGCCTAGGTACCCGCTTCCTGCCGGCCACCAAAGCCACTCCCAAGGAGATGCTGCCGGTCGTCGACAAGCCGGCGATCCAGTACGTGGTCGAAGAGGCCGTATCGGCGGGCCTCGACGATGTCCTCATGATCACGGGCCGCAACAAGCGCCCGCTGGAGGACCACTTCGACCGCAACTACGAGCTGGAATCCGCTCTTCAGAAGAAGGGTGACGCCGGCCGGCTCGCCAAGGTGCAGGAGTCCAGCGACCTCGCGACCATGCACTACGTCCGCCAGGGCGACCCCAAGGGCCTCGGCCACGCCGTCCTGTGCGCCGCTCCGCACGTCGGCCACGAGCCCTTCGCCGTCCTCCTCGGCGACGACCTGATCGACCCGCGCGACCCGCTGCTCAAGCGGATGGTCGAGGTGCAGGAGCAGCACGGCGGCAGCGTCATCGCGCTGATGGAGGTCGCGCCCGAGCAGATCCACCTCTACGGCTGTGCAGCCGTGGACCCCACCGACGACGGCGACGTGGTCAAGGTGCACGACCTCGTCGAGAAGCCGGCGGCGGCTGACGCCCCGTCGAATTACGCGATCATCGGCCGCTACGTCCTCGACCCGGCCATCTTCGACATACTGCGCAAGACCGAGCCGGGTCGCGGCGGTGAGATCCAGCTCACCGACGCCCTCCAGCAGCTGTCGCAGGACGAGAAGGTCGGCGGCCCGGTGCACGGCGTCGTCTTCAAGGGCCGCCGCTATGACACCGGCGACCGTGGCGACTACCTGCGTGCCATTGTCAGACTCGCATGCGAACGTGAAGACCTGGGCCCGGACTTCCGGACCTGGCTTCGCAGTTACGTAGCCGAGGAGATGTAGCGAGTTGAGCACCGCCGCCGCGCCCCGCCCCACCGGCCAGGACCACCTCTGGTCGGTGGACGAACACCTGGAGGACATCCTCGCGACCGTCCGCCCCCTCGAACCCATCGAGCTGCAACTGCTCGACGCCCAGGGCTGTGTCCTGGTCGACGACGTCACGGTGCCGGTCTCCCTGCCACCGTTCGACAACAGCTCCATGGACGGGTACGCGGTGCGGGTCGCGGATGTCGCGGGCGCGAGCGAGGAGTTCCCGGCGGTCCTGGAGGTCGTCGGGGACGTCGCGGCGGGCCAGGCCGACCTGCTCCACGTGGGCCCCGGCCAGGCCGCCCGCATCATGACCGGCGCCCCGCTGCCGCCCGGCGCCGAGACGGTCGTTCCCGTGGAGTGGACCGACGGCGGCCTCGGCGAGGGCCCGGTGACCGGGATGCGCGCCCGCAGCCTCGCCCCCGAGGGCGCCCGGGGCCAGGTGCACATCCACCGGCCGGCCGAGGCACGTGCGCATGTGCGCGCGAAGGGCAGCGACGTCAAGGCGGGCGACCGGGCGCTCGAAGCGGGCACGGTCCTCGGGCCGCCCCAGATCGCCCTGCTCGCCGCGATCGGACGCGGCACGGTGCGCGTGCGCCCACGCCCGCGCGTGGTCGTCATGTCCACCGGCAGCGAACTCGTCCAGCCCGACGAGGCCCTGGGCAGCGGCCAGATCTACGACTCCAACAGCTTCGCCCTCACCGCCGCGGCCCGTGACGCCGGCGCCATCGCCTACCGCGTGGGCGCCGTCGCCGACGACGCCGAGACCCTGAGGTCCACCGTCGAGGACCAGCTCGTGCGCGCCGACCTCATGGTCACCACCGGCGGCGTGAGCGTCGGGGCGTACGACGTCGTCAAGGAGGCGCTGTCGCACGTCGGCGACGAGGACGAGGCCGGCAGCGGCATCGACTTCCGCAAGCTCGCCATGCAGCCCGGCAAGCCTCAGGGCTTCGGCTCCATCGGCCCCGACCACACCCCGCTGCTCGCGCTCCCGGGCAACCCGGTGTCGTCGTACGTCTCCTTCGAGCTGTTCGTGCGCCCCGCGATCCGCACCCTGATGGGCCTGGAGGACGTCCACCGGCCGCGGATGACGGCGACCCTTGCCGCGGACAAGGCGCTGAGCTCTCCCAAGGGACGCAGACAGTTCCTGCGCGGGACGTACGCCGACGGCGAGGTGCGGCCGGTCGGCGGCGCCGGATCCCATCTGATCGCCGCCCTCGCGCACGCCGACGCGCTGATCGTCGTCCCGGAGGACGTGGAGAGCGTCGAGCCCGGCGCCGAGGTCGAGATGGTCCTGCTCGGCTGAGGGGCCCCGGCCCGCGATACCGTGTCGCGCACAGCAGGCCCGTGCGCCGCACCGCGACGGGCCCGGACCGGGAGCGCCACACGATCATGACTGTGCCTTCCCGGGGGGAGACCCCCGGACCCCATGAGCACGACCGACCCACGCAGCAGCGGCTGACGCACATCGACGACGCGGGCGCGGCCCGCATGGTCGACGTCTCCGGTAAGGACGTGACCGCGCGCACGGCTCGCGCCAGCGGACGCGTCCTCGTCTCGCCCCGCGTGGTCGAGCTGCTGCGCGGCGAGGGGGTACCCAAGGGCGACGCCCTCGCCACCGCGCGTATCGCGGGCATCATGGGCGCCAAGCGCACACCGGACCTGATCCCGCTGTGCCACCCGTTGTCGGTGTCCGGTGTGAAACTGGACCTGTCGGTCGCGGACGACGCGGTGGAGATCCTGGCCACCGTGAAGACGACGGACCGCACGGGCGTCGAGATGGAGGCCCTCACCGCGGTCTCCGTCGCCGCGCTCACCGTGATCGACATGGTGAAGGCGGTCGACAAGGGAGCGGTCATCACGGACGTACGGGTGGAGGAGAAGACGGGCGGCAAGTCGGGCGACTGGAGCCGGGCATGATGTATCGCGCTCTCGTGGTCACCGCCTCCAACCGGGCTGCCGCCGGGGTCTACGAGGACAAGGGCGGCCCGCTGATCGCCGAGGGCCTGAAGGGCTTCGGCTTCGACGTCGAGGGGCCGCAGGTCGTCCCCGACGGCGACCCCGTGAAGGCAGCCCTGCGCGCCGGAGTCGACGCCGGGTACGACGTCATCGTGACCACCGGCGGCACCGGCATCTCGCCGACCGACCGCACCCCGGAGGCGACCCGCGCCCTCCTCGACTTCGAGGTGCCGGGCATCGCCGAGGCGATCAGGGCGTTCGGACGGGACAAGGTGCCCACGGCGGCACTGTCCCGGGGGCTCGCCGGAGTCGCCGGACGCACACTGATCATCAACCTGCCCGGCTCCAGCGGCGGGGTGAAGGACGGACTGGCCGTCCTCGCACCCCTGCTGACCCACGCCGTCGACCAGATCCGCGGCGGCGACCACCCCAGACCCAGCAGCGGGGGTGCGAGCTGAACAGCCCATCCTGGCCCGTCGTGCTGAGGGACGGCGATGTCGTCCTGAGGCCGATAAAGATGCGCGACCAACGGGCCTGGCGCGAGGTCAACCGGCGCAACCGGGACTGGCTGCGGCCCTGGGAGGCGACCATTCCGCCGCCCACGCCCAGCGGACCGATCACGCACCGGCCGACCTACCGCCAGATGGTCCGGCATCTGCGGTCCGAGGCGCACTCGGGCCGGATGCTGCCGTTCGTCATCGAGTACCAGGGGCGGCTGGTCGGGCAGTTGACGGTCGCCGGGATCACCTGGGGCTCGATGTGTTCGGGACACGTCGGCTACTGGGTGGACGAGGCGGTGGCGGGCCGCGGGGTCATGCCGACCGCTGTGGCGCTCGTGGTGGACCACTGTTTCCGCACCGTTGGTCTGCACCGCATCGAGGTCTGCATTCGCCCCGAGAACGGGCCCAGCCGCCGGGTCGTTGAAAAACTCGGATTCCGCGAGGAGGGGCTCCGTCCGCGATATCTCCACATCGACGGAGCCTGGCGCGACCATCTCGTCTTCGCGCTCACGTCGGAAGAGGTCCCGGAGGGGGTGCTCGGACGCTGGCACCGGGCGCGCTCGCAGAAGACATCGCAGTCGAACCCGCAGGACACCCGCCAGAACAGTCAGGGGAATCCCGCGTGGCCCGGAAATTGAATAAGTGTTCGAAATTGATCGCGGAGTGACCGGCTCAGGGCATTAAATTCGCGCCTCGGTGGGCTGCTGATCGCATCGGTCACAAAAAAAGTTCGAAATATCAGCCAGATCGTGCGACACACCGGCTCAATTGGCGGATGGCCTCACGCAAACCCCTCTACCGTGTGAGACGTGAGCAGCAGCGGCCTCATCTACGCAGTCATTGTCGGGGCCTGGGCCGCCTACTTGGTGCCGATGTGGCTCCGTAGGCAGGACGAGCTGAACGAGGCCCGTCCGACGGAACGCTTCAGCACAGCCATCCGGTTGCTGTCCGGACGGGCGGGGATGGAGCGCCGGTACGCCAAGGACCTGCGCGCGCGCTCCACCGAGGAGGGGGAGCACAGCGCCGATGACCCGGGCGACGTCACCGAGTCGGTGGACGTCCGGGCCTTCGCCGTGCCTCCGACCCGTCCGCAGACCCAGGCTGCGGCACAGGCACAGGCACCGGCGCGCCCGGAGCCGGCACGGGAATCCACGCGGGAACCCATGCGGGAACAGGGGGGCAAACCGGCACCCGAACACGGGTCCAGGCAGGCTCCCGAACGCACGGGCGCGCCCACGGCCGAAGCGGGTTCCGGCCCGGCAGCCAAGGCACGCAAGCGAGTGCCCGCCGCCCGGCGGGCGCCCTCGGCCTCGGAGGAGGCGGCAGCAGCGCGCGCCCGGCGCCTGAAGGTGCTCGCGCGCCGTCGGCGTACCACCGTCGTCCTCTTCCTCGCCTTCACCCTCGGCGCGATCGTCGCCGCGGTCGGCGGGCTCGCCCTCCTGTGGGCGCCCGGCGTTCCCGCCGTCATGCTCAGCGGGTACATCGCGTATCTGCGGTCCCAGGAGCGCCGCCGCTTCGCCTACCAGATGGACCGGCGCCGCGCAGAGGTCGCCGCGCAGCGGCTCCGTGAGCATGCGCGCCAGTCGCGCCGGCGCGGCCCCGCCGACGCCGGTGCCGGCCTCGACGAGTCCGACGAGGGGCCCGAACCAGGCACCGACCCCGGGCTCTCCGCCCTCGCCGCGGACCGGCGCGCCCTCGTCGAGCAGACCGACCACGCCGAGTGGGTCGACCAGCAGCGCGAGCGGCAGCGCAGGCCCGGCCACGGCGACAGCTGGGACCCGGTGCCGGTGCCCCTGCCGACGTACGTGACCGCGCCGGTCGCGCCTCGGGCCACCTCCGATGTGGACCTCGGCGCGCCGGACGCCTGGAGCTCGGCACGGTCGAGCCCCGTCGGCCGGGACCGGGAGGCGGCCGAGGCCGCGGACGGGCCCGCGCGGGGCGCCGAGCCGGGCGACGCGGACCGCGAGGAGGAGAAAGCCGAAGGGGGCGGTCGTAGCGACGCGCGCCGGGCCGCCTCCGCTCGCCGGGCGCGTGAGCGGGGCCGTACGCCACTGTTCGACCAGTTCGAGGACGGCGAGCGGCCGCGAGCCGCGAACGAGTAGCCGCCCTCTTCCGGCCAGGGAACGGATTTCCAAGCACCCCGACCGGGGTGCTAAAGTTTCACTCGTTGCAAGGGCCTGTGGCGCAGTCCGGTAGCGCACCTCGTTCGCATCGAGGGGGCCAGGGGTTCGAATCCCCTCAGGTCCACCGCAACAACTTTCCGAGGAAACTTGGGTAGTTGAAAGATCCCGTCCGATCGGTTGATCGGGCGGGATCTTTGTTGTTCCCAAGGGGTCACCTCTTGAGGGGGACTGTGCAGAAGGCCACCGCGGAGTTACCGGCGAGGCGCGTGACGCCGCTGCGAGACGCACGCTTCCGGCGGTTCGTGACCGCCAGTCTCATCTCGGCCACCGGATCCGCGATGGCACCCCTCGCGCTCGCCTACTCCGTGATCGAGCAGGGCGGTGGCGCCGGCGACCTCGGTGTGGTGCTCGCCACGAACACCGTGCCCACCATCGTCTTCCTTCTCGTGGGCGGAGTGCTCGCGGACCGTGTCTCCCGGAGCAGGCTGCTCTTCCTCGGCAACCTGCTGGCGGCCGCCGCGCAGGGGGCGCTGGCCGTGACGGTCGCCCTCGGGCAGGCCACGACCACCTCCATCGCGGTCTGCGGCTTCGTCTCGGGGACGGCCATGGCCTTCACCGTGCCCGCCACCCAGGGCGCCGTGCCCCAGATGGTGCCGGCGGAGCAGTTGCAGCAGGCCAACGCCCTGCTCAGGCTGCCGAGCAACGCCGTCAAAGTGCTCGGTCCGGCCATCGGCGGAGCAGTCGTCGCGGCCGGCGGCCCGGCCTGGGCACTGGCCTGGGACGCGCTCACCTTCGCCGTGGCCGCCGTCCTGCTGCTCGGGCTGCGCCTGGACGCGCCCGTCACCGTCACCAGCGCGCTGAGTGACCTGCGGGAGGGCTGGACCGGCTTCTGGTCGCGGACCTGGCTGTGGACCTACACGGTCGCCGGGGCCGTCCTCGTCGCCGCCTGGCTGGCCGGGTTCCAGTTGCTGGGGCCGGTCGTCGCGGCGCAACAGTACTCGGGGGCGCGTGACTGGGGGCTCGTCTCGGGCGCGTTCTCTGCGGGACTGCTGGCCGGGACCGTGGTGTGCCTGCGCTGGCGGCCGTACCGGCTGATGGTCGTGGCGGTCGCGGCAGGTGCGCCGCTCGCCGGGCCGTTGCTCGTCATGGCGTGGGGACTGCCGCTGCCCTGGCTGCTGTTGGCCGCCCTGCTCGCGGGGGCCGCGTTGGACGTGGCGATCGTCGCGTGGACGACCGCATTCCAGCAGCATGTTCCGCAGGGCGAGTTGGGGCGCATGAGCGCGTTCAACAGCGTCGGGGAGCGGCTGGCCATTCCGCTCGGCTACCTGCTCACCGCGCTCGCCGCCGGCATCTGGGACAACCGGACGGTGCTGATGGTGTGCGCCGGACTCGTCGTCGCCGCCACCGTCCTCAACCTCTGTGTGCGGGACCTCTACCGCGTCAACGCCGCACGGAACTGACCGCTCACAGCGCCTTCGCGTAACACAGGCTCAGGTCGTGGAAGCGGTAGAAGCCGAACTTCCCGCACGGCTCGTAGCCGCTGGACGTGTACAGCGCCACCGCCTCCGGCTGCTTCGTCCCGGTCTCCAGCACCATGCGCGTCCGGCCCGCCGCCCGCGCGTCGTCCTCCAGCGCGGCAAGGATGCGTCTCGCCAGGCCGCGCCCGCGCATCTGCTCGATGACGTACATCCGCTTGAGCTCGGCGTCCCCGTCCTCGTTGCCCTCGCCGTTCTCGTCCTGGGCCCGCCAGCCGCCGGACGCGACAGGGGTGCCGAGCGCGTCGTACGCGATCAGGTACAGGCCGTTCGGCGTCCTGAAGTCCGCCGTGTCCAGGGGCGTGGCGTCACCGTCGTCGCCGTAGCGGACGCCGTACTCGGCCTGCACCTGGTCGTTGAGCTTGACGGCGTCGGGGTGGTCGAAAGGGACGGGACGTATATGCATGCTATTTACCGTAAATCAATTCAAGATCAAGAGGTTCCAGAATCGGACACCGTCCAGTGTGCCGGTAAGGTGCCCGAGTGCTCACTGTGACCTCTGTGAATGTGAACGGGCTGCGGGCCGCCGCGAAGAAGGGCTTCGTGGAGTGGCTCGCCGGCACCGAGGCCGACGTGCTGTGCCTTCAGGAGGTGCGCGCGGAGCCGCAGCAGCTGCCCGAGGGCGTCCGCGCGCCCGACGGCTGGCACGTCGTGCACGCGCCGGCCGCCGCCAAGGGCCGCGCCGGCGTCTCCCTCTACACCCGCCGCGAGCCCGACCGGATCCAGGTCGGCTTCGGGTCGAGTGAGTTCGACGACAGCGGGCGTTACGTCGAGGCCGACCTGCCGGGTGTGACGGTCGCCTCGCTCTACCTCCCCTCCGGCGAGGTGGGCACCGAGCGGCAGGACGAGAAGGTCCGCTTCATGGGCGAATTCCTCGCCTACCTGAAGGCCCTGCGCGAGCGCGCCGCCGCCGACGGCCGCGAGGTCCTGGTCTGCGGCGACTGGAACATCGCCCACCAGCAGGCCGACCTGAAGAACTGGCGCGGCAACACCAAGAACTCCGGGTTCCTGCCGGAGGAGCGGGAGTGGCTGACCGAGGTGTTCGCGCCGGGCGCCGCCGGCTATGTCGATGTCGTGCGGGCGCTGCATCCGGATGTGGAGGGGCCGTATACCTGGTGGTCGTACCGGGGGCGGGCTTTCGAGAGAGATACAGGTTGGCGGATCGACCTCGCCGTGGCGACCCCGGGCCTTGCGGGGAAGGCGGCCAAAGCGTTCGTGGAGCGAGCCGCCAGTCACGACGAACGGTGGTCGGATCACGCTCCCGTGACAGTCGTCTTCGACAAGTGACTTGGACCGTGGGGGTGCGCTGAAGCCTGCACACCCCCACACGCACCGTGGAGACGTCAGGGGCGCGGCCCGACTGTGAAGGTCAAGCGGGAGGTGTCAGGCCCGGCCAGCCGCTCCGGGCCGCCGCCCGATCGCCCCTTGGCGACTGTCACCCGAACCCCGTCCCGCAGGAGTCGTTCCCGTGTCACCTCGCCGTCCACGGCGAATGCCTCGCGGTACCGGCTGACGGCGTACTCGTCGAGCCAGCTGGCGCGAATGGCGGCAGGAGCGGGACAGGTCGTGCCGCGTGCCGATGCACGGCAGGCGTAGTCGCCGTATGCATAGGACTTCCGTGTGGCGAAGTACATACGACCGCTGCACCCGGCGCAGTGCGCGACCCCGACCAACAGCGATGTCTCCCGGCGCTTGGGGTGGATTCCGTTCGAACGGGCGTTGAGGATGTCCTGGAGGGCCTGGAATTCCTCTTCGGTGAGCAGCGGAGGACCGATCAGCACGGGTGAGCCCTCAGAGTCACGGACGGTCTTCCCCCTGTGCACCCGGTGCCCCATCAGCGTCGGTGTGCGCAGGATTTTGGACAGGCTGCCTGCTGTCCATCGAAACCGGTCGAAGTCGCGTCCGTGGCGCCGCCCACCCGTGGGGCGTCCGTGAAGTTGGGCATGGCGGTCGCGCGGCACCAGTACGCCCGCGGCTTCGAGTCTGTGAGCGATGGCTACCAGGGACAGTCCCGAGTGCACGTCGTCCACAATCGCGCGGACAACCGTGACGGTCTCCGGGTCGGGGGCGAGACACCAGCCGACGCCGGAAGAATGCGGCGCCTTCTTGTAACCGAACGGGGCAAGGCCGCCTCCGTATCGGCCCGTCGCGCGCAGCGCTTCGTGGGCGCTGGTGAGGCGCGCAGACAGGGCGCGAGCTTCCTGTTCGGCGGCGTAGGCCAGATTCATGCAGCGGCGGATGGCGTCGCTGTCTGCCCGCGGCGTGACGACGAGTGGCTGACGCTCTTCAGGCATCACGAAGACGAGTGTCGTCGCATGCCGCCGACCCCACTCGACCAACTCGGACAGGTGGGCGACGGAACGCACGGCGCGGTCCACATGTGACCAGACGATGGCGTCGTATTCGTCTGGGCGCTGCAGCCAAGGCGACAGAGAGGGCCTCTCGAAGGGCGACATCTTGCGTGCGGATACCCCCAGATCTGCGGCTTCGGCGATCAGAGTGAAGCCCAGTTGGTCGGTGCACTGCTGGATGCAGGCACGCTGCCTGCCGGGTGAGGTGGTCACTTCGGTCAGGTTGCTGAGACGCACAGCTCCAAGAGCTCGCGGATGTTCGGTGGGAGTTGAAGCCGGATGTAACGGCTGGGGACTACGCTCGGGCACGTCGACGCTCCTCGAAAGTGTCGGCCATACCCCGGGACTGGTCGCACAGTCGCCGGGGACTTTTCGATCTCACTCTCGGAGTACGAACGCGGCTGCGCCTGGGACTGCTCTAAAAGTGCCTCAATGGTGTGAATGTTGATGAACTGTCGGACAGTTGAGGTGTGAGGTGATCTCGGGCGCTAGCCGCGCTTGCGCAACCGTCGGTCCAGCGCCAACGAAAGCTCCGCCTCCACCACGCTCCGCGCGAGCGGCCGCAGGCGTTGGAGGTCGGTTTCGCGGGCGTGGCGCAGTACCAGGTCGGCGAACATCTCCGCGAGGTCGTCGACGTGCTCGCGGACCTGCTTGCCTGCCGCCAGGACCTCGGCGAGGGGGATGCCCTCGCGGACCAGGGCCGCGGAGACGTCCAGGAGGCGGCGGCTGATGTGGACGATTTCGTCGCCGTCGGTGCCGAGATAGCCGAGGTCCAGGGCGGCTGCGAGGTTGTCCGGGGTGACCTGGCCCTCGAAGCGGGCGGCGAGTTCCTCGGGGGTGAGGCGGACCGGCTCCTCCTCCGTGGGGGCGGCGCCGAGGAGGTCGGCGACATCGCGGCCGTGGTCGAGGGCGTCGGCCAGTTCCGCGATGCCGTTCAGGGTGTGACCGCGTTCCAGCAGAGCCGAGATCGTGCGCAGGCGGGCCAGGTGGTGGTCGTCGTACCAGGCGATGCGGCCCTCGCGGCGGGGTGGCGGTATCAGCTTGCGTTCGCGGTAGAAGCGCAGGGTGCGCGCCGTGATGCCGGCCAGGCGGGCCAGTTCCTCCATGCGGTATTCACGCTTCTGGGTCACCCGGGAACCTTAATTCGTACCGGCGGTAACTTTCCTCGTGCCGACCCCTACCGGTCGGTACGGAGCTCCTCTACTCTCCCCATTGTGCCAGTGTTCACTGGCATGGTTCCGGTTTCCGGGGTCCGGGAGAAGCTAGGGAGGCACAGGCATGGCCGAACGCGAACATGTGCGGGTCGCGGTGGTCGGGTCCGGGTTCGGCGGGCTGGGGGCCGCGGTACGGCTGCGGCGCGAGGGCGTCACCGACTTCGTCGTCCTGGAGCGGGCCGACAGCGTCGGCGGCACCTGGCGGGACAACAGCTATCCGGGGTGTGCGTGTGACGTGCCGTCCCATCTGTACTCCTTCTCCTTCGCGCCCAATCCCGACTGGCCGCGCACCTTCTCCGGCCAGCAGCACATCCGCGCGTACCTGGAGCACGTCACCGACGTCTTCCGGCTGCGGCCGCACATCCGCTTCAACTCGGAGGTGCAGCGGATGACCTGGAACGCCGAGCGGCTGTGCTGGGACATCGAGACCAGCAGCGGGAACCTGTCGGCCGACCTCGTCGTCTCCGCCACCGGGCCGCTGTCCGACCCGAAGATGCCGGACATCCCGGGGCTCGACTCCTTCCCGGGCAAGGTCTTCCACTCCGCCCGCTGGGACCACGACTTCGACCTGCGCGGCAAGCGCGTCGCGATGGTCGGCACCGGCGCCTCCGCCATCCAGATCGTGCCGTCCATCCAGCCGGAGGTCGAGCGGCTCACGCTCTTCCAGCGCACCCCGCCGTGGGTCATGCCCCGCGTCGACCGTGCCATCACCGGCGTCGAGCGCTCCCTGCACCGGGCCCTGCCCCTCACCGCGCAACTGCGCCGCGGACTGCTGTGGGGCATCCGGGAGCTTCAGGTCCAGGCGTTCACCAAGCGCCCCAACGAGCTGGGTCTCATCGAGCAGTTGGCCAAGCGGAACATGGGCCGCTCCATCAAGGACCCGGCCCTGCGCGCCAAGCTGACCCCCGACTACCGCATCGGCTGCAAGCGGATCCTGCTGAGCAGTGAGTACTATCCGGCGCTCGCCCAGCCCAACGTGGACCTCGTCGCCAGTGGTCTGAGCGAGGTCCGCGGCTCGACCCTCGTCGCCGCCGACGGCAGCGAGGCCGAGGCCGACGCGATCGTCTTCGGTACCGGGTTCCACGTCACCGACATGCCGATCGCGGACCGGGTGGTGGGCGCGGAGGGCAAGACCCTCGCCGAGGCGTGGAAGGGCGGGATGGAGGCGCTGCGGGGCGCGTCCGCCGCCGGGTTCCCGAACTGGATGACGATCATCGGGCCCAACACGGGCCTCGGGAACTCGTCCATGATCCTCATGATCGAGTCCCAGCTGAACTACCTGGCCGACTTCGTCCGCCAGTTGAACGTCCTCGGCGGTCGCGTGGCTCTGGACGCGCGGCCAAGCGCCGTGCACGCCTGGAACCGGCGGGTTCAGGAACGCATGAAGCGGACGGTGTGGAACACGGGCGGCTGCACCAGCTGGTACCTGGATGCCGGCGGCCGCAACACGACGGTGTGGCCCGGTACGACGTCCGAGTTCCGGCGGGCCACGCGGCGGGTGGATCTGGCGGAGTACGAACTCCTGCGAGCGCCGGCCGAGAAGGACGCCAAGTCGCAAGGCGCCAAGTCGCAAGACAGCAAGGCGAAGGGCGGCAAGTCCAAGGACGCCACGTCGGGGGTGACCGCGTGAGCCGGCTGATGCACGTCGCCTCCGGGCCGTACGCCCCGCCCGCCCCCGCCCGTGAGCTGACGGCGATATCCGCCGACGGCGCCCGCCTGCACGTGGAGGTGCACGGCCGCGTCGACGACACGGCCGCGCCCGCCGTCGTGCTCGCGCACGGCTGGACCTGCTCGACCGCCTTCTGGGCGGCGCAGATCCGGGAGCTGGCCGTCGACCACCGGGTCATCGCCTACGACCAGCGCGGCCACGGACGCAGCCCGGCGAGCCCGGCGTGCAGCAGCGACGCTCTCGCCGACGACCTCGAAGCCGTACTGGAGGCCGCGCTCGCACCCGGCGAGAAGGCCGTGATCGTCGGGCACTCCATGGGCGGCATGACGGTGATGGCCGCAGCCGGCCGCCCGGGGTTCCGCGCGCACGCCGCCGCGGTCCTGCTGTGCAGCACGGGCGCCTCGCGGCTGGTCGCCGAGTCCACGGTCGTACCGATGCGGCCGGGGCGGCTGCGGACCTGGCTGACCAAGCACATCCTCGGCTCCCGGGCGCCGCTCGGGCCGGTCACGCCGATCGCCAGGGCGATTCTCAAGTACGCGACGATGGGCCCCGGTTCGGCCCCGCACATGGTCGAGGCGTGCGCGCGGATCGTGCACGCGTGCCCGCGCAAGGTGCGATACGCCTGGTCGAACGTGCTGGATCTGCTCGATCTCGACCACGGCGTGCGGGAGTTGACGGTGCCGACCGCGGTGGTCGTCGGCACGGCCGACCGCCTGACCCCGCCGGTGCACGCCCGCTCGCTGGCCGCCGCGCTGCCGCACTGCCTCGGCGTCACCGAACTGCCCGGCCTCGGGCACATGACACCGGTCGAGGCACCCGAGCTGGTGACCGGGATGATACGGGAGCTCGGCATGACGTACCCGCAGGCCGACACGTACACGCAGGTCAAGGAGGGCGCATGAGCAGGGTGAGCCTTGAAGGACAGGTCGCCGTCGTCACGGGGGCGGCGCGGGGCGTCGGGGAGCTGCTCGCCCGCAAGCTCTCGGCGCGCGGCGCGAAGGTGGCGCTCGTGGGGCTGGAGGCGGACGCCCTCAAGCAGGTCTCCGCACGGCTGCACAGCGACAGCGACCACTGGTACGCCGACGTGACGGATCACGAGGCGATGGCCCGGGTGGCGCTGGAGGTGAAGGAACGGTTCGGGAAGGTCGACATCGTCGTCGCCAACGCGGGTGTCGCCAGCGGGGGACCGTTCGTGGACTCCGACCCGGAGGCGTGGCGGCGGGTCATCGAGGTCAACCTCATCGGATCGGCGGTGACGGCTCGCGCGTTTCTGCCGGTGCTGATGGAGAGCCGGGGCTATCTCCTCCAGATAGCCTCGCTCGCGGCCATCACGCCGGCGCCGATGATGACCGCGTACTGCGCGTCCAAGTCCGGTGTGGAGGCGTACGCGCACAGTCTGCGGGCCGAAGTCGGTTACAAGGGCGTGCGGGTGGGGGTCGGCTATCTGTCCTGGACCGACACCGACATGGTGCGCGGCGCCGATCAGGACGACGTCATGCGGGAGTTGAGGAAGCGGCTGCCCTGGCCGGCCAACAAGACGTATCCGCTGGGGCCGGCGGTCGACCGGATCGTGGCCGGGATCGAGCGGCGCTCCAGCCATGTCTACGGGCAGTGGTGGCTGCGCGGGATGCAGGGGGTGCGCGGGTATCTGCCGGGGCTCATCGGGACCGTGGGGCAACGGGAGATGCGGCGGTTCGGGGACCGGCTGGTGGGGGTGCGGACGGGGTTGGTCGGAGCGGGTGGCGCCGCCGATGAGCAGGAGCGCATTACGCGGCGTAACTGATCGACATGCGCAGGGTTATCGCCCGTGTGAATCTGGTCGAGGCCCCACCGAGGGGCCAACCCCCACTCACTACGGGAGTGAACCCACATGGGCATGAAGGACCAGTTCAAGGAGAAGTCCGAGCAGCTGCAGGAGCGTGCGCGTCAGCACGGGCAGCACGGGCAGCAGGACCCCCAGCGTCCGCAGGGCCAGCCGGAGCGTGGGCGCCAGCGGCCGTCGCGGGACGAGGAGTCCGAGCGGACGCGTGAGCGTGAGGACGAGGAGCGGTTCGACCAGGACTACGACCGGTAGTCAGTCGGTTCGCTGAGCGCGGGGCGCCCCCTGGTTGGTGGGTGCCCCGCGTTTGTGTTTGTGTCGGGGGTGCGTTGTCGGGTGCGGGCCGGTGAGGGCTTGTCGCGCCCACGCGGCGGAGCCGCACATTGATACAGCCCCGCGCCCCTTGGGGTGTTGGTGCCGCCGCGTGTCAAGAGGCGTGGTGGCGGGTCGCGCCCACGCGGCGGAGCCGCAAATTGAAGCAGTCCCGCGCCCCTGAGGGGGTTGGCGCCGCCGCTTGTTAAGAGCGCCGAGGCAATTTCGGCCTCGAACGGTCCGGAACGTGTGCGTAGTCCGGGGGAGTTGCCGGAGGGTTCGTCTCCAACAGCTCCAGGGCCAGTTCCACCGCATCCGTCAGCTGGGCGTGGCGGCCCTCCGCCCAGTCCAGCGGCGTCCGCACAACCTCGACATCCGGGCTCACCCCCTTGTTCTCGATGCTCCAGCCGTACGCGTCGAACCAGGCCGCGTTCATCGGGACCGTGATCACCGTGCCGTCGCCGAGGCGGTGGCGGCCGGTCATGCCGACGACTCCGCCCCAGGTGCGCTGGCCCACGACCGGGCCCAGTTTGAGGAGTTTGAAGGCGGCCGTGATCATGTCGCCGTCCGAGGAGGTCGCCTCGTCGGCGAGGGCGACGATCGGGCCGCGCGGGGCGTTCGAGGCGTACGACACCGGCTGGGCGTTGCGGGTGAGGTCCCAGCCGAGGATCGTGCGGGTGAGCTTCTCCACGACCAGCTCGCTGATGTGGCCGCCCGCGTTGCCGCGTACGTCGACGATCAGTGCGGGGCGGGACATCTCCATGCGCAGGTCCCGGTTGAACTGGGCCCAGCCCGAGCCGCCCATGTCCGGGATGTGCAGGTAGCCGCAGCGGCCGTCGCTCAACTCCCGGACGACGGCGCGGCGTTTGGCGACCCAGTCCTGGTAGCGCAGGGGGCGTTCGTCGATGAGGGGGACCACGGCCACACGGCGTGCCCGGCCCGCCTCGCCCTCCGCGGGGGTGAACGTCAGCTCCACCGTCGTGCCGCCGGCGCCGGCCAGGAGCGGGTAGGGGCCGGTGACGGGGTCCACGGGGCGGCCGTCGACGTGGGTGAGGACCGCGCCTTCCCGGATGCCGGTGCCTGCCAGCGGGGAACGGGCCTTGGAGTCGGAGGACTCGCCGGGGAGGATGCGCTTGACCATCCAGCCCTCGTCGCGGCGCACGAAGTTGGCGCCGAGCAGGCCCTGCCAGCGCTGGTAGTGGGCCGGGCCCTCGTTGCGGCGGGCCGCGGAGACGTAGGCGTGTGAGGTGCCGAGTTCGCCCAGCACCTCGCGGAGGAGGTCCGCGAACTCGTCGGGGGAGGCGACCCGTTCGACCAGGGGGCGGTACTGGGCCAGGACCGCGTCCCAGTCGATGCCGCACATCTCCGGCTCCCAGAAGTACGCCCGGATCAGCCGGCCCGCCTCCGCGTAGGACTGCCTCCACTCGGCCGTCGGGTCCACCTGGTGCAGGATGCGGCGCAGGTCGATCCACACCGTCGTGTCACTGTCGCCGGACTCGGACGCCGGGACACCGCGCAGGTCGTTCTCGTCGACCAGGACCAGCCGGGTGCCGTCGCCGCTGACCGAGAACCAGTCGAGGTGGTCGACGAGTTCGGACTTCTTCGCCTTGCTGATGTTGAAGTGTTCGAGGGTCGGCCGGCCGGTCATGTCGTCGGGATTGGCGAACGTCTCGCCCAGCGCCCCCGAGATCGGCCAGCGCAGCCAGACCAGTCCGCCGCCCGCGACCGGGTAGAGCGCCGAGTACTTGGAGGCGGTGACCGGGAAGGGGGTGACCCGGCTCTCCAGGCCCTCGATCTCGACGGTCGGCGCGCCCCCGTCCCCGCCCTCCTCGTCCTCCACCGGGTCCAGGCCGCCGGCCGCGGGGCGGCCCTCCGGGTTCAGGGCGAAGGGGGAGGGGGTCGCGGAGGACAGGGGGACCAGGTAGGGGCGGCAGCCCAGCGGGAAGGACAGGTCGCCGGTGTGGACGTCGTACACCGGGTCGAAGCCGCGCCAGGAGAGGAAGGCCAGGTAGCGGCCGTCCCGGGTGAACACCGGATTCTCGTCCTCGAAGCGGCCGTTGGTGACGTCGACGATCATCCGGTCCTTTATGCGCGCCAGCTTGATCTGGCGCAGGGTGCGGCCGATGCCGGGGTGCGACCACGTCAGCCAGCTGCCGTCCGGGGAGAACGCCAGGTCCCGCACGGGGCCGTTGACGGACCGGATCAGCTCGGTGACCTCGCCGTTGGAGTCCTCCGTCACGTCCAGGAGCAGGAGGCGTCCGTCGTGCGCGGCGATCGCGAGGCGCTCACCCTGCGGGTCGGCGACCATCTCCAGGACCCGGCCCAGCTCGCCCGAGGCCAGTCGGCGCGGCTCGCGGTCGCCGGTGGCCCTGGGCAGGTGGGCGATCTCGATGGCGTCCTCGCCCTCCGCGTCCGTCACATACGCGACCTGGCCGACCGAGCCGAGCATCTCCGGGAGCCGGACCCGTACGCCGGGGGTGTCGATGATCGTGCGGGCGGGGCCGTCCCGGTGGGTGAGCCAGTACAGGCTGCCGCGCACGACCACGGCGCTCGCGCGGCCCGTCTCGTCCACGGAGAGGCCGTCGACGTGCTGGGCGGCCGGCACCTGGTACGGACGGCGGCCCGCGCGCGGCCCGCTCAGGCGTACGTCGAGCCGGCGCGGCTCGGAGTCCGCGGCGAGGTCGTCCACGATCCACAGGTCGCCCGCGCACTGGTACACCACCCGGGTGCCGTCGCTCGCGGCGTGCCGGGCGTAGAAGGCGTCGTGGTCGGTGTGCCGGCGCAGGTCGGAGCCGTCGTACGCGCACGAGTAGAGGTTGCCGACGCCCTCGTGGTCGGAGAGGAAGGCGATCCGTCCGCCGACGAACATGGGGGAGGCGAGGTGGCCGCCGAGGTCCGCGAGCAGGCGTTCGCCGTGCAGCCAGAGCCTGCCCGTGGCTCCGCCCCGGTAGCGCTTCCAGGCGGCCGGTTCGTGCGGCGGGGTGCCGGTCAGGAGCAGGGTCTTGCGTTCGCCGTCGAGGTCGGTGACCTGGAGGTCGGAGCACGGGCCCCAGGGGAGCTTGCGGCCGGGGTCGCCGTCCGGGCGGACCTTGAAGCCCCAGGTGAAGTGGGAGAAGGGCTCGCCGTGCGAGGCGACGGCGAGGATCACGCCGTCGGGGGTCCAGCCGCACACCTGGGTGTCCGCCGAGCCCCAGTGGGTGAGCTGGCGGCCGGGGCCGCCGTCGACGGGGACGAGGTGGATCTCGGGGACCAGGCTGCGCCAGCTCGTGTACGCGATGTGGCGGCCGTCGGGGGAGAAGCGGGGGTGGCCGGTCTTGGTGCGGTCCACGGTGAGCCGCCAGGCGCGGCCGGGGCCGTCGAGGGGGGCCAGCCACAGGTCGTCCTCGGCCACGAAGCACAGGAGGTCGTCATGGAGGTGCGGCAGGCGCAGATAGCTCACCTACCCATGCTTTTCCCGGGAACGGACCTGAGCAACTCGTGACATGCCTGGCATAAGGGTGCGCGTGACCCACGACACGAACGAAACCGTTTCGTTTCGCTCGTAGGATGGGGTACCTTTAGGTGTACGAAACCGTATCGTTCGGAGTGGGAAGGTGAGGACCGTGACCGAGGCGGCAATGTCACGTCGCAGTCGGATCACCCCTGAGCGCGAGGCCGAGCTGTACGAGGCCGTGCTCGACCTGCTCCGGGAGGTCGGCTACGACGCCCTCACCATGGACGCCGTGGCGGCCCGCACCCGGTCCAGCAAGGCGACGCTCTACCGCCAGTGGGGCGGCAAGCCGGAGCTGGTGGCGAAGGCGATCCGGCACAACAAGCCGGGGAACATCGCCGATGTCGACACCGGTTCCCTGCGGGGCGACCTCCACGCCCTCACGTCACGCGAGGACGACTGCCACATGCAGCAGAACGCCGCGCTGATGCGGGGTCTGTTCATGGCGGTGCACGCCAACCCCGACCTTCTCCGGGCTTTCAAGGAACTGCTCATCGAGCCGGAGATGGAGGAGTTCAACCGGGTGGTCCAGCGGGCCGTCGAACGCGGCGAGGTCCGTGCCGACTGCCCCGCGCTGGAGTACGTGGTGCACATGCTCGTCGGTGCGTTCGCCACCCGGACGCTGATCGACGACCAGCCGCCGACGCAGTCCTTCCTCATGTCGTACATCGACGCCGTGGTCCTCCCCGCCCTCGGCGCACCCACCCACTGACAGTCCCCTGAGCAAGCCCTCCACCTGACGTAACCGCTCACGTCGTCGGGCTGATGACCCCTGCCCACGCACCAATCCACGACCTGACCGGGAGACGCCCTCGTGGCCACGTTCCTCTACAAACTCGGCCGGCTCGCCTTCAGGCGACGGCATTTCGTCGCCCTCATATGGGTCGCGCTGCTCACCCTCGCCGGTGTGGGTGCGGCCAGCGCGCCCGCCGCGGGCACGACGTCCTTCTCCATCCCCGGCACCGAGGCGCAGAAGGCCTTCGACCTGCTGGAACAGCGCTTCCCCGGCATGAGCGCCGACGGCGCCACCGCCCGGGTCGTCTTCAAGGCGCCGGACGGGCAGAAGATGACGGACGCCGGCAACAAGGCGACCGTCGAGGACACCGTCAAGGAGCTGTCCGACGGCTCCGAGGTGACCTCGGTCGCCGACCCGTACACCGCGAAGGCCGTCAGCAAGGACGGCACGGTCGCGTACGCGTCGGTGAAGTACGACGTCTCCGGCATGGAACTGCAGGACTCCTCGCGCGACGCCCTGGAGGACGCCGCGAAGGACGCGCGGGACGCCGGGCTGACCGTGGAGATCGGCGGTGACGCGCTCCAGACGGTGCCGCACACCGGCGCCACGGAGATCATCGGCATCGGGGTCGCCGCGGTCGTCCTCGTCATCACCTTCGGCTCGCTCATCGCGGCCGGGCTCCCGCTGCTGACCGCCCTGATCGGTGTCGGCATCGGCATCTCGACGATCACGGCCCTGGCGAGCGCGCTGGAGCTGGGCTCCACGACCTCGACGCTGGCGATGATGATCGGCCTGGCGGTCGGCATCGACTACGCCCTGTTCATCGTCTCCCGCTACCGCGCCGAACTGGCCGAGGGCCGCGAACGCGAGGAGGCGGCCGGCCGGGCCGTCGGCACCGCGGGCTCCGCGGTGGTCTTCGCCGGTCTGACGGTGGTCATCGCGCTGGTCGGCCTGTCGGTCGTCAACATCCCGATGCTGACGAAGATGGGCATCGCGGCGGCCGGCACGGTCGTGATCGCGGTGCTGATCGCACTGACGATGATCCCGGCCCTGCTCGGCTACGCCGGCAAGAAGGTGCAGCCCGCCGGGAAGAAGAGCCGGTGGATGGGCGGCAACCGGGCCGCGAGGAAGGCGGCCTCCGGCACCGGCGAGGCGGACAGGCCGGCCAAGCCGAACCTCGGCACCCGCTGGGCCAGCTTCGTCGTACGCCGTCCGATCGCCATCCTCCTCCTGGGCGTCGTGGGCCTGGGCGCCGCGGCCATCCCCGCGAGCTCCCTCGAACTGGGTCTCGGCGACGACGGTTCGCAGCCGACGTCCACCACGCAGCGGCGTGCGTACGACCTCCTGTCCGACGGCTTCGGGCCGGGCTTCAACGGCCCGCTGATGGTCGTGGTCGACGCCAAGGGCAGCGGTGACGCGGACGCCGCCTTCAAGCAGGTCGGCGACGACATCAAGGGCATCAAGAACGTCGTGGCGGTGACGCCGGCGACGCCCAACAAGGCGGGCGACACGGCGACGATCACGGTGATCCCGGACGCCAAGCCGTCCTCCGTCACCACCGAGGACCTGGTCCACGCCATCCGCGACAAGGGCGCGGAGGTCAAGGCCGACACGGACGCGACGGTGCTGGTCACCGGCTCCACGGCGATGAACATCGACGTCTCCGAGAAGCTGAACGACGCGCTGCTGCCGTATCTGGCGCTGGTGGTCGGCCTCGCCTTCCTGCTCCTGATCGTGGTCTTCCGTTCGATCCTGGTCCCGCTGAAGGCGGCGCTCGGCTTCCTGCTGAGCGTGATGGCGGCGCTGGGCGCGGTGGTCGCGGTCTTCCAGTGGGGCTGGTTCGCGGGCCTCATGGGCGTGGAGGAGACCGGCCCGGTGATGTCCATGATGCCGATCTTCATGGTCGGCGTGGTCTTCGGCCTGGCGATGGACTACGAGGTGTTCCTCGTGACGCGGATGCGGGAGGCGTACGTCCACGGCGAGAAGCCGAGCCAGGCGGTGGTGACCGGGTTCAAGTACGGCGCGAGGGTCGTCTCGGCCGCGGCCGTGATCATGATGGCGGTCTTCGCGGGCTTCATCGGCTCGTCCGAGTCCATGGTCAAGATGATCGGCTTCGGCCTGGCGATCGCGGTGTTCTTCGACGCGTTCATCGTGCGGATGGCCATCGTCCCGGCGGTCCTGGCCCTGCTCGGCAAGAAGGCCTGGTGGCTCCCGAAGTGGCTGGACCGGGCCCTGCCGAACGTGGACGTGGAGGGCGAGGGCCTGCGCACGGACGCCGAGTCGAAGGGATCCGAGGACCCCGACGAGGACCGGGCGCTGGTGCGCGCCTGACGGGCCGCCGCTGAAGCACCACCCTTGAAGTAACAGACCGGCCGGTGAGGGCTCCGTGGGGACGGGTTGCCCTCGCCGGCTTCTTCCGTGCGGTGAGCGAACCACGGCCCCAAGACCTGCGAGATGTCGGCCACATAACGGAATCGAAGGTCGCGCACCCGTGTTGGGATGAGTGTCGAAGGCGGACGAACCGGCCGCGGAACGAGACATTCGCAGGGGAGCACGGGCGTGGACGTGAACGGCACAGTGGCCGAGGGCTTCGAGCCGGTCCGGGAGGCGTTCATACGGAACTTCGGCACGCTCGGGGAGCGCGGCGCAGCCGTCGCCGTGTACCGGGACGGGCGCAAGGTCGTCGACCTGTGGGCCGGCACCAGGGACGTCGACGGCACGCAGCCGTGGCAGCACGGCACCGCGCAGGTCGTGCGCTCGGCGACCAAGGGCGTCGCCGCCGCCGTACCCCTGATCCTTCGGCAGCGCGGAGAACTGGACCTGGACGCGCCGGTGGGTGAGTACTGGCCGGAGTTCAAGGCGCACGGCAAGGAGCGGCTGCTGGTCCGGCACGTGCTGAACCACCGCGCCGGGCTCCCGGTGCTCGACCGTCCGCTCACGCCCGACGAGGCACTGGACCCGCACCGCGGGCCCGAGGCGGTGGCCGCTCAGGCGCCCGCGTGGGTGCCGGGCACCGACCACGGCTATCACGCGCTGACCTACGGCTGGCTGCTGGACGAGCTGGTGCGCCGGGTGACCGGGCGGTGGGCCGGCGAGTGGCTCGCGGCGGAGATCGCCGGTCCGCTCGGCCTCGACCTGTGGCTCGGGCTGCCGGAGTCCGAGGCGGGCCGGGTGGGCCGTACCGGCCGGGTCGAGGGGCCCGAGCCGGCGGGCGGGCTCCACGCACGTCCGAAGCGCACGGTCACCGAGGCCTACCAGGACCCGGACTCCCTCACACGCCGCGCCTTCGCCGCGATCACCCCCTTCCCCGACCAGAACGACCCCGCCTACCTCGCCGCCGCCCTCCCCGCGACGAACGGCATCGCGACGGCCGACGGTCTCGCCCGCTTCTACGCCGCGCTCATCGGCGAGGTCGACGGGGTGCGGCTCTTCGACCCGGCGACGGTCGAACTGGCGCGGGCGCAGGAATCAGCCGGTCCGGACCGCGTCCTGGTGGTCAACACCCGTTTCGGCCTGGGCTACATGCTGCACGGCAGCGCGTCCCCGCTGCTGGGTCCGGGCTCCTTCGGCCACCCCGGCCGCGGCGGCGCCCTCGGCTTCGCCGACCCGGAGACGGGGATCGCCTTCGGCTATGTGACGAACGGCTTCCGCAAGACGGTGACGGCGGACCCGAGGGCGCAGGGGTTGATACGGGCGGTACGGGCGGCGCTCGCCTAGCGTGCGGTGGTCGCGCGGCGTGCGGCTCAGACGTGGATGGGGTGGGACGTACGCCCCGACGCCTGGTCGATCTCGCTGTGCGCCTTGGTGAGCATCTGCATCGCGAGCTCGTTCAGCGCACGGGCGCCGGCGATCTCCTCACCGACGCGTGGCTGATTCGCGTCCGTGTGGTGTCGTGCGGCGTGTCCGTGCGCGCGTACCTCGCTGCCGTCCGGGAGCCGCACCATCGCGACCGCCCTCGTGTGGGTCTCGTCCTCCTGGAACTCCATCTCGACATGCCATCCCACAGTGGTCTGCACCATGACGATCACCTCCGGAATCTCTGCTTCCAGGGTGCGCCTCGGAGAGTGCCGCCGCACAGCCAATATGGGGCGCCTGTTGCCGTAGGGGACGCCGGGACGCAAAGAGCGCAACCCGGGATCAGTGAGACTCGGCACATCCGCTTCGGGGACCGGCTTCGCCCTGCTTCCATGGAGATGTCGCGTTCCATGGAGATGTCGTGCGCCGGACCTGGCCCCGCCGTCACCGCCACCTCCCCCGTTAACCGCACAGGGCCATATCGAGGACATGCGCTGCTGCTTCTCCGCCCACCTCCCCGCTCTCGCAGCACTGTCGGCCTTCCCCGGCCCCTGCGAGGTGCTGCGCTCCGGTGCCCGCCTCGCCCCCGCCCTGCTGCGCTCGGCCTCCGCCGCCATGCAGCGGGCCCGCTCGCACCACCCCGACGCCCTGACCGCCGTCAACCTCGAACTGGTCACCCTCACCGAGGACAGCGCCGTCATCACCTGGTACACCGGGATCCCCGGCACCGACGACGGCCTGGGCCACCCCCTGCCCGCGATCACCGAGGGCGAGGTCGTCTACGGCACCCACCCCTCCCGGCTCAACCGCACCGCGTCCGTCGACCGGCCGACCGCCCATCACCAGGTCGAGCTCACCGACCTGGAGCCGGGGCAGACGTACTACTACCGGGCCCGCTCACGGGGCGTGACCGCCACCCCCACCCCGCTGCACCTCGTGCGCGGCAACGCGGTGGGCACGTCGACGTTCGGGTTCGGCGCGAGCGGCGGGCCGTACTCCTTCACCACCCCGCAGCCCCCGCCCGGCCGGCACCTGCTGTCGGTCGCGCTCTGCAACGACCTGCACCTCGGCGAGACCACCGCGGGCCTCGTCGGCGGGCTGCCCCTGCTGCGCGGGGTGCCGCAGCAGCCGGGACGGGCGCCGTATCCGGAGCTGATGAGCCGCGCTCTGGTCGAGGAGGCCCGGCGGCGCGGGGCGGACCTGCTGCTGGCCGGGGGCGACATCTCGGCCGGCGGTGCGGCCCACGACCTGGGCGAGGCCCGGCGGATCCTGGACGGCTTCGGCACCCACGGGCAGGACTACTTCGTCGTACGCGGCAACCACGACCGCGCCGCCGACAACTCCACCTTCCACACCGCCTTCCCGGGCCTGACGGGCAGCGACGGACCCGGATACTTCGCCCGTGACCTCGGCGGGCTGCGGATCATCGGCCTCGACACCTACGTCAAGACCGGCAACGGCGCCGACGCGGGCGGCCTCGGTCCCGATCAACTCGCTTGGTTCCAGGCCAGGTTGAGGGAGGCGCCGGACCAGCCGACGGTGGTGTTCGGCCACCATCCGCTGACCGTGCGGGACTCCGTCTTCCCGGTGACCCGCGGCCAGTGCCTGGAGCGCCGCCAGGCCCGCACCGTCGTCGACGCCTACGCGTCCGCGCCCGGCGTCTTCCTCCACCACGCGGGCCACACCCACCGCAACAAACGCACCGTGCTGGTGCGCGCCCCGCACGTCACCCAGCAGGAGGTCGCCGCCGCCAAGGAGTACCCCGGCGGCTTCACCCTGCTGCGCATCCACTCCGGCGGCTACGCGCTCAACCACTACAAGGCCGGCGACCTGGCGGCCCGGCAGTGGAGCGAGCGCAGCCGCCGGGTGGCCGCGGGCCTGTGGCCCCACCATGCCCTGGGCCGCTCGGTCACCGACCGCAACAGCGTTGCGGCACACGACCTCTCGGGCGTCACACCGCTCCCACCCCTCTCACGGAGCGTGAATCGCGGGCAACGGTGAGTGTCCGTAGCATCGGAGCATGGCGACCCTCTGGGACCTCATGCGGGACTGCATCCCCGACGACCACGCCCGTCAGGTCACCTCGCGGTACTACGTCGACGAGGTGATGAGCGCCCCCGGCGCGCCCGGGCTGGTCGTCGACCTGGGATGCGGACGCGGCACGTCCGCCGCCCTCTTCCGCAAGCACGACCCCGAGGTGCGGTGGGTCGGGATCGACATCCGGGACTCACCGGAGGCGGGCCAGCGCACGCCCGGCGGTGACCCGGTGGTGCACTACGACGGCGTCCGTCTCCCGCTCGCCTGCGACTCGCTGCCGCTGATCTACTCGCACCAGGTCTTCGAACACGTCTCCCGCCCGCGCGAACTGCTCGCGGAGATCGCCCGGGTGCTGGCGCCGGGCGGCTGCTTCATCGGATCGACGTCCCAGTTCGAGCCGTACCACTCCTTCAGCCTGTGGAACTACACGCCGTACGGCTTCCGGATGCTGGTCGAAGAAGCGGGGCTCGCGCTTGAGGAGATCCGGCCCTCGCTCGACGGGGTGGCGCTGATCATGCGGAGCTACCTCGGCAGGCCGCCGGAGTACAGCCGCTACTGGGACGAGCAGTCCCCGCTCAACTCCGAGATCGACCAGTGGGCGCGGCACGGCCACCGCAGGACGGCCCTGGTGAACCTGCGGAAGCTCACCTACTGCGGCCAGTTCGCGTTCCGGGTGGGCAAGCCGGCGCTCGCCCAGGGCGCCGCACTTCTGGCGCAAGATGTCGAAACTCGGCGCGCCGCAGGATGATTTGGGGCATTTCTTACTTAATCTCCCTTAATCGTAAGGGATCACCCCTTCACGCATTGCATCCACCTCACTCCACCGGAGATGACATGCAGAAGCTTCGTAAGGCCGCCGTCCTGGTCGCCGCCCTGACCACCGTCGGGTTCCTGAGCGCCGGCGCGGCCCACGCCGACGGCGGGGACCAGTACAAGGTCCAGCAGAGCACCCAGTGCAAGTCCCACGACCTGAACATCGACATCCTCGGCGTCGTCGGTCTGCTCAACGGTGTGCTGGGCAACGGCCTCAACGGCGAGGGCGACTCGGGCAGCCAGGCCACGCACCTGGGCTCGACGATGGGCTGCAACAACAGCGCCTTCGGCGGCTGACCGTCTGACTGGTGAAAGCCCCGGCCGACGGCCGGGGCTTTCACCTAACCCGTGTGCAGCATCAGCCCGATGCCCACGACCAGCAGCGCCGCCGCCGCGATCCGAGGGGCTCCGAACCGCTCCTTGAAGAACACCGCCCCGATCGCGGCCCCCACGATGATGGACGACTCCCGCAGGGCGGCGATCGGCGCCAGTTCGGCCTTCGTCTGCGCCCACAGGACCAGCGCGTACGCGGTGACGGACAGCGCGGCGCCGAGCAGGCCCACCGCGGCGAACGGCCGCAGCACGGCGACCGTGTCGCCCCGCCAGCGCCAGACCGCGTACGCCGGGATGACGAGCCCCTCGGCCACCATCAGCCAGGCGATGTAACCGAGCGACGACCCGGAGGCCCGTACGCCCAGCCCGTCGATGACGGTGTACGCCGCGATGCTCAGGCCGGTGGCCAGCGCGGCCCCGATCGCGGCCCAGTTGGGCCGGCGTCCGCGCAGCCCCCACAGGGCGACACCGGTCAGTCCCGCGCAGGACAGGGCGATGCCGGCGGCCGCCCAGCCGTTCGGCACCTCGTGCGCGAACACGGCCGCCAGTACGGCGACCACGAGCGGCGCTGTGCCCCGTGCGAGGGGGTAGGCCTGCCCGAAGTCGCCCAGCTGGAAGGACTTCATGAGCAGCGCGAAGTAGACGATGTGGACGAGGGCGGAGGCGAACAGATACGGCCACGCCTCGGCCGCCGGGAACGCCCCGAAGGGCATGAGGGCCAGCCCGATCACCACCCCGCCACCGGCGATGAGCGTGAACCCCACCAGCTTGTCGGTGATCTTGTGGGCGATGGCGTTCCAGCCGGCGTGCGTGACGGCCGCGAGCAGGACGGCGGCCGTGACCAGCGGGGTCACGAAGGCTGCTCGCGCACGTCCGCCAGGGTGGCACCGGCATGGGCGACCAGGTCCAGGGGTGCCATGGGGAACACCACGTGCGGATTCCCGGCGGCGGCCCAGACGACGTCGTGCCCGAGCAGCGACCGATCGGCGAGCACGCGTGTCTTCGTACGGTGCCCGAAGGGCGGTACGCCTCCGATGGCGTACCCGGTGGTCTCCCGTACGACGTCGGCCTTGGCGCGGGTGACCTTCTCGGCGCCGAGTTCCTTCCGCACCAGCTCCAGGTCGACCCGGGACGCCCCGTCCATCAGGACGAGCACGGGGACCCCGTCCGCCGCGAAGATCAGCGACTTGCAGATCTCACTGAGCTCACACCCGATCGCGGCGGCGGCCTCGGCCGCGGTACGGGTCGCGTCCGGGAACCGGCGCATCCGGGCGTTCAGGCCGCTCAGCCCGAGCTCGTGCAGAGCCTCGGCGAAACGTGGGTGGGCATGTGATTCCGATGCTTCCGAGGACGTCATGCCCGGCAGGCTAGCCGTCGGATACGTGTGTCACGAACGAATTCCAGGTGCTGAGAGAGCGGGGCCTCAGCCGAGCAGGATCGTGACGTCGATGTTGCCGCGGGTGGCGTTGGAGTACGGGCAGATCTCGTGCGCCGCGTCCACCAGCTTGGCGGCGAGACCCGCGTCCAGCACCGGCAGGGAGACGCTGAGCGCGACCGCGAGGCCGTAGCCGCGCTGCTTGTTGGGGCCGATGCCGACCTTCGCGGCGACCGTGGAGCCGGTGAGGTCGTAGCCCTCGCGGTTGCCGACGAGGATCAGCGCGTTGTGGAAGCAGGTGCTGTAGCCGGCGGCGAACAGCTGCTCGGGGTTGGTGCCGTTGCCGTCGCCGCCCAGTTCCGGGGGCATCGCGACCTTGAGCTCGATCTGGCCGTCCTGGCTGGTGACATAGCCGTCCCGGCCGCCGTGCGCGGTGGCCTCGGCGACGTACATGATCTTCGTCGGACGGGTGTCGGCGACGGTGCCCTCGTCGGTCATGGTTGGCCCTCCCCCCAGACAGCGCGCATCGGAAAAGGCGCGCACAAGTACATCGTGCACAAGGTACTGGCCGGTAGGTCGGGCGTCGTTACCAGGGGGTGGGAACCGGGGGTAACCCGAGTTCAGGGGGTGGGGTCCGCGGTGGGGTGTGCTCGGTGCGCGAGCTGCCACAACTCCTCGCGCAGTCGCGCGACTCCCGCCGCGTCGAGCCCCGTCGCGGTGAGCAGTGAGCCGGGCACGCACTTCGCGCGCTCCCGCAGCTCCTGACCGCGCCCGGTGACGGCCACGAGCACGGACCGCTCGTCCCGCGCCGACCGCTCACGCCGTACCAGGCCGGCCGCCTCCAGCCGCTTCAGCAGGGGGGAGACGGTGCCGTAGTCGAGGCGCAGCGCGGCGGCCAGCTCCTTCACCGTCGTCTCGCCCCGCTCCCACAGGACCAGCAGCACGAGGTACTGCGGGTAGGTGAGGCCGAGTTCGTCGAGGAGCGGTCGGTAGGCGGCCGTCACCGCCCGCTGGGCGGCGTACAGCGCGAAGCAGAGCTGGTCGTCCAGGGACAGCGACCCCGCGTCCTCTTGATGCGTCACGCGCCCATTGTCACGGACCGCGGGTCGAATCCGAACGGCAGCTCCAGGCGATGGGCGCGCATCAGCTCGTCGTCCGCGAGGAGTTCGGCCGTCTTCCCGTCCGCCGCGATCACGCCCTCGCTCAGGACCAGGGAGCGCGGGCACAGCTCAAGGGCGTACGGCAGGTCGTGCGTGACCATCAGGACGGTGACGTCCAACGAGCGCAGGATGTCGGCCAGTTCGCGGCGGGAGGCGGGGTCCAGGTTGGAGGACGGCTCGTCCAGGACGAGGATCTCCGGTTCCATCGCGAGGACGGTCGCCACCGCGACCCGGCGCCGCTGGCCGAAGGAGAGGTGGTGCGGCGGACGGTCCTTGAACTCGGCCATGCCGACCCGCTCCAGCGCCCGGTCGACCCGTTCCTCCAGCTCAGGACCCTTCAGTCCGGCCGCCGCCGGCCCGAAGGCGACGTCCTCGCGGACCGTCGGCATGAACAGCTGGTCGTCCGGGTCCTGGAACACGATCCCGACCCGGCGCCGGATCTCGGCCATGTGCTGCCTGCCGACGGGCAGTCCCGCGACCTTCACGCTGCCGGTGCCGCCGGTCAGGATGCCGTTGAGGTGCAGGACGAGGGTCGTCTTGCCGGCGCCGTTCGGGCCGAGCAGCGCGACCCGCTCGCCGCGCGCGATGGTGAAGTCCACGCCGAACAGGGCCTGGTGGCCGTCGGGGTAGGCGAAGGCGAGGCCGGAGACCTCCAGGGAAGCAGTACTCACAGGGCCCATCCCAACACGCAGACGACAAGGGCGGCGAAGGGCAGCGCGAGGGCGTACGACCACTGCGCCCGGGACGCGGTCACCTCGTCGATCACCGGCATCGAACCGGCGTACCCCCGGCTGATCATGGCCAGATGCACGCGCTCACCCCGCTCGTAGGACCGGATGAACAGCGCGCCCGCCGACTTCGCGAGCACGCCCCAGTGCCGCACGCCCTTCGCTTCAAAGCCGCGTGACTCCCGTGCGATGCGCATCCGCCGCATCTCGTCGGCGATGACATCGCCGTACCGGATCATGAAGGACGCGATCTGCACGAGGAGGGGCGGCAGTTTCAGCCGCTGCAGGCCCAGCAGGAGTTCGCGCAGCTCGGTGGTGGAGGCGAGGAGCACGGAGGCGGCGACGCCCAGGGTGCCCTTCGCGAGCACGTTCCAGGCGCCCCACAGTCCGCTGACGCTCAGCGACATGCCCAGCACCTCGACCTGCTCGCCCTCCGCCACGAACGGCAGCAGCACCGCGAACGCGACGAACGGCACCTCGATCAGCAGCCGCTTGAGCAGAAACCCGGCGGGCACGCGCGCGACGACGGCGACGAGCGTGAGCAGCACGGCGTACAGGCCGAACGCCCACATCGCCTCCCGCGGCGTCGACACCACGACCACCACGAACGCGAACGTCGCGGCGAGCTTGGTGTGCGGCGGCAGGCCGTGCACGGGCGAGTGCCCGTGCCGGTAGAGCTTGTGCGCGTGCCCGGCACCCATGTCGGGTCTCAGACGCTCGTGCTCGTGGGCGACACGTCGGCCGCCTCGTCCGTACGGCGCCTGCGCACCGCCCAGAAGATGCCGGTGCCCGCGACGACGGTCGCGCCGACGCCGATCACGCCGGCGAGGCCGCCGGACAGCCGGACGTTGTCGACGTCCTTGACGCCGTAGTCGGCCAGCGGGGAGTCGGCGCCCGCGTGCTCCTCGGCGGACTCGATGAAGCCCTTGTCCTCGGCGACCTTCTCCAGACCGTCGGGGCTGGCGGAGGCGTAGAAGCTGACGAACCCGGCGAGGACGAGGGAGGTGGCCAGACCGCTGATCCACAGGGTGCGGCGCGAGGTCCGGGCCGCGACCGGCTGCTCCGCCTCGGCCCCGGGAGCGTCGACGAGCTCGCCGCCGACCCGCAGCTTCAGCGGCCGGCGCAGATCACGGGCGCCGTGGACGAGGTCCGGCCGTACGGCGATGACGGCGCCGATCGTCAGCGCGGTGATCGCGGCCTCGCCGATGCCGATCAGGAGGTGGACGCCGCCCATGGCGGTGGCGACCTTGCCGATCGGGACGTCGGTGGTGCCGCCGATCCAGAACAGCAGGGTGAACGCGAGCGCCGCGGCCGGCACCGACACCAGGGCGGAGACGAAGGAGGCCGCGGTGATCGAGCGCCGGGTCTTCGGCAGGACCTTCACCAGGCCCCGGAAGACGGCGTAGGCGACGACGACGCCGACGATCGCCATGTTGGTGATGTTCACGCCGAGCGCGGTGAGGCCGCCGTCCGCGAAGAGGATGCCCTGCATCAGCAGGACGACGGAGATGCACAGCGCGCCGGTGTAGGGGCCGACGAGGATCGCGGCGAGGGCGCCGCCGAGCAGATGTCCGCTGGTCCCGGCCGCGACGGGGAAGTTGAGCATCTGCACCGCGAAGATGAACGCGGCCACCAGGCCCGCCAGCGGGGCCGTGCGCTCGTCGAGCTCACGGCGCGCGCCGCGCAGGCTCACGGCGACCGCGGCCGCGGCGACCACTCCGGTCACGGCGGAGGTCGGGGCGTCTATGAATCCGTCAGGTACGTGCACCCTTCGATGGTGTGGCTTGATGCGAACTCTTTGCAAGAGCGTCTCACTCTCTGTTGTAAACACGAGATAAGCCGCTCCGGAGGGTGTAATCCCGGAAATATGGGACATTTAAGGGGAAGCGGATGCATGGTTTCCGCGTATGTGACGCACGGTAAAGGGGTCGTCCGATGTCCGTAGTCGAGCAGTATGCGCGAGCCCATATCGTCACGGACGCGGACCTCCTGGTGGAGGAACAGGACGCCGTTCCGGTCGTCCTGAAGTACGACCCCGAGACCGACCCGCGCGCGGTGTGTGTCCGGTTGCCCGGCCGCCAGGCACACGAGTGGACCTTCTCGCGCGCCCTGCTGGAACAGGGGCTGCGCGCCCCCGCGGGCAGCGGAGAGATACGGGTGTGGCCGTGCGGCCGGGTGCAGGCCGTGGTGGAGTTCCACTCCGCAGAGGGTGTCTCGGTGGTGCAGTTCGACATGAAGGCCCTGATGCGGTTCCTGCGGCGGACGTACCTGGCCGCCGCACCCGCCGCCCCCGTCGAGCGTGAGGCTCAGGCTCAGCTGCGGAGCTGAGTCTCAGCCGCCCAGCTTCAGCAGTTCCGCCACGATCGGGCCCGCCGTCTCGCCGCCGTGGCCACCCGCTTGGACGACGCCCGCCGCCGCGAGGTCATTGCGGTACGCGGTGAACCAGCCGTTCGGATTCTTCTGGCCGTCGACCTCCGCCGAGCCGGTCTTCGCGCCGACGTCACCGGTCACCCCGGACATCGCCTCGGCCGCAGTGCCGTAGGCCGCCGTGTAGGACATCAGCTCGCGCAGCTGCGACAGCGCGGACGCGGACATCGTGCGGGAGGCCGTGGCGAGCGTGCGGTCGTCGACGCTCGGAGCCACCAGGTACGGCTGCTTGAAGGTACCCGTCTTGATGGTCGCGGAGACCGACGCCATGTTCAGCGGGTTCATCCGCACCCCGCCCTGGCCGATCAGCGAGGCGGCCATCTGGGCCTGCGACTGGACCGGGACGGCGCCGTCGAAGGTGGGCACACCGACGGACCAGTTGTTCAGGGAGAGGCCGAAGACCTGCTGGGCCTGCTTGGTCAGGCTGTCGTTGTCCAGCTCGGGGGCCTGGCTGATGAAGGCGGTGTTGCAGGAGCGGGCGAAGCTCGCCTTGAAGGTGCCGCCCTTGATCTCGAACTTGTCGTCGTTCTGGAACTTCCAGTGCCCGTACGTGAAGTACTTCGGGCAGGGGTGCTCCTTGTCCGCCGCCGCGAGACCCTTCTCGATCAGCAGCGACGAGGTGATGACCTTCATCGTGGAGCCGGGCGCGAGGGAGCCCTGGAAGGCGATGTTGAAGCCGTGCGAGGAGTTCGCGACCGCCATGATCTCGCCGGTCGAGGGGCGCAGCACGACCACGGACGCCTTCGGCCTGGTGGCCACCTGCTTCTCCGCGGCTGCCTGCAGCGTCGGGTTCAGCGTCGTCTCCACCGTGCCCGGCGTGCCCTTGCTCAGCTCCACCAGGGTCTTGTCGGACAGCTCGGCCTTCTTGGACTCCTTGCCCCGGATCACCTGGAGCTCGATGCCCGCCTTGCCGCCCGCCTTCTCGCCGTACTTCTCGCGCAGCCCGTCCAGGACCGACCCCAGCGACGGGTACTCGTCCTCCGTCAGCTCACCGCCGTCCCGGTCGAGGGCCTTGACCGGCGGGGTGCCGGACTCGCCGGTGACGAGGGTGTCGCCGTCCTTCAGGTCGGGGTGAACGACCGCGGAGTGCCAGCCGACGAGCGGCTTGCCGTCCGCGGCCCGCCGCACGACCGTCAGCGAACTGTCGTAGGTCAGCGGCTTGCTGGTCCCCTTGTACGACACCGTGCCCTTCACGGCGAAGGGGACCTTGGCGCCGGTGCGGGTGCCGGCGGTGAGGGTGACGTCCTCGATGTGGGCGTCCTTGGCGTAGCCGGCCAGCAGGGCCTTGGCGGCCGTCGCGTCGTCCGTGGCGGCGGCGGCCTCGGTCACCTTGCCCTGCTGCCAGGCGGTGAGGAACTCCCGGGCCGCGGTCGTGACCTCCTTCGCCGACAGCGGGCCGGTCTTGACGGCCTTGGCCTTCTCCGAGCTCGACGACTGCGCACCGTTCTCGGCGGCGGCTCCGCTGCCGAGCAGCGCGTAGACGCCGAGCCCGGCGCCGCCGAGAACCACGGCGATCATCCCGCCGAGCACGGCGGGGTTGGTCTTCCGTCGCTCGGCGACGCGCCTTCTGTTGCCCACTGCTTTCCGTTCCCTCGCGTATTCCAGGGGCCCCCGCCTGCCCCGCCTGCCTCACGCATACCAACGACGACGACCACCCTAGAGTCCCGTGCCGCGAGGGATAAGTTCACGCGGACCCTCGTAGCACGGCTGCGACAATCGGCCCGGCCGCGTCGCTGCCGTGGCCGCCCTGCTGGGACATGGCCGCGGCCGCCACATCGTTGCGGAAACCGGTGAACCAGCTGTCGGAGGTGGCCTCGCCGTCGACCTCGGCGGACCCGGTCTTGGCGCCGATGTCGCCGCCGAGCCCGGACATGACCTGCACGGCGGTGCCCTGGGGGGCGGTCGCGGCCAGCCGCATCATCTGCTTCAGCTGGGAGGCGGTGCCCGCCGGCAGCCCCTTGGCGGTGGCGAGTCGCCGGTCGTCGAGGTCGGGGGAGACCAGATACGGCTGCCGGAACTCGCCGGTGATCGCGGTGGCCGTGACCGACGCCATGTTCAGCGGGTTCATCTGGACCTGGCCCTGGCCGATGGCGTTCGCGGCGCGGTCCGGGCCGGTGGCCGCGGGGACGCTGCCGTCGAAGGAGCTGACGCCGGTCTTCCAGTCGCCGCCGAGCCCGAACCGCTCCTGGGCCTCCGTCGTCAGCGAGGCGTCGGTGAGCGGATCCTCGTCGACGAGCTTGATGAAGGCCGTGTTGCAGGAGCGTGCGAAGCCGCCTGCGAGCGTGGCGCCCGCGGTCTCGTCGGGCTTGAGGCCCGTGAGGTTCTTGAAGGTCTGGCTCTGCCAGGTCGCCGTGTCCGGGCAGGGCGCGGGGCCGTTCATCGTGGTCACGCCGTTGTCGATGAGCATCGCCGCGGTGATGATCTTCATCGTGGAGCCGGGCGGGACGCGTCCCTCGAAGGCCGCGTTGAAGGCGTCCTCACGGTGGTTCGCCACCGCCAGCACCTCGCCGGTGCTCGGCTTGAGGGCCACGACGGAGGACTCGGCGTACCGCTTCACCGCCTTCTCTGCGGCTGCCTGCACGCTCGCGCTGAGTGTCGTCCGCAGCTTGCCCGGCTTGCCCTTCGTGAGGGTCAGCAGCGAGGTGTCCGGCGACTCGTCGGCGTGCCGGATCGCCAGCTCGACGCCGGGGGAGCCGCCCGCCTTGCTGCCGTACCTGTCGCGCAGGGTGTCCAGGACCGGGCCGAGGGAGGGGTACTTCTCCTTCGTCAGCACGGTGTCGTTGCGGTCGACGGCCTCGATGGGCGGGGCGGCGGCCTCGCCGGTGACGAGGCGATCGTTCCTCTTCAGCTGCGGGTGGATCACGGTGGGCTGCCAGTCCACGAGGGCCCGCCCGGTGGTGCGGCCGCGAACGACGGTGAGCTCGCTCTTGTAGGACAGCGGCTCGGACTTGCCGGCGTACGACACCTTTGCCTTCACGGTGTAGGGCACGGTGTCGCCGTTCGCCTTGCCGGGCGTGATCCGCACGCCGGTGATGTGGGCGTCCTGGCCGTAGGACCTGAGCACCGAGGCGGCTGCCGCGTTGTTGTTCGTCAGCTCCGCCGCCTGCGTCGCCTGCCCCTTCTCCCAGGCCGAGAAGAACTTCGTGGTGGTCTCCTCGACCTCATCCGCGCTCGGCGGCCCGGACCGTACCGGCGCGGCCCCGCCCTGTCCGGTCGCTCCGCCGCCGTTCAACGCCGACATGATGTTGTACGCGCCGTACCCGGCACCGCCCACCATCACGGCGAACACGCCGCCTATGACGGCGACTTTGACCCCCTTGGACATGGTCCCCTCCCCGTTTTCGTCCACCGCACTGTAAGTGGCGTGGGGGAAAGGTGTGAGAGGTGTTTTCTTTTGTTGGCCGAACTATTGACCGAAGAGTGACGGTTCGGCCGGTCAGACCCAGGTGTCCAGCCACATCCGCGACCGCCAGTCGTCGACCGGGATCGCGGTGCCCGTGTAGATCGGCCAGAAGTAGATGAAGTTCCAGGCGATCAGCAGCACCAGCACGCCCGCGCCCGTGGCGCCCGCCACCCGGCGGGTGTCTCCGGCGCGTGGCGGTCCGATGATCGCGCCCAGGAGCATGGCCATGGCGAGGCAGAGGAAGGGCAGGAAGACGATGGCGTAGAAGAAGAAGATGGTGCGTTCCTGGTAGAGGAACCAGGGCAGATAGCCGGCCACGACCCCGCAGGCGATGGCGCCGGCGCGCCAGTCGCGGCGGAAGGCCCAGCGCCACAGGACGTACAGGACCGCGAAGGCGGCCACCCACCACAGCAGCGGCGTGCCGAGGGCCAGCACCTCGCGGGCGCACTTCTCGCCCGCGTCGACGGGACAGCCGTCCTTGCCGGGTGTGGGGGACTCGTAGAAGTACGACACCGGGCGGCCGACGACCAGCCAGCTCCACGGGTTGGACTGGTAGGTGTGCGGGGACGACAGGCCCACGTGGAAGTCGTACACCTGGTGCTCGTAGTGCCACAGGCTCAGCCACCAGTCGGGGAACAGCCAGGACCAGCTGCTGGTGCGGCCGTTCGCGCTCGCCCAGTCGCGGTAGTAGCCGCCGCTGCCGTCCGTGGGGGAGAGGATCCAGCCCGCCCAGGAGGCGATGTAGGTGACGATCGCCACCGGCACGGTCGCCAGGAAGGCAAAGCCCAGGTCGTGCTTGAGCACCGCCACGTAGGGGTGGCGGGCACCGGCGACCTTGCGGGCGCCGACGTCCCAGAGGACCGTCATCAGGCCGAACGCGACCAGGAAGTACAGGCCGTTCCACTTGGTGCCGATGGCCAGGCCCAGCATCAGGCCCGCCGTCCAGCGCCAGGGGCGCCAGCCGAGGCGCAGGGTCTCGGCGATGTCTGCGTCGGGGCGGACCAGGCCGTCGGGGTCGGCCGGGAGCGCGGCCGCGAGTTTCGCGCGCGCCCGGTCCCGGTCGAGGACCAGGCAGCCGAACGCCGCCAGCACGAAGAACATCAGCACCCCGTCGAGCAGCGAGGTGCGGGCCATCACGAAGGCCAGCCCGTCCACCGCCATCAGCGTGCCCGCGAGGCAGCCCAGGAACGTCGAGCGGAAGATACGGCGGCCGATGCGGCACAGCATCAGCACGGCCAGCGTCCCCAGCAGCGCCGTCATGAACCGCCAGCCGAACGGGTTGAACCCGAACATCAGCTCGCCGAGCCCGATGACGTACTTGCCGACCGGCGGATGCACCACGTACGCCGCGTCCGTCGGGATCTGGACCTGGTCGCCGACCTTGAGGATCAGGTCGTTGGCGTTCTTGTCCCAGTTGACCTCGAAACCGCGGTGGACGAGCGCCCAGGCGTCCTTCGCGTAGTACGTCTCGTCGAATATCACGGCCTTCGGGTTGCCCAGGTTCCAGAACCGCGTCACTCCCGCCAGCAGCGTCACCAGCAGCGGACCGACCCAGCCCGACCAGCGTGCGATCCGCTCGGCGAGCGGGCGCGGCACGCCGAGGAACTGCCACATCCGCGGGCTTGGCTGAACATACGGCGGCACGAGCCGGTCGCGGACGTCGCCGGCGGGCGCCGCCGTGTAGCCGAATCGGCGCAGCCGCTGCTGCCACGACGGCCGCTGCTCGTGGATCGCCTGGCCCTGCCGGGTGTCCGTGGAGGACGCGGTACTGGTCACCGCGCCATCGTAGGGAACACGTCTGTGACAGTCGCGCGGATGCGCCCTGCGAGGATGGAAACGTGACAGGAACCCTTGTTTTGGCAGGCACTCCCATCGGCGACGTCAAGGACGCCCCGCCCCGGCTGGTCGAGGAGCTGGCCGGCGCGGACGTGGTCGCCGCCGAGGACACCCGGCGGCTGCGGCGCCTCACCCAGGCGCTGGGCGTGCAGCCGGCCGGGCGGGTCGTGTCGTACTTCGAGGGCAACGAGGCGGCCCGGACGCCCGAGCTGGTCGAGGCGCTCCTCGAGGGCTCGCGGGTGCTGCTGGTGACCGACGCGGGGATGCCGTCGGTGTCCGACCCCGGGTACCGGCTGGTCGCGGCGGCGGTGGAGAAGGACATCAAGGTCACCGCGGTGCCGGGGCCGTCCGCGGTGCTGACCGCGCTCGCCCTGTCCGGGCTGCCCGTCGACCGGTTCTGCTTCGAGGGGTTCCTGCCGCGCAAGGCGGGGGAGCGGCTCTCGCGCCTGAAGGAGGTGGCCGGGGAGCGGCGCACCCTCGTCTACTTCGAGGCGCCGCACCGGCTCGACGACACGCTCGCCGCGATGGCCGAGGTGTTCGGCGCCGAGCGGCGGGCCGCCGTGTGCCGGGAGCTGACCAAGACGTACGAGGAGGTCAGGCGCGGCGGGCTCGGGGAGCTGGCCGAGTGGGCGGCCGAGGGCGTGCGCGGGGAGATCACCGTCGTCGTCGAGGGGGCGCCCGAGAAGGGGGCCGAGGAGGTCGACGCCGCCGAGTTCGTACGGCGGGTTCGCATCCGCGAAGAGGCGGGGGAGCGGCGCAAGGAGGCCATCGCGGCGGTCGCGGCGGAGGCCGGGGTGCCCAAGAGGGAGGTCTTCGACGCCGTGGTGGCGGCCAAGAAGGCGGGGGCGTGAAATGCCGTGTGAGCAGGGCGTATATCGCATGAGCGTGCGCCCCATGCCGGGGTAAAGCAACACGGCCCTTTCGGCAAGGAACGTCCAAGTCGGCGCCAACACTGGACAGATCCCGTGCGTTCACTCCTGCGGAGGAGTCCACTGGGTTGTGGGACGCGACCCGTCCCACCCAGCGGACCACAGGAGCTGGCATGAGTGAGATCGCACAGCAGACCACGGGCCTTCGCAGCGCCGCGACCGCCGTCGTCCACGAGTCGTATTCGTTCGCCTGCATGCGCTGCGGGCATGGCTGGGAGCAGTCGTACGAGATAGAGCACCACATGGACGGTGACGGACGGGAGTTCGTCGTGTACGTGGCGAACGGCCAGGTGGTGCCGTCCCCGCTGAGCCGGCCCACGTGTCACAACTGCGACGGCCACGTCGTGCGGATCATGCGGCCCGGCCAGGTGTCCTCCGTGCAGAACTCCCTGCACCGCGCCGGCCCGATCCCCACCCAGCCGAAGGCGGAGCCCGAGCCCGGGTCGGACGCGGCGTCGGCGCCGGCCGAACCGCACCACCACTGGCACCTGTCCGATCTTCTGCACGTCTTCCACCGCAGGGCGAGCTGAGCCGAGCACCCGGCCGCTCGGGCATGCCCCTTTCGTAGGATCGGGGCATGCCTTCGAACGCCGCCGACAAGCACGCCGCCCCGCCGCTCCCGGAACCGCTGCGGGTGCCGGTCGCCGACTCGCACACCCACCTCGACATGCAGTCCGGCACGGTCGAGGAGGGGCTCGCCAAAGCCGCGGCGGTGGGCGTGACCACGGTCGTGCAGGTCGGCTGTGATGTACGCGGCTCGCAGTGGGCGGCCGAGACGGCGGCGCAGTACGACGCCGTGCACGCGACCGTCGCCCTGCACCCGAACGAGGCGCCGCGCATCGTGCACGGGGACCCGGACGGCTGGTCGCGGCAGGGGGCGCGTGAGCCGGGTGGTGCGCGGGCGCTCGACGAGGCCCTCGCCGAGATCGACCGCCTGGCCGCGCTCGCGCAGGTCAAGGGCGTCGGCGAGACCGGCCTCGACTACTTCCGCACCGGGCCCGAGGGCAAGGAGGCGCAGGAGGCGTCCTTCCGCGCCCACATCGAGATCGCCAAGCGGCACGGCAAGGCCCTCGTCATCCACGACCGCGAGGCCCATGCGGATGTGCTGCGGGTGCTGAAGGAGGAGGGCGCCCCGGAGCGGACCGTCTTCCACTGCTACTCCGGGGACGCCGAGATGGCCCAGGTGTGCGCCCGCGCCGGATACTTCATGTCCTTCGCCGGCAACGTCACCTTCAAGAACGCCCAGAATCTGCGGGACGCGGTGACGGTGGCCCCGCTGGAACTGCTCCTCGTGGAGACCGACGCTCCGTTCCTCACGCCGGCCCCGTACCGCGGACGGCCCAACGCTCCGTATCTCATTCCGATCACGGTGCGCGCCATGGCCGCCGTACGGGGGATCGACGAGGACGCGCTGGCGGCGGCCCTGGGCTCGAACACGGCACATGCCTTCGGCTACTGACGGATAACCGCTCGATAACGCTCGCACGGGTCCACCTCGACCCGGTCGCAACTGTGCGTAGTCGCGTCGCCTTGGAGAGTAATCGACGCTCCGCTAGGTTCTGGGGGCCCTGAACGGACCCCTCAGCTGGAGCGTGTCGTCGTGAGCAACGCGCAGTTCGAGACGTATGGCCCGAGCCCGGCCCACGAGCCCCCGGCGTACGGCGGCTTCGACCCGCACACCGCGCAGACGCTGGGGTACGGGGTGCAGGGGCCGTACGCGACGCACGACGCGTACGGCACATACAGCACATACGGCACCGCCTACCCCACGTATGAGGACACCTGCCGGCCCGCCTACGAGGCGTCCGAGACGGCGTACGAGGAGGCGTACGAGCCGGTGGTGCGCCCCAGGAGCGGACGTCGAGCCGCGCACCGGCGCAGGGGAAAGGTCGCCGAGCGAGGGGACGGGCCCATGCGCCGGCTCGTCCCGCAGGCGCTGGTCGTGGCGTTCCTCGCGGGCGGCACGAGCGCCTTCGTCGCCGAGGACAAGGCGATCGAGCTGAGCGTCGACGGCACACCGCGCACGCTGCACACCTTCGCGGACGACGTCACCGAACTGCTCACCGAGCAGGGCGTCGACGTCGGCGCGCACGACGTGGTGGCGCCCGCTCCCGATGCGGCGCTCACCAGCGGTGACGAGATCGCGGTGCGCTACGGCCGCCCCGTGCGGCTCACGCTCGACGGCCAGCGGCGCGAGGTGTGGACGACGGAGCGCACGGTGGAGGCGGCGCTCCGGCAGATCGGGGTGCGCGCGGAGGGGGCGTATGTCTCGGCGTCGCGCTCCAGACGTATCGGGCGTGAAGGGCTCGCGCTGGATGTGCGCACCGAGCGGGCGGTGACGGTCATGGCGGACGGGCGGGCGCGCACCATCCGTACGAACGCGGCGACCGTGAGCGAGGTCGTGGAGCAGGCCGGCATCACCCTGCGTGGCCAGGACGCGACGTCCGTCCCGCCCGAGAGCTTCCCGCGCGACGGGCAGACCGTCACGGTCCTGCGGATCACCGGCCGCAAGGAGATCCGCGACGAGGCGATCCAGTTCGCCGAGCAGCGGATCGAGGACCCCACGGTCTTCAAGGGCACGGAGGTCGTCGAGCGGGCGGGGCAGCTGGGGCTGCGGCGGGTCACGTACTCCCTGCGCACCGTCAACGGCGTCCGGCAGAAGCCGCGGCGGACGAAGTCCGAGGTGGTGCGCGAGCCGCGGACGCAGGTGGTGAAGGTCGGCACCAAGCCGCTGCCGACATCCGTGAGCGGCGCGGGAGGCCTGAACTGGCAGGGCCTCGCGGCGTGCGAGTCCGGGGGGCGGGCGGACGCCGTGGACTCGTCCGGGACGTACGGCGGGCTGTACCAGTTCGACACGCACACCTGGCGGAGCCTCGGCGGCAAGGGCCGCCCGCAGGACGCGCCGGCGGCGGAACAGACGGCACGGGCGAAGAAGCTCTATGTGCGGCAGGGGGCGAGTCCCTGGCCGCACTGCGGGGAGCGGTTGCACGGGTGAGCCGCGTGCGGTGACGGGCGGCCGGTGGCAGCTGTACCGCCCCGTACCCTTGTCGGGTGAGCAGCCCCACCCCCGACGCCCTCCTGGGCCCCGCCGACATCCGTGAACTGGCGGCCGCCCTCGGTGTGCGCCCCACCAAACAGCGCGGCCAGAACTTCGTGATCGACGCGAACACGGTCCGCCGCATCGTCCGCACCGCGGACGTCCGCCCCGACGACGTGGTGGTCGAGGTGGGACCCGGCCTCGGCTCGCTCACCCTGGCGCTGCTGGAGGCGGCCGACCGCGTCACCGCCGTCGAGATCGACGACGTCCTCGCCGGCGCGCTGCCCGCGACCATCGCGGCCCGCATGCCGGAGCGCGCCGACCGGTTCGCGCTGGTGCACTCCGACGCGATGCAGGTCACCGAGTTGCCCGGCCCGCCGCCCACCGCGCTGGTCGCCAACCTCCCCTACAACGTGGCCGTCCCGGTCCTCCTCCACATGCTCGAAACCTTCCCGAGCATCGAACGCACCCTCGTCATGGTGCAGTCGGAGGTCGCCGACCGGCTGGCCGCCCCGCCCGGTTCGAAGGTGTACGGCGTCCCCTCGGTCAAGGCCAACTGGTACGCCGAGGTCAAGCGGGCCGGCGCCATCGGACGCAACGTCTTCTGGCCCGCGCCGAACGTCGACAGCGGGCTGGTGTCCCTGACCCGGCGCGCCGAGCCGATCAAGACCACCGCCTCCCGGCGCGAGGTCTTCGCCGTCATCGACGGCGCCTTCGCGCAGCGCCGCAAGACGCTGCGTGCCGCGCTCGCCGGCTGGGCGGGGTCGGCGGCAGCCGCCGAGCAGGCCCTCGTCGCGGCCGGCGTCTCACCGCAGGCCCGCGGAGAGGCCCTGACGGTCGAGGAGTTCGTACGGATCGCCGAGCACAAGGCGGCGCCCGCGGAGCCCCCCGCCCGGCCCGCCGACCAGCACAAGGAGTCCGAGTAAGTGAGCGCGAGCGTCACCGTACGGGTCCCCGCCAAGGTCAACGTCCAGCTCGCGGTCGGCGCCGCGCGGCCCGACGGCTTTCATGACCTGGCCAACGTCTTCCTGGCGGTCGGCCTGTACGACGAGGTCACCGTGACCCCCTCGCCCGACGGGCTGCGGGTCACCTGTGACGGCCCCGACGCCGACCAGGTCCCCCTCGACCGTACGAACCTCGCCGCCCGCGCGGCGCTCGCCCTTGCGGAACGCCGTGGTCTGGACGCCGCCGTCCACCTCCACATCGCCAAGGACATCCCGGTCGCCGGCGGCATGGCGGGCGGCAGCGCGGACGGCGCGGGGGCGCTGCTGGCCTGCGACGCGCTGTGGGGTACGCACGCCTCCCGCGAGGAACTCCTCGACATCTGCGCCGAGTTGGGCAGCGACGTGCCGTTCAGTCTGGTCGGCGGTGCGGCTCTCGGCACCGGGCGGGGCGAGAAGCTCCGTACGCTCGACGTGGGCGGCACCTTCCACTGGGTGTTCGCGATGGCCGACCGGGGGCTGTCGACGCCGGCCGTGTTCCGTGAGTTCGACCGGCTCGGCGAGGGCACCGACATCCCCGAGCCCGTCGCCTCCGAGCCGCTCCTCGCCGCCCTCGCGAAGGGCGACCCCGACGCGCTCGCCGCGGCCGTCTCCAACGACCTCCAGCCCGCCGCCCTCTCCCTCTTCCCGGAACTGGCCGACACCCTCGCAGCCGGCCGCGCCGCCGGTGCGCTCACGGCGCTGGTCTCCGGCTCGGGCCCGACGACGGCGTTCCTCGCCCGGGACGCCGAGTCGGCGGAGAAGGTGGCCGACACCCTGCGGGCGTCCGGCACTTGCCGTGCGGCGCGCACCGCGTCCGGGCCCGCGCAGGGCGCCACGGTCGTGCGGGCCGCCGGAGCGTGACGCCGTACTCACAAGTACGCGTTCTCCGCTCGATCTCCACACGGAAGTACTGCGATCGCAGTACCCGTGGGGCCGCTGAGGCGTTTAGGGTCGCTTGACGTTTCAACTTTCGGGCCGTCGTGCCCGGCTCACCGTCAAGTGCACTTCTGGAAGGGGGCACTCCTGTGTCCGAATCCCCCACCCCCGCCCAGCCGTCTCACCGTAGAAAGCGCTCCCTGTCCCGTCGCGGCATGATGGCCGCGGGCGGGGCGGCGGCCGCCGGAACCGCGCTGACGCCGATGGTGTTCGCCGCGGGCGACTCCGGCGAGACGGACAACTCCACCTCCGATTCCGGTGGTTCGGGCACGACGCCGCGGAAGTTCCCCGCCACCCGGACCGAAGCCGCCACCGGCACCGGCGAGGCCACCACCGCCTTCGCCGCCTCCTACGTCGGTGTGCGCTGGTCCTGCGCCAAGGACGGCGCCGCCATCCGGCTCGCGGACGGCAACTGGCAGAACCTGGCCCATGGCTGCGCGACCGTCGAGGACGGCGGCACCGCCCTGGTCGCCGCCGACAACGCCAAGGCCTACGAGGTGAAGGCCCCGAGCGACATCAACGGCGTGCGCTCGCTGGCCATCGACACCACCGACGGCCCCGAGCGCACCTACCAGGTGCCGAGCGAGCCCACGCGCGTGCGTGGCGTCGGCTACCTCTCGCGGCCGGCCTGGGGCGCCGACGAGTCCAAGCGGTACAAGGACGGCAAGGTCAACTCGCCCGAGACGTACTACCCGCTCCAGATCATCACGGTCCACCACACCGCGACGCCCAACGACGACCCCGACCCGGCCGCGACGGTGCGCGCGATCTACGAGTTCCACGCGATCACCAACGACTGGGGCGACATCGGCTACCACTTCCTCATCGACGAGGCCGGCACGGTCTACGAGGGCCGCTACTCCGGCGACGACGGCATCCCCGCCTTCAACCCGGACGGCGACCTCGTCACCGGCTTCCACTCCGTGGGCTACAACTCCGGCGCCCTAGGCATCGCCCTGATCGGCAACCTCGACCAGCAGGCCCCCACGGACGCGGCCAAGGCGTCCCTGATCCGGCTGATCAAGGTCATATCCCGGTTCAAGGGCCTGGACCCGCAGGCGAGGGTGACGTACACCAACCCCGTCAACGGCACCAAGAAGGACACGAACACGGTCGGCGGTCACCGCGACTACTTCGACACCGAATGCCCCGGCCAGGTCATGTACGACCTCCTCGCCGAGGTCCGCGCGGCGGCCGCCCGCCGCTGACGCCGCCCTCCACGGCGCAGCGCCCCGGGGCCGCCGGTCCCCGGGGCGCAGGGGCTGTCGTACGGGCCGACTAGGCTGGGAGGCTGACCGACCCCCTGGGCAGGAGAAAAATGGCCGTCAATCTGGTCAATGTCGAGAACGTCAGCAAGGTGTACGGCACCCGTGCCCTGCTCGACGGTGTGTCGCTCGGCGTCTCCGAGGGGGACCGCATCGGCGTCGTCGGTCGCAACGGCGACGGCAAGACGACCCTGATCCGGATGCTGGCCAAGCTGGAGGAGGCCGACACCGGCCGGGTCACGCACTCCGGCGGGCTGCGGCTCGGGGTGCTCACCCAGCACGACTCGCTGGACCCCGAGGCGACCGTCCGGCACGAGGTCATCCGGGACATGGCCGACCACGAGTGGGCGGGCAACGCCAAGGTCCGGGACGTGCTCACGGGCCTGTTCGGCGGCCTCGACCTGCCCGGCTTCCCGCAGGGCCTCGACACCGTCATCGGCCCCCTGTCCGGCGGCGAGCGGCGGCGGATCGCGCTCGCCAAGCTGCTCATCGAGGAGCAGGACCTCGTCGTCCTCGACGAGCCCACCAACCACCTCGACGTCGAGGGCATCTCCTGGCTGGCCCAGCACCTGCGCGAGCGCCGCTCGGCGCTCGTGTGCGTCACCCACGACCGCTGGTTCCTCGACCAGGTCTGCACGCGCATGTGGGACGTGCAGAAGGGCGACGTCTACGAGTACGAGGGCGGCTACTCCGACTACGTCTTCTCCCGCGCCGAGCGCGAGCGCATCGCCGCCACCGAAGAGGTCAAGCGGCAGAACCTGGTCCGCAAGGAGCTGGCCTGGCTGCGCCGCGGCGCCCCCGCGCGCACGTCCAAGCCGCGCTTCCGCGTCGAGGCCGCCAACGAGCTCATCAAGGACGTCCCCCCGCCCCGGGACAGCAGCGAGCTGATGAAGTTCGCCTCGTCCCGCCTCGGGAAGACCGTCTTCGACCTGGAGGACATCACCGTCCAGGCCGGCCCCAAGGTGCTGCTCAAGCATGTGACATGGCAGCTCGGCCCGGGGGACCGGATCGGTCTCGTCGGCGTCAACGGCGCCGGTAAGACGTCCCTGCTGCGGGCGATGGCCGAGGCGTCCTGGACGGAGGGCGAGGTGCAGCCGGCCGCCGGGCGGATCGCCGTCGGCAAGACCGTCAAGCTCGCCTACCTGTCCCAGGAGGTCGGCGAGCTCGCCCCGAACCTGCGGGTGCTGGAAGCCGTGTCGCAGGTGCGCGAGCGCGTCGACCTCGGCAAGGGGCGCGAGATGACCGCCGGGCAGCTGTGCGAGACGTTCGGCTTCAGCAAGGAGAAGCAGTGGACGCCGGTCGGGGACCTGTCCGGTGGTGAGCGGCGCCGGCTCCAGCTGCTGCGCCTGCTGATGGACGAGCCCAACGTCCTCTTCCTCGACGAGCCCACCAACGACCTCGACATCGAGACGCTCACCCAGCTGGAGGACGTCCTCGACGGCTGGCCGGGCTCGATGATCGTCATCTCCCACGACCGGTTCTTCGTCGAGCGGACCACGGACCGCGTGTTCGCCCTCCTCGGCGACGCCACCCTGCGGATGCTGCCGCGCGGCATCGACGAGTATCTGGAGCGCCGCCACCGCATGGAGGCCCAGGTCGCCGCCGGCGCGGTGTCCGCTCCGGCCGCCGAGAAGGCCGTACCGGAGAAGAACGCCGCCGATGTGCGCGCCGCCAAGAAGGAGTTGCAGAAGATCGAGCGACAGCTCGACAAGGTCTCCGAGAAGGAGACCAAGCTGCACGCGCAGATCGCCGAGCACGCCACCGACTTCGGAAAGGTCGCCGAACTCGACGCGGAACTGCGGGACTTGGCCGGCCAGCGGGACGAGCTGGAGCTGCGCTGGCTGGAACTTGCGGAGGACGCGTAGCACGGGCAACAGCCTCGGGTGCGGCGCCCGGAGGGGCTCGCGAGGGCAACACGCGCCCCGCGTGAAGGGCGTGTGAAGGCGCATAACGGGGGCATCACGAGCCGGTTCTCCCTTGGGAACAGGGGGAGAGACGGCCCGGTGCACTGTCGTCGGCGGGTGATAGAAAGAGCCGTCTGAGAACAGTCTGAGAACCGTCGGTGTGGCGGAAACGCGACGGCACATGACGTGGCACCACACCGGTCACGAGGGGGAACCGCTCATGAGCCAGCCGCCCAACCAGCCGCCCCAGGGCGGTTTCGGCGCACCGCAGGACCCGAGGCAGGGCGGTTTCGGCGCCCCGCAGCCTCCGCAGGACGCGCCGCAGACCCCGCCCCCGCCGCAGGGCGCCCCCCAGACACCCCCGCCGCCGCAGGGTCCGCCGCAGACGCCGCCGCCCCCGCAGGGCCCGCCGCCCGGCGCCCCGCAGCCCGGCTACGGCTACCCGCAGCAGCCGCCGGCCCAGCCGGGCCCGTACCAGTCCGGCCCGTACGGGCAGCCGCAGCAGCAGCCAGGGCAGTACGGCTATCAGCAGCAGCCCGGTCCCTACGGCCAGCAGCCCGCGCAGGGTTACGGCTACCCGGGGCAGCCGCAGTACCCGGGCGCCCCCGGGGCCCCGCAGCCCGGCTCGCGCAACCCCTTCAAGGGCAAGCCTGCCCTGGCCATCGGTGCCGCGGTGGCGGCGCTGCTCGTCATCGGCGGCGGCGTGTACGCGGTGACCAGCGGTGGCGACGACGACCCGAAGAAGCCGGTCGCCCAGGAGAGCGGTGACTCGAAGAACACCGAGTCCCCGTCCGACGATCCCGAGGGCGGCGGTGACAGCGGCGGCGGCGCCGACCCGGAGAACCTCAACGGCGGGCGTCAGTCCGGCGACTCGAAGGTGCTCTGGTACAAGCCCGCGCCCGACGCGCCCGCTTCCGGCGCCGACGCCCCCGGCATGTGGATCACCGACAAGGCCGCGGTGAAGGCTGCGTACAAGCAGCTCTTCGCCTACAACGTCGGTGACGGCGAGTCCACTTGGGACCCGATCACCTTCCCGCAGAAGATCTGCGCGGTCACCCCGCAGAAGTCGTCCGACGACAAGATCGTCGTCGCGTACATGAGCGGCAGCAGCGACCGCGCCAAGTGCAACCAGCTCCAGCAGGTCGACCTCAACACCGGCACCAAGGGCTGGAAGGCCTCGGTCGCCAACGGCGCGCTGTTCGACAGCACGCTCGACGTCGAACTGTCCATCACCGGCAAGACGCTGATGGTGGGCCGCTCGCAGTCGGGCACGGCGTACGACGTCAACAGCGGCAAGAAGCTGTGGGACAAGACCCGTTTCGGCGACAAGTGCTTCCCGGATGCCTTCGCGGGCGGCGACAAGCTGATCGCCGTGGCGGGCTGCGACGCCACCGGCAGCAACGAGCACGACGAGGTGCAGGAGCTCGACCCGGCGACCGGCAAGGTCAAGTGGACCTGGCAGTTCGACAAGGGCTGGAAGGTCGCGCGCGTCTTCTCCCTCGACCCGCTGGTGCTCTACAGCACCAACGAGGACAAGAAGCAGTGGAACATCTCCACCCTGGGCGACGACGGCAAGCGCCGCTCGCAGGTCGAGGTCGCTCTGGAGATCGGCGCCCAGTGCGGCTGGGCCATCCTCCAGCGTGACCTCCAGGGCTGCAGCGGTGTGGCCTCCGACGCCGACACCCTCTACATGCCGACCAAGGCGACCACCGGGGCCAACGAGATCGTCGCGGTCAACCTGGCCAACGGCAAGGAGAAGTGGCGCGTCAAGTCCCCCGCCGAGGAGCCGATGCTGCCGATCAAGGTCGAGGACGGCAAGCTCCTCGCCTACGTCGACCCGTCGTACGACGCGGGCGGCCAGGTCGTGTCCATCCCGGTGGGCGGCAGCAACCCCAAGCCGACGACGCTGCTGCAGAACCCGGCCGGCGCCGCGGACGTGGAGAACGGCTTCTTCTCGAAGGCGTTCGACTGGGCCGACGGGCGCTTCTACCTCTCGAGCACCCGGCTGAGCGGCAACGACGAGACCAAGGAGAAGCTGATCCTCGCCTTCGGCAAGTGAGCCGAGCGGCAGTCCTTGTCTTCGCCGTCGTACCCCACGTCCCCGCCGTGCCCGCCGTCCCCCTCCCCTGAGGTACCCACGCCATGAGCCAGCCGCCGCCTCCGCCGCCCAACCAGCCCCCGCAGGGCGGGTTCGGCCCGCCGCAGGACCAGCCGCCCCAGCAGCAGGGGGGCGGCTTCGGCCCGCCGACACCGCCGCCGCCCGCGCAGACGCCGCCGCCCCCGCAGGGTCCGCCGCCCGGGGCCCAGCAGCAGGGGTACGGCTATCCGCAGGCACCCCAGGGGGGCCAGGGGGGCCAACCTCCCACTCCGCCCGCCGGGTACGGCTACCCCGGCCAGCAGCCCGCCGGCTACGGGCAGCCGCAGAACCCGTACGGCCAGCAGCCGAACCCCTACGGTCAGCCGCCCGGCTACGGCTACCCGCAGCAGACCGCGCCGATGCAGCCCGCCGGGCCGGGTGGTGGCGGGCAGCGGTCCAGCGGGCAGCTCGCCGTCATCGTGGCGGCGGCCGTCGTGGTGATCTCGCTGATCATCGGTGGCGTGCTGTACGCCAAGTCCGGTGACGAGGGCGGCAAGGACGACACCACCAGCTCCAGCGGCGGCACCGGTGGCGGCGACAACGGCGACGGAGGCGGCGGTGTCGACGCCCCCGACGGCACCGAGAAGGTGCCCGCCGACACCAACGCCGACGTCCTCTTCCAGGTCAAGGCACCCGACGTCGAGGACGACACCAGCGTCGTGGTGTCCGGCTCGTGGCTGACCGACGACGCGTACGTCAAGAGCGGCGTCGCCGAGATCGTCGGCTACGACCGCGACAAGGGCACCAAGCTGTGGACCGTCAAGCTGCCGGGGCCGGTCTGCCAGGCCAGCAAGCACGTCAATGAGGACGGGCTGACGGCCGTCGCCTTCCAGCCCGACATGCCGACCAAGGAACGGCCTTCGTACGGCTGCAGCGAGGTCGCGGCGATCGACCTCGACGCCGGCAAGAAGCTGTGGACGAAGAGCACGGAGGTGGAGGACAGGCCGCTGCGCTTCGACAACATCACCGTCAGCGGCGGCACGGTCGCCGCCGGCGGTACGAGCGGCGGCACCGCGTTCGACCTCGAGACCGGCAAGCAGCTGTGGGTCCCGAAGGCCGAGGACGGCTGCTACGACCTCGGGTACGCCGGTGGCGAGAAGCTGGTCGCCGTGCGCAAGTGCGGTTCCTACGACCAGCCTCAGCTGCACATCCAGACCATCGACCCGAAGTCCGGGAAGGTGATCTCCGAGTACAAGATGGCCGAGGGCGTCGAGTACGCGAGTGTGGTGTCCACCGAGCCGCTTGTCGTGGCCGCCGAGGCCGGGCAGTCGGACGCCATCGGCATCTCGGACGTCTTCGCCATCGACAACAAGACCGGCAAGCTGCGCATCCGCATCTCCGTCCCGGCCGACCAGTTCGCGGCCAAGTGCTCCGGCGTCACCACGATCGAGCAGTGCAAGGGCGTCGTGGTGGGCAACGACCGGCTCTACGTGGAGACCGAGCAGCACAGCAGCGGCGGTGCGCGCGGCCGGACCAACGAGATCGTCGCCTTCGACCTGACCACCGGCAAGCAGACCGGGCAGCGGGCGGACGCGGGGGACGGGTACACGATCACGCCGCTGCGGATGGACGGCGGCAACGTGATCGCGTACAAGCAGCCGCCGTACGACAAGGGCGGGCAGATCGTCAGCGTGGACGGTGGCAGCTTCAAGGAGACGAAGCTGCTGGAGAATCCTGCGGCGCGGGCGGTGCGGGACGTGGAGACGCGGATGTCTCCGGAGTACTCCGAGTTCATCTACTCGCAGGGGCGTCTGTACATGTCCGCCGTGTACGCGAGCGAGTTGACGAGTTCCGCCGACCCGAAGGCTCATGTGATCGCGTTCGGTACGACCGGCGAGTGAGCTGACCCCTCCGGCGACCATGGCCCCGTTCCTGTTTCAGGAGCGGGGCCGTGTGCGTACCGGCGTACCGTCTCATCGTCCTCGAATGCGGGGAAAGCCAGAAAAACCGCCGTTCCGGGGCACTTCTCACCAGTAGGGGGAGCGTAACGTCGAACAAGCGTGTAGCTTCCGGGGGCATGAAGGGCGGGGGAGCCGGGAGGGGGCTCCTGTCCGCGCGGCCAGTGGGTATCCATGGTGGGCTCCGTAGGGGGCGTTCACGTTCACCGGGATTCCATTGGGGGCTGGGACCGGGGGACTTGGGGGACTTGGGGGGTTGCTCGATGGGAGTGCGGCTCATGGTGGTCGACGACCACCGATTGCTCGCGGAGGCGCTGGCTTCGGCGCTGAAGCTGAGGGGGCACCGGGTGCTGGCCGCGGCGGCGCCGGCCGCGGGGGCGGCGGAGCTGGTGATCACGCGGGCGCCTGAGGTGTGCCTGTTGGGGACTGCGACGCCCGCGGAGCCGGGGATGTTCGATCCGGTGGTGAGGATCAAGCGGGAGCGGCCGCAGGTGGCTGTGCTGGTGCTGGGGCCGGTGCCCAGTCCGCGGGGGATCGCTGCGGCGTTTGCGGCGGGGGCCTCCGGCTATGTGCGGCATGACGAGCGGATAGAGGGTGTCGAGCGGGCGATCATGAAGGCCAGGGCGGGGGAGGCGGCGGTGGCGCCGCAGCTGCTGCAGGGGGCGTTCAGCGAGTTGCTCAACCCTGCGGCGCAACCGGACGACGAGGGGCAGCGGTTGCTGTCCATGCTCACGCCCCGGGAGGTCGAGGTCCTGGTCCGCGTCGCCGACGGCGAGGACACCCGTCTGATCGCGGCGGGCATGGGCATCGCACCGTCGACTGCGCGCACCCATGTCCAACGGGTGCTGATGAAACTGGGCGTCGGGTCGAGGCTGGAGGCGGCTGCCTTGGCGGCGCGGACGGGGTTGTTGGATCGGGCGGGGCAGGGTGGTGCGTGACGCGTGAACTGCCTGCGGCGGCCTGTTGCTGTTCGGTGGGGGTTCGCGTAGCGCCTGCGGGTGCGTGGCGGGTCGGGGCCGTGGGCGACCGCGGCGCCGCGGGGGTACGCCACGACGGTGACTCTGCGACGCCGGTTCGCGTCATCCGGTTCATGCGAGGGCCCCAGGGACCGGGGTTGAAGGGGCGGAGCCCCTGGGGGTGGGACGGGTAGGGGCGGCGGGGGCGAGGAGTTGGGGGTTGCCCCCGCCGGGGGGCGTTACGGGGTCGGCTCGTCTTCCGGCGAGGTCTCCGGAGGCGGCGGCGCCGTAGGCCGTAGCTTCAGCCAGGCCAGGAAGAACAGGCCCAGGAGCAGCATCCCGAGCCCGGTCCAGAGGTTGATATTGATCCCCTGCGCCTTGTCGATCGCGGCGTCGTCGTCGGTGAGGCCGGCGATCGTGACGATGACGCCGTAGAGCACGAAGAGGCCGCCGATGATGCGCCGGATGTCGAAGAGCCGGGCGGCCGTCGCGGACTTGCCCTCCAGGTCGGTGACTTGTCGCAGCAGGTCCTTCTCGGAGGAGCCGGGGCGTTCGGAGTGGTGGTCGGTCATGAGTCTCGGACCTCCGTCGTCAGAAGGAGAACGGGATGTAGCAGGCCGCAGCGAGGACCACCGCGCCCCAGCCCAGCAGCGCCGGTTTGCGGTACCACGCCTCGTCCCCCGGCGCCGGCGGCTCGGCCATGCCGGGCGAGCGGGTGCCGTAGACCAGGCCCTGGAGCTCCTCCGTCGGCTTGGGGGCCGTGAAGAGGGAGACGGCCACCATGACGACCCCGCCGGCCACGAAGCCCGCGATCGCGGAGACGAAGTTCGCGCCCTGGTCGGAGGGGATCGAGATGATGTCCAGCTTGTAGAAGACGAAGTAGTTGATCATCGCCGCCGTCGTGCCGGCGAGCAGACCCCAGAAGCCCGACTTCATCGACGCCCGCTTCCAGAACATGCCGATGATGAAGACCACGAACATCGGCACGTTGAAGAAGGAGAAGAGGGTCTGGAGGTAGCTCATGATGTTGGAGAAGGACGACGCCAGGAACGCCGTGCCGATCGACGCCAGCACCCCGATCGCGGTGATGAGGCGGCCGAAGCGGACGTAGTAGCCGTCCTCGCGGTCCGTGACCACGTACCGCGCCCAGATGTCGGTCGTGAACACCGTGTTGAAGGACGACACGTTCGCCGCCATGCCCGCCATGAAGGCGGCGAGGAGGCCGGTTACCGCGATGCCGAGGACGCCGTTCGGCAGCAGGCCCTCCATCAGGTACGGGATGGCGTCGTTGTACTGGTAGCCCGACTCCTCGGTGCCGAAGCCGGGGACCAGGGCCGCCGCCGCGAGACCCGGGATCATCACCAGGAACACGATGAAGATCTTCGGGAACGCCGCGATGAGCGGAGTGCGCTGGGCCGCCGAGAGGTTCTTGGCCGACAGCGCCCGCTGGACCTCCGCGAAGTTCGTCGTCCAGTAGCCGAAGGACAGCACGAAGCCGAGGCCCAGGACGATCGTCAGCCAGTTCGCGCCCAGCGGGTTGGCGTCGCCGATGCCGGTGCCGCCCCAGGCGGTGACGAAGTCGTCGCCGTGGGACTTGCTCAGGGTGTCCGTCAGGCCGTCCCAGCCGCCCACCTTCTTCAGGGCCAGCACGGTGATGGGGATCAGGGCCGCCAGGATCACGAAGAACTGCAGGACTTCGTTGTAGATCGCTGAGGACAGTCCGCCGAGGGTGATGTACGCCAGGACGAAGAAGCCGGCCACGACGATCGCGACCCATTGGGGCCAGCCCAGCAGGGCCTCGACCACGATCGCCAGGGCGTAGAGGTTCACCCCGGCGATCAGGATCGCGGCGAAGGCGAACAGGATCGAACTGAGCAGATGTGCCCCCCTGTCGAAGCGCAGCAACAGGAACTCGGGGACCGAGCGGACCTTGCTGCCGTAGTAGAAGGGCATCATCACCAGGCCGAGGAAGACCATGGCCGGGATGGCGCCGATCCAGTACCAGTGGACGGTGTAGGCGCCGTACTGCGCACTGTTGGCGGCCATGCCGAGGATCTCGGTGGCGGCCAGGTTGGCGGAGATGAAGGCGAGGCCGGTGACCCAGGCGGGCAGGGAGCGGCCGGAGAGGAAGAAGTCGAGGGTGGTCTTCACCGAGCGGCGGGCGGCGAAGCCGATGCCCAGCACGACGACGAAGTAGATGCCCAGCAGCGTGTAGTCGAGCCAGTTCGTGGGGAGCCGTAGCTCGGCGGCGAGGTAGGTGGGGGAATTTGTGGGGGTTTGCATAAGTACTCGCTTCGTTGCGCGAACCGATACAGAGCGGAACCTACGCCGCCGTGTTCAGTAATTGAACACGTCAGGTGATGGTCTTTGTTTGATTGTGATGTTGACTGAGGTGGTGCATTGTGTTTCTCTGTGTTTAGTTATGTTTGATGGAGGAGTCCAGCGTGAAGAAGACCTCGACCCGCCTGGCCGACGGTCGTGAGCTCGTCTACTACGACCTGCGCGACGACACGGTGCGGGACGCCGCCGACCGGCGGCCGCTGGACCGGACCGTCACCACGTCCGAGGTCCGCCAGGACGCGCTACTCGGGGACGCGGTCGCCATCGCCTCGCATCGGCAGGGGCGGACCTATCACCCGCCTGCCGACGAGTGCCCGCTGTGCCCTTCGCAAGGTGAGCGGCTGAGCGAGATCCCCGAGTCGTCGTACGACGTCGTGGTCTTCGAGAACCGTTTCCCCTCGCTCGCCGGTGACTCCGGGCGTTGCGAGGTCGTCTGCTTCACCTCCGACCACAACGCCTCCTTCGCCGACCTCACCGAGGAGCAGGCCCGGCTGGTCCTGGACGCCTGGACCGACCGGACCTCCGAGCTGTCGGTCCTGCCCTCCGTGGAGCAGGTGTTCTGCTTCGAGAACCGCGGCGCCGAGATCGGTGTCACCCTCGGCCACCCCCACGGGCAGATCTACGCCTACCCCTTCACCACCCCGCGTACCGCCCTGATGCTGCGTTCGCTGGCCGCCCACAAGGACGCCACCGGCGGGGAGAACCTCTTCGACGCCGTACTGGAGCGTGAACTCGCCGACCGGCGGGTCGTCCTGGAGAGTGAACACTGGGCGGCCTTCGTGCCGTACGCCGCGCACTGGCCGTACGAGGTCCACCTGTACCCGAAGCGCCGGGTGCCCGATCTGCTCGCGCTCGACGAAGAGGCGCGCTCAGAGTTCCCCAAGGTTTATCTGGAACTCTTGAGGCGCTTCGACCGGATCTTCGACGGACGGGATGGAGGGGCGAACTCCGCGGGTGAGCCTCCGACGCCGTACATCGCCGCCTGGCACCAGGCGCCGTTCGGCACACTGGAGGAATTCGAGGGCGTGGTGCGTGAGGACTTCGCTCTTCACCTCGAGCTTTTCACCATCCGACGCACTTCCGGCAAGCTTAAGTTTCTCGCGGGTTCCGAGTCCGGCATGAACGTGTTCATCAACGACGTGCCGCCGGAGCGCGCGGCCGAGCGACTGCGAGAGGTAGCGAGTTCATGAGTGGGAAGTACCTGGTCACCGGTGGCGCCGGCTATGTGGGCAGCGTGGTCGCCCAGCATCTGCTGGAGGCGGGAGACGAGGTCGTCGTCCTCGACAACCTCTCGACCGGATTCCGCGAGGGCGTGCCGGCCGGGGCTTCCTTCATCGAGGGCGACATCCGCGACGCCGCCAAGTGGCTGGACTCCTCCTTCGACGCCGTGCTGCACTTCGCCGCGTTCTCGCAGGTCGGCGAGTCGGTCGTCAAGCCGGAGAAGTACTGGGACAACAACGTCGGCGGCACCATGGCGCTGCTCGGCGCGATGCGTGACGCCGGCGTGCGCAAGCTCGTCTTCTCCTCCACCGCCGCCACCTACGGCGAGCCCGAGGAGGTGCCGATCGTCGAGTCGGCCCCGACGCAGCCCACGAACCCGTACGGCGCCTCCAAGCTCGCCGTCGACCACATGATCAGCGGCGAGGCGGCGGCCCACGGACTCGGCGCCGTGTCCCTCAGGTACTTCAACGTGGCGGGTGCCTATGGCGACTGCGGCGAGCGCCACGACCCCGAGTCGCACCTCATCCCGCTCGTCCTCCAGGTCGCCCAGGGCCGGCGCGACGCGATCTCCGTCTTCGGCGACGACTACCCGACGCCGGACGGCACCTGCGTGCGCGACTACATCCACGTCGCCGACCTCGCCGACGCCCACCTGCTGGCGCTCAAGGCCGCCGAGCCGGGCGAGCACCTCATCTGCAACCTCGGCAACGGCAACGGCTTCTCCGTCCGCGAGGTCGTCGAGACCGTCCGCCAGGTCACCGGGCACCCGATCCCCGAGGTCGTGGCCCCGCGCCGGGGCGGTGACCCGGCGGTCCTGGTCGCCTCCGCCGGCACCGCCCGCGAGCGGCTCGGCTGGAACCCGTCCCGCGCGGACCTCGCAGGCATCGTCGCCGACGCGTGGGAGTTCGCCCAGCGGCGCGACGGCTAAGTTCTACGGCCGGTAAGGACGGCCGTACGTTCCACGGCTGTCCGGCCGGTCAACTCACCGGCCGCTTCGGCCCCCGCCGCGTAGCGGCTGTCGGATGTAGCAGCAGGGAAGGTCAGGGTCAGGGGATGAGCGTCGACACGGCAGCCGCGGTCGCCGAGCGGTTCAGGGAGCTGTACGGGGCGGAGCCGGAGGGGGTGTGGGCCGCGCCGGGCCGGGTCAACCTGATCGGCGAGCACACCGACTACAACGACGGCTTCGTCATGCCGTTCGCGCTGCCGCACACCGCGGTCGCCGCGGTCTCGCGGCGCACGGACGGTGCCCTGCGGCTGCACTCGGCGGACGTCGAGGGCGGCGTCGTGGAACTGCGCGTCGAGAAGCTGGAGCCCGAGTCCGACCGGAACTGGACGGCGTACCCGTCGGGTGTGCTCTGGGCGCTGCGCCAGGCCGGCCACGCGGTGACCGGCGCCGACATCCACCTGGCCTCGACGGTCCCGGCGGGCGCGGGCCTGTCGTCGTCGGCGGCGCTGGAGGTCGTCGTGGCGCTCGCCCTGAACGACCTCTACGACCTCGGCCTGAAGGGCTGGCAGCTGGCCCGCCTGTGCCAGCGCGCGGAGAACGTCTACGTCGGCGCCCCCGTCGGCATCATGGACCAGACGGCGTCCGCCTGCTGCGAGGCCGGGCACGCCCTGTTCCTCGACACCCGGGACCTCTCCCAGAAGCAGATCCCCTTCGACCTGGCCGCCGAGGGCATGCGCCTGCTCGTCGTCGACACCCAGGTCAAGCACTCCCACAGCGAGGGCGAGTACGGCAAGCGGCGCGCGGGCTGCGAGAAGGGCGCGGCGCTGCTGGGCGTGGACGCGCTCAGGGACGTGGCGTACGACGAGCTGGACGCGGCGCTCGACCGGCTCGGCGACGACGAGGAGGTGCGCCGGCTGGTGCGCCACGTCGTCACCGAGGACCAGCGCGTCGAGCAGGTCGTCGCCCTGCTGGAGTCGGGTGACACCCGCGCGATCGGCCCGGTCCTGACGGCGGGCCACGCCTCCCTGCGCGACGACTTCCGCATCTCCTGCCCGGAGCTGGACCTGGTCGTGGACACCGCCCTGGCCGACGGCGCCCTGGGCGCTCGCATGACCGGCGGCGGCTTCGGCGGTTCGGCGATCGTGCTGGCCGGGGCGTCCGACGTCGAGACCGTCACCAAGTCCGTCGAGGAGGCCTTCGCCGCCGCCGGGTTCACGGCACCGCGGGTGTTCGAGGCCGTGCCGGCGGCGGGTGCGCGGCGGGTGCGCTGACCTGCTCACCCCAGCCGTTTGGTGAGCGTGTACTCCGTGATCCCCGGCGGATAGTCGGGGATCACGCACACCACGTCGTACCCGCGTTTGCGGTAGAACTCCGGCGCCTGGAAGTCCCATGTCTCCAGGCGTGCGGCCGTGCAGCCCCGTTCGTCGTGGGCCAGGCGCTCTGCAGCTGCGAGCAAGTGCGAACCCAGGCGGGCACCGCGGTGGCGTTCGTCGACCCAGAGGTAGGTGACGTGGAGCCAGGTGGTCCAGGTGTGGCCGACGAGCCCGCCGGCCACGGCGCCCGAGTCGTCCAACGCCCAGACCTGGAGCGGATGTTCGCGTTCACCTGGGGTTCCGCGCAGGGCGCGCAGGACGGGGGAGGCCGCGGTGTTGGTGTCCCGCAGTCGCCGACGGAGCAGATCCTGGCGAGATTTGTCGACTTCTGTCTCCAGACGAAACATGCGGCTCACCATAAACGCGTCGGCCAACCAGTTCTGCAAATTACCTTCCGCTCCTGCCCCCCGCCCGTACTCTGATGGACAGCACCGGTGGGGGCCGGTGCTGATCAGGGGGCGAGACAGGTCGGGTACGACGCCCGAAGTGGGGGTATCAGTTTCTGCACGGCGGCGGCCGTGCGGCCATCCACGCTTCGGGCGCCGTGCCCGCGACGGTGTTCGTCTCCCGGTGTCGTCCTCATGACGACGGGGTATCCCCTGCTCTTCGGGAGCTTGGGGAAGGGGGTTTCGTGGTTCGCATCCGAGTCCTGGTCGTCGACGACCATCGCATCTTCGCCGAGTCACTCGCCGCCGCGCTGGCGGCCGAGCCCGATGTCGACGTCTCCGCCGCCGGCAGCGGTCCCGCCGCGCTGCGCAGCCTGGAGCGCGCGGTCGCCGAGGGGCGCCGGTACGACGTGCTGCTCGTGGACGCCGACCTGGGCGGCAACGTGCCGGGCATACGGCCCGCCATGCCCGTTCAGGAGGTGGGCGAGGACGGGCTCGTCGACGGCATCTCGCTGGTCGTCGGCGTCCGTTCAGCGCAGCCGGCGGTACGGATCGTCGTCCTCGCCGAGAAGGACGATCCGCGCCGGGTCGCGCTCGCCCTGCAGGCCGGGGCCTGCGGGTGGGTCGCCAAGGACTGCTCACTGTCCCGGCTGCTCACCGTCATCCGCGGGGTGCTGCGCGACGAGACGCATCTGCCGCCCGCCCTGCTCACGGGCGTTCTGCGGGAGCTGACGGCCGCGCGCAAGCACCGCACCGAGAGCGAGCGGCTGGTGGAGTCGCTGACCCCGCGCGAGCGGGAGGTCCTGCGGTGCATGGTGGCGGGGCTGGGGCGCAAGGCCGTCGCCGAGCGCCTGTATCTCTCCCCGCACACCGTCCGCACCCATATGCAGAACGTCCTCGGCAAGCTGGGCGTCCACTCCACGCTGGCCGCGGTAGCGCTCGCGCGACGGGCGGGGGTCGGGCCGGTGGACCTGGGGCCGGCTGGCCGGATCCTGCCGGAGGAAAGCAGCAGCGCCTGATTAGCGGTGCCTGATCAGCGGGGCTGAGCGGCAGCGCCCCTGTCAGGGGCGCGGGGCTGTGTCGATGTGCGGCTACCGCCGCGTGGGCGCGACCAGCCACAACGGCGCAGCAGACGATCGACGGCACAGCGCGGCACTTCCCAGCGCGGCACTCCCAGCGGAGCGCCTAGCCAGGGATGTTGTCGAACGGCGCCGTCAGCTGACGCAGCAGCCCCGCCAGTTCACCCCGCTGCGCACGCGACAGCTCCGCGAGGATCGCGCGCTCCTGGTCCAGCAGCCCGGCAAGGGCCTGGTCCGCGCGGTCGCGGCCCTCGTCCGTGAGGCGGACCAGGACTCCGCGCCGGTCGCTGGGGTCGGGGAGGCGCTCCACCAGGCCCTTCTTGGCCAGCCGGTCGATGCGGTTCGTCATCGTGCCCGAGGTGACCAGGGTCTGCGTCAGCAACTGCCCCGGTGAGAGCTGATACGGCGTCCCCGCGCGCCTGAGCGCGGTCAGGACGTCGAACTCCCAGGGCTCCAGGCTGTGCTCGGAGAAGGCCAGCCGGCGTGCGCGGTCCAGATGCCGGGCCAGTCTGCTCACCCGGCTGAGCACCTCGAGCGGTTCCACGTCGAGGTCCGGGCGCTCCCGGCGCCATGCTGCGACCAGCCGATCGACCTCGTCCTCCATGACGATCAGTGTAGTGGTTGTGTCGACGTGAAGTCTCTTGACGTCAAGATATCTTGCGGGGCAGGCTGGAGAACGACAGAAGCGACAGACAGGAGACCCCGCCATGTCCGCTGCCGCCACCCCCACCTGGGACCCCGCCCAGTACCTGCGCCACGCCGACCACCGCGCCCGCCCCTTCACCGACCTCCTCGCCCGCATCCCCGACCTCCCGGGCGAGCGGCCCCGCATCGCCGACCTCGGCTGCGGCCCCGGCAACGTCACCGCCGTGCTCGCCGAACGCTGGCCCACCGCGCACATCACCGGCCACGACAACTCCGCCGAGATGCTCGACAAGGCCCACGTCGAGTACGAAGGGCCGACAGCCGGTGGAGGCCGCCTCGACTTCGCCCACGCCGACGTACGGGCGTGGACGCCGGGTGAGCCGTACGACCTGATCGTCAGCAATGCCACGCTGCAGTGGGTGCCGGGGCACGCGGACCGCTTCGGCGACTGGGTGCGGGGCCTGCGCCCCGGCGGCACCTTCGCCTTCCAGGTCCCCGGCAACTTCGACGCCCCCAGCCACCGTCTGATGCGCGACCTCGCCCATCGCCACGGCCTCTCCGACACCCTGCGCCACACCGACGCCGTCCTCACCCCGCAGGACTACCTCGCCCGCCTGGCCGACCTCGACTGCACGGCGGACGTGTGGGAGACGACGTACATCCATCTCCTCACCGGCGACGACCCCGTCCTCGACTGGGTGAAGGGCACCGGACTGCGCCCTGTCCTGACCGCACTCGCGGACGCTCCCGACCGGCGGGAAGCCTTCCTGCACGACTACCGTGCGGCCCTGCGCGAGGCCTATCCGCCGGGCGCCCACGGCACGCCCTTCCCGTTCCGGCGGATCTTCGCCGTGGCGCGCAGGGGAGCCTGATGATCACTGCCGTCGACCATGTCCAGCTCGCGGCGCCGCCCGGCTCGGAGGACGGGCTGCGGGCGTACTACGCGGGCGTCCTCGGGATGACCGAGATCCCCAAGCCGCCCGTGCTCGCCGCACGCGGAGGCTGCTGGTTCCGGGCCGGGCCGGTGCAGCTGCACCTCGGTATCGAGACGGACTTCCGGCCCGCGAAGAAGGCCCACCCCGGGCTGCGGGTCACCGGCATCGAGGCGTACGCCGCCCGGCTGGCGGCCCGGGGAGCGGCCGTGACCTGGGACGACGACCTGCCGGGGCACCGCCGGTTCTACTCGTACGACCCCGTGGGCAACCGGCTGGAGTTCCTGGAGCCGATCGCCGCGAGGCCGGGGACCCCTGTTTGAGGGACCCCGTGACGGGTCACCCGCTGCGGTGAAACCGACGTCGAGCCTTACGGGAGTGAGGAACGTGGCGAAGGAAGAGAAGAGCCGGGCCAAGAAGGAACAGCTCAAGGGCAAGGCCAAGGAAGCCATGGGTCGCATGGCCGGCAACGAGCGGATGACCGCCGAAGGCAAGGCCGACCAGATGAAGGGCGACGCGCGCCAGGCGAAGGAGAAGGGGAAGGACACCTTCAAGCACTGAGTGCGCCGGCACCGCGGAGCGTGTCAGCTCTTGCGGTGCCCTATCAGCCGCGGCTTCGGCTCCAGCCCGTCCAGCCCGTGCCATGCCAGATTCACCAGGTGGGCGGCGACTTCCGCCTTCTTCGGGCGGCGGACGTCCAGCCACCACTGGCCGGTCAGGGCGACCATCCCGACCAGGGCCTGCGCATACAGCGGGGCCAGCTTGGAGTCGAAGCCGCGGTTCTTGAACTCGCGGCCCAGGATGTCCTCCACCTGGGTCGCGATGTCAGAGATCAGCGAGGCGAAGGACCCCGTCGACTGCGGGATGGGCGAGTCACGGACCAGGATGCGGAAGCCGTCCGTGTACTCCTCGATGTAGTCCAGAAGAGCGAACGCCGCCTGCTCGCACAGTTCACGCGGGTGGCCGGCCGTCAGCGAGCTGGTCACCATGTCCAGCAGCCGCCGCATCTCGCGGTCCACCACCACCGCGTACAGCCCCTCCTTGCCGCCGAAGTGCTCGTACACCACCGGCTTGGACACCCCGGCCTTCGCCGCGATCTCCTCGACCGACGTGCCCTCGAAGCCCTTCGCTGCGAACAGGGTCCGACCGATCTCCAGCAACTGCTGGCGGCGCTCCGCACCGGTCATCCGGGTACGGCGCGCCCGCCGCTGCTTCTCGTTGCCGGTGTTGCTGCTGGAGTCGGTCGCCACGCCGTCAATCATGCCGCCTTCGCGGGCTCCTTCCGGCGCCGGGAGTCGCCTTCCCCGGTGTTCCGGCGGGAATCGATACGCGAGCGTGACGGCCAGCGCACGTCGTAGGCCAGGCCGAGCTGCTCGCACCAGCGGATGATCCGCGCCGAGGAGTCGATCTGCCCGCGCTCCACACCGTGCCGCGCCGACGTCGGGTCCGCGTGGTGCAGGTTGTGCCAGGACTCACCGCAGGACAGGACCGCCAGCCACCATACGTTGCCGGACATGTCACGCGACTTGAAGGGCCGCTTGCCGACCGCGTGGCAGATCGAGTTGATCGACCAGGTCACGTGGTGCAGCAGCGCCACCCGCACCAGCGAGCCCCAGAAGAAGCCCGTGAACGCGCCCCACCAGGACATCGTCACCAGACCGCCGATCAGGGCGGGCAGCGCCAGCGACAGCACCGTCCAGTAGAGGAACTGACGCGAGATCGTCCGGATCGCCGTGTCCTTGATCAGATCCGGCGCGTACTTCTCCTGCGAAGTGCGCTCCTCGTCGAACATCCAGCCGATGTGTGCCCACCACAGGCCCTTCATCAGGGCCGGGACCGTCTCGCCGTAACGCCACGGGGAGTGCGGGTCACCCTCCGCGTCGGAGAACTTGTGGTGCTTGCGGTGGTCCGCGACCCAGCGGACCAGCGGGCCTTCCACCGCCATCGAGCCGGCGACGGCGAGAGCGATGCGCAGCGGGCGCTTCGCCTTGAAGGAGCCGTGGGTGAAGTAGCGGTGGTAGCCGATCGTGACGCCGTGGCAGGCGAAGAAGTAGAAGAAGACCAGCAGACCGAGGTCGAGCCAGCTCACGCCCCAGCCCCAGGCCAGCGGCACCGTGGCGGCGAGCGCCAGGAACGGGACGACGATGAAGAGGAGGAGCGCGAACTGCTCGAGCGATCCCTTCTTCTCGCCGCCGAGGGTGGCAGAGGAAGTCGTGGTGTCGTCGTTCGCCTTCGGGGCGTCTTCGATCACATCGGAGCTCGTGGTCATGGGCGTCCCCTGTGGGGTTCGAGGGTTGTGGCAGGTGCCGGGGTCGCAGGAACTGTTCCCAGGTTCCGTTACATCGGTCCCTACGGCTACGTAACCTACGGCGTCGTAAGTATGGCAGTGCGTCGCCCGGCGGCAAGAGCCCGAGAGTCTGCGCGTCCGCATGGACACCTATCCTTGGAGTCGGTCGGACAGCGCGGTCCGCTCTGAATTCTTCCCGGATGCCAGGAGCCGTATGCGGCCCCCGCCGCGCGGCCCCCGGGCGCCGAGTTCCCTCCCGGACGAGCTTCAACACTGCAAGGAGCCGCACCTGTGAGCAGTGCCGACGACCAGACCACGACGACCAGCAGTGAGCTGCGTGCCGACATCCGCCGACTGGGTGACCTCCTCGGGGAGACCCTTGTCCGGCAGGAAGGCCCCGAGCTCCTCGACCTCGTCGAGAAGGTCCGCCGCCTCACCCGCGAGGACGGCGAGGCCGCCGCCGAACTGCTGCGTGGCACGGAGCTGGACACCGCGGCCAAGCTGGTCCGCGCCTTCTCCACCTACTTCCACCTGGCCAACGTCACCGAGCAGGTCCACCGCGGCCGTGAGCTGCGGGCCCGCCGCGCCGCCGAGGGCGGCCTCCTCGCCCGTACGGCCGACCGGCTGAAGGACGCCGACCCCGAGCACCTGCGCCAGACCATCGAGCACCTCAACGTGCGCCCCGTCTTCACCGCGCACCCCACCGAGGCCGCACGCCGCTCCGTCCTCAACAAGCTCCGGCGTGTCGCCGCGCTTCTGGAGACCCCCGTCCTCGAAGGGGACCGGCGCCGGCACGACACCCGACTGGCCGAGAACATCGACCTCGTATGGCAGACGGACGAGCTGCGTGTCGTACGCCCCGAGCCCGCCGACGAGGCCCGCAACGCCATCTACTACCTCGACGAACTGCACGCCGGCGCCGTCGGTGACGTCCTGGAGGACCTCACCGCGGAACTGGAGCGCGTCGGCCACCGGCTCCCCGATGCCACCCGCCCCCTCACCTTCGGCACCTGGATCGGCGGCGACCGCGACGGCAACCCCAACGTCACCCCCCAGGTGACCTGGGACGTCCTCATCCTCCAGCACGAGCACGGCATCAACGACGCGCTGGAGATGATCGACGAGCTGCGCGGCTTCCTGTCGAACTCCATCCGCTACACCGGCGCCACCGAGGAACTGCTGACCTCCCTCCAGGCCGACCTGGAGAACCTCCCCGAGATCAGTCCCCGCTACAAGCGCCTCAACGCCGAGGAGCCCTACCGGCTCAAGGCCACCTGCATCCGGCAGAAGCTGGAGAACACCAAGACGCGCCTGGCCAGGAACATCCCGCACGAGGCCGGCCGCGACTACCTCGGCACCGGCGAGCTCCTGCACGACCTGAAGCTGATCCAGACCTCGCTCAGGGAACACCGCGGCGGCCTCTTCGCCGACGGACGCATGAACCGGACCATCCGCACCCTGTCCGCGTTCGGCCTCCAGCTCGCCACGATGGACGTACGCGAACACGCCGACGCCCACCACCACGCCCTCGGCCAGCTCTTCGACCGCCTCGGCGAGGAGTCCTGGCGCTACGCCGACATGCCCCGCGACTACCGCGCCAAGCTGCTGGCCAAGGAACTGCGCTCCCGCCGCCCCCTCGCCCCCACCCCCGCACCGGTGGACGCGGCCGGCGAGAAGACCCTCGGCGTGTTCCAGACGGTCAAGCGGGCCCTGGAGGTCTTCGGACCCGAGGTCATCGAGTCGTACATCATCTCCATGTGCCAGGGCGCCGACGACGTCTTCGCGGCAAGCGTCCTCGCCCGCGAGGCCGGCCTGGTCGACCTGCACGCCGGCTGGGCGAAGATCGGCATCGTGCCGCTGCTGGAGACCACCGACGAGCTCAAGGCCGCCGACACCATCCTGGAGGACATGCTCTCCGACCCGTCCTACCGGCGCCTCGTCGCGCTCAGGGGCGACGTCCAGGAGGTCATGCTCGGCTACTCCGACTCCTCCAAGTTCGGCGGCATCACCACCTCGCAGTGGGAGATCCACCGCGCCCAGCGCCGCCTGCGCGACGTCGCCCACCGCTACGGCGTCCGCCTGCGCCTCTTCCACGGCCGCGGCGGCACCGTCGGCCGCGGTGGCGGCCCCTCCCACGACGCGATCCTCGCCCAGCCCTGGGGCACCCTCGAAGGCGAGATCAAGGTCACCGAACAGGGCGAGGTCATCTCCGACAAGTACCTCGTGCCCTCCCTGGCCAGGGAGAACCTGGAGCTGACCGTCGCGGCCACCCTCCAGGCCTCCGCCCTGCACACCGCGCCCCGCCAGTCCGTCGAGGCCCTCGCCCGCTGGGACGCCGCCATGGACGTGGCGAGCGACGCGGCCCACGTCGCCTACCGCAAGCTCGTCGAGGACCCGGACCTGCCGTCCTACTTCCTTGCGTCGACGCCGGTGGACCAGCTCGCCGACCTGCACCTCGGCTCGCGGCCCTCTCGCCGCCCCGGCTCGGGCGTCTCGCTCGATGGCCTGCGCGCCATTCCTTGGGTCTTCGGCTGGACGCAGTCCCGGCAGATCGTCCCCGGCTGGTTCGGCGTCGGCTCCGGCCTCAAGGCGCTGCGCCAGGCCGGCCTGGACACCGTGCTCGACGAGATGCACGAACAGTGGCACTTCTTCCGCAACTTCATCTCCAACGTCGAGATGACCCTCGCCAAGACCGACCTGCGGATCGCCGCCCACTACGTCGACACCCTCGTGCCGGACGACCTCAAGCACGTCTTCGACACCATCCGCGCCGAGCACGAACTCACCGTCGCCGAGGTCCTGAAGATCACCGGCGAGAAGGAACTCCTCGACGCCGCCCCGGTCCTCAAGCAGACCTTCACCGTCCGCGACGCCTACCTGGACCCGATCTCCTACCTCCAGGTCACCCTCCTCAAGCGCCAGCGCGACGCGGCGGCCGCCGGCGCCGAGGCCGACCCGCTCCTCGCCCGGGCGCTGCTGCTCACCGTCAACGGCGTGGCGGCGGGCCTGCGCAACACCGGCTGAACGCTCGGCAATCGAGGGTGCCCCCGTGCTTCGTACAAGCACGGGGGCGCCGTTCGTCTCTCGCTCCGGGGTCAGGCCTTACGACGCCGGAACACCAGGTATCCGCCCGCGCCCAGCAGTGCCGCGGCAGTCGCGGACAGCAGGCCCACCGGGGCACCGTTGCCGGTCTCGGCGAGATCACCGGAACCGCCCTGCGGCGACGGGGACGGCGACGGGGCGGCCTCGGCGGAGGCGGACGGGCTCGCGACCGGCTCGGTCGTGGACTCGCCCGGCGTCACGGACTCGGGGGCGGACGGCGTGGCCGTGGTGCCGCCGCCCTGCTCCTCGTCCGCGCAGTCCGTCCAGAACACCTTGTGCTTGGCGGACCCCTTCTCACCCTCGAAGTTCCAGAACAGCTTGTAGTGACCGTCGGCCAGCGTCATGTCCGCCGTACGGCCATGACCGTCACCGTCCAGGGTGAGGGCGCCCGACTTCACCGTCTCGCCCTTGACGGCGGCGGTCGGCGCCCACGCCTCGATGTGCCAGTCGACCTTCTGCACGCTGTCGAAACCGAACGCGTCCAGGTAGAACTCGCACACGTGAGGCTCGTTCTTGCGCAGCTCCTCGCCAGTGGTGGCGTCATGGATCTTGACGGTGCCGTTGTCGCCGGGAGCGGTGGCGTGGGCGGCGGCCGGTGCGGAGAGAACAACGGCTGCGGCGACGGCGGACAGGGCGACGCGGGTGAGGGTTCGCATGAGGCAGTAGTCCATCTTCGAGAAGGAGCGGGAAGATGTGGAGGGGGCGGCTCAGCTTCCAGCCCGGCCTGACTCCCGGTCAATCACGAACAGGCAACGCACAGATCCTCCACAGCCACGGCGAACCGCGGAGGCCTCAGACCACCACAAACGCCCCCGTGAGCAAGGCCGTCCCCGCGCCTGCCATCACCCACGCCATCCGCGTCCGACGCAAGCCGCCCGCGACCACGATCGAGGCCAGCAACAGCGCGCCGCCCAGCGGAACCCAGGAGTACAGGATCCCCGCGGGGCCGGACCGCACGACGGAGTCACCGCCCGGCTTGATCACGACCGTGTACGTCTGCCCCTTGCGCACGGCCACGTTCTTCTCGATGACGACCGATTTGCGCGGCTGCGACCCCGCCGAGATCGGCGTGTACGGCCCGCTGCAGGAGTCCGCACCGCACCGGGTCACCTCGATCGTGCCGCTCTCCCGGCCCTTCGTGAGCATCACATGCTGCGCGCTGCCCCACGACGCCCACACACCCGCGATCAGAATCAGCACCGCGACCGTACCCATCGCCGCAAGCCGCCCGAACCGCAGCGCGGTGAAAGCGCCCTGACTGGAGACAACGGCAGAAGGCATGGCCGCGATCCTTGGCCATGCCCCTACTGCCGGTCAACCTGGGCCAGTTCGCCTGGGCGGACAAGTCAGGAGTTGTACGTGCTTTGCGCCCGCTCCAGCCCCTCGATCACCAGAGCCTCCACCGCATCCGACGCCCGGTCCACGAAGTAGTCCAGCTCCTTGCGCTCCGCCGCCGAGAAATCCTTCAGCACAAAGTCCGCGACCGGCATACGTCCTGGCGGCCGCCCGATCCCGAACCGCACCCGGTGATACTCCGACCCCATCGCCTTCGTCATCGACTTGAGCCCGTTGTGCCCGTTGTCCCCGCCGCCCAGCTTCAACCGCAGCGTGCCGAAGTCGATGTCCAACTCGTCATGAACAGCGACAATATTGCCCACCGGCACCTTGTAGAAGTCCCGGAGAGCGTTCAGCGGACCGCCCGAGAGATTCATGAACGACATCGGCTTCGCCACGATCACCCGCCGGTTCAACGGCCCCGGCGGCCCGACCCGCCCCTCGACGACCTGCGCCTGAGCCCTGCCGGCCCGCTTGAACTTCCCCCCGATCCGCTCGGCGAGCAGATCCACCACCATGAACCCGACGTTGTGCCGGTTCCTGGCGTACTCCGGTCCGGGATTGCCGAGGCCGGCGATCAGCCAAGGGGCGCTCGGGTCGGTCGTCACGTCCATGTCTCCTTGCTGTGCTTTCCCGGGGGACAACCCCCGGACCCCCAGCAGAAACGCCGGTCCGCCGGGATGACCGGCGCGGATACTGCCAGGCAAGCTTGAGTGATACACGCCAGCCGCTGCCCCCATCGGGAACAGCGGCTGACGAACCGATGGCAGAGCCGAGGATCACGCCTCTGCCAGAGCTGAGGATCAGGCCTCGGCGACTTCCTCGCCCTCGGCGGCCTCTTCGCCCTCCGGGGCCTCCTCGGCCTGCGCGGCCAGGACCTGCAGGACGACGACGTCGTCCTCGACGGCCAGCGTGGTGCCCTTCGGCAGCTTGATGTCCTTGGCCAGGATGGAGGCGCCGGCCTCCAGGCCCTCGACGGACACGGTGAAGGACTCGGGGATGTGCGTGGCCTCGGCCTCGACCGGAAGCGCGTTCAGCACGTGCTCCAGCAGGTTGCCGCCGGCGGCCAGCTCGCCCTCGGCGTGGACCGGGACCTCGACGGTGACCTTCTCGCCGCGCTTGACCAGCAGCAGGTCGACGTGCTCCAGGAAGCCCTTGATCGGGTCACGCTGCACGGACTTCGGGATGGCCAGCTCGTTGGCCTTGCCGTCGATGTCCAGGGCGATCAGGACGTTCGGCGTACGCAGGGCGAGCAGCAGCTCGTGACCCGGAAGGGTCAGGTGCAGCGGGTCGGCACCGTGGCCGTACAGAACACCGGGAACCTTGGAGTCACGACGGATGCGACGGGCGGCACCCTTGCCGAACTCGGTGCGGGTGGCGGCGGAGATCTTGACCTCGGACATGATCACTCCTCGTAGAACTGGAGACGGACGTGGTCACCCGGCCACGAACGGCCTGCTACGAAGAGCGCGTCGATAACGGATCGCCGACACCTGCGCGAACAGGTACGGCCTCCCTCGCCGAGCAACTGAAGCAGTCTACTCGGACAGGGAGGCCGTTCCCAAAAGGATCTCTACTGCTCGTCGAACAGGCTCGTCACCGAACCGTCCTCGAACACCTCACGCACCGCACTCGCGATCGTCGGCGCGATCGACAGCACCGTCAGCTTGTCCAGGTCACGGCTCAGCTCGCCCGGCGTCGGCAGCGTGTTCGTGAACACGAACTCGCTCACTCGCGAGTTCTTCAGCCGGTCCGCCGCCGGACCCGACAGCACACCGTGCGTCGCCGTCACGATGACGTCCTCGGCGCCGTGCGCGAACAGCGCGTCGGCCGCGGCACAGATCGTCCCACCGGTGTCGATCATGTCGTCGACCAGCACACACACCCGGCCCTTGACCTCACCCACGACCTCGTGGACCGTCACCTGGTTCGCCACGTCCTTGTCGCGACGCTTGTGCACGATCGCGAGCGGCGCACCCAGCCGGTCGCACCAACGGTCGGCCACCCGCACACGCCCCGCGTCGGGAGACACGACCGTCAGCTTCTCCCGGTCGACCTTGCGGCCCACGTAGTCCGCGAGAAGCGGCAGGGCGAAGAGGTGGTCGACGGGACCGTCGAAGAAGCCCTGGATCTGGTCCGTGTGCAGGTCCACGGTCAGAATGCGGTCCGCACCCGCCGTCTTCATCAGGTCCGCGATCAGACGCGCCGAAATGGGTTCACGGCCACGGTGCTTCTTGTCCTGACGTGCGTAACCGTAGAACGGCACAATCACGGTGATGGAGCGCGCCGACGCACGCTTCAGTGCGTCGATCATGATCAGCTGCTCCATGATCCACTGATTGATCGGAGCCGTGTGGCTCTGGATCACAAAGCAGTCCGCACCGCGCGCCGACTCCTGATAGCGGACGTAGATCTCACCGTTCGCGAAGTCGAAGGCCTTCGTCGGGACAACCCCGACCTCCAGCTGCTGGGCGACCTCCTCGGCAAGCTCGGGGTGGGCGCGGCCGGAGAAGAACATCAACTTCTTCTCGCCGGTCGTCTTGATCCCGGTCACAGCACTGTCTCCTCAGAGGTGTCTCAGCTGCCTGTAGAGCGACCTCGGCTGGGCATGGTGGAGGCCGTCTCAGCTGGTGGGGTGCGGGTGTGCACTTATCACGGTACGCCGTGTTTGAGGCACGTGTTTCCGGTCAGCCCTCGCCGTCCTCCTGGCGAGACGCCGCCTCAGCCGCCTTCGCGGCCGCACTGCCCGGACGCTTACGGGCCACCCAACCCTCGATATTCCGCTGCTGACCGCGGGCCACAGCCAGCGAACCGGGCGGCACGTCCTTCGTGATCACGGACCCGGCCGCCGTATAGGCACCGTCCCCGACCGTGACAGGCGCCACAAACATGTTGTCCGAGCCGGTGCGGCAGTGCGAGCCGACCGTCGTGTGGTGTTTGTCCTGTCCGTCATAGTTCACGAAGACACTCGCGGCGCCGATGTTCGTGTACTCGCCGATCGTCGCGTCACCCACGTAAGAGAGGTGAGGCACCTTCGTCCCCTCACCGATCGAGGCGTTCTTCGTCTCGACGTACGTGCCGATCTTGCCCTTGGCGCCCAGCCGCGTCCCCGGCCGCAGATACGCGAACGGCCCCACCGTCGCGTTCGCGCCCACATGCGCGCCCTCGGACACCGTGTTGTCCACGCGGGCACCCGCGTCGACACGCGTGTCCTTCAGCCGGCTGTTGGGGCCGACCTCCGCGCCCTCGCCGAGATGGGTGGACCCCTGCAGCTGCGTACCCGGCAGGACGACGGCATCCTGCTCGAACGTGACGGTCACATCGACCCAGGTCGTCGCGGGGTCCACGACGGTGACGCCGGCGAGCATCGCGTCGGTCAGCAGCCGGTCGTTGAGAATCCGGCGGGCCTCGGACAACTGCACGCGGTTGTTGATCCCGGCGATCTCACGGTGATCGCCCGCCACGGAGGCGCCGACGCGGTGACCGGCCTCGCGGAGGATCCCGAGCACGTCGGTCAGGTACTCCTCGCCCTGCGAGTTGTCCGTGCGGACCTTGCCGAGAGCGTCGGCGAGCAACTGCCCGTCGAAGGCGAACACACCCGAGTTGATCTCCCGGATCGCCCGCTGCGACTCGCTCGCGTCCTTGTGCTCCACGATGGCCGTCACCGCGCCCGAGGCGCCGTCGCGCACGATCCGCCCGTACCCGGTCGCGTCCGGGACCTCGGCGGTCAGCACCGTCACGGCGTTGCCGTCGGCGGAGTGGGTGGCGGTGAGGTGGGTCAGGGTCTCGCCGGTCAGAAGGGGAGTGTCGCCGCAGACGACCACCACGGTCCCGTCGACCGCCCCGCCGAGCTCCTCCAGGGCCATCCGTACGGCGTGCCCGGTGCCGTTCTGCTCCGCCTGTACGGCGGTGCGTACGCCGGGGTCGATCTCACCGAGGTGCGCGGAGACCTTCTCGCGGGCGTGCCCCACGACCACCACCAGGTTCTCGGGCTGCAACTCGCGCGCGGCGGCGAGCACATGACCCACGAGGCTGCGTCCGCAGATCTCGTGCAGGACCTTCGGTGTGGCCGACTTCATACGGGTGCCCTCACCCGCTGCGAGAACGACGACGGCTGCCGGGCGAATGGCGCTCACGGGATGCCCTTCGGCTGTGGAGGGGGTGGGGTGACATCCGCAGGATACCGGGGTGTTTCGTGGGGGACATGGGAGCGGGCCCCGACTGAGCTGTCAGCAGTCAGGGCCCGATCCGTGTATGTGCTCCCCCGCCAGGACTCGAACCCGGACAGATGGCACCAAAAGCCACAGTGCTGCCAATTACACCACGGGGGAATTAACTCGACTGGACCGGACCATTGGTCAGGTCGCCGAGTCGGCACCCAACACTATGCCGTACCAGGCGCCTTCCTCGCGACGGTACAGGTCGGCCCGGCGATCGCCGCCGCTCTCGGGGCTGCGTCCGCGCCCGGCTTCGCAGTTCGAGGGATATCGGGTTGTTTCGCTTACGTTCGGTCACGGAGTGTGGTGTAGGCCAGTCCACAAAACTCGCCGGAAAACCACGGGTGCCCGCCCGTAGGCTGGAGGCATGACCACGACGGGGGAAGAGCAGGCCGGGGAACCGCCACCGGGGGCGGGGCCATGGTGGTGGGGCAGGTTGCGCAGTGCCGTGCTGGACGTGAGTCTGGCCGTCGCGTCCGCGCTGGAGTGCGGAGCGGAGGGGGTTCGGTTCGCGCGGGATGCCGGTATTCCGGTGGCCGCGGGGGTGGTGTTCGGGGTTCTTGCCGGGTCGGTGCTCCTGGTGCGGCGCCGGTGGCCGATAGCCGTCGTGCTCGTGTCGATCGCCGTCATGCCCGCCCAGATGGGCATCCTGCTGGGCATCGTCGGCCTCTACACCCTGGCCGCGACCGAGCTGCCGCGGCGGATCATCGCGTCGCTCGCGGGGATGTCGTTCGTCGGGACGCTGATCGTGACGTTCGTGTGGGTGCGGCAGGACGTGGCACGGGGGAATCTGACCTTCGGGGACTGGGTGATTCCGTTCGCGTCGGTCACCACGGCTCTCGGTGTGACGGCGCCTCCGCTGCTGCTCGGGCTGTATGTGGGCGCCCGGCGGCGGCTGATGGAGAGCCTGCGGGAGCGGGCGGACAGTCTGGAGCGGGAGCTTCAGTTGCTCGCGGAGCGGGCGGAGGAGCGCGCCGAATGGGCGCGGAACGAGGAGCGCACCCGGATCGCGCGGGAGATGCATGACGTCGTCGCGCATCGGGTGAGCCTGATGGTGGTGCATGCGGCGGCGCTCCAGGCCGTGGCGCGGAAGGATCCCGAGAAGGCCGTGAAGAATGCCGCGCTCGTGGGGGACATGGGGCGGCAGGCGTTGACCGAGTTGCGGGAGATGCTCGGGGTGCTGCGCAGCGGGGCTGCCGCGCGGCAGCCTTCGGGTGTGGACCGGCCTCGGGGGGCTGCCGTACCGCTTGCCGCCGTGGGGGCCGCCGCGGCGGCGGCGGCCGATCGGGGGCGGGGTGTCGGCGGGGACGAGATCGGCGCCGAGGGGCCTTGTCTGTCGGAGTTGGACGAGCTGATCGGGCAGTCGGCCGCGGCGGGGATGGTGGTGGATCTGTCCGTGGAGGGGGACTCGCGGGCGTATGCGCCGGAGATCGAGCAGACGGCGTTCCGGGTGGTGCAGGAGGCGTTGACGAACGTCCACAAGCATGCGGCCGGCGCGAAGACGCATGTACGGCTCGCGCACCGGGTGTCGGAGATCGCGATGCAGGTGGAGAACGAGCCGCCGCCGGAGCTGTCGTCGGCGTCGCTGGCACGGCTGCCGTCCGGGGGCAACGGCCTGGTGGGGATGAAGGAACGGGTCGTGGCGCTCGGCGGGGTGTTCGTGTCGGGGCCGACGGATGCGGGGGGTTTCCGGGTGTCGGCGGTGATTCCGGCGGCATAGCCGCAGTCCACGGTCGCTGGGTCCCGGTGGCCGTCGCGGCCGTTTCCTTGTGTCAGCCCGCTGTGAGCCGTGCCGGTTCTATGCCGGCGACGAGGCCGGCGAGAGCCTGGTCGATATCGGGGCCGAGGTACCAGTCGCCGGTGTGGTCGAGGGCGTAGATACGGCCTTCGGTGTCGATGGCGAGGAGCGCATCGGTGTCGGTTTCGGCGCCGAGGGGGCAGACCTCGGTGTCGAGGGCGCGGCCGAGGTCGCCGAGGGTGCGGGCCATGTGCAGGCCGTGCAGCGGATCGAAGTGGAGGGCGGCGGGGGCGACCTGGCGGCCGGGACCCGTGGGCGCGAGGTGGAGGCCGCCGAATTCGGCCCACGCTTCCACGGCGGCGGGGAAGACGGCATGGCGGTGGCCGGCCGGTGAGGTGTGTTCGCGCAGGGCGTCGGCCCAGATCTCCGCCTGCTTGATGTCCCAGCGTCCGGGTTGCCAGCCGGCGGCGCGCAGGGCGGCGTCGACGGGGACGGGGAAACGGGTGGTGGAGGTGCGGTCGGTGTGCATCTGCCCTTCGTTCGTCGGTGCCTATGGGATGTGCGGGGTGTGGTGGGGTGGGGCGGCGGTCTGTGGCGGGAGTCGGGTCAGCCGTCCGTTGCTGACGGGTCGACGACGCGGACGCCGAAGTGGGAGCTGAGGGCGGTGCAGGCGCGACACGGGGTGGCGAAGCTGCCGTGCAGGGGGTCGCCGTCCTCGCGGATGCGGCGGGCGGTCAGTTTGGCCTGTTTGAGGGCTTTGCGGGCTTCGCCGTTGGTCATGGGTTTGCGCGCGGCACGTTTGCTGCGGGTCGCGTCGGCCGCGGCGATGTGGCGTGAGATCAGGATCGTCTCGGCGCAGCGGCCGGTGAAGCGGTCACGCTGGCCGCTGGTGAGGGTGTCGAGGAAGTCCTGGACGAGGTGGTGCAGTGCGGGGGGCTGGTCGCCGCGGGCCGCGGTGCCGGTGAGGGTTTCGCCGCGGACGGAGAGGGCGGCGGCGACGGTGGGGAGTATGCCGTCGCGGCGGTGGCGGAGGGCGGGCGCGTGGGGGTTTTCGGTGGCGCTCCAGCCGATGCGGGGGTCGCCGGACCTGGCGGCGGGTTGGCCTGTCTGCGTCGCGTTCATGTTCATCATCCCCTCCCGAGCATCCCCCGGGCATGCTCTCGGACGTCACAGAGTGCCAAACGGCGTGGCAGGTGCGGAAGCTGGGGCGCCGCGACACGCCCGGGTTTGGGCGGGCTGTCACGGCAGGGTGACGGCTGGTCACGGAAGCGGAGGGGGTCACAACCGGCGCCGGTGACCGGTGTCGTCGTACCGCATAGGCTGTCGGCACCGCTTTCCAAGCGGTGACGCTTGGATGGGGACGAGACAGGTGATACAGGGCGTTGTGACCGAGAGTGGTCATGGCGGACCGTATCTGAACGCCGCAGGGGGCAACCGCCATGACGACAGGTCGGCTCGGGCTGGGGGCACCTCCCGGCCGCCAGGCCGGGGGACACGCCGCGCCGCCGAACGCGGCCTACGCCGGGCAGGTCGTGAATTTCCCGGATCCGGTTCGCGCGTCGCGTCACCCGAGAGGAGTACGGGTGGACGAGCGTGGTCACCCCGACTTCTCGCCGTATGCGCGCGCGGCGGTGGAGATCGCTGAGCCGCCGGAGGGCTTCGGCGTCGACGAGTTGCGGCTGACGGACTATGTGTCGGCGAACGCCGCGCTGGCGGCGTCGCGGCACGAGTTGTGGGACACGGTGCCGGCGGTGGCGACGCCGCACGGCTGGACGTGGCACCACGTGGTGGGTTCGCGGCGGCTGGAGCTGGTTCCGGTCGAGGTGAAGGCGTTGCTGCGGCATCACGGTGGGATCGCGACGTCGACGGTGGACCATGACAAGCGGGGGACGCGGCCGTTGCAGGAGACGCGGCCGGCGCACTTCCGGCTGCCCAAGTCGGGTGTGGCGGTGACGGAGGCGCAGGCGCTGGGGGTCGAGGAGGATCTCGGGTACCGGCTGCCGGGCGCGTATCGGTCGTTCCTGAAGGCGGCGGGCGGGTGCGCCCCGGTGGGCACGGCGTTGGACGCGGAGTTGGGCCTGCTGGTCGACCAGCCGCTGTTCACGGTTCGGGACGAGGCCGCGGTCAATGACCTGGTCTACGTCAACAAGTGTCTGCGCGACCATCTGACCAAGGACTACCTGGGTGTCGGGTTCGTGCAGGGCGGGTTGCTGGTCGTGAAGGTGAAGGGCGACCGGCTGGGTTCGGTGTGGTTCTGCGCGTACGACGACGCGCGGGACGCCGATCCTTCGTGGTCGCCGGCGGAACGTGTGGAGCGGCTGCTGATGCCGTGCGGTGAGGACTTCGACGCGTTTCTGTCCCGGCTGGCGGGTTCTCCGCCGGAGTTGGAGACGGTGGCGAATCTGATGGTGGACGGTGGGTTCGCGCGTGTGGTGCCCGTTGCTGCCGCGGCAGTGGGGGAGTGAGCTTCGCGATGGTGACGTTCGCGCAGGCGCAGGAGCGTGCGGAAGAGTGGATCAACGGCGAGGTGCCGGCGTACCAGCATCGTGAGGTGCGGGTACGGGAGTTCGGGCTCGGGTTCGTGGTGTGGGCCGAGGACCGTGCGGACGGGCCGCGTTCGGACGGCGGGGCACAGCGGCTGGTGATCGCCCGGGACAGCGGGGAGGCCACGCTGTGGCCGGCGCTGCCGGTGGGCGAGGTGATCCGCCGGTACGAGGAGGAGTACGGCCGTGAGGACGCGGCCGCGGCACCGGCGCCGGCGGCTCCGGCGCGGGTGGATCTGAATCAGACGTCGTTCCTCCTGACCCCGCCCGAGTGGTTGCAGGAGGCGGCGGACCGGATAGGGGTTCCGGACCGGCGGGACGGGGGTTCGGGCTCCGGTTCGGGCTCGGCTTCGATTTCGGACTTCGACACCGGTGCGGTCGGCGGTACGTCGGGTGCCGGGTCGTTGCCCGAGACGCAGGGCGGGGTGCCCGTGGGCGCCGCGTCTTCGTCGACTCCTCCGCCGAGGGAGCCCGGGGTGCCCGAGGGGGCGACTCCCTGGGCCGGTACGGACACCAACGCCGATCCCGGTGAGGACCGTTCGGTGCCGCTGCCGGAGACGGTGTTCGCGCCGCCGCTGAGCGCTGACGACGCCACGCCGCCCGACGCGAAGACGGCACTGATGTCGGGCGGCAGCCAGCTTCCGAGGACCGCGGTCTCGCCGGCGCTGGACGGTTCCGACGCGCCGGGCGCGACGCCTCCGCCGCCGGGGGCTCCGTCGTACGGGTACCCGCAGGGTCCGGGTACGCCGGGTGTCCCCGCGCCCGGTGCCACGCCGCCGCCCGCGCCCTCCTACGGCTACCCGCAGGGTGCGCCGCAGGCTCCGGGTACGCCCGGGCGGTCGCTCGCGCCCAACGCCGGGGACATCGCCGATGCCGCGACGAGCAAGGCGGCGCCTCCTCGTGCGCGGGGTGGGGCCATGCCGCCGCCTCCGCCGGGGGCTCCGGGGACGCCGGGTGCTCCGGGAGGCGGGTACGTTCCGACGCAGATGGTGCCGGGGCTCGGTCCCGACGGGTCTGAGGGTGTTGCCGGGCCGGGGGCTCCGCAGGGGCCGGGTGCCGTCGGCGGGCCCGGCATCCCGCAGCCGCCCGGTGCCCCGGGTGCGCCCGGTATGCCCGGCGCGCCGCAGCCTCCGGGCGCCCCCAACCCGCCCGGCACGCCTGGCGGTACGCCCCCGGGCGGTGTGCACCATGCCGCGACCGTGCTGGCCGACCCGAGCCATATGGGCGGCGCTCCGCAGCCGCCGGGACCGCCTGGATTTCCTGGGGCGCCGGGTGCGCCCAACCCGCCCGGTCTTCCCAACCCGCCCGGTGCTCCGGGCGCTCCGGGTATGCCGGGTGCTCCGCAGCCTCCGGGTGCCCCTGGCGCGCCCGGCGCCCCGGGTGCCCCCGGCGGCGCTCGCGATGGTGTTCACCACGCGGAGACGGTGCTGGCCGCGCCCCCGGTGGGCGGACCCGGTGTGCCGCCTCCGCCGTCGGCGCCCGGCGCGCCGCAGCCGCCCGGAGCTCCGGGCATGCCGCCGGGCGCCCCGGGTACGCCACTCGGAGCTCATGGGGTGCCGCCAGGTGCCCCCGGTACGCCGCCGGGCGGACCCGGCATGCCGCCCGGCGCCCCCCAACCCCCGATGCCGCCCGGCGCGATCCCCCCGCCCGGTCAGCCCGGTCCGGGTCAGCCTCCGGCGTACGGCTACCCCCAGTCGCCCGCCGGCCAGCCGACCGTGGGCCCCGGCTACCAGGCCGTTCTCCGTTACCGTGCGCAGGACGGGTCGGAGCAGCAGCTCATCCGGCGTTCGGCGCCGGGCACGCCGCATCCGGAGTGGCAGATCTTCCACGAGCTGCGGGGCATGAACGTGCCCCCGGGCCAGGTGCTGGAGCTGCACACGGAGCTGGAGTCGTGTGAGCTGCCGGGCGCGTACTGCGCGCGGATGATCCGGGAGCAGTGGCCGCAGGCGCGGATCACGTCGATCGCGCCGTACGGCACGGATCATGCGAGCCGGCAGCAGGGCATGCAGCAGCTGATCGCCCATCAGGGCGAGCTGCACCAGGTGGCCGACGGGCCCGCCCGGCCGGCGCCGGTGCGTGTCCCGGTGCAGCCGGTCCAGCCGGTGCCGCCGATTCCGCCCGAGGGCGTGGCGCAGGAGCTGGCGGGCGCGTTCGGGCCGGGGCTCTTCCGGTTCGAGCAGGCCGCCGTGTCCCGGCAGGGCGTGCCGCCGGTCGTGGCGCACTGCCTGGTGGTCGGTGGTCTGCCGATGGACATGGGTCCGTTCTTCTGGGCGCAGGCCCAGCCGGGGCGGCCCGTTCCGACGCTGGCCGAGCTGGCGCAGGAGCGCGGGGTGCAGCCGGCGTCGGACGCGGGGTCGTACCTGGTGATGGGCAGCGACTTCGGCAAGGCGATCTGTGTGCAGTACGGCACGGCGAACATCGTCGCCGTGCCCGTGGAGGCGGGCCCGGGCGGCGCGCCCGTACCGCCCCAGTTCGTGAACACGGGCCTGCTCGAGTTCCAGCGCTGCCTGGCGCTGCTGGGCGGGATGTGGCGTCTTCGCTTCGGCCTGAACCAGGAGCAGGCGGGCCGTTGGACCGTCGACTTCCAGGCCCAGCTCGCCGCGCTCGACCCTGCGGCGCTCGGGTCGCCGGAGAGCTGGTGGTCGGTGCTGCTGGAGCAGATGTGGGACGGGCTGTTGTGACGCCCTGCGGCTGCCCGATGTGAGGTGATGTCACCCGACTGCCGCTGACGGCGGCGTACGGGTTGTGAAAGGGCCGGCTCCCGGTTGCGCGACCGGGGCCGGCCCTTTGCGTATGCGCTACTCGTCGCGCCTTTGTGCCTCTGTGCCCACCGTGCCGTGCCTCCTGCGCGGAGTGTCGCGTTATGAACGCTTCCGCCCGATACATCAAGATGTGCGCTAAATCATCATTTCGCATCCGTTCGGCGGAGAGGGGTTCAAGGATGAGCAGCGCACCGGTCCCGCTCTACGACTTCGTGGTCGTACGAGGGCGTGGCTACCGTCCCGAACAGGTCGACGCCTACATCGACGACCTGTTTCGCGACCGTGACGCCGCCTGGGAGCGGGCTGCCCGGCTCACCGTGCTCGCCAGGGAGATGGATGCGGAGGCGGAGCGGCTGCGGGAGGTGGTGGAGGAGCTCGACCCGCAGACGTACGAGGAACTCGGGCACCGGGCGTGGCGGCTGTTCGAGATGGTGCAGGAGGAGGCCGCGGCCGTGCGGGAGGGTGCGCGCAAGGAGGCGAAGCGGCTGATGGAGGAGGCTCAGACGTACGCGGACGAGGTGCGTGACGCCGCGCAGGCGCACGCCGATGCCGTGAGCGCCGAGGCCGAGGAGTGCGCCCGTCAGCGGTTGCTCACCGCGCGCGGTGAGGCGGGCGAGATCCGTATCGCCGCCCGGCGTGAGGTGAAGGAGGAGCGCGGGGAGGCGCTCGGCCCGATGCGCGAGGTGCGCCAGCGCACCAAGGTGTTGCTCGCCCAGCAGGCCAAGGAGCACGCCGAACGGGAGGCGGAGCTGGAGCGGGACACCGAGAAGGGGCTGGCCGCGGTGGCGGCGGCGGAGGAGGAGGGGGTGGCGCGGGCCGAGGCCGCGTTGGCCGAGGCTCAGCAGGAGCTCGCGGACGCGCGGACGTCGGCGAAGACCCTCCAGGAGGAGGCGCGGGTGCGTGCGGAGGAGGTGGTCGAGCAGGCCCGGCAGCGGGCGGAGGAGATCGCCCGGGACACGGAGCAGGTGCTGCGCGAGCACGGGGAGACGTGGGACGAGGTGCGGATGCAGATGGACCAGATGCGCAACAGCCTGTCGACGCTGGAGCGGCAGGCGGCCCTGGAGTGAAGCGGGGTCGGGATCCGGGGCGGACCCCCACCCCGACCCCGACCTCGGCTCCGTGAGACAGGCTCAGTTCCCCCTGCGTACCGCCCCCGCCAGAATCCACCCCTCGACGGCCTCGTACTGCCGCCGCTGTTCCTCCGACTTGTTCCGCCCCGACACGACCGTCCCCAGCCAGCCGAGGAGGAACCCGGCCGGAATCGACACGAGCCCGGGCGTCGTGAACGGGAACCAGTTGAAGTCGGCTTCGGGGAAGGCCGAGACCGGCGACCCGGAGACCAGATTGGTCCCCGGCATCATCACCAGCACGACCAGCGAACCGCCGATCAGCGTCCACAGCAGACCGGTCCGCGTGTACCGGCGCCAGAAGAGGCTGTAGACCAGGGCCGGGGCGATCGCCGAGGCGCCCAGTGTGAAGGACAGCGTCACCAGCGGCTGAAGGCTGCGGTGCTGGACCATCGTGGCCAGCACGATCGCCGGGACGCCCACCGCCAGCGCGGCCAGCCGGGCCACCATCATCTCGCGGCGCCCGGACAGCTCCCGCAGCCGGGTGGCGAACACGTCGTGGGCGAGGGAGTTGGCGCAGGCGAGGATCATGCCGGCGACCGAGGCGAGCACGGTCAGGAAGATGGCCGTGGTGACCGCCGTGAACAGCAGGGTCTCCGCGGTGGAGACCTCGGCGCCGAACGCGGCCCTGGAGCCCAGCAGATACGCCGTGTTGCCCTGCGGGTCCGCCCCGGCGATCACCTCACGCCCGATCAGTGCCGTCGCGCCGAAGCCGACCACCGTGATCACCAGCACGAACAGCGCCACGCTCGACACCGCCCACGACATGGAGCGGCGCACCTGACGGGCGCCCGACGCCGTGTACATGCGCATGGTGATGTGCGGCAGGACCCCACCGCCGAGGACGACCGCGAGCTGGGAGCTGATCATGTCGAGCCGGGGATACGAGCCGCCCGCGAACTGCAGACCCGACTGCAGGAACGCCGGGCCGACCCCGCTGCCGTCCGCCGCCGCGTTGAACAGCGCGCCCGGATCCCAGTCGAACCGGTCCAGCACCATGACGGCGACCACGGCGCCCGATCCGAGCAGCATCACCAGCTTCAGGATCTGGATGAGCGCGGTGCCCTTCATCCCGCCGATCGCCGCGTAGCTGATCATCAGCACGCCCAGGCCGACGATGCACCCCGTCTTCAGGGTGTCGCTCGAAAATCCGAGGATGAACGCCAGCAGCTGCCCGGTCCCGGCCAGCTGCACGAGCATCAGCGGCACCAGCGCGGCCAGCGTCACCGCGCAGGCCGCGATCCGTACGCTCCGCCCCGGCATCCGGCGCGCGAGCGCGTCGCCCATGGTGAACCGGCCTGCGTTGCGCAGGGGTTCGGCCAGCAGGAACATCAGCAGCATCAGCGACAGGGTGGTGCTCAGCGCCAGCACGATCCCGTCGTAACCGCACAGCGCGACCACACCGGTGGTCCCGAGCACGGTGGCCGCGCTGATGTAGTCGCCGCCGATCGCCAGGCCGTTGCGCATCGGGGACAGGGAACTGTAGCCCGTGTAGAACTCGTCGAGGTCGTCCCGGTCCGGGCCCGTCATCACGCACAGCAGCAGCGTGACGGTGGCCACCGCGCAGAAGGCGACCAGCGACATCGCCTGCGCGTTATCGCTGAATTCCGTCATCGCCACGTCTCCCTCTGCCCCGTGCCCCGCCTGTCCGTCTCCCGCTTGCCCGTCTCCCGCTTGGCGTCCACCTCTGCCTCCTTGCGGATGCGGTCCGCGAGCGGGTCGACGTAACGGCGGGCGGTGTGCTCGTACAGCCATATCGCCAGCCAGGTGACCGGCAGTTGGAGCAGCGCGAGCAGCAGGCCCGCGGGCAGGCCGTCGGTGACCGTGCCCGACATGAACCCGGGCGCGAAGGCGGACAGGATCAGGAAGAGCGTGAAGTAGCCGAGCGCGGTGAGCGTCGCCACACGCCGCTGCCAGCGGTACGCGGTGCGCAGGATCCGCAGGTCACGGTGGTGCCCGAGCGGTGGGTGATCGGGGGTTCGGTGCTGTGGGGGTGGGGGTGGTTGCGGCGGGTCGGGGGTTTGCCAGGGGTACCCGGCGTATGGGTCGTACGGGGAGGACATCCCGGTGCTCCTTGCGTGACTCGGGTCCGGTGCGGCGGACCGCAGGGAGTGTGGGGGGCGGGCGAGCCACGCACGTTACTTCGGAGTACCTACTGAACGCGAGGGTTTCTGCAAACTGAGTGGTCGGTACGCACTTCCTTCACCGAACCGTGTCTGACCTGGAGTGTTACCGCCGTTAACTCAGACTTTTGAGTCGCTGTGGGCTACAGCAGGCAACGACTGCGTCACTTCAGGTGAACCAGTGCGTCAGGCGAGAGCCGGTAGCGGATCCCGGGGCGGCCGTCGATGGTGACGTCCTCCACGGCGGTGAAGTCATTCCTCTCCAGGACGGTCCGGGAAGCGAGGTTGTCCAGGGTGGTCCTGGCGACCAGGGACGTCAGTCCGTACGCCGTCGCGGCCATCCGGCACGCCTGCGCCACCGCCGCCGTGGCGACGCCCTTGCCGGCCGCCCGTTCGCCGACGCGGTAGCCGAGTTCGGCGCAGCCGTCCTCGACGTCGATCAGGTTGACCCGCCCGACGATGTGCCCCTCGGCGTCCAGTATGAGATGGAAGTGGCAGATCCCGGCGTCCTGTTCGGCCAGCAGGGCCTGGTGCCTGGCGGCGAATCCGGCGGCTTCGAAGTACGCGTCGCCGCGGTCCGGGATCGTACGCGCGAAGTACTTCCGGTTCTCCGCCTCGAAGGCGAGAAGGGCGGGCGCGTGGTCGGCTCGCAGGCGTTCCAGGGTCAGCATGACGGCCAGGGTATGTGTCCGCCCGTGGTACCACCGGGCGTCCGGAGGAGGGGACTCCGGGTCGATGCCCGGTCAGGGGCCGCGGCCTAGCGTCGTGTGCATGAACCGATCACGCTTCTTGGCGGTCGCCGCGTCCGCCGTCCTCGCGCTCGGGCCCGCCCTGACCCTGCCCGCCGTCGCCGCGGGACCCGCCTCCGCCGCGCCCGCCTCCGCTGCCCTCACCGACTCCGCGGCCTCCACCACCCCCGCCGCGTCGGCCCGACTCCCGCGTCCCACCGGCCCGCACGCCGTCGGCCGCGACACCCTCCACCTCGTCGACCACGACCGACCGGACCCCTGGGTGCCGTCCGCCGGCGCCCGTCAGCTGATGGTGTCCATGTACTACCCCGCCCGCCCCGGCACGGGCGGACCGACGGCCCCCTACATGACCGCCGAAGAGGCCCGTCTGCTGCTGGAGTTGAGAATCCCGGACGCCACGGTTGCGCCGGAGACGATCAGCGGCGTTCGCACCTCGGCGCGCACCGAGGCCCGTCCGGCGCACGGCAGGTTCCCGCTCGTCGTGCTCTCGCCCGGGTTCACATTGCCGCGCGCGACCCTGACCGGTCTCGCCGAGGACCTCGCAAGCCGCGGATACGTCGTCGCGCTGGTCGACCACCCGTACGAGAACGCCGGTACGAGCCTCCCCGACGGGCAGACGCTGCCCTGCGCCATCTGCGACGAGTTCCCCTCGATCGGCGGTTCGACCGTTGCGAAGAGCCGTGCCGAGGACGTCTCGTTCGTGCTCGACCGGCTGACCGGGCGGCACCCTGCGTGGCGGTACGCGCGCGTGATCGACGCGAAGCGGATCGGCATGGCCGGGCACTCCATCGGTGGCAACGCCGCCGCCGCGACGATGGCCGCCGACGCGCGCGTGCGGGCCGGCGTGAACATGGACGGCACCTTCTTCGCCCCGGTACCCGCAGACGGGCTCGACGGCAGGCCCTTCCTGATGATCGGGGCCGAGAACAGGCCGCCGCAGGACGGGACCTGGGACCGGACCTGGGCCGACCTCGACGGCTGGAAGCGCTGGCTGACCTTCGCCGGAACCGACCACGGCTCCTTCACCGACGCACCCCTGCTCGGGGAACTCGTCGGCATCCCGGACACCGCGCCGCTGCCCTACGGGCGTTCGCTGGGCCTCACGCGCGCGTACGTCGCCGCGTTCTTCGACCAGCACCTGAAGGGCGTCCCGCAGACCGTCCTCGACGGGCCGTCACCGGCCTACCCCGAGGTCACCGTCCGTCGTCCGTGAGTCGTCCTCCTTCAGCACCGGGAACCGCCTCGGTGCCAGGAGCAACAGCATCAGGAAGGCCAGCGCCGCCGCAGCGGACGCCCCCAGATACACGGCGTGCACCGCGTCGGCGATGGCCCGTCTGGTCGCCTCCGGTGCCGCGCTGCCGGAATCCAGGGCCCGCGTCACCGAGTCCAGGTCGCTCGCCCCGCCGAGCCGTGACGCCAGCACCCCGTTGGCGACCGCGCCGAAGAGCGCCGCACCCAGCGTCTGCCCCGTCTGGCGGCAGAACAGCACCGACGCCGTCGTCGTGCCCCGCTCCGACCAGCCCACCGTCGACTGCACGCCCACGATCAGCGGCAGTTGGAACAACCCCAGCGCCGCACCCAGCAACAGCATCAGCAGCGTCGGCTGCCACGCCTGCCCGGGATACGGCAGGAACGGAAACGCCAGCAGGATCAGCGACGCCGTCCCGATCCCCAGCATCGCCGTGTTGCGGAAGCCGATCCTGCGGTACACGTGCTGGCTGAACGCCGCCGACACCGGCCAGCTCAACGTCCACACGGACAGCACGAATCCGGCCGCCACCGGCGCCAGACCGAGCACCGACTGGGCGTACGTCGGCAGGAACACCGTCGGCGCCACCATCAGCAGCCCCAGCGCGCCCAGCGCCAGATTCACCGCCGCGATCGTCCGGCGCCGCCACACCCACCCGGGGATGATCGGGTCGGCCGCCCGGCGCTCCACGATCACCACGACCACCGCGAGCGCAAGTCCCGTGGCGAACAAGGCGATCGACGGCACCGACAGCCACGGCCACGCCACCCCGCCCTGCACCAGCGCCGTCAGCAGCACGCCCCCGCACGCGAACACCGCCAGCGCGCCCGCCCAGTCGACACGCGCGCGCGTGGCCGTCGTATCCGCACCCGCGTCCTTGGCGCGCTGCGGCTCGTGCAGGTACCGCACGATCAGCCACAACGCCACCGCCCCGACGGGCAGGTTGATCAGGAAGATCCAGCGCCAGTCCGCGTACGCCGCCAGGACCCCGCCCACCCCGGGACCGGCCACTGCCGAAACCGCCCACACCGTCGACAGCTTGGACTGGATCTTCGGGCGTTCCTTGAGCGGGTACAGGTCGGCGGCCAGCGTCTGCACCGTCCCCTGAAGGGCCCCGCCGCCCAGCCCCTGCACGATCCGGAACGCGATCAGCGCCCCCATGTTCCAGGCCACCGCGCACAGCAGCGACCCCAGCAGGAACAGGGCCGCGCCCGCGATCAGCACCGGCTTGCGCCCGAAGGTGTCGGAGAGCTTGCCGTAGACCGGGAGGGTCACCGTCACGGCCAGCAGATAGCCGGAGAACAGCCAGGAGAACACGGAGAAGCCGCCGAGGTCGCCGACGATCTGCGGTACGGCGGTGGAGACGATGGTGGCGTCGAGTGCCGCCAGCGCCATCGCGAGCATCAGGGCCGCGACCACGGCTGACCGCTTCGGGGTTCCGGTGCGCTGTGCGGTGTCGCGTATCGCGGGTCTCGTACTGCCCACCGGGGTCCTCTCCTGTTGCTTTCCCCTTGCACCTATCTGCCGCCGAACAGCTTCCCACTTGACCCTCACGCGGCGGGAGGGTGGAGGCTCCATGGGTCCGAGGGAGGAGACAACCCCGAGACGCTCTCCATCGAAGGGTGGAGTGCCCCTAGGGGTACCTCCGTACCAGGGGTCGGGGAGGGTTCGTACCGGCGGAGGACGAGACGCCCCGGTGTCCGTCCTTAACCTGGCTTTACGCCGCTGGGGGGCGGCTCACCGAACCGGCGGGGGTGGGGTTTTCCCCCGCACAAGAGGGGGCTGGGCACCAGCGCGCCGGCCCCTCTCCCACGACGAGACTGACGGTCGTAGCAGTGACCGACCGTCGCAACGGTCTTCCTGATCCATCCGCTGAAGACAACTGATCCATCTGCTGACCGACATAGGAGACATACCGTGACATCGGCTGTGACCATTCCCAGGCACGGGGGTACTGGAGGGCGTACGGCCGTTGCCGCGCGGGCGCGGCAGGTCGTCAAGGCGTACGGATCGGGGGAGACCCGGGTCGTCGCGCTCGACCACGTCGACGTGGACATCGCGCGTGGCCAGTTCACCGCGATCATGGGCCCCTCGGGGTCCGGCAAGTCCACCCTGATGCACTGCCTCGCCGGGCTCGACACCGTCACCAGCGGCCAGATCCACCTCGACGAGACCGAGATCACCGGGCTGAAGGACAAGAAGCTCACGCAGTTGCGCCGCGACCGGATCGGCTTCATCTTCCAGGCGTTCAACCTGCTGCCGACGCTCAACGCCCTCGAGAACATCACGCTGCCCATGGACATCGCCGGCCGCAAGCCCGACCGGGCCTGGCTGGGGCGTGTCGTCGACACCGTGGGCCTGTCCGACCGGCTCAAGCACCGGCCCACCCAGCTCTCCGGCGGCCAGCAGCAGCGTGTCGCCGTCGCCCGTGCCCTCGCCGCACGGCCGGAGATCATCTTCGGTGACGAGCCGACCGGAAACCTCGACTCGCGCGCGGGCGCCGAAGTACTCGGCTTCCTGCGGCGGTCCGTCACCGAGCTCGGCCAGACCATCGTGATGGTCACGCACGACCCCGTCGCCGCCTCGTACGCGGACCGGGTGCTCTACCTCGCCGACGGGCGCATCGTCGACGAGATGTACAAGCCGACCGCCGAGGCCGTCCTGGACCGTATGAAGGACTTCGACGCCCGGGGACGTACGTCATGACCGTCCTGAAGACCTCGATGCGCAACTTCTTCGCGCACAAGGGGCGCATGGCCCTCTCGGCCGTGGCGGTGCTCCTGTCGGTCGCCTTCGTGTGCGGCACGCTCGTGTTCACCGACACGATGAACACCACCTTCGACAAGCTCTTCGCCGTCACCTCCTCCGACGTCACCGTCAGCCCCAAGGACGCCGAGGACGAGGACAACGGCGGCGGCACGGGCAAGCCCGTCTCGCTGGCCGCCTCCACCGTCGAGCAGGTCACGGCCGTCGACGGCGTCAGGAAGGCGGAGGGCGCGGTCGCCTCGACGAGCGTGACCGTCGTCAACTCCGAGAACAAGAACATGGGTTCCTCCACCGGCGCGCCCACCTTCGCCGGCAACTGGACCGAGAACGACAAGAAGTCCATGGAGATCACCTCCGGGCACGCCCCGCGCGGGCCCACCGAGGTCATGGTCGACGCGGACACCGCCGACAAGCACGACCTCAAGCTGGGCGACGAGTTGCGCACCATCGCCGCCACCGGCGACATCCGCGCGCGGATCGTCGGCATCGCCTCCTGGAAGGTCACCAACCCGGGCGCGGCCGTCGTCTACTTCGACACCGAGACCGCCCAGCGCACCCTGCTCGGCGCCACCGGCCGCTTCACTCAGGTCTCCGTCACCGCGGCGAACGGCGTGAGCGACGCGCAGCTCAAGCAGAACGTCGCACAGTCCCTGGACGGCGCGTACAAGGTCCAGACGGCCAAGGAGACCGCCGACGAGAACCGCAAGGACGTCAGCGCGTTCATGGACGTCATCAAGTACGCCATGCTCGGCTTCGCCGGGATCGCGTTCCTCGTCGGCATCTTCCTGATCATCAACACCTTCTCGATGCTGGTCGCCCAGCGCACCCGCGAGATCGGCCTGATGCGGGCGATCGGCTCCTCCCGCCGGCAGGTCAACCGGTCCGTCCTGGTGGAGGCGCTGCTGCTGGGCTTCGTCGGCTCCGTCCTCGGCGTGGCCGCCGGCGTCGGCATCGCGGTCGGCCTGATGAAGCTCATGTCGATGGCCGGCATGAACCTCTCCACCGACGACCTCACGGTCAAGGTCACGACCCCCGTGGTCGGTCTGATCCTCGGCGTCGTGGTGACGGTGCTGGCCGCCTACCTCCCGGCCCGCCGTGCCGGCAAGGTCTCCCCGATGGCCGCCCTGCGCGACGCCGGTACTCCGGCCGACGGCAAGGCGGGCTGGATCCGCGGCCTGGTCGGACTGGTCCTGACGGGCGCGGGCGTCTTCGCCCTCTACACGGCAGCCACCGCGGACAAGGCGAGCGACGGCGCGCTGATGCTGGGCGGCGGCGTGGTGCTGTCCCTGATCGGCTTCGTGGTCATCGGCCCGCTCCTCGCGGGCGTCGTGGTCCGCGTGATCAGCGCGGTGCTGCTGCGCGCCTTCGGCCCCGTCGGCCGCCTGGCCGCGCGCAACGCCCTGCGCAATCCGCGTCGTACCGGTGCCACGGGCGCCGCCCTGATGATCGGCCTCGCGCTGGTCGCCTGTCTGTCGGTGGTCGGCTCCTCGATGGTCGCCTCGGCGACGAGCGAGCTGGACAAGTCGGTGGGCGCGGACTTCATCGTCATGCCGCAACAGGGACTGATCGTGGCGCAGGCCGAGAAGGCCATGCAGCAGACGCCGGGCCTCGCCCACGTCACCCGCAACAAGGAGATCAAAGCCACCCTGACCTCGCCGGACGGCAAGACCGACGGCTCCGGGCTCACGGCCGCCGACCCGACGTACGCCGAGGACCTGCGCCGTGCGACCACTCAGGGCACCCTGTCCGCCGCCTACGGCAAGGACGCCATGTCGGTCGGCTCCGACTACGCCAAGAAGCACGGCGTGCGGGTCGGCGACACCATCACGGTCGCCTTCAAGGGCGGCGAGACGGCGAAGCTGAAGGTCGCGGCGATCACGAAGGACGACACCGCCTTCGACCAGGGCGCGCGCTACATCAGCATGGAGACCGTGCAGAAGTACCTGCCCGCCGACCTGATCCCGCAGAGCCAGATCATGTTCGGCAAGGCGAAGGAGGGCCAGGAGGAAGCGGCGTACGCGGCCCTGAAGAAGTCGCTGCACGACTACCCGCAGTACCAGGTCCGCGACCAGACCGACTACAAGGAGGAGCTGAAGGACCAGATGGGCCAGCTCCTGAACATGGTCTACGGCCTGCTCGCCCTGGCGATCATCGTCGCGGTCCTGGGCGTGGTGAACACCCTGGCCCTGTCGGTGGTGGAACGCACCCGTGAGATCGGCCTGATGCGCGCCATCGGCCTCTCCCGCCGCCAGCTGCGCCGCATGATCCGCATGGAGTCCGTGGTGATCGCCCTGTTCGGCGCCCTGCTGGGCCTCGGGCTCGGCATGGGCTGGGGCGCGACGGCCCAGCGGCTGCTCGCCCTGGAGGGCCTGAACGTTCTCGACATCCCGTGGCCGACGATCATCGGGGTCTTCATCGGCTCGGCCTTCGTGGGCCTGTTCGCGGCCCTGGTGCCGGCGTTCAGGGCGGGCCGGATGAACGTACTGAACGCGATCGCGACCGAATAGCCACCGCACACGGGGGTTGCGGGGGACGGGCCCGGTCCGAAGGCGACACCTTCGGACCGGGTCCGGACGTATGCGGGGGCGCCCCCTGCCGCGCCGGCCGCTATCCCGTGCGGCGTTCCAGGAGTACGACTCCGTAGGCGGTGCCCTTGACCGTGTACCGGGCGTCGGGGTGCAGGGTGCGGGCGTAGGCCTCGACATCGCGGTAGCGCTTGCGGGAGTTGTCGAGAGCGATGAAGTCCGGGTCTATGCCCTGTGTGTTGGTGACCCAGAAGACGCGGCAGCGTGAGGTGAGCCGGCTGATCGGGGCGATGTTCGCCTCGACGGAGGCGCCGTCCGGAACCGTGCCCAGGAGCCGTTCGATGGCGCTCACGCGCGCGGGCTTGCGATAGATCTCCCCCTCGGCCAGCGCCGACAGCGGCAGCGAGGTCGTCAGCGCGACCGAGGCCGCGGCGACGGCGGCCGGCAGGTGCTGGACGTACGACCGCAGCCACGCGCGCGTGCTGTGCCGGGCGGTGTCGAGGGCGTCGACGAGCGCGAGGGTGACGACGGGCATGAGGACGGCGCTGTAGTGCCAGTCGGTGCCCCAGTACTGCGAGTAGGAGGAGACGAAACGCCAGCCGATGGTGGGCAGGGCGATGAGCAGGATCGGGGACCGCAGCGCGAGCAGCCCGGTGGTGGGGACGAGCAGCCAGCACAGCGTGCGGAGCTTGGTGTCGAGACCGTCGAGGGGCCCGCCGCCACCGGACTCGCTCACCTTGTTCCAGTAGTCGTAGGTGCCGGCGGAGTTGAAGCTCGGTATGACCACGAGCAGCGTGAGAGCGACGGCCACCACGCCGAACACGGCGACGCCGAGCGCGTACCGGAACGCGCGCGGCGAGACGTGACGTGCCCGCCAGGCGACGACCAGGGCGAGGGCGGTGACGGTGAACCCCAGGTCCTCCTTCACGAGGACGAGCGGAACCGCCCACAGCAGAGCGGCGCGCCAGCGCTGCCCGAGCAGCGCCTCAAGGCTGAAGGCGATGAGGGGGACGGCGAAGCAGATCTCGTGGAAGTCGAAGTCGACTGCCTGCTGCAGCCCCCACGACAGCCCGTACGCGATGCCGATCGCGAGCCCCCGCCGCCGCCCGAGCAGCCGGGCCGCGGCGCGTGTGACGGGCACGGCGGACAGCGCGAACAGCGCCGCCTGCGCGACGAGCAGCGTCACGGACGAGGGGAAGACCCGGTATAACGGCGCCAGCAGCACGGTCACCGGGCTGAAGTGATCCCCCAGGATGTTGAACCCCGGTCCCTTCAGATCGGCGACGGGGGCCTGAAGATGCGCGTACGACCGGATGACCTGCTCGAATATCCCCAGATCCCACGACCGCTGCCCAAGATGCCGATAACGACCGACCGAGACGACCGCATACCCGACGAACAGCACGACAGCCAGCAGCCACGGATCACGCCGCCCGGGATCGGGCTGCGCGCGCCCCGGCTCGCGCGGGGCGGGCGCCGGTATGTGGGGGTCCGAGGAGGTGTCCCGGGTCGGGGAGGTGGCGGGGGTGGGCATGGGGGGACCCTACGTGGTGCGGGCGTTCGAGTATTCGCCCACCCGTACGAGTCGGTCACTTTCGGGTGCCGGTCCGGCCACTCCGGCCGGTCGGACGCGTGAGGCGCCGGTCCGCGCAATCCAGCCCGTCCGGCGTTTGAGGACGAGGCCCGTTCATGGCCGAAGCGGGGTCCGGGGCGGCAGCGCCGGCGGGGTCGAAGGGGCGGAGCCCCTTCACGACGTCACGTCAACGCCGGCGACCAGAGAACGGACGTTATCCACAGCCCCGGCACCCGCCCGCGCAGCGACGTACGCTGGAAGCCCCCGGCCCGCAACACGCGTCGGGCCCTTCGTGTTGCCCACCCAGGACGGAAAGCCCCCCTCCATGAGCCTGCACGGTCTGCTCGACGCCGTAGTCAAGGACACCGCCCTCGCGGAAGCGATCACGGCGGCCGCAGACGGCAACCGCATGCACGTCGACCTGGTCGGCCCCCCGGCGGCCCGCCCGTTCGCGATCGCCGCCCTCGCCCGCGAGACCGACCGCCCGGTCCTCGCGGTGACGGCGACGGGCCGGGAGGCCGAGGACCTCGCGGCAGCCCTGCGCTCCCTCCTCCCCCCGGAGGGCGTGGCGGAGTACCCGTCCTGGGAGACCCTCCCGCACGAGCGCCTCAGCCCCCGCAGCGACACCGTCGGACGCCGCCTCGCGGTCCTGCGCCGGCTCGCCCACCCCAGCACCGACGACCCCGAGACGGGCCCGGTCTCCGTGGTGGTGGCGCCCGTACGCTCCGTCCTCCAGCCGCAGGTCAAGGGCCTCGGCGACCTGGAACCGGTGGCCCTGAGGACCGGCCGGACCGCCGACCTGAACGCGGTCGTGGACGCCCTCGCGGCAGCCGCTTACGCGCGCGTGGAGCTCGTCGAGAAGCGCGGTGAGTTCGCCGTCCGAGGCGGCATCCTGGATGTCTTCCCGCCCACCGAGGAACACCCTCTGCGCGTCGAGTTCTGGGGCGACGACATCGAGGAGATCCGCTACTTCAAGGTCGCCGACCAGCGCTCCCTCGAAGTCGCCGAGCACGGCCTGTGGGCCCCGCCCTGCCGTGAGCTCCTCCTCACCGACGACGTGCGCGCACGCGCGCGTGCCCTCGCCGAACAGCACCCTGAGCTCGGCGAACTGCTCGGCAAGATCGCCGAGGGCATCGCGGTCGAGGGCATGGAGTCCCTCGCCCCCGTCCTCGTCGACGACATGGAGCTGCTGCTCGACGTCCTGCCCAAGGGCGCCATGGCGGTCGTATGCGACCCGGAGCGGGTGCGCACGCGTGCCGCCGACCTCGTGGCGACGAGTCAGGAGTTCCTCCAGGCGTCCTGGGCCGCCACGGCCGGCGGCGGCGAGGCGCCCATCGACGTCGACGCGGCCTCCCTGTGGTCCATCGCGGACGTCCGCGACCGGGCGCGCGAGCTGGAGATGATGTGGTGGTCGGTGTCGCCGTTCGCGGCGGATCTCCTCCAGGAGGCCGACACCCTCAAGCTCGGCATGCACGCGCCGGAGACCTACCGCGGCGACACCGCGAAGGCCCTCGCCGACACCAAGGGCTGGCTCGCCGACGGCTGGCGCACGGTCTTCGTGACCGAGGCGCACGGCCCCGCGGCCCGCACGGTCGAGGTGCTCGGCGGCGAGGGCGTGGCGGCCCGCCTGGAGGCCGACCTCGGGGAGATCTCCCCGTCGGTCGTCCATGTCGCCTGCGGCTCGATCGACTACGGCTTCGTGGACCCGGCGCTCCGGCTGGCCGTCCTGACCGAGACCGACCTGACCGGGCAGAAGGCGGCCGGCAAGGACGGCGCCCGCATGCCCGCCCGCCGCCGCAAGACGATCGACCCGCTCACCCTGGAGGCGGGCGACTACATCGTCCACGAGCAGCACGGCGTCGGCCGCTACATCGAGATGGTGCAGCGGACCGTACAGGGCGCCACGCGCGAGTACCTCGTCGTGGAGTACGCCCCCGCCAAGCGCGGCCAGCCCGGCGACCGGCTGTACATCCCCACCGACCAGCTGGAGCAGATCACCAAGTACGTCGGCGGCGAGGCCCCCACCCTGCACCGCCTGGGCGGCGCCGACTGGACGAAGACCAAGGCACGGGCCAAGAAGGCAGTCAAGGAGATCGCGGCCGACCTGATCAAGCTCTACAGCGCGCGCATGGCGGCCCCCGGGCACGCCTTCGGCTCCGACACCCCCTGGCAGCGCGAGCTGGAGGACGCCTTCCCGTACGCCGAGACCCCCGACCAGCTGACGACCATCGCCGAGGTCAAGGAGGACATGGAGAAGTCGGTCCCGATGGACCGCCTGATCTGCGGCGACGTCGGCTACGGCAAGACGGAGATCGCGGTCCGCGCCGCCTTCAAGGCGGTCCAGGACGGCAAGCAGGTGGCCGTACTGGTCCCCACGACCCTGCTGGTGCAGCAGCACTTCGGGACGTTCTCCGAGCGCTACTCGCAGTTCCCGGTCAACACCCGGGCCCTGTCCCGCTTCCAGAGCGACACCGAGGCGAAGGCAACCCTGGAGGCGCTGCGCGAGGGCTCCGTCGACATCGTCATCGGCACGCACCGGCTGTTCTCGTCGGAGACCAAGTTCAAGGACCTGGGCCTGGTCATCGTCGACGAGGAGCAGCGCTTCGGCGTCGAGCACAAGGAACAGCTGAAGAAGCTGCGCGCGAACGTCGACGTCCTGACGATGTCCGCGACCCCGATCCCGAGGACCCTGGAGATGGCGGTCACGGGCATCCGCGAGATGTCGACGATCACGACACCCCCCGAGGAGCGGCACCCGGTCCTGACCTTCGTCGGCCCGTACGAGGAGAAGCAGATCGGCGCCGCGATCCGCCGTGAACTGCTGCGCGAGGGCCAGGTCTTCTACATCCACAACCGGGTCGAGTCGATCGACCGGGCAGCCGCACGCCTGCGCGAGATCGTCCCGGAAGCCCGTATCGCGACGGCACACGGCCAGATGTCGGAGCAGTCGCTGGAGCAGGTCGTCGTCGACTTCTGGGAGAAGAAGTTCGACGTACTCGTCTCGACGACGATCGTCGAGTCCGGCATCGACATCTCCAACGCCAACACCCTGATCGTGGAGCGCGGCGACAACTTCGGCCTGTCCCAGCTGCACCAGCTGCGCGGCCGTGTCGGGCGTGGGCGCGAGCGCGGGTACGCGTACTTCCTGTACCCGCCGGAGAAGCCGCTGACCGAGACCGCCCACGAGCGCCTCGCCACCATCGCCCAGCACACGGAGATGGGCGCGGGCATGTACGTCGCCATGAAGGACCTGGAGATCCGAGGCGCGGGCAACCTCCTCGGCGGCGAGCAGTCCGGGCACATCGCCGGCGTCGGCTTCGACCTGTACGTCCGTATGGTCGGCGAGGCCGTCGCGGACTACCGGGCGTCCCTGGAAGGCGGCGTCGAGGAGGAGCCTCCGCTCGAGGTCAAGATCGAGCTCCCCGTCGACGCCCACGTCCCGCACGACTACGCACCCGGCGAGCGCCTCCGCCTCCAGGCGTACCGCGCCATCGCCTCCGCCAACACGGAGGAGGACGTCAAGTCCGTACGCGAGGAACTCGTCGACCGCTACGGCAAGTTGCCCGAGCCCGTCGAGAACCTCCTCCTCGTGGCAGGCCTGCGCATGCTGGCCCGCGCGTGCGGCGTCGGCGAGATCGTCCTACAGGGCACCAACATCCGCTTCGCCCCCGTGGAGCTGCGCGAGTCCCAGGAACTCAGGGTCAAGCGCCTGTACCCCGGCACCGTCATCAAGCCGGCGGCGCACCAGCTGCTGGTCCCACGCCCGAAGACGGCGAAGGTGGGCGGAAAGCCGCTGGTCGGGCGGGAGTTGCTGGGATGGGTCGGAGAGTTCCTGGCGTCGATTCTGGGGTCCTGAACGGGGCGGTCCCGGGATGGTGAGCGGGGCGTCCCGGGATCGGGAGCGGGGCGTCCCGGGATCGTGAGCCCGGCGATCTCAGGGGCGTGAGCGGGCGGTCGGCGGGCGCGGTCGGGTCCTAGTCGGCCCGCACCTCGGTGTTCTGGCAGGCGTGCAGCAGCCACCGTCCGTCGTCCTGCTTGGTCATGACGTACAGCGGGGCGCCCTCCGTGTCGCCGCTCGGTGAGTGGTACACCTGCCGGACCTTGACGGCCGCCACGTCGGGCCGCAGGAACTGCGCGTGCGCCACCTCGTAGGTGACCTCGCCGTCCCAGGTGGCGGCGGGCAGCACGGCGCGGGTGAACTCGGCGATGGCGTCGAAGCCGATGAGGACCTTGCCGTGAGCGGTCGTCCACAGGGCGTCGGGGTGGAAGAGGGCGAGAAAGCCTTCGGCGTCCTTGGCGCGCTGGGTGCGCTCGACGGTGGCGACGACGTCGGCGATGGCCTTGATGTCGGCTGCTTCAGCTGTGTCGGCTGTTTCGGTGGTCATGCCGATCACTCTGGGACCTCAAGCGGACTTCAGGTCAAGCGTCGGCTCAGGACTCGCTCACGGGCAGGCTTTCGAACAGCATCGCCGCCAGCGTCCGGAACACCTCCTCCGGATCCTTGTCGCCGACCGGGCCGTCCAGGTTGTGGCTGAGGAGCAGCGTGGCGAAGCCGTGGGCCAGGGACCAGGCGGCAACTCCGGCCAGGCGGGCGTCGATGCCACGGTCCTCGGGGACGACGGTGGAGACGGCGCCTCGCAGGGCGTCGCCGGCGAGGGCGCGGGCCGTGGTCAGCTCCAGGTCGTCGGCGCGGAGCAGCTCGGGCGTGAACATCACCTGGAAGTGCGCGGGGTGCTCGCGCGCGAAGCGGACGTAGCGCACACCCGCGTCCCTCAGGTTCGCGGTCTCGAAGAGCGCGGTGGCCAGCAGCCCGAATCCTTCGGCGGCGATCGCCGTGAGCAGGCCGGTGCGGTCCCGGAAGTGGTGGGCGGGCGCCGCGTGCGAGACGCCGGCCCGGCGGGCGAGATCGCGCAGACTCACAGCCGACGGGCCGTCGGCGGCGATGGCGTCCAGCGCGGCGGTGAGGAGGGCTCGACGCAGGTCGCCGTGGTGGTAGGGGCGGCGGGGGGACGGCTGTTGCGCGGGTGTCATGGGTGGCAGCGTACGCGGAATCTAGGCGGCGACAAGTTTCTGCGATCTAGGCATTGACAAGTTCTGGTTGGGTGGGCAATCTAGTCATTGTCAAGTTATGAGTCGCGGGGGGTCGAGGGTCCGCGGCTTCGGGGTTCGGGCTTTGTGCTGAGGGGACGCGTGATGGTGAAGCACGAGGGCGGTCTGGAGTCGACTCGGGTACGTCAGCTCTGGCATCTGCTGGAGCCGCTGCACGCGGTGCTGTACTACGCGCCGGAGGTCTTCGAGGAGGCGGTCGCGCTCGGCTATGACGCGAAGGATCGCTGGCCCAGCTACTTCCCGTACCGGGCCGCGCCGTTGGGAGCGGTGGGCGCGGAGCGCGTCGCGTCCGCCTTCTACAGCTTCGATCCGCGCATGGTCGCCGAAAACATCGAGCCCGCGTGGAAGATCGCGAGTCCTGAGGCCCTGTTGCAGGCCAGGGTGCGAGGGATCGACCGGGCCTACCGCGCGATATTCGGCGCCCGTACGGACAGCCCCGAGCTGGCGGAAGCCGCGGCTCTCGCCCGCCGTGCCGCCGAGGCGGCGAACACCGCGGGCCGCCCGCTCGCCGCGGCCAACGCCGCCCTGGACTGGCCTGAGGCTCCGCACCTCCAGCTCTGGCACGCGGCGACGATCCTGCGCGAACACCGGGGCGACGGCCACATAGCCGCGCTGCTGGTGGCCGGCCTCGATCCCGTCGAGTCGCTGGTGTCGTTCGCCGCGATAGGTGCCGCATCCGTCGAGCGTTTCGAAAGCCGTGGCTGGAGCCGTGCGGAATGGGCCTCCGCCCGTGACCGCCTGACCGCCCGAGGTCTGGTCGGCGCCGACGGGACGGCCACGGCGGCAGGTCGCGAACTGCGTCGCACCGTCGAGGAGCGGACCGACCAACTCGCCGCCGTGCCCTGGCAGTCGCTCACGGTGGACGAGGTCGACCGCCTCGCTGCCCTGCTCGGCGAGTTCTGGGTGGCGGTGCTGTCCTCCGGGCTGCTGCCGACGGAGACGACGCTGGGGATCGGGAAGGTCTGACGGCCTGCCCGGACGGAACGGGCTGAGCCGGTTCGGCTCGGCTGGATCGGCCCGACTCGATCGGCCCGACTCGTTTGGCTCGCACCGCCGGACATCGCGAAGCCGCCCGCGGGGAGTTGGCTCTCCGCGGACGGCCCTGTTCTCAAGGTGGTCCGCTCCGTGGGCCCTGGGCCCTACGGCTGCTCGGGCGGCCGGTCGCGATCCATGCCCATTCCGCGCTCCATCCGTTGCTGCGCGTCATCGACCTGGCTCTCGTACTTGTTGCCCGTCTTCTCGTTCGCCTTCCGTTCCGCGGTGTCGGACATGTCCTTGGCCTTGTCCTGCGCGTGACGGTTCTTGAACTTGTCGAAGATGCCCATGCAGAGCTCCTTCCCGAGGTGACTCACCACCGACGATACGCCCGGGTTGCGAAGTATGCCCGCCTGGCCCGGAGGTGGTCTGGACCTCTCGAATGCCGCCGTGCGCCGGGTCGCTACCGTGTGCACGACGGTGTACCGGGGAAGGCCGCCTGTGCGGGGCGGCAACGGGCGGCAGGGGAGGGGACGCATCGTGATGCGTCGAAGGGGCGGGGCGGCGAGCGCCGCGGCGATGCTCGGCATGGTGCTGGTGTTGGCGGGGTGCGAGAACGTCGATCTGTCCGTGGACGACGAGCCCTCCGGCTCCGCCCCGGCCGCGGGCACCGGCCGGGCAGTGAGCCCACTGGACAACCCGGACGGCACGAAAGCGGGGCTCGCGCCCCTCACCTCGGACGCCGACCGGGCCGAGGCACGGGCCCTGATCGAGAAGGTCGCGACCAAGGGCCGCGGTCCGAAGACGGGCTATGACCGCGACGAGTTCGGCTACGCCTGGATGGACTCGGCCCCGGGCGGCATCCCGTTCTCCCGCAACGGTTGCGACACCCGCAACGACCTCCTCAAGCGCGACGGCGAGGAGGTCCGGTTCCGGTCCGGCTCCGACTGCGTCGTGGCCTCCATGACCCTGGACGACCCGTACACGGGCCGGACGATCGAGTGGGCCAAGTCCCGTGCCACGACCGTACAGATCGACCACGTCATGCCGCTGTCGTACGACTGGCAGATGGGCGCCTCCCGTTGGCCGAAGGGCAAACGCCAGGACATCGCCAACGACCCCCTCAACCTCATACCGGTCGACGGCCCGGCCAACAGCTCCAAGGGCGACTCCGGCCCCGCGTCCTGGCTGCCCCCGAACAAGCGGATCCGCTGCTCGTACGCGGTGCGTTTCGCCCAGGTCTCGCTGAAGTACGAACTCCCGGTGACGACCGCCGACAAGGAGATGATGCTGAACCAGTGCGGCGGGTGACGCCCTGGTCCGCCCCCCCGAAAACGGCTTCCCGGTGCGGGCGTCCCACGCCTACGGTGACCGGCATGGAGCTGAAGATATCGAGCCTCGCAGAACGCCCCGAGATGCTCGATCGGGTCATGGAAATGCCGGACACCTGGCACCAGTTCACGACCCAGGACCCGGTGGGCAACGCCCACTACGGCCGGATCCCGCGCGAACTCCCGCAGTACGCGCTGTTCGCCGAGGACGAGCGCGGCGAGGTCGTCGCCCATGCCTACAGCGTCCCGTTCGCCCTCGCCGCCGAGGGGCGTGGCCGGCTGCCCGCCCGCGGCTGGGACGAGGTGCTCGTGTGGGCCTTCGCCGACCTGCGTGCCGGCGTCCGCCCCGACACGGTCAGCGCCATCTCCGTCGTCATCGCCCCGCACGCCCAGGGCGGTGGCCTGTCCGCGCGGATGCTCTCCGCGATGCGCGACAACGCCCGGGCCCACGGCTTCAGCGAGGTCGTCGCCCCGGTCCGCCCCAGCGCCAAGCACCTCGAACCGCACACCCCCATCGAGGAGTACGCCCACCGCGTGCGCCCCGACGGCCTGCCGCACGACCCGTGGCTCCGTGTCCATGCCCGCGCAGGCGCCACCATCGACTCGATCGCCCCGGCCTCCATGACCGTCGCCGGCTCCCTTGAGCAGTGGCGCAGCTGGACCGGGCTGCCCTTCGACACGGCGGGCGACATCGAGGTGCCGGGCGCGCTGGTGCCGGTGCGCTGCGAGCCGGAGCGGGGGCACGCGGTGTACGTGGAGCCCAACGTGTGGATGCGGCACCCGCTGTGAGCCGGAAGCGGGGCCTCCGCGACCTCGACCGTCGTACGAAGTGATCAGCTCGGCAACGGTTCGGTACAACCGGTGACCGTATGTCGGTGTCGGCCTATACGCTCGAAGCGACAATCGCACGACCGAGGTTGCCCCGCACCGGGCAGGACCGGTCGACCGTACGCCCACTTCAGGCATCAGGAGCAGCCATGCAAGGCCACGGCTACACGCAGCCGGTGAAGCAGCCGCCGCCCACCGGGTGGCTGGTCTTCCTGCGCCTGCTGTTCGTCGTGGTCTCGGTGCTGAGCTTCGGCCTGCTGACGTGGACGATGATGCTGCGGCTGGCCATCGTGACCCGCAAGCCCCTCGACTGGGGCCTGTTCGCGGCATCGATCGTGGTGGAATTCCTCAGCCTGTACATGATCGGCTCCGAGCCCGGCGACGAGATCCACACCGCGGGCGGCTGGACGGGCCTCCTGCTCCTCCTGGGCGGCCTCGTCGCCGCGATCGCGTACTACCTCTCCGCGGACATACGCCACTTCCACCAGCTCCGCTTCCCTGGCTACACCCAGCGGCCCTCCGTCCCGGCCCAGTCCTACGGCTATCCGCAGGCCGGGTCGCCGTACACCGCCACGACGGTGTCGCAGTCGGCGCCGATACCCGGGACGCCGATACCCCAGGCACCGGGCCCTCAGACCCCGACATCCCAGACGCCGATGCCCCGGACCCCCGTCCCGCCGCCCCCGCAGCGCCCCGCGCCCGCGCGCATCGACCAGGTCCGCGCCGAGCTCGACGAGCTCAGTGACTACCTGCGCAAGCACGACGGCCGCCAGGACGGCAACCATGAGGGCGACAGGTGACCGTGACGACAGGACGTGTCGTCGCCGACCGCTATGAACTGTCCGCGCTCATCGGTCAGGGCGGCATGGGACAGGTCTGGACGGCGTACGACCAGCGGCTCGACCGGCGCGTTGCCGTGAAACTGCTGCGCCCCGACAAGGTGGCCGGGCAGGAGGCGGGCGAACTGCGCCGCCGGTTCGAGCGCGAGTGCCGGGTCACCGCGCAGGTCGACCACCCCGGGCTCGTCACCGTCCACGACGCGGGCAGCGAGGGCGAGGAGCTGTTCCTCGTCATGCAGTACGTCGACGGCGTCGACCTCGCCGGCCATCTCGCCGAGCACGACCCCTACCCCTGGCAGTGGGCCGTGGCGGTCGCCGCGCAACTGTGCGCCGTACTGAGCGCGGTGCACGCCGTGCCGATCGTCCACCGCGACCTCAAGCCGCGCAACGTGATGGTGAAGCAGGACGGCACGGTCACCGTCCTCGACCTCGGCGTCGCCTCCGTCATGGACGCCGACACCACCCGCCTCACCCACACCGGCACCCCCATCGGCTCGCCCGCCTACATGGCCCCCGAGCAGGCGATGGGCGGCGCGGTCGGCCCGTACACCGACCTGTACGCGCTCGGTGTGGTCCTGCACGAACTCCTCAGCGGCGACGTGCCGTTCTCCGGGTCGACCGCGCTCGGCGTGCTGCACCGGCACCTGTACGAGCCGCCGCTGCCCGTGCGCCGTATCCGTCCCGAGGTCCCCGAAGCACTCGAAGCCCTGGTCCTGCGCCTGCTCACCAAGGACCCGCAGCACCGCCCCGCCTCCGCGCAGGAGGTGTACGAGGACCTGGCGCCGCTCCTGCCCGCGCGCGGGACGCCCACCGGCTCGCCCCTCGACCCCACGCGCCCCTTCCTGCGCCCGCACGCACCCTGGCCGGACCGCGCCCGCACCCCCGCGCCCCAGCCCGCCCCGGCCACACCCGACCCACCCGCCGCCGACAAGCCGGACGTCGCGCGCGCCGTCGACGAGGTCAAGCGCCTCCTCGGCGAGGGCCGTATCACCCAGGCCGTCGACATCCTCGGCTCGATCCTGCCCGCCGCCGCCGAACAGCACGGCGAGCACTCCCCGGTGGTGCGCACCCTGCGCAAGCAGTACGCGGCCACGCTCATGGACGACGGCCAGTACCGGCGCGCGCTGCCCGAACTGCGCCGCCTCGCCGACGAGCGCGCCGCCGAGGCCGGCCAGGCCGACCCGCAGTCCCTGCGCTTCCGCTACGACGCCGCCCAGTGCCTGGAACAGCTCGGCGAACCGGCGGCCGCGCTCGCGGAGTACCGCCGGCTGCTGCCGTACTACGAGAACCAGTACGTCTCCGGCGACCCCCAGCTCGCCCACGACGTCCGCCGCCGCATCGGCCACCTCCTGCTCGCCCTCGGCGACCGCCCCGCCGCCCACGACACCCTGGCCCGACTGCTGCACGACGTGGAGCGCCTGCACGGCCCCGGCCACCCGCTCGCGACGGACGTACGGCGGACGCTGCAGTGGCTGGGGCAGGTGCGCGGCTAGTCCCAGTCCGGCCGCCCCGGCGCCGGTGGGCCGGGCGGGGGTGCTTCGGTGCCCGAAGTCCTGGCGAATCGTTGGTCGAATGGGTTGGCCAGAGCTTGCCCACTGCCTACCATCGATCACCGCAAGACTTTGTGCACCGCCGCACAAGCTCCCTCAGGAGGTCTCCTTGCACCGCCGCCGTCGTACCGCGCTCCTTCTCTCCGCCGCGATCGCCGCGGCGCCCCTGCTGACCGCCTGCGGAAGCGACGCGCATCCCGGTGCGGCGGCCGTCGTCGGGGGCCAGCGGATCACCGTCGCGCAGCTGGAGAACCGGGTCGGCGAGGTACGCGCAGCACAGCGCGAGGCTGTCCCCGACGACGCCCAGTACGCGCAGGTCATCGCCAAGTCCGGCACCCTCCCGCGGGACGTCCTGCACACCATGGTTCTCGACCAGGTACTGCACCGGGCCGCCCAGGACGCGGGCGTGACCGTCACCCGCAAGGAGCTCCAGGAAATGCGCGGCGGCCTGGAGAAGCAGGTCGGCGGCGCCAAGGCGCTGGAGACGGCCTGGCTCCAGCAGTACGGCATCCCGCCGCAGCGCCTCGACGAGAACCTCCGCCTCCAGCTCGAGGCCCAGAAACTCGCCACCTCCCTCGGCACCGACACCGGCAAGCCTGCGTTCTGGAACGCCCTGGCCGAGGCGTCCAAGAAGCTCGACATCGACCTCAACCCGCGCTACGGCACCTGGGACGTCCAGAAGAGCGGCCGGGCGGACGCGAAGACGCCGTGGGTGCGCGAGGTGACGGCGACGGGGACGCAGCAGACGGCGTAGCGACAGGGGCCGCCGCCGTCATGTGAACAGGCGCGGGGAGCCGCCGCCGCAGCCGACCTGTGAACACCCGGGGGCGGATCCACCTCCCCCCGGCCTGTGGACTACTTGCCTGTGGATAACTCGGGGGGCCGTCGGCGACGTGGGTTACGTTCGGATCGTGAACGCAACCAGTCCCGAAGCCGCCCCCGGCCGCATCGTCCTGCTCACCACCAGCCACCGTGTCGCACCCGGCCTGCTGTCCTGGCCCGCCTGGCAGGCGCTGCACGCGGCCGACCGTGTGCTGTGTGCGGACGGCGCGCACCCCCAGCTGCCGTATCTGCGCGAGGCAGGCATAGCGGTCGACGAGGCCGCCCCGACCGCCGAGCAGCTGATCGACGCATGCGGCGGCGGCCGCACGGTCGTGGTCGTGGCGACGGGCGAGGGCGAGCCGGCCCTGACGGACGGCCTGGCACGCCTCGCGGGCTCCGGACGTGTCAGCATGCCGGACCTGGAACTGCTCCCCGCCTCCTACGACCTGCCCGGCGCCCGCCTCCTCGACCTCGTCCAGGTCATGGACCGCATCCGCGTCGAGTGCCCGTGGTCCTCCCAGCAGACCCACAAGGGCCTGGCGAAGTACGGGATCGAGGAGGCCTACGAACTCGTCGAGGCGATCGAGGACGGCGACCGCGACGAACTCCGCGAGGAGCTGGGCGACGTTCTGCTGCAGGTCGTCTTCCACGCCCGTATAGCCGAGGAGGACCCGGAGTCCCCCTTCTCCATCGACGACGTGGCCGGCGGCATCGTCACCAAGCTCATCCACCGCCACCCGCACGTCTTCGGCGACGAGACGGCGACGACCCCCGAGGAAGTAAAGGAGCACTGGCTGCGCACGAAGGCGACGGAGAAGCAGCGTGAGTCGGTGACGGACGGGGTCCCGCTCGGCCAGCCGGGCCTGGCGCTGGCCGCGAAGCTGGCGTCCCGGGTGCGTACGGCGGGCCTGGAGGTACCGCTGCCGACGGGGGACGGCCTCGGCTACGAGCTCCTCGCGATGGCGGTCCGCGCGGAGGCCGCCGGGGTGGACCCGGAGGCGGCCCTGAGGGTCGCGGCTCGGACCTACCGGGATGCCGTGCGGGCCGCCGAGGGGGTGTCCCCTCAGTAGGGAGCGGGGCCGGAACAGGCAGCGGGAGCCGGGGCGGCAACGGTTGGCGGGGAGCGGAGGTCGGACTGGCGGCGGTTGGCGGGGACCAGGCGCCGGACCGGCAGCGATACCGTCAAGGAGTGACCAACCAGCCCACCCCCACCGGCACCACCCCCGGACCCCCCGGACCCCCCGACCTCTTCACCTGGGAGTTCGCGACCGACCCCTACCCCGCCTACGCCTGGCTCCGCGAGCACGCCCCGGTCCATCGGACCCGGCTGCCCAGCGGTGTGGAGGCCTGGCTGGTCACCCGGTACGCCGATGCCAAGCAGACGCTCGCGGACAACCGGCTCTCCAAGAACCCGGCCCACCACGACGAGCCCGCGCACGCCAAGGGCAAGACCGGTATCCCCGGTGAGCGCAAGGCCGAGCTCATGACGCATCTGCTCAACATCGACCCGCCGGACCACACCAGGCTGCGCAGGCTGGTCTCCAAGGCGTTCACGCCTCGCAGGGTCGCCGAGTTCGCGGCCCGGGTGCAGGAGCTCACGGACCACCTGATCGACCAGTTCGCGGCGAAGGGGAGCGCCGACCTCATCCACGAGTTCGCCTTCCCGCTCCCCATCTACGCCATCTGCGACCTGCTCGGCGTCCCCCGCGAGGACCAGGACGACTTCCGGGACTGGGCGGGCATGATGATCCGCCACCAGGGCGGCCCCCGCGGCGGTGTCGCGCGGTCGGTGAAGAAGATGCGTGGCTATCTGGCCGACCTCATCCACCGCAAGCGGGAAGCCCTGCCCGAGGAGCCCACGCCCGGTGAGGACCTCATCTCCGGTCTCATCCGGGCTTCCGACCACGGAGAGCACCTCACGGAGAACGAGGCCGCGGCGATGGCCTTTATCCTCCTGTTTGCCGGTTTTGAGACGACCGTGAACCTGATCGGCAACGGCGTCTACGCGCTGCTCACGCACCCCGAGCAGCGCGCCCGCCTGCAGGCGTCCCTCGCCGCCGAGGAGACCGGCCTCCTCGAAACCGGCGTGGAGGAACTCCTGCGCTACGACGGCCCCGTAGAGCTCGCCACCTGGCGCTTCGCCACCGAGCCGCTCACCATCGGCGGGCAGGACATCGGGGCCGGTGACCCCGTTCTCGTCGTCCTGGCCGCCGCCGACCGGGACCCGGAGCGGTTCGCCGACCCCGATGTCCTCGACCTCGGCCGCCGGGACAACCAGCACCTCGGCTACGGCCACGGCATCCACTACTGCCTCGGCGCCCCGCTGGCCCGTCTGGAGGGTCAGACCGCCCTCGCCACGCTCCTCACCCGACTCCCGGATCTCCGACTCGCCGTGGACCCGGGGGAGTTGAGGTGGCGCGGAGGTCTCATCATGCGAGGGCTGCGCACACTTCCGGTGGATTTCACACCAGTTGAGTGAGTGCGTCCACCTCGTCAAACGTGACACGCGCTCAATTCTGTGATCTTCACGTGATCTACGCGGCATTAACTTGTGACAAGTGATCGAATGCCTATACGTTCACGGATCAACGACGGCGCCAGGTTTCACGCGCCGCGGTCAATGCTGTCTCGTGAAAGGTCCCCGCATGCTCTCCGGGAACGGTCGTCACCGTCGCCCCCGTCAGGCGCCGGCTCTCCTCGTCGCGGCCGGAGTGACCGGGTCCGCCATCGCCATCCCGCTGCTCGGCGCCGCGAGCGCGAGCGCCGCCGACGGCACCGTGTGGGACAAGGTGGCCGAGTGTGAGAGCGGTGGCTCCTGGAGCACGGACGAGGGCAACGGGCGCTACGGCGGACTGCAGCTGACCCAGGACGACTGGGAGCAGTACGGCGGCCTCGACTACGCCCCGCGCCCCGACCTGGCGAGCCGTTCCCAGCAGATCGCCGTGGCGCAGGAGATCCTCGCCGACCAGGGAACCAAGCCCTGGGGCACGTGTGCGGTGCTCAACGGGCTCACCCCGAAGAACGGCTTGGTCGACCTCGACACCGGAGTGGACGATGACTCGCCCTCCACAGTGTCCGGGTCATCCGGCTTGCTTGATTCGTCCGGCTCGTCGGGTTCGTCTAATTCGTCCGATTCCTCGGGTTCCTCGAACTCGTCGGCCCCGACCGACGACTCGTCGAGCTCGTCGAGTGAATCCCCCGGCGCTTCGTCCGAATCGCCCCGGGATTCATCCTCTTCCCCCTCTTCCCCCTCTTCTTCCCCTTCTTCGTCTTCGCCCTCTTCGTCGTCCAAGGCGGACAGCTCCGCGAAGCCCGATGCGTCACCCGACGCCAAGGCCTCGAAGTCGCCCGACAGCTCCCCCGTGGAGACCTCGGACGGGGACAATCAGGACAACTGGGTGCAAGATGTGGGCGCCTGGAGCCTCGTCGACACCGGCGCGCTCACCGGCGAGGAGGCCGGCTCCGGTCGGCACCGCGGGCCCAGCGCCGACGAGAGCGAGACGGTGGACCCGGCCCCCGAGTCCTCCGGTCGCCACGCCTCGTACAAGGTCCGCGCCGGCGACACTCTGGCCTCCATCGCCGACTCCCTTGACCTCGACGGCGGGTGGCGGGCGCTGTACGACGCGAACAAGGGCGCCATCGGCGGCAACGCGAACGACATCGTCCCCGGTCAGACCCTGGACGTCCCCGTCGAATAAGGGCCGAACGGGGCGAAAAGCAGCGGGAGTTCGCGCCACCTTTCGCACCTGAATGTCCGTTTTGGATGCAGTGAGAGATAGATCTCAGAAGCCCTGATCGTCTTTGTAATTCCGGGAATCGGGTGTCTACGGTCGTGATCGCTCGTCACCGCGAGCCCCGGCTGCCGCAACGCCGAATCCTGCCAGCGGCCGCACGGGAACAGTCGTCGCGTCAAGCGCCGTAGGCAGGAGCGGGGGACCCAAGGTAAGCGCCGGGTCCGGCAGTTGAGGCCCTTCGGGGCCGCACGGCCGGAGTCGGCTTGGGGTGAAGCCGCGCTACGCGAGCCGAAAGGCGGACGAGCGCGGCCGGGCAACTCAACCGGCCCGAACCCGACAGCTCACCTCGCAGGCGTCGGTGAGGGGATCCAACCATGCTGTTTTCCAGCAAGGGCAAGCACCGTCGTCCGTCCAAGGCCGCCCGCGCCATAGCCGTCGTCGGCGTCACCGGCGCCGCCGCCGTCGCCGCCCCGCTGATGGCGGCCGGCAGCGCCTCCGCCGCCACCGCCTCCGAGTGGGACGCCGTCGCCCAGTGCGAGGCCGGCGGCAACTGGTCCATCAACACCGGCAACGGCTACTACGGCGGCCTGCAGTTCTCCGCCTCCACCTGGGCCGCGTACGGCGGCACGGCGTACGCCTCCACCGCCGACCAGGCCAGCAAGGCCCAGCAGATCGAGATCGCCGAGAAGGTTCTCGCGGGCCAGGGCAAGGGTGCCTGGCCGAACTGCGGCACCGGCCTGTCGAGCGCCGCGTACAACGGCTCCGGGTCCTCGCAGAGCACCGAGGCCGCCCCTCGCGCCGCCGAGGAGCAGCCGGCCTCCCGCTCCGCCGAGCGTCCGGCGGCCGAGAAGAAGTCGACCAAGACCGTCACCACCCCGACCGGCAAGAAGGTCAAGAAGGGCGACGGCGAGTACAAGGTCGCCAAGGGTGACACCCTCAGCTCGATCGCCGAGAAGAAGAAGGTCAAGGGCGGCTGGGAGAAGCTGTTCCAGCTGAACAAGGACATCGTCGAGGACGCCGACCTGATCTACCCGGGTCAGCAGCTGCACCTGAAGTAATACGCGGCAGTAGCTGAACCGCAGTGCCCTCACATCCGTGGAACTCATCATGAAGACCTCGTGAGGGCCACCCCCGTCCCCACGGGCTCCCCGCTCCGGTGCGTGTTCCCCCGTACGCACCGGGGCGGGGCTTTTTCTTTCCCTGTAAGTCACCCACCCTTTGTTCCGGTAGGGAACAATGGGTACGGTTCGGTCCTGTCCACGGGACGGTCGGTCGGCTGCCGATGTCCCCGGGGCGGTTAGGCTCTAGTCGCAAGGCTCACAGCCCCGCACCACCAGCGACACAGTGCTTCACATCCCAAGAAGGAGATGCTCGTGCCGTCCATCGACGTCGTCGTAGCCCGGGAAATCCTGGACTCCCGAGGCAATCCCACGGTCGAGGTCGAGGTCGGCCTCGACGACGGCAGCACGGGTCGTGCTGCTGTTCCGTCCGGCGCTTCGACGGGCGCCTTCGAGGCCATCGAGCTCCGCGACGGCGACTCGAACCGTTACCTCGGCAAGGGCGTGGAGAAGGCTGTCCTCGCCGTCATCGAGCAGATCGGCCCGGAGCTGGTCGGCTACGACGCCACCGAGCAGCGCCTGATCGACCAGGCGATGTTCGACCTGGACGCCACCGACAACAAGGGCTCCCTCGGCGCCAACGCCATCCTCGGCGTCTCCCTCGCCGTCGCCCACGCCGCCTCCGAGGCCAGCGACCTCCCGCTGTTCCGCTACCTGGGCGGCCCGAACGCGCACCTGCTGCCGGTGCCGATGATGAACATCCTGAACGGTGGCTCGCACGCCGACTCCAACGTGGACATCCAGGAGTTCATGATCGCCCCGATCGGCGCGGAGTCCTTCTCCGAGGCCCTGCGCTGGGGCGCCGAGGTCTACCACACGCTGAAGAAGGTCCTGAAGAGCAAGGGTCTGGCCACCGGCCTCGGCGACGAGGGCGGCTTCGCCCCGAACCTCGGCTCCAACCGCGAGGCCCTCGACCTCATCCTTGAGGCGGTCAAGGAGGCCGGCTACACCCCCGGCGAGCAGATCGCCCTCGCGCTCGACGTCGCCGCGTCCGAGTTCTACAAGGACGGCGTCTACACCTTCGAGGGCAAGGAGCGCTCGGCCGCCGAGATGACCGAGTACTACGCGGAGCTCGTCGACGCGTACCCGCTCGTCTCCATCGAGGACCCGCTGTTCGAGGACGACTGGGACGGCTGGAAGACCATCACCGACAAGCTCGGTGACAAGGTCCAGCTCGTCGGCGACGACCTGTTCGTCACCAACCCCGAGCGTCTGGCCCGCGGCATCGACGAGGGCGCCGCCAACGCCCTGCTGGTGAAGGTGAACCAGATCGGCTCGCTCACCGAGACCCTGGACGCCGTCGAGCTGGCCCAGCGCAGCGGCTTCAAGTGCATGATGTCCCACCGCTCCGGCGAGACCGAGGACGTCACCATCGCCGACCTGGCCGTCGCCACCAACTGCGGCCAGATCAAGACCGGCGCCCCGGCCCGCTCCGAGCGCGTCGCCAAGTACAACCAGCTGCTGCGCATCGAGGAGATCCTCGACGACGCGGCGGTGTACGCCGGCCGCAGCGCGTTCCCGCGCTTCAAGGGCTGAGCCGCTGAGCCGCTGAGCCCCAACCTGGGGTGAGGCTTAGCCAGTCGTACGTACGTCCCCGTACTCGGTCCCGTACCGTGTGCGGGGACGTACGCATGTGAAACGGGAGGCGGGACATGGCCGTCAAGGATCGGGACCGGTTCTCCACCGCGACCAGGATCCGGTTGCTCGGCGAGCAGACGGCGGCCCGTGTCTACCGCTCCCAGACGAAGCGGCAGGCCCGGCGCTCCAGGCTCACCGGACGCGCCGCGCTGCTCGCGCTGGTCGTCTGCACCATGGTCGTCGCCCTCGCCTACCCGATAAGGCAGTACGTCTCCCAGCGCGCCGAGATCGCGGACATGCAGCAGGAGAAGGAAGACGCCGCACAGCGGGTCGAGCAACTGCGCGACGTCAAGGCACGCTGGCAGGACGACGCCTACGCCGAGCAGCAGATCCGGCTGCGGCTGCATTATGTGATGCCGGGGGAGACCGGCTACATCGTGATCGACCCGGACGCGGCCAAGCAGTCGCGCGCCGAGCTGGGTGCGGCCGACCGCCCCTGGTACGCGAACATCTGGGACGGGGTCGACAAGGCCGACGCGTCCCGGCAGTGAACCGATCGTCCGGACCGGTCGAGAGACCGCCGACGAGAACAGACAGAAAGACAGGCATGGAAACCGCCCCGCCGCCCACCCCGCGCACCGAGCCCACCGACGCGGACGTCGAGGCCTTCAAGCAGCAGCTCGGGCGTCCCCCGCGCGGGCTGCGCGCGATCGCGCACCGGTGCCCGTGCGGGCAGCCGGACGTCGTCGAGACGGCCCCGCGGCTGCCCGACGGCACGCCCTTCCCGACGCTGTACTACCTGACGTGCCCGAAGGCGTCGTCGGCGATCGGCACGCTGGAGGCGAACGGCGTGATGAAGGAGATGACCGCGCGGCTGGAGTCCGACCCGGAGCTGGCCGCGGCGTATCGCTCGGCGCACGAGGACTACATCCGGCGGCGCGACGAGATCGAGGAGCTGACGGGCTTTCCGAGCGCGGGCGGTATGCCGGACCGGGTGAAGTGTCTGCACGTGCTGGTCGCGCACTCGCTGGCCGCGGGGCCCGGTGTCAATCCGCTGGGGGACGAGGCCATCGCGATGCTGCCGCAGTGGTGGAGCAAGGGCGCGTGCGTGACGCTCCCCGAGAAGTCCGGGGCGTCCGGGAACTCCGGGGCGTCCGGGAACTCCGAGGCGTCCGGGAACTCCGAGGCGTCCGGGAAGTCCGAGGAGGACGGCCGGTGACCCGCGTCGCAGCCATCGACTGCGGTACGAACTCCATCCGGCTCCTCGTCGCCGACGTCGACCCGCAGACCGGGGAACTCGTCGACCTGGACCGCCGTATGACCATCGTGCGGCTCGGCCAGGGCGTCGACCGCACGGGGCGGCTCGCGCCCGAGGCGCTGGAGCGGACCTTCGCCGCCTGCCGTGACTACGCGGCGATCATCAAGGAGCACGGCGCCGAGCGGCTGCGGTTCGTCGCCACGTCGGCCTCCCGCGACGCCGAGAACCGGGACGAGTTCGTCCGCGGGGTCATGGACATCCTGGGCGTCGAGCCCGAGGTCGTCACCGGGGACCAGGAGGCCGAATTCTCCTTCACGGGCGCGACGAAGGAGCTCGTGGGGCGCGAGGACCTGCACCGCCCCTACCTCGTCGTGGACATCGGCGGCGGGTCGACCGAGTTCGTCGTCGGCGAGGAGCACGTCCGCGCGGCGCGCTCCGTGGACGTCGGCTGCGTGCGGATGACCGAGCGCCATCTGGTCCGCGACGGCGTCGTCTCCGACCCGCCCTCCGAGGAGCAGATCGCCGCGATGCGGGCCGACATCGAGGCGGCCCTCGACCTGGCCGAGGAGACGGTGCCGCTGCGCGAGGCCAGGACGCTGGTGGGGCTTGCCGGTTCGGTCACCACGGTGTCGGCGATCGCGCAGGACCTGCCCGAGTACGACTCGGCCCGCATCCACCACTCCCGGATCAGTCACGACCGGGTCCGCGAGATCACCGACTGGCTCCTGCACTCCACCCACGCCGAGCGCGCGGCCGTACCGTCCATGCACCCGGGGCGAGTTGACGTCATCGCGGCGGGCGCGCTGGTGCTGCTCGCGATCATGGAACGGATCGGCGCCGAGGAGGTCGTCGTCAGCGAGCACGACATCCTCGACGGCATCGCCTTCAAGGTGGCGGAGGCGGCCCGGTAGGGCGGACGTGGCCACTGAGCCGCGGGGCGCCCGCGGATGGCGCGAAGACGCGCGACGGCCCCGGTACCTCTCCATGAGGTACCGGGGCCGTCGCGTCAAAGCCCGTGCGGGCTGTCCGTCAGTTGCAGAGGAGGACGAGGAGGCCGCTGCACCCTCCGTCGTCGCCATGGCCGCCGTGGGCCGGACTGGACTGTACGGCAGTGGCGTTCATGGCGGCGGGTGCCGCTGTCGCAGTGGAAGCGGCAGCCGTACCCAACGCAAGGGCGATGCCGAGGGCAGCGCCGACCGAGACTATTCGCTTGGCAGCCCGCAGGGGCGCCTTCTGTGAGGTGATCATGGCTGCACGTTATGTGCCCTTCTGATCAATTTCGCGCGGAGTGTGGCCGACCGGGTGACGGTGCCTCAGATTGCCACCGCGGGGTGGTCCGGGGCTCGATTTATTACCGGTGGGTAGCTTTCGGTTGAGCAGGTCGGCTAGCGTATGAGCGCCCCCGAGGGGGGCTTTCGGGGCCCTCGTCGACCCGCCGCAGGAGCCCGCTCGAGAAAGTTCGTGAAGTTCTTCACAAGGAATTCGGCCCTGTCGGACCACAGATCGGTGTCGGTTGACCCTTCCGAGGGGTGAACAGCCCCTTGAACATGTTCAGATGGCCGGTGTAAAGAGGCTCTGGGAGCCGCTCGCCCGAGGGTGTTCCGGTCCGCTCACAGGGGCCCCGGAGGGATAGAGAGGCAGCTCACGCGGCATTGACAACGGGGCGTATCGCATCCCGGTTCCCGATCGTGACCATGACCTGCGTCACGCGGGCCGGGGAGTGTAGCACAGGGGCTGCAAGAGCTTGTGAAGGGGCGCACGAGCGACCCCCCTGGGGCAGGTGGATACTCGATGGCATGAGCACCACGGAGCGTCCCAGGATCCTCGTAGTAGGCGGTGGGTACGTAGGCCTGTACGCAGCTCGGCGCATCCTCAAGAAGATGCGCTACGGAGAGGCGACCGTCACGGTCGTCGACCCCCGGTCGTACATGACCTACCAGCCCTTCCTCCCCGAAACCGCCGCCGGCAGCATCTCCCCGCGCCACGTCGTCGTCCCGTTGCGACGCGTGCTGCCCAAGGCGGAGGTCCTCACCGGCCGGGTCACCACCATCGACCAGGACCGCAAGGTCGCCACGATCGCCCCGCTGGTGGGCGAGGCGTACGAGCTGCCTTTCGACTACCTGGTCATCGCGATGGGCGCGGTCTCCCGCACCTTCCCGATCCCCGGCCTCGCCGAGCAGGGCATCGGTATGAAGGGCATCGAGGAGGCCATCGGCCTGCGCAACCACGTCCTTGAGCAGCTCGACAAGGCCGACTCCACGACCGACGAGGAGATCCGCCGCAAGGCGCTCACCTTCGTGTTCATCGGCGGTGGCTTCGCGGGTGCGGAGACCATCGGCGAGGTCGAGGACATGGCCCGCGACGCGGCGAAGTACTACACCAGCGTGTCCCGCGAGGACATGCGGTTCGTCCTCGTCGACGCCGCCGACAAGATCCTGCCCGAGGTCGGCCCGAAGCTCGGCCAGTACGGCAAGGAGCACCTGGAGGCCCGTGGCGTCGAGGTCTACCTCTCGACCTCCATGGACTCCTGCGTCGACGGCCACGTCGTGCTGAAGAACGGCCTCGAGGTCGACTCCAACACCATCGTGTGGACGGCCGGCGTCAAGCCGAACCCGGCCCTCACCCGCTTCGGTCTGCCGCTCGGCCCCCGCGGTCACGTCGACTGCGAGCCGTCCCTCCAGGTCAAGGGCACCGACTACATCTGGGCCGCCGGCGACAACGCCCAGGTCCCGGACCTCGTCGGCCGCAAGGCGGGCAACGAGAACGCCTGGTGCCCGCCGAACGCGCAGCACGCCCTGCGTCAGGCCAAGGTCCTCGGCGACAACGTGATCTCCGGTATGCGGGGCTTCCCGCAGAAGGACTACTCGCACGCCAACAAGGGTGCGGTGGCGGGCCTCGGCCTCCACAAGGGCGTGGCGATGATCGTCATGGGCAAGGTGAAGATCAAGCTCAAGGGCCGTCTCGCCTGGTACATGCACCGTGGCTACCACGGTATGGCGATGCCGACCTTCAACCGCAAGATCCGCGTCTTCGCCGACTGGACGCTCGGCATGTTCCTCAAGCGCGAGGTCGTGGCGCTGGGCGCGCTGGAGTCCCCGCGCGAGGAGTTCTACGAGGCCGCGAAGCCGGCCCCGGTCGCTCCCGCGAGCAACGCCGAGAAGGGCGAGAAGGCCAAGGCCTCCTGACCCCCGGTCACTTGAACGACCCCGAAGGGGGCCACCCGCCATCCGTGGTGCGGGCGGCCCCCTTCGGGCTGTCCGGGCGGTCGCCCGCGGTGCCGGGCGCGTACGCCTTCCCAGGGTTTGCCCAGCTGTAACGCGCGTGGGGGACTGCGCACGGGGCTTGCAGGTGTTTACGTGGTGTTGGACATTCCGGGATCCCATCACGGAGGTGTGCGCCATGCCAGACGCCGCGGTGCGGCTGAAGGGCCTGCTCGAACAGTTGCTGGGGGTTCCGCTCCCGGTGCGCATTCGCGCCTGGGACGGTTCGCAGGAGGGCCCGCCGGGCGCGCCGACCCTCGTCGTACGCAATCGCCGCGCCGTCAGGCGGCTGCTGTGGAAGCCCGGCGAGCTGGGACTGGCCCGGGCCTGGGTGGCCGGGGACCTCGACATCGAGGGCGACCTGTACACCGCCCTCGATCTGCTCGCGGGGCTCGTGTGGGAGCGCGGGGAGGATGCCCGCAGCCTGGCTCAGGCGCTCCGGGATCCCGACGTACGCGCCGCCGTCCGCGGCCTCGTCAAGCTCAGCGGTCTTCCGCTGCCGCCCGCGCCGCCTCCCGAGGAGGTGCGCCGGGCCCGCGCCCACCTGCACACCAAGCGCACCGACAGACGCGCGATCAGCCACCACTACGACGTCGGCAACGACTTCTACGAGATCGTCCTCGGCCCGTCCATGGTGTACTCCTGCGCCTACTGGCCCGCCCCGCCCCCGCACGGCACGCTTGAGGCCGCCCAGCACGACAAACTCGACCTCGTCTGCCGCAAGCTCGCCCTGCGGCCCGGCCTGCGGCTGCTCGACGTCGGCTGCGGCTGGGGCTCGATGGCGATGCACGCGGCCCGCGAGTACGGCGTGCGCGTCGTCGGCATCACCCTCTCCCAGGAGCAGGCGGCCTACGCCCGCAAGCGCATCGCCGACGAGGGCCTCACCGACAAGGTGGAGATCCGCGTACAGGACTACCGGGACGTCGGCGACGGGCCGTACGACGCCGTCTCCTCCATCGGCATGGCCGAACACGTCGGCGCCGAGCGGTACCTGGAGTACGCCGACGTACTGCACCGGCTGCTCAAGCCCGGCGGGCGGCTGCTCAACCACCAGATCGGGCGCCGTCCGCAGCGGGACGAATCCACGTACGAGGTGGACGAGTTCATCGACTCCTACGTCTTCCCCGACGGCGAGCTCCAGCCCATCGGCGTCACCGTCACCCAGCTGGAACGCGCCGGTTTCGAGGTGCGCGACGTCGAGTCGATCCGCGAGCACTACGCCCTGACGCTGCGCCGCTGGGTCGCCAACCTGGACGCCGACTGGTCCCGGGCCGTCAAGCTCACCAGCATCGGACGGGCCCGTGTCTGGCGGCTGTACATGGCCGCCTGCGCGCTCGCCTTCGAGCGCAACCGCATCGGCGTCAACCAGGTGCTGGCCATCAGGACACCCGACTCCGGTGACTCCGGGATGCCGCTGCGGGCCCGCACGTGGAGTGAGCCCGAGCTTCGCTGATCCGGCCGCAAGAGGTACGCAAGCCGAAGGGCCGGGCTCCCCGTGGTGGGGAAGCCCGGCCCTTCGGTGTGCCGGGGCTGGGGTCACTCGGTCTTGATCGCGTTCAGCATGTTCAGCCGCGCGGCGTTACGTGCCGGCCACAGCGCGGCGAGGACGCCCACCAGTCCGGCCAGCACCAGGAAGATCCCGATCCGGTCCCAGGGCAGGACCAGTCGGTAGCCCGGGATCTGCTCGGCGATGGTCTCGCCGATCGCCCAGCCGAGGAAGGAGCCGAGACCGATGCCGACCACCGCCCCGAACACCGAGATGACCACGGCCTCCAGCCGGACCATCCGCTTCACACGGCGCCGGTCGAGACCGATCGCACGCAGCATGCCGATCTCCTGCTGCCGTTCGAACACCGACATCGCGAGGGTGTTGACGACGCCCAGCACCGCGATGATCAGGGCCATCGCCAGCAGGCCGTACATGATGTTCAGCAGGGTGTTGATGGCCCCGCCGAACTCGTTGCGGATGTCCTGCTGGTCCATGACCTTGATCGCGGGGTTGTCGCCCAGCGCGTTGATCAGGGCCTTCTCGTTCGCCGCGGACTGGCCGCCGTCCACCTTCACGAAGATCTGCTGGATGTACGGCTGCACCTCGTGCGGGTTCACGACCTTCGTGTCCACGAGGACGGGCGAGAGGAACTCGCTGTCCTTGAAGACGGCGCCGACCTCGAGCTTGCCCTTCTTCTCGTCGTTGAACGTGACGGGGATGCTGTCGCCGGGCTTCCAGCCGTTGCTCTTGGCCGTCTTCTCGGCGACGGCGATCCGGCCCGCCGCGAGCGAATCGATGTTGCCGCTGACGACGTCGACGTTCAGGACCTGCTCGATGTCGCCCGGCGTGACCGCCGAAGCGGACACGAAGTCCTCGTCACCGAGCTGGAAGTAGACGCTCTGCTGCGGCGAGACCGCCGAGACTCCCTTGGCCTTCTCCAGCGCCGTCAGCGCGGACTGGTCGAGGTCCCCGCCGTTGGCCATCGAGACCATGTAGTCGGCCTTGATGTTGTCCGTGGTCATCTTGTCGATGGCCGTGCCGACCGTGATGCCGAGCACCGACAGGCCGGTCACCAGCGTCAGTCCGATCGCCAGCGCCGAGGCGGTGGCGCCGGTACGGCGCGGATTGCGGACCGCGTTCTGGCCGGCCAGCTTCCCGGCCACCCCGAACGGGCCGACGAGCAGCGGACGGACGAGCGCGATCACGGGCCGGGACAGCAGCGGGATCAGGATGATCACGCCGATCAGCGCGAAGAACGCCCCCGCCCCGATGGACATCCGGCCGCTCTCGCCGCCGGCCGAGGCACCCGCCACGATCCCGGCGGCGCCGAGGGCGGTGATGGCCGCGCCGATGGAGTTGCGCACCACCAGCGACTTGGTGGTGGCGATGGCGTGGACGCTGCTCATGGCCGCCACCGGCGGGATCTTCGCGGCCCGGCGGCCGGGCAGCCAGGCGGCGAACATCGTGATCAGCACACCGACGCCGATCGCGGCGAGCACCGGAGTGGCGGACAGGACCAGCGGGCCGTCCGGGATCTTCATTTCGAACGCGGCCATACCGGAGCGCAGCCCCATCGCCAGCCCGATGCCGAGGACGAAGCCGATCACCGACGCGACCAGGCCCACCACCGCGGCCTCGGCGAGCACCGAGCGGGTGATCTGCTTGCGCGACGCACCGACGGCGCGCATCAGGGCGATCTCCTTCGTGCGCTGGGCGACCAGCATCGTGAAGGTGTTGGAGATCAGGAAGATCCCGACGAAGAGCGCGATGCCCGCGAAGCCGAGCAGGACCTGCTTGAGCGAGCTCATCCCCTGTTCGATCTGCTCGGCCTGCTCGTCGGCGAGCGCCTGGCCGGTCTTGGCCTCGGCGGACTTCGGCAGCAGCGGCTTGACCGCGTCCAGGATCTTCGCGTCGTCCGCGCCGGGGGCGCCGGTGACGGTGGCGCTCTCGAAGTAGCCCGGCTTGAGGTACTGCTTCTGGGCGACGGCGGTGTCGAAGAGGACGAGGCTGCCGCCGGCGTTCACGGCGCCGTCCTCGGTGGTGAACACGCCGCTGAGGGTGTACTCCTTCACCGGCCCGTTGGTGGCGACCCGGACCCGGTCGCCTACCTGGTACTCGCCCTTGGTCGCGGACTCCTTGTCCAGGGCGATCTGATCGTCCTTCACCGGGCCCGAGCCGTCGGTGAACGTGTAGGCGGTGTCCTTGCCGTCCTTGCCGGGGGCGAAGTTGGAGCCCTTGTTGGACCAGCCGACGCCGATCAGCTTCCCGTCGGGGTCGGCGACTCCGGCGAAGCCTTCGACACGGCCGTAAGCGGCGTCGACGCCGTCCACCGCGGCGATCTTGTCGAGGGTCTTCCGGGAGAGGCCGGGCTCTTCCTTGGCGTCGTCGGGGTCGGCGTACGAGGTGATGGAGACGGCGACGTTGTCGTAGCTCTTCGCCGACTGGTTGCGGAAGGCGTTGGAGAGGGTGTCGGCGAAGACCAGGGTGCCGGAGACGAACGCGACGCCGAGCATGACGGCGAGCACGGTCATCAGGAGCCGGGCCTTGTGCGCCAGTACGTTGCGCAGGGCGGTGCGGAACATCAGCTGGTGCGGCCCTTCGCGTCGAACTGCTTCATGAAGTCGAGGACGTTGTCCGCGGTCGGCCGGTACATCTCGTCGACGATCCGGCCGTCGGCGAGGAAGACCACGCGGTCCGCGTATGCGGCGGCCACCGGGTCGTGCGTGACCATCACGACGGTCTGCCCCAACTCCCGTACGGAGTTGCGCAGGAAGCCCAGCACCTCGGCGCCCGAGCGCGAGTCGAGGTTTCCGGTGGGCTCGTCGCCGAAGATGATCTCGGGCTTGGATGCCAGGGCGCGGGCGACGGCGACGCGCTGCTGCTGGCCGCCGGAGAGCTGTGCGGGGCGGTGGCTGAGGCGGTCGGCGAGGCCGACCATCCGGATGACCGAGTCCAGCCACTGCTTGTCGGGCTTGCGGCCCGCGATGTCCATCGGGAGGGTGATGTTCTCCAGGGCCGTCAGCGTCGGCAGCAGGTTGAACGCCTGGAAGATGAAGCCGATCTTGTCCCGGCGCAGCTTGGTCAGCTGCTTGTCCTTCAGGGAGCCGAGCTCGGTGTCGCCGATGCGTACCGAACCGGAGGAGAAGGTGTCCAGGCCGGCCACGCAGTGCATCAGCGTGGACTTGCCGGAGCCGGACGGGCCCATGATCGCGGTGAACTCGGCCTGCCGGAACTCGACGGTGACCCGGTCCAGGGCGACCACCTGGGTCTCGCCCTGTCCGTAGATCTTCGACAGATCCGTGGCACGCGCGGCCACGGAGGTGGCCCGGCCGGCGATGGATGCGGTGGTCACGAGAAGGCACTCCTGAGGGACGACGGTGTGTACGAGGGGACGTCGTCCATCCTCCCGGCCGAATCGCGCCGTGTAGTCAGTCGCTGTTCCGGTTCCGAAGGCAGTCTGCGGATGGACCGGACCCCGCCGCGTCATACCTGAGGATGACGAGGACCCCTGACGGCCGCTCGCGTCAAGAACAGGTGGAGCGTCCTCGTTCGGACGGTGAAATTCCGTCATTCCGTATGCGCCGTCGACTGGCGCACGTAAGGCTATTGGCAAGTGCTGATGGCGTGTTCCGTGGGCTGATGCACCCTCAGACGTCAATAAAATAAGACAACATCGGTCCGCCCGTCCGCTGTTCGGGGGATGTATCCCGATAGGCTCGGAACCTCGATGCGGAGCCCATGGCCTGCCCAGATGGTGGAATGCAGACACGGCGAGCTTAAACCTCGCTGCCCCTTCGCGGGCGTGCCGGTTCAAGTCCGGCTCTGGGCACCTTCCGACGTTCTTCTTCCCTCCGAGCTTCCTGCAAGCTCCCTTCAAGACTTCACCGAACCGTTGACAGCGGGCGGGTGCGGTCGGAGACTCGCGTCAGAAGATGGTGAATGAAGTTTCACCTGGCGAACAGCGAAGGAAGGCGACCGATGCGCACCACCGTCGGCATCATCGGAGCGGGCCCGGCCGGCCTCCTCCTCGCCCGTCTGCTCCACAACGCCGGCATCGACTCGGTCGTCCTGGAGAGCCGCGACCGCGCCTATGTCGAACACCGCCAGCGCGCCGGGATCCTGGAGCAGGGCACGGTGGACGTGCTGCGCGCGGCCGGCGCCGGAGAGCGCATGGACCGCGAAGGCCTCGGGCACGACGGCATCGAGCTGCGGTTCGCCGGCAAGCGCCACCGCGTCGACTTCCCCGCACTCACCGGTGGCCGGTCGGTGATGGTCTACGCCCAGACCGAGGTCTGCAAGGACCTCATCGCCCTCCAACTGAAGGAGGGCGGCCCGCTGCTGTTCGAGGCGGAGGCGCTCGCGGTGGAGGGCGCGGACACCGACACCCCGCGCGTGCGCTACCGGCACGAGGGGCGCGAGGACGTCCTGGAGTGCGATTACCTCGTCGGCTGCGACGGTTTCTGGGGCGTGTCCCGCAAGGCGATCCCCGCCGAGCTGACCCGGGTCTTCGAGCGGACGTACCCCTTCGGCTGGCTCGGCATCCTCGCCGACGTGCCGCCCTCCCACGACGAACTGGTCTACGCCCGCCACGACCGAGGCTTCGCCCTGCTCTCCATGCGCTCCTCGTCGGTCTCCCGCCTCTACCTCCAGGTGCCGGACGGCACCGACGCCGAGCACTGGGGCGACGACGAGATCTGGGCGGAGCTGGAACACCGCTTCGAGACGGACGACGACTGGCGGCTCCGGCGCGGCCCGATCACCCAGAAGTCCGTCACCCCCATGCGCTCCTACGTCCACGAACCCATGCGGTACGGCCGCCTGTTCCTGGCCGGTGACGCGGCACACATCGTGCCGCCCACGGGTGCGAAGGGGCTGAATCTGGCCGTCGGGGACGTCGTCACCTTCGCGCGCGCACTGACGTATCAGCGGGAGACGGGTTCGGCGGAGCTGCTCGACGCCTACTCCGAGACCTGTCTGCGCCGCGTCTGGCAGGCCGAGCGGTTCTCGTACGACATGACGACGCTGCTGCACCGGGCCCCCGGCGCAACGCCGTTCGAGGACCGGCTCCAGCTGGCCCGACTGGAGCGGATCGCGTCGTCGCGGGCCGCCGAGACGGACCTGGCCGAGGGGTACACGGGCTTTCCGTTCGGGTGAGCGCCGGTGCGGGCCGGGGGAGTGATCTCCGACGGGTTCCGGCCACGTCCCAGGTTGGTCATGAATGATCCCGTCCATGGCCGGGAATCACCCAGCCGCGTACCGTGTTGCGCAGCACGAAGAGGGAAAGATCCTCCGCAGGTATTAGGATCGATCCTTTGCCAACCTATTACTCTTGAGCCAAGGCCACGCACGGTGGCCATGGAGGAGTGAAATGAGGAGCAGCAACCCGGTCTTCTCGCGACGGGGGTTCAGCCGCGACAACGGCTACGCGGGCTTCAACACCGCGCCGCAGGCCGGGGGCGCCGCAGTCGGCACGCAGGGCAACCCGTATGCCCAGCCGGCCGGCAACCCGTACGCGCAGAACCCTTACGCCCAGACGGACCTTCAGCACGGCGCACCGCCGCAGGCCCCGGCCACCACCGGCCGGATGACGATGGACGACGTCATCCTGCGCACGGGCACCACGCTCGGCACCCTGATCGTCACAGCGGCCCTCGCCTGGGTGCTGCTGCCCGTCGACGACGCGAACATCAGCCGGTCGTACGGCATCGCCATCGTCGCCGGTCTGATCGGCATGGTTCTGGCGCTCGTCCAGTCCTTCAAGCGCAAGGCCTCGCCCGCGCTGATCCTGTCCTACGCCGCGCTCGAGGGCGTGTTCCTCGGCGTCGTCTCCAGCGTCGTCGACAGCCGCATCGCCAGCGGTGCGGCCATGCAGGCGGTGATCGGCACGATGGCGGTGTTCGCCGCCGTGCTGGTCGCGTACAAGGCGGGCTGGATCCGCGTCAACCGGCGCTTCGTCGGCTTCGTGATGGCGGCCGCGCTCGGCTTCATCCTGCTCATGGCGGTCAACCTGCTGTTCGCCGTCTTCGGCGGCGGTGACGGCCTCGGGTTCCGCAGCGGCCCGCTCGGCATCGTGTTCGGCATCGTCGGCATCCTGCTCGGCGCCTGCTTCCTCGCCCTGGACTTCAAGCAGGTGGAGGACGGCCTCGCCTACGGCGCGCCGCGCGAGGAGGCCTGGCTCGCCGCCTTCGGCCTCACGCTGACGCTGGTGTGGATCTACATGGAGTTCCTGAGGCTCATCTCGATCCTCAACAGCAGCGACTAGTCTGCGACGGCTTTGCAGCAAAGGGCCCCGGGATCATTCCGGGGCCCTTCGTCGTGTGTGCGCGCCTAGAGGAATTTGCGCGCCGCCCTCCTCAGGTCGTACTCGTGGACGATCGCCTTCGCGTGGCCGTACGCGAGGTCGTATTCGTGGCGAAGCCAGCTGACCTTCTCCTCGAAGCGGACGAGGGCCGGGCCTTCTTCTACCGTGCGGAGCCAGTCGGAGACTTCACGACCGGTGCAGTGGGGGATGCGGGCGAGCATGTTGCGGTGGGTCTCCTCGGAGAGGACGTGGGACATCGGCGCCTCCGGACGCAAAGGGGATGTAAGCCGGTCCTTCAGGTCACCGTGCCTGAGCGTTCGCCCGTTGGCAACAGTCGCGTACGCTCACGGCGTGGTTGATACGACGCGTTTGACCCGAGCCGTAGATCACTTCGCCGACCGGTTGCGGGCGGCGCCGCAGAGCCGGCTGCAGAGAAGCGCGGCCGCGGAGGCACTGGCGCTGGCCAGGGAGTTGGCTCGGTGGGCGCAGGTTCTGGAGGCGCCCGGGGTTGAGCCTCGAGTGATGCCTGATGCCGGGATGTTCGCTGCGGCGGATCAGATCACCGTTGCCGTGCAGGACTTGGCAGTTGTTCTTGAGAGCGACGACCAGGTGTCCGAAGCCGTGCGGTTGGTGGAGGAGGCGCAGAAGAGGGCGGGCGTCTGAGCGTCGTCGGCGGCCGCGGGTGCGTGGGGGCCGGTCGCGCGGTTCCCCGCGCCCCTGAGGGCGTTGTGGTCCCCGGCGCCTCAGAGGCTAGAGGGACGCTATGACCCGGTCGGCCAGGATGTAGACGTTCTCCTCGCCGCACGCGAACGTCAGCGTGTACGCGCCCGAGACTCCCGAACCGCCCAGCAGTACCGGCGTCTCGCCCGCGCGCAGGGCCGTCGCGAGGCGTTCCGCCGTCTCGCGGTGGCCCGGGGTCATGCACAGGGTCGTGCCGTCCGCGAAGACGTAGACGTCGAGAGTGCCCAGCGGGCCCGGGCGGACGTCGGTCAGTTCGGTGGCGGAGGCGGCGAGGTCCTCAAGGGTGGCCACCGTGCGCTCGTGATCGTTCACGGCCGGTGAGGAGACCGGGACGAAGTCCGGGTGGGAGGGGTGCCGGCGGCGGGCCGCGGCCAGTTCGGGGGACTCCCCGGCGAACTCGTCGGCGTCCGCGGTCGACTCGGTCACCGGCTCCAGGTGCTCCAGGCCCGCGAAATCGGCCTGGCGGGGCAGGAACAGCTCACTGTCGGACAGGCCCAGCAGGGTGGGCGCGTCGCCGGCGTCACGGGACTCCTGGGCGGCCCAGAAGGCCCGCGCCTCGGCCAGCTCCCGCTCGCGCTCCTCGGCGAGTGCCTCGGCCACCGCGGCGCGTATCTCATCGGCGTCCGCGGAGAGGCGGGCCGGCGGGACGAGGCCGCGGGCCGAGCCCGCGTTGGTCCGAGCCAGCTCGGTGTGCAGGGCCGCGACCTGCCGGCGCAGCACCATGAGGGTGCGCAGGACGGCGACGCCCACGGCGCCGGTGGCGGCCGTGGTGAGCAGCAAGGCAATCGGCATGGCGCTCACTGACGTACTCCCGGTTCAAAGTCGACCCCCGACTTCCTACATCAGCTTGAAGGGCGGACTATCCAGCTGTCAGTGCGTAACGTCACCAAACGGACAGGACCTTGGGCCTGATGTTTAGCGGTGAACCGCTCTGACCTGCGTAAATCCCTCCGGCGAGGGAGATAGGTCACATCCTGGGGGAGATTGGATCACAAAACGGCCCAGAACCGCGGGGTTTCCCGGGTTCTGGGCCGAAGGCTCACACTGGGTCGTGAGTTGACTACCCAGGGGCTCGAAATGGCCGGTTTCAGCTCAGGCGCTCGATGACCATCGCCATTCCCTGGCCGCCGCCGACGCACATCGTCTCCAGACCGAACTGCTTGTCGTGGTGCTGGAGGGAGTTGATGAGCGTGGTGGTGATGCGGGCGCCGGTCATGCCGAAGGGGTGGCCGACGGCGATGGCGCCGCCGTTGACGTTCAGCTTGTCGATGTCGATGCCCAGGTCGCGGTAGGAGGGGATCACCTGGGCGGCGAACGCCTCGTTGATCTCGACCAGGTCGATGTCGTCGATGCCGAGACCGGCGCGGCGCAGGGCCTGCTGGGAGGCCTCCACCGGACCGAGGCCCATGATCTCGGGGGACAGGCCGGACACACCGGTGGAGACGATGCGGGCGAGCGGGGTGAGGCCGAGCTCGCGGGCCTTGGTGTCGGACATGATCACGAGCGCGGCGGCGCCGTCGTTGAGGGGGCAGCAGTTGCCGGCGGTGACGAGGCCGTCGGGGCGGAAGACCGGCTTGAGGCCCGCCACGCCCTCCATGGTGACGCCGGCGCGGGGGCCGTCGTCCTTGCTGACGACGGTGCCGTCGGGGAGGGTCACCGGGGTGATCTCGCGCTCCCAGAAGCCGTTCTTGATGGCTTCCTCGGCGAGGTTCTGCGAGCGGACGCCGAACTCGTCCAGCTCCTGGCGGGTGATGCCCTTCGCCCGGGCGAGGTTCTCGGCGGTCTGGCCCATGGCGATGTAAGGGTCGGGGACGAGCCCGTCCTCGCGCGGGTCGTGCCAGGTCGTGCCCTCCTGCTGGGCGACCTCGACGGTGCGGGCCTCCGCCTCCGCGAAGAGGGGGTTGTGCGTGTCGGGGAGGCTGTCGGAGTTGCCCTTGGCGAACCGGGAGACGGTCTCCACGCCGGCCGAGATGAAGACGTCGCCCTCGCCGGCCTTGATGGCGTGCAGGGCCATGCGGGAGGTCTGCAGGGACGAGGAGCAGTACCGGGTGACGGTGCAGCCCGGGAGGTGGTCCATGCCCATCTGTACGGCGACGATGCGGCCGAGGTTGTTGCCCTGCTCGCCGCCGGGGAGGCCGCAGCCGAGCATCAGGTCGTCGATGTCGCGCGGGTCCAGCTCGGGGACCTTGGCCAGCGCCGCCTGGATGATCGTGGCGGTGAGGTCGTCGGGGCGCAGGTCTTTGAGGGAGCCCTTGAAGGCGCGGCCGATGGGGGAGCGGGCGGTCGAGACGATCACGGCTTCGGGCATCACGGCTCCATTGGCATAACCGGGGGTCGGGCAGGGCTGTGAGGGAAGTTACCCGTACGTACCCATCGGGTCACGGGAATGGGCATGTGACCTTTGCCGCAACTTTCTAAGCGCTTGCTTGGGCTTCGGGGGGTGCGTCGTGGCGGGCCTCGTCCTCAGACGCCGGAGGGGCTGGGTGGTGTGGATGTCGGCTCGGCCTCCTGTACCCGCCGCCGGCGGCGTCGCTTGAGCAGGGCCCAGGGGCCTTTCGGGCCGGTCGGCATGGCTGCGGTGACTTCCGTGCCCGCCTCGGACGCGGCCTCCGGGGGTGCGTCGTGGCGGGCCTCGTCCTCAGACGCCGGAGGGGCTGGGTGGTGTGGATGTCGGCTCGGCTTCCTGTACCCGCCGCCGGCGGCGTCGTTTGAGCAGGGCCCAGGGGCCTTTCGGGCCGGTCGGCATGGCTGCGGTGACTTCCGTGCCCGCCTCGGACGCGGCCTCGGCTGCCGCGCGGGCCACCGGGAGGAAGCCCTCGCGGCGGGTGACGTCGGGGCGCTCCTCCTCCGCCGGCCACAGGCCCAGGGCCGCGCAGAGCGTCGGCAGGACCGCCATCGCCGCCGTGGCGTAGCCCTCCGCCGAGGGGTGGTAGTTGTCGGGGCCGAAGAGCTCGCGCGGGTTAGCCGCGAACTCCGGGCCCAGCAGGTCGCCCAGCGACACCGTGCGGCCGCCCTGTTCGACGACACCGATCGTCTGGGCGGCCGCCAGCTGGCGTGAGGCCCGTCTGGCGAGCCAGCGCAGCGGCTGCTGGACCGGTTCGATCGTGCCGAGGTCGGGGCAGGTGCCCACCACGACCTCCGCGCCGGCCGTGCGCAGGCGCCGTACGGCAGCGGACAGGTGGCGCACCGAGCGCGTGGCCGGCATGCGGTTCGTGACGTCGTTCGCGCCCACCATGATCACGCAGATGTCGGGCACCAGGGCCGGATCGGCGAGCACCAGGGCCACCTGGCGGTCCAGGTCGTCCGAGCGGGCGCCCGGCAGAGCCACGTTGCGCAGCACCACCTGGCGTTCGGCCACCGCCGCAAGACCCGACGCCAGCAGCGCCCCCGGTGTCTGCCCCGCCCGGTGCACGCCCTGCCCGGCCGCCGTGGAGTCGCCGAGGATCGTCAGGCGCAGAAGGGGTTCGCCCGGGGTGGCGTACAACCGGCCGTACCGGCCGTCGGCGTTCGGTACGTGGTTGCTCGTGCCGTTGCCCACGTGGCGCCGGGCCATCCGCACCTCGGCGAGGACCAGACCGACGGCCGCCGCCCCCGCCAGACCGATGCCGCCTCCGCCGTACGCGGCGCCCGCCGCGATCCGCCGTGCCACCCTCGCCCTCGACATGCTCGTCATGCGTCGCCGCCACCTCCTCATAGCCGTACATCAACTGATTGCCCCGCACGGACCGTGGCCCAATCCCAACGAGGAGTGAACGACCGTCATGGGCCCCGTGCAGGCCATAGGCTGGCGGAACCACTAAGACCACTTCTTTTGCAGCATCCGGAGACAACGGTGCATTTCCACGACTCGATGATCAGTCTCGTCGGCAACACCCCGCTGGTGAGGCTCAACAACGTGACCAAGGGCATCCGGGCCACCGTCCTGGCCAAGGTGGAGTACTTCAACCCGGGCGGATCCGTGAAGGACCGCATCGCCCTGCGCATGATCGAGGCCGCGGAGGAGAGCGGCGCACTCAAGCCCGGCGGCACGATCGTCGAGCCGACCAGCGGCAACACCGGTGTCGGCCTCGCCATCGTGGCGCAGCAGAAGGGGTACAAGTGCATCTTCGTGTGCCCCGACAAGGTCAGCACCGACAAGATCAACGTGCTGCGGGCCTACGGCGCCGAGGTGGTCGTCTGCCCCACCGCCGTCGATCCCGAGCACCCGGACTCGTACTACAACGTCTCCGACCGGCTGGTCCGTGAGACGCCGGGCGCCTGGAAGCCGGACCAGTACTCCAACCCCAACAACCCGCTCTCCCACTACCACTCCACCGGCCCCGAGCTGTGGGAGCAGACGGAGGGGAGGATCACCCACTTCGTGACGGGTGTGGGGACGGGCGGCACCATCTCCGGTACGGGCCGCTACCTCAAGGAGGCCAGCGACGGCAAGGTGCAGGTCGTCGGCGCCGACCCCGAGGGTTCCGTGTACTCCGGCGGGTCCGGGCGGCCGTATCTCGTCGAGGGCGTGGGCGAGGACTTCTGGCCGACCGCGTACGACCGGAAGGTCGCCGACGAGATCGTCCCCGTGTCCGACAAGGACTCCTTCCAGATGACCCGGCGGCTGGCCAAGGAGGAGGGCCTGCTGGTGGGCGGTTCGTGCGGCATGGCCGTCGTGGCCGCGCTGCGGGTCGCCGAGCGGCTCGGCCCGGACGACGTGGTGGTCGTGCTGCTGCCGGACAGCGGCCGCGGCTACCTCTCCAAGATCTTCAACGACGAGTGGATGGCCGACTACGGCTTCCTGGAGGACACCGGCCCGAGCGCGCGCGTCGCCGACGTCCTCAACGACAAGGAGCACGGCGCCATCCCGTCCCTCGTCCACATGCACCCGGACGAGACGGTCGGTGAGGCCATCGAGGTGCTGCGCGAGTACGGCGTCTCGCAGATGCCGATCGTGAAGCCGGGCGCCGGCCACCCCGACGTCATGGCCGCGGAGGTCGTCGGGTCCGTCGTCGAACGTGAGCTGCTCGACGCCCTGTTCGCCAAGCGGGCGTCGCTGGTGGACCCGCTGGAGAAGCACATGTCGGCCCCGCTGCCGCAGGTCGGCTCCGGCGAGCCGGTCGCGGACCTGATGTCCGTGCTGGGCGCGGCCGACGCGGCGATCGTCCTCGTCGAGGGCAAGCCGACCGGTGTGATCAGCCGTCAGGACCTGCTGGCCTTCCTCGCCAAGGGCGGGAAGTAGCGGCAAACCTGCGGTGAACGGCCCGTGTCCGCGGCGAACTTGCGGTGACCGGCGCCGCTCGGGCCGTCGCGGAACTGGTACGAGCGCGTCACGTCCACGCAGCACCCGCTTAACACGGGTCGGGCACATTAGTGGATGTCGGCAGGGCGGGAGCGGCTCCCCGCCCCGGCCGGCGCCGAACGTCCAAGGACCTCCGGAGCGGCTCCCGGACCTCCATGGACGCCCGGACGTGAGACCTGGCCCTGACCCGGTCGACGTCCCTCGCGGGGACCGCCGTCGTCCCGCCCCCCGGTAACGGGGGTGCGGCGGTCCCCGCGCATAGCTCTGTCCGACGGTCGGTCGAGGTCGTCGGCTGCTGCCTCAGCGCGCCTCCGCCGCGGCCCAACTCCCGAGCAGCGCAAGCCTCTCCGCCGTCTCCGAGCCCGGCTGCGGTGTGTAGACCACCATCGTCTGGTCCGGTTCCGTCTGGATGGTCATGGTCTCGTACGGGAGGGTCAGCAGGCCCACGAGCGGGTGCTGGATGCGTTTCGTGCCGGACATGCAGGGCTCGACCTGGTGGTCCGCCCACAGCCGGCGGAAGTCCTCGCTCCTGACGGACAGTTCGCCGACGAGGGCACGCAGCTCGTGGTCGCCCCGGCGGTGGCCGGCGTTCAGCCGGAGGTGTGCGACCGCCTGCGCGGCGATCGCGGGCCACTCCGGGTAGCGGGCCCGGGAGGCGGGGTCGAGGAAGACGTGCCGGGGAATGTTGCGGTCGGCGGGAGCCGTACGGCCGTAGTCGCTCACCGCATCGGCGAGGGCGTTCCAGGCCAGGACGTCCATGCGGGGGCCGATGACGAAGGCGGGTGTGCGGTCCATGCTGTCCAGCAGGGTCTGGACGCCCGGGCGGACGCGAGCCGTGTCCGGGCGGCGGATGCCCCGGTCGCGGGGCCGGGCCACCGTACGCAGGTAGGCGTGCTCCGTCTCGTCCAGCCGCAGGACCCGCGCGATCGCGTCCAGGACGGCATCCGAGACGCTCTGCCCCCGGCCCTGTTCGAGGCGGACGTAGTAGTCGACGCTCACTCCGGCCAGCTGCGCCACCTCTTCGCGGCGCAGACCCGGAACGCGGCGCCGCCCGTACGAGGGCAGCCCCACCTCCTCCGGCTGGATGCGGCCGCGGCGTGAGCGCAGGAAGTCTCCCAGGTCCCCGTCCATGGTTTCGAGCGTAGACGCACGGCGGGCCGTGAGCCTGGTACTGCCAGACACAGGAACAACGCAGCCCTGGGTAGGGCGGGCGCGGCGGCGGAGGGTGAGTGGTGTCCGCAAGCCGCAGGGACACGCCCCGGCGGCTCCCTCACCTGGAGGAATCCCATGTCGTACGAGAACCTGACCGGCCGTACCGCCGTCGTGACCGGCGCGGCGAGCGGGATCGGCGAGGCCGTCGCCGTGCTGTTCGCCGAGCAGGGGGCGCGGGTCGCGCTGCTGGCCCGGCGCGGGCAGCGGCTGGACGAGCTCGCCGCGAAGATCACCGCGGGCGGGGGCACGGCGCTGGGCGTCGTCGCCGACGTCACCGACGACGCGTCCGTGGCCGCCGCCGCGGAGCGCATCCACGAGGCGTACGGGGCCGTGGACCTCGTCGTCAACAACGCCGGCGTCATGCTGGGCAACCCCGTCGAGGCGGGACGGCTCGACGAGTGGCAGCGGATGATCGACACCAATGTGACCGGGGTGCTGCGCGTCGTCAGGGCGTTCACCGGCGACCTGGTGGCGACGGCCGCCGAGGGCCGCACCGCCGACCTGGTGAACATCTCGTCCGTCGGCGCGCACCTCGCCTTCCCCAACTACGCGGTGTACGGGGCGACGAAGGCCGCGATCACCCACCTCTCCCAGTGCCTGCGCACCGAGTTCGGGCCGCGTGACGTACGGGTCACCAACATCGAGCCCGGGTTCGTGGAGAGCGAGCTGCGGCTGCACACCGACAACGACGAGATCTCGGCGCAGGTCGACGGCATGGTGGAGGCGATGGGCACGCTGTCGGCGGCGGAGCTCGCCGATGTGGTGGCCTACGCCGCGAGCCGCCCCCGGCATGTGAACCTGCGGCAGATCATGGCCATGCCGACTCGGCAGGCGTGAGCCTCACGGGCCGGTGCGGAGGGTCAGTCCTCCCAGCGGCCCTCGTCCTTCGCCTTGCGGCGCCAGCCCTGGAAGAGACCGGGGTTGGTGCGGGCCGCCTGGACGACGTTGACCCCGACGATGCCGACCCAGGTCACCAGCAGGCCGGGCAGGTCGGCGACTCCCGCGCCGATCCCGGACAGCGGGATCGCCAGGACCAGCGAGACGATGGCGAAGCCGAAGCGCTCGCCGAAGGAGTCCGTCGGCCGTGGCGACCGCGAGCCCCGGGCCGCCACCATCTGCTGCTCGGCCATCTGGCGCCGCATGCGGCGCTCGACCGCCCCGTCGATGCGCTGGTCGACCTTCTCCATGAATGAGTCGACCAGCGCGGACTCGTACTCGTCGCCCAGCTCCCTGCGGGCCTGCAAGGTGGCGTTGAGTTCCTTCTTGAGCTCGGTGTCCCGCGCGTCCATTCCGGTCATGGGATCCAAGGTAGGCAGCGGGCGCGGGGGCCGCACTGGGGTTAGCCCCCCTGTTCGGGTGGGGGTGTACGGCAGTGCGCCGTCACTTCACCAACCCGTGCTCCTTGGCGTACTCGTCCGCCACGTCCTCCGGATCCTTCTTGTCCTTGTCGACCAGCCGGTTCAGCTCCGTGAGCTGGGCGGTCGTCAGGGTGTTGCCGAGGCGGGCGAGGGCCTTGCGGACCGTGGCGTCGGCCTTGCGGTCGGCTATGAGGGGGACGACGTGCTGGCCGGGGATGAGGTTCTTGGGGTCGGTCAGGACCACCCAGTCGTTGGCCTGGATGTCGGTGTCCGTGGTGAAGAGGTTGGCCACGTCCACGTCGCCCTTCTTCAGGGCGCCCTTGACCAGCGGACCGGAGGAGTCGAGGGACTTGAACTCCTTGAACTCGACCCCGTAGACGTCCTTGAGGCCCACGGCACCGACCTCCCGCTTCTTCACCTCGGGCGCCGCGCCGATCACCAGCTTGCCGTTCTGCTTCTTCAGGTCGGCGAGGGAGGTCAGGCCGTACTTCTCGGCCGTCTCCCGGGTGACGGCGAAGGCGTCCGAGTCCTCGGCCAGGCCGTACGGCAGCACCTGGAGGCCGCTGGGGAGGGCGATCGTGAGGGCGTTCTGCATCTCGCCCTCCTCCGTGGCCTTCGCCTTGGGGGAGACGTAGTGCAGCAGGGCGCCCTGGTACTCGGGGAGCAGGTCGATGTCGCCGCCCTTGAGGGCGGGGATCAGGATCTCGCGGGTGCCGAGGTTGGGGCGGACGGTGACCTTCACGCCGGCCGCCTCCAGGACGGCCGCGTACAGGTAGCCGAGCACCTGGTTCTCGGTGAAGTTGGCGGTGCCGATGGTGAGGCCGCCCTTGCTGGAGCCGCCGCCGGAGCCGGCGGAGCCCTGGCCTTCGAGGGACGTGATGCCGCTGGAGCAGGCGGCGAGGGCGGGGACGGAGGCCGCTGCGAAGAGGCCGCCGAGGAGGGTGCGTCGGTTCATCGCGCGTCCGTTCGTCGAGCGTCGGTTCATCGAGGGGGTCCCTAGGCAGTGCGGTGGCGGAAGAGGTAGCGCTGGAGGCCGGAGAGCAGCAGGTCCAGGGCGACGGCGACCACGGCGACCAGCACCGCGCCGCCGAGCACCTGCACGAGGTCGCGCTGGGCGAGGCCGTCGAAGACGTAGCGGCCCAGGCCGCCGAAGGAGACGTACGCGGCGATGGTCGCCGTGGCCACGACCTGGATCAGGGCCAGGCGCAGGCCGGTCATGATCAGGGGCAGGGCGAGCGGGAGTTCCACCTGGAGGAGGACCTGGTGGGCGCGCATGCCCTGGCCGCGTGCCGCGTCCTTCACGTCCGGGTCGACGGCCGTCATGCCCGCGTAGGTGTTCGTGACGATCGCCGGGACCGCGAGGGCGACCAGGGCGACGTAGACCGGGAGCATGGACAGTCCGCCGGCCAGGAAGACCAGGACGACCAGGCCGACGGTCGGCAGCGCGCGGCCGAAGGACGCGAGGTTGATCGCGACGAAGGCGCCCTTGCCGGTGTGGCCGATCAGCAGGCCGAGGGGGAGGCCGATCGCCGCCGCGATGAGCGTGGCGAGCAGCGAGTACTGGAGGTGCTCGGCGAGGCGGTGCCCGATGCCGTCCGAGCCGGCCCACTGCTCGCCGCCGACCAGCCAGTCGCCGAGGTTCTTGAAGAGTTCGAACATGTCAGGCTCGCCGCCTCTGCCATGGGGTCAGGACGTACTGCAGGGCCACCAGGGCCGCGTCCGCGACCACGGCCAGCAGGAGGGTCAGGACCACTCCGACGATCACCGGGGTGGGGAAGTTGCGCTGGAAGCCGTCGGTGAAGAGCTGGCCGAGGCCGCCGTCGCCGATGTAGGTCGCGACCGAGACCAGGGAGATGGACATGACCGTCGCGATCCGCACGCCGGCCATGATCACGGGCAGCGCGAGCGGGAACTCGACGGTCAGGAGCGTGCGCAGGGGGCGCGTGCCCATCGCCTTCGAGGCCTCCTTGACCTTCACGGGCACCGAGTCGAGGCCCTCGACCGTGTTCCGGAGCAGGACGACCAGGGTGTAGATCGTCAGGCCGATCACGGTCGTGGTGCGGGTGAGGCCGGAGACCGGGAGCAGCAGAACGAAGATCGCGATCGACGGGATCGTGAACAGCACGTTCGACAGGCCCAGCAGGAAGCCGCGCAGGGGGCGGATCCGGTGGGCGATCACCGCGAGGGGCAGCGAGATCAGCACGCCGAGCAGGACGGCGCTGAGCGCGGCCTGGAGGTGGGAGACCGTGAGGGTGGTGAGGTCGTCGGTGTGGTCGCCTATCCACGACCAGTCGATGGTCATGCGGCCACCTCGGTCTCCGAGGAGTGGGCGCGGGCCTCGGTGTGCGCCTGGCCGGCGTGCTCGTGGATGTCCTCGCGGGACGAGACGCCGGTGAGGACACCGTCGGCGTCGACGCGGGCTGTCAGGCCGGTGGGGGAGGCGATGGACTCGTCGAGGGCCGCGAGGAGGGAGTCGGAGTCCTTGAGCGGCCGTACCGGGATCTCGGCGCCGTCCGTGGAACGCCAGTGCAGCGGCTTGCCGGCCTCGTCGCGTACGAGGCTCCAGGCGCCGCCCTCCGGGGCCGGGCCCTGCGGGACGTCCGCGAGGGTCCGCAGCGACAGCAGCTTCAGGCCGCGCTCGGCGCCGAGGAAGTCCGCCACGAAGTCGTCGGCCGGGCGGGCCAGGAGCTCGGCGGGGGAGGCGCACTGGACGAGGTGGCCGCCGGTGCGGAAGATCGCGATCTGGTCGCCGAGGCGTACGGCCTCGTCGATGTCGTGCGTGACGAAGACGATGGTCTTGCTCAACTCCTTCTGCAGGCGCAGAAGTTCGTCCTGGAGCTGGGTGCGGACCACCGGGTCGACCGCGCCGAACGGCTCGTCCATCAGCAGCACGGGCGGGTCGGCGGCGAGCGCGCGGGCCACGCCGACGCGCTGCTGCTGGCCGCCGGAGAGCTGGTGCGGGTAGCGCCTGCCGGTGTCGGGGGTGAGGCCCACGGTCTCCAGCAGCTCGGCCGCGCGGGCCCGGGCCTTCCTGCGGCCGTGGCCCAGCAGCAGGGGCACGGTGGCGACGTTGTCGAGCACCGTGCGGTGCGGGAACAGGCCCGCCTGCTGGATGACGTATCCGATGGAGCGGCGCAGCTCGGCGGCGTCCTGCCGGGTGACGTCCTTGCCCCCGACCCGGATGGTGCCGGAGGTCGGCTCCACCATCCGGTTGATCATCCGCAGGGTGGTCGTCTTGCCGCAACCGGAGGATCCGACCAGGACGGTCACGCCGCCCTCCGGCATCTCCAGGGAGAGATCGTGGACTGCTGTCGTGCCGTTGGGGAAGCGCTTGTGGACCGCATCGAACTGGATCATGAGTTGTCCCTTGCCCGGCTGTATAACGTCATGCAGAGTTCTTGGTAGCTGAATAGGTTGTCAACGGGTTGGTGTAAATCCGAAGTAACGGATGGCCGATAGGCAAGACCCGATGTCCGGATTGATGGGAGCTTGGGCTTTATGTCGTCTCGGATCGTGGACGCGCCGAGTGCTGTGACGTCCGGGCACACCGCCCTGGTCGTCCTCGACGGGATCGGGCTCGGCGTCGAGGACGTCGTCCGCCTCGCCGACGGGGCCGCGCGGCCGGTCGCCGCGACCGACGCGATGAAGCGGGCCGAGGAGTCCTGGGACGCCGCCCGCCTGATCGCCGCGACCGGGCGGGTCTACGGCCGCTCCACCGGCGTGGGCGCCAACCGGAACGAGGACGTGCCCACCGAGGCCGCCGCCGAACACGGCCTGCGCCTGCTGCGCAGCCACGCCGGCGCCATCGGTGCGGAGCTGCCCGCCCGGGAGGTGCGGGCCATGCTCGCCGTACGCGCCAACCAGCTGCTGGCCGGTGGCGCGGGCCTCAGGCCCACCGTCATCACGGCCATGTGCGAGGCGCTGGAGAGCGGCGCCCACCCGGTCGTGAACGAGTTCGGCTCGGTCGGCACCGGCGACCTCGCGGCGCTGGCACAGACCGGCCTCGCGCTGGCCGGCGAACATCCGTGGCGGGGCGCCGGCGCCCCCGAGGCGCAGCCGCTCGACAACAACGACGCCCTCGCCTTCATCAGCAGCAACGCCCTCACCCTCGGCCAGGCTGCCCTCGCCCTGCACGAACTGCGCGGGCTCGTCGCCGCCACCCAGGTCGTCGCCGCCCTGTCGCTGCTCGCCGTCGACGGCTCCCATGAGGCGTACGCCGCTCCCGTGCACACCGCCCGCCCGCACCGGGGCAGCTCCGAAGTCGCCCGCGAGATGCGGGAGTTCATCGGCGCCGAGGACCGGCCCACCCCTCCGCTGGGCAGGCTCCAGGACCCGTACGGCTTCCGCTGCCTGCCCCAGATCCACGGCCCCGCGCACGACGCGGCCGACGCCCTGGAGCAGGTGCTCGCGGTCGAGATCAACGCGGCTGCCGAGAACCCCCTCATCTCCCCCGAGGACATGGCCGCCTACCACCACGGCGGCTTCTACCAGGCCCAACTCGCCCTTTCCCTGGACCACTTCAGGCTGGCGCTGACCCAGGTGGCCCGGCTGTCGACGTCCCGCCTGTCGACCCTCAACGAGCCCGCCTACACCCGTCTGAAGCCCTTCCTCGCCGACCAGGAGCCCGCCTCGTCCGGCGTGATGATCCTGGAGTACGCCGCCGGTGCGGCCCTCGGCGACCTGCGCGCGTTCTCGGCCCCCGCCTCGCTCGGCCACGCTGTACTCTCCCGGGGCGTGGAGGAGCAGGCCAGCTTCGCCTCGCTCGCCGCGCGGCAGACACTGCGCGCGTGCGACGCGTACCGTCTCGTCGTCGGCTGTGAACTCGTCGCCGCCGTACGGGCGTTGCGGCTGCGCGGCCTCAGGCCCGAACCGGAGCTCGGCGTGAGCCGGGCGCTGGAGCTGGCCGAGTCGGTGCTCGACGACGACCTGTCCGACCGTCCGCTCACCGACGACGTGACGGCGGCGGCAGCACTGCTGGACCGGTTCACGGACATCTGGAGGGGGAGCGCCGCATGAGCGCGGACAGGACCACGAGCGGAACGGCACACGGGGTGTCCCATGGGGCGCCCCACGGGGCCGACAGCCCCGCCGCGCGTCTCCAGGCGCTCTTCGAGGGGCACCGGCTCACCCCGACCCAGCGGCGCATCGCGCACAGCATGGTGCGGCGGGCCGCCGACGTGCCGTTCCTGTCCAGCGTGGAGCTGGCCGAGCTGGCCGGGGTCAGCCAGCCGTCCGTGACCCGTTTCGCCGTCGCCCTCGGCTTCGACGGCTACCCCGCCCTGCGCAGGCACCTGCGCGAGGTCGCGCCCGTGGAACCGGCGGCGGACGCGGGCTCGTACAACGAGTACCAGCAGGCAGTCGAGGCCGAGATCGAGAACCTGCGGCACCTCGCGGAGGTGCTCGCCGACCCGCGCCCGGTGCAGAAGGCCGGCCGCCTGCTCGCGGCCTCCCGCCCGCTGCCGGTGCTCGGCCTGCGGGCCGCGGCCTCCCAGGCGTACGGCTTCGCCTACTTCGCCGCCAAGGTCCACCCGGACGTACGGCTGCTGCACGAGGGCGGCACGATGATCCACGACCGGATCGACGCCGCCGTACGGGCCGGTGCGAGCACCCTGCTCTGCTTCGCGCTGCCCCGGCATCCGCGCGAGGTCGTGGACACCCTGGCGTACGCCAAGGAGGCCGGGCTGACGGTCGTGACGGTGGCGGACTCCGCCTTCGCGCCGGTCGCCAAGGTCTCCGACCTGCTGCTGCCCGCCGCCGTCGGCACGGGCCTCGCCTTCGACACGGCCTGCGCGCCGATGCTTCTGGGCCGGGTCCTGCTGGAGGCGATGGCCGACGACCTGCCGGACGCGCAGGCGCGGCTGGAGGAGTTCGACGCGCGGGCGGCGGCCCGGGGGCTGTTCGTCGAGTGAGGGCCTTAGAGCTTCTTAAGGCTCGTCTCACGTTGGCTGGCTAGCGTGCGTGCACAGCAGTTGGACAGACGTGGGACGGGAGGCGGGACGTGGCACGCGATGGAGGGCAAGGGCTGGCTCGAGTGGCCGTCGTCGTACGGGCCGGGGCGGTGCCGTTGTGGTGGCTCGGGGTGTTCGCGGCGGGCATCGGGGCGCTGGTGCCGGGCATCACGGGGCGCAGGATCGGCGTCCTGGCCGGCGCCGCGCTGTTCATCGTCGCGGCGGCCGTGGTCGCCTGCGTACGCCGCAAGCGGTACACGGCCCTGACCCGCTCGGCCGCCCGCGCCGGCAAGCACGATGTGCTCCAGGACCGTGCGGTGGCCGCGCGCAACTGGCGCCGGGGCCACCGCTGGTGGCTGGTCCTGGCGTTTCTCGCCGCGCTGGGCAGCGCGTTCGCGGTGCCGGCGGCCGGCGGGATGCTGCTGGCCGGGTGCGGGGCGGGGCTCCGGCTCAAGGCCGCGTGGCTCGGACGGCTGGAGCGGGCCGAGAACGCCCTGCTGTGGGTGCGGGTGGACTGGCTCGACGGCCGGGGCGGCCGCCCCGCGGGCAAGGCCGTGAAGGGCTACCGCACCACGGGTGTCGCCGCGGGCGACGCGGCCCCCGGAGGAGCCCGCCGCCGCACCGCGGCGCTCGTGTAGGTCAGACCTCCAGGTCCTCCTCGATCTTCCGCAACTGGTGCCTGGCCATGGCCAGGTTGGCGCGCTTGGCGTCGAGGACCAGGTACAGGAAGAGACCGTTGCCCCCGCGCCCGGCGATCAGCCGGATCAGGTGGTACTGGTCGCTGAGGGTGATCAGGATGTCCTCGATGCCGCCCTTCAGCCCGAGGTGCTCCATCGTGCGCATCTTGGCGCGGACGACGTCGGTGTTGCCGGCGGCGGCGACATTGAGGTCGAAGGTCTTGCTGCCGCCGAGCGTGCCCAGCGCCATGCCGCTGGTGTAGTCGACGAGCGCGGCTCCGGTCGCGCCCTCGATCGAAGCGAGGCATTCCTTCAGCGTGGTCTCGGTGTTGGCCATGACGTGTGTTCCTCTCAACCTTCAGTAGTGGTATGCGCGTTGGCGTTGGTGCGTGCGGCGCGCGCGGTTCTGGTGCGGGTGGGCATGGGTTTGGCGGGCTCCTTGGCGGCGCTCTTGGCAGGGCTGCGGCGCACAGGTGCCGCTTCCGCGTCGACGAGCTCCCCGATGCGGGCACCCGCGCGGCGGCCCTCCAGGTGCAGCCGGCCGACGTTGACGCCGTCCTGGGCGAGCAGCGTCAGCACGGCGGTACGGCCCGCGGCGTACGTCGCCACATAGCCCTCCGTGCCGCGCATGAGCAGTTCGCGGAAGTCGCCCCGGCCGGTCGCGTCCGTCACCCGCACCGCGACGCCGAGCGCGGCGGCGGTGAGGGCGGCGAGGCCGTCCGGTTCGACGCCGGGGGTGTCGTGGGCGAGGACGAGGCCGTCGACGCCGGCCGCGAGTGCTCCGGTCAGCTGGGGCACGCGGGCTCTGAGCCGGCGGAATTCGTCGAGTATCGGGGCCTCGGCCGCCATCAGGTGTCTCCTCTCGGCGCGGGACCGCTGCGGCGGGCGCCGCGGCTCGGGCGGCCCGGGCGGCTCGCGGTCCTCGAAGGGTTTGCGGTCAAAGGGCCTCCAGCGCATCCCTGACCCTCTTCAGCAGCGCGATGTAGGGATCGGCTGTGTCGGACGGGGGGTCTTCGACGGCGGGCGGCGGCTGTGGGGCCACGAGCCCCGCCGCGGCCAGCCGCCGTATGTGCACCAGCGTGTGGAACGCCGGCCGGCCCAGCTCCCGCGCGATGTCCGTGGCCCTCCGTACGCCGTCCACCCGGGCGAGTACGGCGGCCTGCCGGGGCGGCACCGCGGGCGCCGCGACCGGATCGGCCCGGATCAGGGGCGCGCCGTCCGTCGCCGGGTCGGGCCAGATGCTCAGCAGCAGGGCCCGGCGGCGCAGCGTCTCGCGCTCCACGGCGACGACCGGCACGGGATGCACGGAGGCGAGCCAGTGCGCGGTGCCGTAGCGGAAACGGCCGGGCGTGCTGCTGGGGGCGAGTGCGAAGTACGCCGCGTCGTACAGCGCGCTCACCTGCGCCAGCTCCAGCGCCCCCGGCGTGACCCCGTGCCGCAGCAGCCTCCCCTCGTCGGCACTGTCCTCGGCGTCCCGCCAGGCCTCGGCGCCGAGGGTGCCGTGGGCCGTGAGGAGCTCGTCGAGACCGGGAGCGAGCGGGCTCTCGGCGTGCACCACCCGGCCCTCGGCGAGGTGGAGCGTGCCGTGCTCGCGGTCCAGGACGCCGGTGGCCCGCTCGTCCGCGAGACGGGTCAGCATCGGGGAGACACCACCCGCCCGCTGGTGCGCCGTCTGCCGGTCCCGTACCGGCAGACGCGGTGGTGGTGTGAGCACGGTCATCTCAGCACCAGCCGTTCGGCCATCTCGCCGAGCCGGATGCGGGCCAGCGCGAGATTGCCGTCCGCGCGGGACAGCCACAGGTACAGGAACACGCTGCTGTCGAACGTCGTCGGCACGAACCGGAGCACGTGATAGCTGTCCCGGTTGCTGAGGATCACGTCCTCGACGGGCGGATCCGTGGCGTCGGAGCCGTCCTCCGGCCCGAAGGCGTGCTGCTCGGCGGCCAGCCGTGCCAGCTCCGCCGCCTCGGCGGCCGCCGTCTCGTGGTCACCGCCCGGAGGATCGCCCACCGTGCCCAGGGCCAGCCCGCTCGTCCAGTCGACCAACGCAGCACCACGCGCACCTGGTAGCCGCATCGTCTCCAGCAAGCACTCGTCGATTCCGGGCACCGTCGCTCCCCTCCCGCCTCGGGGTCCGGCTGAGTGACCGCCAAACTACGCAACGTGTGTGCGGCGAGTGAGCGTTCGGGCATTTTCCAGTGGAACATGCGCCGAGTGACTAAGGTGGGTCAACTGACCCTGTTTTCACGTGGCTTGATCGCATATGGCGTACTGCTGCGTGGTGACCTACGTCAACCGCGCTCCGGCGTGGCCAGGGTGGTGAGCGAGGTCGCGTGCGCCCCTCCCGATTCGGCCACGATCTCGTCGAGCGTCTGCGGCTCGCGCACGGTCGCGAAGGCGATGCCCCTGGCCCCGTCCGGCACGAAACCGTGAATGCCGGGCCGGGCGAGGGAGTTGTACGCGTAGTGGTGCGCGAAGTAGTACGCCCCCGTGTCCAGCGCCGCCGCGAAGTCCCCTTGCTCCAGCAGCGGCAGCGCCGCCCCCTCGGCCAGCAGGTCCCCCGAGAAGCAGGCCGGCCCGGCCACGTCCTGCACCACGGCCGGACCCTCCTTCGCGTGCCCCTTGCCGTCATATGCGGCGATCCTGAGCGGCCAGCTCCCCGGCGCGTACACCGTTCGCGTGGCGACCTGCACACCCGCGTGCGTGACCGCCACCGGCCGCCCGCCCGCGCTCTTGGCGTACTCGACCCGCGCCACGACCGTCCCGTGCTTGGCCAGCAGCGACCGCCCGAACTCGGTGACCAGCCCGTACCGCCCGTCGAACAGCCCGGGCACCGACTCGCCCAGCAGCCGCACGTACTGCGCATACGTCGGTGTCGTCACGTCCGACGCGAAGTTGACCGGCAGCCCGCCGCCGATGTCGAGCGTGTCGATCTGCCGCCGCCCGATCCGCCCGTTGATCTCCTCGGCGAGGGCATACGCCTCCGCGACCCCCTGCGCCATGAGCGACAGCGGGATGCCCTGCGAGCCGGTGTGCGCATGCAGCCGCGTCAGCCACGGGCGGTCCTGATACGCCCGTACGACCCACTCCCGCGCCCCCTCGTCGCGCAGCGCCACCCCGAACTTCGACGTGGCCGTGGCTGTGGACGTCGCCTCGATGGAACCCCCGCCGACCTGCGGGTTCACCCGGATCCCGAGCGGAGAGCGGCTGGCCGCCGACCTCATCAGGGCGTCGATGCGGTGCAGCTCCTGCGGGTTGTCCGCGTTGACGGCGATGCCCAGCGCCAGTGCCTCCCGCAGCTCGGCCGGCGTCTTGGCGGGCGAGTCCAGGACCGTCATCTCCGGGCCCAGCCCCGCTGCCCGCGCCAGCGCCAGCTCACCCGGGCTCGCCACCTCCGCGCCGATGCCCTCCTCGCGCAGCAGCCGCAGCACCGCCACCAGCGGGGTCGCCTTCACCGCGAAGGCGTGCAGCACGGGCGTGCCCGGCGCCACCACCGCGTCGAACGCCGCCCGCAGCGCCGCCGCCGACTCCCGGATACCGGTCACGTCGAGCAGGCCGACGATCGGGGCGCCGGGCCCGAGCAGCCCCTGCTCCACGGCCGCCCGCACCGCCTCGTCCCGCCGGGCCACCCGCTCGGCGTCGGACGCCGGGATCCCGGCTCCGCTGCCCGCTCCGTTGCCCACAACATCCCCCGTCATGCCGTCGTCCCCCGTCACGTCGTCGTACGAGCCCATGCATCCAGCCAAACACCCGGGACGCGCCGATGCTGGCGCACGGATGTATTGACTAGCTCTATTCAGACGGCCAGGATGTGAATATCCACCTCAACAGTTCGCAGTCACAGTCCGCTGGGAGGCAGACCATGTCAGGACCCCGCCCCGTCCGAGCACCGCGCGGTACGGAACTGAGTGCCCTGGGATGGCAGCAGGAAGCCGCCCTGCGGATGCTGCAGAACAACCTCGATCCCGAGGTCGCCGAGCACCCCGACAAGCTCGTCGTCTACGGCGGCACCGGCAAGGCCGCCCGCGACTGGCGCTCCTTCGACGCGATGGTGCGCACGCTGAAGGGCCTGAAGCAGGACGAGACGATGCTCGTCCAGTCCGGCCGTCCCGTCGGCGTCATGCAGACCCACGAGTGGGCGCCGCGCGTCCTCATCGCCAACTCCAACCTCGTCGGCGACTGGGCCAACTGGGAGGAGTTCCGCCGCCTGGAGGCCCTCGGCCTCACCATGTACGGCCAGATGACGGCCGGCTCCTGGATCTACATCGGCACCCAGGGCATCCTCCAGGGCACGTACGAGACCTTCTCCGCCGTCGCCGCGAAGAAGTTCAACGGCACCCTCGCCGGGACGATCACCCTCACCGCCGGTCTCGGCGGCATGGGCGGCGCCCAGCCGCTCGCCGTGACCATGAACGACGGCGTCGCGATCTGCATCGACTGCGACCCGCGTGCCATCGAGCGGCGCATCGAGCACCGGTACCTCGACGTGAAGGCCGACTCCCTCGACCACGCCCTGCAGCTGGCCACCGAGGCCCGCGACGCCCGCCGGCCGCTGTCCATCGGCGTCCTCGGCAACGCGGCCGAACTGCTCCCGCAGCTCCTCTCGATGGGCGCCCCCATCGACATCGTCACCGACCAGACCTCGGCGCACGACCCGCTGGCGTACCTGCCGCTCGGCGTCGACTTCGACGACATGGCCTCCTACGCGGCCAAGGACCCGGCCGGCTTCACCACCCGGGCCCGCGAGTCCATGGCCAAGCACGTCGAGGCCATGGTCGGCTTCATGGACGCCGGCGCCGAGGTCTTCGACTACGGCAACTCGATCCGCGGCGAGGCCCAACTCGCCGGGTACGACCGGGCGTTCGCCTTCCAGGGCTTTGTGCCGGCCTACATCCGCCCCCTGTTCTGCGAGGGCAAGGGCCCCTTCCGCTGGGCTGCCCTCTCGGGCGACCCGGCCGACATCGCCAAGACCGACAAGGCGATCCTGGACCTGTTCCCGGAGAACGAGTCCCTTGCCCGCTGGATCAAGATGGCCGGCGAGCGGGTGCACTTCCAGGGACTGCCCGCGCGCATCTGCTGGCTCGGCTACGGCGAGCGGGACAAGGCCGGCGAGCGCTTCAACGACATGGTGGCGTCCGGTGAGCTCGCCGCGCCGCTGGCCATCGGGCGCGACCACCTCGACTGCGGTTCCGTCGCCTCTCCCTACCGTGAGACCGAGGCCATGCTCGACGGGTCCGACGCGATCGCCGACTGGCCGCTGCTGAACGCCATGGTGAACGTGGCGTCCGGCGCGTCGTGGGTGTCCATCCACCACGGAGGCGGCGTGGGGATGGGACGGTCCATCCACGCCGGGCAGGTCACGGTGGCCGACGGCACGAAGCTCGGCGGCGAGAAGATTCGCCGCGTCCTCACCAACGACCCCGGGATGGGCGTCATCCGCCATGTCGACGCCGGGTACGACATCGCGGAGTCGGTTGCCGACGAGCGGGGCGTCCGCGTCCCGATGCGCGAAGGTGACGACGCGTGACCCAGCTCCAAGGTGAGCCGAGCGGCAGCCGTCCGGTGGGGGCCGAGGCCTCGTCGCCGTCTGCCGCTCCGGCTGTGCAGGGCAGCTCCTTCCACTCCATGTGGCGTGACCTGCTCCCCATCGGCCGGCACCCCGCCTCCCGCGGCTACCGGCGTTTCGCCTGGACCGGTGTGGACCTCGAATGCCGGGCCTGGTTCAAGGAGCAGGCCGAGGCGAGGGGGCTCGACTACGAGGTCGACCGCAACGGGAACCAGTGGGCCTGGCTCGGGGACCCCGCCGCCGGGGACGCCGTCGTCACCGGGTCGCATCTGGACTCGGTACCGGACGGGGGCGCCTTCGACGGCCCCCTCGGCGTCGTGTCCTCCTTCGCCGCCCTCGACGAACTGCGCGGCAGGGGCGCCGACTTCACCAAGCCCCTCGCCATCGTCAACTTCGGCGACGAGGAGGGCGCACGGTTCGGGCTCGCCTGTGTCGGGTCCCGGCTCACCGGCGGGCAGCTCACCGTCGAGGGCGCCCACAAGCTGACCGACGGCGAGGGCGTCAGTCTGCCCCGGGCCATGGAGGCCGCCGGCTACGACCCCGACACCATCGGCGCCGATCCGGAGCGGCTCGCCCGTATCGGGGCCTTCGTCGAGTTGCACGTCGAGCAGGGCCGTGCCCTCGACCTGTCCGGCGACCGGGTCGGCATCGCCAGCGCCATCTGGCCGCACGGCCGGTGGCGGTTCGACTTCCGGGGCGAGGCCAACCACGCGGGAACCACCCGGCTCGTGGACCGGCGCGACCCCATGCTGTCCTACGCCGAGACCGTGCTCGCCGCCCGCCGCGAGGCCGAACTCGCCGGTGCCGTCGCCACCTTCGGCAAGATCAGCGTCGAGCCCAACGGCGTCAACGCCATCCCGTCCCTGGTGCGCGGCTGGCTCGACTCCCGTGCCGAGGACCAGGCGAGCCTGGACCGCGTCGTCGGCGGCATCGAGAAGGCGGCCCGTGCGTACGCGGCAGCCCACGGCATCGACCTCGACGTCGTCCGCGAGTCCTTCACGCCCGTCGTCGAGTTCGACCACGCCCTGCGCGACGAACTCGCGCGCATCCTCGGCCAGGAGAGGGAACCCGAGCTCAAGGTCCCCGTCCTGGGCACCGGCGCCGGACACGATGCCGGAATCCTGTCCGGGAGCATCCCGACCGCCATGCTGTTCGTACGCAACCCCACGGGCGTCTCGCACTCCCCGGCCGAGTTCGCCGCCGAGGACGACTGCGTGGCCGGAGTCATCGCCCTCGCCGACGTACTGGAAGGACTGGCCTGCACGTGACGCCCACCCAGCAGACCCGTACCTACTGGCTGGAACACGCCTGGCTCGGCACCCATGTCGAGCCGGGCGTGGCCGTCGACGTCGCGGACGGCCGCATCACCGCCGTCCGCACCGGCACGGAGACCCCGCCTGCGGGCGCCGAGCCCCTCCGCGGCCTGACACTGCCCGGCCTCTCCAACGCCCACTCCCACGCCTTCCACCGCGCCCTGCGCTCCACGGTCCAGGTCGGCTCCGGCACCTTCTGGACCTGGCGCGAGGTCATGTACGCCACCGCCGACCGGCTGACCCCCGAGACCTACCGCGACCTCGCCCGCGCGGTGTACGCGGAGATGGCGCTGGCGGGGATCACGTCCGTCGGTGAGTTCCACTACGTGCATCACACGCCGGGCGGCACCCCCTACGCCGACCCCAACGCCATGGGCGAGGCCCTCATCGAGGCCGCCGCCGACGCCGGCATCCGCATCACCCTCCTCGACACCGTCTACCTGTCATCCGGCTTCGGACAGCCCCCCAACGCCCACCAGCGCCGCTTCTCCGACGGCAGCGCGCAGGCATGGGCCGAACGCTGTTCAGTTCTCAAGGACCGGGATCACGCACGGATCGGGGCGGCGATCCACTCCGTACGGGCCGTGCCCGCCGACCAGTTGGCGACCGTGGCGCAGTGGGCCGAGGAGCGGCGGGCCCCGCTGCATGTGCACCTGTCCGAGCAGACCGCGGAGAACGACGCCTGCCGGGAAGCCCACGGCTGCACGCCCACCCGGCTGCTCGCCGACCACGGTGTCCTCGGGCCGCGCACCACCGGCGTCCACAACACCCACCTCACCGACGAGGACATCGCCCTCATCGGCGGCAGCGGCACCGGCACCTGCATGTGCCCGACGACCGAGCGGGACCTGGCGGACGGCATCGGACCCGCCGTCGCCCTCCAGCGGGCCGGCTCACCGCTCTCCCTCGGCTCCGACAGCCACGCCGTGATCGACCTGCTCGAAGAGGCGCGCGCCATGGAGCTGAACGAGCGCCTGCGCACCCGGACGCGGGGTCACTGGACGGCGGCGGCCCTCCTGCGGGCGGCCTCGGCCGACGGCCACGCGGCCCTCGGCTGGGACGGCGCGGGCGCCATCGAACCCGGCGCGCTCGCCGACCTCACGACGATCGCGCTCGACTCGGTCAGGACGGCAGGGCCGCTTGCGCGGCTCGGGGCCGAGACGGCCGTATTCGCTGCGTCGGCAGCAGACGTGTCGCATACGGTCGTGGGAGGCCGGCACGTCGTACGGGACGGGGCCCACACCCTCGTACCGGATGTGCCGCAAGCCCTCGCGGACGCCGTCGAAGCCCTGCGCGGATGACACGGGGCCGCCCACCCGCGCGGCCCGCCTCCGTCCCCGAACCCGACCCCACCGCCGACCAGGCCACCAAGGACGCCATGAGCAACGCGACGACCGTCAGCCCCGCCCACTCCGCGAGCACCGCAAGCACGCTCATCACCAACATCGCCGCCCTGGTCACCAACGACCCCTCCCTCGGTGACAATTCCCCCCTCGGACTGATCCAGGACGCGGCCGTCGTCATCGAGGGCGACCGCATCGCGTGGACCGGTGATCAAAGCAAAGCACCCGCCACTGACAATCGGGTCGACGCCGGTGGCCGGGCGGTCGTCCCCGGCTTCGTGGACTCCCACTCGCACCTCGTCTTCGCGGGCGACCGCACGCAGGAGTTCAACGCCCGGATGTCGGGGCGGCCGTACAGTGCCGGCGGTATCCGTACGACCGTCGCGGCCACCCGGGCGGCGAGCGACGAGGACCTGGAGCGCAACCTCACGCACTACCTCGCCGAGGCCCTGCGCCAGGGCACCACGACCTTCGAGACCAAGTCCGGCTACGGCCTGACGGTCGAGGACGAGGCCCGCGCCCTGCGCATCGCCGCCGCCCACACCGACGAGGTCACCTTCCTCGGCGCCCACATCGTCTCCCCGGACCACGCCGACGACCCGGCCGCCTACGTCGCCCTCGTCACCGGCGAGATGCTCGACGCCTGTGCGCCGTACGCCCGTTGGATCGACGTCTTCTGCGAGAAGGGCGCCTTCGACGGCGACCAGGCCCGGGAGATCCTCACCGCGGGCAAGGCCAAGGGCCTGCACCCCCGCGTCCACGCCAACCAGCTGTCCTACGGCCCCGGCGTGCAACTCGCGGTCGAACTGGACGCCGCCAGTGCCGACCACTGCACCCACCTGACGGACCAGGACGTCGACGCCCTCGCGAACGGCAACACGGTCGCCACCCTCCTCCCCGGCGCCGAGTTCTCCACCCGCGCCCAGTGGCCCGACGCCCGCCGGCTCCTCGACGCGGGCGCCACCGTCGCGCTCTCCACCGACTGCAACCCGGGCTCGTCCTTCACCTCCTCCGTCCCCTTCTGCATCGCGCTCGCGGTACGGGACATGGGGATGACCCCGGACGAGGCGATCTGGTCGGCCACCGCGGGCGGCGCGGCTGCCCTGAGGCGCGACGACATCGGCCGCCTCACCCCGGGCGCGCGCGCCGACCTGCTCCTGCTCGACGCACCGAGCCATGTGCACCTGGCCTACCGCCCGGGTGTGCCGCTGGTCAGCGAGGTGTGGCGGCGGGGAGTACGCGAGGCCTGAGCCCGAAGGACCGCCCACCCCAGGGTCCTTGCACCGGGCTAGGCGGCCCCCGCCTTCCAGCGCTGTCCGCCGCCGCTGCTCACCGACTCCAGCGACAGCCCGTCCCCGGCACCCCCCGCCGGGGTCAACGCCGTCCCGAAGGCGATGGCGGGGCGGATCACGCCGTCGCCGTCCACCACGAACATCAGGTTCTGACCGTTGCGCCCCTCCACCGAGTCGCACGTCCAGACCCCGACGCCCCGGTCCGTCGAACCCCGGCTGTCCAGGCAGTAGTCGGGATCGGCGGACGACTGGAGCACACCGCGATCCGCATCGACCCGCCAGCGCTGGGTGCCGGACGACGTGCAGGGAGCCGTGATCACGTCGGTCCCGTTGAAGAAGGCGCCGCCCACGTCCAGGCACAGCCCCGAGGCGACGTTCACGACCTGGGCATACGTGCCGCTCGGCGGGTACGTGGGGGAGGGCGGCGGCTTGGGGCGGGCCGTCTTCGTCGGCGTCGCACTCCTCGTGGGCGACGGCGACCTGGAGCTCCGCGACGGTGACGGCGAGGGCGACGAGGTCGACGGCGTCGCCGACACGGTGGCCGTCACCGTGACCGCCACCGGCGGCACGCTCACCGGCGTGCCGACCGCACCCACCGGATCCTCCGACGACGACCCTCCCTGGGCCACCAGGAACGCCACCAGCGGCAGCAACGCCACCCCGAGCGCCGCCGACACCAGCACCACCCGGCGACGATCGGAAGGCCACCCGGGCCCCGGCCAACTCCGCTTCGCGGCAAGCCCGGCGGTACCCCCGCGCCGCACGCCCCCGCGCCGCACTCCCTCGCCCTCTCCCGGAGCGCTCGCCGCATAAGCCGTCCCGCCCCACGGCAGCAGCCCCTCCGCCAGCGCCGCGCGCGGCGAGTCCCGCAGCGCCGACAGTTCCTCGTACGCCGTCGTGCAGTGCGGGCAGCGCGCCATGTGGGCGTGCAGATCGGCGCTGTCGCGGGGACTGTCCGGCCGTACGGACTCCTCGATGAGGCGGCCGAAGTCGGAGCAGTCGGGGTCGTCGGAGGCGGTGAGACGGGCGCGCAGGCAGGACCGGGCCAGCTGCTGGAGCGCCGGGTCCGTGCCGTACGTGACGTCCTCGCGGGTGAGGCCGAGGAGACCGGCCGTGCGGTCCGCCGGCTCCTGCTCCACGAGGCCGTACCAGATCAGGCCCTGGGTGCGGGACGGCAAGGTCTGGAACGCCGTCAGCATCGGCGGGACCGGGCCGGAGGGGCCGGCCGTGTTCAGCACGAGCAGCAGTCCCGCGTCGAGGCCCGCCGCCCGCTCGTCCATCGCCCAGGTCCCGGCCAACCGGGCGGTCAGCATCAGGAGTTGGTGCCGCCAGGGCAGCCCGGGGTCGATGCCGCGCGCCGTCTGACGGGCCGCCAGGGTGAACGCCTGGGCCGCCAGCTGCCGGGCCATGGAGTCGTTCGGGGTGCACAGGCGGGCGTAGGCGAGCACGGGCGCGTGATGGCGGGCGCGCAGCTCCTGGAGCGCCGGATACGCGGTGGCCGTGTCGGCGCGCAGCAGTTCGGTGAGCCGTGCGTCGGACGCGCCCGCGTGAGTACCGGGGTCACTGCCCCCACGGTCACGGTCCCCACCGTCGTCGGCCCGAGCCATCCGCCTGCCTCCTTGCAGCCGTGCGACCCGCTCCGGAGTCCTGACCTACCGGCGGGTATGACGGCTCATAGTGGAGGAAGGGAAGCCCTGGGGAAAGGGTTTCCGTGGGTAACCCGTGAGTCGCCTGTGCACGGCCGGGCGGGACGCACCGGTCCCGGAACGCGCTGTGCCCGGTGTCCCGCCGACGGAATTCGGCGGGGCACCGGGCACAGCGCAGGTCAGCGTGGAGGAGACGCCACTCCTGGATCGGTCACTCCTCGACCGTCAGCCCCTTCCGGAGCCGGACCAACGTCCGCGACAGCAGCCGCGACACATGCATCTGCGAGATGCCGAGTTCGTCGCCGATCTCCGACTGGGTCAAGCCCGCGACGAATCTCAGGGACAGGATCTTCCGGTCCCGGGGCGGCAGTTCGGCGATGAGCGGCTTCAAGGACTCGACGTACTCGATGCCTTCGATCCCGTGGTCCTCGTAGCCGATCCGGTCGGCCAGCGCGCCCTCGGCGTCGTCCTCCTCGGGCTGGGCGTCCAGCGACGAGGCGGTGTACGCGTTCGACGCCGCCATGCCCTCGACGACCTCGTCGTTGGTCAGACCGAGGCGCTCCGCCAGTTCGGCCACGGTCGGGGCGCGGTCGAGCTTCTGGGCCAGTTCGTCCCCGGCCTTGGCCAGGTCGAGCCGGAGCTCCTGAAGCCGACGCGGTACCCGCACCGACCACGACGTGTCGCGGAAGAAGCGCTTGATCTCACCGATGATGGTCGGCATCGCGAAGGTGGGGAACTCCACGCCGCGGCTGAGTTCGAAGCGGTCGATCGCCTTGATCAGGCCGATGGTGCCGACCTGGATGATGTCCTCCATCGGCTCGCTGCGCGAGCGGAAGCGGGAGGCGGCGAACTTGACCAGCGCGAGGTTGAGTTCGACGAGCGTGTTGCGGACGTACGAGTACTCGTGGGTCCCTTCCTCCAGCGACTCCAGCCGCTCGAAGAGGGTCTTGGACAGGGCCCGCGCGTCGACCGGCCCCACCTCGTCGTACGGGGGGATGTCCGGAAGCCCGGCGAGCGCGTCGTCCTGACCGAACTCCTGACCGAAGTCCTGTCCGGGACGTACGTCATTGCTCAACTCGATGGGATCCAGCTGTTCCGGTTGGGATGCCGACGTCGCCCTCTGGGTATGCGATGCGTCGAGCCGGGGTGACATGATGTCCTCCATCGTTCTCGGCATTCGGCTGCCGAAGCCTGCGTGCACTGCGGTGTGCGGCGCCTCCAAAGCCGGCCGAGTCGGTTACGTGTCTCTACTAGCCCTACCCGCTTTCAGGAGCCCACCGCAAGTGCGCTCTGGTCCGAAATGTCCGATTCTGGGTGGATGTTCGGGTGTTGGGGGGCGTAGGGAAGGCGTAGTGTTCGAGAGCGTCAGTCAGCAGCCACGACGTCGGGAGTGAGAGACGGCATGGACCGCGGCACGGTCGGCAGCGCACAGTCTGGCCGACTTCTGGTCGAGGTGCGGGAAGAGGGCGCCAGCGCCGTCGTGACCCCGGCGGGTGAGTTGGATCACCACACCGCCGATTTGTTGCGTGAGCCACTCGAGGATTGCCTCGAGAGGGGCTTCAGCCGGCTGGTCGTCGACTGCTCGCGGCTCGAGTTCTGTGATTCCACGGGTCTGAACGTGCTGCTCGGGGCGCGCCTGAAGGCGGAGGCCGCAGGTGGCGGCGTGCATCTCGCGGGGATGTTGCCTGTGGTCGCACGCGTGTTCGAGATCACCGGGGCCGAGGCCGTCTTCACGGTCCACGACTCGCTCGACGCCGCCCTGGCCGACGGTGCCGACGGGGCGGGTTGACCCCTCACGTCCGGCTCTGCATCAGACGTCACATCATTCATGCCGAATACAGGGGTGTTCCCTCGGCTCGCTCGGGCAGGAGACATCCTGAAACCCGTCGGCTGTGATGTCGGCCACCGGGGGTGGGGGACTGTGACCGACGTATCAGGCAAGGACCGTGTACTGGCGTACTGACTCTGCGTACTGACTTCTGAATCGTGTGAACGTTGAACTGGTGAATCGGTGAGGTGAAGCGCTGATGAGCACCACCCGGCCTTTCTCGCCGGGCGACCGCGGCCCTGAGCCCAGCGGCGCTTCGGGGGCGTCCGAGAGCGGCCTGCCGGCCACGGGGGGCTCCGACGAGGGCGCTCCGGCGGCCGGAGGGCCCGGCGGGGGCACCGTGCCGTCCCTGCGGCATGTGGAGTCCGTGGCGTCCGCCGAGGCGTCGGCAGGGCGGCAGGTCCGTCGGCTGGCCCTCGCGGGCCAGAGCGGCGTCGTCCCGCTGGCCCGTGACTTCGCCCGCCAGGCGCTGTACGCGTGGGGCTGGCTCCCCGCGGCCACTGCCGACCAGCGAGCCGCCGCCGAGGACGTGCTGCTCGTCGTGTCCGAGCTGGTCACCAACGCCTGTCTGCACGCCGACGGACCGGACGAGCTGTGGATCGCCTGCGACAACAAGGTGATCCGCATCGAGGTCTCCGACAAGGGCACGGGCCAGCCGGCGCCGCGCACCCCGCACCGGGCGGGGCGTCCCGGCGGCCACGGCATGTTCATCGTGCAGCGGCTGTGTCTGGACTGGGGGGTCATGCGGACGCCGGGGGTCGGGGGCAAGACGGTGTGGGCGGAGCTGGGAGCACCGGCGTAGGTCACCCGTTCGGCCCTGTCGTACCGAAAATTCGTTTCCGCACCGCCGCGGCGCCGCTCTACGCTCTGTGAAAGCGGCCTCGCGCCCCACAGGTGAATCCACTCCCGAGTTGGGGGAGAAAATGCCCCGCCGGCCGGCCCCCGTCACCGGGCCCGAACGAGTCCGCCGTACGGCGGTGAAGGCGTGGTGGCACCGCGAGCACCCTCTCGCCCACGCCCCGAGGGTCCACCCCGGGGCGGCCCTGCCGCTTCGACCGACCGGCCCGACGAGGTCTTCCGGACGGACGACGGCCACTTCCTGTTGCCGACCGCCGAGACGGCTCTGGTCAACCTCCATCGCGGCGAGACGCTCGACGAGCGCGAGCTGCCGCGCAGGTACGTCGCCTACAGGCCCTGTTACCGCAAGGAGAGTGGCAGCCACCGCACGGCCGAGCGCGGGACGCTGCGGGGGCATCAGTTCAACAAGGTGGAGCTGTTCCAGTTCGCCCGGCCGCAGGACTCGGACGCCGCGCACCTCGACCGGCTCGCCCGTGCGGAGGAGCTGGTCGCCGGACTCGTGCTGCACCATCGCGTCACCAAGCTCGCCGCCGACGACACCAGCCCCGCGCAGGCCAAGACGTACGACGTGGAGGTCTGGCTGCCCAGCGTCGGGCCCTGCCGTCGCCTTCCCGCCTGCCACACGGCGTCTGGCACGCACGCTCGCCGCGTTGCCGAACCGCCCACGTGGCTCCGCCACGAGGGCGCTCCGGCGCCTTGCGATCGCACGCACCAGACGCCGTGTGGCCCGCCCTTCGGGCGGACGGCGGGAAGGCGACGGCAGGGCCCAGCGCATACACCGAGGTCAGCTCGGTGTCGAACGCCCGCGCCTACCAGGCCCGGCGCGGCGGCATCCGGTACCGCCCGGCCGGTGGCGGCAAGGCGGCGTACGTCCACACCCTCAACGCCTCGGGCCTCGCCACCAGCCGGCTGCTCCCCGCGATCCTGGAGCAGCACCAGCGGGCCGACGGGACGGTGCTCGTGCCGGAGGTGCTGCGGCGCTGGGGCCTGCCCGAGCTGCTGCGCCCGGCCTGACCCCGTGTTACCCAGGGTCACCCTGAGGGGCCGGTTCTCCACCCGAACCCCCTGCGGCGCGCGCCGGATCGTCACAACTCCGGCGTGCGCCGTCTCTTCCCTCCTCAAGGCGCCGGGCGTACCTTGACGGCCGATCTGATGTGCCGTCAGGAAATGAGGGGACCGTGTCGAAGCAGAAGCGAACCGCCGCGCTCGCGACGGCCGCGGCCCTGGCCGGCTCGGCGGTGCTGATGGCCGCCCCCGCGGCCCGGGCCGAAGTCGTCGACGTCAACTACGCCTGCAAAACGCCGATCGGCGACAAGAGCGCCGTCTCGCCCATCGACATCAAGGGCGTCAAGAGCGGCGGCGGCTACAAGATCACCATGTCGTGGCAGAAGGGCGTCTCGTCCAGCCCGGTCGAACTGGGCAAGGGCGCGATGAACCCGAGCGCCACCATCAAGCTGGGCGGCGCCGACAGCGGCACCCTGGCGGTCACCGGCCCGGCCAACCAGGAGGCCATCCCCGCCAACACCCCCATCAAGATCAACGACTTGACGGGCACGTACACCCCGAAGAAGACCGGCAAGGTCACCTTCACGGCGGGCGTGCTCACCATCAAGGCGCTCGGTACGACGACCACGTGCACGCCCGGCAACAGCCCCGGACCGTCGCTCACCCTCGACGTGACGGCGGCGTCCGGCGGCGGCAGCACGGGCGGCTCCGGCCAGGGCGGCACCGACTCCGGCGCCGAACTCCCGCAGACCGGCCCCGAGGACTCGGCGATCGCCCTGGGCACCCTCGGCGGCACGGTGCTGCTCGCGGGCGCGGCGGGCGCGCTGTGGCTGACGCGGAGGGGTCAGGCGGTACGCCGCTGACCTTCACGCCTGATCACCGCTGGAGCCGCCGATGTCGTCAGCCGTCCGTGTCCTGTGCCTGTCCCTGCTGCTGCTCCTCGCGGTCGCTCCCGTGGCGACCGCCGCCGAGGCCTGGACCGTCGCGCCCTCCGGCGGCGGACGGCCGTCCTTCTACGCCGAAGGCGCACCCGGGACGGTCCAGCAGGACACGGTGTCCGTGACGAACCGGGGCGACGAGCCGGTCACCGTACGGCTGCACGGCGCCGGCGTCCCGATCGCCTTCGCCGACAGCGCGGTACGCGTCCCGGCCCGCACCCGCGCCGAGGTCCCGTTCACCGTGACCGTCCCGCCGGGCACGGCCCCCGGCGACCGCTCCGGCGAGATCGTCGCCCGCGACACCGACGGCCGCGCGCGGACCGTCCCGCTCCGCCTGCGCGTGACCGGCCCGCAGCTGTCCGCGCTGACGGTCGAACACGTCCGCGTGCACCCCGACCGCATCACATACGAGCTGGTCAACCGGGGTACGACCACCCTCGCCCCGAGCCTCGCGATCCACGCCGACGGCGTCTTCGGCCGCCTCCTCGACCGCGCCCCGCGCCCCCTCTCCGTCGACCTGCCCCCGGGCAGCCGTACGAAGCTCACCGAGCCGTGGCCCGACCGGCCCGCGCTCGACGCGGTCGACGTGCGCCTGACGGTGACGGCGGCGGGCGGGGCGAGCGACACGGCCCGGGTGTCGGCGCGGTTCGTGCCGTGGGGCGCGGTGGCCGGAGTCGGGGGGTTCGTGGTGGCGGCGGTGGGCGCCTTGTCCGTCGTACGGCATCGAGGGGGCCGTCGGCCCGACGGCGACGGCGAGCCGACAGAGACCGAACAGCACTGCAAGCAAGCCGAGTTGACGGGAGCGGGGACGTGAACGCCAGGGTGCGGATCGCGGTGTTGCCGGCCGTGCTGGCGCTGCTGGCGCTGCTGTCGCCGGTGACGGCCATGAACGTGTCGGCCGCGGACGGCCCGGCCACCGTCAAGCTGTCCAAGTCCCAGGCAGGGACGGGCGGTTCGGTCACCGTGACCGGCAGCGGCTGGCGGGCCCGCACCCTGCTGATGATCCTCATCTGCGGCCAGTCCGTGCCGTCGACCGGCGTGAGCGGCGGCACCAACTCCTGCGCCAACGCGGAGGGCAGGGCCGTCACGACCGACGCGGACGGACGCTTCAGCCGGAAGCTCCCGGTGGCCGAGCCGCCCGTGCCGTGCCCGTGCGTGGTGCACGTGGCGACGGTGACCGGTGCGAAGGCCGAGGCCGACGCGATCTTCCAGGTGGCCGGGCACGCGGTCGAGCCGCTGCCCGCGGAGCCGGCCGGCGGACGCCTGTCGGTCCTCACCGACACCCGGCTGGACGGTTCGAGCGGCCTGCTCACCTGGTTCGGCGCGCCACCGGCGCGGACGCTGGTGTTCACGGTCGGCAATGTCGGCACCTCACCCGTCAGGAACCCGGTCTTCCAGGTCGGCACCTCCCACGGCGTGTTCGCGCCGCAGTGGCAGGAACAGCAGTGGCGCGGCACGATCCAGCCGGGCCGGAAGGCGCGGATCGAGCTGCCGGTGGAACTCGCCGCCGGCGCGCACGGCGACTACACGGTCTCCCTGAAGTACGGCGGCAAGGTGATGGCCGAACAGCCCTGGGGCGTGGGCCGGCCCTGGGGCGTGACGCTGTTCTGGATCCTGGTCTGTCTGGTCGTACCGGCGGCGGTGTTCCGTGTCGGACTGGCGGTCGTGGACCGGGTACGGCCGCGGCAGACCGCCCGCCGCCGCGGGTTCCGGCTGCCCGAACCGGCCCTGCGCATACCGGGGTTGAAGCCCCGCGAAGAGGCGAGGCACGCCCTGCCCTCTTCCTCCTCCACGACCCTGCCGTGGTTCACCCCGGACAGCGATCCGGGCACGGCCGGTCGGCTCTCCGCACCGCACGACGACAGTCCGACGAGTTCGACGGGCCCCACGACTCCGTCGACTCCGACCAGGAAGGGACCCCCGTGAGCAAGCGAAGGAGAGTCACACCGGCGCGCCCGAGAACACGTCCGGGAAGAGGTGGCGCGGCGGGCGTCGCGCTGATGCTCGGCGGCGCGGGCATCCTGCTCGGCGTGTCCGCCGCGCCCGCCCAGGCCGCGGAGGTGGCGTACGCGACCGAGTGCATCCCGCCCGCCATCTCCGGGCTGCCGCCGGTCCAGGGCACCACGAAGGTGGAGATCACCGCCCCCGCCGAGGCGAAGGTCGGCGACGAGGTGGAGGTGGTCTGGAAGTTCGTCCAGGCCGCGTCCAAGAACCCCGACATCCTCGACCTCCAGGCGAACACGGTCCAGCCGTCGGGCACGCTGAAGGCGGCCGGTGCGCAGACCGCGGACGTCGCCATGCAGGGGCCCCGGGAGAATCCGGCGATCCCCAAGGGCAGCGACATGAAGCTGTCCGACATGAAGGGCAAGCTGAAGCTGACGGCACCGGGTGAGGTGACCCTGACGCCGGGCGCGTACAACATCAACGTCAACAAGCCGATCTCCACGGACACCAAGTGCGCGCCGAAGGAGACGGTGCAGAAGGCCGCGACGATCAAGGTGACGGACGGGGGCGGGAGTTCGGGCGGTACGACGGGAGGCCTGCCGACGGTCGTCCCGACGCTGCCGACGAGCGTGCCGACCGGTCTGCCGACGGGGCCGTCGAGCCCTACGGACCCGGCGCCGGGTGAGAGCGAGACGGGCGGGGACAGCGGCGGCACGAGCACCGGGGGCGGCGACGGCGGCCAGACCGACTTCACGGGCAAGGAGGTCCAGGTCCCGTACAAGTGCAAGACGCCCATCGGCGACAAGGAGGCGACCTCGCCGGTCCAGATCAACGCCAAGAAGAACGGCGGGAGTTTCGATCTGACGGTGCAGTTCAAGAAGTCGGTGATGGACAGCCCCGCCGACATCCCCAAGGACTCGGTCAAGCCGTCGATGGAGGTCGCCCTGGGCGGCGCCGACAAGGGCACGGTCCATGTCGAGGGGCCGACCAACTCCGAGGCCATCAAGTCGGGCGACCCGATCGAGATCCCCGACCTCACGGGCACCTACAAGCCGGGCGCGAGCGGCGAGTCGACCCTCTCCCCGGGAGTCCTGACCATCGAGGCCCTCGGCACGACGACGACCTGCACACCGGCCAAGTCGGAGGTCTCCCTGACCCTGGACACCAGCGAGCAGGCGAGCGGCGCTTCCGGCGGCGGCTCGACGGGCGGTTCCGCAGGCGGCTCGGCGGGCGGCTCCTCGACGGACGGCGGCCTGGCGGCGACCGGCGCGGAGGACCAGGGGTCCCTGAAGGCGCTGGGCCTGGTGGCGGGCACGGCGCTGCTGCTGGGCGGGGCGGTGTTCACGTTCATGCCCGGACGCAGGGCGCGTTAGCCCACCCGCCAACGCACCCACACCAACCACCCACACCAACCCACCCACAACGCACGGAGGCCGTCACACCCACCGGGGTGCAACGGCCTCCGTCGGCTGGGGCAGCGCGCTAGCGGACGTTGCCCATGAGCTCCTTGACCTTCTTGCGGTACATCCACACCGCCACACCGGCGACCACGGCGAGCGTGGCTTCCAGGGCGACGATGTTCGTCTTGTTCAGGTCGACGCCGGCGATGGAGAGCAGACCGGTCGTGGCGTCACCCGCGGTGACGGCGAGGAACCAGACGCCCATCATCTGCGAGGCGTACTTCGCGGGCGCCATCTTCGTCGTCACCGACAGGCCCACCGGGGAGAGCAGCAGCTCACCGACGGTCTGCGTGAAGTAGATCGCCACCAGCCACATCGCGGCCGCCTTGTGACCGCCCTCGGCGATCGTCAGCGGGGCCAGGAAGAGGAAGAAGGACGCGCCGACCAGCACCAGACCGGAGGCGAACTTCACGATCGTGCTCGGCTCCTTGCCGCGCCGGTTCAGCGCGAGCCAGAACCAGGCGAAGACCGGGGCCAGCGCCATGATCAGGACGGGATTGACCGACTGGTACCAGGAGACCGGGAAGCCCCAGCCGAAGACGCTGTTCTCGGCGGAGGAGTCGGCGAAGAGCGACAGGGTCGAGCCGCCCTGGTCGTAGATCATCCAGAACACGGCCGCGGCGACGAAGAACCAGATGTACGCGGACATCTTCGACTGCTCGGGACGGTCCAGGTCCTTGTCGCGCTTTATGCGGACCAGAACCATGGTCGGGATGATCACGCCGAGCAGGGTCAGCGGGATCAGGATCCAGTTCAGCGTGTAGTTGCCGGAGAAGCCGACGATCGCGTAGAAGACGAGCGCGATACCGGCCCAGATCCCCGCCTTGCGCAGCGTGGACGTCTTCTCCTCGGCGGACAGCGGCGTCGGGACGACGCTGGAGCGCTCCGCCAGGTGGCGGGAGCCGAGCAGGAACTGCGCGAGACCCAGCGCCATGCCGAGTGCGGCAAGCGCGAAGCCCAGGTGCCAGTTGACGCTCTCGCCGATGGTGCCGATGATCAGCGGGGCCGCGAAGGCACCGAGGTTGATGCCCATGTAGAAGACGGTGAAGCCACCGTCGCGGCGCGGGTCGTCCGGTCCGTCGTAGAGGTGGCCGACCATCGTCGAGATGTTGGCCTTCAGCAGACCCGAGCCGATCGCGACCAGGCCGAGACCGCCGTAGAAGGTGCCGGAGGAGGGCAGGGCCAGCGTGAGGTGGCCCAGCATGATGATTCCGCCGGCGATGGCGACCGTCTTGCGCGGACCCCAGACGCGGTCGCCGAACCAACCGCCGGGCATGGCGAGCAGGTACACCAGCGACACGTACACGGAGTAGATCGCGGTCGCCGTCGCCGCGTCGAGGTTCAGGCCGCCCGGAGCGACCAGGTACAGCGGGAGCAGAGCCCTCATGCCGTAGTAGGAGAACCGCTCCCACATCTCGGTCATGAAGAGGGTGGCCAGTCCGCGGGGGTGGCCGAAGAAGGTCTTCTCGGAGCCGGGGGTGCCCGGGCGGGCCGAGTCCTTCGTCAGGCTGGACGCCATGGTCGATCCTTGCTGGTCGGGACGCGCGGCGACGTAGATACGAATCACGTCACGCGCCCGGTGGGGGGCGGCCGGCACCGGCGGGACGGCCGCCGGGCCCCACGCCCGGGGGGAGTCCCGCTCCGGATCACGAAGCGGAGGGCGGCGACCGCCGGGATCCACGCCCCCGCCTTCGGGGGCCCGGCCCACAGGTCATTCCTTTTTCGGGGTGCGCACATAAAAGAGACCCTCAGCGTCAAATGCGCCGAAGGTCCCCGCAGTGCTACAGGCGTGGAGTCACCATACGTCAGGACACCGCCTGAAATGGAAGGACTTGAGACACGGATCACAGGTGTCGAGGGAACCGCAGGCGCCCTTTCGAAGGTCCTTCCCAGGATCGCACTTCGTAGGCATGGTCTGTACCACTGCGGCCGAAGGTAAGAGATTCACCCGAGCCGGGTAAGAGCGAAGGCGTCCGATCACACCCCGGCTCTTGTCATGGGCGGACTACCATCAGCTCATGACCCGTGTACTGCTCGCCGAGGACGACGCGTCCATTTCGGAGCCGCTGGCCCGCGCACTGCGCCGGGAAGGGTACGAGGTCGAGGTGCGGGAGGACGGCCCCACCGCGCTCGACGCAGGAATGCAGGGCGGGATCGACCTGGTCGTGCTGGACCTCGGCCTGCCCGGCATGGACGGCCTGGAGGTGGCCCGCCGGCTGCGCTCCGACGGTCACGCCGTGCCGATCCTCATCCTCACCGCGCGTGCCGACGAGGTGGACACCGTCGTGGGCCTGGACGCGGGCGCCGACGACTACGTCACCAAGCCGTTCCGGCTCGCCGAACTCCTCGCGCGGGTCCGGGCCCTGCTGCGCCGCGGCGCCGCCGAGCCACAGCAGCCGCCCGCCACACACGGCGTGCGCATCGACGTCGAGTCGCACCGCGCGTGGATGGGCGAGGAGGAACTCCAGCTCACCGCCAAGGAGTTCGACCTGCTGCGGGTGCTGGTGCGCGACGCGGGACGGGTCGTCACCCGGGACCAGCTGATGCGGGAGGTCTGGGACACGACCTGGTGGTCGTCGACCAAGACGCTCGACATGCACATCTCCTGGCTGCGCAAGAAGCTCGGCGACGACGCGGCGAACCCCCGCTACATCGCGACCGTGCGGGGCGTCGGCTTCCGTTTCGAGAAGAGCTGAGCCCGCTGCCCCACCGGCATGGCACACAGGTAAGTAAGAGGACATGCGCCGCCGACTGATCCAGTCCACCCTCGCCGTGGTTCTCGTGGTGATCGCCGTCTTCGGCGTGTCACTCGTCATCGTCGAGACCCGGACGATCACCAGCACCGCCCAGGAGCGGGTGGACACCGAGGCGGTGCGGCTGGTCAGCATCGTGGACAGCCGGCTGCTCGGCGACGAGACCGTGAACGCCGCGGTGCTGCGGGACCAGATCCAGGGGGACCGGTACGCCGAGATCCGCATCCCGGGCAAGCCCCTGATCGAGGTGGGCGAGCGGCCGACCGGTGACGTCATCAGCGCCAGTGAGACGGGCGAGGAGGGCGAGACGGTCACCGTGCAGGAGCCGCGCTCGTCGGTGACGCGCGAGGTCGGCCGTACGTTGCTGATCATCGGGGCGGTCGCCCTGCTGGCGGTGATCGCGGCGGTCCTGCTGGCGGTGCGCCAGGCGAACCGGCTGGCCTCACCGCTCACCGACCTCGCGGAGACGGCGGAACGTCTCGGCTCGGGCGATCCGCGGCCCCGGCACAAGCGGTACGGCGTCCATGAGCTGGACCGCGTGGCGGACGTCCTCGACTCCTCCGCCGAACGCATCGGACGCATGCTGACCGCGGAACGCCGCCTCGCCGCGGACGCCTCCCACCAGCTCCGCACGCCGCTCACGGCACTGTCCATGCGCCTGGAGGAGATCACCCTCACCGACGATCCCGACACGGTGAAGGAAGAGGCCACCATCGCGCTGACGCAGGTGGAGCGCCTCACGGACGTCGTCGAACGCCTCCTGACCAACTCCCGCGACCCCCGCACCGGCTCCGCCGTCACCTTCGACCTCGACGAGGTCATCCAGCAGCAGCTGGCGGAGTGGCGCCCCGCCTACCGCAGCGTGGGCCGGGCGATCGTCAGCTCGGGCAAGCGGCACCTGGAGGCCGTCGGCACGCCGGGCGCGGTGGCGCAGGTCCTGGCGGCCCTGATCGAGAACTCCCTCATGCACGGCGGCGGCACGGTCGCGCTGCGCACCCGGGTCACCGGCAACCAGGCCGTCATCGAGGTCACGGACGAGGGCCCCGGTGTCCCGGCGGACCTCGGCGCCCGCATCTTCGAGCGCGCCATCAGCGGCCGCAACTCCACCGGCATCGGCCTGGCGGTGGCCCGAGACCTGGCCGAGGCGGACGGCGGCCGCCTGGAAATGCTCCAGACCAAGCCCCCGGTACTGGCCCTGTTCCTCTCCCGCACACCCCCGCCGAAGAAGCCGGGCCAGGAATCGGGGCCGACAGTCAGATGACTTTCAGCCGCCCTCAGGAAGGCCGCTGACGCGTCGGCGTCAGCCCACCCGCACCCGCGGCTTCTCCGGCTTGTGCGCACCCCGCGCACCCCGCCGAGGCGTCTCCAGGAACGATTCCGCTCCGGCCTCCGCCTCCTCCGAGGGAAGCGCACGGAACACCCACGTCCGGTAGGACCAGAACCGGAACAGCGTCGCAATGCCGATGCCGAGGAACTTGAAGATGTTGCTCTGCAGCGGGCTGTCCCAGCCGAAGCCGTACGTCGCCGCGTACAGCACGCCGTTCTCGATCACCAGGCCGACCACGCTGAACAGCAGGAACAGGCCCAGTTCCTTCGTGCGGCGGCTCTTGTCGCGATCGCGGTAGGTGAAGTACCGGAAGCCGATGTAGTTGAAGATGATCGCGACCACCGTCGCGATGACACTCGCGCGCACCACCTGCAGGTCGGTCACATGCCGTACCAGGTTGAACACGAGCAGGTTGACAAGGAGTCCCGCGCCACCCACCGCACCGAACTTGGCGACCTCACGAACCAGTCGGTCGAAGCGTTGCCGCACGGCACTGCGGGGTGCCGGAGACGCCGTATGAAGCCCCGAGGAACCACGTCCCATGGTCGTAAAGGCTCCTGTCGGTCGGTTTGTCGGTTGGTTTCGTCAACCCAGCCATGCTAACCACCCCCCTCGAGGATTGCCTGTGCGCAAGCTCATAGGTCGGGAAGAGACCCGGAAAACTCGGGTAAGAAGACCGCCGAGGGCCGGCAGCGAGGTACGGAAACCGGCCGCCGCGAAGTGGCCGATACCCTAGGGGCGTGACGTTCCCGGTAGTCGGCATGGTCGGCGGGGGCCAGCTCGCTCGTATGACACACGAGTCGGGCATCCCGTTGGGCATCAGGTTCAAGCTCCTCAGTGACACCCCTCAGGATTCCGCGGCGCAGGTCGTCAGCGATGTCGTCATCGGCGACTATCGCGACCTCGACACGCTGCGCGACTTCGCGAGGGGCTGCGATGTGATCACTTTCGATCACGAACACGTACCCACCGAGCACCTCAGGGCTCTGGAGGCGGACGGCATTCCCGTGCGCCCGGGCCCTGACGCGCTCGTGCACGCCCAGGACAAGGGCGTGATGCGGGCGAAGCTCGACGCGATCGGCGTGCCGTGCCCGAGGCACCGCATCGTGACCGATCCACCGGACGTGGTCGCCTTCGCGGCCGAGGGCGACGGCTTCCCGGTCGTCCTCAAGACCGTCCGTGGCGGCTACGACGGCAAGGGTGTCTGGGTCGTCGAGTCGGCCGAGGAGGCCGCGGACCCCTTCCGCGCCGGCGTCCCGGTCCTCGCCGAGGAGAAGGTCGACTACGTCCGCGAGCTCGCGGCGAACGTCGTCCGCTCCCCGCACGGCCAGGCGGTCGCCTACCCCGTGGTCGAGTCCCAGCAGGTGGGCGGCGTCTGCGACACGGTCATCGCGCCCGCCCCCGACCTCGACGAGGTCCTCGCGCTCAAGGCCGAGGAGCTCGCCCTGACGATCGCCAAGGAACTGGACGTCGTCGGCCACCTCGCCGTGGAGCTGTTCCAGACCCGCGACGGCCGCATCCTCGTCAACGAGCTGGCGATGCGCCCGCACAACTCGGGCCACTGGACCCAGGACGGCGCCATCACGTCCCAGTTCGCCAACCACGTCCGCGCCGTCCTCGACCTCCCCCTCGGCGACCCGCGCCCGCGCGCCAGGTGGACGGTCATGGTCAACGTCCTCGGCGGCGACTACCCCGACATGTACTCCGCGTACCTGCACTGCATGGCCCGCGACCCCCAGCTCAAGATCCACATGTACGGCAAGGACGTGAAGCCCGGCCGCAAGGTCGGTCACGTCAACACCTACGGCGACGACCTCGACGACGTGCTGGAGCGCGCCCGTCACGCTGCCGGCTACCTGAGAGGGACCATCACCGAATGAGCCCCGTTGTAGGCATCGTCATGGGGTCGGACTCCGACTGGCCCGTCATGGAGGCCGCCGCCCAGGCCCTCGACGAGTTCGAGATCGCGTACGAGGTCGACGTCGTCTCCGCGCACCGGATGCCGCGCGAGATGGTCACGTACGGCGAGCAGGCTGCCGAGCGCGGCCTGAAGGCGATCATCGCCGGCGCCGGCGGTGCCGCCCACCTGCCCGGCATGCTCGCCTCGGTCACGCCGCTGCCCGTCATCGGTGTTCCGGTCCCGCTGAAGTACCTGGACGGCATGGACTCCCTGCTCTCCATCGTGCAGATGCCGGCCGGCGTCCCCGTGGCCACCGTCTCCGTCGCCGGCGCGCGCAACGCAGGTCTGCTCGCCGCCCGCATCCTCGCCGTGCACGACGAGGACCTGCTCCAGCGGATGCGGGAGTTCCAGCAGGAGCTGAACGACCAGGCCACCGAGAAGGGCAAGCGCCTGCGCGCCAAGGTAGAGGGCGCAAGCGGCTTCGGCTTCGGCTCCGGGAAGTGACGCCGATGACCTCCCTGGAGGCAGCCCGGGAACTCCTGCGCGAGTTCCCGGTCGTGGACGGCCACAACGACCTGCCGTGGGCCCTGCGCGAGCAGGTCCGCTACGACCTCGACGCCCGCGACATAGCCGGTGACCAGGGCGCCCACCTGCACACCGACATCCCCCGCCTGCGCGAGGGCGGCGTCGGCGCGCAGTACTGGTCGGTGTACGTGCGCTCCGACTACGCCGGCGACAAGGCGGTCAGCGCCACCCTCGAACAGATCGACTGCGTACGGCAGTTGCTGGCCCGCCACCCCGCCGACCTGCGCCCGGCGCTGACGGCGGCGGACATGGAGGCCGCCCGAGCCGAGGACCGTATCGCCTCCCTGATGGGTGCGGAGGGCGGCCACTCCATCGCCAACTCCCTCGCCACGCTGCGGGCGTTGTACACGCTCGGCGTCCGCTACATGACGCTCACCCACAACGACAACATCGCGTGGGCCGACTCGGCGACGGACGAGCCCGGGGTGGGCGGTCTGTCGGCCTTCGGCCGCGAGGTCGTGCGGGAGATGAACCGCGAGGGCATGCTGGTCGACCTCTCGCACGTGGCGGCGACGACGATGCGCGACGCGCTCGACACCTCCACCGCCCCGGTGATCTTCTCCCACTCCTCCTCCCGCGCGGTCTGCGACCACCCGCGCAACATCCCCGACGCCGTCCTGGAGCGCCTGCCCGGCAACGGCGGCGTCGCGATGGTGACGTTCGTTCCGAAGTTCGTGCTCCAGGCGGCCGTCGACTGGACGCTCGCGGCCGACGAGAACATGCGTGCCCACGGCTTCCACCACCTCGACACGACCGCCGAGGCGATGAAGGTGCACCGCGCCTTCGAGGAGGGCACCCCCCGTCCGATCGCCACGGTGTCCACGGTCGCCGACCACCTGGACCACATGCGCGAGGTCGCCGGCATCGACCACCTCGGCATCGGCGGCGACTACGACGGCACCGCCTTCACCCCGGACGGTCTCAGCGACGTCTCCGGCTACCCGAACCTGATCGCCGAGCTGCTGGACCGCGGCTGGTCGAAGCCCGACCTGGCCAAGCTGACCTGGCAGAACGCCGTGCGGGTGCTGGGCGCTGCGGAGGACGTGGCCCGTGACCTTCAGACGACGCGGGGTCCGTCCAACGCGACCATCGAGGCACTGGACGGCTGATCGTCGAGGGCGGGGTAGTCGGTGTAGCCGGTCGCCCCGCCCGTGTACATCAGGTACCTGTCCCGCACCGGGTTGAGCGGCCCTCCGAGCGTGAGCCGGCGCACCAGGTCGGGGTTGGCCAGGAACGGGCGGCCGAGGGCGATCAGATCGGCACCGGCGGCGAGGAGCCGGGCGGACTCGGCGCCGATCGCCTCGGCGGACAGCTCCGGGAGCACCGGGTTGGCGATCAGGGTCCCCGGCCAGGCGGCGCGGATCCGGCCGAACAGCGGGTCCGCGGGGTCGGCGTACACGAGGTGCAGATAGGCCGGTCCGAGCCCGCCGAGCGCCTCGACGAGCGCCGGGTGGAGCGTGTCGCTGTCGGTCTCGTCGACGCCGTTGACGGTGTTCCGGGGAGAGATCCGTACCCCCACCCGCTCCGGCCCGATCGCGGCGGCCACCGCCTCGACCACCTCCCGCACGAACCGGATCCGCCCCGCCACCGAGCCGCCGTACTCGTCCGTGCGGCGGTTGGTGTTGCCGGCCAGGAACTGGTGCAGCAGATGACCGTTGGCCGAGTGCACCTCGACGCCCTGGAAACCGGCGGCCACGGCATTGCGGGCGGCCGTCGTGAAGTCGGCGACGGTGGCGCGGATGTCGTCGACGGTCATCTCCCGCGGGACGACGGCGGGGCGGTGCCCGTCCGGCGTGAAGATCGTCTCCGGGAGCGGCACGGGCGAGGGCGAGACCGGCGTCAGTCCGCTGGTGGCCGGGTGCCCGACCCGGCCGCCGTGCTGAAGCTGGAGGAACATCGGCCCGCCGCCCGCGGCCCGCACGGCGTCCGTGACGCGCCGCCAGCCGGCCACGTGCGACGGCGTGTGGATCGCGGTGATGTTCGGATACGTCTGCCCGACCGCGTTCGGCGTCGAGGCCTCGGCGATGATCAGCCCGGCCGTCGCCCGCTGCGCGTAGTAGGTGGCCATGAGCGGCGTCGCAGTGCCGTCCGCCGCCGCGCGGTTCCTGGTCAGCGGCGCCATGACCAGGTGGTTCGGCAGATGCAGGGGGCCCAGACGGGCCGGTGCGAGGAGGGAGCGTACGGCTGCCGTCGTGTCCGTGGTGTGCGTCATGGCCGTACCGTAGAAGTTGACATCAGTGTCAGATTCAAGTCCGGACGGACCAGGGGAGACAGGGGGCGGCATGCGAATCGGTGAGCTGGCCCGGCTGACGGGAGTGAGCGAGCGGTCGCTGCGCTACTACGAGGCCCAGGGGCTGCTGCGCGCCGAGCGCACCCCCGGCGGGCACCGCGACTATCCCGAGGCCGCCGTCGACCGGGTCGTCCGGATCCAGGAGCTGTTCGCCGCCGGACTGCACAGCAGCAGGATCGCGCAGCTGCTGCCCTGTATGCGGGACACCGACGGCGGCCCCTCCGCGATCGCCACGCCCCGGCTGGTCGAGGACCTCACCGCCGAGCGCCACCGCATCGACCGCATGATCGCCGACCTGGTCCGCTCCCGCGACACCCTGGACGAGGTGATCGAGGCGGCGCGGGAGAGCTGACGCGCGCGTGTTCCCCCGCGCCCGCCGTTCCATGCGCGTCGGCACGCGGTACCCCCGAACGCCCCGCCCACCAGGAAGCCCCTCCGGGTCCGTGGGACGGTGAACCGTACTGCTGATCATCACGCCGATCACGTACGGAGACCGCCATGGCAGACCTCAAGTACGAAGCGGACACCAGCCCCGAGGTCGGCGAACTCGATGAGCTGCCCGCCCCGCTGCCGGGGGAGCCGTCCGACTCCGTCACCGGCCCGGGTGAGGGCACCGACGCGGACCTCCTCGAACGTGCCCACGCCCTCCTCGCCGCCCATCCCGTCGCCGACGGCTACAGCGGACTGCCGTGGGCGCTGCGCCGCCTGCCCTGGTTCGACCTGGAGCTCGGCGAGAGCGCCGTCGACACGGACGTGCCGCGGATGCGCGAGGGTCACGTCGGCGCGCTGTTCTGGGCGCTGCACCTGCCGGACGGGCTCGACGGCGACCGGGCCGTCGGTGCCACGCTGGACCAGCTGGACCTGGTGAAGACCGTCGTACGGGCCCACCCGGAAGGCCTGCGCCTGGCCGACAATCCGGGCCCGGTCACCGACGTCCGCCACTGCGGCCGTATCGCCGTCCTGCCGGGCCCGGCCGGGGCCGCCGCCCTCGGGGACTCGCTCGGGATCCTGCGCTCCCTGCACGGGCTGGGCCTGCGCGCCCTGACGCTGTCCGGCGTGGCCTGGGCGAGCGAGGCGGGGCTGACCCGGTTCGGCGAGGAGGTCCTGCGCGAGATGAACCGCCTCGGCGTGCTGGCCGACCTCTCCGGCGCCTCGCCGGACACCGTGCGCCGGGCGTGCGCGGTGTCCAAGGCCCCGGTGCTGTGCGCCCGCTCCGCCGCCCGCGCCCTGCGTCCCCACCCGGCCAACCTCCCCGACGACCTGCTCGGCGAGCTGGGTGCCGTGGGCGGCCTGTGCATGGTGCCGCTCACCGCCGAGCAGACGGGTCCGTCCGTCCGGGACGTCGCCGACCATCTCGACCACGTCCGTGAGGTCGCCGGCGCGCAGTCCGTCGGCCTGTCCGGCACCTACGACGCCGGCACCGCCCACCCGCAGGACCTCACCGACGCCTCCTGCTACCCGCACCTCGTCGCCGAGCTGCTGCGCAGAGGCTGGTCCGAGACCGACATCGCGCTGCTGACCTGGGGCAATGTCCAGCGCGTCCTGCGCGAGGCCGACTTCACGGCCCGGGAGGCACAGCGGCGCCGGGCGCCGTCGACGATGAAGATCTCCGAGCTGGACGGGTAGCCGGAGGGAGAGGGCGAGGCGGGAGGGGCGCAGGACTCAGGGTTCCTCGATCCGGCAGAGGCAGAACGGGTGCCCTGCCGGATCGGCGTACACCCGGAAGTCCTCCTTGTCCTCCGCGTGCAGCAACCGCGCACCGAGCGCCAGCACCTTCTCCTGGGCCGCCTCGACCTCCGCCCAGGTGGACCCCGCGTCGAAGTCCAGGTGGAACTGCTGGGAGTTGCGGTCGGCCCGCGGCCACTCCGGCGGGGTGTACCCGGGTGCCGGCTGGAAGGCGAGCCGGGGGCCGCCGGGGAACTGGAGCACGACCCATCCGGGGTCGTCGTCGTCGACCGTGCCGCCGCCGACGCCGGCGTAGAAGCGGGCGAGGGCGCGTGGGTCGGGGCAGTCGATGACGACGGAACGCAGACGGGTCACGCGGGCCATGGGTTCCTCCCGGGAGTCACGGGGTGCTCGGCACTCAGCAGGCGCACAGGCAGAACGGGTGCCCCGCCGGATCGGCGTAAACGCGGAAGGTCCGCGAGCGGTCCTCGGTCTCCAGCGGCTTCGCACCCAGGGCCAGCACCTCCTTCTCGGCGGCGTCCAGGTCCTCGACGGTCAGGTCCAGATGGAACTGCTGCGAGTGCTCGGGCGACGGCCACTGCGGCGGTACGTAACCGGGGGCGGCCTGGAACGACAGCGTCGGAGCGCCGGGCACCTTCACATCCACCCAGTCCTCCTGCTCCTCGACGCTGCCGCCGAGCACGCGCGCGTAGAAGTCGGCGAGGGCGCGGGGGTCGGGACAGTCCAGAACGACGGCGCCCACTTCTGCGATGGCCATGGCTTCCTCCTCGAAGCGGTGGTTACCTGTGTCCGGCATCAACAGGTAACGCGGTTACCGCATCCTCCCGCATTGGGGGTAACGTCGCAAGGGGATTCGGGAGGTAGCGTGCAGCCATGAGTGAGAGATCGCCCGCGCCCGGGGGCCTGGAGATCGTCCAGTCCCTGGTCAACACGCTGGACATCGAGTCGGGCGCGGACTCGCTGGACACGGCCGAGGGGCGGGCGCGCTTCGGGCTGGCCGAGGAGGACATACCGGACGCGCGGGAGTTGCGGGAGTCCCTGCGCGTGGCCCTCCTCGCCCACGCGGGACATCCGCCGCACTGTGCGGCGACGCCGCTCGGCGAGCTGCTGGCGGCGGGGCCGCTGGTCGTCACGGTCGATGCGGCCGACGGCTCCGCCGCTCTGGCCGCCACGGACGGGGGCTCGCTGCTGTCCCGGGTGGCGGTGGCGATTGCCCGGGCCCTCGGGGACGGGAGCTGGACGCGGCTGAAGGCGTGCGAGGCGGTCGACTGTCACTGGGCGTACTACGACCGCAGCCCGGCGGGGCGTGGGCGGTGGTGCTCGATGCAGGTGTGCGGGGCGCGGGCGAAGATGCGGCGGTATCGGGCGAAGTGACGCCTGTTGGCGGTGCCGGGCTGCGCCGCGTATTCGATACCGTCCCGCGCCCCTGCGGGGCGTTGCTGTCAGGTCTCCTCTTCACGGGCCCGGGACGCGCGTGAGCCCACCAGGAGCAGGCACAGGACCGCCACGCCCGCGACGACCCCGGTCAGGAGCAGCAAAGGGTCCAGTGGGCGGGCCGTCGACGCGGTGATCTGGGTCCGTGGTGCGGGGGACGGGGCGGTCGTCGGTGTGGGGGTCGGGGACGCCGACTGTGCGGTGGCCCGGTGCGACACGGACGGTGTGGACCGTACCGGTGGGCGCGTCGTCGTCGCTGTCCGGCTCGGCACGGTCGCGTGGTGACCGGACGACTGTTGTCCCGAGGACGCCCCCGCCTCCGAATGATCGTGTGTCGGCGCGGCTGCCGACGTCGCCGGTGCTGCGGCTCGGACCACGATCCGGGCCGTCATGTTGGGGTGGACCGTGCAGTAGTAGGCGTACGTCCCCGGCACGGTGAACGTGAAGCTCCAGCTCCCGCCCTTGTTCAGCATGGGGGAGTGGACGGCGACCGGTGCGGACGTGGTCTTCACGTCGTGCGGTGCGGTGTCCTGGTTGGTCCAGGTCACCGTGGCACCGGCGGGGATCGTCAGGGTCGCTGGGCCGTACGCGTACCCGCTCATGGTCACCCGGTACGTCGCAGCCGACGCCCGGCCGCCCGGCACCACGAACAGCAGCCCGAGCAGGACGGACAGCGCGAGCACGGTCGCCGGGAACGCTCGCCGGGCCGCCCTCACGACAACTCCCCGGCGATCAGCAGCCGCAGCCGGGTGGCCGGCCGCAGCCGCCCGAACCGGAAGCCGGTGGCCCGGCGCAGCAGACGGTACGGCAGCCGGGCGGCACCCACGAAGAGCAGTCGGTCGTCGGCCCGATCGACGACGCGCAGCCGCAGCAGCACCGGGAAGTCGGTGCCGTCGATGCCGAGGTCGCCGGTCAACTGGAGGGTGCCGACGTCCCCGTGGGCATGGTCGTGGTCGAGGGTGAGGACGCCCTTGAGGTGCCGGTCGTCGAACTCGAAGCGGAAGGTGGGGTGTGCGTCGGCGTCGGGCACCGTGAGCGTGGCCTCGGCCGGGGTGAGACGGCGGCGCCGTACCGGCAACGGGCCGTACCACGCGGTGAGTTCGACGAGCGAGCGGCCGGGGGCCACCGTGTAGTGGCCGGGCAGTGGAAGCCGACGGGGTGTTCCGGGGGCGCCGGGCGGGGTCGGGTCTCTGGGCAGGGTGACGGTTGTCATCCCGGTCTCCTTGGGAAGCGGTTCCGGAAGAGGGGCGGTGACGGGACAATGGGGGGAGCGCCGGTCCGGCCGACTGAGCCTCGGCCGGACCGGCGCCCGTCTTCCGCGCGGGCGGTGTCAGCAGCTGTCGGTGAGGAAGCCCTCGGTGGGGGCGAGCAGGTGCTCGGCCCAGACCGTGTGCATCTGCACGTAGCTGTCGGCGTTCAGCAGGTCGGCGACCTGCTGCCCGGGCGACTCCTCCAGGTGCGCCTTGTTGATGTGGTTCAGCAGCACGCTGAGCGTGTCGTCGAGGATCGTTCCGCCGCCCTCGGTGGTGGGCTTCAGGATGCTCTCGATCCACACCGTGTGCAGTTTGATGTACGAGTCCAGCGCCAGCGCGTCCTGCACCTGCTGGCCCGGGGAACGTTCCAGGTGAGCCGCGTTGAGGTGCTGGAGGATCGGCAGCAGCACGTTCTGGACGCTGGTGCACTGCTCGTCGTCGTCACCGGAGCCACCACCGGACGTACCGCCGGACGACCCGCCCGACGTACCGCCCGTCGAACCACCGGAATCGCCACCGGACGTGCCGCCCGAGCTGCCCCCGGAGCCGGATCCACCGGAGGAGCCGCCGCTCGATCCGCCCGAGGAACCGCCGGACGAGCCACCGGTGGACCCGCCGGACGACCCGCCCGACGACCCACCGTCGTCGGCGGCCACGACCTTCACGGAAGCCACCATGTCCGGGTGCACCGCGCAGTAGTACTCGTACGTCCCGGCGGTGGTGAAGGTGTACGACCACGAGTCGCCCTGCTCCAGCGTGCCCGAGTCGAACTTCTTCGGACCCTTGGTCGTGGTGACCGTGTGCGGCACGCTGTCGTGGTTGCTCCAGCGGACCGTGTCGCCGACCTCGACGACGAGCTGCTTCCCGTCGCCGAACTCGTTGTTCATGATGTCGACCTGGTGGTCGGGTGCCGCGTCCGCCGCCGGCTGGGCCGCCGCCGCGACGGCAGCGGGCGCCTGAGCCGCGCCCGCGTCCGCCGTGGAGGACGCCCCGGAGGCCGAGGTGCCCGCGGCCGCCTGGAGCAGCCCGAGGCCCAGCACCGCGGTCAGCGCCGCGCCGAGTCCGGCGACCAGCAGACCTCGGTTGCCCGAGGGCGCCCGGCGGCGCGGTGCCGCGTCGCTCTCATTACGTCGTTTCAACGCAACTCCTTTGATTTTCATGGGAGTTCACTGGCCAGGGTTGGCCGTGACCAGCAGACTCGTCACGGCCAGCACGACGAGGACGAGCCCCGTCTCGGCCGCGACCGAGTAACCGAAGGGCCGCACGGTGGCGGCGTCACCGCGCAGCAGCACGGCGAGGTCGAGACGGGTGCGCACCCACTGACGGCCGGCGAGGGCGGCGAGCAGGACGACGCCGAGGGCGCCCGTCTTGAGCAGCAGCAGATGCCCGTACGAGGTGTGCAGCAGGGCGTCGTACGACCCCACGACCTGCCACGCCAGCACCAGCCCGGCCGCGACGATGCCCGCCACGCTCACCGCGGCCAGCCGCGAGTAACCCGGCACGATCTGCGCGAGCTCCCCCGCCCGGCGCCGCGGCAGCACCGCCAGCGCGAGCATCACCAGCCCGCCGATCCAGAGCGAGACGCCGAGCAGATGCACGAAGTCGGCGAGCGCGCCCCAAGTGGGCTCACTTCCCTCGGAGTTGTGCCCCGCCATGCCGGTCGCCCGCAGCAGCCCGAAGCAGACGCCGAGCGCGCCGACCCGCCAGCCGGGGGAGCGGGAGGTACGGGGCCCGCCCTGGAGCAGCGCGCTCAGCACCACCGCCGCGAGCACCCACAGCAGGGCGCGGGCGGCGAGTACGACGCCGGGCCCGGTGGTCAGGACATCCGCATACGTCTCGGCGCGCAAGGCATCACGCAGTCCGCCGAGTGCGCCGTACGCGCCCTGGAGGCCGATGGTCGCGACCGACCCCAGCAGCCCGCACGTCCAGGCCAGCCCCAGCAGCGCCCGGGCCCGTGGCTCGTGCGCGCCGCGCGGCCACAGCAGCGTGACGAAGGCGAGGCCTCCGACGAACAGCGCCAGTGCCAGGTATCCGGCCCAGCGGGCGGCGACGAGACCCTTCCGCACCAAGGGGGACGGCGCGGCCGCGGGCTCGTCGCCGCGGTCCTGGGCGGCGGGCGCGCCGATGCCGAAGTCCAGCCGCCCGGAGGAGGCGTGCCCGTCCTCCTCGTCGACCACCGACCAGACGACGGCGAAGTCGCCGTCCGCCGAGTGCCCGAGTGCGGCCTGTACGACCTCGCCCTTGTGCCCCGGCACGAGCGACACCGGGAGCCGGTTGCCGTCCAGGGTCATCACGCGTACGTCGGCCACGTCGACGGGCTCGTCGAAGGTGAGGGTGAGCTGTTCGGGGGCCCGCTTCAGCTCGGCGCCGTTCGCGGGGCTGGAGGTGACGAGCTCGGTGTGGGCGGAGGCCTGTGGGGAGCCGAGGAGGACGTAGAGGAGCGGGGTGAGGACGAGGAGGGCGAGAGTGCGGCTCAGGGTCACGGCGTCGCCTCCGGGGAGGGTGTGATGCCGCCGAGGAGGGAGGGGAGCGGGGCGAGGCCGACGCAGGGGGAGGGCTGCGGGGTCGGGGAGGCCTCGGCGGTGGGGTTCTCGTCGGTGGGGATCTCGTCCGTGGGGTTGAGGAGACCGAAGACGGGCTCGGTGAGGCCGGTCAGGAGCGGTCCGGCGAGCCGGACCTCGCCGTCCTCGCAGGTGGCGTCGTCGTCGGCGGGCGGGGTGGTGCCCGGCGCGGACGGGGAGGGGGCGGACGGGGACGAGGGTGCGGAGGGCGTGGGGGAGCCGCCGTGGCCCGTGTGGCTCGTTCCGCCGGACGTGCCTGTGTGGCCGGTGTGGTCCGTGCCGCCGGGGTAGTAGATGCCGGTGGCCGGCAGTGCTCCGGTCCCGGCCGTGCCCCCGGCGGCTCCGCCCGAGGAGTCGCCCGGTGTCTCCGGCGCGGCGGCCTCGCCGGGGGACGAGGGCGAGGTGGCCGCGGGCGGCGGCGGGGCGGCGGTCGTGTCGGACGCGGTGGCCGGGGCGCCGATACCCGACGCATAGCCCAGCACGACGACCACGGCGCCGACGAGCGCTCCCGCGACCAGTTCGTCACGGTGGTCCTGCGGCCACAGGGCCCGGCGGAACAAGGGCATGGTCACTCCTGGCATGGTCTGTTCAAAACCAGCGAACGACGACCAGTGGAGTGGTGAGCGAATTCCGCTCGGCTACGCCTCAGTTAAACGCCTGTTGCCTGCCTCTCTTTCGGGGGTGGCATCACTGTGAGAACAGGCGACATCGACGTTATTCCGCGCAATGCGGCTGTGTAGAATTCGAGCAGGTGCTTCTCTTTTCCCTCACGCTACTCGAATAGAATTCCATACGGAGTGGCGGTTTCGAGGAGAGCGGCATATGCCGTTGTGTGCGGCCGGTGAAGGCGGAGGGGCGCAGGGAGCGGCTGGGACGGTGGCCGTCGCCCCGGGCGCAGGAGGGCCGGGAGAATTTCCTTGCCGGTCTCCCCGCGGAAAGGGGCTTTTTTCAGGCCGTCGGCCGGCCCATCGCCCGGTAGCTCCAGTCGGCCTTCCGCCACACCTCCGGGTCGAGCGCATTGCGCCCGTCCAGAATGACCCGCGCCGCGGCGACCTCGCCGAGTTCCGCCGGGTCCAGCTCGCGGAATTCCCGCCATTCCGTCAGATGCAGTACGACGTCGGCGCCGCGCACCGCGTCGATCGCGGTGTCGGCGTAGCCGAGGGTCGGGAAGAGCCGGCGGGCGTTGTCCATGCCCTTGGGGTCGTACACCGTGACCTGGCCGCCCTGGAGGTGGATCTGGCCGGCGACGTTGAGGGCGGGGGAGTCGCGTACGTCGTCCGAGTCGGGCTTGAAGGTGGCGCCGAGCACGGCGACCCGCTTGCCCAGGAAGGGACCGCCGCCCAGCGCCTGCCGGGCGAGCTCGACCATCTGCCCGCGCTGGCGCATGTTGATCGAGTCGATCTCGCGCAGGAAGGTCAGCGCCTGGTCGGCGCCCAGCTCACCGGCGCGGGCCATGAAGGCGCGGATGTCCTTGGGCAGGCAGCCGCCGCCGAACCCGATGCCGGCCCGCAGGAACTTCTTGCCGATCCGGTCGTCGTGCCCGATGGCCTCCGCGAGCTTGGCCACATCGCCGTCGGCCGCCTCGCACACCTCCGCCATCGCGTTGATGAAGGAGATCTTGGTGGCGAGGAAGGAGTTGGCGGAGGTCTTCACCAGCTCGGCGGTGGGGAAGTCGGTGACGACGAAGGGGGAGCCGTCCGCGATCGGCGTCGCATACACCTCGCGCAGCAGCTTCTCGGCCCGCTCGCTGCGCACGCCGACCACGATCCGGTCCGGGTGCAGGGTGTCCTGGACGGCGAAGCCCTCGCGCAGGAACTCGGGGTTCCAGGCGAGCTCGACCTCGCTGCCGCCCGGCGCGAGCTCCAGGATGCGGGCCGCGAGCCGGTCCGCGCTGCCGACCGGCACGGTCGACTTGCCTACGACGAGGCTGGGCCCGCGCAGGTGCTTGGCGAGCGACTCGACGGCCGCGTCCACGTAACTCATGTCGCAGGCGTACTCGCCGTGCTTCTGCGGAGTGTTCACGCAGACGAAGTGCACATCGCCGAACTCGGCAACCTCCGCCCAGTCCATCGTGAAGCGCAGCCGCCCGGTGGAGCCCTCGATACCGGCCACGTGCTTGCGCAGCAGCTCCTCCAGGCCCGGCTCGAACATCGGGACCCGGCCCTCGCCGAGCATCTCGATCTTCTCGGGCACCACATCGAGCCCCAGCACCTCGAAGCCGAGCTCGGCCATGGCCGCGGCGTGGGTCGCGCCGAGGTAACCGGTGCCGATCACGGTGATCTTGAGGGCCATGAGGACTCCAGGAAGAAGGACGGGGACATGCGGGCCCGAGCATAGTCGGAGGGTCTGACGGGCAGCTTCCCCGCTGTCGCCAAGCTCACGTATCACTCCCGTGGGCCGCCCCCTAAAATTTGAGTTACTTAACGGTAATTAGCGCCAGCTTCGCACTGACACCACAGCGTCCTTGGAGCGTGAGAGACCTTGGCCGGATCGGCTGACTTCGACCTGTACCGCCCGTCGGAGGAGCACGACATGCTCCGCGACGCCATCCGCTCCCTGGCCGAGGCGAAGATCGCGCCCTTCGCCGCCGCGGTGGACGAGGAGGCCCGCTTCCCGCAGGAGGCGCTGGACGCGCTGGTGGCGAGCGACCTGCACGCCGTGCACGTGCCCGAGGAGTACGGCGGCGCGGGCGCGGACGCCCTTGCCACGGTGATCGTCATCGAGGAGGTGTCCCGCGTCTGCGCGAGCTCCTCCCTCATCCCCGCGGTGAACAAGCTGGGCTCGCTCCCGGTGATCCTCTCCGGCTCCGAGGACCTGAAGAAGCGGTACATGACCCCGCTCGCCAAGGGCGACGGCATGTTCTCGTACTGCCTCTCCGAGCCCGACGCCGGCTCCGACGCGGCCGGCATGAAGACGAAGGCGGTCCGCGACGGCGACCACTACGTGCTGAACGGCGTGAAGCGCTGGATCACCAACGCCGGCGTCTCCGAGTACTACACGGTGATGGCGGTCACCGACCCGACGAAGCGTTCCAAGGGCATCAGTGCCTTCGTCGTCGAGAAGTCCGACGAGGGCGTCTCCTTCGGCGCCCCCGAGAAGAAGCTCGGCATCAAGGGCTCCCCGACCCGCGAGGTCTACCTGGACAACGTTCGCATACCGGCGGACCGCATGATCGGCGAGGAGGGCACCGGCTTCGCCACCGCGATGAAGACGCTGGACCACACCCGCATCACGATCGCCGCGCAGGCCCTCGGTATCGCCCAGGGCGCCCTCGACTACGCCAAGGGCTATGTCCAGGAGCGCAAGCAGTTCGGCAAGCCGATCGCCGACTTCCAGGGCATCCAGTTCATGCTCGCCGACATGGCCATGAAGATCTCGGCCGCCCGCGCCCTGACCTACCAGGCAGCCGCCGCCTCCGAGCGCGGTGACGCCGACCTGACCTATCTGGGCGCCGCCGCCAAGTGCTTCGCCTCGGACACGGCGATGGAGGTCACCACGGACGCCGTCCAGCTCCTCGGCGGTTACGGCTACACCCGTGACTACCCCGTCGAGCGCATGATGCGCGACGCCAAGATCACGCAGATTTATGAGGGTACGAATCAGGTCCAGCGCATCGTCATGGCAAGGAACCTTCCCTAGCAGGGTTTTTGCAGGTCAAATGCGGTTCTGAGGGTCCACAGGGACGCTCTCAGCGTTCTGCCCGTTACGGCCCGATCAAGGCCGTTCATGGGCGTCATGCTGGGGGAATCCTGGGGAGCTGACGACCTCAAAACGGCCACTGACCAGCACAAACAACGCAGCCCCCGGCGTGAGGCCGGGGGCTGTTGTCGTGTGTGGATCAGGCGACGTCTGACGCCTCCGCCTCCGTGGGGTCGTCCGCGCCGGGCGTGAGCATGGTCGCGATGGCTGCCCGGCCGCGCTGCTCGGCCCCTTCGAAGATGTAGTGGTAGTGCTCCCTGAGCACGTCAGTGCTGCAGTGACCCATCCAGTCGGCCACGTCGTTCTCGGGGACTCCGGCGTACAGGAGCCGAGACCCGTAGTAATGCCGGAGCGAGTGCGCCTTGCAGTAGGACACCCCGCCCTTGTCCAGCGCCACCATCCAGATCTTCGGGTAGAAGTACGACGCGTACAGGTACCCGGTTCGCGTCACGTTGGGGAAGAGAAGTCGGTCCGGTCCCCATAGGCCGTGGTTCTTGATGTGCCGCCGCAGCTCGAACGCGACGTTGGGCGGGAGGGGGACGACACGCCCCGGCTCTTCCTCGTCCCGAGCCTTGATGTGCCGCCGCTGAAGGGCGCTGTTCTTGCCTGACTCGGTCGCGCCGTCCTCGGTGATCTGGAAGTCCACCCGAAGCGTCTCGGCCTTGAAGTCGATCTGATCGCGCGAGACGGCCATGGCCTCACCCAGCCGAAGCCCACACCCCGCCATCAGCCACAGCATCGCCCGGTACCGGGGAGGGCAGGCGTCCAGCATCGCCAGGACTTCCCGCGTCGTCAGCCGCCGAGCCTTGCTCTTGTGCTCCCGGATCTCCTTGGCACGGCTGCCAGCACCCTTGACCTTCTTGCACGGGTTCCGGCCGATGATCTCGTTGACAACAGCCCAATCCATGATTCCAGCATGAGCACCCCCGTTCTGTACGGTCCCATCGGTCGCGCGGTCCGCAGGATCGCCCCGTTCCTGGAAACGGACCCCTTGGGGGTCTACGTGGCTGCCCTGTCGATGTGGTCGGCCGCCATCGGTGGCACGGTCAAGGTGTCCTCCCGTGGCAACGCGCGGCCCGTGGTGCTGTGGTCCGCCCTGGTGGCCGGAACGGGCAGAGGCAAGGGAACCGCACTGCGGGCCGCCCATCACGTCCTGGACAAGTCTCTGGGGCGGTTCCTGACAACACACACCACGTCCGGGATCACGTCCGGCGCGAGCATGGTCAACCACCTGTGGGAGCAGCAGGAAGCGACCGCCGAGACCGAGCACGGGCGCGACGTGCGTGCTCTGGTGGTGGAAGAGGAATGGTCGGAAGTGCTTCGCAGGGTGAAGCGGGATGCTTCGTTCACGACCAAGCTGCGGGCCGCATGGGACGGCGCCACGATCCGGAACACGACCAAGGAAGAGGCGTAGGAAGTACGCGACCCCGCCATGGTCCTGCACTGCCACGTCACGCCATCCGACTGGACCAAGTACGTCGGCGAGTCGGAGGCGGCCGGAGGCTCGTACAACCGCATCCTTCCCTTCCTGCTCGGGTCGGCCCCGATGCTGGACGACGACCGGGTGAGCCTGCCCGAGGTAGACGGACGGGACCTGTCCGACGCGTACGGGTGGGCGACCGCACGGCCCCGAGTGATCACGCTCGCAGAGGACGCCCGGCCGCTGTGGCGGATCGTGCGCCGCTACGCCCGCATCCTGGGTGAGACCCTGCCCGAGGGGCAGGCCGTGTTCATCGAGCGGACCGCAGAGCAGACGCTCAGGGTCGCGGCCTGCCTGGCCGCCTCCGAGTGTTCCGAGCACATCACGGACGAGATGCTGTCGGCCGCCTTCACCCTGGTTCACCGCTCGGTGCAGGACGCCGTACGCATCACCAAGGGGGCCACGTCCCCGAAGGTGAAGCGGCAGCCGCTCAGCCTTGAGGACAAGGTTCGGGCCCGGATCGAAATGCACGGCGGCCGGGCCACGTCGTCTCAGATACTCCCGTACGTCGGAGCGACTGCAGTAGAGGTCAGGGCACTGCCCGGAATCGTCGTGACCGAAGAACGGCAGAGGGTCGGCCGTCCCGCCGTTGTGTTCTCGCTCGCGGACGACAGTGCCCGTGACACAGAGCGCATGAAACCGGAGGTGGTTGCGGCCGGCCAGCGGGCAGAAACGGACGGGAATGGAGCCAAGGTCGTTTCGATGGACGCCTACCGCCCGGAACCGACGCAGGCGACGGAGCCCGCGCCCGAACCGCAACGGTCGAAACCGCTCGTGGACTCAAACCCCTTCCGCGCGCTGCTCTAACCAACCAAAGGAACAGCCCCGGCCACTGGCCGGGGCTTCTTTGTTGCTTCGACTACTGGGCAGGACAGGCCAGTTCAGGCTTCGAGCGATTCGGGGAGCACGTCACCACAGCCAGAGACGGGTATGAGGGGCGTTCGAGGTAGAACCCGTGGGACACATCACCACCCTCCCCCAACCGCTCATCGGCGGAGTTCACGAGAAGCGTCAGATGGGTGGTGACACGCTCCGCCTCCGAAGCGAACCGGGGCGCGTACTCCGCCAAGCGCTCCCCGAGCCAGGCCGCCGCCTCCTTCGGCTCATCCCACGTTCCCCGAACTAACGAACGCGGCTTGGTCAGCCAATACGCCGTTTCCAGAGGCGGCAGGTCCACGGTTGGAAACTCCGCCGCCACTTCCCGGTAGCGCTGGATCAGTTCCGGCTTGCTTCCGGCCGGAGGCGGCTCAGGATGTGAGGGCCGCCGTAGGGCTTCCTGGTCGAAGCGCTCTTTCGGGCCGGTCCACAGATAGCCGTGATGGTGCAACAGTCCTCCCGTCGGACTCAGTGGTGAAGGGGACCAGTCGGCCCCACCCGTTGGAGAAGGGGGAGGGATGGGGCCGACTGGAGGGGGAGGGTCAGACGTTCAGGCCGAAGCGCGCTGGGTCGATACCCGCCGCGTCCAGTTCCTCCGTGGTGAACCTCAACGGCTGCGCTTCCGGCCTCTTGCTGTCACCCAGCGCCCAAGCGTCCTCACCGATCCGGGCCAGGGTCATGCACCCCTCGGTGCAGGGGCCGCCGCACGCCTTCACGAATGAGGCCCCGTCGATGTCGAGCGTGTACAGGTCGGTTCCGTTCAGCATCACTGCACCTTCCTTCTCAACTGATCGCGGCCATGGCTGACCGCCGCCGCCCATGTCGGGCGGGAGTTCATGGAGGAGAGGGAGAGACTTCAGCGCCTGGAACCTTGGCCGCGTTCCGTGCAACGCCAGCACTCGCATGGCGGCCAAGCGCTTGTGAGCAGTGGCGGAAGATCGTCCGTCGTGGCCACGGCTTGCTCCGGCCCCCAGGTCTGCCCTGAGTCGCGAGAGACCCGCATGGTCATCAGGGGGCGGTCGGCGAAGAGCCTTGAGCCCGTTCCCTTGCTCATGACGCGTGCGCCTCTGCGTGGTGCTGGCGCATCCGTACGTTGGCGTCGGATACGGCGCCGTAGTCGAACGTGGAGCGGGCGTTCTCGCGGGCTACCGATATGGACAGGCAGTCAGCGCAACCGGGTTTGGGTGACGGCTCGCGAGGTGACTCCGACAGGCACGTCCGTGCTGTCGTGTGGGTTCCAGGATCGGAAGTTCCCTCTTCGCTCTCCATGGCGCCATCTTCGGCGGGCTACGGATGCGGCTCTAGCCTGTTTCCTGTTCCCGCAAAAAGTCGTCGCGGATACCTTCGACCAGGCCCCGCATGTGGTCACCCGACAACGCCACCCGTTCGAATCCCTCGAACTTCTCGACGTAGAGACCTGAGGGGCCTCGTGTTTTCCGGACAGGCATCTGACTATTGACTCACGCGACGATTCGCAACTTCTGGTACGCGGCGTGGACTTCGCGGGGAGGACGGTAACCCACCGCCGAGTGAAGGCGTTTGTGATTGTACCAGAATTCGATGTAACGGGTGATGTCCTGCCTGGCGATGTCGCGGGTCAGGTAAGTCACCCTCGAAACGCGCTCGTTCTTCAGGGCGCCGAAGAATGATTCGGCCATGGCATTGTCGAAGCAGATCCCGGTACGGCCGGCAGAACGCCGCAGGCCGAGCTCGCCCAGAACCGCAGCATACTCGGCCGACATGTAGTTGCTTCCGCGGTCCGAGTGGAATATTGCGTTCCTGGCGAGTTTCCTGTTCCGTGCTGCGTTACGGATGGCTCTGGCTATGAGAGGGGTTTGAAAATGGTCGTCCATCGCGTAGCCGACAACCTCCTTCGTGCAGCAGTCGATGACGGTCGCGAGATACAGCCAGCCCTCTCCGGTGGAGATGTAGGTGATGTCCCCGACGAGTTTTTCACCCGGAGCGTCGGCGGTGAAGTTCCGGCCCACGAGGTCGGGCACGGCGGCGGGCGCGCCTCGGGTGAGGCCGAAGCGTCTGGGCTTCGGCTGGCAGGGCTCAAGTCCCAGCTCCCGCATGAGCCGGCGGACCAGCTCCGGGCCCGCGGCGTGGCCCCAGCGATGGAGCTGGGCGTGGATGCGCCGATAGCCGTAGGTGCTGTCGGAATCGTCGAATGCTTTCTTGATCAGCAGTTTCAACTCCTCGCGTCGCTGCGCCGTCGCGGATTTCGGGCGGCCCCGCCAGTCGTAGTAGCCAGATGTGGATACGCCGAGTCGTTCGCACATGAACTCGACGGGATATGCGTACTCCGTTGTGTCGAGTCGCATCTCATCGATGAACTCGTACTTGCTCGCTACCGGGGATCCTTCGCGAAGTACGCTGCGGCTTTTTTCAGGAACGCATTCTCCATCTCGACTTCACGGATACGGCGTTCAAGTTCCTTCAGGCGAGCGCGTTCATCGTGGGACAGCTCGGTACCGGCAGGAGGTTCGTTCCGTTCCTTATGCTTCTTCACCCAGCCCCGGAGGGTTTCGGGGTTCATACCGAGTTCACGGCCGACCTCGGTTACGGTCTTGCTGGAAGCCAGCGCGATCCGGACGGCTTCCTCACGGAACTCAGGCGTGTACTTGCTCGGTGGTGCCACTTCGATTCCTCGTTTCCAGTTCAGACGATCCTATTGGACGCCTGTCCGGAAACTTCGGGGCATCCCAACCAACGTCCCTTGGGTCCGTTACGACTACCTCAGCGTGGACGGTCTCAACCGTGACCATTCGATCGTCGCGGATGACGAACGCATGATTCGCAACGTCGCGCTGCTGAATCTGCAACGGGACTATGCGGATGTCCACATGAGACAGGCGGGAAATGGAAACGATTCGGTCGAGCTGTGCCGCCATCATCTGTGGCGGGACAATGCGCCACCGCAGGACAGGCTCTGTGATTATGAACCGCAGCGACTTGGCGTTGTCGTAGAGGATCGCTTGACGTTCAAGCCTGCCGTTGATCGTCCGGGAGACAGAGTCCTCACTCAGATTGTGCCGTTGGAGAACGGCACGGATGTACTCCGGCGTCTGGAGCAAGCCTGGCACCAGGGCCGGTTGGAACAGCCGGAGCGTGGACATCTGGGCTTCAAGGGCCTTGGCGGCTTGCTGGCCCTTGTGGACTCCGATGCGCTTCAACAGGCGCCATGCCGTTGCCTCCGTTGCCGATGCCCGCGCAGCCTCGGTGTACTCCGCCTTGACCTCATCCGAGACACCGATGGCGGTTAGGATGCGCTCTACGTCCGTCGCGCTGGCCGCGAGCTTCGCGTTTTCAATCTTGGACAGCTTGGACGGAGACATGAGGGCGCTGCGGGCCACCGCTTTGGCCTCCTTGCCGGAAGCTACTCGCAGGGCCCGCAGCGCGGCCCCAAGCTGTGCTCTGTTCACGCCCCGTACTTGGCCCACCATTCCGTGAACGGCTCCGCGTGGGTGAGTGCCGCGTCACGATGCCCAGCGAATTCCGCCGTTCGTTCCGATGACAGAACTTCCGAGCCCAGGTACTTTCCGGCGCCGTCGTAGTTCATCACGGCCACGGACTCGGAGTCGAAGAGCCAGAAGTCAGGTACATTCTGCAGGGGGTTCGGCCTGTCAGTGATGTCCAGAATGAAGAACTCCTCACCCCCAGACATGTTTTTCTGGTACCCCCACCCGAGTTCGAACCTAAGATAGTCCGTGAGCGGGCGGCGCAGAATGTGAACCCGGTAGACCCGTTTCCCTTTTCCGGTGTGTGAGCGGAGTTCTTCGACCCAGCCCGCGTTGTAGTCGTCCGGCTGCGGCTCCCCGGCCAGGAACGCGTGATAGGCATCGACGTTCCCCGACTTGCTGTAGTCGTCGAGGGTTTCGAGCCGGAACGCCTCACGCTGGAACGTGTCGAAGAGGTCGCCGAGGGTCCTAGATGAGGTTGTCACGGATGGCCTTCTGGATCAGTTCCATCGGGATCTCGACCAGGGTTTCGTGAGCGGGAATCTGAAGCCCGTGGTCGGTCGGAGTCTCCCCCTGAACCAAGAGCGTGCCGCGATCCGTCGCGTAGATCGTCGGGCAGTCCTTGATGTCGCACGTGCTGACCAGCTTGGTGACCTTCATGGTCTGGGTTCCCCTCTCCCGTGCTGCTGCCAGTACCCCGCATCTGGGTTGATGCTCCCGAGGCCAGGGCGCGCGGGTCAAGCGATCACGGTTGACGGAACGGGAAACCGCGTAACCTCCCCGGAGCCTGCCGCTCCTCCGGCCGGTCGGGGAGGCTGCCGCCAACACCCCGCCGACCTGGGCAGACTCCTGACGATCATGGGGAAATGCTGGGGATGGCTATGCCAAGAGGGGTGTCCGTACAGGTCAGAGCCGTATGACCTGTAAAGCACGCAGATCTACGAAGACACGAACCAGGTCCAGCGCATCGTCATGGCGCGCAACCTGCCGTAACCCCACGGGATTTGATGGTGAAGGGTGCCCGGATCTCCGGGCACCCTTCACTCATTTGGACCTGTTTCACCGCCTTGCGGCGGAACACCGGCAACCGTGCCCTGTGCGGCATCTGGTGGGAATTGTTCATGTCCGCCCGATGGCGCGGCGCGGCGGGCGGGCGTAGGACGGAAGGGCACGGGGCCCGCACCCGGGCTCCCGCACCCCCCAGGAGGAGCCATGACCCAGCCCCAGACGATGCCCGCGATGAGCAAGGAGATGCAGGACTGCGTCGACGCGTGCCTGAACTGCCACAGCATCTGCGAGGAGACCATGAGCTCCTGCATGCAGATGGGCGGCCAGGCTCAGATGCAGATCATGCGGGCGCTCATGGACTGCGCCGAGACGACCCGTATGTGCGCGGACATGATGATGCGCCGCTCGCCCATGTCGGCCGAGATGTGCGCGATGTGCGCCAAGGCCTGCGAGATGTGCGCGGAGGCGTGTATGTCCATGCCGGACGATCCCCAGATGATGCGCTGCGCAGAGGCGTGTCGCCGCTGTGCCACGACCTGCCGCGCGATGGCGGGGGCCACGATGTGACGACCGTCTGACAGCAGTCGAGGGCACCCCGCCGGGGTGCCCTCGACTGCTGCCGTCGGTGCCTCAGTTGCCCGAGACGGTGACCTTCTCGTCGTTCTTCAGCTGCTCCACCAGCGTCTTCACCTTCGCGGTGTCCCACTGGAGGTTGCCGTTCGCGGAGTTGCCCGAGATCGGCATGTTCATGGACTTGCCGTCACCGCCGCTGACGCCCTTCATCGCCCAGAACATGGACGCCAGGTCCCACAGGCCCATGTCCTTGTCGACGATCAGGGTGTCCAGGCCGGCGCCCATCGTCGGGTACAGCTTGAAGGGGTTCAGGACGGTGCTCGGGGTCGCGACCTGGTTGGCCAGGGCCGAGAGGAACTTCTGCTGGTTCTTCGTACGGTCCAGGTCGGAGCCGGCCAGCGCGTACCGGGTGCGGACGAAGGCGAGCGCGTCCTGGCCGTTCAGGGTCTGCTTGCCCTTCTTGAAGTCCGCGCCGGACTTGGAGTCCTCGATGTCCTGCGGGATGTCGATCTCGACGCCGCCGACGGCGTCCACGATGTTGGCGAAGCCCGCGAAGCCGATCTCGACGTAGTGGTCGATGTGCAGACCGGTGTTGGACTCGACGGTACGGACCAGCAGTTCGGGCCCGTCCTCCGCGTACGCCGCGTTCAGCTTCACCTGACGGCCGGTGCTCTGGTAGAGCTTCCCGGAGTCCGAGCCCTTGTACGAGGGGATCGTGACGTTCGAGTCGCGGGGGAGCGAGATCAGGGTGTCGCCGTTGCTGCCGACGTGCAGGATCATCATCGAGTCCGTGCGCTTGCCGTCGGCGGACCCGGTGTGCAGGTCCTTCTTCTGGTCGTCGGACAGTCCCTCACGGCTGTCGGAGCCGACGATGAGGTAGTTCGTGCCCTCGCCCGCCTCCGGCCGGTCGATGACCATGGACAGGTCGACCTCGCGGTTGAGCTTGGAGTCGGCCCAGAAGTAGGTCGCGACGGAGGTCACCACCAGCACCGTCACCAGCGTGATGGTCGTCACCTTGATACGACGCCGCCAGTTCGGCGCGGGCCGCGGCTCGCGCATCCCGCCGCCGTCGCGGCCGCCCCCGCCACCGCCGTACACCTGGCCGGTGTTGTAACCGCTGTCGTACCCGTCGTCGCCGTAGCCGCCGTGGCCCTGGCCGTTCACGTACGACGGCTGCTGCGGGACCCCGCCGTAGCCCTGGCCGGGGGGCGCCGCCTGGCCGCGGCGGACCTGCCGCATCACGCGCGCACTCTCCGGCTGTGCGCTCGCGCTGCCGCGTCCGTAGCGGTTGCCGCGGTTGTCGTCGGGTGCCTGGGGCCAGTCATTCATGCGCCCCAGTGTGCAGGGCATGGCCAGGTCACTTACAAGGTTCGGCGGAAAATAGAGGCACGGCTGTTGCGAACCCAACACAAAGTCCGCGAATGTCGACGCGGCATAAGGTGGAGGCCATGACAGACCAGGTCACCGCCGCAGAGTCGGGCACTCCGGAGATCCCGGGCAAGCCGACCTCCGCATCCCGCACCACGCTCAGCCACATCATGACCCACAACGACACCAACCTCCTGGGTACGGTGCACGGCGGTGTGATCATGAAACTCGTCGACGACGCCGCGGGCGCGGTGGCCGGCCGGCACAGTGGCGGCCCCGCCGTCACCGCGTCCATGGACGAGATGGTCTTCCTGGAGCCGGTCCGCGTCGGCGACCTCGTCCATGTGAAGGCCCAGGTCAACTGGACCGGCCGGACCTCGATGGAGGTCGGCGTACGAGTCCTTGCCGAACGCTGGAACGAGTCCGCGCCGCCCACTCAGGTCGGCTCGGCCTACCTGGTCTTCGCCGGGGTCGACGCCGACGGCAAGCCACGCCGCGTCCCCCCGGTACTCCCGGAAACCGAACGCGACAAGCGCCGCAACCAGGAGGCCCAGATCCGCCGCACCCACCGCCTGGCCCGCAGGCGAGCCATCAAGGAACTCCGCGAGAAGAGGGCGGCGGAGGGGTACGAGGACTGAGACCCGGCCGGGACCCCGAGGATCCGGAGCCCTGGGACCACGACTGGGAGACCGGCGGCCCCGGCACTCCGGGTGCCTGAGGCCCGACCCGCGCAGGGTCCCGGGACCTGAGGAACCGGATACCGAGTGCGGCGGTCCCGGTCCGTCGACCGTGACGGCCATGGAGCCGTGCGGCTCAGGGCGTTGAAGACTCAGGGTGTCGAAGACTCGGGGCCAGGGGGCTCCGGCCTGAACATTCCGGCGCCGAGCGGTCGGCCGAGGGCCTTGCCCGTCCGCAGCAGTCACGGACGTGCCGGGGCTGCGCGCTTCGCGGCGCCGGGGTCTTTCGGCCGTGGCAGCTGCGGCGCGGATTGCTTCGGGTGTCGAGGGCTCGGGACTGGGTGGTTGCGGGCGCCGAGTGCGGCCGAGGGCCTTGCCCGTCCGCAGCAGCCACGCACGTGCCGGGGCTGCGCGCCCCGAGGCGCCGGGGCCGGCTTTCCGGTGCCGAAGGCATGCGGCGCTGCGCGCGGCGGCTGCTGAGGGTTGCCGTCAGGACAGGGTCCGGCTAGGAGCACCCCGCCTCATCGCCCCGTACCACCGTCGCCTGGCCCTGTGTCGGGTCCTCGGCGCGTACCTTGCGTACCTTTCTGAAGTCCGTCCCGGCGATCACCTTCAGGGTGGGGCCCAGCCCCTTCACGGGGCGCAGTTCGCTTCCCGGGAGTGCGGCTGCCAGGGACTTCGCGGAGCGGTCCCAGCCGGGGTCGTGGGCGACGACCGTGCGCTTCACGGAGCGGTCCGCCGCGGCCGCCGGGCGGCCCGTCGTGCGGAACCCGGCCGCCGCGAGCGCAGCGTCCACACGCTTGCCGAGGTCGGCCGCCGCCGTGCCGTTCTCCACCTGGACGCGGATCTGCTGCGGGGCGACCTCCACCGGGACGGCCCTCCTCTTCGGCCGTTGCGCCGCCAGCGGCTTGTCCTCGCGCAGGGCCCGGAAGAGACGTTCGGCCTGCGAGGTGTTCCACTTCACCGTGGAGCCGAGGCCCTTCACCTCGTACGCCAACTGCCCGATCGGCACCGTCGTGAACTCCGACGACGACGGGGAGAAGTTCCGCATCGCCCGCCCGAGGTCGAGCAGTTCACCCGTGCCGAACCCCTTGTCCGCCCGCACCGACCCCAGCACCGCCCGCGTCACGTCCCGGAACCGCATCGGGTTCAGCAGGATCCCGGACGACGTCGCCCGCTCGATCAGCGCCGCCATGAACCGCTGCTGACGGTGCACCCGGCCCAGATCGGAGTCGCTGTCGACGTGCCGCGCACGGACGTACTGCAACGCCTCCCCGCCCATCAGCCGATGCGTGCCGGCCGGCAGGTCCAGCCCGGTGTAGGAGTCCTTCAGCGGCTCGGCGGTGCAGATCCGCACGCCGCCGACCACGTCCACCGTCTTCATGAAGCTGGTGAAGTCGACCTCCAGATAGTGGTCGATCTTCACATGGGTCATGTGCTCGACCGTGCGCACGGTGAGGTTCGGCCCGCCCTCCGCGTACGCGGCGTTGATCTTGATGGGATGGGCCTTGCGCCCCTCGCCCGCGGGCACCTCGGCGTACGAGTCGCGCGGCAGGCTCACCACGCTCGCCCGCTCCCGGTCCGCCGAGATGTGCACGATCATGATCGTGTCGGTGCAGTGACAGGGGGCGCCACCGAGCCGGTACCTGCGCCGCTCCTCGTCACTGATGCGGTCGCGGCCGTCCGTGCCGACGAGCAGGACGTTCATCCCGTTCCCGGCCTGAGGCCGGTTCTTCATGTCCTTGAACGGGTCCACCCGCGCGATCTTCGCGTCCAGGCTGGTGACCACCGCGTGCCCGATCCCGGCGGACGCGAGGACCACGACGGACAGCGTGGTCACCGCCCGCATGGCCCACCGGGGCCGCCTCCGCCGTACGGGCGCGACCCGCCGCGCCCCGCCACGGGGCGGCTGCGGGCTGCGCTGCGACGGGGCGGAAGAGCGGCGGGGCGGCGTGGGCATGGGGGGATACCTCCGCTGGGGTTGCCCTGGGGGCCGTACGTGGGATCCGTGAGCACCGTAGGCCCATACGATCTGCTGCCCGGAGCACCGGCCCCGGCGGGGCGCACCGGTGTCCCCCGTTCGCGGTAACGTGAGGCCCCTATGAACGCCAATCCCGACGTGCAGCTCCCCGCCGTGTCCGTGATCATGCCCGTCCTCGACGAGGAGCGGCATCTGCGCGGAGCAGTCCAAGCGATCCTCGCGCAGGAGTACGCCGGCGAGATGGAGGTCGTGATCGCCCTCGGTCCGTCCACGGACCGCACGGACGAGATCGCCGCCGAGCTCGTGGCCGAGACGGCGGCTTCGGAGAACAAGCGCGTACACACCGTCCCGAACCCGACCGGCCGCACCCCTGCCGCCCTCAATGCCGCGATCAAGGCCTCGCGCCACCCGATCGTCGTCCGCGTCGACGGCCACGGCATGCTCTCGCCGAACTACATCACCACCGCCGTACGGCTCCTGGAGGAGACCGGCGCGCAGAACGTCGGCGGCATCATGCACGCCGAGGGCGAGAACGACTGGGAGCACGCCGTCGCCGCCGCGATGACCTCGAAGATCGGCGTCGGCAACGCCGCCTTCCACACCGGCGGTGAGGCACAGGCCGCCGAGACCGTGTATCTCGGCGTCTTCCGGCGCGAGGCGCTGGAGCAACAGGGCGGCTACAACGAGGAGTTCATCCGCGCCCAGGACTGGGAGCTCAACTTCCGGATCCGGGAAGCGGGCGGGCTGATCTGGTTCTCGCCCGAGCTGAAGGTGTCGTACCGCCCGAGGCCGTCGGTGAAGGCCCTCGCCAAGCAGTACAAGGACTACGGCCGCTGGCGCCACGTCGTCGCCCGCTACCACGCCGGCTCCATCAACCTGCGCTACCTCGCCCCGCCGACGGCGGTGTGCGCGATCGCGGCGGGCCTCGCGCTGGGCGCCCTGGTCACCCCGTGGGCGCTGGTCGTCCCCGGCGGCTACCTCGCGGCCATCACCGCAGGCTCGCTCCCGGCCGGCAAGGGCCTCCCGCTGAAGGCACGCCTCCAGATCCCGGTCGCCCTCGCCACCATGCACATGTCCTGGGGCTACGGCTTCCTGACCAGCCCGCGGGCCCTGGCGAGGAAGGTCATCGCCTCCCGCCGCCCGGCCGTGCTCAGCGTCGACAGCGCCGGCTGAGCCCGCCGGGCGGGGCGCCCGTCACCACGTGAAGCCCGGGTCCACCTTCATGCAGGCCTTGGTGTCGGAGGCGTTCAGCGCCTCCGCCGTGTCCGGTGTCCTGTCGTCCTGCTTCGGGGCCTTGTACGCCGTCCCCTCCCGCCAGTCCGCGCCGACGACGAGGGTGACGCCCGAGACGTCGGTGGACCTCTCGACCGCGTCGGCCGGGATGCCGAGGGCCTTGGCGAGCCGCTGGGCGTCGCCCTCCAGGTCGGCGCTCGGGTAGCGGATCAGCGTGGTGTCCGCGGTCGGCGTGGTCGAGGAGTCCGCAACGGCCTGCGTGAAGCCCTTGTCGACGAGCAGCCCGGCGACGGTGGTGGCGCGGCCCTGGGCCGGGGCGAGGATGTCGGTGCGGGTGCCGTTCTGCACCTGCACGGCGATCTCGTCGTCCGCCGCGGCCGGATCGGTGGAGGTCTTCTCCTCGGTGGCCTTCTTCTTGTCCTTGCCGTCGAGGGCGATGTCCTCACGCACCAGCCGGAACAGCTTGGTCGCGTCCTCGGTGGGCTCGACGCGCGAACCGACGTAGCGGTTGGGCATCGTCGTCATGGTGATGCGCGAGGTCGGCACCTGCTTGAGCTCGCCGGCCAGGTCGTAGAGCTTGGCCACCGTGCCCAGGCCCGGGTCGACGGTGAGTGCCCTGGTGGCGGCCTCGGCGAGGGCGCGCAGCTTGCCCGGGTTGCTCAGCTTGGCGTTCTTGCGCAGCTCGCGGACCATCGAGTTCATGTACTGGTGCTGCGCCTTGGCACGGGCCAGGTCGCTGCCGTCCTCGAAGCCGTACCGGGTGCGCAGCCACTGCAGGGCCTGCTCGCCCTTGACGTACGTCGTGCCCTTCTCCAGCTTCAGCCCGGAGCCGTGTCCCTGGCTGTCCTTGGAGTGGATGTTGGCGTTCACACAGACGGGGACGCCGCCGATGGCGTCCGCCATGGACACCACGCCCGAGAAGTCGATCATCATGAAGTGGTCGATGTGGATGTCGGTCAGTTTCTCCCACGTCGCCACCGTGCACCCCGGGCCGCCGCGGCCGAGCGACTGGTTCGTCATCGCGCGCTCGCGGGCCTGGTAGACGTCCCCGCTGTCCGGGTCCGTGCACTTCGGGATGTCCACCAGCGTGTCGCGGGGCATGCTGAGCACCGACATGTTGGTGCGGTCGGCCGAGACGTGCAGCAGCATCTGGACGTCGGCGAGGGGCGTGCCGCCGAACGTCTCCTTGGCGCCGCCGAGCTTCTGATTCTCCTTGCTGTCCCGGGCATCCGAGCCGATCAGCAGGATGTTCAGCGGCGTCTGACCGGCCGCGTTCGCCTCGGTCTCGGCAGCGCGGTCCTTGGCGTCGCCGATGTTGAGGTCGTCCTTCTTCAGGTTGCCGTTGAGGTGCTGGTAGTAGAGATACCCGGCACCCGCGGTGCCCAGTATCACCACCGCCAGAACCGTCGCCGACCAGCGCAGGACGCGCCGTTTGCGGGGTCTGCCGTCGCTCCCACGGCGGCCCCCGGAACCCCCGCCACCGTGCCGGCCGCCCTGGTCGGCCGGCGTGGCCTGGTCGGCCCGCGGCGTGAGGGACATGGTGTCCTCCACGGCGGGGGCCTCCCCTCGCACACTGCTCTGCGCCAACTGTCTGCCCTTCCCCACCCTTTGCCCGACACGGCTCCGCCCCGCGCCGGACCTCCCTGTCCGGTGTGGAGCGAACCATGTCGGACCACCCTGTCCGACGTCGGTTCGCAACCTGTCAGACCCCTGTGGACCCGAGCCCGGTTGGCCACGCGTCGGCAAAATTCACGCCCGGCACGGCCGCGTGGTGTGTCGGGCCAACGCCGCCTGACACAACCATGTCTTGTGTCAGACCAACGAGAGTCGGCCACAGTTGCGTTCCCCGCCCGAGTTTCCGTACCGGAGATTCCGTGCCGCGGTGCCGCGGTGCCGCACCGCGGATGCGCGCCACGGATGCCCGGCCGGGGCTTCCGAGCGGAACGGGCCCGCCGCACGCCAAGCAGACGGTCGGACGGGCCCGTTGAGTGACTACTTCGCGCACTCCACCTTGTCGGCCGTGGACTTCTCCACATCGGGTGCCTTGCTCGGAGCCGTGAGCGATACCCCGGCACCCTTGAAGTCCTTGCCCAGCGTCAGCGTCATCGTGGGCAGGCCCTGGGAGTTGGTCACGCTCTTGCCGGGCTTCAATGCGGACCCGGAAAGACCCATGATCGCGGCGAGTGAACGTGCCTGGTCCGCCTGGTCCGGCGCGTACTCCAGCGTCGTCTTCGACAGCGGCTCCGGGGCGTTGCCCGCGTTCTCGGACTTCTCCACGCCCTCCTCGGTCTGCAGCCAGGTGAGGGTCTCCTGGGCGCTGCCCGCGGGCGCTCCGCCGTTGTAGACCTGCACCCGCACATCGGCGGGGTCGGCCTTGCTGCCCTTGAGCCGGGCGGCCACGGCGGCGGCTTCCTTCTTCTTCTGCTCCTTGACCGCGGTGAAGGAGACGTCGTTCTGGATGGCCTGGAAGACGTCGGGAGCCTGGGACTCGCTGAGGACGACGGTGGTCTTGACCTTCTCGGCCGGGTTGTCGATCACCGGAGTCGTCACGAAGGTCAGGTTCTTCGTGTCGAGCTTGCCCAGCTCCAGCCCGAGGTCCTTCAGCTTGTCGATGCTGTCGAGAGCCGAGTCGACGGTGAGCGCCTTGGTGCCCGCCTCGGCCAGCTTGATCATCTTCGACGGACTGGTGAGCGTGTCGTTCGACTTCAGCTTGCGCATCAGCGCGCTGAGGAACTGCTGCTGGAGCCCGATCCGGCTCAGGTCGCCGCCGAAGCCGACGGAGTGCCGGGTGCGGACGAAGGCCAACGCCTGTTCGCCCTCGATGACGTGCTCGCCCTTGGTGAGGTTGAGCTTGGAGTCGGGGTCGTTGATGTCCTTGGCGAGGCACACCTCGACGCCGCCGACCGCCGACGTCAGCGTCTTCACGGCGTTGAAGTCGGCCACCATGAAGTTGTCCGCCTGGATTCCGGTCAGCTCGGTGACCGTCCGCACGGTGCAGCTGGGCGTGCGGCCCTCCTGGCCGAGGCTGGTGTTGAACCGGACACCGGTCTCGCCCGGGATGACCTTGGAGGAGCCGTCCTCCTGCTCCGTCGGGCAGTCCGGGATGTCGACGATCAGGTCACGCGGGATGCTGAGGGCGGTCGCGTTCGAGCGGTCCTTGGAGACGTGCAGCAGGATCGTGGTGTCGGCGTGCCCGGCGCTGCCGGAGTCGCCGTACTTCTCGTTGCCCGCGCCCGTGCGCTTGTCCGTGCCGATGAGCAGGATGTTGATGGCCTTGTCCTTCGAGAAGCCACCGGTGCTCGCGCCGTCGTCGGAGACGGACTGGATGTTGTCGTTGAGGTGCTCGATGTAGAGATACGCGCCCGCGGCGGCGGCGACCACCACGAACGCCATGATTCCGCCGGTCCAGAGCAGGGCCCGCTTCGCCTTGTTCTTCTTCACCGGCCGCCGGCCACGCCGGCCCGGCGGCTCCTCGGGCGCCCCCCTGCGCCTGCGCTGCGACGGGACATCACGGCCCGGCGCGGGACGCGTCTCGCGGGCGGGGGCGGCGGTGCGATTGCGCACGGCACCTCCGGCGCCCGCGCCGCCACCCGCACCCGCGGCTGTCGCACTCCCGGCTGTCGTGCCCCCGGCGCCGCCGGCACGGGATGCCGCTCCTGCCCGGGAGGCAGATCTACGTGGTCCGGGTACCGACGACTGCGGTGCGGAAGGAGCCAGTCGCAGTTCGTATTCGCCGGTATTCGGATTGAGCACCCACTGGTCTGCGGGATCGATGTCGTCCGCCCGCCCACGGCCTTGCGCGTCCACGGTTGTCTGAATCCTCCGTCGGGGCCACGCGGCGCCTACCCCTCCAAGGCGCTCGGGTCTCGGTCAAACAGTGCGCAAGCCTAACTACGGCCGGGCGCACCGGATCGCTCACACTATCCGTCCAGTTCAGCGTCGAGCGACGACGGTGACAAATTCCACTTCCCTACAACTGGGCAATCCGGCTCATTTCTTTGAACTGAGGTTCGTCGACTTGGTGAGCGCTTTACCCGCAGGGGTTCTGGGCGGCGGTGTTGCCGCGGAAGGTGGGTGCCGGGGAGGCGGCGTCCGAGGGCTCGGGCCCCTGGGACGTTTCGGGCGAATTCACGACTTCCACCGGGGCGTCGAGGCGCAGTCGCTCGAAAAGCCGCTCGGCCTCGGGTTCCACGAGCTGGTCGCGATTGGCGTTGTAGATGTACGACTCCCTCGGGACCGTCAGGAATTGCACGCGTTCGGTGGGGATGTCGCGCACCTCGCGAGCGAGTTCGTACAAACCGCGCAAGCTGGCCAGAGCCGGGTCCGTGGTGAGGGAGGAAGTGGCGGCGTCCAGCACCGGGTAGAGGCGGACCGGATTCAGCAGTACGTCGTTGCTCTGCACCTTGTGCACGAGCGCGGCGAGGAAGCGCTGCTGGCGGTCCATGCGGTCGGTGTCGCTGCCGTCGCCGAGGGTCTTGCGGGCGCGGACGTAGCCGAGGGCCTGCTCGCCGTTGAGGGTGACCTTGCCGGCCGGGAGTCTCAGCTTGGCGGCCTTGTCGTTGATGGGCTTGCCGAGGCAGATCTCCACGCCGTCGACGGCGTCGACCATCTCCTTGAAGCCGTGGAAGTCGACGACCATGTGGTGATCGACCCTGATGTCGGTCATCCGCTCCACGGTGCGGATGGTGCAGGCCGAACCGCCCATCTGGAAGGCGTAGTTGAACATCGCGAACATGGGCTCGCTGCGGGAGCCGTTGGACTTCCGGCAGCCGGGGACGTCGACCATCAGGTCGCGGGGTATCGAGACGGCGGTGGCGCTGCGGCGCTTGCCGGAGACGTGCAGCAGGATGGTGGTGTCGGAGCGCTCGGTGCCGGAGTCGCGTCCGTAGCGGCGGTTTCCCTGGCCCGCCCTCGAGTCCGACCCGATGAGCAGGATGTTCTGGGCGCCGCTGACGCGTGCCGTGGGGCGCTCTTTCTCGTACCGGGCGAGTTCCGCTGCGGCGGCCTCGTCGGGCGTGATGTTGGAGTCGAGCTTGGCGTAGACGGCCCACCCGGCCCCACCGGCGGCGATGACCACCAGCCCGACCCCAAGGGCTCCCCGCCGCACCCACCGCCGCACGGACCGCTTGTCCCTGCCCGCCTTACTGCCCGAGTCCCCGGGGCGCGCGCGTGCGGAGTCGGTCACGGCTGGGTCCACCCCTCAGTGCGTAGTGCGTGCGGTGTGGGCTGCTGTTACCACCGTGGCTTGGATGGGGGGTGGGGGGTGGGTGGTGGGGGGCTGAATGGGTGACGGTTGCCTCCGGCGGTTGGGCGGGGGTGCCTGCGGCGGCCTGTGCGGGGTGGGTGGGGGTTCGCGTAGCGCCTGCGGGTGTGTGGTGGGTCGGGGCCGTGCCGGAGGGTGTCCGTCCTCGGACCGGCGGTCGGGGTCGGGCAGGGTGGTGCCGTTTCTTGACGCCGGCCACTGCGGGCGGACACCCCCCGGCACGTCCCCTTGCCGCCGTACGCGGGTGCGGCGCCGCGGGGGTACGCCACGACCGCGGTCGCTCCGTCGGTCACTTTTCAGCGCCGGTCCAGGCCTTTCAGCCCGTCCGGCGTTTGAGGACGAGGCCGTTCAGGCCGATGGGGGGTGCCCCTATCTGTTTCGTCAACCCTGGCGGGGTTGACTTGTAGGGGTTCGTGATGGTTTTCGGGAACGTTCCGCGAAGCGGGACGTTCCCGGTGAATCGGGTGCGGTGCGGGCAGCCTGGTGGCCGCCTGGCAGGGGTGGACGTGCCGGTGGCGGGGTGGAGCGGGCTGGAACAGGTAGGGGGTGGTGCGGGTGTCAGGCGGCGAGACCTAGGGTGCGGGGTTCGTAGAGGGTGCCGGTGCGGATCATCGCGTGGATGACGTTCACGCGTTGCCTGGCCAGTCGCAGGATCGCCTGTGTATGGGTCTTGTTGCGGGCGCGTTGGCGGTCGTAGTAGATCCGCGAGGACGGATCGGACTTGCAGCCGATCGCGGCGAACGCGGCCTGGAACAAGGCGCGTTTGAGGAGCCGGTTGCCGCGGTGGGGTGCGTGCTCGCCGCGGATGGAGGTGCCCGAGGACTTGGTGGCGGGGGCGAGTCCGGCGTAGGAGGCGAGGTGTCCGGCGGTGGGGAAGCCGGTGCCGTCACCGATCGCGACGATCACGGCAGCGGTGGTCCTGACGCCCATGCCGGGCAGCGACGTCAGGAGGTGGAAAAGAGGGAGGGCCTCCAGCAGGGCGGCGATCTCCCGCTCGGTGGCCTGCCGCCGGCTGTGGGCGGCGGCGAGCTGGGCGGCCAGGCCGGGCACGATCAGCGCGGACGTCTCGGTGCCCGGGACGATCAGGGTCTGCTCGGCCAGTGCCTCGAAGATCTCCTCGGTCAGGTGCTTGGCCTTGCGCGAGCCATGCGCGGTGAGTAGGGCCTGGCAGCGGGCCCGGCCCAGCTTCCTGATCTTCGCGGGGGAGCCGTGCCGGGTCAGGAGGGCCTGGACATATGGGTAGGCCAGGCGCTTGCCCAGGACGCGTTCCAGGGAGGGGTGGATCTGGGAGATCAGGCCGCGCAGCCGGTTGGTGGTGCGGTTGACCTCGCCGGCCAGGTCGTTGTCGTAGCCGGTGAGCATGGTCAGCGCGGCCAGCGTCTCGTCGTCGCGGTCGATCGCGCGCAGGGTGTGCGGCAGGGTGCGGGCGGTGTCGGCGATGACGAACGCGTCGCGGGCATCGGTCTTGGCCTCGCCGGGATACAGGTCGGCAGCCCGCCGCATCGAGAGTCCGGGCAGGTAGGCCACCCGGCAGCCCGCCGCGCGGGCCGCGGTGATCGGCAGGGCACCGATATTGGCGACCTGGTCGACCACGACCAGAACGGTGCCGAACTTCGCCACCAACTTGGTGAACAGCTCGATCAGCTTCGGCTCGGTATTCGGCAGCCGCTTGTCGTGGACGGTCTTGCCCTGCTCGGTCAGACCATGGGCGTGGTGGAACTCCTTGCCCAGGTCCAGACCGAGGAACAGACGTATATCGACGGTGTCGACCATGCTCACGTGCCCCCAGATCCTTCTACGCGTACTCGATGTGCAGTTCCTGGCCGTCCCTGCGGCACCACACGCCGGCAACCACGTTACGCAGACATGCCACCCGGCAAGCGGCCCGGCGTTGCACCGGACCCGGGCGGTCGTCAGGCCCCTCATCAGCGGTCAAGCGGTGCCCCGAAGCCCGGCGGCAACACCCCCCAGGTCATCACCTCGACAGGGGGCAAACAGCCATACCGGACCCGGGGGCCAGGCGCCCCGTTGCAGGGCCATGAGAAAGGTAACGGGGTGCAGGGGGCGGAGCCCTCTGGCGGGGTCGAAGGGGCGGAGCCCCTGGGGTGGGACGGGTAGGGGCGGCGGGGGCGAGGAACCTTGGGGGCCGGCGCGGCGCCGGAGGACGAGGCTCGCGGAATCGCCGAAGGCTACCGCGCTGTCGTCGTCACCCGTTCGGCCTCGATGCGCTTGGCCAGGCCATCCTCGCCCAGGCTTTCGAGATGCCGGCACAGCACCACGGACCCCCCGGTCGCCAGCGCCGCGTACAGCCCGGCATTGAGCCCTTCCCAGGTGTCGTACGGAAGAGCGGAGAGAATCCGCGAGCCCGGCCCCGTCAGCCCCAGCCCCGTCGCCTCGGCCTGCGCCCGCTCCACGACCTCGGCCCCGCTGAACTCCCGCCCGGCCACGATCAACGCGGGATCCTCGGGATCGACCGGGGCGTACGGCGCGAAACGGTCACCTTGACTCGGCACCTCCACCGCGTAGTCGGCGAAGCCGGCCGGCGGCTGCGGAAAGCGGCCCCCCAGTGGCCGTAGCGCCAACGCGACCCGCTCCCCCCGGCATGCCCGCGCCGCCTCCAGCCCCTCCGGCCCGCTCACGACCACGTCGGCCGCCGTGGGATCCCCGCCCACGTCCGCGATCGCTCCGACCGACGAGCAGGCCAGCAGCCAGACGGCCGTCTGCCAGTGGGCGGGCAGCAGGAGCGTGACGCGGTCGCCCGGACCGGCGCCCAGGTCTCCCTGGAGCAGATTCGCGGTCTTGGCCACCCAATTGGCGAACGTGGCCACGGACAATTCGACGCGTTCCCCGGTGGCGTCGTCGTAGAAGGTCACCAGGGGGCGGCTCGGATCCGCGGCCAGCGCGGAACGCAGCAGGTCGGCAGGGGTGCGATCGGTGGCATTCACCCGCGCAAGCGTACGCGGACACGCACCCGTACACCTCCCGCCGGGGCCATCCGACCGCACCGGTTCGGACGAGTCGCATGCCGACGCCCCGTCAGCTCCCCAATGGACAGGTTTGTCTGACTATGTCCAACATCATTGGTATGCGTGGATTCCTTGCTTCCTCAATCGGTGTCACGTGCGCGGCCGCCCTGGCCCTCCCGCTCACCCCACCTGCCGTCGCGGCGACCGCGAGACCGGCGCTCGGAGCGGAAGTCGCCACGAGCGCAGGGCCGGTGGCCGGGCCGGCGGTGCGCCAGCCGGGCGGCGAGTCGTACGTCCCCGGCAGCACCCAGTCGCTGCCCCTCGCCCCCCTCGACGGTGACCGAGCCAGCGGTACCCCCGTCGAACAGGGGCTGTCCCCCCGCGGAGTACGGCATTTCTCCCTCGTCGGCGTCATCTGGGACGACCCGGACGCCGAACTGCACGGCCGCGTCCAGGTCCGTACCCGCGCCGTCGGCACCGGCACCTGGTCCGGCTGGCAGGACGTCGAGACGCACAACGCCGAACACGCCGCCGACCCGGGCACCGACGAACGCACCTCGGGCCGGGTCCGAGGCTCCACGGCGCCGTTGTGGGTCGGGGAGTCGGACGGCGTGGAGGTACGGGTCACCCCGGAGGTCACCGGGGCCGCCGGGCCCGGCCCGACCGGGGAACCCGAGACGGCTGCCGAGGAGCCCGAGGACGGCGTACGGGGCAGTGGTGACGACACGGCAGCCCGCCCGGAGGCCGCCTCGACGCTGCCCGACGGCCTCCGCCTCGAACTCGTCGACCCCGGCGACCCCGCCCCCGCGCAGGGCGGCGACACCGCCGGCGCCGCCCGCCCCGGAACGCTCAACCCCGAGACCCTCGAGACCGCCGAGTCACTGGCCGCCTCCGCCGCCAACGTCGACCTCGCGCCCGTCGGCACCGCCGAGATCCCCGAGCTCGGCCGGGCCGCCACCGAGCGGGAGCTGTTGGCGCTGCGCGGTACCGAGTTGACGCAGGAACAGCGGGCGAAGCCGTACATCGGGCCACGGCCGCGCATCGTCACGCGGCGCGGCTGGGGCGCGAACGAGAGCTGGCGGGAGCGGAGTTTCGTCTACACGAAGAAGGTGCAGGCGGCGTTCGTGCACCACACGGCCTCCGGCAGCAAGTACTCGTGCTCGCAGGTCCCCTCGCTCATTCGAGGTATCTACCGCTACCACGTGGTGAGCATGGGCTGGCGTGACGTCGGCTACAACTTCCTCGTCGACAAGTGCGGAAACATCTACGAGGGGCGGGCCGGGGGAGTGGCGAAGCCGGTCCTGGGTGCCCATACTCGCGGTTTCAACACCAACAGCATGGGGATCGCCGTCCTCGGCAGCTACGGCGTCACCAAGCCGACCGCCGCCTCGGTGAAGGCCGTGGCGCGGCTCACGGCCTGGAAACTGGGGCTCTACGGTGCCAATCCGCGCGGAAAGACATACCTGAAGTCCGGCGGTGGCAATCTCTACCGAAAGGGAAAGAACGTACGACTGAATGTGATCTCCGGCCACCGGGACGGCTTCTCCACGGAGTGCCCCGGCCGGCAGCTCTACAGCAAGCTCGGCTCCGCCCGCGCTTCGGCGGCCCGCTACCAGGGGCGCTGAGAGCGCGCGGAGTTCAGTGGGCACGGGATCGCATTCACCGCCGTCGGGGGCATGAGGCGGACTGCCGCACTGCCGCACTGGCCGTCGAGGGCGTCGCACAACGGTCTGCATACACTGGCCGGCCGAAAGACAGTTCGGCCGGTCCCGGCAGGAAGCAGAGACGACAGGTGACAGAAGCGATCCTCCTGGTCGGTGGCAAGGGCACTCGGCTGCGTCCGCTCACCGTGCACACGCCGAAGCCCATGGTCCCGGCGGCCGGGGTCCCGTTCCTCACGCACCAGTTGGCGAGAGCGAGAGCGGCGGGCGTCGAACACATCGTCCTGGCGACGTCGTACCTGGCCGAGGTCTTCGAGCCGTACTTCGGGGACGGCTCGGCGCTCGGCCTCCACCTGGAGTACGTGACGGAGGAGGAGCCCCTCGGCACGGGCGGCGCGATCCGCAACGTGGCCTCCCGGCTCCACTCCGCGCCCGACGACCCGGTGCTCATCTTCAACGGCGACATCCTGACGGGCCTGGACATCGGGGCCCTGGTGCGTACGCACGAGACGACGGGCGCGGACGTCTCCCTGCACCTCACACAGGTGACGGACCCGAGGGCGTACGGCCTGGTCCCGACGGACGACACGGGCCGGGTGACGGCGTTCCTGGAGAAGCCGCAGACCCCCGAGGAGATCGTCACCGACCAGATCAACGCGGGGGCGTACGTCTTCCGCCGCTCGGTCATCGACACGATCCCGGCGGGCCGCCCCGTCTCGGTCGAACGCGAGACGTTCCCCGACCTCCTCTCGGCCGGCGCCCACCTCCAGGGCATGGTCGACTCGACGTACTGGCTCGACCTCGGCACCCCCGCGGCCTTCGTCCGCGGCTCGGCGGACCTCGTCCTGGGCCGCGCCCCGTCCCCCGCGCTCCCCGGCCGCTGCGGCGACCGCCTGATCCTCCCCACGGCCAGCGTCGCCCCCGACGCCAAGCTGACCGGCGGCACGGTGGTGGGCGAGGGCGCCTTCGTGGCCGAGGGCGCGCGCGTCTTCGGCAGCACGATCCTCCCGGGCGCCGTCATCGAACCCGGCGCGATCATCACCGACTCCCTCATCGGCACCCGCGCCCGCGTAGGCCAACGCTCGGTCCTCACCGGCACGGTCATCGGCGACGGCGCGGTGATCGGTGCGGACAATGAGCTGAGGGACGGGGTCCGGGTGTGGTGCGACGCTCGGATTCCGGCGGGGTCGGTACGTTTCTCGCCGGACCTGTAGACCCGGCGACGGCCAGGCGTTTCAGCCCGTCCGGCGTTTGAGGACGAGGCCCGTTCAGGGCCGATGGCGGGGGTCTGGGGGGGGCAGCCCCCAGGTCCGGGGTCGAAGGGGCAGCGCCCCTTCAAGGACGGGAAGGGTAGGGGCGGCGGGGGCGAAAAACTCGCGCCGCAAACCACCGCGCAGGACCCACCCCATCCATCCCACCCCCACCCCCTACAACCGCCCGATGTCCCCCACCGGCATCCGCGGAGCCCGCCGCCCCGGCACCCGCCCGCTCAACAGAATCAACCGAGCCGCCCGATGCCGCTGCCCCGCATACGGCTCCAACAACTCCAGCATCACGGAGTCATCCGCATCCCGATCCCCGGCAAGCGCAAACCCCACGATCCCCGGCAGATGCAGATCCCCCACGGTCACCGCATCCGCCGCCCCATGACTGCGCTGCACCACCTCCGAGGACGTCCACGGCCCGATCCCCGGCACGACCTCCAACCGGGCCTGCGCCTCAGCCGGAGCCATCCGCACGGCCTCCTCCAGCCGCGCAGCGACCCGCACGGCCCGCAGAATCGTCGACGCCCGCTTGTTGTCGACCCCGGCCCGATGCCACTCCCACGACGGGATCATCCGCCAGGTCGCCGCGTCCGGCATGACACACATCCGCCCGGGTGCGGGCCCCGGCGCCGCCACCCCGTACTTCCGGACCAGCAACCGCCACGCCCGATACGCCTCATCGGTGGTGACCTTCTGCTCCAGAATCGACGGAATCAACGACTCCAGCACCAGCCCGGTCCGCGTCAACCGCAGCCCCGGCCGCCGATGCCGGGCGAGCGCCACCAGCCGATGCCGCGGCACGAAGGCGGACGGATCATCGGCGGCCCCGAGCAGCTCGGGCAACTGCTCCAGCAGCCACTCGGCCCCCGGCCCCCAGGCCTCGCCCCGCACCTCGGCACCCCGCACGCCGACCCGCAGCGTCCCGGGCCCGGCAGGGGTGAGACAGGCCCGCCACACCGACCCGTCCGGCATCGCGCGGAACGTCGGATCCCCGGGCCCGCGCCGCAGCGGCCCGAGCACCAGCCCGAGATCGAGCGGCCACTCCGGCACCCAGGTGCGCGCCCGCCCGGGGGCCGGCGCCTGACGCGGTATCCCCGAGGGCACGGGGACATGCCCGCCGCGCACAGTCGTACGCGTGGACTGCGGAGTGAAGCGTCCTGCCACGAGTGAAGTCCTAGGGGAACCGGAGGGGTCTACGAGTGTCGGTAGGTTCTACGTACGTCGGTATGTCGGTATAGGGCGGCCCTACGAGCGTAGGCGCTGTACGGCGCGTATCACCGCACCGCGATGAAAGCCTCCGCATCCCGCTCCGCCCTTGGCCGCGGCTCCTCCGCCGCATGCCCCACCGCCACGGCCCCCATCGGATCCCAGTCCTCCGGCAGCCCCAGCACGTCGCGCACCACATCCCGGCAGAACATCGTCGAGGACACCCACGCCGACCCCAGCCGCTCCCCGGCCAGCGCGACCAGGAAGTTCTGCACCCCGGCCCCGGTGGCGACGACGAACATCTCCCGCTCCGCACCGTCCCGCCGCGCGTCGCCGTAGGTGTGCGAACCGTCCATGACCAGGCACGGCACCACGAGGTACGGCGCGTTGCGCAGCACGTCCCCGCGTCGCACCCGCTTGGCGATGGACTCCTCGCTCTTGCCGTCGCGCCGCAGGTCGGCGATCCAGGCGTCCCGCATCGCGTCGAGCAGCCGCGTCCGCGACTCCTGCGACTCCAGCAGCACGAACCGCCACGGTGTGGTGTGGTGCGGCGCCGGTGCCGTGACCGCCGCCGCGACCGCTCTTCGTACGGCCCCGGCGTCGACCGGCTCGTCCGTGAAGGCCCGTACCGTACGGCGCTGGGTCACCGCCTCCCGTACCGCCTCCGACGTGCCCAGCCGGAACATGTCGTCACGCGCGCCGCGCACCATGGCCCGCGCCCCCTCGCCGTGCTCCTCGGCCACCGTGTGCGCCAGCCCGCGCACCACGGCCACGGGCAGCCCGGCGGCCTTGCCCTTCACCAGGTCACCGGCGGCGGCGAGTTCGTCGGCCGTCGCCACGACGGTCGCGCTGAGCGGATTGCCGTACGCGTCCGTGCCACCGCGCAGATCGTCGAGTACGCGGATGCCCGCGGCGCCGATCGCCACGTCGGTGAGCCCGGTGCGCCAGGGGCGGCCGAAGGTGTCGGTGACGACGACCCCGACGTCGACACCGAGGGCGTCCCGCAGCCCGTCCCGGATCGCCCGCGCGGACGCGTCGGGGTCCTCGGGCAGCAACAGCACGGTCCCGGCGGGGGTGTTGGAGGCGTCGACCCCGGCGGCGGCCATCACGAGCCCCTGCCGGTTCTCGACGATGCGCAGGGCGCCCCGGCGCGCCACGACCCGTACGGTCTCCGCGTCGATGGCGGCTTCCCGGTCGGTCGCCTCGACGATCCGTCCCTCGGCCTTGGACACGATCTTCGAGGTGACCAGGAGCACGTCGCCGTCGGCGAGACCGGGTTCGGCGGTGGCGATCAGCTTCGCGAGGTCGTCGCCCTGCTGGATCTCGGGCATCCCGGGGACGGCCCAGACGCGGTAGCCGTCGGCAGACACGTCGCTCAAACCGCTCGCACCTCCTCGGCCAGCGTCAGCGCCTCGCGGGCCATCTGTGTGGTCGCGTCGAGGTCGGTCATCATCAGCGGTACGGCCCGGCAGCGGATCCCGGCCGCCTCGACCTGCTCGACGGAGCCGGCGTCCACGGTGTCGACGAGCCATCCGTCCAGGAGCCCCGAGCCGTAGTGCTCGGCGACCGCCGAGGCCGTCGACTCGACGCCGACCGCCGCGAGCACCTTGTCGGCCATCCCGCGCACGGGGGCGTCCCCGACGATGGGGGAGAGGCCCACGACCGGCACGCCGGCGTCGGCGATCGCCTCGCGGATGCCGGGCACGGCGAGGATCGTGCCGACCGAGACGACCGGGTTGGACGGCGGGAAGAGGATGACGTCCGCGTCGGCGATCGCCTCCAGGACACCGGGCGCCGGCTTGGCCTGCTCCGCGCCGACCGGCACGATCGCCTCCGCCGGCACCGAGGCCCGCAGCCGCACCCAGTACTCCTGGAAGTGGACGGCTCTGCGTTCGCCGTCCACGTCGACCGCGACGTGCGTCTCGACGCGGTCGTCGGTCATGGGGATGAGCCGGACGCCCGGCTTCCAGCGGTCGCACAGCGCCTCCGTCACCGCGCTGAGCGGATATCCGGCGCCGATCATCTGCGTCCGCACGATGTGTGTGGCGAAGTCCCGGTCGCCGAGTCCGAACCACTCCGGCCCGACGCCGTACGCCGCGAGCTCCACCTTGAGATGGAAGGTCTCGTCGGCCCGCCCCCAGCCCTGCTCCTCGTTGATGCCGCCGCCCAGCGTGTACATCACCGTGTCGAGGTCCGGGCAGACCTTCAGCCCGAAGAGGTGGATGTCGTCCCCGGTGTTGCCGATGACCGTGACGTCCGCGTCCGGCGCGGCCTGCTTCAGACCGCGCAGGAACCGGGCACCACCGATGCCGCCTGCCAGAACCACAATGCGCATGGGAGCAGTCTTGCAGGCGGGTACGACAACGCGTCAGGCAGTCACGGGACGCGGCGCGGTGCGCGCCTCGCAGGCTGTGGCGGCGTGCATCGGCATCTCCGTCAGGCCCGGGTAGTAGACGTGCAGGCTCACCGCCGGCTCCAGCGCGTCGTTCGCCACCTCGTGTGTGTATCCGGGCGCGAACACCCGCTGCGCGCCGGCCGCCAACGCGCGCGTGCCGCGCTCCGTGCGCTCGGTCAGGGTGCCTTCGAGGACGGTCAGTACGCCGGAGGACCGGCCGTGATCGTGCAGGCCGCTGCCCTGTCCGGGGACCCAGGACAGCAGCCACACCTCGTAGCCGGGGCCCGTGCTCAGCCGGTGGTACCAGCGCGTCGTGGCGTCGTACCGGACGAGGTGCTCCCACTGGGAGCGGTCGGCGGCGATGGAGCGGGCCAGGCCGACGAACTCGGCGACGGTGGCCGGGTGCTCGCGCGGTGTCTGGAGGAGGTGCGGGACTTCGAGGATGTCGCCGGCGATCTGGAGGTCGCTGTCGCTGTTCATGGGGTGCGGTGGTTCCTCAGTGAAGGAAGGTCAGAGGGAACGAGAGCCGAGAAAAGGGTGGCTCGGCCTACAGCTGGAGCAGGTGTGGCTCAACAGCTGGGACAGCAACAGCTACAGCGAGCGCGGGCAGCACCGTGGGACCCGGCGGTGCGGGTCGAGGTGAGTGCCGAGTTCGCGAGCATGCCCACAAGGACATCGGTTCGCACCTTCGGTGTCAACTCGACGCCCGTTATGTGGGACATGTTTCACCTCATCCGGTTCATCTCCGTGGCGAAAGGTTTGTTCATGGGGCAGCCGGGACACATGGCGCACAACCGGGCGCGCGGCGTCGTTGTGATCCTGTGATCCGACTGTGATCCGGTTCGCATCTGCGCGTGTGTGCAACGAGATCGAACTTCTGGGCGTCCTTTTCCGTACAGGCTCTGAGCGGGGCTGGACGCTCACCCGGGCCTCGTCCGCCTGTCAAGGTTTATGCCGATTTGAACACTTTCCGCTAGGCCTTGGTTCCGCAGAGTGAATAAGGGGCTCAATAGCAGATCTCGGCTTGACTCGCCCGGAGCAGCACACTTGTAATTTCACTCGTGTCGTTCAGCCGAAATCGGTAACGGCTACATCACGGGGACGCGAAAGACAGACGAGGGGCGCACATGACCGAGCTGGTGCAGCAACTGCTGGTCGACGACGCGGACGAGGAACTCGGCTGGCAGGAGCGCGCGCTGTGCGCCCAGACCGACCCCGAGTCCTTCTTCCCCGAGAAGGGCGGCTCCACTCGCGAGGCCAAGAAGGTCTGCCTCGCCTGTGAGGTCCGCTCCGAGTGCCTCGAATACGCCCTCGCCAATGACGAGCGCTTCGGCATCTGGGGCGGCCTGTCCGAGCGGGAGCGCCGCCGGCTGAAGAAGGCCGCCGTCTGAGCGTGGCCCCGGCCGCCCGACCGCCGGCCGTCGCGCGTACACAACGCACGCACATACATCTCGAATACGTTTCGAACGGCCCGTCGCGGGTGGGTTGTCCACAGGCGGCGGGCCGCCGTGATGCCCAGCCGATAGTGTGGTCGCTCGTCCGAGACGCCGCACTGTCCCCACGGGGCACGGGCGTCCACCGCAGTCCATCGAACCGGGGCCCGTACCTCGATGTCCGTGCACAGCCACACGGCAGCCCACCACGACGTCGCTGCCACACCTGAGTTCCCGCGCCATGTGGTGACCGCGGTCCTCGTCTCCCACGACGGCGCCCGCTGGCTGCCCGACGCGCTCGCCGGGCTGCTCGGCCAAGAGCGCCCCGTCCAGTTCGCCGTGGCCGCCGACACCGGCAGCGCGGACCACTCCGCCCAGCTGGTCACCGACGCCCTCGGCGCCGACCGCGTACTGCACCTCGCCCGGCGCACCGGATTCGGCCAGGCCGTCGAGGAGGCCAACCGCACCGCGCCCGTCCTCACCCCGGACGAGCTGGCCTATCTGAAGCGGCCGAGCGGTTGGGACCCAGTCACGCGCACATGGCGCGACGACGCCTACGACATGCCCGAACTCCCCCACGGGGAGCCGGTGCAGTGGCTGTGGCTCCTGCACGACGACTGCGCCCCCGAACCCGACGCCCTGGCCCAGCTGCTGCGCGTCGTGGAGAACGAGTACGAGCTGGGCCGCGACGACGTCGCCGTCGTGGGCCCCAAGCTGCGCGGCTGGTACGACCGCAGGCAGCTCCTCGAGGTCGGCGTCACCATCGCCAACTCCGGCCGCCGCTGGACCGGCCTCGACCGCCGCGAACAGGACCAGGGCCAGCACGACCACGTCCGGCCCGTGCTTTCCGTGTCCACCGCCGGCATGCTGATCCGCCGCGACATCTTCGAACAGCTCGGCGGCTTCGACCGACGGCTGCCCCTGATGCGTGACGACGTCGACCTGTGCTGGCGCGCCACGGCCGCCGGCCACCGCGTCCTCGTCGCTCCCGAGGCGGTGGTACGACACGCCGAGGCGTCCTCCCGCGAGCGTCGCACCGTCGACTGCGTGGGCCGCACCGCCGCCTCCCCGCACAAGGTCGACAAGGCGGGCGCCGTCTACACCCTGCTCGTCAACACACGTACGGCCGTGCTGCCCTGGGTGCTGCTGCGCCTCCTGCTCGGCACGGTCCTGCGGACCCTCGCCTACCTCGTGGGCAAGGTCCCCGGGCAGGCCCTCGACGAGATCCGCGGCCTCATGGGCACGCTGCTGCGCCCCGAGCGGATCATCGCCGGGCGGCGCAGGCGCGGGAGTCCCGTCATCGACAAGGGTGAGCTGCGGGCGCTGTTCCCGCCGCCCGGCGCGACCGTGCGGGCCACCGTCGAGCAGGCCGCGAGCAGCCTCGTCGGCCGCTCCGACCCCGAGGTGGCCTCCGGCGCCGGACGGCACGGCAGCGCGATCGAGTCCGGACCCGGCGGCGACGACGCCGACTTCCTGGAGATAGAGCAGTTCGCCCGCCTCAAGCGCATCGCCCGCAAGCCGGGCCCGGTGCTCTTCCTGGTGCTGCTGTTCGTCTCGCTGATCGCCTGCCGGCAACTCCTCGGGGGCGGCGCGCTCGCCGGCGGGGCCCTGCTGCCCGCTCCGGCCGACTCCGGTGAGCTGTGGTCGCACTACATGGACGCCTGGCACCCGGTGGGCGCCGGCGGTACCCCGTCCGCGCCGCCGTACCTCGCGATCGTGGCGATGCTCGCGTCGCTGCTGCTGGGATCGACCGGGGTCGCCGTCACCGTCCTGCTCGTCTGCTCGGTGCCGCTGGCCGGCCTCACCGCGTACTTCGCCTCCCGCCCGCTCGTCGAGTCGCGCCTCCTGCGCGCGTGGGGTGCCGTCGCCTACGCCGTTCTGCCCGCCGTCACCGGCGCGCTCGCCGGCGGCCGCATCGGCACCGCCGTCCTCGCCGTCCTGCTGCCGCTCATCGCGCGCGCGGGCATCGCGGCGAGCGGCCTGACGAACGGCTCCGGCGCACGTGGCAGTTGGCGCGCGACCTGGGCGTACGCGCTGCTCCTGACGATCACCACGGCCTTCACGCCGATCGTGTGGCCCATCGCCCTGCTCCTCGGGCTCGGGGTGCTGGCAGTGCGGCGCGCCGACATCACCGCGTACGGACTGCGCTTCCTGGCCCAGCTCGGCGTGCCCCTGCTGGTCCTCGCGCCCTGGTCGCTGTCGCTGCTTCCGTTCGGCTTCTTCCAGGAGGCCGGCCTGGAGTACGGCTCCTCCGCCGCCACCGCCCTGGATCTGCTCGGCGCCGGCCCCGGCGGGCCCGGCACGGTCAACGGGCTGATGCTCATCGGCATCGTGCTGGCCGCGCTGGCCGCCCTGATGCGCTCCGAGCGCCAGTTCGGGATCCGGACGGCCTGGGCGGTCGCCCTCGTCGGCCTCGTCTTCGCGGTCCTGTCCAACAGCTCCACCTGGGCCGGCCCTGCGACCCTCGTCTACGGCATCGCCCTCCTGGCCGCCGCCCTGCTCGGCGCCGACGGGGCACGCGCGCGGGTGGCCGAGCAGAGCTTCGGCTGGCGCCAGCCGGTCGCGGCGCTGGTCGCCTTCGCCGCGGCCGCGGGGCCCCTGCTCGTCGCCGCCGGCTGGATGATCCGCGGTGCCGACGGGCCGCTGGAGCGGCGCGACCCCGTGCAGGTGCCCGCGTTCGTCGCCGAGGAGAGCGGCACCCGCGACCAGGCCCGCACCCTCGTCCTGGACAGCGAATCCTCCGCCCACGTCGGCTACATGCTCGTCCGTGGCTCCGGCGCCCGCCTCGGCGACGCCGAGCTCGCCGCCGCCGACGGGGAGAACACCAAGCTCGACAAGATCGTCGCCAACCTCGTCGCCGGCTCCGGCGCCGACCAGGCCGACCAACTCGGCGCGTTCGCCGTGCGGTACGTCCTCGTCCACAAGGGCGCACCGCGTGAGGTCACGCGCGTGCTGGACGCCACGCCCGGACTGTCGCGGCTGAGCGAGCAGAACGGCAGTGCGCTGTGGCGGATCGACCGGCAGGTGTCGCGGGCGGCCGTCGTCGCCGCCGGCTCCGGGGCCGGTGAGCCTCAGCCTGTTGCCGCGGGGCCCGTTGAGATCCACACGACGATTCCGAGTGGTGCCGAGGGGCGGGTCCTGCGGCTCGCCGACAGTGCCGACGACGGCTGGACGGCCACCCTGGACGGCAAGCCGCTCACCGCGACCACGGTCGACGGCTGGGCCCAGGGCTTCGAACTGCCCGCCGGCGGCGGCAAGCTGGACGTCACCTACGACGACCCCATCGGCCACAGCGCGTGGCTGTGGGCCCAGGGCTTCCTCGCCCTCGTACTCGTGGTGATGGCCCTTCCCGGACGTCGCCGCGACATCGACGACGACCTGCCCGAGGAGCCGGTCGTCCCGGCCGAGGCCATGGCCGGCGAGGGGCGGCGGGCCCGTCGGTTGCGCGCCCAGGCCGAGGCCGACGCCGAAGAGGCCGGTCAGCAAGGCGAGTTCCCCGCGCCTCCTTCGGAGCCGCCGGCTGCGGCGATTCCCCAGCAGCAGTCCTACGGCGAGTGGGACACACCCGGTTACTCGGGTGCCGAGTACGGCAACTACGGCGGACAGCAGTACCCGGCGGGCGGCGCCTACGACCAGGCGTATCAGGCGGATCCGTATCAGGGCGGCCAGTACGACCCGTACGCGTACGGCGGGCAGTCCCCCACAGCGGCGTACGACCCGTCGTACGACCAGACGTACCAGCAGGGTTACGACGGCACGTACGACCCGGCGCAGCAGCATCCGCACGGCAGTGAGCGTCCCGACGGGAGCCAGCAGTGAACCGCACCACCCTGTCCCTGATCGCCGGCGTCACCGCCCTCGCCGCCGTCACCGGGCTCGCGGCGCTCACCACGCCGGACGCGTCCGACGCGAACACCGCCAAGGCGGCCGCCGAGCTGCCGGTGGAGCGTACGAGCCTGGTGTGTCCGGCGCCGAGTATCTCGGACCTCGCCGAGACGACGTACACCTCGTTCACGCCCGTCACCAAGGGGACGGCGAGTGACGGGAAGGGCGAACTGCAGTCCGCGGCGCAGGAGAAGGGCGACGCAGCGGACGGCAAGGGCGAGAAGGGCGACGACGCCGGGAAGGCCGGGAAGGCCGACAAGCCGGTTCTGGAGGGCAAGGAGCCGGGCACGCCGGTCAGTGGTGATGCGTCCGGAGCCGACTCGCCCGCGCTCATCGGGACCGCCGACGGGAAGTTCGCGCCGGGCTGGACCGTGCAGGAGACCACCGAGGTCGCCGCGGGCACGGGGCGTGGTCTGCAGGGCGTCAACTGCACCGCGCCGGACACCGAGTTCTGGTTCCCCGGGGCCAGTACGGCTCCCGACCGCACGGACTACGTGCATCTGACCAACCCCGACGACTCCGCCGCCGTCGTCGACATCGAGCTGTACGGCAAGGACGGTGCGCTCGAGACCACGGTGGGGGAGGGGGTCACGGTTCAGCCGCACTCCGGTGAGCCGATTCTGCTGTCCACGCTCACCAGTGAGAAGCAGGACAACATGACCGTGCATGTGAGCGTGCGCAGCGGTCGGGTGGGGGCCTCGGTTCAGGCGCTGGACGACAAGCTCGGTGGGGACTGGCTGGCGGCGTCCGCCGACCCCGCGGGGAGTCTGGTGCTGCCCGGCATTCCGAAGGACGCCACCTCCGTGCGGCTGGTCGCCTTCACGCCAGGGGACGCCGACGCGGATCTGAAGGTGCGGCTTGCCTCGCCGTCCGGGCTGATCACACCTGCCGGGAACGAGACGTTGCACGTCAAGGCAGGGATGACCAGTGCGGTGGATCTCGGTGACGTCATGCAGGGCGAGGCGGGGTCGCTGGTGCTGACTCCTACGGACCGATCGGTGCCGGTTGTTGCGGCGGTGCGGGTGGTCCGTGGGAAGGGGGACAAGCAGGAGACGGCGTTCATCCCGGCGAGCCGGGCGGTGGGCACGCGCGCGACGGCGGTGGACAACCGGGCGAAGGGGACGACGTTGTCCGTGACGGCGCCCTTCGGTGCCGCGGAGGTCAAAGTGACGGCTTCGGCGGGCAGTGAGGGCGGTGCGGCGGCGTCGAAGTCGTACTCGGTCAAGTCCGGCACTACTCAGGACGTGGCGGTCCCGGTGCCGAGCGGGCTGAAGGGCACGTACGCGTTGACTGTGGAGTCGGTGTCGGGTGGGCCGGTGTACGCGTCTCGGACGCTGGCGGTCTCGGCGGACGGGGTGGCCGGGTTCACTGTGCAGACGTTGCCGGACGATCGGGGGATGGTGGCTGTGCCTGAGGCGGATGAGGACTTGTCGGTGCTGCAGAGGTAGGCAGGTCTGCGGGATGCCTGCGGCGCCCTGTGCGGGGTGGGCGGGGGTTCGCGTAGCTGTGGGTCGGGGTCGTGCCGGGGTGTGTCCCCTTGCCGCCGTACGCGGGTGAGGCGCCGCGGGGCCACCGGACTGAACAGCGCCGCGCGCCAGCTGTCGGGCGGTTCAGTCCTCGCCGTAGCGGGGGTCCACCGTTTCCGGTGTGAGGCCCAGTAGCTCGGCTACCTGTTCTACGACCACCTCGTGGACCAGGGCTGCTCGCTCGTCGCGGCTCTTGGTGCGGATCTCCACCGGGCGGCGGTAGATGACGACCCGTGCCGGTCGGCCCTCGCGGGCGGGGATGGTGCCGCCCAGGGGGACCGCCTCGTCGTTCCAGGCTCGGCCGGGGCCGTCCAGGCGGGGCACCTCCAGGACCAGGAAGTCCATGTCGGCCAGCTGGGGCCAGCGGCGTTCGAGGCGTTCCACGGAGTCCTGGACCAGGTCGGCGAAAACGTCGGCGCGGCTCGCGGCGAGGGGGACCTGGGGCGGTGCGATCGGGCCGCGCATGCCCCGGCCGTGGCGATCACGACGGCGGGGCCCGGGGCCGGCGGCGCGGGGCGGTACGGGGGTGTCCATCACTGATGAAGGGTAGTCCTCGTGGCCGGTGCCTGTCCGATCCAGATGGGGTGGTGGGGGTGACGTTCGGCCGCTTGCACGGCATGTCTGTAGATGACCATTCCAGCCAAGGTTGGGCTCGTTTCCGTATGCCTCCGAGACCGTCGATGGCGAGGTAAATGACGGGGTTTGTGGCGAGTGGTGACCGGTTTCAGTGGCGGGCGGGATCTTGGGGTGGGGCTTCCGTGCAGGTCAGCGAGGTGGGGTGAAAGGGGCGTGTGGGGTGTTTCACAACACGACACGGTGGAGTGAGCCGGGGGAGAGTCGTCGCGGCCCGCTCAAGAGTGCGGTACCGTCCAACGTCGTGAGCCCTGTACGTCGCTGTTCGCGCACCGCTTGCGGCCGCCCCGCCGTCGCGACGCTGACGTACGTCTACGCCGACTCGACCGCGGTCCTCGGCCCGCTCGCCACCTACGCCGAACCCCACTGTTACGACCTGTGCGCCGAGCACTCGGAGCGCCTCACCGCCCCTCGCGGGTGGGAGGTCGTGCGGCTGCTCGACAGTTCGGCTCCGGCCCGTCCCAGCGGTGATGACCTGGAAGCGCTTGCCAACGCGGTGCGTGAGGCGGCCCGTCCGCAGGAGCGGGCGGCGCAGGCAGGCGGGGGCGGAGGCCGTGGGGCCGACCCGATGGAGGTCGCGCGGCGTGGGCATCTGCGGGTGCTGCGGTCCCCCGACAACTGACGGTCGGATTTCCTGTTTCTCGTGTGCTTGTTTTGTTGAGTGATGCACAAGCATTGACGTGTCGTTGGCGCGGACACGACCATTCCGCATGTCGGAACGAGAAATCGCTTTCCGCATGGCGGAACCCGGGGAGGCGCCCGTGTACGTGCAGGAACTGGAACCCGTCGCCGGCTCGCTCGGCCTGTCCGCGCTCGTGGCGGCCCTGCCGCTGGTGATCGTCCTCGTCCTGCTGGGCGGGGTCCGCATGAAGGCGCATCTGGCGGGCCTGACGGGGCTGCTGGCGGCCGTGCTGGTCGCCTGGCTCGCGTACGGCATGCCGCTCGGGCAGACGCTCTCCAGTGGCGCCCAGGGAGCGCTCTTCGGGCTCTTCCCCATCCTGTGGATCGTCGTCAACGCCCTGTGGGTGTACCGGATGACCGTCCGCACGCGTCATTTCGACATCCTGCGCCGGTCGTTCGGGCGGCTCTCCGACGATCCCCGGATCCAGGCACTCGTCGTCGCCTTCTGTTTCGGGGCCCTGTTGGAGGCCCTGGCGGGCTTCGGGGCGCCCGTCGCGATCTCTGCGGTCATGCTGGTGGCGCTCGGGTTCGATCCGGTGCGTGCGGCGGTCGTCGCGCTGGTCGCCAACACCGCGCCCGTGGCCTTCGGTGCGATGGGAACGCCCGTGGTGACGCTGGCGCAGGTCACCGGACTGCCGCTGGACGACGTGGCTTCCGTGGTGGGACGTCAGACACCCCTGCTGGCCTTGGTCGTTCCGCTCGTGCTGGTCGGGCTCGTGGACGGGCGGCGCGGGCTGCGGGAGACCTGGGTGCCCGCCCTGGCGTGCGGCATCGCCTTCGCCGTCGCCCAGTTCGCCGCCTCCAACTACGTCTCCGCGCAACTCGCCGACATCGGCGCCGCCTTGGCCGGTGCGGGCGCCCTGGTCGCCGTACCGCACGCGCGTGTGCCCGCCACCGAGGCCGTACGCGCGTCCGTGCTGACCGGGTCGCGGAGCGAGGAGTTGGACGAGGACGATCCGCGGCGCGAGGTCGTACGGGCCTATGCGCCGTACGCGTTGATCGTCGTGATCTTCTCCATCGCACAGATTCCGGTCGTCAAGGACTGGCTGGCCGGGGCGACCCGGACCTTCGACTGGCCCTTCCTGAACGTCGCGAACCCGGACGGCGAGCCGGTCAGCGGCAATGTCTTCAGCTGGCCGATCGTGTCCACCGGCGGCACGCTCGTGCTGCTCGCCGGAGTGTGCACGGCGGTCGTGCTGGGGGTGCACGCGCGCGTGGCGGTCAAGGAGTGGGCCGCCACCGTGCACGAGTTGAGGTTCGCCATCCTGACCGTGACGTCCGTGCTGGCGCTCGCGTACGTCATGAACCTCTCCGGACAGGCGGCCACCATTGGCTACTTCGTGGCGGCGGCCGGCGCCGGGCTCGCCTTCCTGTCGCCGGTGCTTGGCTGGTTCGGGGTGGCCGTGTCCGGGTCGGACACCTCGGCCAACGCACTGTTCGGGGCACTGCAGGTCACGGCGGCCCGGGAGTCGGGGCTGTCGCCGGAACTCCTGGCCGCCGCCAACAGTTCAGGTGGTGTGCTCGGCAAGATGATCTCGCCGCAGAACCTCACCATCGCGTGCGCGGCTGTGGGGCTCGCGGGCCGCGAGGGCGACCTGCTGCGACGCGTGCTGCCGTGGAGTCTGGGCCTGCTGCTGGTGATGTGCCTGATCGTGATCGGCCAGAGTTCACCGGTGCTGGGCTGGATGCTGCCCTGACCTCCACGCTGACCTGAGGTTACGGCTGGGGGTCCACTCAGTGGTCACCCAGCGCAGTGTCAGTCCGGGCGGGTAGTTTGGGGTGACCGACAGGACTTTCAGGAGGGTTGGCCGTGGCTGCTGATTTGTCACAGCTCGTGAAGGCGTACGACGTGCGCGGGGTCGTCCCGGACCAGTGGGACGAGTCCCTGGCCGAGCTCTTCGGGGCCGCCTTCGTGCGGGTGACCGGCGCGAGCGCGATCGTGATCGGGCACGACATGCGACCCTCGTCCCCCGGTCTGTCCCGCGCTTTCGCACGCGGGGCGGCGACCCAGGGCGTCGACGTCACAGAGATCGGCCTGTGCTCCACCGACCAGCTGTACTACGCCTCGGGAGCGCTGAACCTCCCGGGCGCGATGTTCACGGCATCGCACAACCCGGCCCAGTACAACGGCATCAAGCTGTGCCGCGCGGGCGCCGCCCCGGTCGGCCAGGACACCGGCCTCGCGGAGATCCGTGAACTGATCGAGGGCTGGTCCGAGTCGGGCGCCCCGGCACCGACGGCACGGACGGGAGTGATCACCCAGCGGGACACGCTGGAGGACTACGCGGCTCACCTGCGCTCCCTCGTCGACCTGACCTCCATCCGCCCCCTGAAGGTCGTCGTCGACGCGGGCAACGGCATGGGGGGCCACACCGTGCCGACCGTGCTCGCGGGCCTCCCGCTGGACGTGGTCCCGATGTACTTCGAGCTGGACGGCACGTTCCCGAACCACGAGGCGAACCCGCTGGACCCGGCGAACATCGTGGACCTCCAGAAGCGGGTCCGCGAGGAGTCCGCCGACCTGGGCATCGCCTTCGACGGCGACGCCGACCGCTGCTTCGTCGTCGACGAGCACGGCGGGCCCGTCTCCCCCTCCGCCATCACCGCCCTGGTGGCCTCGCGCGAGCTCGCCAAGCACGGCGGCAAGGGCACGGTCATCCACAACCTGATCACCTCCTGGTCGGTCCCGGAGGTCGTCAAGGAGAACGGCGGTACGCCGGTGCGCACCCGCGTCGGCCACTCCTTCATCAAGGCCGAGATGGCCACGACCGGCGCGATCTTCGGCGGCGAGCACTCCGCCCACTACTACTTCAAGGACTTCTGGAACGCCGACACCGGCATGCTGGCCGCCCTGCACGTCCTCGCGGCCCTCGGCGGCCAGGACGGCCCCCTGTCCGGACTGGTAGCCCAGTACGACCGCTACGCCGGCTCCGGCGAGATCAACTCCACCGTCGCCGACCAGGCGGGCCGCCTGGCCGCCATCAAGTCCGCCTACGAGGCCCGAGAGGGCGTGGAACTCGACGAACTCGACGGCCTGACCGTCACGGCCGCCGACTGGTGGTTCAACGTCCGTCCGTCCAACACCGAGCCGCTGCTCCGCCTCAACGCGGAGGCACGGGACGAGGCGACGATGGCGAAGGTGCGGGACGAGGCGTTGGCGATCATCAGGAGTTGAGGAGGGCACGTGGGGGCGAGGGCTGCGTGCTTCTCGACGCCGGTCCCGGCATTCCAGCCCGTCCGGCGTTTGAGGACGAGGCCGTTCAGACCGATGGCGGGGGTCTGGGGGCGGCAGCCCCCAGGTCCGGGGTCGAAGGGGCAGCACCCCTTCAAGGACGGGACGGGCAGGGGCGGCGGGGGCGAAACAACCCCCGCCAACCCCACCGCCGCCCAACCCCGGCACCCCGCCCCCACCGGCGGTACGCTGACCAGGCACATCCGCACTCACGCACGCACCACACCCACCCGCCCCAGAAGGGACACCTCATGCCGCTGGAAGCCGGCCTCCTGGAGATCCTCGCCTGCCCGGCCTGCCACGCCCCCCTCAAGGAGCAGGAAGCCGAGCTGATCTGCACCGGCCAGGGCTGCGGCCTGGCGTACCCCGTCCGCGACGGCATCCCCGTCCTGCTCGTGGACGAGGCCCGCCGCCCCGCGTAACGGGACGCCACGACACCGGCGCAGGGGCGACTCAACGACCGGTCACCGTCCGGTACCAGGCCGCCTCCGCCGTACAGACGTCCGGCCCCCGCTGCCTCGACGTGGCGCCGTCCCGGCCCCGGCGTGCGGACTCCAGCCACCGGCACGGAGCACGGAGACGCCCGCCGACCGATGCCGTGACCAGGACGCCCGGCACCAAGCCCCACCCGGCACCAAGCCCGCCGTCGTCCCCCACGATCGAGCAAGCCCCCCGACGCACACCCCCGCGCAAGACCCCCCGCCCCCAAAGACCCGGCGATCGGAGGCTGCCGCCCATGCTCGACGAATCGTTGCTGGACACGCCGGAGGCGCTCGCCGAGGCCGACCGCCGTGCCCTGCTGCGCGGTGCGGCCGAAGCAGGAGCCCGTGTCCGCACCGCCGCCCGCCACGCAGCCGAGGCCGGCATCAACGACCTCAAACCCGACGGCCGCCCCCGCGCCATCCTGATCGCGGGCCCCGGCGCCGCCGCCATCTGCGTCGCCGACCTCCTCGGCACGCTCGCCGGCGCCACCAGCCCCGTCATCCGGCTGGCTCCGGCCGGTGTCGCCCCCGCCGCCGGCGCCCTGCGCTGGGAGCTGCCCGGCTGGTCCGGCTCCGTGGACCTGCTGCTGATCACCACCCCGGACGGCACCGAGCCGGGCCTGTCGCTCCTCGCCGAGCAGGCGTACCGCCGCGGCCTCACGGTCGTCGCCGTGGCCCCCGCAGGCTCCCCGCTCACCGAAGCGGTGCACAACAACCACGGCCTCTTCGTGCCGATGGCGACCGCCCCGTACGAGGAGGAAGAGGAAGACGTCCCCGCAGCCTCCGCCCCCGGCGTCCTGTGGGCCCTGCTCACCCCGCTGTTGGCGCTCCTCGACCGCACGGGCCTGCTCACCGCTCCGCCCGACGCCGTGGAGAAGGTCGCCGACCGCCTCGACCACATCGCCGAACGCTGCGGGCCGGCCATCGCGACCTACAGCAACCCCGCCAAGACCCTGGCCGCGGAACTCGCCGACTCGCTCCCGTTGATCTGGACCGAGGGCGTCTCCGCCGGCCCCGCGGGCCGCCGCTTCGCCGCCGCACTCGCCGAGCTCTCCGGCCACCCCGCGCTGGTCGCCGAACTGCCCGAGGCACTCGCCGCGCACAGCGCCCTGCTCGCCGGCAGGCTCGCGGCGAGCGCCGACCCCGACGACTTCTTCCGCGACCGCGTCGAGGAGACACCGGCCCTGCACGCGCGCGTGGTGCTGCTGCGCGACCGCCCGATCGGCGGCCTCACCGCCGCGCCCACCGCGCGCGACCTGGCCCTGAGCCACGACACGCCGGTCAGTGAGCTGGAGCCGGAAGCAGGCGGCGAGCTGGAGACCCTCGCGGAACTGATCGCCATCACGGATTTCGCCGCCGTTTACCTGGCGCTCGCTTCGGGAGCCTGATCTGTCCCAGGGGGCACTGGAAGCCGTACGCCGCAGGAACCGGCAGGCGTACACAAGGCGAACCGGCGTCCACCACGAAGAGAACCCGCCTACCCGCAGAGAACAGGCAGACAACCGCATGGACCGCCTCGACAACACCGTCCGCCCCTACGCCTGGGGTTCGACCACCGCGATCCCGCAGCTCCTCGGGGCCGAGCCGACCGGCGAACCGCAGGCGGAAATGTGGATGGGCGCCCACCCGGGCGCACCCTCGCGCACCGAGCGCGGCACGCTGGTCGAGGTCATCGAGGCCGACCCGGAGCGCGAGCTGGGCGCCGCGGCCGTGGCGAAGTTCGGCCCCCGCCTGCCCTTCCTCCTCAAGATCCTCGCCGCGGGAGCCCCGCTCTCCCTCCAGGTGCACCCCAACCTGGAGCAGGCGAAGGAGGGTTACCAGGACGAGGAGCGCCGGGGCATCCCGGTGGACGCCGGCCACCGCAACTACAAGGACGCCAACCACAAGCCCGAACTGATCTGCGCGCTCACCGAGTTCGACGGCCTGTGCGGCTTCCGCGACCCCATCGCGGCAGCCGACGCGCTGGACGGCCTCGGCGTCGACTCCCTCAAGCCGTACGTCGACCTGCTGCACGCCCACCCCGAGGACGCGGCCCTGCGCGAGGTGCTCACCGCGATCCTCACCGCCGACCCGGACGAGATGGCCCGCACCGTCGCCGACGCATCGGCCGCCTGCGCCCGCCTCGGCGGCGACTACGCCCCGTACGCCGACATCGCCCACCACTTCCCCGGCGACCCCGGCGTCATCGCCGCCATGCTCCTCAACTACGTCCGTCTGCAGCCCGGCGAGGCCCTGTTCCTCGGCGCCGGCATCCCTCACGCCTACCTCAACGGCCTCGGCGTCGAGATCATGGCCAACTCCGACAACGTCCTGCGCTGCGGCCTGACCCCCAAGCACGTCGACGTCCCCGAACTCCTGCGCATCGTCCGCTTCGAGGCCGGCGACGCCGGGGTGCTGCGCCCGGAGGCGTCCCCGGACGGCGAGGAGGTCTACGAGACCCCCATCGACGAGTTCCGGCTGTCCCGGTACGTCCTCCCGGAGGGCACCGCCGCGCACGACCTCACGCGCGCGACCCCGCAGATCCTGCTCTGCACGGCGGGCTCGGTCCGCATCGGCGAGCACGAACTGACGCCCGGTCGGTCCGTCTTCGTACCGGCCGGCGAAAAGGCCGAAGTGTCCGGCGCCGGTACGGTCTTCCGCGCCACGGTCGTCGCCTGACCGAGCGCATCCGACGACCCGGCGCGCTGTTGTCGGACCGGGCTGCAACAATGGCCCACCGGCAAAGGACGGGCAAAGCCGAACGAGGGCCGCACGCCCCCTCGGCGACGCCCTGAACAGCGTACGGACGTGCAGACGTACGGGCGTACAGGCGTACGAAGACGAAGGCGAAGGGACAACGCGACACATGAGCGCGTCAGGCGGTACCAAGGCGATCGTGGCGGCACTCGCCGCCAACCTCGCGATCGCGGCAGCGAAGTTCGTCGCGTTCGCGTTCAGCGGCTCGTCGTCGATGCTCGCCGAAGGCGTGCACTCGCTCGCCGACTCCGGCAACCAGGCCCTGCTGCTGGTCGGCGGCAAGAAGGCCAAGCGCGAGGCGACCCCGCAGCACCCCTTCGGCTACGGCCGCGAGCGCTACATCTACGCCTTCCTCGTCTCGATCATCCTGTTCTCCGTGGGCGGCATGTTCGCCCTCTACGAGGGCTACGAGAAGATCAAGCACCCGCACGAGATCGAGCACTGGTACTGGCCGGTCGGCGTTCTCGTCTTCGCGATCATCGCCGAGACGTTCTCCTTCCGTACGGCCATCAAGGAGTCCAACCTCCTTCGGGGCAAGAAGTCCTGGAAGGAGTTCGTCCGCCACGCCAAGGCGCCCGAGCTGCCCGTCGTCCTCCTGGAGGACCTCGGCGCGCTGGTCGGCCTGATCCTCGCCCTGGGCGGCGTCGGCCTGGCCCTGCTCACCGGCGACGGCGTCTGGGACGGCATCGGCACCGTCTGCATCGGCGTTCTGCTCGTCCTGATCGCGGTCGTCCTGGCCATCGAGACCAAGTCGCTGCTGCTCGGTGAGGCCGCGGGCGCCGAGGACGAACAGAAGATCGAAGCCGCCATCGTCGACGGCGACGTGGTCACCCGCATCATCCACATGCGCACGCTCCACCTCGGCCCCGAGGAGCTCCTGGTCGCCGCCAAGATCGCCGTCCCGCAGGGCGACACGGGCGCCGAGATCGCCTCCGCCATCAACGCCGCCGAGGCCCGCATCCGCGAGGCGGTCCCGATCGCCCGCGTGATCTACCTCGAGCCCGACATCTACAGCGAGGCCGAAGCGGCCAAGGGTGCCGACCGCGACGCGGCGCCGGGCGGACCGACGCCCCACGGAACCGAGCACTGACGTTCCGCAGGACAGCTTCCAACGGGGCCCGCCGAGACGTTCGGCGGGCCCCGTTGTCCGTTGCCCCGGCTAGCCGACCTCGCGCAACACCCCGAGGACGGCCGACTCGTCCGGCGCGGCCAACAGCCGCTCCCGGAACCCGGCGTCCATCAACTTCCGCGACAGCAGCGACAGAATCCGCAGATGCTCGTCGCCCGCGGCCGCCTCCGGTACGGCGATCATGAACACCAGCCTCGCCTTCGTACCGTCCAGCGAGTCCCACTCGACACCCTGCACGGACCGCGCGAAACCGACGACCGGCGCGGTCACCGCATCGGTCTTGGCATGCGGAATCGCGATCTCCTCACCGAGCCCGGTCGTCCCCTGCGCCTCCCGCCGCAGCGCGGTCGCCACCAGCTCGTCCACGTCCACGACCTTGCCGGTACCTGCCAGCAGTTCAGCCATCTCGCGGATCGCCGACTCCTTGTCGGCCGCATCGAGCCGCACCTTCACGGTCCGCTCGGTGAGGTGGCCGGAGAGGACCTCGGCAGGGGAATCATCGGCTTCGGACTCGTCCGCGGAACCCGTGGACAGTCCGGGCGACCCTGCGGGCGACCCACTCGTCGTGCCGGTCGCCGCCGACTCACGTACGGCAGCCTGCGCCACGACAGCAGCGGCGCCGGCGCCCGGCACTCCGACACCCGCACCGACCAGCGCGGGTTCGAGCCCGGCCGTGCCCGTGCCCGTGCCGACGAGAGCCTCCCCGCGCCGCCTGCGCTCACTGATGTCCACCAGGGCAACCGTCGTCAGCGCGGTGACGACCGTGCCGATCACCACGGCCACGAAGAACATCGGTACGCCGCTCACCGCGCCCAGCACCGCCACGATCGGCCCGCCGTGCGGCACCGCGTCCTCGACGCCGGCGACTCCGGCTGTCGCACCGGCGACCGCGCCGCCGAGCATGTTGGCCGGGATGACCTGCGCGGGCCGCGCCGCGGCGAACGGGATCGCGCCCTCGGAGATGCCGAAGCAGCCCATGAACAGCGCGGCGAGCCCCGTCTCCCGCTCTTGCTCGGTGTACAGCCGCTTGCGTATCAGCGTGGCGAGGCCCTGACCCAGCGGCATGACCGGGATCGCGGCCGCGCACATGCCCATGACCGTCTGGTTGCCGGTCGCGATGAGCCCGGCGCCGAACAGGAACGCCGTCTTGTTGACCGGCCCGCCCATGTCGAACGCGATCATCAGCCCGAGAATCGCGCCGAGCAGGATCGCGCTCGTCCCCGTCATCCCGCTGAGCCAGTCGGTCAGGTTCTCGAAGACCCAGGAGATCGGCTTGCCGATGACATAGATGAAGAACAGCCCGAGCGCCGTCGTCGCCACGATCGGGATCACGATGATCGGCATGATCGGCTGCGCGAACTTCGGAACCTTGACCTTCTTGATCCACAACACCAGATACCCGGCGAGGAACCCGGTCACGATCGCCCCGATGAACCCGGCGCCCGCCTTGGAGTCGTACAACTCCCCGGTGTTGGCGATCCAGCCACCGATCATGCCCGGCACCAGCGCGGGCCGATCCCCGATGGCATACGCGATGTAACCGGACAGGATCGGCACCATCAGCGTGAACCCGATGACACCGATGTTGTTCACGTCCATCCAGAAGGAGTCCTTCGGGATGACCAGACCGCCCGACGGGTCCGTGTGCCCGCCGAGCGAGAGCGAGATCGCGATCAGCAGCCCGCCGACCACGACGAACGGGATCATGTAACTGACCCCGTTCATCAGCGCCTTGTACCCGACGCTCCGCTCCTTGCCACCGCCGGCCCCCGAGGCCGCGGTGACCGCCCCTGCCTCATGCACCGGCGCCGACAGCACCTGCTCGATCAGCCGCTCGGGGTGGCGTATGCCCTCGGCCACACCGACCGTAAGGACCCGCTTGCCCGCGAAACGGCTCAGGTCCACATCCTTGTCCGCGGCGACGATGATGCCGTCCGCGTGCTTGACATCGTTGTCATCGAGGACGTTTTCAGCCCCGATGGATCCCTGCGTCTCCACCTTCATGTCGATACCGCGGCTCTCGGCAGCCTGCGCGAGCTTTTCCGCCGCCATGTACGTGTGGGCAATGCCGGTCGGGCATGCGGTCACCGCGAGCAGCTTCAACCGCTTCTGCTCGCCGCTGCCGCCGCCCGTGGGGGGAGGGCCGGCCGGACTGGTCACGTCGATCTCCTAACGCCTTTGTTGGTGCGGATCGCCGTCCCGGACGTCCCGCAAGATCGATCAGTTGTTCAGATCTCCTGGGCATCCTGCACCACCCAGCCGCAGCCTCAAAGGGGCGAAAGTGGCGCTTCGCCCGGGTTTGCCGCCTCCTGTGCGCCGTTCGTTGGTGTCCTGTTATCGCTCCCGCACAGCACCCCCGCCCACGACCGCCACCGCCCCACCGCACCGACCCGTGAACGGCCGCCGCCCTCCCACCCCCGGATGCCCTGATGGCGCGATCTGTACGGAGCCGGACAAGACAGACCAGGAACGCCCAGGCCTCCCGCTGTGGCTCCCGGGCGTCCCGGTGTAGCTTGGGACAGAGCCAGACGTCGCTGCTGATGGCGGTCGGGCGGTCCCGACGCGGACCGGCCGAGGGAGAGAGGGCCTCCGACGGACTGCGCTGCGCGTACGCGGGCATGCCTGTGTCCTCTTCGGGCACCCCGGTGTCCGCCGCCGTGCAGACCAGCCGTACCCACCCTCGACCCAACCCCGAGGAGCAGCTCGTAATGACGACTGTCGAGAACCGACAGGACTTCAAGGTCGCCGATCTCTCCCTGGCCGACTTCGGCCGCAAGGAGATCACCCTCGCCGAGCACGAGATGCCCGGCCTGATGGCGATCCGCAAGGAGTTCGCCGCCACCCAGCCGCTGGCCGGCGCCCGCATCATGGGCTCACTGCACATGACCGTGCAGACCGCCGTCCTGATCGAGACCCTGGTCGCCCTGGGCGCCCAGGTCCGTTGGGTGTCCTGCAACATCTTCTCCACCCAGGACCACGCGGCCGCCGCCGTCGCCGTCGGCCCGAACGGCACCGTGGACAACCCCCAGGGCGTCCCGGTCTTCGCCTGGAAGGGCGAGACCCTGGAGGAGTACTGGTGGTGCACGGAGCAGGCGCTGACCTGGCCGAACACCCCCACCGGCGGCCCGAACATGATCCTGGACGACGGCGGTGACGCCACCCTCCTCGTCCACAAGGGCGTCGAGTACGAGAAGGCCGGCAAGGTCCCCTCGGTCGACACCGCCGAGAACGACGAACACCGCGTCATCCTCGAACTCCTGAACCGCACCATCACCGACGGCTCCCAGAAGTGGACCCAGCTCGCCTCCGAGATCCGCGGCGTGACCGAGGAGACCACGACCGGCGTCCACCGCCTGTACGAGATGCAGCGCGACGGCGTCCTCCTGTTCCCGGCGATCAACGTGAACGACGCCGTCACCAAGTCGAAGTTCGACAACAAGTACGGCTGCCGCCACTCCCTGATCGACGGCATCAACCGCGCCACCGACGTCCTGATCGGCGGCAAGACCGCGGTCGTCTGCGGCTACGGCGACGTGGGCAAGGGCTGCGCGGAGTCCCTGCGCGGACAGGGCGCCCGCGTGATCATCACCGAGATCGACCCGATCTGCGCCCTCCAGGCGGCGATGGACGGCTACCAGGTCACGACCCTCGACGAGGTCGTCGACAAGGCCGACATCTTCATCACCACGACCGGCAACAAGGACATCATCATGGCCTCGGACATGGCCAAGATGAAGCACCAGGCGATCGTCGGCAACATCGGCCACTTCGACAACGAGATCGACATGGCCGGCCTCGCCAAGATCCCGGGCATCGTCAAGGACGAGGTCAAGCCGCAGGTCCACACCTGGAAGTTCCCCGACGGCAAGGTGCTGATCGTCCTCTCCGAGGGCCGCCTGCTGAACCTGGGCAACGCCACCGGTCACCCGTCCTTCGTGATGTCCAACTCCTTCGCGGACCAGACACTGGCCCAGATCGAGCTGTTCACCAAGCCGGACACCTACCCGACCGGCGTGTACACGCTGCCCAAGCACCTGGACGAGAAGGTCGCCCGCCTGCACCTGGACTCGCTCGGCGTGAAACTGACCCAGCTCCGCCCCGAGCAGGCCGCGTACATCGGCGTCGAGGTCGAGGGCCCCTACAAGCCGGACCACTACCGCTACTGAGCCGACCCGCCGCTGAGCCGCCGCCGAACCAGGCTGCTGCCCAGCGGCGCACGCTCATCGGCAGCAGATCCTCCGAGGCAGGCCCCCGCACCCCCGTGCCGGGGGCCTGCCCCTTTGACCCGTGCAGCCGTTTCAGCCCGCGCGACCCTCGTGGCCCGCGTGGGCGGACCAACCCGTCAAGACCCAGGACCCCGATGCCCCGCGGCCGTTATTCGCTCCACGATCCGCACGATCACACCCCCCTCGCAGAAGAGCACTTCCACTGCGCCCCCGGCCCGTCCGGCTGGCGCTACGTCTCCCAGCTGACCACCCCTGCGGGCGATCACAGCGGCTCCGTCGACCTCGCCCTGGACGAACTCGGCCGCCCCATCCGTCTCGAACTCCACGCCGGCGGCTGGCAGGTACGCGGAGCCGCCATCGACGGCGTCACCTGGGTCCGTACCGACCCCACCGGGGCTCAGGCCACGGAAGGCAATGTGCGCGCCCATGCCTTCACCGGGGCATCCCCCGCGTTCCTCATCGCCACCACTCGCCTCCTGCGCCTCACCCCCTCCGCCTCAGCAACCCGCGTACGCCTCCTGGCCCTCACGGACCCGGTCCTCGCCCCCCGCACCGTGGACCAGTCCTGGGCCCTGGTGAACAGAGAAACACACGCCACTGACAACGGCCCTCTGACCGTGGACGAATACCAGGTCACAGCCCTGGACACCGGCGAACAGCACGCCGTACACATCGCGGGCGACGTGGTCCTCGCGGCACCCGGCATCGAGCTGGAGGACCTGAAATCGCCGCCGTCGACGTTCGCTTGAGCGACGGACCCTGGCTCGGGACGACCTAAGCCGGCGGAGCGAAGCCCGTGGAGGGCCGGTCGTCCGCCGGGGCGTCATACGGCGCCGAGGAACGATCCCCTTCCGCGCCGTATGGGGAAGTCGGAGGCACCGCAGCAGCGGCGGCGGTCGGCACAACCGGTGGACCGTACGCGCCAGGCCCACCGGCCCCGGCCCCCGCACCACTCACAGAGGGCGCACCACCGTCGAACGACCCGTGGCTGAAGGCCCGCCGTGCCTCCCGCGCCTGCCGCTCCTGCAGAACTGCCGCCAGATACGCCGCCGGCGGAACACCCTGCGGCGCCGGAGTGCCCGTACGCGCCACGAGATCCGCGGCGAGCTGCTCCGCCATGCTCCACCCCACCTGCGGGTCGAGTTGCTGCATCCGCGTCAGGTACTGGCGAATGGCGAGCCACAGACCATCGGGAACCGCCGACAGATCAAGCCCCGAGAACCGCCCGGCCAGCCATGGCGGAGGCGGCGGAACGAACCCCGTCCGCGCGAGGGGCACCCGCTCCCGTACGACGAGAGTCCCGGCGAAGACGTCCCCGAGCCGCCGCCCGCGCGCGGACACCAGCGAGGCGATGACGGCGACGACACCGAGCGTCATCAGAATCTCGATCACGCCTATGAGGCCACGCACCAGCGCGTGCCGGAACCGGATCGGCCCACCGTCGTCGCGAACGACCCTCAAGCCGCACGCAAGCTTCCCGAGCGAGCGCCCATGGCTGAGCGTCTCGACCGCGATCGGCCCGCCGACCAGCAGCAGAACGAACATCGCGATCGACAGCGCGGTCTGCGCCGCCTCGTCCAGAGAAGCGGTGGCAGCCACAACGCCAATGGTCACGACGATGTAGGCGATCACCGCCACGGCCAGATCAAGCAGCACGGCCAAGGCCCTGCTGGGCAGCTTCGCGGGGCGCAACTCCAGCGCCACCGCCTCGCCCGTCACCAGCTCACTCACGCCGACCGTCCTTCCCCTGACCTGCCCCTGAAATGGCCAGTCTGCCAAGCTGAGGGCGCATCGCGCCGCAGTACGACAAGCTGACACCTACGACGAGTCGCCGACGAACAGCCGAGGAGCAGAAAACCAGATGGACCTCGACGTCTTCGTCACCGCCCACCGAGCCGAGTGGGACCGCCTCGACGCCCTCCTCGGGCGCCAGCGCCGCCTCACCGGCGCCGAGGCCGACGAACTCGTCGCCCTCTACCAGCGCACCGCCACCCACCTTTCCCTGATCCAGTCCAGCGCGCCCGACCCGCAGTTGACCGGCCGGCTCAGCCAGCTCGTGGCCCGCGCGCGTAGCGCGGTGACAGGCACGCGACGCGCCTCATGGCGCGATGTCACCCGCTTCCTCGCATACGGATTCCCGGCCGCCGTGTACCGAGCGCGCCACTGGTGGGTACCCACGGCGCTCCTGTCCACCCTGGTCGCGGCCCTCCTGGGCTGGTGGATCGGCACCCATCCCGAAGTACAGGCCACCATCGCGGCCCCCAGCGAACTACGCGAGCTCACCCGCCCCGGCGGGCAGTACGAGACGTACTACTCCAGCCATCCCGCGGCTTCCTTCGCAGCCCAGGTCTGGACGAACAACGCCTGGGCCGCCGCCCTCTGCCTGATCCTCGGAGTCTTCCTCGGCCTCCCAGTGCTGTGGATCCTCTTCCAGAACATGCTCAACCTCGGTGTCGGCTTCGGCCTGATGTCCTCAGCAGGTCGCCTCGACACCTTCCTCGGCCTCGTCCTGCCGCACGGCCTCCTCGAACTGACCGCGGTCTTCGTCGCCGCCGGCACAGGCCTACGCCTCGGCTGGACCCTCATCGACCCGGGCCCCCGCACCCGACGCTCGGCCCTCGCCGAGGAAGGCCGAGCCGCAATAGGCATGGCAATAGGCCTCGCTTTGGTCCTCTTCATCTCCGGCGCCATCGAAGGCTTCGTCACCCCATCCGGCTTGCCCACTTGGGCGCGCATCAGCATCGGCGTCGCCGCTGAGCTGGCCTTCCTCGCATACGTCTATGTCCTCGGCGGTCGTGCCGCCCGAGCGGGGGAGACGGGCGACGTCGAGGCCGCCGAGCGCAGCGCCACGGTTCCCACCGCCGCCTGATGTGCGGGCACGCCCGCTGAGCTGCTAGTCTCCTCTTCGCCCCACAAGAGCCGTTGACACGGACCTGGTGGGGAGGTAGATTAGAACAGTTGCCTGGAAACGGATGAGAGTCCAGCCGGGCAGAGTGACTATCTATCTGCTTCGGTGGAACATCGATTCCCGAGAAGCCCCTCCTGATGATTCAGAAAAGAGTGGCTGGTCAATCCAGCCCGGAACTTCTGATAAAGTCGGAGTCGCCGGAAAGGGAAACGCGAGAGCGGAAACCTGGAAAGCACCGAGGAAATCGGATCGAGAAAAGGTCTGATAGAGTCGGAAACGCAAGACCGAAGGGAAGCGCCCGGAGGAAAGCCCGAGAGGGTGAGTACAAAGGAAGCGTCCGTTCCTTGAGAACTCAACAGCGTGCCAAAAATCAACGCCAGATATGTTGATACCCCGTCTACCGGAAACATTAGTTCCCGGTGGCGAGGTTCCTTTGAAATAAACACAGCGAGGACGCTGTGAACGGCCGGGCTTATTCCGCCTGGCTGTTCCGCTCTCGTGTGTGTCGTCCCGATTACGGGAAAACATTCACGGAGAGTTTGATCCTGGCTCAGGACGAACGCTGGCGGCGTGCTTAACACATGCAAGTCGAACGATGAACCACTTCGGTGGGGATTAGTGGCGAACGGGTGAGTAACACGTGGGCAATCTGCCCTTCACTCTGGGACAAGCCCTGGAAACGGGGTCTAATACCGGATACCACCTTCACTGGCATCTGTGAAGGTTGAAAGCTCCGGCGGTGAAGGATGAGCCCGCGGCCTATCAGCTTGTTGGTGAGGTAATGGCTCACCAAGGCGACGACGGGTAGCCGGCCTGAGAGGGCGACCGGCCACACTGGGACTGAGACACGGCCCAGACTCCTACGGGAGGCAGCAGTGGGGAATATTGCACAATGGGCGAAAGCCTGATGCAGCGACGCCGCGTGAGGGATGACGGCCTTCGGGTTGTAAACCTCTTTCAGCAGGGAAGAAGCGAAAGTGACGGTACCTGCAGAAGAAGCGCCGGCTAACTACGTGCCAGCAGCCGCGGTAATACGTAGGGCGCAAGCGTTGTCCGGAATTATTGGGCGTAAAGAGCTCGTAGGCGGCTTGTCACGTCGGGTGTGAAAGCCCGGGGCTTAACCCCGGGTCTGCATTCGATACGGGCTAGCTAGAGTGTGGTAGGGGAGATCGGAATTCCTGGTGTAGCGGTGAAATGCGCAGATATCAGGAGGAACACCGGTGGCGAAGGCGGATCTCTGGGCCATTACTGACGCTGAGGAGCGAAAGCGTGGGGAGCGAACAGGATTAGATACCCTGGTAGTCCACGCCGTAAACGGTGGGAACTAGGTGTTGGCGACATTCCACGTCGTCGGTGCCGCAGCTAACGCATTAAGTTCCCCGCCTGGGGAGTACGGCCGCAAGGCTAAAACTCAAAGGAATTGACGGGGGCCCGCACAAGCAGCGGAGCATGTGGCTTAATTCGACGCAACGCGAAGAACCTTACCAAGGCTTGACATACACCGGAAAGCATTAGAGATAGTGCCCCCCTTGTGGTCGGTGTACAGGTGGTGCATGGCTGTCGTCAGCTCGTGTCGTGAGATGTTGGGTTAAGTCCCGCAACGAGCGCAACCCTTGTTCTGTGTTGCCAGCATGCCCTTCGGGGTGATGGGGACTCACAGGAGACCGCCGGGGTCAACTCGGAGGAAGGTGGGGACGACGTCAAGTCATCATGCCCCTTATGTCTTGGGCTGCACACGTGCTACAATGGCAGGTACAATGAGCTGCGATACCGTGAGGTGGAGCGAATCTCAAAAAGCCTGTCTCAGTTCGGATTGGGGTCTGCAACTCGACCCCATGAAGTCGGAGTTGCTAGTAATCGCAGATCAGCATTGCTGCGGTGAATACGTTCCCGGGCCTTGTACACACCGCCCGTCACGTCACGAAAGTCGGTAACACCCGAAGCCGGTGGCCCAACCCCTTGTGGGAGGGAGCTGTCGAAGGTGGGACTGGCGATTGGGACGAAGTCGTAACAAGGTAGCCGTACCGGAAGGTGCGGCTGGATCACCTCCTTTCTAAGGAGCACTTCTTACCGAGTCCTTCGGGGCGAGGTCAGAGGCCACTACGCAGGCAAACGTTCTGCGGTGGTTGCTCATGGGTGGAACGTTGATTATTCGGCCGGGTTTCCGGGTCGGAGGCTGCAAGTACTGCTCGCAAGAGCGTGGAAAGCATGATCTCCGGACGGGATCTGGTCGGGCACGCTGTTGGGTGTCTGAAGTAACGGCCGCAAGGTTGTGCTTCGGTTGCCGGCGCCGGTGAAGCACCACTGAGGTGGTGTGTGACGGTGTACTGGTCGTTGTTTGAGAACTGCACAGTGGACGCGAGCATCTGTGGCCAAGTTTTTAAGGGCGCACGGTGGATGCCTTGGCACCAGGAACCGATGAAGGACGTGGGAGGCCACGATAGTCCCCGGGGAGTCGTCAACCAGGCTTTGATCCGGGGGTTTCCGAATGGGGAAACCCGGCAGTCGTCATGGGCTGTCACCCGCTGCTGAACACATAGGCAGTGTGGAGGGAACGCGGGGAAGTGAAACATCTCAGTACCCGCAGGAAGAGAAAACAACCGTGATTCCGGGAGTAGTGGCGAGCGAAACTGGATGAGGCTAAACCGTATACGTGTGAGACCCGGCAGGGGTTGCGTATACGGGGTTGTGGGATCTCTCTTTCACAGTCTGCCGGCTGTGAGACGAGTCAGAAACCGTTGATGTAGGCGAAGGACATGCGAAAGGTCCGGCGTAGAGGGTAAGACCCCCGTAGTCGAAACATCAGCGGCTCGTTTGAGAGACACCCAAGTAGCACGGGGCCCGAGAAATCCCGTGTGAATCTGGCGGGACCACCCGCTAAGCCTAAATATTCCCTGGTGACCGATAGCGGATAGTACCGTGAGGGAATGGTGAAAAGTACCCCGGGAGGGGAGTGAAATAGTACCTGAAACCGTGTGCCTACAAGCCGTGGGAGCGTCGGAATGTGCTTGCACATTCTCGTGACTGCGTGCCTTTTGAAGAATGAGCCTGCGAGTTTGCGGTGTGTTGCGAGGTTAACCCGTGTGGGGAAGCCGTAGCGAAAGCGAGTCCGAATAGGGCGATTCAGTAGCGCGCTCAAGACCCGAAGCGGAGTGATCTAGCCATGGGCAGGTTGAAGCGGAGGTAAGACTTCGTGGAGGACCGAACCCACCAGGGTTGAAAACCTGGGGGATGACCTGTGGTTAGGGGTGAAAGGCCAATCAAACTCCGTGATAGCTGGTTCTCCCCGAAATGCATTTAGGTGCAGCGTCGTGTGTTTCTTGCCGGAGGTAGAGCACTGGATAGGCGATGGGCCCTACCGGGTTACTGACCTTAGCCAAACTCCGAATGCCGGTAAGTGAGAGCGCGGCAGTGAGACTGTGGGGGATAAGCTCCATGGTCGAGAGGGAAACAGCCCAGAGCATCGACTAAGGCCCCTAAGCGTACGCTAAGTGGGAAAGGATGTGGAGTCGCAGAGACAACCAGGAGGTTGGCTTAGAAGCAGCCACCCTTGAAAGAGTGCGTAATAGCTCACTGGTCTAGTGATTCCGCGCCGACAATGTAGCGGGGCTCAAGCGTACCGCCGAAGTCGTGTCATTGCAGCAAATAGCCCCAACGGGTGCTGTGATGGGTAGGGGAGCGTCGTGTGCCGGGTGAAGCCGCGCCGGAAGGCAGTGGTGGACGGTTCACGAGTGAGAATGCAGGCATGAGTAGCGATTCACACGTGAGAAACGTGTGCGCCGATTGACTAAGGGTTCCTGGGTCAAGCTGATCTGCCCAGGGTAAGTCGGGACCTAAGGCGAGGCCGACAGGCGTAGTCGATGGATAACCGGTTGATATTCCGGTACCCGCTGTGAAGCGTCAAACATTGAACCAGGCGATGCTAAGTCCGTGAAGCCGCCCTGGAGCCTTCGGGCAAAGGGGAGTGGTGGAGCCGACGGACCAGACCTGTAGTAGGTGAGTGATGGGGTGACGCAGGAAGGTAGTCCAGCCCGGGCGGTGGTTGTCCCGGGGTAAGGGTGTAGGCCGTGCGGTAGGTAAATCCGTCGCACACAAGGCTGAGACCTGATGCCGAGCCGATTGTGGTGAAGTGGATGATCCTATGCTGTCGAGAAAAGCCTCTAGCGAGTTTCATGGCGGCCCGTACCCTAAACCGACTCAGGTGGTCAGGTAGAGAATACCGAGGCGTTCGGGTGAACTATGGTTAAGGAACTCGGCAAAATGCCCCCGTAACTTCGGGAGAAGGGGGGCCATCACTGGTGAGGGAACTTGCTTCCTGAGCTGGGGGTGGCCGCAGAGACCAGCGAGAAGCGACTGTTTACTAAAAACACAGGTCCGTGCGAAGCCGTAAGGCGATGTATACGGACTGACGCCTGCCCGGTGCTGGAACGTTAAGGGGACCGGTTAGTCAGGATTCGTCCTGGCGAAGCTGAGAACTTAAGCGCCAGTAAACGGCGGTGGTAACTATAACCATCCTAAGGTAGCGAAATTCCTTGTCGGGTAAGTTCCGACCTGCACGAATGGCGTAACGACTTCTCGACTGTCTCAACCATAGGCCCGGTGAAATTGCACTACGAGTAAAGATGCTCGTTTCGCGCAGCAGGACGGAAAGACCCCGGGACCTTTACTACAGTTTGATATTGGTGTTCGGTTCGGCTTGTGTAGGATAGGTGGGAGACTGTGAACTCTGGACGCCAGTTCAGGGGGAGTCATCGTTGAAATACCACTCTGGTCGTGCTGGATGTCTAACCTGGGTCCGTGATCCGGATCAGGGACAGTGTCTGATGGGTAGTTTAACTGGGGCGGTTGCCTCCTAAAGAGTAACGGAGGCGCCCAAAGGTTCCCTCAGCCTGGTTGGCAATCAGGTGTTGAGTGTAAGTGCACAAGGGAGCTTGACTGTGAGACCGACGGGTCGAGCAGGGACGAAAGTCGGGACTAGTGATCCGGCGGTGGCTTGTGGAAGCGCCGTCGCTCAACGGATAAAAGGTACCCCGGGGATAACAGGCTGATCTTCCCCAAGAGTCCATATCGACGGGATGGTTTGGCACCTCGATGTCGGCTCGTCGCATCCTGGGGCTGGAGTCGGTCCCAAGGGTTGGGCTGTTCGCCCATTAAAGCGGTACGCGAGCTGGGTTTAGAACGTCGTGAGACAGTTCGGTCCCTATCCGCTGCGCGCGCAGGAATATTGAGAAGGGCTGTCCCTAGTACGAGAGGACCGGGACGGACGAACCTCTGGTGTGCCAGTTGTTCTGCCAAGGGCATGGCTGGTTGGCTACGTTCGGGAGGGATAACCGCTGAAAGCATCTAAGCGGGAAGCCTGCTTCGAGATGAGTATTCCCACCCACTTGATGGGGTAAGGCTCCCAGTAGACGACTGGGTTGATAGGCCGGATCTGGAAGCACGGCAACGTGTGGAGGTGACCGGTACTAATAGGCCGAGGGCTTGTCCATAGATGCTCGCGTCCACTGTGTTGGTTCTGAAACCACGAACAGCCCCGTATGGCCACATGCGGTGCGGCTGACAGTTTCATAGTGTTTCGGTGGTTATAGCGTGAGGGAAACGCCCGGTTACATTCCGAACCCGGAAGCTAAGCCTTACAGCGCCGATGGTACTGCAGGGGGGACCCTGTGGGAGAGTAGGACGCCGCCGAACAAATTGTGAGAAAGGCCCACACCATAAGGTGTGGGCCTTTCTGCGTTTGTGGTGGGTTGCGCAACGCATAGTTTCGGGGCTCTCTGAAAGGAGAGCCCCTTCGGAAAATCCCCGGTTACAGGCGTCCCGCCGTTTTGAGGGCCAGATACGCGTCTGCCAGTGCCGGCGCGAGTTCTTCTGGTGTGGCGTCGACGACAGTGACGCCGTGACGGCGGAGTTGTTCTGCCGTGCGGTGGCGTTCGCTTTGGGCCTGGGCGGCGGCTGCGGCCTCGTATACGGCGTCTGTGTTTCCGCGTGCGGTTGCCATGCGTGCGATGTGGGGGTCCGCTACCGAGGCCAGCAGAACTGTGTGGCGCTGGGTGAGTTGGGACAGCACCGGGAGCAGTCCCTCCTCGATGGGGGCCGCGTCGAGGGTCGTGAGCAGCACGATCAGGGAGTGGCGGGGGGCCGTACGGAGAGCCGTGGCCGTCAGGCCTCGGGCATCCGTTTCGATCAGCTCGGGTTCCAGTGTGGCCATCGCGTTTACCAGAGAGGGAAGGACGTCTCCTGCTGTGCGGCCCTGGACGAGGGCTCGTACTCGGCGGTCGTAGGCGAGTAGGTCCACTCGGTCGCCGGCGCGGGAGGCGAGGGCGGCCAGGAGCAGTGCTGCGTCCATGGAGGCGTCCAGGCGGGGAGCGTCGCCGACGCGGCCTGCTGAGGTTCGGCCGGTGTCCAGGACGAGGAGGATGTGGCGGTCGCGTTCGGGGCGCCAGGTGCGTACGGCGACCGTGGACTGGCGGGCTGTTGCGCGCCAGTCGATGGAGCGGGTGTCGTCGCCGGGGACGTATTCGCGCAGGCTGTCGAATTCAGTGCCCTCGCCGCGGGTGAGCACGCTGGTGCGGCCGTCGAGTTCTCGCAGGCGGGCCAGTTTGGAGGGGAGGTGCTTGCGGCTTGTGAATGGGGGGAGGACCCGTACCGTCCAGGGGACGTTGTGGGTGCCCTGGCGGGAGAAGAGGTGCAGGGGGCCGTAGGAACGGATCGTCACGCGGTCGGCCTGGCGGTCGCCGCGGCGGGTGGGGCGTAGGCGGGTGGTGATGCGGCGGCGTTCGCCTGCGGGGACCGTCACGCGGTGGCGGGAGGCCGCTACCTCTGTGCCCGGCTGCCAGCTGCTGGGGGGCCAGGCGTCGCGGAGGTGGGCGCGGAGGGGGCGGCTGGACGGGTTGGTGATCGTGAGGGTGACGTCGGCCGTTTCGCCCAGGCGTACGGAGGTGTCGCCTGAGCGGGTCAGGCCGAGGCGGCGTACGGGTGCGGCCAGCGCGAAGTCGCAGGCGCAGGCCGCCACCAAGGGGGCGTTGACCGCAAGGATGCCCGTCCAGCTGGGGTCCCAGATGCCTACGGGGAGGGAGCCCAGGGCCGCGAGGAGTGCGGCGCGTCCGGTGAGTGCCATCAGCGCGGGACGGGGACGTGGGTGAGGATCGCGTTGATCACGGAGTCGGCGGTGACGCCTTCCATCTCGGCCTCCGGGCGGAGTTGTACGCGGTGGCGGAGGGTGGGGAGGGCCAGGGCCTTCACGTCGTCGGGGATGACGTAGTCGCGGCCTGTGAGCCACGCCCACGCGCGGGCGGTGGCCAGGAGGGCCGTGGCGCCGCGGGGGGAGACCCCGAGGGTGAGGGAGGGGGATTCCCGGGTGGCTCGGCAGATGTCGACCACGTAGGCCGTGATCTCCGGGGAGACCGTCGTCTTGGCCACGGCCGCGCGTGCCGCTTCCAGGTCCGCGGGGCCCGCTACGGGGCGTACGCCGGCGGCGCGCAGGTCGCGCGGGTTGAAGCCCTCTGCGTGGCGGGTGAGGATGCCGATCTCGTCCTGGCGGGAGGGGAGCGGGATCGTGAGCTTGAGGAGGAAACGGTCCAGCTGGGCTTCGGGGAGGGGGTAAGTGCCCTCGTACTCCACCGGGTTCTGGGTTGCTGCGACCAGGAACGGGTCGGGGAGCGGGCGGGGCGTGCCGTCGACGGTGACCTGGCGTTCCTCCATGGCTTCCAGGAGGGACGACTGGGTCTTGGGGGGAGTCCGGTTGATCTCGTCGGCCAGGAGGAGGTTGGTGAAGACCGGGCCGGGCTGGAAGGAGAACTCGGCGGAGCGGGTGTCGTAGACGAGGGAGCCCGTCACGTCGCTCGGCATGAGGTCGGGGGTGAACTGGACGCGCTTGGTGTCGAGTTCGAGTGCGGAGGCGAGGGCGCGTACGAGGAGGGTCTTGGCGACGCCGGGAACGCCTTCGAGGAGGACGTGGCCGCGGCACAGGAGTGCGACGACGAGGCCGGTCACGGCGGGGTCCTGGCCGACCACGGCTTTGGCGATCTCGGCGCGCAGGGCCTCCAGGGAGGCGCGGGCGGTGCCCGGATCCCCGGTGTTCCCGGCGTTGTCAGTGGTCGGGTCCATCATGGACGGCGTACCTCTCTTTCGAGGGCGTCGAGTTGGTCGGCGAGGGCGATGAGTGCTGCGTCGTCGCTGGGCGGCGGGCCGAAGAGGAGGGTGTGCAGGGTCTGTCCGTCCCCGTGGTGGTGGAGGTGGGCGGACAGCGCGGGGAGCAGGGCCTCGGGCATGTGCGCCTGGGTGACGGGGACACCTACGAGGGGGGCGAGGCGCGTGCGGGTGGTGGAGCGAAGAGCGGCGGCCGCGCGGTCGCGGGCGTTCGCCTTGCGGTAGAGGCGGGCGCGGCCTTCGACGGTTTCGGAGGCGCGGATCGCCACGGGGAGTTTTTCGGGCACGAGGGGGCCGAGTCGGCGTGCCCGCCAGAGGGCGGCCAGGCCTGCGGCGATGAAGAGCTGCAGTGTGCCCCAGAGCCAGCCCGAGGGGAGCAGGTCGAGGAAGCTGCGTTCGTCGTCCGAGTCGGCGGCCGACGTGTCGGAGAGCGAGGGGAGGTACCAGACCAAGTGGGGGCGGGAACCGAGGAGTTGGAGCGAGAGCGAGGCGTTGCCCTGCTCGTCGAGACGGTCGTTGTTGAGGACGTCGGGCGCGCCGAGGACGACGGTGTCGCCGGCGCCGTCCCCGGTGGAGTCCGGGACGCGCAGCAGGGTGGCGAGGCGCTCGCTCGGGTAGCACTCGTCGGCGTCGAGGTGGGTGGTCGTGTAGCGGACTCCGCCCAGGTCGGCGGTGCCTGCGCGCCGGGCGGCGGGCAGGGTGCAGGCGGGGGAGAGCTCCGAGGCGAGGCTGGTGGCGGGGTCCGCGGTGACGCCGGGGATGAGCCGTTCGACGGACCAGCTGCCGGGGGCGACGAGTACGGTACGGCCGCCGGAGCCGGCGGTCGACGAGCGCAGCCAGGACTGTTGACGGTGCGTCAGAAGGTCTGGGGAGGCGACCAGGAGGGTGGTGTCCGGGGCGGCCGCGGCGCGCGCGTCGTCCAGGGTGGTGACCACACGCGTGTCCACGCCGCGGTCGGCGAGGAGTTCGGCGACGGCCCGGCTGCCCTTGGGGTCGGCGGAGCGTGGGTCGAGGGTGCCGTGCCGGGAGTCGGAGCGGATCGTGGCGATCACGACGGCCGCCACGAGGAGGAGTACGACGGCGAGGGCGATGCCTCGCGCGCGGGTCCACACCTGGCGCGGGGTGGGCGAGGCCGAGGTGGACTGGAGCGTGGCCCCGGTGGTCATTCGGCGGCTCCCTGGCGGGCGTTGGGTGCCGTACTGGGGGTGCTGCCGGCGAGTTGTGGCTTGCTGCTCTCCAGGTCGCGGTCGAGTTCCGCGATGCGCTGGTACGCCTGCTGGGTCGCGGTCCTGCCGCCGTACGTCACGTCGTCGAAGTCCCGTGCGGCGGTGCGCAGTCGGTCCCTGTGGGCGGGCAGTGAACGGCCTGCTTCGGCGGCGGCCTCGTCCGCGGTGCGCCCGGGGCGTACGTCGAGAAGTGCGCGCTCCTCGAGGGAGCGGACGATGGCGCGCATGCGTTCCTGGACGGCCTGGTTCCAGTGGCCCTGGGCGGCGTGCGCCTCGGCGGCGGACCGGTGTTCGGCGGCGCTGCGGGGGCGGTCGTCGAACAGGGCGGCGGAGGACGTGGGTTGGCGGCGCGGAGTGCCCAGGCGCCACCACAGGGCGCCCAGGACCGCGACGACGACCAGGATGATGACGACCAGGCCGAGCGGTCCCCCGGGCGTCACGGTCGAGGCGCTGTTGAACAAGTCCTCGACCCAGGCCCAGAAGGCGTCCAGGGCTCGCTGGAACCAGCTGGGTTCGTGCTCGTGGTACATCTGCTTGGACAGCTCGCGACGGGCCGCCTCCCGCGCGGGATCGCGCGGGATCGTCAGTGGTGGCTCGTCGGCCGAGCGTGCCGTCAGCGACAGTGCTGACGCTGTTGTGAGAACTCCCCCCGCCAGGCTCACCGGTTCAGCTCCCCGGGATGCCGGTGCCAGCGCTGTGGTCCTGGACGCCGGCTGCGCGGGCCAGTTCGAGGTCGAGGGCCTCGCGGCGGATGCGCTGGTCGATGTAGAGCAGGACGGTGACGCCGGCCGTGATCGGGAAGGTGATCATGGAGCCGATCACCGAGCCGATGCCGCTGATGATGAGGAACGTCCAGCCGAAGTCGGAGCTGCCGTCGAGGAAGGCGGTGGCGCCGTCACCGCTGAACGCGGCGGCGAGGAAGGTGAAGGGGATGACGACGATCGCCGCGACGATGTTCGCGATGAGCGTGGCGAGCAGCTGGATGCCGAAGACGCGCCACCAGGAGCCGCGGACCAGCTTCACGGAGCGGCTCAGCGCCTTCACGATGCCCTGCTTCTCCAGCATCAGCGCGGGCGAGGCGAGGGAGAAGCGGAACCACAGCCACATTGCGACGATGCCCGCGCCGAGGATGCCCAGGATCGCGAGCGCTCCGCCCGCAGCACCGGAGCCCGAGACGACCACGAGGATGCCGGGCAGGGCACCCACGAACACCAGGCCGAAGGTCATGAGCAGCAGCAGGAGGAGCAGGCCGAACAGCGGCAGCACCTGAGGACGGGCGTCGCGCCAGGCCTCGCCGGTGGTCACGGACTTGCCGAGCACCGCGCGGCTGGTGACCGTCGTCAGCAGGGCGGTCGCAATGATCGCGCCGATCACCGAGATCAGGAAGATCACGCTGGAGCTGAGCAGGGCGTCGCCCGTGGCCCGGGTGACCTCGCTGAGGGTGGCGTCCGGGTCGTTGAGGGCCTCACTGCCGGCGAGGTCGTTCAGGACGAAGCCCTGAAGGAGGATGACGAGGATTTCCGTCACGATCGCGACGGTCAGGGAGATGCCCAGGACCGTGCGCCAGTAGGTGCGCATGGTGGAGACCGCGCCGTCGAGGATCTCGCCGACGCCGAGGGGGCGCAGCGGGATCACGCCGGGCTTGGCAGCGGGCGGCGGGCCGCCCCAGCCGCTGCCCCAGGAGCCGTGTCCGCCCGGGGCGTTGTAGCCCTGAGAGCCACCGCCGAACCCGCCGGTGCCGGCAGGAGGGGTGGTGCCCCAGCCCGGGCCGGGCGGTGGGGGTGGCGGGGTCTGGCCGGGGGCCTCGGGTCCGGTCGGGGCGGACCACTGGCCGGCCGGCGGCTGCTCCTTGGACCACTTCGAGCCGGTGCCCTGTGGGTCGGGTCCCGGTTGCTGCGCGGGGTCGGGACGGTCTGCGGGCTCGGCAGGGCCGGACGCGCCGGGTTCCTGGCCGTCGGACGGGGCGGATCCGGGCGAGGCCCAGCCCGGAGTGTCTTTCATCGTCGCTCCTTCACGGTGCCCGTCCGCGGTCGCGGCGGCAGGTTGGCAGCCATCGTGCCATGGGGTGGCCGCAGAGGTACCGGCCGCGGTATGGGCTGGACACCTTCAATTGTCCGCCGGACAAAGGGCAGACTGACCGCATGGCTGATCGGTACGCGCAATCCGGCGAGGACAGCAAGCCGCACGAGATCCCGGCGATCCGGTGGGACGAACCACCTGAAGGCCCCGTACTGGTCCTTCTCGACCAGACAAGGCTGCCGGCCGAGGAGGTCGAGCTGGTCTGTACGGACGCGCCCGCGCTGGTGGAGGCGATCCGTTCGCTCGCCGTGCGCGGTGCGCCGCTGCTCGGGATCGCCGGGGCGTACGGCGTCGCGCTCGCCGCCGTGCGCGGCTTCGACGTGGACGACGCCGCCGAGTCGCTCGCGGGGGCCCGGCCCACCGCCGTGAACCTTGCCCTCGGGGTGCGCAGGGCTCAGGCGGCGTACCGGGACGAGCTCGCCGGGAGCGGGGACGCCGAGCGGGCCGCCGCTGCGGCGCTGCGGGCCGCGCGGGCGCTGCATCAGGAGGACGCCGAGGCCAGCACGCGCATGGCTGGGCAGGGGCTGGCACTGCTGGACGAGCTGCTGCCCGGTGGCGGGCACCGCATCCTCACGCACTGCAACACCGGGGCGCTGGTGTCGGGCGGGGAGGGCACGGCGTTCGCGGTCGCGCTCGCGGCGCACCGGGCCGGGCGGCTCAGGAGGCTGTGGGTGGACGAGACGCGGCCGTTGTTGCAAGGGGCTCGCCTGACGGCGTACGAGGCTGCGCGCAACGGGATGGCGTACACACTGCTCACGGACAACGCGGCGGGGTCCCTGTTCGCCGCCGGTGAGGTGGACGCGGTGCTGATAGGGGCCGATCGGATCGCGGCCGACGGGTCGGTGGCGAACAAGGTGGGGAGCTATCCGCTCGCCGTGCTCGCGCGCTACCACCATGTGCCGTTCATCGTGGTGGCACCCTTGACGACAGTGGACCCCGAGACCCCGGACGGGGCGTCCATCGAGGTCGAGCAGCGTCCCGGGTTCGAGGTGACCGAGATCGCGGCGCCTCAGGCGCCGGTGGCGGGAGGCGAACCGGGAGGCGGGATTCCGGTGGCGCCCCTGGGGACCCAGGCGTACAACCCTGCGTTCGATGTGACGCCGCCCGAGCTGGTGACGGCGATCGTCACCGAGGAAGGGGTCGCCTCGCCCGTGACGGCCGAGGCGCTGGCCGAGCTGTGTGCCAGGTCACGGCAGGTGACGCCGACGCAGTGAGGCGGACATTGGTGGAACCAGTTCGGGCAGAGCGGGCCAAACCCGCTCAAAGGTCACTCGCTGTGATCTGAGCGAGGGCAGACAGTGGCGACGGCGTACGACTAAGGTCACTGGCCGGTGACCTACCTCACCTCAGCCTTCGCCACTGTTATGAGAATGGGATGATGTCGTTTATGAAGGGACGAGTCCTTGTCGTCGACGACGACACCGCACTGGCCGAGATGCTCGGCATCGTGCTGCGTGGTGAAGGTTTTGAGCCGTCTTTCGTAGCCGACGGCGACAAGGCGCTGGCCGCATTCCGTGAGGCCAAGCCCGACCTGGTGCTGCTGGACCTGATGCTGCCCGGACGGGACGGCATCGAGGTGTGCCGTCTGATCAGGGCGGAGTCCGGCGTGCCGATCGTGATGCTGACGGCGAAGAGCGACACCGTCGATGTCGTCGTGGGCCTGGAGTCCGGCGCCGACGACTACATCGTCAAGCCGTTCAAGCCGAAGGAGCTCGTCGCCCGGATCCGGGCGCGGCTGCGGAGGTCCGAGGAGCCGGCGCCCGAGCAGCTCGCCATCGGTGACCTGGTCATCGACGTGGCCGGGCACTCCGTGAAGCGGGACGGGCAGTCGATCGCGCTGACGCCGCTGGAGTTCGACCTGCTGGTCGCGCTGGCCCGCAAGCCGTGGCAGGTGTTCACGCGTGAGGTGCTCCTCGAGCAGGTGTGGGGCTACCGGCACGCGGCCGACACGCGTCTGGTCAATGTGCATGTGCAGCGGCTGCGTTCCAAGGTCGAGAAGGACCCGGAGCGGCCGGAGATCGTCGTGACCGTCCGTGGCGTCGGCTACAAGGCAGGGCCGAGCTGACATGTCCGGGGACAGTGCCGCTACGGCCCCCGGTCGGACCGGGGCCCGTCCGGAGCGGCCTGTCGGCCGGAAGAAGGCGGGCTCCCGCTGGGGACGGTTCCTCGAGGGCGGGCTGCTGCAGGGCGGAGTGCAGGGCAGTCCGGTCCTCCGGCTCCTGCTGCGCTGGGTGCGCCGGCCACTGCTGCCCGTCATGCGGCTGTGGCGGCGCAACATCCAGCTCAAGGTCGTCGTCACGACCCTGCTGATGTCGCTCGGCGTCGTCCTGCTGCTGGGCTTCGTCGTCATCGGGCAGGTGCGCAACGGCCTGCTTGACGCCAAGGTGAAGGCCTCGCAGAGCCAGGCCACCGGCGGATTCGCCGCGGCCAAGAAGAGCGCCGACGAGGCCGCGGCCGGGGCCGCCGACGACGCCGGGACGGTCGACGGGCGGTCCGAGCAGAACGTCATCCAGTGGATGAGCGATCTCGTGTCCTCGCTCTCCAGCGGCGGCCAGGGCGCCTTCGACGTGGTCACCCTTCCGGCCTCCGCGGCAGGAGACAGCGGTGGACGCGGCCCCCGAGCCTCCGGCGGCGTGGACCCGACGGCGAGCGTGCCCGAGGACCTGCGCGAGCGGATCGACAGCAACATGGGGGCGTTCCAGAACTACACCCGCATCGTCTACAACCGCACCGCCGACAAGGAGTCCCAGCCGGCCCTGGTCATCGGCAAGCAGGTCAACGACCCCAACGGCGACCCCTATCAGCTCTACTACTTCTTCCCGCTCACCCAGGAGGAGAAGTCGCTGAGCCTGGTCAAGGGGACGCTGGCCACCGCCGGGCTCTTCGTCGTCGTACTCCTCGGGGCCATCGCCTGGCTCGTGGTGCGGCAGGTCGTCACGCCGGTGCGGATGGCGGCCGGTATCGCCGAGCGGCTGTCCGCAGGGCGGCTGCAAGAGCGGATGAAGGTCACCGGCGAGGACGACATCGCGCGGCTCGGCGAGGCCTTCAACAAGATGGCGCAGAACCTTCAGCTGAAGATCCAGCAGCTGGAGGACCTGTCGCGCATGCAGCGGCGGTTCGTGTCCGACGTGTCCCATGAGCTGCGGACGCCGCTGACGACCGTGCGCATGGCCGCCGACGTCATCCACGAGGCGCGGGAGGACTTCGACCCGGTGACCGCGCGGTCGGCGGAACTGCTGGCCGACCAGCTGGACCGATTCGAGTCACTGCTCGCCGACCTGCTGGAGATCAGCCGGTTCGACGCGGGCGCTGCGGCGCTGGAGGCCGAGCCGATCGACCTCAGGGAGGTCGTACGACGTGTCGTCAGCGGGGCCGAGCCGCTCGCCGAGCGCAAGGGCACCCAGATACGCGTCGTCGGCGACCAGCAGCCCATCGTCGCCGAGGCCGACGCCCGGCGCGTCGAACGGGTGCTGCGCAACCTCGTCGTCAACGCCGTCGAACACGGCGAGGGCAGGGACGTCGTCGTCAAGCTCGCCTCGGCAGGCGGGGCGGTCGCGGTCGCGGTGCGCGACTACGGCGTCGGGCTCAAGCCCGGCGAGGCGACCCGCGTCTTCAGCCGCTTCTGGCGGGCGGACCCGGCACGCGCGCGTACCACGGGCGGTACGGGTCTGGGGCTGTCGATCGCGCTGGAGGACGCACGGCTGCACGGCGGCTGGCTCCAGGCCTGGGGCGAGCCGGGCGGCGGTTCGCAGTTCCGGCTGACCCTGCCGCGGACCGCGGACGAACCGCTGCGGGGCTCGCCGATACCCCTGGAACCCAAGGACTCACGGCGCAATCGCGGCCTCGACGACGCCGGACTGCCCAGCGGTGGCGGCGAGAAGGCGGCGACGGTGCCGGTCCAGCCCAACGGGGACCAGGTGCCCCCGATGCCCTCCAGGGACCCGATCGTCACCCGGACGGGCGGGGCGGCCCCCAAAGCCGACCCGACGGCGCTGCCCGGCAACGGCGCGCGTGTGGTGCCCCGGCCCGCTTCGGTCGCGCGGCGGCTGGAGGAGACGCCAGGTGCGCAGGAGCCGGCGAGCGAGGAAGCCGGACAGGACGGGGAGTCGAGTAAGCATGGGGAGGCATCTCGTGGCCGCTGACCGCGAGAGGGGCGCCACCCGGCGCGGGGCGGGGCGCGCGGTGGCATACGTCGCCTGTGGCGCCGTACTGCTGGCAGGGTGCGCCTCGATGCCCGACAGCGGCGATCTGCAGGGCGTCGAGTCCACGCCGCGACAGGACACGCAGGTGCGGGTCTTCGCCATGCCGCCCCACGAGGACGCCTCGTCCTCGGAGATCGTGTCGGGCTTCCTGGAGGCACTGACCAGCGACGATCCGGACTACGAGATCGCGCGCAAGTACCTCACCAAGGAAGCGTCGGACAAGTGGCAGCCTCTGCTGTCCACCACGGTGCTCGCCGACGGACCGGGCGCTGACGTCGAACGTGTCGGGGGCCGGGAGGAGACCGACAGCCTCTCCTACACGCTGACCGGCACCAAGGTCGCCCTGGTCGACGCGCAGCAGTCGTACGCGCCCGCCGGCGGGGACTACAGCGAGCCGATGCACCTCACCCGGGACAAGAAGACGAAGCAGTGGCGGATCGACATCCCGCCGCGCGGCGTCGTCATGGGCAAGTCGGACTTCCAGCGGAACTACATGTCCGTCGACAAGTACTACTTCGCCACGAACACCACCCTCGGGGCCTCGCCGCACACGGCGGCCGTCGCCGATCCCGTCTACGTGCGCAGGAACGTGGACCCCATGACGCAGATGGTCCGCTCCCTGCTCACCGGGCCGACCAGCTGGCTCAACCCGGTGGTCAGGTCGAGCTTCCCCACCGGCACGGCACTGAGGAAGGGCGTCACCGCGCTGACGCCCGACGATCAGAACAGGCTGACCGTGCAGCTGAACGACAAGGCGGCCCGGGTCGGACTGACTCAGTGCAAGGAGATGGCGGCCCAGCTCCTGTTCACCCTGCAGAACCTCACCCCCACCGTGGACGAGGTCGAGCTGCGGTCCGACGGCAGACAGCTGTGCTCGCTCACCGAGGAGAGTGCAGAGGCCGTCGCCGCGCGCGGATCGGTGGAGCGCGCCGACTACCTGTACTTCCTCAACGCCGAGCACCGGCTCGTACGGCTGCCCGCCGCCACCAGCGACACGGAGCCCGATCCTGTGCCGGGCGCCCTGGGCGACGGCGATGTGCAGCTGAAGTCCGTGGCGGTGTCGCGTGACGAGGACATGGCGGCCGGGGTCGGCCTCGACGGCAAGAACCTGTACGTCGGTGCGCTGGTGTCGGGTGGTCCGCTCGGGGAGCCGGAGCTGAGAAGCGCGGGCCCGACGAGGGAGCAGCGGCTGTCGGCGCCCAGCTGGGATGCCCAGGGCGACCTGTGGGTGGCCGACCGCAATCCCGGCAACCCCCGCCTGCTCCTGCTGGAGGAGGGCGTCGGCGAGCCGCTGGTGGTGAAGACGCCGCCGGGTCTTGAGGGGCGCATCGAGTCGGTGAAGGTGGCCGCCGACGGTGTGCGCATTGCGCTCGTGGTGAAGCAGGGCGAGAAGTCGTCACTGCTCATCGGGCGGATCGAACGGAGCCAGGACGGCAAGGCGGAGGAGCCCTCAAGCGTCTCGGTGCACGAACTGCGCTCCGCGACTCCCGAGTTGGAGGAGGTCTCGGCCATGTCGTGGGCCGGGGACAGCCGGCTCGTCGTGGTCGGGCGCGAGAAGGGCGGCGTGCAGACCATGCGGTACGTGCAGGTCGACGGCTCCACACCGGAGGGACCGGCGCCCGCGGCTCTCAGCGGCGTGAAGGAGATCACCGCGTCCGAGGACGCGCGGCTGCCGCTGGTCGGTTACTCGGAGGACGGGATCGTGCGGCTGCCGTCGGGGGCGCAGTGGCAGAAGGTGGTGACGGACGGGGCCGCTCCGGTCTACCCGGGGTGAGGCTTCGCCCGGACCGCCTTTGAGGTCCGGGACGGGGAGTGTGGTGGCCGCTTCCGGCCGGGGTGAGTCCCTCGGCTGGGGGCGGTCGCTTCGTTTTGGTGGGCGGGCGGGCGAGTGGCCGGGTGCGTGGGTGCGTGGGTAGGCAGGTGGCCGGGTGCGTGGGTGGGAACGCGGCTCGGTTCCGGGACGGAAACGTGGCTCGGTTCCGGGATGGAAGTGGGGCCGGCCGCATCGGGCTCGGGTTATCCACAGGCAGTTATCCACAGGGGTGGTCGGTCGGCGCGGGCGTTGGCACAGTGGTGGGCATGCGGGGGTGGTGGCAGGACCTGACCGACCTGGTGCTGCCGGCCGAGTGCGGAGGCTGCGGAAGGCCTCGCACGGTGCTCTGCCCGGAGTGCCGTGCCGCCCTGAGCGGGGCCGTACCGAGCCGGGTGCGACCGGTGCCGGAGCCGCCCGGGCTGCCGGTCGTGCACGCGGCGGCCCGGTACGCGGACGAAGCGCGGGCAGTGCTGCTCGCCCACAAGGAACGCGGCGCGCTGGCGCTCACGGCACCGCTCGGAGCGGCGCTGGCGGGGGCTGTGCGGGCCGGGCTTCGGGAGGACCGTGCGTCTCGCGACAGTGGGGCGTCGGGGCGGGCTGTGTGGTCCCAGGGTTCGCAGGTGCGGGCCTACGGGGTGCGTCGGGTGGCGGGCGGCGAGGCGCCTGTACTGCTCGTCCCTGTTCCGTCCGCGCGTGGATCGGTGCGTGCGCGAGGGCATGATCCGGCTCGGCGGATCGCGCTCGCGGCGGCGGGTGAGCTGCGGCGGGCCGGGACGCCGGCGCGCGTGCTCGCCGTGCTGCGGCAAGTGCGCGGGGTGGCCGATCAGTCGGGGCTCAACTCGCGGCAGCGGCTGGACAATCTCGCGGGTGCGCTGGTGGTGGCGCCTGGGGGAGCGCGGCTGCTCGCCGGTGGTGGTCCCGTTGTGCTCGTCGACGATCTGATGACGACGGGTGCGTCGCTGGCTGAGGCGGCGCGGGCTGTGCGGGTGGGGTTGGCGGCGGCGGAGGGGGTGGGCTCCGGTGGCCGGGGGAGGGTGGGCCCCAACAGTCGTACGGCCGAGTCCACAGCAACAGCCGTGTACCAAGCGGGAAGTCGGGAAAGCACAGGGGAACGGAGTGCCGGATCGACGGAGGGCGGTGTGTGGCAGTTGCGTCAGAGGCCGGGAATCATGGGTGCAGGACGGGCCCGTGACCTGATCTGCGCAGCTGTGGTCGCCGCGTCGCTGGATTCTTTCGAAATAAACCGGAACTGACTGAGAACTTGCATCGTTGCAGGTAACGAGAGGGTCAATTCACCTGAACGGAGGTACGCCGCAGTAGAGGGTGACGACATCCGTCCGGGCGAGATATGTTCGGTTGTGAGGGAAAGGCGCAGGCCATCCCCGTCATATCCGAATGCCGTGCCGTGGGTTTTGCGCAATCACTCGCGGCCATGGGGTGGAGATCTTGCCCATGGGGGAGGAGGAGGTGGAAGTCACCGAGTCCGAGGTTCCGGGGTTCCCCGGAGCCTGGTGCAAAAGGGAGATGCTCCGCCGATGGAGCGGGGCGATCCGGGAACGGAGTTCTGCGTGGACATCGTCGTCAAGGGCCGCAAGACCGAGGTGCCCGAGCGGTTCCGCAAGCACGTGGCCGAGAAGCTGAAGCTGGAGAAGATCCAGAGGCTCGATGCCAAGGTGATCAGCCTCGACGTCGAGGTGTCCAAGGAGCCCAACCCGCGACAGGCCGACCGCTGTGACCGAGTGGAGATCACGCTCCGCTCCCGCGGTCCGGTGATCCGGGCGGAGGCAGCGGCCAGCGATCCGTATGCGGCGCTCGACCTCGCGGCGGAAAAGCTGGATGCCCGGCTGCGCAAGCAGCACGACAAGCGTTTCTCGCGCCGAGGCGCACGCCGACTCACGGCGGCCGAGGTCCCCGACCACGTACCGGGCGCGGCGACGCTGAACGGGAATGGCCGCACGTTCCAGGAAGAAGAGCCGGACGGAATTCCCACCAAGAAGATCGGCTCGCTGGAAGTAAAGGGCGAAGGCCCCCTCGTCGTACGCGAGAAGACGCACGTCGCCTCCCCGATGACCCTCGACCAGGCCCTCTACGAGATGGAGCTGGTCGGGCACGACTTCTACCTGTTCGTCGACTCGGAGACGAAGGAACCGAGCGTCGTCTACCGGCGGCACGCCTACGACTACGGCGTCATTCACCTCAGCACGGACCCGATGGTCACCCAGGCGCAGGCTCCCGCGGCAGGCGGCGTGCTGGGCGGCTGACCCACCCGGCTGACAGCTGAGCCGGTGCCCCTGGAGCGCGGTGTGCGCCCCCAGGGGCACCGGTGTGCGACCTCTTCGCGCCCCGCTCGTCACCGTAGTGTCGGCCAGGCATGGAATCATGGCCGCACCGGCCCAACCGTTGGGCCGCTGCCTTGGGTTGGCGATGGCAGACGACCAGCCACAGCCTTCAGGGGGAGGAACGATGGCGGACAGCTTCGGACCGATGCGGGACGAGGATGCCGACGGTGATGTCGTCGGCATGGGCCCGGACGCGGGCTCTCCACGCAAGGAGCCGATCAGAGTCCTCGTCGTCGACGACCACGCCCTGTTCCGCCGTGGACTGGAGATCGTGCTCGCGGCCGAGGAGGACATCCAGGTCGTGGGAGAGGCGGGCGACGGCGCGGAAGCCGTGGACAAGGCCGCTGACCTGCTGCCGGACATCATCCTGATGGACGTGCGGATGCCCAAGCGGGGCGGGATCGAGGCCTGCACCTCCATCAAGGAGGTCGCCCCCAGCGCGAAGATCATCATGCTGACGATCAGCGACGAGGAGGCCGACCTCTACGACGCGATCAAGGCGGGCGCGACCGGTTATCTCCTGAAGGAGATCTCCACGGACGAGGTGGCCACCGCCATTCGCGCCGTGGCCGACGGACAGTCGCAGATCAGTCCCTCCATGGCGTCGAAGCTGCTCACCGAATTCAAGTCGATGATCCAGCGCACGGACGAGCGCCGCCTCGTGCCCGCCCCGCGGCTGACGGACCGCGAGCTGGAGGTCCTCAAGCTCGTGGCCACGGGGATGAACAACCGGGACATCGCCAAGGAGTTGTTCATCTCCGAGAACACCGTGAAGAACCACGTGCGCAACATCCTGGAGAAGCTGCAGCTGCACTCCAGGATGGAGGCCGTGGTGTACGCGATGCGGGAGAAGATCCTCGAGATCCGCTGAGGCCGGATGACCGGCCTCGGGGTCACGCCAGCAAGCGTGTGAGTTCCGTGGCGAGGGGCTCGCGCAGGTCGGGCGCGTCGACCCGTTCCACGCGTACGTCCGTGCAGTCCACCCAGCTAGCCGCCTCCACCAGCGCCTGCGCCACCGCCGGGACCGCCTTCGGGCCGTCCAGGGTGACCTGCTTGGCGACCAGGGTGGTGCCTTCGCGGGCCGGGTCCACGCGTCCCACGAGGCGGCCACCGGCCAGGACCGGCATCGCGAAGTAGCCGTAGATCCGCTTCTGCTTGGGGACGTACGCCTCCAGGCGGTGGGTGAAGCCGAAGATCCGCTCCGTGCGTGCCCGCTCCCAGATCAGGGAGTCGAACGGGGACAACAGCGTCGTACGGTGGCGGCCGCGCGGAGAGGTCTCCAGGGCCGCCGGGTCGGCCCAGGCCGGCTTGCCCCAGCCCTCGACCGTGACCGGCACCAGGCCCGAGTCGGCGATCACCGCGTCGACCTGTTCGCCCTTGAGCCGGTGGTAGTCGGCGATGTCCGCGCGCGTGCCCACGCCGAGGGACTGGCCCGCCAGGCGGACGAGGCGGCGCAGGCACTCGGCGTCGTCCAGCTCGTCGTGCAGCAGCGTCTCCGGGATGGCGCGCTCGGCGAGGTCGTAGACGCGCTTCCAGCCGCGGCGCTCGACGCAGACCACCTCGCCGTGCATCAGAGCGCGTTCGACGGCGACCTTGGCGCCCGACCAGTCCCACCACTCGCTGGTCCGCTTCGCGCCGCCCAGCTCGGTCGCGGTGAGAGGGCCCTCGGTGCGCAGCTGCTTGATCACCTGGTCGTAGGCGCCGTCCGGGAGGTCGTGGTTCCAGTGAGGGCGGTTGCGGTAGGCGCGGCGGCGGAAGGCGAAGTGCGGCCACTCCTCGACGGGGAGGATGCAGGCGGCGTGGGACCAGTACTCGAAAGCGTGCGGTTGCGCCGACGGCTTGCCCGCAGCCGTGGCCGCAGTCGTCCAGTAGGCCTTCTCGACCGTCTTGCGGTCCACCGCGCCCAGGCGGGCGTACGGGATGAGTTCGTGGGAGCGGGCCAGCACCGAGATGGTGTCGAGTTGGACCGCGCCGAGGTGACGCAGTATGCCGCGGACGCCTGACCTGCGGTCGGGGGTGCCGAGGAAGCCCTGCGCGCGGAGGGCGATCCGGCGGGCCTCGTCGGCCGAGAGGTCGGTGGTGGGGCGCAGGGTCGTCATGGTCGGCACGATAGGCGGTGGCACTGACAGTGCGGGGTGAGCTGGGGATTTGTCCGTGGTGGGGCTGCGCGCGGGTGCGAGGGCGCGGTCATGCGGGCTGGTTCCTCGTCGGCAGGTACGGGGCCGTCGACGGCAGGCTCAGGTCCGACGGGAGCAGGGAGCCCACCCAGCAGTCCCGGCGTACGCCCTGGTGGACCATGGCGGAGCGGAGGGTGCCCTCCAGGGCGAAGCCGGCGCGTTCCGCCACCGCGCGGGAGGGCCTGTTGCCGACTTCCGCGCGCCATTCCACGCGATCGAGCGACAGGTGGACGAAGGCCCAGCGGGACGCGGCGAGGACGGCCTCGGTGATGTAGCCGTTGCCGCGGTGTTCCTTCGTGCCCCAGAAACCGATTTCGGCCTCGCTCATGGACCGCATCGTGAGGCCGAGCATGCCGACCAGGTCCTCCCCTACGGGGAGGAAGAGCCCCCAGGTGAACATCGAACCGTTCGCCCAGCCCTCGGGGACCAGTTGCTCCGCGAAACTCTGGGCGTGCTCGTACAGGTAGGGCGAGGGGATCGTGGTCCAGCGCTGGATGTCGGGGTCCTGCGCGGCCTCGTACACCGTGTCGGTGTCCTTCGGGCCGACCGTGCGCATGAGGAGACGGCTGGTGGTGAGCGTGACGGGTTCCATCGGCCGATTCTGCTCGGGGGCCGTCGCAAGCGCCATCCTTATAAGCGGTGTGTGAGCGCGCGAACGCATTTCGCACAATTCGTTGGCGGAACGCGGCACCATCCGCAGCCCCCGGCCGTTGTCCCTTTGACGGAGATTTGAAGCAGCGGACGTTCGACGTCCACGGCAGGCTCCCGGCGTGGCGGGGTCCTCGCATACGATGGCCGTTGCTCAGTCAAGTCAAATGGAAACCGACCGTCCCAGGCCCGACCGGCAAGGAGACCAACCCCCGTGTCCGTCCTCTCGAAGATCATGCGTGCAGGCGAAGGCAAGATCCTGCGCAAGCTGCACCGCATCGCGGACCAGGTCAACTCCATCGAAGAGGACTTCGTCGACCTCTCCGACGCCGAGCTGCGGGCCCTCACCGATGAGTACAAGCAGCGGTACGCAGACGGTGAGAGCTTGGACGACCTGATGCCCGAGGCCTTCGCCACCGTTCGCGAGGCCGCCAAGCGCGCTCTGGGCCAGCGTCACTACGACGTCCAGATCATGGGCGGCGCGGCCCTCCACCTCGGCTACGTGGCCGAGATGAAGACCGGCGAGGGCAAGACGCTCGTCGGCACGCTGCCCGCTTATCTGAACGCGCTGTCCGGCCAGGGCGTCCACCTGATCACGGTGAACGACTATCTGGCCGAGCGCGACTCGGAGATGATGGGCCGCGTCCACAAGTTCCTGGGCCTGAGCGTCGGCTGCATCCTCGCCAACATGACGCCGGCCCAGCGCCGCGAGCAGTACGCGTGCGACATCACCTACGGCACGAACAACGAGTTCGGCTTCGACTACCTGCGCGACAACATGGCGTGGTCCCAGGACGAACTCGTCCAGCGCGGCCACAACTTCGCCATCGTCGACGAGGTCGACTCCATCCTCGTCGACGAGGCCCGTACGCCGCTGATCATCTCCGGCCCGGCCGACCAGGCCACCAAGTGGTACGGCGACTTCGCCAAACTGGTCACGCGCCTGAAGAAGGGCGAGGCGGGCAACCAGCTCAAGGGCCTTGAGGAGACCGGCGACTACGACGTCGACGAGAAGAAGCGCACGGTCGCCATCCACGAAGCGGGTGTCGCAAAGGTCGAGGACTGGCTGGGCATCGACAACCTCTACGAGTCGGTGAACACGCCGCTGGTGGGCTACCTGAACAACGCCATCAAGGCCAAGGAGCTCTTCAAGAAGGACAAGGACTACGTCGTCATCGACGGCGAGGTCATGATCGTCGACGAGCACACCGGCCGTATCCTCGCCGGCCGCCGCTACAACGAGGGCATGCACCAGGCGATCGAGGCGAAGGAAGGGGTGGACATCAAGGACGAGAACCAGACGCTCGCCACGATCACCCTGCAGAACTTCTTCCGCCTCTACAAGCGCCACGACCACGAGGACAAGGAACAGCCCGGTCTGTGCGGCATGACCGGTACGGCGATGACCGAGGCCGCCGAGTTCCACCAGATCTACAAGCTCGGCGTCGTCCCGATCCCGACCAACCGGCCGATGGTCCGCCAGGACCAGTCGGACCTGATCTACCGCACCGAGGTCGCGAAGTTCGAGGCGGTCGTCGACGACATCGTCGAGAAGCACGAGAAGGGCCAGCCGATCCTCGTCGGTACGACGTCGGTCGAGAAGTCCGAGTACCTGTCGCAGCAGCTGTCCAAGCGCGGGGTCCAGCACGAGGTGCTGAACGCCAAGCAGCACGACCGTGAGGCGATCATCGTCGCCCAGGCCGGCCGCAAGGGCGCCGTCACCGTCGCCACCAACATGGCCGGCCGTGGTACGGACATCAAGCTCGGCGGCAACCCCGAGGACCTCGCCGAGGCGGAGCTGCGCCAGCGCGGCCTCGACCCCGAGGAGCACATCGAGGAGTGGGCCGCGGCCCTGCCCGCCGCCCTGGAGAAGGCCGAGCAGGCGGTCAAGGCGGAGTTCGAGGAGGTCAAGGACCTCGGCGGTCTCTACGTCCTCGGCACCGAGCGGCACGAGTCGCGCCGCATCGACAACCAGCTGCGCGGTCGTTCCGGCCGTCAGGGTGACCCGGGCGAGTCCCGCTTCTACCTCTCCCTCGGCGACGACCTGATGCGCCTGTTCAAGGCTCAGATGGTCGAGCGCGTGATGTCGATGGCGAACGTCCCGGACGACGTGCCGATCGAGAACAAGATGGTCACGCGCGCGATCGCGTCCGCGCAGTCGCAGGTCGAGCAGCAGAACTTCGAGACCCGTAAGAACGTCCTGAAGTACGACGAGGTCCTCAACCGTCAGCGTGAGGTCATCTACGGCGAGCGCCGCCGCGTTCTGAAGGGCGAGGACCTGCACGAGCAGGTGCAGCACTTCATGGACGACACGATCGACGCGTACGTCGGCGCGGAGACCGCCGAGGGCTTCGCCGAGGAATGGGACCTGGAGCGCCTGTGGGGCGCCTTCAAGCAGCTGTACCCGGTGAAGGTGACCGTCGAGGAGCTCGAGGATGCGGCCGGCGACCGTGCGGGGCTGACCGCCGAGTTCATCTCCGAGTCCATCAAGGACGACATCCACGACCAGTACGCGGCGCGTGAGGCGCAGCTCGGCTCCGAGATCATGCGTGAGCTGGAGCGCCGGGTCGTGCTGTCGGTCCTGGACCGTAAGTGGCGCGAGCACCTCTACGAGATGGATTACCTCCAGGAGGGCATCGGCCTGCGGGCGATGGCGCAGAAGGACCCGCTGGTCGAGTACCAGCGCGAGGGCTTCGACATGTTCACCGCCATGATGGAGGGCATCAAGGAGGAGTCCGTCGGCTACCTGTTCAACCTGGAGGTCCAGGTCGAGCAGCAGGTCGAGGAGGTCCCGGTCGAGGACACCAAGCCGGTGGCCGACCTGGAGAAGAAGGACGCGGTGCCGGCGCAGGCGGGCGCGCGTCCCGAGATCCGCGCCAAGGGCCTCGAGGCCCCGCGCCGCCCGGACCGGCTGCACTACACCGCGCCCAAGGTGGACGGCGAGGGCGACATCGTCGAGGGCGACTTCGACAACGGCGACGAGCCGGTGCGCTCGGAGGCCGACGGCCTCACGCGCGCGGAGCGCCGCAAGCAGGCGCGTGGCGGACGCCGCCGCAAGAAGTGACGTGACGGTGGCTGTGACGCCGTAGCAGTTGGATGGGCCGGGTTTCCTTGAGGGGACCCGGCCCATCGGCTTGCTCGGTCCTCCAGCGGCCCCCACAGTTGCCCCGCAACGGTCCGTGCGGTCTACGCGGGCGTGGGGGCGGCGGTGGTCAGTCGTCGTCCCCGCACGGCCTGCGTGGGCCGCCCAGTTCCACCGCAGTGCAGCGCCAGCGGAGGTCTCCGCCCTGTTCCAGGCGGAATGCCATGGCGCGTAGCTGGTCTCCGGCGCCGATGCGGGCGAAGGCCTCGATGGCGCCCGGGCGGGGTTCGAAGTAGCCGATGTCGCGGACGACGGGGCGGGTGCCGCGGGTGCGCAGGAGACCGAGTTCCGCGAGCCGGGCGAGTTCGTCGTAGGCACGGCCGGCGGTGTGGCGGAGCATCCAGTGGACGGGGCGCTGGCCGCTGAGGACGAGGAGCAGGCGGTCGGCGAAGACGTCCGTGGGACGGGGTTGCGGGACGGCGGGCCTGTCGAGGGTGCCGGTTCCGTCCGCCGGGTGGCGCCAGGTGCGCGGCGTGGGGGCGGGGGCGGTCGGTGGGCGGGTGTCCGTGGGCCTGGTGCGCGGGAGGGTTCCCGTGGCGCCTGACGAGCCCGGTGGGCGGCCTGCTGGGGATGCGGTACGGGGCATGCCGCCGCTCGGCGTGCGAGGCGGGCTGCCGGCCGGGCGGCGGGTGTCGCGGCGGGTCGGTGGGCGGGTGCCGGGGCGGTGCTGTGCCCTGGTCATGACCTTGTTCATGGAGTCCCCGTTCGGTGAACCCGGATCGATACCGGTGAGTAACTTCGTGGTTGGTGATCTTGTACGGGGCCGCGGGTGTCGGCAGCAAGGAAGCGGGGACTCGGAGCGGGCGGCCGGAATCTTCACTTATCCGGGTGATCGAGGGCCGCGGAAGCCTGTGACGGCAGGGGTGCACCGGGTGAGTTCGTGGACCGAGGTGGACGCCCGGCGGGGTGGCGGACGGGGCTCGAAAGGGGACGCCCCAGGCATCGGCCGCACGTATCCTGAAGGCCCTCCGGAGGTGCGGGGATCGCCCCTCTCCGGGCCCTTGCAGAGCCTTACGAGTGCTACGAGAACGAAGAAAGCGGTCAGCAATGCGCGTCTACGTCCCCTTGACCCTCCCCGGTCTCGCCGAGGCGCACAAGGCGGGCGAGCTGGAGGCCGAGTCACTCGTCGCGTACGCCGTCACGCCCGCGTTGCGCGAGTGGTACCTCTCCGACGACATCGAGGAGTTGGAGTACGCGGCGCTGAACCGGGCCGCGCTGGCCTCGCTGCGGCTCCTGGCAGCGGACGGCGGGGCGGCGCGGCGCCGGGTCGTGGTCGCCGTCGACGTGCCCGACAGGGCGGCCGTCGCCGACCCGGACCGGGGGCTGGACCCGGCGGCACTCGGCGAGGTGCGGATCGCCGGTGGCGTGGTGTTGGCCAAGGCGGCCGCCGTACACGTCGACTCGGATGATGCGGAGACGGACGTGGCCGCCGCCGCCGAGGCGCTGGCGGCGGCGGACGGCGGGGACGACGACGCGCAGTTCGTCGTGGACGGTGCCGAGGACCATGAGCTGCTGTGGTTCGCCACCCAGGAGATCCCGAACCTGGTCGGACTGGCGGACTGACTCGGCGCCGCCTTCATCGACCTGCTGTTTGACCCGCCGTTCTCTTGATTGTCAGTGGGGGCGGGTACGGTTTTTGGCATGGGGATGCAAGTAGGGGCGCACATCGTCTGGGACTGGAACGGGACGCTGTTCCACGACAACGACGCGATCATCGGGGCGACGAACGCGGCGTTCGCCGAGCTGGGGCTCAAGCCGATCACGATGGAGCAGTACCGGGCGCTGTACTGCGTGCCGGTGCCGAAGTTCTACGAGCGGCTGCTCGGTCGGCTGCCGACCGACGCCGAGTGGGAGGTCATGGACGAGACCTTCCACCGGTACTACGCCGAGCACCGGGTGACGTGCGGGCTCACCACGGGCGTGGCGGAGCTGCTCGTGGAGTGGGGGTCGGCGGGGCGCAGCCAGTCGATCCTGAGCATGTACGTGCACGACGAACTCGTTCCGCTGGTGCAGGGGTTCGGGATCGAGCAGCACTTCATACGCGTCGACGGGCGGACCGGGCCGTCCGGGGGCAGCAAGGCCGAGCACATGGTGCGGCACATCAAGGCCCTGGCGAGCGTGGACCCTGCTCGCACGGTCGTGATCGGGGATGCCGCGGACGACGCGGTGGCGGCGCTGCACGTGGGGGCTCAGGCCGTGCTCTACACCGGGGGGTCGCACAGCCGGGCGAGCCTCGAAGGGGTCGGGGTGCCGGTCGTGGACACGCTGGTGGAGGCCGTCGCGGAGGCGGAGCGGCTGGCCGCCTGAGCGCCGGCCGCCACCCGTCAGGGGTGCGGCGCTCCCGGTGGCACGCCGCGCCCGTACTCGCCGGGCCTGGGCGCGGGCTCGAGTCCGGGCCTCGGTCAGGTCACCGGTGCCTTCGCTCGTAGGACCTTCAGGAACTCGCGCATCCAGCCGGAGTGGTCCGGCCAGGCGCGGGAGGAGACCAGGGTGCCGTCGACCACGGCCTCCGCGTCCTGGAAGGTGGCGCCGGCCGCCTGCATGTCCAGTTCCAGGGCGGGGTACGCCGTGACGCGGCGGCCGTGGAGGCTGTCGATCGCTGCGGTGAGAAGGGGGCCGTGACAGATCTGGGCGACCGGCTTGTCGGCGTCGAAGAACGACTTGAGGATCTTGCGGAGCTCGGGGTCGTTGCGCAGGTACTCGGGGGCCCGGCCGCCGGGGATGACGACGGCGGCGTAGTCGCCGGGGTCGACCTCGGAGAATGCGAGGTCGGCGGGCCAGGTGTAGCCGGGTTTCTCGGTGTAGGTGTCGAAGCCGGGTTCGAAGTCATGGACGACGAACTGGAGCTTCTTGCGGGTGGGGGCGGCGATGTGGACGTCGTAGCCCTCTTCGCGGAGGCGCTGGTAGGGGTAGAGGACCTCCAGTGACTCTGCGGCGTCGCCGGTGACGATGAGGATTTTCGCTGTCATGTCGGGTGCGCTCCTCTTTCTGGCCGGGGCCTGCGTCTCCGTCGGGCCTTGGGGGCAACGTGCCTCGGGGTGGGGCGCTTGCCAAGGGGGCGTGCGCGGTCCGGCGGTGTGGGGTGCCGCTGCGGCCGGCCGGGCCGCCCGGCTGCGGGAGCGCCTGCACACCCGGTGGGTCGCGGACAGGCGAGCTGCAGGGGGCGCCCGTGCCGCGGCTGTTTTTGGACACCGGTCGCTTCCGGATGGCCTGCTTCCGTCTCGAAACCCGGCCCCGGTCGTCGTCACAGTCCCTCACCCCAGCCTCCCCCTGTGCACCCCGACCCGCCAGTTACGCCCTCCCCACCCCGTTTGCCCCTGTGCAGAACGTCAAAGTTCCACCCCTGGTTTTGTACACATACGGCTCATGACGGCCCCCCTGTAAGGAGCGATAGCCTTAGTGGCGTGATCAGCGCGATAGCTCGCGGGGGCAGTGTTGCCCCTGCCCCGCGCCCGGAGAACACGGACTACATCCGTGACCGGGTGGCGGTCGCTGGTCTTCGCGGGCGGGAGGGGGGCGTAAGGGCTCCCGGGACGTCATGCACACCCCGGGCCCGGACGTCGCAGAGAGCAGCGTCACACCCCTTGGGCAGCTCAAGATTGGCTCATATACCCCCGCCCATCTCACCTCGCGGCATAGCGTCGAAGCAGACCGGACACCCCGCGTCGCGGCGTTACACCGGAGGGCAAGAGACCGTACTTCCTTCTACGTCACGCAACGGCGCGCGACAGGAGCCAGAGGACAATGCAGACCAAGCTGGACGAAGCCAAGGCCGAGCTGCTCGAGAGGGCCGCTCGGGTAGCTGAGAACAGCCCGGTCGGGGGGTACCTACCGACTGGGACGACGGACGAGAGCAGCACCGGCACCCCGGACCACGACACCGTGCTCACGTTCCTCCAGCGCTACTACCTGCACACCGCCCCGGAGGACCTCACCGACCGCGACCCGGTCGACATCTTCGGAGCCGCTTTCTCGCACTACCGGCTGGCCGAGAACCGCCCCCAGGGCACGGCCAACGTGCGGGTTCACACGCCCACCGTGGAGGAGAACGGGTGGACCTGCAGCCACTCCGTCGTCGAAGTCGTCACCGACGACATGCCCTTCCTGGTCGATTCGGTGACCAACGAGCTGACTCGGCAGGGCCGGGGGATCCATGTGGTCATCCACCCCCAGGTCTTCGTCCGCCGGGACGTCGCCGGCAAGCTGATCGAGGTGCTCTCCGCGCCGCCCACGGGTGACGTGCCGCACGACACCCACACCGAGTCCTGGATCCACGTCGAGATCGACCGCGAGACCGACCGCGGCGACCTGAAGCAGATCACCGCAGACCTGGTGCGCGTCCTGTCCGACGTCCGTGAGGCCGTCGAGGACTGGAGCAAGATGCGGGACCTGGCCCTGCGCATGGCCGACGAGCTGCCGCAGGAGCCGCACTCCGATCTGCGTGAGCAGGAATTCGAGGAGGCCCGCGAGCTGCTGCGCTGGCTGGCCGACGACCACTTCACCTTCCTCGGCTACCGCGAGTACGAGCTGCGCGAGGACGACTCGCTGGCCGCCGTTCCGGGCACCGGCCTCGGCATCCTGCGCGCCGACCCGCAGCACTCCGAGACCGACAGCCACCCCGTCAGCCCCTCCTTCGAGCGGCTGCCCGCCGACGCCCGCGCCAAGGCCCGCGAGCACAAGCTCCTCATCCTGACCAAGGCCAACAGCCGGGCGACCGTGCACCGGCCGTCGTACCTCGACTACGTCGGCGTGAAGAAGTTCGACGAGAACGGCGAGGTCGTCGGTGAGCGCCGCTTCCTGGGCCTGTTCTCCTCCGCCGCCTACACCGAGTCCGTCCGCCGCGTGCCCGTCGTCCGGCGCAAGGTCGACGACGTGCTGCGGGTCGCCGGGTTCTCGCCCAACAGCCACGACGGGCGCGACCTGCTGCAGATCCTGGAGACGTACCCGCGCGACGAGCTCTTCCAGACCCCGGTCCCCGAGCTGCAGCGCATCGCCACCTCCGTGCTCTACCTGCAGGAACGCCGCCGGCTGCGGCTGTACCTGCGGCAGGACGAGTACGGCCGCTACTACTCGGCCCTCGTCTACCTCCCGCGCGACCGCTACACCACCGGCGTACGCCTGCGGATCATCGACATCCTGAAGGAGGAACTCGGCGGTACCAGCGTCGACTTCACCGCCTGGAACACCGAGTCGATCCTCTCCCGGCTGCACTTCGTCGTCCGGGTCCCGCAGGGCACCGAGCTGCCGGAGCTCAGCGACAGCGACAAGGAGCGCATCGAAGCGCGTCTCGTCGAGGCCGCGCGCTCCTGGGCCGACGGCTTCGCCGACGCGCTGAACGCGGAACTCGGTGAGGAGCGCGCCGCCGAGCTGTCGCGCCGCTACGGCAATGCCTTCCCCGAGGGCTACAAGGCCGACCACTCCCCGCGCTCGGCGGTCTCCGACCTGGTCCACATCGAGCAGCTCACCGAGGACAACAACTTCTCGCTGAGCCTGTACGAGCCCGTCGGCGCCGCGCCCGAGGAGCGCCGGTTCAAGATCTACCGCAAGGGTGCGGCCGTCTCCCTGTCGGCCGTCCTGCCGGTCCTCAGCCGCCTCGGCGTCGAGGTCGTGGACGAGCGGCCGTACGAACTGCGCTGCTCCGACCGCAGTGTCGCCTGGATCTACGACTTCGGTCTGCGCATGGCCCCGTCCGCGGGCGGCGGTGACTATCTCGGCGACGACGCGCGCGAACGGTTCTCCGAGGCCTTCGCCGCCACCTGGACCGGCCAGGCGGAGAACGACGGCTTCAACGCCCTGGTGCTGGGTGCCGGGCTGACCTGGCGGCAGGCGATGGTGCTGCGGGCGTACGCCAAGTACCTGCGGCAGGCGGGCTCCACCTTCTCGCAGGACTACATGGAGGACACCCTCCGCAACAACGTCCACACCACTCGGCTGCTCGTCTCCCTGTTCGAGGCGCGGATGTCGCCGGACCGCCAGCGCGCGGGCCGCGAGATCGTGGACGCGCTGCTCGAAGAGGTCGACGCGGCGCTCGACCAGGTGGCGAGCCTCGACGAGGACCGGATCCTGCGGTCCTTCCTCACCGTCATCAAGGCGACGCTGCGGACGAACTTCTTCCAGGAGGCGGCGGGCGGCAAGCTGCACGACTACGTCTCCATGAAGTTCGACCCGCAGGCCATCCCCGACCTGCCGGCGCCGCGGCCGGCGTACGAGATCTGGGTCTACTCGCCGCGCGTCGAGGGCGTGCACCTGCGCTTCGGCAAGGTCGCGCGCGGTGGCCTGCGCTGGTCCGACCGGCGTGAGGACTTCCGCACCGAGATCCTCGGCCTGGTCAAGGCGCAGATGGTGAAGAACACCGTCATCGTGCCCGTCGGCGCCAAGGGCGGCTTCGTCGCCAAGCAGCTGCCCGACCCGAGCGTGGACCGGGACGCGTGGCTGGCCGAGGGCATCGCCAGCTACAAGATGTTCATCTCGGCCCTGCTCGACATCACGGACAACATGGTGGCCGGCGAGGTCGTGCCCCCGGCCGACGTGGTCCGGCACGACGAGGACGACACCTACCTCGTCGTCGCGGCCGACAAGGGCACGGCGACGTTCTCGGACATCGCCAACGGGGTCGCGGAGTCGTACAACTTCTGGCTCGGTGACGCCTTCGCCTCCGGCGGCTCGGCCGGCTACGACCACAAGGGCATGGGCATCACCGCCCGCGGCGCCTGGGAGTCCGTCAAGCGGCACTTCCGCGAGCTGGGCGTGGACACGCAGACCGAGGACTTCACCGTCGTCGGCATCGGTGACATGTCCGGTGACGTCTTCGGCAACGGCATGCTGCTCAGCGAGCACATCCGCCTGGTCGCCGCCTTCGACCACCGGCACATCTTCATCGACCCGAACCCGGACGCGGCCACCTCCTACGCCGAGCGCCGCCGCGTCTTCGAGCTGCCGCGCTCCAGCTGGGAGGACTACAACACCGAGCTGCTGTCGGCCGGCGGCGGCATCTTCCCCCGCAGCGCCAAGGCGATCCCGGTCAACGCGCAGATCCGCGACGCCCTCGGCATCGAGGGCAAGGTCTCCAAGATGACCCCGGCCGAGCTGATGAAGGCCATCCTCCAGTCGCCGGTGGACCTGCTGTGGAACGGCGGCATCGGTACGTACGTCAAGGCCTCGACCGAGTCCCACGCGGACGTCGGCGACAAGGCCAACGACGCCATCCGCGTCGACGGTGCCGACCTGCGCGTCAAGGTCGTCGGCGAGGGCGGCAACCTCGGCCTGACGCAGCTCGGCCGGATCGAGTTCGCGCGGCAGGGCGGCCGGATCAACACCGACGCCATCGACAACAGCGCGGGCGTGGACACCTCCGACCACGAGGTGAACATCAAGATCCTGCTCAACAGCCTGGTCAGCGACGGCGACATGACCGTCAAGCAGCGCAACAAGCTGCTCGCCGAGATGACCGACGAGGTCGGCCTCCTGGTCCTGCGCAACAACTACGCGCAGAACACGGCGATCGCCAACGCCCTCGCGCAGTCCAGTGCCATGCTCCACGCCCAGCAGCGCTTCATGAAGCACATGGTCAGGGAGGGGCACCTGGATCGGGCGCTGGAGTTCCTGCCGACCGACCGCCAGATCCGTGAACGCCTCGGCAGCGGCCACGGCCTGACCGGTCCCGAGACGGCCGTCCTGATGGCGTACACGAAGATCACGGTCGCCGAGGAACTGCTGCACACCACGCTGCCGGACGACCCGTACCTGAGCACCCTGCTGCACGCGTACTTCCCGAAGGAGCTGCGCGAACAGTTCCCGGCCCACCTCGTCAGCCACCCGCTGCGCCGTGAGATCACCACGACCGTGCTGGTCAATGACACGGTCAACACGGGCGGTACGACGTATCTGCACCGGCTGCGCGAGGAGACCGGGGCCTCCCTGGAGGAGATCGTCCGGGCGCAAACGGTGGCCCGCGCGATCTTCCGCTCGGGGGTCGTGTGGGACGCGGTCGAGGCGCTCGACAACAAGGTCGAGGCCGCCGTCCAGACCCGGATCCGGCTGCACTCGCGCCGCCTCGTCGAGCGGGGGACGCGCTGGCTGCTCAACAACCGGCCGCAGCCGCTGGAGCTCGCCGACACGATCGACTTCTTCAGCGACCGTGTCGAGCAGGTGTGGTCGCAGCTGCCGAAGCTGCTCAAGGGCGCGGACCTGGAGTGGTACCAGCAGATCTACGACGAGCTGACCGCTGTCGGCGTCCCGGCCGAACTGGCCACCCGGGTGTCCGGGTTCTCCTCGGCCTTCCCGACGCTGGACATCGTCTTGGTGGCCGACCGCCTCGGCAAGGACCCGATGGACGTCGCCGAGGTGTACTACGACCTCGCCGACCGGCTCCGTATCACCCAGCTCATGGACCGCATCATCGAGTTGCCCCGCGCGGACCGCTGGCAGTCCATGGCCCGCGCCTCCATCCGCGAGGACCTCTACGCCGCCCACGCGGCCCTGACCTCGGACATCCTCGCGGCCGGCAACGGCAGCGCGACGCCCGAGCAGCGCTTCAAGTCGTGGGAGCAGAAGAACGCGGCGATTCTGGGACGGGCGCGTACGACGCTGGAGGAGATCCAGGGGTCGGAGGCGTTCGATCTGGCCAACCTGTCGGTGGCCATGCGGACGATGAGGACGTTGCTGCGGCAGCACTCGTAGCCGTGCGGGATCGGTGAGCCGTACGTAGGCCGTACGTAGGTCGTACGTCGGCCGGGGCGCCTCGGACTGTGACAGTCCGGGGCGCTCGCGTATTTGGGGCAAAACGGGAATTACAGTGCTCGCGTGAGCACGATGCGGGGCGCGCTGCGGAGACCTTCGGTCGTTGCGCAGGTCGGCGCCGTGCTGGTGGTCGTGCTGCTCCTGCTGGTTGTCGTCCGACTGCCGTGGGCCGGGGACCTCGGTATGCACGCGGCGACCGTGCAACGTCTGCGGCACGACCTGGTCGACCCCGGCAACCCGCTCGTCGACGCGGACACCCCGAGTCCCTACTACTCGCCGTGGATGCTGGTGCTCGGGTGTGTCGCCCGGGTGACGGGGTTCTCCGTCTTCGTCGTGCTGCGGATCGGTGCGGTGGCCGCGCTCGGGTTGTTCGTCAGCGGGGTGTGGCGGTACGTGCGGACGCTGAGCGTGCATCCGGCTGCGCCCGCGCTGTCCTTGCTGTGCCTGGTGTTCCTGTGGGGGACGTCGCTGTTCACCTGGAGCGGGTTCCTCGGGCTGAACTCGCTGGCGTTGACGGTGTCGTATCCGAGTGTGTTCGCCTTGGGGCTGGCGTTTCACTTCTGGGCCTGGCTGGCGGGGGCGGTGCGGGCGGGCTCGGCGCGGGGGTGGGGGGTGTGGGTGGGGCTTGGTGTGTTGTGGGCGGTGATTCTGCTGTGCCATCAGTTCTCGGGGGTGGTGGCTTCTCTGGGGGCGTTGGCCACGGTGATCGCCGCGCGGGTGGGGGGTGCGGTGTGGTGGCGGCTGGGGGTGGGGGCGCTGGTGGGGGTGGGGGTTCTGTGGGTGTGGCCGTACTACGACTTCTTCGCGTTGGTCGGGGCGGGGGGTGATCTGGAGGCGGTGCATCGGGGGTTGTACCGGGATCTGGTGGGGCGGTACTGGCTGGTGCTGGCGGGGGTGGTGGCGCTGGGGGTGCGGTGGTGGCGGGATCGGTGGGATCCGTTGGTGCTGTTCTTCGTGCTGGGGGTGGTGGTCGTGGGGGTGGGCGGGGTGAGCGGGCATTACTCGTGGGGGCGGGCGGTGCCGGCTGTGGTGATTCCTGCGCAGATTGCTGCGGGGGTGGGCGTGGTGGAGGTTTGGGGGCGGCGGCCGTGGTGGCGTGGGGTGGGGGTGGGGGTGCTTTGTGGGGCGTTGGTCGTGGGGGGCTGGACTCAGGTCGGGACTGTCGGGTACGTCGTTCCGCGGGGTGTGTTGCCGGGGGTGGTTGCGGCGAAGTACCGGGTGCCTTGGGTGGGGTACCACTGGGTCACGCCGTGGGTTGCGTACGGGGACGTTGTGATGGCCCGGACTTCTGCGGCTCGGCAGATTCCGGCGTATGGGGCGTACACCGTGGCGCCCGGGTATCCCGACTTCTTTCTGCCGGATGAGGGGCGGCGGGGGGAGGCTGTGCGGCGGTACTTCGCGGTGGGGGCGTCGGAGGGGGTTCGGCGGGGGATTGTGCGGGCGTATGGGGTGCGGTGGGTTGTGGATCGAGGGGATGGGGATGGGGACGGGGGTGCGCGTGGGTTGGGCTCCGGGGTGCGGGTGGTGGCTCGGGGGCCGGGTGGGCAGGTCTTGTATGAGGTGGTGCGGTGAGGGGTTTGCGGGTTTGCCTCGCCCCCGCCGCCCCTACCCTTCCCGTCCTTGAAGGGGCGCTGCCCCTTCGACCCCTGCCCCTGGGGGCTGCCGCCCCCGGACCCCCGCTGTCGGCCTGAACGGCCTCGTCCTCAAACTCCCCCAGAGGGGGCACCCCCAGACGGGCTGGAATGCCGGGACCGGTGTCGAGAAGGACCGTTGGCACGCGTGCGCAGCCCCCTGCGGGTGGGTGGGGGTTGGGGATGGCGCCGCCTCGTCCTTGAACGCCGGGCGGGCTGGAATGCCGGGACCGGTGCCGTGCCGAGAGGTACCGCCCGCGTGGGCGGGATGGAAGGCCGGGACCGGCGCCCGTAGCTGACCCACGGTCGTCCTACCGCAACGCGCTCCTCAGCAAGCGTGCCGCCCTTCTCACCCTCGGTCGGGCCGCGTGGCGTGCCAGGGGGTGGAGGAGTTTGGCCGTTACGCCCACCGGCTGCCAGCGGATCTGGAGTCGGCCGGTGCCTCGGCCCTCCGGCTCGATGGTCACTCGGTGCGGTGCCGCGCCCGTGCGGTACGGGATGCGGGTGGTCAGGTTGGGGAAGTCCAGGGGGGCCAGGAGTACGGCGGAGTGGGCCTGGCCCTGGTGTTCGATGCGGAGCAAGGGGTGGCGGACGCCGGCGAAGCCGTGGAGGGGGACCGGGGCCGTGGTGAGGTCCAGGTGGACGTGGCCCTCGTAGATGCCGGGGCGGACCGGGGTGAGGCGGAAGGGGACCTTGAGGCGGTGTCGGCCGGGGGTGAGGAGGAGGCCGGCGCGGTGGGGGCCGACCGGGAGGCGTAGGCCGGGGTCGTAGGTGCGGATGCTGAGGTCGATCGAGGCGCCGGGGCCGCGGGTGAGCTCGGTGATCTCGTGGCGGAACTGGGCGCTTCGGAAGGGGCGCGTGTCCAGTTCGAGGTCGGTGACGTCGAGTTCGCGGCGGGACCAGTCGGTTGTGGGGATGGTCTCGCCCCAGAACGTGTGGCCCTGTGCGTCCGGTGTCACCTGTCTTGGGGCCACGCCCTGGCCCAGGCCCCGCGCCGCCCGCCTCGCTTCCTCGAAGCGGCGTTCGCGGACCAGTTGCAGGACCACGCGTTCCGCACGGGGCAGGCGGGCGTAGGCGGCGGGGGACAGGGTCTCCAGGTAGGGGGTCACGATGTCCGCGAAGGAGGTCAGCCACTGCTCGTCGCGGTACGGCAGGTCCCCGGCGTACATGCGGAAGTCGTGCTTGAGGAACTTGAAGTCCTTGTCGTCGCGCAGCCCCGTGTGCCCGCTCTCGGCGAGGAAGTCGTCGATGAGGCGCTGGACGCGGACGCGGTCGCGGACGTTGTCGAGCCGGTCGCGCTGGTTGGAGATCGATGCCGCGTCGGTGGCCGCGTAGGGCGCGATGTGCCAGCGGTACACCTGCTCCGGGACGATCGTGAACTCCTTGGCCAGGCAGTACGCCTGCGCCGAGAACAGCTGGTCCTCGTAGTGGATGCCCTCGGGGAAGCGGAGGTCGTGGCGGTCCAGGAAGGCCCGGGCGTACATCTTGCTCGTCGACAGGTGCTCGAAGAGCAGCCGGGGTTCGGACTCGATGCCGAGCACCGTGCGGCGCTCGGCGACCAGGTGCGGCATCCATTTCGTACGGCGGCCGTTGTCGTCGCGGATCCGCACGACCGCGCCCATCGCGAAGTCGATCTCCCGCTCGCGGTGGGCGGCCAGGAGCAACTGCACTGCGTTGTCCGTCAGTTCGTCGTCGCTGTCCAGGAACATCACGTACGGCGCCCGCGCGATCTCCAGTGCGCGGTTGCGCGGGGCGCTGCAGCCGCCGCTGTTCTCGGGCAGGCGAAGGTGGCGGATGCGCGGGTCGCGGGCGGCCAACTGCCTTGCCACCTGCGGCGTTTCGTCCGTCGAGTGGTCGTCGCTGATGATGATCTCGATGTTGGCGTGGGTCTGGCGGCGTACCGACTCCACGGCTCGCGGGAGGCGCTCGGCGTCGTTGAAGACGATGACCGTGACGGTGGCATCAGGGAGTGCGGCGTCCGGGAGTGCGGAGTTCGGGGGCGTGGCTCTCGGGGTCATACCGCCTCCCTCGGGCTCGGTGCCGGTGTGCGTTCCTCCAGGGGAGTCACCGGCGGCAGGGCGTCCTCGCTCTCGCCCAGGAACACCCGGCGTACGACGCGTTCGGCGGCGCGTCCGTCGTCGTACTCGCAGAAACGGTGGCGGAAAGCGGTCCGTGCCTTCGTCGCGGCCTCGTCGTGCCAGGCCGAGGTGGTGAGGATCTCCGTCAGTTCCTGCTGGGTGCGGGCCACTTGGCCGGGCGGCTCGGCCATCAGGTCGAAGTAGACGCCGCGGGTGGAGCGGTAGGTCTCCCAGTCGTCGGCGTGGACGACGATCGGGCGGTCGAGGTTGGCGTAGTCGAACATGATGGACGAGTAGTCCGTGATCAGCGCGTCCGCGGCCAGGGCCAGGTCCTCGACCGGTTCGTAGGCGGAGACGTCGATGACCCGGCCCGTGCGGCGCAGGGCGGTCAGCGGGGACGGGGTGCCGCCGTAGAAGTAGTGGCCGCGGACCAGCAGGACCGTGTCCTTGCCGAGTTGCTCGGCGAGGGTGGCGAGGTCCAGGCGGGGCGTCCAGCCGGCCTCGTAGTCGCGGTGGGTGGGGGCGTAGAGGATCGCGCGGTGGGCCGGGGGGATGCCCAGGCGGTCGCGGATCGTGCGGATGTCGGCCGCGGTGGCGGTGTAGTAGACGTCGTTGCGCGGATAGCCGTGGTCGAGGGAGACGAAGCGGGACGGGTACGCGCGCTCCCACATGCGGGTGGAGTGGCTGTTCGCCGAGACGCTGTAGTCCCACCTGTCGATACGGGACAGCAGGGCCTGGAAGTCCAGGCCCTTGGCCGCCGCCGGGAAATCCATCTGGTCCACGCCCATGCGCTTGAGCGGGGTGCCGTGGTGGGTCTGGAGGTGGATCGCGTCCGGGCGTTTCACGACCGCGTTGGGGAAGTTGACGTTGTTGACCAGGTACTTCGCCGTGGCCAGCACCTCGCGGTAGCGGCGGGTGCCGGGAAGTACGTGGTCGGTGTGGGGCGGGAGGAGGGGCGCGTTGTCGGGTGTCACCACCCACACCGGGTGGATCTGGGGGGCCAGTTCGGAGAGCTTCGCCGCGATCGCCGCCGGGTTGCAGGCGACTCCGCGGTTCCAGTACGCGGCGAAGACGGCCAGGTTGGGGTTGACCGGGCGCGACAGTGACCTGCGGTAATGGTGGTCGCCGAGGGCGGCGGAGACCTGGCGTGCGCGGGCTCCCAGGGCCGACTTCGCGGCGCGGCGGCTGCGGTTGGCGGCCTGGAAGGCGCGGTACCCGGTGTACGCGTTCTCCTCCAGGAGGCCTCGGCGGATGCCCTCGGGGCCGGCGGGGCGGCGGTACCCGGGCGGGCGTTGCCGGACGGCGGCTTCGGCGGCGCGGCGGAAGAACTCCCTGGCTACCGGGTCCGGCATGGGCGTGCGGGCGAAGGTACGCAGACAGTCCCGGATCATCACGTCGTACAGGACGGCGTGGGTGGCGCGGCTTGCGTGGCCCGGGGCGACTGCGGGGACTGCGGGGACTGCGCGGCCCGCGGCGCCGGTGGCGAGGGTGAGGAGGGCTTCGTAGCGGTCGACGAGGGCGTGGTGCTGCTCGGGGGTGACCGGGGGGAGGCTCTCGGGGCGCAGCTCGTGGTGCTCGTACGCCACCTGGTTCAGGGCGGCCACATGGTCGGCGAGGAGCAGGGTGGCGTAGGCGGCGTACGGCTCGTCCGGGGTGGTGAGGTGCGGCTCGTGCGCGTGCCAGAAGGGGGTGCGCAGCGCGCGGTTGCCCAGCAGCGGGGTGATGCGCAGTGCGCTGCGGGCGATGTCGTCGAGGGGGTGGGCGGCGCGGCCCGCGCGGGCCAGGCGGGGGCCGTCCGAGGAGGGCAGGCCGGCCGTCTCCCAGGTGGAGCGGACGTGGTCGAAGAGCAGGACGTCCACCTCGTCCGGCAACTGTGCGACGCGCTCGGCGACCGTGCGCGGGGCGCCGGCGGGCAGGCCGTCCTTCGCGTGCACGAAGTGCAGCCAGCGGCCGGAGGCCCGGGCCGCGCCGGCCGAGCGGGCCGCGGCGTCGTCCGTGCCGTCCGGCAGGGGCAGCACCAGCATCTCCGGCGCGTACGCCCGGGCCGTCTCCTGGGCCCACGGCCCGACCGCGGCCACGATCACCTCGACGTCGGGGTGCGGGTGCGCGGCCAGGGAGGCGAGGAGGCCGGTCAGGCGGTCCTGGGTGTTCGGCCCGTGGACGATGACGCTGAGCTCGGGCATCGCGGAGACTCCTTCACCTCCCAGGACTTATCGGGCTAGGTCATAGTGACACTAATGGGGTGAAAGGGTGACCTCTGGTTGCGCCTGACGAGGGATGCCTCGCGAGGGGTTGCCTCCGGCGGGTTGCCTCAGGAGGGGTGCCTCAGAAGGGAGCCCTACGAGAGCAGAGGCGCTGCCGCGGGTGCCGGCTTCGGCTTCGGCTTGGGCTTCGGGCTCGGTTTGGCCGACTTGTCCCCCGTGAAGGCCTCGTACTCCTTCAGTACGTCGTCCGTCGGCCCGTCCATCCGCAGCTCGCCGCGCTCCAGCCACAGCACGCGGTCGCAGGTGTCCCGGATCGACTTGTTGTTGTGGCTGACCAGGAACACCGTGCCCGCGTGCTTGCGCAGCTCGCGGATCCTGGCCTCGGAACGCTTCTGGAAGGAGCGGTCGCCGGTGGCGAGGGCCTCGTCGATCAGCAGCACGTCGTGGTCCTTGGCGGCGGCGATGGAGAAGCGCAGGCGGGCCGCCATGCCGGAGGAGTACGTGCGCATGGGGAGGGTGATGAAGTCGCCCTTCTCGTTGATGCCGGAGAAGTCGACGATCTCCTCGTAGCGCTGCTTGACCTGCTCGCGGGACATGCCCATCGCGAGGCCGCCGAGGTGGACGTTGCGCTCGCCGGTGAGGTCGTTCATCAGGGCCGCGTTCACGCCGAGGAGGGAGGGCTGCCCGTCGGTGTAGATACGGCCGTTCTCGACCGGGAGGAGTCCGGCGACCGCCTTCAGCAGGGTCGACTTGCCGGAGCCGTTGGTGCCGATGAGCCCGATCGCCTCGCCCCGGTACGCCACGAAGGAGACGTTCTTGACGGCGTGCACCTTGCGCACGCCCGACGCCTTCTCGGTCTGCTTGCGGCGCAGGATGCGGTTGAGTGCGGCGGTGGCGGAGCCGCGGCCGGTGCCGGTGCCGTTGACGCGGTAGACGATGTCGACGCCGTCCGCGATGACGGTGGGGACCTGCTGGAGCTGCTGGTCCTGCTGGGCCGGCTGGGCCTGATGGACCTGCTCTTGTGTGATCCGTTGTGCGATCTGTGCGTTCTGTGCGTTGTCAGCCACGGCCGTACGTCTCCTCAGCCTTCCAGAAGTAGATGAAGCCGCCGACGCCGGCGAGCAGTGCCCAGCCCGTCGCGATCGCCCACACGTGCGGCGGGAGTTGGCTGGCGTGGAAGCTGTCGATCAGCGCGAAGCGCATCAAGTCGATGTAGACGGCCGCGGGGTTGGCCTGCAGGGTCGCGGTCAGCCAGGACGGCCAGTCGGTGTGCTTGGCCATCATGTGGCTGATGCTGAACATCACGCCCGACGCGTACATCCACGTGCGCAGCACGAACGGCATCAGCTGGGCGATGTCCGGTGTGCTCGCACCCATGCGGGCCATGATCATCGCGATGCCGGTGTTGAAGACGGACTGCAGCACCAGCGCCGGGAGCACCAGGATCCACGAGACGCCGACCGGGATGCCGAAGAAGAGCAGGATCACGACCAGGGCCGCCATCGAGAACAGCAGCTGCTGGAGCTGCTGCAACGCGAAGGAGATCGGCAGCGCCGCCCGCGGGAAGTGCAGGGCCCGGACGAGGCCGAGGTTGCCGGAGATCGCGCGGGTGCCCGCCATGATCGAGCTCTGCGTGAACGTCCACACGAACACCCCCGTCACCAGGAACGGGATGTAGTCGGGCACCCCCCGGCTCGTGCCCAGCAACTTGCCGAAGATGAGGTAGTACACCGCCGCGTTCAGCAACGGCGTCATCACCTGCCAGAGCTGGCCGAGCTTCGCCTGGCTGTACTGCGCCGTGAGTTTGGCCGTCGAGAAGGCGCCGATGAAGTGCCGGCGCGCCCAGAGCCGGCGGACGTACGCGTGCAGGGAGGGGCGGGCCCCGCTGACCGAGAGGCCGTGCCGGGCGGCGAGGGCCGCGAGGTCGGCTTCGTAGGGCGGACCGGGGGCCGTGGGGGGCGGCGTGTGGAGGGCCTGGGTCACATCCGCTGCTTTCGCTCGGGGGGAGGGTGGTGCGAGGAGGAGGGTGCAAGGAGGTGCATGGAGAGGGCGGCGTTGCGGGGCGGGGCGGGTTCTTACGCTTCTCTTCACGAATTCTTACGTCGGGACGGGACCGTATCGTCGCAACGTGAGCGTAGGTCTTGTGTACGTCGGAACGCAACCGTTTCGTCGCAACGCCCTATGCTGTTCCGCATGACGACGAACGCCGACCGGCCCCAGACGAGTCCGCGCCGCCGGACCCCCGCCGGGGCGGCCGTGCTCCGCGAGGACGTGACGGAGGCCATCCGGGCGGCCGTCTTCGAGGAGCTGGCGTCGGTCGGCTACGCGCGGATGTCGATCGAGGGCATCGCGCGCCGCGCGGGCGTCGGCAAGACCGCGGTGTACCGCCGCTGGCGTTCCAAGCTGCACCTGGTGCTCGACGTGGTGTCGGCGGTGGCGGTCATGGGGCTGCCGACACCGAACACGGGTTCCCTGGAAGGGGACCTGCGGATGCTGTACGAGGTGACCTCGCGCGCGTTGCGTCACCCCGTCGTGTCGCAGATCATCCCCGACCTCCAGGCCGAGGCGGCCCGCAACCCCGAGATCGCCGAGGCGCTGCAGAAGGCGCTGGAGCAGGGGCAGGAGGGGGTCGCCAGCAAGATCCTGACCGGGGCGGAGCAGCGTGGCGAGGTACGGGCGGGCATCGACAACGAGCTGGCGCTCGACCTGATCTCGGGCCCGTTGTACTGGCGGATGGTCGTGGCCCGCGGCCGGAAGCTGCCCACGGGCTATCTGGACGCGCTGGCCCGGGCCACCACGGAGGCGCTCAAGGCGCTGTGAGTAGGCTGCGCAGCGACCGCCGGCTGAGCGAGGTGGTGTCACCGCGGGCGCGGTGACCGGAGTAGAGGCGGAACTGCCGTGAGAGTCGTGATCGCCGAGGACAACGCCCTGCTGCGCGAAGGCCTCGTGCTCCTCCTGACGTCGGCCGGACACGAGGTCGTGGCCGCCGCCACCACGGGCCCCGAGATCCTGCCCGCACTGCGGCAGCAGCGTCCCGACGCCGCCGTGCTCGACGTGCGGATGCCCCCGGACTTCCGCGACGAGGGTCTGCGCGCCGCGCTCACCGCCCGCAAGGAGTTGCCCGGGCTGCCGGTCCTGGTGCTCTCCCAGTACGTCGAGGAGTCGTACGCCGCCGAACTGCTCGCCGGCGGCGCGAGCGGCCTCGGCTATCTGCTGAAGGACCGGGTCGGCCGGGTGGACGAGTTCCTCGACGCGCTGGAGCGGGTCGCGGCCGGCGGCACCGCCCTGGACCCCGAGGTCGTCACCGAGCTCCTGACCCGGCTCCGCGACTCCCCGCTCGACTCCCTCACCCCGCGCGAGCGCGAGGTCCTGGCCCTGATGGCGGAGGGCCACGACAACGCGACCATCGCCAAGAGCCTCGTCGTCACCGAACGCGCCGTCGACAAACACATCGGCAACGTCTTCCTCAAGCTGGGGCTGCCGCAGAGCGACAGCGGTCATCGCAGGGTGCTTGCGGTGCTGACGTATCTGAACAACTCGTAGGCAGCCGGCACGCAGCTGGGCCGCCGAAGCACCCCCGCCCCCCGAAACACCCCACGCGCCCCCGAATTACCTCCGCGCCGCCCCCGGATGCAGCCGGACCCACCCCTCCCAGGCCGACGCGATCATGTCCTGCACGTCGTGCTTGGACTTCCAGTCCAGTTCCGTTGCGATGCGGTCGGCGGAGGCGACGACGCGGGCCGGGTCGCCGGGGCGGCGCGGGGTGACGGTCGGGGGGCGGTCGTAGCCGGTGACGGCGTTGACCAGGTCGATCATCTCGCGGACCGAAACGCCCTCCCCGCGGCCGATGTTGAGGGTGAGGGAGTGACCGGGGGAGGACTGCAGGGCCCGCGCCGCGGCGACATGGGCCTCGGCCAGGTCGACGACGTGGATGTAGTCACGGATGCAGGTGCCGTCGGGGGTCGGGTAGTCGTCGCCGAAGATGCGCGGAGGCGCGTTCTCCGTGAGCTTCTCGAAGACCATGGGGATGAGGTTGAAGACGCCGGTGTCGGCGAGTTCGGGGGTGGCCGCGCCCGCCACGTTGAAGTAGCGCAGCGACGCCGTGGACAGGCCTGTCGCGCGGCCCGTGGCCCGGACCAGCCACTCGCCGGCCAGCTTGGTCTCGCCGTACGGCGACATCGGCGCGCACGGCGTCTCCTCCGTCACCAGGTCCACGTCCGGCATGCCGTACACGGCCGCCGAGGAGGAGAAGACGAAGGACCGTACGTTCGCCGCCGTCACGCCCTCCAGCAGGATGCGCAGGCCCTCGACGTTCTCCCGGTAGTAGTCCAGGGGGAGGTCGACGGACTCTCCGACCTGCTTCTTCGCCGCGAGGTGGACGACACCGGTGATGCGGTGGGCCGCGATGGCGCGGGCGACGCGCTCGCCGTCCAGGGTCGAGCCGACGACCAGCGGGACGCCGTCGGGCACGCGGTCGGCGATGCCGGTGGACAGGTCGTCGTACACCACGGCGCGTTCGCCCGCCTCGGTCATCGCCCGTACGACGTGCGCTCCGATGTAACCGGCGCCGCCGGTGATCAGCCAGGTCATGTGCGGCCGTTCCCCTCGTCAGTGGGCCCTGTGGTCGTCCGTGGTCTGCGCTACCGGTCTTGTCTCCAAGTGTGCGTCTGCCAGTGAAGCAGGCGGCGGAGTCTGCTGCGGACCACGGACATAACTCCCCGTGAACCGGGGGCCACGCGCAGCGCCAGCGCTCCGGAGTGTGTGACGTACGGCTGTACGAGTACTACGGCGTGACCCGCTCCGACCACCGCGCGTCGGCGCAGCGGACCGGCGCTCGTGAGGGCGTGCGCCGTGACCTCGCGATACGCGCCGCCCTGGAAGCGGACCCGCAGGCGGAGATCCCAGGTGCGGGACGCGCTGGACGGCCCGTACGGCCCGGACGTCCCGGGTACTGCGGAGAACGCGGCCCAGTGGACCGTGGTCTCGGCCCCCCAGACGCCGTCGGGCGAGGGCGACGGCGTGAGCGCCACCCTCGTACGCGGCCCCGCCGCCCGCCCCGTCTCCCGGCACCGCCACTCCACCTCCAGCGCCTCGGGCCCCGCCTGCGCCACCCTGCCGTACAGCTCGTGCAGGCGCAGTCGGAGGAGGGCGGTACGCGCGCGTGGGTGCAGTTCCGCGTCGACGGCGAGGGGGAGGAGGCGGACGGGGCGGGTGAGCAGCGCGTCCAGGATGGGTTCGGGGAGGTCGGCCGACCAGACGGGGGTGCCGTCGGAGGCGTGCGCGTAAGGCGGCAGGAGGCGGGCGGGGCGGGCGGCCAGGTCCCTGAGGCGGGGCAGGTCGCGGGGCTCGGGGGAGGCGAGGACGACACGGCCGATGAGGCGGCCGGGCGCGGTGGGGTTGTGGGCCCAGTCGGACGCGTCGTACTCCGCGAGGTACGCCCGCGTGTGCGCCCACCATGCGCGCTGGTAGTGGGCGTCGTGCAACCCCAACTCGCGCGCGTATATCCGCACCTCGTGGTCCAGGAACTTGTCGCGTGCCGCGCGCGCCAGCTCCTTCTGCCCGGCGCCCAGCAGGATGTCGTACGCCAGCCGGCTCGCTTCCGTGCGCGCTCGCCAGTTGGCGATGTCGGCGCGGTCCAGGGAGATGGACAGCCGATCGGCGGAGCGGCGCACGTGCCAGACGTACACCCGGTCGGGGACGAGCGCGATGCGCGGCCGGGCGGCGAGCACGCGTGCGGTGAAGACGAAGTCCTCGTAGGGGAAGCGGCCTTCGGGGAAACGGATGCCGTGCTCGCGCAGGAAGTCCGTGCGGTAGAGCTTGTTGACGCAGAGCGTGTCGTGGACCAGACGTGGGCGCTGGGCGGGGCGCTCGAACACGGCGTGCGCGGCGTAGAGGGGCGCCTGCCATGGCACCTCGCGCCGTCCGGGCAGCTCCCGCCGCACACACAGGCCGCCCGCCACCTCCGCACCCGCCCCCGTCGCCGCCGCGAGCAGCGCGTCCACGGCCCCCGGCGGAAGGACGTCGTCGCTGTCCAGGAACATCACATACGGCGAGGTCACCCGGTCGAGCCCGGTGTTGCGCGGGCTGCCGCAGCCGCCGCTGTTGACCTGGCGCCGGACCACCTTCACGCGTGGTTCGGTCGCGGCGAGACGGGTGAGCACCTCGACGCTGCGGTCCGTCGAGCAGTCGTCGACGGCGACGACCTCATGGACGGCGGGGCCCTGCGCCAGCGCCGAGCGGACGGCGGTCGTCACGTGTGCGGCGTCGTTGTAGCCGATGACGATCACGCCGACCTGCGAGGCGCGCGCGGTGCGGACGGTGGGAGCGGCGTGAGGGTCCATCAGGGGCACGGTCCGGAATCGCGGGATTGGTTCATTACCGCGCGATCGTATGCCGGGTGAGTGGCACATCAGTGGCGATACACGGTGATACGCCGTCAATGATCAGTAAGCATCAGTTAATAGTACAAACTCGTTCCCGTGGTGATCGGGGACCGGGAGCCGAGGAACAGCGGTCGCGAGGGCGGTGCGGCTGCGATCGTCGCCGTGTGTGTCCCCGTGGTCGTCATGCTCGGGCTCGGGCTGTGGGGCCTCGACCGCGACGGCATGTGGCGGGACGAGGGGGTGACCTTCCAGGTCGCGCGGCGGTCGGTGGGGGTTCCGGTGGGCGTGGGACATCGCGCTGCGGCAGTCCGGGCCGCGGTCGGGGACGCTCTACGGCCGTGAGGTCGGGCCGGCGAACTGCGGCGCAGGCTTGCCTCGGTCGACCGGGTCTGGGTCGTCGCCGAGCCGTACGCGCTGACCTCCCCGTGGTACCCGAGCAATCCCACCGAGCGCGTCAAGCTCGACATCGTGGGCGAGCAGTTCCGGCCGCTGTCCGCGGGACTGCCCGACGGTCCGCTACGGCTGTACGTCCGCCGCCCGGCCGCCGAACGCATGGCGCACCTGGCGTCGGAACGCATGGCGCACCTGGCCGCAGAACGCACCCCGCAGTCGCCTAACCGCCCGCGCCTTCCACGGCCGCCGAGTCCAGCGCCGAGGTGAGCTCGTCCAGCCGTGCCCGCAGCTCGCGGATCTCGTCGACGTCGAAGCCCGTCGCCGCGGCGATCCGGCGCGGCACCTGCAAGGCCCGTTCGCGGAGTGCGGCGCCCTCCTCGGTCAGCCGCACCTCCACCGAGCGCTCGTCGCGGGCGTTGCGCTCCCGGCGTACCAGGCCGGCCGCCTCCAGCCGCTTGAGCAGCGGCGACAGGGTGCCGGAGTCGAGGCGCAGGTGTTCGCCCAGCTTCTTCACGGGCAGGTCGCCCTGCTCCCACAGCACCAGCATCACCAGGTACTGCGGGTAGGTGAGCCCCAGGTCCTTCAGGACCACGCGGTAGACACCGCCGAAGGCGCGCGACGCGGCGTTGAGGGAGAAGCAGATCTGCTGGTCGAGGCGGAGCCAGTCCGCCGTGGGCGTGCTCGTCATGACTCCAGGGTAGCTCGTGCCCGTCAATTTAGTTGTGCACAATTGAATTGTGTGCTCTACTTGTCGTCGTCGGCGGCCGCCAACGGAGCCGCCGGAACGTGACTTGAGAGGGATGGTTTCCATGGACGCGCTCTACACCGCTGTCGCCACCGCCACCCACGGCCGCGAGGGTCGCGCCGTCTCCAACGACGGCAAGATCGACCTGCAGCTGGCCGCGCCGGTGGAGCTGGGCGGCAACGGCCAGGGCACGAACCCGGAGCAGCTCTTCGCCGCCGGTTACGCCGCCTGCTTCGGCAGCGCCCTCGGCCTGGTCGGCCGCCAGGCGAAGGTCGACGTCTCCGACGCCGCCGTCACCGCCGAGGTCGGCATCGGCAAGCAGGGCGAGGGCTTCGGCCTGAAGGTGACGCTGCGCGTGGAGCTCCCCGACACCCTCGACGAGGCGACCGGCCGCAAGCTGGTCGACCAGGCCCACCAGGTCTGCCCCTACTCCAACGCCACCCGCGGCAACATCGAGGTCGACCTCGTCATCGAGTAGCCACACGCAGGAGCGGCGGTCACCCGATCCGCGCCAGCACCTCCCCCGTCTCCCGGCTCCACGCCACCACCACCGCTTCCTCCGGCACCCGCTTCCACCGCGTCAGCAGCAGCCAGCGCGCGTGGTAGCGCCGGGCGACGGTCGTGCGCTCGGCGCGGGTCGAGGCGGGGGAGAGGTAGGCGCGGACATCGGCGAGCCGGCGTTCCCGTTCCCGCTCGTCCAGGGCGGGGTCGGGCCAGATCGGCGCGGCCAGGTTCGGTCCGTATCCGGGGATGGAGCGAGGGGCGTAGTGCCCGTCGCTGATCACCACCCCGCCCTTTCCGACCTGCCGTGCCACCCAGGCGTACGACGGCCACAGTGAGGGCTGTTCGAGCCCGATCGGATCCAGTGCCCGCGGCACCACCGCCCCGCCCTGCACGGTAAGGAAACCGACGCAGGCCCCGGCGACCGCGGCCCCGCCCAGCACCCGGCGTGCCCTGCGCCAGGGCCGGGGCGCCGCCAGCTCCACGGCCAGGGCGAACTGCAGCGGCACCAGGGTCAGCCCGAGGATCCTGCCGTAGGTGTAGTGGCCGCTGACCCAGCCGTACGCCACGAGCAGGCAGTCGAGGGCGAAGAGCAGCACCAGCGGATCCCGCCACGAGCCGCGCCGCCACCGCAGCCACAGCGCCGGCAGCCCCAGCAGGGCGAGCCAGAACTGCCCGCCGAGCTGCTCGTACAGCCGCTCGTGCATCCAGTCCACGCTGTCGTCCCCGGCCAGCGCGAACACGTCGAAGTACGGCCAGGACCAGGCGAGCAGCACCGCCGTGCCCGTCATCACCCCCCACCGCACGGCCAAGGCGCTTCCCTGCCCCCGAAGCAGGCCCCGCTGCCACCCCGCCACGAACGCCACCGCGCCCAGCGCCGCGGCCACCGCGGTGATCGGATGGATCAGCAGGATCAGCCCGTACAGCACCCCGATCCCCGCGTACCCGGCGAGCCCCGGCAGCCCGCTCGGTCCGACGTACCGGACGAGCCCCTGCCGCCGGTCCTCCTCCTGCTCCTGTCCCTGCCCCTGGCCCCGCGCCCGCGCCCCCGTCAACGCCCAGGCCCAGAAGGTGAGGCCGATGGCGAAGGCCGAGGGATAGCCGAGATTCCCCGTCATCGACATCAGGCTCAGATAGCCGCTCCACCAGGCCCGCTCGGTCCCCCACAGCAGCGTCATCGCCCCCAGCGCGAGGACCGGCGCCCACGGTCTCGGCGTCAGCACCCGCACCAGGCGGCCGATGCCGGTCAGCAGCACGAGCAGGTTCAGCGCACCGGCCAGCCGCACCACCTCCCAGCCGCCCAGCCCCGTCAGCCGGGCGAGCACGCCCTGAGCGACCGCGAACGGCGAGTAGTACGGGCTGCCCGCGCCCGGCAGGTCCGCCATCGGGTGGCGCGGGTGGAGCAGGTCCGCCTTCAGGCGTTCGACGACCGCCGCGTGCTGACCCGCGTCGCAGCACAGCGGCACGGCCCAGTACGCCAGCAGCATCACCAGGTAGAACAGGAAGCCGTAGACCTGGTAGGGCGTCGGACGCGGGCTGCGTCCGCCGCGCAGGGCACTCGCGCCGCGCACGGTCCTCCGGACGAGGACGCCGACAGCGGCGCCCGCGGCTCTGGTCGTGGAGGTTGTGTGGGTTTGAGGCATTTGCCGTATGTTCCCGGCAGGATCAATGCCTCTACCTCACGTCACCTCATCGAGTGAGCCCACCGTTCCGGGAACGCGTCGCGGGAACCCTTCAGCGGGCATCCATGAGCGACGACCTCGCCGCCGTCGGGGCAGGCACCCGCTCCACGCCGCCCGGACGCTCCGGCATCCGCTCACCCAGCATCACCGTCCGCACGACCCGCTCCGCGGCCAACCCGTCGTCGAACTCGCAGAACCGCTCCCGGAACCCCGCCCTGAGCCGCTCCGAGTCCCCGTCCTGCCACGTCCCGGACGCGAACAGCCACGCCAACTCCCGGTACGAGCGCGACACATGGCCCGGCGCGTCGGCCGTGATGTCGAAGTAGGCGCCCCGGCTCGCCGCATACGCCCCCCAGTCGTCGGCGTGGACCACGATCGGCCGGTCCAGGTTGGCGTAGTCGAACATCAGGGCGGAGTAGTCGGTGACCAGCACGTCGGCGGCGAGCAGTACGTCCTCGACATGCGGTTCGTCCGTCGCGTCGATCACCACGCCCCGCCGGTGCAGATCGGCCAGGCCCATCCCACGGGCCGTGCCCTTCGCGAGCGACGGATGGAGCCGTACGACGAGCGTGTGGCCCGTGCCGAGATCCCGGGCGAACCGGGCCAGGTCGATCCGGTCGACATGGCCGCCCCGGCGGTACTCACGGCGGGTCGGCGCGTACAGCACGACGGTGTTGCCCGCGGGGACGCCGAGCCGCGCCCGCACGGCCTCGCCTGCCTCGGGGCCCGCGTTGACCAGCACGTCGTTGCGCGGGCTGCCCGTCCTGAGCGACGAGAAATGGCACGGATACGCCCGCTCCCACGCCAGTTCCGAGTGCCGGTTGGCCACCAGGCTGTAGTCCCAGCGGTCGGCTCGCCACAGCATCTTCGGCACGTCGAAGCCGTGCCGGGCGCCGGGCTTGGTCAGCAGGTCGGCCGCCATGTGCTTGAGCGGGGTGCCCTGATGGGTCTGGACGTGGACGCTGCCGGGGCGCTTGGCCAGGGTGCCGGGCCAGTTGACGTTGTTCACCCAGTACGTGGCCCGCGCCATGACCTCGTGGTAGCGCCGCGAGCCGGGCGTCACGAAGTCGATGCCGGGCGGCAGCGCGTCCACCGCGTCCTCCTGGACCACCCACACGCCCCTGATGTGCGGGGCGACCTCGCGGGCCTTGGCGTGGATCGCCGCCGGATCACCCAGCACCCCACGATGGGAGAACGCCGAGTAGACGGCCAGCTGCGGATCGAGCGGGCGCTTCGACTGGGCCGCGTACCAGGCGCGTTGGACCCGGTTCGACGCCGCGCGCGTCACACGCCGCTTGCCGTTGCCGGCCGCCCTGCGCGCATCATGCAGACCGCGTGCCACGGCGTACGACGCGTAGGAGGCCGTCGCCAGCAGCCGCATCTCCTTGCCGCGCCGGCCGTCGGGCGGTGTGAAGCCCTCGGGGAGGTGGCGGGCGTGGAAGGAGCGGATCTCACGGTAGAAGTCCGGCCGGTCCGCGGGCCGCACCCGGTCCTCGCGCGCGAGGACGAACAGCATGTGATCCAGGGCCCGTTCGAACAGCAGCGGGCGCGCCCACGCCAGGTCCGTGCGCCGGGCGAGGAACGCGAACAGGCCCTCGTACTGCGGGAAGATGTCGAAGTGCCGCCGCCCCGGCGTCTTCGTGATCGCTCCCTGCCGCCGCTGCCGGTACTCGACCCCGATCCGCTCCAGGCAGGCGATGCGGTCGGCCAGCACCATCGAGCGGTAGGTGACGGGCGCGTCCTCGTACAGGCCCGGCGCGTAGCGCAGCTCGTGCTTCAGGAAGAAGTCCCGCCGGTACGCCTTGTTCCAGGCGACCAGGAACAGGTGCAGGTACTCCGGGTTCTCCCGGACGTTGAAGGTGCCCGCGCCGGCCGCGGCCAGCAGGTCGGCCGCCGTACTGCGGCCACCGCGGCCCCACCAGTGGGTGCGCACATGGTCGAAGACCAGGATGTCCGGCTCGTCGGCCGCCTCCAGCCGGGCGGCGACGGCCGCCAGCAGGCCCGGCGTGTACTGGTCGTCGCTGTCGAGGAAGAGGACGTAGTCGCCGCTCGCCTGCTCCAGACCGGCGTTGCGGGCCCGGCCGAGGCCGACGTTCTCCGGCAGGTGCAGCACGCGCACGCGTGCGTCGCGGTCGGCGTAGGCGTCCAGGATGGCCGGGCAGCCGTCGGGGGAGCGGTCGTCGACGGCGATCACCTCGAAGTCGGTGTACGACTGCCCGAGCACCGAGTCCAGGCACTCCCGCAGGAAGCCCTGCACCTTGAAGACGGGGACGATGATGCTGAAGCGGGGCACGTCGGTACCTCAGTTCCTTACGAGGGTCGTCGCGGCGGGGGCGGGGATGCGCTCGGCGAGCGGGACCACCGGCGGGATCGCCTCGGGCGGCTCGCCCAGCAGCACCCGGCGTACGACGCGCTCGGCGGCGCGTCCGTCGTCGAACTGGCAGAACCGCTCCCGGAACGCCGCGCGCAGGGCCGTGGCCTCGTCGTCCGCCCACGAGCCGTCGCGCAGGACGGCCGCCAGCTCGCCCGGGGTCCGCGTCACCCGGCCCGGCGGTGCCTCCATCAGGTCGAAGTAGACGCCCCGCACCTCCCGGTAGACGTCCCAGTCGTCGGCGTACACGACGATCGGCCGGTCCAGGTTGGCGTAGTCGAACATGATCGACGAGTAGTCGGTGATCAGCGCGTCGGCGGCCAGGCACACGTCCTCGGAGGAGTGGTGCGCGGTGACGTCGATGATCCGGCCGGTGCCGCGCCCGGCGCCGCGGTCGTAGAAGTAGTGGGCGCGCAGCAGCACGACGTACTCGTCGCCGATCTCCTCGCACAGCGCCTCCAGGTCGAGGCTCGACTCGAAGCCGGTGGCGTGGTCGCGGTGCGTCGGCGCGTAGAGCAGGGCCTTCTTGCCCTCGGGGATGCCGAGTTCGCGGCGGACGCGGGCCACGTCGGCGGCGGTCGCCGTGTAGTAGGCGTCGTTGCGCGGATAGCCGTACTCAAGGGTCTCGTGCGCGGCGGGGTAGGCGCTCTCCCACATCTCCGTGGAGTGCCGGTTGGAGGTGAGGTTGTAGTCCCAGCGGTCGACGCGGGCCAGCAGTTTGGCGAAGCTGCCGGTCGCCGCGGCCACCACGGGATACGTCGCCTGGTCGGCGCCCATCTTCTTCAGCGGGGTGCCGTGCTGGGTCGACAGGTGCACGCTGCCCTTGCGCTTGATGACGGCGTCCGCGAAGTTGGCGTTGTTGATCAGGTACTTGGCCCGGGCGAGCACGTCCCAGTACCTGCGGCTGCCGATGACCGCGTACTCCACACCCTTCGGCACGGTGTGTGCCTGCTCGGCCTCGACCAGGAACACCGAGCGCAGATGCGGGGCGAGTTCTCGCGCCTTGGCATGGATGGCGGCCGGGTTGCAGACGTAGCCGCGGCCCCAGTACGCGCAGTACACGGCGAGATTCCGGTCCAGCCGGCGGCGCAGCTGCCACCGGTACCGCAGCCGGGTGCGCAGCCCGTGCGGCCGCGGCACCGCGGAAGCCGCCCGTGTCGCCGCCCGGTTGGCGCCGCGCAGCGCCCGGAACGCCGCGTACGCCCCCCTCGCCAGCAGCCGGTGCTGCACCCCGAGACTCCCGCCCGGCACCCGGAACCCGGCGGGCCGGTACCGCCGGTGGAGCCCGCTCGCCCGCCGGAAGAAGGCCCGGCGCCGGCGCGGCAGCCGTCGCGGGTGGGCGGCCGTCTTCAGTACGGCGGCGAAGAGCTGCTCGAACAACGGCCCGAGCCGGCTCTCCGGCAGCCCCTGCTCGACGGCCCGCGCCAGCACCAGCTCGGCCTGGTCGAGCAGCTCGAAGTGGTGCTCCCCGGGCAGGTTCAGCCGGCTGCCCTGCCGCCGCACCAGGTGCCGTAGGACGACCTGGCGCAGCACCGCCATGCGCTCGGCGCCCAGCACGACCAGGCCACCGAAGCCCACATCGGTGAAGTGGCCGTCCGGGAAGGGGAGTTGACGTGCGGCGAGGAAGGCCCGCCGGTAGACCGCACTCCATGCCGGGAGCTGGACGCCCGTCAGCATCGGAGCCTGCTCGGGGGCGAACACTCCGCCCGGCGTACGCGCGAGCACCTGGGCGGCCGGGTTGGTCGGCTCGCCCACCCACCACGGGGTCCGCTCGTGCTCGAAGTACAGGACGTCCACGTCACCGGTCTCGCTCAGCCGGGCGTCCAGCGCCGCCAGCGCGCCCGGCACCAGCTCGTCGTCGCCGTCCAGGAACAGCAGCCAGTCGCCGATCGCCGCCCGCAGCCCGGCATTGCGCGCCCTCGCCAGACCGGCCGTCGGCGGCGAGTTCACCGGCGCCACCCGGCAGTCCCGCTCGGCGTACCCGGCGGCGACGTCCGCCGCCGGGGAGTCGGGGGCGTCGCAGACCGGGATCAGCTCGAAGTCGCCGAAGGACTGGGTCAGGACGGAGTCCAGCGCCTGGGACAGCCGGCCCGCGACCCCATGGGACGGAACGATGATGCTGAAGCGGGGCATACTGCTCTTTCTGTCGATGTTCCGGCGGCAGGGTTCCTCAGCAGGTCGGGGCCGGCCTCAGCCGGCGCGAGTACGGCCGGGCCGCCCGGCCGGACGCCAGGTGGACGGCCGGGTCGGCGTGGGCCGGGACGGGCTGGAGGGCATGGGAACTCCTCTTCCGTTTCCGTGAGAACGGCGTTCAGAGGCTCTCGGTGACGGTCCGGCGCCCCGTCGGTCGCGGCACGGTCGTCAGCGGGGAGCGCGCGAGCGACGCGGCCGGCGACGGCACGGGGTGGCGCTTTTCGAGCGGTACGACGGGCGGATGGCAGGTCTCGCCCAGCACCACATGGCGTACGACCCGCTCGGCGGCGCGTCCGTCGTCGTGCGGGCAGAAACGCTCGCGGAACGCCGACCTCAGCTGCGCGGAGCGCGAACCCCGCCAGTGCCCGGAGGCGAAGATGTCGATCAGCTCGTCCTCGCCGCGCGCCACCGCCCCCGGCGGAAAGGAGCGCAGGTCGAAGTAGGTGCCGCGGGCCGCCTCGTACGCCTCCCAGTCGTCGGTGTGGATCACGATCGGCCGGTCCAGGTTGGCGTAGTCGAACATGATCGACGAGTAGTCCGTGACCAGGGCGTCCGAGGCCAGGCACAGCGCCTCTGCGCTCGGGTGGCCGGTGACGTCGATGACGCGGCCGGTGGTGGGCGTCAGGGGGCCGCCGTGCCGCGGGTCGGCGCGGGCCAGGACGAAGAAGCGGGGGCCCAGACGGCGCAGGAGCCGGTGCAGGTCGAGAGGGGTGCGCTGGGTGCGGCGGTAGTCGCGGTGGGCGGGGGCGTAGAGGATCACGACCGTGCCGTCGGGGATGCCGAGCTGCTCGCGGATCCGGGCCACGTCCGCGGAGGTCGCCTGCTGGAACACGTCGTTGCGGGGGCTGCCGTATTCGAGGGTCGTGTAGCCGCCCGGGTGCACGCGCTCCCAGGTCAGGGTGGAGTGGCGGTTGGCGGACAGGACGTAGTCCCACTTGTCGATGTCGTCGAGGAGTTCGTCGACGTCCGTGTCGCCTGCTGCTGCGGGGCGTTCGCTCAGGTCCAGGCCCATGTGACCGAGTGGGGTGCCCTGTTGGGCCTGCACGAGGACCTGGCCGGGGCGCTTGACCAGGCGGCGGTCGAAGCCGTCGTTGTGGACGAGGTACTTCGAGCGGGCAAGGGCCGTCCAGTAGGCGGCAGTGTCGGGGCGCAGGCGGCGCGGGCCGGACGGGGCGGCGTCGTGCCCCTCGGCGTCGGCGTCCGTGTCCGCGTCCGCGTCCGCGATCCAGGCGGTACGGATGTGCGGGGCGTGCGTGCGGAAGGCCTGCTCCAGGGCGCCCGGGCTGTCGGAGGGGTCGTGGACTCCGCGGGCGGCGAAGGCGGCGCGGTCGGCACGCAGGGGGAGGCGGCGCTGGACGCGGTAGTGCAGGCGCAGGGCGCCGCCGCGCAGGCCCTTCAGCAGGCGGTCGGTGAGCTTGCCGGCGCGGCGCAGCAGGGCCGACGCCAGCTGCAGGGCACGCCACGTGCGGTGCAGGCCGAGACGGACCAGGCCGTGCCGCAGGCGGTTGCGCGGGGGGACGGGGGCGCCGGAGGAGCGGTAACGGCGGTAGTGGGTGCGGGCCTTGCGCAGGAACGCGGCGCGGCTGCGGCGCGGGAGGCGGTCACGGCGGGCGAACACCACGACCAGGTGGTCGACCATCCTGCGGAACAACAGCGGGCGCCACCGCGCCAGTTCGGGGTTCTGGTCGACGTACGCGAAGACACGGTCGTACTGCTCGAAGATGTCGAAGTGCCGCGGGCTGACCGTGCCGAGGATCGCGCCCCGGCGGCGCTGCCGGTAGTGCACGCACACCCGGTCCAGGGTCGCGATCGCCTCCGCCGTCATCAGGACCGGGTACGTCCAGGGCGTGTCCTCGTAGTAGCCGGCCGGGAAGGCGAAGCCCTCCTCCTCGACGAACTCCCGCCGGTACGCCTTGTTCCAGGCGACCATCAGCAGCCGCAGCAGCCCCGGACGGTCCGCCAGCCGGAACGGCGCCGGGCCGTCCTCGGTGAGCTGGGCGGCGGCCTGGTTGCGGATCGTCTCGCCCGTCCAGAAGGTGCGCGCGTAGTCGTAGACCAGGACGTCCGGCTCACCGGTCTCCTTGAGCCGGTCCGCGATCTCGTGCAGGGCGTCGGGGGTGAGCGTGTCGTCGCCGTCGAGGAAGACCAGGTAGTCGCCGGTGGCTTCGGCCATACCGGCGTTGCGCGCGGGTCCCAGGCCCTGGTTCCGCGCGAGGCGCACGGGGTGTACGCGCGGATCGCGGGCCGCGAACTCGTCGATGATCGCGCCGCACGCGTCCGGCGAGCAGTCGTCGACGGCGATCAGTTCGAGATCGGGGTACGACTGCGAGAGCACCGATTCCAGGCACTCGTGCAGGTAAGCCTGAACCTTGTACGCGGGGACAATGACACTGAACCTGGGCAAGGGACATCCACTGGGTCGGCCGGGGCGGTAGGCGGCGACAGCGCCTTGCCCGGCAACGGCCAATGGAGTGACTTGGTTACGCCGCGGTACGGCATACGGGGGATCATGAATGAACGTGAGGGGGCGGACCGATGACGGTCCGCCCCTTCAAGCGTGGTGCGCTTGCGCCTACTTGACCGCGCCCGCCATCACGCCGGACACGAACTGCCGCTGGAACGCGAAGAACACGACCAGCGGGATCACCATGGAGATGAACGCGCCGGGTGCCAGGACGTCGATGTTGTTGCCGAACTGCCGTACCTGTGTCTGCAGGGCGACCGTGATCGGCTGGCTCCCGGAGTCCGTGAAGATCAGCGCGACCAGCATGTCGTTCCACACCCACAGGAACTGGAAGATGCCGAGCGCGGCGATCGCCGGACCGCCGAGCGGCATCACGACACGGAAGAACAGGCGCAGTTCACCGGCGCCGTCCAGCCGGGCCGCCTCCAGCAGCTCTCTCGGGATCTCGGCGAAGAAGTTCCGCAGCAGGAACACCGCGAACGGCAGTCCGAAGCCGACGTGGAAGAGGATCACGCCGGTCAGGGAGCCGAAGATGCCGATCTTGCCGAACAGTTCGGCGATCGGGATCAGCGCCACCTGCACCGGCACGACCAGCAGGCCGACCACGCCCAGGAACCACCAGTCGCGGCCCGGGAACTCCATCCACGCGAACGCGTATCCCGCGAGCGAGCCGATCACGACGACCAGGACCGTCGCCGGGACGGTGATCAGCACGGTGTTGAGGATCGAGTCGGTGATGTCGCTGTTGCTCAGGAGCTTGTCGTAGCTGTCGAAGGTGAGTTGGGAGGGCTTGCTGAAGACCTCCCACCAGCCGCTCGCGGTCATCTCCTCCGGCGGCCGCAGCGACGACAGCAGCAACCCGATCGTCGGGACCAGCCAGAACAGGCCCACGAGGATCAGGAACACCCGCACCACCCCGCCGCTGACGAACGAGGCGAGCCGGCCGCCGAGGGACTGCTCGGCCTTCACGGTCTCGGGCGGCGGCGGTACCGCCTTGCCGAGCCCGCCGACATCGGTACTCATCGCCTGCCCTCCCGCCTGAGCCTACGGATGTTGAACCACATCACGGGAATGACCAGGAGCAGCAGGAACACCGCGATCGCGCTCGCGATGCCCGGCTGGTCCTCGGAGAAGCCCTTGCGGTACAGCTCCAGTGCCAGGACGTTCGCGTCGTCCTGGGAGGAGCCCGGGGCGATGATGAAGACCAGGTCGAAGATCTTCAGGACGTTGATCATCAGGGTGACGGTGACGACCGCGAGGACGGGCGCCAGCAGCGGCACGGTGACGCGGCGGAACACCTGCCACTCGTTGGCGCCGTCGACGCGGGCCGCCTCCAGCAGATCGCGGGGGATGCCCGCGAGCCCGGCCGCGATCAGCACCATCGCGAAGCCGGCCCACATCCAGATGTACGACCCGATGATGGCCGGCGTGACGAGGGACGGGCCGAGCCAGTCCAGGCCGTTGTACGGCTCCTTGAAGTTGTCCGGCGGAAGCCGCAGTTGGGCCCCCTCGGCCGCGGCCGGCAGCGTGAACGTGCCGTCGTCGGCGGCCTTCGCGCCGGCCACGACCTTGCCGTCCTTGACGGCCTCGATCTTCATCCCGGCATAGCCCAGCTCGGCCGCGTCGACCCCGCCGAGGGTGCCGACGCCCTTGCCGCGTGTGAAGTCCTGCCAGGTGGTGCCGGTGATCCCGGCCGGATCGGCCTTCGCCTGTACGGCCGCCTTGGAGTCGTCCGGCATCTGGTCGGGGGCGACGCCCACCAGGGGCAGGCTGACCGGGGTGCCCGCGCTGACGGTGTCCTTGGTGATGAAGCCGCCGCCCGGTGCCGCTTCGAGCGGCGACTCCCGCCCCGGGTGGGCCTTCGGGAACGCCGACGCCTGCGCGAAGGTGTCGTGCACGCCCACCCACACCGCGTTCGCGACGCCCTTGTCCGGATCCTGGTCGTACACGAGCCGGAAGATGATGCCCGCCGCCAGCATCGAGATCGCCATCGGCATGAAGACGACCAGCTTGAACGCCGTGCCCCAGCGCACCCGTTCGGTCAGCACCGCGAAGATCAGACCGAGCGCGGTGGCGATCGTCGGGGCGAACACCACCCAGATCACGTTGTTCTTGAGTGCCGTACGGATGCCCTCGTCCGTGAACAGCGCCTCGTAGTTGTCGAATCCGGCGAAGCCGCCGCCGGACTGGTCGTAGAAACTGCGGACGAGCGAGTACCCGATCGGGTAGACCACGAGCGCGCCGAGCAGCACCAGAGCGGGCAGCAGGAAGAGCACCACCACGGACCTGCGCGTGCCGGTCACACTCTTGCGCGACTTGGGTGCGGCAGGGGGCGCAGTGCCCCCTGCCGCTTCCGTCGACGCCATGGCGTCAGTTTCCGAAGGCCGCGGCCGCGTCGGCTTCCAGCTTCTGCTGAGTGCCCGCGACGTCCGACGGGTTCTTCAGGAAGTCCTGAAGCGCCTTCCACTCGCCCTTGCCGGGCGTGCCGCCGAAGGCCTGCGGGGCCTGGTCGGACATGTCGAAGCGGAAGTCGTCACCCGAGTCGATCAGGGCCTTGGCGATCTTCTGCTGCACCTCGTTCGGATACGCCGAGTTGTCGACGTTCTTGTTCGGCGAGAGGTAACCGCCCAGCTTCGCCTGGATGGTCGCCGCGTCCGGGGAGGCCAGGAAGGTGGCCAGGGCCTGCGCGGCCTCGGAGTCCTGGAGGATGACGGCCGCGTCGCCGCCGGAGACGACGGGTGCGGTGTCACCCACGGTCGGGAACGGGAACACCTTCGCGTCCGTGCCGACCTTCGCCTTGGCCTGAGTGATGTTGACCTGCGCGAAGTCGCCCTCGTAGACCATGGCGGCCTTCGGCTGGTCGCCGCCGGTGAAGACCTGCGTGACGGAAGCCGGGAAGTCCGTCTGCAGCGCACCGTCCGCGCCGCCCGCCACATAGTCCTTCTTGCCCCATACCTGGGCGAGCGTGGTGAGCGCGTCCTTCACGGACGGGTCGGTCCACTTGATCTCGTGCCTGGCCAGCTGGTCGTACTTCTCAGGGCCCGCCTGCGACAGGTAGACGTTCTCGAACCAGTCGGTGAGGGTCCAGCCCTCCGCGCCGCCGACCGAGAACGGCGTGACGCCGGAGTCGTAGACGGTCTGCGCGGTGGTGAGCAGCTCGTCCCACGTCTTGGGCTCGGTGGCGCCCGCGTTCTCGAAGACCTGGGCGTTGTACCAGATCAGGGACTTGTTGGCGGCCTTGTAGTAGACGCCGTACTGCTTGTTGTCGACCTTGCCGATGTCCTGCCAGCCCTGCGAGTAGTTCTCCTGGAGCTCCTTGATCGCCTCGGCGCCCAGCGGCTTGGCCCACTTCTTGTCGACGGCCTGCTTGATGGCGCCGGGCTGCGGCAGCATCGCGATGTCCGGCGGCTGGCCGCCCGCGACCTTCGAGCCGAGGAAGTTGATGATCGGGTCCTGGGCGGGCACGAAGGTGACCTTCGCGCCGGTGCGCTTCTCGAACTCCGCGAGGACCTTCTTGAAGTTCTCCTGCTCGGCACCGGTCCACACGGCGGCGACCTCGAGGGACTCGCCGTTCAGCTTGGGAAGGGTGACGGTGTCGGCGGTCTCCTGGCCGGATCCGCCCTGTTCGTTGCCGCTGTCGTTGTCGTCGCCTCCGCATGCGGTGAGCGAGAGTGCGAGGGCGCCCGCGCATACGGCCGCCGCGGCCCTGACGGCCCTGGTTGTCCGGTTCCTGCTGTTCGTGCTGGTGCGCATCACTGCCCCGTTCTTCGTGCCTCGTCGAACGTTCGAGCGCTGTCCCGTGCGATCTGGTCTACGCCTTGGGTTTGGGGGCGGCAAGACCGCGTTCGCTGTCAAGCGGGAGATCGTGACCGGCTCGTGACCAGGGGCCCTGCGCCGGGGTGAACGTCCCTGGGGGCTGCCGCCCCCAGACCCCCGCTATCGGCCTGAAGGGCCTCGTCCTCAATCCCCGGACGGGCTGAAATGTGGCGGACCGGCGTCACAGGAGTGAGGGCACCTCGGTCGCCGCGACCTCTCGCGCCGCCCTCTCCACCGCACTGGCCAGCAGCGCCAGGTCCGTAGGCCCGTTCCCCAGCTCGCGGACCGGGCGCCTGGCCGGCGGATCGCCCATGCGGTGCCACTCCAGCGGCACGACAGTGGGCCGCAGCGTCGCCGTCCGCGGGATACGTCCCGTGACCCGCCCGCCCTGGAACGGCACCGCTCTGCCGTCCGCCCAGGTCAGCCGCCCCCGCCCCGGCGCCGGTTCGTCCGGGCCCGCCGTCACCGCGTCCAGCGTCACCCGCAGCGTCGCCAGTCGCGCCGGCTCCGACTCCGCCGTACGGCCACCGATGGCCGCCGCGGCCACCAGATGCACGCCGAGCCGCTCGCCCTCGCGGGCGACCGCCTCCAGCGCGCGTATCACCGAGCCCGCCGCGGGCCGGCCCGGCGATCCCAGTGCGGGCGAGACCAGCGCGTCCAGGTCGTCCACGACCACCACGAGCCGGGGCAGCGGCGGCACGGCCTCGGCCTGCCGACGGGCCGCCCCCGGCCGCAGCCGGATCGTGGAACTGGACGGCGCGTCCAGATCCCCCGTCAGGTCGGCGGCACCGGAACCGGCCCCCGCCGCGCGCTGTGCCACCATCCGGCCCGACAGCGCACGCCCGGTGTGCCACTCGGCGAAGTCGGACCGCCCGAGGAGCTCCGCGCGCCGCTTCAGCTCGGCGCTGAGCGACTGGGCGAACTCCCGCATGCGGACGGGGTCGTTGGCGGTCAGGTGGGTGGTCACATGCGGTATGTCCGTGCACGCCCGCAGCCCCTCGGCCTGCCCGCCGCCCCCGCCGACGCTGTCCCGGCCGTCGATCAGCACGACGCCCAGCCGGTCCGGCCGCTCGGCCGCGGCGAGCGACGCGACGACGGCCCGCAGCAACTCCGTACGCCCGCTGCCGGGCGGGCCCTCGATCAGCAGGTGCGGTCCGTCGGCGCCGAGGTCCGCGCCGACCGGCCCGCGCGGCCCGGCCCCGAGCACGGCACATGCCCGCCCGCCGAGCGCCTGAGGGTCGTCGGCCGCGTCGGCCCACCGCGCCATCAGCGACGCCGGGGTGGCCCGGGCCAGCCCCAACTCGTCGAGCAGCCGCGCCGCCTGAGGCAACGGCACGGACACACGCGTGTGCCCCTCCCCGACGGTCCCCTCCGTCCGCAACGGCGCCAGGGCCCGCGCGAACCGCTCCGCCCAGGCGAGCGAGACGGCGTCCACCGCGGCGACGGTGCCGTGCCCGATGGGGCCGTGGGGGGTGGCTGCGGGGGGAGTGGGGCCGGCGGCGCCGGGACCGGCCGGGCCGTCGAGGGCCGTGTCGTGACCGCCCGCGGCATCGCCGACCGTGCCGTGAGCCGCGGCGGTCTCGCGTCCGACGGCGCCCTGTTCGGGCGAGCCGCCCCGCGCCACCCGCATCAGCCGCAGCGCTGTCGCCACGTCTCCGCTGAGCAGCCCGACCGCCCCGCACTCCCGGAACACCGGCGCCACCGTGCACGCCGCTTCGTAGGTCTCCGTCACGGGCGACGCGGGCGACGCCGAAGCCGTCTCGGCGAGGCACACCACGTGGATCCCGGCCCGCGGCCCCTCCAACGCCAGCCGCGCCACCGCCTCGCGCACATCGGCGCCCCCGGGATCGCCGTCCACGACGACCACGGTGTACGGCCCGGGGAACCCGTCCGCCCCCTCGCCGGGCACGTCGTCCTGCGCCCACGAGGGCCGCCGAGCGGCACGCTGCGCCGGCACCTGCCCGTCCGGCACGGCCGCGGCGCCCGCACCGCGCGGCTGCGCCGTCAGGTCCTCCAGCCGGCGCAGCAACTCCTCGGTGCGGACCGTCGCCTGTTCGCGGTCGTAGGCCAGCAGCAGGCGGCAGTCCTGGCCGTGCCCGGGGCGGACATGCGGGAGCCAGCCCAGCCACGCCCACTCGGCGGTGCGCTCCTCCAGCGTGCGGGAGCGGTCCGCGCTGAGCAGCACCACCTCCAGGGCGTCGGGCGAGTGCAGCGCGGCGAGTTGGGCGACCACCGCGCGGGCCAGCCCGGCGAGCCGCTCGCGCGGACCGGCCAGGCCCAGCGCCCCGACCTCCCGCAGATCGGCGGTCACCGGCACGGCGGGCAGCAGCCCCGAGCGGTCGGGTGCCGCACGGTCGGCCGTGCCGAGCCGCACCGTGAGGGCCTCCGGGTGAGCCGGTGAGCGCTCCCACAGCCGGGGCCCGGGCCCGAGCGCGGTCAGCAGCAGGGACGCCGGGTCCGGCCAGGCCTCCGGCAATCGCGAGCGCTTCGTCGTCGAGGGGAGGCCGGTCGCCTCGCCCGGCTCGTCGACGTCGTACGCGTCGTGCCGGACCGCATCCTGCTCGCCGCGCCCGCCGGCCAGCCGCCGCGCCCATGCCGTGAGACCGCCGCGCCTGCGCACGCCCGGCGGGATGTCGGTGCCCCGCAGCGGGGTGCCCTTGCGGGTACTGCCGGCCGCTGCGCCGTCGGTGAGCCCGGTCCCGGCGGCCGTGGGGGACGCACCGGGGAACAAGTCCCGGGCGTCCTCCTCGCCTTGACGTCCGTCGAGCGTGCCCACCCCGAAGCCCGCGCCGTGCGTGTCGCCCCCGCGCGGTCCCGGGAGCGGTCCAGACCCGCCGTGCCGCTCGATGCGCGGTGCCCCGCCCTGGACGGGTACGCCCGGCGGCTCGACGGGGCCGTGCTCCTGAGCGGTCGGCCGCGCTCCCGAGGAGGCGTCCGCGCCGCTTCCGTCCGCCACGCGTGCGTGCGGCACTGCCGCGTCACCCCTCGCGGGCGCCGCCGGGCCGTCGACCTCGCGGTCACCCCCGGCGGGCACGCGGGTGTGCCCCTCCCCGTCCGGCTCGGTCCGCACCCGTGCCCCCGGGCCGCCGGCCGGAGCCAGCCGCAGGGCCGATTCGCCGATCCGCAGCAGCGCGCCCGGTACGAAGCGCACCGGGCGGGTGGTCAGCCTGGTGCCGTCCAGCGTCGTGCCGTTGGTGGAGCCGAGGTCGGCCACCGAGACGCGGCCGTCGGCGGCGACCGTGACCGCGCAGTGCAGCCGGGAGACGTCCGGGTCGTCGAGCGGTACGTCGGCCTCGGCGGAGCGGCCGATGCGGATCTCGCCGCCGTGCAGCAGGTGCACCCCGCCCGCGTCGGGGCCCGCCACGACATGGAGCTGGGTCGGGGCGTCGTCCAGCTCGGGGTGGGGCTCGGGCGCCGGCGGGGCGCCGAGGGAGAGCACGGCGCCGTCTATCAGAGGGGGCTCGCCGAGGGTGCTGCGCCGGTCGTCGAGGCGCTCCGCGCCCGCGTACAGCACGACCGGGCCGTCGCCCCCGGACACCGCCGAGGCGAGTGCCGAGGCCACCGCGGCCAGGGCCGTGCCCGCTGGTGCCGTCACCAGTACGTCGCAGCTCGCGGCGCGGCCACGCGCCGGGGCAGGCGGGGCCAGTGGGTCTACGACGGTCAGCCGGATCTGCATCGGCGTCAGCGGTCCCTTCTGCGCGGACGCGGACCAGGGCCCTCCAAGACGGCCCTCCCCACCCCACACGAGCACATCGGCCAGTACTGCACGCATCCTCGCACCTGCCACTGACAACGCGCCCCCCGCCCGAAGACAAGTGATCTTGATTGGTCGGCTCTGCCCGCAAAAGTGCCTGACAGATGACCTACCGACGACCGCTTGAGATCGGTCACGTCCGCTTGCGGCAACCACGAGACAGAGCCGAGCGTCTTTCCTTCGAACATGTACGGGAAGCCGTACGTAAGACGCACAGAATGAGGACAGGCCGGTGCCCCGGGGCACGGCACTACAGTGGGTCGGAACGTAGGCAAGCAGCAGGGAGCGCGACGTGCGGCCGGTAGGCAGCAAGTACTTCCTCGAGGAGCCGCTGGGGCGCGGCGCCACGGGGACCGTCTGGCGAGCCCGCCAGCGGGAGACCGCGGGCGCCGAGGCCGCGGTGCAGGGGCAGCCCGGCGAGACCGTCGCGATCAAGGTCCTCAAGGAGGAGCTCGCCAGCGACGCGGACATCGTCATGCGGTTCCTGCGGGAGCGGTCCGTCCTGCTCCGGCTGACCCACCCGAACATCGTCCGGGTCCGTGACCTGGTCGTCGAGGGTGAGCTGCTGGCGCTCGTCATGGACCTCATCGACGGCCCCGACCTGCACCGCTACCTGCGCGAGAACGGCCCCTTCACCCCGGTCGCCGCGTCCCTGCTCACCGCGCAGATCGCCGACGCGCTGGCCTGCAGCCACGCCGACGGCGTCGTCCACCGCGACCTCAAGCCCGCCAACGTCCTGCTCCAGCAGAACGGCGGCCAGATGCACCCGATGCTGACCGACTTCGGCATCGCCCGCCTCGCCGACTCCCCGGGCCTGACCCGCACCCACGAGTTCGTCGGCACGCCCGCGTACATCGCGCCCGAGTCCGCCGAGGGCCGCCCGCAGACGTCCGCCGTCGACATCTACGGCGCCGGAATCCTCCTCTACGAGCTGCTCACCGGCCGTCCCCCCTTCGGCGGCGGCTCCGCTCTGGAGGTCCTGCACCAGCACCTGAGCGCCGAGCCGCGCCGCCCGTCCACGGTCCCCGACCCGCTGTGGACCGTCATAGAACGCTGCCTGCGCAAGAACCCCGACGAACGGCCGAGCGCCGAGAACCTCGCCCGCGGCCTGCGCGTCGTCGCCGAGGGCATCGGCGTGCACGCGAACTCCGCGCAGATCGCGGCGGCCGAGGGCGTCGCCGCGCTGCTCGCCCCCGACCCGGCGCCGGCGGCCGTGCCGGGCTCGGCCGACCCCACCCAGGTGATGCAGCACGGCGCCCCGGGGGCGTACGACCCGAACGGCGCGACCAGTGTCCTGCCGCACACCGGCGCCCCCGGCATGGCGGGTGCCGCGGATCCCACTGCCGTACTGCCGAACACGGGCGGCCCCGGTGGCCGGGGCGCCGCGGACCCGACGGCCGTCATGCCGCCGGTGCCGCCGGGACAGCCCGGTCAGCCCGGCCCGGAGGACCCGCACCCCTGGCAGAACCAGCTGCGTGCCGCCCGGGACCGCAACGAGCAGACGCAGGTCCAGTACCTCGACCCCAGCCAGGACCCGCTGCGCCGGCGCCCCCAGCGCCAGGTCGCCCGTCCGCAGCAGCAGCCCCAGCAGCCCCAACAGCAGCGCCCGCCGCAGGGCCGGCAGCAGGGCTACGGCCATCCGCAGCAGCACCAGCCGCAGCAGTACGCCCCGCAGCGTCAGCCGCAGCAGCAGCCTCAGCGGTACGCCCCGCCGCCCACGCCGGAGCCGCAGCGGCCCCAGCGCGAGCCGCGTCAGCCGCGCCAGCGCAGTGCCAACCCGATGCGGATCCCCGGGCTCGGCTGCCTCAAGGGATGCCTCTTCACGATCGTCATCCTCTTCGTCGCGGGCTGGCTGGTCTGGGAGCTGAGCCCCTTGCAGGAGTGGATCGGCACGGGCAAGGGCTACTGGGAGCAGCTCAGCGACTGGGTCAGCACCGTGAGCGGGTGGATCGGAGACCTGGGCGGCTCGGGTGGCGGTTCGGGCGGGGGCTCGGGCACGAGCTGACCCGAGGGCCGACGCGGTACGGCGTCGGCTGGTTTGGTTATTTGTCGACACCTGGCGGGTGATTTCCGCCGCGGCGGTGAAGGTTGGCTCCTCGGACGCGTAGTTTTAGCGACACACGCGTCTGTAGGAGCAGCCTTGGCACGGAAGATCGGCAGCCGGTACACCGCCAACCAGATCCTGGGGCGGGGCAGCGCCGGCACGGTGTGGCTGGGCGAGGGGCCCGAGGGGCCCGTCGCCATCAAGCTGCTGCGCGAGGACCTCGCGTCCGACCAGGAACTCGTCGGACGCTTCGTTCAGGAGCGCACGGCCCTGCTCGGCCTGGAGCATCCGAACGTCGTCTCCGTGCGCGACCTCGTGGTCGACGGCAACGACCTCGCGCTGGTCATGGACCTGGTCCGGGGCACGGACCTGCGCACCCGGCTCGACCGCGAGCGGCGACTCGCGCCCGAGGCGGCCGTGGCGATCGTCGCGGACGTCGCCGACGGACTGGCGGCGGCGCATGCGGCCGGGGTCGTGCACCGGGACGTCAAGCCGGAGAACGTCCTGCTGGACATGCAGGGGCCACTGGGGCCCGGTGGGTCCCATCCCGCTCTGCTGACCGACTTCGGAGTGGCGAAACTCATCGACTCGCCGCGCCGCACCCGGGCCACGAAGATCATCGGTACGCCCGACTACCTGGCCCCGGAGATCGTGGAGGGGCTGCCACCGCGGGCCGCGGTCGACATCTACGCGCTGGCGACCGTCCTGTACGAGCTTCTCGCGGGCTTCACCCCCTTCGGCGGCGGCCACCCGGGCGCGGTGCTCCGCCGTCACGTCACGGAGGCGGTGGCGCCGCTCCCCGGCATCCCCGACGAGCTCTGGCAAATGATCGTCCAGTGCCTGGCGAAGGCACCGGCCTCGCGGCTGCGGGGGTCGGAGCTGGGGGTGCGGCTGCGGGAGCTGCTGCCGTTGGTGGCCGGGATGCCGCCGCTGGACGTGGACGAGCCGGACTCGGAGCCTGCGGAGGACGAGGCTCCGGTCACCGAGGAGGCGGCGCCTGCGGGGGAGCGGGTGCGGCGGCGGGGCGCGGTCCCGTTGGTGCCGGGCGCCAAGCCGGCGGACTCCAACCGGGACACGCATACGTCGATGAGAGTGCCGGGGCCCGACGAACTGGCCGGGGGTGCGCGCGGTACGGCGCGGGTGCCTCGGGCAGCGGGCGCCCCGCGCCCCGGCTCCGCCCGCCACCGCGCCGTGACGCGGCGGCGCCGGGTGGCGGTGGGGGCGGCCGCGGTGGCGCTGGTCGCGGCGGCCGGCGTGGGCGCGTGGCTGGCGACGTCGGAGGACGACGCCGGGGCCACACCCCAGGACACGAACAACACGGCGCCGGCGACCCCGTAGTTTCGTCGCCGAGCCCCCAGGTACGTCAGGGGCGCGCCGTCGGGCACGGTCACCCGGCATGGCCCGCTTGGCGGAGCCGTTACGCTGGAGGCGTGGCAGTCGTCGATGTATCCGAAGAGCTCAAGTCCCTCTCCTCGACCATGGAGTCGATCGAGGCCGTTCTGGACCTCGACAAGCTGAGGGCAGACATCGCCGTGCTCGAGGAGCAGGCGGCCGCGCCGTCCCTGTGGGACAACCCGGACGAGGCGCAGAAGATCACCAGCAAGCTGTCCCACCTCCAGGCCGAGGTGCGGAAGGCCGAAGCCCTGCGTGGCCGGATCGACGATCTCGCCGTGCTGTTCGAGATGGCCGAGGAGGAGGACGACCCGGACACCCGTGCCGAGGCCGAGTCCGAGCTCACCGCCGTCCGCAAGGCGCTGGACGAGATGGAGGTGCGGACGCTCCTCAGCGGCGAGTACGACTCCCGGGAGGCGCTCGTCAACATCCGTGCCGAGGCGGGCGGCGTCGACGCCGCCGACTTCGCCGAGAAGCTGCAGCGGATGTACCTGCGCTGGGCGGAGCAGAAGGGCTACAAGACCGAGATCTACGAGACGTCGTACGCCGAAGAGGCCGGCATCAAGTCGACCACCTTCGCCGTGCAGGTGCCGTACGCCTACGGCACGCTCTCGGTCGAGCAGGGCACCCACCGGCTCGTGCGCATCTCCCCCTTCGACAACCAGGGGCGCCGCCAGACCTCCTTCGCGGGCGTCGAGATCCTTCCCGTGGTCGAGCAGACCGACCACGTCGAGATCGACGAGTCCGAGCTGCGCGTGGACGTGTACCGGTCGTCCGGGCCCGGCGGCCAGGGCGTCAACACCACCGACTCCGCGGTGCGCCTCACCCACATCCCCACCGGCATCGTCGTCTCCTGCCAGAACGAGCGGTCGCAGATCCAGAACAAGGCGACCGCGATGAACGTCCTCCAGGCCAAGCTGCTCGAGCGGCGCCGTCAGGAGGAGCAGGCCAAGATGGACGCCCTGAAGGGCGACGGCGGCAACTCCTGGGGCAACCAGATGCGGTCGTACGTGCTGCACCCGTACCAAATGGTCAAGGACCTGCGCACCGAGTTCGAAGTCGGCAACCCCGAAGCCGTGTTCAACGGTGAGCTCGACGGGTTCCTGGAGGCCGGGATTCGCTGGCGCAAGCAGCAGGAGAAGTAACTTTGTCGACAAGGCAACTGCCGCCACTCCGGCGGCAGTTGCCTTTTCTGTGCCTGCATGTCTGGGTTTTACATCACACTCACAGTCTCCAACCCCATGCATAGCTCCCGTATTTGGACATGGCGCCAGCAAACGGCCTTGACGTGTCTTTGAAAAATGGGAAGGGTAAAGCGTGGCATGCGTATCTCTGGGGCGCATGTGAACCGGGGGATTCGAGTTAAGCGACGTCCTCCGTCGATCACGGCCCCCGAGCGCCCGCCTCTCTGACGATTCAGCTACTGGGGGTAGCAACCACATGACGAAGAAGACGCGGATCCGTATCGCGCGCCTCGCGGCCGGCACGGTGATCGCGGCCGGTGCCTCGCTGACCGCTGCGGGTGCCGCATCTGCCGCCCCGTCGGACGACGACTGCCTGCTCGGCATCCTGTGCTCCGACGAGGACCCGACGGAGCCGCCCACGCCGACCGACCCGCCGACCGATGTCCCCACCGACATCCCGACGGACATCCCGACCGAGGAGCCCACGGTTCCGACGGACCCGACGGACGAGCCGACCGAGCCGGAGGAGCCCACCGAGGACCCGACCACCGAGCCGACCGACCCGGGCAACGGGAACGGCAACGGCAATGGGAACGGCAACGGCAACAACGGCGGCGGTAACAACAACACCGACCCCGACGGTGGCACGTCCCCCCAGGAAGAGGGTTCCTCCTCCCTGACGGAGACCAACACCGACAGCACGGGCACCGGCGCCAACACGTCCGCCCAGGGCAACGGTGAGGAGCTCGCCGAGACCGGTGCCGCTCAGACCACGTTCCTGCTGGTCGGCGCCGCCACGATGATCGCCGGCGGTATCGGCTTCCGCCTCCTGCCGCGCCTCGTGGGCGGCCGTGGCGGTGCGGCTGCCTGACGGTAGCCGGTCGTCCACGCTGCGTGATTCACGCCGTACGGCCGAGGGGCCCGGAGCGCATTCGCTCCGGGCCCCTCGTCATGTCCGTATGTCGGTACGCGGTGCGGGCGTCGCCCTATGCCGTCTGGTGCGCCAGCAGTGCCACAGCCGCGATCAGCACCGCCAGCAGGGCGATCAGCGTCATCGGGTTCAGACCCGCGAACGGGTTCTCCTGCTGCAGCCGCTCACGGTTCGCCCGGCAGACGGGGCAGCGGCCCTCACTCACGGGCGCGGCACAGTTCGCGCACACCAGCCGGTCGTACGTCATGCGCCACCCTCCTAGCGAGTTCCCTCGGGGGGTTCAACGGGTTTGGCCCCGAGAACGTTCCCCCCTCCACAATGCCAGGTTCCCCGGGAAAGGGCGCGGGCGCTCTTGGAGGAGGGGGATTGCCATCGCCCCTGAGGGCGTCACTCAACCCGGCACAAAATGCACAAGCCTCACGCAACCCCTCCCGGTGCCTGCGCCCCTACCCCTGGTTCGCGTATGGTCACGCTCATCTACCCCCGGCGACCCATGGTGCATCCGTGATCCGACTCGACAACGTCTCCAAGGTCTACCCCAAGCAGACCCGCCCCGCACTCAGGGATGTGTCCCTGGAAGTGGAGAAGGGCGAGTTCGTGTTCCTCGTCGGGTCCTCCGGCTCCGGAAAGTCCACCTTCCTGCGGCTGATCCTCCGCGAGGAGCGGTGCACCCACGGGCAGGTGCACGTCCTGGGCAAGGACCTCGCGCGCCTGTCCAACTGGAAGGTGCCGCAGATGCGCCGCCAGCTGGGGACCGTGTTCCAGGACTTCCGGCTGCTGCCGAACAAGACGGTCGCCGAGAACGTGGCCTTCGCGCAGGAGGTCATCGGCAAGTCGCGAGGCGAGATCCGCAAGTCCGTGCCGCAGGTGCTCGACCTCGTCGGGCTGGGCGGCAAGGAGGACCGGATGCCCGGTGAGCTCTCCGGTGGTGAGCAGCAGCGCGTGGCGATCGCCAGGGCCTTCGTCAACCGGCCCAAGCTGCTGATCGCCGACGAGCCCACCGGCAACCTCGACCCCCAGACCTCCGTCGGCATCATGAAGCTGCTCGACCGGATCAACCGGACGGGCACCACCGTGGTGATGGCGACGCACGACCAGAACATCGTGGACCAGATGCGCAAGCGCGTCATCGAGCTGGAGCAGGGCCGCCTCGTCCGCGACCAGGCGCGCGGCGTCTACGGCTACCAGCACTGACCGCGACCGTCCACGGAAAGGCCTGAAGAAGACGCCATGCGCGCCCAGTTCGTACTCTCCGAGATCGGTGTCGGTCTCCGCCGCAATCTGACGATGACCTTCGCCGTCATCGTCTCCGTCGCCCTGTCGCTCGCCCTGTTCGGCGGGTCGCTCCTGATGAGCGACCAGGTCAGCACCATGAAGGGCTACTGGTACGACAAGGTCAACGTCTCGGTGTTCCTCTGCAACAAGAGCGACGCCGAGTCCGATCCCAACTGCGCCAAGGGCGCGGTGACCGACGACCAGAAGAAGGAGATCCTCGCCGACCTGGACAAGATGACGGTCGTCGAGAAGGTCGTCTACGAGTCGCAGGACCAGGCGTACAAGCACTACAAGGAGCAGTTCGGCGACTCCCCGCTGGCCGCCTCGCTCACGCCGGACCAGATGCAGGAGTCGTACCGGATCAAGCTGAAGGACCCGGAGAAGTACCAGGTCATCGCGACCGCCTTCGACGGGCGCGACGGTGTGCAGTCGGTGCAGGACCAGAAGGGCATTCTGGACAACCTCTTCGGGCTGCTGAACGGCATGAACTGGGCCGCGCGGGCCGTGATGGCCCTGATGCTCGTGGTCGCGCTCATGCTGATCGTCAACACCGTGCGGGTGTCCGCGTTCAGCCGGCGGCGTGAGACCGGCATCATGCGGCTGGTCGGCGCCTCCGGCTTCTACATCCAGGCGCCGTTCATCATGGAGGCCGCGGTCGCCGGGCTCATCGGCGGGTCGGTCGCCTGTGCCTTCCTGGTGATGGCGCGGTACTTCATCATCGACCACGGCCTGGCCCTGTCGGAGAAGCTGACGCTGATCAACTTCATCGGCTGGGACGCGGTGTTGACGAAGCTGCCGCTCATCCTCGCGACGAGCCTGCTGATGCCCGCGTTGGCGGCGTTCTTCGCGTTGCGCAAGTATCTGAAGGTGTGACCAACGCCAAGCGGGCCGTCCGGTCAACGGACCGTACGGCCCCTCGCGTTGTCCTAGACTCACCGGCATGTCAGGTCGTGACCTGTTCTGTCAGCCCCGCCGCTTCGGCCGCGGGGCCGCCCTGACATTGGTCTTCGCGAGCGTGCTCGTCGCCGGTGCCGCGACCGGCTCGCTGCCCGGCCCTGACCGGAAAACCCCCGCCGACGCCGCCGGTTCGGCCGCTCCGGCGGGCCGGCGCGTGGATGTCGCCGAGGCGGCCGCCGAGGCCATGGCCGCGGGCAAGTCCCCCATGGAGGCCGCCGAGCGCGCGGTCAGCCGCAGCGGGGACCGCTGGGGCGCCGTCTACTCCCAGGGCGAGTACGAGGAGTTCGAGGAGGCCCTCGACGGCGCGTACACCGGCGTCGGGCTGTGGGCGCGCCGAGAGCGCGACGGCAGTATCGAGGTGACCAAGGTGCGGGCGGGGTCACCCGCCGCCGTCGCCGGGATCCGCTCGGGCGACCTGGTGCGCAGCATCGACGGCAGGAAGGTCGACGGGCGTCCGGTCACCGAGGTCGTCTCGTTACTGCGGGGCGACGCGACCGACGCGGACGCCGGTACGGCCGTGGAGGTGGGGCTGGAGCGCGGCACGCACGCGTGGGACCTCACGCTGCGCCGGGCCCGGCTGTCCACCGACTCCGTCACCGTCCGGGAGCTCGCCGACGGCGTCACCGTCATCAGGATCGCCTCCTTCACCAAGGGCTCCGGCGCCGCGGTCCGCGAGGCCGTCCGCCGGGCCCCGGCCGCCTCCGGTGTCGTCCTCGACCTGCGGGGCAACTCCGGCGGCCTGGTCACCGAGGCCGTCACCGCCGCCTCCGCCTTCCTCGACGGCGGCCTCGTCGCCACCTACGACGTCGACGGCGACCAGCGCGCCCTGCACGCCGAACCCGACGGCGACACCGCCAGACCCCTCGTCGCGGTCGTCGACGGCGGCACGATGAGCGCGGCCGAGCTGCTCACCGGCGCCCTGCAGGACCGCGGCCGCGCGGTCGTCGTGGGCACCCGCACCTTCGGCAAGGGCTCGGTCCAGATGCCGAGCCGCCTCCCCGACGGCTCCGTCGCCGAGCTGACCGTCGGGCACTACCGCACCCCCTCCGGGCGAACCGTCGACGGCCGCGGCATCACCCCCGACCTGGAGGCCGACCAACAGGTCCTCGAGCGGGCCGAGACGGTCCTCAGCGGCCTCGGCGACTCGTAAATCGGCTTTCCGCACACCCCCTCCGTAGTGCGAAAATGGACAGCACTATGAGCAAGGGAATGTACGTACCCAAGGAGTCCCAGCCCAAGCAGGGCGGCGGGGCGGCCGCCGGCAAGGCCCGAGACGGCGAGAAGGGCGGCAAGCGCAAGATCGTCGCCCAGAACAAGAAGGCCCGGCACGACTACGCGATCGTCGACACCTTCGAGGCCGGACTGGTCCTCATGGGCACCGAGGTCAAGTCGCTGCGTGAGGGTCGGACCTCGCTGACCGACGGCTTCGTCCAGATCGACCGCGGTGAGGCGTGGCTGCACAACGCCCACATCCCCGAGTATCACCAGGGCAGCTGGACCAACCACTCCGCGCGCCGCAAGCGCAAGCTGCTGCTGCACCGCGAGGAGATCGACAAGCTGGAGGCGAAGTCCCAGGAGACGGGTCACACGATCGTGCCCCTCGCCCTGTACTTCAAGGACGGCCGCGCGAAGGCGGAGATCGCGCTGGCGCGAGGCAAGAAGGAGTACGACAAGCGCCAGACCCTGCGGGAGAAGCAGGACCGGCGGGAGTCGGACCGGGCGATCGCGGCGGCGAAGCGGAAGCAGCGGGCCCAGTAGGAATAGGCTGGCACCGTCGTGCGTTGGTCACGTACGATGGGTTCTGCACCTCACAGAGGGTGCGCGCTCCTCCGGGAGCATTGAAAAAACAACATGGGGATGATCGGTTTCGACAGCGGCTGTTGAAGCAGGGGAAGCGTGTCGAGGAAGCGGCAATGATCTCGTTAACCATATGTCGCAACCAATAATCGCCAATTCCAAGAGCGATTCCCGCGCCTTCGCCCTCGCTGCCTAATAAGCAGTGAGTGAAGGCCCTTACGGGTGTCAGCCCGGGGATGTTCCCGACCCGGACCCTGGCATAATCTAGGGGACTAAACCATCGAGCCCGGTCACGGGGTTCGATGGGAAACCAAACAGTGACTGGGCCCGTCGGCGACTTGTTCGCGTGATCGCCGGGGCCGAGAAAATCGCAGCGAACTGCACACGGAGAAGCCCTGATTCTGCACCGTTGGACGCGGGTTCGATTCCCGCCATCTCCACGATCGGAAGGTTTCCGAGCCTTCCTAACCCATGTGGGCAAAGGCCCCGCCGCCTCCGGGCAGCGGGGCCTTTGTCATGCCGGGACTCTCCTGTCCGGACTCTCGCGCCGGGCCTTGCGGGGCTGGAGTGATCTGTGACACCCCTGTGACCGGAGGTGTGGGTTCCGCCACAGACCGTGGGCGCGGCCCCTGGTGAGGTGGGCGGATGCCTACCGCCTCGCGCACCGTCCCCGCTGCCCTCGCCGGTGTTCTGCTGCTGGCCGCGTGCGGTTCCCAGAGTGCCTCCCAGGGCGACGGCGCGACGAGGGCTCGCGGCGCCGGGGCCCCGGTCAGCGCCGCGTCGCTGTGCCCGTCGGACTTCGTGCAGTACGGCAGCCCGCCGCCGTCCGTCGAACCGGCCGTCACCCCCTCCGGTACGCCGACGCCGCTGCCCCTGCCCTCCTCGACCGACGGTCCGGGCGAGGACGGGGTCAAGGTGACCGGCCTGTACGCCTGGGGGCAGGACAGCGGCTGTGACGCCGACTTCTCCGCCGAGTTCGAGGTCACCAACCAGGGGACGCAGGCGGCCACTTACACGGTGACCATCAGCTTCCTTTCGGCGTCCGGAGGCGCCGTCGACAACGTCGATCAGACCGTCGCGTCGGTCGCGCCGGGCCGGACCGTCAAGGCGGCCGTCGCGATGACGAAGACGGCCGGGCACGCACCCGAGGTGACGGGTGCGGAAGTGCTCAAGGTGCGCAGCGTTCCCGTCGGCGAGGCATCGTCCGCCTCGGGGGCGTGCCCCGCGTCCGGGGTGCACGTCTACGCCGACCGGGGGGACGCCGCCATGGGGCTGCGCGTCGTCGGGCTGCATCTCGTCAACTGCGGCACCCGGACCTACGAGCTCAACGGCTACCCGCGGCTCGAAGTCCTCGACGCGGACCACGACATCGTCGACGGCGTACGGATCCTCCAGGGCACCGATCGGATCAGCACCGGCACCGGTGGCACCGGCCGCCCGCAACGCGTGACCCTGCGGCCGGGTGAGGCCGCTCAGTCGACGTTGGCCTGGCGGAACACCACCGAGGCCGGCGTCGGTGACCCGGTCAACGCGCCGTACGTCCGGGTGCGGGCCAAGCAGGGTGCCGACCCCGTGACGGTGATGCCGGAACTGGACCTCGGGACGACCGGGAAGCTCGGCGTGGGGCCGTGGAAGAAGGACGAGACGTACCGGTGACCGGCCTTCTCGCCGTCCTGGCGGGGGCCCTCGCGCTGGGCCTGCTCGTCCACCCGCGCATCGCGCCCGGCGTCAAGGTCCTTGTTCTCACCGCGCCTCCGGTGGCCGGAGTGGCCTGGCTCCTGGACGAGGTGTTCGGGCGGCTCGCCGTCGCCGTCACCGTCGTCGCCGTGTATGCCGTCGTGCTGCTCGCACTGAACGGACTCGTCGGCCATCCCCGCCTTCCGGCCTGGGCGAGGGCGACGGCGTTCGTCACGATTCCGGTCGCCGCGGCGGCCTGGCTGCTGGTCGTCACGGCGGATGACACGGTCAAGGACCCCGGCGAGGACCCGTGCTCCATGCGCTACGGCGGCGTCGGTGTGTCCAAGGCGTTTCCCCCGCAGGCGTACTGCCTCTACGAGGACGGCGGGACGCACAACCTCGCGGCGGGCGCCCAGTTCGTGTTCTGGGTCTGCTTCGTCAGCAGCCTGCTGCTGCTCGCGGTCGGGCTGCGGGAGGTCGCGCGGGATCCGCAGAAGCTCGTGCGGCAGTTCCGTACGGAGCGGTCGCTCGCCCGATGAACCACCATGGCTGAGGCGTCCGTTGTGGTGTCCCGCTCCATATCGACGGGTCGTTCATGCTTCTACGGTCCCTCCGCATGACACAGACCAGAGCCGCAAGTCGTCGAATCGCCGTCTGCGCGAGCCTTCTCGTCGCCCTGATCGCCGCCTTCCTCACGCCGGGCCGAGCCGAGGCCGCCTCCCTCCAGGAGGTCACCGGGTTCGGGTCCAACCCCGGTGCGCTGCGCATGTTCCGGTACGTCCCCGACGGGCTGCCCGCCGGACGGCCCGTGGTCGTCGCGCTGCACGGGTGCACGCAGAACGCCTCCGGATACGGCACCGGCAGCGGATGGCTCCAGCTGGCCGACCGCTGGGGCTTCTCCGTCGTGCTGCCGCAGCAGCAGAGCGCCAACAACGCCTCGTCCTGCTTCAACTGGTTCCAGAGCGGGGACATCGCGCGCGGCCAGGGCGAGGCCGCGTCCGTCGCCCAGATGGTCGACCGGCAGCTCGCCGACACCTCCGCGGACGCGTCGCGCGTGTATGCCACCGGGCTGTCCGCCGGGGGCGGGATGACCGCCGTGATGATGGCGGCGTACCCGGAGAAGTTCGCGGCGGGCGGGATCGTCGCCGGGCTGCCGTACGGGTGTGCGCAGGCGGCCGGGTCACCGTATGTGTGCATGTACGTCGGGGCGACGCAGACCCCGAAGCAGTGGGGCGACCGGGTGCGGGCCGCCCGGCCGGGGTACACCGGGCCCTGGCCGGCCCTCGTCGCCTTCCAGGGCACGGCCGACTACACCGTGAAGCCCGTCAACATGACCGACCTGGTGAAGCAGTGGACCGATGTGCACGGGGGCGATCAGGTCGCCGACGTCAGTGACACCGTGGCCGGGTATCCGCATCAGGTCTTCCGGGACGCGGGCGGGCGTGCGGTCGTGGAGACGTACAGCGTCACCGGGATGGGGCACGGGCAGCCCGTCGACCCGGGGAGCGGGAGCGAGCAGTGCGGGACGGCCGGGGCGTACGTCCTCGACGTGAACCTGTGCGCCGCGTACCGGATGGGGCGGGCCTGGGGACTGGGATGACGCTGGAGGCCGAATGGCCCGCCCCGGACCCGTACGGGGGATTCCGGGTCCGGGGCGGTGCTGAGGGGGCCGCGGGGTGCGTTACTCCGCGGCGCCGGGCGTCGGCGTCACTTGAAGGCGTGGACGTTGCGCTGTGCCCAGCCCGCGAAGGAGCCGGCCGGGCGGCCGAGGATCTTCTCGGTGTCGGGGCTGACCCGCTGCTCGGCGGGGAGGGGCTCGCCGAGGATGTCGAGCGTCCCGTCGATCACCGGCTCGGGCATGAACTGCGCCATGTGCTCCCGCGCCTGCTCACGGGTCAGCTCCACGAAGCCGACCTGCTCGCCGATCGCCTCGGCCAGCGCCGCCGCCTGCTCGCGCGGGGTGACGGCGGCCGGGCCGGTCAGCTCGTACGTCCGGCCGGCGTGGCCCTTCCCGCGCAGGACCACCGCGGCGACCTCGGAGATGTCCGCCGGGTCCACGACCGGCAGCGCCACGTCGGCGAACGGGGCGATCACCGCGCGCTGCGTGCGGACGCTCTCGATCCAGGCGTAGGCGTTGGAGGCGAAGCCACCCGGGCGCAGAATCGTCCAGTCCAGGCCGGAGCCGCGTACGGCCTCCTCGAACTCCCGCAACCGGCCGTGCGAGAGGGCGTCCGGGCGGGTGCCGTTGATCTGCGAGGAGAGCAGCACCACGCGCCGCACGCCGGCCTCCTTGGCCGCCGCCAGCACGTCGACGGCGGGCGCGCCGCCGCCGAGCAGCTCACCGGCGAGCAGGATGAACAGGGCCTCGGCGCCGTCCAGGGCGGGACCCAGCGTGGCGGGATCGGCGAGGTCGGCGCGGACATGCCGCGCTCCCTCCGGAAGGTCGTAGGAGAGGGGATTGCGGGACACGGCCGTCACCTTCTCGCCGGCGGCGGCGAGGGTCTCGACGAGCGGGCGGCCGACGTTTCCGGAGGCTCCGGTGATAGCGAACATGAGAACTCCCAAAGGTGTGTAAAGAGGGTGGAGTTGGGGCGGATTCACGCGATGTCTGCGACGTTAGCATCCTCCGTATAGTAGGTACCTAGAGGAAAGTGACTATGTGTCGCCGCCTCCTGGAGCGCCCCATAGCGCGCCGTCAGGTCGCGGCCCAGGCGGGCCAGGTGTTCGCGTGCCTGGGGCGGGCCCACCACCTCGACCCGGGCCCCCAGACCCGCCAGCTGCGCGGCCAGCACCTCCACCGACGGCCCGGCGGCCTCGATCTCCCGTCTGCCGTCCTCCAGCAACCGGCCGATGCTCAGCCGCCCGCCGAGCAGCCGCTGGAGCACGGGCAGGGCGTCCTGATCGGCCCGCGCCGTCACGGTCGCGGCGAGGAGGCGGTCCTCCAGCTGGGTGACCAACGTCCGCCAGGCGGCCGTCAGATCGAAGTCGGCGGGACGGCGGACCGGCTCGTCGGTCGGATCCGCCGAGGTCACCCGGCCCAGCCGGAAGGAGCGCAGCCCGTCCGGCGTACCGGCCACCAGGTACCAGTGGCCCGCCTTGAGGACCAGCCCGAGCGGGTCCACGGTGCGCTCGTGCGGTACGCCGCCTGGGCGGGCGTAGCCGAGCCGGACCCGTACGCCGTCCAGCACCGCGCGCTCCAGGGCCGTATGGTGCGGGCCGCTCGCCATCACGGCGGTGCGCGACCAGTCCTGATCGTCGACGATCCGCGCCCGGGACGCCGCCTCGGCGTGCGGCCGCAGCGGTTCCGGCACCGCGCGCAGCAACTTCCGCAGCGCCGAGCGCAGTTCGGGGGAGGCCGCCGAGGAGCCCGCGGCCAGGAACAGTGCCTGGACCTCCGGCGAGGTGAGCCCGGTCAGATCCGTGCGTGCTCCGCCGACCAGCCGCCATCCGCCGCCCCGGCCGCGCTGCGCGTACACGGGGACGCCGGAGGCGATCAGGGCCTCCAGGTCGCGCCGCGCGGTGCGTTCGGAGATCTCCAGCTCGGCGGCGAGTTCCGCGGCGGTCACCCGGCCGCGCGCCTGGAGGAAGAGCAGAGCCGCCACCAATCGGTCAGCTCGCATCAGTGATCAGCCTTTCCTGGAAAGTGGCCGGAGGGTGGCCTGTTTGGCCGGAAGACTCGATGACATGACGAACTCCATGAGCGACCCCCGCAACGGACTGCTGAAGGCCGTCGACCTGGCCGGTGACGTGCTCGCCTCGGTGCGGCCCGAGGACTACGACCGCACCACGCCGTGTCCGGACTACTCGGTGCGCCAACTGTCCAATCACCTTGTCTCCGTACTCCGCCGGGTCGCCGTGATCGGCGCCGGCGGACAGTTCTTCAGCGTTCCGCACTTCGCCGAGGACGTCGCCGACGGCGCCTGGGCCGAGGCCTGGGCCGCCGGGACGAAGGAGCTGCGGTCCGTCTGGACGGACCCGGCGGTTCTGGGCCGGGAGATCGGGCTGCCCTGGGGGCCCGTCCCCGGCGCCGCCGCCGCGGTCATCTACACCAACGAGTTCGTGCTGCACACCTGGGACCTGGCCAAGGCGACCGGCCAGAGCCCCGCCTGGGACGACGAGGTCCTGGCCGCACCGCTCGCCGCCATGCAGCGCGCCGTGCCCCGCGAACCGCGTGGCGGCCAGGTGCCGTTCGGCCCCGTTGTGGACGTCCCGGAGGACGCCCCCGCCATCGACCGCCTCGTCGGCTGGTACGGCCGCAAGCCCTGAGTCGGTACCGCACTTGCCCCGCGAGGCCGCCGGACCCCGTTGTCCGGCGGCCGTTCGTGGGTGTCGGGACGTGACGGTCAGGCACCTATGGACTGCGGGAAGCGGAAGAACCGGTACGGGTCGTACTTGGACTTGATCCGGGTCAGCCGGGAGTAGTTCTCCGCGTAGTACGACGCCTTCCAGTCCTTCAGCGACGGGTCCATCCAGTTCTGGTAGGTCTCGCCGTTCGACAGCGGGTCGATCGTCGCGAAGCCGTGGTTGGCCCAGGCGTTCGCCACCGCCTTGGCCTCGTCGGTTACCTGGGCCGGGTCGTTGACCAGGACCCGGTAGTTGACCGAGAAGAGCGAATCGCGGTGCACGTACGCGGTGGCGGTGCGCGCGATGTCGTTCGCGGCGCCCCCGAAGAAGTGGAAGTCCAGGTAACGCGCCTGCCCCGCCCTGCGGTTCGCGTCGAATGCCGTCATCACGTCCGCCCAGCCGCTCGCCGAGTACGGCTCGGTGCCCATCCGGGTGCGCTCCAGGCCGTACGCCGGCCGGGACAGCGTGCCCTGCGGGGTCTTCTCGGAGCGCTGGCACTGGGCCTCGGTGAGGGTGGCGCAGCCGAAGATCATCATCATGAGCTGCTGGTACGTCATGACGCCGTCCTGGCGCTGCACGGGGGCGCCGGTCAGGGCGGTCAACCGGGCCGCCTCACCGGCCAGTTCGGTCGGCGTGCCGCGGGAGGCGAGGAAGACGTTGGCCTGCGGCACCGAGCCGGGCGCCGCGTCGGGCTGCACGACGTAGGCGCCGCCGCCGATGGTGTGCGGGGCGTCCACCAGCCACCGGGCCACGCCGTCGAGGACGTCGGCCATCCGGTCGTACGGGAAGATCAGGTTGCTGATCGCCATCTGGTCGCCGCTGTGCGGGGTGACCGTGAACCGGGTGACGATGCCGAAGTTGCCGCCACCGCCGCCGCGGATCGCCCAGAACAGGTCCGGGTACTGCTTCGCCGATGTGGTCACCACGCGGCCGTCGGCGAGCACCACCTGGGCGGCGGTCACCGCGTCGCTGGCCATGCCCGTCGGCCGGGTCAGGAAGCCGAAGCCGCCGCCCTGGAGGAAGCCGCCCGCGCACACGGTCGGGCAGCCGCCCTCGCTGACCACCAGGTGGTGCGGGGCCAGCGCGTTCAGGATGTTGACGTTCTGCGCGCCCGGGCCGATCTCCACCGACGTGGGGCTCTTCACCGTCACGGCGTTGAGTCTCGACACGTCGATGATCAGGCCCGGCGTCGTGGACCAGCCGCCGTAGTTGTGGCCGCCGCTGCGGACCGCCGTACGGACGCCGTTGTCCTGGGCGAAGCGCACGCAGACCGAGACGTCCGCCGCGCTCGCGCAGTAGGCCACCGCCTGCGGGTTGACGGCGTCGAACTGGCCGAGCTCCAGCTGGCGGGCGACGGAGTAGTAGGGGTCGGTGGGCAGCACGAGCCGGCCCGAGAGCCTGCCGGCGAGCTGGCTCCAGGGAGTCCCCGAGCCCTCGGCGGCGACGGGGATGGCGGGCACGAGGGCGATGCCGGCTGCGGCCGAGCCGGCGCCGAGCAGGGTTCTACGACTGATCACACGGTGTCCCAGTGTCGATGCGGGTGTGGTGGACGGAGGTTTCGGTGAGGGCGCCGGGGCCAGGGGCCGGGGCCCGGGGGCCCGCACAGGGCTGCGCGTGGGGGTGGCACCACGCCCTGTGCGGGCCGGTCTCAGGGGGTGCGGTGCGGCGGTGGTCAGGAGGTCAGGAGACCTTCTTGCCGCGTACGGCGGACTTGGCGACGCCCTTGAGCATCGCGCGGCCGAGGTCGCGCATCTCCTTGGGGCCGTTGGTGCTCGCCCACCACATGAACTTGATCATCGTGGGGGTGGTGGCCCGGTAGAAGCGGTGGTCCTCGCCGTCCTTCCAGCCGAAGGGCGTGTTGACCGACTCGCAGTCGTTGATGGCCTGGAAGACGATGTCGGCCGCCTTGTCGCCGTCGATCTCGCCGTTCTCGTAGCGCACACAGGTCTCGTGGGTGACGTCGAGGAGGTGCTTGAAGGCGTGGCTGTCCGGCCACCACAGGCCCGGGTAGGGGGAGTTCTCCATCTCCCGGAAGTGCCGGTCGTCGCCGTCCAGGGTGAACTCCTGGCGGGCCTGGATCTGCCGCATGGTGGCGGGCGTCGTGAAGCAGGCCCACACCCGGAACACCGCGTTCCAGAGCCGGAAGTGGGAGAACGCGATGTAGGAGCTGTCGACGATCATGTCGTTGTACTTGAGCAGCCCCTGCTCCAGTTGCTCGACGTACTCGAACCGCTTCGCGGAGAAGTCGTCGTCGCGCAGTGCGTCGAGCACGCGGTAGCACAGCGCGTCCACGACCTCGAACGTGTTGGACAGGCCGCGCGAGTACAGCGGGTCGACGAAGCCGGCCGCGTGCGACATCAGGCACCAGCGGTCGCCGACGGTCTGCCGGGACGAGTACTGGATGCGGTCCGGCGTGGAGATCCACTCCCGCACCCGCCGCGCGCCGTCGAACTGGCGCTTCACGGCCGGGTACATGTCGAGGTAGTGGTTGAACTCCTCGTCCGGCGTCTTGTCCTTGGGCTGCGGGTAGAGCCGCTCGTCGAAGGTCAGGCCGACGCTGCACATGGGGTTGCGCGAGTCCTTGTGGTTGTCGAACGGGATGATCCAGAACCAGCCGCGTTCGATCAGGTGGTGCAGGGTGCCGCCGTGGAACGGGGACTCGGCCGGCGGGCGCAGCGCGTCGGGGTAGTTGCACACGTCGTCGTACGGCTTGATGCCGACGTAGTGCGTGAACATCGAGCGCGCGTGGTGCTTGATCCGCGCGGGCTTCTCGCGCAGATCGAACTTCTGGGCGAGCGGGGAGCGGAAGCCGCTGGCGTCGATGAGGTACTTCGCGCGGAACACCTCGCCGCTCTGGCCGGTGACGGTGACACCGTCGTCGTCGAAGTCCAGGTCGGTGGCGCGCCAGTTCTGCCGCAGGGTGCAGCCGTACTTGGCGGCGACGTTGAAGTAGTAGGTGTCGGTGTCCTGGCGGAACATGTGCGACGCCTCGGTCAGCATCTTCGGGATGACGAACATCGTCGCCTCGCGCGGGTCCGGCTCCCGGTCCGGGACGTGGCGTACGAATCCGAAGCTCTGCTTCCTGCCGTGGTGGGCGCCGATGTACTTGGTGACCGCCTTGATGTCGAGCAGGTGCTTGATCTCGGGAACGTCGTAGCGCACGGCGAGGATGTGCAGCCACTCAACGAGCTGCGGGTTCTGCGACTCACCGACCGCGAACCGCGGGTGCTGCCCGGCGTCGACGAGCACCACCTTCGCGCCCTGCCGGGCCAGGATCGCGCCGGTGATCGAGCCGCCGATCCCGGCGCCCAGGATGATCACGTCGCACTCGGTCCACTCGCCGGCCTTCGACGCCGTCTTCTGCGTGTCGGCCTTGGTGGGCATCTGTGTCTCGGCCTTGCCGGTCAACTCGGAACTCCTCTTCTGACGAACCGTCGGCGCGTCGGCGCCGGTCGGATGGGCGGTCAGTTACCTGTGGGTGAGCCGAACCAGCGCTCCAGAGCGGTCGCGAGGCCGTCGGTGGAGCCGTCGATGCCGACCCAGGCGATGTAGCCGTCGGGGCGGACCAGCAGGTCGGCGGCCGGGGCTGCGGGGTCGGGGCGGGAGGCGGCGACCACGTCGACGCGGTCGGCCCAGCCGGCGGCGGCCTCGGTGAGGGCGTCCCCGCCGCGCAGGTTCAGCAGCAGCGGACGGCCGCGGGTGAGCAGTTCGTACGTGCTGCTCTTCTCGTCGCCGACCAGCAGGTCCTGGTCGGGCAGCCGGCGGCCGAGCAGCGGGTGGCCGCCCTCGCCCATGTCGTAGCCGATGTCCAGGCCGGTGACCAGGCCGACCAGATGGCGACGGACCGCCTCGATGCCGACCAGCTCGCCGAAGAGGCGGCGCAGCGGCTCCATCTCGGGGCCGCCGAGGTACAGGGAGCGCTGCACGAGGGTGTTGGCGACGATGCGGGCGCCGACCGGGTGGCGCTCGGTGTGGTAGGTGTCCAGCAGGCCCTCGGGGGCGTGCCCGTCGAGCTCGGCCGCCAGCTTCCAGCCGAGGTTCACCACGTCGCCGACGCCGGCGCTGATGCCCTGGGCGCCGATGGGCAGATGGATGTGGGCGGCGTCGCCCGCGAGCAGGACCCGGCCCTTGCGGTACTCGGAGGCCTGACGGCTGCCGTCGGTGAAGTAGCTGGTCCACAGCGGCTTGTGGCCGGTGATGTCCTCGCCGGTGACGCGCTGGAAGGCGGCGGCGACCTCGGGGAAGGTGGGCGCGTCCTGGGTCGGGCGGACGCCGGCGCCGCGCTCGAAGACGACGACGCGGGTGGCCTGGGGGCCGAGGGGGAGCACCACGACCATGCCGGACTCGCCGACCTCGCCGGTCGGGCGGATGCGCAGCTCGTTGGTGGCGACGTCGGCCATCAGCATCTCGATGGTGGCGCTGGTGCCGGGGAAGTCGATGCCGGCCAGCTTGCGCACGGTGGAGCGGGCGCCGTCACAGCCGACCAGGTAGGCCGCGCGCAGCGTCTCGACGCCGTCGGCGGTGCCGACCTCGACGACGACGCCCTCCTCGTCCTGGGTCATGCCGACGACCTCGTGCCCGCGGCGGATCTCGGCGCCGAGGCCGGTCGCCCACTCGAGCAGAATGGCCTCGGTCCGCGACTGCGGAACACCACGGACGCCGAAATTGCCGCCCTCGACGATGCGATAGTCGATGGGCAGTCCACCGAAATGCCCGAAGGGTATCGTCTCGAGTTGACCGAATTTCTCGAGAAGTCCGCGCTGACCGAACTCCTCGATGGTGCGGGCGGAAAACCCGAGCGCCCGGGACTGCTGCATCGGTTCCGCCAGGCGGTCGAGTACGACCACCGACCGTCCGGCCAGGCGGAGTTCACCGGCGAGCATGAGTCCGGAAGGGCCGGCCCCGGCAACAATCACGTCGGCATGAAAATTATCCATGTTTCCTCTCCCAGTGGATTTTTCTCCAGTATTCCGGGGGAGTTGGGGAAGCTGAATGGCCGCAAGTACAGGTCTCTGACAAGTTTCGTCAGAGATTCTGCAGCTGCGTCAGGCGGTGGAAATGCGCGAGGGCGCCGGAAGGAAGTTCCGACGCCCTCGGCCGGTTCGGACCCGGCTCAGAGCAGGCCCAGCACCCGGTCGACCTGGATCTCGATCACGACCAGGCCCGGCGGCTCCGGCGGCGGCGTCCAGTACCGCTTGGCGTACCGCCGGATGCCCTCCTGGACCCGTAACGGGTCGTCGTGGACGGTGGCGGTGCCCTCCAGGGTGATCCAGCGGGGCCCCACCGTCTGGCAGAGGGAGGCCCGGCCGGCCGGCGTGGTCAGTACGTTCCTGGCCTTGCGCCGTGTCACCGCGGTCATGACCCGCGCCAGGCCCTCCTCGCCGTCCCAGGTGAACCGCACGGGCGTCACATGGGGCGAGCCGTCGGGGCGCAGCGTGGTGAAGGTGCACAGATGGTTCTCGGCGAGGAAGTCCTCGGCCGCGGAGGACAACCGTGGTGACGTCGGCATGGTGGCTTTCCGATCTATGGCGGGGTTTCCGATCTCAGGCTTCGGCGGGAGCGGCGGCCGGCTGGTCCGACGCCTTGGTGAAGGGCAGCAGGAGCAGCGTGAGGAGCAGGCCGGCCACGGCGAAGCAGGCGCCCGCGAGGAACGCGTCGTGGAAGACCTCGGTGCGCGCCTGGGTCACCCGCGCGGGCACCCCGTCCGCCCACTCGGTCAGCTGCTCGACCTGGCGGAAGGCGTAGGTGGCGGCCACGGCGAGGCCGAGGGCACCGCCGACCTCCTGCGCGGTGTTGATGAGCCCCGCGGACAGACCGGACTCGTCCTCCTGGGTGCCGGTGAACGCGGCGACCTGCACCGGCACGAAGGACAGGCCGAGGCCGAGGCCGGAGATCAGGAACGCGGGCAGCAGGTCCACGACGTAGGAGGCGTCGGAGGGGGCCCGCCACAGCAGGAACATGCCGACGCTGGTCAGTGTCAGGCCGGCCATCAGCACCGGCTTGGCGGCGACCTTCGTCACCAGCTGGGAGGCGATACCGGCGCCGACCGCGACGATCACGGCGAGCGGGACGTAGGCCAGACCGGTCTTCAGGGCGGACCAGTTGAGGACCTGCTGCATGAACAGGCTGGCGAAGAAGAACAGCGTCACGCAGGTGCCGAGCAGCAGGACGGCGACGATGTTGGAGGCCCGCAGCGACTTGCGCTTGAAGACGCCGAGCGGGATCAGCGGTGCCTCGGCGCGGCGCTCGATCAGCAGGAACGTGATGAGCAGGACCGCGGAGAGGGCGAAGCCGCCGTAGACGCGGGCCATCGGGACGTCCGAGTCGTCGATGGTCTGGCCGAGGCTGAAGATGAGCAGCACGAGACCGGCGGTCAGCGTCACGGCACCGGCGATGTCGAAGGAGCTGCGGCGTTCCGCGGCGCGGCTCTCGCCGACGATCCTCGGGGCGATCAGGGCGCAGACCAGGCCGATCGGCACGTTGATGAAGAAGATCCAGCGCCAGCCCGGACCGTCGGTGAGCAGACCGCCCAGGGTGACACCGGCGACGGCGGCGATACCGCTGAGCGCGCCCCACGCACCGAGTGCCTTGTTGCGCTCGGCGCCCTCCGCGAAGTTGTTGGCCAGCAGGGACAGCGCGGCGGTCGCGATGAACGCGGCGCCGAGGCCCTGGGCGCCGCGCGCCACGATCAGCATGGCCGCGCTCTGCCCGAACCCGGCGAGCAGGGAGGACAGGGCGAAGAGGATCAGGCCGGTCTGCAGCATCCGGCGACGGCCGAAGGCGTCCGCCAGCCGGCCGGTCAGCAGGAGGAAGCCGCCGAGCAGCATGCCGTACGTGGTGACGATGTACTGCAGCGACGTCTGGGAGATGTGCAGTTCGTCCTCGATGGTCGGCAGGGCCACGTTGACGATGGACACATCGAGGAAGGTCATGAAGCCGGCCAGGCAGAGGAACGCCAGGATGAGTCCCGGGCGGTGCGGCGGGGCCGATTCGTCGGTGGGGTGGGGACGCAGCGACTCTTGGGTCGACATGTCGCTCCTAGGAGATGTGACGGAGAGTTCCGTAGGGACGGGAAGTGCGGGAATGACATGGCGCGAGGCCGGGAGCGGGGGCCCGCTCACCGTCTTCCGGGAAGCTAGCATCCTGGGTAAAGTAGGTACCTAGAGGAAAGTGACTTCCTGGGAGGGTCCGAATGGGCAGCACTGGCGCCATGGGCAGCACCACCACGCGTGGCGGACAGGTCGACTCGGAGCTGGCGTGCCCGGTCTCCCCGGTGGTCGACATCGTCTTCAGCCGCTGGACGACACCGATCCTGTGGACGCTGCACGAGTTCGGCCGGCAGCGTTTCGTCGAGCTCCAGCGCAACATCCGCACCATCACGCCGAAGGTCCTCACCCAGCGACTGCGCCAGATGGAGCGCGACGGCCTGGTCGTGCGGACGTACTACCCCGAGGTGCCGCCCCGGGTCGAGTACGAGATCAGCGAGCTGGGCCGCAGCCTGGCGCCGATCTTCGCCCACCTCGCCGAGTGGTCCGGGGAGAACCTCCAGAAGGTGGAGCGGGCCAGGCGGGAGTTCGACGCGGCGGACGAACCGGCCGCTGTGTCGCGCTGACCTGCGCCGGGACCGGCTGCTGACCCCGGACGGCGGCTAACCCCGGGCCGGCGCGGGGACATCGGTGCCGAGGGCGCGCATCGCGCCCTTGTAGAAGACCAGCGGGTCGGTCTCCTCCGTCGACGTGCCCAGGGCGGTGACCTCGCCGAGCAGGATGGCGTGGTCGCCGCCGTCGTACTCGTCGGCGAGACGGCACTCCAGGAAAGCCAGCGCCTCGGTGAGGACCGGCAGTCCGCTCGTGGAGCGGTGGTGCGGGACCTCCGCCAGGCGTGCCGACTCACGGCCCGCGAACTTCCAGGCCAGCCCTGCCTGACTGTGCGTCAGAAAGTTGACCACGAAGCCTCCGGACCGCTGGAGGGCCGGACGCAGACGCGACTGCCGGTGCAGGCAGAACAGCACCAGCGGCGGCTCCAGTGAGACGGACGTGAAGGAGTTCACCGTGGTGGCGGCGCCGTCCTCGGGACCTCCGGTGGTGATGACGGTGACGCCGGTGGCGAAGTTGCCGCACACCGTGCGCAACGCGCGGCCGTCGACCGGCGGTTGCGGCAGCTGCCGGCTGTGCTGGGACAACGGTTGGACGGGTATCACATGAGCCCCCTCGTCAGGTGCGCGGCGCGGTCGCGTCCGCGACGGGTGTACGAGCCTTTTCGGTCACGCCGGCCATGAGGTGCTCGCGCCGGGACAGCAGCGGGGCCGCCATCGCCGTCGTCACGAGGGCCATGATCACCAGCATGGTGAACATCCGTCCGTCGAGCACTCCGAGGCTGACGGCGGCGTTGAGGATGATGAGTTCGGTCAGGCCACGGGTGTTCATCAGCACGCCCAGGTCCTTGGACTCACGCCAGGACAGGCCGGACAGCCGGGCCGGGACGATCGCGCCGAGCAGCTTGCCCGCGCAGGCCACGGCGATGACCAGGGCCAGTGACAGGTAGTCGGTCGCGGTCAGGGAGCCGAGGTCGACGCCGAGTCCGGTGACGATGAAGAACACCGGCAGCAGCACCACGCTGACGTCGTCCAGCGGACGGCGCAGGTTCGCCGCGAGCACCCTCCTGGGTTCGCGCGGCATGACGAAGCCGAACAGGAACGCGCCGAAGATCTGGTGGATGCCGATCCACGAGGTCAGCCACGACGAGGCGAACACGCCCGCGCACAGCACCGCGAGCAGCGCGCTCCAGCGCTCCGTCGCCGCCCAACGCCACACCAGCCGGGCCACCAGCGGCCGTACCACCAGGAACATCAGCGCGACATAGACGACGCTGAGCGCCCCGATCCGGGCCAGGCCCGCGTAGTCGCCGTCCGAGCTGACCAGCGCCGACACATACGCCAGCAGACACCAGGCGAGGACGTCGTCGATCGCGGCGCTGGCCAGTGACAGGGCGCCGACCCGGGTGTCCATCAGCTTGTTCTCGGTGAGGATCCGTGCCAGCACCGGGAACGCCGTCACGGACATCGCGGTGCCCATGAAGGTGGCGAACGCGAGGAAGGAGATGTGCTTGCCGGCCACCGTGTCGTGGTGCGGATACAGCACGACCGCCGCGGCGACGCCCAGCCCGAAGGCCAGCACGATCGACGACAGCGAGACGCCCGCCGCCAGACGCGCGTGCGGCCGGATCAGCCGCTTCTCGAACTCCCAGCCGACCACGAACATGAACAGGACCAGGCCGACCTGGGAGACCGCGGAAAGCAACGGCCGTACATCGTCCGGGAACAGGCGCTCCGTCAGATTGCCGGGGAACAGGCCGAGCAGACTCGGGCCGAGCACGATGCCGGCGGTGATCTCGCCGAGCACCTTCGGCTGGCCCAGCTTCCGGGCGAGCGCACCGAGCGCGGCGCCGACCAGCAGGATCACGCCGATGCCGAGCAGCATGGTGGCGATCTGCTGCTCTCCGCCCCCCGCCGCCGGCGCGGTCATCGGGAGCCCTTGGGCCTTGGCGGGCTGCCGGTCGACCAGACCAGCTGGAACGACAGCTCCGTCAGACGCCAGCCTTGCCCGGTGTGCCGGGCCTCGCCGTGCACCAGGGTGCCGGAGACGAACAGCGGATCGCCGGGCGCGTCCGGGTGGTGTACGTGGGTGGAGACCAGGTTGGCGCGCAGCACCGCCCGCTTCTCGCCGGTGAGGTCCACCACCGCCGGGGAGTTGAGGTGCTGGGTACGCGCGAACGCGTCGAGTGCCTGCCGGTGCCAGGCGGCCAGCCCCTCGATGCCCTCGTGCACACTCATCGGGAACTCGACGCGGGCGTCGTCGCTGAACAGCGTGCGCGCCCACGCGTCGTCGAGTTTGTCCTCGTCGAGGCCCAATAGATATCGGTCCAGCAAGGTGCTGATTTCGGCTGCTGACGTGACGGAATTCATTACCCGAGCATCGCGCGGTGGCCAATGGGCACCCAAGGGCACTTGTCGAAGACCTGACGTAGCTGCGGAAGATCTGACGCTGACGGAAAAGACCTGACAATCCGCGCGGAGTCCTGAACACAGCGGCCTTCAGCAGGAGTTGAGGACTTGTCATGCTGGTCGGGAAGCACTGATCCGCTGAGCTGATCCGCTGAGCCGGAAATTGAGTTCTGCTTCTTTCGTCAACCTTTCATCACCCGATCTACCGGAAGAGAAGAGAATGCCGAAGATCGCAGCCGATGGTAAGAACCTGACCGTCCTCAACCTGTTCTCCACCGACTCCGCCGAGAAGCAGGACAGCCTGCTCGCCGCGATGCGCGAGATCGTCGACGCCGCCGCCTACGACGGCTGGATCTCCAGCACCGTGCACAGCGGGCAGACCAAGTTCGGCACCGCCAACTTCATCCAGTGGCGCTCCACCGAGGACCTGGAGGCCCGCTACGCCGGCGAGGAGTTCAAGCACCGCACCCTGCCGCTCTTCGGTGAGATCACCACCGCGATCCGGCTCCTCCAGAACGAGGCGGTGTTCACCCAGTCGAAGCCGGGCGCCGGGGACACCGAGATCGGGCCGGAGCGCGAGGACTACACGGTCATCGACCTGTACGGCGTCGCCGAGAAGCACCAGGACGACCTGGTCGACACCCTCGGCGCGGCCCAGGACTGGCTGCAGAAGGTCCCGGGATACCGCAGCCACACGGTGCTGCGCGGTCTGCGCGGCCGTGGCATCGAGGGCAAGTGGGTCGTCGTCTACGCGCAGTGGGACAGCAAGGAGGCCTACGACGCCTTCCGCGAGCAGCCCGCGGCGCAGCGGTCGGCGGAGCGGCAGAAGATCGAGGCCAAGCTGGACGCGCTGGCCATCTGGCGGGACTCCAACACCTACCGCGTGGTGCACACCCGGGCGGCGGGCGAGTGACGGTCCGGGCCGCCGACCGGGAGGTGCCTGGCGCCGCCCGGACGCGGCCCGGAGTGGAGTGCACATGCGCGTACTTGTGATCGATCCGGATGACGGGACCGCCGAGCCCCTGGTCTGCCGCCTGGTGCGCAACGGCCATCAGGTCCGGCGGGCCCGCACCGGACGGGCCGCCCTTCAGGCCTGGGAGCAGGCCGAAGTCGTCCTGCTCGACCTGGAGTTGCCCGACCTCGACGGTCTGCAGGTGTGCGCCGAGATCCGGGCCAGGGGCACCACCCCGCTGATCGCCTTCACCAGCCGGGACACCGAACTGGACCGGGTGCTCAGCCTGCGGTCGGGTGCGGACGACTGTCTGGTGAAGCCGTACGGGTTCCGGGAGCTGATCGCCCGGATGAACGCGGTGACCCGGCGCGTCGCCACCGGCGGGGGTCCGGCCGGCGTGTCCTGCGGGGCCCTGCGGCTGGACCCCGGGACGCGTGAGGCGTGGCTCGGCGAGCAGCCGTTGGAGCTGACCCGCAAGGAGTTCGACATCCTGCTGCTGCTCGCCTCGGCACCGGAGACGGTGATCTCACGCCGGGACCTGATCGCCGGGGTCTGGGCGGACGAGTGGGCCATCTCCACCCGCACGGTGGACACCCACGTCAGCGCCCTGCGCGCCAAGCTGGGCGAGGGCTGGATCACCACGGTCCGGGGCGTCGGCTACCGCTTGGAGGAAACGTCGTCCTCCGCCCCGCTCCGGTGATGTGCGATGCAGGTTCTCCGGGGGCCGTTACGGACCGCCGATCAGGCAGCGCTGCCCTCCCCCTCCGGGGCAGCGCTCCCTTCCCGTACCCGGATGGGGGCGGTGTCGGACTCCCAGGCCGGGCCGGCCTCCGACGCGAGGTCGTCCTCGGCCGCTGCGTCGTCCTCGGCCGCGGTGTCGTACTCCTCGTCGGCCGGTGCGTCCTCCCCCTCCAGTGCCGCATCGCGCGACTCGAGCAGCGACACGGCTCGGTCGGGGGTCAGTTCCAGCGTCGGGAGGATCTGCGGCATCGCGATGGTCGGGAGGAGGTGGCGGAACATGGAGATCACCCGGCGCGTCAAGTCCTTGCGCTGACACAGCACTTGGGACGTCCACTGGATACCGGTGAAGGACCCGGACAGCAGCTCCGCCGTCTCCGCGGGGTCCACGTGCGGCAGCAACTCGCCGCGTCCGCGCGCCTCGACGAGCAGTCCGGTGAGGCGGTCCGCCCAGGACTGGAACGGTCTGCCGTGAAAGGGATTGCCGCTCTCGGCGCTCTCCGCACTCTCGCTCCACTGGTCCATGGCGAGTCCGACGCTGGCCCGGGTCAGCGGGTCGTGCTGCAGCTGATGCGCGAACAACAGGCCCTGGTCGGTGAGTTCCTGCAGCTTCGTGCGCTGCGGAGGCAACGGGCCGAGCTCCAGCTGCGCCGCTATCACCCCGAGGGCCAGGTCCTCCTTGGAGGTGAAGTGGAAGTACAGCGCCCCTTTGGTGACACCGGCCCGCGCGATGATCTCCGTGATGGTGGCGGTGCTGTACCCCCGCTCGTCGAACACCTCGGCGGCCGCCAGCAGGATCGACTTCCGGGTCTGGATGGCTCTTGCTTGACGTGCCATGCGTCCGTGCCTGTTTCTATGTCAGAGCTTGGTCAGGTTCCCCCGCAAAGAGAACCGGACTGCCAGTCTTTTGTCGAGAGGGGAACGATCCCCACATGTATCGACTCAGGGGGCAATCCATGCCTGATGGCGCGATATCCGTAGTCGAACGGTTTGTTGAGTCTCGTACGGGTCTGGACCCGGCGCAGGAGCGACCCGACCCCGCCCATGGGGACAGCACGGCCCGGCACAGCGGTCCGCTTGCCGGACCGGCCGCACCGATCCACTCGGAAGAGTCCGCCTCACGGCCCCCATACCGGACCGACTCCCCGGTTCTGATTCCCGACGGCCGGGCCACCGCCGAGCTGTGCCACCGCCCGGACCCCGAGGACCGTTTCCCCGTCGAGTGGCTGCGCCTGACCGAGCACAGCTTCCTGGTCTCGGTGAACTGGCCCGCCGCACACCGCTTCTTCGCCCCGCTGCCCGGCGGGCATCAGGATCCGCTGCTCGTCGCCGAGACCACCCGGCAGGCGACGATGATGCTGGCCCACGCCGAGTTCGGAGTCCCGATCGGCGACCAGTTCGTCATGCGGGAGCTCGGATACCGCGTCGAGACAACGGAGTTCACCGTGGCGGGCGCCTCGGGCGCGATCGACGTCGTGGTCGAGTGCACCGACGTCCAGCTACGCGCCGGGCGCCTCGTCGGCATGCGGGTCGACCTGCGCTTCCAGCGCCTCGGCCGGCTCCTCGCCACGAGCATGGGCATCCTGGGCTGCACCTCGGCGCGCGTCTACCGCCGGCTGCGCGGCGAGCGGATGTCCGTCGCCGGCCGGCCCCTGCCGCTGCTGCCCGCCGTCGCGCCCCGCGAGACCGGCCGCGGCGACCGCAAGGACGTCGTCCTCGCCCCCTCCAGGCACCGGCCCGGCTGGCGGCTCCGCCTGGACACCACGCACCCCACACTCTTCGCCCGGCCGAACGACCACGTCCCCGGCATGGTGCTCCTCGAAGCCGCCCGCCAGGCCGCCAACGTGCTGACGCCCGGGCACGACTTCCACCCCGCCTCGATGCGGATCGCCTTCCACAAGTACTGCGAACTGACCGAGCCCTGCTGGATCCTGGCCGGCCCGGACCGGTCCGCGGAGCAGGGCACCGTGATGCAGGTGCAGGGCCTCCAACAGGACGAACCCGTCTTCACGCTGACCCTGGGCGGCGGCGCGCCGAGGGACGGCGGCTGAGCCGGCACGTCCCGGCGGCGGCGCCAGGGGTTCCGGCGGATTCGCCGGTCATCTCGTCCGTCCCGGACGGCGGACACACGGTCGCCACGGCGTGCGTCGCGGGGGCGTACGGCCGTGGCCGACCCGCGCACTGCCGCCGGCGACTCCCGCGCGGTCGCCGGGGGCCGACGGTCCGCCGCTGACGGCACCGCCAGGACGCGATGGCGCGGGCACCCCAATTCAGGGCCGGTCCCGCGGCCGATCCGACGGCCGCTCCCACTGCCGCGCCGGCGGTCGACCTCACGGTCGCTCCTGATGCCGGTTTCGCTGCCGCGCCGACGGCCGGTCCCGCGGCTGGTCCTGCGGCCACTCCGGCGGTTGATCTCATGGTCGGTCCGGGGTCGATCTCGCGGCCGCTCGTACTGTCGGTTTCGCTGTCGCGCCGACGGCCGCTCCCGCTGTCGCGCCGACGGCCGGTCCCGCGGCTGGTCCTGCGGCCACTCCGACGGTTGATCTCATGGTCGGTCCGAGGGTCGATCTCGCGGCCGGTCCTACTGCCGGTCCTGCGGCCGCGCCGACGCGCGGTCCCGCAGCTGGTCTCGCGGCCGCTCCGACGGTTGATCTCACGACCGCCCCTACTGCCGCTCCCACTTCCGCGCCGACGGCCGGTCCAACGACCGCTCCCACGGCCGGTCCCGGACCCGGCATCGGGCCCGGCATCGGGCCCGCATCACCTCACCCCCGTCGTTGCTGCCTCCGCGTCGACCTCTTCCTCCGGGGCGTAGGGCAGGTAACGCGACACGGCGACCGCGTGCTCGACGACGTCCGGTGTGCCGCCGGGGTTCAGTCCGCCGAGCAGGCTCGGCGCGGCGAGTCCCGGCAGGAAGCCCTGCCAGAACCCCGTGAAGGCGAGCCGGGTCCGGTCGCCCTCGCCCCCCTTTATCAGTACTCCTATGCCGGTCGTCGCGGCGACGATCGCACAGGTCAGCGCCGGCAGCTGGACCTGCGCGGCGACCCCGCCCTCCTGGCGCGCGCGGTCCAGCAGTCGCTGCACGCAGGCGTGCCACGCGTGGATGAACTGCTCCCGCCCCTTGCGGGACCGGTCGTTGTCCAGCCGCAGCCCGGCCCGTGACACCACGTCCCAGGACAGCAACTGGCTCAGGGTGTGCGAGATGTCGGTGAGGGCCTGCAGCGGCTCGGAGTTCTTCTCGTACGCGAGGCGCGCGGCGCGCCACAGGATGCCGCGCGCCTCGCTCACGACCGCCTGGGCCAGGTCCTCCTTGTTCGCGAAGTGGAAGTGCAGCGCGCCCGTGCTCATGTTGGCCCGCGCGCTGATGTCGGAGAGCCTGGCCGAGGCGTAGTCCTCGCGGTCGAAGACCTCTGCCGCCGACTTCAGCATGAGCCGGCGGGTGCGGATCGCCCTCTCCTGTTGTAGTCCCACCTGCCTGAATCCTTTCATCCCGCAGTCCAGGAAACGGACTTGAAGGTTTGTTTGTGGGGTGCGGATGTCCGAGTGACGGGAGCGTCGGTCCGGCTGCGGCTCTCGTTTCTATCGACACACCGTCAGTACTGCCCAGAAGATCACACTTTCCCACCTCATGACCAGGGCGAGGGAGAAGTGGAAGCAGGGAATCAGCCAGCCGAGAACATCCCGGACGGTCTACCACTGCCCCAGGGGATGCGCAATGCATCGGGCGAGGCCGCCCTCGGTACTTGATCTACGGGTGAGCAGGCCCGGTTGTTGAGACCCAGAACAAACCGCAGCCGCCGTCAGTGATTACTTTCTCGTGGCCTGGGGGCGAATTTTGACCACTTTCAAGATCCAGAATCACAAGCCCAGTTACGTTTCGCGGCGGAATTGATCCTTCATGTCCTGGCAACTCCGGCAAAAGTGGCATCAGTTGTCACAGACCGTGAGTTTACCGAGTTTTTTTTTGACAAACCGAGAGGTAGGTTTTTAGGCTCGACAAGCCAAGGCGCTCGAGCGGGAACTACATGTTCAGGGGGAGAGCAGTGAGCCAACGCGCAACGAGCAGCACTCTGGAGTTTCGAAAGCCCATCACCTCGCAGATCCGGAAGCCGTCGACCAACTGGCGGGTCCTGGTGGTCGAGAACAACACCGGCGACATGGAGGCCCTCGCCGCCGGTCTGCGGCGGCACGGCCACCAGGTCGAGGGGGTCGGCACGGGCAACGCGGCTCTGCAGGCCTACCAGGTGTCGGACATCGTTCTGCTGGATCTCGAACTACCCGACCTGGACGGTCTGGAGGTATGCCGCTCCATCCGTGCCCTGAGCGACGTCCCGCTGATAGCCGTCACGGGGTGGGGGACGGAACTGGACCGTGTCCTCGGTCTCCAGGCCGGCGCGGACGACTACCTCGTCAAGCCCTACGGCTTCCGGGAGCTGATGGCCCGGATGGACGCCGTCATGCGTCGCTCGCGTCCGCAGGTGCAGATCGAGCAGGTCGTCTCGCGGGGGCCGTTGCGCATCGACGCCGCCTCGCGCGAGGTGAGTCTGCACGGCCAGGTCGTGGAGGTCACCCGCAAGGAGTTCGATCTGCTCTATCTGCTCGCCTCCCACCCGGAGACGGTGATCTCGCGCAAGCGCATCATGCAGCAGGTCTGGGGTGGGTCCTGGTCCCGTCGAACCGTGGACACCCATGTCAGCAGCCTACGAGGCAAGTTGGGGGGCAGCGACTGGATCGTCACCGTACGCGGAGTGGGGTTCCGCTTCGGTAGTGGCTGATCTCGCACCCGGCGCGATGTCACCACATCGCCGCCGACTTCGAAAAGGGCGGGCTCCGGACGGGGAGCCCGCCCTTTCGCATGCCCTGGCCTTTTCCTGTGCCGGTCGACGGTTCTGCCGCCCTCAGCGGTTCGACGGGGCTTCTGACAATTCCCTGACACTTGCCTGGCGCTGCGCCAACAAAGCCGTATCCCCGCTGAGGATCTGGTCCGAAGGCTTAATGGCCGGCTGTTGAAAGCGCCGAGGTCAGGCACCGAGTATGGACAGGTATTCAGCGCCTGCCCGGGAGGGGAATTACCCCGGCCGCGCTTGATCATCCCAGAATTCCTGCCGATTGAGGAGGGGGCCAGTCGTGCGCAAGGTGCTCATCGCCAACCGTGGCGAAATCGCTGTCCGCGTGGCCCGGGCCTGCCGGGACGCCGGGATCGCGAGCGTGGCCGTCTACGCGGATCCGGACCGCGACGCATCGCATGTCCGCGCTGCGGATGAGGCGTTCGCCCTGGGCGGTGACACCCCGGCAAGCAGCTATCTGGACATCGAAAAAGTCCTGAACGCGGCGCGCGAGTCCGGCGCGGACGCCATCCACCCGGGCTACGGCTTCCTGTCGGAGAACGCCGAGTTCGCCCAGGCTGTCCTGGACGCCGGCCTGATCTGGATCGGCCCGCCGCCGCAGGCCATCCGCAACCTCGGTGACAAGGTCGCCGCCCGGCACATCGCCCAGCGCGCCGGCGCCCCGCTGGTCGCGGGCACGCCCGACCCGGTGTCGGGGGCGGATGAGGTCGTCGCCTTCGCCGAGGAGCACGGCCTGCCGATCGCGATCAAGGCAGCCTTCGGCGGCGGCGGACGCGGACTGAAGGTCGCCCGCACGCTGGAGGAAGTGCCGGAGCTGTACGACTCCGCGGTTCGTGAGGCCGTGGCCGCGTTTGGGCGCGGGGAGTGCTTCGTCGAGCGCTACCTCGACAAGCCCCGGCACGTCGAGACGCAGTGCCTGGCCGACCAGCACGGCAACGTGGTCGTGGTCTCCACGCGTGACTGCTCGCTGCAGCGCCGCCACCAGAAGCTGGTGGAGGAAGCCCCGGCCCCGTTCCTCTCCGAGGCTCAAGTCGCCCAGCTGTACGGGGCGTCGAAGGCGATCCTTCGCGAGGCGGGGTATGTCGGCGCAGGCACCGTGGAGTTCCTGGTCGGGGCCGACGGCACGATCTCGTTCCTGGAGGTCAACACCCGCCTCCAGGTCGAGCACCCGGTCACCGAGGAGGTCACCGGCATCGACCTCGTGCGCGAGATGTTCCGCATCGCCGACGGCGAGGAACTCGGTTACGACGACCCCGTCATCCGTGGCCATTCGCTGGAGTTCCGCATCAACGGCGAGGATCCCGGCAGGGGCTTCCTCCCGGCGCCGGGCACGGTCACCACGTTCGCCCCGCCCACCGGTCCCGGTGTCCGCCTGGACGCCGGCGTCGAGTCGGGCTCGGTCATCGGCCCGGCGTGGGACTCCCTGCTCGCCAAGCTGATCGTCACCGGCGCCACCCGTCAGCAGGCGCTCCAGCGCGCCGCCCGCGCCCTCGCCGAGTTCCAGGTCGAGGGCATGGCCACCGCGATCCCGTTCCACCGCGCGGTCGTCAAGGACCCGGCCTTCGCGCCCGAAGTCCATGGTCAGAAGGGCCCGTTCACGGTCCACACCCGCTGGATCGAGACCGAGTTCGTCAACGAGATCAAGCCCTTCGCCACCCCCGTCGACACCGACACCGAGAACGAGCCCGGTCGCGACACCGTGGTGGTCGAGGTCGGCGGTCGGCGTCTGGAGGTCTCCCTGCCGGCTTCCCTCGGCATGACCCTGGCCCGCACCGGCCTGGCCGCCGGTGCCAGGCCGAAGCGGCGGGCGGCGCGCAACTCCGGCCCCGCCGCCTCCGGAGACACCCTCGCCTCCCCGATGCAGGGCACCGTCGTCAAGGTCGCCGTCGAGGAAGGCCAGGAGGTCGAGGAAGGCGACCTGATCGTCGTACTCGAAGCGATGAAGATGGAACAGCCGCTCAACGCCCACAGGTCCGGCACCGTCAAGGACCTGTCCGCCGTCGTCGGCACCTCCCTCACCTCCGGCGCAGCCATCTGCGAGATCAAGGACTGAGGAAGTCCCAGGGAGGTGTGACCAGATGTACTCCGAGACGTATTCCAAGACGTATTCCAAGACGTACTCCGAAACCTATTCCGAGGCCTTTTCCAGGACGGGTTCCGAGTCGTACGACGGGCACGACGTGCCCGCGCCCCGGGCGCCCGCCTGGCTCCTGGCCGGCGAGGACGACGAGAACGACAGCGACCATCCGCACATCTGCCGGGGCATCGACTGACGGAAATCGACTTCCCGTTCCGTGTTCCGTACCCCCTTTCCCACGCACCATTTCCAAGGAGAGAGCTCATGCACAGCACCTTGATCGTGGCTCGGATGGAACCGGGCTCCGCGGTCGATGTCGCCAAGTTGTTCGGCGCGTTCGACGAGACCGAGATGCCCCATCTGATGGGTACGCGACGCCGCCAGCTCTTCCACTACCGAGGTCTCTACTTCCACCTGCAGGACTTCGACGCGGACAACGGTGGCGAGCTGATCGAGAAGGCCAAGTCCGACGAGCGTTTCGTGCGCATCAGTGAGGACCTGAAGCCCCACATAGAGGCGTACGACCCGGCCACCTGGCGGTCTCCCGCCGACGCCATGGCGACGCGCTTCTACAACTGGGAGGCCTCCCGATGAGCGGCCGTCGGGACAGTCCCGCGCGGGTCGTCATCACCGGGATCGAGGTCCTCGCGCCCGGAGGCGTCGGCAAGGGCAGCTTCTGGAACCTGCTCAGCGAGGGCCGCACGGCGACGCGCGGGATCACCTTCTTCGACCCGAGCCCGTTCCGCTCGCAGGTCGCCGCGGAGATGGACTTCGACCCGGACCGGCACGGGCTCACCCCGCAGGAGGTCCGCCGGATGGACCGGGCCGCGCAGTTCGCGGTGGTCGCGGCGCGCGGCGCGGTGGCCGACAGCGGGATCGACCTCACCGCCCACGAACCGCACCGGGTGGGCGTCACCATCGGCAGCGCGGTCGGCGCCACGATGGGGCTGGACGAGGAGTACCGGATCGTCAGTGACGGCGGCCGGCTGCACCTGGTCGACCACGAGTACGCCGTACCGCACCTCTACAACTACTTCGTCCCGAGCTCCTTCTCGGCGGAGGTCGCCTGGACAGTGGGCGCGGAGGGCCCCAACACCGTGGTGTCCACCGGCTGCACCTCCGGCATCGACTCGGTCGGCTACGCCGTCGAGCTGATCCGTGAGGGCTCGGCCGACGTGATGATCGCCGGTTCGTCCGACGCGCCGATCTCGCCGATCACCATGGCCTGCTTCGACGCCATCAAGGCGACGACCCCGCGCCGGGAGGACCCCGAGCAGGCCTCGCGGCCGTTCGACGGCACCCGCAACGGGTTCGTGCTCGGCGAGGGCTGTGCGGTGTTCGTCCTGGAGGAGCTGGAGAGCGCGCGGCGCCGCGGGGCGCACATCTACGCCGAGATCGCCGGCTACGCCACCCGCAGCAACGCGTACCACATGACCGGTCTGCGGCCGGACGGTGCGGAGATGGCCGAGGCGATCACGGTGGCGCTGGACGAGGCCCGTATGAACGTGGACCAGATCGACTACATCAACGCCCACGGCTCCGGCACCAAGCAGAACGACCGGCACGAGACGGCCGCCTTCAAGAAGAGCCTCGGCGAGCACGCCTACCGCACTCCCGTGAGCTCCATCAAGTCGATGGTGGGGCACTCGCTCGGCGCGATCGGGTCGATCGAGATCGCCGCGTCCGCGCTGGCGATGGAGCACCACGTGGTGCCGCCCACGGCGAACCTGCACACCCCCGACCCGGAGTGCGACCTCGACTACGTGCCGCTCACCGCCCGCGAGCAGCTGACCGACGCGGTGCTGTCGGTGGGCAGTGGGTTCGGCGGCTTCCAGAGCGCGATGGTGCTCGCCCGTCCCGAGAGGAGCATGGCATGAACGCGGTCGTGGTGACGGGCCTCGGTGTCACGGCCCCCAACGGCCTGGGAGTTCAGGACTACTGGGCGGCGACGCTCGCCGGCAAGAGCGGCATCGGGCGGATCACCCGCTTCGACCCGTCGGGCTATCCGGCGCGGCTGGCCGGTGAGATCCCCGGCTTCGCGGCCGAGGAGCACCTGCCGAGCCGGCTGCTGCCGCAGACCGACCGGATGACCCGGCTGGCACTGGTCGCCGCCGACTGGGCGCTCGCGGACGCGGGGATACGGCCGCAGGACCTGCCCGGGTTCGACATGGGCGTGGTCACGGCGAGCTCGTCGGGCGGCTTCGAGTTCGGCCAGGGCGAGCTGCAGGCGCTGTGGAGCCGGGGCAGTCAGTACGTCAGCGCGTACCAGTCGTTCGCCTGGTTCTACGCGGTCAACAGCGGCCAGATCTCCATCCGGCACGGGATGAAGGGTCCGAGCAGCGTGGTCGTCAGCGACCAGGCGGGCGGTCTGGACGCGGTGGCGCAGGCACGCCGCCAGATCCGTAAGGGCACGGCGATCGTGGTCTCGGGCGCCGTGGACGCCTCCATCTGCCCGTGGGGCTGGGTCGCCCAGCTCGCCGCGCAGCGACTGACCACGCGCGACGAGCCCAGCCAGGCGTATCTGCCCTTCGACGGGGCCGCCGACGGGTATGTGCCGGGCGAGGGCGGTGCGCTGCTCGTCATGGAGTCCGAGGAGTCGGCGCGGTCGCGCGGTGCGCGGATCTACGGCGAGATCGCCGGGTACGCCGCGACGTTCGACCCCGCACCGGGCACCGAACGCCCGCCGGCCCTGCGCCGCGCGATCGAACTCGCCCTGAAAGACGCCGGGTTGAACGCCGACCAGGTGGACGTGGTCTTCGCCGACGCGGCGGCCGACCCCGAGCTCGACCGCATCGAGACCGAGGCGATCACGGCGGTCTTCGGCCCCCGCTCCGTCCCGGTCACCGCCCCCAAGACGATGACGGGCCGCCTCTACTCGGGCGCGGCCCCCCTGGACCTGGCCACCGCCTTCCTCGCCATCCGCGACGGCATCATCCCCCCGACCGTCCACGTGACCCCGTCCCCCGACCACCCCCTCGACCTGGTAACCGACCGCCCACGCGAGACCACACTGCGAACGGCCCTGATCCTGGCCCGGGGGTATGGGGGGTTCAACTCGGCGGCGGTGGTGCGGGGGGTGGCCTGAGGGCCCGCCGCCCATCGGGGCCCGGGGCCGGCTGGCCCACGGCCAGTGGCCCGGCAGCCAGTGACCTCCGGCCAACAGGTCACTGGTCCCCGGTCAACAGGTCACCGACCTCCGGTCAACCGACCTCCGCCCAACAGGCCACGGACCTAGGCCAACAGGCCTCCGGTCACTGAACGAGGCCTTCCGACCACCGGCCTCCCGGCCACCGGTCTTCCGGCCACCGGCTTCCCGGCCTCCGGCCAGCCGCCCACCGCCTCCGACCTCCGCCCAACAGGCCACGGACCTAGGCCAACAGGCCTCCGGTCACTGAACGAGGCCTTCCGGCCACCGGCCTCCCGGCCTCCGGCCAGCCGCCCACCGGCCTCCCGGCCTCCGGCCAGCCGCCCACCGGCCTCCCGGCCTCCGGCCAGCCGCCCACCGGCCTCCCGGCCTCCGGCCAGCCGCCCACCGGCCTCCCGGCCTCCGGCCAGCCGCCCACCGGCCTCCCGGCCTCCGGCCAGCCGCCCACCGCCTCCGGGCCACCAGGCAGCCACCCACCACCAGGCCGGGCCACCAGCCACCAACCCGTACCCGAAAGGAACTCCACGTGGAACCGCAGCAGTTCACCATCGACGACCTCAAGCGCATCCTGATCGAGGGCGCCGGCGCCGAGGAGAGCGTCGATCTTGACGGCGACATCCTCGACGCGGACTTCGAGCACCTCGGCTACGAGTCGCTGGCGCTGCTCGAGACCGGCGGCCGGATCGAGCGGGAGTACGGCATCGTCCTGGACGACGACGTCCTGTCGGAGAGCAACACGCCGCGCGCCCTGATCGATGCGGTCAACACCCAGCTGGGGGGCGGAACTCAGGCTGCCGCCTGACGCCTCGCCGTACCCGACATTTCGTGATCACGCCGCCGTCGGCGCATCCCCCACTCCACTCACCCGGCGGCGGCTCACCACTCGTCCCCCCACCCCCACACCCACACCCCTCCGTAGTCCTCCACCCAAGGGAGCTGAAAAAGCATGCCGCAGCACCAGACGCAGCGCGTCGCGCTGATCACCGGAGCCACCAGTGGCATAGGCCTGGCCGCGGCCCGGCAGCTGGGCGCCGCAGGGCACCGCGTGTTCATCGGGGCGCGTGACGCCGACAACGTGGCCGCGACGGTCAAGCAGCTCCAGGAGGAGGGCTTGGAGGCGGACGGCGCCGCCGTGGACGTCCGTTCGGCGGACGCCGTCCAGGCCTTCGTGCAGGCCGCCGTCGACCGCTTCGGCGCCGTCGACATCCTCGTCAACAACGCCGGCCGCAGCGGTGGCGGAGTGACCGCCGACATCGCCGACGAGCTGTGGGACGACGTCATCGACACCAACCTCAACAGCGTCTTCCGGATGACCCGCGAGGTGCTCAACACCGGCGGCATGCGCGGCCGCACCTGGGGCCGGATCATCAACATCGCGTCCACCGCCGGCAAGCAGGGCGTCGTCCTCGGCGCCCCCTACTCCGCCTCCAAGCACGGCGTCGTCGGCTTCACCAAAGCCCTCGGCAACGAGCTCGCCCCGACCGGCATCACCGTCAACGCCGTGTGCCCGGGCTACGTCGAGACCCCGATGGCCCAGCGCGTCCGCCAGGGCTACGCCGCCGCCTACGACACCACCGAGGACGCGATCCTCGAGAAGTTCCAGGCCAAGATCCCGCTCGGCCGCTACTCCACGCCGGAGGAGGTCGCCGGGATGGTCGGCTACCTCGCCTCCGACACCGCCGCCTCCGTCACCGCTCAGGCGATCAACGTCTGCGGCGGCCTGGGCAACTTCTGACCCCCGGCCGGCTCCCGACGCCGGCTCCTCACGCCGGCTCCCGACGCCGACGCCGACACCCGCCCGCCGGACCAACACAGGAAGATGAGGACGAGGACGTGACCACGACGGAAGAGACAACCCGCGAGGTGGCGCACGAGATCACCGTCTCGGCCCCCGCCGACGCCGTCTACCGGCTGATCGCGGAGGTGGAGAACTGGCCCCGGATCTTCCCGCCCACCATCTACGTGGACCACCTGGAGAAGGGCGAGCGCGAGGAGCGCATCCGCATCTGGGCCACCGCCAACGGCGCCCCCAAGAGCTGGACCTCGCGCCGCACCCTGGACCCCGAGAACCGCCGGATCACGTTCCGCCAGGAGGTCTCCGCGCCCCCGGTCGCCGCGATGGGCGGCGCCTGGGTGATCGAGGAACTGCCGGGCGGCGACTCACTGGTACGGCTCCTGCACGACTACCGAGCCGTCGACGACGACCCGGAGGGCCTCGCCTGGATCGACGAGGCCGTCGACCGCAACTCCCGCTCGGAGCTGGCCGCCCTGAAGGAGAACGTCGAGCGCGCCCACGCCACCCGCGAGCTGACCTTCTCCTTCGAGGACACGGTGCTCATCGAGGGCTCCGCCAAGGACGTGTACGACTTCATCAACGAGGCCCACCTCTGGGTGGACCGGCTGCCGCACGTGGCCCGCGTCGGCTTCGAGGAGCCCACGCCCGGCCTCCAGGTGCTGGAGATGGACACCAGGGCCAAGGACGGCTCGACGCACACCACCAAGTCGTACCGGGTGACCTTCCCGCACCGCGCGATCGCCTACAAGCAGGTCACCCTGCCGGCCCTGATGACGCTGCACACCGGCCTGTGGACGTTCGAGGAGTACCCGCGCGGGGTCGCCGCCACCTCGCAGCACACGGTGGTGCTCAACCCGGACAACATCGAGCGGATCCTCGGCTCCGACGCGACCGTCGAGGACGCCCGCGAGTACGTCCAGGGCGCCCTGAGCACCAACAGCCGCGCCACGCTGGGGCACGCCAGGGACCACGCGGAGAAGAGCCGCTGACCATGGCCGACGACACCTCCCGCGCCCTGGCGGACGAGGCCTCCCGGGTGACGGGCGACGACTTCTCCCCGGCCACCCGGGTCATCGTGGTCGGCGCGGGCCCCGTCGGCCTCTTCCTCGCCGGCGAGCTGCGCCTCGGCGGCGCCGACGTGGTCGTACTGGAACGCCTGCGCATCCCCACCACGGAGTCCCGGGCCTCCACGCTGCACGCCCGTACGGCGGAACTCTTCGACTGCCGCGGGCTCCTGGACGCGCTCGGCGACCCGCCCCGGGAGCCGCGCGGCCACTTCGGCGGCGTACCGATGGACCTGACCGTGCCCGGCCCGTACTCGGGCCAGTGGAAGGTGCCCCAGACCAGGACCGAGGACCTGCTCCAGGGCTGGGCCGGCGCCCTCGGCGCCGACGTCCGCCGTGGCTGGGAGGTGCGCGAACTCGCCCAGGAGGACGGGTACGTGGAGGTCACGGCCGACACCCCGGACGGCGTACGTCGGCTGCGGGCGGCGTATGTCGTCGCCTGCGACGGCGAGGACAGCACCGTGCGGCGGTTGACCGGGGCGGCCTTCCCCGGCACCCCGGCGGGACGGGAACTGCTGCGCGCCGACATCGCCGGGATCGACATCCCGAACCGGCGTTTCGAGCGCCGGGAGCACGGGCTGGCCATTGCGGCCCGGATGCCCGGCGGTGTCACCCGCGTGATGGTGCATGCCTTCGGCCGCCCGGCCCGGCCCCGGACGGGACCGCCGGAGTTCGCCGAGGTGGTGGACGTATGGCGAAGCGTCACCGGCGAGGACCTGAGCGGCGGACGCCCGGTGTGGCTCAACTCCTTCGGCGACGCCAACCAGCAGCTGGAGCGGTATCGGCACGGCCGGGTGCTGTTCGCCGGCGACGCCGCCCACCGGCAGATGCCGAGCGGCGGCCAGGCGCTCAACCTCGGCCTCCAGGACGCGGCCAACCTGGGCTGGAAGCTGGCCGCGGTGGCCTGCGGCCGGGTCCCGGCGGGGCTGCTCGACACCTACCACGACGAGCGGCACGAGGTCGGGCGCCGGGTGCTCGCCAACATCCGGGCCCAGGCGCTGCTGTTGCTCGGCGGGCCGGAGGTGGAACCGGCGCGCACCCTGCTCGGCGAGCTCATCGCCGCGGGACCCACGCGGGACCACCTCGCGGCGATGATCACCGGGCTCGACATCCGCTACCCCGTGGGCGGCGGCACCCACCCCCTGCTCGGCGCCCGGCTCCCGCTCGGCACGCTGCCGACGCCGGACGGCCCGGTCGGCGTCGCCGAGTCCCTGCGCGACGGGCGCGGACTGCTGCTGGTCGCCGACTCAGCCCGGGCCGAACTGCGCTGGCTCGGCAAGGTCTGGTCCGACCGTGTCACTCCGGTGGCGGTACGACGGGACTCGGCCGAGCCGCTGCACGGTGCCGACGGGCTGCTGATCCGCCCCGACGGCCATGTCGCCTGGGCGGGGGAGGACCCGTGGGCGGCGTCGGCGGCGATCCGCCACTGGTTCGGACGGCCCGATCCCGGGCTCTGACCGGGAGACGCGACGCCGGACACCACGGTCATGGCAATTCAGATGAAATCATCTCAATTCAGGTTCAGAGAGGGAAGCGCTGTGGACACGGATGTGACGGACGTGATCGTCGTCGGGGCGGGGCCGACCGGCCTCATGCTGGCCGGGGAACTGCGGCTGGGCGGCGCCCGGGTCGTCGTCGTGGAGAAGCTGGCACGGCCGACCGGGCAGTCCCGGGGGCTGGGGTTCACGGCCCGCGCGATGGAGGTGTTCGACCAGCGCGGGCTGCTGCCGCGGTTCGGCGCGCTGGAGAAGAGCCCGATGGGGCACTTCGGCGGCGTGCAGTTCGACTACACCGTCCTGGAGGACGCCCACTTCGGCGCGCGGGGCGTCCCGCAGTCGCAGACGGAGGCCGTCCTGGAGGAATGGGCCGGCGAACTGGGAGCGGACATCCGGCGCGGCTGGGAACTCGCCAAGCTGGCCGAGGACGGCGACGGCGTCGAGATCGTGGCGGTCACGCCCGAGGGCGAGCAGCGGCTGCGCGGGGCGTACCTGGTGGGCTGCGACGGCGGGCAGAGCGTCGTGCGCAAGGCCGCCGGGTTCGACTTCCCCGGGCTCGCGGCCACCCGCCGCATGTACCTGGCCGACGTCACCGGCTGCGAGATCCGGCCCCGCTTCCTGGGGGAGCGGCTGGAGAACGGCATGGTGATGGCCGCGCCGCTGGCGCCGGGCGTCGACCGGATCATCGTGTGCGAGGACGGCACGCCGGCCGGGGACCGGCCCGAGGAGGTGGAGTTCGACGAGGTCGCCGCCGCCTGGGAGCGCATCACCGGCGAGTCGCTGGCCGGTGGCGGCGCCGACTGGGTCAGCTCCTTCACGGACGCCACCCGCCAGGTCTCCGCCTACCGCAGGGGCCGGGTGCTGCTCGCCGGGGACGCCGCGCACGTCCATCTGCCGGCCGGCGGACAGGGGCTCAGCACAGGCGTGCAGGACGCGGTCAACCTCGGCTGGAAGCTGGCCGCGGTGATCCGCGGTGAGCTGCCTGACGCCCTCATCGACAGCTACCACGACGAACGGCACCCCGTCGGCGCCCGGCTGCTGATGAACACCCGCGCGCAGGGCATGATCTTCCTCGGCGGCGCCGAGGCCGACCCGGTGCGCAAGGTGTTCGGCGAGCTGATGGAGCTGGAGGACGTACGCCGCCGACTGGCCGGCGTCGTCAGCCACCTCGACATCACCTACGACCTCGGCCCCGGCACCCACCCCCTCGTCGGCCGCCGCCTGCCCCCGCGCCCGCTCCACCTGTCCGACGGCACCCCGACCACCACGACGGCCCTGCTGCACCCGGCCCGCGGTGTCCTGCTCGACCTGACGGACGACGCCAACCTCCGCGAGGCCGCGGCCACCTGGGCCGACCGGGTCACCGTCGTCACGGCCACCCCCGAACACTTCGGCGTCTTCGCCGGCGCGACGGCCCTGCTGGTCCGCCCCGACGGCCATGTGGCCTGGGCGGCCGTCGGCGAGAGCACCACAGCCTCCACCCGGCGCCCCCCGACCGCCGCCGCCCCCGCCTCCGGCCCCACGACGGCCGACGGCCGTGTCTCCGGCCCACTGGCCGCGGACGCGCCTGTCTCCGCTGTCTCCGCGCCTGCCTCCGGTGCCGTGCCCGCCGGCGCGCCGGCCTCCGGCCCCGTGCCCGCCGGAGCTCCCGGTCCCGTTCCTTCGCCCGCCGGTGGCCGCATCCCCAGCCCCACGGCTGCCGACAGCCCCGTCCCCGGCACCCTCCGCGGTGCCGAGGCCACGACACCCGAGGCCGACTGGCCGTTCGCGGACGACCCGACCGGTATCGAGGCCCTCGTCATCGCCCTGCACCACTGGTTCGGCACCCCGGAGGTGGCGTAGCACGATGGTCACGTCCCTGTCGGTCGGCCCGCGCGTGCGGCGGATCACGCTCGATGCCGCCGGGTACACCCTGTCGGCCCTGCTGAGCGCACCCGAGAGCACGCCGCCGCGTGCCACCGTGGTCGCCCTGCACGGGGCCGGGATGAGCGCGGGGTACTTCGACGGCGGGGCCCAACCGGACGCCTCCCTGTGCGCGTTGGGAGCGCATCTGGGGTACGCGGTCCTCGCCGTCGACCGGCCCGGCTACGGCGACTCCGCCGCCGGGCTCCCCGAAGGCCTGGACCTCGCCGGGCAGGCCCGCGTCCTGCGGGCCGCGCTCGACCACTTCGACGCCGAGTACGACATCGGCATCGGTACGTTCCTGCTCGCGCACTCCTTCGGCGGCAAACTCGCCCTCACCCTGGCCGCCGAAGCCCCGCCCGCCGAACTGCTGGGCCTGGACATCTCCGGCTGCGGCCACCGCTACGCCCCGCGCTCCGCGGAACTGCTCACCGGCCCCGACCGGGCCCGCTGGAAGCACAACTGGGGCCGGCTCGGCCTCTATCCGCCCGCCACCTTCAAGCGCAGCGCCGCCTTCGTGAAGCCCATCCCCGAACTGGAGCTGCGGGCCGCCTCGGACTGGCCTGACGTCTTCGACGCGCTCGCCCCGCGCGTGCGCGTCCCCGTACGCCTGACCTTCGCCGAGCACGAACTGTGGTGGCGGCACGACGCCGACGCCCTCGACGACCTGCGGGCGAGGCTGAGCGCCGCGCCGCGCGTGGTCGTCGACCGGCAGCCGGACGCCGGGCACAACATCAGCCTGGGCCTGACGGCCCGCGCCTACCACCTGCGCGCGCTCGCCTTCTTCGAGGAGTGCCTGTACTTCGAGGAAGGCATGCCGGAGCGGGACGGTCCATGACCCCGGCCAGGACACCACGCACTCCTCGACGCACAGCACTGCGCAAGTCCCGACGACCGCCCCGCCGACTCCTGGCCACCAGCCTGCGCTCCCTGACCGTACGCAACTTCCGTCTCTTCGCCGGCGGTCAGATCGCGTCCGCCACCGGCACCTGGATGATGGTCGTCGCCCAGGACTGGCTCGTGCTCGAACTGACCGGCGACTCCGGCACGGCCCTCGCCACGGTCACCGCGCTCCAGTTCACGCCGATGCTGCTGCTGACGCTGTACGGCGGCCGTATCGCCGACCGGTACGACAAGCGGGCCCTGCTGACCGGCGCCAACGTCGTCTCCGGTGTGCTGGCGCTGCTGCTCGGCCTGCTGGTCACCGGCGGCGCGGCCGAGCTGTGGCACGTCTACGTCTTCGCACTCGCCCTCGGCGTCGCGAACGCTGTGGAGGTCCCGGCCCGGCTGTCCTTCATCGCCGAGCTGGTGGGACCCGACCTGGTGCCCAACGCGTCCGCGCTCAGCGGCGCCTACTTCAACATCGCGCGGGTGCTGGGCCCGTCCCTGGCCGGGCTGCTGATCGAGGCCGCCGGCACCGGCACCGTGATGCTGCTCAACGCGGCGAGCTACGCGGCGACCGTGGCCGGGCTGCGCGCCATGCGGCCCGGGGAACTGCACCGACCGCCCCGCCCGGCCGCGGGCCAGGCCCGGGTCACCGAGGGGCTGGCCCATCTGCGGTCCCGGCCCGACCTGGTGGCGACGTTGGCCCTGCTCGCGGCGGTGTCGCTGTTCGGCCTGAACCTCCAGCTGACCCTGCCGCTCATGGCCCGTACCGTCTTCCACACCGACGCCGCCGCCTTCGGCCTGCTCACCGCGGCGCTCGCCGCCGGATCGCTGCTGGCCGCCTTCACCGGCACCCTGCGCCGGGGCCGCCCCCGGGCCCGCCTGGTCATCGGCTGGGCCTGTGCCTTCGGCGCCCTCGCGGCGGCCACCGGCTGGGCGCCGAACCTGGCGACGGCGCTGGTCCTGCTGGTACCGACCGGCTTCGCGTCCCTGTACTTCGCGCAGGCCGCCAACCACCGGGTCCAGCTGGGCAGCGACCCTGCCTACCGGGGCCGTGTCATGGCCCTCTACACCCTGATCCTCCAGGGCAGCGCCCCGCTCGGCGCCCTGTTCGTGGGCGTCGTCACCCAGTACCTCGGCACCCGTTCCGCGCTGTGGGCGGGCGGCCTGATCTCCCTGGCGGCCGCCCTCGTAGCGGCGGCGGCCGACCGCAGTGACACACGCGCCCCGGCCACCACCCCGGCCGACCGGCCCCAGGAACACCCGCACCCCCACCCGGCGGACCCGAAGACCGACCCAATAGCCGACCCCGCAACCGAACCCGCATCCGAACCCACGCCCGGCACCGGGAGCCGCCCATGAACCTCCCCCGCATTCCGAACACCCCACGCGATACCCGGGAGTTGGGTCCGTCGGACCTGCACGTCTGGCTGCTGCCGCCCCCCGCCTCGCCGCGCGAGATACCGGTCGGCGAACTCGACGAGCACGAGCGGCGCCGGGCGGCCGCCTACCGCAGGCAGAGCGACCGGCAGATGTACGTCGCCGCCCACGTGGGCCTGCGCCGGGTCCTGTCGGTCTACACCGGCGTAGCACCCCGGCGCCTGCCCCTCGGCCGGGAGTGGTGCGAGGAGTGCGGGGAACGGCACGGCCGGCCGGTCCTGGTCGATCTGCCGGGCGCCCCCGAGTTCTCGCTCTCGCACAGCCACGGCCTGGCCCTGGTCGCGGTCGCCCGCACTCGCGTCGGCGTCGACGTCCAGGCGCTGCCGTCGCCGGAGACCGTCGACGCCTGTCTGCCCCTGCTGCACCCGGCCGAGCGGCAGGAGATCACCCGGCTCCCCGCCGACCGGCGCCAGAGGGCCTTCGCACGGCTGTGGTCCCGCAAGGAGGCGTATCTGAAGGGCCTCGGCACCGGGCTCGCCCGCGCGGCCGACCTCGACTACCTCGGCGAGGCCGCCGAGTCCTGGCGCCCGACCGGCTGGACGGTGCGCAACATGCCCCTGTGCGACGGCCATGTCGGCGCCGCCGCGCTGGCCGGCAGCAAGGACTGGCGGGCCGCCCTGCACCCGGTGCCCGCCGAGTGGCTCCACACCCGGGACGCCGACCGGCGGATCTCCGCCGTCCAGCCGGCCCTGCGCACGGTACTGCGCGCCCACGACCCGTCCGCCGTCCGGACGCACGCCCTCATCGACACCAGGAACAGGAAGGAAAGGGCCCAGGCATCATGACCGTAACCGTCACCGAACCCCGAGCTCCCGAAGCTCCCGTGCTCGACACCGCCCCGGACACCAGCGAGGCGGACCGGCTCACGGAACTGCGGACCATCAAGGAACGCGCCCGCAACGGCCCCGACCCCAAGGCCACCGAACGCCAGCACGCCAAGGGCAAGCTCACCGCCCGCGAACGCATCGAACTCCTCCTCGACCCCGGCTCGTTCACCGAGGTCGAGGCCCTGCGCCGACACCGCGCCCAGGGCTTCGGCCTGGAGGCGAAGCGGCCGTACACCGACGGCGTCGTCACCGGCTGGGGCACGGTGGAGGGCCGCACGGTCTTCGTCTACGCCCATGACTTCCGCATCTTCGGCGGCGCCCTCGGCGAGGCCCACGCCCAGAAGATCCACAAGCTGATGGACATGGCCATCGCGGCGGGCGCACCCCTGGTCTCCCTCAACGACGGCGCGGGCGCCCGCATCCAGGAGGGCGTCTCCGCCCTGGCCGGCTACGGCGGCATCTTCCAGCGCAACACCAAGGCGTCCGGCGTCATCCCGCAGATCAGCGTGATGCTCGGCCCGTGCGCGGGCGGCGCGGCCTACTCACCCGCCCTGACCGACTTCGTCTTCGCCGTACGCGACATCTCCCAGATGTTCATCACCGGCCCGGACGTGGTGAAGGCGGTGACCGGCGAAGAGATCACCCAGAACGGCCTCGGCGGCGCCGACGTGCACGGCGGTATCTCCGGCGTCGCCCACTTCGTCTACGACGACGAGCGCACCTGCCTCGAAGAGGTCCGCTACCTCCTGTCCCTGCTCCCCTCCAACAACCGCGAACTGCCGCCCGCCCACCCCACCGACGACCCCGCGGACCGCCCCGGCGACGCGCTGCTCGACCTGGTCCCCGAGGACGGCAACCGCTCCTACGACATCCGCAAGGTGATCGAGGAACTCGTCGACGACGGCGACTACTTGGAGGTCCACGCCGCCTTCGCCACCAACATCGTCTGCGCGCTGGCCCGCCTCGACGGCCACGTCGTGGGCATCGTCGCCAACCAGCCCGCCTCCATGGCCGGCGTGCTCGACATCCGGGCGAGCGAAAAGGGCGCGCGGTTCGTGCAGTTCTGCGACGCGTTCAACATCCCGCTGATCACCCTGGTGGACGTGCCCGGCTTCCTGCCCGGCGTCGACCAGGAGCACGAGGGCATCATCCGCCGCGGGGCGAAGCTCCTCTACGCGTACTGCAACGCCACCGTGCCCCGCGTCTCGGTCGTCCTGCGCAAGGCCTACGGCGGCGCCTACATCGTCATGGACTCCCGCTCCATCGGCGCCGACGTCGCCCTCGCCTGGCCCACCAACGAGATCGCCGTGATGGGAGCGGAGGGCGCGGCGAACGTCGTGTTCCGCCGGGAGATCGCGGCCGCCGACGACCCCGAGGCGATGCGCCGCCAGAAGATCGCGGAATACAAGGACGAACTGGTCCACCCCTACTACGCGGCCGAGCGCGGCCTCGTCGACGACGTGATCGACCCCCGCGAGACCCGGCAGATCCTCAGCCGTGCCGTGGCGATGCTCGCCACCAAGTCCGCGGCCCTGCCCACCCGCAAGCACGGCAACCCGCCCCAGTAGGAGCCCGCATGACCACGACCCGGACCCAGACCCCGACCCCCCACCCGTCGACCTCCGACCTGCTCACCGCCACGTCCTTCAAGGTCCTGCGGGGCGAGCCGAGTCCCGAGGAACTCGCGGCGTTCACAGCCGTCCTGACCCTGCGTCTGACCACCCCGGACGCCACCCACGCCCCCACCCCGCAACGCGCCGCCACGGCCCACTGGACCCGCCCGGAACGCCTGCGTGCCTACGCCTGCCCACGGGCCTGGCACGGCTGAGGCGCCAACTGGCCTCCCGTCGCTGTCCGTTGTCGCACGACAACACGCCGTAGCCGGTATGGTTGCCCCCGTGACGCACCCGATGGGTGCGTCCTCCCTTCATTCCGGGCCCCACCTCGTCGGGGCCCGGCCCGACGAGAGCGGCTCCGGGACCGTGGCCGGCCGCCTCACGTCGAAGGGAGGACGCCCCCGGATGGGCGTCACGAGGAGCAGAAACTGACTTTCGTCATGCGGCTGATCCGGCTTCTGCCGGAGCGAGCGGCAAGGCACGCGAGGAGGTGGGTGCTCTGGTGGTGCAGCAGGTAGCCGGATGTCCCCATACCGCGTGGGGACATCCGACAGGCTCTTGCTGAGCCGGGCCTCGCTCGAAGTTGTCCGCTTCGGGCGAGGCCCACTTTCCGGATGTCCCGAAAGCCACTGGGGACATCCGACAGGCCCTTGCTGAGCGCGGGCCACCGTCCGGTCACACGGCCGGGCGAGGGCCCTTCTGCACCCAAGTACAGCACAACGGCCCCCCACCCGGCAGCACGATCACCCACTGTTCACGCGACCGCGCGCCGAGTCGACGGCCCCTGTCGCGAGGGCGATGAGCAGTGCCGCGGCCGCCGCTGAGACCGGCACGCCGTAGGCCGCCGCGGGGGAGAGGTGCTCCGCCAGCCAGCCGCCGGTCGCACTGCCGCACGCGATGCCGCCGAGCAGGGCGGTCACCGCGAGGGTCATGCCCTCGTTGAGGTGGCCTTCCGGGGTGCGCTGCTGGACCAGGGCCATGTTGGTGATCATGGTCGGGGCCGTGGCCATGCCGGCGAACAGCAGCGCGACGCACAGCAGCGGGAGCGAGCCGGTGAGGGACGCGGCGAGCAGGGGCAGCGTCAGCAGCGCGGTCATCGCCGCTATGCACCACACGTAGCGGTACTCGGCGGGACCGGAGAGCCGCAGCCGCCCGTACAGCAGACCCGCCGCACAGGAACCGGCCGCCTGGAGCGCGAGCACCGCACCCGCCGCCGTCCGGTGGCCCTGGGCGTCCGCGAACGCGATCGTGACGACCTCCGTCGACCCGAACACCGCTCCCATGGCGAGGCAGACGGCCAGCAGCGGGGGCATGCCGGGAGCGCGGAACGGTGACGTGCCGGCGGCCTCGGCCGTGGGGGCCCAGGGCGGTGGTTCCGTCGACCGCTGGGCCGCGAACGCCAGCACACCCGTCACCAGGAGCACCACCCCGACGAGCGTCCCCGCCTCCGGGAAGAAGGTCCCGCACAGGAAGGCCGCGAGCACCGGGCCCAGCATGAAGCACAGCTCGTCCGCGGCCTGTTCGAAGGAGTTCGCGGTGTGCAGGGCCTCGGGGTCGCCCTTGAGCAGGTGCGCCCAGCGGGCGCGGGACATGCCGCCGGTGTTGGGGGTCGTCGCGGTGGCGGCGTACGCGGCGAAGAGGGTCCAGGCGGGGGCGTCGTAGCGCACGCACAGCAGCAGCGCGAGGCTGCCCAGCGCCGCGCAGAGCGTGGCGGGTACGGCGACCCGGGCCTGGCCGTACCGGTCGACGAGCCGCGCCGTCCAGGGGGCGACCAGCGCGGTCGCCGCGAGGCCGGTCGCGGTGACGGCGCCGGCGAGGGCGTACGACCCCCGGGTACCGGCGATCATCACGACCGCGCTCACGCTGAACATGCCCATGGGGAGGCGGGCGGCCAGGTTCGCGAGGGTGAAGGCGCGGGTGCCGGGGTGGGCGAAGAGCCGGCGGTACGGGCGGGAGGAGTGACCGGCGGAGGGGGCGGGGGCGTTCGTGGACGGCGACTGCGGCATGGCTCCACCGTCGCCCGCAGTGGATCAAGGGGTCCAACACCTGTTCGGGACGGATTCACGCACCTGTGTTGTGAGAGACGCGCGAGCTGTAAATTCCCCCGCATGCCCGCTGCCGCCCCCGCCCACCTCGACCCCCGCCTCCTGCGCGCCTTCCTCGCCGTGGCGGACGAGCTGCACTTCACGCGCGCCGCGGCCCGTCTGTACGTCGCCCAGCAGGCGCTGAGCCGGGACGTACGGCGGCTGGAGCGGGAGTTGGGCGCCGAGCTGTTCGTGCGGACGACCCGGTACGTCACGCTGACGGCCGACGGCGAGCGGCTGGTGCCGTACGCCCGCCGTGCCCTCCAGGCCCAGGACGACCTGCTCGCCGCCTTCGGCCAGGCGCGGCCCCTGCTGGTGGACCTGAACTCGCCGGGCCTGGTCACCGGCCGCCGGGTCCTGCACCGGGCCCGCGAACTCGCCCCCGAGCACGAACTGATGGCCCGCTACGAGAGCGGCCTGACGGGTGCGGCCGCGGAGCTGGTCGCGGGGCGGCTGGACGCGTCCTTCGGACGGTTCGCGGGACTGGACCCGGCGCTGCGGGCCGGCCTCGACCATCAGCCGGTCCGCTACGAGCCGATGGCGATCGTGCTGCCCGAGGACCATCCGCTGGCCGCCCTGGAGCGGGTGCCGCTGGCCGCGCTGGCCGGCGAGACCGTGTACGCCGGTGCCGGCAACCCCCGTACCCCGGAGTGGACCGACCTCGCGCACCGGCTCTTCGACGGGCGGGGCATCGAGGTCGCCCCGCCCGCGCCGCTCGCCGTCGGCGACGAGGAGTTCCAGCGGATCATGGCCAAGCTGCGCCACCCCGTCCTCGCCGTCGTCGACTTCCCGGCCATGCCCGGGACCGTGCTGCGTCCCCTGACCGACCCCGTGCCCTTGTCGCCGGTGTCGCTGGTGTGGCGAAAGGGCCTCGCGCACCCCGCGTTCGACGCCCTGCGACACGCCGCGGCCCGGCTCGCGGCCGAAGAGGGGTGGCTGGAGCCGCCCGCCGATGGATGGGTCTCGGACGCGGACTCCACATCCTGGGTGTATACAACTAACGGCCCGACGTGAGCGCCATCACTTGTACGTCAAATGTCCCTTATTTGCCGATGTTCTGAGTCGGATAACACTTTCCTCCGTGGAGAGATTGTGAAGGGCGCTGGTAATTTGTAGGCGCGCTGGACTGTGAGGTCGGCATATACCGAATGCGAGGGGGAGGTCGTGGCGCTGAGGGGGCGTGGGGAGGAGGAGCGGGAGGAGCCTCAAGAGCGGGACGCCACCATGCAGCTGAAGGTGTCCGGTTTGTTTCCGGTGGACCAGACCGTTCAGTTGCGTGTGCCGTCCCAACGCATATCCGATGCCGAAAGCGAATCGGCGATATCCGAAATATCCCGTTCCGCGGAAACGGAATCATCGCAGCGGATATCCGGTGATGACACGCCCGACCAGCAGCATCGCCGCAGCAACCGCAACCGCCGCAAAGCCCCCAGCCCGCCCCTGGGCCCCCGCCTCGTCGCCGCTCTTCACCTGGCGCCCCTGCTGGCCTTCCTCGCCCCCCACCTCGCCCGCCTCGCCCCCCTGGCCGCCCGCCTCGCGCCCTACGCCCGCCGGATGCGGCCGCAGTACCCCCGGCCCGGCCGCACCGGGTGGCGCCGCTGGCTGCCGTCCTGGCGGCAGTGGCTCGGCGGCGCACTGGCCGGCGTCGGCCTCAGCGGCCTCCTCCTCGCCGTCGCCTACGCGGCCACCGACATCCCGGACAACCTCAACTCGTACGCCACCCAGCAGGACAACGTGTACTTCTGGGCCGACGGGACGCCCATGGCCCGTACCGGCTGGGTGCAGCGGCAGGCGATGCCGCTGAAGGACATCCCCGACGACGTCCGCTGGGCCGTCCTCGCCGCGGAGAACGCGAGCTTCTACAGCGACCCCGGCATCTCCGTCCAGGGCATCACCCGCGCCCTGTTCCGCACGCTGGGCCAGGGCGACACCCAGGGCGGCTCGACCATCACGCAGCAGTACGTCAAGAACGTCTACCTGAACCAGGACCAGACGCTGCGCCGCAAGGTCAGCGAGGCCATGATCGCCCTCAAGCTCGACAACCGGATGAGCAAGGACGAGATCCTCGAGAGCTACCTGAACACCAGCTGGTTCGGCCGCGGCACCTACGGCATCCAGCGCGCCTCCCAGGCCTACTACGGCAAGGACGTCAGCGAGCTCAACGCCAGCGAGGCCGCGTTCCTGGCCGCCCTGCTCAAGGGCGCCGGCCTGTACGACCCGACCCTGAGCAGCGCCAACCGCGCCCGGGCCGTGGAGCGCTGGTCCTGGACGCTCGACCGGATGGTCCAGATAGGCAAGCTCTCGCAGTCCGAGCGGGACACCTACAAGAAGTTCCCCGAGCCGCTGAAGCGCAACCCGCTGTACGACACCGGTGAGCAGAGCGACTACCTCGTCGAACTCGCCTCCCAGTACGCCAAGAAGGCCGCCCAGATCTCCGACAAGGACTACGACCTCGGCGGCTACCAGATCTACACGACCTTCGACAAGAGACGGCAGGACCAGCTCACCGAGGCCGTCACGAACGCGCGCAAGAAGGCTCAGAAGGACGACCCGAAGGCCGCGAAGAGCGTGCACTACGGCGCGGCGTCGGTGGCCGGCGACGGCCGGATCCTCGCCGTCCACGGCGGCCCCGACCACCGTAAGCAGGGCTACAACGAGTCCAACGCCACCACCGTCCCGGCCGGTTCGGCCTTCACACCGTTCGTGTACGCGGCCGGTCTGGAGCACGGCGTCCGCAAGACCCGCGACGGGGAGGCGACCGCCGTCACCGGGGAGTCCGTCTACGACGGCGACGACGACGTGCCGGTGACCACGCCGGAGGGGCCGTACTGGGACCGCAGCGGCCGCAAGGTGGCCGCCAGCAACGACGGCAACAGGTCGTACGGGCAGATCTCCCTGCACCGGGCGATGGCGCTGTCGGTGAACACGCCGTTCATGCAACTCGGCATGGACACCGGCCTGGACAAGGTGCGCTCCACCGCCGAGGCCGCGGGTCTGCTGAGCTCCAGCATCGGGGCCCAGGTGCCGACGCTGTCCATGGGCAGCTCGACGCCCAGCGCCATCCGCATGGCCAGCGGCTACTCCACGTTCGCGGCGGCCGGCAAGCACACCGAGCCGTACTCGGTGCGGCGGATCACCCACAACGGCGACAAGATCTCCCTGAACCTGCCGGACCCCCGGCGGGCGGTCGGCGCCGACGTGGCCGAGGAGGTCACCTCCGCGCTCACGGACGCCTTCCGGACCGCCCACCCCGACGCGGCGCCCGCCACGGCGCAGGTGGCCGGGAAGGCCGGGACGACACCCAAGGACACCGCCTCCTGGTACGTCGGCACCCACAAGTCCGTCTCCACGGCGGTCGTCGTCTACCGCATCGACCTCGCCAAGAGCCTCGAACCGCTGCCGCTGAAGGGTCTCGCCGGCACCGCCGACGACAGCGTCCCCTACGGCATCTGGTCCGGGGCCATGAGCCCCCTCGGCTGACCACCGACCCGGTACCGCAGTCCAACCGTCAGGAGAATGAGCCGCACATGAAGCCACCGTCTGGGCGTCGCCGCAAGGCCCGGGCATCGCGCCGCACCGCCGCCGCACGCCGTCCGGGGTTCCTGGCCCTGGCGGCACTCCTCGTCGTCGCCTCGCTGACGGCGGGCTACCTGGTGCTGAACCGCACGGGGAACACCGAGCCGACCGCGTCGTCCGGGGAACAGCGCAAGGCGGGCGGGGCGGGCGCCAAGGAGCCGCAGTGGGACGGCAGGACCAAGATCCTGGGGGACGGCTCCACTTCCTACACCGGTCCGCAGAAGGGCCAGTTGAAGCCGGTGCCGCTCAAGCCCGGACAGAAGCCGCCGCAGTTCGTCGTCTTCTCCTGGGACGGTGGGCTGGAGGGCGACGACAAGCTCTTCTCGCACTACCGCGAGGTGGCGAAGAAGTACGACGCCCACATGACGTTCTTCCTCACGGGCATCTACCTGCTGCCGAAGGACAAGAAGGCGCTGTACGACCCGCCCCAGCACGACAGGGGAGCCGCGGCGATCAGCTACCCCACGGACGAGCACATCCTCACCACGGTGGAGCAGCTCGGCAAGGCGTGGCAGGACGGCAACGAGATCGGCACCCACTTCAACGGCCACTTCTGCGGCGAGAAGGGCGGCGGCGACTGGAGCGTCGAGGAGTGGAAGAGCGAGATCGACCAGTTCAACTCGTTCGTGTCGAAGTGGAAGACCAACACCGGCGCCACGGATCTCCCCCCGCTGCCGTTCGACGTCTCCAAGGCGGTCACCGGCGGGCGGGCCCCTTGCCTGGAGGGCCAGGAGAACCTGCTGAAGGCCGCCAAGGACTACGGCTACCGCTACGACGCCAGCTCCGCCGGCGACTTCCAGATATGGCCGACCAAGAAGAACGGCATCTGGGACTTCCCGCTCCAGATGCTCCCCTACGAGGGGGGCAAGTACCAGGGCCTCTCCATGGACTTCAACTTCCTCTACAACCAGTCCGAGGGCGAGACCGAGGGCGACCCGGCCCGGTACCCCCAGTGGGAGGAGGAGACCGTCGGCACCTACCTGGCGGGCTTCAACCGCGTGTACTACGGCAGCCGGGCGCCCCTGTTCATCGGCAACCACTTCGAGGACTGGAACGGCGGCATCTACATGCGGGCCGTCGACCGGATCATCGAGGAGGTGTGCACCAAGAAGGACGTCAAGTGCGTGTCCTTCAAGGAGCTCGCCGACTGGATGGACGTGCAGAAGCCGGCGACGCTGGAGCGGCTGCGCAGCCTCGATCCGGCGCAGTCCCCGGACTGGTCGACCGTCGTGCAGTGACGTTCCCATAACGTCCTTGAATCACGAACGCATCCCCCTTCACAACAGCCACACATGCCATGCGAAGATGCGCTGCCCCCGGCATCCGTCCGCCGGGACAAGAGGGGAACCATCAGTGAAGACAAGGAAATTGAGCCGTACGCGGCGACGCGCCACCATACTCGGCGCGGCGGCCGCCTCGGTCGTCGCCGGAGCGGCGATGCTGCCCAACTGGAGCGCGGGCGCCGCGGTCGTCGACGACCCCACGGTGGACGCCCGGACCAAGGCCACCTTCCAGCGGCTGGCGGACGCGGTCTTCACCGACCGTACGGACGCGCTGGTCGACGGCCGGCAGGGCAACCGGGACAAGCCGCTGACCGACGGCTTCTCCGGTGACGTCCGGATGTCCGCCGGTACGGCCCGCGGCGAGGACGCCGCACTGTCCGCGCTGGACCAGCGCAAGGACAAGCTCGCCAAGCTGGGTGAGAAGTACAGCAAGGGCAGCACCACCGTCAGCCTGGACGCCACCAGCGTGAAGGGCCGCAAGGCCAAGGTCGCGGTCACCGAGACCACCACCCTCACCTACGAGAAGGTCCGCGGCAGCGAGCCGGGGACCACCGGGTTCCAGGCCCACCACGAGCTGACGTTCAGCCGCCGACCGGCGGGGCGACTGGCAGCTGACCGGAATCCGCGCGACCGACGAGGGCGACCTCGCGGTCAACCAGACGGCCAGGCCGGTCGTCGAACCCATGACCGCTAAGGTCGCCGGCACCACGCCGTCGGCGCCCAAGGCATCGACCTCGTACCCCGGCCCGGCAAACCCGAAGAACTTCACCGCGTCCGGTCTGGACTACCCGGCCATGGCCACCTACGCCAAGCAGTACTGGTCCAACTACAACCCGGCCTACCCGAACTTCAACGGCCAGGGCGCGGGCGGCGACTGCACCAACTTCGTCAGCCAGTCCCTGAAGGCGGGCGGCTGGAAGCACGCTCCCGGCTACGTGTACGACTACACCAAGTGGTTCGGCAACGCCGACATCCAGTCGCACTCGTTCATCGGCGTCAACGAGTGGTCCTGGTTCGCCCAGAACTCGAAGCGGACGACCAGCCTCGCGAACGTCTACCAGCTGGACGTCGGCGATGTCCTCCAGCTCGACTTCGACAAGGACGGCTCGAAGGACCACACCATGATCGTCACGTCCCGCAACCGCGGCGTGCCGTATCTGACGTACCACTCCACCAACACCTACAGCAGGTCGGTGGCGAGCATCATCGCGTCGTACCCGAACGCTCTGTACTACGCGTACCGCACCTGATCCTCCGAGCCTCGCCGGCTCGACGTGACGCGGCCCCCGGCGCTGATGCCGGGGGCCGTCCTGCTGTCGCCGTACAGCGACCGACCGGCGGCACCTCTCAGCCCCCCACCCCACCAGGTGAGAGCAAAGTTCCTTTCCGGTCACCCGATGCCACAGCCCCGAAACGAGCCCTCCCTACCTTCGGGATCAGCCACTCGCAGAGCAATCGAGAGCGACCGAGCCCCGAAGGAACCGTGGAGGCGTCATGACAGCCCCGAGTACAGCCCCCGCCTCGAGCAGGGGAGGCCGCTGGATCGATCACTGGGATCCCGAGGACGAGGCCTTCTGGAACGAGACCGGAGAGAAGGTCGCCCGACGGAATCTGTTCTTCTCCGTCCTCTCCGAGCACATCGGGTTCTCGATCTGGACCCTGTGGTCGGTGATGGTGCTGTTCATGGGGCCGGAGTACGGGCTCACCCCCGCGGACAAGTTCACGATCGTCTCGATGGCCACGCTGGTCGGCGCCATCGTCCGCGTCCCGTACACCTTCGCCGTCGCCGTCTTCGGTGGCCGGATGTGGACGGTCGTCTCGGCGAGCCTGCTGCTCGTGCCGACGGTCGCCGCGTTCGCCGTGATGGAGCCGGGAACGTCGTTCACGACCTTCCTGCTGTGCGCGATGCTGGCCGGCATCGGCGGCGGGAACTTCGCCTCCAGCATGACCAACATCAACGCCTTCTTCCCGCTCCGTAAGAAGGGGTGGGCGCTCGGCCTGAACGCCGGCGGCGGCAACATCGGCGTGCCCGTCGTGCAGCTCGTCGGGCTCGCGGTCATCGGCGCCAGCGGCGGGCCGCGCCTGCTGCTCGGGATCTACATCCCGTTCATCGTGGTCGCCGCCGTCCTCGCGTGGCTGAAGATGGACAGCATCTCGTCCGTCAAGAACGACACCGGTGCGGCCAAGGACGCCGCGAAGGACGCCCACACCTGGATCATGTCGTTCCTCTACATCGGCACCTTCGGGTCGTTCATCGGATACTCCTTCGCCTTCGGGCTGGTGCTCCAGACGCAGTTCGGCCGTACACCGCTCCAGGCCGCCTACGTCACCTTCATCGGCCCGCTGCTCGGCTCCCTGATCCGGCCCGTGGGCGGCTGGCTCGCCGACCGGTACGGCGGCGCGAAGATCACGCTGTGGAACTACGTCGGTATGGCCGCCGCGACCGCTGTCGTCGTCGTGGCCTCGATGCAGAAGTCGCTGCCGCTGTTCACCACCGCGTTCATCGCCCTGTTCGTGCTCAGCGGCCTCGGCAACGGCTCGACGTTCAAGATGATCCCCGGCATCTTCCACGCGAAGGCCCTCGCCAAGGGGCTCGAAGGCGAGGAGGCCGCCGCCTACGGCCGCAGGCTCTCCGGTGCCTCCATGGGGCTCATCGGCGCGGTGGGCGCACTCGGCGGACTCGGCATCAACCTCGCCTTCCGCCAGTCGTTCCTCACCGTGGGCTCCGGCACCGGCGCCTTCGTCGCCTTCCTCGCCTTCTACGGCCTCTGTTTCGCGGTCACCTGGGCCGTATACCTTCGCCGCCCGGCCGCCGCGCAGACCGACACGGCACCTGCGACCGACGCAAAGCCGCAGCTCAGCTACGCCGAGGTGTGACGTAACACCACCGACATCAAGTCGAACCGAGCCTGTCACGCACCGTTGACAGGCTCGCTCGGCATACAGGTGTAACCGCCAAGGGCGCGATCGGGAGCCAGACGACCAGGAGTCAGGAGATCTGGAGCCACAAGATCAGGAGCCGCTCCCGCCGACCCCGGTGGGAGACCCTGGTGCAGGCATCACAACTCGAGTGCGGGACGAGAGTTATGTACGACGAACAGCAGCAACCCGAACACGGGCCCCTCGCGGGATTCACCGTGGGCGTCACCGCCGCGCGCCGCGCCGACGAGCTCGGGGCGTTGCTGCAGCGGCGTGGCGGCGCCGTACTGCACGCCCCTGCCCTGCGCATCGTGCCGCTGGCCGACGACAGCGAACTGCTCGCCGCCACCAAGGAGATCATCCAGCGGACGCCGGACGTCGTGATCGCCACCACCGCGATCGGCTTCCGCGGCTGGATCGAGGCCGCCGACGGCTGGGGCCTGGGCGAGGACCTGCTGGAACGGCTGCGCGGCGTCGAGCTGCTCGCGCGCGGCCCCAAGGTCAAGGGCGCGGTACGGGCCGCCGGGCTGACGGAGGAGTGGTCGCCGTCCAGCGAGTCCATGGCCGAGGTGCTGGACCGGCTGCTGGAGGAGGGCGTCGAGGGGCGCCGGGTCGCCATCCAGCTGCACGGTGAGCCGCTGCCCGGCTTCGTGGAGGCGCTGCGGGCCGGGGGAGCGGAGGTGCTCGGGGTACCGGTCTACCGGTGGCTGCCGCCGGAGGACATCGCGCCGGTCGACCGGCTGCTGGACGCCAGCGTCTCCCGGGGCCTGGACGCCCTCACCTTCACCAGCGCCCCGGCCGCGGCGTCCCTGCTGTCGCGGGCCGAGGAGCGCGGGCTGCTTCCCGAACTGCTCGCCGCCCTCAACCACGACGTCCTGCCGGCCTGCGTCGGCCCCGTCACCGCGCTGCCCCTGCAGGCGCTCGGCGTCGACACGGTCCAGCCCGAGCGCTTCCGGCTCGGACCGCTGGTCCAGCTGCTGTGCCAGGAGCTGCCCGGGCGGGCCCGGTCGCTGCCGATCGCCGGGCACCGGGTGGAGATCCGGGGCCACGCGGTCCTGGTCGACGGGGCGCTGCGCCCCGTACCGCCGGCGGGCATGTCCCTGCTGCGGGCCCTGTCCCGACGGCCGGGCTGGGTGGTGCCCCGCGCGGAGCTGCTGCGTGCCCTGCCGGGCGCCGGCCGCGACGAGCACGCCGTGGAGACGGCGATGGCCCGGCTCCGTACGGCCCTGGGGGCGCCGAAGCTGATCCAGACGGTGGTGAAGCGGGGGTACCGGCTGGCGTTGGACCCGGCGACGGACGCGAAGTACGCGGACGGGTAGGGAGGCACCCGGCGCCGGAGTCACCCCTGTGGGGGCCTGCGGCCCCCATGCCCCCCGCTTCGGCCCCGAACGGGCGTCGTCCTCAAACGCCGGACGGGCTGACATTGCCTGGACCGGCGCTGGGACGTGACCGTCCGCGCGGTGAGGCGGTGCGGGCCGGAGTGCCGGGACGCGTCCGAGAGTGCTCGCCGGCCCCGTGCGGCGGAGCCCGCCGCGGGTGAGTCGGGCCACGGGATGGTGCGGCCCCGACCTCAGACCCCCGACGGGCTGGATTGAGCTGACCGGTGCTGAGCAGCCACCCGGGTGATCCGGCCGTACAGCACCAGCGCCCGGCCCAAGCACCCCAACGCCACCGTCGACAGCACCGTCCGTACGACATTCCACGCCAGCCACGGGTCCTCGAACTCCTCCCGCAGGGCGGTCGGATCACCGGCCCCCTTCAGGCTGTCGTTCAGCGGGACGTTGAACAGGACGGTGACCACGAAGGCCAGCCCGTACGCGGTCGCCGCCGCCCATACCCACCCCCGGTAGGGCGTCCCGCGGACCTGCCACGCCGATACGCCCGTCAGCACCAGTGCCCCGAAGAAGCTCAGGAAGAACACCGGGTTCTCGAACGCGTCGTTGATGTCGCGCATGACCTCGACGTACACCCGGTCGTCGCTGCGCGCCAACCCCGGCATCACCCCGCAGGCGAAGATGTAGAAGGCCCCGGCGATCAGGCCCATCGCGACCGTGGCCGCGCCCAGTACGGTCCCCACGACTTTGCTGTTCGGTGTTGTGGTCATGCCCTCCAGTCAACGGACCCGCACGCATCCCGAACATGGCCGTCACGCGCAGCCGCATACGCGGACGTCCAGGCCCGCAGGCGGTACGAGGGGTTCCGGCCCCGCCCCCGGGCAGGCACTGTTAGGGGGAACGGTTCTCCCGGCTCTCCTCACGGCATCTCACCGACCCCTCATGACCGGGGTGACCCCTAGGCGGTGACAGGCACATGGCACTGGGTACGGCCACGGGCGCGTTCGAGCTGCGGTTCGACGCCGGGCGGATCTGTCTGGATCTCCTCGCGACCACGCACCCCGAGGAACGGTTCGACTCCGTCGAGGTGTTGTGCGCCTGGATCATCGGGTCCGGCCTCGCCCCGCCGGGCACACCGCTGACCCACGCCGACGCCTCCTGGCTGGCGGGCTTTTGCGAACTGCGGGGCCGTATCGACCAGTTGGTCCGCGGCGATCTCGCCCCCGGGCGCCGGACGTCGTACGACCGGCCGTACGACAGCCCGTCGTACGACATCGCGCTCGCCCGCGTGAACGACATCGCCCGCGTGGCGCCACCGGCCCCCCGTGCCGTCAGGGGTGAAGACGGCGCCCTCGTCCGGCAGTTGGATCACCCGCCCGAGTGCCCCGCCCTGCTCGGCGCCGTCGCGCGGGACGCCCTGGAACTGCTCACCGATCCGGCCGCACGGGCCGGGCTGCGGGAGTGCGAGGGCGACAACTGTCCGATCGTTTATGTCGATACGTCCCGGGGGCGCAGGAGGCGCTGGTGCTCCAGTGAGGTCTGCGGGAACCGCGAAAGAGTGGCCAGGCATCGTCGCCGCACGGCACTCCCCCGAGCCTGACAGCCCGTTATGCGGCTTCTGTGAAACGGCCGTCGAAGTGATTTCGATTACACATCGTTTACCTACGGGGCCGTAGGGAAGCTCCCTTTCGATCTTGCCGTTGTGACGGAAATGTAAAGATCGCACGGTGGGAATGTGCTGCCATGTCCCGCTCGTCACGTCACTCCGAAGAAAACTGTCGCCTTGGTTTGAACATTCAAAGCGCCGCTTGCGTACGGGTAGTCGAGCGACCGACTGGGGGAACCCCCGGACATCGGAGGTGGGCGTGCGCAAGGATTCCGTCGTGGCCAATGAACGTGGATCGAGGGCCCGACATCGCATGTCCCAGCCCTCGGAACCTGATGAGGAGCTGATGCGTGCGCTGTACAGAGAGCACGCCGGACCCCTCCTTGCGTATGTCCTTCGACTGGTCGCCGGTGATCGGCAACGAGCAGAGGACGTTGTGCAGGAGACGCTCATCCGTGCCTGGAAGAACGCCGGACAGCTCAATCGAGCGACCGGATCGGTACGCCCCTGGCTGGTGACGGTCGCCCGGCGCATCGTCATCGACGGCCACCGCAGTCGGCAGGCCCGGCCGCAGGAGGTCGATCCGTCGCCGCTGGAGGTCATCCCCGCGGAGGACGAGATCGACAAGGCGCTGTGGCTGATGACGCTGTCGGACGCACTCGACGACCTGACGCCCGCCCACCGGGAAGTCCTGGTCGAGACGTACTTCAAGGGGCGTACGGTCAATGAGGCGGCCGAGACGCTGGGCATACCCAGCGGCACTGTTCGCTCAAGGGTCTTCTATGCCCTGCGGTCGATGAAGCTGGCTCTGGAGGAGCGGGGGGTGACGGCGTGATGAGTGTTTACGGGGGAAACCAGGGATTCGGGATGGGCGGTTCGGGTATGTCTGGACCCATGACGGGACATCCGGTTCCGAGCGAACACGAGACCGTCGGCGCCTACGCCCTCGGGATTCTCGACGACGCCGAGGCAACCGCTTTCGAGGCACATCTCGCGACCTGCGAATGGTGCGCCCAGCAGTTGGACGAACTCGCCGGGATGGAGCCGATGCTGGCCGCGCTCGCGGACCTGCCGGGTACCGGTTCGCCCGCGATCGGCGAGTCCCTGTCGGCGAAGCCCAGCCCGCGCCTCGTGAACAAGCTCGTCGACGAGGTCGCCGAGCGCCGCGCCCAGAAGCGCCGGCGCAGCTTCTACATGGTGGCCGCGGCGGCGGCGCTGATCGTCGGCGGTCCGTTCGTGGCCGTGGCGACGAACGGCGGCGACTCGGACGGCGGCGGCAGCCCCGGTCAGACCCTCGCGGCCAGCCCCGCCAAGGACCTGTTCACGGGTATCGAGAACAAGGTCTCGGGGACCGACTCGGCAACCGGCGCCAGCGCCACCGTCGCCATGTCGGAGAAGCCGTGGGGCACCGAGACGGCCCTTGAGCTCAAGGGCGTCAAGGGTCCGCTCAAGTGTTCCATGATCTTCGTCAGCAAGGACGGCGAGCGCGAGACGGCGGCTTCCTGGTCCGTCCCGAAGTGGGGCTACGGCATCCCGGACGCCAAGACCGAGCAGGCCAGGAACCCGCTCTACGTCAGCGGCGGAGTGTCCATGGCCCCCGACGACGTCGATCACGTCGAGGTCATGACGTTCGACGGAAAGAAGATCGTCGACGTCGACGTGTAGTCGCCGTAGCAATTCCGGGTCCCCTTCGCGTACGGTTGACGGCTGCCCAGCACGTCAGAAGGGGGCCCGGTGGCCGCTCAGGCTCCGCAGGAAACCGCGCTCGAAGACTCCTTGAGAGATCGGGAGATCGGCGTTGAACAGGTACACCTGGACCGGGTGTACCAGCGCCTCGAGGAGAAGATCCACGAGGCGGAGTTCCTCATGAACGACGCGGCCCAGCGCGGCCAGGTCGGCACGCCCGGTGCGCTCGCCGAGCGGGACGCACAGGTCTTCCGCGCAGGTGTCCACCTCAATCGCCTCAACAACGAGTTCGAGGACTTCCTCTTCGGACGTATCGACCTGCTGCTCGGCAAGGACGGCAAGAAGGGACCCGACGGCGCGTACACCGCCGTCGAGCCGGCCGAGGGCGCGGTCCGCGAGGACAACACCGCCGACATCGCCGAGACACTGCACATCGGCCGCATCGGCGTGCTCGACCAGGACTACGCCCCGCTGGTCATCGACTGGCGGGCCCCGGCCGCGGCGCCCTTCTACCGCTCCACGCCGGTCGACCCCGGGCGGGTCGTACGGCGCCGGGTCATCCGCTCCAAGGGGCGCCGGGTGCTGAGCGTCGAGGACGACCTGATGCGTCCCGAGCTCAGGGCGTTCCTCGGCGGCGACGAACTGCCCGTCATCGGTGACGGCGCCCTCATGGCCGCCCTCGGCCAGGCCCGCAGCCACACCATGCGGGACATCGTGGCGTCCATCCAGGCCGAGCAGGACCTGGTCATCCGCGCGCCCGCCGCCTCCGTGACGTATGTCGAAGGCGGCCCCGGCACCGGCAAGACCGCCGTCGCCCTGCACCGCGCCGCCTACCTGCTCTACCAGGACCGGCGCCGGTACGCGGGCGGCATCCTGATCGTCTCGCCGACCCCGCTGCTCGTGGCGTACACCGAGGGCGTGCTCCCGTCGCTGGGCGAGGAGGGCCAGGTCGCCATCCGCGCGATCGGCTCCCTCGTCGACGGTGCCGAGGCCACGCAGTACGACTCCCCGGCCACCGCCCGCGCCAAGGGCTCGTACCGCATGCTCAAGGTGCTGCGGAAGGCTGCCCGGGGCGCCCTGGAGCTGGGGCCGGGCAGCGGGGCCGATGCTCGTCGGCCCGCCGCCGGCAACACCGCGGCGAACCGGACGGGGCAGCTCGCCTTCGGCGATGACGACACGGACACCGACGAGTTGGCGCGGACCCCCTCCGGTCCGCCCACCCGGCTGCGCGTGGTCGCCTTCGGGCGCCGGCTGGAGCTGGAGGCCGACGCGCTGGAACGTATCCGCCGCACCGCGCTGGGCGGCACCGCACCCGTGAACCTGCTGCGCCCGCGCGCCCGCAAGCTGCTGCTCGACGCCCTGTGGTCGCAGTCGGGCGGCGCCGGCCGGCACACCGACCCGGAGCTCGCCGCCGAGCTGCGCGCCTCCTTCGACGAGGACGTGATGTCGGAGGACAGCTTCATCGCCTTCGTCGACGCCTGGTGGCCGGAGCTGACCCCGAAGGCGGTCCTGACGGCGATGGCCGACGAGCGACGCCTCGGCCGCTGGGCCCGCCGGATCCTCAACCCCGGTGAGGTGCGCAAGGTCGCCCGCTCGCTGAAGCGGGACGGGTACTCCGTGCACGACATCGCCATGCTCGACGAGCTCCAGTCGATCCTCGGCACCCCGGCCCGCCCGAGGAAGACGCGCGACCTGGACCCGCTCGACCAGCTCACCGGGCTGGAGGAGCTGATGCCGGTGCGCGAGGAGTCGCAGCGCGAGCGCGCCGAGCGGCTGGCGGCCGAGCGCACCGAGTACGCCCATGTCATCGTCGACGAGTCCCAGGACGTCACGCCGATGCAGTGGCGCATGCTCGGCCGCCGCGGCCGGCACGCCACCTGGACGGTCGTCGGCGACCCGGCCCAGTCCTCGTGGTCCGACGTCGACGAGGCGGCCGAGGCCCGCGACGAGGCCCTCGGCACCCGCCCGCGCCGCCGCTTCCAGCTCACCGTGAACTACCGCAACCCGGCCGAGATCGCCCAGCTGGCGGCGAAGGTGCTCGCCCTCGCCATGCCCGGCTCGACGTCACCGTCGGCGGTGCGTTCGACCGGCGTCGAGCCGCGCTTCACCGTCGTACGGGACTCCCTCGCGCAGACGGTCCGCGAGGAGGCCGCCCGACTGCTGGACCGGGTCGACGGCACCGTCGGCGTCGTCGTCGCGATGCAGCGGCGCGAGGAGGCGGCCAGGTGGCTCGCCGGGCTCGGCGACCGGGTCGTGGCGCTCGGCAGCCTGGAGGCGAAGGGGCTGGAGTACGACGCGACGGTCGTCGTCTCCCCGGCGGAGATCGCCGACGAGTCCCCGGCCGGCCTGCGAGTGCTGTACGTCGCACTGACCCGGGCCACCCAGCAGCTCACGGTGGTGTCGGGGGAGCGCGACGAGCCCGACACGAGCGGGGTGCCGGACCTGCTCCGAGATTGATCCGGATGAACCACCGGTACGGGAATGGCCCTACGGGATCGGTTTGTTAGCCTGGGTGTGGCACCGGCTCGATCCAAGCCCCCGGGCCCAACCTTCGTCGCTACGAGCGACCACTTGCCGCGAGGCGAGCATGGCGGGTCGGTGTCATGAACGTTGGAGACCCACGTCACGCAAGTGACGTGGGTCTCTTTTCATGGGAGAGCGTGGCGAACAATACGTTCGCAATCCAAGCCCGGCTAACTCCTACTCGGCGGTAGGTGCGACGATCGGACGGCATCCAGCGTCTCAGGTGAAAGCAGAGGAAGTCGGCCATGGCAACGGCGCCCAGCGTCTCCTACTCGATGACGGTCCGGCTGGAGGTGCCCGCGAGCGGAACCGCGGTCTCCCAGCTCACCGGGGCCGTCGAGTCCCACGGAGGCTCGGTCACCGGCCTCGACGTCACCGCCTCCGGGCACGAGAAGCTCCGCATCGACGTCACCATCGCCGCCACCTCCACCGCGCACGCCGACGAGATCGTCGAGCAGCTGCGCGGCATCGAGGGCGTCACCCTGGGCAAGGTCTCCGACCGTACGTTCCTGATGCACCTCGGCGGCAAGATCGAGATGCAGTCCAAGCACCCCATCCGCAACCGTGACGACCTGTCCATGATCTACACGCCGGGCGTGGCGCGGGTCTGCATGGCGATCGCCGAGAACCCCGAAGACGCGCGGCGCCTGACGATCAAGCGGAACTCCGTTGCGGTTGTGACGGACGGCTCGGCGGTGCTGGGCCTGGGCAACATCGGCCCGAAGGCCGCGCTGCCCGTCATGGAGGGCAAGGCGGCCCTCTTCAAGCGGTTCGCCGGCATCGACGCCTGGCCGCTGTGCCTCGACACCCAGGACACCGACGCGATCGTCGAGATCGTCAAGGCGATCGCCCCCGGGTTCGCCGGCATCAACCTCGAGGACATCTCCGCGCCCCGCTGCTTCGAGATCGAGGCGCGGCTGCGCGAGGCCCTCGACATCCCCGTCTTCCACGACGACCAGCACGGCACCGCGATCGTCGTCCTGGCCGCCCTCACCAACGCACTTCGCGTCGCGGGCAAGGCGATTGAGAACATCCGCGTCGTCATGTCCGGTGCCGGCGCGGCCGGTACGGCCATCCTGAAGCTGCTGCTCGCGGCAGGCGTGAAGAACGCCGTCGTCGCCGACATCCACGGCGTCGTGCACGCCGGGCGCGAGGACCTGCGCCAGGCCGCCGCGGACTCCCCGCTGCGCTGGATCGCCGACAACACCAACCCCGAGGGCCTGACGGGCACGCTGAAGGAGGCCGTGCGGGGCGCGGACGTCTTCATCGGCGTCTCGGCCCCGAACGTGCTCGACGGCGACGACGTGGCCGCCATGGCCGACGACGCCATCGTGTTCGCGCTCGCGAACCCGGACCCCGAGGTCGACCCGGCAATCGCCCGCCTGACGGCCGCAGTTGTGGCCACGGGCCGCTCCGACTTCCCGAACCAGATCAACAACGTGCTGGTCTTCCCGGGTGTCTTCCGCGGTCTGCTGGACGCGCAGTCCCGCACGGTCAACACCGACATGATGCTCGCGGCCGCGAAGGCGCTGGCAGATGTGGTGACCGAGGACGAGCTGAACCCGAACTACATCATCCCGAGCGTGTTCAACGACAAGGTCGCGGGTGCGGTCGCCGGTGCGGTGCGGGAGGCGGCGAAGTCCGTCACCGCGGCGGGTTCGGTCGAGTAATCATCGAGTAATCACCGGGGTGTCGCTGCCTCACAGCCCCGAAAAATGTGTGTGGGCTGTGAGGATCGCCACGGCAAGCCCTTGTAACGGCGCGTCGTGGAACCTGGGGCCTATTGCTGCCGTTTATCGTGACGCGAAAAGCTCAGGCCTCTCTTCGTGTGACTCCCAAGGGTGTTCTCACGACTCCTCCGGGTGCCGGATTGGCTTTCCCGCCGCAGGTAGGGGCAGGATGCGTCTCTGGGCGCGAGGGTCCGAGGACGGACCCGGGTCCGGGGACTGTCCGAGGACCCTGGCAGCATCGGCTTGGCTGTGCCCAATGCGGCTACGCCGCGTGGCACGCCTCAACAGCAAGAAGAACACGGGAGTAACAACATGAACCGCAGTGAGCTGGTGGCCGCGCTGGCCGACCGTGCCGAGGTGACCCGCAAGGACGCCGACGCCGTGCTGGCCGCGTTCGCCGAGACCGTCGGCGAGGTTGTCGCCAAGGGCGACGAGAAGGTCACCATCCCTGGCTTCCTGACCTTCGAGCGCACCCACCGTGCCGCTCGCACCGCGCGCAACCCGCAGACCGGCGACCCGATCCAGATCCCGGCCGGCTACAGCGTGAAGGTCTCCGCGGGCTCCAAGCTCAAGGAAGCGGCCAAGGGTAAGTAAGGCGCGCGAGCGCCGTTGTGGCGTGGCGCCGTGGGCGACTGCGGGCCCGCCGTGGCTGGTCGCGCAGTTCCCCGCGCCCCCTATAGGGCGCTGCAGTAACGCCGATGGGGCGGCCACCCGGTTCGGGTGGCCGCCCCATCGGCTTACGTGTGTCAGCCGAGGGCCTTGCCCGGCAGTTCCACCTTCGCGCCGAGCTCGACCAACTTCTCCATGCTGTGCCTGCCCGGGGGGCGACCCCCGGACCCCCGGCCGAGGGCGGCGCCGGGCGGACCGGAGCCGTGAGGCGTCGTCAGCCGAGGGCCTTGCCCGGCAGTTCCACCTTCGCGCCCAGCTCGACCAACTTCTCCATGAAGTTCTCGTAGCCACGGTTGATGAGGTCGATGCCGTGGACCCGGGACGTGCCCTGGGCCGCCAGGGCCGCGATGAGGTACGAGAAGCCGCCGCGCAGGTCGGGGATGACCAGGTCGGCGCCCTGGAGCTTGGTGGGGCCGGAGACGACCGCGGAGTGCAGGAAGTTGCGCTGGCCGAAGCGGCAGGCGGAGCTGCCGAGGCACTCGCGGTAGAGCTGGATGTGGGCGCCCATCTGGTTCAGCGCGGAGGTGAAGCCGAGCCGGGACTCGTAGACCGTCTCGTGGATGATGGACAGGCCGGTCGCCTGGGTCAGGGCCACCACCAGCGGCTGCTGCCAGTCCGTCTGGAAGCCGGGGTGCACGTCCGTCTCCAGGGCGATGGACTTCAACTGGCCACCGGGGTGCCAGAACCGGATGCCCTCGTCGTCGATCTCGAAGGCACCGCCCACCTTCCGGTAGGTGTTGAGGAACGTCATCATCGAGCGCTGCTGGGCGCCACGGACGTAGATGTTGCCCCCGGTCGCGAGCGCCGCGGACGCCCAGGAGGCCGCCTCCAGGCGGTCCGGGAGAGCGCGGTGGGTGTAGCCGCCGAGCGTGTCCACACCGGTGATGCGGATCGTGCGGTCGGTGTCCATCGCGATGATGGCGCCCATCTTCTGCAGAACGCAGATGAGGTCCTCGATCTCGGGCTCCACGGCCGCGTTGGACAGCTCCGTGACGCCCTCGGCGAGCACCGCCGTCAGCAGCACCTGCTCGGTCGCGCCCACCGACGGGTACGGCAGCCGGATCTTCGTGCCGCGCAGCCGCTGCGGAGCCTCCAGGTACTGCCCGTCCGCCCGCTTCTCGATGGTCGCGCCGAACTGCCGCAGCACCTCGAAGTGGAAGTCGATGGGCCGGCCGCCGATGTCGCAGCCGCCGAGGCCGGGGATGAACGCGTGCCCGATGCGGTGCAGGAGGGGGCCGCAGAGGAGGATCGGGATGCGGCTCGAACCCGCGTGGGCATCGATGTCAGCGACGTTCGCGCTCTCCACGTGGGAGGGGTCCATCACCAACTCGCCCGGTTCCTCACCCGGACGGACCGTGACCCCGTGCAGTTGGAGCAGACCGCGTACGACCCGGACGTCACGGATGTCGGGTACGTTGCGCAGTCGGCTTGGCGCGCTGCCCAGCAGGGCGGCGACCATGGCCTTCGGTACGAGGTTCTTCGCACCGCGGACACGGATCTCGCCCTCCAGCGGGGTTCCGCCGTGGACAAGCAGGACATCGTCGTTGACGGTCATGTATCTCGCGTTCCGATGAGTTGGGCAGGGGCCAGGAGGGAAAGGGTAATCGCCGTGGACCCCCCTTCTGTAAGCCCAAGCACGCCTCAGGAACGTCATAGCTCTGTCACAACACGAACCGTTCCCCATCGGGTACGAGCGGTCACCGTCCCGGCCGTGCGCCGGGGGACGCTCCTTTCCGCCCTGAGCTGCATTCACTGACGAACCGGCATTGCCTCCCCACGCGAAGGGAAGATGCGGGATCATGTCTGGCATGACCGAGGTGTCCTCGCTCACAGGACGGCTGCTCGTGGCCACGCCCGCCCTGGCGGACCCGAACTTCGACCGCGCGGTGGTGCTCCTTCTCGACCACGACGAGGAGGGCTCCCTCGGTGTCGTCCTCAACCGTCCGACGCCCGTGGACGTGGGCGACATCCTGGAGGGCTGGGCGGACCTCACCGGCGAACCCGGTGTCGTCTTCCAGGGCGGCCCGGTGTCCCTGGACTCCGCGCTCGGCGTCGCCGTCATCCCCGGCGACGCGAACGGCGAGAGCGCCCCGCTGGGCTGGCGCCGGGTGCACGGCGCGATCGGGCTCGTGGACCTGGAGGCGCCGCCGGAGCTGCTCGCCTCGGCCGTGGGCAGCCTGAGGATCTTCGCCGGGTACGCCGGCTGGGGACCGGGCCAGCTGGAGGACGAGCTGGTGGAGGGCGCCTGGTACGTCGTCGAATCGGAGCCCGGGGACGTCTCCTCGCCGGCGCCGGAAAGACTCTGGCGCGAGGTCCTGCGCAGGCAGCGCAACGAGCTCGCGATGGTGGCCACCTATCCGGACGACCCTTCGCTCAACTGATGCCTGTGAGCTTCAGTACCCTTGGCGATATGAGCACTCTCGAGCCCGAGCGCGGGACTGGTACGGGAACCCTCGTAGAGCCGACGCCGCAGACGTCCCACGGCGACGGCGACCACGAGCGCTTCGCCCACTATGTCCAGAAGGACAAGATCATGGCGAGCGCCCTCGACGGGACCCCCGTCGTGGCGCTCTGCGGCAAGGTGTGGGTGCCCGGCCGCGACCCGAAGAAGTACCCGGTGTGTCCCATGTGCAAGGAGATCTACGAGTCCATGGGCGCCGGCGGCGACAAGGGCAAGGACGGCGACAAGAAGTAGCGGTTCCTTCCGTTCGGCAGACGTAAGGCCCTCAGGGTGCGTTTTGCGCGCCCTGAGGGCCTTTGTGCTGTCCGTGCGTTGCAGGGAGTGCGTTCGCCGGTCACAGAGTGGTTGAGACCTCTTGTGATCGTGTTCATGAAGTCCCTAGCCTCCGAGTGTTGTGCACAGCGAAACCGTCATTGCGCATGTTGCAACACTCCATCGGAGGAGCACTCCATGAACGCCAGGAAGCCGTCCGTCCGTTTCCTTGGGGCCACCGCTCTCGCGGCCGCCACCCTGATCGTCTCCGCCTGCGCCCCGCAGACGTCCACCAACTCCTCCTCCGACAAGGACGAGAAGACCGGCACCCTGCGGGTCTGGCTCTTCCAGGAAGTCGGCAACAAGCCGAAGGAGAAGGTCGTCGACTCCGTCGTCACCGCCTTCGAGAAGGCCCACGAGGGCACGAAGGTCGACGTCGAGTACATACCGATCGAGACCCGCGCCCAGCGCGTCAAGGCCGCCTTCAACGACCCGAAGTCCGCGCCCGACGTCATGGAGTACGGCAACACCGACACCGCCGGCTATGTGAAGGACGGCGGACTCCTCGACGTCACCAAGGAGTTCGGCGACTGGACCGAGGCGAAGGACACCGACCCCACGGCCAAGCAGTCCGTCACCGTGGACGGCAAGATCTACGGCGCGCCCTTCTACGTCGGAGTCCGCGCCCTGTACTACCGCACGGACGTCTTCGAGGAGCTCGGCCTCGAAGCGCCGAAGACCATGGACGAGCTGGCCGAGACGGCCCGCAAGATCCGCGCCGCGAAGCCCGAGCTGTACGGGCTCGTGGTGGGCGGTGCGTACACGTACGGCGCGATGCCGTTCGTGTGGGCCAACGGCGGCGAACTCGCCACCGGCAAGGGCGGCTCGTACGCCTCCGCCATCGACAGCGAGGCCGCCCAGAAGGGCATCAAGGCGTACACCTCCCTGTTCAGCGACGACAACTGTCCCGCCGCCAAGTGCGCCGGCATGGGCGGCAACGACACGATCACCGCGTTCGCTGCGGGCAAGGCGGGCATGGCGATCGGCGGCGACTTCAGCCACACGGCCGTGGAGGCCGGGAAGGCGAAGGGCAAGTACGCGGTCGTGCCGCTGCCGGGCGTGAAGGCCGGTTCCATCGCGCCGGCGTTCGCGGGCGGCAACAACATCGGCGTCCTGAAGAGCACCTCGCACCGCACGCTGGCCGTCGACCTCATGGAGCAGCTGGCCTCGAAGAAGACGCAGACCTCGATGTTCGGGGCGATGGGCTTCCTGCCCACCTTCTCGGACGTACGGCAGCAGGTCGCCGCCGAGGAGCCGTACGTCAAGCCCTTCGCGCAGACCCTGTCCGCGGGCACCAAGTTCGTCCCCGCGTCGCCCGCGTGGGCGCAGATCGACTCCTCGCTGGTGCTGCCGACGATGCTCCAGGAGGTCATCAGCGGCAAGAAGGACGTGCCGGCGGCTGCGGGTGAGGCGGCGACGAAGATGGACGCCGCGTTCGGCTCCGCCGGGTGACGCGGGTGCCGCCCAATACCTCGGGAGGCGCGGACCGTGTGCGGCTGCCGGCAGTTCGTGGCTGGTCGCGCAGTTCCCCGCGCCCCTGGGGGCGTGTGGGTGCCCGGAGTCACATGGTGCCCTGGCTCTATCTCGCCCCCGCACTCGTCGTTCTCGGTGGGCTGCTCGTCTATCCCATCTATCAGCTTGGGCTGATCTCGTTCTTCGCGTACACGCAGGCGCAGGTCAGTGGTGGGGAGCCCACCACCTTCCAGGGGTTCGGCAACTACTCGGAGTTGTTCTCGGACTCCCAGTTCTGGCAGGTGCTGCTGGCCACGGTCGTGTTCGCGGCGGCGTGTGTCGTGTCGACGCTCGCCGTCGGGTGTGCGCTCGCCGTGCTGCTCACGCGCGTGCGTGCCGTGCCACGGCTCGCGTTGATGCTGGCGGCGCTGGGGGCGTGGGCGACGCCGGCCATCACCGGGTCGACGGTGTGGCTGTTGCTGTTCGACCCGGACTTCGGGCCGGTGAACCGCATCCTGGGGCTCGGCGACCACTCGTGGACGTACGGGCGTTTCAGTGCCTTCTTCCTCGTCCTGCTCGAAGTGGTGTGGTGCTCCTTCCCGTTCGTGATGGTGACGGTGTACGCCGGTATCCGCTCCGTACCGGCCGAGGTGCTGGAGGCCGCCGCGCTGGACGGGGCCTCGCAGTGGCGGATCTGGCGGTCGGTACTGGCGCCGATGCTGCGGCCGATCCTCGTGGTCGTGACCATCCAGTCGGTCATCTGGGACTTCAAGGTCTTCACCCAGATCTACGTCATGACGAACGGCGGCGGCATCGCGGGCCAGAACCTCGTGCTGAACGTGTACGCGTACCAGAAGGCCTTCGCGTCCTCGCAGTACAGCCTCGGCTCGGCGATCGGCATCGTGATGCTGCTGATCCTGCTCGCGGTGACGCTGGTGTATCTGCGGCTGCTGCGCAAGCAGGGGGAGGAACTGTGAGGTCCGTGAAGTCCGTGGGTTCCGTGCCCTTCGTACGGCGGCCCTGGCGGCTGCTCGCGGAGGTGTCCGCGCTGCTGATCGCCGTAGTGGTGGCCTTTCCGCTGTACTGGATGGTGCTCAGCGCCTTCAAACCGGCGGGGGAGATCGAGTCCAGCGAGCCACGGCCCTGGACACTGGCCCCTTCCCTGGATTCCTTCCGCCGGGTGTTCGAGCAGAACGAATTCGGCCGCTACTTCCTCAACAGCCTTGTCGTGGCGTGCACGGTCGTGCTCGTCTCGGCGTTGATCGCGTTTCTCGCGGCGACCGCGGTGACACGATTCCGCTTCCGCTTCCGGACCACCCTGCTGATCATGTTTCTGGTGGCCCAGATGGTGCCGGTGGAGGCCCTGACGATCCCCCTGTTCTTCCTCATGCGGGACTTCGGCCAGCTGAACACGCTCGGCTCGCTGATCCTGCCGCACATCGCCTTCTCGCTGCCGTTCGCGATCTGGATGCTGCGGGGGTTTGTGAAGGCGGTTCCCGAGGCGCTGGAGGAGGCCGCGTACATCGACGGGGCGAGCCGGTCGCGATTCCTGTGGCAGATCCTTTTCCCGCTGGTCTTCCCGGGGCTCGTGGCCACGAGCGTGTTTTCCTTCATCTCGGCCTGGAACGACTTCCTCTTCGCCAAGTCCTTCATCATCAGCGACACTTCGCAGTCGACCCTCCCGATGGCCCTGCTCGTCTTCTACAAGCCCGACGAGCCGGACTGGGGCGGCGTCATGGCGGCGTCGACGGTGATGACGATTCCGGTGCTGATCTTCTTCGTGCTCGTGCAGCGCCGACTGGTGTCGGGGCTGGGCGGAGCGGTAAAGGACTGACGTGACTGAACTGATTCCAGCGCCGGGCCATGTGGCGGGCCAGGGCTCGCGCTTCTTCGAACTGGGACCGGCGACACGCGTGGCCGCGGGAGAAGGCACGGAACGGACGGAACGCTGGCTGCGCGCATCGCTGGGTGCGGCCACCGGGCTGGCGCTGACGCCCGGGCAGGCGGACGAGGCCGACGTCATCCGGCTGTCCATCGACCCGGTGGTCGCCAAGGACCTGGGCGAAGAGGGCTATCGACTCGCCGTCACGCCCGAAGCCGTCCATCTCGCGGGCGGCGGCCCCGCCGGTCTCTTCTGGGGCGCCCAGACGCTACGGCAACTGCTCGGCCCCGACGCCTACCGCCGGGCCCCGCTGCCCGACCGGCAGTGGCGGCTGCCGGAGATCCAGGTCCAGGACGCCCCCCGATTCCGCTGGCGCGGCCTCATGCTCGACGTCTCCCGGCACTTCATGCCCAAGGACGGCGTCCTGCGTTACCTCGACCTGATGGCCGCCCACAAACTCAACATCTTCCACTTCCATCTGACGGACGACCAGGGCTGGCGCGTCGAGATCAGGAAGTACCCCCGGCTCACCGAGGTCGGCTCCTGGCGGGCGCGTACCAAATTCGGACACCGGGCCTCCCCGCTGTGGGACGACAAGCCGCACGGCGGCTACTACACCCAGGACGACATCCGCGAGATCGTGGCGTACGCCGCCGAGCGGCATATCACCGTCGTCCCCGAAATCGACGTACCCGGGCACTCGCAGGCCGCGATCGCCGCGTACCCGGAACTCGGCAACACCGACGTCATCGACACCTCCGCACTCACCGTCTGGGACACCTGGGGGATCAATCCGAACGTACTCGCCCCCACTGACAACACCCTGCGCTTCTACGAGGGGGTGTTCGAGGAACTCCTGGAGCTGTTCCCCTCGGAGTTCATTCATGTCGGAGGTGACGAATGCCTCAAGGACCAGTGGCGGCAGTCGCCGACCGCGCAGGAGCGCATCAGGGAACTCGGGCTGAAGGACGAGGACGAGCTCCAGGCGTGGTTCATCGGCCACTTCGACAAGTGGCTGGCCGCGCGCGGGCGCAGGCTGATCGGCTGGGACGAGATCCTGGAGGGCGGGCTCGCGAAGGGCGCGACCGTGTCGTCCTGGCGCGGCTACGCGGGCGGTATCGCGGCGGCCCGCGCGGGCCACGACGTCGTCATGTGCCCCGAGCAGCAGGTGTATCTGGACCACCGTCAGGACGCCGGCGCCGACGAGCCGGTGCCGATCGGGTACGTCCGCACCCTGGAGGACGTCTATCGGTTCGAGCCCGTTCCCGCGGAGTTGACGCCGGACGAGGCGCGGCATGTGCTCGGGACGCAGGCCAACGTGTGGACCGAGGTGATGGAGGACCACGCACGCGTGGACTACCAGACATTTCCGCGCCTCGCCGCCTTCGCCGAGGTCGCCTGGAGCAGCCTTCCGGCCCCGGCGGAACGGGACTTCGTCGACTTCGAGCGGCGGATGGCCGCCCACTACGGGCGACTTGACGCCCTGGGAGTCGCCTACCGTCCGCCGACCGGACCGCGGCCGTGGCAGCGGCGCCCCGGGGTCCTCGGCCGCCCGATCGACGGCCCGCCCCCGAACAAGTAATTGAAAAAAACCGGCAAGGTGTCACCGAAGAGTGTCAATCGGTACTCACCGGAGATGCCGTGCGAAAACGGACCATCTCCCCGATGAGGTGGGCGAATGCCTCCTAGCGGACCCGTGTCCTCGGGTCCTGCGAAGATGTGCCAGAGTTGCCACGTCCGCCCTGTCAGCACGTACCGTACGGCAGCACAGGTGGGACCAGGTGGGGCAGCGGGAAGGGGCAGCCGGTTTGACCACGCACGCACCGCAGGCGGCGCAGTCCGTCACGCTGCCCACGACGCTGGACGAGGCCGTGGCGGCACTGGCCACCATGCCCGCCGCCGTGCCCGTCGCGGGCGGCACCGACCTCATGGCCGCCGTCAACTCCGGGCAGCTCAGGCCCGCCGCGCTGGTCGGCCTCGGCAAGATCAGCGAGATCCGCGGCTGGCAGTACCAGGACGGTCACGCCCTGCTGGGAGCCGGCCTCACGCACGCGCGTATGGGCCGCCCCGACTTCGCCGCGCTGATCCCGGCGCTCGCCGCCGCCGCACGCGCCGCGGGCCCGCCGCAGATCCGCAACGCGGGCACCCTGGGCGGCAACATCGCCTCGGCGTCCCCGACCGGTGACGCCCTGCCGGTCCTCGCCGCGCTCGAAGCGACCCTGATCGTCGCGGGCCCGGGCGGAGCCCGCCGGGAGATCCCGGTGTCGCACCTGCTGGCCGGCATGGAGATGCTGCGCGCCGGCGAACTCATCGGCTACGTGCGCGTGCCGCTGCTGCACGCCCCGCAGGTCTTCCTGAAGGCCACCGGCCGCACCGGCCCGGGGCGCGCCATGGCGTCCGTCGCCGTCGTCCTCGACCCCGCCCGGCGCGGCATCAGGTGCGCAGTGGGCGCCATAGCGCCGATGCCGCTCAGGCCGCTGGACGCCGAGCACTGGGTCGCCCAGCTGATCGACTGGGACAACAGCCGCGCGATCGTCCCCGAGGCGCTGAACGCCTTCGGCGAGTATGTCGCCGCGGCCTGCATTCCGGACCCGACGCCGGCCGAGGACGGCTCCGTACCGCAGCATCCGCCCGCCGTACTGCACCTGCGGCGCACCGTCGCCGCACTGGCCCGACGAGCACTGGGGAGGGCGCTGTCGTGACCGACGACCAGCACGGAGAGAGCACGCCCCAGGGCGCGGGCCGCTGGGACCCGCTGCCCCAGGGCGACTACGACGACGGCGCCACCGCCTTCGTCAAGCTCCCCGAAGGGGGCATCGACGCCCTCCTGGCCTCCTCGGACACTCCGCTCGCCGCGCGTGGCCACGGCTATGTGCCGCCGCAGATAACGGTCGCGCCGGGATCGGGCACCGACCCCGCCGCCCCGGGCGGCTGGCCGGTCGCGGGTGCGCCCGACGGCAACGCGCAGTGGCCCGACCCCAACGCCGTGCCGCAGGACGGCGGCACCGGCCAGTTCACGTACAGCCCCGGGGCCACCCAGCAGTGGAACTTCTCGGAGACCGCCGCAGGCCAGGACGCCGCTGCCGCGCCCCGTCACGACGTCACCGGGCAGTGGTCGATCCCCGTCGCCGACGGTGACCTTCCGGACGAATCGGGCGAGTTCACCACGTCGTCGCTCGTCGAGCAGTGGGGCGGAACGCCTCCGGCCACACTGCCGGGCGGCGCGCCCGCGCCGTGGGCACCGCAGCCGACCGGGCAGCCGTGGGCACCGCACGCGGAGGCCGGGGCGGCCGGGGGAGCGGTGGAAGCCGGGCCCGCGGCCGGGCATCCGACGGGCGCCGGGCACGTGCCCGGACGCCCGGGGCACCCCGGGGCGTACTCCGGTGACCAGCACGCCGTACACGCCGGGGACCAGCCCGGCGAGCGGCCTGCCGCGCACCCGCAGGACCAGGCCGCCCCGGGCGCGCCCGACTTCGCCGCCGAGGCGCCCGCCCAGGACTCCGCCGAAAGCGCTTCAGAGGCCCCACAGGCCGCTTCCGGGCCCACCGACCGTGCCACGGACGCCCGGGGCGCCGCAGAGGCCGCAGAGGGCCCGGCAGAGGCTTCCGCCGAGGCCGGTGGCTCCGACGCCGAGGCCGCGCAGGAACCCGAGCGGGCCGCCGCCTCCGCCGAGGCACCGGTGCCCACCGGCGAGGAACACCCCCTCGCCTCCTACGTCCTGCGCGTCAACGGCGCCGACCGGCCCGTCTCGGACGCCTGGATCGGCGAGTCGCTGCTCTACGTGCTGCGTGAGCGGCTCGGCCTCGCGGGCGCCAAGGACGGCTGCTCGCAGGGCGAGTGCGGGGCGTGCAACGTGCAGGTCGACGGACGGCTCGTGGCGTCCTGCCTGGTGCCCGCCGTCACCGCCGCCGGCAGCGAGGTCCGTACCGTCGAGGGCCTGGCCGCCGACGGGCAGCCCTCCGACGTGCAGCGCGCGCTCGCGCGGTGCGGCGCGGTGCAGTGCGGCTTCTGCGTGCCCGGCATGGCGATGACCGTGCACGACCTCCTGGAGGGCAACCCGGCGCCGAGCGAGCTGGAGACCCGCCAGGCGCTGTGCGGCAACCTGTGCCGCTGCTCCGGCTACCGGGGCGTGGTGGAGGCCGTCAAGGAGGTCGTCGCCGAACGCGAGGCGCACTCGGCGGGCGACGACGGCGAACAGGACGGCGACGAGCCGCGTATCCCTCACCAGGCAGGCCCGGGAGCCGGCGGGGTCCACCGCTCGGCGTTCGAGGCCCCCGGTGCCATGGGACCGCATGACCGGGCGTACGGACAGGACGGAGGCCAGACGTGAGCAACGAAGCCGCCACCGCGACCACAGCCGCGGAGGCAGCACCTGCCCCCGAGCCGATCCCGCACGGCCTCGGCGCCTCCCTGCCGGCCGCCGACGCCCGCGCCAAGACCGAGGGCACCTTCCCGTACGCGGCCGACCTGTGGGCCGAGGGCCTGCTGTGGGCGGCCGTACTGCGCTCGCCGCACCCGCACGCGCGCATCACGTCCATCGACACCACCCACGCGCGTGAGATGCCCGGCGTCCGAGCCGTAGTCACGCACGAGGACGTGCCGGGCAGCCCGCTGCTGGGCCGTGGCAGGGCCGACCGCCCGGTCTTCGCCTCCGAGGTCGTACGCCACCACGGCGAGCCCATCGCCGCGGTCGCCGCCGACCACCCGGACACCGCGCGCCTGGCCGCCGCGGCCGTCATCGTCGAGTACGAGGTGCTCGACCCGGTGACCGACCCCGAACAGGCCTTCGAGGCCGAGCCGCTGCACCCCGACGGCAACCTGATCCGCCACATCCCGCTGCGCCACGGCGACCCCGACGCGGCCGGCGACATCGTCGTCGAGGGCCTCTACCGCATCGGCCGCCAGGACCCCGCCCCCATCGGCGCCGAGGCGGGCCTCGCGGTACCGCGCCCCGACGGCGGCGTGGAGCTCTACCTCGCCTCGACCGACCCGCACACCGACCGCGACCGCGCCGCCGCCTGCTACGGCCTTGACCCCGAGCGCGTCAAGGTCGTCGTCACCGGCGTCCCCGGCGCCACCGCCGACCGCGAGGACCAGGGCTTCCAGCTCCCGCTCGGCCTGCTGGCGCTCAAGACCGGCTGCCCGGTGAAACTGACGGCCACGCGCGAGGAGTCCTTCCTCGGCCACACGCACCGGCACCCCACCCTGCTGCGGTACCGCCACCACGCGGACGCCGAGGGCAGGTTGGTCAAGGTCGAGGCGCAGATCCTGCTGGACGCGGGCGCGTACGCCGACACGTCCTCCGAGGCCCTGGCCGCAGCGGTCGCCTTCGCCTGCGGCCCGTACGTCGTTCCGAACGCCTTCATCGAGGGCTGGGCCGTACGCACCAACAACCCGCCCTCCGGTCACGTACGCGGCGAGGGCGCCATGCAGGTGTGCGCCGCCTACGAGGCGCAGATGGACAAGCTGGCCAAGAAGCTCGGCGTGGACCCGGCCGAACTGCGCCTGCGCAACGCGCTGGCGACGGGCGACGTACTCCCGACGGGCCAGACGGTGACATGCCCGGCCCCCGTCGCGGAACTGCTCCAGGCCGTACAGGACCACCCCCTGCCGGCCCTCCCCAAGGACACGCCCGAGGACGAGTGGCTGCTGCCCGGCGGCCCCGAGGGCGCGGGCGAACCCGGTGCCGTACGACGGGGCGTGGGCTACGGCCTGGGCATGGTGCACATGCTCGGTGCCGAGGGCGCGGACGAAGTCTCCACGGCGACGGTGAAGGTCCACGACGGCGTGGCGACGGTGCTGTGCGCGGCCGTCGAGACGGGCCAGGGCTTCGCGACGCTGGCCCGGCAGATCGTCCAGGACACGCTGGGCATCGACGACGTGCACGTGGCGCCCGTGGACACCGACCAGCCCCCGGCGGGCGCGGGCTGCCGCGGCCGCCACACCTGGGTGTCGGGCGGCGCGGTGGAACGGGCCGCCAAGATGGTCCGTACGCAACTGCTGCAACCCCTGGCACACAAGTTCGGCATGTCCACGGAGCTGCTCCAGATCACCGACGGCAAGATCACGTCGTACGACGGCGTCCTGTCGACCACCGTCACCGAGGCGTTGGACGGCAAGGAACTGTGGGCGACGGCCCAGTGCCGCCCGCACCCGACCGAACCGCTCAACGACGTCGGCCAGGGCGACGCCTTCGTGGGCATGGCCTTCTGCGCGATCCGCGCGGTCGTCGACGTCGACATCGAACTGGGCTCGGTCCGCGTGGTCGAGCTGGCGCTCGCCCAGGACGTGGGCCGGGTGCTCAACCCGGCCCAGCTGGAGGCGCGCATCGAGGCGGGCGTGACGCAGGGCGTGGGCATAGCGCTCACGGAGAACCTGCGCTCCGCGCGCGGCCTGATCCGCCACCCGGACCTCACCGGCTACTCCCTGCCGACGGCCCTGGACGCCCCCGACATCCGGATCGTGAAACTGGTCGAGGAGCGGGACGTGGTCGCGCCCTTCGGCGCGAAGGCGGTCAGCGCGGTACCGGTGGTGACGTCCCCGGCGGCCATCGCGTCGGCCGTACGCGCGGCTACGGGCCGCCCGGTCAACCGCCTCCCGATCCGGCCGCAGGCGGCGGTGGTGACCGGCCAGTGAGCCGGCCGCCCCTTCGGAGCTGAGCGCGGGAGGAGACCGCGGCGGGCGACCGCGGCGGTAATTCTCACGGCAACGGAACGCGCGAGAAGGGAACGCGCGAGGGTGGGCCGAGCGTCTAATGATGTGAAGCGCTGTCCATGGTCGTGCCGATTCGGCGGGCGTTGTCATTCGGCGGGCGTTGTCAGTGGTGGCGCGTAGTGTTCTGGGCAGTGGGGACGGCGGCAGGGGTCGGCGGGCCGGTCGGTCGGCTGTGCCGTGCCCAGGGTGGTGGGAAAGCGCATGCGGGGGAGCCATGAGCACGACGATCACGACGCACGCCGGTGATACGGCGATCATTCTGAGCGAGGCCGCGCTGGACCCGCATGTCACGCACGCGTCGACGCGGCGCTGGCTGACCGGACCCGGACTGCCCGGCGACAGCGGCGTGTTGAGCTTCGCCGAGCTGTGCCGGGACGGCCTGCGGACGGTGGCGGACTCGACGGGCGATCCGGCGGGCCGGCTCGCGGCGGAGCTGCGGGACCAGCTGGTGATAGGCGGACTGCTGGGCCCCGGCGGCCTGGAGACGGAATCGGTCCTGCTGGACGGCGCGACGGGCGAGGTCTCCACGGCGTACTTCCTGCACGACCGCCCCGACCTGATGGACCGTCGTGCGCTGGCCCCGTCTTTGCGGACGCTGGTCCGGTTCGCCGAGGCGACGGACGAACTGGCGGGCTTGCGCGGCCAGTTCGCCTCCTACGTCGGGCGCTACGGCCCGCAGGCGGTGGCGGACGCGTCCCGGCATCTGCTGGCGGTGTTCGACGGGGGCGCGGACGGCGAGCCGGCGCCGTTCTGGAGGATGGCCGCCCTGATCCGCCCCCTGGCGCTCGTGGCGGGCCGTACCGGGCATTCGGGCCTCGCCCTGGACCTGCCCCGGCGCCTCCTGGACCAGGAGTTCGGGCAGGGCAAGGTGGTGCGCTTCGAGGAGGTCGACTTCTCCGCCACGCTCACGCACGAGCCGACGCGCCGCTTCCTGCGCGAGGTGGGCCTGCCGGAAAACGGCTTCCTGTTCTGCCTCGACACCGATGTGCCACTGCAGACGCTGGCCGAGTACTACTCCGACGACGAGTGGTCGGCGGAACTGCCCCTCGGGGCCGGCCACTTGATACGCCTCGGCCATCTCGTCGAGGACAACAGCCTGGTCATCGACGGCGCGACGGGCGCGGTCCTGAACTGGTCCGAGCCCGAGGCGAGGCTCTTCCCCCTGAACACGGACGTGTCCACCCTCGCCTTCACGCTCTGGCTGCTGCACCGCGAGCAGGCGATCGACGAGCAGTCGGGCCGCGCACTGACGACCGACACCTACGACCAGCTGGCCATGACCATGCTCCAGGTCTTGTCGACGGTCGACCCGACCGGCATCAGGGCAGCGGGCGGGGACGGCCGGCACTACTGGACCGAGGTGTTCCAGGACGAGTCGAGCGGGGTGCTGGAGTCGGTGGGCGGGGTGTGGTGAGGCATGCGACGCGGGGCTGGGCGGCCGGCTGATCACCGAGACCCTGGAAGGGCCCGCCTGCTCCAGACCCACGTCGCGCGGACGACGCCGTACCCCTGAGGCGTCGTCAGGAGGACTTGCCGACGGTGCGGCGACGGCGTACGGCCAGGACCAGGACACCGCCGAGTGCCGCCACGGCGGCTGCGGCGCCTGCGATGAGCGGGGTGCCGTCGGAGCCGGTGCTCGCCAGGTTGCCGTCGACGGAGCCGGTGGAGCCGCCCGTCGAGGTGCCGGACGACGTGGAGCCGGTGCTGCCTGAGCCGCCCGTGCTGCCGTTGCCGCCGGTGGACTGGCCCTCGGGGTCGTTGCCGCCCGTGGTGGAGCCGCCGTCCGTGGAACCGCCGCCGGTGGAGGAACCGCCGGACGTGGCCGGGCCGGGCTCGTTGTCGGTCGGGATGGCGATGCGGATCTGGGCCTTGTCGTTGGCGGGGTTCTTGTCGAAGGCCGGGTGGATGTCGTAGACGGAAGTCGCCTTCACCTCACCGGTGGTGGTCCGGGTGTCGTCCCCGATCTTCAGCATGAAGGTGAAGGAGAGGGACTCGCCGACCTCGATGGTGTGGTCGGCCGGCCAGCAGACGTACGTGGACTTGCCCGGCGTCCCCCCGGGCCCGGACGGACCGTCGATCCCGAACGGCGCGCAGTCCTCAGGCACTTCGGAGGCGGTCGTGCCCTTCGGGATCCGCACCATGAGCGCCGGCTGGTCGTCGCTCTCCTGGTTCTGGATCCAGCCGGGGCCGTCATTGCGGAGCTGCACCGTGACGGACTGCTTGTCGCCCGCGAGGGCCTCCGTGTCCTCACCGACGGCGACGAGGTCGGCGGTGCTGTCCGCGGTCAGGGTCAGGCGCCGGTTGCTGTCGTCGAACCCCTCGCCCGGGGCCTCGCCGGTGGCCGAGGTGCCGTACTCGACCGCCTCCATCAGGGCGTGGGGCAGCGCCTTGAACCGTACGGGCGTCTCGACGGAGGCGCCGGGTTCGATGACGGTGTCGAGCTCGCAGAGCGCCTGCCTGACCTTGTCGCCGATGGTCGAGTAGGTGCAGCCCTCGACGGCCGCGGGGAAGTCGAGCCCCCGGGTCAGCCGGATCCGGAAGGTGACGCCGTCCGCGGCCGCCGTGCCCTTGTTGGTGATGACGACCTTCTCGTCGTACACCTCGCCGGGCTTGGGAGACGTACTCGGCAGACTCGAGATCACCAGGGAGGGGTCACCCTCCTCGGCGTACGCCGCGGGAGCGACGACTGCGGGAAGCGCCGCGACGGCGGCGGCAGCGGCCACGAGGGCCGCCGAGTGACGGATGTGCGAGGGGCGGATGCGCTGGCGCACGGATGGGTCTCCTCGTAGGACAGGAAGTACGGCGACCGGAGGTTGGCCGTCCAGTCATGTACTGGACATCTGGAGGGCGCCTGGGGTTGTGCTGTCCGTACGAGGAACTGTCACTGGGCCGTCAGGGGCAGGCAGGCGTCAACTCCGCCTTCCAGCCCTCTGACAAAGGCGTTGCTCCGCTGATCGGCGTTCCCGTGGTCCCCCTCTGTGGTCCAGGGGAGTTCGTCGGAAACGCTGTGGATGGCCTCTATCAACTCTTTGGCGTCCCCTTCTTCGAAAACGATTGTTTCGTCGTTCTGGGCGCCTTGGAGTTCTGCTCCCGCGATGCAGTCGGCCTGTAGTTCGCCGGCGACTTCTTGCAGTTGGCTGTTCAATCGGTTCTGTATGGCGTGCCCCCACTCGTGCGCTACGATGAAGTACACGTAGGCATCGCCGGTCGAATAACCCTCGCGCATGAGTCCGACGTCCCACGCCAGGTAGTCCTCCGGGCGGCAATAGGCCGCATTGCCCGCCTCCAGTTGCTCCCCGTCGCAGGTGGGGGCGTCAGTGGAGGTGCCGTCGTACAGGCCCAGCACGTCGGGGGACGCGTAGGTGCCGGTGAAGTATTCGGGCCAATGCCTGGTCCAGAATGCGTCGACGCCCTGCACCGCCGTATCTATGTCCTGCTCCATTGCGTCGACCGCTTTTGCGTCGACCGCATTCGCAGGGGCTCCATAGGTGTATCCAGTGGTGACGAGTAGCAGCGGAGTGATTGCCGCCGTCATGCATACGCGCAGCCAGAATTCCCTGCTCATGGATACCTCTGCGAGGGGAGGGGGGAGGAGTAATGCGCCGAATGCAATTCAACACCCGAAACCGGCAGGTCGCATCCTCAACTGGGTGCCCGGGGCTCCCTGTTCTAGTCGCGGCGCGCACCAGGCGCATGTACTCGGGCGGATCTGAGTACCTGAGCCCTGTTCGCGCGGCGGGCCGGCCGCAACGCTGGGCCCATGCGCCAAGGACCACTGAGAACCGCCCCCTCCCTGCTGCCGACCCTCGTGACGGCCGGCATATCGCTCGCGGGGTGGGCCGCCTGGCTGGGCTGGGACCAGCACCGCGACATACACCCGGACGGCACGACGACCGGCCCGTACGAGGCGTGGCAGGTGATAGGCCTCGTGCTGACCCTGCTGGTGCCGCTGTACTGGGCTGCGTCCCGGCACCGGGGCACGGTCGCCGTGCTCGGCCCCACGATGGGCCTGGCCGTCGCCGCCTTCTACGACTGGTCGGACGACGCCTCGGGCCTGTACATGGTCGGCGTGGTGATGGTCACGGCCGGGAGCCTCGCCGCGACGGCCGCGGTTTCCGCCGTGATCGGAGCCATGCCCTGGAACGGACGGCGAGCCGCGGGCCGACAGCACCCTGCGTCGTGAGGCGGACCGACGCAGGCGTCGGCGAGGGGGGGGAAGAGAGGCCGTGGCGGGATTCGAACCCACGTAACTCGCTTTGCAGGCGAGCCCCTGAACCACTCGGGCACACGGCCATTGCTGATCTCGGTCGTGTTCGCGCCGCTGTGGCGGGAATCGGACCCGCGTGACTCCACGCGAGCGGAGCTCGCTGATGGATGCAGCGCGGGCGAGCCCCTGAACCACTCGGGCACACGGCCGTTGCACCGGCTTCGGGCGGTGTGCCCTGGTCGGTGAGTCGACCGTAGGCGGGGGTGTGCGGGCCGCTCAAGGGAATCGGCGGCGCTGCAATGGGACTGCCACACCGCGTTCATGAACGGCGTCGGTCGGGCGTCGGTCGTACGACCAAGGTCCCGGGCCGGGGCCGTCTTCCGACAGGGGTCAATGTCAGTTGTGGCCCTTACGCTGGCGGACATGACTGCCCTCGAGCCGCGCGACGCCGGTGTCGCGAAGAGATCCGATGTCCCCCCGGTCCCCGAGTCCGAGGGGACCGTGCTGAGCAGGGACTATCGGGCCCTGAGCATCGGGATCGTCTCCGTCGTGCTGCTCATCGCCTTCGAGGCGACCGCCGTCGGGACGGCCATGCCGGTGGCGGCGCGGGAGCTGGACGGGGTGTCGTTGTACGCCTTCGCGTTCTCGGGGTACTTCACCACCAGCCTGTTCGGGATGGTGCTCGCGGGCCAGTGGTCGGACCGGCGCGGGCCGCTCGGCGCGCTCACCGCCGGGATCGCCTCCTTCGGGGCCGGGCTGCTGCTGGCCGGGACCGCGGGGGCGATGTGGCTGTTCATCCTCGGGCGGGCCGTGCAGGGGCTCGGCGGCGGGCTGGTGATCGTCGCGCTGTACGTCGTCGTCGGGCGGGCCTACCCCGAGCGGTTGCGGCCGGCGATCATGGCGGCGTTCGCGGCGAGCTGGGTCGTGCCGTCGATCGTGGGACCGCTGGCCGCCGGGGCGGTGACCGAGCAGCTGGGCTGGCGCTGGGTGTTCGTCGGGATTCCGGTGCTCGTCGTCTTTCCGCTCGCGCTCGCGCTGCCGCAGATACGGCGGCGGGCGGGAGGACCGGTCGACGCCTCCGCCCGCGGCACCTCGTTCGACCGGCGCCGGATCCGGCTCGCCCTCGGCATCTCACTCGGCGCGGGGCTGCTCCAGTACGCCGCCCAGGACCTGCGGTGGCTCTCCCTCGTCCCCGGCGTCGCGGGCGCCGCGCTCCTCGTGCCGGCCGTGCTCGGACTGCTCCCGCGCGGCACGTACCGCGCGGCGCGCGGGCTGCCGTCCGTGGTGCTGCTGCGCGGGGTCGCGGCGGGGTCGTTCATCGCGGCCGAGTCCTTCGTGCCGTTGATGCTGGTCACCCAGAGGGGGCTGTCGCCGACGCTCGCCGGGTTCTCGCTCGCGGCCGGTGGCGGGACGTGGGCGCTGGGTTCGTGGATGCAGTCGAGGCCGCGGGTGGAGCCGTACCGGGACCGGCTGATGACGCTGGGGATGGTGCTGGTGGCGGCCTCCATCGCCGCCGCGCCGAGTGTCCTGATCGCCTCCGTGCCCGCCTGGACCGTCGCCGTGGCGTGGGCGTTCGGCTGCTTCGGGATGGGGCTGGTGATCTCCTCCACCAGCGTGCTGTTGCTCCATCTCTCCGCCCCCGAGGAGGCCGGTACGAACTCCGCAGCCCTCCAGATCTCCGACGGCCTGTCCAACGTCGTGCTCCTGGCCGCCGGAGGCGCCGCCTTCGCCGCCCTGGGCGGCGGCACGGTGAGTCATGCGGCCACGGGGGCCTCCGGCGGCGGGTCGCATCCGGCGGCGTTCGCGGCGGTGTTCCTGCCGATGGCGGGGGTGGCGTTGGTGGGGGCTTGGGTGACCACTCGGTTGCGGGAGCGGTGAGTCGGAGCGGGGAGGGGTTCGCCCGCCGCCCCTATCCGTCCCGTCCTCCAGGTTCTCCGCCCCCTCGCCCCCGGCCGCCTCTGCGGGCTGCCGCCCCCAGACCCCCGCTGTCGGCCCTGAAGGGGCCTCGTCCTCAAACGCCGGACGGGCTGGATGAAGCGGGCCGACGTCGAGAGGTGGCGTCTCCGAGGGGTTTGGGGGCCTCGTCCACCGCCCTCGCCGAGGTCGCCTTCGGCGGGCGGGCGCCCGAGGCACGGGAGCCCGGGCTGCTCGCGTCGGCGGTGCACCGGCCCCGTGCCCGCATGTTCGGTACGTCGGCTACGACGACCTCCACCAGCAGGCCGCAGCACTGCCGCATGCCATCGCCACCAACCACCCCCTCCTCGACGGCAACAAGCGCACCGCCTGGATCGCCGCCGCCACCTTCCTCGCCCTCAACGGCGTCGACCTCACCGGTGTCGATCAGGACGTGGCGTACGCGCTGGTCATCGATGTCGCCTCCGGTGACGAGGAGGACATCGCCGTGATCGCGGGCCGGCTGCGACGGTTGTGACGTCGGTCCCACCCACGTGTGACCCGGCCCCGGTCGCCCCTGGACACGGTCGGGCCGCCGGTAGGGTGGCCCGGTTGTCATACGTAGCCGAGTCACCAACACCCGTACGCCGAGCCTCCCGACCCACTCCCCGGAGACCGTGACTACCGCCCGCCCGTCACCCGCCACCACCCTCAACGGAGGGCCCTCCGGGCCCACACCTATGTCTGCCAGCTCCAGCTCCAGCTCCGCCTCCCACTCCCACCACCTGTCACCCGCCTTCCCGGGCCGCGCCCCCTGGGGCACCGCCAGCAAGCTGCGTGCCTGGCAGCAGGGGGCGATGGACAAGTACATCCAGGAGCAGCCGCGTGACTTCCTCGCGGTCGCCACTCCCGGCGCCGGGAAGACGACGTTCGCGCTGACGCTGGCCTCCTGGCTGCTGCACCACCATGTCGTGCAGCAGGTCACCGTGGTCGCGCCGACCGAGCATCTGAAGAAGCAGTGGGCGGAGGCGGCCGCGCGCATAGGCATCAAGCTCGATCCCGAGTACAGCGCCGGACCGCTCGGCAAGGACTACCAGGGCGTCGCCGTGACCTACGCGGGTGTCGGCGTGCGGCCCATGCTCCACCGCAACCGGGTCGAGCAGCGCAAGACCCTCGTCATCCTCGACGAGATCCACCACGCCGGTGACTCCAAGTCCTGGGGCGAGGCCTGCCTGGAGGCCTTCGAGCCCGCCACGCGACGGCTCGCCCTCACCGGTACGCCGTTCCGGTCCGACACCAACCCCATCCCCTTCGTGACGTACGAGGAGGGGAACGACGGAATCCGGCGGTCGGCCGCCGACTACACGTACGGCTACGGCAACGCCCTTGCCGACCATGTGGTGAGGCCGGTCATCTTCCTCTCCTACAGCGGCAACATGCGCTGGCGCACCAAGGCGGGCGACGAGATCGCCGCGCGGCTCGGCGAACCCATGACCAAGGACGCCATCAGCCAGGCCTGGCGTACGGCGCTGGATGCGCGCGGCGAGTGGATGCCGAGTGTGCTGCGTGCCGCCGATCAGCGGCTGACGGAGGTCCGTAAGGCCATCCCGGACGCCGGTGCCCTCGTCATCGCCTCCGACCAGGACTCCGCGCGCGCCTACGCCAAGCTGATCCGGGAGATCACCGGCAACAAGGCGACCCTCGTCCTCTCCGACGACGCCGGGGCGTCCAAGCGGATCGACGACTTCAGCGGCAACAACGACCGCTGGATGGTTGCCGTCCGGATGGTGTCCGAGGGCGTCGACGTGCCGCGGCTCGCCGTCGGCGTCTACGCCACCACCATCTCGACCCCGCTCTTCTTCGCGCAGGCCGTCGGCCGTTTCGTGCGGTCCCGGCGGCGCGGCGAGACCGCCTCCGTCTTCCTGCCGACCGTCCCCGACCTCCTCACCTTCGCCAACGAGATGGAGGTCGAACGCGACCACGCCCTCGACAAGCCGAAGAAGGAGGGCGAGGAGGACCCGTACGCCGAATCCGAGAAGGAGATGGAGGAGGCGAACAAGGAGCAGGACGAGGACACCGGCGAGCAGGAGCAGTTCTCCTTCGAGGCGCTGGAGTCCGAGGCCGTCTTCGACCGGGTGCTCTACGACGGCGCCGAGTTCGGCATGCAGGCCCATCCCGGGAGCGAGGAGGAGCAGGACTACCTCGGGATTCCCGGCCTGCTCGAACCCGACCAGGTGCAGATGCTCCTCCAGAAGCGGCAGGCCCGGCAGATCGCGCACAGCCGCAAGAAGCCGGACGCCGAGGCCGACCTGCTGGAGCTGCCCGCCGAGCGGCGGCCCGTCGTCTCGCACAAGGAGATGATGGAGCTCCGCAAGCAGCTCAACACGATGGTGAGCGCGTACGTCCATCAGAGCGGCAAGCCGCACGGGGTGATCCACACCGAGCTGCGGCGCGTGTGCGGCGGGCCGCCGAGCGCCGAGGCCACGGCCGGGCAGCTGCGGCAGCGCATCGCCAAGGTGCAGGAGTGGGCCACCCGGATGAGGTGACGCCGGGCGCGTACGGGGAGTGCGCGCAGGGCGCCGTACGCCGTACGTAACAGGGCAAACGGGAGTGGTCCGTACCTGCCGTTGCCCGGATTCTGGACGGAGCCTTCCGCTCAGCGAACCGGCTTCGCTAATGTCCCGCTACGCACACGCCCCGTGGCAGCGCCGCCGCGGAGCGCAGCCGTGAAGCGACGCGGTCCGGACAGTCAGTCCGGGCCGCCGGCCGATCGGCGGCCTCTGAAGCGCGTCACTGACGGGACTCGGTGACGCACCCGCCACGAGGAGGCTGCCGACCTCACCACTAAGGAGTGGGCGTCGTGACCGCGGAGACCTCTCAGACGCTCGACCGGGGACTGCGCGTCCTCAAGCTGCTGGCCGACACCGACCACGGGCTGACCGTCACCGAGCTTTCCAACAAACTGGGCGTGAACCGGACCGTTGTGTACCGGCTGCTCGCCACGCTTGAACAGCACGCCCTGGTACGCCGTGACCTGGGCGGTCGCGCCCGCGTCGGGCTCGGTGTGCTGCGACTGGGCCGACAGGTGCATCCGCTGGTACGGGAGGCCGCGCTGCCCGCGCTGCGTTCGCTGGCCGAGGACATCGGGGCGACGGCGCACTTGACGCTGGTGGACGGCACGGAGGCACTGGCCGTTGCCGTGGTCGAGCCGACCTGGACGGACTATCACGTGGCTTATCGGGCCGGTTTCCGGCACCCGCTGGACCGCGGTGCCGCGGGCCGGGCCATACTCTCCGCCCGGCAGCAGCCGCTGTCGGAGCCCGGATACACCCTGACCCACGGGGAGTTGGAGGCGGGAGCGAGCGGGGCCGCCGCGCCGTTGATCGGCGTGACGGGAGTCGAGGGCAGCGTGGGTGTGGTGATGCTGGCCGACGCGGTGCCGGAGCGGGTGGGGCCGCGGGTCATGGACGCGGCTCGGGAGGTGGCGGAGGCGTTGCGCTGACGCGGCGTGGGAGTGGCGGAGGCGTTGCGTTGACGCGTGGGTGCACTAGGCAGGGCCCCGCACCACCTCCGACACTCGTGTCATGACCTCACTGAGCATCCGCACCGTCCACGAGCCCGCCGGGTTCACCGCTGTTGCCGACTACTTCAGTGACGTATGGCAGACGCCCCGCACCGCACCGCCCCTGCTGCCCGAGACGTTGAACAGCCTCGCCCACGCGGGTGGGGCGGTGCACGCCGCGTACGACGGGCAGCGGCTCGTCGGTGCCTGTGTCGCCGTGTTCGGACCGCCGGCGTCGCGGGACACGTACTCGCTGCTGGCCGCTGCCGAGCAGGGGCTCGGGCCGCAGATCAAGCGGGCGCAGCGGGCCTGGGCGGTGGAGCTCGGGGCGCTCACCATGCGCTGGACCTTCGATCCGCTGGTGGGCCGGAATGCCCGGTTCAACTTCGTGAAACTCGGCGCCACCGGCACCGGCTACCTCGTCGACTTCTACGGCCCCATGGCGGACGGAGTGAACGACGGCGACGAGAGCGACCGGCTGGAGGTGACCTGGGACCTGATCGGGCCACCGCAAGGGCCGTCCGACCACGCCGGGCCCGGCATCCCGGATCGCGAGGCCGCGCCCGCCACCCACACGGCCCCCGACGGCGGGCCGCTCGCCCGCCGGGACCCGCAGGACCGGTATGTCTGGTGCCGCGTACCGGACGACATAGTGGCGCTGCGGGCCGCGGACCCGGAGCTGGCGCTGGGCTGGCGGCGGGCCGTGCGCGAGGTGTTCACGAAGGCCTTCGCCGACGGGTTCACGGCGACGGACATGTCCCGGGACGGCTGGTACACGCTCACCCGCCGGGAGGCCACCTCGTGAAACTCGAACGCGTCGAGATCGTCCACGTGGCGATCCCGCTGGTCAGCCCCTTCCGTACGTCCTTCGGCACGATGACGACGAAGGACACCTTCCTGCTGCACGTCGTCACGGACGCGGCCGAGGGCTGGTCGGAGTTCGCGGCCGACCCCGAGCCGCTGTACTGCTCGGAGTTCGTGGCCGGCGCGGAGATCGTCCTGCGTGACTTCCTGCTGCCGCGCGTCGCCGCTCTGCCCGTGCTCGGTGCGGCCCACCTCGCCCCGGCGATGGCGGGGATCAAGGGGCACGAGCTGGCGAAGGCGGCGCTGGAGACCGCCGTCCTCGACGCGGAGCTGCGGTCGTACGGGATGCCGCTGGCCACGTATCTCGGGTCGGTGCGCGAGCGGGTGCCGGCCGGGGTGTCGGTCGGGATCAGGCCGACGGTCGCCGAGTTGCTGGACGACGTCGAGGGGTATCTCGCCGAGGGGTACGTCCGGATCAAACTGAAGATCGAGCCGGGCTGGGATCTGGAGCCCGTACGAGCCGTGCGCGACCGCTTCGGAGCGGACCTGCCGCTCCAGGTCGACGCCAACACCGCGTACACGCTCGCGGACGCCGAGCATCTGCGGCGGCTGGACGAGTTCGGGCTGCTGCTGATCGAGGAGCCGCTCGCGGAGAACAACCTGTACGCCCACGCCCGCCTCCAGCAGCGCATCGCGACCCCCGTCTGCCTGGACGAGTCCCTGCACAACGCCGCCGACACCGCGTCCGCGATCGCGATGGACGCCTGCCGGGTGGTGAACGTGAAGCCCGCGCGGGTCGGGGGATACCTGGAGGCGCGGCGCGTGCATGACGTGGCCTACGCGCACGGGGTGCCGGTGTGGTGCGGCGGCATGCTGGAGACGGGCATCGGCCGCGCCCCGAACCTGGCGCTGGCGGCCCTGCCCGGCTGCACGCTCCCCGGGGACACGTCGGCGTCCAGCCGCTACTTCGCCGAGGACATCACGGAGCCGTTCGTGCTGGTCGACGGGCACCTTCCGGTGCCGCGGTCGCCGGGCATCGGGGTGGCGCCGGTGCCGGAGACACTGCGGCGTTTCACGAAGGACAGGCGCGACCTGTACGTCACCTGACGAGCCCCGCGCGTGACCCGAACGGGGCAAACCCCGGCAGCTCCGACCTGCGCCTGGCCGGAACCCGCCGCCACGTTAGATTGATCCCGTGCTTTCTCGTCTCACGCGCCCCCGGGCCGTCGCCGTCTGCGCCCTGCCGGTCGTGGCCCTGCTCGCCACGGCCGCCTTCGCGCCGCTGCCGTTCTCGCTGACGCAGCCCGGTCTGACGGCGAACGTGCTGGGCGACAACAAGGGCGAACCGGTGATCACGATCTCCGGGGCACCGACCCGTGACACGAGCGGCCAGCTGCGCATGACGACCATCGAGGCGACGTCCCCCGACACGGACGTGCGGTTCGGCGACGTGATCGACGCCTGGTTCAGCACGGAGAAGGCGGTCATGCCGCGCGACTCGGTCTACCCGAGCGGGCAGAGCACCCGGGAGATCGAGCAGTACAACACCGAGCAGATGAAGGAGTCCCAGGACGCCGCGACCGAGGCCGCGCTGAACTACCTGGACCTCGACGACAAGAACATCAAGGTCACCCTCACCCTCGCGGACGTGGGCGGCCCGAGCGCCGGTCTCCTCTTCTCGCTCGGCATCGTCGACAAGCTGAACGGCAACGCCGCCGGCGGCGACCTCACCGGCGGCCGCAGCATCGCCGGCACCGGCACGATCGACGCGGCCGGAAAGGTCGGAGCGGTCGGCGGCGTCTCCCTGAAGACCCAGGCCGCCAAGCGCGACGGCGCGACCGTGTTCCTGGTCCCGAAGGCCGAGTGCGGCGACGCGAAGGCGGAACTGCCGAAGGGGTTGCGACTGGTGCCGGTGACGACGCTGAAGGGGGCGGTGGGCGCGCTGGAGGCCCTGGAATCGGGCAAGGGCACCGTGCCGAGCTGCTAGCCGGCGGCGACGGTCGGCTCGCTCGGCGCGCATCGAGGCCGTGGCGGGTCCGTTCCGCCGTAGCCCGTTGAGCAGCTCAGCTCCTCACTTCACGAACCCCTCGGCCTTCATCCAGTCCAACGCCACCTGATGCGGATCCTCCCCGTCCACATCCACCTTCGCGTTCAGGTCCTGGGCCACCGTGTTGTTCAGCTTCTTGGTGATCGGGTCGAGGACGTCGGGGATGGCCGGCCATTCCTTGAGGGTCTTGGTGTTGATCACCGGGGCGGCGTTGTAGTTGGGGAAGAAGTGTTTGTCGTCGTCCATCACCACGAGGTTCATGGACTTGATGCGGCCGTCGGTCGTGTAGACCTCGCCGTAGGTGCAGTTCCCCTTCGCGGCCTGCGTGTAGATGATCCCGGTGTCCATCTGGGTGATGTTCTTCGTCGGTACGTTCATCCCGTACGCCTCCTGCATCCCCGGCAGCCCGTCCGCCCGGTTGGCGAACTCGACCTCCACGCACAGCGTCACCGCGGAGGGGTCGGACTCGGACAGCGCGGCGACCTCGGAGAGATCGTTCGTGCGGTACTTCTTGTGGTTCGCCTGGTTCATCGCCAGGGCGTACGTGTTGTCCAGCGCGGACGGCGGGAGCCAGGTCAGCCCGTTCTTCGCGTCCTCCTTGCGCACCGCCTCCCACTGCTCGTGCGGGTCGGTGATGGGCTGACTGTGCCCCAGGTAGGTGATCCAGGCCGTGCCCGTGTACTCGTACCCGGCGTCGGCATCGCCCTTGCGCACCGCCTCGCGGCTGCCGATGGAGCCCTGGATGCCGGTGCGGTCGAGGACCTCCGCGCCGGCCGCCTCGAAGGCGATGCCCATGATCGCGCCGAGGATGAGCTGCTCCGTGAACGACTTCGACGTCACCGTCAGTTCGGCGCCGTCCAGCGGCTCGCCCCGTCCGATGCTTCCGGGCCGTACGTCGTCGACCATGGGGGAGCCGCTGGTCAGGCCGCACCCGGCGGCTGTCACCAGCAACCCCGTCGCGAGCAGGACGGTTGGCCGCCTCATAGGTCCAACCCCCGTGGCCGCAGCAGCACTTCCACCAGCGATGCCAGCCAGTCCACCAGCAGGGCGAGGGCGACCGTGAGGATCGAGCCGAGGACCAGGACCGGCATGCGCTGGTTGGTGATGCCGGCCGTGATCAGCACGCCCAGCCCGCCGCCTCCGCCGAAGACCGCCAGGGTCGCCGTACCGACGTTGAGGACCAGGGCCGTGCGCACGCCCGCCAGGATCAGCGGGACCGCCAGCGGCAGCTCCACCCGCCTCAGCACCCCCGTCGCGGACATGCCGATACCGCGCGCCGCCTCCAGCAGGGTCGGGTCGTTCGCCTTGAGGCCGGCGATGGTGTTGGACAGCACGGGCAGGACGGCGTAAGCGATCATGCCGATCAGGGCCGCCTTCCGGCCGATGCCCAGCCAGATCACCAGCAGGGCGAGAAGACCGATCGCGGGGGTCGCCTGGCCCATGTTGGCGAGGGCCATGGCCACCGGTGTCGCCTTCCTGAACGCCCGCCGGGTGAGCAGGATCCCCAGCGGGATCGCGATGATCAGCACGAAGAAGGTGGAGATCGCGGTGAGTTCGACCTGCTCCCTCAGGGCCTGCGAGACCTGACCGTTCGACAGCGCGTTCTCGGAGACCGGGTCGAGGTCGGCCTGCTGGAACCACAGCCAGGTGGCGAGCAGCAGCACCACCAGCATCGCCGGCACGATGGTGAGCTGCTGCCAACTCAGCTTCCGGGCCGGGCGCTTCGTGGCGACGGGCGAGCTGGTCTCGTCGTTCCCGTCAAGATCGTTGCGGTCGGGCTCAGCGTTTCCGGGCGCCTCGCCGGGCTCGGACGTCTCCTGCACCCGGGACGGCCTCGGGGTCTCGGGAGTGCTCACGCCTTCTGCTCCCCTCCGTCGCCCTCCTGCTCGGCGTGCGTCCGCCCGGCCCGGGAACCCTCCAGCTCGTGCTGGGCCTCCAGCGCCTCCAGCCGGTCCGCCTCCAGCAGCTCGTGCACGGAGTTGATCAGCGTCTCCATGTCGACGACGCCCGTGTACTCACCGCGCCGCCCGGTCACCACCACCCGCCCCGCGTTGTCGGTGAGGACGGCCTCCAGGGCGTCCCGCAGCGTGGCGTCCCGCGTCACCGTGTCGGTCACCAGCGTCCCGGCCCGTGCGAGCGAACCCCTGGCCCGCATCAGGTCGCCGCGCCGCAGCCACTTGTAGGGCCGGCCGCGCTTGTCGAGCAGCAGGATCTCGTTGGTGCCGCTGGAGCGCAGCCGGTTGAAGATCTCCTGGAGCGGGTCGTCGAAGGTCACCGTCGGATAGTCGGTGATCTCCACGTCCCGCACCCGGGTCAGGTTCAGCCGCTTCAGCGCCGCACCGGCTCCGACGAACCCGGAGACGAAGTCGTCGGCGGGGTTGGTGAGAATCGCCTCCGGGGTGTCGAACTGAGCGATGTGCGACTGTTCGCGCAGAACGGCGATCCGGTCACCGATCTTGATCGCCTCGTCGAAGTCGTGCGTGACGAAGACGATCGTCTTGTGCAGCTCGTGCTGGAGCCTGATCAGCTCGTCCTGGAGGTGATCACGGGTGATCGGGTCGACCGCGCCGAACGGCTCGTCCATCAGCAGTACCGGCGGATCGGCGGCCAGCGCCCGTGCCACACCCACGCGCTGCTGCTGCCCGCCGGAGAGCTGGCGCGGATAGCGGCCGTGGAACTCGCCCGGGTCCAGCCCGACGAGGTCGAGCAGCTCCTCGACCCGCGAGCCGATCCGCGTCTTCGACCAGCCGATCATCTTCGGTACGAGGCCGATGTTCTGCGCGACCGTCATGTGCGGGAACAGGCCGGCGGACTGGATGGCGTAACCGACCTTGCGGCGCAGCTTCACCGGGTCGATGTCGGTGACGTCCTCGCCGCCGATGCGGATCCGGCCGCCGGTCGGCTCGATCAGCCGGTTGATCATCTTGAGCGTCGTGGACTTCCCGCACCCGGAGGGGCCGACGAGGATGACCACTTCGCCCGCCTTGATCTCCATGTTCACGCTGTCCACGGCCGGCTGCGGGCTGCCGGGATAGCGCTTGGTCAGGTTCTCCAGCTCGATGGAGGCTCCGTGGTTGCCGCTGTCGGACTCGTGCTCAGACACGGATCCCCCTGGGGATGGTCAGCCGCCCGATCAGGACGTACGCGGCGTCGAACAGCAGCGCCAGGATGATGATCCCGACCGTGCCCGCGAGGACCTGGTTGAGTGCGTTCGCGCTGCCCAGCGAGGCGAGCCCGCGGAAGATCACATTGCCGAGGCCGGGGCCGGAGGCGTACGCCGCGATGGCCGCGATGCCCATCAGCATCTGGGTCGCGACCCGGATCCCGGTCAGGATCGGCGGCCAGGCGAGCGGCAGCTCCACCTTCAGCAGCTGGGTGAGCCGGGACATGCCGATGCCCCGGGCAGCCTCCACCAGGGACGGATCGACGCCGCGCAGTCCGACGATCGAGTTGCGCACGATCGGCAGCAGGCCGTACAGCGTCAGCGTGATCACCGTGGGCGGCACGCCCAGCCCCACGATCGGGATGAGCAGACCGATCATGGCGAGCGACGGAATGGTCAGGATGCCCGCGGTGGTCAGCGTGGCGAAATTGCCGGCCCATTCGCTGCGGTACGTGGCCACGCCGATCAGCACCCCGAGCAGGGTCGCCACGACCATGCACTGGAAGACGGCGCTGGCGTGCTGGTAGGCGTCGGTGAGCAGCTGCTGGTGGCGGTTGCCCAGGTACTCCCAGAAATTCACACGGACTCACCCCACCAGGTCGCGGGCTAGCTGTGCGCCCGGTCCTCCGCCGCCTGCTCGACCAACGGGATGATCCGCAGCGGAACGGGGTTCTCCATCACGATCGCCGTGGAGGCCCGGACGATCCCATCGAAACCGACAACGCGGTCGATCACACGCTGAAGATCGGCGTTGGAGCGCGCGACGAGGCGGCACAGCATGTCCCCGGTCCCGGTGGTCGTGTGCAGCTCCAGCACCTCCGGCACGGTCGCCAAGTGCGCCCGTACGTCCGGCCCTTGCCCCTGCCGGATCTGCAGGGTCGCGAAGGCGGTGACCGGATACCCGAGTGCCGCCGGATCGACCTCGGGACCGAACCCGCGGATGACTCCGTTCGACTGAAGCCGGTCGAGCCGCGCCTGCACGGTCCCGCGGGCCACCCCCAGGCGCCGGGACATCTCCAGCACCCCGATCCGCGGCTCCCGCGCCAGCAGCACGATGATCCGCCCGTCCAGATGATCGATCGCCACGGCAGCCCGCCTCTTCTCTCCGCTGAGGGTGGTCATCCTGTACAGAAAGCCCGCAGGGCCGGGCCCATCACTGAGCAGATTGCCCAGCCGAGAACCAAACTATTGCGCACCTTGCCGCATGGCATGAGGCTGCGCTTATGACGCAGACCACACACCACACTCCCGACACCGCCCGGCAGGCCGACCCCTTCCCGGTCAAGGGAATGGACGCGGTCGTCTTCGCCGTGGGCAACGCCAAGCAGGCGGCGCACTACTACTCGACCGCTTTCGGCATGCGTCTCGTGGCCTACTCCGGACCGGAGAACGGCAGCCGCGAGACCGCGAGCTACGTGCTGGAGAACGGCTCCGCCCGCTTCGTCCTCACCTCCGTCATCAGGCCCGCCACCACCTGGGGCCACTTCCTCGCCCAGCACGTGGCCGAGCACGGCGACGGCGTCGTCGACCTCGCCATCGAGGTGCCGGACGCGCGGCAGGCGTACGCGTACGCGATCGAGCACGGCGCCACGTCCGTCACCGAGCCGTACGAGGTGAAGGACGAGCACGGCACCGTCGTCCTGGCCGCCATCGCGACGTACGGCGAGACCCGCCACACCCTCGTCGAGCGCACCGGCTACGACGGCCCGTACCTCCCCGGCTACGTGGCGGCGAGCCCCATGGTCGAGCCGCCCGCGCAGCGCACCTTCCAGGCGATCGACCACTGTGTCGGCAACGTCGAACTCGGCCGCATGAACGAGTGGGTCGGCTTCTACAACAAGGTCATGGGCTTCACGAACATGAAGGAGTTCGTGGGCGACGACATCGCGACCGAGTACAGCGCCCTGATGTCGAAGGTCGTGGCCGACGGCACGCTCAAGGTCAAGTTCCCGATCAACGAGCCCGCCATCGCCAAGAAGAAGTCCCAGATCGACGAGTACCTGGAGTTCTACGGCGGCGCGGGCGTCCAGCACATCGCGCTCAACACGAACGACATCGTCGAGACGGTACGCACCATGCGCGCGGCCGGCGTCAAGTTCCTCGACACCCCGGACTCGTACTACGACACCCTCGGCGAGTGGGTCGGCGACACTCGTGTCCCCGTCGAGACCCTGCGTGAGCTGAAGATCCTCGCGGACCGCGACGAGGACGGCTATCTGCTGCAGATCTTCACCAAGCCGGTCCAGGACCGCCCGACGGTCTTCTTCGAGATCATCGAACGCCACGGCTCCATGGGGTTCGGCAAGGGCAACTTCAAGGCCCTGTTCGAGGCGATCGAGCGGGAGCAGGACAAGCGCGGGAACCTCTGACGGCCGGCTGAGTCTCTCCCGGCGTGCGGGTTCCACGGGGGGACCCGCACGCCGAACGCGCCGTACGCTGATCCCATGGCCAGGATCAACGACGTCGGCGGCGTCGAGGGATTCGGTCCCGTCGACACCGCGGACGACTCCGAGCCCTTCCACGCCGACTGGGAGGCGCGCGTCTTCGGGATCTGGAACGCCCTGCGCGGGCAGCAGATCTTCAATCTGAACGAGTTCCGGGACGCGATCGAGTCGATCCCGCCGCGCGAGTACCTGGCGGCGTCGTACTACGAACGCTGGTTCCTCGCGATCAGCGACCTCCTCGAACGCAAGGGCGTGCTGGAGCCCGGCGAGCTGGATCGGGACGAGCTCGATGGCTGACCGTTTCGTCCCGGGGGCGCGCGTGGTGACGTACCTCCACGACCCGGCCCACCACACCCGCCTGCCCCGCTACGCACGCGGCAAGCGGGGCGTCGTGATCGAGCCGGAAGGGCCCGCCGAACTGGCCGACGTCAGCGCGCAGGGACGTGCGGACGTGCCGGTGGAGCAGGTGTACGCGGTGCGGTTCCGGGCGCGTGACCTGTGGGGCGAGGGCGACCATCACGTCGTACTGGATCTGTGGGAAAGCTACTTGGCAGAGGACCGTGGCGATGAGCGGTGACCACTCCGACGCGACGATCGCCCGCCGGGTGCGGCGCCTGGAGACCCTCCTGGAGGAGAAGGGCGTCCTCACCGGCGGGGAACTGGACGAGGCGATCGACGCGTTCCTCGCGGGTGCCTCGCCGGCGAGCGGGGCGCAGGTCGTCGCGCGGGCCTGGACCGACGAGGACTTCAAGTCCCGTCTGCTGACGGACGGTACGGCGGCCGTGCGCGAGCTGGGCTTCATGGACGGCGGCTACCAGCGCCTGCGCGTCGTCGAGAACACCGCCTCGACGCACAACGTCATCGTCTGCACCCTCTGCTCCTGCTACCCCATCCGCCTGCTCGGCCCGTCCCCCAGCTGGTACAAGTCCGAGGCGTACCGCTCCCGCGTGGTCCGCGAGCCCCGGGCGGTCCTCGCCGAGTTCGGCCTCGACCTGCCGGCCGGCACCCGGATCACGGTGTGGGACTCCAGCGCGGAGACGCGCTACATGGTGCTGCCCCGTCGCCCGGAGAACACGCAGGGGATGCCGGAGGCGGAACTGGCGGGGCTGGTCAGCCGCAACGCGCTGATCGGCACGGCCGTGCCGTAGGGACGGGTCAGCGCCGCTTCGGCTTGGCGTCCATGTCCGGTACGTCCTCCACCGACGGTTCCCCCAGCTCCTTCAACGTCGCCTCGGCCAGCGGCACCCGCGTCGGAGAGAAGTGCGGATTGATCCGCAACGCCTCCTGCAGATGCCGCCGTGCGGCCCCGGACATCCTCAGTTCCAGCTCGATCATGCCCTGGTGATAGACGTACAGCGCGCTGCGCACCCCGCCCCCGCGCTTCTTGTCGTTCGCCAGCCTCGCGAACTTCAGCGCCTCCTCGTCCTCCCCGGTCCGGTGCAGCGCCCACCCCAGGGCGTCGGCCACCGCGACCCCCGGCTGCCGGCGCCACTCGGTGCGCAGCCGCTGCACGGCGGAGTCCGGGTCGCCGTGGTCCGCCTCGAAGTGGCCCAGCACCAGTTCGTCGTCCACCCCGCCGGCCGCGGCCCGTGCCGTCCGCTCCCGCAGCAGGTCGTACTGCACGCGCGCCGCCTGCCCCATGTCCAGCGCCTCGTACAACTCGCCCAGTTCCAGCGCGTACTCGGGCAGCGGCTGCTTGGCGAGGGCGGCCCGGTACGCGTTCAGCGCCTCCGTCGTGCGGCCCAGTGCCGCCAGCGTCCGCCCCTGCCCGGCGAGCGCGGCCCGCTGGTCGGGGTCCAGGCGCACGGCCGCCTGGAAGTGCCGCAGGGCCACGTCCAGGTCGCCGCGTTCCCAGGCGAGCTGCCCGGCCCGTTCGAGATACGCGGCCCGCTCGGCCGGAGCCTCGGCGGCAGCCGCCGCGTCGGACAGCGCCACCGCCGCGTCCTCCCGCCAGCCGCGGTCCCGGTAGACGGCCGCCGCCCGGGCCTGCACGGCCGGACCGGAGCGCAGGTCCAGCAGCCGGTCCAGGGTCCGCTTGGCCGCCTTGTGGTCGCCCAGCCCCGTGTAGGCGTCGATCAGGGCCGGATAGGTCGTCCACCGCTTGCGGTCCGCCTTCAGCGCCGCCTCGCCCCAGGTCCGCGCCGCGCCGAAGTCCCGCCGCGCGTTCGCCAGCGCCGCCATGCCGGCCAGCGCCTCGGCGTTCGGGTCCCGCACCTTCAGCGACGTACGCAGCGCCTTCTCGGCCTTCGGGTAGTACTCCGGCTCGGCGGTGCGCCGCCCCTGCTCCACATACGCCGCGCCCAGCACCGCCCACGAACGGGCGTCCCCCGGATGGGCCCGCAGATGCCTCTCCCGCTCGTCGATCAGCACCGCCAGATCGGGCAGCGCGGCCGGCACCCCCATGGTGACCGCGGCGAGCGCCTGCGCCCCCGGTGCCGGTCCCGGCGCCCGCGTCCCGCTCGGACCCCACGGCAGCAGCACCAGCACCCCGCCGAGCACGGCACACCCCGCCACCGAGGCCATCAGCACCCGCCGCCGGATGCGCCGCCTGCGTCCCGGCGTGCCCGGTCCGTCCTGCACCGCGTCCTGTGCTGCGTCCTGCGAGGCGTCGGTCTCCATGCCGCTGTTCCCCGCGGCGCTGTTCTCCATGGCGCTCACTGTGCGTCAAGCCATGCGTCAATACGACGACCACACCCGTCCGAACCCGACCGCCGTACGCGGGGTTCACACCGATGGCCCCGAGTGCGACGCTGTGATCATGAGCCGTACCGAAGCCGCACCCGACCAGGCCCGGGGTGACCTCACCGAGCGGCTGCTCGCGGGTCTGCCTGCCGAGGCCGTCCTCACCGACCCCGACGTCACGGCCGCCTACGCCAACGACATGGCCAGCTTCTGCCCGGCCGGCGCCCCCGCCGTCGTCGTCCTGCCGCGGACCGTCGAAGAGGTCCAGCACGTCATGCGCACCGCCACCGCCCTGCGCGTCCCGGTCGTCCCGCAGGGCGCCCGGACGGGCCTGTCGGGCGGGGCCAACGCCTCCGACGGCTGCATCGTGCTGTCCCTGACCAAGATGGACCGCATCCTGGAGATCAACCCCGTCGACCGTATCGCCGTCGTCGAGCCCGGCGTCATCAACGCCGCCCTCTCGCGCGCGGTGGGCGAACACGGCCTGTACTACCCGCCGGACCCCTCCAGCTGGGAGATGTGCACGATCGGCGGCAACATCGGCACCGCCTCCGGCGGCCTGTGCTGCGTGAAGTACGGGGTGACCGCCGAGTACGTGCTCGGCCTGGAGGTCGTCCTCGCCGACGGGCGGCTGATGTCCACGGGCCGCCGTACGGCCAAGGGGGTCGCGGGATACGACCTGACCCGCCTCTTCGTCGGCTCCGAGGGCTCGCTCGGCATCGTCGTACGCGCCGTCCTGGCGCTGCGGCCGCAGCCGCCGCAGCAGCTGGTCCTGGCCGCCGAGTTCGCGTCCGCGGCGGCCGCCTGTGACGCGGTGTGCCGGATCATGGCCGGCGGGCATGTGCCGTCGCTGCTGGAGATCATGGACCGTACGACGGTCAAGGCCGTCAACGACCTCGCGCACATGGGGCTGCCGGAGACGACCGAGGCCCTGCTCCTGGCCGCCTTCGACACCCCGGACCCCGCCTCCGACCTCGCCGCCGTGGGCGCCCTGTGCGAGGCGGCCGGCGCCACCCAGGTGGTCCCGGCGGACGACGCGGCCGAGTCCGAACTCCTCCTCCAGGCACGGCGGTTGTCCCTCACCGCGCTGGAGGCGGTGCGCGGCGTGACGATGATCGACGACGTGTGCGTGCCCCGCTCGCGGCTCGGCGACCTGATCGAGGGCGTCGAGCGGATCGCCGAGAAGCACCAGCTCACCATCGGGGTCGTCGCCCACGCCGGCGACGGCAACACCCACCCGACCGTGTGCTTCGACGCGGCCGACCCCGACGAGTCGCGGCGCGCCCGCGAGTCCTTCGACGAGATCATGGCCCTCGGCCTGGAACTCGGCGGCACGATCACCGGCGAGCACGGCGTGGGTGTCCTGAAGAAGGAGTGGCTGGCGCGCGAGATCGGCCCCGTCGGGATCGAGATGCAGCGGGGTGTCAAGCAGGTCTTCGACCCACTGGACATCCTGAACCCGGGCAAGCTGTTCTGATCCGTCCCTCGGGCACCGCTCACTGGGCGAGCAGCTGGTCGAGCGCGTCGTCGATCCCCAGCTGCCCGCCCTCAGTCCCCGGGGGCACCACCCGCAAGGTCCGCTCCAGCCAGGCCGACACCTGCGCCGCGGGTGCCTCCAGCAGCGCGTCGCCGTCCGGCGAACTCAGCGCCATCAGCACCACACTGCGGCGTTCGACTTTCGTCGGCCACACCCGCACGTCCCCGTGCCCGCACGGCCGGAACACCCCCTCCACGAGGAGTTCGCGGGAGAAGGTCCAGTGCACCGGGTGCTCGGAGTTGATGTGGAAGGCGATGTGGACGGCGTACGGATCGTCGCTGTGATAACTCAGCAGCGCCGGCACGCAGACGCTGCGCTCCGGCGACAGGATCAGCCTGAGCTCCAGTTCGCGCTCGACGACGGTGTGCTCCATGGCGTGCGTTCCTCTCTCGTGACGCATGCCTGCCCTGTATGGGCGGGCCCGTACGAGTGGAGAGGGAGCACAGGGGTGGACCATTACGCGGGTTCGCAGAACTTTTTTCCGCCCCCGCTCCCACGGCCGTACCGCACATGTGGAGTACGTGTACGAGGTTGCCCGGAAAGGGGTGGGTCCCACGGGACTGGCGGTGGTTGTTGCGTCGGTCTGATAGATGTGGAGGCCCCTATTTGACCCACGAGCAGATACCGGACGACGGACATGAGCGCCCCAACCCCGGCCCCAGGTGACGACAGGCCCCGCGAAGGGTATTACCCGGACCCGTCCATTCCTGGATATGTCCGGTACTGGAACGGCGCCTCCTGGGTGCCGGGCACCAGCCGTCCGGCGCCGACGGACGGCGAATCGCTCGCGCCGCCGCCCGGCGCGAACCCCGATGGGCCCGCGGCGGCCTCGGTCGAGGAGACCGGCCCGCACTTCTTCGACGAGGAGCCGGTCCAGGGGCCCTTGCCGGCGGACGCCCAGCACGGCAGCCGGCCCGAGCCGGCGTCCGCCTGGGGTGCCGACCCGGCCCACCAGGCCGGCTTCGGCGGCGAGCAGGACCACCGCGTCTCCTGGGGCAACCCGCAGGAGCCCGACCCGAGGGACCCGCGCGCGGCGGCGGCCACGGGCGGCACCGCCCGCACGGACGGCAGCGCCTCGACCCCGCCCGCCGAACCGGACGCGCCCGCCGGCGGCGTCGCCTCCGGTGACACGTTCATGATGCGCAGGCCCGTGGCGGACTCCGGCGGCCAGGCCACTCCCGGCATCCCGGGCCCCGGCGGCCCCGCCCCCGTCGACGGCACCATGGCGATCCGCGCGCTGTCCCCGCGCACGGGGCAGCAGGGAAGGGCGGCCGGGGCGCAGTCCGGGAGCACGGGCGCGTCCGCCGGTTCGGGCGCCGCACGTCCGGACGCGGACCGCCCCTCCGCGGCCGGCGCCCCGCAGGGCCCCGGCTTCGGCGCCGGGAAGGCCGCCGCCGAACGGGCCGCAGTGGCCCAGGGACAGGCTCAGACGGCCGCCGGGGCCGCGGCTGCCGCCCAGGCCGCCACCGGCGCCCCCGAGGCCTTCTCCGGCCCGCAGCAGGCCTCCCCGAGCATCCCCCAGCAGTCCGGCGGCACGCAGCAGCCGCCGGCCGCGGGCGGCACGCCCTTGTCGTCGGGTTCCGGCGGCGGCCAGTCGTCCTGGGCGCAGCAGGTGCACCGGCTCGCGGGCCCCGGCGACGACCAGCCGGTCGCCCCGTGGAAGCCGCCGACCCTGGACCCGTTCCAGGCGGCCGCCATGCGTCAGGCCGCCGCCCGCCCCGCGGGCCTCGGCAAGCGGCTGGCAGCCCGGCTGCTCGACACCGTCGTGCTGGCCGCCGTCACCGCCGTGGCGGCCGTCCCGCTCGGCACCAAGGCGCTCGACCACGTCAACGACAAGATCGACGCCGCCAAGCTCTCCGGCGAGACGGTCACCGTCTGGCTGCTGGACGGCACGACCTCCGCGTATCTCGGCGTCATCCTGGCCGTGCTGCTCCTGTTCGGCGTGGTCTACGAGGTCCTGCCCACCGCCAAGTGGGGCCGCACGCTGGGCAAGAAGCTGCTCGGCCTGGAGGTGCGGGACATCGAGGCCCACGAACCCCCGGTGTTCGGCGCGGCCCTGCGCCGCTGGCTCGTCTACAGCATCCCCGGCCTGCTCGCCGTCGGCGTCGTCGGCGTGCTGTGGTGCCTGTTCGACCGGCCCTGGCACCAGTGCTGGCACGACAAGGTGGCGCGTACGTTCGTTGCGGGCTGACGGCATACAGCAAACGGCCCGGATGATTCCGTAGCCCGGACGGCCCCGCGCGGGATGCGGAGCCGCGCGGTTCGCGGTCGACTCGGGCCATGAGCAGCGAACCGCCTCCCGGCCCCGGTCAGCAGCCCCCGGAAGACGATCCGTTCAAGAAGCAGCCCCCGCCGTCCGGCGGCGCGGGCTCGCCGTACGGTGATCAGCCGCCGTACGGCGACCAGCCTCCGCCTCCCCCCGGCGGCCGGCCCCCGCCCCCCTACGGTGGCGGCGGCCCGTACGGAGGCGACCCGTACGGCGGCGGCGGTCAGCCCGCCGACCCGCTCGCCGGGATGCCGCCGCTCGCCGGCAGCGGCAAGCGCACGCTGGCCCGCATCATCGACATGATCCTGGTGGGCGTCGTCGTCTGGCTGCTCACGTGGGGGTTCGGAGTCACCGAGTACGACGTGGACACCGACAAGGTGGAGTACGGCAAGTCCTTCCTGCAGTCACTCGTCGCCGCCGTGCTCTTCATCGGGTACGACACCTACTTCACCGCCACGACGGGGCAGACGCTCGGCAAGAAGCTGCTCGACATGCGGGTGGCCAACCTCGACAACGGGGCCACGCCCTCCGTGCAGACCTCGCTGATCCGTGCGGCGGTGCTGTGGATCCCGTTCGCGTTCTGCTGCGCCTGCATCTGGACCGTGATCTGCGGTGGCTGGAGCTACTTCGACCGGCCCTACAAGCAGGGCCTGCACGACAAGTCGGCGAAGACGGTGGTGGTCAGCACCAGCTGACGCCGGTGCCGGCAACCGGAGTCGGGTGCCGGCGGCCTGCGTGCGTCAGGACTGGGTCAGGACAGGCTGCTCGGCCTGTTCCCGTTCGGTGCGTACGGGCTTGCGCACCGCCACCACGCGGGGCTTCCTGGGCATGGGCACCGTCATGGCGACCAGCAGCCCGAGCAGAAGCGCCGATACGGCGATGACCGCGATCCCCACGCCCGAACTGGTCTGTGACAGCAGCAGCATGGCGAGCGTCGAGAAGATCACGGTGCACGAGCCGTAGGCGAGCTGTGCGGCAGTCGGACGAGGCATGATCATCGTGTCCTCGGAATCGGGTGTGCACGGGGGTCTCGGCCTGGCTTTCCGCCGACGTCCGGGCGTTCCGCCATCCGACTCTAACGGCGTGCATGCCCGAGTGGAACAAACCGTAAGCGTGACCTGACCAACAGTGCCGGTGCACGGGGGGCGCACGGAGTCATCTCGTCCACCAAGTGGACAGCGACACGCGCCCATTGCCGGAAAGGTCGTCGTCCGCTAAACGAACATGCACTCCGCATAATGCGTTGACCTGTCCAAGTCAAGGTCTGTTTTTTCTGCTTAACCTCTAGTCAAATGTCGTCACTTGACTACACGCGTTCATCAGGCGCCCGCGGAAAATCCACGACCAGGACCCTTCCTTCCGCGTGCCCGGACGCGGGGGAGGAAGCAAGTGACCAGCAGACCCTGGACGTTCCGATCGGCGGCAACCGCCGTCGCGCTCGCGACCGCAGCGGCGACTTTCTCGACCTTCGCGGTGGCTCAGGCCGACGAAGGCGCGCCGGCGGCGTCCGTCGAGCGGCACGACCCGGCGGAGCACACTCACGCCGACCACAACCTCGACGGCCCGATGAGCAAGACTCAGGAGGCGCAGCGCGAGGAGGCACTGAACCAGGTCATATCCGGCCGGACCAAGGTGAAGAAGCGCGACGGCTCGCAGGTCGTCGAGCTGAAGAGCAAGAAGGGCGACAGCAAGTACGTCGAGCTGGGCCGCGAGAAGACCGACAAGATCTTCACGATCCTGGTCGAGTTCGGCGACAAGGTCAGCGAGTTCGGCGGCACGGCCGGCCCGCTGCACAACCAGATAGCCAAGCCCGACCGCAAGAAGGACAACTCCACGGCCTGGAAGGCCGACTACAACCAGAAGCACTTCGAGGACCTGTACTTCGGCACCGGCAAGAAGACCGAGTCGGTCAAGAAGTACTACGAGAAGCAGTCCTCCGGCCGCTACACGGTCGAGGGTGAGGTCTCCGACTGGGTCAAGGTCCCCTACAACGAGGCCCGTTACGGCAACAACGCCTGCGGCCAGACCAACTGCTCCAGCGTCTGGAACGTCGTCAGCGACGGTCTGAACGCGTGGGTCGCCCAGCAGAAGGCAGCTGGGAAGACCGACGCCGAGATCAAGACGGACGTCAAGCAGTTCGACCAGTGGGACCGCTACGACTTCGACGGCGACGGCAACTTCAACGAGTCCGACGGCTACATCGACCACTTCCAGGTCGTGCACGCCGGTGAGGACGAGTCCGCGGGCGGCGGCGCGCAGGGCACCGACGCCATCTGGGCCCACCGCTGGTACGCGTTCGGCACCGACGCGGGTGCCACCGGCCCCGAGGGCAACAAGCTGGGCGGCTCGAAGGTCGGCGACACCGGCGTCTGGGTCGGCGACTACACGGTCCAGCCGGAGAACGGCGGCCTCGGCGTCTACGCCCACGAGTACGGCCACGACCTCGGTCTGCCGGACCACTACGACACCCAGGGCGGGGACAACTCCACCGGCTTCTGGACCCTGATGTCCTCCGGTTCCTGGCTCGGCACCGGCAAGAACGAGATCGGTGACCTGCCGGGCGACATGACCGCCTGGGACAAGCTCCAGCTGGGCTGGCTGAAGTACGACACGGCCAAGGCCGGGACGAACTCGTGGCACAAGCTGGGCGTCGCCGAGTACAACACCAAGCACAAGCAGGCCCTCGTGGTCGACCTGCCCAAGAAGAAGGTCACCACCGAGATCGTCGCCCCGGCGCAGGGCGCGAACCAGTGGTGGAGCGGCAGCGGCGACAACCTCGCCAACACGCTGACCCGCTCGGTGGACCTCACCGGCAAGTCGGCGGCCTCGCTGACCCTCGACGGCTGGTACGACATCGAGGCCGAGTACGACTACCTCTACACCGAGGTCTCCACCGACGGCGGTGCCAACTGGACCGCGGTCGACGGCACGGTCGACGGTGCGGCCATCCCGAAGGACGCGAGCGGCAAGCCGGCGATCACCGGCACGGTTGACGCGTACAAGAAGCTGGCCTTCCCGCTGGACGCCTACGCCGGCAAGAAGATCGACCTGCGCTTCCGCTACCAGACGGACGGCGGCGTGGCCCAGAAGGGCTTCGCGGCCGACCAGATCACCGTGACCGCCGACGGCACGGCCGTGTTCTCCGACAACGCCGAGGCCGCCGACGCCGCTTGGAAGACGAAGGGCTTCTCGCGCATCGGCGCGTCCATCACGGACGACTACGCGCAGTACTACATCGCCGAGAACCGTCAGTACGTGTCGTACGACAAGACCCTGAAGACCGGCCCGTACAACTTCGGCTTCTCGAAGAGCCTTCCGGACTGGGTGGAGCACTACGCGTACCAGAACGGCCTGTTGATCTGGAAGTGGGACACCTCTCAGCAGGACAACAACACCAGCCAGCACCCCGGTACCGGCCTGGTCCTGCCGATCGACTCCCACCCGACCGCGCTGAAGTGGTCCGACGGCACGCTGATGCGCAACCGCATCCAGTCCTACGACTCGCCGTTCAGCAAGTTCCGCACGGACGGCATGTGGCTGCACAACGCGGACGTCGCGACGAAGATCCCGTCGAGTGCGGGGGTGTCGGTCTTCAACGACCGCACCAGCACGTACTACGACGCGGCGAACCCGACCGCGGGTGTCAAGATCACTGACACCAACACCAAGATCAAGATCGTCAAGGAGGCCAAGGACGGCTCGACGATCGAGCTCGAAGTTGGTCCCGCGGTGAAGTAATCCGCATTTTCGCAGGTCAGAGCGCTATCGGCGGTGACCCCCTGGCGGGGTTGCCGCCGATCGTGTTTAGGTGCACCCTGTGCTTCCGTTATTGACACCGGAACCGACATCGACCCTGACATCGACTCGCACGGGGGTGTGACCGCATGGCCGCAGGAGGTTTCTGCAAGCTGCCGACCGGCAGCGTCGTGGTGGCGCTGAACCTGCCCAGACCCACCGCCGACGGCACGGGCTGCGTCCGTGTCCTCGTGCACGCCCACAACCGCGCCCGAGCCCTGACCAGGCTCCGCAATCTGGGCATGCGCGCCGTCTACCTGCGGGGCAACGCCGCCCCGCCGACCCCCGACGAGATCACGGCGGTCCTGCACCACCCCGACGGCCTGATATGGCGAACGGCACCTGACAACGGTGTCGCGATCGCCCCGGACCTCGCCCAGGAGCTGTGGCACCCGATCAGGGCGCTGATGAGGCGCCCGGCGGCACCGGCGTGAGCCACCGCGCGAGGGCCTGTACGAGCCGCCGGGCGACGGACTAGGCGACGACCGGCTTGCCCGTCAGCTCGACGCCCGCCTCGCGCATCTCCTCAAGGGCCCGGTCCGTGGTCTCCGAGGCCACCCCGGCGGTCAGATCCAGCAGCACCTGCGTACGGAAGCCCTCCCGCGCCGCGTCCAGCGCGGTCGCGCGCACACAGTGGTCCGTGGCGATGCCCACCACGTCCACCTCGACGACCTCCCTGGCCCGCAGCCAGTCCGCCAGCCGCACCCCGTTCTCGTCGGCCCCCTCGAACCCGCTGTACGCCGCCGCGTACGCCCCCTTGTCGAACACGGCGTCGATCGAGCCGGACGCGACCGCGGGGGCGAAGTTCGGGTGGAAGCCGACACCCTCCGTGCCGGCGACGCAGTGCGCCGGCCACGAGTGGGCGAAGTCGGGGTTCGTGGAGAAGTGGCCGCCGGGGGCGATGTGGTGATCGCGGGTGGCCACGACGTGCTGATAGCCCGACCCGGCCGCCTGCCCGATCAGCTCGGTGACGGCGGCGGCCACGTCGGCACCGCCGGCCACCGCAAGGCTGCCTCCCTCGCAGAAGTCGTTCTGCACATCTACGACGATCAAGGCGCGGCGCATGGTCGGTGTCCTTCGGTTATGGACGCTGAGGTCGGGCGGTGAGGAGCGTGCGGGCCCGGCCGTGAACCTCCGAGCCTAGAGACTTCGGGTGCGGTGCGGGAGGGGGCATGGAGTGAGCGCGCCGGGCGCACTCGCTTCACGACCCCGTCAGGCTCCCCGAGCGCCCGTTGACATATTCCGTCGGGATGACAGGTTCCCCGCGCGAGAGCTGTGTCGCGGACAGCGGCAGGTTCGCGCGAGCGGCGGTGTGCCGGTCCCGTACGACGTCCAGCGACTCACGGGCCACCACGTCACCGCCCTTGACCAGCTCGACCAGCAGCTGCCGGTCGGCGAGAGCGTCCGGCACCGGCCCGGTGCCGACGACCTCGGCCTCGGCGACGCCGTACTCGTCGAGGCGCCGGGCCGCCCACTTGCGGCCGCCGATGGAGGTCTTGCCGCCGGTGGACTTCTTGGCGACCGGCAGCAGGGGTGCCGTCGGGTCGGTGGACTCCGCGCGGGCGACCAGCTTGTAGACCATCGAGCAGGTCGGATGCCCGGACCCGGTCACCAGCTGGGTGCCGACGCCGTACGCGTCCACCGGCGCCGCCGCCAGCGAGGCGATGGCGTACTCGTCCAGGTCGGAGGTCACGATGATCCTCGTGTCCGTCGCGCCCAGCTCGTCCAGCTGCTGCCGGACCCGGTGCGCGACCAGCAGCAGGTCGCCCGAGTCGATCCGGACGGCGCCCAGCTCGGGTCCGGCGACCTCGACGGCCGTACGGACCGCCTCGGCGACGTCGTAGGTGTCCACGAGCAGCGTGGTGCCCCGGCCCATGGACTTCACCTGGGCCTGGAAGGCGTCCCGCTCCCGGTCGTGCAGCAGCGTGAAGGCGTGGGCGCTGGTGCCGACGGTGGGGATGCCGTAGCGGAAGCCCGCGGCGAGGTCGGAGGTGGAGGTGAAGCCGCCGAGGTACGCCGCCCGGGACGCGGCCACCGCGGCCAGCTCGTGGGTGCGCCGGGCGCCCATCTCGATGAGCGGGCGCTCACCGGCGGCCGACGACATCCTGGACGCGGCCGCGGCGATCGCGGAGTCGTGGTTGAGGACGGAGAGGATCACCGTCTCCAGCAGCACGCACTCGGCGAAGGTGCCCTCGACCCGCATGATCGGCGAGCCCGGGAAGTACACCTCGCCCTCGGGGTAGCCCCAGATGTCGCCGGAGAAGCGGTAGTCCGCGAGCCAGTCCAGGGTCTCCTCGTCGACGATCTTCCGCTCGCGCAGGAAGGCGAGGACGTCCGGGTCGAAGCGGAAGTTCTCGACGGCGTCCAGCACGCGGCCGGTGCCCGCCACGACGCCGTAGCGCCGCCCCTCCGGCAGCCGCCGGGTGAAGACCTCGAACACGCTCCGCCGCTCGGCTGTGCCCGCCTTCATGGCGGCCTGCAGCATCGTGAACTCGTACTGATCCGTGAAGAGCGCCGTCGAGGGAACATCCACCGGCAGCCCAAGGTCCGCTGTGTTCATGGAGATGGATGCTACCCCCATCTCGTCAGTTTGACGATTTGTGGGGTGGACGTCACAACAGGCGCGGTTGCGCAGCCCGTTTGTGCGACCACCCCCCTGCGGTGGCAGCATGGGCACTGTGACGTCACCCGCTCCCCTAGAGATCGAACGCACCGAGTCGGCGGAGGAGGTCTTCGCCGTCCCCGAGCCGGACGTCCCCTGGGTCACCATCGTCCACAACGACCCGGTCAACCTGATGAGCTATGTGACCTACGTCTTCCAGTCGTACTTCGGCTACCCGAAGGACAAGGCCACCAAGCTCATGCTCGACGTCCACCACAAGGGCCGGGCGGTCGTCTCCAGCGGCAGCCGCGAGGAGATGGAGCGCGACGTGCAGGCCATGCATGGCTACGGTCTGTGGGCCACCCTCCAGCAGGACCGCAAATGACAGCTCGCCCGCAGCCCGGGAACCACCGACAGGACCGGAAGTAGCGAACCTCCTCCATGCCAGGAACCTTCGAACCGCTCCCCGGCGGCGGTGCGGCCGTCGCCCTCGACGACGTCGAGATCTCCATCATCCGGTCGCTGGCCGTCCAGCTCCTGGAGCTCATCGGCCCCGGCCCCGCCGAGGACGCCCCCGCCGACCCGCTCGCCGAGCTGTTCAACGACGGGCCGAGCGAACCGCCCGCCGACCCGGTCCTCAAGCGCCTCTTCCCGGACGCCTACGGCGACCCCGAGGGCACCCCGCAGGCCAAGGAGGCCGAGGAGCAGCGGGCGTACTCCGCGGAGTTCCGCCGCTACACCGAGAACGACCTGCGCGCCGGCAAGCGCGACAACGCGCTCACGGTGGTCCGCTGCCTGGACGGGCTCAGCACCGCCTCCGCCGGCGAGGGGGGTGCGGTGCTCAAGCTCTCCGTCGAGGAGTCCCAGCAGTGGCTCAGCGCCCTCAACGACCTGCGCCTGGCCATCGGCTCCCGCCTGGACATCGCCGACGAGGACGACACCGACCTGCTCTACCGGCTCCCGGACGAGGATCCGCGCAAGCCGATGGTGATGGCGTATCTGTGGCTGGGCGGTCTCCAGGAGACGCTGGTCGCCACGCTGCTGCCTTAGATTGCGACGCTTCCGTAGCGATATGTGACGGTTCTGTGTTCGCTCAGCGGACGCTCAAATCCGGATAACGATCGCGTCACCGCCGCCACCCGCCTTGGGGGGCGGCGATCCTTTTGTCCGGTTCTCCTTGTGTGATGCGCCACATGTCCTTTAGTCGATCAGCGTGACGGCCGTGATAAATCTTCACGACGCCCGACGAGCACCACCCGAATGTTCGGCCGGGTGCGCCAGTTGGTCGACGGATCGTCGGCCGGGCACAGCTCCAGCAATCCGGGGGGATCGAGACCCGATCCGAGGCCGACGAAGGGCCCGGGTCGGCATGGAGAAAGGCGCACTACACATGACCTCTGCGAAGGTCACTGACGAGAACGCCACGGGTGCCCCGGAAGAGGGGTACGAGCGAGGCCTCGGCAGCCGTCAGGTCCAGATGATCGCCATCGGCGGCGCCATCGGCGTCGGGCTGTTCATGGGTGCCGGAGCGAACATCGCGAAGGCCGGCCCCAGCATCATCCTCATGTACGCCCTCGCGGGCGTCGTCATCTTCTTCATCATGCGGGCCCTGGGCGAGCTGCTTCTCTACCGGCCCGTCTCCGGCTCCTTCGCCGAGTACGCCCGCGAATTCCTCGGCCCGTTCTTCGGGTTCGTCACGGGCTGGACGTACTGGCTCATGTGGGTGGTCACCGGCATGGCCGAGCTCACGGCCGCCGCGATCTACATCCACTTCTGGTTCCCCGAGATCCCGCAGTGGGTCAGCGCCCTGGTCTTCCTTGTGGTGCTCTTCGGCGTCAACCTGATCTCCGTCAAGATCTTCGGCGAGGTCGAGTTCTGGTTCTCGATGATCAAGGTCACGGCCATCATCGGCATGATCGTCATCGGCCTCGGCGTGCTCACCCTCGGCTTCTCCGACGCCGGTGACACCGCCACCGTCTCCAACCTCTGGTCGCACGACGGCTTCTTCCCGAACGGCATCGGCTCCAGCCTGATGACGCTCCAGGGCGTCATGTTCGCCTACCTCGCCGTCGAGCTCGTCGGCGTCACCGCGGGCGAGTCCGAGAACCCCGAGAAGACCCTGCCCAAGGCCATCAACACGCTGCCCTGGCGCATCATCGTCTTCTACGTCGGCGCGCTGCTGGTGATCCTCTCCGTGGTCAAGTGGACCGAGTTCTCCGCGGGCGAGAGCCCGTTCGTCCACGCCTTCGGCAAGATCGGCATCCCGCTCGCCGCGGGCATCGTCAACTTCGTGGTGCTCACCGCGGCCCTGTCGTCCTGCAACTCCGGCATGTACTCGACCGGCCGGATGCTGCGCGACCTCGCCGCCAACAGCGAGGCACCGCAGGCCTTCGGCAAGCTCAACTCCCGCAAGACGCCCGCCGTCGGCATCACGGTCTCCGTGGCGCTCATGGGCATCGGCGTCGTCCTGAACTACGTCGTCCCGGAGAAGGCGTTCCTCTACGTCACCTCGGTCGCCACCGCGGCAGGCATCTGGACCTGGATGATGATCCTCGTCAGCCACATCCGCTACCGCGCAGCGGTGGACGCCGGCCGACTGCGTGCCTCGTCCTTCCCGGCTCCCGGCGGGGCGCTGTTCAGCTGGGTCGCGCTCATCTTCCTCATCGGCGTGACCTTCATGATCGCGTACGACAAGGACGCGCGGGTCTGCCTGTACGTCGCGGCCGGCTGGGCCGTCGCCCTGGGCCTCGGCTGGGCGTTCCTCAAGCGCCGCAACCCGCAGATCGCGGCCCGCGACGGCGATGAGCCGGAGCTCGAAAAGGTCGGCTAGGCGCTTCGCTGAGGGGGCCGCGAGGTCATTGCCGCGGAAGGCCGTCCGTTGTCTGCGGCGCCGCTGTGGCTGGTCGCGCAGTTCCCCCCGCCCCTTCAGGGGCGTTGCCGAGCTGCTTGTCCAGGACGTCCCGCCGTCGGGAGCACTCGTGGCGCTCCCGACCGCTGCCGCTCAGGGCGTCCGGCATATGGGCCGCCCCGTACCACTCTTCGGTACGGGGCGGCCCTCTGCTTATCCTGACGAGCATGCTGACCATCACCCAGGCCCTCGTCGACCAGATCGTCGCCCACGCGCGCAAGGACCACCCCGACGAGGCGTGCGGCGTCGTGGCGGGCCCGGCGGGCTCGGACCGGCCCGAGCGCTTCATCCCGATGCTGAACGCGGCGATGTCGCCCACCTTCTACGAGTTCGACTCGGGCGATCTGCTCAAGCTCTACCGCGAGATGGACGACCGCGACGAGGAGCCGGTGGTCATCTACCACTCCCACACGGCCACCGAGGCCCACCCCTCGCGCACCGACATCTCCTACGCCAACGAGCCCGGCGCGCACTACGTCCTGGTCTCCACCGCCGACACCGACGGCCTCGGCGAGTTCCAGTTCCGCTCCTTCCGGATCGTCGACGGCGAGGTGACGGAGGAGGAGGTCAAGGTCGTCGAGACGTACCGAGCCGGGCGGACCGCGGCTCACTGAGCCGGTCTGAACAGTGCGGTCTCACTCCCCGGCCGTAAAGCGTCCGCGATGTGGGATCACATTCCGAAAGCCGGACCGGGAATCGATACGATGACCCCATGGTTTTCCACGACGTGAGCGAGAAGACGCCGGGCATGCTGCTCGTGGCGCGGCTGCACGTCGACCTGTGCAGGCTCGCCAGCGCCATCTGTTGACGCTGCCCCTGCCGCCGTACGGCCGTGAGCCGCGGCGCCTCACACGCACCACCCCCGCTGTACTTGCGCTGCCGCGCGCCCCCGACTGACTACTCCCGACAGGAGCCCTGAGCCATGGCCATCGAGGTCCGCATCCCCACCATCCTCCGCACCTACACCGACGGTCAGAAGGCGGTGGAGGGCAGTGGTGAGACCCTCGCCGAGCTGTTCACCGACCTCGAGACCCGGCACGCGGGCATCCACGCCCGCATCGTGGACGACGGCCAGCTGCGCCGCTTCGTCAACGTCTACCTGAACGACGAGGACGTCCGCTTCCTCGACGGCATCAACACCAAGGTCGCCGACGGCGACAACATCACGATCCTGCCGGCCGTGGCCGGCGGTATGGCCTGATCCACATGCGCTACGACTCCCCGCTCGCCGCGGTGGGCAACACCCCTCTGGTGTGCCTGCCGCGGCTGTCGCCGTCCGAGGACGTCCGCATCTGGGCCAAGCTGGAGGACCGCAACCCCACCGGCTCGGTCAAGGACCGCCCCGCTCTGCACATGATCGAGCAGGCGGAGAAGGACGGCCGTCTCACCCCGGGCTGCACGATCCTGGAGCCGACCAGCGGCAACACCGGCATCTCCCTGGCGATGGCGGCGAAGCTCAAGGGCTACCGGATCGTGTGCGTGATGCCCGAGAACACCTCGCAGGAGCGCCGGGACCTGCTCGCCATGTGGGGCGCGGAGATCATCTCCAGCCCCGCAGCGGGCGGCTCCAACACCGCCGTACGGGTCGCCAAGGAGCTGTCCGCCGAGCACCCCGACTGGGTGATGCTCTACCAGTACGGCAACCCCGACAACGCGGGCGCCCACTACGCCACGACCGGCCCGGAGATCCTCGCCGACCTCCCCTCGGTCACCCACTTCGTCGCCGGCCTCGGCACCACGGGCACCCTGATGGGCGTCGGCCGCTATCTGCGCGAGCACAAGCCGGGCGTGAAGATCGTCGCCGCGGAACCCCGCTACGACGATCTCGTCTACGGCCTGCGCAACCTCGACGAGGGCTTCGTACCCGAGCTGTACGACGCCTCCGTCCTGACCACCCGCTTCTCGGTCGGCTCGGCCGACGCGGTCACCCGCACCCGCGAGCTGCTCCAGCAGGAGGGCATCTTCGCGGGCGTCTCCACCGGAGCCGCCCTGCACGCGGCGATCGGCGTGGGCAACAAGGCGCTGAAGGCCGGCGAGAGCGCGGACATCGTGTTCGTCGTCGCCGACGGCGGCTGGAAGTACCTCTCGACCGGCGTCTACACCGCGGCGACGACCGAAGAGGCCATCGAGACGCTCCAGGGGCAGCTCTGGGCGTGAGCCGGTCGGCACGACCTGCCGGCTCGGGGTCCGCGAGGCCCTGACGGGGCGAGTGACGGCGCCCTAGGTGGCGAGGTGACGGACCTGGTCCCAGACGACCGGGTCCATCACCCCCACCCGCCGCCGGAAGTCCGACACCGGGACGTCCCGCAGCTCGCCCGTCTCCAGGAAACTCGCCCGCCCTCGGGTGTCCCCGACCGAGCCCGGCGGCAGCGGAATGACGCCGTACCGCTCGTCGCGGTACTTACTGGTGATCTTCGCGACCGTGACCCGCTTCCCGCGCACCGCGAGCACCAGACAGGGCCGGTCCTTTGCGCCCGGCCCGTCCTCGTAGGGCACGTTCGCCCACCAGATCTCCGCGGGCTCGGGACGAGCGGTGGTGCGCCCCCGCGTACGTCCCCCGGGCCGCGCCGGCGGCCGGGTCCGCCGCCCCTTGGGCCGCCGTCCGCGCCCCCATCCGTCCACGAGCGTGGCGATGAGCGCGAGCAGTACCACCGCCGCGAGGGCGAGCCACCAGGACGTGTCCATGGGCACGAAGGTACCGGCGCGCGCCCACTCCGCGCGCCGTCACTTCCGCCTCATGCTCCCCCACAGCCCTAAAGGCGTGGGAGGTACCCCCACCGCATCCAGCCGAACGCGTGACACCACAGGTGAGTTCGCCCACAACAGCCCTTGGCGGAGGAGCGACCAAAGGTTTTGCGCCTTACGCTCGACAAACCGCACGACCCCCGACGCCAACCTTCTCGATCTTCTCATTTTCCGCCAGCGGAGGTTTCTGTTTCATGAAGCTCACCGTCGTCGGCTGCTCGGGGTCGTTCCCGTCCGCGGAATCGGCCTGCTCGAGCTACCTCGTCGAGGCCGACGGCTTCCGGCTGCTTCTCGACATGGGCAACGGCGCCCTGGGCGAGCTGCAGCGCCACTGCGGTCTCTACGACCTCGACGCGATCTTCCTCAGCCATCTGCACGCCGACCACTGCATCGACATGTGCGCGTACTTCGTGGCGCGCTACTACCGGCACGACGGCGGTCGCTGCGACCCGCTCCCGGTCTACGGCCCCGAGGGCACGGAGCATCGGCTGACCACCGCCTACGCCGACACCCCCACCGCCTCGTCCATGAGCGAGGTCTTCGACTTCCACACGGTCAAGCCGTCCACCTTCGAGATCGGCCCGTTCACGGTGCACACGGAACGCGTGGCCCACCCCGTCGAGGCGTACGGCATCCGGATCGAACACGGTGGAAGGACGCTGACCTACTCCGGCGACACCGGCGTCAGCGCGGCCCTGGACGAACTGGCCCGCGACGCCGACCTGTTCCTGTGCGAGGCCGCTTTCACGCACGGCAAGGAGAACATCCCCGACCTGCACCTCAACGGCCGCGAGGCGGGTGAGTCGGCGGCCCGCGCAGGAGCCCGCCGCCTGGTCCTCACCCACATCCCGCCGTGGACCGACCCCCGGGTCAACCTGGCCGACGCGCGTGAGGTCTACGACGGTCCGGTGGCGCTCGCGGCGCCCAGGCAGACGTACGAGCTCTAGCCCGGTCGGAAACCGGCCCGTGCGGGGGTTCAGGTCCGGATGCGCCCGAAGGCCCCGGAACCTCATCGGTTCCGGGGCCTTCGTCGTCGTTACCGGGGCGAACGGCTACTTCGCCTCGGCCTTCTGGAGTTCGGCGAGCTCCTCGTCGGACTCGCGGCCCGGCGTCGGCAGGTTGAACTTCGTGATCGCGAAGCGGAAGACCACGTAGTAGACCGCGGCGAAGCACAGACCCACCAGGGCCAGGCCCCACGGGTTGGTGGCGATGCCGAGGTTCAGGCCGAAGTCGACCGCGCCGGCCGAGAAGCCGAAGCCGTCCTTCATGCCGAGTGCCCAGGTCAGCGCCATGGAGACACCTGTCAGCACCGCGTGGATCGCGTACAGGACCGGCGCGATGAACATGAAGGTGAACTCGATGGGCTCGGTCACGCCCGTGACGAACGAGGTCAGCGCGAGGGAGAACATCATGCCGCCGACGACCTTGCGGCGCTCGGGGCGGGCGCAGTGCACGATCGCCAGACAGGCGGCCGGCAGGGCGAACATCATGATCGGGAAGAAGCCGGTCATGAACTGTCCGGCCGTCGGGTCACCGGCCAGGAAGCGGGCGATGTCGCCGCTCTTGCCCTCGTACTCGCCCGCCTGGAACCAGGGGAAGGAGTTCAGCAGGTGGTGCATGCCGATCGGGATCAGCGCACGGTTGGCGACACCGAAGATGCCGGCGCCGACCGCGCCCGAACCGACCAGCCACTCACCGAAGTTGTGCAGACCGGTGCCGAGGACGGGCCAGATGTAGCCGAAGACGATGCCGATCAGCAGACCCGCGAAGGCGGAGAGGATCGGCACCAGGCGACGGCCGCCGAAGAAGCCCGCCCAGTCGGGCAGCTTGGTGCGGTAGAAGCGCTGGTAGAGGAGGGCGACGACGATGCCCATGACCACGCCGCCGAGGACCTTGGCGTCCACCGCCTGCTCGACCATGACGATCTTGCCGTCGACTATGGCTTCCTTCTTGGGCAGGCTGCCGTCGGTGAACGTGCCCAGCACGTTCTTGAAGACCAGGTAGCCGACGACCGCCGCGAGCGCGGTCGAGCCGTCCGACTTCTTCGCGAAGCCGATCGCGATGCCCACTGCGAAGAGCAGGGCCATGTTGTCGAGGATGGCGTTGCCGCCTGCGGTCATGAAGCCCGCGATCTTCGTCAGGAAGGCGGGGTACTCCGGGTCGCCGAGCATGTCGGCGTTGCCGAAGCGGACCAGCAGCGCGGCGGCGGGGAGCACAGCCACCGGCAGCATCAGGCTGCGGCCGATGCGCTGCAGGACAGCCATCGCGCCGGCGCCCTTCTTCTTGTCGGCCGCGGGAGCGGCGCTGGCCGTGGTCACAACTTCCTCCAGAGGGCATGGCGCCGCCCGGGGAAAAAGGCTGGGGACGGCGGCGTCTCATCGCCATGCGGAAACGCCGCATGGTCTACACCACTTAGTGGTGTAGACCTGTTGTAGCACGGTGAAGGGCGGATAAGGAACCCGCGATATCTGTGACGAATCGGCTACGCCGCCCCCGGCGAACCGGCTACGCCTTCGTCGTGTCCTCGACCTCCTCGTCCGGCTCCCTACCCGGCGTCTTGAGATCAAACTTCGTGATCGCGAACCGGAAGATCGCGTAATAGACGACGGCGAAACACAGACCGATGGGAATGATCGCCCAGGGTCTCGTGGCCAGATTCCAGTTGATGATGTAGTCGATCAGCCCGGCCGAGAAGCTGAACCCGTCATGGACCCCCAGCGCCCAGGTCACCGCCATCGACACACCCGTCAGCAACGCGTGCACCGCGTACAGCAGGGGCGCGATGAAGAGGAACGAGTACTCGATCGGTTCCGTGATACCGGTGACGAAGGACGTCAGGGCCACCGACGTCATCAGACCGCCGACCTCCTTGCGGCGGCTCGGCTTGGCGCAGTGGGTCATGGCCAGGGCCGCGGCCGGCAGAGCGAACATCATGATCGGGAAGAAGCCCGAGGTGAACTGACCGGCGTCCGGGTCGCCCGCGAGGAACATGTTGATGTCGCCGTGCACGACCTCGCCGTCGGGCGTGGTGTAGGTCCCGAACTGGAACCAGATGGGCACGTTCAGGAACTGGTGCAGGCCCACCACCAGCAGTGCGCGGTTCGCGATGCCGAACACTCCCGCGCCCCACGCGTCCAGGTCGCTCATCCAGTCGCTGAAGCTCTCCAGCGCGTCACCGATCGGCGGCCAGACCCACAGACACAGCACCGCGAACACGATCGCCACGAACGCCATGATGATCGGGACGAGACGCCGCCCGTTGAAGAAGCCGAGCCAGTCCACCAGCTTCGTACGGTGATAGCGGGCCCAGAAGAACGCGGCCAGCAGGCCGATGACGATGCCGCCGAAGACACCGGGATTCTGGTACTCGAAGACGGTCACCGTCCCGTCCTCCACCTGGCAGCCGACGTTCGGGACCGCCGTCGAGCCGCCCGGGCAGTCCTCCGGGAACTCGCGCAGCACGGTGTAGTAGACGAGGAACCCCACGACCGCCGCCAGCGCCGTCGAGCCGTCCGCCTTCTTCGCCATGCCGATGGCCACGCCCACGCAGAACAGCAGCGGCAGACCGAGCGAACCGTCGAGCAGCGCGCTGCCCGCGCCGTCCATCACCTTCGAGACGTTGTCCCAGCCCAGCCCCTCGTCGCCGAACACGTCCGGCTGTCCGAGCCGGTTGAGGATGCCGGCGGCGGGCAGGACTGCGATCGGGAGCTGAAGGCTGCGGCCCATCTTCTGCAGGCCCTGGAACGCTGTGTTCCAACGAGCGCGCGCCGGGCTGATGGCGGAGCTGTCGGCACTCATGGACGCCCCTCGGTAAGGTGGTGTAGACCAGTTGTCGTCGGACGGTTCCGCTGTCGTGAACGCCATCCTTCGGCACCTACGACATGACCGCTCGCAAAGATGGGCCAACTGTGGGTTACTGCGACAAAGCGGTTCGGATCAGGGAGAAGGAACATGGCCAGCAAGGCTGAGAAGATCGTCGCCGGGCTCGGTGGCATCGACAACATCGAGGAGATCGAGGGCTGCATCACCCGGCTCCGCACCGAGGTCAGCGACCCCTCGCTGGTGAACGACACCGCCCTGAAGGCCGCCGGCGCCCACGGCGTCGTAAAGATGGGCACCGCCATCCAGGTCGTCATCGGCACCGACGCCGACCCGATCGCGGCGGAGATCGAAGACATGATGTGAAGCGCGGGCATCGTCCCGGGCTTCAGCCCCTGACGGCCCCCGCTTCACCTCCGAGGGCCCCTGCCACCACGGGAGGGGCCCTTCCACAACTCGGGCTAGGCTCGACGCCATGTCCTCACTGCCTCGAATCGACGGCCGCACTCCCGAACAGCTCCGCCCGGTCACCATCGAACGCGCCTGGAGCAAGCACGCAGAGGGCTCCGTCCTCGTCTCCTTCGGCGACACGAAGGTCCTGTGCACCGCCTCCTTCACCGAAGGCGTCCCGCGCTGGCGCAAGGGCAGCGGCGAGGGCTGGGTCACCGCGGAGTACGCCATGCTGCCGCGCGCCACCAACACCCGCGGCGACCGCGAATCCGTCCGGGGCAAGATCGGCGGCCGTACGCACGAGATCAGCCGCCTCATCGGCCGCTCCCTGCGCGCGGTCATCGACTACAAGGCCCTCGGCGAGAACACGATCGTCCTCGACTGCGACGTCCTCCAGGCCGACGGCGGCACCCGCACCGCCGCCATCACCGGCGCCTACGTCGCCCTCGCCGACGCCATCGCCTGGGCCCAGGGCAAGAAGCTGATCAAGCCCGGCCGCAAGCCGCTGACCGGCACCGTCAGCGCCGTCTCGGTCGGCATCGTCGCCGGCGTGCCGCTCCTCGACCTGCGCTACGAGGAGGACGTGAAGGCCGACACCGACATGAACGTCGTCTGCACCGGCGACGGCCGCTTCGTCGAGGTCCAGGGCACCGCCGAGGCCGAACCCTTCGCCCGGGAAGAGCTCAACTCCCTGCTGGACCTGGCGGTTTCGGGCTGCGGCGAGCTGGCGGACCTGCAGCGCAAGGCCCTTGATACGGTCCTCGAAAAGTAAAGGGCGCACCAAGAACAGTTGCGGCTTCGGGCAACCGTGCTGCCATTCCTGGCGTCACTAGGGGTACGGGCGTACGGCACACCGCTGTGCGCCCGGCCAATGCACAACGGGGGCCTGCGAGGCCTGAGCAGGGAGGGAACGTCAAGCATGGCCACGAGCCGACGCCGCCGGAGCCGAATCGCCATAACCGCCGCAGCCATTGCGGCAGTCGGGCTGACGGCCGGGCTGACCACCGGCTGCGATGCCGTCAACAAGGCGCTGGACTGTGTCAGCACCGCCGACGCCATCGCCGACAGCGTGACGGAACTCCAGCAGGCCGTGGAGGGCGCCGCGAACGACCCGACGCAGCTCGAGGAGTCGCTGACCTCCATCGACAAGAACCTCGACAAGATCGGCGACAAGACGGACAACGCCGACGTCAACAAGGCGGTGGACGACCTCCAGCAGGCCGTCACCAACGTCCGCGACTCCGTGAAGAACGGCGACGAGACCCCGGACATCAGCCCGGTCACCGACGCGGCGGGCGAGCTGACCAAGGTCTGCACGCCGTAGCTGCGCCGGCCGGGCCGAGTGCGTCCGCCTGGTTGCGGTGCTCGGTCCGGCGCGGGTGCGTCATGGCTGGTCGCGCAGTTCCCCACGCCCCTAGTGGGGCGCGGCCGAGGGGGCGTCAACGAGCATGGCGCTCCCGGGATACTGGTCCCCATGACCCGCCTCATCCTCGCCACGCGTAACGCCGGAAAGATCACCGAGCTCAGGGCGATCCTCGCCGACGCAGGCCTGCCTCACGACCTCGTCGGCGCGGACGCCTACCCGGAGATCCCCGACGTCAAGGAAACCGGCGTCACCTTCGCCGAGAACGCCCTGCTGAAGGCCCACGCCCTGGCACAGGCCACCGGCCTGCCGGCGGTCGCCGACGACTCGGGCCTGTGCGTCGACGTCCTGAACGGCGCCCCCGGCATCTTCTCGGCCCGCTGGGCAGGCCGGCACGGCGACGACAGGGCCAACCTGGAGCTGCTCCTCGCCCAGCTGGGCGACATCGACGAAGCCCACCGCGGCGCCCACTTCGCCTGCGCGGCGGCACTCGCCCTGCCGGACGGCACGGAGCGGGTGGTCGAGGGGCAGTTGCGGGGCGTCCTGCGCCAGACGCCGGTCGGCACGCACGGCTTCGGCTACGACCCGATCCTCCAGCCGGACGGCGAGACCCGGACCTGCGCCGAGCTGAGCCCCGAGGAGAAGAACGCGATCAGCCACCGGGGGAAGGCTTTCCGGGCGCTGGTGCCGGTGGTTCGGGAGTTGTTGGGCTGAGGCCCACAAGGAAACGGCCTGCGCATCGATCCTTCGATTCGCAGGCCGTTCATGTGCGGCGGAAGGGATTCGAACCCTCAAGCCCTATCAGGGCCACAGGACCTAAACCTGCTGTGTCAACCGTTGCACCACCGCCGCTCGCTGCCTGCCATCGTACCGGGAGGTGCTTGATGTCTCTTCCCTCCTCTGCACCAGGTACTCGTGACGGCATGACAGTTCGGGCACAGCAGCCGCAGGTTTTCGCGCCGGTCGTCGCTCCGGTCCCCGTTGATGTGATCGACCTCCAGCGTCATGGGCTTGCCGAGCCACTCGGGGCCCAGCCCGCACCGGGCGCACTCATCGCCAACACCGACTCCCAGAAGTGCGCGACGCAGCCGCTTGGTCGTGGTCCGATCTGTGCCGCTGTGCTGGACCAGCACCTCGTGCGGGGGCTTGGCGTTCACTGGCGTTTTGCCCCGTTGATGGGCCTGCCCCAGAAAGTGCGCGGTCGAGATCTCGTGCTCGGCGATCCACTTGTGCAGCTGGGTGCGCTGGGTGCCGTTGCCCGGGCGGTTCAGACGGCGCAGTACTTCTGCGATGGAGGTCGACTCGCATACGGCTGCGCGTAGTTCGCGCTCCGTGGGGCGCGGGCGCCTGCCGCACGGGCGGAAGTGCGAGATGTCGATGCCGAAGTGAGCGAAACGTCCGACGAGGTAGCGACGGAGATTCCCGTACGGTCGGGTGCCGAAGAAAGCGATGACCTCGTCGATGTCGTGACACGCGCGGGCCGCTTCGATCAGTCCCTCACGGGTGTACTGGGTGCCGCTGGTCATGAGGCCCGGCCCCTGGCGCCCCGCTTGCCGCGCCCTCGGTAACTGTCGGTTGTCGAGTGGCAGTTGGGGCACAGCAGCCTCAGGTTTCGGATTCGGTTGTTCCGCCAGTTGCCGTCGATGTGGTCGACCTCAAGAGGAAGCGGTTCGCCGAGCCACACCGGTTCGATCGAGCACAGAGCGCAGCACTCCGTGACGCCCAGCTCGCGCATGGCCCGCTTGGGCCGGCTGCTCGGTACGCGCGTGGCCCCTGCCCAGGTGTCCTCGACGAGGATCTCCTCGGCCGTCCGGCGGCGCTGATTGTTCCGCTGCCGCTCAGTGCGGGCCGCCGGCGTGAAGTGCGAGGTGTCGAGGCCATAGGCCTTGATGCGTCTGGAGATGTTCGTGTGGTGGCCTCCGACGACTTCGAGCCCGAGCCTGCGCAGAACCTCGTTGACGCTCCTCGACGCCGCGACCACCGGCTCGAGGACCTCCCTCGTCCACTTGGCGCCCTCCCGCTCGAAGTGCGAGATGTTCACCCCGAGCTTCTTCATTCGCTCGTGGATGTACCGCCGCTTCCAGCTCTTCGGGTCCACCCCCAACCTCCCCAACGCCTCCGACAACGTCCGAGCCCCCCGAGCCGCCTCCTCCAACCGCTCCTTCGTGTACGCACTGGCCCCCATGGCGCTCCCTCCGTCCTCGGCCGCATGTTCATGGCTCGCACGGAGCAACGAACCGCTTATCGGACGGTCACGGCAGGGCTGATATGGTGTGGATCACCAGGCAAGCCTTCCGGGCTCGGGCAACCGAGCGCCCCGGGAGGCTTTTTTCATGACCATTCACCCAGCGCAGCCCAGCAGGCGTACCCCACCCGGCGACCTCACGGTCCGTCGAGCCGTTCCCGCCGACCGCCCCGCCGTCGAACGGCTCTGGCTGATGTTCAGGCACGACATGTCGGAGTTCGGCGGGCACCTGCCCAACCCGGACGGGACGTTCCGCAGGGAGCGGCTGGAGGCTGCCTTCAGTGGCTCCGCCGACTGGGCGCCGTACCTCGTCAGCAGTGGCGACAGTGCTGCCGGGTTTGCGTTCGTGCGGGGTCTCACCGGGCCCGTACGGGTGCTGAACAGCTTCTTCGTCGTGCGCGGAATCCGGCGTACGGGAATCGGCCTGCAAGCCGTTCGGGACGTCGTCGCCCTGCACCCGGGGCGTTGGGAGATCGCCTTTCAGGACGCCAACAGGGGCGCGGTCCTTTTCTGGAGGCGGGTGGCGGAGGAAATGGCTCCGGGGGTATGGAAAGAGGAGCGCAGGCCAGTGCCCGGGCGGCCTGACCTGGCTCCTGACCTCTGGGTTTCGTTCAGATACCCAAGTCCTTGATGATCTTCGCCACGTGTCCCGTCGCCCGCACGTTGTACAGGGCCCGCTCGACCTTGCCCTCCTCGTCCACGACGATCGTGGAGCGGATGACGCCCATGTAGGTCTTGCCGTAGTTCTTCTTCTCGCCGTAGGCGCCGTAGGTCTCGGTGACCGTCTTCTCCGGGTCGGCCAGGAGCGTGACCTTCAGGGACTCCTGCTCGCGGAACTTGGCGAGCTTCTCCGGCTTGTCGGGGGAGACGCCGATGACGTCGTAGCCGGCGCCGGCCAGCAGCTCCAGGTTGTCCGTGAAGTCGCAGGCCTGCTTGGTGCAGCCGGGCGTCAGGGCGGCCGGGTAGAAGTAGACGATGACCTTGCGGCCCTTGTGGTCCGACAGGGACACGTCGTTGCCGTCGGCGTCGGGCAGGGTGAAGGCGGGGGCCACGTCCCCCGGCTGGAGTCGCTCGCTCATCGAACCAGCGTAACCGGGGAGCCTGACAGTGCGGTCCGGCATGGAACTGACAGACTGTCCGGAAACAGCATCAGCTTCACTTCGGAGGCCGAACGGTGGCGGACACGTCGGACACCAGAACACCGGCGCAGATCGAGGCGGACATCAAGGCCCGTCGCGCTGTGCTGGCCGAGACGCTCGACGAGATCGGGGTGCGGGTGCACCCGAAGACGATCGTCGGTGACGCCAAGGCCAAGGTCGTCTCGAACATCGATCACACGCTCGGGCGGGCCTACGTCGAGGTCAACCGGGCCATGAGCGATGTGCGGGCCAAGTTCACCGACGAGGAGGGCGCGCCCCGGCTGGAGCGGATCGTGCCCGTCGCCCTCGTCGCCGTCGGTCTCGTGGGCCTGCTGGCCCTCGGCACCCGGCGCCGCAGGGGCTGAGCGGCGGCGGACCCGGCGGCGTACGCAGGCGGCAAAGGCAGGTAGGTTCAAAGGCGTGAGCGCCAACAGAAACGAGCACAGCACCCACGACGACAAGCTGCCCATCCGGATGCTGCACGACCGGGTGCTCGTGCGGCAGGACACCAGCGAGGGCGAGCGGCGTTCCGGGGGCGGCATCCTGATCCCCGCCACCGCGGCCGTCGGCCGTCGGCTGGCCTGGGCCGAGGTCGTCGCGGTGGGTCAGAACGTACGGACCGTGGAGCCCGGCGACCGGGTCCTGTACGACCCGGAGGACCGTGCCGAGGTCGAGGTGCGCGGGGTCGCGTACGTGCTGATGCGCGAGCGTGATCTGCATGCCGTGGCCGCGGACCGGTTCGAGGGGTCGGAGGACTCGACGGGGCTGTACCTCTGATTCAACGGTTCCAAAGGGCTGGTGGCCTTCGCCACCAGCCCTTTTCGTTGTCCTTTTGCTATCTTTGAAGGGACCCCGACGAGACGCGCCGTACCGGGTGAACGCAAAGACGACGCACCGAATGGTTTCCGTCCTTGCGAAAGGTGCGTCCCATGGCCTGGGTTCTGCTCGTCGTCGCCGGTCTGCTCGAGGTCGGCTGGTCGATCGGCATGAAGTACACCGACGGTTTCACCCGGCTCGTCCCCAGCCTGTTCACCGGCGCCGGCATCGTCGTCAGCATGGTGCTGCTGTCGTACGCGGCCAAGTCCCTGCCCATCGGTACCGCCTATGGCGTCTGGGTGGGCATCGGGGCGGCCGGCGCGGCGGTGGTGGGCATGGTGGTGCTGGGGGAGCCGGTCACCGCCGCGCGGATCTTCTTCGTCTGTCTGCTGCTGGTCGCCGTGGTGGGTCTCAAGGCGACCAGCGGTCACTGAGCCCCGGGGCTCACTGCCGGCGGGGCGTGCTCAGGATCCCGGCCGTGTTCCCGGACGTCCCTCCGCCTCCGCCGGTGTCGCCTCCGCCGGTGGAGGTGTCCCCGCCCGTGGTGCCGCCGTCGGTGGTGCCGCCGGTGTCGGTCCCGCCCGTGGTCCCGCCGTCCGTCGTGCCGCCGTCGGTGGTGCCGCCGGTGTCGGTCCCGCCGGTCGTGCCGCCGTCCGTGGTGCCGCCGTCGGTGGTGCCGCCGGTGTCGGTCCCGCCGGTCGTGCCGCCGTCCGTCTCACCCGGCGTCTCGCCGCCGGTCTGGCCCTCGGTGTCCTGGCCGCCGGTGGTCGGCTCCCCGGTGGTGCCGCCGTCGTTCTGGCCGCCGGTGCCCTCGTCGCCCTGGGTCGGGTCGGTCGTCGGGTACTGGGGTACGTCGGAGCCCTCCTGGAGCTCCAGGTCGAAGTCGCTGACCGGCTTCCCCTTCAGCGCGGCCTCGGTGTACTGGGCCCAGATCTCGGTGGGCGCCCCGCCGCCGTTGATGCGGTCCAGGCCCATCGCGCCGTACAGCGACTTGTGCTTGGCCGTGACGGGGTCCTGGCCCATGACGGAGACGACGGTGGCGAGGTCGGGGGTGTACCCGGCGAACCAGGCCGCGGTGTCCTCCTCGGCCGTACCGGTCTTGCCCGCCGCCGGTCGGCCCGCGGCCTGCGCCGCGGTGGCGGTGCCGTTGTCGACGACGCTCTGCAGGACGGACGTCGTGGTGTCGGCGGCCTCGCGGCTGACGACCTGGGAGGTCTTGCGCTCCGGCAGCTCGATGACGTCGGCGCCGTCCTTGGTGACCTTCTCGATCATGGTGTACGTGCCGTGCTTGCCGTGGTTGGCGAGCGTGGCGTAGGCCTCCGCCATGTCGAGGACGCTGGCGGTGGCGGTGCCGAGCGCGATCGACGGGTACGGCTGGAGGTCGGGGGTGCCCGCGGGCAGGCCCAGTTCGACCGCGGTGTCCTTCACCTTGTCGGGGCCCACGTCGACGGCCATCTGCGCGTACACCGAGTTGACGGACTTGTCGGTGGCCTCGCGGACGCTGATGTCGCCGTAGGAGACGTCGTCCTCGTTCGCGGGGTCGTAGCCGCCCGTCCAGCCCTGCACCGGGCGCTTGTTGGTGCCGTCGTAGATCGTGTTCGGGGTGATCGGGCGGCCGTCCTGCGTCGTGGAGTCGTTCTCCACGGCCGAGGTGAACACGAACGGCTTGAAGGTGGAGCCGACCTGGAAGTCCCGGCGGGTGGCGTTCGGGGTGTACTGCTTCACGTAGTCGATGCCGTTGTACATCGCGACGACCTTGCCGGTCTTCGGGTCGACGGAGGCGCCGCCCGCGCGGACGTATGTGTCGACCTTGTTGTTCTTCTTGTCCAGCTTCGACATCAGCTGGTCGTTGACGGCGTCGACGAAGGCGTCCTGCCGCTTCTTCTGCAGGGTGGTGGTGACGCGGTAGCCGCCGGCCTCCAGCTCCTCCGCGCTGACGATCTTGTTCTGGGTCAGATAGTCCTTGACGATCTGGACGATGTAACCGCGCTGCCCGGACAGGTTGGTGGAGGCCGTCGCCTCCTTCGGCATCGGGAACTTGATGCCCGTCCGCTCGGACTCGTCGAGCCAGCCCTTGGTGACCATGCCGTCCAGGACGTAGTTCCAGCGGGCCAGGGCCGCGGACTTGTTCTCCGGGTGGGCGACGACGTCGTACTCGCTGGGCGCGTTGACCAGCGCGGCCAGATAGGCGGCGCGGCCCGGGTCGAGGTCCTTGGCGTCCATGCCGTAGTAGGCCTGGGCGGCGGCCTGGATGCCGTAGGCGTTGCGGCCGAAGAAGCTGGTGTTGAGGTAGCCCTCGAGGATCTCGTTCTTGGTCTTCTCGCGGTCCAGCTTGATCGAGATGAAGAACTCCTTCACCTTGCGGGTGACGGTCTGCTCCTGACGCAGGTAGTAGTTCTTCACGTACTGCTGGGTGATCGTGGAGCCGGACTGCTTGCCCTTGCCGGTCGCCGTGTTCCAGCCGGCGCGCAGCATCGCCTTGGGGTCGATCGCGGACTCGGTGTAGAAGTCGCGGTCCTCGGCGGCCAGGATCGCGTGCTGGGCGTCCTTGGACATCTGCGCCAGGGTGACGTTCTCCCGGTTGACCTGGCCGTCGCGGGCGATCACCGAGCCGTCCGCGTACATGTACACGTTGGCCTGCTTGGTCGCGAGCGCGTTCGCCGGCGGGATCTTGACCAGGGAGTAGCCCAGGAAGAACAGCCCGAACAGCAGCAGCGTGCCGATGACGAAGGTGCCGAGCACCATCCGCCAGGTCGGGATGATCCGCCGCCAGCCCGTCCTCTTCGGCCGCCCGGGCTTCTCGTTCGGCTGCTGGGCCTGCCCCTGCCCCTGCGGCTGCGGCTCGTCACTCATCTCGTGCACGGACTCCTGTTTCGCGTCGTACGTTCCCGTACGCCTCGTACGCCTGGTGCGCCCCCATTGCTGAAGACTCTCGCACCGGGCGTTCCGTTCCCGGAAACCGGCGCGTGTCTGCGGAAAGTGAGCAGACTCTCCCGCCGGGCGGGGCCCGGAAATTGGCTGGCAGCCCCTGCCGCGCGCGCACTAGGCTCCTGCGCTTCGGTGCCGGGCGCGGGCGAGGAGGGCTGTGGATGTGGGATCGGGGCGGTTGTACTTAGCCGTCGCGGTGGGCGGGTTCAGAAGGTACGCGACCTATCGGGTGGCGACCGCGGCCGGGGTGTTCACCAACACGGTCTTCGGCGTGATCCTCGTCTACACCTATCTGGCGCTGTGGGACGAGAAACCGCATCTCGGCGGCTACGACCAGACCCAGGCCGTCACCTATGTGTGGCTGGGCCAGTGCCTGTACGCCACGCTGGCCATCCAGGGCGGTGGCGCCGAGAAGGATCTGATGCAGCGCATCCGCACGGGTGACATCGCCGTCGACCTGTACCGGCCGGCCGATCTCCAGCTGTGGTGGCTGGCCGGGGACGTGGGGCGGGCGCTGTTCCAGATGCTGGGGCGGGGCGTGATCCCGTTCGCGTTCGGCGCGCTCTTCTTCCCGATGGCGCTGCCGGCGGACGTCACCCGTTGGGCGGCGTTCGCGGTCACACTCCTGCTCGCGACGCTCGTCAGCTTCGCGATCCGCTATCTGGCGGCCCTGAGCGTGTTCTGGCTGATGGACGGCATGGGCGTCAATCAGGCCCTGATGATCACGGGGATCTTCTTCTCGGGCATGGTGCTGCCCCTGAACGCCTTCCCGGGCGTCCTCGGCGAGATCGTGCGGGTGCTGCCCTGGGCGGCACAGATCCAGATGCCGGCCGACGTGCTGATGGGGGAGACCGACCCGCTGCGGGCGTACGCCTTCCAGGCGGCGTGGGCGGTGGTGCTGCTGGCGGCCGGGCGGCTGGTGCAGTCGGCGGCGACGCGGCGGGTGGTGGTGCAGGGTGGGTGAGATCTCCGGGGTCATCGGGGTGTCCCGGGCCGGTGAGGGGCTGCGGGCCTACCGGCTGATCGCCGGGATGTGGATCCGGTCCGCGATGACCTACCGCGCCTCGTTCGTCGTCACGGTCCTCGGCAACCTGCTGGTGACCGGCCTGGACTTCGTGGCGATCCTGCTGATGTTCTCGCAGGTCGACTCGCTGGGCGGCTGGTCGCTGCCCGAGGTCGCCTTCTTGTACGGGCTGTCCGCGACGGCCTTCGGGATCGCCGACCTGACCTTCGGCTCGATGGACGTCCTCGGCGGCCGGATGCGCGACGGCTCGTTCGACACGCTGCTCGTGCGGCCCGTCCCGGTGCTGGCCCAGGTCGCGGCGGACCACTTCGCGGTGCGCCGCCTCGGCCGGATCACCCAGGGCGCGCTGGTGCTGGGCTGGGGGCTGCCGGCCGTCGACGTGGACTGGACTGTGGCGAAGGTGCTGTTGGTGCCGGTGATGCTGGTCTGCGGCGGGGTGATCTTCTGCGCCGTGTTCGTGGCGGGCGCGGCCTTCCAGTTCCTGGCACAGGACGCCGCCGAGGTGCAGAACGCGTTCACGTACGGCGGCACCACGCTGTTGCAGTACCCGCCGACGGTGTTCGGGAAGGACTTCGTGCGCGGGGTGACGTTCGTGCTGCCGCTCGCCTTCGTCAACTGGGTGCCGGCCTCCTATGTGCTGGAGCGCCCGTATCCGCTCGGCCTGCCTCCCTGGGCGGCCTTCGCGTCGCCGCTGGTGGCGGTGGTGTGCTGTGCGCTGGCCGGTCTGGCGTGGCGGGCCGGGCTGCGGTCGTATCGGAGCACGGGGAGTTAGGGGCAGCGGTGGACGACATGGACGACATGGACGGTGTGAGTGCCGTGGACGGCAGGGCGGACGCGTTCATCGAACTCGAAGGCGTCGAGAAGGTCTTCGAGGTGCGCAAGAAGACCGGTTTCCTGAAGCGGGAGCGTCGGCAGGTACGGGCCGTCGACTCGATCTCCTTCCGCGTGGCGCGCGGCGAGATGGTGGGCTACATCGGGCCGAACGGCGCCGGCAAGTCGACGACGATCAAGATGCTGACCGGCATCCTGACCCCGAGCGGGGGCCGGCTCCGGGTCGCCGGCATCGACCCGTCCCGCGAGCGGATGCGGCTCGCGCACCGGATCGGGGTGGTGTTCGGGCAGCGCACGACGCTGTGGTGGGACCTGCCGCTGATCGACTCGTACAAGCTGATGCACCGCATGTACCGCATCCCGGACGGCCGTTACCGCGAGAACCTCGACCGGCTCGTCGAACTGCTCGACCTGGGCGCACTGTTGGACGTCCCGGTGCGTCAGCTCTCCCTCGGGCAGCGGATGCGCGGCGACATCGCGGCGGCGCTGCTGCACGATCCCGAGGTGGTGTACCTGGACGAGCCGACGATCGGACTCGACGTGATCTCGAAGGCGAAGGTCCGGGACTTCCTGCGGGAGCTGAACGTGGAGCGTGGCACGACGGTGCTGCTGACCACGCACGATCTCCAGGACATCGAGCAGTTGTGTTCACGGGTGATGGTCATCGACCACGGGCGGCTGATGTACGACGGTCCGCTCGCCGGGCTGCACGAGGTGGGGGAGAGCGAGCGCACGCTGGTCGTCGACCTGGAGCGGGAGCTGCCGCCGATCGAGGCGCCGCCCGCGCGGGTGGTGAAGGTGGAGGGGCCGCGGCAGTGGCTGGCGTTCCCGGCGGCCGAGTCCGCGGCGGTGCTGGTGGCGGCGATCGCGGCGGAGTATCCGCTGGTGGATCTGTCGGTGCGGGAGCCGGACATCGAGGCGGTGATCGCCAAGATGCTGCACTCATTGGGGGACACCCCCAAACCCCCGCCGGATCAGGCCGAGCGGGCCGTCTCGTAGTCCGCCGTCTCGTAGCCCACGATCTCGTAGCCCCCGGGCGGGGTTGCTCGTAGGCTGCTCACATGACCGATGACGTCCCGGAGCTTCGTGCCTCCGACGCAGATCGTGAACGAGTCGCCGAGGTACTGAGGGACGCCGTCGCGGAGGGGCGTCTCGACATGGAGGAGTTCGAGGAACGCCTGGATGCCACGTACAAGGCGCGTACGTACGGGGAGCTGGCGCCGCTGACCCGGGATCTGCCCGTCGGCGCGGTGGCCGTTCCCAAGGTCGACATGGTCAAGAAGTCCGAGGTGCCGGACGGGAGTTGGGCGGACCGGATCGTCGGCGGCGAGGGGTCGTCGACGGGGGGTGTCGCCGTGATGTCCGGGTTCCAGCGCAAGGGGCGGTGGACCGTGCCCCGGCGGTTCAACTGCTTCGCCTTCTGGGGCGGCGGGGAGATCGATCTGCGCGAGGCCAACTTCGCGGACCGCGAGGCCGTGATCAACTGCATCGCGATCATGGGCGGGATGCAGGTGACCGTGCCGCCCGGCGTCGAGGTCGTCGTGCGGGGGCTCGGGATCATGGGCGGGTTCGACCACCGCGAGGAGGGCGTGCCGGGGGATCCGGGCGCCCCTCGGGTGATCGTGACGGGGTTCGCCTTCTGGGGCGGCGTGGGGGTCGAGCGCAAGCGCACGCGGGAACAGCGCCAGGAGTTCCGCGAGGAGCGCCGGCGGGAGAAGCTGGCGCGCCGGGAACAGCAGCGGGAGCTGCGGGCGTCGATCCGGGACGAGCAGTACGAGGCGCACCACGAGATGCTCGAAGAGCACCGGGACATGTGGCGGCATGCGCATGGCGACCGCCGGGAGCGCGGCAGGCGGTCGCGGGAGCGGGACGAGGACTGAGCTGCCGGCCTTCTTGGGAGGGGCGTCGCCCGAGCGGCGCGACGGCCCGCAGCCGGCCGATGGCTGGCCGGCCTGCCCCTACAGCTTCGCCGGAGCCGCGCCCCTCAGGTCCTCCAGGTTGAAGGCTTCTCCCATGCGGTCGTAGCCCTTGTCGCTGGGGTGGAGGTGGTCGCCGGAGTCGTAGTCGGGGCGGAACTTGCGGGGGTTGTACGGGTCCCGCAGGGCCTCGTCGAAGTCGGCGACGGCGTCGAAGACCCGGCCGCTGCGGATCTCGGCGTTGATCTGCTGGCGTACGTTCTCGCGGGCGTCGGTGTAGCCGCGGTGGCCCTGGAAGGGCATCAGGGTGGCGCCGACGACCTTGATGCCGCGCGCGTGGGCCTGGCGGACCAGGGCGCGCAGACCGTCGAGGATGCTGTCGGGGTCGGCGAGCCTGGGGTTGCGCAGGATGTCGTTGACGCCGAGGTCGATGACGACGACCTTGACGTTCGTACGGGCGAGGACGTCGCGGCCGAAGCGGGTGAGGCCGGCCTCGTTGTTCGCGGGGCGCCCGGTGCCGCTGACGAGGATCTGGTTGCCGCTGATGCCCTGGTTGACGACGCTGTAGCGCGGCACGTCCTGGCGGGCCGTGATCGCCGCGCGCAGCCGGCGCGAGAGGGCGTCCGTCCAGCGCCGGTTGGCGTTCTCGGTGGACGTGATGCCGTCGGTCAGCGAGTCGCCGAAGACCACGACGGTGCCGTGGGACTCGTTGCTGAGGACGTCCAGCGCGGTCAGGTAGCGCCAGGAGCCGACCTGCCCGGTGTACGCCACGCCGGTCGCGTCCTCGGTGACGTCGCCCTCGGCGACGTAGCTGATCTGGCGCGCGTGCGGGTGGTAGGTCACCGGCCCTGACGGGGTGGGGGAGTACGTGGTGACAAGGATGTCGGTGTCCGCCGGGACGGCGAGGCGCACGGCGTCGCTCAGTACCTGCTGCCCGGGCGGGATGACGACCGTGGTGCTCCCGCCGAAGGTCAGCCTGCGCATGGTGTCCACGATCGCCGCCGCGGTCCCGGTGCCGGCGGCCACGGCGACCGACGCGTGCGTGATGGTCAGCGCGGACTGGCCGTAGAGGTTGGACAGCGTGATCCGGGCACTCGTACCGCCGACGCCGGTGTGCACGACGTTGCGCACCGAGCGGCCCGCGAGGCCCTCTATCTCGGTGCCGGGCTCGGAGCCGACCGGGGAGGTCGACCAGGCGCCGACCCAGATGCCGGTGGAGGCCGGGGCGGCGGGGCCCCGAGGGGCGCCTTCGTTGGTGGGGGTGCTCTTGCTGGTGGCGCTGCCGTCGTCGGAGGCGACTCCGACGTATATGGCCGCGGAAAGCGTGACGATCAGGGTGACGATCGCGGCGAGCAAGGCATAACCGTTACGCCTGGTCATGCGGTGCGTGTCTCCTCGGGCGGGATGGGAGCCCGAGGCTCCGATGTGATCACCTCATGATGCGTCATAAGGCGGAGGGGAGTTGCACGGACCCCCCATTGGGCCGCCGGCGTTCATCCGGAGTTCGTCATCGACCTCCCCCCACCGAACAGACGCCGGGAACTCTTGTTTCGTTCCAGGAGTCGGTCAGGTAGGGACAATGAGTACGGGGGATCCTGGACGGGTGGAGCGGAATGGAACGTACGAATCCGGAAGAAACGGGAACGCGTGACGTAGAGCAGCATGCCCGGCCGGGCGCTGCCGGTAACCGGCGCGTCCCCGCATCGGCCGTACGTGCGATGACGACGTTCACCGCCGCCGACGAGGAGAAGCAGCGCGGCGTACGGCGGATGAAGCTCACCGCGACCGGCCTGCTGCTGTTCGTGGCACTGGTGTACGTCCTCGCCAAGGTGGCGTCGCACCAGGGCGCCGGAGACTGGGCGAACTTCGTCGCCGCGGCCGCCGAGGCCGGCATGGTCGGCGCGCTCGCGGACTGGTTCGCGGTCACGGCCCTGTTCCGTTACCCGCTCGGCATCCCCATCCCGCACACCGCGATCATCCCCAACAAGAAGGACCAGCTGGGCGTCTCGCTGGGCGAGTTCGTCGGGGAGAACTTCCTCTCCGAGGACGTCGTACGCCAGCGCCTGCGCGCGGTCGGCATCGGCAGCCGGCTGGGGGCATGGCTGGCGGACCCGGAGCACGCGGACCGCGTGACGGCCGAGCTGTCGGCGGCGCTCAGAGGCGCCCTGGCGGTCATGCGCGACTCGGACGTCCAGGCGGTGGTGGGGGAGGCGATCACCCGCCGGGCCGACGCCCAGGAGATCGCGCCCGGCATAGGGAAGATGCTGGACAAGATCGTCGCGGACGGCGGCCACAAGCGTGCCGTCGACCTGATCGTCGCGCGGGCCCAGCACTGGCTGATCCTGCACGACGAGGAGATCATGCACGCGGTCCAGGGCGGCGCCCCCGGCTGGACCCCGAAGTTCGTCGACAAGAGGGTCGGCGAGCGCGTCTACAAGGAGCTGCTCCGCTTCGTCACCGAGATGCGCGACATGCCCTCCCACCCGGCCCGCGGCGCCCTCGACCGCTTCCTCACCGACTTCGCCTCCGACCTCCAGTCCGACACGGACACGCGCGCGCGTGTCGAGCGGCTCAAGGGCGAGGTGCTGGGGCGCGGCGAGGTCCAGGACCTGATCGCGTCGGCGTGGACCGCCGTACGGTCGATGATCGTCTCGGCGGCCGAGGACGAGCGCAGTGAGCTGCGCCTGCGCGTGCGGGCCTCACTGCTGTCACTGGGCGCGCGGATGGCGGTCGAGCCGCGGCTCCAGGCCAAGGTCGACGGCTGGGTCGAGGGCGCGGCGGTGTACGTCGTCACCACCTACCGCAAGGAGATCACCTCCCTGATCACGGACACCGTGGCGAGCTGGGACGCCGAGCACACGACGAAGAAGATCGAGGCGCACATCGGACGCGATCTGCAGTTCATCCGGATCAACGGCACGGTGGTCGGCTCGCTCGCCGGCCTGGTGATCTACACGGTGTCGCGGGCACTGGGGGCGTAGCCCTCCCAGGCCCCGGGCGGCGTAGAACCGCCCCCCTCAGGGCACTCGTCACGGGTTCCGCTCGATGGGGAGGGAGCCCATGACCACCGCAGAAGCCGAGACCGGCCGTACCGTCACGACCGACATCCCCGCCCGCCTGGACCGCCTCCCGTGGTCACGCTGGCACTGGACGATCGTGATCGGTCTCGGCACCGTGTGGATCCTGGACGGCCTGGAAGTCACGGTCGTCGGCAACATCGCGCCACGCCTGTCCGAGCCCGGCAGCGGACTGCCGATCACCTCCGGCCAGGTCACCGGCCTGGCCGCCGCGCTGTATGTGGCCGGTGCCTGCCTGGGCGCCCTGTTCTGGGGCCGCCTGACCGACCGGTGGGGCCGCAAGAAGCTGTTCATGATCACGCTGGCGGTCTACCTGGCGGCGACGGCCCTGACCGCGTTCTCCTTCCACACCTGGTGGTTCTTCCTGTTCCGCTTCCTGACCGGCTTCGGCATCGGCGGCGAGTACGCGGCGATCAACTCCGCGATCGACGAGCTGATCCCGGCGCAGTACCGCGGCCGCGTCGACCTGATGATCAACGGCAGCTTCTGGCTGGGCGCGGTCGGCGGCTCGCTGCTGTCGATCGTCGCGCTGGACACGGCGATCTTCCCGGCGGACGTCGGCTGGCGGCTGACGTTCGCGCTCGGCGCCGTCCTCGCCCTGGTCATCCTCCTGGTCCGGCGGCACGTCCCGGAGAGCCCACGCTGGCTGCTGATCCACGGCCGCGACGACGAGGCGGAACGGATCGTGTCCTCCATCGAGGAGCGGGTGGAGGCCGAGCGGGACGAGCCGCTGCCGCGCCCCGAGGGCGAGATCACCATCCGCCAGCGCCGCAGCGTGACGTTCGTGGAGATCGGCCGCACGGTCTTCTCGAAGTACCGCAGGCGGGCGATCCTCGGCTTCTCCCTGTTCATCGGCCAGGCGTTCCTCTACAACGCCATCACCTTCGGCTTCGGCGCGATCCTCACCACGTTCTACGACGTCCCGAGCGGCAACACCGGCTACTACTTCGCGGTCATCGCGGTCGGCAACTTCATGGGCCCGCTGCTGCTGGGCAGGCTGTTCGACACGGTCGGCCGCCGCATCATGATCTCGTCGACGTACCTGCTCTCGGGCATCCTGCTGTTCGGCACCGCCTGGCTGTTCGACCAGGGCACGCTCAGCGCCGGCACATTGACGGCCTGCTGGTGCGCGGTCCTGTTCTTCGCGTCGGCCGGCGCGTCGAGCGCCTACCTCACGGTGTCCGAGGTCTTCCCGATGGAGACCCGCGCGATGTCCATCGCCTTCTTCTACGCCCTCGGCACCGCGGCCGGCGGTATCAGCGGCCCCCTGCTCTTCGCCGACCTCACCGAGACGGGCAAGGTCGGCGACACGGTCCTCGCCTTCCAGATCGGCGCGGCCCTGATGTGCCTGGCGGGCCTGGTGGCGGCCTTCCTCGCGGTCCGCGCGGAACGCCGGTCGCTGGAGGACATCGCCCGGCCGCTCACGGCGGTGACGAAGCCGGCCCGGGCGGGCACTGCAGGGGCTACGGAGGCGTAAGGGGCGTAGCCCCACGGGGACAAGAGACGGAGTGCCCTAACGGAGCCCTGACGCAGCCCTACTGGGATGCGCCCCGGACCCGCTCCCTGCGCCGCAGGAGGAGCAGGCCGCCGGCGAGGGCGGTGATGCCGGTGGCGGCGGTCCAGCCGATGACGTCGTTGGAGCCGGTGGCAGCGAGGTCGCCGGCGGTGGAGGAGGCGGACGCGGAGGCGGACGCGGAGGGCGCTGCCGTGGCCCCCGTCTGCGGCCGGGCGTCCGACCCCGACGCCGCCCCGGACCCCGCCCCGGCCCCGGCCGCCGGGGACGCCGCCCCCGAAGCCGCCGGACCGGCCGAACCGCCCGGGCCCGCCCCTGACCCCGTCACCTTGTCCCGCGTGAACGCCAGCGTGCCGAACCCCAGTTGGTCGTACCCCCCGCTGTTGGGCCCGTAGTCCCCGCCGCCGCCCTCCGGCGAGGCCTTCGCGGCGATCCGGGTGAGGTACGACGCCGGCAGGCCCCGGCGCTTGGTGTAGTGGTTGGCGATCATCGCCCAGATCGGGCGGGTCATCGCCGGGTCGACGGGCGCGGCCTCGGTCACGGTCTCCGACCCCGACCAGCCGTTGAGCGCACCCTTCCTGCGGGTGTTCGCGGTGAAGGGCACCTCCCCGCCCATCGCCCACTTGGCGACGTACTGGGCACCCTTGAGGAAGCGGCTGTCGTCGTAGCCGTACAGGTCGATGCCCTGGTTCCAGGCCATCTCGCAGAAGGTGCCCATCAGGCCGACGCCGAGCAGCGCGTGTCCCTGGTCGCGTCCGGCCTCCAGCCACTCGGCGAGGCCGTCGTCGCGCACGACGGGAATGGCGTTCCGGATCGAGCCGAGCCCCTCGCCGTGCTTGAAGTACTCGACCGCGCGGGCGACTTGGGCCTTGTCGTCGCAGAGGATGCCGGTCGCCAGGACGCAGCACATGGCGGTGAGGTCCCAGTTGGTCCAGTAGTTGGAGACGACGGCGTCGTTGTGCCTGACCAGGAAACTGTCGCTCAGCGGCGCGAAGACGGTGGTCAGCATCTCCTGGAACCGGCCGAGCTCGAAGCCGGGGTGGTCGCGGACGAGTTCGGCGGCGTTGGCGAACTGGTAGCCGTAGATCCCGGCGGCCAGGAAGCGGTCGGCGTTGCCGGCGAGTGTGGTCAGCTCGGCCGACCAGGCGTTGAGGATGGCCACGGCGGTGTCGAGGTACGCGCTGTCGCCGCTGACGTGGCCGCGCAGGGCGTTCTGGTAGGCGGCGTGGATGTCGTTGTAGAGGATCGCGTAGTTCTGGCCGGCGCCTCCCCGGACCACGGTCGCCTGCGGGTTGGCCGTCCAGCCGCTCTGGGCGTGCCGGTTGGCGGTCAGCTTGGCGAACCCGGCCGTGTGGGGAGCGGCGCCGGCCTTCACCTTGGCGGCCATCCGGTCCAGGTCGGCGCGGGTGTGCAGGAGGCCGGGGTGCGCGAACGAGGCGCCGACGGCGGCTGCCGGGGGTGCGAGAGCGGTCGTACCGATGCCGATTCCGGCGCCGGCGCCCATCGCGGCCCCGACGGCTCCGGCGGTCGCACCCGTGGCCTTGAGCATGCTCCGGCGGCTGATCTGTCGTGTCACGTGGCTCATTCCTCGCGTGCCTGGGGCTGGGGACGGTGAGGAGACGGGGAGACACTGCCGGGGATAACAGAAACTCCGGCCGCCGGTATCGCGGCCCACCGACGACCCCGGCCGAAACCCCGGCCCACGATCAGGAGCCGCGTTCCATGACGATCCGCAGGATCATGCCCGACTTCCAGGTCGGGTCCGAGGAACAGATGGAGACCAGCCGGGACTTCTACGGCCTGCTCGGCTTCGAGGAGGTGATGAACATGGGCTGGGTGATGACCCTGGCGTCCCCCGCCAACCCCACCGCCCAGATCAGCTTCTTCACCGCGGAACGCACCGCTCCGGTCGTCCCCGACCTGAGCGTGGAGGTCGAGGACGTCGACGCCGTGTACGCGCAGGTACGGGCGTCGGGCGCGGAGATCGTACGGGAGCTGCGGGACGAGGAGTGGGGCGTACGGCGGTTCTTCGTACGGGATCCGAACGGGCGGGTGGTGAATGTGCTGACCCACCGGGCCTAGCGGCGTCGGGCGCCCGGTGGTGACGATGTGCCGAGGCCCCGCGCCTGGCCGCGTCGGGCCGGTGGCCGTCCGGTGGCCGTGCGTCGGGGCGGCGCGGGTCAGCCCCGGCGGTCCGCCACCGCCCACGACGCCAGGGCCACCGCCCCGGCCACCCCGAACACGGCGGGCCAGGCGCCCACCTTCTTGGCCAGCGGGTGCGAACCGGCGAAGGCGGCGACATACGCGGCGGTCAGCGCGCCGGCGGCCTTCCCGCCCGCCTGCTGCCGCCACTGCTGCGCGGCCGCGGCCCCGGCGACGGCCAGTACGGCCCCGCCGAGCTGCCGCTTCCTGGTCCAGCGGGCCACGCCGTAACCGCCGACGAGTCCGCCTGCGGCGAGCACCGCGCTGGGGATCTTCGCCATGTCTGCCTCCCACCACTTCAGCCGGCAACCCCTGCCGGCCTCGACGGTCCGAGGCTAACCGGCCTCCCCCTTCCGCAGCTCGGCCCGGGCACCCAGCTCCGACACGTACCCCGCGCCGATGGCGCACCCGGCGGCGGTGAGGGCGAGACCCAGGACGCCCGGATTGACGTAGCCGGGCACGTCGCCGTTGTCGTAACTCCCGCCGTCACTGGTCTCGCAGACGAAGGCGAGAGGGACGTACGTGACCGTGTAGTCGACGATCTCGACGCCCTGCTGAGCCCGTTCCCACCAGCCCGCCGTACGGCAGGACCGAGGTGGCGACGAGTCGGTTCCGCCGTCCTCCGCCGTCATCACCGCGCCTGTGACGGCGAGCAGCCCCCAGGCGTACATGACCAACGCACCGGCGCCCGCGAGGGCCGCCAGTCCGCGCAGCAGGCCGGAGGCGCCCGTGCGTTGTGCGCGCCGGTCGGCCAGGGTGCGGGCGCCGTAGCCGCAGAGCCCGACGGCGGTGATCACCGCGATGACGACGAACAGCAGGAACAGCAGGGACACATGTCCTCCAGACAGTGGTCTCACGGGCTCGGTGACACAGGCGTCACAGCTCCGGGATCACAGATCCGGGATCACAGCACATCCGCCAGACGGTCCACCTGGTCCGGGTCCAGGCCGTAGCAGTAGAGCATGACCTCGTCGGCGCCCAGGTCGGCGAAGGCGGTGAGTGCGGCGCGGATCTCGGCGGGCGTGGTGAGGAGGCCGTCGACCATGCGGTCGGCCGTGCCGGTGAAGGCGTAGTACGCGTGCATGCGGGCGCGGGCGTCGTCGAGCACGTCCGGTGGGCCGAGCGCGACGTTGACCTGAGCGACGAGGCGGGGCTCGCCGTCGCGGCCGTGCTCCTTCCAGAACTGGCGGACGGTGTCGAACAGGCCGCCCGCCCAGGAGGGTGGCGCGGCCGCGAGGAAGCCGTCGCCCCAGCGTGCGACGCGTTCGAGCGCGGCCGGTTTGAAGCCGCCGAACAGCACCTCCGGGCCGCCGGGCCGAGCGGGCGCCGGACCGATCGGGCCGACGCCGTCGCCGTACGGATCGCCCGACCACAGGCGGCACATGGTGGCCATCTGCGCGTCCAGGCGCTGGCCCCGGGTGCGCAGGTCGGTGCCCGCGGCCCGGTGGTCGTCGTCCCGGCCGCCGATGCCCAGGCCGAGGACGAGGCGGCCCCCGGTCATCCGGTCCAGGGTGGCGGCCTGCTTGGCCAGCAGGGCGGTTTCGCGCAGCGGGGCGAGCAGGACCTCCGTCTGGACGCGGATGCGCGTGGTGGCACCTGCCAGGACGGCGAGGGCGACCAGCGGTTCGGGGTTGTCGTGGACGAGCCGGTCCAGCAGGCCGAGCGTGCTGAAGGGACCGGCGTCCGCGCGCCGGGCCCAGGTGAGCAGGGCGGCCGGGTCGCCGATGGGCAGACCGATGCCCACGTTCGTACCGATGTTCATGAAGGGGCCTCCGAAAGAGGGGTCGACAAAGACGACTGCCGCCCCTTCGGCACCTCGGTGAGCTCGGTGTGGCTCGGTGAGGTGGGACGTTCCCGCTCTGCGGCTTGCTTCCAGGGGAACGTCTCGTCGAAGTGAACTCACTGTAGAACGGGCCGGTTTCACGGGACAAACCATTTGTGTGCTCGGCGGGTTGTGCTCAGTTCCGCTTGTCGTCGTCCCGTCGGCGCGGCGCGGTCGCGGCGAGGTGTTCGGCGAGGGCCTGGAGGACGCAGAGGTTCGGGATCCCCGAGGCGACGGTTCCCCACACCTGCCACCGCCCGGCGGCGGCGCGCACCGCGAAGGACCCGTTGAGGACCTCGATCCGCCGGACCTGCTCCCAGCGCAGGGAGGCCCCCCGGGAGCCGACCGCCTCCCTGGTGAGCCACACGGGGCCGAAGGCGAGCCGCGCCCCCTCGGCCAGCGCGGCCAGGGCGCGCGGCAACTGGGCGTCGGTGACGGCCCGGCGGATCTCCGGCCCCCACACCTCCGGGTGGCCGAACTCGCCGCAGCGCAGCACGATCCGCTCACCGTCGACATCGACGAGCACGTAGGCACGGGCGAGGCCCTGCGGGGACAGCACCCGGCGCCGCCGCACCACCGTGCTGTCGTACCGCACGACATGAATCCGCCCGGCCCCGGCGACGGTCAGCCCGCGCTCGTACAGGTCCAGCCGCGCACGTGCCCTAGCCCCTGCCGGGCCGCCGCCCCCCAGCAGTCGACGCACGACCCCGACCGCGGCTCCCCGGCCCCCGGGTCCGGTGACCGGCGCCCCATAGGTGGCCTGCCGCCTGCCGAGCCGGGCCCGTCCGGCGGCTTCGGAGACCCTGGCCAGCAGCAACTGGTCGGCGCGGTCGGCGAAGCGGTCGCCCGGGCGGGTGGGGGAGGGGTTGCCCGGGCGAGTGAGGGAGTGGTCGCCCCCGCTGTCGTCGGAACGGTCCCGGTGACTCCCGTCGCTCACGCCGCACCTGCCTGACCACGGCGGGGAGCGGTGCCGTTACGGCGGGAAGCCCTGCCGTTCGGGCCGGGAGCCGGGCTCTCCGTGTCGCGGCCGGTGCTCAGCGGGCCTCGTCCCCCGCCGTCCGGGCCGGGAGGTCTGCCGTTCAGGCTCGGAGCTGCGCCATGCCGGCCATGATCCGTGCCGTGCTCGCCCCGGCCCTCGCCGCCCGAGCCGGGAGCCGCACCGTCCAGGCCGCGACTTGTGTCGTCCAGGCCGCGACCTGTGTCGGCCAGGCCTCGACGCCCGTCACCGGGGCTGGGAACTCTGCCGTCCCGTCGGGGAGTTCTGCCGTCCGGCCCCCGGCTCGTGCCGTCCGGCCCCCGGCCCCTGCCGTCCCGCCCCGGACCCCCACCATCCCGGCCCCGTCCCCCACCCTCCCCCCGCAGCACCGACCACCGCGCCCGGCACAGCAGTTCCCCCGGGGGTACCCCCAACTCGTCCGCGAGGCGGCGGCCGGTGCGGTTGAAGACGGACAGGGCCTCGGCGCGGCGGCCGTCGCGGTTCAGGGCGTGCATCAGCAGTGCGGCGACGGGTTCGTTGAGTGGCTGTTGGAGGGCCAGCTCGGACAGGTCGGCGGCCGCTTCGGCGACCCGGCCGAGCCTGAGCTGCCACTGCGCCTTGCGCTGCGCCAGGGCGACCCGGCGCTCGACGAGCCGCAGCCGCTCCAACTCCGCCAAGGGCCCGGGCAGTCCGGCCAACGGCTCACCACGGAACAGATCCAGCGCCCGCCCGCACAGCCGCACCGCCTCGGCCGGATCACCGGCCCGCTCGGCAGCCCCGGCCGCGGTGACGAGTTCCTCCATACAGGTCACGTCCACGTCGACCGCCCCGGGCGCCAGCCGATAGCCGTACCGGTCGGTCCTGATCACCGAGTCCTGGCACTCCCCGAGCCGCAGGCCCTTGCGCAGCCGGTACACGTAGACCGGTACGACGTTCCCGCCGGGCGACTCCATCCCCCATACGCCGTCCAGCAGTTCCTGCCGGCTGACCGACCGCCCCGGGCTCAACGCGAGTGCCGCCAGCACGGCCTGCTGCCGGACCGGCCCCACGTCCACGGGCTCCCCTGCGAACCGGGCCCGCAACGGACCGAGCAAGGAGACCCGGAGCCGTGTACCGGGCGCCGCCGGGCCGGGCCGTCCGTGGACCGTCGTCCCCCGCGCCGCCGCCCGCCTGCGCGGCCCCTGTCCCGGTACGACCAGCCCGCAGTCGAAGGCGTGCACGATGGCGGCGGTCCGGTCGCGCAGCCCCAACTTCACCAGGACACGGCCCAGTTGTGCGGCCACCTCATGCTCGGGCAGCGCGAGCGCGTCGGCGATCTCTGCGTCCTCCAGGCCGCAACCGAGCGCGTAGAGCAGCTCGCGCTCCTGTGAGGTGAGCGTGTGCGGGGTGAGGGCGTGCGCGGTGAGGGCGGTCGCGCTCGGGTGCCCCTGGGGTGCGGTCGTCGTCGGCATGGCGGTTCCCCGTTTCTCCGGACCGGGCAAGGCGCTCGCTGCAATCGCTGCACTCGCCGCACTTGATCCGGTCGATCCCGTCGGTCCTCTCGAAGGTGCCGTGGTGGAGGAAACGTGGACAGGACATTGAGGCGGTCATATGTGGCCGGTGGCCGCGCTAGAGTCCCTCACCTGCGAAAAGTCGACATCCCCGGGGGAAGGGTCGTGACTTGTGGCCGGTGAGTTAGACGGGTTCGAGGCGTTCGGCGAGGTGCTGCGGCGGTTGCGGGTCCGGGCGGGGCTGACCCAGGACGAGTTGGCGGAGAACTCCGGGGTGAGTGAGCGCACCATCCGCCGCCTGGAGACCGGCAACCGTACGAACCCGCGCATGACCACGGTGCAGGAACTGGCCAAGGCGCTGCCGCTACGGCCGGAGGAACTGGAGCAACTATTCCGCGCCGCCGTCCCCAGGAACCTGGACGGCGACCAACAGGGCCACCAACAGGGCGACCAACAGGGCTACCACCAGGGCGACCAGCAGGACGGGGCCAAGGAGGAGCCCGGCGCCAGTTCTACGGCCGACGCGGATGCCGACGCCAACCCCAACGCCGCCCCCAACCCCAACCCCGAGCCCCCTACCGGCCCCAACCCCGACCCCCCGTACGCCCCAGCGACCGAGCCCTCCCCGACACCCCCCGACCCCGCCGAGCAACTCGCCAAGCAGGTAGCCGCCCGCTGGCAACGCGAGGAAGAACAGCGCCAGGTCCAGGACCCGTTCCCGCTCCCCGTCCGCTGGCGGACGGCGTCCGAGGCCGTCACCGACCACTGGGCCAACATCCTCCGGCTCCCGGCGAGAGCCACGGCCGACCCCCTCGACCTGGACGGCCAACTGGACGAGATCAGCGACACCTACCGGCGCATCCCGTCCGGACGCCTCGTCGTCCTGGGCAGGTCCGGCTCGGGCAAGACGATCCTGGCCCTGCGCTTCGTCCTCGACCACCTGAAGTCGCGCACCTCCGCGGAACCCGTCCCGGTGATCTTCAGTGTCGGCGCCTGGAACCCCACCACCCTCACCCTGCGCGACTGGCTGACCGCCCAGCTGACGCGCGATCACCCGGGTTACGCCGCACGGGGTTCCGGCCGGGAGAGCCTGGCCTCGGCGCTGGTCGAGTCCGGCCGCATCCTCCCCGTACTGGACGGCTTCGACGAGATGGCCGACGGTCTGCGCCGCCCCGCACTCGAAGCCCTGAACGCCACCACCCTCCCCCTGCTGCTCACCAGCCGCCCCGCCGAATACGCCGCCGCCGTCGCGGAAACCGACGTACTGACCGCCGCCGCCGCGATCGAACTCACCGACCTCACCCTCGACGACCTGGCCGACTACCTGCCCCGCACCACCCGCAAGACCGACCGCGCGGACCCCTCCGCGAACGCCTGGAAACCGGTACTGACCGAACTGGCCAAGCGGCCGCACCAGCAGCGGAACCAGCCCCACCAGCAGCCGCACCAGCCGCACCAGCCGCATCAGCCACAGGAAAGTGACCCCACCTCCCCGCTCGCCAAGGTCCTGGCCACCCCCCTGATGGTCGCGCTCGCCCGCACCATCTACAGCGACACCCCCGACCACGACCCCGCCTCACTCCTCGACACCGAACGCTTCGGCACCGCGGAGGAGTTGGAGGACCACCTCCTCGACAACTTCATCCCCACCGTCTACCGCCACCGACTCCACCGGAGCCCGACCGGCAAGCCGCCCCCGGACTTCGACGCGGAACGCGCCCGGCACTGGCTCGGCTACCTCGCCCACCACCTGACCCGGCTGGAAACCCCCGACCTCGCCTGGTGGCGACTCGGCAACGGACTGAGCCGCTCCACCCGCACTCTCGTCACCGCGCTCGTGACCGGCCTGGCGATCGGCCTCGTCGACGGGGCCGCCGGTCTCGCCATCGGAGGCGTGCTCCTGGGCGCCATTTTCGACGCGTCGGTCGTCGGGCTCCTCGCCGGCCTCATGTTCGGGCTCGTGCACTGGCTAACGTACTCGGTCAAGGGCAAGCACGTAGCGCCGTCCGCCGTACGCCTACAGATCCGCGGCAGACCGGAGTCCACCGCATGGAGGGCCGGCCCCCGACTGCTGATCGGCACACTGGGCGGAGGGTTCTTCGGATTCGCCTACGGCTTCGTGGCGGGCGTGGTCAAGGCGTACAGCTGGCAAGCCGCACTCCCGACCTGCCTGCGCATCGGGCTCGTCGACGGACTCGTCTTCGGCGTCGTGTTCAGTGCCGGGGCCGGCCTGACCTTCTGCCTCCTCGGCGTCCTCGAAAGCCCCCTCGACCTCGACTCCGTCGTCAGCCCACGCAGCCTCCTCAACACCAACCGTGCCACGGTGACCACCCAACTGCTCGTCTGGGCACCCACGTTCGGGGCAGTGGTCGGTTTCGGCAGCGGTGTGGTGGTCGACCTCCTGCAGGGGCCCCTGGGCCCGCTCGTCTGGTCCTCCGACGCCGGCCTCGTGCTCGGCATCATCAGCGGCCTCGGCGGCGCCTTCGGATACGCCCTCACCCTGACCGCCTGGGGCCAGTGGCTGGTCCTCACCCGGATCTGGCTGCCGTTGACCGGACGCCTGCCCTGGTCCGTGATCACGTTCCTGGAGGACGCCTATCAGCGCGGCGTGCTGCGTCAGGCAGGCGCGGTCTACCAGTTCCGGCACGCCCGCCTGCAGCATCACCTGGCCCGACGCCATCGGGATCGCCCTCGCCACCGCGATCGGCGTCGCCAACGCCGTCGCTCCGGCTTTCACGACGATTTCATCGCCTCTCCCTAGCGTCTCGCGACACAGCACCAGCCAGCCAGTACGTGCCATGACAGCCAACGCCATGACAGCCAACGCCATCGGAGTCAGGTCACCGGAGTCACGTCGCCGGAGTCAGGCCACCTGAGTCACGGCATCGGAGTCACGTCATCGGCACCACGGACACAGGGGGACACCCATGCCCAAAGCGAACCGACTCATCCGCCGCGCCAGGACCGTCGCCATCGCGGCGGCGATGACGGCCGCCGCCGCCCTCACACCCACCGTCGCGCAGGCCGACGAGGCACCCGACCACTACTACATCGAGCTCGGCGGCACCGGCTCCGCGCAGCCCGCGCCCGCCTGCACCGGGACGTTCTACTACGCCAACCAGCACCTGGAGGAGGGCGCCGAGGTCGTCCCCGTCTGCTACCCGGCCAGCGCCGGCCCCTGGCTCAACGGCCAGAACGCCCCGGACATCACCGCGCCGAGCTACGACAACAGCGTCGCGCAGGGCTACGGCAACCTCCTGGCCGCCGCCGAGGAGACCCACCGCAAGAACCCGACCGCGCGCCTCACCATCGTCGGCTACTCCCAGGGCGCACAGGCCGCGGACGCCGTACTGGAGACGATCGCGAACGGCGGCACCGCCATCCCGCGCGAGCTGGTCGACGGCAAGCTGTACGCCGACCCGAAGCAGCCCGGCACCGGCATGTGGGCCAAGGTCCCCAAGGGCCTGGGCGCCCTCGGCTTCACCTCCACGGGCCCCGGCCCCGACGAGTTCCAGGGCGTCCCGGTCGCCCGCTTCTGCATCCGCGGCGACCTGGCGTGCGACGCCACGACCCCCGTGGCCGCCCTCGACTTCTTCCTCACGGACAAGCACAGGCGCTACGCCCTGGACGGCAACGTCATGGCGCAGACCATCGCCAAGCAGGGCCTCAACGGGGTGTTCTGGTACGAGTCCTGACCTCGCGGATGTGGAGGCGCCCGAGGTGAAGGGCGCCGAGCCGGGGCGGCGGTCGGGGAGTGGGAGCGGAGGTGGGGTTGGGGCTGCGCTCGGCCGGTGACGGTGGTTGAGGCGGCCCCCTGCGGGTGAGCCGGGGGGAGGGGGGCGAGGAGCCGGATGCCGAGGCGCCGGATGCCGAGGCGCCGGTGGACGAGGTGCCGGACGTCGACGTACCGGATGCCGATGAGTCGGCGCCGCCGCCGGTCGGGCCGAAGCCCGGGGGTGAAGCCCCGGCCGATCCGGCACCGGCGGATCCGATTCCGCCTCACCCGATACCGCCCCACCCCGCCCCGAGCGCTCCCGAACCCCCGGAGACCCCCACCTCTCCGGAGCCGACCGACCCCGCGCCGACCCCGCGTCGGCCCGCCCCTATCGACCCGTCACCTGCCCCGGCTCCCGCCCCCCAGCCGTCTCCGGAGAACCCGCAGCCGTCCCCGGAGAACCCCCGGAACCCCGGCGACGACTGCGGGAACTGACCGGCAATCGGCTGTGACTCACGTCACCGCCACGCCCGGGAAAGAAAGCGGGTGCTACCCCCGCGGCCCTGGCATGCTCATGCGTGACTACTGGGGGGTAACCACCGTCTGCGCACAGCGCAGCAACGGCCGTACAGACACGCCTGGATGATCGGCGTGCCCGCTCCCCATGCGTCACCTCCTGAAGCGCACCCCCATACCCCGCTCCCGAGGAACACGCGTGCACAGACCCAAGCTCAAGCGGCATGCCTTACTGACGGCTGCCACCCTCGCGGCCGTGCTCATCACGGGCTGCTCGACCAACTCCCCGACCACGACCGACCAGGCGGCCAGGGCGGCGGCCGAGACCCCCGACCCCGCCGCGGCCCAGGAACAACTCGCCGTCGTATCGGCCCCTTCCGGTACGGCCACTCCCACCGCCGTCGCCGACGGAGGTGAGGGAGGCACGGCGAAGAAGTCGTCCCTCAAGGTCGCCTCGTACGACCGGAAGACCGGACGGGCCGTCATCTCGTCGCCGCCCGCGCCGAAGCCGCCCGCCGCCCCGTCGACCGACCCGACGGCCGGCCCATCGACCGGTACCAGTCCCTCACCCCCCGCGCCCACCGCGCCCGCGAAGCCCTCGACCAGTTCCTCCGCCTCTGCCTCCGCCTCCGCCGCCGCCCAACCCTCCGTATCCGTAGGCGACTTCATTGCCAGCGCCCCGGCCCCCGGCGCCCCGGACGGCGTGCTGGCCGAGGTCACGCAGGTCGTAGGTGCCACGGGGGACGGCGATACGACGGTCGACACGGAACCGGCGAAGCTCAACTCCGTGCTCGGCGAGAGCAAGGCCAAGGGCACGGTCCCGGTGGACCCGTCGGCGATGGAGGTCGAGCCTCTCCTGAAGGGGGTGAAGGTCTCCTGGGCGAAGACAGGCGACCTGCACTTCGGCCCCGAGGGCGCGAAACTCCCGTTGGGCAGCCTCCGTATCGACGTGGGTGCGGCGGTCGCCACGGCCGAGGGCGCCCCGGCGTCGGCGGCGGCGTCCGTGGAGGGCTTCGTCCAGCTCGCGCCCGAGGTCGCGTTCTCGTACGACGGTTCCGGCGACGGCACGGGTGCCTCGCCCGGCGGTGCCTTCCTGGGCCTGTCGGGTGACTGGGCCTCGAAGTGGTCCCTGAAGGGCCGCGCTGCCGGCTCGACGAACGGGCAGCCGATCCGCATCCCCTTCGCCGAGCTCCACTCCGACCCGGTGATCCAGGTCGGTCCGATCCCCGTGGTCGTCAACCTGGACCTCACCTGCTACATCCAGGTGAACGCGGACGGCCGAGTCACGGTCGACGTCGAACAGGACATCAAGGGCGACTTCCGCGTCGGCGGCACCTTCTCCTGGGCCAAGGGCTGGACCCCGGTCAGCGAGTCCGAGATGACGGGCGAGCCCCTCAAGGCCACGGTCACCGCGGCCGGCGACGTCAAGGCCGCGCTCGGCGCCGAGGCCACCGTCGGCCTCTACGGCACCGTGGGCGTCACCGCCGACCTGGCCCCGTACGTCCGTGCCCACGCCGAGGCATCGGCAGAGGGCTCCTCCGACGGCACGGGTTCGGCAGCCGGCTCCTACGCCCTGTACGGCGGCGTGGACCTCACCGGCTCCCTCCAGCTGCAACTGACCATATTCGGCACGCCCATCTTCCAGAAGAAGATCCCGCTGGGGGCCCTGAACCGTGAGTGGCTCCTGACGGAGGGCAAGGGAGAGGCGACGACAACCGGCCCGCCGTCGACAAGAGCGACCGGCTGACATCGCGCGGGCCGCGCCGACCGTCACCCACGTCGGCGCGGCCCGCGCTCGCCTCGCGGCCGTAAGGCGTCAGTCGTCCGAGCCGGAGTTCGAGCCGGACCTCGACCCACTTCCGGAACGCCCCAACACCCGCACCACCTCGCCCAGTCCCAGGGTCACGGCGGCCACCCCACGCACCCAGCGAGGGCCGCCCCGAGACGCCCACACGACACACACGCACCCCGCGACGGCGAGCAGGAGAACGCCGACCAAGACGAGCACGATCATGCTCATCCCCCTTCTTCCTCTGTGGTCCGCGCAATCCTCCCAGCCGATGCTGGGCCCCGGCCGGGCGGCCCAGGTGCTGCGGTGCTGCGGTGCTTGGGTGCGTCAGGACTGCTGAGGCGCCTGAGGCGCCTGAGGCATCCTGGGCGTACGCCAGTACTGCCGCCGCTTCTCGTCCCGTACGACCACGCCGAGCCGCAGCAGCTCCCCACGCAGCTCCCGGGCGTCCTCGGCACCCTCGTCCTTCTCCCGAGCCGCCGCCCGAGCTCTGAGCAGCGCGTCCGCCCCGACGGGCAGCCCGGGCATCCCTGGAACCCACCGCCGGAACTCCTCCCGGTGCGGATCCTCATCGGCCCACCGGTAGCCGTGCTCGACGAAGGCATCGGCGACCCGCTGCCAGGACAGCCCGCACTCCTCCCGAGCGATCTCCATACCGTCCGCCCCGAGCAGCACGAGCTGCTTACCGTCCCGCACCACCAGGGCGATCTCATCCCGCCCGAACTCCTGCGAAGAGTCCCTGACAATGAGGACGACACGACCGGCGCAGACCCTCACCGCCAACGACTCATGCACGGCGATGAACCCCACCACCAGCCCCACCAGGCCCCCCACCCCAACGCCACCAACGCTGAGCCACGGCTCCGGAACTGACGTCAGCAGCTCGGCCGGCCCCTGCAACGGCGCCCAGGCCAACGTCACGAGCCACTTCGCCAGAAGGGTGACCAACCACCCGACACCGGCCCCGCACACAACACAGAACAGCGTCAGAAACCAGACCGACTCGGCGATCTCGACGGCATCCCGCTCAGCTCCGCCAACCGACGGACGCCCCTTCTTCGAAAGATCCCCCGTACCCCTCATACCCCCACACCACCGCTTCCGCTGTCCCCGACGAAGCCCCACCCCGGCCACCGGACGGTGGCCAGTGCCGTATGGACCCTCGCCGAGTCTGAAGGCAAGCCACAGCCCCTGCCGTCGGCCGATGGTCTACGGCACCTGCAACTTTGGTACCCAAACAGTTCTCGGCGCCCAGGCATGAAGCCCAGGCGCCGAGACCCATATCAGCGAGCTACGTAACACAACTCCTGTTGATCAGTGGTGTCCGCAGCTGGAGCCGATGTGGTTGTCGTTCTGCCCGCCTGGATCGCCCTCGCCGTTGAGCAGATTGCCCGCCAGGCCGTTGGCGATTCCGATGTTGTTGAGGAGGGCGATGTTCTGGTCGTGAGACCGGCAACCGTGACCGTCGTAGGCAGGCTGAGCGGAGGCGGTGCCGGTGGCTATGAGGCTGAGGGTCCCGACCATCGCGGCCGCAACAGCGGCCTTCTGAAGCTTGCGCATGTCTCCTCCTTGGGTCGATTGGAGCGCACACCTAAAGATCCATATTGCGCTCAATTCGGAGGCTAATCCGATATGCGCCGGGGCGCTCATTGGGGCTGCCATACGGGGGCATGAGACCCAATCAGCTGGCCGCAGCCTGCCGGGGGCTGACACTTGCTCAGGGCGACGAACGGCTCTGTCCATCCCACCCGGGCCCTTCCGGCTCGTCCCGCCCCGCGAGCCGCCGCCGGCTACCGGCCACTCCAGAAGGCCGAAGCCTTACGGATCAGCTCCTTCGCCGCGTCGCCATAGCTCGCTGCATTGCGCAGGGCACCGAACGCCTTGTCGTGGAGGGCGAGTTCGTCCGGATCGGTGATGTCCACCCCGGTGGAGACGAGTTCATAGTGGGCGCGGTCATCGCCATGCAGGTTGAAGCCGGGGATGGGGGCCACGCTCACCTCGGCGGCGCAGCGCCGCATCATGCGGTTGCGTCTGGGCATCTGGGGTTGCATGACATCGGCGACGAAGCCCAGCTCTGTGTATGTGAGTTGGTGTCCAAATTCGTCGCACATCTCGGCGTCGGGACCCGACCACCCTCATGGTCACCATGAACGGAACTCGTCTGCAGAAAGAGGTCCACGCCCCCTGTACGCGTGCCCTCCCTGTCCTCGTCGACGCTGCTTCCGACTCTGGCTGTGGAAGCGGCATGGTACTGATTGATGCTTTCGCCGACCGCTGGGAGTCTCCTACTCCATCCCGACCGAAAGGTGATTTGGTGTGAGCTGGCAACGAGCCTCGCAGCGCCGAACGGTCACGTGGGCGGCCCCGGCGTTACGAGGCTGAAGCCGCCGTTGACCCTTTCCAGGGCTGCAAGGCCGCCTCGTGATTCGGGCCCGTCGTGGACGGACGCGATGATGGTCGAAGAGGTGGTGATCGACGTGATCGACAGTGAGGTGGCTCAAGCTCGACGAAATGCGAGCGCGCGGTTGTGGTCAGCCGCGCAAGTAGGCGTGGACTGCTGAGGCAATGGCCGTCCCCAACGGGATGGGTACGGCATTGCCGATCTGGCGTGCGATGTCGGTCTTCGATCCGCACCAGCGGAAGCCGAGCGGGAAGCCCTGGATGCGGGCAGCTTCGTAGTGGGTGATGGGGCGAGCGTCGGTGGGGTGGAGGTAACGGCCCTTCTCCGGCTTGAAGAACTCGGTGCGGATGGTCACCGAAGGCTCACCCAATCGAAGCCGGCCCATGACGTCGCCAGTACCGGTGTTGTGGTTGTCCCAACTCTCGGTCGAGAGGTATTTGACCGGCGTCCTCACCCCTGCCGGGTTCGAGGTGTCAAAGATTCGAATTTCGCCGTCCCGGTCCAGCGTGTACCACTTGCCACTCAGGTCTTTACGGTTGCCGCCCTTGGGAATTGCTCGGTAGCGAGCCCTCGAGAGTGTCTCCGGATTGCGGCCGAAGTGGAGGTCGGTGGTCGTGAAAATTCCGGGAAGGACGGCATCCACGTCAAGGACGTATTCCTTCCCGTCCGGAAGTTCAGTGCCTCGGAGTTCGAGTAGCTCCGATTCATCGAAAACACCGTCGACCGCCTGCCAGTACGACGGCTCCAAGTCGACGCCGTCGAGCGGCTGAGCCGGGATGCTGGTGCTGCGTTTTGGGCGTCGGACGTGTGTGGTCGAGGGATACGTCATCGTGCGACCGGTGTCGACATCTTTGCGGACACCAATCACGATCGCCCGTCGACGTGCTTGGACTGCGCCGTAGTCGGCAGCATTCAAAAGGTAGCGCCGATGCTTTTGCTCATCTGTATCGGCCGGTTCATGGCCGGGCGGATCGACGAGCCGATATTCCGAAAGTCGGCCGCCCTCTTTTACTTCGCTGAGTAGATTGTGGAACTCGTCCGACTTGAGGAATCGGTCGACATTCTCGATGACGAAAACCTTGGGGCGAATTCTGCCGACAATGCGAACGTATTCCTCCCACAGTCGGTTTCGTTCGACGCCCTTTTTGTGGCGATTCAGGGCTGAGAAGCCTTGGCAGGGAGGCCCTCCGACCACCACTTCCGCGTGGAGGGCCTCCTCTGTCGGCTTCCAGTCCTCGATGTCTTCGAGGTGGACACGCGCACCCGGGAGCCCGCTGTCCGAGCTGCTGCCGAAGTTGACTCCGTACGTGGCCGCTGCAGCGCGATCGTGTTCAACTGCTGCGACGCTGCGGAACACGGGTCCGTCATCCTCCGCCACCTTCGGGCGAAACTCATGGAACCCCTGAGTGAAGCCACCGCATCCACTGAAAAGATCAAGGACGGTGATGGGCTCGGGGGCGACGAGACGGGGCGTGCTCATGGTGGGATCTTAGCCGCGCAGGGCGGCCGAGATGGAGCGGCCGACGGCAGCCGCCAGGGGCGGTGGCATCGCGTGACCGATCTGACGGTACCTGGACGTCTTGCCACCGGAGAACCGCCATTCCTGAGGGAACGCCTGGATCAACGCGGCCTGCTCGACCGTCAGCTTGGGTTGGCCGTCCGCCGGGAAGTCGGCTCCTGGAGGCTCGTCACCAAGGCTGTTGCCGTTCACGCCGAGCGTGGCCCACGCCTTCTTGGTGCCGGTGGGACCGAGATCGGCGCCTCCCCGGCGGTCGGACCCGCCTACGAGGGCGGGTGCGATGCGGTCGGCGCCCTTGATCCAGCGCTCGGCGCCGGGCCACCCGTGTGCGGACATGGAAGCTCCAAGGACCCGGCCGACGGACGGCGGCGGCATCTCATTCGGTTCAGGCCAGGAGAATCGTGAGAAGTAGGGCTCTTGCAGTGCGACCAGGAAGCCGCTGCTGCGGTTTTGTGGAACGCCGAAGTCCGCGGCATTGAGGACTCGCCAACTCCAGTGGTAGTCGACATTCCTGAGCTCGGTTTCAATCCATGCGCGGTCGGACGCGAAGGCTGGGCTCTCGACCAGATCGGGAACGTTCTCCAGGAGCACGGCTTTTGGTCTGATGGCGCGTACCAGCGCCATCGCTGCTCGGAGTACGCCGCGTTCCTCCAGGTCCTCCGCTCGCCCGACACTGGCAGGAGACTTCACACGCGGGAGCCCCCCGCTGACCAAGTCGACACCCATGGTTTCAGGGCGCTCGCTGGGACGGAACTGCGCGACGTCGATGCAAATCACGTCCCACTCGGGCCGATTCAGATCGATCGTGAAACAGGCATCGGCCTTGCTGTCGATGAGTAGGACGGGGTCGAATCCGGCTTGCTCCAGTCCCAGCGCCTGCGCTCCGGCCCCGGCGCAGATCTCGACCGAGCGGAATCGACGTGGCTCAGCTGTCTCAGCCGGAGTCGTGCTGGGCGTCGTGAGCTCCTCCTCAAGCGGCGCAGACGTGGACGCTGCGCGCTGGGCGTTGACGGATTCCTCGGCAACCGCGCGCAATTCCTGGTCCAGGGCGTGCTCCTCGATCCCGTCAAAGAGCACGAAGGGTGCAAGCCGCAACAGCCGCTTGAGGAAGTCACGCAACGTCTCGCGTTCATTCAGACCGGTCAGATCGAGGTCTTTCCAAACGCGGAGGATGGCTCGGACCATGTGCGGACTTCCGCCGAGCGCTGCCCGGCGGGCGTAGATCTGGTCGAAGGCGGCCTCACCGAGAATGCTGAGGGCGCCGTACGGCTCCGGGGCGTCGGAGGAACGCACGAGTTGGGCCCGCCACCACAGCCGGCCGAAGACGTGCCGAGTGAGGTCCGTGCCCAAGACACGGTCTTTGGGCGGCTGGGGATAACGCCAGAAGGCGACATCGGGCAGTAGGACCAGTGCCAGAAAGGCCCAGACGTCCCGGGAGGCGGCCTCGGCCGGCACCATGCCCGTCTCGGCGTGCAACAGAGCGGCGAGCCGAAGGTCGAAGTCGGCATTGCGGACGCGATCGGAGTCGTCGGGGAAACCGGCCTGTTTGGCGAGGTCGACGACTCCCGAGCGTAGTTCTTGAAGCCGAGCCGAGGAGATTCGGTCGCCACCAGTGGCTACATACACCGCGGAGTCGTGGGACGTGGCCACTCGACTCGTCAGTTCCTCGATTGCGAGGTGCCGGTACTCGTCGAACAGCGGCTTTGCCTGTGCGGCCAGCAAGCGGGGGTAGAGGAAGCTCATCAGGACACCTCGAAGATCTTGACCGCCGCCTGCAGATCCGAGGCGAACAGCGCTGGGGACTGCCGTTGGCGCAGACGAATGTCGGTGATCGACTGCCCTGGGAACAGTTGGTCGAACAGGCTCAGCATGGTGGCGCCCAACGAGCCCTCGGGGAAGTCGGAGTCCTCAGCGAAATCGTCGTTGCGCAGCGCGTGTTCGACCATGATCCGGGCAGCGTCTGCATACACGGCTGAGAGCACGATCCGATCCACAGGGCGAGGCTTGCCCGCGTTCTCGAACGCGGTGGCGGTGACCGTGTTCCGCTCGTTGACGAGCAGGAGCAGGGAGCCCATCGTCGCGCTCTCCAGGCTTCCACTGATCTGCAGGTGCCAGGCGGCGTGGTCGGGGAAGGAGGTCAGCGCAAAGTCGATCACGGCCATGGGGAACTGCGGTGCGTCGCCCTGGAGACGCAGAAAAGTCCGGTCGCTCCACAATACGGAGCCCGCTCGCCGGGGGGACGAGGGGCGGGCATCGCTCCTGCGCTCGGCCAGCACAAGCACGGTGTCGAGCATGAGCAGCCCGCCCAGATCGGCGCCCCGTAGCCGCACCTCGAGCTCCACGCTGCTCGTGCCGCCCTCGGTCAGGCGCAGACGCTGAGCCGGTCCACTGAGGTTGGATCCGGTGGCCGTCCACACAGCTGCGAGTACGAGCGCTGCCTCGGCCGGCAGACCGCATTGTGCTCGTGCTCGGTCCAGGTCGACACGCACGGTCCTGCGGAGGTGCAGGTCCATCTGGTAGTCCCAGTCCGGCAGGGCTTCAGGCAGGTCGATCTCACCGTCCGGGGTCACCAGCAGCCATGCCGCGGTGGTGACTACGTCCTCGGAAGGGATGCGATAGGGAAGAACACGCCGAGTCACGAGGTTCTTACCGCCTCGACCTTGATGCCGATCTCGGTCATGGTGTCCGGCGCCGGTCTGACAAGAGCCCGCCAGACGGATTCACTGCCCTCGACGACGCATGGCTCGGCCGGATACACGCGTCCGGTTTCGTCCTCCCATCCGATGAGCACAGGCATACTTGCCCCAATGGGCGGATCCGTCTCACGCCCGCCGGTCCCGGGAAGAGTGACGGCCAGATCGATTCGAATCTGCTGTGGTCCGGGCACAGGCAGTCGAAACTCCTGGACCAGTACGGAAGCTTCGCCGCGATCGTCGTAGTAGGGCTCGCCGACGTACTGCACCCGTGGACGTCGGCGCGGCGCACCCGCTACGCCGGTCCCTGGTAGATCGATGGACGACTCGATGTCGGAGTCGAGTCCAACCGGCGCGGTCGTTCCGCCGGCGGTGGGCCGATCCGTAGTGGAAGGCGCCGGTGTGAGGAGGGAACGGCTGGGTACCGGACGAGGTGCTGTTTCCTCTGTGCTGTCCGACTTCGAGGCTCGTGCGACGGTACTGCCGGGCTTGGAATAGGCTGTGGCCCCACCGATTCCCCACGCCCCACCGACCAGCCCTGAAAACAGTGAACTGGCCGCGCCGAGCGCGATGTTACTGGTTCCGGTGCGGGCGCCACCGCCCAGGGAGAGCAGACTGTCGAGAGCCTCGTGGATGCGCCGGAACGTCGTATGAACGAAGGTGCTCTCGGGCCTCACGAGCGACTGCGGATGCCAAGCGTCGTGTGTCGGCGGTTCGGCCTTCGCATAGATCTCGTCCATTGCTTCGTCGGCGCGGAAGACTCCGGCGTATCCCTGATTGACACTGGGGGGCTTGGGCCCGGGGTGGTACGTGACCACGAGCTCTGCCGGCCGCATCAGGCACACGTGATGAACGACGTCCTCGATGTCGAGCATGCGTGAGGCCCGCGTCGGCTCCAACGGCGGCATGATGCGCTTCACGAGCCCGAGGCGCCCGAGATACTGCTTGGGTTTCCTGCAGTGCAGGACTTTGCCGTCCGGGCCGACCATTGACTCGTACGCGGCGACGAACATGTTGAGGGGGCGCGTTTCCCGGGGGTCCGGCACGGCGTGTTCGACGCCGTCACAGCTCACGGCGAAGTTCATGGCGGGCGGCCCGCCACCGATGGAAATCATCTTCGGCCACAGGTGCCAAGTGATGGTCTCCGCCAGGTAGTCGGCTGCCGCATGCGTCGGGAGTTCATCCAGGTTCGGATCGATGACCAAGACCGTCGTCCCTGTCTCGTCGGGTTCGAAGGGGCTGAGGCCCAGACGTTGGGCCGTGGCTTCTGCCTCCCGCCCGACCAGGGGCTCGACGACCTCCCCCGACGTGTCTCCCCACCAGTGCCGACCGGTGTAGCGACGGTCTCCTCCGGGTTCACCGGCCACGTAGCTCTTCCAGAGAGTGCAGCCGATCAGTCGGGTCTCGTGGCCTCCCTCCGCGGTGCGGCACCGAGAGTGCACAAGGACGGTTCCGGACTTGGACAACAGGTAGAAGATGCCTTTGCCGAAGCCGTAGGTGCCACCACCGAGGGCGGTGTCGCGCGGTTCACCGATGTTGCGGATGAAGGAGACGAAGTCTCGGTCGGAGCCCACTGCGTCGTCTGCGCGAGTGGGGCCTCCGAGGCCTCGCGTACCACGATCGGAGACGGCCAGGACTTGGACCGCACCGTGCCTCAGGGTGTCGCGCAACGGAAAGATCTCTGCGCTCGCGGGTGCGTGGTTGAGCAGGAGCTCTCGCCACGCGCCGGTATGAGCCGGCCCGACCGTCCACACGTCGATGCGGTATTCCACAGGAGAGGAGGACCGTGTGATACGGGCATCCCAGCTGTTCTGAGCAGACTCGCGCACCAGAATGGTAAGCAGGTCGAGTTCCGGACGTCCCAGCTGGTTGCGGATTCCTTCGGCGGCGCTCGCGCCCTCCGGAGGATAGGGCTGGGAGAACCAGCGCGGCTCCGTCATGCAGACTCCTGGATCAGGCTCTCGATCAGTTGGGACACCTCGTCGGACGGCAGAGGGGCGGGGGCCTCACCGGACAGGTCGATGGTGTACTCGACGTCCAGTACTGAGATGGGTACACCGGCCGCGACGAGTGCCCGGCCCGTCAGTCCTGGAAAGCCGGGACCGACCTCGTACCACCGCTCCTCGCTGATCAGGAAGCGCACGTCCTGGTAGCGGTCGGAGTCCGAAGAGCGATAGCCGACGGCGCCGAGCAGATCGAGCACTGCTCCTTCGTCGTCGCAGAGCCGAAGTGTTTGTTCGATCAAGTCCAGGAACGCGATGCCTGCCTCGTTCCCGGCTGTGCGTCGCAGGCGGAACCAGGACAGACAGAGGGTTCCGCCCTCCGGTGCCGCAAGCTGGTCCAGTCCGTGGATTCGTGCTCTTCGCCCCGCACTGGCGGTGGTGGTTTTCACTTCGACAGCGGTGGCTCCGGCCGCGAAGTCATGGCAATGCCCTTCGGGGCCGCGCCAAAGTCGATGCGCACTCGGGTCTTCCTGAAGAAGCCGATTGAGTACCAGCAATTCGCCGAACAGACCCGCAAGTTGATCGGGACCAAGCAGTGTCCCTTCTGTCTGGAAAAGGGCCTTCCATCGGTCCAGAACGCGATAAAGGGCCCTGGTCGGGTTGCCGGGCAGCTCATTGACCGCGCCCAGCACGTCGACGCACAGCTCCGTGAACAGATCGCTGAGGTCGTTGCGCAGGCAGACGAGGTCGGCATAGGCCTGGTAGGTCTCCTCGTCCTCCAGAGCCCGCCTGACCAGGCGGAGTACGGGTCCGTCCAGGCCGGGGCGAACCTTGCGGTGGGCGTGGATCGGCACCAGGACATGGCGGTGTCCGCTGTGGTCGACGGCCACGGCCAGCGCCCCGCTCTCACCGGCTCCTGGCAACTGCGAGACTCTCAGCCTTCGTTCACCAGTGGTCTGTTCGGCCTCGAGGGCGGTCCAACGATCCTCTATGAGCTTGCGAAGGGCCTCCTCGTTCATGCGTCCTCACTGTCGAGGAGGCTGTAGTCCTCGTCCTCTATGCGTACGTTGGAGAGGTCGGCGGAGATGTAGTTCTCCACGGTGCTGTCCGAGTCCCACGGTTCGGGGAATACGAGGCCGACGCCGATCACGTGGTCGTCGGCGTTCAGAGGCGCACGCAGTTTCTTCGACGGGCTCGGCTCCGACACCTTGTCGATCGGGTACACCACCAGCAGGCCCGTGTCCGGAAGCTTGTCACGGCGCATGTCCTTGATGCCCTTCTCGGTCAGCTTCCCGGTGTCGCCGTCCAAATCGACGGCGGCGTCGCGACGGCTCATGAGCGTCTTGATGTCTGCGAAGTCCGGGTCCGCACCGGCGATGGCGAGACGGGCACGCGCATTGAGCCCCACGGCCACGTTGTGGGCGAAGGTGAAATCCTCGCCCTTGCCACGGGGATTGCCGACGATGGCGATGTTCCACCGCATCAGTGAGCCGGCCGTTGCGACTCGTTTCCGGATGTAGCCGGCGATCAGATCGGCGTCGTTCTCCGGGGACTTCTCGTGGAACTTGTAGGACTCCAGGAAGGTGATCACCACGTCGTGCGGCACGTCACGGAAGACGTAGCGGCCTTCTCCTGCGCGGTCTTCCACCCTCACAGCGTTCGCAACCGAGGAAGTCACCAGGGTGCGTGCGGCATTGATGTTCCCGCGCAGCCAGTGGGCGTTGGTGTGGAAGTAGCGGGTTTGGACCCGCTTGCCGCCGTAGGACGCAGCTGCTCTGACGGCACCGCGCATCTTGGCGGCCGCGGTCACCCGCAGCGCAGGGTGCGTGCGCAGGCGCACGGCGAAGGTGAGAGGTGTCTCGTCCTCGGTCATGTAGATGTCGATGTCGCGACGCATCTCGGTCTCGACGGTGGCCAGATGCCGGAACCACTCGGCCAACTCGTCGGTCATCCAGATCCGGGGCAGATCGGCGTAGCCGCCCCGGAAGCCGAACCACCGGCCCATCTGCAGGAGTGTGTCGTAGGCGGAGACGGCGCGGACGAAGTAGCTGACAGAAAGGCCTTCGAGAGTCAGGCCCCGCGAGAGGGTGTTGCCACCCACGGCTATTGCCACGACCGGGCCGTTCTCGTAGTCGAGGCGGTCCTCGCTGCTGGAGTTGTCCATGATGATGCGGCAGTTGCCGAGAACGTGCGGTAGCTCGGGCACCAGATGATCGAACGGCACTCTTGCCTCACCGAAGTCCTCAGCTGGGACACGATCGGTTTCCCCTTCCCACAGGCCACGCAGGCGCGAGAGGAACTTGGGGTCTGCCAAAGAGCGTGCCGACCGGTCGCGCAGGTGTTTCAGCGGCCTTCCGAAACTGTTGTGCACGGACGTGTTGACACTCGTGTGAATCAGCATCGTGCTGTGTGGGTTGCCGGTGCCGCGTACGCGTCTCGCGGCGGCGACCAGCCAGAAATACTCAATTGCCCTGCGAAGGGTGTCGGTGATGACGGGTTCGAAGCCTTCTACGTCGGCTCTCGTCCCAGGGCGCACGAGCGGTATGTCTTCAACGGGGACGGACCTGATCATGTCGTAACCGTCGTCGACCTGCTCAGGGTCCTCGCCGTCCAGCGCGTAGCGCCCGAAGAGGACCTCGGTGCCGAAGTGCCCTTGTGGCTTGGGCAGATTGACTACGAAATGCTCGGGGTACAGGTCTTTGGCGCTCGGGTCGATCAGCAGGTTCGCAAACGGCGAGGCCGTGTACCCGACATACGCGCATCTCGGCAGGGTGCCCATGATGTCGAGGATCAGCGGGTTGATCGAATTCGTTGCCACCGTGGCCTGGTCGGCCTCGTCGTCGATGACCAGTGCGGGGCAGTCCTCGAGGTAGTCGGACGCCTTCTCGAGCCATCGGGCCAGTTTGCGAAGCACCGCCGCGTTCTTCTTCACCACGCACAGCACGCGTGTCTTGTTGCTCTTTCCGAAGTAGGAGGCCGGATTCTCCTGCGGTGTGAAGTCCTTTTCGAGCCCGGTCAGTTGTGACCACATCGAGGGTTTCGGCTCAACGAGTTGCTGCACCAGGCGCGCCTGGGTCTGGCGGCGCAGACCGTTGTGGATGCCTGCGAGGACGATGAACAACTTGTACCCGCGGTCGGCGGCCTTGGCCATGACCGAGGTGAAGTTGGTCGTCTTGCCGGACTGTACATAGCCGACCACGAGGCCCCGGGTGGAGAATGATTTTTCCTTCGGATGGTTCAGAAGTGAGACGACGCGAGTGGAGGAGTCGTCGAGACTGTTGATCGCGGGATCCTGGGGCCAGCCGTCCTGGCGAAGGAGATCGACGACGGCCGGCCAACACTTGTCCTTCGGTTGCGGGCCCGTGTACCAGGTGTCGCGGTTGTCCATGACCACCGCGTGCGGTTCGTCCATCTCCTTGATGCGTATGGTCTGCTGCTCGTGCCGCTCCCGAATCCGCTCGACGATTTCCGGGCTGACGCCGAGCTGCTCCAAGCGCTTGACGCCCTCCGAAGGAGGAAACATGTCCAAGAGCGCCTTGAACGTTTCATACATACCGTCGAATTCGTCGGTCATGAGAGTCGACCGTTCCCCGTTCCTGCTCGCTGAGGCCAGCCGACCCGCAGCGCCTGCCCGAATCCGTGGATTGCTCCGTGAACGGCACAGGCACCTGGGCGAGCGCTGGCACCCCCTGCCCTTTGAGGCCTACACACTATTAGGTGAGCTGAGCGCCAACACAGGAAACCAGAGCAACGATCGTGCGTCATGCCGAAGAGGTTGCGGGGCTTGCGTCGCAGCACTCGCTCCAGCCGCTATGGTGCAGGTGCCCGAGGTGACTCGAACCGGAGACGGTGCCTCGATCTCAGGGTTGTCCGGGAGGGGGACGCCGCGCTGCGACAGCGTCTGCGATCTGGCGTGCGACATCGACGGCGGACTCGTGCTCCCAGAACCGCAGGACGGTCCAGCCGGCAGCACGTAGATGATCAGTCGTCTCACGATCACGAGACATGTTCCTGTCCAGCTTGGCGCGCCACCATTCCGCGTTCGCCCTGGGTTGGGTCGCGTGCTGGGGGCATCCGTGCCAGAAACAACCGTCCATGAAGATTGCGATCTTGACCTTGCCGAAGACGATGTCGATCGTGCGGCGAGGCGCACCGGGGACGGGCACGTTCACCCGATAGCGCAGGCCTGCCGCGTGCAGGAGCCGCCGGACCGCGACCTCGGGTGCCGTGTCGCGCGAGACCTGTCGGCTCATGCGAGCGGAGACGGAGGGGGAGGACGGGACGGCATCTGGCACATGAGTATTCTGCCGGCGTGTGGGGCGTCGGCCGAGGCTTATGCACTTCCTTAGCCTCAAGCGGCTTGCCGTGTGTTGGTCGTCCAGCCTCACTTGTAAACGGCGAGTGCTCGGGCAGCAAGATGGGGCCGTGGCACGACTAAGCCCCGTGGCACTCCCCATAACCCCGCCCCGACCCACACCAGCACCCAGCCCCCCGCTGCGGCGGCCAAGCCACCGCCCGCCCCCGCGCCGCCAGCGTCGTCGCGTACTGCGGAAGCAGGGTCGTGTCCTCCGGGGACGAGAGCTCCGAGGCGGCGAAGGCTTCGTAGGACGGGAGCGTGCCCGTCACGATGCCCAGGTTCGGGGTGCCGGAGGAGGAGAGTTCCCTCAGGGAGCCCTCTATCGTCGCCAGGTGCTCCTCGTGGGAGGGGTACTCGGCCGACAGCGAGGGGTACGCCGACACCAACTCCGTCAGCTCGTCCGCCGTCCAGTGCAGTACCGCCACCGGGAACGGGCGGGACAACGCCTCCCGGTACGCGCCCAGCTCCGCCCGCAGCCGCGAGATCTCCGCCTCCAGCTCCGCCGGGTTGTCCGAGCCCAGGGACCAGACGCGCTTCGGGTCGTGGAGTTCGTCCAGGGAGATCGGCATCGAGTGGAGGGTGTCCGCGAAGGTGTCCCACTCGTCGTGGGCCACGCCCAGCATGCGGCGTACGCGGTGGCGGCCGAAGAGGAGGGGATGGGCGGAGTACGGGGGCTCCGCCACGTCCGTCAGGAGGAGCTGTACGCCCTCCGTGAAGGCCTCCTGCGCCTGTTCCAACTCGTCGTGGGACTCCAGGGCCTCGGCGACGATCACCCACGCTGCCGGGTCCCGGGGGGAGGACGAGCGGACGCCCTCGATGATCGCGCGGGCCTCTGCCTCGTGGCCGTACTCCCACAGGTTCGATGCCTTCAGGGCTCGTACCAGATGGGGGTTGTCCAAGGGCGTCGACGACGACAGCAGGCGGTCGTAGAGCGCGGTCGCGGCGGGGCGGTCGCCGGACAGTTCCAGGTGGGCCGCGGCCTGGAGGAGCAGGGCCTCGGCGTCCTCGGGGTAGAGGCCGGCGGTTCGCTCCAGGCGTGCCGCCTCGGCGGTGTGGTCGACGTTTTCGGCAGGCGTGTCGGGGCGCATGGGGGACACCGTACTGCCCGTGGATGGCCGAGCGGAGGGGAGAGGGGGAAGAGGGGGCAGATATTGCCTGGTCCAGGCTGTTCCCGGGCGCCGGGCGCTGGGGGGGTGCCCCTATCTGTTTCGTCAACCCTGGCGGGGTTGACTTGTAGGGGTTCGTGATGGTTTTCGGGAACGTTCCGCGAAGCGGGACGTTCCCGGTGAATCGGGTGCGGTGCGGGCAGCCTGGTGGCCGCCTGGCAGGGGTGGACGTGCCGGTGGCGGGGTGGAGCGGGCTGGAACAGGTAGGGGGTGGTGCGGGTGTCAGGCGGCGAGACCTAGGGTGCGGGGTTCGTAGAGGGTGCCGGTGCGGATCATCGCGTGGATGACGTTCACGCGTTGCCTGGCCAGTCGCAGGATCGCCTGTGTATGGGTCTTGTTGCGGGCGCGTTGGCGGTCGTAGTAGATCCGCGAGGACGGATCGGACTTGCAGCCGATCGCGGCGAACGCGGCCTGGAACAAGGCGCGTTTGAGGAGCCGGTTGCCGCGGTGGGGTGCGTGCTCGCCGCGGATGGAGGTGCCCGAGGACTTGGTGGCGGGGGCGAGTCCGGCGTAGGAGGCGAGGTGTCCGGCGGTGGGGAAGCCGGTGCCGTCACCGATCGCGACGATCACGGCAGCGGTGGTCCTGACGCCCATGCCGGGCAGCGACGTCAGGAGGTGGAAAAGAGGGAGGGCCTCCAGCAGGGCGGCGATCTCCCGCTCGGTGGCCTGCCGCCGGCTGTGGGCGGCGGCGAGCTGGGCGGCCAGGCCGGGCACGATCAGCGCGGACGTCTCGGTGCCCGGGACGATCAGGGTCTGCTCGGCCAGTGCCTCGAAGATCTCCTCGGTCAGGTGCTTGGCCTTGCGCGAGCCATGCGCGGTGAGTAGGGCCTGGCAGCGGGCCCGGCCCAGCTTCCTGATCTTCGCGGGGGAGCCGTGCCGGGTCAGGAGGGCCTGGACATATGGGTAGGCCAGGCGCTTGCCCAGGACGCGTTCCAGGGAGGGGTGGATCTGGGAGATCAGGCCGCGCAGCCGGTTGGTGGTGCGGTTGACCTCGCCGGCCAGGTCGTTGTCGTAGCCGGTGAGCATGGTCAGCGCGGCCAGCGTCTCGTCGTCGCGGTCGATCGCGCGCAGGGTGTGCGGCAGGGTGCGGGCGGTGTCGGCGATGACGAACGCGTCGCGGGCATCGGTCTTGGCCTCGCCGGGATACAGGTCGGCAGCCCGCCGCATCGAGAGTCCGGGCAGGTAGGCCACCCGGCAGCCCGCCGCGCGGGCCGCGGTGATCGGCAGGGCACCGATATTGGCGACCTGGTCGACCACGACCAGAACGGTGCCGAACTTCGCCACCAACTTGGTGAACAGCTCGATCAGCTTCGGCTCGGTATTCGGCAGCCGCTTGTCGTGGACGGTCTTGCCCTGCTCGGTCAGACCATGGGCGTGGTGGAACTCCTTGCCCAGGTCCAGACCGAGGAACAGACGTATATCGACGGTGTCGACCATGCTCACGTGCCCCCAGATCCTTCTACGCGTACTCGATGTGCAGTTCCTGGCCGTCCCTGCGGCACCACACGCCGGCAACCACGTTACGCAGACATGCCACCCGGCAAGCGGCCCGGCGTTGCACCGGACCCGGGCGGTCGTCAGGCCCCTCATCAGCGGTCAAGCGGTGCCCCGAAGCCCGGCGGCAACACCCCCCAGGTCATCACCTCGACAGGGGGCAAACAGCCATACCGGACCCGGGGGCCAGGCGCCCCGTTGCAGGGCCATGAGAAAGGTAACGGGGCGTGGCTTACCGGGGGCCGTGATCAAGGGCGCCATGGCCGGCCGGCCGGCGGGCCGGGCGGGCGTCGTTGCGGCGGCGGGGCCGCGGACGTTCACCGTCGGCAGCGCGACCAGCAGCATCGTTCCGGCAACCCCTAGATCCCCCTCAGATCGCCCCCTCAGATCACCCCTCCCCTCACCCCCCTCACCCCCCCTCAGATCACCACCCCGTCGACCTGCAACGTCTGCACCGACTGCGCCGCGAACGGCACCGCCACCGACTTCCCGCTCAGGTACGTGTTCGCGTACGCCCGGTACTGGTCCCCGCCCGTCGTCACCGTGTTCCAGCGCGGGACCAGGCCGCCCGAGCCGCCGCTCACCGTCGTGAAGCGGGACAGGTCGAAGGTCAATGTCTGGGCCGACGTCGACGTGTTCACCGCCACGATCACCAGGCGGCGTGCCGACGCGTCGTAGGCCGCCGCCGCGTAGCTCACGCCCGTGTCGAGGATCCGCATGCCGGGGCGGATGTGGCGGCTGAACTGGGCCATTACGTAGTACTTGGTCTGGATTGTGGTGGGTTGGAGGGTGTTCGCGTCGTACGCGATCATCGCCCAGCCCGTCGACGGGTCCATGACCTGCCAGTAGCACCAGGCGGTCGGGTGCAGCCAGCGGAAGTCGTAGCAGAGGTTGGAGGCCATGGTGAGGCCGGTGCCGTCGCTGTCGCCCGTCTCCGAGTTCCAGAGTTTCTTGCCGGACGTCGTCACCACGTCCGTGTACAGGAGGTCCCTACGGCCGCCCGAGCCCTGGTAGCCGTGCACATTGACCTGCGAGACCAGGGCCTTCGTCGACGTGCCGAAGGATCCCCACGTCGAGCGGGCCGTGTCGTAGTTCGTCTCGTCCGAGGCCGCGATGCGGATGCCCGTGAGGCCCCGGCTGTCCAACTCGCTGCGCATGTACGGGAGTACGGCCGCCTGGACGGCCGGGTCCAGGTGGCAGCCCTCCTGGGTGCCGGTCGCCGTCCACCAGCTCGACGCCGGCTCGTTGAAGGGGTCGACCGTCGCGAAGTTCACGCCCCAGTTGTTCCTGGCGTACAGGGCTGTCGCCGCCAGATGGGAGGCGTGCTGGCGGTAGTTCCAGGTCTGGAGGTTGTTGCCGCCGCCCGCCGCGCCGGAGGGGTTGTGGTTGGAACACATCCACCACATGGGGGAGTTGGCGAAGAGTTCCGTGGTCGCGCCGCGAGCCGTGGCCTTTGTCAGCATCGCGCGCTGGTTCGCGTCCGCGCTCCAGTCCCAGGCCGAGGAGGTGGGGTCCTCGTTGTTCCAGTCCTGCCAGAAGCCCTCGATCTGCTTGAAGCCGGGGATGTTCGGCGACTCGACCATCGTCTCGCCGTTCACGCTGTTCCAGCTGCACGCGCCGAGGTTGTAGCGGGCGATGTTGAGGCCGAGGCCGGGGAGGGTCGTGCCGTTGTACGTCACCGAGTTGGTTGTGAAGAACAGGTCGGCGAAGTCGTTCCGGTTGCCGAAGGCGTTCGCCCACCAGGCCAGGGACGTGCCCCAGCCCTCCCAGGTGCCGTACGACGTGCCGGGGTTGACGGCGATGGTGGCGTCCGCGTGGGCGGTGCCCGTTGCCAGGGCGCTGCCGAGGAGTGCGCCGCCCGATGCCGCCAGCAGAGTTCTACGTCGGATCATGACTTCCCCGCTTCGCTCAACGGCCGGTGTCGGCGGTGTCGTCGTCGAACCGGCTCCGTGGCTTGTCCCGTTCGTGCCGTCAGGAAGCATCGGGTGTGGCGTGTGGGGTTGTCGAGGGTTCTGACAGCCCTTTCTCAAACCTGTGGAGGAAGGGGTGGGGGAAGCGTTCGGAGGGTCGGACACGGCGGAGATGGGCGGGTGTTGAGGCGGGCGTGAGGGCTGGGCCGGGACCGGCGTCGGGGGAGGCGTCGCGACTGGTGTGCGTACGGCTCTGGAGACCTCGCGCCCCGCCCCTTATCGTGCGGGCGCCCCTTGTCGTGCGGGCGGCCCGGTGAAGGAGGCTCACGGATGGTGCGGGTTCGCGTCGTGCAGCACAGCGGGCTTCGGCGGCAGGCCCTGCGGCGCCGCGTGCTGTGGGGTGGCGGGGAGGTGCTCGTCACCGTCGGGGTGGTGCTTCTGCTGCTGGTCGTTCACCAGGTGTGGTGGACCAACCGGGAGGCGAGGGAGGGCGCCGGGCGTGAGGTCCGTGCCCTGGAGCGGGCCTGGGACGTAGCGGGCGGCGACTCCCGTACGGCCGTATCGGCACCGTCGGCCACGGCTGAACCCGCGCCCGCGGACGCCTCCGCGGACCCCGGGGTGTCCGAGCCGGCCCCCGGCACCCGGCGCCGGTCCGCGGACCCGCCCGCCCCCGACTGGTCCCGGGCCTACGCCATCCTCAGCATCCCGCGCCTCGGCCTCCGCGTGCCCGTCGCCGAGGGCGTCAGCAAGGCGGGTGTGCTCAACAAGGGCTACGTCGGCCACTATCCCGGCACCGGGCAGCCGGGCCAGGCCGGCAACTTCGCCGTCGCCGGGCACCGCAACACCCACGGTGAGCCCTTTAGGTACATCAACCGGCTCGCGCCCGAGGACATCGTGCGGGTCGAGACGCGGAGCGCGACGTACACGTACGCCGTCGACCAGACCCTGCCGCAGACCGCCGCCCGTGACGGCAGTGTCATCGGGCCCGTTCCGCGCTCCGGCGTCAAGCCGGGCCATGGGTACGAGGACCCCGGCTACTACCTCACGCTCACCACCTGCACGCCGGAGTACACGTCGAGGTACCGGCTGGTGGTGTGGGCCAAGCTCGTCTCGATGCGGCCGCGTTAGGCGGCCGCACACCGCCGGATCTCGACGCGGTCGCGCCGGGCGGGCCTCACGCCGCCCGCTCCCGCAGCACCCCCACACTCACCGCCGCCACCAGCGCCAGCCCCGCCGACACCGTCATCGCGATGTCCGCGCCCCGTGCCAGGCCGCCGCCGGCGGACGTGGCGAGGGCGATGGTCAGGGCCACTCCGGCGCAGGAGCCGATGTAGCGGAAGGTCTGCTGGGCGCCCGAACCCATCGCGGCGCGCTGGGCCGGTACGGACTCCACCGCGAGCAGTGGCAGCGCGGCGTTCAGCAGGCCGCTGCCGATGCCGGCCAGCAGCAGGCCGGGCAGCAGCCGGGGCCAGGAACCCGCGTCCAGCGCGCCCAGCATCGCCAGGGCGCCGCCCGCGTGGAGGGCGAAGCCGATCGCCAGCTGCCACCGCGGTGACACCCGGCCGGACAGTCTGCGGGCCTGGAGGGCGACCGCGAAGGACAGGCCGGACCAGAGGAGGAACAGCCAGGCCGTGTCCATCGCGGACAGGCCGAGCGTCTGCTGGAGCAGTGCCGGCAGGAAGCTGAACAGGCCGATCACCGCGAGCCCCGTGAACAGGCCGCCGGCGGAGGACGCCAGGAAGCGGGAGTGGCGCAGCAGGGACAGGTCGATCATCGGGGTCGCCGAGCGGCGCTCCACCGCGACGAAGAGACCGAGCAGGGCCACGCTCGCCAGGAGCAGCAGGCCCACGGGCGCCCGCAGCCAGCCGTCCCGGCCCAGGGTCAGCGCCGCCACCAGGGCGACCAGGGCCAGTCCGAAGGTGACGGCTCCGGCGAGGTCGGGCCGGCCGCCGCGCGGGGCGCGGGACTCGGTCAGGGCCCGCGTCGACAGGGCCGCCACGATCAGCGCGGCGGCGCCCAGCACGCCGTACCCGAGCCGCCAGTTCGGCATCGCGCCGGTGACGACCGGGCCGAGCGCGATGCCGCCGCTCACGAAGGCGCCCCAGACGCCGGTCGCGTGCAGGCGGCCGCGCGCGGTCGGGAAGGCGTGGACGATCAGGCCGAGACTGCTGGCGAGGAGGGCCGCGCTCGCCGCGCCCTGGGCGACGCGGGCCAGCGTGAAGAGCCAGGTGGTGGTCGTCAGGGCGCCCAGGGCCGTGGTGATGCCCAGGGCGAAGGTGCCCGCGACGAAGATCCGGCGGCGGCCGTAGTCGTCGGCGAGGCTGCCGGCCACCAGCAGGAGGGCGGCGAGGCCGAGCGGGGTGCCGTTCAGGAGCCAGGCCTGGGCGGAGAGCGGAGTGTGCAGGGCGGCGGCGGTCTGCGGGAGCGTGACCATCGGCGCGGTGTACGTCATCAGGGCCACGACGGTGGCGGCGCTGGTGAGGGCGAGGGTGGCACGCGGGTTCGCGGGCTGCTCCGCGGCGGGAGAGGGGGAGGGCGCGGCCTGTGTCCCGGGCGCCGCCGCAGTGAGAGTTCGTTCATTGAACCGTGGCATGTGCCCCACCGTAACATCGTAGGTTCGTTCATTGAACCAAGAAGGTGGAAAGGCGTTACAGTGGGCGCCATGGCACTGGGCAAGGACTACGCGACACAGGAGTGCTCGATCGCCCGGGCACTGGAGATCGTCGGCGAACGCTGGACGCTGCTCGTCGTCCGCGACGCCCTTTACGGTGTCCGGCGCTACAACGACTTCCTCGTCCACCTGGGCATCCCGCGCGCCGTCCTCGCGGCCCGCCTCCAGGCGCTCACCGCCGAGGGCATCCTCGACAAGCGCCGGTACCAGCAGTCGCCGCCGCGCGACGAGTACGTCCCCACCGACCGCGGCATCGCGCTGTGGCCCACCCTGCGCTCGCTCGGCCTGTGGGGCCGCGAGCACTTCGGCGAGGAGAAGCTGCGCGTCTTCCGGCACGCCGACTGCGGCACGGAACTCGGCCCGTACGGCGAATGCCCCGCCTGCGGAACCGTCGTGCCCGTCCCGGACGTCGAGATGGTGCCGGGACCGGCACTCGATCCGGACCCGGCGGATCCGATCAGCCGGGCGCTGCTCAGGCCCAAGCGCCTGCTTCAGCCGATCGAGGCCGAACCGGCGGCGTGACGGATCCGGTGCGTCCTGTATAACGAACATCAGGACGAGTTTCGATGTGAGCCGTACGAGGGGAGGGCCGCCGATGATCCGCAGCTGGACCCGTCTGCGTCCCGCCGCCGTGCTGGTGATGCTCTTCCTTGAGATCGCGCTGCTCGACACCGGCAGCCTCTCCGCGACCGTCGCGCTGGCCGCGACCGCCGCCGCCGGTTCCGCGTTCGCCGTCTGCTCGCTCCTCGCCTCGCGCGCCGCGCCCGCGGTGCCGCCCACGCGCGTGCGTACGGCCATCCGCGACCGGGCCCGCCGTACGGCATTCCTGCCGCAACGCGACCCCGACGCCTCGGGCCGGCCCCGGCCCAGGGCACCCGGACACGCCCTCCCGGCGACCGTCGCGTAGGGCACGCACCTCCAGCACCTCCCACGTGTGACCCCGCGCGGGTCGTCATGCCGCCATGCCGAATTCCGGCATTTCTCTCATCGCACCGGCACGACGAGACCCCCGGAGGGCTCACCCATGTCCGTTTTCGCCGACCTTGTTCAGCAACTCGCCGACCTGCTCCAGCCACTGTTCGGCGCCACCGCGGCCGCCGCCGCGATCGTCCTGTTCACCGCGCTCGTACGGCTGCTCGTGCATCCGCTGTCCCGGGCCTCCGCACGTGGGCAGAAGGCGCGGGCCGAACTGCAGCCGAAGATCGCCGAGCTGCGCAAGAAGCATGCGAAGAACCCGGAGCGGCTTCAGCAGGCCGTGATGGAGCTGCACACCAAGGAGAAGGTGTCGCCGCTGTCGGGGTGCCTGCCCAGCCTGTTCCAGCTGCCCGCCTTCTTCCTCCTCTACCACCTGTTCTCGAACACGACGATCGGCGGGAAGACGAACGAGCTGCTGTCGCACCAGCTGTTCGCCGCGCCCCTCGGGGACCGGTGGGCGGACGCGCTCGGCGACGGCGGCGCGTTCGGGGGCGCCGGGCTCGTGTACGTCGGGCTGTTCGTGGTCGTCGCCTGCGTCGCCGCGTTCAACTACGGCCGTACGAAGCGGATGATGGCCGCGAATCCGGCGGTGCCGGTGGTCGACGGGGAGCCGGTGCCGGGGATGGGGGCCGTGAGCAAGGTCATGCCGTTCATGTCCTTCTTCACGCTCTTCACCGTGGCCGTGGTGCCGCTGGCGGCCGCGCTGTACGTCGTGACCAGTACGACGTGGAGCGCGGTGGAGCGGGCTGTGCTCTATCGCTGAACGCCGGGGATCCGTCGCCTACGGTCCAGTACGTGAACCGGGTATTGCGGACTGGCCGTAGACCTTGGAGGATCGACCAGTCCTCCGATGGCTGCACCCGTCGGCGGGCGCCCGCGATCGAGGGAGATTGTGATCATGAAGCTGCTGCGAGTCGGTACGGCGGGAGCGGAGCGGCCCGCGCTGCTCGACGCCGAAGGGGCCCTGCGGGACCTGTCGGGTGTCGTGCCGGACATCGACGGACCGCTGCTCGCCGACGACGCCGCGCTCGGCCGGATCCGCGCCGCGGCGGACGCCGGTGAGCTGCCCGAGCTGGACGCGGCCGGGCTGCGGGTCGGGCCGCCGCTGGGGCGCATCGGCAAGGTCGTGTGCATCGGGCTGAACTACCACGACCACGCCCGCGAGACCGGCGCCGAGCCGCCCGCCGAGCCGGTCATCTTCTTCAAGGCCGCGGACACGGTCGTCGGGCCGAACGACACGGTGCTGGTCCCTCGCCGGTCGACGAAGACCGACTGGGAGGTCGAGCTCGCGGTCGTCATCGGACGTACGGCCCGGTATCTGGAGTCGGCCGAGGAGGCGCTCGCGTACGTCGCCGGGTACGCCGTGGCGCACGACGTGTCCGAGCGGGAGTTCCAGATCGAGCGGGGCGGGACCTGGGACAAGGGCAAGAACTGCGAGACGTTCAACCCGCTGGGGCCCTGGCTGGTGACCGCGGACGAGGTGCCGGACCCGCAGAACCTCGCGCTGAAGCTGTGGGTCAACGGCGAGCTGAAGCAGGACGGCACCACGGCCGAGCAGATCTTTCCGGTCGCCGAAGTCGTCCGGTACGTCAGCCAGTTCATGACCCTGTACCCCGGGGACGTCATCAACACCGGTACGCCGGCGGGGGTTGCGCTGGGGCAGCCTGAGCCGAAGCCGTTCCTGCGGGGCGGGGATGTTGTCGAGCTGGAGATCGAGGGGCTCGGTCGGCAGCGGCAGGAATTCAAGGACGCGTGAGCGCTCCGCTGGGAGAGCCGGGGAACTGCGGGCGGTTTGTCAGCTGCGGGTAGTCCGTGGCTTGTCGCGCAGTTCCCCGCGCCCCTCAAAGGCAGAGCGTTGCCCCTACTGCTTCGCCAGGAAGTGCTCCAGGGCCTCCACCACCATCCGGTGGTCCTCCAGCTGGGGCAGGCCGCTCACCGTCACTGATCCGATGACGCCCGCACCCTCGACGTTGATGGGGAACGAGCCGCCGTGGGCCGCGTAGGTGTCGGGGTCCAGGCGGGAGGAGTCCTCGAAGGTCGTGCCCTTGGCGCGGAAGCGGGCGCCGACGACGTAGGAGGACGTGCCGTAACGCTCCACCACCCGGCGCTTGCGGGCGATCCAGGCGTCGTTGTCGGGGGTGGAGCCCGGCAGGGCCGCGTGGAAGAGCTGCTGGCCGGCCCGGTGGATGTCGATGGCGACCGGGGCCTGGCGCTCGCGGGCCATCTCGACCAGCAGCGAGCCCAGGGCCCAGGCGTCCTCATACGTGAACTGGTGGAAGACCAGGCGGCGCTCCTGGGCCTCCAGCTCCTCCAGGGACGGGGTGATCTCCGGGTGGAACTTGGGGGTGATCTCCGGGTTGTGCGTCTTGCTGGTCATCACAGCTTCACCACCACTGCGTCGCGTGCCGAACGGGCTGCCGCTTCCAGTACGTCGAGGGCGGATGCCGCCTCCAGGGCCGTCACCGGGTTGGGGCCGCCGCCCAGCAGGGCCTTTGTCACGGCCGCATAGTAGGCGGGGTAGTCGCCGGGGAGGGTGGGTTCGGCGCGGCCGCCGCCCGTCAGGGGGGATTCGCCGGAGCCGACCCGGCCCCACAGCGACTCGGGTTCCGTGCCCCAGCCGGCAGTCGTGTCCGGGCGCTGCCCCTCCCGCAGTGCCGCCTCCTGCGGGTCCAGGCCGTACTTGACGTAGCCCGCCTTCGAGCCCAGCACCCGGAAACGCGGGCCCAGTTGGGCGGTCGTCGCGGAGGCGTACAGGTGGGAGCGGACACCGTTCGCGTGGGTGAGCGCGATGAACGTGTCGTCGTCCGTCTCCGCGCCGGCGCGGCGGACGACCGCCTCGGCGTACACCTGCGTGACGGGGCCGAAGAGCACCAGTGCCTGGTCGACGACATGGCTGCCGAGGTCGTACAGCAGACCTCCGATCTCTGCCGGGTCGCCGGACTCCCGCCAGCCGCCCTTGGGGTGCGGACGCCAGCGTTCGAAGCGGGACTCGAAGCGCCATACGTCGCCCAGCTCGCCCTTGGCCAGGAGTCGGCGCAGCGTCAGGAAGTCGTTGTCCCAGCGGCGGTTCTGGAAGACCGACAGGAGCAGGCCGCGCTCCTCGGCCAGCGCCGCCAGCTCGCGTGCCTCGGCCGCCGTGCCGGCGATCGGCTTGTCGACGACGACCGGGAGGCCCGCCTTCAGGGCGGCGGTCGCCAGCGGGACGTGCGTCTTGTTGGGGGACGCGATGACGACCAGGTCGAGGTCGTCGGCGCGGGCGAGCAGCTCGTCGGGCGTGGCGGCGACGCGTACGTCCGGGTGCTCGGTGCGGGCCTGCTTCTGCCGCTCGGGGTTCGACGTGACCACCGTGTCCAGGGTGAGCCCCTCGGTGGTGGCGATCAGCGGGGCGTGGAAGACGGAGCCTGCGAGGCCGTAGCCGACCAGGCCGACGCGGAGGGGAGTAGCACTCATGAATCCCACTTTCGCAACGCTGTTGCCAAAGTGCAAGCGCCGGGGACAATGGGTGCGTGAAGCGTGGTGTGGACAGTGGCCCGGACGATGACGTGGTTGGTGGCGTGGTTGGTGGCGTGAACAGGTCGAAGGGTGGCACCGGTACCGGTACTGGCAGCGGTGTCGGACTCGGCGGGGTCAACCTGGGCGCCCTGCGCAGTCACAACACCGCGCTCGTGCTCGACCTGCTGCGCACGGCCGGTGCCGAGGGCATCAGCCGGCTCGAACTCGCCGAGCGCACCGGCCTCACCCCGCAGGCGGTCAGCAAGATCACCGCCCGCTTGCGGGAGGACGGGCTCGCGGCCGAGGCGGGGCGCCGGGCGTCGACAGGAGGCAAGCCGCGCACGGTGCTGCGGCTGGTACCCGAGGCCGGGCATGCCGTGGGAGTCCATCTGGACCGGGACGAGCTGACGGCCGTGCTCTGCGACCTGACCGGCGCCGTGATCGCCCAGCGCCGGACCCCGCTGGACCTGGGGGCCGGTGCGGAGACGGTCGTCGAGCGGGCCGTGCGGGAGGTGGAGGAGCTGGTGGCCGGGGGCGGTCGGCCCGGTGCGGTACTCGGCGTCGGCGTGGCGCTGCCGGGGCCGCTCGACCACCGGCGCGGTGTGCTGCACCGGGTCACCGGGTTCCCGGAATGGAACGGCTTCCCACTGCGGGACGTGCTCGCGCGCCGGCTCGCGCTGCCGGTCGTGGTCGACAAGGACACCAATGCGGCGGCGCTTGGGCTGGCGGTGGGGGGTGCGGTCGGGAGTGCGGGCGGGAGTGCTGGCGGGGGTTCGGTCGGGGGAGGGATGGCGTCCGGCACCGCCGCGCCCACCATTGCCGGGTCCGGTACGAGCGTCTCCGGCGGAGCAGCGTCCGGCACGACTGACTCCGGCACAGCAGCGTCCGGCGCCGCCGCGCCCACGATTGCCGGGTCCGGCACGAGCACCTCCGGGGCCACCGCGCCCGTCACTGCCGCGCCCGTCACCTCCACCTCGGGCGCCGCCGCGCCCGTCACCTCCACCTCGGGCGCCGCCGCGCCCGTCACCTCCACCTCGGGCGCCGCCGCACCCATCACCCCCACCTCCGGCACCACGGCCCCCGTCACCGCCGCCTCCGGCACTACGGCCCCCGTCACCGCCGCCTCCGGCACCACGGCCCCCGTCACCGCCGCGACGGGGACCACCCCACCCGTCAGCGCCGCGACCGGCACCACCCCACCCATCCCCTCCGCCGCCTCCTTCGCCTACCTCCACTTCGGTGCAGGACTCGGCGGCGGTCTCGTCATCGGGGGAGCGGTGCACCGGGGGACCCGGACCGGAGCCGGGGAGTTCGGGCATCAGGTCGTTCAGCTGGACGGCCCGCCCTGTGGGTGCGGAAATCGCGGCTGTGTCGAGGCGTTGTGCCTGGCCGCCGTGGCGCGCGGTGACCTGGCGGAGGCGGCCCGGGTGCTGGGCACCGCCGCGGGCAACCTGGTCGCGCTGCTGGACGTAGACCTCGTGCTGCTGGGCGGCCGTACGGTCGCAGCCGCCCCGGAGACCTTCGTACGCGGGGTCGCCGCCGTCCTCGACGAGCGTGCCCGGCGCGCGGGCGAGGACGCCGTGCCGGTGCGGGTCGCCGCCGGCGGGGAGCGCGGGGTCGCCGAGGGGGCGGCCCAGTTGCTGCTGGCGCCGTTGTTCGGGCGGGCCGAGGGGTGAGTCGGAGGCGTTGAGGGGCGTGGTCGTGCCCTCGGGCTCCGCGGCGCGCGTGCGCTGATCGAGGGCCGGATGCGTCCGCGGCGTGCGCTGATCGAGCGGATTTGCGAAGCCGTACGGAATGGCACCGCCGGGAACCCGTCCCGACCCGGCATGGTCATGTGTTCATGCGACTGCACTCACCCGCCTCCCTCTGCCTCGCAGCAGCCGCCCTCCTCGCCGTGGCGCCCCCGGTGCGCGCGGAGCCCCAGGCCGAGCTGCCCAGCTGCGCCACCGACGACCGGGCCTTCCCCCTCACGACCCGCCTCCACGGCGGACCCGACACCTACGTGGCCGGCGGCGGATTCGGCACCTGGTACCTGGACCTCACCAACAAGACCGGCCGGACCTGCACCGGCATCCATCCCGTCGTCGTCCTCATCGACGCCAAGCGAGCCCTCAAGCCGTCCCAGCCCCGCCTGGAGTTCTACGGCAGCCCGAGCGGCAGCCCGGACGGCAGTCCGAGCAGCAGTCCGAAGGGTGGTGCGGACGGCGGCGCGGACAGTGCCCGCCCCCACCCCGTCCGCTTCGAGACCACCGACGAGGACGAACTCGTCGGCGCCTTCGGCGGGTCCGGTGACTCCGGCGACTTCCCCGGCTTCACCGTCGGCCCCCGCAAGACCGTCACCGTGAAGGTCCGGCTCGCCGTCACCTCGGACGCCGTACCGAACAAGGTCACCGCCAACGCGGCCGTCGTCCAGCGTCACGAGGGCGACGGCGACTGGGTCGGCCAGTCCAACGACTACCGCTTCACCATCGACGCCGACCCGGCCGACCCGGCCCGCCCGACCGGTAAGGGCGAGGCGGCCGACACGACCTCGCCGACCGACCCGGCCGACCGCGACTCCTCGGATTCCTCGGATTCCTCGGCCTCCCCCGGCGCCTCCGCCGCCGCGAACCCCTCGGCGACCCCCGGCGCCGACAACCCCCGCGACCATCTCACCCTCGCCGACGAACTGGCCCGCACCGGCCTCACACCCCCCGGTGCCACGTTCGCCACCACCGCGGCCCTCGTCCTGGCCGGCATCACGCTGCTGGTCGCGCGGAGGCGCCGCTGAGGACGCCCGCCCCGTCTGCGACGATCCCTGCGTGGACTACCCGAACAACCAGGCTCCCGGCGCCCCCGTGCGCCAGGGCATCCCGGAGCACGGCCGGATCCCGAAGTACTACGCGGTGAAGGCCCGGCTCGACCTCCTGGTCGGCGAACTCGGTGAGGGCGACCCCCTCCCCACCGAACGCGATCTCTCCGAGGAGTACGAGGTCGCCCGCGAGACGGTCCGGCAGGCGATCCGCGAGCTGGTGCTGGAGGGCAAGCTGCGGCGGCGGGGACGGGGCACGGTCGTCGCCGGGCCCAAGCTCGAACAGCCCCTCTCCCTCGCCAGCTACACCGAGGGCGTACGGCGGCAGGGGCGCACCCCCGGCCGTGGCCTCGTCACGCTCGACCGCTTCCCCTGCCCCGCGGCCCTCGCCGCCGAGACGGGCCTCGTACGCGGCGAACCCGTCTGGCACATGGAGCGCCTTCTGCTCGCCGACGACGAGCGGGTCGGCCTGGAGAGCACGTACGTCGCCGTGGCCCGGGTGCCCCGGCTGGACGCCGACTTCGACCCCGACTCCTCCTTCTACGCCTTCCTCAACGGACAGGGCATCGTCTTCGGCGACGCCGACGAGCGCCTGGAGACCGTGCTGGCGACCCCGCGCGAGGCCCTGCTCATCGGGACGCCGCCCGCCCTGCCGATGCTGCTGATCCACCGGGTCTCCCGGGACACGGACGGGCAGCCGCTGGAGCGGGTGCGGACGCTGTTCCGGGGGGACCGGTTCTCGTTCACCACCCATCTGCGCGGCTGAAAAGTCCGGAATCCGGCCTGTTCGTCACGGCGCCGATTGTCACGAAGAGATAACGGGTCTAGCCCAAACGTGATGGCCAGTTCACGCTCTCGTTGTCAGCCGGACCCTTCCGGTTACCCGATCCCGAGGAGCGTTGCCGTCGTGAGAGTGATAGTCGTCGGAGCCGGCGTGGTGGGCACCATGCACGCCTGGCAAGCAGTGGAACGCGGCCACGAGGTCGTACAGATCGAGCGCGAGGCGGAGGCTCGCGGCGCGTCGTTGCGCAACTTCGGACAGATCTGGGTGAGCGGACGCGCGGGCGGCGAGGAGCTGCGGACCGCGCTTCGGGCACGGGAGCTGTGGGAGGAGATCGGAGCCCGCGTACCGGGCCTCGGCTTCCGGCCGAACGGCTCCCTGACCCCGGTCCGCGGCGATCTGGAGCTCGCCGTCGCCGAGGCCGCCGTGGCACGCGAGGACGCCGCCGCCCGCGGACACAAGCTGCTGACGCCCGACGAGGCGCGCGCCGTGAACCCCGCCCTGCGCGGCGACTTCACCGCCGCCCTGTACTGCGAGCGGGACGCGGCCGTCGAGCCGCGCACCGCGCAGCTCGCCCTGCGCGAGGAGCTGCTGAAGTCCCCGAACTACACGTTCAGGCCGGGCCGGGAGGTCCGCGAGGTCGTCGGCGCCGGCGCCGTCCGTGACGATCACGGCGACGTGCACCGCGGCGACGTGGTCATCCTGTGCACCGGCGCCTGGCTCGGCGGCCTGGTCCGTGAGCTGGCCGGCCCCGACCTGCCCGTGCGCCGCGTCCGCCTCCAGATGATGCAGACCGCCCCGCTCGGCGAACCGCTGACCACCTCGGTCGCCGACGCGGACAGCTTCCGCTACTACCCGGCGTACGCCTCCGCCGCCCTGGACGCGCTCGGCGCCGGGCAGCCGCAGGCCGAGACCGCCGCGGCCCACCGTATGCAGCTGCTCATGGTGCAGCGCGCCGACGGCGGGCTGACCATCGGCGACACCCACGAGTACGAGCACCCCTTCGCCTTCGACACCCTGGAGGACCCCTACGACCACCTCACCGAGGTCGTCGAGTCCTTCCTCGGCCGCCCGCTGCCGAAGATCCGGCGCCGCTGGGCCGGGGTGTACGCGCAGTGCACAGACACGACCCGGGTCGTGCACCGGCAGCAGGTGCGCGACGGGGTGTGGCTGGTGACCGGGCCCGGCGGGCGCGGGATGACCTGCTCGCCCGCGATAGCCGAGACGACCGCGAACGAACTGGGTTGGTGAGGAAGTTGATGATGAATCAGTCGATCAATCAGTCGGTCAATCAGTCGGTCAAGCAGCAGACGCGGCTGGTCGTGCTCGACATGGCCGGCACGACCGTCGCCGACGGCGGCCTCGTCGAGCGCGCCTTCGCGGCGGCCGCCGCCGAACTGGGCGTCGAGCCCGGCTCCCCGGACCACGCGGACAAGCTCGCCTACGTCCGCGCCACCATGGGCGAGTCCAAGATCTCCGTCTTCCGGCATCTGTTCGGCGACGAGGAGCGGGCACGGCGCGCCAACGCGGCCTTCGAGAAGGCGTACGGCGAACTCGTCGACGGCGGGCTCGTCGCGCCGATCCCCGGCGCCCGCGAGGCCATCGAGGAACTCCAGGCCGGCGGCCGTACCGTCGTCCTCACCACCGGCTTCGCCCGGGTCACCCAGGACGCGATCCTCGACGCGCTCGGCTGGCAGGACCTCGTCCCCCTCACCCTGTGCCCGGCCGACGCCGGAGGCCGGGGGCGGCCGTACCCGGACATGGTCCTCACCGCGCTCCTGCGGACGGCTGCCGCCGACGACGTCCGGGAGATCGCCGTCGTCGGCGACACCTCCTACGACATGCTCAGCGGCGTCCGCGCGGGCGCGGGCCTCGTCGCCGGCGTCCTGACCGGCGCGCACGACTCCGACGCACTGCGGGCGGCCGGCGCGACCCATGTCCTCGGCTCCGTCGCGGAGTTGCCAGGAGTGCTGACATGAGCGGCATCCGCTTCGACTCCGTCAGCGTCGCCTACGACGGCAACGTCGTCCTCGACTCCCTCGACCTCACCGTCGAGCCCGGCGAGGTCATGGCGCTGCTCGGGCCGTCCGGATCCGGCAAGACCACCGCGCTGCGGGCGGTCGCCGGGTTCGTACGGCCCGCCTCCGGGCGGGTGTTCCTGGGCGGTCAGGACGTCACCGACCTGCCGCCGTACCGGCGCGGCATCGGGATGGTCGTCCAGCAGTACGCGCTGTTCCCGCACATGCGGGTCGAGGAGAACGTCGCCTTCGGGCTGAAGGCGCAGAGGGCGCATAGGGCACAGAAGGCGCCCAAGGTCGCCAAGGCCGAGATCCGCACCCGGGTCGCCGAGGCCCTGGAGATGACCGGCATGGCGGCCTACGCCCGCCGCTACCCGCGTGAGCTGTCCGGCGGCCAGCAGCAGCGTGTCGCCATCGCCCGCGCGCTCGCCATCCGCCCCGGCGTCCTCCTCCTCGACGAACCGCTGTCCGCCCTCGACGCCCGCCTGCGCTCCGGCATGCTCGCCGAACTGGCCCGTCTGCACCGCGAGTTGCCCGACGTCACGATCCTCTACGTCACCCACGACCAGGTCGAGGCCCTCACCCTCGCCGACCGGATCGCGGTGATGGACAGCGCCCGCCTCCAGGCCTGCGGCACCCCGCGGGAGCTGTACCGGGCGCCGGCCAACGAGTTCACCGCCTCCTTCGTCGGGAACGCCAACCTGCTGCCGGTGACGGTCGGTTCGGGCGGCGTCGCCTTCGGGGGCGGCGAGCTGAAGGTGGACACGGAGGGCGCGGCGCGGGGCGCGCAGGCGACGCTGTGCGTACGTCCCCACCTCGTCGGCCTCGGCGACGGACCCAACCGGCTCGCCGGGACCGTGACGGAGATCCAGTGGCGCGGGTCCACGCACCGGCTGTACGTCGAGATCGACGGCCACCGGGTCATCGCGGACCTGCGGGAACTCAAGGACCCGCCGGCCCATGGCGACGAGGTGACGCTGCACTTCGCGCCCGAGGACGCGGTGCTGTTGACCGCCGGAGTCACCCATGACTAGCGCGGTGACCACCGGCAGGACCGGCGGTACGACCAGAACGCTGCTGTGGGCCCTCCCACCCGTCGCCCTCCTCGCCCTCGTCTTCCTCTACCCGCTCGCCCTCGTCGTCCGGCAGTCACTCCAGCCGGACACCGGCGGCACCTCGCTGGAGCCGTACGCCGACGTCTTCGCCTCCGAAGCCTTCCGTGAGGCCCTGTGGACCACGGTGTGGCTGGCGGCCGGCTCGACCGTCGGGTGTCTGGTCCTCGGGTTCGTGATCGCGCTCGTCATCGCCTTCGTGCCCTTCCCCGGGGCACGGGCGGTGGCCCGCTTCATCGACGTCTTCCTGTCCTTCCCGTCCTTCCTGATCACGCTGGCCCTGCTGTTCATCTACGGCACGGTCGGCATGGCCAACGGCCTGTGGACCGACGTCACCGGCGCCCAGGACGGCCCCTTCCGGTTCCTCACCACGCCCTGGGGGGTCCTGCTCGCCGAGATCACGTACTTCACGCCGTTCGTCGTACGGCCCCTGCTCGCGGCCTTCTCCCAGCTGGACACCGCCCAGCTGGAGGCGGCCAGTTCGCTCGGCGCGCGCCCGCTGCGCATCATCCGCCGCGTGATCCTCCCCGAGGCGCTGCCCGCCCTCGCGGCCGGCGGCAGCCTCGTGCTGGTGCTGTGCCTCAACGAGTTCGGCATCGTCCTGTTCACCGGCGCGAAAGGCGTCACGACCCTGCCGATGCTCGTCTACAGCAAGGCGATCCTGGAGTCCGACTACCCGGGCGCGTGTGTGGTCGCCGTCGTCAACGTCCTGATCTCCGTGGGTCTCTACGGCCTCTACCGGGTGGTGAGCCGCCGTGCTCGTGCATAGCCGCGGGGCCAAGTGGGCCGTATGGGCCCTGTTCCTCGTCCTGTTCCTGCCCCTGTTCGCCCTTCCGCTCCTCGTCGTCCTGGGCGCCTCCTTCGCCACCAACTGGTCGAGCGTGCTGCCCTCCGGCTTCACGACCGGCCACTACAGCGCCGCCACCCGCGGCGAGGCCCTCCACGCCCTCACCACCAGCCTGGTCACGGCCGCCGCCGCGAGCCTGATCGCCCTGGCCGCCGGGACCTGGGCGGCCCTCGCGGCGGCCGGGCTGAACAAGCGGTACCGCAGGGTCCTGGACGCGCTCTTCGTCCTGCCGGTCGCGGTGCCCTCGGTGGTCGTCGGCCTCGCCATCCTGGTGGCGTTCTCCCAGCCGCCGTTCCTGCTCAACGGCACCCGCCAGATCGTGATCCTCGCCCACACCGTCCTGGTCACCGCCTTCGCCCACCAGTCCGTGTCCGCCGCCCTCGCCCGCCTCGACCCGGCGTACGAACAGGCCGCCGCCTCCCTCGGCGCCCGGCCCGCGTACGTGCTGTGGCGGGTCAGGCTCCCCCTCCTCCTGCCGTCCCTCACCGCTGCCGCCGGCCTCTGCTTCGCCCTGTCCATGGGCGAGTTGAGCGCCACGATGATGCTCTACCCGCCCGACTGGACCCCGCTGCCCGTCCTGATCCACGCGGCCACCGACCGCGGTGCCCTCTTCGCCGGCTCCGCCCTCGCGGTGGTCCTCATGGCGGCGACGCTGCTCGCGCTGTTCGCCGTCTCCCGCATCCGCACCCGAGCCTCGTACCGCTGACCCGCAGCCCCGGCTCGCCCCGCTGATCCAGCTCGCACGAACCCTCAATGCGCAAGGAGTTCATTCGCCATGCCCAGAAACACCCTCAAGCTCGCGACAGCCCTCTCCCTCCTCGCCACCCCGGCCCTGTCCGCCTGCGGCGGCAACTCCGCCGCCGCCGACGAGAAGGTCGTCACCGTCTACAGCGCCGACGGCCTCAAGGGCGAGAAGGGCGACGGCTGGTACGACCGGATCTTCAAGGACTTCGAGAAGCAGACCGGCATCAAGGCCGAGTACGTCGAGGGCGGCTCGGGCGAGATGGTGCAGCGCGCCGCCCGCGAGAAGCGCAACCCGCTGGCCGACGTGATCGTCACGCTCCCGCCCTTCATCCAGCAGGCCGACGGCAAGGGCCTGCTGCAGAAGTACGCCCCGAAGGGCTCCGACCAGGTCAGCGGCGCCGACAAGGGCGCCGAGGGCACCTGGACCTCGGTCGTGAACAACTACTTCGGGTTCATCTACAACAAGAAGGAGCTGAAGCAGGCGCCCACCACGTGGGAGGAGTTGCTGGAGGGCACGTACAAGAACAAGCTCCAGTACTCCACCCCGGGCGTCGCCGGTGACGGAACGGCCGTGCTCATCAAGGCCATGCACGACTTCGGCGGCGAGAAGCCCGCCATGGACTACCTCGCCGAGCTCCAGTCCAACAACGTCGGACCCTCCGCCTCCACCGGCAAGCTGGCGCCCAAGGTCGACAAGGGTGAACTGCTCGTCGCCAACGGTGACGTCCAGATGAACTTCGCCCAGTCCAAGACCATGCCGAACCTCGGCATCTGGTTCCCTGCGAAGGACGGCGGCAAGCCCACCACCTTCGCCCTGCCCTACGCCGCCGGTCTCGTCACCGACGCCCCCCACACCGAGAACGGCAAGAAGCTCCTCGACTTCATGCTGAGCCAGGACGCCCAGAAGCAGGTCAGCGAGATCGGCGGCGGCTTCAGCGCCCGCCAGGACGTCAAGGCCACCGACGCCAACGCCACCGCGCTCGCCGAGATCATCGACGGTGTCGAGGTCTTCGAGCCCGACTGGGACGACATCGACAAGAACCTGACCTCGTACGTGGACGCCTGGAAGTCGGCCACCGACAGCTGACCCACCCGTACGGACCGCTCCACGCAACGCCCCTGGCACCACACCGGGGGCGTTGCCATGCCCGCTCACACCCGCTCAGGAGGATCACGTGACGTCACACCTGTCCCGCCGCACCGTCCTCACCACCACCACGGCGACCGCCGCGACCCTCGCGCTCGGCGCCTCCACCGCGCCCGGCGCCCACGCCCTGCCCACGCTCCCCAACGGCACCAGCAAGGACAAGGTGCTCGTCATCGGCATGGACGGTCTGCGGCACGACCGCATCGACGCGGCCGACGCCCCGCACCTGAAGGCCATGATGAGCGAGGGCACCTACGGCACCTCACTGCTGTACTCGGGCCCGATGGCCGCCACCTCCTCCGGCCCCGGGTGGTCCACCATCGCCACCGGCGTGTGGCCCGACAAGCACGGCGTGAAGGACAACACCTTCACCGGCAAGGACTACGCCCGCTACCCCGGCTTCCTCGCCCGCCTCGCCCAGGTCCGGCCCGCCCTGTCCACCTACGCCGCCGTCGACTGGAAGCCCCTGGACACCCAGGGCACCGTCACGCCCGGCGCGGACGCGAAGCTGGTCCTCGACGGCGACGCCGACGGCTACACCGGGCACGACGCCACCATCGCCGCCGAGACCGAGGCGCTGCTGCGCAACCAGAACCCGGACGTCCTGTTCGTCTACTTCGGCCAGTCCGACATCGTGGGCCACAACCAGGGCGCGGGCAGCCAGGCCTACCTCGACCAGATCGCCGTCCAGGACGCGTTCGTCGGCCGGCTGCGCGCCGCGATCAAGGCCCGCCCCAGCTATGCCACCGAGCGCTGGACGGTCATCGTCGCCACCGACCACGGCCACACGGACCCGGGCGGCCACGGCGGCTCCTCGATCGAGGAGCGCCGCACCTTCGTCCTCGCCACCGGCCCCGGCATCGCCGCGGGCGCCCGCCCGATCGACACCCGGCTGGTCGACGTCGTCCCCACCGTCCTGGGGCAGCTCGGCATCCCCGTCGACCCGGCCTGGGGCCTGGACGGCAAGCCGGTCCAGGAGCGCTCCGGCGACCCCTTCGACGCGCTCACCCTGGCCACCCGAACGGACGAGACAGGCATCCCCTCGACCGTCCGCGGCTACACGCACACCCCGCCCAGCGGCTGGTCCGTCATCAACAACGCCATGGGCACCGGCGGCATGACCGAGTGGCGCGGCTGGGCCTTCGCCACCGACGAGTTCTGGTCCCGCACCCAGCGCGACCAGTGGCGTGAGCTCAACGTCCGCGCCCGCGGCGTCTTCGCGGTCGCCGACTCCGACGAGTGGGCGGACAAGGCCTTCTCCGGTACGTACGACTCGACCCTCGTCACCCCCGCGTACGACGTCACCGGCAAGACGAAGGTGCGGCTGGACTTCACGACCCTCTACCGGCAGGAGGGCGCCCAGACGGCCCAGATCCTCGCGTCCTTCAACGGCGGCACGCCGACCGTCGTCAGGAGCTACACCTCCGACGTCGTCTCGCAGCCGCAGTCCGTTTCCGTCGACGTCCCCTCCGGGGCCGCCGGCGTGAGCTTCCGGTTCCGCTACACCGGGTCCAACAACTGGTACTGGGTGATCGACGGGGTCAGGATCAGCCACTCCTGATTACTCTGGGGGCGTCGGTACGCCGTGGTTCCGGCGCCCCCAGCTCATCCCGTACGCAGGCCAGGAGCACAGCAACATGGCAGACCGCAAGCCCATCGATTCTTGGCTCACCGACATGGACGGCGTGCTCATCCACGAGGGCGTACCGATCCCCGGCGCCGACGCCTTCATCAAGAGGCTGCGCGAGTCCGGCAAGCCCTTCCTCGTCCTCACCAACAACTCGATGTACACCCCACGCGACCTGCACGCCCGGCTGAACCGCATGGGCCTGGAAGTGCCGATCGAGAACATCTGGACCTCGGCCCTGGCCACCGCCCAGTTCCTCGACGACCAGCGCCCGGGCGGCTCGGCGTACGTCATCGGCGAGGCCGGCCTGACCACGGCGCTGCACGACATCGGGTACATCCTCACCGACCACGACCCGGACTACGTCGTCCTCGGCGAGACCCGCACCTACTCCTTCGAGGCCATGACCAAGGCGGTCCGGCTGATCAACGCCGGCGCCCGTTTCATCTGCACCAACCCCGACGAGACGGGTCCCTCGACCGAGGGCCCGCTGCCCGCGACCGGCGCCGTCGCCGCGCTGATCACCAAGGCGACCGGCAAGCAGCCGTACTTCGCGGGCAAGCCGAACCCGCTGATGATGCGGACCGGCCTGAACGCCATCGGGGCCCACTCCGAGGCCAGCGCCATGATCGGCGACCGCATGGACACCGACGTGCTGGCCGGCATGGAGGCCGGGATGCAGACGTTCCTGGTGCTCACCGGGCTGACCCGGCCCGAGCAGGTGGAGAACTTCCCGTACCGGCCGTCCAAGGTCGTGGAGTCCATCGCGGACCTCGTCGACCGGATCTGAAACCCGGGGACGGGGAAACGGGGTGCAACACGACCCGTACGGAGCAGTGCGGCCCCGCTGAGGATGCGGGGCCGGTGCCCCGGGGGGAGTCTCCAGGTAACTGGAGGTTCACGATGGGATCACTGCGGGTCACTCTCTGTGCGATGGCCGCTCTGGGCGCGGTCGCGGCCACTCCGGCGGCATACGCGGCGGACGGGGGTGTCTCGGTCAGCCCGTCGTCTCCCCGCCCGGGCGGGGACGTCGCGCTACGAGTGAGCGGATGCCCGGAGCGGGCCGCCAAGGCCGTCTCCGAGGCGTTCGTCGCCGACGCCCGGCTCACCGTCGGCGCGGACGGCACCCTCACCGGCGAGAGCCGCATCCGCTCCACGCTGGGGGCGGGCACGTACGACGTCAAGGTCGCCTGCGGGGAGGCGTCCCGCACGGGCCCGGTCACGGTCGCCGGGCCGCAGGGCGCGCGGCACGGGGCGGAGCCGTCGGGCCACGCCTCGCCCGTGGCGCCCGTCCCCGCCGGCGGCGGTGGCACCGCACGGCTCGCCGTCGTGGACGCCCGTGAGGCCGGACCCGGCACGGCGCACACCGTGACCGGGCTGATCCTCGCCGGCGTCGCCGCGACCGCCGTGGCGCTGCGCAGCGCCCGCCGCAGCCGCGAGCAGCGCAGGCCGCACTGACCATGGCCGAGCACGAACGCCCCGCCTACGGGGGCCGGCTGCTCATGGGCGTGGCCTGGACCGTGCTGCTGCTCGGACTGTGGCTGTGGGGGCGCGAGGTCACCGACGTACAACAGGGCATTTCCGCACCCGTGGCCGGCGACGTCGCCGCGGTCGGCCGGCCTCCGCAGGTGGACCTGCCGCCCGCCGCAAGGCCGCTGGGAGACGCTCTGCCGCAACGCCTCGACATCCCCGGGCTCGGCATCCAGGCACCGGTGGCCGCCCGGGGCCTCGACCGGCACGGAGCCATCGATCCACCGCCCTACGCCCAGGCCGGCGAGGTCGGCTGGTACGCGGCCGGCGTCAGGCCCGGAGCCGTCGGAGCCGCCCTGATGGTGGGCCACGTCGACACCGACAGCCGCCCTGCCGTCTTCCACCGTCTCCGCACGCTGAAGCCGGGCGCGACGGTGCGGGTGCTCCGCGACGACGGCAAGGTCGCCGAGTTCACCGTGGACGACGTCGACGTCGTCCCCCGCAACCGCTTCGACGCCCACCAGGCCTACGGCACGCACCACCAGGGCCGCGCCGAACTACGCCTCCTCACCTGCGGCGGCACCTTCGACCGAACGACCCGCACCTACACCGCGAACGTGATCGTCTCGGCGTACCTCACGGGGTCGGGGCTGTGACGGCCTGGGGGGCTCGTCCGACCGGGGGCTGGGGTCGTCCGGAAACGACTCCAGAGCGGATGGCGGCCGGGGCCCAGAGAAAGTCCGCGGGGGTGCTACGCGCGTCCCTCGTCGTCCGCACGGCCCGCCTCCCGGCGCAGTTCGGCGTCGTCCGCGACCCGGTCGATGACCTCCTGCGCGACCCGGTCCAGCGGCAGTCGGCGCCGGCGTGCGTACTGCCGCATCGCCACGAAGGCGTGGTCCGCGGGAGTGCTCCAGCGCTCGGCGAGCATGCCCTTGGCCTGTTCGATGCGCACCCTGCTGGACAGCGCCTGCTGCAACTGACCGGCGAGGGTGCGGCACTGGACGTACGTCGTGTTGTTCTCCAGCCCCAGGGCCGCGCAGTCGGCCAGGAGCTGCGCCAGCCGCAGCGTCGTACCGTCCTCGGACGGGGAGTCGCCGGCGCGGGCGGCGCCGAAGACGTTGAGCGCGCCGAGCAGCCGGCCCCGGCGGCGCAGCGGGACCGCGTACGTCGTGGCGATGTCGTGGGCGAGCGCCCGCTCCGTGAACTCGGGCCAGCGGGAGTCCGTCCGGGCCGCCCTGATCGAGACCGGCGGCACCGGCCGCCCGGAGCTGTAACTGTCCGGACAGGGCCCGCCGGTGTACTGGGCCCGCAGCAGCTCCAAGGCGATCTCCCGGTCCGCGCCGCCCGCCGCCAGCGACACCGCCCGCCCGTCGTCGATCAGCATGAACCCCGCGCCCCGCGCGGCCAGTAACCCCACGCAGTGGTCGGCGACGCCCGATAAGTAGTGCGCGGCCTCGAAGCCGTCGACGAGCGTGTCCGCCGACTCCACCAACGCCTCTGCCAGCCGTATTTCCCGGGTCCTCCGGTGCATGACCGCGCCCTCCCCTTCCCCTGTGTCCCCTGTCGATGTCGCAGCCGTCATAGTGGCTGTAACAGCTCCCCGACAAGGCTCGGCGAACTCGTGTGCCCCACGACACGTATGTCAGGATTGAGACTTGGAACAGTGCACCCGAGGGGGAGCTGGATGTACCTGAACAGGGGGGCCTGGCGGGGGGCTCGCGCGCGGACGTCCGCGGTGGTGCTGGGGGCGGCGCTGCTGATCGCGGGCTGTTCGTCCTCCGGGGACGGCGACGACCCCGACGACAACGCCGGCGCCGGAATCAGCCAACAGCCCAAGGAGACCGACCCGTTCTGGGTGAACCCGGACGGGAACGCGGCCGAGCAGGTGGCGGCCTACGTGAAGGCCGGCAAGAAGGAGGACGCCGAGGAGATCCGCAAGATAGCGGAGCAGCCGACGGGCGAGTGGATCGGCCCGGAGAGCCCCGAGCAGGAGGCACTCGGCTTCACCGAGGCCGCCGACAAGGCGGGCCGTACGGCCCTGCTGGTCCTCTACAACATCCCGCACCGCGACTGCGGCCAGTACTCCCAGGGCGGCGCCGCCGACGGCAACGCCTACCGGACCTGGATCGACGGCGTGGCCAAGGGCATCGGGGACCGGGACACGACGGTCATCCTGGAGCCGGACGCGGTACTGCACCTGGTCGACGGCTGCACCCCCGGCGAGTTCCACGAGGAGCGCTACGACCTCCTCAAGGGCGCCATCACCAAGCTCAAGTCCCTGAAGAACACCAAGGTCTACGTGGACGCGGGCAACGTCGGCTGGGGTCACCCCGACCAGATCTTCGAGCCCCTGAAGCGGGCGGGCATCGACCAGGCCGACGGGTTCTCCGTCAACGTCTCCAACTTCTACACGACCGAGGACTCGATCGAGTACGGCAAGGAGCTCTCCGCCAAGGTGGGCAACAAGCCGTTCCTGATCGACACCAGCCGCAACGGCAACGGCCCCTACACCGAGGGCAACCCGGACGAGCGCTGGTGCAACCCGCCGGGCCGCGCGCTCGGCGAAACCCCGACCACCAAGACGTCGGACCCGCTGGTGGACGCGTACGTCTGGGTCAAACGCCCCGGCGAGTCCGACGGCGAGTGCAAGGGCGGCCCGAAGGCGGGCGAGTGGTGGGCCCAGTACGCCTTGGGTCTCGCGAAGGCAACGTCCTAGGGGCGCGGGGAACTGCGCGACAAGCCACAGCGCTCCCGCACCCGAAGAACAAGGTGCGGGAGCGCTACGGCATCTACGGCACTCTTACCCACTGCGCCTTCGACGGAGTCCCTTGATCGTCCGTCACGAACAGCATGTACCAGCCTGACGGAACCAGATTCCGGTTCGTCGGCACATCCACCGTGATCTTGTCACCGGACTTCTTGAAGTCCAGCTTCACCGACCGCTGGTCCACGTCCGTGACATGCGTCGACGCGCTCGGCCGCATGAGCCGTACGTTCTCGATGGACGAGGCGTGCTGCGAGGTGAACGTGCCCGTCCCGCCCCGCTTGATGGTCTGCGGACCGCCCGACAGCGACGGCTGCGCGTCCCGGTACAGATACGGCGGCGTGTAGATCTCGATCCGCTGCTCGAACTTGCCCGGCTTGGTGTTGGCCTTGTCGGCGTACAGCGAGTCCGAGCCGAAGAACATCACACGGCCGTCGGGCAGCAGGATCGACCCCGAGTGGTAGTTACGGCCCACCAGCGGATCGGCGACCCGGTCGAACTCCTTCGCGCCCGGCCGGTAGAGGTGCGCCTGGAGGATGTTGGAGTCGCCACGGCCCCGGTAGTCCTCGGAGCCACCCGACACCAGCACGGTGTCGTCCGGCAGCACCGAGGCCTGCGGATACCGCGTGCCCTTCTCCAGCGAAGGCCCGTCCGCGAACTTCGGACCGTCGGCCTTCAGGTCGATCAGCCGCGTCTTCTCGCTCGCCTCCTTGGACTCGCCGACGCCACCGCCGCCGATCACCATGTACTTCTCGTCCTGCGCGGGCGGCAGCAGCACCGTGCCGGAGGTCTCCAGCAGCTTGGGGTCGCTCAGCCCGGGCAGCTTGCTGAACTTGTTGGTGTCGACGTCCCAGATGCCGGGGTCGCGGCCCACGTCGTCGGGACCGTAGCCCGCGTTCGAACCCGAGTAGAAGATCTTCCCGTTCTCCAGCGGGAACAGCGCCGGGTACGTCGGGAACTGCCGCACCTTCGTCAGGTACGTCCACTTCTTGGTCTTCGGGTCGTACACCTCGTTCTTGCCCGGTACCAGCTGGCCGATGTCGTCGAGGCCGGAGACGCTGAGGATCTTGCCGTTGCCGAGCGTGGTGAGCGTCGGGTACCAGCGGGCCTCGTGCATCGGGTCGACCTTGATGTACTTCTCGGCGACCGGGTCGAACTCGTAGGCGTCCCGGATGCCCTGGAAGTCCTTCTTGTCGAGGGCGAGCTTCTGCGCGATGCCGTACGTGTTGCGCGCGTCGGCGCCGGACAGGCCCTGGACCCGGTAGTTGTCCTGGGTGCCGGTCTCGTGCTTGGCGCCCTTCTTCTGCGCCTCGACGTAGATCCGGCCGAGACCGGGGTCGTTGCGCAGGAACTCGCCGGTCGCCTTGTCGAAGACCTTCTTCGCGCGCGGCACCAGCACCGGGTCCTTGGAGACGAACGTCTTGCCGTTCTCCTTGCCGGTGAACTTGGTGCCCGCGGGCAGCGTGATCGGCTCGTCCGGGTTCTCGTTGTGGACGATCATCAGGCCGCCGGCCTTGGTGACGTCACCCTTGAGCTTCTCGTACCGCTTCGTACCGCCCGCGATCAGCAGGTTGCCGTTGGACAGCTGGGTGTGGCCGGTGCAGAACAGGTCGTTCGGCGTCGGCACCTTCTTGATCGTGCCCTTGACCGGGTCCCAGATCCGGGTGTCGTACTTCTTCGCGTCGAAGTTGTCCTGATTGTTGCCCGAGCCCGCGATCAGCAGCACCTTGCCGGTGTGCAGGAGCGCCGCGTGGATCGTGTTGAGGCGGTACTCCTCGGGGAATTCGACGATCTCCCACTTGCCGTTCTCGGCTTTGTACTCGGGTCTGTTGATTTGGTACTGGTGGTATTTCTCGGTGCCGACGCGATACAGCCACGGCCCGTTCATTCCGGCCAGCGCGAGCACCACCGCCGTACCTATCGCGAGTCGACGGGCGCGGCGGCGGCCTGCACGGTCGTTCATTCCTTACGTCCCCCAAGTCCACCAAGGGCAATCTGCATGGTCTGGTCGGTGCCGCTGCCGGACGAGGCGGCCCAACTCGGTTTGTGCTGCGGCGCGTGGGCCGCGTGCGGGGCATGGGACGCGTGCTGCGCGGGCAGCGGTTGCGTCTCCGGCTGGTACGGCGCGGGCTGGGCCGGCACAGGCTGCGCCGGGACCGTCGCGGCGGGCTTCTTGCTCTCCTGCCGCAGCATGTAGCGCCAGGCGAAGATCGGCGTCGCGGTGATCAGCATGGCGAACGTCGCCCAGATGATCATCGCCGGGTGCGAGTGGCCGTACATGAAACCGGCGGTGATCGAGGCGCCGAAGATTCCGATGAAGTACCAGTGGTAACGGAAGGTCCCGAACCACCTGTCGGGGCTCGCGGAGTCGCCCTTGGGAGTGACCACGAACTTGCTCTTCTTGCGCAGCGCGGAGTCGATCAGGGCCTTCGCGTACAGCGGCGCCGACAGCGCGGACATCACCATGCCGGCCACGCCGCCGGAACCCTCGGGCTCGTGCGGCGAGACGTTGTGGCGGCGGTTCCAGACGTACAGGCCGATCTGGAGCGCGGAGGCGTTGCCGTAGAGCATCAGCCAGATCGTCGGGTCGATGTTCACACCCGAGGCGCCCAGGCCCAGGAACAGCGCACAGCTCAGCGCCGCCAGGATCCAGTTCAGGGCCGACATCGGGTAGAAGATGATCATCATCGTGTAGTTGAAGAGCTTGCTCGGCGGCAGCGAGTACCAGCCCTTCCAGTACTGCTTGAGGATCGTCTCGTACGTCCCTCGCGACCAGCGCATCTGCTGGGTGAAGAAGTCCGTCCAGGCGCTGGGGCCCTCACCGACGGCGAGCACGTCCGGCGTGTAGACCGAGCGCCACTTCTTGCCTGTCGCCGGGTTCTTGTGGCGGTGGATCTCGAAGCCGGTCGCCATGTCCTCGGTGATCGAGTCGTACAGACCGCCGATCTGCTGGAGCGCCTTGATGCGTACGGCGTTCGACGTACCCACGAACATCGGTGCGCCGTAGCGGTTGCCGGCGCGCTGGATGAGGGCGTGGAAGAGGAACTGCTGGGACTCGGCGGCCTTGGTGACGAAGTTGTCGTAGTTGCCGTACACCTGCGGGCCGATGACGAAGCCGATGTTCGGGTCGCGGAAGAAGCCGAGCATCCGCTCCAGGTAGTTCGGCAGCGGCACGTGGTCGGTGTCGACCGAGGCGAAGAAGTCGTAGTCGTCGCCGTGGGCGTCGAGCCAGGCGTTGTAGTTGCCGTGCTTGGTCTTGGCGCGGTGCGGGCCCTTGGCCTGGTTCCACTTGGCGACGCCCTTGCGGGAGAAGTGGTGCACGCCGAGCCGCTTGCAGACCTCCTTGACCTCCGGGTCGTCGCCCTCGTCGAGCAGCCAGATGTGCAGAAGGCCCCGGTGGCGCAGCTTCACGGCCGCCTCCAGGGTCTTCGTCACCATCTCCAGCGGCTCCTTGCCGGGCACGAAGGAGGTCAGGAAGGCCACTCTCGTGCCGGTCTCGGGAACCACCGGGATCGGGTCGCGGGCGACGAGCGTGGCGTGCGCGTTCGACAGCACGTTCATGCAGCGGAAGAACTCGATCAGACCGATCGAGACGAGCATCACGATGTCGAGCGCGGGCAGGAAGTCGAAGGCGGGATAGTCGCGTTCGGTCCAGTGCTCCGGCTGCAGCAGCCAGAACAGCAGGACCAGCGACAGCAGCGGAGCGGCCGCCAGCATCAGCGCGACCCTGATCCGGTGCGGCTCCTGCGAGATCAGTGAGCGGTACTCGACCCGGTACGGCTTGTCCGGGTCGGGCTGGGTGAGGGGACCGGCCAGCCGGCTGTAGTGCTCGTAGTCGTACTTCGGCAGCGTCTTCTTGATCCGGCGGAACGCGCCGGTCCGGGTATGCGAAGGCACCCTTAGCTGGGTGGTCTGAGACGGGTCGAAGTTCTGCCGGGCGCCCGTCGGCGTCGACGTCATGAGTCATCCCCCCACACGCGGGTAACCCCACGTGTCTGTCGGTTCCTTGACGGCTGCTCCGGTCCCCCTCGACCTTCACAGACGTATCAGTGGTGGGCCGCAGTCACCACGTCTTCCACACCTTAGACATGGAACAGCGACCTTCCGGTTGCATCATGCCCCCCTCGGCATGCGGTCATGAACGGGGCCCCTACCCCCCGGCGAAAACCGGCAACCGGCTCCTTGCCCCCCAACTGCCGCGTATGCGCAGCATCTTGAAAAACCAATCACCAGAGTTCTACGCCGTTCCGCATGATCGCAAGATGCGAAACGAGGTGTTTACCGGTCATACGCGCTCATTGTGGCACCTGTGGGGGTGTTGTGTACCCGTCGTGGATACCCGTGCGCGGATGTTGCCGAAGTGCTCTCGTATGGCTCCCTCCGCCCGTATCGCATCGCCCGACCGCACCGCGTCCACGATCTCCCGGTGCTGCCGGCACGTGACCAGCGGATCCTGTGGGGCACCCCCGAGATCGGTGTGGACGCGGTGGAAGGCGTCCCAGAACGCCTCCATGACCTCGCCCAGCAGCGCGTTGTCCAGCCCCCGGTAGAGGGTGGCGTGAAACGCCCGGTCGGTGTCGGCGATGCCGTCACCGCCGCGCGCGGCCTGCTCCTCCATACGGTCGACGAGCGCATCCAGTTCAACGAGGTCGGCATCCGGGAGCCGCCCCGCGAGCCGGGACACCAGCCCCGTCTCCACGGCCTCCCGCAGCTGCACCAGCTGGAGCAGGGTGTCCTCGCCCCGGTAGTGCCCGGCGACCGTGCGGAAGGCGAGGCCCTCGATCATCGGCGCCAGTGACATGGTCCCGACATACGTCCCGAAGCCGTGCCGGATCTCGACGATGCCCATCGCCTGCAACCCCTTGAGCGCCTCGCGCACGGAGTTGCGGCTGGCACCCAGATGGGCCATCAGCTCGGGCTCCGTCGGCAGCGGGGCCCCGGAGGCCAGCCGGCGGTCGATGATGAGCTTCTTGATCCGCTCTTGGAGGTCACGCGCTGCCATGACCAGAGAGTATCCGGCCAAACACGCGAAAAGCCCCCCGCTTGCACGAGGGGCTTCCACTGTCGGTGCGCCGCCAGGGACTCGAACCCCGGACCCGCTGATGCTGCATCTTCCGGGGGCTGACCCCCGGACCCCCAGCCGCACCCCGGAGGGTCCGGGCGGACTCACCTCAAATGCGAAGGGCCCCCCGCAGTCGCGAAGGGCCTTCACCGTCTGTGCGCCGCCAGGGACTCGAACCCCGGACCCGCTGATTAAGAGTCAGCTGCTCTAACCAACTGAGCTAGCGGCGCTTGCTGACGGCGTAACTCTACATGACCTGCGGGGGTGGTCCGGCCCGTGAGGACGGGGCGGCCGGGGGCTCCGGGGCGGGCGTAAACCATTCGGACCGTCAACATGCGAGTCCGGAAGACAGTTGTGAGACTGACGGGGTGTACTGCCGCGGAGATATCCAACTGGAGTGTGAGGGGAATCGCATGGAGACTCGGACTCCGGTATTCGAGGAATTCGATCCTGCGAGTGACTGCGACTGCCCGGGATGCGTTCACTGGAGACGCGTTCTGCCGCATTCCACGACCGGCCGCCACCCGGCCGCCCACCGGGCGCTGATCCTGGCCGCAGCCGCCTCCACGACCCTCGCCGTAGGCCATACGGCCCCGGCTCTGGCCGCCCCCCACGTCACCGAACGTCCGGGCGTTCCCGCAGGTGACGAGCCCCCTACACCCCAGGGAGCCCGGGCCCCGCTGCACGGGCCGAGTGGACAGCCGGTCACCCCGGTCGCCCCGGTCGGCCCGGTCAAGACACCCGCGACCACCCGCGCGGAGATCATCACGCGGGCCAAGAAATGGGTCACCGCGAAGGTTCCGTACAGCATGTCCAAGTACTGGTCGGACGGATACCGGCAGGACTGCTCGGGCTTCGTCTCGATGGCCTGGAACCTGCCCGGAAACGAATGGACCGGCAGCCTCCACGAGTACGGCGTACGCATCGCCAAGAAGGATCTGCAGCCCGGCGACATTCTGCTGTTCCACAATCCGGCTAACCCCGAGAAAGGCTCGCACGTCGTCATTTTCGGCGGTTGGACGGACCACACGCACACCTACTACGTCGCCTACGAGTCGACACCGCCGCACGCCCGCCGGAAGACCACTCCGTACGCCTACTCGAGCCACTCCGACCGCTATGTGCCCTACCGCTACAAGGGGCTCAAGACCGCCACGACGGATACGAATCCGGCCACCGGGAAGCAGGAGACCGGGAAGCAGGAGACCGCGAAGCAGGACACCACGAAGCAGGACACCACCCAGTCGGCCACCAGCCAGCCGACCATCACCCAGCCGGCCACCCCCATGCCCGGGGCCCCGCAGAGTGCGACGCCGTACCCGGGACGGGCGTATTTCGGCCCGGGGGCCAACAACAAGCACGTCGACCGGCTGGGCCGCCTCCTCGTCGAGCGCGGCGCCGGCCGGTACTACACGTCCGGCCCCGGCTCACGCTGGACGGACGCGGACCGCAGGGCCACGCAGGCCTTCCAGCAGGCGCAGGGCTGGCGCGGCCAGGACGCGGACGGGCTGCCGGGGCCGCAGACGTGGCTGCTGCTGGTGACGGGCAAGGGCAAGGACGTGCCGGACGGGGCCGGGCGCGCGCAGCCCGCGCAGCCGGCGTCGCACGGCGTGCCGGGCTATCCGGGGCGGGCGATGTTCCGGCCGGGCGCCGACAACGAGTACGTCATCCGGCTCGGCAGGCAGCTGGTGCAGAAGGGGTTCGGCAAGCACTACAAGACCGGGCCGGGACCGCGCTGGGGCGAGGCGGACCGGCGGGGCGTCGAGGCCTTCCAGCGTGCCCAGGGCTGGCGGGGCGGCGCTGCGGACGGCCTTCCGGGGCCCGAGACCTGGCGGCGGCTCTTCTCGTAACGCCGCAATCCGACAACCACTGCTGTGACGCATCTGGCGCGGAGGCTGGAGGCACCCATGACCACGACCACTTCTCACACGCCCGAACCCGAGGGGCTCGCGGGATTCGAGGGGCCGGCCGACGTGCCTGCCCGGCCCGCGCGGCTGATCCAGAACGAGGTGACCACCGAGATCCCCGTCCATCTGCTGTTCCGCGACGAAGCGGGACCGGTGTCGGTGCCGCTCCGGCCGACCGTCGTGGCGCGTCGGCAGGGCACGGGGGAACAGCCGCGCCTGCGCCGTCCGATGCAGCCGAAGCCGCGTCCCGGGCCGGAGGTCGACCCCGACCTGGTGGAGCGGCCCGCGCGGGTGCTGCCCGGGGCGGCGGGGGTGCTCGCCGGTGCCTGCGGGGCGGCCGGATGCCTGGCCACCTCGTGGTGGGCCGGGGTGCTGCCGCAGCTGGCGGTGGAGGCACTGCGGTTGCCCGCGTCCGCGGGTGCCGGACTGGGGCCCGCGCAGTGGGCGGCGTACGCGGGGGCCGGAGTTCTGGGGTGCGCCGGCCTGGGCGGGCTCGCGCGGGGGCGGACCGGGCGGGCCTGGGTGCTCGGGCTGTTCGGCCGCTATCAGGGGACGGTCCGGCGCACCGGCCTGCTGTGGGTCAACCCGCTGCTGCTGCGCCGCCGGGTCGACGTACGGCTGCGGCACTGGCGCAGCGAGCCGATGCAGGCGGCCGACGGCAACGGGGTCGCGCTGCGGGCGGTGGTCCTGGTGGTGTGGCGGGTGAAGGACACCGCGCGGGCGACGCTCGGGGTGGAGGACCACGAGCTCTACTTGCGCGAGTGCGTCGAGGCGGCGCTCGCCCGGGTGCCGGTGGAGATGCCGGGTGCCACGCGGGGTTCCGCCGAGGTGACCGCGGACGCGTTGACCCGGACGGTCGTGCGGGACGCGGGCATGGTCGGGCTGGAGGTGTTCTCGGTGCGGCCGGTGCGGGTGGAGTACGCCCCCGAGGTCGCCGCCGCCATGCACCGCCGCCGTCTCGCCGCGCTGGACGCGCAGGCCCGGGCGACCATGCTCACCTCGGTCGTCGACTCGGTGGAGGACACGGTGACGACACTGACCATGCGGGGCCTGGTCGATCTCGACGACTACGAACGCAAGGCACTGGTCAAGGACTTGACGGTGGCGTTCTGCGCGGGGCGGGGGGAGACGGCCGTCTGACGGCGCGAACGTGACGGTACGTCGAACGTGTTCCTCGATTGGTATGGACATGTTCAACAGTCAGCAATAATCTGAGACTTGGTCTAGACCTGCAAGCTCGCCGAACTTCCCCCACGTTCCCAGGAGCAGCAGCATGCGCAGAAAGACCAAGCTGTCCGCCGCCGCACTCGGACTGACCACGGCCGGAGCCCTCGTGCTCTCCGCCGGAGGCGCGTCCAGCCACGGCTACACCGACCTCCCCATCAGCCGTCAGAAGCTCTGTCAGAACGGCACCGTGGCCAACTGCGGCTCCATCCAGTGGGAGCCGCAGAGCGTCGAGGGCCCCAAGGGCTTCCCGGGCTCCGGCCCGGCCGACGGGTCGATATGCAACGGCGGGCTGGGCCAGTTCAGCCAGCTCAGCGCGCCGAAGGCGCCGTCCGGCGGCGCCTGGCCCACCACCAGGGTGACCGGCGGTCAGAACTACACCTTCCGGTGGCAGTTCACGGCCATGCACGCCACGACCGACTTCCGGTACTACGTCACCAAGCCGGGCTGGAACGAGAACCACAACCTGTCCCGGTCCGACCTCAACCTCACGCCGTTCTTCACGGTCCCGTACAACGGGCAGCGGCCGCCGTCCACGCTCTCGCACAGTGGCAGGCTGCCGTCCGGGCTGAGCGGCCACCACGTCATCCTCGCGGTGTGGACGATCGCCGACACGAGCAACGCGTTCTACGCCTGCTCGGACGTCACGTTCTGAGGTTCTCTTGAGTCAGAACCCCGGCCGGCGTGGGTAGATCACTCCCACGCCGGCCCATCGGGGTCGGCGCACCGACCTCGGGGGACGAACCATGGACGCGATCTTCTACGTCATACCCGGCCTCATCATGGCCGTGGCCCTCTTCGTGGCGTACCGGGTGGTCTTCCGCTCACTGCAGATGCGCAGGGCGTGGAACAGCGGGCTGACCGCGCAGGCGCGCTGTCTGCGGTCGTACACGACCGTGAGCGGCGGTCACGGCAACACGTCCGTGCACACCACCCTGCACCATGTGTACGAGTTCGTCGCGCGCGACGGCCGCCTCGTCCGGTTCGAGGAGGAGGGCGGGCCGGGGACGAGGGTCGAGGGCGACCTCGTCACCGTCCACTACGCCGAGGGCGCTCAGGTGGTGGCCACGGCCCATGCGCCGGGCCACGCCAGGCAGGCGGCGGCCACCGTCGGCATCCTCGTGTTCCTCGGGGTGGTCGTGGTGTTCTGCGCCGGTTTCATGAGCACCTACTCGGACATGTCCTCGGGCATGGACCCGATGAGCGGCTTCTGACCCTCCACATCTGACGGACCATCAACTACCGTGCGCCGCCATGGAGTCCACTACGGGACGCACGGTCGCGGAGCTCGTGGCGGCACGGTGGGACGACCACCGGCCGGGGCTGTGGTTCGAGGGCGGGACGCTCACGCAGCACGAGATGGCGGCCGGGGCCGCCGTCCGGGCGGCGCTGCTGGCCGACCTGTTGCCGCCCGGCGCCGAGCCGCACATCGGGGTGCTGCTCGACAACACCCCCGAGTACCCCCTGTGGCTGAGCGCGGCCGCCCTCGCGGGGGCCGCCGTCGCCGGGATCAACCCCACCCGCCGCGGCGCCGAACTCGCCCGCGACATCCTGCACACCGAGTGCCGGGTACTGGTCACCGAGCGGGCCCACCTGCCCCTCCTCACCGGCCTCGACCTGCCCGGCGTACGCCTGCTGCTGACCGATTCGGCGGAGTACGACGCCCTGCTCGCCCCGTATGCCGGCGCGCGGCCCGACGCCTCCCGTGCCGCCCCGCACGACCGGCTCCTGCTCTACTTCACGTCCGGATCGACCGGCGCCCCCAAGGCCGCGATCTGCACCCAGGGACGACTGGCCGCCGCCGGACGTTCGCTGGCCGACCAGTTCCGCGTCCGGCCCGACGACGTGCACTACGTCTGCATGCCGATGTTCCACGGCAACGCCGTGATCGCCGACTGGGCACCCGCCCTCACGGCCGGCGCGGGCGTGGCGCTGCGGCGGCGGTTCTCGGCGTCCGGATTCCTGGCGGACGTGCGGGCGTACGGGGCGACGTACTTCACCTACGTCGGCCGGGCGATCCAGTACCTCCTCGCCACCGAGCCCCGTCCGGACGACCGCGACAATCCGCTGCGGCTCGGCTTCGGGACGGAGGCGGGGGCACAGGACGCCATGGCTTTCGAGCGGCGGTTCGGGGTGCGGCTGGTGGAGGGGTACGGCTCCTCCGAGGGCGGGGCCGCGATCCCGTGGGTGCCCGGGGCTCCCCGGGGGGCGGTGGGCCGGGCCGGGCCCGGGCTCGTCGTCCTGGACGCTCGGACGCGGAAGGAGTGCCCGCCCGCGGTCTTCGATCCGGCCGGGCGGCTGCTGAACGGCGAGGAGGCGATAGGGGAGCTGGTGAACCGGGGGCCGAACCCCTTCGAGGGGTACTGGCGCAATCCCGAGGCGGAGGCCGAGCGGCGGCGGGACGGCTGGTACTGGACCGGTGATCTCTTCTACCGGGACCGTGACGGCTATCTCTACTTCGCCGGCCGCACGGACGACCGGATCCGCGTGGACAGCGAGAACCTGGCCGCCGCGATGATCGAGAACATCCTCGCGCGGTACGAGGGGGCGGTGGCCGTCGCCGTGTACGCCGTGCCCGATCCGGTGACCGGGGACCAGGTGATGGCGACGATCGCCGGGACCTTCGATCCGGTGGCCTTCGCGGACTTCCTGGCCGCTCAGCCCGATCTCGGGACCAAGATGGCGCCCCGGTTCGTGCGGGTGGTGGAGCGGATGCCGGTCACGGCCACGAACAAGATTCACCGGGCGCGGCTGCGGACGGACGGCGTGCGGTGCGCCGACCCGGTGTGGTGGCGGCCGCCCGGCGAGCGGACGTATCGGAGACTGGAAAACGCCGAAGGGCCTCCCGCTCCCACGAGAGGCCCTTCACCGGTGCGCCGCCAGGGACTCGAACCCCGGACCCGCTGATTAAGAGTCAGCTGCTCTAACCAACTGAGCTAGCGGCGCATGACTCGCGCCGACCGCGCATTTCGTGCTCTCGCGGCTGGCGACGGAGAAAATACTACCTGGTCCGCGGGGGTGCTTCCGACCACCGTCAGATGGCGAGGCTGAGCAGCACCGGCGCCGCGTTCCGGTTCAGGGCGTCCGCCGCCTGGCGCAGCCGGTGGGCGTGCTCGACGGGGAGCGACAGGGCCAGGCAGCCCACCGACGACCCGGCCGTGATCGGGACCGCCGCGCAGACCGTGCCCACCGCGTACTCCTGGAGGTCGAGGTGGGGGACCGTCGGCGGCTGGGACTCCAGGCGGGAGAGCAGGACCCGGTCGCTGGTGATCGTGCGCGAGGTGAGGCGGGCCATCTTGTGGCGGGAGAGATGATCGCGCCGGCCGTTGTGATCGAGCTGGCCGAGCAGGCTCTTGCCGATCGCGGTGGCGTGGGCGGAGAAGCGGAAGTCGACCCACTCGTTGACCACGGGGGTGGCCGGCCCCGCCGCGTACTGGTCGATCTTGACCTCGCCGTCGATGTACCGGCTGATGTAGACGGCGGCGCCGACCGAGTCGCGCAGCCGGTCCAGGGTGCGCTGGAGGTTCTCGCGCAGGGCCTGTTCGCGGCCCTGCGCGGAGCCGAGGCGGGCCAGGGCCTCGCCCGTGACGTACGCGCCGTCGGCCACCTGCTCGACGTAGCCCTCGCGGCGCAGCATCAGCAGGAGGCCGGTCAGGCGCTCGGGTTCGATGCCCGTGTGCCGGGCGAGCTCGGCGTCGGTGACTCCGGTGCTGTGCCGCGCCACGGTCTCCAGGACGCGCAGGGCGTCCTGGGCCGAGTGGTACGGCGTCGTCGGCTCGTGCTGCAGCGCCACGGTTCCCCCTGCGGTCGCACGTCGCTTCTCATTGGGCCGGGTTCGTGTCAGCCAATCTCCTTCACGATAACGGGCAAGAGGCTGGTAGTGAGCGGTTGTTGACGAGATTGCGACGCCCTCAACTGCGTACCAGCACTCTGGCATATGCCCACGTCACTGGCCGGTCCCGAAGTCACAGCACAGCGCTGAGGAACTCCCTCGTGCGGTTGTTCTCGGGGTCGTTGAAGATCTTCTCCGGGCTGCCGGACTCGATCACCCGGCCGGAGTCGAACATCAGGACCTGGTCCGAGATGTCCCGGGCGAAATTCATCTCGTGGGTCACGCAGAGCATGGTGATGTCGGTGGTGCGGGCGATGTCCCGCAGCACATCGAGGACGCCCACGACCAGCTCCGGGTCCAGCGCGGAGGTCACCTCGTCGAGCAGCAGCACCTGCGGCCGCATCGCCAGTGCCCGCGCGATCGCCACCCGCTGCTGCTGGCCGCCGGACAGCTGGGTCGGGCGGGCGTCGCACTTGTCGGCGAGGCCGACCAGGTCGAGCAGTTCGCGGGCGCGTGCCTCCGCCTCGTCCTTGGACAGACCGAGGACGGTGACCGGGGCCTCGGTGATGTTCCGCAGCACGGTCATGTTCGGGAAGAGGTTGAACTGCTGGAAGACCATCCCGATGTTCTTGCGGACCTCGCGGACCTGCTTCTCGGGCGCCGGGAAGAGCTTGTCCCCGGCCACCGTGATGCTGCCCTCGTCCGGCTTGAGCAGGGTCATCAGCAGCCGCAGGATCGTCGTCTTGCCGGAGCCGGACGGGCCGATCAGGGTGACGTGCTTGCCGGACTCGACCGAGAAGTCGAGGCCGTCGAGGACCGTGTTGGACCCGAAGCGCTTGGTGACGTGGTCGAAGCGGATCAGTTCGCTGCCGTCCACCGGCGGGTTGGCGCTCGCGTCGGGATCTTTCATGAGAGGGGTGTCAGCGGACAAGGCGTCGCTCCAGGGCTCGTACGAGAAGGGAGGCCGGGTAGGCGATGAGGATGAAGGCCACACCGATGACCGTCAGGGGCTCGGTGAACTGGAAGGTGTCCTGCGCGAACAGCCGCGCCTGGCCGAGCATCTCCATGACCGTGATCGTCATCAGGATGGGTGTGTCCTTGAGCATCGCGATGACGTAGTTGCCGAGTGCCGGCACGACCCGGCGGATCGCCTGCGGGAGGATCACCACCCGCCACGTCCTGGTCACCGGCAGGTTCAGTGCCGTCGCGGCCTCCCACTGGCCGACGGGCACCGCTTCGATGCCGGCCCGGTAGACCTGCATCGTGTACGTCGAGTAGTGCAGCCCGATCGCGAAGACGCCGGTGGTCAGCGCCGAGGCGGTGATGCCCCACTCGGGCAGCACGTAGAAGAGGAAGAACAGCTGCACCAGCAGCGGGGTGTTGCGGATGAACTCCGTGACCGCCCCGACCGGCCAGCGCACGAAGCGGCTCGGTGCGCGCATCAGCAGCGCCCACACCAGGCCCAGCCCGAACGAGATCAGCGAGCCGAGGGCCAGGATCTGCAGGGTGAGCAGCAGTCCGTCCCAGAATCGCGGCATGAAGTCGGCGACAGCGCCCCAGTCCCAGGTCATCAGAGAGCACCTCCCGCGCCGACGCCGGTCGTTTCAGGACGGTGCAGCTCCTGGTCGGGTGTGCGCCCGACGGACTTGCCCACACCGGCCTTGAGCTTGCGTTCCAGTCCGCGCATCCCCCGCGTGAGGAGGAAGGCGATGACGAAGTAGATCACCAGGACGTACGTGTAGATCTCCGCGCTCTCCTGGAGCGCGAGGCGCACCAGGTTGGCGCTGAAGGCCAGGTCGCCCATGCCCATGACGGACACCAGTGCGGTGCCCTTGAGCAGCTCCACCAGCAGGTTGTTGAAGGAGGGGATCATCTCCGGTATCGCCTGCGGCAGCAGGATCAGCCGCATCCGCTGCCACGGCGTGAAGCTGAGCGCGATGCCGCCCTCACGCTGCGCCGGGTCGACGGAGTTGAGGGCGCCGCGCACGATCTCGGCGCCGTACGCCCCGTAGGTCAGCCCGAGTGCCAGCGTGCCCGCCCACAGGGGCACCAACTGCCAGCCGAACGCGACCGGCAGCACGAAGAACACCCAGAAGATCATGATCAGGGCGGAAGTCCCGCGGAACACCTCGGTGTAGACGCCCGCGAGGAAGCGGACGATCCACAGCCGGTGCGTGCGGGCCATGCCGACCCCGAAGGCGACCGCCGTTGCCACCAGCGTGCTCAGCACCAGCAGCTGGACGGTGATCCAGATTCCTTGGAGTACGAGTTCCCAGAGTCCCGAGGTCATCCGCTCTTCCCTCCGCCGCACAGCTCCTTCGCGGTGAGGTCGGTCATCTCGGCCTCGGTGAAGCCGAAGGGCTTGAGGATGCGGAACAGTTCGCCGCTCTTCTTCAGCTTGTGCAGCTCGACGTTGAAGGCGTCCCGCAGCGCGGTCTCGGTCTGCCGGAACGCGAACGCGCCGCCGTCGACGTGCGGTTTGCCGCCGACGAGGGGCGCGAAGGCCTTGGTGGACTCCGCCTTGGCCGACTTCTTGACGACCTCACGGGTGGTCAGCGCGGTACCGGCGAAGACGTCCACGCGTCCCGCCTCGACCGCGTTCAGCCCCGCGACCTGGTCCGGGACGATGAGGATGTCGCTCTCCTTGTACCCCGCCTCGACGGCGTACTGGATCTCGGCATAGCCGGTCCCGGTGGCGAACTTGGCCTTCTTCTCGACGACGTCCTTGTAGTCGTGCAGCCCCTTCGGGTTGCCCTTGCGCACGATGAAGGAATCGAGCATCTGGTAGTCGGGGTCGGAGAAGATGACCTGTTCACAGCGTTCGGGATTGACGTACATCCCGGCGGCGACGGCGTCGAACTGCTGGGAGTTCAGCCCGGGGATCAGCGACCCGAACTCGGTGGGCACGGGCTGCACCCGGTCCACGCCGAGGCGCTTGAAGATGACCTTCGCCAGCTCGGGCGCCTCACCGGTGAGTTCACCGTTCGTGTCGATGTACCCGAAGGGAATCTCACCCGCGATGCCGAGCCGTACGACGCCGGCGGCGCGCAGCCGGTCGAGCAGCTCGCCGCCTTCCTTGGTGGAGGCCGTTGCCACGCGCGAGCAGCCCGCCGCGCCCAGCGCGCCGAGCGCCGCCACCCCCGCGAGCAGCGACCGGCGTGTGGTCCCGGATCTGTGTTCGACTTGTGTTCGGACATGTTCCATAGGTGGAGCCATGGCGGCGCGGCTACCCGAGACCATGCGATGTATGCACCCTTGGATGCATGACTGAACGGTTCATCGAGGTGTCGCTGGTCAAGCGGGGCATCCACTGCACCGCAAAACTCCTGGACGACCGAGCCCCGCTCACCTGCGCGGCCGTCTGGGACGCCCTGCCCCTGACCGGCGACGTCTACCACGCCAAGTACGCCCGCAACGAGATCTACGCCCTCTTCCCGCCCTTCGCGGAAACGGAGCCGCCGCTGGAAAACCCGACAGTCACCCCCATTCCGGGCGATCTGTGCTATTTCGCCTTCTCGGGGACGGAACTGGGCACCAAGTCCTACGGCTACGACCGTGAGGTCCGCCCCGGCACGACGGTGGTCGACCTGGCCCTGTTCTACGAGCGCAACAACCTGCTCCTGAACGGCGACGTGGGCTGGGTGCCCGGCATCGTCTGGGGCCAGATCGTGGAGGGCCTGGAGGAACTGGCCCAGGGCTGCAACGACCTGTGGCGGTCGGGGGCGCTGGGAGAGTCCCTGAGGTTCCGGCGGCTCGAGTGACGCGTCGCCCGGGCGCGCCCTTCGAGGTGATCGAGACCGGTACGGCGGTCAGGTCCCGGAGGGCGTGAGCCCGGCCCAACCGGTCTCGTACAGCGCGTGAGCCGCCCGTAGCACCAGATCGTCCCGGTGCCGGGCGGCCACGAGTTGCAGCCCGATCGGCAGACCGTCCCCGTCCGTGCCGACAGGGACGGTGGCCGCCGGCTGCTGGGTCAGGTTGAAGGGGTACGTGAACGGCGTCCAGCCCGTCCACCTGCGATGCCCCGAGCCCTTCGGGACCTCGGCGCCCGCCTCGAAGGCCGTGAGCGGGAGGGTCGGAGTGACGAGCAGGTCGTAGGTGTCGTGGAAGCGGCCCATACGGCGGCCCAGTTCCATACGGACGTCCACCGCGGCCAGATAGTCGAGCGCGGAGAGGCGGGCGCCCGTGTCGCAGATCTCCCTGAGGCCCGGGTCGAGCAACTCCCGCTGATGCGGGCCCAGATGCTGGGTCACCCGGGCGGCGCCGGTGAACCACAGGGTGTGGAAGGCGTCCACCGGGTCGGTGAAGTCGGGGTCGGTCTCCTCGACGAACGCGCCCAGCCCCGCCAGTCGCTGCACCGCCCGCCGTACCGCCGCCGCGACCGCCGGGCGCACCGCCACCTGCCCGCCGAGCGAGGGCGAGTAGGCGACCCGCAGCCCGTGCACCCCGCCGGCCAGGCCCGACACGAAGGAACCCGGCGCCGACGGAAGGGCCGACCAGTCGCGGGAGTCGGGCGTGCCGATGACGTCCAGGAGCAGGGCCGCGTCGGCCGCGTCACGGGTCATCGGGCCGACGTGCGCCAAGGTGCCGAAGGCGCTCGCGGGGTACAACGGGACACGGCCGTACGTCGGTTTCAGGCCAAAGATGCCGCAGAACGCCGCCGGGATGCGGACACTGCCGCCGCCGTCCGTGCCGAGCGCGAGCGGCCCCGCGCCGAGCGCCACGGCCGCCGCCGCGCCGCCACTGGAGCCGCCCGCGGTGCGGGTCGGGTCGTACGGGTTGCGGGTGACGCCGGACTGGGGTGAGTCGGTGACGCCCTTCCAGCCGAACTCCGGGGTCGTCGTCTTGCCGAGGAAGACGGCGCCGTGGGCGCGCAGCCGGGCCACGGAGGGGGCGTCCTCGTCCCAGCTCCCCGTCTCGGAGATGGTTTTCGAGCCCTTCAGTGTCGGCCCGCCGCGCATCAGCAGGATGTCCTTCACGGTGACCGGAACCCCGTCGAGCAGCCCGGCCGGTTCGCCGCGCCGCCAACGGTCCGCCGACGCGCCGGCCTGCGCGAGCGCCTCCTCGGCGGTCAGGCGCACAAAGGCGTTGACCTCCGGCTGGATCCGTTCGGCCCGCTCCAGGGTCGCGCGGGTGGCGTCGACGGGGCTGAACTCTCCTTTGCGGTAGCCGTCGAGGAGTTGTACGGCGGTCAGTTCGGTGAGATCCGTCATGCGTCGCCCTCCAGCCGTAGACATCAGCGTCCGGGTACGTACCCACGCTGCTTGTCGACCACGTTCAGCAGCGGTCTGCCCGCCTCCCACCGCTCGTACAACTCCACGAACTGAACTCCGAGTTGATCCCGCCAGCCGATCGTGTCCCCGCTCATGTGCGGCGAGACGATCAGGTTCGGGACCTGCCACAACGGGTTCTCGGGGGTGAGGGGTTCCTGCTCGAAGACGTCGAGCGCGGCCCCCGCGATCCAGCGCTTGGCGAGGGCCTGGGCCAGGTCGTCCTCCACCACCAGTTGCCCGCGCCCGACGTTGATGAACCGGGCGGAGGGCTGCATGACGCCGAAGCGGCGGGCGTCGAACATGCCGTGCGTCTGGTCGGTGAGCGGCGCGGCCGCGATCACCCAGTCGGCTCGGGCGATCAGCCGGTCGAGGTCGTCGGGACCGTGGATGCCGGTCCGCGGGGTCCGGCCGACCAGCGCGGTGGTGATGTCCAGGGCCTTGAGCGTGCGGGCAATGGCACGGCCGATGGGGCCGGATCCGACCACGCACGCGCGTGTGCCGGCGACGCGCTGCCCCTCCCGGTGCCGCCACTCCCGGGCGCCCTGCAACTCCAGGGTTCTCGGCAGGTCCTTCGCCATCGCCAGCACCAGCGCGGCGACGTACTCGGCGATCGGCTGGTCGAAGATCCCGCGCGCGTTGGTGACCAGGGTGTCGGACTCGGTGAGTTCCGGGCACATCAGATGGTCCACGCCGGCGCTGGCGGTGTGCACCCAGCGCGGCCGGGGTCCCGCGCCGGGCCACGCGTGCCGTACGGCGTGGGAGGTGAAGTCCCAGACCAGCAGCACGTCGGCGTGCGGCAGCCGCTCGGCGAGGGTCGACTCGTCCGCGTGTTCGACGCGGGTGCGACCGGTGAGACGGCCGAGGCGGGGGAGGGGCTCGGCGTCGAGGACGAGGAGCGTGGGCGGGGCGTCGGGCCGGCGGTCGGGCCGGGGGTCGGAGGCGGGTGTCGGACCGGGGGTGGGTGCGGTCATACGGGGTCGTCTCTCCGGGGTCTGCGGGGGCGATTCTCGGAGTTCTGCTGGATCGGATGGCCGTCTGACATGCGAGGTTTGACCACGCTCGCACCCGAACCTACCTTCGTCAACACGGGCGTGCGTGAGGTCCGTTGCTCACCTGTTTCTCGTAGTGAGGGCGGTGCCTGCAATGAGCTCCCTGGACATCTCCTTCCTCGGCGGACCTCTACCCCAGCGTGGGGTCGGAGTCGTCGCCCCCTTCGACTTCGCGCTGGACCGCGAACTCTGGCGCTGGGTGCCGGACGACGTCTCGCTGCACCTGACCCGAACACCGTTCGTCCCGGTCGAGGTCAGCCTCGATCTGGCCCGTCTGGTCAGCGAGCACGAGACGCTGAGCGAGGGCGTCCGTACCCTGAACGCGATTGCCCCCGAGGTCATCGCCTACGCCTGCACCTCCGGCAGTTTCGTCGGCGGCATCGCGGGCGAGCGGGCGATGTGCGAGGCGATGACCCGGGCCGGCGCGGTGCCGTCCATCACCACGTCCGGCGCGCTCCTGGAGGCGCTCGCCGAGCTCCGGGTACGGCGGGTGGCGCTCGTGACGCCGTACACCGTGTCGGTGACGCGGGCGCTGGAGGAGTACGTCGCCGAGGCCGGGACCGTGGTCACGGGGTGCGCGTTCATGGGGCTGACCCGGCACATCTGGAAGGTGCCGTACCGCGATGTGGCCGACATGGCCCGCCAGGCCGTACGCCATGCCGCCGACGCCCTCTTCATCAGCTGCACCAACCTCCCCACCTACGACGTGATCCCCCAGCTGGAGGCGGAGCTGCGCATCCCGGTGCTCTCGGCCAACCAGGTGACCATGTGGGCTGCGCTGCGCCGACTGGGTACCCGAGCGGTGGGGCCGTATCAGGCGCTGATCGATCCGGCGGCGCGTGGCGGTGCGGCACTTCCGGAAGTACCGGATGTACCAGAGCAGGAACAGCAATAGGAGCAGCAAGCAGCAGGAAGGCTGACATGACGGCACTCGGATTCCTCTACCCGGGCCATTCCGCCGAGGACGACTATCCACGCATCGAGCAGTTGCTCGCCAGCGACATCCGGCTCGACCTGGTGCACACCGACATCGGCGAGGACGCGCACCGGGTGGACGCGCTGCTGCAGATGGGCTCTGCCGAGCGCCTCGCGAAGGGCGTGGAGGAACTGCGGCTGACGGGCGCCGAGGCGGTCGTGTGGGCGTGCACCAGCGGCAGCTTCGTCTACGGCTGGGAGGGCGCCCACGAGCAGGTGCGCACCCTGGCCGTCGCGGCGGGCATGCCGGCGTCGTCGACGTCCTTCGCCTTCGCGCACGCGGTCCGCGAGCTCGGGGTGCGGCGGGTGGCGATCGGCGCGACGTACCCCGACGACGTGGCGGGTCTCTTCTCGGACTTCCTGCGCGCCGCAGATGTGGAGGTGGTGTCGGTCCGGGGGTCCGGCATCATCACGGCGGCGGAGGTCGGCACCTGGGGCGAGAAGGAAGTGTTCGCCCTGGCGAAGGAGGCCGACCACCCCGATGCCGAGGCGGTCCTCCTCCCGGACACGGCCCTGCACACCGCGTCCCACATCCCGGCCCTGGAGCAGCACCTCTCCAAGCCGGTCCTCACCGCCAACCAGGTCACGGTCTGGGAGGCCCTGCGGCTCACGGCCCGCCGCGTGAACGCTCCGGCGCTGGGCGCACTGTTCACGAGGGAGCCGATCGTCCAGGCGTAGTGCCCCCTCGGCCACCGTCCCTGGGGGTTCCGCCCCCAGGGACACGGGTGAGGGAATAAACCGGAGCCACCCTCCTGTTAACGCCGGACGGACACCGCACGGCACAACCGCAGGAGGCACACGTGGCGGCAGACGAGACCCGGGGCACGGCGGACGAGATCCGGGGCACAGCACAAGGCACCGCCCCCGTCCCCCTCTCCGTACTGGACCTGGTCACGGTCAGCTCCGGACACACGGCCACCGAAGCCCTGCGCACCAGCGTCGAGCTGTCCCGCCTCGCGGAGGCCCGGGGCTTCCACCGCTACTGGGTCGCCGAACACCACTCGATGCCGGGCGTGGCCTCGTCCTCCCCCGCGGTGATCCTCGCCCACCTGGCCGCCCACACCACCCGCATCCGCCTCGGCTCGGGCGGCGTGATGCTCCCGAATCACGCCCCGCTGATCATCGCGGAGCAGTTCGGAACCCTGGAGGCCCTGGCCCCCGGCCGCGTCGACCTCGGCCTCGGCCGGGCCCCCGGCACGGACGGCGCCACGGCGGCCGCCCTGCGCCGCACCGAACACCTCAACGAGGGCGCCGACGACTTCCCCGAGCAGCTCGCGGAACTCACCCGCTTCCTCGACGACGACTTCCCGGACCGCCACCCCTACCGCCGTATCCACGCCGTCCCCGGCCCGGTCCAGGCGACGTCACCCGGCGGCGTCCAGTCCCCGCACCGTCCCCCGCTCTGGCTGCTCGGCTCCTCCGGCTTCAGCGCCCGCCTCGCTGCGGTCCTCGGCCTGCCCTTCGCCTTCGCGCACCACTTCTCGGCGCGGAACACCATCCCGGCCCTGGACCTGTACCGCGAGTCCTTCCGGCCCTCGGCCGTCCTCGACCGCCCGTACGCCCTCATCGGCGTCTCCGCGCTCGCCACCGACGAGGAGAAGGAGGCCCGTCGCCAGGTCGAGGCAGCCGCCCTCGGCATGGTCCGCCTGCGCACCGGCCGCCCTGGCCTCATCCCGGCGCCCGAGGAAGCCGAGGCCTACGAATTCACCCCGATGGAGCGCGAGTTCGCCGACTCCTGGAACGCCAACGTCATCCACGGCACCGCCGACGAGGTCCGCTCCGGCCTCGACGACCTCCAAAAGCGCACCGGCGCCGACGAGTTGATGATCACGAGCAACGCGCCCGGCATGGACGTACGCCTGCGCTCCTACGAACTCATCGCGGACGCCTACGGGTTGCCGGCCGCCTGACCCGACCGGCTACACCCGTACGCCCAGCAACTCGGAGATACGATCCGGCGACACCGGCCGCGAGTACAGCCACCCCTGACCGGTGTCGCAGCCGATCCGCTGCAGCCGCGAGGCCTGCGCCAGCGTCTCCACGCACTCCGCGGTGACCGTCAGACCCAGCCGGTGGGCCAGCTGGATCATCGCCTCGACCACGACCTCGTCGGCCGGGTTCGGGGGAACGGCCGCGCTGTTGTCGCTCTCGTACTGGAAGCCCCGTACGAAGGAGCCGTCCAGCTTCAGCACGGAGACCGGCAGCCGGCTGAGGTACGCGAGGTTCGAGTAGCCCGTGCCGAAGTCGTCGATCGCGATGCGTACGCCCATGTCGCTGAGGGCCTGGAGGTCCTGGAGCGGTCGTCCGGACGAGCCCATGATCGCCGACTCCGTCAGCTCCAACTGGAGCAGATGCGGGGCGAGTCCGGTCTCGTCGAGGATCCGGGCCACGTCCGCCACCAGGTCGGAGTCCCAGACCTGGCGGACGGCCACGTTCACGCTCACGAAGATCGGCGGCTCGTCGGGGTGGGCCACCTGCCAGGACTGCGCCTGGCGGCAGGCGGTCTCCAGGATCCAGCGGCCGAGCGGCACGATCGAACCGTCCTCCTCGGCCAGTCCGATGAACCGATTCGGCGCCAGTACGCCGAACTGAGGATGATTCCAGCGGACAAGCGCCTCGACACCGCGCAGCCGGCCGTCGTCCATGCTCACCAACGGCTGGTACTCCAGGGCGAACTCACCGCGCTCGATCGCCGGCCGGAGGGTGGAGGCGAGGGCCTGGCGGGTCATGCGGTGGGCGTTGCGTTCGGGGTCGAAGAGCGTCCAGCGGTCCTTGCCGTCGGCTTTCGCCCAGTACAGCGTCGTGTCGGCGGCCTGCATCAGAGCGGTCGGGGTGGTGCCGGCCGCGTGGCGTTCCACGACGCCGATCGAGGCGGACACCGACAGCCGCCGGCCGGAGATGTCGAAGGGGGCGTGCAGGGACTCGAGCACCGACTCGGCGAGGTCGGCCAGTTGTTCGGTGCCCGTCGAGTCCTCGATGAGCAGGGCGAATTCGTCACCGCCGAGCCGGGCCACCAGGGGCGGGATCGACCTGGTGTGTCCCGCCTCCTCGGCGCAGTGCGTGAGCCGCTCGGCCACGGCGGCCAGCAACTTGTCGCCGACACGGTGGCCGAGGGTGTCGTTGATCGCCTTGAAACCGTCAAGGTCCAGGTAGCACAGGCCGATTCGGCCGGTGGTGCCGCTCTCGTCGTACGACTCCACCTCCAGCGCGGCCGTCAGGCGCTCGAAGAACAGGGTGCGGTTGGGCAGCCGGGTCACCAGGTCGTGCATCTGCAAGTGCCGCAGTCGCGCCTGGAGTTCGCGCTGGGAGCTGATGTCGGCGACGGACAGCAGAACGCCGCCGGGCTCCGCGCCGGGCAGGGGCGCGACCGTGACCTGCGCCCACAGGGAGCTTCCGTCCTGGTGCTTGATGCGGCGCGTGCAGCTCAGTTCGGCCTGCCGGCCGCGCAGCACCTCGCGGTAGGTGTGCCAGGTGCGGGCGTCCGACGCGAGGTCCACCAGATCGGCGGCGACCGCCCCGGGGAGGTCCTCGGGGGTCGTGCCGAGCAGGTCGGCGAAGGACGGGTTGGCGCCGGTCACCAGGCCCTCGCGGTCGACCACGGCCATCGCCAGGGGGGCGGCGGAGAAGGCTGCGTAGGCGGCGGGGTGGGGCGGCGCCGCAGTACCGGGGGATGGGTGTCGATTACTCTCTGCCACGGCTGCCCTGATGAGGTCTGCCGCGGGCGTCGGCCCTTCGGACGTTCCGCTCACCGCTCGCTCCCGCAGTGCACTCGTTCTTCGGATGGGTCTCATCGGAATGGCCGGCCGGGTGAAGGGGGGTGCCCCCCTGCTCGACCGAAGCCGAGCCCTGGGGGCGGCCACCGGGCCGTGTCCGTGCAGGAAAGTGTCAGGAAAGTGTGCCGATCATAGAGGCTGGCCCGAGGGCCTTCCACCTACTGTTCAGTGTTCCCGCGTGACGCGCGCTTGTGACAGATCGTTTCTGCCCGCACGTGGACGGCTTCTTAGGACCCCCGACCAGTTGTGACGTTCCGTGAGCGATTCGGGGGTGTCGGTTCTGACGATCCCTCGGCGCTCTCACCCGTCTGGTGCAGCTGAACAGGACGTAGTACGACAATCCGACACAGGCTGGGTGCGGTGTCCCGCGAACCGCACCCGGAGGTCCACGTGCCGCGTCAGTTCCCCCTGCTCCGTGGGCTGGGCCTGCTGCGGGACCGGCCCCGACTGCGCAGCACCGCCGCGGTGTTCACCACGATGTCGGCGCTCGCCGCGACCTCCCTGTTCGCCGGCCCGTCGGTCGCCGAACCGTTCGACCCCGCGCCCTGTGCCCTCAGGCGCACCGCGGCCCACCACTCCGAGGGCCTGAACACCTGGAACGCCGCCTACCCGCGCCCGAACCGTGAACTCGACGCGGTCATGGTGTTCCTGTCCTTCCCGGACTCGGCCCCCCTGACGACACCCGCCGAACTGACGGCCGACCACTTCCCGGCCACCACCCGCTTCTTCGAACGCGCCTCCTACGGCAGATTCACCCTGCGCCCGCATCCGCTCCGGCACTGGCTCCGCATGCCGCGTCCGTCGACGGCGTACGCCATACAGCGTGACTGGCGCGTCACCGACCGGGCCGCCTATCTGCGCGACGCCCTCGCCGTGGCGGACCGGGAGGTGGACTTCTCCCGCTACGACATCGTCTACTTCGTCGCCGACCCGGACGCGCCCGGCGTCGACTCCGACGCCACGAAGGTCGTCAACCTGGACGCCCCGCTGCGGGCCGACGGCACCGACATCCGGCGCGTCGTCACGGTGTTCGAGAACCATCCGCCGGACCGGCTGGTCCTCGCCCACGAGACCGGCCATGTCTTCGACCTGCCGGACCTGTACCACCGCCCCGTGGACGGCAAGGGCGACTGGGACACCTATGTCGGCGACTGGGACCTGATGGGCAGCCAGTTCGGCATGGCGCCGGATCTGTTCGGCTGGCACAAGTGGAAGCTGGGATGGCTGGAGCCCCGCCAGGTGGTGTGCGTGCAGGGGCAGGGCGCCGGCTCCACGCGGCTGACGCTGGAGCCGCTGTCGGCGGGGCCCGGGGTCCCGGTACAGACGGGGGCGGCGGGGTCGCCCGGCCCGTTCGGAGCGGTCGGTTCGTACGGTTCGTACGGTTCGTACGGGGCGTACGCAGGCGCCTACGGCAGTTCGTACGGCAGCGCTCAGGGCGCCGCAGTCCCGGGCTTCGGGCTGGGCCACGGCATCAAGCTCGCCGTCGTCCCCACCGGGCCGGAGAGCGCCCTCGCTTTCGAGGTGCGCGGCTCGGTCGGCAACGACGCGCAGGGCTGCCGTCAGGGGGTGCTGGTCTACCGGGTGCGCAGCGAGACCGAGTCCGGGGGCGGGCCGGTCGAGGTGATCGACGCCCATCCGCACAGTGAGGCCTGCTGGGAGGAGTCCGTGTATCCGCCGCTCGCGGACGCGCCGGTGGGGCTCGGTGAGAGCTTCACGGTGCGGGAGGAGGGTGTGCGGGTGGACGTGGAGGGGCGGACCGCTGTGGGGGCGTGGACGGTGAAGATCACGGCGGTCAGGTAGCGCGTGCGCCGAGTGCGGGGTCGCGTGGCGGGCCTGCTGTACGCCGGGGTGGTACGGGCACGCCTGGTGCTCGGTGGTGGGCCGGGGCGGTAGCTGTACGTGTCGTGGGCCGGTTGTGCGCCCGGCGAACGGGTTGTGCGCCGGGTAGCACGCGAAAAGGCCCCGCTTCCGCGAGAGGCCTTCACCGTCTGTGCGCCGCCAGGGACTCGAATCCCGGGCTCGAATCCCGGACCCGCTGATGCTGCATTCCCCGGGGGTGACCCCCGGGCCCCCAGCCGCCCCTGCGGGACCGCGGGAGCTCCCTCAAATGCGAAGGCCCCCCGCTTCCGCGAGGGGCTTCACTGTCTGTGCGCCGCCAGGGACTCGAACCCCGGACCCGCTGATTAAGAGTCAGCTGCTCTAACCAACTGAGCTAGCGGCGCCTGCTGACGTCGTAGACCTTAGCACCCTGATCGGGGTGGGGAAAAATCGATATCCGAACGGCAGCGCGAGCCGCCCGCACGGCCGCCCAGACCAGTACCTCGGGGCCCGGCAACCAGGGATTACGGGTGTCGGGAGCGACCAGCCAGCGGGAGCCGGAGTGGGCGTCGGAGGCGGACCCGCCCGGGACGGTCACCGCGTCTCCGGTGCCGTGGCACAGGAGCGGCGGGACGTCGCCCACACGGCCGAACTCCTCCCACCGCAGCAGCGAGGGCAGCCGCTGGGCCGTGCCGGGCGCGGCGAACAGCAGCATCCGGCCCCGGAGCATCGCCACCGGCCCCGATCCCGGGCCTTCCTCCCAGAGCCGGTCGACCATGCGCCGGCCGAAGATCGAGGGTGCGCTCACGACGTCGAAGACGGAACCGCAGCCCAGGACCACGGGGGCTGTCGGCTGCTCGTCCCAGAGCGCCCGGGTGCTGCGCGGATACGGTTCTGCGGAAGCGAGCCAGGCGGCGCCGTCCGCGGTGAGGGAGGCGGGCGATAACGGGGCGTTACATGTGCTGCTCATGGCAGATACATCTACCGACGGTGAGGGCTTGTTCGCCGAGAGTTCCCGGAAACCGGGACACGGCGGGTTGGCAGGGCGTATCTTGCCCGCCCACCTGGCATATGCCATGGGGGTCACACCGGATCGACGTGCCCCGGTCCCTCGACCCCCCGCATCAGATCCCTGCCGAACTCCACCATCTTCTTGGCGTAGTCCTCGGTCCACTCGGCCTGCGCGGCGATGTCGGCGGGCGTCAGCCGGTCGAAGCGCCGGGGATCCGCCAGCTGGGCCGCCGCGATGGCCTGGAACTCCATCGCACGGTCCGTCGCCGCCCGGAACGCCTGCGTCAGCTCGGTCGCCCGTGCCAGCAGCGCCTGCGGGTCGTCGATCGACTCCAGGTCGAAGAAGTGCTCCGGGTCGGAGGCCGCCTGCGCGGGCTCGAAGAGCAGGGGCGCGGGGCGTAGCCGCGGTTCGTTCCGACGCGGCGTGGGCTCCGCCATGTCTTGTCCTCCTCGTACGTCACCGATCTCGTAGGTCACCGTCCCGCCCCCGCAAGCGGAGGCATCCCCAGCGGACCGGCCCACCGTCCATTGTCCCGCGTCCACGCAAGTGGGCATCGGGCGCAGGTCAGAGGCACGGTCACCGGGTTCTACCGGGGCCGCCACGCCACCCGGTGCTCGGCGAGCCGCGCCAACACCGCATGATTCGCCTCCCAGCCATCAGGGCTGTATTCGTTGGCCGCCTCCGGCGGCGTGCCGGACTCCGTCCGGCGGATGGGCGGTGTTGCGGTCCCGGTGCGGTGGTGCGGGTGCTGTTTCGTTCACGGCCGCCACGCCACCCGGTGCTCGGCGAGCCGAGCCAACACCGCATGATTCGCCTCCCAACCATCAGGAAATTTCACCACCGTCCCCAGTTGCACCGGCTCCGTCGACGGATAGTCGTCCAGCAGCTCGCTCACCCCTGCCCGGCACACCACGATGCACGCGTGGCGGTGGCGGGAGGCGAGGACGCACAGGCGGCCGGTCTCCAGGTGGAAGGCCGTGGCGTCGGGGCGGCCGGAGAGGGGGTGGAGGACCACGGTCACGTCGTACTCGCGGCCCTGTAGTCGATTCGCCGTGTCCACGGTGACGTCCGTCACACCCAGCTCGGTCAGGGCCGCCCGGACCGCCGCCGCCTGGTCCCGGTGGGCCGTGCCGACCGCGACCCGGTCGGCCGTGAGGGGCGCGGGATCCGGCGAGCGTTCCGATGTCGCCGCGCCGCCCCGGTCCAGGAGGCGCCGTACGACCGTCGCGACCGCCCGTACCGCCTCGGGGTCCGTGCGCGGGGTGTGCCGGGCGGGCAGCTCCAGCAGGCCCCAGCCCGACCGGGCCGCCTCGTCGATCACCCGGTCCGGGCCCGAGCCGTCCGACGGGACCGCGAAGGCCAGGCTGCGGTCGCCGTGGTCCGTGCCGCTGCGGAAGGGGGTGTACGGGTAGAAGGCGTCGGAGACCAGGGGCGCGGCGGAGGCCGGGAGACGCCAGGAGACCGGCAGCCGGTGCTGGGGCAGTTCCGGATTGTGGGCCAGAAGAGTGGTCACGGCAGACCCGGAGGGGTCGTACGACAGGCCGGCCCACTGCTCGCTGCCGACGATGGAGAAGGGGTCCAGCTGACCCGGGTCGCCGACGAACAGCGCCCGTTCGAAGAGGCCGGCCACCGCGAGCAGCGAGTCCGAGCGCATCTGGTACGCCTCGTCGACGATCGCGTGCCGCCAGGGCTCGTCGACCTTGACGTGCGCCCACTTGGCCGCCGTCGAGATGACGACCGACAGGCCGCTCAGGTCGCCCGCCTTAGCCGACTTCCGTACGTTCGGCAGGTCGTCCAGCGCCTTGTCGTACGGGTCGGCGTCGCTGCTGTGCAGGCGCCCCACCGGCAGCTCGGGGTTCTTCTCCGCGAGCCTGAGCACCAGGTCGTCGACCTGGGCGTTGGTCTGCGCGACGACCATCAGCGGGCGCCCGGCGTCGGCGAGTTCGAGGGCCGCGCGGACGACGAGCGTGGACTTTCCGGCGCCCGGCGGGGAGTCCACGACGACACCGCGCGCGGTGCCGTGCAGCGTGTCGTGGAGGATCGCGTCGGTGGCCTCGGTCGCCGCGGCGCCGGGGTTGAACACGGCCGTCACAGGACGTCCTCCTGGGTCAGCGGATCGGCGGCCTCGGACACCTGCTCCCCGGGCGGCCCGCCGTGCGTCCACGGCGTCTCCTCCGGGTCGGGCAGCTTCGCGCCGCCGCGCTGCTCGTGCTCGAACAGCGTGAAGCAGACCAGGTCGCCCTTCTCCGGCACCGACCCCTCCTCCGGCTCCTTGCCGCGGCCCATCTTGTCGAGCACCCGCAGCACCATCAGCGCGCCGTCATCCCCGAAGTCCCCCTCGTAGCCGACGAACTCCGCCGACTGAGGCTTCCCACCCAGCGACCGGAACACCTTCGCGCGCTCGCCCAAATGCGGCCGGTCATCCGTGCGAACGGTGACCAGGGGGCGCGGACTGGGCCGCTTGCCCTCGCTGTACGCCATGACGACATCGGTGACCTCGCCCGCGAACGCCTCCCCGGCCAGCCGCCGCCCCGCCATCACCAGCGGGTCGTCGAGCGCCTCCTGCGCCTCCAGCCGGGCCTGTTCCCGCTCGCGCGCGGCGAGCTTGTTGGCCGCGGTGACCGCGTCGTCGCGGCGCGGCTGCGGCGGCTCGCCGGCCACGACGCGGTCGCGGTGGCCGGTGAACGACCAGCGGTCCCGGGTCCACCGCTCCTCGACCCGCCCGGCCTCGGGCAGCTCCCGCACCAGGTCGAGGCCCCGCCACACCGCGTCCCAGGTGGGCCGGGTCCGGCTCGCGACGAGGGCCCGGATCTCCCGCTCGGCGGCGGTCAGGTCCCCGAGCCGGTCGTCGGCCTCCAGCCCGTCCTCGGCGGCGGCGAGGGCCGTACGCGCGCGGTCGTAGCGCTCGATGGCCGGGGCGAGCAGCTTGTTGTCGAAGGCCGGGTCGGTGGCGGGACCGGCGGGCGGGCACAGCAGTTGGCCGTCCCGGTCCCGCGCGAGCTCCGCGCGCAGGGCCGCCTCGGCGCCCGTCTCACCCTCCGGCGGGGCGATCCACGCGAGCAGCGCGCCCAAGTGCTGGTCCTCCAGGGTGGACTGGCCGGTCGCCCAGTGCCGGGTCAGCACGTCCGTCATGGCCAGCAGCAGCGAGGAGCCCGGCACGCGGGCCCGCTCGCCGAAGTGGGTCAGCCAGCGACCGAGCAACGGCACGCGCGGGGGCGCGGGATACGGCGTCTCCGGGTCCTGTTCCGCCGTACGCCTGAAGCGCATGGAGCGGCCGAGGAGGCGCACGAAGTCGACGCCCGCGCGGCTCGGCACGATCAACTGCGGGGCGTCCGCGCACAGTTCGACCTCGACCTTGACCCGCTTGCCGGTCTCCGGATCGGTTTCGCTGCGCTCGGCGGCCTCGACGTCCTCGGCGAAGGCGTCGAGGTAGGGCAGGACGACGTCCGCCAGCTCGGACAGGAAGCCGAACCTGAGGTCCCGGTCGCGCGGCTGCGGTACGACCAGCAGGTGCGGGGCGTCCCGGTCCGTGCCGACCAGCGCGCCGAGCGGGGCGCCGGCCTCACCGGCGGTGGTCAGGGGCACGAAGACCAGGGGCCGCTCGGACAGGCGCCGGTGACGGACGGTGGCGGCGGGCTGGGCGCTGCCCGTGCTGACGGCTTCGAGGCGGGCGAGGGTGGAGATCAGTGACACGCGGCCACCGCCTCCTTGCCGAAGGCACCGGCATCCCGGCCGAGGTCCCGGGCGTCCCGGCCGAGGGCCTCGGCCCGCAGCCACGCGGCCCTGCGCAGGGCCGCCACCGCCGGGTCGTCCGGGTCGCCGGACTCGCCGCGAGCCGCCGAAAGGACGCCCTCGACCGTCGTCAGGTCGCCCAGCTCGGCCCGCACCGAACGGCCCAGCGATGTCACCGCGCCGGACGCGCGCGAGCGGGAGCGGCAGTGGAAGGCCAGCTCGCACGCGGACAGGCACTCGGGCGCGTAGGTCGCCGGGACCGACTCGACGGCGGTCGTCAGGTCGGCCTCGGGCAGCTCGGGGGAGAAGCAGGTGCCGTCGGGGAGCGTGTCGGCGATGTCCTCGATGCGGGTGAGGCGGGCCAGCTGGCGGGCGGTCACCGCGCGCTGCTTGCGGACGTCGACGGCCGAGGCGGTGGGGAGGTTGGAGAAGTCCTTCGGGCAGACGAGCAGGATCCGGTGGCGCACGCGCGGGGCGGGTGCGCTGTCCGAGGCACTCCCCGGCTCGGGCGACTTGGTCTCCGGCTCCGCGCCGAGCCGGCCGGCGATCTGCTCCAGCGCCAGCACGTACACCGCCGCCTGCCGCGCCGCCGCGCCCACCTTCGCCGGGTCCGCGGAACCGTCCAGCATCGGGAAGGACTTGATCTCCACGACCGTCCAGCTGCCGTCCGGGTGCACGACCACGGCGTCCGGCTCCAGGAAGGCGGGCGACCCGGCGACGTCCAGCGCGAGCATGGGGTGGTCGAGCAGGGTCCACTCGCCGCGTGCCTCGGTGGCCTCGCGCAGCGCCAGTGCCGTACGGGCTGTGCGGCCCTCGGGTCCTGACGCGACGAGCTCGGGCACACGCGCGTGGGCGGGCGGTTCGGCACCGCGGTCCAGCTTCTCGTGGACCAGGCGCAGCAGCTCCGCGCCGCCGTCCGCCTTGACCTTGGCCTCGAAGGCGTTGCCGCGTGTGAAGGCGAACTGTGACTGCCCGAAGACCGCCGGCGAGCCCAGCGCGCTCGCCAGCGCGGCCTTGTTCACCCCGGCGCCGTCCAGGATCGCTCTGCGCTTGCAGCCGGGGTTGGCGGCGAGGGCGGCCAGGGCGCGTGCGTCCAGCGCCTTGGCCGGGACTTCGGGACCGCGCAGCTCAGCGAGCCGGTGCCGGAGCGCCGTCCCCCGCGTCCTGGGGAGAGGCACTCGGCTCGGCTCCGGATCCGAACCGGGACTCGCGCTGCCGTGGAATTCGCTCACCCGCGGAAGTCTGGCATCCGCCACTGACAATTGAGGAAGAAGCGTCGGCAGAGCCGCTCCCGACCGAGGCGCCGGAGCCGCTCGTGACCGTGGCACCGGCGCGGCTCGGGGCCATGGCGTCGGCGCTCCTCGCGACCGTGCCGACGGAGGCCGGCGCGACGGGTGCGGCCACCACCGCGAAGCGCGCCCGGACCCGGTCCGCGGTGCGCAGGACGTACGGCGTCAGCAGCAGGCCGGCGCCCATCACGGCGGCGCCCGCCACCGCGTCGAGGAAGTAGTGGTTGGCGGTGCCCATCACCACGATCGTCGTGATCAGGGGGTAGGCGACGGCCGCGACCTTCGTGAGGCGCGTCCCGCCGTACCGCCACAGCATCACCCCGCACCACAGCGCCCAGCCGACGTGCAGGCTCGGCATGGCCGCGTACTGGTTCGTCATGCCGCCGAGGCCCTTGGGCGCGCTCGCCTCGCCGCCCCACCAGCCGTACGAGCTGTACTGCGCCATCGTGTCCACGAAGCCGTAGCTCTCGGCGAGCAGCCGCGGCGGGCAGGTGGGCAGCAGGGTGAAGCCGATCAGGCCTATGAAGGTCGACGTCATCAGCCAGGTGCGGGCCGCGCGGTAGTGCACGGTGCGGGACCTGAAGATCCAGACCAGCAGCACGGGCGTGATCAGGTAGTGCAGCGACGCGTACCAGAAGTCCGCCGGGACGCCGATCCAGGGCTCGCGGGTGAAGAGGCGGTTGAGCGGGTGCTCCGCGTTCAGGTGCAGGGCCTTTTCGATGTCCAGGATCGCCAGGCCGTGGTCGACGGCGTGCGAGACATCGCCCCGGGCGAGCAGCCGGCCCGCCGAGTAGCAGGCGTAGACCAGCAATATCAGCGGCAGCTCGGTCCACCAGCGCAGGCGGGTCCGCGGCGTCGCCTCCACGCCAGCTATTTCGGCGTGTGGCATCCGATCGCCTCCCCCTTCTTGTCAGCGCCCGGTTGACCGGCCGTACCACTTTACGGTGTATGCGCGAGCCCCCTTCGGGCGCCCCGGCCCTCAAGACGCAGAGATCGCCCACCGGGTTGCCCGGGTACGGCGTGCGCGATGATGGACACATTCCGCTGCTCGTATCTCCCGGAAAGGTCCCTTCATGGCACCGCGCATCCTGCTCGCCCGGCACGGACAGACGGCGTGGTCGCTGTCCGGCAAGCACACGGGCAGGACCGATGTGCCGCTCCTGGACGAGGGCCGCCAGGGCGCGAAACTGCTCGGCGAACGCCTGCACCGGCCGCCGTACGACGGGCTGGCGGGGGTCGAGATCCGCACCAGCCCGCTGTCACGCGCGCGTGAGACGTGCGAACTCGCCGGCTTCGGGGACCGCGCGCGTACCTGGGACACACTCCTGGAGTGGGACTACGGCGCCTACGAGGGCATGACACCGGCGGACATCCAGGCCGTCCGCCCCGGCTGGCTCATCTGGCGCGACGGCGTGCCCGAGGGCGAGACCCTGTCCGAGGTGACGGCCCGGGCCGACGAGGTGGTGGCTTGGGCGCGCGAGGAGGACCGGGACGTGCTGGTCTTCGCGCACGGGCACATCCTGCGGTCCATAGGCGCGCGCTGGCTGGGGCTGCCGCTCGACTTCGCGGCACGGATACGGCTCAACCCGACGTCACTGTCGGTGCTCGGATGGGCCTACGGAGAGCCGGCGATCGAGAGCTGGAACGACCTGGGGCACCTGGCCGGATAGTGCGCCCGGCGGTGTGGCCCGCGGGCGGTCACGCCGTGCGCGGCACGCTCGCGTGGCGTTCCAGGAACGCCGACACCCCACGCGCCCTCCGGTGCGGCAGCAGCACCCGAGCCGTCCCGGCCAGCATCGTCTGGACCCGCGACGACTGCACCTGGTCCAAGAGGTCCAGCACACGCATCCCGGCCGTCGCGGCCTCATCGGGTCGGCCCCCACGGGCCAGGTCGTCCGCCAGTTCCGCCGTGTAGAGGGCGATGTTGCGCGTGAAGTGCGGGTCCTGGAGCTGCGCCGCCCGCCCCGCGTGCCGCGCGGCCCGCTGCCAGTTGCCCAGCATCGACCAGCACTGCGCCTCCAGGATCTCCAGCTCGGCCTCGCCGTAGAAGCTCATCCACTCGGGGTCGGCGTCCGCGTGCCCCCGGTCGTAGAGGGCGTGCGCGCGGGCGAGGGCCTGTTCGCAGCCGACGCGGTCGGCGAGCCCCGCCCAGCCGCCGGCCTCGCGCAGCGCCAGCAGCGACATCAGGCGCGAGGAGCCCAGGGGCCGCGCGACGCGTTGCGCGGCCTGCGCCGCCCGCACGGCCTCCCGCGGCCGGCCCGCGTCCCGCGCGAGGAAGGACGTGTTGCAGAAGGCGTGCGCCTCCAGCGCCGGGTCGCCCGCCATCCGGGCCGTGGCCAACGCCTCCGCGTAGTGCGACCGCGCGTCGTCGAACCGCCCCGAGTCGTGCGCCAGCCACCCCACCGAGATGGCCAGTTCACCGGCGCCCGAGTGGAGCCGGTCGCCGGTCGCCTGCCGGGTCGTACCGGCGTCGAGCAGCTCGTACGCCGCACGCAGCGGAGCTGCCGCGCGCCGGTAGAGGCCGTCGGCCCCGTGCCGGTCGTCGAGCAGCCGGATACGGCGTACGGCCTCCTCCAGCGCGTCCGCCTCGCGGCCCCCGGCACGTCTGACGGGACGCTCCGCGGCCGCGGCGTCGAAGGTGAGCCCCAGGGGGCCCAGCGAGGCGGCGGCCACTGTGGCGCCCCCGCCGGTCATGAATGCGCGACGCAGCACGTCGCTCTCCTCGTGGATCTCGTCGTTCTCGTGGTTCTGCTCTGCTCCGTACGCGGCGTACGGGTCCTGCGGGTTCAGCGAGTCCTTCTGGTCATACGGCTCGTGGGTCCCCCACGTCTCACTCGTGACGCACACCGGGCTCGTGAGGTGCACGAGGGGCGCGTCCTCGTCGGTGCGCGCCCGGCGTCCGCGTACGGACGAGCGGGGCGCGAAGCCGAGGTCGGTGAGCGTGCGGCCGGGGAACATGTGCAGGAACACCCGTTCGTACGCGTAGTTGGGGCAGCGGATCTCGCCTGCCTCGACCCGCCCGACGTAACGCGCGTCGCAGCTGACCCGCTCGCCGATCTCGCGCGCGGCCCGTCGTACCGCCGCGGCGAACTCGGCCGGCGAGCGCTGTCCGCGCAACTGCCGGAACGCGAGATTCGGCCGTGGCGGCCTGGGGGACTGGGACGTGGTCAGCTCTGACGACGCCATGGCCGGGTCCTCTCGTGCGAACCGTCGAACCATGCCGGAATCCGGGCGAGTTGAACGGAATGTCCGTGCCGGGTATCCGTACCGAATATCCGTGTGGTGCCCTTGCTTCCGGCGGGCAAGAACGTACCTGCTGTAGCGGAGCCGCCACGCAGTGTTTGGCTACAAAACGGATATCTCATACAGGATCTGCCATGAACTGCCATCCTTTGCGGCGGACTTCCGCCGTAGCCGTTGACGCCGCGCCGCGTTGAACTCTTCGGACTGCAAAAGGGGTTCCGTGGTGGAGGTCGGGATGAAGACCAGCCAGAGCATCGCTCCGCATACGCCGTCGACGACGGTGGGGCACGCACCGACCGCACAGTGCAGCGAGCCGTCGGAGACGGGCTGCGACGTGGTCACGGTTCCGGCGCGGCAGGGCCTGGAGGCGGTCGACATCCTGCGGCGGGGCGCGACCGGGGAGGCCGTGGGCCCCGTCCTGCACGACGACGACTGCGACACCCTGGGCTTCGTGGTCCCGCCGGGCACCGCGGCCGCCTGGGACGTGCCCGGCAGCACCTGCACGGAGACCGACGGCAGGGGGATGAGCCTGAACCTGAACCCCGAGCCGCCCGTCGAGGGCTCGGACTGGCTCCTGCCGCCCGGCGACGCCGACCTGGCGACGGATCCCGCGGTGCTGCGGGCGGCGCTGGGGGAGGCCGCGCGGTTGATCGAGGCGGCCGACAACTGCAGCTGACGCCGCTGCCCGGGCGGCACCGCCTCCCACTTGCGACAATGACCCAATGAGCAAGCCCAGGAAAGCCCGGCGCCGGTCGGCCGCAGTCGATGCCGTCGTCGAACGCGTCGACGGAGGGCTCGCCGAGCTGATACCCGACCCGGACCGTGCCAGGGCCTGGACGCTCCTCATCGACGGCGCTCCCCAGTCGCACGTCGATCTCGACGACCCCGCCCACCTCTCCTTCGAATACCAGCGCCGCCTCGGCCACGTCATCGACCTCGTGGCCCCACCGGGCAAACCCGTGCAGGCCGTGCACCTCGGCGGCGGCGCATTCACCCTCGCCCGCTACGTCGCCGCCACCCGCCCCCGGTCCACCCAGCAGGTCGTCGAGCGGGACGGCGCCCTCGTCCAACTGGTGAGGCGGGAGCTGCCGTTGGATCCGAACGCCCGGATCCGGGTGCGGTCGGTGGACGCCCGGGACGGGCTCGCCAAGGTGCCCGACGGGTGGGCCGACCTCGTCATCGCCGACGTGTTCAGCGGGGCCCGGACCCCCGCCCACCTGACCTCGACGGAGTTCCTCGACGACGTACGCAGGGTCTTGAGACCCGGCGGCGTCTTCACCGCCAACCTCGCCGACGGGCCGCCGCTCGCGCATCTGCGCGGCCAGATCGCCACCGCCGCCGCCCGGTTCGCCGAGTGCGCGCTGGTCGCCGACCCGACCGTGCTGCGCGGCAAACGCTTCGGCAACGCGGTTCTCGTCGCCGCCGACCGGCCCCTCCCGGTCGCCGAACTGACCCGCCTCGCCGCATCCGACCCGCACCCGGGCCGGGTCGAACACGGCAGGTCCCTCACCGACTTCACCGGCGGTGCCGTAGCCGTCACCGACGCGGCGGCAGTCGCCTCACCGGCGCCGCCGGCCTCCGTCTTCAGATGAGCCGGCGCAAGCGCAGGGGCGGTCAGTAGGTCCCGATCTCCACCCGCGGCGGCCCGTCGTGCCACGTGCAGAACACCGACACCCGGTCCGCGCCGGAGCCGAACTCCACCCGGATCCACGTCTCCGTCTTCCACACCTGCATCGACCAGCCCGCACCAGGGGTGGCCGAGACGAGCGTCGCGGAGGTCTCGCCGATGTCGAAGACCGCGTGGCCGCCGTCGGTGTCATAGCTCTTGACCCGGCCGGACGTGGTGGGGGAGGAACTGGTGCTCTTCGGCGGCGTCTTCGACGGGGCCGGAGTGCGGGGCGTCCCGGTCGGCTTCGGCGAGGGACTGGTGGGAGCCGTCGAGGGAGTCGGCCGGTTCGTGGACGACGCCAGCGGCTTCGACTCCTGTGTCGTCCCGTCGGCCGCCGTGATGGGCAGGGCGCGCGGCCGGTCGTACACCGTGCCGGCCATCACCGTGTGGACACCCCACCACGACAGCGTGACCGCCGCGCCCGTGGCGAGCGACCAAGCCAGTACGTGTACGAGTCCTCTGCGCATCGCGGGCCATACTGCCTCACACGTCCCGGACGTGTCGCGCCGTTGCCGCACGGGCGGCCATGGATGCCGAGTTGTCCACAGGGGGCGAGTTGTCCACAGGCCCGGACCGGGCTCGGCCGCATGGCGTACGGTGCGGCGCATGGCAAGTGTGCTCGTGGTCGAGGACGACCAGTTCGTACGCTCGGCGCTGATCCGGCACCTGACCGACGCCACCCACACGGTGCGCAGCGTCGGCACGGCACTGGAGGCGCTGCGCGAGGTCGCCCATTTCCGCTTCGACGTCGTCATCCTGGACCTCGGTCTGCCCGATCTGGACGGCTCCGAGGCCCTGAAGATGCTGCGCGGCATCACGGACGTACCTGTGATCATCGCCACCGCACGGGACGACGAGGCGGAGATCGTCCGGCTGCTGAACGCAGGGGCGGACGACTATCTGACCAAGCCCTTCTCGGTGGAGCACCTGTCGGCCCGGATGTCCGCGGTTCTGCGCCGGGCCCGGTCGAGCGGCGGCGAGGCGGCCCCCTCCAGCGTGCTGCGCGTGGGCGGCCTGACCGTCGACCCACTGCGCCGCCAGGCCGAGTTGGACGGCGCGAGCCTCGACCTCACCCGCCGTGAGTTCGACCTGCTCGCCTTCCTGGCCGGACGGCCCGGGGTCGTCGTCCCGCGCAAGGAACTGCTCGCCGAGGTGTGGCAGCAGTCGTACGGCGACGACCAGACCATCGACGTCCATCTGTCCTGGTTGCGCCGCAAACTGGGTGAGACCGCCGCCAGCCCGCGCTATCTGCACACCCTGCGCGGCGTCGGCGTGAAGCTGGAGCCGCCGCGATGAGATGGGCACTGGTCAAGGTCTGCCTGGCGGTCACCGTCATGGTCGTGGTCGCCTTCGCCGTCCCGCTCGGCCTGGTCATCAGGGAGATGGCCCGCGACCGCGCCTTCTCCAACGCGGAGCGCGAGGCCGCCGCCGTCGCCCCGGCGCTGTCCATCACCACCGACCGGGACCAGCTGGAGCGGGTCGTCGCCTCGGCCGGGTCGGACGCGGGCATGGCCGTGCACATACCGGCCTCCGGTGACGCGGCCGCCGTCGACCTCGGCCGGCAGCGCGCCGTCGCCGACGACATCGCGACCGTACGACGGCTGGGCCGCGCCTCGACCACCGAGGTCGAGGGCGGGTCCACGCTGCTCCAGCCGGTCGCGCTGAGCTCCGGCGAGATCGCCGTCGTCGAGGTGTACGTCCCCGAGGCGGAGGTCACCAACGGGCTCACCACGGCCTGGGCGGTGCTCGCCGGGGTCGGCCTCGCCCTGATCGTCGGGTCGGTCGCAGTCGCGGACCGGCTCGGCGTACGGATGGTGCGGCCGGCGCAGCGACTGGTCGAGGGCGCGCACGAGCTGGGGGAGGGCAAGCTGGGCGCCCGGGTGCCGGAGGAGGGGCCGAACGAACTGCGGCTGGCGGCCGTCGCGTTCAACGCGATGGCCGACCAGGTCGTACAACTCCTCGCGAACGAGCGTGAGCTGGCGGCCGACCTGTCCCATCGCCTGCGGACGCCGCTGACGGTGCTGCGGCTGAACGCTGCCTCGCTCGGGGACGGTCCGGCCGCCGAGCAGACCCGGGCCGCCGTCGCCCAACTGGAGCGCGAGGTCGACACGATCATCCGTACGGCCCGGGAGGCCAAGCCGCAGACGGTGGCGGCGGGCCCGGGCGCCGGGTGCGACGCGGCCGAGGTGGTGCGTGAGCGCATGACGTTCTGGTCGGCGCTGGCGGAGGACGAGGACCGCAAAGTGCGGGTGGCAGGCGTGGACCGGCCGGTGCGGATACCCGTGGCCCGGGCGGATCTGGCGGCCGCGCTGGACGCCCTGCTCGGCAACGTCTTCCGGCATACGGCCGAGGGCACCGCGTTCGCGGTCGACGTGCACAACGGCGAGGACGCGGTGATCGTGCTCGTCTCCGACGCGGGGCCCGGCATCACCGACCCCGAGGCGGCGATGGCGCGCGGGCGGGGCTCGGGCAGCGCCGGGTCGACCGGCCTCGGGCTGGACATCGTGCGGCAGCTCGCGGAGTCGACGGGCGGGGACGTACGGATCGGTTCGTCGGTGCTCGGCGGAACCGAGGTGCGGATCTGGATCCAGCTGGACGCGCGGGCGCCGGTGCGCAGGGGCCACCGGGGTTCGATGCGCCGTCGCCGGCCGGGCAGATTGGTCTCGACCTTTAACCGGCCCCGATCCCTTCCTTAAGCGCACCCTAAGGTCCCCAACCCCAGCCCGGATCGGGCGCTTTGTCCGATTCGAGATCGCTAGCGTGCTGCCGCACCCCCCACCCCGAACAGCAAAGGCAGACACGCGATGAGCACCCACCGGCGCAAGGTCAGCGGCAGGAACAAGGCGATCGGCGGTCTCGTCGCAGCGGCCGTGGTCGGCGGCGCCGCGCTCGTGTTCACCGGCACCGCGCAGGCCGCCGGGATCGGAGCGGCGTACACGAAGACCAGCGACTGGTCGACGGGGTACACCGCGCAGTACGTCGTCACGAACAACAGCGGTCAGGCGCAGCAGGACTGGAAGCTGGAGTTCGACCTGCCGTCGGGCTCGAAGCTGAGCTCGCTGTGGAACGCCGAGTCGAGCGTGAGCGGGCAGCACGTCACCGCGACGCCGCCGAAGTGGGACAAGGACGGGCTGGCCGCCGGCGAGTCGGTGACGGTCGGCTTCGTCGTCAACGGCACGGGCGCCCCGGCGGGCTGTCTGATCGACGACGCGAAGTGCTCCGCGGACGACAGCGCGACACCCGAGCCGAGCGGCCGCCCGACGGCCACCGAATCCGCCCCGCCGAAGCCGACGGCCACCCCCACCCAGTCCGCGACCCCCACGCAGTCCGCGACCCCCACCGCCAAGCCCTCGCAGACCCCCGGCTCCGGGACGGCCGCCACCGCCGGCTTCGCCCCGTACATCGACACATCCCTCTACCCGGCCTTCGACATGGTCGCGAGCGCCGAGGCGACCGGCGTGAAGGACTACAACCTCGCCTTCGTCACCGACGGCGGCGGCTGCACCCCGAAGTGGGGCGGCGTCACCGACCTCGGCACCGACGCGGTGGCCGCGCAGATCGGTGACCTGCGTGCCAAGGGCGGCGACGTCCGCGTCTCCTTCGGCGGCGCCGCAGGCAGCGAGCTGGCGACGACCTGCTCCTCGGCGGACGCGCTGGCGGCGGCGTACGAGAAGGTCGTGAGCGCGTACAAGCTGACCAAGGTCGACTTCGACGTCGAGGGCGGCGCGCTGCCGGACAAGGCGGCCAACACCCGCCGCGCCCAGGCGATAGCCGAGCTCCAGGCGGACCACCCCGACCTGGACGTCTCCTTCACCCTCCCCGTCATGCCCGAGGGCCTGACGCAGCCCGGCGTCGACCTCCTCGCCGACGCCAAGAAGAACGGTGTGCAGATCGACACCGTGAACATCATGGCGATGGACTACGGCCCCGCGTACAGCGACGACATGGGCACCTACGCCGAGCAGGCGGCCACCGCCACCCAGGCCCAGGTCAAGAGCGTGCTCGGGCTCTCCGACAGCGCCGCCTGGAAGACGGTCGCCGTCACCCCGATGATCGGCGTCAACGACGTCGTCACCGAGATCTTCAAGGTCGACGACGCCACCCAGCTGGTGAACTTCGCCAAGTCCAAGGGCCTCGGCTGGCTGTCCATGTGGTCGGCGACCCGCGACAAGCAGTGCGCGGGCGGCGAGAAGCCGGCGGCGGACGCGACGTGCAGCTCGATCCTCCAGGAGAAGTTCGCGTTCTCGAAGGCGTTCGCGGCCTACAACTGACCCACCAACCGGATCCATCGAGCCCACGGGGGCGCGCCCCGGCCGGTCTTCCCCCCATCCGGCCGGGGCCGATCCGTCTAGATCTCCGGGTCCACCGCCGGCAACGTCCCCGTCCGAGCCGCCTCCCCGTACCAGTACGCACTGGACTTAGGCGTCCGGGCGAGCGTCGAGTAGTCGACGTACACCGCCCCGAACCGCTTGCTGTACCCGTACGCCCACTCGAAGTTGTCCATCAGGGACCACAGGTAGTAGCCCCGGACGTCGGCGCCGTCGGCGATCGCGCGGCGAACCGCGGAGAGGTGGCCGTGCAGGTAGGCGATGCGCTCGGGGTCGTGGACGCGGCCGTCGGGGTCGGGCTTGTCGTCGTAGGCCGCGCCGTTCTCGGTGATGTAGAGCGGCAGGCCCGGAGCCTCCCGGGAGTAGCGCATGATCAGCTCGTGCAGGCCGGTCGGGTCGATGGTCCAGCCCATCTCCGTGCGGTCACCGGGGGTCTGGTGGAACAGCACGTCGTCCGCGCCCGGCCACGGCGAGTGCGCGCTCGCCCCGTGGCCGTCCGCCCGCGGCCCGCTGACGTCCGTCTCGGCCGCCGACACCAGCGCCGGCGTGTAGTAGTTCAGGCCCAGGGCGTCCAGCGGCTGGTTGATCGCCGCGAGGTCGCCGTCGAGGACGTACGACCAGTCCGTCACGAGCTCCGTCGCCGCGTAGAGCGTCTCGGGGTAGACGCCGTGCAGGATCGGGCCGTGGAAGACCCCGTTGGCCAGGTCCTCGATCTTCCGGGCCGCCACCAGGTCCGCCGGGTCCTGCGAAAGCGGCCGGACCACCGAGGAGTTGAGGCTGAGCGCCACCGAGTTGCGGGCCGGCATCACCGAGCGCAGGGCCGAGGCGCTCAGGCCGTGCGCGAGGTTGAGGTGGTGGGCCGCCCGCAGCGAGGCCGCAGGTTCCGTACGGCCCGGCGCGTGCACGCCCGACCCGTAGCCCAGGAACGCGCTGCACCACGGCTCGTTCAGCGTGATCCACTGTTCCACGCGGTCGCCGAGCGCCTCGCCGACGATCTGCGCGTACTCGGCGAACCGGTACGCCGTGTCGCGCTCCGGCCAGCCGCCCGCGTCCTCCAGCTCCTGCGGCAGGTCCCAGTGGTAGAGGGTGACGGCCGGCTTGATGCCGTGCGCGAGCAGCTCGTCCACCAGCCGGCGGTAGAAGTCCAGGCCCCGCTGGACCGCCGGGCCCCGGCCCGTGGGCTGCACGCGCGACCAGGAGATCGAGAAGCGGTACGCGCTGAGGCCGAGCTCGGCCATCAGCGCCACGTCGTCGCGGTAGCGGTGGTAGTGGTCGACAGCGATGTCACCGTGCTCACCGCCGGTGGTGCGCCCCGGCGTGTGGCTGAAGGTGTCCCAGATCGACGGGGTACGGCCGTCCTCGCGCACCGCCCCCTCGATCTGGTACGCGGACGTCGCGGCGCCCCAGAGGAAGGCGGGCGGAAACGACACGGAGGTCATGGGCTCAGGCATGGAAGCGCTCCCATAGGGGGTCGTGGAGACCGACGGGTAGGAGGGGAGTAGGGGGAGAGGGCCGAGGGGATGAGGGGCCGAGGCGGCAATGACCCGGCCCCGAGAGACGTACTGGAAGGGCGATATGACCGCAGGTCAGCCCTTGATCGCGCCCTGCATGATGCCGCCCACGATCTGCTTCCCGAACAGCAGGAAGGCGATCAGCAGCGGCAGCGTGCCGAGCAGGGCGCCCGCCATGATCACCGCCTGGTCGGGAACGTAACCGGTGCCGAGCGAGTTGAGGGCGACCTGCACGGTCGGGTTCTCCTGGTTCAGGGCGATGATCGGCCACAGGAAGTCGTTCCAGGCGAACACGAAGGTCAGCAGGCCGAGGACGGCCATCGCGGGCCGGGCGGCCGGGAACACCACATGCCAGACGACCCGCAGGCTGCTCGCGCCGTCCACCCGTGCCGCCTCGATCAGCTCGCTCGGCAGCGCCTGCACCAGGTACTGCCGCATGAAGAACGTACCGAAGGCCGTGCACAGCGTCGGCAGGATGACCGTCTGCAGCTGATTCGACCAGCCGAGGTCCGCCATCCACAGATACAGCGGTACGACCGCCAGCTGCGGCGGGATCATCATCGTGCCGATCGTCAGCAGCAGCAGGACCCCGGAGAACCGGAAGCGGAGCTTGGCGAAGGCGAACCCGGCCAGCGTCGCGAACAGCACCGTGCTGATGGTGATCGTGCCCGCGACGAACATGGTGTTGAACATCGCCTTTCCGAGCCCGGCCTCCTCCCACGCCCGGTCCATGTTCTTGAACAGGTTCCCGCCGAACCACAGCGGCGGCGGAGTCTCCGCGAGCCGTCGGTCCGTGCGCGAGGCCGCGATCGCCGTCCACACCAGCGGGGCCAGCGAGACGAGTGCGAAAACGGCCAGGACGACATAGGTGAGCGGGCCGGCGTGCAGCTGCTTGCCCGCGCCCATCACGCGAGGGCGCCGGGGCTGCCGTACCTTCTGGGTCGAGACCTGAGGAGTCGTCAGTTCACTTGTTGTCATTGGGACTTCCTCAGCCGTCGGGACACCAGCAGTTGGATCACGGCGACGATCAGCAGGATCAGGAACATCGACCAGGCGATCGCGGACGCCTTGCCGAGGTTGCCGATGATCCAGCCCTGGTCGTACATGTACAGGCCGAGCGTCTGGTACTGGTGCTCGGAGCCGCCCTTCGAGCCGCTCACCCCGCCGAACAGCAGGGGCTCGCCGAAGAGCTGGGTCGCGCCGATCGTCGAGACGACGACCGTGAACAGGATCGTCGGCCGCAGCTGCGGGATCGTCACATGGATGAACTGCTGCCAGCGGTTGGCGCCGTCGATGGCGGCCGACTCGTACAGGTCGGCCGGGATCGCCTGCATGGCGGCGAGGTAGATCAGCGCGTTGTAGCCGGTCCAGCGCCAGATCACGATCGACGAGACCGCGAACTGCGAACCCCAGTCGGACTCACGCCAGTTGACCGGATCGATGCCGACGAACTCCAGCAGCCAGTTGATCATGCCGCCGTCCCAGGAGTACAGCAGTACGAACACCAGCGTCGCCGCCGCCACCGACGTGGCGTACGGGGTGAGCATCACGACCCGCCACATGGTCGAGCCGCGCAGCCTGTAGTTGAGCAGGTGCGCCAGCCCGATCGCCATCAGCAGCTGGGGCACCGTGGAGATCACGCCGATGGTGAAGGTGTTCCACAGCGCGTTCCAGAAGAAGTCCGAGGACAGCAGGTTCTGGTAGTTGTCCAGGCCGGTCCAGGTCTGGCCGTCCAGGTTCGCCAGCTGCACGTTGTGCAGCGAATACCAGGCCGTGTAGAGGAGCGGGATCAGCGAGAACGCCCCGAAGACGATGAAGAAGGGGGCGATGAACGCGTACGGCGACGCCTTCATGTCCCAGCGGTACAGCCGGCTCCGCCAGGAACTGCTCCCCGGCGGCGGCGTACCGCGACCGTGCGCGCGGCCGGCCGCGCCCGGCTGGTCACCGGGCGCGGCGTCGGCGCTCGACGCAGGGTGCGCGAGGGCCTCTTTGGAGCTGGTCACTGGCCGAGCACGTCCTTGATCTCCTGGGTGGCGGCGTCCCAGCCCTGGTCGGCGGACTTGCCCTTCTGCTCGACCTGGAGGATGCCGATGTCGGTGATCGCGGTGCCGATCGGCTGGTCCTTCGTGCCCAGGTACTGGGTCGGGATGGTCTCGGCGGAGGCGGAGAAGATCTCGGTGATCGGGGCGTTCGAGAAGTACGCCTGCGTCGCGGTCGCCGGCTTCAGACCGGAGTACGCCGACGGGGTCGACGGGAAGCTGGCCTGCTTGGCGAAGACCTTCGCCTGCTGCTCGGGCGCGGTCAGCCACTTCGCCAGCTTGATGGCCTCCTTCTGGTTCTTGCTCGCCGTCGGCACGCCGACGAACGAACCGCCCCAGTTGGCCGCGGTCGGCGCCGCCGCCACGTCCCACTTGCCCTTGCCCGAGTCACCGGACTTCTCCTGGATGTAGCCGATCATCCAGGCCGGGCAGGCCACGGTGGCGAACGTGCCGTTGGCGTAACCCTGGTCCCACGGCTTGTCGAACTGCTTCAGCTTCGCCGACATGTCGCTGGTCGCGACCTCCATGGCGACGTTCCAGGCCTTCTTCACACCCGCGGACTTGTCCCAGACGACGTTGCCGTCCTTGTCGTAGTACCGCTCGACCTCGCCGCCCAGGGCCGCGTTGTAGACGGAGGAGGCGGAGTCCACGAACTTGGTGCCGCTGGGCGCCTTCTTCATGTACTCCTTGCCGAGGTCGACGTACTTGCCCCAGTCGCCCTTCCACTGCTCGGCGAGCTTGGCGCGGTCGGTCTCCAGACCGGCCTTCTCGAACAGGTCCTTGCGGTAGCAGATCGCCATGGGCCCGATGTCCGTCCCGAGCCCGATCAGCTTGCCGTCCTTGGTGGTGGCCTGGGCGTTCTTCCAGTCCAGCCACTGGGACTTGTCGGCCTCCTTGCCGAGGTCGACGAACTTGTCGGCCTGCGTCTGCACGGCCTCGGTGATGTTGCCGACCTCGATCGCCTGAATGTCGTCGGTGCCGGAACCGGCCTGGAGGCGCGTCAGGGTCTTGGGCCAGTAGACGTCGGTACGGGTGGTGACGTTCTCCTTGATGGTGATGTCGGGGTTGAGCTTCATGTACTCGTCGTAGAGGCCGGCCTGCTTGTAGCCGAAGACACCGAAGGTGCCGATGGTGAGCGTGGTCTTGCCGCCCCCGCCGTTGCCTCCGCCTTCGCCCGAAGAGCCGTCGTCCGAGTCCTCGGCGCAGCCGGCGAGCAGCCCTGTCGTCAGCGCGGCCGCGACCGCGAGGGTCATCAGCCGGCGGGACCCGCGGGTACTCGTGCGCATTGCGTCCTCCTGTTGCCTGACGTGCCGACCCCCCGGCCAACGGCATTGTTGGGCCCGTTAGTTCGTCATCTTGCATCGCTGCGGCTCGGGCGGGGAACGTGCGGGATGTGTATGTGTCAGGTACTGTGGGAGCGCTCCCACAAGTGATGTGTTGAAGGGTCGTCGGTCCGGGCGGGGGTGTCAAGGGAGCGGACGCGGAGTTCTGCGTTCAGTTATCGGGCCGTTAACTGGACCAAGTTGAGCCCGTCCGGCGATGGAGGACGGGGCCCTTTCGGGGCCGAAGCGGGGGGCTGGGGGCGGCGGCCTCCAGCAACGGTCACTCTTCCTGGCAGGACTGTTAAATTCCAGGCCGGCGCAAAGACAACGCGGGAAGGCGGAGCCCATGGCAACCCACGGAGCGCGGGGCCGGAGCGGCGGGCGGCCCACCCTCGAAGAGGTGGCGGCCCGCGCAGGGGTGGGCCGCGGCACCGTCTCCCGGGTGATCAACGGCTCGCCCCGGGTCAGTGACGCGACCCGCGCGGTGGTGGAAGCGGCGGTGGCGGAACTCGGCTACGTCCCCAACACGGCGGCCCGTGCCCTGGCCGCGAACCGCACGGACGCGATCGCCCTGGTCGTGCCCGAGCCGGAGACACGCTTCTTCGCGGAACCGTACTTCTCGGACATGCTGAAGGGCGTCGGCGCCGAACTCTCCGACACCGAGATGCAGTTGCTGCTGATCTTCGCGGGCAGCGACAAGGAGCGCCGCCGCCTGGCCCAGTACCTGGCGGCACACCGCGTCGACGGCGTCCTGCTGGTCTCGGTCCACGCGGACGACCCGCTGCCGGACCTGCTGGCCCAGCTGGAGATCCCGGCGGTGATCAGCGGCCCGCGCTCGGCCGCCGAGACCCTGACGTCGGTGGACTCGGACAACTACGGCGGTGCCCGCTCGGCCGTCGAGCACCTGGTGGCCCACGGCCGCACCCGGATCGCCCACATCACCGGCCGGGTCGACGTCTACGGCGCCCAGCGCCGTGTCGACGGCTACCGCGACGCCCTGCGGGACGTGGGGTCCGGCGTGGACGAGCAGCTGATCGAGCCGGGGGACTTCACGGAGGAGGGCGGCCGGCGCGCGATGGAGGCCCTTCTCGCGCGCTGCCCCGACCTGGACGCGGTCTTCGCGGCGTCGGACGTGACGGCGGCGGGCGCCCGTCAGGCCCTGCGCGAGGTGGGCCGCCGTATCCCCGACGACGTGGCCCTCGTCGGCTACGACGACTCCGCCATCGCCCGCCACATGGACCCGCCCCTCACCAGCGTCCGCCAGCCCATCGAGGAGATGGGCCGCCGCATGATCGACCTGCTCCTCACCGAGATCGCGGACCGCCGGCCGGCGGTGTCACGGGGGTTGGAGAGGAGACAGGTGGTGCTGGCCACGGAGCTGGTGGAGCGGGCGTCGTCGTAGCGGGCGTCGGGTACGCGGTGAAGTCGCCGGCGTGGTGACGTCAGGGGCGTAGCACCCGTCGCCACCTGGTCTCGCCGTCCTGCTCCTCGTCCGTCGGGAGCAGCCCCGCGGCCCTGGCCACGGCGGCGGAGGCGAGGTGGTCGGGGTGGATGTGGGCCACGACGGTGCGGACCGGAGGCAGGGCGGCATGCGCAAAACGCACGGCGGCCCGCTGCCGTAGCCATGCCACCAGCCCTTGCGCCGCCTCGCGGGCGTATCCGCGCCCCTGCCACCGGGTGCCCACCACCCAGGCGATCTCCGCGGTCGTATCGCTGATCGTGGCCTGGACCGTGCCGATGAGGCGGGAGTCCGTGCGCAGGCGCAGGACCCAGTTGCACCACGTGACGGACGGGTCCGGGGAGCCGGCGACCAGGCGTTCGTACCGGGTCCGCAGGGCTTCGGCGGACAGCGGCGAGCCGCCGATGAAGGTGTGCAGGGCCGGGTCGGACAGGGCCGGGGTCATTTCCGCCGCGTGGTCGGCCCGGAGGGGGAGGAGATCCATGCGTGGCGTGCGGATGGGTTCGGTCAGCACGGGGGGTCCTCTCAACTCGCCTCAGCGTGCCGGGTCCTGTCGGTGCCGCAGAACGCGATCAGCCGGTGACCTCTGTGTCGAGGTCACCGGCTGACTGCTCAGGGTGAGTGACGGGACTCGAACCCGCGGCATCCTGGACCACAACCAGGTGCTCTACCAGCTGAGCTACACCCACCATGACCGGCGATGTCTTCCGTGGAATCCCCGACCGGCCGAGAAAAAGTGTACAGGGTCCGAAGGGGTGCTCGCGCACAGCTTTTCGCGGTGGCCTCGAGCCACCCCCTCGCACCCCTCCCGGACCGCTACTGAGCAGGCAGAACGTGCTTCGCGGCGATCGACTTCGCGGTGTCCGAGTCCGGGCCGGGCTGCGGTACGAAGACGGCCTCGCGGTAGTAGCGGAGTTCGGCGATCGACTCGCGGATGTCGGCGAGGGCGCGGTGGTTGCCGTTCTTCTCGGGGCTGTTGAAGTAGGCGCGCGGGTACCAGCGGCGGGCCAGCTCCTTGACCGACGAGACGTCGACGATGCGGTAGTGGAGGTAGTCCTCCAGCGTCGGCATGTCACGCAGCAGGAAGCCGCGGTCGGTGCCGACGGAGTTGCCGCACAGCGGGGCCTTGCCGGGTTCCTTCACGTGCTCGCGTACATACGTCAGGACCTGCTCCTCGGCCTCCGCCAGCGTCGTGCCGGCGGCGAGTTCGTCGAGCAGTCCGGACGCGGTGTGCATCTGACGCACCACCTCCGGCATCGTCTCCAGCGCCGCGTCCGGCGGACGGATGACGATGTCCACGCCCTCGCCGAGGACGTTCAGCTCGGAGTCGGTGACGAGGGCGGCAACCTCGATGAGCGCGTCGTCGGACAGCGAGAGGCCGGTCATCTCGCAGTCGATCCACACCATGCGATCGTTCATGCGACCACCCTAAGGCTGACGTCCGTCTTTGGGTGCCCCGCGTCGCAGTGGGTGTGCACGAACGCCGGGCGGGCTGAGACGCCCGCCCGGCGTTCATGAGGTCACGCTCCGCTGCGCTGCCCCGGCAGGGTCGCCCGGCCTCCGATGTACAGCTCCCGCCCGTTCTCCGAGGGCGCGGGCGGGCCTACGGGTGCCGGGGTGCGGCGGGTCTGGGGCGGGACCGGGCCGCCCTCCGCGTACGGGCTGGGCGGGGGACCCGAGGGCACCGCCCCCGGACCGGCCGTGGGCTCCGCTTCCGTCGGCCGGTCGCCCTGCGGACGGCGCGCACGGTACGCCGCCCGGTACGCGGCCGGCGACGAGCCGAGCTGCCGGCGGAAGTGGCCGCGCAGTGCCACCGGGGAGCGGAAGCCGCAGCGGCCCGCCACCTCGTCCACCGAGTAGTCCGACGTCTCCAGCAGCCGCTGCGCCTGCAGCACCCGCTGGGTGATCAGCCACTGCAGCGGCGCGCTCCCGGTGAGAGAGCGGAAGCGGCGGTCGAAGGTGCGGCGGCTCATGTACGCGCGTGCCGCCAGCGTCTCGACGTCGAACTGCTCGTGCAGGTGCTCCAGCGCCCAGGCGACGACCTCGGCCAGCGGGTCGGCGCCGATCTCCTCTGGTAAAGATCGATCGAGGTAGCGCTCCTGACCGCCGGTCCGGCGCGGCGGGACCACCAGGCGGCGGGCCAGAGCCCCGGCCGCCTCGTTGCCGTGGTCCGTCCGCACGATGTGGAGACAGAGATCGATTCCGGCCGCGGTGCCGGCCGATGTCAGTACGTCGCCGTCGTCCACGAAGAGTTCTCGCGGATCAACATGCACCGACGGATAGCGCTTGGCCAGCGTCGGTGCGTACATCCAGTGTGTCGTCGCGGGACGGCCGTCCAGCAGGCCCGCCGCGGCGAGGACGAAGGCGCCGGTGCACAGTCCGACTATGCGGGCGCCTTCCTCGTGCGCCCGGCGCAGAGCGTCGAGCGCATCCTCGGGCGGTGGCGAAGTGATCGAGCGCCAGGCCGGTACTACGACCGTGCCCGCCCTTGAGATCGCCTCCAGGCCATGTGGTGCGGTGAGTTCCAGGCCCCCTGTGGTCCGCAGAGGGCCTTCCTCGCCGCCGCACACGAGCAAGCGGTAGCGCGGCACGCCGGCGTCCTGGCGGTCTATGCCGAACACCGACAGTGGTATGGAACTCTCGAAGATGGGGCCGCCGCTGAACAGCAGCACCGCGACGATCTCCTTGCGGCGTCGCCCGGAAAGCTTCCGGGCCGCGGCTTCCGGCGCGGCAGTGGAGTCGTGGCTCATACTGCTAAGCCCCCCTCGGTGGTCGCGGCTCCTCGGTTGTGTCGCTCCTGCACGTTTCCCCTTGGTCCTGCACGAGTCCCCCGCCGTAGACAGTCAAGATCGAATCTACTGTGTCGCGTCACGCCTGAGTGGCCGGTTCGGCACTCGGTAGATTGTCGACTTGGCAACTTGGCGTGAAGCATTCGATCACGAAGCGTTGCACTCACGGGCCGTGCAGGGAAGTGCGCCTTGTCGCAGTGGCCAATCCACGTAGGGTGCGCAGGGCCCCTGAGGCCCTTTCCGTGCAGGTGGAACGGGGGTTGGGGGGTGTTCTGGGTGGGGGATGCATGCGCGCCAGAAGTTGGCTGAAAAGCAGCGTGCCCCTGCGCGGAAACCGGTCAACCGACCGGTGTATTTCCCCCAGTGTGACGTCCGCCTCTATGGGCGCCTGTTCCGGTCCTGTGATGACGTCCGCGGCGCCGGGGCGTCGGGCCGAACTGCTCCCCGGCCTTCAGGCGTGCCGCGCCGCGTTCCGACTGGCGCAGCAGCAGGCGGCACACGCCCGTCACGGCGGCCAGCCCGAAGGCGGTGCCGGCGGCGCCGGCGAGCGAGGTGCCGTACCAGAGGAGCACCACGGGGACGAGGACGCAGCTGAAGGCCGCCCAGCGGACCACGTCGGTGACGCTGTCCTCGGTGGGTGTGCGCGGTGCGGACATTGGGTGCGTGCTCCCTGGGCTCCCTGGGCGGTGGCTCGTGGTGATCAACGCATGTTCGTGCGGTCGGTCACTGGTGCGCGGCCGTCATGACCTCCCGACGCGGGTGAACCCTGTGCAAACCGCCTGTACACCGCAGCAACCATTGCGTGACGGGCGCCCCCTCGTGCATGCTCCCTGGAACCCGCAACGACCGAGAGCGGGGATCTGGGTTAAGGAGGCGTGCCGCCGTACCCTTGGGGTATGGGGTTGGGAAGACCATTCCCGGACACAGCTCCGCCGCAGACTGCTGGATCCGTCAGCGAGCTCCGCTCGCGGACCCACCCATAAAGGATCAATACGCCGAGACAGCCATGGCCGGTCACGAATTCTTCGAACCCGCGGACCGCAAGCGGCCCGTCGCCGACCCCACGGCGGCCGAGCCCCTGGCGGCGGAACAGCCACGCCATTCCTGCGACCCCGCTTTCAAGCACGGCGTCGTCGTCGGCTTCGACGGCTCCACCTCCAGTGAGCGCGCCCTGGCGTACGCCATCGGTATGGCTCATCGCTCCGGGTCGGGCCTGATCATCGTCCACGTCGCCAACCGGCTGCCCACCACGGTGTGGGCGGGCTGTGAGCCGCCGGTCTTCGTCGACGTGCCGGACCACCGCACCGAGGTGCTCGGCCTCGAACTCGCCTGCGCGGAGTATCTCGCCGAGGTGCCCTGGATCCTCGTCGAGCGCGGCGGAGACATCTGCCACGAACTCGAAGAGGTCGGGCGGGAGTACGAGGCGGACGCGATCGTCGTCGGTTCCACGCACGGCATCGTCGGACGGATCTTCGGCTCCGTCGCCGGGCGGCTCGCCAAGCGGGCCAAGCGTCCCGTCGTTGTCATTCCGTAACTCGCCGTTGTCCCAGGTGAGATGAGCCGTCCGGGACGCCGCCCCCCTTCTTGCGATACGTGAACTTACTCGCGCGTAGAGGTGTTTGTGCCTTTGTGAAGGGCATATATCGCTCACTGCACAAGTGCACATGCATGAAGGGAGCCCGCCGTGGACAACGACGTCTCTGCGGGAAGCGGAATAACCACCGTGGTCGGCCGACTCGCCCTCGGTGTCACCCTGTTGGCCTTCGGGCTGGGGTACGCCGATGTGATCGACGGCGTGTCAGCTGCTGACGCCGTATCAATCGCCCAGTACGTGGGCGGCATTGCCCTCTTCGTCGCCGGCCTGATGGCCCTGCGCGACCATGACGCCGCGAACGGGACCGCGTTCGTGGCGCTCGGCGCCCTGTGGTTCACCTGGGCCGTCTCCGCCGACAACCAGGTGTCCGCCAACGCGGCCGGGTTGTTCCTGCTGCTGTTCGCCCTCGTGGCGCTGACGCTGACCCTCGCGGGGGGCGACCAACTCGGTCAGGCCGCGTACGGGTTGTTCTTCGTGTCCCTGCTGCTCATGGCCATCGCCGGCTTCGCGGACAACGACGGGCTCACCAAGGTGGGCGGCTGGTTCGCCGTCGCCGCGGGTGCGGTGGCCTGGTACGCCGCGACGGCGGCTCTCGCGCACTGGCCCACCGCACTTCCGCGACGCGCTGCGGGCCGGGGGGTGACGGCCACCGGTTAGCTGCGCCGGCTGGGGGGTTGGGCGGCTCCCCGGCGATCAGAACGGACCCCCCGTGCATGGTGGCATCACGTGGGGGTCCGTTCCTGTTTCGTTGGCCTGTGCGGGTTTGTGGGGGTTGCTCGCGCAGTTCCCCGCGCCCCTAAAAGCTAAAAGCCTAAAAGCCAAAGCCTCTACTCGACCGTTACCGACTTGGCGAGGTTGCGGGGCTTGTCGATGTCTCGGCCCAGGGTCAGGGCCGTGTGGTAGGCGAGGAGTTGGAGGGGGATGCCCATCAGGATGGGGTCGAGTTCGTCCTCGTTCTTGGGGACGATGATCGTCTGGTCGGCCTTTTCCTGGGGCTGGTGGGCCACTGCGAGGATCTTGCCGCTGCGGGCCTTGATCTCCTCCATGGCGGCGCGGTTCTTCTCCAGGAGGTCGTCGTCGGGGACGATCGCGACCGTGGGGAGGGCCGGCTCGATCAGGGCCAGCGGGCCGTGCTTGAGCTCGGAGGCCGGGTAGGCCTCGGCGTGGATGTAGGAGACCTCCTTGAGCTTGAGGGATGCCTCGCGGGCGACCGGGTAGCCGCGGACACGGCCGATGAAGAGCATCGAGCGGGCCTCGGCGTAGCTCTGGGCCAGCTTCTCGATCTCACCCTCCTGCTCCATGATCTCGGCGATCTGGGCGGGCAGCTTGCGCAGGCCCTCGATGATGCGCTTGCCGTCGCGGACCGAGAGGTCGCGGGTGCGGCCCAGGTGCAGCGCCAACAGGGCGAAAGCGACCGTCGTGTTGGTGAAGCACTTCGTCGAGACCACGCAGACCTCGGGGCCGGCGTGCACGTAGATGCCGCCGTCGGCCTCGCGGGCGATCGCGGAGCCGACCACGTTCACGATGCCCAGGACCCGCGCGCCCTTGCGCTTCAGCTCCTGGACGGCGGCGAGGACGTCGTACGTCTCACCGGACTGGGAGACCGCGATGTACAGGGTGTCGGGGTCGACGACCGCGTTGCGGTAGCGGAACTCCGACGCCGGCTCGGCGTCCGCGGGGATGCGGGCCAGCTCCTCGATCATCTGGCCGCCGATCATGCCCGCGTGGTACGAGGTGCCGCAGCCCAGGATCTTCACGCGGCGGATCTTGCGGGCCTCGCGGGCGTCCAGGTTGAGGCCGCCGAGGTGCACGGTGGAGAAGCGGTCGTCGATGCGGCCGCGCAGGACGCGGTCCACGGCCTCGGCCTGCTCGTGGATCTCCTTGTGCATGTACGTGTCGTGGCCGCCCATGTCGTACGACGCGGCCTCCCACTCGACGGTCGTGGGCTCGGCCGTCGTACGGGTGCCCTCGGTCGTGTAGGTGCGGAAGTCGTCGGCCTTGAGGGTGGCCATCTCGCCGTCGTCCAGCGTCACTATCTGCCGGGTGTGGGCGACCAGGGCCGCGATGTCCGAGGCGACGTACATCTCCTTCTCGCCGATGCCGAGGACGACCGGGGAGCCGTTGCGGGCGACGACGATACGGTCCGGGAAGTCGGCGTGCAGGACCGCGATGCCGTACGTGCCCTCGATGAGCCGCAGCGTCTCGCGGACCTTGTCCTCCAGCTTCTCCGCCTGCGAGCGGGAGATGAGGTGGACGAGGACCTCGGTGTCGGTCTCGGAGAGGAACTCGACGCCGTCCGCCTCCAGCTTGCGGCGCAGGTCGGAGGCGTTGTCGATGATGCCGTTGTGGACGACGGCGACCTTGCCCTCGGCGTCCAGGTGCGGGTGGGCGTTCACGTCGGAGGGGGCGCCGTGGGTGGCCCAGCGGGTGTGGGCGATGCCGGTCGTGCCCTTGAAGCGCGCCGGGACCTTGGCCTCCAGGTCGCGCACCCGGCCCTTGGCCTTGACCATCTTCAGGGCGGGCGACTTCGGGGAGGAGACGACCACGCCGGCCGAGTCGTAGCCGCGGTACTCCAGGCGCTGCAGGCCCTCCAGCAGCAGGGGCGCCACGTCACGCTTCCCGATGTATCCGACGATTCCGCACATATATATAGGTATCCCTAGCCGTAGACGATGCGGCGCAGCTGGCGGAGCGTGAGCTCCGGTGGTGCCACCGCCCGGTATTTCAGGTCCGCCTCGATCCGTTCGAAGATCTCCGCGTTCACCAGGCCCTGGGCCTGGAGCTCGCGGTGGCGGCGACGGACGACCTCCTCGGTCGTCTCGTCGAAGTAGGCGAGCACGTCCTGGATCACCCGCAGTGCCTCGCCCCGGCTGAGGGGCGTGCTGCGGGTCAGGTGATCAACAAGGTCGTCGTGCACTCGGTAGATCCTGGGGTATGAGGGGGCGCTTCGCAAGAATCCTGCCCGATTTCGGGCAGCTGCCTGGTAATCGGCTGGCAATGGGCTGTTGAAACTCCTTGGAAGAACATTGAGGGTCTCATGGGAGCCTGTTCCGGAGCCGTCCATACCGTGGCCCGTATCCCGTTGCCTGAGGGGACGAGTTTCGGACGCCATGGACATTCCTCGCATGGGAGTACCCCAGCAGCTGGCCGAGCGCATGAGCATGGCCGAGCAGCACGAGTACCTGCGCGCCAAGTTCTCGCGGCGCACGATGATCAGAGGCGGCGCCGTCACGCTGGGCGCCGTCGCGGGCGGCACCTTCGTACCAGGCGCCACCGCACAGGCCGCCGTGCCGACGCGGACGGCCCCGCACACCGAGACCGTCGACGGCGCCCTCGTCGCCCCCTTCGGCCGCCACCTCGCCTACGGCAACGACGCGCGCACCGAGATGACCGTCTCGTGGCAGGTCCCGGTCGCCGTGAAGAAGCCGTTCGTGCGGATCGGCGCCCACCCCTGGGACCTCTCCCGCAAGATCGAGGCCGAGGTCCGCACCCTCCACACCCCGGCCGGCGTCGGGGCGAGTGCCGACCACACCCAGTACTACGTCCACGCCAAGCTCAGCCACCTGCGCCCGGGCCGGACGTACTACTACGGCGTCGGCCACCAGGGCTTCGACCCCGCCGAGTCGCACCTGCTCGGCACCCTCGGCACCTTCACCACCGCGCCCGGACACAAGGAGCCGTTCACCTTCACGGCCTTCGGCGACCAGGGCGTCAGCTACCACGGCCTCGCCAACGACAGCCTGCTTCTCGGCCAGAACCCGGCGTTCCACCTGCACGCCGGTGACATCGCGTACGCCGACCCGGCCGGCCAGGGCAAGTCCGCCGACACCGGCTTCGACTCGCGGGTGTGGGACCAGTTCCTGGCCCAGACCGAGTCCGTCGCCAAGTCGGTGCCGTGGATGGTGAGTTACGGCAACCACGACATGGAGGCCTGGTACTCGCCCAACGGCTACGGCGGCGAGGAGGCCCGCTTCACGCTCCCCGACAACGGGCCGGACCGGAAGAACCTGCCGGGCGTCTACTCCTTCGTCCACGGCAACACCGCGGTCATCTCGCTCGACCCGAACGACGTGTCGTACGAGATCCCCGCCAACCTCGGCATCTCCGGCGGCACGCAGACCAAGTGGTTCGAGGCGCAGCTGAAGAAGTTCCGGGCGGCCCACGACATCGACTTCGTCGTCGTGTTCTTCCACCACTGCGCGTACTGCACCTCCACCGCGCACGCCTCGGAGGGGGGTGTGCGCCAGGAGTGGGTGCCGCTGTTCGAGAAGTACCAGGTGGACCTGGTCATCAACGGCCACAACCACCAGTACGAGCGCACGGACGTGATCAAGGGCGACAAGGTCACGAAGAAGCTGGAGATCGGCGGCACGGCGTACCCCGAGACCGAGGGCGTGGTGTACGTGACCGCGGGTGCGGCGGGCCGCAGCCTGTACGCGTTCAGCGCCCCGGACTCCTACGAGGGGCACGAGAACGAGGTCGACTCCGTGGCCTCCTTCGTCAATCTCAAGGACGGCAAGCAGAACGAGACGGTCGCCTGGTCCCGGGTGCGCTACCTCAACTACTCGTTCCTGCGGGTGGACGTCCAGCCCGCCTCGCGGGGCCGCTACGCCACCCTGAAGGTCCAGGGCATCGCCGAGACCGGTGACCGGATCGACCACTTCACGGTGGCCCGCCGGGCCAAGTAGGTCCACGCAGGGCCCGGCAAGTGCGCTACATCCGCTTGAGGACCGCCTGCTTGGCCAAGGTGAACTCCTCGTCCGTCAGCACGCCCGTGTGATGGAGCTCGCCGAGTTCGCGCAGGCGGCGCAGGAGGGCGTCGTGGTCGTCCTCGGCGGCCGCGGCCGGAGGGGAAGGCAGCTCCGGTCGCGCGTCCGCCACGTCCGTACCGGTGGCCCTGGCCGGATGCGGGAGGCGGGCCTGGACCGCCGCCGCGACCAGGGCCATCAGCGGGTCCTTCTTGAAGCCCCACAGCTCCACCGAATTCGGGTCGTACTTGGGCGGGGCCTTGGTGGGCGCGTTCCTGACGGTGAAGCGGAGGTGGCCGTTCTCCAGGCCCGCCGCCGGATGCCACTCCACGGCCGTGAGGTCGGTGACCGTGAGGGAGCGGCTGCCGGCGGCGGCCTTGGCGTCCTCCGTCTTCCAGTTCCACTCCAGGCGGATGTTCTCGCCGTCGAAGGTCGCGGTGCCGTCCCCGGCGGAGACCGACAGGGGCACCGAGGGGCCCGGCAGCAGGTACGCGTCGACCGGGTCGGCCGGGACCTGGTCGAGCAGCAGGGCGTTTCGCACCTCGTCCACGAAGTACTCGGCGACGCCGTAGCGGTCGGACTCGACGATCAGCTGATACGGGTCGTTGGGCTCGGTGAGCCGGCCGCCGGTGGCGTGCAGCAGCGGGTCGGCGCCGTCCCGCAGCCGCAGTCGCAGCCGCCCGGCCTTCTTGCCCTGCTCGAAGGAGACCCCCGCCAACGCCCCCAGGGGGAGGACCAGTTCACCCAGCGTCTTGCGGAACAGGCTGACGTTCTTGTCCCGCCCGGGAGTCAGCCGTAGTGCGTCGCCGTCGAAGACCCACGTGCCGTCCTTCTGGATGATTTCCGCCATGGGGTGGATTGTTCCACCAGTCTCACGAGAGAGTGGTCCAGACCTCTTGGCCCATGGAAGGGACGGCCTTGTGAGACAGCGCCACAGATCGTTTCGCCTTCTCGGTTCCCTGCTCCTCGTCGCGATGGGCGTCTCCGTGACAGGGGCGGCCCCCGCACCGGCGGCATCGACCACCCCGCTCGACCGGGTGGTCCCCGCGCCCGCCTCGGTCGCCCCGAGCGGATCCCCCTACCGCATCACCCGCGACACACACATACGCGTCGACGACTCCCGCGAGGCCCGCCGCGTCGGCGACTACCTCGCGGCCGTCCTGCGCCCCTCCACGGGCTACCGCCTCCCCGTCACCGCCCACGGTGGCGGCGGCATCCAACTGCGCCTGGCGAAGGGCTCGTACGGCGACGAGGGCTACCGCCTCGACAGCGGCCGCAAGGGCGTCACCATCACCGCGGCCCGGCCCGCCGGGCTCTTCCACGGCGTCCAGACCCTGCGCCAGCTGCTGCCGGCGGCCGTCGAGAAGGACTCCGTCCAGCGGGGCCCCTGGCTGGTCGCGGGCGGCACGGTCAAGGACACCCCGCGCTACGGCTGGCGCGGCGCCATGCTCGACGTCTCCCGGCACTTCTTCAGCGTCGACCAGGTCAAGCGCTACATCGACCAGCTCGCCCTCTACAAGATCAACAAGCTGCATCTGCACCTCAGCGACGACCAGGGCTGGCGCATCGCCATCGACTCCTGGCCGCGTCTGGCGACGTACGGCGGCTCGACCCAGGTCGGCGGCGGTCCCGGCGGATACTACACCAAGGCCGACTACAAGGAGATCGTCCGGTACGCGTCCTCCCGCTATCTGGAGGTCGTCCCCGAGATCGACATGCCCGGCCACACCAACGCCGCCCTCGCGTCCTACGCCGAGCTGAACTGCGACGGCGTCGCGCCCCCGCTCTACACCGGCACCGAGGTCGGCTTCAGCTCGCTGTGCGTCAACAAGGAGATCACGTACGACTTCGTGGACGACGTGATCCGGGAGCTCGCCGCGCTCACGCCGGGCAAGTACCTCCACATCGGCGGGGACGAGGCGCACTCGACCAGCCACGAGGACTATGTGAAGTTCATGGACCGCGTGCAGCCGCTCGTCGCCAAGTACGGCAAGACGGTGGTGGGCTGGCATCAGCTGACCGGAGCGACTCCGGCGAAGGGGGCGATCGCCCAGTACTGGGGGCTGGACGGTACGAGTGCCGAGGAGAAGGCGCAGGTCGCCAAGGCCGCGCAGAACGGGACGGGGATCGTGCTGTCCCCGGCCGACCGGATCTACCTCGACATGAAGTACACGGCGGACACGCCGCTGGGGCTGGACTGGGCCGGTCTGGTCGAGGTGAAGCGGTCGTACGACTGGGATCCGGCCGCGTACCTCCCGGGTGCCCCCGCCTCGGCAATCCGGGGGGTGGAGGCTCCGCTGTGGACGGAGACGATCACCAAGTCGGACGACATCGAGTACATGGCGTTCCCGAGGCTGGCGGGTGTGGCCGAGCTCGGGTGGTCGCCGGCTGCCACGCATGACTGGGATGCCTACAAGGTCCGGCTGGCTTCGCAGGGGCCGCGGTGGGAGGCGTTGGGGATCAACTTCTATCGGTCGCCGCAGGTTCCTTGGTGATTCGTCGTCTGCGGGCCGGTGGGGGCTGGTCGCGCAGTTCCCCGCGCCCCTGAAAGCAAAGGGCGCGCACGCCCCGGTCGTATAGACGTGCACCCCCGGAGGACCGTACTCCGGGGGTGCACGCCTGTCTTGTGGGGGCCGTGGACTACAGCCCCGCGATGGGGTTCTTCAGGTTGCCGACCAGCTGGAGGGCGCCCGCCGGGTCCGCGAGGTCGACCATCTGCTTGTTGTTGCGCAGCTGGAGGCGGTTGAGGCAGGACAGGGCGAACTCGGGGGCGAACATGTCGTACTGCTTGAACTTGTCGGCGAGTTCGGGCACCGAGTGCTGGTAGTCCCGGGTGACCTCGGCGACCGTGCGCCAGAAGTCGTCCTCCGCCAGGATTCCCTCGGCGGCGAGGTTCGCGGCGAGGAAGCGGAAGAAGCAGTCGAAGACGTCCGTGAAGATGGACAGGAGCTTCTTGTCCTCGGGGACGTCCACGCGCAGCCGCTCGACCGTCGGCGGCAGCACCGCGTCCGGGTCCATGACCGCGATCTCCTCGGCGATGTCCTTGTAGATCGCGCGCTCGACGACTCCGTCCCTCAGGGCCAGGATGACGTTCTCGCCGTGCGGCATGTAGACGAGGTCGTAGGCGTAGAAGCTGTGCAGCAGCGGGGTGTAGTACGCCTTCAGGTAGCGGCGCAGCCACTCCACCGGCGTCAGCCCCGACTGCTCGATCAGCGCGCCCGCGAAGGACGCGCCCTCGTCGTCGACGTGGACGAGGGAGGCCATGGTGGCCAGCGACTCGCCCTCCTGGAGGGAGGCGACGGGGCTCTCGCGCCAGAGCGCGGCCAGCATCTTGCGGTACGGCGAGTAGCGGTCCGTGGCCGCCTCGTACTCCAGGTGCCGGTAGCCGACGGCGGCGCGCTCGCGGATGATCGACAGGCCGGTGTCCCGCAGTACCGGGTCGTTGTCGATGAGCTGGGCGAGCCAGTCGTTGATGGCCGGGGTGGCCTCCATGTACGCCGCCGAGAGGCCGCGCATGAAGCCCATGTTGATGACGGACAGGGCCGTCTTCACGTAGTGCTTCTCGGGGCTGGACCGGTTGAAGAAGGTCCGGATGGACTGCTGGGCCAGGTACTCGTCGTCGCCCTCGCCGACGCAGACGAGGTGCCCCCGGGCGACCTCGGCGGCGAAGGTGACGGTGAGCTTGTTCCACCACTGCCAGGGGTGGACGGGGATGAGGAGGTAGTCGGCGGGGTCGAGGTCCTGGTCGCGCAGGACGCCGTTGAAGCGCTCGACGGTCTCCTCGCCCAGCTCCTGCCGTACGAAGGACTCGTAGTCGATGCCGACGCCGGCCGTGAACGCGGCACGCGAGCGGTGGGCCGCGAGCCACACCAGGCGGACCGGGCTCGCGGTCTCGGGGGCGTACGACAGGTACTCGTGGATGCCGAAGCCGAGCCGCCCGTTGTTCGCGACGAAGCAGGGGTGGCCCTCGGTCATGCCGGTCTCGATGGCCTGGAAGCCGGCCTTCACGAGCTCGGCGACCGGGACCTGCGGCTTGGTGAGCTTGTAGCAGGTGCCGGAGAGGGTGGAGGAGATCTCCTCCAGGTAGACCGGCAGGACCTCTTCGCTCAGGCCCAGGGACTTCTGCAGCTCGATGAAGAAGTCCAGGGCGGCGAGCGGGAGTTCGGCGCCGTCCCGGTGGCGGGTGATCGAGTCGGCGTCGACCTGCCAGTGGTCGAGGGCCCGGATCACCGCCTTGAAGGTGTACCGCGTCAGACCGTCGTCGCTGCGGACGGCGTACTCGCCGGCGCCGGTGGCCTCCGGCGTGATGAGCCGCTCGTGCGCGAACTCGGCGAGGGCTTTGCGGATCAGGAGGCGGTTGGCCCGCGCCCAGCGGTGGGGGGACAGATGCGCTACGGCGTCGGACAGGGTCATACAGCTACTCCTCGGGCGGACAAGAACTGATCGCGCGTGCAGAAGCTCAGCAGCGCGCGCTTCTCCGGCTTGTCGATCTCACGGTCGGGCACGAAGCCGACGGCCTCGTTCAGCGCGTGTACGGCCTTGTTGCCCACGTCGGGCTCCACGACGACCCGGCGGGTGCGCGGGTCGGCGAACAGCTCGTCCATCACGGCGGTGATGACGGCGCGGGTGAAGCCGCTGATGGGCCGGTCGGTGGGGGCGACCAGGAAGTGCATGCCGACATCGCCGGGCTCGGGCTCGTACAGGCCGACCAGCTCGACGTACCGGGGGTCGTACCTCTCCATCAGGAACGCCGGTTCGCCGTCGTGCAGGCCCAGGTACGCGTGGTGGTGCTCGTGGGCCGCGATGCGCATGTACTCGCGCTCGACGTCCTGGAGTTTGGCGTCCTGCATCATCCAGAAGGCCGCCTTGGGGTCGGTGACCCAGCCGTGCAGCAGCTCGGCGTCCTTCAGGGGATCGAGGGCGCGGACGGTGAAAGTGCCGATGCTCATACGGAGAACTCCTGGAACGCGATGGTCTTCTCGACCGGGTAGTACTCGGTGCCGAGCAGCTCGCGGATGATGTACGCGTTCCGGTACGGCCCCATGCCCAGGTCCGGGCTGGTGATGCTGTGCGTGTGGACGCCGGCGTTCTGGAGGAAGACGCCGCGGCCGGTGACGTCGACGGCGTAGTTGCGGGCGACGTCGAAGTTGCCCTGGGAGTCGTAGACCAGCCGGTCCTTGACGGGCGCGAGGAACTCCGGCTCGGCGTACTTGTAACCGGTGGCCAGCACCAGGCCCTGCGAGTCGAGGTCGAAGTCCTTCTGCTGCTCCTCCTGGCGGAAGGACAGGGTGTACGTACCGTTCTCGTACGTCGCCCCGTTCAGCGAGGAGTTGGTGAGCAGTCGGGTCGGGACCGGGCCGCCGAGGTTCTTCTGGTAGAGCAGGTCGAAGATCTCGTTGATCAGGTCGCCGTCGATGCCCTTGAACAGGCCCTTCTGCTCGGCCGTGAGGCGGTAGCGGGTCGCCTCCGGCAGCTCGCGGAAGTAGTCGACGTACTCCGGCGACGTCATCTCCAGCGTGAGCTTGGTGTACTCCAGGGGGAAGAAGCGTGGGGAGCGGGTGACCCAGTTCAGCCGGTAGCCGTGGACGTCGATCTCGCTGAGCAGGTCGTAGTAGATCTCCGCCGCGGACTGCCCGGAGCCGACCAGCGTGATCGACTCCTTCTTCTGCAGCTCCGCCTTGTTCTGCAGATAGCGGGAGTTGTGGATGAAGTCGCCGCCCAGGCCCTGGCAGGCCTCGGGTATGAAGGGCGGGGTGCCGGTGCCGAGGACCAGGTGACGGGCGCGGTAGGTGTCACCGGCGGTCGTCGTCACGACGTACAGCTCGTCCTCGTACGTCACCTCGGCGACCGTCGTGCCGAAGCGGATGCTGCTCAGCTTGTTCGCGGCCCAGCGGCAGTAGTCGTCGTACTCGACCCGCAGCGGGTAGAAGTTCTCCCGGATGTAGAACGAGTACAGGCGGCCCTTCTCCTTCAGGTAGTTCAGGAAGGAGTACGGCGAGGTCGGGTCGGCCAGGGTGACCAGGTCCGACATGAACGGGGTCTGGAGGTGGGCACCGTCCAGGAACATGCCCGCGTGCCACTCGAAGTCCGGCTTCGACTCCAGGAAGACGCCGTCGAGCTCGTCGATCGGCTCGGTCAGGCAGGCGAGGCCGAGGTTGAACGGGCCGAGCCCGATCCCCACGAAGTCATGGGTTTTGGTCGGGTTTTCAGGACGCGCGGTCAAGGGACTCTCCCAGGTACTGCTCGGCGTGGCCGGCGATCAGGTCGAGGACGGCGGCGATGTCTTCGGTCGTCGTCTCGGGGTTGAGCAGGGTGAACTTCAGGTAGTGGCGGCCGCCCACCTTGGTGCCCGCGACCACCGCGTCGCCGGAGGCGAACAGGGCCTTGCGGGCGTACAGGTTGGCGCGGTCGATCTCGGCGGGGTCGGTGACGGCCGCCGGGATGTAGCGGTAGACCAGGGTGGACAGGGACGGCTCGACCACGACGTCGAAGCGCGGGTCGGCGGCCAGCAGCTTCCAGCCCTCCACCGCCAGGTCGCAGACCTCGTCGAAGAGCTGCCCGATGCCGTCGGCGCCCATCGTGCGCAGGGTCATCCACAGCTTGAGGGCGTCGAAGCGGCGGGTCGTCTGGAGGGACTTGTCGACCTGGTTGGGGATGCGCTCGGTGACCATGCGGCGCGGGTTGAGGTACTCCGCGTGGTAGGTCGCGTGGCGCAGCGTCGAGGCGTCGCGGACCAGCACGGCCGACGAACTCACCGGCTGGAAGAAGGACTTGTGGTAGTCGACGGTGACGGAGTCGGCGCGCTCGATGCCGTTGATGCGGCCCCGGTACTTCACGGAGGCGAGCAGCCCGCAGCCGTATGCGGCGTCGACGTGCATCCAGGTGCCGAACTGCTCGCACAGCTCGGCGATCTCGGGCAGCGGGTCGATGGAGCCGAAGTCGGTGGTGCCGGCGGTGGCGACGACGGCCATGGGGACCAGGCCGTCCTTCTTGCAGCGCTCCAGCTCATGGGCGAGCGCGACGGTCTGCATGCGCTTGTCGTGGTCGACGGGGATGGAGACGACGGCGTCCTGGCCGAGCCCGAGGAGCTTCGCGGACTTCTTCACGCTGAAGTGGCTGACCTCGGAGGCGAAGATACGCAGTTTCGCCAGGCTGTCGGACTTGGCCTCCTCGCGGGCCAGCAGCAGCGCCTGGAGGTTGGACTGTGAGCCCCCCGAGGTGAAGACACCGTCGGCGTTCTCGCCGAGACCTATTCGGTCCGTGGTCCAGTCGATGAGCTTGCGCTCGATGAGCGTGCCGCCGGCCGACTGGTCCCAGGTGTCCAGGGAGGAGTTGACGGCGGAGAGGATCGCCTCGCCGAGCACGGCCGGGATGACGACCGGGCAGTTGAGGTGGGCGAGGTAGCGGGGGTGGTGGAAGTAGATCGCGTCCCGGAGGTAGACGTCCTCCAGCTCGTCGAGGACCGCGGCGGTGTCGTGCAGCGGCTGGTCGAGGTCGATCGCGTCGATGGCCGGGGCGAGGGCGTCGACGGTGACACCGGTGAACGGACGGTCGGTGGCGGCGAGTTTGGCTGCCACCCGCTCTATACCTTCGGTCACGGAGCTGCGGTACCGCTCCGCGGTCGTGTCATTGAGCAGGTGCGAGCGCATGGGGAGGTCCTCCGGTGGGGACGGGCCGTGTGGTGCGGGGTGCGGGGGCGTGCGTCAACTTAGGTTAGCCTAACCTAAGTGACGCGAATTCAGGGCAGCCTCGGCCGTGACTGTGATCACGTGGCTCCCAGCGGTAACTACTCGGCGGCGCGCAGCTGTTCTTCGGTCATCCCCCGGCGCCAGTAGCCGACGAACGTCACCCGGCGCCGGTCGATCCCGCGCTCACCGACGAAGTGCCGGCGCAACGCCTTCACACGGCCGGACTCACCGGCGATCCAGACGTACGGACGCTCGGCGGGCGGCAGTTCGGCGGTGCGGACGGCATCGAGGCCGTCCTCCTCGACCAGCCAGGTGATCTCGGCATCGGCCTCGGTCACCAGGTCCTGGACGTCCCCGGCGTCGTGCACCTCCAGCCACACCCGGGCGCGGGTCCCGGCGGGCAGGGTTTCGAGGATGGCGGAGACGGCGGGCACGGCGGTGTCGTCGCCCCAGATCACCACGAGGTCGGTGTCCTGCGGCGGCCGGAACCGGATCGCCCGGTTGTCGGCGACGGCCGGACCGAGCAGCAGGACCCGGTCACCGGCGGCGGCGCGGGAGGCCCAGTGCGAGGCGGGCCCGGCGGGTTCGTGCAGGACGAAGTCGATGTCGATCTCGTCGGGGTTCCGGCGCAGGGCGCGGAGCGTGTACGACCGCATCACGGCGCGGACGTCGTCAGGGAGTTCACGCCATCCCTGCCACCAGCCGTCACCGAGTTCGAGGGGGACCTGGGGCTCGGTCTGGCCGGGGTGCGGCAGGAAGACCGACAGGCTCTGGTCACACCCGTCGGAGTGGAAGGCGTGCAGATCGGTCCCGGCGAAGGTCACCCGGACCAGGGACGGCCCGAGCCGCCGCGTCCGTACGACCTGAAGGGAAAAGAAGCGGAACGGGGCGGCTACGGCGGTCGTCATATGTGCTCCTGAGGTGACGCGCCCCAAAGGGGCGCGGGGAACTGCGCGACCAGCCACGGCGGACTCGCAGTTCACCACGGTGCGGTGGGTCTACGGCGATGAACCGGCTCTCCCAGCGGAGCGCCTACGCGACCTTCTTGGCCTTCTCGATCGCCTCGGCCAGGCTCGTCAGCAGCGGCGTGCACTTGTCGTAGGACAGGATCGGCTCGGGGGAGCGGCCGATGACCTGCCCCGCCTTCACCGCGGGCAGCTTCTTCCAGGTGGCCTCGGTGATGTCGGCCGGCTGGATCGTCGAGGAGCGGTCGTCCATCATGATGATGTCGGCCGGGTACTTGTCGACGTTCTCCCAGCTGAGGCTCTCGAACCAGCCGCCGCCCTCCTTCTTGGCGCTCTCCGGCGGCTCGACGAAGTTCACGCCGAGGGCCTTGAAGTACTCAAGGTCGATGGAGAGGTTCGTGCCGGAGACGTAGAAGATGTCCTGGCTCGCGGAACCGGCCATCACCTTGATCTCGGGGCGGGCCTTGGCGGCCTTGCGCAGACGCTCGGCCGCGGCCTCGAATTCCTTCTTGGACTGGGCGACCTTGCCGGCCTTCATGTCCGCGCCGAGGGACTCCGCCAGCTCCCACATCTTCTGCAGCGGCTGGGTGATCTGGCGGTCGTAGACGGAGACCGCGGCGCTCGGGGCGAGCTTGGCGATCTTGTCCTTGGAGGCCTCCGGGACGTACCAGAGGGTGCCCGCGCTGTCGAAGGTCGTGGAGATGAGGACCTCGGGGGCGAACGCCGCGTACTTCTCGACGTTGAACTGGTCCCAGACGTTGCCGAAGACGGTCAGCTTGCTGATGTCCATGTCGCCGGCCTGGACGTCGGCCTTGCCGTCCTGCGTCTTGGTCGGGCCGAAGACGCCCTTGACCTCGATGCCGTAGTCGTGGAGGGCGGCGGCGACACCGACGAAGGCCACGATCTTCGTGGGGACCTTGTCGAGCTTCACGGTGGTGCCGCGGTCGTCCTTGAACGTCCAGGGACCGGACTTGGCAGCGGTCGTGGCGTCGTCCGAGCCACCGTTTTTCGCGTCGTCGTCCCCGCAGGCTGCGAGCACGGCGCCGAGGCCGAGGGCGCCGCCCGCGGCGAGGATGCCGCGACGGGTGAGGTGGGTGGCTCTTGCGTTGGACATGGGTACGCTGCTTTCGAACAGGGCTGATCACCGGCCGGACAATTCGAAGGTAGGTTAGCCTAACCTGAGCTGATCTCCCAGGGGTGGGTCCCTTGTGATCGAAGCTGTGCGTGACCTGAGAGATGTGTACCTGAACCAACAAGGTTCAACGCCCTTGCATTGAGGGCTTGTTGGCGCTCTTCGCGCGTATCGCGGGCGTATCGAAAATCGCATACGCCGCGGCAACGGACCCTCCGTCTCCAATGGGGGCATGAACCCCAACGCATCCCAGTCGGCACCGCCCCGCCACACCCGCAGGATCGTGCTCCTCGGTCCGGCGGTCCTCGGCATCGCGAGCGCCCTGTTCGTCGTGCGGGGGCCGCTCATGATGTCGGCTCCGAGGTGCATGGCGGGGCGGTGGCACGGCTGCTTCGACACCTTCAACGGGGTGGTGCTCATGACGTTGGTCGCGCTGCCCTTGGCCGTGCTGGTCGCGTGGGCGCTTGCACGGCGTCGGCGTGGCGCCGGGGTCCCGTCGGCGTGGCGGACGTCGCTGGCCGAGGTGGGCATGGTCCACGGGACGGTGCCGTTCCTGTGGCTGACCATGATGCCGGGCGCCCTGCCCGGCATCGCCCCCGCCCGGGTGAGCCTGGTGCCGCTGCGGGACCTGGTCACGATGGGGCCGCTCGGGATCGTCGGCAACCTGCTGGTCTTCGCGTCCTTGGGGTTCTTCGCCCCGATGCGGTTCGCGGCGCTGGCGTCCGTGCCGCGGATCCTGGCGCTCGGGACGGGCTGCTCGGTCCTGGTCGAAACCGCACAGTACGTGCTGCGCCTCGACCGGGTGTCGTCCGTGGACGACGTGTTGGTCAACGCCGCCGGCGCCGTGCTGGCCGCGCTGGCATCGCGCCGCTGGTGGCGCACCACGGCGGACGCGCCGTCGGACCGGCCTCGCCCCGCGCCGGTTCCGACGGGCTGAGGCGCGTGTCCGGTGTGCACAGGTCTTTGCACATGTCCTTGCATACGTCCGCGATACGTTCCGCTGCTTAGGCTCCAGCCATGCGCGTACTGATCGTGGAGGACGAGCCCTACCTGGCCGAAGCCGTCCGTGACGGTCTACGGCTGGAGGCGATCGCCGCCGACATCGCAGGCGACGGCGACACCGCCCTGGAGCTGCTCGGCGTCAACTCCTACGACCTCGCGGTCCTCGACCGTGACATCCCCGGCCCCTCCGGCGACGAGGTCGCCCGGCGCATCGTCGCCTCCGGCAGCGGCATTCCGATCCTCATGCTCACCGCTGCCGACCGGATCGACGACAAGGCCTCCGGGTTCGAGATCGGCGCCGACGACTACCTCACCAAACCGTTCGAGCTGCGGGAGCTCGTGCTGCGGCTGCGGGCGCTCGACCGCAGGCGGGCGTACGTCCGGCCCCCGGTCCGCGAGATCGCGGGCCTACGGGTCGACCCCTTCCGCCGGGAGGTCTTCCGCGACGGACGCTACGTCGCGCTGACCCGCAAACAGTTCGCCGTCCTCGAAGTGCTCGTCGCCGCCGAGGGCGGGGTCGTCAGCGCCGAAGAGCTGCTCGAACGGGCCTGGGACGAGAACGCCGACCCCCTCACCAACGCCGTGCGCATCACCGTCTCCGCACTGCGCAAACGGCTCGGCGAACCATGGATCATCGCCACGGTGCCCGGCGTCGGCTACCGGATCGACACCGGCACGGACACCACCCACCCCGGCGGCACGCATGAATAGACGACCAGGGTGCAGCGTCCGGCTGAAGCTCACCCTCAGCTATGCCGGATTCCTCTTCGTCGCCGGCACTCTCCTGCTGGCCGTCATGTGGGTGTTCGTGCTGCGCTGGCTGCCGGCCAACGACCCGAGGGCCCTCCAGAAGACGTTCGGCCCCGTGATCATCGTCGGGCCCAACCGCTCCGAGCTCCTGCGCGGCTTCGCTCCCGCCGCGGCCGCAGCCCTGGCCCTCCTCCTCGTGTTCGGCCTCCTGGGCGGATGGATCCTCGCCGGACGGATGCTCGCACCGCTCACGCAGATCACGGACGCGGCGCGGAGGGCCGGGAACGGGTCGCTGTCCCACCGGATCCGCATGAAGGGCCGCCAGGACGAGTTCCGTGAACTCTCCGACACGTTCGACTCGATGCTCCGTCAACTCGAGTCCCATGTCGCCGAACAGCAGAGATTCGCCGCGAACGCCTCCCATGAACTGCGCACCCCGCTGGCCATCTCGCGGACGCTCCTCGACGTCGCCCGCAAGGACCCGACGCGGGACCGGGGCGAACTCATCGAACGCCTACAGGCTGCCAATACGCGCGCGATCGACCTCACCGAGGCCCTTCTGCTGCTCAGCCGCAGCGACCGCGGGCACGTCAGCCGCGAGAGCGTCGACCTCTCCCTCGTCGCCGAAGAGGCCGCCGAAACCCTGCTTCCCCTCGCCGAACAGCGCGGGATCACGCTCGACGTCACCGGCGGGGCGACCCGGACCGGCGGCTCCGCGGAGCTCCTGCTGAGGATGGCGACGAACCTCGTCCAGAACGCCATCGTCCACAACCTCCCCGCCGGCGGCACCGTGACGGTCCACACCGGGACCCACGGCGACACGAGCGTGCTGCGGGTCGAGAACACGGGCCGTACGCTCCCGCCGGAGCTGCTGCCGACCCTCACCGAGCCCTTCCAGCGCGGCACGGAACGCGTACGCGCCGACGAGCACGCCGGGGTCGGCCTCGGGCTGGCCATCGTGCACAGCATCGTCCGCGCCCACGAGGGGACCCTCGACCTCGTCCCCCGCCCCGCCGGCGGACTCCTCGTCACGGTCCGGCTTCCCGGCACGCCGTCGGCACCGTCCCCGGGCGGGGCCCGCCGAATCGTCGAAGAGAGCTGAGGCTCCCGGGACAGCGGGCCCGCCCGGCCGTGGGACTCAGCCCACCAGCCCCAACTCCCGCGCGATCAGCATCCGCTGCACCTCGCTCGTGCCCTCGCCGATCTCCAGGATCTTGGAGTCCCGCCACATCCGGGCCACCGGGTACTCGTTCATGAAGCCGTAGCCGCCGTGGACCTGTGTCGCGTCGCGGGCGTTGTCGACCGCGATCGTGGAGGAGTAGAGCTTGGCCAGCGCCGCCTCCTTCTTGAAGGGTTCCCCGGACACCAGGCGGGAGGCCGCGTCGCGCCAGGCAAGGCGGGCCGTATGGGCCTTCATCTCCATGTCGGCGATCTTGAACTGGATGGCCTGGTTGGCGCCGATGGGGCGGCCGAAGGCGTGACGTTCCTTCGCGTACTTCACCGACTCGTCCACACAGCCCTGCGCCAGGCCCGTCGCCAGTGCCGCGATGGCGATGCGGCCCTCGTCCAGGATGCGCAGGAACTGGGCGTACCCGCGGCCCTCCTCGCCCAGGAGGTTGGCCGCCGGGACGCGGACGTCCGCGAAGGACAGCTCACGGGTGTCGGAGGCGTTCCAGCCGACCTTGGAGTACGGCGCCGCGACCGTGAAGCCCGGGGTGCCGGACGGGACGATGATGGACGAGATGAGCGGCTTGCCGTCCGGCTTGCGGCCCGTCACCGCCGTGACCGTGACCAGGCCGGTGACGTCCGTACCGGAGTTGGTGATGAAGCACTTGGTGCCGTTGATCACCCACTCGTCCGTCGACTCGTCCAGGCGGGCCGTGGTGCGCGTCGCGCCCGCGTCCGAGCCGCCGTCGGGCTCGGTCAGGCCGAAGGCGCCGAGCATCTCGCCGGAGCACAGGCGGGGGAGCCACTCCCGCTTCTGGGCGTCGGTGCCGAAGAGGTGGATCGGCATCGCGCCGAGAGAGACGCCCGCTTCGAGGGTGATGGCCACCGAGGAGTCCACGCGGGCCAGCTCCTCCAGCGCGATGCCAAGCGCCAGATAGTCGCCGCCCATACCGCCGTACTCCTCGGGGAACGGCAGGCCGAACAGGCCCATGCGGCCCATCTCCCGCACTATCTCGTACGGGAACTCATGGCGCTCGTAGAAGTCGCCGATCTTGGGCGCCACGACATCGTGGGCGAACGCCTCCACCGTGCGGCGGAGTTCCTCCAGTTCGGGGGAGAGACGGTGGTCCATGGCTGTTCACTGCTCCTTGTGGGACAGGGCTCGTACGGTGCGGGACGGGCTGGGTCGGCCCAGTTGCTCGGCCATCCACGCGCTCGTGGCGACTAGGCGGTCGAGGTCGACTCCGGTGTCGATGCCGAGACCCTGCAGCATCCACACGAGGTCTTCGGTGGCGAGGTTGCCGGTGGCGGACTTGGCGTAGGGGCAGCCGCCGAGGCCGCCTGCGGAGGCGTCGACGGTGGTGACGCCGTGTTCGAGCGCGGCGTACGTGTTGGCCAGTGCCTGGCCGTAGGTGTCGTGGAAGTGGACGCCGATGACGTTCGTGGGCACGCCCTCCTCGCCCAGCACGGAGAGGAGTTCCAGCACATGGCCGGGCGTGGCGACGCCGATCGTGTCGCCCAGGCTGAGCTCGTCGCAGCCCATGTCGCGCAGCGCCCTGCACACGCGGACCACCTGGTGGATCGGGACCGCGCCCTCCCAGGGGTCGCCGAAGCACATGGAGACATAGCCGCGGACATGGATGTCCTCGTCCTTGGCTCGGGCCACGACCGGCTCGAAGACCGCCAGTGACTCGTCGAGCGTCCGGTTGAGGTTGGCCTTGGCGAAGGACTCCGTGGCGCTGGCGAAGACGGCGACCCGGCGGGCGCCGAGGGCCAGGGCGCGGTCCAGGCCGCGGTTGTTCGGGACCAGGACGGGGAGCGCCACCGGGAGGTCGCTGACGAGCGGGAACAGCTCTTCCGCGTCGGCCAGTTGGGGCACCCACTTGGGGTGGACGAAGCTGGTGGCCTCGATCGTCGTCAGCCCCGCCTCCGCCAGGCGGCGCACGAACTCCGCCTTGATCTCGGTCGGCACGGTCGACTTCTCGTTCTGCAGGCCGTCGCGGGCCCCGACCTCGTGGATGCGGACGCGGGCGGGCAGACCCGGCGCCGGCACGACCATGGGCAGTGTCATCGCTCCTCCTGTGCGGGGTCGCTCACCGGGGTGATGACCGCCAGGACCTGGTCCATGGCGACGGTGGTACCGGGTGTGACGTCCAGTTCGGCGACCGTGCCGGCGTGCGGGGCGGAGATGACGTGCTCCATCTTCATCGCCTCGACGACCAGCAGGCTCTGCCCGGCGGCCACTTCGTCCCCGACGGCGACCTTCACCACCGTCACCGTCCCCGGCATCGGCGCGGTGAGGGAGTCGGCGCCGGAGTGCGCGGCCCCGGTGAGGGACGCGGCGACCGGGTCGTGGTCGCGCACGTGCCAGGCGTCGCCGTCCCGGCCCAGCCAGGTGCCGTCCGGCAGAGCGGCGAGGTCGAAGGTGTGCCGGACGCCGTCCAGGGTCACCGACACGCGGCCGTCCGTGACGGTGGCGGAGCCGCGCGGGGCGTACTCCACCGGGTCCTGCACCCGCAGCGGGAAGCCGACGGGCTTCGGGGTGCCGCCGAGGCGCCAGCCGCTCGGCACCGAGAACGGGTCCGTCCAGCCGTCGCCCCGCGGCCGCAGCGCCTCCATCCGGACGGCTGCCGCCGCCTCGTAGACCTCGTCGGGTACGTCCGTGGCGACCAGGTCGTCCACCACGCGCTCGACCAGCCCGGTGTCCAACTCGCCCGCGACGACCGCCGGATGCGCGAGCAGCCGCCGCAGGAACCCGGCGTTCGTCTGCACGCCCAGCGTCACCGTCTCCGCGAGAGCCGCCCTGAGCTTGCGCAGCGCCGTGGCGCGGTCGGGGCCGTACGCGATCACCTTGGACAGCATCGGGTCGTACAGGCTGCCGACCTCGGTGCCCTCGCTGAGCCCGGAGTCGGTGCGGATGCCGTCGCCCTGGGGCTCGCGCAGCTTGAGAACCGTGCCGCCCGAGGGGAGGAACCCGCGCGCGGGGTCCTCGGCGCAGATCCGGGCCTCGACCGCGTGCCCGGTGAGGCGTACGTCCTCCTGCGCGAAGGCCAGCGGCTCGCCGGCCGCCACCCGCAGCTGCCACTCCACCAGGTCGAGTCCGGTGATGAGCTCGGTGACCGGGTGCTCGACCTGGAGGCGGGTGTTCATCTCCATGAAGTAGTACGAGGACGGGTCGCCGCCCGGCACGATGAACTCCACCGTGCCCGCGCCCCGGTAACCGCAGGAGCGGGCCGCCTGTACGGCAGCCTCGCCCATTCCCGCTCGCGTGGCCTCGTCGAGGAGCACACTCGGCGCCTCCTCGATGATCTTCTGGTGCCGCCGCTGCAGGGAGCACTCGCGCTCCCCGAGGTGGACGACGTTCCCGTGGCCGTCGGCCAGGACCTGGATCTCGATGTGCCGGGGCCGGTCGATCCACCGCTCGACGAGGAGCGTGTCGTCACCGAAGGAGGCGCGGGCCTCACGGCGGGCGGCGGCGATCTCGTCACCCAGCACCGCCGCGTCCCGCACCAGCCGCATGCCCTTGCCGCCACCGCCGGCCGACGGCTTGAGCAGCACGGGCATGCCGATCTCGCGGGCGGAGTCGGCGAGTTGGGCGTCCGTGAGCCCGCTGCCGCTGGAGCCCGGGACGACCGGGACGCCGGCCGCCTTCACCGTCTCCTTGGCCCGGATCTTGTCGCCCATCAGCGAGATGGCGTCGGCGGGCGGTCCGATGAAGACCAGCCCGGCGTCGGCGCAGGCGCGCGCGAAGCCGGCGTTCTCCGCGAGGAAGCCGTATCCCGGGTGGACGGCCTGGGCGCCGGTGCGGGCCGCCGCCTCCAGCAGCCGCTCCACGGACAGATAGCTCTCGGCCGCCGGCGCCGGACCGATGCGTACCGCCGTGTCGGCCTCACGGACATGGCGGGCGTCGGCGTCCGCGTCGGAGAAGACGGCCACCGAGCGCACGCCCAGCGAGCGGAGCGTACGGATCACGCGGACGGCGATCTCGCCCCGGTTGGCCACGAGGACCGTGTCGAACATGGTCTGCGTCATCTGCACAGTCCCCCTCACATCCGGAAGACGCCGAACTGGGGGTCACCCAGGGGCGCGTTGGCACAGGCGGTCAGGGCGAGGCCCAGTACCTGACGGGTCTCCAGCGGGTCGATCACGCCGTCGTCCCAGAGGCGGGCCGTCGCGTAGTAGGCGTTGCCCTGGCGCTCGTACTGCTCCCGGATCGGTGCCTTGAACGCGTCCTCGGCCGCGGCCGGCCAGTCCTCGCCCCGCGCCTCCAACTGGTCCCGCTTGACGGTCGCGAGGACGGAGGAGGCCTGCTCGCCGCCCATGACGGAGATCTTGGCGCCCGGCCACATCCACAGGAAGCGGGGCGAGTACGCCCGCCCGCACATGGAGTAGTTCCCGGCGCCGTACGACCCGCCGACCACGACCGTCAGCTTCGGCACACGGGTGCAGGCCACCGCCGTGACCATCTTGGCGCCGTGCTTGGCGATGCCGCCGGCCTCGTAGTCCTTGCCGACCATGAAGCCGGAGATGTTCTGGAGGAAGACCAGCGGGATGCCGCGCTGGTCGCACAGCTCGATGAAGTGGGCGCCCTTCTGGGCGGACTCGGAGAACAGGATGCCGTTGTTGGCGACGATGCCGACCGGGTGGCCGTGGATCCGGGCGAAGCCGGTGACGAGGGTCTGGCCGAACTCGGACTTGAACTCCGAGAAGCGGGAGCCGTCGACCACGCGCGCGATGATCTCGCGCACGTCGTAGGGGGTGCGGGAGTCGACCGGGACCGCGCCGTAGAGGCCGAAGGGGTCGACCTTCGGTTCCGTGGCGGGGGTGACCTCCCAGGGGAGGGTGCCGCGCGCGGGGAGCGTCGCGACGATGTTCCGCACGATCCGCAGCGCGTGCGGGTCGTCCTCGGCGAGGTGGTCGGTCACGCCGGACACCCGGGAGTGGACCTCACCGCCGCCCAGCTCCTCCGCCGTGACGACCTCACCGGTGGCGGCCTTCACCAGCGGGGGGCCGCCGAGGAAGATCGTGCCCTGGTTGCGGACGATGACGGCCTCGTCGCTCATGGCCGGGACGTAGGCCCCGCCGGCCGTGCACGAGCCCAGCACGGCGGCGATCTGCGGGATCCCGGCGCCCGACATGCGGGCCTGGTTGTAGAAGATCCGCCCGAAGTGCTCCCGGTCCGGGAAGACCTCGTCCTGCATGGGCAGGAAGGCGCCGCCGGAGTCGACGAGGTAGAGACACGGCAGGCGGTTCTCCAGGGCCACCTCCTGCGCGCGCAGGTGCTTCTTCACGGTCATCGGGTAGTACGTCCCGCCCTTGACCGTGGCGTCGTTGGCGACGATCACGCACTCGCGCCCGCTGACCCGGCCGATCCCGGCGATGACGCCGGCGGCCGGGGCCTGCCCGTCGTACATGCCGTCGGCCGCGAGCGGAGCGAGCTCCAGGAAGGGCGAGCCGGGGTCGAGGAGCGTGTCCACGCGGTCGCGCGGCAGCAGCTTTCCGCGCGCGGTGTGCCGGGCGCGTGCCTTCTCGCCGCCTCCCAGCCGGGCGGCGGCGAGCTTGCCGCGCAGCTCCTCCACGAGCGCCCGGTGGGCCTCCTCGTTGGCTTGCCAGGCCTGGGACGCGGGATCTGCCGCGCTCGCAAGCTCCGGTGCCTCGTGCATCGTGCGGTCCCCTCACCCAGTGGTCGACCAGTTAATGAGCGTTAACGCATTTCCTTCAGGTTAACGACCGCTAACCTCCCTGTCTAGAATTGCTTCCATGGCCACCAGAACCGACGCCCCGACCCGCCGCGAACAGATCCTCAAGGAGGCCGCGCGGCTCTTCGCCGAGCGTGGATTCCACGGCGTCGGTGTCGACGAGATAGGCGCCGCCGTGGGCATCAGCGGCCCCGGTCTCTACCGGCACTTCGCCGGCAAGGACGCGATGCTCGCCGAACTGCTGGTCGGCATCAGCGGCCAGCTGCTGACCGGCGCGAAGCGGCGCCTCGCGGAGGCCGACGGCGTGCCGCCGGAGGCGGTGCTCGACTCGCTCATCGAGGGCCACATCGACTTCGCCCTCGACGACCGTCCCCTCATCACCCTGCACGACCGCGAGCTGGACCGCCTGCGCGACAGCGACCGCAAGCTCGTACGGCAGCTCCAGCGGCAGTACGTCGAGCTGTGGGTGGAGGTGGTGCGCAAGGTGTACCCGGAGCTCACGGAGCCGACGGCCCGCTCGGCCGTGCACTCGGTGTTCGGGCTGCTGAACTCGACGCCGCACCTGGGGCGGCCGGGGTCGTTGCCGGGGCGGGGAGTCACGGCGGTGCTGCTGCACCGGATGGCGCGGGGGGCGTTCGGGGCGGCCGGGGCGGAGTGAGCCGAACGGCGTCCGGTGCTATCCCTCGGCCGGGGCGCTCAGGTGACGCAGTACGGCCAGGACGCGGCGGCTGTATCCGGTGGTACCGGTGAGGCCGAACTTGTCGAAGATCGCGTTGGTGTGTTTCTCGACCGCGCTCTGTGAGACGTAGAGCTGCTGTGCGATGGCCGCGTTGGTGCAGCCCTGCGCCATCAGGGCCAGGACGTCGCGCTCCCGGGGCGTGAGCCCGTGCAGCGGGTCGGTGCGGGCGCTGCGGGCGAGGAGCCGGCGGACCACCTCGGGGTCGAAGGCGGTGCCGCCGGCGCCGACGCGCTCCAGGGCGGCGAGGAACTCCTCCACCTGCACGACCCGGTCCTTGAGCAGGTACCCGACGCCCTCGCTGCTGCCGCCGAGCAGCTCGGTGGCGTAGCGGCGCTCGACGTACTGCGACAGCACGAGCACGGCCGTACCGGGATGCAGCTCACGGATCCGCAGCGCGGCGCGCAGCCCCTCGTCGGTGTGCGTGGGCGGCATCCGGACATCCACGACGACGATGTCGGGCGGTTCGGCCGCCACGGCCACCAGCAGCGCCTCCGCGTCCCCCACGGCCGCCGCCACGACATGCCCCTCCTCGGCCAGCAGCCGCACGAGTCCTTCTCTCAGCAGTGCCGAGTCCTCGGCGATCATGACGCGCATGGGAGCTCCGCGGTGATGAGGGTGGGGCCGCCGGGTGGGCTGTGGATGGTCAGGTGGCCGTCGAGGGCGGCGATGCGGCGGGAGAGGCCGAGGAGGCCGCCGGTGGTGGGACGGTGGGGGGCGCCGCCGGTGCCGTTGTCCTCGATGTGGATGACGATGCCGTCGTGTCGTCCGGTCACGCGGATCGCGGCCCGGGTCGCGCCCGAGTGTTTCAGGGTGTTGGTGACGGCCTCGGCGGCGACGAAGTACGCGACCGTCTGTACGGGGACCGGGGGCGGGGTGCCGCCGAGGTCGTACGTCACCTCGACGGGCAGGACCGAGCGCTCCGCGAGCCCCTCCAGGGCCGCGGCCAGCCCGCGCTCGTCCAGGGCGGCGGGGTAGAGCCGCCAGGCCGTCTCGCGCAGCTCCGTCAGCGCGTGGGCGGACTCCTCGTGGGCCTGGCGCAGCAGCGCGTCCGCCTTGGCGGGGTCCGTGGCGCGGCGGGCCCGGCCCAGCAGCATGCCCAGGGCGACCAGGCGCTGCTGCACGCCGTCGTGCAGGTCGCGCTCGATGCGCCGCCGTTCGTCGTGCACGGCCTGCATCACCCCGGCCCGGGTCTCGGCCAGTTCACCGACCCGGCGCCGCAGCAGTTCCGTCTCGCTGGGGCCCAGATGCCGCCGGGCCAGCTGCTCGTCGAGCTGCGCCAGCCCGCGCCCGCCCTGTGCGCACAGGAACAGGAGGAAGACGCCGCCCAGCCCGGACAGCGCGACGGTGCCGAGATGGTCGGGATCCATCACGAACCAGGCCCACACCAGCAGGGACGCGTAGGCGAGCCCGATCAGCGAGGTCAGCAGCACCAGCAGCCCGAACAGACCGAGCGGCCAGCGTGCCGCCACATACCCGTACGCGGCCTGCCCGGTGCGCGGCGGGTCCAGCTCGGCGGCGTGGAGGACCGCGAGGCGGCGCCGCTCCAGGGCGGCGAGGCGCAGCGCGCTCGCGGGGACGGAGGAAGGGCGCCGGGCCGTCGGCCTGCGCAGCCGGCCGACCAGGACGAGGACGAGCTCGGCCACCGCCGTCAGCCCGCCCAGCAGCAGTCCGGCGGCGAGGCGGAGCCAGCGCTCGGTGAATCCGATCACGACGGGTCAGGCTAGCCAAGGCGGCCGGGGCGGCGCCCTGCGGAAAACCGCACTCTTCTTGTGCGGGTTCCCACAGCCCGATCTGAGGCCCTCCTCATACCGTCCTTAGGTCAAGACTTCGTAAAGTAGCCCGCATGATCATTGCTGCTGCGTCCGAGGCGCCCGTCGGCGGAGTCGCCGGCTGGGCCGCCGACCTGATGGAGAAGCTGGGCGGCCCCGGCGCCGGACTGGCCATCGCCCTGGAGAACCTGTTCCCGCCGCTGCCGAGCGAGGTGATCCTGCCGCTGGCCGGGTTCACGGCGAGCCAGGGCCGGATGGACGTCGTCGGCGCCGTCGCCTGGACGACGGCCGGTTCGGTGCTGGGCGCGCTGGCCCTGTACCTGCTGGGCGCGCTCCTCGGCCGGGACCGGCTGATCTCGGTGGCGGCGCGGCTGCCGCTGGTGAAGGTCGCGGACGTGGAGCGGACCGAGGCCTGGTTCCTCCGGCACGGCACCAAGGCCGTGTTCTTCGGCCGCTTCGTGCCGATCTTCCGCAGCCTGATCTCGATACCGGCGGGCGTCGAACGCATGCGGCTCCCCGTGTTCCTCGCCCTCACCACGGCCGGCAGCCTCATCTGGAACACCGCCTTCATCGCCGCCGGCTACGCCCTCGGCGCCCGCTGGCACGAGGTCACCGACCTGGTCGGCCTCTACTCCAAGGCGATCCTGGTGATCGTGGCCGTGGCGGCCCTGGCATTCGTGGCCGTACGGCTGCTGCGGGCCGGGCGCGGACAGCGGCGGCGTCCGGTCGGGTCCGCCTCCGAGAAGCGCCCCTAGGGCGGTCCTGGAGTGACGAGCGTTACGGACCTTGCCCCCTGGACGCCTGTGGATACCCGCCGGTACGGTTGAGTGAGCAAGCGCTTAGACATGTACCGGTGGAGGTGGGCGGCGTGCGCCGTACGGTGTTCAACGAGGATCACGAGGCGTTCCGGGAGACCATCCGCGCCTTCATCGAGGCCGAGGTCGTCCCGGTCTACGACGAGTGGTTCGCAGCGGGCCAGGCGCCCCGCGACTTCTACTACAAGCTCGCCGAGCTCGGCGTCTTCGGCATCCGCGTCGACGAGGAGTACGGCGGCGCCGGCATCGACTCGTACAAGTTCGAGGCCGTGATGTACGAGGAGACGTCCCGCGCGGGCGTCCAGTTCGGCGGCTCCGGCGTGCACGTGCTGCTCGGCCTGCCGTACATCAAGATGCTCGCCGGCGACGAGCAGAAGAAGCGGTTCCTGCCGAAGTTCGTCTCCGGTGAGGAGATGTGGGCGCTGGCGATGACCGAGCCGGGCACCGGCTCCGACCTCGCGGGCATGAAGACCACCGCCAAGCTGAGCGAGGACGGCACGCACTACGTCCTCAACGGCGCCAAGACCTTCATCACCGGCGGCGTCCACGCCGACCGTGTGATCGTCTGCGCCCGCACCGACGCGCCCAGCGCCGAGGACCGCCGCCACGGCATCTCCCTGTTCGCCGTCGACACCAAGTCCGAGGGCTACTCCGTCGGCCGCAAGCTCGACAAGCTCGGCCTGAAGACCTCCGACACCGCCGAGCTGGCGTTCGTCGACGTGAAGGTCCCGGTCGAGGACCTGCTCGGCGAGGAGAACAAGGGCTTCTACTACCTCGGCCACAACCTGGCCTCCGAGCGCTGGGGCATCGCCTTCGGCGCCTACGCGCAGGCCAAGGCCGCCGTCCGGTTCGCCAAGGAGTACGTGCAGGACCGCACCGTCTTCGGCAAGTCCGTCGCGTCCTTCCAGAACACCAAGTTCGAGCTGGCCGCCTGCCAGGCCGAGGTCGACGCCGCCGAGGCGGTCGCCGACCGCGCGCTGGAGGCCCTGGACGCCGGCGAGCTGACCCCCGCCGAGGCCGCCTCCGCGAAGCTCTTCTGCACCGAGGTCGCGCACCGCGTGATCGACCGCTGCCTCCAGCTGCACGGCGGCTACGGCTTCATGAACGAGTACCCGATCGCCCGCCTGTACGCGGACAACCGTGTCAACCGGATCTACGGCGGCACCAGCGAGATCATGAAGTCGATCATCGCGAAGGACATGGGCCTGTAAGGTCCGCGCAATTACCTGCCAGTAGAAAAGGTGCCATGAACCAGGCACTACAGGGACTCCTCGATCTGCTCGACCTGGAGCAGATCGAGGAGGACATATTCCGCGGCCAGTCCCGGTCCGCCGTCGTACCGCGCGTGTTCGGCGGACAGGTCGCGGCCCAGGCGCTCGTCGCCGCCGGTCGTACGGTCCCCGAGGACCGGCACGCCCACTCGCTCCACGCGTACTTCCTGCGCGCCGGGGATCCGGGCGCGCCCATCGTCTACAACGTCGACCGCATGCGCGACGGCCGCTCCTTCACCACCCGCCGGGTGGTCGCGGTGCAGCACGGCAAGCCGATCTTCGCCCTGTCGGCCTCCTTCCAGCTGTACGAGGAGGGGATGGACCACCAGGCCCCCATGCCCCCCTCGCCCGACCCGGCGACGCTGCCCACCTCCGAGGAACGGCTGCGGGACTACGGCCACCTCGATCCGGCGGTGGTGGAGAAGTTCCTGGAGGCACGCGAGGCGGTCGACCTGCGCTATGTCGACGAGCCGCCGTACGGCAGGTTCGGCGAGCCCCGCGAACCGCACTCCCAGGTGTGGTTCCGCACCAACGGCAAGCTGGCCGACGACCCCCTGCTGCACGTCGTACTCGCCACGTACGTCTCCGACATGACCCTCCTCGACTCCGTCCTGCTCGCGCACGGGCGGGGCGGCTGGGCGGTCGGTGATGTCGTCGGCGCCTCGCTGGACCACGCGATGTGGTTCCACCGCCCGTTCCGCGCGGACGAGTGGCTGCTGTACGACCAGGAGTCACCGTCGGCGCACGGCGGGCGCGGCCTCGGGCAGGCCCGCATCTACACCCAGGACGGGCAGTTGGCGGTGTCGGTGATCCAGGAGGGCGTGGTCCGGATCCCGCGGTGACCCGCCCGTACCCTGCCCGCCGGCCCTGACGTCAGGCCAGATCGACGCGAGGGTCGACGGCCCAGTGGTTGCTGTGCAGGACCCGGTCGGCGAACGTCACCTCGCGTTCGCCGAGGAACCGGAAGCCGAGCGAGCGGCAGATGCCGTTCGAGGCTCCGTTGCCCGCGGCCGGGAAGGCGTGCACGACACCCCAGCGGTCCTCGTCCCGGGCCTGTTCGAGCAGGGCCCGGACGGCGCGCTTTCCCAGCCCCCCGCCCTGGAACTCCGGCAGGACCATCCAGCCGATCTCGGAGACGGCCCCGTCGTCGGTGTCGTACGACCAGATGGTCACGTTCCCCGCCACCACGTCGGGCGTGCCCGGCGCCGGCACGATCATCTTGATCCAGGCGAGGTCCGCCGCCGCCTCCCGGGCGTCCCGCAGGACCTTGTCCCGGATGCCCTCGCGCGGAAGGGGGCCGCCGAGGTCCCCCATCATGGCGGGATCGCAGCGCATACGGACGTAGGCGTCGACGTCGTCAGGCGTGACGTTGCGCAACAGCACTGTGCCCCCTGCCCGTTCTAGCCGAGCCCCGCCTCCGCCAGCAGGAACGCCGTCATCGGGTCGTAGTGACGCGGGCTCACCACATGGTCGTCCAGCGGTACCACCACCTGCACCGTCCCCTCCGCCTCCGCGAGGAACAGCGCCGGGTCGTTGCAGTCCGCGTAGCCCATGGAGTCCACCCCGTGCTGTCCGGCGTAGCCCGCCCAGCCGTGGTCGGCGACGACCAGGTCCGGCAGGGGACGTCCCTCGCGCTCAAGTCCCCTGAGGATGGCCTTCATCGGCTCCCCGGAGTGGGTGTGCCAGAGGGTGGCGCCGTGTTCCAGCACCGCGACGTCCGCGAACTGCATGACGTAACCCTCGTCGGTCTGCAGGCCGTCCGGGATCACGACGATCTCGCAGCCCGCCGTGCGCAGGGCGTCCGCCGTCGCGCGGTGCACGTCCAGCAGGCCGCCCGGGTGGCCCGTCGCGAACAGGACCCGCTGGCCGCCGTCCGCCGCCTTGCGCAGCCGGGCCGCCATCCGCTCCAGCGCGGCCACCGTCAGCTCGGGGTCGATGGTGTCCTGGCCGTGGCGGTGCTCCGCGTCGTCGTTCACGCCGACGCGCTCCGCCATCACCGCGAGCACGTCCTGCTCGTCCGTCCAGCGGTCGCCGAGCTCCAGGCCGAGCCAGTAGTGGCGGTCGCCGTTCGCCAGCTTGCGGTAGTGGGAGAGGTTGTTCTCGCGGGGCGTGGCGACGTCGCCCGCGATACGGGTTCTGACGAGGTGGTCGACAAGCGCGGCGCGGCTGGGTGTCCCGGGTATCGGCATGGTTCCCATTGTGAGGCAGACAACTGCCCGAACGGCCGAGTCCGGGGCGCGTGCGACGCGGGTCACTTGCGGATCATGGCTCGATCCGGCGCAGGGCGAACCACAGCTCCATCCGTACGTCCGGGTCGTCCAGGTCCGTCTCCAGCAGCGTCGCGCACCGGGCGATCCGCTGCCGGACGGTGTTGCGGTGGACGGACAGGGCGACGGCCGTGCGGTCCCAGCTGCCGTGCAGGGAGAGCCAGGTGCGCAGGGTCTCCGTGAGCGGGGCGGTGAGCGGCGCGAGGAGGTCGCGGGCGTGGGCCTCCGCCTCGTCGGGGGCGAGCAGGTCGGTGAGGGCCGGGCGCTGGGTGCCGTGCCGGAACAGGGGCGTGCGGGTGGCCCTCGCCCTGGACAGGGCCCGCGCCGCCTGGGTGTCCGCCGCCGGCCAGTCCGGCGCGGTCGCCGGGGCGCTGACGCCGAGGGTCCAGCCCGGCTGCGGGGCCGGTTCGCGGTCCGCCGGGGCGAGGACGCGTACGACGTCCGGCGCCAGGTCGACCAGTGGGGAGCCCAGGGCCGCGCCCAGCGCGGAGGCGGCCACGGGGTCGCAGGGCTGGGTGTCGGGACTGCCGTGCACCACCAGCCAGTGCTCGGCACCCAGCAGCGGAGCCACCGCCTCCGGCTCGGCCCCCAGCAGCATCCGGACGAGCGCCGACGACCGTGCCGCTCCCGAGCCGCTCTGCTGCTCGCCGGTGAGGAGGGAGAGGAGCACGGCGGCGACGGAGGCGATGGTGTGATCGCCCGAGTCCCGGCGCGCGGCGGCGACACCGAGGACGAAGCCCTGTCCGCTGCCGAGGGCGTAGGCGGAGAGGTGGGTGCCGGCGATCGTGTCCGAGGCGGAGGAGGGGGTGGCGGCTGACCCGGCGCTCGGGCGCGGGGCTTCGAAGCGGGCGGCCTGCCCTGCGGGGCCGCGACTGCCTGCCCGCGCGGCACCCGGGGCGCCGGCCGGCCGGGTGGTCTGGGGCCCGGCGGTGACGCGCGCGGCTTGCGGGCCGGTGGCCGGGCGGGTGGTGTGCGGGCCGGTGGCCGGTCGGGCGGGGTCCGGGTCGGTGGTCGGGGGTTGCGGGTGTGTCGTTGCTCGGGCGGCTTGCGGGCTGCTGCCCGCTCGTGCGGCGCCCGGGATGCCGGTCGGCCGGGTGGCCTGGGCGCCGGTGGCCGGGCGGGTGGTGTGCGCGCCGCCGGCTGGTCGCGCGGACTCCGGGCCGGTGACGGCGGACGTGGGCTGCGGGTACGCCGGCGTCTGCGGGCCGGACGGCTGCCGGGCGCTCTCGCCGCCCGCCGCCGGCACCACCGGCCGTACCACCCCCGCCAGCTCCGCCAACGCCGCCCGCACCGCGGTCCCCGGCGCCGACCGCCCCGTCTCCCCGATCACCGCCCCCTCCGGCCCGTACAGCACCGCCCAGCCGCCCACCCGCTGGGCCAGCTGCCGCAGGACCGCGGGTACCGGGTCCGGGCGGGACGCCGCTGCCGCGAGGCTCTGCTGGGCCTCCGTCACGCGGCGCAGTTCGGCGTGACGGGCCTGGGCCATGAGTTGCCAGACGGCGCGGGCCACGCCGGAGAAGGTGGTCTGCGGCGGGACCTCCAGGAGCGGGAGACCGTAGGCGTCGCACGCCGCCACCAGGGCGCGCGGCACCGTGTCGTGGACCGGGGCGAGCCCGAAGCCGAGGGCCGCGCCGCCCGCCTCGACGATCCGCGACACGTAGTCGTCGAAGTACGTGCCCGAGCCCGCCGCCTCCGGGACGTGGACGCCGGCCGTCAGCAGCAGCTCGCCGCCCAGGAGGTAGGGAAAGGGATCGGCCATTTCCGAGGTGTGCGCCCAGTGGATCACCGTGTCCGCGTCGGCGGGTCCGGCGATCCGGCGCAGGGCCAGATCCTCTCTGGCCAGCAGCGCGGAGAGCGGTACCGGGGGAGTGGGCGGAACAGCCGGCTCCGGCATGTGGATATTTCCTTCAGTCGCACAACCGCAGATGGATGAAACGTACACTTCGCAGTCGCTTTCCGGCCACCTAGTGTCGACCCCTGTCACCCGCCGGCGACTTCGAGTGTCCGAGTTTCGAGTGTCCGATTGAGGGAGGTCCCTGTGGCCGTCGACTACGCAGTCATCGTCGTCTATCTGGCCGGCATGCTGGCCATGGGCTGGTGGGGCATGCGCCGCGCCAAGTCCAAGAGCGAGTTCCTGGTCGCCGGGCGCCGGCTCGGGCCGACGATGTACTCCGGCACCATGGCCGCGATCGTCCTCGGCGGCGCGTCCACCATCGGCGGTGTGGGGCTCGGCTACCAGTACGGCCTCTCCGGCGCCTGGATGGTGTTCACCATCGGCCTCGGCCTCCTCGCGCTCTCCGTCTTCTTCTCGGCCCGCATCGCCCGCCTGAAGGTCTACACCGTCTCCGAGATGCTGGACCTGCGCTACGGCGGCCGGGCCGGCGTCATCTCCGGCGTGGTCATGTGGGCGTACACCCTCATGCTCGCCGTCACGTCGACCATCGCGTACGCCACGATCTTCGACGTTCTCTTCGACATGAACCGCACCGTCGCGATCATCCTGGGCGGCTCGATCGTCGTCGCCTATTCGACGCTCGGCGGCATGTGGTCGATCACGCTCACCGACATGGTGCAGTTCGTGGTGAAGACCGTCGGCGTGCTCCTGCTGCTCCTGCCCATCGCCGTCGTCAAGGCCGGCGGGTTCAGCGAGATGAAGGCCCAGCTCCCCACCGAGTACTTCGACCCGCTCGGCATCGGCGGCGAGACGATCTTCACCTACGTCCTGATCTACACGTTCGGCATGCTGATCGGGCAGGACATCTGGCAGCGCGTGTTCACCGCCCGCAGCGACACGACCGCCAAGTGGGGCGGCACCGTCGCGGGCACCTACTGTCTCGCCTACGCCCTCGCCGGCGCCGTCATCGGCACGGCGGCCAAGGTGCTCTACCCCAAGCTCGGCAGCCCGGACGACGCCTTCGCGACCATCGTCAAGGACGAACTCCCGGTCGGCGTACGCGGGTTGGTGCTGGCCGCCGCCCTCGCCGCCGTGATGTCCACGTCCTCCGGCGCGCTCATCGCCTGCGCGACCGTCGCCAACAACGACATCTGGTCACGCCTGCGGGGAAGAATCACCACCGGTGAGCGTGACGAGGTGCAGGGCAACCGCGCCTTCATCCTCATCATGGGCGTCGCCGTGATCGGTACGGCCATCGCGCTCAACAACGTCGTCGAGGCGCTGACGGTGGCGTACAACCTGCTCGTCGGCGGACTCCTCGTCCCGATCCTCGGCGGACTGCTGTGGAAGAGGGGCACGGCACAGGGCGCGCTCGCCGCCGTCGCGGTCGGCGGTCTCGCCGTCATCGCCCTGATGGCGACCTACGGCATTCTCGCCAACGAGCCCGTCTACTACGGCCTGCTGTCTTCCCTCGCCGTGTACATCGCCGTCTCCTTGATGACGAAGCCGACCGACGCGGCCGTACTCGCCGCCTGGCGTGAGCGCCTTGCCGGGCGGGCTCCCGAACTCGCGTCCGAACCGGTGCCGGCTCACCAGTAGAGTCATAGGCAGATATCACTCATACGCGATGAAGCGTAGGAAAGAAGGCATTTCACTATGACTGGCAACGAGACGCCCCGCGGCCCCGTCGACTCCTCGCGCATCCCGCGGTACGCCGGACCCGCGACCTTCGCCCGGCTCCCGCGCCTCGACGAGGTCGGCCGCGCCGACGTCGCCGTGGTCGGTGTGCCGTTCGACTCGGGCGTCTCGTACCGGCCGGGCGCCCGCTTCGGCGGCAACGCGATCCGCGAGGCGTCCCGGCTGCTGCGCCCGTACAACCCGGCGCAGGACGCCTCCCCCTTCGCCCTCGCGCAGGTCGCGGACGGCGGCGACATCGCCGTGAACCCGTTCAACATCAACGAGGCCGTGGAGACCGTCGAGGCGGCCGCCGACGATCTGCTCGGCACCGGCGCCCGCCTGATGACCCTGGGCGGCGACCACACCATCGCGCTGCCGCTGCTGCGCTCGGTCGCCAAGAAGCACGGCCCGGTCGCCCTGCTCCACTTCGACGCCCACCTCGACACCTGGGACACGTACTTCGGCGCGGAGTACACCCACGGCACCCCGTTCCGGCGGGCGGTGGAGGAGGGCATCCTCGACACCGAGGCCCTGTCCCACGTCGGTATCCGCGGCCCGCTGTACGGCAAGCAGGACCTCACGGACGACGAGAAGATGGGCTTCGGCATCGTCACCTCGGCGGACGTCTACCGCCGCGGCGCCGACGAGGTGGCCGACCAGCTGCGCCAGCGCATCGGCGACCGCCCCCTCTACATCTCCATCGACATCGACTGCCTCGACCCGGCCCACGCGCCCGGCACCGGCACCCCCGAGGCCGGCGGCATGACGTCGCGCGAGCTGCTGGAGATCCTGCGCGGCCTCGCGTCCTGCAACCTGGTCTCGGCGGACGTCGTCGAGGTGGCGCCCGCGTACGATCACGCCGAGATCACGTCGGTGGCCGCGTCCCACACGGCGTACGAACTCACCACGATCATGTCCCGCCAGATCGCGGCGGCCCGGAAGGACTCGGAAGCGAAGTGACTCACGACCACGACCTGGTACTCCGCCCGACTCAGGCGCAGATCGACGCTGCACTGAATCCACCCGCCGGGCGCAACGGCGGGGACCTGGTCGTGGAGACGCTGGCCGGGCTCGGCGCGACGACCGTCTTCGGGCTGCCCGGCCAGCACGCGCTGGGCATGTTCGACGCGCTGCGCCGTTCCGACCTGCGGTACATCGGGCTGCGGGTGGAGAACAACGCCGGGTTCGCGGCGGACGCGTACGGCCGGATCACGGGCGAGGCGGCCCCGCTGCTGCTGTCGACGGGCCCGGGGGCGCTGACCTCGCTGGCCGCGCTGCAGGAGGCGGCCGCCGCATCGGCCCCCGTGCTGGCGATCAGCAGCCAGATCCCGACGGCGGGGCTGGGCGGCGGCAGGCACGGCTATCTGCACGAACTCCCCGACCAGGCGGCCTCGTTCAGGGGCGTGGTGAAGTCGGTCCACACGGTCCGCACCCAGTCCCAGATCCCCTCCGCGCTCGAAGCGGCCTGGAAGTCGGCGCTGACGGCCCCGCACGGCCCGGTGTGGGTGGAGATCCCGCAGGACGTGCTGCTCGCCGAGACATCGGTCCCGGTGGTGACCGGCGGCGACGCCTTCCCCGAGGAGCTGCCGCCCCGCCCCGAACTGACGGCGGTGGCCGCCCACCTGCTCTCGCAGGCCGAGCGCCCGGCGATCATCGCGGGCGGGGGAGTGGTACGGGCGGACGCCTCGGGCAAGCTGAGGCAGCTGGCGGAGACGCTCCAGGCGCCGGTCGTCGCGACCCCCGGCGGCAAGGGCGCGTTCCCCTGGACGCACCCGCTGTCCCTCCAGTCCTGGATCGAGGACCGGCACACGACGGACTTCCTGGAGGACGCCGACGTACTCCTGGTCGTCGGCTCGGGCCTCGGCGAACTCTCCTCGAACTACCACACGTTCAAGCCCCGCGGCCGGGTCGTCCAGATCGAGGCGGACCTCGGCAAGCTGGAGTCGAACCACCCGGCACTGGGCATCCACGCGGACGCGCGGCTCGCGTTGCAGGCGCTGTTGGAGACGGTGACGGAGCGCACGGACCCCACCGCGTCCGAGCGGGTACGAGCCGTCCTCGCGAAGGTCGCCGACCGCATCGCCGCCCAGGAACTCACCCTGGAGCAGGACGTGCTGGCGTCCGTCCGCAAGGCGCTCCCCGCCGACTCGCCGTCCTTCTGGGACATGACGATCCTGGCCTACTGGGCCTGGTCGGCCTTCGACGCCAAGGGCCCCAACCACATGCACACCGCCCAGGGCGCCGGCGGCCTCGGCTACGGCTTCCCGGCGGCGCTCGGCGCGGCCGCCGCGGACCCGAACCGCCCGGTGCTCGCGGTGTCCGGCGACGGCGGGGCCCTGTACTCGATCGCCGAGCTGGCGACGGCCAGGCAGTACGACCTGCCGGTCACCTGGCTGATCGTCGACGACGGCGGCTACGGCATCCTGCGCGAGTACATGACGGACGCCTTCGGCGAGGCCACGGCGACGGAGCTGACCCGCCCCGACTACGTGGCCCTGGCCGAGTCCTTCGGCGTCCCCGGGGTCCGTACGACCCCGGAGACCCTGGAAGCGGATCTGGCGAAGGCGCTTCAGACCCCTGGCCCGTCGGTGGTCGTACTCCCGGCGGTGCTACGGATGTTCGCGCCCACGCACCTCACGGCCTGACGGCCGGCTCAGCTTCCTGGTCGCGCGTGTCGTCGACGTGGTCGCGGTTGTGGCAGGCGTCGTCCACCGCGGGGCCGGTCAGCGGCAGGGCCCATGGGACGAGCGCGAGTGCCTCCTTGCAGAGGCCGGCGCCGGAGTAGCCGGCGATGGTGATCCGGCCCCGGTCGCCGTCGTCGGCGTGGGCCGGGGCGGCGAGTACGAGGGCTGCCATGGTGAGCGCGGCGAGCGCGCTGATCTTCTTCATGGCCGGGTCAACGGCAGCAGATACGCGCAGGTCACTACGCTGCACAGGTGGTAGCCGAACGCGCCAGGGCCGACGGGGCCCCTGGCGCGTCCACGGCTGCTGAGACAGGGCCGGGTGGCCTACCAGATCGCCTCGACCCACTCCGGGTGGTCGATGAACGGGTTGCGGTTGCCCTGGTAGCTGTCGTAGATGACCTCGTTGCGGCGCTCCTCGAAGGCGTTCGGCGGGTCCTCGTCGTTCCACTGCTTGAGGACCGAGAGACGGCCGTGGTACGGGACGCTGCCGTTGATCGAGTCGTTGGCCTCCAGGTCGGGCCAGCTGTCGTCGCCCTCGTAGCGGACGGCCATGTAGAGGATCATGCGGGCCACGTCGCCCTTGACGGCGTCGCGCGGCTCGAAGGAGTTGGAGTCGGTGAGGCTGCCGCCGGAGTTGGTGAAGCTGCTGCCGCCGTTGTCGAAGTCCTTGTTGCCGCGGATGCTGTTGACCTGCACGTCCTCGGGACGCAGGTGGTGCAGGTCGGTGCCGGGGCCGGCGGAGGTGCCGAAGTCGCCGTGGGACTGGGCCCACACGTGCTCGCGGTTCCAGTTGCCGGTGTTGCCGCCGTTCAGGGACTTGCTGCGGGAGATGCCGCTGTAGAGCAGGACCACGTTGCTGCTGTTGTTCGGGTCCTGGTCGGTGACCTTCAGGGCGTCCCAGACGGCCGAGTACGAGAGCCTGGTCTGGTCGCCGATGATCTCGTGCAGCGAGTCCTTCAGCGCCGAGCCGGTCTTGCCGATCGCGTCGGCGTAGTACGTGTCGTCGTACTCCGTCGTCGTCGCGGCGGCCGGAGCCGCGGTGAGCGCCGGAGCGGTGAGGCCGACCAGGACGGCGGCCGTGGTCAGCGCGACCGACTTCCAGCTGCGTATGTGTGTCGCCAGCATGTGGGGGTCCCATCTACGCGGGTTGAATGGAGGCGGCAAACGGGAGAGTGGCATGGACATGTGGTCGTGTCGAGGGTTTGCACGTGTCCATTGGGTGACGGGAAACGGCAAATCGGGGCTTGTCCGTGCGAGTTGACATGGCGAAACGGCCCCCGGCGGTTGGACCGGGGGCCGTTGGGCGTGGAGCGGGTCGGGGTCAGCCGATGTCCGACGGATCCAGGCGGTAGATCGCCGACTGGTTGCTCTGCGAAGAGGTGTCGGCGCCGGAGTCGGAACCGGAGTTGGAACCGGAGTCTGAACCCGAGTTGGAACCGGAACTTGACGTTGAGCCGTACTCGCTCTCCTTCACCGCCGTCCCGTTCTTCTGCACCCACTGAGTGACCTCGGAGCTGACGTCGCTGCCGCCGCCGGGACCGCCGCCCATGCCGCCGCCACCGAGCTGGATGTAGTGCAACTCGCCCTTCTTCACCAGCTCCTTGAGCTTGGCCAGGGTCATCGCATTGTCGCTGCCGGACCAGCCCCACATGGAGATGACGGGCTCACCGCTGCTCACGATCAGCTGGGCCGCGCTCTGCGAACTCGACACCGCCAGCAGCCACTTGGCGCCGTCCTGGTGCTTCTTGAGGTAGGTGATCAGCTCGCTGCTCGCGGCTCCGCCCATACCGCCGGGGCCGCCGCCCATGCCGCCGCCACCGGCCGTGGCGCCGGGCCGGCCGCCCGTGCCGTTGCCGGTTCCGGTGCCGCCGTCGGCCGTACCCGCGTTGCCGCCGGTGTTGCCGGTGCCGCCCGGAGGCGTACCGCCCATCTCGGCGTTGCCGCCGGAGGCCTGCCCGCCCTGCCCGCCGGGCGGTTGGCCGCCCCCGCCGCCGGGCATCTCGCCGTTCTGGCCCTGCTGCCCGCCGGCCTGGCCGCCCGGGAAGCCACCCCGGCCGCCGCCCCCACCGGGCCCGCCGCCGAAGCCGCTCCCCGTCGAGGGGCCGGCCGTCGGGTTCGTACCGCCCATGCCGCCGCCCGAACCGGACGGCACCGACCAGGCGTACGCCGCCGGGCCCGCCACGGCCGCGACGACCGCCGCCACCACGGATGCCGCCAGCAGCCGTATCCGTGTCCCGGACGCGGACCGGAAGACGAGCAGACCCGTGATCGCCAGCGCCATGACGACGGCGATCGTCGGCCACAGCCAGGTGTTCCAGCCGGAGGCCCGCCGCAGGAGTACGACCGCCCAGACGGCCGTGACGGCCAGTCCCGCCGGCAGCACCCACGTCCACCGCTTGTCGGCGCGGAACGCGCGCAGCAGCATCACGCCGCCGCCTGAGCACAGGGCCGCGATGCCGGGGGCGAGCGCGGTCGTGTAGTACGGGTGCATCGTGCCCTCGGCCATGGCGAAGGTCAGGTAGTGCAGGGCCGTCCAGCCGCCCCACAGCAGCAGCGCGGCCCGGGTGAGGTCGGTGCGCGGGGCACGGCCGCACAGCACCAGACCGCCGACGCAGGCGATGGCCGCGAAGGGGATGAGCCAGGAGATCTGCCCGCCGAGGATGTCGTTGAAGAGGCGGCCGAGCCCTGCGGTACCGGAGAAGCCGCCGCCTCCACCGCCGCCTCCACCGCCTCCGCCGTTGCCCTCGCCGCCGAGGATCCGGCCCAGGCCGTTGTAACCCGTGATCAGGTCCCAGGCCGTGCCGTCCGTCGAACCTCCGATGTAGGGGCGGTCGTCGGCCGGGACGAGGGAGACCGCCGCCGCCCACCAGAAGCTGGAGACGGCGAGAGCGACGCCCGCGACGAGGAGGTTGAGGACACGCTTCACGAGCTTCGGCTTCGCCGCGTACAGGTACACCGCGAAGACGGCGGGCAGTGCGATGTACCCCTGGAGCATCTTCGTGTTGAACGCGAGACCGAAGCACACCGCGGAGCCCACCAGCGGCAGCAGCCTGCCGTTGTGGACGGCCCGCAGGGCGAGCGCCGCGCCGCCGGCCATCAGGAACACCAGCAGCGTGTCGGGGTTGTTGTCACGGTTGATGGCGACCGTGATCGGGGTCAGGGCCAGGACCAGCGCGGCCACCGTCGCCGCGCCGTGGCCCCACACCCGCTTCACCGAGGCGTGCACGATCCAGATGGTCGCAAGCGCGACCAGGACCATCGGCAGCATCATCTGCCAGGTGCCGTAGCCGAACACGCGGCACGACAGGCCCATGACCATCAGGGCGAACGGCGGCTTGTCGACGGTGAGGAAGTTGCCCGCGTCCAGCGAGCCGAAGAACCACGCCTTCCAGCTCTGCGTGCCGCTCAGCACGGCCGCGCTGTAGAAGCTGTTGAGGCTGGAGCCCGACAGGTTCCAGGAGTACAGCACCGCCGCCAGGATCAGGATCGCGATCAGCGCGGGGAGTGACCAGCGCGGTGCTTTGCCCGGGGGCGCCGCGGGCGTGGCCGGGGGCGGCACGTCGGCGGTCACGGTCGTGTGGGGGTGGGGATCGGTGGCTGATGTCACCCGCGCATCGTGTGCGGTGGGGGTGGGTGCGGGCTGTGCCTGACCTGGGGCGTGCCTGTGGATCGCAACCCGGCAGCGGTCGGCGCGGTACTACGCTGAACGCCACCCCACCACCGGGAGCCGGCACAAGTCCCGTTTCCGGTCCGTGAATTGGAGGCATTGATGCACGCTCCGGTATCTGCGTCGGCCCGAAGACGTGGCTTTGGCTGTGCGGTAGGAGTGGCAGGGCTGCTCGCCGCAGCGGGATGCTCGGCGGACGCGTCCGGCAGTGGTTCCGGAGGCGGTCACGGAGGGGGCAAGGCCACTCAGAAGCCGAGCGCATGCTCGCTGCTGAAGCCCGATGACGTCCGAACGGCTTTCGGCGGTGTAGGGGACCCCTTCAACGGCACCCGGCCCGATGCCATCGACGGACAGCGCCCGTGGGGGTGCACATGGGGCAACCAGGCCTCCTACGCGAGCGTTGCCGAGACCGACGCGGAGCGCTATCGCGCCGACATCAAGGCACCTGGCGGGGACGTGATTCCCCAGAACATCGGGGAGGGAGATTCCTTCGCGGTCTACCCGGCCGACGATGACGAGCCGATGCGGTTCGCTTTCACCGTTGGTTCGGCCTACTACCGGCTGACCGTGGTTCCGGCACGCGACGGGGACTACCCAAGATTCCAGCAGAGCGACATCGGTACCGACTTGCTCCGGCTGCTGATTCCGGCCATGGAAGGCGCTCTGACCTGACGCCCGGCGCAGGTCGCGGTCGCGGTCGGCTCAGGGCCGTGATTCCTTGACAGCCGCGACGAACGCCGACCAGTTGGCGGCGGAGAAGACCAGCGCGGGGCCGTGCGGGACCTTGGAGTCGCGGACGGGGACGCCGGAGGGGTGGTTGTCGAGGACTTCGAGGCAGCTGCCGGCGTTGTTATCGCTGTGCGACGACTTGCGCCAGCCGCTCAGCGCGGCAGCGTTCTGGACGGTGCGCTCAGTCAAGGTGCTCGTACTCCTTCGCAGTGGCCTTCAGCAGGGCCAGTGAGTCCTTCAGCGGCATGGCGTCGCTCAGGGCCAGAGAGTAGAGGTGCTGCCACTTCTGGACCATGGACGGGGAATCGTGCAACCGCCCCATGTACCCGCCTTCGGTGTATGCCAGCGGCGGTTGGTCCTCGAACCACATCAGCGTGAGCATGCTGTGCGCCAGCGGATGATGGCCCACGTCAAACGGCAGCACATGCACGCGGATACGTCGAGTCTCCGCAAGGTGGACGACGTGCGTGATCTGCTCCGCCATGACATCCCCGGTAGCCACGGGACGTCGCAACACTGTCTCGTCCAACAGCACCCACACTGCGGGCGTCAGGGGATCTTCGAGGATCTTCGCGCGCTCAAGGCGTGTGACAACGCGCCTGTCACATTCCTCTTCACTCACCAGAGGGAAGACCGACCCCAGAACCGCACGCGCGTACCTTTTCGTCTGCAGGATGCCCGGAAAGTACGTCAGAGCGAACTCGTGGATCACCACCGCCTGTTGTTCGAGTACGCGCACCTTCTCGAAGTACTCGGCGATCGACTCCTCGTGGATCTGCGGCAGAAAACTGCTCAGCACATCCCCCGTACCCAGGGCAATGTCCAGCCGCCGAGCATCCTCCCTCGAAGGCACCCGTCGCCCCGCCTCGATATGCGCGATGTGCGAACGCGTCATGAACGCCCGGTCGGCCAGCTCCTCCTGCGTCAGCCCCGCCGCCTCGCGCTGCTGCCTGAGCCAGTCACCGTACGTGTTGCTCATGGCCAACTCCCTTGTGACGAATGCCTGGTCACATTCGACCCTCTGGCGAGGCTAGCCCGACCCGTCTCAGTCTGTGAGTTGATCGCTACAGAACGCGATACCCCCGCGACCGTCCGACCGGTCCGGGGGCGTGGTCATCAACTAACGCTGGGAGCCGACGACATGAGTCACCGTATCGCCCATCTCTGCGCGCCGCTGCTACGTCTTCTGGGCCGCCCGGCCGGGAAGGCGAGCCGTGCTGTTCTCCACGGGCCGACCGTTCACCAAACCGGTGTCCACACACCGACGGCGCCGCCTCTGGTCGCCGTACCCGGAATCGGTATCGGGTCCTGCGGCATGCTCGCGGCGCGAGCGGGGGTCGCCCGATGAAGGAGGACGTGCACATCACTCACCCCGCGACACGTGTACGCCTGCTCCCCTGGACCGGGGAAGGTGGCAAACCGTGCTACCTCGGCACCGGCGGAACCGGCCCTGTCTCCCGTGCGGCGGACGCCGTCGAGAGCGTTCAGCTCGGAATGGCGGGCGAGCTCCTCGACCACGCGGACGACATGCTCGCCGACCGGCGAGCAACGCCCGCGCAGCTCCGCTTCCTGCTGGCCCGGATGAGCGAGGCGCTGACCGATGTCCGTCGGATCGCGGAGAGCCGGGGTGCGCGTGTTCCCGTCCCCGCCTGCGACGACTCCGACCAGTGATCAGAAATGCGTGGTGATCCCGAACACCCGCCGCAGCTGAGCCATGTCGTGCCGGTCGCGGTCCGCCGGCTCGTACCCCTGGTGGAAGTGGACCTGCTGCTCGGCGGACAGGCACGGGACCGTCGTACCGCCGATCCTGCCCGTCACGAAGGCCGACGCGGGGTAGACGAAGGGGCGCGACGGTTCGGGTGACGCCTGGAGCGCGGAGCCGTCCTCGGCGAAGACCAGGGGGTGGAGGTCGATCTCCCGTCCGTCCGGAGCGGTGACCACGAACCGGACCGGACGCCGGTCCAGGGTCTCCACGAAGCCCGCCTCCGCGAGGGCTGCCACCACGGCCGTCTCCTGGTCCTGGCGGTGCATCAGGTCCAGGTCGCGGTGGTCGCGGGTCTGCTCCCCGATCAGGGCGTCGATGCCCCAGCCGCCGCCGATCCAGATGTCGGTCCGCGCCTTTCGGAGCAAGGACAGGACGGACAGTACGCCGTCAGCGGTCATCATGCGTACAACCTTTCATGCGTGCTCGTTGGTCATAAGGACATGACTCACGGGACAACGAGCAAGAAGGCAAGGCGCGTTTCCGGACGCGCGAGAGCGGGCGTCGCGGCAGGTGTGGGCGTCGGCGTCGTCATGGCGTCCATAGCCGTCGCCACCCCGGCCGTCGCGGCGCCCGCGCCCGCCGTCAGCTGTACGTCCGCCAAGGCCGGACTCGCCGCCAAGTTGACGAAGGACATCACCGCCGCCCTGGCCAACCGCAAGGGCACCGTCGCGGTCGGCCTCTACGACCGTTCCACCAACACCACCTGCGCCCTGCGGGCCTCCAGCGCCTTCGACTCCGCCAGTGTCGTCAAGGTCACCGTGCTGGCCGCGCTGCTGTGGGACGCGAAGAAGCACAACCGGTACCTCACCGCTCGTGAGACGTCCCTCGCCAAGGCCATGATCACCAAGTCGGACAACGCCGCGACCAGCACGCTCTGGAAGCAGCTCGGCCTGACGAAGATCAAGGGCTTCCTCACGGCTGCCGGTATGACCCAGACCAAGCCCGGCGCGAACGGCTACTGGGGCCTGACCCAGATCACCGTCACCGACGAGCAGAAGCTGCTGAAGCTCATCACGGCCAAGAACGCGGTGCTCAGCGACAACTCCCGTGCCTACATCCTGCAGTTGATGGGCCAGGTCGTCTCCTCGCAGCGCTGGGGCACACCGTACGGAGTGCCGTCCGGCGTCACGGTGGCGGTCAAGAACGGCTGGCTGCAACGCGCCACCCAGGGCTGGCGGGTGCACAGCGTCGGCGCCTTCAAGGGGCGCGGCCACGACTACGTGATCACGGTGCTCACCCATGGCAACAGCACCATGAACTACGGCATCACGACCATTCAGGGCGTCGCCAAGGTCATCCACAAGGACCTGGCCGCGAGCTGAGCCTTAACGAGGCGGCCCACCTCGCGTCACCCACCCGCCCTACGGTGACCCCCATGCGCCTGAGAACCGTACTCGCGACCGCCACCGCGGGCCTGGCGGCGGCCACCTGCCTCACCGCCGCCGGCCCCGCGAACGCCCACGCCACCTCGCCGGGCCGCCACGCCTGCTCGCCCTCCGTCTCCATCGACCGCTTCTCCGACGCGCTCGACAAGACGACGTACGAGGGCACCTTCGTCGGTAACTTCTCCGCGCTCGCCGTGGACCGCGACGGCTCCCTCGCCGCCGTCTCCGACCGCTCCTCCCTCTTCCACCTGAACGGCAGGACGCTCGCGCCGGAGAAGGCCGTCCCGCTCGCCGACGAGAGCGGCGCCGCCCTCGACTCCGAGGGCCTCGTCATCGACCGGGACGGCACCCGGCTGATCTCCTCGGAGACCGAGCCGTCCATCCGCCGCTACTCCCGCGACGGCCGGATCCTCGACCGCCTCCCCGTGCCGGACGCGCTGAAGGTCGCCCCGGCCGGCCGCGCCGTCTCCAACGGCACCTTCGAGGGCCTGACCCTCCTCCCCGGCGGCCGCACCCTGCTCGCGTCGATGGAGTACGCCCTGACCGGCGACAGCGCCGGCATCGTCCGCTTCCAGACCTGGAACCGGACCAAGGGCGGCCACTTCGAGCTCGGCCGCCAGTACGCCTACCGCACCGACACCGGCCTCGGCGTCCCCGAGGTCCGGGCGACCCCCGACGGCCGCCTCCTCGTCCTGGAGCGCGGCTTCACCGCAGGCGTCGGGAACACGGTCCGGCTCCACCTGGCCGACCCGCGCCGCGCCACGGACACCAGCGGTGTCGAGAAGCTCACGGGCCAGGACGGCGTCCGCCTGATCAAGAAGACGCTCCTCGCCGACCTCGTGACCTGCCCGTCACTGGGAGCGACCGCCAAGCAGCCCCAGCCGAACCCGCTCCTCGACAACATCGAGGGCATGGCGATCACGGGCCGTACGAGCGGCCGCCTGAAGGTGTTGCTGGTCAGCGACGACAACCAGAACGCCGTACAGACGACCCGGTTCTATTACCTGCGAGTACGCATCTGAGCACACCACCCCGGGTTTGTTGCGGCGGGATGAAATCGAAGCTCGTCGGCGTTGGTGCCTTCCGGTAGATCAGGACGAAGGAGGGCACCGGCGTGGCAGTGCAACGGGGATGGGCACGACGGCTGTGGGGCTATGCCTGGCGCTACCGCAGGGACGTGATCCTCGCCCTCGGCTCCTCCCTCGTCGGAATGGCCGTCATGGCGGTCGTCCCGCTGATCACGAAGGTGATCATCGATGACGTCATCGGCGACCACACCCGCGGCATGGCCGTCTGGGCCGGCCTGCTGATAGCCGCCGCCTTCGTCGTCTACGTCCTCACCTACATCCGCCGCTACTACGGCGGCCGCCTCGCCCTCGACGTCCAGCACGATCTGCGCACGGACATGTTCGGGACGATCACCCGGCTCGACGGGCGGCGGCAGGACGAGCTGTCCACCGGACAGGTCGTCGGGCGGGCCACCAGCGACCTCCAGCTGATCCAGGGCCTGCTCTTCATGCTCCCGATGACCATCGGGAACTTCGCGCTCTTCCTGATCTCCCTGATCGTGATGGCGTGGCTGTCGCTGCCGCTCACCCTCGTCGCCCTCGCCGTCGCCCCGGCCCTGTGGTGGATCGCCAAGCGCAGCCGTACCAAGCTGCACCCCTCCACCTGGTACGCCCAGGCCCAGGCCGCCGCCGTCGCCGGCGTCGTCGACGGGGCCGTCAGCGGCGTACGCGTGGTGAAGGGGTTCGGGCAGGAGGAGCAGGAGACCGGGAAGCTCAGGGAGGTCAGCCGACGGCTCTTCGCGGGGCGGCTGCGCACCGTCCGCTTCAACTCCAGGTACACCCCGGCCCTGCAGGCCGTCCCTGCTCTCGGGCAGGTCGCCATGCTCGCGGTCGGCGGCTGGCTGGCGGTGCGCGGGCACATCACGCTGGGTACGTTCGTGGCGTTCTCCACCTACCTCGCCCAGCTGGTCGGCCCGGTCCGGATGCTCGCCATGGTCCTCACGGTCGGGCAGCAGGCCCGCGCCGGCACCGAGCGCGTGCTGGAGCTGATCGACACCGAGCCGTCGATCAAGGACGGCACCAAGACGCTGCCCGCCGACGCCCCCGCGACCGTCGAGTTCGACGACGTGTCCTTCGGTTACGACGACGAGCGGCCGGTGCTGGACGGGCTCTCCTTCGAGATCCAGCCCGGCGAGACCCTCGCCGTCGTCGGCTCCTCCGGCTCCGGCAAGTCCACCGTCTCCCTCCTCCTCCCGCGCTTCTACGACGTCACACGCGGCGCCGTCCTCATCGGCGGCCACGACGTCCGCGAGCTGACCTCCGACTCGCTGCGGGCCGCGATCGGACTGGTCCCCGAGGACTCCTTCCTCTTCTCGGACACGGTCCGCAACAACATCGCCTACGGCCGTCCCGACGCGACCGACGAGCAGATCGAGGCCGCCGCACGCGCCGCCCAGGCGGACCGCTTCATCGCCGAGCTGCCCGACGGCTACGAGACCACGGTCGGCGAGCACGGCCTCACCCTCTCCGGCGGCCAGCGCCAGCGCGTCGCGCTCGCCCGCGCGATCCTCACCGACCCGCGGCTCCTCGTCCTCGACGACGCGACCTCCGCGGTGGACGCCCGCGTCGAGCACGAGATCCACGAGGCGCTGGGGCACGTCATGGAGGGCCGCACCACCCTCCTCATCGCGCACCGCCGCTCCACCCTCGGCCTCGCCGACCGCATCGCCGTCCTCGACGCCGGCCGCCTCGCCGACATCGGCACCCACGAGGAACTCCAGGAACGCTCCGCCCTCTACCGCCGCCTCCTCACCGACCCCGACGAACTCGGCGGCGTCTCACCCGGCCACGCCCGGCCCGCCTGCCCGCAGGAGGACACTTCCGTACGGGACGAGCTGGACGCCGAGTTCGACGCCGAGCGCGGGGTGACGCCGAGGCTGTGGACCGGCGACCGCGAGCGCAGGGACCCGGCGCTCACGGAGTCCCCGGCCACACCCGAACTCCTCGCCCAGGTGGAGGCGCTGCCCCCGGCCGTCGACCGTCCCGACATCGACGAGGCCGACGCGGTCCGGCCGGAGGAGTCGTACGGCCTGAAACGGCTGTTGCGCGGCTTCGCGCTGCCCCTGCTGATCAGCCTCGGCCTCGTCGCCATGGACGCCGGCATGGGACTGCTGCTCCCCGTCCTGATCCGGCACGGCATCGACTCGGGCGTCACGCAGGTCGCCCTCGGCGCGGTCTGGGCGGCATCCCTGCTGGCCCTGCTCGCCGTGACCGTCCAGTGGGTGGCGCAGATCGGCGAGACGCGGATGACCGGACGCACCGGCGAGCGCGTCCTGTACTCGCTGCGGCTGAAGATCTTCGCCCAGCTCCAGCGGCTCGGACTCGACTACTACGAGCGCGAGCTGACCGGCCGGATCATGACCCGGATGACGACGGACGTCGACGCCCTGTCGACCTTCCTCCAGACGGGCCTGGTCACCGCCTTCGTCTCCGTCGTCACCTTCTTCGGCATCATGGTCGCCCTGCTGGTGATCGACATCCAGCTGGCCCTCGTCGTGTTCGCGACGCTGCCGCCGCTGATCGTCGCGACGTACTACTTCCGCCGGGCCAGCGTGAAGGCGTACGAACTCGCCCGTGAGCGGGTGTCCGTGGTGAACGCCGACCTCCAGGAGTCGGTGTCCGGGCTGCGGATCGTGCAGGCCTTCCGGCGCGAGCGGGACGGCGGCGCACGGTTCGCCGAGCGCAGCGACAGCTACCGCAGGGCCCGCATCCGGGGGCAGTTCCTGATCTCGATCTACTTCCCCTTCGTGCAGTTCCTGTCGTCGGGGGCCGTGGCGGCGGTCCTGATCGTGGGCGGCGGCCGGATCGACGAAGCGACGCTGACGACCGGCGCGCTGGTGGCGTATCTGCTCTACATCGACCTGTTCTTCGCCCCCGTCCAGCAGCTCTCCCAGGTCTTCGACGGCTACCAGCAGGCCACGGTCTCGCTCGGCCGCATCCAGGAGCTGCTGCGGGAGCCGACCTCGACGAAGGCTGCCGCCGAGCCGCTGGAGGTGCTGTCCCTGCGGGGCGAGGTCGCCTTCGAGGACGTGCACTTCAAGTACGGCGACGACGAGGCGGCGCTGAGCGACGTCGCCCTGCGGATCCCGGCCGGGCAGACGGTCGCGTTCGTCGGGGAGACCGGCGCGGGCAAGTCGACGCTCGTGAAGCTGGTGGCGCGGTTCTACGACCCGACCGGCGGCCGTGTCACGGTCGACGGCACGGACCTGCGCTCCCTGGACATCACGTCGTACCGCCACCGGCTCGGGGTCGTCCCGCAGGAGGCGTATCTCTTCCAGGGCACCGTCCGCGACGCCATCGCCTACGGCCGCCCCGACGCGACGGACGCCGAGGTCGAGGCCGCGGCCCGCGCGGTCGGCGCCCACGAGATGATCGCCACCCTCGACGGCGGCTACCTGCACGAGGTCGCCGAGCGCGGCCGCAACCTCTCCGCCGGGCAGCGCCAGCTGATCGCACTCGCCCGCGCCGAGCTGGTCGACCCCGACATCCTGCTCCTCGACGAGGCGACGGCAGCGCTGGACCTGGCCACGGAGGCCCAGGTCAACCACGCCACGGACCGCCTTGCGGGCCGCCGTACCACCCTTGTCGTCGCCCACCGCCTGACCACGGCCGCCCGCGCGGACCGGGTCGTGCTGATGGACCACGGACGGGTCGCGGAGGACGGGACGCACGAGGAGCTGCTGGCGCGCGGCGGGCAGTATGCGGAGCTGTGGCGGACCTTCATCGGGGCGGCGGAGCCGGAGGAGCCGGTGGGGGCGGCTCGGTAGGTGACGCGCGGCGTGACGGCCGTGACGGCCGTGACGGCCGTGCAACCGTCCGGCATACGCCGTGCGTCCGTACACCAGTACGCTCATTGCCGGTGTACGGGGAGGACAACCAAGTGGACAGAGGTGCGATACGCCGACGACTGGCCGTCGGCCTGGCGTTGCTGACCGCGTCCGGACTGCTCGCGGTCGCGGTCCCGGCCGAGGCGCAAGCCGCCGCCTCGCGCTGTGAAGGACGCAAGGTCAGGACGTACCCGTTCGCCACCGGCACCCTGTACGTCTACAAGCGGGGCGGCCACATCTGCGCGATCACCGTGCCCAAGGACCCCGGGCGCAGGCAGAAGATGATGGTCAGCGTGCAGGCGTACCGGGCCAGGGCGGTCGTCGACGAGGGCCAGTACAGCCGCCGCGCCGGCCCGGTCACCGTCCACGCCGGGCACCGCTGCGTGTGGGTGAAGGGGAAGGTGGGGCGGGGGTCCGTGAGCAAGGGCTGGATTCTGTGCTGACCGGTCGGGTCGCCGCCGCCCTCCGCGCGCCACGCCGGCCGCTCCTCTCTGTCTGAACGCCTCCGCCGGCCCTGCTTCCCCTGATGTCTCCATCTCCCCTGTTGTCCCGGTGAGTTGACCGATAGCTTGCGCCGGACATCTGTTACTCAGGGGAGGGTGCATGGCGCGCAAGACCCTCAGATGGCTGCTGGCGCTCGCGCTTTTCATAGGCACGCTCGGCACGGCTTCGACAGGGGCGGCCACCGCCGCCGAGCCGGACATCAAGCAACGTCTGCTGTCCATACCGGGCATGAGCCTCATCGAGGAGAAGCCGTACCCCGGCTACCGCTTCTTCGTCCTCGCGTACACGCAGCCCGTCGACCACCGCAATCCGTCCGCGGGGACCTTCCAGCAGCGTCTCACCGTGCTGCACCGGGACGTCTCCCGCCCGACCGTCTTCTACACCAGCGGCTACGAGGTCTCCACGACACCGAGCCGCCGCGAGCCGACGCAGATCGTCGACGGCAACCAGGTCTCCATGGAGTACCGCTTCTTCACACCGTCCCGCCCCGAACCGGCCGACTGGACCAAGCTGGACATCCGGCAGGCGGCGGCCGACCAGCACCGCATCTTCACGGCGCTGAAGCCGATCTACGACAAGAAGTGGCTCTCCACCGGCATTTCGAAGGGCGGCATGACCGCCACGTACTACGAGCGATTCCACCCCCGTGACATGGACGGCGTCGTCGCCTACGTGGCTCCCAACGACGTGGTGGACGCAGAGGACTCGGCGTACGACCGCCACCTCGCCCACGTCGGCACCAAGGCGTGCCGGGACCGGCTGAACGCTGTGCAGCGGGAGGCGCTGGTGCGCCGGGAGCCGCTGAAGGAACGGTACGCGGCGTACGCGGCCGAGCACGGCTACACCTTCGACACGCTCGGCAGCCTGGACAAGGCGTACGAGTCGGTCGTCCTGGACTACGTCTGGGGCTTCTGGCAGTACAGCCGGCCCTCCGACTGCGACACGATCCCGGCGGACGCGGCGCACGCCACCGACGAGGCGATCTGGAACTCCATCGACAAGGTCGGGGGTTTCTCCTTCTACACGGACCAGGGCCTGGAGCCGTACACGCCGTACTACTACCAGGCGGCTACGCAGCTGGGCGCACCGGCGATCGGGTTCCCGCACATAGAGCGCAAGTTGATCCGCTACGGCTACCTGCCGCCACGCGACTGCGTCCCACGTGAGATCCCGACGCGATTCCAGCCAAGGGTCATGCGCGACGTGGACACCTGGGTCCGTCACAACGCCCGGCACATGATGTTCGTCTACGGCGAGAACGACCCCTGGGGCGCGGAACGCTTCCGAGTCGACAAGGGCGCGCGTGACGCCTACGTCTTCACGGCACCGGGAGCCAACCACGGGGCGCTCGTGGCGGGCCTTTTGCCCACCGAGCGCGAGCTGGCCACGGCCCGCATCCTGAAGTGGGCGGGCGTCGCGTCACCAACGGCCGAGCCGAGGCCGCTGGCGGCGTACGACGCGAAGCTCGACGTACGGGGCGTGGAACGGGAGTCCGCGCTGCGTCCGTGACGTCCCACGGCTGAGCTGTCCCGGCGCCTCACACCGGCCGCGCGCAGCCCACCGGTTTCTCGCCGCCCAGCTGGACGTACAGCGCCGTGGACAGCGGGCACTTCGCCCGCTTGTCCACGGCCTTGGCCACCTCGTACTGCGGCTTCTGCCGCCCCTCGCCGTCGCACGCCGTCTCGCGCACCTGCCCGTCGCCGGAGCTGTAGACGCAGTCGCCGACGATCGTGCGGGGTCCGCCTCCGCTGCCCGGGTCGCCGGGGTGGGGCGGCGCCAGGTTGCGCATACAGGCGTAGCCCTGCGGGATCGCGCCGTCGCCGTCCTCGTCGGACGTCCGGCTCTGTTCGCTGATGTGCAGCACGAAGTCCGTGGTCCCCGGGCACAGCGGCCCGTCGCCGACCTTGCCGTCGTGCCGCGCCACGACCCGCGCCGCCGCCCGCTCACCGGTGCAGGACACCTCGGTGAAACTCGTCGTCCCGAAGGAGCTGCACTCGTCGACGCCGAGGAACACCGCGCCGTAGCCCGCGGGCCGCGTCGGCGGTGTCACCAGCTGCTCGCCGGCGCCTCCGCCCTCGCTCCGGCTCTCGCTCCCGTTCCCGCTCTCACTGAGCCGCCCGTTCTGCTCCGCCGCCCCCGACGGACTCTGACACCCCGTCAGCAACGCGCTGAGCAGCGCAAGCAACGCGGCGGCCACCCCAACAGCACTTCTCGCACGCATCGCACTCCCCCCGGTACCCCCGCCCAGCGTGACCCGCCGCAGCGGGCCCACGCCAGACGTGTGGGGTCCTTTGCGTCGGTTGGGGGTGAGTGCGCCCGTTGTGTGACGTACGGGCGCTACGCCCAAAGTGCTACACGACGCTAACCGCGCCCGTACGACAGTCCGTGGCCGATCGGATACAGCACCCGCGTCGGATCGTCCGCCCGCTGCACCGGCACCGGCAGCTTCCCGCGCGGTGCCACCCGCCCGGCGATCACCCGCGCGGCGGCCCGCAGCTCGACGTCGGTCCAGGAGTAGGACGCCAAGCAGGCCCGCACGGCGGGCAGATGGGCCACGTCGTACGGGTTGCGGACAGCGACCGCCACCACCGGCCTCCCCGTCGCGAGGAGCTGCTCGACCAGCGCCTTCTGCGTACTGCTCGCCGTGACGTTGTACGTCCCGACCACCACCGCGTCCGCCGCCCGAGCCGCCTCGACGGCCTTGGCGATGGCGGCGGAGGAGGGTGCCGTACCCGTCGACAGGGCGGTCGCCGTGAAGCCCAGCTCGGTGAGCGCGGCGGCGAGCACGCCGGTCGGCGGTCCCGTCGTGCCGGACGGGGAGGCGGGGTCGGCGCCGACGACGAGGATCTTGGGGTGGGAGCGCCGGGACAGCGGAAGGGTCGAGTCCTCGTTGACGAGCAGGGTCGTCGTCCGCTCGGCGATACGGTCGGCGGTCCTGAGGTGGGACGCGGTGCCGACGTTCCGGTCGACTCCGCCCTGGCTGACGTACGGCGCGTCGAACAGCCGCAGCTTCGCCTTCAGCCGCAGGATCCGCAGGATCGATTCGTCGAGCCGCGCCTCGGTCAGCTCGCCGTCCTGGACGGCCTTCAGGACCGCGTTCCAGGCGATGTCGAGGGAGGGCGGGTTGAGGAGCTGGTCCACGCCCGCCTTGAGCGCGAGGACGGGGACGCGGTCGTCGCCGTACTTCGTCCGTACGCCCTCCATGCCGAGCGAGTCGGTCACCACGAGCCCGTCGTAGCCGAGCTCCTCGCGCAGGATGCCGGTGAGGATGGGGCGGGACAGGGTGGCCGGGTCGCCGGAGTCGTCGAGGGCCGGGACCATGATGTGCGCGGTCATGATCGAGTCGATGCCGGCCCGGACGGCGGCCCGGAAGGGCGGCGCGTCGAGCTGGTTCCACTGGTCGCGGGTGTGGGTGATGACCGGGAAGCCGTAGTGGCTGTCGACGGCCGTGTCGCCGTGGCCGGGGAAGTGCTTGGCGGTGGCCGCGAGTTGCCGTGAGTGCTGGTATCCGGCTACCTCGGCGGCGACCATGCCGGCCACCGCGGCCGGTTCGGCGCCGAAGGAGCGGACGCCGATGACCGGGTTGGCCGGGTTGACGTTCACATCGGCCACGGGGGAGTAGTTCTGCCGGATGCCGAGCGCCCTGAGTTCCTGTCCGGCGATACGGCCGAGGGTGCGGGCGTCGGCGCGGGAGCCGCCGGCCCCGATGGCCATGGCGCCCGGGAAGAGGGTGGCGGGCTCGCCGACGCGGCAGACGATGCCGTGCTCCTGGTCGGTGGAGACGAGGACGGGCAGGCCGCGGGGCTGGGCGAGGGACGCCCGCTGGATGCCGTTGGACAGGTCGGCGATCTGGTGCGGGTCGCGGGTGTTGTGCGCCCAGGTGAAGTAGATGATGCCGCCGACCCGGTACCTGGCGATCAGCTCGGCCGCCGTACGGACGCCGATCTCCTTGAGGTTGGCGTCGATGTCGGCCTGGTCGGGGGCGGTGGCGGAGTGGCCGTAGACCCGCATGACGAAGAGCTGGCCGACCTTCTCCGGCAGGCTCATCCGGGCGATGAGGGCCCGCAGTTTCCTGTCGTCGTGCTTGCCGTCGGGGCCGGCGTGGGCAGTGCCGCCGAGGGCGAGGGCGGTGGTCATGCCGGCGGTGGCGGCGAGGACGGTACGTCTGGAGGGGACCGAGGTGTTTCCCATGCTTCCCGTGCTGGTGTCGGGCACGTGCGCTCCTTCCGGAGGTGGTGCGCTGAAGGAAACTTCCGAGAAGTCACCAATAACCGGGAAGTTTCTGCCAGTCAAGGGAGTGCACGCCAACCGGTCGCCAAGGAGGGGCCGCCATCGGCGCAGTTGGAGGGGGGCGCGCCGATGACGGCATGCTGCCGGCCGCGGCACGGCGGAGAGGGTTGGTCAGCGATCGCAGCCAGCAGCGAGGGCCGACACCGCACCACGGTGACTCTCCGGCAGCTTGCGTGTTGGACGAGTGGGGGTGGGGCTGGGTTCCCGGGATGACCGGAAATCGGGAAGTTGGTGAGGTGGGGGATGGTGGGGCGGGTGGGGTACGGGGAGGGGCTGTCCGGGCGAGGGTTCCGTGAGGGGGGCAGGCGGGTCCACCCCATGGACGCCCCCGCGTCGAAGCCGCCGACCGGGCGATCATGTGGGCATGCCCGTAGTCGACATCCCCGGTTCCAAGTCCATTACCGCCCGCGCTCTCTTCCTCGCGGCCGCCGCCGACGGTGTCACCACCCTCGTACGCCCGCTCCGTTCGGACGACACGGAGGGCTTCGCCGAGGGGCTGGCGCGGCTCGGCTACCGGGTCGGGCGGACTCCGGACGCCTGGCAGGTCGACGGCCGCCCGCAGGGCCCCGCGGTCACCGAGGCCGACGTCCACTGCCGGGACGGTGCGACGACGGCCCGCTTCCTGCCGACGCTGGCCGCCACCGGCACCGGCACCTACCGTTTCGACGCCTCGCCCCAGATGCGCCGCCGCCCCCTGCTGCCGTTGACCCGGGCTCTGCGTGACCTGGGAGTGGACCTGCGGCACGAGGACAGGGAGGGCCACCACCCGCTGACCGTGACGGCGACCGGCGTCGAGGGCGGGGAGGTGACGCTGGACGCGGGCCAGTCGTCGCAGTACCTGACGGCGCTGCTGCTGCTCGGACCGCTGACCCGCAAGGGCCTGCGCATCACGGTCACCGACCTGGTCTCGGTGCCGTACGTCGAGATCACGATCGCGATGATGCGGGCCTTCGGAGTGGAGGTGGGCCGGGAGGACAACGCCTTCGTGGTCCCGTCCGGCGGCTACCGCGCCACGACGTACGCGGTGGAGCCGGACGCGTCGACCGCGAGCTACTTCTTCGCGGCGGCGGCCGTCACGGGCGGCGAGGTGACGGTTGTGGGCCTGGGCGAGGGGGCGCTCCAGGGCGACCTGGGCTTCGTCGACGTACTGCGGCGGATGGGTGCGCAGGTGGAGGTGGGCGCGCAGTCGACGACGGTCCGGGGGACCGGCGAACTGCGGGGCGTCACCGTCAACATGCGGGACATCTCCGACACCATGCCGACCCTCGCGGCCATCGCCCCGTTCGCCTCCGGCCCGGTGCGGATCGAGGACGTGGCGAACACCCGGGTGAAGGAGTGCGACCGGCTGGAGGCCTGCGCGGAGAACCTGCGGCGGCTGGGGGCGGCCGTGACCACGGGCCCCGACTGGATCGAGATCCAGCCGTCGGCCGCCCCGTCGGACCCCGCGTCGGGCCTCGCGGGAGCGGAGATCAAGTCCTACGGCGACCACCGCATCGTCATGTCCTTCGCGGTGACCGGGATTCGGGTGCCGGGAATCTCGTTCGACGACCCCGGATGCGTACGGAAGACTTTCCCGGGCTTCCATGAGGAGTTCGGGGCGCTGAGCGCGAGGTTGTGACGGGGGCCGTCGGGTGAGCTTCAAGCTGGAGCACCGGCACGCCACTCGTTCACTGGACCGGCACGGCAGTGATCGGAAACCATCGGCCTCATGACCGCCTACCTCATCCTCCACGGCTGGCAGAACCGCCGCCCCAAGGACCACTGGCAGCACTGGCTCGCCGATCGGCTCGGCGAGTTCGGGCACCAGGTCGGCTATCCGCAGCTTCCCGAGCCGGACGATCCTGACCTGGAAGTCTGGTTGGGGGAGCTGGGGCGGCACCTCGGTGCGCTCGATGGCGGGGCGGAGCGGGTCGTGGTCGCGCACAGTCTGTCCGCGGTGCTGTGGCTGCACGCTGCCGCGCGCGGGATGCCGGGGCTCGACGTGGACCGGGTGCTGCTCGTCGCCCCGCCGTCCGGCGCCGTGCTCGCCCAGCACTCGGAGGTCGCCCGATTCGCCCTGCCGGCGCTGGAGTTCACCCTCCCCGGCCCGACCCGCCTGGTCGCCGGCGACGACGACCCGTACTGCGAGGAAGGCGCCGACACCCTCTACGGCACCCCGCTCGCCCTCCCGACCGACATCCTCCCGGGCGCCGCCCACCTCGACCTGAACGCCGGGTACGGGCCGTGGCCCGCCGTGCTGGGCTGGTGCCTCGACCCCACGGCGGCGATCGTGGCCCGTCCCGAGTAGCGGCGCCGGCGGCTACGCCGACTCGTTGAGCAGCCGCGCCAGATGGTTCCGTCCCGCGTCGAGCAGTTCGGGGAGGGGCGCGGCCTCCTCGTACCACCGCTTCTCGTACTCCCAGCACAGCCAGCCGTCCCAGCCGTGCCGGGAGAGGACCTCCACGCACTCGGCGAGCGGCAGCACTCCGGTGCCGAGCGGCAGCGGGGTCGTGTCGTCGGCGGAGGCGATGTCCTTGACCTGGACGTAGCCGAGGTACGGGGACAGGGCCGCGTAGCTCTCCGAGGGCTGCTCGCCGCCCAGCCAGGTGTGCATCACGTCCCACAGCGAGCCGACGTGGCGGTGCCCGACCAGGCCGAGGACGCGGATCGAGTCGGCGGCGGTGCGGTGCGAGTCGTGGGTCTCCAACAGGATCCGTACGCCCATGTCGGCGGCGTGCTGCGCAGCCGTACCCAGCCGCCGCGCGGCGATCGCGTCCGCCGACTGAGGGCTCTGCTCGGGGTCGGCGCCGGGGAAGACGCGGACGTAGGGAGCACCGAGGTCGTGGGCGAGGTCGACGAGGGTGCGCATCTCCTCGATCACCGGCCCGTCGTCACCGGGCGCGGCGACCCGGGCGTACCCGGCCAGGCCCAGGAGCTCGATACCGGCGGCCTTGAACTCGGCTGCCACGTCGGCCCGTTCGGCGGGGCCCAGGCCCGGATGCACCGGCTCCTCGGCGTGCGTGCGCAGCTCGACGCCGTGATAACCGTGCGCGGCCGCGAGGCGCAGCACGTCGGGGACGGGGAGACCGGGGACGCCGAGGGTGGAGAACGCCAGTTTCATGCATCCCACCTTGCCAGGGAAAAGAGGGTGCGCCCATCCGGCAGGCGGGCCGGGGGACGCTCCGGACCTGTCACCTCCTGCCCGCCGTACCTGATCTCACTCCTGCGTGCCGTGGAGATCCAGTCGCCAGTCCTGCCCGGTCAGGTCCTTGCCGAAGGAGCGGTGGGGTGTCTCGGCGGACAGGACGAAGCCGTGGCGCCGGTAGATGCGGCGGGCGGCGGCCAGGACGTCGTTGGTCCACAGGACGAGGTCGCGATAGCCCACGCCGCGGGCGAAGTCGACGACGGCCGAGACGAGCCGGTCGCCGATGCCGAGGCCGCGCGCGTCGGGCTCGACCAGCAGCAGCCGCAGCCGGGCCGTGGCGGGCGCCTCGTCGCGGACGAGCATCACGCAGCCGACCGGCCGGCCGTCCAGCTCGGCGATCCACACCCGCTCCAGATGCGGATCGTGGTCCTCCGCGAAGTCCGCGACGATCCTCGCGACCAGCCCCTCGTAGTCGGCGTTGAAGCCGTACTCGGCGGCGTACAGCGCGGCGTTGCGCTGCACGATCCAGCCGAGGTCGCCGGGGCCCGGCTCGCGCAGCAGGACGTCCTCGCGGCGGGGAGGGCGGCCGTCGGACAGGATCGTACGGACCGTCGTCATCGCCTCGGCGAGCCGCGGCCGTTCGGCGGCCGGCACGGTCGACAGCAGGGAGCCGACCGATTCGGTCGCCCGTTCCTCCAGCAGCTTGCCGGTCTCCCGGCCGCGCGCGGTGAGCGTCACGCGCCGGCGACGGGGGTCCTCCCGGGAGGGTGTGCGCTCGATGAGCCCGTCCTGCTCGAACTTGTTCAGGATGCGGCTCAGATACCCCGCGTCCAGGGAGAGTTCGGCCCGCAGGTCGGCCGCGTCCGTACGCGGGGAGTGCGCGAGCTCGTACAGGACGCGGGACTCGGTGAGGGTGTAGGGGGCGTACAGGTGGCGGCTGTAGTCGAGGGCACCGATGACGTTGGTGTAGAAGCGGTTGAAGGCGCGGATGTCATGCACGGTCATGGTCGATCCCGAAGGCTCCCCGCGGGGCCGCTGGGCCCCTGGTTCCGGATGTTTGACTCAGTCAGAGGTTTCGCTGAGTCGAGCCTAGGACGTCCGCGCCCTCCTCGCTAGCCCTCGGTGGCGGGGCGGTAGACGCAGACCTGCGCGCCGGTCTTGGCCGCGGTGGCGGAGACCAGCTCCAGGGGCCGCTTCCCCCCGTCCTCCGGGAAGATCGACTTCCCGCCGCCGAGCAGCACCGGCATCACGATGAGCTGCAGCTCGTCGACCAGCCCCTCCTGGATGAGCGTCCGTACGAGGGTGGGGCTGCCCATCATCGCCAGGTCGCCGCCCTCGGTCGCGCGCAGTTCCCGCACGCGGGCGACGGCCTCGGCGCCGGGGATGAGGGTGGTGTTGTTCCAGGTCAGGTCCGCGTCGCTGAGGGTGCCGGAGACGACGTACTTCTTGATCGAGTTCATCCGGTCGGCGAACGGATCCCCGGCCCGCTCCGGCCACGCCGCAGCCATGGTCTGCCAGGTACGGCGCCCGAACAGCAGCGCCTCGGCCTTCTGCATCCCCGCGTCGAAGGCCCCGCCGAGGACCTCCGCGTCGAAGTACGGATGCGACCAGCCACCGTGCGCGAAACCGCCGTCGGTGTCCTCCTGGGGGCCGCCCGGGGCCTGAACGACGCCGTCGAGGCTGATGAACTCGGTGATCGCGATGCGCATGGGATTCGCTCCTGTTGTCCGCACGGGCTCGGGCGAGCCGGTCTTCACGGCATGGAAGACAGGGGTGGAGCCCGGAAATCATCGGTGGGCCGAAGAATCGGGGCCGAAGAATCGGTGGGCCGAAGAATCGGTGGGTCGAGTCAAGACGCGGAACGGAGCATTCGGCAGGGGTCGTGGGCGGGTACCTCCGTTTGGGCCTGTGCAGGGCGCGGGGGCCGCCGCATCGCCGCAGCATGGTCGTGTCAGGCAGCATCATCGGCACGATTGGGGAGTCTCCATGGCGACGAGCTGGGATCCTCGGGCCGCTACCGATCCCGCGGGCGGTGAGTGGCTGCCCGTCCTGGACATCCCGCCTGCCGCACGGCAGCGGCGCTGGACCGTCCTGCTGCGCTGGCTGCTGCTCCTGCCGCAGTTCGTGGTGGTCTGCCTGCTCTCCATCGCGGCGTTCTTCGTGACCATCATCGGATGGTTCGCCGCCCTGTTCACGGGACGGCTGCCGGAGCCGATCTTCTCCTTCCTCGGCTCCGTCCTCGCCTACCGGACGCGGGTCGGCGCCAGCTCGATGCTCCTGGTCGACCGCTATCCGCCGTTCGCGTTCTCGGCTCCCGACTACCCCGTGCAGATCGAACTGCGCGCCACGCCGCTGAATCGGCTCGCGGTGTTCTTCCGCCTGATCCTGATGATCCCGGCGGCCATCATCAACAACCTCGTGCAGGCAGGCTGGTTCGCGGTGAGCTGGGTGTTCTGGCTCATCGGCATCGTGCTGGGGCGGCTGCCCGCGCCGGTCTTCGCCGCCACGGCCGCCGTCGCCCGCTACCAGATGCGTTTCACCGCGTACGTCACGATGCTGACGCCGGCCTATCCCAAGCGGTTGTTCGGCGACGAGCCGGTCCCGCAGGACGCGGTCCGCTCCGGCACCCGGCCGCTGCTCCTGGACACCACGGCCAAGGTCCTCGTCGTGCTCTTCCTGCTGCTCGGCCTGGCCGGCCATGTCGTCAGCAGCACGGTGGACCACTACGACGACCACGACTCGGACTACGACGGTATGGCCCCGGCTGTGCCGCCCGGGCGTTGAACGGCGGCGTGCCTCAGCGCGTCCGCCCGGGTGGGACGGACGGCACGCCTCAGGCCCCCCTCGGCCCCCCGGACGACCCCCGAACCATCAACTCCCCACGAATCGTGGCGATCTCGCCGAGCGGCGGCTCCTCCCGCCCCATCGCGATCCGCCCGGCCCGCGCCCCCGCCTCCGACAGCGGCAGCCGCACCGTCGTGAGGGAAGGCACCGTGTCGAGGCTGAACGGCAGATCGTCGAACCCGGCCACCGAGACGTCCTCCGGAATCCGCAGCCCGGAGTCGCGCAGCGCAGCGCAGGCGCCCAGGGCGACGGAGTCGTTCGCGGCGACCACCGCGGTCAACGACGGGTCCCGGCGCAGCAGTTCCAGCGTCGCCTCGTACCCCGACTGCCGGTCGTAGCGGCCGTGCACCGTCCACCGGGGGTCCTCCTCGATGCCGTGCGCCTCCAGCGCCGCCCGGTGCCCCTCCAGCCGGTGCCGGGTCGTCGTCCGCTCCTCCGGCCCCGCGATGTAGCCGAGCCGCCGGTGCCCCAGCCCGATCAGGTGCTCGGTCAGTTCCCGCCCGCCGCCGCGGTTGTCGAAGGTCAGCGCGATCGCCCCGGTGTCCGGCGCCGGCGGCCGGCCGCAGAGCACGACCCGCGTCCCGGCGTCCGCCAGCTTCCGCAGCTTCGCCGCGACCGCGGCCGCGTGCGGGGCGTCCTCGACGGCGCCGCCGGTCAGGACGACCGCCGCGGCCCGCTGCCGCTGCAACAGCGTCAGGTACGTCAGCTCACGCTCCGGCGAACCCCCCGTGTTGCAGACGACCGCCAGCCGCTCACCGCCGGCCCGGCCGCCCGGACCGCCGATCTCGGACTGGATCGCGCTCGCCATGATCCCGAAGAAGGGGTCGGCGATGTCGTTGACCAGGATGCCGACCAGGTCGGAGGTGGCGGCGGCCAGCGCACTCGCCGGACCGTTCAGCACGTAGTCCAGCTCGTCCACCGCCCGCAGCACCCGTTCCCGGGTGGACGCGGCCACGGGGTAGTTGCCGTTCAGCACGCGCGACACCGTCGCGGGGGAGACCTGGGCGCGGGCCGCCACGTCCGCCAGGGTCACCGTCATCTCGTCGTCCTCCGGTCGCGCATCTCGTCGTACCACCTCGTACGTGCTCACAGACAGGCCTGCCTCCTCGTAGACAGGCCATCCGCAGTCACGGTTCCGTGTATGTCGAGCAGACCTTACGGCCAGAAACCCCCGTTGTTCGTCCCCTCGAACAACTCAGGCTGGTCACGGTCTTGTCCGGACCACTGCTCAGAGGCTAGCTTCTCCCTATGTAGAAAGCGCTTGCTGTGACGCTTACCAGTGAAAGACGGGGCGTACGCGGCGCAGACCCCGCGTACGAAGGGAACGACGTGACACGCAAGACGGTGCGTATCGCCATGAACGGCGTGACAGGGCGCATGGGCTACCGCCAGCACCTGGTCCGCTCCATCCTGGCCATCCGTGAGCAGGGCGGGCTCGACCTCGGCGACGGCACCGTGCTGTGGCCGGAGCCGATCCTGGTCGGCCGTCGCGAGTACGCCCTGAAGGCGCTCGCCGAGCAGCACGGCCTGGACGCGGAGAACGTCTCGACGGACGTCGACGCGGTGCTCGCCGACCCGGCCGTCGAGATCTACTTCGACGCCCAGGTCACCTCGGCCCGCGAGGAGGCGATCAGGAAGGCGATCGCCGCCGGCAAGCACATCTACACCGAGAAGCCGACCGCCACCGGTCTGGAAGGCGCCCTGGAGCTGGCCCGTCTCGCGGACGAGGCCGGCATCAAGCACGGCGTCGTCCAGGACAAGCTCTTCCTCCCGGGCCTGCTGAAGCTCAAGCGCCTCATCGACGGCGGCTTCTTCGGGCGGATCCTCTCCATCCGCGGCGAGTTCGGCTACTGGGTCTTCGAGGGCGACTGGCAGGCCGCGCAGCGCCCGTCCTGGAACTACCGCGCGGAGGACGGCGGCGGCATCGTCGTCGACATGTTCCCGCACTGGGAGTACGTGCTGCACGAGCTCTTCGGGCGCGTGAAGTCCGTGCAGGCCATCGCCACCACGCACATCCCGCAGCGCTGGGACGAGAACGACAAGCCCTACGACGCCACCGCCGACGACGCCGCCTACGGCATCTTCGAGCTCGACGGCGGCGCCATCGCCCAGATCAACTCCTCCTGGGCCGTACGCGTCAACCGCGACGAACTGGTCGAGTTCCAGGTCGACGGCACGGAGGGCTCCGCGGTCGCGGGCCTGCGCAACTGCCGCGTCCAGCACCGCTCCCTCACCCCCAAGCCGGTCTGGAACCCGGACATCCCGGCCACCTACTCCTTCCGCGACCAGTGGCAGGAGGTCCCGGACAACACCGAGTTCGACAACGGCTTCAAGGCCCAGTGGGAGCTGTTCCTCAGGCACGTCTACGCCGACGCCCCCTACCACTGGGACCTCCTCGCCGGCGCCCGCGGCGTCCAGCTCGCCGAGCTGGGCCTGAAGTCCTCGGCCGAGGGCCGCCGTCTCGACGTACCGGAGATCCAGCTGTGACGATCCGACTGCCCGACTTCAAGGGCGGGTTGCGGGCGTACGAGCCCCGCCCGGAGCCCTTGGTGGTGACCCCCGGCACCCCCTTCACCTCCCGTACGGTCTTCTCCGCGGCGCACGTCGTCGCCGACCCGTACGCCGACGTCTCGCCCGACTCGCCCGCCGCCGTCGACTGGGATGCCACCCTCGCCTTCCGCCGCCACCTGTGGTCCCACGGGCTCGGTGTCGCCGAGGCCATGGACACCGCCCAGCGCGGGATGGGCCTGGACTGGGCGGGCGCGGCCGAGCTGATCCGCCGGTCGGCCGCGGAGGCCCGCGCGGTGGGCGGCCGTATCGCCTGCGGTGTGGGCACCGACCAGATCGCCGCGGGGACTCTCGAAGAGGTCCGGGCGGCTTACGAGGAGCAGCTCGCGGTCGTGGAGGAGTCGGGCGCCCAGGCGATCCTGATGGCCTCGCGCGCGCTGGCCGCCACGGCGCGGGGCCCCGAGGACTACCTGGAGGTCTACGGCCGGCTGCTCCGGCAGTCCGCCGAGCCGGTGATCCTGCACTGGCTGGGCCCGATGTTCGACCCGGCGCTGGAGGGCTACTGGGGCTCGTCCGACCTGGACGCGGCCACCGACACCTTCCTGGAGGTGATCTCGGCCCACCCCGACAAGGTCGACGGCATCAAGGTCTCCCTGCTGGACGCCCAGCGCGAGATCGACCTGCGTCGCCGCCTCCCGCAGGGGGTGCGGTGCTACACGGGCGACGACTTCAACTACCCCGAGCTGATCGCGGGCGACGAGCAGGGATTCAGCCACGCCCTGCTCGGCATCTTCGACCCGCTGGGGCCGCTGGCGGCCCAGGCCGTCCGGGTCCTGGACACGGGCAATGTCGAGGGCTTCCGCGAACTCCTCGACCCCACGGTCGAGTTGTCCCGCCATCTCTTCCAGAAACCGACCCGTTTCTACAAGTCGGGCGTGGTCCTCCTGGCGTGGCTGGCCGGCCACCAGTCCCACTTCACCATGGTCGGCGGCCTCCAGTCGGCCCGCTCCCTGCCGCACTTCGCCCGCGCCTACGAACTCGCCGACGGACTGGGCCTGTTCCCGGACCCGAAGCTGGCCGAGGAGCGCATGAAGAACCTGCTGTCCCTGTACGGGGTGGACCAGTGACAGAGCTCGCGCGTTTCTCCATCAACCAGATGACGGTCAAGCAGCTGTCGATGCCGGAACTGGTCGACGCCTGCCGCGAGTCGGGCGTCGCGGGCGTCGGCCTGTGGCGGGAGCCGGTCCAGGCGTACGGCCTGGAGGCGACGGCCAAGCTGGTCCGGGACGCGGGCCTGACCGTCACCACCCTGTGCCGGGGAGGCTTCTTCACGGCGATCGACCCGGCGGAGCGTGCGGCGGCCCTGGACGACAACCGCCGCGCGGTCGGCGAGGCGGCGACGCTGGGCACCGACGTACTGGTCCTGGTGTCCGGCGGCCTGCCGGCCGGCTCCAAGGACCTGCACGGCGCCCGGGAACGGATCGCGGACGCGCTGGCGGTGCTCGGCCCCTACGCCGAGGACCACGGCGTGAAGCTGGCCATCGAGCCGCTGCACCCGATGTACGCCTCGGACCGCTGCGTCGTCTCGACCCTGACCCAGGCCCTGGACCTCGCGGAACGCTTCCCCGCCCACCAGGTCGGCGTCACGGTCGACACGTACCACATCTGGTGGGACGACAACGCGCCCGCACAGATCGCCCGCGCCGGTGCGGGCGGCCGTATCCACACCTTCCAACTCGCCGACTGGACCACCCCGTTGCCGCAGGGCGTGCTCAACGGCCGTGGGCAGATCGGGGACGGGGCGATCGACATGCGGGAGTGGCTCGGGTACGTGGAGGCGGCGGGCTACACCGGCGCCATCGAGGTCGAGCTGTTCAACGACGGCCTGTGGGCACGCGACGGCCGCGAGGTGCTGGGGGAGACGGTGGCGCGGTTCGTGGAGCACGTGGGGTAGACGGGGCCGCTCACGGCGGAGGGAGCAGCGTGCCCAGGGGCCCGAGGTCGAGGTTGAGGTCCTCCAGGGTGAGGCCGTAGCGGTCGCAGAGTTCGGTCATGCGGTCGTGGAGGAGCATCAGGGTGAGGCCGAGGCGTTCCTCCTGGTCCTCGGTCAGGTTGCCCTCGTCGACGCGGTGCAGGGCCTGGCGCTCCATCAGCTGGCGCAGGAGTTCGACGATGGTCAGGACCAGCTTGACCAGGTCGCGCTCCACGGTGTCGGGGTCGGCGTGGAGGCGGCGGGCGGCGGACCGTCCCGCGGATGGTGACGCCATGTCGTCCGGGCTCGCGGGAAGCAGGGAGAACGCGCGGTGCGCGGCCTGCGCGACCTCGCGCAGCCGGTCGGGGGACGGGCCGTCAGCCGGGCTCGTCACCGTGGCCGCCGTACTCCGTGGGCGTCCGGTCCCCCAGGACGGGCGCCCACTGCTCCTCCATCTGCTCGCGGATGGCGATCACCACCGCGCGCAGCGAGATCCGTACCAGGTCGATGTCCGCGATGGACAGCACGACATCGCCGGTGACCACCACCCCGCCGCTCAGCAGCCGGTCGAGCAGGTCGATCAGCGCGACCTGGCGTCCGGCCAGGGGGCGGTCGTCGTCGTAGTACTCGGTCACCGTTGTCGCGCCCCTTCGGCGGGAGTCGCGAAGGAGTACGGCGCCCAGGGCCCGGTGACCTCCACCCGTACGCCCGGCAGGTCGTCCGCGGCGTGCAGCATCCGCTCGCGGAACTCCGCGGCCAGGTGGCGCGGTACGAGGTAGGCGTCGTTGGCCAGGTTCTCGCCGCGGGCGTCGGCCAGGGTCCCCTGCTGCGGGCGGTGCCGGGCGCGTTCCACCGCGAGCCCGCGCGCCCGCTCCTCCGTGCGGCGCACGGCCTCCTCGGCGGCGCGCCGGGTGTCCTCGTGCGCCTGGCGGTGCTGTCTGCGGGTGCGCAGATACGCGCGTCCGGGAGCCGGGCCGGCGGCGGAGCCCGGTGCGGCGGACGGGGTCGCCGGCTCGGAGGCGGGCGGGATCTCGGCGTACACCTTCACGCCCCACTCCAGGTGGGCGTCGAACCGGTCGAGCAGTTCGGCGAAGGCCTCCTGACGTTCGCTCAGCATCTGCTCGACCCGGCTCCCGTCGAGGTACACCGTGGCCAGCCGCAGGGGGAGGACGGTGATCCGGGCGGCCAGCGTCTCGATGACGAGGTGGTGGGCGCGGGCCGTCGACTCCAGCCAGTCGAGGTCCTCCAGGCGTGACTTCAGGGCCGACTCCGAGAACTCCTCCGCGGGCACCTCGCTGACCGCGGCGGCCAACGCGCCCGAGCCGACCAGGGTGACGGGGGCGCCGGCCACCCCACGGAGAGCGGCCAGTTGAGCCTGCGTCTCCGCGCCGGGCGAGCGGACCACGGCGTACGCGTAGCTCAGCTGCTGCCCGGTCATGACTCCCGGTCCTCGGAGTCGTCCTTCCTGCGCCGGGTGCGTCGCGGTTCGGCGGAGGGCTCACGCTCCGCCGCACGCGACCGGCGGCGACCGCCCGAGCCGCGTTCGGGCAACTCGCCCGCGGACTCCGCCTTTTCGATCTTCTCGGCCTTCTCGGCCTTCTCCGACATCTCCACCTTGCGGCGCAGCTCCTCCACTTCCTCGCGCAGGCGCTCGTTCTGCTCCTTCAAGTTGTGCCGCTGGTCGGCTCGGGAGGACAGCGCGGGGTCGTGCTCCCACCAGTCGATGCCGATCTCCTTGGCCTTGTCGACGGAGGCCACCAGGAGACGGAGCTTGATGGTGAGCAGCTCGATGTCGAGCAGGTTGATCTTGATGTCGCCGACGATGACGATGCCCTTGTCGAGCACGCGTTCAAGGATGTCGGCGAGGTTCGCGCTGGATCCCCCGCCGCCGCCGTACGGAGACAGCGCCGGGGATGTGGAGCGGCTGGGGACGGGCTCGGTCACGGCGTACTCGACCTCGTTTCCCGGAAGCACCCACGGTCACTCCGGCCGCGCGCTCGGCCACGGTCAGACACGGCGGCGGCGCTTCGGGCGGGGTTGCTCGTCGGTGTCGTCGGTGTCGTCGTTGCGGTCATCAGGCTCTCGGTCTTCGTCCTCTTCCTCGTCCTCCTCCCAGTCGTCCTCGGCGTCCTCGCCGCGTTCGTCCTCGGCGGGTTCTTCGTCCTCGTACCGGTCCTCGGGCCCCTCGTCCTCGTCGAGCTCCTGGTTCTCGTCCTCCTCCTCGTCGTACTCGTCCTCGGGCTCCTCCTGATCGGCCCGGTCTTCCTCGGCGTCCTCCGGCTCGCTGACCACCTCGCCCTCGCGGATCTCCCCGCGCCAGCCCCCGGTGGCCTCCCCGCGCATCATCACGAAGGTGCGGTAGAGCTTCAGATCGAGGCGGGCGCGGCGGCCCTGGGACCGCACCCAGCTCCCGACCTTCTCCACCGGCCCCTGGGGGAAGTACCGCAGGACGAGCAGCACTTTGGTGAGGTTCTCCGTGATCGGGTGGAAGGTGACCACGCCCTGCGTGGTGCCGCGGTTCCCCGTGGACGTCCAGGCGATGCGTTCGTCGGGGACCTGTTCCGTGATCATGCCCCGGAAATGCCGATTGGACTTGCCGACCTTCACGTGCCACCTGGTCGTGATGTCGTCCTCCTGCTCGACGCCGACCACGCCCTTGGCGAACCGGTCGAACTCCTGGAACTGCGTCCACTGCCCGTACGCCTCGCGCACGGGCACGCCCACGTCGATGTCCTCGATGACGGTGATCCCCTTGCCCATGCTCTGCGGGTCGCTCCGCTTGCCCTTGTCGTCGCCGGAGTCCGTGTCCGTGTCCGCGTCGTCGCCGGAGTCCGTGTCCGCGTCGTCGCCGGGGCCCGTATCCGTGTCGTCCCTCTGCCCGGACCCCTGCCCGGTGGCCTGCTTGGCCTTGCCCACCACCGTGTCCTTGGCGTGCGAAGCCGTCTCCTTGGCGTGGGAGGCGGTCGAGGTCAGCGCGCCCACGCCCGAAGGCAGATGCGCCCCGAGCTTCTTGCCGCCCCGGGCGACCGCGTGCGTCAGCCCGCGCGGGCTGACGTGGGCCTCACCCAGCCTGCGCGCGCCCGCGCCGAGCCGGTCGCCCACGCCCTCCAGCAGCACCTGGAGGCGGGCCTCGACGTAGTGCTCCAGCTCCTCCTTCAGCCGCTGCGTGCCCGACACCTGCTCGTCGGCCTTCGCCTTGGTCCCCGTACCGCGCGAGCCGCGTCCCGTCGCCTCGTCCTCAGCCATCGTCCCGCCTCCTCGACCGCGCGCCGCCGCCGCTGCTGCTGCCCGAGCGGCTCTGTGAGGTGGAGGTCTTCCGCTTGCGGGGCTGTTCCTCGCCCTGCTTCCCGGACTTGCCGCGCCCCGAGTTCCGGGAGGTCTCCGACCGGGCTTTCTGCCGGGACTGCCGGGACTTGCCCTGGGACTTCCCCCGGGGCTCCTCGCCGTTCTCCTCGTCCTGTTCCTCGTCCTGTTCCTCTTCCTCCTCCTGTTCCTCGTCCTGCGCTTCCGCCCTCCCCTGAAGCCCGGACGTGCGTTCGTGGATGACATCGGCCAGGTTGCCGGCCTTCGCGCTCAGGAGGTTGGTCGCGGCCGCCTTTCCCGCGCCGGTCAGTTCGGAGCGCACCTGGTCGGTGAGGGTGTGCACGAAGGGGGACTCATGGAGGGCCTTGCCGACCTGCCCCGGGTTCATCCGCGAGCCCGCGAGCAGCGCGCCGAGGCCGAGGGCGAGCTTCGCCTTCTTGGACCGCCCCAGCAGATAGCCGCCCAGCAGGGCCGTGCCGATCTTGGCGTTGTTCATTGGCCTTGCCTCTTTTCCTCACCCGAGCGGCAGCCCGCGAACCACGCGTCACAGCCCAGGTGACTGTCCGCCCTGTCGCAGTTGGTAGGCCCTGATCTCCTCCATGCGGTGCAGCAGCGCCTCCTCCTGCCGTGCGAACTCCTCGTCGTCGATTTGGCCCTCGTCGAGCGCGCGCTCCAGATTCACGAGCGCCTCCTGGACGGGGGTCGGGTCGTAGTACTCGTCCTCGGCGGTCCGGACCACCTTGTCGAGCACCCAGCCGACGCCCCTGACGGGAGCGAACGGCAGCGTCAGAATCCCGGTGACCAGTCCCACGGCACCTCCTCGTGCCTCACGTCAGACGAAGCTGTACGGCGGCAGGGGACCCCGCAGCCGCAACTCCACGCCCTCGCCGTAGCGTTCGGCCAGCTCCCGGCAGGTCCGGCCGAACTCCTCGAACCGCTCGTCGTCCACGAGGAAGGACGCGCTCACGAAGTACTGCTTCGACGCCGGCGCGATCTGCTCCGCCGAAGCGAGCGGCCGCAGCGCGGCGAGAATGTCCTCGGCGATGGCGTTCTCGCGGCCCTGCACCTCCTGCGCCACCACCTGGCCGAGCGCCAGCCGGTCCTCGTACGTCCCGCCGCCCTCGCGGGTCCGCTCGTTCAGCTCACGCGCCTGCGGGCTCTGCTCCAGGACGGCACGCAGCGACGTGTCCTCGTCGAGGACGCCCTTGACGTTGAACTCCGCGCGCCCGGCAAGCTCGTCCAGCCGCTGCGCGAACAGCTGCGCCCGCTCCTCCAGGACGCCGCGTACGGCCTCCTCGTCGGCGGCGACGAACCCGAAGCTCAGCGGCAGGGTGGGGCCGTCGGCCCACAACCGATCCTGGACGTCGTTGTGCGCCTGCAGGTCCCGGCGGGCGACCGAGAGGTCGTCCGGGGCCTCGCTGACGACGGCACACAGGGAATCGCTGCGCACCACGCGCACCTCGCCGGGCGGCTCGCCCACGCCCTTGACGTCGCTCAGATCGAGGGGATGCGAGTCCTTGGTGATCGCGTACACATACACGGACATCGGCTCGCTCACTCCTCCCGGTCCCTTGCGGAGCGGCGCTCCGACCGGCGTTCGGAACGCTCACGCCGCTTTTCGCGCACCGGCCTGCGCTCCCGCTCGTCGTCCGTATCCGCGTCCTCGTCCGCGGCTTCGTCCTCGTCACCGCCGCCCTTGAACGAATCGGTGACCGCCTCGACCGCGCCCGACAGCGCCCCCTTGCTCTTGCTGCGTGCCCCGCTCTCGACGGAGCCTCCGACGAGGTCGGTCAGCTGCGCGGGCGACTTGCTGCCCGACTCCAGATCCAGCCGGTTCGTCGCCTCGGCGAAGCGCAGATACGTGTCGACACTGGCCACGACCACCCGCGCGTCGATCTTCAGGATCTCGATGCCCACCAGGGACACCCGCACGAACGCGTCGATGACCAGACCCCTGTCGAGGACGAGTTCCAGCACGTCGTAGAGGTTCCCCGAGCCGCCTCCGGCGGCGCCGGGCACACCACCTCCGCCGTTGCCCTGTGGCACCACAGTCACGGTGTCTTCCCTTCCGGCTCGCCTTCCGGTGAAATCAGCAAAATCCGACTTCCCGGGGAATCTCTGATAAAACCGACTTATCGGAGAATTCCGGGCGAAAGGGTCGCGGCCTAGCGGCGATCTGGCCTGTCCACCTGCGAGCGCGTGTAACGACGCCCGCGCTTGTACGACACCAGTTGCCCCTCCTGGTCCAGAACCACCTGGTAGCTGGCCATCACGCTGGTCGTCTCGGGAATGCGTTCCAGTTCCAGGACCTCGACGTCGGCTTCCCAGCCCTGATCCGTCGGCTTCAGCGAGGAAACCGACTCGGGAGCCCTCCCGAGCAGCTCACTGAGCTGTTCCATCGCGGACCGTATGGCAGCGGCAGCGGACATCCGCGCCCCGTCGGACGTCTGCCGTGCCGAGGAATGTGCCTTGCGGGGCTCGCGATCACTCGTGATCATTCACCTTCTCGCCCTGACTCTTCAATCGTCGGCCCCTGGCAAAGCCCACGCCACTTCTCGCCCCTACCTCGCCCACTACCTCCCGGCGGCCCGTTTCGTGAGCACCGCCGGCACCACCGGAACCAGCATCTCCACCACCCGGGACACGGCACCCCGGGACAGCCCCGTCCTGCGGGCCACCGCGTCCGCGACCGGCTCGGCCTCCTCCGCAAGCAGCCCGGCCAAGAGGCCGCCGGTCGCGAAGCCGCCCACGGTGGCCACGCCGGTGAGTGGGGCGTCGTGCGGCGTCGCGACGGCCTCCGCCTCGCCGGACAGCGCCGCCACCGTCGTACCGACCATCTGCCGGGCCCCTGCCTCGTCCGTGCCCAGCAGCCCCGCGATGTCCGCGATCCGGTGGTCGCCGAGCTCGTCGAGCACGTCGTCCTGGAGGGACGTGAGGGGGTTTGCGTCTACCTCTGACATATCTGAAACGCTACTTCTGTCCCGGTTTCCGGGCACGCCGAGGATGCCCCGAAAAAAATCCTCGGAGACCGTACAACCCTTCCCGCACCTCGCCGGTCGTACTTGGCATCAGGACTCTTGGAGGGGGATCTGGGGGGATCGCGGGGGTTCTGATGGGGAGGGGAAACCCGAGGGGCTCGGTCGACGGACCGGGCCCCTCGAAACGTTCCCGGGCTTCCTGTGGCCCGAAGCGTGCCTAGAAAAAGACCCCGCAGCGCAGCAGCACATTCGCGTACGGCCGTGCCTCGCCGGTCCGTACGACCAGCCGTGCCCCGGCCGACAGCTCCTTGAGCCGCTCGTGCGTGACCAGCCGCAGCTCGGGGAACTCCCCGTCCAGCAGCGCGGCCGCCGTGGGGTTCGCCTCGCGGATCTCCTGCGCCGCCGTCGCGCCCTCCACCACCAGCTCGGCCAGCAGACCGTCCAGCACTTCGGCGAACGACGGCACCCCGGCCCGGAACGCCAGGTCCACGACCCGGGGGCCGTCGGGTATCGGCATGCCCGCGTCGCACACCAGTACGCCGTCGCCGTGGCCCAGCTCGGCGAGGGCACCGGAGAGGTGGCGGTTCAGGATTCCGGCTCGCTTCATCAGGACCGGCCTTGCGAGGACATGCCGGATGCGCCGTCCGACTCGCTGCCGGGGGTCCGGGGGTTGTCCGCCGGATCGGCACAGCACAGGGCGTCGACCTCCGCCGCCGTCGGGAAGGACACCTGCGCGCCCTCCCGCGTCACGGCCACCGCGCCGACCCGGGCCGCGTACGCCGCAGCCTGGGCCAGGGACGCGCCCGTGCCGAGCCGCCACGCCAGCGCGGCCGTGAAGGCGTCGCCCGCCCCCGTCGTGTCCACCGCGTCCACCTTCACGGACGGCACCCGTGTCACACCCTGCGCGGACGCCACCAGCGCGCCCTCGGCGCCCAGGGTCACGACCACCGAGCGGGGCCCCTTCGCGAGCAGGATCCGCGCCCAGTCCTCGGGGGTGTCGCCCACCGCGGAGTCGCCGAGGATCACCTTCGCCTCGTGCTCGTTCACGATCAGCGGGTCGCAGGCCGCCAGCACCTCGGCCGGCAGCGGGCGGGGCGGGGACGGGTTCAGCACGAAGCGGCTGCCGTCCGCCAGGCTGCGGACGACCTCGACGACCGTCTCCAGCGGGATCTCCAGCTGGGCCGACACCACCCGCGACGCCTGGAAGAGGCTCGCGGCGGCCCGTACGTCCTGCGGCGTGAGCCTGGCGTTGGCCCCCGGCGAGACGACGATGCTGTTGTCCCCGGACGGGTCCACCGTGATCAGCGCGACGCCGGTCGGCGCGCCGCCGACCAGGACGCCCACCGTGTCGACGCCGGACTCCCGCTGCGAGTCGAGCAGCAGCCGGCCGTGCGCGTCGTCGCCGACCCGGGCCAGCAGAACCGTACGGGCCCCGAGCCGGGCGGCCGCGACGGCCTGGTTCGCGCCTTTGCCGCCCGGGTGGACGGCCAGGTCGGAGCCGAGCACGGTCTCGCCGGCACCCGGCCGACGCTCGACGCCGATCACCAGGTCGGCGTTGGCCGACCCTACGACCAGGAGGTCGTAGTCGTACATGTGGTTGCTCCCCTGATAGGTCCCCGTGATGACGGCGGCGGGCGGCCGTCGCCAGGTCCATGCTCCTGCAACGACCGCCCGCCCGTTCGCCGTTCCCCGATGCCGGTCCGATGCCTGCCGGATGTCGGCCGGACGTCAGCCGCCGAAGCCGGCCACGTTCTCCTTCGTGACCACCTTCACCGGCACCTTCACCATCTGCTCGACCTTCTTGCCCTGAAATGCCTTGAGCGCGTTGTCCACGGCGATCTTGCCGAGCTGGGTCGGCTGCTGGGCCACGGACGCGTACAGCGAGCCGCCCTTGACCGCGTTCAGACCGTCGGGGGTGCCGTCGAAGCCGACCACGGAGACCGACTTGCCGGCCTTGGAGCCCAGGGCCTTGATCGCGCCCAGCGCCATCTCGTCGTTGGCGGCGATCACGCCCTGGACGTCCGGGTGGGCCTGGAGCAGGTTCGACATCACGTCGAGTCCCTTGGTGCGGTCGAAGTCGGCGGGCTGCTGTGCGACGACCTGGATGCCCGGGTAGGCCTTGAGGCCGTTCGCGAAGCCCTGCGCGCGCTCACGGGCGGCGGAGGTGCCCGCCTGGCCCTGGAGGATCACGATCTTGCCCTTGCCGCCGAGCTTCTCGGCGACCGTCTGGGCGGCGAGCTCACCGCCGGCGACGTTGTCGGAGGCGACCAGGGCCTCGGTCTGCGCGTTGTTGACGCCCCGGTCGACGGCGATGACCGGGATCTTCGCCTTGTCGGCGGCCTTCACGGAGTTGCTCGCCGCGTCCGAGTCCACCGGGTTGACGATGATCGCGCCGACGCTCGAACTGGTGAAGTTCTGCAGCTGGTTGGCCTGCTGGGAGGCGTCGTTCTGGGCGTCCGTGACGGTCAGGTCGATGCCGAGCTTCTTCGCTTCGGCCTGGGCGCCCGCGCGGATCTGCACGAAGAAGGGGTTGTTGAGGGTGGACAGGGACAGCCCCATCTTCGGGTTCGACGACGAGGAAGAGCCGTTGTGCAGGAAGGAGGTCGCCCCCACGATCGCCACGGTGACGACCGCCGCGAGCGCGTACGTCCCCGCCTGCTTGCCCTTGCCGCCGCCCGTGCCGGCGGCCACCGGGGTCGCCCCGGCCTTGCGGCGCAGCGTGTCGAAGAGGACGGCCAGTGCGATCACGACGCCGATGACGACCTGCTGCCAGAACGCGGACACGTTCAGCAGGTTCAGGCCGTTGCGCAGCACCGCCAGGATCAGCGCGCCGATCAGGGTGCCGGACGCCTTGCCGGTGCCGCCCGCGAGCGAGGCGCCGCCGATGACGACCGCAGCGATCGCGTCCAGCTCGTAGCCGTCGGCGGCCTGCGGCTGCGCGGAGGACAGCCGGGCGGCGAGCACGACGCCCGCTACGGCTGCGAACACGCCGGACAGGGCGTAGATGGCGAGCTTCTGCTTCTTCACGCGCAGACCCGACAGGCGCGCGGCCTCCTCGTTGCCGCCGATCGCGTACATCGAGCGGCCGATGTAGGTCCGGCCGAGCACGAAGGCGGCGATCAGACCCATCACGATCATCACGAGCACCGGCACCGGCAGCCAGCCGCCGAGCGTGTCACCGAGGTGCGAGACGGAGTCGGGGAGGGCTATCGGGGAGCCCTCGGAGATCACCAGCGACAGGCCGCGGGCCACCGAGAGCATCGCGAGCGTCGCGATGAACGGCGGGAGTTTGCCGTACGCGATGAGGAAGCCGTTGACGAGACCGGCCGCGATGCCGGTCGCCACGGCCAGCAGCACCGCTATGAAGACCGGCACCCCGTGCGAAGTCGCGGTCCACGCGAGGACGGTGGCCGACAGCGCCGCCACCGAACCGACCGACAGGTCGATGCCCGCCGAGACGATCACGAACGTGACGCCGAACGCGAGGATGGCGGTCACGGCCGCCTGGACGCCGACGTTCAGGAGGTTGTCGGTGGTCAGGAAGTCGCCGGACAGCGCCGACATGGCGATGACGAGGACGATCAGCGCGGTCAGCGCGCCGTTGTCGAGCAGGAGTCGGCGAAGCCCCGAGGCGCCACTCGCGCCCGGCGTGCTCTTGAGCGTGTCAGTGGCCACGGGGGGCCTCCGTTCCGGTCTTGTCGGTGGTGGGGTTGCTGACGGCGAGTGCCATCACGGAGTCCTGGGTGGCCTCGTCGGCCGTGAGTTCGCCGGCGATCCGCCCCTGGGCCATCACCAGCACGCGGTCGCTCATCCCGAGGACCTCGGGCAGATCACTGGAGATCATCAGGACGGCGGCGCCTGCCGCGGTCAGTTCGTTGATGAGCTGGTAGATCTCGACCTTGGCGCCGACGTCGATGCCACGCGTGGGCTCGTCGAGGATCAGCACCTTGGTGTCGGCGAGCAGCCACTTGCCGATGACGACCTTCTGCTGGTTGCCGCCGGAGAGCGTGCGCACATGCTGCCCGAGGCCCGCCATCCGCACGCCGAGCTGCCCCGCGATCCGCGCGGCGGCCTCGCGCTGGCCCTTGAGGTCGACGAGCCCCGCGCGCGTGGCGGACCGCAGCGTCACCAGCCCGAGGTTCTCCTCGACGGACGCGTCCAGCACCAGGCCCTGGCCCTTGCGGTCCTCGGGGATGAGCCCGATGCCCGCGGTCATCGCAGCGTTGACGTCGGACTTCGGGACGGACGACCCGGCGACCTTCACGGCCCCCTTGTCGTACGGGTCCGCCCCGAACACCGCCCGCACGACCTCGGTACGTCCGGCGCCGACCAGCCCCGCGATGCCGACCACCTCACCGGCGTGCACCTCGAAGCTGACGTCGTGGAAGACGCCGTTGCTGGTCAGCCCCTCGACGCTGAGCAACGCGGCGCCCTGGTCGGCGCGTTCACGCGGGTACTGCTGCTCGATGGAGCGGCCCACCATGAGCCGTACGAGCTCGTCCTCGGGCGTGGCGGCGGGGACCTGCCCGACGCTCCTGCCGTCCCGGATGACCGTCACCCGGTCGCCCAGGGCGGCGATCTCCTCCAGGTGGTGCGTGATGAAGACGACCCCGACGCCGTCCTCGCGCAGCCGGCGCACGATCGAGAAGAGCTTCTCGACCTCCTCGGAGGTCAGTACGGCCGTCGGCTCGTCCATGATCAGCACGCGCGCGTTCAGGCTGAGCGCCTTCGCGATCTCGACCATCTGCAGCCGTGCGATGCCGAGTTCACGCACACGCGCGCGTGGGGACACGTTGACGCCGACCCGCTTCAGCAGAACCTCGGCGTCGGCCTCCATCCGCTTCCGGTCGATCATCCCGAAGCGACGCGGCTGCCGCCCCAGGAAGATGTTCTCGGCGACCGTCAGATCGGGGACGAGGTTGAACTCCTGGTAGATGGTGGCGATCCCGAGGCGCTCGGAGTCCTGCGCACCGTGGATGCGCGTCTCCTTGCCGCCCACCAGGATCCGCCCGGCGTCGGGCGTGTAGGCGCCGGAGAGCATCTTGATGAGGGTGCTCTTGCCCGCGCCGTTCTCACCGAGCAGCACATGCACCTCGCCGCGGCGCAGATCGAAGTCGACGCCGTCCAGGGCGACCACGCCCGGGAAGGTCTTCCGTATGCCCTCGATGCGCAGCAACTCGTCCGCGTTGCTCACGACTGGCTCCTGTTCGTTACGGGGGACGGCTCCGATGAAGCCGGTTGCTCGCCGCACGAGCGGCGTACGACGAGACGGGCGGGGAGGGTGACGGACTCGCCGGGCCGTCCCTCGACGCGGTCGACCAGGGCCCGTACGGCGGCCCGGCCCAGCTCGCCCGTCGGCTGGGCGATCGCGGTGATCGGCGGATCGGTGTGCACGAACCACCGGATGTCGTCGAACGCGGCCAGTGCGAGGTCGTCCGGCACGCGCAGCCCACGCGCGCGTACGGCGTCCAGCGCGCCGAGCGCCATCAGGTTGTCGGCCGCGAACACGACGTCGGGCGGCTCGGGCAGGTCGAGGAAGCCCTCGGTGACCCGGCGTCCGCTCTCGGCCTGGAAGTCGCCCTGGCCTATGTAGGCGTCGGGGAGTTCGAGGCCGTACGCGCCGAGCGCCTCCCGGAAGGCCTCCACGCGCTCCCTGCCGGTCGTGGTCGCCGCCGGTCCCGCGATGATCGCGAGCCGCCGGTGCCCGAGCCCGTGCAGATGCGCCACGAGGTCCCGTACGGCAGCGCGCCCGTCGGACCGCACCACCGGCACGTCCACGCCCGGGATCCACCGGTCCACGAAGACCATCGGCGTCCCCGCGCGGGCGGCGTCCAGCATCAGCGGCGAGCCGCCGTCGGTGGGGGAGACGAGGAGTCCGTCGATGCGCCGGTCCAGCAGGTTCCGTACGTGATGGTCCTGGAGGTCGGGCCGCTCGTCGGCGTTGCCGATGATGACGCTGTAGCCGAGCGCGCGGGCCTCCTCCTCGACGGAGCGGGCCAGTTCGGTGAAGTAGGGGTTCATCACGTCGCTGATGACCAGACCGAGGGTGTGGGTCTGGTCGGTGCGCAGGGAGCGGGCGACGGCGTTCGGGCGGTAGCCCAGGGTCTCCACGGCGGCCAGCACGCGTGCGCGTGCCTCGGCGCTGACCGACGGATGGTCGTTCAGAACGCGCGAGACCGTGGCGACGGATACGCCCGCCTCGGCAGCGACGTCCTTGATGCTCGCCATCGCCGCTCCACCTCCTTGTGGATCGTTCGTGGTCGATGCCGTCGTGGAATCGATTACATCGACGTGTACGGAGGATTGGAATCGATTACACGGCCGTTAATCAACCCCTCAACCACATCCCGAAACCGGATCGTGATGTCGGCCCAGTGCTGTCGCGGCGGGCTGCGGGACGGTTCACGCTGGAAGTGCGGGGGCGTTTCCCCAGGCCCCGTGCGGGCCGGAGCGGAGGGATCATGACGGCAGCGACTCGCGACGAGGTGCCCGTCGTCCTCGTCGGCGACGGCGTGGAGGTGCGCACCGAGGCGATCGGCGGCGGCATGTCCGTGAGCTACATCAGTCTGCCGGAGGGCACGGACATGGGCCCCGCCCTCAAGGGCCTCGAAGGGGACGCCTGCCCGTGCCCGCACTGGGGCTACCTGCTCAAGGGCCGGCTGCGGATGCTGACGCCCACGGGCGCGGAGTACTACGAGGCGGGGCAGGCCTACTACTGGGGGCCCGGCCATGTTCCCGTGGCCGTGGCGGACTGCGAGTTCGTCGAGTTCTCGCCCGCCGAGGACTTCCAGCGGGTCATCGACCACGTGAGGTCACAGGCCGGGTGACGGCTGCCGGCCGCGGTCCACGGTCTTCCCGCGCTGTCCACAGCCGCCCCGCGTTGTCGTACCCGACCGGTAGCGTCGGATCATGTCCAATCAGGCGGGGAGTTCCACGGGCGAGCGGCGACTGGCGGTGCTCGAAGGCGTCCTGGAGCGGATCACGTACGCCAATGAGGAGAACGGCTACACGGTCGCCCGCGTCGACACCGGCAGAGGCGGCGGCGACCTCCTCACGGTCGTGGGTGCGTTGCTCGGCGCCCAGGTCGGCGAGTCCCTGCGGATGGAGGGCCGTTGGGGCTCCCACCCCCAGTACGGCAAGCAGTTCACCGTCGAGAACTACACGACCCTCCTGCCTGCCACCGTCCAGGGCATCCGCCGCTACCTCGGCTCCGGCCTGGTCAAGGGCATCGGCCCGGTCTTCGCCGACCGGATCACCCAGCACTTCGGCCTGGACACCCTGAAGATCATCGAGGAGGAGCCCAAGCGGCTCATCGAGGTCCCCGGCCTCGGACCGAAGCGGACGAAGAAGATCGCCGACGCCTGGGAGGAACAAAAGGCGATCAAGGAGGTCATGCTCTTCCTCCAGACCGTCGAGGTGTCCACCTCCATCGCCGTGCGGATCTACAAGAAGTACGGCGACGCGTCGATCTCGGTCGTGAAGAACCAGCCCTACCGGCTGGCCGCCGACGTCTGGGGCATCGGCTTCCTCACCGCCGACAAGATCGCCCAGTCCGTCGGCATCCCGCACGACAGCCCGGAGCGGGTCAAGGCAGGACTGCAGTACGCGCTGTCGCAGGCCACCGACCAGGGCAACTGCTACCTCCCCGAGGAGCGCCTGATCGCGGACGCGGTGAAGCTGCTCCAGGTCGACACGGGGCTCGTCATCGAGTGCCTGGCCGAACTCGCCCAGGTCCCGGAGGAGGGCGGCGACCCCGGTGTCGTACGGGAGAAGGTGCCCGGTCCGGACGGCCACTCGGAGCCCGTGACGGCCGTCTACCTCGTCCCCTTCCACCGGGCCGAACTCTCCCTCTCCGCCCAGCTGTTGCGCCTGCTGCGCACCGACGAGGACCGGATGCCGGGCTTCCACGACGTGGCCTGGGACAAGGCGCTGGGCTGGCTGAAGGGCCGTACGGGCACGGACCTCGCCCCCGAGCAGGAGGCCGCCGTCAAGCTGGCGCTGACGAAGAAGGTCGCCGTCCTCACCGGCGGCCCCGGCTGCGGCAAGTCCTTCACGGTCCGCTCGATCGTGGAGCTGGCCCGCGCGAAGAAGGCCAGGGTCGTACTGGCCGCCCCCACCGGCCGTGCCGCCAAGCGCCTGGCCGAGCTGACCGGAGCCGAGGCCTCCACCGTCCACCGCCTCCTGGAGCTCAAGCCCGGTGGCGACGCGGCGTACGACAAGGACCGTCCGCTCCAGGCCGACCTGGTGGTGGTCGACGAGGCGTCCATGCTGGATCTGCTGCTGGCCAACAAGCTGGTGAAGGCCGTACCGCCGGGCGCGCACCTGCTCTTCGTGGGCGATGTCGACCAACTGCCCAGCGTCGGGGCGGGGGAGGTTCTCAGGGACCTGCTCGCCGTCGGCAGCCCCATCCCGGCCGTCCGCCTCACGCGCGTGTTCCGCCAGGCCCAGCAGTCGGGGGTGGTGACGAACGCCCACCGGATCAACGCCGGGCAGCACCCCGTCACCGACGGCATGAAGGACTTCTTCCTCTTCGTCGAGGACGACACGGAGGAGGCCGGCCGGCTCACGGTGGATGTGGCGGCCCGTCGGGTTCCGGCCAAGTTCGGCCTCGATCCACGCCGGGACGTGCAGGTCCTGGCTCCCATGCACCGGGGCCCCGCGGGCGCGGGCACGCTGAACGGCCTGCTCCAGCAGGCCATCACGCCCGGGCGCCCCGATCTCACGGAGAAGCGGTTCGGCGGCCGGGTCTTCCGCGTCGGCGACAAGGTCACCCAGATTCGCAACAACTACGAGAAAGGGAAGAACGGCGTCTTCAACGGCACCGTGGGCGTGGTCACCTCGCTCGACCCGGTCGACCAGCGCCTCACGGTGCTGACGGACGAGGACGAGGAGGTTCCGTACGAATTCGATGAACTGGACGAACTGGCGCATGCGTACGCGGTGACCATCCACCGTTCACAGGGAAGTGAATATCCCGCAGTGGTGATCCCCGTCACCACCGGAGCATGGATGATGCTCCAGCGGAATCTGCTGTACACGGCGGTGACCCGGGCGAAGCAGTTGGTCGTCCTCGTCGGTTCGCGCAAGGCGATCGGCCAGGCGGTGCGGACGGTGTCGGCGGGGCGGCGCTGCACGGCGCTCGACTTCCGGCTGGCGGGCTCCTGAACCTGCTTTCGACCCATCGCGGGGCACGCTTCTGACCTGGCGCTTCGCGAGGCGTCGAAAAAAATGATCGATCAAACGAGTCGTGAAGGTCACAGAGCCCTTCCAGATGGGGAAAACAGGGGGCAGGATGACAGGTTGGCGGCACTCAGTGCCGCCAATAGGCCCAATGGTCGACCCCGAGTGCACTCTCCTGAGCCGAATGGGGGAGGGTAGAGACAGTCAGGGCAACCTCGAAGATGAGGCACAACGTCGGTGAGGGAAGACGTGAGCGACAACTCTGTAGTACTGCGGTACGGCGACGGCGAGTACACCTACCCGGTGATTGACAGCACCGTCGGCGACAATGGCTTTGACATCGGCAAACTCCGCGCCCAGACCGGTCTGGTGACGCTGGACAGCGGATATGGCAACACCGCCGCCTATAAATCCGCCATCACCTACCTCGACGGCGAGCAGGGGATCCTCCGGTACCGCGGCTACCCGATCGAGCAGCTGGCCGAGCGCTCCACCTTCCTGGAGGTGGCCTACCTGCTGATCAACGGTGAGCTGCCCACCGTCGACGAGCTCTCGACGTTCAAGAACGAGATCACGCAGCACACGCTGCTGCACGAGGACGTCAAGAACTTCTACAAGGGCTTCCCGCGCGACGCCCACCCGATGGCCATGCTGTCGTCGGTGGTCTCGGCGCTGTCCACGTTCTACCAGGACAGCCACAACCCGTTCGACGAGCGTCAGCGCAACCTCTCCACGATCCGCCTGCTCGCCAAGCTTCCGACGATCGCGGCGTACGCGTACAAGAAGTCGATCGGTCACCCGTTCGTCTACCCGCGCAACGACCTCGGTTACGTCGAGAACTTCCTGCGCATGACCTTCTCGGTCCCGGCCCAGGAGTTCGAGCTGGACCCGGTCGTGGTCTCCGCCCTCGACAAGCTCCTCATCCTGCACGCCGACCATGAGCAGAACTGCTCCACGTCGACGGTCCGCCTGGTGGGCTCGTCGCAGGCGAACATGTTCGCGTCGATCTCGGCCGGCATCTCCGCCCTCTGGGGCCCGCTGCACGGCGGCGCCAACCAGTCCGTCCTGGAGATGCTCGAGGGCATCCAGACCAACGGCGGCGATGTCGACTCCTTCATCCGCAAGGTGAAGAACAAGGAGGACGGCGTCCGCCTGATGGGCTTCGGCCACCGGGTGTACAAGTCCTTCGACCCGCGCGCGAAGATCATCAAGGCGGCGGCGCACGACGTCCTCTCCGCCCTCGGCAAGTCCGACGAGCTGCTGGACATCGCCCTGAAGCTGGAGGAGCACGCGCTCTCCGACGAGTACTTCGTCTCGCGCAACCTCTACCCGAACGTCGACTTCTACACCGGCCTGATCTACCGGGCCATGGGCTTCCCGACCGAGATGTTCACGGTCCTGTTCGCCCTCGGCCGCCTCCCGGGCTGGATCGCCCAGTGGCACGAGATGATCAAGGAGCCGGGTTCCCGCATCGGCCGCCCGCGCCAGATCTACACGGGCGTGGTCGAGCGCGACTTCGTCCCGGTCGAGGAGCGCTGACACCTGCCGGTGGGGCGCCGCGATCGCCGGCGCCGTCACACGGATCCCGTATGCAGAGCCCTGCGCACGACTTCGGTCGGGCGTGGGGCTCTTGTGCGTGCGGGGTGCTTCTCGGGTCGGGGGCGGGGTCGGGGACGGGGGCTCTGGTGGCTTGCGCGGGAGCCGGTCCTCTGCCTGGTCGGCCGCGGCGTGGTCATGGTGGGTCGCGGCCAGGGGAGGGGCGTGGCTGCGTTGCGTGCGGCCGAGGGCGCCCGGGCGGGGTGCCTCTCGGTGTCCCGCCGGCGGGCTGCTGCTCCGGGTCCGGGCTTGGGGTGCCCCGGGTGGCCTGGGCCGGCGCGTACGGGAGTCGTCCCGTACTGCCTGGCCGACGGGCGGTGCCCTGGTCATGGTGGGTCGCGGCCGTGGACGGGGCGTGGCTGAGTGGCGGGCCGGGATATCGGCAGTTTGCCGGTGAGGGGCGCGGTGCTTCTCGGCGGCCGGTTGCTCGGGTCTCGTGTGCGGAGTCGTGCGGGTGGCTTCGGTGGGGGTCGGGTTCTTGGGTGTGGGGTGCGCGCGGCGGAGGGCGTCCTGGCGGGGTGCTTCTCGGTGTCCCGCCGGCGGGCTGCTGCTCCGGGTCCGGGCCGGGGTGCCCCGGGTGGCCTGTTGGGCCGGCGCGTACGGGAGGCGGGAGTCGTCCCGTGCTGCTTGGCCGGTTGGTGGGCGGTGCCGTAGTCGCGATGGAGTGGGGGCGGGGGTGCGAGGTCTGCGGGGAGTGCCGGCATCTGCCGGTGAGGGGCGGGGCGCTTCTCGGCGCCCGATCCTCGCGGGGGTGGCTCGGCCGGAGGCTGGGTGCCGGGGCGGCAGGGGCGCGGCGTCGAGGGACGCGACTCGTTCCGGGCGGGTGCGGATAGCAGAAGGCGCCCTGGCGGCGGTCCCCCCACGGGCCGACGTCCAGGGCGCCTTCCCATGTCCCGGTGCGGATTCCCCCCACGGGATCCGGCCGGGCGTCTGAGAGAACAGCGCCTGAATCGCTGTGTTACTGCCGTGCAGTTGAGCAAAACGAGCAGAACTCGCCGTACTACTGCTGTGTGCGGTCTGCCGGGACAGCGCACGGTCGGGAGGGCCGCTCAAAGCTTCCCGACGTACGTGCCCCGGCAACGCAACTCTGAGGAAGTCCCCCAAGACATCCTCAGATGCCAACCAACGCCCCCCAAGACGCTGCCTGACATCGTCAACTTAGACCGTCGAACCCCTTCGATGGTTACGTTCACATCACTGTGATCTGCGTCTCTTGCATATGTCCGTTAGCTACGCAAGAGCCCCGATATGGCGATCGGGACCCAAGCGTAAGGACGATGCGCGAGTCTTGTGAAGAGCTTATGTGAGCCTGGCGCCGGACTCCAGAGGGGTTCTTACTCGGACTTCGCCGAAAAGTCCGTAGCCTTCACCGAAAAGTCCGAAGTCGCAGGCTGTTCGACACCACGAAAACCGACGAAAAGGCCATCGCGGCCCCCGCGATCATCGGATTCAGCAACCCCGCCGCGGCCAGCGGCAACGCGGCGACGTTGTACCCGAAGGCCCACACGAGGTTGCCCTTGATCGTGGCGAGCGTCCGCCGCGACAGCCGGATGGCGTCCGCCGCCACCCGCAGATCACCGCGCACCAGCGTCAGATCGCTCGCCTCGATCGCCGCGTCCGTCCCCGTCCCCATGGCAAGACCCAGATCGGCGGTGGCAAGCGCGGCCGCGTCGTTGACGCCGTCGCCCACCATGGCCACGCAGCGCCCCTCGCGCCGCAGCCGCCGTACGGCCTCGACCTTGTCCTCGGGCAGGACCTCCGCGATCACCTGATCGGCACCGATGCCGACCGCGTCCGCCACCGCCTCGGCGACGGCCCGGTTGTCCCCGGTCAGCAGCATCGGAGTGAGCCCCAGCGCGCGCAGCTCGCGCACCGCCTCGGCGCTGGTCTGCTTCACCGCGTCCGCGACGGCGACGACACCGCGGGCCGCCCCGTCCCACCCGACCACGACGGCCGTACGACCGCCTCTCTCGGCCTCTTCCCTGGCGCGGGCCAGCCCGCTGGGCAGCACGTCGTAGAGGCGCCCCACGACCACGTCACGGCCCTCCACGCGCCCGCGTACGCCTCGCCCGGGCACGTTCTCGAACCCCTCGACCTGCGGCAGCCGCCCGACGCGCTGCTCCGCGCCCGCGGCGACCGCCCGGGCGACGGGATGCTCGGAGGCGTGCTCCACGGCGCCCGCGAGCCGCAGCACCTCGTCCTCGTCGGTGCCGTCGGCGGCGTACACCTTCTGGAGGGTCATGCGGCCGGTGGTGACCGTGCCGGTCTTGTCCAGGACGACGGTGTCGACCCGGCGCGTGGACTCCAGCACCTCGGGGCCCTTGATCAGGATGCCGAGCTGGGCGCCGCGTCCCGTGCCGACCATGAGGGCCGTGGGCGTGGCGAGGCCCAGGGCGCACGGGCAGGCGATGATCAGTACGGCGACGGCCGCGGTGAAGGCGGCGACCGTGTCGTCGGTGAGGCCGAGCCACGCGCCGAACGTGGCGACCGCGAGGAGGATGACCGCCGGTACGAACACCGCGGAGATCCGGTCGGCGAGCCGCTGCACCTCGGCCTTGCCGTTCTGTGCTTCCTCGACCAGCTTCGCCGTCCGGGCGAGCTGCGTGTCGGCGCCGACCCGGGTCGCCTCGACGACGAGCCGGCCGCCCGCGTTGACCGTCGCCCCGGTGACCGCGTCGCCGACGGTCACGTCCACCGGCACGGACTCGCCGGTCAGCAGGGCGGCGTCCACCGCGGAGGAGCCCTCGACGACGGTGCCGTCGGTGGCGATCTTCTCGCCGGGCCGTACGGCGAACCGGTCGCCGACCGTAAGCCGGCCGACCGGGACGCGGACCTCGCGTCCGTCGCGCAGTACGGCGACATCCTTCGCGCCGAGCTCCATCAGGGCCCGCAGTGCCGCTCCCGCGCGGCGCTTGGAGCGGGCCTCCAGGTAGCGGCCGAGGAGGATGAAGGTGACGACCCCGGCGGCCACTTCGAGGTAGATCTGCGAGGCGCCGTCCACACGGGAGACGGTGAACTCGAAGGTGTCGTGCATGCCAGGCATGCCCGCCACGCCCAGGAACAGCGCCCACAGCGACCAGCCGTACGCCGCGAGGGTGCCCATCGAGATCAACGTGTCCATGGTCGCCGCGCCGTGCCGGGCGTTCGTGAACGCCGCCCGGTGGAAGGGCAGTCCGCCCCAGACGACGACCGGGGAGGCGAGGGTGAGCGCGAGCCACTGCCAGTTGTCGAACTGCAGGGCCGGGATCATCGACAGCAGGATGACGGGAACGGCGAGCAGCGCGGAGACGGTCAGACGCCGGCGGTAGCCGGTCAGTTCGGCGTCCTCCGGGGGCTCGTCGGACGTGGGTTCCGGGGGAGCCGGCTCCTCGGCGGTGTAGCCCGTCCGCTCCACGGTGGCGATCAGGTCGGCGACCTGGATGCCCGCCGGGAAGCTGACCTTCGCCTTCTCCGTCGCGTAGTTCACCGTGGCGGTCACGCCGTCCATGCGGTTGAGCTTCTTCTCGACGCGGGCCGCGCAGGAGGCGCAGGTCATCTCGCCGATGAGCAGCTCGACCTGCGAGGGGGCGGCCGTCGCGGGCGCGCCCGGTGCCTCGGTTATCGGAGGTTGGTCGGTGGCGCGGGTCATGGCCAGGCTCAGGCCTTGCCGACCAGCTCGAAGCCTGCCTCGTCGACGGCCGCGCGTACGGCCTCCTCCTCCAGCGGGGCCGCGGAGACGACCGTGACCTCGCCGGTGGAGGCGACGGCCTTCACCGAGCTGACACCGGGGAGTTCGGAGATCTCGCCGGTGACGGCGCCCTCGCAGTGTCCGCAGCTCATGCCGCTCACCTTGTAGACGGCGGTGACGGAACCCGGGGTGTCGGTCGGGGCGGTCATGTGGATCTCCTCGTCGAGGCAGGTGGGGCTGTGGGGCTGTGGGGACCCAGGGGGTCCTTCATCTCCAAGGTATACCCCTGCGGGGTATTTCCCCAAGGGGGGTCGGCGCCTGACGGTACGGCGCGAGACACCCGAGGGTGCGGCACGAACCGCCCGAGGTGTGGCCGAACATGAGTGCGTCCGGCGCCATCGTCCCGGGATGCGGGTCGGCGCCGGGCGACGGACAGTGGGTCGAGGCGGGGGCCCTCGTACTCCGGAGCTGATCTATGCGCACCTTGCAGCAGAGCTGCGTCACGTCGCCGTTCGGGCCGGGTCGGGGCGGCCGGGCCGGTCGCCCACCAGCGGGTCGAGGTAGCGGATCAGGGCGTTCTTCAGTTCCTGGACGTAGGCGTCGCGCTCGACGCCCTCGTGGCCGAGAACCAGCTCCAGACCCACCTTGTACATGCCCAGGCACATATGGGCGGTCCGGGTGAGGTCGGCCGGGACGGCATCGGGCAGGAACGAGGACAGCAGGTCCTCGATCCGGGACAGCAGAGTCGCGTGCAGGGCGTCGTGCTCCTCGGCGATACGGCCGGGGATGTCGGGGCCGTGCATCAGCGCGAAGAACACCGGGTGCTCGCAGTTGAAGGCGATGAACCGGTCGACGGCCGAGCCGACGGCCTCGTCCAGGGGAGTCGCGGGGTCGACCGGGGCGAGTGCCTCGCCGTACGTCTCGCGCATCTCGTGCATGAGGCGGTCGCCCAGCTCGATCGCGATCGCTTCCTTGTTCGGGAAGAACTGGTACAGCGTGCCCGGCGAGACGCCCGCCTCGCGGGCGATGGCGTTGGTGCTGGCGGCCGTGTAGCCCGTGCTGGTGAAGACGGCCGCCGCGGCATCGAGCAGCTGGGCGATACGGCGCTCGCCGCGGGCCTGGCGGCGGCGCGGCTGCTCCTTCTCCTGCTGGACCTGGTCGTCCTTCTCCCGGTTGGCGGACACGCGTTATCCCCAGTTCTCCGAACGCGATTGACAAACGCGAGCGGTCGCTCGCATTCTTGGGAAACGCGAGCGATCTCTCGTGTTTGTCAGTCTATGGCAGTGACGGCTTCATGCTGCCCGGGCGGCGCACAGCATGGATCAGTGTGAAGGGGACACCGCACCATGACCGAAGTCAACAGGCCGCCCCGCGTCGGAGGCTGGACCCGTTTCGTGACGGCACGCCCCCGGTTGTCGCTGCTCGTGGCCCTGGTGATCACCGCTCTCGCCGTGCTGGCCGGCAGCGGCGTCGCCGACCGGCTGGGCAGCGGCGGCTGGGAGGACCCGAACGCCGAGTCGACGTACGCGACCAAGGCGCTGGAGCGCGAGTTCCCCGCCTCTCAGCCCAACCTCCTGCTGCTCGTGGACGCGGGAGACGCCTCGGTGGACGACCCCGCGGTCGCCGCGGAGGCGCGGCGGATCGTCGCGCGCCTGGCCGGCGAGAAGGGGATCACAGGAGTCGGTTCCTACTGGCAGGCGGACCCCTCGGCGGCTACCGCCCTGCGCGCCGAGGACGGCCATGAGGCTTTGATCGCTGCCCGCATCACCGGCGAGGAGAAGGAGGCGGGGGAGACCCTGGACCGCATCGCTCCCGAGTTCCGGGGTGCGCACGGCCCGGTGGACGTCAGGGTGGGCGGCCCGGTCGCGGTGCGTCACGAGATGCAGACGATCATCCAGGAGGACCTGATCCGGGCCGAGGTGATCGCCCTGCCGGTCACGCTGGTGCTGCTGGTGATGGTCTTCGGCAGCGCGGTCGCGGCCCTGCTGCCGCTCGGCATCGGCATCGTCGCCATCCTCGGTACGAACGCCGTGCTGCGCGGCCTCACCGAGGTCACCGACGTCTCGGTCTTCGCGATGAACCTCACGACGGCCCTGGGGCTGGGTCTGGCCGTCGACTACGCCCTCTTCATCGTCCGGCGCTTCCGCGAGGAACTCACCACCGGCGCCGAACCGTTGACCGCGGTCGGCACGACCCTGCGCACGGCCGGCCGCACCGTCCTCTTCTCGGCCCTCACGGTCGCGGTGTCCCTCGCGGCGATGCTGCTCTTCCCGCAGTACTTCCTGCGGTCCTTCGCCTACGCCGGGATCGCGGTGGTGCTGCTGGCCGCGGCAGCCGCGCTGATCCTCCTCCCCGCGGCACTGGTCCTGCTCGGCCACCGGGTCAACTCCCTGGATCTGCGCCGCCTGTTCCGCCGCGGTCGGCGCGCGAGCGGGCAGCAGGACGCGAAGGCGTCCACTCAGGAGCCCGGCACCTCTGGCACGTCCGTCACGTCCGTCACGTCGGGCACGCCAGGCACGACCGGCCCGTCCGGCGCCTCGGAAGCCAAGGCCTGGGCCCGCACGGCGAACCTCGTCATGCGCCGCGCCCCCTTCTTCGCCCTGGGCACCACCGCCGTGCTGGTCCTTCTCGGGCTGCCCTTCCTGGGCGTGAAGTTCGGCACCGCCGACGACCGCCAGTTGCCGTCGAGCGCCGAGTCCCATGTCGTGCAGCAGCACATCCGCGACGGCTTCCCGGGCAGCCCCGGCGGCGGCTTGGAGGTGCTCGCCGAGGGACGCGCGACGCAGGCGCAGTACGCCGACTACAAGCAGCGGATCGCCGCTCTCCCGGAGGTGCTCCGGGTCGACGGGCCGCTGGTGCGGGGCGACTCGGCGTACTTCACCGTGCTCCCGAAGGGCGAGGCGGTCGACGACCCGGCCCAGCGGCTGGTGGACGAGCTGCGCGCCACACAGGCACCGTTCGACACCAAGGTGACCGGAGCGGCCGCGGTCCTGGTCGACTCCAAGGACGCGATAGCCGAGCGCCTGCCCCTGGCGGCCGCCTTCATCGCGATCGTCACCCTGTTGCTGGTGTTCCTGCTGACGGGCAGCGTGCTGATCCCGATCCAGGCGGTGTTGCTCAACGCGCTGAGCCTGACGGCGATGTTCGGCGCGGTGGTCTGGATCTTCCAGGACGGCCATCTGTCCGGCCTGCTCGGCTTCACCACCCCCGGCTCGATAGAGACGACCCTCCCCGTGCTGATGTTCTGCGTCGCCTTCGGCCTGTCGATGGACTACGGCGTGTTCCTGCTCTCCCGCATCAAGGAGGAGTACGACACGACGGGCGACCACGACCAGGCGGTCCGCCACGGTCTGCAGCGCACCGGAGGACTGATCACCGCGGCCGCCGTGATCCTCGCGGTGGTGATGGTCGCGATAGGCACCTCGCGGGTGACCAACACCAAGATGCTCGGCCTCGGCATCGCCCTGGCGGTGCTGATGGACGCGATGATCGTCCGCAGCCTTCTGGTCCCGGCGGTCATGCGTCTCACCGGCCGGGCCACCTGGTGGGCCCCGGGACCGCTGCGGCGCTTCCACGAGCGGTTCGGAGTCAGCGAGTCGGGCGACGAACCGACGCCGGCCCCGGCGGCCGAGCCCGCTGAGGAGCGGGACAAGGTGAGCGCGGACCGCTGACCTCCGAGCGGGCGCGGGTGCCGTACCGCAAACCGGGTGGAGCGTCTAGCGTTCCTGATGATCTCCGTGCAAGGGGCGCGGCCGAAGGGAGACCGGCATGCGGGCAGTGGTGTTCGAGCGGTACGGCGAAGCGGCCGACGTGCGTGAGGTGCCCGACCCGCACCCGGCCCTCCACGGAGTGACCGTGCGGGTCGAGGCGACGGGGCTGTGCCGCAGTGACTGGCATGGCTGGCAGGGCCACGACCCCGGCATCCGGCTGCCCCATGTGCCGGGCCATGAACTCGCCGGCGTGATCGAGGCGGTGGGGGACCGGGTGACCGCCTGGCGCCCCGGCGACCGGGTCACCGTGCCGTTCGTGTGCGCCTGCGGCAGCTGCGCGGCGTGTGCAGCCGGCGACCAGCAGGTCTGCGAGCGCCAGACCCAGCCCGGCTTCTCCCACTGGGGCTCCTTCGCCCAGTACGTGGCGCTGGACCACGCCGACGTCAACCTCGTCGCCGTACCCGAGGAGATGTCGTTCGCGACGGCGGCCTCGCTGGGCTGCCGGTTCGCCACGGCGTTCCGGGCGGTTGTGCAGCAGGGCAGGGTGGCGGCGGGGGAGTGGGTCGCCGTGCACGGCTGCGGCGGGGTCGGTCTGTCGGCGGTGATGATCGCGGCGGCGGCGGGCGCGAGGGTCGTGGCGGTGGACGTCTCACCGCAGGCCCTGGACCTGGCGCGGAAGTTCGGGGCGGCCCAGTGCGTGGACGCCTTGAGCACACCGGACACGGCGGCGGCGATCCACGCCCTGACCGGTGGCGGCGCCCACCTCTCCCTGGACGCCCTAGGCTCACCCACCACCTGCGCCGCCTCCGTCAACAGCCTGCGCCGCAGGGGTCGGCACATCCAGGTCGGCCTGCTCCCCTCGGAGTCCGGCACGACCCCCGTCCCCATGGCCCGCGCGATCGCCCTCGAACTCGAACTGCTGGGCAGCCACGGCATGGCCGCCCACACCTACCCGCCGATGCTGGAGCTGGTGCGGTCGGGCGCGTTGCGGCCCGATCTGCTGGTGACGTCGACGATCACGCTGGACGCGGCGCCGTCGGCACTGACGGCGCTCGGGACGGCGCCGGGAGCGGGGGTGACGGTCATCGAGCCGTGGAGCTGAGATCCCTGGAGTCGGGATGGGTGGAGTCGGGATGGGTGGAGCTGGGACTGCCGGAGTTGAGGTCCGCGGAGTTGAGCGCGGCCCACTGGTGGTCGAGGAGAGCCATCAGCACCTCGTCGACCCACTCGCCGTCCCGCAGCTCGATCTCCCGCCGGACTCCCTCGACCACGAAACCGACCTTCTCGTAGACGTGCAGGGCGCGGAGGTTGTAGGCATACGCCTCCAACTGGATCCGGTGCAGCGCCAGTTGCTCGAAGCCATGGCCGACGATGAGCCGGGTGGCCTCGGTGCCCAGGCCCCGGCCCCGGCCGCGCGGTCCGATCAGGGTGCGGAAGGTGCAGCTGCGGGCGTCGGGATCCCACTCGTACAGCACGACCTCACCGACGAGTTCGCCGGTGGCGCGGTCGGTGACGGCGAGGTCGAGGCGGTCGGGCTGGTCGGAGCGGGTGCCGTACCAGGAGCGCAGCCGTTGCGGGGTGAGCTCGTTGGGCGAATCCCCGGTGTAGCTCTGGACCTCCGGGTCGCCGATGATCTCCCACATGCCCTCGGCGTCGGCCTCGGTGAACGGGCGGAGCACGGTCCTGTCGCCTGTCAGGGTGGGTTTGACGGAGAAACTCATGGGGCGACTGTGCCCCAAGGGGCGGTGGGGGCACAGTCGATTTTTTCCGGGAGGACGACTTCCCGGGAGGTCAATCCGATCTGCGCCCGCGGTTGCCCGGGCGGGATGCGACCCACGCCCGGACGGTGTCGGCGTACCAGAAGGGCTTGCCGCTCTCCACATGGTCGGGCGGCGGCAGCAAACCGTGCTTGCGGTAGGACCGCACGGTGTCCGGCTGCACCTTGATGTGAGCCGCGATCTCCTTGTAGGACCAGAGCCTTCGGTCGGTCATCGGTTGCACCTCCCTGCGCGCGCCGCGGCGGCGACCGGGGACGGTCGTCGGGGGTACCGTGCGCTGCGCTGGCGATCACAAAGCCTGTGCCCGGTCAACGACGCACCGTGAGAAGGGGACAGTGCCTGTGCACCGGGTGTGACGCAAGACCTGCGTACATGCGACATGTGTGACACGGAAGGTGCCTTTGTGACACGAGTGCTGCAAAGGCACACGAGTCACACAGGGCGCGGCACATTGACAGCCAGCGCCTGCTGCACCCCCCAGGGGCGCGGGGCTGTGTTGACTTGCGGCTCCGCCGCGTGGGCGCGACAAGCCCCCCAAAACCCGCACACGCCCCACCACAGAACCCGGCAGACGCCTAGGCGCCCCGCCTCTCCCCGCAGGGCCTGGTTCGAATGTCCGGACAAAATATTGACAGCCCTCCCCGGTCAGGCTAGAAAGCCGAAGAGAGCCGAAGCGCAACGCTGACAGCAGCGCCGCTGCAAAGGGAGACCGAGGGAAGCCGATGGCGTACGACTTGATCACCATGGGGCGGATCGGAGTGGACCTCTACCCCCTGCAGACCGGCGTCCCGCTGCCGCAGGTCACGTCCTTCGGCAAGTTCCTCGGCGGCTCGGCGAGCAACGTCGCGGTCGCCGCGGCCCGCCTGGGGCGCCGTACCGCGGTGATCACCCGCACCGGCGACGACCCCTTCGGCACCTACCTCCACGAGGCCCTGAAGGGCTTCGGCGTCGACGACCGCTGGGTCACCCCGGTCCCCGGCCTGCCGACCCCGGTCACCTTCTGCGAGGTCTTCCCGCCGGACGACTTCCCGCTGTACTTCTACCGGCAGCCCAAGGCCCCGGACCTGGAGATCGACGCCCACGAGCTGGACCTCGACGCCGTCCGTGACGCCCGCATCTTCTGGGTCACCGGCACCGGCCTGAGCGAGGAGCCCAGCCGTACGGCGACGCTGGCGGCGCTCGCCCATCGCGCCAAGTCCGGTACGACGGTCTTCGACCTCGACTGGCGCCCCATGTTCTGGAAGGACACGGCCTGGAGCGCCCCCGACGCGGCACGCGCCTTCTACGCCGAGGCCCTGAAGCACACCACCGTCGCCGTCGGCAATCTCGACGAGGTGGAGGTCGCGACCGGCGTGCGCGAACCGCATGCCGCGGCCCGCGCGCTGCTGGACGCCGGTGTCGAGGTCGCGGTCGTCAAGCAGGGCCCCAAGGGCGTCCTCGCCCTCAACAACAAGGGCGACCAGGCCGAGGTGCCGCCGCTGCCCGTGAACGTGCTCAACGGCCTCGGCGCCGGTGACGCCTTCGGCGGTTCCCTCTGCCACGGCCTGCTCGAAGGCTGGGACCTGGAGAAGATCATGCGGCACGCCAACGCGGCCGGTGCCATCGTCGCCTCCCGCCTGGAGTGTTCCTCCGCGATGCCGACGCCGGACGAGATCGAGGCCGCGATCGCCGCGGGGGCCGTCAAGTGACCGTAGACATAGGGGAACTCGTCCGCCTGCGCACCCAGCGCCCCGAGGCGATCGCGGAGGCGGCCGTCCGTCGCGCCCGTCGCCCGCTGCTCGGCGACTCAGGCCGGCTGATGATCGTCGCCGCCGACCACCCGGCCCGCGGCGCCCTCGGTGTCGGCGACCGCAAACTCGCCATGGCCAACCGCGCCGACCTGCTGGAACGCCTCTGCCTTGCGCTCCGTCGCCCCGGCGTCGACGGCGTCCTCGCGACCGCCGACATCCTGGACGATCTGCTGCTGCTCGGCGCCCTCGACGGCAAGGTCGTCATGGGATCCATGAACCGCGGCGGCCTCCAGGGCGCGAGCTTCGAACTCGACGACCGCTTCACCGGCCACCGCCCCGAGGACATCCAGCGCCTCGGCTTCGACGCCGGCAAGCTGCTCCTGCGGATCGACTACGACGACCCGGGCTCCCTCACCACCCTGGAGTCCACCGCCCGCGCCGTCGACGAGATGGCGGCGCGTCAACTCCCGGTCTTCGTCGAGCCGTTCATCAGCCACCGCACCCCCGAGGGCAAGGTCGCCAACGACCTGTCCGCCGAGGCCGTCACCAAGTCCATCGCGATCGCCTCCGGTCTCGGCGGCACCTCCGCCTACACCTGGCTGAAGCTCCCGGTCACCGAGAACCCCGACGACATGGCCGAGGTCATGCAGACCTCCACGCTGCCGGCGGTTCTGCTCGGCGGTGAGGTCGGCGACGACCAGGACGGGGCATACGAGAAGTGGCGCGGGGCACTCCAACTGCCCACCGTGCGGGGCCTGGTGGTCGGACGCTCGCTGCTCTACCCGGCGGACGGGGACGTGGCCGGTGCCGTCGACACCGCTGTAGGACTGCTGTGAGGGCCTTATGACGAACCACGAGCCGCACAACGGGACGAACAACGGGCCGCACGCCGGGACGGGCAACGGGACCCACAGCAGCCTGCGGATCGTGGAGTGGGAGCCCGGTGGCACGCACATGTTCACCACCGGGGACAGTGAATGGATCGTGCTTCCGCTGAACGGCGGATGCACCGTGGACATCGACAACGAGAAGTACCAACTCCTGGGCCGGGGAAGCGTATTCAGTGGAGTCACCGACTTCGCCGACGTGCCCCGTGACGCCCGGGCACAGATCGCCTCCGGCGCGGGTGGCCGCTTTGCTTTGGCAGGAGCGAAGTGCGAGCGAAGACTCCCCGCCCGCTACGGCCCCGCGCCGGAGGTCTTTGTCGAAGAGCCTTTGCGGCCACGACATGTACTGCGTCACCCGCCCTGTGGCAGAGCTTCGGGCCTGCAGCGCGGTCGCCGCCGGCTGTGGCGTGCCGTGTGCGTCCAGCGCCGAGCCCGGAAGGCGCGCACTCGGCCTGATGGCCGAAGGAGACGGTTTCGCAACGGCGTTGATCACCTGAGGGGCGGTGCACGCCGTCGAGCCACAGGGGGCGGCGGAGCCGTACAGGAGTGGCGGATCTGCTTCCATCCGGACCACGCAGAAGGCACAGGGGGTTACCGATGACCTCAACGACGAGGCTCACGGTCGCACAGGCGCTCGTCCGCTTCCTGTCCGCCCAGTACACCGAACGCGACGGCGTACGACAGCGGCTGATCGGCGCCACCTGGGGCATCTTCGGCCACGGCAACGTCGCCGGGATCGGCCAGGCGCTCATCGAGTACGGCGAGGTCATGCCGTACCACCAGGGCCGCAACGAACAGGCGATGGTGCACGCGGCGGTCGGTTACGCCCGCCAGTCGAACCGCCTCTCCACGCACGCCGTGACCACGTCCATCGGCCCCGGCGCGACCAACCTCGTCACCGGCGCCGCCCTCGCGACCGTCAACCACCTCCCGGTCCTGCTCCTGCCCGGCGACATCTTCGCCACCCGCCCCGCCGACCCGGTCCTCCAGCAGCTCGAAGTGCCGTACGCGGGCGATTTGTCGGTGAACGACTGTCTGCGCCCGGTGTCGAAGTACTTCGACCGGATCACCCGGCCCGAGGCCCTGATCCCGTCGGCCCTCCATGCCATGCGGGTGCTCACGGACCCCGTCGAGACGGGCGCGGTCACCCTCGCGCTGCCGCAGGACGTCCAGGCCGAGGCGTACGACTGGCCGGAGGAGTTCTTCGCCGAGCGCGTCTGGGCCGTACGGCGTCCGGGCGCCGACCCGACCGAACTCGCCGAGGCCGTACGGATGATCCGCGCCGCCCGGCGTCCTCTCGTCATCGCAGGCGGCGGCGTCCACCACAGCCGCGCGGAGGAGGCCCTCGCCGAGTTCGCGGAGGCCACCCGTATCCCGGTCGCCTCCACGCAGGCCGGCAAGGGCTCCCTGCGCCACGACCACGCCCAGGACGTCGGCGGAGTGGGCCACACCGGCACCGCCACCGCCGACGAACTCGCCCGCACCGCCGACCTGGTGATCGGCGTCGGCACCCGCTACACCGACTTCACCACCGCTTCCGGCACCCTCTTCACCGGCGAGGGCGTGCGCTTCCTCAACCTCAACATCGCGCCCCACGATGGCCACAAGCTCGCCGGCATGCCGCTGATCGCGGACGCCCGCACCGGCCTGGAGGAGCTGACCGAGAGGCTGGAGATGCACGACCACCGGGTCGCCGACTCCTACGTCACCGAGTACACCGAGGACAAGGAGCGCTGGGAGCAGCGCGTCGACGCCTGCTACGAGGCCGACGAGCCCGACGTACGGCCGACGCAGCCGCAGGTCCTCGGCGCGCTGGACGCGCTCGTCGACGAGTCGGACGTGATCATCAACGCGGCCGGCTCCCTCCCCGGCGACCTGCACAAACTGTGGCGGGCACGCTCCCGGGACCAGTACCACCTGGAGTACGGCTACTCCTGCATGGGCTACGAGATCCCGGCCGCGATCGGCGTGAAGATGGCCGCCCCCGAACGCAATGTCTGGGCGCTGGTCGGCGACGGCACCTATCTGATGATGCCGACGGAGATCGTGACCGCCGTGCAGGAGGGCGTCGCGATCAAGGTGTTGCTGGTGCAGAACCACGGGTACGCGTCCATCGGCGGCCTGTCGGAGGAGACCGGCGCCGAGCGCTTCGGCACCGCGTACCGCCATCGCGCGGCCGACGGCACCTTCACGGGTGCCCCGCTCCCCGTCGACCTGGCCGCCAACGCGGCCAGCCTGGGCATGCGGGTGCTGCGCGCGAAGACCGTACGTGACCTGCGCGAGGCGCTCGCGGAGGCGCGCGCGGCGGACACTCCCACATGTGTCTACGTCGAGACCGAAACGGCAGACACTGTGTCGGGCGCGCCGCCCGCGCATGCCTGGTGGGATGTTCCTGTGGCCGAGACCGCGACCCGACCGTCGGCGGTCAAGGCACGGGAGCTGTACGAACGGCACGTCTCGACCCGACGCCGCCATCTGTGAAGGAGTTACTGGGCATGACGAAGATCGTCAACCACTGGATCGGCGGCAAGACCGCCGAAGGCGCGTCGGGCACGTTCGGGCCGGTCACCGACCCGGCGACCGGCGCGGTCACCACGAAGGTCGCGTTCGCCTCGGTCGACGAGGTGGACGCAGCGGTCGCGGCCGCCAAGGAGGCCTACGTGACCTGGGGCCAGTCGTCGCTGGCCCAGCGCACCTCGATCCTGTTCAAGTTCCGGGCGCTGCTGGACGCCAACCGGGACGCGATCGCCGAGCTGATCACCGCCGAGCACGGCAAGGTGCACTCCGACGCCCTCGGTGAGGTGGCGCGCGGCCTGGAGATCGTCGACCTCGCGTGCGGCATCAACGTGCAGCTGAAGGGCGAGCTGTCGACGCAGGTTGCGAGCCGCGTGGACGTCTCCTCGATCCGGCAGCCGCTGGGTGTCGTCGCGGGCATCACGCCGTTCAACTTCCCGGCGATGGTCCCGATGTGGATGTTCCCGATGGCCATCGCGTGCGGCAACACCTTCGTGCTGAAGCCGTCCGAGAAGGACCCGTCGGCGTCGATCAAGATCGCCGAGCTGCTGGCGGAGGCCGGTCTCCCGGACGGCGTCTTCAACGTCGTGCACGGCGACAAGGTGGCCGTCGACCGCCTCCTGGAGCACCCGGACGTCAAGGCCGTGTCCTTCGTCGGCTCGACCCCGATCGCCCGCTACATCCACACCACCGCCTCCGCCAACCACAAGCGCGTCCAGGCTCTCGGCGGCGCCAAGAACCACATGCTGGTCCTCCCGGACGCCGACCTGGACGCGGCCGCCGACGCCGCCGTGTCGGCCGCCTACGGCTCCGCGGGCGAGCGCTGCATGGCCATCTCCGCGGTCGTCGCCGTCGGCTCGATCGGCGACGAGCTGGTGCAGAAGATCCGCGAGCGCGCCGAGAAGATCAAGATCGGCCCCGGCAATGACCCGACGTCCGAGATGGGCCCGCTGATCACGGCCGTGCACCGCGACAAGGTGGCGTCCTACGTCGAGGGCGCGGCGGCCGAGGGCTGCGAGGTCGTGCTCGACGGCACCGGCTACACGGTCGACGGCTTCGAGGACGGCCACTGGATCGGCATTTCCCTGCTCGACAGGGTGCCGACCGGCGCGAAGGCGTACCAGGACGAGATCTTCGGCCCCGTCCTGTGCGTGCTGCGCGCCGAGACGTACGAGGACGGCGTGGCGCTGATCAACGCCTCGCCCTTCGGCAACGGCACCGCGATCTTCACCCGGGACGGCGGCGCCGCCCGCCGCTTCCAGCTGGAGATCGAGGCCGGCATGGTCGGCGTGAACGTCCCGATCCCGGTCCCCGTCGGCTACCACAGCTTCGGCGGCTGGAAGGACTCGCTCTTCGGCGACCACCACATCTATGGCAACGACGGCACGCACTTCTACACCCGCGGCAAGGTCGTCACCACCCGCTGGCCCGACCCGTCCGACGCCCCCTCCGGCGTCGACCTCGGGTTCCCGCGCAACCACTGACACCTCTGGTGCATGCCCGCTGACCTGCTGTTTTCTGGTCAGCGGGCTTCATCGGTCCGCCCAGAGTCCGCATGATCTTGAGTTGCGGCCTTGAACGCGCCGTCGATCGCTCGTCGAGTCGTGTCCTCAGAGTCGGGCCACAGATGCGAATAGGTGTTCAGTGTCTGCGCCGCGTTCGTATGACCGAGTCGCTCTGATACGACCTTGACGTGGGGCGCTGCTGGGTGCGGTCATGCAGTCGGCGGCGGCGGCCCGGGATGCGCGGCATCCGCTGGCGCAGCTGCGGTGGGGGCAACTGGGTGGGCTGGCGGACAAGACGGCCAGGGATGAGCTGCTGGGTAAGGCGGCGGAGCGGTGAGCGGGTCGTACGCCGAGGAGTTCGGCGCGGGCGGTCCGTCCGATGACGGTGATGGCGTGGCGGTGTGGCTGGCGTTCCAGCGTTGCGCGGTCGTCGAGGAGGTGGGGCGGGATGCCCGGGATCGGCAGCCGGGCGGGTTGCTGACGGCGCTTCTGGAGCCTGTGAAGGCCTCGGTGGGGCGGTGGGGCGGTGAGTCGCCGGAAGGCGCGTAGGGCGCTCGACACGCCCACCGCATGACGAAGGCCCCGCCCGGAACCCTCCCGGAGCGGGGCTTCACCACGACGACAGCAACGCCTAGTCGCCCAGACCTTCCACCATCTTCAGCTTGTCGAACTGACCGCCCTTGTCCGTCCAGCCCAGACCATCGATGGCCTTGGCCATCAACAGCACCGTGTAGTCGTCCTCCGAGAGCGCCTTACACGCCTCCGGCCAGCCCTTTCCGCCTTCCTTGGTCTTCTGCTCCACCGTGTCAGCCGCGTCCTTGGCCACGCTCGTGTACCCCGAACGGACCATGTCCGCGAGCGTCTTGTCGAGCGCGTCGACCCGCTTCTCGGCTTCGCTGACGGTCGGCTTGTCTGCGGGATCGCTGCCGGTCCGTTCGGTGAGCGCGGCGGCGCAGTCCTTGGCGTTCTCGTCGTCGGACTTCGAGCAGCCGGCCGCCACGACGGCGAGCAGCAGGCAGGCGGCGAGCAGGGTGGTGGTAGTGCGGCGCATGGTCCCCCCCCAAGGACGGTCAGTGGCTGGTCGGCATCATCCAGCCGCGTGTGCATGGCGCGGAGGGGTGTGCCCGAGTTGTGACATGTAGGGGCGCCACCTCGACGAGGGCGCTACGACTCCGGCGTGATCTGCGCCGACAGTTCCTCCGCCACCGCGTCAATCGCCGCCTGCAACTCCTCCCCGGACAGGTCCCCGCACGCGTCGTAGCCAGGTGTCGCGTCGATCTCCTCGGTGTCATCCAGCAATTCGGCCTTGATCCAAGTCCTGCACTCAGGCGACACGTCCGCCGACGCCGGCAAGGACGGGGAGGGGAGCGCTGGTGCCAAGTCCTTCGCTGCCTGGTCGCTGTCCAGGTACTCCGTGATGACCTCGCCCGTGATCCGCTTCAACGACTTCTCGTTGAGGCCGGCGCATGCGGTGGGCGTGGCTGGAGTGGGCCCCTTGGCTCCATTGGCCATGACCCTGCGGTAGTTCTCGGTGAGTTTCGCTTTACAGGCGGTCGGGTCCGCGATCGACTCGTCCCCGCCGCTCCCGCCGCCTTTCGTGGTGATGGCTACCCCGCCGCCGATCAGGGCGGCGGTCACGCAGGCGGCGGCGAACCATGCGATGGGTCGGCCGCGTCTCGGCGCCGGGGGCGGCAAGTTGGGCATGAGTGGTTGGGTGTCGTAACTCATGGGTCCCCCTTGGCGCTTGTGCGTGATCGGCATGATGCAGCCGTGTGCGCACCGCGCGGAGGGCATGTGTCTGTGTTGTGACCTTGAGTACGCGATGGCCCGATTGCGTTCTTCGCCTAGGTCCGTGCTGGGGGGCCTTCGAAGTAAGGAGCGGGGTGGGGAGACGCGTATCAGTCGCGCCGCGAACCCGCCCGTCCTCTCGTGTCGCCTGGGGTGCTGAGAGGGCGGGCGGGCGTTCGTGCGGCCGCCCCCGACGGGGGTGACGGGGGCGGACCGCACTATCCCGGCGCCGGCCCTTTGCCGTCCCGGCGCCGAGGCCCTACATGCGGGTGCCAACCGCAATCCGCTCGTTCCCTGCGAGCAGAGGCAGCGCCCGCATCAGGATCAACAGACGGCGCTCATCCAGGTTCTCCAGGGCGATCAGCGGCGTGATCCCAATGCCGACCATCGAAAGCACGAGACCTAGGAACGCTCGTTCCTGCTCGTCGAGGCCGAGGGTGTAGACGCGACCCATGAGGCCCTCCCAGTTCGCCTTCATACGGCCAGCGTCCTTGATGACCAGGGCCGCGCGCACGTTGTCGCGAGCGAGGAGCGTGCCCTCTTCGGCAAGGGCCTGCGCGGCAGCACGGCCACGGCCGCTCTGGGCCGACTCGACGAGCAGCTGGCCGAGCGCCGGTGTGTCCACCCCTTCTGTCTCTGTGGGGGGTGCAGTGATCGTCATCGTGAAGCCTCCGCGGGAAGTCGGTAGCCGCCCGGGCCGAACGCGGCTGCGAGTACGGCAGGGTCGGTGAGTCGCCCTGATCCGTCGGGACGTGTGATCCACATGCGACCCTCGATCTGCCACCCGGTCGGCGGGCAGTGCAGGCTCCAGCCCGATGGCTTCACCGCCAGCTGTCGCACGTCGGCCAGTTTCTCGGGTGCGTGGAGCGGGACCAGCCACCACAGAACGTCCATCACAGGGTCAGCAAGGACCGGCCCCCGCTGCTCAGCGCGGATGCGGACCAGCCTCGGATATCCGGTGGCGAGCCGTGCCTCGGCGACGAGCCACTCCTCACCGGAGGGGATGGGGGCGAGCATGCGGGAAGCCCACACGTCTCGTACGAGGTTCGGGTGCGCGCAGGAGTTGGCGAGCCACGCGTCCCCGGCCTCGTACTGCTGGGTGAACGTCGGTAGGGCCATGACCAGGACCGTAGGGACGGCCGTCGTGGCAGCGCGTGCCGATTGCGCGCGATTGCGAACCCGGTCCGGGAGTTGAGGCGGATTGCCTACGTGAGGTCGAGAGCGACCCGTGCGCGGGCGATGAGCCGGTGGGCCTGCGCTCCCTCAACGGCCGTCTCGGCGAGGCGATCCCACACTCGCCCGTACAGGACGACGTCGTCGTCGGACTCAAGCGTGAACTCGGTGTTGATGGTCTCGACGATCACGCGTTCCTCGTCGAAGATCCAGAACCCATGCTTGGGGGTGAGCGTCAGTTGCACGCCGAACGGGATGATGCCGAGCGAGACAGAGCTCATGCCGATCAGGCCGACCAGCCTGTCGAGTTGCCCGGCCATCGCGTCAGCCGGACACACCAGAGCGTGCAGTGCGCCCTCCCAGATGAGGACGTTGAAGGACTTGCCCGGCTGGTACAGCACCTCCTGGCGCTGCATGCGGGCGTTCACGGCCGCCTCGGTATCGCGCGGCGACTGCATGAGCTCGGCGTTGTGGACCAGCAGATGCCGGGCGTACTCCGGGGTCTGGAACAGGCCCGGGATCACGGTGGCCTCGTACCCGCGGACGGTCGCGGTCTGCCGGTACTCGACGACGTACCGGTCCTGCACGGCGCGGTGGCCCTTCGCCAACTGGCGGCGCCACGAACGCTGCTGGGACTCCATCCCGCGCAACCGGCTCTGAAGGTCGGCGCCCTCAGCCGGGGCGCCGGCGGCCTGCGCCCACGCGTCGAGGTCGGCGGCCGTGGCGGTCTGTTTGCCCGTCTCCAGCCGGGAGACCTTCGAGCGCTGCCAGCCGAGCCGCTCGGCCATGTCCTTGCCGTTGAGGCCGGCCTCAACGCGCAGCTCCCGGAGCCGCACGCCGAGGGCGACCCTGGCGCTTTGAAAATCCGTGCTCACACGGACGAACGTACCTGCGCCCACACCTCAGCAGTAGGGACAGCGACGCGCCAGGCAGCATCTCGTGCCCGGCAGGCGGCGAGGACCTCGTCGGGGTCGTCGACCAGCTCGACACCGATGGTGGTGTCGGTGTCGTCGATGTGCATGCGGACCAGGGTGCGCGAGTCGAACAGCCACAAGTCGTGGTCCGGCAGGTCCAGCCGCACGGCCTCGGCGCGGGGCAGGACACGGATGTCCTCACCAGCGGCCACGTTCCCGGCCGCAGTCGCCATGAGGAACCGCTGCCCGTTCGTGGGTGGTTCGTCGATGATCCGCACACGGGAGAATCGTGCGCCCCGCCCGGCCTTCGCCCGCACGTTGACGTTCCACGGATGGTCCGGCTCCGGCTCCGGGAGCACGCCGCGCGTGAACGCCTGGAACCGGGCACCCTCCCGGTCGGAGGCGTACCCGCGGCGGGTCTCCAGCCGGAAGGCGGTGTGCTCGAACTCCGAGAAAAGGTGGGTGATCGCCTCGAAGGGGATCAGCGGCACGGTCACTCCTTGGGGGCGAAGCGGGTGAGCAGCTCGCGGGGGATGACGACGAACGTCTCATGCTCGCCGACGTCCCGCAGCTGGGCGAGGTGCTCGGGGTCGGTGAGCTGGTCGCCCTGGACGACGATGTCCCCCGTCTCCACGACCTCGTACAGCGTCGGGCAGTTGCCGTGCTCTGATGTGGTGCCGATGAACCTGAGCGTCATGTCGCCCTCCATCTGTACAGGTTGAACCCTCAGCATGCTGCGGTGTGGTCCGGCTCGGTTGGGGATTGCGGGAGATTGCGTCTGCCGGAGGTCACGCGGTGGTGTGCGCGCAATCGGGAATGCCCCCAACCGCATAAGGGATGCGGTGTGCGCACTCTGACCTGCGGCGTTCGGGCCAGATGGCACACGCTTGGCGCGCAACTCGGCGGCGCGTCAGGGCCGCTGGGTGGGCTCTGTTCGGAGATACACGTATAGCCACAGCGGGCCGTCGTCCTCGTGTGCGCCGGGCCTCGCTGCCCGACATCGACATCGACGTGGAGTCCGCCCGGCGCCCGAACCCGCCTGATTTCCTGCGTTTCCGCCAGCACGACATTGAGGAGTGGGTGCAGTGGAAGACCGAGCTGGGCTCACCGAAGGAACACACCAACCCAATCAGGCTCGCCAGCCTCGGCGACTTGGAGTAGCACGCAAGGGGCCCCAGCACTGAAGGGCCGGGGGCCTTGTCGTGCAGGGAGGGGGGCGCTGTCAGAACCCGCGCGGAACTTCGCGGTGGAGGTGCGCGGCGATCGGCGGCCATCCGCCTGCGGGCGTGATGCCGAGCCGCTGCGCGGTCTGGTGTGCGGTGAGGTGGCCGGGCCGGATCGTCTGCGATTCCATGGGTCTCATGATGTCTAGGGCGGCGGTGGACTTTGCGCCTGGGTGGTCCACAACACTTGAATCCGCTGGTCAAAGGGGCGCCCCTGGCGAACGCGCAGGTCGGCGCGAGCAGTCCGCCGTTCCCGCGCAACCACTGACGCCCGGCGTCGGGGCCGTCCGCATCGCGGACGGCCCCATTTTTTTACGGGCCCGCGCTGCGGTTCCCGCACGCCCGGAAGTCGCGCTGCGGGCGGCCTTGACGCGACGTTAACGCGTGAAATGGCGCCGCATGGCTGCGGATTCCGTAGGTGAACACCCATTGACGTGATGGTTTCCGTCGATGTTGCATCCCCCTCGTGACCGACACCCTCACCCCTGTCGAGGGCGCCGTCGTCGAGGCGTCCGACAGCCCCAAGAAGCTCAAGCGCTCCATCGGCGTCGTCGGCGGCACGCTCCTCACGCTCTCCTGCGTGACCCCGGCCTCCACCCTCTTCGTGGTCGTCCCCGACCTGTTCGGCTCGCTCGGCACCGCCACCGCCCTGACGATCGCCATCGGTTCGCTGCTCTGCATCGCCGTGGCGTTCTGCTACTCGGAGCTGGGCACCCTCATCCCCAGCGCGGGCGGCGAATACGCCATGGTGTCCACGCTGTCCGGACGGCTCGCGGGCTGGCTGGTGTTCGTGCTGTCGCTGCTGGTCGTCATGGTCGTCCCGCCGGTGATCGCGATGGGCACGGCCGACTACCTCGCCCCGATCGTCGACCTCGACCCGTCGATGGCCGGCGCCGGCGTCATGCTCCTCGCCACCCTCGCCGGCCTGCTCGACCTGCGCGCCAACGCCTGGATCACCGGCGTCTTCCTGGTCCTGGAGGTCATCGCCGCGGCCGTGGTGGCAGTGCTGGGCTTCGCCCACGCCGAGCGCGGGCCCACGAGCCTGGTCTCGATGGAGGTGGCCGGCGCGGACGGCCGTACGGACACCGTGACGGGCCTGCTGGTCGTCTCCGGGCTCGCGATCGCCCTCTTCGTCACCCAGGGCTTCTCGACCGCCGTCTACCTCTCCGAGGAGCTGGAGAACCCGCGCCGCAACGTCGCCCGCACGGTGCTGGCCACCCTCGCCATCTCCGCCGTGATCATCCTGGTCCCGGTCGCCGCCATCACCCTGGGCGCCTCGGACATCGGGGAACTGACCGGCGGCGACATCGGCACGATGGTCACCGCCTGGTCCAACTCCGCGGTCGGCACCTTCGTCAGCCTCTGCGTAGCCCTCGCCATCATCAACGCGGGCATCGTCATGGTCATCCAGAACTCCCGCGTGCTGTTCGCCTCGGCCCGCGACAAGGCCTGGCCCGAGCCGGTCAACAACGTCCTCGCCAGGCTCGGCCGCTTCGGCTCCCCGTGGGTCGCCACCCTCGCCGTCGGAGTGCCCGGCGCCGCACTGTGCTTCGTCAACCTCGACACCCTGTACGGCGTCACGGGCGTCTCGGTGACCGGCATGTACCTGCTCGTCGCGATCGCCGCGCTGTCGGCCCGCCGCGGCGCCCACAAGCACACCCGCGCCTGGCGAATGCCGCTGTGGCCGGCGATGCCGGTGCTGTTGATCGTGGTTCTCGTGTACATCCTCAGCCAGCAGGAGACGAGTCACCTGCTCTGGACGGGCGGCATCACGGCGGTGGCCACCCTGTACTGGGCGCTGTACCTGCGTCCCCGCAGGGAGACACGGTGGCTCGTGTCGATTCCGGAAGATCAACAGACCTGAAGGGGCGCGGGGAAGGCGCCGTCGTACCACGAACGCGGTAGACAAAATCCCCGCCGTACCCCCAGGGAAGGTCCCGCGATTCAGCCCTCGGTCGATAACTTGCCGACAGGTTCACCCCGTACCGTTGAAGCATGGATCTTCGACTGCCCGGACTGCGTGGGCGCGTGCGGAGGCCGCGACGGTGGATCGCCGTCGCGGCCTCCGTCGTCGTCCTCGCCGGCGCCGGTACATGGACGGCCGTCGCCGACGACGACGTGCCGTCGGTGCGCAGCACCGACCGGGTCATGGACATGGGCGGCGGGGTGCGCGTGGACACCTCGTACTTCACGGCGGGTTCCGGCGGCCGCCGCCCCGCCGTCCTCCTCGCGCACGGCTTCGGCGGCAGCAAGGACGACGTACGGCAGCAGGCCGAGGACCTCGCCCGGGACGGGTACGCGGTCCTGACGTGGTCGGCCCGCGGCTTCGGGAAGTCGACCGGCAAGGTCGGCCTGAACGACCCGAAGGGCGAGGTCGCCGACGTCTCCCGACTGCTCGACTGGCTGGCGAAGCAGCCCCAGGTCGAACTCGACAAGGCCGGCGACCCACGCGTGGGCATGGCGGGCGGCTCCTACGGCGGCGCCATCTCACTGCTGGCCGCCGGACACGACGACCGGGTGGACGCCATCGCCCCGGCGATCACGTACTGGAACCTCGCGGACGCCCTGTTCCCGAACGGCGTCTTCAAGAAGCTCTGGGCGGGCATCTTCGTCAACACCGCCGGCGGCTGCGACAAGTTCGAGACGCGGATCTGCGAGATGTACGAACGGGTCGCCGAGTCCGGCACCCCGGACGCACCGGCCCGCACCATGCTGGAAGAGCGCTCACCGTCCGCGGTCGGCGACCGCATCGACGTGCCGACCCTCCTCATGCAGGGCCAGTCCGACTCCCTCTTCACGCTCGGCCAGGCCGACCGGGCGGCGCAGGCGATCCGCGCAAACGGCGCCCCCGTCGACGTCGACTGGATCTCCGGCGGCCATGACGGCGGCGACATGGAGACGAGCCGTATCCAGGGGCGCGTTCAGTCCTGGTTCGACCGCTACCTCAAGGACGACAAGAGCGCCGACACCGGCCCGGCCTTCCGCGTCACCCGCACCGGAGGCGTCGACTCCACCGACGGCCAGGCCATGCTGCGGGGCGCGAGCGCGGACACCTACCCCGGCCTGGAGAGCGGGCGGAAGTCCATCGCCCTCACCGGCCGCGAGCAGAGCTTCGCCAACCCGGCCGGCGCCAACCCGCCCGCCGTCTCCGCCCTGCCCGGCCTCGGCGGCTCCGGCGGCCTCGCCCAGCTGTCCTCGCTAGGCGTCGGGGTGTCGCTGGACTTCCCGGGCCAGTTCGCCGCGTTCGAGTCGGCGCCGGTCACCGACAACCTGCACATCACCGGCTCCCCGACGGCGACGGTCCACGTCAGGTCGACCAGCGAGGACGCGGTCCTGTTCGGCAAGGTCTACGACGTCGGCCCCGACGGCACCCAGCAGGTGCTGCCGTCGCAGCTGGTCACGCCCCTGCGCGTCGAGGGCGCCAAGTCCGGCAAGGACGTGACGGTCACACTCCCCGCCATCGACCACGACATCGAGAAGGGCCACAGCCTGCGCCTGGTCCTGTCCTCCACGGACCTCGGCTACGCCTCCCCGGCCTCCCCGGCGACGTACACGGTCTCCCTGAAGGGCGACCTGTCGGTCCCGACCGCGCCCGGCGTGAGCACCGCCGAGGCCCCGCTGCCGGCCTGGGTCTGGTGGCTGCCGCTGACCGGCGTGGGCATCGCCCTGGCCCTGCTGCTGACGGCCCGCCGCCGCACCGCCACCCCCGCGCCCGACCCGGAGCTGGCCGAAGTGCCGCTCCAGATCACCGACTTGAGCAAGCGGTATGCGGGCTCACAGGACCGTTTCGCAGTACGGGACCTGTCCTTCCGCGTCGAGAAGGGCCAGGTCCTCGGCCTCCTGGGCCCGAACGGCGCGGGCAAGACGACAACGCTGCGCATGCTGATGGGCCTGATCAAGCCGGACGCCGGCGAGATCCGCGTCTTCGGCCACGCCATCCGCCCCGGCGCGCCCGTGCTGTCCAGGGTCGGTGCCTTCGTCGAGGGCGCCGGCTTCCTCCCGCACCTCTCGGGCCGGGAGAACCTGGAGCTGTACTGGCAGGCCACCGGCCGCCCGCCGCAGGACGCCCACCTCGACGAGGCCCTGGAGATCGCCGGCCTCGGTGACGCGCTGGCCCGCGCGGTGCGTACGTACTCCCAGGGCATGCGGCAGCGCCTGGCCATCGCCCAGGCCATGCTCGGCCTCCCGGACCTCCTCATCCTCGACGAACCGACCAACGGCCTGGACCCGCCCCAGATCCGCGAGATGCGCCAGGTGATGATCCGCTACGCGGCCGCGGGCCGCACGGTGATCGTCTCCAGCCATCTGCTGGCGGAGGTCGAGCAGTCCTGCACCCACCTCGTGGTGATGGACCGCGGCCGTCTCGTGCAGGCGGGCCCGGTCGCCGAGATCATCGGCTCCGGCGACACCCTCCTCGTCGGCACGGCCACGACCGTCGAGGAACCGGTCGTCGAGAAGGTCGCCGCTCTCCCGGGCGTCGCCTCGGCCGTGCGCACCGACGACGGGATCCTGGTCCGGCTCGACGCCGACGGCAGCGCACAGCGCCTGGTCACCGAACTGGTCCGCCTTGAGGTGCCCGTCCAGGCGGTGGGCCCGCACCGCCGCCTGGAAGACGCCTTCCTCACCCTGATCGGAGGCTCCGCATGAGCACGCTCACCGAGCGCACCGAGGTCGCCTCCGGCTACCGGGCGGGCCGTACGCTGCCCCTCCGGGTCGAACTGGTCCGCCAGCTCAAGCGGCGCCGCACGCTGGTGATGTTCGGCATCCTGGCCGTGCTGCCGTTCGTGCTGGTGGCCGCGTTCGCGATCGGCGGCGAACCGGACGGCGGCGGCAACCGCATCACCCTGATGGACACGGCCACGGCGTCCGGCGCCAACTTCGCCGCCGTGAACCTGTTCGTCTCCGCCGGCTTCCTGCTGGTCATCCCCGTCGCGCTGTTCTGCGGGGACACGGTCGCCTCCGAGGCCAGCTGGTCCTCCCTGCGCTACCTGCTCGCGGCCCCCGTGCCCCGGGCCCGCCTCCTGTGGTCCAAGCTCGTGGTCGCCCTCGGCCTGAGCCTGGCCGCGATGGTGCTGCTGCCGCTGGTCGCACTGGCCGTCGGCACGGCGGCGTACGGCTGGGGCCCCCTGCAGATCCCGACCGGCGGATCGCTCGACACAACCACGGCGGCGCAGCGCCTGCTGGTGGTCGTGGCGTACGTCTTCGTGTCCCAACTGGTGACGGCGGGCCTGGCGTTCTGGCTGTCGACCAAGACGGACGCCCCGCTCGGCGCGGTCGGCGGCGCGGTCGGCCTGACCATCGTCGGCAACGTCCTCGACGCCGTGACCGCCCTCGGCGACTGGCGCCACTTCCTGCCCGCGCACTGGCAGTTCGCGTGGGCGGACGCCGTACAGCCCCGCCCCGAGTGGTCCGGCATGATCCAGGGCACCGCGATTTCCGTAACGTACGCCCTCATCCTGTTCGCCCTGGCCTTCCGCGGTTTCGCCCGCAAGGACGTGGTGTCGTAGGTCACCGGAAGATCACCCACCGGTCTCGACGGACCGTCCCCGTGCCCTCTTCGAGACTCATCCGCAACGCTCCGTAGCGCACGTTCCGGCCCCCTGGCCCGTCACAGTCGCAGAAGTCGACGTCAACGGACCAAGGGGGCACGGACGATGAAGCGGTACCGAACACGAAGGCTGAACGTCACCCTGCTGGCGCTCACCACGGCGGGCGCCCTGCTGCTCACCGGATGCGGCGGGAGCGGCAGCAGCGACAGCGGGGGCTACTCGGCGGACGGCGCCAACAAGGGAGGCGGCGACAGCCGGGACGGCTTCCCCGCCCCCGAATACAACGGGGACGACCGGCACGACGACGACCAGGACGACGCCTCCCGCGACTTCGCGCCCGAGCCCGATCTCCTCTCCACCTTCGCCCTCGACGTCGACACCGCCTCCTACGGCTACGCCCGCCGCACCCTCGCCGAGGGCCGGCTGCCCGATCCGTCGACGGTCCGCCCCGAGGAGTTCGTCAACAGCTTCCGCCAGGACTACGACCGCCCCGACGGCAACGGCTTCACGGTCACCGTCGACGGCGCCCGCACCGACCGCGAGGACTGGTCCCTGGTCCGCGTGGGCCTGGCCACCCGCCCCGCCTCCGACCCCGGCGAACGCCCGCCCGCCGCCCTCACCTTCGTCATCGACATCTCCGGCTCCATGGCCGAACCGGGCCGCCTGGACCTCGCCAAGGACTCCCTCGGCGTCATGACGAACCGGCTGCGCGACGACGACTCGGTCGCCCTCGTCACCTTCAGCGACGAGGCCGAGACGGTCCTGCCGATGACCCGCGTGAGCGACAACCGCGCCGAGATCCACGACGCCATCGACACGCTGGAACCCACCGACTCCACCAACCTCGGCGCGGGCATGGAGACGGGCTACGAGACGGCCGTCGAAGGCCTCCGCAAGGGAGCCACCAACCGCGTGGTCCTCGTCTCCGACGCCCTGGCCAACACGGGCGACACCGACGCGGACACCATCCTCGAACGCATCTCCGCCGAGCGCCGCGAGCACGGCATCACCCTCTTCGGCGTCGGCGTCGGCAGCGACTACGGCGACGCCCTGATGGAACGCCTCGCCGACAAGGGCGACGGCCACACGGTGTACGTCTCGGACGAGGACGACGCCCACGAGGTCTTCAGCCGCCAGCTCCCGCAGAACATCGACCTCACCGCCCGCGACGCCAAGGCCCAGGTCGCCTTCGACCCCGAGACGGTGCGGGAGTTCCGGCTCGTCGGCTACGACAACCGGCAGGTCGCCGACGAGGACTTCCGCGACGACAGCGTCGACGGCGGCGAGATCGGCCCCGGCCACACCGTGACCGCCCTCTACGCCGTCCGCACCGAGCCGGGCACGGCAGGGCACCTCGCCACGGCGAGCGTCCGCTGGCTCGACCCCAAGTCCCGGGCCCCGCACGAGGAGTCCGGCCAACTGGAGACGGGCTCCCTCCAGGACTCCGTCTGGAACGCGAGCACCCGCTTCCAGGTCACGGCCACGGCGGCCTACTTCGCCGACGCCCTCCGCCTCGGCGACGACCGCCGGGCCACGCTGCCCGGTGCCACCGGCCTGACCGAACTGGCCGACCGGGCGGACGAGTTGGCCACGACAACGGAGGACACGGCCGTCCGCCACCTCGCAACAGCCATCCACCAGGCCACCAACCTGACCTGACCGCCAGGGGGCTCCGCCCCCTGCACCCCCATCGGCCTGAAGGGCCTAGTCCTCAAACGCCGGACGGGCTGAAATGCCCGGACCGGCACTGAAAAGTGACCGACGGAGCGACCGCGGTCGTGGCGTACCCCCGCGGCGCCGCACCCGCGTACGGCGGCAAGGGGACGTGCCGGGGGGTGTCCGCCCGCAGTGGCCGGCGTCAACACGCGGTTCCTCCCGGCCTAAGGTGACCGCCGGTCCGAGGACGGACACCCCCCGGCACGGCCCCGACCCACCACACACCCGCAGGCGCTACGCGCACCCCCACCCACCCCGCACAGGCCGCCGCAGGCATCCCCCCAACCGCCGGAGGCTTGACCTTCCCTTACGCGCGAGTAAGTTGACCCCCCAGTAAGTCCACCTGGCACCGGGAGCCGACATGGGCGTACGCAAGGACCTGAAGCGAGCGAAGCAGCGTCGCAGCGACCTGATGGACCGCACCAGGGTCCAGGTCGTCAAGGACGCCGACGGCGTGGTCCGCGAGGCGAGCACGCCGCCCCTCGCGCCGCCGGCGCAATCCGGCAGCATCGCCGACGTCCCTTTCACCAACGCAACCGAGGACCCCGACGCGACAGTCCTCCGCCGCCCCCAGCAAGACGGCACCTGGCACCCCATCACCGCCACCGCCTTCGCCCGCGAAGTCACCGCCGTCGCCAAGGGACTGATAGCCGCAGGCGTGGAACAAGCCGACCGCGTAGCCGTGATGTCCCGCACCCGCTACGAGTGGACCGTCCTGGACTTCGCCATCTGGGCCGCCGGCGCGCAGACCGTCCCCATCTACGCCACCTCCGCCGCCGACCAGGTGGAGTGGATCGTCCGCGACTCCGGCGCCCGCCACATCGTCACGGAGACCGCCGAGAACACCACCACGGTGACCACAGGCACCGCCGCCCACCCCCACCCCCCGCACACCTGGCAGTTGGACGCGGACGGCCTCGCCGACCTCATCACCCTCGGCCGCGACGTCCCCGACGAGGAGGTCACCAAGCGCCGTACGGCCCTGACCCCGGACACCATCGCCACGGTCTGCTACACGTCCGGCACCACAGGCAAACCGAAGGGCTGCGTCCTCACCCACGCCAACCTGCACGCAGAGGCCGCCAACACGGTCGAACTGCTGCACCCCATCTTCAAGGAGGTCACCCGGCAGACCGCCTCGACCCTCCTCTTCCTCCCCCTCGCCCACATCCTCGGCCGCTCGCTCCAGATCGCCTGCCTGATGGCCCGCATCGAGATCGGCCACTGCCCGAGCATCAAGCCCGACGAACTCCGTCCGGCGCTGAGGGAGTTCCGCCCCACCTTCCTCGTCGGTGTGCCGTACCTCTTCGAGAAGATCCACGACACCGGCCGCGCGACGGCGGAGAAGATGGGCCGCGCCGCCTCCTTCGACCGCGCCGACCGCACAGCCGTCCGCTTCGGCGAGGCCTACCTGAACAAGTTCCTCGACCAGGGCAAGGGCCCAGGCCCCGCCCTCTACGCGGCCTGGGCCCTGTACGACCTCCTGGTCTACCGCCGGGTCCGCAAGGAACTCGGCGGCCGGATGCGCTACGCCATCAGCGGCGGCTCCCCCCTCGACCGCAACCTCAACCTGTTCTTCTACGCCGCCGGCATCCTCGTCTACGAGGGCTACGGCCTGACGGAGACGACCGCCGCCGCCACCATCGTCCCGCCCCTGCGCCCCCGCCCCGGCACGGTCGGCCAACCCGTCCCCGGCACCGCCGTGCGCATAGCCGACGACGGCGAGGTGCTCATCAAGGGCGGCATCGTCTTCGGCTCGTACTGGAACAACCCGGCCGCCACCGACGCCGTCCTCCAGGGCGACTGGTTCGCCACCGGCGACCTCGGTGCCCTCGACGAGGACGGCTACCTCACGATCACCGGCCGCAAGAAGGACATCCTCGTCACCTCCGGCGGCAAGAACGTCTCCCCGGCCGTCCTGGAGGACCGCCTGCGCAGCCGCGCACCGATCGGCCAGTGCCTGGTCGTCGGCGACAACCGCCCCTTCATCGGCGCCCTGGTCACCCTCGACCCGGACGCCGTGAGCCACTGGCTCGCCGTACGAAAGATGCCCGCCGGCACCCCGATGTCCGAGGTGATCCAGGACCCCCGGATGCGCGCCGACGTCCAAAGGGCCGTCGACCACGCCAACGAGGCCGTCTCCCGTGCCGAGTCGATCCGCGCCTTCGCCCTGATCGAGGGCGAGTTCAACGAGGACAACGGCATGCTCACCCCGTCCCTCAAGGTCAAGCGGCATGCGGTGACGAAGGCGTACGCGGCCGAGATCGAGGAGCTGTACGGCAACTGAGCGTCCCCTCGACCGCACCCCGTTGAAGCAGTCTCACGTGGCCGCGGCGCCACCCCCCTGCGGCGCCCCTTCCGCCGCCGCGGCATCGCGCCGCAGGAGCCGCTTGGCCCGGCGCCGCGTCGCCGCCTCGGCCACGGCCGCCGCCAGCAGCGGGGCGGTGCGGCGCCGGGCCAGCAGGAACCGCTGGTTGAGGACCCTCTCGGGACACCAGCGGTACTTGTACGACTCCTCCCCGCGCAGCAGGCTCAGCGTCCGCGCGGAGTCGGGCGCGAACTGCCCGCCCGACTCCAGATCCCGGGTGGACGCGTGCAGCAGCATCGTCGCCACGTCCACCCTGCGCTCCCGCAGCAGCGGGTCGAAGCCGTACATGTACATGCCCGTCAGGCGGCCCGAGAGCAGCGTCAGATTGACCGCCACGACGGTGCCCTCGAGCAGGAACTCCGTCGCCACGGCCGCACCTGACCGGGCCATCGGGACCGCCGCCCGGACCAGGTGCTCCAGGAACCTCGGCCGCAGGTGCTCCGAGGTCACCTGCCTGCCCTGCCACTGCTTGCGGTGCAGTTCGAGGAGCCGGCGCAGCGCGGCCTCGGTCTCGTCGTGGCGCGCGACGCGCCATTCGATGCCGAGCCGGGTGAACTGGTTCACCTTGCTGCGGATCCGCCGCGCACGCCCCGTCGGCAGCCGCCCGATCAGCTCGGTCATGGGGACGGCGGGCAGGTCCAGGCACACCGAGTCGTTCATCCGGCGCCGCGGGCCGCGCCAGCACAGGTAGACCCGCTCCATCGCACCGCCCGGCCGCACCTCACCGAAGTCGACCAGGGCGGTGCGCGCCAGGCCGGCCAGGGCGTCGGCCAGTGCCCCGGCGCCCGCTGCGGCCTCCTCCTCGTCGATGAGCACATCGCAGAAGTCGGTGATGGTGCCGCCGATCGGCACCAGCGCCGGCAGCGGGTGGTGCACCCGCATCAGCGGGGCCGCCGCCACCAGTTCACCGTGCCGGCGCACCAGAACGACCCGCAGCCGGCCGGGTCTGCCGTACGACAGCCACCACGAGTGCAGCCAGGCGTGGCTCTGGAACGCCGTCGCGGACGGGCACGCCCCGCGCAGTCGCTCCCAGTCCTCGGTCAGCTCTCCGAAGGCGCGCTCGTCGGTGCAGACCTCCACCGACAGCGCGCGCCCCTGCCCGGTCACCCAAGGGTCCCGCGCGCGTCGGCGGCACCGGCCGGGCCGGGTACGGAGGCGCGGCTGCGGTCGTCGTCGTCCCCGTCCGGCGTCCGCCGCGGCCGGGCCAGCAGCACGAGGCCGCCCAGCAGGCCACCGGCGCTCGCGCCCACGAGCGAAGTCAGCGCCGGCGAGGCCGAGGACGGATCGGTGGGCTTGAGCGCACGGGAGAGGCGCTCGAGCCGGATGCCGGTGCGGGCCTTGGTGTGGTCCGCCTCGGTGATCAGCGCGCGGGACACCGCATTGGCGATGTCGACGGCCTGGCCGGGCTTCGACGAGGTCGCCGAGATCGCCACCATCGGCGCGTCCGGCGAGGTCGCCACCTCCACGTTCTCGCGCAGCGTCGAGACGGGCACGCCCGCCCACATCTGCGCGTCCGAGAGCACCGCGAGCTGGGTGGCCACGCGGCCGTACGCCTGCGCGAAGCCGAGCGCGTCGGTGCAGTCGGCCTCGGTGGTGCCGTTCGGCACGGCGACGACGGAGCTCGTGGCCGTGTACTGCGGCGGCTTGAGCTGGCCGTACGCGCCACCTGCCGCGGCGCCGACCAGTGCGGCGGCCGGCAGCCACCACCACGAGGACAGCCGCGTCACGCGTGCGCGCGTACGGTCGAACGGCCGGGCAGCCTCTTCGGGGTTGTCAGTCATGAGGAACTCGCTTCCAGGTTCGAGCCGGACAGAGCGTCCGTGTACAGATCCATCAGTTGGCGTGCGGTGCGCTCGATGTCATAGCGGTGGACGACGTCCGGGACGGTCCGCTCGGCCGGTCCCGCCGCCCGCAGCTGCAGCAGTTCCCGCGCGTACGCCTCGGCGCCGCCCCGGACGCGCCGGGCACCGGGCGCCGCGTCCGGCGGCAGGTCTTCGACGGCGGGGCAACTCGCGTACAGCACGGGCAGCCCGGCAGCCAGGGCCTCCACCACGGCCAGGCCGAACGACTCCTGCGGCGACGGCGAGGCGAGCACGTCCATGGCGGACAGCAGGGCGACCAGTCCGGGCGCTTCGTCGCCGGGGCCGGGCAGATACGGCCGCTCGCCCGCCAGCACCACCCGGTCCACGACGCCCAGCGCCCGCGCGGTACGCAGCAGCGCCGCCTCCTCCGGGCCGCCGCCGACCAGCAACAGCCGTACATCACCCGGCAGTTCGGGCAGTGCCTGCACCAGCAGGTCGAAGCGCTTGCCCGGCGTCAGGCGCCCCACCCCGCCGACGACGTACGCGTCCGGCGGCAGCCCGTGGAACGCCCGGGCCTCCTTGCGGCGCACCTCGTCGTAGCGGAACCGGGGCGCGTCGATGCCGTTCGGGATGACCCGGATGCGCGGCCCGGGCACACCCCAGTGCCGCAGCCGTTCCGCCACCGTCGGCGAGACGGCCACGGTGGTGTGGCCGAGGCGCTCGCCGGCCAGGTACAGCGCACGGACGCCGACGGTCAGCGGGCGGCCCTCCAGTCGGGTGTCGCCGATGGAGTGCTCGGTGGCCACGACGGTCCCGACGCCCGCGAGCCGCGCCGCGATCCGGCCGTAGAGACAGGCCCGGTACAGGTGGGTGTGCACCAGGTCGTAGCGCCCCGCGCGGATCAGCCGGGCGAGCCGGGGCAGCGCGCCGAGGTCGCGGTTGCCGTCCATCCCGAGGTGGGTGACGCGGACCCCGTCGGCGGCCAGACCCGCGGCGACCGGGCCGGGGTTGGTCAGTGCCACCACGTCGCACTGCGCGGGGAGATGCCGCAGCAGCAGACGCAGCTGCTGTTCCGCTCCGCCCACGCCGAGGCCGGTGATGACGTGCAGGGCCCTCACACGGCCTCCAGGGCACGGCCGTGGACCCGGGCCAGGCGTCGCTTCAGCTCCAGCCGCACCGAGGTGTCCGCCTGCCCCATGTGGATGCGGGGCAGCGCGAAGTCGCCGGAGCCGGCCGGGCCGGGGGCGATGGCACAGGCGTAGCCGTAGCCGGCCCGGCGCACCGCGTCGGTGGCACGCCGGTCGAGGTGGCCGTACGGGTAGCAGAAGCCCTCGATGTCGCCGCCGGTGATGGCGGCGAGCCGGTGCCGGCTGTCGTTGACCTCGGTGTGCAGCACCTGGTCGGTCGCCATGGTCAGATCGACGTGGGTCAGCCCGTGCGAGGCGATCTCCATGCCCGCGGCGGCGGCGTGCTGGACGTCGTCCACGTCGAGCAGCGGTTTGCGCGGGCCGGTCCGCTCCCAGCTGTTCTCGCCGCCGAGGAGCCCGGACAGCACGAACACGGTGGCGGTGAAGCTCCGACGGCGCAGCAACGGCATGGCCGTGGTGACGAAGTCGGTGTACCCGTCGTCGAAGGTGAGCCCCACCAGGCCGCGCTCCGTGCCCCGGGCGCGCGCCGCGAGCAGCTCGCGCACGCTCACCCCGCGCAGGCCGCGGCCGGCCAGCCAGGCGAGCTGTCTGTCCAGTCGCTCCGGTGTGACGGTGATGTTGTACGGGTCGTCCGGGCAGTCCGAGACCGAGTGGTACATGGCCACCCAGGCGGCGGCACGCCGTCTCGGGCGTCCCCCCACGGCTGTTTCGGTGTCGGGTGCGTCCGCGCGGGGCGCGGCGGAGATGTCAGCGACCATGGCGAGGCTTTCGTGTGACGGAGCTACGGACGAAGTGCGTGACGGGAAGCAGGAGGGACCGGACGCCGGCCGTGTCGAGGAGCCGGGCCAGCAGCAGGAACACGCCGGTCACGCACATGCAGCAGACGGCGACGGCCGCCGCGGGCGAGTCGAACAGCTCCGCGCAGACCAGCCCGGCTCCGCCTGCGCACACGGCCGCGTACACCAGCCGGGCCAGTTCGGCGCCGACCCGTCGGACGTGCACGGGCACGGCGCGGGGCCCCAGCCCGTGCAGCAGGAGCAGCGCGGTGAGGGTGATGCCGGCGGCGTTGGCCGCGGCGATGCCGCGTGCACCCCACGGGTCCACGGCCCAGGCGCTGAGGACGACGGTGGCGAGCGCGCCCGCGCCCATCGCGCCGAGCGGGAACCAGGTGATCCGGCCGGTCGAGAAGTACGACCGCACCAGCGCCCCCACCAGCGTGTGCCCGAGCAGTCCGACCGCGTAGACCCGCATGACGGCGGCGGTCGCGGCGGTGTCCTGCGCGGTGAACGCGCCGCGCTGGAACAGCAGTTGGACGATCTGCGGCGCGCAGGCCACGACCACGGCGGCGCCGAGCAGCACGATGGAGGCCATCAGCGCCAGGTCCCGCTCGACCCGGTCGCCGGCCCGCCGATTGTCGCCCTCGGCGATGGCCCGCGCCACCACCGGGAAGGTGACGACGCACACCATCATCGACAGCGACATCGGCAACTGGGCGATCTTCTGGGCGTAGTTGAGGTGCGAGATGGCACCGGCGGGCAGCCCGGAGGCGAAGTACCGCTCGATGAGCACCTGCGACTGCCGGCACAGCGCGAAGAGCAGGACGGCACAGACGAGGGCCGGCACGACGGACCGGCCACGGTCCCCGTCGTACTCGGACCCGGAGTCCGTCGCGGACCGCTCGTCGCGCCCGGCGATCCGCCGCCACAGAGGCGGCGCCTGTACGACGGCCATGAGGCACCCGCCGATCGCGACACCGAGCGCGGCGGACCGTACGCCCCAGCTCTCGCCGATGACGAGCATCGTGGCGATGATCGCGATGTTGTACGCGATGTAGATCGCGCCCGGTGCGAGGTAGTTGCGGTGGGCCCGCAGCGCCGCGCTGCAGTACCCGGCGAGCCCGAAGCTCAGGACGCAGGTCGCGGTCAGCCGGGTGCAGGACACGGCCAGCGACGGGTCGGACAGGCCCGGCGCGAGGACGGAGACCAGCAGCGGCGCCCCGGCCGCGAACAAGGCGGCCGTACCGGCGAGGGCGAGGCACAGCCGCGGCAACGAGGCGGAGATCAGGGCCCGCACGGGGTCGGGCCCGCCGGTTCCGCGCGCCCGCTGAGCCAGCGCCATGCTGAACGCCGGCACCAGCACGAACGCCATGCCGTCCTCGATCAGCAGCGTCGACGCCATCTCCGGCACCGTCCAGGCGACCAGAAACGCGTCGGTCTCCGCCCCGGCCCCGAACAGATGCGCAAGCGCCTGATCCCGCCCGAGCCCCAGAAGCGCCGCGGCCATCGACAACGCGGCCGACAACAGGGTCGCCCTGGCGAGAAACCGCCCCGAGGGAGCACTGCCCCGGCGGGCCGCCGGGATGTCGCCCCGGCCCTCGGGGACGGCCGGCGCATCGTGAGGGCGGTCCTCCACCGGTCGCGGGTTGCTGATGCCGGTCGAGTCGGCGACGTGACCGTCCGGCCAAGGCGCACCCTCGGCGTCGGGCGCGCCGTCGGGGGCGCCCCCCGTCGTCGCCGGGTGGGCGGTCATCGCGGGCTCGCTTCTGCTGTCGCCGCCCCGTCCCGGGCGGCCAGCGCCCACCACGCCGCGAGGCCCAGGCAGATGCCCGTCAGGATGGTGGCGGGGCCGCCGATGTCGGCGTACAGGAAGTTGACGAGCTGCCAGAGCAGGAGACCGCAGGCAGGCAGAGCGCAGTCACGGGCGCGAACGGTGCGGCGCAGCCGGCGCAGTGCGAACAGCAGCAGGGCCAGCCAGCTGCCCGCGACCGTGAGCAGGCCCAGCAGGCCCTGTTCGCTGAGGATCAGCAGGTACATGTTGTGCGGGGAGAGCAGCGGCTGGCGGCGGTACGCCTGGCCCGCCCCTCCCGTCTCGCTGCCGGACGACAGCGCGAGCGACGCGTGGCCGTCCCGGTGTGCGGGAAAGGCCTTCAGCCCGACGCCCGTCACCGGGTGCCCGCTCCACATGTCGCCCGCCGCGGCCCACATGGTGTAGCGGTCGACGACCGACTGGTCCGGCGCGTCGGCGACCTGGGTGATGCTGGTCAGCCGCTCCTCCAACGCCGTGGCGCCCAGACCGAGCCCGCCCACCAGCACCACGCAGACCGCGGCCACCGCCGCGAACACGAGCGCCGCCCGCCGCACCCCGGCCAGCAACAGCAGCACACCGCAGGTGAGCGCGGTCGCGATCCAGGCCCCCCGGCTGAAGGACAGCGCGAGCGGCAGGAGCAGCGCGAGCGCGCACGCGGTTGCCACGACCTGCTGCCGCCGTGCCCTCGTCCCGAGGGCGAGCCCGATCGCGGCCACCATCCCGAGCGACACGACGGTCGCCATCCCCATCACGTCGGACGGCCCGAACGTGCCCACCGCCCGGATGTCGGCTCCCTGATACGACGCCCCGGTCCCGGTGAGGTACTGGCGCACGCCGATTCCGCCCTGCCACAGCGCGAGGCCGACCAGCGACCACAGCAACAGCCGGGCGCCCTGCCGGTCGCGCACCAGCAGCAGCACGGCGATCGGGACCAGCACGAACACCTGCAGATAGCGCGCCAGTCCGGCGAACGCGTCGCCGGTGGTCACCGCCCCCGCCGCGGCGACCGCGATGCCCACCACGGGCAGCCCGAACACCACCGCGGCCGTCCGCGTCAGCGGCGCCCGCGCCTGCCGTACGGCGTGGACGACGGCACACAGCACGGCCAGTGCGGAGGCGGCGTCGGCGGGCGTCGCGGCCCTGCCCGGCGTGACGGGAAGCCCCAGCAGGACGACGACCGCCACGACCGGCAGGACGGGCAGGACGGACCGGACCCGGCGCACCGCCGGCCACGGCAGCGCGAACGCGGGCGAAGGTGCCGCGGAAGTGGTCACCGGTGCTCAGCTCCCCGTCGGCCGGACGAACTGTGCCGCCGTGCGCAGCAGGATGCAGACGTCCTGCCACAGCGACCAGTTGTCGATGTAGGCGTTGTCGTAGCGGCACCGGTCCTCGATCGAGGTGTCCCCGCGCAGTCCGTGGATCTGCGCGAGCCCGGTGATACCGGTCCGCATGCGGTGGCGGGCCGGATAGCCCGGATGGGCCTGGCTGAACTTCGCGACGAAGAAGGGCCGTTCGGGTCTGGGCCCGACCAGGCTCATGTCCCCGCGGAAGACGTTCCACAGCTGGAGCAGCTCGTCCAGCGAGGTGCGGCGCAGGAAGTGACAGAACGCGCTCATGTCCTGCTCGTTCGCCACGCTCCAGCGCGTCGCCGCCTCGTGGTCGCTCGCCGGCCGGTGCGTGCGCAGCTTCAGCATCGTGAACGGCCGCCCGTCCTTGCCGATCCGCTCCTGCCGGAACACCACGCCGGGCCCGTCCATCGCCCGCAGCACGACCGCGCACACCAGCAGCACCGGGCCGGCCAGCACGAGCAGCGCCCCCGACAGCACCACGTCCAGCACCCGCTTGCCCACGCTCCCGCGCCGCAGCCCGCGCTCCGGACCCAGCAACCTGCGCGAGAAGCCGGCCAACTGCCCCGCCCCCTGGCGGTGCCCGCCGAGTCCGTACGACGCCGGGTCCGCGTCGAGCTCCCACAGCGCGCATCCGTACGCGGCCAGCGCCCGCAGCACGGCGGCCTTCTCCTCCCGGGTGCCGGCGCCCACCACGAGCACCTCCTCCACCCCGTTCTGGATCGCCGCCCGGCGTGCCTCCAACGCCGTGGTGAGCACCGGCAGTCCGGGCTCTGAGTCGGTCTCGCCGAGGAACTCCGGGTCGTCGGCGACGAGACCCACCGGCCGTACTCCGCAGTCCGGTTGGCGCAGCAGCGCGGCCGAGACCCGCCGTGCTGTCGCGACGGGGCCGACCACCAGGGCGGGGCAGGGCCGGCGCCGCAGTGCCCGGCGCCGGAGCGCGTGCACCGTCGCCCGGCCCGCACAGGCCGCCGCGCAGTGCACGACGACGGCGGTGACCAGCACGGCCGGTGCGAGCGACCGTAGCGGGGAGAGCGCGACGACGGCCGCCCAGCCGACGGCGATCCGGCCACAGACGGCGGGCAGTTCGTCGAGGGCGCCGGGGACGACGAGGGTGTCGTACAGCGCGGCCCGTCGGTTCAGCACGAGCACACCGAGCGCGAGCAGGGCGATGACCAGCGGGTACCTGTGAGATGCGGGCAGGACCCAGGCCCCCAGCAGGACGCCGCCGCCGTCGACGAGCCACAGAGGCACCCGGGAGGTCCGGTGCGGACGACGGGCTTCCCGTCCGGCGGGCCCCCGGCGTCCGGCGGTGAGGCCGCGCGGGGCAAGGACGGTGACGGCGCCCTCGGGCGCCCGCTGCTGCCCCGGTGAGGCAACGGTGCTGTCCGCGGTCATGTGGTGATGCACTTCCTGCCCTCGTTGGGTCCGACGACCTGCGCGGTGACGAGGTCGAGCAGCTCGCGGTAGACGTCGCTCACGGCGTCCGTGGCGTGCCGCAGATCGTGGCCGGCGAGCACATGCGCGCGGCCCTGGGCGCCCAGCGCCGCGCGCAGCGGCTCGTCGAGCAGCAGCGCGGTGAGCGCCCGTGCCAGTGCGGCCGGGTCGTCCGGCGGCACCAGACATGACGGCAGATGGCCGGGCGGAAGGCTCTCGCCCGCTCCGTCCACGTCCGTGACGACGACCGGCCGGGCACACGCCATGGCCTCCAGCGGGGCGAGCGCCATGCCCTCCCAGCGCGACGGCAGCACCACGACATCGGCGGCCCGGTACCACAGCGCGGTGTCGGTCGTGGTGCCGGCGAACTCCACCGAAGCGGGCGCACCGGCACGCAGCCGGTCGGCGTCCGGGCCGTCGCCGACCAGCACCAGCCGCGCCCCGGCCACCTGCCGCACCACCTCGGGCCAGGCCGCCAGGAGCACGTCCTGCCCCTTCTGACGGCACAGCCGGCCCACGCAGACGACCAGCGGGCCGGCCCCGGACCGTGCGCTGTCTCCCTCCGGCCGGAACCTGTGGGTGTCGACCCCGTTGGGGACCACCCGCCACGGGGCGGTGATGCCCGCCCGTACCCCGGTGAGCCGCTCGGCCTCGCTCACGCACAGCACGCGTGCCGCCCAACGCGCCCCGAAACGCTCCCAGTCGAGCGCCACACGCGCGACGAGTCCCTCCGCGGCCTCGAACGACCAGGCGTGCGGCTGGAACACGGTCGGCAGGGCACCGCGCACCGCGAGCCGGGCCGCGAGCCCTGCCTTCGCGCTGTGCGCGTGCACCAGGTCGGGCCGCACATCGCCGCACAGCCGGGCCAACTGCCGTACCTCCGCCGGGAGTCGGTACCCCGGCGAGCGGGTCGCTTCCCAGCGGCGCACGGTGCAGCCCAGCGTCCGCAGGGCGTCGGTCAGGGTGCCGCCCCGCGGACAGGCCACGGTCACCCGTAGCCCCGCGGCCAGTTGAGCCGCCACCAGGTCCGTCACGACCCGAGCGACACCGCCCTCGACGGGCTGGGCCACATGCAGGATGTGCGGCGTAATGCGCATGACCGTGGCTGCCCTTCCGAGGAAAAGAGTCCGAACCAGCGACACGACGTGTGGCTTACTGGACCAAAGAGACGAGCAACACCAGCCACTTATCCATACTTATCCGAGAAGCAGTCAAGTGTGTTGGAATGATGACGTTTTCGGAGTTGTTTCTCGCAGGGGATCACCCATTCGGACCCGCTGCGGTTGCGCAGCAGCCGCCGATCGGTCTTCTCGTATGAGTTCCCGGAAGTTGGCGGCGGCAGAGTTTCCAGAGCGGCGTAGCCATCGTTAGCCCAGGAGAACGCGAGTTACCGAAGATGATTTTCCTGGAAAGGAACATGATGAAGAACCTGAAGGCTGCTGCCGTCGTCGTCGGCTCCCTCGCCATCGCCGGTGCCGCCGTGCCCGCCGCCTCCGCGGTGAACATGCCGGCGGCGGGCCTCGTCGACAACGGGAAGACGGTCGCCCGCAGCCTCCCCTCCGCCGCCAAGGTGCCGACGGGCTACGTGGGGAACAACGTGAAGCGCACGGCGGACAACGTGAAGAAGGGCATGAAGTCGCAGGGCGTCGTGAAGACGCCCGTCATCGGCGGTGCCCTGCCGAACCCCGTCGACGGCCAGCTGCTCGGTGGACTTCCGCTTCGGTAGGCATCAGGTAGACCATTCGTTCCTTTATGTCGAAGGGCCGGCTCCGAACTCGGAGCCGGCCCTTCGGCTTGGGCCAAATGGAGGATTCGGAGTGACCGGAGGCGGAGCAACTCAGTTGGACCCATTGAATGGGCGCTCTTTCCTCCTCCTTGCTGGCGCTCCTTGACCTTGGGCCCTGTCTGCACGCTGACGCAGACAGGGCCCAAGGTTTTGTGCCAGAGGCTCTGGACCAGAAGCTCTGGATCAGAAGGGGCGCGGACACGCCTATGGCGGTCCGCCGGCATACCGGCGGACCGCCATGGGGTGAAGCACAGATCAGAACAGGAGGCCGCCGAGGTGCGCGGAGTTGCGGGCCTGCTCGACCTTGCCGGTGTTGCAGCCGACGTACTTCGAGTTCGGCGCGATGGTCGCGGCGAGGACGGCGCCGTTCGACCACGGGGCGATGCAGCGACCGTCGATCAGGGTGCCGTTGACGATGGCGAGACCCTGCTGCGGGTCGTTGACGACGACCGGGGACGACGAGAAGCCGCTACCGCCCTTGACGGTGGTGGTGTCAGTGTCGGCCGCCGCAGTGCCGCCGGTCGCGAGGACGATGCCCGCGGCGATGGCGGAAATGGCCGTAACCTTGTTACGCATGATTGAGCCTTTCCGGGCTGCGTTTTGAGGATTACCTGCTTCGAATGGTTCGGAGCAGGGGTCAGAACAGCAGGCCGCCGTTGTGGATCTCGTTGCGGCCCTGCTTGATGTCGCCGGTGTTGCAGCCGACGTACTTCGAGTTCGGCGCGAGGGTTGCGGCGAGGACGGCTCCGTTGGACCACGGCACGGCGCAGCGAGCGTCGACGAGGGTGCCATTGACGATGAGCACACCCTGCTGGGGCGCGTTGACGACGACCGGGGACGACGAGAAACCGCTACCGCCCTTGACCGTGGTGGTGTTGCTGTCGGCCGCGGCGGTGCCGCCGGTCGCGAGGGCGATGCCCGCGGCGAGAGCGGAAATGGCCGTAACCTTGTTAAGCATGTGCTGAGCCTTTCCGGGCTGCGCTTGGTGTTTGCCTGCTTCGAATTTCTCGGAGCAGGGGTCAGAACAGCAGGCCGCCCTTGTGGACGGAGTTGCGGGCCTGCTCGATCTTGCCGGTGTTGCAGCCGACGTACTTCGAGTTCGGCGCGATCGTGGCGGCGAGGACGGCGCCGTTCGACCACGGCACGGCGCAGCGAAGGTCGACGAGGGTCCCGTTGGAGATGAGAACACCCTGCTGGGGCTCGTTCACGACGACCGGGGACGACGAGAAACCGCTACCGCCCTTGACGGTGGTGGTGTCGCCGCCGCTGCTCGGGTAGCCGCCGGCAGAGGCAATGCCGGCGCTGCCGACGACGGTGCTGAGGGCGAGGGCCGTGATGACCGCGAACTTCTTGGGCACTTGGTTCCTTCCTGAATTCACGGTTGCGCACGCTTACGAAAAGGAAACCCGTATATGCATGCATAAGTCACGGTGGAAACATTCAAACGCGGCTAGATTCCATCGGATGGCGCAATGCCGAGTGTCCGCCGGGAGTCGAGCGGTAATCCGCGCGGTCTTCCATGAAATGCCTTGGATCGTTTGCTGAATGGCGCAGTTCAGAACGGGCGCCGACATGCGTCCGGCCCACCGACAGGGTGCGGGCCGGTGGGCCGGGACAATGGTTCGCGGGTGCCAGGGGGCTTGCGGGCCCGCCATGTGCGGAGGTGGCGCTGCGGTCCGGATCCAGCGTCCGGCCTACCTAAGGCCTCCGGCTGTCGAGAACCGGATCAGAGTCTCAGAAATCCGGGGCCGGCTTTCGCCGGTACGGCCGACTCGTACGGTTGCCGGGTCGTCACTTTTTGGGGAGCAAGGTGCCGAGACCGGACGCGGTCGGGGCCTGCAGCGGGCGGACCTGGACGGTGCCGCTGCCGGCCGGGTTCTTCACCGGAATCGTGGGCCGCTTGGCGGCATCCGGGTCCATACCGTCCAGGTATACGCCGGACATGCCCCCCGAGTTCTTCTTGTCGAACGCGCTGCCCTTGGCGATCCCGCCGTCGCTGGCCAGTCGCGCCACGGTGTCGGCCGCGGGCACCACCGCCGGCGTCACCTTGGTCGGGGACATGAGACCGAGCGGCCCGGCAGGGCTTCCCGATCCTCCGGCGGCCACCGCCGCGGCGGCCGAGCCACCCACAAGACCCGCACCGATGGCCAAAGCCGCAGTGGTGAGAACTGCCTTCTTCATCATTCACCTCGCTTGAAAGTACCTCTGATCCGACGGTTGGAGAACATAGCAGTCCAACAGCGCTGCAAAAGCGACGCGTTACTCCATACGCATGAAAGTCGGTGGAGTGGAGAATGGAATGCGCAACGGGATTCGGATCGATTGGCATCTGGTCGACGAATCAATTCATCGTATGGTGGTGCCGGGCAGAGGTTGGGCCGCTTGCGCGATCAAAAAGATGAATTTAAGAATTGTCGAACGGAACCTTCGTCGAGCCGGTCCGGTTCGGACCGTCCCGCGGTCTACCCTCGCCGGCATGACCACCGACAGCGACGTTTTCACGCCGGCCGCGGCCCTTGGCAGGTCGCTCATCTGGGCGGAGGAATTCACCGCACCGGTCGCCTGGGGCGCCAGATGGACCGGCGACAGATCGAGCGCCTACCGCTACTGCGATCACAACCCCGACGACAACAAGCTCGACTGGCTCACCCCCGGCGCGGTGACCGTCTCAGGCGGCGTGGCCACCTTCACCGCCACCCCGGCCGGCCGCACCCTGGAGAACGGCCGGCAGGCCTGGCACACCGGCCTGCTCACCACCGAGTACTCCGCCGAGGAGTTCCGGGTCCGGGCCGGGGACTACATGGAGACCCGCGTCAGACTGCCCTGCGGGACCGGAGCCTGGCCGGCGCTGTGGACCTGGAAGGACGGCGAGAACGAGGTCGACTGCTTCGAGTACCACTCGGACAACCCGCACCTGCTGGAGCTGTCCAACCACGTCAACCACGCCTCGACGTACCACACCGACGTCGACGCGATCGGCCCCGACAGATGGGTGACCATCGGCACCGCCCTCGGCGCGACCTGCGTCGAGTGGTACGTCAACGGCGACCGCGTCTTCTCCGACGGAACCGGCGTCGGCCACGGCTGGTCGGCGTATCCGATCCTCAACCTGTCGCTGTGCGCCGGGCAGTACCACGCGGCCCCCTGCGACCCGGCCCCGCTCACCTTCGACGTCGACTACCTCCGCGTCTACCGCTGACCACATCCACAAGCGGTCCGCGTCCCTCGTTCGGGCGGACGGTCCCCCGAGCTGTCGGCCGGTCGGGTGAGCGGGCACCGGAACGCTGCGCGGGCCGTCGATAAGGTCGCGCGGTGGCCCCTGACTCAAACGCCTCTGCGCGGCCGATGCGCCGGACCGCCGGCGGCAGCCGGGCGTTCGCCCTGCTGCTGGTGCTCTGCGGGGCGGCCGGGCTGCTGGCCTCCTGGGTCATCACCCTCGACAAGTTCAAGCTGCTGGAGGACCCGGACTTCGTCCCCGGCTGCAGCCTGAACCCCGTCGTCTCCTGCGGCAGCGTCATGGAGAGCGACCAGGCCGAGGCCTTCGGGTTCCCCAACCCGATGCTGGGCCTGGCGGCCTACGCCATCGTGATCTGCGTCGGCGTCAGCCTGCTGGCCGGGGCGGCGTTCCCGCGCTGGTACTGGCTGACCTTCGGGGCCGGCTGTCTCTTCGGGGTCGGGTTCGTGTCCTGGCTGCAGTTCGAGTCCCTGTACCGGATCAACGCCCTGTGCCTGTGGTGCTGCCTGGCCTGGCTCGCGACGATCCCGCTGTTCTGGTACGTGACGTCCTTCACCGTGCGCAACGGCTTCCTGCCCGCGCCGGGCCCGGTGAAGACGTTCCTCGCCGAGTTCACCTGGGTGCTTCCGGTGCTGCACATCGGCATCGTCGGAATGCTGATCCTGACCCGCTGGTGGGACTTCTGGACGAGCTGACCATTGCACCGTATGGGCGCTTCGGCGGTGACCGCGGGGCAACCTGCTCGGTTACTCGTACGAACAGCCGAACCGTACGAGGAGTGAGCGATGGCCGTCAGTGCAGACGGGGTCTCGGTGGGTGCGGTGCAGGGGGCGGGCACCACGGTGAGCGGCGGGCCGGAGCGGCGGACACGGCGGGAGTTGGGGCGGCTGCTGTTCGCCTCCGCCGCCGTGGCGCTCGCCCCGGTCGTCACCGCATCCCGGCCCTCCCGGTCGGCGGAGCGACCTCCGGACACCGACACCGCCTTCGACGAGACCTACCGCGGCCGCCGTATCAAGGGCGCAGCCATGTCCCTCGGCGGCCTCACCGCCCTGGACGTCGCCTGGCACGTCACCGTGGACGGCCGGCCGCTGCACCTGATGCGCCGTGCCGACGGCACCTGGCTGAGCATGGTCGACCACTACGGCTGGTACCGCACTCCGCTGGAGGCCACCCGCGCGGCCGTCGACGAACTCGGGTCCGGCGGGCGACTGCGTGACCTGGCTCCCGGGCCGTTCGGTGGCGGGTACCCGCACGGGGAGGCGCAGCATGGCGTACGTGCGTAAGAACGTGACCAAGCTGACGCGCTCCGAGCGGCGGCGGTTCGTCGAGGCGCTGCTGGAGATCAAACGGCGCGGCGAGTACGACGAGTTCGTACGGCTGCACATCGCGCACTTCGTCGGGGACGGCCACCGGGGGCTGCGCGCCGCCCACATGGCGCCCTCCTTCCTGCCCTGGCACCGCAGGTTCGTGCTGGACCTGGAGAACGCGCTGCGCCGGGTCGACTCCTCGGTGACCGTGCCGTACTGGGACTGGACCCGGGACCGGAAGACCACCTCGCTGCCGTGGACCGGCGAGCTGCTCGGCGGCAACGGGCGGCCCGGGGACCGGCAGGTGATGACCGGGCCGTTCGCCTACCGGACCGGCAACTGGACCATCCGGGCGAACATCACCGACGGCAACTTCCTCACCCGGGACCTGGGCCGCTCCCGCAACCCGATGGCCCTGCCCACCAAGGCCGACCTGAAGCAGGCCCTCGACGACCCGGTCTACGACGCCGCCCCGTGGGACTCGACGGTCACCAAGGGCTTCCGCAACAAGCTGGAGGGGTGGGGCACCGGCAGGGACTCCTGGCGCAACCACAACCGGGTGCACCGCTGGGTCGGGGGCGCCATGCTCGGCGGCGCGTCCGTCAACGATCCCGTCTTCTGGCTGCACCACGCCTTCGTGGACATGCAGTGGCAGCGCTGGCAGCGACGCCACCGCAAACACCGTTATCTGCCGGCGAAGCCGCCCGGCCGGGACAGCCGGCAGTACCGCCGGATCGTCGCCCGGGACGAGCGGCTGCCGCCCTGGGACGTGACCCCGGACGAGCTGGAGGACGTGTCCAAGATCTACCGGTACGCCTGACGCCCCGGCCCACCGGGAAATCGCTCGGCCCCGCGGTCCAAGGCAGCTAGCCTCCGGACATGGCAACCGATCCGACGGAACAAACGGAACAACTGGTCCGGCTGTTCGCCGAAGAGACCCGGGTGCGCGCCTTCGCCGCCGTGGCGCTCGGGGCGCGGAGCGCCGAGCAGGTCGCCCTGGTGGCGGGGCTGTCCGCGAAGGAGACCGCCGTGTCGCTGCGGCGGCTGCGGGAGCAGGGCGTGGTGACGGCCGGGGACGACGGGGAACTGGCCGTGGCGTACGGCCTGTTCAAGGAGCAGGTGCGGGCGGCGGCGCGGCGGGAGGACGGCAACGGGGCGGACCCGGACCCCGCCTCCGGCGACGGGCCCACCGACATGGTCCTGCGGACCTTCGTCCGGGACGGGCGGCTGGTCCGGCTCCCGGCGCGGTGGACCCGCAAGAAGCTGGTGCTGCGGCACATCGCCGAGCAGACCTTCGAGCCGGGCGTCGAGTACCCGGAGCGGACCGTCAACGAGAAGCTGCGCGCCTGGTGCGAGGACAGCGACGACATCGACCATGTGACGCTCCGGCGCTACCTGGTCGACCTGCATCATCTGCGCCGGAGCGAGGGGATCTACCGGCGCCCCGCCGAGGCCGAGCAGGCGGCGGCCGACATCGCCTGACCGCGGCCGTCAGGGCAGCAGCCGCACCGGTGAACCCGCCAGGTACGCCTGGATGTCCTCGACCGCATGGCCGTAGTACGTCGCGTAGTTGGCCTGCGAGACATAGCCCAGGTGGGGTGTGGCGAGCAGGCGCGGCGCGGTGCGCATCGGGTGGCCGGCGGGGAGGGGCTCGGTGTCGAAGACGTCGACGCCGGCGCCGGCGATGCGGCCCTCGTGCAGGGCGTCGAGCAGGGCGTCCTGGTCGACGATCGCCGCGCGTGAGGTGTTGATCAGATACGCAGTGGGCTTGAGCAGGGCGATCTCGGCGGGGCCGACGAGGCCGCGGGTGCGGTCGCTCAGGGCGAGGTGGACGGAGACGAAGTCACTGTCGGCGAGCAGGGCCTCCTTGGAGGGGGCCAGGTGGACGCCGACCTCGTCCGCGTACTCCTTGGTGAGGTTCTGGCTCCACGCGCTGACGTGCATCCCGAAGGCGAGGCCGACCTGGGCCACCCGGCTGCCGATCTTCCCCAGGCCGAGCACGCCGAGCCGGCGGCCGTGCAGGTCGGCGCCGACGGTGTGCTGCCAGGGGCCGCCCGAGCGCAGGGCGTTGCTCTCCGGGACGAGGCCGCGGGCGAGGCCCAGCAGCAGGGCCCAGGTGAGCTCGACGGGCGGCGTGGCGGAACTCGCCGTACCGCAGACGGTGACGCCGTGCGCCTCGGCGGCGGCGTAGTCGATGACCGTGTTGCGCATGCCGGAGGCGATCAGCAGCTTCAGTCGCGGGAGCCGGGCGAGCAGGGAGCCGGGGAAGGGGACGCGTTCGCGCAGGGTGACCACGATGTCGAAGTCGGCGAGGGCCTCGGCCAGGGCGTCCTCGCCGGGGACGTGGGTCGTGAACTGGACGACCTCCACGTCGTCCGCGAGCGGCGACCAGTCGGCGACTTCGGTCGCGACGTTCTGGAAGTCGTCGAGCACAGCACAGCGCAGCCGCACGGTGGTTCCTCTCCATGGCCGGGGCACCGACTGGATCGACTCTACGACGCGTGGCGCGAGGGCGGATTGACCAGCAGCGGGTCCGTCACCGACCGTTGATCACGCGTGCGACCCGTCGTCCGTCGTTCGTTCGTCCGTAGTCCGTCAGGGAGGGGCCCACCTTGTCACCACGCATCCTCGTCACCGGAGGCAGCGGCTTCATCGGCAGTCATGTCGTCACCGCCCTCCGGGAGGCGCAGCGCGACACGCCGAACCCGGTGCGGCTCCTGCTGCGCGATCCGGCGAGCCTGCCAACGGACGGCGGCGGCGCCGACGGTGGCCGCGCGGCGGACGTCGTCCGGGCCGACCTGGCCGATGCGCCGTCGCTGCGTGGTGTCTGCGACGGCGTCGACGTCGTACTGCACTGTGCCTCCCACATAGGCGACGACATACCGCTCACCGAGGCCGTCAACGACCACGGCACCCGCGCCCTCGTCGAGGAGGGGACGCGCGCGGGTGTGTCCCGCGTCGTCTACGTCAGTACGGCCGCCGTGTACGGCCGGGGGCCCTTCACCGGTGCTCTCCCGCGCGAGTTGCCGCTCGCACCGGCCTCGCCGACCAGCCGTGCCCGTGCCGCCGCCGAACGGTATGTGCTGGACGCGGGCGGCGTCGTACTGCGCCCGCACCTCGTGCTCGGCGCCGGCGACCGTTGGGTGGTGCCCGGCCTGGTCGGCCTGATGGGGCTGCTGTCGGCGGGGCTGAAGGGCGGCGCCGCCCGGCACTCGGTCGTCGACGTACGGGCGTTGGGACGCGCGGTGGTCGCCGCCGGTCTGTCGGCCCAGGACCTGGCCGGCGTCCATCACGTCAACCACCCCGATCCGGTTGCCTGTTCGGAACTGCTGGACACGGTGGCCGACCGCCTCGCCCCGCACCTGCCGGGCGTACCCGTCGACATCGACGAGGCGCGGGCCCGCCTCGCCGGGCAGCCGCGCGCACTGCACCACCTCGACATGCTCGCCGTGGACCACTGGTTCGCGGACGACGGTTTCTGGGCGGGCGCAGGGGTGGAACCCGGGGCCGGTTTCGCGCAGGGCATGGCGGAACAGGCGTCGTGGTACCGGCGGTTCCTGGATCGCTGAAGGGCAGGGAAGGGGCAGGGGCAGGGACTTCGTGGACAGCAACAGCACATTGACGGGCAAGATCGCACTGGTCACCGGGGCCGGCCGGGGCATCGGCAGAGCCATCGCCGGGCGCCTCGCCCAGGACGGGGCGCTGGTCGGCGTCCACTACGGCCGCAGCGAGGCCGCCGCCCTGGAACTCGTCGAGGAGATACGGCAGAGCGGCGGGCGTGCCTTCGCGCTGGGGGCCGAGCTGGGGGTGCCGGGTGACGCCGGGGCCGTCTTCGAGGCGTTCGACGCGGGCTTGCGGAAGGAGCGGGAGGAGTACGGGCGGTACGGCGCGGGGGAGGAGAGCGAGTGGGAGGAGGGCGCGGGGGAGGAGGGCGAATCGGTGCCGGCCGCCGAAGGCTCGCTCGACATCCTGGTGAACAACGCGGGCACGAGCGGTTCGGGCCCCGTGAGTCAGGCCACTTCCGAGATCTTCGACCGCATGATCGCCGTCAACGCCAAGGCGCCGTTCTTCCTCGTGCAGAACGCGCTGCCGCGGATGCGGGACGGCGGGCGCATCATCAACATCTCCTCGCTCGCCTCACGGCGCGCCTTCCCCGAGTCCCTCGCGTACGCCATGTCCAAGGGTGCGCTGGACACGATGACCCTGGGTCTGGCCAAGGAGCTCGGTGGCCGCGGGATCACCGTCAACACGGTCGGGCCCGGGTTCATCGAGACGGACATGAACGCCCGCCGCCGGACGACGCCCGAAGCACGGGCCGCCCTGGCCGCACGGTCCGTCTTCGACCGGATCGGCAGGCCTGCCGACGTGGCGGACGTGGTGGGGTTCCTCGCCTCCGACGCAGCTCGCTGGATCACCGGCCAGTACCTCGACGTCGGCGGCGGCACGGACTTGTGACCGGCACTGACCGACACTGACCGGATTGGCCCGATATGTTGTGATCTTCAGGTGGGAGCTCAGGATGAGCGAGGACGGGAAGATCGGGATGACCGCGTCGTACGAAACCATCATCACCAGGCTGGACGGCAACGTGCTGTCCGCCACGTTCCACGCCCCGCCGCTGAACCTCATCGGCCCCGAGGTCGTGCGGGACCTGGTCGCGCTGCTGGACGAACTGTCGGCCCCGACCGCCCCACGAGTGGTGATCTTCGACAGCGCGGACGCCGACTTCTTCTTCCCGCACGTCGACCTGACGAAAGTCGCCGAGTACACCGCCGAGGCCGCGAAGGCCGGAGGCCCCGGTGACGCGTCCCTGGGAATGCTGTTCCGCAAGCTGAGCCGGCTCCCGGCCGTCACCATCGCCAAGCTGCGCGGCCGGGCCCGGGGAGCGGGCAGTGAGTTCCTCCTCGCCTGCGACATGCGCTTCGCCGCGCGGGAGAACGCCATCCTCAGCCAGCCCGAAGTGGGAATCGGAACACCCCCGGGCGCGGGCGGGATCCAGCACCTCACCCGTTTGCTGGGCCGGGGCCGAGCACTCGAAGCCGTACTGACCTCATCGGACTTCGACGCCGGCCTCGCCGAGCGCTACGGATGGGTCAACCGTGCCGTCCCCGACGCCGAACTCGACGAGCTCGTGGCAGGCATCGCCGCGCGGATCGGCGGCTTCCCCCGCGACGCCCTGATCGCGGCCAAGTCGGCCATCAACGCCATCAGCCTGCCCACGCCCGCCGAAGTGCGCGCAGACGCCGCACTGTTCCAGCAACTCGTCCGCGGTGAGAAGGCAACGCAGCGTACGGCCGAGCTCTTCAAGCAGGGCCTCCAGTCCCGGGGCGCCACCGAGCTCGCGCTTGGAGAGGCGTTGGGCAACTTGCCGGCCGTCGACTGAGGCCGTCGACTGAGGCCGTCGACTGGGGCCGTCGCGGACAGTCGAGCGGCGTGGCCCACTCCCGCACGCTCGTGAACAGCGCAGCAACCACGGTGTCGGCCTTCTCAGTGGGAGCCGTTCTCAGCGTGCCGGCGGCGGGCTGGTGCATCCGGATGAATCTCACCCGAGGCGCGATCCAGATTTTTTGGAGTTCCACCGTCTGCGGATGTCGAGAACGTGCGACCGGCTCCGTCCCAGGGACAGCAGCGGCCACCACCGGCCGCACGAGGAAGAAGGAGAAACCGGCATGGCGATTCAGCGGATGGACAACGTCGGCATCGTCGTCGAGGACATGGATGCCGCCATCGCGTTCTTCGTGGAACTCGGTATGGAGCTGGAGGGCAGGGTGGAGGTCGGGGGCCTCGTCGCCGACCAGTGCACCGGACTCGACGGCGTCCGCTGTGACATCGCGATGGTCCGGACCCCGGACGGCCACAGCCGGCTCGAGCTGTCGAAGTACCACAGCCCCGCGGTGATCAGCGACGGGCCGCGCAACCGGCCGCACAACGTGCTGGGCACGCACCGTGTCATGTTCGCCGTCGACGACCTCAAGGACACCGTTGCCCGCCTGCGCCCTCACGGCGCCGAACTCGTCGGCGAGATCGCCCGGTTCGAGGACAGCTATCTGCTCTGCTACCTCCGCGGCCCGGAGGGCATCATCGTCGGACTGGCCGAGCAGCTGCGCTGAGTGTTAGTTGAGAAGGAGGAACCGAACCATGCAGCCGAACGAGATCACCGAGGTCCTGAACCGCCCGATCAGCCAGGAGCTGCTGGCCCGTGACGTGACCCGCCTGGCCTACGTCGCCAAGGACGCAACCCCGCGAAACGTACCGATCGCCTTCATCTGGAACGGGTCGCACATCGTCATGTGTACGGCGACGAACGCGCCCAAACTCCCGTCGCTGCGGGCGAACCCGATGGTCGCGCTCACGATCGACACCGAGGTCCACCCGCCGAAGATCCTGCTGATCCGCGGCAGGGCCGAGCTGGAGGTCGTCGACGGCATTCCCGAGGAGTACCTGCAGATCAACGGCAGCTACCAGATGTCGGCCGAGCAGCGGGTCGAATGGGAGGCCGAGGTGCGCTCGCTGTACGACGGCATGGTCCGGATCGTGGTGACCCCGACCTGGGCCAAGCTGATCGATTTCGAGACGACGCTACCGACCGCGGTCGAAGAGCTGGCCCGACAGCGGGCCGAGCGCCAGGGCGCCTGAATCCCGTCCCGAACAGCAAACCCGCCCTCCCGAAGGAGGGCGGAGACTGTGCGCCCCCGGCAGGACTCGAACCTGCGGCCAAGCGCTTAGAAGATGCGGGGTGTGCGCTTGTCCCCTGCTCGGCTACAGCTGCGGCCAGGGCGAAGATCGCCTCAACCGCCTCAACCGCCTCAACGGCCTCAACCTGAGCCGCCACGATGGCTGTGTCGTAGTGACGCTTCTTGGCCGCAGACTTCGCGTCAACCGCTTCGAGCAGTTCGCGGTCACGCGAGGTCGGCGAAGTCTCAATGGCTCAGTCAATCCAGCAGGGCGCCGTCCACCAGTTGAGGACGACGCCCCTGTCGTGCAGAGGCTTTGCGGTGCGGCCTCATCCTTATTTCAGGATTCAGGCCTAACTGTGGATCTCCGCAGGTCATCTGAACTGCGACGCAGCAGCGAATCTACAATCAGCGAGGCAGCTCAACCTGGCCCATGATGACCCGAGTCGTGTACCCATCGACGGTCAGGTCGCCAGTCGCCGTGCTTGTGGTCTGGTAGAAGGGCCCAACCGTCGGTGCATAGCATCCAGCGGTCGCCCCCTTCGACAGCTGGCTCCACTCACACCAGACGTCTCCGCCGTACTGCGACTCGAAGCGGATACGACCCTTGATCCCGACGTGCTGCGACGACGCGTTCTGAGCGACGAGAACGCCCTGGGCGTAGCCCGCCGCGTTCGTCACGATGCACATCTTGACGTTGACACCAGGGATGTCAGTTCCCTGCTGGGTCGTGCAGTGCCAATTCGAGTTGGTCTTTACGGGCTTCCAGTTGACAGTCGGGCTGGCGGACGCCGGTGTGGCGCCGAGAGCCATGACACCGACCACACTTGCTATGGCAGCGGCAGTACGACGAAACACTCTTCCCCCATGAACTCCGCGCGGTTCGGGAAGACTTCCCGAACAAGTTCGCGACGGCATCCTATGTTGGGTCGCGGCCGTTCGACGACGCATATTGTCATGCCGCTGACATCACCCGAAGTCGACGGGTCGGCTTCCGTGTCGGCACCCCAAGCTTCCCGTCCTCCAGGGCCGCGAGGACTTGGCCGGTGTAGTAGGCCGCCGTGTGCGTGTAGCTCCAAGTCACCTCGCCGGCGCGCTCGTGCCCGAGGATTTCTTGGGTGATCACCTCTGGCCCCCCGGTCGTGCAGCCGCGATCCGGCGGCGTGTTCTGTGGACCAACCCCCTCCCCAAGGGCAAGGAGTCGACGGCTGTCGCCAAGACCAGCAATGCCGTGGACAAGCGGTCCTTGCCGAATGCGGACCAGGCGGCGGCACTTCTCGACTGGATCCGGCGCCGGCCCCGTGGGGGAAGGCGGCTGCACGCGTTCTTCGCCACGCTGTATTTCTGCCGTCTGCGACCGGAGGAAGCCACAGCCACGCGAGTGGAAGACGTGACGATTCCCGACGCTGACGCCGGGGATCAGTGGTGTGAGCTGCTGATCCACACGGCGACTCCGGAGGTCGGGACGCAGTGGACCGACACCGGAGAGATCCACGAGGAACGCGACCTGAAGGGCCGGGCCGAGGGCGAGACGCGCACCGCGCCGGGGCATCCCGCCCTGACGCGCATCCTGCGGCAGCACATCGAGGACGAACAGCTCAAGCCGGGAGATCTGCTGTTCCAGGGGGAGGCGGGCGGCATCCTCGCGGGTTCGGTCATCCGCCGGGCCTGGCGCAGCGCGCGCAAGGCTGTCTTGCCCCCGCACGTCTTCGAGTCGCCCACGGGGAGGCGGGTGTACGACAACCGACACACCCGACTTACCAAATGGCTCAACGACGGGATCCCGCCCGCGCAGGTTGCCGAGTGGGCCGGGAACAGCGTGCCGGTACTCCTCGCCACGTACGCCCGCTGTGTCGGAGGGCAGCTTCCTGATTTGAAGAAGCGCCTCGAAGCAGCCGGAGACCTCCCCGAGTTGCCCGACGCCGGCTGATCTCCGGCCAAGAAACGTCGACACGTATTCGACACGGCCACCCGCAAAAACCCGGTGACAGCCGGACGGCCCCGGAGCACTCCCTTGATCGTCAGGGGAGGGCCCGGGGCTTCGTCATGTCGGGCTGCACCTGCTCTGAACAGCAAAAACGCCCTCCCGAGGGAGGGCGGAGACTAGGCGCCCCCGGCAGGACTCGAACCTGCGGCCAAGCGCTTAGAAGGTGCGCGGGCCTGAGCGATGTGCTCACCTGCGTTTTCGCAGGTCGCTCGCGAACGAAAGTCGCCGAAGCGCTTGTTGTCATTTTCAGGGCTTCCCGAGGAACTCCGACCGGATATCGCCCCTGGTCAGACGCGAAACCGCCCCGGCTGCCCATCGTAGGGCGACCGGGGCGGCCGGGCGTGTCCGTCATCGGGACGGATGGAACCTCGCGCGAGTGAACCTCACGCCCGCCGTGGGGGGCGGATGCCCGGAACGATGCCTGTACTCGGCACCGATCGCAACGATCTTTCCCAGACCTGAGACGATTCGAACGTACGTCCGGTGGTCTGGGGTCTGATCTGGAGTGGTACGGGGCGGCCGGCGGGTTACGGAGGGGGAGCACGTCACCGCTCGGCCGCCCCTGTCTATGAACGCCGAGCGAGCTCGCGCCCGACGTCGACGAACGTGCAGTCGTACAGCGCGCGGACGAGCTGTGACGCGATCGTCCACTGAATCGCGGGTTCCTCGAACAGAACCGTGTCATCTCGTACCTTGCGCGGCCCGAAGGCGCCCGGGGCGTACTGCTGCCCGACGACGCCGCACACCTCCGACCGGCCGACCAACACGGTCACGGAGCCCGCCCACAGGTGCCGGCACTGCGCCCGCGCGGTCGGCACGCATGCCCGGCAGATCGGCGGGTGCGTGGTCATCAGATCATTCGGCCACCCCGGGTAGTCCCCGCGCCGATCTTCGAGCAGCCACAGCGTGCCGCGGGGGTCAAAGTTGGCGGGCTTGCCGCACACCTGGCACAACTCGTGCCGCATGGCGAAGCGCTGCCGGCCGGGGTGCACGTCGGCGTACAGCGGGCGGCCGCGGCCGCGCATGTCGAGTGCGCGCCCCCACAGCACGCCCCGGTCGCGGTCGTCGGGAACCTCGCCGACGTAGCCGATCCCGCCCGTCAGCCGCGAGACGACCCTCGGCGCGACGATGTTCTTCTCGGCCGACCATGTCGCGATGAACGGGACGACGGCGGGGCGCTGCCGACAGCGGTCGTGCGTAAAGAAGGCGGGCAGCGTTCGCTCCTCCTTCCGGCTGCGCGCATGCCGCTTGTACGGCTCGTCGGGCTTGATCGGCTCATCGCAGATCGTGCACGCCCTCACGCCGCACCCCCCAGGGGGCGCCGGCCGACGTCGGCGAGGGCGAGGTGCATGCGGCCGCTGTCGTGTGCGTGCTGCCGGTACTCGTCGACCTCGGCGACCGAGGCGACTGTCGAGAGCTCGTCGAGCCCGACCTCGAGCAGCGCGCGGCCACAAGACGCGAGGGCGCGCACCCATTCGGGGCGGGCGATCTTGAGCGCGTACGCGCAGCCGGGGAACCACATCAGCGCATCGGCACCCCGCACGCCGAGGCGCACCCCGACCTCGGGCACGGGGGAGCCGGCCGGGGCGGCGCCGAGCGACACCGCCACTCGGCGCATGACGTCCTCGACGACGCCCGGGTCGACGCCCTCGGCCCGCTGCGCCGGGTACGTCAGCAGCAGCGCGGGGACAGGATCACCGGCCGGTGTCTGGCCGAGCCACGTGCGCACGTTGAGGAACACGATTACGTCGAGCGTCACCGGCTCGACGGCAGCGTTAGCGGTCACTCGACGCCCCGTCCATTGCCAGGCTCGCGCCGGCGGCCGCGTACGCCTCATACAGCGCCGTCCCGTCCGTGAGGGGCGGGCCCGGGGGCGCGATCCAAGAGCGGGCGTTGACCGTGCGCGGGGCGACGATCGCGGGCGGCGGTAGGGCGATCGTCTCGCCCTGGTCGACGACCGTCGCGCCGTCCTGGTCCCAATCGTCGACCGAGCCGAGCGGCACGAGAACCTCGACGTGCGCCTCGGTGTGCAACACGGGTCCGATCGCGGCGCCGGCCGTGCGCAGCGCGGTCACGGTGCGCCAACCCCGGTGACGTCCCATCCGAACGACGTCCCACCCGATACCCGCGGGCAGCTCGGCGAGCTGCCCCTGATCCCACAGCATCAGGGTTCGGCTAACGCTCGCTCCGCTGTCCCTGATCCAGTCAACGGGCATGAGCCCGTCGAACCCGCCGGCTGCGTCCGCGAGCTGCGCCCGGCGGATTCTGTCCTGTGTGGTTCGTCGTGTCGGTGCGCCCGGCGGCGCCGCCTCATTGGTCGTCACGTCTCGCTCCGCTCATCCGGAGTAGTCGGGGTGTTCGACTCGGCAGAGAGCAGACGCCCGAGCTCGGCGTGCAGCTCGGCGGCGCTTTCGTACGTGAGGATCAGTCGGCCGACGCCGAGCTCGGCGCCGTTCTGTGTGACCGAGAGCGGCATCGCGAAGCGGCCGGCTTGGGTCATCTCTAACGATCCGTCGCGCTCAATCCGTACGCCTTGCGCGGGGTTGGCGGTCAACGTCACCCCTCGGCGCCCTCGCTGAGTCGTCGTCATGTGACTGACCGTAAGGCGCACATACGAAGGCGACCCGGAAAAATTTTCCGGGTCGCCTAGGGTTCCGGGTTGCCAACTAGGCCAGTACGCCCACGTGTTCGGCGATCCGGTGCAGTTCCGCATGCATGTGCGGCCGCGGCCGCTTCATGAGCGATTGCACTGCCTCGCGCACAAGCGGGAAGTACTTGATCTCTTCGGGTGACGCTTCCATGATCTGTCGCAGCATGTGCAGCGTCGCGTACTGGTCGCCGCTCATACGGTTCGCGTGCATGACCTCGACGAGATACCGCGTCGTGCGCTCGAGCGGCAGCACGCCGTCGGCCGGAATCGTGACGTTGTCGGCGAGGTGCAACGCCTCGACGACGTCGCCCTCTTCGGCCGCGAGGTGCACGCCGTGCATGTTCACGTTCGTCGGCCCGAACGACGTATGGAAGTGGTTCGCGTCCGTGCCGAGCCGGCTCGCGATGCTGTCCGCCTCGCGCAACAGATCCCATGCAGTCGGCGCCTTGCTGTCGCGGACGGCGGCGATCACGGCGGCGAGGTGCAGCGCGCCGTACGCCGAGAGGTGCTCGGGCGAGGCGTCCTCGCCGGGCCGGCAGTGCGCGATCGTTGTGCGGGCGAGCTCGAGCGAGTCGGCGACCTCGCCGCTCGAGGTGAGGATGCCGCACACGTTCCATGCGGCGGCCGCGATCAGCGCGGGGTCGCCTGTCTCGTCCGCGATCTGCATCGCGCGGTCGGCCGCGCGCAACGACAGCTTCCGTTCGCCCACGCGGCGCAAGAACACCTGATGCAGATGGAGCAACGACACGAGCGCCCGGGTTGCCTCGAGCTCGTCCTCGCCCGTCGTCGAGCGCAGCGTCGAGTACGACTCGGCGAGCAGCCCCGGCAGCATCTCGCCGACGGGCCCGTACCGTTCTGTCTCCTTCTCGTAGATGCCCCACGCCTCGACGACCCGCTCGCCGAGCTGCGACCCGTTGAGAGCGTCGCCCGGCAGCCCGACGCCGAGCAGCGACGGCGGGGTGTTGAGCGCGCGCCGGATGCCCGGAACCGAGGGATGCTCGGCGCCGTTGCCGAGGCTCAAGTCGACGGCGGAGCCGACGAGATCGGCGACGTTGTCGAGGCCGAACTCGCGAGCGATCGCGATCAGCATCGAGAGACTGTCGATCTTGACGACGTTTCGCTCAACCTTGCTGAGCCAGTCATCGGAGCGGCCGACGAGCCCGGCGACGGCGGCCTGAGTCTTGCCCGCCTTCGTGCGGTAGTACTTAATCCGCTCCCCGGTGGTCAAGCCAGTGAGATTGATCATGGATACCCCATCTCGGGTGAGAGCACTCAACGACCAGCGTACGACTGCCGATTGCGGTCCGCATGGGTCATACTTGGGATGCAGCCCCTTCGGGGAGCACTCACGACCCCTGTCGACTCATCTCGACGGGGGTCGCTCCCGTTTCTGACCAGGAACGACAAAGGCGCCCCCGCCCGGCCGTTAGGCCAGACAGGGGCGCAGTGTTCACGCGATGCGGCGACGCTCGGCCGGCAGCCCGAGCAGCGTCGACGACGAGCTCGGCGACGGCGACGGGTCACTCGGCTGCGGGGCGCCATCGCGTCGGCACACGAGAGCGTCGGGGTCCCAATCGGGCGCCTGCAAGCTGTAGCCCGAGGGACATGTCTGCCCGTCGCTTCCGTCGCTTCCGTCCTTACCGTCGACGCCGTCTCGCCCGTTCTCGCCGGGCGGTCCCGCGGGCCCGACCGGACCCGGCGGGCCCGCGGGACCGGTGACCGTAGCGCCCGGCTCGCCCTGCGGCCCGGACGGGCCCGCCGGACCGGCCGACGGTGTCACGGTCGGTGCCGGCTCGCCCGGGTCGCCCTTCGGGCCACGGGGACCGGCCGGGCCCGGGATCGGTACGGGCACTTCGGCTCTGTCGGGCAGGTTCTCGACCGCGCTCGACGGGTCCGGCGCGGCGGGCGTCTTGCCCTCGGCTTTGATCTGCGCGCGCAGCACGCGCACGTCGCCGGCGAGCGTCGATACTGCGTCGCCGCGCAAGTTCGCCTCGGCGACGGCGGCCGCGGTCTCCTGCTTGCGGGCAGACACCTCGGCGTCAACCCGCAGCCACACCAGCACGACCGCGCCGGACAAGACGAGCAGCACGGCGGCGACCGCGAGGGATCGCCACCGTTGCGCGAGGATCGGCTGAGCATGACGGCTCTTCACGTGTGTTGCCCTCCGAGCTCGACGATCCGGTCGCGCAGCCGGTTGTTCTCGGCGTTGAGTGCAGCGATCTGTTCGTGCAGTGCAGCCTTATCAGCGCGCTCACTGGCAAGTTCCGCGTACGCCGCGGCGAGCAGCCGCTCGTTCTCGACGACCCGGTCGCGCAGCTTGTCGCGCTCTTCCTGCAACTGGTCGACGAGCCCGCCGTACCCGCTGATCACGACACCGGACTGCGACGCAGCGTTCGCGCCGCGATGCCCGATCAGTGCAGCGGCGGCCGCCGCGAGCCCGACGACGATGGTCCCGACGGCGCCGAGCGTCGCAGCGTCCACGCGCTACCTCCGGTGTGCAGTGGGGGGTTACCGCGGCTAACCGGCCGGCGTCATCCGTTGCCGGTCTGCCCGGTGTACGCGGCCGGGTCGACCGGCTCGAGCGCTTCCCACTTCGGGTACGACGGCGGCCGGGCCCACCCGAGCAGCACGCCGGCAACGGTCTGGACAGCGGTACCGGGCAGCCGCTCACCGAGCCACTCGAGCAGCCGGAACACGAAGTAGTAGGCGACGCCGAGCCCGACCGTCACGGCGCCCGTGACGGTCGCCGAGTCGATCTCGATCCCGGCGCGCACGGCGAGGGTGAGCAGCCACCCCACGACGAACGGCACGGCGGTGCGCATGAACGATACGAACAGAGCGGGCATGAGCCGCCCCCTTCCGGGTGATGGGTGAGCCCGGCCGCCCGGCGGCGGCCGGGCGGCGATCAGGCGACGACGGTGAACGCGTACTTCTTCGCGAGCTTCGCGAGCGAGGTCGCCCCGGGGATGCCGTCGGCGTCGTCGCCGCTGTACCCGAGACGCTGCTGATACAGGGCGTACGCGCTGCCCGTCGCCGAGCCGGCGTGTCCGTCCGCGTACCTCTTGGCGAGCAGCCCCTCGGATACGAGCGCGTCCTCGACGATCTCGACCGCGGCGTACGACACGGGGGTGCCGGCCTTCGGCGGGTCCGCCTTGAATGCCTTGATCAGCTTCGCGAGACTGACGACCCGCTTCGACGACGTGCCCGCCGGCAACTTGAGCTTCTTCCCCGCGGCGACCTTGTCGACGTCCTTGATCGAGTTGAGATCGGCGAGGATCTCGACGGTCGTCCCGTGCGCCTCGGCGATCTCGCCGAGCGTGTCGCCCGCCTTGACGGTGTACGTCGTCGAGGACGTCGACGACCCCGAGTTGCTGCTCGCCGCCTTGTACTTCGGCCGACCGAACCCGGCGATATCAGCGACGACCCGCACGCGCCTCGCACAGACGTTGAGGGTGTTGCCCTCGATCGTGAACACGTACCGGTGATCGGCCGAGACACCGGTGACGATCCCGACATGGTCGATCTTGCCGATCTCGCTCGAGCCGGCCCAGTCGAAAAAGATCACGTCGCCGCGGCGTATGCCGCTGCTCTTGATCCCGTTCGTCATGGCGTGCCACGAGCCGGCCGCCTTGAAGCGAGCGGCGTGCGCCACGGTGTACGCGAAGTCGGTCCCGAAGAGCACGGCGTCGCGCTCGCCCGCCTGCGTCGCCCAGTACGACACCGCAGCGTCGCACCATGCGAAGTTGCCGTTGTAGTCGGTGCCGTTGCGCTCGCGATACCACTGCTGAATGTGGTTCGGCTCGCCGAGCCCGATCGACTTCTCGGCGGCCGCGATCATCCCCTCGAGGCTCATGCCGACTCGCCCCCCTCGGCGGTGTCCGCGGCCGCGGCGGGGTCCTGGTCGGACTCGTCGCCGTCGCTCTCGGCGGCCGGCTCGTCCTCGACGAGCTCGGGCGAGGTGTAGAACCCCGCCATGTCCGGGGCGCCGTGCGCCGCGGCGAGCAACTCCTCTTCGTTCGGCACGGTCGGCCCGTTGCCGGTGCGGGTGAGGTGCTGCGCCTGCTCGTGCTGATCGGCGAGCCGATCGGGGATCGGCCGTTCTGTGTCACCCATGGGTGAGCCCTCCCTTTCGGGCATGAAAAAAGCCCCTCGCGGGGCGTCGGATGATGAGCGGTGATCAGACAGCGGGATCGGTCGTCCCCGGGTCCGTCGGCGTCGGGTCCGTCGGTGTCGGCTCGGTCGAGCTGCCGTCGTCGACGGCCGGCTGCGGCAGCCACGTCCACCAGTACAGATCGCCGCGGTCGAGGCTGCTGAGGTCGTCGGTGTACTCGAGGGACTGCCGCCATTCGATGCGCGGTCCGTCCTCGATCACGCGGACATTGATCGAGGTTTCCGACCACACGTGAGAGACGATCGCCGGGGCGACGTCGGCGCCGTTGTTGACGGCCTGGTCCATCGGGACGAGCACGATTTGACCGACGGTAGGTACGGGCATGCTGTGTCTCCTACGGGGGTTAGGTGGTCGTGATGCTCTGCACGTAGATCAGCCCGGTCTGTGTCGAGGTGTAGTTGCGGCCGACGAACAGGTACCAAGGGACCCGGTACGTCGAGTCGGTGACTGTGGTCGTCAGCCCTGCTACCTCGGGCACTGAGAGCGTGATCTGTGTCGCCGTGATCACGACGCGCAGCGTGTAGACCGTGTTTGCCGAAAGCGCCGTGCTGGTCGCCGTGTTCGCGAGCTGCGTCGACGTGCCGGCCGCTTTGTCGTCGCGATAGATGCGCAGAGAGCGGTCGTTGGAGATTTGGCAGGTGTAGCCGTTGTGCAGGATCGACGTACCCGACAGCACGGTCGCGTCGTCGTCGGCGCCGAGGTGCACGGAGAACAACGACCATCCCGTCGACCCGGCGACCGGGAACGAGAACTTCACGTCGATCGTCGTCGTGGCAGGAGCCGGCGACACTTCACCCGCGAGCATCACGACCGCATCGGCGGCCGCACTCGACGCCGGCGGCGACAACGGGATGCGTCCGGACGCGTCGAGGACCGGGCGCGCGGCCCCCGATGAGACGTAGCCGTAGCCCCACTGACCGGACGAGAACGAGCTCGCCGTGCGTCGTGCCACGCGGCCGCTGACATAGCCGGGATAGTCGGTGATGATCCCTTTGCAGCCCAAGGACAGGGCCCGGTCACGTTCCTTGCGACGCACGAGAGTGTGCGCCCACACGCCGAGCGGGTAATTCTGCGCGATCGCCGCCGTGATCTGCGCGTCAGTACCCGCGATATCGAGGTCGAGCAGATCGGCGCCGCTCCCCTTGATCGTCGCGGCGTTGTCGGTAGCCATCTGCGACGCCGATCGCCACAGGTGCGCCAGACACCCCGCAGTCTTGATCGTCGGGATCACGGTCGGATCGTTCGTGTTGATCAACACGGATCGCTCGAGGCGCCGCGCCTTGATCATGTTCGCGAGGGCGGTCACGCCGGCCGCGTTCTTCGCCTCAACCGTCATCACGCGGCGGCCGCCGAGGTCGTCGAGGATCTGCTCGACCGTGTGCAGCGGCAGATCGGGCGTCGAAGCGGCGAACCATGCCGACGGGTCCGACCGGATGAGTCCCCACTGCGCCGCGTTGTACAGCGACACGTTCCCCGCGGCCTTCGTCGTGCGGTCGACGGTGCTGTCGTGCATGAGCACGGGCGTACCGTCGCCGATCACCTGCGAGTCGAGGTCGAGGACGTCGGCCCACGGCATCGCGCCCCGCAGCGCGGCGAGGGTGTTCTCGGGCGCTTCGCCGGCGCCGCCGCGGTGCGCGTCGTACACGATGCTCGGCAGGGTGTCGACGGTCGCCGCGGTCGGCAGCCGCGACGACACCGCGGCGATTGCGTCGCTCGCGTCCTGCGCTGCCTGTTGGGCTGCATCCTGCGCGGCGTCGGCGACGCTGCTCGCCGATTCGGCGGTCGCGGCAGCGTTCGACGCTGCGCTCTGTGCTGCCGTTGCCGCTTCGTCGGCGGCCGCGGCCGTGCTCGCGGCGCTCGTCGCAGTCTGCAACGCCTCGATCGGTACCTCGCGGCCGGCCTGATACCACGTCACCGTTCGGCCGCCGGTCGCGTTGTAGACGTACTCGATCTGTGGCCACTCGCACATGAAAGTGCGGATCGCGCCGGGCGCCTCGCTGCCGGCGGGGTTCGACCGTAGCTCGCTGATCGGTGTGGTTCCGTCGGACTCGTACAGGGCGGTGACCGACTGCCCGGTGCCGGCGACCCGCACGTCGACGGGATAGTCGGGGACGACGTCGCCGGTCGAGGTGGTCAGTACGGTGTCGGCGGTGCCGCCGTAGGTGTAGAGAGCCATACTCCGCGGTCAGTCCTTCCAGTACGAGCCGCTGATGTCCACCCACGGCACGCCGCTGCCGTCTTGGGAGAACCAGACGATCGAGCCGACACCGCCGAGGCTGGAGCCCGAGACATTGCCGAGCACCTCGACGCGCCCCACGCCGACGACGGGGTCGCCTGAGATACCGGACCCGCCGGCCCACGATGCGTACACCGCGGGTTGGCAGTCGGCCGGGACGTCGCCGATCTTGACTCCCGACACGGGGAACACGGTCCCGTCGGTGCGAACGATGCGGCCGCGTAGGTGCACCCGTTGGCCCATGAGCCGTACCTGCGGCTGGAACTCGCCGGCCTGATACCCGCTCGCGAGAGACACCGGCCGCCATGCGGGCAACGGTTCGTAGACTGTCGCCCACGCGTTCGCCGTCGCACTCGTCTTGACCCATAGGGACCCGTTCTCAGCCGAGACGACCGTGTGCAGGGGCGCGCTCGCGTACTGCGAGTCGCGCTCGGCCTTGTCGACGACGTGCTGCACTAGGTGCGGGTCGATCGCGAGCCCGAGGTCGGCGAGGTTGCCCGGTCCTACCGGGGCGTCACCTCCCCCCGGGATCGGCAGCTTCGCGTATCCGACGGTTGCCATAGGGCCCCCTAGCTGAACGTGATGGTGATCGCGCCGCCGCTGAGACTGAGGTAGTCGCGGCTGCCGCTCGCGTAGATCGCGAGCCCTTTCGCTGAGCCGGCCGCGAGCGCTGCTCGCCACGACGCCGGCAGCGTTGCCGTACCGGTCGCACCGACCGACAGCGACAGCAGTTCCTCGGGTCCGTCGCCGAGCGAGAGCTGCCCCGAGGGTGCTGAGCTGTAGTTGTGCAGGTACAGGTGAAGCGATCGCTTCGCGTTGACACCCGAACCCGTGCGCCGCGTGAACTTGACCGTCATCTTCGAGACGCTCTTGCCCGAGCACGCGTCGGCGATCTTCGAGCCGTAGAAGAATGCGCCGCGCCGGTCACCGCGCCCGGTCCAGTCGCCTTGAGTCGGATAAGAGGCGTAGTCATCCGGGCGGCCGCCGCGCCATGTGCCCGTGTCCGTCGGTGAGATCGTCACCGGTTTCGGTGCCCGTTCCGGGGGAGCGCTCGGGCTCGTGTCGGACTGTGAAGCGAGCTGGAAGTACAGCTCGACCTTTCCCTCGGCGTTCTTCCGGACGAAGGGAACGGTCGCCTGCTGCCATCCCGAACCGCTCGGCGCCGCCGTTCCCCAGGTCGCTGCCCGCACGACTTGCTCGTCGAGGGCGACCTCTTTCGAGAGCGCCTTGATCGTGTCCTCATCCAACGGGCCCGGGTCGGCGCCGAGTCGCCACATGACGACGGGCTTCGCCCCGAGCTTGACGGCGACCCAGTCGCCCGCGTTCCGGTTGCGGTAGGCGTCGGCACACTGCACGTCGATCAGCAGCGCCCCGGACACCGACACGTTCACGCCCGTGTCGGTGACGTCGACGACCTCGCCCGACACGATCCCCGACCCGGTCGTCGCGCCCTTCGCGAGTGCGAGATCTTCCCCGAGAGCGCGCGCTGCCTCGCTGGTCAATTCACCCTCCGGGCGGTCGTCCTGGTCGTGCAGCTCATCGAGGCGCCGCCGAGGCTGTACGAGAGAGAGTCGATGATGTGGCGTTGCCACTCGTCGGGGCGCACCTCGACCTCGACGACGTCGCCGGGCTCGAGCCCGGGGTGACAGATCGAGGTGAAAGAGATCGTCGACTGCACGCCGAGCGAGTCGGCGAGCTTCGCCCGACCGACCGTGTCCGCTTGCGCGGCCGAGGTGATCAGCGCCGACGAGTACCGCTCGACGCGCAGCCGCACCCATGGCATGCCGAGGCGCTGCGGGGCGAGGGGGTCGTCGATCGGGTCGGGCCCGGCGTACGTGACGCTCGCCGGGTTGTCGTCCCACACGAACAACGGGCCGACCGCGGCCGCGCCGTCGCCGGCGTCGCCCGAGATCACCCAGACGTTCACGAGCCCCTCGGCCGACTCGCGCTCGGCCGGCTTGACCAGGGCGACGCCGTACGGGATGCGCCAGACGACCGGGTCGTCGAGGGTTGGCACCGGTGCCATGGTCGGGATGCCCCGGGCGTCACAGAAGAACTCAGCGCCGATCGCCGCGGCGATCCCTGTTGAGTTGCCCGAGCTGTCGGTGCCCGAGCTGAGCGCTTGCCAACGATCCTCGTCGACGACGAACTGCGGCACTGCGGTGTCGGGGTCGACGCCCGGCCGCCATGACACGGGCAGCCCGGGAAGCGCCTCGCCGACGAGCGCCGGCACGATCGCCCCTGCGGTGTCCGCGGTGATCGTCCGGGCGACGGGGAACTTCGCGCCCCTGATCGAGTCCTCGAGCCCGAGCAGATCGACCGAGGCGCCGAGCGTCGTGCGCTCGACGCCGTCGACGACGTACACCCCTGCCGGCACCCAATACGGGTCCATGCGCGGGCCCGCGATCCCCTGCCACAGCCGTACTTGCGTGATCGCCGAGTTGATCCCGTTGCGGCCGCGGGGAACGCCGAGCAGCTCGGCCGAAGCGCTGTAGCGACACTCGGCGTTGCGGTCCCCGCGTACCTCGCTGTCGCCGACCTTCGCCGGTGTCCACGTGCGGCCGCCGTCGACCGACCACTCGGCCCGCCGCGGCCGCCGCGAGGCGCCGGTGATCGCCCGCTGCGCCTCGGGGGTGAGCGTCAGCATCAGGTGACGCCGTTCGTCGACAGCGACGCCCACGACGGGTACGAAGCGGCGACCGCGTCCCATGTGGTGAAGCTGTCGGCGACGACGTCCCACGACCAGCCCGGCAGCCGCATCGGCTGATCGGTCGTGTCCGGTCGTTCGACCGGGTCGATCGTCCAGCCGAACCGGTACCCCTCGCTGCTGCCGAGCTTGCCGGTCGGCGTCGGCCCGGTGATATCGCCGGGCACGTGAAAGCTGTCGGGGAAGTAGTACGCCGGCCGCGTCTGCGCGAGCAGCACGCCCGACCGCAGCAACGCGCGCATGCGGTCGACGTCCTCGGGCGCGACGTCGACAACGATCTGCACCGACTCGGCCGCGTGCTCGTCGTACGCGACCGCCCGGTACGGGCTGCCGGCGACGTCGGCCGAGTCTTGCCGGCCGGCCGCCGTCGCCCCCGACCAGTCGACGAGCATCGCGCGCATGGACAGCGCCGGCTCGTCGAGCGACTTGATCCACAGATCGCGATCGTCGCCCGGCTCGGGCGCCGGCACGGTGACGGCGACGCTCGACGACGGGCCCGTGCTGCCGTCGGCGTAGAGCGCTGTCGCGGTGTAGACGACGCCGACGCCGAGGGGCGCCTCGGCGTCGTATGCCGTGCCGGCGCCCTCGACCGCCCATGCCGTGTCGCCGCTGCGCACGGCGACCGGCACGGCTGCGGCCGGGTCCTGTCGGACGATCCGAACGCGCATCACCTCGGCGGCGTCGGCGAGCGGCGCGTCGCCGGCGGAGTAGTCCACCGACAGCACGACGCCCGCCCACAGTGGATCGACGATCGCGGCGAACCACCCGTCGGGAGAGGCGACGCGAGTCGGCCGAGTGATCTGCGGCGCCGTCGGGTCGACGATCATCGGCATAGGGTTACCTCCGTTTCACGCCGGCCCGGCTGCGCGAGCGGGCACCGGTCATTCCGGCGTCGACTCGGGTGTCGACATAGGCGTCGAGCTGCGTCCCGTCCGCGAGGACGAGCGCGAGCTGTTGCCCGTGCTGGAGCCCGGCCGCGGTGTCCGTCGACTGCGTCGAGGCGACCGGGACCGGGACCGCGGCGGCCGCCATGCGCACGGCGGTCGCGTTGATCTCGGGGAGCGAGCGCACCATGCCGCCGACCAGACCGGCGCCGACCAGATCGCCGACCCGTTCCGTCTCGCGGCTCGGCGAGTGAATGTCGAGCCGCTTCTCGATCGAGTCGACGAGCACGTCGCCGAGCTTGGTCATCTGCTTTTGCAGCGCGCTCTCTTGCGCCTTGAGCCCGGTAAGGAATCCCTTACCGGCCGCGACGCCGCTGTCGTACATGGCGTCGCTCATGTAGTTGCCGTACGACGTCGACAACTTGGCGCCGCTCGCGGCGAGCGCGTTGAGCTTCTTCACGTCGCCCGCGGTCGCGCCCGAAACGAGCTGCGCGAGATTGCTGTCGGGACCGGCCGCGACGAGCTGCTGAATGAGGCTCTGTGAAACGCCCTTCTTCTGCGCAGCCTTGATCTGCGACTCGAAGCTCTTGAGCGACGACTGCCGCGACTGCATGCCCGAGATCAGGTCGCCGACCGACGAGACCTCGCCCAGACTCGACAACGACATGTAGTCGGCGGCGCTCTTCTTCTGGTCGGCCGCTGCCTGCTTCGCCGTCTCGATCTTCGAGGCGACGCTGTCGCGCTGCTTCGCGAGCGACTGCAACTTGCTCGAGGTCTTGCCGACCTGAGCGGCGAGCGCCTTACCCGCCTTGCCGGTCTTCCGCAAATCATCGGCGAGCGCCTTCGACGCCGACGCGATCGAGCTCGCCGAACCGGTGAGCGACTTCGTGAACGCCTTGAGGTCGCCGGGCACTTCCTTGCGTGCCGCCTTCGCGGGGGTCGTGCCCTTCGCGAACCCTCGCAGGGCGCCGAGCCCCGCCATCATGCCGAGCGACGTGCGGTTGTCGTAGACCGTCTCGCCGCCCTTGAAGCGGACGAGCTCGGGACCCGCTTCGCCCACCCATGCGAGCTCGCCGGCCTTCGGCTGCCCGCCCGACGCGTACCCGCCGGCTCGGTTGTACGCGGCCGACAGCGATCCGTACCTCGACAACGCGTACCGCATGCTCGCGTACACGTTGGCGAGCGGGTCGTAAATGCCCCTCGAGCGCAGCGATCCGGCGTACGCGTTGAACGTCGACCCGATCGTCTGCATGAGCCCGCGCGACGGGTCGCCGTTCTTCGCGTTGACGTCCCAATTGTTGATCGCGCGCGGGTTGCCGCCCGACTCCTGATTCATGCGGCGCAACACGGTGTTGAGCAGTGACGCCGGTTGCCCGACCATCTTGAGCGCCTGCAAAACGACGCTCGTCCAGCGCTTCACGCCCGACCCGCCGACGTCGCCCGAGCCGCCCCCGAAGTCGAGGAACTTCGATACGAGCGACTTGATCCCGTCGACTGCCATCTTCGGGACGGCGGCGACCGCCTTGCCGAACACACCTCCGCTGATCCCGCCGAGCTTCGACAGGATCGGCCGGAAGATCGCGCCCATGGCCTTGCTCGGGTCAGTCAGGAAGTCGGCCGCCGACTTGATCGCGCCGCCGACCGCCTTCGCCCCGCCGACGACCTTGTCGACCGCGGACGAGCCCCAACCCTTGAGAGTCCCGATCACGCCGCCATCGGCCATGAGTTGCGTGCCGGCGGCCGCGTGCAGCGCGAGCGCGCGCTTGCGGTACCGCGGGTCGGTCGGGATCACGTACTCGGGGTGAGCCGGGTTCCCCTCGCCGACGATCGCGGTCGGCGAGTTGTAGATGCCCGGCTCGGGCCCGAGGGTGCCGCCCTTCGCGAGTAGCTTGACCTTCTTCAGCTTGTGCTGATCGAGCCCGACCCAACCCGCGATGGAATTCCAGGCACGCAGCAGACCGTCGTTCCAAACCGTCCCCAACACGAAGTTAACGGGCGTTTTGGCGGCGCCTTCGATCCCCTTCCAGCTCTTCGCGACAGCGTCTCGCGCCGTCGCGAAGCTGTCGCCGATGGTGCCAACTCCCGACCGCAGCGCCGCAAATACGGGCTTGATCCCGCCGCGCCAGATCGAGCCGATCGCCGACGACGCCCCCGACATGGCCGGCTGAATGGCGTTGCGGTACAGCCACGAGAACGCCGGGCCGAGGGTGCTGCGCAGGAAGCTGCCGATCGGCCGCAGCACGGCCATAACGCCGGCACCCGCGGCCGAGACGGCGCCGCTGATCCCGGACATGGCCGGACGGATCGCGTTGTTGTACGCCCACGAGAACGCGAGCCCGAACACCTTGCGGACGACCGCGGCGCCGACCTCGAGGATCGGGCCGATGATCGACCATGCGACCGACACGGCCGTGCGGATGCCCGACAGCGCCGGCGACACGGCGTTCTGCCACAGCCACATGAACCCGGCGCCGACCGCCGTTGCCACGGTGGCAACACCGCGGCCGAAGGACACGACGGCGCCGACCGTCGCAGAGAGCCACCCGATCGCCGTGCCGAGCACGGAGAACACGGCCGAGAACACCGGGCCGATCAGGTTGAGCAGTACGGGGACGACGAACCCGACGACCTTCGCCGCCATGACGCCGAGCCACGACGCGACGGTCGCGACGACCGAGATCACCGGCTGCGCCCGGTCGACGAGCTCGCCGAGCTTCGCGCCGAGCATCTGCGCGGCAGGAACCGCGCGCTGCTGTATGAACGACGAGACGCTGCTGATGATCGGCCCGAGCGCGGTAGCGAGCGCCGAGTAGACGCGCATCGCGGCGGGCCAGACGGTCCCGACCAGGATCGCGCCGACCTTCGACAGCAGTCCCCAGGTAACCGACAGGGCGGTACCGAGGGCGCCGCCCAGGGCGGGCACGAGCCGGCCCGAGACGACCGACCAGACGCCCGACAGAGCGGGCAGCAGCGTCCCGGTAACCGTGCTGCCGAGCGTCGAGAACGCCGGGGCGAGAGTGTCGCGCACCTCGCTGCCGGCGGTCGTCAGTGCCGAGGTGACCGCCGAGACTGCGCCGCTGTTCTCGAAGGTCGAGAACAGTCGCCCGGCGACGTCGCTTACCGCGCCGAAGGCAGGAGCAACGACGCGCGTGACGACCGAGCCGGCCTTTTCCAGCGGCGGCAGCACGTACCCGCCGATGAACGTCACGAGCTTCTGCATCGCGCCGCGTTTGAACGCCTCGATCTTGCTCGCGGCGTTGTCGTGCAGCGTGTCGCCCATCTTCTGAGCGGCGCCGCCGACCTTGCCGAGGGCGTCCTCGGCCTTGCTCGGGTCGAGGGCGAACAGGCTTTGCTGTAGGTCCTCGGCCTTCGTGCCGAAGAGCGCGACGGCAGCCTGCGACCGCTTGACCGGGTCGGGGATCTTCCGCAGCCGGTCGAGGACGGTGTCGAGCGCCTTGCCTGCGGCGGGCCCGCCCTTCGCGAAGGTCTGCGCCATCTCGTCGGCCGACAGACCGATCGCGTCGAACCCCTGCTTTGTGGTCTTCGAGCCGTCCTTCGCCCTGATCGCGAACTCTTTGAGGGCGTCCGCGACCGTGTCACTGTCCCTCGCGCCGGCCTTGAGTCCCTGCGTGAGCAGCCCGATCGACTGCGCACCGGTCAGACCGAGGTCGCGGAACTGAGTGCTGTACTCGTTGAGGGTGTCGAGCAGATCTTCGGATTTGTCCGCACCGGTCTGGAACCCGCGGGTCAACAGGTCGAACGCCTGCTTACCGTCCTTCGCGAGCCCGTTGCGGATCATCTGTCCGGCAGCCTTCGCCGACTCGGTCACGTCGGCGTCGAAGGTGTCGGAGAGGTTCAACGCGCTCTTGCTGAGCGCCGCAAGATCCTTCTTCGGGGCGTTGACCGCGGCGACGCCGTTCTGCGCGAGGCTCTTGAGACTGTCGTTGACCTGCTCGACGCTCTCGCCGTAGCCCTTCGCGTAGACCGAGCCCGACACCTTGCCGAGCCGGGCCGACTCCTTCTCGCTGAGCCCGAGTTGAGCGGCGAGCTTGTCGCCGCTCTTTTCCTGCTCGAGGGCGTCGCCGAACCCCTTCGCGAACAGAGCAGCCCCGGCGACCGCGACGCCGGCGAGCCCGGCCTTGAGCTTGCCGCCGATGCCGCCGAGGATGCCGTCGCCCGCACCTCGACCGGCCCGGCCGCCGGCGTCGTTCATGGGTTCGGCGACGGCCGTGCGCAGCCGGCCCTCTTGCCGGCTCATCTGCCGGTCAAGCTCGGGTCCGAAGCGGCTCATCTCCGGGACGATCGACACGTATCCGACGCCGACCTCGACCGGCATGCGGGATCACCCCCCGGGGATGAGCTGTTGCGTGATGCGCACGTACGCGTCTCGGGCTGTCGCCCGGCGCTCGTCCTCGGCCGCGGCCTGGTCGTCGGGCAGCGGGTCGCCCGGCCGCCAACCCGGCTCGGGCAGCGGCAGCGGGTTGGGGTACTTCTTCGGGTCGCGGTGCGCGTTGGCGAATTGCGTCACGAGCAGCGCGAGCAGATCGGCCGTGTCCTGCGCGGCGAAGTCGACGTGCTGCCAGTCGTGACCGCGCTTCGCGCGCGCGGTCGCCGAGTCGGGCGGCAGATGCTCGACCATGACGCGCAGCAGCCGCAGCGTGATCTCGCCGCGCCAGAACGCCGCGAGGGGACCGCCCCGGCCGTAGCCCGGGTACCGTGCGATCAGGTCCGCCTCGACGGCCTCGGGCTCGTCCCCGAGGACGTCGAGCACGGTGTAGGCGAGCGGCTCGTCGAGCTCGTCGAGCTCGGCGTCGCCGTCCTCGCCTACCTCTTGGTAGGGCGGTGCCGGCCGAGGGTGTCCTGCATCTCAGACCGCGCGGCGACGTAGACCAGCATCAGCGTGTTCGCCTCGCCGCCGCTCTTCACGAAGTCGTCGTAACTCTCGCCGAGCAGAACGCGCGCCTTGCCGGTGTCGCCCTCGGCGGCGTCGATCGCGCGAGCGGTGTCGTCGTCGGTGAAGAGCGGGTGCGGGAACGTGAACACCTTCCCGTCGTCCGTCTCGACCTCGACGAGCTCGCCGCCGACCGCTTCGGAGTACGACCGCTTGACGGCCGACAGCTTGTAACGGGCCTTGTTGGGCTTCGACATGATCGTGCTCTCTTCCTCGGGTGAGCTGCGGGTGAGCATGCGAAGGGCGAGGGACGGAGGGGCTCACCCAGAACCGCCGTCCCTCGCCCGTCTGTGGGGGTCCGTCACGGGGCGGCGAGCGCGCGCCAGCCCGGACCGTCGACCCATTCCTTCTCGGCTGTCTTGAGCACCGGATCGCGGTACGCCTGCACGGTGACGGGCCACTGCGTCTCAGTCGACCGGGCCCACTGCTGATCGTCCTTCGAGGTGACCCGGGCCTTCGGGTAGTGCTTGACGATGTAGATCTCGCCGCCGTCGTCGCCGTAGTCGACGCCGATGAAAAGCAGCCGGTAGTACGGGACCTTCGGCACGGCCGGGCGCGTCATTGCCCACGCTTCGCCGATCGCCGGCAGCGCGCCGGTACCCGACAGGGGAAGCCCCTTGTACATGGACACGGTCGCCGCGTTCGTCTCCTGCGGCACGTACTGCCCGGTCAGCACCTCGCTTTCGACGTCCGACCGGGTCGGCTCGGTCGACTGCGACGACGTCGTGTCGGCCATGGACAGATCGGCTGTGAAAGTGAGTCCATCGTCCGACGTGTAGCCCACCGGGACGTAACCGGTCGGCAGCGCGACGAGCGCGCCGGTCGCCGAGTCGAAGGGAGAGGCGACCGCGGCCGCGGAGTAGTCCGCGGCATAGATCACCTGCATGAGCTGCTTGCGGATCAAGTTGTTCCGCAGCCCGTCGTCGAGGACGGGCGGCGTCGGTGTGGTCATGGTCCCTCCATGGAGAAACCCCCGGCCGCCGGACGGTCCGAGGGTGCGGTCGGGGGCGGGTGAGTCCTGATCAGGCGAGGCGCTTGCCCCGCAGAGACACCTCGACTGCGAAGGCGTACCGCGGCGACGACGTCTCGGGGTCGGGCAGCTCGTTGGGCCCGCCGACCTCGGCGACGTCGTACGCGGCCGCGCCCCGCCATCCGGGGATCGCGAGCAGCAGCGCGCGCGTGATCTGCATCAGGTCGTGTGCCGCTTCGTCGTCGTCGCCCCACGCGTGCACGTCGAGCCGCGGCCGGTCGGTGACGACGTCGAGCCGGGCGCCGCCGATGCGCTTCACGCGGACGAAGGCGGCCGGCCGGGGGTTCGGTACGCGGGTGACGACGCGCACCGGCTGCCCGTGCGCGGCGAGCTCTTCCCGTAGATAGGTGGCGACGAGCTCGGCGGCGTCCGGGAACACGATCGGCGCCGGCATCAGTCGACGCCCCTCGCACCGTCCAGACCGCGCAGCAGCGCCTCGCGCGACACCTCGGGGTCGGCGGTCGAGTAGTCACCGATCACCGCGGCGCGCACGCGGTGCTCTTCGGTCTGCACGTCGACGCGAAACAGCCCGTCGGCCGAGCTCGCCGCGGCGGCCGCGGACTCTGTCGCCCGTGCCTTCCGCTCGATCAGCCGGCGCGTCTCGGGCGCCTTGAGAAACGTCGCGATGTTCGCCCGGTTGGGCCGGAACGACGGTCGAGCCATGATCACCCCTCGACTGTCTTGAGCCGTATCTCGAAGTGGTGCAGCTCGCTCGGCTCGTACGCCGGGCCCGGCGGTCCGATCACCTCGAAGTCGAGCCCGCCCCAATGCACGCGCGCTTCGCCGCGCACCGTGAGCGGGTTGCCGTCGACGTCGACCGGGTTGCAGATCATGAGCCATTCGCCGATCTGCGCGTTCCGTCCGTCGGTGTCCTCGGCGCCGGTGTTCTGCTGCATCCATGCGTTGACCGCGGTATGCGTCGACGCCGACCAGTCGTCGACGTCGTTGCCGTACCGGTCGGTCTTCCGGCCGGGCTGCTCGACGTCGACCAGGTGCGGCAGCAGATCGTCGCCGATCACCACACACCACCGGCCCAGAAACCGGCGGACGGGTCCGGCGAGCTGTGCGGCCACGGGTCCCGGCGCCAACCCGGCAGCCCGTCGTCGCGCAGCCCTACGGAGTACGCGGCGTCGGCGTCCGGGTCGTCGAGCGTCTCGGGCTGCAACAGAGCGATCTCGTCCGACGTGAGGTACAGACCGCCGTTCTCGCCGAGCGTCTCGGCGTACTGCCCGATCGACCTCTGCCGGTACCCGCCCGGGTTGGCCATGACCCGGCGCGCAACGGCGACCGCGATCGCCTTGAGCGTCGCCGGGTCCGGCTCGTACCCGTCCGGGATATGCCGGCGCATCAGCGCCGACGCGTCGTCGAGGTACGCCTCGACCTGCGAGCGCTTCGCCCCGGTGAGAGAGACGGCGGCGCGAGCTTCGTAGTCCTCGACGGTCGCGTACGCCGCCATGCCTCTACTCCTCTCGCGGCACGACGCCGGCCGCCTCGCTCGCCGCGATGATCTGCTCGCGGGTCGCGTCCTGGTCGACGTCGACGCCCTTGCGCGCGGCGAAGTCGCGCCATACCTCGACGCCCGACCCCTTGCCCGTCCGCGGGGGTGCCTCGAGCGTGTCGCCCGTGCCCGCGGGCGAGGTCGCCTCGGCCTGCGAAGAGTCGGCCGGCTCGACGTCGCCCCACGCCTTCGGGTTCGTGATCTGCTTCCGGGCCCACGCCGGGACGTCCTCGCCGGGACCGAAGGCCACCGAGCGGCCGCCGAGGTCCCGCACGTGCACGTACGCGACGAGCTGCTTCGTGCTGCTCATGCGATCACCCCTCTCAGGCGACGTCGGCACAGAACGTCAGGTCGGGGTTCGCCAATACCGGCAGACCGATCGCGGCTGCCTTCGTCCACAGCGCCGGCGGGTCGTCGTCCTTGTAGACGCCCGAGACGATGCCCGGCTCTTCGCCGTCCTCGATCCCGTAATCGCCGTCGAGCGACTCGGCGGTCGTGCCCCACAGAGTGGCGCCGAGGTCGGTCGACTCGGGGTCGTTCGCGTCGCCCGCGGCGGGCAGCAGCAGCACCCGGTCGTCGGGGATCACGCGGGTCGTGACGCCGCCCACGCGCACGCGCGCTTCGTACGTCGAGATCGGCGGCAGCCCGTACGCCCGAAGTACCTCGTTGATCGAAGAGATCGAGACGACCGAAGGCTGCGAGACGCCGCCGGCGTACACCAGGGCGCGCAGCTCGTCGTTCCGCATCATCAGCGCGACGACCCGCTCGCTCGTCAGGATCGCGCCGGGCGCCTCGCCGTTGCTGTCGACGTACACCGCCTTCCACGCGAGCAGATCAGCGAGGATCTCGGCGGCCGGGTCGGTCCACGCGACGGACGGTACGACCGTGTGCGCACCCTTGCGGCCGAAGTCGACGGTCGCAATCACGCCGTTCTCGGCGAGCTCGAGCTTGCCCTTGTACAGCGCTTCGCCGCGGGCGAGCTCCATACGCGCGGACACCGCCCGCGTCATGCGCAGCCCGTCGCGCATCAGCGCGTTGCGCACCTGTCCGTCGAGCCGGCGCTGCCGCAGCCGGTCGTACTCGCCGAGCCTGATCTTGCGGGAGATCGGCGGGAGCTCGCCGGTCACGCGCTTGATGCCCGGCCGCGATGCGATCGGCGACTCGGCGTCGTACGACCGGAACGTCGCCGCCTCGACCAGTCCCTCGCCGCCGCTCGTGAAGCGGTACTCGAGATCGTCGATCGCGTTGTTCGGCAGCCACCGGGCGAGCGTGAACTGATTCGCCGCGAGGTCGGCCGCACCCGCTCGCACGTAGCCGGTGAGCTCGGCGGGGGTGATGTAGTCAGCATTGATCAGCATGGGTGATCACCCCTCTCAGAAGAACTTGATGTAGCCGGCGACGTCGGTCTTTCCGGCGGCGTCGACGGGCCGAGGCAGCTTGGCCTCGACGACCGCGCCGTGCCAGAAGAGCGCGCCCTGCGGGTCGACCGTGTTGACGGACGGCGCCGAGACGGCGGTGAACAGGAACCCGGCGAGCACCTCGCGCCCGTCGGCCGCCGTGTTGTCGTAGGGCCCGTACAGCCCCGTCGCGGTGATCTTGCCCAGGGGCAGACCGCTCGGGAAGTAGCCGTTCGGGTAGTGGGTCGCCGGCACGAACGCCGACGTGTCGAGGGTGAGCGGCTTCGCGGTGTCCGTACCGTGCGCGGACGCGAGCCACGACTGATCGTCTTGACCGAAGGTCTCGGTCACGGGTGCAAGGTTCATCGGGGAGACTCCCGGTGTCAGGTGTTGGTCTTCTTGCCGTGCTTCTCGGCCCACAGGTCACGGCCGGCTGCGACGCTGCTCTGCCGCTTGCGGCTCGAGCGGCCGCCGCGCGCGCCCTGGTCGAACCCTCGGCGGTCGCCGTTGCCCCGGCGGCCGCGGCGCGTGTCGCGCTCGTCGTCGCCTTCGTCGTCGTCGCCGTCGTCCTTGTCGGACTGCTTCGGGGCGAGCTTGTCGACGAGCTCGGCGATCGCGTCGTCGTCGACCTCGCCGTCGTCGTCGACGTACTTCGACAGGTTGATCTCGTCGACGACGTCCTGCGGGTTGGCGATCCGGCCCTTCGCGGCCGCGAGGAATGCCGACTTCGCGATGCGCTCGCCGCCCTTTACGCGCTCTTCGGCGCGTGCCGCGGCGACTGCCGCCTCGGTGTCGCTCATGCCCTCGCGCTTCAGCTTGGCGAGCTCGTCCGCGGCACCCTTGTTCTTCTTCGCGCGGTCCTCCCACTTGCGGGAAGCCTCGAGCCGGGCCTTGATCTGCCCGGGGTTGAGCCCCTCGGCCTTCCAGCCCTTGACGATCTCTGACCAGTCGTCGCCGTCGTCGTCCGTGTCGGACCCGTCGCCGTCGTCGTCCTGGTCGTCACCTTCGTCGCCGTCGCCGTCCCCGTCATCGGGGGCGCCGCCGAGGATCGGCCACACCGGGTACAGCTCGCCGGCGTTCTCGCCCTGATGCGGGCGAGCCTTACGCCAACCAACGGCGAGCAGCCCGGTACGGGCATGACGGGGCAGAGTGCGCGTGCGCATGGTGGTGTCTCCCGTGTCGGGTGAGGGTGAGCGATTGGTGCGCCGTGTCGGCGCGTCAGTCCGTGTCGACGACGTCGGTCGGCCCGACGTCCTTCGGCCCGGTGAACTCATGACGGCGCACGGCCAACAACGGGCCGATCTCGCCGTGTTCGCGGGTGATGATGATCTCGCGGTAGTCGGGCGCTCGCCCGCCGCGGTCCGACTGCCCGACGGTGCGCGCGATCGCGTCGTGCGCGTCCTCGAGCAGCCGCTCGTCGATGATCTGCCCGGGGTCCCGGTCGCCCGGGATCGGCACCGGCTTGCAGTGGCAGCCCGGGTGAATCGGCATCAACTTCTCGACCCGGTACCGCTGCGTCGACGCGAGCACGCACAACGCGCAGTTCTTCGACCCCGACAGCCGGCGCCGGTAGAACTTCGCCCGGCTGCGCCGCATGCTCTGCCGCGCGGCGTGCGTGCGAGCGAGCTGCAAATCGGTGTCGGTGACCGACCGCAGCCGATTGCGGCCGAGCCCGACCGCCTCGGTCATGTCGCGCCCTTCGCCGAGGGCGGTCCACACCGTGGCGAACGGCCGGGCGTACACCTCGGCCGCCGGCACCCCGCGCAGGTCGTCGGCGAGCTTCACGCCGGCCGGCGCCGCGGCGCCGCCGAACATGTCGGCGACCATGGTCGCGAGGTAGGCGTCGGTGAGCGCGCCGATCTGTTGCTGCGCGCCGAGGACAACGGGCAGCACTTGCTCGACGAACCCGGCGGCGTCGGCGTCCCGGTAGTTGCCGAGGGACTCGAAGGCGCCGAGGACGAAGGCGAGCAGCCGCTCGCGCAGTCGGCCCGTGATCGCGTCGTACTGCTGCGAGAGCGCCTCTTGCACGGCCTCGCTCATGCGGCGTTACCCGTTCCGGTCCCGGCGGCCGGGTCGGTCCCGGTGCCCGCGGCCGCGCCGGGCTGCTGCGTCGGCAGCAGCGAAGCGCCGAGCAGCGCGTCGGCCGCGGCGCCGGCAGCGATCCGGCGTACGCGCTGCGGCGACTCGCCCATGTCCTCGGCGAGCACGGCGAGCGGGTAGCCGATCGCCTTCTTCTTCGTCGCGGCGTCGGCGAGTACGGCCGGGTTGAGCTGCCTCGGGTCGGCCCAACGCACCTCGGCCTCGGTGAAGTCGCGCTCGACGCCGGCCTGCGCGGCGCACAGAGTCATGACGTCCTCGAGCGCCTCGCCGAAGAACGACATGTGTTCGCCGACCTTCGCGAGGTGCAGCACGTCGAGCGCCTGCACCGTGTCGGCGCCGATGTTGATCAGGTCGGTCGCGAAGTAGTACGCGGGGGTGTTGCTGATCAACAGAAGGTTGCGTATGTCCGCTTCGTGTTCCTTGAGGAACCCCGACAGGTCGGTCGCGTCGAGCTGCCCGAACTTGACGTTTTCGCCCTCGCTCGCCCACACCGCGGACGGGCTCGGAACGAAGGGCTGCTCGACGACCTCGAGCCCGGTCATCGGGTCCGTGCGCTTCCGGAACTTGTGACCGGTGACGTACTTCTGCCGGAACGCCGCATAGCGGCCGGCGGTCATCCGGTTGAGTACGCCGAGGTTGAGCCGGTCCTGAATGTCGATCACGCCGGCGAATTCCGGTTCGGGGTCCTCGCCGAGGTCGGGCCGACACGGGAAGTCGACCATCGGCAGCGCGCCGAGGTCGTGCTCTGTCTCGTCGCCGTCGCGCTCCCATGCCTGCCGCCCCCACGGCAGCCGGCCGGGCCCGCGCTGCTTCGTCACGTACCGCACGAGCCGGTCGGGGAGATACACCGTGGCGCGGCCGACCCGGGCGACGTCGTCGTACCAAGCCTTGAGCCCGGCGCGGCGCTCGCCGGTCGCCGGGTCGTGCTCGACGATGCACTCGCTCGGTGACTCGGCCGTGATGAGCGGCGCCGGCCGACCGTTCTCTTCGGTCTGCCGCGGGTGCGGTCCGACGATCATGTACCCGACCGACTGCGACAGGGCGACCCGGTACACCTGCTTCTGCCGGCTGTCGAGCCGGTTGAGCTGCCACCACCGGGCGGCGTCGTCGTCCGGGTTCCCCTCGCCGTCGGTGATCCCGAGGGCGCGCAGTCGGTGCACGGGCGCGTTCGCCACGGTGCCCAGGAAGTTAGTCCGCGACTTCCGCTGAAACTCGCGGAACGCCTCGCCGACGTTCCGCGGCAGCTCGGGCAACTTGTGGTTGCCCTTGTACTCGTCCCACCAGTAATCGAGCTGCGGCTGTCGGTCCCGCAGTTGACGCCCGAGGCGCAGCAGCCACCAGTCGGGAGACTCGGTCTCGTCGCTCAGCACGTCGCCCCCTCTCGGGCTGTCAGAACGTGAACCCGCCCATCGGCTCGGCCTTTTCGGCGAGCCCCTGCGCGACCGCTTGCGACCGAGCCTCGAACGCGAGGATCGAGGCGACCGCGGCGTCGATCTTCCGGGGGGAGTCGGGGTTTTCCTTCATGATCTGTATGCCGGTACGCCCCTCGCGGCGCCGGGCGTTGAGGAAATGCCGGGTCAGTGCGTACGACCCGTCATAGGTCATCTCGCGCTCGAGGATCGCGTCGAGTAGGCGCTGCGTTGCCCGCACGATCTGTATCGCGCGGCCGCCGGTCATCCACCACTCGACGGGGTGTGTGCGGCTCGCCTTGACCTCGAGCCGGTTGCCGTACCGCGCTTCCCAACCCATCACGTGCTCTTGCCACTTCGCCGGGTCGGCGTAGAACCCGACGACGTTGAACCGTGCGAAGGCGTCCTCGACCGCGGCGAGTACCTCGGCTTTCGGCACCTCCCAGTTCTCACCCGCGGCGCCGGCCGGTTGCTCCCACACCCCGAGCTCGAAGAGGTGACCGTCGCTCACGCGGCAGCCGATCAGCGCCGTCGCGTCCGTAACTTTTCGCGAGCGCTTCCTCGACCCGTCGAACCCGAGCGTGATCATCTCGCCGTCGGCGACGACCTTGTCGAGGTCGCTCACGGCAATGAGCTCGGGCTCGGCGAGCCACGCGTCGGCGGCCGCCTCGGCGAGGTTGAAGAAGTACCGCCGGCTGTCCGAAGGCGAGTTGCGCGGGTCGAAGATCTCGTTCACGAGCCGGTCGAGATCCATCACGCCGGCGAAGTCGCCGTACGACTCGACGAGCGACTCGCGCACCGCGCACTCGTCGGTGAGGTCGACGCCCTCGAACCCGGACCGGTGATCGAAGAGCAGCCGAGCCGTGCGTGTCTTTCCCTCGCGAATGAGCTTCGCGTACAGGTGCGTCTCTTCGGCGACGCTGCCGGCGCCCGGCGCGTACATCGTCGACGTCTCGAGCGACCAGGGCGAGGCGTCCTTACGCTTGCCCAGGTTGCGGCGCACCGTGTCGTACATGCGCCGCAGCTCGGGCAGCACGTACAGGTGAGTCTCGTCGAACACGACGAAGCTCTCTTTACCGCCGTCCTTCGCAGCGTTGGACGCCGTCGACGGGACGATCTCGCCGCCGTCGGGAAGGATGATCCGGGTCACGCCCGCGGCGTCGCCGGGCAAGTCCTCGCCGAGCGGCCCGTCGGTGAGATTGAAGAGGACGTTGTCGTACGTGTTGCCGGCCTGGCTTTCCTCCGTGGCCAGACAGCGAATGAACGGGTACGTGACCGGGCGCCCCATCGGTTCGCCCGGCTCATAGACGTACTCGAAGTCGCGCCACCGGTAGACCTCGCCGCCCTCGGCGAACCCCGCGAACCGGCATGGGCCGAACGCCTCGAAGAGCACGAACCGCCCGGCGGTCCCCGACTTGTCGCGCCCCTTCGCCCGACTGAAGAACGCCGAGTCGTACAGCCGGCGCCCGGACCCGTCGAGGGCGTAGGCGTCAACCGTGAGGGCGGCGAGCTCGTCGTCGAGCGGGATGCCGTCGGGGTCGTCCGGGTCGAGCGGCCGGCCTTGAATGTCGCCGGGCCCGTGAACGCAGAAATGCTCTTTCCACGCGAGGGCGAGCCACCCTAGCGAGCGGTGTCGGTCATGCTCCGGTGCGCGGACAAGCTCACGGGGCATCGGTCGTCAGCCGGGCCCGACGCTCCGACAGCCGCGTGACCGGGCGCGGCCGCGACGTTTCGCCCTGCGCGGCCGGCTCGTCCTCGGCCTGGTCGTCCTCGAGCGGAACGTACCGGATGCGGAGATCACGCCGGGCGTCGAGGGTCGTGCCGAGCACGCGCTCGCGCTGCCGCAGCTCGCCGGCGAGCCGGACGTCGCCGGCGAACACGGCGTCGGCGACGAGCGCCGTCGTCACGGCGTACTGCCAGTCGGCATCCGACCACAGCACACAGTGCGGCATGGAAGCGATGCGGTCCCACCACTTCGCCGTGAGGGACTGCAACGGCTGCATCTCGGATTGCCGGCCGAGCTCGCGGTCGGTCCACTCGACCCGCCGGGCCCGCGGCAGCTTCGGCCGCTCGCCGTCGTACGGCTGGTCGACGACGGTGATCCAGTCGTGCACCGCGGCGACTCGGTTGCGCTTCGGCCCGTCCTTCGGCTTGCGCCCCGTGACTGCCATCGGTCTACCTCCCGTGTCGGGTACGCCGCAGCGCGCCCGTGTCGGGAGTCGCTACAGCAGTCGGTCAATGACCTCGGCGAGGTCGCCGAGCCGGCGAGGTGCGTCGCCCCACGTGTCGCCCGTGACCGCGATGTACCGGCCCGTGCCGTACAGCTCGACCGTCCCGGTCCCGACCGTGATGCGCCGGCCGTGCGGCAGCTCGCCGAGCCCCCAGACGTGCAACCCGTCGCCAGACACCGACCGCTCGACCCATGTCGGGCCGGCGGCGTCGAGAATGCGCTGCGCCCACGGAGCGACCCGGTCGCCGTAGAGGCAGTGGTCGAGGTCGAGGCACACGACGCCGTCGCCGTTGAGGACGAACCCGAGCCCGGCGCCGACCCGGCTCGCCGCGGCGTCGCTGTACCGCGACCATGTCTCGGGGTCGGTGCTGCTCGCCGTCTCGCCGGTCACCGCGACCGGGACCTTCGTCGAGGTGCGCCGGACCCAACGCGGCCGGCTCGTGAGCTCGCCCGGCAGGGTGCGGCGCCGCGCGCGATGCGCCGCCATGCGGCAGCGCGTCGAGCAGTACCTCGCGTGGCGCCGCGCGGTGATCGGCAGCGGGGCGGGGCAGTGCTCGCAGGTCGGCGTCGGCATGCCTCTATGATACCGCAGTTGTTACGCTTTTAGCGCTCTGACCTGCACATTTACCAATCGTTGATTGGGGTCGAGGGGCTGAGAGGCGCTGTACGGTGCCCACCCGCCGCGCCATCGAATCAGCCTCCCCGACCCCTGCCCGCACCCCTACGGGCAGCCCAGGGGGCGCCGTGCCCCCAAATCTCGGCGTTTCATACGCACGGAGCGCCACAGCACCTCCCGGAGCCCAGACGGGCGGGGGGAGGGGAGTCACCCCCCAGGGGGGCGGGGTGCTCGGCTCGTCCGGGTCGTCGACGAGCTGCTCGTCGGGTATCTCGTCGTGCCTCGCAGAACTGCGCTCCGATTTGGTACGTCGCAGCGCTCTGACCTGCGGGTTTGTGCATGTCTCTGCAAAGTCGCAGGTCAGAGGCTTGTCGTACGGTCCGGCTCGGCTGGTCGTCATGAACGGTCGTCATCGGCGGTCGACGAGCTCGGCGGCCGCGATCCGACTTGCACATATCCGCAGGTCAGAGGCTTGCGACTCGCGCGTGCGGTGCTCGATTTGGTCGCCCGTCTCGTACTTGCTCGGTCGCTCATCAAATCGAGGCGCTCGCAGCAGAGTTGCGAACCGTTGACCTGCGGGTTTGTACGTCGCCTACAGCAGACCGGGATGACGCTCGGTCGGTCGCCACCGGGTGACGCGCGGTGCGGCGTTGCCCTCACGCGAGCTCTTGATCGCGTGGTGTTCGTGGCACAGGGCTTGAAGGTTGGTCAGGCTGTGGTCGTTGCCGGGCGTGATGTGGTCGACGTCCGTCGCCCTGCGTCCGCACACCGTGCCGCCCTCGCGCCATCGGCACCGGTGTTCGTCTCGGGCGAGGACGAGCGCGCGCAGCTCGGGCCAGTCGGGGGGTAGTTCGAAGCGGCGGGTACTGCCTTGCCAACCCCCGGTCATCTGTCGGGGTCCTGCGGGTCGAGGTAGTCGGCGGCAGCTCGGAAGAGAGCGGCGAGTGCGGGTCGTGCGTCGGGTCCGTCGAGCTCGATCGTGCCGATCTCTGTCTCGGGTCCGTCGCCGGCACGGATGCGTACGGGGAGCGTCACCGTGTCCGGCACTCGTCGTCTCCTTCGTCCTCGAAGTCGGGCTCGGGGTCGGCGCGCTCGGCGACGGAGTCGAGCGCGATGCGGTCGAGGTCGCGGCCGAACCCGAAGCGCTGCGGCGCCGCATGATGCGGTGCGGGCATGGCGTCGAGCAGCCGGCGGGCGGTGCGTTCGATCTGCCGCAGCAGCGGCGCGTCGTCCGCGGTGCCGTCGGTCCTGATCTCGACCTCGCGTGTCCCGTCCGTGAGGCGTACGCGCATCACGTGTTCCTCTCGGCCGGAGGTGTGCCGCGCAGCACGGGGCGCAGCCAGCAACCCGCACTTGATCGTGTGTACCGCACTGCGCGGTGTCTGGGGGTGGAAATGCGAGCGCCCCCGCGGCCGGGCCGGCGGGGGCGTCGAGGGGGTGCTGCCCGTATCCGGGCAGGGGTCGTCTGTTCGGCCAGGGTGCGACATGTGATCGCTTACGTCAAGTCACGACGCGTACGGCGTGCGGGCGTTGCGCGCTCGCGCGCGAGGGTTGCGGTACGTCTGCTCTCTACGCCCGCCCCCTCTTGGGAGTGGAGTGGATAGGGGCACGCGCGCGCGTAGTCCCGAGGGAGTCCCCGGGGGACACAGCGTGTTGACCTGCGTACTCGTCCGGCGATCGCAGATTTTTCGCGCGTGAATCGTCGACGAATCCTCGGCGAAAGTGCTGCGAATCGTCGACGAATCACCGTGCGAAGTCGGGCTCTTCGGGCTCGTCCTGGTCGACGAGCTGCTCGCCGTACAGCTCGGCGTACGACATTCCCCAGCGATGTGCATCGGCTGTCGCGGCCGCGACGTTCTCGAGCGCCTCGGCCGACGTGATCCCGGCGTACATCAGCGCTCGGCGCCGGGGCGCTCGGCCGGCACCGGTGCGTTCACCTTGACCGACCGCAGCTTGCCCCGCAGGGTGACCGCGGCCGCGACCGTCTCGTCGCCCTGCGCGCCGTTGCCGTACGCGTCGGCGACGAACGCCGACAGCTCGTCGAGGGTCATCGGCCCGTCGGCGCCTTCGTGTTCGATCTTCTTCGCCATGGGTCCGATCCTCTCGTACGGGCGCCCCGTCCGGCAGTCCCGGACGGGGCGCGGCGGCCGCGGTGCGCTACTTCTGCGGGGTGCCCGGTACGGGCTTTTCAGCGGTCTTGAACCACCCGCCGCGGCTCGCCTGATAGGTCGTCTCGTGCTGCTTCTTCTGCTCGTCGGTCATCTGGTCGCGCAGTTCGGACATGGGGACGCTGCGACGGAACTTAGGCATGATGGGTCGTCCTGTCTCTTCTGGGATAGGTGACCCGGGGCGGTCGGGATGCCGGCAAGCTGTCGGCCGCCCCGGGGTAGAACACCCCCGGTAGAAGGGGGTAGATCGAGGTAGATCGGCGGTAGAACCGCAGGTAGACCGGGGGGTAGACCGCTACGCGGCCGCCTCGCTGTCCTCGGTCGGGGTAGGGGTGTTGAGAGCCGGAATGTCGTCCCGGTGGACCCCCCACGCGACCGCCCACTTACCGGCCGCGTCGCGCACCTTTACGGACCGCCGACAGGGGATGTTGAGCGCCCCCAACTGCGCGCGCACTTCGGCCACTCCCCAACCGGGCAAGAGCCCGGGCTTGTCGAGCCCCTCGGCGAGGGTCGAGAGGTGCACTCCCTTCGCCTCTCCGATCGAGGCGACGACGTACTCGACGAAGGCTTGCTCGGCGGCCGCGCGGCGCTCTTCGGGGGACTGCTCGGCGAGCTCGTCCTCGGCCGGCTCGTCGACGTCCTCGGCGGGGCGCTTGTGAGTCGATTTCCACGCGGCCGCGACGAGCCCGGCGAGCAGCAGCCACAGCAGCCACGGGAAGCGCCGGACGAGCGCCCACGCGCCATACCCGAGCGCGCCGACCACGACGAGCCGGAAGAGCGGCCCGAGCGCTGCTCGCCACCCTTCGAGGTCGTCTCGCCTACCCTCGCGAATCCAGCCGGTCACGCCGTCGGCGAGGCGCTCCCATATGGCCTCGCTCCCCTCGGCGAGCCATCCGTCGGTGTTGCGGGCGGCGACCTTCGCGGCCGCCTTCGCGATCTGCTGCTTCACAGTGCATCAGCCCCTCGGCTGAGCACCTCGAGCACCTTCGCGCCGGCCCAGTTGACCGAGTCGGGCCACCAGCCGAGCAGCGCCGCGACACCGGGCAGGAATCCGAGGATCGCGAAGGTCACGAACCCGCCCATGATCCGACGCTTCTCGAGCTTGCCCGCCGACTTGTACAGCACGACGACGCCCACCAGGATCAGGCACGTGATCACGCCGCCCTCGGGCGTCAGTACGCCCATGCGGCCCGTCGGCATGGCTGCGGCGCCGCTCGTACCGGTCGTCGTCTCAACGCCCTTACTGCCGACGCTGGAGAACAGACCTGCGATGCCCGAGGCGCCCCACCCGAGGGCGCCCCCGACGCAGATCGTCGACAGCGACCCGAGCGCCGAGCCGGCGCCGTAGGGGATCAGTTCCTTCGGGTCTCTGTTCCCCTTCCACCACTTCCGGACGTTGAGCCACAGGATCGCGAGCCCGACCGCGACCCCGCCGAGGTTGACGGCGACGTTCATCGGTGAACCCCCGTGATGATCACGACGACGTCGAACCAGTCGGCGGCGCCGACGAACCCGAAGAGCGTCACGGCCGTTGCCCACAGTGCGAGCAGACTGCGGCGCTGCACGAAGCGCCGCACGGCGATGGCGAAGGCGCCGGCCGCGAGCGCGTACCCGAAGGCGGGGTGCATCTCGCGCGCCTCGCTCGTCATGTACGCCCATGTGACGGCGGCGCTGTAGCCGGTCCACGGGATCGGGATCACTGCGGCGGCGAGGGCGCCGACCGCTTTCCACGGGCTCACGAACCCGGTGACCGAGCCCCAGAGTCGTTCCCACCGGCCGGGCTCGGGCTCGGGCTCGGGCTGCTCGGGGTAGACGAGCTCGACGGTCACGTGATGCTCGATCGGGCCCGGGTCGGGCGCCGCTACGGGCGGGGGCGTCGTCGGGGCTGTCGGAGGGGGCGGGGGCGGCGCGGCGGTGCGCCACGGGGGAAGGTTCGGGGTCCCGTGCGGCGCCGCGGGCAGCGGCGGGGCGGTCGGGATCGGTGTCCCGGCGGGATAGACCGCGCTCGGGGTGACCTCTTTGGGCATGGCTTCCTCAGCGGTACAGGCTCGCGCCGAGCGCGAGAAACGTGAGAATGACGCCGGTCGTTCCGGCGACCGGGCCGGCGTACAGACCAGGGGCGCGGCGGGGCGCGATGCGGACGAGCCCGACGAACGCGCCGGCGGTCGAGACGGCGAAGTAGGCGACGAAGAACACGGCGAGCACGGCGGGCCCCCTCGGGCTACAGATAGGGACCGTTCGGCTCGGGCTTCGTCCTCGGCTGCGGCTTCTGCGCGTCGCGCGAGTTGACCGTGCGCACGTACCCGTCGGTCGTCTCCCACCCGCGGCGGGTGAGGTGCTCGGCGATCTGCGCGGAGTTGAGCGCGGGCAGCACATCACGGACGCGCCGCACCGCATCGGCCTTCGACAGCCCCGATACGGCGAGGGCGGCGTCGACCGTCTCGTCGATGATGTCGAGAACGGTTCGCTTGTCCTCGCGGGGGCGCTGCGGCTCTTCGTCCGCGGGGTGCGGCGCGACGGGCGGTACAGGGTGCTGCGCCTCGCGGTGCGGCGGTGCGGCGGGCACCTGCGGCGGGGGCGCATCATGCGGCAGCTCGGCCGGCGCCGGCGCCGCGGCGATCTGCTGCGCGACCGCAGCAGTCGGGCCGAACACCGCGGCGTGATACGCCCGTGCGCCTTCGAGGCGCCGCACCTCGACACTGAGCGCGCGCTCGGTCGCGATCTCCTGCCGGCGCTGCGACAGCCACGACTGCGCGCCCTCGCCGAGCTTCACCCGGTAATGCCGCATCACGACGAGCCATAGCCCCTTCGCGATGATCGAGACACACCCCCCGATGTAGCCGGCCGGGCGGTCGTCTCGCACATAGCCGTGCGCCACGATCGCGGCGACCGCGGCGGCGAGCGCGATCCATCCGGCGATCCGGGCGTACGTCGCGCGCTGCTGGTCGTGACGCTCGATCCACTCGATCGCCATGCACGCGAGCCATGCCGAGTCGAACACCGCGGCGGCGCCGTACGCGATGCCGGCGACGACGACCGAGGCAAGCAGATCGCCGATGCTGGCCGTTGACCACGTGATCGACAGGGCGGTGACGGCGACCGCGACGACGACGACACCGATCATGAGCGCCCCGTCGAAGTCGCGCGGGGGCACGGGCACGTAGTCGTAGTAATTCTCGGGTGTCTGGCGTGCCTCGCCGTCGATTGTCGTCGTCACCATGCGCCGGCGCTTGACGCGCCGGTACCGGACGCCCGGGATCATCGGCGGCGGGGTTTCGTCCGCCGGCGGGTGGCTACGATTCTTCATGGATCAGGCTTCCTGTCACTCTCGCAAGGGGGGCGGGGGCGGGTCCTGCGCCCGGCCGGTGCTGCAATCACCGGCCGGGCTGCTTTGTGTCAACCGGCGTCGGGCTCGGTGAAGCAGTCTTCGCATGTGCCGGCCGGCTGCTCTTCGTGCTCGGTGCACAGCACCGCCCAGCGGTACAGCGGGTCGTCGGCGGGGTGCTGTTCTTCGGCGTTCATGCGCGCGGCCGCGTCCGACGCCTGCACCGCGCAGTCGAATTGATCGACGCAACCCTCATCAGAGAGCACACCGACGCTCGCGGTCGGCTGCTTCGTCTTGCACGCCTCGACGGGCTTCGTACGGTCCTCGGGGCGCTCGTAGAACCCGTGCACACACCGCGGCTCGCCGAAGTCGACGGCGTCGAGCGGGCTCTGCCTGATCGGCGACTCACCGGGTCCGGAGACGCCGGCGGCCGCACGTACGACGGCGTCGAGTCGGTCGATCACGTTGACCGGCTCGGCGGGCGAGGCTGCTGCGGCCACGTCATACAGTCGGTCGATCGCGAGCGCGTCCCCGTGCAGCTCGTCGAGGTCCGGCGCGTGCACGTCGAGCAGCGCGACCGCGACGGGGCGTACCGCGCCCGTCTGGTCACCGTCGACGACGACGCCCACGTGCCCCGCGTCGTTCTGGAGTCGCGTAACCGTCGCGTTCACCGTGTGGCGTCCGACCGCGTACGTGACGCGCTCACCCACGCGGGGACCGTCCAGCGGAGCGACGGGCGTCAACTCGTCGACGAACGGTCGACCTCGCCGGCCGCATCCCTTGTCACCCTCGACCGCGTCCCAGTCGACGCCGATGTACTCGCGACCGTAGTTGGGGTGTTCCGGCAGGGTGACGCGCCCGACGTCGACACCGTTTACCGTTCCGTGCCGCCCCTCGGGGGACGCAACGCGGGTCCCCTTCGGGAAGTCAGCAGCGGTGCGGGCGGCGGGGGCGTCGATCACCGCGGCGACGGCGGCCGCGCGGGTGTCCCTTCCGCGGACAACGGGCGTGCGCTTGTCGCCGTCGATCCGGTCGACGTTCCACGCGCCGGCGCCCGAGGCGTATCGGTGTGCCCTGTAGGTCTTCCCGTCGTGTTCGAAGCGGTAAGCGGGGTGACCGCCGGTCGTGATCTTCGTGAACTTCGGCATCTGCATTGCGGCGCCTCCCGGGGCATCGTGTTGCGCCCTAATGTACATCGCGTCTTTATGTACATCAAGTCTTCATGCGCATCAGGGCGCGTTGATAAAGTGAGCGGCATGGACGAGAACGCGACGGATCACCCGATCGTCGAAGCGCGCGCGAACCTGAGCGACTTGCTTGCGACGGTCCGAAAGCTGCGGGTCGTGCGGTACCTCACGAGTCGGGGTAAGCGGCAGGTGGCGCTCGTCCCCGTCGACCTCGGCGAGCTCGTCGAGCAAGTCGGCGGGCCCGAGAAAGCGGTCGAGATCCTGAGTCAGCACGCGCCCAAGTAGCCGGCCGCGTCACCACTCGAGCGCCGCTGTCGCCCCAACGCACGGGACGACAGCGGCTTTTGCGTGCCTACGTGCCGGTACCGCCCGCGGCGGCCGCGGTGCGCTGCCGTCGCCGGGCCAATGCGCGCACGGCTCGGTGCGCAGCAGCGGCGAGGGCGCCCTCGAGCGACGCGAGCTCGTGCGGCGCCGCCCACGTGCGGCGCCCCTCGACGATCGGTACAGGGGCGCCGCACTCTTCGCCGTTCTCGCAGGTCACGGTCGACGCATCAGTGCCGCCGCGGTGCATCGTCAGTGATGCGCCGCAGTACGGACACGGGCGATCCATCGGAAACTCGCGGCGCCGGTCATTGCCGATCGTCCGCTCGATACGCCGAGCCGCTTCACGAGCGATACGGCCGATACGCGCGCGCTGCGCATCGTCGATTGGCGTGCACGGACCCGGGGCGCCTTCGAGCCGGTCGATCAGCCACTCGGCCGCCCGTACCGCGCTGCGGTCGCCGAGGTTGTAGTGCCAGCGTTGCGGGTCCGCTTCGTCTCGGGCGGCGAGCAGCGCGAGGTCGAGACCGACCCGGTCGCCCGGGATCGACCGCGACAGTCGCTTGATCGGGGCGCGCTGCACGGCGGCCGCGATCTCATCGGCGACCGTGCACAGCGCGACCTCGACCGCGCGGCACGCGTCGACGACGTGCAGCCGCAACGGGGCAGACTGCTCGGCGAGGGCGAGCGGCTCGCGCTCGGGGCGGGCGGCCGCGTCCTGGTCATGCTCGCCGGGGCGGGCGAGCCACTTCGCCGGCGTCATCACCGACTCGGCGGCGCGCTCGGCCGCGTGATGCTCGTCGAGCTGTCGCAGGTAGTCGGCGACGTCCTTCGGCGGGGTCCATACAGCGGGCGTCGACGTGTCGACCAGGGCCCGCAAGTGCTGCCAGTGGTCGACGACGACGCGAAGGTCGTCGGCAGCGGTGCGGGTGTTGCTCGTCATGGCCGGTACTCCTGATCTTGCTTGGGCGTAGGGTGATCTGTCCCGCGAAGGGGGGCGGGGCGCCCCGGCTGCTGTCCGGCACGGGGACGCCCCGCTGCTATGGGGCGTTGTCGAGCTGCGCGACGCCGCGTTCGAAGCGGCTGCGGCGCGACAGGGCGGCGAACGCGTTCGGGGGTGCCGGCACAGTCACCGCCCCCTCGAGCGCCGGGCCGGCGGACCGTAGGGCGACTGCCACGCCGGCCGGCGCCGAGCCGGCCGGGACCGCGGGGCGGCCGGCTGCTCGACCTCGACGACCGGTACCAATCCGAAGTCCTCGGGCTGCCCGACGGTCGACGTCTCGAGGATCGGCCGCAACGCGGCGAAGCACCGCTCGGCCACGGACCGGACCGCGGCGAGCAGCGCCGCGACGTTCTGCCCCTGCAACGCGGCGAGCACCTCGAAGGCGGCGCGGTGCACGAGCTCGTGATGTTCGCCCCGCTCGCCGCGCCGGTAGACGTCGACGGCGTCGCGCGCGGTCGGCTCGTCGAGCCCGTGCGCGTCGACGAGTCGCTGCACATGCAGCTCGATCGCCGCCTCGGCCGCGGTCGTCATCGGCTCGCCTGCCCGATCGGCATGAACCGAGCGATCTGCCGGATTGCTGCCGCCTCGGCTGCGTCCCACACGCGACCGAGGTCGTCGAGGGCGCGGCGCCGCGCGGCCATGATGCGGTGATGCGCGGCGACCGCCTCGGGCAGCGACGCCGGGACGTCCTCGCCGACCTCGCGCCGGATGCGGCCGAGAGCCGCGGCGTCGAGGATCGCGTCGAGCTCAGCGAAGTGGCGCGCACCTCGGTTCGGCTGCCGGTGTCGCCACTTGCGGACGTCCTCGAGGGCGGCGAGCAGCCGCTCGTCGGTGTGCACGGAGGGGTACAGCGGTGCGAGCACACAACGGTCGGCGTAGGTGTGCTGTTCGGCGCATGCCGAGCCGCAGCTCGGGGCGGTTGTGGTGCTCTCGGTCATGGTTCCTCGCTGTGGTGCGTGGGGCGGTCGGTCAGAAACCGGGGAGATCGGTAATCCCGCGATCGCGGGCGTTGGGGAACGGGCGCGCGCGGCCGAGCTGGGGACTGACGGCGTGGGAGTAGCCGGCGAGCGGGTCGGGCTCGATCGGGTCCTCGAAGTACGCGGCGAGTTGCTCGTCGGTGAGCCCGTCGATCACCTCGAGCTGCTCTTCGTCGAGGTCGGTCGGGTCGTACGTGAAGGCGCTCACGGCGTCGGCCCGTTCGTGCGGGCGAGGTAGCCGAGCACCGCGGCGAGCACGACCTCGACCCGGGCGTCGTGCCGGTTTGCGATGCAGCGGCACGCGCCGGGCCGGCCGCACTGCGGGCAGCGCACCGGCTTGCCGAGCGCTATGTCGATCACGCGGCGCAGGGCGTCGGGCGCGTCCGCCGTCGGCGCCTCGCCGGTCACCTCCTGGTCGAGGTACTCGACGTCGGTCGCCCCACCGTGGCCATGGATGAGCTCAACGGACGTGCGGCCGCGGTCCCAGAACACGAGCGAGGGGTGTTCGCCGCGCCACCGGACCGACGCCGTCCCGTCGGGCCACTCGACGCCGTCGGCGACGTTGCCGGTACCGCTCACGCCCGACACGTCGACGTGCCGGCGCAGCACGAAGAGCCGGGGCGGGGCGAGTTGCTCGTCGGGGCGCACTATCCGGGCCCCGATGTACTGCGGTCCCTCGGCGAGATCGTTCTCGGCGGTCATGTGATCTTTCCCTTCGTCAAGGCGCTACGCGGACCGCAGGGCGGTCGCAGAGTGGTCGGCCGGGGTTGTGGTGCTGTCGGGGGTGCGTTCGTCCCTCTGGAGGGCGCACAGCGGCGCGGCCGTGATGTGCCAACCCAGGGCCCGCAGCACGCGCACGGCTTTTCGGGCCTGCGCTTCGGGCGACGCGTCGGGGTGCTCGGCGAGCATGTCCTCGATCGCGCCCGCGATCACCGCGGCGACGGCGTCGCAGATCTGTCGGCGCTCTCGTTCGGCGGCGTTCATCGCTTGACCTCGCTTCCTGTCCGGTCGAGGCGCCGTCGGCGCATCTCTTCGCGGGCACGCAGGTACTCGTCGTTAGGGCGGCCGGGCGAGACACGCACCGACGCCGCGCGCAGCTCGGGCAGACCGCCCGGGCGCACGGTCCCGGCGAGCACCGCCTCGCGGCGTGCGCGCAGCGCTGCCCGGTAACCCGCTTCGTCGTCCGGGTCGAGCTGCGGGTAAGCGCAGGGCTCGAAGGTGTCCGGCAGCCGCTCGAGCCGCTCGCGGCCGACCTTGCGCCACCGGGTGGCAATGTCCTTCGGCATGACGGGAAAGGCGCTCTCGGCGTAGTGCTCGCCGATCGCCCGGCCGGCGAAGTCGAAGGGCACGTACCGCAGCGCGGTCGACCAGAGCATGAGCTGCGCCGCTTGCTCGTCCTCGGTCGTGCGCAGCACGCGGTCGTCGATCCGGCTGATCAACTCGAAGAGCTCGAGCGTCTCGGCGGGGGTCATGCGCCGCCCCCTTCGACGCGCCGGCGCAGTGCCTCGAGACTCGCGCGCTGCTGCTCACCCTTCGTCGGCCCGCGCCCGTGGGCACGGGCACCGGGACCCGCGAAGGGCACGACGTTGTCGTGCTGCTCGGGTCGCTCGCGCTCGGCCCACTCCTGCCACCGGGCACCCCACGCGGCAGCCGTACGCCCGTCGGCCGCCATGCGACGCACGAACTTGCGCGTCACCTCGGCGAGCTGCTCGTCGGTCAACTGCTGCCGGCCGGCGTCGACTCGGGCAAGCTGCGCGGCCGCGACGTCGTCCCTACTCGGCCGCCAATCGGCGGTGATCGCAGAGAGAGCCGGCTCGCTCGCGCGCGAACTACCCGCAGCTTCCTCTCTCTCCTCAACCCCCCTCTTAGGGAGTGGAGTGGAGGGGAGTGGAGCACGCGCGCGCGAGGTCCCCGCACTGTCCCCGGGGGACGTACCCCCGTGACCTGCGTCGTCGTGAGAATCGGGGGTGTCTTTCGCGGGCGAATCGTCGTCGAATCCGTCGTCGATCGCGTCGGGATCGTCATCGAAGAGCGAGCGATTCCGCGACGGACCGCCGGGCCCGCCGTCGCCGCCCCCGCGCTGCCGGCGCTTCTTCTCCGCGGCGCGCTGCCGGCGCTGCTCGACCTCGGCTCGCAGCGGGTTGCCGTTCGTCCGGTCGTGATAGTCGTGCATGTAGTAGTCGCCCTCGGCCGGCTGCGGGCAGCTCGGGCAGATGTGCCCGTGCGGGTGCCACAACCCGACTTTGACGAGCTTCGAGATCTGCGGCGTCGTGCCGTACATGTCCGCGACCAGTCCGGGCACGACGCCGTCGGTCAAGTGCTGCGCGACGTACGAGCCGCAGCGCAGCCACAGCCCGACCGCAGCATTCCCCGCCTTGATCATCTTGGGGTGCGAGTGAGCTTTGTCGTCGACGTTGAACCAGGGCATCGAAGCCTCTCAGTGGTGAGCAATCCGGCGGGAAGGTGTGGTGCGGGTCCCGCGGCCCGCGGGTGTCCGCGAAGGCGCCGCCGGGGCGGTCGAGCAGTGATCCACAGGTGTGGATAAAGGGAGTTGGGGGCGCGCGCTGCGCTCGGGCCGGCCGCATCACTGCTGCCCGTCGCGCGAGGCTCGGCGCCGCTCGAGGTGCTCTTCGTAGTCCGCCTCGGTCGGCAGCAGCGCGAGCACTTCCTGCACGGCTGCCTCGACGTCGGGCTGCCCGAGCTCGTCGAAGGTTCCGTTCTTGCTGCGCCGGCGCATCATGGCGCGCATCACCTCGGCGACGCGCTTCGCCTCTTCGTCGGTCTCGGCCGCCTCGGCGCTCGTGATGCGCACCTTCACGACCGGGTCTTTGTCCTCGCCTTCAGCGTGCCCGACGAAGCTCTTCGCCGTGAGCCGCACGACCGCGAACACGGACGTGCCCGGGTGCTGCCACAGTCCGCGGCGCTGCTCGGCCGTGAGAGCGGCTTGCAGCCATGTCGCATTGCTGTCGACCTTGACCTCGGGCAGCTTGCCCGGCTCGATCTCGTGAGGCATGGGCACTACTTCCTTCGCTTCCGTGCGTGTTGCTTGCGGCGCTCGCTGCGCAGGGCGGCAGCCGCTCGTACGTGTTCGTTGGGGCACTCGTCGCGCATGTGCCGCTCGGCCCGGATCACGAGAGCCTCGACCGCGTCGTATCCGAAGGCGTCCTCGGGCGGCCGGCCGCACGAACACGCGAAGTCGGCGGCCGCGAGGTCCTTCGCCTTCGCGTGGTCGAGCCGGACCCGCAGCCCGTAGCCCGGGTGCGGGAGTCCGATCGTGGGGCCGGCGCCGTTCATGGCTGCTCGGCCTCGAGCGCCTCGCGCTGCTGGTCGTCGAGCAACCCGCAGCCTTGCCAGAAGTCGACGAGATCGAGCTGCCCTTCGACCGCCGGTACCGGCCGGGCGCCGGCGACGTCCTCGAGCGGCCGGCGCGGCGGGGTGACCGCGGTCCCGGGGATTGTGGGGGCGCCCGGCGCGGCGCGGCCGCGCCTCACTGGTCGACCCCCAACACCCATCGCTGCGGCGACAAGTTGGGCCATGGCACTACGGCGAGCCGCTCGCGCTGCGCCTTCGGCAGCTCGAAGAGCGGTACCCCGTAGGCGTCGTGTCCGGCTGCCCGCAGCCACCAGCCGTCACAGCGGTCGCCCTTCGGGTCGTCGGGGAACTTGACGCCGGCCGCGAGGTACGCGGCGGCCGCCATGTCGTCTTTCGACGCGCTGCCGTTGTCGGCCGCGTAGCTCTTGAGCGTCGCCGGCGACAGGTAGACGTACGGCACGCCGGCGCGCAGCAGCACCGCGTTCACGACGCCGTGCACCTTGCCGAGCGCCTTGACCGCGTTCGGCCGCATCCGGGTCGGCATGTCCTCGAGCACCGCGACGTCGGGCCGGTGCTCGGCGACGAGCTCGGCGACCGTGTCCTCGATCACGAGCAGCCGGCGGTCGCCGTCGCGCTGCCGTGTCTTGATCCGGCCCGTCGACCCGTTCGGCAGTCCGTAGCCCGTCGAGACGATCGACAGATCGAGCCCGAGCACGCGCAGCGCGCCCTCGAGTACCGCGGGGTCGACGCCCGCCCGGGCCGGCTCGAGCAGCCCCGGGACCCCGGTCACTTCGCGCCCTCGGCGAGGGGGGCGAGCGGCCCGTATAGCGCGTGCACGATGTCGAACGACTGCACGGTGACGCCGTTGTTCGCCCGCAGCAGCGGCGCGCCGCTGCTGTCGAGGGTGCCGTGCCAACGCCACTCGGCGCCGTACGCGTCACCCCAGGTAAGGGACAGGTCCCACGCGTGCCCGTGCCCGTCGGTCCACACCTTCGCCGACCGGTCGAGCCGGCCGCCTTCGCCGAGCAGCAGCACGTCGGGGCGCTCGGGCGTCGGGTTCGGCGCCGCCGGCGGGAAGCACGGGAAGGGCGGGTGCGATGCGCGCAGCCGGGCGGCGAGCCGCTCGAGCACGTCGGCGGCGCGTACGGTGCAGATCTTGCCGGTCTGCACCTCGAGCCGGCCCTCGCGATCGACCAGCACGACGAGCGCTTGCTCGTCCATGTCGACAAAGCGGTATGCGTCGGTCACGCGGGTACTCCCTTGCTCTCTGTGTCCTCGACCCATGGGCGAATGGGCCAAGAGCCGTCGACGACGGCGGTCGGGTCGTTCTTGCGGAAGTGGCTTTGCAGTCCCTCGGCTTGCTCGGCGGCGAGGCGTACTTGCAGCTCGTGCAGCTCGGCCCGGGACAGACCGCGCAGCTCGTGAAACCGCGGCCGCCGCGCAGTCCGGATCGACTCGGGCCAGTAGCGGCGCGACATGTGCGCGAGCGTCCCGATCTGCTGAGCGATCCGGGCCGACATGAGCGCGTCGTACTTGCAGCCGTGCGCCGCCTTCGCGTCCCACCCGAGCCCGTAGACCTGCGCGAGGGTGATGAGCTGCCGCGCGCCCTGGTCGGCCGAGGGGCGCCGGCGGTACGGCAGCGCGTGCGTGTCGAGCACTCGTGTGTCGAGCACGTGCAGCGGCCGCTCGCCGAGCCGGTCGAGCAGCGGCTCGCGGTCGTAACGGCGCAGCTCGCGGTCGAGCACCGTGAGGTCGAAGGGCACGTTGTGCCCGACGAGAGCCATCCCGTCGCCGAGCCACTGCGCGAGCTGCTCGGCAATCTGGTCGGCGACGTCGGCAGCCGGCTCGCCTTCGGTGCGAGCTTGCTCGGTCGTGATCTTGTGTATGGCGGTCGCCTCGGCCGGGATCTCGACGCCCGGGTCGGCGAGCCACGTGCACGGGATATACGAGCCGAACCCGCCGCACCCGACGACAGCCGCGGTCACGATCCGGTCGCGCTCGACGTCGGTCCCGGTCGTCTCGAGGTCGAAGGCGGCGAGCCGGCCCGTGTGCCACATCACCGGGCACCCCCGCCCGGCTGCGCCGTCTCGGGCCACGCGGCCGCGGGGTACGCGGTCGGGGGTTCCGTGTCGCCCTCGACGACCTCGACGTCGTACACGCCGTCGGCGTCCGGGCCCGGCTCGTCGTCGCCCTGGTCGTCGTCGACGACGCCCGTCCGCGGGTCGACGCCGGCCTCGACGTCCTCGGCGATCTGCTTGAGGTCGGCGAGCAGCTCGTCGGAGCCGTGCCCGGCCGCGCGCGCCCGGTGCCAGACCTGAATCACGGCGGCCGCCGTCGTGCACTCGCGTGCCTCGGCGAGGTAGTCGGGTCGCTCGGCCGGGCCCGCCTCGAGTGCCGGCCGGTCGACGAGCACGGCCGGGTTCAACGCGGCCGCCGTCGACAGCGGGCCCGACAGGGCGTGACGAAGCGCCGGAATCGTGGGGACGAGCATCACGACGGGGAAGTGCTTCGGCCCGGTCGGGCGCATCACTTCCCGCTGCTCGATCCACAGCCGGACGGGCATCATGCTCTTGCCCTCGGTCGCCTGTAGCACCGTGTCGACGCCGCCCGCCATCACGTCGGCCGCGTAGTGGCTGTGCGTCTCGAGCCGCCAAACGCCGAGGTCGGGCATGTCCGGCAACATGACGCCGATGCGCGAGGTCGTCTTGCAGACCGAGCCCGGCTCGACGTCGTTCTGCAAGTGCCATTCCTCGCCGTACTCCGCGAGGCACAAGCACGGGCGCCGGCTGATCTTCTCTGTCACGCCGTCACAGCGGCGTGCGCAACCCCCGCCCGACCACAGCTCGTACGACACCGACAGCGGGTCGCCGGCCGGCATGATCGCGTGCAGCTCGCGCGCCTCGGTGATCACGCGGTACTGCGCGACCTTCGAGCCTTGCGGGGTCCACTGCTCGACCTCGCCGCCGTACAGCTCGGCCGCCTTCGCGACGTACTGCTCGGAGTGCGACGACAGAAGGAACGTGCGGGAACGGACCGGGATCGGCCGCCCCTTCGGGTTCTTCGGGTTGGGGCGGCTGTAGCCGGTCCGGATGCGGCCGAGCTCGGCGGCCTGTTTCTTCGCGTTGAGGATGCGCGATCCCATGGTCACGCTGCCTTTCGGGACGGTGATCCCGGCGCCCAGGGCGGCAGGATCGTCGGGTACGCGCTCGGCGCGTTGTGCAGATAGCGGGCGTTGGCGAGCGCGCCGAGGAACGCCCGGAACACCGCGCGGTCGCTCGGAAGCTCGATCAGCCGGAACCCGCGCGGCCGCAGGTTGAGCACGGCCGTACGGCGCGGCCGAGGCGCCGGCACTTCGGTGTCGTCCGGCAGCAGCGCGACGGGCGCCCACCGGTACGCGGCGAGTTGATAGGGCTGCTCGGCGTAGACCGTCGTGACCGGTTTCTTCGCCGACGTCTTGTAGTCGATCAGCCACAACTCACGGCGGCCGCCGGGCCCGGTCGGCAGCCACAGCCACAGATCACCGGTGCCGGCGTAGCCGTAGCGGCGGTGCATCACCGTCGTCTCGACCGCCTCGACGTCGCGGTCGAAGTCGACCCGCCAGAGACGGAAGAACCGGGCGAGCTGCCGCGCGTACGGCTCGACCTCGGGGTCGGCCGCGGACGGCGAACCGATCACGATCGCGTGCGCCCGGCGGTGCACGCGCGTACCGAGGTCGGCCGCCGACTCGCGGCGGGCGTTCGGCAGCGCGACGAGCTCGCGCCGCAGCGCGGTCGGCTCGGTCCGGGCACGGCGCGCGACCGCGATCGGGTCGGCGATAACGGCGTCGGCGACGAGCCCGGCGCCCCACGGCACGAGCGCCGGCTTGTGCACCGACGAGCCCGTGATGTTCGTTACCGAGATCAGGTCGGGACCCCCGGCGGGGTCGGCGTAGTACCGACCCCGCTCGGTAGCGACCGCATGCTTCGGGTCAGTCACAGCTCGATCGCCCCTGCGGCGGCCGCGATTCCGTACCAACGCACGCCGGCGAAGTACGCGCCGACACCGGCCCGACGTACAGCCCGGTCGATGCTCTCCTCGGACACGGCACGCGGCACGACCGGGTTCGGCGCCGCGATCGCCGGCACGTCAGCCGGCCCGCTCGCCGGCCGCCGAGCAGCGTCACGCCGGTCGACTTCCTCGAGCTCGAGCTGCGCCTCGAGCAGCCCGGCGGACATGGGCAACCCGTCTTTGCGCAGCAACTCGGCCACTTCGCGAAACGTCGCTTCGCGCACGAGCCGGCCGTACGCCTCGACTTGCTCGCCGATCAGCAGCGGAACGGTTTCCGTACGGCGCTCGACCGAGGCGCTCATGCCGCATCACCGGGCGCGTCCGTGTTGAGCAACGCGACGAGATACTCGGCGAGCTCGGCCGACTCGACCTCGATCGCCGGCTCGGGGCAGCAGTCGTAAACGCTGCCGTCGGCCTCTTCGTGCTCGGGGTCGTGGCAGACGGGGACGATCGCGGTCGGTTCCTCGCCGGCGATCGTGAGGAACGCGGTACGCCACTTCGGCAGCCCCTCGCCGCCCCACTGCGCGGCGGCCGCGGCGCGCGCTTCGTCGAGAGTCCGCATCAGGCGTCACGCCTCTCGGCGACGGCGAGCTGCTCGATCGTGAACGACCCGCCGTTGTTCATGCCGGCGAGGATGAACCCGGTCATCTGCTCGAGGTCGACGTGCACCTCGACGTCGCTCGACGCGAGGTACGGCCGGACGTCCTTAGCGACGTGCTCGGCGAGTCCGTCGGCGCCGATCGCCCAGCACTCGAGCGGCGCCGGCGCCGGACGCCCGCCGCGGCCGCCGTGCCGACCGACCCGCTCGTACGTGACCCGGAACTGCGTTTGTGTAGCGCCGGGTTCGGCCGCCATCTCGTCGAGCGAGGGCGTCACGAGCGCCGCCTCGGGGTCGCGCGGCTCGTGCCGACCCGCTTGCCAGTCGGGCCCGACCGCGAGCGCGATCTCGCGCAGCGTTTCGTCGGTGATGTGTCCGGTCATGCCGGGTCGTCCTTTCCAGTACGGGAGTTGCGAGGGCGTGCGGGGGTGAGGGCGCCGGCGAGGATCAGCAGCAGTCCGGCGGCCGCGCCGCAGCCGAGGGTGTTGAGCACGTCGAGCCAGTCGGCCGCTGTCACCGCGGACGCCGAGGCGAGTCGTTGAGCGCCTTACCGAGCAGCGCGGGCACGCCCTCGCCGACGAGCCGGGCGCGTACGCCGCGGTACGTGAAGCGGGCGACCAGGGCGCCGCCGATCGCGCGACCCTGCGCGTCGTGCACGCCGAGCGCCTGAGTCCAGCGGCGCCAGTCGTCGAGCGAGCGAGGACGGACAACGAAGCGCACCTCGCCGTACGCCGCGGTCACCGCCGGCTCGCCGGGCATCTCGGCGACCTCGGGCTCGGCGAGGTCGGCGGCCGCCTTCGCCTTGCGGCACTCGACGAGCGAAGCGACGGCGGCCGGGCTCGGCCCGGGGCGGCGTCGGCCGGGCGTCGCGAAGGGGTCCGGGCGGGTGAGCAGCCCGGCGTCGTCGAGCACGGCAGCGGCGTCGACGGCGGGGTCGGCCGCGGCCCGACGCATCACGGCGTCGATCAGGTCGGCCGCGGGCAGCACGTGCGGGTTCGTGGTCACCGGGCACCCCCGGGGCGCAGCTCGGCGAGGACGTCGACGCCCTCGGCGACCGCGGCGTGCACTCGGATCGGGACCTTCGAGCCGTCGCCGCGTACCGGCGTCTCGGTGCGCAGCGTCCACAGCGTGACGCCGTCCTCGCGGCTGCCGCCGGTCGGGACGAGCTCGCCGCCGAGTGCGTACATCCAGCGCCCGAGGTCGCGAGCGTCGATCACGGTGACGTGCACGACGTCGGGGCGCGGCGTGAAGGTCGCCGCGGGGAGGTTGAGGTAATCGAGCATCGCGCACACCGCGAGCTCGTTGCCCGCCGACCGGTCGAAGTCGGTGAGCTCGTGGGGGCGTTCGGTAGGCTGAGCGCTCAAGGCGACCGCCTCGCTTTCTGCTCTGGTTAGTGGGGTGCGAGCCGTAAGGGGTCGATCCGGATGCCGGTCCGGGCCGGCCCCGACTCGCGTCGGGGGTCAGGCGGCGGTGCTGCCTCGGCCGGCGTCGTACTGCTCGAGCTCGGCGCGCGTCGCCGCCGTGCGCTGCGAGCGCCGCATCTGCGCCTTGATCCGGCGGGCGGCCGCCGACCGGGCGGCGAGCTCGGTGAAATGCGCCTTACGCATTGACTCGGCGATCTGCTCGATCTGCTGCTCGGTCGCCTCGGGGTTGGCCTTGCGCGCCATGTCGAGGAAGCGAGTCCAGTGCGACGCCTTACGCGCGGCGGCGGTACGGCCGGGCCGGTCCGTCGTGACCGCCCAGCTCTTGTGAGCCGCGATCCGCATTCGCAGTGAGCGCTCGTCCGTGTTCATCGCGTGTTCCCTCCGTGCTGTCCGTGCCCACGGGCGTGGGCAGTGGCTTAAAAAAGAGAGCGCCCCTGTGGACGCCGAGCACTCTGCATATGTCGTCGGCCTTTGCGGCGCTCACCGTGGGGCGTTCGCCCGACAGCAGCATGCCGACTTTCGACTTCGACAGACCGACTCGCTTGCCGAGCTCTTCGATCGTGATTGACCCGCTCGGCGCCCGTTCCATCAGCTTGCGCAGCGTCTCGCCGTCGTGCAGATGTACGCGGGCATCGGGCATGAGCGGTCCTCCGTTGAACTGCCCACGTTCGTGGGCAGCACCACTAAAGCACACCGCTTGAGCGGTGTCCACGAACGTGGGCAGGGACCGAATACGTCAATTTTCGGTACGAGTTGCTGTCGACGCCCCAGGACTGCCCGCGATCGTGGACAATGAACCGCACCGGGCAAATGGTTGTACGCGATGACCTGCTATTTTCACCTCTCGATCGCACGGGCGGTGTGGAATCGAACGACGAGACGGAGAGGTGGAACCATGCTGGAGCAGCGCGACGCACTCACCGAGCTCGTTAAGTCGCAGGTCGGCGAAGGGAAGCGCTGGAGCACGCGCGAGTTTGCCGCGGAAGCGGAAGACCCGGAAACGGGTTACGCGCCCGGTAAGAGCCTGATCGCGAAGATCATCAACGGCGATTCGTACCGGATCACTCCGACGCTCGTCTCGGCGCTCGCCGCCGGGCTCCGGCTGCCTCGCCCCGTCGTCGGCGCCGCTGCGCACCTACAGATGATCGGGTACACCGCCGAAGAGCTCACCCAGGGCGCCCCGGCGACGTTGATCCGGACGCTCGACGCCGGCAGCGACACCTCGAAGGCTCGCGCCGTCGCCGAGCGGTGGCAGATCGAAGCTCAGACCGAGGCATAGACAGCGATTTCTTCGCTCGTTTCGTTACTCCCCATCACCCGATCGGGTGAACGACCCCTGTGACCCAAAGTTACAGGTGTGAACCCTGCGCATGCGGTGCATTCGGACGTAAGGTGATCTGACCTCGCGCGTTTCGAACGCTTGTGCGAGTCTGGCGTGTCCAGATTCACCGGCGGGTTAGGGGGTCAGATGGCAGAGGTGCACGTCGAAGAGGTCGAGCTCGACGACGGTACGCCGATGATGTACAGAGACTTCGGGTCGTACGTGCGGCTCGCACATGACCCCGCGCAAATGGACGAAGCCGCAGCCCTCGCGCTGCTATGCGTACGAGTGCCGCGGCTGATCGGAGATCTCGAGATATCCCGCCCGGAGCCTTGAGCTCGAGGCCGCACTGCAACGCCCCGCACGACCGGGTTCGCCGACACCGGTCGCCGGGGCGCAGTCTTGTTCGAACGCGCTTACATGAGCCGGTCGAGCGGACTGTTTTTCTGGTGCGCGATCCTCGCCCGCTCGGTCCCGGCCGACGCGCCGTACCGGGTGATCATCTCGCGCGACGACCAACCCGTGATGCGCATCAGGTCGTCGTCGCTGCCCCCCGCCAACTTCCACTGATGGGCGAAGGTGTGCCGGAACTGGTGAGGGTGAAGCGGCGGGATGCCGGCCTCTTCACACCTCTTCTTGAGCATCTGCCCAACACCCCAGACGGTGAAGCGGTGGTACACGTGCCGCCGGTCGGCGCCCCACCACAGCCACATATCCTCTTCCAGGGGCTTCCCCTTGTGCTTCGCCGCCGCTCGCAGGTACCGGTCGAGCGCCTGAGCCGTCGTCCGGCCGAACGGGACCGACCGCCACTTGCTCTTTTTCCCCAGCACGCGAAGCACGTTGAGGTCGAGGTCGACGTCGCCGACCTTTCGGTCGGTGCACTCCGACAGCCGCACCCCCGTGTCGAGGAAGAGGAAGAGCAGCGCCGCGTCGCGGCGTTCGGCGTACCCCTTGCCGCGGACGGTCACAAAGAGCTTCTTGAGGTGAGCGTCGGGGATGATCGGCACCTCGACCTCGGGCAAGCTCGGGGGCTTCATGCTGCGCATGGGGTGCAGATCGAGCTCTTCCTCTTCAACCAGCCAGTTAAAGAGGGTCTTTAGCGAGCGGTAGTGGTTGTGGGCGTTGCTCGGGCTCGTGCGCTGCATGGTCGCCGTGACGTACGCCTCGAGGTGCTCGCGGTGAATCTCCTCGAGCTCTTCGGGCGCCGGCTTCGCCTTGCTGTCGGCCGGCTCGTACTCCTCGAGCAGAAAGTCGCGGAACTTGTTCGCCGCGTTCGAGTAGATCCTGACGGTGTTGTCCGAGAGGTTCCGGGCGCGCAGAGAGCGCAGCCAGCTAGCCACCATCGGACCGAGGTCATATCGCTCGGTTGGCATGAACTGATGGTCGCGCCCATGGGCGTGGGCAGTCAAGGCGCTTGCTGTCACAGCGATGTGCTTCGGGCCAGACAGAAAGAAGACCAGCGTTTCCGCTGGTCAGAGGGTGTGTGCGCCCCCGGCAGGACTCGAACCTGCGGCCAAGCGCTTAGAAGGCGCCTGCTCTATCCACTGAGCTACGGGGGCCGGTTGTGGTGGCCTCGGTCGTGGTGCGCCCGGGTGTGGGCTGATTCCGTGACGTTGCCGGGGACAAGGATAGGGCTCCCGCGTCCGTGTCCCTGTTGCTTCGCCTCCGTGGCTCGATGTGGAGGTTCGGTGAAGCGGTCCTGATAATCGCAGGCAGGTACGAATCGTGCACCGCTTTTGGCCTCTCGCGCCCCGGGTGTTGTGCACTCGTTATGCCTGGACTGTGCCTGTGTCCCAGTCGTCCCTTCCATCCCTTGTGTCCCGTCGGCGCGCAGACATGCTCATATGCTTCAGAATTCCCCTAAAATTGGGCATTCTTCGCATGTGGTGACCTTGGACGTACGGCCTCAGCTGCTCGACGCACTTTCCGCCCTGCGCGACCGTGTCGCGGCCGCACGCTTTCCGCTGCCCCTGGCGGGGGCGCCACGAGCGCGTGCCAACCGCGACGAACTGCTCGCACAGCTCGACGACTATTTGGTGCCCCGCTTGAGAGAGCCCGAAGCGCCGCTGCTTGCCGTGGTGGGCGGATCGACCGGGGCGGGCAAGTCGACGCTCGTCAACTCGATCGTGGGCCGGCGCGTGACCGAAGCGGGAGTGCTGCGGCCGACCACGCGAAATCCCGTGCTGGTCTGTCATCCGGACGACCATCGCTGGTTCAGCGGGGTGAGGGTGCTGCCCGACCTCACGCGCGTGTGGATGCCCCAGCAGGATCCGGCGGAGGAACTGATGGCACCGGGCGAGGATTCCGCGCGCGTGCTGCGGCTCGAGACCGCCGACACGCTGCCGCCCGGGCTCGCCCTGCTCGACGCGCCCGACATCGACTCCCTGATCGCGGACAACCGAGCCCTCGCGGCCCAGCTGATCTGCGCGGCCGACATCTGGGTGATGGTCACGACGGCCGCCCGGTACGCCGACGCCGTCCCCTGGCATCTGCTGCGCACAGCCAAGGAGTACGACGCCACCCTGGTGACCGTTCTGGACAGGGTTCCGCATCAGGTCGTCTCCGACGTGTCCCGGCAGTACGGCGCGCTCCTCACCAAGGCCGGACTCGGCCACATCCCCCGCTTCACCGTGCCCGAGCTGCCCGAGTCGGCCTGGGGCGGCGGGCTGCTGCCGGCGACGGCGGTGGCACCGCTGCGCACCTGGCTCAGCCAGCAGGCCCAGGACCCGGGGGCACGGGAACACGCCATCATCCGGACGGCCAACGGTCTGCTCGACTCGCTCAAGGTCCGCATGCCCGAGCTGGCGAACGCCGCCGCCGCCCAGTACGCGGCAGCGCTACGGCTCACCAGCGCCGTGGACAGTGCGTACGACAGCGAGTACGCGCGCGTACGGAGCCGGCTGCAGGCCGGTGCCGTGCTCGCCGGCGACGCGCTGAAGCGCTGGCGCGCCTTCCCGCTCGACTGCTCCGCCAGCGAGCTGCTGGAGTCGCTGGTGGAGAGCCTGAGCACTCTCCTGCTGTGCGCCGTCACCGCCGCCGACGAGCGCGTCGACGACGCCTGGCGGCGCGAACCGGCCGCCGCAGCCCCCGAACTGACGGGCCGCGACCCACGGCCGTCGAGCGTCGAACACCGCATCGGCATGGCCGTACGGCGCTGGCGCAGGGAACTCGAGGAGTACGCGGAGGACGAGGTGAGCGTCCTCGACCGCAGCGTCGCCCCCGATTCCGAGGTCGTCACCGCCCTCGTCGCCACCGCCCTGCTGGGCGGACGCCGGGCGCGGTCGGCGGGGGAGGGGCTCGCCGAACGGATCGGCGCGCACGGCGCGCTGCGGCTGCGCGACCGGGCCGGGCGGCTGCTCACCGAGCACCTGGACCGGGTCATGCACAACGAACGCGAGCGACGGCTCGCCCCGCTCGACGCCCTGGAGGTCCATCCGGAACCCCAGGCCGAACTCATCGCCGCGCTGTCCGTACTGCAGAAGGAGAGGTGACCGGTGACTGCCGTCACTGACCAGGACCACACGGAACACGCCGATCAGCAGGAGGACGGCGCCACGGGGCACGCCGTGCGCGAGAACAGCACCCCTGCGAACGTCCCTCTGGAGGGCGCTTCCGGGAACGGCCTCCCCGCGGAGGGCGATCAGGTGGCGGGAGCGCCCGGCGAGGGCGAGGGTCCCGCAGCCGTCGAGGAGCCGGAGAACCGAAGCATGCTCTGGAGGAAGCTCGCTAAGTGGGACGGCCGGGCGGACGACGGTCACGCGCGCGTGGAGGACCTGACGGACAGTGACACGCCCGCGCGCGAGGGGGCCCTCGACTCCGCCGGCCGTGAGGATGGTGAGGCACAGATGCGGGTGAGTGTCCCCGAGCCCGGGGGGCGTAAGGACGTTGACGCGCACGCGCGTGGGGGCGCCGCCGATTCCGGCGGCCGTAAGGAGAGCGGCACGCCCGCGCGTGAGGATGCCCCGGACTCCGGCGCCCGTGAGGGCGGTGCCGCGCCCGCGCGTGAGGGGAGCCGTGACGCGGGGGGCCGCAGGGCCGGTGCCGCGCCCGCGCGTGGCGGTGCCTCCGACCCGGGCGGCCGTAAGAGCGGCGGTACCTCCCGACGTACGGATTCCTCGGCACGTACGGATTCCTCGGCACGTGCGGAGTCCTCGTCGTCCCGTACGGAGCCCCCGTCCCGTACGGCCTCTCCCGCGCGTACGGATCCCGCCCCTCGTACGGATTCCGCCTCTCGGGTGGACTCCTCCGGTACGGACTCCGCGACCCCCTGGGACGACGGGCTGATCGCAAGGCGGGTGAATGAGAGCACTGCTCCGGAACAACCCGCAGCTGTGGAACCCCGTGCCTCCGGGGCGCAGGTCGTGACGCCGCTCGCGTACGACGGGGCATTGCGGTCCCGGCTCGACGCGCTGCGCGAACTGGTCGGGCTCTCGCGCACCCGGCTCGACAACAAGACGCTCTCCGAGGCGGGCCGGGTGCTGGACGAGGCGGCGGCGCGGCGCAGGCTCTCGGGCCAGCACACCGTCGTCGCCATCGCGGGCGCCACGGGCAGCGGCAAGTCGCAGCTCTTCAACGCGCTCGCCGGGGTGACCATCTCGGAGACGGGCGTACGGCGGCCGACGACCGCCTCGCCCCTCGCCTGCAGCTGGAGCGACGGCGCGGTCGGCCTCATCGAGCGGCTCGGCATCCCACCGCGGCTGCGGCGGCGTCCCGCGCAGAACGCGGCCGCGGACGGGCAGCTGCGCGGGCTCGTCCTGGTCGATCTGCCCGACCACGACTCGGCCGCCGTGCAGCACCGCGAGCAGGTCGACCGCGTCCTGGGGCTCGTCGACGCGGTCATCTGGGTGGTCGACCCCGAGAAGTACGCCGACGCGGTCCTGCACGAGCGCTATCTGCGGCCCATGGCGGGACACGCCGAGATCATGTTCGTCGTCCTCAACCAGGTCGACCGGCTGCCCGGGGAGGCCACCGACCAGGTCCTCGACGACCTGCGGCGGCTGCTCGACGAGGACGGCATCGCCCTGGGCGAGCACGGCGAACCGGGCGCCATCGTGCTTGCGCTGTCCGCTCTCACCGGCGAGGGCGTCGGCGAACTGCGTGAGGCGCTCGGCCAGTTCGTGGCGGAACGCGGGTCGGCCGCACGCCGGATCTCGGCCGACGTGGACGCCGCCGGGTGGCGGCTGCGGCCCGTGTACGCCGCGCGGCGGCGGACCGGACTCAGCGAGGAGGCGCGCGACGAGTTCTCCGCGCGCCTCGCGGACGCGATCGGCGCCACCGCCGCGGGCGAGGCCGCCGAACGGGCATGGCTGCGCAACGCCAACCGCGCGTGCGGGACGCCCTGGCTGCGGCTGTGGCGCTGGTACCAGGACCGGGGCGAGCCCACGACGGGACGTCTGTCCGTGCGGACGCAGACGGACGAGGAGGCCACCGCGCGGCAGCGCGTCGAACAGGCGGTGCGTACGGTCGCCGACCGGGCGTCGGCCGGGCTGCCCACACCGTGGGCGCAGGCGGTGCGCGAGTCGGCCGTACGGGGCGCTCAGGGGCTGCCCGAGGCGCTGGACGAGCTGGCCGCGCGTGCGGGACTGCCGCCCGGGCGGCCGCCGCGGCCGGGCTGGTGGCCGGCGGCCGTCCTGGTGCAGGCGTCCATGACGATCCTTCAGGTCATCGGCGGGCTCTGGCTGGTGGGACAGATCGTCGGGGTGATGGCGCCCAACCTGGGCGTGCCGGTGCTGCTGATGACGGCCGGAATCGTCGGCGGCCCGTTCGTCGAGTGGGGCTGCCGGATGGCGGCCCGGGGGCCGGCGCGGCGGTACGGCCTGGAGGCGGAACGGCGGTTGCGGGAGGCGGCGGCCGGGTGCGGGCGGGCCCGGGTACTGGATCCGGTGGCCTCGGAGCTGCTGCGGTACCGGGAGGTCCGGGAGCAGTACGGGCGCGTGATGGGGGTGGGGTCCGCGGGGAGGTGACCTGAGCGGCGACGGCTGTGGAGGGGGGCCGGGCGGCCCCTCGGCCCCGCGGGCCCGCCGGAACTGGGGCTCGTGGGTGCGGCGATCACCCGTTCGGGTGGCGGAGTTGTCCACAGGCACATGGTGATCCACAGGGCTCAGCGGGCTCGGCCCGACGGAGGCAGTCTGGCTTCGCGGCGATCGCGAAGGACGGTCGGACGCAGCCGTACGGGACGGGCCCGTACGCGTGTCCGCCCGGCGGGAGAGGCCGGGCGAGGGGAGGGATCGAGATGAACGAGACGATCATCTGCGCAGTGGGCAACGTGGCGACACAGCCGGTGTACCGGGAGCTGACGACGGGACCGTCCGCGCGCTTCCGGCTGGCGGTGACCTCGCGCTACCTGGACCGCGGGAAGAACGAGTGGACCGACGGGCACACCAATTTCTTCACGGTGTGGGCCAATCGCCAGCTCGCCACGAACGCCGCGGGGTCGCTGAATGTAGGCGATCCCGTCGTGGTGCAGGGCCGGCTGAAGGTGCGCTCGGACGTACGCGAGGGGCAGAGCTGGACCTCGGCCGACATCGACGCGACGGCGATCGGCCACGACCTGGCGCGCGGCACGTCGGCCTTCCGGCGCGCCCTCAGGCCGGAGGCGGGAGCCACGACCTCAGCCGCCGGCTCCGTATCTGTATCCGCATCCACATCCGCATCCGCATCCGCGCCGTCCGAGCCCGAGCCGGAGTGGGAGACACCACCCGCCGACGTGGACTCCCAACAGGCCGAGGAACCAGTGGCGGTGACGTGACGTCAGTCACCTCCAGAGGCTGACCGAAGTGCGGCTTATCGGCGAATGCGTTCCGAACGACCCGGTGGATTTGTCGATAAGCCCTGCTCGCGGGGGATCTTGGCGATAACGATTCCGAGTCGGATCGGCCCGCCGACGGGATCGCAGGGAAGCGTGGTGCGCGGCGTACCTAGGATGCCGGACATAGCTCTCGGGGCTTGAAGCTTCTGCTGGTGGGACCGTGCCCCCCACGTCAACGGGTCCTGCTCGAAGGGGAATTCTGTGTTTGCTGCGTTCTCTGCGCTGTCGGCGCGCGGGCGCGGGGCGGCTCGGCTGGCCGCCTCGACCCTGGTGTCCGGGCTCGTCGCCGCCTCGGTGGTTGCCGGTGCCGGCACAGCCGCGGCCGACGGGGCAGCCTGGAGCCAGGGCGGGGCGACCGCGACCATAGGTGGCCTCAAGACCTACGGCGGCGCTGTCGTCCACGCCGACTCCGGTGACCAGGAGATCTCGGCCGGTCTGTTCGAGATGTCCGTCGACGGCGGCGGCATGCTGCAGACGTACTGCGTCGACATCCACAACCCCACGCAGCGCGACGCCAGGTATCACGAGACGCCCTGGAGCGGCACCTCGCTGGGCGCCAACAAGGACGCGGGCAAGATCCGCTGGATCCTGCAGAACTCCTACCCGCAGGTGAACGATCTCGCCGCCCTCGCGGGCAGGGCCGGCGTCAAGGGCGGCCTCACCGAGCAGGACGCGGCGGCCGGTACGCAGGTGGCCATCTGGCGCTACTCGGACGGTGCGGACGTCGACGCCCTCGACCCGCAGGCCGAGCAGCTCGCGGACTACCTGGAGAAGAGCGCGCGGGGCGTGGCGGAGCCCGAGGCGTCCCTGCGGCTCGACCCGCCCGCGGTCTCCGGCCACCCCGGTGAGCGGCTCGGTCCGGTGACGGTGCACACCGACGCGGACGGCGTGACGCTGACGCCCCCGGCGGACGCGGCCACCAGCGGGGTGCGGATCGTGGACAAGGACGGCAGGGCCGTCACATCCGCGCCGGACGGCGGTCAGGTGTTCTTCGAGGTCCCCGAGAACGCGGCGGCCGGCCAGGCCGAGCTGACCGTGCAGGCCTCGACCACCGTGCCGGTGGGACGTGCCTTCGCCGCCGAGAGCCGCAGCCAGACGCAGATCCTGGCCGGCTCCAGCGAGTCGACCGTCTCGGCGACGGCGAGCGCGAGCTGGGCGAAGACCGGTGCGATACCCGCGCTGTCCGCCGCGGAGAACTGCGACAAGGGCGGCGTCGACATCACCGCCGCCAACGAGGGCACCGAGGCGTTCACGTTCGAGCTGCTCGGGATCGAGCACAGCATCGCGGCGGGCGAGTCACGGACGGTGACGGTTCCGCTGCAGGAGGACCAGGCGTACGACTTCACCATCCAGGGGGCGGGCGGCTTCGAGAAGCGGTTCACCGGAGTGCTGGACTGCATGACGCAGATGGGTGAGGCCGAGGCGGCGGGCACCCTGACCCAGACCCTCGCCGAGCCGAGCCCCGCCACGGTCGGCACGGCGACCGACGACACCAACCTCGCCGCGACCGGCGGCTCCGCGATGACCCCCCTGATCACGGGCATCGCCATCGGCCTGGTCGTGATCGGCGGCGCGGCGCTGATCGTCGTTCGGAAAAAGCAGCTGCCGACGCAGGACTGAGGCAGGCCGGCCGGCGCCTGGGGGCCGGCCCGACCGGACACTTCGACAAAACACCAGATCAGGGGCTTGATCCACTTCGCTGGATCAAGCCCCTGACTGGTTCACGGGGTGCCTGGGGGTGCGCTGCCGTCGGCGGAACAACCCATGGGCCGTCTGTCACGGCCCGTACTCCACCGGTAGGTCTCGCCATGGGGCACCGATTCGCGCCCGCCGGCGTCCCGTTGTGAGACGTGGCGAGAAGACCTCGTCTCGGACTGGGGTCTACCAGGCGCTGTTGTCGCAGCCCATGGTCGAACCGATGTGGGTGGCCTGCGCGCCCGTGTCGCCCTCGCCGTTGAGCGCGTTGCCCAGCGCGCCGTTGAGAATGCCGACCTGGCCGAGGACGTCGACGTTCAGGTCGTGCGACTTGCAGTTCGAGCTCTGCAGGACGCTGACCTTGTCCCCGCCCTTGCCGCCGTGGCCGTCGGCGGTGGCGGTGCCGGCGCCCAGGAGTCCGACGGTGCCGATGGCGACGGCCATGACGGCAGCCTTGCGAAGGTTGAGCATGTCATCTCCGATGGAGTGAGTGGTGGGTGCGATCCGTGAGAGATCGACTCCGTACAGTTACGGGAGGTTAATGTGAAAAATTCCTATATGTCCCGACGGCGCGCCGATATCGGCACCCGGGTGCGCCCGGCCGGACTCCCGAACTCACCACGGCTCGGCAACTGCGGCGCCGGCACCTCCCGCTGAGCTTCTGTCAGCTCGACCGCGCTGCTCGGCACCCCGGCCGGTGGCCTTCGGTAACGAAAGTCCAGGTCAGGGGGCATCGGCGATACGGGTTTCCCCCGAGGGGTGGCGATCCGGCAAGATGGGGTGTATCTGCCCACTGCCTGATTTCAAGCTGCCGGACGGTTTCTCTTGGCTGAGTTCATTTACACCATGCGCAAGGCGCGCAAGGCGCACGGCGACAAGGTGATTCTCGACGACGTCACCCTGAACTTCCTCCCCGGAGCGAAGATCGGCGTCGTCGGCCCGAACGGCGCCGGTAAGTCGACGATCCTGAAGATCATGGCGGGGCTGGAGCAGCCGTCGAACGGTGAGGCGTTCCTGTCGCCCGGGTACACCGTGGGCATCCTGATGCAGGAGCCCAAGCTGAACGAGGAGAAGACCGTCCTGGAGAACGTCCAGGAGGGTGTCGCCGAGGTCAAGGGCAAGCTCGACCGGTTCAACGAGATCGCCGAGCTCATGGCCACCGACTACTCCGACGCGCTTCTCGAAGAGATGGGCAAGCTCCAGGAGGACCTCGACCACGCCAACGCGTGGGACCTCGACGCCCAGCTCGAGCAGGCCATGGACGCGCTCGGGTGCCCGGCCGGCGACTGGCCCGTCGTCAACCTCTCCGGTGGTGAGAAGCGCCGCGTCGCGCTGTGCAAGCTGCTGCTGGAAGCCCCTGACCTGCTCCTGCTCGACGAGCCCACCAACCATCTCGACGCCGAGTCCGTGAACTGGCTGGAGCAGCACCTCGCCAAGTACGAGGGCACCATCGTGGCCGTGACCCACGACAGGTACTTCCTCGACAACGTGGCCGGCTGGATCTGCGAGGTCGACCGCGGTCGGCTCCACGGCTACGAGGGCAACTACTCCAAGTACCTGGAGACCAAGCAGACCCGCCTCAAGGTCGAGGGCCAGAAGGACGCCAAGCGCGCCAAGCGGCTCAAGGAAGAGCTGGAGTGGGTGCGGTCCAACGCCAAGGGGCGTCAGGCCAAGTCCAAGGCGCGCCTCGCTCGCTACGAGGAGATGGCCGCCGAGGCCGACAAGATGCGGAAGCTGGACTTCGAGGAGATCCAGATCCCGCCGGGCCCGCGTCTGGGCAGCATCGTCGTGGAGGTCAACAACCTCAGCAAGGCCTTCGGCGAGAAGGTTCTCATCGATGATCTTTCGTTCACGCTTCCGCGTAACGGGATCGTCGGTGTCATCGGCCCCAACGGCGCCGGCAAGACCACCCTCTTCAAGATGATCCAGGGTCTGGAGACGCCCGACTCCGGCAGCATCAAGGTCGGCGAGACCGTCAAGATCTCGTACGTCGACCAGAGCCGCGAGAACATCGACCCGAAGAAGAGCCTGTGGGCCGTGGTCTCCGACGAGCTCGACTACATCAACGTCGGCCAGGTCGAGATGCCCTCGCGGGCGTACGTCTCGGCCTTCGGCTTCAAGGGCCCCGACCAGCAGAAGGCGGCCGGCGTCCTCTCCGGTGGTGAGCGCAACCGCCTCAACCTCGCGCTCACCCTCAAGCAGGGCGGCAACCTGCTGCTCCTCGACGAGCCGACGAACGACCTGGACGTCGAGACGCTGTCGAGTCTTGAGAACGCACTTCTGGAGTTCCCGGGCGCGGCCGTGGTCGTCTCCCACGACCGCTGGTTCCTCGACCGGGTCGCCACGCACATCCTCGCCTACGAGGGCGAGTCCAAGTGGTTCTGGTTCGAGGGCAACTTCGAGTCGTACGAGAAGAACAAGGTCGAGCGGCTCGGCGCGGACGCCACCCGTCCGCACCGCGCGACCTACAAGAAGCTGACCCGGGGCTGATCGATCTTGCGCCACATCTACCGTTGCCCCCTGCGCTGGTCCGACATGGACGCGTACGGACACGTCAACAACGCGGTCTTCGTCCGTTACCTGGAGGAAGCCCGCATCGACTTCCTGTTCCGTCCGGAGAAGGACTTCAAGCAGGGGTCGGTGGTGGCGCGTCACGAGATCGACTACAAGCGGCAGCTCGTCCACCGGCACCACCCGGTGGACATAGAGCTGTGGGTCAGTGAGATCAGGGCCGCGTCCTTCACCATCACCTACGAGGTGAAGGACGACGACCTGGTCTATGTCCGGGCCTCGACCGTGGTCGTGCCGTTCGACTTCGAGGCGGAACGGCCGCGCCGGCTCACCGCGGAGGAGAAGGATTTCCTCCGCGAGTACACGGACGACGCGACCGACAAGGACAACGAGGAGGAGGCCGTCGCCGCATGACGGTGCTCCATCTCGCCGACGAGGGGGAGGCGGCGGATCTCGCGGCCTTCCTCTCCCGGCTGCTCCACTACGACCGTGGAGCCGCGGTGCGCCTGCAGGCGGCCGGCACCGCGCTCGCCGTCTTCGGACGGCCACCGTCCTTCGAGGTGCTGGCGATTCGCGCGGTACGGCTCGCGAAACCGTACGAGAACGGACTCGACGTCACCCTGGACGTGACCGTGTCCGCGGGTGAACTCCTGGAGTCCGTCGACGAGTCGGCGGCCACCGCGGTCGTGCCGGGCGCCGTGACCGGGCCGCCGTGGGCCGGCGTGCTCCCGCCGCGCGGCGGATGGCGGGCGGTGCCGGGGCTGCCCGCGCCCGATGCCCTGCGGGCGATGGTCGGTGCGGGTGTCGCGGAGTTCCGGTCGCGTACCCAGGAGTTGGCGGCCGAGCAGCGCACCCGGGCCGAACTCGACCGGGTCGGGCGGGAGATCTGGTCCCGGACCGTCGGGGACACCCAGCTGCCGGTGCGTGCCGTGCACGCGGCCCAGTCGCTGGGATTCCTGCGTGCCACCAGGGAGCTGGCCCTGCTCTCGTCCGGTGCGTGGCTGCGGCTGCGCACGCCGTACGGGTCGATCGCCGTACGGCGTGCGGGACTCGGCACTCTGGACGTCAGCGTCCGCTGACAGTCGGCTCAGCCCGCGGTGTTCACCATCGACGCCGCCGCGTACGTCAGGTAGTTCCACAGCGTCCGCTCGTGCTCCTCGGAGAGGCCGAGCTCGTCCACGGCGTCCCGCATGTGCTTCAGCCACGCGTCGTGGGCCGCGCGGTCGACGGTGAACGGGGCGTGGCGCATGCGCAGGCGAGGGTGCCCGCGGTTCTCGCTGTACGTCGTCGGGCCGCCCCAGTACTGGATCAGGAACAGCGTGAGGCGCTCCTCGGCCGGGCCCAGGTCCTCCTCGGGGTACATGGGCTTGAGCAGTGGGTCCTCGGCGACACCCTGGTAGAAACGGTGGACGAGGCGGCGGAAGGTCTCCTCCCCGCCGACCTGCTCGTAAAAGGTCTGCTCCTGAAGCGTGCCGCGCCGAATCTCATTCACCCGTCCATGGTCTCAGACGCGCAGACGGAGGACCTGAGGCTTAGGACCGGCGGTCGTGAAGGGCAGGGCGCCCCGAGTGACGCGTTCCGGATCGTCCGGCGCAGTGCTCGCCTCGCGGCGCCTCGCGCAGGACAGTGGACGTATGAGCGCGCACGCTCTCGACAATGACCTGGACGACCTCGCCGCCTCGGCGCGGGCCGCGCTGGTGCGCGCGATCGAGGCCGACGGGGCATGGAGCGAGGACCCGCGGTGGCGGGACGTCTTCGCGGCCGTGCCACGGCATCTGTTCGTGCCGTACTACTACGTCGGCGTCGCCGGCGGCTACGAACGCCGCTGGGGCCAGAGCCCCGAGCCGGCCGCGCGTGAGCGGTGGATGCGCGGCGCGTACGCCGACACCCCCCTCGCCACCCGGCTGCGCGACGGCGAGCTGCTCTCCTCCAGCAGCCAGCCGTCCCTGATGGCGATGATGCTCGTCGCGCTGGAGGTGACGGACGGCGACAGCGTCCTGGAGATCGGCGCGGGCACGGGCTACAACGCCGCCCTGCTCGCGCGCCGGCTCGGCGACGACGACCTCGTCACCAGCATCGACCTGGAACCGGAGATCACCGAGTCGGCCCGCCGGCACCTGACGGCGGCCGGATACCACCCCGTCGTCGTCACGGGTGACGGGGCGCGCGGCGTGCCCGAGCGCGCCCCCTTCGACCGCATCATCGCGACCTGCGCCCTGCCGTTGATCCCGCGCGCCTGGCTCGCCCAGTGCCGCCCCGGCGCCCGCATCCTGACCCCGCTCGCCACCGGCCTGCTCGCCCTCACCGTCCAGGACGCCGAGCACGCCGAAGGGCGCTTCCTGCACACGCCCGCGTACTTCGTGCCGCTGCGCGGCGGGATCCGGACCGAGCCGGAGTCCTCGCCCGTGGCCGGGCTGCCGCGCCGGGCCCGGGAGGACGAGCTGTTCCGCTTCCTGCTGGCCCTGACCCGCGGCAGCCTCGATCCACAGGAGGCCTACGCGCTGTGGGAGCGCGAGGGGCAGCCGCAGCGGGAGCGGTACGGGATCACCGTGCGCGGCGAGCACGAGTGGGCCTGGCTGGACGACCCGGAGGGGCCGTACGCCTGGCCGCTGCCCGGCTGAAACGCCGGGAGGGGCGGTCGTACGGCACTTTCCCGCCGTACGACCGCCCCTCCCGGTCCCAAGATCGAGCCGCGCCCGGAGCCGGCCGGTCGTGGGTTCCGGCTAGCCGCGCCGGACCGTGATCGTCGTCCACGCCCCCACGTGCACCCGGTCGCCGTCCTGCAGCGGCACCGGCACGAAGGGCTGGATCGGCTCCTCGGAGCCGTTCACCGTGGTGCCGTTCGTCGAGTTCTGGTCGACGACCGCCCAGGTGCCGTCGGGCTGCTGGACCAGGACCGCGTGCTGGTGCGAGACGCCCGGGTCCTCCGGCGGCACCGACAGGTCGATGTCGGGGGATTCGCCGGTGGAGTGGCGGCGGCGGCCGATGGTGACCTGGTTGCCGGTGAGCGTGCGCTGCTGCTCGGGCGAGTAAGCAGGCAGGTTCAGGCCCGCGGCCTCGGGGCCGGAGCGCTGCATCATCGCCATGAAGTAGTCGCGATCCGGGCCGATCGTGGCCAGCCAGGTCGTCGGTTGCTGCGGCGGGTAGCCATGACCGGGCGGCGGGGCCTGGGTGGCGCCGGGCTGCGGGTAGCCGTAGCCGCCCTGAGGGGGGCCACCGGGAGCGCCCGGTCCACCCGGAGCGCCGGGACCCGACGAGGGCGGTGAGATCACCCAGTCGTCGTCACCGCCGCCGAAGGACGGGCCGCCCTGCGGCGGGCGGTTCGTCTCCTGCGGGAACCCGTGCGGGGCCGGGGGAGCGGACGGGCTTGCCTGCTGGAAGGCCTGCGGACCACCGCTGGTCGCGCCCGGACCACCGGGCGGCGTGGGCCCGGGCGGCGGCGGAACCTGCCGCCCGGGGTCACCGAAGACGGAGGGGCCGTTGCCGCCCGGGCCGCCGGGCCCACCGTGACCGCCCGGGCCACCGGGACCGGGGTTGGTGGCACCAGGGCCGCCGGGGCCGGGACCGAAGCCGCCGGGGCCGCCGTAACCCTGACCAGGACCGGGGCCACCCATACCGCCGGGACCGCCAGGGCCACCGGCACCGGGACCACCGGGGCCTCCGGGACCGCCCTGGCCACCGGGGCCAGGTCCGCCGGGACCACCCGGGGCGCCAGGTCCGCCCGGTCCCGCAGGCTCCGCGCCGAACGGCGGGATCGGCTCCGCCGGGCGGTTCATCTGGGACGGGCGCGAGCCCTGGTAGTCGTACGAGTCACCGCCGCCGAACGACGGCGGGGGCCCCGACTGCTGCTGGAAGTGCGAGGGCAGGCCCGGGCCGCCGGGCGCCGGGGGGCGCGGGGCTGCGGGGGTGTACGAGGTCGCCGTGTTGGTCAGGAAGTTCCACCGGCACTCCTCGCAGAACGGCGCACCGCCCTCACGGGGCGTACGGCACTGCGGGCAGAGCTCCGGCTCCGGTACGGCGGAAGGATGCGGGGGGCCGCCCGGCTGGCCGGCGTTCGGGCCGCCGAACGGACCACCGGGAGCAGGGCCGCCGGGCGGCGGGAAGCCGTAGCCGCCACCGGGCGGGGGCGGTGGAGGAGGGGGCGGAGGTACGGCACCGGCCATGCGGTGACCGCAGACCTCGCACCAGTCGTCGGAACCCGACTGGTGTCCGTTCGGGCAGGTCGGCATGTCGGCGCTTCCCCCTCTCCTTTCCGGCCGCTCACGACCGGATTTCTCCAACCCCAAGGGGTCAGGCTCGATCCTTTTCAGGGTCCTGCTGGGTCCTGCTAGGTCACTTCTTTACACGAACAGTCTTTGTGGACCGTGTCTCGAGAGTCATCTCGTCGGCCTCCGCGACCTTCGCCTTCAGTCGCACAGTACCCGCCGCGGCGTCGACCACGTCCACCACCTTCGCAAGGAGTTTCGCCGTATCGGCATTTCCGGAGGCGCCGGCGAGCTGAACGGCACGGCCCAGTTTGGCCGTTGCTCCATCGATATCGCCCGACTTGCGAAGGTCGAGACCTTGTTGGATGACTTGTGCCAGTTCGGCCTGGCCGGTGTAGTGGGCGACCTGGGGGTTGATCGAGGTCGAGGCGACCATGTCGTCGGTCCATACGGCCCGTACGAGACCTTGCGCGCCCAAGTTCTGTGCGGTGCCGTCGGACTGCGGGATGACCAGGGAGACCCGGGCGGCGAGCATCTCCCGGCCGAGGCCGGCGGCGGGCACCTCGACGCATACGTGGTAGTCACGGGACTCGTCGCCCCAGGAGCCGGTGGGGTAGTCGCCGGCGCGCGGGCCGGCCTCGGCGCGGCGGTCGGTCAAGTCCTCGACCGTCGGCGCGACTTGCTTGACGAACTTGATGGTCGTGCCCACCGGCGTCCACACCCGCAGGGCGACGTCCGCGACCTCCTTGCCCATCGCGGTCTCCATCATCTGCGTGAAGTCGGCGGCGAGACCGGCCGGATCGGCGACGATGTCGGAGCTGCCGAGCAGCGCGGAGGCGATGGCTGTGACTTCTTTCACTTCCCAGTCGGTGCCCACGCCACGGGCGTCACAGGTGAAGCGTCCGGCGCAGGCGTCGAGGGCGGCCTTGAGTTCCTCCGGTGCCTCGTGCTCGTTGCGGCCGTCGGTGAGCAGGATGCCGTGCCGGATGGCGACGTCGTCCGAGGACAGCAGGCGGTCGGCGAGCCGCAGCCAGGTGCCGATGGCCGTGCCGCCGCCCGCGCTGAGCCTGCGCAGGGCCTGCTTGGCCTGGTCGCGGGTGGTGGCGTCGGCGACCGCCAGACTGCCGTCGCCCGGGTAGACCTCCTTGGCCACGTGCGTGCCGTCGATCACCGCGAAGTGCACGCCGTCGCGCAGGGTGTCGATCGCGGCGGCCGTGGCGTCGCGGGCGTTGCGCATCTTGGTCGGCGGGTAGTCCATCGAGCCCGAGCAGTCGACCATGATCGCCACACCCGCGGACGGGCCCTGCCCCGGCGAGTAGAGGTGGGGCGCGGCGACCGCGCTGCCCACGGTGCCGCCGCCGGTCGCGGTCACGGTGACGATCGCGTTGACCTCGCGACCTGCCTCCGGGAGGTACTCGTTCTGGTACACGTCCACCGAGAACTGCGGCACATTTGATTTCGAGAAGTTGGCCATACGTTCTCAAATCCCCCTAAAGAACCCCGTGGTGGGGCCATGGCTGTCGATGGACCGGTCCCCTCCGGTCCGATGAGGCCGTCCCCGCAGTTGGCCTCAGGCCGATCCTGCCCCCATCGGCGGCGCCGGGAACGGCAGGACGGCCACTGTTACGTTGTCGTGGCCCCCGCCGTCGAGCGCGTGTCCGACGAGGACCTGGGCGCTGTGCAGCGGGCGCGCGGCGGCGTCGAGAGGCACGACGTCGGCCATGTCGTCGACCGCCTCCGCGTAGTTCCACAGGCCGTCCGTGCACACCACCACTACACCCGGCCGGTCCGGCTTGAAGGAAGCGGTGTGCGGCTCCAGTTCGTAGGCGTCCGCGCCGAGCCAGCCCGTGATGGCGTGGGCGCGCTCGTCGGCGTACGCCTCGGCCTCGTTCATCAGACCCGCCGCGACCATCTGCGCGGCCCAGGAGTCGTCCTCGGTGAGGCGGGCCGGGGGTGTGCTGCGGTCCACCGGGACCCAGTAGGCGCGGCTGTCGCCGACCCAGCCGACGACCAGCAGGCCCGCGGTGACGATGGCGCCGACGAAGGTGCAGGCCGGCGCGTTCTGGTGCGGGGCTTGCTCGCGGGCCGTGGCCGGCTCGTTGGCGAGCGCGTTGACCGCGTTGGAGGCGGCGATGATCGCGTCGTGCATGGCCTGCTGCGGGTGTGCGCCGCGTGGCAGGGCGGCCAGCAGCGACTCGCTCGCGGCCCGGGACGCGGCCATCGAGGCGTCGTCGGGACGGGTCGCCGAGGACACGCCGTCGCAGACGATCGCCAGGACCGCGGGCCGGCCGTCGGGCAGCGCGGTGCAGCCGACGGCGAACGCGTCCTCGTTGCGGTGGTGGCGCAGGCCGCGGTCGCTGACGGCGGCGACGGGGCCGGCGTCCTGCTCCATGTGGTCGCGCTCGCGCGGCTGGGCGTGCCCGCAGTTCTCGCAGTACCCGTCGTGGTCGACGCGGCCCGCGCGGCACGCCACGCACACCTTGGTGCCCTCGGGCGGGGTCGGCGCGGCGGGGGACACACGCGGGTCGGGCGCCTGCAGCGCGTACTCGTCCGGTTCGGGACGGGCGTACCCGTCGGACTCCGCAGGGGCGTACTCGTCGGGCCCCGGAGGGCGGTCGAAACGGACGCCGGAGGCCGGGGCGTCGGGGGAGCCCGGCGAGGGCGGGGGGCCGACCGGGGCGGCGGGCGTCTGCGGGCCGCTGGGCACGGCGGGGCCGCCCGGGGCCGGAACGGTCGGGTGACCGGATGGTGCCTGGTGGCCGGGGGCCGGGGATGCGCCCGGGACGCCGTGGTTGCCCGGCGCCGGGACGCCCGGTGTGCCGTGCGCGGCGTCGGGAGCGGTCGCCGCCGGCGGCACCTGCGGGGGCGGCGGCGTGCCCGGGGGCAGGTCGCGGCCGCCGGAGTCGGTGCCGGGGAGGTCCGTCGGCAGATGGGCGGCCTCGGGGGCTGCGCCGTCCGGTGCGGCGACGGGCCAGTCCGCGCCGGGCGCGCCCGTGGCAGGCGGCGGCACCGAGCCGTTCATGGCGATGGTCGGATGGTCGTCCGGCCGTACGGGCACGGCGGACAGGTCATATCCGCACGCACCGCAGAAACGGTCACCCGACTCGAGCGGCCATTCGCAGCTCGGGCAGGCGGACAGTTGGGGCATCTGCGACATCAACTACACCCACGTCCGGGGGCGGTAACGGTTGGCACGTTCCACCAGGTCGATCCTCTCCTCGCCGCCCCGCGCGAGCCGGGCCAGCGTGCGGTACGAACGCTCCAGGCCGAAACGCAGTCCCCGCTCGTCCAGGCCGCTGCCGAGCAGCGTCCGTCCTCCGGCGGCAGGCGGGGCGGAACCCTGGCCACCGGAGAGTATCCAGTCCAGCGCGCAACCGAGGACTTCCGCCGACAACTGCTCCCGGCGCGCCGGGTCCAGACCATACGCGTCCAGCGCCTCGACCTGGCCCGCGGCGGCGGTCAGGTCGTCCAGGAACGGTACGTCAGAGGCGGCCGCCGTGCGTTGACGCAGCCGGGCGCGGACGGCCGCCACGCGTGCGGCCGTGTAGTGAATGGAGCTCTCCGGAACCGACTCCAGGGTTCCGACCGCGCCGCGGCGGTCGCCGGTCGCGAGCTGGACGCGGGCGAGACCGAAGGCCGCGCTCACAAAGCTCGGGTCGGTGGACCACACCAGGCGGTAGTACTCGGCGGCGTTGTCCAGCTGGCCCAGCACCTCCGCGCACAGGCCCAGGGCCAGCTTGGGGGCGGGTTCGCCGGGGAAGGCGTCGTAGATCGCGTCGAAGGCGAGCGCGGCGCCTTCGTGGTCGCCGGTGCCGAGCGCCGCCACGCCGCGGTACCAGACGACCCGCCAGTCGTCGGACCGCTCGTCCTCCAGCTCCAGCAGCTGCTCGTGCGCGGTGCGGGTGTCGCCGTTCTCCAGCCAGGCCCGCACCTGCCGCAGCCGTGTCTCCGCCGACGGCGCCGGCGCGGCGGCGAGGGCGCCGAGCAGCTCGGCCGGCGCGGTGGTCATCAGACCGGCGAGGAAACCGGCGTTGGGGTCGGCGGGGTCGACGTGGGGGACCGGCAGCGCGAGGGCGGCGACGGGGGCGTCGACGAACCTGACGATGCCCGTGCCCGCGGCGGCCGGCGCGTTGGCGAGGGCGGCTGCCCCCTTCCCGGCAGGTGCCACCCGCGCCCCCAACCGCGAGACATCCCCGTCCAGCTTGGGGAACAACTCGGTGTCCGTGACCCGCACTTCGGGGCCGAACAGCGTCGACAGGGCCGGCCTCGCGCGGCCCGTCTGCAGGGAGACGACCTCGCGCAGTACGCCCGTGAGCTGCTCCGTCATCTCCTGGGCGGAGGCGAAGCGGCGGGCCGGGTCGGGGTCCGTGGCGCGGACCAGGAGACGGTAGAAGGACTCGTACCGGTGGAAGACCTCGATGTTGTCGGGGTCGGGCAGCGAGTCGGCGTAGACGTTCGTGTAGCCCTGGAAGTCGAAGGTCAGGACGGCGAGCGTGCGGGCGACCGTGTACAGGTCCGACGCCACCGACGGGCCGACGTCCGCGACCTCGGGCGCCTGGTAGCCCACCGTGCCGTAGATGGCCGACTCGTCGTCGTCCATCCTGCGCACCGCGCCCATGTCGATCAGCTTGAGCTGGTCCTCGGTCTGGATGGCGTTGTCGACCTTGAAGTCGCAGTACAGGAGGTTGCGGCTGTGCAGGTGGCCGAGGGCCTCCAGCGCCTCGATGCCGTACGCGCACGCCTGCTCCACGGGCAGCGGGTCCCGCTTGCCCGTGCCGGTACGGCGTGAATTGGCGATCTCCTTCAGCGACTTGCCGCCGACGTACTCCATCACGATGTAGCCGTCGAGGGAGCCCGTGCGCTGGTCGAGGTGCTCGACGAAGTTGTAGATCCGCACGATGTTGGCGTGCTCGATCTCCGCGAGGAAGCGCCGCTCGGAGATCGCCGCCGCCATCGCGTCCTGGTCGCCGGTGTCGAGCAGGCCCTTGAGCACCACCCAGCGGTCGGAGACCGCGCGGTCCACGGCGAGGTAGACCCAGCCGAGGCCGCCGTGCGCCAGACAGCCCGCGACCTCGTACTGGCCGTGCACGATGTCGCCTGACTTCAGCTTCGGGACGAAGGAGTACGGGTGGCCGCACTTCGTGCAGAAGCCCTCCGTACGGCCCGGCCGGTCGCCGCGGGCCCGGCCGACGGGGGCGCCGCAGTCCGAGCGGGAGCAGAACCGCTTGCGCTCGGGCACCTCCGGGTTCTCCAGCACCATCGCGCGCGGGTCGGGGCGCGGCACGTCCGGGACCTGGACCAGGCCGACACCGAGCCGCCCGCGGCCACTGGAGCCGGCCGTGGAACCGGAGCTGCGCACCGACACCGAGCGGCCCGTGGAACGGCCCGACAGCGAACGCGACAGCCGTCCCGACACCGAGCGGCGGGACTTCGACGACTGGGACGACGTACGGGACGACGAACGGGAGCTGCCGCGGCTGCTGGAGCGGGAGCTGCCGCTGCCCGCCGACCCGCGCGACGACGCCTTGCCGCCGGCCGTCATCCCGGTGGGCGGCGAGCCGACCATGCCGGTCGCCGAGACGACCGGGGCGAGGCCGCAGGTGTCGCAGTACAGCTCACCGCCGCCCACGTCCTCGTACGCCCCGCCGCAGTCCGGTCGCTGACAGCTCTGCTGTGGCTGGCTCATGACGACGACACCCCCCTGACCCTCATGATCCCGGCCCCCTCCGGTCCTCGGGCGCGCGCGGCCCCGGCACCCGCCCGCTGCCGAGCAGTTCGGCGGCCGCCTGCTGGTAGCGCAGCACCGCGTCCCCGGCGACGCGCAGGTCGCAGGGCGCGCTCCACAGCATGCGGCGGGCCGCGTCGTAGCGCTCGATGAGGAACTTGTCCTCCGCCAGGCCGTGCCGGGCCACCTTCGCCTTGTACGCGTCGAGGCGGCCCCGCAGCTCGGCGCGGACCGCCAGGGGCGCGGTGACCGCGGTCAACGACTCCCGGGCGCGCAGCAGTTCGTCATCCGCCTTCTGCTCCAGGGACTCCAGGAGCGGGGACAGGCGGTGCCACTGGGCGTGTCTGCGGTACTCGGCGGCGGTCGCCAGCTGCTCCTGCAGCACGGTCGGCGGGCCGCTGACGACCGGCACCTCCGTGGCGGCGATCTTCGCCAGCACCTCGCCACGCGCGGTGCGCGCCTCGGCGAGCGTACGGTCCGCGCGCGACAGCACGTCACGCAGCCTCACCAGGCGCTGCTCGGCGTCCTGGCGGACCGTCAACACCGCGTCGATCTCACGGCGTACGTCCTCCAGGGCGCGGGCCTCGCGGTCGTAGACCGTGGTGTCGGGCTTGCCGCCGCCCGGCGCCGAACTCCCCTGCGTGGGGATCCAGTACGCGAGCGGGTCGGACACCACCTCCGAGCGCAGCTTGGTGAGCGTGCGGGTGATGCGCTCCAGGTCGTCGCCCGCCGGGTGCTCGCCGGGGCGTACGCCGACGGAGTGCGCGAGCCGGCGGGTGCGCTGGAGCTCCGCGGCCAGTAAATCGATCCGGGCGGGCAGCGCCGACCACACCGCGTCGGCGGCGACGACCATGTCCAGCGACGTCGCGTACAGCTCGTTCATCCGGTCCACGAGCGTGACGAGCGTGAACTGCTCGCTGAGCTTGCCCGAACCGCCGTGCAGCGTGGGCGCGTTGGCCGTGGCGGTCGCCGAGCCCGCCAGGGTCACCGACTCGCCGCGCAGCAGTTCCGTCAGCTCCACCAGGTCGTCGCGGCTGGACCAGCGGCGCCGGGAACGGATCTCGCGGGCGGAGCGCAACGCGTCCGTGTACGCGTCGAAATACGCCCACAGCAGCGTTATCGACGCCTCCGCGGTCGTCCACCGCTCATTGGTGACGCCCGTGAGTTCGGCGCCCTCGAGAAGTCTGCGGCCCGCGTGGTCCTGCAGCGCGAGGAGCGAGGTCTCGATCGCCTCGTGCTCCGCGCCGAGCCGCGCCAGCGCACGGTCCACCTCGTCCCGGTCCATCACCGGCCCGGCGGGGTCCGTGACGCCCATCGATCACCTCTCGCTGCTGTCGTGTTCCGTCGGATCGGTCTGTTCGTTCTGATCGTTGCGTTACGTCTGTTCCCGTCAATCGTGCGTCAGTTGATGGTCGGTCACTTGTACTTCGCATCGGGAGGGGTTGCCGACGCCGACTTCTTGTCGCCCTGGTCCATGGTCGGATGCAGCCACTTCTCGTACGACGCCTTCCAGCCGCCGTCCTCGACGTAGTTCTCCAGGGTCCGGTTGACCTGGCGTACCAGATCGTCGGAGCCCAGTTTCATCGCCACGCCGTAGTACTCGTCCGTGAACAGGCCGCCCTTGAGTTCCACCGTAGGGTCCTGCGCGGCCTGGCTGGCCGCGAGGGCGCCGTCCGTGACGACCGCGTCGACCTCGCCGAGCTGCAACTTCACCAGGCAGTCGAGCTGGTTGGGGACGGTGGTCGTGATGTCGGTGGAGTCGGGAAGGTCGCCGGACTTCCGGCCCGCTTCCAGGTTGTCGTACGCGGTGGATCCCTGCGCCGAACACACCTTCTGGTCGGCCAGGGTCTTGTCGAACCCGGTGATCTTCGAGGTCTTGGGGGCCAGGACCTGCTGGCCGGTGACGAAGTACGGGGCGGAGAAGGCGACTTGCCCGATCCGGTCGCAGTTGATCGTCATGGTGCGGACCACCATGTCGACCTCGCCCTTCTGGATCGCCTCGACACGGCGGCTGGTCGGGATGGCCTTGAACTGCACCGCGTCGCGGTCGCCGAGAATGTCCTCGGCGATCCGGTGGACCAGGTCGATGTCGAAGCCCTCCAGCTCGCCGGAGGGGTTGTTCGGGTCGAGGTAGCCCCAGCGGTAGCTGTTGGTGTCGACGCCGACGATCAGGCGGCGGTCCTTGCGGGCCTTGATGGCGTCGACGGTCGGGGTGCCGTCGGTCCCGCCGGACGGGGAGAGGCTCTGGTCCTGCGGGTTCTCGCAGTCCTCCGCCTTCGCCTGGCTGACCCGGGCGAGGCCCTGGCTCCCGGTGGCCGGGCCGTCGTCGCCGCGGAGCTGTGCCACGGGCAGCAGCAGGGCGAAGGTCACCGTCAGGGCGACGAGGAGCGCCATCGCGCCCACGCCGCCCCAGCCGCGCAGGCCGGTGCGCAGGCTCCGCCATGGGCCCGTCATGGCCCGGGGGAAGACCGCGCCATCGCGTGCGTTCATCGTCGTGCCCCCTCTCACCTGTACTCCGACAGCCTGCGGCCGATGCCGAGGACCGCGCCGGCCGCGCCCAGGACCGCGAGGACCGCGGCGCCGGTCGGCAGGCCCGTCAGCGAGTCACGACCGTCGCTCGCGGCCTGCTTGAACTCGGTCTGTTCGTGCGCGAGCGCGGCCGCGAGAGCCTTGTCGACGTTGTCGAAGCACACGCTCGTCGGCTCCTTCGCGGCGCCGATGACGCGATCGCGGGCGGCCTGGTAGTTGCCGCTGTTGTTGTCGTCGCGGGCGACGTCGTGGCGGTCCTTCCAGACCTTCATGAAGCCGTTCGCGTCCTGGACGGGCTTCTTGCCGGTCGAATCGTCCGCGAGGTCCTCGGCTCGGTTCAGCGCCTTGCCCAGTTGGCTGATCTGCTGGTCGTAGCCCCACTCGTACGCGTCCACGACCGTGTCGTCGCCGAGGGTCTTCGTGTCGGCGCCGCGGCGGACCAGGGTCAGGTTCTCGTCGCTGCGGGCCGTGAGTGAAGCGATGCGGGCCTCGTGCAGCACGTTCAGGGAACGGACGCCGTGGTCGTAGGAGTCGTTCAGGCCCGACCGGGCGACCATGTGGCTGACGGCGAGCCACAGCAGGACCACCGTCGCGGCGGTCGTGGCCGTGACGAGGCCGTGGTTCAGGACCCTGTTCGTGCGCTGGTAGTTGCGGCGCTGGGCCCAGGCGAGGGCAGCGAGGGCGACGATGCCGAGGCCCGCGGCGGCCCAGGGGAACGACTTCGCGTCCACGTAGTCGTCGCTGAGGCGCTGGTTCTCCGTCTGGTACAGCTTTTCGGCCCTGGGCAGCATGTTCTGCTGCATCATCTCGTTCGCGGCGCGCAGGTATGCGCCGCCGACGGGGTAGCCCTGGCGGTTGTTGGCCCTGGCTGTTTCCACGAGGCCCTTGTACTCCGGGAGGAGTCTGCTGAGGTCCGCGATGGTTTTCGCCGAGGCGGAGCCCGGTTCGGAGTTGGCTGCGGCCGTGACGAGTTTGGCTGCGGCTGTGCGGATGTCCTTTTCGTAGCCCTCGCGCATGGCGGGCTTTTCCTGCAGGCCCGCGAGGTAGCCGCTGGCGGCTGCGGTGTTGGCGTCCGCCAGGGAGCGGTAGATGTCGGCCGCGTCCGAGCTCAGCGGTTGGCTGCGGTTGAGGACGTCGTCGGCTGCCGATGCGCGGTCGGTCATCTGCCAGGCGGCTACTGCGCCGAAGGCGACGACGAGGGCGGCGAGGAGGGCGCCGATGATGCGGAGGCGGCCGGGTTCGGTGGTGGCGGCTGCGCGGAGTTGGTCCAGGCCCTCGGCGAAGGCGGTGCGGCGGGGTGGCGTGGCTGTTGCCGGGGGGATGGGCCGGCCGTTGGCCGCGGGGGGTGCCGGGGGTGCGGGCCGGGGTGGCGGTACGGACGGCATGGTGGGTGCGCCTTGTGCCGGGTCGTTGCCCGGTGGTGGTGCTGTGCTGCTCTTCGGCGTCTGTGTCACTGTTGACCTCCCCCGTGGCCATCCGTGCCGCAAGTATCGCTGCCGGGACCGACATCCGCACCGGCCTTCGCTGGATCTTGATCGGATCGCAGCGCGGATCCCGAGATTCCGGCACACCGAAACCGCTGTGCACGAGCCCCCTGCCCATGAATACGCCGGGGGAATCTGTTCGGTTCCAGGTTCGATGCCCGCGGTGGCCTGTGCGGGGTGGGTGGGGGTCCAGGGGGCGGAGCCCCCTGGCGGGGTTGACGGGGCGGAGCCTACGGCTCGAAGTGGCGGCGGAGTCGGACATGGACCTCCGGGAGTGCCCCCACCGCGTCCAGGCCCAGCAGGGCCGCGCCCAGTACCGGGCTTGCCGTGACCACGTTCGGGACGGCCTTGGGGGCGCGGGTGGCGAGCAAGTCGTGGATGGCGTCGATCAGTTGGGGGTGGCGGGCAGCCAGGACGCCTCCTCCCAGGAGCACCGGAGTCGACTCCTCCAGCAGGTCCAGCCGGGTCAGGGCGACCGTCGCCATGGTGACCACCTCGTCGGCGAGGCGGTCCACGATCTCGCGGGCGATCGGGTCACCGGCCGCCGCGGTGGTGAAGAGGACCGGGGCCAGCTCGTGCCGGCGGGCAGGGGCGATGTGTTCGAGGTGCAGGGCCTCGATCAGGGCGTACATGGTGGGCAGGCCGAAGTGGGCGGGGAGCGTGTGCGCCAGCGTCGTAGGCGCTCCTCGGCCGTCCTCCGCGCGTGCCGCGTGCCACAGGGCTTCCTCCGCCAGACCCCAGCCGCCTCCCCAGTCACCGGAGATGCGGCCCAGTGCCGGGAAGCGGGCGGTACGGCCGTCGGGGCGCATGCCGACGCAGTTGATGCCCGCGCCGCAGACGACGGCCACGCCACGGGGTTCCGGCACGCCCGCGCGGAGGATCGCGAAGGTGTCGTTGCGGACCTCGACGGTCGTGCCCCACGCGCGTGCGTGCAGGGCTGCGGTCAGTTGTTCCTCCTCGACCGGGAGGTCGGCGTTGGCCAGGCAGGCCGAGACGTGGTCGGCGGACGTCACGCCCGCCGCGGTGAGGGCTTGTTCGACGGCCGCGGCCAGGGCGTCCATCGCCGGCTCCACGCCGACCGTGGGTGGGCGGAAGCCGCCGCCGCGCGCCGTGGCCAGCACGGTTCCGTCGGCGGCCACCACTGCCACGTCGGTCTTGCTGTTGCCCGCGTCTACGGCGAGGACACGTGCGGTCATGCCCACGCGAGATGCTCCCGGTTGTGTGCGATCAGTTGGTCGGTGAGGGCTTCGGCGTACTCGTACTGGCCGATCAGGGGGTGGGAGAGCAGGGCTTTGAAGACCCGGTCGCGGCTGCCGTGCAGCGCTGCTTCGAGGGCCAGGTGCTCGTAGGCCGTCACCTGGGCCATCAGGCCGGCGTACAGCGGGTCCACGGTAGGTACGGCGAGGGGGGCCGCGCCCTTCGCGCCCACCGCTGCCTGTACTTCGATCACCGCGTCATCGGGGAGGAAGGGGAGCGTGCCGTTGTTGAGGGTGTTGACCACCTGGTAGGGGCTGCCTGATCCGCCGAGGAGGGCTGCTGCCAGGTCGACGGCTGCCTCGGAGTAGTAGGCGCCGCCCCGCTTGGCGAGCAGCTCCGGCTTCTCGTCCAGGGACGGGTCGGCGTACAGGCTCAGCAACTGGCGTTCCATCTCCGCGACTTCCGCGGCCCTGGACGGCTTGGTGCGCAGCTCCCGTACGACCTCGTCGTGTGCGTAGTAGTAGCGCAGGTAGTACGACGGGACCGCGGTCAGGCGGTTCAGGAGGGGGCGGGGGAGGTGCAGGTCGGCGGCGATCGTGTCGCCGTGGTCGGTCAGGAGTCCCGGCAGGACGTTCTCGCCCTCGGGGCCGCCCAGGCGTACGCCCGTCTCCCAGGTGAGGTGGTTGAGGCCCACGTGGTCCAGGTGGATCTCGGAGGCGGGGACGTCGAGCATGGCCGCGAACTTGCGCTGGAAGCCGATCGCCACGTTGCACAGGCCGACCGCCCGGTGGCCCTCCTGGAGCAGGGCCCGGGTCACGATGCCGACCGGGTTGGTGAAGTCGATGATCCAGGCGGTGGGGTTGGTGCGGCGGACGCGGTCCGCGATGTCGAGGACCACGGGGACCGTGCGCAAGGCCTTCGCCAGGCCGCCGGCGCCGGTTGTCTCCTGGCCGACGCAGCCGCACTCCAGGGGCCAGGTCTCGTCCTGCTCGCGGGCCGCCTGGCCGCCGACGCGGAGTTGGAGGAGGACTGCGTCGGCGCCGTCCACCGCCGCGTCGAGGTCTGTGGTGGTGGTGATTTTTCCGTTGTGGGCCTGGCGGGTGAAGATGCGGCGGGCCAGGCCGCCCACGAGTTCCAGGCGGTCCTCCGCAGGGTCCATCAGGACCAGTTCCTCGATGGGGAGGGTGTCCCGCAGGCGGGCGAAACCGTCGATGAGTTCGGGCGTGTAGGTCGAGCCTCCGCCGACCACGGTGAGTTTCACTGCGAGATGCCTCGCTTCAGGGTGTGGGTGACGCTGATCGGCCGGGGGTCCGGGGGTTGTCCCCCGGGGAGACGCTGCATGTGTGGTTCAACCCTTCACTCCGGTGAGCGTGACGCCCTCTACGAACGCCTTCTGCGCGAAGAAGAACACGAGGATCACGGGGGCCATGACCAGCACGGTCGCGGCCATGGTCAGGTTCCAGTCGGTGTGGTGGGCGCCCTTGAACGACTCCAGGCCGTAGGAGAGCGTCCAGGCGCCGGGGTTCTCGGACGCGTAGATCTGGGGCCCGAAGTAGTCGTTCCACGCGTAGAAGAACTGGAAGAGGGCCACGGCGGCGATGCCCGGCTTCGCCATGGGGAGGACGACCCGAAGGAGCGTGCGCAGTTCGCCGCAGCCGTCCACCCTGGCCGCGTCCAGGTACTCGTTCGGGATCGTCATCAGGAACTGACGCAGGAGGAAGATCGAGAACGCGTCGCCGAACGCCATCGGGATGATCAGGGGCCAGAGGGTTCCTGACAGGTCCAGCTGCTTCGCCCAGAACAGGTACATCGGGATGATGATCACCTGGGGCGGCAGCATCATCATCGAGATGACCAGCATCAGGGACAGGTTCCGGCCACGGAAGCGGAACTTGGCGAGCGCGTACGCCACCGGGATCGACGAGACGACGGTGAGGAGCGTGCCCAGGCCCGCGTAGAGCAGGGTGTTCTTCCACCAGGTCAGGAAGCCGGGGGTGTCGAAGACCTTGGTGTAGTTGCTCCACTCCCAGGTCGCCGGGACCAGGTCGCGGGTGAGCGTCTGCTGGTCGCTCATCAGCGAGGTCAGGACGACGAACACGAAGGGCAGGGTGAAGAAGAGCGCGGCGGCGAGGCCGAGGGAGTGGATCGCTATCCATTCCAGGAGTGCCCGGCGGCGGGCCGTGCGCTCGGCGGTGGTCGGGGTCTCCAACCGCACCGGTTCGTCCAGTACTTGGGTCATGGTCAGTCACCTGCCTGGATCAGTCCGCCCCGGCGCCGCATCAGCAGCGCGGTGAAGGCCATGGCGAGGGCGAACAGCACGAGGGCGACCACGCAGGCAGAGCCGTAGTCGAAGCGCTGGAAGCCGAGGTTGTAGACGAGCTGGGGGAGGGTCAGGGTCGACTTGTCGGGGTAGCCCGGTTCGAACTGCTGGCCGGAGCCGCCGATGATGCCGGAGGCGACCTTTCCGGCGACCAGCGGCTGCGTGTAGTACTGCATCGTCTGGATGACGCCCGTGACCACGGCGAACATCACGATCGGCGAGATGTTCGGCAGGGTGACGTAGCGGAACCGCTGCCAGGCGGATGTGCCGTCCAGCTCCGCCGCCTCGTACTGCTCCTTCGGTACGTCGAGCAGCGCGGCCATGAAGATGACCATGAGGTCGCCCACGCCCCACAGCGCGAGCGCGGTGAGGGCCGGCTTGGACCAGGCGGGGTCCGTGAACCAGCCGGGGGTCGGCAGGCCCAGGCCGTCGAGGACCGAGTTGACCGGGCCGGTGCCGGGGTTGAGGAGGAAGACGAAGGCCAGGGTCGCGGCGACCGGCGGGGCGAGGTACGGCAGGTAGAAGAGGGTGCGGAAGACGCCCGCGCCGGTCTTGATCTTCGTGATGAGCAGACCGATGCCGAGACCGAACACCACCCGGCAGGTCACCATCACCAGCACCAGCCAGAGCGTGTTGCGCAGCGCCGGCCAGAACATCGGGTAGTCGTTGAAGACGTAGGCCCAGTTGCCCAGGCCGCGGAAGACCGGTGTGCCGAAGCCGTCGTACTTCATGAAGGAGAAGTACACGGTGGACACCAGCGGGTAGGCGAAGAAGACGCCGAAACCTATGAGCCACGGTGACAGGAAGGCCACCGTTCGAAGCGCCGACCTGCGGCGCTTCGCGCGGAGAGTGTGCGTGGACATCGACGGCGCTACTTCGCCTGCTCGATGTCGGTGTCGATCTGCTCGGCGGTCTTTTCCAGACCGGCCTTCAGGTCCTTCACCTTGCCGGACTCGTACTGGTAGCCGAAGTCCTGAAGGGTCGTCTGGTACGTCGAGCCGTTGATGGAGGCCGGCGGGGTGTTCGAGTGCTCGTTCTGGGCGATGTCCAGGAACGTCTTGAAACCGGGGTCGACCTTCAGGTCGGGCGACTTCAGGGCCGCGAACGTGGAGGGCACGTTGTGGATGGCGTTGGCGAAGGAGACGACGGCCTCGGTGTCGGTCGTCAGGTACTTCACCAGCTCCCAGGCCGCGTTCTGCTTCTTGCTCTGCGGGGCGATGCCGATGATCGTGCCGGAGAGGAAGCCCTTGCCGTACTCGGCGGCCTCGTCGTCGGCGACGGGCATCGGGGCGGTGCCGACCTCGAAGTCGACGCCGGCCTGCTGGGTCATGCCCAGGCGCCACTCGCCGTCGAGCTGCATGGCCACCTGGCCGGTCTGGAACGGGTGCTTGGCGCCCCACTCGTCACCGAAGGTGTTGCGGTACTTCTCCAGCTTCGCGAAGCCGCCGAGGTCGTCGATGAGCTTCTTCTGGTACGTGAACATCTCGGCGAAGGCCGGGTCCTTGGCGATGCTGGACTTGCCGTCCTTGCCGAAGTAGGTGTGGTCCCACTGGGACATGTAGTGGTCCACGACCGTCTCGTAGCCGTGGTAGGTCGGCATGAAGCCGAGCTGCTCGTAGCTGTCGCCCTTGGCCTTGGTCAGCTTCTTGGCGACCGTCGCGAACTCCGACCAGGTCTTCGGCGGGGACTTGATGCCCGCCTTCTCGAAGGCGTCCTTGTTGTAGTAGAGGCCGTAGGCGTCGCCCAGCAGGGGCAGTGCGCAGCGGGTGCCCTCGAACTGGGTGTAGTCGAGCATCGGCTTCGGGATCAGCTTGTCGAGGTCGAGCTTCGACTTCTCGATGAAGGGCTTCAGGTCGAGGAAGGCGCCCGAGGAGCAGAACTTGCCGATGTTGGAGGTCGTGAACGACGACACCACGTCGGGGCCGCTGGAACCGCCCGCGCGCAGGGCCTGGTTGAGCTTGTCGTCGTTGATGTTGCCGACGATCTTCACCGTGATGTTCGGGTGGGCCTTCTCGAAGCGGTCGACGTTCTCCTGGATCGCCTTGGCCTCGGCGGGTGCGCTCCAGCCGTGCCAGAAGGTGATCGTCGTCCTGGCGTTGGGGTCGTCGGTGGCGGCGGACTCCGACTGGCCGGTACAGGCCGTGGCGAGGAGGGCCAGGGAGGCGGTGGCGGCGAGGGCGGCGGCTGCCTTGCGGGTGGGTGAGGGTATGACGTTCCAGGACTTTCCGGGCATGGCGAGGTCTCCCAAGGGCGGGAACGGGGTGGGTGAGGGAAGGCGGGGGGTGAGTCAGGGGGTGCGGAGGAGGAGGTGGGCCGGGGGAGCGGGGCCGTCAGCGGGCGGTGTCGAAGACCTCGTCGCGTGTGGTCGCGAGCGCGCTCTCCAACGCGCCCCGCAGCACCGGGTGTTCACGTACGTCGCCGACGACCAGCTTGGGGCGGGCCGCGGCCAGTTCCTCCAGCTCGGACTGGACGAGGGCGCGCAGCACCTCACCGCCGGAGGTGAGGGAGGCGCCGCTGAGGACGATGAGTTCGGGGTCGAGGACGGAGACCAGGGAGGCGAGACCGGTGGCCAGCCGGGTCGCGTAGGTCTGGAGGAGCAGCCGGTGCAGGACGGTGTCCTCGGTGGCGGCCCGTTCGACGAGGGCGGCGGCGGCCTCGGCGTACGGCGTCGACGGGATGTTGCCGATGCCGAGTTCGCGGGCCAGCCGGGGGATCGCCTGCGAACCGGCCAGCTCCTGGTAGCCGCCGCTGTTGGCTTTGGCGACCTGGCGGACCAGGGGTGTTCCGGGAACCGGCAGGAAACCCACCTCGCCCGCGCCGCCGGTCCAGCCGCGGTGCAGCCGGCCGCCGAGGATCAGGGCGGCGCCCAGGCCCCCCTCGTTCCACAGCAGCACGAAGTCCTCGTGGCCGCGGGCCGCGCCGAGCCGCTGCTCGGCCACCGCCGCGAGGTTGACGTCGTTCTCGTACTCGACCGGCATCGGCAGCGCCGCGGCGAGTTCGTCCAGGAGTGCGGGGGTGTGCCAGCCGGGGAGGTGGGAGGCGTAGCGCAGCCGGCCCGTGTTGGGGTCGAAGGCGCCGGGGGTGCCGATGACGAGCCGGTGGACGTCGTCGCGGGCGAGGCCCGCCGCCTTCACCGCGCCGTCCAGGGCGTCGGTGACCTGCCGGACGACGGGCTGGGCCGGGCGTCTGCCGGGGGTGGGCAGTTCGTACGACCCGACCGTGCGGCCCGTGACGTCGGCGACGGCGGCGAGGATGCGTTCGGGGGTGACATCGAGCCCCGCGGCGTACGCGGCGGCCGGGTTGACCTCGTACAGCTGGGCGCCCGGGCCGGGGCGGCCCTCCGTGGTGCCGGTCGCCAGGACGAGGCCGGCGGACTCCAGGCGGGCCAGCAGCTGGGAGGCGGTCGGCTTGGACAGGCCGGTGAGCTTGCCGATCCGCGTGCGGGACAGCGGCCCGTGCTCCAGGAGGAGGTCCAGGGCGGCACGGTCGTTCATGGCGCGCAGGACGCGCGGGGTGCCCGGCGTACCGGCGGTTCCTGCCATGGGGGTCGACACCTGCCTTTCGGCTGACCAGCTTCTCAGCGATCTACGAGGGAAGTCCATCCAGGATCACTGTTAGGAAAGTTTCCTATCTGCTGCCGAGGAAAGTAAGCCCGGCAGGAAGGCGGCGTCAAGAGAGGTGGTCCGGCAGGCAACAGAGTCGTTACTTGAGGGCGCTGCGGTCGGCCGCCGGCTCGTGCCGCGGGAGCAGGAGCGGCGTCGCCAGCAGCAGGACCCCGGCGAGGGCGATCGCCGCGCGCGTGCCGGTCAGCGCGGCCAGCAGGCCCCACAGTGCCGTCGCGGCCGCGGTCGTCGTCCTGCCGGTGATCGACCATGCCGTCAGGGTGCGGGTGGTGCGGTCCTGCGGGGTCCGGTCGAGGCGGGTGGTGGCGAGCACCGGGTTGAAGACGCCGATGCAGGTGATCAGGCCGAACTCGACGGCCATGACGAGGAGGAGGCCCGGCGTGCCCGGCCCGACGAAGGCCAGGCCCACGGGCCAGAGCGCGCGCAGGGTGCCCGCGGTCAGGAGCACCCGGCGCCGGCCGTGCCGGGCCACCAGGCGGCGGGACAGGCGTGAGCCCAGCAGGCCGCCCAGACACGGCACGGCGAAGGCGAGGCCGTACTGCCAAGGGGGGAAGCCGAGTTGGCCGAGCATCAGGACGGCGAGCAGCGGGGCCGGCGCCATGATCAGGGCGTTGACCAGGACCGTGTTGAGGAACAGCGGGCGCAGGGTGGGGTGGCCGAGGATGTGCCGCCAGCCGGTCTGGAGGTCGCTCATCCGCAGCCCTGAGGAGGCGTCGGGGCGGGGCTGCTGCTGCCGTACCGTCTCCTGCCTCTCGTTCTGTTGCCCTTCCTCACCGCCGATCGCCCGGATCCCCAGGGCCGACAGCAGATAGCTGACCGCGTCCACCAGCACGGTCGTCATCGGGCCGAACACGCCGACCGCGACCCCGCCGAGCGGCGGGCCGAGTGCGGTGGTCGTCCAGGTCGTGGCCTCGAAACGGCCGTTCGCCACGAGCAGGTCCTCCGGCGGCACCAGGGACTTCAGATACGCGCCGCTCGCCGCGCCGAACGTGATGTCCGCCGCGGCGATCACCACCGACACCACCAGCAACTGGCCGAGCCCCAGCCCGTCGAGCGCGAACGCGGCGGGGATGCTCAGCAGCGCAGCGCACCGGATCAGGTCCGCCGCGATCATCACCGGCCGCTTCCGGCGGAACTCCACCCACGCCCCGAGCGGCACCGCCACCACCGCCCCCACCGCGAGGCCCGACGCCGCCAGCAGCGCGACCTCGGTCGCCCCGGCGTGCAGCACGACGACCGCGATCAACGTGAAGGCGTCGAAGGCCAGCCGTGTCCCGAACGCGCTGACCGCGTACGCCGCCCACAGCCACCCGAAGCGCCGCCCCAACGACCGCCCGCCCGCCATACCCAGCCCTCCGTCGACGGAGGCCATCAAAGCGAGCGGCGATTGCGCGGATCAAACAACCGGCGGCCCGTGCGGTCACAACCAAGCGTTGTGCACCTGCGCAAACGCCGTGGCCGTCGATGTCCTGCGCATCGCGAAGGGGGCGCCCGGCAGCTGCGGGCGCCCCCTTCGTCGTATGGCCGGCTGCGGCTACTTCGTCACGCTGGGCGGGGCGAGCGGGGTCGCCGCCACGGACTGCGGCGAGGTGGTGCTGGCGTAGGCCGAGGGGGCCGCCATGCCCGCCGTCGGGTCCGCCGTGGACTCCGCGTCCAGCGCGAGGGGCGCGCGGCCGACGATCGGGATGTCGGCGGCGTCGAAGGCGAGCTTGATGCGCCAGCGCAGTTCGCGTTCGACGGTCAGGGACTTGCCCGGCATCGTCTTCGCCGAGACGCGTACGACCATCGAGTCCAGAAGCACGCTGTCCAGGCCGAGGACCTCGATCGGGCCCCAGAGGAGCTCGTTCCAGGGCTCTTCCTTGCTCATGCGCTCGGCGACGTCGCCGATGCTGCGCCTGACCTTGTCCAGGTCCTCGGAGGAGCGGACGGTGACGTCGACGCCGGCCGTCGACCAGCCCTGGGACAGGTTGCCGATGCGCTTGACCTCGCCGTTGCGGACGTACCAGATCTCGCCGTTGTCGCCGCGCAGCTTGGTCACGCGCAGGCCGACCTCGATGACCTCGCCGGAGGCGACGCCCGCGTCGATCGTGTCGCCGACGCCGTACTGGTCCTCCAGGATCATGAAGACGCCGGAGAGGAAGTCCGTGACCAGGTTGCGGGCACCGAAACCGATCGCGACGCCCGCGACACCGGCGGAGGCCAGCAGCGGGGCGAGGTTGATCTCGAAGGCGGACAGGACCATCAGGGCGGCCGTGCCCATGATCACGAAGCTGGCCACCGAACGCAGCACCGAGCCGATCGCCTGCGAGCGCTGACGGCGGCGCTCGACATTGACGAGCAGGCCGCCGAGGGCCGTGCCGTCCACCGCCTGGGCGGTGCGGTTCATCCGGTCGATGAGCTTGGTGATCGCCCGCCGGATCACCACTCTCAGCACCGCCGCGATGGCCAGGATCAGCAGGACCCTGAGGCCTATCGCGAGCCAGGTCGACCAGTTCTGCTCGACCCAGGTCGCAGCCTGGGTCGCACTCTCGTGAGCGTCCTTGATCGTGGGAACCGCCGGGGTGGTCGTCCCCGAGGGGGTTGGCGACGGCGTAGGGCCGGCGGCCAGTAGGACGGCGGACAGGGACACGGCAGGTACCTCCAGTGCAGCGGCCCGCCCCGTCGGTAGATGGTCAAGGTCACGAAAGGGTCACCGGCAGGGCAGGCTCACCACACTAACGGGGCATCGTGTGTGGATCGTCGCCATGTTCGAGGGAGGAATCGTGCCCACGTGGGGATGAACTGGTGGGATGAACCGTTCATCGCCCAGGGGATGAATCAGATGTGGTCGAAAACACTCTCAGCCCGTTACCGGGACATGGTGGCGCTTTCACCAGGCGAGAGGGGAGACTGACTACAGATCGTCCCGGCGCGAGCCACGCGCCGCCGACGCCCAAGGAGGCATCCGTGCCGCATGTCCTGGTCCTCAACGCGTCGTACGAGCCGCTCGGCGTCGTACCGCTCCGCCGCGCGCTCGTCCTCGTCCTCGAGAACAAGGCCGTATGCCTCGAGGAGTCCGGCGCCTTTATGCACAGCGCAACCGTCACAGTCCCCGCACCCAGCGTGGTCCGGCTCAAGCGATTCGTCCGGGTTCCCTATCGGGGGCCCGTTCCTCTTACCCGCAGGGCGCTCTTCGCGCGCGACGGGGGCCGGTGCATGTACTGCGGTGGCGTCGCAACCAGCGTCGACCATGTCATTCCGCGCAGCCGCGGGGGCAAGCACGTCTGGGACAACGTGGTGGCGTCCTGCCGCCGCTGCAACCACGTGAAGGCCGACCGACATCTGTTCGAAATCGGCTGGCGGCTGCGCCACAAACCCGCTCCACCCACCGGTCTCGCCTGGCGCATCATCGGCACCGGGCATAGGGACCCGCGCTGGCTGCCGTACTTGCAACCGTACGGCGCCGAGGACGCCATGGCCCGGATCGACGGCATCTCCGCCTGACGACCCGGGCCTTCGCATACCTGGTGTGCGGCGGCCCGCGTCCGGCCCCGAGGGTCCCCCGTGCCCCCCGGGGCCGTCCGTTCACGTGGCCGCACGGCCGTTTCTCACACGTACCGCAGCTCCGCCGGCCGCACCGACCGCCGCAGCATCGGCAGGGACGTGGCCGCGGCCAGCAGACAGGCGGCGTAGACGGCGAGCGGGACCAGGAGGGCCAGGTACGGCACGTCCGGCACCGTGTGCTCCGTCGTGATCGCGGCGTACGACGCGCTGATCGTCATGCCGCCGAGGCCCGCCACCGCGACCGCGGGTGCCAGCGGCAGCGCGGTCTCCAGCAGCAGCGCCCGCCGCAGCACCGCGCTCGGCACACCGGCGGCGGCCTGTGCGGCCAGCCCCCGGCGCCGGGTGGCCAGTGACTCGGCGGTGCCGACGGCCAGCGCCGACAGGATGAGGGCGAGGGCGAGGAGGATCGCGGCGCCCGTGAGGTCGAGGCCGCTTGTGTAGTACTCCATGTTCATGCCGAGCTGACCGTCGCGGCGCATCGCCCGCAGATCGGCGAGCAGCACTACACGGACGCCCACGAAGCCCGAGCCCACGACCGTGACCAGCAGCACCGCCGCATGCGTACGGGATGCCGCCCACGGGTCGTCGCGCAGCCGCTCCGCGGCGATCAGCAGCGCCGGGCTCTGGGCCCGGGCGGCGAAGGCCTCGCCCAGTTGCCGGGAGGACGAACCGGCCAGCCACACGGAGGCGGCCGCGATCAACAAGGTCACGGTGCAGACCGTGAACGGGACGACGGCGAAGCCCAGGCGATTGGCGCGGTGGTAAGGCGTCGCGGCGATCAGCACCGCCAACACCGCCAGCAGCGTGAGCAGCCCGGTGACCAGCCCGAACACCCGCCCCGGGCCCCGCGTCGGCCGAACCCGCCGTACCCGGCCCAGCGGCGAGGCCACCACGCGCCGTAGCGACAGCGCGCTCACGGCGGCGCCCAGCGCCGGGACGGTCACGGCGACCAGGGCGATGCCGAGCCACGCCATGGGTTCGGGAGCCTGCCACACGCGCAGCAGCAGGAGGACGCAGAAGACGGTCGCCACGGCCGACCCGGCCAGACAGGCCAGGCCCGCCTCCAGGGCCGCGATCCGCCGCACCTGGGCGGGCGCGCCACCCGCGAGCCGCAGTGCGGCCAGGCGCCGGTCGCGATGCACCGCACCCACCCGGGCGCACTGCCCGAGGAACCCGAGCACCGGCACCAGCAGCATCAGCAGCGCGAAGATCACGCCCTGCCGGTCGCTGGGTTGGTCGAGGAGCCCGGATCCGAAGGACACCGAGTACTGCCCGTCCATCGCGGCGAGCGTGGCGACCGCCAGCCCGATCCCGGTCGCACCCCCCGCCCCCACCGCCGTCAGCAGGACCCGCCACCACTCCCGCCGGTCGGACCCCCGGGTGAGCAGCCAGGCCAGCCGGAGGTCGGTGCTCAGGCGGTTCCGCCGGTTCCTCATGCCGCCACCCCCAGCGGCGTCACGGTGCCGTCGGCCAGCCGTACCTCGCGGTCCGCGTACGCCGACACCTGGGCGTCGTGCGTGATGAGCAGCACCGCCGTGCCCGACTCGCGGGCCGTGTGCGTCAGGGCCGTCATCACCTGTTCGCCCGCCAGTGAGTCCAGCGCCCCGGTCGGCTCGTCCGCGAAGACGATCCTCGGGCCGGTGACCAGGGCCCGCGCCAGGGCCACCCGCTGGGCCTGGCCGCCGCTCAGCTCGCCGGGCCGCAGCTCCTCCTGCCCGCGCACCCCGAACCGCTCCAGCCACTCGCCGGCCTGCGCCTGCGCCTGAGGCCGGCGGGTGCCCGCGAGCAGCAGCGGCAGCGCGACATTGTCCAGGGCCGTCAGCTCGGGGATCAGCTGCCCGAACTGGAAGACCACGCCGAACTCCGTACGCCGCAGCTCGCTCAGCCGCTGCTCGGGCAACTGGTCCAGCCGCTCCCCGTCGTACGTCACCGAGCCGGAGTCCGGGCGGACGATGCCGGACAGACAGTGCAGCAGCGTCGACTTTCCGCTGCCGCTGGCGCCGGTGACGGCGAGGATCTCACCGGCCCGCAGTTCGACCGAGGCGCCGCGCAGCGCCTCGGTTCTGCCGTGCGCCTTGACGAGGTCACGGGCCAGAAGAAGCGGCACCGGGCTTCCCTCTTGGTTGCTCATACTGCGTCGACCTCCGCGGTCAGGGTGGTGAGCCGGGCCGCCGTGGTCGTCATCCAACGGAGGTCGGCGTCGAGGTGGTTGAGGGCGTAGTCCGCCGAGAGCACGGTCGCGAGATCGGTGCCCGGCGCGGTCTTGACCGCCGTGAGCTGCCGCATCCGCTCCATGTGGGCGGCACGCTGGGCGCGCAGATAGGCCTCGGGGTCACCGCCGGACAGGATCGACACGACGACCTTGGCGAAGATCTCGTTCGTCACGAACGGCGCGGGCGGCGCGATCTCCCCGGCCCACTGGGCCAGTTCGTGCGCGCCGTCGTCCGTCGCGCGGTACTTGGTCCGCTCCGGGCCGCCGTCCGAGTCGGTGCCGTCGACCTCGGCGAGTCCGTCGCGGACCAGCCGCTGCAAGGTCGTGTAGACCTGCCCGTAGGCCAGCGGACGGGCCTGTGGGAAGCGTTCGTCGTGGCGTCGCTTGAGGTCGTAGCCATGGCTCGGACCCGTGGCGAGCAGCCCCAGCAGGATGTGGCGGGTGCTCATGCCGAGCATTATGTACTGAGTACATGTACTGAGTGAATAGTGATCAGCAAGAAAGCCCGGGAAACCGCGGGAGCGGAACAGAATGTGCGGAACAGAATGTGATGAGAGGCACGTTGTTCGTCGGTATACGTCTGTTGCCGCGCTCGCTGGGTAGGGACGGCGGTAACCCGCACGCCGTACTTGAAGAGGAGGCCCCCGTGGCCACTGCATCGGCCCTTTCCAAACCCGAGGCGTCCAGCGAGCCCGAGATGTACGAAGGCGTCTTCACCGAACCCGAGATGTACGCCTGCGTCTTCAGCTCCGAGGGCGCCTGCACCGAGGCCCCGCTCACCAGCGAACCACCCCTGCCCGACGCCGAGCCCCTCACCAGCGAACCGCCGCTCGCGGACGCGGCACCGCTGACGAGTGAGGCGGCGACCTGGGACATGGGTATGGACACCGGTATGGATATGGACATGTATTCCACGAGGCCGTAGATGACAGGACAGCGGTCGGCCGAAGCCCCTGCCGAGGACCCAGAGGGTCCCGAAGGTCCCCCCTCCGACGACCTGTCGCGGCTCGCCGAGCTGCACGGCGTCGCCACCTCCTACCAGCCGTCCGCCGACCGTACGGTCGCGGCCTCCGCCACCGCACTCACCCTCGCCCTGGCCGCCCTCGACGTCGACGCGAGCACGCCCGCGTCCGTCGGTGCCGAGCTGGCCGCGCGGGAGCGCGAGCTGCGCGAGCGGCTGCTGCCGCCGACAGTGGTGTGCCGGCCAGGCGCCGAGCCCCTGGCGCCGGCCGCGCTGCCGTCCGGCACCCGGCTGCACATCGAGACCGAACAGGGCGACACCCGCGCCGCCGTCGACCGGCTCCCTTCCGCCGGTCAACTCCCGCCCGGTGTCCACCGGTTGACCGTCACCACACCGGACGGCCGTACGGCGACCAGCCACCTGGTCGTCACCCCGCCCCGGCTGCCCACGCCCACCGCACGTTCGTACGGCCTTCTCGTCCAGCTCTACTCCCTCCTCTCCCGCCGCTCCTGGGGCATGGGCGACCTGGGCGACCTCGGTGAGCTCGCCGCCTGGGCCGGCCGGGCGCTCGGCGCCGGATTCGTGCAGGTCAACCCGTTGCACGCGGCCGTACCCGGAGCCCCGACCGACCCTTCGCCCTACCGCCCGTCCTCCCGCCGCTTCCCCGACCCGGTGCATCTGCGGGTCGAGGACGTGCCCGAGTTCGCCCACGTCGAGGACCCCGAGCGCGTCCGGGCCCTGCTGGAGCGGGCCGGGAGGCTGCGGGAAGCGGTGCTGGAGAAGGGGGAGCTGATCGACCGGGACGCCGTGTGGGAGGCGAAGCGGGAGGCGCTGGAACTGGTGCGCGAGGTACCGCTCGGGCCCGGGCGGCGGGCCGCCTACGTCGACTTCCTCGCGCAGGAAGGCCAGGCGCTGGAGGACCACGCCACGTGGTGCGCGCTGGCCGAGGTGCACGGCTCGGACTGGCGGCGGTGGCCGCAGGGCCTGCGGGACCCGCGCTCGCCCGAAACCGCCCGGGCGCGGGGCGAGTTGATGGACCGGGTCGACTTCCACTGCCGGCTCGCCTGGCTCACCGACACCCAGCTGACCGCCGCCCAGCGGATCGCGCGGGAGGCGGGGATGCCGGTCGGGATCGTGCACGACCTCGCGGTCGGGGTGCATCCCGACGGCGCGGACGCCTGGGCGCAGCAGGAGTACTTCGCGGCCGGGATGTCGGTGGGCGCCCCGCCGGACGCCTTCAACGCCCGCGGCCAGGACTGGGGGCTGCCGCCCTGGCGGCCGGACCGGCTGGCCGAGTCGGGGTACGAGCCGTACCGCCGTCTGCTGCGGGCGCTCTTCCGTTACGCGGGCGCGCTGCGGATCGACCACGTCATGGGGCTGTTCCGGCTCTGGTGGGTGCCGCAGGGGCATGCGCCGACGGAGGGGACCTACGTCCGTTACGACGCCGAAGCCATGCTCGCCATCCTGGTGCTGGAGGCCTCCCGGGCCGGAGCGGTGGTGATCGGGGAGGATCTCGGCACGGTCGAGCCCGGTGTGCGGGAGGCGCTGCGCTCGCGGGGCGTGCTCGGCACCTCGGTGCTGTGGTTCGAACGGGACTGGGACGGCGACGGCCGCCCCCTGAAGCCGGAGACCTGGCGCGCCGACTGTCTCGCCACCGCCACCACGCACGACCTGCCGTCCACCGCGGCCCGCCTCACCGGCGAGCACGTCGAACTGCGCGACAGCCTCGGCCTGTTGACCCGCCCCCTGGAGCAGGAGCGCGCGGAGGCGGCGGCCGACACCGGCGAGTGGCTGGAGCTGCTGTCCCGGCTCGGGCTGACGCACGGCACGCACGGCGGGCACTGCGCCTCGGAGGAGGAGGCCGAGATCCAGGCCGTCCACCGCTTCCTGCTGCGCACCCCGGCCCGCATGGTCGGCATCTGGCTCCCCGACGGCGTGGGCGACCGCCGCCCGCAGAACCTGCCGGGCACCTGGGACCAGTACCCGAACTGGCGGCTGCCGATCGCGGACGCCCAGGGGCGGCCGATGACGCTGGAGGAACTGGCGGCGTCGCCGCGGATGCGGGCGTTGGTGGAAGTGCTGCGGGAAGACGCACGCGGGCACGGCTGACCGGCACGGTCAGGCCCTGCGGCGTCCGTCGTCCGGGGTGCCGGATGCTCCTTACGGCACCCCCCGGACGCGCGTCCCCCGGCGGCGTTCGGTACTTTTGGCCCCGTGGACAAGAAGAACGCCCTGCGCGCCGGCGCCCTGGCTGCCGGTACGACGCTGATGATGCTGCTCATGTCGTCCCCCGCGCTCGCGCTCACGCGTGACGACGGCGACGACCCCGGTCAGGGCCTGAGCGTCATCGAGACGCTGGGCCTGTTCGTTCTGGCCCCGATCGTGCTGTTCGCGGTCATCGCGGGCCTCGTGATGGTCCTGGACCGCTCCACGGACCGCCAGCCGAAGGTGAAGGCCAAGGCGAAGGCCTGATCCGCGCGGTTCCGGCCGACCCCGCTTTTGTCGAGGGCGCCGGCCCCGTCCTGCGTACGCGCATCCGCCGTACGTACGACGAGGCCGGCGCCCTCGGTGTGTTCTCGGGCTGGTGCGGGTGACCGTCACGCCGGGTACGGCGCGGTCAGATAGCGCTGCACCGTGGGCGCCAGCCAGGCCACGATCTCCTCGGGCGCCAGCGCCACGGCGGGCGGGAACCGCAGGACGTAGCGCGTGAGCGCCAGCCCGAGCAGCTGTGACGACGCCAGCGCGGCCCGCGCCGGGGCCTGCTCGGGATCGGGGCACACCCGACGGGCGACCGGCAGCAGCTGGTCCGCGAAGATGCCCTGCATGCGCTCGGCCCCGGCCTGGTTGGTCGCGCCGACCCGCAGCAGGGCCGTGAGCACCTCGTTCTCCTCCCACATGGCCAGGAAGTGGGTCACGAGCGCCCGGCCGGCGTCTTCGCGGGACAGCGACGCCGGTTCCGGCAGCTTCAGATCGATGGCGACGGCCGCCGCGAAGAGCCCCTCCTTGTTGCCGTAGTAGCGCATCACCATCGACGGGTCGATGTTCGCGTGCTTGGCGATCGCGCGGATGGTCGCGCGCTCGTAACCGTCTGCCGCGAAGCGCTCGCGAGCCGCGTCGAGGATCGCCGTGCGCGTGGCCTCGGAGCGGCGCGGGGCGGGAGTGGGGGTGGAGTCGGCGGGGCTGCTCTGCGTCATGCCAACAATCGTATGCCAACGAGTGTGGGCCAACAAGTGTTGACAGGATTGTGGGGCGGTTCTACGGTTGCCAACAAGCGTTGACCAACAAGCGTTGACTACAGGTGTTGGCATCAGGAGGCCCGCATGACCGCCACGAACGGCACCGGCTCCACCCACCCCGTCCTCGTCGTCGGCTCCGGCCCCACCGGTCTCCTCCTGGCAGGCGACCTCGCCGCCGCAGGCGTCCGCGTCACCCTCGTCGAGCGGCGCCCGCACGGCATCAGCAACCTCTCCCGCGCCTTCGGCGTGCACGCCCGCACCCTGGAGCAGCTCGACGCCCGCAACCTCGCCGACGAGCTGATCGCCACCGGCAGCACCATCACCGAACTGCGCCTGTTCCGCCGCCTCTCCCTCGACCTGGGCTCGCTGCCGTCGCGCTTCCCGTTCCTGCTCATCACCCCGCAGTACGAGGTGGAGCGGCTGCTGGAGCGGCGGGCGCGCGAACTCGGGGTCGAGTTCCTCTTCGAGAGCGAGGTCGTGGGGCTGCGGCAGGACGACGACGGGGTCGACCTCGATGTGCGCGGTCCGGACGGGGCGGTCGTCACGCACCGCGCGGCCTACGTCGTCGGCGCGGACGGTCACCGAAGCGCCGTACGCCAGGCGGTCGGCCTGCCCTTCCCCGGCGTCTCCGTCATCAAGTCCCTGTTCCTGGCGGACGTCCGGCTCGACGAGCAGCCCGCGAGCGTGCTCACCGTCAACGGCGCCGGCGACTCCTTCGCGATGATCGCGTCCTTCGGCGACGGCTGGTACCGCGTCATGGGCTGGAACCGCCGCCACGAGGTCCCCGACGACGTCCCGCTCGACCTCGCCGAGGTCAAGGAGGTCACCCGCCGCGCCCTCGGCACCGACTACGGCATGCATGACGCGCGCTGGCTGTCCCGCTTCCACAGTGACGAGCGGCAGGCGCCGCGGTACCGGGTCGGGCGGGTCTTCCTCGCCGGTGACGCCGCGCACGTCCACTCACCGGCCGGCGGGCAGGGCATGAACACCGGCCTGCAGGACGCGGCCAACCTCGGCTGGAAGCTGGCCGCGGTCATCAACGGCCGCCGGCCCGTGAGTCTCCTGGACACCTACCAGGCCGAACGTCACCCCGTCGGCAAGGCGGTGCTGCGCAGCAGCGGCGGGCTGGTCCGGCTGGCCCGGGCGCAGAGCCCGGCACTGCGCGCCGTACGCGCCCTGTTCTCCGCCTTCGTCAACGCCGCCCGGCCTGCCCGGACGAAGGCCCTGGCCCAGATCTCCGGCATCGGGTACCGGTACGCCGCCCCGCACGGCTCCCACCGTCTGGCCGGCTCCCGCGTCCCGGATGTGGCCTTGGGGAGCGGGCGTCTGTACGACGCTCTGCGGGGTGGGCGGTTCGTGCTGATCCTCCCGCGGGGCGGGGAGGTGCCCGAGGCGCAGGACGGCCGTAAGGACCGGCTCACCGTGGAGCGTTGGGCGAGCGACCGCCGTACGGCCATGCTCGTGCGGCCCGACGGATATGTGGCGTGGGCGGCGGACGGCACCGACGCGGGGGCGGTCGAGGCGGCGGTCGCCGAGCACGTGGGGTGAGCGGAGAGCCCCGCACAACCTTTCAGTTCTCCTGAAAGGAATGCTCGGAAAGTTTCGATGGACGCGACAGATGGCGCGCTGCGACGGTGGACCCGTCATCGTCACCGCCCATCGAAAGGACCTCTGTGCCCGCAGTCCTGAAGCGGACCGCCCGTACGACACCCCCTTCCGTATCCCCTTCCACCACCCCGACCCCGAGGACGGCCGCCGCCCTCGGGGTCGCGCTCGCCGCTCTCGCCACGGTCGTCTGGTCCGGCAGCTTCGTCACCTCACGGGCGCTGCACGACAGCGTGCCGCCGGTGCAGCACGCGTTCTGGCGGTGGCTGGTGGCGTTGGTCGCGGTGGCTCCGTTCGGTGCCCGGCAGGCCTGGCGGCAGCGGGAGTTGATCCGCCGGCACCTCGGCTACGTGCTCCTCGCCGCGCTGCTCGGCGTCACCACCTACAACACCCTCGTCAACCAGGCCGGGTCGACCACTCCCGCCGCCAACATGGGCATGATCATGGCTGCTTCGCCGGTGCTGATGGCGGTGTTCGAGCGGGCCGCGGGGGTACGGCTCGGTGCGCGCAGGGTGGTGGGGCTGCTGGTGGCCTGTGCGGGTGTCGTGCTGCTGATCGGCAGTGGTGCGGGCGGGGCAGGGTTCTCGGCCGGGGATCTGTGGATGGTGGCCGCTGCCTGCTGTTTCGGGTCGTACAGCGGCCTGTTGCGGCGGCGGCCGGCCGAACTGGGCGGTGCGGCCTTCCTGTTCACGACGTTCCTGGTGGGTGCGGCCCTGCTGGTGCCCGCGCAGGGGGTGAGCCTGGCGGTGCAGGGCGGCTTCGAGCCCACCCCCGGCACGGTCCTGCCGATCCTCTATGTGGGGGTCGCCTCCTCCGCCGTCGCCTTCTTCGCCTGGAACCGGGCGATCGCCCTGGTCGGCCCGAGCCGTGCCGGGGTCGTCTACTACCTCCAGCCGGTGTGCGTGGCCCTGCTGTCCTGGGCGGTCCTCGGCGAGGCGACCGGCTGGACGCAGGTGCTGTGCATGGCGCTGATCCTCGGCGGAGTCGTCCTGGGGGCGGCGACGCGGCGGTGACATAGGTTGCCGCCATGGTCGAGTGGGACATCCGGAAGCTGCAGATCCTGCGGACCCTGCGGGAGCGGGGCACCGTGACGGCGACGGCCGAGGCGCTGCGCATGACGCCGTCGGCGGTGTCGCAACAGCTGACGAATCTGGCCAGGCAGGTCGGGGTGCCGTTGCTGGAGGCGCAGGGCCGGCGAGTGCGGCTGACGGACGCGGCCCGGCTGCTGCTGCGGCACGCCGAGGCCGTGTTCGAGCAACTGGAGCGGGCGGACGCCGAGTTGGCGGCGTATGTGCACGGTGAGGTCGGGGAGGTGCGGGTGGGCGCCTTCTCCACGGCCGTGCCGGCGCTGGTCGTACCGGCCGTGCGGGCGCTGCGTCGGACGCATCCCGGGGTGACCGTACGGGTGCGCGAGGCAGAGGCGCAGGAGGCGTACGAGCTGCTCGCCGGCGGGGAGGTGGACCTCGCCCTGTCGCTCGCGGCGCAGGCGCCGACGGTGGGCGACGTGCGCTTCACCAGGGTGCCGCTGCTCGCGGACCCGCTGGACGTCGCCCTGCCCCGGGGCCACCGGCTGGCGCGGGCCGAGGAGGTGCGGCTCGCCGATCTCGCCGCGGAGGAGTGGATCTTCGGGGGAAGCGGGCCGTGGTCGGACATCACGCGCGGGGCGTGTGAGGCCGCCGGGTTCAGCCCCCGGCAGGGGCACTCCGCCGCCGGGTGGACGGCGATCCTGGCCATGGTGGAGGCGGGGATGGGGGTGGCGCTGGTGCCGCGGACGGCCGCGGTGGCCAGGGGCGGCGTCGTGATGCGGGAGGTGGGGGAGCAGCGGCCGGTGCGGCATGTGGTGGCCGCCGTGCGCAGGGGGAGTGAGGCGGGGGCTGCTGTGGGGACGGTGCTGTCGGCACTGGAGGCCGTTGCCGCGGGGCTTGGTTGAGGGGCGGCTCGCCCGGGGACGTGCGCGGCCCGCTCGACGGGACGAACAGGGGGCGCCCGGTGTGCACCGGGCGCCCCCTGGGGCGTACGTACGACGACGGTTACTGCTACTCCGCCGCCGCGTCCGCAGCCTGCGCCTTCAGCGCACGCTCAACGCCCGCCCGGGACTCGGAGATCAGGCGTCGCAGGGCCGCGTTCGGCTCGGCCGAGGTCAGCCAGGCGTCCGTCTTGCGGAGGGTGTCCTCGGAGACCTGGATCGTCGGGTAGAGGCCGATGGCGATCTGCTGGGCGATCTCGTGGGAACGGGCGTCCCAGATGTCCTTGACCACCTCGAAGAACGTGTCCGCGTAGGGGGCCAGCAGTTCGCGCTGGTCGGTCTGGACGAAGCCGACGATGACCGCTTCCTGGAGGGCGTTCGGCAGCTTGTCGGAGTCGATGACCGACGACCAGGCCTCGGCCTTGGCCTCCGCGGTCGGGCGGGCGGCCCGGGCCGTGACGGCGTGGCGCTCGCCGGCGGCCGTCTTGTCCCGCTCGTACTCGCCCGCGATCTCCGCCTCGTCGAAGCGGCCCACGGCCGCCAGGCGCTGGACGAACGCCCAGCGCAGCTCCGTGTCGACGGCCAGCCCCTCGATCGAGTGGGAGCCGTCGAGCAGGCCCTCCAGCAGGTCGAGCTGCTCCGGCGTACGGGCCGTGGCCGCGAACGCCCGTGCCCACGCCAGCTGGTGGTCGCTGCCCGCCTCGGCGGCACGCAGATGGGCCAGCGTGGCGTCGGTCCAGCGGGTCAGCAGGGCCTCGCGGGTGCCCGGGGCGGCGTACAGCTCGATCGCCAGCTTCACCTGGCGCTGCAGCGACTGCACGACACCGATGTCGGACTCCTTGCCGATGCCCGACAGGACCAGGGAGAGGTAGTCGCGGGTGGCGAGCTCGGCGTCACGCGTCATGTCCCAGGACGACGCCCAGCACAGGGCCCGGGGGAGGGAGGCGTCGAAGTCGCCGAGGTGGTCCGTCACGAACGCGAGGGACTCCTCGTCCAGGCGGACCTTCGCGTACGACAGGTCGTCGTCGTTGAGGAGGACCACGTCCGGACGGCGGGTGCCCGACAGCTGCGGTACGGCGGTGAGTTCGCCGTCCACGTCCAGTTCGAGGCGCTCGTCGCGCACCAGCTTGCCGGAGCCGGCGTCCAGGTTGTACAGGCCCACCGCGATGCGGTGCGGGCGCAGCGTGGGCTCGCCCTTGGCGCCGGCGGGCAGCGCCGGGGCCTCCTGGCGGATCGCGAAGGACGTGATCACACCGTCGGCGTCCGTCTCGATCTCGGGACGCAGGATGTTGATGCCCGCCGTCTGCAGCCACTGCTTCGACCAGGCCTTCAGGTCGCGGCCGGAGGTCTCCTCCAGGGCGCCCAGCAGGTCGGACAGGCGCGTGTTGCCGAACGCGTGCCGCTTGAAGTACGCCTGGACGCCGCGGAAGAACTCGTCCTGGCCGACGTACGCCACGAGCTGCTTGAGGACCGAGGCGCCCTTGGCGTAGGTGATGCCGTCGAAGTTGACGAGCACGTCGTCCAGGTCGCGGATCTCCGCCATGATCGGGTGCGTCGACGGCAGCTGGTCCTGGCGGTACGCCCACGTCTTCATCTGGTTGGCGAACGTCGTCCACGCCTGCGGCCAGCGCGACTCGGGGGCGTGCGCCTGGCAGGCCATGGAGGTGTAGGTGGCGAACGACTCGTTCAGCCACAGGTCGTTCCACCACTCCATGGTGACCAGGTCGCCGAACCACATGTGGGCCAGCTCGTGCAGGATCGTCTCCGCGCGCCCCTCGTACGCCGCGCCCGTCACCTTGGACCGGAAGACGTACTGGTCGCGGATGGTCACCGCGCCCGCGTTCTCCATCGCGCCCGCGTTGAACTCCGGCACGAACAGCTGGTCGTACTTCTTGAACGGGTACGCGTAGTCGAACTTCTCCTGGAACCAGTCGAAGCCCTGCCGGGTCACCTCGAAGATCGCGTCCGAGTCGAGGTACTCGGCGAGCGAGGGACGGCAGTAGATGCCGAGCGGGACGGACTGGCCGTCCTTCTCGTAGACGCTGTGCACGGAGTGGTACGGGCCGACGATGAGCGCCGTGATGTACGTCGAGATACGCGGCGTCGGCTCGAAGGACCAGACGTTGTCCCGGGGCTCCGGGGTGGGCGAGTTGGAGATCACCGTCCAGCCCTCGGGGGCCTTCACGGTGAACTGGAAGGTGGCCTTCAGGTCGGGCTGCTCGAAGGACGCGAAGACGCGGCGGGCGTCCGGGACCTCGAACTGGGTGTACAGGTACGCCTGCTGGTCGACCGGGTCGACGAACCGGTGCAGGCCCTCGCCGGTGTTCGTGTACGCGCAGTCGGCGACGACCCGCAGGACGTTGCGACCCTCCAGCAGACCGGACAGCGCGATGCGGGAGTCCTTGAAGACCTCGTCCGCGTCGAGCGCGTCGCCGTTGAGAGTCACCTCGTGGACGGCCGGGGCCACGAGGTCGATGAAGGAGTCGGCGCCGTTCTCCGCGACATCGAAGCGCACCGTGGTCACGGACCTGTAGGTACCGCCCTCCTGCGCGCCGGAGAGGTCGAGATCGATCTCGTACGAGTCAACGGTCAGCAGCTTCGCCCGCTGCTGCGCCTCTTCGCGAGTCAGGTTTGTGCCAGGCACGCGGTCATCTCCTCGATATGTGTGGGTTCGGTCATCCTTCCATGGGACCTGCACGGAGCGCGATGTCCGTTTACCGCCGGTGGGCGGGGCGTACACGCGTGACGCTGGGGACATGACGACCTATCTGGCACGCCCCATCGATCCGACGGCCCTGAAGGAGCTTCGCTCTGCTGACGACGCGGGACGCCGGACGGTTCCCGTGACCGACGAGGAGGGTGGGGCGCCCCTGCGCTGCTGCCTGCGCCGCAGCGCCCCCGGCATGGGGGTCCCCCCGCTCGAGCGAAGCCGAGAGTGGGGGAGCATCGCCCTCGTCTCGTACGCCCCGCAGCGGCGCCGGGCGGCCGAGAACGGGGTCGATCCTGGGGCCTACGACGAGCAGGGGCCGGTGTTCATCCACGCCGACGAGTGCGCAGGTCCGGACGGGGACGCGCTGCCCTTCGCCAACGCCCACCGGACCGTCCGCCGCTACTCGGGCGACGGGCGTATCGTCGGGGGACGGCTGGTGGAGCCGGGGGACTTCGAGGCGTCGTTCGCGGAGGCTTTCGCCGACCCGGAGGTGGCGTTCGTCCATGTCCGGGCCGTGGAGTACGGGTGCTTCCTCTACGAGGTGCGCAAGGGGTAGGTATCGGGAGTAGTACTGCTGGTAGTACTGGCAGTAGTAACATTTGCCGCCACTTGCTATGCTCGGGGTATGAAGATCAGTGTGAGCCTTCCTCAGGAGGATGTTGCGTTCGTCGACGAGTACGTCGCGAAGAAATCGGCGGACTCCCGGTCCGCGGTGATTCACGACGCCATCGAACTGCTGCGACGGGCTCACCTGGAGCAGGAGTACACGGAGGCGTTCGCCGAGTGGGACGGCAGCGAGGACGCCGGGTTCTGGGACCAGTTCTCGGGGGACGGGCTGACCGATGAAGCGCGGTGACATCTACCTCGTCGACTACGAGCCGGTGCGCGGCAGCGAGGCCAACAAGGCACGTCCGGCGGTGATCGTCTCGAACGACGGTGCCAACGCGGCGGTCCAGCGCACCGGGCGAGGCGTCGTGACACTGGTTCCCCTGACCACGAACACCTCCCGCGTCTTCCCGTTCCAGGTGCTGCTTCCCGCGGGTGAGGGCGGCCTCCCCAAGGACTCCAAGGTGCAGTGCGAGCAGGTCCGCGCCCTGGCCGGGGAGCGGCTGCTGCGGCAGATCGGGTCGGTACCCCGTCAGCGCATGGCCCAGATCGATGCGGCACTCCGACTGCATCTGGAGCTCTGAGCACAGGGTCCGAGCACAACGAGAGGGGCGCCCACCGTCTACCGGTGGGCGCCCCTCTCGACGTAGGACCGGGCGTCAGCCCTTCAGCTCCGCCGCCACCAGCTCCGCGATCTGCACCGCGTTCAGCGCGGCGCCCTTGCGGAGGTTGTCGTTGGAGAGGAAGAGGGCGAGGCCGTGCTCGACCGTCTCGTCGGCGCGGATACGGCCGACGAACGACGGGTCCTGGCCGGCCGCCTGCAGCGGGGTCGGGACGTCGGAGAGGGCGACGCCGGGGGCGCCGGCCAGCAGCTCCTTGGCGCGCTCCACGCTGATCGGGCGGGCGAAGCGGGCGTTGACCTGGAGGGAGTGGCCGGAAAAGACCGGGACGCGCACGCACGTGCCGGAGACCTTCAGCTCCGGGGCCTCAAGGATCTTGCGGGACTCGTGACGGAGCTTCTGCTCCTCGTCGGTCTCGTGCAGACCGTCGTCGACGATCGAGCCGGCCAGCGGCAGGACGTTGTACGCGATCGGGGCGACGTACTTGTGCGGCTCGGGGAACTCCGCCGCCGAGCCGTCGTGGGTCAGCTTGGGCGCGTCGTCGCCGACCTTCTTGACCTGCTCGAACAGCTCGTCGACGCCGGCCAGACCCGAGCCCGACACCGCCTGGTACGTGGCGACGACCAGCGCCTCGAGGCCGGCCTCGGCGTGCAGCGGCTTCAGGACCGGCATCGCGGCCATCGTCGTGCAGTTCGGGTTGGCGATGATGCCCTTGGGGCGGTCGGTGATCGCGTGCGGGTTCACCTCGGAGACGACCAGCGGGACCTCGGGGTCGCGCCGCCAGGCCGAGGAGTTGTCGATCACGACGGCGCCCTGCGAGGCGACCTTCGGGGCGAGGGCCTTCGAGGTCGAGCCGCCCGCCGAGAACAGGACGATGTCCAGGCCGGTGTAGTCGGCCGTCGACGCGTCCTCCACGGTCACGCCGTCGAGCACCGAGCCGGCCGAGCGGGCCGAGGCGAACAGGCGCAGCTCGGTGACCGGGAAGTCGCGCTCCTTGAGGATCCTGCGCATGACCGTGCCGACCTGACCGGTGGCTCCGACGATTCCGACCCTCACGGCGACTCCTTCTACGTGGCTTGTCTGTGTCTGCTGCATGGCCGAGGCGTTTCCATGATGCGGTCAGCCTCGGCCCGCCTGTCCAATTGTTTGGCACGGATGACCGGCCAATGGGACGCGACGGACCCCGGGTGCGGCTCCGGTTCTCCGGCTCATACCCGTGCTGAGCTGGAGAAATTCGTCCAACGGCCGCCCCGCGCCGCAAGCTCGCCTGCCCACCGGTGACCGGGCTACGCGGCTGTGTGACGTACAACTCCGTGCCGCGCCCAGAAATTGCCGGGCATCCGGCCGAACGTTTTGGCGCAGTACGGCGTCACAGTCACCACACGGGGAGGGGAGGGGTGGCTGTGCTGCGCAGAAGGGCCCGCCGCGACCAGGGGGGCGGTGCCGTCCGGGACGTACCGGACGATCCGCTGGACGCGGCCCAGGAACGCCGGGTGCGGGCCGTGCTCGCACTGGGCGGAGTGCCGCAGACGGACCTGCCGGACGGGGTGCAGCAGGTCCGTCTGCGGCTGCTGGAGCGGGCCGCCGGCGGCCGCGAGGCGCCGCGGGACGTGTCGGCGTGGGCGGCGGTCGTCGCCTCCAACCTCGCCATGGACTGGCACCGGGCCAAGAAGCGCCAGGAGCGGCTGGGGGAGCGGCTCGCCTCCCTGCGCCAGCTCGAACACCCCTCCGGCGAGGACACCAGCCTGCTCTCCCTCGCCGTCGCCCGGGGCCTGGACGAACTGCCCGACACCCAGCGCCAGGTCCTGGTCCTGCGCTTCTACGGCGACCTGCCGGTCCGCGACATCGCCGAGGAGCTCGGCATCCCGGAGGGCACGGTCAAGAGCAGGCTGCACACGGCGGTACGGGCTCTGCGCGCCCGCCTGCACGAGGACGAGGTGGTGTGACGTGACCGCCGAGAACGAAGACCGCACCGGTCGCGACGGCTACGACGACGGCCGCGGCGGCGTCGACGCCCTGCTGGCCGCGATCACCGGCGAGCCGCTCACCGACGAGGCCCGCGCGGACGCCGCCTTCATGGCGGAGCACCGGTCCGCGGCGGCCGATGTGGCGCTGCTGCGCGAGCAGTTGGGGATCATCGGGCACGCGCTCGCCGAGCCGATGCCCCCGGCACCGGCGCCCGGGCACGCGCCGGCACCTGCCCCCGTACGACAGCCCTCCCGCACCCGGCGCCGCGTGTTCACCGTCGCCCTCGGCAGCCTCGCCGTGGCCGCCGCCGCGTCCGTACTGGTCGGCATGGGCTGGCTGCTGACCCAGGCCGGGAGCGGCGACACCGCGAGCTCGGGAGCGGACTCCGGCAGCGCCGCGAAGGACGAGGCCTCCGCTGACGCCGACTCCGCTTTCGGCAGCCCCCGCTACCTCGCCTGTTCCCGTCTGGTGGCCGAGGGGAGGGCCACCTCCGTCGAACAGCTCGCCGGTACGGGGTCGGTCCGCGTCACCCTGCACATGACCCGCTACTACAAGCCGGACAAGGGCGAGCAGGAGCCGGCCTTCGTGGTCGACGAGAACCTCGTCCCAGGCCTGCGCGAGGGCGACCAGGTGCTCATCGGCATCCCGCAGGGCGCCCTCCAGCCCGACTTCTGGGCCGTCGGCGAGAAGAACATCGCCCCCGAACGGGCCTGGATCACCGGCTCGCTGGCACAGTCGCGGGGACTCACCTGCTGACGACGAAGGGCGGGCGCCCGAAACCGGACGCCCGCCCTCACCGCCATTGCGGCGGAGCCGTACTACGCCACTACGGCGTGACCTTCTCGATCTTCACGTTGCCCAGGCCCGCGACCGTGCCACGGGCGTTGAGCAGCTGGACCTGGCCGAAGAACTCACGGCCCTCCGGCGCGGGCGCCAGCGCGGTGACGCTGCCGCCGACCGTGGCCGTGGCACCCGTACCGAGCTTCACCGGCGACTCGTCCACCGTGACGGTGCCGAGCGCGGCGGAGAAGAACACGTCCAGGTAGTCGTACGCCGTCGAGCCCGCCGGCACCGAGTAGCCGATGACCTCGATGCTGTACTTCCCGGCGGCCGGCTTCGCGATCGAGACCGACTCCTCCGAGTCGCCGTCGGCGGAGCTGCCGACCTCGGTGCCGGCCGCGTCGTAGACGGCCAGGTCGAGGTCCGCGGCCGCGTCGGAGACGTTGCCGATGGAGACGTCGAGCGAGGTGGCGCCCTCGGGCACCTCCACCGTGGTGGTCTGCGTGGCGCCCTCGGCGATGGTCGGACGGGCCGCCTTCGACGAGCCGAGCGGGCCGCCGGCCAGCTTGCCGTCGATCGCGGCGTACTTGTTGGTCACCTTCCAGGAGGCGGCGGCAGGGGTGCCGACCTTGGCCTCGGGGACGGTCACGGTCTCCGGGTCGAAGGCCGCACCGAGGACGGTGACGTCCAGCTTGAACGGGTTGTCGAGCAGCGGCGACGTACGGCGCGCCTCGACCTCGATCTCCCAGACGCCGGCCTGCGGGTCGGCGTAGGAACGCACGTCCGGCTTGCAGCCGTTGCCGTCGAGGTAGTTGTTGTAGCAGTACGGGGTGCCGGTGTTGTCCGACGGGGTGCCGTACGGGTGGATGGCGATGAACCGGGTCTGGCTCTTGTCCTTCAGCCCGCCGATCGCGACCTCCAGCGACTTCGCGCCCTCCGGGACGGTCACGAAGTACGACTTGGTGCTGTTGCGCTGCGTCGAACCGGCCGCCGAGTAGGTGTACTCGACCGGCGCCGAGACCACGACCGTGTTGAGGACCTGCTTGTCGATGCCCTCGGTGCGCGGGTCGTCGACCTCCAGGATCGCGCTCTTGATGCCCGCCGAGGAGGACTTCGCGGCGACCTTGACGGTGACCGGCTTGTTCAGGCCGAGGCTGATCTCGTCGGAGCCGACGATCTTGAAGGTGCCCCCGGCGTTGTTCTCGAAGTGCAGCTCGTGCCGGATCGCCTTGTCCGCGCCGGACGTACGGGTGATCGTGACGTCGTACGTCTTCTTCTGCCCGGCCTTGAGGCCGCCCTCGCGGTCGTAGACGCCCGTGCCGAAGCCCGGCGTCTTCAGGAACTGGTCGATCGCGGTGTCGACCGGCGCCTTCACCGTGTACTCGTGGGCGGTCGCGCCGTCACGGATGGAGTCCCAGGCGTCCGGGACGTTGATGAGGCCGGCCCCCTCCTCGTACGCCTGGACACCCTTGATGTGGTCGGCGGTCGAGGTCAGCGCGGTGCGCAGCTTCGCCGGGGTGAGGGCGATGCCCTTCTGCTTGGCGGCCGACAGGAGCAGCGCGGACGCGCCCGCGGCCTGCGGGGACGCCATCGAGGTGCCCTGGAGCATGCCGTAGCCGGCCGGCAGGGTGTAGCCCGCCTCGGCGACCGGGGCGCCCGGCAGCCAGGTCTGGATGGTGTTGATCGCGGCACCCGGCGCCGACAGCGTCGGGGTGAAACCGCCGTCCTCACGCGGGCCGCGCGAGGAGAACGGCATCATCGCGTACTTCTTCTCCACGACCGAGCCGTAGTTCGCGGCCCAGGTCTGGCTGGAGACGGTCGCGCCGACCGAGATGACCTTGGCGGCCAGCGCCGGGTCACCGATGGTGTTCGCGCCGGGGCCGGAGTTGCCGGCCGAGATCACGAGCTGGACACCGTAGGTGTCGATCAGGCGCGTGTACAGCTCGGCGCGGGCGTTGTTGCCGTCGTTCAGCGCCGGCAGACCGCCGATGGACATGTTGACGATGTCGACGCCACGGTTGACGACGAGATCGATCATGCCCTCGGTGAGCGCGACGTTGGTGCAGCCGCCGGTCCAGGTGCAGGCACGGGACGCGACGAGCTTGGCGCCGGGGGCCTGGCCGTTCATCTTCCCGCCGAACAGGCCGTTCGCGGCGGTGATGCCGGCGACGTGGGTGCCGTGCTCGGACTCGATGACGCCGATGTTGACGAAGTCGCGCTTCTGGCCGACCCAGTCGCCGCCCAGCGGGTCCATCGGCACGTCCTTGCGGATCTGCACGACGAACGGCTGCCGCTCGGCGACGTCGGTGGCCGGGTCGTCGGTGCCGAAGTACCCGATCTGGAAGCCGTCCTTGTACGGCTTCATCGGGGTGTCGTCACCGAAGTCGTTGTTGTTGTTGAGGTCGACCCGGACCGTGCCGTTCGCGGCGTCGTAGAGCACGCCCCACGAGTCGGTCTTGTCGCCGTCACGGTTGGCGTCGCCCGCCGCGTCGCCGCCGGTGGTGTACGACTCCAGGAAGGTGCTGACCTGGTAGGAACCCGCCGGCGCGGTCCAGGTCTTGCCGCTGTAGCTGAACGTGGGCCCGGAGACGGAGGTCACCATCGGGCGCCAGGTGCGGTCGTTGTCGACGAGCGGGTCGGTGGCGGTGACCCAGTCGACGATCTTGCGCTCGCCGGTGGTGGTCTTCTGCAGCGCCGGGTGGGCGAGGTCGATGCCGCTGTCGAGGATGCCGATGGTGATGCCGCGGCCGTCCGCCTTCGGGTTCTTCTTCACGAAGTCGACGGAGCCCGTCTCGAAGGACGGGTTGTACGGGTTCTCGGCCGGGGTGCTCTTGGACGGGGCCGAGTAGGAGGTGGCGGCGGCCGTCGACTTCTTCGTGTCGACGGCGGGGGTCGTCCAGGGGTATCTCCTCGCGCAGGTCGATGCCGTGCACCGAGGAGAGCTTCGTCGCCGCGGCGATGGCCGAGTCGGCCTTGCCGGTGGGGACGGTCGCGCGGACATAGCCGAGCTTGTCGTAGGTACGGCCCACAGAGCCGACCGCGTCCAGCTGCTCGGCGACCTTCTCGGTCTGGCCGGGCGCGGTCGCGATCATCATCGTGACGTTCTTGTCGCCGTCGGACTTCGCCTCGGCGAGCAGGTCGGCGTCGTCCGAACCGAGCTTGTCGTGCGCGGACTTGACGCTCGGGTCCGCGGCGGGCGCGGGGTCCCCGGCCATGGCCATGGGTATCGGCCCGGCTGCGGAGAGCGCGGCGACGAGACCTGCGGCCACGGCTATGCGGGCCGCGCGTCTCGCGCCCGGCTTGGGTTCGCGCTGGGGGGTGAGGGTCATCGGCATCCCTTGTAGGTAAAGGAGCATGGGCCGTCCGGTATGTGAACCCGGACGACCGCACAGCCTTACGCAAGGGAAGGATGTTTGGGAAGAGTTGACCCAATCGAAATGGAGGGATGGGGGAAACCCCCTGTTCATTTGGGATGCAAGGGTCTTAAGGGGCAAGTCGCCCGCAAGCCGGAAAATCACCTGCCGATCCGGGCCTCACGCCTCTAATGTCCCTACGTGCAAAAGAAGTTGAGGGTGGCGGCCTACGCCATTTGCGTGCGTGACGGACAACTCCTCCTCGCCCGGTCCCCGGCCCCCGGCGGCGGCTTCGAATGGGTGCTGCCCGGCGGCGGCATGGAGCACGGCGAGGACCCCTACGACACGGTCGTGCGGGAGGTGGAGGAGGAGACCGGCTACCTCGTCGAACCGACCGGCCTCCTCGGCCTCGACTCCGCCCACCGCGTCTTCCCGGCCCGCTTCGGCCGCGACGTCGACCATCACGGCGTCCGCCTCGTCTACGAGGCCCGCATCACCGGCGGCGACCTGCGCTACGAGGCCAACGGCTCCACCGACATGGCGGCCTGGCATCCCCTGGACGACGTCCCGGACCTGACCCGTGTCTCCATGGTCGACAAAGGGCTGGCCCTGTGGCGCGAGCGGCCGGCGGCGGGGCGCATCCAGGGCGCGGGTAAATAGCTTCAGTACCCCGCAAGATGAACACGGAGTGACCGCGTCCCGGCCGTTCGAGGAGCGGCCGTGAACGCGGAGGGTGTCCCAAGATCCACGTACGGTGATCGGCGCTGCGCGTTGCGGCCCTGTTCATGCGCAGGTCATTCCCGCTGCCAACGATCCACAGTGAGCGGGATGTTCGCTTCGGCGAGCGCCCCGCGACCACTGCCGACGCGTTCGCACTCGGGGAGACCGCGCCATGTCGCGCATACGCTCTGTCGCCAGCTCCGCGCTGGGGGTCCACCGCCGTACTCTGCTCGCCGCCACCGGTGCGGTGACCCTCTCCGCGGGGGTCGGCTACACCCTGCGGCCCACCGACAGCGAGGCCGCCACCACGGCGGGCCCCGCGAGCGCGCAGGGCGCCGGTGCGGGCAACGCCGCGGCCGAGGCGCCGGTCGGTGCCTCCCGCAAGCTGCCGGTCGCGCTCGCTCCGTACACGCGGGGCACCACTCTGGCCAATGTCGCCACCCCGCGCGGTACCTCCGGCTACCGCCGGCTCGGTGACGGCCCCGGCTGGCGCCGCGTCGTCCGTGACGACCTGGCCGCCCCCAAGGCGGACCGCGCGAAGCGGCGCACGGCACTCGCCGCCTTCGTGCAGCTCACCGACCTGCACCTGATCGACGCCCAGCACCCGCTGCGGCTGGAGTACCTGCGCTCCACGGACGTGCACGCCTGGCGGCCGCAGGAGGCGCTGACCGTGCCCGGCGCGGTGGCCCTGGTCGAGCGGCTCAACGCCCTGCGGGGCGGCCCCGTCACCGGCGCCCCGCTCCACTTCGCGATGACCACCGGCGACAACACGGACAATAACTGCAGGTCCGAGCTGGAGTGGTTCCTCACGGTGATGAGCGGCGGTCGCGTCACCCCCAACACCGGTGACCCGCGGCAGTACGAGGGCGTCCAGAACAGCGGCCTGAAGCTGTACTGGCAGGCCGACGACAGCGTCCGCGACGCCGACAAGCAGGTCGGCTTCCCGCACATCGAGGGCTTCCTCGCCGCCGCGATCCGAGAGACGCGCAGCCCCGGCCTGAACATCCCCTGGTACTCGACGGTCGGCAACCACGACGCGATGCCGCTCGGCACGTACGCCTCGCACAGCGACTCCTACCTGACCGACCTGGCCGTCGGCGGCAAGAAGCTGATGAACGTGTCGGCCGCGGACGCCAAGAAGCTCCAGGACTCCCTCAAGCAGGACAAGGACCCGCGGGGCACCGTCTTCAAGGACTTCCTCAAGGCCCACGCCCGCTCGATGCGCTCGGTCACGCCGGACGAGAAGCGGGCGCCGTTCACGCCGAAGGACTACGTGCGGGCCCACCTGGACCCGGCGTTCCGCGGCCTCGGCCCCGTCGGCCACGGCTACTCGACGGCCAACCTGGACGCGGGCACCCAGTACTACAGCTTCCGCATCGCCGACGACGTCATCGGCATCAGCCTCGACACCACCGACCCGGGCGGCCACTACGAAGGGTCCATCGGGGCGGCCCAGTTCAACTGGCTGGACAGGACGCTGCGGGAGAACAAGGACTCGTACGCGATCATCTTCAGCCATCACACCAGCAAGACGATGGGCAACCTCCGCCGCGACCCGGCCCGCCCGGGCGAGCGGCGCGTGGGCGGCGCCGAGCTGGTCCGGCTGCTGGGCGGTCACCGCAATGTCCTGGCCTGGGTGAACGGCCACATCCACAAGAACGTCATCACCCCGCACTCCGCCTCCGGCGGCCGTTCCTTCTGGGAGATCTCCACCGCCTCCCACGTCGACTTCCCCCAACTCGCCCGGATCATCGAGGTGGTGGACAACAAGGACGGCACGATCTCGCTGTTCACCACCCTCATCGAGTCCTCGGCCCCGCACGCCACAGACTTCACGGACCTCTCCCAGACAGGTCTGGCCGCCCTCTACCGCGAGCTGTCCCTCAACGCCCCCGGCGCGCGCTCGACGCTGGCGGGTGAGCGGGGGGACCGGAACACGGAACTGGTCCTGAAGAAGGCCTGAGCGGGCCCTGAAGCAGCCCTGAGCCGCACAACGGCCGAAACACGCTCAACTGCCGTCCCCCTCTTCAACCTTGGCGCCACCCGCCCGGTCTCTTTCTCCGACCACGCTCGAAGTGAGCGGACAGATGGGGGAGAGACATGAGCGTACGTACGACCCGCACGGCCCTCGTGGCGGCGACGGCGGTGACGCTGTCCGTGGCCCTCGCGGTCCCCGCGCTGGCGGCCACGCCCGCCGCAGAGGGGCACGGCGCGACCCGTGAGGCCATGGAGGCGGCCGTCGACACCGGCGTGCCCGGTGTGACGGCGACCGCGAAGGACGGCCGCGGCACCTGGTCGGCGACGGCGGGCGTCGGCAACCTCAGGACGGGCAAGCCGCGTTCGGCGGACGACCGCTACCGGGTGGGCAGCATCACCAAGACCTTCGTCGCCACGGTGCTGCTCCAGCTGGAGGCGGAGGGCACGCTGTCGCTGGACGACACCGTCGAGGAGTGGCTGCCGGGCGTGGTGCGGGGCAACGGCCACGACGGCGGCCGGATCACCCTCCGCCAGCTCCTCAACCACACCAGCGGCATCTACAACTACACGGCGGACGACGAATTCGGCCGTACGTACTTCCTCAAGGACGGCTTCTTCGAGCACCGCTACGACACCAGGAAGCCCGCGGAACTGGTCGCGCTCGCCATGACCCACAAGCCGGACTTCGAGCCGGGGACGTCGTGGAACTACTCCAACACCAACTTCCTGCTCGCCGGAATGGTGATCGAGAAGGCCACGGGCCGCCCGTACGGCGCCGAGGTCCGCGACCGCATCATCAAGCCCCTGCACCTGACGGCCACGTCCGTCCCCGGCACCCGCGTGAGCGTCCCCGGGCCCAGCAGCCGCGCCTACTCCAAGCTGGCGGAGACGGCGACGGGCCCGACGTACGACGTCACGAAGCTCAACCCGTCCCTCGCCTACGCGGCCGGCGAGATGATCTCCAACTCGGCCGACCTCAACCGCTTCTACTCGGCCCTCCTGCGCGGCAAGCTCCTGCCGCGCGAGCAGCTCGCCGAGATGACCACGACGATCCCCGTCGACGAGGCCAACAGTTACGGCCTCGGCCTGATGAAGACCGAGCTGACCTGCGGGGTCACCGTCTGGGGCCACGGCGGCGGCATCCACGGCTCCACATCCGAGGGCGTCACGACGCGGGACGGCCGCCACGCCCTCGCCTTCAACTTCAACGGCGACTGGTCGGGGGACACGGCCGCGGTGATCGAGGCCGAGTTCTGCGGGAAGGAGCCGGTGAGGGGCGGCGACCGAGCGGGCTCGGACAAGAAGCATTCGGTTCTGTCGGACGTGATGTCCGTACCGCCTCATACCGGCTGATCTGCGAGCTCAAGGCCGCCATCGCCGACGGAACGGTGGGGTTCCTGAAGTCGCGGGCGATTTCTGGTCCTCGGGAGGGAGTGCTGCTGCCATGGCGTCGAACCGGCGGTCGAACCGACCGACTTCACGAGGCTCGTCCGAAGTGGATACGGAACCCCAGGCGCCGTCGGCCTGAACGCACGGCGCGCGAGTAGCGCTCGGTCTGGGGCAGGTAGTGGAACGTCCGTTCTGGCGTTCGCTGGTTGTGGTGACTGCCTCGCGACTTTGGCCCGTATGTGCGTATCTCGCACATACGGTCTCGTCGTGGAACCCGGAGTGTGAGGGTGGGACGGAAGGGGGTGATGTTGTCTCGGAATTGACGTGGGTCAGGGAGGCCGGGCACTCCCGGTACACCTACCGGCTCCGCGTGTCCTCCACCGCCGGTACGGCCCTGCTCGCCGAGTGGGACCGGTGCCGGTGGGCCTGGAACGAGTGCGTCGCCCGATCCAAGAAGGCCCACCAGGTCGGGGAGGAGTGCGGCCCCGCGCGGCTGGACAGGATGCTGACCGAAGCCCGCGCCACCACGCCGTGGCTGGCCGAAGGCTCGTCAGTTCCGCAGCAGCAGGCCATCCGCGACTTCGGCAAGTCTCGCGCGAAGGCTCTGAAGGACATCAAGGACCGCAAGCCGATTCGTCAACGGGCCGGAATGCCCAGGTACAAGAAGAAGGGCGAGGCCGACCCCACTCTCAACTACACGCGGCGCGGCTTCCGGATCAAGGACGGCCGCCTGCACCTCGCGGGCGGCATCGTCCTGACGGTGGTGTGGTCCTGCGGCCTCCCGGCCGATCCGTCCAGCGTGCGCGTCTACCGCGACCCCCTCGGTCGTTGGTACGCCTCGTTCGTCGTTCGCGTCGAAGTCCAGCCGATCCCCGCCACCGGCGCCGTGATCGGGGTGGACTGGGGCGTGAGGGTGACTGCGACCACCACGTCGGACGCTCACGACCTCCCGCACGCCGGGCACGGCAGGAGAGCGAAGGCGGACCTGGGTCGGTACGACCGGATGATGGCCCGCCGCAAGCCGGCCAAGGGGCAAGCGGCCTCGAAGGGCTATCGCGAGGCGAAGAAGCTGCGGACGAAGACGTGCCAGAAGATCGCCCGGCAGCGGCAGGACACCGCCCGCAAGTGGGCCAAACGCGTCGTGACCCACCACGACGCGATCGCCGTGGAGGACTTCCGCCCGAAGTTCCTTGCCAAGACCACCATGGCCCGCAAAGCCGCCGACGCGGCGATCAGCGCCACCAAACAGGCCCTGCTGGAAATGGGCCGCAAGCGCGGGCGCGACGTGCGCCTGGTGCACCCCGCGCACACCACCAAGGATTGCGCATCGTGCGGAGCGAGAACCAAGCACGCACTTCCTCTGTCGGAACGTACCTACACCTGCACCGCGTGCGGAGCCGTCTCTCCCAGAGACAAGAACTCTGCACGCGTGATGCTGGTCCGGGCTGGTCTGTACCCGGCTGGTGCCGAGGGCGCAAGACCTCCTGGAGCGCCGCTCCAGGAGGCGGCCTGAGCCAGGAATCTCCCTCGCCCACGAGGGGAGCAGTCAATACCGGGGCAGCACCACGCCGACGCGGCCCTCTGCGGCTGTCATCGGGGCAGCACCACGACATACGCGGCCGGATCACGGTCCACCGCGGCCATCAGCGCCGTACGGACCACCGCCGCCTGCTGCTCCATCGACTCCCGCAGCTTCTTCGGGGTGATGTGCACGACCGTGATGCCGAGCCGCTCCAAATGCTCGCGCTTGCGGGCGTACTCGGACCACAGGGCGTCGTCGTCCTGACGGTCGCCCTGGCGGGGGGCCCGGGTGTCGAGTTCGACCGCCACCGAGTGCTCCGGCCAGTACGCGTCGAGGCCGCCGAGGTGAGGGCCGCCCGGCAGGCGCAGGTCGACGTTCCAGACGGGGTCGGGGAGGCCGTGGTCGCCGACCATCTCGTACAGCCGGTCCTCCGCGATCGCGCGGCCCTCCGCGAGCAGGGAGTCCACCGCGTCCACCACGTGCGGGCGGGACAGCAGCTTCGCCTGGTTCAACTCCCGTACCACCGAGGCCGGTTCGCAGTGGCCGCCCCGGACGGCCTCGGTCAGCAGCCGGCGTACGGCGCCCGCGTCGGTCAGTTCGGCCACCGCGTCGGCCAGGGCGCGCGGCACCGGGGCGACCGGGAGGCCCGTCACCTGCTGGGGCGTGGGCAGTGCGGGGGTGCGCAGGATGCGGGCGCAGCCCGTGGAGCGCAGCCGGCGCATCCGCGGGACCAGGACGTCGACCGTGTCCAGCGCGGTGAGCGGCGGCGTGGCGGAGAAGCCGTGCAGGGTCAGCGCCGCGAGGCCGGTGATCACCGCGTCGGGGTAGCGGGGGGCGGCGTGTTCCTCGTCCGCGTTCGGCTGGGACGGTACGCCCGTCGTCCGCTCCCGTGCCGCGTACATCAGCACCGCGTGCAGGCGCTCCTCACTGGTCGGCGGGCCGGGGTGGAGCAGGAAGACGCCGGGCAGGATCTGCTGCCAGGGGCCGCCCGGGCGGCACTGCTCGTTCATGTCGGCGTTCGCGACGCCGTGGGACTTCAGCTGTGCGGCCGTCATGACACGGCGGTGCACCTCGGAGAGGTGACGAAGGGGGCGGGGGGAGAGCGGGGGGGGCGGGGCGTTGTGGTTCATGACCCGGAGGTTCCCGCGTCGGATCGGCCCTTTAACCGCTGTTACACGCCCGTCGACAAATACGGACAACATGGCGCTAAAGGACGCGTGTTCGGATGCCGAGTAGACACGGAAAACCCCTGGTCCGTTCGGGTGGGACCAGGGGTTACGGCTGCTATTGCCTGAATTCCGTAACGGTCACGGACCGCCGTGATCGTTGGCCATAGGTCATCCGGCGGTTGACGCGTCGGCGGCCGCCGCGTCACACGCCTGCCCCCGCAGCCCCCGCGCCAGATCGTCCCGCGCCTCCAGCACCAGCCGCCGCAGCGCCGGCGCCGCGTCCTCGTGGGCCGCGAGCCACGCGTCCGTCGCGTCCAGCGTGGCCCGCGACTGCTGGAGCGCCGGGAACAGACCCCGGACCACGACCATGCCGATCTGGATGGACCGCCCGGCCCACACCCGCTCGATGGCGGCGAAGTACTTCTCGGCGTACGGCGCGAGCAGCTCCCGCTGGGACGGCTGGGAGAAGCCGGAGATGGTCGCCTCGACCAGGGCGTTGGACAGCGCGTCGGACTCGACGACCTGCGCCCACGCCTGCGCCTTCACCGCCTCGGACGGCCGGGCGGCGAGGCAGCGGACCTGGTGGCGCCTGCCGGACGCCGTGTCGTCCCGGGCCAGTTCGGCGGCCAGCACCGACTCGTCGGCCGCTCCATGCGCGGCCAGCGGCTCCAGGAACGCCCAGCGCAGCTCCTGGTCGACATCCAGCCCCTCGACCTTCTCCGCGCCCTCCAGCAGACCCCGCAGCAGTCCCAGATCCTCCGGCCCCGACGCCACCGACGCGAGGAACCGCGCCCACGCCAACTGCTGCTCGCTGCCGGGCGCGGCGGCCCGCAGCTCCCGCAGCGCGCCCTCGGCCAGCAGCCGTTCGCCGGTCTGCCGCCACTCGGGCGCCACATAGTTGACCAGCGACGAGTTCGCCCACGCATGCAGCATCTGCAGCACGCCGATGTCGGACTCGCGCCCCGCGAACCGCAGCACCAGATCCACGAACTCCCGCGCCGGCAGCAGCGCGTCCCGCGTCATGTTCCACAGCGCCGACCAGCACTGGGCGCGGGCGAGCGGGTCGGTCAGCGCGCCCAGGTGCTCCCGCAGCGTCGTCAGGGACGTCTCGTCGAAGCGGGTCTTGCAGTACGTCAGGTCGTCGTCGTTGACCATCACCAGCTCCGGCGCCTCGGCGCCCGCCAGTTCCGCCACGACCGTGCGCGGACCGTCGACGTCGACCTCGGCCCGCGCGTACCGCTCCAGCGCACCGTCCGAGCCCAGCCGGTACAGGCCCACCGCCACCCGGTGCGGGCGCAGTTCGGGGTGCGACTCCGCCGCCTCCTGCACGACCGCGAGCTCGTCGATCCGGCCCTCGGCGTCCAACAGCACCTGCGGGGTCAGCGAGTTGACGCCCGCCGTCTGCAGCCAGGAGCGCGCCCATACGCCCATGTCCCGGCCGCTGGTCTCCTCCAGCGCCGACAGCAGATCACCGAGCCGGGTGTTGCCGTACGCGTGCCGCTTGAAGTAGCGCCGCGCACCCTCGAGGAACGCGTCCTGCCCGACGTACGCGACGAGTTGCTTCAGCACCGAAGCGCCCTTGGCGTACGTGATGCCGTCGAAGTTGAGCTTCGCGTCCTGGAGGTCGCGGATGTCCGCGGTGATCGGATGCGTGGAGGGCAGCTGGTCGGCGCGGTAGGCCCAGGCCTTGCGGCGGTTGGCGAAGGTGATCCAGGCGTCCTTGAAGCGGGTCGCGCCGACGTTCGCGAACGTGCCCATGAAGTCCGCGAAGGACTCCTTCAGCCACAGGTCGTCCCACCACTCCATGGTGACCAGGTCGCCGAACCACATGTGCGCCATCTCGTGCAGGATGACGTTCGCCCGGCCCTCGTACGACGACCGCGTGACCTTGCCGCGGAAGATGAACTCCTCCCGGAAGGTCACCATCCCCGGGTTCTCCATCGCGCCGAGGTTGTACTCGGGCACGAACGCCTGGTCGTACTTCCCGAAGGGGTACGGGTAGTCGAAGTGGTCGTGGAAGAAGTCCAGGCCCTGCTTGGTGACCAGGAAGACGTCGTCGGCGTCGAAGTACGGGGCGAGCCCCTTGCGGCACATCGCGCCGAGCGGGATCCGAAGCGTGGTGCCGTCGGCGAACGTGCGGGAGTACGAGTCCGTGACGTAGTGGTACGGGCCCGCCACCACACACGTGATGTACGTCGAGATCGGCTTGGTCTCCGCGAACCGCCAGGTGCCGTCGGTGAGTTCACCGGTCCCGTTGCTCCACACCGTCCACCCCTCGGGTGCCCGCACCTCGAAGCGGAACGGCGCCTTGAGGTCCGGCTGCTCGAAGTTCGCGAAGACGCGGCGGGAGTCGGCCGGCTCGTACTGCGTGTAGAGGTAGACCTCGCCGTCCTCCGGGTCGACGAAGCGGTGCATGCCCTCACCGGTGCGGGAGTAGGCGCACTGCGCGTCGACGACGAGCTCGTTGTCCGCGGCGAGGTCCTCCAGGACGATCCGCGAGCCGTCGAAGACCTCGCTCGGGTCCAGGTCCCTGCCGTTCAGGGAGACGGCCGTCACGCTCGGCGCGATCAGGTCCGCGAAGCTGGTCGCGCCGGGCTCGGCGCACCGGAAGCGGATCGTCGTGACCGAGCGGAAGGTGCGCGGGGCCCCGCTCTCGAAGTCCCCGTCGCCGACTGCGGAACGCACGTCGAGGGACACGTCGTACCCGTCGACGACAAGCAGGGCGGCCCGCTCGCGGGCCTCGTCGCGGGACAGATTCTCACCGGGCACGAGCGGCACTCCCTCGGGTGGTGTTCAGTATGCGGACAGCCCCGATCCTGCCATGCGCCCCTGATCCACGGCACCGGGGAATGGCGGGGCGAGCAGCGGTGTTGCCCGAGAGGTTCGGCTGAGACCTGCTTGCCTCATGAGGAGAGACATGTCGGAGAAGACCCCCGTCGACTTCTGGTTCGACCCGCTGTGCCCCTGGGCCTGGATGACCTCCCGTTGGGTGCTGGAGGTGGAGAAGGTCCGTGACATCGAGGTCCGCTGGCATGTGATGAGCCTGGCCGTTCTCAACGAGGACAAGCTGGACGACCTGCCCGAGCAGTACCGCGAGCTGCTGGAGACCAAGGCGTGGGGTCCCGTCAGGGTCGTCATCGCCGCGCAGGAGGAGCACGGCGCCGAGGTGCTCGGCGACCTTTACACCGCGCTCGGCACCCGTATCCACAACCAGGAGGAGGGCCCCGGCAAGGAGACCGTGGCCGCCGCCCTGAAGGACGTCGGCCTGCCCGAGTCCCTCCTGGAGCACTGGGACGGCACCCCCTACGAGCCGCAGCTGCGCGCCTCCCACAAGGAGGGCATCGACAAGGTCGGCCAGGAGGTCGGCACCCCCGTCATCGCCGTCCCCGGCGCCGACGGCGAGCAGATCGCCTTCTTCGGCCCGGTCGTCACCCCGGCCCCCCAGGGCGAGGACGCCGCGAAGCTGTGGGACGGCACCCTCGCCGTGGCCTCCGTGCCGGGCTTCTACGAGATCAAGCGGACGCGGACGAAGGGGCCGGACTTCAGCAACCTGTAGGGCTCACCCGGGCTCACCCCGGTTCCGTGGCGGCGGCCTGGATCTTCAGTTCCTCCGGGAGCAGGCCGCCGTCGCTCTGCCTGTGCCAGGGCTGATACCAACGACAGCCCTCGGCCGTGCAGCGCCACAGGTCGGCGGTGAAGGAGTGCTTCTCCTTGATCGCCGCCCGCTCGCGGTTGTCGAGCTTCCTGAACACCTGCATGCTGCGACAGGTCCGGCAGTTCTTGTCCCGGAAAAACATCAGCCCCTCCTAGCCATCACCGCCAGATCGGGGAAGTCGGTCACCACCGCGTCGACCCCCAGCCCGTAGTACAGCGCGTACTCGGCGAACGCGTCCCCGAAATCGTTCGCTCCGCTACCGCGCCGGAATTCCGCGGGCAGGAACTGGTTCTCCGCGCGGAAGGTGTACGGCCCGATCCGCAGCCCCGCCGCATGCGCGTCCGCGACGAGCGACGTACCGGCGACCGACGACTTGTCCGGCCCGATCCAGTCCGCGTACTCGGCGATCCGCGCCAGGCCCGCCGGGCTCATCATGTCCTTGTACGTCGTCGGATCACCGGCCGAGACCAGGTCGTACGGCCCACCCGTGGTCCCCAGCGCCTGCCACAGCGGCACCCTCAGCCGCTCCGCCGCGATCCGTTTCAGACTCGTCGGCTCGAAGGACTGCACCACGCACTCACGCGAGCCGAGCCGGTTGCGACGGATCACGTACGCGAGCTTCGGCTCCAACGGCAGGCCGATCGAGCGGAAGTACGTCGGATGCTTGGTCTCCGGGAAGACGGCGATCGTACGGCCGTACGTCTTCGACAGCCTGCGCGCCAGGTCCACCACCTCCTGGAAGGTGAGGATTTCCTCCCGGCCGTCGAACACCGTGTTGCGGTTGCGGACCAGCGGCAGCCGCTCCACCGCCCGCAGCGTCCTCAGCTCCGCCAGCGTGAAGTCCTCCGTGAACCAGCCGGTCACCGCCCGCCCGTCCACCGTCCTCGTCGTCCGGCGGTCCGCGAACTCCGGGTGCGATGCCACGTCCGTCGTCTGCGAGATCTCGTTCTCGTGCCGGACGACCAGGACGTGGTCCTTCGTCGGGACGAGGTCCGGTTCGATCCAGTCGGCGCCGGTCTGCACGGCGTACGTGTAGGAAGCCGCCGTGTGTTCGGGGCGCCACCCGGCCGCGCCGCGATGGCCGATGACGACCGGCCCCGTCGAAGGGCGGGGGGCGGCGGCCGCCGGTGTGGGTACGGCCACGGCCGCCGTGCCGCCGGCGGCCGCGAGCAGCAGGGATCTACGTCTCGGATGCATACAACTCCCTTTCCTCGTACGGCTCTTCAGATGCGTCGTGCCCTCTCGCGCGCCTCGGTCAGGCGGGCCAGATGGTCCTCGAACGCCCTCGCGTAGTACGCCGCCCGCTCTCCGTCCGGCTCGACGACAGCCGTCGGCCGCGTCCACGCCTCCGCGTCCAGCGCCACCCCGTACCGCTCGGCGGCCGCCAGCACCGCGCCCCGCGCGCCCACCTCGCCCTCGACGACCCGCAGCGGACGCCCGAGGACATCGGCGAGCAGCCGCATCCAGGCCGGGCTGCGCGTGCCGCCTCCGCACACGGCCAGCGTTCCGGTGAGGCCCGCCGCCTCCAGACAGTGCCGGGCCGCGTAGCCGATGCCCTCGCAGGTCGCCCGGACCAGGTCGGCGCGGGTCGACTCCAGGGAGACACCGGTCAGTTCGGCGCGCAGACGGGGCTCGACGAAGGGCGCGCGCTCGCCCGACGGCGCGAAGTACGGCAGGACGCGGACGCCGTGCGCTCCCGGCGGGGTCTCTGCCAGCAGCCCGTCGACCTCCTCGTGCCGGACGCCCGTCGTCGACAGCACCCAGTCCAGCGCGGCCGTACCGACCATCGCGGGCATCGCGCGCAGCCAGTGCCCCGGGCGGTCGGTGTTGATGTACAGCCCGGCCGGCTCGCCGGTCAGGTCGAGGCCGGTGGTCGCGACCAGGCTGGCCAGACAGGTGCCGACGATGAGGAGACCGTCGCCGGGGGACGTCACGCCCGCGCCGAGCGCGCAGGCCGGGAGGTCGTACGGGCCGTTCGCGATGCGGGTCCCGGGCGGGAGGCCCTCGCCACGGGTCCGCGCGGTCGCGACCGGGTCGCTGACGGGGGCGAGGAGGCCGCGGCGGTGGGTCAGGCCCAGGAGTTCGACCACTCGGTTGTCGTAGGTCCGGGTGCGGGGGTCGAGGAAGGGCATGGAGGCGTCCGACACGTCCGTCGTCGGGGCTGCTCCCGTCAGCCGCTGGAACACCATGTCCTTGCAGTACAGCGCGGCCTTCGCGGCATCCAGCGCCTTCGGCTCGTGGCTGTCCAGCCAGGCGAGGAGCGGTCCCGGAGACCCCGGGAACATCGCGCCCCCCGTCCGCCGGAACACCGTCTCGAACGTGCCGTCCGCCAGCCAGCGGTCGACCAGTTCGTGCGCCCGGCCGTCCATCCAGGAGGCGGCGGGGCGCACGGGGAGTCCGTCGGCGTCCACCAGCCATACGCCGTCGCCCTGGCCGGTCAGGCCGGCCAGCTCGACCGGTTCGGGGGCGTGGGAGGTCACCTCGTTCAGTACGGCGACGACTGCGGCGTACACCTCCTCCATGTCCTGCTCGACGAAACCGCCGTGCAGGGCCAGGTTCACGGGGCGGGCGCCGACCGCGAGTTCACGGCCCGCCGAGTCGAACGCGGCTGCCTTCACCGTGGACGTGCCTACATCGATACCGACGTACATTCCAACCCACCTCTTTGGCTCGGTCGGCTGTGCAGTGCCTTTTGCAGCTGGCGTGCCGAATATCTGGCTCGGTCGCCTTCGGGGCGCCTCAGCCGGTGTCGAGAGGGCGATCGTGCTCGACCCTTCGGGCCTCCGCGCGTTCACCCTCTCGACACCGGCGCGCCCCTACGGCTCCCTCACGGCCGGTGTCGTCGGACCAGTGAGGTTGGTGGGCTCGCACCCGGGGTCCCGGGGCCCCGGGCGGACCCTCACCTCAGGTCAGGCAGTGCGCGAGTGGCTTCCCGCGCACCCAGCGGCCCACCTCGTCGGCGGCGATCCGGGCCGCCTTCTCCGCGACCGCGCGGGACGCGCCGCCCAGGTGGGGGGTCAGGACGACGCGGTCGGCGAGGGCGTGCAGGCGGGAGGCCGGGGGGAGCGGCTCCTGGGCGTAGGTGTCCAGGGCCGCCGCCGACAGGTGGCCGTTCTCCAGTGCGGTGCACAGGGCGTCCTCGTCCAGGAGTGGGCCGCGGGCCGCGTTGACGACCACCGCCCCCTGCGGGAGCAGGGCGAGTTCGCGGGCGCCGATCAGGCCTCGGGTCTCGGTGGTGAGGCGGGCGTGGAGGGTGATCACCCGGGAGGCGCGCAGGAGGTCGTCCAGGGAGGCGACCCGCAGGCCGTGGATCTCGCCGTGGACGTAGGGGTCGTGGACCATGACCCGTGCCCCGAAGGCGCCCAGCACGCGCGCGACCCTGCTGCCCACCGCCCCGTAGCCGACCAGGCCGACCGGCAGGTCCTCCAGTTCCAGGCCGCTGTGCTCGTAGGTGTAGTAGGTGGCCCCCTCCCAACTGCCCTGCCGGGCAAGGAGGTCGTGGGCCTGGGGGATGCGGCGCAGGGCCGCCAGCATCAGGCCTACCGTGAACTCGGCGGTGGCGGCGGCGTTGCGGCCGGGCGCGTAGCAGACCCGGACGTCGTGCCGCTTGGCCGCGTCCAGGTTGACGTTCACCGGTCCGCCGCGGCAGACCACGACCAGGCGGAGGTCGGGACAGGCGTCGAGGACGCGTTCCGTGACCGGGCCCATCTGGGTGACCAGCACCTGCGCACCGGCGAGCGCCTCGATCAGCGCGTCCTCGGCGTCGCTCGCCTCCGTCACCTCCGCCACCGGGCCGAAGGGGTCGAGCGGCCAGCCGAGGGTCAACTCGGCCACTTCGCAAGTGAGTTCAGGGTCCAGTGCCTCTCTGATCAGCGCCGGCAGGATGAAGTGGTCGCCCGCGGCCACCACACGCACGCTGTTCCCGTTGGTCATCGAAGGGAGTCTCCTGTCTCGGCGTCGAAGACGTGGGTGAGATGAGGGTCGGCGGTGACGTGGACGCGGTCGTCGTGGGCGAGGCGGACCTCGGGGGTGGTGAGGACGACGAGGGGGTTTTCGACGCCGTCGAGGGTGAGCGTGGCGATGCCCGACTCCAGGAGTGGTTCGTGGGCGACGACGCGGGCGGGCAGGCCGCCGTCGTCCTCGCCGGTCAGGGTCAGGTCCTCGGGGCGGATGCCGACCACTACCTTGCGGCCCTCCGGCAGCGGTACCGGCAGCGCGATCCGTACCGCGTCGGAGAGGCGGGCGTGGGCGTCGGTGTCCGTGCTGCCGGGGAGGAGGTTGATCGCGGGCTCGCCCACGAAGTCCGCGACGAAGACATTGGCGGGGCTGTCGTAGATCTCGTACGGGGTGCCGAGCTGCTGGATGACGCCGTCCTTCATCACCGCGATCCGGTCGGCGAGGGACAGGGCCTCCTCCTGGTCGTGGGTGACCAGGATGGTCGTATGGCCCAGGTCGCGCTGGATGCGCTTGAGTTCGCGGCGGGTCGTGTCGCGCTGGGCTGCGTCGAGGTGGGACAGGGGCTCGTCGAGGAGGAGGACGTCCGGTTCGCGGATCAGGGCCCGGGCCAGGGACACGCGCTGCTTCTGGCCGCTGGAGAGGCCGGCGGGGTGGGCGTCCAGGATGGCGGTGAGGTCGACGCGTTCGGCGATCTCCTTGACCTTGCGGTCGACGTCGGCCCGGTCGGCCCGTCTGCGTGCCCTCAGGCCGAAGGCAAGGTTCTGCGCCACCGTCAGCGGCGGGTAGAGGGCGTAGTTCTCGAACGCGACCCCGATGTTGCGCTGCTGGGCCGGGCGGGCGGTGATGGAGGCTCCGCCGATCAGGATGTCACCGCCGGTCACCGTCTCCAGGCCGGCGATCATGCGCAGGGTGGTGGACTTTCCGCAGCCCGACGGGCCCAGGAGGCCGAGCAGTTCCCCGGAGCGCAGGGCGAGGTCGATGCCGCGTACGGCGTCCACCGCCGGGCGGCCCCGTGCCCGGTACGTCTTGCGCAGATCACGTAGCTCCAGCTCGGTCATCGCTGCCCTTCGTCGCGCATACCTCGTAACGGACCTTGTGCTCGTCCAGGTCCCGCAGTGCCTCCGCCGACGCCCCGTCGTCCACGAGGAGCAGGTCGAAGCGGGAGAGGGGGACCACCCGGTGCAGGGCGACGCGGGCGAGCTTGGTGTGGTCGATCAGCAGGATGTTGCGGGCGGCCGCGTCGAGCATGGCCCGCTTCACCGACACGATGTGCTGCTCCTGGTGGTAGGCGAAACCCCCGCGCACGGCCGACGTCGACGCGAAGCAGACGTCCACGCGCAGCTGCTCGATCGCCTCGACGCAGGAGACGCCGAGGAAGGACGAGTGCAGCGGGTCGTAGTCGCCGCCGAGGGCCATGAGGTGGATGCCACGCTGGTCGGAGAGGAGGTTGATGGCTTCCAGGAAGTTGGTGACGACCGTGAGCGGGGTGACCTCGCCGAGGCGGAGCCTGCGGGCTATCTCCAGGGTGGAGGTGGAGTCGTCCAGCATGATCGCCATGCCGGGCTCGATCAGCTTCAGCGCACGGTCGGCCACGGCGGCCTTCTGCGCCCGCATGGTCTTCAGCCGGTACTGGACGTTGGACTCGAAGACACCGGACGGCTGCGCGGTCACCCCGCCCCTCGACTTCCTCACGATTCCCTGCCGTTCGAGTTCGTCGAGGTCCCGGTGGATCGTCATCAGGCTCACGCCGAACCGCTCGGCCAGCTCGGCTGCCGTCGCCGAGCCGTCGGCGAGGACCTGCTCGGCCATGGCGGCCTGGCGGGCCGCGGGGCCCTGCTGACCGCTGCTGTGGTTGCTGCTCATCGTGTCTCGATCCGTCGTCCTGGACGCTCCGGCCGGTCGGCCTCGAACAGCAGCAGGTTCTCAGGCCGGACCGACAGCCGGACCGGATCATCGGGTCGAAGGCCGGCCGCGTCGCCGCGCGGGGCGACCAGCGACACGTGCTGCTCGCCGAGCCGGACGGTGACCTCCACGGACCGGCCGAGCACCTCGGTGACGTAGACGGTGCCGGTGAGCTCGTGTCCCCGGCCCCTCAGCTCGATGTCCCGTGGGCGGACGCCGACCAGGACCTCCGTGCCGGGGGCGGCGTCGGCCCGCATCGGCAGCTCGACCTTGCCGTCCGCCGAGCGGAAGCTCCCGTCGGGCGCGAGGGCTCCCGGCAGCAGGTTGATACGGGGCCGCCCGAAAGCGCGGGCGACCTCCGTGTCGTGGGGCCGGTACCAGATCTCCTCCCGCGTCCCCGTCTGCACGATCCGCCCGCCCCGGATGACCCCGATCCGGTCGCCGAGCGCCAGCGCCTCGACGGAGTCGTGGGTGACGTAGAGGGTGGTCGTGCGCCGCACCGCCCCGATCGCCTTCAGTTCGGCCCGCATCTGCTGGCGCAGCTTGGCGTCGAGGTGGGACAGGGGCTCGTCGAGGAGGAAGGCCCGGGCCGGGCGGACCAGGACGCGGCCGAGGGCGACGCGCTGCCGCTGGCCGTTGGAGAGCCGGCCGACCGGACGGTCCAACAGGGCCGAGATGCCGAGGAGTTCGGCCACCTCGCCGATCCGTTCCCGGGCCTGCGCAGCGGGGAGGCGGTGCCGGGGGGAGCGGAGCGGCGAGGCGAGATTGTCGTAGGCCGACTTGTGCGGGTAGAGGGCGTAGCTCTCGAAGCACATCGCCACGCCACGGTCGTAGGGCTCGATGCCGCGCATGTCCCTGCCGTCGAGTTCGACCGTGCCGGCGTCGGGCATCTCCAGCCCGGCGACGGTCTTCAGGGTGGTGGTCTTGCCGGCGCCGGACGGGCCGAGCAGGCAGAAGAACTCGCCCTCGTGCACGTCCAGTTCCAGCCCGTCGAGCGCGGTGGCCTTGCCATACGCCTTGCGGATCTCCCTCAGGCGGATCATGACTTCACCGCCCCGAACGACAGCCCCCGCACCAGATACCGCTGGATGGTGAGGGCCAGCAGCAGCGGCGGTACGACGGAGACGAGCGCGGCGGCGGCCGTGAGGTTGTACTTGGGCCGGTCCCCGCCCAGGAAGGACAGCGCGCCCACCGTCACGGTCTGCGCCTCGTTGGAGGTCAGGATCAGCGGGAAGACGAAATTGTTCCAGGCGAAGATGAAGGCGAGCAGGGATACTGCGGCCACTCCCGGCTTCACCAGCGGGAGCGCCACCCTCATGAACGCCTGCTTGCGGGTGTAGCCGTCCAGCAGCGCCGCCTGTTCCAGCTCGGGCGTGAGGTCGGCGAAGTACGACCGCATGATCCACACGATCAGCGGCAGCGTGACCAGCTGGAGCACCCACACCATGCCGACGTACGTGTCGAACAGCCCGAGCTTCTGGTACAGCACGAACAGCGGGATGATCACGGTGAGTTCGGGCGCGAACCGGAACGACAGCAGCGTGAACATCAGGTTCTCCGAGCCCTTGAAACGCCAGCGCGCGGAGGCGTACGCGGCCGGCAGCCCGACCAGGAGCGACAGCACGACCGCGCCCACCGACACCACCAGGCTGTTGACGAAGAACCGCACGAACGGGATGCCCTCGCTGTCGCCGAGGACCGTGCGGTAGCCGTCGAGGGTGGGGGAGAAGGAGAAGTAGGTGGAGAAGAGCTGGTTCGTCGGCTTCAGCGACAGGATCACCATCCAGGCGATCGGGAACAGCGCGAAGACGAAGTAGAGGATGAGGGCGGCGTCGGCCAGCCACCCCAACAGGCGATTCTTGACGGTCATTTCACCTCCGCGGCCTTCCGCTGGATCTTCCCCAGGTGCTTCACCAGCACCATCGCGGCGAGATACACCACGGCCCACAGCACGATCGTGTAGCTGATCCCGAACGAGTACCGCTGGAAGCGGATCGCCTCCAGATAGGCGCGGATCTGGAGCACGACGGTCGAGTCGCCCGGCCCGCCCTCCGTGAGGGCGTAGATGATGTCGAACACCTTCAGCGAGTCCATGAACCGGAAGATCACCGCCACCAGGACGTACGGCCACAGCATCGGCAGCGTCAGCCGCCGGAAGGTGTACCACCAGCCCGCCCCGTCGACGGCCGCCGCCTCGAAGGGAGAGGTCGGCAGCGAACGCAGGCCGGCGAGGGCGAGGATCGCCACGAACGGGGTGTAGACCCAGACGTCCACGGCGATCGACGACAGCAGGGCGCCGGTCGGGGTGTCCGTCCACTGGACTCCGCCCAGCCCGAAGGGTCTCAGCAGGTAGTTGATCACCCCCACCGACGGCTGGAGCATCAGCTTCCAGATGATCGCCGCGATCACCGGCGCGATCATCAGCGGCAGGATGAGGATCTTCTCCAGCACCCTTCCGACCAGCGACGACCGGTGCAGCAGCAGGGCGACGGCGACCCCGAGGACCGTCTCGACGGCGGCGGCCCCCACCGCGTACAGCACCGTCACCCATGCCGAGTTCCAGAAGGCCTCCTGCGTGAAGACGGTCTCGTAGTTCTCGAACCGCACCATGTCCGGCTGGGGCTTGCTCGCCGAGAAGTCGAACAGGGTGTAGTAGAGGCCGAGCCCGAAGGGGTAGAGGATTCCGCAGGTCAGGAGCAGGGCGGGGACGATCAGGACGTACGGGCGAAGGGCGAGCCGCCATCCCATCGGCTAGCCCACCTTGTCGGCGAGGTCGCCCGCCAGCCCGTCGAGCACCGACTTGGCGCCGCCCCCGCCGTAGATCTCCTGGAGGGCGGCGGCCCAGCTGGTGGTCGCGTCGAAGAACTGCGCCTGCGGGGTGAACTGGATCTTCGTCTGGTCGACGACGGTCTCGAAGGTCTCGATGAAGCCCGGCAGGTGCCGCATCTTGTCCTTGTAGGCGCTGTCGTCGGCGATCGACTTGCGGACCGGGTCGATGTGGTTGTGCGTGATCGCGCTCTTGCGCAGGTGCTCCTTGCCGGTCGCCCACTGCAGGAACAGCCAACTGGCGCTCTTCTTCTTGCTCTTGGCGTTCATGCCGAGCGACCAGATCCACATGTTGGTGGCGAGCGACCCGTCCGGTCCCTTCGGGCCGGGGTGGAAGGCGATCTTCCCGGAGGCCGGGCTCGCCCCCTCGACCGCCTGGAAGTAGGCGGCCGTGTCCGCGTCGAACAGCATCCCGGCCTTCTTCGCACCGAGGTCGCTGGAGCACTGGTACCAGGTGTACGACGTCCAGGACGGCGGCCCGCCCTGCTTGACCATGCCGGCCCAGTCCTCGGTGAACGCGACGGCCTCGGGGCTGTTCATGGCCGGTGTGAGCTTCCCGCCCTCGACCGTGAAGTCCTTGAGCCCGTTGCGGGCGTACATCGTCATGAAGCCGGGGTGGATGGTGGCCCAGCTCCGGGACCCGCGCACGGCGATCCCGTACATGCCGTCGAAGCCGGCGCCCGGCGCCTTCCGTTTGATCGTCCCGGCGATGTCGCGCAGCTCGTCGAAGGTCTCGGCGGGCTTGAGGCCGAGCTTCTTGAAGACGTCCGTGTTGTAGGCGACGACGTTGGTCTCCCAGCCCCACGGCAGCGCGTACTGCCCGCCCTGCCCGAGCGGCGCGCCCGCCTTCAGGGACCACTGGTCGGCCTGGAGGAGGTTCGGGAAGAAGTCGGCCTGGTCCCATTCGGCGCCGGTCGCCGAGGAGTTGCGCATCCAGGGACCGAGGTCCTCCAGCCAGCCGGGCGGCCCGTACTGCCAGACCATGTACGCGCCGAGCATGAAGACGTCGTACGAGGCCCGCCCGCTGGACAGGTCGACGGTGAGCTTGTCGAAGTAGTTGTCCTCGGGGAAGACGTCGTACTCGACCTTGATGCCGGTCTTCTCGGTGAAGGACTTCAGATCGGCGATGAGCGCGTCCGTGTACGGGTGCTTGTTCAGCAGCGCCTTGACGGTCGTGCCCTTCTCCCGCTTCCAGTCGAAGGACCCGGTGACGTCGTCCGCCGCCGAGCCGTCGCTCTTGTCGTCGTCACCGCCGAACCCGGCCCCGCAGGCCGCGAGCAGCGGCGTCGCTGCGGCCGCGGCGGTCAGGGCGAGGAAGCGGCGGCGGTCGTGCACGTGCATGTCCATCCGTGACCTCCACGTGGGGTTGGGCCATCCGGGTACAGGGGTTAACACGGCGAGTCGACTCGTTAACAGAGGGTGGAACGGCGGAAGTTGGGCGTCAATCCCTCGCGCAAGGGAAAATCTCAGGGCAGAGTGTGAAGTTCACGGATCGAGATGTGCTGGAGGTCCGGTATGGCACACGAACAGCCCCGTATGACGCACGATCAGGACGACGCATGGCTCGGGATCGATCTCGGCACCCAGAGCGTCCGGGTCCTGCTGGTCACCGGGGACGGCACCGTGCTCGGCAGCGGCTCGGCGCCCCTCGGCGGGCGCCGGGACGGGGTGCGGCACGAGCAGGATCCGGGGGAGTGGTGGGACGCGGTGTGTACGGCGTCCCGGGCCGCGCTCGGTTCCCTGCGAGGGGTGCGGATCGGCGGGCTCGCGGTGTGCGGGACGTCCGGGACCGTGCTGCTGACGGACGGGGCGGGGCGGCCGACGAGCCCCGCGCTGATGTACGACGACGGGCGGGCGACGGTTCAGGGAGCGCGGGCGCGGATGGCGGGGCTCGCGGTGCAGGACACCTGGGCGCTGCCGAAGGCGCTGTGGCTGACCGAGACGCACGGGCAGGGGCGGGTCACCCATCAGCCGGACCTGGTCGTCTCCCTCCTCACCGGCGAGCTGCCCCCGGCCGACTCCAGCCACGCCCTGAAGACCGGCTACGACCTGGAGCGTGACGCCTGGCCCGCCATGCTGACCCGGTTGGGTCTGCCCGACGCGGTGATCCCGGACGTCGTACGCCCCGGCACCCCCCTCGGCGAGGTCTCCCCGACCGCCGCCGACGCCACCGGCATCCCCGCCGGAACCCCCGTCATCGCGGGGATGACCGACGGCTGCGCGGCCCAGATCGCCTCCGCCGCCCTGCGCCCCGGCTCCTGGAACTCCGTGCTCGGCACCACGCTGGTCCTCAAGGGCGCGTCCCCGACCCTGGTCCGGGACCCGACCGGCGTGGTCTACAACCACCGCGCCCCGGACGGGAGCTGGCTGCCCGGCGGGGCCTCCAGCGTGGGCGCGGGCGTGCTCACGGCCGCGTTCTCGGGCGCCGACCCGGCGGCCATGGACACGCTGGCCGCCTCCTACGAGCCGTCCGGGGCGATCACGTACCCCCTCGTGTCACCCGGCGAGCGGTTCCCGTTCCTGGCCCCGAAGGCCGTCGCGCTCGTCCTGGGCGAACCCGACTCGGACGCCGACCTGTGGGCCGCGCTCCTCCAGGGCGTCGCCTTCACGGAACGCCTGTGCCTGGACTATCTGCACCACCTCGGCGCTCCCCTCGACGGCCCCCTCACCTTCACGGGCGGCGCCGCCCGCAGCCCGTACTGGAACCAGCTGCGCGCCGACATCCTGGGCCGTCCGGCCCGCGTACCGCAGCAGACGGAACCGGCCCTGGGAATGGCCGCGTTGGCGGCGTACGGAGCGGGCGCGGCACCCGGTCTGCCAGAGGCCGCGGAGGGCATGGTCCGCATCGACAGGACCGTCGAACCCCGCCCCGGCCGCACCGCCCGCTTCGCCGGGCCGTACGCGCGTCTGGTCGACGAACTGACCGCCCGAGGCTGGCTCCCGCCGCCGGTCGCGGCGCACGCGCTCGCGCGCCTGGACGCGGATACTTCGGCTTCATGAGCACGGGCAAGGGCGAGAGCAGAGGCGAGGGAACGGGCATGGACATGGACCGGGGCACGAGTACGACGCTGTTGCTGGCCCGGCACGGACAGACGGTCTGGCATGCCGAGAACCGCTACGCCGGGATCAGCGACGTGCCCCTCACCGACACCGGGCGCGCCCAGGCCGAGGCCCTCGGCCGCTGGGCCGCCGCCCACCCGGTCGACGCGATCTGGACCTCGCCCCTGTCCCGTGCCGTGGCCACCGCCGACCCCGCCTGCCGGGCCCTCGGCATCACCCCGCACCGCGAACCCGGCCTGCGCGAATGCGACTTCGGCGTCCTTGAGGGCCGTACGCTCGCGCAGTTCGCGGCCGAGGACCCGCAGGCGGCCGAGGCCTTCCGCACCGATCCGGTGGCCCACCCGTTCCCGGACGCCGAGAACCCCGTCGCCGCCGCCGAACGCGGAGCCGCCGCCCTGCGCCGCATCGCCGCCGCCCACTCCGGCGAACGCGTCCTCGTCGTCGCGCACAACACCCTGTTCCGGCTGGTGCTGTGCACGCTGCTGTCGATCCCGGCCGGGGAGTACCGCAGAGTGTTCCCGAGGCTGCGCAACGTGGCGATCAGCGAACTGCACATGAAAACCGACGGTTCCGCGGCACTTCTCTCCCTCAATGTGCCGTGCGAGCCGGACGTCTCGTAGGACCATGTGCCCATGACGGAGATCGACACCTCGGTACCGCACTCGGCCAGGATCTGGAACTACTGGCTGGGCGGCAAGGACAACTACCCCGTGGACGAGGCCGCCGGCGACGCCTACACCGCCGTGTACCCCGGCATCGTCACCATCGCCCGCAGCAGCCGCGCCTTCCTGGGCCGCAGCATCCGGTACCTGGTCACGGAGGCGGGCGTACGTCAGTTCCTCGACGTCGGCACCGGCCTGCCCACCGTCGACAACACCCACGAGGTCGCCCAGAGCCTCGCCCCCGAGTCGAAGATCGTCTACGTCGACAACGACCCGTTGGTGCTGGCCCACGCCCGCGCCCTGCTCACCTCGACGCCCGAGGGCGTGACGGCGTACGAGGACCTGAGCCTGTACGAGCCGGAGAAGATCCTGGAGGCGGCGTCCCGCACCCTCGACCTCTCCCGCCCCACGGCCCTGATCCTCAGCGGCATCCTCGGTCACGTCACCGACTACGAGCAGGCCCGCGGCATCGTCCGCGGCCTCCTGGCGGGCCTGCCCTCCGGCAGTTACCTCTCCCTCAACGAGGGCTCCCGGGGCACCGACCCGGACTACGAGCAGGCCCAGGACGCCTACAACGAGACCGGCGCCGTCCCGTACTTCCTGCGCCCGATCGACCAGATCACCGCGTACTTCGAGGGTCTGGACCTGGTGGAGCCCGGCCTCGTCTCCGTCCCGCTGTGGCACCCGGAGCCGGCCGCCGAGGAGCCGCGGCCGATCGGCCAGCACGGCGGACTGGGCCGCAAGCCCTGACGCACTCCGGCAGCACGGGAAAGCCCCCGCGAGTCAGGTCCTCGCGGGGGCTTCCTTCATTCCGCCCGCCGTTCGTGAAGGGTGAGAAGACGATCACGAGGCAGGACGCCTTGTTGCGACTGGTTCGCAATAACAAGCTAACAGCAAAAAGCCCCCGTGTGGATGACACGGGGGCTTCGATGCTGTCGGACTGCCGTCCCGGACGCGTCAGGCCTTGGCGCGCACCTTCTGCCACGTGTACCCGACGACCGCCAGGAACAGTGTCATCCCGCCCGTCGAGTACAACTGCACGCGGGTGTCCGGCTCCCGGGCCATGAGGACGAAGATGGCCGCCATCCCGGCCAGCGCGACCCAGGTCAGAACCGGGAACGCCCACATCCGCACGACCAGCTTCTCCGGCGCCTCGCGCTCCATGCGGCTGCGCAGCCGCAGCTGGGAGACGGCGATGAAGATCCAGACGACCAGGATGACCGCGCCGATCATGTTCAGCAGCCAGGGGAAGACGTCGTCCGGCCGCCAGTAGCTCAGCGCCACGCACACGAAGCCGAACACCGAGGACGCCAGGACGGCGATGCGCGGGACGCCGCCCGACGCCCGGCCCAGCATCTTCGGTCCCTGCCCGCGCTGGACGAGCGAGTACGCGATGCGCGAGGCGCCGTAGATGTTGGCGTTCATGGCGCTCAGCAGGGCGACCAGGACCACGACGTTCATCAGCTGGCCGCCGCCGGGGATGCCGAGGTGGTCGAGGGTGGCGACGTACGGGCCCTTCTCGACGACCTCCTTGGAGTCCCAGGGGACGAGGGTGACGACGACCGCCATGGAGCCGACGTAGAAGAGGGCGATGCGCCACATCGCCGTGCGGACCGCGCTCGCGACGCCGCTGACCGGGTTCTCCGACTCGGCCGCGGCGATGGTGACCGTCTCCAGGCCGCCGTAGGCGAAGACCGAGGCGAGTAGGCCGATGATCAGGCCTTCGGTGCCGTTCGGGAGGAATCCGCCCTCACCGGTGAGGTGCGCGGTGCCCGGCGCGTCCGTGCCCGGCAGGACGCCCGCGATCGCCAGCCCGCCCAGCACCAGGAACAGCGCGATCGCGCCGACCTTCAGGGCCGCGAACCAGAACTCGAACTCGCCGAAGTTCTTCACGGCGGCGAGGTTCGCACCGCAGAAGACGACCATGAAGAGGGCCACCCAGGCCCACTCCGGGGTGCCCGGCAGCCAGCCCGACACGATTTTCGCGGCGCCGATGCCCTCCAGGCCGACGGCCGTGCACATCAGCACCCAGAAGGCCCAGCCGACCGTGAAGCCGGCCCACGGGCCGATCGCCCGCTCGGCGTGCGCGGAGAAGGAGCCGGACGAGGGATACGCGGCCGACATCTCGCCGAGCATCCGCATCACCAGCATCACGAGGAGGCCGGAGAGGACGTACGCGATGACGATCGACGGACCGGCGGCGGCGATACCGGCGCCGGACCCGACGAACAGGCCCGCTCCGATGACACCGCCGAGGGCGATCATCGACAGGTGGCGCTGCTTGAGGCCGTGATTCAGTCCTGGGGAGACATCGTCCGCCTTCGGGGGCGTCTCCGTGGTGCTGTTGGGCATGGGCGCGGCTCGTCCAATGCAGAAGGTGGGCAAAAACGCCCACAGTCTGGGCGGCCTCTCCGCCGAAGAGGAGAGGCTGCCCACTATGCGGACACTTACCGCACCGACTGTGACAGGCCGACTACGCGGCGACCGGCGTGTAGTGCGACGCGTCCCCCTCGATCGAGTAGCTCTCCTTGCCCTCGATGCCGACCGGCACGTCACCGGCCACGGTCACCCGGTGCAGGCGGCGCGGCAGCCCGTCGTAGTTGTCGACGGCGTAGTGCTGGGTGATGCGGTTGTCGAAGACGACCAGCTGGTTCTCGGACCAGCGGTGGCGAAGGATGTTCTCCGGCCGGGTGACGTACGCCTGGAGCAGGTCGAGGATCCTGCGGGACTCGCCCGGCGAGAGGCCCACGAGGCGCTGCGCGAACCCGCCGATGAACAGGCCGCGCTCGCCCGACAGGGGATGGACGCGGACGACCGGGTGGACCGTGCGGTACTTGATCGACGTGAACTCGGCGCGATTGGCGGCCTGCTGCTCGTCGACCTCCTCGTCCGGCACGGCGTAGTCGTAGTCGTTGGTGTGCTCCGCCCACAGGGTGTCGGCCAGGTTCCGCAGCGGCTCGGGCAGCTGCCGGTAGGCGGCAGCCGAGCTGGCGATCAAAGTCTCGCCGCCGTACGGCGGGATCGTGATGCTGCGCAGGGTGGTGGCCTGCGGCGGGTTGAGGACGAAGGTGACGTCGGTGTGCCAGTGGTTGGCGGCACGGCCGCGCTCGCTGTCGACGGGCAGGACGTTCGGGGTGTCGGCGACGGAGGAGACCGTCGGGTGGGCGGTGGTGACGTCGCCGAAGGGGCGGACGAACGCCTGCTGGGTCTCGTCGTCGAGGTTCACGTCGTCGAAGACGAGCGCCTTGTGGGCGGTGAGGGCCTCACGCAGAGCGGCGACCGTTTCCTGGCCGAGGGGCTGGGAGATGTCCACGCCCAAGACGCGGGCGCCGATGTTGGCGGTGACCTTCTGGATCTCGATGGACATGTGCGGTCCTTTCAGACGAGGGCGGGGGTGCCGGTTGCGGGGGTGCTGACGTACTGGTTGGCGGGGCGCGGGAGGCCGTAGCGCTCGCGCAGGGTCCGGCGCGGGCCGTACTCCTTGCGGAGCAGACCGCGGGCGCGAAGGATCGGGACGACGTGGTCGACGAAGGCGTCGAGGCCGGAGGGCAGGACCGGCGGCATGATGTTGAAGCCGTCGGCGGCGCCCTGCGTGAACCAGGTCTCGATGGCGTCGGCGACCTGCTCCGGCGTACCGGCGAAGGTGAGATGGCCGCGTCCGCCGCCGAGCCGCCCGATCAGCTGCCGCACGGTGAGCCGCTCGCGCCGGGCCAGTTCCACCACGAGGGTGTAGCGGCTCTTGGCGCCCTCGATGGCGTCCTCGGGCGGCAGATCGGAGGGGAGTTCGGAGTCCAACTCCAGTGTGCCAGAGGGCAGTTGCAGCAGGCTCTCCAGGCGTCCCACCCCGTGCGTGTGCACGATGTGGTCCTCCAGGACCTGCTCGGCCGCCCGCGCCTCGGCCTCCGTCGAGCCGATCACCGGGACGATGCCGGGCAGCACCTTGATGTGCTCGGGGTCGCGGCCGGCCGCCGCCGTACGTGCCTTGAGGTCGGCGTAGAAGGCCCGCGCGTCCTCGATCGTCTGCTGCGCGGTGAACACCGCCTCCGCGTACCGGGCGGCGAAGCCCTTGCCGTCCTCGCTCGAACCGGCCTGCACGAGCAGCGGGTAACCCTGCGGCGTACGCGGCACATTGAGGGCGCCCTGGACGCTGAAGTACGTCCCTGCGTGCCGGGGCGGATGGATCTTGGCGTCGTCGCCCCACACGCCGGCCGCCTTGTCGGCGACGATCGCGTCGTCCTCCCAGCTGTCCCACAGCTTCAGGGCGACGTCCAGGAACTCGGCGGCGCGGGCGTACCGCTCGGCGTGCGCGGGCTCGGCGTCCAGCCCGAAGTTACGGGCGGCCTCCGCTCCCGCCGTGGTGACGATGTTCCAGCCCGCCCGGCCGCCGCTGATGATGTCGAGGGAGGCGAACTTGCGGGCCAGGTTGTAGGGGGAGTTGTAGGAGGTGGAGGCGGTGGCGATGAGCCCGATGTGCTCGGTGGCCGTCGCCAGCGCGGTGAGCAGCGTGAGCGGCTCCAGAGCGCCGGCGGGGCGCTGGGCGAGGTTGTTCCACAGCTGGGGGCCGTCGGCGAGGAAGAGCGAGTCGAAGGTGCCGCGTTCGGCGACGCGGGCCAGGTTGACGTAGTGGGCGAGGGACACGTGCGCGTAAGGGTCACTCTCGGGGAGCCGCCAGGAGGCTTCGTGGTGGCCGGTGTTCATGAGGAAGGCGTTGAGGTGGAGCTGTCTGGGCATGGAGGTCCCTTGATCTGGGCAGGGGAGGGATTTGCGAGCGCCGGTCCCGGCATTTCAGCCCGTCCGGGGGTGCCCCCTCCGGGGGAGTTTGAGGACGAGGCCCGTTCAGGGCCGAAGCGGGGGTCTGGGGGCGGCAGCCCCCAGCAGACGGTCAGGACAGCCGACGCTCACCCCACGTCCTCAGTCACGCCCAGCGCGGCCAGCAACCGCTCCCGGTACTCACCGAGCAACGGATCCCGGTACGACCGCGGATGCGGCCGGTCGATCGCGAGGTCGAGCCCGATACGCCCCCGCTCCAGCACGAGCACCCGGTCCGCGAGCACGATCGCCTCGTCCACGTCATGCGTGACCAGCAGCACCGAGGGCCGATGCCGCTCCCACAGCTCCCTGAGCAGGGCATGCATCCTGATGCGGGTCAACGCGTCCAGTGCCCCGAACGGCTCGTCGGCCAGCAGGAGTTCGGGCTCACGCACGAGTGAGCGGGCCAGTGCCGCGCGCTGCTGCTCGCCGCCGGACAGCTCGTTGGGCCAGGCGCCCTCGCGGCCTTTCAGCCCGACCTCGGCGAGGGCCTCGCGGCCCTTCTGCTCCGCCTCCCTGCCGTCGAGCCCGAGGAGGACGTTGGCGAGGACGCGACGCCAGGGCAGCAGCCGGGAGTCCTGGAAGACGACCGACACCCGGTCCGGGGCGGTGAGCTGTCCGCTGCCGGTGACCTCGTGGTCGAGACCGGCGACCGCTCGCAGCAGGGTGCTCTTGCCGGAGCCGCTGTGCCCCAGCAGGGCCACGAACTGGCCGGCGGGGATGTCCAGGTCGATGCCGTCGAGAACGACACGCTGGTCGAACGAGCGTGTCAGCGACCGGAGTTGGACGGCGGGGCGGGTCAGCTGCTCAGTGTGCGGCGCCACGACAGCACCCTCCGTTCGATGAGGCGGACCGTGCTGTCCGAGGCGAGGCCGAAGATGCCGTAGACGACCAGGCCGACGAGGATGACGTCCGACTGGCCGTAGTTCGTGGCCTGGAACATCAGGTAGCCGAGGCCGCTGGTGGCGTTGATCTGCTCCAGGACCACCAGGCCCAGCCAGGAGCCGGTCACGCCGAGCCGGAGTCCCACGAAGAACCCGGGCAGCGCACCGGGGATGACGATCTCCCGGATGAAGCGCAGTTTCGACAGGCCCTGCACCTCGGCGAGCTCGACGAACCGGTTGTCGATGCCGGACAGGGCGGCATGCGTGTTGAGGTAGATCGGGATGTAGACGACGATCGCGATGATGGCGATCTTGAAGGTCTCGCCGATGCCCAGCCAGAGGATGAACAGCGGGATCAGACCGAGGGTCGGGATGGCCCGGTTGAGGTTGACCGTGCCGTCGATCAGCGCCTCCCCGGTGCGGGTGAGCCCGGCGGCCAGGGCCAGCACGACGCCGGCGGTCAGACCGATCGCGAAGCCGGACGCGGCCCGCTGCAACGAGGTGAGGATGTCGGTGATCAGCGTCCCGTCGGTCCACAGCTGGGCGCCGGTCTCCACCACCGTCCAGGGCGCGGGAATCGCGGCGGGGTCGAGCGCCTCGGCGGCGGATGCGGCGGCCCACAGGACGAGCACCAGCAGGGGTCCGGCGAGCCGGGCGGCGGGAAGGCGTTTGCCGGGGGCGAGCCCGCGGTGGCGCTTGCGGGGCCGTTCGTCGGCGACGACGACGGCGGTGGCCTTGTGCAGGGTGGTCGTGGTCATGGCGGTCACTTCCGGTACTCGGCCGGTACGGACTTCGCGGCGATGCCCTCGAAGCGATGGTCGAAGAGCTCGCTGACGTCGAACTTCTTCACGAACCCGCCCTCCGCGAGCAGATCCGCGGTCTCCTGCTCCCACGTGATGGCCTCGTCCCAGCTCGGCGGGAACAGCGGCTTGTTGGCGAGCTCGGTGATCGCCTCGGCCTGAGGCAGGGTCAGGTTCTGCGTCTTGACGTAGAACTCGCGGTTCCAGACGTCGGGGTGCTCGTACGTCCACACCTGGCCCTTGGCCCAGTACGGGATGTACGCGGCGATCGCGGCGGCCTTCGCGGAGTCGTTCAGCACCGAGACCGGCGCCCACAGCAGGCTGAGCAGGTCCACGACGTCGGTCGTGACGATGCGGGCGCCCTTGCCCTCGTACTGCTTCAGATAGGCGGGCGCCTGACTGTTGGCGAGCGGGGCGATGTCGACCTGCCCGGACTGCAGGGCCGTGAGGAACTGGTTGCTGGTCAGCGGGACCAGCTCCACGTCGTCGTACTTCAGCCCCGCCTTCTTCAGGGCACGCAACAGGACGACGCCCTGCGCCTGGCCCTGCGAGAAGGCGAGCCGCCTGCGCTTGAAGTCGTCGACCGACCGGATGTCGCTGCCGGGCTTGGTGGCGAAGAGGTAGTTGGGCTTGCGGGTGATGTTGATCGCCACGATCTTCGCGTCGAAGCCCTGGTAGTACGCCTGGATCGGCGGAATGCCCGCGTTGTTGGCGAGGTCCAGGGATTTGGCCCGGAAGGCGTTGATGACATCGGGCCCGGCACCGATGTTCAGCCAGTTGCTGACCGTGAAGGGCGGATCGCCCAGCTTGGCCAGTCTGAACTGAAGTTGCTGGGTGTTCTGGTACGAGGCGATCTTCAGGCTCGTGCCGGCGGGCACGTTCTTGGCCAGCGGGGCGGTCGAGGCGCCCTCGTCCGCGGCGGCCGCGCTGCCGTCGGCGCAGCCGCTGAGTCCGGCGACGCCGGCCGCGGCGCCGAGCAGGGAGGTGAGGAAGAACCGTCGGTCGACACCCGGCACAGGAGAAGAAGACATGGGAGGACTCCGTGAGTGAGAAAAGGTCAAGAAAGCATGCGGAATTCCGGGCAGGAGAAGCCGGAGAAAGGGAATTCACACAGGAAGAAATGAGCGCTTCACACGCGGCAACGTGTCAGCAACAGTGGGTGCGACAGCTCACGAACGGGCTCATGAGCAGGATGTTCCTGGTCATCGGCGGTCCCTGTCAATATTCCGAGTTTCTGAATTAAATAGCCTCAGGTGACGCGCTCGAAGGACGCGCCCAGCGGATCCCGGTACAGCACGTCCAGCGCCACCGAGCCACCGGCCGTGGCAAGCACCGAATCCGCGAAACTGGACGGCACGACGGCCGCCGCCCGCTCGGTCCCCACCGCTGCGCGCAGCGAGCCCAGGCAGTCCTCCCGGCTCAGAATGCCGATCTCGGTGACGACGACCGTCTCCGGGTTGAGCACGTCGAGCAGCAGCCCCACCGCCCGGCCCGTCATCCGCGCCCGGTCGGTCAACAGCCCTACCGCCACCGGGTCCCCGCCCGCCGCCGCGCGCACGACATGCGTCGGGTTCGCCCCGTCGATGACGCCGGCGGCCCGCGCCCGTCGGCACAACGTCTGCTCGCTCAGCTCGGCCTGGAGGCAGCCGACCCGCCCGCAGTCACAGGTCTCCGTACCGCCGGGCACCGGCAGATGGGCGATGGCGCCGGCCTGCGAGCGGGGGCCGTGGTGCACCTCGTCGTTGGTGGCGAACGCCGCGTCGACCACATTGCCGACGAACAGATGCAGCACGCTCCGGCTGCCGCGCGCCCGCCCGAAGAGGCGCTCCGCGTTCACCAACGCCCGCGCGTGCCCGTCCACATGGACCGGCAGCCCGGTGTGTGCGCCGAGCACCTCCCGCACCGGCACCTCGCGCCAGCCCAGCATCGGATGCTCGACGACGGTCCCGGAGTCCCGGTCCACCCAGCCGCCCGCGGCGAAGCCGACACCGAGCGGCCGGCTGCCCGGCGCCGCGTCCAGCAGCGCGGCGAGCCCGTCGGCGGCGCGGGCCAGGACGCCGTACGGATCCGGGGCACCCGAGTGCTTCAACTCCCGTTCGGCGACGACCCGTCCACGCAGATCGAGCAGCGCCACCGTGGTGTACGGCACCGCCACGTGCACCCCGCCCACCACGAACCGCGAGTTGTCCATGTCGAGGGGTACGTGTGGCCGGCCGACGCCGTTGGACCGCCGGGGTGCGGTGGCCTCCCGGACGAACCCGAGCTCGGCGAGACGGGCGCAGTGGTCGGTCACCGACGCCGGTGACAGGCCGGTCAGCCGGGCGATGGTGCTGCGTGCCACCGGCCCGTGCTCAAGGACGGACCGCAGGATGACGCTGGCGCTGGTCCGGCGCCGGTCGCGGTCGGAGACACGGGGGATCGGAGACGATTTCGAGGCCGAGGCCGACGATGAGGTCGACGTCGAGGCCGAAGCCGAAAGGGTGGGTGCCGCGATACGGGGCATGGGGAACTTCCTCGGGAGCCGGTCCGACACTGCGCCGTCTGATGCGGGCGAGTCGAACCGACGGGCCGACTCACCCCGGACGGCGACAGGCGGCCGCGCCCACGCGTCGCAGGTCGACGTGGCGACGCGACGAGAAGTTCCGGGACTGGGCGACCATGCGCTCGAAGCTAGCAAAACGGGCCACCGCTGCCCAGACGGCGACCGACGGGCGAGACGGCAGACCGGCCTGTGAGCTGGACGTCCCCGCCTCAGTGACCGGCGTCACCTCGTACCCGGTGTAACCCCCATCCTTTGTCCGGAGCCCACCAACCCCGTGATCCGCCCTTTGTCGACCACTGACGGTGATGGGCATGCACACGCTGGGATAGCGTCACAGCGTCCCGTACTGCCCTCACCTCGCGGAGTCCCCATGAGCACCGCTGCCGCCGCCCCCGCCCGCACCGGACAGGTCCTCGCCGACCTGCTCCCGGCCTCCCGCGTCCGCGACATCGCGCTCGTCGTCGGCGGTGCCGCGCTCACCGGCCTCGCGGCCCAGATAGCCGTGCCCGTGCCGGGCTCCCCGGTGCCGGTGACCGGCCAGACCCTCGCGGTGCTGCTGGTCGGCACGGCCCTCGGCGCCGGCCGCGGCTTCCTCTCCCTCGCGCTGTACGCGCTGGCGGGCATCGCGGGCGTGCCGTGGTTCGCGGACGGCACCTCCGGCGCCGCGGCCCCGTCCTTCGGCTACATCCTCGGCATGATCCTCGCGTCCACCGTCGTCGGCGCCCTGGCCCGCCGCGGCGCCGACCGCACCGCCCTGCGCACCGCGGGTGCCATGCTGCTGGGCGAGGCGATCATCTACGCCGTCGGCGTCCCCTACCTGGCCCTCGCCACCGGCATGTCGGCGACCGCCGCGATCGCGGCCGGCCTCACCCCGTTCCTGATCGGCGACGCCCTCAAGGCGGCCCTCGCGATGGGCGCGCTGCCCACCGCCTGGAAGTTCGCCAACCGCTGACGCCGTAGTTCCAGCGGAAGAGGCTCGCCGGGTCGTGCAGCACCCGGCGAGCCTCTTCGTGTTCTGCGTCGGACGGGCCATTCCTGTGCCGGACAGGGCATTCCTGCGTCGGACGGGGCTTGCTTCTGTGCCGGACGGAGCCCGTTTCTGTGCCGGACGGGCCCCGTCACCTCTCAGCCCTCGCGCCTCAGCTCTCCCGTCTCAGCCCTCCCGTCTCAGCCCTCCTGCGACCGCCGAGGCCGCCGCAGTTGAGACCACCACAGCCCGGCCGCACCGGCCGCGATCAGCGTCGCGCCGGCCGCGCCCAGCGGCAGGACGTCCCGGCCGAGGCCGGTCTTGGGCAGCTCGTCGGCGCCCGGAGCGACCGGCTTGTTGTCGGTGCCGAGCAGCAGCGGGGTGGCCGGAGCATCCGGTGACGGGTTCGTCGTACCGAACGGCACCGGGCCCTGCTGCCAGTACGTCTTCTTGCCGTCACCGGTCTGGACGGGGAGGCAGATCTTGCCCTCCTTGCCGAGGTCGTACGTCGCGTCCACCGCATACGACTTCGAGTCACCGGCGGGGAGATTGTCGACGGGGCAGGCGAAACCGCTGTTCGAGCCCTCCGGAAGACTGTTTTTCTCGATCGCCGAGCAGCCCTCGACATTCTTGACCGTCAGGCCGTCGAACCCGACGACCAAAAGCTGGATCTTTCCGCTGTCCTTGGTCCCTTCGTTCTTGACGGTGGCAGTGATCTCGGTTTCCTGCGAACTGTTGTTCACCGAGATTTTCTCGGGCAGTTCGGTGGTGAGCTTCACGCCCGCCGGCGCCTCGTCGATGACCTTTCCCCCCTTGCTGCTCCCGGGTCCCTGGTCGTCCGCACTGGCAGTGAAGGAAAGGATCATCACTGCCGAGAAAGATGTCGCGACCAGCGATCCCGCGATGGCCGTCGTGCGACGAGAACTCATGTTCGTCCCCCTTGCCTGCGCCTGAATTCGCAGTACTTGAAGAGGTACCACAAGATTTCTCCGCACTATGCTGGTACAGCCTGAAGTGTGACCATTGTGTTTCAATGGCGAATGTCTGGTGCGGCATCGAGGGGGGTGCAGTGGATTGCCGGGGAATATGGGAAATACGAGGAGCGGTGGGGTTCCAGGTTTACTGGTGACGGGGCGCTATCGACTGGTCGAGAGTATTGGCCAGGGGGGAATGGGGCGCGTGTGGCGAGCGGTCGACGAAATTCTTGATCGTCTGGTCGCCGTCAAGGAAATGCGCATCGACGGCCTCGACCCGGAGGACACCCGCACACGCCGTGAACGCACCCTGCGTGAGGCGAGGGCGACGGCGAGGATCGACCACCCCAATGTCGTACGGGTCTACGACGTGGTCGACGAGGGCGAACGCCTGTGGATCGTCATGGAGTTGGTGGCCGGCCGCTCCCTGGAACGCATCATGGCGGAGGAGGGACCGCTGGGCCCGTGCGAGACGGCCCGGATCGGCATCGGCCTGCTCGCGGCTCTGCGCCAGGTCCACGACCGGGGGGTGCTCCACCGTGACATCAAGCCGGGCAACGTCCTGGTGGAGACGGAGGTGGCACGCGGGCGGGGCCGGGTCGTCCTGACGGACTTCGGCATCGCGGCGATCCAGGACGCGAAGGCGCTCACCATGGTCGGCATGCTGGTCGGCTCACCCGACTACATGGCCCCCGAGCGCATCTCCGGGCGCCCCCAGGGCCCACCGTCGGACATCTGGTCCCTGGGCGCCACCCTGTGCGCGGCCCTCGCCGGCCGCTCCCCCTTCTCCCGCGACACGACCCTCGCGACCCTGCACGCGGTCCTGTACGAGGAGCCCGAACTTCCGCCCACGACAGGCCCCTTGCGCAACATCCTCGCCGCGCTCCTGGACAAGGACCCCACCCTCCGCCCCGGCCTGGACCCCCTGGAAACGGCCCTCCAGCCGGTGGCCTTCCCGGCACCCACCCCGACAATGCCGGTGACACCACCGGCGCCGGCCATGGGCGCGCCGTGGGGTGGCGAGCCAGAGACCATGGCGGGGCCTGGGGGGCCGGTCGCTGGGCCCGGTGAGTTGGACGCGGGGGCTGCTGCGGGCCCCGGGCGGCCGCGCGCTGGGGCTGCCGCCGGCCCAGGCCAGTCGGACGCTGGGGCTGGCGCCGGCCTTGGGGGGTTGGGCGCGGAGGGTGTTGCCGGTTCCGGTGGGTTGGGCGTGGGGTCTGCTGCGGGCCCTGGGCGGTTGGATGCTGGGGCTGGCGCCGGCCTTGGGGGGTTGGGCGCGGAGGGTGTTGCCGGTTCCGGTGGGTTGGGCGTGGGGTCTGCTGCGGGCCCTGGGCGGTTGGATGCTGGGGCTGGCGCCGGCCTTGGGGGGTTGGGCGCGGAGGGTGTTGCCGGTTCCGGTGGGTTGGGCGCGGGGTCTGCTGCGGGCCCTGGGCGGTTGGATGCTGGGGCTGTCGTCGGCGCAGGCCAGTTGGACGCTGGGGCTGGCGCCGGCCCCGGGCCGTTGGGCGCCGAGGGCGTTGCCGATTCCGGTGGGTTGGGCGCGGGGACTGCTGCGGGCCCAGGCCAGTCGGACGCTGGGGCTGGCGCCGGCCCCGGGCCGTTGGGCGCGGAGAGCGTTGCCGATTCCGGTGCGTTGGACACGGGAGCTGCTGAGGGCCCTGGGCGGTGGGACGCTGGGGCTGTCGCCGAGCCTGGGCGGTTGGACACTGATGCTGCCGACGGCCCCGGGCGGTTGGAGGGGAGGCCTGCCCCCGGCCTCGGGCGGTTGGACGCGGAGAGCGTTGCCGATTCCGGTGTGTTGGGCGCGGGGACTGCTGCGGTTCCCGGACGGTTGGACGCGAGGCCCGGCGCCGGCCCCGGGCCGTTGGACGCCGAGGGCGCTGCCGGGCCCGGTGCGTTGGGCGCGGGGACCGCTACCGGCTCTGGAGCGTTGGGCGAGGGGCCCCTCGGTCCCGCCCGTGGTGCGGCACCCGACCCGGCCCCGCCGAGCACGTCCGTGCCGGAAGCCGGCCCGGCGCTCGGCGCAGGGCCCGAACCGGTGCCTCGTCCCGAGCGGGACGCAGAGCATGGGCCTGAAGCAGTACGGGGCCCTGACTCCGTACGAGGTTCTGATTACGTACGGGGGCCTGACTCCGAGCGTGGCTCTGATTCCGTATGGGGCTCTGACTCTGACCGCAACTCCGTCTCCGCACCCGGCTCTGAACCTGTACGCGGTTCCGAGTCCGCACGTGGTCCTGATTCCGTACACGGCTCTGAGCCCGCGTCGGGCTCCGACTACGCACGTGGTCCTGATCCCATGCGCGGCTCTGAACCCGCGCCGGGCTCCGACTCCGTACGCCACTCCGAACCCGCACCGGGCCCTGACCCCGCACGCGGCCCTGACCCCGCACGCGGCCCTGACCCCGCACGCGGCCCTGACCCCGCACGCAGCCCCGACTCCGCACGAGGCCCGGCCCCTGCACGAAGCCCCGCCCCCGTACATCGGAGCGGACCCGAACCCATACCCGGCCCGCACCCTGAACCCGCCCGCCCCAAGTCTCAGCCCGAGCCCGAGCCCGAGCCCGAGCCCGAGCCCGAACGCGGCGGCGCGGCCCCGGACTCCGCGGCAGCCACCCCCGACCACCCCGCATCGGCAACGGCGACCCATCACCTCCCCTGGAACCCGAATTCCCCAGGGGAATCGCCGACCCCCGCCTACCTGGAGGCCCCCCGCGTCCCGCCCAGGCCCGATCCCCGGCAGCCGGACGACGTACGCGACGCCATCCCGCCACCGCCACCGCCACCGAACCTCACACCCACACCCACTCCTACTCCCACACCCACCCCACCCCTCACCCCAACCCCGACCGCTCGCGTCCCGGCCACACCCGAGGTCAAGGCGCCCGCGCCCGAAGCGGTCGCCTCTGCTCCCTCCAACGGCACCCCGCCCCCAGCGACGGAGAACCCCTCTCGCGCCTCCAACGCCTCCACCGAGCTCGCCTCCCGAGCCAGTTCAGAGGTCCGCTCGCCCACCCCGGCCGGCGATTCCGGTGGCGCGGCACCCCGCCGCAACGGCGTCTCCCTGGTGCGCTCCGAAGCGGTGACCGAGCGGCGGCCGGCGCCGGCGCCGGGCCCCGCACCCGGCGGCCCCGGTCCCGGTCCCGGCCCCTACGGCGCCAGGCCTCCCACCCCTCCCGCCATGCCGCCCGGCGAACTCCCCGGCCCCGCGGTCCCGGCCGTACGCCGACGCGGGCGGCATCGCCGTACGACTCTCATCGCCGCCGTCGCAAGCGTCGCCGCCGGCGCCGTCGTGGCGGTCGTCCTGGTGGCCAACTCCGGTTCGCCCGAGGACGACAAGGCAAGCTCCTCCCAGTCGCCGCTCTCCTCGGCCGCGTCCTCCCCGGGCGCCGGCCCCTCGTCCACGGTGGAGGGCACGTCGAGGCCGCAGAGCCTGCCGCCCGGCGCGCGCCGTGAGGCGGGCGGGTTCGCGTGGGCGCCGCCCGAGGGCTGGCAGCGGGACGTCAAGACCGGGTCGGAGGTGCACTACACGTCACCGGACGCCAAGCAGGAACTCGCCGCCAAGTCCTCCCTGGCCCGCAACGACCTCATGGACTCCTGGCAGAAGTCGGAGCAGAACGCCCAACAGGGCCGGGACTACAACAAGATCCGCCTGGAGCGGACGACGTTCCGCGGACACCCGGCGGTGGTCTGGGAGTACACCTTCACCCTCAACGATCTCCCTTGGCACGCCCGGCTGCTGGGCTTCACGGTCGACGGGAAGTCGTACCAGATCAACACGTGGTACCAGCCGGACATGGAAGAGCAGGCACTGAAGACCTACGAGAAGGTGAAGGAGAGCTTCACCGTGCTGTGAGCGCAAAAGCCGAGGGGCCCTCGAAACGCGCAAGCGTCCCAAGGGCCCCTCGGCCTGTTTCTCAGCCCGACTCTCAGCCTGTTCCTCAGCCCGAGGCCGAGGGAGGCAGGGGTCAGCCGGTCCGGGTCAGCCGGTCTTGACCTCGTCGCGCGGCGCGTCCGACGCGGCAGCGGCCTCGACACTCGCGGGGCCGTGTCCGCCGCCGCGCACCTTCTGCTTGACGAAGGCGACGACCAGCACGAGCGCGGCCACCAGCAGCGACAGCAGCACGGTCTTGCGGCCGTCGTGCTCGGTGTCGGTGAGCATGTAGCCGAGGACGAACACGATCAGCGCGGCCGTGGCCCAGGTCAGATACGGGTACAGCCACATCTTCACGACCAGCTTCTCCGGCGCCTCGGCCTGGATGATCTTCCGCATGCGCAGCTGCGAGAAGCAGATCACCAGCCAGACGAACAGCGCGACCGCACCGGAGGAGTTGACCAGGAAGAGGAAGACGGAGTCCGGGAACTTGTAGTTGAAGAACACGGCCACGAAGCCGAACACGACGGACACGAGGATCGCCGTGCGCGGCACGCCGTTGCCGGTCGTGCGGCCGAAGGACTTCGGCGCGTCACCGCGCTGGCCGAGGGAGAAGGCCATGCGGGAGGCGGTGTAGAGGCCGGAGTTGAGGCAGGACAGCACCGAGGTCAGCACGATGAAGTTCATGATCTGACCGGCGTGCGGGATGCCGAGGGAGTTGAGCGCCGCGACGTACGAGCCGTCGTCGGCGATGGACTTGCTGTCCCACGGCAGCAGGGCCACGACGACGAAGATCGAGCCGAGGTAGAAGACGGCGACACGCCAGATGATGCTGTTGGTGGCCTTGGTGACGGCCTGCTGCGGGTTCTCGGACTCACCGGCGGCGAGGGTGGCGATCTCACTGCCCATGAAGGAGAAGACGACGAGCAGCACACCGGTGAGGATGGCACCGGGCCCGTTGGGCAGGAATCCGCCGTGCTCGGTGAGGTTGCTCAGCCCGGCCTGCTCGCTGTCGACGCCGGGCAGCAGCCCGAACACGGCCAGCCCGCCGATGATGATGAACGCGGCGATGGCGACGACCTTGATCCCGGCGAACCAGAACTCGAACTCGCCGTACGACCCGACGGAGACGAGGTTGGTGGCGGTCAGCACCACCATCACGATCAGGGCCCAGCCCCACTGCGGGACGGCCGGGATCCAGCCCTCCAGGATCACCGCACCGGCGGTCGCCTCGACCGCCAGCACGACCACCCAGAAGAACCAGTACAGCCAGCCGATGGAGAAGCCGGCCCAGCTGCCGAGCGCGCGGTCGGCGTGGGCGGAGAACGATCCGGAGGTCGGGTTCGCCGCGGACATCTCACCGAGCATCCGCATCACCAGCACCACGAGCGTGCCGACGAGGGCGTACGAGAGAAGGATGCCGGGGCCCGCGGTGGCGATACCGGAGCTGGACCCGACGAAGAGTCCGGCGCCGATGACACCGCCGATGGCGATCATGGACAGATGGCGGTTCTTGAGCCCGGCCTGTAGACCGTGGCCGCCTGCGGCCGGTTCGGCCGATCCGGCCGATTTCTGGGTCGGCTGCGAAGTCATGGAACGGATTTCCTTTGCGCCGTGGTGAGCGGTCCTCGTACTAGCGGGGTGCATGAGGCGTACGAGTCGGACCAGTGAATCGGAGGAGAACGGATTCGGGAACCTTTGATTCGGGATTGTTACTTGAGGTTTTCTTGAGCTTCCATGGTGTGCGTCACATTTGATGCGATTGACACCCGGCGCTGCTGCCCCGAAACACCCGTGTCACACTCATTCCATGCGCGTGTATCTCGGCTCCGACCATGCGGGCTTCGAACTCAAGAACCACCTCGTCGACTGGCTCAAGGCGGCCGGCCACGACCCGGTGGACTGCGGCCCCCACATCTACGACGCCCAGGACGACTACCCGCCCTTCTGCCTCCGCGCGGCGGAGAAGACGGCCGCGGACCCCGACGCCCTCGGCATCGTGATCGGCGGCTCGGGCAACGGCGAGCAGATCGCCGCCAACAAGGTCAAGGGCGTCCGCGCGGCGCTGGCCTGGAGCGAGGAGACGGCCTCCCTCGGCCGCCAGCACAACAACGCCAACGTCGTCGCCGTGGGCGCCCGCATGCACACCCAGGACGAGGCGACCAAGTTCGTCGAGACCTTCCTCAACACCCCGTACTCGGGCGAGGGCCGCCACACCCGCCGCATCGAAATGCTCTCGGCCTACGAAACGACCGGCGACCTCCCCCCGATCCCGCCGCACCACCCGCAGCAGTAGTCACAGGCGCCACAGGACGGCGCCTGAAGACGCCGGTCCAGCACTTCAGCCTGTCCGGCGTTTGAGGACGAGGCCCGTTCAGGGCCGAAGCGGGGGTCTGGGGGCGGCAGCCCCCAGGTCCGGGGTCGAAGGGGCGGAGCCCCTGGAGGACGGGAAGGGTAGGGGCGGCGGGGGCGAAACATCCCGCCGCACCGCCGGCAGGCACCCGCACACCAACAAGGAGCCACCGTGCCCGAGGGCCACACCATCCACCGTCTGGCCCAGGACTACGCCACCGCATTCCTCGGCACCACCCCCCGCGTCACCAGCCCCCAGGGCAAGTTCTCGGACGCCGCGGCCCTCCTCGACCGTGCAGAACTCACCCGCACCGAGGCCCACGGCAAACACCTCTTCCTCGCCTTCCGCGACACCGACTGGGTCCACATCCACCTCGGCCTCTTCGGCAAGGTCAACTTCGGCGACGCCCCCGCACCCCCACCCACGGACACCGTCCGCCTGCGCCTCGCGAACACCACCGCGTACGTCGACCTCCGCGGCCCCACCACCTGCGCCCTCATCACGCACACGGAGAAGCAAGCGATACACGACCGCCTGGGCCCGGACCCCCTCCGAGCGGACGCGGACCCGCACACCGCCTACAGCAGAATCTCCCGCAGCCGTACGACCATCGCCGCCCTGCTGATGGACCAGAAGGTCATCGCCGGCGTCGGCAACGTCTACCGCGCCGAGGTCCTCTTCCGGCACCGCATCGACCCGTACCGCACGGGCAAGGACATCACCCCCGCCCAGTGGGACGCCATCTGGACGGACCTCGTCGACCTCATGCGCGAGGGCGTCCGCAACAACCGCATCGACACCGTCCGCCCCGAGCACACCCCGGAGGCGATGGGCCGCCCGCCCCGCGTCGACGACCACGGCGGCGAGGTCTACGTCTACCGCCGGGCCAACCTGCCCTGCCACATCTGCGACGGCGAGATCCGCACCGCCGACCTGGCCGCCCGCAACCTCTTCTGGTGCCCGAACTGCCAGACACCGTGACCGACCCCGCAACCGATCCCCGCGACCGGTTGACCCGGCGTCAGAACCCGTGCGGCAGCCACGGAGCCACCGTGGAAGCGAACCCCACGGACGCCTCCGCCAACGCCCCCTGCCGCAGCTCCCGCACCCGCCCGGCGCCACCCAGCGCCGCCAGGCTCACGCCGCCGAGATAGGCCGCCCCCAACTCCCGTACGGACAAGGAGAGATCGGCGGCGTCCGTCGTACGCTCGCACGACGCACCCTTGGCATCCCCCATCAGCCGCCAACGCCCCGAGTTCCAGGGGCAGAAGGCGTCCTCGACCTCGAACACGACGTCCACCGGCGCCTGATACGTCCTCGCCGCCAGCGCGTGCCCGACATCCACCAGCCGTACGTGCAGGGCGTCCTTCACCCGTACACCGCACCGCCGGATGTCCGAAACCTGGTGCTGCCACGCCTCGTCCACCGGCCGTGACCGCACCGTCACCTTGGACGTCAGGTCGATGCCGAACAGGAACCGCCACAGCGCCGCCTCCGCCGCCGGGGTCAGGGCCTGGACGTCCCGCAGGTGCACGGCACCACAGGGGCCGTTGCCGTCCCACTCCGGCTTGACGCCGAAGCGTGCGTACCCGACGACCTCGCCGTCCAGCTCGGCCAGCACGCACTGCAGTGGCGACGCGCCCTCCCGGTCGCTCTCCGGGTCGAGCAGCCCGAGCCGCTCCCAGCCGGGCAGCCGCGCGAGCATCCCCGGCCGGGCGGACACCTTGCGTGCGTACACCGCCTCGCACACGTCGAGGACGTCGGCCGGTACGGCGTAGCGCAGACGTACGTCGTCGGTGCCGGTCGGCACGGACAGCCGCACGCGCGCGGTGTCGATCTCGGCGCTCACCTGGAAGGTGCCGACGCCGTAGCCGAACCGGCCGTAGATCTCCGGCTCGGAGGCGGTCAGTACCGCGACCGGCCAGCCCCACTCGCGTACGTCGTCCAGCTGCCGGCGCATCATCGACGTAAGGACGCCGCGCCTGCGGTGCGTACCGGCGACGCTGACCATCGTGACCCCGGCGGCGGGCACGGCGGCTCCGCCGGGCACGGTGAGCCGGAAGCTGAACGCGCCGGCCGTCCCCACGCAGGTGTCCCCGTCCCAGGCGCCGAGGGAACGGTCGAGCTCGGTGAGGGAGTCCCACAACTCCCGCTCCTCGGCTGCCTCCGGGACTCCGCTGAAGGCGCGGATCAGGCCGTCGTACCAGATGCCCCATTCGTCCTGCCGTAGCACCCGCAGGTCGGGGCCGGTGGCGACCGGACGGTCGCTGCCGCTCGCACTGTCTTTCGCCATGAAACATGCCTACCAGGGCATTGCGGGACGAGCGAGGGAATTTCTCGGTGCCGGGGCCAAGCCGGCTTTCCGTGAAGTTCACTGTGAAGTCGAACCTCGGACGGGGGACAAGTGGGACCTCCCGTGCCAAGCAACTGGTCCGATGGATAGGGTCCCGAACTAATGGCAGCAGGACGAGAGCGGCGCACGGTGGCCGAGACGTTCACGGCCCGGTTGAAGATGCAGTGGCACCGGGCCCGCGTCGGCGTGCGCAGAAGCGCTGTGGACTACTTCCGCGGTGACGGCTCCGACTGGATCGCGCTGGCCGGCCTGCTGCTGACGGTCCCGCTGATCTGCGCCCTGACGATGGCCAACCCGGTGTGGTTCTCACCGGCCGCGCTGGTGCTCCCCATCGTCGCCGGCGGACTGCTGCTGCGCCCGGCGAGCCTGCTGGGCCTGTACGCGGCGGCGGCCACCGGCCTCATCGTCGAGTCGGTGCAGCTGGGCCCGTACACGGAGGGCCCGTCCCGCGTCACCCCGGGCGTGGTCCTGGTCGTGGCGGCGTGCGGCTTCTTCGGCCTGCTCATCGCGCAGTTCCGCAGCCGTGTGGGCGTGCCCTGGCGGCGCGGCGGCACGATGCTCTTCGACCTGCGCGAACGTATCCGCGTCCAGAGCAAGTTGCCGCAGCTGCCGCACGGTTGGCATCGTGAGATGGCCCTGCGCCCGGCGGGCGGCCAGTCCTTCTCGGGCGACTTCGTGGTGGCGGCCCGCACCAACGGCGGCCGCACCCTGGAAGTCGTCCTGACCGACGTCTCGGGCAAAGGCATGGACGCGGCCTCCCGCGCCCTCCTCCTGTCAGGGGCCTTCGGCGGCCTGCTCGGCAGCCTGCCCCCACACGCGTTCCTCCCGGCGGCCAACGGCTACCTGCTCCGCCAGGACTGGGACGAGGGCTTCGCCACGTCCATCCACCTGGTCCTGGACCTGGACTCGGGCGACTACGAGCTCTACTCCGCGGGCCACCCCCCGGGCCTCCAGCTCAGCGCGGGCAGCGGCCGCTGGGAGGAGAAGGCCGCCGAGGGCCCCCTCCTCGGCGTGTACGACGGCGCCCAGTTCGACCCCGTGAAGGGCTCCCTCCGCCCCGGAGACGTACTGATGCTGTTCACGGACGGCCTCGTCGAAACTTCGGACCGCGACATCGTCGAGGGCATCGACCGCCTCACCGGCGAGGCCGACCGCTACGTCGCCGGCGGCTTCCACGGCGCCGCCTGGCACCTCATCGAAGCGGTGGCGAAGGACGTCAACGACGACCGAGCCCTCCTGCTGATCTGCCGAGAGGGCCCAACGGCTCAGACAACACTGCCGCACTGACCCACGGGGGCTCTGTCCCCAACCCCCCACCCGTAGGGCGCTCCGCACGCACGGTCCTTTTCGGCGCCGGGCCAGGCATTTCAGCCCGTCCGGCGTTTGCGGACGAGGCCGTTCAGGCCGATGGCGGGGGCGGGACACTGGACGCGTGACCGAGACCTCCAGAACCCCGCTGTCCCTGACCGCCGTAGAGGACATCGCCCGAACCGCCCACGCAACCCAGACCGACAAGGCCGGACACCCCTACACCGAGCACCTCGCAGCCGTGGCAGAAGGCGTCCGCACACGCGGCGGCGACGAAGACCAGATCGCCGCAGCCTGGCTCCACGACGCCGTGGAGGACGACGCCCTGACCGCCCAGTGGCTGGAAGAGGCCCCCCTGAGCCCCCGCACCAAGGCCATGGTGCTGGCCCTCACCAAGCGCCCCGGAGAACCCCCCGAGGCCTACGCCGCCCGCATCCTCGAAACCCCCGGCGCACTCCTCGTGAAGCAGGCAGACCTGGCCCACAACGCCGACCCCAACCGCCTCGCCACCCTCGACGAACCGACCCGGAAACGACTGACCGAGAAGTACGCACGGATGCGCGCACTTCTCGGTCTGAAAGCCGACTGATGTCCCACTACTCGATTCAGGCGTTGACCTTCTCGCGAGCGGCGGACCCCTCCCGCTTCTCCCGCTCCCGAGCCAACTCCGCGGCATCCCGCTTGAACGCCCACTCCATCTTCGGCTCCATCGCGAACCGGAACACCCGCTGCACGGGCGCGGTGCACAACAGCGTCACGCCGACGGCCGCGAGCACGGTGACGAAGATCTCGCCGAGCGGCCGCTCCAGCCAGGCGTGCTCGAACCAGCCCTGGTAGTCGCCGGCCTTCACCACGAAGCCGTGCAGCAGATAGCCGTACAGCGTGCCCGCGCCGAGCGCCGTGAACCACATGTGCCGGCGCGGCACCCACGCGAAGAAGCAGGCCGTCAGCAGCAGCGAGCAGCCGAACATCGCCAGCACCATGACCGGCCCGCTCCACCACGGCGCGGCCAGCTCCTGCGCGGCGTCACGGTGGTAGAACCACGCGGTGTTCATCCGCGGCACCGCCCACCAGGCGAAGGCCAACGCGACCGCTCCTACCGGCACGGACAGCATCCGCACCGTGCGCGTGCGCACCATGTGGAAGTGCTCGGCCTTCATGATCAGGCCCAGCACGAAGTACGGCAGGAACTGCAGGACCCGCTGCAGATCCAGGTCGTCGCCGATCTCCGGGGTGACGGTCCCCGCCATGGCGAGGCCGAGCGCGATCGGCAGCGGCCAGCGCACCATCTTCCAGATGGGGGTGGTCATCCGCCAGATGAACAGCGCACACAGGAACCACGTCAGGTACCACGGGTCCAGCAGGCTGATGTTCTGGCTGGGGTCGTCGTCGATCCAGCGCTTGAAGAGCGGGTAGGCCGTCTCGAAGACGACGTACGGCACGGCGACGCCGGTGATCAGCCGCTTCAGCCGGTTGGGGCTCGCGTCGAAACTGCGCGAGAAGAAGCCGGAGATGATGATGAACGCCGGCATGTGGAAGGTGTACACGACGGTGTACACGGCCTCCAGGATGCGACTGTCGCCCTTGATCGGCTCCCAGGCGTGGCCTATGGCGACGAGCACGATCGCCAGGTACTTGGCGTTGTCGAAGAACGCGTCGCGCTGCTTGGCACCGCCGGACGCGGGTCTGTTGTCCGCCTGAGCCTTCTTGTTCTGAGGCGAGCGCGGACTCGGCACTCCGTCCGCCGACGACTCTGCCGGGGGGAGTGGCGCTCTGTTGTGGCCGTGCGGTCGCAGCGAGTTGTTCACAGACCCTCCCACCGGAAGCCGGGGGAGTAGATCCAGGCCCTCGCTGCGCATGCGGGGGACGAGGCAGCATGGAACATCTGAGGCACCCTAGCGTTGCCTATGGGATTTCGTAAAACCTGCGAGGTCGTTCCGGGTTATTGCGTTCGAACTCGCGTGTACAACGAACATGCACCTGGCAGACACCTGTTGGACACCCTCCTTGTCCGGATTCATCCCGACTAAAAGGTGCATATGGTCAGGAGCCGACTCCGATGGAATGATCAACTCATCCACAATTCGAATTGCCGACGAACACGTTGTGTGCCGATGGAAACGAACCCGTCGAATTCTCTCCGCCGGTGTTCCCCCGAATTGCTGTACGCGCGCAACGCGAGAGGTGACCGCGTCCGACGCACCCGCACAGATCCGGCACAGGTGTGGCGAACGAAACGTCACGTGCCGCATAGCGAGGCCCGGTTGGTGGCACGATGGTTCTGGCGGGGGTGCGCGGGGTTGCATCCCAGGGCCGGGAGAGCGGACCGACCGAGGGTGTGATCTGTTGTGGCCATTTCGCTGTCAGTGGTGTTGCTGTTGGCGATCATCTTGGTGGTGCTGATCCGTGGCGGATCCCTGAAGGCCGGCCCCGCCGTCGTCGCCGTGCTGTTCGGCTTCTTCCTGGCCTCGACAGGCATGGCCGACGACATCCAGCGGTTCCTCAACTCGATAGCGGAGACCATCAACTCGATCCAGTTCTAGGGTCCGTGAGCGCGGCTTCCGGGGCCCCTGGGGTGCCCGGAAGAGTACGGATACCCTCGTTCGGGATCGTCGAACGGTACGGAACGGGGGGAACGTACGGGATGGCGCTGCGCGAGACGGACCCGGCGCAGGCGGGTGGCTACCGGATCGAGGACCGTCTCGACCCCGGCGGCATGGGCGTGGTCCACCTGGCCCGCTCCGCCTCCGGCCGCCGCCTCGCCCTCAAGGTGGTGCAGGCGCAGCACGCCGCCGCCGACGACGAGTTCCGCATCCTCCCCCACTCTCGGCTTCGCGCGAGCGGGGGGACCCCCATCGCCGCGAGGTGGTCGCCGCCCACCAGGTCAGCGGCGCCTTCACCGCTCCCGTCGTGGACGCCGACGCCGCGCCGCGCCCCTGGACGGCCACGCTCCACATCCCGGGCGAGGACCTCGGTACCCACATCCGCCGCCACGGCCCCCTGCCGCTGCCGAAGTTGCGCGAACCCGCCGCCGGCCTCGCCGAGGCCCTGCGCGACATCCATCGCGCGGGGATGGTCCACCGGGACCTGAAACCGGCCAATGTGATGCTCGCCGAGGACGGCCCCCGCGTCATCGACTTCGGCGCCTCGGACGTTCTCATCCGAACTGGCCATGATGGGGGTACCGCCCGACTTGCTCCCCTTCACTCACTTTTGACTGGGAAATAACCCGAGTCCCGCCCCACGCCGGATGAGTTACTGGGGCTGCTGCGCGACGGCCGTATGCCGGAGCCGAGGCGGCCGGAGCCGACGCCGGCGGACGAGGAGACCTCACCCCCACGACCGCCCAGGCGCCGCAGACGCCTGTGGTCGGCCATCACGCTGGGCGCCGCACTCCTCACCGCTGCCGGAGCCGAGGCGGCCGGAGCCGACGCCGGCGGACGAGGAGACCTCACCCCCACGACCGCCCAGGCGCCGCAGACGCCTGTGGTCGGCCATCACGCTGGGCGCCGCACTCCTCACCGCCACCACCGTCGCCGTAACGGGTGACGACTCCGCTCCCGCCGACCTGCCCGCCGGCTGGCAGGCCTGGCACATGAGGTCGAAGGGCCCGAGCGTCGACAAGGAGCCGATCGGCCCCGGCGGTCCCTTCAATCGCTGTATCGCCTCAGGTACGTCGCTGGTCTGCGCGGGTGACGAGGTCATGGCGACCCGGTTTCGCCCTGGCCGACGGCAGTAACACGTGGGCGCGCCTCATCGACGCGACCCCCGATCCGGCAGCAGCCGCTCCAGCGGCCCTGCGACAGCTCTGGGGGAGCAACTCCACCGTGGAACATCCGGGGCCCCCGACCGCCTCCGCCACTCACCTCTACCTGGCGTCCCCCAGCGGCACGGTCGACTTCCCCGGCATCTCCGCCCCACCGGTCCTCGTCGGCGACGCCTCTACGTCCCGTACGGCATCCGTTCGGGCTACACCGTGGACGTACGCAACCTCTGACCCGGCCGTGCCTCAAGCCTCTCGGAAACGATCAGGGCCAGGCGGAGGAATCATCCTCTGACCTGGCCCTGAGCCGTATGGAGCGGGCGACGGGAATCGAACCCGCGTAGCTAGTTTGGAAGACTAGGGCTCTACCATTGAGCTACGCCCGCACGCGACGCGCCGCAGGTCAGGTGACCGCGGCACCGAAGGCATCGTAGCGGGTCGGCACCCCTCGCCGCACACCCCGTTAATGCGGGGGCCGCACTGCTTGTAGCCATGTACCCTACGTGTCGCACCAGCACGGGGTGTGGCGCAGCTTGGTAGCGCGTCCGCTTTGGGAGCGGAAGGCCGTGGGTTCAAATCCCGCCACCCCGACCAGGACCGGTCAAGACCGGCCACACGCGCGACGACCTCGTGTGATCGCGTCCAGTGATCGCCTTTGGGGCGTGTCGCCGCTGCCGTTACTATGCAAGCTGCACGCCCGTGTGTCTCTCCATCTGATGAAGTCCTCCCGGGCGGCGAAATCCGCCGGGCCAGTCTGGTCCCGGCAGAACCCCAGAAGTCAGCCACAAGGAGACCGAACCGTGAAGAGCGCCGTGGAGACCCTGAACCCGACTCGGGTTCGGCTCACTGTCGAGGTGCCCTTCGAGGAGCTCAAGGACAGCCTCGACGCGGCGTACAAGAAGATCAACCAGCAGGTCACGGTGAAGGGCTTCCGCAAGGGCAAGATCCCGGCGCGCGTCATCGACCAGCGGTTCGGCCGTGGCGCCGTGCTGGAGGAGGCCGTCAACGACGCGCTGCCGAAGTTCTACACCGAGGCGGTCAACGAGGCCGACCTCAACGTCCTGGGCCAGCCCGAGGTCGACATCACCGAGCTGAAGGACGGCGAGACGCTGAACTTCACCGCCGAGGTCGACATCCGCCCGACCATCGAGATCCCGGACTACTCCGGCATCGAGGTCGAGGTCGACGCCGTCGAGGTCACCGACGAGGACGTCGAGAAGTCGGTCGAGCAGCTCCGCGAGCGCTTCGCCTCCACCTCCCCGGTCGAGCGTGCCGCCGAGGACGGCGACGTCGTCACGATCGACCTGCAGGCCAAGGTCGACGACGAGGTCCTGGAGGACGGCGTCGCCGAGGGCGTCTCCTACACCATCGGCTCCGGTGAGCTGCTGGAAGGCATCGACGACGCCGTGAAGGGCCTCGAGGCCGGTGCCGAGGCCACCTTCGCCTCGGAGCTCAAGGGTGGCTCGGCGGCCGGCAAGGAGGCCGAGGTCACCGTCAAGGTCACCCAGGTCGCCGCCCGCGAACTGCCCGAGCTGGACGACGAGTTCGCGCAGCTCGCCTCCGAGTTCGACACCCTGGACGAGCTCAAGGCCGACAGCCGCAAGCGCCTCGAGAACATGAAGCAGTACGACCAGGCCACGCAGGCCCAGGAGCGCGTCCTGGAGAAGCTGCTGGAGCTCGTCGAGGTGCCCGTCCCCGAGAAGCTCCTCGAGGACGAGATCAACACCCGTAAGCACAACCTCGAGCACCACCAGCTCGGCCAGATGGGTCTCGACCTCGAGAAGTACCTCGAGATCCAGGGCAAGACGGTCGAGGAGTTCGACGCCGAGACCAAGGAAGCCGCGGTCAAGGGCATCAAGACGCAGTTCGTCCTCGACGAGCTCGTCAAGCAGGAGAAGCTGAACGTCAACCAGGAGGAGCTCACCGAGCACCTCATGCGCCGCGCCGCCTCCTCCGGCATGTCCCCCGACCAGTTCGCCCAGGCGGTCGTCGAGGGCGGCCAGGTTCCGCTCCTGGTCGGCGAGGTCGCCCGCGGCAAGGCCCTGGCCGTCGTCGTCGAGAAGGCCGTGGTCAAGGACACCAACGGCGAGGTCATCGACCTGGACGACGAGGACGAGACCGAGCAGGCCACGGAGACGGTGGAGGCCGCCGAGGGCACCGCCGACGCCGCCGACGAGGAGAAGTCCGAGGGCTGAGCCCACGGCACCTTGTAAGCCGTACGGAGGGCCCTGGGGGAGCACAACACCCCAGGGCCCTTCGACGTACGGTGGGAAGGTGCCCTTCCGGGGCGCCGGGCCCGCCCACGCAGCGCAGGCATGCGCTCACAGCGAACACCCCTGGAACCGGGATTGCGCCGCAGGTGCCGCGCGTTAGGGTCCATGAATACGAGGGCAGGGGAGTCCCCGAAATGGCTCCAGCCCGCAGGGAAACGTGAGACGGCCCGGCGCCGTCGCAAGACGAGCAGGTGGATACGTGACGAATCTGATGCCCTCAGCCGCCGGCGAGCCTTCTATCGGTGGTGGCCTCGGCGACCAGGTCTACAACCGGCTGCTCAACGAGCGGATCATCTTCCTCGGCCAGCCGGTCGACGACGACATCGCGAACAAGATCACCGCACAGCTGCTGCTCCTTGCCGCCGCGGACCCCGACAAGGACATCAACCTCTACATCAACAGCCCGGGCGGCTCGATCACGGCCGGCATGGCGATCTACGACACCATGCAGTTCATCAAGAACGACGTGATGACCATCGCCATGGGCCTCGCGGCGTCCATGGGCCAGTTCCTGCTCAGCGCGGGCACCCCGGGCAAGCGGTTCGCCCTTCCGAATGCCGAGATCCTGATCCACCAGCCTTCCGCCGGCCTCGCCGGTTCGGCGTCGGACATCAAGATCCACGCCGAGCGGCTGCTGCACACCAAGAAGCGCATGGCCGAGCTCACGGCCCAGCACACCGGCCAGTCGGTCGAGCAGGTCACCCGTGATTCGGACCGAGACCGCTGGTTCGACCCCGAGGAGGCCAAGGCGTACGGCCTCATCGACGACGTCATCACCACAGCTGCCGGCATCCCGGGCGGCGGCGGCACCGGGGCCTGACCGCCCCGTGGGACCGAATCGGCCCCAGCAAGCCCCTCAGCCGACCGCCACAGCTCCTAGGAGACAGACAGTGAACGACTTCCCCGGCAGCGGCCTGTACGACCGCACGCGCGCCGAGTACACGGGTCCCGCCGCCGAGTCCCGCTACGTCATCCCGCGGTTCGTGGAGCGCACCTCGCAGGGCATCCGCGAGTACGACCCGTACGCGAAGCTCTTCGAGGAGCGCGTGATCTTCCTCGGCGTGCAGATCGACGACGCCTCCGCCAACGACGTCATGGCGCAGCTGCTGTGCCTGGAGTCGATGGACCCCGACCGGGACATCTCGGTCTACATCAACAGCCCGGGCGGCTCCTTCACCGCGCTCACGGCCATCTACGACACGATGCAGTTCGTGAAGCCGGACGTTCAGACGGTCTGCATGGGCCAGGCGGCCTCCGCCGCGGCCGTGCTGCTGGCCGCCGGCACGCCCGGCAAGCGCATGGCGCTGCCGAACGCCCGTGTGCTGATCCACCAGCCGTACAGCGAGACCGGCCGCGGTCAGGTCTCCGACCTGGAGATCGCTGCGAACGAGATCCTTCGGATGCGCTCGCAGCTGGAGGAGATGCTGGCCAAGCACTCCACCACGCCGATCGAGAAGATTCGCGAGGACATCGAGCGCGACAAGATCCTCACGGCCGAGGACGCGCTGTCGTACGGGCTGATCGACCAGATCATCTCCACCCGGAAGATGAACAGCGCCGACGTTCGCTGACGCGGACCCGGTAGTGTCTGCTGCCCCTTGGCACGGTTTGGGACGGTGCACGTCAAAGTGAACCGCGCCAAGGGGGGCCCGAACGGGGGGCCAGGCAAGGTACCGTCGACATAAGGCAGCACCAGGAGCCGCTGGATTCGAAAACGTCCAGTCGTCTCCCAGGCGAAGGGGAAGCACACCGTGGCACGCATCGGTGACGGCGGCGATCTGCTCAAGTGCTCGTTCTGTGGCAAGAGCCAGAAGCAGGTCAAGAAGCTCATCGCAGGCCCTGGTGTGTATATCTGCGACGAGTGCATCGATCTCTGCAACGAGATCATCGAGGAAGAGCTCGCGGAGACCAGTGAGGTCCGCTGGGAGGAGCTGCCCAAGCCGCGCGAGATCTACGAGTTCCTCGAGGGCTACGTGGTCGGCCAGGAAGCAGCCAAGAAGGCGCTCTCCGTCGCCGTCTACAACCACTACAAGCGCGTGCAGGCCGGCGAGAACGGCGGCGGTCAAAGCCGCGAGGACGCCATCGAGTTGGCGAAGTCCAACATCCTGCTGCTGGGCCCCACGGGCTCCGGCAAGACGCTGCTCGCCCAGACCCTGGCCCGCATGCTGAACGTCCCCTTCGCCATCGCGGACGCGACCGCGCTGACGGAGGCCGGGTATGTCGGCGAGGACGTCGAGAACATCCTGCTGAAGCTGATCCAGGCGGCGGACTACGACGTCAAGAAGGCCGAGACCGGGATCATCTACATCGACGAGATCGACAAGGTCGCGCGGAAGAGTGAAAATCCGTCGATCACCCGGGACGTCAGCGGTGAGGGCGTCCAGCAGGCCCTGCTGAAGATCTTGGAGGGCACCACGGCCTCGGTCCCGCCGCAGGGCGGCCGTAAGCACCCGCACCAGGAGTTCATCCAGATCGACACGACGAACGTCCTGTTCATCGTGGGCGGCGCCTTCTCGGGCCTCGAGAAGATCATCGAGTCGCGGGCCGGCGCCAAGGGCATCGGCTTCGGCGCGACGATCCGCTCCAAGCGTGAGCTGGAGGCGAAGGACCAGTTCGAGGACGTCATGCCGGAGGACCTGGTCAAGTTCGGCATGATCCCCGAGTTCATCGGCCGCCTCCCCGTCATCACCTCGGTCCACAACCTGGACCGCGAGGCCCTGCTCCAGATCCTGGTCGAGCCCCGCAATGCCCTCGTCAAGCAGTACCAGCGCCTCTTCGAACTCGACGGCGTGGAACTCGACTTCGAGCGCGAGGCCCTGGAGGCCATCGCCGACCAGGCCATCCTCCGCCAGACCGGCGCGCGCGGCCTGCGCGCCATCATGGAAGAGGTCCTGATGTCGGTGATGTACGAGGTGCCGTCCCGCAAGGACGTCGCCCGGGTCGTCATCACGGCCGACGTCGTTCGCTCGAACGTGAACCCGACGCTGATCCCCCGGGACGCGCGGGGGCGGGGGTCGGGGGAGCAGAAGACGGCGTAGCCGTACCGCAGTACCGCAGACGTACGAAGGGGCCCCGGTCGAGAGACGGGGCCCCTTCGTAGTTGGCGCGTGCGGCGTCAGGCCTTTTCGCGGACTTCCTGGCGCAGCTTGCTGGTGAGGTCGACCGCGGTGTCCTTGCCGACGCCCGTGCCGGTGTTGTCACCGGGCGAGACCATGGCGACCGTGCTGTAGTCGGCCCAGGCGCAGAACCAGTCGGTGGACTGCTTCTTGGTGAGTGCGTTGGTGGACTTGGTCGACTGGCACTTGGCGACCGCGCCGTCGATCTCGACCTCCTCGGGCTCGCCCACCAGCTCGGCGTTCCGCATGGTGGGCGAGTCGTCCGAAGAGCTCTCCTTGACCTCCTTCTGGATGGAGGCGAAGAACTTGTCCAGGGTCGACTGGGGGTCCGCGATCTCTCCGTAACCGCCCACCATCGTGACGCCCTTGGCGGCGAGCAACTCCGCCTGATCAGGAATGGTGGTGGGGTCCTGCGGGTCGTAGTCGCTGAAGTCGGCGGTGGACCAACTCCCGACGACGACCGTCCCGTTCTTGACGCCGCTCTTCTCCATGTCCTTCACATCGTCGGCGTCGGAGGACTGGTTGCTTTCACCGACCCGCTTGTACTCGCTGAGCACCGTCGCCGGCGTAGCCAGCTTGTGCGCCCCGTCGTCCTCGAGGCCCGCGCCGCCGCCGCTGCTGCCGCCCAGCACGAAGTACGCCCCCACGCCGATCGCGACCACGACGGCCACGGCGCCGATGATCAGGCCCGCCTTCTTGCCGCCGCCGCCCGGGGCCGGGGGCTGGGGCATGCCGTACGGCTGCTGCTGGCCGTACTGGGGCTGCTGGCCGTAGGGGTTCGGCTGCTGGGGCGGGACGCCCGGGGGCTGCTGCGGGTAGCCGTAACCGGGCTGGGGCTGGGCCGGCGGGGCCTGCTGGGGGTAGCCGTAGCCGGGCTGGGGCGCCTGCGGCGGCTGGCCGTACGGGCCGGGCTGCTGCGGCTGGCCGTACGGACCGGGCTGCTGGGGCTGCCCGCCGTACGGGCCCGGCTGGTTGTAGCTCATTTCTGGGTTCCCCTCCAGATGCTTATGTGTTCCTGACATCCTGGCCCAGACTCAGGCAACGCATGGCATCGGGGTGCCCACCGTTACAGAACAAAGGCGTTTCGGGACACGCCCGCGACACCCCTAAACTGAGCGGGTGACCGAGAACGCTCAGCAGCAGCCACCAGCGCCCGACACCGAACTGCCGACCCAGTACGCGCCGGCCGATGTAGAGGGGCCGCTGTACGAGCGCTGGGTAGAGCGCGGTTACTTCGAGGCGGATGCGAAGAGCGACAAGCCGCCGTTCACCGTCGTCATCCCGCCGCCGAACGTCACCGGCAGCCTGCACCTCGGGCACGCCTTCGAGCACACCCTCATCGACGCCCTGACGCGTCGTAAGCGCATGCAGGGTTACGAGACGCTCTGGCAGCCGGGCATGGACCACGCCGGTATCGCCACGCAGAACGTCGTCGAGCGTGAGCTGGGGAAGGAAGGCAAGTCCCGGCACGACCTCGGGCGTGAGGCGTTCGTCGAGCGCGTCTGGCAGTGGAAGGGCGAGTCCGGCGGGCAGATCAGCGGGCAGATGCGGCGTCTCGGTGACGGCGTCGCCTGGTCGCGCGAGCGCTTCACCATGGACGAGGGGCTGTCCCAGGCCGTCCAGACCATCTTCAAGCGCCTCTACGACGACGAGCTGATCTACCGCGCCGAGCGCATCATCAACTGGTGCCCGCGCTGTCTGACGGCCATCTCGGACATCGAGGTCGAGTACCAGGACGACGACGGCGAGCTCGTCTCCATCCGGTACGGCGACGGCGACGACGCCATCGTCGTGGCCACGACCCGCGCCGAGACGATGCTCGGCGACACCGCGGTCGCCGTCCACCCCGATGACGAGCGCTACCGCCACCTTGTCGGCCGCGACATCGAGCTGCCGCTCACCGGCCGCCGTATCCCCGTCGTCGCCGACGAGCACGTCGACCCCGAGTTCGGCACCGGCGCCGTCAAGGTCACCCCGGCCCACGACCCGAACGACTTCGAGATCGGCCAGCGCCACGACCTGCCGTCCCTCACGGTGATGGACGAGCACGCCGTCATCACGGCCCACGGCCCGTTCCAGGGCCTGGACCGCCTGGAGGCCCGCTCGGCCATCGTCGCCGCGCTGCGCGCCGAGGGCCGGATCGTCGCCGAGAAGCGGCCGTACGTCCACTCCGTCGGCCACTGCTCGCGCTGCAAGACCACCATCGAGCCGCGCCTGTCCATGCAGTGGTGGGTCAAGGTCGGCCCGCTCGCCAAGGCCGCCGGTGACGCGGTCCGCGACGGCAAGGTCAAGATCCACCCGCAGGAGATGGAGAAGCGGTACTTCGACTGGGTCGACAACCTTCACGACTGGTGCATTTCGCGGCAGTTGTGGTGGGGTCACCGGATCCCCGTCTGGTACGGGCCGAACGGCGAGGTCGTCTGCATCGGCCCCGACGACGAGGTCCCGACCGGCGAGGGCTGGCACCAGGACACCGACGTCCTCGACACCTGGTTCTCCTCCGGCCTGTGGCCGTTCTCCACGCTCGGCTGGCCCGAACAGACCGAGTCGCTCGCGAAGTTCTACCCGAACTCCGTCCTGGTCACCGGCTACGACATCCTCTTCTTCTGGGTCGCCCGGATGATGATGTTCGGCCTGTACGCGATGGACGGCACCCCGCCGTTCCACACCATCGCCCTGCACGGCATGGTCCGCGACCAGTTCGGCAAGAAGATGTCGAAGTCCTTCGGCAACGCGGTCAACCCGCTGGACTGGATGGACAAGTACGGCAGCGACGCGCTCCGCTTCACCCTCGCGCGCGGTGCCAACCCGGGCGTCGACGTCCCGATCGGTGAGGACTGGGTCCAGGGCTCCCGGAACTTCGCCAACAAGATCTGGAACGCGACGCGCTTCGCGCTGATGAACGGCGCCACGGTCGACGGCCCGCTGCCGGAGCCGTCGGCGATGTCGTCGACGGACCGCTGGATCCTGTCCCGCCTGAACTCCGTCGTCGCCGAAGTCGACGCGTTCTACGAGGACTTCCAGTTCGCGAAGCTGTCCGACGCGCTCTTCCACTTCGCGTGGGACGAGGTCTTCGACTGGTACGTCGAGCTGTCCAAGACCACGTTCCAGGCGGGCGGCGAGCCGGCCGAGGTCTCCAAGCGCGTCCTCGGTGAGGTCCTCGACGTCACCCTCAAGATGCTGCACCCGGTGGTCCCGTTCGTCACGGAGACACTGTGGACGACGCTGACGGGCGGCGAGTCGATCGTGATCGCCGAGTGGCCGAAGGACAGCGGCTTCCGTGACACGGCGGCCGAGCAGGAGATCGCCGTTCTCCAGCAGGTCACCACCGAGGTCCGCCGCTTCCGCGCCGACCAGGGCCTTCAGCCGGGCCAGCGCGTCCCGGCCCGCCTGAGCCTGGACGGCACGGCCCTCGCGCCGCACGAGCCGGCCATCCGCCAGCTGCTGCGCCTCCAGCCGGAGGGCGAGTCCTTCACGGCCACGGCGACCCTGCCGGTGGCGGGCGCCGAGGTCGCCCTCGACCTCTCCGGCGTGATCGACGTCGCGGCCGAGCGCAAGCGCCTGGCCAAGGACCTCGCGGCGGCCGAGAAGGAGAAGGCCCAGGCGAACGCCAAGCTCGGCAACGAGGCGTTCCTCGCGAAGGCGCCGGACAACGTCGTGGAGAAGATCCGCGGCCGTCTGGCGAAGGCGGAAGAGGACATCGCGCGGATTGCCGCACAGCTGGACCGCCTGCCGCAGGCGTAGGCGGTTCTACGGCCATGAGGCCCCCGGTGCTGTCAGGCGCCGGGGGCCTGCGCGTACCTCAGGGACACGGGGCTGTACCGATGTGCGGCTCCGCGGCGTGGGCGTGACCAGCCACAATGGACCAGCGGCCGCTCGACGACCCAGGACACGCCACTGGGTGGGCGCCCTGTCAGTCCCCCTCCGTAGACTGGCCCCGTGAGCGACCAGAACGAGCCCGACCCCCTCGACCCCTTCGAAGAGATCATCGCGGCCGAGACCGACCGCGACCCGGATCTCGCGGTCATCGAGGCCGGCAGCCGCACCCTGCGCACCCAGGGCGGCCCGCCCGGCGCCGACGTGCCCGCACGCCCCGAGGACCCCGAGGTCGACAAGGCGCTGCGCGAGGTCGAGGCGGAGCTCGCCACCCGCTGGGGCGAGACCAAGCTGGAGCCGTCCGTCACCCGGATCGCCGCGCTCATGGACGTGCTGGGCGAGCCGCAGCGGGCGTACCCCTCCATCCACATCACCGGCACCAACGGCAAGACGTCGACGGCCCGCATGATCGAGGCCCTCCTCGGTGCCTTCGAGCTGCGCACCGGCCGCTACACCTCCCCGCACGTCCAGTCGATCACCGAGCGGATCAGCCTCGACGGGGCGCCGATCTCGGCCGAGCGGTTCATCGAGACGTACCAGGACATCCGGCCGTACATCGAGATGGTCGACTCGCAGCAGGAGTACCGGCTGTCCTTCTTCGAGGTGCTGACGGGCATGGCGTACGCCGCCTTCGCCGACGCGCCCGTCGACGTCGCCGTCGTGGAAGTGGGCATGGGCGGCTCCTGGGACGCCACGAACGTCATCGACGGTGATGTCGCCGTCGTGACCCCCATAGACCTCGACCACACCGACCGGCTCGGCAGCACTCCGGGCGAGATCGCCGGCGAGAAGGCCGGGATCATCAAGCAGGACGCCACCGTGATCATGGCCCAGCAGCCCGTGGACGCGGCGCAGGTGCTGCTGAAGAAGGCCGTGGAGGTCGACGCCACCGTCGCGCGCGAGGGCCTGGAGTTCGGGGTCGTGTCGCGCCAGGTCGCCGTCGGCGGGCAGTTGGCGACCCTGCGCGGGCTGGGCGGTGAGTACACCGAGGTGTATCTGCCGCTGCACGGCGCGCACCAGGCGCACAATGCCGCCGTCGCCCTCGCCGCCGTGGAGGCGTTCTTCGGTGTCGGCGCCGCGCGGGCCGAGCCCCTGGACATCGACACGGTCCGCAAGGCGTTCGCGGCCGTCTCCTCTCCGGGCCGCATGGAGGTCGTGCGGCGCTCGCCGACCGTCGTGCTCGACGCCGCCCACAACCCGGCGGGCGCGCGGGCGATCGCCGAGGCGATCGGGGAGGCCTTCGACTTCAGCCGGCTGATCGGGGTCGTCGGCGCGAGCGGCGACAAGAACGTGCGGGGGCTGCTGGAGGCCTTCGAGCCGATCTTCGCCGAGGTCGTCGTCACACAGAACTCCTCCCACCGCGCCATGGACGCCGACGAACTGGCCGCCATCGCCGTCGAGGTGTTCGGCGACGAGCGCGTGCAGGTCGAGCCGCGGCTGCCGGACGCCCTGGAGGCCGCGATCACGCTGGCCGAGGAGGAGGGCGAGTTCGCGGGCGGCGGTGTGCTCGTCACCGGGTCCGTCATCACGGTCGGCGAGGCCCGGCTGCTGCTGGGGAAGGGCTGAGTCCGAAGATGCGTACGCTCTGTTCCTCGACCCTGATCGGCGAGTTCTTCGTCATCGGCTTCGCCGGTCTGGTCGCCATGAAGGATCCCGACCTGTCCATGTCGACGGTGTGGACGGTCAGCGGGATCGCGATGTTCCTGTGCCTGGTGCTGTGCGGCCTGGTGACCCGCCCCGGCGGCGTCGCCCTCGGCTGGGCCCTGCAGATCGCCCTCATCGCCTCCGGCTTCATCGTCCCGACGATGTTCTTCCTGGGCGCGGTGTTCGCGGCGCTGTGGTGGGCGTCGGTGCACTACGGCAGAAAGGTCGACGAGGCGAAGGCGCGCTTTGCGGCGCAAGGGGACAAAACCAGCCCTTCCGGAGCCTGAGGACGAGGCCGTCGCGGCCGATCGGAGCCCTGGGGGGCAGCCCCCGGGGTCGGCGACCTGCACTAGCTGACACTCCGTGACGAGCGCCCAGCTCAGCCCTGTAACCTCGTCCCACCGCACACCTGTAGGTAATAAGGAGCTCGTCGTGACCCAGCGCACCCTCGTCCTGCTCAAGCCCGACGCAGTCCGCCGTGGCCTGACCGGCGAGATCATCGGCCGGATCGAGCGCAAGGCCGGCTGGCAGATCACCGCGCTGGAGCTGCGCACCCTGGACCAGGAGACCCTGGAGCAGCACTACGGCGAGCACAAGGGCAAGCCCTTCTACGAGCCGCTGGTGGAGTTCATGGCGTCCGGCCCGGTCGTGGCCCTGATCGTCGAGGGTGAGCGGGTCATCGAGGGGCTGCGCGCCCTGACCGGTCCGACCGACCCGATCGCCGCGGCGCCCGGCTCCATCCGTGGTGACTTCGGTGTGATCGTCCGTGAGAACCTCATCCACGCCTCCGACTCCGAGGAGTCCGCGGAGCGCGAGGTGAAGATCTTCTTCCCGGGCCGCGCCTGACCCCCACACCCGGCCCGAACTGGGACGGTTGAAGAAACCCGGCCGCCCAGTGGCATATGCGTGGCGATCGAGGGAACGAGTGCCTCCGATGGCCCGTCTCCACAAGCGAGGCGACTCGCCATCTGCTGACAATGGCGAAGACCCTCCCGCAGTGTTCGCGAAGGCGCGTCTACGATAGAAGCCTTCACGTCACAGCACCCACTTCGCCGACCTGAAAAGCCATCAAAAGCTCCCAGGAAGGCCAGACGAATCCTGATGGGGAACTCAATGTCGTTCATCGGCCGTGACATGGCTGTCGACCTCGGGACCGCCAACACGCTGGTGTACGTCAGGGGTCGCGGGATCGTACTCAACGAGCCGTCCGTCGTCGCGATCAACACCAACACCGGTGGCATTCTCGCGGTCGGCGCCGAAGCGAAGAAGATGATCGGGCGCACGCCCGGCAACATCGTTGCCGTACGTCCGCTGAAGGACGGCGTCATCGCCGACTTCGAGATCACCGAGCGGATGCTCCGCTACTTCATCCTGAAGATCCACAAGCGGCGGTATCTGGCTCGTCCGCGGGTCGTCGTCTGTGTGCCCTCCGGCATCACGGGCGTCGAGCGCCGCGCCGTCATCGAGGCGTCGTCCCAGGCCGGCGCCCGCCAGGTGCACATCATCGAGGAGCCCATGGCCGCGGCCATCGGTTCCGGCCTGCCGGTCCACGAGGCCACGGGCAACATGGTGGTCGACATCGGCGGCGGCACCACGGAGGTCGCGGTCATCTCCCTCGGCGGCATCGTCACCGCCCAGTCCATCCGCGTCGCGGGCGACGAACTGGACAACGCGATCATCCAGCACATCAAGAAGGAGTACTCCCTTCTGCTGGGTGAGCGGACGGCCGAGCAGATCAAGATCACGATCGGTTCGGCGTACGACCTCGACGCTGACGAGCACACCGAAATCCGCGGCCGGGACCTCGTCTCCGGGCTGCCGAAGACCGTCGTCATCTCAGCGGCCGAAGTACGCAAGGCCATCGAGGAACCGGTCAACGCGATCGTGGACGCCGTGAAGACGACCCTCGACAAGTGCCCGCCGGAGCTGTCCGGCGACATCATGGACCGAGGAATCGTTCTGACCGGCGGCGGCGCCCTGCTGCGCGGCCTCGACGAGCGGCTGCGCCGCGAGACCGGCATGCCGATCCACATCGCCGAGGACCCGCTGGACAGCGTGGCGCTCGGCTCCGGCAAGTGCGTCGAGGAGTTCGAGGCGTTGCAGCAGGTGCTGGACGCCCAGCCGCGCAGATGACGTAACTCTTCGATTCCGCCGTACGGGATGATCTCCTCTCGTACGGCGGATCGTTGATATAGAGGCATAAGCTCCCTGAAGAGCCTCGAAACTTCGACCCTTCGAACTTCGACACTTCGCAGAGAAGCGCCGCACGCAAGCCCCGCATACAAGCTCCGCATACAAGCTCCGCTTACAAGTTCATAGCCAAACTCCGCATACAGAGCCCCTCGGGTTTACCCGGGGTTTCCCGAATTCCTACTGAGGAAGGGCACGGCCGCCGCACGTGAGGGACACACGAGAGAGCCGGCTGCTCCTGGTGCTGCTGGTCGCCATCGCGTTCGCGCTGATCACGGTGGACATCCGCGGCGGTGAGGATTCGCCGGTCGACGGTGCCCGCCATGCCGCTGCCACGGTCTTCGGCCCGATCGAGGACGGCGTGTCGGCCGCGGTGAACCCGGTCGGCAACGCGGTCAACGCGATCCGCGACTCCGGCGAGCGCCACGACCGGCTCGCCCGGCTGGAGCAGGAGAACGCCGCCCTCAAGGCCAAGCTCGGCAGCGACGACCGTAACCGCAGCCGTCTGAAGCAGCTGGACAAGGTGCTGAAGGTCGCGGGCGCCGGCCAGTACGGCATCAAGGGCGCGCAGGTCATCGCGATAGGAGCGGCCCAGGGCTTCTCCTGGACGATCACCATCGACGTCGGCGTGAACGACGGCATCCAGCGCGACATGACCGTCCTGAACGGGGACGGGCTGGTCGGGCGGGTCACGACCGTCGGTCCGAACACCGCGACCGTGCTCCTCGCCAACGACCCCGACTTCACCGTCGGCACCCGCATGGAGGCCGGCGACGAGCTCGGCTTCGCCTCCGGACAGGGCGACCGTCCGCTGCGCGTCGAACTCCTCAACGGCAAGGCCGAGGTGAAGAAGGGCGACCGGCTCGTCACCTTCGGCTCGCAGGCCGACAAGCCGTTCGTGCCCGGTGTCCCCGTCGGCGTCGTCTCCCGCGTCGACCCGTCCGGGGGCAACCTCACCCGCACCCTGTACGTCACGCCGTACGTCGGGTTCAGCAAGCTCGACATCGTCGGCGTCGTCGTCCAGGCCCCCGCGAAGGACCCGCGCGACACGGTTCTCCCCGACAAGCCCGAGCCGACCCCCACGCCGACCGTGACGGTCACCGTCACGCCGGGCGCCGAGGACCCGGCCGACGGCCAGAACCAGCCGCAGGCCGACGGTCAGGACCAGCCGGAGGCCGACGGTGAGAACCAGCCGCAGGCCGACGGCCAGGATCCGCCTCCGGCCGACGGCCGGAACCAGTACGAGCAAGACGTGTACGAGCAAGAGCAGTAGGAGCTGAAGCCAGATGCGCGTCAACCGAGTCCTGCTCTCCTCCTCCCTGGTCGTCGTAGCCCTGGTGATCCAGGTCAGCGTCCTGGCCCGCCTCCACCTACCGGGCGCCGTCCCCGATCTGGTGCTGCTCACCGTCCTGGGCCTCGCCATGGTCTACGGCCATGTCGGCGGCGCCCTCGTCGGCTTCGGCGCCGGTCTGCTCGCCGACCTCGTCCCGCCCGCCGACCATGCCGCCGGCCGCTATGCGCTGGTGCTGTGCGTCATCGGCTATCTCGCCGGGCTCATCAAGCCGGACCACGGCCGGCTCAAGTCAGCCACCGGGCCGATGGTCGTCGTGGTCGTCGCCGCGATCGGCACGACCCTGCTGTACGCCGGTGTCGGCGCCCTCGTCGGGGACACCGCGGCCCGCCATGTCGGCCTCGGCAGTCTGCTCTTCACGGCCGCGCTGTACGACCTGCTGCTCGCCCCGTTCGTCGTCCCGGGGATCATGGCGCTGGCCAGGCGGGCGGAGAACGACCCGCTCGCCGACACCAAGTCCCAGGCGAAGAAGGCCGACATCTCCACCGGCTGGCTCTCCGGCGGCACCGGCCTGCGCATCGGCGGCCAGCGCGGCGGGATGGGGGGCCTGAAGGGCGGACTCAAGGGCGGGCTGAAGGTGAAGGCGGTGCGGGCGCGGACGGCGCGCGCCGGGCGTATCAAGGGGGTCAAGCGGCTGTGAGGGCAGGGGAGTTCACCCGGACGGGTGAGTCCGGGAGGAACCGGGCCGCGCGGGCCGGACGTTCATCACTCGTACACGCGGTCGTAGGCGGCGTCGTGCACACGGCCGTACGAAGAGTCGTACACACGCAGTCAAATCCGCACTGGTACTCGCACTGAGAGGGGGAGGCAGCCGCAGTGAGCAACATCCCCGAGACCGGCCGGACGCCACGCGTCCAGATCCGGCTCGTCGTCATCCAGATCCTCGTCCTCTCCCTCCTGGGCACCCTCGGCGGGCGCCTGTGGTACCTGCAGATCCGCGAGGGCGACGCGTACGCCAAGGAGGCGTCCGGCAACCACGTCCAGCAGGTCGTGGATCCTGCCGTGCGCGGCTCGATCCTGGACGCGCGCGGAGTGCCGCTCGCGGACAACGAGACGCGGCTGGTGGTCTCCGCCTCCCGTACCGACCTGCTGAAGATGAAGGACGACGGCAAGGGCGTCCTCACCAAGCTGGCCGGAGTCCTCGGCATGAAGCCCGAGGACGTGATGGGCAAGGTCCGGCTGTGTGACGCCGAGACCCCGCAGCCCTGCTGGAACGGCTCGCCGTACCAGCCCATCCCCATCACCGACGAGGCCACCCCCAAGCAGGCCCTGCAGATCCGGGAGCGCGCCGAGGACTTCCCCGGCATCACCGCCGAGCCGCAGGCCCTGCGCCGGTACCCGAGCCCCGGCAATTCCAACACCGCCCAGGTCCTCGGCTATCTCTCCCCGGTCACTGACGAGGAGCTCCAGCAGGCCCAGGACACCGACTCGCCGTATCTGCGCTCCGACCAGGTCGGCCGCTCCGGCCTGGAGCGGAAGTACGACAAGCAGCTGCGCGGCAAGGCCGGCGTCACCCGCTACGAGGTCGACAACCTCGGCCGTGTCATCGGCGAGGCCGAGGCGGACGCCGCCCAGCCCGGGGCCAACCTCGTGACCAGCATCGACGCCCGCGTGCAGCGAGTCGCCGAGTACGAGCTGAACGAGGCGATGAAGCAAGCCCGCAAGGAGTGGGACCGCAACACCAACGAGCCGTACAAGGCCGACTCGGGCGCCGTCGTGGTGATGGAGGCCAAGACCGGCCGCGTCGTCGCCATGGCGTCCAACCCGTCGTACGACCCGAACGCCTGGGTGGGCGGCATCTCGGCCAAGGACTACAAGACGCTGACGGGCAAGGCCTCCAACTACCCGCTGCTCAACCGGGCGATCCAGGGCCAGTCGGCCCCCGGCTCCATCTTCAAGGTCGTCCCGACGGCCGCCGCGGTCAACGCGGGCTACTCCTTCGACGGCCCGTACGAATGCTCCAGCTCGTACGCGATCGGCGGCCAGGTCTTCAAGAACTTCGAGTCCAAGGGGTACGGCCCGATCAGCCTCGGCCGCGCCCTGGAGGTCTCCTGCGACACCGTCTTCTACCGCCTCTCCCACGAGGAGTGGAAGCGGGACGGCGGCACCAAGCCGAAGAAGAACGCGGGCGACTGGTTCTACAAGACCGCCCATCAGTTCGGCCTCGGCGCGGAGACCGGCATCGACCTCCCCAACGAGGTCACCGGCCGCATCCCCGACCGCCAGTGGAAGCAGGACTACTGGAAGGCCAACAAGGACGCCTGGTGCAAGTACGGCAAGAAGGACGGCAGCTACGCCGAGAAGATCGCCTACGAGAACTGCCTCGAAGGCAACCGGCTGCGCGCCGGTGACTCGGTCAACTACTCCATCGGCCAGGGCGACACCCTCGTCACCCCCATCCAGATGGCGACCATCTACTCGGCCATCTCCAACGGCGGCACTCTCTACGACCCCACGGTCGGCAAGGCAGTCGTCAGCCCCGACGGCAAGACCGTCGAGGAGATCAAGCCCAAGTCGCACGGCAAGCTGCCCATGAGCAAGCAGACGCTGGCCGCGATGGACGACGCCCTCGCCGGAGTCGCCACCCGTGGTACCGCCGCCTGGCGGTTCGCGCAGGTCGGCTGGCCGCAGGACAAGATCCCCATGCACGCCAAGACCGGTACCGCCGAGGTCTACGGCAAGCAGACGACCTCGTGGTTCGCGACGTACACCAAGGACTACTCGATCGTCATGACGATCTCCCAGGGTGGTACGGGTTCCGGCGCCTCGGGTCCGGCCGTGCGCAACATCTACGACGCGCTGTACGGCGTCTCCGACGACGGCGCGATCAACAAGAAGAACGCGCTGCTGCCCACCCCGGAGAAGAACCTGCCGAAGGTCCGCACCGACGGCACCATCGCCTCGCCGAAGGTCTCCAAGGACCCGGCGAAGGAGCAGCGGGCCGGCCAGAAGGGCGAGGCCGAGTCGGACGAGCAGCAGCTCGCCGGGACGGTCGCGCCGCCGACGACCGAGAACCGGGACACCCGGCGCAGACGACGCAGGGGCCGCGGGCGCGGAAGCCGGAGGATGCTCACATGACCGGCGCCAACAGTTTCCAGGTCTCCGGGTACGGGCCCGAACGGGCGGGCTGGACCCGCCTGTTCGCCCGCGACTCGCTCGCCCGCCGGCTGGACTGGCCGATACTGCTGGCGGCGATCGCCCTGTCGCTGATCGGCTCGATCCTCGTCTTCTCGGCGACACGCAACCGCACCGAGCTCAACCAGGGCGACCAGTACTACTTCCTGATCCGGCACATCCTGAACACCGGCATCGGGGTCGCGCTGATGATCGGGACCGTCTGGCTGGGGCACCGCACCCTGCGCACGGCCGTGCCGGTCCTGTACGGCGTCTCGGTGTTCCTGATCCTGCTGGTGCTCACCCCGCTCGGCTCCACGATCAACGGCGCCCACTCCTGGATCAAGCTCCCCGGCGGCTTCTCGCTCCAGCCCTCGGAGTTCGTGAAGGTCACGATCATCCTCGGCATGGCGATGCTGCTGGCGACGAGAGTGGACGCGGGGGACAAGCAGTACCCGGACCACCGCACGGTCGTGCAGGCGCTGGGCCTGGCCGCGGTGCCGATGCTGATCGTGCTCCTCATGCCCGACCTCGGGTCGGTCATGGTGATGGTCGTGATCGTGCTGGGCGTGCTGCTCGCGTCCGGCGCCTCCAACCGCTGGGTCTTCGGGCTGATCGGCGCGGGCACCATGGGGGCGATCGCGGTCTGGCAGCTGGGCGTCCTGGACGACTACCAGATCGCCCGCTTCGCGGCCTTCGCCAACCCGGAGCTCGACCCGGCGGGCGTCGGGTACAACACCAACCAGGCGCGCATCGCGATCGGTTCCGGCGGGCTCACGGGCTCCGGTCTGTTCCACGGCTCGCAGACGACCGGCCAGTTCGTGCCGGAGCAGCAGACCGACTTCGTGTTCACCGTGGCGGGGGAGGAGTTGGGCTTCCTCGGCGGCGGTCTGATCCTTCTCCTCATCGGCGTGATCCTGTGGCGGGCCTGCCGTATCGCCCGTGAGACCACCGAGCTGTACGGGACGATCGTCGCGGCGGGGATCGTGGCGTGGTTCGCCTTCCAGGCGTTCGAGAACGTCGGGATGACGCTGGGGATCATGCCGGTGACCGGTCTGCCGCTGCCGTTCGTGTCGTACGGAGGGTCGTCGATGTTCGCGGTGTGGGTGGCGGTGGGGTTGCTGCAGTCGATCCGGGTGCAACGTCCGTTGTCGGCGTGAGCGGTGGGCTGGGCCGGTGCGGCGGCCGGTGCGGCCGGTGGGTGTCGTAGCGGGCTGCGGTGGGCAGCCGAATGGGCGCCGTGCCGGGGTCCCCATGACTGGCACGGCGGTGCCCCGACCGGGCGCCGGGTGTCGAGCCGCAGAGTTGGACTCCAGCAGCCCGTTTTCCCAGCCGCTGCCCCCTGTTTTCCCAGCGTTCATGGCTGGTAAGCCCTGTCATCCCGTCGGGACTGCCACTAGATTCAGGGCATGGCGGACACGAAGCGCGAAATCGAGCGGAAGTATGAGTCCGACGACAGCGGCCTGCCCGACCTGACCGGGGTTGCCGGGGTCGATGCCGTTGTCGACAAGGGTGTAGCGCAGTTGGACGCCACCTATTACGACACCGCGGACCAGCGCCTCGCCGCCTCCTCGATCACCCTGCGGCGCCGGACGGGCGGGTCCGACGCGGGCTGGCATCTGAAGTTCCCCGTGGCCCCGGGCGTGCGGGACGAGGTCCAGGAGCCGCTGTCCGACACGCTGCCCGACACCCTCGCCGGGCTCGTCCGCTCCCGGGTCCGGGACACCGAGCTGGTGCCCATGGTCCGGCTCCGCTCCGAGCGTGACGTGCGGCATCTCGTGGACGCCGACGGCGGGCTGCTCGCGGAGGTCAGTGTGGACGCCGTACGGGCCGAGCGCCTCGCAGGCGGCAGCAGCACCGCGCAGTGGACCGAGATCGAGGTGGAGTTGGCCGACGGCGTCGACCCGCAAGTGCTCGACAAGGTGGAGAAGCGGCTGCGCAAAGCGGGGGTCCGGCCGTCGGAGTCGGAGTCGAAGCTCGCGCGCGCCCTGGCCGAGACCGCCCCGAAGAAGCTCGCCCCCGTGTCCGTGAAGGACCCCGTGACCGTCGGCGACCACGTGCTCGCGTACGTCCGCGCCCAGCGGGACACGATCGTCGAGCTCGACCCGGCCGTACGCCAGGACGTCGAGGATTCCGTCCACAGCATGCGCGTCGCCACCCGCCGGATGCGCAGTACCTTCAAGTCCTTCGGCAAGGTCCTGGACCGGGCGGTCACCGACCCGATCGGCGACGAGCTGAAGTGGCTGGCCGGCGAGCTGGGCGTGGACCGGGACCGCGAGGTGCTGAACGAACGTCTGTCGGCGGCTCTCGACGAGGTGCCCCGCACTCTGGTCCACGGTCCTGTGGCCGAGCGGGTGAGCCACTGGGCGGGGGACAGGCCCGGCGGGGCGAGCAGCCGGCTGATCGGGATCCTGGACTCCCACCGCTACCTGGCCCTGCTCGATGCCGTCGACGGGCTGCTCGCCGACCCGCCGCTGCTGAAGGCGGCCGGGAAAGAGCCCGGGAACGCGCTGCCGAAGGCCGTGCGGAAGGACTTCGGCAAGGTGTCCGCGCTCGTCGAGCAGGCTCTGGAGGTGGAGCCCGGCAGCGACCGTGACGTCGCCATCCACGAGGCCCGCAAGAAGACCAAGCGCACCCGCTACGCGGCGGAGGCGGCGGTTCCGGCGCTCGGCAAGCCGGCCAAGAGCCTGGTCAAGACCATGAAGTCCCTGCAGAACCTGCTCGGCGAGCACCAGGACAGCGTCATGGCCCGCCAGACCCTGAGCGAGCTGTCCGCGGTCGCCCACGCGGCCGGGGAGAGCGCCTTCACCTATGGGCTGCTGTACGGGCGCGAGGAGCAGCGGGCAGCGGTCGTGGAGGACCAGCTGCCCGGAGTCTGGGACGGGGTCAAGGGCGGGGCGGACGTCCTCTGAGTCCTCGGACGTGCTGAGGGGGTCCGCGGTCGCGTTACGCTAGATGGTCACCCCTGTCAGTCCAGTCCAGCTCACGAAGGTTCGCGAGATGCCTGCCGAAGTCGCTGCGTCGGTTTTCCCGCAGCTCGAAGCTCTGCTCCCGCATGTGCAGAAGCCGATCCAGTACGTCGGCGGAGAGCTCAACTCCACGGTCAAGCCGTGGGACTCCTGTGACGTCCGCTGGGCGCTCATGTACCCCGACGCGTACGAGGTCGGGCTGCCCAACCAGGGCGTCATGATCCTCTACGAGGTCCTGAACGAGCAGCAGGGCGTCCTCGCCGAGCGCACGTACAGCGTGTGGCCGGACCTGGAGGCGCTGATGCGGGAGCACGGCGTCCCGCAGTTCACGGTGGACAGCCACCGGCCGGTGAAGGCCTTCGACGTGTTCGGCCTGTCGTTCTCCACCGAGCTCGGCTACACGAACATGCTCACGGCCCTGGACCTGGCGGGCATCCCGCTGGAGTCCAAGGACCGGACCATCGACGACCCGATCGTCCTGGCGGGCGGCCACGCGGCCTTCAACCCCGAGCCGATCGCGGACTTCATCGACGCGGCGATCATCGGCGACGGCGAGCAGGCCGTGCTGGACATGACGGCGATCATCCGCGCGTGGAAGGCGGAGGGCTGCCCAGGCGGCCGCGAGGAGGTCCTCTTCCGCCTGGCGAGGACGGGTTCGGTGTACATCCCGGCGTTCTACGACGTCGAGTACCTCCCGGACGGCCGTATCGCCCGTGTCGTACCGAACAAGAGCGGTGTCCCGTGGCGCGTGTCCAAGCACACGGTCATGGACCTGGACGAGTGGCCGTACCCGAAGCAGCCGCTCGTGCCGCTCGCCGAGACGGTCCACGAGCGCATGTCGGTCGAGATCTTCCGCGGCTGCACCCGGGGCTGCCGCTTCTGCCAGGCCGGCATGATCACGCGCCCGGTGCGTGAGCGCTCGATCACCGGCATCGGCGACATGGTCGACAAGGGTCTGAAGGCGACGGGCTTCGAGGAGGTCGGCCTGCTCTCCCTCTCCTCGGCGGACCACAGCGAGATCGGCGACGTGGCGAAGGGCCTGGCGGACCGCTACGAGGAAGACAAGATCGGCCTCTCGCTTCCGTCCACCCGCGTGGACGCCTTCAACATCGACCTGGCGAACGAGCTGACGCGCAACGGCCGCCGCTCCGGTCTGACCTTCGCCCCCGAGGGCGGCTCGGAACGTATCCGCAAGGTCATCAACAAGATGGTCTCGGAAGACGACCTGATCCGGACGGTCTCCACCGCCTACGGCAACGGCTGGCGGCAGGTGAAGCTGTACTTCATGTGCGGCCTGCCGACCGAGACCGACGACGACGTCCTGCAGATCGCCGACATGGCGACGAAGGTCATCGCGAAGGGCCGTGAGGTCTCCCGCTCGAACGACATCCGCTGCACGGTCTCGATCGGCGGCTTCGTCCCGAAGCCCCACACCCCCTTCCAGTGGGCCCCGCAGCTGTCGGCCGAGGAGACGGACGCCCGTCTCCAGAAGCTCCGCGACAAGATCCGCGGCGACAAGAAGTACGGCCGCTCGATCGGCTTCCGCTACCACGACGGCAAGCCGGGCATCGTCGAGGGCCTTCTCTCCCGGGGCGACCGCCGCATCGGCGCGGTCATCCGCGCGGTCTACGACGACGGCGGCCGCTTCGACGGCTGGCGCGAGCACTTCTCCTACGACCGCTGGATGCAGTGCGCCGACAAGGCGCTGGTCCCCTTCGGCGTCGACGTCGACTGGTACACCACCCGCGAGCGCACCTACGAGGAGGTCCTCCCCTGGGACCACCTCGACTCCGGCCTCGACAAGGACTGGCTCTGGGAGGACTGGCAGGACGCCCTCGACGAGACCGAGGTCGAGGACTGCCGCTGGACGCCGTGCTTCGACTGCGGGGTGTGCCCGCAGATGGACACACACATCCAGATCGGCCCGACGGGCAAGAAGCTGCTGCCACTGACGGTCAAGAACGCGGCGCCGGCTTCTGCGGGGAGCGGGCACTCGCACTGAGGTGTGCGAGGCACGGGATCCGAGTCCGGCGGGGCGTCGCCGAGCGGTCTGCTGCCTGGCGGCGGCCGCTCCGCCGGCACAGGAGCGACAGTCGGGTCGCGTCCGACAACCGATGTGGACGCAGTCTCCACGGGGCCGCAGGGGCTGAGCTCAGCGGGCGGCGCGCTCCCGGGTGGTGCGGCGCAGCCCGATGAGCTCGGCGACCGCCTCCAGCCGGCGGGCCACGACCTCGTCGCCCTCCACGGGCCGGGCCACCGACGCGGCCGCATCCAGCCAGCCGCGCATCAGGTCCGAGGCCGCCGGCTCGGGCAGCAGCTCCGGCAGCCGGGCGGTGTGGCCGGTGCCACCGCTGCGCACGGTCCTGCCGAGGAACGCCACCGAGCGGGGCTGGACTCCGAGGCGGTCGAGCGTGACCGCGGCGCCCACGGCTCCGTCGCCGAACAGGGCGCTGCGACGCGGGCCCGGGGCTCCGATGCCGTAGCGCAGGAGCATGGCGACGTCGGCCTGCGCCGACTCTTCGTCGGTCCTGCCGGGGTTCATCGGTACCTCCGTTCCGGTCATCGCACGGTGACCGTGTAGATGAAGTACGCCGGGTCGTTGCCTGGGCTGCCCGTCGCGGTGCGGTCGTCGCCGCCTGGGCAGTCGCCCAGCACGCAGTAGCTCATTTTGATCTTCGTGGTGCCGGCGGCAACGGCCTGGAAGGTGAAGGTCTGCGTACCGTCACCACCCCCGTCGACACCGCTGTCGCCCTCGAAGTCCTCCTCCCGGCCGCCCTCCTGGCGCACCGTTGCATGGTCGGGACCGGGGCGCACGATGCTCCAGTCCTGGCCCATCGAGGGATTGGCCGGGAGCGTCAGCTCGAACGTGTCGCCCGCGTCCACTTCGATGGACCGCTCGTCCGCCTCGAACGTCTCGGGGCCGACGAGGCCGCACCCGGACAGCATCACAGCCGTCAGCGGCAAGGCCAGGGCGGCGGACAGGCGGTGGCTGGACTTCACGGGGATCGGCCTTCCGTTCACTGGGCGGGCAGGTGGACGCCGTAGGCGTCCGGCAAGTCCTTGTCGGAGGCCTTGTCCATGTTGCCGTTGACGAAGTCGTCCTCGCTGACCCATGTGGTCGTTCCCCAGGGGTTGTAGACCTGCAGCATGTCGCCCTCCTGACCGACGATCATCATGGAGTGGCCGACCCGGTCGCCGTTCTCGTCCTCGCCCTCGACGCCGATCGGCACCGGTCTGCCCTCGGCGACGGCCCGCTGGATGTCGGGGAGCGCGTCCCGGCGGTCGTCCGCGCTCCTGGTCTCCTGGAACTCGTACTCGCCGCCCGTGTGCGGGCTGATCTCCTTGTTGGAGATCTCGGTCTTGCCGTCGTTGTCCATGCCGTCGGGTGTCGAGCCGAAGGGGAAGTCGTACGCGTCGTTGCCGTCGCCCTCGTCGTGCATCCGCAGCTGCTCGTCGCGCAGCCGCTCCCGGAAGGCGCCGGGGTCGTCCTCCTGCCCGGACGGGCCGCCGGTGAGTTCGAGGGCGTACACCGGATCGACCATGGCGCGCCCCGTGACGACGGTCGACGGCACGCATGTGTTGCCTTCCTGCGACCACCTCTCGCCCTTGAACGTCTGCTGGTCCGTGTTCTTGTTGCCACCCTCGTAGGGGCCGCTGGTGTTGACCCCCTCGTCGTTCATGCTGTCCCCGGCCGTGGTGACCGGCGGCAAGTGCCGCTGCAGCCAGTCCGGGTCCTTGCCGTGGATCTTGTCGCGGAACTCGCCGACCTCCTTGACGTCGTACCCGGCGGCCAGTGCCTTCACGAGGTACGCCCGTTCCTGCGGGGTCTGCGCCTCGGCGAGCATCCGCTCGAACTCGGCCTCCTCACGGGCGTCGAGGCGCTCCATCGCGCGGCCCGAGCGCTCCAGGTCGTTCGCGGTCAGCAACTCGTTCATCTCCGCCGGGCCGCCGGGCCGCCGGGGCCCGCGATGTCGGCGAGCACGAGGCGGTCGGCGGCGGAGATGTTGTCGGTCTTCATCTGGCCCGCCCGGGCCTCGGACGCCAGCTTGTTGAGGTCGTGGATCTGCTGCACCGGCACGGGCTCCGGAGCGTGTGGGGGAGGGTGGGCGACCGAGCGGGCACTCGCGCTGAGGTCTGCCTGAGGCACGTCATGAGCCCCCTTCCCGGGATGGGAAGGGGGCTCGCTTGCGTGTGCGATCTCTTGACGCTTTGTAAACTGAAGATATCCTCGATGTTGAGGAAATCTTCAGTCAGGGACGGCTGACGGACCTTCCAAGACGGCTGACCCTCTAACGGGAGAACAGTCCATGCTGATGAGAGCTCTGACCGAGTCGGACGCGGGCGCCGTGACCGGCGACGACCCCGGGGACGCCGATGTGGTGATCGTCGGCTACGGGCCGGTCGGCGCGATGGTTGCGAACCTTCTCGGCCAGGCCGGGGTCAGGACGATCGTGCTCGAGCGTGATACCGAGCCGCACACCATGCCGCGCGCGGGCGCCACCGACGACGAAGTGCTCCGTGTCTTTCAGGCGGCGGGCCTGGTCGATGAACTCCTTCCGGGTCTCGACCTGGGGCAGAGCACGCAGTTCCTCTCGGTGCGCGGCGACCGGCTGGTGACGATGCGCCCCAGCGGGGGCCGCAACGGCTTCCCGCAGCTCGCGTTCTTCTACCAGCCCGACCTCGAGCGTGTGCTCCACGAGGGAGTCGCGCGGTACCCACATGTCACCGTCCGGACGGGCGTCCGCGTCGAGGGGCTCCACGAGGACGGCGACGGCGTGACCGTGTGGGCCCGCGAGGGCGACCGAGGCCGGCAGACCGCGACCCGCGCCCGCTACGTCGTGGCCTGTGACGGCGGGCGAAGCACCGTCCGCGGCCTCCGCTCCATCGCGTTCACCGGCTCCACGTACGCGCAGCCGTGGCTCGTCGTCGACGCCAAGCTCGAGGCCCCGTTGACCGACGTCACGTCCTTCCAGTTCATCGGTAACCCGGACCGTCCAGGCGTGACACTGCCGCTACCCGGGACGCACCACCGCTGGGAGTTCATGGTCCTCCCGGGCGAGGACCACGCTGAACTCGCAACCCTGGAGAACGCTCGGCGACTCGTCTCCCCGTGGGTCGACCCCGACCGGATCACCATCCTCCGGCACATCGTCTACACCTTCCACGCCCGCGCCGCCGCCCAGTGGCGTTCCGGTCGGGTGCTTCTCGCCGGGGACGCGGCCCACCTCATGCCGCCCTTCGCCGGGCAGGGGCTGAGCTCGGGGCTGCGCGACGCCCACAACCTTGCCTGGAAGCTCGCGGCCGTCGTAGCCGATGGTGCCGACCCGTCGTTGCTCGACAGCTATGAGAACGAGCGACGCCCGCACGTCACACGTATGACCCGGCTGACCCGCTTCTCGGGCGCCATGGTCCAGACCCGCCGCCGTCGCGTCGCCACGGTTCGGGACGCGATTCTGAAGAGGGCGGCGCACCTGCCCTACTTCACCGAAGGACGGTTCAAGCCCGATCTTCGGTACTCCTCCGGAGCGTTCGACGGTTCCGGACGCCGCGCGGGCGCAGGGCATGCGTTCCCGCAGCCCACGGTCCGCACTTCGGAGGGACGGCTGCGGCCCCTCGACGACCTCATCGGCAGCGGCTGGGCCCTCCTCGGCCGCGATCTCGATCCGCAGGTCCACTTGCGCTCGGAGAGCCGCGCGCTGTGGACGTCGCTCGGCGCCGCCCACCTGTCCATCAGCCGTCCCGGCCATCGTCGGACACCCTGCGAGGCCGGCACCGTCGCGGTCGAGGACCTCGACGGCCACGCACTCGACTTCTTCGACCGGCACGGCGGTGACTTCGCGATCCTGCGACCCGATCGCATCGTGTTCGCGATGCCGGACATTCGCGGCCTTGACCACGTAGCGGACTTGTACAGGTCGTTGGTGCGTGGCACGGCCTCGCCGCCGAGCGCGCAGAAGGTTCGCGCTCTGCAGCCGTGAAAGCCCTGCAGCCCTGCAGCCCTGAACCCGTGAAGCCCTGCAGCCCTGAAGCCCGAAGTCCTGAAATCCCGAAGCCAGAAGGAGGTCGGCCGCGCATGATTCTCGTCATTGGGGCCACCGGAAAAATCGGCGGTGAGGTCGCCCGCCTGCTCGTCTCGACCGGAAGGCCGGTACGAGCACTGGTCCGCGATCCCTCGAAGGCAGCCGCCCACGCCCTCGCCCGCCAAGGCGTGGAGCCGGCGACCGGTGACCTGGGTGACGCCGCCTCGCTCGACGCTGCGATGCAGGGCGTCGACCGCGTGTTCCTCGTCTCGGCCCAGGACCTCCGGCAGGCCGAACTACAGGGCAACGTCGTGGACGCCGCGCTCCGTGCAACGGTCGGCCACATCGTCAAGGTGTCCGGCATCGCGCCCTCGGTCTCACCCGGCGGCCCGGCGGAAATCGGCCGTCAGCACTGGCAGACGGAGCACCGAATCGAAGAGTCGGGCGTGCCGTTCACGTTCCTGCGCCCCGGCTTCTTCATGCAGAACCTCCTGGAGACGGCAGCGCCGATGGTCTCCAAGCTCGGTCTGCTCGCGGCGCCGATGGGCGGTGCACCGATCGCGATGGTCGACGCACGCGACATCGCCGCCGTCGCCGCCGAGGTGCTGACCGGCGACAGCCACCACGACAGGGTGTACGACGTCACCGGGCCGCGCGCGTTCGGTTACGAGGAACTGGCCGCGGTCCTAGCCCACGCGACCGGGCAACGCGTCCGTTACGTCAGCATGCCGCCCGGGTTTGCCGCGAACGTGCTCCGGCGCCAGGGAAAGCCCGACTGGTACGTCGAGCATCTCGTCGAGATGGCGGAACTGTTCCGTGCCGGTGCCGGCGCGACGGTCAGCACCACCGTGCGGGACCTGACGGGGCGGCCCCCGCGGACCATCGAGAGTTTCGCTGCCGAGCACGCGCGGCCGTTCACCCAGGAGGGTGTCCCGCAACTTCTCCACACCGCCGCCCGCTTCGGCCTCACCATGGTCGGCCGAGCCGCCTCGGTCCTGCGCGCCAGGTGACCGGCTGTCGTCGTCCCCGACGGCTGTCGCCTGGCCGGCGGCTTCCAACTCGCGAGGTCCCCCCTGGCTACCTACCGTGGCGATATCCGCCACGGAGGAGACGACCATGCCGGCGAACGGTCCGCGTGCGGACGGGCCCCAGGACGGCCCCCAGGACGGGCCCCAGTGGGAGAGACCCGGCGCAGGCACTCCCCCTACCGGGCAGTGGGCGACTCCCGCCGGGCCGCCGCAGCAGAAAGGGCGGGGGCGGGCGTGTCTTTGGGGGTGCGTCGGTGCCTTGGCTGCGGCTGTGGTGGCCGTCATCGTCGTGGTTGTGCTGCTGGTTTCGCTGGGGGATGACGACGAGAGCACCACGTCCGCTCCCACCGACGCGGCGACCGAGAAGGCGCCACAGGGGGAGAAGCAGGAAGCCGAGGGTGAGCGGGCGGATCTGGTCAGGTTTCAGCTGGACGATCGCTCGGCAGCCGGCATCACTGATATCTGGGCCGTTTGGACCATCAAGAACAGCAGCAGCAAGAAGTCCGACTACTCGTGGGAATGGGAAGCGGTCGATGCCAGTGGCACCCGACTGGCGAACGGCACGCAACTGGAAACCTCCATTCAACCCGGCCAGACGGCCCGGGGTGAGTACCCCACGACGCTCAAGACCGCGAAGGGCGTCAAACTCAACATCACCGGCTTCAACCGCACCGCGAGCCTGGCATGAGCCTGCGTCCCTGGGTCGTCGTCGAGTCGCCGGACAGCCGTGGGCTTCGCCGGGTGACCGTGGGCGGCGAGACGGTGGGCAGTGCCTGGTCGTTGGGCGAACTGCGCAAAATACTCGGCCGCCTCGGTTTTCCGGCGGACGTGGATCTGGAAGACCGGTCACTCATCTGCTGGCGCGGCGGTGACAGCGGCACGTGGCCCGACCGGGCGTGGAGAAGACGCGCAATTCTCGTGCTGATGACGGTCGGGCTGTTGGCTGCCATGGGGCTCAACGCGGTTGTGGGGTGGCCGGACGCCGCTGGCGCGCTGACTTTTGCGCAACGGGTGACCGGGGTTCTCTTCGTGCTGTCCGGTCTGGTGCAGGGCGCAGCCGCGCTGATGGCGCTCGATCACTGGGGACGACGGCAGTTCAAGGTCTCCGGGGCGGTCGTCCTGCTGGGGGTTCTCATTTCGCTCGCCACGGACAGCCTCCTCCTCTTCATGTGGCTCGAGGAAACGGAATACACGCCCTATCTGCTGGTTTTCCTGCCTCTGTGGTGCTGGTCTCTGTGGGCGCTCGTCCTGCTCGTCAGGGAGAAATCCTGGGCAGGAGTCCCGCAGCCCAAGAGATTCGCGGCCGGAGTGGTCGCGACCGCGCTTCTGACCGCCGTAAGCCTGGCGTACTCGACCATGTACCAACCCAGCGCCGCCCCCATGCACTTCACCTTGCGCGCGGAGTTCGGGACTGCGCGCGCGGACCGCGTATTGCCGTTCGTCCACGTCCCGCTGTCGCTCCGCATGAAAAACACCGGCGGGATCCCCGTCTACATCCTCAACGACAGCTACACGGTCCGTGGCAGGGGTGCCAAGTACTCCAACTTCCCTAGCGATGAGGAATTGTTGAGTGAGTGGCGGGAGAGTGTGGGCAAGCCGGGTTACCCGGCCGGGGAGGCGGATCTCCATGTCAGTGACCTCAAGAAAACCACACTGAGCAGTGGTCATTTATACGGCCCCGGTAAGTGGCTCGAAGTCGGGCAGGAGTATTACCTTGAGCGTGTTTTTGAAGTCCCCAAAGGAGCGCGGTACGACACGGTGAGTGTCGACGTTCAGGTTTCCTACATGAGGAAGGATCGAGGAAAGCTGGACGTGGACGAGTTCAGCACTGCTCACCCTTCATGGGACGAAGACGAAGAGCACTACTGTGCATGGCAGGTGTGCGGGCAGCACCTCGTATATCAGGGGCGGCTGCGGCATAACAACAACCTTATCAATGTGACGCGTAAACCGCGCTTTGTCGCAGCGATCTGGTCGCCCGGGTTATCGCCTTCTTCCTTCATTTCATCACGGAAATTCAAAGGCGGCTCCTACAAAGAAGTGAGAAGGGAGTTGGACAGGTACGGAGCCGGGCGGGTCCGGGCCGATGCGGAGGTGTCCGTCGCGGAACTGATGAGATCCTCCGGGCTGTGACGAGTGGCCTCGCCGCCTACCCTTCGCCGAGCCAGCTCCCTGCCGTGATCCCGTCCTGGTCCAGGTACACGGCCGTCTGCCTGCAGTGGAGGGCCGGCTGCCCGAGGGTCGCGTTCAGTTCCTTCCCCGGCAGGAGTTCGGCGAGCTCCTCGATGAGCGGCCCGATGTCGAAGGGGGCGTGGGTGTGTTCGTCGTTCTCCAACTGGGCGCGGACGTCGAGCACCTCGTTTCCGTTCTCCTTGGCCTTCCAGAAGTCCTTGACGCCTGCGCTGTCCCAGTTCGAGGGAGTCAGGTCCTTCAACCCCTTTTCGAGTCTCCGGTCCGGGAGCGCCTTGAGTATGGCGTTGGTGCACACTTCGGCGGCTTTCCCCACAGGGGCATCAGGCGGCTCCTGCTCCGAGGCGGCTTTGTCATGCTCATCCTTCATCCCGGTGGTCCGATCGCTCATCTCCTTCCGGGCTTCATTCCGCTTCTCCGGTGAGTTCCTGGAGTCGGTCGCCTCTTTCATCGACTGAGTGACCTGATGAATCGCTTTCGCGAGCGGGTCATGCTGCTGCGATGTGCCCGACTGCTCGGATCGTGTGCGCGACGGCTCCGGTTGCGTGGGTGTCTCCTCAGGCTGTGCTGTCGAGAGGGTGAGAAAGCCCATCGCCGAGCTCACCCACAACGCCGTCATGCCCATCTCGCCCTGGCCGCGGCTCTGCTCCAGGGCGTAGCTCACTTCCTCCACGATCGCCGCCAGCTCCCCCCGCAGCTTCTTCGGTGTCCCGGAATCGCCGATCGCGTCCAGGGCGGATGCCGTCCGCTCCACCACCACGAGGAGCCGCGCGCCGTCCTCGGGTGGTACGTCGGGCTCCTGGCCCACCGCCAGGGTGGAGGTCATCTGCTTCACAAGCACCGTCAGCTGGTCCCGGAGCTCGCGGGGCGTGTTGTCGTCGCTGATGACCGACAGTGCCGACGCCAGCTTCTTCGCGCTCTCGGTGACCGCTTCCCTGTCCTGGGGTGTCGTCGCCGGGTCCGTCACCGTCCTGAGCGCGGCAGCCAAGGTGTCGACGGTCGACGTGAGTTCCTCGGGTACGTCTCCCCGTGTCCTGTTCAGGGCCGCCGTCACCTCGTCGATCGACAGCGTTTGGTCCGACGGCGGTTTGGACGCGGGTTCGTCCGGGGTGGCGGTACCTGACGAATCATCAGTCGTCGGCGTGTAGTCCGAATCCGACGTGTCGGTCGGGGGCGTGGACGTGGTCGGCGTGGAGGGCGGGGGCGTAGGGGTAGGGGTAGTGGCTGTCGTCGTCGGGGGAGGCGGCGTCGACGCGGGTGACGGGGGCGGCGTTGTCCGGGCGGGGGCGTGGCGCCCGCTCGCGGTGGGTGTCTGCTGTGCTGCCACCGCGCTCGTCAGGCCGGCCGGCAGCGCGAGTGCCGCGGCCAAGAGAGATGCGTTGACCCTGTGGAAGGCGTACCGCCGACTGGTTCTGGCCATGGTGGTCCCAGATGCGCTGTGCGGTGTACTGCATCATCTGCTTGCCGACTCGGCCGACTCGACCTTACAAATCCACTGTTCACCCGGTCGGCGCATCCTGCAATGCGAACGCCCGCCCTCGGGCCTGAGGTTGTGCGCACCGGTGGGATCCGGACGGGTGGCTGAGGCGTCTACACGAATATGGACCTTGAGAAGCCCTCAGCCACCGACCCACAGCAGCCACCGGCCAGGCGCGAGCAGCCGTCGGCGCCGGAAGGATGCCTCGTCGTCGCGATCCGGCTGCCCGTGCGGATCGTCGCGCTGGTGCTGGTCGTGCCGGTGCGGATGGTGTGGGACGCGCTCGTCGTCTCCGGGCGCTTCCTGAACGACACCATGCTGCGGCCGCTGGGACGGGCGCTGCTGTGGCTCGGCCGGGCGCTGTTCGTGTGGCCGTTCGTGGGGCTGTGGCGGTACGTCGTCGTGCCCGTCGCGATGGGGCTCGCCTGGCTGGGGAACGTACTCGTCGTCGTTCCGCTGGTGTGGCTGTACCGGTACGTGCTCACTCCCGTCGGGCACGCGTGCGCGTGGCTGGCGCGGGGGATCGGGGCCGGGCTGGGGTGGCTGTACGCGCGCGTGCTCGCACCGATCGGGCATGCGGCGATGTGGGTCCTCAGGGGGCTCGGCGCGGTGCTCGCCGCGTTCGGGCTCGGCGCGTTCGCCGTCGTGGCATGGCTGGTGCGGTATCTCCTCGTCGTTCCGGCCGTGTGGGTGTACGAGTGGGTCCTCACCCCCCTCGGGCGGGCGATCGCCTGGTGTGCGAGGGGCCTCCTGTGGGCCGTGAGCACGGTCCTCACCGGGATCGGGACCGCGCTCCACTGGATCGGGCGGGTGCTGTTCGTGCTGCCCGCGCTGGGCGTGTACGGGTGGGTCCTCGCGCCCGTCGGCCGTGTGCTCGCCGTGATCGGCAGGGAGATCTGGGAGGCGCTCGGGCATGCGTGGCGGGTCGCCGGGCGGATCTCGCTCGCCGTCGGACGGTTCCTCGCGAGCCTGTTCAGGTGGACCTTCGTGGAGCCGGTGCGCTGGGTGTACCGGACGGTCCTCACACCGGTCGGGCACGTCGTCCGGGACGCGGTCCTGCGGCCCGCCGCCGAGGCCGCGCGCAGTGTGGGGCGGGCCACCCGGCATGCGCTCGCCGGCGCCCGCGAGTCCGTACGGCAGGCGCGGGCCGACGTCCGGCGGATGCTGTTCGGAGAGCCGAAGCAGCGGGAGACCGTGGACCGACGGGAACCTCTCGGCCGTGAGACACGTACTCTTGGTAGCAGTACGACCGCTCTCACGAAGGACTGAACGACACTGGGCAAGCGACAGCCCGAAGGCCCGCCGCCCGCACCCGCGGTGCAGCGCATCCGACTGCGCTACACCAAGCGCGGCCGCCTCCGGTTCACCAGCCACCGTGACTTCCAGCGCGCCTTCGAGCGTGCGCTGCGCCGTGCCGAGGTGCCGATGGCGTACTCGGCAGGGTTCACGCCGCATCCGAAGGTGTCGTACGCCAATGCCGCACCCACCGGCACGGGCAGTGAGGCGGAATATCTGGAGATCGCGCTCACCACAGCGCGGGATCCCGAGAAGCTGCGGGCTCTCCTCGACGAGTCGCTGCCCACCGGCCTCGACATCGTCGACGCGGTCGAGGCCCGGACCTCGGGGCTCGCCGACCGGCTCACCGCTTCCGTGTGGGAGCTGCGGCTGGACGGTGTGGAGCCTGCCGAGGCCGAGCGAGCCGTGGCGGCCTTCAACGCCGCCGAGGCGGTCGAGGTCCAGCGGATGACCAAGAACGGCGTCCGCACCTTCGACGCCCGCCCCGCGGTCGTACAACTTGAAACACAGAGTGAAACGGCTGATAGGCCGACCGACCAGCCCTGTGCGATACTGCGGCTGGTTGTTCGGCACGTGACGCCTGCCGTACGACCCGACGACGTCCTGTCCGGTCTCCGCGCCGTGGCCGACCTGGCGCCGCCGGTCCCCGCAGCGGTGACCAGGCTGGCGCAGGGGCTGTTCGATGAAGAGACCAGCACGGTGACCGACCCGCTCGCGCCCGACCGCGAGGCAGCGACGGCCCCAACCGAGGCCGAGACCGCTGCCGCCGCGACGGCGCCGGCGTAAGGAAGGTTCCGCGTAGGGACGGTCGTCGAAGCGCCGCCCTCGTACTCGGGAGCCACCTGGGTCGGGCAGCGCACCGACCAGAAGACTTTCGCCAGGCCGTACGCATTCGGCGTACGGAACCGGCGAGACAGGACACAGAGAGCTCCCGTGCGGCGCCCGCGCCCCGGACGGCGGCAGTCGCGCAATGCGCGAGCCGCGGACGTCACCGGCATACCGCCGGACCAGGTGCGGCGCCCGGGAGCCTGACGGGAGAAACGCCCGCATGCTCGAACCGACCGAACCCAATGAGGGTTCCGAACTGAACACTCCCAGCGACACCCTGCCGCCGCGCCGGCGGCGCCGTGCCGCGTCCCGCCCGGCGGGCCCGCCGACGGCTGCCGCCGAGGCGCAGCCCACAGAGGTGGTCGAGCCGGCCATACCGGTCGCCGATGCCTCCGATGTGGCGGCCCTGACCGAAGACGCCGACACGGCCGAGAAGCCCCAGGAGCACATCGACGCCGTCGTGGCCGCCGTGGCCGAGGCGACTTCTGAGGACGCGGACACCGAAGAGACCCAGGACGCCGAAGAGGCGGAGGGGACGGCGGAGGCCGCCCCTGCCGGCCGTACGCGTCGGCGCGCGGTGCGCCGCGCCTCCGCGCCGGCCGGAACGCCCACGACCGCCCAGGCCGCCGAGACCGTGGTGCCGGTGACTGCCGCCGCACCCGTCGCCGAGCAGGCGCAGGCTGCCGCCGAAGAGCCCGCGGCCGAGGAGACGGCGCCGCCGCGTTCGCGTCGCCGCGCGGTGCGTCGCGCGTCCGCACCCGCCGGTGCTCCCGCGCCGACGGAGGCCGCCGAGACCGTGGTCTCCGATGCGTCCGGTACGGCCGCCGAAGTGCCTGCCGCCGCTGAAGCCGCCGCCCCGGCCGAGGACGTCGAGGCTGCCGAGGAGGCCGCGCCGCGTCGTACGCGTCGCCGTGCGACCCGTCGGGTTTCCGTGCCCGCCGGTGCTCCCGCCGACGAGGCCGCTGTCTCTGCGGTGGCCGACGAGAGCGCCGAGGCGCCCGTGAGCGACGAGGCCGCCGGCGACGCCGAGGAGGCCGCCGAGGCAGCCCCGCGTCGTACGCGCCGGCGCGCCACGCGGCGTGCGGCCGCTGGTGCCGAGGAGACCCCCGAGACGATTGCTGCCGAGGCCCCCGTCGAGACGCCGGTGACGGCGGCCACGCCCGTGACCTCCGGTATCGACACCGTGACCGCCGCGGTCGCCGGCGTCGGCGAGCCCACCGAGGCACCCGCCGCCGAAGCCGAGGAGAAGGGCGCCCCCCGCCGCCGTCGCCGGGTCGTCCAGCGGGCCGCCACCGGCTTCGCGGCGCCGGCTCAGTCCGCCGCCTCCGAGGGCGGCGAGGCGCAGCGCCCCGCGCGGCCTGCCGTGGCCGTGTTCCAGGCGCCCGTGTTCACCGAGCCCCAGTTCCAGACGCCCCAGCGCGCAGCCGCCGAGGCCGCGGCCGAGGCGGAGCCCGAGGACGTCGAGGAGTTCGCCGCGGAGGAGCAGCCCGCCGCGTCCAAGCGTCGTCGCCGGCGTCGGGGCGCCGGGTACGGCGACGAGGCCGAGCCCGCCCAGAGCGTCGAGGCCGCCGCGGAGGACGAGACCGAGGAAGCCGAGGACGCGGAGACCGAGGACGTCGCCGACGGTGACGACACCGAGGAGACCGGGTCGCGTCGGCGCCGTCGGCGTGGTGGCCGGCGTCGTCGTCGGGGTGAGTCCGCGGACTCCGAGTCCGAGGGCGGTGACGCCGAGGGCGACGAGGTCGCCGCGGCGCAGGCCGCACAGGACGCCGAGGACGCCGCCGAGCAGGACGAAGAGGACGCCGACGACGCCCGAGGCGAGGACGGCGGTTCCAGCTCCAGCCGTCGTCGCCGGCGCCGTCGTCGTCGCGCCGGTGACTCCTCCGCGGACGCCGAGCCCGGCGAGGGCGACCCCGAGCGCACCGTCGTCAAGGTCCGCGAGCCCCGCCCGAAGGCCGAGCCGTCCGACGAGGTGCAGTCCATCAAGGGCTCCACGCGCCTGGAGGCCAAGAAGCAGCGCCGCCGGGAAGGCCGTGAGCAGGGCCGCCGCCGCGTGCCGATCATCACCGAGGCCGAGTTCCTGGCCCGCCGCGAGGCCGTCGAGCGTGTGATGGTCGTCCGCCAGCACGGCGACCGTACGCAGATCGGCGTCCTCGAGGACAACGTGCTCGTGGAGCACTACGTCAACAAGGAGCAGTCGACCTCGTACGTCGGCAACGTCTACCTGGGCAAGGTCCAGAACGTGCTGCCGTCGATGGAGGCCGCCTTCATCGACATCGGCAAGGGACGCAACGCCGTCCTGTACGCCGGTGAGGTCAACTTCGAGGCGCTCGGCATGGCCAACGGGCCGCGCCGCATCGAGTCCGCCCTGAAGTCCGGCCAGTCCGTGCTCGTCCAGGTCACCAAGGACCCGATCGGGCACAAGGGCGCGCGTCTGACCAGCCAGGTCTCCCTGCCGGGCCGTTACCTCGTGTACGTCCCCGAGGGCTCCATGACCGGCATCAGCCGCAAGCTGCCCGACACCGAGCGGTCGCGGCTGAAGACCATCCTCAAGAAGATCGTCCCCGAGGACGCGGGCGTCATCGTCCGTACGGCCGCGGAGGGCGCGAGCGAGGACGAGCTGCGCCGCGATGTCGAGCGACTGCAGGCGCAGTGGGAGGACATCCAGAAGAAGGCCAAGAACGGCAACGCGCCGACGCTGCTGTACGGCGAGCCGGACATGACCGTCCGGGTCGTCCGGGACATCTTCAACGAGGACTTCTCCAAGGTCGTCGTCAGCGGTGACGAGGCCTGGGAGACCGTCCACGGCTATGTCTCGCACGTGGCGCCGGACCTCGCCGAGCGGCTGTCGAAGTGGACGTCCGAGGTCGACGTCTTCGCCACGTACCGGATCGACGAGCAGCTCGCCAAGGCGCTGGACCGCAAGGTCTGGCTGCCGAGCGGTGGTTCGCTGGTGATCGACCGGACCGAGGCGATGGTCGTCGTCGATGTCAACACCGGCAAGTTCACCGGCCAGGGCGGCAACCTCGAGGAGACCGTCACCAGGAACAACCTGGAGGCGGCCGAGGAGATCGTCCGCCAGCTGCGGCTGCGCGACCTCGGCGGCATCATCGTCATCGACTTCATCGACATGGTGCTGGAGTCCAACCGGGACCTGGTGCTGCGGCGCCTGCTGGAGTGCCTGGGCCGCGACCGTACGAAGCACCAGGTCGCCGAGGTGACCTCGCTGGGGCTCGTGCAGATGACCCGTAAGCGGGTCGGCCAGGGCCTGCTGGAGTCCTTCTCCGAGACCTGCGTCCACTGCAACGGCCGCGGTGTCATCGTGCACATGGAGCAGCCGACCTCCGCCGGAGGCGGCGGCAAGCGCAAGAAGCGCGCGCGGGCCGGTGCCGGTCCGGAGCACGTGCACGAGGCCGCCGTCGCCGTCGAGCCGGCCGAGACGGCCGAGGAGGAGGCGGAGTCCGAGGCCGAGGTCGCTGCCGAGGCCGCCCGGCCCGCCGCGCTCCCGGAGCCTGCCTTCGCGCCCGACGAGGAGCTGTACAGCAGCGTCGCCGAGGCGGAGGCCGCAGCCGGGCGTGGCGGTCGTTCGCGTCGCCGTGGCGGTCGGCGGGCGTCCGCTCCGGCGGGTGCGCCGAGGAAGTCCGAGGCGGTTCCCACGGCTCAGGACGTCACCGTCGAGCAGGAGGTCGAGCGTCCGGTGCAGCCGGAGTCGGCCGCCGAGGCGAAGGCCGAGCCGATGGCCGTGGAGGACGCGGTCGTCGAGGCCCCGGCCACCGAGGAGGCCGCGCCCAAGGGGCGTACGCGGCGTCGTGCGACCCGCAAGGTGTCCGCGCCCGCCGGGTCGCCGGCAGGGGCCGAGGCCACCGTCGTGACGGTCGGCGAGGCCGCCTCCCCGGCGTCCGAGCAGGCTGCGCAGGCCCCGGCCGAGGCTCCCTCGGAGCAGGCCGAGCCGGCTGCGGCCGAGGCGGTTGCCGAGAGCGCCGCTCCGGCCCGTGCCCGGCGCCGCGCCGTGCGCAAGGCCACCGCGCCGACCGCGTCCGAGGAGACGGCCGTCGTGGTCGTCCCGGCCGCTGAGGCGGAGTCCGCCGTCGCCGCGGAGGCCCCGGCCGCCGAGGACGACGTCGACGAGGCGGCTCCGGCCAAGAAGACGGCCCGTAAGACGGCCAAGAAGGCCACGGCGAAGAAGGCGACCACCAAGAAGACCGCGGCCAAGAAGACGGCAGCGAAGAAAGTGACGGCCAAGAAGGCGGCGAAGACCACCAAGACGGCCGCGGCCAAGTCGACGGCGAAGAAGACCACGGTCTCGGCCGCCACCGACGAGTGACGCGCGACGCCTGATACGTGGTGCGGCCGGTCCATGTGACCGGCCGCACTGCGTTGGAGCCCGGCCCGGTTTGACCCCCTTGCCCACGGCCCCGTAACCTTGACCGTCGGCGTGTCCGTGGATATAGGCACGCCACATCCCCGTAAACCTCATCCCTCCGGAGCACTGGGTGTTCTGGAGAGGCCGCTCGCATGCCGGGCGGCTGGACTGCGGGGGTGCCGTTCCCGAGCGAGAGAGTGAGATCCGCGTGTACGCCATCGTGCGCAGCGGTGGTCGCCAGCACAAGGTTGCTGTCGGCGACATCGTTGAGGTTGACAAGATTTCCACTGCCAAGGTTGGCGACACGGTCGAGCTCTCGACCCTGCTCGTTGTCGACGGCGACGCTGTGACCAGTGACCCGTGGGTGCTGGCCGGCATCAAGGTTCAGGCCGAGGTCGTGGACCACCACAAGGGCGTCAAGATCGACATCCTTCGCTACAAGAACAAGACCGGCTACCGCCGTCGTCAGGGCCACCGCCAGCAGTACACGGCGATCAAGGTCACTGAGATCCCCGCGGCTGCGAAGTAAGGGACTGAGGAGAGATGGCACACAAGAAGGGCGCATCGTCCACCCGTAACGGTCGTGACTCCAACGCTCAGCGCCTCGGCGTGAAGCGCTTCGGCGGTCAGGTCGTCAACGCGGGCGAGATCCTGGTCCGTCAGCGCGGCACCCACTTCCACCCGGGCGCGGGCGTCGGCCGTGGCGGCGACGACACGCTGTTCGCCCTGCAGGCCGGTTCGGTGCAGTTCGGCACCCACCGTGGCCGCAAGGTCGTGAACATCGTTCCGGTCGCCTGATCGGAAGCTTTCGCGAGGCGGACCTCACTTCCCTCACGGGAAGCGGGTCCGCCTTTCGCGTGTTAGTTCTCAAAGAACACCCCGTACGTAACTGGAGGCACATCCCATGACCACCTTCGTGGACCGCGTCGAGCTGCATGTCGCCGCGGGTAGCGGAGGCCACGGCTGTGCCTCCGTCCACCGTGAGAAGTTCAAGCCCCTCGGCGGGCCCGACGGCGGCAACGGCGGGCGTGGCGGGGACGTGATCCTCACCGTCGACCAGTCGGTCACCACGCTGCTCGACTACCACCACTCCCCGCACCGCAAGGCCACCAGCGGCAAGCCCGGTGAGGGCGGCAACCGCTCCGGCAAGGACGGGCAGGACCTGGTCCTTCCCGTGCCGGACGGCACCGTCGTTCTCGACAGGGCGGGCAATGTGCTCGCCGACCTGGTCGGGCACGGCACGTCGTACGTCTCCGCGCAGGGCGGCCGGGGCGGGCTCGGCAATGCCGCGCTGGCGTCGGCGCGGCGCAAGGCGCCCGGGTTCGCGCTGCTCGGTGAGCCGGGGGACCTCCAGGACATCGTCCTGGAGCTGAAGACCGTCGCCGACGTGGCGCTGGTCGGGTACCCGAGCGCCGGCAAGTCCTCGCTGATCTCGGTGCTGAGCGCCGCGAAGCCGAAGATCGCGGACTACCCCTTCACGACGCTGGTGCCCAACCTGGGTGTCGTGACGGCGGGCTCGACCGTCTACACCATCGCCGACGTCCCGGGGCTCATCCCTGGCGCCAGCCAGGGCAAGGGCCTGGGCCTGGAGTTCCTGCGCCACGTCGAGCGGTGCAGTGTGCTCGTGCACGTCCTGGACACCGCGACGCTGGAGTCCGACCGTGACCCCGTCTCCGACCTCGACATCATCGAGGCGGAACTGCAGGAGTACGGCGGGCTCGACAACCGGCCGCGGATCGTCGTCCTGAACAAGATCGACGTACCGGACGGCAAGGACCTCGCCGAGATGGTGCGACCGGATCTGGAGGCCCGTGGCTACCGGGTCTTCGAGGTGTCCGCGGTGGCGCATCTCGGTCTCAAGGAGCTGTCGTTCGCGCTGGCCGACCTGGTGGGCAGGGCGCGGGCCGCGAAGCCGACGGAAGAGGCGACGCGGATCGTGATCCGGCCGAAGGCCGTCGACGACGCCGGCTTCACCGTGACGCGCGAGGACTTCGGCGGCGAGCCGCTGTTCCGGGTGCGTGGTGAGAAGCCCGAGCGCTGGGTGCGGCAGACCGACTTCAACAACGACGAGGCCGTGGGCTACCTCGCCGACCGGCTCAACCGGCTCGGTGTCGAGGACCAGTTGATGAAGGCGGGCGCCCGGTCCGGCGACGGCGTGGCCATCGGGCCCGAGGACAACGCCGTCGTCTTCGACTGGGAGCCGACGCTGATGTCCGGGGCGGAGATGCTCGGCCGGCGTGGCGAGGACCACCGCTTCGAGGCGCCGCGGCCTGCCGCGCAGCGGCGGCGTGACAAGGATGCCGAACGGGACGAGGCCCTCCGGGAGTTCGACGACTTCGAGCCGTTCTGAGGCCTGGGAGGGCGTGCGGCGTTGTCGGTGCCGTCGACTGGGGGCTCCCGCCCCCAGGCCCCCGCTTCGGCCTGAACGGCCTCGTCTTCAAGCGGCGGACGGGCTGACTTTGCCTGGGCCGGTGTCCCGGCGCCCGTGTGTGTCGCTGGCCGGATTGGTTAACTCCAGGAAAATTTGCGGCGTATCCCAGGGCAACCCCTTCGATCCCCGGTGAGTCGTACTGGGCGGCGTGGGATGAGGATCTTGAACTTTCGAGGCCTCACCACCGTCAACTGCCCATCGGATTCCCGGAGTCGACGTGGTCGAGGCTGTTTCGCGCAGAACGCGGCGTAGCGCCGCCATGGCTGCCGCCCTGGTGGCCGCGAGTGTCGGTGTACTGCCGGCGGGGTCCGCCCACGCGGCGACCCCCACCGTGCGGCAGGACTTCAACGGTGACGGGTACGACGATCTGGCCGTCGCCGCTCCCAACGCCACCGTGAGCGGCAGGGCGAAGGCGGGCTACGTCGCCGTGCTGTACGGATCCGCGAACGGACTGCGCACCACGGCCAAGAAGGTGTACACGCAGGCCTCCGCCGGGATTCCCGGCACCGTCGAGGCCGGTGACCGCTTCGGTTCGGACCTCGTCACGGCCGACCTGGACGGCGACGGATACAGCGATCTGCAGGTGTCCGCCGATGACGAGCGGTGGGAGCAGGGCGGCATCGCACGGGAGGGCAGCCGCACCGTGCTGTGGGGCGGCCCGGGCGGCTTCAGCTCGGGGAAGGTGCGGCCCGCTGTCGGAGACAGCCCGTACCAGAGCGGCGGCGGGACCGTCACCGGTGACTTCAACGGCGACGGGCATCCGGACCTGCTCGACAACGGCCGTGTGGAGTACGGGCCGTTCGGGCGCGGCGGTGTGCCGGCCGGCACGACCGGAGCGCAGCTCGTCGACGGCGACCTCGACCTGGTCAGGGTGGTGGCCGGCGATGTGGACGGCGACGGCATCACCGACCTCGTGACCCTGGCCCGCTCGTTCGACGCGGACGACGAGGGCAACCGTGGCGAGCACCTGAACTTCCTGCGCGGCAGCCGCCACGGCCTCGGTCCTCTCGTCGTCCTCAGGGACGCCCAGGGCGAGAGGATCAGACCCGGCCACACGCTGGCCCTCGGCGACGTCAACGGCGACCGCCGCGAGGACATCGTCATGGGCCATGGACGGCTCAGCTTCCTCTTCGGCACGGCGAGTGGCCCGGCCGACTCCGTCGCCCCCCGGAGCATCACCCAGGACACGCCGGGCATGCCCGGCACCGACGAGGCCGGGGACGTGCTCGGCCACGACCTCGCGGTCGGCGACATCAACGGCGACGGCTACGGCGACGTCCTGGCCGGCGACCCGTACGAGGACCTGGGCACGGTGCAACAGGCCGGCGCCTTCGTCGTCGTACCCGGTGGACCTGACGGGCCGACCGGGGCCGGCGGCAGACTCCTCGCCCAGAACAGCGCGGACGTTCCCGGCACCGCCGAGAAGGACGACCGCTTCGGCGAGCACGTGCATCTCGTCGATTCCAACGGCGACGGGCGGGCCGAGCCCGTCGTGGCCGCGGTCGGGGAGGACGCGCGTGCCGGCGGCGTGTGGGTGTTCCGGTCCGGCTCGGCCGGTGTCACCGCGAAGGGTTCCTTCGCCTTCGGCGCCGGCACCCTCGGCACGGTCGCGAGCGGCGCCCGGCTGGGTGAGCGGTTCCCGCGCTGATCAGCCGCCTCACCCCATCACGCCATCACCCACATCTTTCCGACGTCAGGAATCACATGGCTTCGCGTTCCCACCGCCGCACTCCGCGCTCCCGCCGCAGAGGCACCGTTCTCGCCACCGGCGTCGCGCTCGCCACCGGCGTCGCGCTCGTCGCCGGGGCGCTGGCGGTGCCCGCCGTCAACGCCGCCGCCGAGGCCACGGCCGCCACGCCCAGCAGCAAGCGGCTGCACGACGACTTCAATGGCGACGGGTATCCCGACGCGGCGATCGGCGCCCCGTCCACAGCGGTGGGAGGGGCACCGCTGCGCGGCGCGATCAGTGTGCTGTACGGCTCTTCCAGCGGGTTGTCGACCTGGCGCAAGCAGGTGCTGACGTGGCCCAACCGTACGAACGAGGCGTATTACGGGGCCCAGTTGACGAGCGCGGACCTGGACGGGGACGGATACGCGGACCTGTTGTCGTCCGCCGAGTCGGAGATGCCGTACGTCGACTCCGGGTTCGCCCTCGTCGTCAACTGGGGCGGCCCGAAGGGGCTGTCGGCCACGCCGACGAGACTGACCTGGAGCCCCGGCTATGAGTGGGGCGGCCGGTTCACCGTCGCGGACGTGGACGGCGACAAGCGACCGGATGTGGTCATGGTCAGCGACGACACGCCGGACAGCGAGGCACCGGGCAGGGTGTGGCACGGCCCGTTCACCCGCACCGGCAAGCCCGCGAAGACCGGCTCCTTCGACATCGACCCAGATGGGCACTCGTCGTACCACTCCGTAACGGCGGGTGATGTGAACGGAGACGGCACTGCCGACCTCGCCGTGCGCACCTCCTCCCAGGACGAGCCGGACTCGCGCGCGGTGTCCCTGCTCACGGGCGGCCCCAACGGCCTCACCTACCAGGGCAATCTCAAGGACGCCCAGGGCAGGATCGTCGGCGGCGAGGACGCGAGGATCGGCGATCTGAACAAGGACGGGTACGGCGACATCGTCGTCGGCCACTCCAAGGACAGCCTTGACAGCGACGTCGAACTGCCCACGAAGGGTGGTGCGTTGGCCGTCGTCTACGGCGGTCCCGGCGGCGTCTCCAGCACCCGCAAGCCGGTGTGGATCAACCAGGACACCGCCGGTGTGCCCGGCGCCGGCGAGCACGGCGACGGCATGGGCTCGGGGCTGTCCATCGGCGACACCGACGGCGACGGCTACCTCGACGTCGCGACCGGGCTGCCCGGCGAGGACTTCGACGGCCGCACCGACGCGGGCACCGTGCTCGTGCTGCGTGGCAGCGCGAACGGGCTGACCGCCACCGGCTACAAGTCGTTCAGCCAGAACACCGGCAAGGTGCCCGGTACCGCCGAGGATCAGGACCGTTTCGGTCAGAAGACCGCTCTCGTCGACGGCAACGGCGACAGGAGGCACGGCCTGGTCGTCGGGGACCCGGCCGAGAACTTCGACATGGGGTCCGCGTGGGTCTTCTCCGCCACCTCCAGCGGTGTCACCGCCGCCAATTCCTTCTCGTTCGGTCCGGCCACCATGGGCCTGACCGTGACCCAGGCGCAGTTCGGATCGTGGCTGGCCGACTGAGAGCGACTACAGCCTCGTACCGATATCCCCCCACGAAACGACAGGAGACAGCACCATGAACAGGCGCAGAGCAACCTGGCGCACGGGACTCGCGGTCGTCATGGCGGTGACGGGAGCGGCCGCTGTGCCCGTCGCCCAAGCGGCCGGGGACACTCCGCCCGCAGTCGAACTCCGGGACGACTTCAACGGCGACGGCTACTCCGACCTCGCGGTCGCGGCGCCCGAGGCGACCGTCGACGGGAAGTCGAAGGCCGGTTACGTCGCCGTGGTGTACGGGTCGGCGAGTGGGCTGAAGACCGCCTCCAAGCAGGTCATCAGCCAGAACACGGCCGGCGTCACCGACTCCGCCGAGACGGAGGACCTCTTCGGCAGCGCGGTGAGCAGCGCCGACCTCGACCGGGACGGATACGCGGACCTGATCGTGGGTGCCGCCGGTGAGGACTCCGTCGAGGGCGGTGCCGAGACCGGGATCGTGCAGGTCGTCTGGGGCGGGGCGAACGGGCTGTCCGGCGGGGCCGCGCTGGCGTACGGGCGCGAGACCTATGACCGGCTCAGCGCCAAGGGGCAGCTGACCGTCGGCGATGTGAACGGTGACGGGGCGCCGGACCTGGTCGTCATCGAGAGCCAGGTCAAGCTGCGGGTCATCAAGGGCCCCTTCGGCCGCGACGGTTCCGCGAGCGGCGGGGAGCAGATCGTCCTGGACGACTCCGACCCCCGCTTCCTGGACCTGGCCACCGGCGACGTGAACGGTGACGGCATCGACGACGTCGTCGGCACCATGCACGACGGCGACGAGTACGACGCCCGCCGCATCACGTACTGGCGGGGCACGCCGGACGGCCTCGCCGAGGGGATCGTGCTCCGTGACGCCAGGGACTGGCGGGTGCAGGGCGGCGAGTCCCTCGACCTCGGTGACGTGAACGGGGACGGGTACGAGGACATCGTGGTGGGCCGGTCCGTCGACGGCTACGACAGCGACCTCGACACCCCGATCCCCACGGGCGGCCGGGTCGCCTTCATACCGGGCTCCGCGAACGGGCCCGTCGGTACGAAGGCGATGTACGTCAACCAGGACAGCGCCGGAGTCCCCGGCGCCGCCGAGCGCGGCGACGGCTTCGGCTCCGACGTCTCGGTCGCCGACGTCGACGGCGACGGGTACGCCGACGTCTCCACGGGCGTGCCCGGTGAGGACTTCGACGGGCTGAGCGACGCCGGCGGTGCCGTCGTACTGCGCGGCGGCGCGAACGGGTTGACCGGCACCGGCGCAGGCGGAGTCAACCAGGCCACCGAGGGCGTGCCGGGCGCGGCGGAGACCAAGGACGCCTTCGGCGGCGCGACCCACCTCGTGGACGCCAACCACGACGGCCGCGCGGAACTCGTCGTAGGCGCACCGGGGGAGAACGCGAACGCCGGGTCGGTGTGGGTGTTCAAGTCCACCTCGGCCGGCATCACCCCGACCGGCTCGCTCACCTTCGGCGCCGGGACCCTCGGCACGGTCGCCGCGAACGCGAGGCTGGGCTCCGGGTTCAACTACTGATCCAGCCGGGTTCACGCACTGATCGACCGGCAGACCCGTTGTGGCAAGGGCACCTTGTCGTGCCGCAGCGGGTCTTCCGTTGTCTCCCTAGTTGTCATGCACGCGAAGCTCACAGTTCAGCAGCCGGGCCGCCCTCGGGCGTGAGCATCCGAAGTGTCCAAGAGGCCAGCGAGGCAGGGGAGTTCGCCGATGACCGGTGTTTCCGGATCCGTATCGCCCGACCGACGCCGCTTTCTGACCGCGGGTGCCGCGGTGCTCGGCGCCGCGGCCTCCGCCCAGCTGTGGCTGCCGTCCGCCGCCCGGGCCGCCGAAACCCCGCTGCCCGACGGCGTGTTCAGTCTCGGGGTCGCCTCCGGTGACCCGCTGCCCGACGGCATCGTGCTGTGGACGCGCCTCGCTCCGGATCCGCTGCACGGCGGCGGCATGCCCGACCGCGTGGTCTCCGTCGAGTGGGAGATCGCCGAGGACGAGCGGTTCCGCAAACCGGTGCGCCGCGGGGTCGCCCAGGCCCGGCCCGAGCTGGGGCACAGCGTCCACGTCGACGTACGACGGCTGCGCCCGGGCCGTACGTACTGGTACCGCTTCCGCACCGGCGGCCAGCTCTCGCCCACCGGCCGTACCCGCACCGCGCCCCACCCGACGAGCTCCGGCGGCCGGCTGCGCATGGCGCTGGCGTCCTGCCAGAACTGGCAGCACGGCTACTTCACGCCGTACGCCGACATGCTCGACCAGGACCCCGACTTCGTCCTGTTCGTCGGCGACTACATCTACGAGTCCACGCCGTCGGCGACGGGTGTGCGCCGGCACGAGGGCACGGGTGAGCCGTACAGCCTGGTCCAGTACCGCAACCGGTACGCCCAGTACCGCACCGACCCGGACCTGGCCGCGATGCACGCGAACGCGCCCTGGGTGGTCACCTTCGACGACCACGAGATCGACAACGACTTCGCCGGCGAGATCCCGCAGGACCCGGACAAGCAGCCGCACGACGCGTTCGTGGCCCGGCTGACCGCGGGCTACCAGGCGTTCTACGAGCACATGCCGGTCCGTGCGAGCGCCATCCCGAACGGCCCGCACATCCAGATGTACCGCCGCCTGGAGTTCGGCCGCCTGGCCCGGCTCAGCGTGCTGGACACCCGGCAGTACCGCAGCGACCAGGCCACCACCCAGGAAGGCGCCCAGGACCCCGGGCTCACCATGCTCGGCGCCGAGCAGAAGCGGTGGCTGGTCGACGGGCTGCGCCACTCGCCGGCCCGCTGGAACATGATCGGCTCGCAGATCATGATGGCCGAGACCGACCTCAAGGTCGGCGAGGGCAAGCTCTGGTACTACGACGCCTGGGACGGCTACCAGGTCGAACGCAACGCCCTGATGCAGGAGTTGAAGCAGGTCCGCAACCCGGTCGTGTTCACCGGTGACCGCCATCTGACGATGATCAGCGACCTCAAGGAGGACTACGCCGACCCCAGCTCGGACGTGGTGGGCGCCGAGTTCGTCGGTACGTCCATCTCCAGCAACGGCGACCAGGACCAGGACGCCTTCCACAAGGAGTGGGACCCGCGCCTGCCGGACAACCCGCACTGGAAGCTCCTCGACGCCCACCGCGGCTACCACCTCTTCGACATCCGCCGCGACGGCATCGACGCGCAGGTGCGGATCGTGGACACGGTGCGCGCACAGACGGCCACGCCGAGCACGCTGGCCCGGCTGCGGGTCGAGTCGGGCGAGCCGGGCGTCGAGGTCGTGTAACTCCCGCAACCTCGGTCACTGCCGTAACGCCTACTGGAGGGCCTGGGACTCAGCCGTGTCCCAGGTCACTCTCAGCGCTCTCTCAGCAAGCTCTCCTACCGTCCTCTGACCATGGAGACGGACTGTACGAGAGCGGAACTCCCGGCCGACGGCGACGTGATCACCCCGCTCGCCACCGGGACCCGCCTGCTGCACATCGGCCCGCACAAGACGGGCACCACCTCGATCCAGGGCGCCCTCTTCGAGGCGCGGGCCGAGATGGCCCGGCACGGCGTCGAGTGGCCCGCCGCCACCCGGCACCCCATGGAGGCGGTCCTGGCCGCCTGCGCCCGCACCGGAATGATGGGCGACCCCGCGCCCACCGAGCGGCACTGGGAGCGACTGCTGGAGCAGGTGCGCGGCACGGGGCGGCGTACGTCCGTGATCAGCAGCGAGTTCTTCGCCGACGCCCTCGACGACGACACCGTCGAGCGGATCGTCGAGCAGCTCGGCGGCGAGCGCGTGCACGTCCTGGTCACGCTGCGCCCGCTCGCGCGGATCATGCCCTCGCAGTGGCAGCAGTACGTGCAGAACGGCCTGCGCATGGGCTACGAGGACTGGCTGGAGCACCTGCTCAGGAAGCCGCCGTACGACAGGCCCACCCCCAGTTTCTGGCGCCGGCACCGGCATGACCGCCTCGTCGAGCGCTGGGCGCGGGTGGTCGGCGCCGAGCGGGTCACCGTCGTCGTGGTCGACGACCGGGACCGGCAGAGCCTGATGCGCACCTTCGAGGCGCTGCTCGGACTGCCCGCGCATCTACTGCGGCCGATTCCGGACGCGGCGAATCGCTCCCTCACCCTCGCCGAGACCGAAATGCTGCGGAATCTTAATAAGGAATTCCGCGCCAATGAACTGCCCGAGGAGCTCTATTCACAGCTCGTCCGGAACGGCGCAGTGATGCATATGAAGAACACGTGCGCGCCCGGTCCCGGCGACGTGAAGATCTGCACCCCGCAGTGGGCCGTCGAAGTCGCCGCCGGGATCGGTGCCGAAATGGCGGAGCGGATCGGGTCGACGGGGGTACGGATCGTCGGCGACATGAGCCTTTTGTCCGCCGTGCAGCTGTCCGCCGTGCAGCAGCCGGCGGCCGGGACCGGCGCCGTGCCGCGCATCGCTCCCGAGGCTGCGGCGCATGCGCTGTACGGGGCCCTTGCCGCGGCGGCGGGCGCTCCCGTACGGCACGCCGCGCCCGCCAAGTCGCGCACCGTTCACCAGACGTCGTCGAGGGAGCTGGTGCGGGTACTCGGTCACCGTTGCCTCAAGCGGCTACGGCTTCGGTGAGCCTGTGTCGTTACTCACGGCAACGGCCGGGAACTTCCGGCAGGCTTCATCGCAATGACCATGCGTACAAGGTGAATGATAGGTTGCGCGCACATATGCAGACGGGGACGCTCACCTTGCACTGCGGTAACCCCAAGTGGGACCATTTCCAAGTTCCCAGTCGCCACAAGGTAGGTCACCTGTGTCCCAGCACATAGCCAAGCCCCGTACCACCGCAGTGATCCTTGCGGGTGGTACCGGCCAGCGCGTGGGTCTGTCGATCCCCAAGCAGCTGCTGAAGATCGCCGGCAAGGCAGTCATCGAGCACACGTTGACCACCTTCGAGAAGGCCGACTCGATCGACGACATCATCGTGCTGATGGCGCCCGGTTATGTGCCGGACATCGAGAAGATCGTCGCCAAGGCCGGGTTCAAGAAGGTCAAGAAGGTCATCGAGGGCGGCTCGACCCGGAACGAGACGACCGAGCGCGCCATCGACGCCCTCGGCGAGGGCCTGGCCGAGGGCGAGGACGTGAACGTCCTCTTCCACGACGCCGTGCGCCCCCTGCTGTCGCAGCGTGTCATCGACGACTGTGTCGTGGCGCTGGAGCGCTTCCAGGCCGTCGACGTCGCCATCCCGTCCGCGGACACCATCATCGTGACCCGCACCCACGGCGAGGACGGCGAGTTCATCACCGAGATCCCGGACCGCTCCCGGCTGCGCCGCGGCCAGACGCCGCAGGCGTTCAAGCTGTCCACGATCAAGCGGGCCTACGAGGTCGCCGCCGGTGACCCCAACTTCCAGGCCACGGACGACTGCTCCGTCGTGCTCAAGTACCTGCCGGACGTGCCGATCCACGTCGTCGCGGGCGACGAGTACAACATGAAGGTCACCCAGCCCGTCGACGTCTTCATCGCCGACAAGCTCTTCCAGCTGGCCTCCACCGCCACGCCCGAGCAGGTCAGCGAGGAGGCCTACCGCGAGCTGCTGACCGGCAAGACCGTCGTCGTCTTCGGCGGCTCCTACGGCATCGGCAAGGACATCGCCGAACTCGCCGAGTCCTACGGCTCGAAGGTGTACGCGCTGGGCCGCTCCACCACCGGCACCCACGTGGAGAACCCGGAGGAGGTCGACGACGCGCTGTCCAAGGCGTACGCCGAGACCGGGCGCATCGACTACGTCGTCAACACCGCCGGCGTGCTGCGCATCGGCAAGCTCGCCGAGACCGACAACGCCACCATCGAGGAGGCGCTGAAGGTCAACTACCTCGCCCCGGTGCAGATCGCGCGGTCCTCGTACAAGTACCTGGCCGAGACCAAGGGCCAGCTGCTGCTGTACACCTCCAGCAGCTACACCCGCGGTCGCGCCGAGTACAGCCTGTACTCCTCGACCAAGGCGGCCATGGTGAACCTCACCCAGGCCCTGTCCGACGAGTGGGCCGGCGACGGCATCCGCGTCAACTGCATCAACCCGGAGCGCACCGCCACCCCGATGCGCACCAAGGCCTTCGGCCAGGAGCCCTCGGGCAGCCTGCTCTCCTCCGAGGCCGTCGCCCGTACGTCCCTCGACGTGCTGCTCTCCGAGCTGACCGGCCATGTGATCGACGTCCGCCAGCAGGACCCGACCGCGGCCGCAGGCAAGGCGTCCGGCTTCGAGCAGGCGCTGGCCAGTGTTCTGGACCGCCAGGACGGCATGGCATAATCATCAGTTAATAGCCTTATGGAATTCAGGCCTCTGCGATTCTTCGTTCACGAAGAATTCACAGGGGCCTGAGTCCTTCCCCCTTCAGACCGGCCCCTCTCCCTGAGCAGGTTCTCCGTGATATCCACCGCTATTCGCGTCGCCCGGGTGGGCAGCGCGGCCGAGCTGGCCGCGGCGGCCTTCATGATGCTGGGCTTCCCGGCACTCATGCTGGCCGCGCTCGTCCCGAGCGTTCCCGCCTTCGCGGCCGCGGCCGCCGTGACGTACCTGGCGGACCACTATCTGCACCGCAAGGGCAGCTATCTGGTCAACCGCCTGAGCAAGGTGCGGGCAGGTCTGTCGATCCGCTTTCTGATCAGGCAACTGCTGCTGATCCTGCTGCTGGCCCGGCTCGGCCTCGCGGACGACCTCATCTACTACGGCGCGATCGCCTGCTTCATCGCCTTCTACGGCCTTCAGGCCCCGCACGGCGCGCTGGTCACCCTGATCCGCAACCGCCGCCGTATGCCGGTCGCCACCCGCAACGTCGACCTCGCCTCGCGCATCCGCATCCCGGACGCCCCGCCGCGCAGGCTGCTGCACCGCTCCGCCGAGAAGATGCTGCACCTCGACCTCGCGGCCGTAGCCGGCATCCTCGTCTCGGCCTCCCTGGAGTCCGCCGTCGCGGGCTTCATCGGCATCGGCATCACGGTCGGCGTGGGCTGCCTGTACGTACTGGCGCTCGTGCCGTACGTCCGCGGCGCGAAGACCCCGCCGAACGCCGAGAAGGTCCTGGCCGCCGTCGACGACTGGCTGGGCGAGTACCGGCCCGAGACGGTGCTGTACTTCTCCGGCTCCAAGGACTCCGCGTACCAGGTCAACATGTGGCTGGAGACCATGGAGCAGCTGGACTCCAAGCCGCTGATCATCCTGCGTGAGCGCGTCATCCTGAACAACCTCGCGCCCACCACGGTGCCCGTCATCTGCGTGCCCGGCGGTGTGCACCTGATGAACCTGGACCTGTCGAACGTGCGCGTCGCGCTGTACGCCGCGAACGTCGGCAAGAACATCCACCTGCTGCGCGTCCCCACCATGAAGCACGTCTTCATCGGCCACGGCGACAGCGACAAGCTGGCCAGCGTCAACCCGTACAGCAAGGTCTACGACGAGGTGTGGACCGCCGGGCGCGCGGGCCGCGACCGCTACGCCATCGCCGACGTCGGTGTCCGCGACGCCGACATCGTCGAGGTCGGCCGCCCGCAGCTGGCGCCGATCCAGGGCTTCAGCGGTGCCCCCGAGGGCCGGATCCCGACGGTTCTCTACGCGCCGACCTGGGAGGGCTGGGACGGCAACCCCGGCAACACCTCGATCGTGCTCGCCGGCGAGTCCATCGTGACGAAGCTGGTGTCGGCCGACCCGCCGGTCCGCGTCCTGTACAAGCCGCACCCCTTCACCGGCACCGTCAGCAAGGAGGCCGGCGCCGCGCACCGGCGGATCATCGCCCTGGTCGAGCAGGCCGCCGCCGAGCGGGTCACCGACCCGCGCTTCACCGCCGACACCGCCACGCTGACCGCCGCCAAGGCCGAGCTGGCCCGCATCGAGACCCGCCTCGCCGAGCTGTCCGGCAAGGGCAACGGGAAGGGCAACGGCAACGCCAAGGGTGACGAGGCCGAGGCCACCCGTGACGGGCTCGTCGACATCGCCAAGCACGAGGAGGTCGCCCGGCTGCGCGCCGAGTGGAACACCGCGTACTGGCGCTCCTTCCCCGGCCACGAGCACCGCGTCATCACGGGCGCCGAGCCGCGCCTGTACGACTGCTTCAACGTCTCCGACGCGATGGTCTCCGACATCTCCAGCGTGGTCTCCGACTTCATCGCCAGTGGCAAGCCGTACGCCGTCACGGACTCCGCCGAGCTGGGCGTGGAGGAGTTCAAGCGGGCGAACACCGCGGTGCGCGCCGCGACGATCCTGTCCAACAGCGCGGCCGAGCTCGGCGAGCTGCTGGACGCCGTACGGGATCCGGCCGCCGATGCGCTGGCCGAGGACCGCGTGGAGCTCAAGCGGTACCTGCTCGGCCCGGACGAGCCGACGTCCATCGACCAGTTCAACACCGCGGTGGCGAACCTCGCGATCAAGGCCGAGACGCGCAATGTCGGCCAGGAGTCCCGGACGTCGGCCGGAGCCGACATGGACCCCGAGCCCGAGCCCGACCCCGTGCCGGCGACCGTGCCCGTGCCGCGGGGGTCGGCGGACGGGGACGACTTGACCGCCTGACCCACGGACGCGACGAAGCGGCCCCCGAGGAGCGATCCTCGGGGGCCGCTTCGTCGTTTCTGACTGGGCCTATTCCATTTCCCGAATCACGTGAGCCCATGTCAGTTCGCGATGTGATCTGGACCACCAAATCGCGGGCCTGAGGCAACCGCTTGCAATACCCAGCCGTCTATCAAGTAGCGAATGAGGCGATACGGGGGAAATATCCCGTTGACAAGGGGGAAACGTGACCGCCACGCAGCCTGATGTGACTGTGATCATCGGGGCGTACGAAGCGATGCCGTACCTGGTCGAGTGCCTGGCTTCCGTCGAGGCACAGACCATCGGCCCGGGGCGCATCGAGGTCATTGCCGTCGACGACGGTTCGACGGACGGCACGGGGGAGTGCCTGGAGGAGTTCGCCGCCCGCGCGGCGATGCCGGTCACCGTGATCCGGCAGGACAACTCGGGCGGCCCCAGCGGCCCGCGCAACGTCGGTCTGGGGAAGGCCGCCGGGCGTTACGTCTTCTTCCTGGACGCCGACGACCGGCTGGGTCCTGAGGCGCTGGAGCGCATGGTCGCGATGGCCGACAGGAACGGCACGGACGTGGTGCTAGGCCGCATCGAGGGCGTCAACCGCACCGCGCCCAAGTCGATGTGGGGCAAGACGCTGGACCGGACCGACGTCTTCTCCTCGAACATCAAGTTCACGCTGAGCGCGCAGAAGCTGTTCCGCCGCGACCTGCTGACCAGGCACAACATGCGTTTCGACGAGTCCCTGTGGACCGGCGAGGACGCGCTGTTCACGATGGAGGCCTATCTGCGGGCGGACGGCGTCTCCGTGGTCGCCGACCACACCTGCTACTACCTGGTGGGCCGCGACGACGGCAAGCACGTGACCAAGAGCGGCGGCTACACCCTGCGCTTCGACTCCGCGCGGGCCCTGATGAACCTGATCGCCGAGCACGTCCCGGCGGGCCCGCGGCGCGACCAGCTCATGCTCCGCCCCTTACTTATCACCCTGCTGCCGCAGTTCGGGCCCCAGTACGCCAAGGACAGCGAGAAGGTCCGGCAGCACAAGCTCGAACTGGCGAAGCCCCTCATGGACGCCTACTGGACCCCCGGCATCGCCGGCCGGCTCAAGGTCCACGAGCGGCTGCGGCTGCACCTGGTCGCCGAGCAGCGCCCCGAACTCCTGCTGGACGTCGTGGAGTTCGTCAAGGCCAAGAAGCAGGCGGCGGCCCTCCTGGAGAAGAAGGGCCGCCGGGTCTACCTCGCCTACCCGCACTTCCGGGACGCCGCTGCCGCAATCCCCGACTCCGTGTACCTCGCCGAACCGCGCGAGGCCCGTGCCTTCCCCGGATACCGGGAGGGCGGCGTGGACTCGTTCGTGCGGCGGGCGGTGCGCAAGGCGCGCCGGGTGCTGAGGTCCTCGGGCGGGGCTACGCCGGGTGGGCGGGCCGCTGCGGCGTGAACGACCGACGCTGATCGGGGATCTCGGGGGTCTCCGCCGCCAGCCGCTCCGCCATCCGGGCGCGGTGCTCCCCGGACACCGAACACAGCGACTGCACGGCCTCGTTGAAGCGAACCTGTGACGGCGGCTCGTCCGGTCCCAGCAGGTGCCGCTTCAACTCCGCCCGAGCCTCGACCAGTTGGTCCTTCTCGGGGTCCCGCACCGCGTCCAGCAGCTCCGGCACCCCGGCCGCGTCAGGCGTCAGCACCGTCCCCGCGCGCACGGTCGGGAAGGCCTTGCGGAACACGTCCTCCGCGAGGCCGCTGGTGTTCGCCACGGCGTACGGCTTCCCGCTCGCCAGGAAGTCGCTGATCACGCTGGACACATCGCTGACGAGCAGGTCCGCCTCGTTGAAGCAGGCGTACAGCGTCGGCCGGGCGGCCGTGACGACCTGGTGCTCCCACTCCGGCAGCGAGGCCCAGTACGCCTCCTCCCAGGCCGCCGTCGCCCGCGCCACCGCCTCCGCCCGCCCCGGCTCCGGCGCCGACTGCAGCAGCATCCGCTCGGCCTGGTCGGCGGACGCCCGCACGGCGGTCGTGGTGAGGCGGTCCAACTCCTGGGTGCGAGGGGCGAGTTCACCGGTGTCCCGCGGGCGCTCGCCGGTCCGCTCCCGGTTGGCCGCCGTGATCAGCTCACGGATGCGCAGATCGGCGGCTCCCGCGCGCGGATCCACCGACCCCGTCAGCGGATGCGGCTTGTACAGCAGCCGTACACCCGCATCCGCGAGCAGCGCGCGTACGAGGTTCTCGCCGGCCTCGATCACCGAGGTGTTGCCGGGGTTGCCGTCCCAGCCCTCCCAGGTCGGCGCGTACAGGACAGTCGTGCGCGCCCCGCTCGGCGGGCCCGCGTACGGCCGCACGTCGTCCAGCTGCGGGCGGCCGATCTCCACGACGTCCTTGTCCTCGACGCCGACCTCGGCGTACGCGTACCGCTCGCGTGCCGCCGGTCCGGCCACCCACACCTCGTCGTAGGCCTTCGCGTACGGGTTGCAGGACGACAGCTTGTCGCTCTCCCCGTGGTTGACGAAGGTGTGCTTGAGCGTGGGGATGCGCAGGACCTGGGAGGTCTTGCCGGAGTTCGAGGGGTGGATGAGGACCTGGAGCGAGGACTCCTCCAGGCGCATCAGCGTGGAGACCTTCGGCAGACAGAGGACCGGCACGTCGGTCGGCGCGATCTTCTGCACCATGAACCGCTCGCGCAGCACGATCAGCGGCCTGCCGTCCAGCTTCGCGAGCGGCTCCAGCCACATGTTCGCCTGGTACGCCGAGGCCGCGCCGCCGGAGAAGTAGACCCCGACGGTCGGCCGGTACTCGGCCAGCCAGGCGTCGAGCCAGTCCAGCGTCTCCCGCTCACCCGCCGGGCGACGGCTCGGCAGCAGCCGTACGAGAAGGTCGTACAGGCCCACCAGGGCGAGGCCCAGGGAAAGTGCGATGCCCAGGGCCGCGCAGCGGGGGTCGTCGGTGGCCGCCGTGGCCAGCAGGCCGGCCGTGGCCGGGAGGCCGAACACCAGCAGGCGGGGCCCCGGGCGGCGCAGCAGGATGGGCGGAGCGGGGGACAGGCGCAGGGCGGCGGCGTCGATGTTGCGGGTGACCACCGGCAGCGTGCGGGTGCGGCGGACCAGCACCGACACCGCCTGGATCGCGCAGTGCAGGACGTAGAAGGCGAGCAGACCCGCGACCAGCGGGGTGTACACCGGCTCCTGGTGCTGCTCGCCCAGCCGCAGCAGGCACACGACCAGCAGCAGGTCACGCAGCACGTGCCGCACGGTGATGTCCGCGTGCGACTTGGCGAACACCGACAGGATGCCGCGCTGCCAGCGCAGCAGCACGCCCTCGACGGCCAGGGACAGGGCCGTCGCGCCGAGCAGCAGCGGGACGTGCGGGCGCAGCGCCGCCACGGCCTGGGCGCAGAAGGCGGCGGCCAGGAGAGCCGTGACGAGCGCTCTCGCCGGGATGCGGGACAGGGGTGCGGGCAACTGCGGTCACTCCAAGATCGGCGCGGGACGCGGGCGTCGGGTTACGAGACGTCGTGCGCCCGGGTTAACGCGCGGCGGCCTGCGGACGACACGCATGTGTCCTGGGGGCCTGGAGTGACCGGGGCCGGCGGGTACCCCGGCCCTCGACGTGGCGGCCGGTGACCGCGGCTCCCTACCGGCCCGATTGCAGCGCCCTGCGGATCGGGCCGCCCACCACGCGGCGGGCCCTGCGGTAGACGGACGCCGTCGGCACCGCGGCGCCGCCCTTGGCGGTGCGGGCCAGGTCGCGCCGCAACTGGTCGTTGTCCGTGGCGAGTTCGGTGATACGGCTCTGCAGCCAGCCGAACCTGGTGGTGAGCGAGGTCAGGTCGGCGTCGTTCCAGGGGCGGATGCCCGCCGGGAAGGACAGCGACTTCATGCGTGCGTCGAAGGCGGCACCGCCGTCGCCGTGCGTGAACGTGTTCTCCAGGCCGTTCCTGTCCAGGAACGCCGTGAACCGCTCGAACCGCTCCTGGTGGCCGCTCATCAGTGCGCCGAAGTCGGCCTCCTCGTACAGTGCCGCGGGGTCCAGGTCCTCGGTCAGCTTGTCGATCCGGCGGTGCGGGATGTCGAAGTAGCGGCACAGTTCGAGCGTGCGCGAGTCACCGCACAGCACGGTCGCCGGCGTGCCCGCCAGCAGCGCGGCGATGTTGCCGTGGATGCGGGAGCCGAAGGAGAAGTCGAACGGGCGCAGGTCGTCGATCCAGGTGACCGGGTCGACGTAGACGCGGACCTTGTCCTCCCGGTACATCGGGTGCTCGGGGTGCGTCGGCATCGCGGTCACCATGCCGTTCGGGTCGGACAGGTCCCGCCAGTGCAACTGCCGTGCGTCGCTGAGGTTCTGGCCGATGAAGCGCAGGTAGGGGTAGCGGGTGTGGGCGCGGGTGATGACCCGGTCCAGGCCCTGCGACTTCACCGCGCTGTGCGAGCCGTTGACCGCGATCCGGGAGCCGGCGCCGAGGACCGGCTCCCGCTTGGTGACGGTGAGCTCCTTGCCGTACAGGAACAGCGACGGGCAGCCGATGACCTCGACGTCCCGGAACCCCAGTTCCTTGAGGTACTTCTCGGTGAACTCGCCGCGCACCCCGATCGAGGCGCTGCGGTCGAGCACGGCGGAGACGAACTCGCGCACCGCGGGTTCGATGCCCTTCAGCCGTGCCGCGTTGTAGCCGAGCCCGGCCTGCGCGCCGACCCCCACCACGACCACGGGAATCCGGAGCTTGGTGATCAGCCGCGTCAGCCGCTTCAGCTGCCCCTCGAACGAGGGACGGAACGCGTTCGCGAGCGGGACCACGAAGGCGTCGTACTCCTCGTTGATCCGGCCCGCCGCCGAGACCTCGGTGCGGATGCCGTTCGAGACGACCTCGGTGCGCGGGGTCTGAAGGATCTTGTGGGTGGCGTCGCTGAAGATCAGGTTGCCGGAGTTGGTGGCGATGACGTCCCGATGGAGGGCCTCCTCGATGGAGACGACGTCGTAGGGGCTCTTGCCCGAGCGGAGGAGAAGCCGCTTCGCGCGGTGGACGTGATGAGCATCGTGTGGCACAGCGTTCAACTTAAGTTTGCGCTGTCTTTGACTTCTATAGGCAACCAACGCAACCTTTTCGCCGTGCGCGAGGCGTGAGCAGGCGGTTACCCCCGGGTTGTCCGGGGGCTGGAATCGCCGCGCGCCGCACGATCCTCTTCGCGTAGATTGCCGGGCAGGGAACCGGCCGTACGCGAGGGGAAAGAACACAGGTGGCAGGGGCAAGGCAGGGTGTGCGCGAGGCCCGCAGGATCGTCGTCAAGGTGGGGTCGTCGTCGCTGACCACCGCGTCCGGCGGTTTGGACGCCGACCGCGTCGACGCGCTGGTCGACGTCCTCGCGAAGAGCCGCAGCGGCGGGGAGAGGGAGGTCGTCCTCGTCTCCTCCGGCGCCATCGCCGCCGGTCTCGCCCCGCTGGGCCTGCGTCGCCGCCCCAAGGACCTGGCCCGCCAGCAGGCCGCCGCCAGCGTCGGCCAGGGCCTCCTCGTCGCCCGCTACACCGCCTCCTTCGCCCGGCACGGCGTCCGCGTCGGGCAGGTCCTGCTGACCAGCGACGACATGAGCCGCCGCGCTCACCACCGCAACGCCTCCCGCACCCTCGACAAGCTCCTGGCGATGGGCGCGTTCCCGATCGTCAACGAGAACGACACCGTTGCCACGGACGAGATCCGCTTCGGTGACAACGACCGGCTCGCCGCGCTCGTGGCGCATCTGGTGCGGGCCGACCTGCTGGTGCTGCTGTCCGACGTGGACGGCGTGTACGACGGCGACCCCAGCAAGCCCGGCACCTCGCGGATAGCTCAAGTGCACGGTCCGGAGGACCTGGCGCAGGTGGAGATCGGCAGCGCGGGCCGGGCCGGGGTCGGCACCGGCGGCATGGTCACCAAGGTCGAGGCCGCCCGGATCGCGGCCGCCGCGGGCATCCCCGTCGTCCTCACCAGCGCGATCCACGCCGCCGAGGCGCTGCACGGCGGCGACACCGGCACCTACTTCCACGCCACCGGCAAGCGCTCCGCCGACCGGCTGCTGTGGCTCCAGCACGCCTCCACCCCGCAGGGCTCGCTGACCCTGGACGACGGCGCGGTACGGGCGGTCGTCGAACGCCGGATGTCCCTGCTGCCGGCCGGGATCGCCGCCGTCGAGGGCGAGTTCAGCGCGGGCGACCCGGTCGAGCTGCGCAACAGCGCGGGGCACGCGGTCGCACGCGGGCTCGTCAACTTCGACGCCAAGGAGATGCCGCAACTGCTCGGGCGGTCGACGCGGGAGCTGGGGCGCGAGCTGGGGGCGGAGTACGAGCGGGAGGTCGTGCACCGGGACGACCTGGTGATCCTGGAGCCGTAGGGGCGGATGATCCCGGAGTTCTGAACGCCCTCCGGTGCTCAGGGCGGCCGAAAACAGGGGGAACGCCCCGTTGCGTAAGTCGCCCTGAGGTGGACGTTCCGCAAAATCGCCCCGCGAGCCCTTGCGGCCTGCTCAACTTTGTCTACGGGACACATTCCGCACGACCACCGAGTCGGTCACTGCGTAAAGGAGGCCGTCGTGAGACGAGTGCGCCCTGGGACGGCGTCCCGCAGTGCCGACGGGGCCTCGTCCCGTGCGGCCGGTGAGGAGCGCGCCTTGACGAGCGTCGCGGCCGGCGACCGCTACGAGGAGCCCAAGGACCTGCCGCGCCTGTGGCACGTCACCCTCAGCGTCTCCGGTCAGGAGGCCCCGGTGAAGGAAGTGCGGCGCGCCCTCGAACAGCTCGCCCACGACCACCCCTTTCTGCTGACCAGCCGGTACGCGGGCGACCACGCCGAGATCCGGTACTGGGAAGAGGCCCGCGACCTGCACGACGCCGCCGCGGTCGCGCTGCGCCTGTGGGGCGAGCACCGGCAGAGCGCGGGGCTGCCGCCGTGGGAGATCGTCGGGCTTGAGGTCATCGACCGCGAGACCTACCACCTGCGGCTCTCGGAAGGCTTCGGACCACCGCCGGCGACTCCGGTGGGTGTCCACCCGTTCTAGCGCGTAGTAGCGGGCGCGGTGCGGTGCGGTGCAGGGCGGTGCGGTGCGGTGCGGGCAAACGAGGGCGAGGGCCGCGTTTCGGTTCCGTCTCGCGGTTCGGAACATACGATGGACGGCCCTCGCGGGCGCACTACCCTTCTTTCATGACCACGCTTTCGCCGTACGACTCCATGTCCCCGGTCAACAGGGCCGCCTACCGCGCCAAGGCCGCCGCCGCCGACCTCGCCCCGCTGCCGCGGGCCGAGAAGGACGACGCGCTGCTCGCCATCGCGGACGCCCTGGAGGTCCGGACGAGCGAAATCGTCGAGGCCAACGCCAAGGACATCGCCAAGGCCCGCGAGGCCGGCACCAGCGAGGCGATCATCGACCGGCTGACACTGACGCCGGAGCGCGTGCGGGCCATCGCCTCCGACGTGCGGGACGTCGTCGCGCTGCCCGACCCGGTCGGTGAGGTCGTCCGCGGCTCGACCCTCCCCAACGGCATCGACCTGCGCCAGGTCCGCGTCCCGCTGGGCGTCGTCGGGATCATCTACGAGGCCCGCCCGAACGTCACCGTCGACGCCGCCGCCCTCTGCCTGAAGTCCGGCAACGCCGTACTGCTGCGCGGCTCGGCCTCGGCGTACGAGTCGAACAGCGCACTCGTCCGGGTGATCCGCGACGCGGTGGGCGGGGCGGGGCTGCCCGCCGACGCCGTGCAGCTGGTGCCCGGCGAGAGCCGCGAGAGCGTACGGGAGCTGATGAGGGCCCGCGGGCTCGTCGACGTGCTGATCCCGCGCGGCGGCGCCTCGCTGATCCAGACGGTGGTCACCGAGTCCATCGTCCCGGTGATCGAGACCGGCACGGGCAACTGCCACGTCTACGTCGACGCCCACGCCGATCTCGACATGGCGATCGAGATCCTGATCAACTCCAAGGCCCAGCGCGTCAGCGTCTGCAACTCCGCCGAGACCCTGCTCGTCCACCAGGACATCGCCCCCGAGTTCCTGCCGCGTGCCCTGGACGCCCTCGCGGAGGCCGGGGTGACCGTGCACGCCGACGAGAGGGTGATGGCGTACGGCAAGGACTCCAAGGCGACCCTCGTCGAGGCGACCGCGGAGGACTGGGAGACCGAGTACCTGTCGTACGACATCGCGGCCGCCGTCGTGGACTCGCTGGACAAGGCCGTCGAGCACATCCGCCTGTGGACCTCCGGCCACACCGAGGCCATCGTCACCACTTCGCAGCAGGCCGCCCGCCGCTTCACCCAGCTGGTCGATTCCACGACGGTCGCGGTGAACGCGTCCACCCGCTTCACGGACGGCGGCCAGTTCGGCTTCGGCGCGGAGATCGGCATCTCCACGCAGAAGCTGCACGCCCGCGGGCCGATGGGGCTGCCCGAGCTGACCAGCACGAAGTACATCGTCACCGGCGACGGGCACGTACGGCGCTGACCCGTACGGCGTAGGGGCGCGCGGCCAGGGCATATGCGTCGGACACGCGCTCCCGGGCAGCCTCCGTGCCGCACGACAGGTGTCTCACCAGGCAGATGAATTTCCATACCGTCTGCCCAAATTGACCCCCCAGGTCTACTCTGGAGCCGTGCCGGAGGACGTGGGGGGCACGCCGTTCCCTGACGGCTGGGAGCCCGACGACGACCACGACCGCGGGGTGTCGGACGAAGAGTTCGCCTCCGTGGTCTTCGACGAGGCCTTCGTACGGGCGGCCGTGGTGCACGAGCCGACCGCCGTCGAGCGCCTCCTGGCCGCCGCCCAGGCGAGAGCGGAGGCCTCCGAGGCGGAGGCCCGCCGGGCACACGGCCGGGGCGAGCGGTACGACGACGGGTACGGCACCGGCGACCGCGCTTCTTTCGGCCATGATCCCGAGCTGGACGATCTGGACGACACGGACATCCTGGAAGGCCGCTACGGCGCCCCCGGGACGTACGGCAAGCAGGTTCGCTGGCACCGTCCCGTGGCTTGGATGCTCGCCCTCGTGATGGGTATCGGCATGGTCGCGCTGGCCTTCACGGCGGTCTATCGCGGCGCCTCGTCCAACGGTCGCGAGCAGGTCCCGGCGCCCGCGTCGACCGGGCTGGAGCAGGGCAGCGCAGCGGCTCCCTCCGCCTCCGCCGACCACTCCCAACCGGCCATCTCGGCGACCCCGCGCACGCCCTGACCAGGCCCGGTCGAATGACCCGATCGATGGCCTGAACACCACGGAGAGCGGTCTGACGATCCTGGTGAGAACCTGTCAGAACTTGTCATGCAGCAGGGCGTTTACCTGAGCTCCTGGCGACCTACCCTGAAGATATGGGCGGGCCAGGAGACCCACCTGAGGGGACACCCGAGGGCGCCCCCGGAGGTGGCGAGGACGAGTACCGATCCGTCGTCTTCGACGAGTCGTTCATCCGTGCTGCCCGCCTCCAGGAGTTCTCCGCGCAGGAGCGGATCGCCGACCACGCCCCCGCCGTGCGCCGCCGTGCACCACTGCAGCGCGGCCTGTCCCGGCAGGCACTGATCCTGGTCCTGTTGATCGCCGTGGCCTTCGGGACCGCGATCTACATGGGTGTACGGCACCCCTACCAGACCCCGGCGAACTCCGGGCCGCCCGCCGAGCCGCTGCGCATGACCGTCATCCCGCTCGCGCCGGAGGGCAAGGTGCCCGGGGGCAGCGACGCGGAGAACCTGTACGCGCACAGCCCCGCCGCTCAGTTCCGGCTCGGTGCGGAGGGCATACCGCTGCCGGCCGCCCGCCGTACCGCGCACTTCTCGGACAGCCAGGTGACGAATGCGCTGAGCATCGCCAAGGACTACATCGTGCGGTCCTCGCTGTATCCCGAGGTGCTCACCGGTGAGCAGGTCCGTCCGGTCCGGGTGCTGCTCGATCCCGACCAGCTGGACCAGTTCGACCAGAGCTTCAGGCAGCCTGCCGCGGACGGGCGGCATGCGCCGACCGGGTGGCTGGTGCGCTTCGACTCCTCCCAGGCCGAGCTGGCGGACCGCAAGATCCGGGTGCAGGGGACGCTGCAGGCGGCGGAGACGGACTCGTCCACGCTTGAGGTCACGGCCGATCACACGTTCGTGTACGCGCTGCGGGCGGTGCAGGCGGGGGCCGGGGAGAAGGCGGCCGAGGCCTCGCTGTTCACCGTGCGGCGGGAGCTGCACTTCCGGTTCGACCGGGAGGACCTGCGGCTGCATCAGGCCCAGCTGGTCGTGTCCTACGTGCAGGCCGGGCCGCTGTCGTGCGCCGAGGACTCCACGAACCGGCTGCATCCGCTGCTGGCCGGGCAGACGGCGAAGGAGGGCGGCCCTGCGGGGACCGACCCCTATGCCACGGGTGGGGCGACGGCGCTGTGCGGGTCGCTGGCTACGGGGTCCCAGCCGAAGGTTTGAGCGCCGGGGGCTTTCCCGCCCCCGCCGCCCCTACCCGTCCCAAACGCCGGACGGGCTGAATGTGCCCGGACCGGCGCCGAGAGGCGAAGCCGTCAGCTGTTGGCTGTGCCGTCCTCGCCCGTGCCGTCCTCGCCCGTGCCGTCCTCGCCCGTGTTGTCGCGCCTCGGCTCGTCCTTCGGGGGTGCGCTGGTGAAGCCGCCGAAGCCTCGGCGTACGCGGCCGCCCAGGTCGCCGGCGCCGCCCGCTATGTCCGTGACCAGCTTCATCAGGGGGTCCTTGGAGGACTTCACGTGGGTGGCGTAGTGGGAGGCGGACTCACGGAAGGAGTCGGTGACCGAGGCGTCCTTGTCCTCGTCGCGGCGCGGGTAGTGGCCGTCCATGATCCGCTGGTAGTCGCGGGACTCGGCCCACTTCTTCAGCTCGGCCGCCCGGACCGTGGTGAAGGGGTGGGAGCGGGGCAGGACGTTCAGGATCTTCAGGACCGAGTCGCGCAGGTCGCCGCCCGCCTCGTACTCCTCGGCCTGCTTCAGGAACGCGTCCACGTTCATCTCGTGCAGATGGTGGCCGCCCGCGAGCTTCATCAGGCCGCGCATCGACGACTGGAGGTCCTGGCCGACGAGCAGGCCGGCTCGGTCGGCGGAGAGCTCCGACTTGCGGAACCACTCGCGCAGCGCCGTCACGATCGCCATGATCGCGATGTTGCCCAACGGGATCCAGGCGACTCGGACGGCCAGGGTGGTGAGGAAGAGGAGGATCGTGCGGTAGACCGAGTGGCCGGAGAGGGCATGGCCCACCTCGTGGCCGACGACCGCCCGCATCTCCTCCTCGTCGAGCAGCTCGACCAGGCCCGTCGTGACCACGATGATCGGCTCGTCCAGGCCGATGCACATCGCGTTCGGCACCGGGTCCTGGTTGACGTACATCGGCGGGACCTTCTCCAGGTCCAGGATGTAACAGGCGTCCCGCAGCATGTCGTTGAGGTGCGCGAACTGCTGGTCCGAGACCCGCACCGAGTCGGACAGGAAGAGCAGCCGCAGACTGCGCTCGGGGAGCAGGCCGCTCAGGGCCTTGAAGACCGTGTCGAAGCCGCTGAGCTTGCGCAGGGCCACCAGGGCCGAACGGTCCGCCGGGTGTTCGTACGCACGCGAGGAGATCCCCGGGAAACGCCTGCGCTGCCTGCTGGGTACGTTCTCGTGCCCGGTGTGCTCGTTGCCTTCGGACATGTCTTCCCCCATGTGCGTCTGGATGGCTCTCTGCGGCCCTTTGCAGAGCCTTGTTCCGCCCTTTGCGCCCCCGAAGCAGAGCCCAGCCTAGGCGGAGTTACCGTGGACGGGCACTACAGCGAAGGAGTTCCGCGTCATGGAGCACAATCCCCCGGCCACCTGGCTCACCGAGGCCGCGAGCGCGGCCGAGCAGCAGGGGGCGGGAAATCTGCTCCGGGTCGTACTGATCGTGATGGTCGTGGGCTGTGTGCTGACCGCGTGGTTCCTGTTGCGGGGCTACAGGCGGAATGACGACTGAGCCGCCGGGAAGGTTCCCCGCGGACCGTCGCGGGCGCCCCAACGGTGGAGTCGGCGTGATCGCCGTCATGGCGCCCGCTTACGATGGGCCGACATCTTTATCCCGCCCACACCGGATAGGTCACGCCGAAGATGAGCTTCCACAGCGCCGCTGCCCAGTTGGTCACCCTCGCCGCCGAGGGCGAGGAGCACGGTGGCAACCACAACAGCATCAGCCCGTGGCTCACCGGGGGTGGCGCCTTCGTCATCCTGCTGCTCCTGCTGTGGATCACCACCCGCTTCAACCGCGACCGCTGAGTCCCGGCCAGGCCCCTCCCGGTCCGGTCGGCAGCTGCCCGGCCGGAGCCCTCAGGCGGGGCCGGTAGGGTCTGCACGCATGGGAGAGCAGGACATGCCTACCGGCCCCGGAAACGGCCCGTCGAACCGTGCCAAGCGCCGTCTCGGCGTCATGGGCGGAACGTTTGACCCGATCCACCACGGCCACCTCGTCGCGGCCAGTGAGGTCGCCGCGCAGTTCCACCTCGACGAGGTCGTGTTCGTGCCCACCGGCCAGCCGTGGCAGAAGAGCGACCGGCACGTCTCCCCCGCCGAGGACCGCTATCTGATGACGGTCATCGCCACGGCTGAGAACCCGCAGTTCTCGGTCAGCCGCATCGACATCGACCGCGGCGGCCCGACGTACACCGTGGACACCCTGCGGGACCTGCGCGCGCTCAACCCGGACACGGACCTGTTCTTCATCACCGGCGCCGACGCTCTCGACCGGATCCTGACGTGGCGGGACTCGGAGGAGCTGTTCTCCCTCTCGCACTTCATCGGGGTCACCCGGCCCGGTCATCACCTCAACGATCCGGGGCTCCCGGAAGGCGGTGTCTCGTTGGTCGAGGTTCCCGCGCTGGCCATCTCGTCCACCGATTGCCGCGCGAGAGTCGCAAAGGGAGACCCCATCTGGTATCTGGTGCCGGACGGGGTTGTGCGCTACATCGACAAGCGCGAGCTGTACCGCGGCGAGTGAGGCAGTGAGCCGAGAGGGGCTACCGGTGAACGACCGATACGACGCGGGGAGCGCGGGATACGAGGCCGACCAGTACGAACTGGTCGGCTACGACGAGTACGGGCAGCCGGTGTACCGGCAGGTCCCGCCACAGCAACAGCAGCCCCAGCAGCAGTACGACCCTTACGCACAGCAGGGCTACGGCTACGACCCGTACGCGACCGGCCGCCAGCAGCCGGTCCCGCCGTACGACCCCTACGGGTCCGGCGACACCGGTCAGCAGCCGACCACGCCGGCATACGACCCGTACGGCACCGGCACGCACCAGCAGCAGCACCACGGCGGGCACTCGGCGCCGTACGACCCGTATGGCCGTACCGCGACCAGCGGTCAGCAGCAGCGGGTCGCCGAGCAGACCGCCTACATCCCGCAGCAGGCCGGGCCGGTCGAGGAGCCGGTGGCCCAGGGCCGCGGTGACGGGGACTACCACACCGAACAGTTCGCCTTCGTCGAGGAGCCCAACCAGGACTCCGAGGACGTCATCGACTGGCTGAAGTTCACCGAGAACCGCACCGAGCGCCGCGAGGAGGCCCGGCGACGGGCACGCGCGCGTGTCATCGCCCTGGTGGTCGTCCTCGCGATCGCCGCGGCCGGCGGTGTCGGCTACCTCTGGTACGCCGGGAAGCTGCCCGGCCTCTCGGCGTCGGACGACAAGACGGACACCGCGACGCCCGTGGGCGCCCAGAAGCGTGACGTGATCGTCGTCCATCTGCACAACACCAAGAGCGGCGGCACTTCCACGGCGCTGCTCGTCGACAACGCCACCACCCAGCAGGGCACCACCGTCCTGATGCCCAACTCCCTCGCCCTGTCCGGCGACGACGGCAGTACGACGACCCTGGCCAAGTCGGTCGACGACGACGGCTCCTCCGGGACGCGCGACGCCATCGACACCGTCCTCGGCACCGAGATCCAGGGCACTTGGCGGCTGGACACCCCGTATCTGCAGAACCTCGTCGACCTGGTCGGCAACATCGAGGTCGACACCAACGCCGACGTGCCCGACCCGGACGCCAAGTCCAAGGGCGCAGCACCCCTCGTCCGCAAGGGAAAGGCGCAGACCCTCAGCGGCAAGACGGCCGTCGCCTACGCCACCTACCAGGGCTCCGGCGAGGCGCAGAACGCCCAGCTGGAGCGGTTCGGGCAGGTCATGCAGGCCGTGCTGCGCAAGCTGACCTCGGACACCCAGGGCGCGACCACCACCGTGCAGACGCTCGGGATGATCATCGAGCCGCCGCTGACCGACAAGGACCTCGGCGCCTTCCTCGCCAAGCTCGCCGACCTCGCCAAGGGCGGCGACTACAAGACGGCCATGCTGCCCGTCCAGACCGACGGCACGCTGAGCGCACAGGCCAGCGCGAGCGTCGTCAAGGACGTCCTCGGCGGCACCGCCAAGAGCCCCAGCAAGGACGCCGCGGTCCGCGTGTCCGTCCGCAACGCCAGCGGCGTCAAGGACAACACCAACGAGGCCCGCGTGGTGCTGCTCAACGGCGGCTTCACCTTCCTGGAGGGCGGCACCGGGTCCACCGCGGCCACGTCCGAGGTCGTCTACGCCGACGCCGCCGACAAGGACGACGCCACCGAGGTCGCCAAGACCCTGGGGCTGTCCTCCGGAGCGGTCGGCAAGGGCGAGGTGTCCGGGAACGCGGACGTCTCCGTGGTCCTCGGCCAGGACTACAAGCCGTCGTCCTCCTAGCGGGCACGACACCCGGGGCACCCCACGTGAGCCGATAATCACGTGGGGTGCTGTCGGCGGTCCGTGAGACCCTTGATGTCAAGTGTCCGCCGACCGAAAGCCTTGTAGTGACCGCTACCGACCGTTCCCTCGAGCTCGTCAACACCGCCGCCCAGGCAGCCGCCGACAAGCTCGCGCACGACATCATCGCCTACGACGTCAGCGACGTGCTGTCGATCACGGACGCCTTCCTGCTGGCCTCCGCGCCCAACGACCGCCAGGTCAAGTCGATCGTCGACGAGATCGAGGAGCGGCTCCAGAAGGAGCTCGGCGTCAAGCCGGTGCGCCGCGAGGGCGACCGCGAAGCCCGCTGGGTGCTGCTCGACTACGTCGACATCGTCGTCCACGTCCAGCACAGCGAGGAGCGCGTCTTCTACGCCCTGGAGCGGCTGTGGAAGGACTGCCCCGAGCTGGAGCTGCCCGAGGACGCCAAGGCCACCCGCGGCAAGGCCGCCGAGCACGCGAAGCACCAGGCCGCCGAGGAGGCGGCCGAGCTGGGCGGTGAGTGGCGATGAGTGCCACCGGCGAGGTGGCCGCGGGCCGGCCCGGCCGCGGCCGCCGCGTCATCCTCTGGCGGCACGGCCAGACCTCCTGGAACGTGGAGCGCCGCTTCCAGGGCTCCACGGACGTCCCGCTCACCGAGGCCGGCATCTCCCAGGCCCGCCGCGCCGCCCGGCTGCTCGCGGGTCTCAAGCCCGACGCGATCATCGCCTCCGACCTTCAGCGCGCCGCACACACGGCCGCCGAGCTGGCCACGCTCGCCGGCCTGGAGGTCATGCACGACGAGGCCCTGCGGGAGACCTACGCGGGCGTCTGGCAGGGCCTGACGCACGAGGAGATCATCGCCCGGTACGGCGAGGAGTACGCGGCGTGGAAGCGCGGTGAGCCGGTGCGCCGCGGCGGCGGCGAGCTGGAGACCGAGGTCGCCGACCGCGCCGCGCCCGTGGTGCTCCGGCATGCCGAGAAGCTCCCGGAGGACGGCACGCTCGTCGTGGTCAGCCACGGCGGCACGATCCGTACGACCATCGGGCGCCTCCTCGGCCTGGAGCCCAGGCACTGGGAGAGCCTCGGCGGCCTGACCAACTGCTGCTGGTCCGTCCTGGGTGAGGGCGCCCGCGGCTGGCGTCTGCTGGAGCACAACGCCGGCACCCTGCCGGAGCCGGTGCTCGGCGACGACGACTGAGCCGAGGCGACTGAGCCGAGGACGACTGACGCCGGCCGTCCCGGCCGGGACGGCCCGGGACCCGGATTTCACTTTCCGGCAGGTCGCAGGCTAAAGTTCTTCTTGTTCGCCCCGCCGAGCGGGGCGAAAGACCACTGCGGTTCGCCCGCGTGGCACAAGGGGCTATAGCTCAGTTGGTAGAGCGCCTGCATGGCATGCAGGAGGTCAGGAGTTCAATTCTCCTTAGCTCCACAGTGAGACAACAAGATCCCGCCGATCGCTTCGATCGGCGGGATCTTCTGGTATCCGAACTGTTCGGGTCCGTCTTGAGTCACTTGGGCCTCGCAGGCGTATACCTCTCAAGAGGCGCTTTGGGGTGCGTGTTCGCACGCTTCGTTCGGCCGCGGAGGCTGCCGTGTCCGGACTGGTACTGAGGCGTCGCTGACCGTATTGGTCCGGCCGTGGCAGAATCAAACGGCCGGAAGGGGGCGCGGCCCGACGGGAGGGAGTTGCGATGCCTGCGAGCATCTTCGGAGAGGCCGGTGGCCTCTCCGAAGCAGCGTTGGCACGGGATACGATCACCCGCCTCAGCTGTCCTTCCTGCGGCTCCGCCCACGTCGCCCAGCTCTTGGGGGACAATGGCGGAATTTCCTACGTGTGCACGGCCTGCGGCCACAGCTGGAGCTGATCGATGGGTGCACACAGGCGAAAGTGCGACTGGTGCGGCAGCGGAACGCCGATCGTCCGTGACATGGAACCGGTGAACCCCGACTACCAGTACTGGTGCGAGGAATGCGCGCGGGCGCTGATCATAAAAGGCGACCCGATCGAGACCTACCGTGAACTCGAGGGCGAACCGATCTACGGCCGTCTCCTCGAAGAGCACTGCACGCTCAAGCGCTTCTATTCCTTCGTCACGGCTTGACCGGCTGTCACGGCATGACCGCGGCCGGGGCTCCTGAGTGTCCTGACGCCGACCCCGGCGATCACGAGGAAGAGACACCCGGCCGTCCCGTAAAGAGCGGACATCATTAACTCGATGCCGTTTTGGTGCAGTTCATGCCGCCCCGGACCGTGCGGCACCCACCACAGCGCGTACGACGAGAAGACGAGCAGCATGCCGAGGGCGGCGGGCCGGTACGCGTGCGTGCCGAGGAGCAGGGTCACCGGCACGCACCACACCCAGTGGTGCGACCAGGACACCGGGCTGACGAGCAGCGCCGTCACCGCGCAGACGGTCACCGCCCGGGCCCGCTCTCCGCGCAACTCCGCCGCGACCGCCACGCCGAGCCCTGTCGCGCCCACCACGGCCGCCGTGAGCACCCAGGCGGCCCCGGGCTCCGGAGTGTGCAGCTGCCGCGCGAGAACGCCGCGCAGGGCCTGATTCGCGGTGTCCTCGGCGCGCCCCACGCGCCCGGCCGCGAACACGACGCGGGTCCAGAAACGCCAGGAGTCGTACGGCAGTACAGCCGCGGCCACCAGGGTCGCCCCGGCGAACGAGGCGGCTGCCACACGCGCGTGCCGCAGCCAGGGGGCGCCGCAGCCGTGCCGGCGTCGGGCCACGACACCGGCCAGGAGCAGGACCACCGCGAACAGGGCGGGCGTCAGCTTCACGGCCGCCGCGAGCCCGATCCCGATGCCGGCCCAGCGGTTCTCCGGACGGCGTGACAGATCCCACAGCACCAGGACGGCGAGCAGCAGGTTGATCTGCCCGTACCGCAGCGTCGTCCACACCGGCTCGCACCAGACAGCCACCGCCGCGACCCAACAGACGCTCTCCACGCGCGCGTGCCCGACCAGGCGCAGGGATTGCCGTACGAACACCACGAGAAGTGCGAGGTTCCCGGCCGTCGCCAGGGTGCGCATCGTCGCCGTGCCCAGGAGTGTCAGCGGAGTGAACAGCAGGGCCGCGAACGGCGGGTAGGTGGCGGGCAGTCGCGCGGTCGTCGCCCGCAGCGCGTACAGGTCGCCTCCCGCGCGTACGGTCGCGCCCTCGGCCCGGTACACCATCAGGTCGACCATCGAGACGTGCGCGGCCCGCTGGGCCATCCAGAACGCGGCGAAGGAGACCAGGCAGGCACCCGCGGCGACCGGCGCTCGGCGGCGGACGGCGGAGGGTGCGATCGCGGTCACGAAGTATGACATTAGTGGTCGTACTGATCTGGGTCGGAAACGATTTGGTGCTGCACGAGGTCGACCGGTAATGTTGGCGTCGCCGCCGGGGAAGCCGGGCGCCGCAGCCAAGATCGCGGCTCCGCCGGTTGGTCGCAAGGGGCTATAGCTCAGTTGGTAGAGCGCCTGCATGGCATGCAGGAGGTCAGGAGTTCAATTCTCCTTAGCTCCACAGCAGATCCCGCCGGATCGGTTCGATCCGGCGGGATCTTTTTGTGTGCTCCGGGACTGCTTTGTGTGCTCCGGGACTGCGCGAACGAGGGGCCGTCCGGTGCGGACGGCCCCTCTACGCGTGCGTGCCCTGCTTCAGCGGCCCAGCGCCCGCCTGCCGCGGCCCTGGGAGAGGACCGGCAGGTTGCGGGACGACTCCTGCGCGCGGGTGTCCTCCTCCAGACGCAGGGCGAGGGCCGGGCAACGGCGTACCGCGCGCAGGGCCTTGGCCTCGGCGTAGCGAGGCACCTTCGCCTGGGCGACGGTGGGGAAGCCGTCGGCGCCCAGTTGGAAGACCTCCGGGAGGATGTCCGCGCACAGACCGTGGCCGCGGCACAGCGTCCAGTCGACGTAGATCTTCTGACGGCTGGGGCCGTTCTCCTCCGCCTCGGCGCCGCCCGGGATGCCCGTCGGGCCCATGCCGCCCTCGAAGAGCGGCAGAACGCCCTCCACGGGCCGTCCGCAGCCGTTGCCGAGGACATGCGCCGCGAGGTCGTCCGTGAACGCCTTGATGGTCGACTCCAGGAACATCGCGGAGCCGTCGGGGTGCGAGCACGCGCCACGCCGCTTCACGTTCTTGGCGACCTGCTTGAGCGCCTCCAGGGCGGCCGGGCCGCCGCCGTTGAGGATGTCCTCCAGGCCGCGCGCGGCGGCCGGCAGACCGAGGTAGCAGGGGCCGCACTGACCCGCGCTCTCCTCGGCCAGCCACTGCGCCACGCGCAGCGACTCGCCCAGCGGGCAGGTCTCCTGAGTGATCGGCAGGATCGCGCCGGCGCCGAGCGCGCCGCCCACCGCGTCCAGGGAGTTGCGCGAGACGATCGCCTCGTTGACCGTCGCCGCGTCGATCCACTTGCCGTGGTAGCCGCCGGTCAGTACGCCCTGCGGGACGGGCGGAGCGCCCGCGAGCTGGAGGACGTAGCGCAGCGGCACGCCCGTGGGGACCTCGATGACCATCGGGCGGGCCACCGCGCCGGAGACGGTGAGCATGACGGTGCCCGGCTCGTCGTACAGGCCGGTGTTGCCGTAGCGCTCCGGGCCGATGCGGGCGGCGATCGCGAGCTGCGCGAACGTCTCGGCGTTGGACAGCAGGGTGGGGGCGCCGCCGACGCCGCTCTGCGAGGCGCTGACCTTGCGGCCGGACGGGATCGCCGGGCCGCCGTCGATGGAGCGGATCACGGACGCCGCGGCGCCGGTGACCATGCGCACGGGGTTGCGCTGGACGAACGCGCGCAACGCGGAGCGACGGCTGTTGCTGAGGCCGCGTTCGGCGAGGGCTGCCTCCATGGAGCGCTGGGTGGACTCCCGGGTGACCGCCACCACGAGCGTGCGGGCACCCATGGCCTCGGCGCACAGCAGCGCGCCGTCCAGGATGAGATGCGGGGCGCGGTTGATCATCACCGTGTCCTTGCGGCAGGCCGGTTCGTCCTCACTGCCGTTGACGACGACGACCGGCCGCACCCCGCGCTTGATCGCGGCCTCGGCGACCGTGCGCAGCTTCCTGTGGAAGGGGAAGCCCGCGCCGCCGCGGCCCTTCAGGTTGATGTTCTCGGCGAGCTTCGCGAGTTGCTCGCCGCCCATCGGTTCGAGCGGCCCGTGCACCTTGAGATGCATGGGCAGATCGAGTCTCTCGACAAGGTCGAAGCCCGACGTGAGCTGGGGAAGTCCGACTACACGGACTTCTGGTACGTCGGGCAGGGCCTCGTTCACTTAAAGCCTCCGGAAGGCGTGTTCCAAGGTTCGCCCGAACCCGGTGCGTCGAAGTCGTAGGAGGCACCGGGGAAAGTTTCAGTGGCGGGACCGCTGTTGTTGTACGTGTCGTTCTGGTTGTACGTACCGAAGACGGCGTTTGTCTCAGCGGTGTCGTACACATCACTCGCGCCGTAGCCCGAAGCCCCCGCGCCATAGCCCGGGGTGCCTGAATTGTCGTAGACGGGGATGTTGTATCCGGTGTCGTTGAGCGGGTCGTACGACGACGGGGGTGCCTCGCCGACCGGCGGTGGGGACGGGATCGGCCAGCTGCCCGACGTGCTGCCGCCGCCGTCCACGCGCGGGATCGCCTCCGTCGCCTGCATGTCCAGGGGCAGGTCCATGCGTGCGGTCTGGTCGGCCGCATAGGGCTGTTGCCCGCCGGAGCGGGGTGAGACGGCGCGGTAGGCGGCGGCGAAACCGCCCGTGGTCTCCGCGGCCGAGGGGGCCTGGGAGGGCATGCCGGGCAGGGGGCCGGGGCGCTCGTCGCGCGAGCGTCGTGGCGGGCGCTGGTTGTCGTAGCCCGGCAGCGAGGAGCCGGACGCCGCCCTCGCTCGGCTCTCCTCCAGGTCCTCGCGGCCCGCCGACTCGTCGCGGCCGATGAACTCGGCGATCCGGTCGGCGACCTTGCGCTTGACGGGGCGGGGGGCGGCGCGCAGTGCGAGGGCGGCGGCGACGGCGACGACGCAGAGCTCGTAGCAGACCATGAAGAACGTCTTCGCCGGGCGGCCGGCGAACAGGCCGTGGATCAGGGCGGCGCACCAGGCCGGGTAAGCCAGCATGTGCATCATGCGCCAGCGGGCGGCGACCGGCGCCGGGGAGGCGAACTGGTTGCGCAGTGCGCCGGTGACGCCCACGAAGACCATGAGGAGGGCGGCCAGGGAGCCCAGGCCGATGAGGAAGGCGCTGCCCGGGATCTCGCTGCCACCGGCGAACACCAGGCTGAAGGGGATCAGCGCGGCGATCGGGGTGGCGTGGTCCAGCGCCAGTTTGACGCCGATGTGCACCATGAGGAACGCGATCGAGGCCACGGCGGTCACCCGGTGGATGCCCTGCGCGATGATCCGCTGACGGGTGTTGAGGATCATCCGGTCCTGGGCGACGAGGCCCCAGATCACCGAGCAGGTGAGGCAGACGAGTGACAGGACGCCGGCACCGAAGTTGAGGAACTCCTGGAGCCAGGTGCCGCCGAGCAGCACGACCAGGGGTATGAGCAGCAGAACAGCAGCGGTCGCCACCCCATAGGCCGAACGGCCCGTCCTGGGGAGCGAACTGTTACTACGACGAGGGTTCATGGGGGCAACTCCGAGCGGTTCGGGAAGGCGGTCCCGTTGCCGCACTCTAAGTGGCTCCATACCGGGGGGTACGGCGTTTGAGTTATTGCGTTGTTATCTACGGGCTGCGAGGGGCGTGTGTTGTCCCTTAGCGACTGTTACGCCAGGTAACAGTTGAGCGTTGTTCAACTTTTCGAGGTCTTCACAACTTTCAGGTACGGAACTCGGGGCGCCGATGTTCACGCGCGCCCCCTATAAGAAGCCCCTCGCGCCCCCCACTGGAAGTCCGTCGCGACCGGCTCGGGCGCTGCGGTACCCTGACGCCATGCGTGCCGTACGCCTTCTGCTTAGCGGGCCGCGCTGATCAGTCCCGACCGCCGGGCGAATCGGATGGTCGGAATCGGCGCGGCGTCCCCTCCTGTGCGAGGGGATTTTTCGTTTCCGGAGAACCGCAGCCGCTTGCAGAGACGATCGATGGAGCTTTGAGGATCATGAGCGAGACGAACCCCGCTGCCACCGCCGAGGTGGCCGCGCCGCACCGCTACACGGCCGCCATGGCGGCCGAGATCGAGGCACGCTGGCAGGACTTCTGGGACGTCGAGGGCACGTACGCGGCGCCGAACCCCAAGGGTGACCTGGCGGGCGACCCCGAGCTGGTCGCCAAGCCCAAGAAGTTCATCATGGACATGTTCCCGTACCCCTCCGGAGCGGGCCTGCACGTCGGGCACCCGCTGGGCTACATCGCCACCGACGTCTTCGCGCGCTTCCAGCGCATGACCGGCCACAACGTCCTGCACACCCTGGGCTTCGACGCCTTCGGCCTGCCCGCCGAGCAGTACGCCGTGCAGACCGGCACGCACCCGCGTGTGTCCACCGAGGCCAACATCAAGAACATGCAGATCCAGCTGCGCCGGCTGGGCCTGGGCCACGACAAGCGCCGGTCGTTCGCCACGATCGACCCGGACTACTACAAGTGGACCCAGTGGATCTTCCTGCAGATCTTCAACTCCTGGTACGACGACGAGGCGAAGAAGGCCCGTCCGATCTCCGAGCTGATCGCCCTGTTCGAGTCCGGCGAGCGCGCCGTACCGAGCGCTGACGGCGGCACGCGGGCGTGGAGCGAGCTGAGCGTCGCCGAGCGCGCCGACGTCCTGGGCGAGTACCGGCTGGCGTACGCCTCCGACGCGCCGGTCAACTGGTGCCCCGGCCTGGGTACCGTGCTGGCCAACGAGGAGGTCACCGCCGACGGCCGCTCCGAGCGCGGCAACTTCCCCGTCTTCAAGGCCAAGCTGCGCCAGTGGAACATGCGGATCACCGCCTACGCCGACCGGCTGCTGGACGACCTGGACGAGCTGGACTGGCCCGAGGCCATCAAGCTGCAGCAGCGCAACTGGATCGGGCGCTCCGAGGGTGCCCGCGTCGACTTCCCCGTGGACGGCGAGCGCATCACGGTCTTCACCACGCGCCCCGACACCCTGTTCGGCGCGAGCTACATGGTGCTGGCGCCCGAGCACCCGCTGGTCGAGAAGTTCACCCCGGACGCCTGGCCCGAGGGCACGCACGACGTGTGGACCGGCGGTCACGCGACCCCGGCCGAGGCCGTCGCCGCCTACCGCGCGCAGGCCGCCTCCAAGTCCGACGTCGAGCGCCAGGCCGAGGCCAAGGACAAGACGGGCGTCTTCATCGGCTCGTACGCGACCAACCCGGTCAACGGCGAGCAGGTCCCGGTCTTCATCGCCGACTACGTCCTGATGGGCTACGGCACCGGCGCGATCATGGCCGTTCCAGCGGGTGACCAGCGCGACTTCGAGTTCGCGCGCGCCTTCGAGCTGCCGATCGTCTGCATCGTCGAGCCGACGGACGGGCGGGGCACGGACACCTCGACGTGGGAGGACGCCTTCGGGTCGTACGACGCGAAGATCATCAACTCCTCCAACGACGACATCTCCCTGGACGGACTGGGCGTCGCCGAGGCCAAGGCGTGCATCACCGAGTGGCTGGAGCGGTCCGGTGTCGGCGAGGGCACCGTCAACTTCCGGCTGCGTGACTGGCTGTTCAGCCGCCAGCGCTACTGGGGCGAGCCCTTCCCGATCGTGTACGACGAGGACGGCATCGCCCACGCGCTGCCCGAGTCGATGCTGCCGCTGGAGCTGCCCGAGGTCGAGGACTACTCGCCGCGCACGTTCGACCCGGACGACGCCGACACCCAGCCCGAGACGCCGCTGTCGCGCAACGAGGACTGGGTCAACGTCACGCTGGACCTGGGCGACGGCCGCGGTCCTCGCCCGTACCGGCGCGAGACCAACACCATGCCCAACTGGGCCGGTTCCTGCTGGTACGAGCTGCGCTACCTGGACCCGCACAACAGCGAGAAGCTGGTCGACCCCGAGATCGAGCAGTACTGGATGGGTCCGCGCGAGGGCCAGCCGCACGGCGGTGTCGACCTGTACGTCGGCGGCGCCGAGCACGCCGTGCTGCACCTGCTGTACGCCCGCTTCTGGTCCAAGGTCCTGTTCGACCTGGGGTACGTCTCCTCCGCGGAGCCGTTCCACAAGCTGTTCAACCAGGGCATGATCCAGGCCTACGTGTACCGCGACAGCCGCGGCATCGCGGTCCCGGCCGCCGAGGTGGAGGAGCGCGACGGCGCCTACTACTACCAGGGCGAGAAGGTCTCCCGGCTGCTGGGCAAGATGGGCAAGTCCCTGAAGAACGCGGTCACTCCGGACGAGATCTGCGCCGAGTACGGCGCCGACACGCTGCGTCTGTACGAGATGGCGATGGGACCGCTGGACGTGTCCCGGCCGTGGGACACGCGCGCGGTGGTCGGCCAGTTCCGGCTGCTGCAGCGGCTGTGGCGCAACGTCGTCGACGAGACGACCGGTGACGTGACGGTGGTGGACGCCGAGCCCGACGAGGACACGCTGCGTGCGCTGCACAAGGCGATCGACGGGGTGCGCGGTGACTTGGAAGGCATGCGGTTCAACACCGCCATTGCCAAGGTCACGGAGCTGAACAACCACCTGACGAAGGCGGGCGGCGCGGTACCGCGCTCGGTCGCCGAGTCGCTGGTGCTGATGGCCGCGCCGCTGGCCCCGCACATCGCCGAGGAGCTGTGGCGCAAGCTGGGGCACACCGACTCGGTGGTGCACCGCGACTTCCCGGTCGCCGACCCGGCGTACGTCGTCGACGAGACCGTGACCTGCGTCGTGCAGATCAAGGGCAAGGTCAAGGCCCGCCTGGAGGTCTCGCCGGCGATCTCCGACGAGGAGCTGGAGAAGGTCGCGCTGTCCGACGAGAAGGTCGTGGCGGCGCTGGACGGCGCCGGGATCCGCAAGGTGATCGTGCGGGCGCCGAAGCTGGTGAACATCGTTCCGGCGTAGGGGTAGGCGTAGGCGTAGGCGCAGGTGCCTCGGCATTGGCGCGGCGATTCGGTGGTTCGGCCGGGTCTGATGTGGGCTCGGGGCGATCCCCTACGGGCAGGTTCGGGGTTCTTCTGGAACTCCGGGTCTGCCTGCTGCGTTTACCGTTGAAGAGTGACGCGGTGTGTGCCGCGACCGGTCGGAGGAGGAGCTCGTGGAAGCAGTGATCGCAGTCGTCGCCCTGCTTTTCGTGCTCTTTGTCGTGCTCGGCGCGTACGCCACGGTGAAGGTGGTCGGGGCTGCCAAGCGCCGCGTGGACGAGACCATCACCCACGCCCGGCGCACGGTCGAGGACGGCACCCTGCGGGCCAAGTCCTTCGCCCAGCCGGGCGCCGCCGGCGAGCTCGCCCAGCTGCGGCTGAAGCTGCGCACCTCCATGCGCGCCACCCAGGACGCGCTGCACGCGGGCGTGACCGAGGACGAGTCTCTCAAGGAGTCCCTCGGCCTCTTCCAACGCCTCAGCGCGCACGGGCACGAACTGGACGCCGAGATGCGACGCCTGGAGTCCGAACCGGACCGGGCGACCCTCGCAAAGCGCCTGCCCGACCTGCGCGAGCGCACCGAGCGCGTCGTCCAGTCGGCGGACGCGCTGCGCTGGGCGGCCCGCGACCGGGCCCGCCGCTTCGCCGCCGACGACCTGGACACCCTCAGCGAGCAGATCGACCTGGAGGCCGGCGCCCTGCGGCACTGGCAGACCACGGAGTCCTCCTCCTCGTCCTCTTCTCCTTCCTCCTCGTCGACGCCGCCGTCGGAAGGCCCGGCGGCCACGCCGCCCCCGTGGCCGGAGGCCCCGGCCACCGAGGCCGCCGGGACGGCCGAGCAGACCTGGCCGGACACGCCTCAGTCGCAGCGGGCCGAGGAGCCCACCCGGCCCGCCATCAGCCCGGCAGCCCCGCGCCCGACGTACCCCTGGCAGAAGAAACCCCGTCCCGAGAGCACGACTTGAGCCCGGCTGCGCCCGCGCTGATCGGTCAAGGCATTCCCAGGTGAGCGGGGTCGGGCTGCCGCCCGCGCGCTACGCCAGGTAACCTCCAGCTCATGTCCCGCCATGTCGCGATCGTCACTGATTCAACGGCCTACCTGCCGCAGCGGACGATGGAGCGCCACGGCATCACCGCGGTGCCCCTGACCGTGGTCGTCGGCGGTCAGGCGTTGGACGAGGGCACCGAGATCTCGACCCGATCCCTCGCCCAGGCGTTGCAGAAGCGACGCCCTGTCACCACCTCGCGTCCCAGCCCCGAGGTCTTCGCGGAGCACTACCGCAAGGTCGCCGAGGCGGGCGCCACCGGCATCGTCTCCCTGCACCTGTCCGCCGAGCTCTCCGGCACCTACGACGCGGCGGTCCTCGCTGCCCGCGAGGCACCGGTACCGGTGCGGGTGGTGGACACCGGGATGGTCGCCATGGCGCTCGGCTTCTGCGCGCTCGCAGCGGCCGAGGCGGCGGAGACGGGCGGCACGGTGGACGAGGCCGTCACCGCCGCGGAGAAACGGGCCGGGGCCACGGCCGCCTACTTCTACGTCGACACCCTCGACTATCTGCGCCGCGGCGGCCGCATCGGCGCCGCGCAGGCGCTGTTGGGCTCCGCGCTCGCGGTGAAGCCGCTGTTGCAGCTGGAGGGCGGCCGGATCGGCCCGCTGGAGAAGGTACGGACGGCTTCCAAGGCGATCGCCCGCCTCGAGGAGATCGCAGCCGACCGGGCGGGCAGCGCGCAGGTCGACATCGCGGTGCACCATCTCGCCGCCCCCGACCGGGCGTCGGCACTGGCGGAACGTTTGCGGGCGCGGGTGCCTGGGCTGTCCGATCTGCATGTGAGCGAGGTCGGGGCGGTTATCGGGGCGCACACCGGGCCTGGGTTGTTGGGGGTTGTGGTTTCGCCGCGGTGACGGCCCTTTTGGCGAGTGACTCACCCGTGTGGGTGGCGGAGTTATCCACAACTCGCCGGTAATCCCCGGGAATTGAGCAAGATCATCGCGAGTGTGCCGAGGTGTCCGATCCTCGTCGCATGGCACTTCGATCACGTACACGCACCACGACGGCAACCAGCGGCCCGGGCCGAGGCCCTCACTCCGACGTCCGCACCCGCCGACGGCGACCCATGCATGCCCCGGGGCGGACACGGCCGCGCCATGCGTCCGCGCGAGCGGCGGAGGAGCTGCGGCGCAGGGCGGAGGTGATTTTCGCCGAACGGGCCGGGGAGTGGGGGGAGTCGGGGGCGGGGCCGCCGACGGGTGGGGGCGTGGATGAGGGGGCTGGTGGGCCGCTGGGCGCCGTTGTCCCGCGCGCTGATGGGCTGCGCGGCTCCGATGTTCCGCGTGCCGAGGGGCTGGTGGGCTCCGATGTCCCGGGCGGCAATGGGGCGCTGGGCGCGGACATGCGGGAAGCCGGCGCGAGTGAGGGGGCTGGTGGCGCGGCTGCCGTCGTGGTTGACGGGGGTGGTGGCGAGGCCGGTGCCGGTGCCGGTGTCGGGGAGTGGCGGGCGCGGGCCGGGCTGGCTTTGCGGGAGCGGATGCCGGTGTGGTTGCAGGCGAGGTGTGGGCTGGAGCGGCGGAGCGTGGTCGCGCTCACCGTGGTGCTCGTCCTTGCCGCCGGGTTCGCCGTACAGCACTTCTGGGCCGGGCGGGCGCAGTCCGTGCGCGCGCCGGAGGTGGTGCGGGCAGCGGCCTCGTACGGGGGAGAGTCGCAAGGAGGACAGCCGCAGGGAGGACAGCCGCAGGGAGGGGCGAGCGGGTCGAGTGGGTCGGCGGCGGTCGGTGCGTCCGGGGCTGGAGCCACAGCGGTGGCCGAGATCGTCGTGGACGTCAGCGGAAAGGTGCGCGAACCGGGCATCCACCGCCTGCCCGCGGGCTCGCGGGTCGCCGACGCCCTGCGCGCGGCCGGCGGTGTTCGTCCCGGCACGAAAACCGACAGCCTCAACCGGGCTCGGTTCCTGGTGGACGGCGAGCAGGTGATCGTCGGCGGTCCGGCCGCCGTGCCGGGACCCGCTCCGGGTACGGGCACGGGCGGTGCGGCGGTCTCGGGGGCGGCACCCGGCGCACCGGTCCCTCTCAGCACAGCCACCGTGGACCAGCTCGACACCCTCCCGGGCGTCGGCCCGGTCCTGGCCCAGCACATCATCGACTACCGCACCCAGCACGGCGGCTTCCGCTCGGTGGACGAGCTGCGTGAGGTCAACGGCATCGGTGACCGCCGCTTCGCCGATCTGCGGAATCTCGTACGGCCATGACCCACGACGTTCGTACACCCGACCTCGCGCCCTCCCGCGCTGCCGTCCACGCCGCGTCCGGGAGCAGGCTCGGTGCCTCCCACCCCCGTAAGGAAGGACCGACGGACCTCCGACTCGTCCCACCCGCACTCGCCGCCTGGGCGACGGCGGCACTGATGCTGGGCGCCCCTGAGGGGTGGGCGGTCGCGGCGGCGGTTGTCTGTCTGCTTGCGGCAGGCGTGCTGCTGCTGGTGCGGCGAGGCAGGGGCGGCGTTGAAGGCCGGATTACCGGTGGCAGGGGCGGTGAAGGCGGGCTTACCGGTGGCTGGGTCACTGAGAGCGGGCTCGCCGATGATGGGGGCGGCGATGGCGGTGCGGCCAGGCCAGGGCGTCTGACAGCGCCCAGGCGCCGGACCGGTTCCGTGCCGGATTCCCCACTGAGGCAGCCCACCCGGCCGCACAGGCCGGGCACCGCGCCGGGGCGCATCAGCCGGCCGCGAACCTCGGTCGCCGCCGTCCTGCTCTGTGTCGCCGCGGCGGCCGTCTCCGCCGGGTTGCACGGCGCCGACCTACGGCGTGGGCCGGTGCCCGAGCTGGCGCGGGAGTACGCCACCGTGACCGCCGAGGTCGAGGTCAGCTCCGATCCCCGGCTCACCCGGCCCCGGGTCAGAGGGGATCACATGGCGCCGGCCTCCGTGCTGATCAACGCGGATGTACGACGCGTCGAGGACGCGGACGGCTCGGCGGTGGTGACGCGGGCGCCGGTGCTGATGATCGTCGACGCCGGGTGGGGGCCGTCCGGTGACGGCGAAGGGGCGTCGCAGTCCTCCGGCGCCCGGCGTTCTCCCTGGCTGAACCTTCTCCCCTCCACCCGGCTGCGGGTGACCGCACGGCTCGCGCCCGCCCTCACGGACGGGGACCGGGTCGCGGCCGTGCTGCGGGTGCGGGACCCGGCGGTGCCGGAGGTCGTCGGGGAGCCGTCGGGGGCGCAGCGGCTGGCGGGGCGGTTGCGGGCCGGGCTGCGGGAGGCCACCGACAGCTTGCCGGCGGATGCACGGGCGCTGCTGCCGGGGCTGGTCGTGGGGGACACCTCCCGGATCACCCCGGAGCTGGACGAGGCGTTCAAGGAGACCGACCTCGCGCACACGCTCGCCGTCTCCGGCAGCAACCTCACGATCATCCTCGCTCTGCTCATCGGCCCGCCGGGCCTCGCACAGCTCGCCGAGCGCCGTGGCCTCGCGCCCCGCCTGGGCATCTCCCTGCGGACGACCGCACTGCTCGGTGGGGCACTCACCCTCGCGTTCGTCGTCGTGTGCCGGCCGGACCCCAGCGTGCTGCGGGCCGCGGCGTGCGGGGCCGTCGCGCTGCTCGCCCTGGCGACCGGACGCCGTAGGACTCTGATCCCGGCGCTGGCGACGGCCGTATTGCTGCTGGTGCTGTACGACCCGTGGCTGGCCCGCAGTTACGGCTTCCTGCTCTCCGTCCTGGCCACGGGTGCCCTGCTCACCCTCGCGCCCCGCTGGAGCGCGGCGTTGCGGCGGCGCGGGGTGCCGCCGAGGCCGGCCGAGGCGCTGGCGGCCGCGGCTGCCGCGCAGGCGCTGTGCGCGCCGGTCGTGGCGGTGCTGTCGGCCCGGGTGAGCCTGGTGGCGGTGCCGTGCAATCTGCTCGCGGAGTTCGCGATCGCACCGGCGACGGTGCTGGGCTTCGCGGCACTGGCGACGGCGCCGTTGGCGATGCCGGTGGCCAAGGTACTGGCCTGGTGCGCGGGTTGGCCGACCGGCTGGATCGCGGACGTCGCCCGGACGGGCGCCGCGCTGCCCGGCGCGGGCGTGGACTGGCCCGGCAGCTGGACGGGTGCGGCGCTGCTGGCCCTCGCCACGGTGGTCGCCCTGCTCGCCGGTCGGCGGCTGCTGCGGCACCCCTGGTGGTGCGCTGTCTGCGGGGCGCTGCTCCTGCTGGTGGTGGTGCAGCCGCCGCCGCTGACCAGGGTGGTCACGGGGTGGCCGCCGCCCGGGTGGCGGTTCGCGATGTGCGATGTGGGGCAGGGCGACGCCACAGTGCTCGCGGCGGGCGAGGGGACGGGTGTGGTCGTGGACGCCGGCCCCGATCCGACGCTGGTCGACCGGTGCCTGCGCACGCTGGGGATCACCAGGATTCCGCTCGTCGTGCTCACCCACTTCCACGCCGACCATGTGGCGGGCCTGCCGGGCGTCCTGCGCGGTCGCGCGGTGGGCGCGATCGGGACGACGGGGCACGAAGCGCCAGTGGACCAGGTGGAGTTCGTGCGCAGGGAGGCTGCCGCCCGGCACATTCCCGTGACGCGGGCCGCCGCCGGGGAGGAGCGGAGTACCGGAGACCTCAGCTGGCAGGTGGTGTGGCCGCCGCCGGCCCACCCGTCACTGCCGGCCATGGCCCCGGAGGGTCCGAACGACGCCAGCGTCACCTTGCTCGTCCGGTCGGCCGGGCTGCGGCTCCTGCTGCTCGGGGATCTCGAACCCCCGGCCCAGCGGGCGCTGTTGAGATCGCCTGCTGGGGCGCTGCTGGGCGGCGTGGACGTGCTCAAGGTGGCCCACCACGGCTCGGCGTACCAGGACCCGGAGCTCATACGCCGGGCCGCGCCCCGGGTGGCGTTGATCAGCTGTGGTGAGGACAACCCGTATGGCCATCCCGCTCCCAGCACGCTCGCGGCGCTGCGGACGCAGGGGGCCGTGGTGCTGCGGACGGACGAGGACGGGGCGCTGGCGGTCGCTGGTACGGGCGCGGAGCTGCGGGTGGCGGGAGACTGAGGGCATGGATTCCGTTGAGGTTGATGCCTATCTCCGCCGACTGGGGGTCGAGCACCCCGCCTGGCCCACCGTGGACGTGCTGCGCGAGCTGCATCTGCGCCATCTGCAGACCGTGCCCTTCGAGAACCTCTCGATCCACCTCGGTGAGGAGATCGTCCTGGAGGAGAAGCGACTGCTGGACAAGGTGGTGGGGGCGCGACGGGGTGGGTTCTGTTACGAACTGAACGGCGCCTTCGGGGCGTTGCTCGGCGCGCTCGGTTTCGATGTGACGCTGCTCGCGGGGCGGGTCCATGTGAAGGACGAGGAGGTCGGGATTCCCTACGACCACATGGCGCTGCAGGTGCGGACCGTGGACGGGGGCACATGGCTGACGGACGTCGGCTTCGGGGCGCACAGCCACTATCCGCTGGCCTTCGAGGCGCGGGGGGAGCAGGTGGATCCGGCGGGTGTGTTCCGGATCGTCGAGGCCGGGCCGGACGCGGCGGGGGTGCGCGGCGGGTACGACGCGGAGGCGGCGGCGGACCTGGAGGTCGCCATGGACGGCAGGGCGGAGTACCGGTTGGAGCGGCGGCCGCGGGCACTCGGCGACTTCGTGGCCGGCGCGTGGTGGCACAGCACCTCGCCGGGCTCGCACTTCACGCAGTCGCTGGTGTGTTCGCGGGTGACGAAGGAAGGCGGGCGGATCACCCTCAGCGGCCGCACCTTCAAGACGACGGCGGCCGACGGGACACGTGAGGAGCGGGAGTTGGGGACGGACGAGGAGGTGCTGGGGGTGTACCGGGAGCGGTTCGGGATCGAGCTGGACCGGGTGCCGACGGTGCGCAAGCCCAACCGGGACGGCTGATCCGGGTGGGGGTGCTCGGGGCTGGGGCGGGTGCGGGACCCGGCGCAGGGCCGTCTCTCGGCGGTGCCCGAGAATTGCTCCGTGAGTGATGTGAGACATGTGCTGGTGCTGCCCGATCGTGACGCGGCGGAGGAGGTCGCGGGGGCGCTCGGAGAGCGGTTCGGGATCGACGAGGAGCCGCGGCTGGTGCGGGATGCGCTGGCCGGGGAGGACGATGCCGAGGACGCGCAGTGGCTGGTCGTCCTGCGGGACGAGGCGGGGCGGCTCGATCCGGGCGAGCTGGATGAGTTCGTGGGGGAGTGGGACGGGTGGCGGGAGGAGCCGTAGCCGAACCGGAGTGACCGGCCTGACCGGGCACCCTGTCCGGGCCTGACCGCCGCCCCGCCCCGCGCCGGTGCCTCACCGGCATCCCCGCCCCCGACCTGACCGCACCCCCGCCCCGCGCCGGGGCCTCACCGGCATCCCCGCCCCCGACCTGACAGCACCCCCGCCCCCGGGCCTCACCGGCATCCCCGCCCCCGGCCTGACAGCACCCCCGCCCCGCGCCGGGGCCTCACCGGCACCCCCGCCCCCGACCTGACCGCACCCCCGCCCCCGGGCCTCACCGGCACCCCCGCCCCCGACCTGACCGCACCCCCGCCCCCCGAAGTCCCGTCGGCGCCCACTGTCAGTGGCCCGTGCCATCCTTGTCGCGATGGCCAGGAAATCTGCACATGACGACCTCCTCTCCCCCGTGACCCTCGCCGTGGGCCTGGAGGAGCTGCTGCTCGACCGCGCTGTGCGGGAGGTGGTGGTTGCCGCCCGGGCCGCAGATGCCGATACGGACGTGCGGGATCTGACTCCTGAGCAGTTGCAGCCGGGCACGCTGGCCGAGCTGACCAGTCCGTCGCTGTTCGCGGAGCGCAAGGTCGTGGTCGTGCGCAATGCGCAGGATCTGTCGGCCGACACGATCAAGGACGTGACGGCGTATCTGGGTGCGCCGGCCGAGGAGATCACCCTCGTGCTGCTGCACGCCGGGCAGGCGAAGGGCAAGAAGCTGCTCGACGCCGCGCGCAAGGCGGGGGCGCGGGAAGTGGCGTGCCCGAAGATGACCAAGCCGGCGGACCGGCTGGCGTTCGTCAGGCAGGAGTTCCGGGCGACCGGACGGTCCGCGACGCCCGAGGCCTGTCAGGCGCTCGTCGATGCCATCGGCAGTGATCTGCGGGAGCTGGCGGCCGCGGTGAGTCAGCTGGTCGCCGATGTCGAGGGGACGATCGACGAGGCGGTGGTCGGGCGGTACTACACGGGCCGCGCCGAGGCGTCGAGCTTCACCGTCGCCGACCGGGCGGTCGAGGGGCGGGCCGCGGAGGCGCTGGAGGCGCTGCGCTGGTCGCTGGCGACCGGTGTGGCCCCCGTCCTGATCACCAGTGCGCTCGCCCAGGGCGTCAGGGCCATCGGAAAGCTGTCCTCGGCCCGGGGCGGCCGACCCGCCGATCTGGCGCGGGAGCTCGGCATGCCGCCCTGGAAGATCGACCGCGTGCGCCAGCAGATGCGCGGGTGGACGCCCGACGGAGTCGCGCTGGCGCTGCGCGCGGTCGCTGAGGCGGACGCCGGTGTGAAGGGCGGCGGGGACGACCCGGAGTACGCCTTGGAGAAGGCGGTCGTGACGATCGCGCGGGCCGCTCGGTCCAGAGGGCGTGGCTAGGGGGAGGAGAGGAGAATCGGGCGTATCGGCCGTTCATCGCCGGACAGCACGGAAGGTGGCGATCAGGTATGGCTGAGCATCCGCACGCAACTCTCGTCCGCAAGGGCTACGCAGCCTTCGCAAGCGGTGACATGGATGCCCTGCGCGGGCTGATGACATCGGACTGCACGCACCACGTGCCCGGCAGCCACCCCTTGTCGGGTGACTTCAAGGGCCAGGACGCGGTCGTCGGCATGTACGGCCGGCTGTACGAGGAGACCGCCGGGTCGATGCGGGTCGACCTGCGCACCGTACTTGTCGACGGCCGGGGGCACGCGGTCGCCGTACACCACTTCAAGGCGGAGCGGCAGGGCAAGCGCCTCGACGAGGACGGGGCCATCGTCTTCCGCATCGTGGGGGACAAGGTCAGCGATCTCGACGAGTGTGTCTCGGACATGGACCGGGTGAACGACTTCTGGTCGTGACACCCGCCCCCGAGAGGCAGGGCCCGGGCTAGGGCAGGACATACCGAAGGCCCCGGCACATCGAAGCTCCCGGCATACCGAGGCCCCGGCATACCGAAGGCCCCGGCCGTCGTCCTGGGGAAGGACCGGCCGGGGCCTTCGGTTCAAGCTGCTGAGCCCGTACCCGCGTGGCGAACGCAGGCCGCGTACAGGCTCGGGGGCCGGACGGGAGCGGATGAGAGAGGGCCCGCTCGATTCCCTCCGGCGATCAAATCAAGTGTCAGCCCTTGAGAGCGCCGACCTTCGAAGCAAGCGCCGACTTCTTGTTGGCGGCCTGGTTCTTGTGGATGACGCCCTTGGCGACGGCCTTGTCGAGCGCCCGCGCGGCGTCGCGCTGGTACTCGGTGGCCTTCTCGACGTCACCCGCGGCAGCGGCCTCGCGGGCCTTGCGGATCGCGGTCTTCAGGGAGGACTTGACGGCCTTGTTGCGCAGCCGGGCCTTCTCGTTGGTCTTGATCCGCTTGATCTGGGACTTGATGTTCGCCACTGATGAGCCTTTTCAGGTTCTGGCACGAGGCCGCATGGGACCCGTACCGGTGATTTTCTGGAGTGTGTCTCGCGCTGAGAGGGCATGAGACACAGCCACCCAGGCTACCAGTGGCCGGGCCGACGGCCCAAAACGGTCGCCGGTCGCCGCCCATGGGACCATGGAACCTACGTATAGATCCGACCCGAGGCATAAGGCGCCTCAAGAGACAGGACCCTGCGTGCCCGCGACCCCTAACAATGTGCCCGAGCCGAGCCGTACCGACCCGGCACTGATCCGCAACTTCTGCATCATCGCGCACATCGACCACGGCAAGTCCACGCTCGCCGACCGGATGCTCCAGCTGACCGGTGTGGTCGAGCAGCGGCAGATGCGTGCTCAGTACCTCGACCGGATGGACATCGAGCGTGAGCGCGGTATCACGATCAAGTCCCAGGCGGTCCGGCTGCCGTGGGCTCCCACCCACGATTCCGGCAAGACGCACATCCTCAACATGATCGACACCCCGGGGCACGTCGACTTCACGTACGAGGTCTCGCGGTCGCTGGCCGCCTGTGAGGGCACCGTCCTCCTCGTCGACGCCGCCCAGGGCATCGAGGCCCAGACTCTCGCCAACCTCTACCTGGCGATGGAGAACGACCTCACGATCATCCCCGTACTGAACAAGATCGACCTGCCGGCCGCGCAGCCCGAGAAGTTCGCGGAGGAGCTCGCCAACCTGGTCGGCTGCGAGCCGAGCGACGTCCTCAGGGTGTCCGCCAAGACGGGCCTGGGCGTCGATGCCCTGCTCGACAAGGTCGTCGCCGAGGTCCCCGCCCCGGTCGGCGTCAAGGACGCTCCGGCCCGCGCGATGATCTTCGACTCCGTCTACGACTCGTACCGCGGTGTCGTGACCTACGTCCGTGTCATCGACGGCCAGCTCAACAAGCGCGAGCGGATCCGGATGATGTCCACCGGCGCCACGCACGAGCTGCTGGAGATCGGGACGAACTCACCGGAGATGCTGGCGGCCGACGGGCTCGGCGTCGGTGAGGTGGGCTACCTCATCACCGGTGTGAAGGACGTCCGCCAGTCCAAGGTCGGTGACACCGTCACCAGCCAGCACAAGGGCGCCGAGGAAGCGCTCGGCGGATACAAGGACCCGAAGCCGATGGTCTTCTCCGGTCTGTATCCGCTGGACGGCTCCGACTACCCGGAGCTGCGCGAGGCTCTCGACAAGCTCCAGCTCAACGACGCCGCGCTCGTCTACGAGCCGGAGACCTCCGCGGCCCTCGGCTTCGGGTTCCGCGTCGGCTTCCTGGGGCTCCTGCACCTCGACGTGATCCGCGAGCGGCTGGAGCGCGAGTTCGGGCTCGACCTGATCGCCACCGCGCCGAACGTGGTCTACCGCGTCGACATGGAGGACGGCAGCGAGCACACCGTCACCAACCCGAGCGAGTTCCCCGAAGGCAAGATCGACAAGGTCTACGAGCCGGTCGTGCGCGCCACGATCCTCGCCCCGAGCGAGTTCATCGGCTCGATCATGGAGCTGTGCCAGACCCGGCGCGGCACCCTGCTCGGCATGGACTACCTCTCCGAGGACCGCGTCGAGATCCGCTACACCCTCCCGCTCGCGGAGATCGTCTTCGACTTCTTCGACCAGCTGAAGTCGAAGACGCGCGGTTACGCGTCGCTGGACTACGAGCCCACCGGTGAGCAGACCTCCAGCCTGGTCAAGGTCGACATCCTGCTGCACGGCGACAAGGTCGACGCCTTCTCGGCGATCACGCACAAGGACGCGGCGTACGCGTACGGTGTGCGGCTCGTCGCCAAGCTGCGGGAGCTGATCCCGCGGCAGGCCTTCGAGGTGCCCATCCAGGCCGCCATCGGTTCCCGGGTGATCGCCCGCGAGACCATCCGCGCCATCCGCAAGGACGTCCTCGCCAAGTGCTACGGCGGCGACATCTCCCGTAAGCGCAAGCTGCTGGAGAAGCAGAAGGAAGGCAAGAAGCGGATGAAGATGGTGGGTTCCGTGGAGGTTCCGCAGGAGGCCTTCATCGCCGTACTGAGCAGTGATGACAGCGCGGGTTCGGGCAAGGCCAAGAAGTAACCGCAGGTAGCACCAGGTGACCCGGCAAATCGCCGCATCAGGGGTCCGTCGTACGAAAGCGCGACGGGCCCTTTGTGCGTGCCGCGTGACCGTCTGGAGGAAGTGACAGGCCGCAGGCCCTTACGCAGGGGGCCGTCGGCCTTTACCCTGATGCCTGCTCGATAGTTACTCGCGAGTTAAACAACGCGAGTGGAACCAGCCGCACGTCAGCCGCACAGTCGCGGGTCCCCGGAGGATGTCGTGAGCGACACACAGACACTGATCGAGAACCGTCCGCCGAGCGTGGCGACCCTCTTCCTGGAGCGCGTGACGGCGACGCCGGACGCCGAGGCGTACCGCTATCCCGTGCCGCCGGTTTCGGGGCAGGGCGCGGACGAGTGGAAGTCGCTGAGCTGGGCGCAGGCCGCCGAGCGGGTCTACGCGATCGCAGCCGGGCTCATCGAGCTGGGTGTCCGGCCCGAGCAGCGCGTGGCCCTCGCCTCGTCGACCCGGATCGAGTGGATCCTCGCCGACCTGGGCATCATGTGCGGCGGCGCTGCCACCACCACGGTCTATCCGCAGACCAACGCCGAGGAGTCGGCCTTCATCCTCGCCGACTCCGAGAGCCGCGTGCTCATCGCGGAGGACGCGGCCCAGGTGGCCAAGGCGCGGGAGAAGCGCGCCGAGCTGCCGAACCTCACGCATGTCGTCGTCATCGACGCGGCCGGCGTCGAGACCGATGACTGGGTGCTCAGCCTCGCCGAGCTGGAGGCCCGTGGCGCGGCCCGGCTGGAGAAGGACCCCGAGCTGATCAAGCAGCGGGTCGGTGCGATCACCAAGGACCAGCTGGCCACCCTGATCTACACCTCCGGCACCACCGGCCGCCCCAAGGGCGTGCGGCTGCCGCACGACAACTGGTCGTACATGGCGAAGGCGATCGCCGCGACCGGGCTGGTCGGCGCGGAGGACGTGCAGTACCTGTGGCTGCCGCTCGCGCACGTCTTCGGCAAGGTCCTCACCTCCGGCCAGATCGAGGTCGGTCACGTCACCGCCGTCGACGGCCGCGTCGACAAGATCATCGAGAACCTGCCGGTCGTGCAGCCGACATACATGGCGGCCGTGCCCCGCATCTTCGAGAAGGTCTACAACGGGGTCGCCGCCAAGGCCCGCGCGGGCGGCGGCGCCAAGTACAAGATCTTCCAGTGGGCCGCCGAGGTCGCCCGCGAGTACGCCAAGGTGACCCAGGACAACTTCCGGCGCACCGGCACCCACTCCGCGCCCTTCGGGCTCGCCGCGAAGCACAAGGTCGCCGACACCCTCGTGTACGCCAAGATCCGCGAGGCCTTCGGCGGCAACCTGCGGGCATGCGTGTCCGGCAGCGCCGCCCTCGCCCCGGAGATCGGCTTCTTCTTCGCCGGCGCCGGCATCCACGTCCTGGAGGGCTACGGCCTCACGGAGTCCTCGGCCGCGTCCTTCGTGAACCCGGGGGAGGCCTACCGCACCGGCACGGTCGGCAAGCCGCTGCCCGGCACGGAGGTGCGCATCGCCGACGACGGGGAGATCCTGCTGCGCGGCCCCGGCATCATGGAGGGCTACCACGGGCTGCCGGAGAAGACCGCCGAGGTGCTGGAGAGCGACGGCTGGTTCCACACCGGTGACATCGGGGAGCTGTCCCCGGACGGCTACCTGCGCATCACCGACCGCAAGAAGGACCTGATCAAGACCTCGGGCGGCAAGTACATCGCGCCCGCCGAGGTCGAGGGACAGTTCAAGGCGGTGTGCCCGTACGTCTCCAACATCCTGGTGCACGGCGCCGACCGGAACTTCTGCACGGCGCTGATCGCGCTGGACGAGGTCGCGATCGTGGCGTGGGCCGAGGAGAACGGGCTCGGCGGGAAGTCGTACGCGGAGATCGTCGCCTCGCCGGCCGCCATCGAGATGGTCGACGGGTATGTGCAGCAGCTCAACGCCGGGCTGCAGAAGTGGCAGACGATCAAGAAGTTCCGGCTGCTGCCGCGGGATCTCGATGTGGAGCACGGGGAGATCACGCCGAGTCTGAAGTTGAAGCGGCCGGTTGTCGAGCGGGAGTACAAGGGCCTGATCGAGGAGATGTACGCGGGTACGCGCGAGGCGTAGCGCGGTCACGGAGGGGTGGCGGGGCGCGTTGGCGGCCACGGGTTCGTCGTGGCTCGTCGCGCCCACGCGGCGGAGCCGCAAATCGACACAGCCCCGCGCCCCTTCAGGTCGGCAAGCTCACTCCTTTCCGACCAGCCGACGTATCTCGTGGACCCTGGCGCGTAAGTCCGTCCGGTTCAGGGGCGTGCCCTCGGAGAGCTGGTCCTCCAAAGCCTCCAACTGGGTGCTCAGCTCTCGGCTGTGGACGTGCTCGCGGCTCAGCAGACGCTCCAACTGCCTGTTCTTGCGGTACAGGTCCAGGAACACCGTCACCTTCGCGCGTAGCACCCAGGGGTCGAACGGCTTGGTCAGGTAGTCGGCGGCACCCGTGGCGTAGCCGCGGAAGGCGTAGCCCGGGTCGTCCTCCGCGCCGGTCAGGAAGATGATCGGGACGTCCTTGGTCTGGTCGAGTCGTTTGATGTTGCTGGCGGTCTCGAAGCCGTCCATGCCCGGCATGCGGACATCGAGCAGCACCAGGGCGAAGCGTTGCCGCAGCAGCGCCTTCATCGCCTCCTCGCCCGAACGCGCGCGGACGAGCGGCTCGTTGAGGGACCCCAGTACGGCCTCCAGCGCGATCAGGTTGTCCTCCATGTCGTCGACCAGGAGGATGCCGGCACGCTCGTCGGTCGTTGCCTCAGCGCTCATGATGAAGTGGCCTCACTCGGTGATGGTCGGCGGAACCTCTTCCCCTTCGGAAGCGCTCGGTTCCGGTACTACGGAGTTGTCCGCGGCCTCGGGGTCCAGGAGGTCGCAGACGACGGTCAGCAGCTGATCCACGTCCACCGGCTTCGGTACGTAGTCGTTGGCGCCCCGCGCGATGGACTTCTCCCGGTCGCCGGGCATGGCCTTCGCGGTGAGCGCGACGATGGGCAGGTCCGCCCAGCGGGGGGTGCGACGGATGGCGGAGATCGTTTCGTATCCGTCCATCTCCGGCATCATGATGTCCATCAGGACGAGTTCGACGTCCGGGGTGCGCTCCAGTGTCTCGATGCCCTCGCGGCCGTTCTCCGCGTACAGGACCGGCATGCCGACCCGGCCCAGGACATGGGTGAGCGCGAACACGTTGCGGATGTCGTCGTCCACTATCAACACGCGTCGGCCCGGCAGGATCTGCCCCGCCCGGCCGGTCTGCCACGCCTCCAGTTTGGTCGGCGTCGGCCAGGAATCGTCCGCGTCGTGGGCGGTCGAGAAGAACGTCTCGGCGGACAGCTGCTCCGGTGCCGACCGCGGACGGTCCTCGGGCACCGGGCCCGTGGCGGAGTGACCGGGGCTGACGACCGGGACGTACAGCGTGAACGTGGAGCCCTTGCCGGGCTCGCTCTCGGCGACGATACGGCCGCCCAGCAGGCCCGCGATCTCGCGGCTGATGGACAGGCCGAGGCCGGTGCCGCCGTACTTGCGGTTGGTCGTGCCGTCGGCCTGCTGGAACGCCTCGAAGATCACCGGGAGTTTCTCCGCCGCGATGCCGATGCCGGTGTCGGACACCGAGAACGCGATCACCTCTTCGCCCTCGCGGACGTAGTGCTGATCGGGGTCCTTCATCCGGTTCACCCGCAGCTCGACCTTGCCCGACGCGGTGAACTTGATGGCGTTGGAGAGGAGGTTGCGCAGGATCTGCTGGAGGCGCTGCTCGTCCGAGTACATCTCGCGCGGTACGTCCTCGCCGACCGCCACCTCGAAGGCGAGCCCCCGGTCCAGGGTGAGCGGGCGGAAGGTGGCGTGGACATAGTCGAGAAGCTTGATGAGCGGCAGCCTCTTCGGGCGTACGTCCATCCGGCCGGCCTCGATCTTCGACAGGTCCAGGATGTCGTTGATCAGCTGGAGCAGGTCCGAGCCGGAGCGGTGGATCGTCGTCGCGAACTGGACCTCCTGGTCGGAGAGGTGGCCGTCCGGGTTGTCGGAGAGCAGCCTCGCCAGGATCAGCAGCGAGTTCAGAGGCGTCCGCAGCTCGTGTGACATGTTCGCCAGGAACTCCGACTTGTACTGCGACGAGGTCGCCAACAGCGCCGCCTTCTCCTCCAGCTCGGCGTTCGAGCGCTGCAGCTCCGCCTGCTGCATCTGGAGTTCGTCCGAGCGTTCCTGGAGCTGCATGGCCAGGCGCTGGGACTCGCCGAGCAGGGACTCCGTACGGGAGTTGGCGATGATCGTGTTGATCGCGACGGCGATGGTGTTCACGAACTGGTCGAAGAACGCCAGGTGCACATCGGAGAAGCGGGAGAACGACGCCAGCTCGATCACGCCGAGCAGCTTGTCCTCGAAGAGGATCGGGATGATGACGACGCTGGTGGGCGCCGCCTCGCCCAGCCCGCTGTCGATCTTGATGTAGTCCGGCGGGGCCTCCTCGACGAGGATCCGCTTTTTCTCCCGCGCCGCCTGCCGGACCAGGCCGTGCACCGGGAGGCCGCCGGTCTCGATGGTCGTGCCCTGGGCCGAGCCGTATCCGGCGATGAAGGCCAGCCCCTTCGTGGGAACCGTGGTGCGCAGCGCGGCGCTGTCCTCGTCCGGGTCGGCCAGGAAGAACGCGCCGTACTGGGCGTTCACCAGCGGCGTCAGCTCGCGCAGCAGCAGGTCGGCGACCTCCATCAGGTCGCGGTGGCCCTGCATCAGAGCGGCCAGGCGGGCCAGGTTGGACTCCAGCCAGTCCTTGGCGCGGGTCGTCTCGCGCAGGTTGGCCACCATCAGGTTGATGTTGTCCTTCAGCTCGGTGACCTCGCCGCGCGTCTCCACCGTGATCGAGCGGGACATGTCGCCCTGGGCCACCGCGGAGGCGACCTCGGCGATCGCGCGGACCTGGGTGGTCAGGTTCGAGGCCAGCTCGTTCACGTTCGTCGTCAGGCGCTTCCAGGTGCCGTAGACGCCCTCCACCCGGGCCTGGCCGCCGAGCTGGCCCTCGGAGCCCACCTCGCGGGCCACGCGGGTGACCTCGGAGGAGAAGGAGGAGAGGGTGTCGACCATCGTGTTGATGGCGGTCTTCAGCTCCAGGATCTCGCCGCGCGCGTCCACGTCGATCTTCTTCGAGAGGTCGCCGTTGGCCACCGCGGTGGTGACCTGGGCGATGTTGCGCACCTGTGAGGTGAGGTTGTCGGCCATGTAGTTGACGTTGTCGGTCAGGTCCCGCCACACGCCGGAGACGCCCAGCACCTGCGCACGGCCGCCGAGCCGGCCGTCGGTGCCGACCTCGCGGGCCACACGGGTGACCTCGTCGGCGAAGGCCCGCAGCTGCTGCACCATCGTGTTGACGGTGTCCTTGAGTTCGAGGATCTCGCCGCGGGCGTCGACGGTGATCTTCTTCGACAGGTCGCCGTTGGCCACGGCGGTCGTCACCTGGGCGATGTTGCGGACCTGCGAGGTCAGGTTCAACGCCATGAAGTTGACGTTGTCGGTGAGGTCTTTCCATACGCCGCTGACGCCGCGTACCTGGGCCTGACCGCCGAGGTTTCCTTCGGTGCCGACCTCGCGGGCGACGCGGGTGACCTCGTCGGCGAAGGCGGAGAGCTGGTCCACCATCGTGTTGATGGTCGACTTCAGCTCCAGGATCTCGCCCTTCGCCTCGACCGTGATCTTCTTGCCCAGGTCGCCCTGGGCCACGGCGGTGGAGACCAGGGCGATGTTGCGGACCTGGGAAGTCAGGTTGTCCGCCATGAAGTTGACGTTGTCGGTGAGGTCTTTCCATACGCCGCTGACGCCGCGTACCTGGGCCCGGCCGCCGAGGTTTCCTTCGGTGCCGACCTCGCGGGCGACGCGGGTGACCTCGTCGGCGAAGGCGGAGAGCTGGTCCACCATCGTGTTGATGGTCGACTTGAGTTCGAGGATCTCGCCCTGGGCGTCGACGGTGATCTTCTGGCTCAGGTCACCGTTGGCGACGGCCGTGGTGACCTGGGCGATGTTGCGGACCTGCGAGGTCAGGTTCGACGCCATGAAGTTGACGTTGTCGGTGAGGTCCTTCCACACGCCGGAGACGCCGCGCACCTGCGCGCGTCCGCCCAGCTGCCCTTCCGTACCCACCTCGCGGGCGACCCTCGTCACCTCGTCGGCGAAGGCGGACAGCTGGTCGACCATCGTGTTGACGGTCAGTTTGAGTTCGAGCAGCTCGCCGGTCGCCTCGACCGTGACCGTGCGGGTCAGGTCGCCGCGGGCCACCGCCGTGGTCACCAGGGCGATGTCGCGCACCTGCGCCGTCAGCCGGGACGCCATCGTGTTGACGGCCTCGGTCACATCCCGCCAACTGCCCGACAGCCCCTGCACCTTGGCCCGCCCGCCGAGCCGGCCCTCGGTGCCGACCTCGCGGGCCACGCGGGTGACCTCGCCGGTGAACAGGGAGAGCTGGTCGACCATCTTGTTCACGGCCCGGCCGAGGCGCCGCAGGTCGCCGCGTAACTGGCGGCTCCCGTCGTGCAGATCGACGCGCTGGGTCAGGTCGCCGCCGGCCACCGCGTCGAGCACGCGCGTCGCGTTCGCCGCCGGGGCGACCAGGGCGTCGAGCACCTGGTTGACGTCGTTGACGCGGGTCGTCCAGTCACCCGGGCCCGGGCTCGCCGAGAGCCGCTCGTCGAGCCTGCCGTGCCGGACCAACTCCCGCTTGACCCGCTGCACTTCACGGTTGAAGTGCGTGCTCCGGTCCATGATCTGGTTGAAGACCGCCGTCAGCTCGGCCACCATTCCCTCACCGGTCTCCGGGAGCCTCCGGAAGTCGCCGTCCCTCGCCGCGGTCATCGCGGCGAGCAGCGGGCGCAGTTCCGATGCTCGAATTTGACCGTCTTTCTGTCCGTCTTCGAGCACACGCGTAGCACGGTTCTCACTCATGGCGGCCCACTTCGGTAACTCGGTGCTTATGGGCGCGGCCAGTCTGTCACTCTGTCGGCGTCGACTGAGGCGTATTCGTCCGAACCGTTCGGGGAGCTGTAGATGGGGGCCATTCCGGCGCAACGGGAGACCGTTTCCCGTGCCTCTGATGCGCCTGCGCCGGGGGGCGTGGGCGCGGAAACCCGCGCCGTCCTCCCCGGCAGTCCGATCTCCCCGGGTTCCGCCCGCACCCTCGTGCGCAACGCCCTCACGGAATGGGCCGCCTCCGGGCTCCCCGGCACCGAGCACCTCAGCGCCCGCCTCGTCGACGACGCCGTCGTGGCCGTCAGCGAGCTGGTCACCAACGCCGTCGTGCACGCCGGTACCGATCTGGAGCTCACCTGCCGCCTGGAGGACACCGGCGCCCTTCTCGTCGAGGTCCTGGACCACCACCCCTCGCGCGCCCCGCGCGACGGTGAGGTCGAGGCGCCGTACGAGACACCGGAGTACGGCCGCGGCCTGCGGCTGGTGTCACGCCTCGCCGAGTCCTGGGGTGTCACCTACCGCACCGGCGCCAAGACCGTGTGGGCGCGGCTGCCCGCCGAGGACCCCGTGGCGGCCAAGGACGACATCGAGGCGTACGCCGAGGAGCGCGCGCTGGAGCGCGGGCTGCGCGTGGCCGAGATCCTCGCCCCCGAGCCCCAGCGCGCCGAGCGGGAGCGGGACTGGCTCAACCGCGGTGCCCTGTCCTTCCTCGCCGAGGCCTCCGACCTGCTCGCCGGGCAGCTCGACGAGAACCTGGTCGCCGCGCTCGCCGGCCAGCTGATCGTGCCGCGGCTGGCGGACTGGTGTGCGGTGTGGCTGGAGGACGAGGTCGCCGGGCGCTGGGGATACCCACGATCGGGCGAACCCGGCGGCGGGGCGGGCTGGGCGGCGGAGGGCGCCCCCGGGACCGGGCCGCGGCTGGCCCGCGTCTGGCACGGCTCCGAGAACCTCATCGAGGAGCTCCGCCAGGCCCTGGAGAAGGAGCCGCCGCTTCCGGCCGACGACCACCGCACCGGCCCGGTCGCCTACCCCTGGCCCGGTGAGGCGCTCGGCGCACGCGGGGTGCGCGGCACGGCGCTCGCGTACCGCCTGATCGCCGGGGGCCGCCCGCTGGGCACGCTGGTCATCGGGCGGGCCGACCTCGTGCGCTTCCCCGACGAGGTCACCGGGCTCGTCGAGGACCTCGCCCGCCGGGTGGCCCTCGCCATCGGCGCGGCCCGCCAGTACGCCCGGCAGGCCACCATCAGCAGGGTTCTCCAACGCGGACTGCTGCCCGGCGCCGTCGCGGAGATCCCCGGCGTGGCCAGCGCGCTGGTGTACGAGCCGTGCGACAAGGGCGGCCCGAGCGGCGACTTCTACGACCTGTTCCCGGCCGGCGACGGCCGCTGGTGCTTCGCCATCGGGGACGTCCAGGGCAAGGGGCCCGAGGCGGCCGTGGTGATCGGCATCGCGCGCCCGTGGCTGCGGCTCCTCGCCCGGGAGGGCTACCGGGTCGCCGACGTCCTCGACCGCCTCAACCAGCTGCTCCTCGACGACGCGACGGAGGCCGCCGACGCCGCCGCGCGCGCCCTCGTCGGCCCGGTCCCGGTGGCACCCGGCGACGGCCCGCAGACCCGCTTCCTGTCCCTCCTCTACGGCGAGCTCACCCCCTTCGACGGCGGCATCCGCTGCACCCTCGCCTCCGCCGGACACCCGCTGCCGCTGCTGCTGGGCGCGGGCGGCGAGGTCCACACCGCCGCGCACCCGCAGACCCTCCTCGGGGTCGTCGAGGACGCCACGTACACCAGCGAGACCTTCGAGCTGCGCTCCGGTGACACCCTGCTGTGCGTGACCGACGGGGTGACGGAGCGGCGCAGCGGCACCCGCCAGTTCGACGACGGCGACGGCCTCGCGACCGCGCTCGCCGGGTGCGCGGGGCTGAACGCCGAGCTGATCGCGGAGCGGATCCGCAGGCTCGTGCACGAGTTCAGCGGCCGTCCGCCGGAGGACGATCTGGCGTTGCTGGTGCTCCAGGCCGAGTAGCGGTTGTCTCGGTTCCGGCGGGCATGCGCGCGTGCTGGACAATGGAACCCATGCCTTCCGCACTCCCCGACGGCGAGCCGGTCCCCGACGACGGCACGCTCCCCGCGTCCGCCCTCGCCGGGTCCGCCGACCGCCCCCTCGGCTTCTACCTGCACGTCCCGTACTGCGCGACCCGCTGCGGCTACTGCGACTTCAACACCTACACGGCGACCGAGCTGCGCGGCACGGGCGGAGTGCTGGCGTCCCGCGACAACTACGCCGAGACCCTCGTCGACGAGATCCGCCTCGCCCGCAAGGTCCTCGGCGACGACCCGCGCGAGGTCCGCACGGTCTTCGTCGGCGGCGGTACGCCCACGCTGCTGGCCGCCGACGATCTCGTACGGATGCTGGGGGCGATCCGCGACGAGTTCGGGCTGGCACCGGACGCGGAGATCACGACGGAGGCGAACCCGGAGTCGGTGGACCCGGCGTATCTGGCCACCCTGCGCGAGGGCGGCTTCAACCGGCTGTCCTTCGGCATGCAGAGCGCGAAGCAGCACGTGCTGAAGGTCCTGGACCGCACCCACACGCCGGGCCGCCCCGAGGCGTGCGTGGCGGAGGCCCGCGCGGCGGGCTTCGAGCACGTCAACCTGGACCTGATCTACGGCACACCGGGCGAGTCGGACGACGACTGGCGGGCCTCGCTGGAGGCGGCGATCGGCGCCGGCCCGGACCATGTGTCCGCCTACGCCCTGATCGTCGAGGAGGGCACCCAGCTGGCCCGCCGCATCCGCCGGGGCGAGGTCCCGATGACGGACGACGACGTCCACGCGGACCGGTACCTGATCGCGGAGTCGGTGCTGTCGGAGGCGGGCTTCGACTGGTACGAGGTCTCCAACTGGGCGACCTCTCAGGCGGGCCGCTGCCTGCACAACGAGCTGTACTGGCGGGGCGCCGACTGGTGGGGCGCGGGCCCGGGCGCCCACTCGCACGTGGGCGGCGTGCGCTGGTGGAACGTGAAGCATCCGGGCGCGTACGCGGCGGCCCTGGCGGCGGGGCGGTCGCCGGGGGCCGGGCGCGAGCTGCTGTCCGAGGAGGACCGCAGGGTCGAACGGATCCTGCTGGAGCTGCGGCTTCGGGAGGGGGCGCCGCTGGGCTTGCTGAGGGAGAAGGGGCTTGCGGCTTCTCGGCGGGCGCTTGGGGAGGGGCTGCTTCAGGAGGGGCCGTACGAGGAGGGGCGTGCGGTGCTGACCTTGCGGGGGCGGTTGCTGGCGGATGCGGTGGTCAGGGATTTGGTGGACTGATCACTCGGGCGAGTGAATCACCCCGGAACGCCAGTTCGGTCCCTAACCTAGTTCGTAGGCTGCCGCCGACAGGACGCGGCGGATGTGGAGGCCACGGAGATGACCGCTGTGGACGAGCGTGGGATTGCCAAGTTCTTCGAGGAGTTCGAGCCTCCCGAGGGCATCAAGGCCGAGCTTCTCCGGGGGGAAATCGTGATGGGGGAGAACGCCGACTATCAGAGGCAGCAGATCACCAAGTTCGGGGCGCCGCTGCCGTTGGAGGATCTGGAACTCGAATTGGATACCAGCGAGTTCGGCATCTACCCCAGCATCAGGCCCCACCGCTACCCGTAACGAAGTCGATCAGCTCCTCCACCCGCCCCAGCAACTCCGGCTCCAGATCCTTGTAGGACCCCACCCGCTTCAGGATCGCCTGCCACACCGCACCGGTGTTCTCCGACGGCCACCCCAGCGCCCGGCACACCCCCGTCTTCCAGTCCTGCCCGTGCGGGACGCGTGGCCAGGACTCGATGCCCAGGGCTGACGGCTTCACCGCCTCCCAGATGTCGATGTACGGGTGGCCCACGACCAGGGCGTGTTCGCTGGTCACCGACTCCGCGATGCGCCACTCCTTCGTGCCGGGGACCAGGTGGTCCACCAGCACACCGAGGCGGGCGTCCGGGCCCGGAGCGAATTCGGTCACGATGGACGGCAGGTCGTCGATGCCCTCCAGGTACTCCACGACCACGCCCTCGATGCGCAGGTCGTCGCCCCAGACCTTCTCGACCAGCTCGGCGTCGTGGCGGCCCTCCACATAGATACGGCCGGCGCGGGCCACGCGCGCGCGTGCGCCGGGGACGGCGACCGAACCTGACGCCGTACGGCTGGGACGTGCGGGAGCCGAGGACGACGGGCGTACGAGCGTCACCACCTTGCCCTCCAGCAGGAACCCCCGCGGCTCCAGCGGGAACACCCGGTGCTTGCCGAAGCGGTCCTCCAGCGTCACCGTGCCCGCCTCGCAGCGGATCACCGCACCGCAGAACCCCGTGCCCGGCTCCTCCACGACCAGGCCCGGGTCCGCCGGTACCTCGGGGGCGGGCTTGGGCTTCTTCCAGGGCGGGGTCAGGTCCGGGGAGTACTGGCGCATTCGGATGACGATAGGAGAAGCCCCGCGGGTACGTCTCGCGGATCAGGGCGACACGCCGAAGCGGGCCGCCAAGGCGTCCCGCTGGCGTCGTACGAACTCCGCATCCACCACCGCTCCGTGACCGGGCACGTACAGCGCGTCCTCGCCGCCCAGGTCCAGCAGGCGGTCCAGGGCGGCCGGCCACTGCGACGGTACGGCGTCGGGGCCCGCCTGGGGTTCGCCGGACTCCTCCACCAGATCGCCGCAGAAGACGACCTCCCGGTCGCCCGCGGCCCCGGCCGGCACGAGCACGACCAGATCGTGGGCGGTGTGGGCCGGGCCCACGTTCGCGAGCAGGACCTGCCGGTCGCCCTCCAGGTCGAGGGTCCACTCGCCGCTCACCTGGTGGCGGGGACGGACCAGCGCGTCGATCGCCTCGTCCGCCGCGTCCGGGTCCAGGCCGTTGCCCACGGCGTCCGAGCGCAGTTCCGCACGCGCGTGTGCGGACACCGTGTCCATGCCCACCGGGCCGTACACCTCCGCCCCGGCGAACGCCGCGGCCCCGAAGACATGATCGAAGTGGGGATGCGTCAGCGCGAGATGTGTCACACGGTGACCCGCGAGCCACTGCGCCTGCGTACGCAACCGCACGCCCTCCCCGAGGCTTGACCCGGCGTCGATCACGAGCGCTGTGTCCCGGCCCACGACCAGCCCCGCGGTGCAGTCCCAGCCCGGAAGCCGGCACCTGCCCACCCCGGCCGCCAGCCGTTCCCACCCGAGCTCTTCCCAAGTCACCGTCATACGGCGACGCTAACCAAGACAGCACCGTCGGGCATGGTGGTGCCGGACCGGCCTTGCCCGGGGCGTACCCCACCGCCGTACACTGGCCGGGGACGGTTGGCACTCACCAGCGCAGAGTGCCAGGCGAGATGTCAAGGGGACGACTTCTGGAGGTGTGCGCGGTTGCTGAGTGAACGCAGGCTTCAGGTGTTGCGCGCCATCGTCCAGGACTATGTCGGGACCGAGGAGCCGGTCGGATCGAAGGCGCTGACCGAGCGGCACAACCTCGGGGTCTCCCCGGCGACCGTCCGCAATGACATGGCGGCCCTGGAGGACGAGGGATTCATCGCCCAGCCGCACACCAGCGCGGGGCGCATCCCGACCGACAAGGGCTACCGGCTGTTCGTCGACAAGCTCGCCGGCGTCAAGCCGATGACCCCGCCGGAGCGGCGCGCCATCCAGAACTTCCTCGACGGCGCCGTCGACCTCGACGACGTCGTGGCGCGCACCGTGCGGCTGCTCGCGCAGCTCACACGGCAGGTCGCCGTCGTGCAGTACCCGTCGCTGACCCGGTCCACCGTCCGGCATGTCGAGCTGCTCTCACTCGCCCCCGCGCGCGTGATGCTCGTGCTGATCACGGACACCGGCCGGGTCGAGCAGCGGATGATCGACTGTCCCGCGCCCTTCGGTGAGGCCTCGCTCGCGGATCTGCGTGCGCGGCTGAACAGCAGGGTCGCGGGGCGGCGCTTCACCGATGTGCCAAGGCTCGTCGAGGACCTCGCCGAGGCCTTCGACATGGAGGACCGCGGCACGGTCTCGGCGGTGCTCTCCACTCTGCTGGAGACACTCGTCGAGGAGAACGAAGAGCGGCTGATGATCGGCGGCACCGCCAATCTCACCCGCTTCGGACATGACTTCCCCCTCACCATCCGGCCCGTCCTGGAGGCCCTTGAGGAGCATGTCGTGCTCCTCAAGCTCCTTGGCGAGGCAGGGGATTCGGGCATGACCGTACGCATCGGTCACGAGAACGCCTACGAGGGACTCAACTCAACGTCCGTCGTGTCGGTCGGCTACGGTTCGGGCGGCGAGGCAGTAGCCAAGCTCGGCGTGGTCGGACCGACCCGCATGGATTACCCGGGAACGATGGGAGCGGTACGCGCAGTGGCACGGTACGTCGGACAGATCCTGGCGGAGTCGTAAGTGGCCACGGACTACTACGCCGTTCTCGGCGTGCGTCGCGACGCGTCGCAGGAAGAGATCAAGAAGGCCTTCCGGCGGCTCGCGCGCGAGCTGCACCCGGACGTCAACCCGGATCCGAAGACCCAGGAGCGGTTCAAGGAGATCAACGCCGCTTACGAGGTGCTGTCGGACCCGCAGAAGAAGCAGGTCTACGACCTCGGCGGCGACCCGCTGTCCCAGGCGGGCGGCGCGGGCGCGGGCGGCTTCGGTGCGGGTGGCTTCGGCAACTTCTCGGACATCATGGACGCCTTCTTCGGTACGGCGTCCCAGCGCGGCCCGCGCTCGCGCACCCGTCGGGGCCAGGACGCGATGATCCGGCTGGAGATCGAGCTCGACGAGGCGGCCTTCGGTACGACGAAGGACATCCAGGTCGACACGGCCGTCGTCTGCAACACCTGCAACGGTGAGGGGGCTGCCCCCGGCACCTCCGCTCAGACGTGTGACATGTGCCGCGGCCGCGGTGAGGTGTCGCAGGTGACGCGGTCCTTCCTGGGCCAGGTCATGACGTCGCGGCCCTGCCCGCAGTGCCAGGGATTCGGGACCGTGGTTCCCACACCGTGCCCCGAGTGCGCGGGCGACGGACGCGTGCGGTCCCGTCGGACGCTCACGGTCAAGATCCCGGCCGGTGTCGACAACGGCACCCGGATCCAGCTCGCCGGCGAGGGTGAGGTCGGGCCCGGTGGCGGTCCCGCCGGTGACCTGTACGTCGAGATCCACGAGCTGCCGCACTCGACCTTCCAGCGGCGCGGCGACGACCTGCACTGCACGGTGACGATCCCGATGACCGCGGCGTCCCTCGGCACGAAGGTGCCGCTGGAGACGCTGGACGGGCTCGAGGAGGTCGACATCCGGCCCGGCACCCAGTCCGGTCAGTCGATTCCGCTGCACGGACGCGGTGTGACGCATCTGCGGGGTGGCGGGCGCGGCGACCTCATCGTGCACGTCGAGGTCACCACGCCGTCCAAGCTGGATCCCGAGCAGGAGCGGTTGCTGCGCGAGCTGGCCAAGCTGCGCGGCGAGGAGCGGCCGACGGGGCAGTTCCAGCCGGGGCAGCAGGGGCTGTTCTCGCGGTTGAAGGACGCGTTCAACGGGCGCTGAGTCCGGTGGGGCAGGCCCCGTACATCGCACGGCACAGGGCCGATTCGGACTTGTTCGGAGGACGTGACAACATGCCGTCATGTCCTCCGCGCTGACCGATCTCTTCCCCCACCCGATCGTGCAGGCCCCCATGGCGGGCGGCGTCTCCGTGCCGCAGCTCGCCGCTGCCGTGTCCGAGGCAGGTGGGCTGGGGTTCCTCGCCGCCGGGTACAAAACCGCCGACGGGATGTACCAGGAGATCAAGCAGCTGCGGGGCCTGACGGGCCGGCCCTTCGGGGTCAACCTGTTCATGCCGCAGCCCGAGTATGCCGACGCCGCGGCCGTGGACGTCTACGCGCATCAGCTCGCCGGTGAGGCCGCCTGGTACGAGACGGAGCTGGGGGACCGGGACAGCGGGCGGGACGACGGGTACGACGCCAAGCTGGCCGTGCTGCTCGACAACCCGGTGCCGGTCGTCTCGTTCCACTTCGGGGTGCCGAAGCCGGATGTGCTGGAGTCCCTGCGCCGCGCCGGCACCTTCACCCTCGTCACCGTGACCGCACCGGACGAGGCCCTCGCCGTACAGCGGGCCGGTGCCGATGCCGTGATCGTGCAGGGAGTGGAGGCCGGCGGGCATCAGGGGACGCATCGGGACAACCCGGAGACGGACCGGTCGGGCATCGGGCTGCTCGCCCTCCTCGCGCAGGTCCGGGAGACCGTGAGCCTGCCCATCGTCGCCGCCGGCGGCATCATGCGCGGCAGCCAGATCGCCGCCGTCCTCGCGGCCGGGGCCGGTGCCGCCCAGCTCGGCACCGCCTTCCTCGCCACCCAGGAGTCCGGCGCCAACGCCCTGCACAAGCAGGCGCTGACCAACCCCCTGTTCGTACGGACCGAGTTGACGCGCGCGTTCTCCGGCCGGCCCGCCCGCGGCCTGGTCAACCGCTTCATGCGCGAGCACGGGCCGTACGCCCCCGCCGCCTACCCCGAGGTTCACCACCTGACCTCACCCCTGCGCAAGAAGGCCGCCGCGTCCGGTGACGCGCAGGGCATGGCCCTGTGGGCGGGGCAGGGGCACCGCATGGCGCGCGACCTGCCCGCCGGGCAGCTGGTGGAGGTGCTGGCCGCCGAGCTGGCCGCCGCGGCGACAGCGTTGTCGGCGGCGCCCGAGGGGGGTGCGGTCGGATGACGGCGCCGGTGTTCGTCGTCGAGTCGCTGGAGCGGGGCCGCCTCGCCGGCGGCGAGTACGTTCTCGACGGCCCCGAGGGACGGCACGCCGTCTCCGTGAAGCGGCTGCGGGCCGGCGAGGAGGTCGTCCTCACCGACGGGCTCGGGCGCTGGGTCGAGGGCGTCGTCAAGGCGGCCGAGGGCAAGGACCGGCTGGTCGTGGGCGTGGGTGCGGTGGCCGAGGAGCCGGCGGAGCAGCCTCGTATCACCGTCGTCCAGGCCCTCCCCAAGGGCGACCGCGGTGAACTGGCCGTCGAGACCATGACCGAGACCGGCGTCGACGCGATCGTGCCGTGGGCGGCAGCCCGGTGCATCACCCAGTGGAAGGGCGAGCGCGGGGCGAAGGCCCTCGGCAAGTGGCGGGCCACCGCCCGCGAGGCCGGCAAGCAGTCGCGCCGGGTGCGCTTCCCGGAGGTCGCGGAGGCGGCCACGACCAAGCAGGTCGCCGCGCTGCTCGCCGACGCCGACTTCGCCGCCGTACTGCACGAGGAGCGCGACTACGGCAGCGAGCCGCTCGCGACGGCCGAACTGCCCGCCGAGGGCGAGATCGTGCTCGTCGTCGGCCCCGAGGGCGGCGTGGCCCCCGAGGAACTCGCCCTCTTCGAGGAGGCGGGCGCGAAGGCGTACCGTCTGGGCCGTACCGTCCTGCGCACCTCCACCGCCGGAACCGCGGCGACGGCACTGCTCCTCGGCCGCACCGGCCGCTGGTCCTGACACCAGGAGGGACGTCCCCCCGTGGAACTCGCCCAAGTACGGCTCCTGGTCGGTGACTTCGCCGCCTGCTACCGCTTCTACGCCGATGTCCTCGGCCTCAAGGCGCAGTCGGGCGCGACGAACGGGCCCTACGAGAAGTTCAGCCCCGCCACCGGTTCGGCGGGCATCGCCCTCCAGGACCGGGCGATGATGGCCGAGATCGTCGGAGAACTCGGCGACGAGGCCAAGGGCCATCGCTCGCTGGTGGTCCTGCGCGTCGACGATCTGGACACCTACTGCGAACAGATCACCGCACGCGGCGCGACCCTCCTGCACGACCCCGCCCCGATGACCGACCGCATGCGCGTCGCCCACCTCAAGGACCCCGAGGGCAACCTGGTGGAGCTTCAGGAGTGGCTGCTGCTGCGCACCTGAGGCCGACCGCCTCCCGCCCCGAACCGCGCGAGCAGGGAGTGTCCGTATGCGCTCTACCGCGTCGGCCGGGACAGTGGCAGGCTGCGGTCCCATGGGGGCATTCACGAGGGTTTGGCCTCGCGCGGACCGGCGTGCGGGGCGTCGCATGCGCGGGGCGCGGGTGGCCGGTGTGGCGGGGCTCGCGGTCGTCGCCGTCGGCTCGGTGGCCGGCTGTGACCCGGGTGGACTGAGCTCGGCGACCGTGGCGTTCACGACCGATCAGACCGTGACCGAGGAGCTGGAGCGGCAGAAGGCCGACGTGCAGTGGCTCAACTGCACGGGCTCGTACGACGGGGGCGGCAACGGCAGTTCGCCGACCGCAAGTGAGAACACCGTCGTCAAGGTCGACTGCGAGGGCGAGACCAAGGACGGCAGGGACATCGTCGTCACCGGCCGGATCACGCGGGCCGTCAGCGGTTCCTGCGTGCGCGGGGACCTGGTCGCCAAGATCGACGGCAAGGAATGGTTCCACGTGAACGGGCTGGGCAAGTGCGACGCCACGCCCTCGCCCGTCAACCCGTCCGGGGGCGGACAACAGCCCGGCCCCACGGTCACGGTGACGGTCACCAAGACCGTCTACTGCAAGCAACACCCGAACTGCTGGCCGGAGGGCAAGTGACCGTGTCCCGGCGGGAGTTGGGGCAAGTGATCCAAAGACCTGTTCGCGGACGCCGCGCTTGCCTAGGGTGATCGGGTGACACAGTCCGCGACGCCTGCTTCGACTTCGGCCCCCGTCCCCGCGCCGTCGTATCTGCGGTATCCGCATCTGCACGGCGACCTGGTCGCCTTCACCGCCGAGGACGACGTATGGCTCGCCCCCCTCGACGGCGGCAGGGCCTGGCGGGTCAGCGCCGACAACGTGCCGGTCTCCCTGCCGCGCATCTCGCCCGACGGTACGACGGTCGCCTGGACCTCCACCCGCGACGGCGCCCCCGAGGTGCACATCGCGCCGGTCGACGGCGGCCCCTCCAGGCGCCTCACCCACTGGGGCAGCGCGCAGACCCGGGTGCGCGGCTGGACCCCCGACGGCCAGGTCCTCGCGATCAGCAGCCAGGGCCAGGCGGGCAGCCGCCGCACCTGGGCCCACACGGTCCCGCTCGACGGCGGACCGGCCACCACGCTGCCGTACGGCCCCGTCGCCGACGTCGTCCACGGACCCCGGCTGCTGCTCGCGTCCGCGCCCATGGGGCTGGAGGCGGCCCGGTGGAAGCGCTACCGGGGCGGTACGGCGGGGAAGTTGTGGATCGAGCACGAGGGTGACGGGGACTTCGTACGGCTGCATGAGGAGCTGGACGGGAACATCGAGTACCCGATGTGGGTGGGGGAGCGGGTCGCCTTCCTGTCCGATCACGAGGGCGTGGGGGCCGTGTACTCGTCCCTCGCCGACGGGTCCGACCTGCGACGGCACACCGCTGTCGACGGCTTCTACGCCCGGCACGCTGCGAGCGACGGCACCCGCATCGTCCACACCTCCGCCGGTGAACTGTGGCTCCTGGACGACCTCGACGGCGCCGAGCCGCGCCGGCTCGGCATCCGGCTCGGCGGGCAGCGCACCGACCGGCAGACGTACCCGTTGAACGCCGCCCGCGCGTTCGGGGAGGCGGCGCCCGACCACACCGCCCGCGGTAGCGCCGTCTCCGTCCGGGGCGCCGTGCACTGGGTCACCCACCGCTCCGGGCCCGCCCGTGCGCTCGCCGCCGAGCCGGGCGTGCGGGCCCGGCTGCCGCGCACCTTCCGCGCGGAGGGCGAGGAGTGGGTGGTGTGGGTGACGGACGCGGAGGGCGACGACGCGCTGGAGTTCGCGCCCGCGACCGGGCTCGCGCCGGGAGCCACCCCGCGCAGGCTCGGCGCCGGGCAGCTGGGCCGCGTACTGGAACTCGCCATGGCGCCCGACGGGAGCAGGGCCGCGGTCGCCGCGCACGACGGCCGCGTGCTGTTCGTCGAGCGGGAGACCGGCGAGGTGCGCGAGGTGGACCGCAGCGCGGACGGGGACGTGTCGGGGCTGGTCTTCTCACCCGACTCCGCCTGGCTCGCCTGGTCGCACCCCGGCCCGCGCCCGCTGTCCCAGCTCAAGCTCGCCAACACCACGGACCTGTCGGTGTCCGAGGCGACCCCGCTGCGCTTCCAGGACTACGCACCGGCGTTCACGCAGGACGGCAAGCACCTGGTGTTCCTGTCGACCCGCGCCTTCGACCCGGTCTACGACGAGCACGTCTTCGACCTCGCCTTCGTGGTCGGCTCCCGCCCGCACCTGATCACCCTCGCCGCGACCACCCCGTCCCCCTTCGGCCCGCAGCGGCACGGCCGCCCCTTCGACGCGCCCGACAAGGACGAGACGCCCGACAGCGAGGGCACCCCGACCACGCGCATCGACCTCGAAGGCCTCGCCGACCGGATCGTGCCGTTCCCGGTCGAGGCCGCCCGCTACACCACCCTGCGGACCGCCAAGGACGGCGTGCTGTGGCTGCGGCACCCCGTGCGCGGCGCCCTCGGTGCCTCCCGGGCCACGCCCGACGACCCCGAGCCCAAGACCGAGCTGGAGCGCTACGACCTCGTCCAGCGGCGCGTGGAGCATCTCGCCGACGACGCCGACGACTTCGAGGTCAGCGGCGACGGCAAGCGGGTGCTGCTCTGGACGGACGGCAGGCTGAAGGTCGTACCGAGCGACCGGCGGGCCTCCGGCGACGACGACGGCGACACGAACATCACCGTCGACCTGACCCGCGTACGGCAGACGGTCGACCCGTCGGCCGAGTGGCGGCAGATGTTCGAGGAGACCGGCCGCATCATGCGGGACCACTTCTGGCGGCCGGACATGAGCGGGGTGGACTGGTCCGGGGTGCTGGACCGCTACCGCCCGCTGCTCGACCGGGTGGCCACCCACGACGACCTGATGGACCTGCTCTGGGAGGTGCAGGGCGAGCTCGGCACCTCGCACGCCTACGTCGCCCCGCGCGGCGGGTACGGCAGCGGGGCCCGGCAGGGCCTGCTCGGCGCCGACATCTCCCGTCACGCCGACGGGAGTTGGCGGATCGACCGGATCCTGCCCTCGGAGACCTCCGACCCCGACGCGCGGGCCCCGCTGGCCGCGCCCGGGGTCGCCGTGCGGGCCGGGGACGCGATCGTGGCGGTGGCCGGCGCGCCGGTGGACCCGGTGACCGGGCCCGGCCCGCTGCTCGTCGGCACGGCGGGCAAGGCGGTGGAGCTGACGATCTCGCCGGCCGGCGGCGGAGACGTACGGCATGCGGTCGTGGTCCCGATCGCCGACGAGCAGCCCCTGCGGTACCACGCCTGGGTGGCGGACCGGCGGGCGTACGTCCACGAGAAGTCCGGCGGCCGCCTTGGCTACCTCCATGTGCCGGACATGCAGGCGCCCGGGTGGGCCCAGATCCACCGTGACCTGCGCGTCGAGGTGGCACGCGAAGGGCTCGTCGTGGATGTCCGGGAGAACGGCGGCGGGCACACCTCGCAGCTCGTCGTCGAGAAGCTGGCCCGGCGGATCGTGGGCTGGGAACTGCCGCGCGGGATGCGGCCGTACAGCTATCCCGCGGACGCCCCGCGCGGACCCGTCGTGGCGGTGGCGAACGAGTTCTCCGGGTCCGACGGGGACATCGTCAACGCGGCCATCAAGGCGCTGGGGCTCGGCCCGGTGGTGGGCACGCGGACGTGGGGCGGCGTCATCGGGATCGACAGCCGCTACCGCCTGGTCGACGGCACGCTCATCACCCAGCCGAAGTACGCCATCTGGCTGGAGGGCTACGGCTGGGACGTGGAGAACCACGGCGTCGACCCGGACGTGGAGGTGCTCCAGCGCCCGCAGGACTGGGCGGCGGGGCGGGACGCCCAGCTGGACGAGGCGATCAGGATCGCGCTGGCGGGGCTGGAGGAACGGCCGGCGAAGACACCGCCGAGTCTGCCGACCTGAGGCGGGCGGGGTGCCGGTGGGCCGTGGCCGCTCAGCGCAGGACGGCCGCCAGCACGTCGGTGCCGAGGGCCGTCAGATGGGGCAGGTTGAGGGTGTAGCGGATGTAGCGACCGTGCCGCCGGGCCGTCAGCAGGCCCGCGCGGCGCAGGACGGCGAGGTGGCGGGAGACCTCCGGGGGCGACAGTTCCCAGGTGTGCGCCAGCTCGCCGGTGGTGTGGGGGCCGCGGGCCAGGGTGCGCAGCAGCCGCAGCCGTACCGGATGTGCGAGTGCCTCCAGCCGTAGCGTGACCGTCTCCAGCGACACCGGCTGCTGCGCCGGACTCGGCTCGGCCACGGGGTACTGCACCACCGGCTGCCAGCCCGGCGCGTGGACCGCCACCAGGTGGGGGCGGCCGAAGACACTGGGGATGAAGGTGACCCCGGTGCCGTGGGCGGAGGTCGCCTTGTCCTGCAGCTTGTCCACGACTATGCAGTCACCGTCCGGTGCCAGGGTGACCGCGCCGGAGACCGACGCGAGCGCCGCCCCGACGCCCTGGTGCTTCAGCAGGTCGTGCTTCAGGCGCAGGTCGCCGGCGAGCTGCACGGCGACGCCCGCCCAGGCGGCGTCGAAGAAGGCCTCGGCGCACTGTTCCAGGGTGCCGCGCACCCGCGCCCGCACACCGGCCGGGTCCGCGAGCAGCCGTTCCGCGAAGGCCTCCTGCCGCGGGCCGCGTGCCTGGGCCAGGTCCAGGGCCCGCTCCCGCGCGGCGGCGTCGGTCAGGGGGGACGGCGCGGCGAAGCGGGCCCGGCTGCCGCCGCACGTGGTGACCAGCGCGGCCGTCACATACGTCTCGTCGTCGATCCGGTCCACGTCGTCCAGCTCCTCGGTGAGGGTCGGCCGGGGCCGCGCGGGAAGCAGGAAGTCGGCCTGTGAGGAACGCCAGAGGAACTCCGCCTCCCGGAGCCGCTCGGCCACCTCCGGCCGCAGCCCGGCCCGGACGTCCCCGGCCCAGTCGGCGTGCTGCGGATGATGCCCGGGTTCGGCCAGCACGTGCAGCATCGCGGTCAGCTCGGCCAGCGGGGAGGCGGCGAACCGCAGTCGCTCGGGCGGCAGGCCGCTGATGTCGATCCTCAACGTCACCGCCTCATCATCACGGACCGGTCAGCATCACCGACAAGCCGGCCTGCGCCGACGTCGGTTGACGGTGTTCGTCAACCGACGTGGCCGGCCCGGCGGCCGTCCGCACCGTTGGCGCCATGGCAACCACCAGCAAGATCCGGCCCCGCGCCCTCGTCCGTTCCTCCGGCGGCCCCCGCTACGCCGTCGCCCTGGCCGTGGACGCACTCGGCACCGGCCTGCTGCGGCCCTTCCTGCTGCTCTACGGAGTGACGGTGCTGAGGCTTTCCGCGCCGGCCACCGGCATCGCCATGACGGCCGGCGTCGTCGTGGGCCTGGTGTGCATGCCCGCGGTGGGCCGATGGCTGGACCGGGGCGCACGCAGCACGGTCGTGGCGGCGTCGATGCTGGTGCGGGTGCTGGGCGTGGTGCTTCTGCTCGCCACCCCGACGGGCCACGTCTGGCTGTTCGCGACGGCGGCGCTGTTCCTCGGCGTCGGCAACCAGGCATGGCCCGCCGCCCACGCGGCTCTCGTCGCCACCGTCGCCCACGGCCGGGAACGCGACGCGGCTCTCGCGGCGGGCCGCGCCCTGCGCAACGCCGGCCTGGGCATCGGCGCGCTCCTCGCCACCGCGGCCCTGGCCGGCGGCACCACCGCATTGCAGGCGCTGGCAGCCGTCACCGGGCTCGCCTATCTCACCGCGGCGGCCCTCGCGTGGTCGGTCCACCTCCACGCGCATCCGGCCGCCACCTTGGCCAAGGACGCGGACGACGGGCCCGCACCCCGGATGCGCGCGCTGCTGGCCGCCAACGTCATCTACGTCTTCTGCCTCAACGTCCCCGAAATCGCGCTCCCCTTGATCCTGGTGACGCAGTTGCACGCGTCCCCGGTGTGGTCGGCGGCCATCTTCGTGGCCAACACGGTGCTCGTGGTCACCCTCCAGGTGCCGGTCACCGTCCTGCTGTCCCGCTACTCCCGGCGGACCGTGCTCGCGCTGGCCGGGGTGGTGCTCACCGCGTCCTACCTCGGCTTCCTCGCGGCCACCTCACTCGGGGACGGCTGGGGTGCCCCGGCCGTCGCCGCGGTGTCCGTCGTCTGCACGATCGGCGAGATCATCTACGCGGGCAGCGCCACCGCGCTCGTCACCGCCCTCGCGCCGGCCCATGCCATGGGACGCGCCCTCGCCCGCTTCGAACTCTCCACGGGCTTCGGCCTCGCCGTCTCCCCGGCCGTCATCACCGCGCTCGCACCCCACGGCCCGGCCGCCCTGTGGGGCAGCCTCGCCGCCGCGACGCTCCTGTCCGCCTCGGCGGTCGCCACCGAGAAGCAACTCCCGTGACCGGAAACCGATCACCCGCGGCCGACGACGATACGATGCCCCCCGTAACGACGCGCCCCACTCCCGGAGGGAACCCGCATGGCAGGCGAGCCGCAGGACGACTGTCTGTTCTGCAAGATTGTCGAGGGGCACGTCCCGGCGACGATCGTCCGGGAGACGGAGACGACCGTCGCGTTCCGGGACATCAACCCCCAGGCGCCCACGCACGTCCTGGTCATTCCCAAGGCGCACTACAAGGACGCCGCCGCCCTCGCCACCGCCGAACCGGCCCTCGCCGCGGACGTCCTGCGGGAGGCCCAGGCCGTCGCCGACGACGACAAGCTGGAGAGCTACCGCATCGTCTTCAACACCGGCGCCGGCGCCGGCCAGACCGTCTGGCACGCCCACGCCCACGTCCTGGGCGGCCGCGGTATGCAGTGGCCCCCCGGATAGGTCGAAGCAGCCGTGTCCGTACGTGAATTGGTAGTTCTCGGCACCGCGAGCCAGGTCCCCACCCGGCACCGCAACCACAACGGGTATCTGCTGCGGTGGGACGGGCAGGGCTTCCTGTTCGATCCAGGCGAGGGCACGCAGCGGCAGATGCTGCGGGCCGGGGTGGCCGCGCACGACCTGAACCGGATCTGCATCACCCACTTCCACGGGGACCACTCGCTGGGACTGGCCGGAGTCATCCAGCGGATCAACCTCGACAAGGTTCCGCATCCCGTCACCGCCCACTACCCGCGCTCCGGGCAGCGCTTCTTCGACCGGCTGCGGTACGCCACCGCCTACCGCGAGACCGTCGACATCGCCGAGGCCCCGATCAGCGAGGACGGCGTCATCGCCGCCACCGGCGGCCACACTCTGGAGGCCGCACGGCTCTCGCACCCCGTCGAGTCGTACGGCTACCGCCTCGTCGAGCCCGACGGCCGCCGCATGCTGCCCGAACGGCTCGCCCTGCACGGCATCAAGGGGCCGGACGTCGGACGGATCCAGCGGGAGGGCGTGCTGGACGGGGTCTCGCTCGACGACGTCAGTGAGGTCCGGCGGGGGCAGCGGTTCGCCTTCGTCATGGACACGCGGCTGTGTGACGGTGTCTACAGCCTTGCCGACGGCTGCGACATGCTCGTCATCGAGTCCACCTTCCTGGACGAGGACGAGCACCTCGCCGTCGAGCACGGTCACCTGACCGCCGGTCAGGCCGCCCGGGTCGCGCTCGACTGCGGCGTACGGCATCTCGTGCTGACCCACTTCAGCCAGCGCTACTCCGAGCCTGGGGGCACCTCCCGGACGGAGTCTGGGGGAGAATTCGAGCGGCAGGCGCGGGCCGCCGGCTTCGAGGGGGAGCTGACCGTCGCCCACGACCTGCTGCGGGTGCCCCTTCCGAAACGGCGATAGCACCGCCGTACGATGCTTCGATGCCCCTCCCCAAAGCTGAACTGCACCTCCACATCGAAGGCACCCTCGAACCCGAGCTCGCCTTCGAACTGGCCGCACGCAATGGCGTCGAGCTGCCGTACCTGGACACCGACGAGATCCGCAAGGCCTATCAGTTCGAGGATCTCCAGTCCTTTCTGAACCTGTACTACGAGCTCATGGCCGTCCTGCGCACCGAGCGGGACTTCGAGGACCTCGCGAACGCCTACCTCGCCCGGGCCGCCGCCCAGGGCGTGCGGCACGCGGAGATCTTCTTCGACCCGCAGGCGCACACCAAGCGGGGACTGGAGCTGGGCACGGTCGTCGAGGGGCTGTGGCGGGCGCTGGGGAGCAGCGAGGCGAACCACGGGGTGTCCACCCGGCTGATCATGTGCTTCCTGCGCGACGACTCCGCCGAGTCGGCCATGGCCACGCTGCGGGCCGCCGAGCCGTATCTCGACCGGATCACCGGCGTGGGCCTCGACTCGGCCGAGGTCGGCCATCCGCCGGTGAAGTTCCGCGAGGTCTACGAGGCCGCCGCCGCGCTCGGCCTGCGGCGCGTCGCGCACGCCGGCGAGGAAGGCCCGCCCGCCTACATCACCGAGGCCCTCGACGTCCTCGGCGTGGAGCGCGTCGATCACGGGCTGCGGTGCATGGAGGACCCGGCACTGGTCGAGCGGCTGGTGCGGGAGCGGGTGCCGCTGACGCTGTGTCCGCTGTCGAACGTGCGGCTGCGCACCGTCGACGTCCTCGCCGACCACCCGCTGCCCGCCATGCTCGACGCCGGGCTCCACTGCACGGTCAACTCGGACGACCCGGCCTACTTCGGCGGTTACGCCGGCGACAACTTCGACGCCGTACGCCAGGCCCTCGGCCTCACCGACGAACGGCTGCGGGAACTCGCCCGCAACTCCTTCCTCGCCTCCTTCCTGGAGGAGGACGAGGAGCTGCGGGCGCGGTACCTGGCCGAGGTCGAGGCCTACGAGTTCGGGTAGCCGCAGAGGCTATGTGGCCGCGGTGAGGCGGTCGGGGACTGCCGGGTTGGCCTCGGCGGTGTCCAGGGGGATCTCGACGACTTCGACGACCTCGACATGCTCCAGGACCTCGACCGTCCGCCGGCTCCGGCGGCCCAGTGCCACCGCCGTCATCGGTACGGCGACGACCAGCAGTCCGACCGCGAGGGCCGCGCCCATGACCGGGAACCCGGCCTGCGCCGACAGGACGCTCCCGGTCAGCGGGCCCGCAGCCGTGCCCAGCGACGACGCCGAGCCGACGAGGACGGCCCAGCGGCCGCGGCTGTCGAGGGAGGCGGCGAGGCCGATGAGGTACGACAGGACGATCGGGTAGAAGGTGTTCCAGGCGATCTCGCCGGTCGCGAAGGTCGTCAGATCGGTGGCGGACGCGCTGAGCGCGATGCACGCCGCGATGATGGCCGTACCGGCGCCGATGGGCAGTGCCCGGCCGAGGCGCGGGCCGAGCGCACCCGCCCCGGTCACGCCCAGCAGGCCCGCGCCGAGCCCCACCGCGAACACCGCGCCGACCGTGGTCTCGGTCAACTGCGCCTGCGTCAGGCCTATTCGGCCGCTGACGCCCCACAGGGAGTTCTGCGCGAGCGACCAGCACAGCATGCAGGCGGCGAGGGTCAGGCCGTGGCGCAGATGGGGGAGGCCGGAACCGTCCCAGCCGGGCCTGTGCGAGGTGGCCGTGGCGGCCGGGAGCCGGCCCGTGAGCGGCCATACGGCGAGCGCGGTGAGCGCGATCGCGGCCAGCGGCTGGCCGTGGCCCGGACCGAGGTGCGGCACCGTCAGATAGACGCCGCCCGCGAGGGCGGAGACGCCGAGGAGGCCGAGCGTGGTGGCCCGGTGCGGGTCGGGCTGGGCGGCTATGCGGGTGGCGGCGACCGCGGTGGCCGTACCGGATCCGAAGCCGCCGACCAGGACGCCCAGGACGACGGACGGTACGGCGTGCGCGAGCGCTGCCACGCCGTAGCCGAGGACGGCGAGCGTGAGGCCGATACGGGCCAGCCTGCGCGCGCCGAACCGCTCGACGCGCGAGGCCAGCAGGAAGCCGGCCGACGCCGAACTCAGCAGCAGTGCGCTGCCGACGGCGCCCGCTTGGGTGGGGGACAGCGGAAGTCCGGAGTCGAGCCTGCCGACGACCGTCGGCAGCAGATACGGAGCGAGGTACCCGGCCGTGAAAAGGGCGATGAGGGGCCAGGGGGTGGTGCGAGGGGCGAACACGGGCGTTCCCAGGGCATGCGAAAGGAGCGGCTCAAGAGGGGGAGGAGCGCAGGCCGTCGACGGACAGGAACGCGCGGAGAATTTGTATCAAGCACATGGTTCGGAGAAGAAGCGCGGGGGGTGTGATCTGGCGCACGTTGTGTTTGGGGTGGGGAAGGCCGGGTAAACGAGGGCTTTCCTGATGGCGCCGGGTGCCATGCGGGCCGGCGCTAACGCCAGTGCACCGACCCGCCCGCCGCAGGCGCCGTCGCCTCGATCTTCGTCCTGATCTCCCGCATCACCGCGACGATCCGCTCCTCGTGCCCCGCCGACAGTCGTGCCACCGGCACCGAGCAGCTGATCGCGTCCTGGGCCGGGGAGTCGTAGCGCAGGGCGAAGCCGAAGCCGACGATGCCGGGGACGCCCTCCTCGCGGTCGACCGCGTAGCCGCGCGCCCGCACCTCGGCGAGGTCGGCGGCGAGGGAGTCCCGGGTGGTGTGGGTGTGGGCGGTGAAAGGCTCGTACGGGCCCTCGGGAAGGGCGTCGTCCGGGCGCTCGGCGAGCAGCGCCTTGCCCAGTGCTCCCACGTGTGCGGGGAGCCGTCGTCCGACCCGGCTGATCGTCCGCAGGTACTCGTGCGACTCGCGCGTCGCCAGATACGCCACGTCCCGGCCGTCCAGCCGCGCCATGTGGATCGTCTCGCCCAGGGCCTCCGACGCCTCGTCGAGATACGGGCGCACGGCACGCACGCGCGGATCGGAGTCCAGGTAGCTGGTGCCGGTGAGCAGGGCGTGGATGCCGATGCCGTACAGGGAGCCGGTGACGTCCGTGCGCACCCAGCCGCGGGAGATCAGGGTCTGCAGCAGGGCGTACATCGAGCTGCGCGGCACGTCCAGCGCGTCGGCCAGCTCCTGGAGGCGTGCGGGGCGGTCGCCGCGCGCGGCGAGGAGCTCCAGCAACTCCACCGTGCGCGCCGCGGACTTCACTTCGCGGACGCCACCTGTCTCTGACATGGGGCGATGGTAGTCGGAGCGCCTCGGAACGCGCCTCGGAACGCGCCTCGGCGCGCGCCTCGCAAAGCACCTCGGGCCGTCCGTGGCATTGACGGTCGCGATTCGCGTATCTAACCTCAATTCTCATACATGGATAACGTCTACATGGGGAGATGGCGAGGGTGAGCCTCGATACCGACACGACCCGGCGGCTGCGGGACGGCATGGCGCAAGGCGTGCTGTCGTTCCCCCTCACGAGCTTCCACGAGGACGGCTCGCTGGACCCGGACGGCCTCCGTACCCATGTCGCCGCCCAGGTCGCCACCGGCCCCGGCGCGGTCTTCCCCGCCTGTGGCACCGGCGAGTTCTTCTCGCTGGACGAGGACGAGTACCGGCAGGTCGTGTCGATCGCCGTCGAGGAGACGGACGGACGGGTGCCGGTCGTCGCCGGGGTCGGGTACGGCTGGGCGCAGGCCACGAGGTTCGCCCGGATCGCCGAGGAGGCCGGCGCCGACGCCCTCCTCGTCCTGCCGCACTACCTCGTCGCCGCCCCGCAGGACGGACTGGTCGCCCAGCTGGAGCGGATCGCCGCCCGCACCCGCCTCCCGCTCATCGCCTACCAGCGCGGTCAAGTCGCCTTCACCGCAGAGTCGTTGCAGCGGATCGCGCGCATCCCGAACGTCATCGGCCTCAAGGACGGCCACAGCGACCTCGACCGGCTCCAGCGCCTCACTCTCGCCGCCCCCGAGGACTTCCTCTTCTTCAACGGTGCCGCCACCGCCGAGATCCAGGCCCGCGCGTACGCCGCCGTCGGCGTCCCGGCCTACTCCTCCGCCGTCCACGCCTTCGCCCCCGAGATCGCGAACGCCTTCTTCGCCGCACTCCAGGGCGGCGAGCACGGCACCGTCGACAAGCTGCTGCGCGACTTCTACGTCCCGCTCGTCGAACTCCGCGACCGGGTGCCCGGATACGCCGTGTCCCTGGTGAAGGCGGCGGCCCGGCTGCGCGGCCGCCCCGTCGGCCCCGTACGCGCCCCGCTCACCGACCCGTCGGCCGGTGACCTGGCCGACCTGCGCACTCTCCTCGTCACCGGACTCGACCTCGTAGGAGCCGCCCTGTGAACCTCACGATCACCGAGGTCCGTCTGACGCCCGTCCTGGTCGCCGACCCGCCGCTGCTGAACACCCAGGGCGTCCACCAGCCGTACACACCCCGCCTGATCGTGGAGGTCGTGACGGCCGACGGGGTCACGGGGGTCGGCGAGACGTACGGCGACACCGAGTACCTGGAGCTCGCCCGGCCGTTCGCGCAGAAGCTGATGGGTCGTCAAGTCAGCGACCTCAACGGGCTGTTCGTCGTCGCGGACGAGGTGGCCGTCAACCGGTCCCGGGTGTCCGGACAGGTCGACGTCGGCGGGCTGCGCGGTGTCCAGACCGCCGACAAGCTGCGGCTGTCCGTCGTCTCCGGCTTCGAGGTCGCCTGCCTCGACGCCCTCGGCAAGGCGCTCGGCCTGCCCGTGCACGCGCTGCTCGGCGGCAGGGTGCGGGACGCGGTCGAGTACAGCGCGTATCTCTTCTACAAGTGGGCCGGTCATCCGGCGGGCGTCGCGGCCGAGAAGGACGACTGGGGCGCCGCCGTCGACCCGGCCGGGGTCGTCGAGCAGGCACGGACGTTCACGGAGCGGTACGGGTTCACCTCCTTCAAGCTGAAGGGCGGTGTCTTCCCGCCGGACGAGGAGATCGCGGCCGTACGGGCGCTCGCGGAGGCCTTTCCCGGGCACCCGCTGCGCCTCGACCCCAACGGGGCCTGGTCCGTGGAGACCTCGCTGAAGGTGGCGCGGGAGCTGGGGGACGTCCTGGAGTACCTGGAGGATCCGACGCCGGGTACGGCAGGGATGGCGGAGGTCGCCGCGCGGAGCGGGGTGCCGCTGGCGACGAACATGTGCGTGACGACGTTCGCGGAGATCAAGGAGGCCTTCACGAAGGACGCCGTGCAGGTCGTGCTCTCCGACCACCACTACTGGGGCGGGCTGCGCAACACCCAGCAACTGGCGGCGATCTGCCGCACCTTCGGCGTCGGGGTGTCCATGCACTCCAACACCCATCTGGGTATCTCCCTGGCCGCGATGACCCACGTGGCGTCCACCGTCCCGAACCTCCACCACGCCTGCGACTCCCACTACCCCTGGCAGTCCGAGGACGTCCTCACCGAGCGCCTCACCTTCGAGGGCGGCAAGGTCGCCGTGTCGGACGCGCCCGGCCTGGGCGTCGAACTGGACCGCGACCGGCTCGCGGAGCTGCACCGGCGGTGGCTCGATGACGACGGCTCGCTGCGGGACCGCGACGACGCGGCCGCGATGCGGGTCGCCGAGCCGGGCTGGGTCACGCCGTCGGTGCCTCGCTGGTAGGGGCTCGGACAAGATCGCGGTGGCGTTGTCAGTGACGTGGTGCAGACTGGCCAGATCAGCACCACGTCAGGGAGCGCACCGTGACCACGCCCACCGCGCCGACCGGAAAGGGAGCCTCGCCCCAGAGGCCGTCGTCCAGAGCAGGGGGCCTGTATCGCCGGGCCCAGGTCGACCCCCTCGTCGGCCTGCGCACGGCCGCCGACCCGCCGTGGGACGTGTATCTCACGGGCACGGTCTTCCTCGACATCATCTTCACCGGCCTCGACTCCGCCCCCGTGCGTGGGACGGAGTCCTGGGCACGCGGGATGGGCTCCAGCCCCGGCGGCGTGGCGAACATGGCCACCGCCCTGGCCCGCCTCGGCCTGAAGACCTCGCTCGCGGCGGCCTTCGGCGACGACCACTACGGCGAGTACTGCTGGGACGCGCTGGAGCACGGCGAGGGCATCGACCTCTCGCCCTCGCGCACGGTGCCGGGCTGGCACTCGCCGGTGACGGTCTCGATGGCGTACGAGGGGGAGCGCACGATGGTCTCCCACGGCCACGAGCCGCCCCCGGAGGAACCGGCGCCGGACTGCCCGCCCCGTGCGCGGGCCGCAGTGGCCTCCCTGGTGCCCGGCACGCGCGCACCCTGGATCGCGCAGGCCGCGCGCAAGGGCGCCCGGATCTTCGCCGACGTCGGCTGGGACGACACGGGGGCGTGGGACCTGGCGGGGCTGGCCGACCTGGAGCACTGCGAGGCGTTCCTGCCGAACGCGCAGGAGGCCATGCGGTACACCGGCGCCGACTGCCCGCGCGAGGCGGCCCACGCCCTGACCGAGCACGTCCCGGTCGCGGTGGTCACCCTCGGCGCGGAGGGCGCGTACGCGGTGGACAGCAGGACCGGGGAGACGGCCGTCGTCCCCGCGATCGCCGTGGAGGCCCTGGACCCGACGGGCGCAGGTGACGTCTTCGTGGCCGGCTTCGTCGCCGGCACCCTGGCCGACTGGCCGCTGGCCGACCGGCTGGCCTTCGCCGGCCTCACGGCCGCCCTCTCCGTCCAGGAGTTCGGCGGCTCCCTGTCGGCCCCCGGCTGGGCCGAGATCGGCGCCTGGTGGCGCCAGGTCCAGTCGCTCGACCGGCAGGACCCCGAGGCCCTGCGCCGGTACGCGTTCCTGGCCGACCTGGTGCCGCAGGACCAGGGCAGACCCTGGCCGCTGCGGCGGGCGGTACCGACGATCGGGTTCCGCCGGTCGGCGTGACGACCAGGACCGACGACGACCAGGACCGCCGCCGCCTCCCGTGGGTGTCCCGCCCGCGACCGGGTCAGCTGGGCGTGGCCGGCGTGAGCACCACGAAGTCCGCGTTGGACGGGTCCACGCACACCGCCAGCCGGCCGACGCCCTCCGCGTCGTCCGGACCCATCTGCACACTGCCGCCGTTCCCGGTGACCTTGGCGACCGCGGCGTCGCAGTCGGTGACGTTGAAGACCGGGTGCCAGTACGGCCGCCCGCCCGCCAGTACGAGGTTCTCCACGGGGAGCTCCATGAGGCCGCCCTGCATACGCTCCTCGGGCTGCCCGGCCGGGGTGATCAGGGTGTACGCGCCGCCCCCGCCGCCCGGCATCGGCATGTCGCTGAACTGCCAGCCGAAGACTCCGCTGTAGAACTCCTTCGCGCCCGCGGCGTCCGTCGTGTACAGCTCCGTCCACGACAGCGAACCCGTCTCGTCCGCCAGCTCGAAGCCCGAGTTCTTCCCCGGCTGCCAGACCGCGAACTGGCCGCCCCGCGGGTCGTCGTACTGCGCCATCCGCCCCCAGTCGTCGAGGTCCCGCGGCGGCACCCGCACCGTGCCGCCCGCGCGCTCCACGGTCTGTGTCGTGGCGTCCGCGTCGGTGACGGCGTAGTAGATCATCCAGGCCGAGCGGGCGCCCTCCTCGGTGAGCTTGCCGAGCCCGGCGACGGTCTTGCCGTCCTTCTTGAACATCCCGCCTTCCATGTCGCCGCCCTCGCCCATGGACTCGTACTCCCAGCCGAGCACCGCGCCGTAGAAGGCCGCGGCGGCCCGGACGTCAGGCGCGCCGAGGTCGATCCAACAGGGGGAGCCGGGAGCGAGGTCAGTGGTGATCATGGCGATTCCCTTCGCAGATCCGCTATGACCTCAGCGTGACACCCGCTACTGACAACCGCCCGTCGTGGCGCGACGGGATGCCGTGCCGCACGGCTCTGGTTACGATCCGCCCATGAGCGACCTCGCGCCGCACGACCGGCAGGTCCTCGCCGCCGTCGCGCACGACTGGGCGGCGGCGATGGTCTCCAACGACCCCGCACGGATCGCCGACTTCATGGCCGACGACTGGGCCATCGTCTCCGAGTCGGGCATCTCGACCAGGGAGCAGTTTCTGTCGTTCGTCGAATCCGGCGAGCTGACCCACTCGTCGTTCCGACTCGTCGGCGACCCGAGGATCCGTATGCACGGCGACTCGGCGGTCGTGACGGCACGCATCACGAACACCGCCCACTACAAGGGCGAGCGCTTCGACGCCGACGAGTGGACGACCGACGTCTTCGTACGGCGGGACGACCGCTGGCGCTGCGTGCTCAGCCACATCACACCGGCGGCCAGGACCTGAACTCCCGGGCGACCGGGGGCCTCCGGAAACTCCACGGGTGAGGGCCTCAGAATCTCAGCCCGCCGTCACCGTCGTACGCACCGCCCCGTCCGGCCCCGCCACCAGCACCGGTGTCTGCGGGCCGCCGAGGTCCCGTACCGCCGCGCGGTCCTCGTCCGTGGCGCCCTCGGCATCCGTCACGACCGCCGCGGCCTCCAGCGACTTCGCCCCCGACGCCACCGCCATCGCCACCGCCGTGCGCAGCGCGCTCAGCTGCAGGGAGTCCAGGGCGACCGTCCCGGCGACATAGGTACGGCCGGTCTCGTCCCGTACGGCCGCACCCTCGGGCACACCGTTGCGGGCCCGTGCGGAACGGGCCAGGGTGATGATCTTGCGGTCCTCGGGGTCGAGCGCGCTGTTGTCGGTCATGACCTGAGCATACGTAGCGGCGCCCGCGCTAACCGGCCACGGGGTACATGGCCCCGCGCCGCCCCTCCGGGGAGGCCAGCCACTCCAGCTTCGCCGCGGTGTTCGCCTCCTCCAGCGGTGTGTGCAGGACGATCGACAGGTCGGGCCGCACCGGCATCTGCATCACGCTCGACTCAAGGCACAGCAGCCCGACGAGCGGATGATCCAGCTCCTTGCGGATCTGCCCGGCATCCTCGATGTCCCGCCGTTCCCACAGCTCGGTGAACTCCGGGCTGGACGCCTTCGCCTCGGCGAGCACCGACTGGAAGCCCTCGTCGTCGGGAGAGGCGGAGCACAGCGCACGGAACTGCGCCACGACCGTCCGGGCGTTCTGCTCCCAACTCCTCGAACGCGACCGGTACATCGGGTCCGTGAAGAAGTCGATCAGGCAGTTCCACCGCTTGCCGGGCCGCATCCCGAGCACGGTCGCGGCGGCGTCGTTGTAGAGCACGCCGTTGTAGTACCGGTCCATGATGTGCGCCGGATACGGCATCCACGCGTCGATCAGCCGCCGCAGCCCGTCGCACATGTCCTGCTTCTCGGGCGCCACTTCACGGACCGGCGGGTTCAGTCCGGCCAGCAGATACAGATGCCGGCGCTCGGCGTTGCTCAGCCGCAGCACCCGGCCCACCGAGTCCAGCACCTGCGGCGACACGGAGATGTCCCGCCCCTGCTCCAGCCACTGGTACCAGGACGCGCCCACTCCGGCGAGCACGGCGACCTCCTCGCGCCGCAGCCCCGGTGTACGGCGCCGCGCACCGCCGTCCGGCAGCCCGGCCTCACGCGGTGTCACCCGGGCCCGCCTGCTCATCAGGAACTCGCGCAGCTCGCGCCGCCGATGACTCTTCAGCGCGGTACCGGACACGGACACATCGGACACGTAAGGATCCCCCTCATCCCGGTGACTGGTGCTGCCACCACCAGGACAACTTCCCGCTCCCCACGGCTATTCCGATGCCCGCAGGCTCTTACCCATGGCGATCGACACCACCACATCCGCTCCCACGCCCACCACCCCACCGCTCGGCAGCCCCCGGTCCCCCCGGATGTCGACGCGCGACAAACTCGTCCTGTTCGTCCTGTGCGCGGCCCAGTTCATGGTCGCGCTCGACTTCTCCGTCCTGAACGTCGCCCTCCCCGTCCTCGGCGCCGACCTCGGCATGAGCCAGTCGGCGCTGCAGTGGGCGGTGACGGCGTTCGCGTTGCCGTCCGGCGGCTTCCTGCTCCTCTTCGGCCGCATCGGCGACCTGTACGGCCGCCGCAAGCTGTTCCTCACCGGACTCGCCCTGTTCGCCGCGGCCTCGGTGCTCGCGACGTTCGCCTGGGACCCGGCGTCGTTCCTCGCGGGACGGGCCCTGCAGGGCCTCGGTGCCGCGGTCATCGTCCCGACGGGCATGTCCCTGCTGACCACCACCTTCGCCGAGGGCCCCGCCCGGGACCGCGCCCTCGGCATCTCCGGGACGCTGATGTCCCTCGGCTTCACCATCGGCGTGGTCGCGGGCGGCGTCCTGACCGACGCCCTCGGCTGGCGCTCCACGATGGGCCTGCTCGCCGTCTTCGCCCTGGTCGTGCTGCCGCTCGCGCCCGGCCTGCTGCCCGAGTCCCTCCCCCATGGCCACAAGGGCAAGGGAGGTGCCCCCGTCCCGCAGCGCCCGCACCTGGACGTGCCCGGCGCGATCACCGTCACCGGCGGTCTGCTGTCCCTGATCTACGCCCTCACGACGGCCGCCGCCGACGGCTTCGCCCGCGCCGACGTCATCGCGACCCTGATCGCGGGCCCCGCGCTCCTGGCGGCCTTCGCGGTCGTCGAGTCCCGCACCGAGTCGCCGCTGGTCTCCCTGCCCATGCTGCGCCACCGCACGGTGGCGTGGGGAAACCTGGGCGGTCTGGTGACCTTCTCGATGATGTCGACGGTGGTCTTCGTCCTCACCCTGTACCTGCAGGAAGTGCTCGGTCTGTCGGCCTGGGAGACGGGCCTGGTCTTCGGTGTGCAGGGCGTCATGTCGGTGATCGCCGGCTCGCTCACCCCGAGGTTCATCAGCCGTCTCGGCGCCCGCCGCATTCTGGTTCTCTCGCTCGCCGGCCAGGGCGCCTTCGGTGTCGCCCTGCTGTTCCTGAACGCGCAGGCCTGGTCCGTCTGGCTCGTCACCGCCGCCCTCGCGCTGGCGAGCATGTTCCACCTGGGCGCGATCATCTCCTACGGCCTGACCGTGACCTCCGGCGTCCCCGACGAGGAGCAGGGCCTGGCCACCGGCCTGGTCACCTCGACCCAGCAGGTCGGCATCACGATCGGCATCCCGCTGCTTGGCGTCCTCGCCACGACCTCCGGTGACCTGCTCTCCGGCACCCGCACGGTCCTGGCGCTCGACGCGGCGATCGTCCTGGCCACGGCGGCCCTGATCGCCGTCGGCCTGCGGACCGGACGGCCGGCCGGAGCGAGGGACAGCGACCAGGGGGCGAGCGGCTCAGGGGCGGTCGAGGCGGAGCCGGTCGGCTCGCGCTAGGCCGGCCACGACCAGGTCGTACGAGTCCTCGACGAGCTCCCGGACGAAGCGGTCCGGGAGCTCGCCGTCGACGGTCACCGTGTTCCAGTGCCGCTTGTTCATGTGATAGCCGGGGACGACGAGCCCCGGATACTCGCCGCGCAGACGGACCGCGTCCTCCGGGTCGCACTTGAGGTTGACCGTCAGGGGCCGCGCGTCCAGGTTCGTCAGGGCGAACAGCTTGCCCAGCACCTTGAAGACCGAGGTCTCCGGGTTGAACGGGAAGTCCTCCACGGTCGCGTTGAAGGACAGGCAGAACGCGCGCAGCTCCTGAGGGTTCACTCCGTCACTCGGCCCTTCGTCTCCTCGCCCAGGCGCCCGACCGGACCCACCGGCTCCACGAGCACGGTCACGATCTTGTTCCGGCGACCGGCCGCCGCCTCCGCGGTCAGGCGGAGTTCCCGGGTGTCCGGGAGCTCGACCAGGGACGACGCCCCGGCGATCGGGACGCGGCCCAGTGCCTTCGCCAGCAGCCCGCCGACCGTCTCGACGTCTTCGTCGTCGTACTCGTCGAGGCCGTACAGCTCGCCGAGGTCGGTGATGTCCAGGCGGGCGGTGACGCGGTAGCGGTCCTCGCCGAGTTCCTCCACCGGCGGCAGTTCACGGTCGTACTCGTCGGTGATCTCGCCGACGATCTCCTCGAGGATGTCCTCGATGGTGACGATGCCGGCGGTGCCGCCGTACTCGTCGATGACGACGGCGACGTGATTGCGCTCCTTCTGCATCTCGCGCAGCAGGTCACCGGCGTTCTTGGTGTCCGGTACGAAGACGGCGGGCCGCATCGCCGTCGACACCAGCTCGCTCTCCGCTTCCCGGGAGATGTGCGTCTTGCGGGCCAGGTCCTTGAGATACACCATCCCGACCACGTCGTCCTCGCTCTCCCCGACGACGGGGATGCGGGAGAAGCCGGAGCGCAGGGCGAGGGTGAGGGCCTGGCGGATGGTCTTGTAGCGCTCGATCACCACCAGGTCGGTGCGCGGGACCATGACCTCGCGGACCAGCGTGTCGCCCAGTTCGAAGACCGAGTGCACCATGCGGCGCTCCTCGTCCTCGATCAGCGACTCCTTCTCGGCGAGGTCGACCAGCGCCCGCAGCTCCGCCTCGGAGGCGAACGGGCCGCGGCGGAAGCCCTTGCCGGGGGTGAGTGCGTTGCCGATGAGGATCAGCAGATAGGGGATCGGCCCCATGATCCGGGCGAGCGGCAGCAGGACGTACGCCGCCGCCGTCGACGTGTTCAGCGGGTGCTGGCGGCCGATGGTGCGCGGGGAGACCCCGACAGCGACGTACGACACCAGCACCATGACAGCTATCGCGACCAGCAGGGCCTCGGTGGTGCTGTCGAACTCCTGGAGGCAGGCGTACGTCACGAGCGCGGCGGCGGCCATCTCGCAGGCCACGCGCACCAGCAGCGACACGTTCAGATAGCGGGTCGGGTCGGCGGCGACGAGCGCCAGCTTCTCGCTGCCGCGACGGCCGCTGCGTACGGCCTCCTCGGCGCGGAAGCTGGAGACGCGCGCGATGCCCGCCTCGGCGCAGGCGGCGAGCCAGGCGACGATCACCAGGGCGATCGCGCCGGAGACGAGGGGGAGGCTCATGACACGGTCGGGGCCGGTGAGGGGCCGGTCAGGCCCTTCTCCGTACGCCAGCCGTCCACGATGGCGGCCTGCAGGCCGAACATCTCGGCCTTCTCGTCGGGCTCCTCGTGGTCGTAACCGAGCAGGTGCAGCACGCCATGGACGGTGAGCAAATGGAGCTCCTCGTCCATGGAGTGCTGCGTGGGTGCCTCGGCCCCCTGCTTCTCGGCGACTTCGGGGCACAGCACGATGTCACCGAGAAGCCCCTGCGGGGGCTCGTCGTCGTCCTTCGACGGCGGCCGCAGCTCGTCCATCGGGAAGGACATGACATCCGTCGGGCCGGGCAGGTCCATCCACTGGATGTGCAGCTGCTCCATGGCGTCGGCGTCCACGACGATCACCGAGAGCTCGGAGAGCGGGTGGATGCGCATCCGCGCGAGGGCGTAGCGGGCGATGTCGAGGATCGCCTGCTCGTCGACCTCGGTTCCGGACTCGTTGTTGACGTCGATCGACATGGTCGCGCGTGTTCTCTACTTCCCCTTGTGCCCGGCCTTGCCGCCGCGGCCCTTGTGCGTGCCGTTCTGGGTGCCGTGCGTGTTGTCGAACTCCTCGTACGCGTCGACGATACGGCCGACCAGCTTGTGCCGGACGACATCGTGGGACGACAGCCGCGAGAAGTGCACGTCGTCGACGCCGTCCAGGATGTCCTGCACCTGCCGCAGACCGGACTTGGTGCCGTCCGGGAGGTCGACCTGGGTCACGTCACCGGTGATGACTATCTTCGACTCGAAGCCGAGACGGGTGAGGAACATCTTCATCTGCTCGGGCGAGGTGTTCTGGGCCTCGTCGAGGATGATGAAGGCGTCGTTGAGCGTACGACCGCGCATGTACGCGAGCGGGGCGACCTCGATGGTCCCGGCGGCCATGAGCCGGGGGATGGAGTCGGGGTCGAGCATGTCGTGCAGCGCGTCGTACAGCGGACGCAGGTACGGGTCGATCTTCTCGTACAGCGTGCCCGGCAGGAAGCCGAGCCGCTCGCCCGCCTCGACCGCCGGCCGGGTCAGGATGATGCGGTTGACCTGCTTGGACTGCAGGGCCTGCACCGCCTTCGCCATGGCGAGGTAGGTCTTGCCGGTACCGGCGGGGCCGATGCCGAAGACGATCGTGTGCTTGTCGATCGCGTCGACGTACCGCTTCTGGTTGAGGGTCTTGGGGCGGATCGTGCGGCCGCGCGAGGAGAGGATGTTCTGGGTGAGGACCTCGGCCGGGGTCTCCTCCGGGCCCTCGCCGTTCTCACTCGCTCTGAGCATGGCGATCGAGCGTTCCACTGCGTCCTCCGTCATCGGCTGTCCGGTGCGGAGCACCAGCATCATCTCGTCGAACAGGCGCTGGATGAGGGCGACTTCAGCGGCATCGCCGACCGCGCTGATCTCATTGCCCCGGACGTGGATGTCGGCCGCCGGGAAGGCCTTCTCGATCACGCGCAGCAGGGAGTCGCCGGACCCCAGCACGGTCACCATGGGGTGCTGGGCGGGGACGGTGAACTGTGCTCTCGCCTGCCCCTGCGCGGGTGTGTGAGCTGTGGGTGTCTGAGTCATGGGCCGGCTCGTAGGCCTTGCTCGTCCTCCTCGAAACGACTCGCCCGCCACGTGGGCGGCCTGGCGATTTCAAGAGTACGCCGGGGGACTGACAAGGCCGTAGGCCTTTTCCCCACGGTCCCCATCCGTGCACGTCGGGTACGCCCGCTGTCACCCCGGGTCGGGTTTTCCGCCCCCGCGAGTGATCCCTCGGCTCAGAAACCCAGCTTCCGCAGCTGGCGCGGGTCGCGCTGCCAGTCCTTCGCGACCTTCACATGCAGGTCCAGGAACACCGGCGTCCCCAGCAGGGCCTCGATCTGCTTGCGGGATTTGATGCCGACGTCCTTGAGGCGCTTGCCCTTGGGGCCGATGATGATGCCCTTCTGGCTGGGGCGCTCGATGTAGACGAAGGCGTGGATGTCGAGGAGGGGCTTGTCGGCGGGGCGGTCCTCGCGGGGGAGCATCTCCTCCACCACGACCGCGATGGAGTGGGGCAGCTCGTCCCGGACGCCCTCCAGCGCGGCCTCGCGGATCAGTTCCGCGATCATGACCTGCTCGGGCTCGTCGGTGAGGTCGCCCTCGGGGTAGAGCGCCGGCCCCTCCGGCAGGAGCGGGACGATCAGGTCGGCCAGCAGGCCCACCTGCTGGTCACCGACCGCGGAAACGGGGACGATCTCGGCCCACTCGAAGCCGAGCTCCTTGCCGAGCTGGTCGATGGCGATGAGCTGTTCGGCCAGCGTCTTGCTGTCCACGAGGTCGGTCTTCGTGACGATCGCGATCTTCGGCGTCTTCTTGATCGACGCCAGCTCCTTCGCGATGAAACGGTCGCCGGGGCCGAGCTTCTCGTTCGCCGGCAGACAGAAGCCGATCACGTCGACCTCGGCCCAGGTCGTACGGACGATGTCGTTGAGGCGCTCGCCGAGCAGCGTGCGCGGCTTGTGCAGCCCAGGGGTGTCGACCAGGATCAGCTGGGCGTCCTCCCGGTGCACGATCCCGCGTACCGTGTGCCGCGTCGTCTGGGGCTGGTTGGCGGTGATCGCCACCTTCTGGCCGACCAGAGCGTTCGTAAGGGTGGACTTGCCCGCGTTGGGACGGCCCACGAAGCAGGCGAAGCCGGCGCGGTGGGGGGCCTCGGACGGCTCGGATGACTGGCTGCGAACGCTCATGGCGCCCATTCTCCCTGATCCACAGACCCTCGCCGCACAACAGACCGACCGCCGGCCGTCCGGTGAGCTTCCGGAAACCCCCGCGCAACGAAACGTCGCGGAAACACAGCCGTGCACGACCGGAAACGCACAGCGGTGAACCTCTGACGAGCCCCCGCACCGTTGGAGACGACCGTGACCCTCGCCGCCGCAAGCGTCGACACCGGCGACACCGCCTGGCTGCTCGCCGCCACCGCCCTCGTCCTGCTGATGACCCCGGGCCTGGCCCTCTTCTACGGCGGCATGGTCCGCACGAAGAGCGTCCTGAACATGCTGATGATGAGCTTCGTGTCCATCGCCCTGGTCACCGTCGTCTGGCTGGCCTGCGGCTACTCCCTCGCCTTCGGGGAGGACACCCTCGGCGGCCTCATCGGCGGGCTCGACCACGCCGGTATGGCCGGGCTCCGACCGGACAGCGTCCAGGGGACCGTCCCCACCCTCCTCTTCGCCACCTTCCAGCTCACCTTCGCGATCATCACCGCGGCGCTGATCAGCGGCGCCGTCGCGGACCGGGCGAAGTTCGAGGCGTGGGTCGTGTTCGTGCCGGTGTGGGCGCTGCTCGTATACGTTCCCGTCGCCCACTGGACCTGGGGCCCCGGCGGCTGGATCCTCGACCGGCTCGGTGCCCTCGACTTCGCCGGCGGTCTCCCCGTCGAGATCACCTCCGGCGCCTCCGGCCTCGCCCTGGCCCTGGTCCTGGGCCCGCGGCTCGGCTTCAAGAAGGACGCCATGCGGCCGCACAACCTGCCGATGGTCATGATCGGCGCCGGTCTCCTGTGGTTCGGCTGGTTCGGGTTCAACGCCGGCTCCGCCCTCGGCGCCAACGGCCTCGCGGCCGCCGCCTTCCTCAACACCCTCGCCGCCGGCTGCACCGGCCTGCTCGGCTGGCTCTTCGTCGAGCAGAAGCGCGACGGTCACCCGACGACGCTGGGCGCGGCCTCCGGCGCGGTCGCCGGACTGGTGGCCATCACACCCTCCTGCGGCTCGGTCTCGCTGCTCGGCGCGCTCGTCATCGGCCTCGCCGCCGGCGTCGTCTGCTCGTACGCCGTCGGCTGGAAGTTCAAGTTCAACTACGACGACTCCCTGGACGTCGTCGGCGTCCACCTCGTCGGCGGTGTCATCGGCACCCTGCTGATCGGCGTCTTCGCGACGGCCGCCATGACCGGCGGGGCCGAGGGTCTCCTCTACGGCGGCGGACTCGCGCAGCTCGGCAAGCAGGCGGTGGCGATCGTGGCCGTGGGCGCGTACGCCTTCCTCGTCACCTACGGCATCGCCAAGCTGATCGACAGGGTCATGGGCTTCCGGGCGAGCGAGGAGCAGGAGCACACCGGCCTGGACCTTACGGTGCACGCCGAGACCGCCTACGATCACGGGGTCCTGGGGCACGGCGCCCCGGTCACGGCGTCCCTCGCCTCGTCCGTCTCCTCCTCCCTCCCCGCCGCGCAGAAGGTCAAGAAGCAGGCATGAAGCTGATCACCGCGATCGTCAAGCCGTACCGGCTCGACGAGGTCAAGACCGCCCTCCAGGAACTCGGCGTGCACGGTCTGACCGTGACCGAGGCGAGCGGGTACGGCCGGCAGCGCGGCCACACCGAGGTGTACCGGGGCGCGGAGTACCAGGTCGACCTGGTGCCGAAGGTCCGCATCGAGGTCGTCGTCGAGGACGCGCTGTCCGAGGACGTCATCGACGCCATCGTGAAGGCCGCGCACACCGGCAAGATCGGCGACGGCAAGGTCTGGGCGCTGCCGGTCGAGACGGTCGTACGGGTACGGACGGGCGAGCGCGGCCCCGACGCGCTGTGAAGCCGTAACAGCGCCGGGACCGCGCCCCTTTCAGAACGTCGGAGCCTTCAGTGCGTCAGGCGGGCTCAGTCGAACACGAACGGGCCCGGCGACTGCGGCCCGGTCGCCGTGCAGGTGATGGTGATGCCGAGGACGGTCATGGTCAGCGAGCCGCCGAAGGCCTCCAGGCTGTCCCCGGAGGCGACGGTGCCGCTGAGCGGGCCGACCTGGACGGGGTCGCCGGCGGCCATCGCCGGGTTCTCCGTGCCGGTGAAGGCGGTGGTGCCGCCGCTCGCCTTCACCAGGGTGAGCGTCGAGGCGATGGAGTCCTCGCCGAGCGCGATCGGCGCGGTGATCGCGGAGGAGTTGACGGTGATGGTGGCGGCGGTGCCGTCCTGCGTCGCCGTGAGGGTGGCCTCGCCACCGCCGAAGCTGCCGCATTCGGCGGTGATCGTCGCCGAGCCGGGGGCGACCGCGAGGGCGGCGGGTGCGAAGGCCAGCCCGGTGACCGCGAGGGTCCCGGCCACCAGCGCGGCACCTGCTCCAATGCGCATGCGTCTCATGGGGATTCAGTCCCTTTCAAGGGTGGGGGAGTTCCTTGTGTGGGGGGTCGGGGAACTGTTCGGCAGGTGGATGCGGACACACTGCGTGGAGAGCTGAATCTGACGGTCCGTCGGAACCGCCGTTTCCATTGATGCGCGTGGGGCGAGGGTCGGCAAGGGTGATTTCCGGCCTCCATTACCGGAGGGTCAGCTACCGGATCAGGCCTTGCTGGGCGACATGTCCTGCAGGCCCACCACCCGCAGGAGTTGCAGGCGCTCGTAGGCCTCGGTCCCGGGCCGGGCCGAGTGCACGACCAGCAGGTGGTGGTGTTCGTGACTGACCATGACCTCGCAGTCCAGTTCCAGGAGGCCGACCACGGGGTGCAGGAAACGCTTGGTGGCACGGTTGCGCTGCGACACCTCGTGTTCCTCCCACAATCGGGCGAACTCCTCGCTGGACGACCGGAGTTCGGCGACCAGCGCGGCCGGTTCCGGGTCGTCGGGGCGGGCCGCGGCCACCGCGCGCAGGGTGGCCACATGGGCGCGCGCGTGGCCCGCGCGGTCCTCCTGCGGGAAGAGCGAGCGCGCGGCCGGGTCCAGGAAGTAGAGCCGGGCGAGATTGCGCTCGCGCCGCGGCCGGGACATCACATCACCGACCAGCGCCCGGGCCATCGCGTTCTGCGCGAGCACCTCGCCGCAGTCGTTCACCACCTGGGCCGGGGTGTCGTGCAGCCGGTCCAGGATCAGCAGCAGCCCGGGCCGGACATGCGCCGACGTCGTCTCGCGGCGCGGGGGCTCCTCGCCGGCCAGGTGGAACAGGTGGTTGCTCTCGACGGCGGTCAGGCGCAGCGCGCGGGCCAGCGCCGTCAGCATCTGGCGGGACGGGCGCGGGCCACGGGACTGTTCCAGCCGGGTGTAGTAGTCCACCGACATCCCCGCCAGCTGCGCCACCTCCTCACGGCGCAGGCCCGGAGTGCGGCGCCGGGTGCCCGGGGTCAGACCCACGTCCGACGGGGTCAGCCGGGCGCGGCCACGGCGCAGGAAGTCGGCGAGTTCGGCTCGGTTCACCTCTCCAGCCTGCGGCAGCGCGGCCGGCTTAGCCAGGGACTGCCGATCCCCTGATCAACAGGTCTCTCCCGTCCGCACCGGCCCCGTCCGAGGCTGGTCGGTGACGAGAGGAGCAGAACATGCTGACGTTGGTGACGGGTACGACAGGACAGGTCGGCCGGCGCTTCGTGCCGAGGCTGCTCGCGCAGTCCCGGGCGGGAGAGCAGGTACGGGTGCTGGTGCGGGACGAGGCGCGGGGCGAGCCGTTCGCGGAGCTGGGCGCCGAGGTCGTGGTCGGCGATCTGCGGGACACCGGGACGCTCGGCAAGGCGGTCGCCGGGGTCGACGCGGTCGTGAACGTCGCGGCCTCCTTCCGCGGGGTCCCCGACGAGGAGGCGTGGGCGGTCAACCGGGACGCGGCCGTGGCGCTGGGGCGTGCGGCGCTGGCTGCCGGGGTGCGGCGCTTTGTGCAGGTCAGCACGGGGCTGGTGTACGGCACCGGACGCGGCCGCCCGCTCACCGAGGACGACGAGAGCCGGCCCGGCGGGGCGATGTGGGGTGCCTACCCGGAGTCCAAGGCGGCGGCCGAGCGGGAGCTGCGCGGGATGGAGGGGCTCGACGTACGCGTCGCCCGGCTCCCCTTCGTCTACGGCGAGGGCGATCCGCATCTCGCGCAGTCCCTGATGTGGGCCAAGAACTGGGCGGCCACCCAGCGGCTGCACATGGGGCATCACGCGGACGTGGCCCAGGGGCTGCTGCGGATCCTGCATGCGCCGGGGATCGCGGGGCGGGCCTACAACATCGCCGACGACGTTCCCGTGACGGCGGTCGAGTTGCATCAGCTCAACGGGGTCGAGATCCCGGCGGAGTTGTACACCCGTGCCGATCCCGATCCGTGGGTCGCGATCACCTCGACGGAGCGGATTCGTCGGGAGCTGGGGTATCGGCCGTTGTTTCCGTCGGTTTATGCCGCGCGGGATGCCGGGGCGCTCTGACGGGGTGCCGGTCGGGGGCACCGTGGGCTGACTAGTCCACGCCTCTGATGCGTCCCACCAGCACCGCCCCCGCCAGGCCCGCCCCCGCCGCCACCAGGTACAGCACCCGGTAGCCGCCGAGGTGGGTGACGATCGGGGCGGCCAGGGCGGGGGCCGCCACCTGGGGGAGGGCGTTCGCCACGTTGATGACGCCGAGGTCCTTGCCGCGGTCGAGGGCCTTCGGCAGGACGTCCGTCATCAGCGCGAAGTCGACCGACATGAACACCCCGAGCCCCAGGCCCAGCAGCGCCGCCACGACGATCGCGCTCGGCCAGGTCTGCCAGCCGGCCAGCAGGCCCGTGGCCGCCGCCATCAGCACCCCGGACCACATCACGAACGGCTTGCGGCGGCCCACCCGGTCCGACCAGGCGCCGCCCACCACCACCGTGGCCACCAGGGTCACGCTGTTCACCGCGGTGAGGATCAGGACGCCCTGCTCGGGGTCGTGGTGGTGCAGGCGGTCCCGCAGGTAGTAGAGGAGGTAAAGGATCACCAGTGCGTTGCTGAGGTTGATCAGGAAGCGGGTCAGCCAGGCCCAGCCGAAGTCGGGGTAGCGGCGCGGGCTCAGCCAGAAGCCGCGCGTGAACGAACGCCAGGACCACGCGGGCCGGTCCGTGGCCGCCAGCCGCAGATCCCGGTACCGCAGGACGTACGGCAGCACCCCCGCCACCGCGAACACCGCGCAGGCCGCATACCCCGCCGCGATCCCGCCCGCCGCCGTCGCAAGCCCCGTGCCGGTGACCGCCCCGAGGATCTGCGCCGCCCCCAACCAGCCGCCCACCACGCCCCGTTGCAGCCGTGGCACCCGGTCCGGCACCGCTGCCGTCACCGCCGCGAAGGACGCGTTCAGCGTCAGCTGGACCAGACACCAGCCGACCGCCATCGCCCACAGCCCGCCCGCCCCGGCGAGCAGCAGCAGCGACAGCGCGCCGCCCGCCGCGCCGGCCACGATCCACGGCGTACGGCGGCCCCAGCGGGCCGTGGTGCGGTCCGACAGCGCCCCGAAGAACGGGTTCGCCGCCAGCGACACCACCGCGCCCGCGCCGGTCACCCATGCCAGCAGCGTCTCCTTCGACATCCCGGTGCCGGGCGCGAAGTCCTCCGCCTGCCGGGCCAGCAGGATCTGCAACGGGCCGTACCAGCCCACCCAGATCGCCACGTTGGACAGCGACAGCGCCGCCGTCCAGCCCCGGCCGACCCGGTCGACGGGCTCGGCCAGGGCACCGGGGGACCGGGTGGACGTCACCTCTGGGCCCGGAGCACGTCCCGCAGCCAGCCGTAGGACGCCTTGGGGGTCCTGGTGAGCGTCTCGTAGTCCGTGTGCACCAGCCCGAACCGCCGCGCGTACCCCTCGGCCCACTCGAAGTTGTCGAGCAGCGACCAGACGAAGTACCCGCGTACGTCCACGCCCGCCTCCACCGCCCGGTGCAGCGCGCGGATGTGGCCGTCCAGGTAGGCGATCCGCTCCTGGTCGTCGATGCCCTCGTAACTGCAGCCGTTCTCGGTGATGACGACCGGCGGCAGCCGGTCGCCGTACCGCTCCCGGAAGCCGGTGAGCAGCTCGGTGAGGCCCTCGGGCACCACCGGCCAGCCGAAGTCCGTCGTCGGCACGCCCTCGATCTCCCGTACGGAGAAGGGCAGTTCCGCGGGCATGCTGATCCCGCCGAACTCGATCTCGGTGCCCTGCGGGGCGCCCACGCGGGTCGGCGCGTAGTAGTTGACGCCGTAGAAGTCGAGCGGCTCGGCGATGACCAACAGGTCGGCCTCGACGTCGCCAGGCATCAACTCGCCGATGCCGTCCGGGTACTGGCCGAGCAGCAGCGGGTCCGCGAACAGCCGGTTGAGGAGTACGTCGTAGAAGTCAGCCGCCTCCAGGTCCGCCGGTTCCTGCGACGCCGGCCACGTCGGCCCGTGCGAGTTGGCGATCCCAATGTCCGTGGCGCCGGCCGCGCGCAGCGCCCGTACGGCGAGACCGTGGGCCAGCAGCTGGTGGTGGGCGACGGGGAGGGCGTCGAACAGGAGCTGCCTGCCGGGGGCGTGGGTGCCGAGGGCGTGGCCCAGCAGGGTGTGCTCGGCGGGCTCGTTGAGAGTGATCCACTTCTTCACCCGGTCGCCCAGGCGCTCGGCGACCACCTCCACGTACTCGGCGAAACGGGACGCCGTGTCCCGCTCCAGCCAGTCCAGCGCGACCGGCAGATCCCAGTGGAAGAGCGTCGGCACCGGCCGCACGCCCGCCGCGCACAGCTCGTCCACCAGACGGTCGTAGAAGTCGAGGCCCTTCGGCGCGTTCACCCGCGGCCACGAGATCGAGAAGCGGTACGCGTCGACGCCCAGGTCGGCCAGCAGGGCCACGTCCTGCGGGTAGCGGTGGTAGTGGTCGCAGGCCACCGTGGCCGTGGAGCCGTCCTTCACCCGGCCCGGCCCGGCCGTGAAGGTGTCCCACACGGAGGGTTCGCGCTCGTCCACCGCGCCCTCGATCTGATGGGCCGAGGTGGACACGCCCCACAGGAAGCCGGCCGGGAACTGAGGTATCGGGTTCGTCGCGCCGCGCGCGTCAGTCGCCATGCGCCGGATCATCCGTACCAGCGGTAACGGAAGTCAACGGCCGGGCGTGAAGAAGCAGTTACGGCCCTCCGTGAGTGCCGGTCACGCCCCCTCCTTCAGTACCCGCGAGATCAGCTTCCGCTGGTCGTCCGTGAGCCGGGGATCCGAGCAGTACACCGTTCTGCCGTCCACGGTGATCTGGTAGCTGAAGCCGTCCGGAACCCCGACGGGGGGCGTGCCCCGGCCGGACGCGACCGCGCGCTCGGCCAGGGCGTGCCACTCCTGGGCGTCGGGCCGCCCCGAGGTGTCCACCTCGGCGTGCCGCTCGATGCCCGCGAATCCACCCGTGCGCCGTACCAAAATCCGCATGGGTCCCTGTCTAGTACGGACTTACTGGATCCGCACCCCGACCTGCTCCCAGGCCTTCGACACGGCCTGGAGCTCCTCGCCGTCGTCGCCGAAGCGCTCGCGGGCCGTCTTGACGGTCAGCTTGGCGAAGTCGGTGAACATGGCCCGCTCCGACAGCTCGCCGCCGGTCAGGACGTCGTACCAGACCTGTCCCGCCTTCTCCCACGCGTTGCCGCCGAGGGCGGTGGCGGCCAGGTAGAAGGCGTGGTTGGGGATGCCGGAGTTGATGTGGACGCCGCCGTTGTCGCGGCCGGTGCGGACGTAGTCGTCCATCGTCGCGGGCTGCGGGTCCTTGCCGAGGACGTCGTCGTCGTACGCGCTGCCCGGCTCCTTCATGGAGCGCAGGGCCTTGCCGGAGACGCCGGGCGCCAGCAGACCGGCGCCGATCAGCCAGTCGGCCTCGGCGGCGGTCTGGCCGAGCGTGTACTGCTTGATCAGCGCGCCGAAGACGTCCGACATGGACTCGTTCAGGGCGCCCGGCTGGCCGTAGTAGGTCAGGTTGGCCGTGTACTGGGTGACGCCGTGGCTGAGCTCGTGGCCGATGACGTCGATCGGGATGGTGAAGTCGAGGAAGATCTCCCCGTCCCCGTCGCCGAACACCATCTGCTCGCCGTTCCAGAAGGCGTTGTTGTAGTTCTCGTCGTAGTGGACGGTGGCGTCCAGGGGCAGCCCGTCGCCGTCGATCGAGTGGCGGGCGTACGCCTTGAGGAAGAGCTCGAAGGTGGCGCCGAGGCCGGAGTAGGCGCGGTTGACCGTGGCGTCCTGGCCGGGGTCCGCGCCCTCGCCGCGGACCTTGGTGCCGGGCAGGGCGGTGCGGTGCTGGGCGTCGTAGATGGTGCGCAGCGGCTGGTCCGACGGTGCCTTCTCCGCCGGGGCGGCCGCGAGGGCGAACTCGGTCGTGACGCGACGCCTGCCGCGCAGCTCACTGTCGCGCATCAGGGTCCGGCGGGCGGGGCCGGAGAGTGCGGGGTCGTCGTTCCGGGCCAGCTTGTCGAGGACGTGCGGCGGTACGACGGTGCAGAAGACGGGCTCGAAGCCCCCGTTGGTCGTCATGACCGGCACCATTGCACTGCGTTAGCGGGCTGTCACTAGTCGCAACCATGATTGGTGAAATATGCGGACAGGGAGCCGCACGCTCCGTGACGAAGTGGTATGGCGCACGTTTTGTCCTATTCATCCCTCGGGTCCCGCATACTGATACGGCGCCCCGCACGGGGAGCGGCTCGGCTAGCATGCTTCGCATCATGCGTTTCGGGCTGCTTCTTCTTAGCTGCCGCGGCGAGGGCCTGTAGTCCAGGTCGACTCCCTCCCCGCGGAGCTTGGCGTTGCGTCGTCGGCCGTCCTTCCGGACATCCTGAGGAGCCCGAAGCATTATGGCGAATCGCCAGCAGCCCAGTTCCATGCCGGTCCACAAGTACGGCCGCTACGAGCAGGTCGACATCCCGGACCGCACCTGGCCCCAGAAGCGTGTCACCGCCGCCCCCCGCTGGCTCTCCACCGATCTGCGTGACGGCAACCAGGCCCTGATCGACCCGATGTCGCCCGAGCGCAAGCGCCGGATGTTCGACCAGCTGGTCAAGATGGGCTACAAGGAGATCGAGGTCGGCTTCCCGGCATCGGGCCAGACGGACTTCGACTTCGTGCGGTCGATCATCGAGGACCCCGAGGCGATCCCCGACGACGTCACCATCTCCGTACTGACCCAGGCCCGCGAGGACCTGATCGAGCGGACCGTGGAGTCCCTGAAGGGCGCCAAGCGGGCCACCGTCCACCTGTACAACGCCACCGCCCCCGTCTTCCGCCGGGTGGTGTTCCGCGGCTCCAGGGACGACATCAAGCAGATCGCCGTCGACGGCACGCGGCTGGTCGTCGAGTACGCGGAGAAGCTGCTGGGCCCGGAGACGGAGTTCGGCTACCAGTACAGCCCCGAGATCTTCACCGACACCGAGCTGGACTTCGCCCTGGAGGTCTGCGAGGCGGTGATGGACGTCTACCAGCCCGGTCCGGGCCGCGAGATCATCCTCAACCTGCCCGCCACGGTGGAGCGTTCGACGCCGTCCACCCACGCGGACCGCTTCGAGTGGATGCACCGCAACCTGACGCGCCGCGAGCACGTCGTGCTGTCGGTCCACCCGCACAACGACCGCGGTACGGCGGTGGCGGCGGCCGAGCTGGCGCTGATGGCCGGCGCCGACCGCATCGAGGGCTGCCTGTTCGGGCAGGGCGAGCGCACCGGCAACGTCGACCTGGTCACCCTGGGCATGAACCTGTTCTCGCAGGGCGTCGACCCGCAGATCGACTTCTCCGACATCGACGAGATCCGTCGTACGTGGGAGTACTGCAATCAGATGGAGGTCCACCCGCGCCACCCGTACGTGGGCGACCTGGTCTACACGTCCTTCTCCGGCTCCCACCAGGACGCCATCAAGAAGGGCTTCGACGCCATGGAGGCCGACGCGGCCGCGAAGGGCGTCACCGTCGACGACATCGAGTGGGCGGTGCCCTACCTGCCGATCGACCCGAAGGACGTCGGCCGCTCCTACGAGGCCGTCATCCGCGTCAACTCGCAGTCCGGCAAGGGCGGTATCGCGTACGTCCTGAAGAACGACCACAAGCTGGACCTGCCGCGCCGGATGCAGATCGAGTTCTCCAAGCTGATCCAGGCCAAGACGGACGCCGAGGGCGGCGAGGTCACCGGCGGTGACATCTGGGCGGTCTTCCAGGACGAGTACCTGCCGAACCCGCAGAACCCGTGGGGTCGGATCCAGGTCAAGAACGGTCAGTCGACGACGGACACGGACGGCGTGGACACGCTGAAGGTGGAGGCGACGGTCGACGGCGTCGACACGGTCCTGTCCGGTACCGGCAACGGTCCGATCTCGGCCTTCTTCGACGCCCTGCAGTCCATCGGCATCGACGTGCGGCTGCTGGACTACCAGGAGCACACGATGAGCGAGGGCGCGTCGGCGCAGGCCGCGTCGTACATCGAGTGCGCGATCGACGGCAAGGTGCTGTGGGGGATCGGGATCGACGCGAACACCACGCGTGCGTCGCTGAAGGCGGTCGTCTCCGCCGTCAATCGCGCAGCGCGCTGACGGTTCGCGCTCCGCGAGGGAGGGGCGCGACCACGGAAGTGCCGCGAGGCGCAGTCGCTCGTCCACTGCGCCGTCGCGGCTGGTCGCGCAGTTCCCGGCGCCCCTTTAGGGCGTTGTTGTGCCAGGCGTTCCCAGGTCCCGTCCGCCCTGTTCCGGTGGGCGGGGCCCGTCTGTTTCCGGCCATTGACCTGTGCAGGTCACGGAAAGGTCTCGTCCGGGGTGCTGACTCTGCCTCCATGATGTGGCTAACATCACGCAAGCGCGGCGATGTTGCCGCGGGGTTACGGAGGTGCGACGTGCTGCCAGGACGGGGACAAGACGGCCGTGCCGCCAGGCTTGCGCGCATTCTGGGCACCCGCACCGCATGGTCGGCCGTCGGTGACGGCGAGTTCTTCTGCCCGGGCTGCGGGGGTGACCGCAACTACCAGCGGCTGACGGGGCACCGCCGCTTCACCCTGCTCGGTGTGCCGGTCCTGCCGCGCGGCGAGACCGCCCCGGTCGTGGAGTGCGCGGCCTGCCGACGTCACTTCGGCACCGACGTCCTCGACCACCCCACCACCACCCGCTTCTCCGCGATGCTGCGTGACGCCGTCCACACCGTCGCCCTCGCGGTGCTGGCCGCCGGCGGCACCTGTGCCCGTCCGTCCCTGGAGGCCGCCGCGGCGACGGTGCGTGCCGCCGGTTTCGACGAGTGCACGGAGGAGCAGCTCAACGCCCTGGTCGAGGCCCTGGCCGCGGACACCGGGCGGGTCTTCTCCGAGCCCTGCGGTGCCGGCCTGGCCATAGAGCTCCACGAGGCCCTGGACCCCCTCGCCCCCCACCTCGCGCCGCCCGGCCGCGAATCGATCCTGCTCCAGGGCGCCCGCATCGCCCTGGCCGACGGCCCCTACACACCCGCCGAGCGGGACGTCCTAGCGACGGTCGGCTCCGCGCTCACCATCTGCGCCGAGGACGTGACGAGGCTGCTGGCCGCGGCGGCCCGGACGCCGTCGTAGCCCCCGGCGCCACGACCGTCGCCGAACCGGGCGCCGCCCACGGCGACGACCAGCACGGCCGTGGCCACGAGGACCTGTAGTCCGGCGCTGACGACGGCGCGGAGCCGGAGCAGCGGTGCGGCCGTCAGCAGCACGACGCCGCCGGCGATGCCCACGTAGAGCCAGGTGAACCTGAACGTGACGCCGGAGTTGTCCGCGCCCGGGTCGAACGGCCTCCAGTCGCCGCTGACGTCGATGCCTGCCAGGAAGGCCGCGACTGCCCCGATGACGTCGAGGACCAGCAGCCCGACCGCCAGGGCGATGTCCGCCGCGACGGGCAGCTGTCGGCGTCCGGTGGGCGGGGGCGGCACATTGGCACCGCGGAAGTGCGGGAGGCCGACAGGGGCGGTCATGAGGGCCAGGATGGCCCGAGAGCAGGGCCGGCACCTGAGTACGGATGCTCAGGCATGGTGTTCCGCAGTACTCCCCAGGGAGTAATCGCGCCGTCGTGCCGCCCCCGGCAGTAGGCCCCAACTCGCCCTCCCGCCCGACGAATCGGCCCTCCCGCGCCGGGAGTCTGGAAGCGACCCAGACACCCGACCCGGAGGGAGGCCCGTCTCATGGGGGCCGCAAGGACAAGTGCACGACGGCGGCGGGCCGTGCCCTGGCTCGTGCTCGGGTTGTGGATCGCGGTGCTGGCGCTGGCGTCGCCGTTCGCGTCGAAGCTGGCGGACGTGCAGCGGGACCGTGCCGTCGACTATCTGCCGGCGAGCGCCGACTCCACGCAGGTGGCGAAGATCGAGGACCGGCTGCCGGGTGGCGAGGCCACCGAGATGGTGGTCGTCTATCACCGGGACGGCGGGCTGAGCGCGGGGGACAGGGCGACTGCCGCCGATCAGATCGAGCGGATCGCGGGTGCCCACCGGCTCACCGGGAAACCCGAAGGCATTCCGTCCCAGGACGGCACCACCCTGATGTACCCGGTCGCCAGCACCGAACCGGGGCAGGACGAGGACGCCCGGGACGCACTGGTCAACTCCGTGCGGGACATCGCGAAGGGCAGCGACGGGCTGAACGTCGACGTCGGCGGGGCGGGCGCGCTCGCCACCGACGCGGGCGAGGTCTACAACTCGCTCGACGGACCCCTGCTGTACACCACGGCCGCCGTGGTCGCGCTGCTGCTGATCCTCATCTACCGCAGCCCGTTCCTGTGGCTCGTCCCGCTCGCCGTCGCGGGCATGGCCGACTATCTGTCGATGGGCGTCGCCTACGGCCTCAACCAGTGGTTCGGAACGTCCGTTTCCGGCCAGAGCTCCGGGATCATGACGATCCTCGTCTTCGGGGCCGGCACCGACTACGCGCTGCTGCTCGTCTCCCGGTACCGGGAAGAACTACGGCGGATCGAGCGGCCCTACGACGCCATGGTGGCCGCGCTCAAGGGCTGCGGGCCCGCCGTGCTCGCCTCCTCCGGCACCGTCGCCGCCGGACTGCTGTGCCTGCTCGCCGCCGACCTCAACTCCAGCCGCGGCATGGGCCCGCTCGGCACCGTCGGCGTGCTGTGCGCGCTGGCCGCCATGCTGACGCTGCTGCCCGCGATCCTCGTGCTGCTCGGCCGGCGCGTGTTCTGGCCGCTCGTGCCCCGCCACGGCAGCACGCCCAAGGCCCGCCGGTCCCTGTTCACGGCGATGGGCAGCTCCGCCGGACGCCGGCCCCTGACCGTCCTCGCGGGCGGTGCGGTCCTGCTCGGCGCGCTCGCGCTCGGCGCCCTGAACCTGCCCGGCCCCCTGAAGCAGGAGGACTCCTTCACCAGCAAGCCCGACGCGGTCGCCGCCATGGAGACGCTCGGCCAGGCCTACCCCGAGCGCGGCACCCAGCCCATCACCGTCATCACGCGGGAGGGCCGCGCCGCCGAGACGCTCGCGTCGGTCCGCGGCACCGAGGGCGTCGACAGCGCGCGGGAAGGCCGTACCGGAAACGGCTGGACGGAGATCTCCGTCCTCGCCACCGCGGCACCCCAGTCCGCCGGGGAGACCGCCACCATCGAGGCCCTGCGCGACAAGCTCGACGGCTCCTACGTCGGCGGGCCGAGCGCCGAGCAGATCGACCTGAAGGACACCAACGCCCGCGACCGCCTGGTCGTCGTACCGCTCGTGCTGCTGTCCGTGCTGCTGATCCTGGTCGCCCTGCTGCGCTCGCTCGTCGCGCCGCTGATCCTGGTGGCGGCCGTGGTCGCCGTGTGGGGCGCGGCGCTCGGCATCGGCGGGCTCGTCTTCGGGCCGCTCTTCGGCTTCGAGGGCACCGATCCCGGACTCGGGCTGCTCTCGTTCGTGTTCCTGGTGGCCCTCGGCGTCGACTACGGCATCTTCCTGATGCACCGGATGCGCGAGGAGTGCCTGAACGGCACCGAACCGGCATCGGCCGCGCTCACCGCGCTGCGCACCACGGGCGGCGTCATCGCCTCCGCCGGGCTCGTCCTCGCCGCCACCTTCGCGGTGCTCACCAGCATGCCGCTCGTCCCACTCGTCGAGCTGGGATTCGTCATCGCCGTCGGCGTACTGCTGGACACCTTCCTGGTCCGCACCTACCTGGTCACCAGCGCGAGCGTGGCCCTCAGGCGCAGGATGTGGTGGCCGGGCCGGCTCTCCCGCGCACCCGAGGGACCCCGGCCGCCCGTCCCGCCGAAGGAGCCGGAGCACGTGGCCGTCTCCGTGTCCTGACCGACCGGCGCCCCTCCCTGCCGGAGGGGCGCCCTCGTCCCGGAAGATGAACTCCGTGCAGCCAACCACGACAGCGGCCCGGTCCCGCATCGGCGAGCGGGTCATGGCGGCGATCAACCGCGACCCCCTCACCGCCCCGCACCGCACACGCAACGACGCGCTGCTGGCCGTGGCCTGGGCCGTTCTCGCCACGGCCATGGCCCTGCTCGGCGACAAGGGACTGCGCCCCGACGCGCTCGGCTGGACCCTGCTGCTCGCCGCCCACGTGCCCCTGGTGTGGCGGCGCCACCGGCCGCTGCTGGTCCTGCTGGCGGTGATGGTCTGCATCGCCCCGTACCACGCCCTGGAGAACAACCACGCCGCGCCCCTCTTCGCGACCATGGTGGTGCTGTACACGCTCGCGGCGACCGGCACGGTGCGCCGCACGCTGCTCACCGGGGCCGCCGTCCTCGGCGTGACACTGATCCTCAACGCCCTCACCAACCCCGACGGGACGGTGGAGATCCTGCGGATCTCCGGCTGGGTCTTCGCGTTCCTCTTCTGCGGCATCGACGTCCGCTACTACCGCCAGTACGTCGCCGCCATCGTCGAGCGCGCCGAGCGCGCCGAACGCACCCGCGAGGAGGAGGCCCGCCGCCGGGTCGCCGAGGAACGCCTGCGCATCGCCCGCGACCTGCACGACCTGCTCGCCCACAGCATCACGCTCATCGGCGTGCAGACATCGGTGGCCGCGCACGTCCTGGCCGCCGACCCCGAGCGGCTGAACCGCGAGGCGATCGCCAAGTCGCTCGACGACATCGCCGGGACCTGCCGCACGGCGCGCGGCGAGCTGCGTACGACGCTGGAACTCCTGCGTGAGCAGGGCGCGGTGGGCGAGGCACGCGGCCCGCTGCCCGGTATCGACGGGGTGCCCGACCTGGTGGAGGCGGCGCGGCTGGCCGGTGCACGGGTGGCGTCGGAGGTGCGGGTGCGGGAGGCGCCGCCCGCCGTCGGGGCGGCCGCGTACCGGATCGTGCAGGAAGCGCTGACGAACGTCGTCCGGCACGCGGGTCCCGAACCCGCCGTACGGGTCGAGCTGTACGAGGAGCAGGGCGCCCTGCTCGTGTCGGTCACCGACGACGGGAGGCGCCCCGCCCACGGCTCCACCACGTCCGTCCCCGGCTACGGCCTCGTCGGCATGCGGGAGCGGGCCCGCAGCGTGGGTGGCACACTCGACGCCGGACCGGGCGACAAGGGGGGTTTCCGGGTGAGCGCCGTACTGCCTGTCGGGAGCGACCGGGGAGGAGAGAGATGATCCGCGTCCTGCTCGCGGACGACCAGACGCTCGTGCGGGAGGCGTTCGCCATGCTGGTCGAGTCGGCCCCCGACATGGAGGTCGTCGGCCAGGCGGCCACCGGCAGGGAGGCCGCGGAACTGGCCCGTGGCACCCGCGCCGACCTCGTCGTGATGGACATCCGCATGCCCGACCTCGACGGCATCGAGGCGACCCGCCTGATCGCGGCCGACGAGGACCTGGCCGAGGTGCGTGTCCTGGTCCTCACCACCTACGACACCGACGAGAACATCGTGGACGCGCTGCGCGCCGGCGCCTCCGGATTCCTGGTCAAGGACACCCGCCCGGCCGAACTCCTCGACGCCATCCGCACGGTGGCCGCGGGGGAGGCGCTCCTGTCGCCGGGGCCGACCGCACGGCTGATCGAGCGGTTCCTGCGCAGCCCTTCCGCGCCCACCGCCGGCGGACCCGATTGCCTGTCCGAACGTGAACGCGAAGTGCTGACACTGGTCGCCCGCGGCCTCAACAACACGGAAATCGCGGAAGCATTGGGGCTCAGCCCGCTGACGGCGAAGACACACGTCAGCCGCATCATGGGGAAGCTGGGAGCCCGGGACCGAGCGCAGTTGGTCATCGTGGCCTATGAGTCAGGGATGGTGACACCGGGGATCCTGTGACGGACAGGGCAATGTCTGACCCTCCGTCAAAGGAGCTCGATGACCAACCTGAGGCGCACACTCAGTCGTACGTACCTGGTCACCGCCGTACTCCTGACCACCCCACTGGTCACGACCGGCAACGCCTCGGCGGGGGAGGCCGGCTGCACGTCCTCCGTCCCCTACGTCTCGGGCGAGGGCGGCTACGACACGTACCGCATCCCGGCGACGGTCACGACCCCGCGCGGCACGGTCCTGGCCTTCGCCGAGGGCCGGCACGACGGGGCGGGCGACACCGGCGACATCGATGTCATCCTCAGACGCTCCCTCGACGGCGGCTGCACCTGGGGTCCGCAGGCCGTGGTCGCCTCCGGGGACGGGGACACGCGGGGCAACCCCGCTCCCGTGGTCGATCCGCGCACCGGCGCGGTCGTGCTGGTCACCTCCTACAACAGCGGGGACGTGACGGAGGCGCAGATCATGCGGGGCGAGGCGACGCCGGAGCAGAGCCGGCGGGTGTTCGTGCAGCGGAGCGCGGATGACGGCCGCCACTTCTCCTCCCCGCGGGACATCACGGGCCAGGTGAAGCCGTCGAACTGGCGCTGGTACGCCACGGGGCCCGGTCACGCGATCGCGCTGCGGCACGGTCCGCACGCGGGGCGGCTGGTCGTCCCGTCGAACCACTCGGCTGCGCCGGCGCCGGGGTCCGGGGACACCGGGCAGGAGCCCAAGTACTACGGCGCCCACGCCATCTACAGCGACGACGGCGGGCGTTCCTGGCGGAGGGGGTTCGTCGACGACTCGTACGACGGTTTCAGCAACGCGAACGAGTCCACGGCGGCCGAACTTCCCGACGGCAGGCTGTACTTCAACTCCCGGGACCAACTCGGCACGAGTGCCGGGAACCGGCTCGACAGCCACTCCGGTGACGGTGGGGAGACGTTGGACCGGCCGTACACGGTTCAGCCGACGTTGAACGAGGTGCCGGTGGTGCAGGGGAGTGTCCTCCAACTCGCGGGTTCTCGGGGCGCGTTGCTGTTCTCCGGTCCGTCCGTGCCTACGGTGCGCCAATCGATGGCCGTGTGGCGGAGTGCGGATGGCGGGGCGACCTTCACGAAGGCAATGACGCTGTCTCAGCAGCGGGCGGGGTACTCGGATCTGGTGCCGTTGGGGCGGCGGGTGGTCGGGATTCTGTACGAGACGGGGGTGGAGGGGACGTACGAGACGATCGAGTTCCGCAGGCTGCCGACGGGCTGAAAACCAGCCCCTCCGGCGTTCGAGGAGCGGGCCCAGGGGGCGGAGCCCCCTGGGCGGGGGCGAAACACCCCCCTACAGCAACCCCGCTCCCGCCAAAAACTTCCCCACCCGCTCAACCTCCTCCGTCGACAACGCCACCTGCGGCTCCGCCGTGGCCGCGCAGTCGATCACCCCGCGCAGATGCAACGCCGCCTTGAACGCCCCCAACGCCGACGACGAACCCCCCATCCGCCCGGGATCCCCGACGGTCACCATCCCGAACAGCCCGCACAACCGCTCCTGCTCGGCCCGAGCCAGCTCCCGGTCCCCGGCCCGGCACAGCTCGAAAAGGCGGACGTACCCCCGCGGGTCGACGTTCGCGAGCCCCGGCACCGCCCCGTCCGCCCCCACCGCCAGCGCGGCGTCGGCGATGAGCTCGGAGCCGGTCAGGACGCTGAAGCCGGTGATGTCGGACCGGGTGCGGGCGCCGATGACGACCTCGCGGAAGGCGGCGAGGTCGCCGCTGGAGTCCTTCAGGCCGGACAGGGCGCCCTCGGCTGCCAGGTCGAGGATCACCTCGGCCGGGAGTTTGACGTGGACGGCGGCCGGGAGGTCGTACGCCACCACGGGGACGGGGCACGCGGCGGCGATCAGGCGGTAGTGACGGGCGATCTCGGCGGGGTGGGTCCGGGCGTAGAAGGGCGCCGTGGCGACCACCGCGTCCGCACCCGCCCGCGTGACCTCGCGTACGTGGTCCAGAACCCGAGGCGTGGTCATGTCGATCACTCCGGCCAGCACCGGGAGCCGGCCCCCTACGTGCCCGGCCACCGCCTCGACCACCACCCGCCGCTGCCCGTCCGTCAGATACGCCGCCTCCGACGTCGAGCCGAGCACGAACAGGCCGTGCACCCCGGCCTCCACCAGGTGGTCGACCAGCCTGAGCAGGGACGGGACGTCCACCTCGCGGTCCGGTGTCAGGGGCGTGCAGACGGGCGGGATGACACCGGTGAGCGGGGTGGGGATCATGATCAAGGCTCCCTGGAACTGTGGCTCTGTCGTACGAGGTCGCGCGTGGCCTCGCCCTCCTCCACCGGATGGTGGCACCTGTAACGGTGCTCGGGCGTTGACGTGGCCGAGAAGTCCGGCATCGCCTCGGCGCACACCTCGTCCGCCTTCCAGCATCGCGTGCGGAAGGGGCACCCGCTCGGCGGACGCGTCGCGGAGGGGACCGGGCCGACCAGCGGGATCGGGTCGATGGGGTCGAGCAGGCCGGGGGTCGCCGAGAAGAGGGCACGGGTGTACGGGTGCCGGGAGCCGTCGGTGACGCCGGTCGCCGGTGCCTCCTCGACGATCCGGCCCAGGTACATCGTGATCACGCGGTCGCTCATCCGGCGTACCGTCTGGATGTCGTGCGAGACGAAGACCAGGGCGAGGCCCAGCCGTTCCTTCAGGTCGAGGAGGAGGTTCAGGATCTGCGCCCGCACCGACACGTCCAGCGCGCTCGTCGGCTCGTCCGCCACCACGAGGTCGGGGTCCAGGGCCAGGGCGCGGGCGATGGCCACGCGTTGGCGCTGGCCGCCGGAGAGCTGGCCGGGAAGGGCGTCCGTCAGGGCGCGCGGGAGGCCGACCAGGGACATCAGCTCCCTGACCCGGTCCTCGCGTTCGCTCCTCGTGCCGCGGTCGTGGACGTCCAGCGGGTCCCGCAGGATCTGCCGGACCGTCAGGCGCCTGTTCAGCGCCGTCGACGGGTCCTGGAAGATCATCCCGGTGCCGGCGCCCACCGCCGTCCTGCGTTCGGCCGGTGACATCGTCCACAGGTCGCGTCCCCGCAGGGACACCGTGCCCGACGTCGGGCGCTGCACCCCCACCAGCACCTTCGCCAGCGTCGACTTGCCGCACCCCGACTCGCCGACCACGCCCACCGTCTCGCCGGGCGCGATGACGAGATCGGCGCCGGTCAGGGCGTACACCTTGTCCCGGGTGAACAGCCCGCCGCTGCGCGCCTTGTGCACGACGTGCGCGGCCGAGAGCTCCACCAGCGCGTTCACTGGACGACCCCGCTTTCGGAGCGGTCTGTCGGCGCCAGCACGATCGCCGGGTGATGGCAGGCCGCCGTATGGGTCGGTGTTCCCACCAGGTCGGGCGGTGTCGTCCGGCACACCTCGCTCGCCAGCGGACAGCGGTCCGCGAACCGGCAGCCCGCCGGGAAGTCGGCGGGGGAGGGGACGACGCCCTTGATCTGCGTCATCCGTTCCTGTGCCGACTCCAGCGACAGCACACTGCCGAGCAGGCCCCGCGTGTAGTGGTGCGCCGGTGCCTCCACCAGGTCGGCGGTCACGCCGGTCTCCACGATCTGGCCGCCGTACATCACGACCACCCGGTCGGTGACGTCCGCGATCAGTGCGAGGTCGTGCGAGACGAGGATCAGGGCGAAGTCCAGTTCCTCCCGCAGCCTCAGCAGCAGCTCTATGATCTGCGCCTGCACGGTGACGTCCAGCGCGGTCGTCGGCTCGTCGGCGACGATCAGTTTGGGGTCGCGGGACAGGGCCATGGCGATCAGGACGCGCTGGCGCTGGCCACCGGAGAGTTCGTGCGGGTAGCTGCGCAGGGTGCGGTCGGGGTCGAGGCCGACCAGCCCCAGGAGTTCGTGGGGGCTGCGGTGACCTCCGCGGCGTACGACCTGCTTGAGCTGGGAGCGGATCGTCATCGCCGGGTTCAGGGACGACAGGGCGTCCTGGTAGATCATCGCCATCTCGTGGCCCAGCAGCTTGCGGCGCACCCGCATCGGCTCGCCCACCAACTGCCGCTGGTTGAACCGGACATGGCCGCGCACCCGGGCGCCCTTCGGCTCCAGGCCCATCACCGCGAGGGCGGTGAGCGACTTGCCGCAGCCCGACTCGCCGACCAGCCCCAGCACCTCACCCGGCTGCACCTCGAAGCTGATGCCGTCGACGATGTCCACGCCGCCGTGCCGGCCCTCGAACCCGATCGCCAGGTGCTCCACCGCGAGCACCGGCAACTGCCCCTGGGGCAACGGCCGCGCCCGTGCCCGCAGCCGCGCCGCGGCCTCCGTCAGCCCCGGCAGCTGCAGCACCTCACCGCTGCCCGGTTCCGGCGCTTCGAGGCGGTCGTCGTGTTTGTGTACGTCGACCTCGCGGGCCGAGGGCGCCGCCCACGCGTCCGAGACGCCCTCGGAGAGGATGTTCAGGGAGAGCACCGTCACCAGCATCAGCAGGCCGGGGAAGACGGTCGCCCACCAGCCGCCGGTGAGCACCATGTTCTTGCCGTCCGCGATGACGCTGCCCCAGGAGGGGTCGGGGGGACGGACGCCGGCGCCGATGAAGGACAGCGACGCCTCGAAGACGATCGCCTCCGCCACCTGGACCGTGCAGAACACCAGCACCGGGGCGGCGCAGTTGATCGCCACGTGCTTGATGACGATGTGCGGGGTGCGGGCGCCGATGACCCGTTCCGCCGTCACATAGTCCTCGCCGTACTGGTCGAGGACGTTCGCCCGAACGACTCGGGCCACGGGCGGCGTGAAGAGGAACGCGATCGCGCAGATCAGGACGGTGATCCCGCCGCCGAAGACGGCGACGAGCACGGCGGCCAGCGCGATGCCCGGGAACGCCATCACCACGTCCAGGCAGCGCATCAGCGTCTCGTCGACCGCCTTGCGTGAGGTCGCCGCGATCGCGCCGATCAGGGCACCGACGACAAGCGCGAGCCCGGTCGCGCCGAGCCCGATCGCAAGCGACCAGCGGGCGCCGTACATCAGCCGGCTGAGGATGTCCCGGCCGAGGCTGTCCTGGCCCATCCAGTGTTCCGCGGACGGATGCCCGGTGCCGTCGATCGGCGGCTGCTGGTCGAGCGGGTCGTGCGGGGCGAGGAGCGGGGCGAGCAGGGCGGTCAGGACCACCACCGCCAGGAAGCAGACGGCGACCTTCGACAGCAGCGGCAGCCGGCGCCAGCCGCGCAGCCGGATGCCGGGCCGGGACAGCGCCTCGGCGAGACGCTTGCGGTTGAACGTCATGTCGCCTCCCGCAGGCGCGGGTTGACCAGCAGGTACAGGATGTCGATGACGAGGTTGACGACCACGAAGCCGGTCGCCGTGGTCAGGACGACGCCCTGGACGACGGCCGGGTCACCGTTCTTCACCGCGTCGATCATCAGCTTCCCCATGCCGGGGAGGGAGAAGATCGTCTCGATGACGACCGCGCCGCCCAGCAGGTAGCCGACGCGCAGACCTAGGACGGTCAGCGGGTTGATGAGCGCGTTGCGCAGGACGTTGCGCCCGACGACCACCCGCGGCGGCAGCCCGCTGCCGATCGCCGTGCGGACGTAGTCCTTGTCGAGTTCCTCCACGACCGACGTCCGCACGATCCGCGTCAGCTGCGCCGCCACCGGCAGCGAGAGGGCGAGCGCCGGGAGGGTCATGGTCTTGAGCCAGCCCGTGAAGGAGTCCGCCGGGTTGATGTAGCCGCCGGTCGGGAACCAGCCGAGGTCGACGGCCAGGTACTGGATCATCAGCAGCGCCAGCCAGAAGCCGGGGGCGGCGACACCGGTGAGGGAGACGACCCGGATGATCTGGTCGGGGAGTCGGTCGCGGTAGATGGCGGCCGTCACGCCGCCGGCCAGGGACAGGACGACCGCGATGCCGAGGCCCAGGAAGGTGAGCTGGAGGGTCAGCGGCAGCGCGGTCATGACCTGGTCGACGACCGGGGCCCGGGTCAGGGCGCTGATGCCCATGTCGCCGTGGAGCAGGTCGCCGATGAAGGCGACGTAGCGGACGGGGAGGGGGTCCAGCAGGCCGTTCTCCTCGCGGAAGTCGTGCAGTTGCCGGGCGGTGGGGTTCGCGCCCTGGAAGAACGCGGACGCCGGGTCGACGTCCGAGAACCGCATGACCAGGAACACGAACAGCACGATGCCCAGCATCAGCGGCACGAGCAGCACGACGCGGCGGGCCAGGATCCTTACGACGGTGATCACAGAAGGGCTCCTAGGCCCACTTGGCCTGGAGGAGGTTGATACCGGGGTACGGCTGTGCCCTTATCCCGGTGAGCTGCTTGGCGTTCCATGCCGTCATCAGCTCGTTGTGGACGACCGGGTAGAGCACGGCCTGCTCGGCGACGACGTCGATGTAGTCCTGCACGATCGTCTTCTTCTTCTCGGCGTCCGGCTCCCGGGTCGCCCGGTCCATGTCCTTGAAGAGCGCCTTGGCGATCGAGTTGTCGGCCCACCGCGTGTACTGCATCCACAGGTTCTCGGGGCCGTAGTTGTAGTGCATGATCAGGTCGGCGTCGAGGCCGAACTGGTTGGGGTTCGAGGCGGCGGCGACCACCTGGTAGTCCTGCTTCTGGTCCATCTTGGTGAAGACGGCCGTCGTCTCCTGCGGGGAGAGGGTGGTCTTGACGCCGATCGCGTCCCAGGACGCCTTGATGGTCGGCAGACAGTCGACGATCCAGCTCACGTTGACGGCCAGGATCTCGATCTTCAGCCCGCTGACCCCGGCCTCCTTCAGCAGCGCCTTCGCCTTGTCGGGGTCGTGGTCGTAGACGCTCTTCGCGCGCCGGTAGCTGGGGTTGGCCTCGTTGAGGAAGGACGACGCCGGCTTCCCGTGCCCCTTGAGGGCGACCTCGATCATCTTCCCGGTGTCGATGGCGTAGTGCAGCGCCTGGCGGACGCGTACGTCGTCGAAGGGCTTGTGCTTGGTGTTGAACATCAGGAAGAGGTTGTTCATCCCGGCGCCGCCCGCCACCGTCAGCCCGCCGCCCTCCAACTGCCCGATGTTGGCGTACGGGATGTTGTCGGCGATCTGCGCACCCGCACTGGCGCCGGAGATCCTGGCCACGCGCGGTGCCGCGTCCACGATCGTCAGCCAGTTCATCTTCTTGAAGGTCGCCTTGCGCGGGCCGTTGTAGTCCGGATACGCCTCGAAGGTGGTGTTGGACTTCGGGTGGTGCGCGGTCTGCCGGTACGGCCCAGAGCCGATCGCCTTGCCCGCGATGGCGTCCTCCCAGCCGCCCGGCTGGGAGAAGACGTGCTTCGGCATGATCTTGGCCAGGGTGAGCCGCGAAATCCCGTCCGGGAAGGGGAACTTGAGGACGAGCTCGACGTTCTGCGCGTCGATCTTGCGGACTTCCTTCAGCCAGCTCGCGAAGAAGCCCTTGGCGAGGGTCTGGGTCTTCGGGTCGAGGATCCGGTCGAAGACGAAGACCACGTCGTCGGCCGTGACCGGCTTGCCGTCGTGGAACTTCGCGCCCGCGCGCAGGGTGAACTTCCAGGTCGTGGCGTTCGGGTCGGCCGGCACCTGGGTCGCGAGCGCGGCGTACGGCTCCCGCGAGATCGGGTCGGTGTCCAGCAGCCCCTCGTAGATGTGGTTGTTGGCGGCCATGCAGAAGGCGGAGGCGGTCTGGGTGGGGTCCCAGCTGCCGTCGTTGCCGTAGCCGATGACCGCCGTCAGCGTCCGGTTCCGGCCACCGCCCCCGCCGGTCTCGTTCGTGGACTGGGGCCCCGACGAACAGGCCGACAGCGACGCGGAGACGGCGGCGGCCGCGCTCAGCGCGCCGGTGTACTTCAGGAACGACCGGCGGTGCAGCGCCGGCACGTCGTGGGTCACGTCGCGCACGGGTCCTCCAGCGGTGGGGTGGTGTGCTCCGGCGATGGATGGTGTGAGGAGATACGACGTCCTACGTCCTGACGGTCAGCGCGACCATAGGTGGGGTGATGGGGGCGGTCAAGGGATCTCACACGAATGGCGCATCTGCCACAGGTCGGACCAATGGCGCTGTGAAATGGCGCGAGTTGACCCCCCGTCAGGAGCCGTTCGTGCAGACATGGGACGTGGGACGTCCGGGTGCGCGTACCATGCGCCGCATGCCCGGGCAGCCCAGGAACAGCCGTACGTCCGAGGAGTCCAGGAACAGCCGGATCCAGCGGCAGGTCATGCAGCTGATCATCGACCGCAGGCTCCAGGCGGGCGCGCTGCTGCCCACGGAGGCGGAGCTGATGGAGGACCTCGGCGTCAGCCGCAACTCCGTCCGTGAGGCGCTCAAGGCGCTCCAGGCCCTCGACATCGTGGAGATCCGGCACGGCTACGGGACGTATGTCGGCCAGGCCTCGCTCACTCCGCTGATCGACGGGCTGACGTTCCGCACGCTCGCCCGGCACGACCACGACGACTCGGGGGCGCTGGCCGAGATCCTTCAGGTGCGGGAGGTGCTGGAGGAGGGGCTTATCCGGCGGGTCGCGGCGACGGTGACGGAGGCCGAGCTGGATCGGCTGGAGGCGGTCGTGGGGCGGATGGAGGCGGCCGGGCGGGCGGGGCGGGCCTTTCCCGACCTCGACCGCGAATTCCATGAGCTGCTGTACGCGCCTCTCGGCAATGACCTCGTGCCGCAGCTGCTGGCCGCGTTCTGGACGGTGTTCCGGCGGGTGTCCGGCGCCCGGGGCCGGCCCGACGATCCCTCGCCCGGCCTCACGGCCGGCCGGCACCGGGACATCGTGACGGCGCTGCGGGCCCGTGATGTGGAGGGGGCGCAGCGGGCGATGGCGGTCCATTTCCGGGGGATCGCGGCGAGGGCGGGGCAGGAGTCGCGGGAGGCCGGCTGAAACGCCGGACGGGCCGGAATGCCGGGCTCGATGAAAATCATCCTGACCGGTCAGGAATCGAGAAGCGCCCGCAACCGTGCGCGGCTAGCGTGACCGCCATGGACATCAGCATTCACGCCAGTTTTCTCCCGCACGACGACCCCGAGGCCTCCCTCGCCTTCTACCGCGACGCGCTCGGCTTCGAGGTCCGTACCGACGTCGGTCAGGACAAGATGCGCTGGATCACGGTCGGCCCCGCCGGCCAGCCCGGCACCTCCATCCTCCTCGCACCCCCCACCGCCGACCCCGGGATCACCGAGGACGAGCGCCGCGTGATCGCCGAGATGATGGCCAAGGGCACCTACGGCTGGATCCTGCTGGCCACCGCGAACGTCGACGACACGTTCGAGAAGGTGCAGGCCAGCGGCGCAGAGGTCGTCCAGGAGCCGACCGACCAGCCGTACGGCATCCGCGACTGCGCGTTCCGCGACCCGGCGGGCAACCTGATCCGTATCCAGGAGCGGGGCTGAGGTCCAGCCCGTCCAGCCCGCCCTCACCCCCGCCCTTGCCGGCAGCGTTCCCGACCGAGTTGCAGATGGAGCCTTCACGATGACCGAGCCGCACGTTGCCGACAGCCACGACCTGATCCGCGTGCACGGAGCGCGCGAGAACAACCTCAAGGACGTCAGCATCGAGATCCCGAAGCGCCGCCTGACGGTGTTCACCGGCGTCTCCGGCTCCGGCAAGAGCTCGCTGGTGTTCGACACGATCGCCGCCGAGTCGCAGCGGCTGATCAACGAGACCTACAGCGCGTTCCTCCAGGGCTTCATGCCCAACAACGCGAGGCCCGAGGTCGACGTCCTCGACGGACTGACCACCGCGATCACCGTGGACCAGCAGCGCATGGGCTCCGACCCCCGCTCCACCGTCGGCACCGCCACCGACGCCAACGCGATGCTGCGCATCCTCTTCAGCCGGCTCGGCGAACCGCACATCGGCCCGCCCGCCGCGTACTCCTTCAACGTCGCCTCGGTCTCCGCGAGCGGCGGGTTCACCATCGACCGGGGTGCCGACAAGACGAAGACCGAGAAGGTCAGCTTCAGCCGCACGGGCGGCATGTGCACGCACTGCGAGGGCCGGGGCAAGGTCTCCGACATCGACCTCACGCAGCTGTTCGACGACTCGAAGTCGCTCTCCGAGGACCCCTTCACCATCCCCACCTACACCGGGGACGGCTGGGTGGTCCGGGTCATCGCCGAGTCTGGATTCTTCGACAAGGAGAAGCCGATCCGGAAGTACACCAAGAAGGAGCGGCACGACTTCCTCTACCGCGAGCCGACCAAGGTCAAGATCAACGGGGTCAACCTCACCTACGAAGGGCTGATCCCGAAGCTCCAGAAGACCTTCCTGTCCAAGGACCGCGAGTCGATGCAGCCGCACATCCGGGCCTTCGTGGACCGGGCGGTCACCTTCGCTCGCTGTCCCGACTGCGACGGCACCCGGCTCAGCGAGCTGGCCCGCTCCTCGAAGATCGGCAAGATCAACATCGCCGACGCCTGCGCCATGGAGATCCGTGACCTGGCCGAATGGGCCCGCGGGCTGAAGGAGCCGTCGGTGGCGCCGCTGCTCGCCAAGCTCCGGCACACGCTGGACTCCTTCGTGGAGATCGGCCTCGGCTACCTCTCACTCGACCGCGCCTCCGGCACCCTCTCCGGCGGCGAGGCGCAGCGCACCAAGATGATCCGCCACCTCGGCTCCTCGCTCACCGACGTCACGTACGTCTTCGACGAGCCCACCATCGGCCTGCACCCGCACGACATCCAGCGCATGAACAACCTGCTCCTGCGGCTGCGGGACAAGGGCAACACCGTGCTCGTCGTCGAGCACAAGCCGGAGACCATCGCCATCGCCGACCACGTCGTCGACCTCGGCCCCGGCGCCGGCACGGCAGGCGGCACCGTGTGCTTCGAGGGCACGCTGGCGGGGCTGCGCAAGAGCGACACCGTCACCGGGCGGCACCTCGACGACCGGGCCACCCTGAAGGACACCGTCCGCAAGGCCACCGGCACGCTCGCGATCCGCGGCGCCGGGGCGAACAACCTCCAGGACGTCGACGTCGACATCCCGCTCGGCGTGCTGACCGTCGTCACCGGCGTCGCCGGCTCCGGCAAGAGTTCGCTCGTGCACGGCTCGATCCCCTCCGACGAGGGCGTGGTGTCGGTCGACCAGACCCCGATCCGCGGCTCCAGGCGCAGCAACCCGGCGACGTACACCGGCCTGGCCGACCCGATCCGCAAGGCCTTCGCCAAGGCCAACGGTGTGAAGCCGGCCCTGTTCAGCGCCAACTCCGAGGGCGCCTGTCCCACCTGCAACGGCGCCGGTGTCATCTACACCGACCTGGCGATCATGCAGAGCGTCGCCACCACCTGCGAGGACTGCGAGGGCAAGCGGTTCGACGCGTCGGTGCTGGAGTACAACCTCGGCGGCCGGGACATCAGCGAGGTGCTCGCGATGTCGGTGACCGAGGCCGAGGAGTTCTTCCGCGCGGGCGAGGCGCGGATCCCCGCCGCGCACAAGATCGTCGAGCGGATGGCGGACGTCGGTCTCGGCTACCTCACCCTCGGCCAGCCGCTGACCACGCTGTCCGGCGGTGAGCGGCAGCGGCTGAAGCTGGCCACGCACATGGGGGACAAGGGCGGCGTCTACGTCCTCGACGAGCCGACCACCGGCCTCCACCTCGCCGACGTCCAGCAACTGCTCGGCCTGCTCGACCGGCTCGTCGACTCCGGCAAGTCGGTCATCGTCATCGAGCACCACCAGGCCGTCATGGCCCACGCCGACTGGATCATCGACCTCGGCCCCGGCGCCGGTCACGACGGTGGCCGGATCGTCTTCGAGGGCACCCCCGCCGACCTCGTCGCCGACGGCTCGACCCTCACGGGCGAGCACCTCGCGGCCTACGTCGGCGGCTGACCCGCGATGTGCTTCTGGACGGGCCGGGACCTGGCCCGCGAGAATGTGGGTGTGCGATCGAACTCGACGTCCGAGGAACAGCGGCTGCGGAACCTCGCGCTGCTGCGCCGGGTCCGTGACCGGATGGACCGGGAGTACGCCCAGCCGCTGGACGTCGAGGCGCTCGCGCGCGGCGTGCACATGTCGGCCGGGCACCTCAGCCGCGAGTTCAAGCTCGCCTATGGCGAGTCCCCGTACGGCTACCTGATGACGCGGCGGATCGAGCGCGCGATGGCGTTGCTGCGCCGCGGCGACCTCAGTGTCACCGAGGTGTGCTTCGCGGTCGGCTGTTCGTCGCTGGGCACCTTCAGCACGCGCTTCACGGAGCTGGTCGGCATGACGCCCAGCGCCTACCGGCGGCAGGCGGCGGACGAGACGGCGGGGATTCCGTCGTGCGTGGCGAAACAGGTGACCAGGCCGCTGCGGAACCGGGAAGTGCCGTTCAGCCGGGCGGCGGCGGTCGCCGGCAGGGCGCCGGTCGGCGAGCCGCAGGCATCGTGACGGGCCGGGGGCGCCGCACCCGGTGCGGCGCCCCCGGCCCGTCAGCCGGACAAACGCGGCGACTCAGGTGAGCGCCTCCGCCAGCAGCCTGGCCGACTCGGCCACCAGGGCGTCGTCCCACGCGGCGTCCTGGGCGGGCTTCGTGGACAGGACGGCGAGGACGAGCGGGGTGCCGTCGGGGGTCCAGGCGAGGCCGACGTTGTTGGTGGTGCCGTAGGAACCCGACCCCGTCTTGTCCGCGATCGTCCAGGTCGGGGGCAGACCCGCGCGGAAGCGTTTGCCGCTGGTCGTGTTGCTCAGCAGCCAGTGCGTGAGGAGCTCGCGGTCGGCGCGGTTCAGGGCGTCGTCGTCGAGGACCAGGCGGGCGTAGGTCCGGCCGATCGCGCGGGGGCTCGTGGTGTCCGTGACCCGCCACGGCTCGGCCGAGTTCAGCTCCGGCTCCCAGCGGTCGAGGCGCGTCACCGGGTCGCCGAGGGAGCGGGCGAAGCGGGTGACGGCGGTGGGGCCGCCGAGTTCGCGCAGCAGGAGATTGGCGGCGCCGTTGTCGCTGTAGGTGATGGCGACCTCGCACAGTTCGGCGACCGTCATGCCCGTGGCGAGGTTCTCCCTGGTCTTGTCGGAGCCCTCCTTCGGCAGGTCGGCCTCCGTGTAGTGGATGCGGTGGCGCAGGAACTCGCCGTCGCGGTCGAGGTCGCGCACGACGGCCGCGGACGACAGGGTCTTGAACACCGAGCACATCGGGAAGAGCTCGTCGGCGCGGTGCCGGACGGTCCGCCTGGTGGCGAGGTTGTGCGCGAACACGCCCAGGCGGGCGCCGTGTTGCCGCTCCAGCGCGCGCAGGCGGCCGGTCACGTCGGTGCCGCCGGTGGCGTGCGCGGGGGTGCTCGCGAGCAGGGCGGCCGCGGTGGCGGCGGTGCCGGCCGTGAGGAGGGTGCGTCGGGGCATCGGGGAGTTGGCGGAGACTCGGATCGTGCTCTCCTTCGCTCGTGGGTCGTCGACGATCTCTTCAATGATCGACGCCGTCCGTCATCCCTTGGTTGCGACGCCGTAGACCATCGGCCGACGGCGCGCCCGGCCCGCGCTCGCCACAGTGGCCGTATGGAGAACACCAAGGGGATCAGCAGGGCACGGTTTCTGGCCGGGGCGGCGGCCGTCGGGCTGGCGGGGGCGGTACTGCCCGCCGGGCCGGCAGCGGCGACCGGGCGAGGGCACGGGCACCGCGGACTGAAGCACCGGGGCGTCGTCTACACCGTCGGCGCCGGCGAGACACCCGGCACCGCGTGGAGCGCCGCCCGGATGCGCGGGGACGTCCGGGTGATCCGCGACGACCTGCACGCCGACACCATCGACGTCACCGGCGACGGCGTCGAGCGCCTCACCGCCACGGCCGCCGAGGCCGCCGAACGCGGGCTGCACGTCTGGCTCCAGCCGACCCTCGGCGATGTGCCGGAGCGGGAGATCCTGGACGGCATCGCCGAGTGCGGCCGGTTCGCGGAGCTGCTGCGCCGGCAGGGCGCGAGCGTCGACTTCAGCGTGGGCTGCGAGTTCTGGCTGTTCGTGCCGGGGATCATCCCCGGCGCTACGGTCCTGGAGCGCGTCGACAACCTCCGGAAGGGCAACGTCGACATGGCGAGGATGCAGCGCCGCCTGGCCCGCTTCACCGCGAAGGCCGCGGACGTCGGCCGCTCGGTCTTCCACGGCCGCCTCAGCTACGCCGCCGCCCAGGACGAGGAGTTCGAACCGGTCGACTGGAACCTCTTCGACGTCGTCGGCATCGACTACTACTCGTTCTTCCCTCAACCGGCCGACTACGTCTGCGAGTTGCGCCGCCATCTGCGCTGGGGCAAGCCCCTGGCCATCACCGAGTTCGGCACGTGCGCGTACGTCGGGGCGCCCGAGACGGCCGGCATGGGCTGGGACATCGTCGACTACACGAAGGAGCCCAACGAGATCAAGGGCGACCCGGTGCGCAGCGAGCGCACCCAGGCCGCCTACCTGGTCGAGCTGCTGGAGGTCTTCGAGTCGATGGGCCTGTACGCGGCGATGGCCTTCGAGTTCGTCACCGCGGACGCCCCGCACCGCCCCGACAACCCGCGCTACGACCTCGACCTGGCGAGCTACGGCATCACCAAGGCCATCAAGGACCGCCCCGACGACCCGTCCTCCAACTGGCACTGGGAACCGAAGGAGGCGTTCCACGCGGTGGCCCGGCAGTACGGCCGGCGGGCGGGGGCCGGCCGGCGGGGTGACCATGGCTGAGGAGGTGCGTGCATGGACTGGACCCTTGAGCTGATCGGTGTGCCGGTCACGGACCTGGACCGGGCCAAGAGCTTCTACAAGGACAAGTGCGGTTTCCGCGTCGACATCGACGCGCCGTTCTACAACGGCGCCCGCTTCGTCCAGCTCACCCCGCCGGGTTCCCGCTGCTCCATCGTGCTGGAGGCCGGAATGCTGGACGCCCCGGGCCGGCCCCGGATGGCGCCCGGCTCGCTCCAGGGCCTTCAGCTCTGCGTCACGGACATCGAGGCGGCAAGGGCGGAGCTGGTGGAGCGCGGGATCGACGTGAGCCCGGTGACGCATGTCGGCGCGTCCGGCTGGGCGGAGGGCCGGGGCGAGGAGAGCTGGACCTCCTTCCTCTTCTTCGAGGACCCCGACGGCAACGGCTGGGCGGTCCAGGAGTCCCCGGCCCCCCTCACCGAACGCTGACCTACTTGCAGTACGTGTCCCGGGCCGGACGCTCGCCCGTCACCAGGTAGCGGGAGACGGCGGCGTCACCGCACGCGGTGCCGTTGTTCAGGTAGGCGTCATGGCCGGTGGAGTCGTTGACCACCATGACGGCCCGCCGGCCGTAGGCCTCCCGCAGCTTCAGGGCGCCGCTCAGCGGCGTGGCCACGTCCCGTTCGTTCTGGAGCATCAGGACGTTGGACGGCCCGCGGTCCGTCACCCGCAGCGGTGCCTCCCTCGGCTGCCACGGCCACGCGGTGCACGGCAGGGCGTTGCGCGGCATGCCCGCGGTGAGCGGGTACTTCGCCCGGCTCTCGGCCACGCCCTTCTCGTACACGGCCGGCGACTTGGGCCACGCGGCGTCGTTGCAGATCGTCCCGGCGCCGACCGCCATGTAGTTCTGCAGCGCCGCCTGAGGTGGGCTCGGCGGCGCCGGCGGCAGCGTGCCCTTCTGCGCGGCCAGCATCAGCTTCGCCAGAACCCCGTAGTCGTCGGGGTCGTAGAGGCTGTTCAGCATGGTCGCCCGCAGCACGTTGCCGCTCAGCTCCGCCGGTTCGGCGCCGGGCCAGGGGAGCGGTTCGCGGTCCAGGCGGGCGGCGAGGGCGAGGAAGCGCGAGCGCACCTTGGCCGGGGTGGTGGCGACGCGGTCCGGGTTGCCGGGCCGGGACGCCCACTTGGCGAACTCGGGGAAGTTGTCCTCGACGCCCACCTCGAACGCCCGGAGCCAGGCGCGCTCCGCCGCCACGGGGTCGGGGTTGTCGCTGCTGTCCAGCACGATCCGGTCGGTGCGCTGCGGGAACAGCTCGGTGTAGGCGGCGCCGATGTAGGTGCCGTAGGAGACGCCCCAGGCGGACAGCTTGCGCTCGCCGAGGGCGGCCCGGATGCTGTCGACGTCCCGGGCGTTGTTGAGCGTGCTGATGTGCTTGATCAGCTCGCCGCCGTTGCGGGCGCAGGCGTCGCCCAGGCGCCGGGCCATCGCCAGGTTCTCGGTGACGGAGCCGTCGGGGGCGGGCCAGGGCAGCCGCCTGTCCACGGCCAGGTCGGCGTCGTCGGCGTCACAACTGACCGGGGTGGACGGCGCGTTGCCGCGCGGCGCGAACCCGATCAGGTCGTAGGCGTCCCGCACCTCCTGCGGCATCAGCTTCCCCTTGTCCGAAGGGTGGCCGAGGCTGTCCCCGCCGGGCCCGCCGGGGATCATCAGCAGTGCTCCCCGGCGGGCGGCCGGGTTCTCGCTCCGGATACGGGAGACGGCGATGTCGATCTTCGGGCCGCCCGGGTCGGCGTAGTCCATCGGGACGGCGAGGGTCGCGCACTGCTGGCGCGGATCGAGCCCCTCGCCCTCGCACTTGGTCCACTCCAGCGGCGCGGGCGAGCCGGCGGCGGACGCGGTCAGGGGGGTGACGAGCCCGAAGACGACTCCGGAGGCGGCTGCGATCAGGGCGGCACTCTTCGCGATCTGCTTCATGCCCAGCAGCCTGATGGACCTTCACGGAGCGTGACATCCGGGCAACTCCCGTATCTTTCCTGGGGATTACCACCCGCACCTTCCCTGGGGATTACCCCCATACGACCACTAGGCCAGCCCCAGCACCATGATGAGCCGGTCCTCCCCGGGCCCCAGATATTCCCTGCGCACCCCGCCCTCGGCCGCGAACCCCAGGGTCCGGTACAGCATGATCGCCGCCGCGTTCGCCGGCTCCACGGTCAGCCGCACCTCGTGCACCCGCTCCCGGCGCAACTGCCGCAGCACCTCCAGCATCAGCCGTTTGCCCAGCCCCCGGCCGCGCTGGTCGGCGCTGACGGCCAGGCTCAGGACCCAGCAGACATAGCCGTCCGAGGTGGTGACGAAGAGGACGTAGCCGTGCAGGCAGTCCCCGTCATCGAGGACGAGGATGCGGTCGCCGTGGACGTCGAAGTGCTGGCGCAGTACGAAGTAGGGGTACGGCTCCTCGGGGAACACCTCCCGGTCCACCCGCAGGAGCTCGGGCAGGTCCGCCTCGGTGACTCCTCGTGTCGTCAGTGGCCGATCGCTGCTGCCGGCGAAGAGCGCCTGGTCGGAGCGGCGGCCCAGAACAGGGAAACGTTCCTCCGGCATGGCCATCGACTGCCCCCTATGTGATGGATTGGAGTCACTCATGCGGGTGAGCACCCGTTGCCTGCCGTTTCAGGCGCTCGGTTCGAGATCCGCCCATCTTGAGCAGGGCAATCCCGTGGTTCAAGAGTGCGTGATGCTTATGCCTCGACGCGCTCCCAGTGCGCCTTCTTTTGGTACCGTGAGTGAATGACCCAGAGATCGTCGGGGGACGTCCAGTTGAAGAACAAGGATGTGCGCTGGGCGGCGTTCGACCCGATCGCCTACGTTGATCACAACTACCGCGACTTACAGGCAGAGGACGCGGAGATCCTGCACATGATCCGGGATCATTTCGGCGATCATTTCCGGAAGCAGGGCTTCGGCCCGGTTTCCGGTATCGACGTAGGCGCCGGCGCCAATCTCTATCCCGCACTCGCCATGATGCCGTGGTGCGAGGAGATCACCCTCTTCGAGCGCTCGCCGTCCAACGTCCGGTACCTCTCCCGCCAGGCCGAGTCCTACGACCGGAACTGGGACCAGTTCTGGGAGGCCCTGTGCGAGCACGAGGCGTACAACTCCCTTGGCGCGGACCCGCGTGAGAGATTCCGCAAGGTCGTCTCCGTGGAGCAGGGCGACCTCTTCGACCTGGCGCGGTACGAGCGCAAGTGGTCCATGGGGACCATGTTCTTCGTCGCCGAGTCGATGACCACGTCCCACCAGGAGTTCTCGCTCGGCGTCGAGCGTTTCATGCGGGCCCTGGCCCCCGGCGCCCCCTTCGCGGCCGCCTTCATGGAACATTCCAGGGGCTATCACGCCGGTGAGCATTTCTTCCCGGCCTGTGACGTGGGAGAATCCGAGGTGCGCGCGAGCCTTGAGGCATTCGCGGGCGACTTCAAGGTTCAGCGGCTCGAATCCGCGGCCGAGGTGCGCGACGGATATTCGGGAATGATCGTCGCCTACGGCTGGCGAAATTCGGACGCGCTCATTCCGATCGGCTGATCGGTGGAGCTTCACAACAGCACAGCGATATTCCTCTAGTGATGGCAGTGCGGTCTGTGTGAGGGGCAGGGAATGCAGATCAAGCCACGCCAGCATCTGCTGGACATCTGGCAGGCGGTAGCCCGCCACTCTTTCGACGGGGGAGAGTGGGAGTGGGGCGAGTGGGGCAACGAGAGCAGCGTGGCCGACGCCGAGCGGCTGCTCTGCCTGTTGTACCCGGCCACCGAGATCCCCGCCTTCCGGCTGGACGACCCGGACACCACACAGGAGGACGTCCAGCAGGTCCTGAAGCGGGCCGGCGGACGGCTGGAGGTCCCGGCCAACCTCGTCACCGCCATGGCCGGCTTCATGCGGGCGCACACCGGCGAGGACAAGCGGCCGACCTTCGCCGGGGGTTACTACTTCGGCTCCGCCGACAAGGCCAGGGAAGTCACCGAGGAACAGCGCCAACTCGGCGTCGTCGACTCGTTCTCCATGTCGATCACCCTGTGCCTCGCCACACTGGGCTTCCTCAAGATCTACGAGACCAGGACCCGGCGCAGTGACGTCAAGGAGACCATCGCCGAGCTGCGCCTGGCCACCAGTAACCGGCTCACCGCCGCCATGGTCAGCCTGCTGCGCTCCTTCACCGTCAACGTCTTCGACGTCGACGCCTCCCAGGGTCGTACGCTCTGCGAACTCCTGGGCCAGGGACGGCTGTCGCAGCGGCAGGTGCTCAGCAAGTTCCAGAATCGTTTCCGTTCGCTGCGCGCGGCGATCAACGAGAGTGTGTTCCTCGGCATCGACGTCCAGGAAGGCCTCAAGGACGAGAACCAGCTCTTCGAGTGCGGCTGGGCGTGGAGCATGGTGAAGGACGCTCCCGAGGTCGAGACCGACGAACCCATCGGGCCGCAGCCCGAGGGCGTCGCAAGCGCGGTGCCGTACCTGTACTTCACCGTGGTCGCCCTCGACGGCATCCAGGACCTGTTCTCCGACCGCACCCTCACCCTCGGCCTGCTCAACACCGAGCAGCAGAAGCTCGCCGAGGCGCTGCGGCTGCGGTGGGAGCTGACCCAGCAGTACTGGTCGCGCATCGCCCGCTTCGACGACGACCGCTGGCCCCTGGAGGACATTCCCTGGCGTACGACGGGACAGAAGCTGGAGTCCGAGTACTTCTCCCTGTCCGTCGCCGCCATCCTCGTGCACGACCTGATGCGGCGCCGGGCCACCGACGACGACCTGACCCGCACCGTCGGCATCATGGAGCGCCTCGCCGAGCGCGGTCGCATCACCAGCCGGATGACGCGCGACGACCCCATGGTCGAGGAACTGCACAACCTGGGCGTCGCCCTGCCGTTGCAGGGCAGCGAGCGGCTCGGGCCGCCCATGACCTGGTCGATGACCGACTTCTCGGCACAGCTGCTGAAGCGGACCGTCCAGCTGTGCACGCTGTCGCGCAGCCTCGCCTCGCACGACCGGCTGCTCAGGCTGGCCGAGGACATCTTCGACCACATGTGGTCGCGCCGCATCCGCGACGGCGAAGGCGTCGGCCTCTGGGACAACGTTCATGCCGCGTATCCCCAGGCGGAGATCCAGAAGAGGCGCGTACCGGTGTCGTGGAGCATCACCGAGCGGGTCACCGAGGTGATGGTCCAGGCTCACGACATGTACCGGCAGCCCCCGATCCGCAGCCTCGAACTGACCGAGCTGGCAAGGGCGTTGCTCAGTGAGTCCGCCCATCTGCTCGGCAACGAACAGATGGAACCCGCGCCCACGGACTCCGGCCGGCACGGAATGGAACTGCGCAACATCGAGGTCAAGTTGCGCCGGGCCCGCAGCCTCGTGGACGAACAGCCGGGTACGGCCTACGCGTTGACGCTCGACGTGCTGGGACAGCTCGACTCGCTCGCCCGGGCCCGCGAAGCCGCGGACCGGGGAGTGTGACACGGTGCTGATCTTCGCCGCCTCCGACAAAGGAGGCACCGGGCGCTCCGTCACGAGTGCCAACCTCGCCTACCACCGGGCGATGGCCGGGGACGACGTCTGCTATCTGGACTTCGACTTCGGCTCGCCGACCGCGGCGGCCGTCTTCGACGTGGGCGACGCCCGCCGGGCCACCGAGGACCGCGGACTGCACGCCTACCTGATAGGGGAGGTCAGCGAACCGGCCCGGATCGACGTGTGGGCCGAGACCGAGCACCAGGTGCTGCGCTTCCCGCCGCCCGGCTGCGGCCGGCTGGTCCTGATGCCCGGCGATGTCAGCGGCGGCGAGTTCGCGACCAGCGACGACAATCTGCGCCGCTGCGTCGACCTGCTGATGAACCTGTACTACGAGTTCGACCTGGTCGTCGTCGACCTCAGCGCCGGCCGCTCCTACGCCGTCGACATGGTCCTGGAGGCCACCGCACAGCCCGAGATGAGCGAGGTCACGGCCCGCTGGCTGGTCTTCCACCGCTGGACCCGCCAGCATGTCGAGGCCGCCGCGAGCCTCGTCTTCGGCAAGCGCGGCATCGTCGCGGGCGGCGCCGACCGGGGCCACGACGAGGAGACGCTCCGCAACGCGATCCGCTTCGTCCGGGCGGCCGTACCCGACCCCGAATCGCCCTTGTGGTCGCAGGTCTCGCCCACGCAGTCGGCGTGGATGCGCAAGACCGACGGCGACCTCAAGCAGCTCGCCTCCACGCACGGCATCGGCTACAGCCAGGTCCTCGGCTCGGTGCCCCTCGAACCGGTCCTGCAATGGCGTGAGCAGCTCATCACCGACGAGGACGTGCTCGACAGCCAGATCGCCAACCAGGAGACCTGGCAGGCGCTGAGCCGGCTCGCCGGCCGTCTGACCGACGACAAGTACTGGGAGCAGGCGTGAGCGAAGCCGTGTTCCAGGAGACCACCGCCGAACTGCGCACCCAGTCCGTGCCGCTGTCCCACCTCTCCCTGGAGCTGGGCCACCTCTACATGGAGGACTTCGAGGCGGGCCCCAAGCGGCTGGGCGAGCACTTCGCGGAGGTACGGGTGTGGGCGGACGCGGTGCGCGCCTCGGCCGCCCGCCGCAGCAAGCGGCCCCGCATCAGCACCTGCTTCCTGATCGACGACTACTTCACCCGCTTCTCCACCCCGGCCGAGCTGATCCCGATGGTGCTGAAGGAGGCCGAGAGGGCCGGCCTCGTCATCGACTACCTCGCCCGCGAGTCGGCCTGCGCGGTCGCCGACCGGATCGAGCTCGCCGAGTCCGTCATGCACCGCCTCGTCGAGTCGCCGCCACCCGGCAGCTACGGCTCCCGCCCGCCCGTCAGCCAGACCGGCTGGCTCGCCAACGGCCAGCGCACCCCCTCGACGTCCCGCAGCGCCCTGGGCGCGGTCAAGGGCTGGGAACCGCCCCAGGAGACCGCCGCCCGCAACCACTCCGTCTTCATGGACGTCGAGCTGTGGTCCGAGAAGGACGGCAAGCGGCTGTGGTCCTGCCCTTTCCTGGCCGCCGTGTGGCAACTGGCCCGGCTGGGGCTGTTACGGCACCTCGGTGAGCCCGTGCTGGAGGCCAAGGACTGGCAGGGCGAGGACTTCCCGCACGACTGGGACCGGCTGCCGCCGCTGGTCAGGCTCACCGACACCAAGGCGGCCTTCAGCGCCTACCGCACCTGCACCCTGATGCCGAACCGCTTCCTCGCCGTCGAGGACGCAGTGCGGCTCATCCTCGACCAGACGGACGTCGACGCGGGCGCGCTCCAGCAGGTCGCCAAGCGGTCCGCCGACGAGGGGATGGCGGTCCCGGCGGCGGTCGCACAGCGTGCCACGTACGTCTTCTACGAGGAGCCCGGCGACTCCTCCCGGCCCGAGGAGACCTGAGATGACGGCGGCCACCGGACAACCGGCGCGTTCGGTCCTCGCCTGCGGTGAGGTGCGCACCTGTCTGCTGCCGTCGTTCCAGGCGCTCGACGCCCGGGCCGCCGCCCAGCTGCTCAGGCTGCGCGCCGACGTGCACGTCCGGGTCTCGGAGCGGCCCAGCATGTACGTTCTGTCGCCCGAGGTCCTGACCGGAGTGGACTGCCGCCTGCCCGCCGCCAACGGCACCAAGGTCCGGGGCGTCGGTACGGTGGCCGCCCGCGCGGCGCTGACCGAGGGCCGGCTGCTCCAGTCGACCGCGTACTTCAGCCTCCCGGCCGCCGGCCCCGACATGCGGCGTCCCTGGGGGCAGTACCTCGTACGACCCGGCCTGGTCGAGCCGTTCGGCAAGCTGCCCCAACAGGCCACAGCGGAAGGCGTGTTGCGGGGCGCAGGGCGTGGCGAACTCGACCTCGGGATGATCTCCGAGGGCCTGCTCGCCCAGCTCCGCCGCCACGCGCTGCTGGACCGCCGGGTGCCGTTCAAGTCCAGCCCGACGCGGCTGCGGTGGGTCGCGCGGCGGACCCCGGCCGGTGAGCGGGCGTCCCTGGCGAACTTCACCGTCGCCGAGGGCGGGCTGCGGACCGTTGAGCTACTGCTTCCGGAGGACGTCCCGGCCTCCGCCGCGGCCGGTCTGTGCGAGGATCTCGCCCTGCACGACTGGCTTTTGACGACCGTTCAGCACATGCTGGACAACAACCGGATCGGCGCCATAGACGGACCCTCGGTGGTCGAGGCGCTGCATCCGGTCGTGGTTCATCTGCTGCATCTGTGGATGCCGCGCGCACACGTGGACCCCGCGCTGGGTCACCTGTGGGACGTGCTCGAAGAGAAACCGGGGTTCTCCCGTCAGTGGGAGAACCTGAGCCGGCGCATCAGAGATCGACTGGCCCTCCAGGCCGTGGCGGTGCCCCACCAGGCGCTCAGCACGCGCTGAGGGGCGGTACCGGAACCAGATACCCGACGGGGGAAGAGCAATGGGCGGAGCGTCATCGTTAGGAACAGGTGGCAACGGGCAAGTGGTACCGCGCCAGGAACCGCGCATGCCCAAGATGTTCTGGCGGATCCTGATCACCGCGGGGGCGGCGGCCGGGGCCTTCCTGCTGACCAGCATCCTCAGTGAGGACGACGGGAACATCTGGCAGTGGGTGGCGTCCATCGTCATCGGCAGCGCGGCCCTGATCGTGCAGTACCTGATCGACTTCGGGGAGCGGTTCGAGAAGGTCGACCGGCGCTTCAACGAGATCCTCGCCGCGACGACGCTGTTCAGCCAGGTCGACGGTTCGGTACTGCGCTCCGACGAGGTGACCCGGCTGGTCCTCGGCTACACCAAGGTCCGTGAGCAGGGCGGCGACATCATGCAGGCCTTCGCCGAGAAGGAACTGGGCCGGCTCGCCAAGATGATGGAAGGCCTCGGCAGCGGCAGCGCGGACTGCCCCGGCGAGAACCACGAGTGGCTGATCGACATCACCGACTGCGTCAAGATGACCCTCGACGCCACCAGCACCTCCGTGGACCGGGAGTTCTGGAGCAGCGGGCCCGCCGAGCGGTATCTCACGGCACAGGAGAAGGCGATCAAGAGGCGGGGCGTGGAGATCCGGCGCCTGTTCATCGTGCGGACCGAGGACGAGGTCACGCCGGAACTCAGAGCACTGTGCGACAACCATCGCAGGCGGGGTATCGATGCGCGCATCGCGGTGCGGTCGCTGATGGAGTCCAGCCCCAGGGTGAGCGACTTCATCGTCTTCGACGGCGAACTCTGCCACGAGACCAAGCCGGACCAGGAGAACAACCCGGACAGCACGTTGCTGAACGCCGAGCCGGACCATATCGAGGACCACGTCACCCAGTTCACCGAGCTGTGGGCTGAGGCGGAGCGTCAGCAGACGGCTCCGCGGGTCACCGCAGAGACGTGAGGAACCCGCGCCAGGCGTGGGCGGGGATGAGGAGTACGGGGCTGTCCGAGGCGAGTTTGGAGTCTCGGACGGGGACGACGCCGGGTATGCCGTCGGCGACCTCGACACAGTCCTCCCCACCGCTTCCGCCGCTGTAGCTGCTCGTGCGCCAGCAAGCGTGGCTCAGGTCGTACTCGCCCATCGTCTGAAGTCCTCCGCTGCCGACTCGATCAGGGCCAGGGACGCCTCCCCCGACAACGCGGTGGCCCTGAGCAGATCGTAAGACGCCTGGACCCGCTTCACCACAGCCGGGTCGTCTAGCAGACTCCCCGAAAGCACGCCCTCTGTATAGACAGTTGGTGGGGCGTCCTCGAACTCCATGAGCTTCATCAGCTTGCCCATCTCCGGGTGTGCCCCAGCCGCGAACGGCAGCACCTGCACCATCACCTTGCGCTCCCGCATCAGCCGCGTGACGTGGTCCAGCTCGTGCGCCATCACCGCAGGATCGCCCACCGGGATGCGCAGGACCGTCTCGTGCAGGACGGCCCAATACATGGGCCGTGTAGCGTCCTTGAGGAGCTGCGTCCGGTCCATGCGGCCCCTGAGCAACTCCTCGATGTACTCGTCGGCGGCGAACGGGTTGCTCGCCAGGAAGACCGCGCGTGCGTACTCCGGTGTCTGAAGAAGCCCCGGGATCACCGCTGGCGCGTACTCGCAGATCTCCGTTGCCAGGCGCTCCAGTTCCGCCACATGCGCGAAGTACTCCGTATACGGCTGCTCCTTGATGAGCTTTCGCCAAAGGCGTTCGAAAATACCGTCGGTTTGCAGGGCCTCGTCAATCCGCTGCGCGACATCCCGCTGAGGCTTCCGAATGGCCTGTTCGAATTGGCCGATGTATCCGCCGGAGACAAATACCCGAGCCCCTAACTCCACCTGGGTGAGCCCGGCGTCCTCCCTTCGCCGTTTCAACTCCGCACCGAAGAACTCCCAGGCCGCCTGCCTCGAACCATTGGCCATGGCCAACCCCCTTGTACTGCCCTGCACTTGTAGGGCACAGACTCCTGCCGAGTGTAGGCGTCGCAGGTCACCATGGAGATGAAATGCGTGAAACCCAAATGGGAGGGGAGCAAGGTGTCGGCACGACACTCGGCGCACTGCGTCGAAGAAGCGGAGGAAGCAGTGAAGGAATTGCGGGCGGTGCTGGAGAAGGCAGGAATTACGCTTCCGACACTCCGGATCGATCCGGCGAGTCTTGCGCGTGAAGCCCCTTGCCCGCTCGTTGAATTGGGCCGGTGTTCGGTCGAGACCGCGCAGCGCCTCGCGGCGGTGTTGCGGTGAAGCCACCGATCGGGTCGTACGTCGTGGACACACGCAGGGGGATGATCGGCGTCGTGATGGGACATGAGGGGCCGTACGTTCAGCTGAGACCGTACGGGGGCGGGAAGGAGTGGGACGCCGAGCCGGGCGCGGTACGCACGGCGACCCCCGCCGAGCGGCTGCGCGCGGCGACGGCGTACGCCAACGCACGCAGCCGGGGTGAGGTTCCTTGACGTAAGGGCGGGCCCGTAAAGTGCGGCGGCATGGGCTTGTGGAAGAGATGGAGGAGGCGGGGGCCGAAGACGTCCCGGCGCTACCCCGTGCCGCTCACCACGCACCAGCTGTGGATGGTGGCGCTGAGCGCGCCGGTGAGCCGGGACAGCGGCGCCTCGCGGAAGACCCTGTACCCGTACACGCGGATCGACGACGACAGTGCCCGGCGCTGGCTGGCCGAGCAGTGGGAGATCACGTCGCGCAAGGAGCTGGTCGACCGGCTCGACGACCTGTCCCGCATCGGGTACCGGGCGCGGGCGCTGCAGGTCACCGGCGTCGCGCCGCTCGCCTGGGACGCCGCGCTGTACGTCGACATCACCCGCCGTGGCTTCGGCTGCGGGCTGATCGACGAGCCGGACGCCTGGACCGCGCTGAAGAACATCGTGCCGGCGGTGGTGGGGACGTACGGCTCCTGGCAGGAGTACGCCGCTCACTATCTGCTCGGCCGGCAGGTCTGGCGGGACGGGCTGCGGGGGAGGGCGGAATCCGCCTCCGACCTCCCGGCTCCGCAGGCCACCGCCGATGTGCATCTGCGGTCGCTGCTGGACCCGGCGAATCGTTCCAGCCCTTGGAACCTCGCCCCCTGGAGCACGATCAGCCACCCCGACCGCCCACGCTGACTCCGGGCGTACGAGAGAATGACCCCATGAGTCTGTTCCCTCGGCCGGAAGCCCACGGAGGCCCGCGATGAGCCTCTTCCGGGATGACGGCATCGTCCTGCGCACCCAGAAGCTGGGCGAAGCGGACCGGATCATGCTGTGCTGCCCCGGGGGACAACCCCCGGACCCCCGGCCGAAAGCCCGCGGGGGTGCGGAATGAGTCTCTTCCGGGATGACGGCATCGTCCTGCGCACCCAGAAGCTGGGCGAAGCGGACCGGATCATCACGTTGCTCACCCGTGGACACGGGCGGGTGCGGGCCGTGGCCCGGGGTGTGCGGCGGACGAAGTCCAAGTTCGGGGCCCGCCTCGAACCCTTCTCCCACGTCGACGTGCAGTTCTTCGCGCGGGGGAGCGAGCTGATCGGGCGCGGGCTGCCGCTGTGCACGCAGAGCGAGACCATCGCTCCGTACGGCGGCGGGATCGTCAGCGACTACGCGCGCTACACCGCCGGGACGGCCATGCTGGAGACCGCGGAGCGGTTCGCCGATCATGAGGGCGAGCCGGCCGTGCAGCAGTACCTGCTGCTCGTCGGGGCCCTGCGCACCCTCTCCCGTGGCGAGCACGCCCCGAACCTCGTTCTCGACGCCTTCCTGCTGCGGTCGCTCGCCGTCAACGGCTACGCCCCCAGCTTCAGCGACTGTGCGAAGTGCGGTATGCCCGGTCCGAACCGCTTCTTCTCCGTGGGCTCCGGGGGCTCGGTCTGTGTCGACTGCCGGGTGCCCGGTAGCGTCGTACCGTCGCCGCAGACACTCGAACTGCTCGCCGCGCTGCTTACGGGAGACTGGGAGTCGGCGGACGCCTGCGAGCCGCGGTACGTCCGGGAGGGCAGCGGGATCGTGTCCGCCTATCTGCACTGGCACCTGGAGCGCGGGCTGCGCTCGCTTCGGTACGTGGAAAAGTAGAGGGAGACGGAAAGCACATGGTTGTGAGTGGGTTCCTGGGCCGCCGGCGCCGCGAGTACAAGACGCCGGAGCCGCATCCGTCCGGTGCCCGCGCGCCGAAGCTCCCCGGCGAGCTGGTCGCCAACCATGTGGCGATCGTCATGGACGGGAACGGCCGCTGGGCGAAGGAGCGCGGGCTGCCGCGCACCGAGGGCCACAAGGTCGGTGCCGAGCGGGTGCTCGACGTCCTCCAGGGCGCGATCGAGATCGGCGTCGGCGCGATCTCCCTGTACGCCTTCTCCACCGAGAACTGGAAGCGGTCGCCGGACGAGGTGCGCTTCCTCATGAACTTCAACCGCGACTTCATCCGCAAGACCCGCGACCAGCTCGACGAGCTGGGCATCCGGGTGCGGTGGGTCGGCCGGATGCCCAAGCTGTGGAAGTCGGTCGCCAAGGAGCTGGAGATCTCCCAGGAGCAGACCAAGGACAACGACAAGCTGACCCTGTACTTCTGCATGAACTACGGCGGCCGGGCCGAGATCGCGGACGCCGCGCAGGCCCTCGCCGAGGACGTACGGGCCGGGCGGCTGGACCCGTCCAAGGTCACCGAGAAGACCTTCGCGAAGTACCTGTACTACCCGGACATGCCGGACGTGGACCTGTTCCTGCGCCCCAGTGGCGAGCAGCGCACCTCCAACTACCTTCTCTGGCAGAGCGCTTACGCCGAGATGGTCTTCCAGGACGTCCTGTGGCCGGACTTCGACCGGCGTGACCTGTGGCGCGCCTGCGTGGAGTTCGCGTCGCGCGACCGGCGGTTCGGCGGGGCGATCCCGAACGAGGAGCTGCTGGCGATGGAGGGCCGCTCCGAGGAGAGCTGACCTCGCGCACGCACGGGAACGGCCCCGCCCACCGAAGTGGAGCGGGGCCGTTCGCGGTTCGAGCCCGACGTCAGTTGTCGTTCTTGAACGTGTAGCCCTTGCACTCGCTCTCCGCGCCGCCCTTGTAGCGGCAGAAGAGGAACGCGATGTTGGTGTTCTCCGGCAGGTTGTACGAACCGCCCATGGACGCCTTCTTGGTGGCGGAGTTGCCCTCGCCGCCGACCGAGAACTCGTACAGCTTCGCGCCGTACAGCTCGTGCTTGTACACGAACATCTTCACGGCATAGCCGTCGGCGTCGTTGTCCTTGATGGTGACGACATCGCCGTACTCGTTGAAGTAGCCGGTACCGCTCCAGTCGACGCCGGGCACGTTGCCCCAGGCGTCCCCCGTGTGCATGGTGTGGTCGGCCGCGACAGCGGAGTTGGCGACTCCGAGCACGAGCGCCGCGCTCGCCGCGGCCACGCCTGCCATACGTCCCAGCTTCAAGTTGTGCCCCCTGTGGTCACTTTCAGCCTCTGCGTGCGCAGAAGCCGACGTGATCCTATGGCCAAAGGATCACGTACAAGCAACCTGTTATTCATCTCACGCGACGAAGTCACGAGACGAAGTCACGCGGCGAACTCACGCGCAGGACTCAGGCGTTGGCGGCCGCGCACTCCGCGCACGTGCCGAAGATCTCCACCGTGTGCGCCACGTTCACGAAGCCGTGCTCGGCGGCGATGGCGTCCGCCCACTTCTCCACCGCGGGGCCCTCGACCTCGACGGCCTTGCCGCAGACGCGGCAGACGAGGTGGTGGTGGTGTTCGCCGGTCGAGCAGCGGCGGTAGACCGACTCGCCGTCGGAGGTGCGCAGGACGTCGACCTCGCCGGCGTCGGCGAGGGACTGCAGGGTGCGGTAGACCGTGGTGAGCCCGACCGAGTCGCCCTTGTGCTTCAGCATGTCGTGGAGATCCTGCGCGCTGCGGAACTCATCGACCTCGTCGAGGGCCGCCGCCACGGCGGCCCGCTGCCGAGTCGCGCGGCCCTTTACGGGCGGTCCAGCCGTCGTCACCGGTTGCCTCCTCACGTCTGCACTTGCCGGGCCATTGTGCCAGCCCGGACTGTCAGCAGTCAGACGCCGACCTTGCCGGTGGCATCCCTGCTGGCCGGAATCGTGCACTCCGCCGGATCGCCGGCGGGTTGCGCCGCCGCCAGCGCACGGGCCCTGCGGCGGGCCAGCGGGGCCGCCAGGGCGGTGAGCGCGATGAACGCGCCGATGGTCAGCAGCACGATCGTCGCGCCGGGCGGGACGTCCTGGTAGTACGACGTGACCGTGCCGCCGATCGTCACCGTGACCCCGATCGCGACGGCGATCGCGAACGTCGCCGCGAAGCTCCGGGTGAGCTGCTGGGCCGCCGCCACCGGCACCACCATCAGCGCGCTCACCAGGAGGAGCCCGACCACGCGCATCGCCACGGTGACGGTCACCGCCGCGGTGATCGCCGTCAGCAGGTTCAGGGCGCGCACCGGAAGGCCCGTGACCCGGGCGAACTCCTCGTCCTGGCTCACCGCGAACAGCTGGCGGCGCAGACCGAGGGTGACCAGCACCACGAACGCGGCGAGCAGGATGATCGCCGTCACGTCCGACTCGCTCACCGTGGAGAGGGAGCCGAAGAGGTACGAGGTCAGGTTGGCGTTCGAGCCGCCCGGCGCGAGGTTGATGAGCATCACGCCGCCGGCCATACCGCCGTAGAAGAGCATCGCGAGGGCGATGTCGCCGCGGGTCTTGCCGTACCAGCGGATCAGCTCCATCAGGACCGCGCCCAGGACGGAGACCAGCGTGGCCATCCACACCGGCGACCAGGAGAGCAGGAAGCCGAGGCCGACGCCCGTCATCGCCACGTGGCCGATTCCGTCGCCCATCAGGGCCTGGCGGCGCTGGACGAGGTAGATCCCGACGGCGGGCGCGGTGATGCCGACCAGGACGGCGGCGAGCAGCGCCCGCTGCATGAAGTCGTAGTTCAGGAATTCCATCAGCTCAGCAGCCCCGTCCGGATCGGTTCGGCGTCGTGAGCCGCGTGCGGGTGTACGTGGTCGTGGCCGGGCAGCGCGTGCTGGCCGACGGCCTTCGGGGGCGGGCCGTCGTGCGTCACGCAGCCGTCGCGCAGGACGACCGCCCGGTCGATCAGGGGCTCCAGCGGGCCGAGTTCGTGCAGGACCAGCAGGACCGTCGAGCCGGCGGCGACCTGCTCCCTGAGCGTCTGCGCGAGCACCTCCTGGCTGGCCAGGTCCACGCCCGCCATCGGCTCGTCCATGATCAGCAGTTCGGGCTCGGAGGCCAGGGCGCGGGCGATCAGCACCCGCTGGTGCTGGCCGCCGGACAGGGCGCCCACCGAGTCCTTCACCCGGTCCGTCATGCCGACGAGGTCCAGGGCGCGGCGTACGGCGGCGTGGTCGGCCTTGCGGAAGACGCCGAAGCGGGTGCGCGACAGGCGGCCCGAGGAGACGACCTCGCCGACCGTGGCGGGCACGCCGCCCGCGGCCGTCGTGCGCTGCGGGACGTAGCCCACCCGCGCCCAGTCGCGGAACCGGGCCCGCGGGGTGCCGAACAGCTCGATCTCGCCGGCGCTGACCGGCACCTGGCCGATGATGCTGCGCACGGCGGTCGACTTGCCCGAGCCGTTGGCCCCGAGCAGGGCGACGACCTCACCGCGGCCCACGGTGAGGTCGATGCCGCGCAGGACGGGGCGCGAGCCCAGCTCGGCGCGGATGCCGCGCAGCGAAATGACGGGCTCGGTCATGCCGTCCTCCGTAGGTTGATCACTTGGCCCCCAGCGCGGTCTGCAGCGCCTTGAGGTTGGCCTCCATGACCTGGAAGTAGTCGTCGCCCTTGGACTTGTCGGTGATGCCTTCCAGCGGATCGAGAACGTCCGTCTTGAGGCCCGCGTCGTCGGCGAGGGTCTTCGCGGTCTTGTCGGACACCAGTGTCTCGTAGAACACGGTGGTCACGCCGTCGGCCTTGGCCTCCTTCTGGAGTTCCTTGATCCGGGCCGGGCTGGGCTCGCTGTCCGGGTCGACGCCGGCGATGGCCTCCTGGGTCAGGCCGTAGCGCTCGGCGAGGTAGGTGAAGGCGGCGTGGTTGGTGAAGAAGACCTTGGTCCTGGTGTCCTTCAGGCCGTCCGCGAACTGGGTGTTGAGGCCGTCGAGCTTCTTGACCAGCGCGTCGGTGTTCTTCTTGTAGTCGGCCGCGTGGTCCGGGTCGGCCTTCTCGAAGGCCGCGCCGACGCCCTTGGCGATCTCGGCGTACTTCACCGGGTCCAGCCAGACGTGCGGGTCGAGGGCGTGGCCCTCCTCCTCGGAGTGCTCCTCCTCGGCGTGCTCGCCCGCGTGCTCGTGCTCGACGTCGCCGTGGTCCTCCAGCTTGGTCAGCGTGGCGGCGTCGATCTTCGTGTCCAGGCCCGCCTGCCCGATGGCCTCGTCGACGGACGGCTGGAGGCCCTTGAGGTAGAGCGCCGCGTCGGAGTCCTCCAGCTGGGCCCGCTGCCGGGCGCTGATCTCCAGGTCGTGCGGCTCCTGGCCGGGTTCGGTCAGACTGGAGACGTTCACATGGCTGCCGCCGATCTGCTCGGCGAGGAAGGCCATGGGGTAGAACGACGCGACGACGTCGAACTTGTCCGTGTTGCCCGCGGCCGCGCTGTCCGAGGAGCAGGCGGAGAGCGTGCCGATACCGAGAGCGGTGACGGCCGCCAGGGCAAGCCCGGATATGTGATGTCGTCGTACGTTCATGACAGTCATTTTCAGCAAAGGTGGAAACGATTGTCAACAAGCGTGAGGGGCTGTCCACAGAGGGCTACCGATTTGGTTGAGGGGGAGGACCCGCCGGTACCCTGAAGCATTCGCTGTGAAGCGCCTCGCTTCGTCGCCCGTCGTCGTAATGAAGAGAGCACCGTGGCCGCCGACAAGATCGACACCATCGTCAGCCTGAGCAAGCGCCGTGGCTTCGTATTTCCCTGCAGTGAGATCTACGGCGGTCAGCGTGCCGCGTGGGATTACGGGCCGCTGGGTGTCGAGCTCAAGGAGAACCTCAAGCGCCAGTGGTGGCGCTACATGGTGACGTCGCGCGAGGACGTGGTCGGTATCGACTCGTCCGTGATCCTGGCCCCCGAGGTCTGGGTCGCCTCCGGCCACGTCGCCACCTTCACGGACCCGCTCACCGAGTGCACCTCCTGCCACAAGCGGTTCCGCGCGGACCACCTGGAGGAGTCGTACGAGGAGAAGAAGGGCCGCGTCCCGGAGAACGGCCTCGCCGACATCAACTGCCCCAACTGCGGTAATAAGGGCCAGTTCACCGAGCCCAAGCAGTTCTCGGGTCTGCTGTCGACGCACCTCGGCCCGACCCAGGACTCCGGCTCGATCGCCTACCTGCGCCCCGAGACCGCCCAGGGCATCTTCACCAACTTCGGTCAGGTGCAGACCACCTCGCGCCGCAAGCCGCCGTTCGGCATCGCGCAGATGGGCAAGTCCTTCCGCAACGAGATCACGCCCGGCAACTTCATCTTCCGCACCCGCGAGTTCGAGCAGATGGAGATGGAGTTCTTCGTCAAGCCGGGCGAGGACGAGAAGTGGCAGGAGTACTGGATGCAGGAGCGCTGGAACTGGTACACCGGCCTCGGTCTCCGCGAGGAGAACATGCGCTGGTACGAGCACCCGGCTGAGAAGCTCTCCCACTACTCCAAGCGCACCGCCGACATCGAGTACCGCTTCTCGTTCGGCGGCAGCGAGTGGGGCGAGCTGGAGGGCGTCGCCAACCGCACCGACTACGACCTGAACGCCCACTCCAAGGCTTCCGGCCAGGACCTCTCCTACTTCGACCAGGAGGCCGGCGAGCGCTGGACGCCGTACGTCATCGAGCCCGCGGCCGGTGTCGGCCGCGCGATGCTGGCGTTCCTGCTCGACGCGTACGTCGAGGACGAGGCGCCGAACGCCAAGGGCAAGATGGAGAAGCGCACGGTGCTGCGGCTCGACCCGCGTCTGGCGCCGGTAAAGGTCGCGGTGCTGCCGCTGTCGCGCAACCCGGAGCTGTCCCCGAAGGCCAAGGGCCTCGCGCAGGCGCTGCGGCAGAACTGGAACATCGAGTTCGACGACGCCGGTGCGATCGGGCGTCGCTACCGTCGCCAGGACGAGATCGGTACGCCGTTCTGTGTGACCGTCGACTTCGACACGCTGGACGACAATGCGGTGACCGTGCGTGAGCGGGACTCGATGAAGCAGGAGCGCGTGTCGCTGGACCAGATCGAGGGGTACCTCGCCGCGAGGCTCGTCGGTTGCTAGGCGGGTGCTAGACCGCTGAGCGGGGCTGCGTCTGCCTTGCTTGTGTGATTCGCCGGCCGCGGGTTCGTTGTGGCTTGTCGCGCAGTTCCCCGCGCCCCTGAGGGGGTGCGGGGAACTCGGCGTTTACGGGGTGCCGTTGATTGGTCCTCTTGCGGCGTGGGCGATTGGACCTGTTGGCGGGGTGCCCGTGGCCGGAGGGTGGCGGGCATGAGCATCGCCTTTTTGCTGACCACTCTCGTTGTCGTTGCGACGCCCGGCACCGGTGTCGTCTACACCCTGGCGGCCGGGCTCTCCCGTGGGCGGCGGGCCAGTGTTGTTGCCGCGCTCGGGTGCACGCTCGGGATCGTGCCGCATGTGCTGGCCACGGTGACCGGGCTGGCGGCGCTGCTGAATGCCAGCGCCGCCGCCTTCCAGATCCTCAAGTACGCCGGTGTCGCCTATCTCCTCTACATGGCCTGGGCGACCGTGCGGGACAAGGACGCGATCGCCGTCGAGGAGGGCACCACCCCGGACTCGGCGCGGCAGGTGATCGTCCGGGCCGTGCTGATCAACATCCTCAATCCGAAGCTGACGATCTTCTTCTTCGCGTTCCTGCCGCAGTTCGTGAGCCCGCACGAGCCGCACGCGCTGATGCGGATGCTGGCGCTGAGCGGGGTGTTCATGCTGGCGACGTTCCTGGTCTTCGCGGCGTACGGCGTCCTGGCCGCGTCCGTGCGCAGCCACGTCACCTCCCGGCCGAGGGTGATGACGTGGCTGCGGCGGAGCTTCGCCGGGTCGTTCGTGGCGCTGGGGGCGAAGCTCGCCCTCACGCCCAGGTGAGCCTCAACGGCCCTGCAAGGACTTCACGTTGTCGCCGAACGTCCAGTTCTTCGAGCCGTCCCAGTTGAGCGACCAGGTCATCAGGCCCTTGAGGGATGTGCCGTAGTGGCGCCAGGCCTGGGCGACCAGGGACGGGGACATGTAGCCGCCGCCCGCGCCGGACTGGGCGGGCAGGCCCGGGACCTGCTTGTCGTACGGGACCTTGATGGTCGTGCCCTGGATGACCAGGCCCTTGTTGAGGCAGTCGGTCTGGGCGGTGAAGCCCTGGACGGTGCCGGCGGAGTAGGAGTCGCCGGAGCAGCCGTACATGCTGCCGTTGTAGTACTGCATGTTCAGCCACCACAGGCGGCCGTTGTCGGCGTACTTCTTGATGACCGGCAGATAGGCGCCCCAGATCGAGCCGTAGGTGACGCTGCCCCCGGTGACGTACGCCGTCTCGGGGGCCATGGTGAGGCCGAAGTTCGACGGCATCTGGGCCAGGACCCCGTCGATGATGCGGATCAAGTTGGCCTGCGATGGGGAGAGTTGGCTGATGTTTCCGCTGCCGACCAGGCCCGTCTCGATGTCTATGTCGATGCCGTCGAAGTTGTACTTCTTCAGGATCGGGACGATCGTCGCGACGAAACGGTCCGCCACGGCCGTCGAACTGAGGTCGATGCCGGCCGTCGCGCCGCCGATCGAGAGCAGGAGCGTCTGGCCCGACGCCTTCGCCGCGCACATCTCCGCGGGTGTCGCCACCTTTACGCCCGTGTCCATGCCGTCCTCCCAGAGCGCGGTGCCGTCGGAGCGGATCACCGGGAAGGCCGCGTTGATCACGTTGTAGCCGTGGGCCGCGATGCGGGAGTCGGTGATCGGGGTCCAGCCGAAGGGCGGGTGGACGCCGTTGGCGGCGCCGTCCCAGTTCTCCCAGTAGCCCTGGAGGACCTTGCCGGACGGCTTCGACTTCACGGCACAGGTGTCGGCGGCGACGGCGGGGGCGGCGACGGGGACTTGGGTCAGACAGGCGGTCGCCAGGGCGGTGGCGAGCAGGCGCAGGGCGCGGCGGAGCATACGGGGCCTCCCGGTGGGGGGTGCGGTGAGGTGTCGTAGGCATGACAGTGCTCGTGGTCCAGACCTTTCGTCAATAGGTCTGGACCACGTTGATGCATGGGTCGGCAAGTATGGACTGACAAGTATGGGCTGACAGATATTGAAATCTGTCAGCTGTTAGGGCATGGTGGAGGGCATGACGATGCAAACTCGCTCCCTCGGAACCACCGGCCCCCAGGTCTCCGCCCTCGGCCTCGGCTGCATGGGCATGTCCGCGCTGTACGGCGACGCGGACCGCGCCGAGTCGATCGCCACCGTGCACGCCGCCCTGGAGGCCGGCGTGACCCTGCTCGACACCGGCGACTTCTACGGCATGGGCCACAACGAGATGCTGATCGGCGAGGCCCTGCGCGCCGCGCCCGCAGGGCTGCGCGAACAGGCCCAGGTCAGCGTGAAGTTCGGCGCGCTGCGGGACCCGGACGGCGGCTGGGTCGGCTACGACGGCCGCCCCGCCGCCGTGAAGAACTTCGCCGCGTACTCGCTGCAGCGCCTCGGCGTGGACCACATCGACGTGTACCGGATCGCCCGGCTCGACCCCGACGTACCGATCGAGGAGACGGTGGGCGCGATCGCGGAACTGATCGAGAAGGGGTACGTCCGGCACGTGGGCCTCAGCGAGGTCGGCGCCGACACCATCCGCCGGGCCGCCGCGACCGCGCCGATCGCCGACCTCCAGATCGAGTACTCCCTGATCTCCCGCGGCGTCGAGGAGTCGGTCCTGCCGACCACCCGTGAGCTGGGGATCTCCATCACCGCGTACGGCGTGCTGTCCCGCGGGCTGATCTCCGGCCACTTCGCCCCGGACCGGCAGCTCGCCGCGAACGACTTCCGCGCCTACTCGCCCCGCTTCCAGGGCGAGAACCTCCAGCACAACCTGACCCTGGTCGAGGCGCTGCGGAAGATCGCCGAGCAGAAGGGCGTCTCCGTCGCCCAGATCGCCATCGCCTGGGTGCTCTCCCGCGGCGACGACATCGTGCCGCTCGTCGGCGCCCGCACCCGGGAGCGGCTCACCGAGTCGCTGGGCGCGCTGGACGTCACGCTGGACGCGGCCGACCTGACGGCGATCGAGGAGGCGGTGCCGGCGGACGCGGCGGCGGGCGACCGCTACCCGGCCGCGCAGATGGCGCACCTGGGCAGCAAGTAGTGGCCACGGCGCCGGGTCCTGGGCCGGGTACGGTCTAGGGCATGTCGCAGACGCCCACGACCCTGACCGCCGAGCGCATCCTCGAAGCCACCGAGGAGGTGCTGCGCCGCCACGGCCCGGCCAAGGCCACCGTGGTCGACGTGGCCCGCGCGCTCGGCGTCAGCCATGGCAGCGTCTACCGGCACTTCCGTACGAAGGCGGCGCTGCGGGAGGCGGTGACGAAGAGGTGGCTGGACCGGACGACCGGGGTCCTGGCGGCCATCGTCGCCGCCCCGGACCTGGACCCGGAGACCCGGGTGCGCGAGTGGCTCGCCGCCCTGTTCGCCGCCAAGCGCCGCAAGGCGTTCGACGACCCGGAGCTCTTCGCCACGTACTCGGTGCTGACCACCGAGACCGTCGAGACGGTCGTCGGCGAACACATCGCCGAGCTCACCGGCCAGCTGACCGAGATCGTCCGGGCGGGCGCCGACTCGGGGGCCTTCACCGCCGAAAACCCCGCCACCACAGCTCTCGCCCTCTTCCGGGCGACCGACCGCTTCCACGACCCGCACTACGCGGGGGAGTGGGAACAGCCCGGGGTGGAGGCGGAGTTCGAGGCGGTCCTGGACCTGCTGATGCGCGGGCTGCGGGCTCGGGGCTGAGCCGTCACGGGCGGTCCGGTTCGCCGGTCGTGCGTCCGAGGTAGGTGACCGGGCCCGGATCCGGGACGTCGATCGCGTGGAAGCCGAGGCGGTCGTAGAAGGCCCTGGCCGGGGTGTTGGCCGTGACCATGGAGAGATGGACGGCCGGGACCTCCTTGTCGTGGAGGGCCTGCAGCAGGGTGCGCATGAGCGCGCGTCCGTGGCCCCGGCCCTGCCACGCCGGAAGCAGATCGACGTGGAGGTGGGCCGGGTAGGCCGCGACCTCCGGGACGAGCATGCGCTCCGGGTGGTGCAGCAGGCCGAGCATCCGCTCGTCCGGGGTGGTCGGGGGATCGGGCGGCTCGGGGTGGCGACGGGCGGCCACGGGCAGCCACTTCGTGCGGAAGGCCGTCACGAAGCGCGGGGTGTCCGCGGCGCCCAGGATGTAGCCGACCGCCCGGCCCGCCCCGTCGTCCAGGACGAACGCGAGATCCGGTTCCAGGACGACGTACGGGAGCGCGAAGGCCGCCGGGAAGATGCCGGGATCCCGGTAGTGCGGCCGGCTGTCGCCGCCCTCGTGGGCCGTGCGGACGCAGATGTCCTCGACGGCCGCCCGGTCGCCGGGGCGGTAGCGGCGGACGCCGGTCATCGGGCGTGGGTCATCGGTCGGACTGGGCGTCCGTCGGGTCCACCGTCGCCTGGTGTTCCTCCGCCAGGTGTTCCTCTGCCTTCAGCCACGGCAGGAACTGGGCGTTCTTGCGCCAGCCGCAGGTGTCGCATCTGATCGTGCGTTGCGCGCCCTTGCGTTGTACTCGCACGACGTGCTCGCGTCCGTGGTGGTCCCAGCGGCTCACCTTGCTCGTGTTGATCTCCAGCATGACGCCTCCAGCGTCCGAGGACATCGAGTCCGCGTGCCCGGCTGGGAGCAGCCGTGCGCAGCAAGGAGTGTGCAGCAAGACCAACATCAACAGGGACTTTTCCCCGGCGAGTTGACCAACCTGTGGCCACACCCTCACCGGATGATCTCAACGTGGGGTCAACCGATCGTGCGCGGCAGACGCAGGCTGAGCAGGCCTGTCAGCGCCACTCCGGCCAACTGGACCAGGAGCGTGGTGACCAGGGCGTCGCCCATGCCCATCGTCGAGCTCAGGGAGAGGAAGAGCGTGCCCAGCGTCGCCACACCCAGCGCCAGCGACGACTGCTGGGTCGTGATCATCACCCCGCTGCCCACGCCCGCCCGCGCGTTCGGCACCTCGGAGAGGACGATCCGGAAGATGACCGGGAGTTGGAGGGCCTGCCCGGCTCCGGCTATCGCCGCGCCCGGAAGCAGCTCGACGAAACCGAGGTCCGGCCAGAAGCGCCAGGCGGCCACCGCCATCAGCGCCACGCCCACCCCCTGGATCACCGCACCGGCGGTCACGACCCGGGTGCCGTAGCGGGCGACCAGCCGGGGACCGGCCAGCGAGACGAAGAAGAACACCACCGCCATCGGCACGAGCGCCAGTCCCGCCGCCACCGGGCCGAGTCCCGCGCCCTGCTGCAACGCCACCGCGATCACGAACATGAAGCCGCTGAAGCCGATCGAGAACGGCACGATCATCACCAGGCCGCGCCGGAGGGACGTGAGCTCGAACAGGCTCGGCGGTACGAGCGGGGTGCGCCCCGCCCGGTCCGCCCTGCGCTCCACCGCGTAGAACGCCCCCGCCGCGAACGGGAACGCCGCCAGCGACAGCCACGTCCACAGCGGCCAGCCCGCCGCCCGGCCCTCGGTGAGCGGGGCCAGCAGCGCGAGGAGGGAGACGGCGAGCAGGACCGTGCCGGGCCCGTCCAGCGGCTCGGGGCGCTGGGAGCGGGTCTCCGGGACCGCGCGGGAGGCCAGGTAGAGGCCGACGAGGACGACGGGGACGTTGACGAGGAAGACCGAGCGCCAGCCGGTGCCCGCGATGTCGGCGGCGACGAGCACGCCGCCGAGGATCTGCCCGGCCACCATCGACAGACCGGCCGTCGCGCCGTACAGGCCCATGGCCTTCGCGCGGCGCTGACCGCTCGTGGCCGACTGAATCGTGGCCAGCACCTGCGGCAGCATCGCCGCCGACGCCGCGCCCTGTGCGACCCGCGCCGCGACGAGCGTCCACGCGCTGGGCGCGAGCCCGCACGCCAGCGAGGTCAGCCCGAACGCCGCCATGCCGCCCAGGAAGAGGCGCCGCCGGCCGAACAGGTCACCGAGCCGCCCGCCGAGGACGAGCAGCACGGCATACGCCAACCCGTAGCCCGCGACGACGAGTTCGAGCACGGCCTCGCTCGCCGCGAGGTCATGGCCGATGGTGGGCAGGGCCACGTTGACGATGAAGAAGTCGATGAGCGGAAGTGCCGCGCCCAGCAGCACGGTGAAGAGCCCGAGGCCGCCGAGCGAGGGTGGTGCCGCGATGGCCGGGGCCTTGCGTGAAGTGATGGTTTCGGTCACGGCCAACAGCCTGCGCCCGCTCCGAGACGGGTACCAGAGTGTCCTTATCCTGGTAGCGGAAGCACCTGGAAACAGGATCCGGGGAGCGGCAGGCTGGAGGAATGACGACCATGGCCCAGGAAACGGCGACCGAAGCTCCCCGCCCCGTCGCCGCGTCGGCGATCCGGCGCCACGAACTCGCCGCGTTCCTGCGCCACCGCCGCGAGCACATCACCCCCGAGCAGGTCGGCCTGCCGCGCGGCCGCAGGCGCCGCACCCCGGGCCTGCGCCGCGAGGAGGTGGCCCAGCTCGCCGCCGTGGGCGTCACCTGGTACACGTGGCTGGAGCAGGCGCGGGACATCCAGGTCTCCGTCCAGGTCCTGGACGCGCTCGCCCGCACGCTGATGCTCGACCCCAGCGAGCGTTCCCACCTCTTCCAGCTGGCCGGGGCGGTGGATCCGACGCCGGCGACGACCTGCCCGTCGGTGACGCCCGCGATGCGGGCCGTCCTGGAGCAGCTGGAGCCGTACCCGGCCTGTCTGCAGAACAGCCGCTACGACATCCTCGCCCACAACCGCACCTACGGTCTGCTGCTCTGCGACCTGGAGGCGGTGCCGCCCGAGGACCGCAACTGCTTGATCCTGTCGTACACGCACGAGGAGTGGCAGTCGTCGATCGTGCACCTGGAGGAGGCCCAGCGCCTCATGGCCGCGCGCTTCCGCGCCGCGATGGCCGGCCACCTGGCCGAGCCCGTCTGGAAGATGCTGCTCAAGCGCCTGCGCTCGGAGTCCCCCGAGTTCAGCGAGGCATGGGACCGGCACGAGGTGGTGGCCCACCGCAGCAAGCGCAAGGAGTTCCTCAACCGGCATGTGGGGCGGGTGGTCGTCGACCACACGGACCTGTGGCTGAGTCCCGAGGTGGGGCCGAGGATGGTGACGTACGTGCCGGCGGACGAGGAGTCGCGGGAACGCCTGGAGAAGCTGCACGAAATCGCCCTCTCAGGGGCGCGGGGAGCTGCGCGACCGGCCCCCACCGGCCGTTAGCCGCCGACCCGCACACACCTACGCACTGACCCGGGACGCGTCGCGAACCTCCACCGACTCCAGCCGCTCAGCCGTGCGTTCAGCAGTACGCCGAGCCCACGGCCCGCTCGTGACCGCCCCCACGATCAGGACCATGAGCCCACACCCGGTGAGGATCCACCAGCCGGGCACAGCGGCGTCGACGAACGTCTCCCGGTACGACGACACCGACACCCCGGCCGCCAGCACGGCACCGACCACGGCCACCCCGAGCGTCTGCCCCAACTGCCGGCTCGTGGACGCGACGGCCGCCGCGACCCCGGCCTGCGCGCGCGGCATACCGGAGACCGCCGTGTTGGTTATCGGCGCGTTGACGAACCCGAAGCCGATGCCGAACATCGCGTACCCGAGGATCAGCGTGGCGTTGGACGTCTCGGCGTCGAAGAGGGCGAACAGGGCCGCGCTCAGGGTCATCGCGGTGCCGGCGATCAGCAACGACAGCCGTGGCCCCCGGGTGCCCACCAGCCGTCCCGACAGGGGTGCGCACAGGAACATCGGCGTCGCCATCGGCAGCATCCACAGCCCCGCGTGCAGGGCGTCGAGCCCCCGCACGTTCTGGAGGTACAGCGTCGACAGGAACAGGAACCCGCCCAGCGCCGCGAACGCGCTGACCGCGATCACCGTGGCCCCGCTGAACGGCGCCGAACGGAAGAACCGCAGGTCGATGAGGGGCTCGGCGCGGCGGGGCTCGTAGATCAGGAGGGCGATCAGTGCGGCCAGGGCCACGCTGCCGAGGAGCAGTGTCTCCGACGCGGGTGCCGTCGGCGCCGCGATGATCGAGTACGTCAGTGCGCCGAACAGCGCCATGACCAGCACCTGGCCGACCGGATCGGGGCGGCGGGCCCGCGCGGCGCGGGACTCGGGGACGTAGCGGAGGGTGAGGAGGAGCGCCGCCAGGCCCACCGGCAGGTTGACCCAGAAGATCGACCGCCAGCCGACCGACTCCACCAGCAGCCCGCCGACCAGCGGGCCCGCCGCCATCGAGAGGCCGACCACGCCACCCCACACCCCGATCGCCCGAGCCCGCTCGCGCGGGTCCGTGAAGGTGTTGGTGATGATCGACATCGCGACCGGGTTGAGCATCGAACCGCCCACCGCCTGCACCATCCGGAACGCGATCAGAGCGTCGAGGTTCGGCGCGACGGAGCACAGCGCCGAGCCGATGGTGAAGACCACCAGGCCCGCCATGAAGACACGTTTGCGGCCGATCCGGTCCGCCGTGGAGCCGGCCAGCATCAGCAGCGAGGCGAGGACGAGGGTGTACGCGTCGATCGTCCACTGCAGGCCCGACGTGCTCGCGTCGAGGTCGCGCTGCAGGGCGGGCAGGGCGACATTGAGCACGGTGTTGTCGAGGCTCACGATCAACAGGCTCATGCAGCAGATCGCAAGGACCAGCAGTCGGCGGCGAGGGCTGAGCTCCGGCATCCTTGAATAGTACGCCTAACTAATGAATTTCGCGGCACCCGGTCCGGTACGTGAGAATGGGTGGATGTCCATGACCGCCCCGCCCGTTGTCTCGCCCGTCGCCCCGCCCCTGCCGATCGGTCCGCACACCGTGCAGCCGCCCGTCGTCCTGGCCCCGATGGCCGGGATCACGAACGCGCCCTTCCGCACGCTGTGCAGGGAGTTCAGCGGCGGCAAGGGGCTGTTCGTCAGCGAGATGATCACGACCCGGGCGCTGGTCGAGCGCAACGAGAAGACCATGCAGCTGATCCACTTCGACGCGACCGAGAAGCCGCGCTCGATCCAGCTGTACGGCGTCGACCCGGTCACCGTCGGCAAGGCCGTCCGCATGATCGCGGAGGAGGGCCTGGCCGACCACATCGACCTGAACTTCGGGTGCCCGGTGCCGAAGGTGACGCGCAAGGGCGGCGGCTCCGCGCTGCCGTTCAAGCGGAACCTGCTGCGGGCGATCCTTCGGGAGGCGGTCAGCGGGGCCGGTGACCTGCCGGTCACGATGAAGATGCGCAAGGGCATCGACGACGATCACATCACCTACCTCGACGCCGGCCGCATCGCCGTCGAGGAGGGCGTGACGGCCATCGCGCTGCACGGCCGCACGGCCGCCCAGCACTACGGCGGCACCGCCGACTGGGACGCCATCGCGCGGCTCAAGGAGCACGTGCCGGAGATCCCCGTGCTCGGCAACGGCGACATCTGGTCGGCCGAGGACGCGGTGCGGATGGTGCGGGAGACCGGGTGCGACGGGGTGGTCGTCGGGCGTGGGTGCCTGGGGCGGCCGTGGCTGTTCGCCGATCTGGTCGCGGCCTTCGAGGGGCGTACGGAAGCCGTCGCGCGGCCCGGCCTGCGCGAGGTCGCCGAAGTCATGGTCCGGCACGCCACGCTGCTCGGCGAGTGGATCGGGGACGAGGCGCGTGGCGTCATCGACTTCCGCAAGCACGTCGCCTGGTATCTGAAGGGCTTCGCCGTCGGCTCCGAGATGCGCAAGCGGCTCGCCGTCACGTCGTCGCTGGCCGAACTCCGGTCCGGGCTGGACGAGCTGGACCTCGACCAGGCCTGGCCTGCCGGAGCCGACGGGCCCCGTGGCCGTACGTCCGGCAACAACCGGGTGGTGCTGCCGGACGGCTGGCTGAAGGACCCGTACGACTGCGCGGGCGTGGGCGAGGACGCCGAGCTGGACACGTCCGGGGGCTGAGTACTAGTCCGAGGCGTGCGGTGTCGAGCCGTACGCCGTCAGGAAGCGGTCCCGGAACGCGCTCATCTTCCAGACCGGGGCGTCCTTGGCGGGCTTGAGGCCGTCCGTCCAGTTCCAGTCGGCGATCTTGTCGAGGACCTTCGGGTCCTTGGCGACGATGGAGATCGGTACGTCACGGCCGGCGTGGTTGCCGCTGACGCGGGCCATGGGCTGGTGATCGCCGAGGAAGACGAGAACCGTGTCGTCGGTGCCGTAGCGCTCCATCCACTGCGTGAGGCTGGTCAGCGAGTACTCCACGGACTTGCCGTACTCCTCGCGGGACTTCGTGGTGTCGGTGAGGACGTCCCCCGGCTTCTTGCCCGCCTTCTGGATCGGGTCGAAGACCGAACCGTCGCCCAGGTCGTCCCAGTCGACCATCTCCGGGATCGGGGCCCAGGGCTGGTGGCTTGAGGTCAGGATGACGAAGGACATCAGCGGCTTGTCGTGCTTCTTGCCGTGGATCCGGCGCTGGAAGGCCTCCAGGGCGTACTGGTCGGGCATCGTCGACCAGCTGAACTTCGGGCCCTTGTAGCCCAGTTGCCAGGCGTTGTACAGCCTGTCGAGGCCGTACCACTTCGACTCCGGCCAGCCCTTCTGCACGCCGGGCATGACTCCGACCGTGTCCCAGGCTCCGGTCTTCCGGAACGCCTTGGTGAGGGTGAGGTGCTCACCGGCGGTGACGGTGCGGTAGCGGCGCTGGTTGTCGATCCACAGGCCCGACATGGTCGTGGAGTGGCCCAGCCAGCTGCTGCCGCCGAACGTCGCCGAGGTCAGCCAGCCGCTCCTCGCGTGGAAGCCCGCCTTGGCCAGGGCCTCGTTGCTCGCGTCGAGGGTTCTGCCGACGCCGGGGGCCGTGATCGGGTCCTCGATGGCGCTGCGGCCGTAGCTCTCGATGAACGTGAAGACGACGTCCTTGCCGCGCAGGTCCGGCAGCAGCTGGTCGGGGGGCGTGTTGCCGAAGGTGTCGGCCTCGGCCTCCTTCGCGAACCGGGCCTCGTCCTCCAGGGAGTCCACCGTCCGCTGTGCGTGGGTCCTGAAAGCGCCGGCGGCGTGGTCGGAGGCGATCGGCGTGCCGAAGGCCTGGAGATTGAGTGCGGTGCAGGTGATCCAGACGGTGCCGGCCATGAGCGCCCCCTGGGTGGCCCTCGCCCTGTGCATCGTGAGGAGGGCGCTGAGGTGGATCGTTGCGGCTGCCATCAGGGCCATCAGCAGCAGGATCAGGATGACGCCGCCGATGGCAGCGCCGGTGGCCACGGCTCCGCCCATCGTGTCGGCGACGTACGACTGGGCGTCGGGGAGGAGGTCCCAGTCGAGGGCGGCGTTGAAGCCTCGGCCGAGGTACTCGTTGAAGCCCATGTCCAGGAGGTTCAGCACGGTGAGTACGGCGAGGCCGATGCCGTAGAGCGTTGCCGCGGCTATTCGTGGGCGGCGGGGGAGGGCGAGCATCACGACTGCGCCGATGATCGCCTCCGCGGGGATGCGGGTGAAGGTGTTCGGCTGCAGGGCGGGGAGGGTGTTGGGGAGGAGGAGGGCGGCGAGGATCAGGGCGGCGGCGAGGGCGGTGGTCGTCCAGTGGAGGGTGCGCCTGATTCTGAGGGCGCGGTCGGTCGGGGGCTTTGCTTCGGGCTCGGCTTCGCTTTCGCCCGTGTTGTTGTTCCCACCCGCACCACCCGTGCTGCTTTCGTCGTCGGGGGCGGCGGGTTCCTGTGCCGTGTCCTCGCCGTCGGCGGGTACGGGCGGGGCCTGCGGGGAGTCCCCGGCGTCGGCCGGCGTGGGCTCGCTGAGGGACGTCTCGTCGGGCAAGGTGTTCTTCTTGCCGGGTAGTTGACGTAGGCGCGTGAAGACCGGCACCCGAAGGTCCTTCCGTGCGAGGCCCCTGGTGGAGTGGTGCGGCGGGCCTCGCTGGGGAGGCTGGGGGCCCGCCGTCATCCCGTACGGCCGGCCCCCGGCCGGTGTTCAGCTCCGGTGCCCCAGCGCTCGGCAAACGCTGGGCAAACGGCAGGCCAACAGGCCCGCGGGCAAGACGTCTACGCCCCTCCCACCGCCGTCAGGAGCGCCAGCGGGGCCGCCGCCGAGCGGGACTCGCGTACGCAGGCGTGCGGGTACGGCACGGGCTCCGCGTGGGTGTCACGGCCGTAGCCCGCGAGGACCTCCGGGAGCCGGTGGCCGGTGGTCGTCGCCGCGTCGACCAGGGCGTGGGCCACCGTGCGGGCCTCGTCGTGCAGGCCGTAGCGAGCCAGGCCCAGGGTGATCAGCGCGTTGTCGTGCGGCCAGACCGAGCCCCGGTGGTAGGAGAGGGGGTGGTAGGCAGGCTGGCCGGCGGCCAGGGTGCGGACTCCCCAGCCCGAGAAGAAGTCCGGTTCGAGGAGGCGACGGCCCACCGCCTCGCCGTACTCCTTGTCCAGCAGCCCGGACCAGAGGAGATGCCCCGCGTCGGATGCGAGCGCGTCGACCTGCCGGCCCCCGCCGTCCAGGGCCAGCGCGGGGAAGGAGTGCTCCGGCATCCAGAAGTCCCGCTGGAAACGGTCACGGAGGTCGCCCGCCGCCTGTTCCAGGAGGGCCGCGTAGGTCTCGTCCTGCCACACCGTGCGGGCCAGCCACCCGGTGCGGCGCAGGGCGTCGTACGCATAGCCCTGGGCGCCCGCCGCCATCACGGGGCCGCCGGGGCGGGTGCCGTCGGCCGAGCAGATCGCGCCGGGGGAGTCCTTCCAGTTCTGGTTGGCGAGGCCGCCCTGGTCGGCGCGGTAGACCAGGTAGCCGCGGGAGGTCAGCCCGCCATGGTCCAGCATCCAGCCGATCGCCGCGCGGGCGTTGGGCTCCAGGGCTCGGGCCAGGGCTGTGTCGCCGGTCTGTTCCACGTATGCGCCGAGCAGGATCAGGAACAGCGGCGTCGCGTCCACCGAGCCGTAGTAGCGGCCGTACGGCACCTGCCCGAAGTGCGCCAGCTCGCCGTGCCGCACCTCGTGCACGATCTTGCCGGGCTGGGCGACGGACTCGGGGACCATCTCCGTGGCCTGGGTCGCGGCCAGTGCGGGGAGGGTGGCGGCGGCGAGGCGGGGGCGGTAGGGGAGGGCGAAGAGCGAGGTGAGGAGGGCGTCGCGGCCCAGCAGGGTCAGGAACCAGGGGGCGCCGGCCGCGGGAACGCGCAGTTCCTCGCCGTCCGGGCCCGTCGCGGGGACCTGGAGCGCGGCCAGGTCGGCAAGGCCCCGGGCACAGGCGGCGGCCAGCTCGGGCCAGCCGGTCGGGAAGGCCACGCCCTCCACGAACTCGCCCTCCACGGCGAGGAGTTGGGAGGACAGGGCCGCGGGGGAGCGAGGGACGCGCAGGGCGCGTTTGTCGCCGTGCGGGCGGGCCATCACCCGGAGGGTCAGCTCCGCCGTGCCGTGCGGGTCGAGGTCGAGGGCCCAGACCAGGCGGCGGGCGCCGGTGCCGGTCTCCTCCACGCCGTCGGGCGCGGGGTCCGCGGTCACGGTGGTGATCGAACGCCATTCGCCTCGCTGGTACGTGAACTCCACGCCGTGGTCCAGGACCTGGCGGGAGCGGGTGGCACCGGTCTTGGCGTACGTGCGGTGGTCGGAGCGCAGTTCGAACTGGTCGGTGAAGTCGGCGTCCGCGGTGACGGCCAGACGGATCGTCGTCGGCACCGGCCGGTTGCTCGTCACACGCAGCGACTCGATGAACGACCCGTCCCCGACGGCCTGTTCACGGAAGAGCGTGTAGGCCGGAGGCTCGTTGCGGCCGCCGCGCGGGACCAGGACACAGCGGGCCGTGTCCCCGTCGGCGACCGGGGAGAGCGCCTCCGGTACCGCGCCGTCCACGGTGAGCTGCCAGCGGCTCAGATGCCGGGCGTCCCGTACGAATAAGCCCTCCGGAGAGCCGGCGGCGCGTACGCCGCTGATGTCCCCGCCGTCGCCCACGGCGGCGAACGTTCCCCCGTAGACGAGCAGATGATGGCGGTCCGTCATCCCCGGTCCCCTCCCTTGAGTTCCTTGACGGCGTTCGTGTCCCACGCGGGGTGGTCGTGCAGCAGGTCGAGCGTGAGCGCGGCGGTCCAGCTGAAGCCGGTGGCTCCGCAGGCGTCGCCGCTGTACGGGTTGACGTACTCCGCGAACCCGGAGACGTCGGCGGTGTGCAGGATCGCCCTGCGCAGGGCGTCGGCCCGGCCGCGCTCGCCGTGCAGCCGGAGCCCGCGCTCCAGCAGCCAGCCGGTGTTGAACCAGGCCGGGCCACGCCAGTAGCGGTGCGGTTCGAAGGCCTCGCCGAGCAGGTCGTAGCTCGGCACGAGGCGGGTCGTGCCGCCGAGGCCGAAGTGGGGTCCGCCCAGCGTCCGCACCAGCGCGGCGGCGATGTCGCGGGGGAGGGTGGGGAGGAGGAGGGGGACGAGGCCGGAGACGCTGCGCTCGCGGATCGGCTCCCCTGTCGCCGACCCGCCGGTCCGCCGCTCGCCCAGCCCGTCGCTCCGCGGCTCGACCGGTCCGTCGCCCCGCCCCTCGCTGCGCACGTCCCGGCAGAAGAACATGCCCTCCGCCGGGTCCCACAGTCGCTCGATCAGCGCCGCCGTCAGCCGCTCGGCGCGCGCGTGCCGGGCCGTGCCCGTCGCCCCCAGCTCCCGGGCGATCTCGGCCAGCGCGTGCTCGGACGCGATGAGCAGGGCGTTGAACGCGGGGTCCTCGACCGCGAAGTCCCCGGCGCCGTCCGCATACCCGCCGTCCCGGTAGTCCGTCGCCAGCCGCACATACCGCCCGTAGTCCAGATCCGTCGGCCGGTCCTCGGCCGCCCCGTGGTCGAGGTCGGCGCGGCGGAAGGAGCGGGCCGCGGCCGGGGTGACGCGGGCGAGCGGGGCGTCCCAGCAGGGGCTGTTGTCCATACCCTGTTCCCAGGGGTGCACGACGGACGCGAGGCCGCCTGCGCCGAGGTCGCGCCGGTGCAGCAGATAGCGGTGCCAGGCGGCGAGGCGGGGATACATCCGGGTGAGGAAGCCGCGCGCCCGGGACAGTCCCGGGTCGGCGCGGTGCACCAGCCAGGCCGCCAGCGCGTGCACCGGTGGTTGCACGATGCCGGAGGTCTGTACGGTGCGCGGGGCGCCCGCAGCACGCCCCGCGGTCGAGGAGCGCCAGAAGTCGGGGCTCGGGAAGTAGGCGTCGAGCGGCACGGAGGGGTTGAAGACGATGTGCGGGATCCGCCCGTCACCCCACTGGGCGCCGAGCAGCGTCTCCAGCTCCGTCTGCGCCCGCAGCGGCGAGACATGCCTCAGGCCGATCGCGATGAACGCCGAGTCCCAGGACCACTGGTGCGGATACAGGTTGCGCGAGGGCACCGTCGAGGCGCCCGTCCAGTTGTCCTCCAGCACCCGGGCAGCCCTGACGTGCAGTGAATCCGCCACGGGAGGCGGATCGTATGCAATGTCACGCTCGATGGGGCGGGCTGTGAGCTGGGCAGTGCGATCCACTCGGGGCTCCCCGAAAGACGTCCGGCCGACCGGTTCGGTCATGGCTACCGTAGGGTTACGTCTATTTAACACGCAAAACCCAATATGTAATGCAGAGTTGAGAAGCACAAGGGGGTGTGCATGAGCGCACGGGGCCAAGCGAGTGCCGGGGAACTGCTCGAACTGGTGCGGAGCGGGCGCGCCGTCACGCGCGGAGCGCTCCAGCAGGCCACCGGCCTCTCCCGGGCCACCGTCGGCCAGCGCCTCGACCGCCTCTTCCGGGCCGGCTGGCTGCGCGAGGGCGCCGGCGGTCCCGTGGACTCCCCGCTGGGCGGCCGTCCCTCCATCACCCTGGAGTTCGACGACGCCCACGCCGTGGTCCTCGTCGCCGACCTGGAGACCCGGCACGCGCGTGCCGCCGTACTGTCCCTGACCGGCGAGATCCTCGCCGAGCACACCGGCACGCTGGTCATCGAGGACGGACCGGACGTGGTGCTGGGCGAGCTGGGGCACTGGTTCGCCGAGCTGCTGGAGAAGACCGGGCGCCGGGCCGACGAGGTGGGCGGCATCGGGCTCGCGGTGCCGGGGCCGGTGGACAGCGGGACCGGCCGGGTCGTCCAGCCGCCGATCATGCCCGGCTGGGACGGCTACGACATAACCGGACGCCTGGCCAGGGCCTTCACCGAGGCCACCGGCGCCGCGCCGGTCCCGGTGCTGGTCGACAACGACGCCAACCTCATGGCGTACGGCGAACAGCGCACGGGTTTCCCCGACTGCTCGGCGTTCGTCCTGGTCAAGGTGTCGACCGGCATCGGCGCCGGGGTCGTGGTCGACGGCGCCATCTACCGGGGCATCGACGGGGGCGCCGGCGACATCGGCCACATCCGGGTGCCGGCGGGCGCGGACGCGCTGTGCCGGTGCGGTTCGTACGGCTGTCTCGCGGCCGTCGCCAGTGGCGGCGCGGTGGCCCGGAGGCTGGCCGGGACCGGGGTGCCTGCGGCGTCCGGCTCGGATGTGCGGGACGTGCTGGCGTCCGGGCATCCAGGGGCGGCGGCGCTGGCACGGGACGCCGGGCGGCAGGTCGGGGACGTACTGGCGACGGTCGTGACGCTGCTCAATCCCGGGGTGCTGATGATCGCCGGGGATCTGGCGGGGACGCCCTTCCTCACCGGCGTACGGGAGTTGCTGTACCAGCGGGCGCTGCCGCGCTCCACCGCTCATCTGAACGTCGTGACCTCGCGGCTGGGGGAGCGGGCCGGTCTGGTGGGTGCCGGGGCGCTGGTCGTGGAGCATCTGTACGCGCCCTCCCGGGTGGAGGAACGGCTGCTCGCGCTGGGTGTGTGACGTCCGTGTTTCCGTCTCGGGGCACGTCCGCATGGTGAAATCTCGGCGGCTGTGGCAGCGTGATTCTCGCCACCCTTGATAAGGGTTGCGCTCAGATGAGCGGATCTTGAGCGGCTGCACTTCTCCAAAGGGTGGCACTCGGTGCCACCCTTTGATCGTTCATCGATCGAAATCAAACGTGCGGGATGGCTGCTCATCTGAGCGATAAACCGCACCTGTGAACCCTCTTGCGTTCAAGAAGTGAAAACATCCGGCCGTCGCGGCTTGCCAAGCCTTGACTTTCGATCCACTGGCGGACGGGTGGTTACAGGCGCATGACGCGTGAGTAGACGTACCCAGGCGCCTTCGATCTGGGTATGTTCCTCGCCGTCAGGGCAGCCACCGCGTCCTCGAGGGAGTCGAGACCGTGTCGGAAAACAAAGAACCCCACGTAGCGAAGTTCGTTTACGACTTCACCGAGGGAAACAAGGACCTCAAGGACCTCCTGGGTGGCAAGGGCGCGAACCTCGCCGAGATGACCAACCTGGGGCTTCCCGTTCCCCCCGGCTTCACGATCACGACGGAAGCCTGCAAGGTCTACCTCGACAGTGGCGAGGAGCCCGCGGCACTGCGTGACGAGGTGAGTGCGCACCTCGACGCCCTTGAGGCCCGCATGGGCAAGAAGCTCGGCCAGGCCGACAACCCGCTGCTCGTCTCGGTCCGTTCCGGCGCCAAGTTCTCCATGCCCGGAATGATGGACACGGTCCTCAACATCGGGCTCTCCGACAAGTCCGTGAAGGGCCTCGCCGAACAGGCCGGCGACGAGCGGTTCGCGTGGGACTCCTACCGGCGCCTCATCCAGATGTTCGGCAAGACCGTGCTCGGCGTCGAGGGGGACCTCTTCGAGGAGGCGCTGGAGGCGGCGAAGGCCACCAAGAAGGTCTCGGTCGACACGGACCTGGAGGCGGCCGACCTCAAGAAGCTGGTCACCAAGTTCAAGAAGATCGTCAAGACCGAGGCCGGCCGGGACTTCCCGCAGGACCCGCGTGAGCAGATGGACCTCGCCATCCACGCGGTCTTCGACTCCTGGAACACCGACCGCGCCAAGCTGTACCGCCGTCAGGAGCGCATCCCGCACGACCTGGGCACGGCCGTCAACGTCTGCTCGATGGTCTTCGGCAACCTGGGCCCGGACTCCGGCACGGGCGTCGCCTTCACCCGTGACCCCGCCTCCGGCCACCAGGGCGTCTACGGCGACTACCTGCAGAACGCCCAGGGCGAGGACGTGGTCGCGGGCATCCGCAACACCGTCCCGCTGGCGGAGCTGGAGTCGATCGACAAGAAGTCGTACGACCAGCTGATGCAGATCATGGAGACGCTGGAGAACCACTACAAGGACCTCTGCGACATCGAGTTCACCATCGAGCGCGGTCAGCTGTGGATGCTCCAGACGCGCGTCGGCAAGCGCACGGCGGGCGCCGCCTTCCGTATCGCGACGCAGCTGGTGGACCAGGGCCTGATCGACGAGGCGGAGGCGCTCCAGCGCGTCAACGGCGCCCAGCTCGCGCAGCTGATGTTCCCGAAGTTCGACGACGAGGCCAAGGTCGAGCAGGTCGGCCGGGGCATCGCGGCGTCGCCGGGTGCGGCGGTCGGCAAGGCGGTCTTCGACTCGTACACCGCGGTGAAGTGGTCGCGTTCCGGCGAGAAGGTCATCCTGGTCCGCCGGGAGACCAACCCCGACGACCTGGACGGCATGATCGCCGCCGAGGGCATCCTGACCTCCCGTGGCGGCAAGACCTCGCACGCGGCCGTGGTGGCGCGCGGCATGGGCAAGACCTGTGTCTGCGGCGCCGAGGAGCTGGAGGTCGACACCAAGCGCCGCCGTATGACGGTTCCGGGCGGACACGTCGTGGAGGAGGGCGACCTGATCTCCATCGACGGCTCCAACGGCAAGGTGTACCTGGGCGAGGTCCCGGTCGTCCCGTCCCCGGTCGTGGAGTACTTCGAGGGCCGGATGCACGCGGGCGCCAACGACGCCGACGAGCTGGTCGAGGCCGTGCACCGGATCATGGCGTTCGCCGACCGCAAGCGGCGCCTGCGGGTGCGCGCCAACGCGGACAACGCCGAGGACGCGATGCGCGCCCGTCGCTTCGGCGCCCAGGGCATCGGTCTGTGCCGTACGGAGCACATGTTCCTCGGTGAGCGCCGCGAGATGGTCGAGAAGCTGATCCTCGCCGACACCGAGGAGGTCCGCGAGGCCGCCCTCTCGGAGCTGCTGCCGCTGCAGAAGAAGGACTTCGTCGAGCTGTTCTCGGCGATGGACGGCCTCCCGGTGACGGTCCGTCTCCTGGACCCGCCGCTGCACGAGTTCCTCCCCGACATCACCGAGCTGTCGGTCCGTGTCGCCCTCGCGGAGTCCCGCCAGGAGCCGCACGAGAACGAGCTGCGCCTGCTCCAGGCCGTGCACCGCCTGCACGAGCAGAACCCGATGCTGGGCCTGCGCGGCGTACGCCTGGGCCTGGTCATTCCCGGCCTGTTCACGATGCAGGTCCGCGCGATCGCGGAAGCCGCCGCCGAGCGCAAGAACGCCAAGGGCGACCCGCGCGCCGAGATCATGATCCCGCTCGTCGGCACCGTCCAGGAGCTGGAGATCGTCCGCGAGGAGGCCGACCAGGTCATCGCGGAGGTCGAGGCGGCGACGGGTACGAAGCTGAAGCTCTCCATCGGCACGATGATCGAGCTGCCGCGCGCCGCCCTCACGGCCGGTCAGATCGCCGAGGCGGCGGAGTTCTTCTCCTTCGGCACGAACGACCTCACCCAGACGGTGTGGGGCTTCAGCCGGGACGACGTGGAGGCCTCGTTCTTCACGGCGTACCTGGAGAAGGGCATCTTCGGCGTCTCCCCGTTCGAGACCATCGACAAGGACGGCGTGGGCTCCCTGGTCGCGTCCGCGGCCAAGGCGGGCCGTGAGACCCGCCCCGACCTCAAGCTCGGCGTCTGCGGCGAGCACGGCGGCGACCCCGAGTCGGTCCACTTCTTCCACGAGGTCGGCCTCGACTACGTCTCCTGCTCCCCGTTCCGCATCCCGGTCGCCCGCCTCGAGGCCGGCCGCGCGGCCTCCACTTCGGTGGGCAGCGACCACCGCTAGGCCTCACGGCCACGCAACTCCGGAGTCGTCGCCTGTCCCCGACCCTCAAGACCGATGGGCGGCGGCTCCGGTGCACCAAGGAGGGCGGCACCCTGTGCGGGGGTGCCGCCCTCTCTCGCGTCATTCGGCACCTTCCGGGGCGGTCCCCCTCGCCCCCAGGTGGCCCGGCTGTCGGGGCTTCTTTGAAGCACTGTGCCGGCGACGGTGAGGCAGTTGCTCAGCAGCACCTCGCCTACGGGTCTATGGACGTTCACCGAGTTGGAGGAGCCCGGCGAGGGAGAAGCACAGGGCGCCGGTGAGGGTGCCCCAGTTGGCGATGTCGGCGTTGACGAGGCTGTCGGTGGCGGGGCGGGTGTAGGCAGCCAGCGCGGAGACCATGAAGAGGGCGGAGCCGAGCTGATTCACGGCGACGATCCGCCAGCCGAGGCTGTGCGGGCGCAGACAGGGCCGGCCGTGGCAGATCTCGACAAAGCCCAGGTGGCCGGAGATCAGGAAGAGTGCGCAGCCGATCACATTGGGCACCCAGATCAGCCGGTTGACCTGGTGGACGTTCAGTCCCTGCAGGAAGGAGTCCAGCAGGTCGACGGAGAAGACGAGGGTGCCCACGAACAGGACGAACGCGCTCAGCCAGTCCACCCGCATCGGCTCGTAGCTCCACCATCGCCAGTGGGGGGTGACCAGTCGGCCTTCGCCGCCGCCTTCGTGGCGGGGCGCGTTGAGCACCTGGAGCAGTGAAACGTACCCGCCGGTGTTGAAGAACAGGCCGCCGGCGAAGTAGATCGAGGCGCACTCGGTGGCGTCGCCGGAGCCGAACTGGGCGACGGCCGCGCCGGCGGCGAAGAGTGCCCCGCCGATGACGAAGGCGATCGCCGCGATGGCGTTGAGTCTGCGCAGGCGGGCGATGGCGACGGCGTCCGCACGGATGTGCCGAGTCGCCGCCGCACCGTGGGGACGGACGGCGAGTACTCCGCGCCGGCGCGCGAGCCGGGAGTCCCACACGGCGGTGCCGCCGCCGGGAGGCTGCCAGGTGAGCCGGGTGGTGAACGGCCCCGCGCCCTCGGCGCGCTGCTCAGGCTGTCCCACGGGCCGAGCCTGGAGGTTCAGGTGGGACCGGGAGACGGGCGAGACGCCGTCCTGTCGAGCCGTTGCCGCAGGCTTGGGGGGTGCGGCACGGTGCTTGGCCGGCCCGGTCTCGGCGGCGGGATGCGGGGCGCGGCCGGTTCATGCGGGCGGGACGGCGGCGATACCGCCCTCTTCCTGAGGGCTGATGGGTCGCGGACGACCACAGCATGCTGCGCCATCACGAGAGCCGTCAGCAGGACGGTGATCAACGCCCGCCAGGACGGCGGCCTCGGCCCCTCGTTCGGACCCCGCGGACGCGACGCGCCCTCCGCCCGGCCCACCCGGAGCCGGCTGAGCCGGACTCTCCGCGCCCGGGACAGGCGACGCAGCACCGTCCCCGGCGCTGCGGCCCGTACTCCGGTGTTCGTTCCGGCCGGAGCAGCCTCCTGCGTCGCTCATGGCATTTCCCTGGTCACTGGGCGCTTGGGGCACCTCGCTTCACGCACTCCTGAACACGCAGCGACTCTGCCAGAGCAGACCGAGCAAAACGGTCATTTCGTGAGCGTTTTATCCATGCTGGTCGGATAGTCGACGCGACCGTCAAAGGATGCGAGGCGGCCCGAGCTCGGTCTGGAGGGCCGCACCGGCCCTGGATGGAGGTCTTCTCGTCCGCGCTGATCACGTACTCGCCATTGCCGAGCTGTTCGCCCCGCCAGGTGCGGGCGTACAGGTCCAACACCCAGCCCGGGCAGGCCCGCCTGGGCGAACCGGCCACGCCGGCGGCACTCGGGGCTGTCGGACAGGGGTGCGGACGGTGCAAGAAGCCACTTGGACAGGGAGAACGCAACTTCGACAGGGCCCGCAGAGGCAGCTACCTTCACCTGGTCCCCGGCGATCGCCCACGGTCGCGCAGGAGTTCCTTCGGGCTGAGCCACCCGCGACGGGATGAGTCGGTCATGCCTCACGAACCCTCGCCCCCATGCGTAAGCCGCCGAACCGGGTCCTCACCAGGCAGCCTCAACCAGGGAGAGACGCATGCCCCATCTTGCTCTGTACACATTCGGCGTCCTGAAGTCACCTCTCGCCGATCCCGCACCTCTCACGCGCGAGTTCTACGACATTGGTGAGGCCGTCTACCGGAAGATCAGTCAGCACCCCGGATACCTCGCGCGTGCTGAACCGGCAGACGCGGACCGGGGCATGCTCTTCGAGGCGGACTGGGGTGCATGGGGAGAGTTCGCCGTACCGACCTGGTACGGCAAGGGCCATACGGTGGAAACCACCGCCCTGGCCGCGACCCTCTCACTCTGGACCGACCTGCGCCCCGCCCTCGACGCCGTCTACACCGGTCTGCACTGTGAGGCGCTGAACAGGCGTTACGACTGGTTCGAGAGGACAGGGCACCCGAACTACGTGTGCTGGTGGGTCTCCGACGGCGTGATACCCACCTGGCAGGACGGGGTTTCCAGGCTGGAACACCTCCACGACCACGGCTCCGCGCCGCACGCCTTCACCTTCCACCACTCGTTCGCCCCGGACGGAACTCCGACCAGGATCAAAGGCATCGGGCCGAAGAGCGACCAGGTGCGCTGACAAGGAAGCACGATGTGCCCCGAGAGTGCCCCGGGGGCATGAAAAAACGGCCGGCCTCCCGGGTCGGGAAGCCAGCCGTACACCCTGTGCGGGTGCCGCCCTCGCCTGCATCATCCGCACGACGCCGGGCCATGATCTTCGAGTCTCGCGCCGAGGTGGCTGCCCAGGCGTCGTCAGGTGGTCGTCTGCGGCTGCCGCGCGGATACGGCTCTCACTGCCGAGCCCGAGACGAGTACTCCTGACAGTGCGATCAGGCTGGTCAGGATGTCCTGGATCTGCGTCGCCGGGACATAGACGATCACGATCACGATCAGCAGGGCCGCCCAGTTCCTCGGGCGGGTGACGGGCGGTGCGGAGCGGATGGGAGCCACACTCATAGCGGTACCTCCTGGTACTCGGTGCCCGCCCCACCGATCATGCCGCCAAGCCCGTTCGGTGGTGCGGGCCTCCTGCTTGAGACTCATAGTGACGCCTCTTTCGGGAGGATGGATCTTGGGCGCATCGGACGAGGCCCAGGGTCCCTCGGACGGGTGATTGCGCGGGAGTGTCGTCTGCGGAAGCCGCTGAGTTCCAGCTTGTTCCCCGGCGTCTTGGCCGTGGGGTTCCGGGTAACCCGGCTCTGTGCGCCGCCTACTTCCACGCCGGGGCGTCGGCCTGCCCTCAACTGTCGCAGCCGACCCCGTCGTTGTCCCGGTCCAGATGGGACCCGTAGCCAGGCTCGCCCCGGTGGACGGGCGCGGCGCCGGCGGCGCGGGCCGCGCTGCAGTTGGCGTAGTGGACGGCACTGCCGCCTGACGAGCCGCCGTCGTCATCGGAATTGCCGGACGCGGAATCGCCGGACGCGGAGTCGTCGCCCGCTGCCGGGGTCGCCGTGGCCGTCGTGGTGACCTTCACCGTCTTCGTGGCCGTCACCGTCGGCGCCGGTTCGGGGTCTTCGGCTGCGGCGGTCGTGGTCGCCGTGACGGTGACCGTGGGTTGTGGTGAGGCCGACGTCGGCTTTGCCTCGGTGGTCTGCGAGTCCTCGCCCGACGCGCCCGCGCCGATGCCCACGAAGAAGGCCAGCCCCAGGGCGGGAAGTATGTAGCGCTTGCGGGCCCACTTGGGGGCCGGGCGGAAGGGTCGCTGTGGCGGCACGGGCTGCTGCGGCATGGGTGCCGAGGCGTACGGATTGGTCATGTCATCCCCCCACTGGTGGTGCGTGAGGGGATGACCGTATTGCGCGGAGAGTAGTTGTGGAGACGGTGTGTCTGATTTGTAACCGCTACGCGCGGAACGGGCCCTTCACCTCATACGTGATCCCGCCCGACGAACTCCCGCTGGTGCCCCGCTGGCTGGAGAAGTAGAGCCGGGTGCCGTCGGGGGAGAAGGCAGGGCCCGTGATCTCCGAGCCCGACTGGCCGTCGATGCGGAGGAACGGGGCGATGACGTCGGCCGGAGTGATGACGCAGATCTCCATGTTGCCGCCGTCCTCGGCTACGAAGAGGTCGCCGGAGGAGGTGCCGGTGATGTTGTCGACGCCCGTGAGTGGGGCCGTGCCGGAGGTGACGAGGGAGTCGTCGTAGGCCAGCTCGTAGGTGTTCGAGGTGAGGTTGAGCTGCCAGACCCGGTTGTCGCCCTTCGTCGTGAACCACACCGTGTCGTCGGCGTAGTGGCAGCCCTCGCCGCCGTTGAAGGACTTGGAGCCCGACACCTGGGAGCGGGTGGCCGTCGGGGAGCCGTCCGGGTCGGGGATGTCGGCCCAGGTGAAGGAGCCCGAGGTGGCGCTGCCCGCGACCATGACCTGGAGGGTGCCCGAGGACAGGTCGCCCCAGGTCGTCGGGACGAAGCGGTAGAAGCGGCCGTTCGTCTCGTCCTCGGTCAGGTAGATCACCTTGCGCACCGGGTCCGCGGCCGCCGCCTCGTGCTTGAAGCGGCCCATCGCCGCACGGCGGACCGCCGCCTGAGTGCCCCACGGGTCCGTCTCGTAGACGTAGCCGAGGGACACCTCCTCGCAGGACAGCCAGGTGTTCCACGGGGTCTTGCCGCCCGCGCAGTTCTGGCGGGTGGAGGAGAGGATGCGGTACGCGGCCGTGATCGCGCCCGCCGACGAGAACTTCACCGCGCTCGCGCCGCCGGAGGGGTTGATCTCGGAGTTGGAGACGTAGATCCAGCCACTGCCGTCCGCGTAACACGCGCCGCCGTCAGGGGCGTTGTGCCAGGTGTACGACGTACCGGAGACCGTCTGCCCGGAGCGGGCGATGACGCGGCTGGTGAAGCCGCTCGGGAGTCTGATGCCGTTGGCGTCGGGGGAACCCAGCGCCCCGTAGGGGCCGGTGCCGGGCTGGGCCGGGGCCGCGTACGCGGCGCCGCGCCACAGGGTTCCGCCGAACACGGCGGCAGAGCCGCCAAGGACGGCCGCACGCAGGAGGCTACGACGTTCCACTCTCACTCCAATAGGTGCCGTACCGCCCCGCCGCCGGTCGACGACGGGGTTGTGCCAGAGGGAGCGGCATGGAACCTAAGGGAGCATGGTGGACGGATCGTAGCCAGTTAATGGCCATCGGACGGCGTACCGAAAAGCCGTCCATGGGGGAGCAGGTCAGGCGCGCAGCGCCGGCACCCCCCGCCCCCGCCTCCGCTGCCCGGGCCGCTCGACTCCCGGCCCGTGCGTCTCGCGCGGCGGTTCCGCCGACGGCAGCCGGACCACCGCGTCCAGGCCGCCCGCGGCCGAGGCGTGCAGGCTCGCCTCACCGCCGCTCGCGTGCGCGAGCCGGTGGACCAGCGAAAGGCCGAGCCCGGTACCGCCCTTGGGGGCACCCGGCGCGCGCCAGAAGCGGTCGAAGGCGCGAGCGCGCTGCTCCGAGGTCATGCCGGGCCCCTCGTCGGTGATGTGCAGGTCGACCCAGGCGGGGCGGGCGTCGCGCAGGGCACGGCGGGCCGGCACATGCAGCCGTAGCTCGATGGCGACGGTGCTGTCGGGCGGGGAGGCACGCAGGGCGTTGGAGAGCAGGTTGTCCACGATCTGCTCGACCCCGCCCGGCACCGCAAGGACCGGCCCCACACTGCCCGCGAACAGCACCAGTGCGACCCGCTGCTGCCCGAACAGCGGCAGCCAGGTGCGGTGCCGCTCCGCGCAGACCGCGCCCACGTCGACCGGGGCGGGCGTCGCGGAGTCCTCCTCCAGGCGGGCCATCGCCAGCAGCCCCTCGACCATCCGCGCGAGCCGGTCCGTCTCGGTCACGGCGGCGGTGAGACTGCCGATACCGCGGTCGGAGACGTTCGGCTCCAGGTTCTCCAGCCGCAGCCGCAACGCCGCGAGCGGCGTCTTCAGCTGGTGCGACGCCTCGCCCGCGAACGCCCGCTGCGCGGCGAGGAGATGGGCGAGCCGGGCCGCCGTACGGTTGAACGCGGCGGCCAGCCGGCGGACCTCCGGCGGACCCTTCGTCATCGTCACCGGACGGGCCCGCCCGCCCTCCGCCAACTCATGAGTGGCGCGCTCCAGTTCACGGATGGGACGGCCGGCCCAGCAGGCGATGGCGAACCCGACCACCGCGACCGCGGTGAGCACCCCGAGCCCGCCGAGCGCCAGCAACAGCCAGACGTGATGGACGCGTTCATGCACCGTCCGCGTCGGCAGCGTCAGCCACACGGCACCCTGCAGCCGGGCATCGCGCATGACCGGACCGGCGACCGACAGATACTCGACGCCGCCGATGGTCGACGTACGGACGTCCACGGTGGACGTGCCGCGCAGGGCGGCCGCGATACCGGGGCGGGAGGCCAGGTTGGAGGACATCACCGAGGCCCGCGGGTGCGAGGTGGCGAGCAGGGCGCCCGAGGCGTCCACGATCACCACCTGCCCGCCGATGCGCTCGGCGCAGCGCACCACCCGGCGCGGCAGATCCCGCTCGGCGCGGCCGGTGCTGAGGGACAGCGACGCGTACGCGGCCACCGACTCCGCCTCGTCCTTCGCCGCGCTCACCACCCGCTCCCGCTCGCTGCGCGAGTAGACGAAACCCAGCGGGATCTCCAGGCAGGCCAGGACGAGCGCGGCGAGACTGAGGTAGCTGAGCAGCAGCCGGCGGGTCATGGCGAGGACACCTGAGGCCCGCCCGGCTCGGTCTGCACCGCCAGCCGGAAACCGACCCCGCGCAGGGTCTGGATCCATGCCGGATGCCCCAGCTTCCGCCGCAGCGCCGCGACATGGACGTCCAGCGTCTTGGTCGGGCCCTCGTAGTGCGGGTCCCACACCCGGTCCAGGATCTGCTGCCTGGAGTAGACCGCGCCGGGATCCTCGGTCAGCAGCGCCAGCAGCTCGAACTCCTTGGGGGTGAGGGTGACGGGGACCTCGCCGACCCAGACCTGACGGGTGCGGCGGTCGACGACGAGGGGGCCGGGGGCGTACGAGGGTGAGGGTGCTGACTCCTCGTACGCCGGGCCCGGCGCGGTCTCGCGCGACGGGGGTGCGGCCGGCGGGGACAGCGGTGCGGGTGTCCGGGTGACCGCCGATGAAGCCGCCGCCTCCGTGCGCAGCCGCTCCACCAGCGCTTCCGTACGTCCCCGCTCGACCGGCGCCGCCATGTCCAGAGGCGCGGTCATGTCCACGGACGCCGCCAAGCCGACCGGCGCCGCCGAGCCGCTCGGCTCCGCCACCGCCTCCGTGCGCTGCGTCCGCCGGGTCACCGCCCGCACCCGCGCCACCAACTCCCGCACGCTGAACGGCTTCGCCAGATAGTCGTCCGCCCCCAGCTCCAGGCCCAGCACCCGGTCGGCCTCCTCACCCCGCGCACTCAGGATGATGACCGGCACGTCCGAGACCCGCCGGATGCCCCGGCACACGTCGATGCCGTCCATGTCCGGCAACCCGAGGTCGAGCAGGACGACATCGCCGTACGGCCTTCTCAGTCCCTCGGCGCCGGTGGTCACGTGATCCACCGTCAGACCGAAGTGGCCGAGGCCCTCGGCGAGCGGTTCGGCGATCGTCTCGTCGTCCTCGATGAGCAGCACTCGTATGCCCATGCGTCCTGTCTCTCGGTGAATTTGCATTCTCTGCCCTGACGTCGACACGCTACAAGAAACAAGCGCTTGCAGGGAGTTGCGGCAAATAATGTCCAATTGCTGGACGCGCTCTGGCCTTTACTTAACCTTCCTCTGGTGTCGGCTCCTCTACGGTGCTGTGAACTTGCCGAACTCCCCACCCTGGAGGCACCGTTGAAGGCGTTGCTGGACCGCGCCCGCTCGTTCAAGCGACGGGTCGATTTCGAGAACGTTGAATACCGGAAACTGGCCGAGGGGCAATATCCCGAGGCGCTCTTCATTACCTGCTCGGACTCACGGGTCATACCCGCCCTGATTACCGGCGCACGGCCCGGAGAGATATTCGAGCTGCGGAACGCGGGCAATATCGTGCCGCCGTACGGCAGCCCCGGTGCCTCCGGCGAGGCAGCCACCATCGAGTACGCACTGGAGGTGCTCGGGGTTCAGGACATCGTCGTGTGCGGTCACTCACACTGCGGCGCGATGGGCGCGCTGAAGTCCGGCGACGATCTGTCCGCGCTGCCCGGCGTGGACGCCTGGCTGCAGCTCGCCCGCCCCGAACTGGCGCCGGTTCTCACGGCCGCCTCGGACGACCCGTCGCTGCCGGACGTGGCCCAGGGCAACGTCGTCAACCAGCTTGCCGTACTGCGGACTTACCCGGTGGTGCGGCAGCGGCTGGACGGGGGGCGGCTGCGGCTGCACGGCTGGTACTACGAGGTCGACACCGGGCAGGTGCACGAGCTGGAGGACGACGGCCGGTTCCGGGTGCATGCCGGATGAGCGGGGCGCATGCGCGCGGGCGTACGCGCACGAAGGTGAACGTGCCGGGGATGAGCCCGCCGAAGACCGAGGCTGTCGCCAGGCCGTCGGGCAACGGGGGCAACGGTGCCGCCCGAGGCGCGAAGCTCGACCTCGCCAACGAGATCACCGCCTCCCTCGTCGTCTTCCTCGTCGCCCTGCCCCTGTGCATCGGCGTGGCCGTCGCCTCCGGGGTCCCCGCCGAACTGGGGATCATCTCCGGGGTGATCGGCGGCCTGGTCGTAGGCGCGGTCCGGGGCAGCACGCTCCAGGTCAGCGGGCCGGCCGCCGGGCTCGCCGCGCTGGTCGCGGAGACGGTGACGGAGCTCGGCGTGGCGATGCTCGGCGTGATCGTCCTGTTCTCGGGCATCCTGCAGATCATCCTCGGCGTCGTGCGCCTCGGCCGGCTGTTCCAGGCGATCTCCCTCGCCGTGGTCCAGGGCATGCTGGCCGGCATCGGCCTGCCGCTGATGTTCAGTCAGGCCTACCCGATGGCGGACTCCAAGGCCCCGGGCACGCCGATCGAGAACATGGCGGGCATCCCGGGCCTGTTCGCGGACATCCTCACCAGCCCCCAGGCGATGATCGCCACGCTGCTCGGCGTCGCCACGATCGTGCTGAGCTTCCTGTGGAAGAAGGTCCCGGGCCCGGCGAAGAAGGTCCCGGCCGCGCTCGTGGCGGTCGGCATCGGCATCGCGGTCGCGGCGCTGCCCGGCGTGGACGTGAAGACGCTCCAGGTCGGCAATCTTGTGGCGTCGGTGCAGGTGCCGGGAGCCGAGCAGTTCGCGGGCCTCGCGGACACCGCGGTCATCACGGCCATCCTCACCTTCACGGTCATCGCCTCCGCGGAGAGCCTGTTCACCGCGGCCGCCGTGGACCGTATGCACAGCGGCCCGCGCACCCGCTACAACACCGAACTCATCGCCCAGGGCGCCGGCAACACCGTCGCGGGCATCCTCGGCGCCCTCCCGATCACGGCGGTCGTCGCCCGCAGCTCGGCGAACGTCCAGGCCGGCGCCAAGACCCGTATCTCCCGCACCCTGCACGGCCTGTGGCTGCTCGCGTTCGCGCTGCTGCTGCCGCAGGTCCTGGCCCTGATCCCGATCTCGGTGCTCGCGGGCGTCCTCGTCCACAGCGGCTGGAAGCTGTTCGCGCCGGACGAGTTCCCGAAGATGTGGCGGCAGGACCGTGGCGAGTTCGTCGTGATGACGACGACAACCCTGGTCATCGTGGCGACCGCGCTGCTGGAGGGGGTCCTCATCGGCCTCGCGGCCGGGATCGTCCTGGCCGCCCTGCGCATGTCCCAGACGGTGATCCGGCAACACGTCGAGGACGACACCGCGAAGGTCGTCATGGCCGGCAACGCCACCTTCCTACGGCTGCCTCAGGTCATCGAGGCACTGGAAAGCGCGGCAGCCTCGGGCAAGCCGCGCATCCGTCTGGACCTGACCGGCGTGACCCATCTGGACCACGCCTGCCGGAGCCAGGTGGAGGAGTTCACGGCGCAACAGCGGGGGCTCGGGTTGCGGGTGGAGCTGCTGATGCCGGGGCCGGCGAAGACGGAGACACCCGTCGTCGCGACACCGGCTCCCGCACCGCCCGCATCGTCGGCCCCCGGCCCGGACGCCGAGTGGTTCTATCTGGACACCCGGCCGCTGTCCGAGGGCCACGCGGACCATGCGGAGAGCTACTTTCCGGTCACGTCACGTTAGCGTCACGGGTCCTTCATAACTCCGCCGCAACCGCGGCCCCTGGCTACGTTCGTCACCTCGCGAACGACCGTCATGAACGACCAGGGAGGACTCCCCCGTGAACCTGCTCCGCAAGCCCGGCGCCATCGTCGTCGCCGCGCTGGCACTGGCCGCACTGCCGGCCACCGCCGCTGCCCATGACGGTGACCACCCGTTCGAGAACTGCACCGAGGCCTACGCCAACGGGCACTCCGACATCCCGAAGGGCGACGAGCACTACGGCTCCCACCTCGACCGGGACGGCGACGGCCTCGGCTGCGACAACCCGCCCGCCGGCTTCGTCCCGGCCGACGACAAGCCCGACGAGGCGGGGGCCGAATCGGGAGCGGAGAACGGCACCGACCTCGCCGCGACCGGCGGCGACGACAGCACCCCGTACCTGGCGGCCGGCGGCGCGGCCGCTCTGCTCGCCGGCGGCGGGGTGCTGGTGGCGGCGCGCAGGCTGCGCCGGAGCGACACCCGCTCGTAGGCTGGGACGGAGCCGTCCACATCCGGAAAGGAGCTCCTCATGCCCGGCTGGAACGCACAGCACATCCCCGACCGGAGCGGCCGCGTCGCCGTCGTCACCGGGGCCAACAGCGGTCTCGGGTACGTCACCGCGCGCGAGCTGGCGCGGAAGGGGGCGCGGGTGCTGCTCGCGTGCCGGAGCGAGGCGCGGGGCGCGGCGGCCGGAGAGCGGATCGCCTCCGAAGTGCCGGGCGCGGAAGTCGAGTTGAGGAGGCTCGACCTCGCGGACCTCGGCTCCGTACGGGAGTTCTGCGCGGCATTCCCGTACGACCGCCTGGACCTGCTCGTGAACAACGCCGGCGTGATGGCCTTGCCGTACGGCACCACCGTGGACGGCTTCGAGACGCAGTTCGGGGTCAACCACCTGGGGCACTTCGCGCTCACCGGGCTGTTGCTGCCCGCGCTGCTCGGTGTGCCGGGCGCGCGGGTGGTGACCGTCTCCAGCCCGCTGCACGCGATGTCCAACATCGACATCGACGACCTCAACAGCGAGCGCCGGTACCGGCGTTGGACCGCCTACGCCCGGTCCAAGACCGCCAACCTGCTCTTCACGCACGAGCTCGCACGCAGGCTGGCCGGGCAGGGGGCGGACGTGGTGGCAGCGGCCGCTCATCCCGGGTACGCGGACACCAACCTCCAGTCGGCGGGGCCGCGCATGGCGGGGCGCCGGGGGAGCGAGTGGTTCGCCCGCCTCGGCAACCGCGTCTTCGCCCAGCCCGCCGAGGCGGGCGCCCTGCCCACCCTGTACGCCGCCACCGCCCCCGACGTCCGCCCCGACTCCTTCACCGGCCCGTCCCTCGCCGGCTGGCGCGGCTCACCCGCCCGGTCCTGGCGGGCACCGTGGACCCTCAACGACCGGGCGGGCGAACGGCTTTGGGAGGCCTCGGAGCGGTTGACCGGGGTGGCATACGACGACCTGAAGGTGTGAGCGCGAGGCCACCCTCCACGGGGCCCGCTACGCGGCCCGCACCTCGTACGCGGTCACCCGCACCGCCTCGTCGTCCAGGCACTGCCCGGTCTCCAGGTCGAAGCGCTGCTTCAGCAGGGGCGACGCCACGAACGGGCGGCCCTGGTGGGTGCCGGTCAGGCCGCGGGAGAGGACTGCCGCGCCGCAGAACGGGTCGCGGTTGTCGATGGCGTACAGCCGGCCGCCGCGGTCGCGGAACAGGGCCACCTGGCCGCCGTCCGGCAGCAGGGCCGCGACGCCGCGGCCGGGGAGCAGATGGGTGAGGTCGCAGACCGTCAACCAGTCCGCGGCCAGGCGTACTTGGACCTTCAGGTCGGTCGTCTCGGGTGCCAGGGTCATCGCTGGGCGCTTCCTTCCAGGGGGCGGTGGCCGATGGTCAGCAGCGGCAGGTCGGGCTTGATCTGGTCGCGCTCGGGCACGAAGCCGACGACCGGGTCGGGGGTGTCGGGGGCGTTCACGAAGGACACGAACCGGGCCAGCTTCTCGGGGTCGTTGATGGTCTCCGACCACTCGTCGCGGTAGTTCGCGACATGGGCCGCCATCAGGGACTCCAGCTCCTCGCAGATGCCGAGGGAGTCCTCGACGACCACGTCACGCACGTGGTCCAGGCCGCCCGGGATCCGCTCCAGCCACACGCTCGTGCGCTCCAGACGGTCCGCGGTGCGGATGTAGAACATCAGGAAGCGGTCGATCAGGCGGATCAGCTCGGCGTCCGACAGGTCCTGCGCGAGGAGGTCCGCGTGGCGCGGAGTCGCGCCGCCGTTGCCGCCGACGTAGAGGTTCCAGCCGTTGGCGGTGGCGATCACGCCGAAGTCCTTCGACTGGGCCTCCGCGCACTCGCGCTGGCAGCCCGACACCGCCGACTTCAGCTTGTGCGGCGAGCGCAGGCCCCGGTAGCGCAGCTCCAGGTCGATCGCCATGCGGACGGAGTCCTGGACGCCGTAGCGGCACCAGGTCTGCCCGACGCAGGACTTCACCGTACGCAGCGACTTGCCGTAGGCGTGGCCGGACTCGAAGCCGGCGTCCACCAACCGGGCCCAGATGAGCGGAAGTTGTTCCACCCGGGCCCCGAACATGTCGATGCGCTGGCCGCCGGTGATCTTCGTGTAGAGACCGAAGTCGCGGGCGATCTCGCCGATCACGATCAGCCCCTCCGGGGTGATCTCACCACCGGCGATCCGGGGTACGACCGAATACGAGCCGTTCTTCTGGATGTTGGCGAGGAAGTGGTCGTTGCTGTCCTGCAGAGCCGCCTGCTCGCCGTCCAGGACATAGCCGCTCGCGCCGATCGTGGGCGCCAGCGACGCGATGATCGACCCCACCGCCGGCTTGCAGATCTCGCAGCCGTCGCCGCCACGGGCGCCCTCGCGGCCGTAACGGTCCAGCAGGGCCTGGTAGGTGTTGATGCGCAGGGCGAGGACGATCTCGTACAGCTCCTCGCGGGTCTGCGAGAAGCAGCCGCACAGGCCCTTGTCGACCTCGACGCCGGACGCCTCCAGCTCGGCGGTGACCAGCTGGCCGAGGACCTTCACACAGGAGCCGCAGCCCGTACCGGCCTTGGTGCACTTCTTCACCTCGGGCACGGTCGTGCAGGAATGCTCCGTCACCGCACCGCGGATCGTGCCCTTGGTGACGTTGTGGCAGGAGCAGACCACCGCCTCGTCCGGCAGCGCGGACGGGCCCAGCTGGGCGGGGCCGCCGGCGCCGGCGGGCAGGACGAGCGACTCGGGCGAGACCGGCGGCACCGAGCCGGTGAACGCCTTCAGCGTGCCGTACGCGTCCGCGTCACCGACCAGGATGCCGCCGAGCAGCGTGCCGTCGCGGCCGATGACCAGCTTCTTGTAGAGGCCCGCGCGGGAGTCGGAGTACACGACGTCCAGGCAGTCGTCGGCGGTGCCGTGCGCGTCACCGAAGGAGGCGACATCCACGCCGAGCAGCTTCAGCTTCGTCGACAAGTCGGCGCCGATGAACGCGGCTTCGTCGGACGCGATCGTCGCCGCCACGGTCTCCGCCTGCTCATAGCCGGGGGCCACCAGGCCGTACACCCGCCCGTCCGACGCCAGCGCGCACTCGCCGATCGCGAACACGTGCGGGTCGGCGACCGTACGGCACTGCTCGTCGACCGTGATGCCGCCGCGCTCGCCGACGGTGAGGCCGCAGTCGCGGGCCAGCTGGTCGCGGGGGCGGACACCGGCGCTGAACACCACCATGTCGGTGGCGAGTTCGGAGCCGTCGGACAGCTTCATGCCGGTGACGGCGCCGTCCGCGTCGACGACGATCTCCTGCGTGCCGACGCCGGTGTGGACGGTCAGGCCCATGTTCTCGATGGTGCGCAGCAGCGCCGCGCCGCCGCCGTCGTCGACCTGCACCGGCATCAGCCGAGGCGCGAACTCCACGATGTGCGCCTCGACACCGAGTCCCTTGAGCGCGCCGGCGGCCTCCAGGCCCAGCAGACCGCCGCCGACGACGGCACCGGTCGTGGCCTTCGTCTGCGCGTACTCCTCGATCGCGAGGAGATCCTCGATCGTGCGGTAGACGAAGCAGCCGGCGGCGTCCTTGTTCGGGACCGGCGGCACGAACGGGTACGAGCCGGTGGCGAGGACGAGGGCGTCGTACGCGAAGACCTGGCCGGACTCGGCGGTGACCTGCCGGGCCTCGCGGTCGACGGAGACGGCCGGGTCACCGACGTACAGCTCGATGCCGTGGTCCTTGATGAACTCCATATCGGTCATGGAGAGGTCCTCGGGCGTCTTGCCCGAGAAGTAAGAGGTGAGCGCAACGCGGTCGTACGCCGGACGCGGCTCCTCGCACAGCACGACCACGCGGTGCGTGGCGGTCAGGCCGCGCTCGGCGAGCGCCTCCAGAAAGCGCTGGCCGACCATGCCGTGGCCGACGAGCACGATCGTGGGGGCGGCCTCCGTGGCCTCCGGGGTGGCGGTCATCAGGAGCCTCCATCGTTGGTGAGCAGGTGGAGCAGCGGGGCGTCGTCGGGGAGCGGCTCTGCTCCCTCCCAGGCGCGGGCGAGCGCGCCGACGGTGCCGAGTTCGCCGACGAGAACCCCGCCGACCAGGCGGTCGTCGCGGACGACGACCTTGCGATAGGTGCCGCGGGTGGCGTCGGTCAGCTGCACGACGTCGTCGCCGGGCCGGGCCTCCGTCTCGCCGAACGCGGCGAGGTCGAAGAAGCCCTCACCGGCCAGCGTCAGCCGGGTCAGCGCCCGGGTGCCCGTGTAACGGGCGGTGCCGTTGCCCGCCAGCAACTCGGCCAGGACGTCGGCCTGTTCGAGCGCGGGCGCGGCCAGCCCGTACACGGTCCCGTCGTGCTGTGCGCAGTCGCCGACGGCCCGGATGTGCGGGTCGGACGTACGGAGCTCGTCGTCGACGACGATCCCCTTGCGGACGTCCAGCCCCGCGATCTGCGCGAGGCCCGCGCGCGGGTGGACGCCGCAGGCCAGGACCACGAGGTCGGCGTCGAGGGCGTATCCGTCGGCCATCTCCACCGAGCGGACCGCGCCGCCGACGCAGCGCACGTCACGCACGCGCAGGTGGGTGTGCACCTCCACGCCGAGGTCGACGAGGTGGCGCCGGACCAGCTTCGAGGCGGCCGGGTCGAGCTGCCGCTCCATCAGCCGCTCGGACTGCTGGGCGAGCACGACCTGCGCGCCGCGCAGCGCGAGGGCCCGGGCCGCGGAGACGCCGAGGAGTCCGCCGCCGATCACGACCGCCCGGACACCTGGTCGTACGGCCTTGGACAGGCCCAGGCAGTCGTCCATGGTCCGGAACGCGTGCACACCCTCGGGCAGCACATGGTCGGGCGTGAACAGACCGCGCAGGGGCGGCAGTACCGGGTTCGAACCGGTGGCCAGGACCAGCGTGTCGTATGCGATCTCCGACCCGTCCGCGAGGTGTACGGCTCGCACCTCGCGGTCGATGCCGGTGACCCGGCCACGCGTCAGCTCCGCCGGCGCCGGGAGGGCGATCACGTCGGGGCTGTACCGGCCGGCCAGCACCTCGGCGAGCAGCACCCGGTTGTACGGGCGGTGCTCCTCGTCGCCGACGAGCGTCACGGGCGTGCCGAGCTCGCCGAGCCGCCGGGCGAGCCGTACGCCCGCGAGGCCGGCGCCGATCACCACCACACGCGTATTCGAGGTCATGGCGTCGAGCGTGCGGTGCGGGTGTTTCCCGACCGCATCACGGCTGTTTCCCACGGGGAACGCTGCCCTCAGCGGGGGCGCGGGGGCGGTGTGAGGGTTCGGGGAGCACGAAGGGGGCGGGCTGTGAGGTCACGCCGGTGCCGTTGCCCGAACCTCAGAAGCTCCTCATGTACATGGACGGCACACGCATCGTCTGCCTAGGGTCGCGATCATGCCCGACATATCGCTGACCGTGGTCGTCGTCCTGTGCCTCGCGGCCCTCGCGGCCGGCTGGATCGACGCCGTGGTCGGCGGTGGAGGCCTCCTGCTGCTCCCGGCGCTGCTGCTCGGCCTCCCGGCGAGCACCCCGGCCGCGTACGCGCTCGGCACCAACAAGGCGGTCGCGATCGTCGGCACCTCGGGCGCCGCGGTGACGTACGCCCGCAAGGCACCCGTGGACGTACGGCTCGCCGTACGCATCGGTCTCGCGGCGCTCGTGGGTTCCTCCGGCGGCGCTTTCTTCGCGGCCGGCATGAGCACCGAGGTGCTGAAGCCCGTGATCATGGTGGTGCTGCTCGCCGTGGCCGCCTTCGTGATCCTGCGCCCCGCGTTCGGCACCGCACCGGCGACGGGCCCGGCCTCCCGCCGCCGGGTCCTCGCCGCGATCGGCCTGGCCGGCCTGGGCATCGGCTTCTACGACGGGCTGATCGGCCCCGGCACCGGTACGTTCCTGGTCCTCTCCCTCACCGCCATGCTCCACCTCGACCTCGTCACCGCCTCCGCCACCGCGAAGATCGTCAACTGCTGCACCAACGCCGGTGCGCTCGCCACCTTCGCCTGGCAGGGCACGGTCCTGTGGCAGCTGGCCGCCGTGATGGCCGTGTTCAACCTGGCGGGCGGCATGCTCGGGGCCCGTACGGCACTGAAGAAGGGCAGCGGATTCGTGCGGGTGGTGCTGCTGACGGTGGTGTTCGCGCTGGTGGCGAAGCTGGCCTACGAGCAGTGGTTGGCCTAGCCGAGGGCTACTTCTGCCGCAGGTCGAGCAGTTCGACCATGCCGGTGGTGTCCTCGTCGCCGTGTCCCGCGGCGAGCCACCGCTCCATGAGGGTCGCGTACGGCGTCAGCAGCTCGGCGCTCACGCCCTGCTCCTGGGCAGTGGCCAGCAGGGTGGCGTTGCCCGCGACCTGCATGGCGAGGTTGGACACGACGTCCTTGCCGTAGTCGCCGCTCTCCAGCTGCTCGGCGGCCGTGTGCACGGCGGGCGCCATCGCGCCGAGCCACGACACCAGCATCGGCGCGAAGTCCGTCGGGGCGATGTCCTCCCGGCGGATCAGCGCGAAGGCGTGCAGCACGCCCGCGAACATGCCGTCCATCGCGCTCAGCAGCGCAACGTCGTGCAGCGCGGCGAAGCCGGGGTCCGCGCCGACGTAACGGGTGCCGGCCGGGACGGCGAGGGTCTCGCCGTGCTCCTCGAACAACTCGGGGGAGCCGCTGTAGAAGACGTACGCCCCTGACTCTGCGTGCCCGATCATCGGCGGTACGGCCATGATCCCGGCGTCCAGGAAACGGGCGCCGCGCGCTTCGGCCCACGCGGCGCGGGAGCGGCCCTGGGCGGGGGTGCCGGTGGTGAGGTTCACCAGGTCACGGCCGGACAGGTCGGCGCCCTCGAGGGCTTCGCCGACCGAGGCGTCGTCGAGGAGGCAGACGACGACCAGCCGGTTCGCGGCCACCGCGGCGGCGGCGCTCGCGGCGACGGTCGCGCCCTCGGCGGCCAGCTGTTCGGCCCGGGCGGGCGTGCGGTTCCAGACGGTGAGCGGATGCCCGGCGGCGAGCCAGGTGCGGGCCAGGGCGGTGCCCATGGCACCGGTGCCGAGGAGGGTGAGCGGGGTGGGGGTGGAGGTGGGGGTCGGGGTCGTGCCGGGCGCAGGGGCGTTGTCAGTCATGACGATTAGGCTCCTGGTAGGGGAATCGCCTGCTCAAGTACGCACTTTGGAGTGGGTGGTTACCACGGGGAATGAGTCCAGGCAGGAGGACGGCAGCATGGGGATCGGAAGGCGGCCGGGGGCGTACGTCTGCGGGATCGACGCGGCGATGGACGTGGTCGGCGGCAAGTGGAAGGTGCTCATCCTCTGGGCGCTGAATGTGCGGCCGTACCGCTTCGGGGAGTTGCGGCGCGAGCTGCCCGGCGTGACGGAGAAGGTGCTCGCGGCCCAGCTGCGGGAGCTGGAGGCGGACGGGATCGTGCACCGGGAGGCGTACGACGAGGTGCCGCCACGGGTGGAGTACTCGCTGACGCCCCTCGGGGTCTCGCTCAACGAGGCGCTGGGCCCGCTCGGGGTCTGGGGCCGGGCGAACATCCTGGGCGGCGCCGGGGAGCCGGCCGGAGAGGCGGCCGGAGAATCGGCCGAGGACGCGCACGGGTCGGCGACGCCGGAATCAGCGACTGCCGGTGAGATGCGCGAACACGACGACGTTGCCCTGATACCCGGTCGTCCGTGAGTAACCGCCACCGCAGGTGATCACCCGCAGCTCGGGGCGCGGTGCCGGGCCGTACACCTTCTCGTCGGGGAAGTCCTCGGCGTCGTACACCTCGACGGCGTGCACCGAGAAGAGCGCCGTGCCGCCGTCGCGCCGGTCCACCTCGATCGTGCTGCCCTTCCTCAGGGCGCCGAGGCGGTAGAAGACAGCGGGCCCTTCGGCGTTGTCGACGTGGCCGGCGACGATCGCGGTGCCGGTCTCACCGGGCGTGGTGCCGGCCTCGTACCACCCGGCGAGGTTCTTCCGCTCGGCGGGCGGCACATCGAGGCTGCCCGTCGGCGTCAGACCCAGGCCCATGAGGGGAGCGGAGACGCGGATCGAGGGGATGCGGATGTGGTCGGGAGGGGAGGGGGGAAGTGCGGGGGCGGCGCTCTGCCCGGCCTCGGGGGCCTCGTCGGCGGCGGTCTCGCGGGTCCCGGCATGGGTCCTGCCGTCGGCACCCTTCCTGGCACCCGCGCTCTCCCCGGCCTGCGCGGCCGACGGCTGCGGCGGGGCGTGCGTCTCGGTGCCGTTGCGCAGGAGCCAGGCGCCGGAGCACAGGGCGAGGGCGGTGACCGCGGCTATGGCGGCGTTGCCGACGCTCCTGCGACTGCGACGACTGCGAATGCGCACGTGAGCCTCCCGGGACTCTCGTCTGTGCGCCCTCCGCCCCCTCCGGGCCGCGAGGGGCGTCGGACCCGGAGGGGGAGGGGACGTGCGGTACCGGCGACGGACAGCGGAGGGTGTCCGTCAGATCCCGTCGCCTCTCGCCTGGCGATGCAGGAGCCAGGTACCGCCCGCGGCGGCGACGGCGAGAGCCGTCACGCCGGCCACGGTCTGCACGGGATCGCGGCCGAAAGCGCCGCCGACCCCCGTCTTCACACTTCCTTTCGGATGCACCTGCCCGCGCGCGGCCGTCAGCGTGACGACCAGGTCGCCCGAGACCTTCCGGCCGCCGTCGGCGCAGGTCGCGACGATCTCGTACGTCCCCGGCTGCGCGCTCGGCGGCACGCGGAACTCCCCGGTCGCGTCCTCCTCGTCCGTGCTCGGCGCCAGCGAGAAGGAACCGGCGCCGACCGCGCTGGCGTCGCCCGCCGCCCCGCCGTCCCGGCAGCCGGCCGTGGCCACGTTGACCTGCCCGCCCGGTACGACCGAGGCCGGGGAGACCTTCAGCTCTCCTGCGTCGCCGCCGTACGCGGGTGTGACGACGAGACCGACGGCGCCGACGGCCAGCGCGGTCCCGGTCAGCAGACGGGCGGTACGTCGCATCGAAGCTCCTCCGAGCGCACGGACTCATGACCCGCGGCACCCCCAAGTGCCGCCGCCTCGGCCGAGCCCTGCCCTTCCGAGCAAAGGGCCACCGCGCCGCGCGCGCTTCCCGAGAAGACACCGGAAGTGGGGTGAATGGGTGTCGAGCGGGCCGGGGGAGAGCGCGGGGTGGGCCTGTTTCAGCAGGTCATCGCCGGGTGCGGGGTGGGTCGGAGGAAGAGAATGGGTTGGGTGGGGGGTGGGGGTGTGAACGGGTGACTCGGCGTCGGCCGGTTCAGCCGGACGCGTCCCCCGAAGCCCACTCCGCCAGCACCTCGCTCACCGCACGGCGCCCCACCGCCGCCAGCACCGGGTTCGTGCCGTTCCCGCAGACCTCGCCGTAGTAGTGCTCCGCCGTCAGGCCGAAGCGCAGTGCCCACCCCCGCCCCCGCGCCCACGTCGCCTCGTCGACGTCGGCCGCCGCGCGGAACACCTCCCGGCTACCGGCGTCGAAGACCGTCCACGCCGCCATCGTGTCGGCGGCCGGGTCGCCGACCCCGAAGCAGCCGAAGTCGATGACCGAGGTGAGGCGGCCGGAGGAGGTCAGGAGGTTGCCCGGGAGGAGGTCGCCGTGGAGCCAGACGGGGTCGGCGTCCCACTGGGGCAGACGCAGGACGTCCTCCCAGGCGGCCGTCGCCGCCGTCGCGTCCAGCGCGCCCGCGGCACCCAGGTCACGGATCGCGGCCCGGACGTCGGCATCATCGGCGCCGACCGGACCGCCTCGGTAGGACGGCGGGCCGCCAGCCGCGTCCACGCTCCGCAGCGCAGCCGCGAAGCGCCCCAACTCCTCGGCGGCGCCCCGTAGTTCCGTGAGGGGCGCGTCGTACGCGTTCTCGCCGCCCAGCCATTCGTACACGCCCCACGGAAGCGGGTACCCGTGCCCGGGCGTGCCCTTCGCGAGCGGCTTGGGGATGGTGAGGGGGAGATGCGGAGCCAGGCGCGGCAGCCACCGGTGCTCCCTGTCGACCTGACGCCCCCCGCCGGGAAGCCGGGGCAGCCGTACGACCATGTCGTCGCCCAGCCGGTACATGGCGTTGTCCGTCCCGGCAGAATCGACCCGCACCACCGCCGGCCCACGCCACCGCGGAAACTGCTCCGCGATCAGCCGGGCAACCAGCCCCTCGTCGATGTCCAGCTCATCGGCGTGCATCTTCGCGGGCGAGGACATATGACTCCGTAACGGCGGGGGGAGGAGGGCCGGACGGCAGCGGAGCGTATCCGGCCCCGCTGCCGGACCCGACAACTCAGCCTACGTTCACGGCCTTCCAGGCCGCCCCCACCGCGGAGTACTCCGCACTCCCGGCCCCGTAGAGGTCCTTCGCCGCACTGAGCGTCGCAGACCGCGCCCCCGAGTAGTTCGTCGAGGACGTCATGTAGACCGTCAGCGCCCGGTACCAGATCTTCCCGAGCTTCCCGCGACCGATCCCCGTCACCGAAGAACCGTCACAGGTGGGCGAGTTGTAGCTGACCCCGTTGACCGTCCTCGCCCCGCTGCCCTCAGCCAGCAGATACGCGAAGTGGTTGCCGATGCCCGACGAGTAGTGGACGTCGAGGTCCGCCGTCCCGGTGCTCCAGCAGTCGACCGAGACGCCGTCCTTCGACGGCTTGTCCATATACCGCAGGGCGTTCCGGCCGAGCCCCGACCGGACGACCTTCTCGCCGATCAGATAGTCGCCCGGATCCGAGGAGTTGCCCGCGTGGAACTCCACGAGCGACCCGAAGATGTCCGACGTCGCCTCGTTCAGGCCGCCGGACTCGCCCGAGTACGTCAGCGCGGCCGTCTTCGACGTCACGCCGTGCGTCATCTCGTGGCCGGCCACGTCCAGCGACACCAGCGGCCCGAGCTGCGTGCCGTCACCGTCGCCGTACGTCATGCAGAAGCAGGTGTCGTCCCAGAAGGCGTTGTTGTAGTCGTTCCCGTAGTGCACGCGGTTGAACGAGCCCTTGCCGTCACCCGCGATGCCGTTACGGCCGTGGACGTCCTTGTAGTAGTCCCACGTCACGTCCGTGCCGTACTGCGCGTCCACCGCGGCCGTCGCACGGTCGCTCGCCGCACCGGTGCCCCAGCGGTTGTCGGCGTCCGTGAAGACCGTCGACGGGGCACGGCTGAGGCAGATGGTCAGGATGCACAGGTCGGTCTTGTTCGCCGCGTCGCCGGTGTAGGTGCCTCCGCGTGTGGCGTCCTTCAGCTGGTACGCCGACCCCGACGCCGTCGTCTCCAGCGGCACCGTGCCCGCGTAGAGCGACTTCCCGTCGCCCGCCGCCTGCTCGATGCTGTCCCACGCGTCGATCTTCGCCCCGGTGCGGGCGTCCGTCAGCACCGTGCGGGCGACCGGGTTGCCGGCGGAGTCCTGGGCGACGGCATCGGTCCGCCAGGCCAGCTTCGGGGCGCCGTGCAGGGCGTCGACCACCAACTCGGGCTTGGACGTGAGCCTCTTCAGCGTCTCGCCGACGTTGGCCGCACGCAGCACGGTCGCCGCGAGGTCGGCCGCCTTGGGCGCGGAGACCTTGGGCGTCACGCTCGACAGGGAGAGCGCGTCCTTGGTCGCGCGGGAGGCGCTGCGGTACGTACCGTCCTTCGCCAGGTGGACGACGAAATCGCCGCCGAGGACCGGGAGTTGGCGGTAGGTACGGTCGTAGCGGACGTGCTGGGTGCCGTCCGCGTCCACGATCACGTCCCGCACGGCGGTGTCCGTGGCGGCCGTCAGCCCCAGGCTCCCCGCGCGGTCCTTCAGGGCCGACGCCGCGTTCTTCAGCGCGGTGGCCCTGGTCGGACTGTCGTCCGCACCGGCGTTGGGGGAGAGCGTGGTGGCCAGCAGGGTGGCGGTGGCGGCGGCGATGCCGGCCGTGGCGAGTCGGGAACCACTCAGGTGCGGCCGTATTCGGCTCATCGGTCTCCTTCAAGCGGGCGGGAGCACAGAAGATGACCAAGATTCAAGGGGCCGTGCGCATGCCGTGGACAGGGTGAGTACGTGCAGGTGTGTGAGGGGAGAGGACCGTTTCTGCGAAGGCGGTGATCCTGGTGTGCGCACCGGTGCGGCCGAGACCGGTACCCCGAGCGCATCTCCCTGGCCGGTACGCTGCGCCTCGGCCGGCCGCCGAGGCCCCCGGCCACCCGCCCAGCCCCAGCCCCGCGCCGAGGAGACGGCCCGAAGTGACCCCGCCGCCCCTGCCCTTCTTCGTCTACGGCACCCTCCGCCCCGGCGAGCCCAACCACGACGCCTTCCTGCGCGGCCGCACCCTGGCCGAGGAACCGGCACGACTGGCCGGGGCGGTGCTGTACGACGGCCCGGGCTACCCGTACGCCGTCGAGGCCCTGGGCGGGCGCGGCACGGTGTACGGCGATCTCGTCACGGCCCGACCCGAGGACTACCCCACGCTCCTCGCCGCCCTGGACCACCTGGAGGAGTACGCCCCCAACGACCCGCGCAGCCTCTACGAACGCGTCGCCCGCGAGGTGCTCCGCGACACCGACGGAACGGCCGTACAGGCCTGGGTATATGTCGCGGCGCCCCCGATCGCGGCCCGCCTGCGCACCCGGGGCAGACTCATCGAGACCGGCGACTGGACGACACGGCGGCTTGACTGAGTCGGGTGCCGGCGCGGCTGGGTGAGGGGGCGGCGCGGCTGTGTCGAGTGTCCGCGAGGCTGAGTCAGCTGCCGGCGCGGCTGAGGGAGGCGGCGGGCGCCCGGCTCGCGGAGCGTCGGCGGGGCCGAGTCAAGCGGTCGCCCGGCCCGGCCGAGTGCCCATCCGGTTGGGTCGAGCAGCCGTACTGCGCCAACTGGCCCAGTGTGCCGACGACTTCACCGCGTGCCGGGGCGACACGGTCGCCTGGCTGAGTGGGTGCCGGCGCGGCTGGGTGCCCGGCTCGCGGAGCGTCGGCGCGTCGGCCGGCAGAGTCCGGTCGCGCGTGGCCGCGTCGTCGCCCGAGTGTCCAGCCAACTGAGTGGAGCAGTCTCCGCGCCCCAACAACCCCCGTGCGCCCAAGACTTCACCGATCCCCGCCCGCCTAAGACTTCACCGCCTCCACCCGCACCGCGCACGCCTTGAACTCCGGCATGCGTGATGTCGGGTCGAGTGCCGGGTTGGTCAGGGTGTTGGCGCGGCCCTCGCCCGGCCAGTGGAAGGGCATGAAGACGGTGTCGGGGCGGATGCCGGTCGTGATGCGGGCGGGGGCCACCGCACGGCCCCGGCGTGAGACCACGGCCACCGGGTCGCCCTCGGCCGCGCCGAGCCGTGCCGCGAGGCGGGGGTGCAGTTCCACGAAAGGGCCCGGCGCGGCGGCGTTCAGTTCGGCGACGCGGCGGGTCTGGGCGCCGGACTGGTACTGCGCCACGACCCGGCCGGTCGTGAGGAGGACCGGGTACTCGTCGTCGGGTTCCTCGGCGGCCGCCCGGTGCGACACGGGGACGAACCTCGCCAGTCCGTCCGGTGTGGCGAACCGGTCGAGAAAGAGGCGGGGCGTGCCCGGGTGCACCGCGCCGGCGGTCTCGCCGTCCTGCGCCGGGTCGTCGTCGCCGGCCGTTGCGGCCACGTCCAGCGAGGCGTCCTCGCAGTCCGTGGCGCCCTCGTCGTCGGCGTCGGCCGCCGCCGGACACGGCCAGAACACCCCGTCCTCCTCCGCCAGCCTCCGATACGTGATCCCCGAGTAGTCGGCCGCCCCGCCCGCACTGGCCCGCCGCAGTTCCTCGAACACCTCCTCGGGGTCGGTCGGGAAGCCCTTCTCCAGGGCCGTTCCCTTTCCGCCGCCCAGCCGCGCCGCGAGCTCGTGCATGACCTCCAGGTCGCTGCGAACGCCCTCCGGCGGGCCGATCGCGCGCAGGCGCAGCAGCACCCGGCCCTCCAGGTTGGTCGTCGTGCCCGTCTCCTCCGCCCACTGCGTGACCGGCAGGACGACGTCCGCGAGCGCGGCCGTCTCCGACAGCACCACGTCACACACCGCAAGGAAATCGAGGGACTTGATGCGCTCCTCGACATGCGCGGCACGCGGCGCCGACACCACCGGGTTGGAGCCCATCAGCAGCAGCGACTTGATGTCCGAGCCGAGCGCGTCCAGCAGCTCGTACGCACTGCGCCCCGGCCCGGGCAGGCTGTCCGGGTCCACGCCCCACACCTCGGCGACATGCCGCCGCGCCGCAGGGTCGTCCAGCTTGCGGTAGCCGGGCAGCTGGTCGGCCTTCTGGCCGTGCTCGCGTCCGCCCTGCCCGTTGCCCTGCCCGGTGAGACAGCCGTAGCCGGACAGCGGCCGGCCCGCCCGTCCCGTCGCCAGGCACAGGTTGATCCACGCGCCCACCGTGTCCGTGCCCTTGGACTGCTGCTCGGGCCCGCGCGCGGTGAGCACCATCGCATGCTCCGGTTCGCAGAACATCCGTACGGCTTCCCGGAGTTGAGGAACGGACACCCCCGTGATCCGCTCCACGTACTCCGGCCAGTGCGCCATCGCCGCGGCCCGCGCGTCCTCCCAGCCGGCCGTGCGCTCCTGGACGTACTCCTCGTCGACCCGCCCCTCGGCGACGACCAGGTGCAGCAGGCCGAGGGCCAGCGCGAGGTCGGTGCCGGGGCGGGGCGCCAGGTGCAGGTCGGCCTGCTCGGCGGTCTTCGTGCGGCGCGGGTCGACGACGATGAGCGTGCCGCCGTTCTCGCGCAGCTCGTTGAAGAAGCGGAGCGACGGCGGCATCGTCTCCGCGAGGTTGGAGCCGACGAGGATGACGCAGCCCGTCCGCGGGATGTCCTCCAGCGGGAACGGCAGCCCCCGGTCCAGGCCGAACGCCTTGATCCCGGCCGCGGCCGCCGACGACATGCAGAAGCGGCCGTTGTAGTCGATCTGCGAGGTGCCGAGCACGATCCTCGCGAACTTGCCGAGGCTGTACGCCTTCTCGTTCGTCAGGCCGCCGCCGCCGAAGACCCCGCACGCGTCCGGGCCATGTTCCGTACGCGTGCGGGCCAGGCCCTCGGCGACGCGGTCCAGCGCCTCGTCCCAGGTGGCAGGCACGAGCGTGCCGCCCGACCGCACCAGCGGCGAGGTCAGACGGACGGCCGAGTCCAGCACCGCGGGCGCCGTACGGCCCTTGCCGCACAGTGCCCCCTTGTTCACCGGGAAGTCCGGCCGCTCGACCACCGCGACGCCCCCGCCCTGCAAGGGCGTGAGGTTCATTCCGCACTGCAGGGCGCAGTACGGGCAGTGCGTGGGCGTCACGGAGTTCGGCATGTCGTTCAGCGTGCTTCGGGCGTGTTACGTGCGGCACGGCTCCCTGTTACGCGCCCGGCACGGTGACCTCTTCGCCGGCGTCGGGGCGCGGTGAGGGGAGCCGTTTCGTCGACACGGCCCCCCATGCCGAAGGGCGGGAACAGGGCATCGGCCCCGCTCCCGCCCGGTCAGGGACGGTCCTTGGTCAGAGGCCGCCGCCCTTGGTCAGCACTCGTAGGCGTAGTACGGAGTGTCGCCGGGCTCCAGACCGATCCTCGCGGTCGCGCCCGGACCGATCTGGATGCACGGCGGGTCGAACCCGTCGACCTCGACGGTCGCGTAGATCGTGTACCCGCACTCGTTCCAGATGTCCGCCCAGCCGTAGCCGTAGGCGACGACGTGGGCGCAGCCCGGCTCCCTCGCGTCAGCGGCCTCGGCCGCGGTGGCGGTTCCCGCCGCGGTTGCCCCGGTGAGCAGTGCCACCACGGCGGCCGTGGCGAACAGCGAGCGAAGACGAGTCATCAGGTGTCCTTTCCCCCAGGTCGCGGCAGGCGGCCCGATCCGCCTCCGCACTGCCGTGGACACTATGGGTAGTCGCTCGACTACGGATAGCTTCCGCCGTGCTCTTCACACAGTTGGCTGGCGTGCGCGCGTCAAAACCTGCGCGTAAGAGCATGCGCCGCCCCGCCCGGGCGCCTCACCGCTCCGCCGCCAACGCGTTCGCCACCCCCGCCTCCCGCGGCCCGAGGAACCGGGGATCCGGCTCGAACACGGCGTCCAGGGCCGCTTTTCCGGCCGCGAGGATCTCGCGCGTGCCGCCGTAGTACCAGGTGGCGTCGTGGCGGGCGTCGACCCCGACCCCGTACGACGTCACGCCCGCCTCCTGGCACAGCGCGACCGCCCGCCGGATGTGGAAGCCCTGACTGATGAGCACCGCCTCGTCGACGCCGAAGATCTTCTTCGCGCGGACGCAGGAGTCCCAGGTGTCGAACCCGGCGTAGTCGCTGACGATGCGGGAGTCGGGCACGCCGTGCCTGGTCAGATACGTCCGCATGGCGTCGGGCTCGTCATAGTCCTTGCGGCTGTTGTCGCCGGTGACGAGGACGACCTCGATCCGGCCCTCGCGGTACAGCTCGGCCGCCGCGTCGAGCCGGTGCGCGAGGTACGGGGACGGCTCGCCCTCCCACAGGCCGGCGCCGAAGACGACCGCGACTTCGGTGCGCGGCACGTCGGCCTTGGTGTGCAGCCGGTCGTCGGTCACGACGTACATCCAGGTGGCCGGAAGCAGCCCCAGCACGCACCCGGCCATCACGGCCTGCACCAGCCGCCGCTGCCCGGCGCGGGTGCGCGGCAGACGTGGTCCTCGCAGCTTCGGTCGGCGCATGTGGATGGTCCCTCCCCGGTCGGCGAACCGCCTGTTCTCGACATTCAGGGACGTCCTGTCAGCCCCCGCGGTTCACTCCGGGCGACGTGACCAGCTTCACGCCACCGGGCGAAACCGCAGGTCACCCCACCTCACACACCCCGGACCCGCATCGTGAACCCGGTGTAAAAACCTGTCATTCCCGCGCAACGGGGAGGCAACGTCCTGCCGCCACCATCGGTTCATGACGGCGTCGAACCCGCTTCACGACGAGTCCACGACGGCCCACCTCGACAGTACGGCGCACATCATGAACCGGATCAGCAGCCAGCTCGCCAGCCAGCTCAGCCTCGTCTCGCGCGACGGCAGACGGCGACCCGAGCCGCCCGCGCTCGTCGTCGTGGCCCACGGCAGCCGCGACCCGCGCGCCCTGAGCACCGTAGGCGCGCTCCTCGACAAGGTCCGCGCCCTGCGCCCCGGCCTGCCGGTCCACCTCGGCCACATCGAGCTGAACGAGCCCCTGCTCCCCGACACCCTCGCCGCCCTCGGCACCCGCGAGGCGATCCTCGTCCCCCTCCTCCTCAGCCGCGGCTACCACGTCAAGCGGGACATCCCCGAGATGGCCGCCCAAGCCGACGTCCACGCGCGCGTGGCCCCCGCACTGGGCCCGCACCCCCTGCTGGTCGAGGCCCTGTACGCCCGCCTCGTCGAGGCCGGCTGGCGCAACCGCATGGACGAGCCCACCCGCCGAGCGAGCGCGGTCGTCCTGGCAGCGGCCGGCTCCCGCGACCCCGAGTCGAGCATCGACACGTCCCACACGGCCCACCTCCTGGCCAACCGCCTGGGCGTCCCGGTGATCCCGGCCTACGCGACGACGGCGACCCCGACAGTCCCGGACGCCATCAGTGCCCTGGCGGCCCGGGGGCGCACCAGGGTGGCGGTGGCCTCGTACTTCACAGCCCCCGGCCGCTTCGCGACGGAGTGCGCCCAGGCGGCCCCATGGATCGCCTCGGCCCCCTTGGGCACCCACCCGGCGATGGCCCGCCTCCTCCTCCACCGCTACGACAGCACTGTCACGACACCGCTGACGACAACACCGGAATTGGCGTCGGCTTAGAGCGCCGGGCCGGGCGACGCCCTGTCTTCAAGGGGGGCGGGGCTGATTCGATTTGCGGCTGCGCCGCGTGGGCGCGACAGCCACGAACCACCCGCGCTCGCAAGCCGGCAGAACCCGGCAGACGAGTAGGCGCAACACTGCCCTCCGTTTGTCAGTGCTTGCCCGTACTGTCGGTGCATGTACTACGACGAGTCGGCAGTCGAACGCTGGGCAGCCGAGCCCGACAAACGACCGGGCCGCACGGCCTTCCAACGCGACCGCGCCCGAGTACTCCACTCCGCGGCCCTGAGGAGACTCGCCGGCAAGACCCAGGTAGTCACCCCGGGGACCCACAGCCAGGCCTGGGACCCCAGCCCCCGCACCCGCCTGACCCACTCCCTGGAGTGCGCCCAGGTCGGCCGAGAGCTCGGCGCAGCCCTCGGCTGCGACCCCGACCTCGTGGAAGCAGCCTGCCTCTCCCACGACCTCGGCCACCCCCCTTTCGGTCACAACGGCGAAGTGGCACTGAACGAATTCGCCGAGGACTGCGGCGGCTTCGAGGGCAACGCCCAGTCCCTGCGGCTCCTCACCCGCATCGAACCCAAGCGGTTCACCCCGGAGGGCTCCGTCGGCCTCAACCTCACCCGCGCCACCCTCGACGCCGCCACCAAGTACCCCTGGCCGCGCGGCGCCCACCCGACCGACCCGAAGTCCCCGAAGTTCGGTGCCTACGAGGACGACCGCCCGGTCTTCGACTGGGTCCGCAAGGACGCCCCCGGCGCCCGCACCACCTTCGAGGCCCAGGTCATGGACTGGTCCGACGACGTGGCGTACTCGGTGCACGACGTCGAGGACGGCCTGCACGCCGGCCACCTCGACCCCAACTGCCTGCACGCCGAGCCGGAGCGGCAGGAGATCTTCGAGGTCGCCATCGGGCGGTACGTCCCCGAGGACACCGACCCGGCCGAGCTGGCCGCCGCCCTCGACCGGCTCCAGGAGGAACCGTGGTGGCCGCACGGCTACGACGGTTCGGCCGTCGCCCAGGCCCGCCTGAAGGACGCCACCAGTCAGCTCATCGGCCGGTTCTGCCTGGCCGCCGAGAGCGCCACGCGCACCGCGTACGGCGCCGGCCGGCTCTCCCGCTACGCCGCCGAACTCGTCGTACCGCACGAGACGCGCCTGGAGTGCGCGGTCCTCAAGGCCGTCGCCGACCGGTACGTCATGCAGCGCGTCGAGCAGGAGCGGCTCCGTGCCGACCAGCGCATCGTGGTCGCCGAGCTGGCCGAGGCACTCACCGCCCGTGCGCCCGACGGGCTGGACCCGCAGTTCCGGGCCCTGTTCGACGAGGCCGAGGACGACCGTGCCCGCAAGCGGGTGATCGTCGACCAGATCGCCTCCCTGACGGACGCGTCGGCCCGCACCCTGCACACACGGCTCACACAGCGGGCCTGACGGGACCCGGGACACCGGGGCGGTGCGCTCACCCGACCGGTACGGGTGAGACACCTGTGGCGAACGGGCACTCGAAAGTGACCCTGCGTGGCCTGATCGGGTCACCCCCTCTTCCCGCATCACGCTGCGTGCGGGACGCTCATGTGGCGGCACCCTTACGAGGAGGCATCAAGTGGTCGACGCTGATCAGACATTCGTCATCGTCGGAGGCGGTCTCGCCGGCGCGAAGGCGGCCGAGACGCTCCGAGCGGAGGGCTTCACCGGGCGGGTGATATTGATCTGCGACGAGCGCGACCACCCGTACGAGCGGCCGCCCCTCTCCAAGGGCTATCTCCTCGGCAAGGAGGAGCGCGACAGCGTCTTCGTGCACGAGCCCGCCTGGTACGCGCGCAACGACATCGAGCTGCACCTCGGCCAGACCGTCGACGCGATCGACCGTACGGCGAAGACGGTGCGGTTCGGCGAGGACGGCACCGTCGTCCACTACGACAAGCTCCTGCTGGCCACCGGCGCCGAGCCGCGCCGCCTGGACATTCCGGGCACGGACCTGACCGGCGTCCACCATCTGCGCCGGCTCGCGCACGCCGAGCGCCTCAAGGGCGTCCTCACCTCGCTCGGCCGCGACAACGGGCACATCGTGATCGCCGGCGCCGGCTGGATCGGCCTGGAGGTCGCGGCGGCGGCCCGCGAGTACGGCGCCGAGGTCACCGTGATCGAGCCGGAGTCGACGCCGCTGCACGGAGTGCTGGGCCCCGAGCTGGGCGGGCTCTTCGCCGACCTGCACCGTGAGCGCGGAGTGCGCTTCCACTTCGGGCGGCGGCTGACGGAGATCGTCGGCCAGGACGGCATGGTGCTGGCCGCCCGCACGGACGACGGCGAGGAGCACCCCGCGCACGACGTCCTGGCGGCCATCGGCGCGGCCCCGCGCACCTCGCTGGCGGAGTCGGCCGGGCTGGAGATCGCCCACCGCGCCTACGGCCGCGGCGTCGTGGTCGACGAACAGCTGCGCACCTCCGACCCCGACATCTACGCGGCCGGCGACGTCGCCTCCTTCCCGCACGCCCTCTTCGACACCCGGCTGCGCGTGGAGCACTGGGCCAACGCGCTCAACGGCGGCCCGGCCGCGGCGCGGGCGATGCTGGGCCGCGACGTCACCTACGACCGCGTGCCCTACTTCTTCTCCGACCAGTACGACTTGGGCATGGAGTACAGCGGATGGGCGCCGCCGGGGTCGTACGACGAGGTGGTGATCCGCGGCGACGCCGGGAAGCGGGAGTTCATCGCGTTCTGGGTGAAGGACGGCCGGGTGCTGGCCGGGATGAACGTGAACGTGTGGGACGTCACAGACCCCATTCAGCAGCTGATCCGCTCGAAGGCACAGGTGAACACGGACGCCTTGGCGGACCCGCACATTCCACTCGAATCCCTCGCACCATAGCTGTCAGTCCACCACCGTAGAATTCACGCGTGGCAGGACGGATCAACGACGAGGACGTAAAGGCGGTACGGGACGCGGTCCCGATCGACGCCGTGGTGTCCGAGTACCTCCAGCTGCGCAACGCCGGGGGCGGAAACCTCAAGGGGCTGTGCCCCTTCCATGACGAGAAGTCGCCGTCCTTCCAGGTCAGCCCGAGCAAGGGGTTCTTCCACTGCTTCGGCTGCCAGGAGGGCGGCGACACCATCACGTTCGTGATGAAGGTCGACCACCTCTCCTTCTCCGAGGCGGTCGAGCGGCTCGCCGCCCAGGCCGGCATCACCCTGCGCTACGAGGAGGGCGGGTACAACCCGTCCCACCAGCGCGGCGAGCGGATCCGCCTGGTCGAGGCCCACAAGATCGCCGCCGAGTGGTACGCCGAGCAGCTCGCGAGCAGCCCCGAGGCCGACACGGGACGGATCTTCCTCGCCGAGCGCGGCTTCGACCAGGCCGCCGCCGTCCACTTCGGTGTCGGCTACAGCCCCCAGGGCTGGGACCACCTGACCCGCTATCTGCGCGGCAAGGGCTTCACCGACAAGGAACTGCTCCTGTCCGGGCTGTCGCAGGAGGGCCGCCGCGGCCCCATCGACCGCTTCCGGGGCCGCCTGATGTGGCCGATCCGCGACATCGGCGGCGACGTGGTCGGCTTCGGCGCCCGGAAGCTGTACGAGGCGGACAACGGTCCCAAGTACCTCAACACGCCCGACACGGCGATCTACAAGAAGTCCAACGTCCTCTACGGCATCGACCTAGCCAAGAAGGACATCGCGAAGTCGAGCCGCGCGGTCGTCGTCGAGGGCTACACGGACGTCATGGCCTGCCACCTCGCCGGCGTCACGACCGCCATCGCCACCTGCGGCACGGCCTTCGGCGGCGACCACATCAAGATCCTGCGCCGGCTGCTGATGGACAACGGCTCGGCCCGCGTCATCTTCACCTTCGACGGCGACGCGGCCGGCCAGAAGGCGGCCCTGCGCGCCTTCGAGGACGACCAGAAGTTCGCGGCGGAGACGTACATCGCCATCGCGCCCGACGGCATGGACCCCTGCGAGCTGCGCCTGGCCAAGGGCGACGACGCGGTCGCCGACCTGGCCGAACCCCGCACACCCCTCTTCGAGTTCGCGCTGCGCCAGATCGTCCTGCGCTACGACCTGGACACCCCCGCGGGCCGCGCCTCCGCGCTGGACGAGGCGGCCCCGATCGTCGCCCGGATCAAGAACAGCGGCGCCCAGCACGAGGTGGCCGTCCAGCTCGCCGGCATGCTCGGCATCCTGGACACCCAGTTCGTCGTCAAGCGGGTGGCACAGCTGGCGCGTTGGGCCCGCGACCGGGGCGGACGGGGCCCGGCCCCGCAGTCCCGCGACGCGCGGCAGTACGACGCCGCCCCCGGCTCCCGCACCTCCGGCCCGGCCCTCACCCTGCGCAACCCGGTTTACGCCACCGAGCGCGAGCTCCTCAAACTCGCGCTCCAGCGCCCCGAGTTGGCCTCCCCGGCCTTCGACGCATACGGCGTCGACGAGTTCACCGCCGCGCCCTACGCCGCCGTACGCCAGACGATCATGGACGCGGGCGGCGCGGAGTTCGGCATCCGGGACCCGCAGGAGTACCTGGTCCGCGTCCGCGAGGCGGCCCCCGACGACCAGGTCCGCGCGATGGTCACGGAGCTGGCGGTCGAGCCGATCATGCGCCGCACCGTCGACGAGGTGTACGCGGGCACGGTCCTGGTCCAGGTCCGCCGCCGCGCGGTGGAGCGCCGAATCCGCGACATCCAGTCCCAGATGACCCGCCTGTCCACGGGCGGCGACCCCGCCCAACTGGCCGCCGTACAGAACGAGCTGTGGGTGCTCCAGCAGTACGACCAGGCATTGCAGGGTCAGGGCGCCGCGGCGCTCTGACGGATCCGCGGGCTTCGGCGTACGGCAGGATAACCACGCGGTCACGGACCGGACGCAAAAAGTCACCGCACGCCCCTCGTGGCGGCGATGTGTCGTACTCCACACTGGGTTCCGGTGCCTGAGTCCTCGGAGCGCGGCCGATCCGTTCCCCACGGGTCCCACACCCCCGCGGTTCCGCTCATCGCGTACGGGACGGACAGCGGCGAGGCCGCCGACTCCGCCCTCGAAGCAGCGCTGCCGTACGCCTCGGCAGCGATCATCCTGGAGGTCGCCCCCGTGCAGACCCAGACCCTGATCGAGACCGACAAGAGTTCGGACGGCACGGAGCCGGACGCGGAGACCGACGTTCTCGTCGCGGTCCCGCCGCAGAGCCGTGTCGCGCACCACCCCGAGGCGGAGCCGGAGGCCTCGCCCGAGCCCGCGGAGCCGCCGGTCGGGGCGCTGGACGGCGCCGAGGCCGCCGAGCCGGTGGAAGCACCGCTGCCGGCCCGCACCCGCGCCGCCGACACCAGCGGCCCCTCCTCCGACCTGTTCCGCCAGTACCTGCGGGAGATCGGCCGCATCCCCTTGCTCACCGCGGCCGAGGAGGTCGAACTCGCCCGCCGCGTCGAAGCCGGCCTGTTCGCCGAGGAGAAGCTGAGCGGCGCCCCCGACCTGGAGAGCCGCCTCGCCCTCGACCTGGACCGCCTGGTCGTCATGGGCCGGATGGCCAAGCGCCGCCTGATCGAGGCGAACCTGCGCCTCGTCGTGTCCGTCGCGAAGAGGTACGTCGGCCGCGGGCTGACCATGCTCGACCTCGTCCAGGAGGGCAACCTCGGCCTGATCCGGGCCGTCGAGAAGTTCGACTACGCCCGTGGCTACAAGTTCTCGACGTACGCCACCTGGTGGATCCGCCAGGCCATGTCCCGCGCCCTCGCCGACCAGGCCCGCACCATCCGAGTGCCGGTCCACGTCGTCGAGTTGATCAACCGGGTCGTCCGCGTCCAGCGCCGCATGCTGCAGGAACGCGGCTACGAACCGACGCCGGACGAGGTGGCCGCCCACCTCGACCTCGCGCCCGAGCGCGTCAGCGAGGTGCTGCGGCTGGCCCAGGAACCGGTGTCGCTGCACGCGCCGGTGGGCGAGGAGGACGACGTGGCGCTCGGCGACCTCATCGAGGACGGCGACGCGACGTCACCTGTGGAGTCGGCGGCGTTCCTGCTGCTCAGGGAGCACCTGGAGGCGGTGCTGTCGACTTTGGGCGAACGGGAACGCAAGGTCGTCCAACTCCGCTACGGCCTGGCGGACGGGCGTCCCCGCACGCTGGAGGAGATAGGCCGCATCTTCGGCGTGACGCGGGAACGCATCCGCCAGATCGAGTCGAAGACCCTCAACAAGCTGCGGGACCACGCGTTCGCGGATCAGCTGAGGGGCTACCTGGACTGATGCCGTCCCCGCGCCCCTGAAGGGGCGCGGGGCTGTGTCAATACGCGGCTCCGCCGCGGGGCGCGGCCAGCCACAACGGACCCGCAGCCGCCCCGCGACACCACGTGGCACCCCGAACGCGACTCAGTCCACTTCCGCCACCGCCTGAGCGAACTGCGCCTGGTACAACCGCGCATACGCCCCGTCGGCCGCCAACAGCTCCCCGTGCGCGCCCTGTTCCACGATCGAACCGTTCTCCATCACCAGGATCGTGTCCGCGTCCCGAATCGTCGACAACCGATGCGCGATCACGAACGACGTCCGCCCATGCGCGAGCTTCGCCATCGCCTTCTGGATCAACACCTCCGTACGGGTGTCGACCGACGACGTCGCCTCGTCCAGCACCAGAATCACCGGATCGGACAGGAACGCCCGAGCGATGGTGATCAGCTGCTTCTCACCGGCGCTGACCCCGCTGCCCTCGTCGTCGATCACCGTGTCGTACCCGTCGGGCAGCGTACGGATGAACCGATCGGCGTGGGCGGCCCGAGCCGCCTCCTCGATCTCGCCCCGGGTGACGTCCCGGGAGGCGCCGTACGCGATGTTCTCCGCGATCGTGCCGCCGAACAGCCACGTGTCCTGCAGCACCATCCCGATCCCGGCCCGCAGTTCGTCCCGGGACATCCGGGCGACGTCGACCCCGTCGAGGGTGATGCGCCCGGACGACACGTCGTAGAAGCGCATCAGCAGGTTCACCAGCGTCGTCTTGCCGGCGCCCGTGGGACCGACGATGGCGACCGTGTGCCCGGGCTCCACCGTCAGCGACAGGTTCTCGATCAACGGCTTCTCCGGGTCGTACCGGAAGGACACGCCCTCCAGCGCCACCCGCCCCCGCAGCTCCTCGGGCCGCACACCCGGCACGGGATCCGCGTCCTGCTCCTCGGCGTCCAGCAGCTCGAAGATCCGCTCCGCCGACGCGACACCCGACTGCACCAGGTTCGCCATCGACGCGACCTGCGTCAGCGGCATCGAGAACTGCCGGGAGTACTGGATGAAGGCCTGTACGTCACCGATGGACAGCGAGCCGGACGCCACACGCAGACCGCCGACCACCGCGACCAGGACGTAGTTGATGTTCGACACGAACAGCATCAGCGGCTGCATGACCCCGCTGTTGAACTGCGCCTTGAACCCGGCCTCGTACAGCGCCTCGTTCTGCTCGGCGAACTGCTGCGCCGACTCCTCCTGCCGCCCGAAGACCTTCACCAGGGTGTGCCCGGTATACATCTCCTCGACGTGCGCGTTGAGCTTGCCGGTCGTGCGCCACTGCTGCACGAAGTGCGGCTGTGACCGCTTGCCGACGCGCGTGGCGACCACGAAGGACAGCGGCACGGTCACCAGCGCGACCAGCGCCAGCAGCCACGACACCCAGAACATCATCGCCAGCACACCGATGATGGTGAGCACCGAGTTGATGAGCTGGCCCATCGACTGCTGGAGCGTCTGCCCGATGTTGTCGATGTCGTTGGTCGCCCGGGACAGCACCTCACCGCGCCGGCTCTTGTCGAAGTACGACAGCGGCAGCCGCGACAGCTTCGTCTGGACGTCCTCCCGCATCCGGAACATCGTCCGGTTCACGGCACGGTTCACCAGCCGAGTCGCCACCGCCATCAGCAGACCGGCGACGAGGAACACGGCGAGCGCGAAGAGCAGTACGTTCCCCACCGCGCCGAAGTCGATGCCCTGGCCCGGTGTGAAGTCGGTGCTGCGCAGCATGTCGGCGATCTGGTTGTCGCCGCGCTCCCGCATGGCCGCGAGGGCCTGCTCCTTGCTCATCCCGGACTCGAACTGCCGCCCGACGATGCCCGCGAAGACCAGGTCGGTGGCCGTACCGAGGATCTTCGGTCCGGCGACCGACAGGCCCACGCTCACGACCACGCAGACCAGCAGCGCGTAGATGGTGACCCGCTCGGGCTTGAACTGCGCGATCAGCCGCCTGCCCGACACCTTGAAGTCCAGCGAGCGCTGATCGGGGCCGCCGCCGGCCATCATCCGCCCCATCGGCCCGGCCATCAGGCAGCCTCCGCTTCCGTCAGCTGGGAGAGCACGATCTCCCGGTATGTCTCGTTGTCCGCCATCAGCTCGTGGTGCCGGCCCGTGCCGACGACCTGCCCCTCGTCGAGCACGACGATCCGGTCGGCGTCCCGGATGGTCGCCACCCGCTGGGCGACGATGACGACGGTCGCCTCGGCGGTCTCGCGCCCGAGCGCCGCACGCAGGGCGGCGTCGGTGGCGTAGTCGAGGGCGGAGAAGGAGTCGTCGAAGAGATAGATCTCCGGGCGCTGGACCAGCGTCCGCGCGATCGCGAGCCGCTGCCGCTGACCACCGGAGACATTGGTCCCGCCCTGCGAGACGGGCGCGTTCAGCCCGCCCTCCAGCCGCTCGACGAACTCCTTGGCCTGCGCCACCTCAAGCGCCTGCCACAGCTCCTCGTCCGTCGCGTCCGGATTGCCGTAGCGCAGGTTGGTCGCGACCGTCCCGGCGAACAGGTACGGCCTCTGCGGCACCAGCCCGACGGTCCTGGCCAGCAGCTGGGGATCGATGGTCGCCACGTCCTCCCCGTCCACGAGCACCCGCCCGTCGGTCGCGTCGAACAGTCGCGGGACGAGGCCCAGCAGGGTCGACTTCCCGCTGCCCGTCGAGCCGATGACGGCGGTCGTCTCGCCCGGCAGCGCGACCAGGTCGATCGACTTCAGCACCGGCTCCTCGGCACCCGGGTAGCGGAACCCGGCACCCCGGATCTCCAGATGACCGTGCCGGCGCAGCTCCCGCACCGGCGCGACCGGCGGCACCACGCTCGACGACGTGTCCAGGACCTCCTGGATGCGCTCGGCGCAGACCTCCGCGCGCGGCACCATCATGAACATGAAGGTGGCCATCATCACGGACATCACGATCTGCATGAGATAGGCGAGGAAGGCGGTCAGGTCACCGATCTGCATCCCGCCGCTGTCGATGCGATGGGCGCCGAACCACACCACCGCGATCGACGACAGGTTCACCACCGTCATGACGATCGGGAACATCAGCGCGAGCAGCTTGCCGGTGCCCGTCGCCATGTCGGTGAGCTCGGCGTTGGCCTTGCGGAAGCGGTGCTGCTCGTACTCGTCGCGGACGAAGGCACGGATCACGCGGTTGCCGGTGATCTGCTCGCGCAGCACCCGGTTCACCGTGTCGAGACGCACCTGCATGCTCCGGAACAGCGGCCGCAGCCGCCGTACGATCAAGGTCACGCTGATGCCGAGGACCGGCACCACGGCCACCAGCACCGCGGACAGCGGCACGTCCAGGCCGAGGGCGAGCACGATGCCGCCCACGCACATGATCGGCGCCGACACCATCAGCGTGAACGTCATCAGCGCCAGCATCTGCACCTGCTGGACGTCATTGGTCGTCCGGGTGATCAGCGAGGGCGCGCCGAAGTGGCCCACCTCACGCGCCGAGAACGACTGCACCCGGTCGAAGACGGCGGCCCGCACGTCCCGGCCGAGCGCCGCCGCGGTCCGGGCGCCGTAGTACACGGCACCGATGTTGCACACGACCTGCGCCAGCGAGATGCCGATCATCAGGGCGCCGTAGGACAGGATGTAGCCGGTGTCGCCGGTGACGACGCCCTTGTCGATGATGTCCGCGTTCAGCGTGGGCAGGTAGAGCGTGGCGCAGGTCTGCAGGAACTGCAGCAGCACCAGCCAGGCAATGGGTTTTCGGTAGGGCCTGAGGTAGGTCCGCAGAAGTCGTATGAGCACGCTGCTTCTCTCGGAGGTCGACGACGGGGCGATTGGTTGCCCCTGGCCCCTATCGTCGGACACTCCTGCCGCGTTACCCCAACCGATTAATCCGTCAGCACCGCCTCATACGGCCTTCCGGGTGCGAACTCCTACCGGTCTCTTACGTTCCACGGGTCCGGCGTCCCCTCACTACGCCCGGAACGCCCCCGGATGCGTCTGCTCCCGCACCGACACGAACTGCTGCCGCACCGCCTGCCCCACCGCCAGCTCCTCACCGGGCTCCAGGACCTGCGCGGCCGCGCCCTGCCAGACCGGCGGGGTGCGCGGATCGAGCGTGCCCTGCGACACGCCCAGCGCCCACGCGGCCTGCCGGGCCGCGCCGATCGCCGCGTAGTCCGCGGGCTGCGGTACGACCACCTGTGCCCCGAAGAGCATGGGCGCCGCCGCCTGGACCGCCGACAGCTCGGCCGCCGCACCCAGCAGGAAGACCCGCCGCACCTCCACACCCCGGCCGCGCAGCACGTCCAGCGCGTCCGCGAGCCCGCACAGCATGCCCTCGAACGCGGCCCGCGCCAGATGCTCCGGCTTCATCGACTCCCGCCGCAGCCCCGCCAGCATGCCCGCCGTGTGCGGCAGATGCGGCGTGCGCTCACCCTCCAGATAGGGCAGGAGCACGAGGCCGTGCGAGCCCGGCGTCGACTTCATCGCCAGATCGGACAGGCCCTCCAGATCGGCCACACCGAGGAGTTCGGCGGCGCCGCGCAGGGTGCGTACGGCGTTGAGGGTGGTGACGACCGGGAGGTGCATGCCGGTCGCGTCGGCCAGTGAGGTGATCATCCCGCTGCTGTCGACGAGCGCCTCGGGGTGAACGGCCATCACCGACCCGGAGGCGCCGAGCGACACGACCGCGTCGCCCAGCCCGATGCCGAGCCCGAAGGCGGCGGCCATGGTCTCGCCGGTCCCCGCGGAGATCAGCAGCCCCTCCGGCGTCGTACCGGCCGCCTCGGCGGGCCCGATCACCTCGGGCAGCATCGCCTGGTGGCCGAGCGCCAGCTCGACGAGATCGCCGCGGTAGGTGCCGGTCGCCGCCGACCAGTAGCCGGTGCCGGAGGCGCCGCCCCGGTCCGTGGTCCTTCTCACAGGGCGGCCGAGGAGCTGCCACACCAGCCAGTCGTGCGCCTGCATCAGAACGGCGGCGCGCACCGCGTTCTCCGGCTCGGTCTTGGCGAGCCAGCGCAACTTCGTCACCGGCTGCGCGGCCTGCGGCACACACCCCACGGCCTGCGCCCACGCCTCGCGTCCCCCCAGCGCGTCGATCAGGTCGGCCGCCGCGACCTGCGCCCGCTTGTCGCCGCCGACCATCGCGGGGCGCACGGTGTTGCCCTGCGCGTCGAGCGGCACCACCGCGTTCTGCTGCGCCGACACGCCGATGGCCTGCACACCTTCGAGCAGCCCGCCGCCCGCCGCCTCACCGAGGGAGAGCAGCCAGGCCTGCGGATCCACGTCGGACGGACGCGCGGTTCCGTCCGGCGACTCCACCGGGTGCGGGGCATACCCCTGCCTGAGCACGGCGCCTGTGTCCGCGTCGCAGACGACGATGCGAGTGAAATCGGGCGAACTGTCCAACCCGGCGACTATCCCCATGGCCCAAATTGTGCCGTAGCGCTGCGCTTGCTTGGGCCGTGGGCGTCGTAGGGGGTGCGTGCAGGATTTCGGGTGCGGGTTGTGTGGGGCTGGTCGCGCCACGCGGCGGAGCCGCAAATCGATACAGCCCCGCGCCCCTGAGGGCGTGGCAGGGACCGGCGCCCAGGAGGTCCCGATCCCCCAACGCATCCCACAGTTCCGCTACGTGTTGCTGGTGCCCCAGTCGTCCTCTGCGCCTCCGTTGTGGGCGCTGCGTTCGCGCAGGGAGCGGACTCGCTGGGCGACGGACTCGGGGACTCGGTCGCCGACCTTGTCGCTCACCGTGTGGTACGCCTTGCCGGCGAAGACGCGGCCCTGCTGTGCCGCCGTCTCCGCGGTGTTGCGGACGGCGGGGTTCTGCGCGACCTGGCGTGCGGACTTCTTGAGCTGCTCGTAGCGCTCGCGTCCGGCGCGTGTGCCGAGGACGTAACCGACGGCGAGTCCGATGACGAACGTGAGTCGGTAGCGCATGGCGGCCACCCTTCCCTTGCGTAGGTCCCTGGTGCGGCGTCGGCGCCGGGGGGAACCGATTGGCGGAGCACCCCCCTGCTTGCGCTAATGTATGTGTCGCAGCGAGCGCACGCCCCCTGGCGAATACCCAGGTAGGTACGTTCGATGCAAACGAGGCATTCCTCCGTAGCTCAATTGGCAGAGCAGCCGGCTGTTAACCGGCAGGTTACTGGTTCGAGTCCAGTCGGGGGAGCTCGGTCCTCCGTAGCTCAATTGGCAGAGCAGCCGGCTGTTAACCGGCAGGTTACTGGTTCGAGTCCAGTCGGGGGAGCATGCTGAAGAGGACCCCGATGGGGTCCTTTTTCATGTGTGATCACCTGTCATGGGAACCGTGCAGGTCGTGGGGGAGTCCTTGAGGGCAGGCGAAGTCGACCATACGAAGCAGGAGATCGTATGAGCGGCTATGCTGCGGCAGACGGCGCGCACACATGTACGCGACACGCCGCTATGGGGCGGTAGCTCAGCCGGTTAGAGCAGCGGACTCATAATCCGTCGGCCGTGGGTTCGAGTCCCACCCGCCCCACCACGCACCATCCGTGCAGAAACGATGCGACCAGCCCGTTGCCGGGAGTTCACTCGCAGACGATCTCGTCACGCGGCTTGTAGTGGGTGCGGAACGGCTCTCGTTTCAGCTCTCGGCCGTCGGCGACGAACACCCGTTGCACGGTGACGTCGAATCCCTCCAACGGAGTCTGCGGCACGCACTGTTTGTCGGTGCTGACCTTCTTCCCCGGCTCCTCCACGTTGGTGCGCGGTCCCGTGATCGAGCCGATCTCGTCGTACTTCCTGGTGCCGAGGAAGGTGATGGTGACGGACGTGTCGGTGGACTCGGCCTGGATGTAGATGGCGTTGCCGGAGTCGTTGTTGAACTTGAGGTCGAGGCTGCCCCAGGCGACCGTCGCCTCGCGGCCCTCCGGGTAGCGCTCGATGTAGAACGAGTGGGCGCCGTACTCGACGGGGTCGACCCCCGCGAAGAACATCGCGTTGAACATGGTCGTCGCCACGGCGGAGACGCCGCCGCCGGGAGCCTTGTGGAACTCGTCGTTGAGGATCATGACGCCGTCGACGAAGCCGTTGGCCTCGGTGCGTTCGCCGACGGTGCGGTTGAAGCTCCAGGTCTTGTTCGGCATGACGACGGAGCCGTTGATGAGTTCCACCGCGCGGCCGATGTTCCGGGTGCGGTACGGCGCCGGCTCGAAGTTGACGGTGAAGGACGACATCCGCTCGCGCAGGCCGAGCCGTTCGACGTTGTCGCGGGTCACCTGCGGCTGGCTCACGTGCGTGGCGATCTCGCCGCTGCGGGCGGCGCCGGTCCTCCTGAGCAGCGGCATGACGGCCTTGCTCAGCGCCTTGTCGGTGATCACGTGGCCGGCCCGGCCGTCCTCGGCCACCGCGACCCTGTTGCCGACGAGGCGCAGGTCGGCGTTCCTGGCTGTGCTGGGCAGCACGGACAGGGGGCGGTCCACCTCGGGGTCGGTCCGCAGACCCTTGGCGTCCAGCCTCGGGGTGAGCCGGCCACCGTCGTCCGGGCGCATCGTCAGGTACTCGCCGAGGACGGGCTGGCCGATCGTGAAGCGTTGGCCGGCCGCGACGAGGGTGACCGGCGCCGACATGGCCGGGCGCGCGAACTCGCGTACCGCTCGCCGCATCTCCCGGTCGGTGACCTTGGGCTTGGTCTCGCTGGTGGGCAGGGTCGTGACTGCGTCGGTCCTGCCGTTCAGGAAGGCCGTGCGCAGGGGGTCGATCGCGGCGTCCTTGTCCAGCGCGTAGCCGTTGTGCGGCGTGATCTGGTGGACCTCGCCGCCGGTGAAGGTGATGGCGCCGTCGCGGACCTTCCGGTCCAGGGGCTTCGCCAGCTTTCCGAGGGCTGCGTGGGCCTTGTCCTCGTCGACGTCCACGACCGGATCGACGGTGCCGCCCGAGCCGAAGAGGCCGCCGATCACGGTGAACGGATCGGCGTCGTGGGTGCGGGCCGCCCGGTCGACGGTCTCCCCGAAGTCGAAGGTCAGGCCGGCCTGCCGTGGATCGACCGTGCCCTTGCCGTCACCGACCGTCACGGGCAGGTCCCGCGAGCCGGTCGGCCCCAGCCGCCGCTCCAGCTTCTCGATGGCCGCCGCGCGGCTCAGGCCCCCGATGTCCACGCCGCGCACCGTCGTCCCGGCATCTATGTCCCCGCCCGCGATCAGCAGCCCGGCGACATACAGCCCACCGACACCCAGGGCCAGGGCGCCGCCGGCCAGGGCAAGGGGCGGGATGGACGCGAAACGGGGTGGTGAGGCGTTCGGAGGTTCGGAGGGGGCGCGCAGGCGCATGGGTCTCCCGGGCGGACGATCGACAGGACGGCGGCGGGTCGGATGACGCGTCGCTGTGCGCGAGGCAAACACATCCAGCTAGCCATAATCGGGCGAAAACGTATATGTCCCAGGCCACGTATGTTTCGGATCACGCCCGTGTCCCGCCCACGGGGCATACGGACGGACCCGACGGACCCCCCCTCGGCGGGCGACCGAACGCGTCGCGCCTGGTCGTGTGCCCGGTGCGGCTCGGGCGGAGGGTGTGTGGGATCGCACACGGCAGGGGCGGTGGCGGGTGTGTTGCGGACGGGGCGTGCGGGGTGGCTGTGTGCCCGGGCGGTGTGCAGCACGTTCCAGTCAGGCCCGGGCGAACGCACCCGCGCGCCGTCGCGGCGAACGATCAGCCGAAGGTTCGCCGCGCCCTCGGTCAGCCCTCCGCCTTCACGGCGAGGACCGGGCAGTCCACCCCCAGCAGGATCTGCTGCGCCGCCGAGCCCATGATCAGCTTGCCGACCGCGCTGCGGCGGCGGAGGCCGATCACGACCAGGGACGCGTCCATCGTCTCCGCCATGTCGATGATCTCCGCGGCGGCGTCACGGGCGCCGAGGACCTGCCGGATGTCGAAGTCGACGCCGAGCGCCGCGAGGTCCTCGCGCACATGAGACAGGTCGGGTTCCTGGGCGAAGCGCGGGTCCGCATACGCGTCGCCCCGGGTCGTGTTCACCACCAGCAGTTTCTCCCCGCGCCGCCGGGCCTCGTCGATCCCCGCGCGCAAGGCCGCCTCACCCTCGGGTGAGGGGACGTAGCCGACCAGGATGGTCATCTCGATCTCCAGATGTCTCAGGAAGTCCCAGGCGATGTCTCAGGAAGTCTCACGCGGCACTGCGTGCGCGCAGAGGACGTACGACGAACCTGCCTATCAGCGGCCACGCCAGGACCAGCACGATCGCCGCGTAGACCGTGTACGACACCGGGCCGCCCAGCAGCCCCGACAATTCGCCGCCGGAGAGCTGGAGGGAGCGGCGGCCCTGCAGTTCCGCGCGCGGGCCCAGGATCACGCCGACGATCAGCGGCAGGACCGGCAGTCCGAAGCGGCGCATGGCGAAGCCCAGGAGGCCCAGGGTGAGGAGGATGAACAGGTCCAGGGTCTGCGCGTTGACCGCGTACGCGCCCATCGAGGCGAAGAAGAGGATGCCCGCGTACAGGTACGGCCTCGGGATCTGCAGCAGCTTCGCCCAGGCCGGGGCGAGGGGGAGGTTCAGCAGCAGGAGCAGCAGGTTGCCGATGAACAGGCTCGCGATCAGGACCCAGACCAGGCTCGCCTCGCGCTCGAAGAGGAGAGGCCCCGGCTGGATGCCGTACGACTGGAAGGCGGCCAGCATCACGGCCGCCGTCGCGTTCGTCGGGAGGCCGATCGCCAGCATCGGGACCAGGGTGCCCGCCGCCGACGCGTTGTTCGCGGCCTCGGGGCCCGCCACGCCCTCGATCGCACCCTTGCCGAACTCCTCGGGGTGCTTGGTGAGCCGCTTCTCGGTGGCGTACGACAGGAAGGTCGGGATCTCCGCGCCGCCGGCCGGCAGTGCGCCGAACGGGAAGCCGTACGCCGTGCCGCGCAGCCACGGCTTCCAGGAGCGCTTCCAGTCGTCGCGGCCCATCCAGGGGCGGCCGACCGGGATCACCTCGGCCGGCTTGCGGCGCAGGTGTGCGGCCACCCACAGGGCCTCGCCGACCGCGAAGATGCCGACCGCGACCACGACGACGTCGATGCCGTCGGCCAACTGCGGTATGCCGAGTGTGAGTCGCTGCTGGCCGGAGACCGAGTCGATGCCGACCAGGCCGATCGTCAGGCCCAGGAGGAGGGAGATGAAGCCCCGGATGCGGGACGAGCCCAGCACCGACGTCACCGCTATGAACGCCAGCAGCATCAGCGCGAAGTAGTCGGGGGCACCGAGGCTGACCGCGAAGTCGACCACGAACGGGGTGATCAGGACCAGCAGCAGGGTGCCGATCGTGCCGGCCACGAAGGAGCCGATCGCCGCCGTGGCGAGGGCCTGGGCCGCGCGGCCCGCCTTCGCCATCCTGTTGCCCTCGATCGCGGTGACCACGGACGACGACTCGCCGGGGGTGTTGAGGAGGATCGACGTCGTAGAGCCGCCGTACATGCCGCCGTAGAAGATGCCGGCGAACATGATGAACGCCTGCACCGGCTCCATGCCGTAGGTGACCGGCAGGAGCAGGGCCACCGTCATCGCCGGGCCGATGCCCGGCAGGACGCCGACCGCGGTGCCGATGAGCACGCCGACCAGGGCGAGCAGCAGGTTCAGCGGGGCCATGACGTCCGCGAAGCCCTGCATGAGGTTGTTCAGGTTGTCCATCGCGGCCTCACAGGATTCCTTGCAGGACACCGGCGGGGAGGTTCACGCCGAGGCCGATCGCGAACGCGTAGAAGGTCGTGAGGGCGAGCGTCACCGCTATCAGCAGATTGCGGATGTAGTGGCGGTTGCCGAGGGCGAACGCCGTGCCCCAGAAGAGCAGGGCACCGCTGATCACCCAGCCGAGCCGCTCGATGAGCAGCGCGTTCGCCACGAACACCGCGACCAGCAGGGCCACGGTGCGCCAGTCGCTGCCGGCCGACAGGTCGACGTCCTCGCCGGCCTCCGGCTCACCGCGGCCGCCCCGGGCCACGTCGACGGCGTACAGCACCGCGAGCAGCACCAGCAGCGCGCCCAGGATCAGCGGGACCGCGCGCGGGCCGACCGGGTCGGTGCCGCTGGTGATGTGCGGGATGCCGAGGGCGTCCACGATCACGGCGGTGCCCAGCAGGGCGAGGAACACGCACACGCCGTACTGTGCGCGGTCCCCGCCCTCCCGGGGCGGAGGGGAGTCCTCCGCGGTCCGTTCGTCCTTCACCTCGGAGCTCATGCCAGCCCGAGCTCTGCCAGCAGGTCGGCGACCGCCTTGTCCTGCTCGGTGAGGAAGGTGCCGAACTCGTCGCCGGTGGCGAAGGCGTCGACCCAGCCGTTCTTCTCCAGCTGCGCCTTCCACTCGTCGGAGTCGTGCATCCTGGTCATCGCGTCGACCCAGGTCTGCTTCTGCTCGTCGGTGATGCCCGGAGGGGCGACGATGCCGCGCCAGTTGGTGAAGACCAGGTCGATGCCGGAGTCCTTGAGGGTGGGGGCGTCCTTGAGCGCGTCGATCGGCTTCTCGCTGGTCACCGCCAGGACCCGCACCTGTCCGGCCTCGATCTGGTCGAGGAACTCACCGAAACCGCTGGCCCCGAAGGCGATCTTGTTGCCGAGGATGGCCGGAAGCAGCTCGCCGCCGCCGTCGTACGAGACGTAGTTCACGTCCTTCGGCTTGATGCCGACCGCCTTCGCCAGCTGCATCGGCAGCAGGTGGTCGGGGCCGCCCGGCGACGAACCGCCGCCCACGGCAAGCTTCTTGGGGTCCTTCTTCCAGGCGGTGACGAGGTCGTCCATCGTCTTGTACGGGGAGTCCTTCGGCACGACGATCGCGCCGGCCTCCTCGATCAGCCTGGCGACCGGGGTGGTGTCGGTCAGCGTGGCCTCGGACTTGGAGGTGTACGAGGCTCCGACGACGCCGAGGCCCATCTGCATGGCCATCTTGCCGTTGCCCTTCTCGTTCACCAGGCGCTGCAGACCCACGGTGCCGCTGGCGCCGGGCAGGTTGAACACCTGGATGCCGGAGGCGACCTTGGTGTCCTGCATGACCTGGGAGACGGTGCGGGCGGTGAGGTCGTAACCGCTGCCCGGGGTGTTGGGGACCATGAGCCTGAGGCCGGTCACGGGCTTGTCGGACCCGTTTCCTCCCCCGGACTCCTCCTTGTCGGCGGTGGCGCCACAGGCGCTGACCGCGACCATCGACACGGCGGCCAGTGCTCCGACAAGTGCGGCTCGTCGAGTTCTCATGGCTCATCTCTTTCGCTCGGCCCGTTCCGGCGCCATGATTGTGCGGTTCCTGAGACACCCCGTCTCGGTTGTGTGACCATTGAAGGTTGAGTTCATAGTGGTCATAACGTCACGGTCACCGTCCCGAAAACAGCGGCGTCAGACCCTCGCCGGCGAGCTGCTCGTATGGCAGCTCGCCATTGTCGTGATCGTTCTGGCCGCCGTGGCCGCGGTGTCCCTGGCGCAGTCGAAGGCGACGTTCGACCGGGTCGAGGGACGCCGGGTGACCGCGCTCGCCGAGGAGGTGGCGGGCAACCCCCTCGTACGCACCCAGCTCGTGCGGCCCGCTCCGGCCGAGATGCTCGCCCCGCTCCTCCAGTCCACGCTGACCAGGTCCGGTGTCACGTCCGCCGCGGTGGCGAACGCACGCGGAAAGATCGTCGCCGCCACCGACCCCACGCTGGTCGGCACGCGGATGCCGTCCGACGGCCCGCAGGTCGCCGGGGGCCGCGGCTGGTCCGGCGAACTGCCGGTGAACGGCGTCATCCAGCTGGTGGCACAGGCGCCGGTGCTCGGCGCGGGGTTGGACAACGCCGGGGACCACCTCGGCACGGTGATGATCGGACGGGCCTCGCCGTCGGTGTGGCAGCGGCTGGTCGGCGCCTCGTCCTATCTGCTGGTCTACCTCGGCGTCGCCAGCGTCCTCGGGGTGGCCGGTTCCTGGCTGCTGGCCCGGCGGATCAAACGGCAGACCTTCGGCATGGAGCCGCGCGAGATCGCCGGGCTCGCCGAACACCGGGAGGCGATGCTGTTCGGGATCGCCGAGGGCGTGGTGGCCCTCGACCCGCAGCAGCGGCTCACGCTGGTCAACTCGGTCGGCCGCAGGCTCCTGGACCTGCCCGAGGCCTGCGTCGGGATGAGCCTGACCGACCTCGGGATCGAGGGGCGGCTGTACGACGTCCTGGCCGGGACCGCGCCCGAGGGCGAGCCCGGCGATCTCGCACGGCGCGACGAGGTGGTCGTACGCCGGGGTCGGGTCCTGGTGATGAACCGGATGGACGTCACCAAGGACGGCCGCCGCCTCGGCTCGGTCACGACCCTGCGCGACCGCACCGAACTCGCCCAGCTGGAACGGGAGTTGGGCTCGTTCCGCAGCACCACCGAGCTGCTCCGCGCACAGGCCCATGAGTTCTCCAACCAGCTGCACACCATCTCCGGGCTCATCCAGATCGGCGAGCACGACGAGGTCGTACGGTACGTCCGCGCCCTGCGCAAACACCGCGAGTCGCTCGACCTGAACCTCACCAGCCGGGTCCGCGACCGGGCCGTCGCCGCGCTGCTCATGGCCAAGTCGGCGCTCGCCGCGGAGCGCAAGGTGCGGTTGAAGATCTCCGAGCGCACGGCACTGGACCGGCTGGAGCCGACGGACTCCGCGGACGTGGCGACCGTACTCGGCAATCTCGTGGACAACGCGGTCGACGCCGCCGCGAGCGGTTCCAGGGCGGGGGACGACCACGAGGCCTGGGTGGAGGTGGAACTGCGCCAGGACGCCTCCAGCGTGGAGATCGTCGTACGGGACTCGGGGCCGGGCGTGGCTCCGGAGCTCGCACAGGAGGTGTTCTCGCACGGGTTCACCACCAAGGCGGCGCAGGGCGGCGACCGGGGGATCGGCCTGGCGCTCACCCGGCTGGTGTGCAAACGCCGCGGCGGCGAGGTGTCGGTGACCAACACGCAGGCGGGCGCCATGTTCACCGCCCGGATGTCCGTCGGCCGTCCGGCCGAACGAGTGACGGAGGGAGCCCGATGATCGGCGTACCGGACCCACTGGACGTGCTGATCGTGGAGGACGACTTCATGGTGGCGCGGATCCACCGCGGATTCGTCAACGACGTCGACGGGTTCCGGGTGATCGGCACGGCGAACTGCGGGGAGCAGGCGCTCACCGCGGTGGCCGAGCTGCAGCCCGACCTCGTCCTGCTCGACCTCTACCTCCCCGACATGTTCGGCCTGGAGATCATCCCGCGGCTGCGCAGCGCCGGGCACGACTGCGACGTCATGGTGATCAGCGCGGCACGCGAGTCGGACGCGGTCCGCGGCGCCGTACGCCAGGGCGTCGTCGACTACCTGCTCAAGCCGTTCGACGCCGAGGACCTGCGGGCCCGGCTCGAGCAGTACGCCGCGCGGCGCAGCAACCTGTACGCGGCCGTGGTCAGCGGGCAGTCCGACGTGGACCGGGCGCTGGCGAGGGGTGCGGCGCCGTCCGCCACTTCGGCCACTCTGCCGAAGGGCATGAGCGTGGAGACCGCCGAACTGATCGAACGCGAGCTGCGCACCGCCGACGGCAGCCTCTCCGCCGCCGAGTGCGCGGCCCGCCTAGGGGTCTCACGGGTCAGCGCCCGACGGTACCTGGAGCACTTCAGCGTCACGGGACAGGCGGAGGTGTCCCTGCGGTACGGGCACGCGGGGCGGCCGGAGCGGCGGTACAGCTGGCTGGCCGACTGAGGCGCGCGGGCCCGGTGACGTCCGGCCCCCGAGGGGTGCCCTCCTCCCCGGGAAGTACCCCGGCACGCACCCGCTCCTGCCGCGGAGGCATGACAAGTGCCTCCGTGGGCACGATGTGCCGAAAGGTTGCGGAGAGAAGGCTGGTCGCAACGGACCCGGGATACGAGGAGGGCGCCATGAACCGCCAGACCCACGTTCGCGTTCGTGTCACCCGCCGGCCTGCCGCTCCCCGTGACACGAGGGGCGAGATCGACCGGCGCACTCCTTCGGGGCGGATTCTGCCGTACTGACATCGATCCCGAGCGCCCCTGGGGGGCGCGGGACGATCGATCAACCCTCAACTGCCCCAGGCGGTGCCGCTGTACGATTCCCCGGAGGCCTTCTCGCGGCGGGCCGCTCGTCGTCATCGCGGGCGGGGGAGGAGCGACATGGGGGATGCGACGGCCGACGCCGCCGCACCGTTGAGGGCGCTGCTCATGGGGGTGAGCCGCTTCGCTCCTGCCGTCGCCGAGGACGAGGAGCCGATGCCCGGCCAGGGGTGGGACGACCTGCCCTTCGTACTTCCTGTGCTGGCCAGGCTGGAGCAGGCGTACCAGAAGCTCGCCTACGAGGTCAGGGCCGTGCGGGAGCCCGACCGCCGGGCGGTGCGGCAGCACTGGACGGCCGTCGACGAGGAGCAGTACGGCATTGTGCACGTCGTCTCCCATGGCACGACGGCTGTCGCGGGCCGGGGCAGAACGGCCGAGGGTTCGGAGCGGCTGTCCATGGTGCCGTCGTGCGGCAACCCCGGGTTCGGCACCGATGTCAGCCTGTGGGTGCAGGAGGCGAACTCGCTGGCGCACCCGATGCTGTTCGTCGTCGACCTGTGCAGGGCCGGACGCGCCGCCCGCGTCGCACAGTTGGCGCAGATCCCCGACGACCAGTTGCACGCGTGGGTGATCGCGGCGACGGGACCCGACCGGGCGGCGTACGACGGAGCATTCAGCACCGCCGTGGCCGAGGTTCTGGAGGAGATGGCCGACAACGGCCTCGATACCTCGCCGTCGCTGAGGTTCGTCCGCTGGGACAAGGTCACCTCGTCCATCCAGAACAGGTTGAGCGCGACGGGAAGCCGGCAGAAGGTGCACTCCACCAAGGTCGACACCTCGCAGCCGTTGGAGTTGCCCTTCTTCCCCAACCCCAACTGGACCGGCGACCCCCGGCTGGAGCGGTTGCAGACCGTCGACGCGCCGGTGCGGGCGTTCGTCGCCGACCTCGGCGCCGAACACTTCATGGACCGGGTCCGGGACCACTTCGTGGGACGCCGCCGCCAACTCGCCCACCTGGCGCCCTGGTTGGACGACGCCACCGTCGGCGGGCTGCGTGTCGTGACCGGCGCGCCCGGCTCCGGCAAGTCCGCACTGCTGGGTGCCCTGGTGTGCACCGGCCACGAGGAGATCATCCGGGCCGCCCCCGACATCCGCAGACACCTCGCGGCGCAGCAGCCCGACGGCGTGGCCTCTCCCAACCCGATGCTGGCCGCGATCCACGCCCGCAACCGTGAACTCGACGCCGTTCTCACGTCGCTGGCCGCGCAGTGGGGGCTGCCGGCCCGAGGCGCGGGGCGTACCGAGCCCTGGACCGTGCCCGACCTGATCGAGGCGATCGTCGCGCTGCCCGCCGTGCCGGTGCTGGTGTTCGACGCCCTCGACGAGGCCGACGACCCCGCCGATCTGATGCAGCGTCTGCTGCTACCGCTCACGGAGGCGCTACGACCGGACGGCAGGCCCTGCCTGCGGCTCCTCGTGGGCACCCGGCGCGGTACGCGCTTCCAGCCCCTGCTCGAACTGGCCGCCGCCCAGCAGACCTTGCTCGACCTGGACGACGTACCGGACGGGGAACTGCGGGCCGACCTCGCCGAGCACCTGTCGCTGCGGCTCGCCGAACTCCCCTCCTACAGTGCCGCTCCCCAGCGTCCCGTCCGCACCGCGCTGGCCCGGACCGTGGCGGCGAAGCTCACCCGCAACGCCGGGACCGTCCGGGACTGGGGCCCGTTCCTCGTCGCCCGGATCTTCGGCCGTGCCCTGGAGACGCTGCCCGCGCCGGCGGACGTGGCGGCAGCCGAGCACCTGGGTGCGAGCGTGCCGGTCACACTCCCCGGCGTCCTGGAACTCGACCTGAGCCTGCAACCGCAGCGCGCCCGCCTGCGTGCCGTGCTCGCCGCGGTCGCCTGGGCGAAGGGCGAGGGCTTCCCCACGGAGGCGGTCGCCGCCGTGGCCGCCGAGTTCGCCCCGGACGTGAACGACGGCAACGTACGGCAGTTGCTCGAAGCGAACCGCTTCTATCTGCGCACCGGAGTCGAGAGTGACGGCTCCACTCTGTACCGGCTCTTCCACCAGGGACTCGCGGACTATCTCCAGGTCGAGTCCTACCTCCGTCCGTACACCCCGACACACCCTCGTCCCGACTCCAGCGGAGGCCCGGAGTGAAGATCCTCGGAATCCACGGCATCGGCAACCACCGGCCCGGCGAATCGCCGGAGACGGCGGCCCGCAACCTCTCCGCCACCTGGGCCAAGCACCTGGGCGCGGACGGCGCGGACGTCCACGTCGTCTACTACGCCGACCTGTTGCGGGAGGACGGAGCCCAGAGCGGTGACGAGGAACTGGAGGATCTCACGCCGGCCCAGGAGGAACTCGTCCTGGAGCTCGTGAACGCGCAGCCCGCCGATCCGGGCCCCACCGCACCCGGCCGGGTCGCTCAGGGACTGCTGACCGCATTCCTGCGCGACCGCCTCGCCGCACTGGCGGAAAGCCGGGAGTGCCCCGAGTGGTACATGCAGTGGTTCATGGCCCGCCTGGCGAAGGAGGTCGTCGCCTACCAGACCCCCGGCTCGGATCGTGAGGAGGTCCGGCGGCGGTTGCGCGAAGCGATCGACCGGCATCACCCCGACGTCCTCGTCGCCCATTCCCTCGGGTCGGTGATCGCCTACGAGACCCTGCACGGGACGGGGACACCGCACGTCCCGCTGTGGGTGACGATCGGCTCGCCGCTGGCCCTGCCCAAGGTGGTGTTCGACCGGCTCGACCCCGCCCCCGTGGCCGGCAGGGGCGCCCGGCCGCACGCGGTGGGACGCTGGGCCAACCTCGCCGACCCCGGCGATCTCGTCGCCCTTCCGGCCAAGGGCGTGTCGCGGCGCTTCAGCGGTGTCGAGAGCGATGACCACGTGCTCGTCCACCAGGGCTTCAGGTTCCACCACGCGGAGAAGTACCTTCAGGCGCCCGCCCTCGCCCGGTTGCTGGCGACCGCGGCATGAGTGAGGAGTGGGGCGAGGCACAGGAGGCGGCGGAAGAGGCCTGGGAGAGGGAACGGGACAGGCAGGAGGAAGCCTGGCTGAGCGATGTGCAGCAGGAGCAGGAGCGACGCGAGAGGGTCCGGGACCGGACCGCCGGCCGGGTTCTCGCCCGGCTGCTCGACCCCGTCACCGTGAACGGAACGACACGCTGGGATCTCGCCTCGCCGTATCTGCTGCGCCACGCCGCCGAGCATGCGGCCGAGGCCGGCTCGCTCCAACAGCTCTTCCACGACTGGGACTTCCTCGTCCACGCCGACCCGCACTCGGTGCTGACCTTCGGCTCTCTGCTGGAGGCGGAGAACCGGAGCCTCGCCCTGCCCGGGGAGGAGAGTCGCGTCCGCTCCCTGCCGGTCTACCGGGCGTCAGTGGTGGAGCACGCCTCGGCGAGCCCCGAGGAGCGGCGGCACATCCTCGCGGTGGACGCGGCCCGGCACCAGTGGCCTGAGATCAGCAGTCGGCTCTACCACCCCGCCCACGCCGAGCCCACCCCCTGGCAGTGCCGCTGGTCCACGGCGAGCAACATCAGCTCGCAGCTGCGGGGCGCTCTCTCCCATGACTCCGCGGTGTCGTCGGTGGCGACCGGCACGGTTCCCGGACTGTCGTACGCGGTGACCACCGCGCAGGACGACCGGACGGCCCGGGTCTGGGACCTGAGCAGCAGCACCCTCCTGCACGAGGTGCACGGCCACGTCGCGCCGCTCACCGCTGCGGCCACGGGAGGGAGCCGAACCGGTCCTGTCATGGTGACCGCGGGCGAGGACGGCGCACTGCGGTGCTGGGAGCCGTACGACGGCGCACCGCGCTGGGGCGTCGCCGCACACGAGGGCGCCATCCACGGGCTGGCCCTCGGGGAGTCGCACGACGGACCGATGGTCGTGACCCATGGCGACGACGGCACGGTGCGGGTCGGGGACCTGGAGACCGGAGCGGTCCGTCACTTCTTCACGGGAGTACCGCGGCACGGCCGCATGGCCGTGGCGGGGTCGGGCACCGGCAGGGATGACGTGATCGTCGTGATCGGCGCGGGCCGCATCCACTGCCTGGACCTCGGCACGGGGGCGGAACGCTTCCGGACGCGGCTCGACACCGGGGAGGTCCGCGCCGTGGCCGCCGCGCAGGTGGGCGCGAGTCCGGCCGTCGTCGTGACGTACGACGAGGGCTGGGCGCAGGTGTGGGACCTCCACACCGGCCGCGTGCACACCACGCTGACGGGGCCGCCGTCGTCCATGGAGGCCCTCGCAGTCGTCGACAACGGACTGGAATGCGTCGCCGTCACCGGCGGCAGCGACGGGACCGTCCGCCTGTGGGACGTGGAGGGCGGCGGCGCCGCGCTGCGTGAACTCACCGCGCACTTCGCCGAGATCACGGCGCTGACCTGCTACGCAGCCCCCTCGGCAGGCGGGCCTCACACCCCACAGCACGAGGACCGCACCGACACCGAGGACCTGGCCCTGACGCCGTCGTCCCGGCAGCGCATCCGGGCCACGACCGGCCAGACCCGAAGGGAGCGCCTGCTGCGCTCGCTCTCCGGCCACTCCCTGCTGTCCGCCTCGGCCGACCACACCCTGCACGAGTGGGACCTGACGAGCGTCAGCCCGCGCCAGACGTTCACCGCCCACACCGTCGCGCCCCGCACGATCCGTGTCACCGAGGTCGCCGGCCGCCCGGTGGCGGTCAGTTCCGGGCACGACGGCACCGCTCGCGTGTGGACGCTCGACGACCGGCGGGCCCGGACCGTCGGCGGCGTGACCCATCCGCTCCCGGTCCGCTCCCTCTCCGTGGCCCGGGCGGACGGGCGGATCCTGGTGGCCACCGGCTGCGGGGACGAACGCCTGCGCGTCCTGACCGGGTCGGACGGCAGATCGGAGGGCATCCATTTCAACGGCAGAAGCAAGGTGACGGCCGTCGCCCTCGGCGCGACCCGGGAGGGGCCCGTCGCTGTCGTCGCCACCGCCGACGGACGCCTCACGGCCCGTCGGCCCGAGACGGGCCGGCGGCAGTGGCAAGCCACGTCGTCCTGCGGCCCCGTCTGCGCCCTGTCCGTCGCCGGATCACGCCGCCGCCCGCTTGTACTGGCCTTCGGCCCGGACGCGGACGCACGCCTCCAGGTCCGCTCCCTCACCACCGGTCGCCCGCAATCGTGCGGCCTGAACGGCCTGACCGGGGTCACCGCGGTCGCCGCCGCCTGCATCCGCGAGCAGCCGGTCGCGGTCACGGCTCACCGTGACGGAACCATCCGGCTGTGGAACCTCACCACTGACACGCTGCGCAGATCCATCAGGGGTGCCACCGCACGCGTCGACCTGCTCGCCGTGGCCACCACCTCCGCCGGTCCGCTCGTCACGGCCTGCGCCGAGGGCCGCCTGCGCGTGTGGGACGCCGACACGGGCAGGCTCCGCGCCGGCATCTCCGTCGGGCCCACGTCGGCGCTGGCACTCGGCGAGTTCCACGGCCGCCCGATGGCGGTCACCGTTCCCGCGGGGCGGAACACGGTCTGCTTCTGGGACGTGGAGACCGGCGACGCCCACACCACCGTGTCCGTGCCGGCGCCCGTCGGCGCCCTCTCCCTGGCGGACGGCGTCCTCATCGTCGGATACGGCCGGGAAGTCGCCGCTTTCAGCGCCTTCGACAACCCGGGTCCCTGGGAAGATCAGCAGCAGCCGGAGCCGCCCGCACCGGCTGCCCCGCCGGAGGTTCGCACCGAGCGCGGCAGGAACGGGGGCGGACGCCTGTTCCCCTGGGAGATGCCGGTGCTGGCTTACATCTGCGGACAGGACACACCGCAGACCCTGACCGACCTGAGGACGGCGTTCCGCGATCACGTCCACCGCTACCGGCTCGGCCGACGGGGCCTGAAGCAGGTCGTGCGCTCGTTGGCGTCCAAGGGCCTGATCGAACAGTCGAACGGACGCGGCCGCTGGGCGCCGACGGCACTGGGGCGCTACCGGGTGCAACGAGCCGAACGGGCCAAGGCCCACCCCATCAGATGAGTTCGGCGGGCGCCGGTACGTCTCAGGTGGCCGGGTCGAGCTCCAAGGGCTCGATCTTGCCCTCCAGCATGGTGCCGAGGCCCTGTACGGCGCAGACGTCGGGGCGCTCGGCGATGTGCACCGGCATGCTCGTGGCCTGGCGCAGCATCTCGTCGAACCCGGGCAGCAGCGCACTGCCGCCGACCATCATGATGCCGCGGTCGGCGAGGTCGGCGACCAGGTCCGGCGGGCAGTCCCGCAGTACCTTGCCGATGCTGTCGAGGACGGCCGTGAGGGGGGTCTGGATGGCGTCCCGTACGGCGGCGGTGTCGACCTGGACGGAGCGGGCGAGGCCGGTGCAGACGTCCCGGCCGTGGATCTCGGTGGAGGCCGGGCCCTGCGGGGTCAGCCCGTTGCCGGACAGGGCGAGCTGCAGGGGCCGTACGTTCTGGCTGGGCAGCATCAGCTCGTGCTGGTGGCGCAGGTGCTGCACGATCGCGTGGTCGACCGCCTCGCCGCCGACGCGGATGCGTTCCGCGGTCACGATGCTGCCGAGGGAGAGCACGGCGACCTCGGTCGCGGCGGCCCCGCACACCATGATCATGCTGGCCTCGGGCTGCTCCACGGGCAGACCGCATCCGACCGCGGCGGCGATGAGGGTGTCGACGAGCTCGACGCGCCGGGCACCGAGACCGACCAGGGTTTCTATCGCGGCACGCTGGGCGAGCGGGTCGGCGTCGTGCGGCGTGCACACGGCGGCGCGCAGGAAGGGCTTGCGGCGCAGGGCGCGGCGCATCTTGTCGCCGAGGAGGTGCCGCAGCATGCGCTGCGCCATCTCGATGTCGACGACGGTGCCACCGGAGACGGGCCGTACGACGCGGATGTAGTCCGGGGTGCGGCCGGTCATCTTCTCCGCGAACTCGCCGACCGCGATGAGGGCGCCGGTGCGGGTGTTGACGGCGGCGGCGGAGGGCTGGTCGACGACGAGTCCGGCGCCCTTCACATAGACGCGGGTCCTGGCAGCCCCCAGGTCGACGGCGAAATGGCAGCGACGCAGCTGCTCCAGTGTGGCGGTCATGGGGGTCCTCCCGAGAGCGCAGACCGTGGGTCCGCCGGGTTGGGTGGCGGGCCTCCGTGACCTCGATCGTGCGCGCGGCGGGGAGGGGGGCGCCTTCTGGAGGGGGCCGGGCGGGGTGCCGCTGAATGGGGGTTTTTGTTTCTGATGGGGGGTCAGATCGGTGTGTCGCGTGACAGGGAGCGGGCCGCGTCGAGTATGGGGCGCAGGGAGTCGACGATCACGTCGCAGCCGGCCTTGCGGAGGCGTCGCTCGGCGGCGGGGGAGTCGGCGTAGCCGATGACGGGGAGGTCCAGTTGCCGGGCGGCGGTGACCTCGGCGGCCGTGGAGGAGATCACCAGGCCCCTGGCGGTGCGGCCGAAGTGGTTCAGCGCGAGGCGGAGACACTCCGGATGGGGCATCAGATGCCGGCCGCGGCCGTAGGCCGCCGTCAGGGGCACACTGCGGAAATCCACGTGGCGCTGGACGGCCTGCTCGCAGAAGTCCGTGACGACGGCCACCCGGCGACCGGAGTTGTGCAGACAGCGGACGAGGTCGGCGGCCTGCGGGGAGGGGCGGGCGTGGGACACGGCCCGCAGTTCGAGTGCGTCGAGGCGGTCACGCAGGAGCGGCGCGATGCTGCTGTCCGCGAAGGCACGCAGTACGTCCAGGGGGTGGACGAACTCCTCCTGGAGCGGGACGGGACCCGTGCTGTCACCCATGAGCGGGCGGCCCGCCAGCGCGTCCTCCGGGTCGCGGTGATCGACGACGAGGGAGAGCAGGTCGAGGGCGGCGCTGCGCGCGGCCTGCGTGGAGAACGGCCTGGCCAGGGGCCCTTCGAAGCCGAGCAGGACGTACTCGGCGGGGAGCAGGAGGTCGGTCGGGGGCGGGGAGGTGCCGAACGGCCGTGGCGGTGTCGCGGGCGTCGGCGGTTCCTCGGCCGCCAGCCGCACCGAGCAGGTCGCCGACAGCCCCGGCACCGGCCACGACCTGCGCAGCCCGGTCTCCACGGCCTGCTGTGCCGCGCCCGCCCGGCGCAGTGGGTAGCGGCGGGTGATGCGCGACGCCTCGCGGAGGAAGTGGTCGAGCAGGTCGTTCGCCGCGTGCGTGACGTCACCGAGGACGAAGGCCACCGGGGAGGCCACATGCCAGGAGATCTCGACCGACCCGGCGAAGGTACCGCCGGAACTCGGGAGGGCGACCTGGTGGCTTGCCCGGTGGGTGGTGAGGTCGACCTCGTAGTACGTCACGTTGCGGGGACTGCGTACGCCCCAGGGGCGGGCGGGGTCGAGGACGGTGAGGGGCCCGTCGGGCTGGGTGTGGACGATGGCCATGCGGCCGGGGTCCGACGACAGCAGGGCCAGGTCGGGCGCGTTGAAGGGGCCGCGTACCAGTTCGCGGGGCGCGGCCTCCTGCTCGGCCGCCCGCAGGGACAAGGGGCAGTACCAGGCGATGGGCGGGGACCCCGTCGTACTGCGGTGCAGTGGCAGGAACGCCGAAGTGCCGGCGAGCCCCGCGCGCAGCTCCGGCGAGACGACGACCGTGATGTCCGCGGTGACGGACTCCAGGGCGGCACGCACGTCGCCGGGGATGGCGGACTCGTCGGCGCCCGCGATCCACGGCGTGTGCCAGAACGTCACCCGGAACCGCGGGGGGTCGGCCAACTCGGCGAGCGCGACCGGAAGCTGGAGCAGTGCCACGCTCACGATCGGCAGGACGGCGGTGTCGGGCTCGGTGAGGACGACGTACCCGTTGTCGCGGGCCAGCACCTCGTACTGCTCCTGCGGCAGTACGGCAGACAGCATCCGGTCCGTGGCACGGCCGAGGGCGCGGTGGGCCTCCGGGTGCTCGCTCAGGCCCTCGGCCTCGAGGACGATCGTCGGGCGTGGGGCGGTGCGCAGCTCGTGGTACAGCTCCCGCAGGGCCGGTTCGACGGGTTCGCCGTACTGCCGCTCCCGGTACTCCTCGTACGACTCGTACGCCTCGATGGCCTCCGCGACGCGGCCCGTCCCTTTGAGCGCCACGATGTGCAGCCGGCGGAAGTCCTCGCGGTTCGGGTGGTCCCGGACGAGGGTGGTGAGATCGGCTGCCACCTGTCCGAAGAGGCCCATTTCCAGGCCGATTTCGGCACGGGTGGCGTACAGGCTCAGACGCAGGCTGCGCAGTCGGGTGCGGGCGACCTTCGCGGCGGGGCCGGGGATGCCGAGCAGCGGGTCGCCGTAGAACAGGCTCAAGGCATCCTGAATCAGGGAGCGTTGGGCGTCCAGGGCAGTGTCGTCCGTGCGGTCGGCGACCAGTTCCTCGCAGTGCTGCACGTCGACGTAGTCGCCCGGCAGGTGCACGGCGTAGCCGTCGGCGAGCTCGGCGAGGGTTCCGGGGCCGAGGCACTGCCGCAGTTCCGTCGCCAGCACGCGAAAGCGGCGCACACGATCCAGTTCTGACGGTTGCCGCTCCCACAGGCCCTCGGCGAGTTGGTCGAGTCCGACGCGGCGGCCCTGTTTGAGGAGCAGCATGCAAAGGAGCGCCTGGGCCTCCGGGGACGGGAGGGTGAGGAAGCGGCCGACGCGTCGGATGTTCAGCGGGCCGAGCATGGTGACGCGCAGCCGGTCCGCCTCCATCTCACCCGTCGCCCATGCGAACGCGGTCGAGTTCGGGAGCCGTCGTACGGTGTCGACCAGGTCGTTGCCCCGCGTCAGTTCCGCCATCATCCGCTGGAACCGCAGGTTGACCGGGCTGTGCGAGGCCAGGTCCCTGAGCAGTGACCGGAACATGAGGAAGTCCGACCTCTCGTCCTGTGTCTCCGCCTGCTCCCCCAGGGCGAACCTGCTGATCACCACCGACCCGTCCGGCCGCAGCAGCAGGCCGTCCCAGCCCTCCTGTCCGCGCACCAGGCCGCGCTCGTGCAGGGCCTCCAGCGCGGGCACGACATCCGCCACCAGCTGGGCGAACACCCGGAAGGAGACCCCCGGCCCGCTGCCCAGCTGGAGTTCGGCCAGTGTGACGCCGTCCACGAACTCGGCGACCAGATAGGGCTCCCCGCCCTCCACGCCGTGGTCCACCACGCGGACGACGTTCGGATGCCGCAGCTCCGCCAGCGCCCGCGCCTCCCGCAGGAACCGCTCCTGCGGGGCGTCCTGGCGCGGATAGCGGTGCACGACCACGGGCACGTCGGTCCACGTGTCGTGGGCCGCCCACATGCGCCGGCTCGGCCCCCGCTGCCCCAGTAGCCGGTACCGCCCGGCGAAGAGGCCCGCCATCGCACCTTCGCCGAGCCGCCGCACCGTCTCCGCCTTGACCGTCGCGAACGCCGGCCCCGACCCAGCGTCGCCGTCCGCCCCGTGTCCCCGGCGGACCTCGGCCCGGAACTCCCCGGCCCCGACACCCGCCCGCTCGTCGATCAGGCCGCCCACCCGGGCCAGGAACTCCCGCGTCCGCGTCCGAGCCGTACGCGGCAGGGACCGCAGCAGCAACTCCCGTACGCCCGGACGGAACGCGTACGACCCCGGCGGCCCGCCGGTCGCCGTCAGCATGCCGCTCAGGATGATTTCGGCCAGGTGCTGGGGGCGGGGGCTGCGGTCCAGGGCGCGTTGGACGAGGCGCATCACCGGCAGGGAGGGGTCGGCCAGGGCGAGATGGCCCGCGATGCGGAACGCCTCAGGGGACGCGGTCGCCCGGAAGCGCAGCACCAGGTCCTGCGCCGGCAACGACGCGATGTCGGGGGCCGGTTCGGCGGGCGGTACGGGCGCGGGTGGCAGCCAGGCCAGGGCGCCGGGCGCGTGGCCGCCGCCCGGCGCGGCGATCAGGGCGGCCCAGTTGGCGAGCCAGGCCGGGGCCGGTTCCAGTACGGGGAGGGGGACGGCCCGGTCGTACGCCTCGTGCGGGTCGTACGGCGTGAAGGTGAGCGCGGTGGACGGTGCCGCCGAGGCCGGCGCGGTGAGCAGACCGGGGGCGGCGGGCAGGGCCGTGGTGTGCCAGAGGTGTTCGGGCAGCGGCTGCACGACGGCCAGGGGCATGCGGGACGCCCAGCGGCGCAGGGTGCGGTACCAGCGGTCGCCCGCGGGGCCGGGGCGCCATTGCGGGCCCATGCAGTCGCTGACGATCAGGGTGACGGTACGGCCGTCGGCGAGCGCGGGGACGTGCGGCGCGCGACCGTCGGGGCCGGCGCGGTGCACGGTGACCGTGCGGAAGATTCCCGACTGGGCGAGCACGGTGTGCAGTTCGCGTACCAGGGGACGCCAGACGGGCATCGTCGGGCCCGCGTCATACACCAGGTTGAGGCGCAGCCAGCGGTCCGGAGCCGGTCGCAGCACCGGCAACCAGACATCCGGGTGCGCGCCCAGCCGCGCGATCCGGTCGGCGGTGGCGTGCTCGTCGAGCAGCCGGGCACGGGGCGCGGGCACCTTGCGCTTGAGGGGACGCAGGGCGCGCTGCAGGGCGAGGGGGTGGGGCAGCATCGGGGGCGCGGGGGCGAGCAACGGGGTGCCGCCGCGCGGACGCCGCGGGCCGGGGTGCCGGGGCTCCGGGAGGTGGAGGGGGATGCGGTCGTCGGGGGGCGGGGTGGGCGACTGGGGGTCCCCGGGGGATGGCGGGTTCGCGGGCGGCGGTACGGCCGTGGGGGTGCGGGGCGTCTCGGTGGGCTCCGGGTGATGGGCAGGGCTGGTGGGTGCCGCCTCCCGGCCGGGGGCCCCGTCCTCCCGTACGGCTGACTGCTCGGCAAACCAGAGGAGTTCGGCGAGCTCACGGGAGGTCGGCCCGGACTCGGGCGACGCGTCCGCATGCGTGACGGCGGCCAGAACGGCGGCCAGCTGAGCAACGGCGGACAGCCCTCGCCGGTCGGACCCCCGCCCCTCAGACCCCCGCTCCTCAGATCCCCGCCCCTCAGGGTCCCCGGTCTCAGAACCCATCGCCCTCGGCCGCCGCGCTCAGATACGGCATCAGCTGTTCGGCCAGCTTCTCGCGGGAGTCGGCTTCCAGGCCTGCGACGCCGGTGAGGTAGATGGCGTTGAGGAGCTGGTCCGTGGCCAGATCGCCGGTGCCGGCGCGGGTCAGGAAGTCGGTGATCAGGGTCTGCGCCTGCGCGTCGGGTTCGCCGAGGTGGGCGCGGACGATGTCGGTGAGCTGCGTGTGGTCGGGGCGGCGCAGCCGCAGGCGGACGCAGCGGCGGAGGAAGGCGGGCGGGAACTCGCGTTCACCGTTGCTGGTCAGGACGACGAAGGGGAAGGCGCGGCAGCGGACCCGGCCGCGCAGGACCGGCGCGGGGGTGTCCGTGCCGTCGGCCAGGACCTGGGCCCTGCCGTCGGGGGAGTGGCGGGCCGCGCGGACCAGTTCGGGAATCTCGTACTGGCCCTCCTCCAGGACGTTCAGCAGGTCGTTCGGCAGGTCGAGGTCACTCTTGTCGATCTCGTCGACGAGCAGGGCGCGCGGGCGGTCGTAGGGGAGGAGGGCCGTGCCGAGCGGACCCAGTCGCAGATGGTCCTCGACGCCGTCCGGGGCGGGGCCGTGGCCGCCGTCCCGCCGCGCCGCGTACAGGCGGGACAGCGGGTCGTACTGGTAGAGCCCGTCGGCGAGGGTGCTGCGGCTGGTGATGTTCCAGCGCAGGACGGGGCCGAGGCGCAGCTCGCGGGCGACGGCGTAGGCGAGGGACGACTTGCCCGTGCCGGGCGGGCCGGTGACCAGCAGTGGGCGGCGCAGACACAGCGCGGCGTTGACCAGCTGGATGCTCTCCGGCGTCGGCACGTAGGTCCTCGCCCGGTGTGCGCGGTCCGGCGAGATGGCCGACTCGTCGTCGGTGTCGGCGGGCGGCGGCAGCGCGGGGCCGCCGTCGAAGGCCCGCCAGGGCGGCGGGACGGGCAGCTCGGCGATGCCGTCGTGCGGCTCGTTGGTGCCGGTGTAGACGGACCAGTGCGGCATGGTGCGCTCTCTCCGGGGGCGGGACGGGGCGGGACGGGGGGCGGGTCAGGCGACGGGTGACCGGGTGTGTACGGCCGTGGCGTGCGGGTCGGTGAAGCGGCGTGGGTCGTCCCACAGGAGCTGGATGTCACGCGCCCAGTGGTCGTCCTCCGCGTCGGCCCGCTGACGCAGACTCAGGACGCGGCGCGGGAGCTGGGCGGGCGGCACCCGGGAGACGAGTCCGTCGAGGGCGTCGAGGAACGCCGTACCGGGGCAGTCGGCACTGCCCGCGCAGTCCGCTTCCTCCGGGTCGCAGCCCCGCCGCGTCCACACGATCACCGGTGCCGGCGCGGTGACCGACGTCTCGAAGTGCGGGCGGGTGCGGGCCGCGCGCGGCGTCGCGCCGAAGCCCGCCAGGCCGGCCTCGGACTGCAGCAGGGCCAGCCGGAGCTTCCTGGGGTCCTCGACGCCGCCGCAGCCCACGCGGTGCACGCGGGCGCCCGCGCGGGAGTCCAGGCGCTGCCAGGCACTGGTGAGGACGTGCCGGGTACTGGTTCTGCGGCGGGCGTGGTCGGTGACCACCACCGGGTGGACGCAGCCCAGCGGGGTGTCGTCGTCGGGACCCTTCTCCCAGCGGTCGACCGGCCAGTCCAGCCAGTCGCGGGGCAGGGCGAACGCGATCAACTCGTCGGCGCCGGGCGTCAGATGACAGAACGCGTCCTCGATACGGTCCTGGACACACGCCCGCAGCCGGGCCTTCGGGACGGTCTCCGCGGGGACCGGATGCCGGCGCCCCGCGCTGTACGCCGACACCTCGACCCGCACCAGGTCGTCACCGGCGCCGCTGTGGCCGAGCTCGACCAGGATGGCGCCGGTCTCGGCCCGGGGCGGGGCGGTGAGCAGGGCGTCGAGCCGGTCGGCGAACCGCGTCACGGTGGCCGGATCGTCCACCTCGCACAGCACGAACCACGCCGCCGACCAGAGTGACGCGAACCCCTCGGCCGGCGGCAACGGATCGAACGGCCCCGCCGCGCCGGCGTAGAGCCGCACGGGATCACAGTCGAGACCGGCACGGGCGGCCTTCTCGACGAGGGCGCGCAGCCGGGGGCCGTCGCGGTGGCCGGGGACCGCGGCGGGCGCTCCGGGCGGGTGCGTGGGACCGGGGGCGGGCGTCCGGTGGGAGCGCACCGCACGCGGCGCGGGCGGCCCGTACGGCTGTGCGGCACCCGGTAACGGCCCGCCCCCGACGTACCCCCGCAGCGGTACGAGCGCGCTCAGGCCGGGCCAGTAGCGGGCCAGCACCCGGGTGGGCATCATCCGGCCGGTGCGTACGTCATGGGGGCGGGCCGCTGCCGTGACCATGCCGATGACCTCACCGGTGTCGACGAGGGCGACGGCGGCGCCGCTGAAGCCGACGGCCAGGGGCTGGCCGTGGCCGCTCCAGGCCTCCAGCTGGATCCACTCTGCGCTGATCAGCCACTCGGTCACACCGCGGAACTCGGCGATCGTGCCGTCGAGGTCGTACCCGGCCGGGAACCCGTAGGCAACGAGCTTGCGGTCGCTGAGTGCGACGTCGGCGGGCGCGAGCGGGGCCGGGGCGATCGGTACCTCGCGGTCCAGCTCCAGCACGGCCAGATCGCCCAGCTCGGAGGCGCCGCCGTCCCAGCCGCCGTGCACGACGACCCGCGCCGCCACGGGGGCGTCCCCCGGACGCTGCGGGAAGGTCACCGTCACAGGGTCGAGGTCGCTGTTCTCGACGACATGCGCACAGGTCAGCACCTTGTCGCGGGCCACCAGGAAGCCCGCGCCGGACACCCGGCCGCCGCACTCGATCCGGGCGTGCCACTCGGCACCCTTCAGGCCTGTCATGACGCCCCCGTCATCCCACCGCTCGTCGTCGTCCGGCGAGCATGCCCATTGTCCAGGACGGCAGCCGGGGTTGTCCCGGTTTCCGGCCCCTCCCCGCCCTCGCCCCGTCTTTCGACGCACCTCATCCCCCTACCCCGCCACGACTCCCCGGATCAGCCCCAGCTCCACCAAGTCCTGCGGCCGAATCCGCAGCTGATCCGCAGTCGCCTCCACCTGCTCCGCCTCCCGCTTCAGAATCGCCGCCGCCAGCTCCGGCGCGATCACCGAGAAGTAACTGTCGGGCGTCGCCCAGGTGTTGCCCGGCGCCGCCAGTGCCAGCGCGCCGCCCGAGCCGCCCTCGCCGATGACCAGCGTGGTGATCGGGACGCGGGCGCCGGCCACCGCGGCGAACAGGTCCGCGATCGCCGCGCCGACCCCTTGCCGCTCCGCCTCCGCGTCGTTGGCGGCGCCCGGGGTGTCCACCAGGGTGAGCACCGGGATGCCGAGCCGGTCCGCGAGGCGGATCAGGCGGGTGGCGGTGCGGTAGCCGGCGGGGCGGGTGGCGGCGCCGGTCTGGGCGGCGTAGGCGACCGTGCGGCCGTCGTGGGTGCCGAAGCCGCAGAGGATGCCCTCGGGGTCGGTGCCGCCGCAGCGGTCGCCGCTGATCGTGACGCGGGTGGTGAAGCAGGCGTCCAAGTAGGCCCCGGCGCCCGGGCGTTGTGGTGCGCGGGCCCGTCGGACCGCCTCCCAGCCGGTGGCCGGCAGGTCGGGCGCACCCAGGGCGTGGGGTACCGGGGCCTCCTGCGCGGACGGCCCCGCCAGCAGCCGCAGCCACCGTCCCAGCTCCGCCCGCAGCTCCTGCGGCCGGACGACCGCGTCCACCGCCCCCGCCGCCACCTGCGCCTGAGCCGTGTACGCCGCCGGATCGGCGTCGGGCGGGCGGACCCGGGAGCCCGCGAAGCCGACCTGGGCGCCGGGCAGGGCGAGGGTCACGTCGGCGCCCGCGCCGAGGGTGGCCCAGCCGCCGCCGGTCGTCGGGTCCCGGAGGACCGCGATCTGCGCCAGCCCGGCCTCCCGGGTCAGCGTCGACTGCCGTGCCACGCGCTGGAGTTGGGTCAGTGCGAACATGCCCTCCTGCATCCGGCTGCCGCCCGTGGCGACCAGCGGGACGACCGGGAGGCGGTGGGCGCGGGCATGGGCGTACGCCGACTCCAGGCGGTCCCCGGTGCGTCGGCCGAGCGAGCCGCCGAGGAAGCCGAACTCGAAGGCCAGCAGCATGGCGGGGGTGCCTGCCACGCTCGCGGTGCCGCAGACGACCGACTCCTCCTCGCCGGTGCGCTCGGCGGCACGCGCGCGTGAGGCGTCGTAGCCCTGCCAGCCGAGGGGGCCGTCCGGCCCGGAGTCCCTTTCCGGGTAGGGGAGTTCGGTGAAGGTGGAGTCGTCGGCGACCAGCGCGATCGTCTCGCGTGCCGACGGGCGCCGCTCAGTCATGGGCCAGGGCCCGCTTCATGATCTTCCCCATGTCGTTGCGGGGGAGGGCGTCGAGGTAGTGGACCCGGCGCGGACGCTTGTGCGGGGCCAGGCGGGCGGCGACATGATCCGCCAACTCATCGGCTCCCGGCGGTACTTGAGGGTCCGCCGGGACGATCCACGCCACGATCCGCTCGCCCAGGTCGGCGTCCGGTTCGCCGGTGACGGCGGCCTCCCGGACACCCGGGTGTTCGAGGAGCGCGTTCTCGATCTCGCCCGCCCCGATCTTGTAGCCCCCGCTCTTGATCAGGTCGGTGGCCTTGCGGCCGACGATCCGGACGTACCCGTCGGGGTCGCGCACCGCCATGTCGCCGGTGCGGAACCAGCCGTCCTCGGTGAACGCGGACGCCGTGGCGTCGGGGCGGTTGAGGTACTCGGTGAACAGGTTCGGGCCGCGCACCTGGATCTCGCCCACGGTCTCGCCGTCGTACGACGCGATCGGCGTCCCGTCCTCCTCCACCAGCCGCAGCTCCACGCCCGGCAGCGGCACGCCCACCGCCCCGGGCCGCGGCTCGCCGTCCGCGCGGACGCTGGTGTTCATCAGCGTCTCCGTCATGCCGTACCGCTCGATGACCCGCTGTCCGGTCGCTGCCGTGATCCGCTCGTGGTCGTGCACGGGGAGCGCGGCCGAGCCCGAGACCAGGAGCCGGGCCTTGCCGAGCGCCTGCGCCAGCCCCGGGTCCCCGGGGAGCGCCTGGGCGATGCGGTGGTACATCGTCGGCACGCCGAACAGCATCGTCGCGCCGTCGTTCAGCTCGCGCGCGACGCCCTCCGTGTCGAACCGGCCCAGGTGGCGCACGGATCCGCCGCGGCGCAGCGGGCCGAGGATGCCGAGGACCAGTCCGTGCACATGGAACAGGGGCAGGCCGTGCACCAGGGTGTCGTCGCCGGTCCACTGCCAGGCGTCGGCGAGCGCGTCCAGGGTGGCGGTGATCGCCCGGCGGGGGATGACGGCGCCCTTGGGCGGGCCGGTGGTGCCGGAGGTGTAGACGACGAGGGCCGGGTCGCTCTCGGTGGCCCGCTCGGCCGGACGGACGGCGGCGGCCCGTACGTCGACGTCCACTCGCGCCAACTCGTCGACGGGTGACGGGAGTTCATCGCCAGGTGCCGCGAGCACGAGGTTCGGCGCACTGTCGGACAGGATGTGCCCCAGCTCCTTCTCGCCCGACTTCGGGTTGAGCGGTACGGCGGCGATCCCGGCCTCCAGTGCCGCGACCACGGCCACGGCGGTCTCCAGGGCCGGCGTCGCCCACACGGCAACCCGCGCCTCGCCCGCGATCCGGCCCGCGAGGGCACCGGTCGCGGCGGAAAGCTCCGCGTACGTCAGGGCCCGGTCACCGAACCGCAGGGCAACCCGCCCCGCCGGACCGGCCGTCAGGGCCGGGAAGAGAGAGGACACGCGTCGTACTCCTTAACTGTTCAACGGACACCGAGTGTTGCCGTCCAACGACCTACCCCCAGCCGGGCACGACCAGCACCAGCCACACCACCGCGGGTACCGCCGCCACCACGATCCCTCCGTACACCATCAGCTGCCGGAAGAAACGCTCACGGTCGACATCCGGGGCCGCGGCCAGCACCAGAGCGCCGTTCGTCGAGAACGGGCTCACGTCCACGACGGTCGCCGACACCGCGAGCGCCGCCACCATGCCGACCGCCCCGATCTCGCCCTGCGCCAGGAACGGCACGGCGAGCGGGATGAGCGCGCCCATGATGCCGACGGACGAGGCGAACGCCGACACGAGCGCGCCGATGTAGCAGAGCAGGACGGCGGCCAGCAGCGGTACGCCGATGCCGCTGACGCCCTCGCCGGCCCAGGTGATGGTGCCCATCTCGTCCAGCACGCCGACGTACGTCAGCACGCCGCAGATCAGCAGCACCGTCGGCCAGGCGATCTCGCCGACCGCGGTACGGCTGTCCGCCGGCCACGCCGTGCTCAGGACGACGGCGAGGGTGATCGCGGTCAGACCGGCGTCCAGATCGAAGGCGAGGACGGCGACGACGAGGGCGACCAGGGAGAGGAGGGTGGCGGCACGGGCGGGGGTGAGGTGGGCGGCGGGGGGCGCCTCGGGGCGGACGGCGACGGCGGTGGTGGTGCCGGTGGTGGCCGTACCGGCGGGTGAGGTTCCGCCACCGGTGCCGCCGCCCGGCGGGGTCTCGCTCGGGTTCTTGGTCGGGTTCGCCTTCGCGGCACTCCCACCACCGGAGGTCCCGTCCTCCACCTCCGTCACCGCCACCGCTCCCTGCGCCCACAGCTTCAGCCCGCCGAAGAGGACGAACACGACCGCCGCGATGACGAGGTTGGCGACCAGGGACGCCAGGAAGAGCGCGACCTCGTTGCCCGGCAGCTTCTCCCGCTCGACGATGCCGTTGACGATCGAGCCGTAGATGCTGATCGGCGAGAAGCCGCCGGCCTGGGCGCCGTGCACGACCATCGCGCCCATCAGCAGCGGGCTGATCCCGTAGCGGGCGGCGAAGCTCAACGCGATCGGCGCGACGATCGCGACCGCGGCCGGGCTCACGGCACCGATGGCCGTGAGCGCGCCGGTGAGGGCGAACATCACCCAGGGGATGAGCGCCACCCGACCCCGGACGAGCCGGATCGAGGCGTGCACCAGCCAGTCGGTGGTGCCGTTGGCGCGGGCGATCGCGAAGAGGTACGTGACGCCGACGAGGACGACGAAGAGGTCGCCGGGGAAACCGGCGAAGATGCCGTCCGCGTCGAGGTCGGCGACCAGGGTGCCGACGGCGAAGGCGGCGGCGAAGGCGAGTGCGCCCATGTTGATCGAGCGGGTGGTGGCGATGACGAACACCACGGCGAGGACGAGGATCGAAATGAGTTCGGGGGACATGCGGGCTCCCGTCTTTGGGTCCCGGGCGAAGGAATGAAGCGAAGGGAAATGAGTGGACGAGTGGCTGAGCCAATCGGGGCGCCTGGCTGGTTAGCGTGGGCGCGCTCGGCGGGCGCGTCAAGGGGTCGCGCATGAATTGGCTCAGCCACTCGTCCACTCGGGGTGCCGGTGTTACGCTCCCGGCGAGAGGGGGAGCCCGTGACCGACGCTCTGCGCCCCATGGCCAAACAGCGCCTGTACGAGCAGGTGCTCGACCGGCTGCGGCAGTACGTCACCGAGGGGGGCCTGCGGGCCGGTGACCGGCTGCCGCCCGAACGGGACCTGGCACAGCGGCTGGGCGTCAGCCGGGCCTCGGTGAAGCAGGCCATCGTGGTCCTGGAGGTCCAGGGCCTGGTGGAGGCGCGGCACGGCGGCGGCACGTACCTGGTCCGCGACAGCCTCGACGTGGAGCCGGTCGAGAAGCTGGTCGAGCGCCGGCGACGCCTCCCCGATGTCCTGGAGGCCCGCGAGGCGCTGGAGACGAAACTCGCCGAACTGGCCGCGGAACGCCGTACGGACGAGGACCTCGCGGCGATGCGGGCGGCCCTCGCGCACATGGCCGAGGAGATCGAGGGCGACGGTCACGGCGTGGAGGGTGACCGCCTCTTCCACGCCGCGGTCACCGCCGCCGCCCACAGCAGCATCCTCGCCGAGTTCATGCGCTCCATCGCCGACCAGATCGCCGAGAGCCGCACGGAATCGCTCCGCCAGCCCCACCGCCCGGCCCGCTCCCTCGCCCAGCACCAGGCCATCCTGGACGCGATCGCCGACCGGCGGCCCGGGCGGGCGGCAGCGGCGATGCGGCGGCACGTCCGTACGGTGGCGAAGGTGCGGTTGCTGGACTGGGAGCCGGAGGAGGAGCGGGAACCGTAGGTCGTCCGGCCCGGCGTTCGATCAGGCCGCCGCCTCCACCACGTCCGCCACCACACAACTCACGTTGTCCGGCCCGCCCGCCTCGTTCGCCGCGTCGATCAGGGCGTGTACGGCGGTGTCGGGGGACGGCGTGGTGGTGAGGAGTGCGCGGATGCGGGCGTCGGGGACGACCGTGGAGAGGCCGTCGGAGCAGAGGAGATAGCGGTCACCGGGTTCTGCGTCGCGTAGGCGGAGGTCCGGGGGAGTGGTCGGGGAGAGGGACTTCAGGAGCAGGGAGCGCTGAGGGTGGGTCGTGGCCTCCTCCGGCGTCAGACGGCCCTCGTCGATCAGCGACTGGACCACCGTGTGGTCGTCCGTGATGCGGAACAGGGCGCCGTCGCGGAGCAGATAGGCGCGGGAGTCGCCGATGTGGACCAGAGCCAGCCGGGAGCCCGTCCACAGCAGGGCCGTCAGGGTCGTACCGGCGTCCTCCTCGGCGCCGCCCGCCGCGTCCCGGACCGCGTCCGTGGCGCCCTGCACCGCCTCCTCCAGCAGGTTCAGGACGTCGCCCGCCGGGAGTTCGGCCGTGTCCAGGAAGCGCAGTGCCTCCACCGCCGCGCTGCTCGCGGGCACGCCCGCCGGGCCGTAGCCGTCGGCCACCGCGAGCAGCCGGGTGCCGGCGTAGGCGGTGTCCTGGTTGGCGGGGCGGGTCCGGCCCCGGTCGGAGTGCGCGGCGTAGCGGAGTTCCAGCATGGTGGTGTCCTTCCTCGGTGCTGCGACGAGTTGGTCGACGAGGAACGCGGCGAGATCCCGCCGTACGGCCGTCTCCGCCTCGACCTGCGCCCAGTAGGCACGGATCGCGCGGGCGGCGTCGGCCGCCGGCAGCGCGCACACCTGACGGATCCGGACCAGCGGCATGCCGAGCCGCCGCAGCCACGCCACCAGGCGGGCCCGCTCCAGCTGGTCGACGGCGTAGTACCGGTACCCGGTGTCCGGATCGACCCGACGGGGCTTGAGCAGCTCCAGCTCGTCGTACAGCCGCAGTGCCTTCGGCGACAGCCGGCAGGCCTTCGAGAAGGCCCCGATCGTCAGCATGTCCTCGCGCATCCCGATCCCCTCCGCTTCCTCGGCACCGATGCTGTGGCTTCACCGAAGGTGAAGGTCAAGCGGCCTGCCCCGGTTCCGGGAGCGCTGTCCGGGACGCGCTTGTTAGCCTGCGCATCGCACAGCCGTGCTACTGCCGTGCTGCCCGCCGTCCTGTCCGCGTCCGACCCGGAGGAACCCATCGTGGCCCGCATCGCCCTCGTCACCTGCCGTCCCGGCCCCGAGGTCAGCGTCGACCGTGACCTCCCGGTGCTGGTGCGGGCGCTGCGGGAGGCCGGGGCCGAGGCGGAGTCCGTGTACTGGGACGACGAGCAGGCCGACTGGGGCGGCTACGACCTCGCCGTGATCCGCTCCACCTGGGACTACAGCTGGCGTGCGGCCGAATTCCTGGCCTGGGCGGAGCGCTGCGGCAAGGCCACCCGGCTCGCGAACCCCGCCGAGGTGGTCCGCTGGAACGCCGACAAGCGCTACCTCGGCGACCTCGCCGAGGCCGGGGTACCCGTGGTGCCGACCCGCTACTTCGCGCCCGGCGGCACCCCGAGCGCCGCCGGCCTCCCCCTCGACGACGAGTACGTCATCAAGCCCACCTCCGGCGCCGGCGCCCGCTTCGCCGCCCGGTACACGCCCGACGAGCACGACACGGCCGTACGGCACCTCGCGCGCATGCACGCCGAGGGCCTCACGGCGATGGTGCAGCCGTATGTGAGGGGCATCGAGGTCAGCGGAGAACGGGCCCTGCAGTTCTTCGGCGGCCGCCTGCTGCACGCCAGCCGCAAGGGTGCCGTCCTCACCCCCGGCACGCCGTACGACGAGCGCAAGGTCGCCCATCCGGGCCTCGAACCCTGGACCCCGACCCCGGCCGAACTCACCGTCGCCGAACGCGCCCTGGCCGCCGTACCGCACACCGCCGCGCTGCTGTACGCGCGCGTGGACCTCGTCGACGGGGAGGACGGGCCGGGCGGGCAGCCGCGGGTGATGGAGCTGGAGCTCGTCGAGCCGAATCTGTTCCTGTCGCTGCATGCGGGGTCGGTGCCGGGGGTTGTCGAGGCGATTCTGGCGGCCGCGGTTCGGTGAGACCACGCCGGACGGGCCCGCCGGACGCCGTCCTGCGGCCGCCGGTCAGGGACGGTCGGACGGACCGGGCCCGGGCGGGGGCCCGCCCGGCAGTGCGGGGGGATCGGGGGCCGCTCCCGAGCGCAGGCGCTCGAAGACGAGGTCGAAGGTGAAACCGGCGCTGAATCCGAGGGGCAGCGTGAAGAACAGGAGCCTGCGCACGTCCAGTTCGTCCAGCAGGGAGGGCACCGTGAGCAGTTGGGACGCCACGTACAGCAGGACGGAGACGACCCCCGCGCCCAGCCCGCGCACCGCCGCTCTCGGCCACTGACCGGCCGTCTCGAAGGAACTGCGGATCACCGCACCGGCCATGGCCGCCAGCAACGGCGTCACCACCAGCACCCCGAGCCGGCGGCCGGTCGCCGGGCCGGGCTCTCCGGCGAGCACGAAGCCCAGCAGCGAGCACACCAGTAACAGCAGGGCCACGACCGTACCCAGGCCGGCGGAGAGCAGGGACCGGCGCTCGCTCCGGTCGCGTTCGCGCTGCCAGTCCGTGCGGCGCAGCCGCTGACGGTCCAGGCACCGGACGAGCCGGCGCGCGGAGTCGGCCCGCCAGTCCTGTCCGAGGAGAACGATGTCGTCGTCGGTCGTGTCGTTGCGGACCTTGTCCAGGTTGGCCCACACCTGGCTCGCCCCGCCCCCGAAGGCGGCGACCGGCAGCAGCGGAACGCGCTGAGCCATGGCGATGACCCCGGCCACCCGGGTCGACCGGCCCCCGCCGACGAGCAGCGCGGCGTCACTGGCCAGCAGCGTCCGGTAGAAGGAGACCTCCCACTCCGGGCCGGTGTCCCGGACCACCCGCACTTCCGCCGCGCTGCCCTCCGGCAGCCCGAAGTCGTGGTCCTGGTGCCGGGGTACATGCAGGAACACCACGCCCGCGCCGTCCACTTCCTGGGCGTATCCCTGGACGACGTCGTACTCGATGTATCTGGGCTTGGCGGAGAAGACGGCGAGGTCGTAACCGGCCAGCGCGAGTTGACGGCCCAGCTCGCGGCAGGCGGCCGGGGCGGCCTCGGAGTGTTTCAGCCCGGGTGAGTACGTGCGGCCTGGCTCGACGCTGCCCACGATCGCGATGACCGGGCGTGCTCTGTCGGACGACACCATCCCCCGCTTCCCCCGCGGTCGTCGTCGACCGGCGGTCCGCTGCTTCCGTGAGGATTTCCGGCAGCTGAGCCCACCACACGTAAGTTTCACATAAGGGTCCGTCAATTCGTCGACATAGCGCCGAGTTGACCTATGTCCCGATCACCTGTCAACCTCTCCGTCCTACAGGGGCGAGTGAGCTCCGACTGGGCACGTGCGGCAGGACGGTCAGTGGTCGATGGCGATCACCTTCATCAGTCACAGCTCGGCGAAGACCGAAGAGGATCAGGCGAACGCCGATTCGGTACGGACCGAACTCATCAAACGGTTGCCGGACCTCGGCTGGGACGTGCGCGTGGACGACCTGCTGCCGCCCGGGACGGACTGGCGGTCGGTTCTCTACGGATGGCTGGCCGACTGCGACGCGGCGGTCGTGCTGGTGAGCAAGGACGGGCTGGAGTCCACCTGGCTCAAGCGCGAGGTCCACATCCTGTTGTGGCGGCGGGCGGTGGGGTCACGCCTCACCATCGTGCCCGTGCTGCTGAAGGGGCTCTCACCGCGGGAGCTGCGGCGCTCGGAGCTGTCCCAGCTCGCCGATCTGCAGTGCGTCCTCCAGGAGGAGACCGAGCCCGCGGACCTGGTCTCCCTGATCGTCGAACGCCTCGGTGACCTCGGCGGATGCGCGGACAACTCGGCGATGCGCGCCATGACGACCAAGATCGAACACTGTCTGGACGAGGTGACCGACCGGTTCACCCTGCGGTCCATGGCCCACCGGCTCGGCTCCGAGGGGGACTGGCGCTTCCCGACCGCGTCCGAGGAGCGGCGCCATGTCGCGCACCAGGTCCTGGCCCCGGTGCCCACCCAGAAGGTGCCGTCGGCCGTCAACGAGGTGGAGTTCTTCCTCGCCCTCGACCGGCTGAACAAGCTCATCAGCCTGCTGCTCCCCACCTGGATCGATCCCCTGGGCGTACGGCTGCTGCTCCCCGGCGAGCGCCGGGTGGTCGCCACGCTGGCCGGTGCCCGGGCCGAGACGGCCGAGCAGCACATCCACCGCGCCTCCTGCTTCTCGGGCGCCTACTGGGTGAAGGCCGTCGACCTGGTGGCCGGCGAGGCCCAGCACGAGGAGCACATGACGGCCTGCCTGACGGCGATATGCGCGCTGCTCAAGTCGGACGACGAGAACGAGCTGCCGATCGAGGGCGAGGTGCTCTTCCTCGTCATCGACCCCGCCGGCACCGAACTCGACGTCGTCGGACATTTGGTGCGCACCCTGATCGGGCGATTCCACTGGCTCAACATCATCGTCCTCACCGACCGGACCGATCCCGCGGACCTGGGCGTCCCGACCGCCGGCGCCGTGCACATCCCGGTGCAGCCCGGCGCCGAGGGGCAGATGGCGCGCACGCGGCGGGCGCTGAAGGAGATCCGCGACAGGAGAAGCGGTCACGGAAAGGACGCCGAGTCGTGATCCCCGAGCCGACCCCGCCGCAACCGACCGCCCGCAACGCCCCCGACCGCCCCGACGGCCGGGCCTACGTCGTACGCGGCGACCTCGACCTGGCCGTCGACGTCGCCCTCGCCACCGGACGGCCGCTGCTGCTGCGCGGCGATCCCGGCTCCGGCAAGTCGTCCTTCGCCGCGCACGTCGCGTGGCAGCACAACTGGGCGTATCACGAGCACGTGGTGACCTCGCGCACCCAGGCGCCGGACCTGCTGTGGTCGTTCGACCATGTGCTGCGGCTGGCGGACGCCCAGGCACAGCGGCTCAAGCCGATCGACGCGTATGTGGAGCCCGGTGTGCTGTGGAAGGCGTTCGCGCCGCACTCCGCCCGCGCCCACGCGCTGCGCGCCCGCCGCCTGCCCCGGTCCCGTGGCCGACGGCCCGTCAGGACGGACACCGCCGATCTGCGCGCCCGTTCCGTCGTACTGATCGACGAGATCGACAAGGCGGACCCCGAACTGCCCAACGGACTGCTCGTCCCGCTGGGTTCGCGCCGTTTCACCCTCTCCCAGACGGGGCGTGAGATCGAACCCGAGGACGACACCAAGGCACTCGTGGTCATCACCACGAACGAACAGCGCGAGCTGCCCGAGGCGTTCCTGAGGCGCTGTCTGGTCGTGAAGCTCGAACACCCGGAACCGGCGGAGCTGGTCGAGGTCGCCCGCGCCCATGTGGACGCCTACGACGGCCCCTTCACCGAAGCGGACCTGCTCCTCGCCCAGGACCTGGCGGACGCGGTGCAGCGCCTGCGCAAGGACGCGGACCGAAGAGCGCACCGCAAGCCCAGCACCGCCGAGTTCCTGGACGCCTTCCACGCGTGCCGGCAACTGGGCATCCGGGTCGAGGACAGCGACGAGCGCTGGCGGACGCTGCGCCGGATGGCGCTGCTGAAGCAGGACAACGTGGCGTGACCGGACAGGTCCCCGAGATCTGGGTGGCCGATCTGGCCCGGGCCTTGGACGCGGTGGGCGATGACCCCGCACTGCAGCGTCGCGCCGCCCGGCTGCTCGGCTTCGCCGACGAGCCACCGCCGCCCGGGCCGCCGCCGGACCCGGCGACCGGGGCGCCCGCGCCTGCCCCGCCCGGCCCGCCCGCCGAGGAGCCGCCCCTCCCTCCGCCCGCCCGCCGCCCCGGTGACGTCGGCGCCCCTCCCGAACCACCGCCACCCGACATCGGCCCGGGGCCGTCCGAGGGGCATACCGGACCGACCGGCCCGCCCGTGCTGGAACCCGTCCGCCTCGACGCCCTCGAACCCACCGACTGGGAAGCCGTCCGCTCCCTCGACGAGGTGACCGAGCGTCACCTCACCGCCCGGCCGCCGCTGGAGCCGCTGCTCACCAGACGCTCCTCCGCCGCCATCCTCAACGCCGCCCTGACCACCCTGGTCCGTGACGACGGCGAACCGGACATCGACGCCCTCGTCGAGGCCTTCGCCCGGGGCATCCCGCTGACCCGGCTGCCGCGGGCCGCCCGTCCCACTCTCCGCTTCGGCGTGCAGGTCCTTCTCGACCAGGGCGACAGCATGGAGCCGTACCGGCGTGACCAGAAGGAACTGGCCCGCCGGATCACCGGGTTGGTCGGCGCGGAACTCACCCAGGTGCGCTGCTTCGCCGATGTGCCGGCCCGGGGCACGGGCCCCGGCTCCCCGCGCACCTGGCAGCCGTACCGGCCGCCCAGTCCGGGGACCCGCGTCCTGGTCGTCTCCGACCTCGGTGTGGGCGGGCCCGTGCTGCATCCACGGCGGGCCTCGGTCGCCGAGTGGCACCACGTCCTCGACGAGATCGTCCGGGCCGGATGCACGGTCCTGGCCCTTGTGCCTTATCCGGTCAACCGGGTGCCCGCGGAGCTGGCCCCGCTGCTGTCCGTCCTCACCTGGGACCGGACCACGACGGTGAGCACGGTCTCCGCCCTGGTCGGAGCGCGGCGGTGACCGTGACACGCGACCGGCAGGCCGTCGACCCCGTCGAGAAGCTGGCGACCGCGCTCAGCGTGGCCGTGCGCGTGGAGCCCGAACTGATCCGGGCCGTGCGGCTGGCGCTGTTCCCGCGGCTCGGCGTGGAGACCGAGTCCGACCTGTGGTTCAGCGGACTCGTGCGGTCCCAGGGGCCCACGGGCATCGTCTTCGACACCGCCGAACGCCACCGGCTGCAACGCCGGTTGGAGCGATGGCTGCGACAGCAGCCGCAGGACGCCCCGGTGCACTCCCTGTGGCGGATCGTCCAGCATGTGCACGCCGATCTGTCACCGGCCCTGCTGCTGGAGGAAGAGGTCACCTGGCTCGCCGTGGCCGGACGCCTCGCCGAGATCGACGGCGCCCTGGCCCCGGCGTTCAAGGCCATCACCCAGCAGAATCGTGACGGCCTCAGACAATGGCTGGCCTCGGCCTGGGACCGGCTGCCGCAGGCCGTCCGCGACTCGCCCACGGGCTGGCAGCTCGCCCAGACCGTACGCCCCCGCGTCCCGGCCCGGCGTTTCCCGTTCACCGTGGAACGCGCCCCGCTGCCGGCCCGCCGACTCGGCGACCTCGCCCGCGTCCTCGACGACATCCGGATCACCGTACGCCGGGACGGGGACGAGCTGGAGGTCGACGGCCGGGCGTACGACCCGGACGCGCGCATCGACGTGCCACCGGGCACGTACGCCCTCCCGGTGCCCGACACGGCACCGCGCGTACTGACCCTGCTGGCCGGCGGTCCGCGGGAGCGGGACGAAGATCTGTCCGTTCCGGTGACCTGGCAGATCCGCGTGCCGGTCGGTCCGGGACCGGTCCTGCTGCGCAGCGCACGGGGGCAGGTGTTCCGCCTGCCGGACCAGGCTCCGGCGCCGCGCGGCGGAGGACCGGCGGGCCGTTTCCTCGGCATCGCCGTCGCCCGGTACGAGCACGCGCAGCTGCCCCCGCTGGACCACTCCCGCGGCCTGTGCCGTGAGGTGGGGGCCGCCTTCGGCGACACCTACGCCAAGGAGTACCTGGCCGACCCGTCCCTCGCCGCGGTCACCGAGCGGCTGGCGCGGCTGACGGCGCTGCGGCACGACGGCCCGCTGGTGGTGTACGTCCGCGGGTACTCACTGCCCGGTCCGGGCGGCCCGCGGCTCGCCCTGCGCGACAGTGACCCCGCTCGGCCGGACACCGCCCTGCCGAGCGAAACGCTCTTCCGCCTCGCCGCCGGTTCGGGCGCCGACCAGGTACTCGTCCTGCTCGACACCGTGCGGCCGCCGGGCAGCGACGTCGACTGGGGCTATCCGCCCCCGCCCATGGACCTGACCACGGCGAGCTGGACGGGCCGGATCGCCGTCGTCGTACCCCACGACACCGGATGGGACAGGCTGTTCGGCTCCTGGCTGGTACGGCTGCTGCGGCGCGGCCCGGACGAGGTTCCCCAGGGGTGGGGCTGGTCGCCGAGGGATCGGTTCATCACCGGCGGAGAGGTCTTGCGGGCGGTCGGCACGGACTGGCCGGGTGAGTACCCGTCGACACCGCGGGACTTCGCCACGGGCGTGCCGCGCGAACTGCTGCCCAACCCGCGCTTCGCCCTGCGGCGCTTCCCCGACGACCTGAACCCGGCCGACTTCGGGGAGGCGTACGCCCACGAGGCCGCCGCGTTCCTCGGCGAGGTGATCGGCGACGTCACCACCTCGCGCGAGGACCGGGACCTCGCCGTCGCGAACATGGTGCTGTTGGGACCGGACCGGGGCGTCGAGGCCGCCGTCGCCCTGGACGACGTGGCGGAACGCCATGCCGCGGCCGGCCGCCGCACCGACGCGGCCGCCGCTCACCAGCACGCGATCACCGTGCTGCGACCCCTCGTCGAGCAACTGCCCCTCCAGGCGCTGCCGGCGCTCGGGGCCTCCCTGTACGGTCTCGCGAGCCGGCACGCCGAGGCATACCGCTGGGCGGAGGCGGGCCCGGCCGTCGAGGAGTCCGTGGCGCTGCGTCGCCGACTCGCCGTCGACCGCCCGGAGCAGCGGCCCCGGCTGGGCGAGAGCCTGCACCTGTGGTCTCTCGTCCTGCACGGCAGCGGACGGCACGAGGCGGCCCTGAGCGCCGCCGCCGAGGCGGTCGACCTGTTCCGTCGGCTGGCCGACGAGGACGCCCTCACCCACCGTCCCGCGCTGGCGGTGAGCCTGAGCAGTCTCGCCAACCGGTACGGCTCGCTCGGCCGGCGGCAACAGGCCCTGCAGGCCGCCGTGTCGGCCGCGGCCGTGCGACGGGAGCAGGCCGAGGCGGATCCGGCCGGCCGGGCCGACCTGGCGAGGAGCCTGCACGTTCGCTGGTACTGGGAACGTGCCGTGCAGTACGTCGCGGCGGCGCACGCGACGATGTTCGAGTGCGTGAGCATGCGCAGGGACCTGGCCGCGCTGCACCCAGAAACGTATCGCCCACAGCTCGCCGAGAGTCTCAACTGCCTCGCCATCAGCCTCGCGGACCTGGGCCGGGTCGACGGCGCGATCATGACCGCGCGCGAGGCCGTGGGAACCTACGGCGAGCTCGTCGCCCACGGAGCGGTGGACCTCCGCCAACCCCTCGCCCGCAGTCAGCGCAACCTCGCGCTCTGGCTCGGCACCCAAGGCCGGCCGGCCGAGGCGGTGTCGGCGGCGTCCGAGGCGGTCGGACACTACCGGGAGCTGGAGGCCGAACAGTCGGGCCTGCACCGCGCCGATCTGGCGGACGCCCTGGAGATGCGGTCCTGGGCCCTCGACCTGCTCGGTGACGGCAGACCGCGGGCGGCCGACGCGGCCCGGGAGGCGGCCAACCTCTACCGCCGGCTCTTCGCCACGCAACCGCGGAAGTACCGGCGTGCCCTCGCCAGAAGCCTCAACACGCTGTCCGTCCGGCTGGACACGCTGGGCCGCACCAGGGAGGCGGCGAGGCTGCGCGAGGAGGTCCGCGCCGTTCTGGCCGACTCGGACGGCACCTCCTAGCCGCGAACCGCCACCCGCTGCAACAACCCCCAGCTGAACTCCGCAACCACCTCCCGCCGCACCCCCTCCCCGTCCGGCGCCGCGAAGGCCAGCCCCCAGCGTGTCGGGGCCGTTCCCTCCAGGGGCCGGGCGGGGGCGAAGGCGCGGGCCGCCTCGTCGACCGTGCAGGACCAGGGGGTGAGGTCGGCGAGGGTGTGCAGGGCCGGGGCCTCGGAGCCGGGGGCGCGGACCAGCCACTCGTTCCAGACCGCGCCGTTCGGGGCGAGCAGCACCTCGAAGCGGAGGCCGGGCCAGAGGGGGACCGGCCAGAGCCAGGCCTCGCACTCCAGGTCGCCGACCTTGCGGGTGATGACCGACTCGGGCGCGCCCAGCACCGAGCGGTACCGGGAGGCGGCCCCGCGTGCGCGCGGGGAGCGGACCATCGCCTGCCAGCGCTTGTTGGCCTCGCGCATGTCGGCGATCGAGACGCCCAGCTCGTGGCGGGCGCTGTCCACCAGGTCCGGGTTGTGGTCGGCCATGCGGCGCAGCAGCACCAGCTGGAAGTCGAGCGGGGTGAAGGGGCTAGCGGGGTGCTTTCCGGAGGGCATGCGCTCCATCGTCGCCCACGGGGCGGCGGCCGTCGGGAAGAAAGAGGACCGAATTGACGTACCGGGGGCCTCGGAACGGCAGCACGCGGCGCAGCAGGCCTTGGGTGACGACGTGGGCGGCCTCGGCCTGGTGTGCCTCCAGCGGGAAGGCGGACAGGGGGATCCAGTCGCGGCCGGGCAGGACCCAGCCGTCGTAACCGAGCAGGGAGAGATACGTCAGCACCGGGGCGATCGGCTGGATGCGGGACTCCAGCTCGACGAACAGGGCGGGCCGGTCGCGCGCGAGGAGACCGGTCGCGCCGCGCAGCACCGCGAGCTCGCTGCCGTCCACGTCGACCTTGACGAACCCGACGTCCTTGAGGCCGAGTTCGTCGAGGGTGACACAGCTGACCGGGAGGGCCGTGGCGTGGATGTTCCGGCGGACCAGGGAGGACACCCCCCGGTCGCCCGCGTCGTGCGGCGGCAGCCAGAGCCGGGCCGTGCCGGGACGCTCGGCCGCCGCGGCCTGCACGACCCGGACGTTGGGCGGGGCCGTCGCGGCGAGGAGCCGCGCGAGGTGCGGGACCGGTTCCACGGTCACCACCCGGCGGGCCCTTCTCGACAGCCGCCGCGTCCACGGGCCGTACCACCCGCCGACGTCCACGGCCGTTCCGCACCCGGCGGGGCACAGCTCGGCCAGCCGGGCCAGCTCGGGCTCGAAGCGCGGGTACACGGCCCGGGCGACAGCGGCGACCACGCGGGTCGGCAGGAGTGGGGCGATGCTCGCGGCCAGGGTCATGGGGCCATCCGTTTGAGTAGTTCCTCGTGTTCGTCGTCGGAGACCTGCTCCCCGGAGGCCGGCAGCAGCTGCGGGATGCCGTCCACGATCGGGTAGCGCCGGTGCAGGCGCGGGTTGTACAGCGCCTCGGCCGCCGTCCGAGCACTCGGCTCGTCCGGTACGACCAGGTGCAACGGCCCCTTGTCGAGCGGGCACGCCAGGATCTGGAGCAACGGGTCATCGGGCTTCATGGTGGGGTCAACTCCTTGGCGCCGATGGCGGGTTGGGGAGAGGGCGGGGCCGGTGGGTCGTGCCTCGGCATCGACAGCAGTACGACTACGGCGAGCGCCGTACCCGCGACCCGCAGCGCCAGCCGCAGCGGTTCCTCGGGCAGCGCCTCGCCGAACGACAGCGTGCCGAGCACGGCCGTGTACAGACTGGTCACCGTCGTGCACACCGGCACGATCAGCGAGGCCCGGCAGCGTTGCAGCGCCGCCTGCGACATGACCAGCCCGAACGCGCCGGTGAACAGGAGCAGATACGGGTACGGGGAGCGCAGCAGGTCCAGCACGGCGTCGCCGATTCCGCTCGTCGTCAGGTAGCTCGACACCCCCTTGATGGCCAGCGAGCTGACGCCGTACAGCAGCCCCACCGCCACGCCGTACTCGACGCCGGCCGTCGGCAGCCGGTGCCGGTGCCGGGCCCTGCGCTCCGCCGAGTTGTACAGCCACACGCCGGCCGCGAGCGAGGGCACGCACACCAGCAGGATCAGCGGATACGGGGCGGCCCGGCCGACGGCCTCCCCGCCGCCCGGGCCCTCCCGCAGCGACAGCACGACCATCAGCAGCGCGGCGAGGATCGCGCCGAGCGCGTACCGCTCCCGCCCGCTGGTCTCCTCGCCCAGCAGCCGAGCCGAGAGCAGCACGAGGAGCACGAGCCCGGAGACGAAGATGCCCTGCGCGGCGGCGATGGGCAGCGTGCGGTAGACGACGAGCTGCGCGCCGAAACCGGCGGCGAGGGCGAGCGACCCGCCGATCCACAACGGGCTGCCGAGCACCAGCCGCAGCAGCCGGGCGGGTTGCCGGATGTTCACCTGCGGAAGTGCGGTGAGCGCCCGTTTCTCCAGGACGAAACCGAGGCTGTACAGGGTGTTCGCCATCAGGGCCGCGGCCACTCCCCACCACATGGTGTCCGCCCCCTAAGTCCGTCGTGCGTGCAGCAGCAGGATCGACGCGAGCGGCGGCCTGGCGCAGGCCAGCCGGTCCAGGGGGCGCAGCGGACGCGGTACGCCGTGGAAGGGGGCGCCCGCGAGGCGTACGACCTCGAAGCCGGACGCGGCCACGAACTCCCGCAGCGCGCGGGCGGTGTAGAGCCGCAGGTGCCCCACGACCTCCCGCCCCGGCCGGCCGTGGATGCCCCGCAGGCTGACCTCCGAGAACACCGGCTGCACCCCGGCCAGCAGCAGGGCGCGGTTGTACCAGGCGGCCAGGTTCGGGGTGGAGAGCATCAGGTGGCCGCCGGGGCGCAGCACGCGGCGGATCTCGTCCAGGGCGGCGTCCGGGTCGACGAGGTGCTCGATCACCTCGCTGAACAGCACGGCGTCGGCGGAGCCGGTCCGGAACGGCAGCCCGCCGTCGGTGAGTTCGCCCCGGACGGCGTACGGGATCCGGGTGCCGGCCCGGCGCAGGGCGTCCTGGGACCAGTCGATGCCGACGATGCGGTGGCCGGGGAGAAAGGGGGCGGCGGTGGCCGCGGCGGTGCCGTCGCCGCAGCCGATGTCGAGGATCGTGGCCGTCCGTTCGGCGGACGCCGGCCCCAGCGCCTCGGCGAGCATGCGTGCCTGGCGGCGGCTGCGGGGGGTGCCGGAGGCGACGGGGACGGCGGGGTTCTCGTAGAAGTCGCGCAGTTCGGGGGGTTTCACGGGGGAGGTCGTCACGGGGTCACCTCCGTGCAGTGCAGGTAGTGCTCGAAGAGGTCCCGCAGGTGGGCGCCGTCGCCGTGGCTGAGCAGGGCGCGCGACCAGCGCAGGGCGAGGTGGAGGCGGCCCGCGGTGGAGGCGGTGGTGACGGTGAGGCCGCGGGGCATCCGGGCGGGCGCCGAGAACCACACGGCGTGCGCGCGGCCGGCCTCCTCCCCGAAGTCCAGCGGGTACGGGATACGGCCGATGTTGCTGAGCAGCGTGGTCGAGGTCCAGGGCGCGGCGGCTCTGCGCAGGCCACGGGTGAGGGCGGCGCGGACGCCGACCGGCGCCCAGGGGGCGGTGAGGAGGGAGGCGCCGTGGCCGAGCTGGGGGCGCGGGAGGGACTTGAGGGCACGGGTGCGGGTGGCCGTGCGGTGCAGCAGGCCGGGCATGTCTCCCGGGTCGTGCGCGGCCAACTCGGCCGGGCTGAAAGGGACTTCCACGAGCCGGGTGCCGTTGCCGATGGGCATGGTGGCGTCACGGGGGCGGTCGTCCACGGGCATGGTGATGCGCAGGGGGCGGGTCCGGGCGCCGTGCTCGCGGTTCCAGTGGGCGATGGTCAGCGCGGTGGTGACCATCAACTGGTCGTTGACCGTGTAGGGGGAGCCCTTGGGGCGGTGGGGGAGGGGGAGCTCGGTGACGAGCATGCCGTTGCCGGGGGAGGGTTCGGGGGTGCCCTGCGCCACCCGCGCGGGGCGGGACCAGTTGGAGGGCGTTTCCTCGGTGAGGGGCTGAGTTTCGGTCGTTCGGGTGGGCGGGGCTGCGGGGGAGTTGTCCTTGCCTCCGTACAGCTCCGCGGCCGTTGCCACGACACGGAGGCAGGCGGGGCCGTCCAGCGCCGTGTGATTGATGGTCAGGAACAGCACGGTCCCGTGCGACCCGCCCTGCCTGCCGGCAGTCGCGCCGCTCGGGGCGGCACGGGTGGACGCACCTGCCGCGCGTGCGTCACCGACGGCATCCGTCGCCTCGCTCCCCTCGACCGGCCCCGGCCCCTCCACCACCTCCAGCCGTATCGGCGGCGACAACGACAGCGGCGGCGCCTGGGTCAGGGCCCGTGTGCGTGCGTCCCGCAGCGCGTCGCGTCCAGGCGCCGGGAAGCTCACCACCTCCTCCTCCACGTCCGGTTCCGCGGTCAGCTCCCATTCGTAGCGGCGCCGGTACCACCGCCCCGGCGCCTCCCGCATGAGGATCCGGGGATGCCGGCGCAGCGCCTCCGAGAAGGCCGTACGCAGTCGCCCCGCGTCCAGCGGCCCCGGCAGATGGACCTCGATGTGCACCGTCTCCGGCTCCTCCTCCTGGAGGCAGTGCCGGGCGACCTCGTCCACGACGGGGAACGGAACGCGTACCGGCGGCCGCAGCGGGCCTTCGGCGCGTGCGGGCTGCTGCAGTGCCGTCATGTGGCCTCGCCCTTCCCGGTCTTCCCGGTGTCGTCGGACTCCGGCGGGGTCTCGGGACCGGTCGCCCGCAAGCGCGGTGTGCGGGGCGCGATCCGCGCGGTCGGCGAGTCCGGAACCGGCCCACCGGGACCGCGCGCGGACACGGTCGGCCCGGAGTCGGTACGGGCATCCGCCGGCCCCGGAGGCTCGGTCCCCATCGGACTGCGGCCCCGCTCCCGCTGCGGCAAGGGGCGCGTCGGCCGCTCCGGGGCGGCCGAGCCGGAAACACCGCCACCTCCGGCGACCGGCGGCAGCACAGCCGTGGAGCCGGGCAGGCCCGAGCCTTGGTGAGGGCCGCCCACGGGTCCGGCCGCCCCGGCCGACTCCCGCACCCCCACCACACCGGCGAACAGCCCGATCAACGCCAGCAGTTGAGCCGCAGGCCCGAAGGCGCCCTCCTGCGCGCCCACCGGCTCCCCGGCGCCGACCGCCGCTGCGACCCCCGCCCCCGCAAGCGCCACCAACGCGATCGGCACCAGCAGGGCATGCCTGCGCCACGCCACCAGCGCCAGGGCCGGTACCAGCAGGGCGAACCAGCCGGCGATGAGTACGCCCACCACCGTCACGGCCACCGTGCCGAGCCACAGGCCCGGCAGCGGCGGGGCGGGCTGCGGCTCGTCCGGGTTCGGTGCGCGGCGGCGCCACAGGGCCGGCCCGGCCAGCAGCGCGATCGCGACCGCGCTGCCGATCAGCCCGCCCTCGTACATCACCGCCGGCTCGTACGACAGCTCGACCGTGCCGCCGGCGCCCGCCGGGATCCGCCAGCCCTGCTGCCAGCCGTCCAGCCGTACCGGCGTCAGTTCCTTGCCGTTCAGGGTGGCGCGCCAGCCGTCGTTGAAGTTCTCGTACGTGGTGAGGTAGCTCGCCGCGCCCGACCCGACGGTCACCGCGCGCCGGTCGCCGAGCCAGTCCCGTATCCCCAGCTGACGCCCGGCGGCCGAGGCCTCGGAAACCGTGCCGCGCGTCAGCGTCACCGCGGTCAGCGTGAGCGGCCCCGCGTCCCCGGCCTCGACCCGATGGTCACCTGCGGACAGTCGCAACTCCGCGTCGTCACGCCCCTGCTGACAGAGCGTCACATCGATCTGCCGCCGCTCCATCAGGTCCCGTACCGTTCCGCGCACACTCGTCCGGTACAGCTCCCCGTCCACCGCGACCACCGGCCCCTTCCCGCACGGCAGCGAGAACGGCCGGGACTCCCTCGGCTGCGGGGTCCGGTACTGGTCGAGGGCCGGGATGTAGGCCTCCGTCAGGCCCACCGGCAGCCGTAGGTCCTCGTCGACCATCGGGTTGTAGAGGGTGAGCGGCGCGGTCTTGGTGATGGTGATGTCCAGCCGGTCGGTCGTGATGGGCGGGAAGCGGACCCAGCCGTTCGCGTCGACCCCGGCGATCACCGCACCGTCCGGCGAGCTGATGTGCACCTCGGTCGGACGCGTGGACAGACCGCCCGCCGGGGCCAGCACGACCTCTCCCACCGCCTGCTTTCCGGGCCAGCTGAGGTGGATCGTGGGCCGGTCGCCCGCTATCCACGCCGTGGTCAGATCGCCGTCGGTGAGGTTGCGCGGCGACAGCCCCGCCCCCAGCCGCGCCGTGGAGTCGGCGGTGGCGACGATCCGGTTCTGCTGCTCCGGCGCCACCTCGTACAGCAGCCGGTCCAGCTCCTCGCCCGGCACCGGCACCGCGCTCGCCCGCACCTCGTACGTCCCCGCCGTGGAGGTGGTGAAGCGCCGGTGCAGGCCGGCCTCCGTGCCCGTCGGCGAGAGGCCCGTGGGGTCGGCCGTACGGGACAGGGAGACGATCTCGGCGGCGGCCCCCGACTTCCCGGCGTCGGCGGGCAGCCGCAGCAGCCGGGTCACCTGTACGTCCGGCAGGTCGATCTCGGAGAAGCCCGCCCCGGTCAGACCGGGCCGCCGGGACACGGAGTCCGTGATCGTCAGCTTCATCCAACTCGTCGCCCCCGGGGGCACCTTGACCGTCTGCGTGGTGCCGTCCGGCCGCAGGACCGAGCTCACCGCCCCCTTCTCCGTCTCCACCCGCACTCGCGTCGCCGCCCCCCGCACACCCTCCTGCGGCAGCGGCCTGACCTTGAACGACGACGGCATGTCGTACGAGCCGCCCGCGAACGCGATCCGCAGCCACTCGCCGACCGGCGACCCCTCCGAGCCCTCGGTCCACGCCGTGTCCGGGTTGCCGTCGAAGGCGTTCACCGGATCGAACTGCGGGAGATGGAAGAGCCAGCTGCCGTAGGACGACGCCGTCACCGACCGCGCGCCGCGCAGCTCGGCCACCGTCTGGTGGTCGAGGCCGGACGTCGGCAGGATCTGGTGCGGCTTCTCGCCCGCGTCCTGCGCGGCGTCGGGCGCGTTGCGCTCGCCGCGCGTGTACGTGTACGACGTGTTGGCGTTGACCAGCCCGAACCGGGTGTCCGCCCGCCGCAGTCCGTCGCCGATCACCTGCACCTGCGGTGAGCCGAGCCCCGGGTGGTTGTCGCCGGTCAGCACGCTTGCCCGGCCCCGCAGTTCGGACGCCAGCGGCAGCAGCGCCTCCGGCCCGCCGGAGACGACGGCCGTGTCGGCCACCGGCTGCAGCCCGGCCTGGTGCGGACGCGGCACGTCTGCGCCGGCCGGCTTGTAGATCTCCACCGCCCGCTGCCGCGGATACAGCCCCTCCACCTGCAGCGGAGTGCCCGGCGCGATCGTCCCGCCGGTCGTGATCGGCCCGAGGCCCGTCACCCGCTCGTATCCGGACTGCTCCAGGGTCCGCTTCACCGTCGTCGTCGGTATGTGGCCGATCTGGTCGGGATCGAGGTCGTTGCGGACGACGACGTAGTAGACGCCGGCGCGGCTCAAGTAGTCTGCCAGGCCCGGTACTTGGCCGCCGCTGACCAGCGCCTGCTCCACGGCGTCCATCGCGCGCCGGTTGCCGGGGGTGCCGAAGGGGACGTAGTCCCGCTGTGCCCAGCGCGAGTCGGCGAGGACGTCCAGCGGCTGGTCGATGGTCGAGCCCCAGGTGTAGATGCCGTGCGCGGTGGCCGGCACGACGAGGGCGCGGGCGTCGGGGGAGTACTTCTCCAGCCAGTCGGCCGTGGCCTGCCACTGCTTGGGGATCTCCTTGAAGGACCCGGGGTTGAGGATCGAGCCGTTGAGATACGGCCACATCAGTCCCGGCAGTACCAGCACGGCCGCGATCAGCGGCGCGTACCGCCGTCCCCGTACCTGCCGCGCCCCGCGTGCCTCGGCCGCCACGCCCGCCAGATGGGCGAGGCCCAGGACCAGTGCCAGCGCGAGCCCCGTCTGGAACTTGTAGATGTTCCGGAAGGGAACAAGGCCACCGTCCAGCCAGTCCTGCACCACCCCGTGGAAGGGCGCCCCGAACGTACCGCCGTACCCGGCGAGCAGGATCAGCGCGACCGTCACCACGGTCAGCACCAGCCACCGCCGCTCCGGCATGTCCCGCCGGGCCAGCCCCGCAAGCCCCAGCCCGGCCGCGAGGGCCGAGCAGACGATCACGACGACGGACGCGGCGACGGTCCATCCGGCCGGCAGCCAGGCCTCACCGAAGTGCAGATACGCGACCCAGTTGCCGCCGCCGCGCAGTGCCTCCGTCGCCGCCATCGTCTCGGTCGTGGTCTGCGAACTCTCCACGTAGGGAAGGAAGTTCTCGCCGTATGTGCCGAGCAGCAGAAGCGGGATCACCCACCAGGCGGTCGCCAGCAGGACCCCCGGCACCCACCACGCGATCAGCTTGCGCTGCCGTGGCCCGGGGGGCCGGGAGAGCAGATACAGCCCGACGGGAAGCAGCGAGGCCAGTGTGGAGGCCGCGTTGACGCCCCCCATGAAGGGGATGACCAGCGCCGACCGCAGCGCGGCGACCCGCGCGGCATACCGCTCGTCGGTCAGCGGCAGCAGCACCCACGGCAGGAAGGCACCGGGCAGCGCGGCAGCGGACGTGGACCCGACGACGACGGTGAAGACGGGCCACAGCGCATACGCCACGGCCGCCACCAGGCGCGACGCCCCACTGCCCACCCGCAGCCGCTCGGCCAGCCGCAGCGCACCCCAGAAGGCCACCGCCACGATCAGCGACAGCCACAGCCGCTCCGCCAGCCACACCGGCAGCCGTACGACATCGGCCAGCCAGTAGAACGGCAGCATCGGCCACAGATAGCCCGAGTACTGATTCTGGATCCCGCCGAAACTGCCCTCGTCCTGCCACAACTGCCCCAGATCGGCGAGGAACTGCCCCGGATCGACGGTCACACCGAGCTTGGTGTCGAACGTCTGCCGCCCCGGCTGCACCGCCAGCAACAGCACGAACACCACGGCCCAGAACCCCAGCAGCCAGCGCCGCGAGCGCGGCCCCTCCGGCGGCCCCGAGGAGGGCGCGGAGGTGGGCACGGCTGCCGGGGGAGGAGCCTGGACCGTGGTCGTCGTCATGGTGGGCACCGCCTGAGGATGAGGAGGAGGTTCCAGGTGGCGAACTCGCGTATGCCGGGCGCCTTCACGACGGCCTCCGCGAGGAACGGCCAGTAGCGGGAGCGCGCCGAGACGACCTCTACGTCGTCACGGGCGCGGACCTGACGCAGGGTGGCGCCGATGTGCACGGCGAACAGGTTCTCGCCGAGGGTGTGCTTGGCGGCCCGTCCGGTACGGCGCCGGTAGCGGGCGCGGGCCCGCTCGGCACCGAAGTAGTGCCAGGGGGCCCACTCATGACCGCCCCACGGGGACAGCCAGTTCGTGAACGACACGTAGATCAGCCCACCGGGCCGGGTCACCCGTGCCAGTTCACTGAGGAACGTCTGCGGATCGGCCACGTGCTCCAGCACATTGGAGGAGAAGGTGACATCGGCGACGCCGTCGCGCAGGGGCAGCAAGTACCCGTCGGCGACGACGGCCCCCTCCGGCGGCTTCGCACCGAGTTCCGCCACGTCCGGCTCGAAGAGATAGGCGTACGCACCTCGCCGCCGGAACTCCTCGGTGAAGTACCCGCCACCGCCCCCGACATCGACGACGGTACGCCCGGCGACGGAACCGTCGTAGGCCTCGACTTGATCGACGGCGTCACGGGCGAGCAGCGAGTAGCAGGCTTCAGGGTCGTCCTGTTCCTTGAGGAACGCCCGGAAGAGAGTGAGGGACCGCCGAAAGGAAGGGTCCTTGACAACTGGGGGTTGTGAAGCGCCCCCATAGGGGCGCGGGGCTGTGACATTTGCGGCTCCGCCGCGCGGGCGCGACCAGCCACGACGCACCGGCACTCGCGAGCCGGCCGACCCACCACGGCGTTTAGGCGTCACGTCGCACGGCCTCCGAAGCAACCGCCAGAAACTGCCGCACAGTCCGGTCCCAGCGATAGCGTGCCGCCCGATCCCGCGCAGCCTTGCCCATCAACTTCCGTCGATGCCCGGACAACGCGAGCGTGCACCAGGCAGCGGCAAAGGACGACTCCCCGGCGGCAAGCACCCCCGTCTCCCCGTCCACGACGGAATCCCGCAGCCCGGGCACATCAAAGGCAATGGTCGGCGTCTCCCGGGTGGCGGCCTCGGTGACGACGAGCCCCCACCCCTCCACGGCGGACGGATGCAGCAGCAGCCACGCCGCACACAGCAGCCGGTGCTTCTCCGCCTCCGAGACATGGCCGGTGAACTCGACGCCGGCGCCGGCCACCCGCTCCAAGCGCTGACGCTCCGGCCCGTCCCCGATGATGACGAGCCGCCCGCCGGTCACGGGCCGCACCCGCTCCCACAACCGCAGCAGCAGGTCGATGCGCTTGTACTCGACGAGCCGTCCGACGGCCACGAACAGCGGCTCCGGCGAGCGGTCGCCCAGGGGGCCGGGCTCCTCCACGCCGTTGTGCACCACACGGATGCGTTCCCGGTCGACGCCGATCCCGCGGAGCGCCTGCGCGGTCGACGGAGACACGGCAACCATCAGACTCCGTTGCTGAGCACCGGTCAGCGCCCAGTGCTCCAGTCTTCGCCCGAGCCGCGCGGCAGGCGCCAGCGCCCCGCCGAACCGCATCTTCCACAGATCGGTGTGTACATGGTTGACCAGGCACAACGTCGGCCCGCGATGCCAGAGGGGGGCGAAGTACGGCATCCCGTTGCAGACCTCGACCAGCAGATCGCAGTCGCCGACCTGACGGGCGAAGGCGGACCGGGCGCGCAGGTAGTGGCCGTAGGAACCGCCGGCGGACACGACCCGGTAGTCGCGGTAGGCCGCGGGGCCCCCGCACAGGAGGGTGACCTGGTGGCCGAGGTGGGTCAGGCCGTCGGCGAGGCGGTCGACCAGCAGCTCGGAGCCGCCGGCGGATCGGTTGCCCAGGTCACGGTGGGCGAGAAAAACGATTCGGCGCGGATGTGGGGGAAGCGCCGGAGGGTGTTGCTGCGACGCCCAGGGAGGGGTGGCGCGATGGGGGTCCCCCCGCTCGAGCGAATTCGAGAACGGGGGAGGGGAGGGCACGTGCTGGGGCATGTGTGCTCCAACTCGTCTCAGGGTGCGGAACTCAGCGTGGGGGAGGGAGGGTTTGGTTCCTGTGGGGAGTTGCGGGGCTTCGCGGGCGTTCTCGGGGTTTCTCGGCCTCTTACGGTCGTCTTGCGGGGGCTGTGGACAGGCTGTGTCCGGGTGGGGTTGGACAGTTTTCGCCCAGCAGTTCGCCACGGCTACTCACCGACGTGACAATTTCCGGCTTTATTAGAGCTGACGTCACGTCACATTGTGAGCGACGGCTGGGGCATCTCGACCTTACCGGGCGCTTCGGGACGCTTCCGGCCTCGTGCCACCAAAACGCCACCCACCACCACAAGCACGAATCCCGCCCCAGCAGTCCCGATCGGCAGCGTCTCGCCCACCATGCGCAGCAGACCGCTGTCCTGCTTCGCCTGCCGTACGGCCTCCTTCTGCGTGGCCGTGGTGAACGCGATCTTCTCGCTGTCCAGCAGCACCGCCGCGTCCTTCTCGCCGCCCGGCGCCCGCAGGGTCCGGCGCGGGCCGGTCTGCGCGTAGATCACACGGCCGGTGGCCTGATCCACGACCAGCCTGAACCCGTGGTTGGAGTACCACTCCTCGGCCAGCACCTGCGGCCGGTCCGGCTCGTCGACGAGGGTGCCGGGGACGAGCCGGGTGCCGACCTTGCGGGGCGCGACCGTCCCGGTGAACCGGTATCCCGTGTAGCCCTGGATCTTCTCGGTGCCGTCGTACCGCAGGGTGATCGTGGTGCCGCCGGTGTTGTCCCACCACTGGTAGGAGCGTTTCTCCACGTCGAACGGGAACTTCAGATACGCCTCGCCCTCGATGTACGGCGTCTCCTCGCAGCAGTGCACCGGCTTCGTCGTCGTACGGTCCATCACCCAGCGGTGCGGGGTGAAGTCCAGTGCGTCGTGCGGGTCGTCGGCCGGCAGCGACTTGTCCGTGTCGACGGTGGTGATGACGTCCCAGACGGCGTTGCCGCTGCGCTCACTTTCCGCCACGTTGCCGCGCACGCGCTGGGTGACGGTGATGTTCTGGTCCGGCACGGTCTCGACCTTGTCGGTGTCGAAGACGCTGCCGTTGCCCTTGTAGACGGCGGTGGTGTCGATGTCGATGGGGTTCACGGCGGCACGCGGGGTCACGTACCAGGCGAGCATGGGCGCCAGTACCAGCAGAAACGTGCCGAGGCCCAGCAGAATCAACGAGAGAGGTGAGGCTGTACGGCGCATCCGGCACTCCTGGGAGGTTGACGCATGGTCGATGCACTGTCGGTGCACGGTCGTTGCCTGGCCGTTCTTGGGCCGGGAACCGTAGGCGTCCCTTGACGGAGTGTCAATGTCTTGACGGGATGTCCCGGCTTGTCGAGACTGAAGCCGACAGGCAGGGGTCGGATACAGGCTGGCACCACCGGGGTGGGGACGACCTCCGGATGCAGAGAGGCTGACCCTGCGATGTCCAGACTGCTCGCCGCCGCGTTGACCGTCGCGCTCGCCGCCGTACTCGCGGTGGGTGCCGCGCTCGGCGTCGTCGCGTTGCTGGAAGCGACACCCGACCAGCCGAACACACCCTTGATCACGTACGAGCAAGCGGGCCAGGGGAGTTGACCGTGGCAGCGACCCGCTCCACGGCATCCACGGCAGCTCCTGCCGCCACGGCTTCCCCTGCCACCCCGGCCGTCCCGGCCCGCTCGGCCTGGCGTGACGTACCCCGCTTCCAGGTCCGCCGCTTCGCGGAGCTGGCCATGGCGGACGCCCCGGCCCTCGCCGAGCAGATCCTGCACGAGATCCAGCGCGAGTACCCCCAACTGCCCGTCGTCCTCGACGAGTCGGGCGAGCCGATGGCCCTGGTCGGCATCCGGCGCGCGATCGAGGTCTTCGTCGAGCACCTGGAGAAGTCGGAAGGCCGCCCGACCGTACCGCCGGGGGTCTTCCAGGACTTCGGCCGCGGCGAAGGCTACAACGGCCGCTCCCTGGACTCGCTCCAGGCGATCTACCGGTTGGGCGTACGGCTGGCCTGGCGCCGTTTCGCCGAGATCGGCCAGCGCGTCGACATTCCGCCGCCCGCGATGTACGAGCTGGTGGACGCGGGCTACGAGTACCTGGACGGCCTGGTCGACCAGTCGGTGCGCGGCTACGCCGAGGCGGCGGCACGGCAGGCGGGCGAGCGGCTGCGTCTCCAACGCCGCCTGATGGAGCTGCTGTTGGCCGAGCACCACCGGGGTGATCCGGCGGACGCCCTGACGGAGCGGGCGGCCCGGATCGGCTGGCCGCTGCCCGAGAAGGTCGCCGTGGGCGTGTTACTGCGCCCGGCACGGGAGGCGGTGGCGCCGGCCGTGGGGCAGGGGGTGCTGCTCGACATGGAGTACGAGCAGCCGCGCATGGTCGTCCCCGAGCCGGACGCCGGCGGCCGCCCCGAACTGCTGCACCGGGCCCTGACCGGCTGGGCGGGCGCGATCGGCCCCCCGGTGCCCCTCGCCGACGCGGCGAAGTCGCTGCGCTGGGCCGAGGCGGCCGTACGCCTGATGGAACGGCGGCTGCTGCCGGCCGGCGACGTCCTGTACTGCACCGAGCACACGGAAGCTCTGGTGCTGCTCCAGCCCGAGGAACTGATCGACGACCTGGCGGTGCGGTGCCTGGCACCGCTCCAGCACTGCGGCCCCACGCACGGGCGGCGGCTGGCGGAGACGTTACTGGCGTGGCTGGAGACCAGGGGCGGGGCACCGGAGGTGGCGGCCCGTCTGGGGGTTCACCCCCAGACGGTCAGGTACCGCCTCCGCCAGATCCGGGAGCTGTGGGGCGACGAGATGGACGACCCGGATCGGCGGTTCGAGCTGGAGTTGGTGCTGCGGGCCCAGCGGTTGAGGGGGGCGCTGGGGGAGGCGCGCAGGTAGGAGCTGCCGCTGCGCTCAGAACCCGGCGCCGCGCGGGCACTTGGAGCAGGTGCCGTCCTTGTGGAAGAGCTGGCCGCAGTCGGGGGCGCATTGCGGAGCGCCGCCACCGTCGAGCATTCCGGTGTAGATGTCGATGGTCCGCGGCCTGGGCGGGGGCGGCGGTGACGGCGGGTGCAGCGACCAACGCGATGATCGCGGCGAGTACGGCACCGAGGCGCGCGAGGCATTCGGGGCGTTCGGGGCGCGTGCGCATCGTGAACTCCCTGAGTGGGGACGGGACTTCCGATGCCGGTCGCCGCCGGGGCGCTGGCGGTTGCCCGCTGTGCGGGACCGGTGCGCGTCGGCCGCGCAGCGACCCCCGTTCAGGCGGTCTGGCGGGCGGGCTCGGTGCGGCGGGACGGGGTGCGGGCGGACGCGGCGCGCAGGCGTCGGCCACGGCGCGTGAGCCCCCAGGGCTTGAGGACCGAGATCACCGTCATGAAGACGTACGCGGACAGCGACACGATCGGCCCGAACAGAACGTCCCCGGCGTCGGGCAGCGGCCCGCCCGCGACGACGGCCTCGACCGCGGAGTTCACGCCGGGGCGCAGCGCGAAGACCGTGGCGACGGTCGTGCCCAGGGTCACCCAGAACTTGACGTAGACCCACCGGTGCCGCGCCAGCCCCCACTGCGTGCCCAGCGACAGCACGAGCCCGCTGAGCAGCGTGAGGAAGGCGACCGGCAGCAGGAGCCAGTCGGCGAACAGCTTCATGGCCCGCACGGACGCCTCCACGGTCACCGCGGACCCGGTGGTGGCCGCGGCGACCCCGAGCGCGAGCAGCCCGACCGTGAGCCCGAGCCAGCCGGCGGAGGCGACGACATGGACGACGAGGCCGGCCCGCCGGGCGGGCCGGCTCAGTTTCCTTGACGACGCGGACGACATGGAAGGCGAAGAAGGCGAAGAAGGCGAAGAAGGCGAAGAAGGCGAGGAAGACATGGCACCACCGTGCCGGGCCAGGCCCCCGAGGGCGTCTGACGGCGGGAGTAACCCCGCGTACTGACGTCGGCGTACCCGCCGCCGCCCTCCCTGCTCCGTTCGCCACGCGAGGGCGATGATTCCGGCCGCCGGGCCAGGTCATCACCCCAGCAGCGGGGATAGGACGAGACAACGCCCCGCTTCCGACCGGAGGAGACCCTGATGCGCCAACCGTCACCCCACCCCGCGCTGCAACAGCTCGACGCCTTCGTCGGCGAGTGGGACCTGTGGGCCCTCGGCCGAAGCGTCGGCCCCTTCAGGACGGAGTTCGCCTGGCTGGAGGGCGGCGCCTTCCTGGTCCAGCGCTCGGACGTCGTCCCGGAGACGTCCCTCCCCGGCGACTGGGGCCCGAACGCCCCCTTCCCCACCGTCTCCCTCATCGGCTACGACGACACGGCCGACGAATTCACCGCCCTCTACGCCGACGGCCGAGCCGTCGCCCGCACCTACCGAGCCACCATGACCGCCCGCACCTGGCACCAGTGGCGCTCGGCCCCCGACTTCCACCAGCGCCTCACCGCCACCATCAGCGTCGACGGCAACACGATCGAGGGCCAGTGGGAGCAGTCTCCCGACGGTGAGCAGTGGACTACGGACTTCGACGTGACGTATGTCCGCACCGGGAAGCCCCACAGCTGACGGGCCGGCCTGGTGACGGGGGGCCGTACCAGGACGACGACCCCCGTTCCCGCTCCTACGTACGCGCCGGCTCCCTCGGCGCGGCTCGTCGCGGGGCAGGCTGGTCCAGGTGGACCACGACCGTCGTGTAGAAGCGGTGCACCGCTTCGTCCACGCTACGGATGAAGCCCGACTCGGTGTTCCCCCGGCTGCTCCCCATGCCCTTGAAGAGGGACAGCCGGAAGCCGCTGATCCGGGTCGCCGAGTTCTTGGGAAGCAGGTCCGCCGGTTCGGGGCGGAGGCGTTCCAGGGTGCCGCGTGGCCCGCCCGGCTCGCTTTCCAGCAGGGTCTCGACGTGCAGGTCCGCCGGTGCCTCGGCGAGACGGCGGACCAGGCGCTTGGCCCAGCTCAGGGGATAGCCCTGCTCGGGCGCGGGGATCTCGACGGACGTACGCAGCTTGCCGGTGCGCAGATCGGCGCCGATCGTGAGCACGCCCGGAGCCTGTTCGACCCGAAGCTCCGCCTGGAGCCGCCCCTCCAGACACAGTTGGTCGGCGAGCTGGACCCGGCGGGTTCCGTGATCGGTGCCGCGTCTGGCGCGCTGGACGGGCAGCACCTTCTGCCCGAGTTCGCCGCCGAGCCTGAGGCACACTTGGCGGATGAGCCGCTCCCAGCTCTCGATCACTTCGAGCGAGCGCGGGTCACCCTGGCACAGGGTCTCGTCGCTGATGCCGTTGCGTACCGGCACCCAGGCCGAGCCCATGTTCTGGAAACCGTGGCAGCCGGAGTTCTCGTGCTGGAGGTACTCCAGCAACTCCTCGAGCAGCCAGGTGCGTGCCGCGTTGCCGACTCCTTCGTGCCGGATCAGCAGCTGTGCCTGATAGGCCACTTCGGCCCACGACAGATGCCAGAGCGCCACCTTGTGCTTGCGCCGTCGGTCGATCTTGACGTCGACCAGCGGACTGCCCTCCAGCGCCACGTCGTTCGACACCGTGATCACGGCCTCGTAGCCGCGCCGGGCGGCGATGTCCATGTAGGCCTGCACTTGGTCGGCCTTGAGGGGGTTGCCGTTGGTCTTGGTCTCGACGAGGGCCGTCCACAGCTTGCCGGCCCGCTCGATGCGGATCACCCCGTCCGGACGCCGGGGCGTGTCACCGTGCGGCAGGGACACCTCGGTGAAGGTCTCCATGCGGCCGGAAGGTGCCCCGAACGCGGCGGTGAGACGCCTGCCGAACCGCGGCACCTGGGCCATCACCGACAACAGCACCGAGGTGGCGCGGGTCTCCCGTTCCCGGTCGTTCTTGAGCGCCGACACGGGAAAGAGCCTGGCAGGCCGCCAGGAGTCGTTCTCCGCCAGCGATGTCCTGGTCACCTTGGGCAGGGCGACCTTCTTCTTCGCCGTGCGTGGCCGCGAAGCCCGCACTGCCGGCTGCTTCGTCGGCTCGGTCTCGGCCGTGTCCGGGCGGCGCGGCGCCGGGACCGCCTCCAGGGTGGCCGGTGCGGCGCCCGGGGTGGTGGCAGGTGCCGCGGGGTCCGGCTGACCGCTGCTGTTCGTCTCGGCCGGAGCCGCCACCGCCGTGGCCCTGGCCGATTGCCGGCCGGCAGACCCGGGTTGGCACTCGGACTCGTACGCGGACTCGGGCCCGGCCTCGGATTCGACCCCGGACAGGGCTTCCGCCCCGGACAGAGCTTCCGCCCCCGCCTGCGCCGCTTCCACCTCGGCCGCGTCGTCGTCGATGTCGACCCCGAAGTCCGTTGCCAGGCCGGCCAGACCGGTGTCGTAGCCCTGGCCGACGGCCCGGAACTTCCACTCCTCCCCGCGCCGGTACACCTCGCCGAAGATGATCGCGCTCACCTCGGCGGCATCGTCGATGGCGAAGCGGAGGAGGCTTTCGCCGGCCGCGTCGGCCAGCCTCACCTGCAGGGCGTCCAGTTCTCCGAAGCGGGCTTCGCCGTACCGGCTCGCGGCGACGACGATGCGGTCCACTCCCGGCGGGACCGCTGTCAGATCGAAGCAGATCCGGTCCTCGTTGCCGTCCTCCGTCGGTGTCTTCCCCAGGAGCTGCACACTGCCGTCGGCAGCCACCGGGTTGTTGTAGAAGTAGAAGTCGGCGTCGCTGCGGACCTTTCCGTTCGTGTCCAGCAGTAGGACGGACACATCGGCGTCGCCCTCACCGGTCGGGCTGACCCAGCCCAGGCTCACGATCACCGAGCCGACGTCTTCACTCAGCGCAGTCAGGGCCACGTTCGAGCCCTTGGTCATTTCGCGCACACAAACCCCCCATATCGCTCGCCTGGGGGCATGCGTATGCGGCCACCCCCGGCGCCTCCCCATACGGCACGGTGTGACGTGCCACACATGGGCAACCGTACTGGCCGTGCATCGCGTCTGCGGAGCTTTCGAGTCGGTCCGCGCAAGGCCATTGCCGGGGGAAACGCACTTTGAGTAGCCTGTGTTCGTTATTCCGATCGGCTGTTGAAATCTCGAACGCAGCCTCGCATGCAAGGGAGGGGGCCGCACGTGGGACGCCTCGTACCAGCCGTGACCCGGGCTCTCGACATTCTCGAGCTCTTCCTCGACGGGGACGGGACGCTCTCCGCCCCCGACATCGTGCGCAAGCTCCAGTTGCCGCGGACCACCGTGCATGAGCTGGTGACCACTCTCGCCGCTCGGTCGTACATCGTCCAGGTGCCGGGGCAGCCGGGACGGTACCGCCTGGGCGTACGGCCGTACCAGCTCGGCAGCCGGTACGCCGAGCAGCTCGACCTCGCGGCCGAGGGGCAGCAGGTGGCCCGGTCCGTCGCCGAGACCTGCGACGAGACCGTGCACGTGGCGATCCTGGAGGGCACGGACGTCATCTACATCGCCAAGGTCGACTCGACGCACGCGGTGCGGATGGTGTCCGCGGCGGGCCGTCGGCTGCCCGCCCACTGCACGTCCGTCGGCAAGATGCTGCTGGCCTCCCTTCCCGACTCGGAGCTGTCCTCCCGTATCCCCGACGGGGCCGAGCTCGTCGCCATGACGCCCAACAGCATCACCGACCCGGGCGCCCTGCGCGAGGCCCTCGCCGAGATTCGGCAGCGGGGGATCGCCGTCGAGAGCCGGGAATCCAACCCGGACGTCTCGTGCGTGGCCGCGCCCGTGCGGGACCGTACCGGGCAGGTCGTCGCCGCCCTCTCCATCTCCGTGCCGATGATCCGCTGGAGCGACGAGCGGCTCGCCGAGCTGGAGCAGCTCTCCGCCAAGGGTGCCGCCGAACTGTCGGAGCGCCTGGGGCACCGGAGCGTTGCATGAGGGCGCCGTACGAGGTGGCGGTGCGCGCGGAGGCGGAACTCGGTGAGGGGCCGACCTGGGATCCGGCGAGTGGCCGGCTGGTCTGGATCGACATCCTCGGTGCGCGGATACACACCTACGACCCCGTCTCCGGGCGTCGCACGGTCCGTACGACGCACCAGCACATCGGCGCCGTCAAGCCGCGCGCCGGCGGCGGGTTCGTCCTCAACCTGCGGGACGGCGTGGCCGTGCTCGACCCGGACCACAACTTCCGCTGGCTGCATCACGAACCCGTCCCCGGCCGCCGCGCCAACGACGCCGCCGTCGCGCCCGACGGGTCCCTCTGGGCGGGCACCATGCGCTACGACGAGGCGGCGGGCGGCGGCACCCTGTCCCGGATCACCGGTGAGGCCTCCGTCGAGGTGGTCCTCGACGACGTGGCGGTGAGCAACGGCACGGGCTGGAGCCCGGACGGGCGGCTCATGTACTACATCGACTCCCCGACGCGCCGTGTCGACGTCTTCGACTTCGCCGACGGGCGGCCCGTGAACCGGCGCCCGCTCGTCGAGATCGAGGACGGCGCCGGGTTCCCGGACGGGCTCACCGTCGACGCCGAGGGCTGCGTGTGGGTGGCCCTGTGGGACGGCGCGGCGGTACGCCGCTACACACCGGCCGGCGAGCTGGACCGGACCGTCCCGCTGCCCGTACCCCGCGTGACGGCCTGCACCTTCGCCGGCCCCGACCTGACCGACCTCTACATCACCACGGCCCGCGTCGGCCTGGCCTCGCCGCCCGCGCTGTCGGGCTCGGTGTTCGTGGTGCCGGGGGCGGGGAAGGGGCTGGCGCAGCCGGCGTTCAGGGGCTGACGCGGGCTGTCGTCACGGGAGGCCGAGGCCGGGTTGCCCCTGCCGCCGGCGCCCTGAAGGGCGGTCGGGCCGGCGCAGCCTCACATCCGGGATCTCAGCACGTCGACTTCACAGCCCGGCGCGGACGGGTCGAAGCCGTGCTCGATCAGCCAGCGAACCCCCAGCAGGCTGCGCAGCGACCACCACGCGTGGATCACGTCGAGGTCGACGTCGGTGCCGTATCCGGCGATGACGTCGCCGAGGTGTTCCTCGTGTCCGAGCGTCAAGGTGGCGAGGTCGTACAGGGCGTCACCCTGGCCCGCCTCCGACCAGTCGAGGATGCCCGTGACCTGGTCACTGTCGACGAACACGTGAGCGATCTGCAGATCGCCGTGCGTGAACGCCGGCGTCCACGGCCGGAGCGCGGCCTCGGCGACCTGACGGTTGCGCGTGACCAGGCCGGCGGGCAGGACACCATGCGTCACGAGCCACTCGCACTCGCCGGCGAGCTCCGCCACCAACTCGTCGACGCTCCGCCCGGCCCGGCCGGGCCGGGGAGGCAACGGCGCGTCGTGCAGCTTCCGGACGGCGGCACCCGCGGCGGCCCACGCCGCCGGGGACGCGGTCGACGGCTCGCCGAGGCGGCCGAGCGCCGTCCCCGGGACCGCGGCGATCGCCAGCACGGGCGGCTTGCGCCACAGGACCTTCGGGGTGGGGACCGGTGCCATGGCCATCGCCTCGACCTCGACGTCGATGCGCGCCTGATCGGCGTCCACCTTCAGGAACACGTCGCCGACGCGCAGGGTCGCGCGCTCGGAGTGGGCGACGACGACCTTGACCTCATCCATGGCGACGAGTATCCCGATCGACGGTCCAGGTCGCCGGGAATATCGCGTGCGATTGCGCGGGTGACCGCGTCCCGCGTCCCGCCCCCCGGCGGCCTGGTGCGCGACACCGACGGCGACCCACCGCGCCCGCGCAGCCCCAACCCCCCTGTTCCAACCCCCCTGTGCCAACCCCCCTGTTCCAACCCCCCTACTCCAGCCCCGCCGCCTTCCGCTCCTCCGCCGTCAACGGCGGGCCGTTCAGTGCCGGTTTGAGTGGGCCGATCATCGCCGCCAGCAGTACGGACGGGGCCAGCAGCACCTCCGCCCCCCGCTCCAGTGATGTCACGTCAGTGACCCTGCGGGCGATGCGTCCGTTGCCGGTGGCCGTGTGGAGGAGGCGGCCCACGTAGGCCGCCACCAGGCGGTCGCGGCGGGTGGGGCCGTTCTCCGTCGCCCCGGGATAGAACACGTCCATCCCCAGGGCGAGGTCCCACGCCGCCGACGCCGGGCGGGCCACCGCCCGCTGGATGCGGCGGGCCAGGCCCGGCGAGCCCCAGCCGTGCCGTCGTACCGTGTCCCGCAGGGCGACCGCGCCCTGGGCGGCGACCGACATCCCGTGGCCGTAGATCGGGTTGAGCGCGCACAACGCGTCTCCGAGGACGGCGAAGTTCTCGGGGCGGACCGGCATCCGCTCGTAGTAGCGGCGCCGGTTGGCGGTCGTCCTCGTGTACGCCACGTCGGTCAACGGCTCGGCGTGTTCGAGCAGTTCGGCGATGACGGGATGCCGAAGCTCCTCACGGGCGTAGCGCTCGAACTCCGCGGCCGCGGTGGGAGGTTCGGCGCCACGCGAGCCGAAGAGCGTGACGATCCACTGGCCGTCCTCGATGGGCAGCAGCACCCCACCGCACCCCGGTTTCCCGGCCCGCGGATCCGGCTGGACGTTGACCACCGGGAACCCCTCGCGCGCGGCCTCCGGCGCCCGGAACACCCGACTCGCGTACGCCACCCCGGAGTTGACCTCACGCTGCTCGACGGCCGGCAACCCGAGATCCGTCAGCCACCCCGCAGCCCGCGAACCGCGTCCCGTGGCGTCGAGGACGAGGTCCGCCGACAAGGTCCGCTCGGCAAGGTCCCGTGGCCGGATCCGTACGCCCGTCACCGCCGCGCCCGTACCCACCGGCCCGAGCACCTCACCCTGCACCACCTCGACGCGCCCGTCGGCGAGGACGGCCGCCCGTACCGTCGCGTCCAGCAGATCCCGGCTGCACAGCAGCATGTGGTGCGACTCGGCCCACCGCCGGTACCAGCCGTACGGCGACAGCGCCACCATGTCCGTCGTCACCGGCAGCCGGTGCGCCCCCGCGTCCCGCAGCCGTCCGACGATGCCCGGCAGCAGCTCGTCCAGGGCGTGTGCCCCGCCCGACCACAGCTGGTGGACGTGCCTGGCCTGGGGCAGGCCCTTGCGCGGCTCGGGGCCGGGCGGCAGCACGTCGCGTTCGACGACGGTGACGTGGTCGACGACGTCGGCGAGCGCGCGGGCGGCGAGCATGCCGGAGAGGGAGCCGCCCAGGACGACGGCGGTGGTGGTGCGTTCAGTCATGTACGGGCACGTTCCCTGCTGGGGCGGCCGTACGGGCACGGACCGCTTCGATCTCGTCGGGGTGGCGGAGGGCTCGGGAGACGGCCCCGATCTCCTGGAGGAGGTCCGTGGTGTCGGGGCCGCCGGTGCCGTCGCCGTCCGGGGCCCGGCTCCTGCGCCGCACGGCGTCCTGGATGGTGACGGCGGCGGCCAGCGCCTTCGCCCGGCCCGGCCGGTGACCGAGGGCGAGTGCGGCGTCGTACGACCGCCCGCGCAGATCCTCGTCGATGTGCCGGGCCAGCGGCAGCAGTACGTCGCGGATGAACGTCTCGCGGCGGATCAGCCGCAGCTCCGGGGTGGCGCGCAGGACGAACCGCACGCCGGAGCCGTTGACGGACTTCATCAGCAGGTACAGGGGCCGCAGTTCGTGGTGGGCGAGGCGGACCTGCCAGCGGTCGTGCAGGTACTGGCCGGCGTGCGGGAGGATGAAGCCCACCGCGATCAGGATGGCGGACAGCGCGGCGACGGGCGGCGCGAGGTCGGTGCTGAGCCAGTCCAGGTCGTGGCCCGTCCAGCGGGCGGCGACCGCGGTCAGCTTGGCGGCGTCGAAGATGAGGTTGAGGCCGTAGCCGACGCCCAGGAACACCAGCCCCCAGCGCAGCCAGGCGTCGAGGCCCTCGGTGCGCACCCAGTTCCAGATCAGCCGGGACGTGATGAGGACGGCGGTGCAGTGCGCGAGGAGGTAGAGCAGGGTCTCCTCGCGCATGAACGGCGTGTTGGCGTAGTACGTGTCCAGGTCCTGCACCCGCTCCACCGGTGCGTCCGCGAGAGCGAACAGCACCCACAGCGTGACGATCACGCCCGAGTACGCGCAGATCACGAGGCGCATGGCCCGGCGGGCCTCGGCGCTGCGGTCGGACAGGCCGTTGCGCCAGGCGATGATCAGCAGCAGGCACGAGCCGCAGAACGCGGTGAGCAGGGAGTAGACCAGGGGTGCCGCGAGGTTCGGTACGCCGGTCACGCGGTTGACCCACGCGATCGTCGCCGGGGCCGCGAAGACGAACACGGCACAGGCGAGCAGCAGCAGCCCGCCGACGGCGCGCAGCAGCGGGTCGCGCCAGAGCCGGATGATCGTGGGCAGCTTGATCGCCAGGGCGGCGGTCAGTACGACGGTCGGGATCCAGAACGAGATGTACATCTCGCCGAGGAGGCCGGAAGGGTCGGGAGCCGGCGAGATGTTCACCGGGCGGCCCTCCCCTTCCCGCGATACCCCAGGGAGCGCTGCACCGGCCCGAGCGCCGCGTCCGCTCCCGGCCCCGACAGCAGCGGCCGGAAGGCGGCCGCCAGCCGGTGCCCGAAGTCGTCCGCCTCGGCCTCGTCCCGCTCCCGGGAGCCGTTGCGGGCGGCGACCGCGAGGGCGATGCCCTTCCAGCCGGGAGTGCCGGCGAGTGCGTGCGCGGCGGCCGTGCCGTCGGTGTGGTGGTGGCCGTGGCCGGCGTGCATGTGCCACAACTCATGGCCGAGGATGACCAGTTGCTGCATCGCCTCGGCACGCTCCTCGACGATGACCAGGTCGAAGTCCTGGAACTCCACCCACAGCCCGGTCACCTCGATCTCGTCGGGGAACCGCTCGAACCGCAGCTCGACGGGCCGTCCGCCGCGCCGCGCGCTCATCTCCACGCACAGCGCGTGGCACAACTCGCGTACGTCGGCCGGGGGGTGGGGTCCGGCGCGCAGGGCGGCGCTCAGCTCGGAGGCCAGCTCACGCATCCCGGAACCGGAACGGGAGCGCCGCAGCCGCAGCACCGCAGCGACCCGGGCCGCCCTCGTGCGCGCGCCCGCGATGTCCATCGCACCCCCTGTTCCTCCGCCCGTCGGCGGGCTGTTCGAGCCTACGCGTCCCAAAGTGTCCCCGTCATGTGGTCCGGCGGCCGTAGTTAAACGGGGAACGACCGCGGATGAGCCGGAGAGGGACCGCGGATGAGCCGGAGAGCGACCGCGGATGAGTCGGGGAGACCGCGTCGCTCGGATTCGTGCACAAACCATTGACTGGTAAGCGCTTGCAGCCTACGGTCCGTTCGAAGTTACGGGCGTAAGTCGATATCTCGAACAGATAGGGCAGGGAATGGGACGACCTGACCTCAATCGCAGGCAACTTCTGGCCACCGCCGGTGGATTGGCGGTGGCCGGCAGCTTCGGGTTTGCGGCGCTCGGGACGGGGGCCGACGCGCTTGCGTCCGGTGCTCGTACCCGGGTGCGGTACTGGAACCTCTTCCAAGGCGGCGACGGCACCAACCAGGTCGCGATGGTGGACGCCTTCCGCAAGGCGAACCCGGACGTCGCCGTCAAGGATTCCACCCTCACCTGGGGCGGCCCCTACTACACCAAGCTCGCCATGGCCGCCGCAGGCAACCGCGCGCCGGACCTCGCGGTCATGCACCAGGGCCGTGTCCCCGGCTTCGCGCCGGGCCGCCTGCTCGACCCCTGGGACGTGGACCTGCTGGCCGAACACGGCGTACGGGAGGCCGACTTCAACCCCGTGCTGTGGCGGCGCGGCATCGTCGACGGCGAGTTGTACGCCCTGCCCCTCGACATCCACGTCCAGCTGAACTTCTACCGCAAGGACGTGTGCGAGAAGGCCGGCCTGCTGGACTCCGACGGGCGGTTGCCCGCAGCAGAGTCCCCCGACGAGTGGTTCGAGATTCTCAAGGCGGCCAAGGGACAGCTGAAGAAAGGGCAGCAGACCCTCGGGCTGCACGCCAACGACCAGAATTTCGCCTGGTGGTTCTTCGTCTCCTTCTACCAGCAGCTCGGCGGCACCTACTTCGACGAAGACCGGACCCAGGTCACCTTCGACACCGACAAGGCCACCCAGGTCCTGGAGTTCCTCCGCAGGAACGTCACCGAGGGCTACGTCACCGTCGGCGAGGCGGACGGCGAGGCCTTCATCGCCGGATCACCCTTCACCTGGGAGGGCAACTGGTCGGTGCCGTACTTCAACGGCGAGCGGATCGAGTACGGCGCCCAGCCCCTGCCCCCGGTCTTCGGCACCCCGGCCACCCACGTCGAGTCGCACGCCTTCGTCCTGCCCCACCAGGCCGACCGCGGCGGCGCCCCGAACGAGGGCGCCTACGAACTCGCCGCCTACATGGTCTCCCACGCCACCACCTGGGCCAACGGCGGCCACGTACCCGCCTATCTGCCCACCTTCAAGGACCCCGGCTACCTCGAACTCACCCCGCAGAACGAGTACTCCGGGCCCGCCATGGAGCACCCGGCCACCGAACCCCACATCTGGTTCGCGGGCTCCACCGGCATCCTCGCCACCCGCCTCGGCCCGGTCATCGCCGCGTCCACCCTGGGCTCGGCGAAGCCCGACGCGGCGGCCCGCCGGCTGAAGTCCCTCCTGCACCGACTGCTCGCGGCCAAGAACCCCATGACCGGCCTGACGGCAGCCCGGGAACCGAAGGGAGCGGGCGCATGAGCAGTACGACCACGACCGTCGCCCACGGAGTGCTGCGCCCCCGCGCGACCACCGCCGCCGACTCCGCCCGGCTGCGCTGGGGCAACCGTTTCCAGCACGGCGGCTGGTTCGTCGCCCCGTTCTTCGTCCTGTACGGCCTCTTCGTCATCCTGCCGGTCGTCCGCGGCCTCTACCTCAGCTTCACCGACGCCAACATCTCCGGCGACCACACGAGCTTCGTCGGCCTCGACAACTACCGCGAGGCGCTCAAGGACGACCTGGTCCGGGACTCCCTCACGCACAGCGTGCAGTTCACGCTCTACGTCGTCCCCGCCATCGTCGTCACGGCCCTGCTGATGGCGCTCATCGCCCACCACACCGTGCACTTCAAGTGGCTGTGGCGGCTCTGCTTCTTCGCCCCCTTCCTGCTGCCGTCCGCGGTCATCGGCAACCTGTGGTGGTGGCTCTTCCAGCCCACCAACGGCATGGTCAACCACGTCCTCGGCCTGGACACCCCCTGGCTCACCCAGAAGTCCACGGCCCTGCTCGCCGTCGTCGTCGCCACCCTGTGGTGGACGGTCGGCTTCAGCTTCCTGCTCTACCTGGCCGCCCTCCAGAGCATCCCCCAACACCTTTATGAAGCAGCCGAGTTGGACGGCGCCAACGCCTTCCAGCGGCTGCTCCACATCACCGTGCCGAACCTGCGCAACATCACCGGTCTGGTGATCGCGCTCCAGATCCTCGCCTCGCTCCAGGTCTTCGACCAGGCCGTGGTGATGTACCAGTTCGGGTCCGGTCCGGAGGAATCGACGCGCACCTTCGTCCAGTACACCCTCGAACAGGGCTTCACCAGCTACCGCGTGGGCTACGCCTCCGCGATCTCCTTCATCCTGTTCCTGATCATCGCGGTCGTCGCCCTCGGACGGATGTGGCTGCTGCGCAACCGCGAGGAGGACGCGCGATGACGACCCCGACGACTCCCGTACCGCGCAGGCCCCGCAGCACCTGGACCCCCGGCCAGATCGCCCTCACCCTGGTCGCCGCGGCCCTCTCGGCGATCTGGGTGGCCCCCCTGCTCTGGGCCCTGTCCACCTCCCTCAAGACTCCGACCGAGTCGGTGGCCGCCCCGCACTGGATCCCCGACGACTTCACGCTGGACTCCTGGCAGGCGGTCCTGGACGCCGGCAACATCCCCAACTGGTTCGTGAACTCGGTCGTGGTGTCCGTCTGCGTCACGTTCATCGTGCTGCTGGTGTCGTCGCTCGCCGGATACGGCTTCGCCCGTACGGAGTTCCGCGGCAAGTCGGCCCTGATGGCGGTCACGATGGCGGGCCTGATGTTCTCCCCGGCCGTCCTCGGCGTCCCGCTGTTCACCACCGTGCAGTCGCTCGGCATGGTGGACACCTACTGGGGCATGATCCTGCCGCAGTGCGCGCCCGCGGCGATGGTCTACATCCTCTACAAGTTCTTCCAGTCGCTGCCCCGCGAACTGGAGGAGGCGGCCTTCATCGACGGTGCCGGCCGCTGGCGGATCTTCTTCACGATCGTCCTGCCCCTGTCGAAGCCGTCCCTCTCGGCGGTGGGGATCTTCACCTTCATCGCCTCCTGGAACAACTTCATCTGGCCGTACATGGTGACCAACAACCCCGACCTGATGACCATGCCGAACGGCATCGCCACCGTCCAGAACGCCTTCGGCATCGTCTGGCCCCAGCTCATGGCCGGCGGCATCATCGCGGGCCTCCCCCTGATCGCCGCGTTCGTCCTGTTCCAGAGCCAGATAGTGCGAGGCGTCGCGCATACGGGCCTGGCAGGCCAATAAGGATGCGCCCGGCCCAATGCCCCTGAAGGGGCGCGGGGCCGTCGCACTATGCGGCTCCGCCGCGTGGGCGAGACCAGCCCCCACCCACCCGCAGCCGCCAACGATTCCGAACCACTCCCCTCGAAAGGCGAAGATGCAGACCGCCCGCTTCACCCTCGACCCCGCCTTCACCATCGCCCAGGTCAACCCCCGTATCTTCGGCAGCTTCGTCGAACACCTCGGCCGGTGCGTCTACACCGGCATCTTCGAACCGGACCACCCCACGGCCGACGAAACGGGCCTGCGCCAGGACGTCCTGGACCTCGTCCGCGAACTCGGCGTCACCACCATCCGCTACCCCGGCGGCAACTTCGTCTCCGGCTACAAGTGGGAGGACTCGGTCGGCCCCGCCGAGGACCGCCCCCGCCGCCTCGACCTCGCCTGGCACTCGACGGAGTCCAACCGTTTCGGCCTGTCCGAGTACATCGACTTCCTCCGCAAGATCGGCCCCCGGTCCGAGCCGATGATGGCCGTCAACCTCGGCACCCGCGGCGTCGCCGAGGCCCTCGAACTCCAGGAGTACGCCAACCACCCGGCCGGCACCGCGCTCTCCGACCTCCGCGTCTCCCACGGCGACAAGGACCCCTTCGGCATCCGGCTGTGGTGCCTGGGCAACGAGATGGACGGCCCCTGGCAGACCGGCCACAAGACGGCCGAGGAGTACGGCAGGACCGCCGCGGAGACGGCCCGCGCGATGCGCCAGATCGACCCGAAGGTCGAACTCGTGGCGTGCGGTTCCTCCAGCCAGGGCATGGCCACGTTCGCCGAGTGGGAGGCCACGGTCCTCCAGGAGACGTACGACCTCGTCGACTACGTCTCGCTGCACGCCTACTACTGGCCCGAGGACGGCGACGTCGACTCCTTCCTCGCCTCCGCCGTCGACATGGAGTCCTTCATCGAGAACGTGGTCGCGACCTGCGACCACGTGGGCGCCCGCCTCAAGTCGAAGAAGAAGATCAACCTCTCCTTCGACGAGTGGAACGTCTGGTACATCCCCGACTGGCACGAGCACGCGGACGGCATCGACCAGCGGGACTGGCCCGAGGCCCCGAGGCTGCTGGAGGACAACTACAGCGTCATGGACGCGGTCGTCTTCGGCTCGCTCCTCATCGCGCTGCTGCGGCACGCCGACCGCGTCACCGTCGCCTGCCTCGCCCAGCTGGTCAACGTCATCGCGCCGATCATGACCGAGCCGGGCGGCCCGGCGTGGCGGCAGACGACGTTCTTCCCGTTCGCGCAGGCCGCCAAGTACGGCCGCGGCCAGGTCTTGGACGTCCGGGTGGACTCCCCGACGTTCGAGACGAAGAAGTACGGCGAGGCCGACCTGCTGCACGCCACCGCCGTGCGCGCCGAGGACGGCACGGTCACCGTCTTCGCGGTCAACCGCAGCCGCACCGACGCCCTGCCCCTCGACGTCGCCCTGAACGGCCTCGACCTGACGGCGGTCGTCGAGCACAGCGCCCTCGCGGACGCCGACCCGGACGCCCGCAACACCCTCGACGACGCGGAGCGGGTCACCCCGCACGCCGTCGAGGGCACGGCACTCAAGGACGGCAGCCTCACCGCCGTACTGGAACCGCTGTCCTGGAACGTGATCCGCCTGAGCTGACCGGGCGGACGATCTTCACAGGGCCCCAAGACCGCGTTCAGCTTCCCTAAGGGTTTGCTCAGCTTGGGGCCCTACCGTCGCCGCCCATGCGCACGTTGATCCTGCTCGCCCTCGCGGGCCTCGGGGCCCAGCTCGTCGACGGCAGCCTCGGCATGGCCTACGGGGTGACCTCGACGACGCTGCTGCTGGCCCTGGGCACCAACCCGGCCGCCGCCTCCGCGACCGTCCATCTCGCCGAGATCGGTACGACGCTGATGTCGGGGGCGGCGCACTGGCGCCTCGGGAACGTCGACTGGAGAGTGGTCGCGCGGATCGGCCTACCGGGCGCGGTGGGCGCGTTCCTCGGGGCGACCGTGCTGTCCCGGCTGTCGACGGAGGTCGCGAAGCCGGTGATGTCCGCGATCCTGCTGGGGCTGGGTGTGTACGTCCTGGTCCGGTTCACCTTCCGGGGGCTGCCGGAGGGCCGGCTGGGCAGGCCGCTCCGGCGCCGGTTCCTGGCCCCGCTGGGGCTGGTCGCCGGCTTCCTCGACGCCACCGGGGGAGGCGGCTGGGGCCCCGTCGGTACGCCCGCCCTCCTCGCCTCCGGCCGGATGGAGCCGCGCAAGGTCATCGGCTCCATCGACACCAGCGAGTTCCTCGTCGCGGTGTCCGCCGGCCTCGGTTTTCTGTTCTCCCTCGGCTCCCAGGGCATCGACGCCATGTGGGCCGCCGCGTTCCTGATCGGCGGTCTGGTCGCCGCGCCCCTCGCCGCCTGGCTGGTGCGGCTGCTGCCGCCGAGGGTGCTGGGCTCGGCGGTCGGCGGAGTGATCGTCGTGACCAACGCCCGCACCCTGCTGACCAGTGACGTGCTCTACGTCGCCCTGTACGCGCTGTGGGCCGCCGCCCTCGCGTACTCGGTCCGCGCCCACCTCAAGGAGCGGAACGCGACCGCGGCCGAGTCCGCCGAGGAGCGTCAGCCGGTCGGCACCTGACCGACCGGACGGACACGTCCACATGCCTCAACTCACCTGTGAATGGCTGGAGTTCGTCGTGGCCATGCCATGCGCGGCCCCCTACGATGCGAACGCCTTCGGCCTTCACAGAAAAGTCACTGTTTCTTCAAAGATTCAACCGGCTTGAAAAAACGGGGTCGGAGGCGCAGCCACCCCCCATCCCCAAGGAGAGCTCCATGGCACGTGGACTCCTGCGACTCCTGCTGAGCGGCGGCGCGCTGGCCGCTCTGCTCACGGCGACGTTGCCCGCTCAGGCCGCGCCGGCGTTCGAAGACCCGCCGCCGGACAAGATCGTCATCAAGGTCGCCACGGTGAACGGCTCCGGCTGCCCCCAGGGCACCACCGCCGTCGCCGTCTCCGAGGACAACACCGCCTTCACGGTGACCTACAGCGACTACCTCGCCCAGGTCGGCGGCAACTCCGACCCCACGGCATTCCGTAAGAACTGCCAGCTCAGCCTGGTCGTGCACGTCCCCGGTGGCTTCACCTACGCCATCGCCAGCGCCGACTACCGCGGCTTCGCCTCCCTCCAGTCCGGCGCGAACGCCATGCAGAGAGCCTCGTACTACTTCCAGGGCTCACCGAACACGCAGTTCCGCAGCCACCCCTTCAGCGGCCCCCTCAACGACAACTGGCAGGCCACCGACGAGACCGACTGGGCGCAGCTGATCTGGGCGCCCTGTGGAAAGCAGCGCAACTTCAACATCAACACCGAACTGCGCGTGAACGCCGGCTCGTCGTCTCCGAGCAAGGTCAGCTTCATGACCATGGACTCGACCGACGGTGACATCAGCACCGTGTACCACCTGGCGTGGAAGGAGTGCCCGGGCAACAAGTAGCAGCACCGGTACGCAAGCCGAGCCGCGCCCGCCGATTGCAGCGGGCGCGGCTTGGCGTCGGTGTGGGTGTCGGGTCAGCTCCTCACTCCCAGGGTGAGCGTCCCCGCGTAGCCGGCGGAGGGTGAACTGCCCAGTGCGGTCAGGGTCAGCAGCCCGGACGCGGCGCCTCCGTCGTCGTAGATGGAGTCCTGGGCGAGGGTGGTGCGCGGGACGGTGTTCGCGGCGTAGACGGCGAGCGCGGCGACCCGGGTCGTGATCGTCTCGTCGAAGAAGAGCTGGCCGGTGTGGAGTTCCTGGCCGCCGGTGAACGAGCCGTCGGCGGTGAGCGTGACGTCGGTGTGCACCTTGACGTGGATGTGGACGCACCGGCCGCGGTACCAGCCGGGGTACACGGACGTGATGCGCGCGACGCCGTCCGCCCCCGTGAGCACGCCGCCCCGCAGGAAGGTGCCGTTGTCGGGCTCGTCGTGGCCGTTGTTGCCGACGAAGCCGGAGTACTCGCCGAGGGCGTCGCAGTGCCAGATCTCCACCAGGGCGCTGTTCAGCGGCGCGCAGGTGCTGTCGTCGACGACGGTGAGCGTGAGCTGCAGCGGGATGCCGGTCTTGCCCTCGCTGATGTCGGCGCGGACTAGCTGTCCGTCGAGGTAGTAGGGGCCTTCGGTCATCTCCTTCGTGAGTGTGCAGACGGCCGCGGCGGCGACGGGGGCCGGGTCGGTCGCCTCGGCTGTGGGGGCGTCAGGCGCGGCGGCGGCGACGGCCAGCGATGCGGCCGTGGCGCCGGTGGCGATGAGGACGGTGCGGCGCCCGATCGCGGTGGGGGTTGTCGCTGCTGTGCCTTTTGAAGATACGTCTGTCATGAGCACGGCACCGTAGGAAGGCATGCTGTTGATGGGCTGTCAGTTGAGCAAAGTGAGCATCCGTCAAGTTCCTTGTCGGACACGTCACTTGAGGTCGCGCAGAGAGGGGCGGTGGGGGGGCCTCGGCGGCAAGGCAGGCACAGGTCGGGCCGGCTCAGCGGACCGGGCCGGCTCCCAGCTGCCTGGCCCAGTCCAGCAATTCATGTGCGGCCAGCGTGGTGCCCAGCCAGTCGTGGTCGAGGTCGGCTCCTGGAAGGGAGGGTACGACCGCGACGTAGAGTCCGGCAGCACGCGCAGCGGTAGTGCCCGTGGCCGAGTCCTCGAACGCGACGGAGTGCTCGGGGGGCGTACCGAGTGCCTCGCATGCTGTGAGGTAGAGCTCTGGTGCGGGCTTGGGGGAGCGCACTTCGTCGGCGGCGAACGAGTGCGTGAAGCAGTCGGCGAGACCGGCCGACCACAGGGCCGTGTCCAGCAATTCCCGGGGGCTGTTGCTGGCTACGGCGATCGGTACGGCTGCCCGGCAGGCGCGCACCAGTTCCGCCGCCCCGGGGAGGGCTGCGGCGCCCCGGGCCAGCTCCTTGCGGACCCCTTCGAGGAGTTCGGCGGCGATCTCGGCGCCGGCGCCGGGGCGCCCGAGGTACTCGGCCATGGCTTCTCCGGCGGCTTCCACGGTGCGGCCGATGACCAGGGCTTTCTGTTCAGGGCCGAAGGGATGGCCATGCGCCGCGAAGATGGCCGTTTCCGCAACGGTCCAGCAGGCCTCGGTGTCGACCAACAGGCCGTCGCAGTCGAAGACCACAGCCTCGGCGCTGGTGGGGAGCGTGCCCATGTACCTGTCCTTTCACTTCGGGTGGTGTGCAGGTTGCCCGTTCGGTGGCTGTCCGGGTCGTCTGCGGTTGCGCCGTCCGGTGCCCTACTGTCCGAGTGCGAGCCGGACGCCGAAGGCGGCGATGACCGTGCCCGTGAGGCGGTCGAGGTGGCGGCGGGCCGAGGGGCGTTGCAGGCGGTCGCGGAGCATGTGCGCGAAGGTGATCAGCGCACAGGCCCAGATGACGGCCAGGAGAATGTGCACACCGGCCAGCAGTACCCCTGGAGCAAGGTGCGAGGCACCGGAGGGGATGAACTGCGGGAGCACCGCAACGTAGAAGGCGCCCATCTTCGGGTTGAGGAGATTGGTCACGAACCCTTGTCGCCAGCCACCGGGCAGGGTGTCACCGGCGCCCGTCCTGGTCCTGGTCCCGCCCCCGGTCTCCGCTGTCCGCGGGCTCTCGATCGATGAGGGGCGCCAGGTGGCCCACAGCAGCCTGCCGCCCATCCACACCAGGTACGCGGCCCCGGCCCAACGGAGAGTCTCGTACGCGAGGTGAGACGCGGTCAGCAGTGTGGTCACACCGAGCGAGGTGAGCACGCCCCAGACCAGAGTGCCGCTCTGGATGCCGAGGACCACGCCCCACGCGCGACGGCGGTGCCTGAGCGCCGCGGTGCGCAGGATGAGTGCGGAATCCAGTCCCGGAGTGAGCGTGAGGAGTCCCACTATCAGGGCGAAAGTCCCCATTGAGTCTAGGGTGATCATGAGCGATCACCCTAGGTCGGGGGGCGCGGAACGTCTACACTTCTGCCCGATATCGGGCAGGAACTGGAGTGTTCGCCTCGATTCGACGGAGATCGAAGGCGCGTGCGGGGGTGTGGCACACGGGCCCAGGCTGGTCGGCGTACGAGAAAACAACGGGGAACAACGGGGAAAGGAAGTACCTCATGTCCATCCGCAAGAGCCGACTCGCCCTCGGCGTAGCCGCCTTCGTCGGTACCGCCGCCATGCTCGCCGTGCCCACCTCCGCCCAGGCGGCCGGGGACCCGGCGACCTGGCCCTGCGACCCGTCGGAGTTCTGCATCTACCACGACGGTCAGGGCGGCGGCGCGCACTACTCGCTGTCGGACGGCGCGTCCAACCTGGGCCAGCTGGCGGGCGGTCTCAATGACCACGTGTGGTCGGTGAAGAACATCTCCGGCAGCTCGTGGTGCCTGTATCGGGACGCGGACTACGAGAACGAGATCCAGGTGATCCTGGACGGGCAGGCACTGGACCTGGCTTCGCCGGTCCGGGACCAGGTCAGTTCCGTCGGGGAGTGCTGAGAGGCCTGCCGGAGCCTCCGGAGCCTTCCGGGGGAGCGCCCCGCCGCACGTGGCCGTGCGGCGGGGCGCTCCCCATGACTTCTGAGGGTGTCAAGAGGCGACGAACCCCGGAGCATGTGAGTGCACGACGTGCCGAACGGGGATGGCTCACATGGCCGTACGTATTCACTTCACCGACGACGATCTCGCCCAGATCAGGCTGGCGCAGGCTCCCGACCCGATGTGGGAGGCGCTGCTCAGCATGCACATGCTTCAGACGGACACCGGTTCCGCCGTCTTCGGCGGCTGGCGGCGCCGGGTACGACGCGAACTGCCCGCCGCCGTGCATCCGTTGCTCCGCATGGCCCCGCCCGTCGGCTACTCGGCCGACTTCCTCACCCCGGCCGCCGGCACGGGCGGCTTGGACGCCGGGATCGGTGCCCTGTTGTCCACGCCACGCCAGCGGCTGCGGAGCGACCTGGTGGAACTGTCCCGCGCGGGCCGACGGCTGCCGCCCTGGGCGCGTTCCCTCGCCGACGGTGACAGGGAGGCCGTCGGCCACCTCGCGCGCGTCTTCCGGGCGTACTTCACGGCCGCGCTGGCCCCCTGGTGGAGTCGCCTCCGCACCCGCTTCGGCGCCGAACGTGCCGCCCACGGACGGTATTTGGCCGACGGCGACCTCGGCGCGCTGCTCGGCGCCCTCCACCCCGGTCTCGTCTGGCGGCGGCCCGTACTGGAGGTGACGGGGCTGGGCGCGGACCGTGACGTCCGCCTCGACGGACGCGGGCTCCTCGTCCTCCCGGCGTACTTCTGCTGGCGCAAGCCGACGCTGCTGAAGGATCCGGCGCTGCCGTGCGTCGTCGTCTACCCGATGACCCACGAGACGCCCCTGAACGGCGGCACGTCAGGGCTCCGCTCCTTGAACGCCCTCCTTGGGCGCACCCGCGCCGGGATCCTCGAATCGGTCGCGGACCACGGTGTGACGACGACCGAACTCGCCCACGACGCGGGCATCTCACCGGCCACGGCCAGCCATCACGTCGGCATCCTGCGCAAGGCCGGGTTACTGAGCACGTGCAGAGCGGGGAAGGCGGCGCTGCACTCCGTTACGCCGCTGGGGCTTGCCCTGCTGGACGGACGTGCGCGATGAACTCCGTCCAGGTGGCGGGGGAGAGGGTGAGCGCGGGGCCCCGCCGGTTCTTGGAGTCGCGTACGTGGATGGTGTGGGGGGAGGTGGCGACCTCTACGCAGTCGCCGTCCCCGCCGCTGCTGTAGCTGGACTTGTGCCAGGCGAGGGCTACTTCGACGCAGTCATCGCCGGATCCGCCGCTGTAGCTGCTCTTGAACCAGGCCAGTTCACTGGTGCTCATAGCTCTCCTCGCATCCGCTGCAACAGGCTCAGGGAGTCCTTCAGAGTGAGAGCCTGTGAGCGCATCCTGGCATACCGCATCTGGAGCATGCTGACCACCTTCGAGTCAGCGATGAACTGGCCGCTTTCCTGCCCCTCGCAGTAGGCGAACCACTTGTTCTCCGGAGTCTCCAGCAGCCGCATGGGGCCGTCCAGCCCCGCGTGCGTCTCCTGCTCCGTCGGCATGACCTGGATCTCCACGTTCCGCAGCTCGGCGATCGCCAGCACGTGGTCGATGAGCTTCCGCGTGACCTCCAATCCGCCTGTGTGCCGCCGGAAGAGGTGCTCTTCCAGGATGAAGGCGAACGCAGTGTTCGGCCGCTCCCGCAGCAGTCGTTGCCGCTCGGCGCGTGCTGCCCACTGCGCCTCGATCTGCTCGTCGTCCATGGGCGGCAGCTGGTTCGTGAACAATGTGCGCGCGTACGCCTCCGTCTGCAACAACCCCGGAATCAACCGGCACTCGTACGTGTACAGCGTGATCGCCGTCGCCTCCAACCGCGCCCACCGCCGAAACCATGCCGCCAATCCCGGCTGCCGACTCAGACACGGCGCCGACTTCCGTAGCGCCCCCGTGTTCCCCAGCACCCCCTCCGCCCGGTCCGGGAACGTCGGATCCGGCATCCGCCGCCCCAACTCCACCGAAGCCACCGTGTGTTTGGACAGCCCCACCAGGTCCCCGAACTCCTCCCGGCTCAACCCCGCATGTTCCCGCAGCGCCTGGACCACCGCGCCGAACGTCCGCAGACTGTCCGACGCCTCCGGCTCGCCACCCGCACCCACCACACCATCGACCACGGTCGGTCACCTCCCGCGCTCATGGTCACGGGTGGTGATGAGTACTGTCCAGTCCGTAACCGCGTACGCTGCGGCAGCGTACGCGGCTGCCACCTGGTGAACTGCCGTCCCCGCCCGCCAGATTGGGCTCATGCGCGCACCCCACACCCCCCAACCCCCGGTCACCGTACGTGTGTTCACCCAGCGCCTCAGCGCCACCCCGCGCGGCGCCCGCCTCGCCCGGCACCTCGCCGTGAACCAGCTCCACGCCTGGGGTGTCCCGCACGGCAGCGACGCCTCCGACGCCGTCGCGGTGATCGTCGCCGAGCTGGCCGCGAACGCAGTGACCCACGGCCGAGTCCCCGGCCGGGACTTCGAGCTGAGGCTCTCCCTGCCCACGGGCAGCATCCGCGTGGAGGTCAGCGACACCCGTACCGAATCCCACCCCCCGAAACCCGGCGACGTACGACGTCCACACCCCCTCGACGAACACGGCCGCGGGCTCGTCCTCGTCGAGGCGCTGGCCGACCGGTGGGAGGTGGTGGAGCGGGGTGACTCGCCCGGCAAGACCGTCTGCGCCGAGGTCGACCTGCCCGGGTGGCTGGCCCTGGTCAGGATGCGCGGAAGCGGTCAATGGCCTTGACGTGCAAGGGGTTCGATTCTACGGTCCCGTTCGAACTTGCGAGCGCTGTTCGGCATATCGGCCGACGGCCCGGCCTGTCACCCCCACCGCAAGGAGGACCCGCATGCCCCGCACCCTCCGCAAGCGCACAGCCCTGATCGCACTCCCCGCCGCCGCTGTCCTCGCCCTCATCCCGTCCTCGGCGACCGCGTACCCCAACCCCGGCCGCGTCACCGGCGACATCGTCACCCACGACCCGACGATGCTCCGCACCTCGTCCGGCCAGTACCTGCTGTACGCCACCGGCGGCGGCATCGCCAACAAGACCTCCAGTGACCGCACCGCCTTCAGGAACGGCGCCGACGCGTTCTCCTCCCGGCCGGGCTGGTGGTCGACCTACTCCTCGGTGCCGGAGGCCTGGGCGCCGGACATCTCGTACCAGGGCGGCAAGTACCTGATGTACTACTCCGTCTCGAAGTTCGGCTCGAACACGTCGGCCATCGGCCTCGCCACCTCCAGCACCGGCCGGCCCGGGAGTTGGACCGACCAGGGCACCGTCTACACGTCCGGCTCCTCAAGCGACTACAACGCCATCGACCCGAACCTCTTCGTGAACGACGACGGCAAGTGGTGGCTGTCCTTCGGCAGTTGGTGGACGGGGATCAAGATGATCCAGATCAACCCGTCCACGGGGAAGCAGCTCTCCTCCAACACCACCCGCCACTCCCTCGCCTCCCGCCCGACCGGCACCAAGGCCGTGGAGGCACCCTTCATCGTGAAACGGGGCGGCTACTACTACCTCTTCGCGTCCTACGACACCTGCTGCGCGGGCACCAGCTCCACGTACAAGGTCAAGGTCGGCCGTGCCACCAGCGTCACCGGCCCGTACCTCGACAAGAGCGGCGTCTCGATGATGAACAACGGCGGGACCCCGGTCCTGGAGTCCCACGGCAGCGTCATCGGCCCCGGCGGCCAGTCGATCATGAACGACGTCGACGGCGACCTGATCGTCTACCACTACTACGACGGCAACGACAACGGCACACCCAAGCTGGGCGTCAACCTCTTGAACTGGGCCACGGGTTGGCCCGTCGCCTACTGACGCCGTCAGCGAAAGGGCGCTACCCGGCCGCCCCCATCCCCGCCGCATTCGGCCAAGACTGACTGTTGGGCCACCCGGTCGCCGGCGCCGGAGTGAGCCCCGGCCCGGTGGTCCCCCGCACCTGCGCGGCCGTAAGGCCACCCCGAGCCGGCACCCCGGGCGGCGTAGGCCCGGGCATCGCCGCCGCAGCGGGCGCCATGGGCGCCATGGGCGACGGGAACGGCGTCGGAGCGGGCGCCGGAGCAGGGGCGGGCGCAGCCGCCGGCACAGGCACGGGCGTGGGCATCGGTGTGGGCATCGGCGTGGGTATCGGTGTGGGCATCGGCGCCGGGGCCGGAGCCACCGGGACCGGCGCCGGCATGGGCATCCCCGTGCCCTGCGGAGGCACCGTGGCGGCGGCCGGCGCCACCACCTGCGGCTGTGGCTGAGGCGGAGCCGGCGCCGGCATGGGCGACCCCATGGCCTGCGCGGCGAGCCCCGGCATCCCCGCACCGTTCGTGGAGCTGACCAACCGGTCCACGGCCGCCGTACCCGAGCTGTAGTTGGTCCCTGTACCCAGCTCGGGTACGGCGGCTCCCCTCCTGGACCCGTAGAGCACCTGCTCCAGGCCGGACACCAGGCGACGCACGTCCACCTGGGGGCGCACCACGAGTCGCAGGAAGCGGCTGGACGAACCGATCTTGTTGCCGCACTCGCGGACCAGGATCCGGTGCTCGGTGAGCAGCCGGTCCCGGACCACGGTGCCTTCGGCGCCCACGGGGAGGCGTACGAAGAGGAAGTTGCCCTGCGACGGATAGACCGTCAGGCCGGGGAGCGAGGAGAGCTGGCTGGCCATGTCGAGGCGGTCCCGGCGCACCTGGTGGAGGCTCTGCGCGTACTCGGCGCCGTGGTTCTTCAGCATGAACACCACGTGTTCGGCGAAGGCGTTGAGGTTCCACTTCGGCAGCATCGAGCGGACCATGCCCGCGAGCGCCGGGTTGGCGACCAGGTAGCCGAAGCGGATGCCGTGCAGGCCGAAGTTCTTGCCGAGGGAGCGCAGGACGATGACGTTCGGGCGGATCATCGCCTCCTGGACGACCGAGGGTTCCTGCTCGGCGTCGGCGAACTCCAGGAAGCTCTCGTCGATGATGACGAGGTCCAGGTCGGCCATGGCGTCCATGAACTGCACGAGCGCGTGCTTGTGGAGGTAGCCGCCGTCGGGGTTGTTCGGGTTGCAGATGACCGCCACCCGCGTCCCCCTGGCGCGGATGAACTCGGCGTACTGCGCGAGGTCGAGGGCGAAGCCGCTGGACTCCTGGAGCGGGAACATGTCGACGCGCTTGCCGGTCTCCATGGGCTGGTCGGTCCAGCGGCCGAAGGTGGGGACGGGGATGGCGAGGGACTCCCGGACCATCAGGTGGTCGATCCAGGTGATCAGCTCCGTGGAGCCGTTGCCCATCGCCACGCACTGCGGCGGGAGTCGGAGCAGACTGCACAGCTCGGCCGTGATCGTGTCCGCGCTGCTCGGGTAGTACGTGATGATGTCCCGCAGCCGGGCCCCCATGTCCTGGAACATCTCCGGCGTCGGGAAGTACGGGTTGCAGGGAATGCAGAAGTCGACCGGACCGGCCCCGTCGCCGCCCTCACGCGTCAGCGCCGCCATCGACGGGCTGTGTGCCGCGGTGCTGCGGAACAGCGAGGTGACGTTGTCGGCCATGGAACCTCCGTATGGGGCGGGCCCGGCGGGGACGACCGGGCCCGTCGTCTTTGGGTGGCCCGCGCGGGGGAGCACGGGCCGCCCTTACATACGGAGGCTGGGGTGACGCTGTTCAACCACTGAGAGACCGGTGAGAACTTGTGTGCCACCTGTGAAGAACCGTCAGAACGGACGGTCGATGGGGCTCAGCAGCTGAACGAGTGGACCGTCGTCGAACGGTACGTCTGCCCAGGTCGCAGCACCGTCGAGGGGAACGACGGCTTGTTCGGCGAGTCCGGGAAGTGCTGCGTCTCCAGGCACAGCGCGTCGCCCTGCCGGTAGGTGCGGCCGCTCGTGCCGACGAGGGTGCCGTCGAGGAAGTTGCCGGAGTAGAACTGCAGGCCGGGCTCGGTGGTCGCCATCCGCAGGGTGCGGCCGGAGGACGGGTCCTTCAAGGTCGCGATCCACTCGGGGCGCGGCGAGATGCCCTTGTCGAGCACCCAGTTGTGGTCGATGCCCTTGCCGTACAGCAGCTGCTGGTGGGCCTCGCGCAGGTCCTCGCCGATCGCCTTGGTGCGGCGGAAGTCGAAGGGGGTGCCCGCGACGGGCGCCAGCTGACCGGTGGGGATGAGGCCCGAGTCGACGGGGGTGTAGCGGGAGGCGTCGATCTTCAGCTGGTGGTTCTCGATCGTGCCGCTGCCCTCGCCGGCGAGGTTCCAGTAGACGTGGCTGGTCAGGTTGACGACGGTGGCCTTGTCGGTGGTGGCCGCGTAGTCGATGCGCCAGTCGCCGTGCTTGGTGAGGGTGTACGTCACCTTCACCTTGAGCGTGCCCGGGTAGCCCATCTCGCCGTCGACGGACGTGTAGTACAGGTGCAGGCCGACGTCGGAGCCCTTGGTGAACGGCTCGACGTCCCACACGCGCTTGTCGAAGCCCTGGGCGCCGCCGTGCAGGGTGTTCTCGCCGTCATTGACGTTGACCTGGTAGGCCTTGCCGTCGAGCGTGAACTTGCCCTTGCCGATGCGGTTGCCGTACCGGCCGATCAGGGCGCCGAAGTACGGGCTCTTCGCGACGTAGTCCTCGATGTTGTCGAAGCCCAGGGAGACGTTGGCCGGCCGGCCGCGACGGTCGGGGATCTCCAGGGACTGCACGACGCCGCCGTAGGAGAGGACCTTCATGCGGGTGCCGCCGTTCGCCAGCGACCAGCTGTAGACCTTGGTGCCGTCGGCGAGCTTGCCGAAGAGCGCCTTCACCGGCGTCCTGCCTCCCGTGGCGTGTGCGCTGCCGACGGTCGCGGCGGTGATCCCCGCCGCCGCGGCTCCGGCTATGACCGTACGTCTGCTCATGTCCATGTGCGGCTCCTGCTCAGGAAGTTGAACCGAGAGTGGAAAGGCCCCGCCTTCCGGCGGGGCCCAGGGCCCTGCCGCCGGATTCCCGCCTGTCCCGCGGCGCCTGGCACGCACGCTCGCCGCGTTGCCGAGCCACCCACGTGGCTCCGCCACGAGGGCGCTCCGGCGCCTTGCGATCGCACGCACCAGACACCGCGGGACCCGCCCTTCGGGCGGACGCCGGGAATCCGGCGACAGGGCCCTACTTGGACTTACGAACCGACCTTGCGCTTGTTCCACACGTCGAACCCGACCGCCGCCAGCAGCACCAAACCCTTGATGACCTGCTGCCAGTCGGTGCCGATGCCGACGAGGTTCATGCCGTTGTTCAGCACGCCCAGGACCAGGCCACCGATGATCGCGCCGAGGACGGTGCCGACGCCGCCGCTCATCGACGCGCCGCCGATGAACGAGGCCGCGATCGCCTCCAGCTCGAAGTTGAGGCCGGCCTTGGGAGAGGCCGCGTTGAAGCGGGCGGCGAAGACCAGACCCGCCAGAGCCGCGAGCATGCCCATGTTCAGGAAGACCAGGAAGGTGACCTTCTTGTCCTTCACGCCCGACAGCTTGGCCGCGGGCAGGTTGCCGCCGATGGCGTAGATGTGGCGGCCGATGATCGCGTTGCGCATGACGTACCCGAAGCCGACGAGCAGCACGCCCAGGATGAGCAGCACGATCGGGGCGCCCTTGTAGCTGGCCAGCAGCATCGTCAGCGTGAGGATGGCGGCGCCGAGCGCGACCAGCTTCAGCAGGAACAGGTTGAAGGGCGGGACTTCGAGGGAGAACTCCTGCTGCCGGCGGCGGTCCCGGAACTCCTGGAAGACCACGAACGCGATCATCGCGAAGCCGAGCAGTAGTGTCAGGTTGTGGTAGTTCGTGTTCGGGCCGACCTCGGGCAGGAAGCCGTTGGCGACCTTCTGCAGCCCCTCCGGGAACGGGCCGAGGGTCTGCCCCTCCAGGAAGATCTCCGTCAGACCGCGGAAGATCAGCATGCCCGCGAGGGTCACGATGAAGGACGGTATGCCGCCGTACGCGATGAAGAACCCTTGTGCCGCACCCGCGAGGGCGCCCATGGCGAGGCAGAGGATCACCGCCACCGGCCATGGCAGGTCGTTCCTCACCATGAACACCGCGGCCATCGAGCCGATGAACGCCGTCAGCGATCCCACCGACAGGTCGATGTGGCCCGCGATGATGACCAGCATCATGCCGATCGCGAGGATCAGGATGTAGCTGTTCTGCAGCACCAGGTTGGAGACGTTGCGCGGCAGCAGCAGGTCGCCCTCGGTCCACACGGCGAACAGCACGACGATCAGGCCGAGCGCGATCAGCATGCCGTACTGCCGCATGTTGCGGCGCATACCGTCCATCACCAGCTGGAGCAGGCCCGCGCCCGCGGCCCCCGAGCTCTTGCCCGGCGGCGCGGGGGCCGGGCTCTTGGCGGTCACATCCGTGCTCATCGGGATACCTCTTTGTCCTTTGTCATCTGACGCATCAGCGATTCCTGCGAGGCCTCGGCCCGCGAGAACTCGCCGGTCAGCCGCCCCGCGGCCATCGTGTAGATGCGGTCACACATGCCGAGCAGCTCCGGCAGCTCGGAGGAGATGAAGACGACCGCCTTGCCCTGGGCGGCCAGCTGGTCGATGACCGTGTAGATCTCGTACTTGGCGCCGACGTCGATGCCTCGCGTCGGCTCGTCCAGGATCAGCACATCGGGACCCGCGAAGATCCACTTGCTGAGGACGACCTTCTGCTGGTTGCCGCCGGACAGCTTGCCCACCGGCTCGAAGACGGTCGGCGCCTTGATGTTCATGGACTTGCGGAAGCCCTCGGCGACCTGCCGCTCCCCGTGCTCGTCGACCACACCCCGCTTGGCGACCTTGCCCAGCGCGCTGAGCGAGATGTTGCGGTTGATGGTGTCGATGAGGTTCAGGCCGTAGTGCTTGCGGTCCTCGGTGACGTACGCGATGCCGTTCCTGACCGCCTCGGGGACGGACTTCGTACGGATCTCCGTGCCGTCCTTGAGGACCGTGCCGCCCGCGTAACGGCCGTACGTCCGCCCGAAGACGCTCATCGCGAGCTCGGTGCGGCCGGCGCCCATCAGGCCCGCGACGCCGACGATCTCCCCGCGCCGCACCGACAGTGACACATCGTCGACCACCTTGCGCTGCTGGTCGATCGGGTGGTGCACGGTCCAGTTGCGGATCTCCAGGGCGGGGGCCGCGCCCTTCTCCGGCTCGTGCGGGGTGCGCTCGGGGAAGCGGTGCTCCAGGTCCCGGCCGACCATCCCGCTGATGATCCGGTCCTCGGTGGTCTCGGCGGCCTTCACATCGAGCGTCTCGATGGTCTGGCCGTCGCGCAGGATCGTCACCGAGTCGGCGACCTTGCGGATCTCGTTGAGCTTGTGGGAGATGATGATCGAGGTGATGCCCTGCTTCTTCAACTCCAGGATCAGATCCAGGAGTTTGCCGCTGTCCTCGTCGTTCAGGGCCGCGGTCGGCTCGTCGAGGATGAGCAGCTTCACCTTCTTCGACAGCGCCTTCGCGATCTCCACCAGCTGCTGCTTGCCCACGCCGATGTCGGCGACGCGGGTGTCCGGGTGGTCCGAGAGACCGACCCGACGCAGCAGCTCGGTGCCGTGCCGCAGGGTCTCCCGCCAGTCGATGAACCCGCCCTTGGCGTGCTCGTTGCCGAGGAAGATGTTCTCCGCGAGGGAGAGGAACGGCGACAGCGCCAGCTCCTGGTGGATGATGACGATGCCGCGCTGCTCGCTCGCCCGGATGTCCTTGAACTCGCAGACCTCCCCCTCGAAGAGGATGTCCCCCTCGTAGGTGCCGTGCGGGTGGACGCCGGAGAGGACCTTCATCAGGGTCGACTTGCCGGCGCCGTTCTCCCCGCAGATGGCGTGGACCTCGCCCTGCCGGACGGTCAGCGTGACGTCCGACAGCGCCTTGACGCCGGGAAAGGTCTTGACGATCGAGCGCATTTCCAGGACGGGTCCCGCCATGGTCGTGCCTTCCAATCAGAGTGGGCCGGCGGTTACTTGAGGTCGCTCTCCTTGATGTAGCCGGAGTCGACGACCTCCTTCTGGTAGTTGGTCTTGTCGACCGCGACCGGCTCCAGCAGGAATGCCGGGACGACCTTCGATCCGTTGTCGTAGGTCTTGGTGTCGTTGACCTCGGGCTTCTTGTCGTTGAGCAGGGCGTCGACCATGCCCGAGGCGACCTTGGCGAGCTCGCGGGTGTCCTTGTAGACGGTCATCGACTGCTCGTCGGCGATGATCGACTTCACCGAGGCGACCTCGGCGTCCTGACCGGTGACGACCGGCAGCGGCTTGCTCCCCGAGCCGTAGTCGTCCGACTTCAGCGCCGACAGGATGCCGATGGAGATGCCGTCGTACGGCGAGAGGACCGCGTCGACGCGCTCGCTCTTGTACGCCGAGGTCAGGATGTCGTCCATACGCTTCTGGGCGGTGCCGCCGTCCCAGCGCAGGGTGGTGACCTGGGTCAGCTTGGTCTGGCCGGAGCGCACGACGAGCTGCTTCTTGTCGATGTAGGGCTGCAGGACCTTCATCGCCCCGCCGAAGAAGTAGCGGGTGTTGTTGTCGTCGTTGGAGCCGGCGAACAGCTCGATGTTGAACGGGCCCTTCTCGGAGCCGTCCTTCAGGCCGAGCTTCTCGACCATGTAGTCGGCCTGGAGCTCGCCGACCTTCTCGTTGTCGAACGACGCGTAGTAGTCGACGTTCTCCGTGCCGAGGATCAGGCGGTCGTAGGAGATCACCGGGATGTTCGCGTCCTTGGCCTGCTGGAGCACGTTGTTCATCGACTTGTTGTCGATGGCCGCGACGATCAGCGCCTTGACGCCCTGCGTGATCAGGTTCTCGATCTGCGAGACCTGCTGGTCCGGGTCGTCCTCGCCGTAGACCAGCTTGGTCTTGTAGCCCTTGGACTCCAGGTCCGTGACGACGTTCTTGCCGTCGGCTATCCAGCGCTCCGAGGACTTGGTGGGCATCGCGATGCCGATGGTGGCTCCCTCGGAGCTGCCCGAGTCCTCCTTGGAGCCGCCCTCGCCGCTCTGGCCGCAGGCGGTCAGGGTCAGCGCGAGGGACGCGGCGGAGGCTATGGCGGCGAGTGCGGCTCTGCGAGTACGCATGGTCATCATCCTTGATGTGTGTGAGCAGGGCTCGGTCGGGCGGTGCGAGGACGCTTCGAGGGCTGAACGGAGTGGAGCAAGGGTGTGTGGGATTGTGTTCGACTGCGTCTTCTTCTGTGAAGGGGGTTTGTCCGGAACGTTATGCGGGAGTTTCGAATCGCTTCAGAGTTCCGGGCAGCCGTGAACCGAGGGGCGCCATGTCGCCGTCAGCTCCGTGCCGTGCGAGCAGGTCCAGTGCCAGCCGTCCGCGCCGTACGCGTTCCCGGGCGGTGGCCAGCGTCAGGTCCCGCATGTGGTGGCCGTAGGGGTAGATGCCGGGGGCCTTGGAGAGCCCGAACTTCAGATAGAGCGGTGCGCCGCGCCGGATCAGTTCGGCGACCTCGTACATCCGCACATAGCCGCCGAGGTCGTCGGGGGCCTCGATGTACATGTCCATGGGAGCGGCGGAAACCCGCCGTATCTCGGTGAGGTGATGGAGCGTCAGGTCGCTGGGCACGTTGACGGAGTCGGCGCCGAGGTTCTCGTACACCGCGTACGCCGCCGGGTTGACGGGCCCGATCAGCGCGCTCACCTTGAGCGTCGTGTCGGCCGGGATGATCCCGGCGGCTCTCGCCCGGTGCAGCGTCCACAGCACGCCCTCGTCGGCGACGAGCAGGCACTTCACGCCCAACTCCGTTGCCCGTACGGCGTCTTCGACGCAGCCGGCGACGGCGTCGTGACCCCGGGCGCGCAGTCCGGCCCCCCGCGAGTCGGTGCGCGTGGAGCCGCCGATGTCCCAGGTGCCGCGCGGGCCGGTGAACAGGCAGAGCTCGATGTCGCGTTCGGCCGTGGCCTCGACCATCTCGGTGATCTCGGTGTCGGTCAGCATCCACACACCGCTGCCCTGGCTGATCCGGTGGATCGGCACGTCGAGCAGCGAGGCTTCCTTCAGGACGACGGCCAGCGCTTCGGGACCCTCGCACGAGGGGATCTCGGTGCGCCAGCGGCCCCCGCCCGGGAACGTGTGGGGCGAGGCGTCGGCGGGGGAGAGGTCGGGCGCGGCCAGGCCGAGGGCGGCGAGCGCCTGCTCACCGGGTCGGCGGGCTGCGGAAGCGTCGGTCACAAGCTGTCCTTCTTGTTCGATATGTCGGACGAGGTTCGCGGCTCAGGGTGTGCGGGGCCTGGTGTACGCCGGTACGGGGACCGTCAGGTTGCCCCCGTACCGGCGTACGGCTGAGGGGCACTCAGGGGCGAAGGAGGACCTTGCCCACCTTCGGATCGCCGGACCCGACGAGCTCGATCGCCTGCGGGAACTCCTGAAGCGGCAACTCGTGCGTGACCAGCGGCAGCGGATCGAGCAGCCCGGCCGCGAACACCCGCACCGTGTGCGCCCAGGCATCCGGCGGCGCCCCGAACACGGTGTGCACCTCCAGCTGCCGTACGACGAGATCGGTCGGGTCGAGTCCGTGGGCGCCCGGCGCCGGGATCCCCGTGAGGACGAGGCGCCCGCCACGCCTCAGCAGCGCGGCGGAGGTGCGCGCGGCGTCGGCGGACCCGGCGGTCTCGATGACGACGTCGAAGTCGTCCGGGAGCAGCTGGTCCTTCGTGCGGAAGTCGGTCGCCCCGTACTGCCGCGACAGCGCCTCCCGGTCGCCCCGCGTGCCCACCACGAGCAGCTCGGCCGGCGAGCCCGCCTTCAGGAACTGAACGGCGAACATGCCCAGCGTCCCGGTCCCCACGACCGCCACGCGCTCGCCCGGCAGCGCGTTGGCCTTGATCGCCGCTGCGGCGATACAGGCGGCCGGCTCCAGCAGGGCGGCGGCGGTGAGGTCGCAGTCGTCCGGCAGGACGTGCAGCAGCCGGGCCGGGAGCGTCAGCGTGGCGGCCATGGCGCCGGGCTGGGTGAACCCGGTCTCCTCGTACCCCGCGCTGCACAGCGTGGTCTCACCGGCGTGACAGCGGTCGCAGACCTGGCAGTTGCGGAAGCCCTCGCCGACGACCTTGCGGCCGATCAGCGAGTCCGGCACCCCGGCGCCGACCGCCGCGACGGTTCCGGACCACTCGTGGCCCGGCGTGAGCGGGTAACGGACATATCCCTCGGGCCGGTTGCCCTGGTACACCTCGCGGTCGCTGCCGCAGATGCCGACCGCGTGGACGCGGACCAGCGCCTCACCGGCCTCCGGCTCGCGCGGCGTGTGCCCGGTGAGCCGGTGCTCGCCGGGCGCCTCGATGACGACGGCGGTGCTCACTGCGCGCCCTTGGGCTTGCGCTGCTCCCAGCCCTCGGCCCACAGGTCGAACCGGGCCTGCTGCTGCGGGAACTCGGCGGCGGCGTCGACGTCGAACTCGACACCGAGGCCGGGGGCGTCGGAGAGGTGGAAGCAGCCGTCCTCCGGGTTCACCTGCGGGGCACCCTTCACGACCTTCTTGATCTCCGCGTCGGCGAAGTCGTTGAAGTGCTCCAGGATCTTGAAGTTCGGGGAGGTGAACCCCACCTGGAGGGAGGCGGCGGTGAGGACCGAGCCGCCGACGTTGTGGGGCGCGACGAGTACGTAGTGGGTCTCGGCCGTCGCGGCGAGCTTGCGCGTCTCCCAGATGCCGCCGATGTGGCCGACGTCGGGCTGGATGATGTCGACGGCCTGGCTCTCGAAGAGCTCGCGGAACTCGATGCGATCGTGAATCCGCTCGCCCGTCGCGACCGGCATGTCCACCTTGGCGGCGACCTTCTCCAGCGCCTTCAGGTTCTCCGGCGGGCAGGGCTCCTCCAGCCAGGCCGGCTTGAAGGGCGCGAGCTCGCGCGCGAGCCGTACGGCGGTGGCGGGGGAGAAGCGGCCGTGCATCTCCAGCATCAGCTCGGCCTCGGGGCCGATGGCGTCCCGTACGGCCTCGATGAGGGAGACGGCGTACAGGGTCTGCTCGTGGTCGAGCTCGAAGTGGCCGGTGCCGAAGGGGTCGATCTTGAGCGCCTTGTACCCGCGCTCCATCACGCCCTGGGCCGCCTTGTGGTACGCCTCAGGCGTCCGCTCGGTCGTGTACCAGCCGTTGGCGTACGCCTTGACCTTGTCGGTGACCTTGCCGCCGAGCAGCTGCCACACGGGCACGCCGAGGGCCTTGCCCTTGATGTCCCAGCAAGCCATTTCCACCACGGCGATCCCGGACATCACGATCTCGCCGGCGCGCCCGTAGTCGCCGTACTTCATGCGCCGGACGAGGTCCTCGACAGCGAACGGGTCGGAACCCAGAATGTGGTTGGCCTCGGCCTCCCGCAGGTAGCCGATCAGCGCGTCGGTGTGGCCCAGCATCCGGGTCTCGCCGACTCCGGTGATGCCCTCGTCGGTGTGCACCAGGACGTAGGTCAGGTTGCGCCACGGCGTCCCGACCACGTGTGTGCTGATTCCGGTGATGCGCACGGCAGTTGCCCCTTGCTGCGTCGTCGGCTCATTTGGCGTCGCATCCCGGTGTGTTCGAAATTTCGTCACACGTTCGAAATGCTGACGTGACAGTAGGGAGGCGGCGCCGGGAGTGTCAATGGGTCGAACGCATAACGGTTTCGACACCGCTTTCGATACGGATTTCGGGCAGTCGGTCGCGGAGTGTGGGGGGCGTGTCTGGCGAGTCCCGGCATATCCGTCAACTCGCCATGCCGGAACGGAAAGTTCCATACACAACTTTCACAGCTGTGACTATCAACGGTGCCTGTGAGGAACCTAGTCTTCCCGCGTCATGGACTACTGCCACCCGTGCCGACGGCACCTGAATGGCGCCCTCGCCTGCCCGGGGTGCGGCGCCGCGGTCGAAGAGCTGCGCGTGTACGCGGGCGCCCCGAACGAGGTGTACCCGCAGATGGCCGAGCGGGGTGTGGGGGGCCGGGGGGCGTACGAGGGGTACGAGGGCCAGTACGCCGGCGGCGAGGTTCAGTACGGGGACGGCTCGGGGCGGTACGGGAGCGGCGGCGGGCAGTACGGCGGCGGGCAGTACAGCGGCGGCGAGTACGGCGCGAGTCGTCATGACGACCGCTACGACGAGGCGCCCCCCGCGCGGGCCGCAGAGGCCGCGGACGCCGCTGAGGTGTCCTCGGAGGCGGCGCCGGTCGCGCCGGCCGGCGGACGGGCCGCGCGGCGGGCGGCGCAGCGGCGCGGCAGGGGTCGTGGCCGTGACGAGTACGCCGAGTACGACGACGCGCAGGACGACGCGTACGACGAGGAAGTGGATGGCGACGACGGTGACGACCTGGACGACGGGTCCTCGTCGGGCGCCAGCCGTCGCGATCGCAAGGCGGCCGCGCACCGGCGCCGCCGTCGCCGGGTCCTGCTGGTGACCGCGGGCTTCGTCCTGGCCGCCGGTGGTCTGAGCCTCGCGGAACTCGGCATGGACGCCCCGGGCACGAGCCCCAAGCCCGCGGCCGCCGGGGACGAGTCGGCGGAGGGCGCGGCGTCGGAAGAGGTGACCGCTTCCCCGGAGGCGACGGACGGGACGCCGCGGACGGACGGGGGCTCGCCGTCGGCGGATCCCTCGGCGTCTCCCTCGGCCTCCAAGTCGCCCAAGGACGAGGACGAGAAGAAGGACGAGGACAAGACCCCCGACAAGGACGGCCAGTCGGCGACGACGGGCAGCGGCGGCTCGGGCAACAACACCTCGGCGCCCACAACCCCGTCCGACCCTGACCCCACGACCCCGGCCGAGGAACCGACCACGTCGGACCCGACCCCGGACCCGACGCCCACGGAGACCTGCAACCGGTTCCTGTGGTGGTGCACGTGAGCCGGCCGTAGGCCCGCCCGAACCGTTCACTCTCGCGAATCTGCACGCTCGTGACCGCCTGCGGGGCGGGCACGGGGGAACGCCAGCCGGCCCAGCGTCCGCCAGTCCATCCGCGGCCTCGCCACGGGCACACCCGGACGGTCGCGCGGCAGACGGACCCGCAGGGCGCCGGGCGTGATGCGGCAGATGACGGGCGTGGGCAGCAGGAGGGCCTCGCCGTCCACACCGACCGGGACGTCGGGGGCGTCGGCCTCGACCACCACCTCGCGCACGGCCAGCATCGTGAGCCCGCGTGCCTGCCGGCCGCGCAGCAGCCCGGCCGCCTGCGCGGCGTTGTCGACCTTCACGCCGAGGACGCCGAGGGTGCCGGAGTCCAGCCGCGGGCGCCGGCCGAGGCCGGCGGCGTCGCCCAACTGGTAGGGGTTGTTGCTGATCAGGACCCCTTGGGGAGCGTCGACGACGATGTCCCGCGCGCGGACGGTGAGCCGGGGCCCGACCTGATGGGTCAGCAGGTCCGGAAGCTCCCGGAGGATGGTGGGCACCTTGTCGTCGCGGTAGGCGGGACTCTGCACGACCACCGCGTACACGCCGAAGGACGCGTTGTTGACGAAGACGCGCTCGCCGATGAGACCGAGGTCGATACGCACTTCGACGCCGTCGGCCAGGGCGTCGAGGCAGGTCGACGGGTCGGTCCGGTCGAGGCCGAGGTCCATGGCGAAGTGGTTGCGGGTGCCCGCGCAGATGACGACGAACGGCAGGTCGTGCCGGGCCGCCACACCCGCCACCAGCGCCTGGGTGCCGTCCCCTCCGGCGACCCCCAGCAGGTCCGCGCCCCTTGCCACGGCCCGCTCGGCGAGCTCCGCGACGTCCTGCGGGTGAGCCGGGTCGAGCACGGCGACCTCGGCGCCCAGGGCCCGGGCCTTGGCCACGAGGTCGTACTCGCCGACCTTTCCGCCGCCGGAGCGCGGGTTCATGATGAGGAACGGTGCGCGCGGCCTTGGGGCCGGGTATTCCCGGGGGCCGGACCGGCCGGCGTGGGCGGCGAGGGCGGCCCGCCCGATCAGCAGCGCCGCGATCCACAGCGCGACAGCGGACAGCGCGGCCCACAGCAGGCCCACCGCCGCGTAGTTCAGCAGCACCGCGATCGGCAGCAGGGCGGCCAGTGCGGCGGCGAGCAGCCGGGCCAGGCCGTGCCGGGAGAGGGCCCACCACAGGGCTGCGGCTGTCGCGGCGAGGCCCGCCAGGCCGACGGCCAGCAGTGCGAGGCTCTTGATACCGGCGGCCGCCAGCAGCACGGCGATCGCGGCCGCCGCGACCAGTAGGGCCAGGCGTGCCGCCCACCGCTGAGCCGCCGCACGGGGACGTTCGGCCGTGCCGGACGTCCCGGCGGGCTTTCGCGTACCGCCCACAACGGCATCCCACCGCCCGCGCACCGGCCCCGCATCACCTGCTCCGGGTGATCCCGTCGGCGCGCGGGGCTGTGACCATGCAGGTCAGGGGGACGGTCGACCACGTGGGCAGGGAGGGCCGGTCGACCCTGCGGGCAAGGAGGTCCGACCATGGCCATCACCACGCACCGCGGTCCGCTCTCGGTGATGCACGACCGTCCGCTCACCCCGGCCGAGCGCGCGGCCCTGGGCAAGGAGGCGCGTGCCCGGGTGCCGCGCTCCCAGCATGCCGTTTTCGCGCCCGACGAGAAGCGGCCCGATCCGATCGACATCATCGAGAGGCAGTCCGCCGACCGGGTCCCCGAGCTGGTGCCCATCCGGTACGGCCGGATGCTCGAATCGCCGTTCCGCTTCTACCGGGGAGCCGCGGCGATCATGGCGTCCGATCTCGGCGCCGGTGCGCACACCGGGCTGTACGCCCAGCTGTGCGGGGACGCGCACCTGCTGAACTTCCGGCTCCTCGGCTCCGCGGAACGCCATCTCGTCTTCGACATCAACGACTTCGACGAGACCCTGCCGGGCCCGTTCGAGTGGGACGTCAAGCGGCTCGCCGCGAGTCTGGTGATCGCCGGGCGGGCCAACGGGTTCCCGTTGAAGGAGTGCGACACCCTCGTGCGGGCCGGTGTGGGGTCCTACCGGGAGCGCATGCGGGAGTTCGCCGGGCTGCGCACCCTCGAGGTCTGGTACGCGCGGGACGACTTCGACCAGATCGGGGCGCTGCTGCCCGAGCGGCCGGGCAAGCAGGACAGGCAGCGGGCCGTGCGGGCGGCGGCGAAGGCCCGTACCCGGACGAGTCTGCAGGCGGCCGCGAAGCTGACCCGGGAGGTGGACGGCGTACCCAGGATCATCTCGGATCCTCCCTTGATCACACCGCTCGCGGAGCTGCTGCCCGGCACGCGGGGCGACGAGGTGGCGCAGACCCTGCGGGGACTGGTCACCGAATACCAGACCACCCTGTCGTCGGAGCGGCGGCATCTGCTGAGCCGGTTCAGCGTGGTCGACATGGCCCGCAAGGTCGTCGGGGTCGGCAGCGTCGGTACCCGCTGCTGGATCATCCTGCTGCTCGGCCGCGACGACGAGGACCCGCTCCTGCTCCAGGCCAAGGAGGCCGGCGACTCGGTCCTCGCCCCCCACTGCGGCGCCAGCACGTACGAGAACCAGGGCGAGCGGGTGGTCGCCGGGCAGCGGCTCATGCAGGCCGCCGGTGACATCTTCCTCGGCTGGCAGCACGTCACGGGGTTCGACGGCCGCGAACGCGACTTCTACATACGGCAGTTGCACGACTGGAAGGGCATCGCCCGCCCCGAGACGATGGACGCCCGGACCCTGGGGCTGTTCGCCCGGCTGTGCGGCGCCTCCCTGGCCCGCGCCCACGCCCGCTCCGGCGACCCGATCGCCATCGCCGCCTACCTCGGCCGCAGCGACACCTTCGACCGCGCCCTGGCCCACTTCGCCCACTCCTACGCCGACCAGAACGAACGCGACCACCAGGCCCTGGCCGACGCGGTCACCACGGGCCGCGTCACGGCACGCAGCGACGTGGCGGCGTGACGGGGGGACGGATGCCGGGACGCGTCATCCCGTAGCCGGGCCAGAGTCGGTGGTGTGGCGTGAGCCTCGGTGGCCGGGGCGGTTGAGAGCGGTGCGATGGGCCCTGTCCGCCTGACCGCCTGCCCGGGCCGCGGCTGCCGGGGGAGGGCGGTCGGCGGCCGTGCGGGCCCGTGGGGCGGGTTGGTGGGGGTGGCTCTCGGTGCGACCGGGCAGACCGGCGGGAGCCGAGGGCGTGGACGGGGGCGTCGAGTCCCTCCCGTGGCAGGGCGGCGGTCGGCGCGTGCTCACCCTCCGTGGGTGACGACGAGCATGCCCCCAAGGGATCAGGCTCGGTGGTGGACGGCTGCGCGCAGCAGCCCGGTGTGGAAAGGAGGCCGGACATGGCCACCACCGCTACCCGCCACGGTGCGGGGAAGCAGACAGCCGCCACCGGCCTGACACTGTTCGCCGGAGTGATGCTCTTCATCTCCGGGATCCTCGACGTCTTCCGCGGCATCATGGCGATCGCCGACGACGACGTGTACGTCTCCACCCCCAACTACGTCTTCAAGTTCGACCTGACGAGCTGGGGCTGGATCCACCTGGTGTTCGGGGCGCTCGCCGTGATCGTGAGCATCGGCCTGTTCGGGGCGAAGACCTGGGCGAGGGTCGTCGGCGTAGGCGTCGCGGGACTGCTGCTGATCGCCAACTTCCTGTCCATCCCGTACTACCCGGTCTGGTCGCTCACGCTGATCGCGCTGTACGCGTTCATCATCTGGGCTCTGTGCGTGGTGAAGCGGGACCCCTTCGCCGATTAGGACCCCTTTCGGCGCCCATATGGGCCAGTTCGGCATGCCGTTTCCGTGGTGCGCGGACGCAATTGAAGGGAGGGCGGGGACACCGGAAGACCTGGAGTCCGCATGAGCGCCGCGCACAAGCCCTCCGCGCCCGAGCGCATCGCCCGGGCGACGGCCTCCGCGGTGCTGATCGTGGTCACCTGCATCCTCGTACCCGTCGCGCTGATGACGGTCTGGGTCCACGACATCGCCCTCGACACCGACCGCTACGTGAAGACCGTCGCCCCGCTGGCCACCGAGCCCGCGATCCAGGACGCCGCCGTCGACCGGATCTCCGAGGCGGTGGACGTCCGCATCGACGGGGACCGGGCCGCCGCGGACCTCGCCGGCTGGCTGCGGTCCCAGGGCCTGCCGCCCCGGGCCGCCACCGCCATCCAGGGGCTCGGGCCGCAGATCGACTCGGCCGTGGACGGCGCGGTGAAGCAGGTCGTCACGCGGATCGTGCACAGCGGCGCCTTCGACACCGTGTGGCGCAACGCCAACGAACAGGCCCACAGCGCCGTCGTCCACGCCCTCACCGGAGAGGGCCGGGGCGCCGTCGGGGTCGCGGGCGGCACGGTGACGCTCGACGTCGGCACCCTCGTCGAGCAGGTGAAAAAGGAACTCGTCAACGCCGGCCTGTCGCCCGCGGAGAAGATCCCCCAGGTCGACAAGCAGCTCGTGCTGTTCCAGTCCGAGCAACTGGAGAAGATCCGCGACGGCGCGCACCTGCTGGACGTCGTCGGCTACTGGCTGCCCGTCCTCACCGTCATCATCGGCGCGGCCGGGGTGCTGATTGCGCGCCGCCACCGGCGGGCGCTCGCCTGGACCGCGCTGGGCGCCGCCGTCGCCTGCCTGGTGGTGGTCATCGCCCTGGTCTTCGTACGCCGCTACTACCTGGACCACCTCCCGGCCGCCGTGCAGTCGGACGCGGCCGCCGCGGCCGTCTTCGACACGCTGCTGCGCTTCCTGAAGGCCGCCCTGCGCACCACGATCGTGCTCGGGGCCGTGGTCGCGCTCGGCGCCTACCTGATCGGCCCCGGCCGCCTGCCGGTCGCGATCCGCCGCGCCTGCGACCGCACCGCGGACTCGCTCGCCACCTGGGCCTACCGGCACGAGATCCGGGCCGGACGGGCCGGCGCGTGGGCACAGGCCCACCGCCGGTCGATCGCCCTGTCCGCGCTGGCGGTCCTGGCCTTCGTCTTCGCCGTGTGGAACCGCCCCACCCCGCTCACGATCCTGGCCTTCGCGCTCGTCCTGCTCGGCACCCTGACGGTCCTGGCACTGCTCGCCGCCGGCGGCCGGGCCGAGGCCTCCCCGGCCACCCGTGAGGGGTGATGCCGGGCGCACCGCCCTGGCGCATCGTGAAGGCCACGGGACCATCGGGGCCCCGTCAGCCGCGCGGTCGTCGCGGCGGCCGGCAAGTGGAGGCGACCATGGACTACCCCCTGCTCGAAGTCTTCCTCACCATGCTCTGGTTCTTCCTGTGGATCATGTGGATCATGCTGCTGGTCCGCGTGGTCATGGACATCTTCCGCGACGACGCGCTCAGCGGCTGGGCGAAGGCGGGCTGGACACTGATGGTCTGCGTGCTGCCGTTCCTCGGCGTCTTCGTCTACCTGATCGCCCGCGGACGCGGCATGGGCGAGCGCGAGCTGCGCATGGCCCAGGACCGCGAGCGCGCGTTCCGCAGTTACGTCCAGGAGGCCGCGGCCCCGCGACCCAAGGCACCGGGCGCCAAGGCGGACGAACTCGGCAAGCTGGCCGCGCTGCACGACAAGGGCGACATCACCGACGCCGAGTACGAGCATGCCAAGTCGAAGGTCCTCACCGCCTGACACGCACGCTCCGGTCCGCCTCCCGGCGCAGCAGTGCCGCGGCCACCGGGACGGCGACTGGACGACGTTCACGGACGGGGTGAGCATCACGCTCAGGCCGAGTCCGGGTCAGCCACCGTCGTCGCCGCCGGCGGGCGCGGTTGGCATCGTGTAGCCGTGGGGCGGGTCGTACGGGCCGTGGCCGTGTGTCGGGCTCGCCTCGGCCCGGCCGAGTTGCTCGTCCAGGGCCGTGGCCGCGTTGATCAGGGCGAGGTGGGTGAACGCCTGGGGGAAGTTGCCGAGTTGTTCGCCGGAGGGGCCGATCTCCTCCGAGAAGAGGCCGACGGGGTTGGCGTAGGTGAGCATCTTGTCGAAGGCGTACCGGGCCCGCCCGAGCCGGCCGCTGCGGGCCAGGGCCTCGACGTAGTAGAAGCTGCACAGGTTGAAGGTGCCCTCGGAGCCGCGCAGCCCGTCGGGCGAGGCCCCGGGGTCGTAGCGGTAGACGAGGCTGTCGCTGACCAGCTCCTTGTCCATGGCGTCGAGGGTGGTGAGCCAGTCCGGGTCGTGCGGTGAGATGAAGCCGACCTGGGGCATCAGCAGCAGCGAGGCGTCCAGGACGTCCGTGTCGTAGTGCTGGACGAAGGCCTGGCGCCCGGGGTGCCAGCCGCGCTCGACGATCTGCCGGAAGATCGCGTCGCGGGTCTCGGTCCAGCGGTCGATCCGGCCCGGGCGGCCATGCGAGATGGATCCGCGGATACCGCGGTCGAAGGCGACCCAGGCCATCAGCCGGCTGTAGGTGAAGTTCTGCCGGCCGCCACGGGTCTCCCAGATCCCCTCGTCGGGCTGGTCCCAGTGCTCGGAGAGCCAGTCCAGCACGTCGCGCACGGCGTTCCAGCCGCGGATCGCCCCGATGTCGCCGCGCACCGCCAGCGCGTCGGCCGCCTCGCCGTAGATGTCGAGCTGGAGCTGGCCGGCGGCCGCGTTGCCGGCCCGGACGGGCCGTGAGCCCTGGTAGCCCTCCAGATGGTCGAGGGTCTCCTCGGTGAGATGAGGGTCGCCGTCGATCCGGTACATGATCTGCAGGGGGTCCCCCGTGGCGGTGCCACCGGCTTCGACGCGCTCGCGCAGCCAGCGGCGGTACGCGTACGCCTCCGCCTCGAAGCCCAGATCGATCAGCGCCCGCACGGAGAGCGAGGCGTCACGTATCCACGTGTAGCGGTAGTCCCAGTTGCGCTCGCCGCCGATCTGCTCGGGCAGTCCCATGGTGGCGGCGGCGATGGGTGCGCCCGTGGGGGCGTAGGTGAGCAGCTTGAGCGTGATCGCCGAGCGGTTCACCGTGTCCTGCCAGCGCCCTCGGTAGGAGCAGGAGCGCAGCCAGGACAGCCAGAAGGTGCGGCACGAGCTCATGTCGTCGACCAGGCCGGCCAGTATCGGCGCGGGCCCGGGGGCGCCGCCGCTCGCGGTGCCGGTCAGCACGACGGCCACCGCCTGCCCGGCGGAGAGGGTGACGCGGCCGGTGACGTCGTCGCCGTCCGCGTGGAAGGCGACCCCGGGGGTGCACTGGAGGTGCAGGTCGGTTCCGGGGCCGTGGAAGACCGCCGAGCGGTCGTCGTCCGGCGGGAGCGTGAGGGCGTGCGGGGCGCGGGCGTAGTCGAAGCGGGGGCGGCAGGAGAAGGTGAAGGGCAGGCTGCCCCGGACGACGCGGGCGATCCGGATGATCCGGTGCCGGTCGGTCGGCGTCGGGGAGTCGACGGGAGGCATGAAGTCGGCGACCTCGCCCACGCCGCCGGGCGCCATGTACCGCGTGATCAGGACCGCCGTGTCGGACAGGTACAGCTGTCGCACCGTCAGCCCCTCGCCCTCCGGGAGATCCACGGCGAACCGGCAGTGGCCCCCGCGCTCGCTGTCCAGCAGCGACGCGAAGACGCTGGGCGAGTCGAAGCGCGGTGTGCACCACCAGTCGATGGTTCCGGCGGACGAGACCAGAGCCGCGGTCTGCAGGTCGCCGACCATTCCGTGCTCGGCGATGGGCGGATAGCGGTCGACCATGCCTGCCCACCTCCACCGGTACGCCCCTGGTAGGCCCTCGGTACGCCGAAGCACGCCTGATACGGCTCCACGTTCATCGTTGGAGCGCGCTCCGGGCGGGGCTTCACCCCTGACAGGTGAAACCCGGCGGCAGCGGGCGCGCGGCCGGCCCGGGCGGGGGCCCGCGGCGCTGCCGTGGTCGGCGGCGGCACCCCACCCGCTCCGGGTGATGCCGTCCCGGGGCGACAGGCGCAGCGTGGACCACAACAGGCTTGGAGTGCCGCCGTGGCCCCACGACGGCCGGCAGGTGGAGGCGACCGTGGACTATCCGCTGCTCAACGTTTTCCTGACGATGCTCTGGTTCTTCGTGTGGGTGCTGTGGTTCGTGATGCTGTTCCGGGTCTTCGGAGACATCTTCCGGGACGACAGCATGAGCGGCTGGGGCAAGGCGGGCTGGGCGGTCTTCGTCTGTGTGCTGCCGTTCGTCGGCGTCTTCATCTATCTGATCGCCCGCGGGCGCGGCATGGGTGAGCGTGACGTACGCCAGCAACGGCGCCAGGAGGACGCGTTCCGCTCCTACGTCCAGGAGGTGGCCGCCGATACCCCGGCGACCGGGACCACCGGGACGACCGGGACCACCGGGACGACCGGGACCACCGGGGCGGCCGGGCCGACCCATGCGGACGAGCTGACCAAGCTCGCCGGGCTGCACGACCACGGCGACATCAGCGACGCCGAGTACGAGCGGGCGAAGGCGAAGGTGCTCGCGGGCTGAGCCGTACGTTCACTCCGGAAGCCGGCGGAACTCCGCCACGCGCAGCCCCAGCGACTGGAAACGGATCAACAGGCCGTACAGGTGCGCCTCGTCGTCGACCTGGCCGTACAGCACCGTCTGGTTGGGGACGACGAAGCTGTCGAACTCGGGGAACGCCGTGGTCAACTCATCCGACATCTGCCCGTCGACGCGGATCTCGTAGCGCATGACCTCATGCTCGGCGACCTGGGGCCCGGGTGGCATCACCCGGGCGAGGTGACACGTCACAGCAGCCCGAACTCACGGGCCCGGCGGACCGCCTCGCCGCGTCGGGTGGCGGCGAGCTTGCGGTAGATGCTCTTGAGGTGCGTCTTCACCGTGTTCACGGACAGATGCAGGTCGGCGGCGATCTCCTCGGTGGACATGAGCTGCGCCAACCGCTCCAGGACGTCCCGCTCCCGCGCGCTGAGCGTTTCCGGGCGCGGGCCCACGGGCTCCTTCCGCCCGGGCGCGGGCGTACCGGTCAGCCAGGCATGCTCCCGGGCGAGCGCGGGCCGGTGGAGCAGCAGCCGTCCGACCCAGGCCCCGGCGTCGAGGAACGGCCGCCTCAGGTGATGCGGGCGCGCGGCGGCCAGGGCCCGCAGCAGCAGGCTCTCGGCGGCGGTGGAGTCGCCGAGCGCGTCGGCGGCCTGCGCACGGGTCAGCAGAATCCATACGTCGATGACGGGCCCGGGGGCGCGGTGCTCGGGGAGTTCGAGCTCGTCGAGGATGCGCAGGGCCCGTTCGCCCTCACCGGCGGCGACCCGTGCCCTGGCCTCCGCCACCAGGCTCTCCGGGCCGTGGGCCGGCCGGTCCTCGAAGACCTTCACCGCGGCCTTCGGATCGCCGTCGGCCAGGTGCGCCGCGGCCATGGCCATCGCGATCCGGTCGCTCACCCACGGGGACGCCTCGGCGGAGACCAGCGGGTGCTTCGCCACGTCGTCGAGGGCCAGCAGCGCCGAGCGGGAGTCCCCCTTCGCGAAGAGCATCCGCGAACGCAGGATCGCCAGCTCCACGGCCACGACGGGATCGCGGGAGGCCGCGGACGTGGCGGCGGCCCGGTCGAGCTGGCCCTGCGCCGCCGCCAGGTCGTCGCGGTCGATGGCCACGGCGGCCAGCACGAGCTGGGCCATCCCGGTCCGGTCGGACACCGGCAGCCCCGAGTGCTCCGCCTCCGCGACCGCGCCCCTGGCGTGCGACTCCGCCTGGCCGGGACGGCCCTGCAGGAAGTCGATCAGCGCCAGGCGGCTCAGCGCCTCGTGCCGGGCGAAGGCCGTCGAGGGCTCCTGGGGGGAGCGGACGGCGTCGGACAGCGTCGAGCGCGCGGCATCGAAGCGGCCCGCCCACAGCTGCGCCGATCCGAGGTCGGTGAGCATGAGGGCCGTCAGTTCCGGGCACTGTTCCAGCCGGTCGGCGGGCAGGGCCCGCTCCGCCTCCGCGGCGGCCTTCGCCGCCAGCTCGGCCAGGTCCGCCGAGCCCGCCACCCGGGCGGCCAGCACCCGCAGCACCGCACAGCTCAGCCGCATCGCGGCCGCGTCGCCGGAGTCGTCGTCGGGCAGGTTCTCCTCCGCACGCCCCAGGTAGGTGACGCCGCGCTCGACGTCATGGTGGGCCAACTCGCGCGCCGCGCGCACCAGATCGGGGGCCGGCCCCGACGCCTCCGGCGCCATCCTGGCGAACAGGCCGTCCAGCCGCTCGGCGGACAGCCCCGTCAGCAGCCGGCCGATCGCCAGCCGGCCGATGAACTCGCTCGCGGCCAGCTCCCAGTCACCCGCGTCCGCCGCATGCGACAGGGACTCGTCGAGCAGCCCCGCCCGGCTCAGCCAGTGGGCGGCCGTACGGTGCAGCTCGGGCTCCAGGCCGGGATGGCGGACGCCCAGATGCACCCGCAGGATCTCCGCGAACAGCGGGTGCAGCCGGTACCAGGAGTGCCCGATGGGCTCGACGAACGCGTTAGCCCGTTGCAGGCCCTCCAGGATCGGCTCCGCGTCGCCCCGGCCGGTGAGGGCGTTGGCCAGATCGGGGTGGATCTCCTCCAGGATGCTCGCCCGCAGCAGCAGATCCTGGGTGTCGGACGGGTGGGCGCGGAGCACCTCGCCCAGCAGGAAGTCGGCCACCGTGCTGTGCCCCGGCTCGAACTCCGCCAGGAAGGCCTCCGGGTCGTCGGCCCGCTGGGCGGCCAGCGTGCACAGCCGCAGTCCCGCGGCCCAGCCGCCGGTGCGCGCGGTCAGCACGCGCGCGCCCGCGCCCGACAGCGCCAGTCCGTGCCGGTCGGCGAGGGCCGCCGTCTCCTCGGCGCGGAACGCCAGATCGGCGCCCCGGATGTCGACGAGCTCACCGGCGGCCCGATAGCGGTACAGCGGCAGCAGCGGCTCCGTACGGCTGACGACCAGCAGGCGCAGGCCGTCGCCCGCATGGCGGAGCACGAACTGCAGTCCGTCGGCCACCTCGGCGCACCCTGCCACCCGGTCGAACTCGTCCAGGACGAGGGTCACCGGCCTGTCCCGTCCGTCCAGCCAGGCCGCGACCCGCGCCAGCAGCGAGTGGTCCACCTCGCCGGGGTGGGCGGGGCTGCCGATGTCCGAGGGGAGGGCGATTCCGTGGTGCCGGAAGGCAAGCAGGACGTAGGCCCAGAACACGCCGGGTGCGCTGTCCTCCGGCTCCACCGTCAGCCAGGCGACGCCCCCCAGCTCGCGGGCCGTGATCCAGTCGGCGACCAGCAGGGTCTTGCCGGCCCCCGCGGGCCCGTTCACCAGCGTCAGCGGAGTGCGGGGGCGCTCGGCCAGCTGATCGAGCAGCCGGGCCCGGCGCACGAACGTCCGGGGGACCGTCGGCACGGCGAACCGTGCGGCGAGAACCGGGTCACCGCCCGGGGTCACCGCCCTCATGACGGCATCGCCGTGGCTCCCGTCGGCCGAGCGTGACTTCGCACCCATCACACGCCTCGTGGATGCCCGAGCGACATGACACCCTCAACACCCACCATCCGATCCTCACCCCGGACCGGCCCGCCCGCAAGCGATCAGCCCGCCCACCGGCGATCACCGGGCGGACGGGGCCCGGGCGTCCAGCGAATCCCTGGGCGTCCAGCATCCGCAGCAGCAGCTCCTTCGGCCGGCCGTTCCGGGCCCCGGCGTCCCGCCTCGGTCGCCGCGGCCGGCTTCATGCGCCGGTCTGCCGGGTCCGGCCGGTGTTCCACCAGCCCGCGGGGCTCCAGCCGGTCAGGCGTCCGGCATCCGCCGCAGCAGCTCCTTCAGCGCCGGCCGTTCCGGGTCCCGGCGTCCCGCCTCGGCCGTGGCGGCCGGCTTCATGTGCCGGCCGGCTGCGTTCGGCCGGTGTTCCACCAGCCCGCGGGGGGCAGGTCAGGGGCGGCGCGGCCGGTCAGCTCGTAGTCGGCCTCGTCGACGGCCTCGCACCCTCGTGCGGGGCGCGGGCGGAGCCGACTCCAGCTGGTCAGGCGTCCAGCATCCGCCGCAGCCCCGCCAGCGGCTCCCGGGCGAACCGCAGGGACTCCCGCAGGCTGCGCGCCACCCGGCGGCTCGCCTCGGTCGCCGCGGCCGGCTTCATGCGCCGGTCGGCTGGGTTCGGCCGGTGTTCCACCAGCCCGCGGGGGGCAGGTCAGGGGCGGCGCGGCCGGTCAGCTCGTGGTCGGCCGCGCACCCTCGTGCGGGGCGCGGGCGGAGCCGGCTCCAGCCGGTCAGGCGTCCAGCATCCGCCGCAGTAGGTCCCGCAGGGCCAGCCGTTCCTGGTCCGACAGCCCTGCCAGCGGCTCCCGGGCGAACCGCAGGGACTCCCGCAGGCTGCGCGCCACCCGGCGGCCCTCCTCGGTCGCCGCGGCCAGCTTCACGCGCCGGTCCGCCGGGTCCGGCCGGCGTTCCACCAGCCCGCGGGACTCCAGCCGGTCCACGATGCCGGTCACGTTCGACGGCTCGCAGCGCAGCCGCTGCGCCAGCTTCCGCATGGGCAGCGGCTCCAGAGACAGCAGGCTCAGCAGCCGCGCCTGCGCGCCGGTCAGGGCGTGCTCGGCGGCGGCCTCCTCGTACTCCTGGTGATAGCGGGCCACGACCGAGCCGATGAGGTCGACGACTTCCAGGGTCATGTCATCGGGACGGTGGGTCTTCTGCGGAATGGTGGCCATGCTCTCAGGGTACCCCCATTACTTGACATCCTGAAATATTCAGGAGCATGGTTGTTTCAGGTACTGAAGTAAAAACGTACGCACGGAAAGGCGCACCCCTCCCATGATCAACCGCGAATGGCACCTCCTCTCCCGCCCCGTCGGCTGGCCCAAGCCCGAGGACTTCGCCTTGGTCGAGGCCGAGATGCCGACCCCCGGCGAGGGCCAGGTGCTCGTACGGAACAAGTACCTCTCCGTCGACCCGTACATGCGCGGACGCATGTCGGCCGCCAAGTCCTACGTCGCCCCCTTCGAGCTCGGCAAGGTCATGCAGGGCGGCGCCGTCGGTGAGGTCGTCGAGTCCAACGCCGAGGGCATCGCCGTCGGTGACCACGTCCTGCACTTCTTCGGATGGCGCGAGTACGCCGCGGTGGACGCCAAGAGCGCCGTGAAGGTGGACCCGGACGCCGCGCCCCTGTCCACGTACCTCGGCGTCCTCGGCATGACCGGCCTCACCGCCTACGCCGGCCTGCTGCGCACCGCCGTCTTCAAGGAGGGCGACTCCGTCTTCGTGTCCGGCGCGGCGGGTGCCGTCGGCAGCCAGGTCGGGCAGATCGCCAAGCTCAAGGGCGCCTCCCGCGTCATCGGCTCCGCCGGCTCCGACGAGAAGGTCAAGCTCCTCGTGGAGGAGTACGGCTTCGACGCCGCCTTCAACTACAAGAACGGCTCGGTTGCCGAGCAGCTGCGCGAGGCCGCCCCGGACGGCATCGACGTCTACTTCGACAACGTCGGCGGCGACCACCTGGAGGCCGCCATCGGGCAGATCAACCTCCATGGCCGGATCGCCGTCTGCGGCATGATCTCGGTCTACAACAACACCGAGCCCGCCCCCGGCCCGAAGAACCTCGCCCGCCTCATCGCGACCCGCGCCCGCATCGAGGGCCTCCTCGTCGGCGACCACTACGACCTCCAGCCGCAGTTCGTCCAGGAGGTCGGCCCCTGGGTCGCTTCGGGGCAGCTCAAGTACCGCGAGACGTTCGTCGAGGGCATCGAGAACAACCTGGAGGCGTTCCTCGGGGTGCTGCGCGGTGACAACACCGGGAAGATGATCGTCCAGCTGTAGGGCTGGGCCGGGCGGTGGGCCGGGCCGTGGGCCGGGCCCTGTGCTGGGTTTCCGACATGCGGTAACTTCTTTCCGAAATCCGTCGCGATCGTGGGCGCGAGTCGCGGCGGACCGAGGAGGAAGACACCGCATGTCCATCCAGCAGTCCGAGGTCCTGTACACCGCCGTCGCCACCGCCGAGAACGGCCGCGACGGCCGCGTCGCCACCGACGACGGCAAGCTCGACGTCGTCGTCAACCCGCCCAAGGAGATGGGCGGCAGCGGCGCCGGCACCAACCCGGAGCAGCTCTTCGCGGCCGGCTACAGCGCCTGCTTCCAGGGCGCTCTGGGCGTCGTCGCCCGCCAGGAGCAGGCCGACATCACGGGCTCGACCGTCACCGCGAAGGTCGGCATCGGCAAGAACGACGACGGCTTCGGGATCATCGTGGAGATCTCGGCGGCCATCCCGAACGTCGACGCCGCGACGGCCCGCAACCTGCTCGAAAAGGCCCACCAGGTGTGCCCGTACTCGAAGGCGACCCGCGGCAACATCACCGTGACGCTGGTCTGAGCCGGTTCGTTCCGTACGACAGGAGGCCGCACCCCTGGACACATGGGGTGCGGCCTCGCCTCCTGATGGCTCGGTCGCCTTCGGGGCGCCTCAGCCGGTGTCGTCGGCCCAGTGAGGTTGGTGGGCCGTTGCCGTGCGTTGGAGATGGGTCAGCTCGCCAGCGCCGCCGAATGCACCGCCCTCACCAACCGCTGGTTCTCCGGTGCCGCTCCGCCCGGGAAGGCGCAGCGGCGGCGGGTGTAGCCGTAGGTCAGGCCGCTGCGGGGGTCGGCGAAGGCCTGGGAGCCGCCGGCGCCGCTGTGGCCGAAGGCGCCGGCGCCCAGGAACGGGTACCAGGTGTCGGCCGTCGCCTGGAAGCCGAGTGCGTACGACTTGTGGGCCCGGGCCACCAGGTCGTACCCGGTCGAGTGGATCTGGCCGACCTCGGCGATGGTGTCCGGCTTGAGCAGGGGCGGCCGTTCGTCCAGCTCGCTGATCGCCGCCGCGTACATGCCGGCGAGCCCGCGCGCGGAGGCGACGCCGCCCGCCGATGCGGGACCGTTGGCGCGCACGGTACGGGAGTTGGGGTAGTCCGCAAGTCCCCCCGGCTCCGGTACATGTGTGTTGAAGGCGATGGATGACAGCGTGTGCGGCCCCTGCGGTACCGAGTCCAGCACCGCCTGCTGCTCCGGAGTCGGGGCCATCGGCTGCACGGAGCGGTAGCGGTGGTCCAGTTCCGCGGGCAGCCCGAGGTGGAAGCCCAGGCCGTACGGCGCCCGGACCCGCTCCTCGTACACCTCCTGGAGCGTACGGCCGGTGGCACGGCGTACGACCTCGCCGGTGAGCGCGCCGATGACGAGCGCGTGATAGCCGAAGGCCGTGCCGGGGCGCCAGAACGGCCGCTGGTCGGCGAGGCGTTCGGCGATGGCACGGTCGTCGGCCAGCTCGTCGTCGGTGAACCCGGCGTCGAGCCCGACCAGCCCGGCCCGGTGGGCGAGCAGTTCGCGCAGGGTCAGCGAGCCCTTGCCCTCGGCACCGAACTCCGGCCAGTAGTACGTCACCTTGCGGTCCGGTTCGAGCGTGCCCTCCTGGATCAGGAGCGCGACCACGAGGTGAGCGGCGCCCTTGCTGGACGAGAACACGCCGTAGAGGGAGTCGGCCTCGCAGCCGTCACCGGCCCACAGATCGACGACCTTCCGGCCGTGCACGTACGCGCACAACTGGCCCTCGTAGTCCGGGAGTTCGCCCGACACGAACCCGGCGAACTCCTCACGTACCCGCTCGAAGCCGTCCACTACGGTGCCGTGGATCACTGGTGTCATCCGCTCTCCTCATGTGGTGCCACTGGCCTGCGCCATGCTGAACAATGCCCTGCCGACCTGGGCGAATTCTCCCTTGGGATGGTCCCGGAAGAGCGGCTCCGTGCCGAACAGCACGGCTCCCGTGCCGCTCACCACCGACGCCTGCCCCGCCGCGTCCGCCGGCCCGCCGGAGCCGTCCGCCGACGCCCGCCAGTGCCCGGAGACGAGCGGGTTCCCGGCCGCGTACGCCTGCTCGACCCGCACGTCCGGACCGAGGTCGGTGAACCACACGGGCGCGTAGACGAAGCCGTGGCCCGGAGCACCGGACATCAGAGTGCTGCCCGAATTCACGACGCGTACTACACCGTTGGCGTCCCCGTTGCCCTCGACCGGCTTCGCCGCCAGCAGTCCCGTCGCCGTGTTGAGCGCGGCGCCGGTGGCGCCCCTGCCGACGAGCCCGTGACCGTCGAGGAAGGCGTCGAGGGCCGTACGGGCGGGGGCGGTGAGGTCGTCGTACTCCAACCCCGCCGACACGAACAGCACGTCCACCGACGACCAGTCGAACCCTGCGTTCAGCACATCCGTCGAGACCGGCGTGACCTCGAAGTTCATCTCCCGCAGCGCGAACAGCTCGCCCGCGGTGACGGCGGCGGCGACACGGGTGCGGTGCAGCGGGACGGTGCCGGTGAGCTTCGTCGCATGGAAGGCGACGTCGTACGCACGGGCGGCCGCCAGGGCCTGTCGGCGCGCCGAGCCCGGCACGATCGCGCTGCCGTCGGCGGCCCGGCGCGCCTCGATGCCCTGCCGCAGCAGGGAATTGAGGGCGGCGACCTCGTTCGGGTCGTCGAGCCTCAGCCGGAGGTCACCGCGCGGGGCGACGTACGCGACGGGGGCCGCCGCACGGACGGGGCGCAGGGCAGCGCCGTAGGGCATGCCCGGCAGGGTCTCGACCGCAGCTCCCCACAGCCGGCCGAGGCTCCAGCCCGAGATGTCGTACATCGCCGAGACCTTGTCGCTGATGTCCCGCCCGTCCGCGAGGAGCACGTTCGCCAGGCCGCGCTTGGGCTGGCGCATGTCGACGACGTACGAGCCCTTGGCGTACGTCCGGCCCCCCAGCCGGAAGGCGTGGGCCGCCCGGCTGACCCGGACGTCGTTGGCGAGGAGGTGGTCGACGAGGCGGGCGGCGGCAGGGGCCGAGCGCTGGGCGCCGGTGCCGGCCGGGATGACGTAGGCGCGGGGGAAGGTGGTCGTGTAGACGTCCTCGGGGCCGATGCCGGGGACGCCCGGGACGGTCTCCTCGGACACCGGCACCTGCGCGGCGCCCGCGGCTCCCCGCCGGAAGACCTCGATCTGGTCGGCGACGAGTGACGTACGCCGTTCCTGGACGAAGTCGAGGGTGGCGCGCAGGGCCGCCCCGGCGACGTCGACGTTGATCGCGGAGCGGCGCCGCAGCTCGGCCTGCGGCAGCGTGTTGTAGGCGTTGTTGTTCACCTGCATCGGGATCTCCACCGTGTGCGCGGCGACCGTGCCGTGGAAGGCCGCGTACTGCGGGGTGAAGATGGGCGGCCAGTCGTCCCAGCCCTCCTCCTGGTCCCGGAAGGGAATCTGCGCGGGTTCGACCCCGTCCTTCGCCGGCGTGTAGCCGAGGCCGTTGACGGCGGCCTCCATGCGCAGGGCGTTGGCGTAGGTGTTCTTCAGGAACAGGTCGTACTCGTAGTTCTCGCCGTGCGGGGGAGTGGTGGGCTCGATGAGGGTGCCGTTGACGTAGCCGTGCAGGTCGAGCAGGACGGCCGGCTGCTTGTCGATCATGATCTGCCGCATCGCCCGGGTCTCGGGCTGCGAGGCGGTGGCGAAGTCCCGGTTCATGTCGAAGCCGCCCGCGTTGGCGCGGGTTCCGGCGATACGGCCGTCCGGGTTGGCGGTGATGTTGAAGTACAGGCGGCTTTGGGCGAGGAGGTCGCGCGTCCTGGCGTCCGTGGCGGTGGCGAGCCGCTCGATGAGCTTCAGACTGGCGTCGGTGCCCTCCCACTCGTTGCCGTGGATGTTGTTGTTGAGGAAGACGGGCGCCTTGTAACTCCTCCTGACCTCCGGGGACTTGGCGGCGAGGGCGGGCGCGTTCTCGATGAGCTCGCGCATCCGGGCCTGCGTGCGGGCCTGGCGGGCGGTCTCGGGCGCGGTGACGGTGACGAGGTAGAGCCGGTGCCCGCCCGCCGAGCGGCCCGCGACCTCGACGCTCACGCGGTCGCCGAGGGCCTGGAGGGCGTTCAGCTTCGGCGCGATGGCGTGGTACGGGGTGAGGCCGAGCTTGATGGACTTGTCGGCCGGGTTCTCGGGGTCGGGCGTGAGTACCTGCCGGCGCGGGTAGCCGCGGCTGTCGTCGGCGATCGCTGCTGAGGGCGCTTCGGCGGCGCCGAGGGCCCGCTGGGCGGCGCTCGCGGGCGTGCGCGCCGCATTCCGGTCGAGTGCGGCCTCGCGATGGACCGGGGGATGGCCCGGGGGTTGGGGATCCGCCACGGCGGTGTGCGGGGTGAGGAGCAGGGAGCCCGCCGTGGTGAGGGCGAGGGCGGTGATCAGAACGGATCGGGCGGAAACGGGCCTGGCAGGAACGGGTCTCGCGGGAACGGTTCTCGTCGTGCGCACGCGTACCTCCTCGGAACTTCCTGAGATCGATACGGCGAGGTGTACCTGTTCGACTCAACCGCAACAAGAGGGAGTTGGTGTCACGGATGCCCCGGATGGCCCATGCGGGGGCGGGTGCTGCGGTGACCGGGCCCCGAAGCGACCGTGACTGCCGTGTGACACGGCCCGACTAGAGTGCGAACCATGCGCGATCTTGGGACCGGGTTCAGGTATCTCCTCAGGGGCCAGCGGTGGGTGGCCCGGCACGGCAAGCAGTACGGCTTCGGGCTGATCCCCGGCCTGATCACCCTGGTGCTCTACGTGGCCGCGCTGGTCGGGCTGGCACTCTGGGGCGAGGACTTCGTGTCCTGGTCGACGCCGTTCGCCGACGACTGGTCGAGCCCGTGGCAGGGCCTGTTCCGCGGCTTCCTCACCGCCGTCCTGTTCGCGCTGGGCCTGCTCCTCTCCGTCATCACCTTCACGGCGGTCACCCTGCTGATCGGCCAGCCCTTCTACGAGAACCTCTCCGAGAAGGTCGACCGGGACGTCTCTCCCGACGGCACGGCCCCCGAGTCCGGGCTGCCGCTCTGGCGCGAACTGTGGATCTCGGGCCGCGACAGCCTGCGGATCGTCCTGCGCGCCGCTCTCTGGGGCGTCCTGCTCTTCGCCCTCGGCTTCATCCCGGTCGTCGGCCAGACGGCCGTACCGGTCATCGGCGTCTTCGTCACCGGCTTCTTCCTCACCGAGGAACTCACGGCAGTCGCCCTCCAACGCCGCCGCGTCGAACTCCGCGACCGCCTCGCCGTGCTCCGCTCCCGCAAGTCCCTCATCTGGGGCTTCGGAGCCCCCCTCGCAGCAGCCTTCCTGGTGCCGTTCGTCGCGGTGTTCCTGATGCCGGGCGCGGTGGCGGGGGCGACGCTGATGGCTCGGGAGCTGATGGGGGAGGAGACGGAGGAGGAGAGGGACGGGGAAGGCGCCGCCCCGTTCGGGGACCGGCCCGAGCACACCAGCCCGTCCGGCGTTTGAGGACGAGGCCCGTTCAGGGCCGAAGCGGGGGTCCGGGGGCCGCAGGCCCGGGAACCGGCCCCCAGGGAACCCCGCCCCGACGCCGGGTGCCTACGAACCCGCCGTCGCCTCCACCGCGGCCGTCAAAATCCCCCGCACCTGCGCGATGATGTCCAGCCGGTTCCGCACGAACTCCGGATCCGTCACCGCCCCCGACGCCGGATCCGTGTTGCCCGCCCCGAACTGCAACACCGGCGTGTGCACATGCCCGCCCGGCAGGGAGTCGTGCAGCCCGAGCCGGTCCCGGAGCAGCGTCGCCCGGTAGGCGATCTCGTTGGAGAGGTAGTCCCCGCCGCCCCCGGCCCGCGCGGTGGAGCCCGGAGTCGGTCCGTCCGGCCGTACGACCGCCGTCGTGCCGCCCGCCGGAATCTCGGTCACGCTCGTGTTGTCGTACACGGGGAACCGCCCGGTGTTCGCGGCGACGATCTCCCGGTACGGCAGCGTCGTCGTGGTCCACTGCGGCTGCGAGGCCGGATCGGCGACGGGGACCGTCTCGGTCCGCCCGATGTTGTCGTTGTCCTGGAAGCCGCCCCGCCAGGCCCCGTTGGTCCGCTCGACGTCGAACCGCCCGACGCGCCCCTGGCTCACGGTCGTGAACAGATCGACCTGCTTCAGATACGGCCGCAGCGCCCGCTCCACCATCCCGTCCGCGAAGTCCTGCCACCGCACCGGGAACATGGCGGTCTCCACCCGGGCCGGCCCGTCCGCGGTCTCGATCACCGCGCCGTCGAGGGCGAGCGCGGTGGCGCCGGACGGGTTGGAGATACGGATGTCCCGGTCGAGCGTGAAGGGGTCGAACCCGGTGACGAGGATCCGCTTCATGCCCTTACCGGCCGCACCGGCCGCATGGCGGATGTCGGTCTGGCCACGCGAGACCCGCTCCAACGCGCCGATGAGAGCACCCCGCTGGGCGTCGCTCAGCCCGAACTCCGGCTCCCACGTCCGCACGTCCCGCGTCATCGACAACCGCGCCCAGTACAGCGGCCGATCGTCGTCCCGGCTCAAGTCACCCCCCGCCGGACCGCGCCCCTGCGCCCGGTCCACGGCCCTGCGCCAGAGCGCCGACCCCTCGCGTGTGACGACCCGGTGGGCCTGCGCGTAGGAGCGCGCGCCGGCCAGGTCGCCCGCGAACTCCGCCGCCGCGGCGTCGAATCCGGAGCGCCGCAGGATCTCCTGGGGTACGGCCTTGTCGAGGCGCTGTTCCTCCACGGTCGGCGCGGGCGCGGACTGGGCGGCGGCAGCTCCTGTCGTGGGAGCCGAGAGTCCGGCCAGCACGGCCACTGAGAGGACGCCGATCCGAACACGTATGGAATTCAAGGGAATTACGGTCCTTCCGTCACGGTGGGGGTGAGGCAGAGCGCTGCGTCGTGCGGGACGCCGGAAGTATCGCGTGGCGGGAGGGGACTACGCCATGGTGTGGACTACGCCATGGCGCGCGCCGACACCCCCACCGACACCGCCGCCTCCCGCAGCGCCCCGACGAACGCCTCCACAGCCGGCACCGGCGACCGCCCCCGCATCGTCGCCGCGTACACCGCACGCGCCGGCCCGCCCTCGTCCAGCACCGGTACCAGCCGGACGTCCGGGCGCACGGACGCCGCGGCCAGCGCCGGGACCAGCGCCACTCCGAGGCCGGCGGCGACGTACCCCTGCTTGGCGGTCCACTCGCCGACGACGTGCGCGACACGTGGCCGAAAGCCCTGTCGCAGGGCCACGTCGAGGAGGGTGCCCTCGGGACGGGAACTGCCGGAGATCCATTCGGCATCGGCGAGCCGGCCGAGCCGGACGGGGTCGCTGCCGGCCAGCGGATGACCGGCGGGGACGGCGACGTACAGGGACTCGTCGAGGAGGTGGTGGAGTTCGTACGCCTCCAGCGGGGCGCGGCCCGTGGTCGAGACGACCGCGAGGTCGAGGTGGCCCGCGGTGAGCCGGTCCAGGAGGGCCGGGGTGAAGCCCTCCTCGCGGGTGACCTGGACGCGAGGGTGTGCGGCGCGGAAGGCGGCCAGCGCCTGCGGCACCAGCCCCGCGTCGGCCGTGGCGAAGGCACCGAACCGCAGTCGCCCGCCCGCCACTTCACGCAGCGCGGCCAGCTCCCGCACGGCCCCGTGCAACGACTCCGCGATCGCCTCGGCATACGGCATGAGAACCCGCCCCGCCTCGGTGAGCCGCACGCCCCGCGGGAGCCGGTCGAAGAGCGGGGCCCCGCCCAGGGCCCCTTCCAGCGTGGAGATCTGGCGGGACACCGCCGACTGCGTCCACCCGAGGGTCCGGGCGGCGCCGGTGAAGGAACCGAGCCGGGCGACCTCCAGGAACGCCCTCAGCCACACACTGGAGACCTCGGGGAACTCAGGCTGAGTCTCCTGCTGATACTCATGCTGTTTCGGCATGGCAGTCATGCTGGACACTCGCTTGTCGCATCGCAAGCCCGCGCCTAGCGTCGACGGCATGCAGATCAGCGTCGACAACCCGCCCTCCGCACCCCAGCCCCTGAGCCCGTACTACTCCCAGGTCGCCCGCGTCGAACACGCCGACGGCAGCGCGCTGTTGTTCCTCTCCGGGCAGATCGCCGAGGGCGCCACGGTCGCCGAGCAGACCCGCGGCATCTTCGAGACCATCGCCGCCCTGCTCAAGGCCCACGGCGCCACGCTGACGGACGTCATCAACATCCGCACCTGCCTCACCGACATCGGCACTCTGGACGAATACGGCACCGTACGGCGGCAGTTCCTCGCCGGCACCCCGCCCACCAGCATGACCTTCGAGGTGCCGAGGCTGTTCAGGCCTCAGGCCCGCGTGGAGGTCGAGGTCGTCGCCGCCGTCAGTCCGCGTCCTCGCCCAGCAGTCTGAGGAAGTCGCGGAACGCGCCCGGCATGTCCACCGACTCCGGGTCCAGGAGCCACTGGTACTGCAACCCGTCCATGACGGCGACCAGCAAGGGCGCCGTACGTTCCGGTGTCAGCCCGTTCGGCAGCCGGTCGCCGTACTCGACGCGCAGGACCTCCGCCATGCTCGCCCGCACGCGCGTGTAGCGCTCGGTGAAGTACTCGCGCGCGGGATGCCCCTCGGTGACGCTCTCGCCGAGCAGCGCCGAGAAGGTCTGGATGATGCCGGGCCGCATCGCGTTGTACTCGACGAGCGAGGCGAGCAGGTCTACGCGCCACCGGGTGTCGGGCACGGCGTCCCACTGGTCCCGCTCCTGGAGCACCGCGACGAGCAGTGCGTCCTTGGTCGGGAAGTAGTGCAGCAGCCCCTGCTGGGTGAGCCCGACCCGCTCGGCCACCGCGGCGAGGCTCGCCCCGCGGTAACCGCGCTCGGCGATCACCTCCAGGGCCGCCCGCACGATCTCGGCGCGGCGCTCCTCGCCTCTGACCCTGGCGTTCATGGCGTCACCGTACGGCATCGTCGTACCCATAACATAACAGCAAGATAACGAAACCTACCTCTCTACAGGGAGCCGATGCAGGATGGAGGCACAGTCCGGACTCAACGAGGAGGAACCGCGATGACGGGAACCCGTACTCAGGCCGACGAAGCACGCGAGGCGGCCGTCGAGGCCGCCCTCGCCGCGCTCGACCTCGACGCGAAGGCGCGGCTGCTCTCCGGCCAGGACACCTGGACCCTGCCCGCACTGCCCGAGATCGGCCTGAAGTCCCTCGTCATGTCCGACGGCCCGATCGGCGTACGGGGTGTGCACTGGACCGCCGACGACCCGTCCGTCGCGCTGCCCTCGCCCACCGCCCTCGCCGCCACCTGGGACCCGGACCTCGCCCGCCGCGCCGGCACCCTCCTCGCCCAGGAGGCCCTCCGCAAGGGCGTCCACGTGCTGCTCGCCCCCACCGTCAACCTCCACCGCTCCCCGCTCGGCGGCCGCCACTTCGAGGCGTACAGCGAGGACCCGTACCTGACGGGGACCATCGGCGCGGGCTATGTGAACGGCGTCCAGTCCGGCGGCGTCGGCACCACCGTGAAGCACTTCGTCGCCAACGACGCCGAGACCGAGCGCTTCACCGTCAACAACCTCGTCTCCGAACGCGCCCTGCGCGAGCTGTATCTGGCGCCCTTCGAGATCATCGTCGAAAACGCCCACCCCTGGGGCATCATGACCGCCTACAACACGGTCAACGGCACGACGATGAGCGAGCACCGGTACCTCGTGAACGAAGTCCTGCGCGGGGAATGGGGCTTCGACGGCTGCAACGTCTCCGACTGGATGGCCGCCCGGTCCACCGTCGGCGCCATCGAGGGCGGCCTCGACGTCGCCATGCCCGGCCCGCAGACCGTGTACGGCGAGCCCCTCGCCCAGGCCGTACGGGACGGGAAGGTGACCGAGGCCAAGGTCGACGACGCCGTCCGCAACGTCCTGCGGCTCGCCGCCCGGGTCGGGATCCTCGACGGTGCCGAGCCCGTCGTCACCGAGTACCCCGAGAGCGTCGACGGCCCCGAACTCGCCCGCGAGATCGCCCGCCGCTCCTTCGTCCTGGTCCGCAACCAGGGCGGCGCCCTCCCGCTGCGGCCGAACGGCACCGTCGCGCTGATCGGCGCGGCGGCCCGGGACGCCCGGGTCCTGGGCGGCGGCTCCGCCACCGTCTTCCCCGACCGGATCGTCTCCCCGCTCGACGGCCTCACCGCCGCCCTGCCCGACGGCACCCTCGCCTACGCCGTCGGCGCCGACCCGAACACCGAACTCGGCATCGCCGACAAGGGCTTCGAACTGCGGGCCGTGTGCCGGGACGCCGACGGGACCGTCATCGGCACCGGCTCCGCCCCCAACGGCCACATCCAGTGGATGGGCGGTGACCTTCCGGAGGGCGTGACCCACGAGGCCCTGCGCACCGTCGAGCTGACCGGCACGTTCACCCCGCGCGACACCGGCCCGCACACCTTCGGCATCAAGGGCATCGGCGCGTTCAAGCTCACGATCGACGGCACGGCGTACTACGACGACGTCCAGCGCCCCGCCAAGGAGGACCCCTTCGCCGCCTTCTTCGGCGCTCCCGTTCCCCGCGCCCAGCCCGAACTCACCGCCGGCGCACCGGTCGAGGTCTCCCTCACCCATGTCGTCGAGTTCCCCGAGGGCGTCCCGCTGAGGGTCGTCGGCTTCACCCTCGCGCACCAGGAGCCGCAACGCGACCCCGACGAGCTGATCGCCGAGGCCGTCGAGGCCGCCCGCAACGCCGACACGGCCGTCGTCGTGGTCGCCACCACCGACCGCGTCGAGTCCGAGGGCTTCGACCGCACGGACCTCACCCTGCCCGGCCGCCAGGACGACCTGGTCCGCGCCGTCGCCGCCGCCAACCCCGACACCGTCGTGGTCGTCAACTCCGGCTCCCCGGTGGAGCTGCCGTGGCGCGAGGACGTCGCCGCGGTGCTGCTCGGCTGGTTCCCCGGCCAGGAGGCCGGCGCGGCACTCGCGGACGTCCTCACCGGCGCCCACGAGCCCGGTGGCCGGCTGCCCACCACCTGGGGCTCCCTGACCGACGCCCCGGTCACCCGGGTAGTCCCCTCGGCAGGCGAACTCCCCTACGACGAGGGCGTCTTCATCGGCTACCGCGCCTGGGAGAAGGAGGGCCGGGTCCCGTCGTACCCCTTCGGGCACGGCCTCGGCTACACCGAGTGGACGTACGAGTCCGTCAAGGTCGAGGGGACCACGGTCACGGTCCGCCTCCGCAACTCCGGCGAGCGTGCGGGGCGCGAGGTCGTGCAGATCTACCTGGCGCCGGCCGAGCCCGGCACCGACCGCCCGGCGCGCGGGCTGGCCGGTTTCGCGGGCGTGGCGGCGGGCCCCGGCGAGACGGCCGAGGCCGTGATCGAACTTCCGCGCCGCGCTTTCGAGATGTGGGACGAGCAGACCAATTCGTGGACGTTTGTGAAGGGTTCGTACGAGATCCAGGTGGGCCGCTCGATCGCCGACCGTCGGGTGACGGCGACGATTAACGTCTGACGCGGGAGAAGTGCCCCAGGAACAGCCCCGGTCCGGGTCCTGACGCCCGGGCCGGGGCTTGTCCCCGGGCAGGCCGCGGCTTGCACTCCCGCTAACGGACGGAGAAGCCGTACACCGTCTCCGACCGGAACACCTCGCCCGGCCGCAGCACCGTGCTCGGGAACTCCGGCCGGTTCGGGGAGTCGGGGAAGTGCTGGGTCTCCAGCGCGATGCCGTCGCCCGGGGCGAAGGGCTCGGTCAGGTGATCGGCGGTGTACAGCTGGAGCCCGGGCTCGGTGGTCGCCACCGTCAGCGCCCGGCCGGTCGACGGGTCGTACAGTTCGGCGACCTCCTCCGCAGCCCCCGTCACCCCCTTGTCCAGCACGAAGTTGTGGTCGTACCCGGCGCCGGCCTTCCTGGTCCGACGGAAGTCGAAGCGGGTGCCCGCGACCTCGTCCAGGGAGCCGGTCGGGATCAGGTCCGCGTCGACCGGGGTGTACCGGGAGGCGGCCAGCCGCAGTTCATGGCCGCTCGCGTTGCCCGAACCCGCTCCGGCGAGGTTGAAGTAGCTGTGGTTGGTCAGGTTCACCACGGTCGGCGCGTCCGTCACCGCCTCGTACGCGATCCGCAGCGCCCCGTCGGACGACAGGGTGTAGGTCGCCGAGACCTCCAGTTGCCCCGGGAAGCCCTCCTCGCCATGCCGGCTGACCCGGCTCAGGCGCACACCGTGCTCGACCGGCGCCATCTCCCACAGCCGCTTGTCGAAGCCGCGTGCGCCGCCGTGCAGGGAGTTGGGCGGGTTGTTGGGGTCGAGCGCGTACGTCAGGCCGTCCAGCGGGAAGCGGCCGTGCGCGATCCGGTTGGCATACCGCCCGATCAGGGCGCCGAGATAGGGCCCCGGGTGCGACACATAGCCCTCCAGGTCGGCGAACCCCAGCACCACGCTCGCGGCGTGCCCCTCCCGGTCCGGCACCTCCAGCGACTGCACGATCCCGCCGTACGACAGCACCCGTACCCGCAGGCCCGCGCGCTCCAGCGTCCAACGGTGGACCGGGGTGCCGTCGGAAAGTGTGCCGAAGTGTTCGCTCATGAGCGAAACACTAGTTCGTGACGGTCCGGTAGGCGATCTCGGCAAGCCGTGCCTGGCCGTTCACACTCGGATGGAACCAGTCCCACTGGCTCAGCTGCTTGCCGCCGAAGCGGAACTCGTACACGGCGCCGTCGTCGAACCGGCACCGGCGGTCCTTCGCACAGACCTGCTCCAGCACGTCGTTGTACGCCTCGACCCGCTCCTGCACCGTCTCGCGCCGCTGGTTCGCCGCCGCGGTCAGGGAGTCGGCGTCGCCCAGCATCGACGGGCAGATGCCGAGCTTCCAGACCTGCTTGCCCATCGGACTCGTACGGCCCTGCTCCCACAGCCGCATCAGGTTCGGCACGCTCGCGACGTAGACCTGAGCCTTCGGAAGCGCTTCGCGCAGCGTGCCCATCGCGTCCTCGAACTGCGTCCGGAAGTCGGCCACCGAGGTCATCGCGGCGGTCGTGTCCCGGCAGGCGTCGTTCGCCCCCGCCATCACCGCCACCAACTCCGGCCGGCGTGTCACCGCCTGCGCCATCTGCCCGGGCACGTCGGCCATCCGCGCCCCGGTCACCGCGTAGTTCCAGCTCCGCTCCGCCGCCTTCGCCCTGCCCAGCAGCCTTACGGCGAGACTGTCGACGCGGGGACTGCTGCCGGTCGCCCAGGAGACCTCGGGGCAGTCCGACAGGACCGAACAGGCGTCGAAACCGGTCGTGATGGAGTCGCCCACGGCCGCGACCGAGGCAGGGCTGCGGTCCCAGGTCGGAGTCGGCTTCGGCCGCGTACTCGGCGCGTCGCTGCCGGACGGCTCCGGGGAGTTGCCGCCGACGGCGTCACAACCGGCCACGCCCAGCACGGCCGCGGTCACGGCGGCGAGGACAGCGCGCGAGAGGTGCCGCCGCTTCCGCATACCCGGTCCATCCCCTCACTCGGCCCTGTCATGGTTCACAACCAATAACAACGCACGAGGGTTCCCGGCCGTCTCATGCAACGGCTCACACCCGTACAAGCGTCCTGCCGGGTGAATGACGGGCGTTTCCCGGCACCTGGACCGACGGTACGTCACACTCCTTGCGCCGCCGCACGGTAGCCTCGCCATCAACGTGGCTGCCCGGCCACTATCGTCCGCCAGTTCGCAAGATGTCCGCTCTGCCCGGAGGTCCCGGTGACGACACGTGGAGTTCTGTACGTGCACTCCGCGCCGCGCGCGCTGTGCCCGCACGTCGAGTGGGCCGTCGCCGGGGTGCTCGGCACGCGCGTCAACCTCGACTGGATCCGGCAGCCGGCCGCGCCCGGCACCTGGCGCTCGGAGTTCTCCTGGCAGGCCGAGGCGGGCACCGCCTCCAAGCTGGCCTCCGCCCTGCGCGGCTGGCACCTCCTGCGCTTCGAGGTCACGGCCGAGCCCTGCCCCACCGCCGAGGGCGAGCGCTACAGCTGCACCCCCGACCTGGGCATCTTCCACGCCGTCACCGGCATCCACGGCGACATCCTCATCCCGGAGGACCGCCTGCGCGCCGCCCTGACCCGCTCCCAGCACGGCGAGACGGACCTGGAGGCAGAGATCGCCAAGCTCCTGGGCAAGCCGTGGGACGACGAGTTGGAGCCGTTCCGGTACGCCGGTGAGGGAGCGCCGGTGCGCTGGTTGCACCAGGTGGTCTGACACTTGGACACCTGAAGGGGCCCCACCTCGAAAGGTGGGGCCCCTTCACGTACGTATGGACGACCTACGTATGGATGCCGCTCAGACGGTCCTGAACGCCAGCACCACGTTGTGGCCGCCGAAGCCGAACGAGTCGTTCAGCGCGGCGATCCGGCCCTCGACGGGCAGCTTGCGCGCCTCACCGCGGACGACGTCGGCGTTCGCCTCGGCCTCCGGGTCGAGGTTCTCGACGTTGATGGTCGGCGGAGCGACCCGGTGGTACAGCGCGAGCACCGTCGCCACCGTCTCGACGCCACCTGCGCCACCCAGCAGATGCCCGGTCATCGACTTCGTCGCGGACACCGCCATGTGGTCGGCGTCGTCGCCGAACACCTTCCGCAGCGCCTTGAGTTCGGCGATGTCACCGGCCGGCGTCGACGTCGCGTGCGCGTTGACGTGCACGATCTCCGCCGGGTTCAGGTCGTTGCGGTCCAGCAGGTTCTGCAGCGCGTGCGAGATGCCGCGGCCCTCGGGCTCCGGCTGCACGATGTCGTGCGCGTCGGCGGAGATGCCCTGTCCGACCGCCTCGGCGTACACGCGGGCACCGCGCTTGGCCGCGTGCTCGGCGGACTCCAGGACGATCACGCCGGCGCCCTCACCGAGGACGAAGCCGTCGCGGGCGACGTCGTAGGGACGCGACGCACCCTGCGGGTTCTCGTTGTTCTTGGACATCGCCATCATGTTGCCGAACGCGGCGATCGGCAGCGGGTGGATCGCCGCCTCCGTGCCACCCGCGACGACGACGTCGGCGCGGCCGGAGCGGATCATCTCGATGGCGTAGCCGATGGCCTCGGCGCCCGACGCACAGGCGGAGACCGGCGTGTGCACACCCGCGCGGGCGCCCACCAGCAGACCCACGTTGGCGGACGGGCTGTTCGGCATCAGCATGGGGACGGTGTGCGGGGAGACGCGGCGGACGCCCTTCTCCTTGAGCACGTCGTACTGGTCGAGCAGGGTCGTCACGCCGCCGATGCCGGAGGCGATGACCGCACCGAGGCGGTCCGGGTCGACAGTGGTGTCCTCCCCGGCCTTCGCCTCGAAGCCGGCGTCCTTCCAGGCCTCCTGCGCGGCGATCAGCGCGAACTGCGCCGAGCGGTCCAGCCGGCGGGCCTGCGGCCGCGGGATGACCTCGGTCGGTTCCACCGCGACCGGCGCGGCGATACGGACCGCCTGGTCGGCGGCCCAGTCCTGCTCCAGGGGCTTGACACCGGAACGTCCGGCGATCAGGCCCTCCCAGGTAGAGGCTGCGTCGCCACCCAGCGGTGTGGTTGCGCCGATACCGGTGACGACCACGGTGCGATTGGTCGAGCTCACGGGAATTCTTTCTCCAACGGATACGAGGATTCAGCGGCGCCACCGCCGGGTGGCGGGGCAGTCAGCCCTGGGGCCTGATCAGTGGATCAGCCCTGGTGCTTGAGGATGTAGTCGGTCGCGTCGCCCACGGTCTTGAGGTTCTTGACGTCCTCGTCCGGGATCTTCACGTCGAAGCGCTCTTCGGCGGCGACGACGACCTCGACCATGGACAGCGAGTCGACGTCCAGGTCGTCGGTGAAGGACTTGTCCAGCTGGACGTCCTCAACCGGGATGCCGGCGATCTCGTTCACGATGTCGGCGAGACCGGCGACGATCTCTTCCTGAGTGGCGGCCATCTTGGCGCTCCTTCGTTGTTGTTCAGGTTCTTCAGAGGGTTTGGCGTGCCCGCCGCAGCAGCGGCAGGTGGTGCGTTTTCCCGTGCCGGCTCGCATGATCCGGCACGGAGTGCCTAGGGGAGAGTAACGACCGTGGCGGCGTAAACGAGACCCGCCCCGAATCCGATGACTAGTGCGGTGTCGCCGCTCTTCGCCTCACCGGTCGCCAGGAGCCGCTCCATCGCGAGCGGAATCGAGGCGGCCGAGGTGTTGCCGGTGGTGCGCACGTCGCGGGCGACCGTGACGTGCTCCGGCAGCTTCAGTGTCTTCACCATCGAGTCGATGATCCGCTCGTTGGCCTGGTGCGGAATGAAGACGTCCAGGTCGTCCGAGGTGATTCCGGCCGCGTCCAGCGCCTGCTGGGCGACCTTCGCCATCTCGAACACGGCCCAGCGGAACACCGCCTGGCCTTCCTGTGTGATCGCGGGGAACTTGACGTTGCCCTCGCTGTCCAGGGGGAGCTTGTCGACGTTGCCGATCTGGAACTCGTTCCACGGCACCGTCTGCTTGATCGTCTCGGACTTGTCGCCCTCCGAGCCCCACACCGTCGGGCCGATGTGCGGCTCCTGGGCGGGACCGACCACGACCGCGCCGGCACCGTCGCCGAACAGGAAGGCCGTCGCGCGGTCCTCCAGGTCGGTGAGGTCGGACAGTCGCTCCACGCCGATGACGAGGACGTACTCGGCGGAACCCTCGACGATCATGCCCTTGGCGAGGGTCAGGCCGTAGCCGAAGCCCGCGCAGCCGGCCGAGATGTCGAAGGCGGCGGCCTTGTTCGTGCCGAGCTTGTCGGCGATCTCGGTCGCGACGGCCGGGGTCTGCTTGAAGTGCGAGACGGTCGAGACGATCACGCCGCCGATCTGCTCGGCGGCGATCCCGGCGTCGGCGATCGCCTTGCCGGACGCCTCGATCGACATCGCGGCGACGGTCTCCTCGTCGTTCGCCCAGTGCCGCGTCTCGATGCCGGAGCGCGAACGGATCCACTCGTCGGACGAGTCGATCTTCTCCAGGATCACCTCGTTGGGCACGACCCGGGTCGGGCGGTACCCGCCGACACCGAGGATGCGCGCGTACGGGGCGCCCTTGCTGGGCTTCAGCTTCGCCATGCTCCGGGCTCCTTGTCAGGCGTGCTCTGCGATGAGCTCGCGAGCAGCGTCCAGGTCGTCGGGGGTCTTGAGGGCCAGGGTCTTCACACCCGGCAGCGCGCGCTTGGCCAGACCGGTCAGCGTGCCGCCCGGGCACACCTCGATCAGGGCCGTGACGCCGAGCTCCTTGAAGGTCTCCATGCACAGGTCCCAGCGGACCGGGTTGGCGACCTGCCCGACGAGACGCTCCAGCACCTCGGTGCCGGTGGCGACCGCCTTGCCGTCCTTGTTGGAGACGTAGGTGAGCCGCGGGTCGCCGGGCACGAGCTCCTTGGCGGCCTCGGCGAGCTTGTCGACGGCGGGGCCCATGTGATGCGTGTGGAACGCACCGGCCACCTTCAGCGGCACGACCTTGCGCACGCCCTCGGGCTTGTCCTCGTTCAGCGCGGCGAGCTGCTCCATGGTGCCGGCGGCGACGATCTGCCCGGCGCCGTTGATGTTCGCCGGGGTCAGGCCCAGCTTCTCCAGGTGCGCGACGCTGACCTCGGGGTCGCCGCCGAGCAGCGCCGACATGCCGGTCTCGGTGATCGCGGCGGCCTCGGCCATGGCCAGGCCACGGGCGCGGACGAGCCGGACGGTCTCCTCGTCGGGGAGCACTCCGGCGAGGGCGGCGGCGGTCAGCTCGCCGACGCTGTGCCCGGCGATCGCGCCGACCTTCCGGGGCAGCTCGGCGGGGTCGTCGAAGAGCATGTACGCGGAGGCCAGCCCGGCCGCCACCAGGAGCGGCTGGGCGACCGCGGTGTCGCGGATCTCCTCCGCGTCGCCCTCGGTGCCGTAGCGGACGAGGTCGAGCTGCACGGCGTCGGACCATGCCTCGAGGGCACCGCGGACACCGGGGATTTCGAGCCAGGGGGTCAGGAAGCCGGGCGTCTGGGCGCCCTGGCCGGGAGCGACGAGTACGAGCACTCTCACACTCTCTCTTGGGGACGGGCACGGCCGCCCGTGAGGACAAGGACGAAGAACACGGGGGCGTTTTGTGGGCCCCCGACAAAAGCCTAGAGCTGGAGATCGCCGTCGACCAGACGCCCCAGGATCAGCGCGATCCGCAAAGTGAACGCGGAGCGTACATCGGACGGCGACCAGCCGGTGACGTCAGTCACACGTCGAAGCCGGTAGCGCACGGTGTTGGGATGCACGAACAGCATCCGCGCGGCGCCCTCCAGACTGCTCGCCTGTTCGAGATAGACGGAAAGCGTCTCCAGAAGGGCCGACCCGGCCTCCTCCAGCGGTCTGTAGATCTCCTCCACCAACTGCTCGCGCGCACTGGGATCGCCCGCCATGGCACGCTCCGGAAGCAGATCGTCCGCAAGGACCGGCCGCGGGGCGTCCTGCCAGGCGGTACACGCCTTCAGCCCGGCCGCCGCGGCCTGCGCGGACCGCGTGGCGGCCAGCAGATCGGGTACGACGGGCCCCGCGACGACCGGACCTGCGGCATACGGCCCGATCAGCGACTTGGCGACCGCGAGCGGGCTGTCACTGCCGCCCGCGATGACGACCAGCCGGTCCCCGAGCACCCCGGTCAGCACCTGGAGCTTCGCGTGCCGGGCGGCCCGCCGGATGGCCTCGACCGTCAGCTCGCTGTCCCCGTCGGGCGCCGTCCCGAGCACCACGCACACATGCTCGGGCGAGTTCCACCCGAGCGCGGCGGCCCGTGACACGGCCCCCTCGTCGGCCTCGCCGCTGAGCACGGCGTTCACGACGAGCGACTCCAGGCGCGCGTCCCAGGCACCGCGTGCCTCGGCGGCCTGGGCGTAGACCTGGGCGGTGGCGAAGGCGATCTCCCGGGCGTAGACGAGCAGGGCCTCCCGCAGCACGCGCTCGTCGCCGGGAGCGGCGACCTCGTCGATGGCCGACTCCATGACCTCGATGGTCGTGCGCACCATCTCGACGGTCTGGCGCAGGGTGATCGCGCGGGTCAGCTCGCGCGGGGCGGTCCCGAAGACGTCGGTGGAGATCGCCTGGGGCGCGTCGGGATGCCGGAACCACTCGGTGAAGGCGGCGATACCGGCCTGGGCCACGAGACCGATCCAGGAACGGTTCTCCGGGGGCATGGCCCGGTACCACGGCAGCGTCTCGTCCATCCGCGTGATGGCCTGCGCGGCGAGCGATCCGGACGACTTCTCGAGCCGCTTCAGGGTCGCGGCGTGCTGGTGGACGTCGTGCGCGGCGGCTTGGGACTTACGGGCTACGGGTTCGGGCACGGGGACAAGACTGCCTTATCGGGACGCGAGTGCGTGCCAGAGGGGGGCTGTGCTTGATGGCTCGGGCGCCTTCGGGGCGCCTCAGCCGGTGTCGAGGGGGCGATCGTGCTCGACCCTTCGGGCCTCCGCGCGTTCGCCCCCTCGACACCGGCGCGCCCCTACGGCTCCCTCGCGGCCGGTGTCGTCGGCACAGGCGAGCTTGGTGGGCACTTACCGTGTCCGGCTGCTAGGTGGGCACTTACCGCGTCCGGCCGCCCGGCAGGGCTACCGTGGTGCCCGTGATGGACGTAAGGCGCGCCGCGGAGCGCTATCCCGGAGGGGATCCGGCAGCGGGCATCGAGTCACGCCACGCCTTTTCCTTCGGCCCGCACTACGACCCCGACAACCTCCGCTTCGGCGCGCTGATCGCCTGCAACGAGGAGCGGCTCGCCCCCGGCGCCGGCTTCGACGAGCACCCCCACAGCCACACCGAGATCGTGACCTGGGTCGTCGAGGGCGAACTGACCCACCGCGACTCCACGGGCCATGAGACCCGGGTCGGCCCCGGGGACGTGCAGCGGCTGAGCTCGGCGGGCGGTGTACGGCACGTCGAACGCAACGACGCCGGCACGCCCCTCACCTTCATCCAGACCTGGCTGGCCCCGCTGACGCCGGGCGGCGACCCGTCGTACGAGATCGTCCACGGCATCGCGGACTCCACGCCGTACGCCGTCCCGGAGGCGGCCGCGATGCTCCATGTGCGGCGGCTGGGGGCGGGGGAGCGGACGGCGGTGCCGGACGGGGCGTTCCTTTACGTGCATGTCGTGCGCGGCGACGTGCGGCTGGACGGTGAGGAGCTGGGCGCCGGCGACGCGGTGCGCATCACGGACGCCAAGGACGTGGAGGCCGTCGCGGTGAGCACGGCGGAGCTGCTGGTGTGGGAGATGGCCCCAATGGCCCAGTAGATGTGGGGCTCGAGATGCCTGAGTGATCCCAGGCACTTCAAATGAAGGGGTCGGACACTCGCTCGGCAGAGAAGAGCCGGGGGCCATGGCAAAAGGCAGAGCAGCAGGCGGACGGGACAAGACCGGGACCGGGGGACTGCGACGGCTCGGTGAGTGGTGTGCCCACCACTTCGTGATCGTGATCGTGGCCTGGGTCGTGGCGCTCGGCGTGCTCCAGGCCCTCAACCACATCCACGGCGGGGAGTACTCGGACAACTTCGCCCTCTCCGACGTGCAGTCCGAGGAGGGCCTGGACGTCCTCAAGGAGCACGATCCGCAGGCCGGCGGCTACAGCAGCCAGATCGTCATGCACGACGCGGACAAGTCCCTGAGCTCGGTCAGCTCGCAGATGTCGACCACCGTCGCCGACCTGCAGAAACTGCCGCACGTGCTGTCCGTGCAGAACCCGCTGGACGCCACCTCCTCGAAGGTCGGGCCGCTGTCCTCGGACGGGCAGACCGGCTACATCACCGTCCGCTTCGACGAGCAGCCCTCCCTCCTCGGCGACAGCTACCTGAACGGCGTCGACAACGCCGTGGAGCCGCTCAGACAGGCCGGCGTCGACGTCGAGTACGGCGGATCGCTCGGCGAGCTGGAGCGGCCCGCCGGCAACGACCGGGTGAGCGAGCTGATCGGCTTCGCGGTGGCCATCGTCGTCCTGCTGGTCGGCTTCGGCAGTGTGCTCGCCGCCGGACTGCCGCTGGTCACGGCACTGATCGGGGTGGTCGGCGGCCTTGCCTGTCTCGGGCTGCTCGCGATCGCGTTCACCTTCGCCACGGTGGCGCCCACCCTGGCCACGATGATTGGCCTCGGCGTCGGTATCGACTACGCCCTCTTCCTGCTCACCCGGCACCGGCAGGGCATCATGGACGGCGCCGATCCGGTGCGCGCCGCCGGCCACGCCGCCGCCACCTCCGGACGTGCGGTGCTGGTCTCCGGCACCACGGTGATCGTCGCCCTGATGGGCCTGTGGGTGTCCGGTGTGAGCTTCATCGGCCTGCTCGGCGTCGCCGCGGCCGTCACGGTCGTCTCCGCCGTCCTGGGCGCGCTGACCCTGGTCCCGGCCCTGCTGGGGCTGGTCGGCCGCAACATCGACCGCTGGCACGTACGCAAGCCCGTTGCCGAGACCGACGCCGAGGGCGAAATGTCCGAGGGCACCTGGCACCGCTATGCCAAGCGCGTCGAGCACCATCCGTGGCGGTACCTGTCCGCCGGCGTCGTCACCGTCGCGGTGCTGGCCATCCCCGTCTTCTCGATCCAGCTCGGCCACATCGGCGACGGCGCCGACCCCACGTCCTTCACCGACCGACGGGCCTTCGACCTGATGACCGACGCGTTCGGCGCCGGCTCCAACGGGCCGCTCACCGTCGTCGTCGACCAGACCTCCGTACCGGACTCGCAGCGCTCGGACCTGGCCTCGAAGACCCAGCAGGCCCTCAACGACGAGCCCGGGACCTCCTTCGTCAGCCCGCTGATGCCGACGCAGGACGGCGACGTCCTCGTCGGCACGGTCTACTCGTCGGTGTCCCCGCAGAACAAGGACACCACCGACCTCACGAACCGGCTCTACGACCACACCCTCCCCGACGCGGCCTCCGGCACCGACGCCAAGGGCTACGTCACGGGAACCACGGCCGCCCAGGTCGACTTCCGCGACATCGTCGCCAAGCGGCTGCCGCTGATCATCGCCGTCGTGGTCGGCCTCGCCTTCCTGATCGTCCTCGCGGTCTTCCGCGGCCTGCTCGTCGCCGTGAAGGCGGCCGTCCTCAACGTCCTGTCGATCGCGGCCTCGTACGGCGTCGTCGTCGCCGTCTTCCAGTGGGGCTGGGGCGGGCCCGCGCTGGGCGTCCACGGCAAGGTGCCCATCGAGAGCTATGTGCCGATGATGATGTTCGCGATCATCTTCGGGCTCAGCATGGACTACGAGATCTTCCTGCTGTCCCGGGTGCACGAGGTCTGGCTGCAGACCGGGAACGCCAAGGACTCGGTCGCCCACGCGCTGGAGATCACCGCGCGCGTGATCACCTGCGCGGCGCTGATCATGGTGAGCGTGTTCGCGGCCTTCATCATCAGCGACAACATCGTGGTCAAGATGCTGGGCCTGGGGCTCGCCGTCAGTGTGCTCATCGACGCCACGGTGGTCCGACTGCTGATGGTGCCCGCCGTGATGACACTGCTGGGCAAGCACGCCTGGTGGACGCCCCGCTGGCTGGACAAGATCCTGCCGCACATCGACACCGAGGGGGCGGGCGAGAAACTCGGCGCCCTGCCGGAGCCCGGGTCGCCCCGGGACAAGTGACCGCGCGCCTACCGCCCGACCTCGGCGAGCACCGCGTCCGTGAACGCCGGCCACGCCTCGGCCGCCCAGGGTCCGAACGCCCGGTCCGTCAGCGCCACGCAGGCCGCGCTCGCGTCCGGGTCGATCCACAGGAACGTACCCGACTGACCGAAGTGCCCGAAGGTACGCGGCGAGGACGCCGAACCCGTCCAGTGCGGCGACTTGCCGTCCCGGATCTCGAAGCCGAGCCCCCAGTCGTTGGGGTTCTGGTGCCCGTACCCCGGCAGCACACCCTTCGTCCCCGGGTACTGCACGGTCATCGCCGCCGCGACCGTCCGCGGGTCCAGCAGCCGCGGCGCCTGCACCTCCGCCGCGAACCGCAGCAGATCCTCGACCGTCGACACCCCGTCCTTCGCCGGGGAGCCCTCCAGCGACGTGGCCGTCATGCCCAGCGGCTCCAGCACCGCCTGCCGCAGATACTCCCCGAACGGGATGTCCGTCGCCTTGGCCACATGGTCTCCGAGCTGCTCGAACCCGGCGTTCGAGTACAGCCGCCGCTCCCCGGGCGGGGCCGTCACCCGGTGCTCGTCGAAGGCCAGCCCCGAGGTGTGCGCGAGCAGATGCCGCACCGTCGAGCCCTGCGGCCCGGCCGGCTCGTCGAGCTCGATGGCCCCCTCCTCGTACGCGACGAGGACCGCGTAGGCGGACAGCGGCTTGGTGACCGAGGCCAGCGGGAAGCGGTGCGCGACGGGGCCGTGCGTACCCAGGACCGTGCCGTCCGCCCGTACGACACCCGCCGCGGCGGAGGGAACCGGCCAGTTATCGATCAGTGCGAGGCTGCTCAGCGACATGCCTGTGAGCCTAAGCCGCTCACAGATACAGCCGCATCGAGGGGTCCGTGTCCCGGGTGAAGCCGAGTGCCGTGTACATCGGCTCGGCGTCGGCGGACGCGGTGAGCATGACGTGACTGGCACCCCGCTCGCGGCACCAGTCCAGCAGCTTCTCCATGCACGCGCGCGCGTACCCGCGGCGCCGGGCGTCCGGGTCGGTGGCGACGCTGAAGACGTACCCGATCATCCCGTGCGGATGGCCGGCCCGGCCGATCCGGTACTCCAGCGTCCCCGCCACCAGCGCGGCGAGCGTCCCCGGCCGCTCGGGGTGATCGACGACGAACGCCGCGAAGTCTCCCTGCGGCTCGGCGAGCCTGGCCCGCAGCGTCGGCAGCGCCTCCCCGTGCCACTGAGTCGCCCCGGCCGACCGGGCCAGCGAATCGATCATCACCTGACGCAGCCGCAGCACTTCGGCGGCGTCCTCGGGCAGGGCACGGCGTACGAGACTCATGTCCCGCACGCTAACCACGGCGATCACGCCATGTCCCGCGGTTTTCTTACCGTTTCCGCTTGCTTGGAGCGCACTCCAAGGCCATAGCGTGGAACGCATGACGGTGATGGAGACCACGAGCACCAGGACCGACAGTTGTGCCGCCCCGCCGCATCCGCACCGGCGGCCTGCGGGCCAGGACAGTTACACGATCAGCGAGGTCGTCGCCTTCACCGGCCTGACGGCCCACACCCTGCGCTGGTACGAGCGGATCGGCCTCATGCCGCACATCGACCGCTCGCACACGGGCCAGCGCCGCTACAGCAACCGCGACCTGGACTGGCTCGACCTCGTCGGCAAGCTGCGGCTGACCGGCATGCCGGTCGCCGACATGGTCCGGTACGCCGAACTGGTGCGCGAGGGCGACCACACGTTCGGCGAGCGCTTCGAGCTGCTGGAGACCACCCGCCGCGACGTCCTCGCCCGGATCGCCGAGCTCCAGGACACGCTGGCCGTGCTCGACCGGAAGATCAGCTTCTACGCGGACGCGGGCCGTCTGTACGAGCAGGACAAGTACAAGCAGGACCAGTACAAGCAGGACCAGTACAAGCAGGACACGTACGAGCAGGACCAGTACAAGCAGGACCAGTACAAGCAGGACACGTACGAGCAGGAGAAGGCGGAGCAGGCCGGATGAAGGACAGCAGGATCGCGACAGCACGACTCGGCGTGCAGGGCCCCGAGGTGGGCGTCCAGGGCCTCGGCTGCATGGCCATGAGCTTCGCGTACGGCCCCTCCGACGCGGGCGAGTCCAGGGCGACCCTGGAGCGGGCACTTGAACTGGGCGTCACGCTGTACGACACGGCGGACGCGTACGGCGCCGGCGAGAACGAGAAGTTCCTCGCCCCCTTCTTCAAGGCGCACCGCGACGAGGTCGTCATCGCCACCAAGTTCGGCCTGGCGATCCACCCCGACGACCCCACGAAGCGGATCATCCGCAACGACACGCCCTACATCCGCCAGTGCGTCGAGGCGAGCCTGAAGCGCCTCGACGTCGAGGCGATCGACCTCTACTACATGCACCGCCGCGACGTGGACGTCCCTCTGGAGGAGACCGTCGCCGTCATGGCGGAACTGGTCCGCGAGGGCAAGGTCAAGCACCTGGGCCTGAGCGAGGTGACGGCGACGGAACTGCGCGCCGCCCACGCCGTCCACCCCATCGCGGCCGTGCAGTCGGAGTGGTCCCTGTTCAGCCGGGACATCGAGACGCATGTGGTCCCGGCAGCCCGCGAACTGGGCGTGACCCTGGTCCCGTACTCCCCGCTGGGCCGCGGCTTCCTCACCGGCTCGTTCGCCAAGGCCGAGGACCTTACGGCCGGTGACTTCCGCCGCCAACAGCCCCGCTACACCGGCGAGAACGCGGTGGCCAACGCCGCCCTCCTGGACCCGATCCGCACGGTCGCCGAGGCCCACGGCGCCGCCCTCGGCCAGATCGCGCTGGCATGGGTGCAGCAACGAGCCTCGGTCCACGGCCTGCCGATCGTCCCGATCCCGGGCACGCGCAAGCCGGCCAGGGTGGAGGAGAACGCGGCGGCGACGAGGATCGTGCTGGGCGAGGAGGAGCTGGCCCTGCTGGAGCCGATCGCGGCAAAGGTCTCCGGCAACCGCTACACGGACATGTCCTTCACGTCCGCGGGCAGGGAGTAGGAGCGTTCTTCGTAGGCGCCGGCGGCTGCGGCCCACCCAGGGGCGCGGGGAACTGCGCGACCAGCCATATACAACCCGCAGCCGACAACGAACCACCTTCGGCAGACGCGTATTCCTACAACTCCGCCAACAACTCCGCCTTCTTGGACGAGAACTCCTCATCCGTCACCAACCCGGCCTGATGCAACTCCCCGAGGTGACGAATCCGCTCGGCGATATCGGCAGGATCCCGGCGCGGCACAGCCGCCGCCGGGACAGCCGCATCCCCCGCGGAGCGATCCCGCACCGCGGACAACACCGCCGCAGCGAACGGCAACGACTCATGCACCGGCCCGTACCCCAACCCGAACACCACAGCCGCCGGATCATGATCGACCTGCGCGAGCTGGTCGTCCACGGAGTCCCGCCGCAGCAACCGCAGATGCCCCTCGAAGACTTCAGGCGACCGCCACTCGACCCCGCTCAACTCGGCGACGGCAAAGCTCTGATCCCCCGCTTTCCACTTCGCCGACGAGGCCCCGGTCCAGAACCACCTGAAGCGCACGTTCTCGCCGTCGAAGGACGCCTTCCCGTCGTACGCCTTGAACGACAACGGCACCTCCGGCGCGCCCACGAGGAACTCGTCCGCCGCGCCCGACTCCGTCAGCTGCGCCCGCAACTCGTCGGCGTAGTACTCGGCCAGCGTCTCCCGGTCGGCGGGCAGCACCAGCCGATACGGATCGCCGCCCTCCTTCAGCTGCCCGGCGGCCGCCTCCATCAACGGATCGGCACCGGGCCGCAGTTCGACGCGCAGCACGACCGTCCCGCGCCTGCCCGGAGTCAGCGTCACCCCGGCGATCGCCTCCAGCGGCACCCGGCGTTCCCCAAGCGCCTGAAACAGCTTGGGTGTTCGAATGCCTCGTTCGTAACGGATGAGGACGGAGTCGGACTCGAACTCCCAGGCGGCATGAAATCCGGCCAGTACGTCACCCATGCGGCTCATCGTATGCGGCACGTGCTCCTCCGTCGCCACCCCGCGCACACCGCAATTCCTGTGCTTCTACGCGCGTCCGGCCGACGCCGTGTCGGACAAACCCACCCGACAGGCCTCGGCATCGTCCGCGCACTGCACGGAGCGGTATGCGCCAACTCCGATCTCGGCGAAGTTCGCCACACTGTCCGTACCCGGCTCGAAATAGCCGCCGTGTCCCTTCGCCTCGCGCGCCGACAGCACGCGCGCCCCGAACGCCGACGACACCGGGTCCTCGCCGTGCCCCAGCCCGCCGACCTCGAGATACGGCACGTCCTGGACCCAGTCGTCCGCGTCCCGCATCGCCCACACATGCGCGGACGTGCGCAGGTGGGATGCCTTCGCGACCCGCATGCCGGGGCTGCCGGCCACCGCTATGTCGGCCACGCGGTCCGGCAGCTCGGGCGCGGCGAGGCCGCACAGCACCGAGCCGTAGCTGTGGCAGAAGAGGGAGACCGGCGAGCTGCCGGGCAGGCCGCGCACCAGCGCGTTCAGACGTACGGCCCCGCTCTGCGCCCGCATCGCGGTCGCCGACTCGATGCCGAGTCCGCCGGGGGAGGTGTAGTCGGCCCAGGCGATCACGGCCGTGCGTGTCGAGGGGCTGATCTCGCGCTCGGTCGCGTACAGGGACTGCGCCATGCCGACCGGTGCGGAGTACTTGCGGCTGGTGTTGGTGCGCTGGAAGGTGAGCACGTCGGTGTCGACGCCGGGGACCACGACCGAGATCCGCTCGGCCCGGTTCAGATCGCCGAACACCTCCGCGACACGTCCCGCGCCGTCCGGGTCGAAGGCGAGGATGTGCCGGTCCGGCTCCATCATCGCCTCGAAGCGGTGCATACGGCTCCCTGCCTCGCGCTGCCCGGCGGGCGTGAGCCGTTCGTCGTGCATGCGTTTGCGCTCGACCTTGCGGGCCTGGTCGAGCGCGACGCGGTTGGCGCTGTAGCGCAGCTCGACCGGCGCGCCGTTCATGTTGCCGACCGCGAGCGGATAGCGCTGCACGAGGCCGGCGCGCTGCGCATCGGTGAGCGAGGCGAAGAACCGGGCGAGCTTCGTGGGGGAGGAGCCGACGTCCGGCAGGGAGTGTCCGGCGATACTGCCGTGCTCCCAGGCGCTGACCGAGGCCTGCAGCGGTGCGGGGCTCCGGTGGTGGCGCAGAGCGGTCCAACCGGTGGTCGCCAGCATCACGAACACCACGGCCAGTGCGAGCAGAGCGCGCCAGACGTTCAGTTGCGGGGACGTGTCGAAGGAAGTCACTGGGAGGACACACTAGGAGAACGAGAGGGTCTCGCGTTAACCAAGTGATGGGTATCACGTTTTGATCAAGGTCCTGTTAACGGGCCGATGACCTCAGCGTGTTCGCCAGCTCTCGCTGAGTGCCGGGCCCACCTGTTCGAGATGTGAGACGGTCAGTGCCCGCATGGCGTCCAGGCTGACGTCCTCCCCGGAGCTCCACTGACGCTCCGTCAGCCGCATCACCCCGCCGAACACGGCCACCGCCAGCCGCGGTCGCGGATCGGTGTCGAGGTCGACCCCCTCGCGCTCGGCGAGGATGCGCGCGATCGCCTCCTCGATCTCCACCGAGCGGCGCAGATGTGCGGCGAGCAGGACGGGTGTCGACTCGATCACCTGGTACATCCGCAGATACAGCTCGACGGGTACGACGGACTGGATCACCTCGTTGAGCGTGTCCCAGCCCTCCAGTACGGCCTGGCGCAGCGCCTCCATGGGGGCCTCGTGCGGCGGACGCTCGCGCACCGCCTCCAGGAAGTGCGCCACCGTCATGTCCTGGAGGGCGAGGGCGGCCTCCTCCTTGCCGGCGAAGTAGCGGAAGAACGTGCGCTGTGACACATCGACGGCCGCCGCGATGTCGTCGACGGTGGTGTGCTCGTAACCCTGGGTGGTGAAGAGCTCCAGCGCGGTACGCAGCAGTGCTTCCCGGGTGCGCTGCTTCTTGCGTTCGCGCAGTGTTTCCATACGTGTCAGTTACCGACTTGTGAATTGGTTTGTCAATTGTCAGCGGCTGTCATTAGCCTCGAACGCATGACTAGTCAGACCACCATCAAAACGACGGGGCCGGGGGACCAGGCACCAGTAGCCCCGTCGGATGCGACGCCGGCCAAGGGGCTGCGAGGCCACCCTTGGTTCACCCTCATCACCGTCGCGGTCGGGGTGATGATGGTGGCCCTCGACGGCACCATCGTGGCCATCGCCAACCCGGCCATCCAGAAGGACCTCGGCGCCACCTTCGCCCAGGTCCAGTGGATCACCAACGGTTACTTCCTCGCCCTCGCGGTCGCCCTGATCACCGCCGGCAAGCTCGGTGACCGGTTCGGACACCGGCAGACCTTCCTGATCGGTGTGGTCGGCTTCGCCGCCGCCTCCGGTGCGATCGGCCTGTCCAGCAGCATCGCGGCGGTCGTCACCTTCCGTGTCTTCCAGGGCCTGTTCGGCGCGCTGCTGATGCCGGCCGCGCTCGGCCTGCTGCGGGCCACCTTCCCGGCCGAGAAGCTCAACATGGCCATCGGCATCTGGGGCATGGTCATCGGCGCCTCCACCGCCGGCGGCCCGATCCTCGGCGGCGTCCTCGTCGAGCACGTCAACTGGCAGTCGGTGTTCTTCATCAACGTGCCGGTCGGCATCCTCGCCGTCGTCCTGGGCGTCGTGATCCTCCTGGACCACCGTGCCGAGAACGCGCCGCGCTCCTTCGACATCCTCGGCATAGCCCTGCTCTCGGCGGCGATGTTCTCCCTGGTCTGGGCCCTGATCAAGGCCCCGGAGTGGGGCTGGGGCGCCGGTCAGACGTGGCTGTTCATCGCCGGGTCGGTAGTGGGCTTCGCGCTCTTCGCGTTCTGGGAGACGAGGGTCAAGGAGCCGCTGATCCCACTGGCCCTGTTCCGCTCGGTCCCGCTGTCCGCGGGTGTCGTGCTGATGGTCCTGATGGCCATCGCGTTCATGGGCGGCCTGTTCTTCGTGACGTTCTACCTCCAGAACGTCCACGGCATGAGCCCGATCGACGCCGGTCTGCACCTGCTGCCGCTCACCGGAATGATGATCGTCGGCTCGCCGCTCGCGGGCGCGATGATCACCAAGTTCGGTCCGCGTGTCCCGCTGGCGGGCGGCATGGCGCTCACCGCGATCGCCATGTACGGCATGTCCACGCTGGAGACGGACACCGGCAGCGGCATCATGTCGGTCTGGTTCGCCCTGCTCGGCCTCGGCCTCGCGCCGGTCATGGTCGGCGCCACGGAGGTCATCGTCGGCAACGCGCCCATGGAGCTGTCCGGTGTCGCCGGCGGTCTCCAGCAGGCCGCGATGCAGATCGGCGGCAGCCTCGGTACGGCCGTCCTGGGCGCCGTCATGGCCTCCAAGGTCGACAGCGACCTCGCCGGCAACTGGACGTCCGCGGGTCTGCCGCCGCTCACCGCCGCACAGGAGGCCCAGGCCTCCGAGGCGGTCCAGGTCGGCGTGGCGCCGCTGGCTCCCGGTACGCCGGACGCCATCGCCGCGAAGATCACGGACGTCGCGCACGACACGTTCATCTCGGGCATGAGCCTGGCGTCCCTGGTCGCCGCCGGTGTGGCGGTCGTCGCGGTCTTCGTGGCGTTCCTCACCAAGCGGGGCGAGAACGCGGAAGCGGGTGCGGGCGCGGCCCACATCTGACGGGATTCCGGCGGAGTTCGCCTATCAGAGTGACTCCGCCGAAGACCCCTCCCCTCCGGCAAGCGTGCAGGTCACAGTGGGTCAAGCCAGGGCCTGCGGCGCGCTGCCGGAGGGGGTCGGCGCGCCACAGGCCCGGACGCGCAGGCATGAGCCGCGCACCGTGGGTACTCGCCAAGTCGAACGCCGAATCAGGGAGTTGACGATGGCGGGCTTCTCGCACGGAACGCGCAGGCACCCCCGCTCACGTGGCCGGACGTGGTCACGGACCGGGCCGGATCGCGCGACTCTGGGGATCGTCGGAACCATCTGCGCGGTCGCCGGTTTCTTCGTACTGGGCCTCATCCTCGGCCCGGCAGCAGTCATCTGCGGCTGGCTGGCCATGGGCCGAACCTGGTCAGGAGCCCGCCCCGTCCCCGCCCTGATCGCGGTGGTCCTGGGCGCCATCGACACCCTGCTGGCCATCCTGTGGCTGGCGGGAACGGCGACCCCGGGGAACGGTTTCTTCTGACACAGCCGCGCCTGGGCAGGCGTGGCTGCGGGCAACGGTGCCGGTGTGGCAGCGCCCACCCAACTGCGGGCAGTGGTGCCGCTGGGCGGCACGGGTGGACGCAGCGGCACCCCGCCGGCGCGGGCGGGCGAGCGTGCCAACCCCGCCCCACGGGTCAACGTGGCTGCTTCTCGACAACCTGCCCCGGCACAGTCGCCCCCGACAGCAGTGCGACCTCCGCCCGGAGGGCTCGAACCTCCTCCGTCAGCACCCGTATCGCCTCCGTCTGCCGTCGTTCCTCCACGTCGTCCTTCTCGAACCGCGCTATGAACCACGCGGCGATGTTCGCGGTCACGACACCCAGCAGGGCGATCCCGGACAGCATCAGCCCCACCGCGAGCATCCGCCCCACCCCGGTGGTCGGCGCATGATCCCCGTACCCGACCGTCGTCATGGTGGTAAACGACCACCACACCGCGTCACCCAGTGTCTTGATGTTCCCGTTCGGTGAGTCCCGCTCCACGGACAGCACCGCCAGTGACCCGAACATCAGCAGCCCGACCACCGCCCCGGCGACATACGTGGTCAGCCGTATCTGCGAAGCCATCCGCGCCCGCTGCCCCACCAGCAGCAGCGTCGACACGAGCCGCAGCAACCGAAGCGGCTGTATCACCGGCAGCAGCACCGCCGCCAGATCCAGCCAGTGCGACCGCACGAACTCCCCGCGTCGCTCCGCGAGTCCGAGCCGGACGACGTAGTCCACCGCGAACGCACCCCACACCACCCACTCCACCGTGAGGCACACGTCCACCACCTCCGGGCCCGCGTCGGGCGAGACGATCGGCACGGCATAGGCCACGGCAAAGGCCAGGGCCAGGGCGAAAAGGGGTCGCTGGGTGAACCGTTCCCAACGGACTTGCGTGAGCGGTCGCGTCATGGCCGCATCGTAGGAAATGTGAAGGGGTGGTGTGCCCGCGGGTCACCCACGGGCACACCACCCCATCGAGCAGTTGACGGACGCTACGCGTCGCCGCCCGCGGCCCCCGGATCCGCCGCCGACGCATCGAGCAACTGGTAGCGGTCGATCGCCTGCTTCAGCACCGACCGGTCCACCTTCCCCTCCTTGGCCAGCTCGGTGAGCACTCCCACCACGATCGACTGCGCGTCGATGTGGAAGAAGCGCCGCGCCGCACCGCGGGTGTCCGCGAAGCCGAACCCGTCCGCACCCAGCGACTGGTACGTCCCCGGCACCCACCGCGAGATCTGGTCAGGCACCGACCGCATCCAGTCGGAAACGGCCACGAACGGCCCCTCGGCGCCGCTCAGTTTCCGCGTCACCCACGGCACCCGCTGCTCCTCCTCCGGGTGCAGCAGGTTGTGCTCCTCGCACGCCACGGCCTCGCGCCGCAGCTCGTTCCACGACGTCGCAGACCAGACGTCCGCCTTGACGTCCCACTCCTCGGCGAGGAGCTTCTGCGCCTCGACGGCCCAGGGGACCGCCACACCGGACGCCATGATCTGCGCCGGAATCGACCCCGAAGTGCCCTCGCTGATGCGGTGGACGCCCTTGAGGATGCCCTCGACGTCCACGTCCTCCGGCTCGGCCGGGTGCTGGATCGGCTCGTTGTAGACGGTGAGGTAGTAGAAGACGTCCTCGCCGTGGGGGTGTTCGGCGTCCCCGCCGTACATCCGCCGCAGACCGTCCTGCACGATGTGCGCGATCTCGTACGAGTACGCCGGGTCGTACGCGACACAGCCCGGGTTCGTCGAGGCGAGCAGCTGCGAGTGGCCGTCGGCGTGCTGGAGACCCTCACCGGTCAGGGTCGTACGGCCGGCGGTCGCGCCCAGCACGAAACCGCGCGCCAGCTGGTCGGCCATCTGCCAGAACTGGTCGCCGGTGCGCTGGAATCCGAACATCGAGTAGAAGACGTACACCGGGATCAGCGGCTCGCCGTGCGTGGCGTACGCCGAACCCGCCGCGATCAGCGAGGCCGTGCAGCCCGCCTCCGAGATGCCGTCGTGCAGCATCTGGCCCTGCGGCGACTCCTTGTAGGCGAGCAGCAGCTCTCGGTCGACCGACTCGTACTGCTGGCCGAGCGGGTTGTAGATCTTCGCGCTCGGGAAGAACGAGTCCATGCCGAACGTGCGGTACTCGTCCGGCGCGATCAGCACGAACCGCCGACCGATCTCCTTGTCCCGCATGAGGTCCTTGAGGAGCCGGACAAAGGCCATGGTCGTCGCGATGGACTGGTGCCCCGAGCCCTTCTTCACGGTCGCGTACGTCTTGTCGTCCGGCAGCGCCAGCGGCTCGGAGCGCACGACACGCGTCGGGACGTACCCGCCGAGCCCCTTGCGGCGGTCGTGCATGTACTGGATCTCCTCGGAGTCCCGCCCAGGGTGGTAGTACGGCGGGAGCCCGCTCTCCAGGTCCTTGTCGGCGATCGGCAGGTGCAGCCGGTCGCGGAAGCGCTTGAGGTCGTCGACCGTCAGCTTCTTCATCTGGTGCGTGGCGTTGCGGCCCTCGAAGTTGGGACCGAGCGTCCAGCCCTTGATCGTCTTGGCCAGGATCACCGTCGGCTGGCCCTTGTGCGCCTTTGCCGCCGAGAACGCCGCGAAGATCTTCTTGTGGTCGTGACCGCCGCGGCCCAGGTGCAGGATCTGGTCGTCGGTCATGCCCTCGACCATCGTGCGCAGCCGCTGGTCGTCGCCGAAGAAGTGGTCGCGGATGTAGCCGCCGGTCTCGGTGGCGTACGTCTGGAACTGGCCGTCCGGCGTGGTGTTCATCCGGTTGACCAGGAGGCCGTCGCGGTCCTGCGCGAGCAGCGGGTCCCAGGTGCGGTCCCAGATCAGCTTGATGACGTTCCAGCCGGCGCCTCGGAAGATCGACTCCAGCTCCTGGATGACCTTGCCGTTGCCCCGCACCGGCCCGTCGAGGCGCTGGAGGTTGCAGTTGACCACGAAGGTGAGGTTGTCCAGGCCCTCGCGCGCGGCGATGGACAGCTGGCCGAGCGACTCCGGCTCGTCCATCTCGCCGTCGCCCAGGAACGCCCACACCTGCGACTTGGAGGTGTCCGCGATGCCGCGCGCCTCCATGTACCGATTCATCCGCGCCTGGTAGATCGCGCCGATCGGGCCGAGGCCCATCGACACGGTCGGGAACTCCCAGAAGTCCGGCATCGACCGCGGGTGCGGGTAGCTGGACAGGCCGTACCGTGCCTTCGACTTCTCCTGCCGGAAGGCGTCGAGGTTCTGCTCGCTGAGACGGTCCAGCAGGAACGCGCGCGCATAGATGCCGGGGGAGGCGTGGCCCTGGAAGAAGACCTGGTCGCCGCCGTCGCCCTCGTCCTTGCCGCGGAAGAAGTGGTTGAAGCCCACGTCGTAGAGGGAGGCAGAGGAGGCGAACGTGGCGATGTGACCGCCGACGCCGATGCCGGGGCGCTGGGCCCTGGACACCATGACCGCGGCGTTCCACCGGGTCGCGTTCAGGATCTTGCGCTCGATCTCCTCGTTGCCCGGGAAGAACGGCTCGTCCTTGGTGGCGATCGTGTTGACGTAGTCCGTGCTGCGCATCTCGGGCACGGCCACGCGCTTCTCGCGGGCCCGCTCGATCAGCCGCAGCATCAGATAGCGGGCCCGCTCCCGGCCGCGCTCGTCCACGGCGGCGTCGAGGGAGTCGAGCCACTCCTGGGTTTCCTCGGGATCAAAGTCAGGAACCTGACTCGGAAGGCCGCCAATGATGATCGGGTTGCGATCTGATCCGGAAGCCACGCTGTTCCTTACCTGTCAGAGGGCCGTGTTTCTCAGGGTCTGCACCGCTCCCCATCGTGTACCTCGGGGCGCCAAACGTCATCTCTACTGTGAGGTAACCCGGGGCCTGGTAAACGGCGGAGTGACCATGGATGGTTCCCAAACGCACAAAGGGGGCAGATTGGTGTGGCGGGCGTCACCTTGAGACCATGGTGGCGTGCCTGGAGTTGCGGTGACACGTTCAGGAACGTCACCGTTTCGGCGGTCTGAACGGCCGGGTACTTGCGCGATCCGCCCCGCCCGTGTGGACTACGGCCAATGCTTCGCGCACGCGCGTGGCTGAGTTATTCCCAAGACATGATCAGGAGGCAACCCGTGAGCGCGACCGCGGACCACGCGGAGGAGCGGACGAACCCTGCCGTCAGGCTGGGGTTCCAGCCCGAGCAGGTGGTCCAGGAGATCGGCTACGACGAGGACGTAGACCAGGAACTCCGCGAGTCCATTGAGGAAGTCGTCGGCAGCGAACTCGTGGACGAGGACTACGACGACGTAGCCGATGCCGTGGTGCTGTGGTTCCGCGACGAGGACGGCGACCTGACGGATGCGCTGGTGGACGCCACCACGTACATCGAAGAAGGCGGCTCGATCCTGCTCCTCACGCCCAAGACCGGCCGTGACGGCTACGTGGAGCCCAGCGACATCTCTGAAGCGTCGACCACAGCGGGTCTGTCGGCGTCCAAGAGCGTCAGCGTCGGCAAGGACTGGAGTGGCAGCCGGCTGGTGACGCCCAAGGCCGCGAAGTCCAAGAAGTAGCGGAATCGAAGTGACCCACGGCTGAGAGGCTCCGTAGGTGCCGGAGCGGCCGTACGGGCCCACGTTGCCGGGCTGGACTGCAAAGTCCAGCCCGGCTCATGCGTGCTCCCCGGAGATCGCTGCGTAGGGTGGATGCCACCCGAACAGCCTCACCGAAGGGACATTCACGACGATGGCGATCCAGGTCGGCGACAAGGCCCCCGACTTCGAGCTCAAGGACAACCACGGCGCGACCGTGAAGCTCTCCGACTTCCGCGGTTCCAAGAACGTCGTCCTGCTCTTCTACCCCTTCGCCTTCACCGGCGTGTGCACCGGCGAGCTGTGCGAGGTGCGCGACAACCTGCCGCAGTTCTCCGACCGCGACACGCAGGTCCTCGCCGTCTCCAACGACTCCATCCACACCCTGCGCGTCTTCGCGGAGCAGGAGGGTCTGGAGTACCCGCTGCTCAGCGACTTCTGGCCGCACGGCGAGGTCAGCCGTGCCTACGGTGTCTTCGCCGAGGACAAGGGCTGCGCGGTGCGCGGCACCTTCGTCATCGACAAGGAGGGCGTGGTCCGCTGGACCGTCGTCAACGCCCTGCCGGACGCGCGCGACCTGAGCGAGTACGTCAAGGCGCTCGACACCCTCTGATCCCGTCCGGTCCCTCTGGTGACCGACACCCGTGATTCTTCGGTACCAAGGCATGCAAGCCACGGGAACCCGTTACTAGGATCGACTCGTTGATCCGATATCACACGCACGGCGGGGCTCCCCGCCCCTGGAAACCAATGGAGGACTCGTGGGAGTCAGCCTCAGCAAGGGCGGCAACGTATCACTGAGCAAGGAGGCCCCGGGCCTCACTGCGGTCATCGTCGGTCTGGGGTGGGACATCCGCACCACGACCGGCACCGACTTCGACCTCGACGCCAGCGCGCTGCTGACGAACGCGGAGGGCAAGGTCGCGAGCGACGCGAACTTCGTGTTCTTCAACAACCTCAAGAGCGCCGACGGCTCGGTCGAGCACACCGGCGACAACCTCACCGGTGAGGGCGAGGGCGACGACGAGCAGATCAAGATCAACCTCGCCGGCGTCCCGGCGGACGTCGAGAAGATCGTCTTCCCGGTGTCGATCTACGACGCCGAGAACCGCCAGCAGTCCTTCGGGCAGGTGCGCAACGCGTTCATCCGCGTCGTGAACCAGGCCGGCGGCGCCGAGATCGCGCGCTACGACCTCTCGGAGGACGCGTCCACCGAGACCGCGATGGTCTTCGGCGAGCTGTACCGGCACGGTGCGGAGTGGAAGTTCCGCGCCATCGGCCAGGGCTACGCGTCGGGTCTGCGCGGCATCGCGCAGGACTTCGGTGTGAACGTCTGAGTTCGACATCGGGGGTGACCGTTCAGGACACCACTGGCTGAGTCCGGCGCCGCATCCGTTTGGGTGCGGCGCCGGATGCGCAGGACAACCAAACAAGCATCACGCGGGGAGGACCAGCATCATGGGCGTCACGCTCGCCAAGGGAGGAAACGTCTCCCTGTCCAAGGCCGCACCCAATCTCACCCAGGTGATGATCGGGCTCGGCTGGGACGCGCGCTCCACCACCGGAGCCCCCTTCGACCTCGACGCCAGCGCACTGGTGTGCAGCAGCGGCCGGGTCCTGGGCGATGAGTGGTTCGTCTTCTACAACCAGCTCAAGAGCCCGGACGGCTCGGTGGAACACACCGGGGACAACCTCACCGGCGAGGGTGACGGCGACGACGAGTCGCTCCTGATCGACCTTTCCAAGGTGCCGGCCCAGTGCGACAAGATCGTCTTTCCCGTCTCGATCCATATGGCGGACGAGCGCGGCCAGACCTTCGGCCAGGTCAGCAACGCCTTCATCCGCGTGGTGAACCAGGCCGACGGCCAGGAACTCGCCCGTTACGACCTGAGCGAGGACGCCTCCACCGAGACCGCCATGATCTTCGGCGAGGTCTACCGATACCAGGGAGAGTGGAAGTTCCGAGCGGTCGGACAGGGGTACGCGTCCGGACTCCGGGGCATCGCGCTCGACTTCGGGGTCAGCGTCTCATAACGCGTTATGAGCAAAAGCCGGGCCCCGGTGGGGTGCGAAGGGTGGCCGACTAGACTTCGGTTCAAAGTTTCGTAAAGCCGAGTGCGCGGGCCAGACCCGTACACACAGGGATTGGGTAGCCAGTGGTTCTGAAAACCTTCGGCTGGTCGTTCGCGGTCACCGCGCTCGGCCTCGTTGCAGCGGTCCTCTTCGGGGGGTGGACCGCCCTCGGCATCGTGGCGATCCTCTCCGTCCTCGAGATCTCGCTGTCCTTCGACAACGCGGTGGTCAACGCCGGAATTCTGAAGAAGATGAATGCCTTCTGGCAGAAGATCTTCCTCACCATCGGCATCCTGATCGCCGTCTTCGGTATGCGACTGGTCTTCCCCGTCGTGATCGTCGCGATCAGCGCCGGCCTCGGGCCGATCGAGGCGGTCGACCTCGCGCTCAGCGACAAGGACCGCTACCAGGAGCTCGTCACCGACGCGCACCCGGCGATCGCCGCCTTCGGTGGCATGTTCCTGCTGATGATCTTCCTCGACTTCATCTTCGAGGACCGGGACATCAAGTGGCTCGGCTGGCTGGAGCGCCCGCTGGCCAAGCTCGGCAAGATCGACATGCTGTCGGTCTGCATCGCGCTGATCGTCCTGCTGATCTCCGCACTGACCTTCGCGGCCAACGCCCACCAGCATGGCGGCGCGCATGTCGACAAGGCGGAGACGGTCCTGCTCTCCGGCATCGGCGGCCTGATCACCTACATGATCGTCGGCGGTCTCTCCGGCTACTTCGAGGACAAGCTCGAAGAGGAGGAGGAACGCGAGCACGAGGCCGAGGAAGAGGCCGTGCGCTCCGGCAAGCCCCGCTCCGCGGTCGCCCTCGCCGGCAAGGCCGCCTTCTTCATGTTCCTTTACCTCGAGGTCCTGGACGCGTCCTTCTCCTTCGACGGCGTGATCGGCGCCTTCGCCATCACCAACGACATCGTCCTGATGGCGCTGGGCCTCGGTATCGGCGCGATGTACGTCCGGTCGCTCACCGTCTACCTGGTCCGCCAGGGCACCCTCGACGACTACGTCTACCTGGAGCACGGCGCGCACTACGCGATCGGCGCGCTCGCCATGATCCTGCTGGTCACCATCCAGTACGAGATCAACGAGATCATCACCGGCCTGATCGGTGTCGTCCTGATCGGCGCCTCCTTCTGGTCCTCGGTGCGCCGCAACCGCGCGCTGGCGGCAGCGGAGGGAAAAGCGGAGGGCTCGGACGAGAAGACTGAGGTCTCGTCCGGGGTGTGACACCCCTGCGGGTGAGGAACGCTCTGTGCGGGGCGGCCGGGCCTCCGGCCGCCCCGCCGGTTTTTCCAAGTGAACACAGGTCTTCGTGGGACGTGGGGGCGGAATGGGCTTCTTGGACGGGCTCTGGCGGGGCCGGGCGGCCGAGTTCGACTCGGGCAGCGCGTCATCGAACTCGATCGAGCTGACGAAGCGGCACGACCGCGTCTCGCTCACCAAGCAGGGCGCCGCCACGGGGCATCTGCGGATCAACCTGACGTGGCGCATGCGCACGTCCGACATCGGCGGGTCTCAGCGGGAGAGCCTGCTGCGGCATCCGTTCAAGGCGCTCAAGCCGCCGGAGGTCGTCGGACACAGCCAGAGCATGGTCAACGTCGACCTCGACCTCGGGGCGCTGTACGAGCTCACCGACGGGACGAAGGGCGTCGTCCAGCCGCTGGGCGGGTTCCTCGGGGACGCCAACGGGCCGCCGTACGTGAAGCTCAGCGGGGACGACCGGTTCGGGTCGGCGTCCGGGGAGACGATCTACGTCAACCTCGATCACCGGGAGAACATCAAGCGGCTGCTGGTCTTCGTGTACATCTACGACCAGACGCCGGCGTTCGACCGCACGCACGCGATCGTCACGCTCTACCCGAGCAACGGGCCCCGCATCGAGATCGGCCTCGACGAGCGGCATCCGCAGGCCAGGTCCTGTGCGGTGGTGATGATCGAGAACGTGAAGGGGGAGATCTGGGTCCGGCGCGAGGTCAAGTTCGTCTACGGCTTCCAGGCCGAACTGGACCGGTTGTTCGGGTGGGGGTTGCAGTGGGGGCGCGGCTACAAAACGAAGGCGGAGCGCTGACGCCGGTGTCCTGGCCGGTGCGCCCAGTGGCCCGGGACTCTGTCCCGTGTCGCGGCTGCGGGTGTCCTGTGGCTGGTCGCGCCCGCGCGGCGGAGCCGCATATCGATGCAGCCCCGCGCCCCTCTGGGCGCTGCAACTAGCGCCCGATGAACTGCGGGCCCTGCGGCGGCAGGCTGAAGCCCTGGGTCGCAGGGGCCGTCACCGGCGGCGGGTAGCCGTAACCCGACTGGGCCATCGCCGGCTGGCCGGTCGGCTGCGGGTAGCCGTAGGCGGGCTGGGTCGGCGGGGGCTGCTGCGGGGCCTGGGGGTAGCCGTACGACGGCTGGGGCGGGAGCGTCGTGGTGGGCTGCTCCGGGGGCAGGGGCTGGGAGATCTCCGGTGCGGGGACCGGCCTCGCCTCCTCGGCCATCTCCGACTCGTCCACCGAGATACCGAAGTCCGTGGCCAGGCCCCGCAGGCCGTCCGAGTAGCCCTCGCCCAGGGCGCGGAACTTCCAGACCTCGCCACGGCGGTACAGCTCGCCGCAGATCAGGGCCGTCTCCTCGCCCGTCTCCGGCTTGATGTCGAAGTACGCCAGCGGATCGCCGTCCGCGGCTGCCGCGTCGTACAGCAGGATGCGCAGATCCCGTACGCGGTCGAAGGCGACGCCGTCCGCCGAGGCGACCAGAAGAATCTGGCCGACGCTCGGCTCGACACCGGACAGATCTGTCTGGATCGTGTCGGTGAGGCCGTCGGCACCCCGCTTCTTGCCGAGCCGCCAGACCTGCCCTGAGGGGTGCCGGGGCTGGTTGTAGAAGACGAAGTCCTCGTCGGAGCGCACGCGACCGTCGGGGCCGAGGAGGAGTGCCGAGGCATCGACATCCGGGACCCCCTGCCCGGGCGTCCAGCGCAGCACGGCGCGTACCGTCGTGACTTCGAGCGGGACGTTCGACCCCTTCAACATCGCGTGCGTCATGCGATCATCCTGCCCTCTCCGTCCTGGTCACGACAACGCGGGGGTGCACAGGCCGTGCGCGCTCGTGTTTGTCCGCGTTACCAGAAATTCATGCCCGTCGGGAACCCCTGACATGGGTATCTACGTACTATTACCGGCCACCTGTGAACCGGTCACAGGGGCCACAAAGTCACCACGGGGGAGCTCTATGCGTCATTTCGGGCAGATCGCCCCGGAGGTGCGACAGCGCCTCTTCCACCGGGAGCCGTGCGAATTCTCCGCCGACTCTCCGGCCAGGCTGCTCTCCGCGGCCCTGGGCGCCACGCTCTACAGTCCCGCCACGCGGCCGCGGCTCGCCGACGACATCGTCAAGCAGACCGGACGCGGCGTGGTCTCGATGGTGCTGTGCCTTGAGGACTCCATCCGCGACGAGGACGTGGCGGAGGGCGAGGAGAACCTGGTCCGCCAGTTCACCGACCTCGCCGGACGCGAGGGCGCGGCGGATCTCCCGCTGCTCTTCATCCGCGTCCGTACGCCCGAGCAGATCCCCGATCTCGTACGCCGGCTCGGACCCGCCGTGGCGCTGCTGTCCGGATTCGTGCTGCCGAAGTTCACCGAAGAGCGCGGCATGCCCTTCCTGGAGGCCCTCGCCCTCGCGGAGGCCGAAAGCGGGCGCCGGCTGTTCGCCATGCCGGTGCTGGAGTCGCCCGCCCTGCTGTACCGCGAGTCGCGCGTGGAGAGCCTGGAGGGCATCTTCCGCGCCGTCGACAAGTACCGGGATCGGGTGCTGGCGCTGCGCCTCGGGGTCACGGACTTCTGCTCGTCGTACGGACTGCGCCGGGCCCCTGACATGACCGCGTACGACGTCCAGATCGTCGCCTCCGTGATCGCCGACGTGGTGAACATGCTGGGGCGGGCCGACGGCACCGGGTTCACGGTGACCGGGCCGGTGTGGGAGTACTTCCGCGTGCAGGAACGTATGTTCAAGCCGCAGCTGCGCCGCAGCCCCTTCCTCGAAGGGCAGGCCGAGGAGCTGCGCGAGGCCCTCATCGAGCACTCGATGGACGGCCTGCTCCGCGAGATCACGCTCGACCACGCCAACGGCCTGCTCGGCAAGACCTGCATCCACCCCTCCCACGTGCTGCCCGTACACGCACTGTCCGTGGTCAGCCACGAGGAGTTCAGCGATGCCAAGGACATCCTGAAGCCCGAGCGCTGCGGCGGGGGTGTGCTGAGGTCGCAGTACACGAACAAGATGAACGAGGTGAAGCCGCACCGGGCGTGGGCCGAGCGGACCATGCTGCGGGCCGAGGTGTTCGGTGTGGCCAACGAGGACATCGGCTTCGTGGAACTGCTCGCCGCCGGAATCCCGGCCTGACCAGGCCGAACGGCCGCAATCCACCGGCCGAACGAAAGCTGACCAAGGGACGCATGAACAACGCAGTGAACGACGGGGTCTGGTCCGGGAGCTGGGTCGCCGAGCGGCTCGGAGTCCAGCTCGTGGGCGATGACGGGCTCACGGAGATGCTGGGCCTCGCCCTGCGCCGCAACCCCAAGCGGGCGCATCTGCTCGTCTCCAACGTGCTCGGCAAGCACGTACCGCAGTCACCCTCCGTGGTGTACGGCGCCGGCTTCGCCCTCGGACGCCGGGTGCGGGACCTGCTGGGCGCGGAGGAGGCCGCCAGGGCGGTCGTCCTCGGCTACGCGGAGACGGCGACCGGGCTCGGCCACTCCGTCGCCGACGGTGTGGGTCTCGCCCCGTATCTGCACTCCACGCGCCGCCCGGTCGCCGGGGTCGCCCGTGCGGGCGGCTTCGAGGAGTCCCACTCGCACGCCACGTCTCACTTGCTGCTGCCGGAGGACCCGGCGCTGCTGGTCGGTGACGGGCCGCTGGTCCTGGTCGACGACGAGTTCTCCACGGGGAACACGGTGCTGAACACCATTCGGGATCTTCATTCGCGGTATCCGCGGCGGAGGTACGTGGTCGTCGCCCTGGTCGACATGCGGTCGGCGGCCGACGCGGGGCGCCTCGCGGACTTCGCCCGGGAGATCGGGGCCCGGGTGGACCTGGTGGCGGCCGCTTCGGGGACCGTACGGCTGCCTGAGGGGGTGCTGGAGAAGGGGCAGGCGTTGGTGGCGCGGTACGAGGCGGAGAGTGCCGCGGGGGGTACTTCGTCGTCTGCGGCGCCGTCGGGGCTGGTCGCGCAGTTCCCCGCGCCCCTTGAGGGCGATGCAGGACCCGCGTCCGACGAGGCGTCGGAGGTTCTCGCCCGGAGTCCTGAAGCCGACGGCCGGCCCCACCCCCCAGGGGCGCGGGGAACTGCGCGACCGGCCCCCACCGGCCCGCACCCGGACGACGACCGCACCGCCCCCCACCTCACCCGCGTCGAACTGGCCTGGCCCCGCCGCCTCCCCGACGGCGGCCGGCACGGCTTCACCCCGCAGCACCGCACCCGCCTCGAAGCCGCCCTCCCCGCCATGGCAGCCCGCCTCGCAGAGGCCCTCCCGGCTGACGCGCGGAGCGTCCTCGTGCTCGGGTTCGAAGAGCTGATGTACGCGCCCCTCAGGCTCGCCCGTGAGCTGGAGCAGGTCGCCGACGCGGAGGTCCGCTACTCGACCACCACCCGCTCACCCGTCCTCGCCGTCGACGACCCCGGCTACGCGATACGCACCCGCCTCGTCTTCCCGGCCCACGACGACCCGGACGACGGCCCCGGCGAGCGCTACGCCTACAACGTCGCCGGCGCCGGCTTCGACGCCGTCATAGCCGTCGTCGACTCGACCGCCGACACCCCCGAACTGCACGCCCCCGACGGCCTGTTGGCGCAGCTCGCCGCCCACACCCCGCGCGTCCTGCTCGCGGTCGTGCCGTCGTACGTCCCCGAGCCGCCGCGCCTCGCCGTTTCTCCTGGAGACACCACCACCATGCTGCCCGAGCCCCTCCGCGGCCCCGCCTTCTCCTCGTACGCCCCCGAGGAGGTCGGCTGGCTGCTGCAGGACCTCTCGGACGTGACGCTGGAGGCGCCGACCGAGGAACGCGAGGAGGCCATCCAGAGCGGCGGCGCGCACTACGCCGAGTCGCTGCCGGTGGAGTACCAGCCCAGCGAGCAGTACCAGGCCCTGTTCCACACGGCCCTGGAGGAGTCCGCGGCGCGACTGGCGCAGGCCGTGGGCGCCGTCACCGAACTCGTGCTCGCCGAGCGGTCACCGCGCCCCGTGCTCGTCTCGCTCGCCCGCGCCGGCACCCCCGTGGGCGTGCTCATGCGCCGCTGGGCCCAGTTCCGGCACGACCTCGAACTCCCGCACTACGCCGTGTCGATCGTGCGCGGCCGAGGTATCGACGCCAACGCCCTGCGCCGGCTGGCGCAGCACCACGACCCGCGTGACGTCGTCTTCGTCGACGGCTGGACCGGCAAGGGCGCCATCACCCGCGAACTCGCCGTGGCCCTGGAGGAGTTCGAGAAGTCCGACGGCGTCACCGGCTTCGACCCCGAGATCGCCGTACTGGCCGACCCGGGCTCGTGCGTGCGGACGTACGGCACCCGCGAGGACTTCCTCATCCCGTCCGCGTGCCTCAACTCCACGGTGTCCGGCCTGATTTCGCGTACGGTCCTGCGCGCGGACCTGGTCGGCCCGAACGACTACCACGGCGCGAAGTTCTACCGCGAACTCGCCGGCGCCGACGTCTCCGTCGCCTTCCTGGACGCCGTCGCGGCACGCTTCCCCGAGGTCGTCGACGCGGTCGAGGCGACGGCCAAGGAACTGCTGTCCGGCGACCGCACGCCGACCTGGGAGGGCTGGGCCGCCGTCGAGCGCATCAGCGAGGAGTACGGCATCCACGACGTGAACCTCGTCAAGCCCGGCGTCGGCGAGACCACGCGCGTGCTGCTGCGCCGGGTGCCCTGGAAGATCCTGGCCCGGGCCGGCGCCGGAGCCGACCTGGACCATGTACGTCTGCTGGCCGAACAGAGAGGGGTCCCGGTGGAAGAGGTCGCCGAACTGCCGTACACCTGCGTGGGGTTGATCCACCCCAAGTACACGCGGGGTGCGACGGGTGCCGACGGCAAGGCGGTGAACCTCTGATGCCGGTACTGGTGGCGAGCGACCTCGACCGTACGCTCATCTACTCCGCCGCGGCCCTCGCGCTGACCATGCCGGACGCGCGGGCGCCCAGGCTGCTGTGCGTGGAGGTCCACGAGAGCAAGCCGCTGTCGTACATGACCGAGACCGCGGCCCAGCTGCTGACCGACCTCGGCGACGCGGCGGTCTTCGTGCCGACGACGACCCGGACCCGCAAGCAGTACCAGCGCATCAGCCTGCCGGGCCCCGAGCCCAAGTACGCGATCTGCGCCAACGGCGGCCACCTGCTCGTCGACGGCGTCTCCGACCCCGACTGGAACGCACAGGTCACGGCCCGGCTGGCCGAGCAGTGCGCGCCGCTCGCCGAGGTCCAGGACCACCTCATGGCGTCGGCGTCCCCGGCGTGGGTGCGCAAGCACCGGATCGCCGAGGACCTCTTCGCCTACCTCGTCGTCGAGCGCGAACTGCTGCCCGAGGAGTGGGTGAAGGAGCTCGCGGTGTGGGCGGAGAACCGTGGCTGGACGGTGTCCCTGCAGGGCCGCAAGCTCTACGCCGTCCCGAAGCCCCTCACCAAGAGCGCCGCCATGCACGAGGTCGCCCGCCGCACCGGCGCCGACCTCACCCTCGCCGCGGGCGACTCCCTCCTGGACGCCGACCTCCTCCTCGCCGCGGACCGGGGCTGGCGCCCGGGCCATGGCGAGCTGGCCGACAGCGACTGGACCGCACCGGCGATCAGTGCGCTGCCGGAGCGGGGGGTGCTGGCGGGGGAGCGGATTCTCCGGGAGTTCCTGAGCGTGACTCGGGGAGCCGAGTAGGGCGCGGGGCGCCGCTGCGGTGCCGGTGCCGGGCGAGCCGGGTAGCCCGGGTGGGCGCTGCGGGCGCCCGGGTGCGGTGTCGGCGCCGCAGTAGGCGGGGGCGCGGCGGCACCGAGGTGGGGCCGGCGGCCGGCGGGTGCCGCGGCTCGCGACTGGAGAGCGCCTGCGGCAGGGCTTGCGAGCGCCTGCGGCACGGCGGCGTGGTGGACGGCCGGGGTGAGTGCCGGGCGCCCGTCAGGGCCGTACGTCCGCGGGGTCGGCGGCGTGGCGCCCGTCAGCGGGGCGGTGGAACCGAGGGCCTGGCCGCCTCGGTAGGCGTCGCGCGGATGGGGCCGGTGCCTCAGCGCGGCGTCAGCCGTGATCAGCCGTGATCGTCCGTCCTCGCCGTGGACGACGGCGGCAGCAGGGTCGCCCCAGCCGGCGCCGGCCGACCCCGGTCGCACCAGTGCTCGCCGTAAGCGACGTCAGCCAGGGAGCCCGCCGCAGCCGGCGTCAGCCCAGCCGCGGAGCCGTCCGAGCAATCCCCGTCCAACCCCGCCCGAACCTGCCCGGCCCGCGGCAGCTCAGCCGCAGCAACCCCCGCCGCAGCACCCGCCACTCCCGCCGTTCGGCTTCGGGGCCGCGGAGGCGCTTGCCGTGCCGCCGACGGCGACCGTGGACAGGAGCTTCACCGTGTCGTCATGCCCCGCAGGACACGCGGCGGGGGCGGAGGACTCCGCCATCGGGCGGCTCAGTTCGAACGTGTCGCCGCAGCTGCGGCAGCGGTACTCGTAGCGAGGCATGCGCACAGGTTAACCGGCGTCCCGGGCCCCTCGTAGGGACCGAGCCGAGCCCCGTCAGTGAGCGCCGCCGCGCTCCTCGCGGATCTGGGCGACGACCCGGGCCACCGTCTGCCGTACCGCCTCCGTCTCGGTCAGGAAGTGCCAGTAGTCCGGGTGACGGCCCTCCAGCGTGCCGATGGCCCGCTCCAGCCGGGCGACGGAGTCGTCCAGCGGGCGCGCGTGCCGCGGATCGGGCGTGTTCCGCCCCGCCATGGCCAGCCGCTGGGCGTCCCGGATCGCGAAACGGGTCCGGTCGATCTCCTGCTGCGGATCCTTCTGCACGGCGTTCAGCTGCCTCAGCCGGTCACCGGCGGCGGACACCGACTCGTCGGTGCTGTTCAGCAGCGCCCGCACCGTCGACAGCAACGCGGTGGCGTCCGGCCAGCGCTGCTCGTCGCGCGCGGCCTGCGCCTCCTTCAGCTTCAGCTCCGCCTGCCGCACGTTCTCCCCGGCCTGGTCCGGGACGCCCTGGAGGTCCTGCCAGCAGGCCACCGTGAACCGCCGCCGCAGCTCGCTCAGCACCGGCTCCACCTGCCCGGCACGCGTGGTCAGCGCCTGCGCGCGCGTCCGCAGCGACACCAGCCGGTGATCGATCTCGGCGGCCTTCTCCGGCAGCCGCTCGGCCTCCACCCGGACCGCTTCCGCCTCCCGCGCGACCCGCTCGGCCCGCTCCAGCGTCTGCGGCACGCCATGCTGCCCGGCGCCCTGGTTCAGCTTGGTCAGCTCAGGGGCGAGGGCGGCGAGCCGCGCCGCCAGGTCATCCGCCTGGAGCCCCGATCCCCGTACGGCATCCAAGGCGTTCGACGCGGACAGCAGGCCCTGCCGGGCGCGCTCGACAGCCGGGGCGAGACGGGCCAGCTGCGTCTCGGCCTTGCCGAGCAGCGGCCCGAGCCCGTCCGTGAACCGATCCAGCTCGCGCTTGGCGTTGTCGAGCTCGTCCTTGGCCTTCGTCAGCTCCGTACGGGCATGCGCCGCGGCCGAAGCCTCCAGGTCGTCACGGTCGAGGTCATGGGCGTCGACAGCCTGGATGTACTGGTGACTGACCTCGTCGATACGCCGCCCGAGCGCCTCGAAGTCGGTGATCGCCCGGCGGGCGGCCGGGGAGGCGTCGACGGCCGCGATCGTCTCGATCGAGATCCGCAGATCCCGCTGGGCGGTGTCCAGCTCGTAGAACGCGGCCGCCGCGGCATCCTTCGCGGCCTGCGCCTCGGCCCGCTGACTCTCGGCCCGCCCACCGAACCACCGTCTCGTACCCCCACCGGCGAACGCGGCGGGCAGGACGAGAGCGGCGACGAGCGGGAGCGCGACCAGGGCGAGGGTGTCGCGGACGGCGAGGCGCGCGCCCCGGGCACTACGTACGGGAAACGAGGCCTGCCGCGCGGGGTGTCCCGGCGCGCCCGGCACTGACGGCGAGTTCGGCTGCGGAGGTGTCGCCGTCACATCCCTCTCCCGTGCTGTCATTCACCCTGCCCGGTCTCATTCTCCCACCGGTTTAGGACGAACACACGGGCCGGTTAGTTCGCGGTTCGGACAGTGACTTTTCCGTCACCGGTGCGGGCGGAGACGACGTGGGAGCTGGTGTCGTCCCGGGGCACGGACACATCGACCGCGCCGTCACCGGTCTCGGTGGACACGCGGTACGTGGCCCGGGGCAGCTCGATCGTCACCGAACCGTCGCCGCTGCGGGTCTCCACCAGGTCCGGCACGGTGCCGAGTTCGAGCCGCACCGAACCGTCCCCGGTCTGCGCCTTGACCTGCCGTGAGGACACGTCGGACACACGCACCGACCCGTCCCCCGTCCTCAGGTCCAGCGGCCCGCTGGAGTCGGTGACCCGCACGGACCCGTCTCCCGTACGCACGCTCAACGCATCCCGGAACCCCCGCGCCCGCACGCTCCCGTCCCCGTCCTCGACCTTCACGGTGACACCGCGCGGCACCTCGATACGGTGCTTGGTCGAGCAGTTCGCGATCATGCCCGAGCACTTCTCGCGCAGTACCAGCCGGTCGTCCTCCATCGCCCACGTCACCTTCGGATCCGACCCGATCGCGACCGACCCCTGGAACCACCGGGTCACCTGCACCGCGCCGGCCTTGTTCGTGTCGGCGGCCACGATCTCCAACGCGGAGTCGTCGGAGTCAACGGTCAGCGTCCGCCCCTCCAACGCAAACGACCGCCGCTCCGGCTCCTTGTCGTCCCCGGCGGAGGCCCCACACGCGGTGACCCCACCAAGAAGCACCACGACGGCCCCGGCAACTACGACAGCACGGACGGCAACGGTACGGGCCATGACGATCTCCCCCTGGACTTCCTCGGACTTCCCTGGGACCGACCTTTTCGGGCCAGGGTGCGGTGGTGGTTCGACCGTACGGATCCGGGGTTCTCCTGGGGATCCGGCGCGCTACCGGACCGAGGGTGGGGTTAGCCCCCGGTGATGCGGGTGCGTGGTCGCGCACATGAGCCCTTGTGGCCGGCACAACAGTTCTCGCGTCGAATAGGTGACATTCTCCGAAGATGGTCGTTGGATGCGATGAGAGGATCTTCAGTTCCGGTCGGGGGTGACGGGTGGGCGGTCTACGGGAGTTGGCGGCGCCGTTCGTGGTGCCCGGTCCGGCCGGGGTGGCGATCCGCGCGCGCCTGCGCGTGTCTTCGGCGGACGCGGCGGTACTGACCGAGATCGGCACGTTCCTCGGCTCGCTGGCATCAGGTGATCTCGCGGGGCGGTCAAGGCAGGGACGGGCCCACGATTCGGCCGCCTGGGCTGCGCGGAAGCGGGCGCTGACCGTGTCCTCCTCGGCTCGGTGGGCCGGCAGTCTCACCAAGGCGACGGACGACCAGTGGGCGCTGGCGAGGCGCGGACAGGCCGCCGAGATGGCGTGGCTGCGGGGGCAGATCGGCCGCGTCGAGGCCCGGCTGGCTCGCCCGCCCGGTGCCAAGGGCGACAAGCGGGCCGGGCTGGTGCGCGGCTACGCCACCCGCTCGGAGTGGCATGCCAAGTCCCGCCGCCTTCGCGTCCTTGAGGAGCGGCTGGCTGCTCTGGAGGCGGACTGGGCGGCGGGCACGGTACGTGTGGTGCGCGGCGGCAAGAGGCTCGCGCGGGTGCGTCACCATCTGGACGAGGCCGGGCTGAGTCGACAGACGTGGCGGGAGCGCTGGCAGGCTGCTCGCATGTTCCTCGCCGCGGACGGGGAGTCGGGCAAGCGCTGGGGCAACGAGACGATCCGCATCACCGACATCGGAGAGCTGTCGATCAGGGTTCCGGCTGCCCTTGCCCACCTGGCCAACGCCCCGCACTGCCGGTACGTGCTGGAGGCGACCGTGTCCTTCAGCCACCGGGCCACCGAGTGGCAGGACCGGATCACCGCGAACCGAGCGGTGGCGTACCGCGTCCACTACGACGCCGTCCGCGACCGCTGGTACGTGACTGCATCCTGGAAGCGCAGGCAGGCTCCGGTGCCGCCGATCGAGGCCGTACTGGCGCACGGCGTGGTGGCGGTGGACATGAACGACGACCACCTCGCCGCCTGGCACCTCGACGTGCACGGCAACCCCATCGGCGAGCCCCGACGGTTCTTCTACGACCTGTCGGGCAGTGCCGGGCACCGGGACGCACAGCTCCGGCACGCGCTCACCCGGCTGCTGCACCACGCCCGCAGATGCGGGGTGGCGGCGATCGCGGTCGAGGACCTCGACTTCATCGAAGGCACGAGCCGAGAAAGGCACGGCGGGAACAAGCGCTTCCGCCGCCTCATCTCCCGTCTCCCCACCGCACGGCTCAAGGCCAGACTGGTCTCGATGGCTGCCGAGCAGAACATCGCGGTTGTCGCGGTGGACCCGGCGTACACCTCCCGATGGGGTGCCCAGCACTGGCAGCAGCCACTGACGACTTCCACCCGTAGGACCACTCGCCACGACGCGGCAGCCGTGGCGATCGGACGGCGCGCCCTCGGGCACCCGATCCGGCGACGGACGACACCGCCCCCGCACGACCGGAGAGATCGTGCCGGGCATCGGACCGCCCAGGCCGGACGGGACTCCCGAGGACGTGAGGGACCCCGCCCCCGCCCTCCCGGATCACGGACACGATCCGTGCCGCCCGGCTGCGGAGCGAAAGCGGGCGACCAGCGTGTCCAGCACCACTCGGGGCACGCGGCTGAGCATGGATCCTGGCGTCAGGATCCACTGCCGCTCGGTCTTCAGAAGGAGAGCTGACCTCCTGTCCCGGCCGTGATATCGGTTTGCGGGACAGGGTCCGGGACAATGTAGGCTGTCGACTCGTCCCGGGTGCGTAGCTCAGTGGTAGAGCGCCTGCCTTACAAGCAGGATGTCGGCGGTTCGAAACCGTCCGCGCCCACCAGTACTCAAGCCCAGCTCAGCTAGGGCTTTGCGGCCCCTCGGAGGGATTTCCGGGGGGCCGTTCTCGTGGCCGGGGTCCACGTAGTGTCCGCAATCCCGCGGTGATCATGTTCACCGCCGGGCGTGCGAAGGCCCGGCCGCGCACGGGCGCGAGCCGGGCCGGTTCGGCGACGGGTCAGTAGTTCCCGTTGGAGATCATGTCCCCGTCCTTGCCGTACACCGTCACGAGCCCGTTCTTCGACTCGTAGCAGGACGCGAACGCGGACGCGATCAGCTTGGCGTCGCCGGCGTTCTCGCTCATGAAGCCGCCGCTGTAGTCGGTGAAGACTTCGGCGGCGTCGAGGATGTCGTTGCTCTTGTCGGCGCCGGTCACCTTGGTGACGTGCCCGACCGCTGCCTTCTCGGCGCCGGTGCCGGACTTGCCGACGCAGTCCTTGAACTGCTCGGCCTGGCTCTTGTCGGGGGCGGCCGGTGCCTCTTCCGCGGGCTTGTCAGCGGCTTCTTCGGCGGGCTTGTCGGCGGCTTCCTCGGCAGCCTTGGGCTTGTCGGAGGTGGCGGCGACGGCCTTGTCCTTGTTGCTGCTGTCGGTGGAGTCTTCGCCGCCTCCAGCGACGGCGCCGATCACGATGAGGCCGACGAACACGGCGCCGATGATGCCGAGGATCTTCCCGGTCTTCCGCTTCGGCGGCTGGGGCGGGGGAGCCCCCCAACCGGGCTGCTGCGGGTAGCCGTATCCGGGCTGCGTCGGCTGCTGTGGTGCCCCGTATCCGGGCTGCTGCGGGTACTGCTGGCTCATGTGCCCCCCTTGGCGCAATCTGCGTGGAGGGTGAACCTAACCGATGTGTGGGATGTGTGAAGGCGCTGCAATGATTCTGTGACCTATGTGAAGCGCGATCAGGAAATGACGAAGGCCCTTACGGTGGCGGGCCTTTGCTCCGGGGGGCGGCCATGCCGGACGTCAGGGCCGAGGTGCGGCGTGGTCGCGCGGTGCTCAACTGCGGTGTCTCGTTGGCGAGTTCGCCGCGCGTCGGCTACTGCTCGTCAGCCGGCTGCGCGTGGGCGTGCTTCAGCTTTGTGCGGGCGTCCACGCGTTCCGCCCCCGCTACTTCCGACCAGAAGCGGTGGCCGCTGACGAAGACCGCGAGTTCGTGCTCGCGCCGGCGGAGTTTCTCCACCTCGGCCTGCTGGTCCTGGGTCCAGCCGGGGGAGGCGGGGCGCTCGACCTTGCGCCAGCCGTTGTCGTCGCTGAAGCCGTCCAGGGGTACGACCGACCAGGGAAGCTGCTTCAGGAGGGCCGACAGCTCGGCCCGGACCTGATGTAGCTCCTCCTGACCGGCGAGAAGGTCACTCGGAAAGTCATAGGGCGTAGCCACGGCTCAATGCTACGCCTGTTCGATTTTGGGTTGCGAGCGTCTTTGGGGGGTTCATGCGAACGGGTGGGACTGAGACGTCAGTTGGCCAGTGAGCGCTTCGGGTGGGCGCTGGAAGACAGTCCGCCCGGTGCGGAGTCTCGGTGTGGCCACTGACCCGCCCGGCGACGCGTGGCGGGATCCTTTGCCGGTCCGCGCAGGGGCGTCTTGAAGTCACGCCCCCACGTAACCTCTTCCCGTGCCTGCCTCCCACCTGCATCGCGTCGCCGTCCTTGTGCTGGAGGGTGCGAAGCCGCTCGATGTCGGGATTCCTGCGCAGGTGTTCACGACCCGCGCGAGCATGCCGTATGAGGTGCGGGTGTGTGGGGCTGCGCCCGGGCTCGTGGCCGGTGGTGACGGTCTGGCGTACTACGTCGAGCACGGTCTCGACGCGCTGGCGTGGGCCGACATCGTCTTCGTCCCCGGCTATCGGTTCCCGGACCGCGACGACCCGCCGCAGGCCGTCGTCGATGCGCTGATCGCCGCCCACGAGCGGGGCGCGCGGCTCGCCGCCATCTCGACCGGCGCCTTCGCGCTCGCCGCCACGGGCCTGCTCGACGGCAGGCGCGCCACGACGCACTGGCACTACACGCGGGCGCTGGTGTCCCGGCATCCGCTCGTCCAGGTCGACGAGAACGTGCTGTTCGTCGACGAGGGCAGCCTGCTCACCTCGGCCGGCGCCGCCTCCGGCATCGACCTGTGCCTGCACATCCTGCGCAGCGACCTCGGCGTGGCCGCGTCCAACCACGCGGCCCGGCGTCTGGTCGCCGCCCCCTACCGCAGCGGCGGTCAGGCCCAGTACGTGCCGCGCAGCGTCCCCGAGCCGCTCGGCGAGCGGTTCGCCGCCACCCGCGAGTGGGCGCTGCACCGGCTCGGCGAGCCCCTCACCCTCGACACGCTGGCGCGGCAGGCCGAGGTCTCGCCGCGGACGTTCTCCCGGCGCTTCGTCGAGGAGACCGGGTACACGCCGATGCAGTGGGTGATGCGCGCTCGCATCGACCTGGCCCGTGAGCTGCTCGAACGTTCGCAGCGCAGCGTCGAACAGATCGCCGCCGACATCGGGCTCGGCACCGGCGCGAACCTGCGCCTGCACTTCCAGCGCATCCTCGGCACCACACCGAGCGAGTACCGGCGCACCTTCACCCGGGGCGAGTGACCCGCCCGGCACCGCGTGGCGGAGTGCGGCGGGACCCTTTGAACCGTGTCGCGTAATCCTTTGAACCGTGTGGCGGGATCCTTTTGAACCATGGCGATCCCGCCACTGTCAGGGGCGCGAGCCGCGGGCGACCCTGGTGGCGAAGGGAAGGGACATCACTCATGACTCGCATCGCCATCAACGGTTTCGGCCGCATCGGACGCAATGTGCTGCGCGCACTGCTGGAGCGCGACAGCGCCCTGGAGGTCGTCGCCGTCAACGACCTGACGGAGCCTGCGACGCTCGCCCGGCTGCTCGCCTACGACAGCACGGCCGGCCGGCTCGGGCGCCCGGTGACCGTCGACGGGGACGCCCTCGTCGTCGACGGCCGGCGGATCACGGTGCTGGCCGAGCGTGAACCGGCGCAGCTGCCGTGGGCCGAGCTGGGCGTCGACATCGTCCTGGAAGCCACCGGCCGTTTCACGTCGGCGAAGGCCGCCCGCGCCCACCTCGACGCGGGCGCGAGGAAGGTACTCGTCAGCGCGCCGTCGGACGGCGCCGACGTCACGCTCGCGTTCGGGGTCAACACGGACTCCTACGACCCGGCCGTGCACACGATCGTCTCGAACGCCTCCTGCACCACCAACGCGCTCGCGCCGCTGGCCAAGGTGCTCGACGAACTGGCCGGTATCGAGCACGGGTTCATGACGACGGTGCACGCCTACACGCAGGAGCAGAACCTGCAGGACGGTCCGCACCGCGACGCCCGTCGCGCCCGGGCCGCCGGCGTCAACATCGTGCCGACCACGACCGGCGCCGCCAAGGCGATCGGCCTGGTGCTGCCGAACCTGGAGGGCAAGCTGTCGGGCGACTCGATCCGCGTGCCGGTGCCGGTGGGCTCGATCGTCGAACTCAACACGACCGTCGCCCGGGACGTGACGCGCGACGACGTGCTGGCGGCGTACCGCGCCGCGGCGGAAGGGCCGCTCGCCGGCGTCCTCGAGTACTCGGACGACCCGCTGGTCTCGTCCGACATCGTGGGCAATCCCGCCTCGTCGATCTTCGACTCGGCCCTCACCCGCGTCGACGGCCGCCACGTCAAGGTGGTCGCCTGGTACGACAACGAGTGGGGCTTCTCGAACCGTGTGATCGACACGCTCGAGTTCCTCGCCACGCGCTGACCGGACGCTCTGGTCGGCCGGCCGGGCCGACCAGAGCGCTCAGTCTCAACGGTGTGCGGGTGTGTGGCGGCTAGTGGCCCGCGTCCCTCAACTCGGCCACCAGGCGCGCCGTTACGGGTGCCGGTACCGCGTGGCGTTCGGCGGCTCGTAGCAACGCTCCGCCGATCGCGTCCAGTTCGAGGGGGCGGCCGGCCTCGGCGTCGCGTTGCATGGACGACTTGGTGGCGGCCGGGAAGGCGTCGTAGCGGGCGAGGGCCGCGGTCGGGTCGGCGGGGCCGCCGCAGGCACGGCTGACGGCTGCCGTCTCCTCGACCAGGGACGTCAACTCCTCGCGGTGGTGCGTGCGTACGTCGCCGAGGGGGAGGGCGTGGCGGGTGGTGAGGAGGGCGAAGGGGGCCAGGAAGGACATCTTCGCCCAGAGGGCTGCCGTCTCGTCCGGGAGGACGCGGGTGGTGGGGCCGGCTGTGTTCAGGGTCTGTGCGAGGGCTTCGAGGTGGTCGCGGGGGACTGTGTCGCCCGTCAGGTCGATCTCCGCGAAGGGGCTTGTGTGCTCGATCTCCCCGGGCGCCACGCGGGTCGACTCGACGCGGATGACCGCGGGGGCGACGCGGTCCGGGTCGTAGTGCGCGCGGAGGGTCTCCGGGTGTTCGACGCCGTTCAGGAAGGGGACGATCACGGCGTCGCCGAGCGCTGTGCGCGGGGCGCGGGACAGGGCCGTGTCGAGGGCGGTGGCCTTGACCGTGATCAGGCAGGCGTCGACGGGTTCACGGAGCTCGGTGTCCGCCTCCACCTGAGCCGTGAAGTCCCCGAAACGGCCACTGCGGACCTGGATTCCGGTCGTACGCAGGGCCTTGGCCGTCTCGTCGCCGGCCAGGCAGATGACGCGGTGCCCGGACCTGGACAGGAGTGCGGCGAGCAGGCCGCCTATGCCGCCCGGGCCCAGTACCGCCACCGTGTGTCGGTCGTTCGCCGTCGTGCGATGCGCCGTCATGCGGTTCCTCTCGTCGGTCGGCCCCTCAGTGGTGGCCGCCTCGGGCGTGATCATGGCAGACATGGCCCTGTCCGAGGGAGACTGGTAGGCATGTGCCGCAGCATCAAGACACTCCGTCCGCCCGCGTTGCCGGAAGAGGCGACGGAGGAAGACATCCGCGCCGCCGCCCTGCAGTACGTCCGCAAGGTCTCCGGCTTCCGCGCCCCGGCCGCGCACAACCAGGAGGTCTTCGACCGCGCCGTCGATGTGATCGCCGAAGCCACGGCCGACCTGCTGGCCGGTCTGGAGATCCGGGGGCAGGCCGTCCGCCGGGCGGGCTAGAGGGTTCCTCCGGCGCCTGCCGGATCGAAGTGACGCGCCTTCCGGTGATCGTGGGCGTCAGTACCGCTGCGCCTTGGCGATCTCGGCGGTCAGGCGCGGCTCGGGAGGCTTGCGGCTGATCGCGAGCGGCTCTGCCCGCTCGCCGGGTTCCAGGTCCTCCGCGCCCACGAACCGGGTCTCGACGACCTTGCCGTCGGAGTCGTGGAAGTCGACCTGCACCGCGTAGGACGCAGTCTCGTCGGTGCGGTTGGTGATGTTCACGACGACGGCCAGCAGACCGCCCGTATCGGCGCGCGGTTTTCCGGTGAGCGACACGTCCCCGGTGGCGTTGCCGCGGCCGTCGACGTCCTCGAGTTCCCGCTGGGCGGCCTGGTTGGCCCGCATGATCTCCGCCGACACGGATGCCTCGAACTCCGAGGCGCGGGCGGAGGCGGAGGAGGCCGCGGCGGAGGCCCGCTCGCGGGCGGATGCCTCGAGCGAGGAGAGGGCCGTGGCCGCCGTGCCGGAGAACGAGGCCGTATCGGGGGGAGTAGGGGTCGGCCTGGGAGAGGCGGCGCCGTCGCCGCCGTCGTCCCCGCCGCACGAGACCAGCGTCGCGGCACCGGTGGCCGCGAGGAGCAGTCCGGCCAGGGCGGTGCGCACGCGGGCGCGCTGCGATGCTCTCGTCGCCTTCGGCGCGCGGGCACTCATGCCAGGGGGTCCCTTTCCTCGCGGCGGCGGGGCGAGTCGGACGCGAACCCATCGATCGACCTGATCGATACCGACCTGACTGATATCAACCTGATTGCACCGAGCGACCCGGTAGGCGGCGCTTGCCCCATTGCGTGGGATCCATCGTGCACGCGATGCGCCCGGGCGGCCACTCAGCGTCACAGAGGTCTACGCCGGCCTGCGCCGCACCAAGTACGTCGCCACCGCGCCCGCCGCGAACAGCGCCCCCACCGACACCGCCGTCGCCAGCCACGTCGCTCCCAGCCACTGGGCGCCGAAATAGCCGAGGGCCACGCTGTAGACGGCCCAGGCGAGGCCGGCCAGGGCGGACCAGGGGAGGAAGTCGCGGGCGCTGCGGTGGGTGGCGCCGGCGCCGAACGAGACGACCGAGCGGCCGGCCGGGGCGAAGCGGGCCAGTACCACCAGGGCGCCGCCGCCTCGGGCGAGGGCTGTGCCGAGACGTTCCTGCGCTGATGTCAGGCGGCGGGAGCGGGCGATGGCGCGGTCCAGTCGGGCGCCGCCGCGCCAGGCGAGGCGGTAGGCGACCAGGTCACCCAGGACGGAGGCCGTCGCGGCGCACAGCGTCAGGGCCAGGATGTCGGGGACCTCGCCGGGGACCTGACCGGTCGCGGCGCCCGAGCCGGCGGCCGCCGCCGTCGCCGCTGTGATCACCAGAACGCCGCTGGGCAGCACCGGTACGAACACGTCCAGCAGGACCGACAGGCCCACCACCACATAGATCCAAGGGCCCGCTGTCAGCGAACCCACGTCCTCGAGACCCTCGAGCACCGCAACTCCCCGTGTTTCCCCCCGTGGCCAGACCGTGCCGCGACGTCGCGGGGGAGCGGCAGGGGCGGCCTATGACAGCCATACAGCGTACGCCGGGGCTGTGACTGGAGGTTCATCGGGGGCTCGTGTGTTCGGCACAGCATGTTCACACGGCCGCAGCGGCGCGGGCATCGCAGCGAAGCTGTCATCGCGGCGAAGCGGCAAAAGCGGACGGCGCCCGCATCCGCGTGAGCCTCGCGGGTGCAGGCGCCGAAGCGCGCGAGCGGTGGCCGCCTGGCCGTCAGGCGGTAACCGGCGTCTGGTCCGCCGCCGTCCTGCTCTCCGCGCCGGAGCGCTTGGCGAACAGCCGGTCCAGCCCGAACGCGCCGGACCCGGTGAAGATCAGCAGGAACATGGCCCAGCAGTACATCGCGGCACCCTCGCCGCTGTTCTCGATGGGCCACAGCCCCTCGGGCTGGTGGACCTTGAAGTACGCGTAGGCCATGGCGCCGGAGGCGATGAACGCGGCTATGCGGGTGCCGAGGCCGAGCAGGACCAGGCTGCCGCCGACGAGTTCGATGGCGGCCGCGTACCAGTCGGGCCAGGCGCCGGTCGCGGCGGTGCCGCCCTTGCCGTCGACGCCGCCGAAGGCGCCGAGGAGGGACATGGCGCCGTGGCAGGCGAAGAGCAGGCCGACGACGATGCGGAACAGGCCGATGGCGTACGGCTGGGCGCTGTTGAGGCGTCCGGTCATGTGGGGGACTCCCTCGGTCTGAGGTTTACCGGTCCCGTAGCGGGACGGTGTGGGGACGGATACTGATCGGTACGCCCCACGTTAGGTAGACCTAATCAACACTTGCAAGTTCAACATTCGGCCATCGCGTCGCCTCGGCGTCCCCTCCCGCCCCAGGAACAACCGCATGTAGCACCGCTCTCGCCACCGCATCCGCATCCGAAAGAGTGACCGAATCCACACCCGGCCGCGCCCCGGCCGCCGTCACCCAGTGCACGCCCTCCGTGGGCACCCCGAACGCGAACCGCCGTTCGTGCGCCCGGCCCTGACGGTCGATCAGGCGGTACGGCCGCTGCGTGACGTCAAGTCCGCCCGTTTCGTAGCCATTCACGGTGTGCGGCCGGCACTGCCCGGTCTTCAGCAGCCGCGCCAGCAGGTCGTCGGCGCTGCGGCGCAGGTCCGGTTCCGGCAGCCGCGCCTCGACGAGCGCCGTCACCCGCACCGCCGAGCCCGGCACCTCGGGGGAGTGCGCCACCCACGCCCCCTGCTCCTCCCGCACCTCCAGCCGCGGCCCGAGCACCTCCACCACACCCGCCTCCATGAGCGCCACCAGCTCCTCCACACGCCGTCGGGGCGGGCCGATGGAGAGGAAGGCGTTGAGCGGGGTGTACCAGCGGTCCAGGTGGTCCCGGCGGGAGGCGCCGGTGAGGCCGCCGTGGTCGACGACGAGCCGCAGTTCGTTGCGCAGGTCGCGCAGTACGTCGAGGGCCGACTTCAGCGGACCGTGCACATTGCCCCGGGCGGCCTGGGCCGCGTCCTCGTGCAGATACGCCAGCAGCCAGTCGCGCCACCGCCCCGGATCCGCGAAGTCGCATCCCGCGTACGGCCGGGAGACCCGGTCCCAGCTCCAGCGCTCACCCTCCGGGACGCCGAACTCGTCGAGCAGCAGGGCCTCTTGAGGCGCCCGGTGGGGGAGGGACAGGAAGCGTTCCGTGAAGGCCGCCCGCTGCCGCGCCTCCGGCATCAGTGCCGCGTAGTACACCGTCTCCACCTCCTTCGCCACCAGCGGCCATATCTCCGCGAGGAAGTCCGGTGCCTCGCCCGAGTCCGCCCGCTTGCGGAAACCGGCGATCACCTCGGGCGTCAGGACGAGGGGGAGGTGGCGGCCGTACGCCCCCTTCGCGTTGTCGCCGCGCGCCTGGTACGGGATGCCACGCCGCGAACCGGCGTACAGGCGCGGCTCGTTGCCGGAAGGGACGTAGCGCAGACCCCGGCGGCCCTCGGCGCGGACGAAGCCGCCGCCGCGGCCCGTCGTCAACAGGGCCATGTGGTCGAAGAAGTTGAGGCCCAGGCCGCGCAACAGCACCGGTTCGCCGGGGGATATGGGTGAGAGGTCGATGTCGGCCGGGTTCGCGGGCGGCACGTAGTGCAGGCCGTGGCCTTCGGCGTACGCGGCGAGGCGGCGCTGAAGCGCGTCGGCGGCCGTCGGCAGATGCCCCTGAGTGAGGACCACGGCGGACAGGCCGGGCAGCACGCGGCCGTCGTCGAGGGTGAGGGCCTGGCTGCCGTCGGGGGCGTCGTCCAGCCGTACGGCGCGGGCCGCGTACGTCTCGACGTGCACCGTCGGCGGCGCCTCGCGGACGACCTTCGCGAACACCCACTCCAGGTACCGGCCGTAGTGGGCGCGGGTCGGGTACTCGTCCGGGTCCAGTTCGCCGGCCGCCCACTCGTGCAGGCTGGGGCCGGGCCGGATCGGGCCCGAGCAGTCCACGCTCTCGTCGGTGAACAGCGTGACCTGCGAGGACACCGTGTTCATGAGCAGCTCGGGCGACTGCGCGGTCCGCCAGACGTGCCCCGGCCCGGGCGGCGCCGGGTCGATCACATGGACGGTGAGGCGCGCCCCGGACGGGAGGAGCTCGGGAGCGGAGGCGCAGAGGCGTTCCAGGACGCTGGTGCCGCGGGGGCCGGCGCCGACCAGGGCGACGGAGACCGTCGGGGAGTCCGGGGTCGGTGCGGAGGGCGGTGCAGACAAAAGGGTGACTCCCGGGCGTGTGGGGCGCATTGGAGCGAACCCCCGGGTGGAAGCGGACGGTCCGGCTCATCATGCCGTCGGGAGCGGCATGAACCGAGCCTTGGGATGAGTGAGTGTGGGATGCATCACGAACATCACGTGCGTCACGCCACACCCAGGGCCCTATGGGGTGAAACCGGCTCCTTAAGGGGCGAGTTCGGACTCGGAGACCGTCCGCAGTCGAGCCCCCGCACCCCGCGCCCCGGCACCCTCGGCCCCCGCCCCTCGCACCGCCCGCGCCTGCTCCAGCCGCAGCCGGGCCGAACGCCCCCGCAGCGTCAGCGTCATGAGCTGGTTGCCGAACCAGGGCCCGCCCGTGCGGCGCCAGTCGACCGGCGGCTGGGGACAGCCTCCGTGCCCCGCGAACCGCCGTCCGAGCCAGCGGCCCACCCCGCTCCAGCCGAAGCGGAAGCCGAGCCGGATCGCCGCATGGATGGCGTTGTGGACGGGCGAGCAGGTCAGCTGCAGGACACGGGCGTCGGGCCCGCCGCCGTCCGGCCAGGTCGGCTCGGCCACGTACGCGTGGTGCACGTCCCCCGACAGCACGCACACCGTCGCAGGCGCCTGCGCCCCCGACCCGACCTCGGCGATCAGCTCCGTCAACGCGTCGAAGGACGACGGGAAGGCCGCCCAGTGCTCCAGATCGGCCCGCCGCCGCAGATCCTCCCCGAAGCGCGCCCAGCGCTCGCCGCGCTCACCCCGGCACAGCGAGGCGTTCCACGCCTCGGCGTCGTGCACCAGGTGCGGCAGCAGCCACGGCAGGGACGTACCGATCAGGAGGTGGTCGTACGAACCACGCGCGTCGAACGCCTGCTCGCGCAGCCACCGCGCCTCGCCCGGGTTGAGCATGGAGCGCGCGCCCTCGTCGAGGACGCGGGCCGCCCGTGTGTCCACCATCAGCAGCCGTACGCGCCCGAAGTCGCGCCGGTAGCTCCAGCGCACGGAGGCCGGATCGGCGTCCGCCTTGCAGGCGAAGGAGCGCAACAGGTCGGTGCCGTCGGGGGTTTCGCGGACGGCGGCGTAGAGCGGGTCGGTGGCCAGCTCGGCCGGCGACAGGTTGCCGAGGTGCTGATGGACCCAGTACGACATCAGCCCGCTGAGCAGCCGCTCGCGCCACCAGCTCGTTTCCCGCATGTCGGCGAGCCAGGCGGCCGAGGTGTTCCAGTCGTCGATGACGTCGTGGTCGTCGAAGATCATGCAGCTGGGCACGGTGGACAGCAGCCAGCGCACCTCGGGGTCGAGCCAGGACTCGTAGTACAGCCGGGTGTACTCCTCGTAGTCCGCGACCTCGTCGCCCGGCGGCTCGCTCAGGTCCCGGCGCGCGGCCAGCCAGCGCCTGGTCGCCTTGGACGTCTCGTCGGCGTACACCTGGTCGCCCAGCAGCACCAGCACATCCGGCCGCTCACCGTCCGGCTCGGCGGCTATCCGCGCGGCCAGGGTGTCCAGGGCGTCCGGTCCGACCGGGTCCGGCTCACCGGCGGGCGGTGCGGCCCAACGACAGGATCCGAAGGAGAGGCGGACGGTGTCGGTGTCGCCGTCGGCGGGGGTGCGGATGAGGGAGGGCGGGAAGGGCGAGTCGGGCAGCGGCCACACGCGGGCGCCGTCGAGGAGGACCTCGTACGGCTGTGCAGTGCCCGGGGTGAGGCCGGTCACCGGGATCAGGGCGTAGTGATGGCCCGCGACCTGGAAGGTACGGGACTCTCCGTGGGCGCCGTCAGCGCCGCGCACCTCGGCCGCGCACGGGCGGCTCGCCTCGACCCAGACGGTCGCGGACGTGCCGTCGGCGTACCTCAGCAGTGGACCAAGCCGCAGTTCGGTCACGTGATCGCCCTCCTCCGTCGCCCCGTACGGTACGGAACGACGGAGGGGAACGGGGAGGTTCCGCAGATCACGGTTTGCCGAACTCCGGCGGGGCCGCGTCAGGCGTGCGTCGGCGCTGCCTCGCTGCCCAGTGCCTCGTCAGCAGCCGGCGAGGTAGTTCGTCAGGGCGGACTTCTCCGCCGAGTCGACCGAGAGGCCGTAGTAGTACTTCACCTGCACCCAGGCGCGCACGTAGGTGCAGCGGTAGGCCGTGCGCGACGGCATCCAGGTGGCCGGGTCCTGGTCGCCCTTGGACTGGTTGACGTTGTCGGTGACGGCGATCAGCTGCGGGCGGGTCAGGTCGTTGGCGAAGGACTGGCGCCGCGAGGTGGTCCAGCTGTCGGCGCCGGAGTCCCAGGCCTCGGCCAGCGGGACCAGGTGGTCGATGTCGAGGTCGGACGCGGCGGTCCAGGTGGCGCCGTCGTAGACGGAGTACCAGCTGCCGCTGGTGGCGGCGCAGGAGGAGTCGGTGACGACGCCCGAGCCGTCGCGCTTGAGGACGGTCTCACGGGTGTTGCAGGCGCCGGACTGGGTGATCCAGTGCGGGAAGAGGTCGCGGTCGTAGCCGGTGCGGTCCTCGGTGGCCACGGTGAGCTGGGCGAGGTAGCTGCGGGCGGTGGCGCCGCTGACGGGCGTGGGGAGCGCGGCGGAGGCGGTCGGAGCGTTGAAAAGCGCGGCGGAGGCTATGAGGCCGCTGAGGGCCGCGAGTATGCTGACCCGTCGACGCGCGTAGAACTTCGACATGCTGACTCCCTTGGGAGGTGGGGGTGTTGGCGAGCGAGCGAAGGAATGCTCGCCGCGCCGTGTTGCGGGGAGGTGTGCGTCGGGTGAGAAGTTAGTGTCGCGTTCATGACACGACAAGGTTGAGGGCGGGACTTTCTTTCTGTGGACCGGTGAGCGGGCTCGCGTACGATGGGTGGCGCAGAAGGGGAGTAGCTCTTCGCCGGACCGTCGACATACTGCTCAGCTCGTCTGAGCCGGCGCCCGGAGGCGGACCTCGAATCCGAGGTCGGCCAGCGAGACCTTCGGCAAGCAGTGCACGCCCGTGCCGTACGGCACGGGTGCCGAGTGCGCTGCCGTGCCGAGGTGTCGCAGCGCAGTGACAGTGCTCTCGGTGGGGCAGCCCGACCGATTGAGGAACCTTGATCAGCTTTACCGTGACGGCGGTCGTCTTCGGCATCGTCTTCCTCGCCGAACTGCCCGACAAGACCGCGCTCGCCGGGCTCGTCCTCGGCACCCGCTATCGCGCCTCGTACGTCTTCGCCGGTGTCGCCGCCGCGTTCGCGGTGCATGTCGCGCTGGCCGTGGCGGCCGGCAGCGTACTGACGCTGCTGCCGCAGCAGCTCGTGCAGGCGCTCACCGGTGTGCTCTTCCTCGGCGGCGCCGCGGTGCTGCTCATGAAGAAGGACGAGGACGAGACGGAGGTCCGCAAGCCGGAGAACCAGTCCTTCTGGAAGGTGTCCGGCGCCGGGTTCATGCTCATCCTGATCGCCGAGTTCGGTGATCTGACGCAGATCATGACGGCGAACCTCGCGGCCCGCTACGACGATCCGCTGTCGGTCGGTATCGGTGCGGTGCTGGCGCTGTGGAGTGTGGCGGCGATCGGGATCGTCGGCGGCAAGGCGCTGATGCGGCGGGTGCCGCTGAAGCTGATCACCAAGGTGGCGGCGCTGCTGATGCTCGGGCTGGGTCTGTGGAGCCTGTGGGAGGCGATCGCCGGCTGAACTGTCGGTGAATGGTTTCCGGAGGCGGTGGCGCGAAGGGGCCCGCGTTTTGTACCGTGGGGGAACAAAGTGGTTCCCGCCCGTTTTCCCTGACCGGCGGGCGGGACCACCTTGTTCCTCCGGGGGCCACCCCTGTACCCCCGCGCCCCTCGCCCTGGAGCTGCCGATGTCGGCCACCGCCGTGCCCACCACGCCCACGCCCGCCGTGCTCACCGCCCGTGCCCTCCTGCTCGACATGGACGGCACCCTCGTGAACTCCGACGCCGTCGTGGAACGGATCTGGCGTCGCTGGGCCGAGCGGCACGGGCTCCACGGCGACGAGGTGATGAAGGTCGTCCACGGGCGGCAGGGGTACGCCTCGATGGCCCTGCTGCTGCCCGACCGGCCGATGGAGCAGAACTACGCCGACAACGCGCGCATGCTCGCCGAGGAGACGGCGGATGTGGAGGGCGTGGTGCCGATTCCTGGGGCGCCGGAGTTCCTGGCCTCCCTGTGGGGGCTGCCGCATGCGCTCGTGACGTCCGCCGATGTGCCGCTCTCCACGGTACGGATGGCCGCCGCCGGTCTTGGGCTGCCGGACGTGCGCGTCACCGCGGAGTCGGTGGGCGCCAGCAAGCCCGATCCGGAGGGCTTCCTGAAGGGGGCCGCCGAGCTGGGGATCGCGCCGGAGGACTGCATCGTCTTCGAGGACTCGGGCGCGGGGATCGAGGCGGGGCGGGCGGCCGGGATGCGGGTCGTGGGGGTTGGCTCCCGTGCCGGGTTCCATGGGCCGGACGTGCTGGTCTCGGACTTGCGGGAGGTTCGGGTGGAGGCTGTGGGGGACGGGACGATGCGGGTGTACGTCGGCTAGGGAGCGGCTGCTGTTCGGGGCGCCCGGCGTGGGGCTGGGCGCGGAGGCGGAGACGCTCACCCGCGCTTGCGGGGCGCAGCCTATGCCGGTCAGCCGAACAGCTGACGGTGCTGCAGCCCCCTGAGGGGCGCGGGGAACTGCGCGACCAGCCACGCACGGTCCGCAGGCGCCATCGAACCGGACCCCCGAGCTCTCGACGCACCCTGGCAGCGGCGCCGTCCATCTCGCAGCCCACCCAGGGACGCGGGGAACCGCGCGACCGGCCACGCACGGTCCGCAGGCGCCGTCGGACCCGGATCCCCGAGCTCTCAGGCGCACCGCGTCACGGTTCAGTCGTCTCCGACTCCAGCCTCTCCCGCGTGGCCAAGTCATACACCCCGTACTCGTCCGGCTGGACGCCCCGGGCCCACTGGTAGCGGATGACCGCGTCCTCGACGCCCTCGTTGTAGTTGCCCCTGGCCTCCCGCGTGTAGAGGCCGAGTTGGGTCAGACGGAGTTCGAGTTCCGTGACCTCGGAGCCACGGTCGCCGCGCTGGAGGGTCGCAGGGGCGGGGTCCCGCGCCGCGGCGGAGTCCTCCTGTGAGCCGGCGCCCTCGGTGGTGGACGGGGAGTTCGTCGGGTCCGTCGTCGGTGACGCAGGAGGGGACGACGCGCTCGACCTCGACGGCGACGGGGAAGTGGACGCGCTCTCCGTGGGCGCCGGAGTCGACGCAGGCGCTGCCGCCCGCGTCGGCGCCTCCGTGGGCGACGGCGTCTCCCGGGCCTCGCCGGTCGACGGCGCCGGCACGCTCGCCCGTACGTCGTCCGGCAGTGCCGTGTCCCGTACCGGCGCCTCGTACGTGAACAGACCGCTCGCCAGCCCCGCCGCCGTGAAGACGGCCACGACCGCTCCGCCCGCCCCCAGCAGGACCGTACGCGTACGACGCCGACGGGCGGCGGCCACGCCAGGATCACCGCCGGTCGGATCCGGCTCGTCGGACCCCCCGTCCGGCTCGAACAGGCTCAGGTCATCCGCGCTCGGCGTCGTGGCCGGGGGCGCCAAGGGGGTGGGCGGCGCTGCCGGCACCGCCCGCAGCGGCATCGTCTCGCCGTCCGCTTCCCCGGTACCCTCCAGCTCCACGTATGGCCGTATCCGCAGCGGATCGAAGTCCTCCGCAGCGGCCGCCTCCGCCGTACGGGCGTCTCGCAGGGCCTCGGACACGCGCAGGCCGCAGCCGCAGGACGGGGTGTTGTCGGTCCCTCTCGGCGTACCGCACTCCGGGCAGAGGTGACCGTTCTGGCCTATCGGGCCGTCCTGGCCGTCCTGGCTGTCCGGGCCCTTCGCCCCCGTCGGCTCAGTCACGTGTTCGTCCCTCCCCTCGCGAACTCCCCAGATTATGCAGACCTTCCTCACGTCGTCTCCCCAACCCCCGGAAGGCCTGCTTCCAAAGGGACTCAACAGGCCATAACTGATCAAACCGATCACGATGGGAGATGCATGGGAGGTGTAACGAGACGCTCGGGAGGTCTTCATGGCCGAGGACGCGCACGGTACGGCGGGAAATGTGCGCGACGCGCAGCCCCCGCAACGGCGAGCCGACGCGCACGAGAACGTGCCCGGCAACGTCCTCGTCTCCATCGGCGCGCTGCTCCTCGGCATGCTGCTCGCCGCACTCGACCAGACCATCGTGTCGACCGCCCTGCCCACCATCGTCAGCGACCTCGGCGGCCTGGAGCATCTGTCCTGGGTCGTGACCGCGTATCTGCTGGCGTCCACGGCCGCGACTCCGCTGTGGGGCAAGCTCGGTGACCAGTACGGGCGCAAGCGGCTGTTCCAGATCGCGATCGTGATCTTCCTCGTCGGCTCCGCGCTGTGCGGCATGGCGCAGGACATGGCCCAGCTCATCGCCTTCCGCGCCATTCAGGGGGTCGGGGGCGGCGGGCTCATGGTGCTGTCCATGGCGATCGTCGGCGACATCGTCCCGCCGCGGGAGCGTGGGCGGTATCAGGGGCTGTTCGGGAGCGTGTTCGGGGCGACGAGTGTGCTCGGGCCGTTGCTCGGCGGGGTGTTCACGGAGCATCTGAGCTGGCGGTGGGTGTTCTACATCAACCTGCCCATCGGGGTCGTCGCCCTCGCCGTCATCGCTGTCGTGCTGCGCATTCCGAGTAAGTCGACGCGGCATGTCATCGACTATCTGGGCACTTTCCTCATCGCGTCCGTCGCGACTTGTCTCGTGCTGGTTGCTTCCCTCGGCGGGACCACATGGGCGTGGGGGTCGGTTCAGATCGTCGGTCTGGCGGTGCTCGGCGTGGTGCTCGCCTTTGCTTTCGTCGCCGTTGAGCGGCGGGCTGCCGAGCCCGTGCTGCCGCTGAAGCTCTTCCGCGTGCGGACGTTTTCGCTCTCCGCGGTCATCAGCTTCATCGTCGGGTTCGCCATGTTCGGCGCGATGACCTACCTGCCGACGTTTCTCCAGGTCGTACAGGGGGTCAGCCCGACCACGTCCGGGCTGCACATGCTGCCGATGGTGGCCGGCATGCTGCTGGCGTCGACCGGGTCCGGGCAGATCGTCAGCCGTACCGGACGCTGGAAGGTGTTCCCGATCGCCGGGACGGGGGTCACCACGCTGGGGCTGCTGCTGCTTCACCAGCTGGACATGGACAGCTCCGCCTGGGAGATGAGCGTCTACTTCTTCGTCTTCGGGCTGGGGCTCGGGCTGGTCATGCAGGTGCTGGTGCTGATCGTGCAGAACGCCGTGCCGTACGAGGATCTCGGCGTGGCCACTTCAGGGGCGACGTTCTTCCGGTCCATCGGGGCGTCGTTCGGTGTGGCCATCTTCGGGACGATCTTCGCCGGGCGGCTCGATGACAAGTTGGTCGAGGCGTTTCGGGGGGTCTCGCTTCCGGCCGGGGTCTCGTTGGACGGGCTGGAGGCGGATCCGCGGGATATTGGGGAACTGCCAGCGGCGTTGCGGCCGACCGCGCTGGACGCTTACGCGTCCTCGATCACCGACGTGTTCCTGTACGCGGCGCCGGTCGCGCTGGTGGGGTTCGTGCTCGCCTGGTTCCTGCGGGAGGACAAGCTGCGGGGGTCGGTGACCGCGCCCGATGTCACCGAGACGTTGGCCAGCAATCCCGTCGAGCGGTCGTCCTACGACGAGGTGTGCCGGGCGTTGTCGGTGCTCGGGACCCGGGAGGGGCGGCGGGAGGTGTACCGGGACATCACCGCGCGGGCGGGGTACGACCTGTTGCCTGCGGCCAGTTGGCTGCTGCTGCGGATCAAGAGGTACGGGTGGGTGGAGCCGGGGGTGCTCGCCGAGCGGAGTTCTGTGCCGCTGTCCGTGATCCTCGATGCGGCTCGGGAGGTGGAGGGGCGGCGGTTGGCTGTCCGGGAGGGGCTCGATCTGGTGCTGACGGATCGGGGGCGGGAGGTTGCCGAGCGGTTGGCGCTCGTTCGGGAGGAGTCGTTGGCGGAGTTGTTGGGGGACTGGTGGGGGCCGGATCGGCCCACCGATCTGGTGCAGTTGGTGAAGGAGCTGACCGAGGAGTTGTGTGGGTCCGATCGGGAGCAGCCGCGGGATTCTTGAGCGCCGGGTGCCTGCGGCGGCCGGTGCGGGTTCGGTGGGGGTTCGGGTAGCGCCTGCGGGTTCGTTGTGGGTCGGGGCCGTGCCGGGGGTGTCCGTCCTCGGTCGGGTGGTTGCCGAGCCTCAAGAGGGGCTGTGTGTTGACGCCCGCCGCTGCGGGCGGACACCCCCCGGCACGTCCCCTTGCCGCCGTACGCGGGTGCCGCGCCGCGGGGGTGCGCCGGGCGGGTTAGGCGAGGGGCTTCGTGAACCAGTGCTCGGCGTAGACGTCGTCGTTGTGCGGGGGTGTCTCCTCGTAGCCCAGGGCTGTGTACAGGGCGCGTGCCTCTGTCAGGTCGTGGCGGGTGTCGAGGATCATGCGGGTGGCGTTGAGTGTGCGGGCCGTGGCCTCGGCTGAGCGGACCAGGAGTTTGCCGCCGCCCTTGCCTCGCGTCTTCGGGTGTACGAACACCCGGGTGAGTTCGGCTGTGTTCGGGTTCAGGAGTCTGATGCCGACTGATCCGGCCGGCTCGCCCTCGTAGCGGGCCACCAGCAACTGGCCTTTGGGAAGGGTGAGTTCGGCGGTCGGGGGGTCGGCGAGCTCGCGGGCCAGTTCGGACGGGTCGGTGGGGTGGCCCTTGTGGAGTAGGTAGTAGCGGTCGCTGACCTCGGTGTAGTACGCCCGCCAGAGAGCCTTGGCTACGGGGGAGTCGGCGGGTTCCGGGGCTACGGTCCAGGTCATGGCCGCATTGTCGGTGAGGGGGCCGGTGGGCTCGCAACCGAGTTTGTGGGTGGCCGGATCGGCGGCCGTTTGAGGAGCGTTCTGGGGGCAACCCGGCACACATGTCCACAGGTGTGATCATTCTGATCGTGATAGCGGCGGTCGCCGTCGTGCTCGGCGTGGCCGTGCTGGCCCTGCGTACCCGGGGTGCGCAGGGCGGTCGGGGTCTGAAGCGGCGCTTCGGGCCCGAATACGAGCGGGCCGTGGCCCGGCACGACGGGGACGTCAAGGCTGCCGAGCGTGAGCTGGCTCAGTTGGTGGAGCGGCACGGCGGGCTGCGGGAGCGGCCGTTGGAGCCGACCGAGGCCGAGCGGTTCGAGGCGCGCTGGGCGGCTGCCCAGGAGCACTTCGTCGAGTCGCCCAAGGAGGCCGTCGACGAGGCGGACCGGCTGCTCGCGGAACTGGCGCAGGCACGCGGGTTCCCGGACGGCGCGCAGTACGAGGAGCAGCTCGCCGCGCTGGCCGTGCACCACGCGGACCATGTGCAGGGCTACCGGCACGTGCACCACGTCTCCCACGCGCGCGTGGGTGGCGAACGGGAAGGCGGGGGTGCGGGTACGGAGGAGATGCGCGAGGCGCTGATCGAGGCCCGTGCGCTGTTCGAGGACCTGGCGGGGCCGGTCGGGCGGCGGGCTTCCCACGAGTCCCGCAGGGACACCGACCGGCAGGCACCCGCCCGCAGCAACGGCCACCGCGGGCATCTGCCGTGGACGTTCACCCGTCACGCGAAGGGGAGTTGAGTGACATGACCGATGCTGCGACCGGCACGGGTGCCGGCAAGGTGACGGATCATGACCTGGCGAAGGGCGCGCCCCCGGTCGCGCCCACCGGTGGGGGCGAGCGGCGTGGCAGTGAGGCGCGTGCGGCGGCTCCGGTGAAGGGCGGGCGTGCGGGCGCGAGGCTCTTCCCGCACGACGAGTCCGACAAGTTCGAGCTCAAGCTCCAGCACGCCGTCTCCGGATTCGTCGACGGGCCCCGGGGCGCCGTGGAGGAGGCCGACCGTGTCCTGGAGGAGCTCGCCGCCCGCTTCACCGAGGCGGTGACACAGCGCCGCCGTACTCTGCGCGGGGCCTGGCAGGCGAACGATCCGGCCGAGGGCAAGGGCGCGTCGTCCACCGACACCGAGCAGCTGCGGCTGGCGCTGCGTGATTACCGCGAGCTGGCGGAGCGGCTCCTACGCATCTGACGCAACACCCGACTCGCCCGCCGCCCGGCGCCTCTCCCGCCACTGCCGTACGACCTCTTCGACGTCGTACGGCTTACGGCCCAGGGGAGGGCCGGGCGGCGGCTTCAGCAGCATGTCGCGGATCTTGACGTTGACGTCCGTGATGATCTTCCGGACCGTCCGTTCCGTGGGAGCCGCGTACGCCGCGGTCAGGGCGTCCTCCGCCTCCTTGCGCAGGGCCAGGGCCGGGGGCAGGACCGACAGGCCCTCGCGGGCCATCTTGCGTTTGACCCACCACAGTTCGTCGTACGGCGCTTCCAGGTCGGTCGGCAGCGGTTTTCCGGTGCCGGGCAGCCTGTCGAAGTCGCCGCGGGACTGTGCGTCGTGGATCTGCTTGTCGACCCAGGACTCGAACGGGACGCCGGGGGGCTTTCGCTCGGTCATGACTTCATTGTGCCGGACGCGGTGGTGCCGGGCGATTTATCATGCGGCGTCGGTGGCCAAAACGGCCGCCGTACAAGGACGTTTCAGAAGGAGCGCACGTGCTCGAACTCACCATGGCCGCCGTGTCCGCGGCGGACGAGGGTGCCACGGCCGGCATGCTCATGGCCGACGCGCCCAGCGAGCCGGGCGCCGTGCTGCGGGTGGGCCGCGACAAGTCGGTGTGCCGGCTGGTGACGCCGGACGAGTGGCTGTTCATCTCCCGGGTCCACCTGGAGTTCCTGTGCGGCCCCGACGGCAGTTGGCAGGTGACGTGGCTGCGCGGCTCCCAGCCGGACCCGTCCTCCGAGGTACGGCTGAGGGTGGGGCAGTACGCCCAGCCGATCGGCTACGGCGGGACCGTGCCGCTGCCCAGGGGCGGCAGCGGCGAGATCGTCATACATGACCGCACCGAGCCGCGCAGCATCAACGTCGGCTTCTACCACGAGGCTTGAGCTGCGCCTTAAGCCAGTACGCGCGCCAGCGCGAAGCCGTCGTAGCCCTTGCTGCCCACCGTCTGGATCGCCGTGCCGCTCAACCTCGGGTGGCTGCCGATCAGTTCGATGGCGGTCCGGGTGCCCCGGATGTCCGGGGCCGTGCTGTCGGCGTCGATGACCCCGCCGCCGCGCACCACGTTGTCGACGACGATCAGGCTGCCCGTGCTGGTGAGCCTGAGGGCCCACTCGACGTAGTGCGGGTTGTTGGCCTTGTCGGCGTCGATGAAGACCAGGTCGAAGGGGGCCGGGTTCTCGTCGGCCAGCTTGGGCAGCGACTCCAGGGCCGGGCCGACCCGGACCTCGACGAGCTTGTCCAGGCCGGCCCGCGCGATGTTGCGGGTGGCGACCTCGGCGTGCCGGGGGTCGTACTCCAGCGAGATCAGGCGGCCGTCGGCGGGCAGGGCGCGGGCCAGCCAGATGGTGCTGTACCCGGCGAGCGTGCCGATCTCCAGGATGTTGCGGGCGCCCTGGATCTGGGCGAGGAGCTGGAGGAACTTGCCCTGGGACCCGCTGACGGCGATCTGCGGGATCTCGGCCGCGTCGCTCTCCCGCAGGGCCGCCTGGAGTGTTTCGTCATCCGGTGAGAGGTGGGCGGAGAAGTACTCGTCGACGTCGTTCCAGAGCTGCGACTCGCTCATCGCCTTGCCTTTCCTATGGCTAGTTAGATGCGCTAACTACCCGTCTTCGCCGTCGGTGATACCAGGATGGTCGATTCGGTCGGCGGGCGCAGGCGGCTGCACCGGGGGTGTCGCCAGCTCCGGCCGCCGGGTGCGTCGTACGGCGAACCAGGCTGCCGTCGCCACGGCGAGGGCGAGCCCGCCCGTCACCGTCAGCAGCCACGCCGGGATTCCGGCCACCTCGCGCAGCCGGTCCTCGTGGATCACCTGCTGGAAGGGGTCGTCGGCCGGTGCCCGGCGCAGCTCGTGGTCGCCCACGATGCGTTCGGGAAACGGGAACTCCTGCCCGATCGCCGTGAGGAACGGTGTGCCGGCCGCCAGTTCGGCGAGCGGTCCCGTCCGCGCCGTGACCCGGCCCGCGTAGGTGACGCGAGGGCGTTCCCCGCCGATCGGGGACGCCGGTTCCATGCGGTGTGCCGCGAGGACGTACAGGCCCAGGGACTGCGGTGTGTCCGCGAGGCGCGACAGCCGCATCGGGTAGACCGGCTCGTCGGTGCGGAACGTGAGGTGCAGGGGGTCGAGGGCACCGGTGAGGGAAGCGCCGGTGGTCTGCGGGGCGAGCTTGACGGCCACGTACTCCCAGCGTTGGTCGACATACGGGCGCAGGGCCCCCGTCAGGCGGGGCGGCAGCGCGAAGCCGTTGCTGTCCAGCCAGCCGTCCAGGGCACCGGGGTCGGTGGCCGTCAGCCGGGCCACGTCGAACGGGCCGAGCCGCTGCCGGCCGACGACACCCACCGGAGCGCCGGCACCGGGCGGGGGCGGCGGGGCGCCCGCGGAGCCGTCGCCGCTCACCAGAGGCCAGTCGCCGTCCTGGGGCCAGAAGTGGTACCGGGTGCGGCGCACAGGGGCCGTGACGTCGTGCAGCTCCTCGAAGAGGGCCGGGTCGCCGAGACGGACGGTGGCCCGGCCGGGCACCGGCATGATCCACGCGACCCGCTCGGCGTCCCCGCCGACGGTCAGCCGCATCACGACCTGCTCACGCGCCCCGTCCCACCGCACGACGGACTCCTCACGCCCGACCGCCACGCGCGCCGCGTCGCCGGGCACCATGGCCCCGCAGCCGCACGCCCAGGCGGGCGCCGCGAGCTGGCCGAGCTGGAGGGCGAGCAGCGCCAGGACCACCGCCAGAACCCGCCTGCCCGTACCTGCCCGCAGTAAGTCCGCCATCGCGCAGCCCCTCCATGCCCGCAAGCCCCTCCACCACCGTGACGGCGGCGGTTCAGACGGTACGGCGGATGGCGCGGTTCCGTGGCCGGGGCCCGGCGATGTGATCGATTCCGCCCCGCCGGAGTGACCCACCGGAGGCGGGCGAACCGCCCCGCGACTATCGTCTCCGGACAAAAGGAGAGCGGACGTCAGGTGAGGTCGGGGTTGCCTGCGTCTCTCCCCGCGGGGGTGCGAGCCGCATAGGGTTCGTAAGGATTCCTGACGCGTGGGACGTGTGTGACGACCGGGGCGGGAGGCCGACGAGGCGTGGCGAATGCGGATCACGGTGGGCGACCGGCGGAGGCACTCGGAGCCACGGCCGTCGGCACGGTCCAGGCACGCGTGCGCGTGGCGCGCCTCGGTCTGTGGCTGGTCGTCGCGGTGCTCGCCCTACGGCAGGTGGCCGTCGTCCTCGGTACGCCGCGCGGGGAGCGGCTGACGGATCTGGAGACCTGGGTCGGGCCGAACGGCGTCCTGCATGTGAAGGGTTCGCTGTACGACTCGACGCAGTTCACCGGTACGCCGTTCGGCGGGCTCGTCCTCAAGCCGCTGACCCGCGCCGCCGAACAGGCCCTCGGCTGGGGCTGGACCTTCGGCACCCTCCTGCTCGTCGTCGCCCTCGGCCTGGTCGCCGCCCGTGCCCTGCCGCAGCCCGTGAGCCGCCGGACCTCGCTGCTCGCCGCGCCCGTCGCGATCAGCCTGCTGATGCTGTCGCTGCCGGTCCGCAACACCCTCTACCTCGGCCAGACCAGCATCATGCCGGTCCTGCTCGTGCTGCTCGGCTGCTTCGCCGTCCGCGGTGAGCGCACCAGCGGCGTGCTCATCGGCGTCGCGGCCGCGCTGCAGCCGACCCTGCTGCTGTTCACCCCGCTGCTGTGGTTCACCGGCCGGCGCCGGGCCACGCTCTCCACAGGGGCCACGTTCGCCGCGTGCACGGCGCTCGCGTGGGCGGCGATGCCGCGCGACTCGTACACCTACTGGGTGCACCACATGGTCGGCGTCGGGCTCGGCGGCCGGGCCGACGACCTCGGCAACCAGTCCCTGCACGGCGCCCTGCTCCGGCTGGGGCTGACCGGCCCGCTGGAGATCGCCCTCTTCCTGGTCCTCGGCGCCGCCGTCGCCGTCCTCGCCGTGCGCCGGGCCGTCCGCTACGCCCACGACGGGCAGCTCCTGCTGGCGGTGGCCGTCACCGGCTGCGCGGCGATCGTCGTGTCCCCCACCGCCTGGCAGCACCAGCTGCTGTGGGTGCTGCTCGCGGTGGTCGGCCAGGTCGGCAGACGGGACTCCGACCGGTACGTGTGGCCGGTCGCCGTCATCCTGATCATGACGCTGCCGACCCGGATGATGGTGCCGGACAAGGCGATCCTCCACCCCCTGCGCGCCGACCTCGTCCTCCTGGCCGCCCTCGCCACGGCCGCCGTCGTGCCCTTCCTGTCCCGCACGTCGCAGTACTGGCAGACACCGATCCCCACCGAGTACGCCACACCGGCCCCGTCCCGCTTCCGGCACATCCCGCTGGTGCGGTTCCTGCGCCGCGTGATCACCCGCCCGAACCTGCTCTTCGAGCTGCTCCTCATCCGGGTCACGTACTACGCCTACGCCCAGATCCGCCTGGCAGCCGCGGGCGGCTCCAACTCGGCCGGCCGGGTCACCGCCGAGGAACACGGCGAGGAGATCTACTCGATCGAACGCGCCCTGCACATCGACGTCGAACGCTGGGCCAACCATGCCGTCGTGCAGGTCGACTGGGTCCGGAACTTCTTCGACTTCTACTACGAGTCGTTCCACTTCGGCGTCCCGCTCGCCATCCTCGCCGTCCTCTACTGGCGCCGCCCCGTCGACTACCGCTGGGCCCGCACGGCCATCGGCTTCGCCACCGTCTTCGCCCTGATCGGCTTCTGGCTCTACCCGCTCGCGCCCCCGCGCCTGATGCCGGGCCTGGGCTTCATCGACACGGTCCACGGCACACAGGACTTCGCCAGGCCCGACTACGGCACCCTCACCGAACTCACCAACCAGTACGCGGCAATGCCGTCCCTGCACTTCGGCTGGTCCCTGTGGTGCGGCCTGGTGATCCTCATCCTCGCCCCCAGATGGTGGATGAAGGCCCTGGGCCTCCTGCACCCCCTGTTCACGCTCACCGCGATCGTCGTCACCGGCAACCACTGGGTCCTGGACGCGGTCGGCGGTGCCGCCGTCGTGGGCGCGGGCTTCGGGATGACGTACCTGTTCCAGGGCCCACGCGCGCGGACGGTCACGGCACAGGCCGAGAAGGTCAGCAGTGACTCCCGGGCTCCGGCGAAGGCCCGTACTCCGAGCTGATCCGGTACTCGCCGGGGGCGGTGACGGTGAGGCGGGTGAACTCGCCCTGTGGGGTGAGGCAGCCGCCGCCGTCGGCGTGCAGCCAGGGGGAGTAGGCGACCCGTACGGTCGCCGATCCGGCCCGGGACATGCGCACGACGAGGTCGGCGCTGGACGTCGACACCACGCTCGCGGGGTCGGAGACGAGGGGTACGGCGTCCCGCACCCGGAAGATCCGCCAGTGCTCGTCCTGCCACACGGGCTCCAGCCACTCGGGCCGGTCCTCGCGTATGAGCCGGGCCTCGACCTTGGCGTACCCGTCGGGCTTGCCCAGCGGGAGGACGACGTATCCGACGGCCCAGCGGTCCAGCCACTTCCGGTAGGTCCCCGCGGAGAACGACCCGTCGTAGAACAGCCGGGCCCGCTCCATGTCCAGCTGACGGTTCCAACCGCGGGCCATGTTCACGTGCGGGGCGAGCCCGCTGGCCTCGCGGTGGTTGCGGGCCGGGACGACCTCGACGCGGGTGCGGTCGGCGCCGAGTTGGTCCAGGGCGCGGACCACTCCCTGGGTCTCGACGGCCCAGGCGGGCACGGTGGTGGAGACGTAGAGGTCGTCGCCGGTCTTCTTGGTGACCCAGCAGACCGAGAAGACGAGGGCGGCGATCAGCAGATTCCGGCGGACCTTCGCGAGACGGGGCTGGGCCACCAGGACGGCGAGGAGGGCCGCGGGCGCGAACAGCTCGGCGAAGCGCTCGACGTTCGTGCCGATGGGGGAAGGGATGAGATACGTCAGGACCGCCCCGGCCGCGTAGACGGCACCGCTCCAGCGGGCGACACGCCAGGAGCGCGGGGCGAGGAACGTGACGGCCAGGCCCAGGAAGAACGGCGGCCATATGCGGTCGGCGAACATCAACTGCTCGCCCTTGAAGGGGAAGAGCAGGGTCGTCGCGCCGACGGTGACGGCGGGCGGGAGGACGAGAGTGAGGGCGCGGGCCCAGTCGCGGGTGAGGAGGAACGCGGCGCCCACGACGACGAGGAACAGCCCTGCCACGGGGCTCGCCATCGTCGCGAGGGCCGCGTACGCGGCGGCGAGCACGAGCCGCTTCTCACGGGTCAGCAGCAGACACGCGGCCAGCCCGAAGGCCACACCCAGGGCGAACGTGGTGCGCCCGGAAGCCACGTTGCACCACAGGGCGAAGGCCGCGAGGAGGGCCGGGCCGAGAGGGCGGGGGACGCCCTTGGCGCGCGTGATGAGGACCGCCGCCAGCCAGGTGGCGGCGAGCCCGGAGATGACGGTCACCGTGCGGACGCCGAGTGCGGCCATCAGATACGGCGAGATCAGGCTGTAGTTGGCGGTGTGCGTGCCGCCGTACCAGAACAGGTTGTAGGCCGAACCGCCGTGCCGGGTCGCGAAGCCGGTCCAGGCGTCCTGCGCCGCCAGGTCGCCGCCGCCGGTGGCGAGGAACAGGGCCCAGATCGCGTAGAGGGGGACGGTGGGGAGGGTGGCCAGGAGGGGTATTCGGTGGCGGCTCCAGACCCTGTCCAGCAGCCGCTCCCGGGCAGGCGGTGCCTGCTGAGGGGCGCTCGGGCGGGTGCGGGTGCTGGTGAGGTCGGCTTGGGCCACGTGATCGAAGACGTGGAATCGGGTGGGAACGTTCACTGGCGGCTGAAGTGGCTACCACTCCTCCGCTTCACGCCGGGCAGGTACTTCCGCACCAGCACTCGAACCACACCGCCTTGCCGCCGCCCGGCACAGGATCCACGCCCCACTTGCCGGCCACCGCGTCCAGCAGCAGGAGCCCCCGGCCGCCCTCGTCGTCCGGCCCCGACTGCACGGCGAACGCGGGCAGTTGAGCGAAGCCGTCCGTCACCTCGACCCGCACCCCGCCCGGCTGCCGCAGGATCAGCACCTCGCACCGGCGGTCCGGAACATGCCGTACGACATTGGCGACCAGCTCGGTCACGCCCAGCTCCACGGCGTCGGTCAGTGCGGGCATCGCCCACTCGGCGAGCAGCGAGCGGGCGATGGTGCGGATGTGCCGGGCCGAGTGTTCGCCGACGGTGAGGCGCAGGCGGTACTGGGCACGGAAGGGGACCAGGGAGGTGGGGGGAATGTATCCGTTCACGGTACGAGCGTGACCTCGCGCAACTACTCTGGGCTACCGAACAGATACAACAGGTCCCGAAGTGGGCCGAGTTGCGTGAGAGGGGCCGCCGCGTGACCCAGATCAACACCCTCGACCCGGGCGCCTCGCCACTCGACTACTACGGCTTCGAACTACGCCGCTACCGCGAGACCGCCGGGCTGACCCAGAAGCAGCTCGGGGACATCGTGTACTGCACGGGGTCACTGGTCGGCCAGATCGAGACGGCACGGAAGTTGCCGACGCTGCCGTTCAGCGAGCGGGTGGATATCGCCCTGGGGACGGGCGGGGCGTTGTCCCGGCTGCACGAGCTGGTGATGCGTAGTCAACTTCCGGCCTGGTTTCAGCAGGTGGCGGAGCTTGAGGCGCGGGCGATCGAGATCTGCTCCTTCCAGGACCACATGGTGCTTGGTCTCCTCCAGACCAGGGCATACGCGCGTGCCGTGCTCGGTGTACTGGACGAAACCGACCTCGACGATCGCACCGAGGTGCGGTTGGCCCGTCAGCGCATCCTTGAGAAGCAGGAGTCGCCGGTCTTCTGGGCGATCCTCAGTGAGGCAGCGCTGTACCTGGAGATCGGTGGCCGGGGGACCATGCGGGAGCAACTGGCCCACTTGTTGTCGTTCGAGAACAATCCCCGGGTCAACATCCAGGTGCTGCCATTCTCGGCGGGTGCGCATACGGGCCTGCAAGGCTCATTTGACCTCTACCGCTTTGCGAGCGACCCGACCATTGTTTACACGGAGGGATACGGCGGCAGCGGGCATCCGACCGCTAACCCGGAGACCGTCAGGATGTGCTCACTCCGTTACGATCATCTGCAAGCCGCCGCACTCTCCATCAAGGACTCGGCGGAGTTGATCCGGCGCGTAATGGAGGAGCGTTATGGAGAGCACCGAGATTCTGGCGGGGATCCAGTGGCGTAAGTCCAGCTACAGCGGCGATGAGGGCGGCCAGTGCGTCGAGATAGCCGCAGCCCCCCACACCACCATCGCCATCCGCGACTCCAAGAACCCGGCGGGGCCGATCGTCACCCTCGACCCCGCCGCATTCAACGCGTTCCTGGGTTGGGCTACAGCCGCTGAATGATCGTGCCGGTGGCCAAGCCACCCCCCGCACACATCGTCACCAGCGCGAACTCCTTGTCCGCCCGCTCCAGTTCATGAAGCGCGGTCGTGATGAGGCGGGCCCCGGTGGCCCCCACCGGGTGCCCGAGGGCGATCGCGCCGCCGTTCACGTTCACCTTCTCCAGGTCCTGTTCGAAGACCTGAGCCCAGCTCAACACCACCGACGCGAACGCCTCGTTGATCTCGACGAGGTCGATGTCCTTCAGGGACATCCCGGCCTTGCCCAGCACGGCATTCGTCGCGTCGATCGGGCCGTCGAGGTGGAAGTGCGGGTCGGCGCCCACCAGCGCCTGGGCGACGATCCGCGCCCGGGGCCGCAGCTTCAGCGCACGCGCCATCCGCTTGGACGCCCACATGATCGCCGCCGCGCCGTCGCTGATCTGGGACGAGTTGCCCGCCGTGTGCACGGCCGTCGGCATGACGGGCTTGAGCCTCGCCAGGGCCTCCATGGACGTGTCGCGCAGGCCCTCGTCCTTGTCGACGAGTCGCCACATGCCCTGCCCGGCGCGCTGCTCGTCCTCGGTCGTCGGGACCTGGACGGCGAACGTCTCCCTCTTGAAGCGTTCCTCCGACCAGGCGGCAGCCGCCCGTTCCTGCGAGACCAGCCCCAGTGAGTCGACGTTCTCGCGTGTCAGCCCCCGGTGGCGGGCGATCCGTTCCGCCGCCTCGAACTGGTTGGGCAGGTCCACGTTCCACTCGTCGGGGAAGGGCTTGCCGGGCCCGTGTTTCGACCCCGACCCCAGCGGCACCCGCGACATCGCCTCGACGCCGCAGCTGATGCCGACGTCGATGACGCCCGCCGCGATCATGTTGGCCGTCATGTGCGACGCCTGCTGCGAGGACCCGCACTGGCAGTCGACCGTCGTCGCGGCCGTCTCGTACGGCAGGCCCATGGTCAGCCAGGCGGTGCGCGCGGGGTTCATGGACTGTTCGCCGGCGTGGGTCACCGTGCCGCCGACGATCTGCTCGACCGCGTCGGCAGGCATGCCGGTGCGGCCCAGGAGTTCGCGGTACGTCTCGCCCAGGAGATAGGCGGGGTGGAGGTTGGCGAGCGCGCCGCCGCGCTTGCCGATGGGGGTGCGCACTGCTTCGACGATCACGGGTTCCGCGGCCATGGGGAGTGTCCTCTCCTCGGTTACCCGCGCGGCGCGGGGGCGTCCCGGCCGGCCCCGCCACGCGGAACTAGAACACGTACTAGTTCCCATTGCAGTCTGCTGACAGCGCGTCGACTGCCGCAAGAGTCGTGCAGCGCCTGAAGTGTTGATCTGCGGAGATCTGCACGAATCCCGCACGCAATTCGGGGTGCCGCGCCTCTTGCCACTTGTAGAACCCGTTACTACCTTCGCGGCAATCCTTGTTCTGATGGTCCGTCAGATGGCTATATGGCTAGATGGCTGGAGTTGCCGATGCCTTGTCCAGCGCTTCCCGACGGGTTCGACTTCACCGACCCCGATGTGCTGCAACACCGCGTACCCCTCCCGGAGTTCGCCGAGCTGCGCCAGGCTGAACCGGTCCGCTGGATCCCGCAGTCGGGCAACGTAGCCGGGTTCCAGGACGAGGGCTACTGGGCGGTGACCCGGCACGCGGACGTCAAGTACGTATCCACGCATCCGGAGTTGTTCTCGTCCTCCCTCAACACCGCGATCATCCGCTTCAACGAGCACATCGAGCGCGACGCCATCGACGCGCAGCGGCTGATCCTGCTGAACATGGACCCGCCCGAGCACACCCGGGTCCGCCAGATCGTCCAGCGCGTCTTCACCCCGCGAGCCATCCGGGCCCTGGAGGAACGCCTGCGCGCGCGGGCGCTGTCGATCGCGGCCAACGCCCGGCAGCACTCCGGCCCCTTCGACTTCGTCACCGAGGTCGCCTGCGAACTGCCCCTGCAGGCCATCGCCGAGCTCATCGGCGTCCCGCAGGACGACCGGGCCAAGATCTTCGACTGGTCCAACAAGATGATCGCGTACGACGACCCCGAGTACGCCATCACCGAGGAGGTCGGGCAGGAGTCGGCCACCGAACTCATCTCGTACGCGATGAACATGGCCGCCGACCGCAAGGAGTGCCCGGCGAAGGACCTCGTCACCACGCTGGTGGCGGCGGAGGACGAGGGCAACCTGCGCTCCGACGAGTTCGGGTTCTTCGTGCTGATGCTGTCGGTGGCCGGCAACGAGACCACCCGCAACGCCATCACGCACGGCATGCACGCCTTCCTCACCCACCCCGAGCAGTGGGAGCTGTACAAGAGGGAGCGTCCGGCGACGGCGGCCGAGGAGATCGTCCGCTGGGCGACGCCCGTCGTCTCCTTCCAGCGGACGGCCACTCAGGACACGGAGTTGGGCGGAAAGCGCATAAACAAGGGGGACCGGGTAGGAATCTTTTATGCCTCGGCGAACCACGATCCCGAGGTCTTCGAGAACCCGGACACCTTCGACATCACCCGTGACCCCAATCCTCACCTGGGCTTCGGCGGGGGCGGTCCCCACTACTGCCTCGGCAAGTCCCTGGCGGTCCTGGAGATCGACCTCATCTTCAACGCCGTGGCCGACGCCATGCCCGGCCTGCGGATGGTCGGCGACCCGCGCCGACTGCGTTCCGCCTGGATCAACGGCGTCAAGGAACTCCAGGTGACCGCCGACTGACGAGACGCACGGCGCCACACTCGGGCCGACGGCTTCCCGGCGCCGTCGGCCCGTCCCGAGGGAGGCAGGAGCACCCCTTATCCCTACGCCCCGTTCCTGCCTCCCCCGAGACGGCTCCGTCGGCGCACCGGGGACTCGTACGCATGGCGAAGGCGACGGCCCCGGGGATCGGGGGGCCGCCGCCTTCGGTTCAGGGTCTGGCGCGGTCGGCTCAGTACCAGCCGTTCGACTGCCAGAAGTCCCAGGCGCCACAGGCACTGCCGTAGCGGTCCTTCATGTAGTCCAGGCCCCACTCGATCTGGGTGGCCGCGTTGGTCTTCCAGTCCGAGCCGGCCGAGGCCATCTTGTTGCCCGGCAGGGCCTGGACGAGGCCGTAGGCGCCGCTGGAGGAGTTGGTGGCGTTCACGTTCCAGTCGCTCTCGTGGTCGACGATCTTGGAGAAGCACTGGTACTGGGACGAGTCCGAGATCATCTTCTGCGCGACCTTCTGCGCCGAGCCGGCCTCGGTCGACGCGGCCTGGGCGGGCGCGGCGGCGAACATCGTGCCGGCGGCGGTGGCGGCCAGGGCGGCGCCGGCGAGAGCCTTCTTCGGGGCGGAGATGCGACGGAAGGTGGAAATCGCGGACACGGAGAGCCTTTCTTCGGGGACAGGGGCCGCAGGCAAGCCGGAACCACGCGATGCGAGGCGGGGGCGTACGTCGGCGCCGCGGCCCTGAGGGCACGTCGGCGCCGTGCGACGTCGTCCAGAGAAACAGGCCGGGAGGATGTCCGCAATGAGCCTTTTTGCTAGTTGTGTTCGTATGCGGGGGGAGCGCAATCCGTGTGACGTGGCTCTCAATGTGCAGGTCAGGGCCGATATCGCCATGTACATGGCATCCGATTTGTCCGACTAGGGTGGATCGTAGGTGATGTGAGTCATGTGGGGTGGTTCACCGTGTGGATCACAGACCGCGCGTGACCCCTCACCCTGTGGGTGCGTCGAATGTGACCGGGCTCTCGAAAGCCGCCCGGCGCGTGGCACGGCGAAGCGCCCGCAGGATCACCGGGCCGAGAGTGACGGTGAGGACCACGGTGACGAGCGCCCGGCCGAGGTCCCAGCCGAGGGAGGTCGCCAGGCAGTACGCCACGAAGCGGGCCAGGTTCGCGGGGACGGCCGCGTCGGGGTCGAAGGCGACGTTCGAGGCCAGGGCGCTCATGAAGGGCCAACCGGCGAGGTTCATGATCGTGCCGTAGACGAAGGCCGCGAGGAAGCCGTAGACGGCCAGCATCAGCAGCTCCGCCCGCCCGCGCAGGCGGTCCTGGCCCGGCAGCAGGCCCGCACCCATCGTGAACCAGCCCATCGCCAGCATCTGGAACGGCATCCAGGGCCCCACCCCGCCCGTCAGCAGCGCCGACGCGAACATCGTCACCCCGCCGAGCACGAACCCGAAGCCCGGCCCGAGGACCCGCCCGCTGAGCACCATCAGGAAGAACATCGGCTCCAGACCGGCGGTACCCGCCCCGATCGGCCGCAGTGCCGCCCCCGTCGCCGCCAGTACACCGAGCATCGCGACCGCCTTCGGCCCGAGCCCCGACTCGGAGATCGTGGCGGCGACGACCGCGACGAGGAGGACCAGGAGAGCGGAGAAGAGCCAGGGGGCGTCCTGGGCGTGGGCGCTGAGCTGGGAGGTGGGTGGGGTCAGGAACGGCCAGCCGAACGCCGCGACCCCGACCGCGCTGACGAGGGCCAGGGCGGCGATGGAGCGGGGGCCCAGGCGGACGGCTCGGGCCTGGGGCGTGGGGTGAGCGGAGTGGCCTGTCATGCCAGGGCCTCCCGTACCTCGGCGACCGTGAGCCACTTCTGCGGGGCCAGGATCTTGGCCACCTGCGGGGCGAAGGAAGGGGAGGCGACCACCACGTCCGCCGCCGGGCCGTCCGCGATGACCTCTCCGTCGGCGAGCAGGATCACCCGGTGGGCCAGTTCGGCGGCCAGCTCCACGTCGTGGGTGGCCAGGACGATGGCGTGCCCCTCGGCGGCGAGCCCACGCAGCATGCCGAGCAGACGGGCCTTCGCCGCGTAGTCCAGACCACGGGTCGGCTCGTCGAGCAGGAGAAGCGGCGGCTTGGCGGTCAGTACGACGGCCAGGGCGAGGGTGAGGCGCTGGCCCTCGGAGAGGTCGCGGGGGTGGATGTCGTCCGGGATGTCCGGGAGGAGCTCGGAGACGAGGGTGCGGCAGGTGCCGGGGGCTGCACCGGCGTCGGCGTCGGCTGACGTGCACTCGGCTGCGACCGTGTCGGCATAGAGCAGGTCGCGGGGTTCCTGGGGGACGAGGCCCACCTTGCGTACGAGGTCGCGGGGCGGGGTGCGGTGCGGGACGGCTCCGCCTACGTGCACCTTGCCGGCGGACGGTTCCACGAGGCCGACCAGGGTGTTGAGCAGGGTGGATTTTCCGGCGCCGTTGCGGCCCATGAGGGCGATGGTTTCGCCGGGGGTGACGGTGAGGTCTACGTGGCGTAGGGCTTGGATGCGGTCGCGGGTCACGGCGAGGGCTTGTACTTCGGCCGTGTGGGGGGAGGGTGGGGTGGTGGGGGTGTGTTTGCGGCGGAACCAGCGGGCGCCCACGGGGGCGGGGGGTGCGGATTCGTCGCGACTGCCGGTCCGTTGTGGCTGGTCGCGCCCACGCGGCGGTAGCCGCAAATCGAGTACAGCCCCGCGCCCCTGGGCGGCGATGTCGTCCCGTGTCTCGAGCCGTTGCCGTAGGTCCGCTGCCTGCCTTCGAGCGTCTCGGACCGTCAGCGGTAGCGGTGACCAGTCCGCCAGGCGGCCCAGGGCCACGACCGGGGGGTACACCGGTGATACGGCCATGACCTCCGCCGGGGTGCCCAGGACGGGTGCCGATCCGGGGGCGGGGAGCAGGACGACCTGGTCGGCGTACTGAATGACGCGTTCCAGGCGGTGTTCGGCCATCAGGATCGTGGTGCCGAGGTCGTGGACCAGGCGTTGGAGGACCGCGAGGACCTCTTCCGCGGCGGCCGGGTCGAGGGCCGACGTCGGCTCGTCGAGGATGAGGACCTTGGGGTGCGGGGTGAGGACCGAGCCGATCGCGACGCGTTGCTGCTGGCCGCCGGAGAGGGTGGCGATGGGGCGGGACCGGAGGTCGGTGAGGCCGAGGAGGTCCAGGGTTTCCTCCACGCGGCGGCGCATCACGTCGGGGGCCAGGCCCAGCGACTCCATGCCGTAGGCGAGTTCGTCCTCGACCGTGTCCGTGACGAAGTGGGAGAGGGGGTCCTGCCCCACCGTGCCCACCACGTCGGCGAGTTCGCGCGGCTTGTGGGTGCGGGTGTCGCGGCCGGCCACCGTGACACGGCCGCGCAGGGTGCCGCCGGTGAAGTGCGGGACCAGGCCGCTGACGGCGCCGAGGACGGTGGACTTGCCCACGCCCGACGGCCCGACCAGGAGGACGAGCTCGCCCTCCGGCACCTCGAAGTCGACACCCTGGACGGAGGGTTCGACGGCACCGTCGTAGGTCACCGATACATCCTCGAAGCGGATCACGACGGCTCCTTGGGGATCACGAAGGCGGGCAGCAGGCCCAGCAGCACGGCCGCCGCCGGCCACAGGGGCAGGGTCGGGGCGACCAGGGGGACCACACCGGGGTGCAGCGCCCCGGGGTCCCGGGAGGCGGCGAGGGTGAGCAGTACGGCCACCGCGACGCCGGAACCGGTGACCAGCCAGGCGCGGACGTCCCAGCGGTCGGGGCGGTAGCGGGTCCGAGGGGTACGACGGCCCCCGAGCCACAGGCCGGCCAGCGCGGCGGCCAGGCCGGCGAGGAGGACGGGCAGGCCGTAGGCGGCGCCCTGGGCGGTGAGGAGGCCGTACGTTCCCGCGCAGACGCCCAGCAGGCCGCCCAGGGTGAGGACGGTGGTGGTGCGGCGGACGGCGGCGGGGACCTGTGCGGTACGGCCGTATCCGCGGGCGTCCATCGCGGCGGCGAGGGCGACCGAATGCTCCAACGCGCCCTCCAGGACCGGGAGTCCGACGTGCAGGAGGCCGCGGAGGCCGCGGTCGGGTCGGCCGCGCAGACGCCGGGCGGCGCGCAGGCGCTGCACGTCGGCGATCAGGTTGGGGGCGAAGGTGAGGGCGACGACCACCGCCACGCCCATCTCGTACAGGGCACCCGGGAGGGACTTCAGCAGACGAGTGGGGTTGGCGAGGGCGTTCGCCGCACCCACGCAGATCAGCAGCGTGGCCAGCTTCAGGCCGTCGTACAGGGCGAACACGACGGCCTCGGCGGTGACCCTGCCGCCCAGGCGGATGCCCTGGGCCCAGCCGGGGAGGGGGACTTCGGGGAGGGTGACGACCACGTGCGTGCCGGGGATGGGGGAGCCGAGGGCCACGGCGAAGAAGAGGCGGATGAGGAGGACGGCGAGGGCGAGCTTGACGAAGGCCGAATAGGAGCGGGCCCAGGGGGTGTTCGGGCGGCACGTCGCCACCACGTAGGCGGACGTGGCGATGAGGAGGGTGAGGAGGAGGGGGTTGGTGGTGCGGGTGGCCGCGGTGCCCAGGGAGAGGGCCCAGAGCCACCAGGCGCCGGGGTGGAGCTGTGCGCGGGGACGCAGCTGGGGGGTGGGGCCGCCTGCCGGCGCCGGTGCGGTGCCGGCGCTCTTCGGGACGGGCGCCGCCCCGGCACGAATGCCCGCGGGCCGGCTGGGGCGGCTTGCCATCAGCCTCGCCGCCGCCGTGCCTGCCAGACCGCTGCCGCGCCCAGCACCGCCACCACGGCGATCCCCGCCACCAGGCCCAGGGACGGACCGTCGTCCGAGGCGTCCTTCTTCTCAGCGGAGGACGAATCCGCGGAGGACGACGCCTCGGAGGGCGACTTCGGGGACGCCGTCGTCGACTTGTCGCCGCCGGCCACCTGCTCCCCGCACCCCTGCTCCGGGTAGCCGCCGATCGCGCACAACAGCGCGTCCGTGCCGTACCGGAGGGGCTTCGCCACCGTGGCCAGGGCCTCTGCGGTGGTCGCGTCCGGGGCGACGCGGGCGCACACGGTGCGGCGGGCCGGGGGCGTCTCGCCCGACGGGGCGTCGGCCGTCGTACCGAAGTCGATGACCAGAGCCACCCGCTTCTTGCCGTCCTGCGCGGGCGTCCGCGCGCAGATCACCGCGAACACGGCCGCGCCCCTCGGCCGGGCGGCGTCCTTCGAGTCCTCGCTCACCGCGAAGCGGAAGCCCTGGACGTCGCCGTCGGAGGGGCGGGCGGTGGAGGGGCCCTGGGTGGCGTACGTCCACTTGTCGCCGTCGCGGTCCCAGAAGGACCAGTAGCGGTAGCCGGTCGCCTTGGCGGCCTGGGCCGCGCCGGTCACGAGGACCAGCGCGGCCAGGAGGAGGGTGAGGGTGCGGCGGATCACGATCGCTTGGCCTTGTTGCGGCCGCTCAGCAGGAAGCCGACGCCGATGCCGGCGACCAGGCACACGCCGACGAACCACCACACGCCGAAGCCGTTGTCGTCGTCCTCCTGCTTGTCCGAGGCCGTCGCCGACGTCGTCACCGACCCGTTGGGCGCCGACTGCGGAGCCGGGCCCGTCGCGTTGAGCTGCTTGACCAGGTCCGTGCCGCCGAAGTCACGCGGGTCGGCGCCGGTCGCGTGGGCGGCGAAGATCAGCTGGGCGTAGGCGGCCGGGCCGCTCTGCACGGCCCACTTCGAGGAGTTCTGCTCCAGCCAGGCCAGCGGCTTCCGGGCGGCGCTCGCCCCGCTCTGCGCGGCGACGGCGACGACCGCGTCGGCCGTGTTGCCGTAGTCGGGCTGGTCCTCGGCGCCGGGGAGGGCGGACTTCAGGTGGCCTTCCTTGGCGAGGGCCTGCGTGAGGTAGGAGGCGCCGTTGGCCGCGGCCCGCTCGGGGGTCGCGGAGCCGGTGTCCGTACAGGACGGGTCCGACTGCTTGCCGGGGCTCACCACGAGGCCCTTGCCGAGCGTGCCGACGACGCCCGCCGCGGTCGCGTCCGCGTTGGCGGCCAGGCCGCCCTTCTTGTCCGGCTGGAACGCGAAGGCACCCGCGTCGGCGCCCTTGCAGGGCAGGGCGAGTTCGAGCAGGCCGTCGTACGGGGACTTGCCGCCCTTGACGACCTCCGCGGGCTTCTCGCCGGCGGCGGCCAGCGCGCCGACCACGACCGACGTCGAGTTCGCGTCGGTGGCCCCGCCCGGGGTGTAGCCCCAGCCGCCGTCCTTGTTCTGGACCGACTTCAGCCAGGACACCGCCTTGTCGGCGACGGCGTCGTGCCCGCCGAGCGCGGCCAGTGCCTGGACGGCGGCGGCCGTGTTGTTGGTGTCGATCATGGTCTTGGCGCCGCAGTCCGCGCTGGTGTCCGCGCGGTAGGGCGCGAAGGCCCCGTTCGCACACTGCTGCCCGACCAGCCAGTCCACCGCCCCCTTCGCCGGCTTCACGTCCACCGTGTCCTGCGCGAGCAGCGCGAGGGACTGGCGCCAGATGCCGTCGTACGTGGGGTCGGAGTCGCCGTACAGCTCGGCGGGGAACGCCTGCGACGGCGACGTGGAGGGGGTCGGGTCGGCGGCTACGGCGGGCGCGGCCGCGCCGATCACGACGGTGGCGGCCAGGACCGCTGCGCTGCGGCGGACGTACATGATCGGCGGGTGCCCTTCCCTAAGGGGAACCGGGCAGCACAGGGAAAACCCCCGGCGGCTCGGCTCCGTATACCTCGACGGTGCCGCGCTCCGGCAGGCTGCCGGTGCACGTGAGCCGGTCACTGTCCCGTACGCGGCGATCCGGCTCACCGGCCTTCGACGACCGGTTCACGGTTGCGGGTCAGCGCCGGATTTGCACCGGCTTTCCCCCGTACGGGTGTGATGACGACGCGGCCACTCTACCGGCCCGTAGGGAAGCGGCTGAGGGGAGGCTGTGAGCGGGGGTAGCTTCGGCCGCATGGGGATCATGGGGAGGACGGGACGGCTGCTCGGTTCGGGGCGCGCGTCCGACGTGTACGAGATCGACGAGGCGTGGGTGCTGCGCCGCGACCGGGAGGGCTACGCCGACGGCCTCGCCGAGGGCGCCCTGATGGAACGTCTGCGCGCCCACGGCTACCCGGTGCCCCGGGTGCGGCTCGCCGACTCCTCGCGCTCCGAGCTGGTCATGCAGCGCCTGTACGGGCCGACGATGCTGGAGGCCTTCGTCGCGGGACGGATCGACCCGCGCGAGTCCGGGGCGATGCTGGCCCGCCTCCTGCGACAGTTGCACACCGTCCCCGGCCGTGTGGTCCACCTGGACCTCCACCCGGAGAACGTGATGCTCACGCCCGACGGCCCCTACGTCATCGACTGGGCCAACGCGGAGGAGGGCGACCCGGGCCTCGACTGGGGCATGTCCGCGGTGATCCTCGCGCAGGTGGCCTTGGTGGACGAGCAGTTCGCCGAGCCCGTCCGCGCCACGCTCGCCGCCCTCCTCGCCGACCCCTGCGACCTCACCGGTGACGGCCTGACGGAGGCCCTGCGCCGACGGGCCGCCCACCCGACGATGACCGTGCGGGAGGTCGAAGTGCTCGGTGAGGCCGAGGAGTTGGTTCGGTCGTTCATGCCTTAGGCGGTCGCGGCGTCGGGCCGCCGAAGGCCAGGTGGAGGACTCGGCCGGACAGCAGCCAGGTGCCGGCCGGGGACCGGCGGAACGTGTCCTCGTAGTGGCCCACTTGAACCGGAGGCCCCGGCGGGACCAGGCCGCCTCCGTGGCCGTCGACGCGGTACGTCGTGAAGTACGAGGTCGCCGTCGCGGTGCCGGGGGACGTCACCGTCACGAGGACGTTGGACATCAGGCGCCGCGAGAGCCGGTCGGCGGGACGGGAGCCGAAGTACGCGGCCAGCGCGTCCCGCCCCTCGACGAGCCGCTCACCCGCCGGCCACTCCCATGTGCCGTCCTCGGTGAACAACTCGGCGACGGAGGCCGGTTCGCCGAGGTCGAGGCGGTGGACGAAGTCGATGACGAGGCGCTCGCAGGCTCGCTCGGCGAGCAGCAGCTCCAAGGGATCCATGGCGTTCACGGCGTTCATGGCGTGCACGGTGTTCGTGGCGTTCATGGCGTTCATGGTGATGCTTCACACCGCCACGTACGTCACCGGCTCACTCCCCGCCACCGCCTCCGCCCGCCCCAGCTTCACCAGTCGCCGCACATGGGCCTCCGCCTCCGCGATCGCGATGTTCCGTGATCCGTACGGGATTTGCTCCCACGGCCGGTTCCACTCCATGCGTTCGGCGAGCTGCCAGGGGGTGAGGGGAGCGGCGAGGAGGGTGAGGAGGTCGGTGAGGCGGGTTTCGTGGTGGGTCAGCAACTCGCTCACGCGGGCCGGGGCGTCGGTGAACGTGTGCTGGTGGGCCGGGAGGATCTCGGCGGGGGTGAGACGGCCCACGCGTTCGAGCGAGGCGAGGTAGTCGCCGAGGGGGTCGGTGACGGTCGTGTCGTCGGGGTCCTCGTACAGGCCGATGTGCGGGGTGATCCGGGGCAGCAGGTGGTCGCCGGAGAACAGGCGTCCATGGCCGGGGAGTCGGGCCGGGTGGTCCTCCTCCAGGTGCAGGCAGACGTGACCCGGTGTGTGGCCCGGGGTCCAGATCGCGCGCAGGCGGCGCCCGGGGAGGTCGAGGAGGTCGCCGGGGACGATCTCGCGGTCGGGGGCGGCGGGGGAGAAGCCGGGCAGCGTGCTCGGGCGGCGGGCCGTGCGCAGGGGGGCCACGTGCGCGTCGGGGGCGCCGGCCGCCGTGAGCTTGGCCGCCATGTAGGTGAACCAGCGCTCGGGTTGGGTGGTGCGGGTGCGCCGCACGATCGCCGCGTCCGCCGCGTGCATCGCGATCCAGGCACCGGAGGCCTCGCGCACCTTGCCGGACAGTCCGTGGTGGTCGGGGTGGTGGTGGGTGATCACCACGCCGTGGATGTCGGCGGGCGCGGTGCCGCAGGCCACCAGGCCCTCGGTGAGGGTGTCCCAGGAGGCCGGGTCGTCCCAGCCGGTGTCGATCAGCACCGGGCCGCGGTCGGTGTCGACGACGTAGACGAGGGTGTGGCCGAGTGGGTTGTCGGGGATGGGGACCTGGATGGACCGGACGCCGCCGCCGTGGTCGTACACCTGCGCCATGGGCTCCCCAATCGCCGCGACACGTTTCCGGCCGACCCGGCCACTATAACTAGAACGCGTTTCGATGGGAGCCCGAGTCATCCATGTGCGGTCCGTGGACTCCTCGGAGTGGAACTGGTATCAGTTCAGGGATATCTGATGGATCGTCAGAGCCACAGATGGAGACAGAGCCAGAGTCGGAGTCTCGCTCCAGGGGAGGCAGTCGCCATGACCGAGCTCGTGGAACACGGACAGCTGTTCATCGGCGGGGAGTTGACCGATCCCCTGGGCAAGGGCGTCATCGAGGTGATCTCGCCGCACACGGAAGAGGTCATCGGACGCGTGCCGCACGCCTCACCGGCCGACGTCGACCGGGCGGTCGCGGTGGCGCGCAAGGCGTTCGACGAGGGGCCCTGGCCGCGGATGAGCCTCGACGAGCGGATCGAGGTCGTCACGCGGATCAAGGACGCAATCGCCGTACGGCACGAGGAGATCGCCCGTGTGATCTCCTCCGAGAACGGCTCCCCGTACTCCTGGAGCGTCCTCGCGCAGGCGCTCGGCGCGATGATGGTGTGGGACTCGGCGATCACGGTCGCGCGGAACTTCACGTACGAGGAGGCACGCGACGGCGTGCTGGGGAAGATCCTCGTGCGGCGCGAGCCGGTCGGGGTCGTGGCCGCCGTCGTGCCCTGGAACGTCCCCCAGTTCGTCGCCGCCGCCAAGCTCGGGCCCGCGCTGCTGACCGGGTGCACGGTGATCCTCAAGCCGTCCCCGGAATCGCCGCTCGACGCCTACCTCCTCGCCGAGATCGCGAAGGACGCCGGGCTGCCGGAGGGCGTGCTGTCCATCCTCCCGGCCGACCGCGAGGTGAGCGAGTACCTGGTCGGACACCCGGGGATCGACAAGGTCTCCTTCACCGGGTCGGTGGCGGCGGGCAAGCGTGTCATGGAGGTCGCGGCCCGCAACCTCACCCGCGTGACACTGGAGCTGGGCGGCAAGTCGGCGGCCGTGGTCCTGCCGGACGCGGACGTCGAGGCGACCGTCGCCGGAGTCGTCCCGGCGGCCTGGATGAACAACGGCCAGGCATGCGTGGCCCAGACCCGGATCCTGCTCCCGCGCTCGCGCTACGACGAGTTCGCCGAGGCCTTCGCCGCGGCGGCCGGCGCGCTGGTGGTCGGCGACCCGCTGGACCCGGCGACCCAGGTGGGCCCGCTGGTGGCGCAGCGCCAGCAGCGCAGGAACCTCGACTACATCCGCATCGGTCAGGAAGAGGGCGCGAAGATCCTGACCGGCGGCGGGCGTCCGGCCGGGCTGGAGAAGGGCTGGTACGTCGAGCCGACGCTCTTCGGGGACGTCGACAACTCGATGCGCATCGCCCGCGAGGAGATCTTCGGCCCGGTGATCTGCCTCCTGCCCTACGGCGACGAGTCCGAGGCCGTGAAGATCGCGAACGACTCCGACTACGGCCTGAGCGGCAGCGTCTGGACCGCCGACACCGCGCACGGCATCGACATCGCCCGCCAGGTCCGTACCGGCACCTACTCGGTGAACACCTTCAGCCTGGACATGCTGGGCCCGTTCGGCGGCTACAAGAACTCCGGCCTGGGGCGGGAGTTCGGGCCCGAGGGGTACGGCGAGTTCCTTGAGCACAAGATGATCCACCTGCCGGCCGGCTGGGAGGCGTAGGGATGGGCGACCGCTGGCACGTCGAGGTCGACCGGTCGGTGTGCATCGGCTCGGCCCAGTGCGTCCACCACGCCCCCGCCGGCTTCCACCTCGACACCGCCCGCCAGTCCCATCCGGCCGACCCGGAGACCGACGCGAACGAGACGATCCTGGCGGCGGCGGAGAGCTGCCCGGTGGAAGCGATCGTGATCACGCTGCTGGGGAGCGGGGAGCCGGTGTTTCCGCCGGAGGAGTAGGCGGCGGCCCGCAGAACCCGATCCGGACAATGCCGACGAATTTCACGCGTCGGTGGGTGCCGTCAGGTCGATCAGCCGGCACACCGTCTCGATGTCGATCTTCACCTGGGCGATCGAGGCACGGCCCGACAGCCAGGTGATCAGTGCCGAGTGCCAGGTGTGCTCGATGACGCGGACCGCGGAGAGCTGCTCCGGCGTCGGGTTCTCCAGGCCCATCGCGTCCAGGATGATCACCGTGGTCTGCCGGGAGACCTGATCGACCTCGGGGGAGACGCTGCGGTCGGCGAAGGTCAGGGCGCGGACCATCGCGTCGGCCAGATGCGGCTCGCGCTGCAGGGCGCGGAACGCCCGCATCAGGGTCTCCGCGACCCGCTCCGCCGCAGTCTCCCCCTGCGGCGGCTTCTTCCGCAGCGTGCCGTGCATGTGCTCCAACTGGTCCTGCATCGTGGCGACCAGCAGATGCACCTTGGACGGGAAGTAGCGGTACAGCGTGCCGAGCGCCACCTGCGAGGACTCCGCGACCTCGCGCATCTGCACCGCGTCGAAACCGCCCCGGCTGGCGAGCTGCGCGCTGGCGTGCAGGATGCGCCGACGGCGGGCCTCCTGCCGCTCGGTGAGGGGCGGTGAGGCGGGGCTCGCGCTACTGACTTCCGCAGGCATGGATCCCGTTCCGTGACAGTCGGTGAGGGTGAGTGACCGGACAGAGCATGCCAGCGCGTCGGTCGTGGCGTGAATCACCTGATCCATCGCTCACAGCGGCGCTACCTGCCGGTAGATTCAGAGCCTCTTGAACGATCAAGTCTGAAACTTGTTCTAGATTAGCGTCCCGGCGTAATCTCGCGGGACAGTGCAGGGAGAAGGGGGCCCAGAGTGACCGCTGAGGCCAGGGAGGCCGGGTCCCCGACGGACCCTGCCGCCGACGGCGAGCGACCGCTCGACATCGCGCTTCTCACCTATAAAGGGAACCCGTTCTGCGGCGGCCAGGGCGTCTACGTACGGCACCTCTCCCGCGAGCTGGCCCGCCTCGGGCACCGCGTCGAGGTCATCGGCTCCCAGCCCTACCCCGTCCTCGACGAGGGCGACGACTACGCCGACCGTCTGACCCTCACCGAGCTCCCCAGCCTCGACCTCTACCGCCAGCCCGACCCCTTCCGGACGCCGAAGCGCGACGAGTACCGCGACTGGGTCGACGGGCTGGAAGTGGCGACCATGTGGACCGGCGGGTTCCCCGAGCCGCTGACGTTCTCGCTGCGCGCCCGCCGCCATCTGCGCGCCCGGCGCGGCGAGTTCGACGTGGTGCACGACAACCAGACCCTCGGCTACGGCCTGTTGGGTGACGTCGGCGCGCCCCTCGTCACCACCATCCACCACCCCATCACCGTGGACCGGCAGCTGGAGCTGGACGCGGCGGAGGGCTGGAAGCGGCGGATGTCCGTACGCCGCTGGTACGCCTTCACGCGCATGCAGAAGCGGGTCGCACGCCGGCTGCCTTCGGTGCTGACCGTGTCGGGCACGTCCCGCGCGGAGATCGTCGACCACCTCGGCGTACGGCAGGACCGTATCCACGTCGTGCACATCGGCGCGGACACGGACCTGTTCTCGCCGGATCCCTCGGTACGGCAGATCCCGGGCCGCATCGTCACGACGTCCAGCGCCGATGTCCCCCTGAAGGGCCTGGTCTTCCTCGTCGAGGCCCTCGCCAAGGTCCGCACCGAGCACCCGGACGCCCACCTCGTCGTCGTCGGCAAGCGGCCCGAGGAGGGCCCGGTCGCCCAGGCCGTCGAGCGCTACGGCCTGGAAGGCGCCGTCGAGTTCGTCAAGGGCATCTCCGACGCGGAGCTCGTCGACCTCGTGCGCTCGGCGCAGGTCGCCTGCGTGCCGTCCCTCTACGAGGGCTTCTCCCTGCCTGCCGCCGAGGCCATGGCCACGGGGACGCCGCTCGTCGCCACGACCGGCGGGGCGATTCCCGAGGTCGCCGGCCGCGACGGCGAGACGTGTCTGGCGGTGCCACCGGGCGACCCGGGCGCCCTGGCCGCCGCCCTGGGCCGCCTGCTCGGCGACCCCGACCTCCGCGACCGCCTGGGCGCGGCCGGCCGGGACCGAGTCCTGCGCCACTTCACCTGGGCCAAGGCCGCAGAGGGGACGGTGTCCCGCTACCGCGAGGCCATAGCCCGCTCGGGGGGCCGCGACGGGGGGCGCAGGGGGGCCGGGGCGGGCAAGGCGACCGAGGCCGCGCAGTCCGGCGATTCCGTACGCGTGACGGAAGTTGAGGTTGCCGTGCCGGGCGACGCCGTGCCGGCGGCCGGAATCGGCCAAGCCGCGCGGGTGTCCGAGGCCGCCCAGTGACCGTCGTACAACCGCCCGCCCACCCCAGCTGCTCCAGCTTCTCCTCTCACCCTTCCGACCGCGAAAGCAGGGCCACGTGCTGACCGTCGACTTCTCCCGGTTCCCGCTTGCCCCGGGGGACCGTGTTCTGGATCTCGGCTGTGGGGCCGGCCGGCACGCGTTCGAGTGCTACCGGCGCGGTGCCCAGGTCGTGGCGCTGGACCAGAACGCCGAGGAGATCCGCGAGGTCGCGAAGTGGTTCGCGGCGATGGCGGAGGCGGGGGAGGCCCCCGAGGGTGCCACCGCCACGGCGATGGAGGGTGACGCGCTCGCGCTCCCCTTCCCCGACGAGTCCTTCGACGTCGTGATCATCTCCGAGGTCATGGAGCACATCCCGGACGACAAGGGCGTACTCGCCGAGATGGTGCGGGTGTTGAAGCCCGGCGGGCGGATCGCCGTCACCGTCCCGCGCTACGGTCCCGAAAAGGTCTGCTGGACGCTCTCCGACGCGTACCACGAGGTCGAGGGCGGCCACATCCGCATCTACAAGGCGGACGAACTGCTCGCCAAGATCCGCGAGGCCGGGCTGAAGCCGTACGGCACGCATCACGCGCACGCGCTGCACTCGCCCTACTGGTGGCTGAAGTGCGCGTTCGGCGTCGACAACGACAAGGCGCTGCCGGTGCGGGCGTACCACAAGCTGCTGGTCTGGGACATCATGAAGAAACCGCTGGCCACCCGGGTCGCCGAACAGGCGCTGAACCCGCTCATCGGCAAGAGCTTCGTGGCGTACGCGACCAAGCCCCACCTGCCCCGGCTCTCCGAGGCGGCCGCCAAGTGACGACTCCCCGGACAGAACACCTCGTCCTGCCCGGGGTCCTCACCGCCGAGCAGGCCGCCGCGACCGTCGCAGGGATCCTCGCCGTACAGCGGGAGGACGGGGCGATCCCGTGGTTCCGCGGGCACCACCTCGACCCGTGGGACCACGTCGAGGCGGCGATGGCGCTGGACACGGCCGGTGAACACGAGGCCGCCGAGCGGGCGTACACCTGGCTGGCCACCCACCAGAACGAGGACGGCTCCTGGTACGCCGCCTACCACGACGGGGCCCACGACGACGTCACGGACTCCGGCCGCGAGACCAACTTCGTCGCCTACATAGCCGTAGGCGTCTGGCACCACTACCTCTCCACCGGCGACGACACGTTCCTGGACCGGATGTGGCCGTCCGTCTACGCGGCCCTCGAGTGCGTCCTCCAGCTCCAGCAGCCGGGCGGGCAGATCGGCTGGCGGCGCGACGACGACGGCACGGCGACGGCGGACGCGCTGCTGACGGGTTCGTCGTCGATCCACCACGCGCTGCGGTGCGCGCTCGCGATCGCCGAGCAGCGAGAAGAGCCCCAGCCGGACTGGGAGTTGGCGGCGGGTGCGCTGCGGCACGCGATCCGCCGCCACCCCGAGCGGTTCCTGGACAAGAACCGCTACTCGATGGACTGGTACTACCCGGTGCTGGGCGGGGCGTTGACGGGCGCCGAGGCCAAGTCCCGTATGGAGGAGGGCTGGGACCGCTTCGTCGTGCCCGGACTCGGGGTGCGGTGCGTCGTGCCCAACCCGTGGGTCACGGGCGGCGAGTCGGCCGAACTCGCCCTGGCCCTGTGGGCGATGGGCGAGTCCGACCGCGCGCTGGACATCCTCCAGTCGATCCAGCACCTGCGGGACCCGGAGAGCGGCCTTTACTGGACGGGCTATGTCTTCGAGGACGCCGCCATCTGGCCACGCGAGCTGACTACGTGGACGGCGGGGTCGCTCTTGCTGGCCGTCGCCGCACTGGGTGGGCACGACGCGACGTGCGCGGTGTTCGGTGGGGAACGCCTGCCGACCGGGCTGGACCCGGACTGCTGCGGCTGACGTCGGGGTCAGTGGCGGTGGACCCGGTTGGCGATGGCGTGCCCCACAAACAGGTACACGACCGCGGCCAGGCCGTACCCCGCCACGACCCTCGCCCACTCCTCGTCGAAAGTGAACAGGTCGTGGGACCAGCCCGCCAGCCAGCGGGCCGCGTCATGGACGAACTGGACGAAGTCGTTCGCCCGGTTGGCGTCCAGCAGGTACATCAGGATCCACATGCCCAGGATGAGGGCCATGACGTCGGCGACGATCGCTATGGCCGTGCCGGCCTGGTTGGAACCGTTGCGATATCTAGGGGACATGCCCTGCGGGTTGCCCGGGACGCGTGACTGAAACCCGCTACCGAAAACCCCTGGCCAAAACTCGTTCCCGAGGCCGTGACCGGAACCCGAACGGGTCCTCACGTTCAACTGGCGTTCCCCGCAAGTTCGTTCACCGGTCATCGTGATCACCGACGATCCTCCTCCCGGAGAGGGCAGGAGAGCCGGTGTCCGAAGCAGACAGACCGCACGCCACATCCGAAGCCGACAGACCACGCACCGCGCCCGAACCACGACTGCGCACCCGCGACAGGGGCCGGCCCCGCGCACGGTTACCGATCCACGTCGTCATCGCTCTTCCGCTCGCCCTGGCAGGGCTGATCGCACTGCTGATCACGGGCAACGCGCTGCGGCCGTTCGACCGCATCACCACCATCGAGGCCAGGATGGCCTCCAAGTCGGACTACTTCAAAGATCCCGAGGTGCAGCGGCTGCTGCTGAAGCACGGCCTGCGCGTCGACATCCACCGCCTGGGCTCCCGCGGCATCGCCACCCAGTCCCTGAAGGGCATGGACGCGGTCTTCCCGTCCGGCCAGCCCGCCGCGAAGCTGATCCTCAACCGCCAGGACCACTCCGTGCGTTCGGTCCGTCCCTTCGTGACGCCGCTCGTGCTCGGCACGTTCCGGGACTACGCCGAGACCCTGCGGAAGATGGGCGTGGCCACCCCGCAGCCCACGACGGACGGCGGCAGGACGCTCTACTACGACCTCGACATGCGCAAGTTCATGGCCCTGCTGGACGGAACGGCCGACAGCCGCGAGACCGGCGACCAGGACGGGGACGGCACCCCCGAACGCGCCGACACCTGGAACGGCATCGGCTTCGACAAGGCCGGCGTGCGCAGCAACAGCGGCCGTGTCCTGGTCCGCACCTCCAGCGTCTGCGAGTCCAACGCCGCGGGCACCTACCTGAGCATCCTCGCCTTCGTCGCGAACGGCGACAGCACACCCGGCGCGGGCGCGGACGACGAGGCCAGGGCGACGCAGGAGGCCGAGACCGTGGCACGGAAGATCAAGCCCCTCATCGACCTCCAGGGCATGTGGGCCGACGAACAGGCCGACAGCTACCTCTCCGACCTCGGCGAGAGCATCGCGCCCATCTCCCTGATCTACGAGCACCAGTACCTGGCCCACCAGATCGAGTACCGGCAGGAATACAGCAAGCAGGACACCGACCGCGTCCTGCTCTACCCCACCCCCTACGCCCTCACCGAGCCCCAGCTCATCTCCCTGAACGACAAGGGCGACCGGCTCGTCCGCGTCGTCGAGGACGACCCCGAACTGCGCCAGCGGGCCATCGAGCTGGGCTTCCGCGTCCGCTTCTCCGGCGAGGAGGGCACCAGCGACCAGCTCAACGACTACCTGAGCGCACACGGCATCCAGGTGCCCACGCCCAACCGCGACGAGACCAAGGTGTACGAACCCGACCTGGACGTCCTCCAGGAGATCATCAACTCCGTGGGCTCCTGCCCGCCACCCGTGCCGGACGCCCCATGAAGCGGTACGCACGCACCCTCACCGCCTGTCTGACACTGACCCTGCTCGCCGCCCTCACCTCCTGCACCCGGGGCGACGAGGAGGTGACCCTGCGGGTCCTCGCCGGCCCCGAACTCGCCGACCTGGAGCCCCTGCTGGGTGAGCTGAAGGACGCCACCGGCGTCACGCTGGACATGGACTACCGGGCCACGGCCGACCTGTCCGGCGCCCGCAGCTCGTCGTACGACCTCGCCTGGCCGGCCTCCGACCGCTCGTACCTGCTGCGGCTCCTGGAGAAGGGCGAGCAGACGGCCCGGCCCGAGTCGACCTCGATCATGCGCTCGCCCGTGGTGGTCGGCCTCACCCCGGAAGTCGCCGACGAGCTGCGCGCCGACGTACCCGGTGGGCGGCTGTCGTGGGCCGACATCGCGGACGCCGCCGCCGACGGCACCGTACGGTTCGGGATGGCCGACCCGCGCAGCAGCGACACCGGGCGCGCGGCCCTCGTCGGCGTCGCCACCGCCGCGGCCGGAACCGGCAGCGCGCTGCGCGAACAGGACGTCTCCTGCGACCGGTTGCGCGGCTTCCGCTCCGGGCAGACGCTCACCGCCGCCGGCTCACGGGAGCTCATCGCGTCGTACCCGGGCCGTCAGAGCGAGGCCAACGCGCTGATCGCCCACGAATCCGAGCTGCTGTCCCTCAACGCCACGAAGAAGCTGCGCGAGCCCCTGCGGATCGTCCACCCCGAGGACGGCATGGTGCTCTCCGACTTCCCGCTGCTCCTGCTCGACCCCGGTCAGCGGACCGCGTACCGCAAGGTGGTCGACTGGCTGCTGACGGACGACGTGCAGCAAAAGCTGATGCAGCGCACCTGGCGCCGACCCGTCAACCAGGACGTCACTCCGGCCGAACCCCTGCGCGCGGCGATCGGCAACGCCCTGTCCTTCCCCGACCGGCTCTCCATCGTGGAGCAACTGGTCACCGACTACGGCGACCCCGCGAGCGCCACCACCGACCAGGTGGTGTTCCTGCTCGACTTCTCCGGCTCCATGCGCGGCAGACGCATCGCCGACCTGCGCGCCGCCTTCGCCGGGCTGAGCGGCGCCGACCCCACGTCCACCGGCAAGTTCGCCCGCTTCTACCGGGGCGAGCACCTCACCGTCGTACGGTTCGGCGGCCGGGTCCTTCAGGAACGCACGGTGACCGTGCGCGGCGACGGCGATCTGCGCACCCTCGGCAAGGTCGTGGCCGCCGGCTCCTTCGACGACTCCACCGCCGTCTGGTCGGCCCTCGACCGCGGCTACCGCATCGCCGCGGACGCGGTGCGCGAGGCGCCCGAACGGCCCGTCGCCATCGTGCTGATGACGGACGGTGAGAGCAACGCGGGCATCTCCTACGAGGAGTTCCTGCGCCGCCACGACCGGCTCGGCGCCGATGCCCGCGAAGTGCCCACCTTCCCCGTCCACTTCGGCGAGGCCGACGCGGCGGCATTGAAGAAGGCGGCCGACGCGACGGGCGGGCGCATGGTCGACGCCAATCGTTCCTCCCTCTCCGACGCGTTCAAGGAGATCCGTGGGTGTCATTGACAGTCAGTGGTGGAGCATGCGGTGGCCGTGGATGGCCGTCTGGCTCCTGACGGCGGCCTGCGTGGCCGTGGTGGCGCAGTACGTGGTGGCGCGCTGGGTGGCCGCCCGGCGCAGGCGGCGCCTGAGGGACGGGCGCATGTTCTCCGGCATGTGCATCTACCTCCATGAGACGCGGGTCGAGGGCGTCGCGGACATCCTCGGCATACCGAAGGCGGACGTGAACGTCTCCCACGAGACCAGCCTCTCCACCGGCTTCGGGCTGTTCAGCCGGTTCACCCTCGGCGGCCGGGCCGAGCGCGACCGGAACACGCAGACGCGCACGGAGTACTGGGAACCCAACACCCCCATGAAGACGATCCGCCTGATCATGGACCGGCTGCGGGAGCGGGACATGGTGGTGGACGCCGACCTCGCGACCGAGCAGCTCTTCCTCACCGCGGCCCTCGCCGATCAGCTGCGGGGCGCGGAGGCCAGCGGCACACCGCTGACCGCCGTCAGGGGAACCTACGTCTCGGTCTCCGGCCTCTTCACCGTCCGCAGGGACGGCGAGGACGTCGTCCTGCGCGCCCGCTACGGCACCGGCGAGCCGCCCGCGCAGGTGAAGATCACCTGCGAGCGGTCCTGGGTCCGCGAGGAGGAGTTCAGGGTCGACAGCTTCTCGGCGGACGAGGAGTTCCCGGCCACATGTCTGGGCCGGGTACGCACCTGGAACGGCACCACGGGCGAACTCACCCTGGACCCCATCTCCGTCTTCCAGTGAACGACCGCTCCTCGGCTACGAGTTGAGCTCGGCGAGCACCCGCAGCGTGTGCGGATCGGGCGAGAGGGCGAGCAGATCGGTCACCGGCCCCTTGCGCCACGACTCCAGCCGCTCGGCGATGCGTTCACGGGGCCCGACGAGCGAGATCTCGTCGGCGAACGCGTCGGGCACGGCGAGGACGGCCTCCTGCTTACGGCCGCCGAGGAACAGCTCCTGAATCCGCCGGGCCTCCTCCTCGTACCCCATGCGCGCCATGAGATCGGCGTGGAAGTTGCGGGCCGCGTGGCCCATGCCGCCGATGTAGAAGCCGAGCATGGCCTTGACCGGGAGGAGGCCCTCGGAGACGTCGTCGCAGACCTGCACCCGGGCCATGGGGGCGACGAGGAAGCCGTCGGGAAGATCGCCGACCGCCTCCCCGTACACGTCCGGCCTGCTCGGCGACCAGTACAACGGCAGCCAGCCGTCGGCGATGCGGACGGTCTGGGCGACGTTCTTGGGCCCCTCGGCACCCAGCAGAACGGGAAGGTCCGCCCGCAGCGGATGCGTGATCGGCTTCAGCGCCTTGCCGATGCCGGTCGCGTCCGGACCGCGGTACGGGTGCGAGTGGAATCGCCCGTCGAGCTCCACGGGCGCCTCACGCCGGAGAACTTGCCGTACGACGTCCACGTACTCCCGCGTCGCGGTCAACGGCGACTTCGGGAACGGCCGCCCGTACCACCCCTCCACCACCTGCGGCCCCGACAGCCCGAGCCCCAGCATCATGCGACCGCCGGAGAGGTGGTCGAGCGTGAGGGCGTGCATCGCCGTGGTCGTGGGGGAGCGAGCGGCCATCTGCGCAACGGCCGTACCCAGCTTGATCCTTGAGGTCCGCGCGGCGATCCAGGTGAGCGGCCCGAAGGCATCGGAGCCCCAGGACTCGGCGGTCCACACGGAGTCGTAGCCGAGCCGCTCGGCCTCCTGGGCGAGGGGTACGTGGTCCGCGGAGGGACCGCGGCCCCAGTAACCGAGTGCGAGCCCGAGCCGCATGTCCGCCTCCTGACGTGCCGTCAGTTACGCATTGGGCTTGCGACTGTACGACGACGGCCCCTCACCGGGAAGGGTGAGGGGCCGTACGGGACGGTCAGGGGCTCAGCCGCGCTGAATACCCGAGGTGTCCTGGAGCACGCCACGGCGGCCGTCCTGCGTCTGCGCGACCAGGGTGGCGCCGCGCTGCTCGACGGCCAGGTACCAGGTGCCCGGCGCGAGTTCGGCGATCGGGGTCGGCGCGCCGTCCTCCCCGAACAGCGGGCGCGGCACGGGCACGGCGAACCAGAACGGCGAGAAGTCCCCGGCCGGAGCCTGCGGCGCCTGCGGCTGCCCACCCCCGAACGGCTGCCCGGCCTGCGGCTGCCCACCGTAGGGCTGCTGCGGCTGCTGGGCACCCGGGTAGCCGTAACCACCGGGGGGCTGGGCGCCGTAGGGCTGCGGGGCGGCGGGGCGGGGGGCCGGGAGGAGGGCGGCCTGGAGGGCGGGGACGAGGGGGGTGGCGATGGCGGCACCGGCGAGGGCCAGGCTGGCGAGCAGGCCGAGGATGAGACCGACGCCCGTGTCTTCCGCGTCGATCGTCCACCACAGGAGCGACCAGGCGGCCGCCACGCTCAGGCCGACACCGAGGGGGCCCAACTCAAGTCCGGCCACCTTGCGCGGCTGGGGCAGCAGGTGGGCGACCACGATCAGTACGGCGCCGATGACGCCGGTCATGTACGTACCGAGCCCGAGGCCGATGCTCACGTCCCAGGCGTTCGGAACGCTGACGTTCTCGCAAACGGCGTCCGGGCCGTCGCAGCTGGCAACGCCGAGGAAAGACGCGATGAACAGCAATACCGCTGCTCCGATCACCACGCCGTCGCCTCGAGTGAGGGAGCGGATATTCACTTCAAAGGTCCTTCGTAGGTCGTCTCGTCGTCGGTGGAGGCGTCGCTGTCACCATGTCGCCGTCAGGCCCCTGTGTGAAGCGCGGGGGTGGCCCCTCATCGTAGAGACGACCTTATCGTCCGACCGACGAGGGTGTCCGCCGGGATCAGCCCGTGGACCACTACCCACGCAGGAAACTCACGATCCCCTCAGAGATTCCACGGCCGCCCCCGCGCCACTGGTCAGCAGCGCCATGTCCTTGCTATCGCGCCGCGTCCGCAACGGTGAAACGGTTCGGAAACCGTTGACAGATTGAGACCGCAGAGGTCAGGCGCGTCTGGCCTCGGGGCGTGTGGTGTAGGCGTAGCCGTCGGCTCGTTGCAGGAGACGGACGTGCCGGTGGTGAATGCCCTGAACGAGTCCCTGGCCGGTCTTGATGTTGAAGTTGCCCGTGGAGCGGACTGCGACGCGGCCGGTGTGAGTGCCCTGCCTCTTGCCGGTGGGGACGCTCGCGCATACCAGATCGCCGGTTGCGTAGCCGAAGTGTTGCTTGGTGCGGGGCAGATTGAGGCGGGGAAAGCCGTACCGGTCCGGGCTGGTGCGCCGGTAGGTTCCGCGTCCAGTCGCGGTCACCGCATGAATGGTTGCGGGGTGACGCGCCACACTGCCGAGGACCCCGACACACAGGGCATCCAGGGTGTGGCTCTTGGGCGTTGTGGTGCGCTGCCGATTCCATCTCGTCCGACCACCGGAGGACGTCCGCACGTCTTGGTGGCGGGCTTCGAGCCCCCGGACAAGTGCGCTGCGGGTCGCATTCATCGCGGCGGCATCCCGGAGCGGGGCCTTCGCCTCTCCAAGGATCTTCTCGAGCAGAGCGGGTTTCTTCTTGAGGAAGTCCTCGACCGACCTGTTGCTCTTGCGTTCGTTGCAGGGAACGCAGGCGAGGGTGAGGTTGGAGATGCGGTCGGATCCGCCTCGCGATCGCGGATGGATGTGGTCGATGTTGAGGGGGACGCCCTGTGCTCCGCAGTAGGCACATGCCCGGTTCCACTTTGTCAGGAGGTACTCGCGTGCTTCCATTCCCTGCAGCGTGCCTCGCCGATACTCCGCGTCGGACCAGGACTTGTCAGCGCTCATGGCCCGGGTGTCGAAGGCAGCGAGTTCTACATGCAGCGTGCGTACAGGGGCCCAGCGGGCGATCCTGTCGACCCAGGCGGTGACGGTGTCGACACGGTGTCCTAGGGACGGAGCGAGCCAGCCTTCTGGTCGTGAGCGGTTGCTGAAGCGCGGCGCTCGATAGCGGAGTTTGCGCTGCCTCCGTGTCCGCCGCAGCGTGGCCCGGGACATGAGCCTGTCGCTGATAGGGCCACCACGATGTGCAAGCTCGATTGCGAACAGGCCATGGCGTGCGGTTTCGCTCGTGCCGCTGACCGCGCGGAACAGGGCGATTCCAGTGAATCTGCTGCCTGGGTCGACACCTAACTCCACGCCGGTCACTTCGGAGGTCGCGGCAGTGCGGTCTTTGAGGCGGATAACAAATGGGGTGTGACGGTGCACGACGGCTCGGCCCTGCCTGAGGAGTCTGCGGGCACGGGCCGGGCTGCATGGCATGAGTGGTTGCTGGTGTTTGTCCAGAACAAACACCGTTGGATGACCCTCACGGGCCGCGCCCTTCCCCGTTGAAGCGGGGTTGGGGTGACGCCCTGCCGGATGGGTGCCCTCCGGCAGGATCTCCCCTCGCCCATGTTCAGAACCCGTGCCCGGCTCGGCGGCCGGGAGTCCACAAGCCGTTTCGTCCCTACTCCCAGGGTTGTCTGCTCCTGCGGATTCCAGAGCGCGCCGCTGAGGAAGCACGGCGCGGTGGGTCTTCTCGCGTGAACTGAACGTAGTCATCAGATGCACCTCCTTGCGGTGATGACTGGGGCTGGTCAAACGGGGGCGTGACTCTCAACTGAGAGGTGCGCTCCGGCCTTCGGGCCGGGGAGTGAATGACTTCAGGTCCTTCGTGTTTGTGCTGCGCGGTGCCGTCGCCGCTGTACGCATGGACGACAATATCGTCGGTGACGGTCGTGCGTTCGGGTTACAGCAACGAATGGATGCCGGTCCCCGATTGAGATATGTCCTGCGGACTGCGACCTTGGGCCCGCAGCGAGAAGCGGCCCGCCGGAGTATCTCCGGCGGGCCACTTAGGTAAGGGCTGGATGTGACTCGAAGTCGGCTACCGCTCGCTGTACTTGAAACAGACGCCGATCGGTTTGTAGGCCGTCTTGTTCCACCGGATGGTCTGCCACGAATTGGCCCAGTACATTTCCTGCACGTCGAACTTTTTTCCGGAGTACTTCACGTAGGCCTTGAGCGTGCCGTACTTGCCGCGCGGCACTTCCTTGGATCCGCTCACGGTGATGCTGCGCGTCTTCGACACATCCCAGCCGACTCCCACGCTGATGGAGCCCGCCGAAGCCGTGATGTCCTTCGAGAGCACGGTACCTGCGGATCGGGTGTCGTCTATGCGCAGTGTCATCTTGCCTTTGCCCTCGGCTGTCGCGATGGCTGTCTTGCCGCACTTCGAGCCAATGGAGCGGACATTGATCAGCCTCTTGGCTGCTCGGGTACCTGCCAGTTTCTCGCCGGCGTAGCCGGTCCTGGCTCCGGTCGCCTGCGTGCCCGCGACGTCGGAATTATTCGGGCCCGGAGCAGCCTGAGCTGCGACGCCTGTGCCGAGCAGGCTCACGGACATGACGGCAATGGTGGCCCCGCGTTTGGCTGTTTGGAGCTTCAACTGATCCCCCATGATCATAAGAAGGCGTTGACCGCCTCCGGTCGAGAACAGTTGATCAAGAGGGAGCGTGCAGCTGCAATCGTTTTGAGGTAGATCTGAGCGTGCACATGACGACTCTGTGGGCTGCTACTTCTCCAGGAAACTCACGATTCCCTCAGAGATCCCTTGCGCAGCCTTCTGTCGCCACGCGCCGCTGGTGAGCAACGCCGCGTCCTTGGTATCGCGCATGTTGCCGCACTCGATGAACACCTTGGGAACCGTTGACAGATTGAGACCGCCGAGGTCCTTACGCGTGACGAGGCCGGTGCCGTCGCCGATGTAGTTGGAGGGGGCGTTGCCCGTGACGCGGACGAAGGAGCCGGCGATGCGCTCGCCGAGGTCGCGGGAGGGGGTGACGATGGGGCCGGTGTCGGCGGCGCCCGCGTCGACCTTGCCGGGAAGGATGACGTGGAAGCCGCGCTGGCCGGCGCCGGCGCCGTCCGCGTGGATGGAGACGACCGCGTCGGCGTCGGCCTTGTTGCCGATTTCGGCGCGCTCGTCGACGCAGGGACCCCACGACCGGTCGCCGTCCTGCGTGAACTTGACCGTGGCGCCCTGCTTCTGGAGCAGCGTGCGCATCCGGTGGGCGACGTCCAGGGTGAACTTGGCTTCGGTGTAGCCGTCGTTGGTGGAGGTCCCCGTGGTGTCGCACTCCTTCCAGTTCGTGCCGATGTTCACCTTGCGGTTGATTTCGGCGGTGTGCTGGAAGTTGTTCGGGTTGTGGCCCGGGTCGATGACGACGACCTTGCCCTGGAGGGGACCGGACGCGGACGTGGAGTCCGCGGTGGGGGTCGGGCCCGGCGGCTTGTCGTCGCTCGTGGAGGAGTCCGTCGGCGCCGAGTCCGACGCGGGCGAGGACGGCCGTACGGCAGCGGTGCCGGAGCCGCCGCTGCCGCCGGGGTCGCCCAGCGCCTCGTACATCACCCAACCGAGCAGGGCCCCCGGCACCAGGGCGGCGACCGCGACGGTCAGGGTTCGGCGGCGGTTGCGGCGGGGCTGGGGAGGATCGAAGTCCGGACCTACGTACGACACGCGTGACACCTTACGGGCCGAACATGGCGTGCGCCGGGAAGGCGCGGTCGAGCGGCGCCGGAGTTCAGACCCCTGGCCCCGTCCGCTTCAGCACCCGCAGTGACTCCGTCACCGACACCTCCGTGAACGCCCCGGACTCCAGGGCCCGCAGATACACCCGGTACGGCGCCTGCCCGGTGAACTCGTCCTCCGGGTTGGGGAACACGTCGTGGATGACGAGCAGGCCGCCCTCGGCGACATGCGGGGCCCAGCCCTCGTAGTCGGCGGTGGCGTGCTCGTCGGTGTGGCCGCCGTCGATGAAGACGAGGCCGAGCGGGGAGTTCCAGATCTTCGCGACCTGCGGGGAGCGGCCGACGAGGGCGATCACGTGCTCCTCCAGGCCGGCCCGGTGCAGGGTCCGGCGGAACGTCGGCAGCGTGTCCATCAGGCCGATCTCGGGGTCGACCGTCTGCGGGTCGTGGTACTCCCAGCCCGGCTGCTGCTCCTCGCTGCCGCGGTGGTGGTCGACCGTGAGGGCGGTCACGCCGGCCTCGCGGGCGGCGTCGGCGAGCAGGATGGTGGAGCGGCCGCAGTAGGTGCCGACCTCCAGGAGGGGGAGGCCGAGACGGCCGGCCGCTACGGCAGCCGAGTACAGGGCCAGGCCCTCGCCCATGGGCATGAAGCCCTTCGAGGCCTCGAACGCGGCCAGGATCTCGGGCTTGGGGGCCGGGATCATCGGGGTCCCTTCGGTCGTACGAGCAGGTGGGGCCCATCGTGCATCACACCCCCCGTCACTCGGGTGACGGGGGGTGTGACAGCGGCCGGGCGGGCCTCGGACCGGTGAGCGTCTCCTCAGACGGTGACCGTCTCCTCCGGCAGCGACAGATCCACGTCCACCGGGCTGTCGTCGCCCGCGTGGGTCGCCGAGGAGGCCAGCGGGGCGTGGCCGTCGGCTCGGGCGGCCAGGACGTAGGGGCCCTGGGCGGGGACGGTGAGGGCGTAGGTGCCGTCGTCCGCGGAGAGGGTCGCTCCGGCCTGGCGGCCGCGGCGGTCGATGAGGGTGACCCTGGCGCGGGCGACGGGCGTGCCGGTGGCGTCCAGGACGCGGCCCCGGAAGCCGCGCAGGGCCTCCTCGGCGCGTTCCAGGTTGGCGTCCTCCTCGCTGCTGGCGCGCAGCTGCGGGTGGGCGGCGGCCGGGCGCTGCTTCGGGAGGAAGAGGGCCAGCAGGAGGCCGACGGCCACGGCGGCGGTCGCGATCAGGAAGGAGACGCGGAAGCCGTGCATGGTCGGGATCTCGACGCCGCCGACGTTGTTCGCGGTGTTGGCCAGCACCATGCCGATGACGGCGCTGGAGACCGACGTACCGATGGAACGCATCAGCGTGTTGAGGCCGTTCGCCGCGCCCGTCTCCGAGGCCGGGACCGCGCCGATGATCAGGGCGGGGAGGGAGGAGTAGGCGAGGCCGATGCCCGCGCCGAGGATCACCGCGATGACGAGGCTCTGCCAGGGGGCGCTCATCAGGCCGAGGCCGGCGCCGTAGCCGATCGCGATGATCAGCATGCCGAGGATCAGGGTCGTCTTCGGGCCGTACTTCGCGGACAGGCGGGCGTAGACCGGCGCCGTGAACATCATCGTCAGGCCCAGCGGGGCCACCAGCAGACCCGCGACGACCATCGACTGGCCGAGGCCGTAGCCGGTCTCCTTCGGCAGCTGGAGCAGCTGGGGGAGGACCAGGGAGACGACGTAGAAGCTGACGCCGACCATGATCGACGCGAGGTTGGTGAAGAGGACGGCCGGGCGGGCCGTGGTGCGCAGGTCGACCAGGGGGGCCTTCGTGCGCAGCTCGTAGATGCCCCAGAGGAGCAGGACGGCGGCCGACGCGCCGAACATGCCGAGCGTGGTGACGGACGTCCAGCCCCAGTCGCTGCCCTTGGTGATCGGCAGGAGGAAGAGGACGAGGCCCACGGAGAGGCCGAGGGCGCCGAGGTGGTCGAAGGAGCCTTCCGCGCGGAGCTTGGACTCCGGTACGACGACGAGGGTGAGGACGATGGCGAGGACGCCGAGGCCGGCGGCGCCGTAGAAGAGGGCGTGCCAGTTCGCGTGCTGGGCGACCAGGGCCGCGGCGGGCAGGGCGAGTCCGCCGCCGACGCCTATCGAGGAGCTCATCAGGGCCATGGCCGAGCCGAGCTTCTCGCGGGGCAGCATGTCGCGCATCAGGCCGATGCCGAGCGGGATGGCGCCCATCGCGAAGCCCTGCAGGGTGCGTCCGACGATCATGGGGAGGAGGGTGCTGGTGAACGCGCTGATCAGCGCACCGACCACCATCACGGACAGGCTGGCTATCAGCATGCGGCGCTTGCCGTAGAGGTCACCGAGGCGGCCCATGATCGGGGTGGCGACGGCGCCCGAGAGGAGAGTCGAGGTCAGGACCCAGGTGGCGTTGCTGGGCGCGGTGCTCAGCAGCTGCGGCAGGTCCTTGATGACGGGGACGAGCAGGGTCTGCATTACCGCGACAACGATGCCCGCGAAGGCGAGGACCGGGACGAGGGGGCCGGTCGCTCCGCCGGTGGGCTTTTCGGTCGTCGTTTGTGTCATGTGTACCTCGAACTCCGTGTGCCTGGGCAACTATTCCGATGCTTTGGGTCACTAACGAAATCTTGACCTTCTCTTGGGGAATGAGCCGCCCGGACCGCGGCCCAGGCCGGCCCGGGCCGTTGGCCTAGGGCGAATTTCCGATGCCAGGAGCGTCCGTCGTTGAGAGCATGACAGGCATGCTCGAAGCCGCGGACGTCACCCGTGCCCCCCGCCGTACCGCGCCGCCCACCTGGCTGGTGGTGGCGCTCGCCTGTGCGGGGCAGTTCCTGGTCGTGCTCGACGTGTCCGTCGTGAACGTGGCACTGCCCTCGATGCGGGCCGACCTGGGGATGAGCGCCCAGGGGCTGCAGTGGGTCGTCAACGCGTACGCCATCGCCTTCGCCGGGTTCATGCTGCTCGGCGGGCGGGCCGGTGACCTCTACGGCCGTAAGCGGATGTTCCTCGTCGGGCTCGCGGTGTTCACCCTGGCCTCGCTGGCCGGCGGGCTGGCCCAGCAGGAGTGGCAGCTGCTGGCCGCGCGGGCCGTGCAGGGGCTGGGCGCGGCGGTGCTGGCGCCCTCGACGCTCACGATCCTGACGGCGGCGGTGCCGGAGGGGGCGGCCCGGGCGCGGGCCATAGGCACGTGGACCGCCGTCGGAGCGGGCGGTGGCGCGGCGGGCGGGCTGGTCGGCGGGCTGCTGGTGGAAGCACTGTCGTGGCGCTGGGTCCTGCTGATCAACGTGCCGGTGGGCGCGGTCGTACTGGCCGGTTCCGCCTTGTGGCTCGCGGAGAGCCGGGCCGGCGACCGGCGGCGGCTGGATCTGCCGGGGGCGGTGCTGGTGACGGCGGGGCTGGCGACGCTGGCGTACGGCATCTCGCAGACGGAGGCCTCCGGCTGGACGGCCGCGGACACGGTCCTGCCCCTGCTCGCCGGGGCCGCCCTGCTCGGCGTCTTCCTCGTGGTGGAGTCGCGTACGGCGGCGCCGCTGATGCCGCTCGGGCTGCTGCGGGTGCGGGCGGTGTCGTCGGCGAACGTGGCGATGTTCCTGTGCGGGTCGGCGATGTTCTGCATGTGGTACTTCATGACGCTGTACGCGCAGAACGTGCTCGGCTACGGCCCGCTGGACGCCGGCCTGGCACTGGTGCCGAGCTCGCTGGCGGTGATCCTCGGCTCCAAGCTCGCGCCGCTGCTCATGCGCTGGTTCGGCCCGCGCACCCTCGCGGCCACCGGCACGCTCGTCGCGGTCGTCGGCTTCGGCTGGCAGTCGACGCTGAGCGTGGACGGCGCGTACCTGACCTCGATCATGGTGCCGGGCATCCTGATGATGCTGGGCGCGGGCCTGGCGGCGACCCCCCTCGCGGCCCTGGCCACGTCCGGCGCGGAGCCGGGGGAGGCCGGCCTGGTCTCGGGTCTCGTCAACACCTCCCGCACGATGGGCGGTTCACTGGGCCTCGCGGTCCTGTCGACGCTGGCGGCGGCCCGCTCGGGCGGCAGCGATACGCCGGCGGCGCTGACGGAGGGCTATGCGCTGGCGTTCCGGACGGGAGCGGGGGTGCTGGCCGCGGGAGTGGTGCTGATGGTGGTCTGGCTGCCGCGGAGGGGGCCCGGGCAGTGACGGGGAAGCGACGCTTGTGAGGACGCTTGTGACGAGCATGGACCTGCACCGACCGAGTGGCGGGCCCCCTACAGCCACCCCTGCTGCCGAGCCTCCCGCGTCGCCTCCATCCGGTTGCGCGTGCCCGTCTTGCCGATCGCGGAGGACAGGTAGTTGCGGACCGTCGACTCGGAGAGGTGGAGCCGGGTCGCGATGTCGGCGACCGTCGCGCCGTCCGTCGAGGCGTTGAGCACGTCGCGTTCGCGGGCGGTGAGCGGGTTGGGCCCGGCGCTCAGGGCAGCCGCGGCGAGGGCCGGGTCGATCACCGTCTCGCCGGTCAGTACGCGGCGGACCGCGGCGGCCAGTTCCTCCACGGGACCGTCCTTCACCAGGAAGCCGGCGGCGCCCGCCTCCATCGCCCGGCGCAGATAGCCGGGGCGGCCGAAGGTCGTCAGGATCAGCACCCGGCAGTCGGGGACCTGGTCGCGCAGTTCGGCCGCGGCGTCCAGTCCGCTGCGGCCCGGGAGTTCGATGTCGAGGAGGGCGACGTCCGGGCGGTGGACGAGGGCGGCGTCCACGATCACGTCGCCTGCCGCCACCTGCGCCACGACCTCGATGTCCGGCTCCATCCCGAGCAGTAAGGCGAGTGCCCCGCGCATCATGCCCTGGTCCTCGGCGAGCAGAACTCGGATGGACTTGGCGGGCCGGTGATCCCGCGGCATCTCGTTCACGGGGCAAGAGTAGGGCGCACGGGGCTCGGCCGAACCCGTCCTGCGCGTACCTGGTCGGCGCCCCGAAGCGGCTGCTCTCAGCCGATGCCCGCGCGTACCGGTTCACGCACTTCGGGCGAGTCGGCCGGGACCGTCAACTCGGCCGATTCCACCGGGAGTTCCGCCGTCACCACGAACCCCTGGCGTGGCCCGGGTCCCGCCGTCAGGGTGCCCCCGGCCGCGGCGAGGCGTTCCGTCATGCCCCTCAGCCCGGTGCCGCCGATGCCCTCCCGGGGCGCGGCCACGGGCGTGCCGGTGCCGTCGTCGGTGACCGTCAGGCGGACGCGTTCCGTGCTGCCCGAGACCGTGATCTCGCAGCGGGCCGCGGCACTGTGCCGCACGACGTTGGTGACCGCCTCGCGCACCACCCACCCCAGCAGGGCCTCCGTCTGCTGGGGGAGGGGAGGGCCGGACTGGTGGAACGCCGGGGTGATCCCCGCCGCCGCCAGGGCCGAGTGGGCGCGGTCCAGCTCCGTGGCCAGGCTGCCCCTGCGGTAGCCGGTCACCGCCTCGCGGATCTCCGTGAGCGCCTGCCGGCCCACGGACTCGATGTCGGCGACCTGGGCGACGGCCGCGTCCATGTCTCGCGCGGCCAGCCGCCGTGCCGCCTCCGACTTCACCACGATCACCGAGAGCGTGTGTCCGAGCAGGTCGTGCAGATCGCGGGAGAACCGCACGCGTTCCTCCTCGACCGCCCGCCGGGCCAGCTCCTCGCGGGCCGCGCGCAGTTCCCGTACCGCCTCGGACAGGGACAGGATCGCCGCCGTCACGATCGTCGAGATCCAGGTGGCGTACGCGATGTCGAGGCCGCCCCAGCCGTCCCGTACGAAGGCGACCACACCGGAGAGCACGGTCACCGCCGCCCCGGTCGGGCGCAGGCGCGGCATCCGTACGACCGCGCCCGTCGCGAGGCCGAGCAGCGGGAAGAACAGCAGCCAGCTGCCGCCGTAGCCGAGGCCGAGTCCGCAGGTCACCGCCGCCAGCAGGCCCAGCGCCACCTGCGTGGAGCGGGCCTCGCGCTTCTCCTTCACGAACGCGCGGAACGACACGTAGATGTAGAGCGAGTTGAAGGTGAGCAGCCCCAGGCCGCCGATCCACGGGTTGGCCGTCTCCCCCTGGAAGAGGTTCGAGAAGGAGCCCATCCCCAGCAGCAGCCACGGCAGCAGGGCGAAGCCGGTCGGGTGCGGGCCCGGGGTGTCGGGCAGCCGTCCGGCCCTCAGCGGAGTCGGTGTGCACGACACCTTGCGCGTCCAGGACATGTCCCGTCCCCCGTTCGTCGGTTCCGTCCCCAGTGTCATGGCTCAGACGCTACGGATCGAGGCCCGCGTACGGCAGGTCCTGTTGTCGGCTCTCCGGCAGGACAAATGTCACGGCCCCGCCGAGCGGAAGGACGCGCAACCGGATCTGATGCCACGTCAGGAGCCTTCACAACTGCGGAGCGCTCGGCTATACAGAGGGCGCCGGACTGGAACGCGTTCTAGAACGGCCCGTGACGACCTCGGTGCGGCCGACGGTGCGGACGGCCGTACCGGGGTCTTGACTCCGCCACCTTCAGGAGCCGTATGCCCATCGACGCAGCCAAGGCCCTCGCCGCCGAGCCCCGGACCGGTGAGATCTCCTGGAACTCCAAGGACGTCCAGCTCTACCACCTCGGCATCGGCGCCGCCGCCAATCCCGACCTGCGCAGCCCCGCCACCGACCTCGACGAACTGCGCTACACCCTGGAGTCCCGGCTGCACGTGCTGCCCAGCTTCGCCACCGTCGCGGGCTCCGGCTCGCCCGGAGTGATCAGCGGACTGTCCATGCCCGGCATCGAGGTCGACCTCGCCCGCGTCCTGCACGGCGGCCAGAGCCTGAAGATCCACCGGCCCATCCCGACGGCGGGCACGGCCACCGCCACCAACCGGATCGCCGCCCTGTACGACAAGGTCAAGGCGGCCGTGCTGGTGCTGCGCACCGAAGTCGCCGACGCCGAGGGCCCGCTGTGGACCAACGACGCCCAGATCTTCATCCGCGGCGAGGGCGGCTGGGGCGGCGACCGCGGCCCGTCCGCCCGCCTCGAACCCCCCGAGGGCGCGCCCGCCCGGACCGTCGAGCGGCCGATCCGCGAGGACCAGGCCCTGCTGTACCGCCTCTCCGGCGACTGGAACCCGCTGCACGCCGACCCGGAGTTCGCCAAGGTCGCCGGGTTCGAGCGGCCCATCCTGCACGGCCTGTGCACCTACGGCATGACCCTCAAGGCGGTCGTCGACACGCTGCTCGGCGGGGACGTGACCCGGGTGCGGTCCTACGACACCCGGTTCGCCGGGGTCGTGTATCCGGGGGAGACCCTGCGCATCCGCATGTGGCCCGGTCCGGGCACCGTCCGCGTGGCCGTGAGCGCCGTCGAGCGGGACGACGCGCCCGTTCTCGCCGACACCGTCGTCGAACACACCTGAGTCCAGAACGCCGTACGAGGGGAGCCGCACCATGCGCGCAGCCGTACTGCACGAGATCGGCCAGGACAAGCTGGAGGTCCTCGACGACGTCGAGGCGGTGGGCTTCGGCCCCGGCCGGGTGAGGGTCCGGGTGCGGGCCACCGGGCTGTGTCACTCCGACCTGTCCGCGATGGGAGGGGTGCTGCCCCAGCCGGCGCCCTTCGTGCCCGGCCACGAGGGGGCGGGCGAGATCATCGAGGTCGGGGAGACCGTCACCCACCTCAAGCCGGGCGACCGGGTCGTCCTGTGCTGGCTGCCCGCCTGCGGAGCCTGCCCCGCCTGCAAGCGCGGCCAGACCGAGCTGTGCCTGGCCGGGTTCATGAACGCCGGCACACCCAACTTCAAGCGCCCCGGCGGTGATGTCTTCGGCTTCGCCGGCACCGGCACCTTCGCCGAGGAGGTCGTCGTCGACGCCGGCTGCGCGGTGCCGATCCCCGACGACGTGCCCTTCGACATCGCCGCGCTCATCGGCTGCGGCGTGACCACGGGACTCGGCGCCGCCCTCAACACGGCCGACGTGGAGGCCGGTTCGTCGGTCGCCGTCATCGGCTGCGGGGGCGTCGGCATCTCGGCGATCCAGGGGGCGCGGCTCAAGGGCGCCGCCGAGATCGTCGCCGTCGACCCGGTCGCCTCCCGCCGCGAGTCCGCACTCAGGTTCGGCGCCACCAGGGCCGTCTCACCGGACGAGCTGGCCGACGCCAAGCAGCAGGTCACCGCCGGAGAGGGCTTCGACTACGTCTTCGAGGTCGTCGGCAAGTCCGCCACCGCCCGCACGGCGTACGACCACACCCGGCGCGGCGGCACGCTCGTCGTCGTCGGCGCGGGAGCCATGGACGACTTCCTCCAGCTCAACATGTTCGAGCTGTTCTTCGACGAGAAGCGGATCCTGCCGTCCATGTACGGCGGCGGTGACGTCCTGCGCTCCTACGAGCGGACGATCGCCCTGTGGCGGGCGGGCCGGATCGACCTCGCGGGCCTGATCACCCACCGGGTGCCGCTGGCCGACATCAACGAGGCCCTGGACCAGATGCGGACGGCCACGGCACTGCGTACCTGCATAGAGATCTGACGGCCACGCTTCCCGACGACCTCGCTTCCTGACGGCCACGCTTCTTTAGGAGCCCGATGTCACTGCCACTCGAAGGACTGTCCGCGATCGTCACCGGCGCCGGGCGGGGCCTGGGCCGGGCCGAGGCGCTCGAACTCGCCCGGCTCGGCGCCGCCGTCGTCGTCAACGACTACGGGCAGCCCGGCCGGGACGGCTCGGGCGAGGCCTCCGCCGCGCCCGCCGAGGAGGTCGCCGCCGAGATCCGCGCGGCCGGCGGCACGGCCCTCGCCCACACCGGGGACGTCGCCGACTTCCAACAGGCGGGCGCACTGGCCGAGTTGGCCGTCGCGGAGTTCGGCAAGCTGGACATCCTGGTCAACAACGCCGGCATCCTGCGCGACCGCATGGTCTTCTCCATGGCGGAGGCGGAGTGGGACTCGGTGATCCGGGTCCACCTCAAGGGCCACTTCAACACCATCCGCTTCGCCGCCGCACACTGGCGTGAGCGGTCCAAGGCGGCGGGAGGGCCGGTGTACGGGCGGGTCGTGAACACGTCCTCGGAGGCGTTCCTCGCCGGATCCGCCGGGCAGCCCAACTACGCGGCGGCGAAGGGCGGAATCGTCGGGCTCACCACGTCCACCGCCCTCGCGCTCGCCAAGTACGGCGTGACCGCCAACGCCATCTGCCCGCGCGCCCGGACCCGCATGACCGAGGACGTCTTCGCTGGCCTCGACCGGCCCGAGGACGGCCTGGACCCGCTCGCCCCCGAGCATGTCGCCCCACTCGTCGGCTACCTGGCCTCCCCGGCCGCCGACCGGATCAACGGCCAGCTGCTCGTCGTGCACGGCGGCATGGTGGCGGTCGTCGAACGGCCCCGGGTGGCCGCGAAGTTCGACAGCAAGCAGGAGACGTTCACGTACGACGAGCTGGACGCGCTGCTCACCCCGCACTACGCGGAGCTGCCGGAGGGGGAGACGTTCGGGGCGGTGGAGGTGCTGGGGCTGAAAAGGGCTTGGTCAGGCGGGGCGTAGGAACGAGAACGGCCCCGCCCTTCGCGGTGAAGGGCGGGGCCGTGCGCAGTCGGCGTCAGGCTGCCGTCTCGGTTTCCTCAGCCGGCTTGCGGTGACGGCCGCGGGGGGCCGTCTCGCCGTCCTGGGCGGACACCGGACCCCGGTGCCTGCCGTGACCGGTGTCCTTCTGAACGTCGTGAACGTCGGCCGGCCCCGGCTGGGTCGTGCTGGCGTTGCTCATCGGAAAACTCACCCCGTCAACATGATCTTTTGCTCACAGCCGGGCGATTTTAACCAACCCCCCAGGGGCCGGATCCAGGCGGCCACGCCAACCGCCACTACTTCGTTACAAGACCGCCCAACGGGGCTTGCTGCAAGGGCACGGGGCGGGGAATGACGGGAGCCGGAGGGTCCGTTTCCGACGGCTCGCGCGATGCCGAATCCGGTGCGGTGGAGGCTGAGTTCGAGGATGCCGCCCCCGGCGAAGGCACCTCCACCCGAGCCACCCCGCACCGCACCGACCCGGTGGCATACGGCAGTTGCAGCACCCCGTCCCGCGTCCACAGCCCGGCTCCCGCCAACCACCCCTCGGGCGCCGGAAGATGACGTACCTGCCGTTCGGCGGGCCGCCACACCCCGACCCAACTCCCGACCGGCCCGTCCACACGCAACGCCACCCCGCAGCTCTCCGGCGTCAGCACCTGCCCCGGCTGGATCGCGAACGGCGTCACCGCGCAGTCGGGCATCCGCAGGCACTCCGGGAAGCGCACCGGCAGTGTGCTGCCCAGCACGCCCCAGCCCAATCGTTCCTGCCCCGGCGAGGGCGCGTCCGAGCCGATCAGCAGCAGCCCGCTGTCCGGGTCGGCGAGCAGCAGCCGGTCGTCGCTGTCGTCCGCGATCTGCAGCAGCTCGGAGACCTCGCCGCCGCGCTCCAGATCGACCACGACGGCCTTCGTACGGCCCCCGGGCTCCGGGCCGAGACGGTCGAGAGCCAGTATCCGCCCGCCCCGGTCCAGCCACACCCCGCCCGAGCAGCGCCCCGGGACCTCCGCGACCTGCTCCGGCCCGAACGCACCCCCCGCCACCAGCCACACCGCGCTGGAGTGCCGGCCCACCGCGAGGGCGTAGGCCCTGCCGCCGCCCGGCGCCGGGGGCAGCAGTCGCAGCCGGGTCTGCTCCGGCGGGCACTGGACCGCGCCGAGGAGCAGCTCGCCGGTGCCGGGCCCGGTCGGATACAGCAGGGAGAAGATGTGCCGTCCGTCGGTCGGGCGGCAGATCAGGACCCGCCCGTCGCCCATCGGCTGCAGCTCGGTGCCGGGTTCCTCCGGCTGGTGGGCGGGCAGCGGCACGGCGTAGGGCTCGGGGCCGTCCAGGGTCCAGCGCTCCGGGAACCAGCTCTCGCCGTCCAGCGCGAGGCGGGCGGCGTAGGAACCGTCCGCCGTGATGGTGCATCCCGCCCGAGGCGCGTCGCCGTCCTCGTGCTCCGTCGCGGGCTCGATCGCACAGGCCGTCATGGTCCGGTCACCTCCGGTAACGAAGCTAGTTTTCGCACGCACAGGCGTGGGACCGGCCAGGTTCGCTTCACACAAAGGGATGGCAGAGGAACGATTCGCCTGAGGAAACGGGGGTGGTTGTGCTGAGCGGGGTCAGGGGTGACCGGGAGGGTGGGCCCCCGGACGACCCGGAGAGGGCCGGGGCGTTGCCCGCGGGAGCCTTGCGCCCGCTGCGGTACCGGTACAGCCGTACGGACCAGGCAGGTAGCCTTGCCTGCGTGCCCCGTCTGTCTGAAGTCATCGCCGCGCTGGAGAGCCTGTGGCCCGCCGAGCGGGCCGAGTCCTGGGACGCGGTCGGCACCGTCGTGGGCGACCCCGACCAGGAGGTCTCCCGGGTCCTGTTCGCCGTCGACCCGGTCCAGGAGATCGTGGACGAGGCGGTGAAGCTGGGCGCCGGCCTGCTGGTCACCCACCACCCGCTCTATCTGCGCGGTACGACGACGGTCGCGGCGACCCACTTCAAGGGCCGGGTCGTCCACACCCTCATCAGGAACGACATCGCCCTGCACGTGGCGCACACCAACGCCGACACGGCGGACCCGGGCGTCAGCGACGCACTGGCCGGTGCGCTGGACCTGCGAGTCGTACGCCCGCTGGTGCCGGACCCGAGCGACCCGGAGGGCCGCAGGGGACTGGGCCGTATCTGCGAACTCGACCACCCGCTCACCGTCCGTGAACTCGCAGCCCGCGCCGCCGAGCGGCTGCCCGCCACCGCGCAGGGCATCCGAGTCGCCGGCGACCCGGAGGCGACGGTCCGTACGGTCGCGGTGAGCGGTGGCTCCGGCGACAGCCTCTTCGACGACGTACGCGCCGCCGGCGTCGACGCCTTCCTCACCGCGGACCTGCGTCACCACCCGGCGTCGGAGTTCATCGCGGACCGCGCCCACAGCTCCGCCCACAGTCCTCTCGCGCTGCTCGACGCGGCGCACTGGGCCACTGAATGGCCCTGGTGCGAGCTGGCCGCCACCCAGCTCGACGAGATCTCCGACCGCAACGGATGGGACCTGCGCGTCCACGTCTCGAAGACGGTCACCGACCCCTGGACCGCCCACGCGGCGTCCGCCATCACGGATACATCTGGAGCCCCCAACTGAACGCCGAGCCCGCCGACCAGATCCGCCTCCTCGACGTCCAGGCCCTCGACGTCCGCCTCCAGCAGCTCGCGCACCGGCGGAGGTCGCTGCCCGAGCACGCCGAGATCGAGTCGCTGACCAAGGACCACACGCAGCTGCGCGACCTGCTCGTCGCCGCGCAGACCGAGGACAGCGACTGCGCCCGCGAGCAGACCAAGGCCGAGCAGGACGTGGACCAGGTGCGCCAGCGCGCCGCCCGCGACCAGCAGCGCCTGGACTCCGGTGCCGTCACCTCCCCGAAGGACCTGGAGAACCTCCAGCACGAGATCGCCTCCCTCGCCAAGCGGCAGGGCGACCTGGAGGACGTCGTCCTCGAGGTCATGGAGCGCCGCGAGTCCGCGCAGGAGCGGGTCGCCGAGCTGACCGAGCGGGTCGGCGCCGTCCAGGGCAAGGTCGACGACGCGACCGCCCGCCGTGAGGCCGCGTTCGAGGAGATCGACGGCGAGGTGGCCACGGTCACCAAGGAGCGCGAGGTCATGGCGGGCTCGGTCCCCGCGGACCTCCTCAAGCTCTACGACAAGCTGCGCCAGCAGCAGGGCGGCATCGGCGCGGCCAAGCTGTACCAGCGCAGCTGCCAGGGCTGCCGTCAGGAGCTCGCCATCACCGAGCTGAACGAGATCCGTCAGGCGGCGCCGAACACCGTGGCGCGCTGCGAGAACTGCCGCCGGATCCTGGTGCGTACGGCCGAGTCTGGCCTCTAGGAGTCTGTGCCGTGCGGGAGTTCATCGTCGAGGCCGACGGCGGGTCACGGGGCAACCCGGGGCCCGCGGGCTATGGCGCGGTCGTGATCGACGCGGCCACGGGCGAGACGCTGGCCGAGGCGGCCGAGTACATCGGCGTCGCCACGAACAACGTCGCCGAGTACCGGGGCCTGTTGGCGGGCCTGCGCGCGGCTCGTGAACTGGACCCGACGGCCCGGGTCCACGTCCGCATGGACTCCAAGCTGGTCATCGAGCAGATGTCGGGCCGCTGGAAGATCAAGCACCCCGACATGAAGCCGCTGGCCTTCGAGGCGGCGGCCGTCCTGCCGGCGTCCCAGGTGACGTACGAGTGGATCCCCCGCGAGCAGAACAAGCACGCCGACCGGCTCGCCAACGAGGCGATGGATGCCGGGAAGCGGGGCGAGCAGTGGTCGGCCGCGGCGTCCACGGCGGAGCTGGCGGCGGCGGACGCACGGGCTGCGCGGGCCGCGGCTGAGGCCGAGGCTTCCGGTCAGCCGTCCGATCAGCCCTCCGGTCAGCCGTCCGGCGCGCCGGGAGACGCTGCCGGCGCGGCCGTGAAGGCCGAGGCCGATGTCAGGGCTGCCCGCACCGTCGCCGCCCCGTCGTCCGGTTGGGCTCCTGCCGACATGGGGGCGCCCGCGACCTTCGTTCTGCTGCGGCACGGGGAGACGCCCCTGACGCCGCAGAAGCGGTTCTCGGGGAGCGGCGGTACCGATCCGTCCCTCTCCGACATCGGCCGCGAGCAGGCCGAACGGGTCGGGGCCGCACTCGCCCGGCGCGGGACCATCCAGGCCGTCGTGGCGTCGCCGCTGGCCCGTACCCGGGAGACCGCCGGCATCGTCGCCGCCCGCCTCGGCCTCGACGTGAGCGTCGACGACGGGCTGCGCGAGACCGACTTCGGCGCCTGGGAGGGGCTCACCTTCGGCGAGGTCCGCGAGCGGCACCCCGACGACCTCAACGCCTGGCTGGCCGACCCCGAGGCCCGGCCCACCGGCGACGGTGAGAGCTTCGCGGCCACCGCCACCCGCATCGCCGCCACCCGCGACAAGCTGGTCGCGGCGTACGCCGGCCGCACGGTCCTCCTCGTCACGCACGTCACGCCGATCAAGACGTTCGTACGGCTCGCCCTGGGCGCCCCGCCCGAGTCCCTGTTCCGCATGGAACTCTCGGCCGCCTCCCTCTCGGCGGTGGGGTACTACGCCGACGGCAACGCGAGCGTGCGGCTGTTCAACGACACGTCACACCTGCGCGCGTGAGCCTGTGAGGCCGGCCGCCTCCCGCGCCAGCGCCTCGACCCGCCCCCAGTCCCGTGCCGCCACCGCGTCCGCCGGAAGCATCCAACTGCCGCCCACGCAGCCGACGTTGGGAAGCGCGAGATAGTCGGGTGCCGTAGTCGGCCCGATTCCGCCGGTCGGGCAGAACCGGGCCTGCGGCAGCGGGCCGTTCAGCGACTTGAGATAGGCGGTGCCGCCCGCCGCCTCGGCCGGGAAGAACTTCATCTCCCGGACCCCGCGCTCCAGCAGCGCCACCACCTCGGACGTGGTCGACACCCCCGGCAGATACGGCACTCCCGACGCCCGCATGGCCTCCAGCAGCAGGTCCGTCCAGCCGGGGCTGACCAGGAAACGCGCCCCCGCCGTGACCGCCCGCGTCACCTGCTCCGGTGTGATCACGGTGCCCGCGCCGACCACCGCGTCCGGCACCGCGTCCGCGATGGCCCGGATCGCCTCCAGGGCGGCAGGCGTCCGCAGCGTCACCTCGATGGCGGGCAGCCCTCCCGCGACCAGGGCCCGCGCGAGCGGTACGGCGTCGGAGGGGTCGTCGACCACGACCACGGGGACGACGGGCGCGAGATCAAGGACTGAGGTCATGGCCTCATCCTGCCGACGGCACGCAGCATGCGCAAAGCGCGTTGCGCAGGCTGCAATGGCTGCCCGACGGTCGCAGTACCGCCGGTGGACCTATCTAGTGGATCTCCGTCACGAGCACATCCAGCGTCCGCGCCTTCCCGCCCTTGGCCGGCGCCTCCACCTCCACCTCGTACCCGAGGTCCCGCAGCGCCTCCACCAGCTCGGCCGGGCCCGCGGGTACGGCCCCCGCCGTGAGCAGGCTCCGTACGATCCGCCCCTTGGTCGCCTTGTTGAAGTGGCTGACGACCTTCCGGGTCGGCGCGTGCAGCACCCGTACCGACGCCGTCCGCCCGGCCACCTCGCCCTTCGGCTTCCACGCCGCCGCGTACGCCGACGACCGCAGATCCAGCACCGGCCCGTCCCCGGCCGCCTCGGGCAGCACGTCCGCCATCGGCGCCCGCCAGTGCGCCCCGAGCGCACCGAGGCCGGGCAGCTTCACGCCCATCGAACAGCGGTAGGAGGGGATGCGGTCGTTGACGCGCACCGCACCCCACAGTCCCGAGAAGACGAGCAGCGACCGAGTCGCACGCCTCTTCGCCGCCGCATCCAGCGACGCCAGGTCGAGGGCGTCGTACAGCACGCCGGTGTAGATCTCCCCGGCCGGCCGGGCTCCCGCCGTAGGCAGCTCGACGTTCTTGGCGACTTCTCCCCGGAGCCCCTCGCTCAGCCCGAGGACGTCCCGCGCTTTGTCCTCGTCGCCGCGGCACAACTCGACCAGCTCACTCAGTACGGCCTCCCGGGCCTCGGTGAGCCCCGGCAAGGACAGCGACTCCAGCTTCAGCGAGGCACCCCGACCGGACGGGGCCTTCCCCTCGGAAGGCGGCAGCAGGACAAGCACACGTACTCCTTCGATCGAACCCCGCCACAGGGTACGGCGTGCCACCCGGCCACCCTCGCCCTACGCTCGACTCATGCCCCGCCGCCACATCAGAGTGACCGGCGCCCCCGAAGCCCCCCTCCGGGCCGCCCTCACCGCGCTGCGTACCGGACTCGGCGTCCCAGGGAGCTTCCCGCCCGAGGTACTGGCGGAGGCCGAGCGGGCCGCGAAGGCCCCGGCCCTCCCTCCGGCCGACGCCACCGACATCCCCTTCTTCACCCTCGACCCGCCCACCTCCACCGACCTCGACCAGGCGATGCACCTGTCCCGGCAGGGCACCGGCTACCGCGTCCGGTACGCCATCGCCGACGTCGCCGCCTTCGTCGTACCGTCGCGCGCGCTCGACCAGGAGGCGCAGCGCCGGGTGACCACCCTCTACTTCCCCGACGGGAAGGTCCCGCTGCACCCCGAGCTGCTGAGCGAGGGCGCGGCGAGCCTGCTCCCGGACCAGGACCGGCCCGCCGTCCTGTGGACCATCGACCTCGACGGGGACGGCCGTACGCTCGCCGTCGACGTCCGACGCGCCCTCGTCCGCAGCCGGGCCAAGCTGGACTACGCCGGCGTACAGAAGCAGATCGGCGCGGGAACCGCCGAGGAATCGCCGGCCCTGCTGAAGACGATCGGGGAGCTGAGGGAGCGGCTGGAGGTGGAGCGGGGCGGGATCTCGCTCAACGTGCCCGAGCAGGAGATCGCGGAGCGCGATCACGCCTACGAGCTCGCCTACCGCGCCCCGCTCCCCGCCGACGGCTGGAACTCCCAGATCTCCCTGCTGACCGGCATGGCCGCGGCCGACCTGATGCTCGCCGCCGGCACCGGCATCCTGCGGACCCTCCCCGCCGCCCCCGACGGCGCCGTCGGCCGCCTGCGCCGCACCGCGCACGCCCTGCACATCGACTGGCCGCACCACGTCTCGTACGCGGAACTCGTCCGCTCCCTCGACCCCCACCGCCCGAACCACGCGGCCTTCCTCCAGGAGTGCACGACGCTGCTGCGCGGCGCCGGCTACACGGTCTTCCGGGACGGCACCCTGCCGGACATCACCACACACAGCGCCGTGGCCGCCCCCTACGCCCACTGCACGGCCCCCTTGCGCCGCCTGGCCGATCGCCACACCTCCGAGATCTGCCTCGCGGCCGCCGCCGGTCGGCCGATTCCCGACTGGGTTCTCATGGCTCTTGACGCGTTGCCCGCCCGGATGGCCGAGGGCACGCGACGCGCGGGCACGGTCGAGCGTGCCTGCGTCGACCTCGTGGAGGCGGCGCTGCTGAAGGACCGGGTGGGGGAGGTGTTCGACGGCTGGGTGGTGGAGGTGGAGGAACGTCAACCCGCCGTAGGAACCGTCCAGTTGGAGTCACCGGCCATCATCGGCCGGATCGAGGGCACGGACGCGCTGCCGCTGGGAGAGCGGATCCGGGTCCGCCTCACACAGGCAGATCCGGCAGTGCCGAAGGTGCGGTTCGAGCCTGCTTGACCGCCGGCACCAGCGCCTCTACGAGGCTGTCGGACTCGTCGGCGTGGAAGCGCACGAGGCGGACGTCCCTTCGGCGGCCGAGAAAGGTGAAGTGGGCGACGGGCTCGGTGAGTTCGAGCGTCACGGTGGTCTGCGCCCCGATGGCGAGGTTGAGCTCACCGTCGGCCCGCTCATGGGTGGTGCGCAGCTCGCGGCGCACGTGCGCGATCTTCTCCAGCGGTATGCGCAGATCGACGTGCGCGGCACGGCGGATGCGCAGGAAGCCGGCGTCGAGGACGTGCGGTCGTACGACGGACGCGGCGTGCATCCCGATGATGAGCACGAGGGTGTACATGTCGACCATGAACCACCCCCGTTGCACCGCCGGGTAGTTCCGCAGCAGCACCGACATCATGATCGACTCGATCACGATCACGAACCCGAATCCCAGCATCATCGTGCCCTGCCCGCGCGAGTACCCGAACCCGGTGCAGTCCCCGTCCCCGTCCCCGTTCCCGAGCCCGTGCCGGCGCCGGATCGCCCACAGCCAGATGCCGGCGAGGAGCCGAACCTCGTGCCGGAGAAGGAAGAGCGCGGTCCGCATCACGGCCCGTCCCCTTCCATGAGCAGGCGCAAGGTGCGGCGGATGGCCTCCGCCTGTGCCGGGGCGAAGTCGGCGTAGAAGGCGCGCAGGAAGCTGTCGTCCTGGTCGATGCTGCCCCACCCCTCAGGGAGCAGTTCCCGGGGCATGCAGTCGGCGAGCGCCCGGGCGGCCTCCTCGACGCGCGGGTCGTCGGGTTCGGCGTCGGCGAGGTCGTCGAGCAGGGCGTAGGCGGCGAGGGCCCGCTCCACACCGTCCGGCGTGGTCAGGGCGCCGCCCATCACGCCCATGAGCCGCTCCCGGTCCTCGGGGGAGGCCGTGGTCTCGATCAACGCGAGCACCTCGCGGTCCTTGGCGGCCATGGGGGAGTCGGAGGCGTGGGCCATGTCCTTGAAGAGGGCGGCCAGCTGAGGCGAGACGGGCCCCTCGGCGGTCAGCCCGCCCTCCGTCTCCAGCAACGCCCGCAACCGCGCCCGCCGCTCCCGGATGGCCTCCTCCTGCCGGGCAAGATCCGCATCGAGCTCGGTGAGCACCTCGACGAGATCCTTCCCGGCATCCTCCGCGAGCACGTCCCGCACCTCCGCGAGCCCCAGCCCCAGCTCCGTCAGCCGACGAATCCGCGCCAGCACCACGGCATGCCGCAACGTGTACTCCCGGTAGCCGTTGGGCCGCCGATCGGGCTCGGGCAGAAGCCCCTGATGGTGGTAATGCCGCACCGTGCGCGTGGTGACGCCGACGGCGGCGGCGAGTTCTCCGATCCGCATGGGAACAGTAGAGACGTTGACGTTGCGGCAGGGTCAAGTGACCGGCTCGGCGCCTGACGGTGGCGCTGGTCGTGTGCCACGATCGAGGGAACGGTTCCCGATCTCTCGGACAGGTGATCTTCCGATGTCCCAGGCTGGCGAGCGACCGAAGGAGGGGCGTGACATGACTGCCATGGCCCACGAGCCGCTCACGCAGGAAGAGGTCCTGCTGGAGGGCTTTCTCGCCCTGGACACGCCGGAGGGTTTCCGGGCCGAGTTGATCGAGGGGGAGATCGTTGTGACGCCGCCGCCGGACGGGGATCACGAGAAGTACATCAGCCGCATCGTGAGGCAAGTGATCAAGCGGTCCGGGACCGACATGGACTTCTCCGGAAACAAAGGGCTGAGACTGAGGAGCGGGGAGTCCTGTCCCAAGAACCACGTGGTCCCGGACGTCACAGTCGCGCCCCTTGAGTCCGACCTCTTTGGAGGCGCCGGGTCCTGGATGGCCTGTGATGGCGTTGCCATGGTGCTGGAGGTCACTTCCACCAGGCCCCGGGCCGACCGTGAGGCCCAGCGCCGCTGCTACGCGCGCGGTGGTGTCCCCCTGTACCTCTTGATCGACCGTGACACCTCGCAGGTCACACTCTTCAGCGCCCCTGAGAAGGACGACTATCGCGAGCACTGCACGCGTCCCTTCGGCAAAGCGCTCGCCCTCCCGGAGCCGTTCGGCTTCGAGCTGGAGACGACGGACTTTCTCTGAGTCTCTCGGCGTTGTACCCCCTGGAAAACCAGGGGGTGCGTGATGACCACACGTGAGCAGGCCAGCTGGACCAGGGCGAGGCTGGGCCGGGACGGCCCCCCGCTCGACCTGCTCACCGCCCGCTTCGACCGGCACGTCTACGCCCCGCACGCCCATGACGAGTTCACGATCGGCGTCTGCGTCGGCGGCAGCGAGATCATCGACTACCAGGGCGGCCGCCTCCGCCCCACCCCCGGCTCCATCGTCGTACTGGCACCGGGCGAGATGCACACGGGCGGCCCGGCCGAGACCGGCGGATACGCCTACCGAGCCCTGTACGCCGATACGTCCCTGCTCACCGACGGCACCCTCGGCACCGCAGCCCCGCACTTCCGCGACCCTCTCCTCGACGACCCCGACCTGGCCACGGCCCTGAGCCGCACGCACGCCGAACTCGCCGCCTGCCCGGACCCCCTGGAGGCCGAGTCCCGCATCCCGTGGCTGATGACGGCGCTGACCCGCCGTCACTCCACGGCCCGGGCGACGACCGACACGGTCGCGGGCGCCGATCACATAGCGAGGAGTGTCCGCGACCGCCTCGCCGACGAGCTCACGGCCCCACCCTCCCTCGCGTCCCTGGCCACCGACCTCGGCCTCTCCCGCTACCAGCTCCTGCGTGCCTTCCGTACGACGATGGGGGTGCCGCCGTACGCCTGGCTCGCCCAGCACCGGGTGAGCAGGGCACGAGGCCTGCTGGAAACCGGCCTGCGTCCGGCCGAGGTCGCCGGCCTGGTCGGCTTCGCGGACCAGGCGCACCTGACGCGCTGGTTCCGCCGAGTACTGGGCGTCACCCCGGCGGCGTACCGCAACAGCGTTCAAGACAGGGGAGTGTGAGCCGACCGAAACTCGCCGCATGACTGCACGCGGTTGGTTTCTCTTCGCCCTGATGAGCGTGGTCTGGGGCATCCCGTACCTGATGATCAAGGTGGCGGTGGACGAGGTCTCCCCGTCGATGGTGGTCTTCACACGATGCGCCCTGGGCGCGGCGCTCCTGCTCCCCTTCGCGATCCGCCAGGGAGGCCTGCCCCGGACGATACGACGGCACTGGCGGCCGATGGTGGCGTTCGCGTGCATAGAGATCATCGGCCCGTGGTGGACACTGACGGACGCGGAACGTCACCTGTCCAGCTCGACGGCGGGCCTGCTCATCGCAGGCGTACCCGTGGTCGGCGTAGCCCTGGCCCGCTTCTTCGGCCGGACGGAGCACCTGGGTGTCCGCCGCCTGACCGGCCTCACCCTGGGCCTGGCAGGCGTGGCGACCCTCACCGTCCCCCACCTGACCGGCGGCGACGCCCGCTCCCTGGCGGAGGTCCTGCTGACGGTGCTGGGCTATGCGACGGCCCCGCTGATCGCGGCGCGTTGGCTGAGGGACGTCCCCTCCCTCGACCTGACGGCAGCCTGCCTGACCCTGGCGGCCCTGGTCTACGCCCCCGCGGCGGCGCTGACCTGGCCTGCCGCGATGCCGTCGGCCGAGGGTCTGGCCGCCCTGGCCGCCCTGGGCGTGATCTGCACGGCGGTCGCCTTCGTGGCCTTCCTGGAGCTGATCAAGGAGGTCGGCCCGACGCGTGCGACGGTCTTCACGTACGTCAATCCGGCGGTCGCGGTGGCGGCCGGGGCCTTGTTCCTGGACGAGTCCCTGACCGCGGGGATCGCCGTGGCCTTCGCCCTGATCCTGGCGGGCTCGGTCCTGGCGACGACGGCCCCCCGCAGGCCGGTAACATGGTCCACACGGCAGACGAGCCGGGCGGACGGCCGCGTGAAGTCCCTCAGGGGGCTTCCCGAGGAACGTCCGGGCTCCACAGGGCAGGGTGGTGGCTAACGGCCACCCGGGGTGACCCGCGGGACAGTGCCACAGAAAGCAAACCGCCCGGCGCTTCGGCGCCGGGTAAGGGTGAAACGGTGGTGTAAGAGACCACCAGTGCCCAGGGCGACCTGGGCAGCTAGGTAAACCCCACCCGGAGCAAGGTCAAGAAGGGGCCGCCTTAACCGGTGGCCCTGCGCGGACGTTCGAGGGCTGCCCGCCCGAGTCCGCGGGTAGACCGCAGGAGGCCGGCGGCAACGCCGGTCCTAGATGGATGGCCGTCGCCCAGGGCTCCGCGAGGAACCCTGGGAACAGAACCCGGCGTACAGCTCGGCTCGTCTGCCGCTCAGGCCACCTGACCAGGGAATGTACTGGAGCAGGTGGCCTTTGTCGGAGCAGAGGGCTTCCTGTGGACGTCGTGCGGGCATTGCGCGCTGCCGCGGGTACCGCTCAGTGCACACCGTCAAGGAACCGCCAGACCTTCCAGCAGGCCGTTCCCCCTGGTCGCCGGCGTCGCGAACTTCTGCCCGAGCGTCAGCGACCGGGGCGCCGACAGATTCCTCACTCAGCCGCCCAGCGCGGCGATCGTGTTCACCTCCTTCTCCAGGAGGCTGGAGATTCCCGCCTGTGCGGCCAGGGCGCGGCGCTGTGGCTCGGCCTGGGCGCGCTCGGCCTCGTACTTCTGCCACTCGGCGGGCTGCAGGAACAGCATGTCGCCCGTGCCGGGGACGACCATGACGCCGCCGAACGCCGGGTCTCCCGCGAACCACGTGCCGTTCTCGGCGCCCTGGGGCCAGCGGCGGACTGTGGACGCGCTGACGGCGCGCATCGTGCGTGCGCCGTGCTGCCCGCGGACGGACAGCTTCACCGTGTGCACGGTGCCGAGCAACAGCCGCTCGGAACCGCGCTTGTCCACGCGGTCGCGGTACTCCAGGGGATACGTGCGCAGCACCTGCTCACACACCCCGAGGCGCCGCCCGTGCCGGACCCGGATCAGCAGGAACAGCAGAACGAAGAGCCCGAGCACGATCGGCAGCACGGTCAGGAAGGTGTTCGGCACTCCCGCGGCGACGAGCACGAAGGGGAGGGCGATGAGAGCCGCACCGAGGGCGGCGCGCAGGGCGATGTGCCGGGTCCTGACGGCTTTGTTGTGCGCGAGGACCGCGGCCACTTCCGGCGGCTGCGTCATGCGACGTCACTCCTAGTCGTAGGGGTCATCCGAAGTCGTTCTGTACCTGATGCGCGGCGCTGCCCGGAGCGGGGGAGTCCTGGACCTCTCCGGGCCCCGGCTGCGAGGGGTCGGTGTACGTCAGCGTATGGGCGATGCCGAGGAGCACGTCGCGGTAGTCGTCGGCCTGGTCGACCGCCTCCGTCACGAGCTGGATCAGCACGATGTCGTGGCCGCCGGGCCCGGTCACCGCGATGGTGCCCTGCCACACCAGGCCGCTACGGGGGCCGTCACCGCCCTCGGGAGGACTGCCCGGAGCGAGCGTGCGGCGTTTCTCCTCGGCCAAAAAGCCGAGGCCGCACGGCAGTTCAAGGGGGCGCATGCCCACGTCGCGCCTGTCGGCCGCAGTGCCCGCGAGGCTCGCGACGACCGCCTTGGCGTGACTGCCCGAGGTCGGCAGTGTGGAGACGGTGAGAACGGACGAGGTCAGGCCGCCGTCGTCATTCGGGTGCAGGCCGAGGGCGCAGCTCTGCACGCGTTGCGCGTTCAGGGCGCCTACGGTGGCGGCGTAGAAGCGCAGCACCTCCTCCGCACGGTCGCGTTCGTCCTCGGGCATTGCCATGACCTGCCGGACGAGTTCGACGACGCCGTCCAGCGGGGGATCGAGATCGATCCGGACATAGCCGTGGGGCAGGCCGTACCAGAACGCCGGTGTGCGGCCGTGCGGCGCCCTCGTGGGGGTTTCCGTCACGGGGTGGTCCACCTTTCACGGAGCGGGGCTTGCTGCTCGGGTATCGGGGCTGTCGGACTCATAGCCAGCCGAGGAGGCCCGCGATGGAGTGTGCGGTGGCAGCGGCCTTGGTGCTCTCCGCCGCGTTGTGCTCGGAGCCGTCCTCGTCCACCAGGCCCAGGCTCTCGGCGGAGGAGACCACGTTCGCCGCGACGTTGAGGCCGTTGGCGCTGATCTCGCCGATCAGCTTGGCCGAGCCGCCCGCCGACTCCCCGGCCGCGCGCCAGGCGTCGGTGACGTCGTCAGTGGCGTTCCGCGCGAAGGACGGGACGATTTCCTTGACGAACGCGCCGGCCTTCTCCGTGTTGGAGACGGCCACGCCCCACCGCCCGGCGTCGGCCAGACCTTCGGTGACCTCCTTGGCGGCGGCGCCGAGGGCCTTGCCGCCCGGGATCATGCCGACGGTGTCACCGGCGAGTGAGGCCCAGGCAGCGAAGGTGTCCATGCCGCTGCCGCCGCCCATCAACTGGCTGCGGAACTCGGGATCGGAGAGGTTCTTGGCCATGGAGGTGGCGCTCGCCACGACCGCGATACCGGCGAACAAGGGCGCCAGAGGCGTCGGGAAGAGGGCGAGCAGGCCGGCGATGGCGCCGATGGTGCCCGCATGCTCCACCAGGAAGTCGCCGACCGCCTTGAGGACGTCACCGACCTTGCTCCAGAAGCCCGGCTCGTCCGGCGCCTTCTTCGTCGCGCCGTCGAGGGCCTTGGCGACGGTGTCCGCCTGATCGGCGTGCTGGGTCTCCAGCTCCTTGATCTTGACGTTGAGGTCGTTGTACTCGCCGTTGGCCTTGTTGAGGGCCGTGGACGCCGAGTTGAGGTTGTTCTGGGCCGTCTGCAGCCGTGCCGTGGCCGCTTCCAGCTCGGGGCCCTCCGTGAACGTCTGCTTGTAGAGCTGCAGATCCGGGTTCTGTCCGGCCCGGTCGTAGGAGCGCTTCGCCTCGTCGGCGGCAGCCTTCTTGTCGGCGGCCTCGGCGTTGTACTTCTGCGCCAGCTCCCGGTTGGAGGTGAGGTTGCCGTCCCAGTTGTGCAGTTGGGTGGCGGCCGTCCGCAGCGAGCTCGCGGCTTCCTTGATGTACTTGGGAAGATCGCCGTCGAGCGTCTTGCGGAACTGCTCGGCGGCCTCGCCCTGCCAGTAGCTGGACTCGCCCAGGAGCTTGGTCAGTTGCTGGTGGCAGGTGTCGAGGGCGGTCGCGGCCGTCTTCACCTTCTTCTGCAGCGCGGCTACCTCGGTGGGTATGCCGGGTACGGGGTTCCAGCCGATGTTGGGGTACGGGTTCGCTGCCATTACCGTGCGTCCCCGTTTCCGCCCGAAGTGGCCGACTTCTCGATGTGCTTGAACGCTTTCTCCAGGGCTTCCTCGACCTCTTCGTAGCCCTTTTTGTTCGCCTTCACGCCCTCGCTGATCGCGTCGATCATCTTCTTGGTCTGCTCGGACCCGTACTTCCACTCTTCCTGGAACTTGTCACAGGCCTCGTCGAGTCGGCCGGTGCCTATCTGATCCGCGCGTACGTGGGCGAGGGCGGCACGCGCCTCGTCCAGTTCGCGCACGCAGTCTTCAAGGTTCTTGAGGAACCGCGCGAGTTGATCCACATCTGTCTTGAAGTGATCCCCCATGGATCGGTGTCTCCCCGTGTCCGCCACCAATGTCACGCCGAGATGACCGGTCGTCCCGATCATCAGCTGCACCATACAGAGGCCGTGGAGTCGGTCGGCATGCCGCCTGTCGGGTTGTCGACTCAGCCGCGCGGGCCGCCTGTCGCGGCCCTCCCCGGTCCGGTGCGGGGTCCGCCGTGCGCATCACTCCTGCGGTTCATCCGCGGAGGCCGGAGCGTCGAGCTTCATCCACTCAGGAACAAGTGGACCCCGTCCCTTGGAGGCAAGCCGTCGACGACCCCTTCTCCATCCTGAGCCTCGGCGACCACCTGGAGCAGTCCGCCGACTTCTCCGAGACCCTCGTCATCGACTTCGGCACACCCGAGGCCGGCCCCGGGATCCGGGCCACCTGGAACTCGGAGATCGAAGGTGCCAGTCGCGACCACCACGTGGCGGGCGTGCCCGGTGCGTCGAGGACCCCGCTCCCGGCCGCCGGGTCGCGCACATCCCGCTGCCCGACGTCGCCGCACCCCTGGTCGGCGGCCGGGTGAGGATCCGGCTCATCGCCACGCCCCGGAGCTGAGGCGCCGGCTCGGCCAAACCGGTGCCCCCTTCACCGCGTGGAGCGGACTTCCCGGGCCGCCGAACCCAGCGACCGCTCCCTCACCCCCGCCAGATGCCGGGTGAACACCTCCCGCGTGTCCGGCGTCAGCGTCCGCAGCGCGACCAGCGCCGTGATCACCACGTCGCACAGCTCGCCCTGTACGTCCTCCCAGGTGTGGGTGACGCCCTTGCGCGGGTTCTGGCCGGTCGCCCCGATCACCGCCTCGGCGACCTCGCCGACCTCCTCCGACAGCTTCAGCATGCGCAGCAGCACGCCCTCCTTGCCGCCGATCGGCTGGTCGGTGTCGAGCCAGGTCCACAGGTCGTCAATGGTGGCCCAGAGGTCGTCGGCGGGCTTGGTGGCGGGCTCGGCGGCGGTGCCGGGAGGGGCTGCCTGATCAGTCATGCGGGCAGCTTGGCACAGCGGCTGCCTACTCCTCGAACAAGGCCTCCTGATCCTCGAACACCCCTGCCTGCTCCTCCCTTTCCGTCCTCGCCTCGTCCAGCCTCTTGTTCCGCGCCCCGATCACCACGGCCGTCACCGCCGCCGTCGCCGCCAGGGCTGTGGGAACCATCCAGCCGCGGTCGACGACATGGCCGAGGGCGTGGTCGAGGGAGAGACGGCCGGGGCCCGCGATCGCGAGGCAGGTCGCGGCGAGGCCGAGGGTGGCCGCGTGCTCGTAGCCGCCCTCCTGGTTGAAGAAGCCGTTCGGGGCGTGCACCGCGGCCGCGCCGGCCATGCCGCCGGCCGCCGCCGCACCGGCCGCCGGTGTCGCCAGGCCCAGCGCCAGCAGGGTGCCGCCGCCGGCCTCCGCGAGACCCGACGCCGTCGCGCTGGCCTTGCCCGGCTGGTAGCCGATCGACTCCATGAACTGGCCGGTGCCCTCGATGCCGTGTCCGCCGAACCAGCCGAACAGCTTCTGCGTGCCGTGCGCGAACAGCACGCCGCCGGCGCCCAGCCGGAGCAACAGCAGGCCCAGATCACGTCGGTCGTAAGCACTCACGATGACTCCCGATGACTCACGATGGCTCCCGGAACAGACCACGGGTGGCGGATCCCCTCCCTCGGCTCCACCGTCGCATCCAAGTCACCCACCCGGCCTGCCCTGGCCGCCGTTCGGGTGGCGGGGCCCCGGGGGCGGTGTGAGGCTGACCGGTATGACGATTCAGACGTCCAAACTCAGCGACCCCGCCGTCCGTGCCTTCGTCACCGCCGTCAACGCCCACGACCGCGAGGGCTTCATGAGCATCCTCGCGCCCGGCGCGACCATGGCGGACGACGGCAACGACCGCGACCTCGCCGACTGGATCGAGCGGGAGATCTTCTCCTCCCACGGCCACATGGAAGTCGACAACGAGTCGAACCGCGGTCGCGACCTCCTCGCCAGCTACCGCAACGACACCTATGGCGAGATGCGCACCCGCTGGCACTTCGAGGTCGAGGGCGACGGCAGGATCTCCCGCTTCGAGACCGGCCAGGCATAGCCGGGGGCCGGAAGCCGAGAGCCGGGAGCAAGAAAGCGACCCCCAGAACCGCTCAAGCGCTTGCCCTCGTGTGCGCTTCAACTTCTACCGTCCCACCTCATGGAGACCAAGAGGACTTTGGGACGGACCGGCATCGAGGTCAGCGCGCTCGGCTTCGGCTGCTGGGCCATCGGCGGTGAGTGGCGGTCCGCCGACGGGCAGCCGCTCGGCTGGGGCAAGGTCGACGACGACGAGTCCGTACGGGCCGTCCGGCGCGCCCTCGACCTGGGCGTCACCTTCTTCGACACCGCGGACACCTACGGCGCCGGCCACAGCGAACGCGTCCTCGGCCGCGCTCTCGGCAAGCGCCGCGCCGATGTCGTCGTCGCCACCAAGTGGGGCAACGTCTTCGACGAGGAGACCCGCACCCTCACCGGCGCCGACGACACCGTGCCGTTCGCCCGCCGCGCGCTGACCGCCTCGCTGAAGCGGCTGGACACCGACTACGTCGACCTGTACCAGCTGCACCTGTCCGACGCCGATCCCGAGCGTGCCGCCGAGCTGCGTGACCTCTGCGAGGAGTTCGTGCGCGAGGGGCTCATCCGTGCCTACGCGTGGAGCACCGACGACCCGGCCCGTGCCGCCGTGTTCGCGCGGGGGGAGCACTGCGCGGCGGTGCAGCACACGGCCAACGTGCTCCGGGACGCACCTGAGATGTTCGCGCTCTGCGAGGAGCTGGAGTTGGCGAGCATCAACCGCAGCCCGCTGGCGATGGGCCTGCTGACCGGCAAGCGCAGGACCGGGCAGGCCCTGGAGGCCGGGGACATCCGCAGCCGGCCGCCGCAGTGGCTGGAGTGGTTCGAGGACGGGTCCGGCGCCGATCCGGAGTGGGTCGCGCGCGTGGACGCGCTGAAGGACGTCCTCACCAGCGGCGGCCGTACGCTCGGGCAGGGCGCCCTCGCCTGGCTGTGGGGCCGTAGCCCGCGCACCGTGCCGATCCCGGGGTTCCGCTCCGTCGAGCAGGCCGCGCAGAATGCGGGCGCGATCGCCAAGGGGCCGCTCACCGCCGCGCAGATGGCCGACGTCGACCGGATCCTCGGCCGTTGAGCACCGTCATACGGACCGCTGCGCACCGTCGTACCGGTTAACCGGCAGCCGTTCCACGCACCGGTGCGCACCTCGCGGTCCCTCGCGAGGTCCACCCCCACCCGGTGTCATGGAACGGCTGCCGCCTCCCCCCTCGGAGTGGCCTGCGGAAGCCGTCTGCTTCATATGTGAAGCTCTGGTGCAGAACGACTTGAGCATAAGTCGCCTACCGGCCGTGATGTGCCGGAACTCAACATTCCGATTGTGTGAGTTGTGGAGGTTGTGGGTGGGCGGGTGAGCCGTCAGCCGCGTCCCACGTACGGCATCGCCGTCGCCAGCACCGTCGCGAACTGCACGTTCGCCGCCAGTGGCAGCTCCGCCATGTGCCGCACGGTCCGGGCCACGTCGGCCACATCCATCACGGGCTCCGGCACCACCGAGCCGTCGGCCTGCAGGGCGCCCGTCTGCATGCGTGCGGTCATGTCGGTCGCCGCGTTGCCGATGTCGATCTGGCCGACGGCGATGTTGTACGGCCGCCCGTCCAGCGACAGCGACTTGGTCAGTCCGGTCAGCGCGTGCTTGGTCGCCGTGTAGGCGACGGAGTGCGGGCGGGGAGTGTGCGCGGAGATCGAGCCGTTGTTGATGATCCGGCCGCCCCGCGGGTCCTGCTCCTTCATCTGCCGGTACGCCGCCTGCGCGCACAGGAACGCCCCGTTGAGGTTGGTGTCCACGACATGCCGCCAGGCGTCGTACGGCAGCTCCTCGACCGGCACCCCGCCCGGCCCGAACGTCCCCGCGTTGTTGAACAGCAGGTCCACCCGTCCGAGCCGCTCCACCGTGGCGGCGAACAGCGCGGCCACGTCCTCCTGCCGTGACACGTCGGTCCGTACGGCGAGCGCGGCGGCCTCGGGTGCCTGCGCCGCCGTCTCCTCCAGGGTCTCGACGCGCCGCCCCGCCAGCGCCACCGACCAGCCCGCGCGCAGCAGCTCCACTGCGACCGCGCGGCCGATGCCGGAGCCGGCGCCGGTCACCACGGCGATCCTCGCGTCCGTCCTCGTCTCCGTTTGCCTGTCATTCATGGCCCCGCAGGGTACGTGAGGGTCCGCCATCCGGAACTCATCTGTCCGCCATCCGAGTGTTGTGTACGCGCCAAGCGAGTGTCGTCCCCGGCCACTCCAATGCCTCATGCATCCATCAGTCAGGGGAGGACCGGATGACACTCGCAGCACACCCTCAGCAGCACGCCCCCGAACTGCGCGCGGCAGCCCGCCACATCGGCCGCCGCCGCTTCCTGACCGTCACGGGCGCCGCCGCCGCGCTCGCCTTCGCCGTGAACCTGCCGGCCGCGGGCGCCGCGAGCGCCGCCGAGCTCGACGCCCGCCGGATCACCGACAACCCCTTCACCCTCGGCGTCGCCTCCGGCGACCCGCTGCCCGACTCCGTCCTGTTGTGGACGCGCCTCGCCCCCGCCCCGTACCAGCCCGACAGCGGACTGCCCGCCCAACGGATCACCGTGCACTGGGAGTTGGCGCACGACGAGCAGTTCACCAGGATCGCCAGACGCGGCGCCGCCATCGCGTACCCCGAGTTCCACCACACGGTCCACGTCGAGGTCGGCACGCTCGACGCGGACCGCGTCTACTACTACCGCTTCCGCGCCGGCACCTGGATCAGCGGGACCGGCCGTACCCGCACCGCCCCCGCGCCGACCGGCACGGCGACCTCGCTGACCCTCGCGGCCGTCTCCTGCCAGGCGTACACCGACGGCTACTACACGCCGTACCGCCATCTGGCCCAGGACGACGTCGACGTCGTCTTCCACCTCGGCGACTACCTGTACGAGTACGCGGTCAACTCCGTCGGCGGCTACCGCAACTACACCGGCCGCACGCTCCCCGCGATCTTCAACCGCGAGACGGTGACCCTGGAGGACTACCGCCTGCGCTACGCCCTCTACAAGTCCGACCCCGACCTCATGGCGGCGCACGCCGCGCACCCGTTCGTCGTCACCTGGGACGACCACGAGACCGAGAACAACTACGCCGACGACATCCCGGAGAACAGCGTCCCGCCGGAGGAGTTCCTGCTGCGCCGGGCCTCCGCCTATCGCGCCTACTGGGAGAACCAGCCGCTGCGCCGCCCGCAGCAGCCCGTCGGCCCCGACATGCAGCTCTACCGGCGTCTGCGCTGGGGCCGGCTCGCCCAGTTCGACGTGCTGGACACCCGGCAGTACCGCTCCAACCAGGCCTACGGCGACGGCTCGCAGATCCCCGGACCGGACGTCGACGACCCGGCGCGCACGATGACCGGGGCGACGCAGGAGCGGTGGCTGCTCGACGGCTGGCGCGACTCGACGGCGCTGTGGAACGTCGTACCGCAGCAGGTCACCTTCGCCCAGCGCGCGTTCGACCTCACCGAGCCGTCACGGGTGTCGATGGACGCCTGGGACGGCTACCGCGCCTCCCGCCGCCGTGTGCTGGACGGCGCCAAGGCCGCCGGCGTCGAGAACCTGATGGTGCTCACCGGCGACGTCCACGTCGGGTACGGCTTCGACATCAAGGACGACTTCGACGACCCCGACTCCGCCACGCTCGGTACGGAGATCGTGGCCACGTCGATCGCCAGCGGCCGGGACGGCATCGACAAGCCGGCCAACTGGGACACGTACATGCAGGCCAACCCGCACATGAAGTTCTACAACGGACGGCGCGGCTATGTGACCGTCGCGCTGGGGCAGCAGCTGGCGCGGACCGACTTCAAGACGGTGCCGTACGTGACCAGGCCCGGAGCGCCGGTCACGACGGCCGCGTCCTTCGTGACGGAGGTGGGGGAGCCGGGGCTCACACAGGAGTGAGTGCGGGCGCGCGGTCCGCTTCAGGGGCCTCGCCCGGGTAGCGGACGCCGACGCGGTCCCGGATCGCGTCGAGCGTCCGCATCACGGCCAGCGTGCCGTCCAGCGGGACCAGCGGTGACTCGGTCTCGCCGGCGCGCAGGGCCCGCATCACCTCGGCGGCCTCGTGCCGCAGGCTGGTGCGCGGCCCGTCCGCCGGGTCGGCCGTGAACTCCTCGGGGTCACGGCCGTCGCGGTGCAGGACGAAACGGTCCGGGAAGAAGAAGCCGTGCGGTATGTCGATACGGCCGCCCGAGCCGGTGACCGACGCGGCGGTGGCCGTACCGCCGACGATGGAGCAGTGCAGGGAGGCGAGGGCGCCGCTGTCCCAGGACAGCAGGGCGCCGGTCTGGAGGTCGACGCCCTCGGCGGACAGCATCGAGCGCGCCGTGACGTCCGACGGCTCCCCGAGCAGCAACTGGGCGAAGGAGACCGGGTACACGCCGAGGTCCAGCAGCGCGCCGCCGCCCTGCGCCGGGTCGCGCAGCCGGTGCGAGGACGCGAAGGGGCCGGCCAGCCCGAAGTCGGCCTGCACATGGCGCACTTCGCCGATCGCGCCGTCGTCCACGAGCGCTTTGAGCCGCCGGACGAGCGGGTTGCAGTACATCCACATGGCTTCCATCAGGAAGCTGCCGCGTGCCTTCGCCAGCGCGACCAGTTCCCCGGCCTCCCGCGCGTTCAGCGTGAACGCCTTCTCGCACAGCACGTTGCGGCCGGCCTCCAGGCAGAGCCCGGCGGCGACGCGGTGCGCCGAGTGCGGCGTGGCGACGTACACGACATCGATGTCGCCGTCCTCGGCGAGCGCGTTCCAGTCGCCGTACGCCCGCGGGATCCCGAAGCGCTCGGCGAACGCGTCGGCGGAGTCCTGGCTCCGCGAGGCCACGGCCACCACCTCGGCATCCGGCCCCGCGGCGGAGCCGCTATGGGATGCAGCCACCAGATCCGCGGTGAACGCGGCCGCGATCCCGCCGGTCGCCAGAATCCCCCACCGCACGCTTGGTTCCGTCACTGCGACCCCACCCCTCGCTCATGTGGCCCTCGGCACTGTGTTCGAGCTGAGAGCATAGAGGGCGGATCACACGGAGAGGGAGGGGCGCATGGGCGACAGTGGGGGGCCGATACAGCCGGCGGAGCCGATACCGGACGTGTCGCGGTCGGCCGTACCGAAGACGGACAGACCGCCCACCCGATCCCTGCGGACCACCGGTCTGCTCGTCACCCTCATCCTCGGCGGCCTGACGGCGACACCTCCGCTGGCGATGGACATGTACCTCCCGGCGCTCCCCCAGGTCACCGGGTCCCTGCACGCGCCCGCAGCGACCGTGCAGCTCACGCTCACCGCCTGCCTGGCCGGCATGGCGCTCGGGCAGCTGGTGGTCGGCCCGATGAGCGACCGATGGGGCCGCAGGCGCCCGCTGTTGACGGGCCTTGCCGTGTACGTCGTCGCCACCGCGCTCTGCGCGCTCGCGCCCAGCATCGGCTTCCTCGTCGCCTTCCGGCTGGCGCAGGGCCTCGCCGGGGCGGCGGCGATCGTGATCGCGAGGGCCGTCGTACGCGACCTGTACGACGGCGTGGCCATGGCCCGCTTCTTCTCCACCCTCATGCTGATCTCCGGGGTCGCCCCGATCGTCGCGCCGCTCATCGGCGGCCAGGTCCTGCGGGTCACGGACTGGCGGGGCGTGTTCGTCGTGCTGACGGTGGTCGGCGTACTGCTCGCCGCCCTCGTCTGGCGCAGCCTCCCCGAGACCCTGGCGCCGCAGGACCGGCACAGCGGCGGGGTCGGTGAGGCCCTGCGGGCCATGCGCGGACTGCTCGCCGACAGGGCCTTCGCCGGGTACATGCTGGCCGGCGGGTTCGCCTTCGCCGCACTGTTCGCCTACATAGCCGCGTCGCCGTTCGTGATCCAGGAGATCTACGGGGCCTCGCCGCAGACCTTCAGCCTGCTGTTCGGGCTCAACTCGGTCGGGCTGGTGATCGTCGGCCAGATCAACGGCAAGGTGCTGGTGGGGCGGGTCAGCCTGGACCGGGTGCTGGGCACGGGGCTGGCCGTGGTGATCCTGGCCGCGACCGCGCTGCTGCTGATGTCGCTGGGCGTCTTCGGCGAGGTCGGACTGGTACCGGTGGCGGCGGCACTCTTCGTCCTGATGTCCGCGATGGGCGTCACCCTGCCCAACACCCAGGCCCTCGCCCTCCTGCGCACCAAGCACGCCGCCGGGTCCGCGTCCGCGCTGCTCGGTACGTCCTCCTTCCTCGTCGGCGCCATCGCCTCGCCCCTCGTGGGCATCGCCGGCGAGGACACCGCCGTCCCGATGGCCGTCGTCCAACTGGCCGCAGCACTGGTGGCCCTGGCCTGCTTCATGGGAATGTGCCGTCCCTGGAACAGCCGTGCGGGTGCGGAGGGAGCAGAGAGCTGAGCGCGCCGAGACTGCGCGGGGACACGCCGGAGAGGGCCGGACTCGACCCCGAGGAGATCCGTCAGCTCGTCCGCGAGGTCCACGACCTCACGACCGGCTCCCGCCCCTGGGCCGCCGGGGCGGTGCTGATCGTCGGGCGGGGACCCTACCTCGCCGTCGAGGAGGCCGTGGGCTGGGCGGTGCGGTATGCCTCCTTCGACGAGAGGAAGGACGCCGGGGTGGAACTGCCGCCCGAGAGGCAGGTCCCCATGACCACCTCGACCCCCTTCGACCTCGCCTCCCTCACCAAGCTCTTCACCTCGGTCGCCGCGGTGCAGCAGATCGAGCGCGGCACGCTGGGGATCGACGCGCGCGTCGGGGCGTATCTGCCGGACTTCCGCGCGGCGGCCCGGCATGACGTCACGGTGCGTCAGCTACTGACGCACACCTCGGGGATGCGGCCCGAACTGCCGCTGTACGACTGCGCGGACGACGCGGAGCGGCTGGAGCGGTTGCGGGCGGAGCCGCCGGTGGGGGTGCCGGGGACGTACTGCTACTCCGACCTGAACCTCTTGCTGCTGCAACACGTCCTGGAACGCATCAGCGGCCGCACGCTCGACGTCCTGATCCACGACGGGATCACCCGGCCCCTCGGCATGACCGCCACCCACTTCGGCCCCTGCCCCGCTGCGGCGGCGACCGAGGACCAGCGGCGGCCGTGGGCCAAGGCGGACCGGGGGATGCTGCGGGGTGTCGTCCACGACGAGAACGCCTGGGCACTGGGCGGGGTGGCGGGCCACGCCGGCCTCTTCTCCACGGGGCGTGACCTCGCGGTCTTCTGCCGGGCCCTGCTCTCCGGCGGCGCGTACGGTCCGGCGCGGATCCTCGGCCCGGACTTCGTGGAGCTGCTGCTGGACGCGCCCGGGCTGGGGTTCGCAGTGGATCAGCCCTGGTTCATGGGGGAGTTGGCGGGGCGGGGGGCGGCGGGGCATACGGGGTTCACGGGGACGTCGTTGGTGGTGGATCCGGTGACGGACACGTTTGCGGTGCTGCTGGCGAACACGGTGCATCCGCGGAGGCGGGCTGCTGACAGCGGGCCGCGGGCCAGGGCGGGGACGAGGGTGGCGCGGGCGGTGCGGGCGTTGTAGGGCCGTTGTTCGCCCCCGCCGCCCCTACCCGTCCCGTTCCTGGAGGCTGCCGCCCCCAGACCCCCGCATCGGCCCTGAACGGGCCTCGTCCTCAAACTCTCCCAGAGGGGGCACCCCCAGACGGGCTGGATCTCCTGGACCGGCGCTGGAAACTCAGCCCCTCCGGCCCCCATAGAATCGCCGGGTGAACGACCCAGCATCCCCGGCGGACGCCCTGCGCAGCAGCCTCGCCACCCTCCTCGACGGCCTCCCGCCCCGCCAGGCCGCGCAGGCCGTGGAGCGGCTGATCGCCAGCTACCGGGGCGCCACCCCCACCGACGCCCCCATCCTCCGCGACCGCGCCGACGTGGCGGCCTACGCCGCGTACCGGATGCCCGCGACCTTCGAGGCGGTCCACTCGGCGCTGGAGGCGTTCGCACAGGCCGTACCGGATTGGACCCCCGGCAGCCACACCGACGTCGGCGGCGGCACCGGCGCCGCGACCTGGGCCGTCACCGCGACCTGGCCGGGCGAGCGCGGCGTCACCGTGCTGGACTGGGCCGAACCCGCCCTGCAGACGGGCAGGGAGATCGCCGCCGCCAACCCGGCGCTGCGACAAGCCCGTTGGCAGCGCGCCCGCATCGGCCCGGCCCTCACCCTCGACCCCACCGACCTCGTCACCGTCTCCTACGTCCTGAACGAGCTCACCGCCCCCGACCGCACCACCCTCCTCGACACCGTGGCGTCCGCCACCCAGGCCGTCGTGATCGTCGAACCCGGCACCCCCGACGGCTACGCCCGCGTCATCGAGGCCCGCGACCGCCTGATCGGCGCAGGGTTCCATGTCGCCGCGCCCTGCCCGCACAGCGCCGACTGCCCGATCGTCCCCGGCACGGACTGGTGCCACTTCTCGGCCAGGGTCAGCCGCTCCTCCCTGCACCGCCAGATCAAGGGCGGCTCCCTCGCCTACGAGGACGAGAAGTTCAGCTACGTCGCCGCCACCCGCCGCCCGGTCACCCCGGCCCCCGCCCGTATCGTCCGCAAGCCGCAGATCCGCAAGGGCCAGGTCCTCCTCGACCTGTGCGAGACCGAACCGGCCCTGCGCCGCACGACGGTCACCAAGCGCCACGGCGACCTCTACAAGGCGGCCCGTGACGCGGACTGGGGCGACGCGTGGCCGCCGGCGGTCGACTAGGACGCCTGCTCGTTCTCCTGGGACACCTCCGCCCCCTGCTCGTGCTCCTCGTGGTCGGCGTTCTTCTCCTGGAACCTGCGCAGCAGCTCCTTCTTCTGCGCCTGAGGGTCGACCCCGCCGCCGATCCGGCCGTTGCGGCCGCCGCCGCGCAGTTCCGTGCGGCCGAGGTGCCGGCGGGTGCCGCCGACGCCCAGCATGTTTCCTCCGCCTCGGGCCATGGTGTGGCTCCTCTCCGCATCCGTTCTCGCCACCCACAGAGTGACGAGACGTATCGTCTCGATTGTCTGCCCTCTCAGAATCCAGCGAGACGCTCCGTCTTGTCAACCTGATAAATTCGAGCCATGGCAGCTCAGAAGTCCGCTCAGCCCGTACCCAACAGCACCCGCCGGAGCGAGAAGTCCCGCCGGGCCATCTACGACGCCGCCCTCGCCCTCGTCGGGGAGGTCGGCTACCCCAGGACCACGATCGAGGGCATCGCCGCCCGCGCCGGTGTCGGCAAGCAGACGATCTACCGCTGGTGGTCGTCCAAGGCCGACGTCCTGCTGGAGGCCTTCCTCGACCTGAGCGAACAGGCGTCCCGGGACGCGGGCCCGGAGTACGAGTTCGCCATCCCGGACACCGGCGACCTCGCCGCCGACCTCAAGGCCGTGCTGCGCCTCACCGTCGACCAGCTCAAGGACCCCGGCTTCGAGATCCCGTCCCGTGCCCTGGCCGCCGAGGGCGTGGTCAACGAGGAGCTCGGCCGGGTCTTCGTGGCCAAGCTCCTCGCGCCCTCGCTCCAGCTGTACGTCGACCGGGTGCGCGCCGCCCAGGAGGCCGGCCAGGTCCGCCAGGACGTCGATCCGCGCATCGCCCTCGAACTCTGGGTCTCCCCGCTCGCCCAGCGCTGGCTCCAGTACACGGGCCCGATCACGTACGAGTACACGGACACCCTGGTCGACTACGCCCTCCACGGCATCGCCCCGCGCGCGCGGTAAGGGCGTGAATAGCGCCGAAGCAGCGCATTGCGGATGATCCAGGTGCTGTGTACGCCTCGCCCCACCTGGCCCGGTTGTCCGCTACGGCCCCCCGAAGCGCACGATGGTGGGACCATAGGGCATGCTGTTCCGCACGACAGCGAGGCGAGGGGATAGATGAGCGCGGAGTTGGGCCGGACCGGCCTGCAGGGCAAACTCTCCCAGTGGCTGCGCGGACGCCGCCCCAAGGAGGCCGCCGGCGACGGTGGCCGGGAGGCCCTGCTGCTCGCCGCCGCGGCGGCGGGACTGCCGCTCGCACCCGCCGCGCACCCGGCCGGCTACCGATGTTCCTGTGATCGCGTCGGCTGTCCCACGCCCGCCCGGCACCCGGTGTCCTTCGCCTGGCAGACGCAGTCCACCACCGACCGCGCCCAGATCGAGCGCTGGGCCCGCCACCAGCCGCAGGCCAACTTCATCACCGCCACCGGCATGGTGCACGACGTCATGGACGTCCCGGTCGAAGCCGGGCTGGAGGCCCTGGAGCGGCTGCTCGTCGCCGGCATCGAGGTCGGTCCCGTCGCCGAGAGCGACGACGGCCGCCTGCTGTTCTTCACCCTCACCCGCGGCACCCCCGAGGACGAGGACGAGTGGTGGCCCTGCGAGCTGGACTGCCACCCCGAGACCATGGACGAGCACCCGGGACTGCGCTGGCACTGCCGCGGCTCGTACGTCCTCGTACCGCCCGCACAGCTGCCCGGTGACCAGTCCGTGCACTGGGTACGCGGCCTGGAGCACCCGCTGCCCGACCCGCTCAGCCTCCTGGAGATCCTCACCGACGCCTGCGCCCGCTACGTCGGCGAGGAGCCCGATCACGTCTCCGCGGCCTGGCCCGTGCGCCGCCACTGAGTCCCGGCGGCCCGCTACTCGCCCTTCGCCGAGGTCATCCCCTGGATCCGGCCGATGACCTTCACCTTTCCGGAGCCCTTCGGGTCCAGCGCCACGTCGGTGGAGACGAACTCCATCGTCAGCGACTGCTTGATCTCGCCGTTCGTCAGCGCCAGCACGCCCTTGCCCGGGGTGGGGACGGCCGCACCCGTGTGGGCGGTCTCCTTCTCGTAGTGGCGCGTGGTGAAGAACACCAGCGCCCCGCCGTCCTTCGTGCGCAGCGCCAGCGGCTGGTAGTCGCCGCTCGTCAACGGCTCGTCGATGTACTGCCTGACCAGACCCGGTCGCTCCGCCTTCTGCGACCGCTCGGTACGCCAGGCGCTGGTGTGGCGGCCGCCGGCGAAGGTGTCCCCGCCGTCCTTGAGGTAGGTGACGTAGTCCTTGCTCAAGTCCTCGGGCGCCACGGCCAGTTCGGACGAGTTCGCGGGCACGGCCTCGGCCCAGCCGTCCTTGTCCGTCTTGAACTGCGGTACGTCATCGGGGGCCAGCAGCGTCAGATACGCCGCCTCCCACGGATCGGCCAGGCCGTCCCGGCTGAACACGAACACCCAGCGGGCGCTGCCGCCCTTGTTGGCGGCCGCGTCGGTCACGAACCAGCGCGGCCAGCCCGCCTTCTTCGGGATCGTGAACTTGGTGTCCGACAGCTCCAGCGGCGCGTGCGCCGCGTTGCCGTCGGGACTGACCGCCTTGCCCGCCTTCAGCCGCGCCTCGTCGATGGCGCCGAAGGCGCCGGTGACATGGTTGGCGTCCAGGGAACTGTCGTAGGCCTTGTCGGCCTTGTTGTACGCGGCTGTGAACTGCTGGAGGGCCTTGGCGGCCTCCGCCTTGGTGGCCGAGGGGAGCACTTCCTTCTCCCCGTGGACCACCACGCATCCGCTTGCCGTCAACGACAAAGCGGTCAGCGATGCCGCTATCAGTGCGCTCCGGTCAAGCCTGCGGAGCCTTCGAGGGCCGCGATCCCTGCTCATCAGGTGCCTTCACCTTCCCCTTCCCGGAGGCGAACCCTACCGGGACGAGGAACAGCGCGAGTGTCGGGATCAGGTACAGCAGCCACACCGTGACCTGGAGGACGGTCGGGTCCGGCTGGAAGTTGAAGACGCCCTTCAGCAGGGTGCCGTACCAGCTGGACGGATCGATGGTGTCGCTGATGTCGAACGCCTTTTCGCTCAGGCCCGGCACCCAGCGCGCCTCCTGGAGGTCGTGGACTCCGTACGCAAGGACGCCCGCCGCCACGACGACCAGCATGCCGCCCGTCCATGTGAAGAACTTGGCGAGGTTGATGCGCACGGCGCCGCGGTAGAACAGCCAGCCCAGGACGACCGCCGTGGCGATGCCGAGGGCGACGCCGATCAGCGGGCGCGGGGTGCCGTCGCCCGCCGCGCGCACCGACGCCCACACGAACAGGGCCGTCTCCAGGCCCTCCCGGCCGACGGCCAGGAACGCGGTCGCGACCAGCGCGCCCGTGCCCATCTGCAGGGCCGCGTCCAGCTTGCCGTGCAACTCCGCCTTGAGATGCCGGGCGGTGCGCCGCATCCAGAAGACCATCCACGTCACCAGGACCACCGCGACGATCGACAGGGAGCCGCCGAGCGCCTCCTGTGCCTCGAACGTCAGCTCCTGCGAGCCGAATTCGAGCGCGCAGCCGAAGCCGAGCGCGATCGCGACCGCGACACCGATGCCGATCCAGATGGGCTTCAGCGCGTCCCGGCGGTCGGTCTTGACCAGGTACGCGATGAGGATGCAGACGACGAGGCTCGCTTCCAGCCCCTCGCGCAGGCCGATCAGGTAGTTGGAGAACACGGGCTACGCCTCCTCGGAGAACAGCGTGCTGCCCCACCAGTCGTCCTTGTCGCGGACGCCGGGCGGGACCGCGAAGAGCGCCGAACCCACGTGCTGGATGTACTCGTTGAGCGAGTCGGGGGCCAGGTTGCGCTGGATCCGGATGAACCCGGTGCGCGGGTCCCGCTGGTAGGCGAGGAAGAACAGCCCCGCGTCCAGGCGGCCGAGGCCGTCGGTGCCGTCGGTGAAGGAGTAGCCGCGGCGCAGGAGCGTCGCCCCGTGGTTGGAGTCGGGGTGCGCGAGCCGGACGTGCGCGTCGGGCAGCATCGCCTTCAGGAACGGCTCGTCGCGCTCCTTCGCCTTGCCGACCGGGGCGCCCTCGCCCTTGTCCCGGCCGATGATGTCCTCCTGCTCCTGGAGGGACGTGCGGTCCCAGGTCTCGATGTGCATACGGATGCGGCGCGCGACGAGGTAGGAGCCGCCGCTCATCCACGCGGGACCCTCGGAAGGGTCCACCCACACGAACTTCTTCAGGCGGTCGGTCTCCGTCCCCGCGATGTTGCGGGTGCCGTCCTTGAAGCCCATGAGGTTGCGCGGGGTCTGCTCCTCGGGGGTCGTGGACGAGGTCTTCCCGAAGCCCAGCTGGGACCAGCGGATGACGACCTTGCCGAAGCCGATGCGGGCCAGGTTGCGGATCGCGTGCACGGCGACCTGCGGGTCGTCCGCGCAGGCCTGGATGCACAGGTCGCCGCCGCTGCGGTTCCGGTCCAGGTTGTCGCCGGCGAACTTCGGCAGCTCGACGAGGGGTTCGGGGCGGGCGTCCGCGATGCCGAAGCTCTCGCCGTACTTCTCGAAGAGCGACGGCCCGAAGCCGATCGTCAGCGTCAGCCGCGACGGCTTCAGCCCGAGCGCCTCACCGGTGTCGTCCGGCGGCGCCTCGGCCAGACCGCCGAACCCGCCCTCGCCGACCGCCTGCCCGGCGGTCATCCGGCGTGCGGCGGCCGTCCAGTCCTTCAGCATCCGCACGAACTCGGCCCGGTCGTCGGTCTTCACGTCGAACGCGGCGAAGTGCAGCCGGTCCTGCACCGGGGTGGCGATACCGGCCTGGTGGTCACCGTGGAAGGCGACGGCACCGCCTGCCGCCGCGCCGACCGGTTCCACGTCGTTGCCGGTGCGCGTCATGGCCACGGCACCGCCGGCCGCGACGGCACCGAGCGCGAGCCCGGCACCGCCCCAGCCGATCAGCGCACGCCGGGAGGTAGTGCCTTCGGGCGATTCCGTCATGACGGTGTCCCTACTTCACGACGACGGCGGCGGCGAGCTTGGACAGCGGCTCCGCGAGGGCGTTGACGCCGTCCGACAGCTCCTTGCGGTCGGCCTTGCCGACCTTGTCGTACGAGGTGAAGTCGTACGACGCCTTGTCCGCCCGGTACTTGTCGAGCAGCGTGTCCAGCGCCGCGAACTGCTTGTCGAGCTCGGTGACCAGCGCCGGGTCGTTCTCCTGCGCGACCGGCTTCAGCAGCTCGTACGCCTTCTCGGCGCCCTCGACGTTGGCCTTGAAGTCGACCAGGTCGGTGTGCGAGTAGCGCTCCTCCTCGCCGGTGACCTTGCCGGTGGCGACCTCGTCGAGGAGTTCCTTGGCGCCGTTGGCCATGGAGGTCGGGGTGATCTCGGCCTTGCCGACCCGCTTCTGCCAGTCCTTCAGGTCGGTGATCAGCTGGTCGGCGAGAGTGGTGTCCTCCGCCGTGAGCTTCTTGTCCTGCCAGAGGGACTTCTCCAGGCGGTGCCAGCCGGTCCACTTCTGGCCGTCCTCCAGGCCGTCCTCGCGGACGTCGACCTTCGGGTCGATGTCACCGAAGGACTCCGCGACCGGCTCGGTGCGCTCCCAGCCGATGCGGGAGGTGGCGTAGGCCTTCTTCGCGGCCTCGACGTCGCCGTCCTTGACCGCCTTGGCGAACGCCTCCGCCTTCGGCAGCGTCTCGTCGGCCTGCTCCTGCGCGTACTCGCGGTACGCGGCGACGGCCTTGTCCAGCCGGGGGTCGCGCTTGGCGGCCGCGCCCTTGCCGGTGGCCTTGACGGTCTGCCGGATGCCGTCGCCCTTCATGCCGGGCTTGCAGGCGATGGTGTAGTCGCCCGCCTTCACCTCGGCGGTCACCGTCTGCTTGGTGCCGGGGCCTATGTTCTCGCGCTCGGTGACGATGCGGTCGTCCGGGAAGAGGATGTAGACCTCGGTGACCTTGGAACCCTTGTTCTCGATGGCGAGTTCGACGTGCCCGGCCGGGAACTCCTTCTTCGACACCTCGCACTTGTCGTCCGTCGCGGTCACGCTGACGACCCGGTCATCGCCCGCCGCGCTGCCTTTCTCAGTGCACCCCGTGACGGCGGTCAGGGCCGCCACGGTGGCGGCAGCGGTGACGACGGAGAGTCTGGCGGGTCGCATGAAGGCTCCAGGGGATGGCCGGAAATGGTGCATGGCGAGCTTCACCTGACTAGCAAGGTGAGGCTCACCTAACGCACATAAGGATCGCCTAAGTGGCCAAAATCGACCCCATGGAGAAGTCAAAGGAAAGTCAAAGGTTGCCCCGGGATCAGCGCTGCGGGGTGACCAGGACCGCTCCTGTTCGGGGGTGCGACAACACTTCGACGGGCTGGTCGTAGACCTCCGACAGCAACCGCTCCGAGAACACGTCGGCCGGCGGCCCGTCCGCCGCGACCCGCCCGGCACGCAGGATCGCCACCCGGTGCGCGTAGGCCGCCGCGAGCCCCAGATCGTGCAGCACGACCACCACCGCGTCCCCGGCCCGCGCCCGCTCCCGGCACAACCGCAGCACCAGCTCCTGGTGCTTGAGGTCCAGCGCCGCCGTCGGCTCGTCGAGCAGCAGCAGCGGGGCACGCTGCGCCAGCACCCGCGCGAGCGCGACCCGGGCCCGCTCGCCTCCACTGAGCGCGGAGAACGGCCGTACAGCGAACTCCGTCACCTCGGTGGCGGCCATGGCCTCGGCGACGGCACGGTCGTCCCCGTCGGGCTGTACGGCCGCCCAGGGGGCGCGGCCCATCCGGACGACCTCCTCGACCGCGAAGGGGAACGAGAGGGACGCCGACTGGGGAAGCACGGCCCGGCGCAGGGCGAGCTCGGGCGCCGACCAGTCGCCCGCCGGGCGCCCGTGGATCCGTACGACACCCTCGGCGGCCGGAAGATCGGCGGCCAGCGCACTCAACAGGGTGGACTTGCCGGCGCCGTTGGGCCCGACGAGAGCGAGGACCTCGCCGGCGCGGACGGTGACGGAGACGCTGTGCAGCACCTCGCGGGAGCCGAGGCGCACATGGAGGTTCTCAGTCTCGGCGAGAGTGTCGCCGGGTTCGGCGGGGGCCGGGGGAACGGGGCGAGGGCGGAGAAGTCTCACAGGAGGGGGTCCTTGTCGGGAAGGGGACTGGAGAACTTGAGGGGCGCGGGGCTGTATCAATGTGCGGCTCCGCCGCGTGGGCGCGACCAGCCCCCACACACCCGCAGTCGACATACGCCCCCTAGGCCCACCCCCCTTGTCGACGCCGAGTCCGACGCAGCAACCAGAAGAAGAACGGGCTCCCCAGCAGAGCCGTCAGGACACCCAGCGGCAGCTCCGCCGGCGCCGCGATCGTCCGCGCAGCGAGATCCGCCGCGAGCAACACCACCGCCCCACCCAGCGCACTCCCCGGAATGAGAAACCGATGCCCCGGTCCCGCCGCCATCCGCAACAGATGCGGCACGACAAGCCCGATGAACCCGATGACCCCGGAGACACTCACGGCGGCAGCGGTGAGCAGCGCGACGACCAGGATCAACGCGACGCGCATCCGCTCCACGTCCACCCCCAGATGCCGCGCGGGCCGGTCGCCGAGCGCGAGCAGGTCCAGGCGGCGTGCGTACAGCGGTGCCGCCACCAGACCGACGACCGCACAGGGCAGGACCGCCGTCACCTTGGGCCAGGTGGACTGGGCGAGGGAGCCGAGCTGCCAGAAGGTGATCTGGTTCACCGCGGCGGTGTCCGCGAGGAAGATGAACAGGCCGATGAGCGCCCCGGCGAAGGCGTTGACCGCGATGCCCATGAGGATCAGGGTCACGACCTCCGTACGGCCGGCCGAGCGCGACATCGAGTACACCAGCAGCACGGTGCCGAGCCCGGCGACGAACGCCATCGCGGGCAGGGTCCAGTTGCCGAGGAAGGTCAGCCCGAGCGAGATGGAGGCCACCGCCCCGACGGCCGCGCCCAGGGAGACGCCGATGGTGCTCGGTTCGGCCAGCGGGTTGCCGAACACGCCCTGCATCAGCGCTCCGGCGCAGCCCAGCGAAGCCCCGATGAGCAGCGCGAGCACGATCCGGGGGAAGCGCACGTTCCACAGCACGGACTCGGCGACCCGGTCCAACTCGCCGCCCCCGAGCCCGACTTTGTGCTGCAGGGAGCCGAGGACGTCCCCGACCGGGATCGGGTAGGCGCCGATCCCGGCGGCGAGCGGGACGAGCACGAGCAGAGCGACGCTCATGCCGACGGTCAGCAGCAACGCGGTGGTGTGCCGGCTGCGGGGCGGCACTTCGGCCACCGCCTCGGGCGCGGCCTTCTCCAGCACGGTCATGCCGCGTCTCTCTTCTTGTAGAGCTGCTCCACGACCGACCTCAGCACCTGGTCGGTGCGCGGGCCGTAGCTCAGCAGTGCGCCGTCCTCGATCGAGACGACCCGGCGGTTCATCCCCGCCGGGGTCTCGGCGACGCCCGGGATCTTCACCAGTCCGTCGACGCCGCCGACGGAATCAAGTCCCTTGGACATCACGAGAATCGCGTCCGGCGCCGCCTTGATGAGGGCCTCGCTGGTGATGGCGGTGAAGTCCTTGTCCAGTCCCGACTCGGCCCCTGCGTCGACCGCGCCGGCCGCCTCGACGAGGGAGCCGGCGCCGGAGTCCTTACCGCCGATGAGGTAGACGGAGGCGGAGCCGCGCAGATAGAGGAAGGCGACCCGCGGCTTCTCGCTTTGCCGGGGAACTTCCCTGCGTACGGCGGCGATCCGTTCCTGTGACCGCTCGGCAAGCTGCTTGCCCGCCGACGGTACGCCGAGCGCGTCGGCGACCGCCCGGATGCGCGGGCCGACATCGTCCAGGCCGTGGGCCGGGGCGACCACGAGGACCGGGATGCCCGCGGCACGGATCTGGTCCATGGCCTCCTCGGGGCCGGTGGTGGTCTCGGCGAGCACCAGGTCCGGCTTGAGCGACAGCACGCTCTCCGCCGAGACGTCATGACCACGGGTGACGACGGGCAGCTTCTCCGCCTGTTCGAACGTGGCGGTGATGTCCCGGGCGACGACGCGGTCGCCGAGCCCGAGCGTGAAGACGATCTCGCTGAGGCTGCCGGAGAGGGGAACGAGGCGCCCGGCCTTCTCGACCGTCACCTTCTTGCCGTCGGCCGCAAGGACCGTGGCGGGGAGGCTCGGGGCCGGGGTGTTCTCCAGGGGCTCGACCCGGTTGGCGGTCGTCGTCGTGGTGGCCGGCTTCTTCGCCGGGTCCGCTGCCGACGAGCCACCGCAGGCCGTCGCCGTGGTGAGGGCGAGCACCGCCAGCAGTGCGCCCGTCAGTCGTGTGCGCAAGGGTCGCACGGTCCGTCCGTTCCTCTCGGTGTGCCGTTTCAGCTCGGTCACGGCCGTTTCAGCTGGCCAAAGCTTAGGTTAGCCTTACCTTCGTTCGCTACCGGTCGTCGTGTCCGTCGTCTCCGGAGGACCTCTCATGCCTGTCCGCCCACGTGTTCTGGTCGCCGTGCTCTGCGCGGTCGTCCTCGGAGCCCTGCTCCCGGTGACCGCCGCGTCCGCCGCGAGCCGCACCGTGCAGGGCGGGCGGCTCGACTGGGGTGTCAAAGCGTCCTTCCAGAGCTATGTCACCGGGCCCATCGCGAAGGGGAGTTACTCCCTGACCGGTGGTGCGGCCACCGTGGGCAGCGGCGGCTTCCGCTTCCACTCGGCCACGGGGACGTACGACGGCGCCACCGGCGCCTTCACCGCGTCCTTCTCCGGCGGCGTCCACTTCGTCGGCCACGGGACGGGTGGCGGCAGCTACCAGCTCGACCTCACCATCAGCCGGCCCACCGTCCGTGTATCCGGCTCCAGCGGCACGCTGTTCGTCGACGTCACCAGCAAGGCGAAGGGCACCGGGGCGGTCACGACGTCCTCGCAGGTGCCCTTCGCCTCCCTCTCCCTCGGCGGGATCGACATGAGGGGCGGCGGCACCACGGTCGCCCTCAACAACCTGCCCGCCACGCTCACCGCGCAGGGCGCCAAGTCCTTCGCCGGGTACTACACCGCCGGGACCGCGCTCGACCCGGTGAGCCTGTCGGCGGACGTGCGGGCGGCGGCGACCAAGAAGCCGACACCCTCGCCCACGCCGAGCACCACCAAGTCCCCGGCGAAGAAGGAGACTTCGGGCGGCAAGCTCCTGGACGGCGCCGTCGACTGGGGTGTGCGCCGCACCTTCCGCGAATACGTCACCGGGGACATCGCCAAGGGCGAGTGGACCCTGTCGTCCGGCGCCGAGGACGGCGGTGCGCTGTTCCGCTTCCCCGACGGGGAGGGGACGTTCAAGGACGGCGACCTCCGGGCGTCGTTCAAGGGCGCGGTCCGCTTCACCGGGGCACAGGGCCTCGACCTGAGACTGAGCGGCGTCCGTGCCACCGTCGAGGACGGCAAGGGCACGCTCCTCGCCGACGTGGCCGGCGCAGGCTTCACCGGCGACAAGGTCCCCCTGGTCACCTTCACGGCCAAGGACCTCAAGGCGAAGGACGGCCTGGCGAAGGTCACCGAGGCCGCCGCGAAGCTCACCGCCGAGGGCGCCAAGACCTTCGGCGGGATGTACAAGGCGGGCACCGAGATGGACCCTGTGTCCCTGGCCGTCGCCACCACCGACGACGCCGCCCTGCCCGCCCTGCCCGACCTGGGCAGCACCCCCACGGCGAGCGCGACGCCGGACAAGTCGTCGGCGTCCCCCGACCCGTCGGCCGAACCCGTCGCGAGCACCTCCGACGACGGCGTCCCCGCCCTGCCCATCGGCCTCGCGGCCGGGTTCCTGCTGCTCGCGGGCGCGGCCTTCGCGTTCGTCGCCGTACGCAGGCGCCGTACCCGGCCGGCCACCGAGGCCGTCCCTCAGTCCGACGAGGACTGAACGTCCCAAGAGGACTTCCCCCCATGCCCTGACCGCCGTGCCCGCGCCGCCCCCGGCCGCCGCGGCGGACTCCCACCCACCGCAAGGAGAACCCGGACCATGTCCGCCACTTCCCGCAGACGCCGTCCCGTCACCCTCGCCGCCGCTGTCGCCACCGCGGCCGCGCTGGGCGCCACCGCACTCGCCACCCTCGGCGCCGGCACCGCCTCGGCGGCCGAAGTCCCGCTCAGCGGCTACGAGTTGACGTGGGGCATCAAGCAGTCGTACCGCACCTACGTGACCGGCATGGCGGCCGGCAGCTTCACCGCGAAGGACGGTGCCTCGCAGGCCACCGGGAACGGCGCGTTCACCTTCACGGACGGCACCGGCACCTACGACTCCACGGCCCACACCGTCGACCTCGCCTTCAAGGGCGACCTCCGGATCGTCTCCAAGCTGCACGGCTTCGACATCGCCCTGTCCGACGTGCGGTTCGACAGCGGGGCCGCCGAGATCACCGCCGATGTCACCAAGTCCGGTACGACCGCGCAGGACGTGCCGCTCGCCGACGTCACCGTGACCCGGGCGATGACCGACATGGCGACCAAGCTGACGAAGGAGGCCGCGGACGTCTTCGGCAGCGCGAGCTACGAGGGCGCGGCGGGGGACCCGCTCACCGTCGTACAGAAGACGCCGCCCCAGTCGCCGACGCCCACGCCGACCCCCACGGCCACCGCCACGCAGTCCCCGAGCCCGACCCCGACGCCGACCGCGACGGCCACGCAGTCCCCGACCCCGACCGCCACGGCGACCGGATCCGCCGCGCCGTCCACGAGCGCCGACCCCTCCGAGTCCGCCCCCGAGGCCCCGGCCCAGGGCGACATGGCCGACGGCACGCTCGACTGGGGCGTCAAGCAGTCCTTCCGGTCGTACGTCGTGGGCACCGTGGCGAAGGGCGAGATCACGACGTCGGACGGCGCCTCGCAGGCCAGCGGCAACGGGGCCTTCACCTTCGTCGACGCGACGGGGGAGTACGACACCGACGCAGGCACCCTCTCCGCGAGCTTCGAGGGCGCCGTCAACTTCAAGGGCCACAAGGGCGAGGGCGAGAACGGCGGGTACGGCCTCGACCTCACCCTGAACAACCTCCGCGCGACCCTCGACGAGGGCACAGGCGAACTCACCGCCGATGTCACCAGCCTCGGCGAGAAGACCGAGGACGTGGTCCTGGCCGGCCTGAAGGCGAACGAGTCAGACCTGACCGCGCAGGACGACGTCATCACGGTCGACGACGTCAAGGCCACCCTCACCGAGGCCGGCGCGAAGGCCTTCGGCGGTTTCTACACCGCCGGCACCGAACTCGACCCGGTCGACCTGGCGGTGGCCCTGACGGCCGACGCGGACCTGCCCGGCGGCGACGACGGCTCGACGGGGGGATCGACCGGCGGTTCCACGGGCGGTTCGACCCGCGGCTCCTCCGGCACGGCGGGTTCGACCACCGGCGGCACGGGCTCGACGACCGGCGGTGTGACGGGCGGCCTCGCCAACACCGGTTCGGACGTGCCGGTGGCGGCGCTGGGCACGGCCGCCGCGGTGACCGCAGCCGCGGGCGCGGCCGTGGTATTCGCGATGCGCAGGCGGCGTACCGAGGCGTAAGACTGTCCCCATGAACAGGGGGCACAGAGAACTGCTGGGGCCGGGGCGGCTGGTACTGAACGTACGAGACCGTCCCGGCCCGCCGGCATTGCGTTTCGAGACCGCGGACCGGGGACGGCTGCTGCTGCGGCAGGAGGACCGCCCCGTGCTGCTGGGCCGGTCCGTGGGCGAGGGCTGCTGCCCTGAGCTGTATCTGCACCGCCTCGACGGCTACCGCTCACCGCTTCCGCCGCTGAGCTCGTCGGCCATGCGATCGTCGGTCAACTGGCCGCACCGGTACGCCAGTTGGCTGGAGGAGGCGGACGGGGCCCCGTTGCGGGACGGACGCTGGGAGCTGGCCCTGCGGACCGGCTTCCCGCCGGGCATCTGGACCGAGGACTTCGTACGGGACTGGCCCGGCGGCCGGCTGGCACTGTCCTGCGGGGGCGGCTGGCACGGAGTCCTCCCGCTGCGCCGGCTCTCGTCGCCGGATGCCGCGCGGGTGAAGGCGTACCGCAAGCACGCCCGCGACGGCACACTCGCGCCCGTCCTGCTGTGGTGGGTGTCCTTCCTGGACGGCTGGGTGATCCTCGACGGTCACGACCGGGCGGTGGCGGCACTGGCGGAGGACCGCACGCCGGAGTGCGTGGAACTGGGCCGGGTGCCCGACGAGGCCGACTGGCGCAGGGCTGCCGAGGAGGTGACGGAGGCTCACGCGCACCGTATGCAGGGCCTGGCGGCGCGCGCCGACGACCCGGGCGCGGAACGCCAACGGGCCACCATGGAAAGGGCGTACGGCGACACGATCGCCTCGCTGCCCTACGGCGTGCCCCCCACCCGCTTCCTGCCCCTCCCCGGCGGAGCCGCCGCCTGGGACGAGCTCGCCGCCCGGGTGATGTTTCAATTTCCCCCGTGACTGACTTCGACGTCCTGCGCGTCTTCTGCGGCCCCAACGGCGGATACGGCAACGAACTCGGCGTCGTCCGCGAGGGCTCCGTCATGCCCGACCCGGCCGACCGGCAGGCCTTCGCCGGCAAGCTGGGCTTCAGCGAGACCGTGTTCGTCGACGACCCCGAGCGCGGAGTCATCGACATCTACACCCCGACCCTGCGCCTGCCCTTCGCCGGTCACCCCTGCGTCGGCACGGCCTGGCTCCTCGACGTGCCCGAACTGATCACCCCGGCCGGCGTGGTGGGCACGCGGCTGGACGGCGAGTTCAGCTGGATCGAGGCACGGGCGGAGTGGGCCCCGCCGCGCACCCTGCGGCAGTACGGGACGGCGGCCGAGGTGGACGAGCTCGACGTGCCCCCGCCAGGAGAGTGGATCTATGCCTGGGCGTGGGAGGACGAGGCGGCCGGCCGTATCCGGGCGCGTGCCTTCCCCGGCCGCGGCGACGGCATCGACGAGGTCGAGGCGACCGGCGCGGCGGCCCTGCAGCTCACCGACCGCCTGGGCCGCGCCCTCAACATCACCCAGGGAGCCGGGTCCCAGATCCTCACGGCACCGCAGCCCGGGGGCTGGGTGGAGATCGGAGGGCGAGTCTTCCTGGAGCGCTGATTTCCGCGCGCACTCAGGCGCTCAGCGGGAACTCCTCGCCCAGCGCCCGGAACACCGCCGTGTTCAAGGCGAACGCCCTCTTGCACTCCGCCACGATCCGCTGCCTCTCCAGGTCGTCGGCGCGGACCTGGTCCAGGAGTTCGCGGTAACCCCGCTTGAACGCCGCCGGGTTGGTGATCTCCTCGAAGACGTAGAAGCGGACCCCGTCGCCCTTGCGGGCGAAGCCCCAGGTCTTCTCCGCCTTGTCGCGGATGATCTGGCCGCCGGAGAGGTCGCCCAGGTAGCGCGTGTAGTGGTGGGCGATGTACCCGGCCGGCCAGCTGTCGGCGCACTCCCGCACCCGGTCCGCGTACGCCTGCGTCGCGGGCAGTGCCGACAGCCCCGTCCGCCACTGCGGACCCCGCAGATGCGCCAGGTCCCGCTCCAGCGACGTCAGCCGGAACAGCTCCGGCTGGATGAAGGGGCCGGTCACCGGGTCCGACGCCAGCCGCTCGGTGCCGGTCTCCAGCGCCTCGTACACGAACCACAGCTGCTCGGTGTAGCGCGCGTACGCGTCCACGCCCAGCCGGCCGCCGAGCAGGTCGCTCATGAACGTCGAGGTCTCCGCCTCCACGTGCTGCTCGTGGGAGGCGGTGCGGATGACTGTCGAGAAGGAGTCCATGGGAGTATTTTCTGAGGTTAGGCTTACCTAAGTCAATAGGGTTGCCGACGCTGTGTCGGTAAAAGGGTACCGAGAAAACCCGCCCTCCGCAGGGCGAAGGACGGGTTCGGTGACCTGCTCGGTTACGGCAGCGTGAGGATCTCCGTCCCCGTCTCCGTCACCACCAGCGTGTGCTCGAACTGCGCGGTGCGCTTGCGGTCCTTCGTGACGACCGTCCAGCCGTCGTCCCACATGTCGTACTCGTGCGTCCCGAGCGTCAGCATCGGCTCGATCGTGAAGGTCATGCCGGGCTGGATGACCGTCGTCGCGTGCGGGCTGTCGTAGTGCGGGACGATCAGGCCGGAGTGGAACGACGAGTTGATGCCGTGGCCGGTGAAGTCACGCACCACGCCGTAGCCGAAGCGCTTGGCGTACGACTCGATGACCCGCCCGATGATGTTGATCTGACGGCCCGGCTTGACCGCCTTGATCGCGCGGCTCAGGGACTCCCGGGTCCGCTCCACCAGCAGCCGGGACTCCTCGTCGACGTCCCCGACCAGGTACGTGGCGTTGTTGTCGCCGTGCACCCCGCCGATGTACGCCGTCACGTCGAGGTTGACGATGTCGCCGTCGCGCAGCACCGTCGAGTCCGGGATGCCGTGGCAGATGACCTCGTTGACGCTGGTGCACAGGGACTTCGGGAAGCCGCGGTAGCCGAGCGTGGAGGGGTAGGCGCCGTGGTCGCACATGTACTCGTGCGCCACCTTGTCCAGCTCGTCCGTCGTGACACCGGGCGCGATCAGCTTCGCCGCCTCGGCCATCGCCCGCGCGGCGATACGGCCGGCGACACGCATCGCCTCGACGGTCTCCGGAGTCTGCACCTCCGGTCCCGTGTACGGCGTCGGCGCGGGCTTGCCGACGTACTCGGGGCGACGGATGTTTCCGGGCACGGAACGGGTGGGGGAGAGCTCCCCTGGGACGAGCAGCGACTGGCCAGACATGCCAGCGAGTCTAACCAGCGGGCATGGGGGAACATGTCGGTGGCGAGAGGAGCCGGACATGGCCTTGTTCAAGAAGCGGACGGTCGGCAAGCCGGGGGAGTGGTACTACTGCCTCGTCCACAAGAAGGTCGAGGAGGGGCCCGAGTGCCCGGCCAAGGACCGATTCGGACCGTACGCCACCCCGCAGGAGGCCCAGCAGGCGATGGACCTCGCCCGTGAGCGCAACCTGGAGTGGGAGGGCGACCCGCGGTGGCACGACGCCCCGAACCGCGCGGCGGACGACGACTGATCAGCCCTCCGCGGGCGCCGGCGCGGGTTTCGCCGCCGGCGCCTGTGCGGCCGCTGCCGCCGCCCGCTGCTCCCGCAGCCGTACCGCATGCTCGTTCGTCCGCGCGTCGTACGTCATCAGCTTCGGCAGGCACAGCGCCAGCAGCCCCACCGCGCCCACGCACAGCAGCCCGCCCGACCAGATCGACGTCCGCACGCCCCGCCAGGCCGCCATGCCGCCGACGTAGCTCTGGCCCAGCTGCGGGCCCACCGAGTACGACAGCAGCTCGATCCCGGCGAGCCGGCCGCGCAGTTCGTCCGGGATCGTCTGGTTCCACATCACCCCGCGGAAGATGCCGCTGACCATGTCCGCGGCGCCGCCGAGGGCCAGGAACAGCAGGACCAGCCATACGTTCCCGGAGACACCGGCCGCCGCGATCGCCGTGCCCCACAGCGCGTCCGCCAGGACGACGGCCCGCCCGTGCCGGTGTACCCGCGAGGTCCAGCCGCTGGTCAGGCTCACCAGCATCGCCCCGGCGGGTACCGCCGCGTACTCCCCCAGTGCCTTAAGGGCCTGGGGGGACCCCCATGGCCCAGCGCCCAGGGGGCGTTCAACTCGTCGGCGAGGAACGGCAGTACGGCGAGCGGCATCGCGAAGAGCATCGCCGCGATGTCGATCACATACGTGCCGAGCAGCTCCTTGCGGTTCCAGGCGTAACGGGCGCCCTCGGCGATGGCCTTCAAGGACGGCTTCGCGGCCTCGTGGGAGGCGGGGGAGGGGGCGAGACCGAGCACGAACAGCACGGAGACGACGAAGGTCAGCAGATCCACGCCGTACGCCCAGCCGAGCCCCGCGTACGCCACGACCACGCCGGCCAGGGCCGGGCCGGCCACGCCGCCGACCTGCCAGCGCAGCGCGTTGAGCGAGGCGGCGGCCGGGAGGTGGTCGTGGGCCACGATCCGGGGCAGCAGGGCGTCCATGGCCGGCCGCTGGACCGACACGAGGGCGGAGGACAGGGCGGCGACGACATACAGCGGCCAGATGGCAGGGCTCGCAGCAGGGCGTTGACCAGCAGCACCGCGCTGAGCACCGCCTGCCCGGCCTCCGTCCACACGATCAGCTTCCGCTTGTCGAGCGCGTCGGCGAGCGCACCCCCATACAGCCCGAACGCGATCAGCGGCACCAGCTCCACGGCCCCGATCGCCCCGACCGCCGCGGCGGACCCCGTCAGCTCCTTGATCTGCACGGGCAGCGCGACGAAGGTCAGGAAGCTGCCGAAGTAGGAGACCAGCCCTGACAGCCACAGCCGCCGGAAGTCGACGGAGGCCCGCCACGGTGCGAGGTCGGGCAGCACGGCCCGGAGGCGGGAAGCCGGCGAGGGAGGAGTGGGGGGAGCGGGGGAGTCGTCGGTCACGAAAGGTCAAGCTCAGGCGGTGCGGTGCCCGAGGCAAACGGTTTTGCGGGCGAGGCGCCCGGCACCGGCCAGTGGGTCACCAGCCCGTGGGCGGCGGCGCCGTCAGGGAGTCCGCCAGGCGGGACAGGCGGTCCCGGAAGCGCCGGCGCCCCCGCGGAGAGGGCAGCGCGTTCTCGCCGGCGGCCGCGCTCACCAGGTGCTGCACGGTGTCCAGATCCAGCTCCGCACCCTCCGGCACGGTCAGCGTCTCGTGGGCCATCGACGTCAGTTCGTCCTCGCCGGCGCCCAGCGCCAGCACCGTCGCGCCGGCCAGCCGGGCGTCGTGCACCCCCTCCAGAAGCGGCGCGCCCGGCCGTTGCGGCGACACCACCAGCAGCGTCTCCCCGCGCCGCGCCGCCGCCAACCGCCCGAGCCCGACCGCCAGATGGGCCGGATCCGAGGCCCGCGCGTGATGCCGTACGAGTGTCGGGGCCAGCTCCGGAGTGCCCGACCAGGCGGCCTCGTCGACCAGATGGGCCGCCAGATGCCACGGCTCGTACTGCGGCGTGCCGACCAGCAGCAGCCCGCCCCCGTGCGCCACCGCCGACGTCCGCAGCGCGCCCGCGAACCGCCGGGTGGCCCCCAACCACTCGGTTCCGGCGAGTACTTCGCGCAGCAACGCGACACGTACGGCATCCATGCGACCGCATCCTGCCGCAACCGACCACTCTTGACCCGGAGTTCACCACGAATTCGCCCGACTTGGGCAGATGGACTCGTTGTCCCGCACATCCGTCCGTACGCCGGCCGCGCAGCCACGGGTGACCGAGCCGCGGCGACCGGCCATTCGAGGAGCCCCCCATGGCAGAGACCAGCGTCCCCTTCCGCGCGGGCCGCGAGGGCTACGCGAGCTTCCGCATCCCGGCCGTCGTCGCCACCACCACCGGCACCCTCCTCGCCTTCTGCGAGGGCCGGGTCGGCTCGCACGACGACTTCGGGAACATCGACATCGTGCTGAAGCGCTCCACCGACGGCGGCCGCACCTGGGGCCCGCTCCAGGTCGCCGCCAAGAACGGTGACGACCTCGCCGGCAACCCGGCTCCCGTCGTCCTCGACACCGGCCGCGTCCTGCTCGTCCACGTCCGCAATGCCGCCCTCGCCACCGAGAGCGCCATCCGCCGCGGTGCGGTGAGCGCCGCGGACGGGCGGCGGGTCTGGGTGCAGCACAGCGACGACGACGGGGCGACCTGGTCCGCACCGACGGAGATCACCAAGGGCACGAAGCGGCCGGAGTGGCGCTGGTACGCCACCACCCCGGGCCACGCCGTCCAGCTGGCCGGCGGCCGGGTCGTCGTCCCCGCCAACCACTCCCTGCCCCCGACCGGACGGGACAACGGCACGGAGGGCAAGTACAACGGGGGCCACTGCCTGCTCAGCGACGACCGCGGCGCCACCTGGCGCATCGGGTACGTCGACGGGAACACCGACGGCTACGTCAACGTCAACGAGACCACCGCCGCCGAACTCCCCGACGGGCGCGTCTACTTCAACGCCCGCAACGACTCGACGTCCCCCGGCACCCGCGCCGACGCCTACTCCGAGGACGGCGGCGCGACGCTGGTGAAACCCTTCCGCCCCCAGGCCGGCCTCGCCGCCCCCGTCTGCGAGGGCAGCGTCCTGCAGCTGCGCGACCCCGACCTGCTGCTCTACGCCGGCCCCGCCGACCCCGGCTTCCGCGCCCTGATGACCATCCGCGCCTCCGCCGACGGCGGCATCACCTGGCGGTCCGCGCACACGGTGGACGGACTGCCCGCCGCGTACTCGGACCTCGTACGGATCGACGACGACGCGGTCGGACTCCTCTACGAGACCGGCGACTTCAGCGCGTACGAGACCATCACCTTCCGGCGGGTACCCGTGACGGAGCTCACCTGAGCCCTTTGGGCCGGGTGGGGCGGACGTAAAGTCGGCGCATGACCTCTAGCGACAGTGCACAGCAGCCCGCCGGGACCCCCGCGAAGGCCCCGGCCAAGGACCCCTGGGACCTCCCGGACGTCTCCGGGCTCGTCGTCGGCGTGCTCGGCGGGACCGGGCCGCAGGGCAAGGGCCTCGCCTACCGGCTCGCCCGGGCCGGCCAGAAGGTGATCATCGGCTCGCGGGCCGCCGAGCGCGCCGAGTCCGCCGCCGGGGAGCTCGGGCACGGCGTCGAGGGCGCCGACAACGCCGAGTGCGCGCGGCGCAGCGACATCGTGATCGTCGCCGTGCCGTGGGAGGGCCACGGCAAGACCCTCGAATCCCTGCGCGAGGAACTGGCGGGCAAGCTGGTCGTCGACTGCGTCAACCCGCTCGGCTTCGACAAGCAGGGCGCCTACGCGCTGAAGCCGGAGGAGGGCAGCGCCGCCGAGCAGGCCGCCGCCCTGCTGCCGGACTCCCGGGTGACGGCCGCCTTCCACCATCTGTCGGCGGTCCTCCTGGAGGACCCGGAGATCGACGAGATCGACACCGACGTGATGGTCCTCGGCGAGGTCCGGGCGGACGTCGAGATCGTCCAGGCGCTGGCGGGCCGCATCCCCGGTATGCGCGGCATCTTCGCGGGGCGGCTGCGCAACGCCCACCAGGTGGAGGCGCTGGTCGCGAACCTGATCTCGGTGAACCGGCGCTACAAGGCGCACGCGGGGCTCCGCGTCACGGACGTATGACGGGATGGGGGACACTGGTCGGCGTAGCAGTGTCCCCCGAAGGAGCCGAGTGAAATGCCCCGCCTTGGTGTCTATGCCCTGATCGTCTGCGTGCTGGCCGTGGCCGCGGCCGTGGTCTCGTTCGCGCAGGGCAGCTTGCTGGGGATCGTGTGGGTGCTGCTGGCGGGGCTGTCCAGCAACATGTGCTGGTACTACGTGAAGCGGGGCAGGGACGAGCGGCGGGACTCGGCCAGGGGCTGAGCCCGAACCGGGTCATCCGCTGATCGAGCAGAGCTCGTTCGAGTCCCGCCAGAAGCGGAACAGGTCGTAGCCGCAGTACGTGTCGAAGTCGCTGATGCCGAGGCCGCGCAGGACGGCGTCGATCATGTCGAAGAACACGCCGTTGACCTCCGGGACCCAGAGCAGCGCGAACACGAACAGCAGACCGAACGGCGCGAACGGCTCCACCTGGCGCCTGACCTTCTGCGACAGCCACGGCTCGATCACGCCGTAGCCGTCCAGGCCCGGGACCGGCAGGAAGTTCAGGATCGCCGCCGTGACCTGGAGCAGTGCGAGGAAGGCGAGCGCGAACCGGAAGTCGCTGGGGACGCCGTCCAGGGCGTCCAGCCAGAACGGGGCGGTGCACACGACGGCGAACAGCACGTTCGTCAGCGGCCCGGCCGCCGAGATCAGACTGTGCCGCCAGCGCCCCCGGATCCGCCCGCGCTCGATGAAGACGGCACCGCCCGGGAGGCCGATGCCGCCCATGATCACGAAAATGACGGGGAGCACGATGCTGAGCAGGGCATGCGTGTACTTCAGCGGGTTGAGCGTGAGGTAGCCCTTCGCGCCGACCGAGATGTCCCCGCTGTGCAGGGCGGTACGCGCGTGTGCGTACTCGTGCAGACACAGGGACACGATCCAGGCGGCCGTCACGAACAGGAACACGGCCAGGCCGGGCTGCTCGGCGAAGCCGGTCCAGGTGGCCCAGCCCGTCACCGCCGTGACGGCCAGGATCCCCACGAAGACGGGGCTGATCCGCCGATCGCTGCGGCGGGTGAGAGCGGTGGTCATGAGGACGGGCTCCTGGGACGGCGGGACGTCGGGACTGCCCGACCGTACCGGGCGCACGGGGAAAACGTCTCGCGGTGGACCGTTGGTTCCGGGGAAGGTGGGGGCATGGGTTTCGGCGGGTGGTGTGCGCGCGGGCGGACGGGGCGCTGCGGTACGGCGTTCTCGGCGGGGGACGCGGTGAGGCGGCCGGGCCGCTGCCACGGGCGGCGGGTACACCGTGTTCGCGCCCGCCCCGCAGCCGCCTCGCCCCGCCGACCAATGCCGTGACCGGCCCGACGACCACCAGAGACAATGGACCCCGTGCGCTATCGCATCCTCGGCACCACCCAGGTACTACGCCCCGACGGCAGCCCCGTTCCTGTCGGCGGGGCCCGTTTGCGCGCCCTGCTCACCGTGCTCGCGCTGCGGGGTGGCCGGACCGTGCCGGCGGGATTGCTGGTCGACGAGGTGTGGGAAGGGGAGCCGCCCGCTGACGCCACGGGTGCCTTGCAGGCGCTCGTCGGGCGATTGCGGCGGGCCCTCGGGGCGGACGCGGTCGTCTCGGTGGAGGGCGGCTACCAGCTCGCTGCCGCGCCCGACGACATCGACCTGCACCGCTTCGAGCGGCTCGTCGGCGAGGGCACGCGCGCGTTGGCCGACGGAGACCCGGCCAAGGCCGCCGTCGTCCTCGACGACGCCCTGGCGCTGTGGCGCGGGCCCGCCCTCGCCGACCTCCCCGACCGCACCGCCGAGGCGGCCCGCCAGGCGACCCGGCGCCTCGACGCGCTGCGCGCCCGCCACACCGCCGCCCTCGCCCTCGGCCACGCCGAACAGTCCCTGCCGGAACTGACCGCCCTGTGCGACACCCACCCCCTGGACGAACCCCTCCAGGCCTTGCGCCTGCGCGCCCTGCGCGACGCGGGCCGCACGGCAGAGGCACTGGTCGCCTACGAGGACGTACGACGCCTGCTGGCAGACCGCCTCGGCTCGGACCCGGGCCCGGAACTGCGCGCCCTGCATGCGGACCTGCTCCGGCCGAGGGGCGGCGGCCGGGGGCTCGGTCCGCGGGTGGGCGACGGCGGGCTCGGTGACGCTGACGCTGGGGCGGACCGTCCGGGCAACGGCGGAACGCCCGCGGCCCCCGACGCCCACGGACCCGGCCCCACCGACACCGACACCGACACCGACTCCGACTCCGACACCGAAGCGCACCGTACGAGGCACGCCGACGCAGGCACGGGCGGGTCCGGCGAGGCGCACCTTCCCGGCCCTCCGAGCGCCCCCGGCGATCCCGCCGCGCCCGATGCGCGCAGCACCGACGCCGCGTACGGTCGGGCCCTCACGCTCGGCTCCTCGGCCGACGCCGCCAATCTCGCCGCCCGCACGGACGCCTCCGCCGATCCGCCCGGCGCACCCCGGCTCACCGCCCCCGTCCCGACCCCCGGCAACCTCCGCGCCCGGCTCACCTCCTTCGTCGGCCGGGAAGCCGACATCGAGGCCATCCGCGGGGACCTCAGGACCGCCCGGCTCGTCACGCTGCTGGGCCCCGGCGGGGCCGGGAAGACGCGGCTGTCGCAGGAGGCCGCCGAGAGCGTGCGGGACGGTGCCCCGGACGGGGTGTGGCTGGCCGAGCTGGCGCCGGTCGACGCCCCCGAGGCCGTCCCGGAGGCCGTTCTCACCGCTGTCGGCGCCCGCGAGACCGTGCTGTACGGCGCCGGCGCCGAGGCCATGCGGGCCGGGTCCGACCGGCACGACGACCCCGTCGAGCGGCTCGCGGAGCACTGCGGCAAACGCCGGATGCTGCTGATCCTCGACAACTGCGAGCACGTCGTCGAGGCCGCCGCCCGTCTCGTCGCGGAGCTGCTGGAGCGCTGCCCGGAGCTGACGGTGCTGGCCACCAGCCGCGAACCCCTCGGCGTACCGGGGGAGTTGCTGCGGCCCGTCGAGCCGTTGCCCGAGCCCGTCGCGCTGCGGCTGCTCGCCGACCGGGGCGCCGCCGCCCGGCCCGGCTTCCGTGTCGACGCCGACGAGGAGACCGCCGCGGCCTGCGCCGAGATCTGTCTGCGCCTCGACGGCCTCCCGCTCGCCATCGAACTCGCCGCCGCCCGACTCCGCATGCTCACCCCACGCCAGATCGCGGACCGTCTGGACGACCGCTTCCGCCTGCTCACCTCCGGCAGCCGCACCGTCCGCCCCCGCCAGCAGACCCTGCGGGCGGTCGTGGACTGGTCGTGGGAACTGCTCGACGAGGACGAACGCGACGTGCTGCGGCGGCTGTCCGTCTTCGCGGGCGGCTGCGACCTCACCGCCGCCGAGGCCGTGTGCGGACCCGCAGCCCTGGACTCGCTCGGCTCCCTCGTCGACAAGTCCCTGGTGGTGGCCGCCCCGTCGGCGGACGGCGCGATGCGCTACCGGCTCCTGGAGACCGTCGCCGAGTACGCCGGTGAGCGCCTCGACGAGACCGGCCGGCGCGCCGGGGCCGAGCGCGCGCATCTGACGTACTACCGCGAACTCGCCCGCACCACCGACGCGTTGCTGCGCGGCCCCGGCCAGCTCGCCGCCATCGAGCGCCTGGAACGCGAGTACGAGAATCTGCGCATCGCGCTGCGCCACGCGGTCGCCGGCCGCGACGAGCAGGAGGCGGTGTGCCTGATCCTGTCGCTGGCCTGGTACTGGCAGATGCGCGAACTGCGGATCGAGGCCCGCAACTGGTCCCGCGAGGTCCAGACCCTCGGCCCCGACCCCTTCGCCGAGCCGGTCCGCCCCGCGCAGCCGGTGTGGGAGCGCTGCACGGACACCCCGCCCCCGTGGACCGGGGAGGCCCTCGAAGAGGCACGGCGCGGTGTCCATCTCGTCCATCTCGCCTGCATGGACACCGAGTTGGAGGCCTGGCAGACCCCCGGGGCACAGGCCAAGCTGCGTGCCATCGCCGCCACCTACGAGCCGGGCATGCCGCAGACCTGCCGGCTGCCCGGCTACCTCTGGATCTTCGCCGTCATGCTCACCGGGGACATGGAGCGGCTGCGCACCGTCCTCGACGCCACCGTCCGCACCTCCCGCGAGACGCCCGGGTACGACTGGGAGCTCGCAGCGAGCCTGCAGTGGCGCGCCAACATGTACGCCAACCGCAGCGACTGGGCGGGCGAGGGCGACGCCATCCGCGATGCCGAGGAGTCGCTGGAGATCTACGAGCGTCTCGGCGATCTGTGGGGCACCGCCGAGGCCCTCGCCGCGCGCGCCGAGGCCTGCGAACGCAAGGGTGAGTGGGGCAGGGCCGCCGCGAACTACGAGGCGGCGATCGAGCGGGCCGAACGGCTCGGCGCCCGCGCCCAGAAGGGCGTTCTCAGGGCCCGGCTCGGCAGCGTCATGATCGAGGCGGGCGAGGGTGAGCGGGGCGAGCGGCTGCTGCGTGCGGTCATCGACGAGGCGAGCGGCGGGAACGACCAGTCGATGCCGTTCGCCCGGCTGATCCTGGCCGGCCGGCTCGGCATGACGGGCCGGATCCCCGAGGCGCGTGAGCAACTCCGGCTGCTGCGGGAGCAGTTCAAGATCGCCCATTTCGTTGTCTTCGATGCCTTCATTCTCGGTGCGGAGGCCTGGCTGGACGCGGCCGACGGCCGGTACGCACGGTGCCTGGACATGATCAGGCGCGCCATGGAACGTGCCGAGGAACCGCTGTCCGAGGCGATCGCCCCGCACATGCGCTCGGCGTTTCTGAGCACCGCCGCCTTCGCCCTGGCCCGCGTCGACGGCGGCAGCCGCGCCCGCGACGCCGCCCGCTGCCTCGGCGCCGCCGACGGACTGCTGCCGGCCCGGTACGTCGCGTCGACACACGAGCGCAAGGTGTACGAAGGGGCGGCGGACCGCACCCGCGCGGTGCTCGGCGACGCGGCCTACGAGGCGGCGTACACGGAGGGCGGTGGCCTCTCCTCCCGGGAGGCCACCGCCCTGATCTGACGTCCGCCGGTTCGTCGTACGGAAACGTCGGCTCCTCGTACGGAACGTCAGTTCTTCGTGCGGAACTTGTGGATCGCGATCGGCGCCATGATGGCCGTGAGGCCCACCGACCAGGCGACGGTCACCCACAGGTCGTGCGTGACCGGGCCGCCCACCATCAGGCCGCGCGCGGCGTCCGCGAGCGAGGACAGCGGGTTGACGTCGGTGAAGGACTGCAGCCAGCCCGGCATCGACGTGGTCGGCGCGAAGATCGACGAGCCGAACTGGAGCGGCATCAGCACCAGGAAGCCGAGCCCCTGCACGGACTGCGCGCTCTTCAGGATCACGCCGAGGGTCAGGAAGACCCACATCAGCGCCGACCCGAACAGTGCGGCCAGCGCCACGGCCGCGAGCAGTCCGCCCCAGTTGGTGATGTCGAAGCCGACCAGGACGCCGACGATCAGCATGATCGTGGTGGCGATCATCATGCGCAGGAGCTCCACCGCGATCTTGGCGAAGAGCACCGAGCCGCGCCCGATCGGCAGGGACCGGAAGCGGTCCATGACGCCGGTGTTGAAGTCCTGGTTGAATCCGGTCCCGACCGACATGGCCATGCTCATGCCCATCATGGCCATCATGCCGGGCACGACGTACTGGACGTAGTCCTCCTGGCCGCCGCCGAGCGCCTGTCCGATCGAGCCGCCGAAGACGTACACGAACAGCAGCGTGAAGACGATCGGCATCAGGATGGCGTCGAACATCGACTCCGGGTCCTGCCGGATCCACAGGAGGTTGCGGCGTACGAGCGCACCGGTGTGCCGCAGATGGGCCCGCAGTGAGATGCGGGCGTCGGCGGGTGCCGCCGTGGGGGTAGTGGTGGCGGCGCTCATACGGCGACCTCCTCGCGGTCGTCGGTGGGCACGGCGTCCTGCGGGGCACTGGCACGGTGGCCGGTGAGGGACAGGAACACCTCGTCCAGGCTGGGCAGTTCGGTGGAGATGGAGGCGAGGGTGATGCCCCGCGCGGTGACGGCGCCGACGATGGCGGTGAGCTGCTCGTCGCTGAGCACCGGGACGAGCAGGGTGCCGGTCTCGGTGTCCACGGTGGTGGTCGCGAGGCCGGTGATGCCGAGGTCGTCGAGGTATCCGGCGAGGGGCCGCAGTTGCAGGGCGTCGGTCGGCCGGATCCGCAGGGTCCGCCCGCCCACCTTGGCCTTGAGCTCCTCGATGCCCCCGCCCGCGATGACCTTGCCCCGGTCGACGACCGTCAGCTCGGAGGCGAGCTGCTCGGCCTCCTCCATGTACTGGGTGGTCAGCAGCACGGTCACCCCGTCCCCGACCATGGCCTTGACCTCGGCCCACACCTCGTTGCGGGTCCGCGGGTCGAGCCCCGTGGTCGGCTCGTCGAGGAACAGCACCGTGGGCCGGCCGATCATGGAGGCGGCCAGGTCGAGCCGCCGCCGCATGCCGCCGGAGTAGGTCGCCGCGGGCCGCTTGGCGGCGTCGGTCAGCGAGAACCGCTCCAGCAGCTCGTCGGCACGCGTGCGTGCCTCCTTGCGGGGCAGGTCCAGGAGCCGCCCGATGAGGTACAGGTTCTCCCACCCGGGGAGCTTCTCGTCGACGGAGGCGTACTGACCGGTCAGCCCGATCACCCTCCGCAGCTGCCGGGGCTGCCGCAGGACGTCGTATCCGGCGACGGTCGCCTCACCGGCGTCCGGCGTCAGCAGTGTGGACAGGATGCGCACGAGGGTGGTCTTGCCGGCCCCGTTCGGCCCGAGCACGCCCATCACGGTGCCCTCGCGCACATCCACGTCGACCCCGTCCAGAGCCTTGGTCTCGCCGTAGTGCTTGACCAACCCCCGCACGGATACGGCGCTGCCGGCGCCGCCGGGGTTCTTGTCGATTCGCGTCATGGGGACGACGTTGTCAGGCCGCACCGACAAACCACCGACAGCTCACCGACAGAGCCGACAAGACACCGACAGAGCCGACAGAGCCGACAAGAGACCGACAGGGCGCCGCCCGAGGGGTGAGGGGAACGCGCCCGTGACAGGGAAGCTCAGTGCCGAACTGCTTCGGCCCGCTCCGGAACCTGTCCCGCAACCACCCGCTGTCGCCCGGCCGGCGGAGCGACCCGTCGCCGGTCCACCACGTACGCGGCGCCCGCGACCCCGAGCCCGAGGACGGCCAGTGCGGCGCCCGCCAGTGCCGGAGAGGTGACGCCGAGGCCCGCCGCGAGGGCGAGGCCGCCGATCCAGGCACCGCCCGCGTTGGCGAGGTTGAACGCCGCCTGGTTGGCCGAGGAGGCCAGGGACGGGGCGCTGGACGCCTTCTCCATCACCATCAGCTGGAGCGGGGAGCCGGTGGCGAAGGCCGCCATGCCCAGCAGGATCACTGCGAGGGCCGCGCTCCACGCCGTCGACATCATCAGCGGGAAGAGAGCCAGGACCAGCACCAGCGCGAGCAGGCCCCCGAACAGCGTCCCCCGCATCGCGTGGTCCGCCAGGCGCCCGCCCAGCAGGTTGCCCGCCGTCGCGCCGACACCGAACAGCGCCAGCAGCAGCGTCACGCTGGCGTCGGTGTACCCGGCGGCGTCGGTGAGCATCGGCGTGATGTAGCTGTACGCGGCGAACAGCGCGCCGAAGCCGGCGACCGTCGTGCCGAGCGCCAGCCACACCGGGAGGGAGCGCAGGGCGGCCAGCTCGCCGCGCAGGCCCGTCCGGGGAGCCGTGTGCGCCTCGGCGCGCGGGATGAGCAGCGCCAGCGCCGCCATCGCGGCCAGGCCGATCGTGCTCACCCCGAGGAAGGTGGCCCGCCAGCCCAGGCTCTGGCCCATCAGGGTGGCCACCGGCACGCCCGCGACGTTCGCCATCGTCAGGCCGAGGAACATCAGCGACACGGAGCTGGCCTTGCGCTCCGGCGCGACCATGCTCGTCGCCACGACCGCGCCGACGCCGAAGAAGGCGCCGTGCGGCAGGCCGCTGAGGAAGCGGGCGGCCATCAGCCAGTGGTAGTCGGGGGCGAAGGCGGACAGGGCGTTGCCCGCGACGAACAGGGCCATCAGGCCGATCAGGACGGTGCGGCGGGGCATGCGTGCCGTGACCGCGGCCAGCAGCGGGGCGCCGATGACGACGCCGAGGGCGTACGCCGAGACCAGATGCCCGGCGGTGGGAATCGAGATGTCCAGGTCGTTCGCGACTTCGGGCAGCAGGCCCATCATCACGAACTCGGTCGTACCTATGCCGAAGGCGCCGACGGCCAGGGCGAGCAGGGCCAGGGGCATGAAGTGCCTTTGCCTTTCAGGGTCGAGAGCGGAGTCGTCGTACTCCGTGATGTTCATTCCGTATGTTCAAGTACGGAACAAAGCCTCTCAGGCCCGGTATTCCGGCAGATGACACTCCGGTTGCCGAGACCCGTCCAGACGGCGCTGACCAGGGATTTTCAGGACGCGGATGTGTCGACCTTCACACGCGCCGCCACCGGCAGATGGTCGCTCCCGGTCTCCGGCAGCGTCCAGGAGCTCAACGGCTCCAGGCCCCGCACCATGATCTGGTCGATCCGTGCCATCGGGAACGACGCCGGCCAGCTGAACCCCATCCCGCTGCCCGACGCGCCCTGCGTCGAGCGCATCTGAGCGGTCACGGCGTTGAGCGCGCGGTCGTTCATCGTGCCGTTCAGGTCGCCGAGCAGGACGACCTTGCCGAGCGGCTCGTCGTTGATGGCCTCGCCCAGCGCGTCGGCGCTCTTGTCGCGCTGCCGGGCGGTGAACCCCGCCTCCACCTTCACCCGCACCGACGGCAGATGGGCGACGTACACCGCGACCTGCCCGGACGGCGTGGCCACCGCGGCCCGCATGGCGCGGACCCAGCCCAGCTTGATGTCGACGGGCTTGACGCCGCTCAGCGGGTACTTGCTCCACAGCCCGACCGTGCCCTGCACCGAGTGGTACTTGTACGTCGACGCCAGCGCCTTCTCGTACGTCGGGACCGCCCCGGCCGTCAGCTCCTCCAAGGCCACCACGTCCGCGCCGGACGCGGCCACGTCCCGGGCGGTGCCGGCCGGATCGGTGTTGTCGGCGTTGACGTTGTGCGTGGCCACCGTGAGGTCGCCGCCGACGCCGGTCTTGTCGGTGAGCTGGCCGCCGAACAGGTTCAGCCACACGATCGCCGGGACCAGCACGGCGATCAGCGCGATCGCGGACCTGCGGACGAGGGCCAGCAGGAGCAGCACCGGCACGAACAGGCCCAGCCAGGGCAGGAACGTCTCTGTCAGGCTGCCGAGGTTGCCGATCGCGTTCGGGATCTGCGCGTGCAGCAGCATCACCAGGGCGAGGATCACCGCGAGGGCGGCCAGGACGAGGCCGCGGCGCCACACGCGTGGGTCTCCGCGCCAGCCCGCGACCAGGCTCTTCAGTCGGTTCGTCAGGCGCTGAAGCCCGGGTTCCCGGCGCTCGGGACCCGAGCCTCCGTTGTCCGTCTCCGTCACATACGCCTGCTGCGCCATACCGTCGCCTCACTACCTGCTGTGCAACACCGTCGTCCCCCCGCGCCCAGAGAAACCCTAGGGGATGATCGGCTCCGATCCCGCCGTACTCATGACGGCCGTACGGGGGCGAGGACGTACAAGTCACCTTCAGGAGTTCCGGATGCGCCGGGGGAAAGCGCGCTCTGTGACGAAACGCGCACATTCGATCTACGGGGTGTGTGAACGGACGGGCCGTAGACCCTCCAGCACGGCGTCGGCCATCTGCTCGGCCAGGCCTTCCGGAAGTTCCGCGTCCGGGCGCATGACGGCACGCACCAGCATCGGTCCGAAGATCATGTCGTTCATCACGTCGACGTCGATGTCCGCGCGCAGTTCACCGTTCTCCTGCCCGCGGAGCAGAATCGCGTGCTGCTTCCTGCGCCGCGGCTCGACGACGCTCGCGTGATAGGCGTCCCAGATCTTCGGGCTGCTCTTCATCTGGGCGATGACGTTGTGCAGGAGTACCGACGAACGGGTCATCAGGCCGCGTTGCCGCAACTGTTCGAGCAGCGCCACGAGATCGTCGCGCACCGAGGTGCCGGGCAGTTCGGGGTCCGGCGGCTCGGCGGCCCGCACGACCTCGACGAACAGTTCCTCCTTGCCGCTCCAGCGGCGGTAGATGGTGGCCTTGCCGACCCCCGCGGTACGGGCGATGCGCTCGATGGACAGCTCCGCGAGCGGCACTCCGTCCTCCAGCAGCTTGAGGACGCCCTCCATGATGGACCGCTCCACGGCCTCGCTGCGGGGGCGGCCCCGGGTGGGGCCGTCCTGCCGGGGCCGGCTGTCGGCGAGGCTCACTTGGCTCGGTCCTTTCCGTGGGTTGGGGTGATTCTCCCTGGTGCACGGCGTCGGCGTGCACGACGCCGCGGGGTACGAGGCGCGCGTCGGCGCCTGTCGTACCCCCCGCCTCCTATTCCGCGGCCGCCAACTCCCGTTCCGTCTCGCCCTCCTGAGGTGCCGCCGGCCGCCCCGGCAGGAACAGCCCGACGACCACAGCACCCAGCACCGCGACGCCCGCGCCCCACAGGGCGGTGACGTGCATGGCGTGCAGGAAGGCGTCGTGGGCCGCTCCGACGAGGGCGTCGCCCCGCGGGCCGAGCCGGTCCGCGACGCCGAGCGTGGCCTCGATGGACTCGCCCGCGGTGTGCCGCAGGCCCTCCGGCAGCACCGTGAGCCGGTCCTCGATGTCACCCCGGTACGCCGTCGACAGGACCGAGCCCAGCACGGCGATGCCGAGCGCGCCGCCGACCTGCCGGAAGGTGTTGCTGAGCGCGGAGGCGGAGCCGGCCTTCTCGCGGGGCAGGGCCTGCATGATGACGACGCTGACCGGGGTCATGATGTGCGCCATCGCGGTGCCCATGAGGAAGAAGACCACCTCCAGGATCCAGATCGGCGTGTCCGCCTCGAACGTGGCGAACGCGGCCAGCGTGGCGGCGATCAGCAGCATGGCGCCGGTGGTGGTGGCCCGGTTGCCGAACCGGTCGACGACGAGCCGGGCGCGCGGGGCGAAGATCATCTGTGCGGCGGCGAGCGGCAGCATCAGCAGGCCGGTCTCCAACGGCGAGTAGCCGCGCACGCTCTGGGTGTAGAAGACCGAGAAGAACGTCACGCCCATCAGGGCGAAGAACACCAGCGCGATCACGCCGATCGCGGCCGAGAAGACCTTGTTGCGGAAGTACGTGACGTCGATGGACGGATGGTCGCTGCGCTTCTCGAACACGACGAACGCGGCGAGCACGGCGACGCCGGAGCCGATGGTCGCGAGCACCGTCGGGTTGGTGAAGTCGGCCAGCTGGCCGCCCTTGATGATGCCGTAGACGAGCAGGACGAGGCCGACGACGGAGAGCACGACGCCGACCGGGTCGATACGGCCGGGCTCCGGGTCACGCGAGTCCGGGACCAGCCACAGCATCAGCGCGAGCGCGAGCAGCACGATCGGCACGTTGATGAGGAAGACGGACCCCCACCAGAAGTGATCGAGCAGCACGCCGCCCGTGATGGGCCCGATGGCGATGGCGAGCCCGACACCGCCCGCCCAGATGCCGATGGCCTTGGGCTGCTCCTCGCGCTCGAAGACGTTCATCAGGACGGCGAGGGTGGCCGGCATGACGAAGGCGGCGCCGAGGCCCATCACGGCGCGGAAGGTGATGAGCTCGCCGGGCGAGCCGGAGAACGCGGCGAGGGCGGAGCCGATCCCGAACACGGCGAGCCCGCCGAGCAGGACCTTCTTGCGACCGAGCCGGTCGCCGAGGATGCCCGCGCTGAACAGCAGGCCCGCGAAGACGAGGGTGTAGGCGTTGATCGCCCACTCCAGCTCGCTCTGGGTGGCGCCGAGGCCGGTCGGGGCCGGGGTGGAAATGGTCTTGATGGCGACGTTCAGGATCGAGTTGTCGAGGACGACGATCAGCAGGCTCAGCATCAGCACGGCGAGGATCGCCCAACGGCGCCGGTGCACGGCTTCCGGTATGCGGGGGGCTGTGGCGGCGGGAGAAGTCATGCTGTCGACGCTATCGCCTTTACGATACGGAACCGTCTCGTATCTTAAATTCTTACCGAGTACTTACGCGCGACGGAACACCGGGACGGAACACCGGGGCGCGACACCGGGGCGGAACTCACACAGGGAGGTCTGGCCGTCCCTGGCACGAGGTGCCACCATGGAGGGGATCCGGGGACGCCGTAAGGGCGCCTCGAGATGACAGAAGGAGCCGTTGCAATGACGCAGCTTTCGGCTGCCCAGACGCCTCAGGCGAAGCCCTCCGACGGCAGCAGCAAGGCGCTGTACGGGGGGAAGGGCACACGCCGCATCACCGTTCGCGACATCGCTCTCGCCAAGGAGCGGGGCGAGAAGTGGCCCATGCTCACCGCCTACGACGCGATGACCGCGTCCGTGTTCGACGAGGCCGGCATCCCGGTCATGCTCGTCGGCGACTCGGCGGGCAACTGCCACCTCGGCTACGAGACCACCGTGCCCGTGACGCTCGACGAGATGACCATGCTCTCGGCGGCCGTCGTACGCGGCACCTCCCGCGCCCTGATCGTGGGCGACCTGCCCTTCGGCTCCTACCAGGAGGGCCCGGTGCAGGCGCTGCGCTCGGCGACCCGGCTGGTCAAGGAGGCCGGCGTCGGGGCGGTCAAGCTGGAGGGCGGCGAGCGCTCGCACGAGCAGATCCGCCTGCTGGTCGAGTCCGGCATCCCGGTCATGGCCCACATCGGCCTGACCCCGCAGTCCGTCAACGCCATGGGCTACCGCGTCCAGGGCCGCGGCGAGGAGGCGGCCGCGCAACTCCTGCGGGACGCGAAGGCGGTCCAGGACGCGGGCGCGTTCGCGGTCGTCCTGGAGCTGGTGCCGGCCGAACTGGCCGCCGAGGTCACCCGGGTACTCCACATCCCGACCGTCGGCATCGGCGCCGGTGCCGAGACCGACGCCCAGGTCCTGGTCTGGACGGACATGCTGGGCCTGACCGGCGGCCGCGTCCCCAAGTTCGTCAAGCAGTACGCCGACCTCCGTGAGGTCATGGGCAACGCGGCGAAGGCGTTCGCGGACGACGTGGTCGGCGGAACGTTCCCGCTGGAGGAGCACTCGGTCCACTGAGCCCTGCCGGGCTCGGACCCCCCTGAACCACTGCGGCACCACAGCGCCCCGCCGATCTTCCCCCGTCGGCGGGGCGCCTTTTTGTGCCGTGCTCGTGCGTGATCGTGCCCTGCCTGTGCCGCGTTGCCGCCGCTCAGCGACGCCGGTACGACTCCACATAGCCGCCCGCGGGCGTCCCGCCCGCGGGCGTCCCCACGCCCGTCACGTCGTCGTAGCCCTTCACGGCCTTCAGGGAGCTGTCCTTGCCGAGGGTGCGGACGGACGTGGTCAGGCCGCCGGTCGCGTCGTAGCCGTTGACGTAGTCGACGCGGGCGACCGCGAGGCCGGAGCCCGTCGGGTTGTCGGTGACGTCGTGGTACGCCTTCGAGCCGTACCGGGCGTAGATCGCCGGGTTGGCGAAGCCGAGCGGCTTGCCGCCGCGGGCCTCCTGCGCGAGGGCCTGGACGGCCGCGATCACCGGCGCCGCGAGCGAGGTGCCGCCGAGGCGGTACTCGTCGTAGGCCTGCGTCGTCCCGTCCGGCATGGTCTGCGTCTGGCCCACCAGGAACCCGGTGTTCGGGTCGGCGATCGCCGCGATGTCCGGGACGACGCGGTTGCCGCCGGCGCTGTTGGCCTTGGCGAGCGCGTCCGGGACGACGCTCTTCTGCCAGTACGGCTCGGTGACCGTCCTGCTGGTGCCGCCGCCCGCGCCCGAGTTGAACGCGCCCGGGAAGTCGGTCCAGCTCCTGCCGTCGGCCGACAGGACCGCCTTCTCGGTGCCCCAGCCGGTCTCCCAGAGGTACTTGTCGCCCTTGCCGACCGCCAGCGAGGTACCGCCGACCGCCGTCACCCACGCCGAACTCGCCGGGATGTCCACCTGCTTGGTGCCGCTGCTCGCGACCTCGTCGCCGTCGTCGCCGGAGGAGTAGTAGAAGCCGATGCCCTCGACCGCGCCGAACTGGAAGACCTGGTCGTAGGCGGCAGCGAGGTCCGGCGTCTGGGCGTCCTCGGTCTCGCCCCAGGAGTTGGAGACGAGGTCGGCCAGGTGGTTGTCGACGATCTTGCTGAGCGAGTCCAGCAGGTCCTCGTCGTAGCAGGACGCGGCGCCCACGTAGGTGACCTGCGCGCCGGGCGCGACCGCGTGCACGGCCTCGACGTCGAGGGTCTCCTCGCCGTACCAGCCGGCCGCCCCGCACTCCTCGGTCCGCGTGTACTGCGCGGGCAGGACCTGGCGCAACTGGCCGCTCTTCCAGGCCGCGTCGCCGTTGCGTTTCGCGTAGGTGCCCGCGTCGTAGGCGATGGTCGGGGAGGCGTACGCGTCGGTGATGGCGATGCGCACGCCCTTGCCGGTCCGCTTGCCCGCGCCGTACGCGGCGCGCAGCTGCTTGCCGGTGTAGCCCTGGACGGCGTACGGGATCTTCGTGCCGTACGCGTCCGGCAGCGTGGTCGCCACCTTCGAGCCGTGGTACGTCGAGAAGGGTCCGGCATTGCGGAACACCGTCTCCGGTGGCGGGAGTTGGCCCTGGTGACTCGCCAGGTGCGGCGCGTTGTCCAGGCCGGTGACCGTCAGGACGGCGCCCTTGAGGCCGTCCGGCACCGACGCGGTCGCCGTGGGCGCGCGGTAGGTCTTCGCGCCCTTGGTGTAGTTGTGCAGCTGGGTGCCGAACGCCTTCTCCGCGGCGGCGACCTCGCCGGTGACGGCGACATAGTGCTGTGTGACACCTGTGACCTTCAGACCGGCCGACCGCAACCAGCTCCTGACGGCGGCCACTTGTGCCTTCGTCGCGCCGAAACGGGCCTGGGCCCGGTCGGCACTGAGGTACTTGCCGTACGACGCCGAGCTCGGGTCCGACACGGCCTTCGCATAGGCGGCGAGGCCGGCCGCGTCCCGGCCCGCCAGGTAGACGCGTGCGGAGACCCGGGCGCTGTCCGCGGCCGCGCCCCGGTCCGCCCTCGCCGTGGCCCAGGCGGGCTTGGTGCCGGCGAGCGTGTCGCGGCCCTGGTCCGCGGCGTACGCCGCGGGTATGCCGAGCGCCAGTGCGCCGGTGAGGAGAGGCAGTGTCGCCGCCAAGCTCACCGAGGCGCGCAGCGCGGCACGGTTCGATCTCATGGAACCCCCTGTGCGGTTCGTGTGTGCGAGTGGATCACCCGACGGTGGCCACTTAAGCGACGAACCGTTCACGCCAGGGGAATGCCCGGCCCAAGAAGGTCCCAACTAACCTAATGACAAAGCCATTTCGGCAGCTACGACGACAGCTACGACGACGGCTGCTACGGCAGCTGTGGCGAACGTTGCGACGTCATGACCGCGGCTTCGCGCCCCGCTCCTTCAGCATGTCCGCCATCAGGTCGATCTCCGACTGCTGCCCGTTCACCATGGTCTGCGCGAGCCGCTTCTCCACACCGACCGCGCACTTGTCGACGCAGCCCTCGGCCATGTGGATGCCGCCCTTGTGATGGGCCGTCATCAACTGGAGGAAGAAGATCTCCGCCTGCTTGCCGCTGAGCCCCTGAAGCTTCTTCATCTCCGTGTTGGTCGCCATGCCGGGCATCAGCGCACCGTCCTCGCCGACGGGCATGTCACCCATGCCCATCCAGGTCATCGGCGCGTCCGACGACACCTTCGGCAGCTCCCACAGGTCCAGCCAGCCCAGCAGCATGCCGCGCTGGTTGGCCTGGGTCTGCGCGATGTCGTACGCGAGCCGCCGGATCTCCTCGTCCTTCGTACGGTCGCGCACGATGTACGACATCTCCACGGCCTGCTGGTGGTGCACCGCCATGTCACGCGCGAACCCGGCGTCCGCCGAGTCGGCACCCGGCGTCCCGGTCGAACCGCCGTCCTCGGCGACCGCGTAGGTGAGCGCGCCGACCGCGACGAGCACGGCCGCCGCGGTCCCCGCTGTCCAGCCGACGTGCTGCCTCACTCCGACAGACCACCCGTGCACGCCGCGCCCGGCTCGGGCGTCTGCTCGCCCTGGACGTACTTCTCGAAGAACTTGGCGACGTTCGGGTCGCTCGCGCTCGTCACCGTGCGCTGGTGCCCCCACGCGCTGAGCATGATCGGGTCCTGCTGTTTCTCGTCCGGGCTCATCAGCGTGTACGGCGTCTGCTTGACCTTCGCCGACAGCGCCTCGACGTCGGCCTTGGCGGCCTTGGACGTGTACGTCACCCAGACCGCACCGTGCTCCAGCGAGTGCACGGCGTTCTCCTTCGCGAGTTCCTTGTCGTAGACGTCGCCGTTGCAGTTCATCCACGCCCGGTGGTGGTCACCGCCGACCGGGGGCTCCATCGGGTACCCGACACTGGTCTCGACGTGGGTGCTGGGCAGCTTCTTGCTCCAGGTCTTCACGCCGTCCTTCCCGGTGACGAACTTCCCGGGGATCTTGTCGGCCGGCTGCTTCGCCTCGTCCTTGTCGGCGTCGGACTGCGACCGGACGAGGACGACACCGGCGGCCACGAGACCGACGACGACCACCACGCTGGACGCGATGGTGAGGATGCGGTTACGACGCTCACGGGCACGCTCGGCACGCCGCATCTCCTCTATTCGAGCCTTGCGATCCGCGTTGCTCTTGTTCTTGGCGGAGCCCATGAGGTGTTGTCCTTCTGGGGAAAGGGACGGTCGGGTCCGCTGATCGTAATGGGGAAGGTGTGACATCTCGTAGAGAGGAGAAAGGAAAGGCCGGATCGGGACGAGTCCCTCGGCGGGCCGGAGGTCGCCTCCCCGATATTTTGAACCGCGGATGCGCATTATCTACGCTGCCGTACATGCGGCTGTTGCGCTCCACCGACCTGGCACTACGGCTCCTCATGCGGCTCGCCGTCCTGGAGGGCGGCACGCCGACGACCCGCGAGGTCGCGGCGGACATGGAGGTGCCCTACACGCACGCCGCCAAGGTCGTCGCCGAGTTGCAGCACCTGGGCCTGGTGGACGCCCGCCGGGGCCGCGGCGGCGGGCTGTCGCTCAGTGACAGGGGCCGTACCGCCTCGGTCGGCGCGGTCGTGCGCGCCTTCGAGGGGGACGGCGATGTCGTCGAGTGCGAGGGCGACAGCCCCTGTCCGCTCAACTCCGGGTGCCGGCTGCGCGGTGCGCTGCGGCGGGCCCAGGAGGCCTTCTTCGCCTCGCTGGACCCGCTGACGCTGGCCGACGTGACCGCGGACCCCACCGGGCCGCTGCTCCTCCAGATCGGCCGGACACCCTGAGGCCGGCCCGGCGTCAGCTCTCCTGCGCGAGCCAGAGGTCCGGGCCGAACACCTCGTAGTGGATGTCGGCCGGTGCCACACCCTTCCCGATCAGCTGCGCCCGCACCGCCCGCATGAAGGGCAGCGGACCGCACAGGTACGCGCGCGTGCCCTTCGCGACGGCGATGCCGGTGAGGTCGACGCGGCCGGTGCGGTGGGAGGCGTCGGCGCCGCCCTCGTAGTGGTGGGCGCCCTCCTCGTACCAGAAGTGGACGGACGCGTCCGGCAGCTTCCCGGCGTACGCCTCGTGATCGGCGCGCAGGGCGTGCTCGGCGGGGGAGCGGTCGCCGTGCACGACGACCACGGGGCCCTGGTGCCCGGTGTCCGCGAGCTGCCCCAGCATGGCGACGATCGGGGTCACGCCGATGCCGGCGGAGGCGAGCAGCAGCGGTGCGGCCGTGCCGTTGCCGGCCAGGTTCCCGGCCGGGTTCTCGACCAGGACGAGATCGCCGTACGGCGCCGACACGCGCAGCCGGTCGCCGACGTCCACGCGCGCGTGGAGGTGGTTCGAGACCTCGCCGTCGGGAGCCGTGCCACCGCGCACCCGCTTCACGCTGATCTGGCGCAGGGGCGAGCCGGGCGCGGCCGAGAGGCTGTACTGGCGTATCTGCCGAGCCCCGTCCGGCAGCTCGACCTGGACGGAGACGTACTGTCCGGCCCGGAAGTCCGCCGCCGGGCGGCCGTCGGCAGGGCGCAGCCGGAAGGTGGCCACGTCGGCGGTCTCCTCGACGCGTCCGACGACCTCCCACTCCCGCCATTCGCTGCCGCCGCGCTCCTCGTACAGCCGCTTCTCGATCGCGATCAGCGCGTTCGCCATCAGCCAGTAGACCTCGTCCCAGGCGGCCGCGACCGCGGGCGTGACGGCCTCGCCGAGCACGTCGGCGATCGCGGCGAACAGGTGCTCGTGGACGAGCGCGTACTGCTCCGCCGTGACGCCCAGGGAGGCGTGCTTGTGGGCGATGCGGCCCAGCATCGCGTCGGGCCGGTCGTCGGGGTGGTCCACGAGGTACGTCGCGAACGCGGCGATCGACCCCGCGAGGGCCTGGCGCTGGGTGCCGGCCGCCTGGTTGCCGCGGTTGAACAGGTCGCGCAGCAGCTCGGGGCGGGCCGCGAACAGCCCGGCGTAGAAGCGCTCGCTGATCTCGCCGATGGCGCCGCCGACGACGGGGAGGGTGGCACGCACGGTGGCGACGGACTGCTCGGACAGCATCGGGTCTCCTCAGGCTCGACCGGGCGGCGCAAGGGCCACCGCCCGCCCTTCATTAAAACTTGCATCCAAGATGCAAATTAAAGTGGGGTGGGTCCTGTGGGGCCCGGCATTACGGATGTCGGTCCGAGCAGGCACTATGGGCGGCAGAGCAGTTCACCGGGCATCACGGCGGGACACCTGCCGTTTGCCGGGCGTTCGATCGGAGGTCGCTGCGGCGATCAAGGTGCGCAACGCGCCTGAAACGGTGTTGTGGTGTGATGCTCAGGTGCCCGACCGCCTCCCGCCGCACCGGAGACAGGCGGCCTGACCAGCAAGGATGGGGAAGCGCAAGATGGACAAGCAGCAGGAGTTCGTGCTCCGGACGTTGGAGGAGCGCGACATCCGGTTCGTACGCCTGTGGTTCACGGACGTGCTGGGTTTCCTCAAGTCAGTGGCCGTGGCCCCCGCCGAGCTGGAGCAGGCCTTCGACGAGGGCATCGGCTTCGACGGCTCCGCGATCGAGGGCTTCGCCCGCGTGTACGAGTCCGACATGATCGCCAAGCCGGACCCGTCGACCTTCCAGATCCTGCCCTGGCGCGCCGAGGCCCCCGGCACCGCCCGCATGTTCTGCGACATCCTCATGCCGGACGGCTCCCCGTCCTTCGCGGACCCGCGCTACGTCCTCAAGCGGGCCCTGGCCCGCACCTCCGACCTGGGGTTCACCTTCTACACGCACCCCGAGATCGAGTTCTTCCTGCTGAAGCACAAGCCCCTGGACGGCTCCCGGCCCACCCCGGCCGACGAGTCGGGCTACTTCGACCACACCCCGCAGAACATCGGCATGGACTTCCGCCGCCAGGCGATCACCATGCTGGAGTCGATGGGCATCTCCGTCGAGTTCTCCCACCACGAGGGCGCGCCGGGCCAGCAGGAGATCGACCTGCGCTACGCCGACGCGCTGTCCACGGCGGACAACATCATGACGTTCCGCCTGGTCATGAAGCAGGTGGCGCTGGAGCAGGGCGTCCAGGCGACCTTCATGCCGAAGCCGTTCTCCGAGCACCCGGGCAGCGGCATGCACACGCACCTGTCCCTGTTCGAGGGCGACCGCAACGCGTTCTACGAGTCCGGCGCCGAGTACCAGCTCTCCAAGGTCGGCCGCTCCTTCATCGCGGGCCTGCTGCGGCACGCGGCGGAGATCTCCGCGGTCACCAACCAGTGGGTGAACTCCTACAAGCGCATCTGGGGCGGCTCCGAGCGCACCGCGGGCGCCGGCGGCGAGGCCCCGTCGTACATCTGCTGGGGCCACAACAACCGCTCGGCCCTGGTCCGCGTCCCGATGTACAAGCCCGGCAAGACGGGCTCGGCGCGGGTCGAGGTCCGGTCCCTGGACTCCGGCGCCAACCCCTACCTGGCGTACGCCCTCCTGCTGGCCGCCGGCCTCAAGGGCATCGAGGAGGGCTACGAGCTCCCGCCCGGCGCCGAGGACGACGTCTGGGCCCTCTCCAACGCCGAGCGCCGCGCGATGGGCATCGAGCCGCTGCCGCAGAACCTGGGCGAGGCCCTGTCCCTGATGGAGCGCAGCGACCTCGTCGCCGAGACGCTGGGGGAGCACGTCTTCGACTTCTTCCTGCGCAACAAGCGCCAGGAGTGGGAGGAGTACCGCTCCGAGGTCACCGCGTTCGAGCTGCGGAAGAATCTGCCGGTGCTGTAGGGCTTCGCACAGGGCGCGGGGGTCGTGTTCACACCCCGCGCCCCTTCGCGGCGTTACTGCCCGCGCTCGTTCACCTGTTCCGTCAGGAGCTGGTGCAGCGGCTTCGTGGCCCTCTGGCGGTACTCCTGGATCGACCAGCCGTTGCCGTCGGGGTCCTTGAAGTACATGAAGGTGGCGCCGTCGTCGGGGGCGTACTGGACCGGCTCGGAGACGTCCAGACCGCGTTCCACCAGTTCCGCGTGGGCCGCCTTGATGTCGGCCACGCAGAGCTGGAGGCCCTGGTAGGCGCCGGGCTCGGGGACGGTCTCGCCCTTCGTCATGTCCCAGATGCTGTCCCCGAGGGCGATCGAACAGCCGGAGCCCGGAGGCGTCAGCTGGACGATGCGCATGCCCGGCATGACCTCCTGGTCGATGTCGACGTGGAAGCCGACCTTGTCCCGGTAGAAGTCGCGGGCCCGGTCGATGTCGCTCACGGGCAGCGGGATCACTTCGAGCGTGAAGTCCATTCCTGGTCCTCCTAGGAAAAACGCCAACGAGTCTGGCTGAACGGCTCACCCTTACCGAAGCCGAAAACCGTGCTCGGCGCCACCGAGTAGACGAAGGCGTGTCCCGCGCCGTGCCGGAAGCTGCCGTCCGCGACGTCGAAGTGCCAGAAGCTGCCGTACTTCGCCTCCCACCCGGCGGCCAGCTCGTGTAGACGGGCCTCGTCGGTGATCCGTACCGCCTCGCCCTCGACCACCAGGTCGTAGCCCTTGTCCCAGAGGTTCGTGCCGGTCGTCAGGACGAGGTGCGGGTTGGCCGCCAGATTCCGCGCCTTGCGCTCCTCCGGGCCCGTGCAGAAGTGCAGCGCCCCCTGGGACCAGACCGCCGGCAGCGGGGTCACATGCGGCCGCCCGTCCGGCCGCACCGTGGAGATCCAGAACAGCTCGGCCTCGGCCAGCAGCTTCTCCGCCTCGGGCCACGGGACCGCCGTGGCCGTCTCGTCGCTGTAGCGCGCATCCAGCCGGGTCTGCGGTTGCTTGTCGGTCATCGGACGGCCTCCAGATGTGTCGGCGGAATATGTCGTCGGACGTGTCCCTCGACAAGGAAGACCCCAGGGACCGCCCGAACTCATCGGCGCCACTGTCGGACTCTCCGGCTAGGCTCGACCGGGTACGACCTTGATCGGGCGCGCACGACCCCGATCGGACGGGAGGGCGAGCATGACGGCGCCGGGGCGCAGGAGCAGTACCTTCACGCGGCTGCTGCGGCACGGTTTCACCGACCCGTCGGACGCCGAGCGCCTCCTGGACAGCGACGAGCTCGCGCCGGTCAGGAACGACCCGGTCCTGCTGGAGGCCCTCGGCGCCACCGCCGACCCCGACCTCGCCCTGCACGGCCTGGTCCGGCTGCTCGAGGCGCAACCCGGCCCCGCCGCCCAGCGAGAGCTGGTGGACACGCTGATAGCGGCCAAGCCCCTGCGCGACCGGCTGCTCGGCGTGCTCGGCGCCTCCGCCGCGCTGGCCGACCACCTCGCCAAGCACGCCGGCGACTGGCAGGAACTGGCCATGTACGAGCCGCGGGATCTGCACCCCGGCGTGGAGGAGTTCGAGCGCGGACTCGCCGGGGCCACCGACCCGGTGTCCCTGCGCGTCGCCTACCGGCGCTGTCTGCTGTCCATCGCCGCCCGTGACGTGTGCGGCACCACCGACCTCGCCCAGACGGCCGCCGAGCTCGCCGACCTCGCCACCGCGACCCTGCGCGCCGCGCTCGCCATCGCCCGCGCCGCCGCACCGGAGGACGCCGCACTGTGCCGGCTCGCGGTGATCGCGATGGGCAAGTGCGGGGGGCACGAGCTGAACTACGTCTCCGACGTCGACGTCATCTTCGTCGGCGAGATCGCGGACGGCGCCGACGAGGCCAAGGCCCTGCGGTCGGCCACCAAGATCGCCTCGCACATGATGCGCATCTGCTCGGAGACCACCGTCGAGGGCTCCATCTGGCCGGTCGACGCCAACCTGCGGCCCGAGGGCAGGAACGGCCCCCTGGTGCGCACGCTCAGCAGCCACCTCGCCTACTACCAACGCTGGGCCAAGACCTGGGAGTTCCAGGCGCTGCTCAAGGCGCGCCCGGTGGCGGGCGACATCGACCTCGGTGAGGCGTACGTCGCCGCGCTGGAGCCCCTGGTCTGGAAGGTCGCCGAGCGGGAGAACTTCGTTCCCGACGTGCAGAAGATGCGACGCCGGGTCGTGGAGAACATCCCCGTCGCCGAGCTCGACCGCCAGCTCAAGCTGGGGCCGGGGGGACTGAGGGACGTCGAATTCGCCGTGCAGCTGCTGCAGTTGGTGCACGGACGGGACGACGTGTCCCTGCGCAGCGGCACCACGCTCGATGCCCTGCAGGCCCTCGCCGCGGGCGGCTACGTCGGCCGTGCCGACGCCGCGCAGCTCGACGCCGCGTACCGCTTCCTGCGCTCCATGGAGCACCGCATCCAGCTCTACCGGCTGCGCCGTACGCACCTGGTGCCCGAGGACGACGCCGACCTGCGGCGCATCGGCCGCTCCCTCGGCCTGCGCGCCGACCCGGTCGCCGAGCTGAACCGCGAGTGGCGACGGCACGCGAGCGTCGTACGGCGTCTGCACGAGAAGATCTTCTACCGGCCGCTGCTCGACGCGGTCGCCCAACTCGCCCCAGGCGAGGCCCGATTGAGCGCCGGGGCGGCGCGCGAGCGGCTCGTCGCGCTCGGGTACGCCGATCCGGCCTCCGCGCTGCGCCATCTGGAGGCGCTGGCCTCCGGCGTCAGCCGCAAGGCGGCGATCCAGCGCACCCTGCTGCCCGTCCTGTTGGGCTGGTTCGCCGACTCGGCCGATCCGGACGCGGGCCTGCTGAACTTCCGCAAGGTGTCGGACGCGCTCGGCAAGACCCCTTGGTACCTGCGGCTGTTGAGAGACGAAGGCGCCGCCGCCGAGAACCTGGCCCGGGTGCTGTCGGCCGGCCGGCTCGCCCCCGATCTGCTGTTGCGGGCGCCCGAGGCCGTCGCGCTGCTCGGGAACGGGGACGGCGGCAGCGGGCTGGAGCCTCGCTCGCGCGGCCATCTGGAGCAGGAGATCATCGCCGCGGTGCGCCGCGCCGACGGTGACGTCCAGGCGGTCACGGCGGCCCGTGGGGTACGCCGGCGGGAGCTGTTCCGTACGGCCGCCGCGGACATCGTCGACTCCTACGGCACCGAGACGAAGCCGCCCGAGGCCGACCAGGGGGCCCTGGTGGACCGGGTCGGGGCGGCGGTGTCGGGGCTCACGGCAGCGACGCTGGCGGGCACGTTGCGGGCAGTGGTGCGGGCCGGCTGGGGGGACACGCTGCCCACCCGGTTCGCGATCATCGGGATGGGGCGCTTCGGCGGGCAGGAGCTGGGTTACGGCAGTGACGCGGACGTCCTGTTCGTGCACGAGCCGCAGGACGGCGTCGACGAGCACGAGGCCGCGGTGGCCGCGAACCGGGTCGTCGAGGAGATGCGGCGGCTGCTGCAGATCCCGAGTGCGGATCCGCCGCTGCTGATCGACGCCGATCTGCGGCCGGAAGGCAAGTCGGGGCCGCTGGTGCGGACGCTGAACTCGTACGGGGCGTACTACCGCCGGTGGTCGCTGGTGTGGGAGTCGCAGGCCTTGCTGCGTGCCGAGGCGGTGGCGGGGGACGCGGATCTGGGGCGCCGGTTCATCGAGATGGTCGATCCGCTGCGGTATCCCGCGAGTGGGCTCGGTGAGGACGCCGTGCGGGAGATCCGGCGGCTGAAGGCGCGCATGGAGTCCGAGCGGCTGCCTCGCGGTGCCGACCCCAAGCTGCACACCAAGCTCGGGCCCGGTGGGCTCTCCGACGTCGAGTGGACGGTTCAGCTGCTTCAGATGCAGCACGGCTCGGCGGTGCCGGGACTGCGGACGACCCGGACCCGGGAGGCTCTCGCCGCCGCTTGCGGCGCCGGGCTCATCTCGGACGAGGACGCGGCGATCCTGGATGAGGCGTGGGTGCTGGCCACTCGGGTGCGCAATGCCGTGATGCTGGTGCGGGGGCGGGCCGGCGACACGTTTCCGTCGGATGCGCGTGAGCTGGCCGCCGTGGGGCGTTACCTGGGGTACGAGCTCGGTCACGTCGGGGACATGCTCGATGCGTATCGGCGTACCGCTCGGCGGGCTCGGGGTGTGGTGGACGAGCTGTTCTACGGCGGGTGACAGGTGCCTCCGGCGGCTGGGCCGGAGTGCCCGCGGCGGCCTGTGCGGTCCCGGTGGGGGTGTGCGTAGCGCCTAACGGTGCGATTGGGGTCGGGGCCGTGCCGGGGGGTGTCCGTCCTCGGTCGGGCGGTTGCCGTCGGCCGGGACGTGCCGTTCCTTGACGCCCGCCGCTGCGGGCGGACACCCCCCGGCACGGCCCCTGCCCGCCGTGGGCGATTGCGGGTCCGTGCGGGGTGGCGCCACTCGCCTGGGCAGTGCGTACGGCAGCTTTCCGTACCAGAGGCGGGCCACTGTGTAGCCGAACGCCAGGCAGATGAGGCCTCCCACCGCGTCCAGCCAGAAGTGGTTGGCCGTTGCGACGATCACCAGCAGGGTTGCCGTGGGGTAGAGGAGGCCCAGGACGCGGACCCAGGGGATCCTTGCCAGGGCGAAGATCGTCAGGCCGCTCCAGACGGACCAGCCGATGTGCATGGACGGCATGGCGGCGTACTGGTTCGACATGTTCTTCAGGTCGCCCGAGGCCATCGAACCCCAGGTGTCGTGGACCAGCACCGTGTCGATGAAGCCGGTGTTGGTCATCAACCGTGGGGGAGCGAGCGGGTACAGGTAGTAACCGACCAGGGCCACGCCTGTGGTGGCGAACAGGACCAGGCGGGTGGCCGCGTAGCGGCCGGGGTGGCTGCGGTAGAGCCAGATGAGGACGCCCAGGGTGATGATGAAGTGCAGCGTCGCGTAGTAATAGTTCATGCCGACGATGAGCCAAGTCACCGAGTTCACGGCGTGGTTGATCGACTCCTCGACGGCGATGCCGAGTTGGTGCTCCAGCTTCCACAGCCAGTCGGCGTTGTGCAGGGCCTCGGTCCGCTGCTCCGGGACCGCGTTGCGGATCAGTGAGTACGTCCAGTAACTCACCGCGATCAGCAGGACCTCGAACCAGAGGCGAGGGCGGCGCGGAGTGCGCAGTCGGCGCAGGGGGCCCCGCCCCGTCTCGTCCGCGACGGGGGGTAGAACGGCCGCTTCCCGGCCTTCCAGTGTCGTCACGGTGGTGTCACCCATGGGCACAGAGTCTGCCAGAAAAGACTTCCCCGACCGATCATCCTCCGGTCGGGTTCAGGACGCACGTTCTACGGCGGGCGTACAGATCCATACTCCTACCAACGCAGGGGAGGGGTCGGTCTATTCTCCGCCTCGCGGACGATTTAGGGACGAATCCTGTCACCGGGTGCCGAAGCCGTCGAACCCCGCACCACCAGTTCCGGCATGAACACGAACTCGCTGTGGGGGGCGGGCGTCCCGCCGATCTCCTCGAGGAGCGTGCGTACCGCGGCCTGGCCCATCGCCGGGACCGGCTTGCGGACCGTGGTGAGAGGCGGGTCGGTGAAGGCGATCAGGGGGGAGTCGTCGAAGCCGACCACCGAGATGTCCTTGGGGACGTCGCGGCCGAGTTGCCGGGCCGCCCGTATCGCGCCCAGCGCCATCATGTCGCTGGCGCAGACGATCGCGGTGCAGTCGCGCTCGATCAGAGCGGTGGCGGCGGCCTGGCCGCCCTCCAGGGTGTAGAGCGAGTGCTGGATCAGCTCGGTCTCGATGACGTCCGTCGGCAGGCTCAGCTGGTCCTGCATCGTGCGGACGAAGCCCTCGATCTTGCGCTGCACCGGGACGAAGCGCTTGGGGCCCAGGGCCAGGCCGATGCGTGTGTGACCCAGCGAGGCGAGGTGGGTGACGGCCAGGTTCATCGCCGCGCGGTCGTCGGGGGAGATGAAAGGTGCCTGGACCTTGGGCGAGAAGCCGTCGACCAGGACGAAGGGGACACCCTGGGCGCGCAGACGCTCGTAGCGCTGCATGTCGGCGGTGGTGTCGGCGTGGAGGCCGGAGACGTAGATGATGCCGGCCACTCCGCGGTCGCCCAGCATCTCCGTCAGCTCGTCCTCCGTCGAGCCGCCCGGCGTCTGTGTGGCCAGCACCGGGGTGTAGCCCTGCCTGGTGAGGGCTTGGCCGATGACCTGGGCCAGGGCCGGGAATATCGGGTTCTCCAGCTCCGGGGTGATCAGGCCGACCAGGCCCTCGCTGCGCTGGCGCAGGCGTACGGGGCGTTCGTAGCCGAGTACGTCGAGTGCGGCCAGCACGGACTGGCGGGTGGTCGAAGCGACGCCCGGCTTCCCGTTGAGGACGCGGCTGACGGTCGCTTCGCTGACCCCCGCCTGAGCAGCGATGTCGGCAAGCCGTGTGGTCACGGCACTGGACTGTACCGGCCGTATGTCGCCTTGCACACCAATCGGACGCCGTGGGCGACCTGTTGGCCGTCGCGGCCCGGGCTGCTGCGTCATCGCGCTCCCTCGTGAAAGTGATGGCAAGAGCTTGCAGAGTCTTGCACAACCCGCCTGCATGCCGCTCCACCGTTGAAAAGAAGCGTCTCATGGTGGTCGCCGAGCGGTCACACCCGGATAACTTCGACGTCCTCTTGCACTTTTTTTCTGCAAGGTCTTTCGTAAGTCTTTCAACGCTGTTACGTTCACGTCGCCCGGCGGCCGCAACGGCGCAGTCGGCAAGACAGCAGAGGGCAGGCAGACGGGGCCGCCCCTGCATCACACGGGCTTTCACCCTCAAGGAGATCTCATGCGGCGTGGCATAGCGGCCACCGCGCTGGTGGCGTCCCTCGCCCTCGCGGCGACGGCCTGCGGCGGAAGTGACAGCGGCGACAGCGCCGACGGGCCGGTCACCATCACCTGGTGGGACACCTCCAACGCCACCAACGAGGCACCGACGTACCAGGCCTTGGTCAAGGAGTTCGAGGCCGCCAACAAGGACATCAAGGTCAAGTACGTCAACGTGCCGTTCGACCAGGCGCAGAACAAGTTCGACACCGCCGCCGGCTCCAAGGGCGCCCCGGACATCCTGCGCTCCGAGGTCGGCTGGACCCCCGCCTTCGCCAAGAAGGGCTTCTTCCTGCCGCTGGACGGCACCGAGGCCCTCGCCGACCAGGCCAAGTTCCAGCCCAGCCTGATCGAGCAGGCCAAGTACGAGGACAAGGTCTACGGCGTTCCGTTCACCACGGACACCCTCGCCTTCGTCTACAACAAGGACCTGTTCAAGAAGGCCGGCGTCGAGGCCCCCAAGACCTGGGACGACCTGAAGAAGGCCGCCGCCAAGATCAAGGACAAGACCGGCGTCGACGGCTACTGGGGCTCCACCCAGGCCTACTACGCCCAGACCTTCCTCTACGGCGAGGGCACCGACACCGTCGACGCCGACGCCAAGAAGATCACCGTCGCCGGCGCCGAGGCCAAGAAGGGCTACGGCACCTGGCTGAGCCTCTTCGACGGCAAGGGCCTGCACAAGGCCGACACCACCGCCGACGCCTACGCCCACATCCAGGAGGCGTTCGTCAACGGCAAGGTCGCCGCGATCATGCAGGGCCCGTGGGAGATCACCAACTTCTACAAGGGCTCCGCGTTCAAGGAGAAGAGCAACCTCGGCATCGCCACCGTCCCGGCCGGCTCGTCCGGCAAGGCGGGCGCCCCGACCGGCGGCCACAACCTCTCCGTGTACGCCGGCTCCGACGAGGCCCACCAGAAGGCCGCGCTGAAGTTCGTGAACTTCATGACGTCGCAGAAGGCGCAGGAGACGATCGCGCTCAAGAACTCCACGCTGCCGGTCCGCGACGACGCCTACACCGCCGAGGTGAAGGCCGACCCGGGCATCGCCGGCTACCAGACCGTCCTCGCCTCCGCCCAGCCGCGCCCGGCGCTGCCCGAGTACAGCTCCCTGTGGGGCCCGCTGGACACCGAGCTGCTGAAGGTCGCCGGTGGCAAGGAGTCCCTCGACAAGGGTCTGAGCACCGTCGAGACCTCCATCGCCAAGCTGGTCCCGGACTTCAGCAAGTGACCCCGAGTGGCCGCCGGAACTCCCTGAACCATTGGGGGGAGAGTTCCGGCGGCCACCGGCCTGTGCGCCGTACACCCCCTGATCTGCCGAACTTCGAGAAGGTTGTCGAACCATGACAGTCGCCATCGACCGCGCGACCGGCAAGCGCCGCGGTGACCGCGCGCCGCGGCCCGGACTGCGCCAGCGCCTGAAGCACGGCTACCAGAAGCACTGGTATGCCTACGCGATGATCGCCCCGGTGGTGATCGTCCTCGGCGTTCTCGTGCTGTATCCGCTGGTGTACGGCTTCTATCTCACGCTCACCGACGCCAACAGCCTCAACTCGGCGCGCACGATCGGCGTCAACGAGATCGAGGCCACCTACAAGTTCATCGGCTTCGACAACTACGCCGACATCCTGTGGGGCGAGACGGCCTACGACCGCTTCTGGTCGCACTTCATCTGGACGATCTTCTGGACGGCGGCCTGCGTCACCCTCCACTACACGATCGGCCTGGGCCTGGCCCTGCTGCTCAACCAGAAGCTGCGCGGCCGCACCCTGTACCGGCTGATCCTGATCCTGCCGTGGGCCGTGCCGACCTTCGTCACCGTCTTCGGATGGCGGTTCATGCTCGCCGACGGCGGCATCATCAACTCGTTCCTGGAGACGCTCCACCTGCCGACGCCGCTGTGGCTGGAGGACACCTTCTGGCAGCGGTTCGCCGCGATCATGGTGAACACCTGGTGCGGTGTGCCGTTCATGATGCTCTCGCTGCTCGGCGGACTGCAGTCCATCGACTCCTCGCTCTACGAGGCCGCCGAGATGGACGGCGCGAGCAGGTGGCAGCAGTTCCGGTACGTCACCGTGCCGGGCCTGAGGTCCGTCAGCTCCACCGTCGTACTCCTCGGCATCATCTGGACCTTCAACCAGTTCGCCATCATCTTCCTGCTGTTCGGCGACACCGCTCCGGACGCGCAGATCCTCGTCACCTGGGCCTACTACCTCGGCTTCGGTCAGCAGCCGCGTGACTTCGCGCAGTCGGCCGCCTACGGCATTCTGCTGCTGGCCATCCTGATCGTCTTCACCTCCTTCTACCGCCGCTGGCTGAACCGCAATGATCCGCAGCTCGCGATCTGAGGCAGGAGTCCCCATGAGCACCACGACCGTCAAGACCACTGCTCCGGCGGACCAGCCCCCCAAGTCGCCGGCCGCACCGCGCGGGGTCCGCCGGGGCGAGAACAGCCGCAGGACGTCCGTCGTCTCCCACGGCATCCTGATCGTGGCGAGCCTGATCGCGCTGTTCCCCGTCGCCTGGCTGGTCTTCCTGTCCCTCGGCCCGGACAAGGACGACTACCTCCACCCCGGTGGCATCTGGGGGAAGATGACGCTGGACAACTACACGTTCGTCCTTCAGGAGACCAAGTTCTTCGACTGGCTGACGAGCACCCTGATCGTCACGCTGGGCACCACGCTGATCGGCGTCGTCATCGCCGCCACCACCGGCTACGCGGTCTCGCGGATGCGCTTCCCGGGGTACAAGAAGTTCATGTGGGTGCTGCTCGTGACCCAGATGTTCCCGGTGGCCGTCCTGATGGTGCCGATGTACCAGATCCTGTCCGGGCTCCAGCTCGTCGACAGCTACCTCGGTCTCATCCTCGTCTACTGCACGACGACCGTGCCGTACTGTGCCTGGCTGATGAAGGGCTACTTCGACACGATCCCGTTCGAGATCGACGAGGCCGGACGCGTCGACGGGCTGTCCCCCTTCGGCACCTTCGCGCGGCTGATCCTGCCGCTCGCCAAGCCGGGTCTGGCGGTCGCCGCGTTCTACAGCTTCCTCACGGCCTTCGGCGAGGTCGCGTTCGCGTCGACGTTCATGCTGTCCGACACGAAGTACACGTTCGCGGTCGGGTTGCAGACCTTCGTCAGTGAGCATGACGCACAGCGGAACCTCATGGCCGCGACGGCCGTGCTCATTGCCATACCTGTCTCGGCGTTCTTCTACTTCGTGCAGAAGAACCTGGTGACCGGCCTTACCGCGGGCGGCACCAAGGGGTGAGCCGAGCCGGCGGTGCCGCGATGGGTCGTCGGTTGTCAGAACCCGCCCCCTGAAACTCGAGGCGGCCGCTGTGGCCATCCGGCCCCGCTGTCATTGCGGCCGCCTCGTACCCCTCTACCCCCATGAACCGAACTCCGTTACGCATCAAGGACGCCATGAGCCAGCACTCCGCCGACCCGTCCGAAACCTCCGCCGTCGCCACCGTCGCCAAGCGCCGCGACTGGTGGCGGGACGCGGTGATCTACCAGGTCTATCCGCGCAGCTTCGCCGACAGCAACGGCGACGGCATGGGCGACCTGGAAGGCGTACGCTCCCGACTCCCGTATCTGCGCGACCTCGGCGTGGACGCCGTCTGGCTGAGCCCGTTCTACGCCTCCCCACAGGCCGATGCCGGCTACGACGTCGCCGACTACCGGGCCGTCGACCCGATGTTCGGCAACCTCCTCGACGCCGACGCGCTGATCCGTGACGCCCATGAGCTGGCGCTGAGGATCATCGTCGACCTGGTCCCCAACCACTCCTCCGACCAGCACGAATGGTTCAAGCGTGCCCTCGCGGAAGGACCCGGCTCCCCGCTGCGGGACCGCTACCACTTCCGCCCCGGCAAGGGCGCGGACGGTGCCCTCCCGCCCAACGACTGGGAGTCGATCTTCGGCGGCCCGGCGTGGACCCGGGTCACCGAGCCCGACGGCACGCCCGGCGAGTGGTACCTGCACCTCTTCGCCCCGGAGCAGCCCGACTTCAACTGGGAGCACCCGGCGGTCGGGGACGAGTTCCGCTCCATCCTGCGCTTCTGGCTCGACATGGGCGTCGACGGCTTCCGTATCGACGTGGCGCACGGCCTGGTGAAGGCGGAGGGGCTGCCCGACCTCGGGTCCCACGAGCAGCTCAAGCTGCTGGGCAACGATGTCATGCCGTTCTTCGACCAGGACGGCGTGCATGTCGTCTACCGCCAGTGGCGCACGATCCTCGACGAGTACGCCGGCGAGCGCATCTTCGTGGCGGAGGCCTGGACCCCGACCGTCGAGCGCACCGCCAACTACGTGCGCCCGGACGAGCTCCACCAGGCCTTCAACTTCCAGTACCTGTCGACGGAGTGGGACGCCAAGGAGCTCCGCGAGGTCGTGGACCGCACCCTGGACGCGATGCGCCCGGTGGGCGCCCCGGCGACGTGGGTCCTGTCCAACCACGACGTCACCCGCCACGCCACCCGGTTCGCCAACCCGCCCGGCCTCGGCACCCAGATCCGCACGGCGGGCGACCGCGAACTGGGGCTGCGGCGGGCGCGGGCGGCGACCCTGCTGATGCTCGCGCTGCCCGGTTCGGCGTACGTCTACCAGGGCGAGGAGCTGGGCCTGCCGGACGTCGTCGACCTGCCGGACGAGGTGCGCCAGGACCCGGCGTACTTCCGCGGCGAGGGCCAGGACGGCTTCCGTGACGGCTGCCGGGTGCCGATCCCGTGGACGCGTACGGGATCGTCGTACGGCTTCGGCACGGGTGGCAGCTGGCTGCCGCAGCCGCAGGGGTGGGGCGAGCTGAGCATCGAGGCGCAGACCGGCGACCCCGACTCCACCCTGGAGCTGTACCGCTCCGCGCTGGCCGCGCGCCGCGCGCAGTCCGACCTGGGCGCGGGCGACGCGGTGGAGTGGCTGAAGGCCCCCGAGGGGGTCCTCGCCTTCCGGCGCGGCGAGTTCGTCTGCATCGCCAACACCGGGGCGGAGTCGGTGACCACCCCGGCGTACGGCCGCGTGCTGCTCGCCAGCGGCGAGATCAGCGAGACCGACGGCGAGGCGAAGGTGCCGGGCGACACGACGGTGTGGTGGACGACGGTCTGACACATCATCAAATAGCTGAGGGCCCGCTGCTTTTCAGGCAGCGGGCCCTCAGCCTTTCCTCGGAGGACGTCAGAAGACGTCGTGCAGAGGGGCGGGTGGGTGCTTCAACACCTGGTGAGCGTGAGGGAGTTGAGGAGGGCGCGTCAAGGTTGCGGATGAAAGTACTTGCTATGACTTTCAACTCTCTTGCTGTAAACCTTTCGCGGCGGTACGTTCACGCCGGCGCCCGGCAAAGACGCCTGGCCGTCATCGCAAGGAGTTACGCCTGTGATATCGAGATGGTCCGTCACCGCGACCGTGCTCGCCGCCACTTCGGCGGCCCTGATGGCCCCCGCGACCCCCGCGTCCGCCTCCCCGCCCGGCACCAAGGACGTCACCGCGGTGATGTTCGAGTGGAACTTCGCCTCGGTCGCCAAGGAGTGCACCAACACCCTCGGCCCCGCCGGCTACGGCTACGTCCAGGTCTCCCCGCCCGCCGAGCACATCCAGGGCTCGCAGTGGTGGACGTCGTACCAGCCCGTCAGCTACAGGATCGCCGGCCGGCTCGGGGACCGGACAGCCTTCCAGAACATGGTGAACACCTGCCACGCGGCGGGGGTGAAGGTCGTCGCCGACACCGTCATCAACCACATGTCCGCGGGCAGCGGCACCGGCACCGGCGGTTCGTCGTACACGAAGTACAACTACCCCGGTCTGTACTCCTCCTTCGACTTCGACGACTGCACCGCGCAGATCACCAACTACGCGGACCGTACGAACGTCCAGAACTGCGAACTCGTCGGGCTCGCCGACCTCGACACCGGCGAGTCCTATGTCCGCGGCGCCATCGCCGGGTACATGAACGACCTGCTCTCCCTCGGCGTCGACGGCTTCCGCATCGACGCGGCCAAGCACATCCCGGCCGCCGACCTCGCCAACATCAAGTCGCGCCTCAGCAACCCGTCGGTGTACTGGAAGCAGGAGGTCATCCACGGCAGCGGCGAGGCCGTCCAGCCCACCGAGTACACGGGCAACGGCGACGTCCAGGAGTTCCGCTACGCCTACGACCTCAAGCGCGTCTTCAACAACGAGAACCTCGCCTACCTGAAGAACTACGGCGAGGGCTGGGGCTATATGAGCAGCGGTGTCTCCGGTGTCTTCGTCGACAACCACGACACCGAGCGCAACGGCTCCACGCTCAACTACAAGGACGGCGCCAACTACACGCTGGCCAGTGTCTTCATGCTGGCCCACCCGTACGGCGCCCCCGACATCAACTCCGGCTACGAGTTCTCCGACAACGACGCGGGCCCGCCCAACGGCGGAACGGTCAACGCCTGTTGGCAGGACGGCTGGAAGTGCCAGCACGCCTGGCCGGAGATCAAGTCGATGGTCGCCTTCCGCAACGCCACACGCGGTGAGTCGGTGACCAACTGGTGGGACAACGGCGGCGACGCCATCGCCTTCGGGCGGGGCGGCAAGGGCTACGTCGCCATCAATCACGAGTCCAGCAGCCTGACCCGCACCTACCAGACGTCCCTCGCGGCGGGCACGTACTGCAACGTGCAGAACAACACGAGCGTGACGGTGAACTCCAGCGGGCAGTTCACGGCCACCCTCGGCTCCAACACCGCCCTGGCGCTCTACGCCGGCAGGACGAACTGCTGAGCCGGCACGCCCTGCGCACGGCCACCTCTGTCATGCCTGCACAGGCCGGCGCAGGGGTGGCCGTCCGAGTATCTCGATGTACATGATCCGGCCGTATACGACGTCGAGTATCAGATCGCCTGACGAGGGCAACAGCGGTACGCACCGACGGCCCGGGCCGTACGGCTGTCCGCCTGGATGATCCGACGTCCGGATGCTCTGGCAGAAGTCGTCCCCGCAGCCGCACTCGCCGATCATGCGGACGTCCCACACGCATATGGCCAGCTCGCGTTCGCCCTCCTTCTCCAGGAGGTGGACCAGCTCGTCGACGAGTTCCGGGAAGACCTCGCGAACGAGGGGCGATTCCTGCTCCATGCGGGGACGGTAGGCAGGAGCTGCCGCGCGTGGCGACCGATTATGCGCGATCCGCGCCGACAGCGACCAGACCCCCACCGTCCTCGGGCCGCCGACCACGGACCAACTCGCCCTGCTGAGCACCCAGGTGAAAGTTTTTACCGATGCTTTCAAGCCTCTTGCTGTAAGCCTTACGGCGGCGATACGGTCGCGCGGGGTCGGACCCACTGAGCCGTAATCGCAAGGAGCCCATCTGTGATAGCGAGATGGCCGACGCCGTCGAGGCGCCGAACCACCCATGTCGGACGGGTCGCTGCGGTCGCCGTGACCGCGTTGGCCGCAGCACTCGTCCAGCCCCTCGCGGCGCGGGCCGACACCCCGCCGCCGCCCCCGTCCGACGCCAGGCTCGCGGCCGAGCCCGCCCGGCACGAGACCACCCGCGACCAGTTCTACTTCGTTCTGCCGGACCGGTTCGCCAACGGCGACGCGAGCAACGACAAGGGCGGCCTGACCGGTTCCCGCCTCGCAACCGGCTACGACCCCACCGACAAGGGCTTCTACCAGGGCGGCGACCTCAAGGGCCTGACCAAGCGCCTCGACTACATCAAGGGTCTCGGCACCACCGCCATCTGGATGGCGCCGATCTTCAAGAACCAGCCCGTACAGGGCACCGGCGCCAACGCCTCCGCCGCCTACCACGGCTACTGGATCACCGACTTCACCCAGGTCGACCCGCACTTCGGCACCAACAAAGACCTGGAGACCCTCATCTCCAAGGCCCACGCCAAGGGCATGAAGGTCTTCTTCGACGTCATCACCAACCACACGGCCGATGTCGTCGACTACGAGGAGAAGTCGTACGACTACCTCTCCAAGGGCGCCTTCCCGTATCTGACGAAGGACGGCAAGCCCTTCGACGACGCCGACTACGCGGACGGGAAGTCCGGGTTCCCGGCGGTCGGCACCGACTCCTTCCCGCGCACCCCGGCCGTCTCCGCCGCGAAGAAGAACGTCAAGGTCCCGTCGTGGCTCAACGACCCGACGATGTACCACAACCGCGGCGACTCCACCTTCGCCGGTGAGAGCTCCACCCACGGCGACTTCGGCGGCCTCGACGACCTGTGGACCGAGCGTCCCGAGGTGGTCAGCGGCATGGAGAGGATCTACCAGCGCTGGGTCAGGGACTTCGACATCGACGGCTTCCGGATCGACACCGTGAAGCACGTCAACATGGAGTTCTGGACCCAGTGGGCCACGGCGCTGGACTCCTACGCCGCCAAGCAGGGCCGCGACGACTTCTTCATGTTCGGCGAGGTGTACTCCGCCGACACGTCGGTCACGTCGCCGTACGTCACCGAGGGCCGCCTCGACGCCACGCTCGACTTCCCCTTCCAGGAAGCGGCCCGGCAGTACGCCTCCCAGGGCGGCACCGCGCAGAAGCTGGCGTCCGTCTTCGGCGACGACTACAAGTACACGACCGACAAGGCCAACGCGTACGAGCAGGTCACCTTCCTCGGCAACCACGACATGGGCCGCATCGGGTACTTCCTGAACCAGGACAACCCGAAGGCGACCGACGCCGAGCTGCTGAAGAAGGACGAGCTCGCCAACGAGCTGATGTTCCTCAGCCGCGGCAACCCGGTCGTCTACTACGGCGACGAGCAGGGCTTTACCGGAGCCGGCGGCGACAAGGACGCCCGCCAGACCCTGTTCGCCTCGAAGACCGCCGACTACCTCGACGACGACCAGCTCGGCACCGACCGCACGCATGCGAGCGACGCCTACGACACGAGCGCGCCGCTCTACCGGCAGATCGCCGAGCTCTCCGCACTCCGCAAGGCCAACCCCGCCCTCGCCGACGGCATCCAGACGGAGCGGTACGCGGCCGACGGCGCCGGGATCTACGCCTTCTCGCGCACCGCCGCCAAGTCGGGCACGGAGTACGTCGTCGCGTTCAACAACGCGGGCGAGGCGAAGACGGCGACCTTCGCGACCGGTTCGGCCGGCATGACGTTCAAGGGGATCCACGGGACGCGCGACTCGGTCAGGAGCGACGCCGGCAAGAAGGTCACCGTCACCGTCCCGGCCGGCTCGGCGATCGTCCTCAAGGCGACCGGCAGGCCCGCGAAGCCCGCCACCGCGCCGACCCTGACCCTGAAGGCCCCGGCAGCCGGCGCCACCGGCACGGTGGAGATCAGCGCGGACGTCGACGGCGGACAGCTGAACCGCGTCGTGTTCGCGGCCCAGGTCGGCAACGGCAAGTGGCGGACCCTCGGCTCCGCCGACCACGCCCCGTACAAGGTCACGCAGGCCATCGGCAAGGACGTACCCGCCGGAACGGCCCTGCGCTACAAGGCCGTCGTCATCGACTCGGCCGGCCGCACCGCCGGTGCCACGGCGGCCTCCACCACCGGCACCCCGCCCGCACCCGAGATCCCCAGCGCCGCCTCCCGCGACCACGCGGTCGTCCACTACAAGCGCACCGACGGCGACTACGCGAACTGGGGCCTGTACGCCTGGGGCGACCTCGCCGACGGCGAGTCCACGAACTGGCCGGACAGCCACCCCTTCATCGGCCGGGACGCGTACGGCGCCTTCGCCTACGTCAAGCTGAAGCCGGGCGCGACGGGCGTCGGCTTCCTCGTCATCGACAAGGACGGCAACAAGGACGTCTCCGCCGACCGCACGATCGACCTCACCAAGACGGGCGAGATCTGGATCGAGCAGGGCAAGGAAGCCGTCCGCACCGAGAAGCCCGCGGCCGACTATCCGGCGCCGGACAAGTCCAAGGCCGTCCTGCACTACAGCCGCGCCGACGGCAACTACGACGGCTGGGGCCTGCACACCTGGACGGGTGCCGCGAACCCCACCGAGTGGTCGAACCCCCTGAAGCCGGTCAAGACTGATGCCTATGGTGCGGTTTTCGAGGTACCGCTCACCGACGGTGCCACCAGCCTCAGCTACATCCTCCACAAGGGCGACGAGAAGGACCTGCCCACCGACCAGTCCCTCGACCTCACCGCGAACGGCCATGAGGTGTGGCTGTTGAGCGGCCAGGAGAAGTACCTGCTCCCGCAGCCCGCGGGCTCCGCGGCGGCGCTCGACCTGAGCACCTCCAAGGCGGTCTGGATCGACCGGAACACCGTCGCCTGGAAGGGCTCCGAGGGCGCGGCCTCCACTCAGCTGCTCTACAGCCGGGACGGCGGGATCGCGGTCAAGGATGGCACCCTGACCGGTGACGCCAAGTGGCTGCGCCTGTCCAAGAGCTCCCTCACCGACGCCCAGAAGGCGCAGTTCCCGCACCTCAAGGACTACCCCGCCTGGTCCGTCGACCCGCGCGACCGCGACCGGGTCCGCGAGGCCCTCGCCGGCCAGGTCGTCGCCTCGCAGCGGGCAGCGAACGGTGCCGTGCTCGCGGCGACCGGCGTCCAGATCGCCGGCGTGCTCGACGACCTGTACTCCGGCGCGTCGAAGGCCGACCTCGGGCCGACCTTCGACAAGGGCCGTCCGACGCTGTCCGTCTGGGCGCCCACGGCCCAGTCGGTCGAGCTGGAGATCGGCGACTCCACCGTCGCCATGAAGCGGAACGCCGGAACCGGCGTCTGGTCCGTCACCGGCCCGAAGTCCTGGAAGGGCAAGCCCTACCGGTACGTCGTCAAGGTCTGGGCGCCCAGTGTCCAGAAGGTCGTCACCAACAAGGTCACCGACCCCTACTCGGTCGCCCTGACCACCGACTCCGAGCGCAGCCTCGTCGTCGACCTGGACGACAGGGCCCTGGCGCCGGGCGGCTGGTCCTCGTACACCAAGCCCAAGGCCGTACCGCTGAAGGACGCGCAGATCCAGGAGCTGCACGTCCGGGACTTCTCCGTCGAGGACCGGACGGCGAAGAACCGGGGCACCTACCTCGCCTTCACGGACAAGGACAGCGACGGCTCCAAGCACCTGCGTGAGCTGGCGGAGGCGGGCACGTCGTACGTCCACCTGCTGCCGGCCTTCGACATCGCCACGATCCCCGAACGCCGCCAGGACCAGGCGACCGTCGGCTGCGACCTCGCCTCCTTCCCGGCCGACTCCGACAAGCAGCAGGAGTGCGTGTCGAAGATCGCCGCGAAGGACGCCTACAACTGGGGCTACGACCCGTACCACTACACGGTCCCCGAGGGCTCGTACGCCACCGACCCGGACGGCACCGGCCGCACGGTCGAGTTCCGCAGGATGGTCAAGGCGCTGAACGAGGACGGCCTGCGGGTCGTCATGGACGTCGTCTACAACCACACCGCGGCGAGCGGCCAGGCGGACACCTCCGTCCTCGACCGGATCGTCCCCGGCTACTACCAGCGCCTCCTCGCCGACGGCTCGGTCGCCAACAGCACCTGCTGCGCCAACACGGCCACCGAGAACACCATGATGGGCAAGCTGGTCGTCGACTCGATCGTCACCTGGGCCAAGGCGTACAAGGTCGACGGCTTCCGCTTCGACCTGATGGGCCACCACCCGAAGGCCAACATCCTGGCCGTGCGCAAGGCCCTCGACGCGCTGACCCTCGCCGAGGACGGCGTCGACGGCAAGAAGACCATCCTGTACGGCGAGGGCTGGAACTTCGGCGAGGTCGCCGACGACGCCCGCTTCACGCAGGCCACCCAGAAGAACATGGCCGGCACCGGCATCGCGACCTTCTCCGACCGGGCGCGGGACGCCGTACGCGGTGGCGGGCCCTTCGACGAGGACCCCGGCGTCCAGGGCTTTGCCTCCGGGCTGTTCACCGACCCCAACTCGTCGGAGAACAACGGCACTTCCGGGGAGCAGAAGGCCCGGCTGCTGCACTACCAGGACCTGATCAAGGTCGGCCTGTCCGGCAACCTCGCCCAGTACCGGTTCACCGACACCGCCGGCAAGGAGGTCACCGGCGCCGAGGTCGACTACAACGGCCAGCCCGCCGGGTACGCGGACGCCCCCGGCGACGCCCTCGCCTACGCGGACGCGCACGACAACGAGTCGCTGTTCGACGCGCTCGCGTTCAAGCTGCCGAAGGACACGTCGGCCGCCGACCGGGCCCGCATGCAGGTCCTCGCCATGGCCACGGCCACCCTGTCGCAGGGACCGGCCCTCTCCCAGGCGGGCACCGACCTGCTGCGCTCCAAGTCGCTGGACCGCAACTCCTACGACAGCGGCGACTGGTTCAACGCCATCCACTGGAACTGCGCCGACGGCAACGGCTTCGGGCGGGGGCTGCCGCCGGCGGCCGACAACCAGTCCAAGTGGCCTTATGCCAAGCCCCTGTTGAGTACCGTGAGGGTGGGGTGCGAGCAGATCGACGGGGCCTCGGCGGCGTACCGGGACCTGCTGAGCATCCGTTCGACGGAGAGTGCCTTCTCCCTCGGCACGGCCGGTCAGGTGCAGTCGAAGCTGTCCTTCCCGCTGTCCGGGAAGGACGAGACGCCCGGCGTGATCACCATGCGGCTCGGTGACCTCGTCGTCGTCTTCAACGCGACGCCCGAGCAGCAGGAGCAGCGGATCGCCTCGCTGGCCGGTGAGGGCTATCGACTGCATTCGGTGCAGGCCTCGGGCGCGGACCCTATCGTCAAGTCCTCGTCCTACGAGCGGGAATCCGGCACGTTCGCCGTTCCGGGTCGTACTGTCGCCGTCTTCTCACGGGCCCTTTGACAGCGCACTAGGTTGAGTGGGGCGGACCCGGTCACGGGCCCGCCCCACGCGTGCGTATCCAAGGGCTCCCGACGATGGACGGTTTCGGCAAGCAGTCGGGCACGACCGTGATGGTCGTCGACGACGTCTCGACCAACCGCTTCGCCATGGGTGCCGTGCTGCGCCGCGCGGGCCACGACGTCGTACCGGTCGCGAGCGCGGGGGAGGCGCTGAGCGAACTCGACATACGGCTTCGCGCGGGCGCCCTGCCCGACGTGGCGCTCGTCGACGTGGGGCTGCCGGACATGAGCGGCTTCGAACTGTGCCGCCTGGTCAAGGCCCGGCCGTCCATGGCCGTGCTGCCCGTCGTCCACTTCTCCGCCATGGCCGTGGACCCGGGGGACCGGTGCCGGGGGCTCGACGCGGGCGCCGACGCCTACCTGACCGTGCCCGCCGAGCCGAGCGAGATCGAGGCCGTCGTACGGGCCGCCGTGCGCGGGGCGCGTCGGCGCAGCGCGGCCGAGGTGCTCGCGCACCGGCTGACGCTGCTGTCGGAGGCGATCGTCACCGTGCAGACCGCGCGCTGCCTGGGGGAGCTGGCCGACGCCGCCGCCGCGGGCACGGCCCGGCTCACCGGTACGCCCGCCGTCGTCTTCGTCATCGGCCCGGGCGGCGAGCCGCACTGGGGCAGTTCCCTGCGCCTGCCCCGCGGCGACGGTTTCGCCCGTCCGGCGGGCACCCCCACCGCACTGCCCGACACCGCCCCGCAGGTCGCGGCGGCCCGCCTGATCACCCGGATCGCGGAGGGCCGGACCGGGAGGACCGGGGTGCACAGCACGACCGTGCCCGCCTCGCTCTGGCCCGCCGGCTTCTTCCGGCCCGGCGTCCGGGAGGACGCCCGCCTGGTCCTGGCGTTCACCGAGGAGGGCCGCACGTCGGTGTGCGTCGCCATGCCGGTACCGCCGGCCCCCGCACCGGTCCCGGCCCCACCGTCGGCCCGGCGCCCGCACGCCGGGGTGCTCGCCGAGCCGGTTTTGGTGTACGTCCCCTTCGCGCTCCATCGCCCGCAGCCCGGACTGCCGGCCGAGCCGATGCCCGCGTACGACCCGCTCGCGCCCGGGCGCCCGCACGACGGGGTACCCGCCGTACCGCTGCCGGCGTCCGACCCGCTTGCGGCCCGGCGCCCGCCGACCACGCCGGTCCCCGCCCCGGACCCCGCCGCCGACGACCTCCTCGCCCGGCTCGCCCAGGCCACCGCGCTCGCCGCCGAGCCGCTGCTGATGTACCAGGCGGAGCGGCAGATCGCGCTCACCCTGCAGCACAGCTTCCTGCCCCAGCCGTACCGGCTGCCCGCGCTGCCCGGCGTGAAGGTCGTCGTCCGGTACGTCCCCGCGTCCCGGCAGGCCGAGATCGGCGGGGACTTCTACGCCGCCCTGCGCACCCGGGAAGGGGTGCTCACCGCGGTCGGGGACGTCGTCGGGCACTCGCTCGACGCCGCCACCGTCATGGTCGAGATCCGGCACGCGCTGCGCGCCTACTGCGTCGAGGAGAGCGACCCGGGCACGCTCGCCGAACGGCTCGACCGGATGCTCGTGCACTACCACCCCGACGTCACGGCCACGGTCTGCCTGGCCCTGGTCGACCCCGGCACCGGACGCGGCCGTATCGCCAACGCGGGACACATCCCGCCGCTGGTCGTGCGGGACGGAGGCGACGCCGACTACGTCCCCGTGGACGGTCCGCTGCTCGGCCTCGGCCTTCGGCGGCCGGAGCCCACCGAGCTGGTGCTGACCGCGGCGGACCGGCTGCTCATGGTCACCGACGGCCTGGTCGAGAGCCGCGGCACCGACCTCGACGTCTCCCTGAAGCAGCTCCGCACGGCCGCCGCCGACGCCCCGCCCGGCGTGGACGCGCTCTGCGACACCCTGCTGGACCACTTCGGACGGGACCAGGAGGACGACATCGCGATGCTGGCACTGCGGTTAGGGTGAGCGCTGCCGACCCAGAACAGGAGTGCTCATGCCGCAGATCACCGTCGACTACTCGGAACAGCTGGCGGACGACTTCGACCGGCCCGGCTTCGCCCGGGGGCTGCACGCGGCCGTGGTCGAGATCGCGGCCGCGAAGCCGCCCGCGTGCAAGACGCAGTTCCGCAGGACCGAGAACACCACCGTCGGCGACGACACCGACGGACACGGCGTCGTGCATGTCACCATCGGCCTGCTGGCCGGTCGTACGGACGAGACGAAGGCCCGACTCACCGAGACGGTCCTGGAGTTGGTGCGGCAGCACCTGAAGCCGGCCGACGGGCTCGCGCTGCACGTGTCCGCGGAGGTGCGCGACCTCGACCCCTCCTACCGCAAGTTCGAGAGCTGAGCCGTCGCTCGGGATCGGCTCGGGATCCGCTCAGGACGCCAGCGCGATGAGCCGGGTCACCAGGTCGCCGAACGGCCCGTCGCCCGGCTCGTCCTTGAGCATGCGGCGCAGCAGCCCGCTCATCTCCTCGTCGTGCGCCGCGCTCACCGCCGCGAGCGCGGCGAAGTCGTGCACGAGCTGGACCTCCAGCTCGCCGCGCGGGATGCGGCGGCCGTCCAGCCAGATCAGCGCCGTCGACTCGGCGAGCGAGATCCAGGAACGGATGACCAGCTCCAGGCGCGCGGGCGGATCCTCCACCCGCAGATGCGAAAGGATTTGGACATACGCGGCCTGCCGCACGGAGTCGATGAGCGCGTTCGTCGCCGTCGAGCCGACGGCAGGACCGCCCCGCATCAGCGCCGAGAAACCGGGTCCGTGCTCGTCGACGAAGTCGAAGAACCGGCGCATCACCCGCAGCAGCCGGGCCCCCAGCGGCCCGTCCGGCGGCTCGACGAAACGGCCCGCCAGTTCGTCCGAGGCACGCTTCAACGCGGCCTCGTACAAGCTGAGTTTGCCGGGGAAGTAGTGATAGACCAGCGGGCGCGAGATGCCCGCGGCCGACGCTATCTCGTCGATGGAGACGTCGTCGGGCGAGCGCTGGCTGAACAGTTCGAGGGCGACGCCGATCAACTGCTGCCGTCGCTCCTCGACTCCCATTCTTCGGCGTACCCCGGTAGTCATGCGAACACCTTACCGATCGAATCAGGCCCCGAACGGACCGGACCGATCGCCGGCGTTCACAGATCCAGTACGAGCCGGTCACCTCGGGCCCGCGACACACAGATCAGCATGGAGTCGGACCGCTCCGCATCGGTCAGCAACTCGTCGCGGTGGTCCACCTCTCCCTCCAGTACCCGCTGTTGGCAGGTCCCGCAGAAGCCCTGTTCGCAGGAGTAGGCGGTGTCGGGCAGCTGCGCGCGAACGGCGGCCAGTACGGTCGAGTCGGCGGGCACGGTCAACGTCCGCCCGCTGCGCCGGAGTTCGACCTCGAAGGCGCCGCCCGCCGAGGAGCGGGGCGTGAACCGCTCCAGGTGGACGCCCGGGAACCGCTCCTCCACCGCGGCCATCAGCCCCTCCGGACCACAGCAGTGGACGGCGGCCCCGTCGGGCACGTCCGCGAGAAGCACGCCGAGATCCGGTGGCCCCTCGACGACGGTCACCCGATCCCCGCCGCCCAGCTTCTCGACCTCCTCCAGGAAAGGCATCGAGGCACGGTCCCGTCCGCAGTACAGCAGCCGCCACTCCACGCCGTCGGGCAGCGCCCGCAGCATCGGCAGGATCGGCGTGATCCCGATGCCGCCCGCCACGAACACATACGACGAGGCGGCCACCAGCGGGAACCGGTTCCGAGGCCCGCGCACCTCCAGCTCCATCCCCTCCCGCACCTGCTCGTGGACCTCGCGCGAGCCGCCCCGCCCGTCCGGGACCAGCCTGGTCGCCACCGTGTACGACGAGGTGTCCTCCGGGTCGCCGCACAGTGAGTACTGCCGCACCAGCCCCGACGGCAGCACGACGTCGAGATGCGCGCCGGGCTCCCAGCGCGGCAGGTGGTGGCCCTCCAGCCGTAGTTGTACGACCCCTTCGGCGACCTCTTCGTGCGAGGTCACCAGCAGGCGCAGTGCCCGTGACCGGGGCCGCCCGGAGGTCGGCTCGTCGAGGGCGGGCATCGGCCACAGCGGCGAGACCCGGATCCGGTGCCGCATCGCCCGGCGGGCGAGCAGGGCGGCACCGGCGACGACGGCGAGGGTGCGGAGCTTCGGCATCAGGCGGCACCCTTCGCGGACTTCTCGGCGGTCTCGGCGGCCAGCGCGGCGGGGGAGGAGGCCAGATAGGCGACGGCCTGCTCGGTGGAGCCCTCCTGCGAGGGGTGGTAGGTCCGGCTCAGATAGCGGGGGATGGACCTGAGCATGTCCCCGGTCGAGGGGAGCGTGCCCCGCCTGCCCCGGACGTAGAAGTCCTTGAAGCTCGCCCGGCCGTCCATCAGCGTCGGGTCGTTCTCCATGAAGAAGCGCGACCCGCGCTGCCACAGGAAGATCAGAGCGGTGAACGCCGTCGCCCAGGTCCGCACCCGCCGTCGGTAGCCCCCGTCGACGTGCATGAACAGGTCGAACGCGACCGACCGGTGCTCGACCTCCTCGGCACCGTGCCAGCGCAGCAGGTCCAGCATGGTCGGGTCGGCGCCCCGCCGGTCCAGCTCCTCGGCGTTGAGCACCCAGTCGCCGAGGAAGGCGGTGTAGTGCTCGATGGCCGCGATGAGCGCCACCCGCTCCATCAGCCACCAGCGGCGCGCGCGGCCCGGCGGCAGCGTGCGGTCGCCGAGCAGCTTCTCGAAGAACCAGTCGACCTGCGCGGTGTACGGCGTCGGGTCGAGCCCCTGCTCCCGCAGGTGCGGCAGCACCTCGTCATGGGCCTGCGAGTGCATGGCCTCCTGCCCGATGAACCCGATGACGTCCTCGCGGAGCTGCTCGTCCCGGATGTACGGCAGCACCTGCTTGTAGACGTGCACGAACCACCGCTCACCGGCAGGTAGGAGCAGATGCAGCACGTTGATGGTGTGCGTGGTGAACGGATCGCCGGGCACCCAGTGCAGCGGGGTGGCGTCCCAGGAGAAGGACACCTTGCGGGCCTTGAGGGGTATCCGGTCCTGCGTGTTAGACATGGCGTCAATGTACTGACGGGTAGGGCCGTGGTGAACCCTTGTGCACGGCCTTATTTACATGTCTGTCAGCAAGGCGGGTCTCATTGGGGTCGTCTCACTGGGATCTCACTGAAGCCCGTTGATCGAGCGCCCGCTCGCCAGCGTGCCCTTCAGCTCGGCCTGCGCACCCTGCTTGGTCCGCACGGCCAGTTGGCTGCCCTCGGCGCTGCCGCGAACCCCGCCGGTGGCCCGGATCGACTCGGTGTCCCGGGTGCCCGCCGCCAGCAGATACCAGCCGCCCGCCTGCGCCTTCCACAGCACACCGGCCAGCACGTGGGGATCGCGCTGCCCGCACGCCGGCACGTTCTGGGCCTTCGCCACCACCGCGGCCTGCGGCGTGCCCGGCGTCCGGAACTGGGCCAGCACCCGCTCCCCGCCGCCCCGCCAGGTCTCGGCACGCGTGCACACCCAGTCCGCGGTGCCGGTCCCGTCGGGAAGCGTCTGCTGGGCGTACGACCAGGCGTTGACCGTCCGTACGCCCGCGGAGCGCAGGGCGCCCAGCCAGCAGGAGTACGGCGCCCAGGTGTGCAGGGCCTGCGCGCCGGTCACGTCCCTGGTCTCCGCGGGGCGGCCGGTGGTGAGGCGGGCCGGGACCAGTTCGGCGAGGTCGGTCAGCAGCCGGGTGCCGGCGCTGTCGGTGACCTGCAGGGCGTTCCACGAGGAGCAAGCGCCGGTCTGCTGGGCGGTGGGGCTCGCCATCGGCGAGGTGACCCCCTCGGTCACGGTGAGGTCCATCGCTCCCGCGCCCGGCTTCAGCAGGTCCCGCTCGGCCGTGCGCTTCACCCAGGGCGCCATCAGATAGCGGACGTTGCCGTCGGCGCGGCTCAGCACCACCGCGCTCGCCTCCGCCCTGGTCGCGTTGTCGACGCGGGAGAAGTCCAGGGCGGCACCGGCCGTGCCGTCCGTCGGCTCGGCGTAGCGGGCGATGCGCAGACCGTCGTAGAGGATCACCACGCGCGCGGTGTCGATGGTCCCCGCGTACAGCAGTTGCGGCGCTCCGGCCGGGCCGCCCGACGGGGTGCCGGGCGTCGCCGAGACCGTGACCTTCTCGCCGGGACGGGCCCAGACGGCGAGGGCGCGGCGCAGCAGGGCCGAGTCGCCGGTGAGATCGCCGCGCGCGGGCCACACCGAGAAGTCGGTGCGGGCGGCCGACTGCCACGCCAGCGGCGGGACCTTCGTCAGCTGGGCCGGGTCGAGGGCGGCCTCGGCCGCCGGGTTCTGCGCGTACGAGGGCGCGGCGGGGCCGTCGGGGCCCCAGCCCTCGCCGGGCAGGCCGAGCAGGGCCCCGCAGACGAGGAGGGCGGCCCCGGCGGCGAGCGCGGCCTTCGTGTGCTGCCTGCGCCGCATCAGGTCGGTGGGCCGGGCCTGGAGGGAGCAGGGGTCGAACTCGGGGGAGTCGAGCAGCGCGGCCTGCGCCGGGACGGTGTCGGCCTCCTCCAGCGCGTCGTCCACGTCCTCGACGCCGGCCGCCGTCAGGACGTCGCGCACCTCGCCGTCCGCGAGCTTCTCCAGTCCGCGCAGCACATAGGCCGCCCGCGCCGGGCCGGACAGCGCCGACAGCTGCTGGTCCAGCGCGAGCTCGTCGGCGCCGCCCGACCGGGGGAAGAGACGCAGGCCCCAGATCTGGGGCAGCAGGGGCGGCAGCTGGGAGCGCTTGGGCCAGGCAAGGCGCCGCAGCGGCAGGCCCGCCTCCAGCGCCGTGCGCAGGACCCGGAGCCGCAGGAAGGCGTACCCGGGGTCGCTTTCGCGGCCCGTCGACTGGGCCGGGATCGCGGGCGTCGCCGCCGTCCGGCCGCGGGGAAGTGCGCGCTGGGTGAGGGAGTGCGCGGTCACCACGCGCCGGTTTCGGCCGAGGCTCGGCGGCAGCACCAGGTAGGCGAGCCGGACGAGCCGCGGATAGTGCTCGACGAGCGCGGCCTCCGCCCGCTCGACGTCGACGACCGGCTCGGCCGGGGCGGGTGCGGGGCGCGGGGCGACATCCTGTGACTGCACGTTCAGCAGAACGAGCGAATCGTCGGTTGGTCACCGCCGCGCGACACCGCCCCGCACGATGCCGGGGCGAGGCCGTGCCGGCTCAGTCGTCGGGCTCCAGCAGGGCGCGGGCGTAGTTCCCCATGGAGCGCTGGTAGCGCGGCAGATGGGGGGCGAGGGCGCCCAGTACGAGGGACAGGCCCTCGCGATCACGTCCGAGGCTCGACAGGCACAGCGCCAGCGTCGCTCGTACCGCGTCGTCCAGTTCGTCGGAGGGGGCGTCCAGCTCGGGCGTCAGCAGCTTGACGCCCTCCTCCGCCTGGCCGACGTTCCGGAGCGAGCTGGACATCTGGATCTTGGCACGCCGGCCCTTGTAGCCGCTCAGCCCGCCCGCGAGAGCCTCCCGGTACAGCGGCACCGCCTGGTCCGAATGACCCGTCGAGTCCCAGGCACACGCCTGCTCGAAGGGGCCCAGCGGGCTGTCGTCCGGCAGCTCGGCGACGAGGGCGTCGATGACGGCGCGGAAGTCGGCGGCCGCCTCCTCGGGGTAGCTGTCGAAGGTTGCCCATGCGGCGGTCACGCGATCTTCCCAGTCCTTGTCCACCGAGTCACACTCGCACACCCGTGCCCATGAGAGCCTCTGATTTGAGCGCATCGCACACCACAGCCGTATGGGAGACGAGGCCCCCCGTCGGGGCTCTGTGCGGCATGGACCGGAGGAACCGATGACATTGACCCGACCGATGCTCGCGCTGACCGGCGCGGTGGCGGTGCTCGCGCTGGCCGGCTGTGGCTCCGGCGGCGACAAGGAGGCCGAGGTGCCGAAGACGGCGACCGGCAGCCTGGAGCATCTGGCGGCCATGGCGAAGTGCGACCCGAACATGCAGACCGACGCGGACGAGATCCGCCAGGCCATCTGCAAGACCGGCAAGGAGAAGTACATCCTCGCCACCTTCGCCACGGACCGCGGCCAGGCCGAGTGGCTGAGCGGCGCGAAGGACTACGGCGGCTACTACCTCGTCGGCCGCAAGTGGGTCGCCGTGGGCCAGGAGAACACGGTCACGACGCTGCGGAGCAAGCTGGGCGGGACCATGGAGGAGGGTTCCGCGCACATGAACCCCGGTGGCAGTCACAACAAGGGCGGCCACCACAGCTGACCGCGCGGACCCGGACGGACGAAAGCCGGCGGTGGGAATTCCCACCGCCGGCTTTCGTTACCGGTTCAGGACCGCTACTGGCAGTTCTGGCCGCTGTTGATGCAGTCGACCATCTCGTTCATCGTGTTCTCGTCGAAGAAGTTGATGAAGTCGTTGTGGTCGGTGATCGCCTTGTGCAGCTGGTCCGGGAAGGAGTCCACCGCGAAGGCGTTCTGGACCTGTCCGTCCTGGATCTGCGGGGCCTGAACGTCGTAGACCAGGCGGACCTGGAGCTGGGGAATCGCCTGGAAACCGTTGGCGCAGGTGCCGTCGCCCTGGACGAACGACACGTGCGTGCGGTGGTTGGCGCTGTCGATGTTCTGACCGTCCCAGCAGCTCTGGAAGTTGGACGTCCGCACCACGGAGCTTCCCTCGGGGCAGATCGGGAGCTTGTCGTGCAGCTGGACCTGGTCCTCGAAGCCGGTGCAGCTCCAGTTGGCGTTGGCGTTGGCGTTGCCGTTGACGAAGGACTTGGCGTCACCGGTGATGATGCGCAGAGCCTCCGGCATCGCGACGACCTCGCTCGTCTTGTTGCCGACGAACTTCAGCTGCGCCTCGCTGGCCTCGACGATCGTGCCGACGTTGCCGTCCTGACCGCCACCCGGGGCATCCGCGTCGATGTCGTCCTGACCGTCCTGCACCCGCAGCACCGGCCAGAAGTACGACGACCGGTCACCCTGGTTCTCGCAGGTGGTGTCGCCGTTCGCCAGGTCCTGGTCGCTCGCGAAAGCGTTGTTGGCCTGGTTGCCGACGTAGTCGTGCTGGTGCTGCGCACCGTTGCTGACACCGGGAGCGACGATCACGTTGTCCGAGTTGCGGTTCTCGTTCTCGTTGGTGCCGCAGCTCGTGGTGAAGCTACCGGTCGAACCGCTGTCCCCGTTCGCGGGGAGGCCGTTCGCGCCGACGCCCAGCTGGGCGTTGGCCTGGACCTGCGTGATGTCGACGAAGTCGTCCGCCGACGGACCGTTGCCGGCCTGCCCGCCGTTGCCGCCCTGGTCCTGTCCGCCGCCGTCCTGGCCGCCCTGGTCCTGACCGTCGTTGTTCTGGTCCTGACCGTCCTGGTTCTGGTCCTGACCGTCGTTCTGGTCCTGACCGTCCTGGTTCTGGTCCCCGTCCTGCTGGCCGTCGTTGGTCTCAGGCTGCTCGACCGGGACGCCCTGGCACTGGGCGAGCTGGTCGAGGTTCCCAGGGCGCTGCCCGCCGGCCCGGTTGATGTTGATGCCGATCCGGTCGAGCGTGGCCACGCGCTTGGACTTCAGCGGGCTCAGAATGGCGTTGTTGACGTAGTTGGCGTCCCCCGCCTGGGCCTGCCGCGTCTCGGCGAGACGCTTGTAGGCATCCGTGACCTGCCTGTCCAGCAGCGCCAGCTCCTTGGCGACACCCCTGCGCGCGCTCCTCGGCACCTTCGTCAGCTGCTGGCCGACATCGGGGCAGTTGATCGTCGCGACCCGGGCATTCGCGGACTTCGTCTGGTTCCACCCAGAGTTGTCCTCGTGCGCCGAGGCATAGAAGTTGGCCCATACAAGCCCGCCCCCACCGAGCGCTAGGGCTGCCGATGCGGCAATGGCCTTGGTGGCCAGCGGCGTACGGCGTTTTCTTGTGTTGCGTCCCATGGAACTCCTCTGACTTCCTTTTTCGGGGGCATCGAGGGCGCCCGACAGGAGTGAAGCGGCTCCCTTTGATACGGAGGTCGTCCCAGGGGTGTTCAGCCGTCCCGGAAATTGTTGAGAGATTCGTGAGAACGCTGTGTGCTCAACCGCCTCTGAAATACCTGCAGTTGTTGATCCCGCACGGGGGGTAAATGGATGGGTCCGTTTTCACCGGCCGTGGTCGAGATACGCGAGAACCGCCAGCACGCGACGGTTGTCGTCGTCCGACACCTCCAGGCCCAGTTTGGCGAAGATATTGGCGGTGTGCTTGGCGATCGCCCGTTCCGTGACGACCAGCCGCTCGGCGATCGCCGCGTTCGTGCGGCCCTGAGCCATCAGCTCCAGCACCTCCGTCTCACGGGGCGTGAGCCGCGCCAGCGGCTGGTCGTCGGCCGCGCGCCGGGACAACAGCTGCTGGATCACCTGCGGGTCCATCGCCGTGCCGCCCGCCGCGACCCGCCGTACGGCGTCCACGAACTGGTCCGCGTCGAAGACCCGGTCCTTCAGCAGATACCCCACCCCGCCGCTGCCGTCGGCGAGCAACTCGCGCGCGTACAGCTGCTCCACATGCTGCGAGAGAACCAGCACCGGCAGACCGGGCTTCTTCCGGCGGGCCTCCAGCGCGCACTGCAGCCCCTCGTCGGTGTGCGTCGGCGGCAGGCGTACGTCGACGACGGCGACGTCCGGCTCCAGTTCGGCCAGCGCCCGCGCCAGCTCGGGGCCCGTCTCCACGGCCGCCGCGATCTCGAAGTCGTAGGCCTCAAGGAGCCGGACCAGGCCGTCGCGCAGCAGGAACAGGTCTTCGGCTAGGACAACGCGCAAGGGATCTCCATGGTGACCATGGTGGGGCCGCCCGCGGGGCTGCTGACGGCCAGGACGCCGTCGAATGTACCCAGTCGCCGCTCGATTCCGGCGAGCCCCGAACCGGTCCCGATCACCGCGCCGCCCCTGCCGTTGTCGGTGACGGTGATGCGCAGCCTTCCCTCCGTGTGGTGCAGGTCGATCCAGATCCGGTCGGCGTCCGCGTGCTTGACGGCGTTGGTGAGCACCTCGCTGACCGCGAAGTACGCCGCCGACTCCACGGGCGCCTCGGCCCGCCCGGGCAGCTCCACGTTCACCTCGGTGGCGACCGGCAGCCGCAGCGCCAACGCCCGTACGGCGTCGCCCAGTCCGCGCTCGGCGAGCACGGGCGGGTGGATGCCGCGCACGAGGTCGCGCAGCTCGTCGAGGGCGTCGGCGGAGGACCGGCGGGCCTGCGCGACGAGCTGCTTGGCCTTCTCCGGGTCCTTGTCGACCAGCATCTCGATGGTCCCGAGATCCATACCCATCGCCACCAGCCGCGCCTGTGCCCCGTCGTGCAGATCCCGTTCGATACGGCGCAGTTCGGCGGCGGAGGTGTCGACGGCGTCCTGGCGGGTTTCCGTCAACACCCTTACGCGCTCGGCAAGTTCACCCTGTCCGGCGCCGAGGACGGCGCGGGTCAGCTGGAAGTGGACCTGGAGCAGGCGCGCCGTGTAGAAGTGCGCGATGAAGAGCAGGCCGAGGCCGAGGGCGGCGGCGCCGAGCGCGGACGCCTGCCCCTCGACCTGTACGAAGCCGTACCAGTACCCGTCGGGCAGGACCCGCCACAGCCCCGCCGCGATCGCGAAGCCCTCCAGCGGATAGAAGAGCAGCACGGCCGGCAGCAGTGCGGTGACGAACCCCGCCGTCATGTCGACCGGCAGCCACCTCAGGTCCCGCCAGGTCGCCGGGTCGCCCAGCATCCCGAAGGTGCGGGCCCACGGGTTGGCGTCCTTCGGCAACGGCCGGTACGCCGGCGGAATCCGCACCCCGCCCCACTCGGCCGCGAGGACCCGCCGCCAGTCGGCGAACGCCCGTACCCCGGTCAGCACCCAGGGTGTCGTGACGATGCCGACGCCGATGGGGATGAGCGCGATGGACACGAGGGACAGGACGAAGCACAGGACGGCGCCCGGCAGCGAGACCAGGGCCAGCGCCAGCCCCCGAACGGCCGCGAGTCCCATGCCCCGCGCCCGTGTCCGCTGGTCGCCGCCGGTGCCGCTCTTCGTGTCGTAGGTCATGCCGCAAGTCTCACGGAACCGGCGGCGCGGGTCACTGGGCCGGGGCCCCGGTCAGTGGGTGGTGCCAGATACACCCCCGCCCGCGAGGACCTTGGCCTCCACCTCCGGGTCGAGCCCCTTCGCCGTCCGGTCCGTGCGCTGGGGTGCCGTGCCGCCGATGTCCTGGAGCCAGGCCCAGGTGTCGGCGACGGTCTCCTCGACCGGCCGGCACCGCAGTCCCGTCGCGACCGCCCGGGACACGTCGGCGGCGTGCAGTGCGTCGTGCATGTCGGTGCCCGGCGGCACCCACACCGGCAACTGCGTCCACGGCTCGATGCCCGCGTCGAGGATGACCTCGGGCTCGGTCCACCGCAGCTCCGCCGCAGCGCCGACGGCAGCCACACACGCGTCGAGGAACGTGCCCATGGTGGCGTGCCCCTGCGGGCTCATCAGGTTGTAAGGCCCGGTCAGCTTCTGCTCCACCGCGCCCAGGATCCAGTCCGCGAGATCACGGACGTCGGCATACTGCAGCGGCAGCTCCCGCGGCCCCGGCGCCAGTACGGGCCCGCCACGGGCGATGCGGGTCAGCCACCACGGCAGCCTGCCGACGTTCTCGTACGGGCCGACGAGCAGCCCCGCCCGCACGAGCACCGAACGGTCCGCCCCGAACTCCTCGACGACGGCCAGCTCCCCGCCCCGCTTGTCCCGCGGGTAGTCGGTGTGCTCGGCACCGGCCTCGGCGCCCTCGACCAGCGGCGCGTCCTCGCCGTAGCCCGCGGGCGGCGCCCACGCGTACACCGAGCAGCTCGACACGTACACATAGCGCCCGGCGCGGCCCCGCAGCAGCCGCGCCGTGTCCCGCACGGCACGCGGCGCGGCCGACCAGGTGTCGACGACGACGTCCCAGTCGCCCTCCGCCTCGGCGAGGGCGGCGAGCCCGTCGGGCGTGGTGCGGTCACCGTGCAGCGACCGCACCCCGGCCGGCGGCTCGTGCCGCCCCCGGTGGAAGACGGTCACGTCCCAGCCGCGCCCCAGCGCCGCCTCCACGGCGGCCCGCCCCGCGAACTCCGTACCACCCAGCATCAGAAGCCTCATACGGCCGACTCTGCACGGTACGGGCGCGGGACGGAACAGGACTCTGCCGTCAGCAGAAGATCAGGGGAGGCGGCCGCGACGGCTCAGCGCCCGACCGGCGGGGTGTACTTGTACCCCACCCGCCGCACCGTGCGGATGGTGTTCCGGTGCTCGGCGCCCAGCTTGCGGCGCAGCCGGGCGATGTGGACGTCGACGGTACGGCCGTCGCCCACATGCCCGTACCCCCACACCGTGGTGACCAGCTGGTCGCGGGTGTGCACGCGGTGGGGGTTGGCCACCAGATGTGCGAGCAGCTCGAACTCCAGGTAGGTGAGGTCGAGTTCACGCCCGTCGACCGCGGCGGTACGCCGTACGGCGTCGACGCTGACGAGCGGGTCCCCGCCGGCGTCGGGGACCGGCGCGACCGGCGGGTGCTGGTCGGTCGGGACGAGCACCAGGTAGCCGATCATCGGCGGCTGCCCCGGAAGCGTGGGCAGGGAGTGCGGGGGAGCGGGCAGCCAGGTGGCGCCCGGCGGCAGCAGGTCCGCGACGTCGATCACCTCGTCCCGGTCCACGGCACGCAGATGGTGCCGGGAACCGTTCGGGGAGGTGAGCGTGGCGGCGGTGGAGAGAGAACGAGTGGTCGCCATGAGAGGTCAGCTCTTTCGCGCGAGAGGTCCGTTGGGAAGACGTACGTCGTTTCGCGCTGGCCGAAGGCCGGAAGGTTACGGCTTTACAGGGCCCGCGCGTTCAACGCGCGGCAACACACCCGGTCGAAGTCGTGGTGCTGACGGGAAGGCCAGAAGGGCTCGAGGTCATGGCGACCTGTCGCGGAGTACTTCTGGAAGCTGGCCATGGCCCCATTGAAGCAGACACTTGCCCGCGGCGGGACCCTCGTCTCATCAGACGCGAAGGGGCGCCCACCGTCCCGGTGGGCGCCCCTTCGGGAACTACTGGGCACGATCAGACCTGGCCGGCCTTCTCCAGCGCGGAGCAGCAGGTGTCGACGAGCAGACGGGTCACGACGTACGGGTCGACGTTGGCGTTGGGACGCCGGTCCTCGATGTACCCCTTGCCGTCCTTCTCGACCTGCCACGGGATACGAACCGAGGCACCACGGTTGGAGACACCGTAGGAGTACTCGTTCCACGGGGCGGTCTCGTGCAGACCGGTCAGGCGGTCGTCGATGCCGGCGCCGTAGTGCTTGACGTGGTCGAGGGGCTTGGAGCCCTCACCGAGCGACTCGCACGCGGTGATGATCGCGTCGTAGCCCTCGCGCATCGCCTTGGTGGAGAAGTTGGTGTGCGCACCGGCACCGTTCCAGTCGCCCTTCACCGGCTTCGGGTCCAGCGTCGCGGCGACGCCGAAGTCCTCGGCGGTGCGGTAGAGCAGCCAGCGGGCCACCCACAGCTGGTCCGACACCACGAGCGGGGCCAGCGGGCCGACCTGGAACTCCCACTGGCCGGGCATGACCTCGGCGTTGATGCCGGAGATGCCCAGGCCCGCGGCGAGGCAGTTCTCCAGGTGCGCCTCGACGACGTCACGGCCGAAGATCTCGTCGGCGCCGACACCGCAGTAGTAGCCGCCCTGCGGTGCCGGGAAGCCACCCTTGGGGAAGCCGAGCGGGTAGCCGTCCTGGAAGAACGTGTACTCCTGCTCGATACCGAAGATCGGCTCCTGGGCGGCGAACTTCTCCGCGACCTCGACGAGTGCGGCACGCGTGTTGCTGGCGTGCGGCGTCATGTCGATGTTCAGGACCTCGCACAGGACCAGGATGTCGTCCCCGCCGCGGATCGGGTCCGGGCAGGAGAAGACCGGCTTGAGCACGCAGTCCGAGGCGTGACCCTCGGCCTGGTTCGTGGAGGACCCGTCGAAGCCCCAGATCGGCAGCTCGGCACCCTTGGCGTCGTCGGCCAGAATCTTCGTCTTCGAACGGAGCTTGGCCGTCGGCTCGGTGCCGTCGATCCAGATGTACTCAGCCTTGAAGGTCACGGGCCACATCCTTCGGGGGTGGGTCTGTTGCGGGCGCTGCGGCGCTGCGGCACTGGGGCGCCGCGCTTCAGGAGCTTGTCAACAGGCGATTTCCCGGCCATTGCTCGAATGTGAACCCCGTGTTACCTGGTGTTGGTGTGGCCCGTTTCACGCTGTGAGCGCCGTACCGAGCCGACATGGGCTTCGAGTACCGCCGCAAGGAGGGGCACCGTCCGCTCGTATGCGATGGGAGTGAACGAAGCACGTGCAGGCACACGCACGTGGGCCCTGCCGCTCGTGGCCGCGAGCGGCAGGGCCCTTGACACGTACGACGTGACTACCGGAGCCTCACCCCACCTTCTCGATCAGGGCCCGGCGAATCAGGAACTTGCCGGGCTCACGCACCTGCTCGAAGGCCGCGTTGTTGAGCAGCGCACAGCTGCCGGAGACCGAGGTGACCTCCACCGTCGTGGACTTGTTGTTGTCCAGGTTGGTGACCTTCAGCTTCGTACCGGCCGGGAACTGGTTGCTGGACGCGGCCGGCGCCCCGCCCTCGCCGGAGAGCGTGACGGTCGACCCGTTGCAGACCTGCTGCCCCGAGGCCGCGGCACCGCCGCCGTCCCCCGCGTTGCCGGCCTCCCCGGCCCCCGCGTTATCTGCATCCCCGGCGCCCGCTTCCCCGGCCCCCGCGTTATCTGCATCCCCGGCGCCCGCTTCCCCGGCGCCCGCGTCACCAGCGCCCGCGTCACCGGCATCCCCCGCGGGAGCGCTCGGCGCCGGCTGCGAAGCCTGGGAGTCCTGAGCCGACTCCCCAACCCCGCACCCGGACGCCTCCTGCTGGACCTTGATCTGCGCGATGACCGCCTCACGGTTGGCGATCCGCGCCTCGGACTGCGCGTCCGGATCGGCCCGTTGCCCCTCGATGAACCGCTCGTTGTTGCCGAGCGCGGTGGCGAGCCCCTGACAGACGGTCGACTCCGCGGCGGACTTGACGGTCGGCGTCTGCGAGGCGTTCGAGGTGCTCGCCATGACGAAGGCACCGCCGCCCGCCACCGTCGCCGCACTCAGCAACAGCGCGAGCTTTTTCTTCGGACTGAGAGTCCTCCTACGCGACATGCGCGCCTCCTGAAGAGCTAGGGGAGCGTACGTCGCTATGTACGAGATGCCGAACGAAGTTACTCAGTGGTCACGGGAGTTGGCCGAAGTAACCTGCGTCACACCCCATCCGGGAACCGCCGGTTCGCCCGTCAGCTCTCCCGGGACAGAGCGTCCCGAACGGCGTCATCGGTGCGCGCGACAACGGCCGTACCGTCCTGCGCGGTGATGATCGGCCGCTGGATCAGCTTCGGGTGCTCGGCCAGCGCCTTCACCCACCGCTCCCGCGAACCGGCGTCCCGCGCCCACTCCTTCACGCCGAGCTCCTTGGCGGCAGCCTCCTGCGTCCGCGTGATGTCCCACGGCTCCAGTCCCAGCCGAGTGAGCACCTCCCGGATCTCGTCCTCGCTGGGCACGTCCTCCAGGTAACGGCGGACGGTGTAGTCGGCCCCTTCGGCGTCCAGCAACGTGAGGGCGCTACGGCACTTGGAACAGGCCGGATTGATCCAGATCTCCATGCCGCCCACCGTATCCGAGCCTCTCCGTGTTCGAATTTTCTGGCGCCTCACGCGCACCTCCCGAACCCGACGTGACACGGCGACAGTTTAGTTGCTGACCAGGGCATTTAATGGACGTACGGCACCCCCTGATTGTCAGTGCCGGGCAGTAAACTGTAAGCAGTGTTCGAGAGTGTCGCCGGGAATCCGGCCGGCGCTCCACCGCGACAGGAGGATGCCTGTGCCCGCTGCCGCACTGAAGGCGAAGCCCACCCAGTCCACCGCAAAGCACCCCGTGCTGCTCGACCTGCCGTACGCGCCCGTTCAGAAGCGGCCGCTGCCGCCGGGCCGTCCGCGCGAGTGGTACGTCACCCACAACCGCCGCCTCAAGGCCCTGCGCCTGGCGATCGCCCTGCTCGACTCGGGCGTCCTCATGCCGAACCAGGCCCGCAACGAGACGATCCGAAGCACCGCGGAGACGATCGGGGTCCACCCACCGTCGGACACGACGTGCCACATGGTGCGGGCGCTCATGAGGTACTCGAGGTAGACAGCGCAGCCGGGTGCCCTCAACGACGAGGGCACCCGGAAAACCCGGAACAATCCGGAACAGTCCCTTACGCGGACAACTCCCGCTCCAGCGGCGTCCGAAAGCGAGGCGTCACCCGAGCCGCCCCCACCCACCCCCGCAACCCCTCCGCCTCCACGGCGACCGCGGCCTCCACCGCTCGCCGCTCCGCACCCTCCAGATCCTCCAGCAACCGCCAGACGATCTCCCCGTCCCGGCGCTGGGCCCATCCGCCCACCACCCGCCCGTTCCACCACACCGTCGGCCCCACGTTGCCGCTCCGGTCGAACAGGGACGGCCACAGCTCCGGCGCCAGATACCACTCCCGCCGCTGCCACCCCATCGCCGTGGGGTCGAGCGCCGGCAGCAGCGCCGCCCACGGCTCAGCGGCCCCGGCCACCGGACCGTCGTCGCCGTCGAGGACGTACCCCGTCCCCTCGTCCAGGGCCACGGCCTGGGCCCCGATCGCCGTGAGCGCCCGGCGCACCTCGGTGACCCGCCACCCCGTCCACCACTTCAGGTCGGACTCCGTCGCGGGCCCGCACGCCGCGAGCCAGCGCCGGACCAGCTCCGCCTGTGCCCCGGCCACGTCCAGCTCGGGATGCTCGGGTGCCACAGCCCACCGGAACTGCGAGGACGTCCAGGAGCCCAGCGGCCGCCCGCGCACGACCTTCCCCTCGACGCCCAGCACCCGCAGCAGCCGTGTCGAGACGGTGTGCATGCCCTCGTAGCTCTTTCCGGCCCCGTACAGGAACTGCTCGCGCAACCGCGGCTCGTCCTGGGCGAGTTCGGCCGCCGTCGCCTGGCCGCGCCGGGCCAGCGCGGCCAGCGCCGACTCCTCGACCTCCGCAAGCCAGGCGGCGTCCGGCGCTCCCGCCGCAGCCATCTGCTTGACCAGCGTGGCCCGCTCCCGGGCGGCCACCGCGAGGCCGGTCGAGGCATGCACGACGGCCGTCAGCCCGGTGGGGAACACGAACACGGTGTGCCGCATGCCGTGCATCCGGACCAGCGCCCGCTCCTCGTACAGCGCCCGCTCGGTCTCCGCGACGGTCTTCCCGGGCTCCGCCAGCCGCGCCCCCACGGCCAGGTACACGGTCGCCGGATCGGTGCCGTGCAGCGCGACCAGGGACTCGGCGACGTCCTCCGGCCGCCCGGCCCGAGCCGCCCCGGCCAGCCGATGCCGCACCCCCAGCCGGGCCCGCCGCTCCGCCACCCCGATGTACCGCAGCCCGTCACCCATCCCGGCCTCCACCCGTCATGCCGTCACCCAGCCAGTGACTGCATCCTCCCGGACCCCACTGACAACGGCCCTCGCACCGGTCGCGGTCCCGGTCATGCCCGGCCACCCGAGGCGGGCTCGCCCGTCACCCGATTGCCGTACCCGGCATGCGCACACCCCCGGCCCCGCCTTCACTGCCATCAGGAGCGCGATGAACCGGGGGACGGACCGGGGGAAGGCCGGGGGACGGACCGAGCGGCGGACTCGCCCGAGCGGGCGGCGGCAGCGGGAGGTGCGATGGGCAGGCCTGGCATACGGCGGCCGGTGCACGCGACGGCCGTGGACAGAATCGCGTCCCGGTGACGACCCCCATGACGCCCGCCGAGCGGGCCCGTCGGGGCAAGGCCGCCCGCAAGCACGTGTCCCGCTCCGCCCACGCCGCCTGGGTCCCCTCCGTCGACCGGCCCGACCCTGTCGCCGTACTGGAACGCCAGGGCCGCGACCGGCTGCCGGAGCTGCTGCCGATCAGGTACGGCCGGATGACGGCGTCCCCGTTCGCCTTCCTGCGCGGCGCCGCCGCCGTGATGGCCGCCGACCTCGCCGCCGCCCCGCACACCGGCCTCACCGTGCAGCTGTGCGGCGACGCCCACCTGCTCAACTTCGGGCTGTACGCCTCCCCGGAACGCTCCCTGCTGTTCGATCTGAACGACTTCGACGAGACGTGCTGCGGCCCGTTCGAGTGGGACGTGAAACGGCTCGCCGCCTCGGTCGCCGTGGCCGCCCGCGAGATCGGCCACCCGGACGCCAAGGCCGGCCGCGTGGCCCTGGCGGCCGTGACCGCGTACCGCACCACCATCCGGCGGCTGGCCCAGCTCGGCGAGCTCGCCGTCTGGCACACCCGCATCGACGCCCAGCAGCTCCTGCCCCTGGTCCGCTCCACCCGCGACCGCCGCAGCGTCGAGGCCAGCCTCGGCCGCGCCCGCCGCCGCACCAGCATGCGGGGCTTCGACAGGCTGACCGAGATCGTCGACGGACGCCGGCGCATCATCCACGACCCGCCGCTCCTCGAACGCGCGGGCACCTCCGACATGGCCTCGCTTCGCAAGATCTTCAGCGACTACCGCTCGACCCTCTCCGAGGAGCGCCGCCTGCTCCTCGACCGCTACCGCTTCGTGGACGCCGCCCGCAAGGTCGTCGGCGTCGGCAGTGTCGGACTGCGCTGCTTCCTCGTGCTGCTCGCCGGACGGGACACCGACGACCCGCTGTTCCTGCAGATCAAGGAGGCGCGGCCGTCCGTACTGGAGGAACATCTGCCGAGCGGGCCCTTCGTCCACCACGGCCATCGGGTCGTCGCGGGCCAGCGTCTGATGCAGGCGACCGGCGACATCTTCCTCGGCTGGATGTCCGGGCCGCAGGGCCGTGCCTTCTACTGGCGTCAGCTGCGCGACATGAAGGGCTCCACGGACGTCGCCGGGATGAGCCCGGAGGCCCTTCTCGCCTACACCCGCCTGTGCGGCACGACCCTCGCCCGCGCCCACGCCCGCTCCGGCGACCGTATCGCCATCGCCGGCTACCTCGGCGGCGCCGACACCTTCGACCGCGCGGTCACCGACTTCGCACTGGCCTACGCGAACCAGACGGTCAGCGACCACACGGCCCTGGGCGCGGCCGTCGGCGCCGGCGTGGTCAGGGCCACGCACGGCGTCTGAGCACCTGAGCCGTACGGCCCGGGCGGCACGGTCAGCCGTACGACTCCAGCAGCCCCTCCACGTACGCCGTCAGCCGCCCGCCAAGCACCTCGGGCGTCAGCTCGGTCCGCCCCAGCTCACGCCACGGCCCGGCGAGTTTCGCCGCGTCGGGGGAGTAGGCGAGGGCGTCGATCAGCCGCCAGTACAGGTGGTCCTCCCCGTCGGCGAGCCGCCGCCCGCCGTGCGCCTCGTACCGGTCCCGGAAGCCGAGGCCGTACGCGGGCCCGTGCAGCAGCGCGAGCGCGGTGGAGCTGGGGGCACCTCCCACGCCCTCAAGGCAGTGGGGAGGGCGACGTCGAGGTCGGCGGGGCCCCACGAGGTCTCCACCCAGTCGACGACCCCGCTGATCCGGCAGTCCTCACCCGTACCCGTGAAGAGCACGTTCCCCGGGTGGAAGTCCCGGTGCAGGAAGCATCCCTCGTACGCCGGAGGCTCCTGCCGGATCACCTCCACGGCCCGCTCCCACAGCCCGCCCGACGGCGTCCGCACCCGCTCCGCGGACGTCCACGCCTGGTACGGCCGCGGGCGCTCGTCCGGTACGACCCGGTGGATCGCGGCGAGTTGGGCCGCCAGCAGGTCCAGGCGCCGGTCCAGGTCCTCGTCGTCCACCCGCACCCGGCCCGGCAGGAGTGACATCAGCAGCGAGGGGTGGTCGCAGTGCTCGGCGGTGGCGTCGACGGCGATCAACTCGGCTGCGGGGACGCCCTCCTGTGCGGCGAGCAGGGTCAGGACCGACGCCTCACGGGCCAGCAGTCCCGGCGCGTGCCTGCGGAAGAAGGGCTTCACGAACGTGCGCAGCGCGAGCCCGGTGCCGTCGTCGAGGGTGAGCCGCCGCATCTGCGAGCTCCAGCCTCCCTTGGCGAAGGCGGCACCGGCGACCGTCCGCCCCTGCGGCACCTGCTTGGCCAGCCACGACCGGGTGGCCGTCCACCCCCGGTCGCCCGGCCCGGCCAGCACCGCGGTGACGAACTCCCGCCGGTCCCCGGCATGTTCCTGGAACCACAGGCCCAGCATGTGTTCCGAGCCCGGCACCTCGAACCGTGTGAACTGGGCGTGCGCGGCCAGCGCGTCCTGAACCGCCTCCGTCACCTCCGGCGGGATGATCGCGTCCGTCCCCGGCACCGCGAGCACCGCCCGGCCCTCGTACCCCCGCAGCACCTCGAATGCGGGTGCCCCGCGCCAGCCGTCCGGCCTGCGGATGATCTCGCTGAACCGCCCGTTCCCCTCGCCGAACGGCACATCCCAGGCCTCCTCGGCGTACACGGCGGGCGCGCACAGCCCGATCGCCGCCACGCGCTCCCCGTAGTGCGCGACGAGATCCGTCACCGTCTGTCCGCTCATGCTGAAGCCCACGAGGATCAGCGGACCGTCCGCCGGCACGCACGCGTCGATCACGGAGACCGCCTGCTCGCAGCGTCGCCGCAGGCTCAACTCCCCTGGCGCACCGCTGCTTTCGCCGTGCCCCGAGAAGTCGAGGGCGAGCCCGCGGCAGCCACGGGACACGAACTCGGCAAGCATCGGGAGCAGCCGTTCCTTGCTGCCGACGCCCGCGCCGTGCAGCAGGACGGCGGTGGCCGTTTCCGGGCCGGCGGCGGCACCGCCGTACACGCAGCTGAGCAGTTCACCGTCGTGGGTGTGGGTGAAGGAGGAGAGCTCGGTCATGCGCCCATTCACTCACAGCGGCCACCGGCCGAACTCGGGCCCCGGGAAAAGGAGATGCACGCCGAGTGACCGTCTCCCTACCCTGGACATGCGTAACGGAGCAGTTCACGCCGCTTTTCGCAGGGCGGGCGTCACCCTGCGGACTCGGGGCTACTCTCTACGCACCGACGGACGGTCGCCATCCCCCAGCGCCCCGTCGGGCATCCATCGGTCACCGCTCGAGATCCACCAGATCCAGATCCAACCCACGCTCACGGAGGCCCGTGATGGGCACCATCGTCATCTCCGGGACCGTCGTCCTGGTGATCTTAGGATTCGACAACCACCTCTACTGGCTGGCCGCCGTCGCGGTGCTCTTCCTCTACCTGCAGTACGGCCGCAGCGCCTCCGCGCCGAGCGGTGGTGCGGGCGGTGGCGGGGGAGGGGCCCCGTCCGGAGGCTCCATGCCCGCGGACTACCGCGCCTACCGCGACCGCCGTGACATGCAGGCCAAGTGGGAGCGCCGCTACCGCCGCGAGCGCCCTATCGAGACGCGCCGTCAGGAGCGCGAGAAGAGCAAGTGAAACCACCCGCGGTGGTAGGCCGCGGGGGTTGCGCCCGCAGTGCGAGGTGCCCCCGGTCACAGGCCGGGGGCACCCCACAGCGGGAACCAGCGGTTCAGGTCCTGCTCGATCCGCAGGTCGTTCGCGAGGGCCGCCCGCACCCGCAGCTCCAGCGCGTTGTCGCGGCGTTCCGTCGCACCGGGCAGGGGTGCGAAGGGATAGAAGGTGCCGCGCTTGTAGAGGTAGACGAGCGCCATCCGCCGCCCCGGCTCGCCGCTTTCCGCCCCGTCGCCGGCTTTTGGCCCCTCACCCCCTGCGTACTCGAATCCCGCCAGCGAGCACAGCAGCTGCGGGCCGAAGCCGTTGACCTCCATCGCGCTGTTCACCGCGTGCAGGTCGTTGACCAGTTCCGGCAGCTGCTCGGGCGTGCGTCGGGAGACCAGCCACGAGTAGCCGTAGCCGTCCCGCGTCAGCTGCACCGGCCGGCCCTCGCGCTCCGCGTCCGCGTCGAGCAGCGCCTGCACCTCGCGGTGCGTCTGCTCGAAGACGGCGCCCTCGACCGTGGCGAAGCACACCGCCCCGCTGCCGGTCGGCCGGAACCCGGCCGCCGCCTCCAGCGTGATCGCCGCCGACGGCAGCCCGAAGAGCTGGTCGAGATCGGGCGCGACCGGTTTCGTACGGCCCAGCAGAATGTCCAGCAGCCCCATGCTCACGCCCCTCCGGGAGCCGCAGCCTCGCCGAGCTCGGCGGAGATCCGTCCCAGCTGGTCGAGCCGCTGTTCCAGGCTCGGGTGAGTCGAGAAGATGCGCGCGATGCCGGGCTCGCGGCCCAGGGCCGGGGTGAAGTAGAAGGCGTTGAAGGCCTGCGCCGTCCGCAGGTCCTTGGTGGGGATGCGGGCGATGTCGCCGGAGACCTTGGTCAGGGCGGACGCCAGCGCCGAGGGCCGCCCGGTGAGCAGCGCCGCGGCCCGGTCGGCGGCCAGCTCCCGGTACCGGGACAGGGCCCGGATCAGCAGGAAGCTGAGCGCGTACACGGCCGCCGACACGCCCATCACGGCGGCGAAGATCACGGCGGTGTTCTGATCCCGGCGCCCGTCGCTGAACAGCTGAGAGTAGAAGGCGAACCGTACGATCAGCCCCGCGATCACGCCGAGGAACGAGGCGACCGTGATCACGGCGACGTCCTTGTGCGCCACGTGCGACAGCTCGTGCGCGAGGACACCCTCCAGCTCGTCCGGCTCCAGGCGCCGCAGCAGCCCCGTGGTCACACAGACCACGGCATGATCGGGATTGCGCCCCGTGGCGAACGCGTTCGGCATGTCCATCTCCGACACGGCGACCACGGGCTTGGGCATATCGGCGATGGCACACAGCCGGTCGACGACCCCGTGCAGCTCGGGATACTCCTCCCGCTCCACGACCCGCCCCCGCATCGCGAACAGCGCGACCCGGTCGGAGAACCAGTACTGGGCCCCCAGCAGCGCCGCCGCCACGACCACGACGAGCACCCAGGACTTCAGCAGAAAGATCAACGCGACGACGAACGCCACGTACAACAAACCGAGCAGAAACAGAGTGATCCCCATTCGGGCGGTCAACCGCCGATCACTCCGGAACCGGCTCTGCATTTCGCATCACCCCGCGCACTCAGGCACTCGTCCCACTGCCCAGTGTGCACCCGGTGACTCCCATGAACGGGTCGTGATCGGCCCCAGGACCGGCAATGGCCGGCAGCGCGGGACCGCAGGCCGACGGCCTAGTAGCCCGCGCGGAAGTTGATGTAGCCCAGCAGCACGATCACCCCGGCGACGCAGCCCAGCACGATGGCCGTGGACACCCAGCCCGACCTGCGCTGCCGCCGTGCCACATGATCGGGCTCACCCCGGAACGGCACCGGCCCGGGCGGGTTGTCCTTCCAGCGCGCGGCGAGCATACGGGCCCGCGCCGAGGGCTCCTTGTGCTCGGCGTTGTCCGCCCACTTCAGGTCGAACTCGCGTTCTTGATCGTCGTGTTCGTGCCGCTCCGGCATCCCGCCCACCCCCGTGTCGTCCATCGGCAGAGGCAGAATAGAACATACGCCCGCGCCCCCGCTGTCAGGAGAACAGCGGGGGCGCGGGCGCTATGCCTCGGTGCCTGAGATCAGGCGTCGATCACACGTCGAAGTACATCTCGAACTCGTGCGGGTGCGGACGCAGCTGCAGCGGGGCGATCTCGTTCGCGCGCTTGAAGTCGATCCACGTCTCGATCAGGTCCGGCGTGAAGACGTCGCCCTGGAGGAGGAACTCGTGGTCCGACTCCAGACGGTCCAGGACGGCCGGGAGCGAGGTCGGGACCTGCGCGACGCCCGCGTGCTCCTCGGGAGCCAGCTCGTAGAGGTCCTTGTCGATCGGCTCGGCCGGCTCGATCTTGTTCTTGATGCCGTCCAGCCCCGCGAGCAGCAGGGCCGAGAAGGCCAGGTACGGGTTGCCGGAGGAGTCGGGCGCGCGGAACTCGACGCGCTTGGCCTTCGGGTTGGAGCCCGTGATCGGGATACGCATCGCGGCGGAGCGGTTGCGCTGCGAGTACACCAGGTTGATCGGCGCCTCGAAGCCCGGGACCAGGCGGTGGTAGGAGTTCACCGTCGGGTTGGTGAAGGCCAGCAGCGACGGAGCGTGCTTGAGGATGCCGCCGATGTAGAAGCGGGCGGTGTCCGACAGGCCCGCGTAGCCGGCCTCGTCGTAGAAGAGCGGGGAGCCGCCCGACCACAGCGACGAGTGGATGTGCATGCCCGAGCCGTTGTCACCGAAGATCGGCTTCGGCATGAAGGTCGCCGTCTTGCCGTTGCGCCAGGCGACGTTCTTCACGATGTACTTGAAGAGCTGCAGGTCGTCGGCCGCGGCGAGCAGCGTGTTGAACTTGTAGTTGATCTCGGCCTGGCCGGCGGTGCCCACCTCGTGGTGCTGGCGCTCGACCTGGAGGCCGGAGGCGGCCAGCTCCAGGGAGATCTCCGCGCGCAGGTCGGCGAAGTGGTCGACCGGCGGGGCCGGGAAGTAACCACCCTTGTAGCGGACCTTGTAACCGCGGTTGTCCTCCAGCGCGCCCGTGTTCCAGGCACCCGCCTCGGAGTCGATGTGGTAGTACGCCTCGTTCTCGGCGGTCTTGAAGCGCACGCTGTCGAAGACGTAGAACTCGGCCTCGGGGCCGAAGTACGCGGTGTCGGCGATACCGGTGGAGGCGAGGTAGGCCTCCGCCTTCTTCGCCACGTTCCGCGGGTCACGGGAGTACTGCTCGCCCGTGATCGGGTCGTGGATGAAGAAGTTGATGTTGACCGTCTTGTCGCGGCGGAACGGGTCGACGCGCGCGGTGGACAGGTCGGCGCGCAGCGCCATGTCGGACTCGTGGATGGCCTGGAAGCCGCGGATCGAGGAGCCGTCGAACGCGAGCTCCTCGGCAGGGTCGAAGGCCGTGGCAGGGATCGTGAAGTGCTGCATCACGCCCGGCAGGTCGCAGAACCGGACGTCGATGAACTTGACGTCCTCGTCCGCGATGAACTTCTTGGCCTCGTCGGCGTTCTGGAACATCCAGCTCCTCCTACTCCCGACCCGTCGGTCCGGGGTGGTAGTTCGGTCGTGCGGCCAGTGCGGTGGCACACGCTGACCTCGACCCTAGGGACGGGTGATTTCTCGGGCGTGACCCGTTTGTTTCGCACACGTTAACCGGACATCCCCGACCTCCCCCCACCTGTCCACATCGCAAAACGGGCACAGTACCGTGGTCGCGTGGACAAGAGGCAAGCAATCGGATCCTGGCTCTCGGGCCCCCGCGCGGCCGCCGAGGACGCCGGTGTCGACTTCGGATACCGGGGTCAGCAGCTCGGTCTCCCCGAGGAGGGACCGGGCTCCATCGCCCGCCCGGGACGCCGGCTCGGGGCCCTGGCCGTCGACTGGGGCATCTGTGTCTTGATCGCATACGGTCTCATTACGGACGGCTACGGTCAGGCGACGAGCAACTGGGCGCTGCTGCTGTTCTTCCTGATGAGCGTCCTGACCGTCGGCACCGTCGGCTTCACCCCGGGCAAGCGCCTCTTCGGCCTGCGCGTGGTCGTCCTGGAGACCGGCACCGTGAACCCGCTGCGCGCCCTGCTGCGCACGGCCCTGCTGTGCGTCGCCATCCCGGCCCTGATCTGGGACCGCGACGGCCGCGGCCTGCACGACCGGCTGGCCCACACGGTCGAGGTACGGATCTGACCTCCGTACGCCTCGCATAAATCGAACGTACTCCTCGTACCGCACGCTTCGCATACGACGATGGGGGCGCCCGGATCAGTCCCGGCGCCCCCATCGATGTATGAGGGAGGTCAGCGAGCCTTCGGCCCGCCCTTCGGCAGCTTCATGCCCTTGGGCATCGGACCCTTGGGCAGCGGCATGTTGCTCATCAGGTCGCCCATGGCCTTGAGCCGGTCGTTGGTGGCGGTCACCTGGGGACCGGTCAGCACGCGCGGCAGCTTCAGCATGGTGGTCCGCAGCTTCTTCAGCTCGACCTGGCCCTCCCCCGTGCCCACGATCAGGTCGTGCACCGGCACGTCCGCGACGATGCGGTTCATCTTCTTCTTCTCGGCGGCCAGCAGGGTCTTCACCCGGTTCGGGTTGCCCTCGGCGACCAGCACGACGCCGGCCTTGCCGACGGCGCGGTGGACCACGTCCTGACTGCGGTTCATCGCCACCGCGGGGGTCGTGTTCCAGCCTCGGCCGATGTTGTCCAGCACGGCCGCTGCGGCGCCCGGCTGGCCCTCCATCTGCCCGAAGGCCGCCCGCTCGGCCCGGCGCCCGAACACGATCGCCGACGCGAGGAAGGCGAGCAGCAGGCCCAGGATGCCGAGATAGATGGGGTGACCGATCAAGAAACCGATCGCGAGGAAGACACCGAAGGTGACGATTCCGACAGCCGCGAGTACAAGACCGATCTTCTTGTCGGCCTTGCGGGTCATCTTGTAGGTCAGAGCGATCTGCTTGAGTCGCCCGGGGTTTGCAGCGTCCGCTGCCGTGTCCTTCCTCGCCATGCCACGAAGTCTACGTGCCCCCGGAAGCGCCGACGACGGCAGTGCCATGCCGGAGCGCAGGGGAGCGCGCCGGAGTCAGGGACGGACGGTGGTGACCTGGTCCAGGACGCGCTGCGCCTCGACCCGGTCCTTGGCGCGACGGCGGTCCTCCAGCACGGACGTCCAGGCGTTGCGACGGGCGGTGCGCTGGCCGCTGCTCATCAGCAGCGACTCGACGGCACGCAGTGCAGTGGTGAACGACGGGATGGCGGTGGCGCGAACGGGCGCGGCCTGCATGGTGGAGGTCCCCCCTCGGGAATGGCGGCTTCGTGAGTGGTGCACGGGGTGTAAAACCAGGGTCACTGATTGGTGTTACCAGGGCGTGACCGACCGGTCAAACACCAATGAAACCTTGATGCGCGGCCGGAAATGCTTGACGCGGCCCTGATGGTGCCCCTATCTGCGGGGACGTCCAGGACCGCGTCAATCGGCCGCTGCCGGAGGGCAGTTGCTTGTGCGCAGGTTCACATGAACCTGGTGGCACTCCGTGCCATCAGACAGCCTGCGACGCGACGTAGGAGCCTCGCTTCTCGATGGCCATCTGGTAGAGCCGCCCGGCACGGTACGAGGACCGCACCAGCGGGCCGGACATCACGCCGGAGAAGCCGATCTGCTCGGCCTCGTCCTTCAGCTCCACGAACTCGTGCGGCTTGACCCAGCGCTCCACGGGGTGGTGGCGCACGGACGGGCGCAGGTACTGCGTGATGGTCACCAGCTCGCAGCCCGCGTCGTGCAGCTGCTGGAGCGCCTCGCTGATCTCCTCGCGGGTCTCGCCCATGCCGAGGATGAGGTTGGACTTGGTGACCAGGCCGTAGTCGCGGGCCTCGGTGATGACCTTCAGGGAACGCTCGTAGCGGAAGCCGGGGCGGATGCGCTTGAAGATCCGGGGCACCGTCTCGACGTTGTGCGCGAAGACCTCGGGGCGGGAGGCGAAGACCTCTTGGAGCAGCTCCGGTACGGCGTTGAAGTCGGGGGCGAGCAGCTCGACCTTGGTGCGGCCGGCCTCGCGCTCGGCGGTCTGCTGGTGGATCTGGCGCACGGTCTCCGCGTACAGCCAGGCGCCGCCGTCCGGGAGGTCGTCGCGGGCGACGCCGGTGATGGTGGCGTAGTTCAGGTCCATGGTGACCACGGACTCGCCGACGCGGCGCGGCTCGTCGCGGTCGAGCGCCTCGGGCTTGCCGGTGTCGATCTGGCAGAAGTCGCAGCGCCGGGTGCACTGGTCGCCACCGATGAGGAAGGTCGCCTCGCGGTCCTCCCAGCACTCGTAGATGTTGGGGCAGCCGGCTTCCTGGCAGACCGTGTGCAGGCCCTCGCTCTTCACGAGGTTCTGCATCTTCGTGTACTCGGGGCCCATTTTCGCCCGGGTCTTGATCCACTCGGGCTTGCGCTCGATGGGGGTCTGGGCGTTGCGGACCTCCAGGCGCAGCATCTTGCGTCCGTCGGGTGAGACTGCGGACACGACCGGCTCCCTAGCGATTGATTCTTCGGCGCCCTCAAGGGTACGCCCGTGGATTTGAATGCCTGCGTGGGTGTCAGCCCCTCCACGGGCCCGTTTATGCCGCCGGTTCCCTCTCGATCTCCCGCGGCTTCAGATCGGCGTTCTCCAGTACGTCCGTCAGGTGCCGCTCGACGACCGGCAGCACCTCGTCGATCGTGACGTCCCGGCCGAGCTCGGCGGCCAGCGAGGCGACGCCCGCGTCGCGGATCCCGCACGGGATGATCCGGTCGAACCACTTGTTGTCCGGGTTCACGTTCAGGGCGAAGCCGTGCATGGTCACGCCCTTCGCGACCCGGATCCCGATCGCCGCGATCTTGCGGTCCTCGCGCCGCTGGCCGGCGTTGGAGGGGGCGTACTCGGGGCCGTTGAGACGCGGGTCGAACTCCTCGTCCGTCAGGCGGGGGTCGAAGTCCAGCGCGAGTCCGCCGAACGACGGACGCTGTTCGACCGGGTCGCCCAGGACCCACACCCCGCTGCGGCCCTCGACGCGGCTGGTCTCCAGGCCGAACTCCGCGCAGGTGCGGATCAGGGCCTCCTCCAGCCGGCGTACATGGGCCACGACGTCCACGGGGCGCGGCAGCTTCTGGATCGGGTAACCGACGAGCTGCCCCGGGCCGTGCCAGGTGATCTTGCCGCCGCGGTCCACGTCGATGACCGGCGTGCCGTCCAGGGGCCGCTCGTTGTCCGCCGTGCGCCGGCCCGCCGTGTACACCGGGGGGTGCTCGAGCAGCAGAACCGTGTCGGGGATCTCGTCCTCGAACCGCGCCGCGTGCACCCGGCGCTGCTCGTCCCACGCCTGCTGGTACTCGACGGCGTCCGCTCCGAACCCCATGCGCACGAACCGCAACTCACTCACGGCAAGCGCCTCCCTGGTGCCTAGAAGGTCGTAAGGCACAAAGCGTGCCTACGCCACTGTACGACCGGCTCGTTCGGGTGACGTCTCGCGGTCCGCGTCAGCCCGGTAGGGCAATCCTCACACGATCGGATGAATGGGCGGCGTAATGTGCGATCGGCTGCTTACTCTCCGCTACATTCGCGCCGTTCGAGCAGGCCAAAAGGGCTGCTCACCGGCAATCCGGGCACCCGCGGCCGTACGGCCCCGCAAGGCCCGAAAGGCAGGAGACCGCACCGCAGATGACGGAACGACCCGCGCAGCGCACTCCCAACCGCCAGCTCGCCGCGCTCATCGCAGAAGCGGGATTCTCCAACGCGGGTCTCGCCCGCCGGGTGGACCAGCTCGGCCTCGAACACGGGCTTGATCTCAGATACGACAAGACCTCGGTCACCCGCTGGCTGCGCGGGCAGCAGCCACGCGGTACGACGCCCGCGCTCATCGCCGAGGTCTTCACGCGCCGCCTCGGCCGCCGGCTCTCCGCCCAGGACCTCGGCCTCGACGCCTGCGCGCCCGTGTACGCGGGGCTGGAGTTCGCCGCGACACCGGAGGAGGCCGTCGACATCGTCAGCGGCCTGTGGCGCAAGGACTCCGGCAGCCACGCCGAGCTGCGCAAGATCGCGTTCACCCCGGCCGGCCTCGTCGTGCCCAGCCGGGACTGGCTGATCGGCCGCGCCGACGAGAAGGTCGCCCGCGGCGAGACGATCGCCCGCATCCCGGTGCAGGGCCGCCCGACGGCCGTACCCCGCCAGCGCGGGCAGGCCGAGCGCGGCCCCGGCCAGAAGGTCACCGGCGGCGACATCGCCGCGCTGCGCTCGGTCGGCGAGCTGTTCCGCTCCCTCGACGACATGTACGGCGGCGGCCACGCCCGGCAGGCCCTGGTGCGCTACCTGGAGCACGAGTGCGAGCCGATGCTGCGCGGCACCTACGGCGAACAGACCGGCCGCCGCCTCTTCGCGGCCGCCGCCGACCTCACGAGGCTCGCGGGCTGGACGTCGTACGACATCGCGGCGCACGGGCTCGCCCAGCGCTACTTCGTGCAGTCGCTGCGGCTCGCGCAGGCGGCCGGCGACCGGGCCTTCGGCGCCTACGTCCTGGTCACCATGAGCCGCCAGGCCGTCTACCTCGGGCACGGCCGTGAGGCGGTCCAGCTCGCGCGCGTGGCCCAGCAGGGTGTGGGGACCAGCGCGCCGCCGGTCGTGCAGGCCCTGCTGCACGCGTGCGAGGCGCGCGGGCACGGCGTACTGGGCGAGGTGCGCGCCTGCACCGCCTCCCTGGTGCGGGCCGAGCGCGCCCTCGAAGCGGCCCGCCCCGTCGACGACGTCCCGCACTGGGCGCGCTTCTTCGACGAGGCGCAGCTCGCCGACGAGTTCGGCCACTGCCACCGGGACCTGCAGCAGTTCCGCGCGGCGGCCCAGCATGCCGAGCGGTCCCTGCAGCTGCGCGCCCCCGCCTACGCCCGCAGCCGCCTGTTCTCCCGCGTCGTCCTCGCCTCCGCCCGCCTCGGCCTCGGCGAACTCGACCAGGCCTGCGCGCTGGGCGCCGAGGCCGCGGGCGCTGCCGCGGAGATGCGGTCGGTGCGGGCGATCGAGTACGTCAAGGATTTCGAGCGGAGGCTGGAGCCGTACCGGGACGCGGCGCCGGTGAGGGGGTATCGCGACAAGGTCGCCGCCCTGGGGTAGGGGTGCTTCAGGCGGCCCTGGCGGTGGGGACCGGCTCCGCCCTGTGCATGGACCCCGCCGCCCCCAGGTCCGTCAGGATCGCCGCCGCGGCCCGGTGGGCCGAGTGCAGGGCGCCCTGGACCGTGCTGGTGTCGCGGTGGTCGCCGCAGACGTACAGGCCCGCCAGGAGGCGAACCTGACGGCGCAGGTCGTGGGGCGGGCGCATCGCGGGGACGGCCTCCGGGGTGTGGTGCACGGCGAGGGTCTCCCAGCGTGCCGTGGCGGTGCCGTAGAGGCGGGACAAGTGCATCCGCACGGCCGTGTCGATGTCGGGCGGCGGCGTGCCGAGGACCGTCGACGAGACGAGCGTGCGGCCCGCCGGTGCGCGGCTCGGGTCGACCTGGCTGATCACCGCGGTGTGCGCGACCGGGCCGCCCCGGTCGGCGTCGAGCAGCAGCGAGGCGCCGGTCGTCGGCGGCTCGTCGGTCGTGTGGTGGACGACGGTCACCGGGTGGAAGTCCGGGACGCGCAGGCCCGGCAGCAGTTCGGCGGCGGTCCGCGCGTCCGTCGCCAGCAGGACGGCCCGGCAGCGGATCTCGCCGTGCTCGGCGGTGGTCACGGACGTCGTCGCGACCGACGTGACCCGCACACCGGTGTGCACGGTGCCCGGCGGCAACGCCCGTGCCAGCAGCTCCGGCAGCGCTTCGGCGCCGCCCTCGGGCATGCACATCCGTCCGCTCGCGAAGGAGCGGAGTGCCAGATCCGCGCACCGGCTGGACGTCGTCAGCTCCGGGTCGCACAGCAGCGCGGCGAGCAGCGGCCGCAGGAAGCCGTCGATCGTCCGAGCCGGAACGCCCCGCTCCGCGAGCGCCTGCGCGGCGGGCAACTCGGGGCGGGACAGCAGCCGTTCGATCGGCACGGTCGCCAGCCGGGCGAGCGCGGCGCCGAGCCGGGCCTGGTCCACGGCGGTACCCAGCGGTGCCCCCGCGCGAACCCGCGGTATGGGGCCCTGTCCCGGAACGCCCCGTACGGGCCCGGTCCTCGGGGCGCTCGCCAGGGCGCGCACCGCATGGAGTGCGCCCCTCGCGCGCCGAGCGCTCATCGGGCTCGCCACCGCGCCCGCGCGATGCCGGCGCCCGTCGCTGTGCAGCAGTACGCCCGGCGCGAAGGGGCGCAGCGCCAGCGCGTCGAGCCCGGGTGTCAGCCGTAGCTCCGGATACGACGTCGACAGGAGCTGGCCCATCCGGTCCAGCCGGAACCCGTCGACCTTCTCGGTCGACATGCGGCCGCCCGGGTAAGGGGCGGCCTCCAGCACTGCGGTCCTCACTCCTGCGCTGGTCAGCCGATGCGCCGCGGAGAGTCCGGCGACCCCGGCTCCCACGATGACGACGTCCGCCTGGTACGCGGGCTCAAGCACGTGCCCCTCCTCGAGGTTGCGCGGCCGGTGGAGACGTCATGCCCCCAACTGGCTCCGGGGATACCCGAGTTCGGGTCGAGGTTAGGGCTGCGATCGGTCAAAAACAGTCGCGCATGAACAGAGCACGGTCGCACAGTGGTCGCATGCAGGCGCTCGGTGTCGCCGACCGATACATGGCGGAAGCCCGGCTTGACCCTTCGATTACTTGGCGGCCGCCCGGATCGCCCCCTCGATGTCCGGGAACGCGAAGGTGAATCCGGACTCCAGCAGCCGCGTCGGCAGCACCCGTTGGCTGCCCAGCACGTCTCCGGCCAACTCGCCGAGTACCGTCCGCAGGACCTGTGCGGGGACCGGGAAAGGCGTCGGGCGGTGCAGTACCCGCCCCATCGCCTCGGTGATCTCACGGTTCGTCAGCGGCTGCGGCGCCGTCACATTGAACGGGCCCGACAGATCGTCCCGGTCGATCAGGTGCCGGATCGCGGCCACCTCGTCGTGCAGCGAGACGAACGACCAGTACTGCCGTCCGTCCCCCAGCCGCCCCCCGAGCCCCGCCTTGAACAGCGGGAACAGCCGCCCCCAGGCCCCGCCCTGCCGGGCCACCACCAGCCCCGTGCGCGGGAACACCGTCCGTACGCCCGCCTCCTGCGCGGGAGCCGCCGCACCCTCCCACTCCACGGCCAGCGAGGGCAGGAAGCCCTCCCCGGGCGGGGCGCTCTCGTCGACGGCACGCTCGCCGGTCTCCCCGTAGTAGCCGATCGCGCTGCCGTTCACGAACACCCTCGGCGGCTCGTCCAGCGAAGCCATCGCCTCCGCGAGCGCCGCCGTGCCCCGCACCCGGCCGGACCGGAGCTTCGCCTTGTACGCGTCCGTCCAGCGCCGCGAGCCCACGTTCGCGCCGGCCAGATTGACCACGGCATCGCACCCGGCGAGCCCGGCCGCGTCCACGTACTTCCGCTCGGGATCCCAGCGGACCTCGCCCGCCGAGCGGGGTGCCCGGCGCACCAGCCGCACCACCTCGTGCCCGTCCGCGACCAGCGACCGCACCAGCGCGCCGCCGATCAGTCCGGAGGAGCCGGCCACCGCGATTCTTGAAAGTTCCATGACCTCAATCCTGCCGTTGACCACATAAAACCCCGGTCGGGTTCCCGGGCACCGGTCGTAGGGTGACGCTCATGCCCGAGTCGTACAAAGCCCGTATACGCGCTGCTCTGCCCGATGACGAGGAGGAGCTGTCCCACCTCGACCGTGTCACGTGGTCGCCGATGCACGCGGTCATTCCCGAACCGCGCCCGCCCTACCCGCCGTTCTTCACCGAGCGTCACGCCCCGGAGGACCATCTGGTCGCGGAGCTCGACCGCCGCATCGTCGGCTACGTCCGCCTCGGCTTCCCCACTCCGCTCGCCTGTAACGCGCACGTCCGGCAGATCCAGGGCCTCGCCGTCGCCGACGAGGCGCGTGGCCTCGGCGTGGGCCGGGCGCTGATCCGGGCGGCCGTGGACGAGGCCCGCCGCAGGGGCGCACGCCGGATCACCCTGCGCGTCCTCGGCCACAACACACCGGCGCGCAAGCTGTACGAGTCCGAGGGCTTCGTGGTCGAGGGGGTGCTGCCCGAGGAGTTCCTCCTGGACGGGCAGTACGTGGACGACGTATTCATGGGGCGCAGTCTCTGACGGGGTGTCACGTACGTCACGGGCCGTACCCGGGGGCCGGCGGCCCCCGGGCCTCACGAGGTGACGAGTTCCCCCGTGTCCACCGCCGCCGTCGCGTTGGCCGCGCGCCTGGCGTCGGAGGCGACCTCGGCGACCGTGAGGACGTAGCCGGTCCGGTCGTCGGAGGTGGAGCGGGCGAAGACGACGCCGAACACCTTGCCGTCCGTGGTCAGCAGCGGGCCGCCGGAGTTGCCGGGGCGGACGGTGGAGCGGATCGAGTAGATCTCGCGGGTGACGGTCTCGTCGTTGTAGATGTTCTGGCCGGTCGCCCGCACCCGGTTCGCGACCGTCGCCGCCTGGAGGTTCAGGTCGCCGTCCTCCGGATAGCCCGCCACGACGGCCGAGTCGCCGCGGTTGGCGTCGTCGTCGAACGACAGCGCGGGGGCGCGCAGATCCGGGACGTACAGCACGGCGACGTCCCGGTCCGGGTCGAAGAGCACCACCCGTGACGCGTACGACGGCCCGACGCCGCCGACCCGGACGCTGGGGGCGTCGATGCCGGCCACCACATGGGCGTTGGTCATCACGTGCTGGGGGGAGTAGACGAAGCCGCTGCCCTCGCGGCCCTGAGTGCCCGCGGTGCCCTCGATCTTGACCGTGCTGAGCTTGGCGGCGTTGGTGGCGGCCGTCGTGACGCTGTCGCCGGAGGGCTCGGCGACCTCGGCGGTCGACTCGTTCTCGAAGGGGTTGAAGACCTGCGGGAAGCCGGCTTCGGTGAGCGCGGACGTGGCTCCGGAGAACCAGGCGGGGGTCGTGTCCGGCATCGCGTCCTGCACGGTCCCGAGCAGCCGGGAGTCCCGGATGGCGGCGGTCAGCAAGGGGGAGGAGGACGCGGCGAGCACGCTTGCGGCCACCCACGCCACGATCAGTACGGCCACCGAGTTGGCCACGGCTCCGCCGACGCCGTCCGCCACCCTGAGCGGCCCGCGGTCCAGCTCCCTTCGCAGCCGCAGCGCCAGCCGCCCCGCCAGCTCGTGCACCAGCACCGCCGGGAGCAGCACGGTGAGCACCGCGGTCACGGTCGCCTCCGTCGTACCGGGCGTGACCAGGTCCATCATCCACGGCAGGATCCATACGCCGATCACCGCGCCGCCCACGAAGCCGGCCAGCGAGACGCATCCGGCCACCAGTCCGCGCCGGTATCCGGAGGCCGCGTGGGCCAGGATCACCAGCAACAGCAGGATGTCGAGCAGGTCCACAGAGCCGCCTTTCTCTCGGACCCCTTAGTACGCGCGCGAGCCGCCTGTTGATCAGTGCCCGCGCACGCGCCGCCGGGAACCGGCCACGCCGCGTGCACCTGGAGAAACGCCCCGGACCAGGACGATGGTTCCACCGGGTGTCACACCACACATCGCGGGCGGACCGGATCCGTCGGACAGTAGGACCATGCGTGCCTTCCGACGGGTAACCCGAAGGGTCTTCCGAGGAACACGGGGGAAACGAAGACCACGTGCCGTACGAATGCCGTGGGCTGCGCCGATGCAGGGGGCGGGCCGGGAGCGGGACGAAGCTGCGCCGGAGGACTTTCGGAGGGCTGAGGGAGACGCGGGCCGGGGGCCGTTACGGGGAGATCCGGAGGCTTCGCGGGTTCGGGGTGGGGGTGGCGTGCGGGGGGCTGCGCCGGCAGCGGGCCCGGGCGGTGTAGCGGGGGGTGCCGGGGCTGCTGGGGCTGCCGGGGCGTCGGGTGGCGGTGGCTTGGAAGGGACGCCGCGTGCTCCGGGCGGGGGCGGCGTGCAGGGGTCTGCGTGGACAGCGGGCCTGGACGGTGTAGCGGGGGGTGCGCCGGCATCGGACGGCGAACCGTCGCGGGGCGCTTCGCGAGGAGCCGGCGCGGAGGGTTTGCAGGAGGCTGAGGTCGGGCCGGCTGCGGGGCGGGTGGAGGACGCGCCGTCCGTGCGGGAGGGCGTCGTATCGGAGCGGCCGTCCGGGCGGGGGGAGCGAGGCGTGCCGGAAGAGCTTCCTGCGAGCGAGGAGCCGGGTCTGCGAGAGCCGCCTGTCGTACGGGGTCGGTCTTCCGGGCGGGAGCAGCCGCCCGTGCGGGGAAATCCGTGCGGGCCGGAGTGGCTGCCCGTACCGGAACGGCCCGTGGGGCCGGTTCAGCCGCCCGTGAGGGACCGGCCGCCCCCGCGGGAACAGTCGGACCCGCAGGTTCCGCCCGCCGGCGGAGAGCAACCTGCCCGGCAGGGCCAGTCGAAACTGCGACCGCAGCAGGACGTACCGGAAGAGCGGGCCGGAGGGCCGTCGGCCGGTCGGTGGGCCCGGGTGCAGGCACGGAGCCGGTGGCAGCCGCCCTCGGGGTGGCGCGTACACCCCGTCGCGTTCGCGCTGCTCGGCTGTGTCCCCGGCCTCGCCGCCGTTCTCGCGCTGGGGTTGTGCGCGAGTGGCGTCGAGCGGATCGTCGCGGCCGGTGCGCGGCCGGTCGCGGCGCGGCCCGCCGACTCGCATCAGGCGCCCAGGCCGGCCATCGTGCCGAGGTCGGCCTGGCTCGACGACGAGACCCGTCGGGCCCAGCCGCCGCCGCGTTACGACGACACCGTCGTCGCCGTGTTCATCCATCACACCGACTCGCCCAACGGCTACGACTGCGCCGACGTGCCCCGCATCATCCGGTACGTGTACGCGGGCCAGACCGGCTCCCGCGACTGGGACGACATCGGCTACAACTTCCTCGTCGACCGCTGCGGCACCATCTACGAGGGCCGCGAGGGCGGCATTGCCCGACCCGTGACCGGCGCCCACACCCAGGGCTTCAACCACCGCACCACCGGCATCGCCGCCATCGGCACCTTCACGGCCGGCGTGCCCGTGCCGAAGGCGATGACCGAGGCGATCGCGTCGGTGGCCGCCTGGAAACTGGGGCTCTCCGACACGGACCCCCGCGCGAAAGTCCGACTGACCTCCAGCAACAGCTACAGCCGCTACCCGTCCGGCACCGCCGCGATGTTCCCCGCCGTCGCCGGCCACAACGTCGGTTACATGACCAGTTGCCCGGGCGCGGCCCTCAGCGAGCGTCTCCCGGAGATCAGGGAGACGGCGGCCCGCCTGCAGGGCAGGCGCTGACGCGAGCTGTGTCCTTGCCGCGGCCCTGAGCTGTCGTGCGGCCGCGCACACCTCCGATGCCGGGCGCCCGGAGCCCGGGACGCAGCCCTCCGCAGCCCGGCCCTCAGTCCGCCCGCCGGAGTTCCAGGGAGACGCAGGCCTCCTCCGCCCTCCAGCGCGGACCTGCCCGATCACGCGCCCCGGCCCGAACTGGCGTCACCCGCCCCGCCCGGCGTGCCCCACTCCTCGGCCGCCCCCAACCGCCCCGGCGTGCCCGATTCCTCGGCCGCCGCGGCCAACCCCCGCCCAGCGTGGCCCACCCTCGGCACAACCCTGCCCGGCGTGCCCCAGTCCTCGGCAGCCCCGCCCCCAACCGCCCCGGCGTGCCCGATTCCTCGGCCGCCCCGGCCAACCCCCGCCCACCGTGGCCCACCCTCGGCACAACCCTGCCCGGCGTGCCCCACTCCCCGGCCGCCCCGGCCCAACCCTGCCCGGCGTGCCCCACCCCCCGGCCGCCCCGGCCCAACCCCGCCCCGGCCGGTCACCGCCTCCCCAAATAAACTCCCAGCGCCCGCTGCAACACCCTCCCCTGGCTCCCCACCGGAAGTTCCCACTCGCCGAGGTACTCCACCGCACGGCCGCCCGCGCCGGTCTTGAACAGGAGGCGGCCGAGGAGGCGGTCCTCCGTGAGGGTCGGGGTGATGGAGCGGAGGTCGTACGTGTCGGCGCCCGCCGCACGGGCGTCGCCCAGCATGCGCCACAGCAGGGCGCTGCTGGGCCGCAGTTCACGCCCCCGGCGGCCGGACGCGGCGTAGGAGTGCCAGGCCCTGGAGCCGACGCTGATCATGAGGGCCGCGGAGAGCACCTCGCCGTCGTACTCGGCGAGGTAGAGCCGCAGCCGGTCCTCGTCCTCGGCGTTCAGGGCCGCCCACATGCGCCGGAAGTAGTCCGGCGGGCGGGCCTTGAAGCCGTCGCGGGCGGCCGTCACGGTGTACAGGCGGTAGAACTCGGGCAGGTCGGCCGCCGAGCCCCACGCAACACGGACGCCCGCCGCCTCGGCCGTGCGCAGCGACTGCTCCCAGTGCGGTGCGAGGGCGTCGCGCAGATCGTCCACCGAACGCCCCGCCAACGGGATCTCACAGCCGTAGCGCGGCTGACCCAGCCCGAACCCGCTCCCGTCGTCCTCCTCGCACCGCCGCCACCCCAGCCGCCGCAGCCGCTCCGCGGCGTCGAGCGCGTAGCCGTCGATGCCGGCCGTGGGCACGTCGCGCAGATGCCCCGCCGCAGGGTCGGCGATGCCCGCCGTCACGTCGGCCGCGTCCCAGTGGCGTACGACGAGCGGCGGGCCGATCCGGACCGAGAACGCCCCGATCCGCTTCAGGTGGGCGACGAGCGGGTCCAGCCACCGCTCCAGGCGCGGCGTACGCCAGTCGATCGCGGGCCCGTCGGGGAGGTAGGCCAGGTAGCGCCGGGTGCCGGGCAGGGGCCGGTACAGGACGAGCGCCGTCGCGACCATGTCGTCGCCCTCGAACCACCCCACGCTCTCCGGCAGCCAGTCGGGCTTCACATCGCCCCACTCGGGGATCTGCAGATGGCTCGCATCGGGATACAGCCGTAGGTGGGCCAGATGCTCCTGGCGCGGTATCTCCCGCACGTACAGGCTGGTCATGGGCAGGGTGCTCCTGTTCGGTCCGGTCACCCTAAGCCGGAGATCACGGAACCGGTCAAGAGACGGCGCGTGAACCTTCCGGAAAGGCCCACGCCGGCTCCCTCACCGGCTCCTTCACCGGCTCCTTCACCCGCCCGCTCACAGGCTTCTCCTAGCCGGCTCAACGATCTCCCCGAGACAGCCTCCCTACCGTCATGCCCACGAACTGACCGGAGGTGGGGATCATGAGCAGCAGCAACGGCACGCGCGACCACAGCAGCAAGCGGGCCTGGACCGTCGTCTGCGCGGTCGCGACCGTCGTCCTGGGGCCGGCCGCCGTCACGGCGTCCGCGCTCGACCAGGCCAACAAGGCACCGCTGCACCACGCGGTGAAGGCCGACCAGGCGCCGACGCAGGCGTACATCCCGTCGGACCCCAGCCGCAGGCGGACCGCCCCGGCGTGAGCCGGCTCAGGCCTTCCGCCGGCCTGGCCCAACACCTGTCTCAGTCCTTGAACCGCTCCCACAGCTTGGGATACCGGTCCGCCAGCGCCCGTTCGTTCTCGAAGTCGACCGGTGTGCCCTCCGGTTCCGGGGGCGCGGGCGGGATGCCGAGGTCGGGGGCGACGGTGCCGGTGAGCTGTTCGTAGGCCTCGTCCGCGGCATAGCCGAGCTCCTCGGCGTCGCCGTCGAACTCCTCGTCGAAGTCGTCCAGCAGGTCGGCGAGCGAGTCGGGGTCGTGCACACCGCCCTCGTACACCTCGCGGCCCTGGCCGATCAGCCAGCACCGGAAGAAGTCGAACGCGTCGTCGCTGGCCCCGTCCAGCAGAACCCAGGCGGCGCCCCACAGGTCCCAGGTGTACGCGCGGTTGTAGCGGGCCTCGAAGTGACGGGCGAAGTCGAGCACCGAGTCGGGGTCCTGCTGGAGCAGCCGCTCCACCAGCAGGTCGGCCTGCTCCTCGGGGTCGCCCTCGGCGGCCTCACGGGCGCCGTCCACCAGCTCCCAGAACTCCGTCTCGTCCATCACGGGTCCAGCATCGGCCCTGTGCGGGTGGGGCGCACGTGGAGTGCGACGGATTGTTATGGGCGTACGGGCCTTGGGCGGCCGGGCAGGACCGGGCCCGGCGGGCGTCCGGGTCAGGCCCCGTACAGCGCGGCCAGCCGTATCGCGTCGTCCGTGAACCGCTCTCTCAGCGACTGCGGCGCCAGCACCTCGATCTCCGGCCCGAGCGCCGCGAGCTGGGTGTGGGCGACCTCCTCGGACTCCACGGGGAGCGTCAGCGTCACCCAGCCGTCCGCGTCAGGCGCGTCCGCCGCCCGCAGCGCCTCCCGTGCGGACTGCGGATCGACGGTGTACGGCAACCGGCGCACCCCGCCCGGCGACACCCGCACCACGACCTCGGCCCGCAGCAGGGACCGCGCGAACTGCTCGGCCCGCTCCTCCCAGAAACCCGGCAGATCGAACTCCCCGTCCCGCTCGAACCGCTCCTCGCCCCGGTCCACGGCGGTGAACCGGTCGATGCGGTACACCCGGTACGAGCCGTGCCCCGCCACGCGGGCGCACAGATACCAGACCCCCGCCTTCAGCACGAGCCCGTACGGCTCCAGCTCCCGGCCGACCTCGCTCTCCCCGCGCCGGTACCGGGCCACGATCCGCCGGTCGTCCCACACCGCGTCCGCGACGACCGGCAGCAGCTCGGGTGTCTTCGGCTCCTTGAACCAGTTCGGGGCGTCCAGATGGAACCGCTGGGCGGCGGAACGGGAGGCGTCCCGCAATGAGGGCATCAGGGCCGCCGACACCTTCAGCGTGGCGGCGGAGGCGGCGTCCTCCAGCCCCATCTCCCGCAGCGCGCCGGGAACGCCGCTCAGGAACAGCGCCTCGGCCTCACTCCGCCCGAGCCCCGTCAGCCTGGTCCGGTACCCGCCGATGAGCCGGTAGCCGCCGGCCCGCCCCCGATCCGCGTACACCGGGACCCCGGCCTCGGACAGGGCCTGCGCGTCCCGGGTGACGGTCCGCTCGGAGACCTCCAGCTCACGCGCGAGTTCGGCCGCGGTCATGGCGGGCCGGGACTGGAGAAGCAGCACCATCTTGATGAGCCGGGCAGCACGCATACGGCCATCATGCCGGGGCCCACTGACAACGAACCCGCCGACGACGAACCCACTGACGACGGCCCCACTGACGACGGCCCACAAACGACGAAGGGGTACGGCGGCCGCCGTACCCCTTCGTCCGTGCTCCTGCCTTACAGGCCGTACTTCTCGCGCGCTTCCTTCACGGCCGTCGCCTTGACCTCGCCCCGCTTCGCGAGCTGGGCCAGGGCCGCGACGACGATCGACTCGGCGTCGACGCCGAAGTGGCGGCGGGCCGCCTCGCGGGTGTCGGAGAGGCCGAAGCCGTCCGCGCCCAGCGAGGAGTAGTCCTGCTCGACCCACTGCGCGATCTGGTCGGGAACCTGGCGCATGTAGTCGGAGACCGCAAGGACCGGGCCCTCGGCACCCTGGAGCGCCTGACGGACGTACGGCATCCGCTCCTCGCCGCGCAGCAGGGCCGCGTCGGCTTCGAGGGCGTCCCGGCGCAGCTCCGTCCAGGACGTCGCCGACCAGACGTCGGCCGCCACGCCCCACTCCTCGGTGAGCAGCTGCTGCGCCTTGAGCGTCCAGTGGATCGCCGTGCCGGAGCCGAGCAGCTGGATGCGCGGGGCGTTCGCCACCGGCGACAGGCCGGCCGACTCCGCCGTGTTGAAGCGGTACAGGCCCTTGACGATGCCCTCGTCCACGCCGTCCACGGCGGGCTTCGCGGGCTGCGGGAGCGGCTCGTTGTAGACGGTGAGGTAGTAGAAGACGTTCTGGTCCTCGCCCGGGGCCGCCTCGCCGTACATCCGGCGCAGACCGTCCTTGACGATCGCCGCGACCTCGTACGCGAACGCCGGGTCGTACGTCAGGGCGGCCGGGTTCGTCGCCGCGATCACCGGCGAGTGACCGTCGGCGTGCTGCAGGCCCTCGCCCGTCAGCGTCGTACGGCCCGCCGTCGCGCCGACGAGGAAGCCGCGGCCGAGCTGGTCGCCGAGCTGCCACATCTGGTCGGCCGTGCGCTGCCAGCCGAACATCGAGTAGAAGATGTAGAACGGGATCATCGTTTCGCCGTGCGTGGAGTACGCGGTCGACGCGGCGATGAAGTCGGCCATCGAACCGGCCTCGGTGATCCCCTCGTTGAGGATCTGGCCGTTCTGGGCCTCCTTGTAGTACATGAGCTGGTCGCGGTCGACCGGCTCGTACGTCTGGCCCTTGGGCGAGTAGATGCCCAGGGACGGGAAGAGGCTCTCCATACCGAAGGTGCGCGCCTCGTCGGGGACGATCGGCACCCAGCGCTTGCCCGACTCCTTGTCGCGGACCAGGTCCTTGATCAGGCGGACGAAGGCCATGGTGGTGGCCACGTTCTGGGAGCCGGAGCCCTTGTCGAAGGAGGCGAACGCCTTCTCGGCGGGGGCGGGCAGCGGCGCCACCGGGTGGACGCGGCGGGCCGGGGCCGGGCCGCCGAGGGCCGCGCGGCGCTCCTGGAGGTAGCGGACCTCGGGGGAGTCGGCGCCGGGGTGGCCGTAGGGGACGACCCCGTCGACGAACTGCGCGTCGGAGATGGGCAGTTCGAGCAGGTCACGCATTGTCTTGAACTCGTCCACCGTCAGCTTCTTCATCTGGTGGTTGGCGTTCTTCGACGCGAAGCCCTCGCCGAGGGTGTGGCCCTTGACCGTCTGGGCCAGGATGACCGTCGGCGCGCCCTTGAACTCGACGGCGGCCTTGTAGGCGGCGTACACCTTGCGCGCCTCGTGGCCACCGCGGGAGAGGTGGAAGCACTCCAGGATCTTGTCGTCGCTCAGCAGCTTCGCCATCTCGGCGAGCTCCGGGTCCTTGCCGAAGAAGTCCTGGCGGATGTAGGCGGCGTCGCGGGTCTGGTACGTCTGCACCTGCGCGTCGGGTACCTCGCGCAGCCGGCGTACGAGCGCGCCCGTCGTGTCGAGCTGGAACAGCTCGTCCCACGCCGTACCCCAGAGCGTCTTGACGACGTTCCAGCCGGCGCCACGGAACTGGGCCTCCAGCTCCTGCACGATCTTGAAGTTGGCGCGGACCGGGCCGTCGAGGCGCTGCAGGTTGCAGTTGATGACGAAGGTCAGGTTGTCCAGGCCCTCGCGGGAGGCCAGGGCGAGTGCCGCCGTCGACTCGGGCTCGTCCATCTCGCCGTCACCGAGGAACGCCCACACGTGGGACGCGGAGACGTCCTTGATGCCGCGGTTGGTGAGGTAGCGGTTGAAACGGGCCTGGTAGATGGCCGAGAGCGGGCCGAGGCCCATGGACACCGTCGGGAACTCCCACAGCCAGGGCAGGCGGCGGGGGTGCGGGTACGACGGGAGTCCGTTGCCGCCGGCCTCCTGGCGGAAGTTGTCGAGCTGCTGCTCGTTCAGGCGGCCGTCGAGGAAGGCGCGGGCGTAGATGCCGGGGGAGGCGTGGCCCTGGATGTACAGCTGGTCGCCGGAGCCGTCCGCCTCCTTGCCCTTGAAGAAGTGGTTGAAGCCGGTCTCGTAGAGCCAGGCCGCGGAGGCGAAGGTGGCGATGTGGCCGCCGACGCCGTATTTGGAGCCGCGGGTCACCATGGCCGCCGCGTTCCAGCGGTTCCACGCGGTGATACGGGCTTCCAGCGCCTCGTCACCGGGCGCGGACGGCTCGGCGGGGGTGGGGATGGTGTTGACGTAGTCGGTCTCGAGGAGCTTGGGCAGCGCGATGCCGGTGCCCTCGGCCCGCTCCAGCGTCCGGCGCATCAGGTATGCGGCGCGGTGCGGACCGGCTGCCTTGGCTACCGCGTCCAGCGAGGCCTGCCATTCGGCGGTCTCCTCCGGATCACGGTCGGGGAGCTGGTCGAGCGCGCTCGGCTGGATGGCGTTGGGGTCGGTCATGTCGCCGCCTTCCTCAGTCGAAGGGGGTTCCCTCATCGGCAAGGGTTCGGGGGTGCCCTTTGTCTTTGGCAGGACAGGGCGGAGGGCTTGGGTGCAAGCCCGTCGGCGACTGTAACTCCCTGATCGATGATCGATCAAAGGGTGGAGGGCTAAAAGGTCCCTATACCGCGAAAATTGGCATCCGGTGCCGGGAGAGCAGGCACGCGGTGCCGCGTTTTCCCTGCTCACATGAGTTGTGGGCGGCTAGCTTGCGCGCGCTCGGCTCTCGGTAAGGGATGGGAACCCGGGGGTGCGCGGTGTGTAAATGCAGCGACGGGGTCTGCGCGGCCGGCTCAGGCGTGCGCGGCCGCCGGACGCGCGCTCGTGGCGAACGCCTTCCACAGCTGCATGGCCAGGCGCACCAGAACGGCCTCGACGAGGGCGATCGCCACCTGGGTCAGGATCGTGCCGAGTATCTGCGGCATGGTCGCCGCCTTTCGTGTGCGTCGTGCGGGGGTACGGCTCCTTTGTCCGGGCCGATGTCATCCGGCAGGCCGCGCACGGGTTTCCTGCGGGTGAACTTTCCCCAGCGCATCGACGGCGCACCGGGCCACCGCGGGCCCCAGCACCGCCCCCGCCGCCGACGCCCGGCACCACCAGGGACCCCACCGTGGCCGCCACCACCGGATCGCGGCCCGCGTCCTGGGGAGCAGGGAAGGGAGCTGTGCTATTCGCCTTCGTGCCGCGGTGCGCACCCGAGTACGTGGGCCTTGACCATCTCGGCGATGCGCGGATCCCGGCGCTGGAACGCCGCCACCAGCTCCTCGTGCTCCTCCGCGTACGACTGCTGCACCGTCCCCAGCCAGCGGATGGAAAGGGCCGTGAACACCTCGATGCCGAGGCCCTCCCAGGTGTGCAGCAGCACCGAGTTGCCCGCCGCCCGCACCAGCTCCCGGTGGAAGGCGACCGTGTGCCGCACCTGGGCCGTGCCGTCCGAGAGGCGGTCGGCCTCGTACAGAGCGGCGACATGCGGCTCCAGGGCGGAGCAGTCCTCCGAGAGGCGGTCGGCCGCGAGTTCCGCGGCGATGGCCTCCAAACCGGCCCGGACCGGGTAGCTCTCCTCCAGGTCGGCCGCGGTCAGACTCCGTACCCGCACGCCCTTGTTGGGCGCGGACTCGATCAGCCGCAGCGACTCCAGCTCACGCAGCGCCTCCCGCACCGGTGTCTGGCTGACCTCCAGCTCGGTGGCGATCCGCCGTTCCACGATCCGCTCGCCCGGCTGCCAGCGCCCGCTGATGATCCCCTCCAGGATGTGCTCGCGGATCTGTTCGCGCAGCGAGTGGATGACGGGGGCGGTCATGAGAGCTCCTTAGGGCGCGTTTGACGTTTAGACAATAAGGCCGGGAGGCTCCGCCGGAGGGGCGCACGGGGGCGCTTTGGTGCAGGTGAGACGAGACTTACACGGAGACTTACACGCTCGGTCGGATCGACACAATGGCGATGCCCTCCCCCCGGAAGTCCGAGGAGAGGGCATCGTCGTACGGGCAGGCCGCATTCGGCCGGCAGCGTCCTTACAGGCCGAGCTCGACCTCGAACTCGCCGGCCTCCAGGATCGCCTTGACCGCCGTCAGGTAACGGGCCGCGTCGGCACCGTCCACCAGGCGGTGGTCGTAGGACAGGGTCAGGTACGTCATGTCGCGGACGCCGATGACCGTGCCCTCCTCCGTCTCGATGACGGCCGGGCGCTTGACCGTGGCGCCGATACCGAGGATCGCGACCTGGCCCGGCGGCACGATGATCGTGTCGAAGAGCGCACCGCGCGAACCGGTGTTGGAGATGGTGAAGGTCGCGCCGGACAGCTCGTCGGGCGTGATCTTGTTGGCGCGGACCTTGCCCGCCAGGTCGGCCGTGGCCTTGGCGATGCCGGCGATGTTGAGGTCGCCCGCGTGCTTGATGACCGGGGTCATCAGGCCCTTCTCCGAGTCCACCGCGATACCGATGTTCTCGGTGTCGAAGTAGGTGATCGTGCCCTCGGCCTCGTTGATCCTGGCGTTGACGGGCGCGTGCGCCTTCAGCGCCTGGGCCGCGGCCTTGACGAAGAACGGCATCGGGGAGAGCTTGACGCCTTCGCGGGCGGCGAAGGAGTCCTTCGCCCGGCCGCGCAGCTTCATCAGGCGCGTGACGTCGACCTCGACGACCGACGACAGCTGCGCCTGCTCGTGCAGCGCCTTGACCATGTTGTCGCCGATGACCTTGCGGATGCGCGGCATCTTGACGGTCTGGCCACGGAGGGGAGAGGCCTCCAGGGACGGCGCCTTCTTGGCGGCCGGCGCGGCAGCGACGGGAGCCGGAGCAGCGGCGGCGGTCTTCGCGGCCTCGGCGGCGGCGATGACGTCCTGCTTGCGGATGCGGCCGCCGACGCCGGTGCCCTTGACGGCGGCCAGGTCGACGCCGTTCTCGGCGGCGAGCTTGCGCACCAGCGGGGTGACGTAGGCGCCCTCGTCGGTCGGCTTGGCGGCGGCCGGAGCAGCCGGAGCCGGGGTGACCGGGGCCGGGGCGGCCGGCGCGGGAGCCGGAGCGGCGGGCTGGGCCGGAGCCGGGGCGGCAGCGGCGGGCGCGGCCGGAGCGGCGGGGGCAGCCGGAGCCGCGGGCGCGGCCGGGGCAGCGGCGGCAGGGGCCGGGGTCTCCTGGGCCGGGGCGGCCGCCGGAGCGGCACCCGCGGCGCCGATGACGGCCAGCTTGGCGCCGACCTCGGCCGTCTCGTCCTCGCCGACCACGATCTCCAGCAGCGTGCCGGAGGCGGGGGCGGGGATCTCGGTGTCGACCTTGTCCGTCGACACCTCCAGCAGCGGCTCGTCGGCCTCGACGCTGTCACCGACCGACTTCAGCCAGCGGGTGACGGTGCCCTCGGTGACGGACTCGCCGAGCGCGGGCAGGACGACGTCCGTGCCCTCGGCGGAGCCGGCGCCGGAGGCGGCCTCGGCGCTGGGCGCCGGAGCCGGGGCGGCCTGCTCGGTGGACGGGGCAGCGGCCTGCGGGGCCGGCTCCGGCTCGGCGGCCGGGGCGGGCTCGGCGGCGGGGGCCGGGGCGGCAGCGGGGGCGCCCGTGCCGTCGTCGATCACGGCCAGCTCGGCACCGACCTCGACCGTCTCGTCCTCGGCGACCTTGATGGAGGCCAGGACGCCGGCGGCGGGGGAGGGGATCTCGGTGTCGACCTTGTCGGTGGAGACCTCGAGCAGCGGCTCGTCGGCCTCGACGCGCTCACCCTCGGCCTTCAGCCAGCGGGTGACAGTGCCCTCGGTGACGCTCTCGCCGAGCGCCGGAAGGGTTACGGAAACCGCCATGGTTTCGGTTGCTCCTTACGAATTGCGGAAGTCTGAGTCGTCGCTTCGTCGACCGAGGGTCAGTCGTGCGAGTGCAGCGGCTTGCCGGCCAGGGCCAGGTGGGCCTCGCCGAGCGCCTCGTTCTGCGTCGGGTGGGCGTGGATGAGCTGGGCGACCTCGGCGGGCAGCGCCTCCCAGTTGTAGATCAGCTGGGCTTCGCCGACCTGCTCGCCCATGCGGTCGCCGACCATGTGGACGCCGACCACGGCGCCGTCCTTGACCTGGACGAGCTTGATCTCGCCCGAGGTGTTGAGGATCTTGCTCTTGCCGTTGCCCGCGAGGTTGTACTTGAGAGCGACGACCTTGTCCGCGCCGTAGATCTCCTTGGCCTTGGCCTCGGTGATGCCGACGGAGGCGACCTCGGGGTGGCAGTACGTCACCCGCGGGACACCGTCGTAGTCGATCGGAACGGTCTTCAGACCGGCCAGACGCTCCGCCACCAGGATGCCCTCGGCGAAGCCGACGTGCGCGAGCTGGAGGGTCGGGACGAGGTCACCGACGGCGGAGATGGTGGGCACGTTGGTGCGCATGTACTCGTCGACGAGGACGTAGCCGCGGTCCATGGCGACGCCCTGCTCCTCGTAACCGAGACCGGCGGAGACCGGGCCGCGGCCGACGGCGACGAGCAGGACCTCGGCCTCGAACTCCTTGCCGTCGGCGAGGGTGACCTTGACGCCGTCGGCGGTGTACTCGGCCTTCGAGAAGAAGGTGCCCAGGTTGAACTTGATGCCGCGCTTGCGGAAGGCGCGCTCAAGAAGCTTCGAGCTGTTCTCGTCCTCGACCGGGACGAGGTGCTTCAGGCCCTCGATGACGGTGACGTCCGTGCCGAAGGACTTCCAGGCGGAGGCGAACTCGACGCCGATGACACCGCCGCCGAGGACGATCGCCGACTTCGGGACGCGGTCCAGGACGAGGGCGTGGTCGGAGGAGATGATCCGGTTGCCGTCGATCTCCAGGCCCGGCAGCGACTTCGGCACGGAGCCGGTCGCCAGCAGGACGTGGCGGCCCTGGACGCGCCGGCCGTTCACGTCGACGGAGGTGGGGGAGGACAGTCGGCCCTCACCCTCGATGTAGGTCACCTTGCGGGAGGCGACGAGTCCCTGCAGGCCCTTGTAAAGGCCGGAGATCACGCCGTCCTTGTACTTGTGGACACCGGCGATGTCGATGCCCTCGAAGCTGGCCTTCACACCGAACTGCTCGCTCTCACGAGCCTGGTCGGCGATCTCGCCCGCGTGCAGCAGGGCCTTGGTGGGGATGCAACCCCGGTGCAGGCAGGTGCCGCCGACCTTGTCCTTCTCGATCAGGGCGACGTCCAGGCCCAGCTGCGCCCCGCGCAGGGCCGCGGCGTACCCGCCACTACCACCGCCGAGGATCACTAGGTCGAAAACGGTGCTGGCGTCGTTCGCCACGTCACGTCCTCCATGCATGTGCGCCTACGCCGGTCAGCGGTGACCGGTCGGCGGCTGGTGTCCGGCCGCTCTTTCTTCGGCCCTGTGGTGGGGCCCTGTCCTGCCGAGCCCCATCTTCGCACTTGTCCACACCGAACGAGACGCCGGGCCGGTGTGTGAGACGTCCCACGTTCAGTTGAGCGGGCATGGCGGAGGGCATGGAAGAGGGGGCTCCGCCCTACCCGCGCGCGGAGCCCCCTCACTCATGACAACGTCAGCCCAGGTCCCCGGCCGCCGTCAGCTCGGCGAGCCGTACCAGCGTCCGCACCGCGGACCCCGTACCACCCTTCGGCGTGTACCCGAAGGGCCCGCCCTCGTTGAACGCGGGACCCGCGATGTCGATGTGCGCCCAGGTGATGCCCTCGCCGACGAACTCGCGCAGGAAGAGCCCCGCGACCAGCCCGCCGCCCATGCGCTCACCCATGTTGGCGATGTCGGCGGTGGGGGAGTCCATCCCCTTGCGCAGGTGCTCCGGCAGCGGCATCGGCCAGGACGGCTCACCGACCTCCTCGGCCGCCTCCACGATCGCGGTGCGGAACGCGTCGTCGTTGCCCATGACGCCGAACGTCCGGTTGCCCAGCGCCAGCACCATCGCTCCGGTCAGCGTCGCCACGTCCACGATCGCGTCCGGCTTCTCCTGCGAGGCCGCCCACAGCGCGTCGGCGAGCACCAGCCGGCCCTCGGCGTCCGTGTTGAGCACCTCGACGGTCTTGCCGCTGAGCATGTGCAGCACGTCACCGGGACGCACGGCGGACCCCGACGGCATGTTCTCGGCGAGCGCCAGCCAGCCGGTGATGTTCACCCGCAGCCCGAGCCGCGCGGCTGCGACGACGGCGGCGAACACGGCGGCCGCGCCGCTCATGTCGCACTTCATCGTCTCGTTGTGCCCGGCCGGCTTCAGCGAGATGCCGCCCGAGTCGTAGGTGATGCCCTTGCCGACGAGCGCGAGGTGCTTGTCGGCCTTGGAGTGCGTGTACGACAGCTTCACCAGCCGCGGTCCGGCCGCCGATCCGGAGCCGACGCCGAGGATGCCGCCGTAGCCGCCCTTGGTCAGCGCCTTCTCGTCGAGCACCTGCACCTTGATGCCGTGCTCCTTGGCGGCCGTCGAGGCGACCGCGGCGAAGGACTCGGGGTTGAGGTCGTTGGGCGGGGTGTTGATCAGGTCGCGGGCGCGGTTGAGCTCCTCGACGACGGCGGTGGCGCGCTCGATCGCCGCCTTGTGCTCCTTGTCGCGGGACTTGCCGCCGAGCAGCGCGGCCTCGGCGAGGGGAGCCTTGCCGTTCTTCTTGTCCCGGTCGCTCTTGCCGTTGTCCTTGTACGCGTCGAAGGCGTACGCCCCGAGCAGCACGCCCTCGGCGACGGCGCCGATGTCGGCGGCGTCGTTCAGCGGCAGCGCGAACGCGGCCTTCTTGGAGCCGGTGAGGGCGCGGGCGGCGACGCCGGCGGCCTTGCGCAGCGCCTCGCCGTCGTAGTCGGCGTCCTTCTCGGGCGCGGCACCCAGGCCGACAGCCACCACGAGGGGGGTCTTGAAGCCGGCGGGCGCGGGGAGCTTCGTCACCTCGCCCTCGGCACCGGTGGCACCGAGGGTCTCCAGGACGCCGGCGAGCTTGCCGTCGTACGCCTTGTCCACGGCCTCGGCGCCCGGTGCGACGACCGGTCCAGCGGCCTTGGAACCAGAGCCCTTGGCGACACCGATCACGATCGCGTCGGCGCGCAGGCCGGGCGCCGCGGCGGTGCTGAGAGTGAGAGCAGTCACGGTGGTGAATTCTCGCTTCCGATGTGAAGTTGCAGTGGCCGAATGGTGTGGGTCGACCGGGCCCGACGGCCGACCCTAGTTACCACCTACGGGTGCGGTATCAGCGGGGCCTTCCCCGGTACGGCGAACACTCGCCATGAGCCTACGCTCGTGTGAGCGTTCGCTCATTCCTTCGGACGTTCACCTGTCGGTGGCGTCGCGGCCATTTCCTGATTCTCGGGACCGGTGAGCTGAGTCACACTCGTCTGGTTCCGGTGAGCTGTCTGCTCGCCGCTTTGCATGATTTCCACGGATCCTCCGCCGATTCATCGCAACCGGCCACAAGGGGATCTTCTGGGGGGAAGGAACGATCAATGGCGCAGAGTGCGCACAGATGGAGAAACACGGCCGCCGTTCTGGGGGCCGCCGGTCTGCTGTCGCTGGGGCTGGGGGTACCCGGCGCCGCGGCTGCGGGGGAGCCGCGCATCGATCTCAGGGTGCTGGTCGTGGACAACGGCGACGCCCCTGTCCAGGCCATCACCGCCCAGCTCAAGAGCACCGGCATCCCGTACACCACCGTCGACCTGACCGACGCCGACCGCCCGACCGTCACCGCCGCGTTCCTCAGCGACACGGTGGGCGGCACGCCCCGCGCCAAGTTCCAGGGCGTCGTCCTGCCCAACGAGGCCCCCTTCGGCGAGGGTTCCGCGGAGCAGACCGCGCTGGAGAGCTACGAGCGGACCTACGGCATCCCGCAGGTCGACGCCTACACCTGGGCCCACCCGGGCGTCGGCCTCGACTACACCAGCGAGGGCGGCTGGACGGGCAGCCTCGACGGACAGCAGGCCTCGGTCACGGCCCAGGGGAAGTCGGGGTACTTCGGCTATCTCGACGGCGCCTTCGCGTTCGAGGACAACGACCCGTCCGTACCGGAGAGTTACGGCTTCGTCGCCCGCCCCCGCACCGGCTTCACCAGCTACGTCGACGTTCCCGTGCCGGGCGGCTCCGGACGCGGCAGCCTGGTCGGCGAGTACACCAACGACGGGCGCCGGCAACTGGTCGTGACCTTCGCGTACAACCAGTACCAGCAGCAGTTCCGCGTCCTGGCCCGCGGCATCGTCGAATGGCTGACCCAGGGAGTCCACCTCGGTCAGGCCCGCAACTACTTCGCGGTGCACGTCGACGACGTCTTCGCGCCCGACGCCCGCTGGGACACCGAGCGCAACTGCACGCCCGGTGACATCGACTGCGTGGGCGGTGGCGGCGAGGAGACCCCGCCGATCCGTATGACGGCCGAGGACGCGGTCCGTGCGGCACAGTGGCAGCGCGAGCGCGGCTTCAAGCTGGACATGGTCTACAACGCCGGCTCCGGCGAGGAGTGGAAGAGCGAGAACGGCGGCACGGACCCCCTCGCGACCCAACTGCTCGCCGACAAGGCGCAGTACCGCTGGATCAACCACACCTACACGCACCCCTTCCTCGGCTGCGTCCAGGACACCTCGACCGTGCCGTGGAGCTGCGCCAAGAACGCCGACGGCTCCACGCGGTACATGAGCCGCGCGGACATCTCGGCCCAGATCAGGGACAACCACAACTGGGGCGTCACCAAGGGACTCCCGCTCGACCGCACGGAACTCGTGACCGGCGAGCACTCGGGCCTGAAGACCCTGCCGCAGCAGCCCGACGACAACCCCAACCTCGCCCGCGCCCTCGCCGACAACGGCGTCAAGTGGATCGCCTCGGACAACTCCCGTGACCCCGCCCAGCGTCCGGTCGGCGCCGCGCTGACCGTGCCCCGGTATCCGATGAACGTGTACTACAACGTCGGTACCGAGGAGGAGATGGCCGACGAGTACAACTGGATCTACACCTCCGCCGCGGACGGCGGCAGTGGCATCTGCGAGAACAACCCCGCCTCCACCTGCCTGGACGAGCCGCTGGACACGGCCACCGGCTACGACGACCACATCGTCCCGCTGGAGGCCCGCACCGCCCTCGGGCACGCCATCAGCAACGACCCGCGCCCGCACTACGCCCACCAGTCCAACCTGGCCGAGGACCGGACGCTGTACCCGGTCCTGGACAAGGTGCTCGCCGACTACCGGGCGCTCTTCGCCGACAACACCCCGGTGGAGAACCTCGCGCAGAGCGCCATCGGCACGGAGCTGCAGCGCCGCGCCGCCTGGCAGTCCGCTCTCGCGAAGGGCTCCGTAACGGCGTACCGCATCGGCAACACGGTCACCGTCACCGCCCCGTCCGGGACCCAGATCCCGGTGACCGCACCGCAGGGGACCGTCAAGCAACTCCTCATCGGCACCACCGCGTTCGGGACGCCGTACGCGGGAGAGCGCTCGGCGTGGACCACGCCGGGGCTGCTGCAGACCGCTCTCAAGCTCAGGCTGCCGTAGCGCGGCTCAGCCGGACCTGAGGCGCACCCCGGCCATCTCACGACCGACCTGCCGGGGTGCGCTTCCGAGCCGAGGCACCGACTTGTTCCACAGGGGGGAACGCGCGTGATGCGCCATGGCCGTCATGTCACCATGCTCACCGAAGGCACCTATCCGCACGTCCACGGCGGCGTCAGCACCTGGTGCGACCAGCTCGTCAGGGGCATGCCGGAGGTCGACTTCCACATCGTGTCGCTGACCGGGACCGGCCGGGAACCCGTCACCTGGGAGCTGCCGGCCAACGTCTACCGGCACACCTCCGTACCGACCTGGGGCCCGCGTCCGGGGCACAAGCGACCGCCGTACGGCCGGGCCCGGCGCCGCTTCACCGACGCCTACGAGCGCTTCCTGCTCTCCTTCCTCGACCCCGAGGCTCACTGCGACTTCGGCGAGGCCCTCGACGAGCTGGCCGAACTCGCCCGCGCCGGACGCCTGTCGGCGGCCCTGCGCACGGAATCCGCGCTGCGCTCGCTGATGTGGATATGGACGATGCCGCATCTGGCGACCGCGGCGGCCCGTCCCACCGTCCACGACGCCCTGACTGCGACCGACCTGCTCGAACACGCCCTGCGCCCCCTCGGAGTCCGCATCCCCGAGGATTCGGTCGCCCACGCGGTGAGCAGCGGATTCGCCACCCTCCCGGCCCTCGCCGCCCGCAGGCTGGACGGCGTGCCCTTCCTCCTCACCGAGCACGGCATCTATCTGCGCGAGCGTTACCTCGGCTACCGCAGCGACGCCCAGCGCTGGCCCGTGAAGGCGTTCATGCTCGGCTTCTACCGCGAGCTGAACTCGCTCGGCTACCGCACGGCCGACCTGATCACCCCGTGCAACCAGTACAACCGCCGCTGGGAGGAGCGCGGCGGCGCCGACGCCGACAAGATCCGTACCGTCTACAACGGCGTCGACCCGCACGCCTTCCCGCACGCCGGCCCCGAGCCCGAGGTACCCACCCTCACCTGGTGCGGCCGTGTCGACCCCATCAAGGACCTGGAGACCCTGCTGCGGGCCTACGCCATGGTCCGCGCCGAGCTCCCGGAGACCCGCCTGCGGCTGTTCGGCCCGGTCCCGCCCGGCGGCGAGGCCTACCGCACCAGGCTGGAGAAGCTCGCCGCCGAACTCGGCGTCACGGACGCCCTGACCTTCGAGGGCCGCATCACCGAGGTCTGGCGCGCCTACGCGGCCGGGCACCTCGTGATGCTGTCGTCCATCTCCGAGGGCTTTCCGTTCTCCATCATCGAGGCCATGTCCTGCGGCCGTACGACCGTCTCGACGGACGTCGGGGGAGTGCGCGAGGCCGTCGGCGACACCGGACTCGTAGTCCCACCCCGCGAGCCGGAGAAGATGGCGGCCGCCGCCCTCACCCTCCTCCGCGACGACGAACGGCGCCTGAAACTGGGCGAGTTGTCCCGGCAGCGTGTGATCGACCGCTTCACACTGCGCCGCTCCGTGGACAACTTCCGGACGATCTACCAGGAGCTCGCGGGCAGCCCCGAGGTGTACGAGCCCACGCTGGAGACGGTCGCCGACTGGACCCTCGAACTGCGCGACCCCTGGTACGAGAAGGTCGCGACGGACGGAACCGGCTGGTGAGCGGCAGCCTCTGGATGCCGCCCGGCTCCCGCTCCGACACCCTGCCCGCCATCCCGCACCAGCGCGACCGGCCCAGCTGGGCCCGACCCGACCCCGTCGACGAACTCGCCGCGCGCCTGGACGACTTCATAGCCGCCGCCGTCCACCCCGACGAGATCGCCGCGCTCCTGGAGTCCGACGGCCTCTCGGACGACCGGATACGCGAGCGCTACGGCGTCAAGAACTCCTTCGCCCTCGCCGAGGAGCTGTACGAGCGGGTCGAGCGCCGCTACCCGGAGCCGGACGGCCCGGTCCACGACCCCTGGCGGACGGGCCTGCTCGGCTGCCTCCTGCGCGGCGTCGTCTTCGCCCTCCCCGGCTTCGGCTACGTCCTCGGCGCCCCACTGCTCGCCGGCCCGCACGACGACTTCGGCCTCCCCGCGGGCACGGTTCCGCTGCTGGCCGGCGCCTTGGTCGGCTGGACGTGGAACCAGGGACTCGCCCATCGGGCGTACTCCTGGCTGGGGTTGGGCGACCGCGGCGCCGCCCGCCGCGCCCTGCTCATGGGCGCGCCGGTGGGCGCGTTGCTCGGCGCCCTGGTGGCCCTGATCGTTGCGGGCGCCGCACACCCGGCCGCCGTCGCCTTCGCAGCCGGCCAGTCGGTCTACCTGGGCGCGGCCACCGCCCTCCTGGTGATGGGCCGCGAACGGGTCCTGCTGGCCGCGTTGCTGCCGATGACGGCGGGAGCGGTGCCGGCGTTGGTATATCCGGTGCCGGAGCCCGCACGGCTCGTCCTTCTGCTGGGCTCGCTTGCCGTGGTCGCCGCCCTTGGCCTCCGTGAGGTAGCGCCCCTCAAGGGGCGCGGGGCTGAATCCGATGTGCGGCTACCGCCGCGTGGGCCCGACAAGCCACGACGAAGCCGCAGCCGACGCACGACAATGGGCCCCCGCCTCTTCGCATCCCTCCCGTACGCCCTGTTCGGCCTGGCCACCGGCGTCCTGGTCCTCCACGCCGCCCTCGGCGACATCCTCACCGGCGAGCAGCGCAGCGCCCCCGCAGCAGTCGCCCTCACCCTCAGCATGGGCCCCGCCGAATGGCTGCTGTACCGCTTCCGCAGCGGCAGCCTGGCGGGCCTGCGCTCCAGCAGCACACCGAGGGCGTTTTGGCGGACGACGGTGCTGACGGTGGTGGAGTGCCTCGCCGTCTACCTGGTCACCCTGCTCGCGCTCAGCCTCGCCACCTCGGCCCTGTGGCCGCACACCTCGGGCTTCGCCGGTGTCCGCCTCGCCGGTCTGCTCCTGCTGGGTGTGGTCCTGTGGACGGCCCTGCTGCTCCAGTCCTTCGGCGCGGTGGCCGGCGCGGCGGCGATCTGCTGTGCGGCCGCCCTCGCCCAGACGGTCGCCGTGGTGACGCACACCGGCAATCCGCACTGGGTCGCCCTGATCGTCCACGGGACGGCTGCGGTGGCCCAGGCTGCCCTGGTCTGCGCCCTGTTGGGGAGAGTGACCGCTCACCGATGACCGACCTGCTGATCCCCTACTACGAGCACCCGTCCGTCCGCCCCGCCGAATGGGACGCGATCATCGCCGCCGCGCCCCGCCTCTACGGGGTCGTACTGAACCCGGCCGGCGGCCCCGGCGACGCGCCCGACCCGGCGTTCGCCGACGTCGCGGCCCGCCTGCGGGCGGTGGACGTACGGGTGCTCGGCTACGCCGACACCGACTACGGCCGCAGGCCGCACGCCGACGTCGTACACGACATCACCCGTCACCGCGACTGGTACCGCGCGGATGGCGTCTTCCTCGACCAGGTCGCCGCCGGACGCGAGGAGTTCGGCCACTATCAGCGGCTCGCGACGGCAGCCTGGGGTGCCGGCTGCGGCACGCTCGCCCTGAACCACGGCACGGCACCGCACCCGTCGTACGCCAGGATCGCGGACCTCCTGGTCACCTTCGAGGGGCCCTGGGCGTCGTACACCCGGCTCGGCCCGCAGTCGTGGCGGGCCGCCACCGGAGTGCGGCTGTGCCACCTGGTGTACGGCGTCCCGGCGGGCGTCGACCTGGCGGAGCCGGCGCGCGCCCGCGGGGCCACCGTGCACTGTGCGGTGCCGGGCGTGGGCGATCATCCGTGGGGCACGTTGCCGCACGGGCTGGCGCCCGCCCGGTGATGGGGGCGTCAGCCCAGTGACAGCACGACGAGCGCCGTCGTCGCCGCCGTCTCCGCGAGCCCACCGAAGACGTCACCGGTGACGCCGCCGAAGCGGCGGGTGCAGTGCCGCAGGAGGAGTTCGGCGGCGGCGAGCGCGGCGAGGACCGCGAGGGCGGTGCGGGCGATGTCGTACGCCCCGAACAGCGCTCCGGCCGCGGCGGCGACGCCGGTCACGGCCAGGGCCACGGCCACCGCGCCCCGTACGGGAACGACGCCGGCAACCGCCGCCCCCAGCCCCTCCGGCCGGGCGGCGGGCACACCGGTGCGGGCGGCGAGGGTGAGCGCGAGGCGGGCGGCGACGGCCGAGACGACGGTGGCGAGGGCGCCGCGGGCCCACGAGTCGTCGTACAGCTGCGCCAGCGCGGCCACCTGCGCCAGCAGCACGAACACGAGCGTGATGACCCCGAACGGCCCGATGTCCGACTGCTTCATGATCCGCAGCGCGTCCTCGGCGGGCTTGCCGCTGCCGAGGCCGTCGGCGGTGTCGGCGAGACCGTCGAGATGCAGCCCCCGGGTCAGGACGGCGGGGACGGCGGCGCCGGCAATGGCGGCGAGGAGGGGACCGGCGCCCAGGAACAGCAGCACAAGCCCTGCCGCGGCGGCACCGCAGCCGAGGACCACCCCGACGAGCGGGGCGCACAGCATCCCGCCGCGCGCCGCTTCCCGGTCCCAGCGGCTCACCCTGACGGGCAGCACGCTCAGGGTGCCGAAGGCGAATCGGAGGCCGTGCAGGGGTGGCGGGGTCATGGACACGCCCGCAGACTAGCCCGGACGTCGTCCCCGCCAGGCGGCCCACCCCTGTCCCGGACACACTGAAACCATGGGTGACTGGTGGCAGCGCAACATCATCGAACCGGGCAAGCTCCCCCTGCTCCTGGCTCTGACGGCCTTCGTGGTCACCTTCCTCGTCACCCGCGTCATCACCCGCCTCATCCGCGCGGGCAAAGGGCCCTTCCGCAACATCGAGACCGGCTCCGTCCACATCCACCATGTCGTTCCCGGCATCATCCTCACGATCATCGGCGGTTTCTGCGCGGTCGCCGGCGGTCAGCGCGGCTTCGGCTCGGCCGCGGCGGCCGTGGTGTTCGGGATCGGCGCGGGCCTGGTCATGGACGAGTTCGCGCTGATCCTGCATCTGGACGACGTGTACTGGACCGAGGACGGCCGCAAGAGCGTCGAGGTGGTCGTGCTCACCGCCGCCGTGGTCGGCCTGCTGCTCCTCGGCTACGCGCCCTTCGGGGTGAACGACCTGACCGACGACGAGACGCAGGGCCGCGGGACGGTGCTCACCACCATCGCCGGAAACTTCCTCCTCGCCCTGATCGCCCTCGCCAAGGGCAAGGCACGGATCGCGATCTTCGGGGTGGTCATCCCCTTCATCGCCCTGTTCGGCGCCATCCGCCTGGCCCGCCCCACGTCCCCCTGGGCGAAACGCTTCTACCGCCGCCGCCCGCGCGCCCGTGCCAAGGCCCAGCTGCGCGCCTACCACCACGACCGGCGCTGGGCGGGCCCCAGCCGCAAACTTCAGGACTGGATCGGCGGCGCTCCCGACGTGGAGCCGCCGCGCGCCCTGGAACGCCGCTGACGTACGGCCACCAGCGCGCACAGCACCAGGACCGCCGCGACGGCCGCGAGGTGCTCCTTCCCGGCGAGGTTCTCCTCCAGCACCACCTCGACCACCATCGCCGCGATCACCACACCGGCCGTGACATACGCGCCGTAGCGCCAGCCCAGGAACACCACGAGGCCCACCACCGCGGCCGACGGTCCGGTGTCCACGACGTGTGCGTCCGAGGCGGGCAGGCCGATCGGGTGGCCGGGGCCGAGCGCGATGCCCACGCGCGCGTAGAGGGTGCCGGCGAGGGTCGCGACGTAGGCGATGACGAGGGTCCGCCACCAGCCCAGGCAGAGCTCGGCGATCCCGAACACCAGCAGGATCTGCGCGAGAGCACCCCACACCGGCAGGTCGAGGGCCGGTACGAACAGGGACAGCGGCGTCCGCAGCAGCGCCTGCCACAGCGGATCCTCGGCGCGTACGCCGCCGAGGTTCTGCACGAGCCGATAGCCCCAGGACCGGTTCTGCACGAACTGCACGACCCCGGTCAGACATACGGCCCCGAGGGTCATCGGCACGGCCCGCCACCGCCGCTCGGCCAGGGTCCCGCGCGCGGCGAGGTACAGAGCCCCCCACTCGGCACGGGCCCAGCGACCGAGGGTGTCAGCTCTCACAAGTCGGGATCATATGTCCGCTCGTGAGTGAATCGCCCGTTTCGCTCCGGGCTCCTCGCCGCTGCCGCGGCTCCGGCTCTTACTCGGTCTCCGCCGGTTCCGCCGTCTCCGAACCCTCTGCCGCCTCCGAGTCCTCCGCATCCTGCGGCTTCTCCGGCTGCTCCGGCTGCTCCGGCAGCTCCGCCGCAAGCGCCGCCGCGGCCCGCACCATCGGCAGGGCCAGCATGCCCCCGGCGCCCTCCCCGACCTTCACGCCCTGGTCGAGCAGGGGCTCCAGGGCCATCCGGTCCAGCGCCTTGGCCTGACCGGGCTCCCCGCTGTTGTGCGCGGCCAGCCACCAGTCCGGCGCCCGGAACGCGATCCGCTGTCCCACCAGGGCGCAGGCGGCGACGACCACCCCGTCCAGCACGACCGGCATCTTCCGCACCGCGCTCTGCAGCAGGAATCCGGTGATCGCCGCGAGATCGGCCCCGCCCACGGCCGCGAGCAGCTGCAGCTGGTCCCCGAGCACGGGCCGGGCCCGGCGCAGGGCGTCCCGGATCGCCGCGCACTTGCGCATCCACATCAGGTCGTCGATGGCCAGTCCGCCCCGCCCGGTGACGACGGACGCGTCGGTCCCGCAGAGCGCGGCGACCAGCACCCCCGCCGCCGTGGTCCCGCCGACGCTCACATCGCCGAGCACCACCAGGTCCGTCCCGGAGTCGGCCTCCTCGTCGGCCACCGCCACCCCGGCCCGGAAGGCGGCCTCGGCCTCCTCGGTCGTGAGCGCGTCCTCGACGTCGATACGACCGCTGCCGCGCCGCACCCGATGCCGTACGACCGCCTCCGGCAGCGACTCCGGGTCGCAGTCCAGGGCCATGTCGACGATCCGCACCGGAACCCCGGCCCGCCGCGCGAGCACCGACACGGGCCGGCCGCCCTCGAGGATCTCCCGCACCAACTCCCCGGCGCTGCCCGCCGCCCGCGCCGACACACCGAGCTCGGCGACGCCGTGGTCTCCGGCGAACAGCACGACCCTCGGCTGTTCGATCGGCCGCACCGGCACCGCGGACTGCGCGGCCGCCAGCCACTCACCCAGTTCGTCGAGGCGGCCCAGCGCTCCGGGCGGCACGATCTGACGCTCACGGCGCGCCTCTGCGTCACGGCGCACCCCTCCGTCGGGGCGCTCGATCAGATCAGTGAAGTCGTCGAGATTAAGCGAGCTCATTCGCCGAACAGTACCGGCACCGGTCGAACAGAACGGCGCCCCATGGCCACCTCGGGCTCCGCCACGGCCCCACCCCGTCCGAGCGACGTCGTTGCACCCAAGATCGCCATCCCATACGTTCCGTTTTGCCGTGGATTGTCGGGGCATGCTCGCACCACCCGCCGTCCGCCTCAGCCGTACGCCCCCCGCGTACGCCCTCGCGCCCGGGAGCCACCCATGACCGCGACCGCCCCCTCCGAACGACACCGCACCGACTGTGCGTTCACCCTCGCCAGATGCCGGGAGCACACCTACGCCCCCCGCCACCTGCGACTCACACGGCTGCCGTACCGCCACCTGAGAGCTGCGGCCCGCGTGGCGCTGGACTTCCCCGAGCCGGAGAGCTGGCTGGACGTGGGCACGGGATACGCCCGCTTCCCGGACGTGGCGAAGGAACTCTTCCCGTACACGGCGTTCGACGGCCTCGACCTGACCCACCGCGTCCTGGACGCCCGCGTCGCCGAGCGGGTGGAGGAGGCCCACGTCGGCCACCTCACGGACCCCCGCATCACGGCCCGGCTGCGCGCCCGCTACGACATCGTCAGCATGTTCCGCCACCTGGAACACGCCCAGGACCCCCGCAGGGAACTGCGCGCCGCTCTCGCGGTCCTGCGCCCGGGCGGCCACCTCCTCCTCGAACTGCCCAACCCGCGGGGCGTGTTCGCCCTGCTGCTCGGCAGGTGGTGGATCCCGCACAGCCGCCCGGGCCACCTGCACCTGCTGCCCCTGAAAACCCTCCGCGAGGAGCTCCAGGCCCTGGGCTGCACCGTGCTCTCGGCGGACCGCCGCGGCACGCACATCCCGTACGACTTCGCGGCCTTCACCTCACGGGTGCTGACGCACCTTCTGCCCGCGCCCCTGTCCCGCGTGAGTGCACCCCTGGTCGGCGTGGCCTGGGCGCTCGATCACCTCCTGGCCCCCGTGGTGCGCCGCACCCGCCTGTCGAACACGTACCGCGTCATCGCCCGCAAGGAGCCGACCGCCCAGCCGACCGCACCACCGGCCACACTGCCGATCGTGCGGCCGACCCCACCGCCCTCAGCCGCGTAGCACCAACGCCTGCCCGGCCACCACCAGCAGCACCTGCTCGCACTCCCCGGCGAACGCGGCGTTCAGCCGTCCCAACTCGTCGCGGTAGCGCCGCCCCGACGCCGTCGCCGGCACGATCCCCGACCCCACCTCGTTCGACACGGCGACCACGGTCCGCCGGGTGGCCCGCACGGCCTGCGTCAACTCCCGCACCCGCTCCCGCAGTGCCTTCTCCCCGCCCTCCGCCCACACCGCGTCGTCCCACGCCCCGACGGCGTCCATGGCGTCCGTCAGCCACAGGGACAGACAGTCGATGAGCAGCGGCGGCCCCTCCGCGGCCAGCAGCGGCACCAGGTCGCACGTCTCGGTCGTACGCCACGACCCCGGCCGGCGCTCCCGGTGCGTGGCGACCCGCGCCGCCCACTCGGTGTCCCCGCCCCGGGTGCCCCCGGTCGCCACGTACAGCACGTCGGGAAACGCCTCCAGCCGCCGCTCCGCCTCCACCGACTTCCCGGACCGGGCGCCGCCCAGCACCAGAGTCCGCCGCGGCACGTCCGGCACGTCCTCGTACGCCCCCACCTCCAGCGTCGTCCCATCCGGCACCGCCCGCGCCCCCGCCGCGGCCAGCCGCCGCCGCAGCTCGGCACCCGGCGGCGCGTCGTGATCCAGATGTACGGCGATGACATCCGTCGTCGGCCCGACGGCACCCACCGCCCGCAGCTTGGCCAGCGCGTCCGGGCGCCCCACGACATCGGCGACCACCATGTCGTACATCCCGACGGCCCCGTTCTCCAGCCCGGCCGGTGCACCCCCCGGCGGCAGATACAGCAGCCGCTGTCCGTCCGGGCCGGTCACCGCGTACCCCGTGCCCGGGTGGTCCATCGCCACCGCCCGCACCCGATGCCCCGTCAGCAGCGCCAACTCCCGCCCGTCCGGCACCCGCCCGGGCTGCGGCACCCCGGCGGGCACCTCGACGGCGGGCCCGTTGTGCGGATGCGACAGCAGCACCTGCCGTACGTTCCCCAGCGAGCGCCCCGCCCGGGCCGCCGCGAAAGCCGCCCCGGGCGTCAGATCGAGCAGCAGTGCCCCGTCCACGAGCAACGCGGTCGCCGCCCGCGCATCATCCCCGAGCGCGCTCGCACAAGCCGCGCACGGACAGTCGGGGCGGGGGAGTCCCGCGGGGGCACCGGTGCCGAGCAGAGTGAGTTCCACAGAACCGATTTTCGCGTGTCGGCGCAGGTCTCGCGCATCCGGCTAGGCTCAGGACAGGAGCCGGACCTTGATCCGGCTCCTACTCTGCACGTGCCGACACCTTGGAGGCGTACATGGCGGCATGGACGTGGCGGTTCGAGAAGGCCGACGGGGCGGAGATCCAGCCCGCGGTGCAGCCCGAGGAGTTCACCACCCAGGGGGACGCCGAGTCGTGGATCGGGGAGCACTGGAAGGCACTGCTCGAAGGCGGTGCGGACCAGGTACGGCTGCTCGAGGACTCCACGGAGATCTACGGGCCGATGAGCCTGCACGCCGACGCGTAACGCTCACGGGGGCGGGGGCGTTGTGGCCCTCGCCCACCTCCGTCACTGCTCACCCAGCGTCACATCCACCGTCTTCTCACTGCCGTTGCGGGTGTACGTCACCTTCGTCCGCTCGCCCGGCCTGTCGGCGGCGAGCGCCTCGGACAGCGAGGTGATGGTGGTGATGTCCGTGTCGCCCAGCCGGGTGATGATGTCCCCTGGTGCCAGACCGGCCTTGTCGGCCGCCCCGCCCGTCTGCACCTTGACGACGGCCACGCCGGCGGCCTGGTAGTCGTCGTTCACGACCGTACGGGCCGTGATGCCGAGCGCCGCCCGGCCCGAGTCGGTGACCCTGCCGTCCTTGATGATCTGGTCGGCGATCGTCCGCACCGTCGACGCCGGGATGGCGAACCCGATGCCGGGCGCTGCGCTGTCCCCGAGGCCGGGGTCGGTGGCGGCGAGGGTCGGGATGCCGATGACCCGGCCGTCGAGGTTCACCAGGGCGCCGCCGCTGTTGCCGGGGTTGATGGCGGCCGACGTCTGCACCATGTTGGCGATCGTCGCGCCCGTACCGCCGTTGTCGCTGCCCTCGGTGACGGTCCGTCCGGTCGCCGAGACGATGCCCTGCGTCACGCTGGACGACAGCCCCAGCGGCGAGCCCATGGCCAGCACGATCTGTCCGACCTCGACCTTGGCGGAGTCCCCGAGCGTCGCCGCCTTCAGCCCGTCCGGCATGTCGTCCAGCTTGAGGACGGCGAGGTCCTGCTGCGGGTACGAGGAGACGAGCCGCGCGGTGACTTCGTCCTCGCGGTTCGCGATCGTCACGCGGAAGGTCTTCTCGTCCCCGACGACGTGTGCGTTGGTGACGAGGTGTCCCTGGTCGTCGTAGACGACACCCGATCCGAGATCGTTCCTTGCCTGGATCTGCACGACCGACGGCAGGACGTCCCTGATCACCTTCAGATAGCCGTCCTGCAGATCCTCGGTCGCCGTCAGCGCCTTCGGAACGGCGGCCTGCGCGGCCTGCGTGGTCGAGCCCTCCCGCCCGCCCGATGCCGACGAGCCGGAACAACCTGAGAACACCCCGAGACAGCAGCAGAGCCCGACAACCGGAAGACCGAGCCGCGCGGTACGGGAACGCCGAGCATCCATGCCCCGAGTCTCCCCGCGGGCCAGGAACCCGTCCTGCGCTACGCACCCGAACGAGCTGACCTGACGGTCCGCGCCTCGGGCGGGGGCGTTTCCGGGAGGCGGCCGGTTCCGCCTCGGTGCTGTGGGCGCCGTCGAGCAGTCGTCGCCGGCCCACTCCGTCACGCGCCCCGACGGGCCAGGCTCGCCGAGACGCCCAAGCGATGTCGCTTCCGGCGTCACGCTCGCCGTGTTCAGCGACCGGGTTCCTGGGGCGAAGCCCTTGGCGGCGAGGGAGGCGGGGCCCTTCCGGGAGGCGGTCGGGTCCGTCCGGGTGTCGTGGACGCCGTCGAGCAGCAGCCCGCGCCGACCCGCGCCGTCACGTGCCCGGACGGGCCAGGCTCCCCGAGACGAGCAAGGGCCTCGACTCCGGCGTCACGCTCACGTCCTCAGGGACCGGCCCCCGGCCGGCTCAGCCGCGCACCCCGCACAGGTGCAGCAGTGCCGCCACGCTCCGGTAGGGGTCCGTCTTGCCGGCCCGTTCCTCGACCGCCAGCAAGGTCTCCACGTCCGGCGGGGTCTGCGCCCCGTCGGCGGCCGTGTCGGTGAAGACGCGCACTCCGTACCAGGCGTGCAGCGGTGCCCCGATTCCCGCGAGTGTCGACGTCAGGTCGGCCAGGCGGTCGGCCCGTACGTCCAGGCCCAGCCGGTTGCGGTAGGCGGTCGTGTCGAAGGCGGTCAGTGCGCCGGGCCAGTCCCCGGCCAGCCCCGGCCGCATGGCGAGGGCGTCGCCGTTGCGGACGAGCAGCGACAACAGCCCGCCCTGGGCGAGCATCCGGGCCAGCCCGGCCAGCAGCGGATCGGGCTCGTCGATGTACATCAGCACGCCATGGCAGAGCACGACGTCGAAGCTGCCCGGCAGAAAGTGGACGCCGGTGTCCCGACCGTCGCCCTGGACGATGCGCACCCGCTCCCGGATCCCCTCCGGCTCACCGGCGAGCTCCTCGCGGGCCGTGGCGATCATCTTCGGGTCCTGCTCCACGCCGGTCACCTGGTGCCCGGCCCTGGCCAGGCGCAGCGCCTGCGTGCCCTGGCCCATCCCGACGTCGAGCACCCGCAAGCGCTGCCCGACGGGGAACCGCCCGGCTATCTGCTCGTCGAGCTGGCGGCCCACCAGCTCCTGTCGTACGACATCACGCAGCCCGCCCAGCTTGTCGAGCCACGCATCCGCCGCACCCCCGGAAAAGGCAGTTGCGCTCAGGGCCGCTCTCCGCGCTTGACCTGAGGCTTCGGCAGCCGGAGCCGGCGCATCTGGAGGGAGCGCATCAGCGCGTAGGCGACGGCGCCGCGCTTGTTGTCGTCGGGGAAGCGCTCGGCGAGCCGCTTCTTCAGGCGGAAGCCGGTGACGGCCGAGTCGAGCACGATCAGCACGATCACGATCAGCCACAGCAGCAGCGCGATGTTCTGCAGCGCGGGCACCTGGACCATGCTCAGCACCAGGATGACCACGGCCATCGGCAGGAAGAACTCCGCGATGTTGAAGCGCGAGTCGATGAAGTCACGCGCGAACTTGCGCACCGGACCCTTGTCACGGGCCGGCAGATACCGCTCGTCGCCCCCGGCCAGCGCCTGACGCTGCTTCGCCAGGGCGGCACGGCGATCCTCGCGCTGCCGCTTGGCGGCGTCCTTGCGCGTCATCGAGGTGTTGGCCACGCTTCGACGCTGCGACTGGGCGTCGCTGCGCTTGGGCGTGGGCCGGCCCTTCGGGGCCTCGGGGTGACGGGTCTCATTGGAGTCGGTCACCAGCGCCTTGTCGGCGGACTGGGCCTTCTCTTCCTTCGCGCGGCTACGGAACACAAAACCCAAGGGTACGGGGTGCCAGGGGTTGGACCCCAGCTCCGTGGGGAACGATCCGGCAACGCCAGTCGTCGTAGGGGGACAGAGGGGACGTTGCGGACGGTTCCTCCGACGGCCATGAGGAAGGCACGTGGGCGGCACCGGGCCGGCACCCGGGAGTCACCTACTCCTTACGCCGGAGCGGGAGCGTACGCAGTCGTCCTTGGGGATGAGCGCATCCGTCCCCGAACAGTGCGGTAATGGATGCAGGGCCCGTACTGTGGGTTCTGTCGCAGGTGCTGGAGTGGAGTCCGTCAGAAGGGGGCGCGCGAAGCCCATGAGCGGTGTCATGAAGCGTATGGGGATGATCTTCCGCGCGAAGGCGAACAAGGCCCTTGACCGGGCCGAGGACCCGCGCGAGACCCTCGATTACTCGTATCAGAAGCAGCTGGAGCTGCTCCAGAAGGTCCGCCGCGGCGTAGCCGACGTGGCCACCTCGCGCAAGCGCCTGGAACTCCAGCTCAACCAGCTCCAGCAGCAGTCGACGAAGCTGGAGGACCAGGGCCGCAAGGCGCTCGCGCTGGGCCGTGAGGACCTGGCCCGCGAAGCGCTCTCGCGCCGCGCCGCCCTCCAGCAGCAGGTGACGGACCTGGAGACACAGCACGCGACGCTGCAGGGCGAGGAGGAGAAGCTCACCCTCGCGGCCCAGCGCCTGCAGGCGAAGGTCGACGCCTTCCGCACCAAGAAGGAGACGATCAAGGCCACCTACACCGCCGCCCAGGCCCAGACCCGCATCGGCGAGGCCTTCTCCGGCATCTCGGAGGAGATGGGCGACGTCGGCCTGGCGATCCAGCGCGCGGAGGACAAGACGGCCCAGCTCCAGGCCCGTGCCGGAGCCATCGACGAACTCCTCGCCTCCGGCGCCCTCGACGACCAGTCCGGCATGCACAAGGACGACATCCAGGCCGAGCTGGACCAGCTCTCCGGTGGTACGGATGTAGAGCTGGAACTGCAGCGCATGAAGGCGGAACTGGCGGGAGGTTCCTCGTCGCAGCAGGCGATCGAGGGCGGCACCGACCAGTCCCAGTCGCAGTCCCAGCAGCAGCCGAAGGACACCCCGCGCTTCGACAAGCAGTAGTCCCCCGGAGACGGGGCGAGCCCATCGCCGAGGAGGGCGACATGATCGTACGGATCATGGGGGAGGGGCAGGTGAGTCTGGCCGACAGCCACCTCACCGAGCTGAACAAGCTGGACGACGTGCTCCTGGAGGAAATGGAGAACGGCGACGGCCCAGGTTTTCGCGCGACCCTCCACGCCCTTCTCCAGAAGGTCCGCGAACTGGGCGAGCCCCTGCCCGACGACTCCCTGGAGCCGTCGGAACTGATCCTCCCGTCGCCGGACGCGACGCTGGAGGAGGTCCGGGAGCTGCTGAGCGATGACGGCTTGATCCCGGGTTGAGTCACACCAGCCCGTCCGGCGTTTGAGGACGAGGCCCGTTCAGGGCCGAAGCGGGCGTCCGGGGGCGGCAGCCCCCGGACGACGCACACCGCAGCGCCGGGCACATGACACGAGGAACCTCCAGTTGGCCCCCGTTCCAAGCTCCGCAGGGGAACGCGTCCGGCGGCATCTCAAGGCGCACCCCATGGCGCTGGACGCGGCGTTGGCGGTCGGCGTACTGGTGTGCATGGTGTCCGGCTCGTTCGTGGACCCGCACGGGAAGAACGGCGTGACCTGGGGTCTGCGCACCCCGGACACCCTCAGCCTGGTGCTCATCACCCTCGGCGCCGCGGCCCTGGTCTTCCGCCGCCGCGCCCCCATGACGGTCCTCGCGGTCACCGGCACCGTCTCCCTGATCGAGTCCGTCACCGGCGACCCCCGCGCTCCGGTCGCCATGTCCGCGGTGATCGCCCTGTACACCGTCGCCTCGACCACCGACCGCACCACCACCTGGCGCGTCGGCCTGCTCACCGTCACCGTCCTGACCGGTTCCGCGATGCTCGCCGGCCCCCTGCCCTGGTACGCCCAGGAGAACCTGGCCATCTTCGCCTGGACCGGCATCGGCGCCACTGCCGGCGACGCGGTCCGCAGCCGCCGCGCCGTCGTCACCGCCATCCGCGAACGTGCCGAACGCGCCGAGCGCACCCGCGAGGAGGAGGCCCGCCGCCGCGTCGCCGAGGAGCGGCTGCGGATCGCCCGGGACCTGCACGACGTGGTCGCCCACCACATCGCCCTGGTCAATGTGCAGGCCGGCGTCGCAGCCCACGTCATGGACAAGCGGCCCGACCAGGCCAAGGAGGCCCTCGCGCACGTACGCGAGGCCAGCCGCTCCGCGCTCAACGAACTCCGCGCGACCGTCGGCCTGCTGCGGCAGTCCGGCGACCCGGAGGCCCCCACCGAGCCCGCTCCCGGCCTCGTACGCCTCGACGAACTCGTGGGCACCTTCCGCAGCGCGGGCCTCCAGGTGGAGGTCGCCCGCGCCGACCAGGACGCCACGCTCCCGGCCGCCGTCGACCTGGCCGCCTACCGCGTCATCCAGGAGGCGCTGACCAACGTGCAGAAGCACGCGGGCCCGGCCGCCAAGGCCGAGGTCAGCGTCGTCCGCGTGGGACCGAACGTCGAGATCACCGTCCTCGACGACGGGGCCGGCGAGGACGACACGATCGACGGCGGCGGCCACGGCCTGCTCGGCATGCGCGAGCGTGTCACCGCCCTGCGCGGCACCCTCACCACCGGGCCCCGCTACGGAGGCGGCTTCCGCGTGCATGCGATCCTGCCGGTCAAGAGCCGTGCGCGCGCCGCCGACGACGCCGTATGACAACTGAACGCCCCCACCGCCCCGCACCAGGGCACGGAGAGGACCCCGCATGACGATCCGTGTCCTGCTCGCCGACGACCAGGCCCTGTTGCGCAGCGCCTTCCGGGTGCTGGTCGACTCCGAGCCCGACATGGAGGTCGTCGCCGAGGCGTCCGACGGCGCGGAGGCGGTGCGACTGGCCAAGGAGGAGCGGGCGGACGTCGTCCTGATGGACATCCGGATGCCCGGCACCGACGGCCTCGCCGCCACCCGCATGATCAGCGCCGACCCGGCCCTCGCCCAGGTCCGCGTCGTCATACTGACCACCTTCGAGGTCGACGACTACGTCGTGCAGTCGCTGCGCGCCGGCGCCTCCGGCTTCCTCGGCAAGGGCTCCGAACCCGACGAACTCCTCGCCGCCATCCGCGTCGCCGCCGGGGGCGAGGCCCTGCTCTCCCCGGCCGCCACCAAGGGCCTGATCGCCCGCTTCCTCGCTCAGGGCGACGGCGCCGACGACGACCGCGACCCGGCCCGCGCCGAGCGGCTCGGCGCGCTCACCGGCCGGGAGCGCGAGGTCCTGGTCCAGGTCGCCGGCGGGCACTCCAACGACGAGATCGCCGAGCGGCTGGCGGTCAGCCCGCTGACCGTGAAGACACACGTCAACCGGGCCATGTCCAAGCTCGGCGCCCGCGACCGGGCGCAGCTCGTGGTGATCGCGTACGAGTCCGGGCTGGTACGTCCAAGGGTGGAGTGAGCTCGACCCGGGTGTACTGCGCCCGGAGTATGCGCCGGATAAGGAACGGGACCTGCGGCCTACGAAACCGGGCTCCCCGATGGCTCAGGGTGTAGGGGCGGGTGCTCATCCGTGCCGCACAAGCGTGTCTCACGAGCGTGCCGTGAACGCCCTGCCCGATCCATGCCTGCTCCATGCCTGATCCACGCCTGACCCATGCCTGCTCCAGGCCTTCCTTGCCGCTTCTGCCGCTCACAGAAGAGAGACCCTGAACCATGTCCTGGCTGTCGAAGTTCAGCCTCGCCCAGCGCGCCCTGATAGGGCTGATGTCGATCATCGCGATCGTCTTCGGCGCCATCGCGATACCCCAGCTCAAGCAGCAGCTGCTGCCCTCCATCGAACTGCCCATGGTGTCCGTGCTGGCGCCGTACCAGGGCGCCGCGCCGGACGTGGTCGAGAAGCAGGTCGTCGAGCCGATCGAGGACAGCCTCGAAGCCGTCGACGGCATCACCGGCGTCACCTCCACGGCCAGCGAGGGCAACGCCGTGATCATGGCGTCCTTCGACTACGGCCCCGACAACCAGCAGCTGGTCGCCGACGTCCAGCAGGCCGTCAACCGGGCCCGCGCCCAGCTGCCGGACGACGTGGACCCGCAGGTCATCGCCGGTTCCACGGACGACATCCCGACCGTCGTCCTCGCCGTCACCTCCGGCCGTGACCAGCAGGCCCTCGCCGACCAGCTCGACCGGACCGTCGTGCCGGACCTGAAGGACATCGACGGCGTCGGCCAGGTCACCGTCGACGGCGTGCGGGACCTCCAGGTCACCGTGACCCCCAACGACGCGAAGCTGGCGAAGGCGGGCCTGACCTCGGCGGACCTCTCCGAGGCACTGAGGGCGGGCGGCGCCACCGTCCCGGCGGGCTCCTTCGACGAGGGCGGCGACAACCGCACCGTCCAGGTGGGCGGCGGGTTCACCTCGCTGCAGCAGATCGAGGACCTGAGGGTCACCGGCTCGGGCGGCGCGGGCGGCGGTGCGGACGCTTCCGGTAAGAAGCCGGTCCGCCTCGGTTCCGTCGCCACCGTCGAGCAGCAGCAGGCCCCGGCCGACTCCCTCACGCGCACGGACGGCAAGCCGTCCCTCGCGATCGCGGTCACCATGGACCGCGACGGCAGCGCGGTCGCGATCTCCGACGCGGTCCAGGACAAGCTCGCGGAGATGCGCAAGGACCTCGGCTCCGACGCCACGCTGACCGTGGTCAGCGACCAGGGCCCGGCGGTCTCGAAGTCCATCGACGGCCTGACCACCGAGGGCGCGCTCGGCCTGCTCTTCGCGGTCCTCGTCATCCTGGTCTTCCTGGCGTCGATCCGTTCGACGCTGGTGACGGCGGTCTCGATCCCCCTGTCGGTGGTCCTGGCCCTGATCGTCCTGTGGACGCGCGACCTGTCGCTGAACATGCTGACGCTCGGCGCGCTCACCATCGCCATCGGCCGCGTCGTCGACGACTCGATCGTGGTCCTGGAGAACATCAAGCGGCACCTCGGCTACGGCGAGGAGCGCCAGGAGGCCATCCTCAAGGCGGTCCGCGAGGTCGCCGGCGCGGTCACCTCCTCCACCCTCACCACGGTCGCCGTCTTCCTGCCGATCGGCCTCGTCGGCGGCATGGTGGGCGAGCTGTTCGGCTCGTTCAGCCTGACCGTGACGGCCGCGCTGCTGGCGTCGCTGCTCGTGTCCCTGACGGTCGTACCGGTCCTGTCGTACTGGTTCCTGCGGGCCCCGAAGGGCACCCCCGAGGACGCTGCCGAAGCCCGCCGGATCGCGGAGGAGAAGGAGGCGAAGAGCAGGCTCCAGCGCTTCTACGTCCCCGTCCTGCGCTTCGCGACCCGCCGCCGCCTGACCAGCGTGCTGCTCGCGATCGTCATCCTCATCGGCACGTTCGGCATGGCGCCGCTGCTGAAGACGAACTTCTTCGACCAGGGCGAGCAGGAAGTCCTCACCGTCAAGCAGGAGTTGAAGCCGGGCACCAGCCTGTCGGCGACCGACGAGCAGGCGAAGAAGGTCGAGAAGCTGCTCGCCGACACCAAGGGCGTGAAGGACTACCAGGTCACGATCGGCTCGTCCGGCTTCATGGCGGCCTTCGGCGGCGGCACCGACACCAATCAGGCGTCCTACCAGGTGATGCTGGAGGACTCGGCGTCGTACGAGGACGTACAGGACCGCGTCGAGGCGGGCCTGAAGAAGCTGGACGGCATCGGTACGACCACCATCGCGGCCGGTGACGGCTTCGGCGCCCAGGACCTGAGCGTCGTCGTGAAGGCGGCCGACGGGGACGTGCTGCGCAAGGCGTCCGAGCAGGTCCGCGAGGCGGTGGCCGGCCTGGACGACGTCACGGACGTGACCAGCGACCTGGCGCAGAGCGTGCCGCGTATCTCGGTGAAGGCCAACGACAAGGCGGCCGCGGTCGGCTTCAACGACCAGACCCTCGGTCTGGCCGTCGCCCAGGCGGTCCGCGGCAACACGGCGGCGCAGGCGACCCTCGACGACACTGAGCGGGACGTCGTCATCAAGTCGGCCAAGCCGGCGACGACGCTGAAGCAGCTTCAGGACCTGAGCCTGGGTCCGGTGAAGCTCGGCGACATCGCTGACGTCAAGCTGGTGGACGGCCCGGTCTCGATGACCCGCATCGACGGCCAGCGCGCGGCCACGATCTCCGCCAAGCCGACCGGCGACAACACGGGCGCGGTGAGCGCGGACCTCCAGTCCAAGGTCAACTCGCTGACCCTCCCGGCCGGTGCCACGGCCTCGATCGGCGGTGTGTCCGAGGACCAGGACGAGGCGTTCGTCAACCTGGGCCTGGCGATGCTGGCGGCGATCGCGATCGTCTTCATGCTCCTGGTCGCGACCTTCCGCTCCCTCATCCAGCCCCTGATCCTGCTGGTCTCCATCCCGTTCGCGGCAACGGGCGCGATCGGCCTCCTGATCGCGACCGGCACCCCGATGGGCGTCCCCGCGATGATCGGCATGCTGATGCTGATCGGCATCGTGGTGACGAACGCGATCGTGCTGATCGACCTCATCAACCAGTACCGAAGCCAGGGTTACGGTGTCGTGGAGGCCGTGATCGAGGGCGGCCGCCACCGCCTCCGCCCCATCCTCATGACGGCCCTGGCAACGATCTTCGCCCTCCTCCCCATGGCCCTGGGCGTCACCGGCGAGGGCGGCTTCATCGCCCAGCCCCTGGCCGTGGTCGTGATCGGCGGCCTGATCACGTCGACCCTCCTCACCCTCCTCCTCGTACCGACGCTGTACGCGATGGTGGAGCTTCGGAAGGAACGGCGGGCGAAGAAGCGGCAGGCGAAGCGGGACAAGAAGGCCGGGGTGGCTGCACAGCCGACGCCGGCTGCGACTTCGGACTCGGACTCGGGCTCGGGCTCGGGCTCGGATGAGCCGGAGCGCGCTGGGGTCTGAGCTACCGCCTAACGGAAGAAAGCCCGACCCAGGAGGTCTCCTGGGTCGGGCTTTCTTGGTGTTCGTGGGCTGCCCCGCTCATGGCGATTCACTCGCGTCCGGGGCGGAGTCCAGGACCCCCCAGACGGCCAGGCTGTCCGCTCCTGCACCTATGAGGGTGACCTTCGCCGAGTGCATGGTGTCCAGTTGGTCGACCTGCCGGCCGTACCACTCGATGGCGACCAGAGTGAGCGGGCTCGCCGTCCCCTTCCACGGGGCGAGGCGGTGCAACTCCATGCCCAGCTGTGCAGTCCCTTCGATGCAGCGCACAACGCACACGACTGCGCTGTCCGCCGCAGCGGGGCTGCTGGGCGTGACCGATTCGACGGACAGGATGCTCAGAGTTGCCTTCTCAGACACGTCGGTGAGCCTCCGTTTCCATCGCCTACTGAATCGGCTCCGGGGTAGCGGCAGATGGATGGGCGTTTGTTCAACAGTTGTCCCGAGCCCCAGCGATGCCTGGTGTCAGCTGTCAGGGTCGGCGGCGAGGTCTCCGGTGAGGATGCGGCGGTCTCTCGCCATCACCACACGTCAGGGCCGGACGCCGCGTCGAGTTTTCACGTCAGCTCTCGAGTCTCTCGGGTGAGTTCGTCGCGCGCTCCGGAATCACACACGAAAATGACGTGGAATGTACTCTTCGGTTGTTCTGGGAATTCCGGTCGACTAGCCCAAGATTCAGCAGATCTAAGAAGGGTTCGGAAAAACATCGACCGCTCCTCCATGCTCCCAGAGAGGACGTTCTCGGAGCCTTCGATGATCAAGATGTATCGCGTGGCCGGAATCCAATTGAGATCTGACAGGCAGTCATATAGGGCATCCCAGTTCCAGCCGAAGTAGTCCGGCAGCCGGAAGCTCTCATAGAACTGCGTGAAGACGCCGTCCGCGTCGGCCATGTCCTGGCCGTGCAATCTGGCAGCAAAGATGGCACCGTTTGGTGGCAGGGCTTCTGTAGCCGTGACCTGTGAATCGCTTGCGATGACGTGCACCCAGGGGGGCGATTCGGCCCACCATGACAGTCCACTCATCGACCAGCCTCCATAACGATATAAGTCTGATAGTGGGTCGGAGTGTAGTATGCCGAGCCGTCCGACCCGGTGATGATGCGCTCCCCGCCGGGCTTCGGATTCTGCGCTGACTGCACGGTCCCCCATTCCGTGTAGTGAATGGGCTTTCCGGTGCTGTCAAATTCCGGGAGTTTGTAGCCGCCGCTCCTACCACTGTTCTCGAACGTCCGAGGCATTGACGGGCCCATGAGCTGTGGTCCAGCGCCTTGCGCTTCGACTCCGAACTGCCGGATGTCCTGCAGCACTGCCTTGGACTCCGCGGGCACCTGAGTGGGGATCCATCCCTGGAGCTTGGATGTGTCCCCCAGAACCTGACCCACCTGACATGGTGCGAGGCCGTGGGCGTCGGACCAGGTGTGAGGATTGTGAACGTAACTGTTTGGATTGGGGGCTGGTGCGAGTCCGAGCGGATCCGGGGTGGTGTAGCGAGCCGTCTCGGGGTCGTAGTGCCGGTGGAAGTTGTAGTGGAGGCCGGTTTCGGGATCGAAGTACTGCCCCGGAAAGCGCAAGGGTGTGTAGGCAGTGGCGCTGCGGTCCCAGGTGGTGGTGCCCCAGAGGGTGCGGCGTGTACGCCAAGCGATGTCACCGTGCTCATCCACGAGTTCGGTGGGGGCGCCGACGAGGTCGGTGATGATCGCGAAGAAGCGCTGGTCGATTTCATCCTGAGACGCGTCGCCCGCCGTCTTGCGTTCGGTCTGGGTCAACGGGCGTATGCCTTGGTGATCCCAGGTGAGGGTGATGGCCGACTGGTCGGTGCCGGGGGTGTGCGTCGTCTGTTCGCACAGGGTCGTGCCGTCCCAGGTGAAGTCCACCTGTTCCAGGACGGTTTCGGCGTCGGCGGCGAGGCGTTGCTTGGCGATGCGGCGGCCCAGGGGGTCGTAGCGGTAGCGCCAGGTAGTGCCGTCGGGGGTGACGACGGAGGTGAGGCGGTCCTCGTCGTCCCAGGTGTAGCGCCAGGTGTCCGGTTTGCGGGACAGGCGGGTTTTCTGGCGCAGGGTGATCCGGCCGGCTTCGTCGTGCTCGTAGCGGACATTGCCCGCGCGCGTGATTCGGGTGCCGGTGTAAGTGCGATCGCCGGTTGCCTCCTGGCCAGGCATGGAGTCCGGCCAGGCGGCTCGGGTCTGGTTGCCTGCCGCGTCGTAGGCGTAGGACTCCGTCCAGTTCGAGGCTTGGACTGCGGTGACCCGGCCCGCCGTGTCCAGGTCGAAGCGGCGGGTGCCGTTCAGGTCGTCGTCGATGCCGGTCAGGTTGCCGTCGGCGCGGTAGGTGTAGGCGCGGTGCTGGAGGCGCGTGTCGCCCGGTCCGGTGAGTTCCTGCTTCGTCAGGCGGCCCAGGGGGTCGAAGGCGTTGGTGAGGGTGAGGGCTTCGCCGATGTGGCGGGTCAGTTCGCGGCCGGCCGCGTCGTGGGTGAAGGCGAGGGTGTGGCCTCCGGTGGTCAGTTCCGTGCGGTTGCCCGCCGCGTCGTGGGCCCAGGTGCTGATCGCGCCGGTCGGTGTGGTGCGGCCGGTGCGGCGGCCCAGGACGTCGTAGGTGTAGGTGAGCGTGCGGCCGTTGACCGTCTCGGACATCAGGCGGCCGGAATCGTCCCGCTGCAACGTCAGGACCGCATCCGGGCCGACTGCCCGGACCAGGCCACCCGTTGCGTCGTACGCGTACGTCGTGACCGCTCCGGCCGCGCCCTTCCTCTCCACACGGCCCAGTACGTCCCGGTGGAAGTAGGTGGTCTGGCCGGAAGCCGTGGTGCTGGCGGTCAACTGGCCTGCACTGTCGTGTTCGTACGTCAGCCTTCGGTCGTCGAAGTCCGTCTCCGCGATCAGCCGTCCGGCCGCGTCGTACTCGTACGACCAGGTCAGACCCTGCGGGTTCGTGACCTTCGTCAGGTGAAGTTCGGTGTCGTGAGCGAACTCGTAGCGCACCCCATCCGGGCCGGTGCGAGCCGACATCAGGTCGAAGTGGGTGTACTCGTAGCGGGAGACGGCGCCCATGGCGTCGGTGTGGGTGGTGCAGTTGCCCTCGCCGTCGTACGTCCACGATTCCGTGGCGCCGTCTGCGGTGATACGGCGGGACAGTCGGCCCTCCACCGTCCACTCCAGGCGGGTCACCGCCCCCGTCGGGTCTGTGATCGTGGTCGGGCGGCCGAAGGCGTCCCTCTCGTAGCGGGTCACCGCGCCGAGCGGGTCCGTGACCTCCAGGGGCAGGCCCGCGGGGTTGCAGCGGACCGTGCTCGTCGCGCCCATCGCGTCCGTGATCGCCGCCAGGTGACCGAGGTCGTCATACCCGAAGCGGGTCGTGATCCCGGACGCGTCGGTTACGGCCGTGCGGTTGCCGAAGGCGTCGAACTGCTGACTGACGTGGGTACCGTCCGGGCCGGCCATGGCCACGGGCAGGCCCTGGTCGTCGTAGCCGATGCTGGTGTAGCGGCCGTCGGGGCGGACGGCCATCACCATGCGGCCTGCCTCGTCGTACGCGTAGCTCTGCGTGCGGCCGAGGGCGTCGGTGACCGTCAGCGGGCGTTCGTAGCGGTCGTATGTGGTGCGGGTCGTCGCTCCGTCGGGACCTGTCTCGCCCACCACCTGCAGGTCACTGTTGACCAGGTAACGCGTGCTGTGACCCAGGGAGTTGGTTGCGGTGATGGTCCGGTGGCCCGTCCGCGGGTCGATGTCGCCGTGGACGAAGGTGTTGCGCAGGTGGCCGGCGTCGCCCGACTGGGAGGTGCAGCGGCCCTGGTCGTCGTAGACGTAGTGGTAGGACGAGTTGTTCGTGTCGGTCCAGGCGGTGATGCGGCCGAGTTCGTCGTTGGTGAAACGGGTCGGTATGCCGGACGAATTCGTTACTGCCGCCAGGTGACCCTGCTCGTCGTAGCCGAAGCGGACCAACTCGACGTCGCCGCCGCTGTCCGCCGTGCTTTCGGCCAGTCTCAGGGCGGTTATTCGGTGCTCGGTGGTCTCCATGGTGAGGTGGTAGCCCGCCGAGTGCACGATCGCCGTGGGGGCGCCCTCGTTGTCGTACTCGAAGGTGAGCCACTGGCCTGAGCGGTCGGTGATCTGTTCCAGCAGGGCGATGCCGTCGCCGTCGCCGCCCGGGGCCGCGAAGTGCCAGGTGCGGCCGGCCGCGGGGTCGGTGATCGCGTAGTCGCCGTAGGCGTCGACGGTGAGGGGGTATCGGCCGCCCTCAAGCGGCAGGGTCGGCACGCCGGGGGCGGGGTGCGGGTAGGCCAGTAGTGCGCCGTTCTCGCGGATGAAGATGACACCCTCGGCGTCGATCTCCAGGCGCTGGTCAGCGGTGGAGGTCCACTTCGGGCCGAACCAGCGTCCGGCCTCGTACGACGACTCGAACTGCCGGGAGAACAACAGGGGCAGCCTGGCGGGCAGGGTGACGTCGGTCTGCGGCAGCGCCATGCGGCCGGTGGCCATGTCGATGGGGTCGCCGAACCACTTGCACTTCTTTTCCCTGGCGAAATCTTTGATCGCCTGGCCGACGCTCCTGCGCGCTCCTCCCGTCGCCGCACCCTCCGCGGCCCCTCGCGCAGCCCCCCGGGCCATGCTTGTGGCGCCCTTGCCACCGATCAGGTTCGAGGCGAGGTAGCCCAGGGAGTCACCCGGGTCGCTGCTCCAGCCGCTGCCGATGACGGCCTTGGGCAGGCGTTCGGGATGGGCGGCGGTGCTCACCAGGCCGGCCAGCAGCATGTTGGAGTTCTTCACATACTCGCCGGGGTGGGTGATGTTGTAGGAGTCCATCGGGTTGACGGTGCGGACCAGTTTCACCAGGTCCGCGCCTCCCTTGAGGAGACCGCCCAGGACGTGGGCCTGGTTCAGCTGCGTGCTCACGACGGCGTCCGCCGCGTCGGCCTTCAACCGGTCGGTGAACTCCGGCTTCGGCGGAGCCGTCTCCAGCGCGGCGGCCACCCGGCGCTGCGCGTCGCGGGCGGCGTCGGTGCGCTGGCGGCGCGCCTCGGCCAGGATCTCCTCGGCCTCCCGTCGGCCGGTGGCCCCCGGGTCGACGAAGGCGCCCGGCTCCGTCGGTTTCCGGCCCGGGTTGCGTCCCGCCGAAGCGGCCGCGTTGTACCGGTCGGCGGCCTGGTTGTACGCCGTCACTTGAGCGTTGTGCGCATCCACCGCTCGCCGGCTGTCCTCCTGCGCGGTGCGGTAGGCGTCGATCGCCGTCTGCGCCTGCCCCTGCGCCCAGCGCACCGTGTCCGCGTACGCCTCCAGCGCCTTGGCCGCCGCCTCGCAGGCGTCGGCCGCCGTCAGCCACTGCTTGGGATGCATGTCGAACTTCTCGCGGAAGGCGTCCGCCGCCTTGCCCTGCCAGCCCTCGCCGTCCAGCGAGCGCATCCCCTGGCCGACGCTCTCGAACGCCCGGGAGAAATCCCGCAGATGCCGGGCCCGTGCCTCCAATGCCTGCGGGCTGCCGTGGACCAGCTCCTTGGGGTCCTCGCTCTCTCCCAGCCGGCGCTCGGCGACATCGCCGCCCAGCCGGTTGTTCACCCCCTCCCCGAAGTCACGCACCCCTTCGGCCGCGCCGTCCGCGCCGACCGCCGACAGGCCGTCCGCCGCCTTGTCCGCGCCCCAGTCGACGGCCTCCCCGACGCCCGCGCTCACGCCGTCGACAGCGCTCTCCAGGCCGTCCCCGAGGTCGTTGACCATGTCCCCCAGGCCCATCAGCGCTCAACCTCCCCGAACGCCGAGGCCTCGGGGCCGTCAGGCTGCCAGTCCGTCCGCGAATCGAACGGGGCGTCCGGGGTCACCGTCGAGGTCTCCAGGTCCTCCTTCGCCTGCGCCCAGGCCTGCCGGGCCGCCTGGTCGCCGGCCTGCAGGGACTCCGCGCTGTAGTCCGCGTTCATGAAGTGGGACACGGAGTTGTCCTTCAACGTCTGCGACCAGGAACGCTGCTCGACCTCCTCCTCGGACAGGTAAGGGTTGCCCGCCGCCGCCGTCCACACCGTCTTCACGGTGTTCGAGACGTACTGCTCCTGCTCGTGATACAGCCCCGCCGACAGGTTGAGCCGCTGCGCGAACCCGTTCGCGTCCTGCATCATCGAGCGCACCCCCCAGCTCCACCGCTCGCAGAAGTCGGCGAACACCTGGCGCAGGTTCGCATCCCCCACCTCAAGACCGGCCAGCTCCAGGTCGTCGAAGCCTCGGCCCTGGGCCGCCTCGATGTCGAAGCCCAGCTCCTTCAGCTCGTCGATCGCCAGGTTGATGCCCCGGGTGATCCGCTCCAGTGCCTCCGGATCGACCCGGTAGCCGTCCCCGCCGCTCACGTGTCCACCCCTTCAGAGTCCTGAACCGTGTCCACAGCCGCCGCGTCCGGAACAACTCCCTTCGCCGGAGGCAGCACCAGGCCCGCCGCACTGCCCGCGTCCACCGCGATCCCGACCGGCCCGCCGTCCGCCTTCGCCACCTCCGGGACCACCTGGTCCAGCAAACGCGCCCCGTACACCGGCAGCCGTTCCGGCACCGCCTCACCACGGGCCTGCGCAAAGCGCGCCAACGCCGCGTCATCCGTGAACGCAAACAGCCATCGGACCCCGCCGGCAGCCACCGACAGCAGCGAGTCATCCACCACCGGCACCAGCACCTCGCTGCGCCGGAACTCCCCCACGGCCGCACGCAGACCGCCCTGCCCGGTCGCCGTCAGATCCGCCAACCGCAGCCGCAGCCCCGTGGCATCCGCGCTCAAAACAACCCCCGCCGAAACCCCGCCGAAAACTTCACCGTTCATCGCACATGCGAACGATCATGCTAGTCCGGTGAACGCGGGCCGATCCAGGTAGCGCCGGTCTCGGCGTTTCGGCCAGAGGGGACCCGGGGTTCAAGGGTCCTCGCCCGGACCGGGCCGTCTCCCCGTTACGTATCCTGAGCCCTCGAACTGCATGACGGGGGAGGGTTCCGGGCGTGCTGCTGCACAAGGACGATCCGCGATCGGTCGGCGGCTACAAGCTGGTCGACCGGCTCGGGTCCGGGGGCATGGGGGTCGTCTACCGGGGCAGGGCGCGCTCGGGCCGTGAGGTGGCCGTCAAGGTGGTGCACTCCCAGTACGCCGAGGACCCCGTCTTCCGCGCCCGCTTCCGGCAGGAGATCGAGGCGGTCCGCAAGGTGAGCGGCGCCTTCACCGCACCGGTGGTGGACGCCGACCCGGAGGCCGTACGGCCCTGGATGGCCACCCAGTACGTGCCCGGGCTCTCCCTCGCAGCCCGGATCGGCGACCAAGGTCCGCTGAAGGGCACCGAGCTGCGGCGGCTGACGCTCGGTCTGGTGGAGGCGCTGCGGGACATCCACCGGGCGGGGGTGGTCCACCGGGACCTCAAACCCGCCAACGTTCTCATCGCCGACGACGGCCCGCGTGTCATCGACTTCGGCATCTCGCGTGCGGCCGAGGACCACAAGACCCTCACGGAGACCGGGCAGATGATCGGCACCCCGCCGTTCATGTCTCCGGAGCAACTCACCGACGCCCGTTCGGTGGAGCCGGCCTCCGACGTCTTCTCCCTCGGTGCTCTGCTCGTCTTCTCCATCACGGGGCGGGGCCCCTTCGACGCGGACAGTCCTTATCTCACGGCGTACCGGGTCGTCCACGACGCCCCGGTACTGGACGGCGTGCCGCAGCCCCTTCGCGCGATCCTGGAGCGCTGCCTCGCCAAGGATCCCGCGGACCGGCCCGAACTGGACGAACTGGCGCGGGAGTTCGTGGCTGCGCTGCCGGAGGCGGGTGCGGACGACCAGCCCACCGTGACGCTGCGCACGGAGGAGATGGCCCTGGTCCGGACCCGGCCCGCCGCGGTCGCCGACCCCGGCGCCGCGGCCCCCGGCCGACGACGCAGTCGTATACGTCCGCTGTGGGCCACGGCCGGTACGGTCGGCACCCTCGTGCTCGGCCTGACGGGATACCTGCTGCTCGGGACCGGAGTGGGGGACGACGACGCCCCGACGGAGGCCGACACCGCCGCATCCGCGCCTTCCCGGTGGGCGGCCGTGCCGGCCGGCTGGACGCCCTGGCAGACAACGGTGGACGCCACCGCCGCGCACGGCGTGAAGAAGGGGTCGGCCGGCGGGACCGGCTTGGGAGACGGCCCGGAATGCCGGCTGTACGAGGGTGCCGTCCACTGCGCGGGTGACGGTGTGCTGCCCATGCGCCTCGACGGGCTCACCGGGCGGATCGACTGGCGGGCCGACGTGCTGCCCCCGGGCCGGCGCCAGGGGACGTACACCTTCTCCGTCCTCGGTGTCGTGGACGACGCGATGCTGGTCCAGCAGGAGTTCACCCCCGTCGCCGGGGAGGCGTCGACCACGACGGTCGCCGCTCTGGACACCGGGACCGGTGAGCGGCTCTGGCATCGGAAGGTGGCGAACAACGGGATGTCCCCGGCGGTCTCCGGCAGCCTCGTGGTCATGGCGGCCGACGGCGCCCGCGCGGTGACCGCCCGCTCGGCGCGCACCGGCGCCGAGCGCTGGACGACACCGTTGCCGGCGGGGCAGTACTGCGCCGCCACGGGTGTGGACGAGGCCCTCCGCCTGGAGTGCGTCGCCGAGTTCGCGCCTTCCGAGAACATCCTGCTCATGGAGCTGGACCGGGCCGACGGATCGGTTCGGCGAGTGAAGGTGCCCCATCGCGGAACCCTCGTGGGGACGTTCGACGGCCGCCTGCTCTACGTCGACCCGGCCGAGGACGAGGAGGGCAACATCCCGGCCGGCGACGAGGGGCCGTTCTCCCGGATCCGGCTGGTGGACCCGGAGACCGGTGAGGGCCGTTCGACGAAGCTGGCGGAGGAGTTCGAGGGCGATGTGACGCTCGGGGACGGCACGCTGTGGTTCGTCACGTCCTCCGGCCAGGTGAGTGCCGTGTCGGTCCGGACGGGCGAGCGGCTGTGGCAGACCCCGACGAGCCTGGAGCAGCCCAGCGGCGTCACCCACGACCCGCGCGCCCGCGCGGTCTATCTGTCCAGCGCCAGCGGCCGCGTCGCCGCCCTCGACACGAAGAAGGGCACGCTGCTGTGGGAGACCCTGCCGCGTGCCCAACGAGTGACCGACGCGGGCAGCCGGTCGCTGCCCGAGGTGATGGTCCGTGAGGGCTCTCTGATCGCCGCCACCCCCGACGGTGACCTCTTCACCCTCGACCCCGCTCACCCCGACCGGAAGCCCGTGTCGGGGTGAGCGCCTGAAAGCGCGACCATCGATATACCTACGGCAGCGCCAGCATCCGCTCCAGCGCCAGCTTCGCGAACGCCTCGGTCTCCTTGTCGACCTCGATCCGGTTGACCAGGTTGCCCTCGGCCAGCGACTCCAGGGTCCAGACCAGGTGGGGGAGGTCGATGCGGTTCATGGTCGAGCAGAAGCAGACCGTCTTGTCGAGGAAGACGATCTCCTTGCCCTCCGGCGCGAAACGGTTCGCCAGTCGGCGGACCAGGTTCAGCTCCGTGCCGATGGCCCACTTCGAGCCGGCCGGGGCGGCCTCCAGGGCCTTGATGATGTACTCCGTCGAACCGACGTGGTCCGCCGCGGCCACGACCTCGTGCTTGCACTCGGGGTGGACCAGGACGTTCACGCCCGGGATGCGCTCGCGCACGTCGTTCACCGAGTCGAGGCTGAAGCGGCCGTGCACCGAGCAGTGGCCGCGCCACAGGATCATCTTCGCGGCACGCAGCTCGTCCGCCGTCAGCCCGCCGTTCGGCTTGTGCGGGTTGTAGAGGACGCAGTCCTCCAGGGACATGCCCATGTCGCGGACGGCGGTGTTGCGGCCGAGGTGCTGGTCGGGCAGGAACAGGACCTTCTCGCCCTGTTCGAAGGCCCAGTCCAGGGCCCGCTTGGCGTTGGACGAGGTGCAGATCGTGCCGCCGTGCTTGCCCGTGAACGCCTTGATGTCCGCGGACGAGTTCATGTACGAGACGGGCACGACCTGCTCGGCTATCCCGGCCTCGGTCAGCACGTCCCAGCACTCGGCGACCTGCTCGGCCGTCGCCATGTCGGCCATCGAGCAGCCGGCGGCGAGGTCGGGCAGGACGACCTTCTGGTCGTCGGACGTCAGGATGTCCGCCGACTCCGCCATGAAGTGCACGCCGCAGAACACGATGTACTCGGCCTCCGGGCGGGCGGCCGCGTCCTTGGCCAGCTTGAACGAGTCACCGGTCACGTCGGCGAACTGGATGACCTCGTCGCGCTGGTAGTGGTGGCCGAGCACGAAGACCTTGTTCCCGAGCTTCTCCTTGGCCGCGCGGGCGCGCTCGACCAGGTCCGGATCGGACGGCGAGGGAAGGTCGCCGGGACACTCGACGCCACGCTCGCTCCTCGGGTCGGCCTCACGGCCGAGGAGCAGCAGGGCGAGGGGCGTCGGCTGTACGTCGAGCTCCTGGGTCTGGGCGGTGGTCACGACACGCACCCTTTCTGTTCTGCGGCTCGCCGGCACCGGGAAAGTCCGGACCCGGCGGGTCAAGCGGGACACCTTCTTCGACTTCTCGTCGAATTGACGTTATCTATCATAACCGGTTCACGTCAGTTTGACGATGGCCATCATGTCGATGTGACGTGAATCCCGGCGACAGGCCCGCGTATTCCCGAATCGGTCGTTTTCCGCTGCGGGCACCGTGTGCGAGCATGAAGAAGGACCGAAAGACAAACGCCCGGCCCGGAATGAATCCGCGGCCCCGTCGGTTGCAACCGTCGGCAAGCAGTCTCCGTACAACCCGGGAGAGATGTAGATGTCCGTATCGGACGAGACCAGCACCGTCACCGACGGCATCATCCTGTCCGACGCCGCTGCGGCGAAGGTCAAGGCCCTGCTCGACCAGGAAGGCCGTGACGACCTGGCCCTGCGTGTCGCCGTTCAGCCCGGTGGCTGCTCCGGCCTGCGCTACCAGCTCTTCTTCGACGAGCGCTCCCTCGACGGCGACGTCGTCAAGGACTTCGGCGGCGTGAAGGTCGTCACCGACCGCATGAGCGCCCCGTACCTGGGCGGCGCGTCCATCGACTTCGTGGACACCATCGAGAAGCAGGGCTTCACGATCGACAACCCGAACGCGACCGGCTCCTGCGCCTGCGGCGACTCGTTCAGCTGAACCGGCCGAAACCGGTCGGCTCAGTCGAAATCGGCTGACCGGCCGAACCGGCCGACCCCGGTCGACCCGGTCGAAACGCGAGAAGGCGGCGACCCCCTCCGACGGGGCCGCCGCCTTCCCGTGTCCGTGGGCCCCTTACCGGGCCCCGGACGTCTCCGGCCGGACCGTCCCCGGCTTCTCCAGCGGGACGTCCTGGCCGTCCGTGCCCACGACCTTGCGGTCCCCGAGCGGCTCGTCCAGCTGCACGGTCTTGTGGAACACCTTGGCGATCAGGATGCAGACCTTGTCCGGCTGCGACGTCTCGGTCACCCGGACCGTCACCTCGTCGCCGGTCTCGCTCGCCGTCACCTTGTAGTCGGCGCACACACCGCCCGTGAAGGCCACGGTCAGCTCCCGGCCGTCGACGGTGTAGGCGTCCACACCCACGTTCCGCGTGACCGGCGCCGACGTCGACTCGTCCTTGGGTCCGGACGGCCGCGGGCTCGGCTGAGCGGGCGGCTCCTGCGACGGCGTGGTCGACACCAGGTACTTCGGGTCGACCGCCGGATGCGTCACCGTGAAGCTGTCCTTCGCGCCCGGCGCCCGCACCTCGAACAGCCAGGACGGCACCAGCGCCTGCCGCGCGTCGACGAAGTGCGAGGCGAGCCCGAACACGGCCTTCTCGACCGTGAGGGTGTCCTTGGCCGGCATGTCCGTCCCGGTGTCCGTACCGGTACCCGTACCCGTCGAAGCCTCCGAACCGGAGGAGCCGCAGGGGGCTTCGAGGCGGTCCTTCAGCGGTACGGGGCTGGCGCAGCCGCCGATGCCCATACGGCCGTCGGTACCCGGTGCCGCGTTCATCAGCCCGAGCGTCTTCTCGGCGTCCAGCACGGCGTACGTGTCCCCCTTCACCGGCGCCGCCAACTGGCCGCTGCCGCCGACCACTTCGCCCTGGGCGTTCACGGTCACCCCGGTCGTCCAGCCGTAGGTCGGCAGACCGCCGACCACGGGGCTCGCGTTGACGACCCGCCGGTCGCCCATGAGCTGGCTCGCGTCGAGCTTCGCGTCATCCTGACCCACCGCCTTGAGGACCGGCGCGGCGGCCTTCTTCGCGGCGGCCTCGCTCACCGGGTCGCCGCCCGCGTCCGGCGATCCCTTCGAGCAGGTGGTGACGGACCGGCAGTCATCGGTGCCGGGGGCGTACTGGTAGAAGGTCCAGGTCCCCGGGGCCTGCTTGTTCACCTGCAGGCTGGGCCCCGCCCCGTCCTTGGCCCCGACCCGCCAGGTCTGCCCCTGTGCGACCGGCTTGCCGTCGATCCCGAGCGCCTCGGCCAGCCGGGCCACCTCGTCGGCGCCGACCTCGCCGCCGGCCCGGTACACGGGCGCCGAGCCGGGGCCGTCCGCCAAGTCCCCGCCGGCCTTGTAGGTGACGCCGTACGGGTTCGGCTCACCCGGCGCGATGCCCTTGGTGCCGCCGCCCTCGGAGTAGCCGTCGAGGTGGAGCGGCGGGGGAGTGTCGTCGTCGGCCGCCCCGGACGTCGTGCCGCCGTCCGAACCCCCGGACGCGTTCGCGGCGAGGTAGGCCCCGCCACCCCCGACGAGCAGTACGGCGGCGGCGACGGAGGCGATGATCGCGGGGGAGCGGCGCCGGCTCGAACCGTCGGCTCCGTGCTCATGGGCAGCGGCAGCGGCGGTGGCAGCAGAGGGATCCGCTCCGGCCGGCGTCGCCGGCTCCGCTTCAGCAGCGGCAGCGGACGCCGCGGCCTCCGCGTCCCCGGCCTGCTCCCCGCCGGCCGCGCCGGTGTCGCTCTGCGCACCGTCGCGCTCGCCGTCGGTCTTGTCGGCCTCAGGGGCGCGCCCGGTCTCGCCGACCTCGGCGTCGCCCTCGGACTTGCGGGCCCCGGCGTCGCCCTCGCCCCCGGCGTCGGGAGCCCCGCTGCCGTCCGCCACGGCGCCGGAAGCCCCGGTACCGGATGCCTCGGTACCCGCGGCGCCCTTTTCCTCCCGGGTGCCCTGCTCCTCGGCGGAGCCGTCGGCGCCCGTGTCGTCGTTCTCGGGTCGCTCGGTGTTCACCGCATCGCTCCTTCGGCTGCGCACATGTCCCATGACCCTGACCCGACCCTGTCAAAAGGGACGGTCTGCCGGGTCGTATCCCGCATCCCCTTTACGGGGGACAGCGATGGGACGCAGCGGGGGAGCGCACGGTTCCCTGAAGGGCGCCGATCGAGCCGCCGGAGTTGGACGGGCCGGCGTATTCCGGACGGACGGCGTCGTTTCGGTCAGTCGCCGAAGTCCGACATCGCGTCCACCAGCCGCGCCGACCTCGGCGGCACGGACACCCCGTGGATGAGTGACGGGGAGACCGGACGGGACGAGGCGCGGTCGGGAGCGGCCCAGTGAGGAGCCATCCGCGCGCAGTCACCGAGCAGCGACGCCAGGCCGGCCTCCAGGTCGGCCTGAGGGGTGGCACGGACCTCGAATTTCGTCATAGCGGCACCGTAGGCACGCGGACACCCACGAAGAAAGATCTACTATCGGGTAGTTTTGACTGCTTCAGAGTCCAGGTCACGAACGGTAGCGTGAACTGTCAACCCATCCTCTTCGCAGGAGACTCCACGCCGTGCGCATCGCAGTCACCGGCTCCATCGCCACCGACCACCTCATGACCTTCCCCGGCCGCTTCACCGACCAGTTCGTCGCGGACCAGTTGCACACGGTCTCGCTGTCCTTCCTGGTCGACAACCTGGACGTACGCCGGGGCGGCGTAGGCGCGAACATCGCCTTCGGCATGGGTCAGCTGGGCACGAAGCCGATCCTCGTCGGCGCCGCGGGTGCCGACTTCGACGAGTACCGGGCCTGGCTCGACCGGCACGGCGTCGACACCGAGTCGGTCCGCATCTCAGAGACCCTGCACACCGCCCGTTTCGTCTGCACCACCGACGCCGACCACAACCAGATCGGCTCCTTCTACACCGGTGCGATGAGCGAGGCCCGCCAGATCGAGCTGAAGACCGTCGCGGACCGCGTGGGCGGCCTGGACCTGGTCCTCATCGGCGCCGACGACCCCGAGGCCATGCTCCGCCACACGGAGGAGTGCCGCTCCCGCGCGATCCCCTTCGCCGCCGACTTCTCCCAGCAGATCGCCCGCATGAACGGCGACGAGATCCGGATACTGCTGGACGGTGCGACGTACCTCTTCTCGAACGAGTACGAGAAGGGCCTCATCGAGTCCAAGACCGGCTGGAGCGACGCGGAGATCCTCTCCAAGGTCGGCCACCGCGTCACCACCCTCGGTGCCCGGGGCGTGCGCATCGAGCGCGACGGCGAGGACCCGATCGAGGTCGGCTGCCCCGAGGAGGAGCGCAAGGCCGACCCCACGGGTGTCGGCGACGCCTTCCGCGCCGGGTTCCTGTCGGGGCTGGCGTGGGGCGTGTCCCTGGAGCGCGCCGCGCAGGTCGGCTGCATGGTCGCGACGCTGGTCATCGAGACGGTGGGCACGCAGGAGTACCAGCTGCGCCGGGCACACTTCATGGACCGGTTCACCAAGGCGTACGGGCATGACGCGGGTGAAGAGGTCCGGACCCACCTGGGCTGATCCCGCGACGGTTCGCCGACAGGGCGTTCAGGCCACCCGGCGGACGAGGTACGCAGTTCCTCGCTCCGCCGGCTCCTCACCCACGTACTCCTGGCCCCGCATCTCGCACCACGCCGGGATGTCCAGGCGGGCCGCCTCGTCGTCGGCGAGGACGCGGACCGTGCCGCCGACCGGTACCTCGCCGATGACCTTGGCCAGCTCGATGACCGGGAGCGGACAGAGCTTGCCGAGGGCGTCCACGACCAGGACGTCCTCCCGTACGACCGTGCTGGGCGCCGGCGCCCCCAGCTTCTCCCGGACCCCGGCCACCGCCGCCGGCAGCACCTCCAGGAACCGTTCGACGTCCTCCTGTGCCGTCCCGAACGGCAGGGACACCCGCACGTTCCCCTCGCTCAGCACGCCCATCGCCTTCAGCACATGGCTGGGCGTCAGCGTGCTGCTCGTGCAGGACGAACCCGAGGAGACCGAGAACCCGGCGCGGTCCAGCTCGTGCAGCAGGGTCTCCCCGTCCACATAGAGACAGGAGAAGGTGACGATGCCGGGCAGTCGCCGTCCCGGATCACCGACCACCTCCACATCCGGCACCAGCTGCGGCACCCGCGCCCGGAACCGCTCCGTCAGCTCCCGCAGCCGTACCGACTCTTGGGCCGCCTCCGCCTGTACGGCCCGCAGCGAGGCCGCCGCGGCGACGATCGCCGGGATGTTCTCGAACCCGGGGGCCCGCCCCGACTCCCGCTCGTCCGCGGGCCCTTGCGCGGCGAACCGCACGCCCTTGCGCACGACAAGCAGCCCGACCCCCGACGGACCGCCCCACTTGTGGGCACTTCCGGTCAACACCGACCAGGCGCCCTCGACGCGCCCATACCCCAGCGACTGCGCCGCGTCAACCAGCAGCGGCACCCCGGCCTCCTGGCACAGGGCGGCCACCTCGGCCACCGGCTGCTCGGTCCCCACCTCGTGGTTGGCCGACTGCAGACACGCCAGCGCGGTGTCCGGCCGAAGCGCATCCGCGTACGCCTGTACGCCCACGGCCCCCGCACGATCCACCGCCACCTGAGTGACGGTCCCCCCGTCGGCCTCGTGCGCGTCAGCCGCATGGAGCACAGAGGAGTGTTCGACCGCAGACACGATCAGGTGGCGTCCGGCGCGCCGCCGCCCCGCCAACACCCCGGCGACACCCGAGTGGACGGCTTTCGTCCCCGAAGAGGTGAACACCAACTCGTCGGCCCGGCACCCCACAGCCTCGGCAGCCGCCTCCCGAGCGGCGTCCAGCAACATCCGCGCCCGCCGCCCTTCCCTGTAAAGACGGGCAGGATCGGCCCACCCCTCATCAAGGGAGGCCACGAGCGCCTGCCGGGCAACGGGATGGAGAGGAGCACTGGAAGCAGCGTCGAAGTAAGCCACACACCAACGCTAGAACGTCCAGGAGGACAGCGGGCCTCAGGGGCGCCGGGAACTGCGCGATCGGCCACAAACAACCCGCAGCCGCCAAACAAGCGAACCACCCCACCCCATAGGCACCCCTCCCCGCGAACCCCCGGAGGGCGTCGGCTAGGGTTTGGTCCGCATAAACATCCAAACCCCTGCCCGACGCAGGGCGGCGACCGACCAGCGAGAAGGCCGCAGCCGATCCGCGCGGGCGAGACTCTCGGGAAGGCGCTACGTGAGTCCCAACGGCTCCGACCGCTCGCCGCGGCGCCCGATGCGGCGGAAGCTGCTGCAGGCAATGACTGCGGGCCTGGTCCTGGCTACAGCCACCGGTTGCTCGTACAACTGGGAGGACTTCCCCCGTCTTGGTATGCCCACCCCGACCACGGAAGAGGCTCCGCGGATCCTCTCCCTGTGGCAGGGCTCGTGGGCGGCCGCGCTCGCCACAGGCGTGCTGGTCTGGGGCCTGATCCTGTGGAGCACCGTCTTCCACCGGCGCAGCCGCACCAAGGTCGAGGTTCCTCCGCAGACCCGGTACAACATGCCGATCGAGGCGCTGTACACGGTGGTCCCGCTCATCATCGTCTCGGTGCTCTTCTACTTCACGGCGCGCGACGAGACGAAGCTGCTCAGCCTCAAGGACAAGCCCGACCTCACGGTCAACGTCGTGGGCTACCAGTGGAGCTGGGCCTTCAACTACGTCCAGCCCGTCGACGGTTCCACGGGCAACGCGAAGACCGACAAGAACCTGGCGGCCATTCCGGACCGGTTCAAGGAGGACTTCCCGGCGAACGCGGGCGGTGTCTACGACGCCGGTACCCCCGGCAGCCGGAACCCCCAGACGGGCAACCCCGGCCCCACCCTGTGGCTGCCCGAGGGCAAGACGGTCCGCTTCGTCCTCACCTCGCGTGACGTCATCCACTCCTTCTGGGTGGTGCCGTTCCTGATGAAGCAGGACGTCATCCCGGGCCACACCAACGCCTTCGAGGTGACCCCCAACAAGGAGGGCACCTTCCTGGGCAAGTGCGCCGAGCTGTGCGGCGTCGACCACTCCCGGATGCTGTTCAACGTGAAGGTCGTCTCCCCCGAGCGCTACGAGCAGCACCTCAAGGACCTCGCCAAGAAGGGGCAGACCGGTTACGTTCCCGCCGGCATCGCGCAGACGAGCCACGAGAAGAACCGGGAGACGAACAACCTGTGAGCATCCTCAACGAACCCCAGGGTGCCGCGGCAGCTGAGGACTCGTACGAGAACGAGCTGCCGGTCCGGCGCAGGCAACCCGGCAACGTCGTGGTCAAGTGGCTCACCACCACCGACCACAAGACGATCGGAACGCTGTACCTCGTCACGTCGTTCGCGTTCTTCGTGATCGGTGGCGTGATGGCGCTCATCATGCGCGCCGAGCTCGCCCGGCCCGGTCTGCAGATCGTGTCGAACGAGCAGTTCAACCAGGCGTTCACGATGCACGGCACGATCATGCTGCTGATGTTCGCGACGCCGCTGTTCGCCGGCTTCGCGAACTGGATCATGCCGCTGCAGATCGGCGCGCCGGACGTGGCGTTCCCGCGGCTGAACATGTTCGCCTACTGGCTGTACCTGTTCGGCTCGCTCATCGCGGTCGGCGGCTTCCTCACCCCGGACGGCGCCGCCGACTTCGGCTGGTTCGCCTACTCCCCGCTGTCGGACGCGGTCCGCAGCCCGGGTATCGGCGCCGACATGTGGATCATGGGTCTGGCCTTCTCCGGCTTCGGCACCATCCTCGGCTCGGTCAACTTCATCACCACGATCATCTGCATGCGCGCCCCGGGCATGACCATGTTCCGCATGCCGATCTTCGTGTGGAACGTGCTGCTGACGGCCGTCCTGGTCCTGCTCGCCTTCCCCGTCCTCGCAGCGGCGCTGTTCGCGCTGGAGGCGGACCGCAAGTTCGGAGCCCACATCTTCGACGCCGCCAACGGCGGGGCCCTGCTGTGGCAACACCTCTTCTGGTTCTTCGGCCATCCAGAGGTGTACATCATCGCCCTGCCATTCTTCGGAATCATTTCCGAAGTGATCCCGGTCTTCTCCCGTAAGCCGATGTTCGGCTACATGGGTCTGATCGCGGCGACCATCGCGATCGCGGGTCTGTCCGTGACGGTGTGGGCGCACCACATGTACGTCACCGGCGGCGTACTACTGCCGTTCTTCTCCTTCATGACGTTCCTCATCGCCGTACCAACCGGCGTGAAGTTCTTCAACTGGATCGGAACGATGTGGAAGGGATCGTTGTCCTTCGAGACACCGATGCTCTGGGCGGTCGGCTTCCTGATCACCTTCACCTTCGGTGGTCTGACCGGTGTCATCCTGGCCTCGCCGCCGATGGACTTCCACGTGTCCGACTCGTACTTCGTGGTGGCGCACTTCCACTACGTCGTCTTCGGCACCGTCGTCTTCGCGATGTTCTCCGGCTTCCACTTCTGGTGGCCGAAGATGACCGGCAAGATGCTCGACGAGCGCCTCGGCAAGATGACCTTCTGGACGCTGTTCGTCGGCTTCCACGGCACGTTCCTGGTGCAGCACTGGCTCGGTGCCGAGGGCATGCCGCGTCGTTACGCGGACTACCTCGCGGCCGACGGCTTCACCGCCCTGAACACGATCTCGACGATCAGCTCGTTCGTGCTCGGCGCGTCGCTGCTGCCGTTCTTCTACAACGTGTGGAAGACCGCCAAGTACGGCAAGAAGGTCGAGGTCGACGACCCGTGGGGCTACGGCCGCTCGCTGGAGTGGGCGACGTCCTGCCCGCCGCCGCGGCACAACTTCCTCACTCTGCCGCGGATCCGATCCGAATCCCCGGCGTTCGACCTGCATCACCCTGAGATCGCCGCTCTCGACCAGCTCGAGAACGCCCCTCACGGTGAGAAGGCTCTGGCTGGTGGCAAGGAGGCCGGCAAGTGAAGATCCAGGGCAGGATGTTCATGTGGCTGAGCATCTTCGTGCTCGCCATGGCGGTTGTCTATGGCGTCTGGTCGAAGGAGCCGGCCGGTACCACGGCCCTCTTCCTGGCCTTCGGTCTGTGCATCATGATCGGCTTCTACCTGGGCTTCACCGCCCGGCGGGTCGACGCGGGCGCGCAGGACAACAAGGAAGCGGATGTGGCGGACGACGCCGGCGAGGTCGGGTTCTTCAGCCCGCACAGCTGGCAGCCGCTCTCCCTCGCGATCGGAGGCGCCCTCGCCTTCCTGTCGATCGCGATCGGCTGGTGGCTGATGTACTTCTCGGCGCCGCTGATCCTGGTCGGCCTCTGGGGCTGGGTCTTCGAGTACTACCGCGGTGAGAACCGCACCCAGTAACACGAGCTGAGCTCCAAGGAGCCCGGACATTCCGTCAGGAGTGTCCGGGTTCCTTCGTTTGCCGTAGCCACGATCACCCAAACGCCTTATCCGGCGCGCCGCGGCCGACGCTGCTTCCTAGCGTGAGGCCATGAGCAGAAAACCGAGCAAGGGCCCCGTCATAGGTTGCACGCTCCTGCTGATCGCGCTCGGCGCGAGCGCCGCCGGCTGCAGCAGCGACGGCAACCCGCTGTCCGCCGAGCCGTACGACGCGGCGGACCAGATCGCCTTCAACGGCCCCGCGGGCGACGGCAAGAAGGCCGACCCCGACAAGCCTCTGGAAGTCACCGCGGAGGACTCCGACGGCCGTATCACGGACGTCACCGCCAGGGACGCCGCAGGACGCTACGTCGCGGGCGAACTCACCGCCGACGGCACCCGCTGGCACAGCACCTCTCCGCTCGCCGCCAACGCCCGCTACACGGTCCGCGTGAGCACCGAGGACGAGGACGGCGCCCCCGGCCGCAAGGTCCTCACCTTCGACACCAGCAAGCCGACCAGCAAGAAGCACCTGACGGTGACCTTCGGCCCCAAGGCCGGTACCTACGGCGTCGGCCAGCCCGTCACGGCCGAAGTGAGCCAGCCCATCAGGGACCGGAACCAGCGGGCGATAGTCGAGCGGGCCCTCAAGGTCGACTCCGCGCCCGCCGTCGAGGGCAACTGGCACTGGGTGGACGACAAGAAACTCCACTACCGCCCCAAGGAGTTCTGGCCCGCGAACGCCACCATCCAGGCCCGCAGCAACCTGGAGGGCGTCAAGGTCAGCGACCGCCTCTGGGGCGGCAAGGCCAAGCCGCTGCGCATCACCACGGGCGACCAGGTCATAGCCGTCACGGACGCCGCGTCCCACCAGCTGACGCTCTACCGCAACGGTGAGGAGGTCAGGTCCGTACCGGTCACGACCGGCAAGCCCGGCTTCGAGACCCGCAACGGCGTCAAGGTCGTACTGGGCAAGGAGTACTTCGTACGCATGCGCGGCACGAGCATCGGCATAGCCGAAGGCTCCGCGGAGTCCTACGACCTACCGGTCTACTACGCCACCAGGGTGACCTGGAGCGGCGAATACGTCCACGCCGCCCCCTGGTCGGTCGGCTCCCAGGGCTCCGCCAACGTCAGCCACGGCTGCACCGGCATGAGCACCGCCAACGCCGAGTGGTTCTTCGACAACGTCCGCGAGGGCGACATCGTCAAGGTCATCAACTCGTACGGCAACACCATGGAACCGTTCGGCAACGGCTTCGGCGACTGGAACCTGGAGTGGAACAACTGGCGCAACGGCAGCGCGCTGGTGGGCGGCACCCCGGACGGCCCCAGCCCGTCGGAACGGGCAAGGCTGAGGCCGCAGAGCGTCTGAACCGCCGGCCCGGCAGGCTCCCTTACGCGCTCTGAAGCCTCAGCGTGCGCAACAGGGAAGCCAGCGCCCCCGCGAACTCCACCGGCTCCACAGGCAGCGTCACAGCCGCCTCGGCCCGACTCCACGTGGCCAGCCACGCATCCTGCGGGCGCCCGATCAGCAACAGCACCGGCGGGCAGTTGAACACCTCGTCCTTGATCTGCCGGCAGACCCCCATGCCCCCCATGGGCACGGCCTCACCGTCCAGCACGCAGACGTCGATGCCCCCCTTGTCCAGCTCACGCACCACCGCCTCCGGCGTCGCGCACTCCAGGAACTGCACCACCGGCACGTCCGGAGCAGGCCGGCGCCCGGTGGCGAGCCTCACCTGCTCGCGGGTGTTGGAGTCGTCGCTGTAGACCAGCACCGTGGCGGTCGGCTGCATTGTTCCTCCGTGACGTCAGCGTCGTAAGGACAGGCCCGTTGGGCCGGATGCTACTCCCTTGAACACCACGTCAACACCGGTACGAACGGTGAAGACACTCCGAACGGCACCCCCCGGAGTGAGGGCGGGATAAGCGACCGACATAATGTCGGTCGTGGCGACAGCAACGACAGTAGACAAGGGTCACGCGCACCCGTCGGTCAACCGACCGAACCTCACCAGCGTCGGAACCATCATCTGGTTGAGTTCCGAGCTGATGTTCTTCGCGGCCCTCTTCGCGATGTACTTCACCCTGCGATCGGTGACCGGTCCGGACTTCTGGCATGAGAAGGCCGACGCCCTGAACTTCCCGTTCTCGGCGACGAACACCACGATCCTGGTGCTTTCCTCCCTCACCTGCCAGCTCGGCGTCTTCGCCGCCGAGCGCGGTGACGTGAAGAAGCTCCGGGGCTGGTTCATCGTCACCTTCATCATGGGTGCGATCTTCGTCGGCGGTCAGGTGTACGAGTACACCGAGCTGGTCAAGCACGAGGGCCTCTCGCTCTCGTCCGACCCGTACGGCTCGGTCTTCTACCTGACCACCGGCTTCCACGGCCTGCACGTGACGGGCGGTCTGATCGCCTTCCTGCTGGTCCTCGGCCGCACCTACGCGGCCAAGAGGTTCACGCACGAGCAGGCGACCGCCGCGATCGTCGTGTCCTACTACTGGCACTTCGTCGATGTCGTCTGGATCGGCCTTTTCGCCACGATCTACATGATCAAGTAGCCGGGCCCGATCCCGCGCGCGTTCCACGAACGCACCTGACAGAAGCATCGACGCAGAAGATCCTGACACCGGGGTAATCCGTGAAAAAGCTCTCCGCACGACGACGCCATCCGCTGGCGGCGGTCGTCGTCCTACTCCTCGCGCTGGCGTGCACGGGAGGGGTGTACGCCGTGTTCGCGCCCGCGGGCAAGGCACAGGCCGAGGAAACCGCCCAGTCCCTCACCATCGAAGAGGGCAAGAAGCTCTACGCCGTCGGCTGCGCCAGCTGCCACGGAACGGGCGGTCAGGGCACCTCCGACGGTCCGAGCCTGGTGGGTGTCGGCGCCGCCTCCGTCGATTTCCAGGTTTCGACGGGCCGTATGCCGGCCGCCACCTCGCAGGGCGCCCAGGTCCCGGCGAAGAAGAACATCTACTCGCAGGCCGAGATCGACCAGCTCGCGGCGTACATCGCCTCGCTGGGCGCCGGTCCGACCGTCCCGACCGAGGAGCAGTACAGCTCCGAGGGCGCGGACATCGGCAAGGGCGGCGAGCTCTTCCGCAACAACTGCGCCCAGTGCCACAATTTCACCGGCAAGGGCGGCGCGCTGACGAAGGGCAAGTACGCACCCAGCCTCGAGGGTGTCGACCCGAAGCACATCTACGAGGCCATGCTGACCGGCCCGCAGAACATGCCGTCGTTCCCCGACACCACGCTGTCGGAGCAGAACAAGAAGGACATCATCGCGTACCTGCACGCGGTCAACAGCGACGAGACGGTCAACCCGGGTGGTCTGGAGCTGGGCGGCCTCGGGCCGGTCAGTGAGGGCCTCTTCGCCTGGATCTTCGGGCTCGGTGCACTGATCGCGGTCGCCGTCTGGGTCGCCGCTCGGACCGCAAAGGCCAAGAAGTCATGAGTAGCCAAGACATTCCAGAAGAGAACCTGCCCGCTGAGCAGGACGCCCACGTCGCGGTGGCGGACGAGAAGAACCCCTTCGCCGACCCCGGCCTGCCGCCCCACGAGCACCGGATCCAGGACGTCGACGAGCGGGCCGCCCGGCGGTCCGAGCGCGCGGTGGCCCTGCTGTTCACGGTGTCGATGCTCGCCACCGTCGGCTTCATCGCCTCGTACGTCGCGATCCCGCACGACAAGTCGATCTTCGTCTTCCCGATCGGTCACCTCAACGCGCTGAACTTCGCGCTGGGTCTGACCCTCGGTGCGGCGCTGTTCTGCATCGGCGCGGGCGCGGTCCACTGGGCCCGCACCCTGATGTCCGACGTGGAGGTCGCCGACGAGCGCCACCCGATCGCCGCGGAGCCCGAGGTCAAGGCCAAGGTCATGGCCGACTTCAAGCAGGGCGCCAAGGAGTCCGCGCTGGGTCGCCGCAAGCTGATCCGCAACACGATGTTCGGAGCGCTGGCCCTGTTCCCGCTCTCCGGCGTCGTGCTGCTGCGCGACCTCGGCCCGCTGCCCGGGACCAAGCTGCGCCACACGCTGTGGTCCAAGGGGAAGCTGCTCGTCAACATGAACACCGACGAGCCGCTGCGTCCCTCGGACGTCGCGGTCGGCTCCCTCACCTTCGCCAAGCCGGAGGGCCTGGAGGAGCACGACCACGACTTCCAGAACGAGATCGCCAAGGCCGCCCTGATGATCGTCCGGATCCAGCCGGCCGACATCAAGGACAAGCGCGAGCTCGAGTGGTCGCACGAGGGCATCGTCGCGTACTCGAAGATCTGCACCCACGTCGGTTGCCCGATCTCCCTGTACGAGCAGCAGACACACCACGTGCTCTGCCCCTGCCACCAGTCCACCTTCGACCTCTCCGACGGTGCCCGGGTGATCTTCGGCCCCGCCGGTCACGCCCTGCCGCAGCTGCGCATCGGCGTGAACGACGAGGGCTACCTCGAGGCGCTCGGCGACTTCGAAGAGCCCGTCGGTCCTGCATTCTGGGAGCGCGGATGAGCACGACAGAGACCACCGAGTCCCGCTCGCGCGGGAAGGCACCGGCCGGCGAGCGCGTCGCCGACTGGGCCGACGGCCGGCTGGGGATCTACTCCCTCGCCAAGGCCAACATGCGCAAGATCTTCCCCGACCACTGGTCGTTCATGTTGGGTGAGGTCTGCCTCTACAGCTTCATCATCATCATCCTCACGGGTGTGTATCTGACGCTGTTCTTCCAGCCCTCGATGGCTGAGGTGGAGTACCACGGCAGCTACGTCCCGCTCCAGGGACAGCTGATGAGCCAGGCGTTCAGCTCCACGCTGGAGATCTCCTTCGACGTGCGCGGTGGTCTGCTCATCCGGCAGATCCACCACTGGGCCGCGCTGATCTTCCTCGCCGGCATGTTCGTGCACATGATGCGCGTGTTCTTCACGGGCGCGTACCGCAAGCCGCGTGAGATCAACTGGCTGTTCGGCTTCCTGCTGTTCGTCCTGGGCATGTTCACCGGTTTCACCGGCTACTCGCTCCCCGACGACCTGCTCTCCGGCACCGGTGTCCGTTTCACCGAGGGCGCGATCCTGTCCATGCCGATCGTCGGCACGTACATCTCGTTCTTCCTCTTCGGCGGCGAGTTCCCGGGCACCGACTTCGTGGCCCGCTTCTACTCGATCCACATCCTGCTGCTGCCGGGCATCATGCTCGGTCTGGTGGTCGGCCACCTGATCCTGGTCTTCTACCACAAGCACACGCAGTTCGCGGGCCCCGGAAAGAGCAACAAGAACGTCGTCGGCATGCCGCTGCTGCCGGTCTACATGGCCAAGGCCGGAGGCTTCTTCTTCCTGGTCTTCGGTGTCATCGCGGTCATCGCGGCGGTCGCGCAGATCAACCCGATCTGGGCCATCGGTCCGTACCGTCCGGACATGGTGTCCACCGGCGCCCAGCCCGACTGGTACATGGGCTTCGCCGAGGGGCTGGTCCGGTACATGCCGGGCTGGGAGGTCAACTTCTGGGGTCACACGCTCGTGCTGGGTGTGTTCATCCCGCTGGTGCTCTTCGGCCTGGTGCTGATGGCGATCGCGCTCTACCCGTTCATCGAGTCCTGGGTCACCGGCGACAAGCGCGAGCACCACATCCTGGACCGTCCGCGCAACGCCCCGACGCGTACCGCGTTCGGCGTCGCCTGGGTCACGGTGTACATGATCGGCCTGGTCGGCGGTGGCAACGACCTGTGGGCCACCCACTTCCACCTGTCGATCAACGCGGTCACCTGGTTCGTCCGGATCGGCTTCTTCGTCGGACCGGTCCTCGCGTTCATCGTCACCAAGCGGATCTGCCTCGGCCTGCAGCGCCGGGACAAGGACAAGGTGCTGCACGGCCGCGAGTCGGGCATCATCAAGCGCCTGCCGCACGGTGAGTTCATCGAGGTGCACGAGCCGCTCAGCCAGGACGCGCTGCACACCCTCACCGCGCACGAGCAGTACCAGCCGCTCGAGATCGGCCCGACGGTCGACGAGAACGGCGTCGAGCGCAAGGTGAAGGGCTCCGAGAAGCTGCGCGCCAAGCTCAGCAAGTCGTACTTCGGCGAGGACGGCCAGATCCCCAAGCCGACCGTCGACGAGTACAAGGAGATCACGAGCGGCCACGGCCACCACTGACGCTGCGACCGCCACGCCACGGTTGAGGGCCCCGTCCGTTGTACGGACGGGGCCCTTCGCCGTGCCCCGGGCTGGATAGGGTGGACCTCGTTGAGACTCATGTCCCGCAGTGCGGGACACCTGACCCTGGAGCGGCTTATGAGCGCTGTGACCCCCGCCGGAGGCGACACCGCGGCGGCCCGCTCCTGGCCCCTGCTGCTGAACGGCCTGCTGAACGGTCAGGACCTGGCTGCCGACGACACCGCGTGGGCGATGGACCTGATCATGCGCGGCGAGGCGACGGACGCGCAGATCGCCGGGTTCGTCGTGGCACTGCGCGCCAAGGGCGAGACGGTGGAGGAGATCACCGGGCTCGTGCGGACGATGTACGCGCACGCGAACGTGATCGAGGTGCCGGGGCAGACCGTCGACATCGTCGGCACGGGCGGCGACGGCGCGAAAACCGTCAACATCTCCACGATGTCGGCGATCGTCATCGCCGGTACGGGCGCGAAGGTCGTCAAGCACGGCAACCGGGCGGCGTCGTCGGCGTCGGGTGCCTCGGACGTGCTGGAGAAGCTCGGCGTCAATCTGGAACTGCCGGTCGGGCGGGTGGCCGCGGTCGCCGAGGAGGCCGGGATCACCTTCTGCTTCGCGGTGAAGTTCCATCCCGCGCTGCGGCATGTGGCGGCGGCCCGTGGCCAGTTGGGCATCCGGACGACCTTCAACGTGCTCGGTCCGCTGACGAACCCGGCGAAGGTGAAGGCCCAGGCGGTCGGCGTGGCGGACCCGCGCATGGCACCGATCGTCGCGGGCGTCTTCGCCGAGCGCGGCAACTCCTCGCTGGTGTTCCGCGGCGACGACGGCCTCGACGAGCTCACCACCACGGCCACCTCCCGGGTCTGGGTCGTGCGCGACGGCAAGGTGACCGAGGAGGCCTTCGACCCGCGTGACGTCGGCATCGAGCTGGTTCCGGTGGAGGCGCTGCGGGGCGCGGACGCCTCGTACAACGCCGATGTGGCGCTGCGCATGCTGAACGGGGAGACGGGTCCCGTACGGGACGCCGTACTGCTCAACGCGGCCGCCGCCCTGGTGGCGCTGAACCCGACCGACGCCCCGCTCACCGAGCAGATCCGCGCCGGGATGGCGAAGGCGGCGGAGTCGATCGACTCGGGCGCGGCGAAGCGGACGCTGGACCGGTGGGTGGCGGCCAGCAACGCCTGAGTACCACGCGATGTGACGCAAGGCGCAGTCCAGGATCCGGACTGCGCCTTGCGGGCTGAAGATCGTGTGGCAGGATATTGGACCAGGTCATGAGTGACAGTCATGAGGCCCCGGCCGACTGTCCGGCAACCCTCCGTCCGTGGCGGGGTGCCCCGGGTGAAGACCAGGCCGTAGGCAGCGAGGTCTGCGGCAAGCGCGGGCCCCTCTCGAAACCAGGGGTCCTGGTCGTTCGAGGGAGCCTTCCGTGAGCAAGCGAATGCGATAGGGCCGCAGAGCCCCGCCTCCGCAGACCCTTTTCTCTTTCTCGCATGCCCCTCAGCCGGCATGCCCCTCACGGGAGTTCGCCATGTCTGTCTCCACCGCTGCCGCCGACCAGTCCGTTTGTGCCTCTCTGCCCGTTCTGGGCCGTGATGTCACCGTTCCGCTCGTCACCGGTGGCGAGGTCACCTACGCCGCGCTCGACTACGCCGCCAGCGCCCCCGCCCTCCAGCGCGTCTGGGACGACGTCGCCGCCTACGCGCCGTACTACGGCAGCGTCCACCGCGGGGCCGGCTACCTCTCCCAGCTCTCCACCGACCTGTTCGAGAACGCCCGCAGGACCGTCACCGAGTTCCTCGACTGCCGCCCCGACGACCAGCTGATCTTCACCCGGTCCACCACCGACTCGCTGAACCTCCTCGCCGCCGCCCTGCCGGCCGACTGCCAGGTCTTCGTCTTCGAGACCGAGCACCACGCCTCCCTGCTGCCCTGGCGCGACGCCCGCGTCACCTACCTCAACGCGCCCCGCACCCCCCGCCAGGCCGTCGAGACCCTGGAACGCGCCCTCGCCGACCGCGACCCTTACGGCCCGGCCCTGGTCTGCGTCACCGGAGCCTCGAACGTCACGGGTGAGCTGTGGCCCGTAAGGGAGCTCGCGGCCGCCGCCCACGCGCACGGCGCCCGCATCGTGCTCGACGCCGCCCAGCTGGCCCCGCACCACCCGGTGAGCGTGCGGGACCTGGACGTCGACTGGGTCGCCTTCTCCGGCCACAAGCTGTACGCCCCGTTCGGCTCCGGTGTCCTGGCCGGCCGCTCCGACTGGCTGCGCGCGGCGGAGCCGTACCTCGCGGGCGGCGGTGCCTCGCGGAAGGTGTCGCAGCGTGGGGACGGGGGCGTCGACGTGGAGTGGCACGAGAGCGCCGCCCGCCACGAGGCCGGCTCCCCGAACGTCATCGGGGCCTACTCCATCGCCTCCGCCTGCAAGGCTCTGACGGAGGCGGGCTTCGACTCGCTCGTCGCCCGTGAGCAGTATCTGATCGAGAAGGTCCGCGCGGGCCTCGCCGAGGTCCCCGAGGTCCGGATCCTCTCCCTCTTCGGTGACGACGCCCCGCGCGTCGGCGTCATCTCCTTCGTCGTCGAGGGCTGGAACAGCTCCCACTTCGCCGCCGCCCTCTCCGCCGAGTACGGCATCGGGGTGCGCGACGGGCTGTTCTGCGCCCACCCCCTGGTGCGCACCCTGCTGGGCAGCGACCCGCAGACGCAGGGCGAGTGCGGGGCCCCGGACGCGGCGCCCGGCGAGAAGTCCCTGAACGCGATCCGGGTGAGCTTCGGGGCCGGAACGCCGGACGAGCACGTCGAGCGGTTCGTGAACGCCGTGCGGGAGCTCGTGACGGACGGCGCCCGGTGGAACTACCGCACGGAGGACGGCCGTTGCGTCCCGGACACCTCCGCGTGAGCCGGTAGCCGGGCGCCGAGCAGGATCATCCGCAGGGCGCGCTCGGTGGCGTCCGTGAGGAGTTCCGAGGCCCGCACCAGGGCCTCCGCCAGGGCCATCGGGGCCGGCAGGATGCCGCTGAACGCGTCCACGCCCGGCACGTCGTGCGCACCCTCGCCGAGCGTGCCCGCCAGCGCCAGCACCGGGCGGCCGTACAGCTTGGCCCGGCGGGCCACCTCGGCCGGGACCTTGCCACGAGGGGTCTGGTGGTCCAGGGCGCCCTCCGCGGTCACGACCAGGTCGGCGCGGGCGAGGCGGGCGTCGAGGTCGAGGTGGTCGAGGAGCACGTCGAAGCGGGGGAGCAGCCGGGCGCCGAGGGCTGCGAGGCCCGCGCCCAGACCGCCGGACGCTCCGGTGCCGAGGCCGTGGTGCAGGTCGGTGCCCACGGCCCCCAGGTCGCGGGTGAGGACGTCCGCCCAGTTCTCCAGGCCGGCCGACAGATGCTCGACCTGCGCGGGCGTCGCCCCCTTCTGCGGGCCGAAGACGCGGGCCACGCCGCGCTCGCCGCACAGCACGTTGTACGGGTTGCAGGCGACCAGCAGCTCGACGTCCCGCAGGCGCGGGTCCAGGCCGGACGGGTCGATCCGGGCCAGCCGCGTCAACTCACGGCCACCACGCGGGAGTTCGAAGCCGTCGACGTCCAGCAGTCGGGCGCCGAGGGCCTGGAGCGCGCCGGCGCCCCCGTCGGACGTACCCGAGTCGCCGCAGCCGACCAGGATGCGCCGTACGCCGGTGTCGAGCGCGGCGCGGACCAGCTCGCCGACGCCGTAGGTCGTCGTGGCGCCCGGGTCGCGCAGGGCGCGCGGGACGAGGGACAGCCCGGCCACCGCGGCCATCTCGACGAGCGCCGTGTCCCGCGAGCCGAGCAGGGCGAAGTGCGTGCCGAGCGGTTCGCCCACCGGGCCCGTGGCCGGCAGGGCGACGAGCCGTCCGCCGGTCGCGGCGGCCAGCGCGGTGGCGGTGCCCTCGCCGCCGTCCACCAGCGGGATCAGGTCGATCACGACATCCGGCAGGACCCGTCGGACACCGTCCGCGATGGCATCGGCGGCGGCCTGGGCGGACAGGGACTCCTTGAAGCCACTGGGGGCTACGACTACTCGGGTCAGCATCAGAGGTCTCCTAAGCAGGTCGGATGAGGCCGCTGCACTGCGGCAACGCCCCGAGGGCAACGCCCTTAGGGGCGCGGGGAACTGCGTGACCAGCCACGACGTCGCCGCAGACAACCGACGGCATGACGCGGCGACTCACAGTGGAACGCCCAGCAGCGGCCACACCGCCACGGCGAACAGCAGGACGAGCGCGGCCGTCAGCGGCGCCAGGACGGCGGACAGACGCAACAGGTCGCGCGGCGTGTAGGTAGGGGTCCCGGGAAGGTCGGAGAAGAGCGTGACCGGCTTGGCAGAAGCCGGGAGCGTGTGGCAGTAGCCCGCCGCGGCGGTGGACGCGAGCGCGGCGGCGACCGGATTCACCCCAGCCCCCACCGCCGCCGCGACCACCAGCGGCACCAGCACCGACGAACGGGCCGAGCGGGACTGAAGAACCAGGTGGGCCGCCGTGCTGATCGCGATCACCACGGCCAGGAACAGCAGCGGGCTGACTCCCGTGGGCAGCTCGGCCACCAGCCACTCCGCCGCCCCGGAATCGGCCAGCGCGACGCCCATCGCCATCGTCGCCGCCATGAACAACAGCAGTGACCAGGGGACCGTCTTCAGCGCGTCCTTCAGGTGCACCGTGCCGAGGGCCGGCGAGGCCGCCACCACCGCGCCGATCAGCGCGACGACCGCAGGCGGCACCCGGTGCAGCGGCTCGCTGCACCACAGCACCACGACCGTGCCGAGCAGCAGCGCGCACCGCTTCTCGGCCTGCGACCAGGGGCCGGTGACCGGCTCGTCGCTGTGCTCCTGGATCTGCTCGGGAGTGATGCGCACGGGGCCCTTGCGGTCCGCGCGCCGAGTCGTCGTCAGGAGTACGGCTTCGGCGGCCAGGTGGGACGACGCCACGGCCAGCGGCAGGCCGAGCAGCAGCCACTCGGTGAAGCCGATCCGGTCGCCGGTGGCCTGCCACAGCACCGAGACGGTGATCAGGTGCGCGCCCGCGCCGATCAGGGTCGCCACCGCCGACAGCAGGATCACGGTCGGAAACAGCAGCGCCAGCATCACGACCAGCCGGCGCCGGTCGGCCAGAGCTTTGGCGAGCGCGAGGAACACCGGCAGTGCGAGGGCGGCCCGGCCGGACGTGGCCGGTACCGCGAACGCCGTGACGACCAGGGCGGCCGTGGTCAGGTGCACGAGCTGCCGCACGGTCCGCGCCCCGCCGACCAGGAACGCCGCCGCCCGTCCCGCGAGCCCCGTCCGGGTCACCGCGGCCGCCAGCACGAAGGCGCAGATCAGCAGCCACACCGTCGAGTCGCCGAGGGTGCCGAAGAGCGTGTCGCTGCTGATCACCCCGGTCACCGTGAGCGCTAGTCCGGCGCCCAGCGCGATGTACGTGTCGTCGACCGGGGTGGCGATCCAGGCGCAGGTCGCCAGGGCGAACACGGCGAGGGTGAGCCGGGCGTCGGCGCCGAGTCCGGCGAAGTTGCCGGGCACGGCGAGCAGCGCGCACAGGGAGAACGCGACGCAGAGGCCGACGCCCAGTCGGAGGTTCAGGGTCACGTCATCCAGGGTTCACCTGGGCCGTGAGCCGTCGATGAGCCGTACATGAAGGAGACTTCACGCGGGCCGAAGGGGACTTCAGGTGGACAGGCGATACCCCACGCCGCGCACCGTCTCGAACCGTTCGGCCCCGAGCTTCTTGCGCAGTGCCCGCACGTACACATCCACGATGTTCGACCCGGGGTCGAAGTCGTAGCCCCACACGTGCGACAGGATCTGCTCGCGGGACAGTACCTGGCCGGGATGCCTCAGGAACAGCTCCAGGAGCACGAACTCACGGGCCGTCAGGTCGACGGTCCGCTCGTCGGCCCGCGCCCGACGGGTGCGCAGGTCGAGGGTCAGCGAACCCGACCGCAGCACCGTCACCTCGGGCGCCCGTGCCGCCGTACGCAGCCGCAGCCGCACCCGCGCGAGCAGTTCCTCGAAGCGGAACGGCTTCGTCATCCAGTCGTCGGCGCCGCCCTCCAGGCCCGCCACCGTGTCCCGTACGGAGTCCCGCGCGGTCAGCACGATCACCGGGACCGTCACCCGGGCCTCGCGCAGCTCGCGCAGCACCGTGAAGCCGTCCCGGCCGGGCAGGCCGATGTCCAGGACCACCAGATCGAAACTGCCGGTCAGCGCGTACTCGTGGGCGGCGTCGCCGTCGCCGACGACGGTCGTGGTGAAGCCGTTGGAGCGCAGCCCCTTCTGCACGAAGGAGGCGATCCTTTCCTCGTCCTCGACGATGAGAATGCGGTTCACGTGTGTGCCTCTCCCAGTGCCAGTACGAAGGTGGCGCCGCCGCCGTCGGTGTCGCGCAGCCGGACCCGGCCGCCGTGTGCCTCGGCGATCGCCCGGACGATCGACAGGCCGAGCCCGGCTCCGGAGCCGCGGGCGCCGCGGCGGGACGTGCCGCGCCGGAACCGTTCGAAGATCACCTCGCCGTCCTGCGGCTGGACACCGCAGCCGGAGTCGGCGACGTACAGCTCGACGCCCGGCCCGTCCGCGCGCGAGCCGATCCGGACGGTCTGCCCGGGCGCGGTGTGCTGCACGGCGTTCTGGGCGAGCTGGACCATCGCCTGGGTGATCCGCTGCGCGTCCAGCTCGGCCTCGACGTCGGCCACCTCGGCGAGCTGCCAGTCCCGTTCGCCGAGGGTGCGGGCCTTGACGTAGACGTCGGCGGTGAGCTCGGCGAGCTGGACCGGCTCGGCGGTGACGAAGTCGGGGCGCTCGGCCTTGGCGAGCAGCAGCAGGTCCTCCACGATGCGGCTCATCCGGTCCAGCTCGTCGGTGACCAGGCGTATCGTCTCCTCGCGCTCGGCCGGGTCGTCGCCCATCAGCTCCAGATGGCCGCGCACGATGGTGATCGGCGTGCGCAGCTCGTGGCCCGCGTCGTCGACGAACTCGCGCTGGGCGGCGAAGGCGCGCTCCAGCCGGTCGAGCATCGCGTTGAAGGTCTCCGCGAGCGCGGCGATGTCGTCGCGCCCGTGCACCGGGATACGGCGGGTGAGGTCCTGCTCGGTGAGCTGCGCCGCCGCGGTGCGCACCAGCCGCACCGGCTTGAGGATCCGCCCGGAGACCGCCCAGCCGATGCCGGTCATCATGAGCAGGGCGACCCCGGAGATGGCGAGCAGGATACGGAACTCCGCGTTCACGGCGGCCTGTTCGCGCCCCGGGTGGAAGGCGACGACGAAGGCCGCCTCCGCCTCGCCGCCGGCGCGGGCGATCGTGACCTTGGCCCAGCGGATCTCGCCGGACGCCCGGTGCACGGTGCCGGTGGCGTCGGGCGAGTCGAGGATACGGCGGCGGGCGTCGGCGTCCTCGTGCAGGGGAACGGCGGCGGGGATGTCGCGCGGCTGGATGAACTGTGCCGGGGTCCGGCCCGCCCGGACCACCAGGCCGATCAGCTCCTCGTCCGGATCGGCGTACTGGCGTACCAGAAACTCGCGCAGCAGCCGGGACGGGTCGGTGAACGGGCGCCCTGTCTCGGGGTCGACGCCCCGCTCCTGGAAGTTCGCGAACTCGCCCGCCTCCTGTGCGAGCAGCCCGTTCACCCGGTGATCGACGTCCCGCAACAGGATCGACCGCGTGGTCGTCGCGACGGACACCAGCCCGACGGCCATGACGAGCAGCAGCCAGAGCAGGATGCGGACCCGCGCGGAGATCCGGCGGCGCACGGGGTCGGGGGGTGTCGTCCGGGTCATGGCGACGGCGTGGGGCCGGGCGGTGAGCAGGCGGCACGCCGACCCGGACGGGACCGCGCACGCCCCGTCCGGGCACCGGACGCCGTGTGCCCGCTCACCGGCACACACGCGCCCGCGGGGGAGAACCTCAGCCGCAGTGCCGTCACCCGCCGACTCCCCTGAACTCGCCGACTCCCTGAACGTTCCCGACGGGACACCTCTAGCCGTCGTCCCCGGGCTCGCCCCGGTCGTCGTCCCCGGTCTCCCGGTCGGGGCCGTCGTCGGCATCGTCGTCGCTCGTGGGGCCGTCTGTCACCGGGGGCCGCGAGACGACCTCGTCACTCGGGGGCGGTGAGGGCCGGGACGGGGTCGGGGTGGGGGAGCCGCTGTCCAGCTCCACCTTGGCCGGGACCTTGGGGGACTCCGGGTTGTCGGTGAGGGCGAAGCTGGTCGCGGCGATGCCGAGGGGGATCGCCACGACGGCGGCCAGCGCCGCGATCCGGTGCGAGAAGACCATGCGGCCGATCCTGCGGCCTAGGCCCCGCCACGAGGATGAGCCCAGGATGAAGAACTCTTCATGATCGGGCCGTGGCCGCTCTCAGCTGTCCAGTCCGATGGCGAACGCGGCCTCGATGTCGTGCTGCGAGTACGTACGGAACGCCACGTGCGTGTCCGTCCCCTCCACCCCGGGGATCTTGCTGATCCGGCCCGGAATGACCTCGGCGAGATCCTCGTGCTCCTTCACCCGCACCATGGCGATCAGGTCGTACGTACCGGTGACCGAGAAGACCTCGGTGACGCTCTCCAGCGAAGCGATCCGCTCCGCGATCTCGGGAATCCGGTCCACGCTGGTCTTGATGAGGACGATCGCGGTGATCACGGTTGGTTCTCTCCCTCGGAGGCCATTGCTGGGGCTCTCACCCTACTCGTGGTCCAGTTGGCCTGGTTGTTCTGCCGGGGGTCCGGGGGTTGTCCCCCGGGAAGACACAGCAGTCGTAGGGCGGAATCGGGCCCACGCGAAGCCGAAGCCGAGCCCGAACCCGACCAGGTGCGCCAGATACGCCACCCCCGGCCCCTGGTCCGCCCGCCCCGCCGCCACCCACTGCAGCGCCACCCAGAAAGGCAGCACGACCCAGGCCGGGAAGCGCAGCGGCAGGAAGAGCAGGAACGGCAGCAGGCTTGTCACCCGCGCCCGGGGGAAGAGGAACAGGAACGCGCCGAGGACGGCAGAGATCGCCCCGGACGCGCCGACCAGGGACTGGGTGGAGTCGTCGTTGGCGGCCGCGTAGCCCAGCAGGGCGAGGTAGCCGCAGCCCAGATAGAAGAGCGTGAACTGGAGGCGGCCCATCCGTTCCTCGGTCATCACGCCGAAGACGTAGAGGAAGAGCATGTTGCCGAGCAGGTGCACCCAGCTGCCGTGCACGAACAGCGCCGTCGCGGGGGTGAGGACGGCCCGGGGCGCCCCCTCGAACAGCTCCGCGGGCACGACACCCCAGCGATGGAAATAGGCCCGCTGAGCGGCGAGCAGCCCGTCGCCGGAGCCGTACGCCGCATTGAGTCCCGCCGCCGGGCCGATCAGGAAGACCAGGCAGCACAGGATGATCAGCCCGTACGTCACCGGCGCCGAGGACCGCAGGACGGACCGGACCGGTCGGCCCGCCCTGGCGAACCGAGTCCCGAAATGCGCCACGCTCCAGTTGCCGATCATGGACACAGAGCATGACGTAACTGGACGCACACGCACAGACCGCCTCGCCGCCCTGGACGGACGGGCGGTGGGTACCCGCCAGGCCGTAGGGTTACGAGCCACACGCACCGGGGCCCGGCGCGTCGCGGACAATAGAAGGTCTAGAAGGAAAGAGCACAGTCACGATGACGGTTCCCCTGCCGACCACCACGACGCGGTGGCGCTGCACCCTCTGCGGCAACCTCACGCGCTTCGACGTGACGCGCTCGTCCAAGGTCGTGGAGTACGTCCACCTCGATCTGGCCGGTGAGCCCAAGATCGAGGAGCGCGAGGTGCTCAGTGAGACCATCGAGTCGGTGTGCTGCCGCTGGTGCAACGCCGTGGACAAGGTGGAACTCGTGGACAGGCCGGGCGCCGACTCCTGACGGGAGCGGCCCCCGCACAGGCATTGGGGTGTGACGGATGGTGGAGACACAAGGCGGGGGGCCGGACGACGGCGCCGCTGAGGTGCTCGACCGTCCGCTGCCCGACGGTGTACGGCGCAAGGTCGTGCAGATCGTGTCCGACGGGTTCGGCGGACTGACCGTCGGCGAACTGCCCGCACAGCTGCGCCAGTACGCCAGATTCGCGCCGAACCGCCGGGCCAAGTTCGCCGGCAACGCCATGGCGGCGGCGCTGGAGACCGATCCGCTGTTCCGGCAGCGCATCGGGGAGAAGTTCAGAGAGGCCCAGCCGGAACTCGCCGGCGCCCTCGACGCCGGCTCGGCGCCCCCGGCCGCGGACCCCCTCGACGTGGCGGCCGCGGCCTATGTACTGCGCCCCACCGGCTGGGTCAAGCTGGTCACCGCGGCCGGCGAGGAGGCCCAGCGCGCCGACGCCGAGCGCGTCGACGAGGAGAACCGCGCCGAGCTGGAGCGGCTGCGCGAGGAGCTCGCCCAGGCCCGTGAGCACACCCGGCACGAGACCGAGCGGCTGCGCACCGAGCTGGACGCGGCGAAGAAGGAAGCCGAATCGCTGCACCGAAAGCTGCGCTCGGCCCTCAGTGACGTCAAGCGCGGCGAGGCCGCCCTGCGCAAGGTGCACGGCGAGATCGAGACCGTACGTGCCGAGGGGCACGCCCAGGTCTCCGCGGCCGAGAGCGAGAGCCGGCGCCTCAAGGCGCGGCTCGGGGAGGCCGAGGCCGCCCTGGAGGCCACGCGCAGGGCCGCACGCGAGGGCCGCAGCGTCGAGGACATGCGCGTACGCCTGCTTCTGGACACCCTGCTGGACTCCGCCCAAGGGCTGCGCCGGGAGCTGGCGTTGCCGCCGGTCTCCGTACGGCCCGCCGAGACCGTGGACGCGGTCGAACCGGGACGAATGACCCCGAAGGACATCGCCGCCCGGGCGCTGTCCGAGAACGACCCCGCGATCCTCGACCAGCTCCTCGCCCTGCCCCAGGCGCACTTGGTGGTCGACGGCTACAACGTCACCAAGACGGGCTATCCCCAGATGCCCCTGGAGAAGCAGCGGCTCAGGCTGCTCGGCCAGCTCTCGCAGCTCGCCGCGCAGACCGGCGCCGAGGTGACCTGTGTCTTCGACGGGGCCGAGCTGGCCGCGCCGGTGCTTCTCGCGCCGCCGCGCGGGGTGCGGGTGCTGTTCTCCAAACCGGGCGTCACCGCCGACGAGTTGATCCGGCAGCTGGTGCGCGCCGAGCCGCCGGGCCGTCCGGTCATCGTCGCCTCGACCGACCGTGAGGTGGCGGACGGGGTCGCCCGGGCCGGAGCGCGGCCGGTGGCTTCTGCGGTGCTTCTCAAGCGACTGTCCTGATAACGCCAACGTACGGACGCAATGCCCGAATTGGCGTCAATCCTGCGCGACCTAGTGTCAATCCTGCGTCACGCGATGTGAGTTGTGTGTAAAGAATGATTGGTGTGACGAGAATTTTCGTGTGAGGATTTGATCTGATCACAACTGGGTCACTAGGGTCTGGCCTCGAACCTCCGAGCGGGTGATCACTCACAAGAAGGGTTTCACCTCCGTGGCGTCCCACCGTCGACCCAAGCAGCCGAGCCGAGCACGAGTGACCGTGCTGACCACCGCTGCCGCCGCTGCCGTGGCCATCAGTGCGCAGGCCGCCAACGCGGCCCCCAGCGAGAAGCCGAGCAAGGACGAGGTCAAGGCCAAGGTCGACAAGCTCTACGAGGAGGCCGAGCAGGCCACCGAGAAGTACAACGGCGCCAAGGAGAAGCAGGAGAAGCTCCAGAAGGAGATCTCCACGATCCAGGACAACGTCGCCCGCGGCCAGGAAGAGCTCAACGAGCTGCGCGACAGCATGGGCCTCGCGGCCGCCGCCCAGTACCGCACCGGCAGCATCGACTCCTCCGTCCAGCTGTTCCTGTCGTCCGACCCGGACGACTACCTGGACAAGGCGTCCACCATGGACCAGCTGAGCGCCCAGCAGGTCGACTCGCTGAAGAAGATCCAGGACAAGCAGCGCGAGCTCTCCCAGCAGCGCGCCGAGGCGTCCGACAAGCTCAAGGACCTCGCCTCCACCCGCACCGAACTGGGCAAGAAGAAGAAGCAGGTCCAGGGCAAGCTCGGCGAGGCGCAGAAGCTGCTCAACACGCTGACGGCCGCGGAGAAGGCCGCCCTCGCCGCCGAGGAGCAGCGCGCCAGCCGCTCCGCCGCGGACCGCGTGGACCTCGGCAACACCGGTTCCGCCTCCGGCCGGGCCATGGCCGCCTTCCAGGCCGCCCAGAGCCAGATCGGCAAGCCGTACGTCTACGGCGCCACCGGCACCGCCTCCTACGACTGCTCGGGCCTGACCTCCTGGGCCTACGCCCAGGCCGGCGTCTCCATCCCGCGCACCTCGCAGGCCCAGGCCAACGCCGGCACCAGGATCTACTCGCAGAGTCAGCTCAAGGTCGGCGACCTGGTCATCTTCTACGGCGATCTGCACCACGTCGGCTTCTACGCGGGCAACGGCCAGGTGCTGCACGCCCCGCGCAGCGGCACGGTCGTCCGCTACGAGTCGATCAACAACATGCCGTTCCAGTTCGGCGTCCGGATCTGACCCCGGCCGAACACCCGCAAGATCAACACCACGTGCCGCCCGAACGGGCGAATCACGACACCACTTGCTGACCCCGCGCCCCGCCCATGACCTGCGTCAGAGGCGGGGCGTCACTTTGTGTGCCCGCTTCGGTCGTTGGTCGACACCCCGGCACGGAGCTACTGTCTGCCGCGTTTCCCCGCTCGCCGGGGAAGGTCCTTGTCCGCCAGCGGAAGGAGAGCGGCTCCCGTGGGGTCCCATCGCCGCCTTGCATCGACCGGGTTCGACCGGGGCGCCGGAGCAGCGCTCTGCGTCATGTCAGCCGCCGCCACGGCCCTGGGGGTCGTACCGGCCTCGGCCGAGCCACAAGACGACACCCGGGCCAAGGTGGACCGCCTCTACGAGGAGGCCGAGAAGGCCACCGAGGCCTACAACAGGGCCGACGAGCGTGCCGACAAGCTCCGCAAGCAGGTGACCGACGCGCAGGACCGGATCGCCCGGCAGCAGGAGGACATCAACTCCAAGCGGGACGCGCTCGGTTCGCTGGCCGGTGCCCAGTACCGGTCCGGCGGCCTCGATCCGTCGCTCGCGCTGCTGCTCTCCAACGACCCGGCCGACTACCTCGACAAGGCCGCCCGCATCGCCCGGCTCAGCGCCCACCAGACCGGCGAGCTCAAGGATCTGCAGGACGCGATGCGCCAACTCGCCCAGGAACGCTCCGAGGCGACCGGGAAACTCGTCGACCTGGAGAAGAGCCGCAAGGCCGTCGCCGTCCACAAGCGGACCGTCGAGCGCAAACTCACCCAGGCCCGCAGGCTGCTGAACTCCCTCACCGCGGCCGACCGTGCCGCCTACGACCGCGCCTCCCGCTCCGGGCGCGCAGGCATGCCCGACTTCGGGAGCCTCGTGGCCCCCTCGGGCCGCGCCGCAGCCGCCGTCGCCGCCGCCCACTCGGCGCTGGGCAGGCCGTACGTCTGGGGCGCCAACGGTCCCTCCGGCTTCGACTGTTCGGGCCTGATCCAGTGGTCGTACGCCCAGGCCGGCGTCGCCATGCCGCGGACCTCGCAGGGACAGCGGTACGCCGGCCGGCAGGTCCCGCTCTCCGAGGCCCAGCCCGGCGACGTGGTCACCTACCGGGGCGACGCCAGCCACGTCGGGATGTATGTGGGCAACGGCCAGGTGATCCACGCGCCCTACCCCGGTGCCCCCGTGCGCTACGACCCGGTGGGCATGATGCCCGGGGCGACGGTCACCCGGGTCTGACGCGGGGCCGAGGCCGCTGCGGCGCGGGTCTGACCTTCGTGCCGTCGCCGCCGTACGATCGGGAAATGGCTGGTCGAAGGCGGGCGTCGGGGGCGCGGGGAACGCGCGTCGTCGTCGCGCTCTGTCTGCTGCTCGTCTCGCTGGTGGGCTGCGGCGGGCGGCCCACCACGGACAGCGCCAAGGCCGAGGTGCAGCAGGTCCTCGACCGCCGGGCGGCCGCGATACTCGACCGTGACGAGACGGCGTTCCTGCGCTCGGGCGCCCGGGACTGGTTCGGCAACCTGGGCGCGGTGCCCCTGGCCGACTGGTCGTACCGCCTGACCGCCCTGCGGCGCACCGGCGACACCGCCCTTGCCGACGCCGAGCTCCGCTACCGCGTCCAGGGCCACGACCGGGCTCCCGTCAGCGCCGGCCGGACCCTGAGCCTGCGCCTGGACGTGGAGGGCCACTGGTACGTCGAGGCCGAGCGGCCCGCGAAGGGCTCCGCCGAACAGCTCTGGGACCAGGGCGAGGTGAGCGCCGTACGCGGTGACGACAGCCTCGTCCTGGGCGTCGGGCAGTCCGAAGCGGCACTGCGGTCGTACGCCGAGCTGGCCGACCACGCCGTGCCGGCCGTCTCCCAGGCGTGGGGCACGGACTGGCCCCGGCGCGTGGTGATCCTCGTACCGATGTCGCTGGCCGGCATGGCGGGCCTGCTCGGCTCGCCCGAGTCCTCCTATCGCGGGATCGCCGCGGTGACCACCGGGGAGACCGGCGCCCCGGCGAGCGCGCCCGCGGACCGGATCATCGTCAACCCCGACGCGTACGGCGTCCTCGGCAGCACCGGCAAGCAGGTCGTTCTCACCCACGAGAGCACCCACGTCGCCACCCGCGCCCACACCACCGAGGCCACCCCGCTGTGGCTGTCCGAGGGCTACGCCGACTGGATCGGCTACCTCGGCAGCGGCCGCTCCCCGTCCCAGGCGGCGCCGGAGCTGTGGCAGGCGGTGACCGAGGGCCGGGCGCCCCAGGAACTCCCGGCGGACGCGGACTTCGGTTTCACCGGCGACGCGGGGAGGCTGGCGCGGGCCTACGAGAGCGGCTGGCTGGCCTGCCGGCTGATCGCGGACCGCTGGGGCGAGGTCAGGCTCGCCGAGTTCTACCGGGCCGTGGGGGCCCACGAGAAGCGGGCCGGCGCGGTGGAGGGCGCTCTGAAGGACGTACTCGGGACGTCGCTGGAGGAGTTCACGGGGGAGTGGCGGGACTATCTGCGGGCTCAGCTCGGCTGATCCAGCAGCGCGATCGCCTCCGTCAGCCACGCACGCTCCGCCTCACCCGTCGCCCGGGCGACCCGCAGCATGCCCTGCCGGAAAAGGTCCTGCGCCTCCTCCGCCCGGACGGGCTGCCCGCCGTCGTAGAAGAAGCTCGTGGGTGCGGTGAGGAACTCCAGGCGACGGCGCAGCACTCCGGCCTGCTCCCGGCGGTCCGGCAGGTGCCGTAGGAAGGCCAGGAGCGTGTTGAAGCGGACCTGGTCCGTGATCTCCACCTGCTTGGGGTGGCGCAGGCGCTCCAGCAGGTCCTCGCGCCCGGCCTCGGTGAGGGAGAGGATCCGGCGCGGGGCGGCGCCCGCACCCGGCTCCGTGTGCTCGTCGAGCTTCCCGGCCTTGATCAGTCGTGTGATCGCCGGATAGAGCGCACCGTCGCTGACGGGGCGGACATGGCCGCTCAGCGCCTTGATCCGCTCCTTCAACTCATAGCCGTGCAGCGGCTCTTCGGCCAGGAAGCCGAGGATCGACAGCTCCAGCATGGTCCTCCTTGCGGGCGTGATGGCGCCATGATACCTCTTATCGAGCTACCTCGAATCGAGGTGTCTCGATGCATTGAGGGGGCTCGGACAGTGAACGCGCACCGCAAGCAGCTCATCTCGCTCGCCCACCCCGTCTACTTCTCGCTTCTCGCCTCCGTGGCCGCCGGAATCATCAACACCGTCTGGGTCTCCCGGCTCGGCGGCCCGGCGGTGGCCGCCGTGGCCGTCGCGACCAACACCGAGAACGTCCTGCTCGGCGTGGCCCTCGTCTTCGGCTCCGGTACGACCGTGCTGGTCGCGCACGCCAGGGGCGCGCGGGATCCGGGCGCGGTGCGGGCGGCGGTGCGCGGGGGATGGGCGGTCTGGGCGCTGGTCACGCCGGTGGTCGTGGCGGCTGGGTTTCTGGGGCGTGAGCCGTTGGCGCGGCTGGTGCTCGGTGACGGGGCCGCGCTGCCCCTCGCCGTGCGGTACTTCGCGATCTCGCTGCCTGGTATCGCCGTGTTCTTCGCGCAGACCCTGGTCGACGGCATCCTCAAGGGGGCCGGCGACACCAGGACGCCCATGCGGCTCGCGCTGCTCGCAGGCGGGCTGATCCTGGTCTGCGACCCGTTCCTCATCCAGGCCTACGGCGTCCCTGGCGCCGCCGCCTCGACGGTGCTGTGCCGGAGCGTGGCCCTCGCCGTGGGGCTGGCCGCGCTGCGGAGGAACCGGCTGCTGCGCGCGGCTGCCGAGGCGCCGCCCGCCGAGCCGGCCGGGGACGCGCTGCGGCGGACACTGCGGACCGGGCTGCCGATGTCGGCCGACTTCACCGTGCGGCAGGCGGGCGCGCTGGCGCTGGTCGCGATCGTGGCACGGCTGGGCGTGACGGCGGTGGCCGCGTACTCGATCGCGTACAAGGTCCTGTACGTCGCCACCATGGGCTTCTACGCCGTACGCCAGGCCGCCGCCATCCACACCGCGCATCTGCTCGGCGGCGGTGCGGACGCGCGGTCGGCGATCGGACGGCAGGCGGTGCAGCTCGCGGGGGCCTTCGCGCTCGCGGCGGCCGTACTGCTGGGCGTGACCGCGCCCTGGATCATGGCCGCCTTCGGGGCCGGTCCCGGCGTCGCCCACGCCGGTGTGCTCTTCCTGCGCTGCATCGGGCCCTACCTGCTCCTGATGGCCTGCTTCATCTCCCTCGGCGGGGTCTTCGAGGGGAGTGGGGGAGCGCCCCTGCTGCTGCGGGTGACCGTGCTCGGTACGGCCGTACAGCTGCCGCTCGCGTACGGGCTGTCCGGCCTCGGTCTGCCGGGCGTGTGCCTGGCGCTGGGATCGGCCATGGCGGTGCAGTGCGCGGCGGTCCTGGTACTGCTTCGGATGAAGGCCCGGCGTCAGGACGGCAGGGACGTTTCCTTGGCGCGGGCCGCCTGAGCCGGTACGGGGGCCGGGGCGGTACGGGTGACCGTCGAGCGCCAGAGCTCGCGGGCCGCGAGGAGCGTGGCGAGGACCAGCAGGCCGTTGCGGAGGAACAGGAGGGTGACGCCGAGGCCGTCGCTGGCGACGACGTGCGCGAACCACACCGGGAACTCCAGGACCGTCACGAAGCAGGCCGCGAGGACCAGGCCGACGGGCAGCGTCATCCGGCTGCCGCGGAAGCACAGGCACACCGCCGCGAGGCCGACCAGCCACACCAGGTACTGCGGACTGATCACCCGGCTCGTCGTCACGAACATCAGCACCGCGACGAACGCCGCGTCCGCGAGCGTGTGTGACAGGAACCGCCGCGCCCTCAGCCGCCACAGCAGCAGCCAGCCGAAGGCGAGCCCGCTCAGGACGAGGGCGGCCGTGCTGACGACGTCGACGTACGGGCCGAGGAATTCCACCGAGCCGTAGTTCAGCAGCACCTGGCCGTCCCAGCCGTACTGCCGGGCCACATGGAAGACCAGCGCGCCCAGCGACTCCACCTCGGTGCCGCGGTCGCGCTGGAAGGTCAGGAAGGCGAACGCGCCGGGCATGGCGACGGCGAACAGGACCCCTGTGGCGCCGGCGGTCAGCGCGGCGGACAGCCAGGTGCCGCGCCTGCGGGCCGCGACCAGCAACAGCACCGGCCAGACCTTCAGCATCGCCCCGAAGGCCGTCAGCGCGCCCATCAGCCGGGGATGCCGGGCGCCCGCCAGCAGCGCGGCCACGGCGACGGCGGTGACCATCACGTCGTAGCGGGCGTACACCGTCGGCCCGAGCAGCGGCACGCCCGCCACCCACACCCAGGCGCCGCCGAGCGTCCGGCCGGGCCGCACGCCCGCGTACAGCAGGAGCAGCAGGACGACCAGGTCGGCGGTGAAGGCGAGGACGAAGAACGCCGACGTGTAGTCCAGCCAGAACACCAGGGCGGGGGACAGGATCGGCAGCGCGGCGGCGGGCGGGTACTGCCAGGTGACGTCGTCCAGCGGGAACGTTCCGGTGCGCAGCACCTCGTACCAGCCCTGGTAGATCACCGACACGTCACTGGTGACGTCCGGGCCGGGAAAGACGTACACCTTGAACACGAAGAGCAGCAGGACCACCCTGGTCAGGCCCCAGATCCCCAGCAGCCACGCCAAGGACCGCCGCGTGCCCGTCGTCTCCACCGGATCCCCTGCCGTTCGCTTGCCGCCTCAGTGAGACATGATGTCCTGTCCACCTGTGTGCAGGCCACACACCTGGCCGGGCCCCGGCTGTGAACGGCTGCTTCGGTAGGGTCGGCGGCGTGCACAAGACCCTGATCGTGACCAACGACTTCCCGCCCCGCCCCGGCGGCATCCAGGCGTTCCTGCACAACATGGCGCTACGGCTCGACCCGGAGCGGCTGGTCGTCTACGCCTCCACCTGGAAGCGCAGCCGCGAGGGCATCGAGGCCACCGCCGCCTTCGACGCCGACCAGCCCTTCACGGTCGTACGGGACCGCACGACGATGCTGCTGCCGACGCCCGCGGCGACCCGGCGCGCGGTCGGGCTGCTGCGCGAGCACGGCTGCACGTCGGTGTGGTTCGGGGCGGCGGCCCCGCTCGGCCTGATGGCACCGGCGCTGCGCAGGGCCGGCGCCGAACGGCTTGTGGCCACGACCCACGGCCACGAGGCGGGGTGGGCCCAGCTGCCCGCGGCCCGGCAGTTGCTGCGCCGGATCGGGGAGTCGACGGACACGATCACCTACCTGGGCGAGTACACACGCTCGCGGATCGCCACCGCGCTGACGCCGGACGCGGCCTCGCGGATGGTGCAGCTGCCGCCGGGGGTCGACGAGAAGACCTTCCATCCCGGCTCGGGCGGCGACGAGGTCCGCGCGCGGCTGGGGCTGACGGACCGGCCGGTGGTCGTGTGCGTGTCCCGGCTGGTGCGCCGCAAGGGGCAGGACACCCTGATCCTGGCCATGCCCCGCATTCTGGCCGCCGAGCCGGACGCCGTGCTGCTGATCGTCGGGGGCGGCCCGTACGACAAGGACCTCCGCAAGCTGGCCCACGACACGGGTGTCGCCGACTCGGTCCACTTCACCGGCCCCGTCCCCTGGTCGGAGCTGCCCGCCCACTACGGCGCCGGCGACGTCTTCGCCATGCCGTGCCGAACCCGCCGGGGCGGCCTGGACGTCGAGGGCCTCGGCATCGTCTACCTGGAGGCCTCGGCCACGGGCCTGCCGGTGGTCGCGGGCGACTCGGGCGGGGCGCCGGATGCCGTACTGGACGGCGAGACGGGCTGGGTCGTGCGAGGCGGCTCCCCGGAGGAGGCGGCCGACCGCATCACGACACTCCTCGGCGACCCCGAGCTGCGCCGAAGGATGGGCGAGCGGGGCCGGGAGTGGGTCGAGGAGAAGTGGCGCTGGGACCTGCTGGCGGAGAAGCTGCAAACGCTGCTGTAGGCCGACGACGAGTACCCGGCAGCCCGGATGGCGCCGGGAGACTACTTCCGGTAGAGCGCCTCGATCTCGTCCGCGTAGTCCTTCGCCACGACGTTGCGCTTCAGCTTCAGCGACGGCGTCAGATGGCCCGAGTCCTCCGTGAACTGGGCGGGCAGAACCCGGAACTTCCGCACCGATTCCGCCTTCGACACCGCGGCGTTGCCGTCGTCGATCGCCGACTGGATCGCTGCCAGCAGGTCGGGGTCCTCGTGCAGCGACGTCGGGGTGGAACCCGCCGGCTTGCCGTGGTCCGCGCACCAGCGGTCCAGGAACTCCTCGTCGATGGTGACCAGCGCGCCCACGAACGGCCGCCCGTCGCCGACCACCATGCACTCCGCGACCAGCGCGTGCGCCCGGATCCGGTCCTCGATCACGGCCGGGGCGACGTTCTTGCCGCCGGCGGTGACGATGATCTCCTTCTTGCGGCCGGTGATCCTGAGGTAGCCGTCCTCGTCGAGGGTGCCGATGTCACCGGTGTGGAACCAGCCGTCGGCCAGCGCCTCCTCGGTCGCGCCCGGGTTGTTCCAGTACTCCTTGAACAGGTGCTCGCCGTGCAGCAGCACCTCCCCGTCGTCCGCGATCCGCACGACCGAGCCCGGCAGCGGCTGGCCGACCGTGCCGATCTTCTGCCGGTCCCAGGGGTTGAAGGCGGTGGCGGCGCAGGACTCGGTCAGGCCGTAGCCCTCCAGGACCGTGAAGCCGATGCCGCGGAAGAAGTGCCCGAGCCGCTCGCCCAGCGGGGCGCCGCCGGAGATGGCGTACTCGCCCCGGCCGCCGAGCACCGCGCGCAGCTTGCTGTAGACCAGCTTGTCGAAGACCTTGTGCTTGATCTTCAGGCCCACGGCCGGGCCGGACGGGGTGTCCAGCGCCTTGCTGTAGGCGATCGCCGTGTCCGCCGCCTTGTCGAAGATCTTGCCCTTGCCGTCCGCCTGAGCCTTGGCGCGCGCCGAGTTGTAGACCTTCTCGAAGACGCGCGGGACGCCCAGGATCAGCGTCGGCCGGAACGAGGCCAGCTCGTCGGTGAGGTTCTTGATGTCCGGGACGGTGCCCAGCTTGATCGGCGCCATCATCGGCGCGACCTGCACCAGGCGGCCGAAGACGTGCGCGAGCGGGAGGAAGAGCAGGACCGAGCACTCGCCGGTGCGGAACAGGGGCCGCAGGCGCTCGACGATGTTGCCGCACTCGGCGAAGAAGCTGCGGTGGGTGAGGACACAGCCCTTGGGGCGGCCCGTCGTACCGGACGTGTACACGATCGTCGCAGGGTCGTCGGCCTTCGCCAGCGAGCTGCGCTCCTCGACCGTCGCGTCGCTGATGTCCTGCCCGAGCCGGCCCAGCTCCTCGACGCCACCGGCCTCGATCTGCCAGACGTGCTTGAGGGCGGGCAGGTGATCGCGCACCGACTCGACGGCGGCCGTGTGGCTGTCCAGCTCGACGACGCAGGCGGTGGCGCCCGAGTCGGAGAGGATCCACTGGATCTGCTCGGGCGAGCTGGTCTCGTACACCGGCACGGTGACCGCGCCCGCCGACCAGATCGCGAAGTCGAGCAGGGTCCACTCGTAGCGGGTACGGGACATCAGGCCCACCCGGTCGCCCGGCTGGACACCGGCGGCGATGAGCCCCTTCGCGGCCGCGTGCACCTCCGCGAGGAACACGGTGGCCGACACGTCCTGCCAGGCACCGCCCACCTTGCGGGCGATGACGGCGACGTCCGGGTGCTGCGCGGCGTTTCTGCGGACGATGTCGGTCAGATTGCCGTCCGCAGGGACCTCGTACAAAGCCGGAAGGCTGAACTCGCGCAAGACTGCTGCTCCTCATAGGGCGCCGGCGCCACGACGTTGTGTGATGCGACGGTGCGGTCCAAGGCTCGGGCAGGTGCTCAGGGATTCACAAGTTGAAATCCTGAGCACGACTGGACCGACCGGACGTTACCCGCCGGTATGGCTTCTTCGACAGGGGGTCCCGACGAGATGTTCGCTGCGTCACACGATGGGTGCTTCACGGATGGGTGCTTCTGCGCGCACAGTAGTCGAGCCGTCTGACGACTGGCCAGTAACCATGGGTCCCGCCGCCACTGTTCACGTTTGCCGCACACGCCTACCCTTGATCGCCATGGCACCGACACCGACCGGAAACCGCCGGACCCGCGTTCACGTGGTCAGTGATGTGCACGGCAACGCCCGTGACCTGGCCAAAGCCGGCGAGGGCGCGGACGCCCTGATCTGCCTCGGCGACCTGGTGTTGTTCCTCGACTACGCCGACCACTCGCGCGGCATCTTCCCCGACCTGTTCGGCGCGCAGAACGCCGACCGCATCGTGGCGCTGCGCACCGCCCGGCGCTTCGACGAGGCGCGCGAGTTCGGGGCGCGGCTGTGGGCCGGGATCGGCTCGGACCGGGGTGCCGTGATCGAGAAGGCGGTGCGCAAGCAGTACGCCGAGATGTTCGCGGCGTTCCCGACGCCGACGTACGCCACGTACGGCAATGTCGACATGCCGCCCCTGTGGCCCGAGTACGCCGGGCCGGGTACGACGGTGCTGGACGGGGAGCGGGTGGAGATCGGGGGCTGGACCTTCGGGTTCGTGGGCGGCGGCCTGCGGACGCCGATGCGGACGCCCTACGAGATCAGCGACGAGGAGTACGCCGCCAAGGTCGAGGCCGTGGGGGAGGTGGACGTGCTGTGCACGCACATTCCGCCGGAGGTCCCCGAGTTGGTGTACGACACCGTGGCGCGGCGCTTCGAGCGGGGGAGCAGGGCACTGCTGGAGGCGATTCGCCGTACGCGTCCCCGTTACTCCCTCTTCGGGCACGTCCATCAGCCGCTGGTGCGGCGGATGCGGATCGGGGCGACGGAGTGCGTGAACGTGGGGCACTTCGCCGGGTCGGGGAAGCCGTGGGCGCTGGAATGGTGAGCGGGCCGCCGGGATCCGGCCGGGATCGCAGGTGGGGGTGAAGTCGGCTGGTCGGGCGCGCGGTAGCCTTCACGCTGCGCACTCGTGCGCACCACGACTTCTTACCGGCCCGCATCTGGAGGAGCCACGGCGATGGCGGAACACACCAGCTCGAGCATCATGATCGAGGCGGCACCGGCCGATGTCATGGGGGTGATCGCCGACTTCGCCCGCTACCCGGACTGGACCGGTGAGGTGAAGGAGGCGGAGGTCCTCAAGTCCGACGACCAGGGCCGCGCCGAGCAGGTCCGGCTCGTCATGGACGCCGGGGCGATCAAGGACGACCAGGTACTGGGGTACACCTGGACCGGCGCGAACGAGGTGTCCTGGACGCTGGTGAAGTCCCAGATGCTGCGGTCGCTGGACGGCTCGTACATTCTGAAGCCGGCGGGCGCGGGATCGACCGAGGTCACCTACCAGCTGACGGTGGATGTCAAGATCCCGATGCTGGGGATGATCAAGCGGAAGGCCGAGAAGGTCATCATCGACCGCGCGTTGGCGGGGCTGAAGAAGCGGGTGGAGTCGGGCAAGTAGGGGGTTCGCCCCCGCCGCCCCTGCCCTCGTTCTCGAACGCCGGACGGGCTGGAACGCCTGGACCGGCGTCACATGGGTAGTCGGTGTCGTCAGGCCGGGGCTGCGTTTCGAGCGGCCTTGATCCCGACGTCCGTTACGGTTCACCCCCATGCGCACCATCCTGATCACGGGCCCCGGCGGCAGCGGTCGTACCACCGTCGCCGCTGCCACCGCGCTCGCCGCCGCCCGTGAGGGCACCCGCACCCTCCTGCTCGGCGGCGACCGTACCGACACCCTCGGTGCCGCTCTCGGCGTGCCGACCGGCGTGACGCCGACACAGGTCAGCGAGACCCTCACCGCCTGGCGCCCCGACGCGGCGCTGAGTTTCCGGGACGACCTCGCCGGCTTCCAGGAACGCGCCTCCACCGCCCTCGACCTCCTCGGCGCCTCCCGGCTGGACCCGGAAGAGGTCACTCCGCTCCCCGGGGCCGAGGAGCTCGCACTGCTGCGGGCGCTGCGGGACGCGGCCCTCGCCGAGCGGCACGAGCTGCTCGTCGTGGACCTGCCCGCCACCCCGCAGGCCCTCGCCCTGCTCTCGCTCCCCGAGGAGCTGCGCCGCTACCTGCGCCGGCTGATCCCCTCCGAACGGCAGGCCGCCCGCGCGCTGCGGCCCGTCCTGGGGCGGCTGGCCGGAGTTCCGATGCCCGCGGAGTGGCTGTACGAGACCGCGGCCCGCTGGGACGTCGAGCTCGCCGCCGTGGAAGCCGTGGTCGACGACCGCGACACCGTCGTACGGCTGGTCGCCGAACCCGGCCCGGCCGGCGCCGACGCCGTACGCGCCGCCACCCTCGCCCTCGCCCTGCGCGGCCTGCGCCCCGACCTGCTGATCGCCAACCGCGTCCTGCCGGAGGCGGAGGCCACGGCGGGCAGCTGGCTCGACGGACCCGTCACCCAGCAGCGCAAGGTCCTGGAGGAGTGGCAGCAGGACCATGACGTCCATGGCGTCGGCCACCTCGGACGGGACCCCCGGGGCGCCGACGACCTCGCCGCGCTCGCTGTGCCCGCCGTCAACACGACGTCGTCCACCGTGGAGTGGCCCGTCGTCGACCGGCTGGCCGAGGACGGCGTCCTCGTCTGGCACATTCCCCTGCCCGGCGCCGTACGCGACGAACTCGACCTCGTCCGGCGCGGCGACGAACTCGTCCTCACCGCGGGACAGTTCCGGCGTATCGTGCCCCTGCCGTCCGCCCTGCGCCGGTGCGGTGTGGACGGGGCCGGGCTGCGCGACGGCGAGCTGCGGATCCGGTTCGCGCCGGATCCGGGTCTGTGGCCGAGGACCCGGTGAAGCAGGTACGCCCGTTCGGGTAACGTCGTAGAGACGAACCGTAGTCAGGAGTCCGTCATGAGCGAAGAGCTCCCCACGTCCGACGCCGACAAGCACGAGGCGATCGACGAGGTACGGGCGACCGACGCCGACGCCTGGGCCACGGCGTGCGCCGAGGACCTCGCGGAGGAGAAGGCCCGCCGCCGCACCCAGTACGGCACGCCCCCGGGCTCCGCCGCCGAGGAACTGCGCAAGCTCGTCGACGCCGTCGCGGACAAGCTCTCGACCCTCCAGTCCCCGCTGCTCGGCGCGGTCGCCGGACCCGCCGCCCAGCAGGTGGTCAAGCAGGTCGTGGAGCAGGCCAAGGCCGCCGTCGAGCCCGTCATCGAGCGCAACCCCGACGTCTTCGACCACCTGGCCGCGGCCGGTGGCGAACTCCTCGCTGCCTACCGCTCCGCGGTCCAGGCCCAGGAACAGCGCTGGACCACCCGGGAGACGGGCGGGCACGACCTGGACGAGCGTCCCGACCGAGGCGACGAGCCCGGTCCCGGCGAGCGCATCGACCTGGACTGATTCCCCGGTCGACGGATGAGCCGAGCCCCGTGTTCAGGGCCTCGGCCGGCCCCGTCCGCCGGGCGGACGACGGGGACTGCGACGACAGGGGCTCGGGTACGGTTGGCCGTAGCGGGGCTCGACCGAAACTGAGGGATTCATGGGACTCACCATCGGCGTCGACATCGGCGGCACGAAGATCGCGGCCGGCGTGGTCGACGAGGAAGGCAACATCCTCTCGACCCACAAGGTGCCGACCCCGGGCACGCCCGAGGGCATCGTGGACGCCATCGCCTCCGCGGTGGAGGGCGCGCGCGCCGGGCACGAGATCGTCGGCGTGGGTATCGGTGCGGCCGGTTACGTCAATCGTCAGCGCTCCGAGGTCTACTTCGCCCCCAACATCGACTGGCGCAACGAGCCGCTCAAGGAGAAGGTCGAGGCGCGCGTCGGCCTCCCGGTCGTAGTCGAGAACGACGCCAACGCGGCCGCGTGGGGCGAGTACAAGTTCGGCGCCGGCAAGGGCCACCGCAACGTCATCTGCATCACGCTGGGCACCGGCCTCGGCGGCGGCATCATCATCGGCAACAAGCTGCGCCGCGGCCACTACGGCGTGGCCGCCGAGTTCGGCCACATCCGCATGGTGCCGGACGGCCTGCTCTGCGGCTGCGGCAGCCAGGGATGCTGGGAGCAGTACGCCTCCGGCCGCGCCCTCGTCCGCTACGCCAAGCAGCGCGCCAACGCCACCCCGGAGAGCGCCGAGATCCTGCTCGGCATGGGCGACGGCAGCCCCGAGGGCATCGAGGGCAAGCACATCTCCATGGCCGCCCGCCAGGGTGACCCGGTCGCCGTCGACTCCTACCGCGAGCTCGCCCGCTGGGCCGGCGCCGGCCTCGCCGACCTGGCCTCCCTCTTCGACCCGTCCGCCTTCATCGTCGGCGGCGGCCTCTCGGACGAGGGCGAACTGGTCCTCGACCCCATCCGCAAGTCCTACAAGCGCTGGCTCGTGGGCGGCAACTGGCGCCCGGTGGCGGACGTCATCGCCGCCCAGCTCGGCAACAAGGCGGGCCTGGTGGGCGCGGCGGACCTGGCCCGGGAGCCCGACCCGATCATGTAAAGGGCCGGTGGGTCCAACTCTCCAGGGGCGCGGGGAACTGCGCGACCAGCCACGTACGACCGGCTGTCGCCATGAACCTCGCGCCCCGAGCCATGGGGCGTAAATTGATCCACATGGAGCTGCTGCCCAACTCCCACACAGAGCCCGACGGTTCCGCCCTCATCCGCGTACTCAGCTACAACATCCGCTCGATGCGCGACGACACGGACGCCCTCGCCCACGTCATCACCGCCTGCGCCCCCGACCTGGTCCTCATCCAGGAAGCCCCCCGCTTCTTCCGCTGGCGCAAGAAACTCTCCCGCCTGGCCCGCGCGGCGAACCTCGTGATCCTCACGGGCGGCGCCACGGCCGCGGGCCCGGCGATCCTCTGCTCGCTCCGGGCGACGATCGAACGCACCGAGGACGTACTCCTCCCGCTCACCCCCGGACTCCACAGACGCGGCTTCGCCACGGCAGTGGTCCGCTTCGGCGGCGCCCGTCTCGGCGTGCTCTGCTGTCACCTCTCCCTGCAGAAGGACGAGCGCTACGAACAGGGCGGCATGCTGCTCGACCGCCTCGCCGGCATGGGCGTCGAGCACGCCGTCGCGGGCGGCGACCTGAACGAACGCCCCGGCGGCCGCACCTTCCACCGGCTGGCCGACGGCCTCCAGGACTGCTGGGCCACCAGCCCCTGGGGCGAGGAGTACACCTCGACGCCGGCCGACCCGCATCAACGTATCGACGCGATCTTCGCGACCAAGGGCATCGAGGTGGTCGGATGCGGGGTTCCCATCGGCCTTCCCGGGATCATGCAGACAGACCTGAGGGCGGCCACGGACCACCTTCCGGTCCTGGCCGCCCTCAGAGTCCCGGCAGCTCAGTAGGTCAGACGACCGCGCCCCGCCCCGGATCGCCTTCGTCCTCGTCGTCCGTCTTCATCCGCATCACAAGCGTGGCGAACCCGCCCAGGAACCCGCCGATGCCCAGGGTGGCCAGCCACCACGTCATGTCCCAGTTGAGCACGACGGCGAGCAGCAGCAGGACCGGCCCGCCGATCACCGCGAGCCAGGCGAACTTCGCGGTCGCGTCGGCGGCGGGCAGGGGCGGCGGCTCCGGCGGGACGAAGTGGCCCTCGTCGTCGGCGTCGAAGTCGTCCTCGGCCGGCTCGGGCACGCTGTAGTCGCGTGGGCCGACGCCGGGGGCGAAGGAGATCGAGCTGCCGAGGGACTTGGCGGGCTCGTCCTCCTTGGGCTCGTCGGTCTGCTTGACCTTCGCGCCCTTGTCGCCCTGCCCGGCCGTCGGCTCCTCGTCCCTCCTGCCGCCCGTCTCGTCGTTGGTGTCGGACTCCGGCAGGGCCAGGTCCTCCACGGACTTGTAGGGCTTCGAGCCGGGCGGGTCCGGCGGCTCGTCGCCGAACCCGGCGACGATCGCGGCCCAGGCTGCGTCCTCGTCGAACGGGACGTGCTGCTCTTCCGGCTCGCGATCGTCGCGGTCCTCGCGCCTTTCGCGGTCGGAGTCGTGCTCAGCCACGTGCGGTCGTCCTTCCCTTGCCGACGCCGGTTGCGAGCCGGCCGATGAAGCCGAGGCTCTCCTCGAAGATCCGGTTCGCGTCATGGTCCAACGTCGCCACGTGATAACTCTGTTCCAGCACGACCTCCGTTACGTCCGTCGACGACACCCTGCTCAGGATCCGGGCCGAGTCCGCGGACGGCACGGTGTGGTCCTGGGCGCTGCGCAGAAGCAGCAGCGGCTGGGTGACCTGCGGCAGCTCGCCGTCGACCAGGCGGAAGAAGGTCCGCAGCGAGTGGGCCGCGTGCAGCGGCACCCGGTCGTACCCGATCTCGACGCCGCCCTCCTTCGCGATGTCGCTGACGATCCCCGGCACCGTACGGACGAAGTGGCGGGACACCGCAAGCGTGTACGCGAACAGCCCGTGGATCTTGTTCGCCGGGTTGACGACCAGCACCCCGGCGACGTCCTCCCCGTGCTTCGCGGCGAGCCGCAGGGCCAGGGCGCCGCCCATGGACAGGCCGGCCACGAAGACCCGGGTGCAGTGCTCGCGCAGGCTGCGCAGCTCGCGGTCCACCTCGGCATACCAGTCCTGCCAGCCGGTGAGCTGCATGTCCTCCCAGCGCGTGCCGTGTCCCGGCAGCAGCGGCAGCGAGACGGTGAGCCCTTGCTCGGCGAGGGACTCCGCCCAGGGGCGCAGCGACTGGGGGGAACCGGTGAAGCCGTGGCAGAGCAGAACCCCGACCTCACCACCGGCACGGCGGTAGGGCTCTGCTCCAGGAAGGACCGGCACCTTACGGTCTCCTGTTCGTGAGAAGGACGACATGGACGAGAGGAACCACAACGACCCACGCGGCGGAGCCGCAAGTCGATACATCCAGGTGTCCTTCACCGTACGCGACCGCACTGACACCGACCAGGGTCGTCGGAGTCATTGGGAGTGCTCCGGGTTAAGGTCTGAGCGACAGACACAGGAGGCACTCGGTTGTTGTACGGCGCGATGAAGGTGACCATCGGGGGACCGTTGAAGGTCGCCTTCAGGCCCTGGGTGGAAGGCCTGGAGAACATTCCCGCCGAGGGCCCAGCGATCCTCGCGAGCAATCACCTCTCCTTCTCGGACTCGTTCTTCCTGCCCGCGGTCCTCGACCGCAAGGTGACCTTCATCGCGAAGGCCGAGTACTTCACCACTCCGGGCGTCAAGGGTCGGCTGACGGCCGCGTTCTTCAAGGGCGTCGGCCAGCTGCCCGTGGACCGCTCCGGCGGGCGCGGGGCGGGCGAGGCGGCCATCAAGAGCGGCACGGACGTCCTTGAGCGCGGTGAGCTGTTCGGTATCTATCCCGAGGGCACACGCTCGCCCGACGGCCGGCTCTACCGGGGCAAGCCCGGCGGCCTCGCGCGCGTGGCGCTCGCCAGCGGAGCGCCGGTCATCCCGGTCGCCATGATCGACACGGAGAAGATCCAGCCGCCCGGCAAGGTCATGCCCAAGCTCATGCGGCCGGGCATCCGGATCGGCAGGCCGCTGGACTTCGGCCGGTACCAGGGCATGGAGCACGACCGCTTCGTGCTCCGCGCGCTGACCGACGAGGTCATGTACGAGATCATGAAGCGCTCCGGCCAGGAGTACGTCGACATGTACGCGACCGCCGCCAAGCGGCAGATCGCGGAGGCCGCGAAGGCCGAGAAGGAACAGGCGCGCAAGAAGAAGGAACTGTCCGAATAGAGTCGGCCGCACACTGAGCCGAGGGGTGGGGGGCATGGCCGAGCGCGAGCGGGTCATGAGGATGTCGGTCGAGCAGCCGCTGTGGCGTGCGCTCACCGGATACCGGGTGCTGACCCTGGTGTACGCGATCGGGCTCTTCGTCAGCGCGTACGACGAGGTCACTCGTCCCTGGGTGGCCATCGGCTACTTCGCGGTCCTGACCGTCTGGACGCTGGCCACGCTGCCCCGCGTGGCGAACGCCGCGAGCTGCACCAAGCGCTTCCTCGCCGTCGACCTCACCATCGCCCTGGCCGGCATCCTGCTCACGCGGCTCGCCGAGTCACCCGAGCGGATCGACGCCGGGGCCCCGACGCTGCCGTCGATATGGACGGCGGGCGCCGTGCTGGCGTTCGCCATCAAGGGCGGCTGGCGCTGGGCCGCCTTCGCCTCCACGCTGGTCGCCGCCGCCAACCTGGTCCATCGCTCCGGCGTACCGACCCGCGACACCGTCCACATGGTGCTGCTCGTCTGGATCGCGTCCATCGCCATCGGCTACGTCGTCGAGGTCGCCCGGGCCTCCGAGCGCACCCTCGCGCGGGCCCTGGAGATCGAGGCGGCGACGCGGGAGCGGGAGCGGCTCGCCCGGGACATCCACGACAGTGTGCTCCAGGTGCTGGCGATGGTGCAGCGGCGCGGTGCCGTCATCGGCGGCGAGGCGGCCGAGCTGGGCCGGATGGCGGGCGAGCAGGAGGTCGCGCTGCGGACGCTGGTCTCGGGCGGCCTGGTGCCCTTGTCGAGGGTGTCGGAGGACGCCGCCCAGGGCGCGGTCGTACGGGCCGTCGAGGAGCCCGACGACTCCACCGGTCCCGCCGGTCCGGTCGATCTCCGTGTGCTGCTCGCCCCGTATGCCGGCGCCATGGTCAGCCTCGCCGAGCCGGGCGCGCCCGTGTCCCTGACCCCGGCCGCGGCGCGGGAGTTGACCGCGGCCGTCGGCGCCGCCCTGGACAACGTCCGCCGGCACGCGGGGGAGCACGCGCGTGCGTGGATCCTCGTCGAGGACGAACCCGACGAGGTGATCGTCACCGTACGGGACGACGGACCCGGCATCCCCGAGGGCCGGCTCGCCCAGGCCGAGGGCGAGGGGCGGCTCGGGGTCGCCCTGTCGATCCGCGGCAGGCTGCGGGATCTCGGCGGCACCGCCGAGCTGATCTCGGTGCCGGGGCAGGGCACCGAAGTGGAACTGAAAGTACCGAAGGACAGCAGCTCTTCACGGGGGAAGGCGGAGCAGCGATGACGGACACCGCGAGCGGACCGGACGCACGGCAGGGCACGATCAGGGTCATGGTGGTCGACGACCACCCCATGTGGCGCGACGCGGTCGCCCGCGACCTGGCCGAGTCCGGCTTCGACGTGGTCGCCACCGCCGGCGACGGTGACCAGGCGGTACGCCGTGCCAAGGCCGCCGCCCCGGACGTCCTGGTGCTCGACCTCAACCTGCCCGCCAAGCCCGGCGTCCAGGTCTGCAAGGAACTCGTCGGCCACAACCCGGCCCTGCGCGTCCTCGTCCTGTCCGCGAGCGGCGAGCACGCCGACGTCCTGGAGGCCGTGAAGTCCGGCGCGACCGGGTATCTGCTGAAGTCCGCGTCCACGGAGGAGCTGCTGGACGCGGTGCGCCGAACCGCCGTCGGTGACCCGGTGTTCACGCCGGGCCTGGCCGGGCTGGTCCTCGGCGAGTACCGCCGCCTCGCCTCCGAGCCGGCGCCGGCCGCACCGGACACCGACCAGCCGGGGGCCCCGCAGCTCACCGAGCGCGAGACCGAGGTGCTGCGGCTCGTCGCCAAGGGCCTGAGCTACAAGCAGATCGCCGAACGCCTCGTCATCTCCCACCGCACGGTCCAGAACCACGTCCAGAACACCCTCGGCAAGCTCCAGTTGCACAACCGGGTGGAGCTGGTCCGATACGCCATCGAGCGCGGCCTCGACGACGAGTGATCCGGCGATCCGCTGACCCGATGAACGAACCGGTGCGTAAACCAACCGCCTGACACTTCACCGGAATTGCCCTTCCCGCCCATCCCTGTGTGACCTGTATCACCATTAGCGTGGCCTCATCAGGCAACCGCGGCGAAGGGACATTTCCATGCGGGTCGGAGTACTGACCGGAGGCGGCGACTGCCCCGGTCTCAACGCCGTCATCCGGGCCGTCGTCCGCAAGGGCGTACAGGAGTACGGCTACGACTTCGTCGGCTTCAGGGACGGCTGGCGAGGTCCGCTCGAGAACGACAGCATCCGTCTCGACATCCCCGCGGTGCGCGGCATCCTGCCCCGCGGCGGCACCATCCTCGGCTCCTCGCGGACCAACCCGCTGAAGCAGGACGGCGGCATCCGCCGCATCAAGGAGAACCTCGCCAAGCAGGAGGTCGAGGCGCTCATCGTCATCGGCGGCGAGGACACCCTGGGTGTCGCCACGCAGCTGTCCGACGAGTACGGCGTGCCCTGCGTCGGCGTACCGAAGACGATCGACAACGACCTGTCCGCCACCGACTACACCTTCGGCTTCGACACCGCGGTCGGCATCGCCACGGAGGCGATCGACCGGCTGCACACCACCGCCGAGTCCCATATGCGCGTCCTCGTCTGCGAGGTGATGGGCCGTCACGCCGGCTGGATCGCCATCCACTCCGGGCTGGCCGGCGGGGCCAACGTCATCCTCATCCCCGAGCAGCGCTTCGACGTCGACAAGGTCTGCGCCTGGATCACCTCGCGCTTCAAGGCGTCGTACGCCCCGATCGTGGTCGTCGCCGAGGGCGCCATGCCGAAGGACGGCGACATGGTGCTCAAGGACCAGTCGCTGGACTCCTTCGGGCACGTCCGGCTGTCCGGCGTCGGCGAGTGGCTGGCCAAGGAGATCGAGCGGCGGACGGGCAAGGAGGCCCGTACGACCGTCCTCGGGCACATCCAGCGCGGCGGCACCCCGAGCGCCTTCGACCGCTGGCTCGCCACCCGCTTCGGACTGCACGCCATCGAGGCGGTCCGTGACGGCGACTTCGGCAAGATGGTCGCCCTGCGCGGCACCGACATCGTCCGCGTCCCGATCGCGGACGCCACGGCCAAGCTGAAGACGGTCGATCCGAAGCTGTACGAAGAGGTCGGCGTCTTCTTCGGCTGACCGGCCTTCGCCGGCGGTGTTCCGGCGGCCGCGTTCCGGCGGCTGCTTTCCGCCCGGCGACGTGGGGTTGTGGGCCGTATATTCGGCCCATAGCCCCACGAAGGGAGCCGTCTTGGAGATCATGGCCTTCGGTGTCCAGGCCGACGAGAAGCCCCTGATCGAGCAGGCCTTCCGGGGTCACCACGAGGTCCGCTGCCTGGACGTCTTCCTCAACGGGGACACCGCCCCCATCGCCACCGGCCACGAGGTCGTCTGCACCAGCGTCAACTGCGACCTCGGCGACCGCGTCCTGGGGACCCTCGCGGCCGGCGGGACCCGGATGGTCGCCCAGCGCTCCACCGGCTTCAACAACATCGACCTCAAGGTCGCCGAGCGCCTCGGCATGACGGTCGCACGGGTCTCGTACTACTCGCCCCACGCCGTGGCCGAGTTCGCCTGGACCCTCGCCCTGGCGGTCAACCGCCGCATCGTCCGCGCCTCCACGCGCACGCGTGACTTCGACTTCCGCCTCGACGGCCTGATGGGCCGCGACATGCACGGCCGCACCGCCGGCGTCCTCGGCACCGGAAAGATCGGCGAGGCATTCACGCGGATCGCCCACGGCTTCGGCATGAACCTCCTCGGCTGGGACGTCGCCGAGAACCCCGCCTGCATGCAGCTCGGCATGCGCTACGTCTCCAAGGACCAGCTCCTCGCCGAGTCCGACCTGGTCAGCCTGCACGTCCCGCTGATGCCGGAGACCCTGCACCTGATCGACGCGGACGCCCTGAAGTCGATGAAGGACGACGCCGTCCTGGTCAACTCCAGCCGCGGCGGCCTCATCGACACCGCGGCCCTCGTCGCCGAGCTGCGCGAGGGCCGCTTCACGGGCGTCGGCCTCGACGTGTACGAGGCGGAGGCCGGGCTGTTCTTCCTCGACAAGTCCCTCCAGGCGATCGAGGACGACACCCTGGCCCGCCTCGTCACCTTCCCGAACGTCCTGGTCACCTCCCATCAGGCGTACTACACCCAGGACGCCGTCGGCCAGATCGTCGAGACCACGCTGAAGAACGTCCTCGACTACACAGCGGGCCGCCGCTCCGAGAACGTGCTGGTCCCGCGCAGCTGACCCACCAGCTCCCGCACGACGGCGGCGCCGTTCAGCGTCAGGACCGACTCCGGGTGGAACTGCACGCCGGCGAAGCCGGGCCCGCGCACCGCGTGGACCTCCCCGTTGCCGGCCCGGCTGACCTCGACGCCGTGCGCGGTGAGCTCCAGGAGGGCCTCGTCGTCGCAGCGCGCCACGAAGCTGTTGTAGAAACCGACCGTCTCCGGCCGCCCGAACAGCTCGATCGTCGTCTGCGCGCCCTGGTACGGCACTTCCTTGCGTACGATCTCCAGCCCCAGCTCGGCCGCGATCAGCTCGTGCCCGAGGCAGACGCCGAGCACACCGTGCCGGTGATTCCGGATGACCTCGGCGGTCAGCTCCCGCAGGAACCGCATCTTCGGGTCGGCGAGATCCGAGGGGTCGCCGGGGCCGGGGCCGAGCACGACCGGCCCCTCGTGCGCGAGTACCGCCTCCCGCAGGCCGGGCTCGTCGTAGCGCCGCACGGTCACCTCCAGGCCGCTCGACCGCAGCACATGGGCGAGCATCGCCGTGAAGGTGTCCTCCCCGTCGACGACCAGGGCGTGACCGCTCAGCTCGGCGGACGGCTCCTGCATCCGCAGCCAGAAGGGTGCGAGCGACGCCCGGCGCCCGTCGAGCGCGGCACGCACGCGTGGGTCGTCGGCGAGGCAGGGCCGTACGGACTCCTCGCGCGGCCTTCCCGGCCGTACGCCCAGAGCCGCCAGTACGCCCGCCGCCTTGGCGTGGGTCTCCGCGACCTCGCTCGCCGGGTCCGACCCCCGCACCAGCGTGGCACCGACCGGCACCCGCAGCCGTCCGGCCGCGTCGATGTCGGCGGTGCGGATCAGGATGGGGGAGTCGAGGGTCTGGGCGCCGCCGGAGTCCTGTCCGAGGAGGGCCAGCGCACCGGCGTAGTAGCCGCGCCCGCCGACCTCGTGCCGCTCGATGACCCGGCAGGCGTTCTGCACGGGCGAGCCGGTGACGGTGGCCGCGAACATGGTCTCCTTGAGGACCTCACGCACATCCAGCGAGGACTTCCCGCGCAGCTCGTACTCGGTGTGCGCGAGGTGCGCCATCTCCTTCAGCCGGGGCCCTACGACCACGCCGCCCATGTCACCGACGGTGCACATCATCTTGAGCTCCTCGTCGACGACCATCGACAGCTCCTCGATCTCCTTGCCGTCGGCGAGGAAGTCCAGCAGATGCCCGGGCGTCGGCCCCTCGGCGGGGTAGCGGTACGTCCCGCTGATCGGGTTCATGATCACGGTCCCGCCGGACATCCGCACGTGCACCTCGGGGCTCGCCCCGACCAGCGTGCGCCCACCCGTCTCCCGCCCCCGCCCTTCCAAGGAAGGCCCTACGGGCCCTTTCTGATTTCCGGTGTGCACGACGAACGTCCAGTACGCGCCCCGCTCGCCCTCCAGCAGCCGCCGGAACAGCGCGAGCGCGTCGGCGCGTCCGAACCCCGGGATCTCGCCCTCGTACGTCCGCCGGATCACGAAGTTCGCGCCCTCGCCCTGCCCGATCTCCTCGCGCAGCACCCGCCCGACGATCTCGCCGTACTCCTCGTCGCCGACGTCGAAGCCGCCGCCCTCGACCCGCACGTCGTGCGCGGGGAGCTGCGCCAGGGCGTCGGCGAGCGGGATCTCGTACGTCTCCTCGGGGATCAGCACCGACAGCGGCGTGCCGTCGTCACGGACGTCGAAGCCGCGCTCGCGGATCTGCCGGAAGGGGACCAGCGCCAGGCCCTCGGCGGGGAGGTCGGCCAGTCTGTCGTAGGTGCTGACCGGGCCGATCATGACCTCGACGGTCTCGTGATCGTGGCCCGGGGTGCGGCGGCGCAGCAGGGCGAACGGGCGGGGGTCGTCCGGCAAGCCGAGCAGGTTCATGGGTCCGTGCTCCTTCTCCGTGGATCAGTGGATCTGTGGATTCGGTGGAGAGGAACGACCCGGAAAACGCCGAAGGCCGCCCCTCGGGCGGCCTTCGCGAAGTCTGTCGTACGCGCAGTCAGTGGGCCGCCGGATGAGCGGTCCACCACCAGTTCTGGGTCGAGTGCGCGAACATGCGAGGCACCTTATCCCATGTCGGGTGTCCGAGTCGTGTACCCCGTGTCTCAATTGCTGGGCATGGGGCAGGACGCCCTACCCGACCCCGTAATGTTGAGGTCGTGACCGTGAACGCTAAGACCAGCGCGAGCGCTGGCAACACCTGGCGAAACCTGCCCGCGGCGCAGCAGCCCGAGTACCCCGACACCGAGGCTCTGCGCGCAGTCGTTGCGGACCTCGAGTCGTATCCGCCGCTCGTCTTTGCGGGCGAGTGCGATCAGCTGCGCGCCCGGATGGCGGCCGTCGCCAAGGGAGAGGCGTTCCTCCTCCAGGGCGGCGACTGCGCCGAGGCCTTCGACGCGGTGTCCGCCGACCAGATCCGCAACAAGCTCAAGACGCTGCTCCAGATGGGCGCCGTGCTGACGTACGCCGCGTCCGTCCCCGTGGTGAAGGTCGGCCGCATCGCCGGCCAGTACTCCAAGCCGCGCTCCAAGGGCACCGAGACCCGCGACGGCGTGACCCTGCCGACGTACCGCGGCGACTCGGTCAACGGCTTCGACTTCATCGAGGCCGCCCGCATCCCGGACCCCGAGCGCCTGAAGCGGATGTACAACGCATCCGCCTCCACGCTCAATCTGGTGCGCGCCTTCACCACCGGCGGTTACGCCGACCTGCGCCAGGTGCACGCCTGGAACCAGGACTTCGTGAAGTCGTCCCCGTCCGGCCAGCGCTACGAGCAGCTCGCCCGCGAGATCGACCAGGCACTGAACTTCATGCACGCCTGCGGGGCCGACCCGGAGGAGTTCAAGACCGTCGAGTTCTACTCCTCGCACGAGGCGCTGCTGCTCGACTACGAGTCCGCGCTGACCAGGGTCGACTCGCGCACCGGGCAGCTGTACGACGTCTCCGCCCACATGGTGTGGATCGGTGAGCGCACCCGGCAGCTGGATCACGCGCACGTGGAGTTCGCCTCCAAGATCCGCAACCCGATCGGCATCAAGCTCGGCCCGACCACGACGGCCGAGGAGGCGCTGCAGTACATCGAGCGCCTGGACCCCGAGCGTGAGCCGGGCCGGCTGACCTTCATCGTCCGGATGGGCGCCGACAAGGTCCGCGACAAGCTCCCCGAGCTGGTCGAGAAGGTCACCGCCTCGGGTGCCACCGTGGCCTGGGTGACCGACCCGATGCACGGCAACACCTTCGAGGCGGCCTCCGGTCACAAGACCCGCCGCTTCGACGACGTGCTCGACGAGGTCAAGGGCTTCTTCGAGGTCCACAAGGCCCTCGGCACCCACCCGGGCGGCATCCACGTGGAGCTCACCGGCGACGATGTCACCGAGTGCGTGGGCGGCGGCGACGAGATCTTCGTCGACGATCTGCACCAGCGCTACGAGACGGCCTGCGACCCGCGGCTCAACCGCAGCCAGTCGCTTGACCTGGCGTTCCTCGTTGCGGAGATGTACAGGGACCAGTAGTCGGTTCGGTTGTTACATGCAAAGGGGGTGGGGCGCGGATCACATACGATCCGCGCCCCACCCCACTTTTATGGCTCCTGTGCGACGGGTAAGGTTAGGTTAGCCTCACCGATCAAGGGGATGGCGCATCGATCCCGCCGGGAGGTGAACCGCGTGTACGTCTGCAGCTGCTTCGGCATCACCGAGCAGCAGGTCAAGAAGCACGCGGAGGGCGGTGCCTGCACTCCCCGCCAGATAGCTTCGGCCTGCAAGGCAGGAACGGACTGCGGTTCGTGTGTGCGCCGTATCCAGGCGCTCCTGGGCAGGGGTGCCTGCCCGCGCCGGGAGCTGGCCGACCAGGGTGAACCCTTGCTCGCCGATCTTGAGGACGCGGCCTAGCTCGGCTGCTCGATCTGCTGCGCGAGGTAGAGCGCCTCACCGAGCTTCTCGATGAGTTCCAGCTGGGTGTCCAGGTAGTCGATGTGGTGCTCCTCGTCCTCGAGGATCGACTCGAAGATGTTCGCGGATGTGATGTCGCCCTTGGTGCGCATCACCTCGATGCCGCGCTTGAGGCGGTCGATCGCCTCGACCTCGACCTGGCGGTCGGCCTGGAACATCTCGGTGACCGTCTGGCCGACCCGCACGTGGAACAGCCGCTGGTAATTGGGCAGGCCGTCCAGCATGAGGATGCGCTCGGTGAGCTTGTCCGCGTGCTTCATCTCATCGATGGACTCTTCACGCGTGTACTTGGCGAGCTTGGTCCAGCCTTTGTTGTCCTGGATCCGGTAGTGCAGCCAGTACTGGTTGATCGCCGTGAGCTCGCCGGTCAGCTGCTCGTTGAGGAATTCGAGGACCTCGGGGTCGCCCTGCATCGCAGAGGCTCCTTCCACGCGTGGTAACTGGCGGGTTGGGCCGCATGATTCCACCGCTGACGAAGATCGTCCAGTAAGTCTTCACTTAGTAAGTAAGTGCATGCTTAGTCCAGTTTGCGGTGAATTGTGGAGGGGTGTGGTCAGGTGCACTGCCCCCGGTCTGTCAGGATGGACACATGGGTCAGCCGGCAGAGCGCGAGGGTGGAGCAGCAGCACACGCCGAGCTTCCGCCGGGACAGCGAGTGCAGCGCGGCTGGCCGGTCACGCACTACGGCCCGGTCCCCAAGTTCCGGCCCGAACGCTGGGAGTTCAGGGTGTTCGGGGCCACCGCCGACGGCGAGAAGCACTGCTGGACCCATGAGGAGTTCACGGCGCTGCCGTACAAGACCGTCGTCGCCGATCTGCACTGCGTCACGAAGTTCAGCATGCTCGGCGCGGAGTGGGGCGGCATTCCGGCCCGTACGATCCTCGACATCGCCCCGCCCGCCCCGGCCGTCACGCATGTGATGGTGTGGGCCGAGTACGGCTTCAGCTCCAACCTTCGCCTCGCCGACTTCGCCTCCGATCTCGCGATCTTCGCGACCCACAAGGACGGCGAACTGCTCACGGCGGAGCACGGATTCCCCCTCCGTCTGGTCGTCCCCCATCTGTACGCCTGGAAGGGCCCCAAGTGGGTCCGGGGCGTGGAGTACATGACCGCCGACCGGCGCGGGTTCTGGGAGGAGCGCGGGTACCACAACCTCGGGGACCCGTGGAAGGAACAGCGGTACTCGTACCAGGAGGAGCCCGGGGACGGGCCTGAGCTGTGACCTTCGGTGGTCGTACCGGGGCGTTCAGTGGTGGTACTGGTGCACCACCGCATGCCCCTTGCCGCGGCCGATCATCCACTTGTTGACCGGGGTCGTCAGAACGAAGGCGACGGTCAGCGCGATCGCCAGCACCCACCAGAACAGCGGGTCGGCGAGCTCGGCGTCCATGGCGCCGGGCCACAGCACGATCACACCGTTGTCGACCAGCTCCATCACGGCGATGGACAGGGTGTCCGCGGCCAGCGCCACCTTGAGCGCGGCACGCAGGTCGACGCCCGCCTTCAGTACGCCGCGCAGGGTGAGCGCGTAGCCGAAGAAGAAGGCCAGGATGATCGCCAGGACCAGGGTCGGTACGTTGCCCCAGCCGAGCGCGGTGCCGATCACCATGCCCAGCACCTCGCCGATGGCGCAGCCGGTGAGGCAGTGCAGCGTGGCCCGGACGGCCATCGCCCAGCTGCTGGTCGCGGCCATCTCGTGGTGGTGCGCGTGTGCCGCGTGCGCTTCGTGCTGCATGAGTGCCCCCAATGCCAGGTTACGGTTCCTGCACCGAGCAAGAACCGTATACCCCCCAGGGGTATTCCCAACCCAACCCTGTCCTGTCCTGTTCTGCCGGGTCGGGTTACCCGTCGCGAAGCTTCTTCAGCCGCTCCACGTCCGCCGCGTGCCCTTCCTTGCCGCCCGGTGTCTCGATGATCAGCGGTACCCCCTCGGTGGCCGGGTGCGTCATCAGCGCCCGGAACGGGTCCTCGCCGATGTGACCTGCGCCGATGTTCTCGTGCCGGTCCTTGTGGGCGCCGACGACGTCCTTGGAGTCGTTGGCGTGGATCAGCTTCAGCCGGCCCTCGCCGACGGTGTCCACCAGCAGGTCGAGCGTCTGGTGCATGCCGGACGGGCCGGTCAGGTCATGGCCGGCGGCGAAGATGTGGCAGGTGTCCAGGCACACGCCCAGCTTCGGATGGGCGTCCAGCGCCTCGAAGTACGGCCCGAAGTCCCAGGTCCGCGAGCACAGTGAGGAACCCTGCCCGGCGGTGGACTCCAGCAGCAGGAACGGGTCGTCGTCGTGGCTCAGCTCGTCGAGGAGCGGCAGCATGTGCTCGCGTACCTGCTTGAGCGCCACGGCCCGCTCCCGGCCGCCGGTCGCGCTGCCCGTGTGCACGACCACGCCCAGTGCCCCGATCTCCCGCCCGCGCCGCAGCGAGTGCCGCAGCGACTCCACCGACTTCTCGACCGTCGCCTCGGTGTGCGAGCCGAAGTTGATCAGATACGGCGCATGCACATACGCCGGGATCGACTCGGCCTCGCACACCGCGCGGAACTCCTCGTCCTGCCGCGGATTCCCGGCCGGCGTGGCCCAGCCGCGCGGGTTGGCGACGAAGACCTGGACCGTCTCGGCCTTGAGGTCGTGGGCGTAGGTGAGCCCGACGGAACTGAGGCCGCCGGCCACGGGGACGTGGCCGCCGATGGGGTTGCGGGACGGGGCGGCGGGGGCGGGTTCCGGGGTGGCGGACTGCTGGATCTTCACCCGTTCAGGGTGTCATGCGCGCGGAGGGGTCCCGTGCGGGGACCCTGCGACTGACCGCCCGCCGCTGCGCCCCGTCACCGGATGGTGATCGTGATCGTCGACCCCTTCGGCGCCGTCTTCCCGCCCTTCACGGACTGCTTCTTGACCGTGTCGCCGAACAGTCCGAGCAGGCCGCGGTCCTCGTCGACCTGGAAGCCGGCCGACTCCAGCGCGGTCGTGGCGTCGTCGACGCTGGCACCGACCACGTCCGGGACCTCGATCATCTCGGGGCCCTTGGACAGCGTCAGCGTCACGGTGTCGCCCTTGGCGGCCTGCTTGCCCTCCGTCGGCGACTGCTGGGCGACCTGGCCCGCGTCGAACTCGGAGTTGACCCGCGCGGGGGCGACCTTCACCTTCAGGCCGGCCTCGGCCAGGTCGGCCTTCGCGTCGTCGAGGCTCCCGCCGATGACGTCCGGGATGTCGACCGGGGTGCCCTTGCTGACGGTGAGCGCGACCGCGGAGCCGGAGCGGACCTTGGTGCCCGTCCCGGGGTCGGCGGAGATCACGGAGCCCCGTGCGATGTCGTCGCTGAACTCCCGGGTCTCCATGCCCGGTTCGAGGCCGCTGTCCTTCAGGACGGTCCTCGCCTTGTCCAGCCGGTAGCCCTCCAGGTCGGGGACCTTCACGGTCTCCGGTCCCGCCGAGATGACCAGACTCACGGAGTCGTTGTGCCGGATGCGGGCGCCCGTGTCCGGGTCCGTGCTGATGACGGTGCCGCGCTTGACGGTGTCGCTGAACGCGCGCTCGACCTTGCCGACGTCGAGCCCGGAGTCCTCCAGCCGGTCCCGGGCCTGCGCCTCGGTCTTGGACAGCAGCGGGGGGACCTCGGTGAACTGGCCGGAGTTGATGTACCAGATGCCGACGCCGAGGCCGAGGGCCAGCAGCACGGCGGCGACGATGACGAGCGGCCCGCGCGGAGCGCGCGACGTCCGTGACCGGCGCCGGGGCGGCGGGGGCGGCGACTCCAGCCGGCTGGTCCTGTTGAAGACGGCCTCGCGCTCCGATTCGTCCTCGTTCACGGGCAGCGGCCGCTGGATGTTCAGCGCGCGCGGGATCACGCTCGTACGGTCGTCGGCATTGCTGTGCTCCGCCGTGAGCGCCTGTGGCGGCACAGCGTCCAGTTGCTCCGCGCTCAGTGCGGCGCGGGTGTCCCGGGCCAGCGCGAGCAGCGCCACCGCGTCGTACGGACGGATGTCCGGGGTGCGTGCGGTGGCCGACGCGACCAGCTCGTCGAGCTCGTACGCCAGCCCCGGCACGATCGCCGAGGGCGGCGGGACGTCCTCGTGCAGGTGCTTGTAGAGCACCACGGCGGGGGAGTCCCCGTCGTGCGGCTTGTCGCCGGTGAGCATCTCGTAGAGCACGACACCGCACGCGTACACGTCGACGCGGGCGTCGGCGGCGCCGGGCTGCTCTATCTGCTCGGGCGCGAGATAGGAGACGGTGCCCAGCACGGCACCGGTGGTGCTGGTCACGGTGTCCACGGACCGCACGAGCCCGAAGTCGGCGACCTTGACCCGGCCGTCGTCCCCTATGAGGACGTTCTCCGGCTTCATGTCCCGGTGCACGAACCCGGCGCGGTGCGCGGCGCCGAGCGCGGCCAGCACCGGCTCAAGGATGTCGAGGGCGGCGCGGGGCTGCAGCGCCCCGCGCTCGCGCAGCACGTCGCGCAGGGTGCAGCCCGCGACGTACTCCATGGCGAGATAGACGTACGACCCGTCGGTGCCCTGGTCGAAGACCTGCACCACGTTCGGGTGGGCCAACCGGGCGACGGACTTCGCCTCCCGGATGAACCGGTCGACGAACACCCCGTCGACCGCCAGCGCGGGATGCATCACCTTGAGCGCGAGCACACGGTCGAGGCGGGTGTCCACGGCCCGGTAGACCGTGGCCATCCCGCCGACCGCGATCCTCGCGTCCACGCGATACCGGCCGTCGAGCACCTGCCCGACCAGAGGGTCTTGAAGGGTCGTATCCACGCAGGTGAGTGTACGAGCCGACACCGACACGCCTCTCGGTTCGGCCGGGATCGGGGCGGGACTGAAGCTGACCTGTGACGGACGCCTCACTGGCCGAAGACTTTCCATCGAACGTGCGTTCAGAACGGCTTTCAGAACGCGGGCCGCTCCGGGTCCAGCCGCGCCAGGCCCTCGACCGGCGACGACGCCTCCGCGAAGTGCCGCATCGGAATCCTCCCCGCCCGGTGGGCCAGCCGCCCCGCCTCCACCGCATGCCGCATCGCGTCGGCCATCAGCACCGGCTCCTGGGCCCGCGTCACCGCTGAGGCGAGCATCACACCCGCGCACCCCAGCTCCATCGCGAGCGCCGCGTCCGACGCCGTACCGGCTCCCGCGTCCAGAATCACCGGCACGCGCGCGTGCTCCGTGATCAGCTGGAAGTTGTGCGGATTGCGGATACCGAGCCCCGAGCCGATCGGCGACCCCAACGGCATGATCGCCGCGCAGCCGACGTCTTCCAGCTTCCGCGCCAGCACGGGATCGTCATTGGTGTACGGCAGCACGGTGAACCCGTCGTCCACCAGCGTCTCGGCAGCGTCAAGGAGCTCGATCGGGTCCGGCAGCAGCGTCCGCTCGTCGGCGATGACCTCCAGCTTGATCAGATCCGTGCGGAGTGCCTCGCGCGCGAGGCGGGCCGTCAGCACGGCCTCTCCCGCCGTGAAGCACCCCGCCGTGTTCGGCAGCACCCGGATCCCGAGCTTCTCCAGCACCGAGAGCACCGAGCCGTGCACCGACGCGTTCACCCGCCGCATCGCGACCGTCGTCAGCTCCGTCCCGGACGCCACCAGCGCCCGCTCCAGCACGTCCAGGCTGGGCGCCCCGCCCGTGCCCATGATCAGACGGGACGTGAAGGACGTACCCCCGATGACAAAGGGATCGTCGGCCATGGTTCAGCCTCCTTGGACGGCGGTCAGGACCTCGACGCGGTCCCCCTCGGAGAGGGACGTCGACGGCCACTGCGTACGCGGGACGACGGTTTCGTTGAGGGCGGCGGCCACTCCGGAGGGCGCCGCGGTGAGGGACTTCACGAGCGCGTCGAGAGCCGTGCCCGGCTCGATCTGCCGACGCTCGCCGTTGACCGAGATGGTGACCGGGACGCTCATACGGGCTGCTCCGTGAGTGCGGCGGCGCTGAAGCGCCTGGGGGTGAAGGCGCGGGCCTCGTCCGGGAGCTCACCGGTGGCCAGGACGTGCGCCATGACGTCGCCGGTGGCCGGCGTGAGCAGCACGCCGTTGCGGTAGTGCCCGGTGGCCAGCGACAGCCCGTCCAGCTCGGTCGGGCCGAGCAGCGGCGCGTTGTCGGGGGAGCCCGGGCGCAGGCCGGCCCGCGTCTCGGTGAGCGGCAGTTCGGTGATGCCCGGCACCAGCTCGTGCGCGTCGCGCAGCAGCTCGTACACGCCGCCCGCGGTCACCGTGGTGTCCCAGCCCAGCTCCTCGCTCGTCGCCCCCACGACCAGCTCGCCGCTCTCACGCGGCACCAGATACACCTGGCTGCCCCGCACCACGGCCCGCACGGTCCGGCTCAGGAACGGCGCGTACCGCTGCGGCACGGTCAGCCGCAGCACCTGTCCCTTCACGGGGCGCACGGGCGGCAGTACGTCGTCCGGGACCCCGGGCAGACGTCCGCTGAGGCTCCCGGCCGCGAGGACGACCTGGCCCGCGCGCAGCTCGGTGCCGTCCGCCGTGGTGACTCCGGCGGCGCGGTCCCGGACGACGTCGAAGCGCTCGGCCCAGGCCCGGTGGAAGACCACTCCGGCCCGCTCGCACGCGGCCACCAGTGCCCCGGACAGCCGCCGCGGGTCGATCTGGTGGTCGCCGTCCACCCGCAGCCCGCCGCGCACGCCCGGCGCGAGCATCGGCTCCAGGCGCCTGCACTCCCGCCCGGACAGCCACTCGGAGTCCAGGCCGGACTGGCGTTGCAGGGCGTGCAGGTCGCGCAGATGGGCGCGGTCGTCCGCGTCCAGCGCGACGGCGAGCGTGCCGCACCGGCGGTAGCCGAGGTCATGGCCGGTCAGGTCGGTCAGCTCGGCCGTGAAGTCCGGGTAGCGGCGGGCCGAGGCGAGGTTCAGGCCGAGCAGGGTCTGCTCGCCGTAGTGCAGTTCCGTGACGGCGGCCAGCATCCCGGCCGCCACCTGGGCGGCTCCGCCACCCGGCTCGGGGTCCACGACAGCCGTCGTGAACCCGCGCTGCGCGGCCCGCCACGCCGTGACCAGGCCGATGATGCCGCCCCCGATGACGAGGACGTCTGAGGTTCGCGTACGCGACATGGGCGTCCAGCCCCTCCCTTCGCCGGCATGACCCGGATCAGGTTCGTACGGTCGGAGGCCGCCAGCCTCCCTCTCAGCCCGGTGCGTCCGGGCTCCCGCGAGTGCTCTACGTTGGCCACCCTAGCCCGCCGCCCGAAGTCTCAGTAAGGGAGCCCGCGTCCATGCCCCGCTCGCTCGACGGTCTCGTCCTCGCCCCGGTCGCGGACCAGGCCCCAGGTCAGGTGGGTACCCGCACCCGGTTCACGTACCACGAGAAGGACGGCGAGATCTGGGCCGAGTACACGGGCGGCGACGTCGTACGCGGCCATCTCGTGGGCACCAGGGAAGGCGACCGGCTGGACTTCCGGTACGTGCAGCTCAAGCGGGACGGCACGACGTCGTCGGGGCACTGTGCGTCGACGGTGGTCGAGCTCCCCGACGGGCGGGTGCGGCTGGAGGAGACCTGGGAATGGGAGTCGCAGACGGGCAGCGGGACCAGCGTGGTGGAGCAGCTTCCGGTCGAGGTTGTGCAGCAGGTCACTGAGCACGCCCCCTGACTGACAAATAGTCAGTTGTCTATGGTGATCAGGTGAGCGAGCAGACGCAGCAATGGGGCACGTCAGCGGCACGCCGCGTGGTCGTGGCCGGCGCGGGCATGGCCGGCGTACAGACGGCGGTCGCCCTGCGGGAACAGGGCTACACCGGCACCGTCACACTGATCGGCGCCGAGCCCCACCAGCCGTACGACAGGCCGCCCCTGTCCAAGGCCGTGCTGCTCGGCAAGGCCGAGGGCTCCGCCTTCGACGTCGACTTCGAGGCGCTCGGCGTCGAACTCCAGCTGGGGCGAGAGGTGCTGGGCGTGCGCCCCGCCGAGCACCAGCTGGACACCGAGGCCGGGCCCGTCCCGTACGACGTCCTCGTCCTCGCCACCGGCGCCGAACCGATCCGGCTGCCGGGCGCGGAGGGCGTGCCCGGCGTGCATCTGCTGCGCACCCTGGACGACGCCGAGCGGCTGCGGCCGGTGCTGGCCCGGCAGCACGACATCGTGGTCGTCGGCGCGGGCTGGATCGGCGCGGAGTTCGCCACGGCCGCGCGCGAGGCGGGCTGCGCGGTGACGGTCGTGGAGGCGGCCGAGCGGCCGCTCGCGGGTGCGCTGCCCGCGGAGGTGGCCGCGCCGATGACCGCCTGGTACGAGGACAGCGGGACGGTGCTGCGTACGCACGCGCGCGTGGAGCGCGTCGAGCCCGGCGAGGTGGTCCTCGACGACGGCTCGCGGGTGCCCGCCGGTGCGGTCGTGGTCGGCATCGGGGCGCGGCCCGCCACGGCCTGGCTGGCGGGCTCGGGCATCGAGCTCGGCGTACAGGGCGACGTCGTGGCCGACGAGCGCCTGCGCACGTCCGTGCCGGACGTCTACGCGGTCGGCGACTGTGCCTCCTTCCCGTCGGGGCGGTACGGCGCGCGCCTCCTGGTCCACCACTGGGACAACGCCCTCCAGGGCCCGCGCACGGTCGCCGCGAACATCCTCGGCGAGAGCTCCGCGATCTACGACCCCGTGCCGTACTTCTGGTCCGAGCAGTTCGGCCGCTTCGTCCAGTACGCCGGCCATCACGCCGCCGCCGACACGCTTCTGTGGCGCGGCGACCCGTCGGGCCCCGCCTGGACCGTCTGCTGGCTGCGGGGTGCCCGGCTCGTCGCCCTGCTGGCGGTGGGCCGGCCGAGGGATCTGGCGCAGGGCCGACGGCTGATCGAGGCGGGCACGCCGGTGAACGCGGAGCTGCTGAAGGATCCGGGACGGCCGATGAAAGGGGCGGTGGCGTAGCACGTCACCCCAACAGGTCCTCCCGGGCGGACCGGCCTGGCTTCCGACTGTCAGTGGCAGATGGCAGGCTTGTTCCGTGACCGAGATTGACGCAAAAACCGATGCTCTCGTCCCCGCCTGGCTCACCCTCCCCGACATCGCCGAAATGTTCGGCATCGAGGTGACCCGCGTCCGGCAGCTGGTCAAGGACGGCCAGCTCATCGCCGTACGCCGTGGTGAGAACCGCGCACTGCACGTCCCCGCCGCCTTCATCGACGGGGACAAGGTCGTCAAGGGCCTGTCCGGGACCCTGACGCTCCTGCGGGACGACGGCTTCACGGACGAAGAGATGCTGGAGTGGCTCTTCACCCCCGACGACAGCCTGCCCGGCACCCCCGCGCAAGCACTCAGTGAGAATCGCGGCACGGAGGTGAAGCGCCGCGCCCAGGCGCTTGCCGTCTGAGTCCGAACCCACCGATCCGAACACCGTCCGGCGCACGGGCCGGGGCAGCCCCAAGGCCACGGCCGCGGGTAGTTGCGGCCCGGAGCCGGCGGCGGGACGCGCGTGGCGCACGGTGGGGAGTGACCGCACGGTGGTGAGTGACGGGGAGCGGCGGGGAGAACCTGCCGCTCCCGCTCGGGGCCGGGGGTCGGCTCCCAGGCCACCGGCGCGACGGCGTCTTCGTAAGCTTCGTAAGTGCGGAGGCTTCGGCCGTCCGGCCGACGCGGGTCGGCCGGGCCCGCCGCGTCGGCCCGTGCCGCACCGCGGTCGAGGCCGCCGTCGGAGGGCGCCGCCCCTGGGCTCGAAGCAGGGCGTCCCCGGGCTCGAAGTCAGGCTCGCCCGCACCGGCGGCCGGGTCCGGTGCCACCCCGCCCCGGCCCACCACACCCCACCGCTCCACGACGTCGCGCCCAGCTCCGGCTACCGTGCCACCGTCCGGCACCCGCCCGACGTCACCCGTCCGGCAACCCGACCACAGGGGGCACCGTATGTCCGACACCGTCACCGCAGGCACCGCCCGCGCCCAGCTCGCCGATGCCCGGCTCTACCTCTGCACCGGCGCCCGCAAGCAGCAGGGCGACCTCGCGGAGTTCCTGGACGCCGTGCTGGCGGGGGGCGTCGACATCGTGCAGTTGCGGGACAAGGGCATGGAGGCGGCCGAGGAACTCGAGCACCTGAAGGTCTTCGCCGACGCCTGCGCCCGGCACGGCAAGCTCCTCGCGGTCAACGACCGTGCCGACGTGGCCCATGCCGCCGGCGCCGACGTCCTGCACCTCGGCCAGGGCGACCTCCCCGTACCCGCGGCCCGCGCGATCCTCGGCGACGACGTCCTCATCGGCCGCTCCACGCACTCCGGGTCCGAGGCCTCCGCGGCCGCCGTCCAGGAGGGCGTCGACTACTTCTGCACCGGCCCCTGCTGGCCTACCCCCACCAAGCCCGGCCGCCACGCCCCCGGTCTCGACCTGGTCCGGCACACGGCCGCCCTCGGCACCGCCCGGCCCTGGTTCGCCATCGGCGGCATCGACCTCGCCAACCTCGACCAGGTGCTGGAGGCGGGCGCCCGCCGTGCCGTCGTCGTACGGGCGATCACGGAGGCGGACGACCCGGGCGCGGCGGCGGCGGAGTTCGCCAAGCGGCTGCGGCAGGGGTAGTGCCCCGCCTGCCCCGGTGGGTACCCCGACCCCGGATTTCCTGACGTTTGTCCAAGGCGTGGACAACAAACCGGCAAATCGGGCAAATGTCCGGCGTCCGGTTGGGGGACCGGGGCCCCCTGGCTAACCTGCGAGTATGGCCCTCGGCACCGCATCCATCAGATCGGACCACGCTCGTACCGTGCGCGAGATGCTCGCGACCGGAAAGACGACGTACTCCTTCGAGTTCTACGCGCCCAAGACCCCGAAGGGCGAGCGGAACCTGTGGAACGCGCTGCGCCGGGTCGAGGCCGTAGGACCCGACTTCGTCTCCGTGACCTATGGCGCGGGCGGTTCCACCCGCGCGGGCACGGTCAAGGCGACCGAGGCGATCGCCTCGGACACCACGCTCACCCCGATCGCCCACCTCACCGCCGTCGACCACTCGGTGGCCGACCTGCGCAACATCATCGGGCAGTACGCCGACGCCGGGATCCGCAACATGCTCGCCCTGCGCGGCGACCCGCCCGGCGACCCGCTGGGCGACTGGGTGCGGCATCCGCAGGGCCTCACCTACGCCGCCGAACTCGTCGAACTGATCAAGGCCTCCGGTGACTTCTGCGTGGGCGTGGCGGCCTTCCCCGCGATGCACCCGCGCTCCGCCGACTGGGAGGCGGACGTCGGTCACTTCATCGACAAGTGCCGCGCGGGCGCGGACTACGCGATCACGCAGATGTTCTTCGAACCGGAGGACTACCTGCGTTTGCGCGACCGGGTTTCGGCCGCGGGCTGTGACACCCCGATCATCCCGGAGATCATGCCGATCGCCAGCGTAAAGACGCTGGACCGCATCCCCTCCCTCACCAACGCCGCTTTCCCGGCCGCCCTGAAAGAGCGGATCCTCACAGCCAAGGACGATCCCGCGGCTGTACGCTCCATTGGCATCGAGTTCGCCACGGAGTTCTGCGCGCGGCTGCTGGCCGAGGGAGTGCCCGGACTGCACTTCATCACGCTCAACAACTCCACAGCTACCTTGGAAATCTACGAAAGCCTGGGCCTGCACCACCCACCGCAGGCCTAGACCGGCCGTCCTGATATACGTCACACTGCGTAGGCGGCCACTGGGAGAGGGGCGTACATGGGCTGGACGGTCCTCTACATCGCATTCGGCGTCGTCGCGCTGTGGCTGCTGGGCGAGGTGCTGCTGCAGTACAAGGCGCGGCTGCGCTGGCGGCTGCTCGCCTTCGTCGGGTTCCTCGGCGTCGTGGTCGGGGTGCTGATTCCTTCCGTCATCGTCATCGGTCTGGGCGCGGCGGCGTTCGCGGTCGGCCAGACCTACGTCACGCTGTCGTTCCGCCGCGGCTTCTCGGCCGGCTGGGCGGTCTCCGCGCCGGCCCTGGGCCCGCTGGCCGCCGCCAAGCGCCGCCGCGGTGAGCCCGACCGCCAGGAACCGACCCTCGAGGTCTCCGACCTGGAGGCGGCCGAGGACGGCTACGCACGCAACGACGCCAAGTACGGCCAGGACGGCGTCGGTTACGGCGACGACTACGACCGCGACGACGTGTTCACCCCGTCACGCGCAGCTCAGCCCACCGCCGCCGAGACGACCTCCGTGTATGAACCGCAGCCCCTGCCGGACGACACGGGCTCCTACGGCATATACGGCGGCGACCCCGCCTACGCCGCCGCCGACCAGAACTACGCGGCCCCCGGCCAGCACCAGGACCAGTACGCGACGGCCGACCAGGGCTACGCGTACGACGGCTACACCGGCTACGACCAGCAGCAGTACGGCTACGACGCCACCGGCCAGCAGCAGCAGTACGCCGCGTACTCCGACCCGTACATCGGCACCCAGACCTACGGCGGCGTCTCCTACGAAGCCTATGGCCAGCAGCAGTACGGCCAGCAGGGCTACACCCAGGACCAGTACGCCACCGGCACCTATGGCGGCGAGACGCCGGCCGGCGGCGTCTGGGTCCCGCAGCAGCGCACCGACGAGGCGTACGGCGGCGAACTCCCGCCCGAGCAGCAGTACCCGTACCAGGGCGACGGCCAGCAGCAGGGGCACGGGCAGGGGTACGACGAGCAGTACCGTTTCTGACGGCCCGGCCCGGCCCGGCTCACGCCCGGGTCACTGAGAGCCCCGGAACTCGGGCCCCTCCAGGATCAGTCCCGCCACCAGCGCGCCCGACATGCCGGCGTGGGGGAGCCCGCCGCCCGGGTGGGACCAGCCGCCGACCGTGAACAGGCCGGATACGGCCGTGCTGTTGGACGCGTGCAGCAGACGCCCCTCCGCCGCGGCCAGCGCGGGTGCCGGAACCGCGCCGCCCTCCGCGCCGGTCTCTTCCGCGATGTCGGCGGGCGTACGCACCTCGTGCCAGAGGAGCCGGTCACGCAGGTCCGGGACGGCACGCTCCGCGACCGTGATCAGGTCCTCGGCGTGCCGGGCGAAGACCTCCGATTCCGCCCCACTCCGGTCAGGCTGTGCAGGCACCGTCGAAGTGAGCGTGATCGCCTCATGCCCGGGGTCCGGAACCAGCCCCGGGTCGTCGGGCCGCAGGACGGTGACCGTGGCGCGGGCGGCCATGCCCCCGGCCGTCCCGAACAAGGCGTCCAACTCGGCCTCACGGTCCTCTGCGTGCACCACAGTGCGGTGCGCCGCGCCTTCCGGCCGGGCCCCGCGCAGCGCCAGCAGCACCGTCAGACGGCTCGCCGCCCCGCGCTGGGGCGCGACCTCGCCCTCGCCGCGCGGCGCCGTGCCGCCCCGGACGAGGCGGTCCAGCACCCCGGGGGCGACCCCGGAGACCACGAAGTCGGCCTCCACCACCGAACCGTCGGCCAACTCCAGCCCCGCCGCCCGGCCGTCCTTCTCCAGCACCCCGGAGACCTCCGCGCCGAAGCTGAACTCGACCTTCCGGGCCACGCACCGCTCGTAGACCGCCCGCGCCAACTCCCGTATGCCGCCCCGCACATACCAGATCCCGAACGCGTGCTCCAGGTACGGCAGCACCGCCGCACTTGCCGGGGTCTCGCGCGGATCCAGGCCGTACGCGAGCGCGTGGCTCTCCAGCAGGGCGACGAGCCGGGGGTCGCGCAGCTCGCAGGCGCCGACCTCGGCGAGGGTGCCGGCCCGGCGGGTGCGCAGGAACCGCTTGTGGGGCACCGCAGGGTAGGGCTCGCGCTCGGCCAGCACCTGCCAGTTCGGCCACAGGGGCTCCTCCAGCAGCGGTCTGCGCGTGCGGTCCCAGGCCTCGCGGGCGCGGACCAGGAAGTCGCCCCACCGGCCGCCCGTACCGGCGCCCAGCGCTTCGTCGAGGGCTGTCACGATGCCCGCGCGCGACGCGTTCGGCAGACTGACCTCGGTGCCGTCCGCGAAGACATGCCGCGCGGACGGGTCGACCTGGACCAGCTCGACGCACGCCTCCAGGGGCTCCTTGCCGGTCTTGATGAACAGATCGCGGTACACGGCGGGGAGGGGGAGCAGCCCCGGGCCCGTGTCGAACCCGAAGCCGTCGCGCTCGAAGCGGCGCACCGCTCCGCCGTACGTCTCCGCACGCTCGTACACCGCCACCCGGTGGCCCGCGACGGCGAGCCGGGCAGCGGCCGCCATCGCGCCCATCCCGGCGCCGATCACCGCAATCCTTGCCATGCGTGGGACTTTACTTGGGCCTGCTTTGCGATGTTCGCGCCGGTCACTGCGGCTGACCTGCTTGTCTGCTGGGGGTCCGGGGGTTATCCCCCGGGAGAATGCAGCATCGGCCGCCACTGACAACGGCTCCCTGACCTCGGGCGCAAGCGCAGCCGAGGCGCTGCGCGGCCGCCTCAGCCGGGCCGTTGCCCCACCGCCTGGGCGAGCCGCTTCTCCTCCCGGCGCTCCGCCCTGCGGCGCAGGAAGCGACGGATCCGTGAGACCAGGAAGAGGAGCAGCAGCAGCCCGGCGAGCAGCAGGGCGCCCGCGATGACCGCCGCGGCGACGGGGTAGAAGATCGCGAGGGTGATGAGGGCGCCGACCCCGAGGTCCTCGGCGATGCTCACCACGATGTTGCTGAACGGCTCCGGCGAGGTGTTGACCGCCATCCGCGTGCCCGCCTTGACCAGGTGGCTCACCAGCGCCGTGGAACCGCCGACCGCGCCCGCCGCCAGCTCGGGCAGCGACCCGCTCTGCCCGGCGAGCAGCGCGGCCACCACCGCGCCCGCCACCGGCCGGATCACGGTGTGCACCGAGTCCCAGGCCGAGTCCACGTACGGGATCTTGTCGGCGACGGCCTCGCAGAGGAACAGCACGCCGGCCGCGATCAGTACGTCGGGCCGTTGCAGCGCCTCGGGCACCTCGTCGCTCAGCCCCGTCGCGCCGAACACGCCGAGCAGCAGGACCACGGCGTAGGAGTTGACGCCGCTGGCCCAGGCGCTGGTGAAGATCAAGGGAAGTATGGACACGGACGCGATCGTAACCAGTCGGCAACGGCGGGGCTTGGGGATGAGTGCGCAGTTCTGAGTACGCGTACCTAGTCGGTGAGTTGAGTACGCGCGCGGATGGGGCCCGACCTGCCGGAACGAGAGAGTGGGGGCACGGAGAAGGGGATCGGCTCCGGCACCGGCGACACGGGGCGCCGGAATCGGAGCGGGCCCCGGATCCGCTCCTTCCGCCGGCCCGGCGTCGGCGGGAGCGAGACGGGGGACCCGGGGGAACGACCGGACGGGGGTCCAGCGGGGGGACACGGGGGAGTACGGGGGAGCACGAGAGGGCGCCGGTTCGACAGTGGCCCGCGGGGGACGCGGCCACCGTCGGACCGGCGCTTTCGTGTGCGTACGACGCCTGTCGCGTCAGTGGCGCCCGCTCACCCGGCCCTGCAACAGCCGGGACAGCGCCGAGTGCACGTCGTCCAGGGAGCGCTCCGGCTGGAACGACTTCCAGTCCAGCGCCGCCACCAGGACCATGCCGACCAGGGCGGCGGCAGTCAGCTGGACGTCGATCTCCTCGCTGAACTCGCCGTTGTCCACGCCCTCGCGCAGCACGCCCTCGACGACCGCCACGGCCTGCTGCCGGACCACCATCAGCGTGGACTGCCAGGCCCGGTTCGTCCGCCACAGCTCGGCGACGTAGAGCTGGGTGAAGGACGGGTAGCGGTCGATGAAGACCAGCCCCGCGCGGATCATCGCGTCCAGGGCGTCCACCTTGCTGCCGCCGTCCCGCGCGGTCTTCTCCGCCGCCTCCCGCAGGGACGCGGTGAGGAGTTCGACTCCGTGGCGCAAAAGCTCCTCGAAGAGGACCGACTTGCTGGCGAAGTTGTAGTAGACCGTGCCCTTCGCCACCCCGGCCCGTTCGGCGATCTCGTCAACGGTGGTGGCGGAGAAGCCCTGTTCGGCGATGAGCGTGACGGCCGCCTCGTAGAGCTTCTGCCGGGTGGCCTCACGGCGCGTGCTGCCGCCCGACGCGGCGTTGCTGCTTTCCATGGGCCTGATTGTGCCGCGCGCTTTCACAGGGTCAGCTCCGGGTGCAGCCGGTCGAGCGTCCACACCTGCCGGCGACGGGCCGACAGGGCAGTCAGCGCGAGGGCGCCCGCGGTGAAGGCGACGAGCACCACGCACGCGTGCCACACCGGTTCGAGCCCGCCTCCCGTGATGAGCCTCCTGAGCGCCTCCACGACGTAGCTCATCGGCAGGAAGGGGTGCAGCGCGTTGAAGAAGCCCGGGCTGGTCTGCACGGGATAGGTGCCGCCCGCGGACGTCAACTGCAGCATCAGGAAGGCCAGGACGAGAATCCGGCCCGCCGCGCCGAAGCGCGCGTTCAGCCACTGCACGATCGCCGCGAAGCATGCCGTCACGAGGAACAGGAAGCCCACCGTCCCGGCCGCCCGCACCATCTGCAGCCCTACGGCCCAGTGCAGCACCGACATCAGGGCCACCGTCTGCAGCGCCCCGATCGCCACCACGGGCAGCCAGCCGGCCAGCGCGATCCGCCACGCCGAGGCGCCCGCGGCGAGCGCGCGCCGGTTCATCGGCGTGATCACCATGTACGCCACCATCGCGCCCACCCACAGGGACAGGGGGATGAAGTACGGGGCGAATCCGGTGCCGTAGTTGGGCGCCTTGTGCATGTCCCGGGAGACGAGCTGGACCGGGTCGGACATGACCTCGGTGCGCTGTTCGCGGGCCTTCTTGTCGTAGTCGGGGATCTTCCCGGCACCGTCGTGCAGCCCGTCCGAAAGCTTCCCGGAGCCGTCGACGAGCTTGTAGATGCCGCCGTTGAGGTCGACCGCGCCGGACTTGAGCTCGCCCACGCCGCTGTCCAGGTCCGCCGCGCCGGACTTGGCCGAGCCGAGGCCCGAGTGCAGCTTCTTGGCGCCCGCGGCGACCTTGCCGGCCCCCTGGTTCAGCTTGTTGATCCTCGCGACGGCGTCGTCGAGGTCCTCGGAGAGGCGGGGCGCGCGGTCGGCGAGCGCCTGGGACTGCTTCTGGAGGGTGGCGAGGTGCTTGTCGAGCTTCTTCAGGTCGCCGTCCTGGTCGGCGATCAGCGTGTTGAGGTCGTCGGCGATCACCGCCACGTCCGCGGCCGACTGCTTCGCCTTCTTCAGGTCGGCGCAGGCCGGGTCGGGCAGTACCGGGTCCTCACAGCGCGCCTTGTGGATGAGGTTCAGCGCGTCGGACGCCGTGTGGGCGCCCTTGGCGGCGCCTGGGGCGCGCTCCACCAGGTCGTCGAGGTTGTTGCGGATCGCGCCCGAGGTGTCGGCGACCAGCTGGGCGGTGTCCCCGATGGTCTTCTCGTTGTCCTTCAGGAACGGCCCGATCTTCTTGTCGACCCCGTTGACCTTGTCGGCCAGCGTCTGCGTCCCCTCCGCGACCCGCCTGGAGCCGTCCTCCAGATCGCCCGCGCCGGTGTTGAGCTTCTTCAGGCCCGTGGACAGCTTGCCGCTGCCCTTCTTGGCGTCCTTCAGCCCGTCGGCGAGGTCCTTGGAGCCCTTCTCCGCCTTCCCGATGCCGCCTTCGAGCTTGTCGGCGCCGTTCGCGGCCTTGACCGTCTTGCCGTGGATGTCGGAGAACGAGACGAAGATCTTGTCCAGGAACGACCGCGACGCCTTCGTCGACGCGGCCTCACGCACCTCGCTGAAGACCGTCCGCGAGATCTGCCCGACGATGTAGTTGTTCGCGTCGTTCGTACGCACCTGAAGAGCGCCCGTCTCCGGGGAGTCACCCGAACTGGAGGCGATCCGCTCACTGAAGTCGTCCGGCATGGTCAGCGACAGGTAGTAGGTGCCGTTCTCGACGCCCTTCCGGGCCTCGGCGGCACTCACCTCCCGCCAGTCGAACACGTCGCTCTCGCGCAGCCCCTTGGTGATGTCGTCGCCGGCGGCGAGCTTCTTGCCCTCGACGCTCGCCCCCTTGTCGTCGTTCACGAGCGCCACGGGGATCCGGTCCAGACGGCCGTACGGGTCCCAGAACGACCACAGGTACAGGGCGCCGTACAGCAGGGGCAGTACCAGCAGCGCGACCAGGGCGGCACGCGGCAGCTTCCCCCGGCCGAAGCGCCGGAGCTCAAGCGCGGCCAGCCTCGGCGAGCGCATCGGCGGCCTCCTTTCCGTCGGTTTCCTCGGGCTCGGGTGCCTCGTCGGCCGCCTGGGTCGACACCTTGACCGTCCCGTCGGGGGCCTCGCTGCACACCGCCACGACCGTGGTCCCGGTCTCGGCGATCGACTTCAACAGCGCCCAGGCCTCGGCCCGTTCGGCGTCCGAGAGCTTGAGGTCGGAGTCGTCGACACCGAGCACGCGTGGGCGCGCGATGAGGGCCAGCGCGACGGACAGCCGCAGCGCCTCCAGCCGCTCCAGATCCCGTACGGCCGTACGCGAGCCCTTGGGCAGGGAGTCCAGGTCGAACCCCGCCGCCGTCAGCGCGGCGTCGATCCGCTGCCGCTCCTTCGTCCTCCGCTCGCCACGGTGCCGCAGCAGCCCGCGCAACGAGTCGCCGAACCGCCGCTGCAGCAGCGCCCGTTCGCGAAGGTGCTCGGCGACGGTCAGGGCCGGGTCCAGGTCGGTCACACCCGGGACATGGGCCAGGGCGCTGACGCGCCGTACCGCCGCCATCCGCTTGGGCACTTCGGCCCCGTCCACGGTGGCGGACCCCTCGGTGGGCTTCATCCGCCCGGTGAGCGCGAGCAACAGACACGTACGGCCCGTGCCGGACGGTCCCTCGATCGTGATCAGCGAGCCGGCCTCCGCCTCGAAGGAGACCCCGCGGAACGCCCATCCGCGGGGCCCTTCGAGGCCGAGACCCTGGGCCGTGACGCCGGTCGCGGCCACGGTTCCCCCCATCCCTGCCCCCTCTTCATTTGAACTGACTGGTCAGTGCAAAAGTTAGCCCGAACTCTCGATCGAAGCAAAATCCCAGGTCAGAACGGATTGTCAGTGCCATACCTCACGATGGGCACATACGGCATCCCGTATCAGGGCGTGCCGTCACACAGACGACAGGAGGTTCGTCATGGCCAACTATCACGCAGCAGCCGCCCGCCGGCGCCGCGCCACCGGCCCTGCCCCCTCACTGACCGGCCCGGCGAACGACGTGCACCCCGTCCTCCGCCGGACCACGGCCCCGCCCGCCGCCCTCGACCTGCTCGCCCAGGCCCGTGCCGGACTGGACGAAACCGCCGTGCTGGAAACGTCGAACGAGCGCTACGCCACAGCCCACCTCGCCGCCCTGCGCATCGCCGCCGCCGTGCTCGCCGCGCGGGGGCGCCCGGAGCCAAGTCCCAGGCGCCGGGCCCGCATCAGGAGCGCATGGGAAGTGCTCCCCGAAATCGCACCCGAACTCACCGAGTGGAGCGCGCTGTTCGCCTCCGGCGCCCGGCGCCGCGCCCGGGCCGAGGCGGGCATCCAGGGCGCGGCCAGCCGCCGGGACGCCGACGACCTGATACGCGATGTGGCGATGTTCCTGCGCCTCGTCGAGCGGATGCTGGTGCTCCAGCCGGTCCTGCCCCAGCCACGGCCGGACATGGACGGGACGCACGGGACGGACGGGGAGGAGGCTGACGGCTCCCGTCACGCGCGGGACGACATGCCGGACGCGGGCTGAGGGAGGTTCCGTGGATCGGGGGGTGTACCGGCCGCCTTGCCGGGGGCTACGGCGTCGGCGTCACCCGGCACCGCGATGACCGGGTGGGCCGTCGTAGGCAATAGGGTGGAGGGCGCCTGAAGCCTTCCTCCTCCCGTGACCCCGGGCGGCCGGGAGGCAGCCCGTTCGCTCCGCCGTGCAGTCGGCGGCGCCGCGCCGAGGAGTCAATCGCCGTGTCGGACCCGATGCGCCCGCCCGCCTCCCCCCACCACCCTCAACGGGCGTCGCTGCGCTCCGGCCCCTCTCAACCCCGGGCCTCGCTCCGTACCGCCGTGGTCTGGGAGGTCCTCCAGGACGCCCTGGACCGCCGGGTCAAGGCCACGGGGCGGCAGGCGCTGGACGTCCTGGACACCGGGGGCGGCAGCGGCAACTTCGCCGTGCCCCTCGCCCGCCTCGGCCACCGCGTCACCGTCGTCGACCCCAGCCCGAACGCGCTCTTCGCCCTGGAGCGGCGCGCAGCCGAGGCCGAGGTCGCCGACCGGGTGCAGGGCGTCCAGGGCGACGCCCACGGCCTCTTCTACGTGGTCGAGCGCGGCGGGTACGACGTCGTGCTGTGCCACGGCGTCCTGGAGTACGTCGACGACCCCGCCGAGGGCGTCCGCAACGCCGTGGCCGCCCTGCGTGCCGAGGGCGTCCTGAGCCTGCTCGCAGCCGGTCTGGGCGGCGCCGTGCTGGCGCGGGCCCTCGCCGGTCACTTCAAGGAGGCCAAGCAGGCCCTCCAGGACCCGGACGGCCGCTGGGGCCAGGGTGACCCCGTGCCGCGCCGTTTCACCGCCGAGCAGCTCACCGGGCTGGTCGAGGGCGCCGGCCTCCGGGTGGGTGCCGTGCACGGCGTACGGGTCTTCGCCGACTTGGTCCCGGGCGTGCTGGTGGACACCGAGCCCGGCGCTCTGGAGGCGCTGCTGAAGCTGGAGGAGGCCGCGGCGGAGCTGTCCGCCTTCCACTCCGTGGCCACGCAGCTCCACGTGCTGGGCGAGACGCGGGGGACCGCCGAGGCCTGAGCCGCTTTCCGTGAGCGCCCCCGGGCGCGCGCCGTTGATCAGGGGCTTGGCTGCACATGGAGTACGCCACAGGCCCCCCGATCGGCCGCGCGGCGCCGTATGATCGAGGGAGACCGTTCCGGCATGACGTGTCGGCCGCTGGGGAATGCAGATCTCAGCGAGTCGGGACGTCATGACGGAGCCCGGTTGGCCAATTGGCGTAGAGGGGCGGGTTTCACGGGGGCGATTCCCTGCCTATCCTGAAGGGACCCCCCGGGTCGCCCCGGCGACTGCACGATGAGGAGGACTCCGTGCCGCTCTCGGAGCACGAGCAGCGAATGCTCGAGCAGATGGAGCGAGCGCTGTACGCCGAAGATCCCAAGTTCGCGACAGCGCTTGAGGGAAGCGGGCTGCGTACGTACACCCGGCGACGGGTCTACCAGGCGGTCGCGGGCTTCCTCGTAGGTATCGCGCTCCTCATGGCTGGAATGGTCGCCAAGCAGGTGTGGCTGAGCGTGGTGGGCTTCCTCGTCATGCTGGGCTGTGCGGTACTCGCCGTGACCGGTTGGCGCAAGGCCCCCAAGCCGGGCGAACAGCCCGCGGGCGGCCAGCAGACACGCCGCCAGCCACGTCAGAAGCGCTCCATGATGGACCGTATCGAACAGCGCTGGCAGCGCCGCCGCGACGAACAGGGCGGCCATTAGCTCGACGAGCAGCTCCCGAACAGACGCAGGGGGTGACCACCGGTGGGTGGTCACCCCCTGACGTATGCCTACGCCCGGTGACGTGCGCCTGCGTCCGGCCGGGTGAGCCGGGGCCCGGCCCCGGCGACCGTGGGCCGACCAGTCACCCCCGTTGACCCGGCGTTGACGGCCTGCGCCACGTCGGGCGGGCCGCTGCGGCGCGCCGTTTGACGTTGATCCACCAGTCCGACAGGGCCCAGGCGACCCGCGCGCTGGAGCGTGGGGCCAGACGGGCGCGCAGGTTCGTCGTCCAGGCGGACTTGGACTCGAGGTCCGACAGGACGCCGCGGACGTCCTCCGCGAGGCCGGCCGGCGGGCGCGGCGTGGGGGCGTACAGGACCTGCTCCACCGCGTCGGCCACCCGGTGCACCGAGGCCGCGGCCGGTGGGTCGAGTTGGCCCAGCCGAACGATGCGGGCGGCGGTCTTCCGCGGGGTCTGGGAGTCGTCCGGGGAGATGCCGAAGTCCCAGGCGGTGTCCGTGAGTTCCTGCCAGACCGCCAGGGTGTGGAGCGACGCGTCCGCCTCGGTGCGACCGTGCCCTCCCAGTCTGACCGCTCTCGTCCGCAGCCGCCACAGCATCGGCGCCAAGGGGATCAGCAGCGCCGCGGCCCCTCCGAGGGCCCACGCCAGGATGACGTACCACTTCGGGCCGTCGTCGTCCGTGACGAGCGCGGCCTCCGGGGACTCGCTCGCGCACAGATCCGGGTTCTGCCCCGCGCAGCTCTCGCTCGTCGAGGGCGAGGCCGAGGGCCCCGTGCTGGTCGACTGCGAGGGCCGCGCCACGTCAGGCAGCGTCGAGCCGGTCGTGTCCGACTGGGTGTACGACGGCACCGAACCACGGGTCGGCGTCGGCTCGAAGCGGGTCCAGCCCACGCCCTCGAAGTACAGCTCCGGCCAGGCGTGCGCGTCCTTCAGCCCCACCGAGACGGAGTTGTCGCCCTGCGGGGTTCCGGGCGCGAAGCCCACCGCCACCCGTGCCGGTATGTCCAGCGAGCGGGCCATCGCCGCCATCGCGAAGGAGAAGTGGACGCAGAAGCCCTGCTTGTCCTTCAGGAAGCGGGCGATCGCCTGCCGGCCGCTGCCCACCTTGACGTTCGTGTCGTACTGGAAGCCGCCCGTGACGGCGAAGTACTCCTGGAGCTTGACGGCCCGCTCGTAGGGGTTGGCCGCCCCCTCGGTGACCTGGCGCGCGGTCCGGGCCACCACCGTGGGCAGAGTGTCGGGCAGCTCGGTGAACTCACGCTTCAGGGCCGCGGGCGGCTCCGGCGCGTCCGCGAGCTGCTTCGCCGTCGGCTGCACGTCGAGGCTGCGCACGGTGTACGTCGCCCCGCGTGTGGTCTGGCGGCGGTCGCCCACGACCGTCATGCCCAGCGGTTCGTACCGCCAGTTGCCCGCGATGTCCACGCCGCTGGGCGGGTACGGCATCGGCAGCCAGTTCTGCGCGTACCAGTCCGCGGCCGAGATGGTCGTCTCGACCTGTGAGCGCTGGACGTCCGGGCCGAGGCCGAAGGGCGTGGGGAACTCGTTCGGCACGGCCTGGATGTTGCGCTTGGCCGGCTGCCAGGTGGTGCCGTCGAAGTCGTCCAGGGAGACGATCCGCAGGTACATGTTCGAGAGGTCGGCCGTGTCGGTCTTCAGGGACAGGACCTCGCGGTCCTCGTCCACGTTCAGACTGTCGCGCAGCGACACCAGCGGGTTCACCGCGGAGATCGTGCCGCCGCTCCCGCTGCCGGAGCCGACCCCCGTGCCTGCGGCGTCCAGCAGACCGCCGTTCATCGCGGGCAGGGCCAGCGGCACCGCCAGGGCGATGCCCAGCGCGACCACGCCGATGCGCCGCCCGGTACGGACGGGCGCCACCGCGCCGGTCGGCTCCCCGCCCGGCATCCGCGGTGCCCCGCCGAAGACCCGGCCCCACTGCGAGAGCCGGTCGTGCCCCTCGGCCAGGAGCAGCATCAGATAGCCCGCGGCGGCGACCAGGAACCACAGCCAGTCCGCGCCGCCCTCGGACAGCCCTGCGGCGACGGAGTACAGCGCCAGCAGCGGCAGCCCGGCCGGGGCGGCGCTGCGGAACGTCACCGCCAGGGTGTCCACCGCCAGGCCGATGATCAGGACACCGCCGATGAGCATCAGCCGGATGCCGTCCGACAGCGGCGCCGGGATCGAGTACCGGCTGACGTCGTCCGCGCCCGTCTGCAGCAGCTCGCCGAAGTGGGCGAACGCCTCCGGCCCCGGGATCACTCCGATGATCGCCTGCTGGTTGGCGAAGGTCAGGGTCAGCAGCATCAGGGCGGCCAGGGCCTGCGCCGCCACCGTCAGGGGCCGGGCCAGTGGCACCCGCCGGGTCGCCATGCCCACGCCCGTCTGGATCGCCAGCAGGAAGACCGCCTGCAGCAGCCAGGTGACCGGGGAGACCAGGGGCAGCAGGGCACAGGCCGCCATCAGTGTGGCCGCCGCGGCGCTCAGCGCCATCCGTGTCCGCCCGCTCATACCCGTCCCCCCTCGCCGAACGCGCCACTGATCGCGGCGGCGTCCGTGCGCGCACGGTCCGCCTGGCGCCACAACTCGTCCAGCGAAGCTCCCCGCGGCACGCTCAGGGCCGTCCAGCCCGCCTCCCGCAGCATCCGCAGCCGCTCCTCGCCCCTGTCCAACGCGCCGGGCACATCGGTGGGTTCCCGCACCCAGGACCCGCTGTCCAGCACGAAGGCCACCGCGCCCCCGCTGCGCTGCCGCATCTTGGCGGCCACCGCCGCCTGCTCCTCGTCGAGGTCGCCGAAGAAGGCGACCAGCAGCCCTTCGTTGCCGCCGCGCATGACGTCGTACGCCCGCGACAGACCCGTACCGTCCGAGTGGTCGATCACCGCGAGGGTGTCCATCATCAGCCCGGCCGCGTCCGCCGACTCCTGGCTCGCGCCCGCGAACCCGTCGGCGCCCTCGGCGGGCACCGAGCTGCCGGTGTCCGTCAGGAGCCGCACCGAGAAGCCCCGTTCGAGCATGTGGACCAGCACGGACGCCGTGCCCGACACGGCCCACTCGAAGGGCGAGTCCGGGCCCGCGCCCTGAAAAGCCGGGCCCCGGGTGTCCAGCAGCACCGTGCACCGGGCGCGCTGCGGCTGCTCCTCGCGGCGCACCATCAGCTCGCCGTACCGGGCGGTGGAGCGCCAGTGCACGCGGCGCAGATCGTCGCCGTAGCGGTACCCGCGCGGGATCACGTCGTCCTCGCCGGCCAGCGCGAGCGAGCGGTGCCGCCCGTCGCCGTAGCCCTTCGCCTCCCCGCTGAAGCGCACCGACGGCAGTGGCTCCACGCGCGGGATGACCGTCAGGGTGTCGTGCGTCGAGAAGGAGCGGGTCAGCTCGCACATGCCGAACGGGTCGCTCAGGCGCAGCTGCAGCGGGCCCAGCGGATAGCGGCCGCGCAGGTCGGAGCGCACGCGGTACGACACCTCGCGGCGGCCGCCCGCCTCCACCCGGTCCAGGACGAAGCGGGGGCGGGGTCCGAGGACGTACGGCACCCGGTCCTGGAGCATCAGCAGGCCCGTGGGCAGCCGGGAGACGTTGTCCATCCGCAGATGGACACGGGCCTCGCTGCCGGCGGGCACGCGCGCGGGGGAGAGCCTGCGGCTGCCCGCGACCCGGTAGCGCGTGCGGTACAGCACCGTCGCGCAGACCAGCGGGAGCACCGCGAGCAGCAGCCCGACGCGCAGCAGGTCGCTCTGCCCGAGGACGTAGGAGCAGATCGCGGCCGCGATGCCGGCGGCCAGGAAGGAGCGGCCACGCGTGGTCAGACCGGCCAGCGCGGTGCGGACCCCGCTCTTCTCACCGCGGTCCGCCTCCGCCTGGCCGGTCCCACCGAAGGTCATCCCAGCCTCCGCGGCGGCTGCTGGCCGTACGTCGGAGTGCCCCGGCCGAGGCCCCCGAAGCCGGTCTGCTGCTGGGGCGCGGCGGGCACCGGGGTGCGCTGCATGATCTCCTGGACGACCTGCTCGGACGTACGCCGGTTCAGCTGGGCCTGTGCGGTGGGCAGCAGGCGGTGGGCCAGGACGGCCACGGCGAGGGCCTGCACGTCGTCCGGCAGCGCGTACTCCCGGCCGCTCAGGGCTGCTGACGCCTTCGCCGCGCGCAGCAGATGCAGCGTCGCGCGCGGCGAGGCGCCGAGTCTGAGGTCGGGGTGCGTGCGCGTGGCGGCGACCAGCTCCACCGCGTACCGCCGGACCGGCTCGGCCACGTGGACGCCGCGGACGGCGTCGATCAGCTTCACGATGTCGTGGGCGTGCGCCACCGGCTGCAGGTCCTCCAGCGGCGAGGCACCGCCGTGCACGTCCAGCATCTGCAGCTCGGCCTCCACGCTGGGGTAGCCGACGGAGACGCGGGCCATGAAGCGGTCGCGCTGGGCCTCGGGCAGCGGGTAGGTGCCCTCCATCTCGACCGGGTTCTGCGTGGCCACCACCATGAAGGGGCTCGGCAGCTCGTAGGTCTGCCCGTCGATCGTGACCTGGCGCTCCTCCATGGACTCCAGCAGCGCGGACTGGGTCTTCGGCGAGGCACGGTTGATCTCGTCGCCGATCACGATCTGGGCGAAGATCGCGCCGGGCTTGAACTCGAAGTCCTTGCGCTGCTGGTCCCAGATGGACACACCGGTGATGTCGGACGGCAGCAGGTCGGGCGTGAACTGGATTCGCCGGACCGAACAGTCGATGGATCGCGCCAGCGCCTTGGCCAGCATTGTCTTGCCCACGCCGGGGACATCCTCGATCAGAAGATGTCCCTCGGCGAGCAGTACGGTCAGCGAAAGCCGTACGACCTCGGGCTTGCCCTCGATCACACCCTCCACCGAACTGCGGACACGCTCCGCAGTGGCGGTCAGATCAGTGAGGCTCGCTCGATCGTCATAGGTCGTCACCCGGCCCTCCTCGGCCCGTTCTTTCCGGGCCGACGCGATGCGGACCGGCCCACCCCTTGAACACGGACACCACGCGTGAAACGTTCCGCGTACTGCCACACTCGCATTCTTGCTGCCGTTACCGATTCGTGTCACTCGACTGTGGACAACTGTCCGCGATATGTCAGGGCTTAGGGCCTTTTGTGCGCTCCCGAGGCCGAATTGACAGCGAAACGACAGGTGCAGCGGAGCGTTACGCGGGGTCGATCTCGCGCAGCAGACCCGTTTTCACGTCGAACACGAAGCCGCGCACGTCGTCGGTGTGCACCAGGAACGGCGAGGTGCGCACGCGCTGCATCGACTGCCGCACGTCCTGGTCGACGTCGCGGAAGGACTCCACCGCCCAGGCGGGGCGCTGGCCGACCTCCAGCTCCAGCTCGGTGCGGAAGTCCTCGGTGAGGGACTCCAGGCCGCAGCCCGTGTGGTGGATCAGCACGATGCTGCGGGTGCCGAGCTTGCGCTGGCTGATGGTGAGCGAGCGGATCACGTCGTCGGTGACGACGCCCCCCGCGTTGCGGATGGTGTGGCAGTCGCCGAGCTCCAGGCCGAGCGCGGCGTGCAGGTCGAGACGGGCGTCCATGCAGGCGACGATGGCGACGTGGAGCACGGGCCGGGCGTCCATGCCCGGGTCGGTGAAGGCGGCGGCATAGCGCTCGTTCGCCTCGACGAGACGGTCGGTGACCGTGCCGCGGTCGGCTATCGCACCCTGGGGGCCAGTGGGAACCGATGCAGAAGTCGTCATACCCATGACGGTACTGGTCACGTCCCGAACGGTCCCGTTGTGAGAGGGGACAAAGAACGCCATCGAGCCTTGTTGTGAGCTAACCCACAGGGGTGTCGTGAGTGCGCCCATACGAGCGAATTCGACCGCAGCGCGGCGCCGGCGGAACCCGAAGCGGCGACGCGCAGGCCGGTTGATTGACCGCGACACACGGTGGACTAAAGTGACGCGAAGCGGGAGGCGAGACTCCCTGCTGGACTGAATTCCCCGGAGACCCGGCGACTTTCCGGAGATCTCCCCGCGTGCGCGGCGCGTACGTACGGCTCGGCCTCCTCCCGCTCCCGGTCGGCTGACGCTTCCGGCGCCGGCAGGCCTCCCCTTCACGAGCGGGCGGGGACCCGGCGGTGCGTGCACGCCCGCCGGATCTGAGAGGGCCCCTTGAGCCAGAGTCGACATGTCCCGGTGATGCTCCAGCGGTGCCTGGACCTGTTGGCCCCCGCGCTGCAGCGGCCGGGAGCCGTGGTCGTCGACTGCACGCTCGGGCTCGGCGGCCACAGCGAGGCTCTCCTCGAGCGGTTCCCCGAGGCGCGGCTCGTCGCGCTCGACCGGGACAAGGAGGCCCTGCGCCTGTCCGGCGAGCGGCTCGCACCGTACGGCGAGCGCGCCAACCTCGTGCACGCCGTCTACGACGAGCTGCCGGACGTCCTGGCCAGGCTCGGCATCGCGCGCGTGCAGGGCGTCCTGTTCGACCTCGGCGTCTCCTCCATGCAGCTCGACGAGGCCGACCGCGGCTTCGCCTACGCCCAGGACGCCCCCCTCGACATGCGCATGGACCAGACGAGCGGCATCAGCGCCGCCGAGGTTCTCAACACCTACCCGGCCGGTGAACTCGTACGGATCCTGCGCGCGTACGGCGAGGAGAAGCAGGCCAAGCGGATCGTGGCCGCCGTGGTGCGCGCGCGGGACAAGGAGCCGTTCACGAACAGCGCCCGGCTGGTGGAGCTCATCCGGGACGCGCTGCCGCAGGCCGCGAAGCGCACCGGCGGCAACCCGGCCAAGCGCACCTTCCAGGCGCTGCGCATCGAGGTCAACGGCGAGCTCTCCGTCCTGGAGCGGGCGATCCCGGCCGCCGTGGCGGCCCTCGACGTCGGCGGGCGGATCGCCGTGCTGTCGTACCACTCGCTGGAGGACCGGCTGGTCAAGCAGGTGTTCGCGGCCGGCGCCGCCAACACCGCCCCGCCCGGGCTGCCGGTCGTCCCCGAGCAGTACCAGCCCCGGCTCAAGCTGCTGACGCGCGGTGCCGAACTTCCCACCGAGGAAGAGGTCGCCGAGAACCGGCGCGCGGCACCGGCGCGCCTGCGGGGCGCCGAACGCATCAGGGAGTCCATCGAATGAGGGGCGCAACGCGGGGATGGGGGCGGGGACGGATGTCAGGGTCCAGAATTCAAACCCATGAGTGGGAGAACCGGTCTCGGGGGAGGGTGAGTGAGTAGGAAACCCGAACTGAGGGGCCGGGCCGCCCGGCTCGCGCGGCTCTTCCCCGCGGGGGTGGCGCATGCCGCCCGCGCCCCCTTCGTCCTCCTGGTCGTCCTCCTTCTCGGCGGCGGCCTCATCGGGCTCCTCGTGCTGAACTCCGCCCTCAGCGAAGGCGCGTTCAGACTCGACGACCTGCAGAAGGAGACGAAGTCCCTCACCGACGAGGAGCAGTCGCTCCAGCGGGACATCGACGCCTACTCCGCCCCCGAGGCCCTCCAGCGCCGCGCCCGCGAACTCGGCATGGTCCCCGGCGGGGACCCCGCCTTCCTCAACCCCGACGGCACCGTCAAGGGCGTCCCCAGCCCCGCGCCCGCCGGACGGACCGCGGCGTACAACACCCTCGTCCTTCCCCCCGAGGCCCTGGTCAGTGAGCCCGGAGTGCCCTCGGCGGCCAGTGCGACGCCCACGACGTCCGCACCCGAGGCCACCCCCGCCGTGCCGCAGCCCGCGCCCTCGTACGCCGAACCCCAGGACGCGCCCTCCGCCCAGCAGCCCGCCCCGTCCGCCCAGTCCACCACCCCGTACTCGACCCCCGGCAGGTGACGGAAGTGTCCGACAGGGAACCGCCGCGCCGCCGCGTGCCCGGACCCGCGAAGCCCGCGCGCTCCGCAGGCGCCCAGCGACGCCCCGGCCCCGGCGCCCGCCCGGCCCGCCGCCCGGCACGCCCCCGTCCGCCGGTCACCGGCGTCATCCGGCTCGGCAGCCCCCGCCCCCGGCTGCGGATGGTCGGCCTGGCCCTCACCCTCGTCCTGATCGCCTTCGTCGTGCGGCTCCTCCAGGTGCAGGGCGTCGACGCGAGCACCTACGCCGCCAAGGCTGAGAAGAACCGGTACGTCGGCTACACCCTGGCCGCCGAGCGCGGCGGCATCACCGACCGCAACGGCGTGGCCCTGGCGGCCAGCGTGGACGCGTACGACATCACGGCCGACCCCACCCTGTTCGCCCCCGAGCAGCTGAAGATCGACGACGGCCCCGAGCAGGCGGCCGCGCTCCTCGCGCCGATCCTCGGCCAGGAGCCGGAGAAGATCGTCCACAAGCTGCGGCCCGCGAACAAGAACCTGCGCTACACCTTGCTGGCGAGCCGTCAGACCCCGCAGGTCTGGAAGCAGATCAAGGACCTGAAGACCGCGCTGGGCACCAAGTCCGAGAGCGACAAGAGCACCGTCAACGTCCTCGCGGGCGTCCTGTCGGTCGCCAGCAGCAAGCGCGTGTACCCGAACGGCGACCTCGCCGCCGGGATACTGGGCTGGGTCAACTCCGACGGCAAGGGCGGCGGCGGTGTCGAGCAGCAGCTGAACGAGCAGCTGTCCGGCAAGGACGGCGAGATCCGCTACGCCCAGTCCGGCGGCCGGCAGGTCCCCACCGTGGGTTCCACCGAGACGCCCGCCGTGCCCGGCAGCGATGTCGAGCTCACCATCGACCGCGACATCCAGTGGGCCGCGCAGAACGCGATCACCAGGCAGGTGCAGGAGTCCAAGGCGGACCGTGGTTATGTGATCGTCCAGGACACCCGCACCGGCGAGATCCTCGCCATGGCCAACTCGCCCGGCTTCGACCCGAACGACCTCTCCGAGGCCAGCAGCGCGAACATGGGCAACGCTGCCCTCCAGGACGCCTTCGAGCCCGGCTCCACCGCGAAGGTCATGTCGATGGCCGCCGTACTGGAGGAGGGCGTGGCCACGCCCGGCACGCACGTCATCGTGCCCAACCGGCTGCACCGCGGCGACCGGCTCTTCAAGGACGACATCGACCACGACACCTGGTACCTCACGCTCAACGGCGTGCTCGCCAAGTCCAGCAACATCGGCACCATCCTCGCCACCGGCCAGCTCGGCAAGACCCAGCCGCAGTCCAACAAGGTCCTCTACGACTACCTGCGCAAGTTCGGCCTCGGCAGCTACACCGGGCTCGGCTTCCCCGGCGAGACCCCGGGCATCCTCGCCGCCCCGGACAAGTGGTCGACCTCGCAGCAGTACACGATTCCTTTCGGCCAGGGCGTGTCCATCAACGCGATGCAGGCGGCCTCCGTCTACTCGACCATCGCCAACGGCGGCGTACGCGTCGAACCCAGCATCGTGCGCGGCACCCAGGGCCCCGACGGGCAGTTCACGTCCGCCAAGGCACCCAAGAAGACCAGGGTCATCAGCGCGAAGACGGCGAAGACCCTCGCGCAGATGCTGGAGTCGGTCGTGGACGACAGGGAGGGCACCGGCACCAAGGCGCGTATCCCCGGCTACCGGGTCGCGGGCAAGACGGGTACGGCGAACCGAGTGGATCCGGCCACCGGCAAGTACCGCGGCTACACGTCGTCGTTCGCCGGTTTCGCGCCCGCCGACAAGCCCCGGATCACGGTCTACTGCGCCATCCAGAACGCCACCCAGGGCAACTACTTCGGCGGCCAGATCTGCGGACCCATCTACAAGCAGGTCATGGAGTTCGCCCTGAAGACCCTCCAGGTCCCGCCGACCGGGGCCAAGGCCGCGAAGCTCCCGGTCGCCTACCGGCCCTGACCACCACCCTGACCACCCTGATCAGCACCGAGCAGCCAGGAACCACCTCGTGACAACGATCACTCCCGACTCCGGGAACCAGGGCGCCCCCGGCCCCTCACTTCGCTCCCAGGCGGGTACGCCCGGTACGCTCACCGCCGTGCCACACGCTGATCAGTCCCAAACCACCCAGAAGGGGCAACCCGTGACGTATCCGGGGCCGCCCAGGCCGGCGCAGGTCTCTGCCACACCCCTTGCGGAACTTGCCGATCAGCTGGGTGCAACCGCGCCGGACCGCGCGGACGCCGTCGAGGTCACGGGCATCACCCATGACTCGCGCGCCGTGCGTCCCGGCGATCTGTACGCCGCCCTCCCGGGCGCCCGCCTGCACGGCGCCGACTTCGTGACGCAGGCCGCGAGCCTCGGCGCGGTCGCCGTGCTGACCGACCCGACCGGGGCCGAGCGCGTCGCCGCGACCGGCCTGCCGGCCCTGGTCGTCGAGAACCCGCGCGGGCAGATGGGTGAACTGGCGGCCACGATCTACGGCCACCCCGGCCGCGACCTCCTCCAGATCGGCATCACCGGCACCTCGGGCAAGACCACCACGGCGTATCTCGTCGAGGGCGCCCTCAAGACCACCCGTGCCACCGGACTCATCGGCACGGTCGAGATGCGCATCGGCGACGAGCGCATCAAGTCCGAGCGCACCACCCCCGAAGCCACCGACCTCCAGGCCCTGTTCGCCGTCATGCTCGAGCGTGGCGTGGAGGCGGTCGCCATGGAGGTCTCCAGCCACGCGCTGGTCCTCGGCCGGGTCGACGCCTGCGTCTTCGACATCGCCGTGTTCACCAACCTCAGCCCGGAGCACATGGAGTTCCACTCCGACATGGAGGACTACTTCCAGGCCAAGGCGCAGCTGTTCACCCCGAAACGCAGCAAACTCGGCGTCGTCAACCTCGATGACGAGTACGGCCGCAGGCTCGTCAAGGAAGCCACCGTTCCGGTCGTCACCTTCTCCGCCGAGGGCCACCCGGACGCCGACTGGCGCGCCGACGACGTGGCGATCGGCCCCATGGACTCGACGTTCACCGTGATCGGCCCCCAGGGCGAGCGGATCGCCGCCAGATCGCCGATCGCCGGCCCCTTCAACGTGGCGAACACCCTCGCCGCCATCACCGCCCTGGCCGCCGCCGGCCTCGACGTACAGGCCGCCGCCGACGGCATCGCCGCCGTGCCGGGCGTGCCGGGCCGGCTGGAGCGGGTGGACGCCGGGCAGCCGTATCTCGCGGTCGTGGACTACGCCCACAAGACCGACGCCGTCGAATCGGTGCTCAAGGCGCTGCGCAAGGTCACCGAGGGCAGCCTGCACGTCGTGCTCGGCTGCGGCGGGGACCGCGACACGACCAAGCGCGAGCCGATGGGTGCCGCCGCCGCCCGGCTCGCCGACACCGCCGTACTGACCTCCGACAACCCCCGTTCCGAGGACCCCCTGGCGATCCTCGCAACCATGCTCCAGGGCGCAGCGTCCGTGCCGGCGCACGAGCGTGGCGAGGTCCAGGTCTTCGAGGACCGGGCCGCCGCGATTGCCGCAGCCGTGGCGCGCGCCGAGCCGGGCGACACCGTGCTGATCGCGGGCAAGGGCCATGAGCAGGGCCAGGACATCGCCGGAGTAGTCCGTCCCTTCGACGACCGCCAGGTGCTTCGCGAAGCTATCCAGAAGACCCAGGGATGAACTTGTGATCGCCCTCTCTCTCGCCGAGATCGCAGAAGTCGTCGGCGGGCAGACGTACGACATACCGGATCCGTCCGTCCAGGTCACTGGATCCGTCGTCCGGGACTCCCGTGAAGTGGAGCCCGGCAGCCTCTTCGCCGCCTTCGTCGGCGAGCGCGTGGACGGCCACGACTACGCGTCGGCGGTCGTGGCGGCGGGTGCCGTCGCCGTCCTCGCCTCACGTCCCGTGGGGGTGCCCTCGATCGTCGTGGACGACGTCCAGAAGGCCATCGGCGCCCTCGCCCGTGATGTCGTACGACGGCTCGGCGCGACCCTCGTGGCCCTGACCGGCTCGGCGGGCAAGACCAGCACCAAGGACCTGATCGCCCAGGTGCTCCAGCGCAAGGCGCCGACCGTGTGGACGCCGGGCTCGTTGAACAACGAGATCGGACTGCCGCTGACCGCGCTGAGCGCCACCGAGGAGACGAGGTTCCTCGTCCTGGAGATGGGCGCCCGCGACATCGGCCACATCCGCTACCTCACCGGTCTGACGCCCCCGAAGATCGGCCTCGTGCTCAACGTCGGCACCGCCCACATCGGCGAGTTCGGCGGCCGCGAGCAGATCGCGCAGGCCAAGGGCGAGATCGTCGAGGGCCTCCCGGACGCGAGCGAGGGCGGCGCCGCCATCCTCAACGCGGACGACCCCCTCGTACGGGCCATGGCGTCCCGTACGAAGGCGAAGGTGATCCTTTTCGGAGAGTCCGGCGAAGCGGACGTACGCGCCGAGAACGTGCGACTCACGGACAGTGGACAGCCCTCCTTCATGCTTCACACACCCTCCGGGTGCAGCGATGTGACCATGCGCCTGTACGGTGAGCACCACGTGTCGAACGCGCTCGCCGCGGCCGCCGTCGCCCATGAGCTGGGCATGTCCGCGGAAGAGATCGCCACCGCGCTTTCTGAGGCGGGCTCCCTCTCCCGCTGGCGGATGGAGGTCACCGAGCGCCCGGACGGCGTGACGGTCGTCAACGACGCCTACAACGCGAACCCCGAGTCCATGCGAGCCGCCCTGCGCGCGCTCGCGGCGATGGGCAAGGGGCGGCGGACCTGGGCGGTGCTCGGCAAGATGGCCGAGCTCGGGGACGAGGCGCTCGCCGAGCACGACGCGGTCGGACGGCTCGCCGTCCGGCTCAACGTCAGCAAGCTCGTCGCGGTCGGGGGCAGGGAAGCGTCCTGGCTGCAACTGGGCGCATATAACGAGGGTTCGTGGGGTGAGGAGTCGGTGCACGTGTCCGATGCACAGGCGGCGGTCGACCTGCTGCGCAGCGAGTTGCGCACGGGAGACGTCGTACTCGTGAAGGCGTCCAGGTCGGTGGGCCTGGAGCACGTCGCGCTCGCACTGCTCGAGAGTGAGGTCTCCGGCCGATGAGGCAGATTCTGTTCGCCGGTGTGATCGGGCTCTTCCTGACCCTGGTCGGCACCCCGCTGCTGATCAAACTGCTGGCCAAGAAGGGCTACGGCCAGTACATCCGGGACGACGGCCCGCGCGGGCACGCCAGCAAGCGCGGTACGCCGACGATGGGCGGTATCGCCTTCATCCTTGCGACGATCATCGCGTACTTCGCCACGAAGCTGATCACCGGAGCACCGACCACGTTCTCGGGTCTCCTGGTGCTCTTCATGATGGCGGGCATGGGCCTCGTCGGCTTCCTCGACGACTACATCAAGATCATCAAGCGGCGTTCGCTCGGTCTGCGGGCCAAGGCGAAGTTGGTCGGACAGCTGATCGTCGGCATCACCTTCGCGGTGCTCGCCCTGCAGTTCGCGGACACCCGGGGCAACACCCCCGCCTCCACGAAGCTGTCGTTCGTACAGGACTTCGGCTGGTCGATCGGCCCGGTCCTGTTCGTGATCTGGGCGCTGTTCATGATCCTGGCCATGTCGAACGGTGTGAACCTCACCGACGGTCTCGACGGTCTGGCCACCGGCGCCTCGGTGATGGTCTTCGGCGCGTACACGTTCATCGGTGTCTGGCAGTTCCAGGAGTCCTGCGCCAACGCGACGACGCTCACCAACCCCTCGGCCTGCTTCGAAGTACGTGACCCGCTCGACCTGGCGATCGTGGCCTCCGCGCTGATGGGCGCGTGCTTCGGCTTCCTGTGGTGGAACACCTCGCCGGCCAAGATCTTCATGGGCGACACCGGTTCGCTCGCGCTCGGCGGCGCCCTCGTGGGCCTGGCGATCTGCTCCCGTACGGAGCTGCTTCTCGCCCTGCTCGGCGGCCTCTTCGTCCTGGTCACCATGTCGGTGGTCATTCAGGTCGGTGTGTTCCGCCTCACCGGCAAGCGCGTCTTCCGCATCGCACCGCTGCATCACCACTTTGAACACAAGGGGTGGTCCGAAGTCCTTGTGGTGGTCCGCTTCTGGATCATCCAGGGCATGTGCGTGATCGTCGGTCTCGGTCTCTTCTACGCAGGTTGGGCGAACAACAAGTGACCTCACTCGACGTCGCGGGGCTGCACGTCACCGTCGCCGGACTCGGCGTCTCCGGGATCCCGGCGGCCAAGGTGCTGCACGCGCGCGGGGCGAACGTCACGGTCGTCAACGACGGCGACGACGCACGCGCGCGTGAGCAGGCCGCCGAGTTGGAGGCGCTCGGTATCGTGGTCCGGCTCGGCGACGGGGCGACCCTGCCCGAAAGCACCGAGCTGATCGTCACCACGCCCGGCTGGAAGCCGGACAAGCCGCTGTTCGCGGCGGCCCGTGCCGCGGGCCTCGAGATCTGGGGCGACGTCGAGCTGGCCTGGCGGCTGCGCGGCCCGGATGCCGCCCCCTGGCTCGCCGTCACCGGCACCAACGGCAAGACCACGACCGTCCAGATGCTGGCCTCGATCCTCAAGGCGGCCGGCCTGCGCACCGCCGCCGTGGGCAACATCGGCGTCTCACTGCTCGACGTGGTGTTCGGCGACGAGCAGTACGACGTCCTCGCCGTCGAGCTGTCCAGCTACCAGCTGCACTGGGCGCCCTCCCTCCGGGCGCACTCCGCTGCCGTGCTGAACATCGCACCCGACCACCTCGACTGGCACGGCTCCATGGAGGCGTACGCCGCCGACAAGGGCCATGTCTACGACGGCAATCGCGTCGCCTGTGTCTACAACGTCGCCGACAAGGCCACCGAGGACCTGGTCCGCGAGGCCGACGTCGAGGAGGGCTGCCGGGCCATCGGCTTCACGCTGGGCACCCCGGCCCCCTCCCAACTCGGCATCGTGGAGGGCATCCTGGTCGACCGTGCCTTCGTCGAGGACCGGCACAAGAACGCCCAGGAGCTCGCCGAGGTCTCCGACGTGAACCCGCCGGCCCCGCACAACGTCGCCAACGCGCTTGCGGCGGCGGCCCTCGCCCGGGCCTACGGGGTGCCCCCCAAGGCCGTACGGGACGGCCTTCGGGCCTTCACCCCGGACGCCCACCGCATCGCGCACGTGGCCGACGTGGCAGGGGTCGCGTACGTCGACGACTCCAAGGCCACCAACACCCACGCGGCGGAAGCCTCGTTGGCGGCGTACGAGTCCATCGTGTGGATCGCGGGCGGGCTCGCCAAGGGCGCCGCCTTCGACGAGCTGGTCGCCAAGTCGGCAAAGCGACTGCGCGCGGCCGTCCTCATCGGCGCGGATCGCGGCCTGATCCGGGAAGCCCTGGCGCGACACGCGCCGGAAGTACCCGTCGTCGACCTCGACCGGACCGACACTGGGGCGATGCTCGCGGCAGTCCAGGAAGCCCGGCGACTCGCTGTTGCCGGAGACACGGTGCTCTTGGCACCTGCTTGTGCCTCGATGGACATGTTCGCCAACTACAACCAGCGCGGTGACGCGTTCGCGGAGGCGGTTCGCGAACTCGGCGCGGGCGCCTGACGCGGGTCTCGGCCACTGCGGGTGCTTCGGGACCCTTGGAGGGACGCGTGACTCGGATGCGGCCGGACGGTAGGTACCCCCACGGCGGGGCGGTGAGCGCCGATGCCCGGTAGCCGTACGGGACGGCCTCCCGTCCAGCGGGCCGTCCGGCGCCCCGTCGTTCCCCGGACGCCGAGCGACAACGGCGTACGCCGGCTCTACATCCGCCTGAACAGGGCGTGGGACCGGCCGCTGACCGCGTACTACCTGATCCTCGGCGGCAGCCTGCTGATCACCGTGCTCGGTCTGGTGATGGTCTACTCGGCCTCCCAGATCACCGCGCTGCAGATGTCGCTGCCCGGGTCCTACTTCTTCCGCAAGCAGCTGCTGGCCGCGGTCATCGGTACGGGGCTGCTGTTCGCCGCCTCGCGCATGCCCGTGAAGCTGCACCGGGCACTGGCCTACCCGATCCTCGCCGGCGCCGTCTTCATGATGGCGCTGGTTCAGGTCCCCGGGATAGGAGTCGCGGTCAACGGCAACCAGAACTGGATCGCCCTCGGCGGCTCCTTCCAGATCCAGCCCAGCGAGTTCGGCAAGCTCGCGCTGGTGCTGTGGGGCGCCGACCTGATCGCCCGCAAGGAGGACCGGAAGCTGCTGGCGCAGTGGAAGCACATGCTCGTGCCGCTCGTGCCGGTCGCCTTCATGCTGCTCGGGCTGATCATGCTGGGTGGCGACATGGGTACGGCGATCATCCTGTCGGCGATCCTGTTCGGCCTGCTGTGGCTGGCCGGGGCGCCGACCCGGCTGTTCGTGGGGGTCCTGTCGGTCGCAGGCCTGATCGGGCTGGTCCTCATCAAGACCAGCGCGAACCGCATGGCCCGCTTGCAGTGTCTGGGCGCCACCGAGCCGCGCAGCGGAGCCGTCGACTGCTGGCAGGCCGTGCACGGCATCTACGCGCTGGCCTCTGGCGGAATCTTCGGCTCCGGGCTCGGTGCGAGTGTGGAGAAATGGGGCCAACTCCCCGAAGCCCACACCGACTTCATCTTCGCCGTCACCGGTGAGGAACTGGGCCTGGCGGGGACGCTGTCGGTGCTCGCCCTCTTCGCGGCTCTAGGCTATGCGGGTATCCGCGTGGCCGGACGCACGGAGGACCGCTTCGTGAGGTATGCCGCGGGAGGCGTGACGACCTGGATCACCGCGCAAGCCGTGATCAACATCGGTGCGGTGCTCGGCCTGCTGCCGATCGCCGGCGTCCCCCTTCCGCTGTTCTCGTACGGAGGCTCCGCCCTGCTGCCGACCATGTTCGCCATCGGGCTGCTGATCGCGTTTGCGCGCGACGAGCCCGCTGCGCGGGCAGCGCTTTCCGTGCGGCAACCCCGCTTTGGTAGAAAGCGTGCGGGAGGCGCCGGCTCCGGCCGGGCGCCTCGGAGATGGAACACGATGCGACGGCGTGCCTCGGCGGCGCGCTCGTCCGGAGAGCGGTGAATTTCGGTGCATGTCGTACTCGCCGGTGGGGGGACCGCCGGCCACATCGAGCCCGCGCTCGCCCTCGCGGACGCCCTGCGCAGGCAGGACCCGACCGTGGGGATCACGGCCCTTGGCACGGAGCGGGGGCTTGAGACCACACTCGTCCCACAGCGGGGCTACGAGCTCGCGCTGATCCCCGCCGTGCCGCTGCCCCGCAAGCCCACGCCCGAGCTGATCACCGTCCCGGGCCGGCTGCGCGGCACGATCAAGGCGACCGAGCAGATCCTGGAGCGCACCAAGGCCGACGCGGTCGTCGGCTTCGGCGGCTATGTCGCCCTGCCCGGCTACCTCGCCGCCAAGCGCCTCGGGGTGCCGATCATCATCCACGAGGCCAACGCCCGCCCGGGTCTCGCCAACAAGATCGGCTCGCGCTACGCCGCCCAGGTCGCCGTCTCCACTCCGGACAGCAAGCTGCGCAACTCGCGCTACATCGGCATCCCGCTGCGCCGGACCATCGCCACCCTCGACCGCGCCGCGATGCGCCCGCAGGCCCGCGCCGCGTTCGGGCTCGACCCGAATCTGCCGACGCTGCTGGTCTCCGGCGGCTCGCAGGGCGCCCGCCGCCTCAACGAGGTCGTCCAGCAGGTCGCGCCCTGGCTCCAGCAGGCCGGAATCCAGATCCTGCACGCGGTCGGCCCGAAGAACGAACTGCCGCAAGTGCACCAGATGCCGGGAATGCCGCCCTACATCCCGGTAAGTTACCTGGACCGGATGGACCTCGCGTACGCCGCGGCCGACATGATGCTCTGCCGTGCGGGCGCGATGACCGTCGCCGAACTCTCCGCCGTCGGACTTCCGGCCGCCTATGTCCCGCTGCCCATCGGCAACGGCGAACAGCGGCTGAACGCCCAGCCGGTGGTCAAGGCCGGCGGCGGACTGCTGGTCGACGACGCGGAACTGACGCCCGAGTGGGTGCAGCAGAGCGTCCTGCCCGTGCTCGCCGACCCGCACCGGCTGTACGAAATGTCCCGCGCCGCAAGCGAGTTCGGCCGCCGGGACGCCGACGACCTGCTCGTCGGCATGGTGTACGAGGCGATCGCCTCGCACCGCCGCCAGTAACCGTATGACGGAGGGCAGGGAGCGTGGCCGGACCGACGACCGCCGAGCGCGGTGAACGCCAGCAGGAGTCGTCCGACCCGCCCCTCGCCCGGCGGTTGAGGGTGCGGAGACTTCGTACGATGATCATTCTTCTCGTCGTACTGGTACTCCTGGGCGCGGGTTCCGTCTGGCTGCTGTACGGCTCCAAATGGCTGCGCGTGGAGCGCGTATCCGTCTCCGGGACCCGGGTGCTGACACCCGCACAGGTCCTTGAGGCCGCCGACGTCCCCGTCGGGGCGCCGCTGATTTCCGTCGAGACCGATGCGATTGAGGCGCGGCTGCACCGGAAATTGCCCCGAATTGACGTGGTTGAGGTGGACCGCTCCTGGCCCCGCGGAATCGGCCTCAAAGTGGCGGAGCGTACTCCGGTTCTGATTGTCCAAAAGGATGGAAAGTTCATCGAAGTGGACAAGAAAGGCGTCCGATTCGCCACGGTTTCTGTGGCTCCGAAAGGCGTTCCCGCACTGGAATTGACGGTGTCTCGGTCGAGCTCCGCCGCCGCGAGTCTGCGCCGCTTCGGCGAGGCCCGTCTGATGCGGGAGGCGGTGCGGGTGGCCGACGCCCTGCCGGACGCCGTGGCGCGCGGTACCCAGGTCGTCAAGGTCCGTTCCTACGACGACATCTCACTCGTGTTGAGCGGCGGCACGACCGTCGCATGGGGGAGTGGCGAGAAGGGGGCCGCGAAGGCTCGCACACTCACCGCTCTCATGAAAGCCTCGCCGGATGCGCGGTACTTCGACGTCAGCGTTCCCACCGCCCCTGCGTCATCAGGGAGTTGACGCACATTCGCGCAGGCCAGCACCCTGGTTGGGCAGCGACATGGCTGATCACATAGGGTGAAAAGAAAAACGGGAGGTTCGGCGTGTTCGTTGAACGTGCGCCACTTGTCGACTTAGTGTCCTGTTCAGAAGACTTCAAGGAACAGACACACTGGTAACCCTAAACTTCAGGGTTAGGGTTCGGGTCGGCGCTACGGACCGTCCCATTCGGCATCAGTCGCGGTTCACGAAGCAGAGAGCTTCCCGTGATCCGACGACCCGTAACTCGAGGCGAGAGGCCTTCGACGTGGCAGCACCGCAGAACTACCTCGCAGTCATCAAAGTCATCGGTGTCGGCGGCGGTGGTGTCAATGCCATCAACCGGATGATCGAGGTCGGTCTCAAGGGCGTCGAGTTCATCGCTATCAACACCGACGCGCAAGCTCTGTTGATGAGCGACGCCGACGTCAAGCTCGACGTCGGCCGTGAACTCACCCGCGGACTCGGCGCCGGAGCCAACCCGGCCGTCGGCCGCAAGGCCGCCGAGGACCACCGCGAGGAGATCGAGGAGGTCCTCAAGGGGGCCGACATGGTCTTCGTGACGGCCGGTGAAGGCGGCGGCACCGGCACCGGCGGCGCGCCCGTCGTGGCCAACATCGCACGCTCGCTGGGCGCCCTCACCATCGGCGTGGTCACGCGCCCGTTCACCTTCGAGGGACGGCGCCGCGCCAACCAGGCCGAGGACGGCATCGCCGAACTCCGCGAAGAGGTCGACACCCTCATCGTCATCCCGAACGACCGGCTGCTGTCCATCTCGGACCGCCAGGTCTCGGTACTCGACGCCTTCAAGTCGGCCGACCAGGTCCTCCTCTCCGGTGTCCAGGGCATCACCGACCTCATCACCACCCCCGGCCTCATCAACCTCGACTTCGCCGACGTCAAGTCGGTCATGTCCGAGGCCGGTTCGGCCCTCATGGGCATCGGTTCGGCCCGCGGCGACGACCGTGCGGTGGCCGCAGCCGAGATGGCGATCTCCTCGCCGCTCCTGGAGGCGTCCATCGACGGCGCCCGGGGCGTGCTGCTCTCCATCTCCGGCGGCTCCGACCTCGGCCTGTTCGAGATCAACGAAGCGGCCCAGCTGGTCAGCGAGGCCGCCCACCCCGAGGCCAACATCATCTTCGGTGCGGTCATCGACGACGCCCTCGGCGACGAGGTCCGGGTCACCGTGATCGCGGCCGGCTTCGACGGGGGCCAGCCGCCGGCCCGCCGGGACAACGTCCTCGGCTCGGCCTCCTCCTCCTCTTCGTCCTCTGCCCGCCGCGAGGAGCCCACTCCGGCACGGCAGACCGAGAGCCGCCCGTCGTTCGGCTCCCTCGGCAGCGTCACGCCGAAGGAGGAGGCCGAGCCCGAGCCGGAGCCGGCGGCCGACATGCCGGTCGCCCCGCCGGTCCCGCCGTCCCGGACCTACGCCGACAGCGCGGCGGAGGAACTGGACGTTCCGGACTTCCTTAAGTGATCCTTCTGACGTGATAGGACAGCGCGACATCGTGAGCGGCGCGCACTTCGCCTTCACCGACCGGTGGGGCGGGGTGAGCGCCGCTCCGTATGAGGAGCTCAACCTCGGTGGGGCGGTCGGGGACGACACCGACGCCGTACTGACCAACCGCGATCTCGCCGCCAAGTCGCTCGGGCTCGATCCGGGCCGGGTCGTCTGGATGAACCAGGTGCACGGCACGGACGTGGCGGTGGCCGACGGACCATGGCTTGATCGTCCGGTGCCCGATGTCGACGCGGTCGTCACGGCACAGCGGGGTCTCGCTCTCGCCGTCCTCACCGCCGACTGCGTGCCGGTCCTGCTGGCCGACCCGGTGGCCGGGATCGTCGCCGCGGCGCATGCGGGGCGGCCCGGCATGATCGCCGGGGTCGTCCCGGCCGCGCTACGCGCGATGACCGAACTGGGTGCCGAGCCGTCCCGGATCGTCGCCCGCACCGGCCCGGCCGTCTGCGGACGGTGCTACGAGGTGCCGGAGGCGATGCGCGCCGAGGTGGCCGCCAGGGAGCCGACGGCGCACGCCGAGACGAGCTGGGGCACACCCGCGGTCGACGTGGCCGCCGGAGTGCACGCCCAGCTTGCGCGGCTCGGGGTGCGCGACCGGGAGCAGTCGCCGGTCTGCACGCTGGAGTCGGAGGACCACTTCTCGTACCGCCGCGACCGCACCACCGGGAGACTCGCGGGATATGTCTGGTTGGACTGAGAGAGCATGACGGACCGTAAGGGCGAACTGGCCGCGAACCTCGCGAAGGTGGAGGAGCGGATCGCCGCCGCCTGCGCGGCCGCCGGGCGCGGGCGCGAGGAGGTGACCCTGATCGTGGTCACCAAGACCTACCCCGCGAGCGACGTGCGGATGCTGTCGGAGCTCGGCGTGCGTCATGTCGCCGAGAACCGCGATCAGGACGCGGCCCCGAAGGCCGCCGCCTGCTCGGATCTTCCCCTCGCGTGGCACTTTGTCGGTCAGTTGCAGACCAACAAGGTGCGATCCGTGGTCGGTTACGCGGATCTCGTGCAGTCCGTCGATCGTTCCAAGCTGGTGACGGCCCTGTCGAAGGAGGCCGTACGGCAGGAGCGGGAGGTGGGCTGCCTCATCCAGGTGGCGCTGGATGCGGGAGAGAGCGCGCGGGGCGAGAGGGGTGGTGTGGCGCCCGGCGGGGTCGCAGAGTTGGCCGACCTCGTCGCGAACGCTCCGGGGCTGCGGATGGACGGGCTCATGACCGTCGCGCCGCTCAGCGGGGAGTACGAGGGGCGCCAACAGGCGGCGTTCGAGCGCTTGATGGATTTGTCGACTGACCTGCGCCGCGCCCATCCGACTGCGAACATGGTGTCGGCAGGGATGAGTGCGGATCTCGAGGACGCCGTGGCGGCCGGAGCGACACATGTGCGCGTCGGCACCGCGGTACTCGGAGTCCGCCCCAGGCTCGGGTAACGTCGCCAAGAAGTCGGACCACAGCAGAAAATATGGTCAATGTCGCCGAAAGGCGGGCGTAACGACCGTGTGGATCGCGGGCATTTGGCAGTCGTCAGCCGATCCACCACAGAGCGGAGGACTCAGAGCATGGCCGGCGCGATGCGCAAGATGGCGGTCTACCTCGGCCTCGTGGAGGACGATGGGTACGACGGCCGGGGGTTCGACCCCGACGACGACTTCGAGCCCGAACTGGACCCGGAGCCCGAGCGGGACCATCGACGGCACGAGCCGTCCCACCAGTCCCACAATGCACATTCGTCCCAAAGGGACGAAGAGGTGCGAATCGTGCAGCCGCCCGCGCCGCGTGAACCCGTGGCCCGATCGACTTCGCTCCCCGCGGAATCCGGCCGTCCCGCGCGCATTGCGCCCGTGGCGTCTATCACACAAGAACGCGCAAGCCTGGAGAAGAACGCACCGGTGATCATGCCCAAGGTCGTGTCTGAACGAGAGCCGTACCGGATCACCACACTTCACCCGCGGACCTACAACGAGGCCCGTACCATCGGGGAACACTTCCGTGAAGGCACCCCGGTGATCATGAATCTGACTGAGATGGATGACACAGACGCGAAGCGACTTGTCGACTTTGCGGCAGGTTTGGTGTTTGGTCTTCACGGCAGCATCGAGCGGGTGACGCAGAAGGTGTTCCTGTTGTCGCCTGCTAACGTCGATGTCACGGCGGAGGACAAGGCCCGTATCGCAGAGGGCGGGTTCTTCAACCAGAGCTGAGACGCACCACCGGAAGTAAACGCACGGATCAGGGAACAGGGGAGAGGGAAGCACCAGTCATGAGCGTGGTTCTGCAGGTTCTCTACATCGCGCTGATGGTTCTCCTCATCGTGCTCATCTTCCGGTTGGTCATGGACTATGTCTTCCAGTTCGCCCGCTCGTGGCAACCCGGCAAGGCGATGGTGGTCGTTCTGGAGGCCACCTACACTGTCACTGATCCACCGCTCAAGCTTCTGCGGCGGGTCATCCCGCCGCTGCGTCTCGGGGGCGTGGCGCTCGACCTGTCCTTCTTCGTATTGATGATCATCGTCTACATCCTGATCACGCTCGTGCGGAGCGCGATGTGAGCGATGTGAGAGATACGGTCTTGCCGACTGCCGACGACTACGTTGAGGTGAAGAGATGCCGTTGACCCCCGAGGACGTGCGGAACAAGCAGTTCACGACCGTCCGCCTCCGAGAAGGCTATGACGAGGACGAGGTCGATGCCTTCCTCGATGAGGTCGAAGCCGAACTGACCCGCCTGCTCCGCGAGAACGAGGACCTGCGCGCCAAGCTGGCCGCGGCCACGCGTGCTGCTGCCCAGAACCAGCAGAACATGCGCAAGCCCCCGGAGGGTCCCGGCGGCCCGCAGGACCAGCAGCAGGGCGGCATGCCGCAGGGCGGTATGCCCCAGCAGGGCATGCGCGGTCCCGGGGCTCCCGTCCCCGCTGGGATATCGGGCCCGCCGCAGCAGCAGATGGGTGGCCCCATGGGTGGTCCGCCCCAGCTGCCTAGCGGTGCCCCGCAGCTGCCCGCCGGTCCCGGCGGTCAGGGTGGCCCCCAGGGTCCCGGTCCGATGGGCCAGGGTCCGGGGCCGATGGGCCAGCCCCCCATGCAGCAGATGGGCGGCCCCATGGGCGGTCCTATGGGTGGCCCGATGGGCGGTCCCGGTCAGGGCGGCCCCGGCGGCGACAGCGCCGCGCGCGTTCTGTCGCTTGCCCAGCAGACCGCCGACCAGGCGATCGCCGAGGCCCGTTCCGAGGCCAACAAGATCGTCGGCGAGGCGCGTTCGCGTGCCGAGGGCCTCGAGCGTGACGCCCGTGCCAAGGCTGACGCCCTGGAGCGGGACGCGCAGGAGAAGCACCGTGTCGCGATGGGCTCCTTGGAGTCCGCCCGCGCCACGCTGGAGCGCAAGGTCGAGGACCTGCGTGGCTTCGAGCGCGAGTACCGCACGCGGCTGAAGTCCTACCTCGAGTCCCAGCTGCGCCAGCTGGAGACCCAGGCGGACGACTCGCTCGCCCCGCCGCGCACTCCGGCCACGGCGTCTCTCCCGCCGTCCCCGGCGCCTTCCATGGCTCCGGCCGGCGCGAGTGCCCCGTCGTACGGCGGCAACCAGACGATGGGCGGCGCCCCGTCCCAGGCTGCTCCGTCCTACGGCGGTCAGCAGCAGATGTCCCCGGCGATGACCCAGCCCATGGCTCCGGTCCGGCCGCAGGGTCCCGGCCCGATGGGCCAGGCCCCGTCGCCGATGCGCGGGTTCCTGATCGACGAGGACGACAACTGACGGTTGGTAGTACGCCGTAGACGCTGGCAGCGTTCAGGGCGGGGCCCCGGATTCCGATCCGGGGCCCCGCCCTTTTGCTACGCGTGTTTACGGCCTCTGCGGTGTTTGTTCGGGGTTGGGCGGGGTGTCCGACGTACACAACGCCGAAGGCCCGGGCCGGCCAAGATTTTCTTGGCGGGCCCGGGCCTGGGGAGGGGCGCCAGCCCCTCAGGGGCGCGGGGAACTGCGCGACCGGCCACGAGCCACCCGCAGTCGCAGGACGACCGGTGCCGGCAGACGCGACGCTCCTCGGTGGGCGTTACGCCTTACGCAGGCGGAACGTCAGGGTCAGCCCCTCGTCGGCAAAGGCGGAGCCATACGTGTCGTCCGCCTCACCCTGGGCGAAGTCCGTCGCCAGGACCTCGTCGGCGATGAGCTCGGCGTGGTCGCCCAGCGCCGCGATCGTCGCCGCGTCCGTCGCCGTCCAGCGGAGCGCGATGCGGTCGGCCACGTCCAGGCCGCTGTTCTTACGGGCCTCCTGGATCAGGCGGATCGCGTCACGTGCCAGGCCCGCGCGGCGCAACTCCTCCGTGATCTCCAGGTCCAGGGCCACCGTCGCGCCCGAGTCGGACGCCACCGACCAGCCCTCGCGCGGGGTCTCCGTGATGATCACCTCGTCGGGTGCGAGTGTGACCGTCTCGCCGTCGACCTCCACCGACGCCGTGCCCTCGCGCAGGGCCAGGGACAGCGCCGCCGCGTCCGCGTTCGCGACGGCCTTCGCCACGTCCTGGACGCGCTTGCCGAAACGCTTGCCCAGGGCGCGGAAGTTGGCCTTCGCGGTGGTGTCGACGAGGGAGCCGCCGACCTCCGAGAGGGACGCGAGGGATGTGACGTTCAGCTCCTCCGTGATCTGCGCGTGCAGCTCGCGGTCGAGCGCGTCGAAGCCTGTCGCGGCGATGAGCGCACGCGACAGCGGCTGGCGGGTCTTCACGCCCGACTCCGCGCGCGTGGCGCGGCCCAGCTCCACCAGCCGGCGGACCAGGACCATCTGCTTCGACAGCTCCGGGTCGATCGCCGACAGGTCCGCCTCGGGCCAGGACGCCAGATGCACCGACTCCGGCGCGTCTGGCGACACCGGCACGATCAGGTCCTGCCAGACCCGCTCGGTGATGAACGGGGTCAGCGGGGCCATCAGCTTGGTGATCGTCTCGACGACCTCGTGCAGGGTGCGCAGCGCCGCCTTGTCGCCCTGCCAGAAGCGGCGACGCGAGCGGCGGACGTACCAGTTCGACAGGTCGTCGACGAACGCCGAGAGCAGCTTGCCGGCGCGCTGGGTGTCGTACGCCTCCAGGGACTGGGTCACCTGGTCGGTCAGCGCGTGCAGTTCGGACAGGAGCCAGCGGTCCAGGACCGGACGGTCGGCGGGGGCCGGGTCGGCCGCGGACGGCGCCCAGTTCGACGTGCGGGCGTACAGGGCCTGGAAGGCGACCGTGTTCCAGTACGTCAGGAGTGTCTTGCGGACGACTTCCTGGATCGTGCCGTGGCCCACGCGGCGTGCCGCCCACGGGGAGCCGCCGGCCGCCATGAACCAGCGCACCGCGTCCGCGCCGTGCTGGTCCATCAGCGGGATCGGCTGCAGGATGTTGCCCAGGTGCTTGGACATCTTGCGGCCGTCCTCGGCGAGGATGTGGCCGAGGCACACGACGTTCTCGTACGACGACTTGTCGAAGACCAGGGTGCCGACCGCCATCAGCGTGTAGAACCAGCCGCGGGTCTGGTCGATGGCCTCGGAGATGAACTGTGCCGGATACCGGCTCTCGAACAGCTCCTTGTTCTTGTACGGGTAGCCCCACTGCGCGAACGGCATCGAACCCGAGTCGTACCAGGCGTCGATGACCTCCGGCACGCGCGTGGCCGTCTGCCGGCACTGCGGGCAGGGGAAGGTCACGTCGTCGATGAACGGGCGGTGCGGGTCCAGCTCGGACTGGTCGGTGCCCGTGAGCTCGCTGAGCTCCGCGCGGGAGCCGACGACCGTGAGGTGGTCGTCCTCGCAGCGCCAGATCGGCAGCGGGGTGCCCCAGTAGCGGTTGCGGGACAGCGCCCAGTCGATGTTGTTGTTCAGCCAGTCGCCGTACCGGCCGTGCTTGACCGTGTCCGGGAACCAGTTGGTCTTCTCGTTCTCCTCGAGGAGCCGGTCCTTGATGGCGGTCGTGCGGATGTACCAGGACGGCTGCGCGTAATAGAGCAGCGCGGTGTGGCAGCGCCAGCAGTGCGGGTAGCTGTGCTCGTACGGGATGTGCTTGAAGAGCAGACCGCGCTGCTGGAGGTCCTCGGTGAGCTTTTCGTCCGCCTTCTTGAAGAAGACGCCGCCGACCAGGGGGACGTCCTCCTCGAAGGTGCCGTCCGGGCGGACCGGGTTCACGACGGGCAGGCCGTACGACCGGCAGACCTTGAGGTCGTCCTCACCGAAGGCGGGGGACTGGTGGACCAGACCCGTGCCGTCCTCGGTCGTGACGTACTCGGCGTTCACCACGTAGTGGGTGCCGCCCTCGGCCTCCGGGAACTCGACCAGCTCGAACGGGCGCTGATAGGTCCAGCGCTCCATCTCCGCGCCCGTGAAGGTCTGACCAGTGGTCTCCCAGCCCTCGCCGAGGGCCTTGGCGACCAGGGGCTCGGCGACGACGAGCTTCTCCTCGCCGTTCGTCGCGACGACGTAGGTCACCTCGGGGTGGGCGGCGACGGCCGTGTTGGAGACGAGAGTCCAGGGCGTGGTCGTCCACACCAGGAGCGCGGCCTCGCCGGCGAGCGGGCCGGAAGTGAGCGGGAAGCGGACGTACACGGACGGGTCCACGACCGTCTCGTAGCCCTGTGCCAGCTCGTGGTCGGACAGGCCGGTGCCGCAGCGGGGGCACCAGGGGGCGACGCGGTGGTCCTGGACGAGGAGGCCCTTGTTGAAGATCTCCTTGAGGGACCACCAGACGGACTCGATGTACTCGGGCTCCATCGTGACGTAGGCGTCGTCGAGGTCGACCCAGTAGCCCATGCGGGTCGTCAGGTCGGCGAAGGCGTCGGTGTGGCGCAGCACGGACTCGCGGCACTTGGCGTTGAACTCGGCGATGCCGAACGCCTCGATGTCCTTCTTGCCGCTGAAGCCGAGCTCCTTCTCGACCGCCAGCTCCACCGGCAGGCCGTGGCAGTCCCAGCCGGCCTTGCGAGCCACGTGGTAGCCGCGCATGGTGCGGAAGCGGGGGAAGACGTCCTTGAAGACGCGGGCCTCGATGTGGTGGGCGCCGGGCATGCCGTTGGCGGTGGGCGGGCCCTCGTAGAACACCCACTCGGGGCGGCCCTCGGACTGGTCCAGGCTCTTGGCGAAGATCTTCTGCTCGCGCCAGAAGTCGAGCACGGCGTGCTCGAGGGCGGGCAGGTCGACCTGGGCGGGTACCTGGCGGTACGTCGGCGTTGTCATCAGCGAGCTTCCTCCGGCGGACTTGCTGCCTTCCGTCCGGAGGGACGAGAGCCGTGTCTTTCCTTACGCCGGTTTCGGCGCGCTCCCGCGGTACCACCCTCCTTGGCCCTCCGGCGCGGGGTGTGCGTCGGTGAGCCCCCTCATTGGGGTCGCGATGCCGGTTCTACCGGCCGCTGCTGTTCGGCTGCGGCTTTCTTCCGACGGCTCCGGGGTGATCTTCACGTCGCGCCTGCCCCCGGGCTTCCACCGTCCCCGGGTCGCTCTGGGCTGCGTACGCCGCTACTCGTCCCCATCCATGCTTTTCGCTCCGCCCAGTGTACGGCGCCGCGGGGACACCGGCCGACCGGATTTCCCGGCCCTCGGGGCGGAGATCGGGTTCGGGCCGGGATGACCCGAATGGCGCGGTACGCCTGTTCGGATTCTGGGACGTCCAGCTCGTCTGCATACCCGGCGGGGAGCTGGGCACAACGGATGCAGGTCCGGCGCGCTGCATGCGCGAGGCGGGCGAATCGGGCGGTGTGCCCCGTTGCCGCGGGACTCAAGTCGATTTATCGTCCCAGCACGATTCGCGAGCAAGATCACAATATGTGAAGGGGCCGCGGCATGGTGGCGAAGAAGACCGCCGTACAGCAGTCGGCGTCGGGCAGGTCCACCTATGCGATGGCCTCCGGCGGGGTGATGGCTTCGGGCGGTACGGGTGTCGCTGGTGGGGCGGGTGCTTCCGGTGGGGTTCTGGCTTCCGACGGTCTGGGTGCTTCCGGCGGGCTGATGGCCTCCGGCGGTGCGGCCAAGGATGTGGGCGGGAAGAAGAGCGCGCGGGGTGGGGCCGCTGGGGCGCGGGGCGGGAAGCCGGTCAAGAGGACGGTGCGGGAGGTCGCCCGGGGCGGGGCGGGGGAGCCGGGCTCGGCTGCCGAGGGGAGTGCTTCGAAGAGGGGTGCTTCGAAGAAGGGTGCGTCGGAAGGGGCCGGTGAGCCGGCGGCGGGGAAGGGTGGGAAGGGGAGGGGCTCGAAGGCGACCAAGAAGGTGGGGGCGGTCAAGGCGGCTGCTGAGAAGGCGGTTGCGAAGGTGGTGGGTAAAGGGACGGCGGCTGAGAAGGCGGGGGCGAAGTCAGGGACAGCTCCGGGGACTGCGGCTCAAGAGGCGGAGGCCAAGAGGGTTGCAGCGACGGCGCCGGGGAGCGGGGGGCCGGCGGCTGAGGGGGCGGTGACCGGGACGGCGGCGTACAGGGAGTCTGTGGGTGAGGCTGCGGGGTCCAGGAAGCCGGCCGCTCAGGAGACGGTGACCGGGGCGGCGGTGGTCGGGGAGGCTGCCGGTAATGCGGCGGGGGCCAAGAAGGCGCGGGCCAGGAAGGCCGTGTCCGGGGGCAAGGCGGCCGAGGGATCGGCGGCGGACGAGGCGTCGGGAAAGAAGGCGGTCGCCATGGAAGCGGCAGCCGAGGGCACTGGAGCCAAGAAGGCAGCGACCCGGAAGAGCACGGCGGAGAAGGGCGCAGCCAGGGCGAGTACGTCCAAGAAGGCTGTGGCCAAGGAAGGCGCCGCCAGGAAGGTGGCGGTGAGAGCGACCGTCGAGGAGGAAGCGGCCGGGGAGGCGGCGACCAAGAGGGCGGCTGGGCGCGTGGCGGCCGGCAGGGCCGCGGCTGGTGGGAAGGCAGCCGGTCGGCAGAAGGCTGGGAAGAAGACGATCAGCCAGGTAGCGGGCGGAAAGGCATCGGGCGGAAAGGCATCGGGCGGGAAGGCATCGGGTGGGAAGGCCGCGCCCGGCAAGGCGGCCGCTCAGGAGGCATCTGCCGGGCCGGCGGCGGCCGGTAAGGGGGCGACTGCCCAGGTCACGGTTGGTACGAAGGCGGCCAAGCCTGGGAAGGATTCGGGCGGCAAGGCGGCGGCGGGTAAGGGAACGACTGCCCGGGTTGCGGGTGGCGGCAAGGCGGGCGGGAAGGAGTCGGCCGGCAAGGCGGCCGCCAGTAAGAGGGCGACAGACCAGGTAGCGGCCGGCAACAAGTCGGTCGGGAAGAAAACGGCCGGCAAGGCGTCGGACGGCAAGAAGGTGGCCGGTCAGGTAGGTGCCGGCACGAAGGCGGCCGGCTCAGGGACGGCCGGTCAGGAAGCTCCCCGTGAGGGAGCGGCCGGTGCGAAGGCGGCCGCCAAGAAGGCGGCCCATGAACTGGAGGCGGCGGAGAAGGGCGCCCGGAAGGCGGCCGGTCAGGTCGTGGCCGGCAAGGAAGCGTCCGGCAAGAAGGTGGCTGGGGAGAAGGGCGCCCGGGAGAAGGCGGCCGGTCAGGTCGCGGCCGGCAAGGAAGCGGCCGGTAAGAAGGCGGCCGGTAGGGCGGGGGGCTCCGGAGGGGGCCTTGAGGAGGGTGGCGTGGTGGAGAAGGGCGCCTCCAAGGGGAGCCTGGGTGCGGCCGGGAAGCGTGCGGGCGCCAAGAGCAGGGCCAAGAAGGCGGGCGCGGCGCAGGCCGCGGAGCAGACGGGAGCCACGACGGTGGTTGCGAAGAAGACTCCTGGCACGGCCACGGCGGCCAAGACCGCCGTTCCCAAGGCACGCATCGCCGCGGCGGTGGAGCCCGGCGAACTCGCGGTGCGCCCCGGCGAGGACCCCTGGACCCCGGAGGAGGTCGACGAGGCCCGCGCCGAGCTGATGGCCGAGGCGACGCGGCTGCGCGACGAGCTCACGTCGTCCGAGCAATCCCTGGTCGGCCTGATGCGGGACTCCGGGGACGGCGCCGGCGACGACCAGGCGGACACCGGTGCCAAGAACATCACGCGTGAGCACGAGCTGGCGCTCGCCGCCAACGCGCGCGAGATGCTCGAGCAGACCGAGCGGGCCCTGGAGCGGCTCGACGCGGGCACGTACGGTCTGTGCGAGAACTGCGGCAACCCGATCGGCAAGGCACGCATGCAGGCCTTCCCGCGCGCGACCCTGTGCGTCGAGTGCAAGCAGAAGCAGGAACGCCGGTACTGACCGGTAGGCGGGTGCCGCCGGACGTGCCGTACTCTCGTCCTCAGTCAGGTACCTAGGTTGAGGGACTCACGTGGCAGAGGCGGAGCGCATCATCGGTACGCCGGACACCCCAGAGGCGGCGGGAGCAGAGCCGGAGCATTCCGACGGGAGCACGACGGACACCGCTGACGCCGGGAACACCGCTGAGCGGCCCCGCGGCCGGCGCCGGATCGCCGTGCTGTTCGGCGTCGCCGCGTTCGCGTACGCCCTCGACCTGATCAGCAAGATGATCGTGGTGGCCAAGCTGGAGCACCAGCCGCCGATCGAGATCATCGGGGACTGGCTGAAGTTCGAGGCGATCCGCAACGCGGGCGCCGCCTTCGGCTTCGGCGAGGCCTTCACCGTGATCTTCACGGTGATCGCGGCGGCCGTGATCGTGGTGATCGCCCGGCTCGCCCGCAAGCTGTACAGCCTGCCCTGGGCGATCGCGCTCGGCCTGCTGCTCGGCGGTGCGCTCGGCAACCTCACCGACCGGATCTTCCGCTCGCCGGGCGTCTTCGAGGGCGCGGTCGTGGACTTCATCGCGCCCAAGCACTTCGCCGTGTTCAACCTGGCCGACTCGGCGATCGTGTGCGGCGGCATCCTGATCGTGCTGCTGTCGTTCCGGGGGCTGGACCCGGACGGGACCGTCCACAAGGACTGAGTTCGCCGGGGCCGCCCTGCCTGAGTTATCCACAGGCTCTGTACTGGGGGCTCCGGCCCGTCCGGCATACTCGACGGGTGAGCACGATTCCCGAGATCCGCACCCTGCCCGTGCCCGACGGCCTGGAGGGCGAGCGTGTAGACGCCGCCATCTCCCGCATGTTCGGCTTCTCCCGTACCAAGGCCGCGGAGCTTGCCGCGGCGGGGAAGGTCACGGTCGACGGCTCGGTGGTCGGGAAGTCCGAGCGGGTGCACGGCGGGGCCTGGCTGGAGGTGGAGATGCCGCAGGCGCCCGCCCCGGTGCAGATCGTCGCCGAGCCGGTCGAGGGCATGGAGATCGTGCACGACGACGATGACGTGCTTGTGATCGTCAAACCGGTCGGCGTCGCCGCGCATCCGTCGCCGGGCTGGAGCGGTCCCACGGTGATCGGCGGCCTGGCCGCTGCCGGGTACCGCATCTCGACGTCCGGCGCCGCAGAGCGGCAGGGCATCGTGCACCGGCTCGACGTGGGCACCTCCGGGCTGATGGCCGTCGCCAAGTCGGAGCGCGCGTACACGTCGCTCAAGCGCCAGTTCAAGGAGCGCACGGTCGACAAGCGCTACCACACGCTCGTCCAGGGCCACCCCGACCCGACCAGCGGCACCATCGACGCACCCATCGGCCGCCACCCCACCCACGACTACAAGTGGGCGGTCACCGCCGACGGCAAGCCCTCGATCACGCACTACGACCTCATCGAGGCGTTCCGCGCGGCCTCCCTGCTCGACGTGAAGCTGGAGACCGGCCGCACCCACCAGATCCGCGTCCACATGGCCGCCCACCGGCACCCCTGCGTCGGCGACCTCACCTACGGCGCCGACCCGACGCTGGCCAAGCGGCTCCGGCTGACCCGCCAGTGGCTGCACGCCGTGCGGCTCGGCTTCGAGCACCCCGGGGACGGCCAGTGGGTCGAGTTCGAGAGCGACTACCCGGCCGACCTGCAGAAAGCCCTGGACCAGGTCCGCGAGGAGACGTGGGGATGAGCACTGCGTCGCCGGTCCCGTCGTACGCCGTACGGGTTGCCGAGGACCCCGCCGACCGCGAGGCCTGCTTCGCGGTGCGCAAGGAGGTCTTCGTCGTCGAGCAGGGCGTCCCGCAGGAGATCGAGTACGACGCCTACGACGCGGGCGCAGTGCATGTGCTCGCGGTCCGGGAGGACGGTACGCCGCTGGGCACCGGGCGGCTGCTGTACGGGGAGGCGGCCGCGGCGAAGGTCGACGGCGATCCGTCCGTGGGCTCGCTCGGGCGGCTCGCCGTGAATCAGGTGGCGCGCGGCCTCGGCGTCGGGGCGGCCCTGGTGCGGGCCATAGAGGAGGCGGCACGCGCGCGTGGGCTCGCGGCCGTGGAGCTGCACGCGCAGACGCATGCGCTGGGGTTCTACGAGCGGCTGGGGTACGCGGCGTACGGCCCGGAGTTCCCGGACGCGGGGATACCGCACCGGGCGATGCGGCGCGCTCTTTAGCCAAGGCCCCTAAGGCGCTGGTGGGAAGGGTGCCATGGCAGGCTTGAGGTCTGCTGTGTGGACCCCGATCTCACCGGAGCGCTGACCGTGGATCAGTTGGCCCTGTTGTTCGTGCTCTTGCTCGGGGCCGTGGTGAGTGTCCCGGTGGGAGAGCGGCTCGGGTTGCCGGCGCCGGTGCTGATGACGCTGCTCGGGATCGTTCTCGCGCTGCTCGAATTCGTGCCGAACGTCGAGATTCCCCCGGATCTGATCCTGCCGCTGCTGTTGCCGCCGCTGCTCTACGCGGCCGTACGGCGCACGTCGTGGCGGCAGTTCGCGGCGAATCTGCGGCCCATCTTCCTGCTGGCCGTGGCGCTGGTCTTCGTCACGACGCTGTGCGTCGCCGCCGTCGCCCACGCGATCGTGCCGGGGCTGCCGCTGGCCGCCGCCGTGGCGCTGGGTGCACTCGTCGCACCGCCCGACCCGGTCGCGGCGACCGCCGTCGCCGGGCAACTGGGGCTGCCGAGGCGCCTGGTGTCCATCCTGGAGGGCGAGGGGCTCTTCAACGACGTGACGGCCATCGTGCTCTACCACGTGGCGATCGCCGCCGCCGTGAGCGGGACCTTCTCCCCATGGGAGGCCGGACTCGACCTGGTGCTCTCCGCCGTGGTGGCGCTGGCCGTCGGGCTCGCCCTCGGATGGGGCGCCAACAAGCTGATGGACCTGCTGGGCGACGCGACCCTGCAGATCTCGCTCACCTTGCTCGTGCCGTACGCCTCGTATGTGCTGGCCGAGGAACTCCAAGGCTCCGGTGTGCTCGCCGTGCTCGTCACCGCCCTGTTCCTCGCCGAGTACGCCACCGACGCCGACGACGTGATGACGCGGCTCGCCGGGCACACCTTCTGGGACATCGTCGACACGCTGGTCACCGGCGTCGCCTTCGGACTGATCGGGCTCGAACTGCACATCGCCGTGCGGACGGCGTCCGGGCGGTGGAGCGAGATGCTCGGCTGGGCGGCCGCGGTGGTCGGCGTCGTCGTGGCGGTGCGGCTGCTGTGGCTGCTGCCGGCGACGTGGCTCACCAAGCGCATGCACGCGAGACGGGACTACGACGAGGAGATCCCGACGAGCTGGCGCGAGACCGTCGTGATGTGGTGGTCGGGGATGCGCGGCGTCGCCTCGGTGGCCCTGGCGCTGGCGGTTCCGCTGGAGACGGACTCGGGCGCGCCCTTTCCCGACCGGGACGAGATCGTGTTCATCGCCTTCGGGGTGATCATGGCGACGCTGGTACTGCAGGGGCTGACCCTGCCGTGGCTGGTGAAGCGGCTCGGGGTGCGCGCCGACAGCGACCAGGAGAAGGAGTTCGAGAAGCAGCTGGCGGTGCGCGCGGCCAAGGCGGCGAAGCGGCGGCTGCGGGAGATCGAGGACGTCGAGGACCTCCCCGAGGAGCTCTCCGAGCAGATGCTGCGCCGGGCGTTCGAGATCGGGGTGCGGATCAGCCCGGAGATGGGCGAGGAGGAGCGCAGGGAGGCCTCTCAGCAGCGGGTGCGGCGGCTGAAGCGGGTGCGGCGGATCCAGGGCGAGTTGCTCAGCGCGGCGCGGCACGAGGTACTGGCGGCACGCAGTGAACCGGGTGCCAATCCCGAGGTGGTGGACCGGGTGCTGCGGCATTTGGACGTGCGCAGTCTGCGGTGATCCCGCCGCCCGCGGCCGTCCCTCCGTACGCTCTGATCATGGCTCGCAACGTGGTGATCAGTGGTGGCGGTACGGGAATCGGGCTCGCGACGGCGCAGCTGTTCGCGGCGGACGGGGATCAGGTGCTGCTGCTCGGGCGGCGCGCCGAGGTGCTGGAGCAGGCCGGCGTGCCCGGGGCCCTCACCTACGCCGTGGACCTGAGCAAGCCGCGCGGTGCGCGGGGCGTGGAGCGCTTCGTGGCGGCGGAGCTCGGCACCGTGGACGTGCTGGTCCACAGCGCCGGAGGCGCCGGCCATCTGGAGCCCGAGGTGGACAGCGACGAGCCCCTCGACGTGGTCCTGCACAACTGGAGCCTCAACTTCGGCCTCAACACCCTGACCGCGGCCCTGCTCACCGAGGCACTGAAGGACCGGCTCGCCGACCCCGGCGGGCGGGTGCTGTTCATCGGCTCCATCGCCGCGTTCCGGGGGTCCGGCAACGTGGCGTACGCGGCGTCCAAGGCGGCGCTGCATCCGTACGCCCATGATCTGGCCCGGCGGCTGGGGCCGCGCGGGATCACCGTGAACGTGGTCGCACCCGGGTACGTCGAGGACACCGAGTTCTTCGGCGGCGCGATGGACGAGGAGCGGCGGGACCGGCTCGTCGCGGAGACGTCGACCGGGCGTGCGGCCACGCCCGGCGACGTCGCCGCGACCCTGCACTGGCTGGCGTCCCACGCCGCCGGGCACGTCACCTCGCAGATCATCCAGGTCAACGGCGGGGCCGAGCGCGGCCACTGAACCCCTCAGGGGCGCTCCGGGCGCGCCGTCGGCTGGTGGTCGTGCTGGTGGGTGCGGCGGGCCGGGACGCGGCCGGGAGCGGGGAAACCGGGCGGCAGGGCCGCGTCCGTCGCGTTGACGCGCGGCAGCGCGTACGGGTGCTCGTCGGTCAGCCAGCGGATCAGCTGCTCGCGCACCGTGACCCGTACCGTCCACAGGTCGTCCGCGTCCTTCGCCGTGACCAGGGCCCGCACCTCCATGGTGCTGGGCGTGGAGTCGGTGACGACCAGGCCGTAGTCGCGGCCGTCCCATGCCGGGCACTCGCGCAGGATGTCGCGGAGCCGCTCGCGCATCTTCTCCATCGGCGCCGAGTGGTCGACGTGGAGGAAGACGGTGCCGGTCATCTGGGCGCCGCCACGCGACCAGTTCTCGAAGGCCTTCGACGTGAAGTACGACACAGGCATCGTGATACGGCGCTCGTCCCAGGTCCGTACGGTCAGGAACGTCAGCGTGATCTCCTCGACCGTGCCCCACTCGCCGTCCACCACGACCGTGTCCCCGAGGCGCACCATGTCCCCGAAGGCGATCTGGAACCCGGCGAACATGTTGCTCAGCGTGGACTGGGCCGCGACACCGGCGACGATGCCGAGGATGCCGGCCGAGGCCAGCAGCGAGGCGCCGGCCGCGCGGAACGCCGGGAAGGTCAGCAGCATCGCCGCCACGGCGACCACGCCGACTACCGCCGCCACCACACGCATGATCAACGTCACCTGTGTGCGCACCCGCCGGACCCGGGCCGGATCGCGGTGGGCGCGGGCGTAGCGGCTGTACGTGGTCTCCACGACCGCCGCCGCGATACGGATCGCCAGCCAGGCGGCCGCCCCGATCAGCACCAGCGTCAGCACCCGGCCGACGGCGATCCGGTGTTCCAGCAGCAGCTGCGCCTCGTCGTACGACCCTCTGAGGAGGGCCGCGCACAGCACGAGCTGGTACGGGACGCGGGCGCGGCGCAGCAGACCCCACAGGGGCGTCTCACTGTGCCGTTCGTCGGCCTTGCGCATGAGGCGGTCGGTGGCCCACCCGATGATCAGGGTGAGCAGAACCGAGCCGCCGATCACGATCAGCGGGCGGAGTATGTTCTCCATGCCTCCGAACGTAACCAGCAGAGGGGGGTCATGAACATGTGCGTCGGTGAGGCGGTGGTCACGGCGTTGTCGGACCCGGCTGGCACCATGGCTTCATGAACATCGTGCTCTTTCACTCGACCTATGGCCTCAGGCCCGCGGTGCGGGAGGCAGCGGACCGGCTGCGCGCCGCCGGACACGAGGTGTGGACGCCGGACCTCTTCGAGGGACGCACGTTCGAGACGGTCGAGGAGGGCATGGAGTTCAACGAGCGGATCGGCAAGGACGAGGTGCTGAAGCGGGCCGTGCTGGCCGCGGCGCCCTACTCGGACCGAGGGCTGGTCTACGCCGGGTTCTCGCTCGGCGCGTCCATCGCGCAGACCCTCGCGCTCGGCGACGAGAAGGCGCGCGGCCTGCTGCTCCTGCACGGCACGTCGGACATCGCGGCGAACGCCTCGGTGGACGAGCTGCCGGTGCAGTTGCATGTCGCCGAGCCGGACCCGTTCGAGACGGACGACTGGCTGAGCGCCTGGTATCTCCAGATGGGCCGGGCGGGCGCCGACGTCGAGGTGTACAGATACGCGGGGGCCGGCCACCTCTACACCGACCCGGAGCTGCCGGACTACGACGAGGAGGCCGCCGAGGCCACCTGGCGGGTGGCACTCGGCTTCCTCGACACCCTCTAGGGGCCGTTCGGCGAGGCCGTACGTCCGCGTCAGACGGGGTCGTACGTCCGCTCGACCTTCTGCGTGCCGCTGCGGGTGCGGTAGGACCGGGCCCAGGACGAGGTCGCGGCCTGCTTGGTCTTGTCGGACAGGACGTAGTAGTCCATCTGCGCGCGCTCGGCCGTGATGTCCAGGACGCCGTAGCCGTGGCGGTCGGTGTCGATCCAGTGGACGTGCCGGTTGGCGGCCTTGATGATCGGTGAGGCGATCGCGGAGACCGTGCCCTCGGGGACCTTCACGATGTCGTCGAGGTTGTCGGAGGTGACCGACGTGACCACGAACTCCGTGGCGGCGGAGGCGGACAGCGGGTAGGTACCGGCGTCCACCGGCACGTCGTTGGCCCATGCCATGTGGATGTCACCGGTCAGGAACACCGTGTTGCGGATCGCGTTCGAGCGCAGGTGGGCGAGGAGTTCCCGGCGGTCGTCCGTGTAGCCGTCCCACTGGTCGGTGTTGAGGGCGAGGCCCTCCTGCGGCAGGCCCAGCAGTTTGGCGAGCGGCTTGAGCAGGTCCGCGGTGAGGGAGCCGATCGCGAACGGCGAGATCATCACCGAGTTGCCGACGAGTCGCCAGGTGGTGTCGGAGGACTTCAGCCCCGCCTTCAGCCAGTCCAGTTGGGCCCGCCCGGTGAGCGTACGGTCCGGGTCGTCGACGTCGCCGTTGCCGACGGCGGCCTGCTGCGAGCGGAAGGAGCGCAGGTCGAGCAGGGAGAGGTCGGCGAGCTTGCCGAAGCGCAGGCTGCGGTAGGTGGTGCCGGCGATCGCCGGGCGCACCGGCATCCACTCGAAGTAGGCCTGCTTGGCGGCGGCCTGGCGCGCGGCCCAGGTGCCCTCGGCGCCCTCGGTGTGGTTCTCGGCGCCGCCCGACCAGGTGTCGTTGGCGATCTCGTGGTCGTCCCAGATCGCGATGACCGGCGCCTTCGCGTGCAGGGCCTGGAGATCCGCGTCCGTCTTGTACTGGCCGTGCCGGATGCGGTAGTCGGCGAGCGTGAGGATCTCGTGGGTGGGCGCGGTCTGCCGCACGGACTTGCCACGCGTGCCGTACTGGCCCGCGCCGTACTCGTAGATGTAGTCGCCGAGGTGCAGCCAGGCGTCCAGGTCGCCGCGGGCCGCGAGGTGACGGTACGAGGCGAAGTAGCCGGCCTCCCAGTTGGCGCAGGAGACCACGCCGAAGCGCAGGCCCGCGACGGACGCGTTCGCCGCCGGCGCGGTGCGGGTGCGCGCCACCGGGGAGTCCGTGCCGCCGGCCGAGAAGCGGAACCAGTAGTCGGTGGCCGGCTCCAGGCCGCGTATGTCCGCCTTGACGGTGTGGTCGGAGGCGGCCCTCGCGGTGGTCGAGCCTTTGGCGACGATGTTCATCAGCGCCTTGTCCCGGGCCACGACCCAGCTGACCTCGGTGTCCGGACCGAGGCCCGAGCCGGGGGTGGCGTCGGGGGTGGGCGTCACCCGGGTCCACAGCAGGACCCCGTCCGGCAGCGGGTCACCGGAGGCGACGCCGTGCAGGAAGGCGGGGACCGCGTCGGCGGCCTTGGCGGGCAGCGCGGCGGCCAGCGGGCCGGCCAGCACAGCCGTCGCCGCCGCGGCCTTGACGACCGTACGGCGGCGCGGGGTAAGGGAATTGAGCTGCTCGGATGATCTGTATCGACTGGTCACAGCCGATCAGGTTACTGATCGGTATGAGCAAGAGCGGGCGAACTCGTGAAAGTTCGCCCGCTCTTCACGCGGAGGCCGGTATCCCGGTTGGCGTCAGCCCTTGAGGGCCGCGTCCACCGCCTTGGTGTACTCGGCGGCCGTCCACGGCTGGTTGGGGTTGGAGGTCTGGATCTTGCCGTCCACGACGAAACTCGGGGTGCCCGTCACGCCGTCCTTGTTGGTGTCGAAGGACTTGGACATGGCCAGCGCCCAGGCGTCGTAGGTGCCCTTCTTCACGGCGTTCTGGAACTTGGCGTTGTTCTTCAGGGCGGGGACCGAGTCGCCGATCTCGATCAGGTACTTGTCGTCCGCCAGCTTGTCCTCGGACTCCGCCGGGTGGAACTTCGTCGAGTAGAGCGCGGTCTTGTACTCGAGGAACGCCTCCGGGCTCACGTTCAGCGCGGCGCCCATGGCGCTCATCGCGTTCTTGGAGCCCTCGCCGTTGGAACCGATCTTGCCGTCCTTCAGCCCGTCGCCGTCGAGGAACGTGCCGCCGACGAACTGGAGCTTGTACTTGCCGTCCTCGAGGTCCTTGTCGACCGTCGGGCCGACGGCCTGCTCGAACGAGGCGCAGACGGGGCAGCGCGGGTCCTCGTAGATCTTGACCGTCTTCTTGGCGCTGTCCTTGCCGACGACGACGGTCGTGCCGTTCGTGCCGGTGGTGTTGGCCGGGGTGACGACCTTCTCGTCCTTCACGGCCTCCCAGTGACTGGGCTTGTTGGCCTGGACGACCGCGTAGCCGATGCCGCCGGCCGCCGCCAGGACGCCGACGACCGAGGCGGCGACGATGAGCTGTCGCCTGACCTTCGCGCGCTTGGCCTCGCGCTCGCGCTCGGCGCGCAGCCGCTCCCGGGCCGCCGACTTCGACGCCTGGCTGTTCCGCTTGCTCATGTTGGTGTTCTCCATGGGGACGCGCACATAGGTGTGTGCGAGATACGTATGGGGTGGAAGGTGCTGCTCAAGTGCCGTTCACGCGCAGGTGAAGGCGGGCGAGCACGGTGGTCCACGCCGTCCCAGGGAGTGCACGAAGAGGCGGTTGCGGGCGGCGGCCGTCCGGCGGGTGGGGCGCGGCAGACGGCGGCCCGACCGGGGCAGCCGTACGGCCACGGCCGCCACCGCCAGCAGCAGCGGGCGGAACGTCGTCGCCGTGACCGCCCGCACCAGCTGGGCCAGCGCCCGCTCGCCGCGGCGCAGCCACGCGGCGGCGAGGAGGCCGACGCCGACGTGCGCGCCGAGCAGCAGCCAGGCGGTGGCCGGGTCGGCGTGGGCGAGGAGACCGCCGAGCTCTTCGGGGTCGGTGCCGGTGACCTGGGCCAGCGGGGTGCCGACCCGGGTGCCGTCGCCGCACAGGACGTCCCAGCCGACCGAGGCCAGCGGTCCGGCGACCGGTCCGCCCGCCTTGCCGTAACAGACGTGCTGGCCGGTCGTGAGGATCGTGTCGGCGGCCAGCTCCAGCGGGATCAGCAGGGCGGCGATCCGCCCGAAGGTCCGCTCGCGGCCGGCCAGGGCGAACGCGAGGACGAACACGGTGGCGGCGAGCAGGGCCACCGTGTTCAACGGCAGGGGCGCCCGCGAGAGCAGCACGTGTGACGCGGTGCTGAGCGTCACGACGAGTGACGTGAACAGCGCCGCGCGTACGGCTCGCAGCTGGGTCCCGGATATGTCCATAGCGGTGGAGAGTGTGTCACGTGGGCCTGTAAGAGACCCCTAAAGGGTGCCTGTGAAGAGACGGTGAGGGCCAGTGAACGGCCTTTCCGTCACAGACCCGGAATCCGGCCGTTGCGGAACAGGTCCACGAAGGTCTGGTGGTCGGCACGCGCGCGTGCGCCGTAGGAGTGCGCGAAGTCGACCAGGAGGTCTGCGAAGCCGTCCTCGTCGGCCGCGATCGCCGCGTCGATCGCCCGCTCGGTGGAGAACGGCACCAGGGACTCGCCGGAGGTGTCGTCCGCCGCCGCGTGCATCGTGGCCGTGGCCCGCCCGAGGTCGGCGACCACCGCCGCGATCTCCTCCGGGTCGTCGATGTCGCCCCAGTCCAGGTCCACGGCGTACGGCGAGACCTCGGCGACCAGCTGGCCCGCGCCGTCCAGCTCGGTCCAGCCCAGCCACGGGTCGGCGTTCGCCTGAAGGGCGCGCTGGGAGATCACCGTGCGGTGACCCTCGTGCTGGAAGTAGTCGTGCAGCGCCTGGTCCGTGATGTGCCGGGAGACGGCCGGGGTCTGGGCCTGCTTGATGTAGATCACGACGTCGTTCTCGAGGGCGTCGGTGTGGCCCTCCAGAAGGATGTTGTACGACGGCAGTCCGGCCGATCCGATGCCGATGCCGCGGCGGCCGACCACGTCCTTCACCCGGTACGAGTCCGGGCGGGCCAGCGACGCGTCCGGCAGCGTCTCCAGATAGCCGTCGAAGGCGGCCAGCACCTTGTACCGGGTGGCCGCGTCCAGCTCGATGGAGCCGCCGCCCGGCGCGAAGCGGCGCTCGAAGTCACGGATCTCGGTCATGGACTCCAGCAGCCCGAAGCGGGTCAGCGAGCGGGCGTCCCGCAGCGCGTCCAGGAGCGGGCCCTGCGCGGTGTCCAGCGTGAACGGCGGGACCTCGTCGCTCTTGGCGCCGGTCGCCAGGGCGTGCACGCGCTCGCGGTACGCGCCCGCGTAGATCCGCACCAGCTCGGTGATCTGCTCGTCGCCGAACGCCTTGGCGTACCCGATCAGGGCGACGGAGGCGGCGAAGCGCTTGAGGTCCCAGGTGAAGGGGCCGACGTACGCCTCGTCGAAGTCGTTGACGTTGAAGATCAACCGGCCGTTGGCGTCCATATAGGTGCCGAAGTTCTCCGCGTGCAGATCGCCGTGGATCCACACGCGCGAGGTGCGCTCGTCGAGGTACGGTCCGCCGCGCTTCTCGGGCTCCAGGTCGTGGTAGAAGAGGCACGCCGTGCCGCGGTAGAACGCGAAGGCCGAGGCCGCCATCTTCCGGAACTTCACGCGGAACGCGGCCGGGTCGGCGGCCAGGAGCTCGCCGAAGGCGGTGTCGAAGACGGCGAGGATCTCGTCGCCGCGCTGCTCGCCGTTGAGCTTGGGGACCGACATCGCTGGGTGCCTCCTGGTGCATGAACGTGTACGACAGCGTTTCTGTCGTCTTCAACGGGCGGGGGCGGACGAAAGTGCCCGTCGTCCCTCGCTGTGAAGGTACGCGGGGCAGCCCTCTGAGTGTCAGTGCCGAGGCATAGACTTCGACGCTGTCCCCCGAACTGTCCGCCAGCCCGTTGCCGAGCGTTTTCCCTGGAGGCCACGCCGTGTCAAAGCCGCCGTTCACGCACCTGCACGTCCACACCCAGTACTCGCTGCTGGACGGTGCCGCGCGGCTGAAGGACATGTTCGACGCGTGCAATGAGATGGGCATGACGCACATCGCCATGTCCGACCACGGCAACCTCCACGGGGCGTACGACTTCTTCCACACCGCGAAGAAGGCCGGAGTCACCCCGATCATCGGGATCGAGGCGTATGTCGCCCCCGAGTCCCGGCGCAACAAGCGCAAGATCCAGTGGGGCCAGCCGCACCAGAAGCGTGACGACGTCTCCGGTTCCGGTGGTTACACCCACAAGACGATGTGGGCCGTCAACAAGACGGGCCTGCACAACCTCTTCCGGCTGTCCTCGGACGCGTATGCCGAGGGCTGGCTGCAGAAGTGGCCCCGGATGGACAAGGAGACGATCTCCCAGTGGTCCGAGGGGATCGTCGCCTCCACCGGCTGCCCCTCCGGCGAGCTCCAGACCCGGCTGCGCCTCGGCCAGTACGACGAGGCACTGAAGGCCGCCGCCGACTACCAGGACATCTTCGGCAAGGACCGCTACTTCCTGGAGCTGATGGACCACGGCATCGAGATCGAGCACCGGGTCCGCGACGGTCTCCTGGAGATCGGCAAGAAGCTCGGAATCCCCCCGCTGGTCACCAACGACTCGCACTACACGTACGCGCACGAGGCGACCGCCCATGACGCCCTGCTGTGCATCCAGACCGGCAAGAACCTCTCCGACCCGGACCGCTTCAGGTTCGACGGCACCGGCTACTACCTGAAGTCCACGGACGAGATGTACGCCGTCGACTCCTCGGACGCCTGGCAGGAGGGGTGCGCCAACACGCTCCTCGTGGCCGAGATGGTCGACACCGACGGCATGTTCGAAAAGCGCGACCTCATGCCCAGGTTCGACATCCCCGAGGGCTTCACCGAGGTCACCTGGTTCAAGGAGGAGGTGCGCCGGGGCATGGAGCGCCGCTTCCCGGGCGGCATCCCCGACGACCGCCAGAAGCAGGTCGAGTACGAGATGGACGTCATCATCCAGATGGGGTTCCCGGGCTACTTCCTCGTCGTCGCCGACTTCATCATGTGGGCCAAGAACAACGGCATCGCGGTCGGCCCCGGCCGAGGCTCCGCGGCCGGCTCGATCGTCGCCTACGCCATGGGCATCACCGACCTCGACCCGATCCCGCACGGCCTGATCTTCGAGCGGTTCCTCAACCCCGAGCGCGTCTCCATGCCCGACGTCGACATCGACTTCGACGAGCGCAGGCGCGTCGAGGTGATCAGGTACGTCACGGAGAAGTACGGCGCCGACAAGGTCGCCATGATCGGCACCTACGGCAAGATCAAGGCGAAGAACGCCATCAAGGACTCCGCGCGCGTGCTGGGCTACCCGTACGCGATGGGCGACCGCCTCACCAAGGCGATGCCCGCCGACGTCCTCGGCAAGGGCATCGACCTCGACGGCATCACCAACCCCACGCACCCTCGCTACAGCGAGGCGGGGGAGATCCGCGGGATGTACGAGAACGAGCCGGACGTCAAGAAGGTCATCGACACCGCGAAGGGCGTCGAGGGCCTGGTGCGGCAGATGGGCGTGCACGCCGCCGGCGTGATCATGTCCAGCGAGCCCATCGTCGACCACGCCCCGATCTGGGTGCGGCACACCGACGGCGTGACCATCACGCAGTGGGACTACCCGCAGTGCGAGTCGCTCGGCCTGCTGAAGATGGACTTCCTCGGCCTGCGCAACCTGACGATCATGGACGACGCCGTCAAGATGGTGAAGTCCAACAAGGGCATCGACCTCGACCTGCTGTCTCTGCCGCTCGACGACCCGAAGACCTTCGAACTCCTCCAGCGCGGCGACACCCTGGGCGTCTTCCAGTTCGACGGCGGTCCGATGCGTTCGCTGCTGCGGCTGATGAAGCCCGACAACTTCGAAGACATCTCCGCCGTGTCGGCGCTGTACCGTCCGGGCCCGATGGGCATGGACTCGCACACCAACTACGCCCTGCGCAAGAACAAGCTCCAGGAGATCACCCCGATCCACAAGGAGCTGGAGGAGCCCCTCGAAGAGGTCCTGGCCGTCACCTACGGCCTGATCGTCTACCAGGAGCAGGTGCAGAAGGCCGCCCAGATCATCGCCGGGTACTCGCTCGGCGAGGCCGACATCCTGCGCCGCGTGATGGGCAAGAAGAAGCCCGACGAACTGGCGAAGAACTTCGTCCTCTTCCAGAAGGGCGCCCGCGACAAGGGCTACAGCGACGAGGCCATCCAGGCCCTGTGGGACGTGCTGGTCCCCTTCGCCGGCTACGCGTTCAACAAGGCGCACTCCGCCGCGTACGGCCTGGTCTCGTACTGGACCGCCTATCTGAAGGCCAACCACCCCGCCGAGTACATGGCCGGACTGCTCACCTCGGTCAAGGACGACAAGGACAAGTCGGCCGTCTACCTCAACGAGTGCCGGCGCATGGGCATCAAGGTGCTCCCGCCGAACGTCAACGAGTCGGTGCACAACTTCGCCGCGCAGGGCGACGACGTGATCCTCTTCGGCCTCGAAGCCGTCCGCAACGTCGGCACGAACGTGGTGGAGTCGATCATCAGGAGCCGCAAGGCCAAGGGCAAGTACGGCTCCTTCCCCGACTACCTCGACAAGGTCGAGGCCGTGGCCTGCAACAAGCGGACCACGGAATCGCTGATCAAGGCGGGCGCGTTCGACAGCCTGGGGCACACCCGCAAGGGCCTCACCGCGCACTTCGAGCCGATGATCGACAACGTGGTCGCGGTCAAGCGCAAGGAGGCCGAGGGCCAGTTCGACCTCTTCGGCGGCATGGGCGAGGAGGAGAGCAACGAGCCCGGCTTCGGACTTGACGTCGTCTTCACCGAGGACGAGTGGGAGAAGACCTATCTGCTCGCCCAGGAGCGGGAGATGCTCGGTCTGTACGTCTCCGACCACCCCCTGTTCGGCCTGGAGCACGTGCTGTCCGACAAGGCCGACGCGGGCATCGCCCAGCTGACCGGCGGTGAGCACGCGGACGGTGCCGTCGTGACCATCGGCGGCATCATCTCCGGCCTCCAGCGCAAGATGACCAAGCAGGGCAACGCCTGGGCGATCGCCACCGTCGAGGACCTCGCCGGTTCCATCGAGTGCATGTTCTTCCCGGCGACGTACCAGCTGGTGTCGACCCAACTCGTCGAGGACGCCGTCGTGTTCGTCAAGGGACGCCTCGACAAGCGCGAGGACGTGCCGCGGCTGGTCGCGATGGAGCTCCAGGTCCCCGACCTGTCGAACGCGGGCACCAACGCGCCCGTGATCCTCACCATCCCGGCCACCAGGGTCACCCCGCCGATGATCAACCGCCTCGGCGAGATCCTCAGCCATCACAAGGGCGACAGCGAGGTCCGCATCAAGCTCCAGGGCCCGACCAAGACCACGGTGCTGCGGCTGGACCGGCACCGTGTGAAGCCCGACCCGGCGCTCTTCGGCGACCTCAAGGTGCTGCTCGGGCCGTCCTGTCTGGCGGGCTGAACGACCGCGTGCCGAAGCGCCGGCGCTGAAAGCGCGAGAGGGGCGCACCTTGTACGGGGTGCGCCCCTCTTGATGTGCCTGGGTCTCAACGACCCGATATGCAGATGTCAGTTGTGACCGAAGCGCTTCTGCCGGCCTTTGCGGGCCATGTCGCCGGGAGTCACCTGCGAGGCGCGCTGCTCGGTCTGCGTCTCCATCGCGGACTGCTGAGCCTGCTGCTGACCACGCTCGGACTGCGGCTGCTTCCGGTCCTGTTTCTTGTTCTTGGCCATGGTGATGCCTCCTGTGGGGGATCTAGGGGCCAGGGCCGGGACCAGATTCACATAGGCTGACTAAGAACGCATTTCGGATAATTACCGTGCGTAACAGCGGTTGTCGGGGCGTGAGGCATGGCGCGCTGAGGATTCGATGCCCCGAAACGCCACGCCGAAGATCGAGTTCGCCCCGTTAACCTCCGCGTGGTCGGGCAGACTCGAAGGAAGCCCAAAGCAAACCTCCCGGGAAGAGGGTGAGTCGCGTGGACCGCTGCATCGTCCTGGTGGACGCCGGGTATCTGCTGGGGGCCGCCGCCAGCCTGCTCGCCGGGGAACCATCCCGGTCCCGGATCACCGTCGATCACACCGCCCTCATCCAGGGGCTGCGCGAACGCGCCGAGTCCGACACCCAGCAGCCCCTGCTGCGCATCTACTGGTTCGACGGCGCCCCCGACCGAGTCCCCCAGCCCGAGCACCGCAGGCTGCGGGTGATGCCCCGGGTCACCGTCCGGCTCGGTGCCCTGACCCGAAGCGACGGCCGCTGGGCACAGAAGGGCGTGGACGCCGCGATGCACGCCGAGCTGACCGAACTGGCCCGCAACCGCGCCTGCTCGGACGTCGTGCTGGTGACCGGTGACGGGGATCTGCTGCCGGGCATGATGGCCGCCAAGGAGCATGGGGTCGCCGTACATCTGTGGGCCGTGCAGGCCGCCGACGGTGACTACAACCAGTCCGAGGACCTGGTCGCCGAGGCGGACGAGCGGCGCGTCCTCGACCGTTCGTGGATCACCAAGGCCGTACGTGCCAAGGAGCTCACCGGGGTGTGCGCACCGCCGCCCGTGCCCCGGCCCGAGATCGCCGCGATCCTGTCCGCACCGCTGCCCGACTCCGCGCTCGGCGCGACGACCCGGCGGCCCGCCGAGGAGAGCGAGCACGCGCAGGCCGCCGCCTCGGAGAACGGCACGCAGGAGCGGGTGCCCGCGCCCAAGGGTGTGCCCACGCCGAAGGACCTCGCCGCCCTGCGCGCGCCCGGTGTGCCGCCCGCCCCGACCCCGGCGAGCGCGACCCTGCGCTGGTCCTCCGACAAGGGCTGGGTCGACCGGCCCGGCGTCGCGGCCGAGCCGCCCGACGCCGCCTCCATGCCGACGCTCGCGCAGCTGACCACCGCCGAGCAGCGGTGGGCCGACCGGGAGGAGGACATCACGACGGTCGGCGGCGATCCCTACGAGGTGGGGCAGGTCTTCGCACGGCGGTGGATGGAGCGGCTGGGGGAGCAGAGCAATCTGCAGAAGCTGTCCGGGATGTATCCGCGGATCCCGCACCGGATCGACGGGGAGCTGCTGAGGTACGCGGCCCGGTTCGGGTTGCTCGCACACAAGGACGACCAGATCGACGAGCACGACCGGTACGCGATCCGTGCCGGTTTCTGGCGGGAGATCGACGTACGCACGGCTGCGGAACATGCGCCTGCCGGGGAGTGACCCCGGCGAATTCCGGGTTACCTGCGGGTTTCTTACGACAAGCAGGCGATTTGTGCCCAGTCGCCGCCCCGGGCACGGAACGGGGGTCCGGACCCCGTAGGCTCGTCCCTTGTGAGTACGCGCGCGGCACAGGCATTTCGGCACGATGGTGATGTCGTGTGCGCCCTGCGTGGGCTGACGAAGACCTACCCGGCCGTGCGCGGACGCCGCGGGGCGCCGGCCACGCCCGAGGTGCGGGCCACCGACGACGTACGGCTGGACATCCGGCGCGGCGAGATCTTCGGACTGCTCGGGCCCAACGGGGCCGGCAAGACCACGCTCGTGCGCCAGCTCACCGGCTTGATGCGGCCCGACGCCGGGAGCGTCGAGATCCTCGGGCACGACATCGTGCGGCACCCGGAGCGGGCCGCGCGGATTCTGGCGTACCTCGGCCAGGAGTCGACCGCCCTCGACGAGCTGACCGTCTCGCTCGCCGCTGAGACGACCGGGCGGCTGCGCGGCCTGGACGTCCGGGACGCACGGGCCGAGCGGGACGCCGTACTCGACGAACTGGGGCTCACCCCGCTCGCGGGGCGGCCGCTGAAGAAGCTGTCCGGCGGGCAGCGGCGGCTGGCCTGCTTCGCCGCCGCGCTGGTGGGGGAGCGGCCGCTGCTCGTGCTGGACGAGCCGACCGCCGCGATGGACCCGGTGGCGCGGCGGGCCGTGTGGTCGGCCGTGGACCGGCGCCGGGCCGAGCGCGGCACGACGGTGCTGCTCGTCACCCACAACGTCATCGAGGCCGAGACCGTGCTCGACCGGGTCGCGGTGCTCGACCGGGGCCGCGTGATCGCCTGTGACACGCCGTCCGGGCTCAAGGAGCGCGTCGCGGGCGAGGTCCGGGTCGACCTGCTGTGGCGGGACCGGCCGCCGCTGGACGTGCCGGAGGTCGCCGCGCTGCAGGACCGGGTCGTGGAGTCCGGGCGTCGCTGGACGCTGCGGCTCGCCCCCGAGGAGGCCCGCGCGGTCGTCGCCACCGTCACCGGCGGGGCGGCCTTCGCCGCGCTGGACGACTTCACGCTCGCCACGCCGAGCCTGGAGGACGTCTACCTGGCGCTGGGCGGCGCCGCACAGCAGGGGCTGGTGAAGGCTTGAGCACGCAGACCGCCGTATCCGTATCCGTATCCGTATCCGTACGGAACAGGGCCACCTCCCCCGTGAACCCCCGTGTGAAAGGGAGCAGCGCCACGTGAGTGTCGTACCCGCCGAGGTTCTGCCGGGCAGTGCCCTGGCCGTGGACGAGACGGCCGCGCCTGCCGTGGCCGAGCTCGGACCGCGTGCGCGGCTGTGGCCGTCCCTGTGCGCCGTGTACCGGGCGCAGCTGTCCAGGGCGCGGGTCGCGCGTATCCCGCTGCTCTTCGTGGCGACCTTCCAGTCGATCGGGATCATGATCCTGATGCGCGGGGTCGTGGACGGCGGGGCCGAGGCCCAGGCCGTGGTGGCCGGGTCGTCCGTGCTCGTGGTCGCCTTCGTCGCGCTGAACCTGCTCGCGCAGTACTTCGGGCAGCTGCGGGCCAGCGGCGGGCTCGATCACTACGCCACCCTGCCGGTGCCGCCCGCCGCGGTGGTGCTGGGCGCGGCGGGGGCGTACGCCTCCTTCACCGTGCCGGGGACCGTGGTGACGGCCGCCTTCGGGTGTGCGCTGTTCGGGTTGCCGGTCGCCCATCTGTGGGTGCTCGTCGCCGTGATCCCACTGGCGGGCGCCGCGCTCGCCGGGCTGGGCGCCGCGCTCGGCCTGCTCGCGCCGCGGCCCGAACTGGCCACGCTCCTCGGGCAGCTGGGGATGTCCGCGGCCCTGCTGCTGGGTGTGCTGCCGGCCGACCGGATGCCGGAGGCGGTCCGGTTCACCCGCGACCTGCTGCCGTCGACGTACGGCGTGGAGGCCTTCGCGCGGACCTTCGGGGAACGGCCCGACTGGGCGTTCGTGCTCGGGGATCTGGCCGTGTGCGCATTGGTCGGCGTCGTCTCGCTGGCCGTTGCCACCTGGGCGTACCGCCGGGCGGCCGTCCGGTGACGCGTCGCACAGGGCGGCCTGGCACGATGGCAGGGTGACCGCTCCGCTGACTCCACCACCGCACCCGCGTGACCAGTCCTCGAACGATGCGTGGCAGCCGCCCGCCGGTGGGCACGCGGGTTCCGCCTCCTACGGGGCCCCGCAGGGTGCTCCGCACGACGCCGTGTACGGGGCTCCGCCCGGGGCGCCGAGTCCTGATGGCCCTCATGGCCCCCATGGCTCTCACGGCCCGTACGGCATATCTGGCTCGTACGAACAGGACGGTCCCGGCATGAAGACCGAAGTGCGAGAGGCCGCCGTGGTCGCGGTGGTCGTGGCGTTCTTCGGGGCGCTGCTCGGGGTGCTGTGGTGGTGGCTGACGCCGAGTGTGCCGCTGGTCGGGGACGTCGTCGACAAGAGCTGGGTCGTCTACTTCAAGGACTCCGAGGGGGAGCAGGCCGTCGGGGTGGACGGAACGTTCACTCTGCTTGCGCTTGCGTTCGGGCTGGTCAGTGCGGTGGGTGTGTTTCTGTGGCGGCGGCGTGGGGGTGTGCCGTTGGTGGTTGCGCTGGCGGTCGGGGGGTTTCTCGGGTCGTTGCTGGCGTGGCGGGTCGGGGTGTGGCTCGGGCCTACCGAGGATGTGATCGCCCACGCGCAGGAGGTGGGCAAGGGGGTTACGTTTTCAGCGCCGTTGAAGTTGGGGGCGAAGGGAGTGTGGCTGGCGTGGCCGCTTGCGGCGTTGGTGGTGCACCTTGGGCTGACGGCGTTGTTCGGGCCTCGGGATGCGGATCCGTATCAGGGGCCAGGGCCCTCTGAGGGGCATCAGCAGGCGGGGCCGTATGGGGTGCCGCCGGCGTAGGGCTTTGCGTGGGGCGGGGTTGACGGCACGTTGGTGGTAGGCCGGGTGGATTTCGCCCCCGCCGCCCCTACCCGTCCCGTCCCGTCCTTGAAGAGGCTCTGCCCCTTCGACCCCGGTCCCTGGGGGCTGCCGCCCCCAGACCCCCGCTGTCGGCCTGAACGGCCTCGTCCTCAAACGCCGGACGGGCTGAAATACCTGGAGCCCGGCGTCGAGAGGCGGAGCCCCCACGGGTGGGTGGGGGCTGGGGATGGTGTGGCGTCGTTCTCAAGCGTCGGACGGGCTGAAATACCTGGAGCCCGGCGTCGAGAGGCGGAGCCCCCACGGGTGGGTGGGGGCTGGGGACGGTGTGGCGTCGTTCTCAAGCGCCGGACGGGCTGAAATACCTGGAGCCCGGCGTCGAGAGGCGGAGCCCCCACGGGTGGGTGGGGGCTGGGGATGGTGTGGCGTCGTTCTCAAGCGTCGGGTGGGCTGAAGTGCTTGGGCCGGCGTCGTGAGGTGGCGGCCCCACGGGTGGGTGGGGGCTGGGGACCGTGTGGCGTCGTTCTCAAGTGCCGGGTGGGCTGGAATCCGGGGTCGACTCATGAGGTGCGGCCCCGGAAACCAAGCTCTTTACCGAGCTCGCCCCTACGCCGGGCGCCGCCCATGGTTTGAGCGGCCCTTCTTGGTGCGCCACTTGCGTTTCCGGGTTTTCTTCGACATGTCTCTCGTACTTAACCGAGGGGGCCGGGTTCGTCGAGAGGTCACGCACGCCCGATGGGGGCCAGGGTCGCGTTCGTGAGGGTGGTCAGGTCGGTGGGGGAGAGTTCGACCTCCAGGCCGCGGCGGCCCGCGGAGATGCAGATCGTGGGGTGGGCGGAGGCCGAGGCGTCCAGGACCGTGGGGAGTTTTCTGCGCTGGCCGAGGGGGGAGATGCCGCCCCGGACGTAGCCTGTGGTGCGTTCCGCCAGGGCCGGGTCGGCCATCGCGGCGCGCTTGCCGCCGACCGCTGCGGCCAGGGCCTTGAGGTCCAGTTGGCCGGCGACCGGCACCACGGCCACGGTGAGGTTGCCGTCCACGTCCGCGACCAGCGTCTTGAAGACCCTGTCGGGGGACACACCCATCGCCTCGGCCGCCTCGTCGCCGTAGGAGGGGTGGGACGGGTCGTGGTCGTAGGAGTGGGTCGTGTAGTCGATGCCCGCTGCGGTCAGGGCCACGGTCGCCGGGGTGCCGCCCGACTGCTGCTGCTTCTTTGACTTCTTCGCCATGTCGTTTCGGTCAGTTCCCGCTCAGTTGAGGCTAGTCGGGCCGCGCGTCAGGTCCGACGCCGGCAGGGACGGCAGCGTACGGATGATCGAGGTCTCGGTGCGAAGGAGTTTCAGCTCGTCGCGCAGGCGGGACGCGATGTCGGGGGCCTGGAGCAGGCGTTGCTTCGTCGGGGTGTCCAGCATCATCGCGGCCGCCACCAGGTAGGAGACGACCGACGGCTGGTCCGGGAGGTCGGCCGTGGTGGAGAGGGAACGTTCGCGGGCGCCCGCCAGGCGCTTCTGGTACTGGCGGAACGCGCGGAGTACGCCTTCGGCCAGAGCCCCGGCCTCCTCGCCCGTCTCATCGGGAAGTTCTTCCAGTTCCGCCGTGAGGAAGGGGCCCGACGCGTCCACCGACAGCAGCCGCACCCGTGACGTGCCGGTCGCCAGCACCTCGAAGGTGCCGTCGGCCCGCTCCCGGATCGTCGCCGCGTCCGCCACGCACCCCACCCCGTGGAACGCCTTGACCGGGTCCGGGCCGAAGCCCGCCGCCGGGCCGCGGTCGGGCAGCGCCGTGGGATCCGGCATGCCGGGGGCGCTCTGGGCCACCTCGTGGCCGTCGCGGATCGCCACGACGGCGAAACGGCGCGCTTCCTCCTCAGGGGTCTTGAGGAGGTCGCGCATCATGGCGCGATAGCGCTCCTCGAAGACGTTGAGCGGCAGCACGAGACCCGGGAACAGCACCGAGTTCAGGGGGAAGAGCGGAAGGCGGACGGTCACGGCGCCAAAGCCTAGTGGTCGCCGTGGTGAACGCGTCCGGCGAGCCCACTTGGTGGATGTCCGCCGCGGGCACCGCGAGCCTGTGCGGAGGCGGCCGTCCGTCGCCGCACCTCGTCGCGCACTTCCAGGAACCCGCCCAGCGGATCGTCCGAGAACCGGCTCCAGGGGAAGGAGGTGGCGTACGGGCCGACCAGCCGCAGCTGCTCCAGGGCGTCCTCCCAGCGGCCCAGCCCCACCAGGACGCACGTCAGCTTGTTGCGGATCGCCGCCGGCCAGAGGTCGGCCGCCGGGAACCGGGCGGAGAGCGCGATCGCCCGGTCGGCCGCCGCGTCCAGCCGCTCGGGCGGCACCCCCGGACCGCAGCCGTCGTTCAGGTACGCGAGGACCGCCCGGGTCGGCAGGGCCTGCACCAGGGAGTCGGCCGGGGCGTCCTGTGCGGCCCGGTCGGCGAAGTCGAGGCACTCGCGGTGGGAGCCGTGCCAGGACGACGCCAGATAGCGCAGGGCCGCCACATGGCAGCCGTAGTGGAGCGGGGCGCGGCGCAGGGCCGCCTCCCACAGTTCCCCGAAGTAGGTGTGCCCGGCGCGTGAGCCGCGCGCGTGGTCCAGCGCGATCCGCCAGGGCACCGGGTCGCGGTCGTCGGCGCGAGCGGCGGCGGTGATCAGCGGGCTCACCCCGCGCAGCAGCTCGGCCCGGGCCGGGGACTGCCAGGCGTGGTCCACGGCGACCTGGGCCCTGACCAGCAGGACGTCCGGATCGTGCGGGGCGGCGGTGTACCAGGCCTCCAGCCACTCCGGCCGTGAGCGCGCGAACGCGGCCAGGCGCAGCGCGTATCCGTCGCGGTAGTCCCACTGCGCCTTGTGGCGCGTGGCGGCGAGCAGCTCGGCGGCGGTGTCGTACGCGCCCCGCCCGGCCGCGACCAGCGCGGGTCCGAGGCGGTCGTCGGGCGCGTCGAGGAGCACCTCGTCGTCGACGGGGAGCCCGGCGGCGGGGTGTTCTACGGTCCTTGTCGTCCGGGACGCCCGGCCGAACGGGGGCAGCAGAGCCATGGTGTCGACCATTGAAGGACCGCTGGTCACGCCCGCGCCAGAGGGAACGGGCAAGACGTGGAAAGTTGTACGCAGTCAGGTCAAGAACAGGTAAAGGTCCACTGTTCAACAACTGTCCGACATCTATATCTTCGGCTCTGTAGTCACATCATCCTCATCATCCACATCGACCTCAGCAGTTTCAGCTTCGGCGCAGCATCCGTGTCGCCCCCGCCGCCACCGTCGTCGCCAGGATCCAGCCCAGCAGGATCATCGCCGCGGCCAGCCACTGCCAGACGCCGCTCAGCTGCCAGAAACCGACCTGGCCGAGGTCGATCACCGGAAGCAGCAGGTCGAGGGCGAACAGGGTCGGGTTCCAGGCCGGATGCTCGCCGCCCTTGAGGGGTGGTGGGTCGGCGTAGGTGAAGGCCACCGAACTCGCCGCCCACAACACGGCCATCCACACCGCCGCCCGGCCCGGCCGATAGCCGTACGCGACCATCCAGTCCTGCGCGTATCCCACAAGCTTGGCCGCGGGCGGCAGGGTCTCGCGGCGGCGGCGCTGCTTGGCGAGGAGCACCTCGCGCGCGTCCTCGTCCTCGCCGCCGGCCCGCAGTACGGTGGCCAGCCGCTCGTACGGCTCCGGGTTGTACTCGGCGGTCGCGGCGGTCACCCACTCCAGCCGCCGCTCCAGCGGGAACGGGCCACGCGGCACCAGATTCTCGTACTGGAAGCCGCCCATGTGCAGCCGGCCGGGGCCCGGCCAGGCGTCCGCCCGGTCCATCAGGTTGACGACCCGCGCCCCGGACAGCACCACGCCGCCGCGCTCCGCCCGCTCGCCGAGGAAGCGCAGCTCGGGCGTCTGGATGCGGCGCAGCGACAGCTCCTGCTCGTCCGTGAAGGTGAACCGGGCCCGCTCCAGGTCGACCGCGTCCCCGAACCGCCCGTCGTCGAGGCGCACCCCGCCCTGACACTCGAACCGCTGGATGCGCGTCCCGCGCGCGGGGGTGCGGCCGCTCAGCAGCGGGCTGCCGACGCCCGCCGGGGTCAGGTACAGCGTGCGTCCCACGGTCAGCTGAGGGGCGTTCAGTGCGAGCCGCGTGTACGGGTTGACCAGCCGCGCCCCCCGCAGGCTCAGCGACACGCCGATGCTGGCGCCGCGCAGGCTCATCTCGCCGTGCGACTCCAGCATCTCGGCCTGGAGGTCCTGGCCGACGCTGATGCCGTCCGCGGCGATCGAGCGGCCGCTGCGGTCGCGGTAGACGATCGCCTGGTTGAGCAGCAGATCCGTACCGATGTGGGCGTCGGTGAGCCGTACGCCGTTGTGGAAGCGGCAGCGCGGCAGGTGCAGGTCGCCCTCGGTGTTCACGCGGGCGGCCTCCAGGCGCGGCACCGCGCAGTCCACCAGCCGCAGGGTGGTGAAGCGGGCTTCCGGCAGCACGATCTCCCGGTCGAAGCGGCAGCGGCGCATCTCGAGGTACGGCTCCACCGTGCCGCCCGCCAGGTCCAGCGTGCCGCTGATCCGCACGCCGACCAGCTTCAGCGAGGAGACCCGGCCGGCGAGGGCGGGCGGGCCGTCCAGCAGCAGCCAGCAGACGATACGCGCGCGTACCGTCCGCTCGTCTCCCCAGGGATGCCCGCCGTGCGGATCGTCGACGACGGTGTCGCCGCTGCTCAGGTCGTACACACTGCCGTTGCGGAAGGCCTGCCACATGCCGAGTTCGGCGGCGGTCAGGTCGTTCGGCAGGTCGTCCGGCAGGTCTCCGTCGCGGAGGCCGGCACCTTCGGTCACGTCTCGTCCATCCCCCTTGGCTCCGCTGGGTTCCGCTTCGTTCCGCATTGGCTACTCACGGGTTTCGTACAACCGTTCATGCCCGCTGAGTGACGCCCCGAACGCTAGACGTGAAGGTGATCTTCCGCGTTCCCGGAGGGTTCTGTATCAGCCATTGATACGCGCGAACAGTGCCGGACGCGGGTCTGAGAGAATTGAGCCCGTGATCTCCCGAATCGATTTGCGCGGCGATGCCCTCCCCGAGGGTCCCGCCCTGCGCGACCTGCTGCCCCGAGCCGACTTCGACGTCTCGGCCGCCCTGGAGAAGGTGCGTCCGATCTGCGAGGCCGTGCATCATCGGGGCGACGCGGCGCTGATCGACTTCGCGGAGAAGTTCGACGGGGTCAGGCTCGACCAGGTGAAGGTGCCCGCGGAGGCGCTCGAAAAGGCCCTCGCGGAACTCGATCCGGCCGTGCGCGCGGCCCTGGAGGAGTCCATCCGCCGCGCCCGTCTCGTCCACCGCGAGCAGCGCCGTACGACGCACACGACCCAGGTCGTGGCGGGCGGTTCCGTGACCGAGAAGTGGGTGCCGGTCGACCGCGTCGGGCTGTACGCGCCCGGCGGGCGGTCCGTCTACCCGTCTTCCGTGATCATGAACGTGGTGCCCGCCCAGGAGGCCGGCGTCGAGTCGATCGCGCTCGCCTCCCCGGCGCAGGCCGAGTTCGGCGGCCTGCCGCACCCGACGATCCTCGCCGCGTGCGCGCTGCTCGGCGTCGACGAGGTCTACGCGGCCGGCGGCGCGACCGCCGTCGCGATGTTCGCGTACGGCACGGAGTCCTGCCCGCCCGCCAACATGGTCACCGGCCCCGGCAACATCTGGGTCGCCGCCGCCAAGCGCTACTTCACCGGCAAGATCGGCATCGACGCCGAGGCGGGCCCGACCGAGATCGCGGTCCTGGCCGACGCCACCGCCGACCCGGTGCACGTCGCCTCCGACCTGATCAGCCAGGCCGAGCACGACCCGCTCGCGGCGGCCGTGCTCGTCACCGACTCCGTGGAGCTCGCGGACGCGGTGGAGAAGGAGCTGGAGCCGCAGGTCGCGGCCACCAAGCACATCGAGGACCGGATCGTGCCCGCCCTGAAGGGCCGGCAGTCCGCGATCGTCCTGGTCGACGGCGTCGACGAGGGCCTCAAGGTCGTCGACGCGTACGGCGCCGAGCACCTGGAGATCCAGACGGCCGACGCGGCCGCCGTGGCCGACCGGGTACGCAACGCCGGCGCGATCTTCATCGGCCCCTGGGCGCCGGTCTCGCTCGGCGACTACGCCGCCGGGTCCAACCACGTGCTGCCCACCGGCGGCTGTGCCTGCCACTCCTCGGGCCTGTCCGTCCAGTCGTTCCTGCGCGGCATCCACATCGTCGACTACACGAAGGACGCGCTGGCCGAGGTCGCGCAGCACGTGATCACGCTGGCGGAGGCGGAGGACCTGCCGGCGCACGGCGCGGCGATCAAGGCCAGGTTTGTCGGAGACGAACAAATGTCGCGTGGCTGGAAGGTACCCGAGAGCAAGTGAGCGACGTACGTATCGACGATCTCCCCGTGCGGGACGAGCTGCGCGGCAAGTCCCCTTACGGCGCGCCCCAGCTGGACGTCCCCGTACGGCTGAACACCAACGAGAACCCCTACCCCCTGCCCGAGCCGCTGGTCGAGCGGATCGCCGAGCGGGTGCGTGAGGCGGCCCGGAACCTCAACCGCTACCCGGACCGGGACGCCGTGGAGCTGCGCACGCAGCTCGCCAAGTACCTGACGGACACGTCCGGTCACGAGGTCGGCATGGCCAACGTGTGGGCGGCGAACGGCTCCAACGAGGTCATCCAGCAGCTGCTGCAGACCTTCGGCGGACCGGGCCGTACGGCGATCGGCTTCGAGCCGTCGTACTCGATGCACGGCCTCATCTCGCGCGGCACCGGCACCGGCTGGATCTCCGGCCCCCGCAACGACGACTTCACGATCGACGTCACGGCCGCCGGGAAGGCGATCGCCGAGCACCGGCCCGACGTCGTCTTCATCACCACCCCCAACAACCCCACGGGCAACGCGGTCCCGCGCGAGACGGTCCTCGCGCTGTACGAGGCCGCGCAGGCCGCCAAGCCGTCGATGGTCGTGGTCGACGAGGCGTACGTCGAGTTCAGCCATGGCGACTCGCTGCTGCCGCTGCTCGAAGGTCGGCCGAATCTCGTCGTCTCCCGGACGATGTCGAAGGCCTTCGGCGCCGCCGGCCTGCGCCTCGGCTATCTCGCCGCGCACCCGGCGGTCGTGGACGCCGTCCAGCTCGTACGGTTGCCGTACCACCTGTCGGCCGTCACCCAGGCGACCGCGCTGGCCGCCCTGGAGCACACGGACGTCCTGCTGAAGTACGTCGAGCAGCTGAAGACGGAGCGGGACCGGTTGGTGAGCGAGCTGGGCGCGGCCGGTTACGAGGTCGTCGAGTCCGACGCGAACTTCGTGCAGTTCGGGCGGTTCGAGGACTCGCACACCGCCTGGCAGAAGATCCTCGACCGAGGTGTCCTGGTCCGGGACAACGGCATCCCCGGGTGGCTGCGGGTGTCCGCCGGAACCCCCGAAGAGAACGACGCGTTCCTCGACGCGGTACGTGACTTGCAGCGTTTTGTGGGGGACACCCCCACGCCCCCGAAGGAGCAGAGCACATGAACCGCGTAGGCCGCATAGAGCGGGTGACGAAGGAGACCTCGGTCCTCGTCGAGATCGATCTCGACGGATCCGGCAAGGTCGACGTGTCGACAGGCGTCGGCTTCTACGACCACATGCTCGACCAGCTCGGCCGGCACGGTCTGTTCGACCTGACCGTGAAGACCGAGGGCGACCTGCACATCGACTCGCACCACACCATCGAGGACACCGCCCTCGCGCTGGGCGCCGCCTTCAAGCAGGCGCTCGGCGACAAGGTGGGGATCTATCGGTTCGGCAACTGCACGGTCCCGCTGGACGAGTCGCTCGCCCAGGTCACCGTCGACCTCTCCGGTCGCCCCTACCTCGTGCACACCGAGCCCGAGAACATGGCGCCGATGATCGGCGAGTACGACACCACGATGACCCGGCACATCCTGGAGTCCTTCGTCGCCCAGGCCCAGATCGCGCTGCACGTGCACGTGCCGTACGGGCGCAACGCCCACCACATCGTCGAGTGCCAGTTCAAGGCGCTGGCGCGGGCCCTGCGGTACGCCTCCGAGCGTGACCCGCGCGCGGCGGGCATCCTTCCCTCGACGAAGGGCGCGCTGTAACCGATGAACGGGCTGTCCACCATCCTGATCGTCGTCGGCCTCTTCCTGGTCGGCGGCATCATCTCCTTCGCCAAGCAGGAGATGCCGAAGAGCCTCATCGTGCTGCTCTCCATAGGCGCCGCCATGTGTCTCGTGGCCGGCGTCCTGAGGCTGGAGGTGTGGAATTGAGCAACAAGAACGTCGTGGTCTTCGACTACGGCTTCGGCAATGTGAGGTCCGCCGAACGCGCCCTCGCGCGCGCGGGAGCCGACGTCGAGATCACGCGTGACTACGACAAGGCCATGAACGCCGACGGCCTGCTGGTGCCGGGCGTCGGCGCGTTCGCCGCCTGTATGCAGGGCCTGAAGGAGGCCCGCGGCAACTGGATCGTCGAGCGACGGCTCTCCGGCGGGCGCCCCGTGATGGGCATCTGCGTCGGCATGCAGATCCTGTTCGCGCGCGGCATCGAGCACGGGGTCGAGACGGAGGGCCTCGGCGAGTGGCCCGGCTCGGTCGAGCCGTTGCAGGCCGACATCGTGCCCCACATGGGCTGGAACACCGTGGACGTGGCGGCCGGCTCCGAGCTGTTCGCCGGGCTGGACGCGGACGCGCGCTTCTACTTCGTGCACTCCTACGCAGTCCACGACTGGACCCTGGAAACCGAGAACCCGCTGATGACCGCGCCGCTGGTCACCTGGTCGACGCACGGCAAGCCCTTCGTGGCCGCCGTGGAGAACGGCGCCCTGTGGGCCACGCAGTTCCACCCCGAGAAGTCCGGCGACGCCGGAGCGCAGCTGCTCACCAACTGGATCGGAACCCTGTAGAGACATGGCCAAGCTCGAACTCCTCCCCGCCGTAGACGTCCGTGACGGCCAGGCCGTCCGCCTCGTGCACGGCGAGTCCGGCACCGAGACCTCCTACGGCTCCCCCCTGGAGGCCGCCCTGGCCTGGCAGCGCTCGGGCGCCGAGTGGCTGCACCTGGTCGACCTGGACGCCGCCTTCGGCACCGGCGACAACCGCGACCTGATCGCCGAGGTCGCGAAGGCGATGGACATCAAGGTCGAGCTGTCCGGCGGCATCCGCGACGACGCCTCCCTGGCCGCAGCGCTCGCCACGGGCTGCACGCGCGTGAACCTCGGCACGGCCGCGCTGGAGACCCCCGACTGGGTCGCCAAGGTCATCGCCGAGCACGGCGACAAGATCGCCGTCGGTCTCGACGTACGCGGTACGACCCTGCGCGGTCGCGGCTGGACCCGTGACGGCGGTGACCTCTACGAGACGCTGGAGCGCCTCAACAACGAGGGCTGCGCCCGCTACGTCGTCACGGACATCGCCAAGGACGGCACGCTCCAGGGGCCGAACCTTGAGCTGCTGAAGAACGTCTGCGCGGCGACGGACCGCCCGGTGGTCGCCTCCGGCGGGGTCTCGTCGCTGGACGACCTCCGCGCGATCGCCGAGCTGGTCCCCCTCGGTGTCGAGGGCTCCATCGTCGGGAAGGCCCTGTACGCGAAGGCGTTCACCCTGGAAGAGGCCTTGGAGGCTACGTCGTGAAAACGGACACAGTGTCATGACGTCGGATGCCGTACGGCGTGTGCAGAGCGGAAGTCCCTGGGAAGAGTCCTTCGGGTTCGCACGTGCCGTGGCGGCGGGCGACCGCGTCCTGGTCGCGGGCACGACGTCCTTCAAGGGCGACGTGCTGTACGGCGAGGGCGACCCGTACGAACAGGCCAAGGCGGCCTTCGCCAACGCCATCGAGGCGATCGGCGAGTTCGGGCTCGACGTCGGGTCCGTGGTCCGTACGCGGATGTACCTGACCCACGCGCGCGACGTGGACGCCGTGGGCCGGGCCCACAAGGAGCTCTTCGACGCGGTGCGCCCGGTCTCGACGCTGCTGGTCGTCGAGGGGTTCGTGGACTCGCGCGTACTGGTCGAAGTGGAAATAGAAGCATTCAGAAGGACGTTGGAGGAGCCGGTTTCATGACCCTGGCGGTCCGAGTCATCCCCTGCCTGGACGTGGACAACGGCCGGGTCGTCAAGGGCGTCAACTTCCAGAACCTCCGCGACGCGGGCGATCCCGTCGAGATGGCCAAGGTGTACGACGCCGAGGGCGCCGACGAGCTGACGTTCCTGGACATCACCGCGTCGTCCGGCAACCGCGAGACGACCTACGACGTGGTGCGCCGCACCGCCGAGCAGGTGTTCATCCCGCTGACGGTCGGCGGCGGAGTCCGTACGGCCGAGGACGTGAACAAGCTGCTGCGGGCGGGCGCGGACAAGGTGGGCGTCAACACCGCCGCCATCGCGCGCCCCGAGCTGATCCGTGAGATCGCCGAGCGGTTCGGGCGGCAGGTGCTGGTGTTGTCGGTCGACGCGCGGCGCACGCCCGAGGGCACCTTCGAGGTGACCACCCACGGCGGCCGTCGCGGCACCGGCATCGACGCCGTCGAGTGGGCGCACCGCGCGGCCGAGCTGGGCGCGGGCGAGATCCTGCTCAACTCGATGGACGCGGACGGCACGAAGGACGGCTACGACCTGGAGATGATCCAGGCCGTACGTAAGCACGTGACGATCCCGGTGATCGCCTCCGGCGGCGCCGGCAGGCTCACCGACTTCCCGCCGGCCATCGAGGCGGGGGCGGACGCGGTGCTGGCGGCGTCGGTGTTCCACTTCGGGGATCTGCGGATCGGCGAGGTGAAGGAGACGCTTCGGACGGCGGGTCACCCCGTCCGCTGACATCGGGCTGAGCCCCGGCCGCGCTGGAAGCGGCCGGGGCTTTCTCGTAGCCCGATACGAAAGGGAAGTTGCGCAAAATCTGTTGTGCAATTTTTCTTTCGTATCTACGGTCAGGGCATGACGGACAAGGAGAGAGACCGCCGGATCACGGATCTGGGCACCCTCAAGGCGCTCGCCCACCCGCTGCGGATGAACCTGCTCCGAGGGCTGACGATCGCCCGGGTCGCCACCGCCTCACAGCTCGCCGAGCAGGTCGACGAGGCGGTGTCGCTGGTCAGCTACCACCTGCGCAAGCTCGCCGAACACGGGCTCATCGAGGAGGCGGAGCCGCAGAGCGCCGACGGCCGCGAGCGCTGGTGGCGGCCCGCCTCCGACGGTGTGCGCATCCGTGACGAGGACTTCCGCGACGCCCCCGAGAAGGCTGCCGCGCACACCGCGGCCAGCCGGCTCTTCGCCGAGCAGCGCACGGACATGTACCGGCGCTGGCTCGACGAGCGCGCCCACTGGGGCCCCGAGTGGAACCGGGCGGCAGAGTCCTCCGAGTCCAGCCTCCGGCTCACGGCGGACGAACTGGCCGAGCTGAACAAGGAGTTGCTGGCCCTCCTGCGCCGGTACGACGAACAGGGCCGGGCCGCCGACGCCGCCGGTGACACCGAGGGCCGCGAGAACGTCGCGGTGCACACGTACGCCTTCCCGTTCCGGCCGTGAGAGGACCGACGTGACGTCGACGCAGACCGGCTCCGCGACCGCAGCCGGGGCGGAGCGCGCCGCCCACCGCGACCCCAACGTGCTGCGCTGGCTCGGCGCGTACGCCTCGTCGGCCGTCGGCGACAACGTCTACTACCTCGCCCTGTCCTGGGCCGCCGTCCAGGCCGGTACGCCCGCGCAGGCCGGCCTGGTCACCGCGCTGAGTGCGGTGCCGCGGGCCGTGCTGATGCTCGGCGGGGGAGTGGTCGCCGACCGGTTCGGCCCGCGCCGGGTCCTGATCAGCAGCGACGCCGTGCGCTGCGCGGCGGTCCTCGCGGTCGCCCTGCTGCTGCTCGTCGGCCGGCCGGGCCTGTGGCCGTTGGCCGTGCTGGCGCTGGTCTTCGGGGCCGTCGACGCCGTGATGATGCCCGCCCTGGGTGCCCTGCCGACCCGGATCACCGGACGCGGCCAGCTCGCCCGGGTGCACGGCATGCGGAGCCTCGCCGTACGGCTGGCCAACGTCGTCGGCGCACCGCTCGGCGGCCTCGGTGTGGCCCTCGGGGGCACCGCGGGGGCATTCGGCCTGGCCGGGCTCCTGTTCGCGGCCTCGCTGCCGCTGCTGATCGCGCTCCGGGTGGCGAAGCGGCCCGCGGACGACACACACGCGCGTGGCAGCGCGTGGAGCGACCTGACCGGCGGTCTGCGCCACATACGCGGCCACCGCGTCCTGCTGCCGCTGATCGTCGTCATCGCGCTCAGCGACCTCGGCTTCGTCGGCCCGCTCAACGTCGGCCTGACCCTGCTCGCCGACGAACGCGGCTGGGGAGCCGGGGGAGTCGGCTGGGTGCTCGCCGGGTTCGGCACGGGCGCGGGGGCGGCCTCGCTGCTCCTCACCGCCCGAGGGCGCGTCCCGCGCGCGGGGCTCGTGCTGTCCGTGTCCGGCGTGGTCAGCGCGGCGGCGATCGGCTCCCTGGCCTTCGTGCCGAACGTCGCGGTCGCCGTCGCCGTGGCCCTGTCCATCGGCCTGATCTCGGGTCTGAACGGCGTCCTGTGCGGGGCGCTGCTGCAGGCCGAGTCCGGCCCGGCCTACGTCGGTCGTGTCACGTCCGTGGCGACCTTCTTCAGCCTCGGAGTCGCCCCGCTCACGTTCCCCCTGACCGGCGCCGCGATCGGCCTGTGGGGCACCGGCCCGGTCTTCGTCGCCAGCGCGGTCGTCTGCGGGTTCGGCGGGGCGGTCGGGCTGTGCGCCCGGGACCTGCGCGGGGCGGAACTGCCTCGCTGACCGGCGCGGACCGGCGGGCGGTCGCCGTGGCCCTGTCCGACGGGGCCCACGTCGGCCGAGGCACGTCCCTGGCGGCCGTCATCAGCACCGACCGTCACCAGCCTCGGCGTCGCCCCGTTCACGTTCCCCCTGACCGGCGCCGCGATCGGCCTGTGCGCACCGCCGCGCTGACCGGCGCGGACCGCCGCGCCGTCGCCCCGCTGAACTGCCCGCGCTGACCGGCGCAGCACGCGAACCGCTTCCCAAGGCCCGGCTAGATGCCGAGCTGCTTCGTCGCGTGCAGCTTGGCGATGGCGTCCGCGTCGCCGTCCAGTTCGACCTTGGCGGCGCTCTGGCGGCCGTAGGAGAACAGCAGGAGCTCGGAAGGCTCGCCGGTCACCGTGACGACCGGGGTGCCCCGGTGGGCGACCGCCGTCTGGCCGTCGGGGCGGCGCAGCACCAGGCCCGTGGGGGCGGTGCGGCCCATCAGGCGGGCGGAGCGCTCCAGGCGGGACCAGAGGGCGTCCTGGAAGATCGGGTCGAGCTCGCGCGGCGTCCAGTCCGGCCTGGCGCGGCGTACGTCCTCCGTGTGGACGTAGAACTCGAGCGTGTTGGACGCCTCGTCGATCTGCTTGAGCTGGAACGGCGAGAAGCGCGGCGGGCCGGTGCGGATGAGCTGGATCAGCTCCTCGTACGGCTTGGCCGCGAACTCGTCCATCGCCTTGTCCAGGCGCGACGCGAGCGGCTTGATCAGAATGCCGGCGGCAGCGTCGGGGCGGCGCTCGCGCACCACCACGTGCGCAGCCAGATCACGGGTCGTCCAGCCCTCGCAGAGGGTGGGGGCCTCGGGGCCCTCGGCCTCCAAGAGGTCGGCCAGGAGAAGTCGTTCACGCTTGGCGAAAGTCGACATGGAGTCAGCCTACGACCGCGTACCGGGTCCGCCCAATGGACGGCGGCCCGTCACTGTCAGTCGCGCTTGGCACAATGGCATGCATGACCACCAGCACGCCCCGTCAGCCCAGTCCGCTGGACCCCGAGATCGCCGCCCGCCTCAAGCGCAGCGCGGACGGACTCCTGCCCGCCATCGCCCAGCAGTACGACACCGGAGAGGTGCTCATGCTCGGCTGGATGGACGACGAGGCGCTGCATCGCACGCTCACCACAGGCCGCTGCACCTACTGGTCGCGCAGCCGCCAGGAGTACTGGGTCAAGGGCGACACCTCCGGCCACTTCCAGTGGGTGAAGTCCGTGGCCCTGGACTGTGACGCCGACACCGTGCTCGTCAAGGTCGACCAGGTGGGCGCGGCCTGCCACACGGGCGCGCGTACCTGCTTCGACGAGGACGTGCTGCTCAAGGACGGCGCCGCCGACGCTCCCGGCGCCGATTCCGGCGCACCGGCCACGGATCAGTAGGGTCAGCCGCCATGGACCTCGAGACGTTCCGCAAGCTGGCCACCGACCGCCGCGTCATTCCGGTCACCCGCAAGCTCCTCGCCGACGGCGACACCCCGGTCGCGCTCTACCGCAAGCTCGCCGCCGAGCGCCCCGGCACCTTCCTGCTGGAGTCCGCGGAGAACGGCCGGTCCTGGTCCCGCTACTCGTTCGTCGGCGTCCGCTCCGCGGCCACGCTCACCGCGCGCGACGGACAGACCCACTGGCTCGGCGCCCCGCCCGTCGGCGTCCCCGTCGAGGGCGACCCGCTCGCCGCCCTGCGCGCCACCATCGAGGCCCTGCACACCCCGCGCGACCTCGCCCACGACCTGAACCTGCCGCCCTTCACCGGCGGCATGGTCGGCTACCTCGGCTACGACATCGTGCGCCGCCTGGAGAAGATCGGCCCCGGCGAGCGCGACGACCTGGGGCTGCCCGAGCTGACCATGCTGCTCACCAGTGACCTCGCCGTCATGGACCACTGGGAGGGCTCCGTCCTGCTGATCGCCAACGCGATCAACCACAACGACCTCGACACGGGCGTCGACGAGGCCTACGCCGACGCGATCGCCCGCCTCGACGCCATGCAGGCCGACCTCTCGCGCGCGGTCGCCCAGCCCCCGGCGGTGCTGCCGCCCTCGGAGCTCCCCGAGTACACCGCCCTGTGGGGCGGCGAGGACTTCCAGGAAGCCGTCGAGGACATCAAGGAGCGCATCCGGGCCGGCGAAGCCTTCCAGGTGGTCCCCTCCCAGCGCTTCGAAACGCCGTGCACGGCAAGCGCGTTGGACGTCTACCGGGTCCTCAGGGCGACCAACCCTTCGCCGTACATGTACCTCTTCCGGTTCGACGGCTTCGACGTCGTCGGCTCGTCCCCCGAGGCCCTCGTGAAGGTCGAGGACGGACAGGCCATGGTCCACCCCATCGCCGGCACCCGGTGGCGCGGGGCGACCCCGCAGGAGGACCAGGCCCTCGCCGACGAGCTGCTCGCCGACCCCAAGGAGCGCGCCGAGCACCTCATGCTCGTCGACCTGGGCCGCAACGACCTGGGGCGGGTCTGCGAGCCGGGTTCGGTCGAGGTCGTCGACTTCATGTCCATCGAGCGCTACTCCCACGTGATGCACATCGTCTCGACGGTGACGGGCCGCGTCGCGCCGGGCCGCACGGCCTTCGACGTCCTGACGGCCTGTTTCCCGGCCGGCACCCTCTCCGGCGCCCCCAAGCCCCGCGCGATGCAGATCATCGACGAACTCGAGCCGTCCAGAAGGGGGCTGTACGGCGGCTGCGTCGGCTACCTCGACTTCGCGGGCGACTCCGACACCGCCATCGCGATCCGTACGGCCCTGCTGCGCCAGGGCACGGCGTACGTCCAGGCGGGCGCAGGCATCGTCGCCGACTCCGACCCCGTCGCCGAGGACACCGAGTGCCGCAACAAGGCGGCCGCCGTACTGCGGGCCGTGCACACCGCGAACCGGCTCAACTGACCCCTCGCGGCCGCCGTCCGTGCACCCGGGTGGCGGCCATCACCTGAACCCCGGGTGTCTGATCGTTCGGGGTTCGGGTGATAGTGGGGTACGTGACTGCTGTTCCTCCTCCCCGTTCCGAAGCCCCGGCTTCCGCCCGGGCCGGCCGTATGAGCCTCGCCGTCGCCCTGCTGTGCGGTGCGCTCGGCGTGGCCGTGGCGCTGCTCTCCACCCGGCAGCGCTGGTCGGAGGGCACCGCGATGGTGCCCGGCGGCGCGTTCCCCCTGACCGCCAAGGGCAGCGACGTCACGGGCGTCCCAGCGGCCCTGGCCATAGTGGGGCTCGCCGCGCTCGTCGCCGTCTTCGCCGTCCGCCGGGCCGGCCGCTTCATGGTCGCCGGACTGCTCGCGCTCTCCGGCGCCGGCACCGTCGCCGCGGCCCTGCTCGGCGCCTCCGACAGCTCCGCGCTGGACGAGAAGGCCGCGCAGGCCTCCGGCGACACCTCGGCCACCGTCCAGGCGCTCACCCACACCTCCTGGCCGTATGTCGCGGCCGTCGGCGGCGCCCTGATCCTGCTCGCCGGACTGCTTGCCCTGCGCTACGGCCGGCTGTGGCCCGGCATGTCCGGCCGCTACGAGCGCTCCGGCGCACCCCGGCCGCGCGGCAGGAAGGCCCCGGCCGCCGACCCCGACCGGCCCGAGGAGCTGTGGAAGGCCCTCGACCGGGGCGAGGACCCGACCGGAGCCTGAGACCCGTCCGGGCGCGCCGTGACCCCCGATCACCGCACGCGCACGCGTGCGGGACAATGACTGCGAGCGACCGGCTCAACCACGTACGACACGTACACAGCAACGAGGAGCAAGCAATGGCGGGCAGCAGCCACGGTCACACCCCGGCCGCCTGGACCGGTGTCACGATCGCCTTCATCGGTTTCTGCGTCTCGGGCGCCTTCATGGTGTTGGCTCAGCCCGCGGGCTTCTGGGCCGGCCTGGGTGTCGTGGTCCTCGGCGGCGTCGTCGGCTGGATCATGCGCGGCATGGGACTCGGCCAGCCCAAGAACACGCACCAGGCGCTCATCGACCAGCAGCGCGAGCCGGCGGGCGTCGAGAGCTGACACACGTGTGACTTCGCTGAGGGGCGACCCGGCGCCGAAACAGGGCGCGGTGGGCGCCCCTCACGCGTGTGCGGGCACAATGCATGGTGTGAACGCCAGCAGCCAGAGGGTGACGCCGCCCGGCACCGGGAGTGTGCTCGGACGGCTGGCCGTACCCGCCGGGATCCTCGCGGCCGTGGCCGGCGCCTTCGCCTACGTCGGCGCCGTCGACCCGAACGAGCCCGGCCACTACCCCGCCTGTCCGCTCCTGCGGCTCACCGGCATCTACTGCCCCGGCTGCGGCGGACTGCGCAGTGCGCATGCCGTCGCCCACGGGGACTTCGCGGCGGCGCTCCAGGACAACGCCCTGGCCGTCGTCGGCTACGGAATCTTCGCCGTGGTGTGGACCGTCTGGGTGGTCCGTGCGGTGCGCGGGCGGCCCTTCAGGATCGATCTCGGGCCGGTGCAGCTGTGGGCCGCGGGCGCGTTGCTGCTGGTCTTCACGGTTGTCCGGAACCTGCCGTTCGGTGGCTGGCTACATCCTTGATCAATTGAGGAACGTCCAGGTAGTGGGACCGGCGTCAACCGGATGCGGGGCCTAAGCCCTCCTGCGGATACCATCGCAGTGACCATAGGTTTCGTACCGCTTTCTCAGTCAACCGTCTGGAAGGGGGCCGCTCGCGTGAGTGTGCTCGACGAGATCATCGACGGAGTCCGTGCCGACCTCGCGGAGCGGCAGGCGCGCGTCAGCCTCGACGAGCTCAAGGAGCGCGCGGCGAAGGCGCCCGCGGCCAAGGACGGGGTCGCCGCGCTCAAGGGCGACGGCGTCAAGGTCATCTGCGAGGTCAAGCGCTCCAGCCCCTCCAAGGGCGCGCTGGCCGCGATCGCCGACCCGGCCGGGCTCGCCGCGGACTACGAGGCGGGCGGCGCGGCCGTCATCTCCGTGCTGACGGAACAGCGCCGCTTCGGCGGCTCGCTGGCCGACCTGGAGGCGGTCCGCGCGCGCGTGGACATCCCGGTCCTGCGCAAGGACTTCATCGTCACGTCGTACCAGCTGTGGGAGGCCCGGGCCTACGGCGCCGACCTCGCGCTGCTGATCGTCGCCGCCCTAGACCAGTCGGCGCTGGAGTCGCTGATCGAGCGCGCGGAGTCCATCGGCCTGACCCCGCTGGTCGAGGTGCACGACGAGGACGAGGTCGAGCGTGCCGTGGACGCGGGCGCGAAGATCATCGGCGTCAACGCGCGGAACCTGAAGACCCTGGAGGTCGACCGCGGGACGTTCGAGCGCATCGCACCCGAGATCCCGGCCAACCTCGTCAGGATCGCCGAGTCCGGCGTCCGCGGCCCGCACGACCTCATCGCCTACGCCAACGCCGGCGCCGACGCGGTCCTGGTGGGCGAGTCCCTGGTGACGGGGAAGGACCCGAAGTCCGCGGTCTCCGACCTGGTCGCGGCGGGCGAGCACCCCGCACTGCGGCACGGGCGCAGCTGATCATTCGCTAGGCTGGCTCCGATGACTCTCACCGTGACCACAGTGGACCGGCACGCCCGCCTGGCGCGCGGCTGCCGGCCCCGGGGCTGCCGCGCTCCGGCACGCCGCGTGCACGGACGCAGGGTCAGGTACGTCATCGGTGATGAACCCGGGCAGGTCAACGGCCGTCGATGGCAGCACGCCTCCAGGGGCGCGGGGCTCTGCTTGATTTGCGACTACCGCCGCGTGAGCGCGACAAGCCACAGCCGGCCGGCAGCCGACTGACGAAGCCCCGCCCCCACGGCGATTAGTGATCACTCCACAAACTCACCGTGAGGTACACGCATGCCCAGCGACTTCTTCATCCCCGACCCGGAGGGTCAAGTCCCCACCCCCGAAGGCTACTTCGGTGACTTCGGCGGCAAGTTCATCCCGGAGGCCCTCGTCGCCGCCGTGGACGAGGTGGCCGTCGAGTACGACAAGGCCAAGCACGACCCCGAGTTCGCCCGGGAACTCGACGACCTGCTGGTGAACTACACCGGCCGCCCGAGCTCCCTCACCGAGGTGCCGCGGTTCGCCGAACACGCCGGTGGCGCACGGATCTTCCTGAAGCGGGAGGACCTCAACCACACCGGCTCCCACAAGATCAACAATGTGCTCGGCCAGGCACTGCTCACCAAGCGCATGGGCAAGACCCGCGTGATCGCCGAGACCGGCGCCGGCCAGCACGGCGTCGCGACGGCGACGGCCTGCGCACTGTTCGGCCTCGACTGCACCATCTACATGGGCGAGATCGACACCCGGCGCCAGGCCCTCAACGTGGCCCGGATGCGCATGCTCGGCGCCGAGGTCATCGCTGTGAAGTCCGGCAGCCGCACCCTCAAGGACGCCATCAACGAGGCGTTCCGCGACTGGGTCGCCAACGTCGACCACACGCACTACCTCTTCGGCACGGTCGCCGGCCCGCACCCCTTCCCCGCCATGGTCCGCGACTTCCACCGCGTCATCGGCGTCGAGGCCCGCCGCCAGATCCTGGAGCGCGCCGGCCGTCTCCCCGACGCCGCCGTCGCCTGCGTCGGCGGTGGCTCCAACGCCATCGGCCTGTTCCACGCCTTCATCCCCGACGCGGACGTACGCCTGATCGGCTGCGAACCGGCGGGCCACGGTGTGGAGACCGGCGAGCACGCGGCCACCCTCACCGCGGGCGAGCCCGGCATCCTGCACGGCTCCCGCTCCTACGTCCTGCAGGACGACGAGGGCCAGATCACCGAGCCGTACTCGATCTCGGCCGGTCTGGACTACCCGGGCATCGGCCCCGAGCACTCGTACCTCAAGGACAGCGGCCGCGGCGAGTACCGCGCGGTCACCGACGACGCCGCCATGCAGGCGCTGCGCCTGCTGTCGCAGACCGAGGGCATCATCCCGGCCATCGAGAGCGCCCATGCGCTCGCCGGGGCCCTGGAGGTCGGCCGGGAGCTGGGCAAGGACGGGCTGATCGTCGTCAACCTGTCCGGGCGCGGCGACAAGGACATGGACACGGCCGCGCGCTACTTCGGCCTCTACGACACCGACGCCGAGGTCGCCGCCGATGCCAACGGTGGCGCCGCCGAGATCCAGGGGGACGCCAAGTGAGCGGAAACATCCAGCTGTTGACGGACACCCTGCACGCCGCCAGGGCCGAGGGCCGCTCCGCGCTCATCGCCTACCTGCCGGCCGGGTTCCCCACCGTGGACGGCGGCATCGAGGCGATCAAGGCCGCACTCGACGGCGGCGCGGACGTCGTCGAGGTCGGTCTGCCGCACAGCGACCCCGTCCTCGACGGCCCCGTCATCCAGACCGCCGACGACATCGCCCTCAAGGGCGGGGTCAAGATCGCGGATGTCATGCGTACGGTCCGCGCGGCGCACGAGGCCACCGGGAAGCCGATCCTCGTCATGACGTACTGGAACCCCATCGACCGGTACGGCGTCGAGCGCTTCACCGCCGAGCTGGCCGAAGCGGGCGGCGCGGGCTGCATCCTGCCCGACCTACCCGTCCAGGAGGCCGCCCTCTGGAGGGAGCACGCCGAGAAGCACGGGCTCGCGACGGTCTTCGTCGTGGCGCCCAGCAGCAAGGACGAGCGGCTCGCGCAGATCACCGCGGCGGGCAGCGGCTTCGTCTACGCCGCCTCGCTGATGGGCGTCACCGGTACCCGCGAGTCCGTGGGCGCGCAGGCCCAGGACCTGGTCGAGCGCACCCGGGCCACCGGCACCGACCTGCCCGTCTGCGTCGGGCTCGGCGTCTCCGACGCCAGGCAGGCCGCCGAGGTCGCCGGCTTCGCCGACGGCGTGATCGTCGGCTCGGCCTTCGTCAAGCGGATGCTGGACGCGCCGGACGACGCGGCCGGCGTCGAGGCCGTGCGGGCGCTCGCCGGTGAGCTGGCGAAGGGCGTGCGCGGGCAGGCGTAGGCACTGCTGCGGGCAGGGTTCTCGGCAGCGAAATACATCTTCAGACGAAGGGCCTTCCGTACGAGTCGCTCGAACGGGTGGACCTGAGGCCGGGGAGGCGCGCAGCGCCTCCCCGGTTCGTTCTGCGGGTGTGAGCGAAAAGAATCGTGACGGAAAGCGGACCGCCCGGGAGCGGCTGGCGGTCGAGCGTGAGAAGCAGAAGGCCGTCGACAAGCGGCGCCGCGCGCTGATCGTGGGCGCGAGCGTCGTCTGCGTCCTCGGACTCGCGGCGGTGATCGGAGTCGTCGCGGCGAACGCCGGCAAGGACGACAGCAGCGAGTCGGCGGGCCCGGTCGTGGGGCCCTCGGGGGCACAGGGCAAGGACGGCCTCGCGATCCCGGTCGGCGAGGAGAGCGCCAAGTCGACGCTCACGATCTGGGAGGACTTCCGCTGCCCGGCCTGCAAGTCCTTCGAGGACGCGTACAGATCGACGATCCATGAGCTGACGGACGCCGGCCAGCTCAAGGTGGACTACCACCTGGCGACGATCATCGACGGCAACATGGGCGGCACCGGCTCGCGCAACGCCGCCAACGCCGCGGCCTGCGCCCAGGACGCCGGGAAGTTCACGCAGTACCACGACGTGCTGTACCAGAACCAGCCGCCGGAGGTCGACGACGCCTTCGCCAAGAACAGCAAGCTCCTGGAGCTCGCGGGCAAGGTGAAGGGCCTGGACACGCCCGCCTTCCGCAAGTGCGTCGAGGACGGCACCCACAACAGCTGGGTCGACAAGTCCAACGAGGCCTTCAAGAAGGGCGGCTTCAGCGGCACACCGACGGTGCTGCTGAACGGCAAGAACATCTACCAGGACCAGACGATGACCCCCGCCAAGCTGAAGCAGATGGTGGAGGAGGCCGCCAAGGGGTGACCCCCGATGGGCGGGGCCGCTTGTGGGCACTGCCTGTTATGGACCCGTAGCCGGGCTGCCTGACATCGCTGCCGCCCGGCAGGGTAGCGTCGACCTTGCCATGGAACTTGCCTACATTCCCAGCCCGTCGCGCGGGGTGATCCACCTCGGTCCCATTCCGCTGCGCGGCTACGCCTTCTGCATCATCATCGGTGTCTTCGTAGCCGTCTGGCTCGGCAACAAACGCTGGATCGCCCGGGGCGGGCGATCCGGCACGGTGGCCGACATCGCGGTCTGGGCCGTGCCGTTCGGCCTGGTCGGCGGGCGCCTCTACCACGTGATCACGGACTACCAGCTGTACTTCAGCGAGGGCCGCGACTGGGTGGACGCCTTCAAGATCTGGGAGGGCGGCCTCGGCATCTGGGGCGCCATCGCCTTCGGTGCGCTGGGCGCGTGGATCGGCTGCCGCCGCCGTGGCATCCCGCTGCCCGCGTACGCCGACGCCGTCGCCCCCGGCATCGCCCTCGCCCAGGCGATCGGCCGCTGGGGCAACTGGTTCAACCAGGAGCTCTACGGGCGGCCGACCGACCTCCCGTGGGCGCTGGAGATCACGTCCTCGACGGACGGGCGGGTGCCGGGCACCTACCACCCGACGTTCCTGTACGAGTCGCTGTGGTGCATCGGCGTCGCCCTGCTGGTGATCTGGGCCGACCGCCGCTTCAAGCTGGGCCACGGCCGGGCGTTCGCGCTGTACGTCGCCGCGTACTGCGCGGGGCGCGCCTGGATCGAGTACATGCGGGTCGACGACGCCCACCACATCCTGGGCCTGCGGCTGAACGTCTGGACCGCGCTGATCGTGTTCGCGCTGGCGGTGACGTACCTCGTGGTGTCCGCGAAGAAGCGGCCCGGCCGGGAAGAGGCCGTGGAGCCGGGTGCCGCCGCCAACGGTGAGGTCGAGGGCGGTGACGAGGCCGACGGCGAGAAGGCCGCGACGGACTCTTCGGACCGCTCGGAGGCCTCGGAGGCGTCCGACGACTCCGACACGTCGGACGCATCGGATGCGGAGAACAAGAAGGAATCCAGCGACGCGGCCGAGTCGGCCAAGAAGAGCTGACGGTCGGTCGTACGTCGACGAGGGCGCCCGCCGCATACCGAAAGGTGTGCCGGGCGCCCTCGTCGCGTATTCAGGTGCGGCGCGCCAGGGACAGGGTTCGCTGGGCCGTCGCGACCACCGCCGCGTCGATGAAGCTTCCGTCCGGGAGGGCCTGGGCGCCGCGGTTCGTCGCCGCCGCCTTGATGATCGTCTCCGCCTGCTCCAGCTCTTGTTCCGTGGGGAGGTAGGCCCGTTCGATCACCGGGAGCTGGCGCGGGTGGATGGCCGTACGGCCGAGGAAGCCGAGGGCACGGCCGTGCGCGCAGGTTGCCGCCAGGCCGTCCAGGTCGCGGATGTCGGGGTGGACCGACTGGGGCGGTGGGGCCAGGCCCGCGGCCCTGGCCGCGACGATGACCCGGGAGCGGGACCAGTCGAGGCCCGCGTCGCCCCGGATGCCCAGGTCGGCCCGCAGATCCGACTCGCCGAGGGCGATCCCGCGCAGGGACGGATGGGCGGAGGCGATCGCGTACGCGCGCTCGATGCCCAGGGCCGACTCCAGCAGGGCGTGCAGCGGCGGGGCGCCCCCCGCGCTGGGCGGCGTGGTCTCCGCGAGGTGGACGATCTGGTCGGCGGACCGCACCTTGGGCAGGCGGATGCCGGACAGGCCGGGGCGCGTGGCCAGAGCCTGAAGGTCCTTGGCCGCCGCCGGGGTGTCCAGGGCGTTCACGCGGACATGGACGGGGACGGGGTGCTCCGGTTCGGCGAGCAGGTCGGCGGTGGCCGACCGGGCGTAGTCCTTGCGGTCCGGGGCGACCGCGTCCTCCAGGTCGACGATGACGATGTCGGCGCCGGACGTCAGCGCCTTGGCCACCACATGGGGCCGATCGCCCGGGGCGTACAGCCAGGTCAGGGGGTAGGGCGTCACAGTGCGCCCTCCTCGCGCAGGGCCGCCAGCTCGGAGGCCGTAAGGCCCAGATCGGTGAGGATCTCGTCCGTGTCCGCGCCGTGCGGGCGGCCCGTCCAGCGGATCGTGCCGGGGGTGGCGGAGAGGCGGAAGAGGACGTTCTGCATGCGGAGCGGACCCAGTTCGGGGTCGTCGACGGTGGTGATCGTGTCGAGGGCCGCGTACTGGGGGTCCGTCATCACGTCCCGTACGTCCTGGATCGGGGCGACCGCCGCTTCAGCCTTCTCGAAGGCCGCGAGGACGTCGGCGCGGGTGTGGCGGGCGATCCAGTCGCCGACCGCCTTGTCGAGGACGTCGGCGTGGCGGGCCCGGTCGGCGCCCGTCGCGAACCACGGCTCGTCGATCAGCTCGGGGCGCCCCACCAGGTGCATCACGCGTTCGGCGATCGACTGGGCCGAGGTGGAGACGGCGACCCAGGTGCCGTCCGCGGTGCGGTAGGTGTTGCGCGGGGCGTTGTTGGCGGAGCGGTTGCCGGTGCGTTCCTGGACGTAGCCGAGCTGGTCGTACCAGGTCGCCTGCGGGCCGAGCGCCAGCAGCATCGGCTCGATGAGGGCCATGTCGACGACCTGGCCCTCGCCGGTGCGCTCGCGCGCGGCCAGGGCAGTCATCACGGCGTACGCGGTGGCGAGGCCCGCGATCGAGTCGGCCAGGCCGAAGGGCGGGAGTGTCGGGGGCGCGTCCGGTTCGCCGGTGAGCGCGGCGAAGCCGCTCATCGCCTCGGCGAGGGTGCCGAAGCCGGGGCGATGAGCGTAGGGGCCGAACTGTCCGAAGCCGGTGATACGGGCGAGGACCAGCCGGGGGTTGGCGGCGGAGAGCTCCTGCCAGCCGAGGTCCCACTTCTCCAGGGTGCCGGGGCGGAAGTTCTCGATGACGACGTCCGCGGTGGCGACCAGGCGCAGGAGGGTGGCGCGGCCGCCGGGCTTGGAGAGGTTCAGGGTGATCGTGCGCTTGTTGCGGCCGAGGACCTTCCACCACAGGCCGACGCCGTCCTTCGACGGACCGTGGCCACGGGAGGGGTCCGGCTTCTCGGGGTGCTCGACCTTGACGACCTCCGCGCCGAAGTCGCCGAGCATCGTGGCCGCGAGGGGGCCGGCGAAGAGGGTGGCCAGGTCGAGGACACGGAGGCCGGTCAGCGGAGCCTTGGCGGTTTCCGTCGCCCGGGTTGCCTGCGATGCCTCGGTCATGACACGTACCGTTCCTCGATCTCGGGGCGGTACGGCATCGCCGCCGTGGCGCCCGCGCGCTGGACCGACAAGGCGGCTGCCGCGGCCGCCCAGGCCAGGGCCTCGGGCATGGGCCGCTCTTCGCCGAGCGCCACCGCGAGGGCGCCGACGAAGGTGTCGCCGGCGCCGGTGGAGTCGACGGCGTCGACCTTCGGGGCGGGGACGGCCACGGGATCTGCGCCTCGGCTGACGTACAGGCTGCCGAGCGCGCCCAGGGTGACGACGACCGCGGGGACCAGATCGAGCAGCCCGACGGCCGCGTCGCGGGGGTCGGTGCGGCCGGTGAGGGTGGCGGCCTCGTGCTCGTTGGGGACCAACAGGTCGACGGCGGCGAAGAGTTCGTCCGGCAGAGGCTGTGCGGGGGCAGGGGTGAGGATCGTGCGGACGCCGTGGCGGCGGGCCGCCTGGGCGCCGGCGAGGACCGCGGCCAGCGGGATCTCCAACTGGAGCAGCAGCGTGTCGGCGGAGGCGATGACGCCCTCGTCGCCCGGGCCGAGGTGGTCCAGTGTGCCGTTCGCGCCGGGGATCACGACGATCGCGTTGCCGCCCTCGTCGTCCACGACGATGTGTGCGGTGCCGGAGGGGCCGTCGGCCGTGCGGAGGTCGTCGGTGTCCACGCCGGAGTGTTCGAGGGTGGAGCGCAGATGGGTGCCGTAGGCGTCGTTGCCGACGGCGCCGATCATCAGGACGTTGCCGCCCGCGCGGGCCGCCGCGATCGCCTGGTTGGCGCCCTTGCCGCCGGGGATCGTACGGAACTCCCGGCCCGTCACGGTCTCGCCGCGCTGCGGGGCCTTCTCGACGTACGTGACGAGGTCCATGTTCGTGCTGCCGAGCACGACGATGTCGGTCATGGGTGAGCGGCCTCCAAGGGGGTGAGCCGGTGGGTGAGCTCGTGCGTCAGCCGGGCGAGCGTGTCGAAGCCGGTGCCGTTGAAGTCGGCGACGGAGGTGGCGAGGCGGTTCTTGAGAGGAGCCGTCCAGCGGTCGGGGAGGACGGTGGGGGTACCGGCGAGGAGGGCGGCGATGCTGCCCGCGGTCGCGCCGTTGGAGTCCGTGTCCCAGCCTCCCGACACGGCACGGCAGACGGAGCCGTTGAAGTCGCCGTCCGCGTGGGTGAGGGCGGCGGTGAGCAGGGCGGTGTTGGGGATGGCGTGGACCCAGTGGTGGGTGTCCGCGTGGGCGGCGTGGAGTTCGTCGACGACCGTGTCGAAGTCCTCGTGGGTCCGGGCGAGCCGGACGGCGTGGCGGATCGCCTCGGCCAGGCGGGAGTTCGGGGGGATCACCGTGAGGCCGGTGCGCAGGCAGGCGTGGATGTCCTGGGGGCCGGTCGCCGTCGCTGCCTGTGCGATGACCGCCGCCGTGAACATCGCCGCGTAGACGCCGTTGGCGGTGTGGGTGAGGGTGGCGTCGCGGTGGGCCTGTTCGGCCGCGGCGGCCGGGTCGCCGGGGTTGGTCCAGCCGTGGACGTCCGCGCGGATGAGGGCGCCGATCCATTCGCGGAAGGGGTTGCGGTGGCGGGCCGTGTGCGGGGGTTCGATGCCGAGGAGGAGGTTGCGGTGGGCGATGCGCTCGGCCGTGAAGGTGCGGCCCGGTGGGAGTTCGTCGAGCCAGAGGCGGGCCACGTCGGCGGTGGTGAAGGCCTTTCCGTGCCGTTGCAGCAGGAGGAGGTTGAGGAGGGGGTAGTTGAGGTCGTCGTCCTCGGGCATGCCGTCGATGTTCTCGGCGAGGGAGGTGGTCGCCGAGCGGCGGTTCCAGGGGTGGGCGGTGAGGAGGTCCTCGGGAACGCCGCGAGCGGTGAAGTAGCTGCTCAGGGGCCAGTTGCCGGTGGATGCGGCCAGTTGGCGGATGGCTTCGAGGGGGAGCTTCTCCACGGGCTTGCCCAGGAGGCAGCCGACGGCTCGGCCCAGCCAGGCTGCCTCGTAGCGGGTGGGAGTGGGCGGTGCCGTGGAGGTACGGGGACCGCTCGGCCAGTCCGGGCACCGGGACTTGATCTTCTCCAGATCCGTCGGCTCGTCGTCCTTCAACCTGCTGGGCAGGTCCGCCAGTTCGTCCAGCAGGTCTTTTGCCAGTGTCCGCAGATATCTCGACGCCGGCTCCGGGGACGAGCCGGCCCGCAGCGGGGCCTGGCTGCCGCCCGCCGCCCTCCACCTCGCCGCGATCCTCGACGGCTCCCTGCCGTCCAGGGCCGCCTGGCGCAGTTCGTGGCCGAGCAGGTCCTCGGGCTGGACCCAGGTCAGTCGGAGCATGCTCGGCCCTCCAGTGCGGTGAAGGCCGCCTCCTGGGCACGGTGTCGGCGGACGTCGCGGGCGTGGATCTCTCTCGTCACCTCGGTCAGCGTGCGAGCCGGTTCCCAGAGGTCGAGGCGGCTGGCCTCCGCGACCCTCTTCGACCAGTCCTCCGGGACCGATGAGCCCAGGGCGCCGCACAGGGCGCCCGCCATCGTCGCGATGGAGTCGCAGTCACGGCCGTAGTTCACGGCGCCCAGGACCGCTTGGCGGAAGTCGCCCTTCGCGACCAGCAACATGCCCAGGGCGACGGGGAGTTCCTCGATGGCGTGCAGGCGGGACGGGCGGCGGGCGCCGAGCGAGGGCTGTCGGTAGTCGGGGCCGACCGTGTCGTACGGGGTGACCGCCTCCCGGAGCGGCGCCAGGGCCGACTCGAAGTCACTGTGGGCGCCGGCCGCTTCGCAGACCTTCTCGATCGCCGTCCTCGTGCCGTCCTTGGCCAGGGAGAGACAGGCCGAGACGACCGAGTCCGGTGTGGCGCCCGGCGTGCACGCCGCCGCCACCGCCGCCGCGAAGACGCCCGCCGCCTCACGGCCGTACGAGGACTGATGGGCGCCCGCGATGTCCAGTGCCTCGGCGTACGCGGCCCTCGGGTCGGCCGCGTTGACCAGGCCGACCGGGGCCATGTACATCGTCGCCCCGCAGTTGACGATGTTGCCGACGCCCGCCTCACGCGGGTCCACGTGGCCGTAGTGGAGGCGCGTCACCAGCCACTTCTCCGCCAGGAAGATGCGGTGGAGGGGCAGGGCCTGCGCCTCCAGTTCCGGGATCCAGCGCGGGTTCGTCATCAGGTCCGGGACCAGGTGGTCGGCGATCGCGTACGCGTCGAGGTGGTCGCGGACCGTCCCGTAGACGCGGATCAGCGCATGCGTCATCAACGTGTCGTCGGTGACGTGCCCGTCGCCCTTGTGATACGGCGCGATGGGGCGGGCCGTGCGCCAGGCGTCGCCGTTCCAGGGTCCGACGATGCCGTGGATACGGCCGCCGTGGCGTTCGAGGATCTGGTCGGGGGAGTAGCCCTCCACCGGGCCGCCGAGGGCGTCGCCGACCGCCGCGCCGACCAGGGCGCCGGTGATCCGCTCGTCAAGACGCGGACCACTGCTTTCTTGTGCTTTGGGCGTCATGCCCCGAATCATCCTCCTGGTCGGGCCGGTTGCGTGGCTTCCAGGAGTTCGGCGAGTTCCACCAGGTCAGTGCCGGTGAGCCGGGGGAGTACGCAGCCGGAGAGGGTGCGGCACGCGTCGCGCCAGCTCGCCGGGATCGCCGTGCCGCCGCCCAGCGCACCCGTGAGCGCGCCGGCCAGGGCCGGTGCCGAGTCCGCGACCCGGGAGAGGCACGCGGCGGCAGGGACGGCCTCGGCGATACGGCCGTCCGCCGCGACCGTGAGGGCCAGGGCCACCGGGACGGTTTCGGCCGCGGCGACGCCGTAGCTGTAGACGTGGTCGACGATTTGGTGTTCGAGGAGGGGGATCAGGGCGAAGGCGCTGTCGGCGGCCTGCGCCAGCTTCAGCGCGTGGCGGGCGTTGCGGCCGATCTCCGTCTCCTCGGGGAGTTCGGCGAGCGCGGCGGTGACGCAGGCCTCGGTCCGCGCGCCGGTCAGCGCCAGCGCGAGGGCCGCTGCCATCGCCCTCGCGCCGTGTACGCCGTCGCCGTCCTGGGTGTAGCGGGCGTCGAATTCGGCGAGGTCGGCGGCGCGGCGGGGGTCGCCGGGGTGGGCCACGGCGAGGACGCAGGCCCTGACGCAGGCGGCGTCGTCGAAATAGTGCGGGTTGTCGTGGCCGGTGGCGGGTGGGCGCAGGCCGGTGGCGAGGTTGCCGAGGCCGGCGCGGACGGAGATGCGGGCGCGCAGGGGGAGGATCGCCGACTCGACCTCGGGGGCGCGGTCGGCTGCGGCGGCGACCTCGCTGGCCACGGCGTTCCAGGTCAGGTCGATCGCGGCTCGGGTGCGGCGTTCTCGGCTGAGGTCGCCGAGGGCCGTGTCGTCGCCGGCGCGTAGGAGTGCCTCGGCCGCGAAGGCTGCCCATTCCGCGTCGTCGGAGGGGCCGAGGCGCAGGGGCTCCGGGGGTTGGTTCAGGGCCAGGGGGAGGGGGAGGGTCGTGGTGGCGTTGTGTTCGGCGAAGGTGTCGAGTTCGCGGGTGAGTCTTCGTGTCCACTCGGGCATGCGGGCGGCTCTGTGGCGGGCTGCCGGCCAGCCGGCGGCGTCGCCTGCGGCGAGGCCGAGCAGGAGGCCGGCGATGCGTTGTCCGGCCTCGGCTTCGCCTTCGGCCGGTTGTCTCCCACCGGCACCGCCCGTGCGACTTTCGTCGTCGGGTGCGGGTGGCCCCGGTGGGGCGTGCTCGCCGTCGGCGACTGCGAGATCGATCGGCGACGTGAGGGCCGTGGCGGCGTCATTCGGGGGAGCGGAAGCCGGGGATCCCTCGTCCAAGGGCCGGGGCGGCGTCACGGTCGGGCCTCCGCCTCGTCGTCCGTGACCAGGGCGAGGGAGCGGCGCGCGAAGGCCTCGCCTCCCACCGGTACGTCACCGGACCCCCTCGCCCCCCACTTCCCGCCCTCCCCCGGCACCAGCAGCTCCGCCACATCCAGGACGTGTTGCCCGGACATCGACGGCAGGCAGCTGCCCCGCGCCGGACCGATCGCCGCCGCCCACTCCGTCGGGATCGCGGACTCACCCTGGGTCGCGCCCGCCAGTGCGCCTGCCACCGCCGCCGTCGTGTCCGCGTCCCGGCCCATGTTCACGGCCGTGAGGACCGCCTGGACGAAGTCGCCGTCCGCTGCCGCGTACGCCCCGAAGGCCAGTGCGACCGCCTCGGGGGCCAGGTCGGTCCAGGGGTAGCCGCCGATGACGACCGCGGACCGGACCGCGCGTTCGCCCCGATGGGCCACCGCCACGGCACGGCGGAGCGAGCGGGCCGTCCAGGAGTCGTCCGGGACCACCGCCAGCGCGGAGGCCACCACGGCGATCGTCGGCGCTCCCGCCATCGCCGCCGCCACACCCGCCGCCACCGCCTGGCCGCCGTAGATGCCCTCGCCCTCGTGGCTCACCGAGCCGTCGATCGCCACCAGGCGGGCCGCCTCCGCCGGGCGGCCCGCCGCGAAGACGCCGAAGGGAGCCGCCCGCATGGCGAGACCGTCGCTCCAGGCGTGCCGGTGCTGGGCCGAGATGGGGGCGGCAAGACCCCGGCGGAGGTTCTCCAGCGTGCCGCGCTCGCTGAAGCCCGCGCCCCGGAAGGGGCCCTCCGCCCGGTCCGCGATCCACTGGTGCCAGGCCGATTCCACATGGGCCGGGGTCAGGGCCGAGCCGTGGCGGGCGAGCAGGAGGCCCGAGAAGATCGCGTACTCCGTGTCGTCCGTACCGGAGGGGTTGTCGGCGACGAAACCGGTGATACGGCCCCAGCGGGCGCGGATCTCGGAGGGCTTCATGTTCTCCGCGGGGGCGCCCAGCGCGTCGCCGACGGCCAGGCCCAGCAGTGCGCCGCGTGCCCGTCCGCGGAGTTCGGCGGCGTCCCCGGGCGCCGGGACCGAGGGGATGCAGGCGGTCGATGGCATGCGTGGCCTCTCCTCCGGGGGCTCCGCCCAGGGCGCGGAGCCCTTTGCGGATATGTCCCACCGTCGGCGGTTGACCCGAGCCTCGGAAGCCTCAGTGTCACCCGGTCGACATCTGTGCATTGCTGGCTACGAATGAGCGTTCTAAGGGAAAACCGCAGGTTAGCGCAGCCTTTCCTTGCTGGCGGCGGGGAATCTTGAAGCGTAGATTTGTCGTTGTCAAAGAATGGAACTTGTCTAAAGGCAGCCTTGCCTAAGCCCTGCCTGAGCTTTCTGGGGGACCCTCGTGGCCATCATCGAGACCGAAGCCGCCCTGCATGAGGCGCACCGTGACAACCACACGCACCGGGATGTGAACGGCGGCTGGCTGCGCCCCGCCGTCTTCGGCGCGATGGACGGTCTGGCCTCCAATCTCGCCCTGATGACCGGTGTCGCGGGCGGGGCGGTCAGCCAACAGACCATCGTGCTGAGCGGGCTCGCCGGTCTCTCCGCCGGCGCCTTCTCCATGGCCGCCGGTGAGTACACCTCCGTCGCCTCCCAGCGTGAGCTGGTCGAGGCCGAGCTGGACGTCGAGCGTCGGGAGCTGAGAAAGCACCCGAAGGACGAAGAGGCCGAGCTCGCGGCGCTCTATGAGGCTCGGGGTGTCGAGCCGCAGCTCGCGAAGGCCGTCGCCGAGCAGCTCTCCCGCGATCCCGAAGTGGCTCTGGAGATACATGCCCGGGAGGAACTCGGCATCGACCCCGGTGATCTGCCGTCGCCGCTGGTCGCGGCCGTGTCGTCGTTCGCGTCGTTCGGGCTGGGCGCCCTGCTGCCCGTACTGCCGTATCTGCTCGGTGCGACCGCGCTGTGGCCGGCCGTGCTGCCGGCGCTGGCAGGGCTGTTCCTGTGTGGTGCGGTCGTGGCCAAGGTGACCGCGCGGAGCTGGTGGTTCAGCGGGTTGCGGCAGCTCGCGCTCGGTGGTGCCGCGGCCGGTGTGACGTACGCCCTGGGCAGCCTGTTCGGAACGGCCGTAGGATAGCTCGGCTCGGACTTATGCGTTGGGCCGCATAAGTAGCCGTTACTCGCTGGTTTCGAATGCTTAACCACCGGGCATGAGCCGTAAGCACTGCGGGCAATGAGGCCTGTGACGCACTCGCGGGGTGGGCGACGACGCCCGCTTCCGCCCCCTGGATCGACGGACATGGACCTGTCCCGTTCGGTCCCCACATACTTCAAGCCATGTGCGCGGAACCCCCGCTGTATGCCCGTGGCGTCCGCATGTTGGAACGGATTATCCCGCTTCCCGAGAACCGCTCCATCATGTAACCTGCACGAAATTTTGCACTCACGCAGAGGGCCAACGTCGTCCCTCGGCAATTTGCATATGCCAGATGACGACGACGGGAGAGCCGATGCGTACGCCGCGCCAGCCGTCCCAGCACTCCACGAATGGCCAGAACTGGTCGTTCATGGATGCTCGCCCTGCTGCGCAGGGTATGTACGACCCCCGCAACGAGCACGACGCCTGTGGCGTCGGCTTCGTGGCCACCCTCACCGGCGAGGCGAGCCACACGCTGGTCGACCAGGCGCTCACCGTTCTGCGCAATCTCGAACACCGCGGCGCCACGGGCTCCGAGCCCGACTCGGGCGACGGCGCGGGCATCCTCTCCCAGGTGCCGGACGCCTTCCTGCGTGAGGTGACCGAATTCGAGCTGCCCCAGGCCGGTGCGTATGCCGTCGGTATCGCCTTCCTGCCGGAGGGCGGGACTCAGGACGCCGTCTCGCAGATCGAGACGATCGCGTCCGAGGAGGGCCTGAACGTCCTCGGCTGGCGTGAGGTCCCCGTCGCCCCCGACCTGCTGGGTGCCACCGCCCGTTCGACGATGCCCGCCTTCCGGCAGGTGTTCGTCGCGGACGGCTCCTCGGAGGGCATCGACCTCGACCGCAAGGCCTTTGTGCTGCGCAAGCGCGCCGAGCGCGAGGCCGGCGTGTACTTCCCGTCGCTGTCGGCCCGCACGATCGTCTACAAGGGCATGCTGACCACCGGCCAGCTGGAGCCCTTCTTCCCGGACCTGTCCGACCGCCGCTTCGCCTCGGCCGTCGCCCTCGTCCACTCGCGCTTCTCCACGAACACCTTCCCGTCGTGGCCGCTCGCGCACCCGTACCGCTTCGTCGCGCACAACGGTGAGATCAACACCGTCAAGGGCAACCGCAACTGGATGCGGGCCCGTGAGTCGCAGCTCGTCTCCGACCTGTTCGGCTCCGACGACAAGGCCCTTGAGCGCATCTACCCGGTGTGCACGCCCGACGCCTCCGACTCGGCGTCCTTCGACGAGGTGCTGGAGCTGCTCCACCTCGGTGGCCGCTCGCTGCCGCACTCCGTGCTGATGATGATCCCGGAGGCGTGGGAGAACCACGACTCCATGGACCCGGCCCGGCGCGCCTTCTACCAGTTCCACTCCACGATGATGGAGCCCTGGGACGGCCCGGCCTGTGTCACCTTCACCGACGGCACCCAGGTCGGCGCCGTGCTCGACCGCAACGGTCTGCGCCCCGGCCGCTACTGGGTCACCGACGACGGCCTCGTCGTTCTCGGCTCCGAGGTCGGCGTCCTCGACATCGACCCCGCCAAGGTCGTCCGCAAGGGCCGCCTGCAGCCCGGCCGCATGTTCCTCGTGGACACCGCCGAGCACCGCATCATCGAGGACGACGAGATCAAGGCCCAGCTCGCGGCGGAGAAGCCGTACGCCGAGTGGCTGGAGGCCGGCGAGATCGAGCTGTCCGACCTGCCCGAGCGCGAGCACATCGTGCACACGCACGCGTCGGTCACCCGCCGCCAGCAGACCTTCGGTTACACCGAGGAGGAGCTGCGTGTCATCCTCGCGCCGATGGCCAAGGCCGGTGCCGAGCCGATCGGATCGATGGGCACCGACTCGCCGATCGCCGCGCTGAGCGACCGCCCGCGGCTGCTGTTCGACTACTTCACCCAGCTGTTCGCGCAGGTCACCAACCCGCCGCTGGACGCCATCCGCGAGGAGCTCGTCACCTCGCTGTTCTCCTCCCTCGGCCCGCAGGGCAACCTGCTGGAGCCGACGGCCGCGTCCTGCCGCAGCGTCACCCTGCCGTTCCCGGTGATCGACAACGACGAGCTGGCCAAGCTCATCCACATCAACGCCGACGGCGACATGCCCGGCTTCAAGGCCGCGACCCTGTCCGGCCTGTACCGGGTGCACGGCGGCGGCGACGCGCTGGCCGCGCGCATAGAGGAGATCTGCACCGAGGCCGACGCCGCCATCGAGAACGGCGCCCGCCTGATCGTCCTCTCGGACCGCCACTCCGACGCCGAGCACGCGCCGATCCCGTCGCTGCTGCTCACCGCGGCCGTCCACCACCACCTCATCCGCACCAAGCAGCGCACCCACGTGGGCCTGCTGGTCGAGGCCGGCGACGTCCGCGAGGTCCACCACGTCGCCCTGCTCATCGGCTTCGGCGCCGCGGCCGTGAACCCGTACCTGGCGATGGAGTCCGTCGAGGACCTCGTCCGCGCCGGTACCTTCCTGCCGGGCATGGAGGCCGAGAAGGCCATCCGCAACCTGATCTACGCCCTCGGCAAGGGTGTCCTGAAGGTCATGTCCAAGATGGGCATCTCCACCGTCGCCTCCTACCGTGGCGCGCAGGTCTTCGAGGCCGTCGGTCTCGACACCGCCTTCGTCGAGAAGTACTTCAACGGCACGGCCACCAAGATCGGCGGCGTCGGCCTCGACGTCATCGCCAAGGAGGTCGCCGCCCGCCACGCCAAGGCCTACCCGGCCTCCGGCATCGCCCCGGCGCACCGCGCGCTGGACATAGGCGGCGAGTACCAGTGGCGCCGCGAGGGCGAGCCGCACCTGTTCGACCCGGAGACGATCTTCCGCCTCCAGCACTCCACGCGCACCGGTCGCTACGACATCTTCAAGAAGTACACCGAGCGCGTGAACGAGCAGTCCGAGCGCCTGATGACGCTCCGCGGGCTCTTCGGCTTCACGTCCGACCGGCAGCCGATCTCCATCGACGAGGTGGAGCCGGTTTCCGAGATCGTCAAGCGCTTCTCCACCGGCGCCATGTCGTACGGCTCCATCTCCAAGGAGGCGCACGAGACCCTCGCCATCGCCATGAACCAGCTGGGCGGCAAGTCCAACACCGGTGAGGGCGGCGAGGACGCGGACCGGCTGTACGACCCGGCGCGCCGGTCCAGCATCAAGCAGGTGGCGTCCGGCCGCTTCGGTGTGACCTCCGAGTACCTGGTCAACGCCGACGACATCCAGATCAAGATGGCCCAGGGCGCCAAGCCCGGCGAGGGCGGCCAGCTGCCCGGCCACAAGGTCTACCCGTGGGTCGCCAAGACGCGTCACTCGACGCCGGGCGTGGGCCTGATCTCCCCGCCGCCGCACCACGACATCTACTCCATCGAGGACCTGGCTCAGCTGATCCACGACCTCAAGAACGCCAACCCGCAGGCCCGCATCCACGTGAAGCTGGTCTCCGAGGTCGGTGTCGGCACGGTCGCCGCGGGTGTCTCCAAGGCGCACGCGGACGTGGTCCTGATCTCCGGTCACGACGGCGGTACCGGTGCCTCACCGCTCACCTCGCTGAAGCACGCCGGCGGTCCCTGGGAGCTCGGTCTCGCCGAGACCCAGCAGACCCTGCTGCTCAACGGCCTGCGCGACCGCATCGTCGTGCAGACCGACGGCCAGCTCAAGACCGGCCGCGACGTTGTCATCGCCGCGCTGCTCGGCGCCGAGGAGTTCGGTTTCGCGACCGCGCCGCTCGTCGTCTCCGGCTGCATCATGATGCGCGTCTGCCACCTGGACACCTGCCCGGTCGGCATCGCCACCCAGAACCCGACCCTGAGGGACCGGTTCTCCGGCAAGGCCGAGTACGTCGTGAACTTCTTCCAGTACATCGCCGAAGAGGTCCGCGAGATCCTCGCCGAGCTGGGCTTCCGCTCCATCGAGGAGGCCGTCGGCCACGCCGAGACCCTCGACGTGACCCGCGCGGTCGACCACTGGAAGGCACAGGGCCTGGACCTGGCCCCGCTGTTCCACGTGCCCGAGCTGCCCGACGGTGCGGTGCGCCACGCGCTGGTCGAGCAGGACCACGGCCTGGCGAAGGCGCTCGACAACGAGCTCATCAAGCTCGCCGCCGACGCGCTCGCCGCGGACTCCGCGACCGACGCCCAGCCGGTGCGCGCCCAGATCAAGGTCCGCAACATCAACCGCACGGTCGGCACCATGCTCGGCCACGAGGTGACGAAGAAGTTCGGTGGCGCGGGCCTGCCCGACGACACCATCGACATCACCTTCACGGGCTCGGCGGGCCAGTCCTTCGGTGCCTTCCTGCCGCGCGGTGTCACGCTGCGCCTGGAGGGCGACGCCAACGACTACGTCGGCAAGGGCCTCTCCGGCGGCCGGGTGATCGTCCGTCCCGACCGGGGCGCCGACCACCTCGCCGAGTTCTCGACGATCGCGGGCAACACCATCGCGTACGGTGCTACCGGCGGTGAGCTGTTCCTGCGCGGCCGTACGGGCGAGCGGTTCTGTGTCCGCAACTCCGGCGCCACGGTCGTCTCCGAGGGCGTGGGCGACCACGGCTGCGAGTACATGACCGGTGGCCACGCGGTGGTCCTCGGCGAGACGGGCCGTAACTTCGCGGCCGGCATGTCCGGCGGTATCGCGTACGTCATCGACCTCGACCGCGACAACGTCAACGTCGGCAACGTGAGCGCCGTCGAGGCCCTCGACGACACCGACAAGCAGTGGCTGCACGACGTGGTCCGCCGCCACCAGGAGGAGACCGGCTCCACGGTCGCCGAGAAGCTCCTGGCCGAGTGGGAGACCGCCGTCGAGCGCTTCAGCAAGATCATCCCCAGCACGTACAAGGCAGTGCTCGCCGCCAAGGACGCCGCCGAGCGAGCCGGTCTCTCCGAGACCGAGATCACCGAGAAGATGATGGAGGCGGCGATCAATGGCTGACCCGAAGGGCTTCCTCAACCACGGGCGCGAGGTCGCCAAGTCCCGCCCCGTCGACGTACGCCTCAAGGACTGGAACGAGGTCTACGTCCCCGGCTCCCTGCTGCCGATCATCAGCAAGCAGGCCAGCCGCTGCATGGACTGCGGCATCCCGTTCTGCCACAACGGCTGTCCGCTGGGGAACCTGATCCCCGAGTGGAACGACTACGCCTACCGCGAGGACTGGGCCGCCGCGTCGGAGCGCCTGCACGCCACGAACAACTTCCCGGAGTTCACGGGCCGCCTGTGCCCCGCTCCGTGTGAGTCGGCGTGCGTGCTCGGCATCAACCAGCCGGCCGTCACCATCAAGAACGTCGAGGTCTCGATCATCGACAAGGCGTGGGACAGCGGTGACGTCGAGCCGCAGATCCCGGAGCGCCTGTCCGGCAAGACCGTCGCCGTCATCGGCTCGGGCCCGGCGGGCCTCGCCGCCGCCCAGCAGCTGACCCGGGCCGGCCACACCGTGGCCGTGTACGAGCGCGCGGACCGCGTCGGCGGCCTCCTGCGCTACGGCATCCCCGAGTTCAAGATGGAGAAGCGGCACATCAACCGCCGTATCGAGCAGATGCGCGCGGAGGGCACCCGCTTCCGTACCGGCATCGAGATCGGCCGCGACCTCAAGGCGACCGACCTCAAGAAGCGGTACGACGCCGTCGTCATCGCCGCCGGCTCCACGACCGCCCGTGACCTGCCGGTCCCCGGCCGCGAGCTCAAGGGCGTCTACCAGGCCATGGAGTACCTGCCGCTGGCGAACAAGGTCCAGGAGGGCGACTACGTCACCTCCCCGATCTCCGCCGAGGGCAAGCACGTCGTGGTCATCGGCGGCGGCGACACCGGCGCCGACTGCGTGGGCACCGCCCACCGTCAGGGCGCGGCCTCCGTCACGCAGCTGGAGATCATGCCCCGCCCCGGCGACGAGCGGAACGCGGTCGCGCAGCCGTGGCCGACCTTCCCGATGCTCTACAAGGTCACGTCCGCGCACGAGGAGGGCGGCGAGCGGGTCTACTCCGTCTCCACCACCCACTTCGAGGGCGACGAGGACGGCAACGTCCAGTGGCTGCACCTCACCGAGGTCGAGTTCATCGACGGCAAGCTGACCCAGAAGCCGGGCACGGAGCGCAAGATCCCCGCCCAGCTGGTCACGCTGGCCATGGGCTTCACCGGCCCCGACCGTGACAACGGCCTGATGGACCAGTTCGGCCTGGACCTCGACGAGCGCGGCAACATCGCCCGCGACGCGGACTTCCAGACCAACGTGCCGGGTGTGTTCGTCGCCGGTGACGCGGGCCGTGGCCAGTCGCTCATCGTGTGGGCCATCGCGGAGGGCCGCTCGGCCGCCCGCGGCTGCGACCGCTTCCTGACCGGCGTGAGCGAGCTGCCCGCGCCGATCCGGCCGACGGACCGCGCCCTGATGGTCTGACGGCACCACAAGTGACCTGACGGTCACTCATATACGTCCCGTACAAAGGCGTACGGAACACAGACGGCGCCTGCCCACAGTCCCCGACCGGACGAATGGGCAGGCGCCGCCGCCTATTCGCTGCTACTTCTTGCCGGGCCACACCCAGGTGACGATGACCGCACCGGCGATGGCGAGGACGCCGAGGAGCGCGAGCCACCGGGCCCACTCCACGAGGCGCCAAATACGCCGGGTGCGGTCCTTCTCGTAGCGGAGCAGCCTGCCCGCTTCCAGCATGATCTCCTCGCCCGGGCGCCCGTGCACGGCGCGCACGCTGAGCCACGAGCCGACGATCAGTGCCACGAAACCCGCACTCAGCAAGCCGATCACGGTCCAGCGCGGGGCACTCTCAAGCTTGCTCAGGTCTTCCTGCCCCTTCAGCACGAAGATGGCGGTGAGCACCCCGGTGAGTGAGGCGAGGAAGTTGCGGTAGCCCTCGGCCTGGTGGAGCGCGGCCTGCAACTGCCGTTCCGGAGACTCCATCTCGCGAACGCGACGGTCGGCATCCCGCAACTGTTGTGGGGTGAATGTCATGGGGTGGGCCCGTCGTCGAGGGTGGGCGGGGCGACGACGAGCAGGGCTCCGCAGCCGAACTCCTCATGCGGTGGCCGCCCCAAATGTGTGGTCCGGCATCGGCAGAGCGTGTGGTAGGCCTGCGGACCGGGTTCGTTGCGTCGCCCGTGGAACCCACCTTTGGCCAGCAGATGCTGGCCGAACGTCCAGTGCCGTGTCATGGCACAACCGCACACCGGGCAGGTGCCGGTGGCCTCGTAGGAGACCTCGTCACTCGTCTCGACGCGGGTCCACTGGAAGGTGAGCGGGGTGGGGTGGGCGGCGTCGGAGTCATAGGGGATGGCCGTGCTCATACGGGTGAGCTCTCTTCCGGACGGAGGCCGAGGGGAGCAAGCCCGTCGGAGGGAAGTTCGAGGGAGAAGAGACGGGCGTAGCGCGCCAGACGCTCCCGGACCTGCTTCTCAGTCAGGTCCGTTTCCTCGGCGCACAGCAGCACATGGTCGTGATCGACCGGGCCGGACAGCGCGGGTGCCCGTCCAGTGAGCTGTCGGGTGAGAATGATGACATCTCGCCAGTCCGGGGCGAGCTCGTCTTCGCATTCGTTCGGTGGAGCCGTGGCCACGTTCAGCCCCAGGCAGCGGAAAGGCGCGTAGCGGTTGTAGGCCTGGCCGAGCGTCCAGCCGAAGCGGCCCGCGGTGAGGACGAGTTCCAGAGGGCCCATGGTGCCGCCGCCCAGCAGGACCCCCGCTTCGAAAGCCGCCAGATCGAAGGTGTTCGGCACCAAGGCTTCGAGGAACTCGCCCTCCACTCCGTCGAGTTGGCCTGGCGGGGCGGGTGCCCCCAGGACGGTGAACTCCTGTAGGCGGCGGTGCGAGTCGCTCACGGACGAGCCGTCGGCGACGGCATGCTCCAGTAGATCGAAGATGGTGAGGACCTTTTTGAACTCGGAGTTGTTCGGTGTCAGCGCGTGAAGGTCGGTGAAAGTGGCCTGGAGGGAGAGGGCCTCGGGAACTGGTCGGACAATTCGCAACGGAAGGTGGCGCTCCTCGTCCTCGAGATATTCGTAGACGTTGCCCAGCGGAAGGTCCGTACTCGCGCTGGTCGCCAGTGCGTGGACGTAGGTCAGACCGGCTGTGTCAAGCGTTCTCCCCGCGAGCCGACCGCTGTGGAACAAAAGAGACTTCACCATCGCTGTCTGCTTGATCACATCGTCGATACGGTCCGAGGCATCGGGTGAGAGCCTCCCGCAGACCTGCAGCATGTTCACTTGGTTCCTGGCCTGCTCCGCCGCTTCGGGGCGGACACGGTACCGGTCGGGCTTCAAGAGGAATACGCATTCCCAGGGGCCGACGGGGACGGCTTCCTCCTCCAGCGCCCCGAGCAGGGGATTCTCTGCTGAGGGGATCCACTCCTCCGCCTCCGGTGGGAGCTCCGGCGCCACGACCTGGGTGGCAGGAGCGGACCGATTGATCTGCTCGACCTGGGCTTTCAAGGTGGTGCTTGCGGCCTGAGCGAGTTTCACGACATGGCCCAGGGGGATGCGTCCTTCCATCCAAGGGGCACGCTCGTCGAGATCTCTGGACAGGAGGAAACGTTCCGCGGCGCTGAGCTCCCCCTGCTCTCGAGCCGCGGGGGTCGGCTCCGCTGCCAGGGACCAGCCGAGCGGGGCGAAGTGCTTGACCCGGTCCACCAACTCGTCGAGCGAGTAGTGGCCGACGCGGGACAGCAGGTCCACGGGATGGATGATGCCGGACCGCTGACCGAACATGAGGCCATCGCCGGTCAGGGTTATCTGATCGGTTCTCGTGACACGTTCGGATGCCAGGTGCTGGTCGAGTTCGGGTGGTGCGGGCAGAGCCGGATCCAGTGCGCGGAGCCTTTCCAGCAATTCGCATGCTCTTCCCAGAGGGATCTGGTGCTTCACGGAGATCATGAGCAGGGGAGCATGGAAAGCAAGGGGCTTAGCTTGCCGTGCGGACGCGTATTCGGCGTAGAGCTCGGCCATGGCTTCGTCCGGCCGGACGTCCCGCAATGATCGGATGTCGTCCACGGTCGGCACCAGGAATCCCGCCACGGCGTAACGGCGCCACGCGCGCACCAACTCACCAAGGGAAATGCGCCCCAGGTAGGCGCCGTTCAATGCAGTCGCCCAACCTCTGGGTTCATCGTTGTGGAACAGCAGAGAGTCGAGGCTCATGGGGGTCGGATAGCTTCCGGGAGCGAACGGCTCCGTAACAGTGCTGGTGGCAAGTCTGGTCTGCTGCCATCTGCCCAGCAGAGAGCTGCCAGAACTGTCTTTGTTGCCGTCCAACTGCATCGGCGTTTCGCTCCAGTCCAGGAGGGATTCGTCGATGGGCAGGCAGCCCACTCGGGACAGGGGCAGTCGTCGGGGCAGGAACCGATCCCCTTGCTCGGGAGGCTCGAGCCGAGCGCTGGTGTGGTCGGGGAGGGCGTCCAGCACGGCCACGGCGAGGCGGGGCACGCTCTCGGAGAGCTGCCAGAGCGAGTTCAGCGAGACTTCGTCCCACTGAGCGCATGCCCTCGGCACGCTTCTCAGCAGCTCCCGCATCACCAGCTCGTCGTCGTACGACCGCATATTGTTGCGGTCGACACTGGGTTCCGGCCGATGCCGCTCCCGCAAATTGGCCACATACCCGTACACCGCCGGTGCGTCCTTGACCACGACGCCGTCCAGCAAGAGCTTTCCCTGGCCCTGGACCAGCCAGGCGTCGTCGTGGGCCCGCGCAGGCTCCCCGTACCAGGCGGGCTCCGTGACCCGCAACTCACCCGGCCGCCAGGTGACGGACCGTAGGACTTGTCCGGGATCGTTCTGATCGCACTCGGTCGCCATCACCGTGCAGTCACTCACCCAGAGCTGCGACTCCAGGGTCTCCACCAAGGAAGGCAGTGTCTCGTCCGGGCTGAGGTAGAGCCGTACCAGGGTGCCGCCGCCCAGGGTGACTTCCGGATCGTCGCCGATACGGAGCAAGCCCGAACCCGACTGGATGTCGGCCCGCAGTGTGTGCGGTTGCTCGGGGCGGCCGTAGCGGTCGACGGCGTTCGTCCACACGACCACCTCGTCGGCAAGCATGAAGTAACTGAACACCCCGATGCCGAAACGGGAGTTGAGGGGCATCTCTTGAAGCCCCGCCCGCCGCCAGTTGCGCCGCTCCTGCACGAACTCCGGGTCCTGCTCGTACCGTCGGCCCGCTCTGGCGAACATCGACGTGAGTTTGGCGCGCGTCATTCCGGAGCCGTTGTCCCGGCATGCGATGTACGGGCGGCCGTTGTCGTCCCAGCCCTGTGTGAAAGTGATCGTCGGTTCCCAATCTGGGGCGCGACGGCCCTGGGCCACGCCGTACCGATGACGCATGTCCCGGTGCCGGCAAGCGTCGAGGGCGTTCTGGTAGAGCTCGCGTACGGCGAGCATGCGATCGCCGTACAGCTGGGTGCCCATGAGCAGCGGACGGATCTCGTCCTCCGCCAGCCGGAACCGCTCCAGGGGCTGCTTGTACCGCTGGTTCAGGGGCACAAGCTGATCGGTCGTGACCTGTTCCGGCAGGCCACGCAACAGGGCGGTCGGCGAGGTGCGCTGCTTGTGCCACTCCGCCCGGAGCGCGGCGACGGTGTTGTTGGCGTAACCGACGAGTTCCTCGATGGCCACGTGAAGCGCCGGATGCGGGCAGTCGAACCGGACTGCCGGCCGATAGACGGCGTCCGTAGCGTCCACGGGTGTGTCGTCATACCCGAATTCTGCCGACAATGCGGCCACGATGCTGCGGGGCACGAGCTGTTCGTGCGCTCCCAGATGGTCGACGAGCACCCCGGACATCCGGCGCGGATCGGCGGCCAGTAGCCCGGAGATCCACAGCAGCAGCGCGAGTTCGGGGGCCCGCCACTGGCTGCCGCGCATGGGCGGGTAGGTGTCCCACGCGTCCCCACTCTGTGGGTCGTTGATGCGAGGGCTGCTACTCGGGTGCACGGTGACGTGCGCGAGAACCTGGCGGAGCTGCCCGTCGACGCGACGCCGGGAGGTCTCGCCGGGAGGCTTGCCCGACGGGTTCTCGGCCCCGGCGAGCACCACGTCCACGACGTGGTCGAGTAACTCGTCCACCGCTGGGTAGTCGCCGGTGCGCTCCCACAGCGGGTCCCAGTCGGCGATGAATCGGTGCCGCAGCCAGTGGTCGGCGGCCACGGCCTGCTCCCGCAGGTTTCGGCGGCGCAAGGTGTCGGTCGTGCGGCGCACCTGCGAGTGGGCGCGGCACACGTCCTTGGCCGCGCCCCGTACGTGGGCCTCTGTGTCGACGTGACCGGCCTCGTCGCCATCCGTGTCCATCCGCTCCGGGAGAATGCGACGCAGTTCCTCCAGAGCGACCGTGACGAGGCCCTCGTGGACTACAGGGCCCGCCAGCAGAGCGGCGGTCTCAGCCGGGGAGAGCAGGTCACGGCCCTTGAGCCGGGCTTGCTTCACCAGGTTGCCGAGCCGGTCGACCATGCGGACCGGCCAGTTGGGGTCGGTCCAGGGATCGTCGCGGTGAGCTCCGGCACCTTGCAGCGTGCCGGCCACGTACTCGACGAGCGAGGTCAGACCGTGCTTGACACGCCGGTGGACCTCCGCAGTGCCCGACGTGTGGTCCCACAGCAGGGACGTCTCGATCATGGTTGTCCAGCGGCTCGCCTCCCGCGAGCCCTCGCACAGCACCAGGGGGTCCTGTGCGTCGCTCGTCCAGCCGTGAGGGGTATACGGCTCGATCGTTGGCGGGGCCATGCCGAACGTGTCCGCCATCCGGATCACCCGGCCGCGAACGTATCTGACGACTTCGGGGAAGGTGGTTGGCGGGCTCGTCGGCCCCAGTGCCTCGGCCAGGGCCCGGCCGAACCAGCTGCCTTTCTCGGGGTCTGCGTACGAGCGCTCTCCTTGGGCGCAGCTGTGCAGCCAGTACACGTTCTCGTGGCGCGAGAGCAAGGTCGTGCGCTCCTGCTCCACCTCCGGTGGAGTCCCCGCCGACGTCCGGCAGATGTCGAGGCACACGACCACCGTGCATTCGCTGCGCAGCCCGGTGAGCAGGCCATCGGGGTCGGCAGGTATGAGCGTACGACTGAGCAGTGCATGGCCGCCGTCGGGTAACTCGTCCCCGGGCTGGGCGTCCCGCGGCAGCAGGTGGTCTCGGCCGTCCACTGTCTCGCCGTGGCAGGACAGATAGACGACAGCGGTGTCTCCGGGGGCGCACGAGGAAAGGAACTTGTGCAGTTTTCCCAGCAGTTCGGAGCCCCCGGGGTCGAGCACGGGTGTCACCTCGTACCGGGACTGCCTCAGCGCGTTGCCGACGAGGGCCACGTCCTGCGGCGCACAGGTGAGCGGGGGGAAGCGCTGCGCGAGACGCTCGTCCTCCTCCAGCTCGGGGGTGCGCGAGATGCCGACGACCAGTGCGCGCCGCTGCCCCTTGTGATGCCGAATCGAACCCATCCCGCCCCCCAGCGATCGTGCCGATCCCGACATGTTGCCATCGACGGTGCGGGTGGCATCGTTGAATCCCGGCATCTGCTGAGCAGGCCTTGCGCTACTCAGGGCACCTTGTACGTCTCCCCGGGAGCGTGCCCAGGTACGCCTTTGGGAGGTCCAGCGTGCCAAACCGTCGCGACTGGCGAGGCGGACAGCCGGGGTCGACGCCAGCGCGGCCGGGCCAGGCGATGTCCTCGACGGCGTACAGGTCAGGCAGGTACGGACGGCAGCTGCGCGATCGGTTTGTCGTCCGCCGACCGCTCCTGCTCGGCCCAGCTGTCGGCCTCCTGGCGGAACGCCTGCTGTGGGTAGCGATGGGGGGCCGCCCCTCAGCCCGTCAGTTCCGACACCTTCACGACCGCGAGCACCGCCAGCAGCACCAGTACGCCCGCGCACGCGGCCGTCTGGATCAGGGCCTGGCGCGGGCCGCGCGGGGCGTACGCATAGGCGAGGGTCACCGCGGCTCCCGTCAGCAGTCCGCCGAGGTGGCCCTGCCAGGAGGTGAGGCCGGCGGAGAGCAGCAGCCACAGGAGAAGGAACGCCATGAACCGGTTGACGGCTCTCATGTCCGCGCCGATCCGGCGGGCGAGGACGTAGTACGCGGCACCGAGCCCGAAGATCGCGCCCGACGCGCCGACCGAATCCACGTTCACGTCCCCGAGCAGCAGCTGGAGCACCGACCCGCCCACCGTCGCCAGCAGGTACAGCGCGAGGTAGCGCACCCGTCCCAGCATGGGCTCCACGACCCGGCCGAGCTGCCACAGCGAGAGCATGTTCATCACGATGTGCAGCAGCCCGAAGGTGCCCTCGGTCGGCGGCAGGTGGAGGAAACCGCTGGTCAGCAGCCGCTCCCACTGTCCGGCGACCAGGCCTTCGGCGTGGAAGTCCGAGGGGTGACCGGAGACGTAGATGTAGTAGCCGCCGTCCGGCCCGACCAGCCGGGCGCTGAGCATCGAGAACCGGTCGAGGATCTCCGGGCGCACCACCTCGGCCAGATAGGCGAGGACGTTGAGCCCGATGAGTACGGAGGTCACGAGCGGGGTCGCGGAGATCCGCCCACCGACGAGTGTCCGGGCCTGCCGCACCGACCGCGAGCCCTCCTTCACGCACTCCACGCACTGATGGCCGACGGCCGCCTCGCGCATGCAGTCCGGGCAGATGTACCGGTCGCAGCGGGTGCAGCGGACGTGGGACTCCACCTTCGGGTGGCGATAGCAGGTGGTGACGTCGGGCCTGATGGCCTCGGACTCTGCGGACTCGGGCTCCACAGCCGGCTCCTCAAAGGACTGGACGGACGATGAGCCGGTGGGGACGGCGGCGATCAAAATAGCGAACACCTGTGGGCGGAGGGACAGGTGGGGCCGGTGGTGCCGTAATCTCGGCAGCCGTACGGACGCACTTGGGGGAGAACGTATGGCGGCGATCAGTCTCAGCAAGGTCGAGGAGACCGCGCCCGCGCTGGTCAGCCTGTACAAGAGCGCCGGGGTGTCGCTGCGCAAACACGGGCTGGACGGGGTGCGGGCCGCGGTCTATCTGGTGGTCGACTACTCCGGTTCGATGAAGCCGTACTACAAGGACGGCAGCGTGCAGGCGCTCGCCGACCGCGTGCTCGGACTGTCGGCGCACTTGGACGACGACGGGACCGTGCCGGTCGTCTTCTTCTCGACCGACGTCGACGCCGAGACCGAGATCGCGCTCGCCGGCCACCAGGGGCGGATCGAGCGCATCGTGGCCGGGCTCGGCCACATGGGCAAGACCAGCTACCACCTGGCGATGGACGCCGTCATCGACCACTACCTGGACAGCGGATCGCGGGAGCCGGCCCTGGTCGTGTTCCAGACCGACGGCGGGCCCATCAACAAGCTCGCCGCGGAACGGTACCTGTGCAAGGCGGCCCCGCTTCCGCTGTTCTGGCAGTTCATCGGCTTCGGGGACCCGGCGAGCCGGCAGTTCGACTTCCTGCGCAAGCTCGACGAGCTGGCGGTACCGGGCAAAAGGGTGATCGACAACGCCGGGTTCTTCCACGCCGGTTCGGATCCGCGGCAGGTGTCCGACGCCGAGCTGTACGACCGCCTGGTCGCGGAGTTCCCGAAGTGGCTCGTCGCGGCCCGGGCGCAGGGGATCGTACGGCCCGCCTGAGCCGTCGGCGGCCTGTTCGCCCCGTTGGCGTGGCCCGTGGGGCCATGTCACCCTGTGGGTGATCCGACGGGGAGGCGACGACCTATGTACGGCGCACGATCGGGGAACGAGGAAACGGCGGCAAGGCGGCCCGCACCGCCCGGGAAGGGCGAGAAGGTCGCCGACTGGGCGGACGGACGGCTCGGGCTGTACGCGCTGGCCAAGGCCAACATGCGCAAGGTCTTCCCGGACCACTGGTCCTTCATGCTGGGCGAGGTCTGCCTCTACAGCTTCCTCATCCTGATCCTCACCGGCGTCTACCTCACCCTGTTCTTCGACCCGAGCACCAACGAGGTCGTCTACAACGGCTCGTACGAGCCCCTCAACGGGGTCCTCATGACCCGGGCGTACGAGTCCACGCTCGACATCAGCTTCGACGTGCGCGGCGGGCTGCTGATCCGGCAGATCCACCACTGGGCGGCGCTGGTCTTCGTCACCGGCATGCTCGTGCACATGATGCGGGTGTTCTTCACCGGCGCCTTCCGCAAGCCGCGCGAGCTGAACTGGGTGTTCGGCTGGACCCTGCTGATGCTCGGCATCATCACGGGCCTCACCGGCTACTCCCTCCCCGACGACCTGCTGTCCGGCACCGGCCTGCGGTTCGCGCACGGAGCGATCCTGTCGATCCCGATCGTGGGCACGTACGTGGCGTTCTTCCTCTTCGGCGGGGAGTTCCCCGGCGAGGACTTCATCGCACGCCTCTACCCGGTCCACATCCTGCTGCTGCCCGGCATCATGCTCGGCCTGGTCGTCGCCCATCTGATCCTGGTCTTCTACCACAAGCACACGCAGTACCCGGGCCCCGGCCGCGGCCAGAAGACGGTCGTCGGCATGCCCTTCCTGCCGGTGTACATGGCCAAGGCGGGAGGCTTCTTCTTCCTCGTCTTCGGCGTGCTGACGGTCATGGGCGGCATCGCCAGCATCAACCCGGTGTGGGCCTTCGGGCCCTACCGCCCCGATCTGGTGACCACGGGCGCCCAGCCCGACTGGTATCTCGGCTTCTCCGAGGGCCTGATCCGGGTGATGCCGGGATGGGAGCTCAACGCCTGGGGCCACACCCTGGAACTGGGCGTCTTCATCCCCTTCTCGCTCTTCCCGCTGATCCTGCTCGCGCTCGGCCTGTATCCCTTCATCGAGGCGTGGATCACCGGCGACAAACGCGAGCACCACATCCTCGACCGGCCGCGCAACATGCCCGTGCGCACCGGCCTCGGCGCGGCCTGGCTGAGCCTGTACGCGGTGCTGCTGATCGGCGGCGGCAACGACATCGTGGCCACCCATCTGCATCTGTCGATCAACGCCATCACGTGGTTCGTGCGGATCTCCGTCTTCGTCGTGCCGGTCCTCACCTTCTACGTGACCAAGCGCATCTGTCTCGGGCTGCAGCGCCGGGACCGGGCGAGCGTGCTGCACGGCAGGGAGACGGGCACCATCAAACGGCTCCCGCACGGGGCGTACGTCGAGGTCCACGAGCCTCTGTCGCAGGGGCAGCTGTTCACCCTCACCCAGCACGAGCAGGAGCCGCCGTACGAGATCGGCCCGCTGGTCGACGCAGGCGGCGTCCGGCGCCGGGTCAGCCCGGTCCAGCGGGTACGGGCCCGGCTGGCGCGGGCGATGTTCGGGCCGACGACGCGGATCACCAAGCCGACGGCGGAGGAGTACCGCGAGGTCACCAGCGGCGATCACCACTGAGCACCTCGGCCCTGCACAGGTCCGGGGTGCCCCAGGCGGTGCGCAGAGCGCGGGCCTTGGTCAGCCACAGCGACAGGTCGTACTCCGCCGTGTAGCCGATCGCGCCGTGCAACTGCAGCGCGGTACGGGCGGCGGCGTACGCGGCCTCGCAGGCGGTGACCTTCGCGGCGGCGATGTCGGCGGGCGCCATGGTGAGCGCGGCACCGAAGAGCAGCGGCCGGGCGAACTCCAGGCCGGTCTTCGCGTCCGCCAGCCGGTGCTTCACCGCCTGGAACGAACCTATGGCTGCGCCGAACTGGGTGCGCTGCTTGACGTGGCCGACGGTTCTGTCGAGCAGCGCGAGGCCGACGCCGATGGCTTGAGCGGCGGTGGCTAGACGGGCGTGGGCGAGGGCCTGTGCGGTCGGCGGATCCGGGCTGAGGAGTTCGCCGCCGGGTTCGAGGGGGGTGAGGCGGCGGGCCGGGTCCAGGGAGCGGCGCACCGGGCCATGGCCGGGGGAGAGGTACAGGCCGTCGGGGGTGAGAGCGAGGCGGGTCGTGGCCGCGTCGCCGTCCAGGGCATACGGCGCCTGCCACGCCAGCGTCGCCATGGCCTCGCCCGCCGCCAGCGCGGGCAGGAGCCGCTTGCCGGGGCCGGGGTCGGGCAGTTCGGCGAGCAGTGCCGCCGCCGTGACCGTCTCCACCAGCGGCCCGGGCACGGCATGCCGCCCCAACTCGACGAAGGCGAGGGCGAGTTCGACGGGCCGCGGGCCCAGCCCCTCGTACCCCTCCGGTACCGCGAGCGCGAAGACCCCCGCCTCCGCGATACGGGACCACAGCGCGCGGCCACGCGCATGCTCGCCCCGGCTCCAGTCCCGCACGACCGACGGCGTGCCGGCTGCCGTCAGCATCGAGTCCAGCGAATGGGCGAAGGCCCGCTGCTCGGGGTCGAGGAGAAACCTCATCAGCGGGGTCCTTTCAGCGGTGGGGGCGGTGGTTGGTGGGGGGGTGGGGGGCTGTGGTGGTGGCGATGGTGGTGTTCCCGCTGGGGAATACGGCGCCCCGGCGACTGCGGCGTCGGGAGTGGTGGCTCGCCCGGCGGGAATGCGGTGCGCCCTGGATTTCTGCGGCGCCCTGCCCCCCGCTGCCCGAGGCGCCCCCTTGGCATCGGCGGAGCCTCCCTCATCATCGCCGCCCCTTCGGCAAGCCCAGCAACCGCTCGGCGATGATGTCGCGCTGGATCTCGTTCGTGCCGGCATAGATGGGGCCGGCGAGGGAGAAGACGTAGCGCTCGGACCAGTCGGTGTCGGTCAGTTCGCCTTCGGGGCCCAGGAGGTCGAGGGCCGTTTCGTGCAGGGCGATGTCGTACTCCGACCAGAAGACCTTGTTCAGGCTGGACTCCGGGCCGATGGACTCGCCGTCGAGGAAGCGGGAGGCCGCGGCGAGGGTGAAGAGCTGGTAGGCGCGGGCGCCGATCAGGGCGTCGGCCACGCTGTTCCTCGCGCTCTCCGGGCTGCCCTGGGCCTGCCAGAGGGCGTGCAGGCGGTCGGCGCTCGCCAGGAAACGGCCGGGGGAGCGCAGCATCAGGCCGCGTTCGTTGCCCGCCGTCGACATCGCTATGCGCCAGCCCTGGCCCGGCTCGCCGATCACGTCCTCGTCCGGCACGAACACCTCGTCCAGGAACAGTTCCGCGAAGGCGGGCTTGCCGTCGAGGCGGGCGATGGGGCGGACCGTGACGCCGGGGGCGCGCAGGTCGAACATCAGGTAGGTCAGGCCCTGGTGGGGCTTCGGGGCGTCCGGATCGGTGCGGAACAGGCCGAAGGCGCGATCGGCGAAGGCGGCGCGTGAGGACCACGTCTTCTGGCCGGTCAGCAGCCAGCCGCCCGCCACGCGCGTGGCCCTCGACTTCAGGGACGCCAGGTCCGAGCCCGCCTCCGGCTCCGACCACGCCTGCGCCCAGATCACCTCGCCGGTGGCCATGGGAGGCAGGACCCGGGCGCGTTGCTCCTCGGTGCCGTGGTCGAAGAGGGTCGGGGCGAGGAGGCTGATGCCGTTCTGGTTGACGCGGCCCGGTGCGCCCGCCGCGTAGTACTCCTCCTCGAACAGCAGCCACCGTACGAGCGAGGCGTCCCGGCCGCCGTACGCCGTCGGCCAGTTCACCACCGACCAGCGGTCGGCGGCGAGGTCGGCCTCCCACGCGCGATGCGCCGCGAAGCCCTCCTCGGTCTCCAGGGAAGGGAGCGGATCGGGTGGCACCTGCGCGTGCAGCCAGGCACGGGCCTCGGCGCGGAACGCCTCGTCGGCGCTCGAGTGGGTCAGATCCACCGTCGCCCTCCCTCCCCCGGAGCCCTGCGGCTCTTCCCTAACAAGTGTTTGGTAGGTTAGCGTGCTGCCATGACAAACGTCGAGGCTCCGGCGTACGTTCCCGGGCACGGACTGCTCCGCGGACGCACGGCCGTCGTCACCGCGGCTGCCGGTGCCGGCATCGGCGGGGCGACCGCGCGCCGCTTCCTCGAAGAGGGCGCCCGCGTGCTGATCAGCGACGCGCACGCGCGCCGGCTGAAGGAGTACGAGGCGGAGCTGGCGCGGGAGTTCGAGGGCGCGGTGGCGTCGGCGGTGTGCGATGTCACCGACGAGACGCAGGTGCAGGCACTGTTCGAGACCGCCGTGGCCGAGCACGGCCGGCTCGACGTGGTCGTCAACAACGCGGGCCTCGGCGGGACTTCGCCGCTCGTCGACATGACCGACGAGCAGTGGTCGAAGGTCCTCGACGTGACCTTGAACGGCACGTTCAGATGCACCCGGGCCGCCCTGCGCCGGATGCGGGACACCGGCGGCGTGATCGTCAACAACGCCTCCGTCGTCGGCTGGCGCGCCCAGGCCGGACAGGCGCACTACGCGGCCGCGAAGGCCGGCGTGATGGCGCTGACCCGGTGCGTCGCGATCGAGGCGGCCGAGTACGGGGTGCGGGTCAACGCGGTGGCGCCGAGCCTCGCCATGCACCCGCACCTGGCGAAGGTGACCACGCCCGAGCTGCTGGAGGAACTGACCGCGCGCGAGGCCTTCGGCCGGTACGCCGAGCCCTGGGAGGTGGCCAACGTGATCGTCTTCCTGGCCTCGGAGTACTCCTCGTACATGACGGGCGAGATCGTCTCCGTCAGCAGCCAGCACGCCTAGGACGACAATGGACCCGTGCCGACCAAGAAGAAGCCCCAGGTGACCGCCCCCGGAAAGCCCGCGGCCGCCGCCGCCCAGGCGCGCCGCCGCGAACTCCTCGACACCGCCGCCGAGGTCTTCGCCGAGCAGGGCTACAACGCCACCACCGTACGCAAGATCGCCGACCACGCGGGCATGCTCGCGGGCAGCCTCTACTACCACTTCGACTCCAAGGAGTCGATGCTCGAAGAGATCCTGCGCTCCTTCCTCGACGAGCTGTGGAGCGGCTACGACGCCGTCCTGGAGGCCGAGCCGGCCCCGCGCGAGACGCTGGAGGCGCTGGTCACCGAGTCGTTCCGGGAGATCGACCGGCACCGCGCCGCCGTCGCGATCTACCAGAAGGAGAACCGGCAACTGGTGGCGCAGGAGCGGTTCGCGTTCCTCGCCGATTCGCAGCGCAAGTTCGAGAAGGCGTGGCTGTCCACGCTGGAGCGCGGGGTCGCGGCCGGGGTGTTCCGGTCCGACCTCGACGTCCGGCTCACCTACCGGTTCGTGCGGGACACGGTGTGGGTCGCCGCGTCCTGGTACCGGCCCGGCGGACAGCACACCCCGGAGGAGATCGCCCGGCAGTACCTGTCGATGGTGCTGGACGGGATCGCCGTACGCACATAACCCACTGGTCCCATTGGGGAGTTGTCATGGCCGAGGCCTACATAGTCGAAGCGGTCCGTACGCCCGTGGGGCGGCGCAAAGGAGGGCTCAGCGCGGTCCATCCTGCCGACCTGGGCGCGCATGTGCTGGGGGAGCTGGTGGCGCGCGCGGGCGTGGACCCGGTGGCCGTCGAGGACGTCGTCTTCGGCTGCCTGGACGCCGTCGGGCCGCAGGCCGGGGACATCGCGCGGACCTGCTGGCTGGCGGCGGGGCTGCCCGAGGAGGTGCCGGGGGTGACCGTGGACCGGCAGTGCGGGTCCTCGCAGCAGGCCGTGCACTTCGCGGCGCAGGGCGTGCTGTCCGGCACCCAGGACCTGGTGGTCGCGGGCGGCGTGCAGAACATGTCGATGATCCCCATCGCCTTCGCCACCCGGCAGGCCGCCGAGCCGCTCGGCCTCACGGCGGGCCCCTTCGCGGGCAGCGAGGGCTGGCGGGCGCGGTACGGCGAGAAGCCGGTCAACCAGTTCGCCGGCGCCGAGATGATCGCCGCCAAGTGGGGGATCAGCAGGCAGGACCAGGAGGAGTTCGCGCTGCGCTCGCACCGGCGGGCACTGCGGGCGATCGACGAAGGGCGCTTCGAGCGGGAGGTCGTGCCCTACCGGGACGTCGCCGTCGACGAAGGGCCGCGCCGGGACACGTCCCTGGAGAAGATGGCCGGGCTGAAGCCCGTCATCGACGGCGGCACGGTCACGGCCGCCTGTTCCTCGCAGGTCTCCGACGGCGCGGCGGCGATGCTGCTGGCCTCGGAGCGGGCGGTGCGCGAGCACGGGCTCAGGCCCCGGGCCCGGGTGCACCACCTCTCGGTGCGCGGCGAGGACCCCATCCGCATGCTCACCGCACCCATCCCCGCCACCGCCCACGCCCTGAAGAAGACCGGCCTGTCGATCGACGACATCGACCTCGTGGAGATCAACGAGGCCTTCGCGCCGGTCGTCCTGGCCTGGCTGAAGGAGACCGGCGCCGACCCCGGCAAGGTCAACGTCAACGGCGGCGCCATCGCCCTCGGCCACCCGCTGGGCGCGACCGGCGTGAAGCTGATGACGACCCTCCTGCACGAACTGGAGCGCACGGGCGGCCGGTTCGGGCTTCAGACGATGTGCGAGGGCGGGGGACAGGCCAACGTGACGATCATCGAGCGGCTGTGACCTCAGCCGCCCAGTGAGAAGCCCAGCACCACGCCCGCGGACACCTCCACCATCCCCGGCGCGAGGTCGCCCGCGGAAGCGCCGCCACCGCCGCCGTGCCCGCGGTACTGGCGGAACTCGTACGACTCGGAGTCCACGTCCTGGATGTGCATCACCGTCCCCAGGGGCACGCCGGCGGCCTCCGTGTAGACCTCGGCCTTGCGCCGGGCGGCCGCCACCGCCCGGTGGCGCGCCTCGTCCCGCAGCGCGGGCTTGTCGTGCACGTCGAACTCGACGCCGTCGATGCTGCGGGCGCCGGCCTCCACCGCCTCCACGATGAGCTGCTGGAGGTCGTCCAGCGCCTCGGTCTCGACGACGTACTGGGCCTGGCAGAGGTAGCCGAGGAACTTCCGGGCGCCATTGGCATGGCCGTACTCCGAACTGAGCCTCAGTCGGGAGCCGGAGACCGAGGAGTCCGGTATCCCGTGCCGGCGCAGCACCTCGCGGAGCCTTGTCACGGCGCTGCCGGCCTCGTGGAACGCCTGGCCGGGGGCGGGCTCCAGCACCTCCACCCCCAGCTTCACCCGCACCAGCTGCGGCTCCGCCCGCACGCTGCCCGCGCCAAAAACGCTGAGCCCCCAGGGCTCCTTGATCGTCTCCGTCATGCGGGCATTGAAGCACCGCCCACCGACAGTCCGCTCATGGTTCGCGCGGCCTGGGCCATGATCCGCTCCACCAGTTCGGCGCACGACGGCAGATCGTCGATCACTCCGGCGACCTGCCCGGACGCCATCACCCCCAGATCCGTACGGCCGTCCACCATGGCCGACTTGAGCAGCATCGGGGTGTTGGCGGCGAGCAGGACCTGGCTCCACGTGAGGTCCTTGCCGTGCCGCAGGGCGACGCCGTCGCGGACCAGTTGCCGCCAGGTCAGTCCGGACAGCCGCCGGAAGCCCGCCGCCCGCCGCAGGGCGTGGAAGAGCACGCTCGCGCGGCCGGCGTTCTCCAACTCGGCCACCAGCTCCGTACGCAGCATCCGGTGGGGCAGCCCGTCGACCGCCCGCGTGACCGTGACGTCCCGTACCGTCGCCGCCAGATACCGGGCCTTCACCGCCTCCGGCACCGTCGAGTCCGAGGTCAGCAGGAACCGGGTGCCCATGGCGATGCCGGCCGCCCCGTAGGCCAGCGCGGCGACCAGCCCCCGGCCGTCGTGGAAACCGCCCGCCGCCACCACCGGTATGTCCACGGCGTCGACCACGTGCGGCAGCAGCACCGTCGTCGCCACCTCGCCGGTGTGTCCGCCGCCCTCCCCGCCCTGCACGATCACCGCGTCCGCGCCCCACGCCGCGACCTTCTCGGCATGCCGCCGGGCCCCGATCGAGGGCACGACGACCACGCCCGCGTCCTTCAGCTCGGCGATCAGCTCACGCGACGGCGCGAGAGCGAACGAGGCGACGCGCACCCCCTCCTCGATCATGACGCCGACCCGGTCGCCGGCGTCCGCGGCGTCCGCCCGCAGATTCACGCCGAACGGCGCGTCCGTACGGGACTTGACCTCGCGTATCGCCTCCCGCAGCCGGTCGACGGTCATCGTCGCCGAGGCCAGGATGCCCAGCGCCCCCGCGTTCGCCGTCGCCGAGACCAGGCGGGGGCCCGCCACCCAGCCCATCCCCGTCTGCACGATCGGGTGGCGGACGCCGACGAGCCGGGTCAGCGGTGTCTCCATCACGCACCGACCTCCCTGGCGCGGGTGTTCTCCGGGTCGATCACCTCGCGGATGAGCCGCAGCTCCTCGGCGGTGGGCTCACGGGTCGGCGGTACGTCGTCCGGGACGGCCAGGTCGAAGCCGGTGGCCTCCCTGACCTGCGCCGGTGTGACTCCCGGATGCAGCGAGGCCGCCCGCATCGCGTGGTCCGGCGTGGCGAAGTCGAAGACGCCGAGGTCGGAGACGACACGGGGGATGCGGTGGTACCGGGCGTCGCCCGCGTGGTCGTAGCCGACTCCGCAGACCATGTCGACCTTCTCGACGAAGACCCGCCGGGAATGCCGGGGGATCCAGTAACTGGTCGGATTGTTGAGGGTGTTGACCGGCGCGCCCCGCACCCCCAGCAACTGCCGTTTGGGCCGCTCCCAGTCGCCGATGCACGAGATGTTCTGGTTGCCGAAGCGGTCGATCTGGCTGGCGCCCATCATCACGTGCCGCCTGCCACTGCTGACCAGCGCCAGATGCTGCCGGTAGGGCAGCCAGCCCTCGGTCGTGCCGTCCGGGCGGACGAGCATCGCCTCACCGTCGGTCAGCAGCAGGTCCGGCGCGAAGGTCAGCCGGGCCAGCCGGGCCCCCACGGACGGGATGAGGCCCATCGGGCTCGCCAGGATCTCGCCGGCGTCCCGCCAGGCCTCGGCGCAGGCGATCACGCAGTACTCGGCGCGGGTGGCCCGAGCCACCGCCTGACTCATGTCGCCGCGTTGACTCATGTCCCCTCCTTGACCGCCGCCTGGTACGCCTGCTCGTCCCCGCCCAGGAAGCGCGCCGCGAACTCCGGCCAGGGGGTGGTCGCGTACGTCTTCTGGAAGGCCTCGTCCCGGCCGTAGTCGGGGGCGCAGGACGTGAAGTGCGCGCCGTTCGGGGCCTCGACCACGCCTGTCACCGTGTGCCGCTTGATCAGCAGCGACTGCGGTGGCGCCTCCTTCGTCAACTCGGCCGTGTCGACGATCCGTTCGCAGGAGACGTATGCCGTGTCCGCCGCCGCGCAGAACAGGTCGTCGAAGTACGGGTCGGGGCCCAGATACTGACCGTTGCCCAGCCGGTCGGCGCGGTTCACATGGACCAGGGCCGCGTCCAGGCGCAGGGCGGGCATGGCGACGAACGTCTCCCCGTCGTCGTACGGCGAAGTCACCGTGCGCAGGCCGGGGTTGACCCGCATCACGTCCGAGCCGGTCCCGGCCCGCACCGGCAGGAACGGCAGCCGGTTCGCCGCCGCGTGCAGGCCCCACATGAACATGGCCTCGTCGATCTCCGTCAGCTCGAAGGCGCCGCCCTCGCGTGCCGCCCGGTAGTGCGGTTCGAGGGGGACCGAGTCGAGGGTCACGAAAGCCGCCACCAGCTTCCGAATCCGTCCGGCCGCGGCCAGCATGCCCACGTCCGGACCGCCGTACGAGACGACAGTGAGGTCGGTGATGCCGGACCGGAGCAGGGCCCTGACCAGGGCCATCGGTTTGCGGCGCGAGCCCCAGCCGCCGATGCCGAGGGTCATGCCGCTCCGCAGCCTTGAGACGACCTCGTCGGCGGTCATCGTCTTGTCACTCACCTACGCACCCTTCTCTCCGAAGGTGTCACGGACCCGGTCGGCCAGCCCACTGAGGTTGGCCTCGAAGGTGAATCCCTGCTCGAAGCGGTAGCTGCGGTGCACGTCGACGGGGTCGATGCCGTTGATGGCGGCCTTGGCCAGGCGCAGCAGCTGCCCGTCCTTCGCCGCGATCTCGCCGGCCAACTCCAGTGCGGCGGCATGCAGTTCCGCGCGCGGTACGACCCGCCACACCGAGCCGTGCGCGTGCAGCTCGGCCGCGGTCGCCGTGCGCGAGGTGTAGTACAGCGCGCGCATCAGGTGCTGGGGGACCAGCCGGGCCAGATGCGTGGCCGCGCCCAGTGCCCCCCGGTCCAGCTCGGGCAGTCCGAAGGTGGCGTCCTCGCTCGCCACGATCGCGTCCGCGTTGCCCACCAGGCCGATGCCGCCGCCCAGGCAGAAGCCGTGCACCGCCGCCACGACGGGCACCTCGCAGTCGTACACGGCGCCGAAGGCCTGCGCGCAGGCGTGGTTGGCGCCGATCAGCGCACGGTGCCCGTCCTGCTGTATCTCCTTGATGTCCACGCCCGCGTTGAACCCGCGGCCCTCGGCCGTGAGGACGACACACCGGGTGTCCGGATCGCGGCCGGCCGCGCGCACGGCGTCGGCCAGGGCGAACCAGCCGTCCACCGGCAGGGCGTTCACCGGCGGGAAGTCGACCGTGACGACGGCGATCCCATTCTTCTCCGCCCCCTTTTCCGGAGACGAGGTGGAGACACTCATGGCCGCATCAGCTACCTTTCCACCAAACGTTTGTTAGGTGAAGGGTAGCCGGGAATGGGGCTGGACGGGAAGGTCGTGGTCGTCACCGGAGGTACGCGCGGTGTCGGCGCCGGGATTGCGAGGACGTTCGTGGAGGCCGGCGCGGACGTCGTCGTCTGCGCACGCAGACCACCCGAAGTCCCGCTCCCAGGGGCCGAGTTCAGGGCGCTCGACCTCCGTGACCCGGAAGCCGTACAGGCCTTCTTCGCGGCCCTGCCCCGCCTCGACGTCCTGGTCAACAACGCGGGTGGCACGCCGTACCGGAGGTTGACGGACGCGGATGCCGTCCGGCACGCGCGCGTGATCGAGCTGAACCTCGTCGCGCCGCTGACGGCGTCCCTGGCCGCGTACGAGCATCTGAAGCGGGTGCGGGGCTCGGTGGTGATGATCGGCAGCGTCAGCGGCGGCCGCCCGTCGCCCGGGTCGGCCGCGTACGGGGCCGCCAAGGCCGGACTGGAGAGCCTGGCCCGCTCGATGGCGGTGGAGTGGGCGCCGGAGGTACGGGTCAACACGCTGGTCGTCGGCATGGTCCGCACGGAGCAGTCCCACCTCCACTACGGAGGCGAGGACGGCATCGCCGGCGTCTCCCGCACCGTCCCGCTGGGGCGCCTCGCCGAACCGTCCGACATCGGCGCGGCCGCCGCCTTCCTCGCCTCCGACGCCGCCGCCTACATCAGCGGGGCGAGCCTGCTCGTGCACGGCGGGGGCGAGCGGCCGGTGTTCCTGGATGCCGCGACGGTCAACAAGGAGGCACGAACGTGAAGGGAGGCCTGACATGAGCCGGATATGTGAGGGACGGGTCGTCGCCGTGACGGGTGGCGGGCGCGGGCTCGGGCGTGCGCATGCTCTTGCGTTCGCTGCCGCGGGGGCCAAGGTGGTCGTCAATGACCTTGGTGTGGGGCTCGACGGGGCGATGGTGGGTGGGGGCTCGGGCGGGAAGGCTGCCGATGGAGCGCCGCGTTCGCAAGGAGCCCTTCACGGCTCGCCCGAGGAGGCGGCCGGCGGCAGCCCGGCCGGAGTGGCGGCCGGCGGCGGTCCGGCCGGGGGCGTGGTGGTCGGCGGCAGCCCTGCCCAGCACGTGGTCGACGAGATCCGCGCGGCGGGCGGTGAGGCGGTGGCGCACGGGGGTGACGTGGCGACCAGCGCCGGGGCGGCGTCGCTGGTGGCGGCCGCGTTGGAGACGTACGGGCGGCTCGACACGCTCGTCAACAACGCCGGGTTCCTGCGCGACCGGATGCTGGTCAACCTCGACGAGGACGACTGGGACGCCGTCGTACGCGTCCACCTCAAGGGTCATTTCCTCCCCCTGAAGCACGCGTCCGCGCACTGGCGGGCGGAGGCGAAGGCGGGCCGTTCCCCTGTCGCCCGGATCGTCAACACAAGCAGTGGGGCGGGGTTGTCGGGCTCGCTCGGGCAGGGCAACTACAGCGCCGCGAAGGCCGGAATCGTCGGGCTGACCCTGGTCGCGGCGGCCGAGCTCGCCCGCTACGGCGTCCAGGTCAACGCGATCGCCCCGGCGGCGCGCACGCGGATGACGGAGCGTGCCTTCGCCGAGTCGATGACGGCCCCCGAGGCCGGCTTCGACGCCATGGCTCCGGAGAACGTCTCCCCGTTGGTCGTGTGGCTGGGTTCGGCGGCGAGTGACGGGGTGACGGGGAGGGTGTTCGAGGTGGAGGGCGGGCGGATCACGGTGATGGAGGGATGGCGGGCGGGGCCGACGGTGGACAAGGGGGCGCGGTGGACCCCGGAGGAGGCGGGGGAGGTGGCGGTGAAGCTGTTGGGGGAGGCAGGGGTGCCGGGGGCGGTGTACGGGGCGTGAGGTTTTCTTCGCCCGCAGCGCTACGTGTCGCACTCCAACACCGTCCTGCACAACCCGCACCGCGCCCGAACCCTCCCTTGCACCGGCACGCGAATCCGCTGCTGACACGTGGGACACGGGAACGACACCCGTAGCGGCCCCCGCCCATCCGGCGTGAACTCGTACGGCACCCCGGACCCGGGCCCGGCCCCGTGCTGGTCCTGGGCGTGACGCCGATCGCGGGCGTAGCGGCGCCGCCCCGCCCACCCCGCCGCCGTCAGCGGAGGCTGCTGCTCGTCGCGGCGGGCCTCGGCCATGCCCTTCCCGTACGCCGTGTACGCCTGCGGACTCGTGAACCACACCGACGGATCCTCGCCGAAGACCAGCGCCCGCTTGGCGAGGACGTACCCGAACTCCTCCGGCGTCAGATACCCCAGCTTCTGCGAGGACGCCGAGTCCTCCCGGTAGGCGTCGAGAAGCAGCCAGCCCGCGCCGAGATACGTCGTCGCCGTGTCCGTGAGGATCTCGTTGTCGCGCGTGCCGGAGAAGGACAGCCCGAGGCGATGCAGGTACACGTGCATCACCTCATGGGCCAGGGCCGCCCCGATGTCCCGGCGATGGGTGCGGAAACGGTCGTTCAGCTCGATGAAGTACTCGGGCCCGGCGGCGAGTTCGACGCTCGCCGCGTGCGTCATCTCCCGGAAGCTGACGATCAGACGGGCGTCCGGCAGGCGGTAGTGCCGCACCAGTTCGCGGGCCACCCGCTGCGCACCGAGATACAGATCGTCCGTGTCGCAGAACGCCACATCGGCCGGTACCACACTGGTCCCGAACGTCTGGACGGTGTCGTAGGAAAGCCGCCTGTAGAGCGCGGTGATCGAGGCCCGCACCGTCTCCAGGTGCGGGAAGCCGTGCTGGACCGGTCCGCCGTTCGCCACGCCCGTACCCCCAAGACGCCTTGAACCCGATTCCACTCTACGGGGATGTGAGGGGATTTTCCCTGGCGGGGTTCCACGCCCGGGGCGTGAGATCCGTCCTTGCCAGACATGCCACCTGATCTTCATACTGCGGGCCGCTCAACACGCCATGAAAGGACGTATGTTGACCCACAGCTCGCCGAAGAGAAGCGGCATAACCCTGGCGAAGAGGGCCGCGGCGGTGGCTGCCGTCGCGCTCGCGGTCGCCTCCCTCCAGCCCCTCAGCGCGCAGGCCGCGTCCACCCGCATCGTCGGTGGAACGCCCGCCGCGCAGAATGAGTTCCCGTTCATGGTCCATCTCTCGATGGGCTGCGGCGGGGCGCTCTACAAGAAGGACGTCGTCCTGACCGCGGCCCACTGCATGGAGGGCTCCGGCAACAACACCCGCATCACCGTCACCGCGGGTGCCAACGACATCACCTCCGGCTCCGCGATCAAGGTCAAGTCGACCAAGGTCAAGGTGGCCCCGGGCTACGACGGCACCGGCAAGGACTGGGCGCTGATCAAGCTCGCCCGGCCCATCGACAAGCCGACGCTGAAGATCGCCACCACGGACCGCTACAACCGCGGCATGTTCACGATCGCCGGCTGGGGTGACACCAAGGAGGGAGCCAACACGGGCACGACCAAGCTCCGCAAGGCGACCGTCCCCTTCGTCGCCGACCGCGTGTGCAAGCGGCACTACGGAAACCGGCTGGTGTCGAAGGAGGAACTGTGCGCCGGCTATCAGCGCGGCGCCATCGACACCTGCCAGGGCGACTCCGGCGGCCCCATGTTCCGCAAGGACGACGCCGGCAAGTGGCTCCAGGTCGGCATCGTCAGCTGGGGCGACGGCTGCGCCCGGCCCGGCGTGCCCGGCATCTACACCGAGGTCAGCCACTTCGCGAAGGACATCGCCCGCGCGGCGGACGCGCTGTAGGCAGCCGCAGCACCTGCGGGCGTCAGACGGCCCGGAGGACGGGGGCCGCCTGCGCCTCGCCGGACCGGGTCGTCCCCTCCAGCTCCAGCAGCCACACGTCGTTGCCGCCCTCTCTCAGGACGGGCCCAGGGACGTACAGCGAGCACTGCGGGCCGGTGGACCAGTAGCGGCCGAGGTTGAAGCCGTTGATCCACACGAACCCCCGGGTCCGGCCCGGCAGCTCCAGACGGGCGTCACCGGCGCCCCGCACCATGACGGTGCCCCGGTACAGCCCCGGGGCACCGTCCTCGGGCAGCTCCCGCGACGGCACCGCCCGGACCCTCTCGATCTCGTCCAGCGCCTCCAGACTCAGCCCACGCGCGCGCACGTCGTGCAGATACTGCCGCTCGTGCAGGACGCCCCCGGTGATCCCCTTGGGCTCGCCCAGCCGCGGCCCGTAGTTCACCCGCCCCAGGGACTCCACCCACAGCTCCACGCGCGCGTGCCCCGCGACAGGCTCCTTGAGGCACGCGTCCTCCTCCGTGAGCACCCCGGCCCGCTCCCCGTCGACGTACACCACGGCGAGATCCCGCAGCCCGCGCACCGTCAGCGGATACGGCTGCCGCGGCCCCGGCACCGTCACCTCGTACCGCACCAGGCCCCGCTCGACGCCCAGTTCCTCGAAGGCCGGCGGGACGGGGCCGGACGTCTCCGGGCCGCCCAGCGTCTCCAGTACGTCACTCAGTGGCGCCCAGTCGGTCAGGGCCGCCTCGGCCGGCGCACCCAACGGCGCGGGCGCGGGCGGGACTTCGGGCAGGGGACCGGCGGCGTGGCCGGCGAGGATCTTCCGGAAGGCCCAGAACTTCTCCGTCGGGCGGCCGCACTCGTCGATCGGGGCGTCGTAGTCGTACGACGTCACGTCGGGCTCCAGCGGCCCGTCGTGCAGCGCGCCGCCGCCCCGGTTGGCACCCGCCCAGCCCGCGAAGCTCGTGCCGCCGTGCGCCATGTACAGGTTGACCGACGCCCCGCACTCCAGGATCTCCCGCAGCGCCGCCGCCGCGTCCCCGGGATCCCGAACGACGTGCTCGCCGCCCCAGTGGTCGAACCAGCCGCACCAGAACTCCATGCACATCAGCGGGCCGTCGGGGCGGTGCCGACGCAGCGTCTCGAACGCCTCTCGCGCGTGGGACCCGAAGTTCACCGTCGCCAGGACCCCCGGGACCGAGCCGCCCGAGAGCATGTGGTCCTCGGGGCCGTCCGACGTGAACAGCGCAGCCGTGACTCCCTCGGCCCGCAGCAGGCCGGCCAGCCATCGCAGGTACACCGCGTCGGAACCGTAACTGCCGTACTCGTTCTCGATCTGCACCATGATCACCGGGCCGCCGCGGTCCAGCTGCCGGGGCACGATCTCGGGCAGGAGATGCCGGAACCAGCTCGCCACGCGGCCCAGGTAGCGCTCGTCACGCGTACGCGCGCGTGCGCCCACCTCGGCCGTCAGCCAGTACGGCAGCCCGCCGTTCTCCCACTCGGCGCAGATGTACGGCCCCGGCCGCACGATCGCCCACAGCCCCGCCTCCCGGGCCGCGTCCAGGAACCGGCCCAGCGCCCCCACGTCCCGGTGCCGGCCCGGCCGCGGCTCGTGCAGGTTCCACGGCACGTACGTCTCCACACAGTTGAGACCCATCGCCCGCAGCATCGCCAGCCGGTGCCCCCACTGCGCCTCGTGCACCCGGAAGTAGTGCAGCGCGCCGGACAGCAGCCGCACCGGCCGCCCGTCCAGCAGGAAGTCTTCGTCCCCCACCGTGAACTCGCTCATGCGCCCACGATCGCCTCTGGCGCAGGTCAGGGTCCATGGACAAAGATCAGCGCTGCTTGGACCGAAGGAGCGGACGGGAGGCAGGCACGCGGATGTATCACACCTGGATGCGTTTCTTCACGCCCGGCCCCGCCCACCATCGCCTCGGCCTCGTCTGCCTCGGCGTGGGCCTCCAGTACGGCGCCCTGCCGACCGTCGGACCGAGGGTCCTGGACCACCATGTCGCCGTCGTGATCAGTACCGGCGCCGGCTGGTACGCCGCCCCCGACGGCCGCCGTACGACCGTCACCGCGCCCGCGCTGCTGTGGCTGACCCCCGGCGTGCCGCACCACTACGCGCCCGACCCCGGCACCGGCTGGGACGAGGGCTTCGTCGACTTCACCGGACCCGCCGCGCAGACGTACACCGAACTCGGCTACATCGAGCCCGGCAGGCCCGTCGTACCGCTGTCCGACGCCGCCGGCCCACGTGCCGTCATCGGGCGCATCGCCCGCGCCGCGCGCCGCGACAACCCCCTGCTGGAGGTGGAGACCGGCGCCGCCGTCCACGAGCTCCTCGTCGCCCTGCGCCGCGCCCGCGCCGACCTCGCCCCCGACGGCGACCAGGTCCTCAAGGCCCTCGCACGCGACGCGTGCCTGCCGCTCACGGTCGCCGACCACGCCGCCCGGCACGGCATGACCCTCGCCGAACTGCGCACCGCCGTGCGGCGCGGCGCCGGATGCAGCCCCAAGGACTATCTGCTCGGCATCCGTCTGGGCCGCGCCAAGGAACTGCTCGCCGCCACCGAACTGCCCGTAGCCGCCGTCGCCCGCCGCGTCGGCTACGACGACCCCGCCTACTTCTCCCGCCTGTTCACCCGCCGCGTCGGCATGGCCCCGGTCCGCTTCCGCGCCCAGCAGGGCCGCACCGTCCCGGGCGGCTGGAGCAACCAGGTCCCCGACCCCGACGATCCACCCGTGATCGGACGAACGACCACCTGAGCGGGCCCCGTAGGCTGGGCGCTCATGACCAGCAACACGTCCTCCAATGACGTCGACCCGGCCGTCCGTCAAGAGCTCGCCCGGCTGCGCGACAGCATCGACAACATCGACGCGGCCGTCGTCCACATGCTCGCCGAGCGCTTCAAGGCCACCCAGCAGGTCGGCCACCTCAAGGCCGAGCACCAGCTCCCGCCCGCCGACCCGGCCCGCGAGGCCCGCCAGATCGCCCGCCTGCGCACCCTCGCCGAGAACGCCAAGCTGGACCCGGCCTTCGCGGAGAAGTTCCTCAACTTCATCATCGCCGAGGTCATCAGGCACCACGAGAGCATCGCCGAGGACACCGTCAACGGCACCGCGTCCACGCCGAACCGCTCCTAGGCCGGACACGACCTGGGCCCGACCGGACGACGGGATGCAGACAGACCCTCCCCGAGGGAGTGACACGGCGGCCCGCGCGGGGCATGCTGCGCTGTGCACCGCATGTCAGCTGACGCGCACTCCCCGTCAGCGCCCCGGACATACCCTGGATGTCCACGCGGGAGGGACGTCGGGCCATGCCGTCGGATGCCAAGATCCTCATCGTCGACGATCACGAGGACACGCTGTACGCGCTGGAGAGTGCCCTGGCCCCGCTGGGGTACTTGCTGGCCCGGGCCACCAGCGGTGACGAGGCGCTCAAGCAGGTGCTCCGCGGCAGGGTCGGCCTTCTGCTCCTGGACGTGCGCATGCCCGGCGTCAGCGGCCTGGACGTCGTGCGCTACATGCGACGGGTGGAGCAGACCCAGCACATACCGGTCATCCTCCTCACCGGCTTCGGTGCGGACCAGGAACTGACCTCCACCGCCTTCCGGCTCGGCGTCGCCGACCTCGTCCTGAAGCCCATCGACCCGTGGGCGCTGCGCACCAAGGTCCGCTACCTGTACGACGCCCACGAGCGCAACCGCGCACTGGTGGAGGAGGTCCGGGAGTTACGCGCCCTGGTCAAGGGCCATGCCGAGGTCGAGGAACCCGGACCGCGCCCGCCCCTCCCGCACCCGGACGCCTGCGTTCCGCCACAGCGCGACACCCCGGCGGGGAACCGGACATAACGTACGTAGTGATCCGCCCCTGTGCCTTGTCAGCGGCATCAGGCAGCATGTCCTGCATGTCCGTACTGACGCGCGACGAAGCGCAGACCCGTGCCCAGCTTCTCGATGTCCACCGCTACACGATCGAACTCGATCTGACCACCGGGGACACGACCTTCGACTCGCGGACCGTCATCAGGTTCACCACGCGCGCCGACGCGGACACGTTCGTCGAGATCAAGCCTGCCGAGCTGCGCTCCGTAACGCTGGACGGACACCCCCTCGACCCGGAGACCCTGGACGACCACCGGCTGCCCCTGAAGAACCTCACCGCCGGAGAGCACGAACTGCGCGTCGACGCGGCCATGCGCTACTCCCGCACCGGCGAGGGCATGCACCGCTTCACCGACCCCACCGACGGCGAGAGCTACGTCTACACCCAGCTGGCGATGGACGACTGCAAGCTGGTCTTCCCGGCCTTCGACCAGCCCGACCTGAAGGCCGTCTTCGACCTCTCCGTCACCGCCCCCGAGGGCTGGACCGTCCTCGCCAACGGCGTCACCGAGCACCTCGGCCCCGGCCGCTGGCAGGCCGCGACCACCCCGCCGATCTCCACCTACCTCGTCGCCGTCGCCGCCGGCCCCTGGCACTCGGTGCGCACCGAGCACCGCGGCCTGCCCTTCGGCCTCCACTGCCGCCGCTCCCTCGCCCCCTACCTGGACGTGGACACCGACGAGCTCTTCCAGGTCACCCGGCAGTGCTTCGACCGCTTCCACGAGAAGTTCGACGAGCCCTACCCCTTCGACTCCTACGACCAGGCCTTCGTCCCCGAGTTCAACGCCGGCGCGATGGAGAACCCCGGACTGGTCACCTTCCGCGACGAGTTCGTGTACCGCTCCGCCGTCACGGACACCGAGCGACTGGTCCGCGCCATGGTCATCGCCCACGAGATGGCCCACATGTGGTTCGGCGACCTCGTCACCCTGCGCTGGTGGGACGACATCTGGCTGAACGAGTCCTTCGCCGAGTACATGGGCTACCAGATCTGCGCCGAAGCCACCCGCTTCACCGACACCTGGGTCGACTTCGGCATCGCCCGCAAGGGCTGGGGCTACGACGCCGACCAGCGCCCCTCCACCCACCCCGTGGCCCCCGAGGCCGTCGACGACACGGCCGCCGCCATGCTCAACTTCGACGGCATCTCCTACGCCAAGGGCGCCTCCGCGCTGCGGCAACTGGTGGCCTGGCTCGGCGAGAAGGACTTCCTCGCCGGTATCAACACCCACTTCGCCCGCCACAAGTTCGGCAACGCCACCCTCGCCGACTTCATCGACTCCCTCGCCTCCGCCACCGAGCGCGACGTCCACGCCTGGGCCGACTCCTGGCTGCGCACCACCGGCGTCGACACCCTCACCCCGGCCGTCACCCCCGGCGACAACGGCACCTACACCCTCACCGTCGACCACACCGGCAGCCGCACGCACCGCGTCACCGTCGGCCTGTACGACCAGGACCTCGGCGACAACGGCGGCAACCTCACGCTGCGCGAACACCTCGACGTCGACATCCCGCAGAGCGCCCCGCAGCCCATCGGCAAGCGCCCGGCCCTGCTGCTGGTCAACGACTGCGACCTGACCTACGCCAAGGTCCGCTTCGACCCCGGGTCCTTCGAGACCGTCCGCAGCAGCCTCGCCGGCCTGCCCGACCCGCTCACCCGCGCGGTCGTCTGGAACGCGCTGCGCGACGCCGTCCGCGACGGCGAACTGGCCGCCGGCGCCTACCTGGAGGCCGCTCGCGCCCACCTCCCGCGCGAGACCGACCTCGCCATCGTCCAGGGCGTCCTCGCCTTCGCCGCCGCCCAGGTCACCGACCGCTACCTCACCCCCGAGGAGCGGCCCGCCGCCCTGGCCACCCTCTCCGCCCTGTGCCGCGACCTCATCCGTCGCACCGAGGACGGCGACAACCCCGGCCTGCGCCTGATCGCCGTACGCCACTTCATCGACGTCGCCGCCCACCCCGACACCATCGCCGCCTGGCTCGCCGACGGCACCGTGCCGGGCGGACCCGAACTCGACCCCGAGCTGCGCTGGCGCGTCCTGGGCCGCCTCGCCGTCCTCGGCGCCGTGGACGAGGCCGCCATCGCCGCCGAACTGGGACGCGACCCGAGCGCCACCGGCCAGGAGGGCGCCGCCCGCTGCCGGGCCGCCCTGCCGGACGAGGAGGCCAAGGCGAGGGCGTGGGACGCCATGTTCGCCGGCGAGGGCGCCACCGCCCTGTCCAACTACCTCTTCGCCGCCACCGCCCAGGGCTTCTGGCAGCCCGAACAGACCGACCTGCTGCGGCAGTACGTGCCGCGCTACTACAAGGACGCGGTCGCCGTCGCCGCCCGCCGCGGCCCGGCCATCGCCGACGCCGCCGGCCGGTACGCCTTCCCGGGGTACGCCGTCGACGCCGAGTCCCTGCGGCTGGGCGAGGAGTGCCTGCGCGACGGCGAGCCGGTCCCGGCACTGCGACGCCGGCTCGCCGACCACCTCGACGACCTGGCGCGGGCGTTGCGGGTGCGGGAGGGAGGAAAGGGCTAGGCCCTGCGACGTAGGGCGGCGCTGGTTCCCATGGCCGATGCGGTGGGCTGATCTTCCTTCCTAGGCTCGAACGAGTCAGAGGCCGATCAGTCCGTCCTCAGCCTTCAGCCCTGGAGAAACCGTGATCGTAGTGACCGGCGCCACCGGCAACGTCGGCCGTGCCCTCGTCGAACGTCTCGCCGCCGCGGACCGGCCGGTGCGGGCGCTGACCCGCGATCCGCAGCGGGCCGGACTGCCCGCGGGCGCCGAGGTGGTCCGGTTCGAACCCGACCGGCCTGCCGCCCTGTTCGAGGGCGCGACCAGCCTGTTCCTGTACGTCCAGGCCGTCGGCGAACAGACCCCGGCCTTCCTGGCGGCGGCGCGTGCGGCCGGGGTCCGGCACGTCGTCCTGCTGTCCTCCGGGATCATCCAGGAGGACGCCGACGAGTCCCACCCCATCCACGTCATGCACGCCACCGCCGAGCGGCAGATCCTCGACAGCGGCCTCACGTGGACCTTCCTGCGCCCCAACGCCTTCGCCGTGAACGCCTTCCAGTGGGCCCCGCAGATCCGCGCCGGCAACCGGGTCCGGGGCGTCTTCGCGGAGGGGCTCGGCGCGCCGATCCACGAGGACGACATCGCCGCCGTCGCCGAACGTGCCCTTCTCGACGACGGCCACGAGGGCGCCGTCCACCGGCTCACCGGTCCCGAGGCGATATCCAACGCCGGTCAGGTCGAGGCGATCGGGCGGGCCGTCGGCCGCGAGCTCGAGTTCATCGAGGTGACGCCGGACCAGGCGGGCCCCGAACTGTTCCCGTTCGTTCCGCCGCACATGGTCAAGGACCTGCTCAAGGCCTTCGAGGCCACGGTAGGCGTGCAGCCGGAGATCACCGACGCGGTGGAGAGGATCACGGGCACTCCGGCCCGCAGTTTCGCCCGGTGGGCCGAGGACCACGCGGCCGACTTCCGGCACTGAGGCACCCCTTACTCCGCCGACCTGGGCACCTCGCCTCCGACACGCGTTCCCCGTACGGAAATACCCACTTTCGGGTTCCGATCATTGGGCTTTTCGGGCGTCATCGCGTATCTGCGTACAAGCTGGAAGTCCCTCATGTCCAGCGCCCGGGAGGCCACGATGAGCACGCTGCCGTCGCTCGCTTCAGGCCCGGAAGGCCCCCATGCCCTGCGGCCGTTGCTCGACACCGTGCTCGACGCGCTGGGCGAGGGCGCCCGCGCACGCCGGGGCCCCCTGCCTTCGGGCGGCCCGGACGCGGTGGCCGAGCGCATGCGGGCCGCGGTCGGGGACGCGCTGCCGGACGAGGGCGACCCGAACGCCCTGCACACCCTCGTCCGGGCCTTCGCGGAAGCCGCCGCAGACCCGGCGGACCCCCTGTGCACCGCCCACCTCCACTGCCCACCCCTCGCCCTCGCCACCGCCGCCGATCTGGCCGCCTCCGCCCTCAACCCCTCCCTGGACTCCTGGGACCAGGCGCCTGGGGCGTCGGAGCTGGAGGCGCTGGTGACGGAGGCGCTCGCGGGGGAGGTCTTCGGCGGCGAGGGAGGCGAGCGGGGTCGCCGTGTCACCCCGGCTCCCGGCGTCACCCCGGCCCCCCGAGCCACCCCACCCCACCGACCCCCCACCGCCCTGATCACCACCGGCGGCTCCGAATCCAACCAACTCGCCCTCCTCCTCGCCCGAGAAGCGCACGGCGCCGGACTCAGGCTGGTGCACGGGGCGAGCGCTCATCACTCGTTGCCCCGTGCCGCCTGGCTGCTCGGGCTGCCGGACCCCGTCGTCGTGCCCGCGCCCGCCGGTGTCCTCGACCCCGCCGCACTCGACGAGGCCCTCACCCAGCTGCCCGGCCCTCACCTGGTCGCGGCCACCGCGGGCAGCACCGACGCCGGGCTCATCGACCCGATCCCCGAGATCGCCGCCCTGTGCGCCGCCCACGGCGCCCGGCTGCACGTCGACGCCGCCTACGGCGGAGGCCTCCTGTTCAGCGACCGGTACCGCGAGCGGCTGGCCGGCCTCGACGCCGCCGACACCGTCACCCTTGATCTGCACAAGCTCGGCTGGCAGCCCGTCGCCGCGGGGCTCCTCGCCGTCCGTGACCCGGGCGGCCTCGCCGTGCTCCACCACCGCGCCGACTACCTCAACGCCGACGACGACGTCGAGGCCGGCCTGCCGGACCTGCTCGGCCGGTCCCTGCGTACCAGCCGCCGACCCGACGTCCTCAAGATCGCCGTCACTCTCAGGGCCCTCGGCCGCAGCGGCCTCGGCCGGCTCGTCGAGCAAGTCTGCGCAAGAGCCCTGGAGTTCGCCCACCTCGTCCACGGTCACCCCGGGTTCGAGCTCTACGACCAGCCCACCATCAGCACGGTCCTGTTCCGGCCCGCACACGCCACCGACGACGCCGTCGCCGCCGTACGCCGAACGCTCCTCACCGACGGCCGCGCCGTCCTCGGCCGGGCCCGCATAGACGGTCGCCTGTGGCTGAAAGCGACCCTCCTCAATCCCCACACGCGCCCGGACGACCTGGCCGCCCTCCTGAAACTGGTGGAAGGAAACACCCCCGGATGACCCCGCAGACCAACCCAGCCGACCGGCACTCCAACCCCCCGGGCCAGGACCCCGACACCCCCCGCGACCTCGTCGGCATCGGTGTCGGCCCCTTCAACCTCTCCCTCGCCGCCCTGGCCCACCCCCTCGCCGAACTCGACGCCGTCTTCTACGAGCAGCGCACCGCGTTCGCCTGGCATCCCGGGCTGCTCATCGAGGGGTCCCGCATCCAGGTCCCCTTCCTCGCGGACCTGGTGACGCTCGCCGACCCCGCGAGCCCTTGGTCGTTCCTCAGCTACCTCAGGACCCGCGACCGGCTCTTCCCCTTCTACTTCGCCGAGCGCTTCCACATCCAGCGTGCCGAGTACGACGCCTACTGCCGCTGGGTCTGCGACAACCTCCCCGGGCTGCGCTTCGGCCACCAGGTCGACGCGGTCCGCTTCAACTCCGAACGCGACGTCTTCGAGGTCGACTTCACCCAGCTCGCCCCGGACGGAGAAGCCGAGGCGCTCGGCCGTACGTACACGAAGAACATCGTCCTCGGCATCGGCACCGAACCGGATGTCCCCGACCCGCTCAGGCCCCTCGTCGAGGCGCCCGCCGTCCCGGTCATCCACGCCGCCGACTACCTCGAACACCGCGAGCGGCTCCTCGCCGCCGAGCACATCACCGTCATCGGCTCCGGACAGTCCGGTGCCGAGATCTTCCTCGACCTGCTGCGGCGCCGGCCGGCCGGGCGCGAGCGGATGCACTGGCTCGGGCGCACCGAGGCCTTCGCGCCCATGGAGTACTCCAAGCTCGGCCTGGAGCACTTCACCCCCGACTACACCCGCTACTTCCAGGCACTCGGCGAACCGGTCCGCGACAAGCTCGTCGCCTCGCAGTGGCAGCTCCACAAGGGCATCGACGCCGAGACCCTCGCCGCCATCCACGACGAGCTCTACCGCCGCACCCTGGACGGCGGCTGGCCCGACACCGTCCTCACGCCCGGCGTGCACGTGCGCACCGCGGGCCGGATCGCCACGACCAAGGTGGAGCTCCATCTGGAGCACGTCCACCAGAGCACCCGCTCACGCCTGACCACCGACGCGGTCGTCCTCGCCACCGGCTACCGCGAGCGCCCCCTCACCCGCATCCTCGCCGGCCTCGACCCCTACATGCGCCTCGACAGCCGGGAACGCCCGCGCATCGACGACCAGTACCGCCTGGTCATGGACCCGTCCGTCACCGGCTCCGGCTGCAACGTCTACGTCCAGAACGCCGAGCGCCACACCCACGGCGTCGGCACCCCCGACCTCGGTCTCGCGGCCTGGCGCAGCGCCAGCATCCTCAACTCCGTCACCGGCAAGGAGACCTACCCGCTGCCCAGCCGTACGTCGTTCACCACTTTCGGCCTCGAACAGCGGGAGCCCCGGATCCCGCGGGCGCGTCAGCCGAAGGTGCTGACACCGCTGATGGACGGGATCTGAGGCTCCTGACCGGTTGGTTCGACTCCGGCTAGAACACCGGCGTGCCGTTCCGCGTGAGCTTCCAGTCCACCGACGCGAAGTCCTTCGGGTCCAGCACGCCCTTCGCGGTCACCCACTCCGCGATCCGGGTGCGGATCTCCGTCGACTCCGACCACAGCTCCTGAGCCGACGCCACATGCGGGAACGCGCCGCCGCCGTTGGCCCGGTAGTTGTTCACCGCGAACACGAACTTCTGGGCGTCGTCGAGCGCGGCACCGTTGTAGGCCAGGTTCTTGATCCGCGAACCCGCCGCCTGCGCGATGTCGATCTCGTACGACAGCCCCGACACGTAGTCGTAGTTGTAGTCGGGGCGGTTGCCGGCGTTCGTGAGCTTGTCGACGTCGACGGCCGCGTCGGCGGCGGTCTGCACGAAGTACTCCGCCGAGTACTCCAGGTACGCCTTGACCTGCGCACCCGTCATCAGCTTGGCGACCAGCGTGTTGTCGTACACGTACAGGCTCGACAGATCCCGGATGGTCACGTTGCCGGCCGGGATCTCCGAGGTGCGCGAGAACGGGGAGGCCTGGGAGATGACGGGCAGAGAGGCATGCTCCGTGCCCGCCAGGGCTGCCTTGACCACGTCCTCCTGGACCTTGGTGATCAGGTCGATGATCGGGGCGTCCTTGTAGCGGGCGTCGACCGTCGTCAGCTTCTCGGTCGCCGTGCCGACGATCTGGTTGACGTACTCCACCACGATGTCGTGGTCGTCCTTCAGCAGCTTGGTGATCTTCGGGTCGTCGGCGACCGTCTTCGAGTCGCGCACCGTCGCCTTCACCGACTCGACCTTCCAGCAGCCCTTGTCGAGGACCAGCTCGAAGTCGAACAGCGACAGCCGCTGTGCGTAGCACAGCGGCTCGGACAGCACGACGGTCTTGCCCGTCTTCTCGTTCGTGACCAGCAGCTCCGCGATCTCCGTGTGCGCGTGCCCGACGAGGATCGCGTCGATGCCCGGCACCTGCTGGGCGACCAGTGCCGCCGAGTTCTCGATGTACGGCAGCTGGTCACCGTACGACGACGTCCCCGACGAACCGGAGTGCGCCGACACGACCACCACGTCCGCACCCATCGAGCGCAGCTTCGGCACCCACTTCGCGGCCTGCTCCTCCAGACCCGGGAACACCATCTTGCCCTCGACGTACGCCTTGTCCCAGATCGCGATGCCGGGGTTGGTCAGACCGAGGACCGCGACCTTGACCGACGGGGCGCCGGGCACGTGGAACTTCTTGATGAAGTACGGCGGGAAGGCGGGCTTCAGCGTCTTCGCGTCCAGTGCGTTCGCACCCAGCAGCGGGAAGTGGCACTGGTCCTCGAACTTGCGCAGCGTCTCGATGCCGTAGTTGAACTCGTGGTTGCCGAGGGCCACCGCGTCGTACCCGATGGCGTTCATCGCCGCCGCCATCGGGTGGACCGGACCGCCCTTGGCGGTGATCGGGTCGACCTTGGCGTAGTAGTACGTCAGCGGGGTGCCCTGGATCGTGTCGCCCGCGTCGATGAGCAGCGTGTTGCGGCGGCCCTTCTCGTCGCGGACCTGGTTCACCAGCGTCGAGACCCGGGACAGGCCCTTCGCGTTGCCCTTGGCGTCGGCGTACTCCGCGTCCTTGAAGTAGTCCCAGTTGAAGACGTTGCCGTGCAGGTCGGTCGTGCCCATCACCGTCAGCGCGTACCGCTTCTTCGGCCGGGACGCCTTCGCCGGCTGCGCGGCCTGCGCCGCCGGGGCGCTCACCGCACCGGCCACCGCCACCCCCGCTCCGGTCACGGCGGACTTCGTCAGGAACTTACGGCGGTTCAACGGCATGAGTGCTTCTCCTGGGCGAATGGTCAACAACGCGCGTAGATTCTGACCTGCCCATGGCGAGTTGCAACAGACCCCGCACGTTTCGATCTGGTGACCGAAGCTGTGAACTGCCGGGCTCCCGGCCGGCCAAGCGATGACAGAGTGGGACGTATGACCTCCCCCTCAGGAGAACTTCAGCCCGCCGTCCCCTACGGCACCCCCGACGCCCCCCGCATCGCCGTCCGCGGTGAGGCCCACCTCGAGGTCGACCCCGAGATCGCCCGCATCGGCGTCACCGTGGCCTCCCGCGGCAAGGACCGCCGCGCCGCCCTGGACGAACTGACCCGCCGCAACGCCGCCGTCCTCGACCTCATCAAGACCTACGGCGACGCGGTCGAGCGCCTGGAGACCGGCGCCTTTTCCATCAGCCCCGAACTGAAGGACAAGGGCCGCGGCGAACGCATCCACGCCTACCACGGCCGCGTCCACATCACCGCCGAACTCGCCGACTTCACGGCGCTCGGCGAACTCACGACACGCCTGGCCGACCTGGAGCTCACCCGCGTGGACGGCCCCTGGTGGGCCCTGCGCCCCGACTCGCCGGCCCACCGGGAAGCGCGGCAGCAGGCGGTACGGGAGGCCGTGCAGCGCGCGCGGGAGTACGCCGAGGCGCTGGGGACCTCCCTGGCCGCGCTGGTGGAACTCGCCGACATCGGCGCGGAGAACGCCCCGCCGGCCTATCCGCAGGCCCGCGGCGGCCGTATGCGCTCGATGGCCTACGCCGCGGAAGAGGACTCCGCCGCCCCCCTCGACCTCGAACCCGAGCGTCAGCACGTCCATGCCGAGGTCAATGCGCGATTCACGATGGCGCCGCCGCGTCTGTGAACGCATCTGTGAATAGCCCTTTAGGGGTGCTTCGAACGCTCATCGGAGCACCCCGGTGCGCAATTCAACACTTGTCAAAAGCCCTTCACGCAAAGGTTGTTGAGTAGTCATGCGGCGCCAATTCACTACCCGCCGGTAAGTCATAGAGTCGAAACATGCGCCGAGCAAAAATCGTCTGCACCCTGGGCCCCGCCACCGACTCGTACGACCAGATAAAGGCACTGGTCGACGCCGGAATGGACGTCGCCCGATTCAACCTCAGCCACGGCGGTCACGCCGATCACGAGGAGCGCTACCAGCGCGTGCGGAAGGCCTCCGACGAGACCGGCCGCAGCGTCGGTGTCCTCGCCGACCTTCAAGGCCCGAAGATCCGCCTCGGCCGCTTCACCGAAGGACCCGTACTCCTTGAACGCGGGGACACCTTCACCATCACGGTCGAAGAGGGCGCCGAGGGTGACCGCCAGCAGTGCGGGACCACCTACTCCGGCCTCGCCGCGGACGTCATCCCCGGCGAACGCATCCTCGTCGACGACGGCAAGGTGTGCCTGGAGGTCACTTCCGTCGACGGCCCGCGCGTCCACACGACGGTGGTCGAGGGCGGCATGATCTCCGACAACAAGGGCCTCAACCTCCCGGGCGTCGCGGTGTCTGTCCCCGCCCTGTCGGAGAAAGACGAGGCGGACCTGCGCTGGGCGCTGCGCACGGGCTTCGACGTCATCGCGCTTTCGTTCGTGCGGAGCGGCCGGGACATCGAGGATGTGCACCGCATCATGGACGAGGAGGGCCGCCGCCTCCCGGTGATCGCCAAGGTGGAGAAGCCGCAGGCGGTGGAGGCGATCGACGACATCGTGGCCGCCTTCGACGGCATCATGGTCGCCCGCGGCGACCTGGGCGTGGAGATGCCGCTGGAACAGGTCCCGATCGTCCAGAAGCGCGCCGTCAAGCTGGCCAAGCGCAACGCCAAGCCGGTGATTGTGGCGACGCAAATGCTCGACTCGATGATCGAGAACTCCCGCCCGACGAGGGCGGAGGCGTCGGACGTGGCGAACGCCGTCATCGACGGCACGGACGCGGTGATGCTGTCCGGCGAGACGAGCGTCGGCAAGTACCCCATCGAGACGGTCCGGACGATGGCGAAGATCGTCGAAGCGGCCGAGGAGGACATCCTCACCAAGGGCCTGCCGCCGCTGACCGAGCGCAACAAGCCCCGCACCCAGCCCGGCGCGGTGGCCCGCGCGGCGGCCGAGATCGGCGACTTCCTGGGCGCGAAGTTCCTGGTCGCCTTCACCCAGTCCGGCGACACGGCCCGCCGCCTGTCCCGCTACCGCTCGCCGATCCCGCTGCTGGCCTTCACGCCCGAGCCGGCCACGCGTTCCCAGCTGAATCTGACGTGGGGCGTGGAGACGTTCCTGGGGCCGCACGTGGAGTCGACGGACGCGATGGTCGACCAGGTGGATGAGCTGCTGCTGAAGTACGGCCGCTGCAAGAAGGGCGACGTCGTCGTCATCACGGCGGGGTCGCCTCCGGGGGTGTCCGGCTCGACGAACATGGTGCGGGTGCATCACATCGGGGAGGACGACAGCCCCAAGTAGGAGGCGGAGGGCCCCTCTTGAGGAGGGGCCCTTTGCGGTGTGGTCAGTGCTTGGGGCCTACGTGTTCGTCCATGAGGGCTACGGAGGCTTTGCGGGCGACGGAGATGTTGTACGGGTTGCCGTTACGGGTGCACTGCGTCCACGCGATGCCGAGCTTGTCGAGGGTGTCCGTGTAGAGCTGACGGATGTCGTCGGACACGTTGGTGAAGAAGTACCGGGGGTATTCGTAGCGCTTGCGCTCACCGCCGACGAGGCGAGTCGTCCAGTTGGTGATGCGGCAGCCGTCGGAGTGGATGAGGCCGCGGATGAAATCCCAGGGGTGGGCGTCGACGATTTCCTGCTGCCAGGGTTCGAGGACGATGGGGCGCTCGTGTTTCTTGCCAGGGCCATGCTGGGGAAAGACGCAGGGCCAGTGCCGGGAGTAGCTGGTCACCATCGCGTACCCCTGTTTCTGAAGGGTGTAGACGCCGATGCCGGGGCGAACCTGCGTGATGGCCTCGCGGCACTGCTGGAGGAGACCGGGCCATGCATCGGCGCATGCGATGCGGAGGTAGTAGCCGGTGCCGCGTGGGTGCGCACTGATACAGCCGTCGCCGAGGTAGAGACCCAGCAGGTAGGCGTACGCACAGTCGTCAGCGGGTGGTCCAGGGTCTGGAGTTGTCATGCGAGGTAGTGGCTCCAAGCGGAGCTGCCAGGAGCGGATCGCGGCGCGAGAGATGCCCGTCTCTCGGCTCACCGAATTCAGGCTGCGCCCCTGGGTAACCAGCGCGAGTGCTCGCTTGCGTGTGCTGACGTCGTACATGTGGCAACTCTGTGAGAGTGATCGCGGCGACACGCAGCAAAAAGCGGATGTTCACGAGAACGTGAACATCCGCTTTCTTGTGACCTTGGAAGCCAAGGAAAAGTGCCCCGAGTCGGATTCGAACCGACGCTGTATGGGTTTTGAATCCATTGCCTCTTCCGCTGGGCTACCGGGGCTCCTTCAATACGAAGGTTGGTGGTCACCCGCCGTGCCCCCACCTTACCGTAGCTAGGTAGGCTCTTGGGAGCAGCACCCCTGCCCCTGAACGAGGAGCCCCCCGTGACCGCCCCCGAGTCGCCCCAGCCCGTAGACGCGCCCGACGACGACAAGTCGCACGTGCCTCCGCTGACGACCCGTGTCGTCATTGCCGAGGACGAGGCGCTGATCCGGCTCGATCTCAAAGAGATGCTCGAAGAAGAGGGGTACACCGTCGTCGGTGAGGCCGGAGACGGTGAGCAGGCCGTCGAACTGGCCCGCGAGCACAGGCCCGACCTCGTCATCCTCGATGTGAAGATGCCGAAGCTGGACGGCATTTCGGCGGCCGAGAAGATCGCCGAGGAGAGCATCGCCCCGGTGCTGATGCTGACCGCGTTCTCGCAGCGCGACCTCGTCGAGCGGGCCCGGGACGCCGGTGCCATGGCGTACCTGGTCAAGCCGTTCAGCAAGAGCGACGTCGTGCCGGCGATCGAGATGGCCGTCTCGCGGTTCACCGAGCTGAAGGAGCTGGAGAAGGAGGTCGCCGACCTCACCCTGCGCCTGGAGACGCGCAAGCTCGTGGACCGGGCCAAGTCCATCCTCCAGACCCAGTACGGGCTGACCGAGCCCGCCGCCTTCCGGTGGATCCAGAAGACCTCCATGGACCGCCGGATGTCGATGCAGCAGGTCGCCGAGGCCGTCATCCAGGACGCCGACGAGAAGAAGGCCGCCAAGGGCTGACGTACCGAAGCGGCACATCGAAGCAGCAAAGAGTGAGGCCCGTGCCCCTGACCGGGGGGCACGGGCCTCGACTCATGCGGGCCGGGCGATCAGTCCTCGCCCAGGTACGCCTTGCGCACCGACTCGTCGTGCAGCAGGTCCTGTCCGCTGCCGGAGAGGACGATCTTGCCGACCTCCATGACGTGCCCGTGGTCGGCCAGGGAGAGCGCGGCCTGGGCGTTCTGCTCGATGAGCAGGATGGTGGTGCCCTGGGACTTGAGCTCCTGGATGGTCGCCATGATCTTCTGCATCATGATGGGGGAGAGGCCCATGGAGGGCTCGTCCAGCATGAGCAGCTTCGGCCGGGACATCAGCGCCCGTCCCATGGCGAGCATCTGCTGCTCACCGCCGGAGAGGGTGCCCGCGGCCTGCTTGCGGCGCTCTCCGAGGATGGGGAACAGGTCGTAGGCGCGCTTGATGTCCTTCTCGATGGCCTCCTTGTCGGTGCGCAGGAACGCGCCGAGGCGGAGGTTGTCCTCGATCGTCATGCGGGGAAAGATGTGCCGCCCCTCGGGGGAGTGGGCGAGCCCCAGCGAGACGACCTTGTGCGCGGGGACCTTCTTCAGCGACTTGCCGTCGAACTTGATCTCGCCGGACAGCGGCTGGAGCAGACCCGACAGAGTGCGCAGGGTCGTGGTCTTGCCGGCGCCGTTGGTGCCGATGAGGGTGACGACCTCGCCCGCTTCCACCTTGAACGAGATGCCCTTGACGGCCTCGATCTTGCCGTAGGCGACCCTGAGGTCCTCGACCTCCAGCAGTGCGGTCACTTGTCGTCCCCTTCCGTGCTGCTCTGCGCCTCGGCGCCGGCCTCCGCGGCCTCGACCTCGGCGACCTCCTCCTTGCCCGGTTCGCCCTCGAAGGGCGTACCGAGGTAGGCGGCGATGACGCGCTCGTCGGCCTGGACGACCTCCGCGGGGCCCTCGACGATCTTCTCGCCCTGGACCAGCACGGCGACCCGGTCACACAGGTTCATGATGAACCGGATGTCGTGCTCGATGACGAGGACGGCGATGCCCTGGTCCCGGATGGCGAAGATCAGCTCCTCGGCCGCCCGGGTCTCCTGCGGGTTCATACCGGCGGTGGGCTCGTCGAGGAGGAGCAGGCCGGGCTCGCTCGCAAGGGCCCGGGCGATCTCCAGCTTGCGCTGCTCGCCGTAGGGCAGGTTGCGGGCGAGGTGGTCGGCCTTGGCGGCGAGACCGGTGAACTCCAGGAGTTCCATGGCCCGGGCCCGGGACGCGTCCTCGGCCTTCTTGAAGCCGGGCAGCCGCAGCAGGGCCGACCAGAGGCCTTCCTTGGTGCGGGTGTGCCGTCCGACCAGCACGTTCTCCAGAACGGTCATGTTGGCGAAGAGCCGGATGTTCTGGAACGTACGGGCGATGCCGGCCTGGGTGACCAGGTGCGGCTTGGGCGGCAGGACGGTGCCCTTGTAGGCGACCTTGCCCTCGGTCGGGATGTACAGGCCGGTGAGGCAGTTGAAGAAGGTCGTCTTGCCGGCGCCGTTGGGGCCGATGAGGCCGACGATCTCGCCGGTGTTGACGGTGAGGTTCACGTCGCGCACGGCGGTCAGACCGCCGAAGCGCATCGTGACGCCGGTGGCGTCGAGCACCGTCGTGCTGGTGGGTGCGGTCGTGGTGGTGGTCATGGCGGTCACGCCCCTGCCTTCGCGACGCCGGTCGCGCCTTCGGGCAATGGCTTGTCCTCCGGTACGTCGAGCTGTCCGGTCTCGTGGAATTCGAGCTGCTTCCTGCGGTCGGCGACCAGGCCCTCGGGGCGGAAGCGCATCAGCAGCATCAGCGCGATGCCGAAGAGGAGCAGCTGGTACTCCGCCATGAACTGCAGCTTGGCCGGGATCAGGTAGAGCAGCGCGGCGCCGATCAGCGGGCCGCTGATGGTGCCCATACCGCCGAGGATGACGGCGGCGAGCAGGAAGGCGGAGTTCGGCGGCACGGAGCCGGCGAACTGGTACTGCTCGGGCGTGACGCTGTACGACACGTGCGCCTGGACGGTGCCGGCGAGGCCGGCGAGGGAAGCACCGAGGGCGAACGCGAGGAGCTTCAGGCGGAAGCCGTTGATGCCCATCGCGGTTGCGGCGGTCTCGTCCTCGCGGATGGCGACCCACGCGCGGCCGATGCGGGACTCCGCGGAGCGGCGGAAGACCAGGACCACGATCGCCGTGCACGCCAGCATCAGCAGGTAGTAGTTGCCGGACCGGGTGAGTTCGGTGCCCAGGACGTTGTGCGGCAGCCCGAGGTTGAACCCGAAGATCTCCAGGTCCGGGATGTTGGGGATGCCGTTGGAGCCGTTGGTGACGTCCGGTCCGCTGTTGCCGTTCAGGTTGTTCATGGTGATGCGGAAGATCTCACCAAAACCGAGCGTCACGATGGCGAGGTAGTCGCCGCGCAGCCGCAGGGTCGGGGCTCCGATCACCACGCCGAAGATCAGCGAGGCGGCGGCGCCGGTGAGAACGGCGGCCCAGAACGGGAACTCGACGCCGATGCTCGACTGCGGGGAGCCGGAGACCAGGGCGGCGGCGTAGGCGCCGACGCCGAGGAAGGCGACGTAACCGAGGTCGAGCAGGCCGGCGAGGCCGACGACGACGTTGAGGCCCAGCGCGACCGTGGCGAAGATCAGGATGTTCGCGCCGATGAGGGCGAACTGGTCGTTGGTCTGGGTGAAGGGGAAGCAGATCGCCGCGACGAAGGCCGCCGCCATGGAGACGTTGCGGTGCTTGGCGGTGAGCGCCGAGAGCCGCTTGAGCAGGCCCGCGCGGGTCACCGCGGTGAAGCCGAACGTCGTGACGATCAGGAAGCCGATGAACAGCTCGGAGTACTCGGTGCCGATGCCGTACGCGAAGACGTACAGGCCGACGCCGAAGCCCGCGGCGATGATCAGGATCTCCACCCAGGAGGGCAGGTCCTTGGCACGGCCGGGATCGGGTGCGGTGAGCGAGTGGCGGATCCGGCCCCAGAGGTTCGGGGTCGGGTCCGCGGCGCCGTAGGGCTGGTCGACCGGGAGGCCGAGGGCACCGATCACGGCGATGAGGGCGCCGATGCCGGCGACCCAGGCACCCGGCTCCAGGTTGACCAGGCCGCCGAGCTCCTGGGTGATCGCGCCGATCGAGTAGCCGGTGGCGCCGAACACGCCGAGAGCGGCGAGCAGGACGGGGCTGTTCTTGCCGCCGGGGGTGAGCCAGCCCAGGCCACGGATGCCGTAGCCGGAGAGGGCGAACAGCAGGGTGAGCAGGGACCCGACGAGAGTGAGGACCTGAAGGCCGCCCGGGTAGCCGGTGACGGTCAGGTTGCCCGGGAACTCCTCGGTCCAGGTCCAGGCGAGGAAGGTGCCCATCAGGGCGACGGCGGTGCCGGCGACGGTGAGCGCGCGTGCCGCGACCTCTGGCAGCGGTATGAGCGGAGTGGCCGCCGCTGTGGACACCTTGGCGGTGTCGGTGGTCTTGTCCATGGGGATCTCGGTGGTCATGGGTATCACGCCCGATCCGCGACGCGTTCGCCGAGCAGACCTTGTGGCCTGAACAGCAGTACGAGGATGAGCAGAGCGAACGCCCACACGTCCTTCCAGGCGCCGCCGCCGAAGAGGTCCATGCCGGGGATGTCGCCGATGTAGCCGGTGGCGAGGGACTCGGCGACGCCGAGCACGATGCCGCCGAGCATGGCGCCGTAGATGTTGCCGATACCGCCGAGCACGGCCGCGGTGAAGGCCTTGAGGCCCATCAGGAAGCCCATGCGGAAGCCGACCTGACCGTTCTTGAGGCCATAGGCGACGGCGGCGATGGCGGCGAACGCGGCACCGATGGCGAACGCCATGACGATGATGCGGTCGGTGTTGATGCCCATCAGCTTGGCCGTGTCCGGGTCCTGGGCGGTGGCCTGCATGCCGCGGCCGGAGCGCGTCTTGGTGACGAACAGGCCGAGGGCGAGCATGCACAGCGGGGCGGCTATGAGGACGAAGAGGTCACCGCGCTGGATGTTGGCGCCGAGTATTTCGATGGGACCGCCGTGGAACTGCGGGAAGGGGTGGTCCTTCTTCGCGTCCGGGTACCACATCCACACGGCCTGCTGCAGGACGATGGACAGGCCGATGGCGGTGATGAGGGGTGCCAGCCGTGGCGCGGTGCGCAGTGGCCGGTAGGCGAAGCGTTCCGCCGCGGTGCCGACGGCGACCGATACGAGGACGCCGCCGATGATCATGAGGGGGACTGCTGCCCCGAGGCCGAAGCCCTCGGGGAGTACCAACCAGACGGTGAGGGCCCCGAAGCCCCCGACCATGAAGATCTCGCCGTGGGCGAAGTTGATGAGCTGGACGATGCCGTAGACCATCGTGTAGCCGATCGCGATGAGTCCGTACATCGCGCCGAGGATGAGTCCATTGGCCAGCTGTTGCGGCAGTTCGTTCACCGCAGGGCCTCCGTGGAGTGGTTCGGATATGGCGCCGCGCGGGAGCGCTGATGGGCGATCCCGCGCGGCCTGGATCAATGTGTGTTTGTGGAGTGCTGTTACTCGTCCTCTGCTCAGCCCAGCTTGGGCTCGCCGCTGAACACGGGCGCCCAAGCGTTGCTCTTGACCTTGTACGCGGTCATCGTGTGGTTCGTGGTGTCACCGAACTCGTCGAAGGAGATGGTGCCGGTGACGCCGTCGAACTTGACCTTCGCCATGGCGTCCAGGACTGCCTTGCGGCCGTCGGACGGGACCTTGCCGTCGTTGCCCTCGACCGCCAGCTTGACGGCCTCGATGATCGACCAGGTGGCGTCGTAGGTGAGGCCGCCGTACGCCTCGTAGGCGTCCTCGTAGCCGCCCGCCTCGTAGTCCTTGATGAACGTCTTGGCGGAGTCGAGCTGCTCGACCGGCTTGCCCACGGAGGTGGCGAGGTCGCCCTCGGCCTTCTTATTCAGCTTCGGGAACTCGCCGGAGTAGATGCCGTCGCCGCCCATGAGCGGGATGTTCTGGCCGCTGTCCTTGAGCTGCTGGCTCAGCGGGCCGGCGGCCGGGTACTCGCCGCCGTAGTAGAGGGCCTCGGCGCCGGTCTTCTTGATCTTGGCGACCACGGCGTTGAAGTCACGGTCGTCGGGGTTGATGTGGTCGGTGCCCACGATCTTGCCGCCGAACTTGGTGAAGTTCGCCTTGAAGGAGGCAGCGAGGCCGGCGCCGTAGGTCTTCTGATCGTCGATCAGGTAGACCTTCTTGATCTTGGCCTGGTTGTACAGGTAGTCGGCCGCGAAGGCGCCCTGGATCTCGTCCGTGGTGGCCGTGCGGAAGAAGGTCTTGAACTGGCGGACCGAGTCGCCGGTCTTCCAGCCGTCGCCCTGGGTCAGCTCGGTACCCGTGTTGGCGGGGGAGACCTGGGTCAGGCCGGCGTCGTTGAGCGGCTTCTGCATCTGCTGCGAGACGCTGGAGTTCAGCGGGCCGACGACGCCGAGGACGTCCTTGTTGCTGATGAACTTCTGGGCGTTCTGCTGGCCGACGGACGGCTGCGCCTGGTCGTCGAGAGCCTCGATCTTGAACTCGACGCCCTTGACGAATTCCTTCTCGTTGGCCGTCTTGGCGGCCAGGTCGGCGGAGTTCTTGATGCCGAGGCCGAGCGCCGACAGGTCGCCGGTCAGCGGGGCGTCGACACCGATCACCACAGTGGTCTTGTCGCCGTTGCTACTGCCGCCGTCGTCGTCACGCGACCCACAAGCCGTGAGAGTCAGCGATCCCGCCGCAAGCGCGGCGGTTATGGCGATGATCGAACGTTGACGCACGAATCAGGTCCTTTCCCTGGCACGGCGGCCCCCCATGGAACTCGCCGAGTCGAGCGCTGGGTCGAAGTGAGTTCGAATCCGATGGCGCCGTGACTGGCCGTGACTCTAAGCGCGGGTGGGGAACATGGAGGAGGCTCTGACCAAGGCTGTGACGCTCTTGTTATGACACGGGGTAACGCAGAGCGGTACTCCGTGGGGGGAAGTGTGGATTTCCGGCCGGTTCGCCCTGTCCACATAGTGAGAACTTGCAGCGTTCGCGCGTAGCACCTTCACGAGTGTTCACACGTTTTGGTGATTACCTGGATCGTTGCCGAAGGCTACCCAAGGGTCTCTGCGGACGTGTGGGAAGCGCGCTCACTGCGGGAGAAGTGAGGGTATGTATTGCAGTCGTATTACGCAGAGTTACAGCCGGGAAAGTCGGTCGGAGTTCTTCGGCCGTTTTCGTGTATGGGGCACGAAAATGGAATTGGGCATTGCCCGGCTCACCGCCTTCGGCCGGCAACCCGGCGGCCGAGAGCGGGAGTCCGGGCGCCGCTCCTCTCCCGGGGGCCCCTCCCGACGTCATGCCTTGACGTTAGGCCGCCGGGCGTCCGGGTTCAACGGCGGGGTGGTGCAAGGGTGTTGCTTGCGGCGCGGACCGGCACCGAGGGATGTGGTCGCCGGGTGGGGCGGCAAAGGGCGTTGCCCTCAAGGGAGTTGGCGCACGAGGCGGCCTGAGTCGGCTCAGCCCATCGCCCGGAGCTGCTCGCCGTCGCTCGGGTTCACGTCCCGCAGCAGACAGGTCAGCCGGGCGCTGCACACGCGCCGCCCGGCCTCGTCGCTGATCACGATCTCGTACGTCGCCGTCGAGCGGCCCCGGTGCAGGGGTGTGGCCACGCCGGTGACGAGGCCGGCACGGGCACCGCGGTGGTGGGTGCAGTTGAGGTCGACCCCGACCGCGATCTTGGAGGTGCCGGCGTGCAGCATCGAGCCCACCGACCCCAGCGTCTCGGCGAGCACCGCGGACGCGCCGCCGTGCAGCAGCCCGTACGGCTGGGTGTTCCCCTCCACCGGCATGGTCCCGACGACCCGCTCGGCGGACGCTTCCACGATCTGGACACCCATGCGCGTCCCGAGGTGCCCGGCCGAGAACAGGGCGGGCAGGTCGACGCCGAGTGCGGCGTACTCGTCGATGACCTCTTGCGGGAACTTCACGTGCTGCTGCTCGCCCATGGGGCCCGGCTCCGTTCGTCGTGATGGGACGTCGACTGAGCAAACGCTCAGTCGGTCGCCGATTGTTCCAGACGCACGATCACGGACTTGCTGGCCGGGGTGTTGCTGGTGTCCGCGGTGGCATCCAGCGGGACAAGGACGTTGGTCTCCGGGTAGTACGCCGCCGCGCAGCCCCGGGCCGTCGGATAGAGGACGACACGGAAGCCGGGCGCCCGCCGCTCGACCCCGTCCTTCCACTCACTCACCAGGTCGACGTACGAGCCGTCGGCGATGTCCAGCCGCTGTGCGTCCTCGGGGTTGATCATCACGACCCGGCGCCCGTTCGTGATGCCCCGGTAACGGTCGTCGAGGCCGTAGATCGTGGTGTTGTACTGGTCGTGCGACCGCAGGGTCTGCAGCAGCAGCCGTCCCTCGGGCACCGTCGGGTACTCGATCGGGGCCGCCGTGAAGTTGGCCTTGCCCGTCGCCGTCGGGAACCGGCGCTCGTCGCGGGGCGCGTGGGGGAGCGTGAAGCCGCCGGGGTGGGCCACGCGCGCGTTGAAGTCCTCGAAGCCGGGGATCACGCGGGCGATACGGTCCCGGACCGTCGCGTAGTCCTTCTCGAACTCCTCCCAGGGGGTGGCGCTGCTCTCGCCCAGCACCCGGCGTGCCAGGCGGCACACGATCGCCGGCTCCGACAGCAGGTGCGCGCTCGCGGGCTCCAGGCGCCCCCGGGAGGCGTGCACCATGCCCATGGAGTCCTCGACCGTCACGAACTGCTCGCCGCTGCCCTGGAGATCGCGCTCGGTCCGGCCGAGGGTGGGCAGGATCAGCGCACGCGCGCCCGTGACGGCGTGCGAGCGGTTGAGTTTCGTCGACACGTGCACGGTCAGCCGGGCGCGCCGCATGGCGGCCTCGGTGACGTCCGTGTCGGGCGTGGCGGACACGAAGTTGCCGCCCATGGCGAAGAAGACCTTCGCCTCGCCGTCCCGCAGGGCGCGGATGGCCCGTACGACGTCGTAGCCGTGCTCGCGCGGGGGCGCGAAGCCGAACTCCTTCTCCAGGGCGTCCAGGAAAGCCGGGGCGGGCCGCTCGAAGATGCCCATCGTGCGGTCGCCCTGCACGTTCGAGTGACCGCGCACCGGGCACACGCCGGCGCCCGGGCGGCCTATGTTGCCGCGCAGCAGAAGGAAGTTGACGACCTCGCGGATGGTCGGCACGGAGTGCTTGTGCTGGGTGAGGCCCATCGCCCAGCAGACGATGGTGCGCTGCGAGGCGAGGACCATGGCCATGGCCTCTTCGATGTCCGCGCGCGCGAGGCCGGTCGCCGTCAGGGTCTCGTCCCAGTCGGCGGCACGGGCGGCCGCGGCGAACTCCTCGTAGCCGTGGGTGTGTTCGCGGACGAACTCCTCGTCGACGGCGCCCTGAGTCTGCAGGATCAGCTTGTTGAAGAGGCGGAACAGGGCCTGGTCGCCGCCGATGCGGATCTGCAGGAACAGGTCGGTGAGGGCGGCGCCCTTGAGCATGCCCTGCGGCGTCTGCGGGTTCTTGAAGCGCTCCAGGCCGGCCTCGGGCAGCGGGTTGACGCTGATGATCTTCGCGCCGTTGGCCTTGGCCTTCTCCAGGGCGGAGAGCATGCGCGGGTGGTTCGTACCCGGGTTCTGCCCGGCGACGATGATCAGGTCGGCCTTGTAGAGGTCCTCGAGCAGGACGCTGCCCTTGCCGATGCCGATGGTCTCGGAGAGGGCCGACCCGGAGGACTCGTGGCACATGTTCGAGCAGTCCGGCAGGTTGTTGGTGCCGAGCTCGCGCGCGAAGAGCTGATAGAGGAACGCGGCCTCGTTGCTGGTGCGTCCCGAGGTGTAGAAGACGGCCTCATCGGGGGAGCCGAGAGCGGTGATCTCCTCGCCGATGATGTCGAAGGCGCGCTCCCAGGTCACCGGCTCGTAGTGCGTGCCCCCTTCGGGGAGGTACACGGGGTGCGTGAGCCGCCCCTGCTGGCCCAGCCAGTAACCGCTCCTGGTCGTGAGATCGGCGACGGAGTGCGCGGCGAAGAACTCCGGGGTGACCCGGCGCAGGGTGGCCTCCTCGGCCACCGCCTTGGCGCCGTTCTCACAGAACTCCGCCTTGTGCCGGTGGTCCGGCTCCGGCCACGCGCAGCCCGGGCAGTCGAAGCCGTTCTTCTGGTTGACGTTCAGCAGCGTCAGCATGGTGCGCTTCACGCCCATCTGCTGCTGCGCGATCCGCAAGGTGTGCCCGATGGCCGGCAGTCCCGCCGCCGCATGCTTCGGCTCGGCGACCTGGGGCGCGTCCTGAACCGGATCACCCTTGGGCGGCTTGGTGGCCATCGCGCGCTCTCCTTTGTGTACACGTGTGAGGTACATCTCCGATCCTCGCACGCGGGACGGACAACGTGGCCGGGGGTCCCGGGCCCGGTCCGGCCCCACCCGCCCCCTCCCGGGAGCGGCACCCCCCGATGGGGACCGACTGTCAGTGGGGCGTGGCAGGATCGGGGACGTGGCAGAGACAGCATCGAAGCAGACCGAGACCAACCCCGGCGGCAGCCGGCCCCGCCTGATGCTCATGGACGGGCACTCGCTGGCCTACCGTGCGTTCTTCGCGCTGCCCGCGGAGAACTTCACGACCGCGACGGGCCAGCCGACGAACGCGATCTACGGCTTCGCGTCGATGCTGGCCAACACGCTGCGCGACGAGGCGCCCACGCACTTCGCGGTGGCCTTCGACGTGTCCCGCAAGACCTGGCGCTCCGCGGAGTTCACGGAGTACAAGGCGAACCGCTCCAAGACCCCGGACGAGTTCAAGGGCCAGGTCGAGCTGATCGGCGAGCTGCTCGACGCGATGCACGTCTCGCGGTTCGCCGTCGACGGCTTCGAGGCCGACGACGTGATCGCCACGCTCGCCACCCAGGCCGAGGCCGAAGGCTTCGAGGTGCTGATCGTCACCGGCGACCGGGACTCCTTCCAGCTGGTCAGCGAGCACACGACGGTGCTGTATCCGACCAAGGGCGTCTCCGAGCTGACCCGGTTCACCCCGGAGAAGGTCTTCGAGAAGTACGCACTGACGCCCGCCCAGTACCCCGACTTCGCGGCCCTGCGCGGCGACCCGTCCGACAACCTGCCGGGCATCCCGGGCGTCGGCGAGAAGACGGCGGCGAAGTGGATCAACCAGTTCGGTTCGTTCGCCGAGCTGGTCGAGCGCGTCGAGGAGGTCAAGGGCAAGGCCGGGCAGAACCTGCGTGACCACCTGGAGTCGGTCAAGCTCAACCGCCGCCTGACCGAGCTGGAGCGCAACGTCGAGCTGCCCAAGACCGTCGCCGATGTCGCGCGCGTGCCGTTCGACCGCAAGGCCGTCGCGATGATCCTGGACACCCTGGAGATCCGTAACCCGTCGCTGCGCGAGCGACTCTTCGGCGTCGACCCCGGAGCCGAGGAGGCCGAGGCCACGCCGATCTCGACCGACGGCGTGGAGCTGGACGGCGCCGTGCTCGGCACCGGCGAGCTGGCCCCCTGGCTGGCGGAGCACGGCGGCGAGCCGCTCGGCGTGGCCACCGTCGACGCCTGGGCGCTCGGCACCGGCTCCGTCGCCGAGGTCGCCCTCGCCGCGGCCGACGGCGCGGCCGGCTGGTTCGACCCGTCGCAGCTGGACGAGGCCGACGAGAAGGCCCTCAGCGCCTGGCTGGCCGACGCCGACAAGCCGAAGGTCTTCCACAACGCCAAGGGCGCGATGCGGGTCTTCGCCGAGCACGGCTGGAGCATCGCCGGCGTGCGCATGGACACCGCACTCGCCGCCTACCTCGTCAAGCCGGGACGCCGCTCGTTCGACCTGGACGCGCTGTCCCTGGAGTACCTCCACCGCGAGCTGGTCCCCGCCGCGGCGGCCGACGGTCAGCTGGCCTTCGGCACGGACGACGGCGCCGAGGCCGAGGCACTGATGATCCAGGCCCGCGCGGTCCTGGACCTGGGCGAGGCCTTCGAGGGCCGTCTGGAGGAGGTCGGCGCCGCGGACCTGCTCCGCGACATGGAACTGCCGACCTCCGCCCTGCTGGCCCGCATGGAGCGGCACGGCATCGCGGCCGACCGGGCGCACCTGGAGGCCATGGAGCAGATGTTCGCGGGCGCCGTGCAGCAGGCCGTGAAGGAGGCGCACGCGGCGGCCGGGCACGAGTTCAACCTGGGCTCGCCCAAGCAGCTCCAGGAGGTCCTCTTCGGCGAACTCGCCCTGCCCAGGACGAAGAAGACGAAGACGGGCTACACGACGGACGCCGACGCCCTGGCGTGGCTCGCGACCCAGACCGACAACGAACTGCCGGTCATCATGCTCCGCCACCGCGAGCAGGCGAAGCTCCGCGTTACCGTCGAGGGCCTGATCAAGACGATCGCTGCGGACGGCCGTATCCACACGACCTTCAACCAGACGGTCGCGGCCACCGGCCGCCTCTCCTCGACCGACCCGAACCTGCAGAACATCCCGGTCCGCACGGACGAAGGCAGGGCGATCCGCCGGGGCTTCGTGGTCGGGGAGGGCTTCGAGTCCCTGATGACCGCGGACTACAGCCAGATCGAGCTGCGCGTGATGGCCCACCTCTCCGAGGACGAGGGCCTCATCGAGGCGTTCACCTCCGGCGAGGACCTGCACACCACGGCCGCCTCGCAGGTGTTCGCCGTGGAGCCCGCCGGGGTGGACGCGGAGATGCGCCGCAAGATCAAGGCCATGTCGTACGGCCTGGCCTACGGGCTGTCGGCCTTCGGCCTCTCCCAGCAGCTGAACATCGACGCCGGCGAGGCCCGCGCGCTGATGGACGCCTACTTCGAGCGCTTCGGCGGCGTCCGGGACTACCTGCGCCGCGCCGTCGACGAGGCACGGGCGACGGGCTACACGGCGACGCTCTTCGGCCGCCGCCGCTACCTCCCCGACCTCAACAGCGACAACCGCCAGCGCCGCGAGGCGGCCGAGCGCATGGCCCTCAACGCCCCCATCCAGGGCACGGCGGCGGACATCGTCAAGATCGCCATGCTCAACGTCGACCGGGCCCTGCGCGAGGAGAACCTCACCTCCCGCATGCTCCTCCAGGTCCACGACGAAATCGTCCTGGAAATCGCCCCCGGCGAGCGCCGGACCGCCGAGGAACTGGTCCGCCGAGAAATGTCCAACGCCGTCCACCTCAACGTTCCCCTGGGCGTCTCGGTGGGCGCGGGCCCGGACTGGGAGTCGGCGGCCCACTAGTCGCCGCCGCAGGCCCTCCCGTCAATGCCGGGCAGATTGGCACCCTGCCCGGCACTCGGCGGCGCTTTGGAGGGACGGACCCGCAGCGCGCCCCGAAGGGGCGCGGGGAACCGCGCGACCAGCCACGAACGACCCGCGGCCCAAGACAACCGTCACCACGCGGGACGCCCGGATTCGGCCCAAGCCCCGGAGCGACCCGTCACTCGCGTGGCCCCCGCAAAAGCGCTCCTGGCACCCCATGCCCGTAAGGATGCGGGCATGGGTATACGCACGCTCAACCGCCGGACGGCCCCGGCACCGGCGAACGCGAACACCGAAGACGCCCCCACAGCGCGGCCCTCGGTCCCACCCTTCGCCTCCGGCGCAAGCACCGCCCGCATCCCCGCCGACCTGATGGGAGCTCTGCGGCACAGGGCGACAACCCTCCGCGGCCACCTGGCCCTCGCCCGCACCGCCCTCCCACGCCGGCGCCCCGGCCGCTCGGGCCGTACCGTCACCGTGTTCGTCGCGACGGCCGGAACCGTCACCGAGCCCCCGGACGGCTCGGCTCCCGACCGGCCCCACCCGCATCCGCATCCGCATCCGCATCCGAACTGCCAGGGCCCAGGACCGGACGCCACACCCTGACGCCCACGGCGTACAGCACCAGCCCCAGAACGAGCCCCGCGCCGGCTCCGAAGCACAGCGTGGGAATCAGCTCCCAGTACTTCGCGGTCGACCCCCAGTAGGCCCACCAGCGCGACGCCCGCTGCACGGCCGCCACTGCGGCAATCCCGCCGATCACCACGGCGGCCCACCACCGGTCCCGTACCGAAAGCACCGGGACCCCGACCGGCGCGACAGCACCGGTCCGCCGCAGCGCCACGATCACAATTGCGGCGATGGCGACCGCGGCGACCGCCGAACCGCCGTACTGCAGATACCAGTACAGCGGCGATCCCGCGATCTCCTCGCCCAGGACGGGAAAGAGCCGCATCCCCCAGCGGTCGAGGTGGGTGAACGCGTCCCACACGACATGCGTCAGCGAGCCGAGGACGGCCGAGACGTACCAGCGCAGCGCCGACGACGGCCGTACACGCGCGCGTGGCGCCCCGCAGCGCACCAGTGTGGCCACCCGCGCCTGTCGCCGCGGTGGCAGCAGTGCCACCAGCGGCTCACGCAGCAGGAGCCAGAGGCCCACCAGCGCCCAGGCGATCGCCACATCGACGGTGAACACGCCGGCGAACGAGTGCGTGACATCGCCGAACTCCATCGCCTCCGGCAGGACACTCGCCACGTAATAGGTCATGTCGGGAGAGAACGACCCCGCCACCAGCATGGCCGGTACAAGTGCGAGGCGGCCGGTTCCGTCGGTGCGTACGCCGGGCAGTACGGCCGCCGCGTGGCTGAGCGTGAACGGCAACGGGGCTCCTCATGAGGGATGTTGGCGGGGCCGGTCGGCCCAGGGCGTCGGCGAAGCCAGTATGAGGGACATCCGACGGACGGACCGCATGTGGCCAACCGGTAAAAAACGGGCACCAACGGGTGCCCCCGCAAAGGAAGTTGTCGTAGTGTCGCCTGGGTCACCGCGCCGGGGGCGTGTGGTCGAACAGATGAACGGCGACTAAAAGCGTGCCGCGGGGGCAACTGTCGCGGCGAGTCGATCGTCACAACAGGGGCGGGCTCGGCACGGCGAGCCCGGCCGGCAGACCGGCAGGCAGAGTCGGGCGCCCGGGCGCCCACGGGAGGGGTCCATTTCATGGCGGCGCAATTCGGCAGGCTCCGCAAGGGGGCGGTGAACACCACGGTGGCCGCGGTCGTGGTCGCGGCACTGGCCGCGTCCCAGGCTCCGGGAGTGATAACCGACGACGCCGGCAGAAGAGTCACCAACGGCACCCAGCCCTCCCCGGACACACCCGCCGAGGACAGCGCGACCGGCAATTCGCCGTACTACACGGACCTGCCGCCGCTGAACAGCCCCAACCCCTCGCCGTCCGCGGACACCCCCGTCGACCCGGGCGTCACCGAGGCCGGCATCCCCGCGACCGTCCTCGACGCGTACAAGAGGGCCCAGGCCGCGCTCCAGCAGGCCAAGCCCGGCTGCAACCTCCCCTGGGAACTCCTCGCCGCGATCGGCAAGGTCGAGTCGGGCCAGGCAGGCGGCGGCCGCGTCAACGCCGACGGCACCACGATCTCCCCGATCCTCGGCCCGCAGCTCAACGGCAACGGCTTCGCGAACATCGGCGACACCGACAACGGCGCCTACGACGGGGACAGCTCGTACGACCGTGCCGTCGGACCCATGCAGTTCATCCCCTCCACCTGGGAGTGGGCCGGCCGCGACGGCAACGACGACGGCAAGAAGGACCCCAACAACATCTACGACGCCGCGCTCGCCGCCGGCCACTACCTGTGCCGCTTCGGCTGGGACCTGTCCACCCAGGGCGACCTCGACCGCGCGATCCTCAGCTACAACAACTCGCAGGACTACCTCAACCTCGTCATGAGGTGGCTGGAGTACTACCGCAAGGGCACCCACGAGATCCCGGACGGCACCGGCACCGTCCCGTCGGACCGCAGCGACGACACGGCGGGCGCGAACCCGACACCGACGGCGCCCTCCACGCCCGGCACCCCGACGACACCGACCACGCCGAGCAGCCCCAAGCCCGGCGGCGACAACGGCTCCTCCAGCCCGAAGCCGATCCCGCCGGCCACCACCCCGCCGAGCACGACGCCGCCCACGCCCACCGACACCGTGCACCACCTGGAGGACGCGGGCACCGCCAAGCTCAGCGCGATGGCGGGCGACACCTTCGCCGAGAAGATCTCCGCGCGCGCCGAGACCAAGGCCGGCAAGGCCGTCGCCAAGGTCCGTGTCCGCTTCACGATCATCGGCGCCACCGACGCGACCTTCAGCACCGGTGAGAAGTACGCGACCGTCCTCACCAGCAGCATCGGTGAGGCGTCGGCGCCCGCGCTCAAGGCGGGTGAGAACACCGGCGAGTTCGTCGTCCGCGTCACCGTCGTCGGCCGCACGATCGCCGGTCTCGACTACAAGGCCACCGTCACCGAGCGTGCCGCCGACACCCTGACCCGCACCAGCGACACCGCGCTGACCTGCACGCCCGGCGGCGAGTTCGCCGACCAGGTCGAGGTGAAGGCGACCTACAAGGACGCCGTGGCCGACAAGGTCGCGGCCACCGCCACGCTCGTCAAGTCGGCGGACGACCCGGCCGAGAACGACAAGGGCCCCTACTTCAAGGACGCCGACGGCAAGGCCGTACGCACCCTGACCGGCCTGACGACGGACGCCAAGGGCATGCTCAAGCTGCCGAAGCTGTACGCCGACGACACCACCGGCACGTTCCTGCTCCGCATCAACACCGCGGGCGGCGCGACGCTGACCGTCGAGCTGAAGGTGGCGGCGGCCGAGACGTCGCCCAGCCCGACGCCGTCGGCATCGGAATCCGCGTCCGGATCGGCATCGCCGAGCCCGAGCGCGTAGGCACCGCAGAGTCCACCGAAGGGCGCCTCTTCCGCTACGGCGGACGGGGCGCCCTTTGTTCATGCGCGCAACGTGTTCTCATCTTGCCCGCCCGTTGCTACGGTGCCGGACCTGACGATGTATCAGATGTCACAGTCGCGGATTTTCACAGTCCCGGATTTTCACGCCGTGGATCGTCACAGTCCGGATTCGGGAGGCCCCTATGCGCGCCCTGATCGCCGCGGCGACCGGTCTCGTCGCCGCGCTCGCCCTGGTCCTCGCGATGACCGCGCTGGGTTCACCGGCCGGTGAGACATCCCCCAAGCCGCTGCTGACGACGGTGCCCACACACCCGTAACCGCCCGTCCGGGAGGGAGGCCGAGATGCGCCGCAAGGCCGGCCTGGTCCTGCTCGCCCTCGCCGTGTTCTTCGCGGCGCTGTCCCCGCTGCTGCGCTGGTACGCATTCCCGCGCCTGGCCAAGATCCCGGCCAACCAGTACCAGGACATGGTCCTGGAGGCGAAGGACGCGACCCTCCTCGACTACGGCACGATGAAGGCCCGCAAGGTCTCCAAGGTCACCATCGTGCAGACGCTCAAGGGCAACGTCGAAGCCTCGGAGAAGATCGAGGAGACGGCAGGCAAGGACGTGGTGGTCTGGGATGGTCTGTCCTACGTCGTCGGCCCCGACGGCAAGATGGTCTCCAAGATCCCCGAGCGCTACATCTTCGACGCCCACACCCAGGAACCCGTCCATGCCACCGGTGAGATGGTCGACGGCGACCCCGTGAAGCGACAGGGCATCGAGTTCAAGTGGCCCTTCCTGACGGAGAAGCGGGACTACGAGTACTTCGACGCGCAGGCCCGCATCACCGCCCCCATCCACTACAAGGGCACCCAGAACTTCCGCGGCGTCGAGGTCTACTACTTCGAACAGACCATCCCGTGGACGAAGGTCAGGTTCCCCAGGACGATGCCGGTCGAGGGCATCACCCCGGAGTCGGTCGCCAAGACCGGCACGACCCGCTGGTACACCACCGTCCGCAAGTTCTGGGTCGAACCGCTCACCGGAGCGCCCGTCTACGGCGAGGAGATCCACAAGGAGGAACTGCGCGGCGGCACCCTGCTCGGGGACCGCGACAAGGTGACGGCGTTCGCCGGCCACGTGAAGATGCGCGAGGACTACATCGTCTCCACGGTGGACCTGGTCAAGTCCAACCGCACGCTGGTCCTGCTGCTGACGTCGTACCTCCCGTGGGGCTTCCTGGCCCTGGGCCTGCTGCTACTGGCGCTGTCCCTGTATGTGGAGGCACGCAGCCGCCGTCCCGGCGACCCGGAACCGACCAAGGACACCGAACCGGAACCGGTCAGCGCCTGAGTCTGGCGTTCGTGTACCGGGTCGGCTCGGCGGAGGCGGGGTCCTCGGGCCACGGATGCTTCGGATAACGCCCGCGCAACTCCGCACGAACTGCTCGGTAGCCGTCCCTCCAGAACGACGCGAGGTCCGCGGTGACGGCGGCGGGCCGGCCCGCGGGGGAGAGCAGGTGGACGAGGAGCGGTACGCCGGCGACGGACGGTGACTCGTGCAGTCCGAACATCTCCTGCACCTTCACGGCGAGGACGGGCTGCTCGGGGTTGCCGTAGTCGATCCGGATCCTGGACCCACTGGGTGCCGCCATGCGCTCGGGCGCCAGCTCGTCGAGCCGCCCCGCCTCCCCGGAGGCCCACGGCAGCAGCCTGGTGAGCGCCTGCCCGGCGTCGATCCGGGCCAGATCGGCCCGCCGCCGCGCCCGGCTCAGCTCGGGCTCCAGCCACTCGTCCACGCGCGCGTGGAGCGCGTCGTCGCGGACGTCGGGCCAGGGCGCGCCGAGGTGGAGGTGCAGGAAAGCGAGCCGCTGCCGCAGTACGCCGGCGTCAGGGGACCACCGCAGCAGGCCGAGCCCTTCCTGCCGCAGCCCTTCGAGGAGCGCATCGCGTACGAGTACGGGGTCGGCGTCCCGCAGGGGCCGCACCGCGAGTTCGATCGCCCCGAGCCGCTCGACCCGCCGGGCGACGACGTCCCCGTCGCCCCAGTGGACCTCCTGGCTCGCGGAGTACATCGAGGCTGCCGCGGACCGGGCCATGTCCTCGTCCGCCACGGCGGCGAGCTGCACGCGCGCGTGCCCCTTGCCGACGGGACGGTCCGCGATGGCCACGGCGATCCACGGGGCACCGCGCAGCGGGCTGCCGGCACCGAGCTCGGCGCGGGTGCCGGAGGCCATGAGGTAGGAACCGCCGTCGGCTTTGGCCACCCGCTCGGGGAAGGCGAGGGCGGCGACGAGGCCCACGGTGCGGTCGTCGACGCTCTGCGCAGCCGAGTTCTCAATGTTCGCCCGCAAACGCCGCACCTCCGCCCGCCAGCGCCCCGCATAGGCGTCACCGCCACGCCGAGCCGCCCGCAGAGCGGCAGCCAGGTCGTCCCCGTACTCCCTCGGTGCCTCCTCGCTCAGCAGCGCGACCGCCTCGGCACCCGCACCGGACGTGTCCAGCAGCGCCCTGCCCAGTCGGGGGTGCAGCCCCAGCCGGGACAGCGCAGTGCCCCGCGCCGTGGCCCGCCCGTCGGAGTCCACCGCACCGATGGCCGCAAGGACGCTCCGTGCCACCGCCATCGCTCCACTGGGCGGTGGATCGAGCAACGCCAGCCCGGTCGCCTCCGGGTCGCCCCAGCACGCCGCCTGCAACGCGAACGCCGTCAGGTCGGCCACCTTGATCTCCGGCGACGGGAACCGCGGCAGCCGCACGTCCTCCGCCTCCGCCCAGCACCGGTACACCGCGCCCGGCGCCTCACGCCCGGCCCGCCCCGCCCGCTGCCGCCCGGCCGCCTGGGAGGCCCGTACCGTCGTCAGTGCGCTCAGCCCGCGCGCGTGATCGACCCGCGGCTCCCGCGCCAGCCCGGAGTCGACGACCACGCGCACCCCGGGGACCGTCAGCGACGACTCCGCGACGGACGTCGCCAGCACCACCCGGCGCCGCTCCCCGCCGGTCAGCACCGCGTCCTGCACGGCCGCCGACGCCCGACCGTGCACGTGCAGCACCTCGACGTCCCCGTGCTGCCCCAGCTGCCCGGCCACCCGCGCGATCTCGCCGACACCCGGCAGGAAACACAGCACGTCCCCCGTCCGCTCGGCCAGCGCCCGTCGTACGGTCGAGGCCACGTGCGTCAGCAGCGCCGGGTCGACCCGCATGCCGTGCGGGCGCCTTACGGGGCGCGTCGGCGGTGCCCACACCACCTCCACGGGGTGCGAGACGCCCTCCGCCGCCACCACCGGCGCATCGCCCAGCAGCCGAGCCCACCCCTGCGCGTCCGTCGTCGCCGATGCGGCCACCAGCCGCAGCTCCGGCCGCAGCGTCTGACGTACGTCCCACAGGAACGCCGCCACCGTGTCCGCGTCCAGATGCCGCTCGTGGCACTCGTCGAGCACCACCACGTCCACGCCCGCCAGCTCCTGGTCGCGCTGCAAACGCTGCAACAGCACACCGGTCGTGACGACCTCCACGCGTGCGTGCCGCCCGACGACCCGTTCGCCGCGCACGGTGTAGCCGACGCTCTCGCCGACCTTCTCGCCGAGCAGCCACGCCATCCGCCGGGCGGCGGCCCGGGCCGCGATCCGCCGCGGCTCGGCCACGACGACCCGCCTCGCCGGTCCCTCGCCGAGCAGCCCGGCCAGCACCAGCGGCACCAGGGTGGTCTTGCCGGTGCCGGGCGGCGCGACGAGCACCGCGGTGCCGTGCGTGGCCAGGGCGTCGTTCAGACCGGGCAGGGCGCTGCGTACGGGCAGCGCGTCCAGGGCGTCGTAACGGATCACGCTCTCAGTCTCTCCCCCAGCCTCCGGCCGGGGGTGCCCCCATCTCGCTTCGCTCGCACACGAAGATCGCCGTGCCCGGGATCAGGTTCCCGCGCAGCGGCGACCAGCCGCCCCACTCCGAGGTGTTCCAGGCCGGCCACTCCGGCTCCACCAGGTCCACCAGCCGCAAGCCCGCCGCCACGACGTCCCGGACCCGGTCGCCGATCGTGCGGTGATGCTCGACGTAGACCGCGCGGCCCTCGTCGTCCTGCTCGACGTAAGGAGTGCGGTCGAAGTAAGAGGCCGAGACGGACAGACCCTCGGGGCCCGGCTCGTCGGGGAACGCCCAGCGGATGGGATGGGTCACGGAGAAGACGAGACGCCCTCCCGGCCGCAGCACCCGGCGCACCTCCTTCAGCACCAGCACCGGGTCGGCGACGAACGGCAGCGCGCCGTACGCCGAGCACACCAGGTCGAAGGAGGCGTCGGCGAAGGGAAGGGCGCCCGCGTCGGCGCACACCAGGGGGAACGCACCGCCGATGCGCAGCGCGTGCTGGAGCTGACGGTGGGAGATGTCCAGGGCGACCGGGCGGGCCCCCTGCGCGGTCAGCCAGCGCGAGCATTGAGCCGCGCCGGCGCCGATCTCCAGGACGTCCTTGCCCTTGAGGTCCTCCGGCGGGCCGAGCAGCTCGGCCTCCACCTCGTCCAGGCCCTCGGGACCCCAGACGAAACGATCGTCGCCGAGGAACGTGCCGTGCTCGGTCTGGTACTCGTCTGCGTTCCGGTCCCACCAGCCACGGTTGGCGTGCGAGCTCTCCGCAACGCCGGACTCACGGCGCGTGGCCTCCGGTTCGTACTCTTGGATGATCGGCTCCCTCGTCGTACTCTTCCGTCACCTGAACGGCGCGGGGCCCTCACGGTGGTGTCACGTGAGGGGTGCTCCAAGGCCTGCGTGGCCTCAGGAGACACGTTTTGTGCCGGGTATGCGGCGATCCGCCCCGGGTGGGCGGCTTCGCGCATTGACCCTGTCCGGCTGCCCCCGTATGCTACAAGTTGCGCTGCGGGCCTGCGCACCTCAGACGTAGCAGGCTGCGCTCGCATCTGTTGTATGTCCCCTCGGTTTTCGAGGCGCCATCACCCTTCCCTGGTGGGGCGCTTCCTTGGCTGTCCGGCTTCTTCAGAGCGATACGGGCTCCCGGCGTAGCAGTACCTACGACTCAATGTCCGTACCGGAGCCCTTTCCCACATGACGAGCAGCACCGAGACCACCGCCACCACCCCGCAGGTTGCGGTCAACGACATCGGTAACGAGGAAGCATTCCTCGCCGCGATCGACGAGACGATCAAGTACTTCAACGACGGCGACATCGTCGACGGCGTCATCGTGAAGGTCGACCGGGACGAGGTCCTGCTCGACATCGGTTACAAGACCGAAGGTGTCATCCCGAGCCGAGAGCTCTCGATCAAGCACGACGTCGACCCCAACGAGGTCGTCGCCGTCGGTGACGAGATCGAAGCCCTTGTTCTCCAGAAGGAGGACAAGGAAGGCCGCCTGATCCTCTCGAAGAAGCGCGCCCAGTACGAGCGCGCCTGGGGCACCATCGAGAAGATCAAGGAAGAGGACGGCATCGTTACCGGTACCGTCATCGAGGTCGTCAAGGGTGGTCTCATCCTCGACATCGGCCTCCGTGGCTTCCTCCCGGCCTCCCTGGTCGAGATGCGCCGCGTTCGCGACCTCCAGCCCTACGTGGGCAAGGAGCTCGAGGCCAAGATCATCGAGCTGGACAAGAACCGCAACAACGTGGTCCTGTCCCGCCGTGCCTGGCTGGAGCAGACCCAGTCCGAGGTCCGCCAGACGTTCCTCACCACCCTCCAGAAGGGTCAGGTCCGTTCCGGCGTCGTCTCCTCGATCGTCAACTTCGGTGCCTTCGTGGACCTGGGTGGCGTCGACGGTCTGGTCCACGTCTCCGAGCTCTCCTGGAAGCACATCGACCACCCCTCCGAGGTTGTCGAGGTCGGCCAGGAAGTCACCGTCGAGGTTCTCGACGTCGACATGGACCGCGAGCGTGTCTCCCTGTCGCTGAAGGCGACGCAGGAGGACCCGTGGCAGCAGTTCGCCCGGACCCACCAGATCGGTCAGGTCGTCCCGGGTAAGGTCACCAAGCTGGTTCCGTTCGGTGCGTTCGTCCGCGTGGACGAGGGCATCGAGGGTCTGGTCCACATCTCCGAGCTGGCCGAGCGCCACGTGGAGATCCCGGAGCAGGTCGTCCAGGTCAACGACGAGATCTTCGTCAAGGTCATCGACATCGACCTCGAGCGCCGCCGCATCAGCCTCTCGCTGAAGCAGGCCAACGAGTCCTTCGGTGCCGACCCGGCCTCGGTCGAGTTCGACCCGACCCTGTACGGCATGGCTGCCTCGTACGACGACCAGGGCAACTACATCTACCCCGAGGGCTTCGACCCCGAGACCAACGACTGGCTCGAGGGTTACGAGACCCAGCGCGAGGCTTGGGAGGGCCAGTACGCCGAGGCGCAGCAGCGCTTCGAGCAGCACCAGGCCCAGGTCATCAAGTCCCGCGAGGCGGACGCTGCGGCTGCCGCCGAGGGTGGCGACGCGGCGGGTGCGGCTCCGGCCGCGTCCGGTGGCGGTTCCTACTCCTCCGAGGGCCCGGACAACTCCGGCGCGCTTGCCTCGGACGAGGCGCTTGCCGCGCTGCGCGAGAAGCTGGCGGGCGGCCAGAGCTGAACGCTGGCTCGCTGACGCCTAGCAGTTGACTGAGGGGCCGTACCTTTCGAGGTGCGGCCCCTCAGTGCTGCGCGGAAGGCTCGTCCTTCGGCTGCCGGCCGGTGGGGGCTTGTCGCGCAGTTCCCCGCGCCCCTGGAAGGGCGTTGCCCAGCCCGGCAAGATCAATGAGCTCCTCCCTCGGGAATGCCCACGCCCGTACGGGTGTTGTGGGGTATGAACACGAGGAGGAGCGGTCACAGTGCTTGATCCGCAGGGTTTGTACGCATGGGAGCCGAAGGGCCTCGCCGTTGTCGACATGGCGCTTGCCCAGGAGTCGGCCGGCCTTGTCATGCTCTACCACTTCGACGGATACATCGACGCGGGTGAGACCGGCGACCAGATCGTCGACGGGCTTCTGGACTCGCTGCCCCACCAGGTCGTCGCCCGCTTCGACCACGACCGGCTGGTGGACTACCGCGCCCGTCGCCCGCTGCTGACGTTCAAGCGCGACCGCTGGGCCGAGTACGAGGATCCCGCGATCGAGGTGCGGCTGGTCCAGGACGCCACCGGCGCGCCGTTCCTGCTGCTGTCCGGGCCCGAGCCGGACGTGGAGTGGGAGCGCTTCGCCGCGGCCGTCAAGGAGATCGTGGAGCGCCTCGGGGTGCGTCTGTCGGTGAACTTCCACGGCATCCCGATGGGCGTCCCGCACACCCGCCCGGTCGGCGTCACCCCGCACGGCAACCGCGTCGACCTCGTCCCCGGCCACCGCAGCCCCTTCGACGAGGCGCAGGTGCCCGGCAGCGCCGAGTCCCTCGTCGAGTACCGGCTGATGGAGGCCGGGCACGACGTCCTGGGCGTCGCCGCGCACGTCCCGCACTACATCGCTCGCTCCCCGTACCCGGACGCGGCGCTCACCGTCCTGGAGACGGTCACCGCGGCGACCGGGCTGGTCCTGCCGGGCATCGCCCACTCCCTGCGCACGGACGCACACCGCACGCAGAACGAGATCGACCGGCAGATCCGCGAGGGCGACGAGGAGCTCACCAACCTCGTCGAGGGCCTGGAGCACCAGTACGACGCGGTCGCGGGCGCCGAGAGCCGCGGCAACATGCTCGCCGAGCCGGTGGACATCCCGTCGGCGGACGAGATCGGGCGGGAGTTCGAGCGGTTCCTGGCGGAACGGGAAGGCGACAACTGAGGGCCGCCGGAGACGGCGGTCGAGGGCGAAGTGCGGCCTGCCCGGCGCTTTGTCAGTGGCAGGCCCTAAGCTTCGGGTCATGCTGAAGGTGGGCCTGACCGGGGGCATCGGAGCCGGTAAGAGCGAGGTGTCGCGGCTGCTCGTGGAGCACGGGGCCGTGCTGATCGACGCGGACCGGATCGCGCGGGAGGTCGTCGCACCCGGCACCCCCGGCCTCGCCGCCGTCGTCGAGGCGTTCGGCGAGGACGTGCTCACCGACGACGGCAGCCTTGACCGGCCCAAGCTGGGCTCGATCGTCTTCGCCGACCCCGACCGGCTCGCCGTACTGAACTCGATCGTGCACCCCCTCGTAGGCGCCCGCTCCCGCGAGCTCGAAGAGGCCGCCACCGAGGACGCCGTCCTCGTCCACGACGTCCCGCTCCTCACGGAGAACGGCCTGGCACCGCTGTACGACGTGGTGGTCGTCGTCGACGCCGGCCCCGAGACCCAGCTCGACCGGCTCGTCCGGCTGCGCGGCATGGCCGAGGAGGACGCACGCGCGCGTATGGCCGCGCAGGCGACGCGTGACAAGCGCCTGGAGATCGCGGACATCGTCATCGACAACGACGTACCACTGGAAGAACTTCAGCGACGCGTGAAGGACGTCTGGGACGAGCTGGTGCGCAGATCCCACGGCGCCCAGGGGAGCCCTCGGTCCCGCTCGCCCCAGGAATAGCCCCGGCGCGATCGCGCGTTGAACCCTTCCAGCGAGGGAAGGACTTTGCCGTGCCCGAGACCAGCGGATCGCCCGGACGTACTCCGGAGACGCATGTCATCGACTTCCGCGCCGCCGAGCAGCTGCTCGCCGCGCGGGATCCGCGGGGCGCGGTGAAGCTGCTCGACGGAGTCATCGCCGCGCACCCGGAGAACACCGCCGCCCGGCTGCTGCGCGCGCGTGCCTTCTTCGCCGCCGCGCAACTGCGGCCCGCCGAGCTGGAGTTCACCATCGTCCTGGAGCGCGAGCCGGACAACGCGTTCGCGCACTTCGCGCTCGCCCGGACCTACGAGCGCCGGGGCCGGCCCGACGAGGCCAAGCGCCACTTCCGGCTGGCGGCCGCGCTCGACCCGAACCCGCAGTACCTCAAGGCGGCACGGTTCGAAGCGTGAGCGGCGCCTAGGGGTGGCGGTTCTCAGGCGGGCGATACGGGGGGATGTCGCGGCCCGGCTGGTAGTGCGGGCCCTGACGGATGTGTCTGAGGACCATGGCCATGTCGATGGTGATCACCAGCCACAGCGCCCCGCAGGCCGCCGCCCAGCCGGGGCGTCCCGCGAGCACGAACGCGACGGTACCGAAGATCGCCCACACCACGCCCCACACGCACAGCCAGAAACGGGCCCGCAGTGCACTGCGCGCTGTCCTCGGCTCACTGCCCGTACGCATCGGGATCACCACTCCTTACTGAAACGTACTCCTCGTATTCCCCGTACCGCTCGTACCGCTCGTACCGCTCGTACCGCTCGTACTCCTCGAAGGGGGCCTCGTGCTGCCGGACACCGATGAACTGGCCGAAAGCCTGCTCGACCTCGGAGTACCCCATGAGGACATCAACGACCTCGTGCGGATGGGCCCACGGGTGACGGACGACCCGGAGCTGCGGCACCACCTGGAGCGGTCCGTCGACGAGCTCGTCCGGGGGATCGGCCAGGTCGGCGGCGCGGTCGACCTGCCCGACCTCGACTGGGCCTCGGGACCCCTGCGGCGCTGCTTCCCGGTGTACGTGTTCGTCGCGGCGCTGCCGTCCACGCGCGCCTACCACCGGGAGCGCGGCATCCCCGCCGATGTCTCCCGGCGCACCCTCGCGGACATCGGGCGGAACATGGCCGTGCACCGCAGACGCCATGGCAGGACGGGGGTGCAGGCACCGTGGTGGCTCGTCCATCACTTCCGAGGCGAGCTGTACCAGCTGGGACGGCTGCAGTTCGAGCGGGCACGGCTCGGGCAGCGTGCGGGGACGAGACTCGCGGCGGCCGGGCTCGACGTGGGCCCCGACTCGGGCTGCCTCAACGTGCACATCCCCGACTTCTACGGCCCGCTGTCACCGGCCGCGGTCGACCGTTCCCTGGCACTGGCCCGGGAGTTCTTCGCCGTGCACTTTCCGCAGGAGCGGTACGAGGTGGCGACCTGCCACTCCTGGCTGCTGGACCCGCAGCTGCGGAAGTACCTGCCCGAGGACTCCAACATCGTGCGCTTCCAGGAGCGTTTCCGCGTCGCCCACGAGGACCGGGAGCAGGCCGACAGCGAGCCCGTCCAGTTCGTCTTCGGCGACCCGGAGTTGCCGGTCGAGAGCCTGCCGCGGCGCACGGCCGTGGAGCGGGCCGTCGGGGACCACCTGCGGGCGGGCGGTCACTGGTTTGTGGGGCACGGGTGGCTGCCGTTCGACGGGCGCGGGTGAAGTTTTTCGTACGGCGATGACGAATTGCCGTCCCACGGCGATGAGTTCCGGAGTCGGCCCCGGTCTACCTCTCCGACATCACCACGGAACGCTTCACCCAGGAGACCCTCATGCCCGAGACCACCGCCTCCGCCACGGCCCGCACCTCCGGCACCGTCATCGCCGAGTCCGCCACCCCGCGCGGTCGCCGTGCCCGCATCGCCCTGCGCGGCCTGCAGATTCTGCTCGCCCTCTTCTACGCGATCGCGAGCGCGCTGCCCAAGCTGATCGCGCACCCGTCGGCAGCCGAGGGCTTCGACGAGCTGGGCTGGGGCAGCGCGGGCATGTACACCATCGGTGCGCTCGAACTGGCCGGGGCCATAGCGCTGTTGATCCCGGTGCTGCAGTCGGTGGCGGCGATGGCGCTGAGCGCGCTGATGGTCGGCGCGTTCGTCGTCACGATCACCGCCTACGGCGGCGAGAACGCGGCGACACCGCTCATCCTCATCGTGCCCCTCGCCCTGATCGCCTGGGCACGGCGGAGCTCGAACGCGGATCTGCTGCGGCTGGTGCGACGACGCGCCTGACCGGTGCGCCCGTGCGCGCGTGCGCCTGCGCGAAACGACTTCGGTGGCGTCCGGACCGGGCCTTCCCGGCCTGCCGGACGCCACCGCTGTATGTCACCGTCCGCGCGGTCGTTCCGCGTCGCCGCCCATGAGTCCGCGGAGTCGTTCCAGCTCGCGGCGGTCCCGCTTGGTCGGGCGGCCCGTGCCGCGGTCGCGGATGCCGGCCGGGGCGACGGCCTCGCGCGGCGGGGGAGGGGGCGAGTTGTCGACGTAGCACTGGACCGCCACCGGTGCGCCGACCCGCTTGCGGATGAGCCGCTTGACGATGATGATCCGCTCCCGGTTCTCCTGGCGCAGGCGCACCTCGTCGCCGATGCGCAGGGCGTGGGAGGGCTTCACGTTCTGGCCGTTCACGCGCACGTGGCCGCCCTTGCAGGCGGTGGCGCCCATGGAGCGGGTCTTGACCAGGCGTACGGCCCAGATCCAGCTGTCGATCCGTACGGACTCGCCGCTCTGCGCACCGGCGGCCTCGGCCGCGGCCACGGCGGCGGCGACCTGCGGGTCCACGGCCGCCTGCGCGTCGGCCGTGGCCGGCTGCCCCTCGGCCGTGCTGCCGGCCTTCTCCTCGTCATCCTCGGAAGCCATGCCTCGACCTTAGTCCCGTCCCGGCCCTCGCAGTCCTCGCACGGCGTCCCGCATGGAGTCCCCCTGCGGGACCGCGACGGCCTTACGGTGGAGCTGTGGACGCACTGGCCGATCTCGACCGCAGAATCGCGGGCTGCCGGGCCTGCCCCCGGCTGGTCGACTGGCGTGAGGAAGTGGCCCGCACCAAGCGCGCCGCCTTCGCCGACCAGACGTACTGGGGCCGCCCAGTGCCCGGCTTCGGCCCGCCCGACGCGCGGCTGCTGATCATCGGGCTCGCCCCGGCCGCGCACGGGGGCAACCGCACCGGGCGGATGTTCACCGGGGACCGCTCCGGAGACGTGCTCTACCAGGCGCTGTACGACGTGGGCCTCGCCTCGCAGCCCACGTCCGTCGCCGTCGGGGACGGCCTGGAGCTGTACGGCGTGCGCGTCACGGCCCCGGTGCACTGCGCACCGCCCGCCAACAAACCCACGCCGGATGAGCGGGAGACCTGCCGGTCCTGGCTGGTGCAGGAGCTGAGGCTGCTGCGCCCGACCGTGCGGGCGGTCGTCGTACTGGGCGCCTTCGGCTGGCAGGCGACGCTGCCCGCACTGGTGGAGGCGGGGTGGAGCGTGCCCAGGCCGCGGCCGGCGTTCGCGCACGGGGCGCGGGTCCCGCTGGACGGCGCCGACGGCCGCGCCGGGCTCGACGTCTTCGGGTGCTTCCACGTCAGCCAGCGCAACACCTTCACCGGCAGGCTCACGCCCGAGATGCTGCGGGACGTGCTGCGTACGGCGGCGGAGGCGGCCGGCCTGAAATGAGGGGCGGGGGCGGTCGGGCCGTCGATACGGTGCCCGGATGACCCTCTACCCGGAGATCGAACCGTACGACCACGGCATGCTCGATGTCGGCGACGGCAACCACGTCTACTGGGAGACCTGCGGGAACCCGCACGGCAAGCCCGCGCTCGTGCTGCACGGCGGGCCGGGCTCCGGCTGCACCCCGTACTTCCGGCGGCTGTTCGATCCGGCCGCCTACCGGATCGTGCTGCTCGACCAGCGCGGGTGCGGGCGTTCGACGCCGCACGCGAGCGCGTACGAGACCGACATGAGCGTGAACACGACGGCTCATCTCATCGCCGACCTGGAGCTGCTGCGACGGCATCTCGGCATCGGGCGCTGGCTGGTGTGGGGTGTGTCGTGGGGGTCGGTGCTGGGGCTGCGGTATGCGCAGACGCGTCCGGGGGCCGTGTCCGAGCTGGTGCTGACCGGGGTCGCCACCGGGTCGAACCCCGAAGTGGCCCTGCTGACCAGGGGGTTGGGGCGGATCTTCCCGGCGGCGTTCGAGCGGTTCCTGGGTGAGCTGCCGCCCGGGGAGCGCGACGGCAACCTTGCCGCCGCGTACCACAGGCTGATCGAGTCGCCCGACCCCGGCGTGCGGGTGCGGGCGGCGCGGGCCTGGACGGACTGGGAGACGGCGTGCGTCCCCGCCCCGCCCCGGTCGTTCCCGAGGTACGAGGACGAGCGGTTCCGCATGGCTTTCGCCCGTACCGTCACGCACTACTTCGGCAACGACCACTTCCTGGGCGAGGGCAACGACGAGGGCGTCGTCCTGCGGGACGCCCCGCTGCTGAAGGGCATCCCCGGCACCCTGGTCCAGGGCAGCCTCGACTTCGGCAACCTGCTGGGGACCGTGTGGCGGCTCCATCGGGCCTGGCCCGGCAGCGAGCTGGTCGTCGTCGACGACGTGGGGCACGACGCGGGGGCGCCGACCGTGGCGGCGGCGCTGGTGGCGGCGACGGACAAGTACGCGGACCGATGACAGCCAAGTACGGCGGTCGCTAGGAGAGCTCCTCGGCCGCCGCCTCGCCGAAGAGCTGCCGTACCGTCGAGCGGTGGTTGGTGCGCACGTGGGTGAGTGCGTGCGCGCGGGCCCGGTTCGGGTCCCCTGAGGCGATCGCCTCGTACAACTCACGGTGCTCCACGAGGAGTTGGGGCCACTCCTCGTTCCGCCGGGTCATCCAGCGCAGGCGGCCGGCGACCGGTTCCAGTGCCTCGATCAGCAGGGTGTTGCCGGCCATGGCGACGATGCGGTCGTGCAGCCGGCTGTTGACGTCGGTGATCGCTTCCGCGTCACCCGCCGCGGTCGCGGCGGCAGCCTGGTCGAGGAGCCCTTCCACCTCGGCGAGGTCGTCCGGCGTCGCCCGTGACGCGGCGAGTCCGGCCGCGTACACCTCCAGGGCCTCGCGCAGTTCGAAGAGCTCCTTGACGTCGGCCGGGGTCAGCCGGCGTACGACCGTCCGGCGTGCCGACTCGAACTGGACGAAGCCTTCGGCGACCAAGGCCCGGATCGCCTCGCGGACCGGAACGCGCGAGACCCCGAGGCGCTCGGCCAGCTCCCGTTCGACGAGCCGGTCACCTGGCCGGAGGCGGCCGGCGATGATGTCCTGCCGCAGGGTCGCCAGGACGCGTTCCCGTACCGCACCCAGGGGTTCGGTCTTCGTCGAGGAGCTCATGGGGCCATCTTCGCCGACTCCGGGTGTGATTTACGGAGCGTTAACGGGAGCGACATCGGTCAGAACGGTTGACGGGAGGACCATGTCCGCAGTTTGGTATACCAAACACGCGCCTCGGTGCCCCCTTCACAAGGCGCCCCTCCATAAGCAGTCCTCCGTCCCCCGGCTCCTGGAGGCCCCGTGTCCCTCGCCGACCGTGCCGAAGTCACCGGCACACCAGCGTTCGTCCCCGATCCCCGGCTCACCAACGAAGACCTCGCGCCCGCGGGCAAGCGCAACTGGAAGGTCTTCGACCTCTTCGCCATGTGGATGTCCGACGTCCACAACCTCGGCAACTACACGTTCGCGGCCGGTCTGCTGGTCCTCGGCATGAACGTGTGGCAGGTCTTCACGTCCCTGCTCGTCGGCTTCGTGCTCATCTACATCGGCATGAACTGGATGGGCAGGATCGGCCAGCGGCACGGCGTCCCGTTCCCGGTCGTCAGCCGGATCAGCTTCGGGGTGTGGGGCGCGAACATCCCTGCGCTGATCAGGGCCGTGATCGCCATCATGTGGTACGGCATCCAGACCTATCTGGCCTCCGTCGCCGTCAACATCATGCTGCTGGCCGCGTGGCCGGGGCTGGAGTCCTGGACACACAGCTCCTTCCTGGGGCTGGACGCGCTCGGCTGGGTGTCGTTCCTCTCCCTGTGGCTGATCCAGGCGCTGATCATCAGCCGGGGCATGGAGTCGGTGCGCAAGTTCCAGGACTTCTGCGGCCCGGCGATCTGGATCGTGATGATCGCGCTGGCGGTGTGGATCCTCGCCAAGGCCGGCTGGACGATCTCGCTCACGACCACCCCGCACCCGGTGTCCGTCGGCGAGCAGTGGCGGCAGTGGTTCGGCGCGATCGGCCTGATCCTCGCCACGTACGGCACGCTGATGCTCAACTTCTGCGACTTCTCGCGCTTCGCGCCGGACTACCGGACGGTGCGGAAGGGCAACTTCTGGGGCCTGCCCATCAACTCCACCGCCTTCGTGGTCGTTTCGGTGATCGTCACGGCCGGTTCGCTGGAGGTGTTCGGCGAGGCCATCACGGATCCGGCGGAACTGGTGGCGAAGGTCGGCAACACCTGGGTCCTGGTGCTCGCCGCCCTGACGTTCGCCATCGCCACGATGGGCGTCAACATCGTCGCCAACTTCGTCTCACCGGCGTACGACCTGGCCAACGTCTGGCCGCAGAAGATCACCTTCAAGGTCGGCGGCATGATCAGCACGGTGGCGGCGCTCGTGGTGACGCCGTGGAATCTGTTCTCGAACCCGACGGTCGTCAACTACTTCCTCGGCGGCCTCGGCGCCTTCCTGGGGCCCCTGTTCGGTGTGATCATGGTCGACTACTACCTGGTCAAGCGGGGCCGGGTGGACGTGAACGAACTGTTCTCCGCCGCACCGGGCTCGCGCTACTACTACCGCAAGGGCGTCAACCCCAGGGCGCTGTGGGCCTTCCTGCCGGCGGCTGGGGTCGCGGCGGTGCTGGCGCTGGTGAAGACGTTCAGCGATGTGGCGCCGTACTCGTGGTTCATCGGGACGGCGATGGCGGCGGGGCTGTATCTGGTGCTGTGCCGCGATGAGCGCGCCGCAGGCGCCGATGAGCCGGCTGCCGGGTCCGTGGCGCGGGAGGTCTGAAGGACGTGCGGATCGTCGTCACCAACTGCAACACCACGCAGGAGATGACCGAGGAGATCGTACGAGGAGCCCGGGCCGCCGCAGGCCCGGGCACCACCGTGCTCGGGCTGACCCCCGGGTGGGGACCCGAGTCGGCCGAGGGCTGGCTCGACAGCTACCTCTCGGCGGCGGCGGTGATGGACGCGCTGCGGACGTACGACGGTCCCGCCTACGACGCGGTCGTCATGGCCGGCTTCGGGGAGCACGGCCGCGAAGGCGTCCGGGAGCTGGTGGACGTACCGGTCGTCGACATCACGGAGGCCGCCGCGCACCTGGCCTGTCTGATCGGGCGCCGGTACGGGGTGGTGACCACGCTGGAGCGCTCGTGCGGGCAGATCGAGGACAGCCTCGATACGGCCGGGGTGGGCCGCAACTGCGTCGCCGTCATCGGTACGGGGCTCGGAGTGCTGGACCTGGAGGACGCCGAACGCACCGAGTCCGCCTTCCTGGCGGCCGCCGAACGGGCGCGGGACGCGGGTGCGGAGGTGTTGGTGCTGGGCTGCGCCGGGATGACTGGGCTGCAGCGGGCCATGGGGGAGAAGCTGGGGGTTCCGGTGGTCGACGGGGTGGGTGCGGCCGTGAAACTCGCCGAATCGCTGGTGGGGTTGGGGCTGAGGACGAGCCGGGTCGGGGGGTATGCGCGGCCGTTGCCCAAGGGGCGGGTGTGGGGTCGGACGCGGGAGTGATCACCGGGAATCGGGTCGGCCGGGCTGCCAGACGTACCGCACGTCCGGCTCCTGCTCCTCGTTCCCGCTGCCGTCCGTGAACTCGACGGCGACGAAGCCGTGGCGCTCGTAGAACCGGTGGGCGGGCCTGTTGACCTGGAAGGTCCACAGGCTCAGCCCGTCCGGGCGGCGCCGCTTGGCGAGGTCGACGAGACGGTCGCCGATGCCGTGGCCGCGCCAGTCGGGATCCAGGTAGAGCTGGGAGAGTTGGTCCGCGTCGAGGACCATCAGGCCGACGATGCGGTCGGCGGCCTCGGCGACCCAGGTCTCCCTGAGCAGCACCACCACCTCCCGGAAGTACGTCCGCACGTCGTCGTCGGTGCGCGGCCGGACGACCGTCGGCAGCGCGGCGGCGAACGACCGCAGCCAGACGTCGGCCGCGGCACCGGCATCGGTGGGCCTGGCGCGGCGGAGCGCTACGGGCGTCATGGGCGCGGCGCCTCTTCCGGGACGGCGGCCGTGGCCGTGATCTCCACCAACTGCCCCGTGTATCCGAGGCAGGCGACGCCGAGCAGCGTCGACGAGTGCGGTCCGACGCTCAGCCCTGACGCCTCGACGACCTCCCAGACGGCGGACAGCACCGCCGGCTCACCGCTCACCACGTACACGTCGGTCGCCAGGACGTGCGCCAAGTCGCTGCCGATCGCCTCCAGTTGTACTTCGAGGTTGGCGATCACCTGCTCGGCCTGCCGCACCGCATCTCCTTCACCGACGAGGTTCCCGTCGCGGTCGAGGGGCACGGAACCGGCGAGGAAGGCGAGCCTCGTGCCGGCTTCGACGACGGAGGCATGGGAGTAGGTGGGGGGCGGGAAGAGGGCGGGGGAGGTGACGCGTCGGATCATGGGGGCTCCTGGGCGGTGCAGCGCAGTCGGCGGTCGATCCGCCGATCATGCGCGCCCGCACCCCTCCTCGCATCCGAATATCCCAGCGTCGGTCGCACCGTCACTTCACGGAGCGAGCGGCTTCCAGGTCCGGCCGCCGTCGTAGGAGACGTTCACGGTCAGCGCGGCGACCTGCCCGGCCGCGGCGGCGGCGCCGCTCAGCTTCAGCGGCACCGTGAGCGTGCCGCATGCCGGAGCCGTCCCCTCAAGGCTCAGCTTCGGCGCGAGCCGCACCGTCGACAGCGGCAGCCTGGCCGTGCCGTCCGACCCCGGCCGGGCCGAGGTGAATGTCCACATCCCTGCCACCTTCGGCACGAGGGGCGGGGACGGTTCTCCGGGGAGAGCGAGGGAACTCCCGACTACCGCGCCACGCGGTAGCGGAGGTAGACGACTTTGGAGTTGAAGGTGCGGGTCTCGACGAGTTCCAGATCCACCCGGCGCTCGTGCTGGGCAAAGAACGGAATGCCGCCGCCGAGCAGCACCGGGTAGACCCTGGCCCGGTACTCGTCGATCAGATCGGACGCGGCCGCCTCGGCGGCGAGCGTCGCGCCGCCGATCGCGATGTCGCCCTCCCCGGGCTCGGCCCGCAACCGCTCGATCTCCTCCGCCAGACTGCCGGAGGCCAGACGGGCATTGCCCTGCACCGCCGACAGCGTGGTGGAGAACACCACCTTCGGGAGCGCCTTCCAGAGCGCGGCAAAATCGAGCGTGGAGAAGGCGAGCGCTGGATGCTGGTCGGCGGTCTCCCAGTACAGCATCGTCTCGTACAGCCGGCGGCCCATCAGATGGACGCCGACCCCACGGATCTCGTCGACGGCGAGACGAAAGACGTCCTCGCTGGGGTCCCCCCAGTCGAAGTCGCCGTCCGGCCCCACGATGTAGCCGTCGAGTGAGACGCCCATCGAATAGGTCACGCTGCGCATCAGAGTCCTCCTCGGTGACGGGTTCGACAGTACGACCGCCGGACTCCGCAGGACCCCTCGCCGCTCGGTGCGCCCGCCCGTAGTTGCGTTCATAAAGAACGTGGCGTTTCCACGCATCGTCACATCGTCGAAACGTCGGCGTCCCATAGCCTCCAAGGGCTCGCCCTACCGTGGACACCACAGCCCAGCCCGAGCCCGGCCACCGTCGCCCGAAGGCACACCCCCGCCCTCGCCCCGACAGGAGCCCTGTGTCCCGCCCCGCACGTCCGGCCCTCGCTCTCCCGCCCTGGCTCGCCCACACCCTGCGCGCCCAGCGCGGCCCGGTCCCCTGGAGTGCCGTGGTCCGGGGAGCCCTGGCCGCCGGGCCGCTCCTCCTCGCCGCCGTGCTCGCCGGCCGGCCCTCTCTCGGGGTCGTGGCCGCCATCGCCGCCATGCTCGCCGGGATCAACGACCGTCCCGGCAGCCGTCGTGTCTCCGTCCACCGGCTCGGGGTGCCCGCGCTGGCGGGGGCGGTCGGGCTCCTCGCCGGAACGATGGCCGGGGACCGCCTAGGGGCCGTTCCGCTCACCCTCCTCCTCACCGGGCTCGGGCTCTTCGCGGGAGGGATCAGCGCCGTCGGGCCCGTTGCCTCCGCCGCCGGTACGCAGCTGCTCGTCGCCTCCGCCATCGGGGCGGGGATGCCGTTGCCGGAGAGCGGGTGGCTGCGGGCGCTCGCCTATCTCGGCGGTGCCGCCTGGCTGCTCGGGCTGCGGCTGGCCCTCCCCACGCCCGGCTCCCTCGTCGGTGACTTCCGGTTCGACGGCGAGCGTGACGCCGTAGCCGACGTGTACGACGCCGTCGCGGACCTCCTCGACGCCGTCGGCACCCGGCACGCCACCGCCCGCCGGGTCGCGCTCACCGCCGCCCTGGACCATGCGCAGGACGCCCTCACCGGGCCCCGGCTGCGGCGGTACGCCTCCTCGTCCACCGAGCGGCGGCTGCACGCGCAGTACGCGGCCGCACTGCCCCTCGCCGAGGCCGCCACCGCGCTCGCCTGGGCCGGGGAAGCCGTGCCCGCGCGGGCCTCCGAAGGCCCCCGGCGCCTCGCCGCCGCCGTACGCGGCAACACCCACACCGGACCCCTCCCGGCGCCCTCCCGCTCCGCGCCCGCCCTGCGCGCCCTGGACGATGCCCTGCTGCACGCCGCCGAGGCCTTCGACCGGGGCCGGGGCAACCGCGACCTGCACACCCGGCGCCGTACCGCCGCGGACCTCGCCCGATCCGTGTTCGGGGCCGGCGGACGGGAGTACGGCCTGCGCGTCGCCCTGTGCTTCGGAGCCAGCGCCGCCGTCGCCCAGGCGCTGCACCACACCCAGTGGTACGGGCAGCACGAGCACTGGTACTGGCTCCCCGCCACCGCCGTCTTCCTCGTCAAGCCAGACCTCGGACCGCTCGCGTCCCGGGTGCTGTGCCGCGCCGCCGGCACCGTGCTGGGAGCCCTGCTCTTCGCCGGGTTCGCGGCCGTACTGCCCCGGCCGGACGGGCTCATCGCGCTCGTGGCTCTCAGCGGTGCCCTGATTCCCGTGGCCACCCGGCACTTCGCCGCCCAGACCGCCGTCGTGACCGTTCTCGTGCTCGCCCTGGTCATGGTCGGCGGCGAGCCGCAGGCCTCCGTGAGCAGGATCGGCGAGACGCTGCTGGCCTGCACGATCGTGCTGGTCGTGGGGCACCTGCCGATGCCGGGGCAGCGGGGCGGGGGCGTACGGTCCCGACTCGCGACGGCCGACCGGGCGGCACATGCCTACCTCGCGCACGTGCTGCGGGAGTCCGAGGCCACCTCTGCTCGGCGCGAGGCCGACGCCCCCCGCATGCCGTACGAGCCCGACCCGACCCGCACCGACTCCCGCGCCGTCCGCTGGACCCTGCGCCGCGAGGCCTACCGTGCGCTCGCCGAGGCCCGTACCGCCCATGCCCTCGCCGCCGCCGAACTTCCCGCGCTCGCCCGGCACACGGAGGGCGCGGACGAGGTCGTCGCCACCCTCGAACAGCTCGTCGACGCGACCACCGCCTGCGCCGTGCACCTCGACGACTCGGGCCGGCTCACGCCCTGGCACACCGACCGGCTCACCGAGTTGCTGGAGGAACTCGGTGAGAAGCGCGACCGGGCCGGGCTGCACGGGCCACGGGGTCCCGCGACCACCGACGTACCTCTCGCCGGGTGATGTCCGTCAGCCCCGTGCCCGCACGCACACCAACCTGCTGCCCGCCCAGGTCACCCCCACCCGCACCTCCGCCACGAACCCCCGCGACGCCACGGCCGCCGTCACCTTCCCGGCGATCTCCTCGGCCCGGCGCCGGCCGGCGTCTCGGCGCGGCCAACTCCCGGTCGGGGGAGCGCACCCAGAACAGGTTCACGTCGACGGCGAGTACCTGACCAGGGCCACCGCGACTCCCCGGCCGCAGCCGATCTCCAGTACTCGGTCGCCGGGCGCGAGGTCAAGGTTCTCCACCGCCCAGGTCAGTCGCTCCGGGACCGGCCTGAGTGGCACCGCGGTGTCAGTCGCCGAACCGTATCCACACCGGCGCATGGTCCGACCCAGGCGTCCCGACCCGCTCCGTCGGGTCGTCGCCGACCGACGGCAGTTCGAGGGCCCGGTCCTGCTGGTCGGGCAGGCCCGTGCCCGCCTCCGAGACGCGGTGGACCAAGCGGTGGCTGGTCAGGACGTGGTCGATCAGCTCCCCGCGCCCGAAGTTGACGCGGGAGAAGCGTCGCTTCACGGGTATCAGCGGGGCCACGTTCCACAGCCGGAGCGCATCGCCCAGATCGGGTTTCCTGAAGGCGTGCTCCCTGTCGAGCTCGGATCCCGGAGGGCCGAGCAGGATCTGCGTCGTCGCGGCGTTCACCACGTCGTTCATGTCACCGAGGACGGCCACGTCCCGCTCGCGCCCGTCGTCCTCCAGCAGGAAGTCCGCGAGGCCGCGCAGAGTTGCCGCCTCGGCTGCCCGGCGATAGAGGGCGTAGGCGCCGAAGCGCGCCCGTTCGACCTCGTTGTGCGGGTGGAAGCGCGACTTGCTGCCATTGCCCGGGTACGTCAGCAGCTTCGACTTGAGGTGCGCCACGGCCACCCGCACGGGCCCGTCCGCCGTGTCGACCTCCACCGCCAGGAAGCCACGGCTCGCCTCCTGGTCGTGATCGCCGGGCTGCGCGCCGTCGTCGCTCTGCACGGGGCGCAGCTTCTGCGCGAACACGCGCGTGTCCCGGCGCACCCGCATCGGCGTACGGCTGATGAAGCCGACTCGGATGCCGCGGGCGTCCCGGTGCCGGGAGAGCGCGGTGTGCCACTCCCCGCCCACCGCCCGGACCAGGTCGTCGAGCGCCTCCTCCTGCTTGACCTCCTGGACGCCCAGCAGCATCGGGTCGAGCGCGGTGATCACCGAGGCGAGGGACGTCACCTTCGCCTCGTACTCGGCGTCGGTCTCGGGCGCGCCGTCACCGCTGCCCGGCAGCATCAGATTCTCTAGATTCCAGGTACCGAGGAGCATGTCGGGCCCCTTTCCGGAAGCCGTACGACGGGCGGTGGTGAGGCCAGAGTGCACGTGCCCACGCCGCCGGGACAGAGCGCCGACGGGATACGCGGTTCACCCCGTCCGGGGGCACGACCGCGTCGTACGGTGACTGCATGACGCCTTCTCCCGCCGGTCTCATCATCACCCGGTGCACGGTGCTCACGCACGACGATCATGAGGGGATCGGGTTCGCCGAGGACTCCGCGATCGTCGTACGGGACGGGGTCGTCGAGGCGGTGATCAGCAGCGCTCAGGCCGAGGAGCTGACCGCGACCGAGCGCATCGACGCCCACGGCCAGGTCGCCCTCCCCGGCCTCGTCAACTGCCACACCCACGCCCCCATGGTCGCCCTGCGCGGGGTCGCCGAGGACCTGCCCACCGAGGAGTGGTTCAACGACGTCGTGTGGCCCGTCGAGTCCAACCTCACCGAGCAGGACGTGGCGTCGGGGGCCCGGCTCGCCTGCGCCGAGATGATCCGCGGCGGGGTCACCTGTTTCGCCGACCACTACTTCTCGATGGACGCCGTCGCCGCCGTGGTCGACGAGTGCGGGATGCGTGCCCACCTCGGCGAGGCCTACTTCTCCTCCCAGGGCCCGCAAGGGCGGGAGAGGTCACTGGAGTTCGCGCTACGGCATCGCGGCGGCGCGGGCGGCCGTATCACCACCACCCTCGCCCCGCACGCCCCCTACACCGTCGACGACGCCGACCTGGCCGCCACCGCCGAACTCGCCCGTGAGCACGGCCTCCCCGTCCACCTCCACGCCTCCGAGAACCGCGACCAGGCAGAGGCCAGCCTCGCCCGCCACGGCGTCACGCCCATCGAGGTACTCCGGCGCACCGGCATCCTCGACGTCGACGTCCTCATCGCGCACGGCACCGGCATCCTCGACCGCGACCTGCCGATCCTGCGCAACGCCGCCGGCCGCGTCGCCGTCGCCAGCGCCCCGCGCGGCTACCTCAAGTTCGCCTGGCCCACCACCACACCCGTACGTGCCCTGCGCGACCTCGGCATCCCGGTCGGCCTCGCCACGGACGGCGCCGCCTCCAACAACTCCCTCGACGTATGGGAGTCGATGGCCCTCACCGCCCTCATCCAGAAGTCGACCACCGGCGATCCCCGCTGGCTGACAGCCCGTCAAGCGCTGCACCACGCCACGCTCCAGAGCGCCCGCGCCGTCGGACTCGGTGAGGTGGCCGGCAGCATCGCACCCGGCCGGCGCGCCGACATCATCCTGGTCGACCTCACCGGACCGCACACCCAGCCCGTCCACGACCTCGCCGCCACGCTCGTCCACAGCGCCCGCTCCTCCGACGTCCGCACGACGATCGTGGACGGGCGCGTGCTGATGCGTGACCGGGAGCTGCTCACCATCGATGTGCCCGCCGTCGTACGGGAGTTGGGCGAGCGGATGCCCGCGCTCCTGGACCGCAGCCACGGCCGGCGCATCCAGGAGTACGGCACCTAGGGCCTGTTTCCGAGGTGCATGATCCGAGGTGCATAGTCTGAGGACCATGGATCTCGCCGACGGCCTCCTCGATCACCCGTACGACGTGTACCGGCGCCTGCGCGACACCGCCCCGGTGCACCGCACGGCCGGACCCGACGGCAGTCCCGCCTGGCTCGTCACCCGGTACGACGACGTCCGCGAGGCTCTCGCCGACCCACGGCTGTCCCTGGACAAGAGGCATGCGGCACCCGGGAGTTACCGGGGCCTGGCTCTCCCTCCCGCCCTCGACGCCAACCTCCTCAACATGGACCCGCCCGACCACACCCGCTTGCGCCGCCTGGTCGGCCGTGCCTTCACCCCGCGCCGCGTCGAGCAGCTCCGCATGCCCATACGGCGGACCGCCGACCGGCTCCTCGACGCCCTCGGCCCGCACGGCACCGCCGACCTGATCGCCTCCTACGCCGCCCCCCTCCCCATCACCGTCATCTGCGACCTCCTCGGCGTCCCCGACGAGCACCGACGGGACTTCCGGGAGTGGACCGACGCCCTCGTCGCCCCCGACCCGGCGCGACCGCAGGCCGCCAAGGAGGCTGTCGTGGCGATGCTCGGGTTCTTCACCCGGCTCCTCGCCGACAAGCGCACGGAACCTGCCGACGACCTGCTCTGTGACCTCATCGCGGTCCGCGACACCGACGGCGACCGGCTGAGCGAGGACGAGCTGATGTCCCTCGCCTTCCTCATCCTGTTCGCCGGGTACGAGAACACCGTGCAGCTCATCGGCAACGCCGTGCTCGCCCTGCTCGACCACCCCGAGCAGCTTGCGGCCCTGCGCGCAGACCCGTCCCGCATCCCCTTCGCGGTCGAGGAGTTCGCGCGCTACGACGGCCCCGCCCTCCTCGCCATCCGGCGCTTCCCGACCGAGGACGTGACCATCGGCGGCGTGACCGTCCCCGCCGGGGACACCGTCCTGCTCTCACTCTCCGCCGCCGACCGCGACCCCGCCCGCTTCCCCGACCCCGACCGCCTCGACCTCGGCCGCGACGCCTCCGGTCACCTCGCGCTCGGACACGGCATCCACTACTGCCTCGGCGCCCCGCTCGCCCGCGCCGAGACCGAGATCGCCCTGGCCGCCCTCCTGGAACGGTTCCCCGAACTCGCCCTCGCCGACGGCGACCTCCGGTGGCGCCGCTCGCTGCGCGCCCGTGGCCTGCTCGCGCTGCCGGTGACGTACTCCGAGAAAAACTCCTGAAATTCTCCGGGCGGGCGATGAGTTACGCCCCTCGCGCCGGTCACCACCCGGACGGACCGTTGCACAGGAGGGGCGCCCATGTCGCTTCCGGAGATCGTCTCGCGCGAGCAGTGGCGCGTGGCGCGCGAGGAACTGCTGGTCAGGGAGAAGGCAGCCACACGCGCGCGTGACGCGCTCAACGCCGAGCGGCGCAGACTGCCCATGGTCGAGATCGAGGAGGAGTACGTCTTCGAGGGCGGCGACGGCAAGGCCACCCTGCTCGACCTCTTCGAGGGGCGGCACCAACTCGTCGTCTACCACTTCATGTTCGCCCCGGACTGGGACGCCGGATGCCGCAGCTGCTCCGGATTCCTGGACCAGATCGGGCATGTGGCGCACCTGAAGGCACGGGGGACGACCTTCGCCGCCGTGTCCAGGGCGCCGTACACGAAGATCCTGCCGTTCAAGGCGCGCATGGGCTGGACGGTGCCCTGGTACTCGTCGTGCGGCAGCGACTTCAACCACGACTTCGAAGCGACCCTGGAGCACGAGGGCGAGCTGGTGGAACGCCCCGGTGTCAGCTGTTTCCTGCGGGACCGGGACCGCATCTTCCACACCTACTCGACGTACGAGCGCGGTCTCGACGGGCTGGGCTCGACCACCGGCTTCCTGGACCTCACCGCGCTGGGCCGGCAGGAGGAGTGGGAGGAGCCCAAGGGGCGTGCGTCGGCTCTTGGTGCGCCTGCGGGCAGTGAACGGATCCGATATCACGACGAGTACGAGGACTGACACAAGGTGTAGCGATTGATCATCGAGGGTGATCGGAAGCTCACACATAGCGGTGAACGAGTGTCAACTACGTCTCAGTCCCGTCACCGGGCGAGGCGTTTCACCTCCGGCAGGCGTTAACTCCTACAAGTACGACGCTTTCGGGAGGTGCAGGATGGTGAACGGGCGAACAGTGCTCGAACGCTTTCCCGCGGGAGGGCCGCGAGGTTCGTGGCCGGCGGAGGAGTTCGCACACGCGCGGCGGATGGAAGGTCTGCCCGCCGAGGTCGTCATGGACCTCGCCACGGACGCGTTCCTCGTGATCGTCCGCGGTGACATGGTGGTCGACGCCGCCGCGTGACGCCGCCGAGCGAGGTGAGGGCGCGTCAGATGAGGGTCGGCCCGGCTTTGCGCCGGGCCCTCGTCGAGGTCAGCCCGCCTTCGGCGCGGGCACCCGCGTCGTGAACTGCTCCGCCTGGAGCGAGTACAGCTCCGCGTAGACTCCGCCCGTGGCCAGCAGCTCGTCGGGCGTGCCGGACTCCACGAGCTTGCCCTGGTCGAGGACATGCACCAGATCGGCGTGGCGTACGGACGCCAGCCGGTGGGTGATGAGGACGACCGTCTGGCCGGTGGAGGCCAGGGCGCGGATCTTCTCGAAAACCTCCAGTTCGGCGCGTGCGTCCAGGGCCGCGGTCGGCTCGTCCACGATCAGGATGCGGCCCCGCCGGTAGGCGGCCCGCGCGATCCCGAGCCGCTGCCACTGCCCCCCGGACAGCTCGTGCCCGCCGTTGAACTGGCGTGCCAGCAACGTGTCCAGGCCGCGCGGCAGATCGGCCACCACGTCCCCGGCCCCCGCCTCCGCGACCGCCGTGGCCAGACGTTCCTCGGTGAGAGGCGCGGAGGAACGGCCGACCGCCACATTGACCCGGGCGGTGAACGGCCAGCGCTTGAAGTCCTGGGCCACCATCGCGATGCGCTCGGCGAGTTGGTGCCGGTCGGCACCGGCCGCGTCGACGTCGTCCCACAGGATGCGGCCGGAGTCCGGGGTGTAGAGCCCGGCCAGCAGCTTGACCAGGGTGGTCTTGCCGGAGCCGTTCTCGCCGACCAGGGCGATGATCCGGCCGAGGGGGAGGGCGAGCGTGACGTCGTCGAGGGCGGGGCGGGCCGATTCACCCGGGTAGCTGAAGCTGACGTTCTCGAAGCGGACCTCCCGCGGGTCCTCGGGCAGCGCGGCGCCACCGACCGGAATCGCCCGTTCGGCCGCCTCGACGTACAGCCGTTGCAGATCGCCCACGAAAAGCGCTTCCTCGTGGAGCGCGTTCACCTCCAGGACCAGGCTGTCGAGGCTCGACGAGCCCGTGCGGATCGCGATGACGGCCGTACCCGCCACGGACAGCGCCATGGCACCGGCGAGCAGCAGCCCGCCCAGCGTGGCGTACGTCGCGACGGTCGCGAGCCCCGTCCACGCCGCCGCGATGAGCCCGGTACGCGCCGCAAGCCTGGCCAGTCGCGCCTGCTCTGCCTCCGCCGTCTCCGACATCGCCCGGTAGTGGCGCAGGAGGAACGGCCCGACCCCGTGCACACGGATCTCGGGCGCCGCGGCGGGCTCGGTCAGCAGCCCGCTGATCAGATGGCCGGCCCGGGAGTGCTGCACCCAGGTGTGGAAGGACTCGTAGCGGCGTCGGGCGTTCGTCAGGGCGCTCCAGGCGCTGGGCAGCGTCATCGTGGCGAGGAGGGGCAGCAGGGCAGGGTGCAGCACGGTGAGGACGCCCGCCGCCGCGATCAACGAGATGGCCGCGTTCACGACCCGCGTGCTGTACGAGATCATCCGGCGGGCGGCTCCGGCGCCGTACTGTGCGGTGTCCAGCAGCTTGTGGAAGGCGTGGTCCTCGATCGCGGCGAGCTCCACGGCCGCCGCCCGCTCCAGATACAGCTCGGTCGCCACCCGCTCCACCTTGGGCTCCAGGCGCCCGGTGGCGTAGATCGACGCGGCCCGCAGCAGCGTCGAGACCACCATCACGGCGGCCATGGTGACCAGCGCGGGAACGGCACCCCGTAACCGCTCCTCCAGGGCCCCGCCCCCGATCAGCCGCCCCAGCACACTGTTCACGGCAAGCAGCCCGACCGCCTGTGCAAGCCCGCGCCCCACCTCGGCCACCAGCACGGTCCGCGCGGCCCGCCGGTCGGCCTGCCACGCGAGCCGGAAACTCGACGACAGCAGGGACGGCAGCCGCGTCACCATCGCCCGGAAGTTCAGCTCCAGAAAGGCGTCCCGATGCCGGTTCCACCCCATGTCGTACCGCAGCGGCCCCCCGAAGAGCAGCTGCTCCGACTCGGACACCTCGGGCCCACCGGCAGCGCGTTTCTTCCCCACCGTCCACCCTCCCCCGACCGCCCTCGCGACGGAGGGCCACTATGGCGGGGCGGGCGAGTTCGGGGGAGGGCGTGAGTGAGGGCAGGGGGTGCGCGCGGGCGTACGCCGCGCGGGCGGGTCTGGGGCGCGAGACGGCCGGTCACTCTTCGGCGCCGGCCCAGGTATTCCAGCCCGTCCGGCGTTTGAGGACGAGGCCCGCCAGGGCCGAAGCGGGGGTCCAGGGGGCGGCAGCCCCTTGGTACGGGACGACAGCGGCGACGCCCCGTCACTCACAGCACCAAAACCCCCGCCCAACCGGCGGAGCCTCACGCAGAGATCTGCCGTTGCCACGTAGGCGTAGTCCCCGTAACCCTGCACAACGCCAGATACAGCGGAATCGGCGGCGTATAGGGCACGGGCCCGTCGGGCCGGTGGATCAGTGGAGGCGTGTCCAGGGCGACCGCGCCCGTCAGGTACCGCACGGACGCCGGCCACTCCAGCGCGTAGTCGGAGTCGGACGGCACGATCCACCACCAGTGCGACTCATCGGCGTACACACAGCCGACCCGAGGCAGCCGAGGCATGATCAGAGGCCCGTAGCGGGCGGGCACCGCCACCGCGTCGAAGCCCAGCGGCGCCGTCATCCCGTCGGGGACCGGCAGCCGTCGAGGCGCCCCCCTCGTCGGCATGTCGCGGCGAAGGCGGACCAGCGTGTCCAGGCTCAGGACCTGACCGCCGCCGGACGCGCCCCTCACAGCCATGCGGACCCCGTTCCCCTGCCGTACCGCGCCTGTGTTTCGTCCTCGTCCTCGTCGCCCGAGCCCCCGGAGGAACCCGGCTTGGGCCGGGACTTCCACCCGAGGTCGTTGTACGGCCCGACGTTGTACGGCCCGGTGTCACCTCGAGAGGCGTCCTGGAACCCGGCGACCCTCGGCAGGTCGGCCCAGACCACCAGCCCGGTCCCGTCCTCGCCCGCCCCCCAGGCCTGGCAGAGGGCGTCTATGAGGAGCAGTCCCCTCCCGTGCTCCTCCTCGGGTCGCGCCGACAGGGGATGCGGCTCACCCGGCGCGCATCCTTCGTCGCGCACGGCTATGCGCACCAGGTCGGCGCCGTCGCGCAGCTCGCACACTATGTGCTCGCTGGCGGTGTGCACGATCGCGTTGGTGACCAGTTCCGACACGACGAGAGCCGCCGTGGCGCAGGTGTCCTCGCACACCGCCCAGCCGTTCAGCCGCGCCTTCGTCAGGCGTCTGGCCTGCGCGGGAGAACCCGGATGCGCGGCCAGTTCGAAACGGAACCGGCGCTCGGCGGCGGTGTTCCGCTGGGGTCCCACTGTCGGGGCGGCACCGAGGTCGTGGGGGACCACGGTGGCGTCTGTTCCTAAGGGCGGGGACGGAATCACGCTTGCCACTATCTCCCCGGCGTGAACACTTGGCAAGTGTCACTCTGAAAAATGCAGAGTGCTGTGTGACTCTCTGGAAGGCCGTGGCACACTGCTCGCAACAGCATGTCGAACGGCGCCAGTTGAGATCGCCGAAGATCCACCGAGATCTTCGAATGGGTCTTCGAATGGCGCCGTCGGCCTGTCAGGATTCAATCGACCTGTCGGGATTCATACGTGGAGGTGGAGCGTGAGCGAGCCGCGGTCCGCACCTACGGTCGGCCAGGTCGTCCTCGGCCGCCGCCTGCTCGACCTGCGCGAACGCGCCGGGCTCAAGCGCGAGGAGGCAGCCCGGGTGCTCCGGGTCGCTCCAGCGACCGTCCGCCGTATGGAGATGGCCGAGGTCTCGCTCAAGATCCCGTACCTTCAACTGCTCCTGAAGGCCTACGGCATCTCCGACGACGAGGCCGACGCCTTCGTGCAACTGGCCGAGGAGGCCAACAGGCCCGGCTGGTGGCAGCGCTTCCACGACATCCTGCCCGGCTGGTTCTCGATGTACGTCAGCCTGGAGGGCGCCGCCGCGCTCATCCGGTCCTACGAACCCCACTTCGTACCCGGCCTGTTGCAGACCGAGGACTACGCGCGCGGCGTGCTGACGTCGGGCGCCATCGGCCAGACCAGCCCCGACGACATAGAGCGCCATGTCGCGCTGCGTATGCAACGCCAGCAACTGCTCACCCGTGAGGACGCGCCGCGGTTGTGGGTCGTGATGGACGAGACCGTGCTGCGCCGCCAGGTCGGCGGCCCGGAGGTGATGCGGGCCCAGATCGACCGGCTGCTCCAGGCCACGAGGCTGCCCAACGTGACGCTGCAGGTGGCCCCGTTCGCGAACGGGCCGCACCCCGGCACGTACGGGCCCTTCGTGCTGTTCCGATTTGCCATGTCAGAACTGCCGGACATGGTCTACAGCGAGTACCTGACCGGCGCCGTCTACCTCGACGCGCGCACCGAGGTGGCGACCCACCTCGAGGTCATGGACCGCATGGCGGCGCAGGCCGCTACGGCACATCGCACGAAGGAGATCCTCCGGGATCTCCGCAAGGAGCTGTGAATGGATCGCATCAAGCCGCGCATACGCGTCTACAACGGCATGCCCGCGCGGGACTTGGGCAGCGAAGGCTGGCACAAGCCGTGGAGCGGCGGCAACGGAGGTAACTGCCTGGAGGCGATGAAGCTCGCCGACGGCCGTATCGCCGTCCGGCAGTCGACCGACCCGGACGGGCCGGCGCTGATCTACACCACGGACGAGATGACGGCGTTCATCGAGGGCGCCAAGGCCGGGGAGGCGGACTTCCTGCTGTCGTGAGCGGACTTGTTTTTCAGTCAATTCCCTTATTTTGGTCCTGAGTTGATAGCCACTGAGTTGATAGTCGCCGAGTTGACAGCCACCGACTGCTGCAGACCCTTATGGAGTTCGTCATGACCGGGCGGAACCGTTTCGTCGAGATCGACACCAGCAAGCCGCATCCCGCGCGGATGTACGACTGGTACCTCGGCGGCAAGGACAACTACCCGGTCGACGAGGCCATGGGGCAGCAGATGCTCGCCCTCGACCCGCGCGTCCCGGTGATGGCGCGGGTCAACCGCGCGTTCATGCACCGCACCACCCGCTGGCTCGCCAAGAACGGCGTGCGCCAGTTCCTGGACGTCGGCACCGGAATCCCGACCGAGCCGAACCTCCACCAGATCGCCCAGGGAATCGCCTCTGGCGCACGCGTCGTCTACTGCGACAACGACCCCATCGTGCTGGCCCACGCGGCGGCCCTGCTGCGTGGCACGGACGAGGGCGCCACCGAGTATCTGCAGGCCGATGTGCGCAACCCGGACGCCATCGTCGAAGGCGCCCGGAAGATACTGGACTTCAGCCGCCCGGTGGCCCTTTCCCTCGTCGCGCTGTTGCACTTCGTCTCCGACGAGGACGGCGCGCACGAACTGGTCGGCCGGCTGCTGTCCGAACTCCCCTCCGGCAGCTACCTGGTGATGACGCACGCGACCGCCGACTTCACTCCCGAGGAGTCGAAGGCGGCGACCGAGAAGCTCAAGGCGGCCGGCGTCACGCTGGCCCTGCGCTCCCGCGAGGAGTTCGCGCGCTTCTTCGACGGCCTCGAACTCGTCGAGCCCGGCGTCGAGGTGCCGCACCAGTGGCACCCCGAACTGGGTGAGCCGGTCCCCGGGCAGGACGACGGGGTCATTCCCGGGTACGGGGCGGTGGGCCGCAAGCCGTAGCGGCCGGCGTGCTCACCGGTTCGGGGGTTACCTCCGTGTCCTCCCGCGGCGAGGACGACCGTACGACGAGAGGGCGGGCGCCGCAGTCGGAGAGCTCGTCCGGGCGCGGCGCAGGGCGAACGTGTCGCCGGCGGCTCGGTACGGGATGACGATGCCGGGCAGGACGGGCAGTCCGGCGCGGGCCGCGCGGGCGGGGTCGGCAGCCTTGGAGCCCAGCAGCCAAGGGAGGGCGGTGCCGGGCTGGTCCAGCGGCACGACGGCCGGGCCGTCCTGGGCAGGACCCGGGTCCAAGCGATCCTCCGCAGGCAGGATTCCGGCACGGCAGGACGCCCCGTCCGGCCTCCGCTACGGACCCGGCGGCAGCACCCCGCACAGCGCCTCCAGTGCCGCTCCGTACGCGTGTTCCGAGGGCGTCGCGTATCCGACGACGATGCCGTCACGGACCGGCATGCCGGGCTCCGCCGCCTCCGGGTGCCGGAACTCGGCCAGGCCCTCCAGGGCGATGCCCTGCCAGGTGGCCGCCTTGACCACGGACCGCTCGCTGCCCGGCGGCAGCCGCAGTACCGCGTGGAGTCCGGCGGCGACACCGGTGACCTCGATGTCCGGTGCGTGCGCGGCGAGGGCTGAGACGAGCCGGTCGCGGCGGCTCCGGTACCGCTGCCGCATGCGCCGTACATGACGGTCGTACGCCCCGGAGACGATGAAGTCGGCGAGGCTCAGCTGATCGAGGACGCTCGCCCACGCCTCGCGCTCGCCCTTGGCCGCGAGGACGTCGCCGACGAACCGCTCCGGCAGCACCATCCACCCGAGCCGCACCGCCGGCGACAGGCTCTTGCTGACCGAGCCGATGAAGATCACCCGCTCGGGATCGAGGCCCTGGACGGCACCGACGGGCTTGCGGTCGTAGCGGAACTCCCCGTCGTAGTCGTCCTCCAGCACGACGCCCCCACGCGCGCGTGCCCAGTCGATCACGGCGGCCCGGCGCTCGGGGTGCAGCGGGCCGCCGGTCGGGAACTGATGCGCGGGCGTGAGCAGCACGGCCCGCTCGCGTGCCAGCCGGTCGACGCGGGCGCCGTCCTCGTCGAGGGGCAGCGGTACGGTCCGTACGCCCGCGGCGGCGAGCAGCTCCCGGTGGAAGCCCAGTCCGTACGCCTCCATGGCCAGCGGACCGCGCAGCACGCCGCCGCCCTCCTGGGAGAACAGCAGGCGCAGGGCGTGCGCGAAGCCGGAGCAGATCACGATCCGGCCCGGCTCGGTGCGCACGCCACGCGCGCGTGCCAGGTATTCGGTGAGCGCCTCCCGCAGTTCGATCCGTCCGGCGGGATCACCGGGCCCGAAGACCTCGTTCGGCGCCTGCTGGAGGGCCCGCCGATAGGAGGCCAGCCACGCCGCGCGCGGGAACGCCGACGCGTCCGGCGTGCCCTGCCGCAGGTCGTGCCGAGGTCCACGCGCGCGTGGCGGTGCCTTACGGGGCACCCGCTCGGCGCGCCGCAGGGGCTCGGCGCGCTCGGCCACCCGCGTCCCCGAGCCCTGCCGGGCGGTGAGCCAGCCCTCGGCCACCAGCTCCGCATACGCGTCGGCCACGGTGTTGCGGGCGATCCCGAGATCCGCGGCGAGCGAGCGGTACGGCGGCAGCCGCGTGCCGGGCGCGAGCCGCCCGTCGCGTACCGCCTCGCGCAGCCCACGGGTCAGCGCGGCCCGCCGCCCGCCGGGCCCGGATGCCCCGGATGACTCCGAGAGGTCCAGGTGCAGGTCGGCACCGATCCGCTCCGCGGAATTGACCCACGATCTCGCCATGGAAATGCACCCTACAGTGGGTCTTTCGGGCTCGTACCTTGGAGCACATGACGACGAACACGACTGCGACGCAGGGCACTTCCGGCATCGACTCCGCCATCGCCACGGCCGAGGCCGCGCGGACCCGTCTGGACCTCGCGAAGTCCGCCCCCAAGGTCTTCCGCGCCATCATCGGCTTCGACGCCGCCGCCCGCGAGGGCCTGGACCCGGCGCTGGTCGAGCTGATCCAGATCCGCGCCTCGCACCTCAACCACTGCGCCTACTGCCTCCACATGCACACCAACGACGCCCGCAAGGCCGGCGAGAGCGAGGACCGGCTGCACCTGGTCGCCGTCTGGCGCGAGGCCCGCCACTTCTACACCGAGAAGGAACAGGCGGCCCTGGCGCTGACGGAGGCGGTGACCCTGGTGGCCGACGGCGGGGTTCCCGACGAGGTCTACGCCCAGGCCGCGGCGCACTTCGACGACCAGGAGCTGGCCCACGTACTGGCCCTGATCCTCGCCATCAACACGTGGAACAGGGTGGCGCTGGCCACGGGGAAGGTGGCGGGGACGGACGAGCGGCGCTAGGGGAGGAAGGAGGGGAGGCGGGGGAGGGGTGGTCCGGCGCCCCCGTCACACCGTCATCGGACGGTCGTACGGCGAGATCGGCGCCGGCAGGCGCGAACTCCCCGTCAGATAACGGTCGACGGCCGCCGCCACCGCCCGCCCCTCGGCGATCGCCCACACGATGAGCGACTGCCCCCGGGCGGCATCCCCCGCGGCGAACACGCCGGAGACGTTCGTGGCGAACCCGGAATCGCGTGTGATCGTGCCGCGCGGCTCCAGCTCCAGCCCCAGCTGCTCGATCAGCCCGTCCCTCCGGTCGGGCCCGGAGAAGCCGAGGGCGAGCAGCACCAGGTCGGCAGGCAGCGTCCGCCCGGTCTCCGGCAGCGGGCGGCGCTGTGCGTCCACCTCGGTCAGGTGCAGCGACCGTACGTGCCCGTCGGCGTCGCCCGTGAAGCGGAGCGTGGACGCCGCGAACAGCCGTGCGTCCGCGTCCGCCGCCGGTGCCGTTACGAGATCGCGGGCCTCCTCGTGCGCGGCCGAGAGGCGGTAGATCTTCGGATACGTCGGCCACGGCTCGGCGTCCTCGTCCCGCTCGGCGCCGGGCTGGGCGTAGATGTCCAGCTGGGTGACGGACGCGGCACCGTCCCGCACGGCGGTGCCCAGACAGTCGGCCCCCGTGTCCCCACCGCCGACGATGACGACATGCTTCCCGGCGGCGGACAGGGGGGACGACTCCAGGTCTCCCTCGCACACCCGGTTGGCCAGCGGCAGATACTCCATCGCCTGCTGGATGCCGCTCAACTCACGCCCTGGAACGGGCAGTTCACGCCACGCCGTGGCTCCGGTGGCGATGACGACCGCGTCGTACCGCGACCGCAGCCCGGCCGCCCCGATGTCCCGCCCGACCGCCGTGGACGTACGGAACTTGGTCCCCTCGGCCCGCATCTGCTCGATCCGCCGCTCCAGATGGTGCTTCTCCATCTTGAAACTGGGGATGCCGTACCGCATCAGCCCGCCGATCCGGTCGTCCTTCTCGTACACCGCGACCGTGTGCCCCGCCCGCGTCAGCTGCTGCGCCGCGGCGAGCCCCGTGGGCCCGGACCCGATCACCGCGACCGTCCGCCCGGACAGCCGGTCCGGCGGGCGCGGCGGCGCGAATCCGTCCTCCCACGCCCGATCGGCGATGGCGCACTCGACGTTCTTGATGGTGACGGCCGGCTGATTGATCGCCAGCACGCACCCCGCCTCACACGGCGCCGGACACAACCGCCCCGTGAACTCCGGGAAGTTGTTCGTCGCGTGCAGCCGCTCGGCGGCCGCCCGCCAGTCCTCCCGCGACACCAGGTCGTTCCAGTCGGGGATCAGATTGCCCAGCGGACAGGCGTCGTGGCAGAAGGGAATGCCGCAGTCCATGCAACGGTCCGCCTGCTTGCTGATGATGGGCAGCAGCGCCCCGGGGACGTAGACCTCGTCCCAGTCCTGGACCCGCTCCTCCACGGGCCGGCGCGGCCAGTCCTGGCGGGGGGTGGTCATGAAACCCTTGGGATCGGCCATGGCCGTGTTCCTCGCGTGCGCGTGCGACGTGCTGGAGCCGTGCGTCATCGGGCGGCACCCTTCCCGCAACGATACGTCCCACCTGCCACGTGCGCAGAGTGGCCGACAGCGCTTTCTCCCCGGTTGCCTCCGCGGGTTGCCTCCGCGGGCTGCCCCGCGGATTCCCGGGCCGGCGCAGACGGTCAGCTGATGGCGAGAACGAACGACACCGTCGCGGCGGCCGAGGCAACCGTCCGGACGTGGTTCCACGCCGTCCACTCGCGCACATACGCCGGCCAGTACGCGGCCGCCTCCGCGGTGCCCGCGTCCAGCTTGACCAGCGCTTCGTTGCGGGGAACGTTCGCCACCATCGTCACGCCGAACGTGCCGAACAGATACAGCCCGCTGCCCAGCAACAGCTCCACCGTGCCCTCGTCCGGCCAGAGCACGAACGTCACCACCGCAATCACCGCGCACAGCACCGCCGACCCGATGAACACCAGCATGAACGCCGGCATCAGCGCGGTCACATTGATCGCCTTCATCGCGGCGACGCCCTGCGCGGGCGGCAGCGCGGCGAGCCCGCGCATCACGAAGGTCGAGAAGGCGCAGAACACCCCGGCCACCAGGCCGGTCCCGACCACACCGATCACCACGAGTACGAAGTACGGCCCATCGATCATGTCAACGTCAACTCCCGCATCCCGCCGAGATCCTTCCCGGCCCCATCCGTCACATCAAGTGAAATCCTGTACGAGAACCGTGAACATGGCCGAGCGGCGCGAGCCCATACGTGAGCGTCCATGGGCGTGGGCCCGGACGGGCCACGGGCGCGGCTCGGACCGGCCACGGCCACAGCTCCGATTGGCCGTGGGCGCTCCTCGGACGAGGCAGAGCAACGTCAGCCGACCTCCGACACCTCCACCCGCCAGGCCCGCAACCTCGTCTCCACCGCCGCCGCGATCCGCCGCCGCGCCTCGTGCCGCGGCACCCCGCTCATCAGCAGCTGGTCGTACGGCGTGTCCAGGTGCCGCACGGACGCCGCGACCGCCCAGGTCACGGCCCCCTCGCTCAACGCCCGCCCCGCCGCACTCCGCCCCACCCGTCCACTGCCCCGCGCCGACGCATGCGCGGCGATGTCCCGCGCCCGGTCCGCCGGACACCCCGGGAACAGCCGCCGTATCTCCGCCGCGAACGCCTCCGCGAACCGCACGTCCTCCCGTGCGCGCCGTCGGGCGTCCCGCGCCCGGCGCCGCCGCCGGGCCTCCGCGTCCGCCAGACACCGCTGCTCCGCCCGGGCGAGCCCCGCCTCCTCCACCAGGACGCCCTGCCGCTCGTAACGGCTCCCCCGCCGGTTGAACCGTACGACCACCGCCGACAGCGCACTCTCCTCCCGCGACCGGCGCGTCAACGCCGTGTCGCCGCGCGGCAGGAACACCAGATGCCCGAGGTCCGCACAGTCGAGACACCGCGGCGCACCGTCCTCCAGCACGAGCATCTGCAACGGTCCCGCATGACACTCCGCACAGCGCCGCCGCTTAAGGGGCTGGATGACAAGAAGGCCGGTACGGGGCTCGGGAGTTGCTAGAGGTGCCATACGGGGTTCATTCCCCGCGGAGCCGGCCCGGGGAACTACGCCCGGGCCGGCCCGGCAGTCCCTCGGACGGTCCCTGATCAGGCCCGCCGTCACCCGCGCTGCGGTCGCATTCCGTGCACCTCTCGCCCGCGCGGCGAGACGCTCGGCTCCTGATGGGCGGTGCCCGCGACCACCGCCTCCTGCCGCATCATGGGCCCTGTGCGACTCGAAGCGATCACCTGGGAACGGCTCGGCGACCTGCTGGCCGAGCGGCTGCTCGACCTGAAGCCGGCCGACGGCGGCTCCTGGCCGCGCATCGCCTTCGACGGGGCCCCGGCAGCCCACCCGGGAGACCTCGCCGAGCGAGTCGGAGAGGCGCTGCGGATACGCGGCCGGCCCTCGCTCGCCGTCGGTACGCGGGGCTTCCTGCGCCCGGCCTCGGTCCGCCTGGAGTACGGCCACCAGGACGTGGAGGCGTATTACGACGGCTGGTTCGACACCGGTGCCCTGTGGCGCGAGGTCTTCGGCCCCCTCGAACCCGGCGGCGACGGCCGCGTCCTGCCCGACCTCTGGGACCCGGCCACCGACCGGGCCACCCGCAGTCCCTACGTCCAACTCCCGCCCGGCGGCTTCCTGTTGCTGCACGGCCCCCTCCTGCTGCGTCACTGGTTCCCCTTCGACCTGACCGTCCACGTCCTCCTCTCACCCGGCGCTCTGCGCCGCCGCACCCCCGAGGCCGAGCATTGGACCCTCCCCGCCTTCGAGCGCTACGACCACGAGACCGACCCGGCCGGCACGGCCGATGTCCTGGTCCGCGCCGACGACCCACGGCATCCGGCCTGGAGCGGGTGAGAGGGGTCGGCGCGGGTCGAGCGGGTGGCGCGGGTGAGCAGGGCCGGACCCCACTTTCCCGATTTCCCGAAGTGTCTTTTTGCAAGCTTCCCGAAAGACCTTTTGCATGCACGTGCATTTAATTACTCTGAAGCCATGACGTCCTCCACGAGTGATCCGATCTCCTTCGACGACTCCGTCCGCTCCCTGCTCGACGGCAGGAACTTCGCCAGCGTGGCCACCCTCGGCCCCGACGGCGCCCCGCAGAACTCGGTGGTCTGGATCAAGCGCGAGGGCGACACCGTGCTCTTCTCCTCCGTCGACGCCCGGCAGAAGGTGCGCAACCTCCGCCGCGACCCCCGCATCAGCGTCTCGGTGTACGACCTCGCCAACCCCTACACCTCCGTCGAGATCCGCGGCACCGCCGAGATCGTCCCGGACGAGGCCAAGCGGTTGCCGTTCGAGCTCTCGCACAAGTACCTCGGCATCGACCCGCCCGCCGAGAAGGACGACGAGGCCCGAGTGATCATCCGTGTCGTCCCACGGAAGATCGTGCGCTTCTCGGCCTGACCGGCGCCCACGGCCGCCGCACTGCCAGTCCCCGGCCGGTGGCCGTAACCGGCGGCCGCATCCGGTGGCCGTAACCGCTCGGTTCCGGGTGCGTCGGCCAGGCGTCACGGCGAGAATGAAGGGCGCCGGGACTAGCGGTGCGTCCCGCGCCGCGCCGGCCGTCCGGCATCGGGAGGTACTTCATGACCACTGCCGGAGACATCATGCACCGTGGCGCCCAGTGGATCCCGGCTCACGAGACCCTGGACCGCGCCGCCCAGCTGATGCGCGAGCTGGGCGTCGGTGCCCTTCCCATCAGTGACGAGAACGAAAGGCTCTGCGGCATCCTCACCGACCGCGACATCGTCATCGGCTGCGTGGCCATGGGCCGCGACCCGAGCAAGGTCACCGCCGGCGACATGGCCCAGGGCACCCCGCGCTGGATCGAGTCGGACGCCGACATCAGCGACGTGCTCCGGGAGATGCAGGACCACCAGATCCGTCGGCTCCCCGTCATCGAGGACAAGCGCCTGGTCGGCATGATCAGCGAGGCCGATCTGGTCCTGAACCTGCGGCAGGACGACGTCGCCCACTGGGCCGAGAGCGTCTACGCCAGGACCGGCACGCCGACGACGCGCTGACCCGGCGAACGCCCGACCGCACTCCGTTTGCCGTCCTCGTCCTGCCCACCCCGGCGGGCGGGGACGCACCGGAGTCGGCCGACCAACGGCGTCACAGCATCAGAGCCAACCGCTGCGCCGGAATCCGCGGTACAGCACCACACACGCCACGGATATCACGCCCAGGACCAGCGGATAGCCGAACGTCCAGCGCAGCTCGGGCATGTGCTCGAAGTTCATTCCGTACACCCCGCACACCATCGTCGGCACGGCGATGATCGCGGCCCAGGCCGTGATCTTCCGCATGTCCTCGTTCTGCGAGACCGTGACCTGTGCCAGGTGTGCCTGCAGGATCGAGTTCAGCAGTTCGTCGAAGGCGGCTATCTGCTCCTTGGCCCGCAGCAGATGGTCGGAGACGTCACGGAAGTAGGCCTGTATCTCCGGTTCGACCGCCCGGATGGACAGCGAGGCCAGGTCCTCGAGCGGGCGGCTCAGTGGAACCACGGCCCGCTTCAGCTCCAGCAGTTCCCGCTTGAGCTGGTAGATCCGGCCCGGGTCGGCCCGCGCGCCGTTCGCCGCGAATACCGCCGTTTCGACCTCGTCGATGTCCTCCTGCACCGAGTCGATGACGCTCAGATAGTCGTCGACGACGTGGTCCGCGATCGCGTGCAGCACCGCCGCCGGTCCCTTGGAGAGCTGCTCGGGGCTCGACTCCAGCTCCTCGCGCAACGGGCCCAGCGAGCCGTGCCGCCCGTGCCGCACCGTGATCACGAAGTCCTGGCCGACGAACACCATGATCTCGCCGGTGTTGACCACCTCGCTCGTCGCCGTGAGCTCTTCGTGTTCGACGTAGCAGACCGTCTTGAACACCGCGAACAGCGTCTCGTCGTAGTGCTCCAGCTTCGGCCGCTGATGTGCCTCGACCGCGTCCTCGACCGCCAGCGGGTGCAGGGCGAACAACTCGGCGATGCCCGCGAACTCCTGGTCCGTCGGCTCATGGAGACCGAGCCAGACGAAACCGCCGCCGCGCTTGCGCACCTTCTGCACGACGTCGACCAGATCGCCGCTCTCCTGGACCCGCACACCGTCCCGGTACGTCACGCAGTTCACCACCGAGGAGCCCAGCGGGGACCGGGCGGGGTGGCTGAGGTCGACGCGGGGGCGTCGTCGAGCCAGCCGCGCCACCTTGCGGAGGCCGCCGGCCCTGCCGAGGCCCGTGACCTTCCGCAGATTCCCTGCCATGGACATCTGGATCTCCTTGCGTGGATCTCCCCTTGACGCGCGCTCACCTCCGGGCCTTCCAGCCCCTTCGGTTCGCTCGCGCTGCGCTGCATCTTTGCGCCCTGGCCCGCCAGTTTGCCAGGTAGGTGTGAGAGGCGGGTAAGCCTGTGGGAACAGGCGATTCCGCTTGGTTCCCGGCTGTGGACAAAGGGGGAGTACCCGCACGGGGGGCGGCCAAGGCGCCGCCGTCCGCCGGGGGCGGCCGTACGGTGGCCGTGCCAAATTCGGCGCCGTCCTGCCGAGCGTCGCCCCCTCCGGACAAGCCGGGCAACTGGGATGATCGCATCATGACGCGAACCGACGGGTATCTCCTCGACAACCGGCAGGCGGAGGCGGCCGAGCGCTTCGACGCATTCGCCACACTCTTCGACCCCACGACGTTCCGGCATCTCGAACGGTTCGGCATCGGACCCGGCTGGCGCTGCTGGGAGGTGGGCGCCGGCGGCACCTCGGTGGCGTCCTGGCTGGCCAAGAAGGTCGGCCCGACCGGACGGGTCGTCGCGACAGACATCGACACCTCACTGCTCACCCAGGCCGCCCGCCCCCCGGTCGAGGTCCGCATCCACGACGTGGGCACGGACGAGCCGCCGGGGGAGGGGTTCGACCTGGTGCACGCCCGGCTCGTACTCGTGCATGTGCCGGACCGCGAACGGGCGTTGCGGACGATGATCGAGGCCCTGCGCCCCGGCGGCAGGCTCCTGATCGAGGACGCCGACCCCGCTCTGCAGCCCCTGCTCTGCCCCGACGAGTACGGCCCCGACCAGCAGCTCGCAAACCGCCTCCGGCACGGCTTCCGCAAACTTCTCGCCGACCGCGGCGCCGACCTGTCCTACGGCCGTCGGCTCCCGCGTCTGCTCCGGGAGGCAGGCCTGCGCAGGGTGGAGGCCGACGCGTACTTCCCGATCACGTCGCCCGCCTGCGCCGCCCTGGAGTCCGCCACCGTCCGCCAGATCCGCGACCAGCTCGTCGCCGAGGGCATCGCCACCGACGAGGACATCGACCGCCACCTCGCCAACGTCGCCGCCGGAGGCATGGACCTGGCCACCGCCCCGATGATCTCGGCGTGGGGGCGCAGGGCACCGGAGGAGAGCCGAGTTGACATCGCGTCCGTCACCGAGGAACCGATGTCGCCTGACAGCGGGGAGCCGATGTTGCCTGAAACCGGGGAGCCGATGTCGCCTGACACCCGGGAGCCGGCATCGCCTCAGCCGCCGGAGAGCTGACCTCGCCTCAGTCGCCGGAGAGACGACATCGCCGCGGCAACTGGAGAGCCGGCATCGATCGAGCCGACGTCGGCTGCCGTCACTCCGGTGCGGGCGGCCTTCCGCCCACCCGCTCCACTGCCAGCGCACCTGCCCGGCACCCCTCCCGTGCCGCTTCCTCGGGTCGGGCGCCCGCAAGCAGGGTGGCGAGAAAGGCACCGGTGAAGGCGTCGCCGGCACCGGTGGTGTCCCTCGGGGCCGTCGGCATGGCGGGGACGTGGGCACTCACGGTGCCCGACCTGGCCACCATGGCCCCGTCCGCGCCCTGCTTGGCGACCACCAGCGGGACATGGCGACTCAACTTGGCCGCCGCGTCCACCGCATCGGGCAGCCCTGTGAGCAGACACGCCTCGTCACGGCTCGGCAGCAGGACGTCCAGGCCCTCCACCAGGGCCAGGAAACGGTCGACGCCCAGCTCCACGAGGAAGCCGGCCGACGCCGGGTCCATGCTCACCGGCACTCCACGCGTGCGTGCGGACGCCAATGCCGCCGCCACCAGCGCGCGACTCGGCTCGGAGAACAGCAGGTAACCCGAGAGGTGCAGCCATGCGACACCGTCGAGGAGGGCATCCGACCAGTCGCCGGGGTCGAGCCGCAGGGACGCCCCGCTGTCGGTGAGGAACGTCCGCTCGGCAGCGGCGCCCGTGTCGACCAGGCAGATCACCGTCCCGGTCGGCGCCTGCGGATCCACCACGAGACAGGGCCGCACTCCGCTCGCGGTCAGCGCCCGCTCGTGCCACTCGACCGCGTCCGCTCCCACGCGCCCCAGCAGCCGCACTTCCTCGGCGCCCCAATACGCTGCCCAGCAAGCCGCATTGGCGCCGGCGCCGCCCGGCACCGTCCGGACGGCCGCCGCGGTGTCCGTACCCGAGGCGAGCGGTCCCCGGTGCCGGGCGATGACGTCCGTGACCACGTCGCCGACGACGAGCAGTGCGCCGTCGCGCCGGTCGGCCGGGGCGGGCCCCCTCTCCGGCTCGCTCACACCCCGGCCCAGGCCGCCGCGATGCGCCCCGCCAGCCGTACGTTGCCGCGCACCGCCGCGAGGTTGGCGCTCAGCGAGGCACCGTCCGTGTGCCGTACCAAGTAGTCCAGCAGGAACGGCGTGACCGCCTGCCCCGTGATGCCCCGCTCCTCGCATGCGTGCAGCGCGTCGGCGAGCACACGCGCGTGCAGCTCGGGATCCAGCTGCTCCTCCTCCGGTACCGGATTGGCGACGATCAGCGCCGACTCCGGCCCGTCGAGCGCGTCCTGAGCGCGCATCACCTCGGCCACCTCCTGCGGCGACCCGAGCGTCCAGTCCACCGGATGCCCCGAGTCGGACAGGTAGAAGCCGGGGAAGCGCTCCGTGCGGTAGCCGGCGACGGCGACTCCGAGCGTCTCCAGCCGCTGCAGGGTCGCCGGGACATCCAGGATCGACTTCACGCCGGCGCACACCACCGTGATCCGGGCCCGCGCCAGCAGCCCCAGGTCGGCCGACTCGTCCTGCGTCACCGTCCACTCCCGGTGCACACCGCCGAGCCCGCCCGTCGCGAACACCCGTACCCCTGCGAGGGCCGCCAGCAGAGCCGTCGCCGACACCGTGGTGGCCCCGCTCGCCCCGGAGGCCACCGCGAGCGGCAGATCCCGGTGCCCGAGCTTGCGGATCCCGTCCTCGTTCGCGATCCGCTCCAGCTGCTCCTTGTCCAGACCGACGTGGGGCCGCCCGTCCAGCACGGCGATCGTCGCGGGAACGGCACCCTCCTGCCGTACGACGTCCTCCAGCTCCAGCGCCACCTGCAGATTGCGTGGGCGTGGCAGCCCGTGCGCGATGATCGTGGACTCCAGGGCCACCACAGGTCGACGCGCGTCGACCGCGTCCCGTACCTCTTCCGACACCACCAGCACCACGCGCCTGCCTCCTGTCCGTCGGTCTTCCCTCATCTCTGGCGGGCGGCGCACCGGGTCAAACCCTTGCGGCATGTGTGAGACGCCACCAGCCTGGAATGCATGACCGACAACACAACACGCCTCGACCACGTGGTCCTCTGGGTGAGCGACCCGGCCGCGTCGGCCGCGTTCTACGAGAAGACGCTCGGCATGCTGCCCGTCAGGCTCACGGACTTCATCGCGGGCGAGGCGCCGTTCCCCTCGGTGCGCGTCAACGAAGAGACCATCCTCGACCTCATGCCGATGACCATGGCGGAACGCATGAAGATGCTCCCCGACGCCGCACGCAGCGCGGGACACCCGGTCAATCACGTCTGCCTGTCCCTGCCGGAGGCCGACTTCCACGGGCTGCGCAGCCACCTGGAGGAGCAGGACGTACCCGTCTCGGAGTACTCGTACGACTCCTTCGGCGCCCGCGGCAAGGCCAGGCGCAGCTTCTACTTCCGTGACCCCGACGGCAACATCTTCGAGGCCCGGCACTACGACTAGAGCACCGACAGGGCACCGAGCAGGGGGCCACGCGCGCGCGTGACCCCCGTTTCTCGAGGCGTCCGAGCAGGGGACGTCAGACCGGCTGCAGGCCGTCCAGCGCCCCATGCGGATTCAGCACGTACTTGCGGCTGGCGCCCTGGTCGAACTCGGCGTAGCCCTGTGGTGCGTCCTCGATCCCGATCACGGTCGCGTTGACCGCCTCGGCGATCTTCACCCGGTCGTGCGGGATCGCCATCATCAGGCCCCGGTGGTACTGCATGACCGGGCACTGTCCGGTCGTGAAGCGGTGGCTCTTGGCCCAGCCGAGGCCCAGCCGCACCTTCAGCGTCCCGGACTTGGCGTCCTGGTCGATCCCTCCGGGGTCCTCCGTGACGTACAGGCCGGGGATGCCGAGGGCACCGCCCGCGCGCGTGACGCCCATCAGCGAGTTGAGGACCGTGGCGGGCGCCTCCTGGGCGTTCGGGCCGTGGGCCCGCGCTTCGAAGCCGACCGCGTCGACCGCGGCGTCCACCTCGGGTTCCCCGAGGATCTGCGCGATCTGCTCCTCCACACTGCCCTGCGAGACGTCGACGGTCTCGCAGCCGAAGCTGCGCGCCTGGGCGAGGCGTTCGGCGTTCAGGTCGCCGACGATGACGACGGCGGCGCCCAGCAGATGCGCCGAAGCGGCCGCCGCGAGCCCGACCGGGCCCGCCCCGGCGACGTACACCGTCGAACCGACGCCCGCACCCGGGCTGACCACGCCGTGGAAGCCGGTCGGGAAGATGTCCGACAGCATCGTCAGATCGAGCAGCTTCGCGCGCGCCTGGTCCGGGTCGGGGAACTTCAGGAGGTTGAAGTCCGCGTAGGGGATCATGGCGAACTCGGCCTGCCCGCCGACCCAGCCGCCCATGTCGACATAGCCGTACGCGGCCCCGGGACGGGCCGGGTTCACGTTCAGGCCAGCCCTCGCGGCTACCCGGAGCGTCCTGTCTGGCTGGGCCCTGCGCGAGCCGGGTGGGGGGCTTGCGTTCCGGGCGGACGGGGCGGAGGGGCGCTGCCCTGGGACGAGCAGGGGATGCGGACCTGGCGGCTGGACCCAGCGGACCTTGCGGGCTGGGGGACCGGGGGACCGGGGGACTGGGGGGACTGGGCTGGGCGGTGCGGGTGGGCCGGCCCTGCCTTCGCTGTCTCCGGGCCGAGCGGCGTGTGTCCCGGGGCGGCTTGGACGTGCAGAGCTTGCGGACTGGGGGACTGGGCTGGGCGGAGCAGGTGGGCTGCTCCTTCGTTCCCTGCCGCCCGGGCCAGCCGGCGTGTGTCCCTCGGCGGGCCGGGCTGCCGAGGCCGGCGTCAGCCGCCCGCCGGAGCCTTCTTCGTCCGCCTGCCCCGGGTGAGCAGTGCCAGCCCCGCCAACGGCAGCAGCAGGCACGCGGCGGCGAAGTTCAGCCAGGCGTAGCTTGCCTGCGCGACCACCAGCCCGGCGGCAGCCCCGCCGATGCCCGCGGAGGCGTTCATGGCGAGGTCCGACAGCCCCTGCGCGGCGGCCCGGGCGGGCTGCGGCACGGAGTCCGTGAGCAGCGCGGAACCTGAGACGAGCGCCGCCGACCAGCCGAGCCCCAGTACGAAGAGCCCGAAGGCCGTCTGCCCATGACTGCCGCCCGCCGTACCGGCGACGAACACCGCACACGCCAGCAGCCCCACGGCGAGGCCGATCCCGGACAGCCGCCCCAGCCGGTCCGACAGCCGCCCCATGAGCGGCGCGAACGCGTACATGCCGGCGATGTGCGCGCTGATGACCAGCCCGATCAGATCAATGCCCGCGCCGTGGTGCGCGAGGTCGACCGGGGTCATCGACATCACCGAGACCATCGCCGTATGCGCGACGGCCACGGCCACCACCGCGAGCCGCGCCCGCGGCGAGGCGGTCACCGCTGCCACCCCGGCGCGCAGCGAACGGGCCGCGGGCGACTGCTCATCGGCCGGCGCGAGCGCACGCGCCGTCAGCAGCGGGTCCGGCCGCAGCAGTACGGCCACCACGAGCGCGGATATCAGGAAGATCCCAGCCGCCCACAGGAACGGACCCGCCGCCTCGGGTATCCCGAATCCCGTGACGCTACGACCGGCGGGCGCGGCGATGTTCGGGCCGAGGACCGCGCCGATCGTGGTCGCCCACACAACGAGCGAGATGGCCCGGGCCCGGTGCTCCGGCTCCGCCAGATCCGCGGCGGCGAACCGCGCCTGCAGGTTGGCCGACGAGGCCGCGCCGAACGCCGCCATCCCGCACAGCAGCAGCGGAAAGCTCCCGATGCTTGCCGCGAGCACCGTGACACCCGCGCCCACGGCCCCGATGAGATAGGCCAGGACGAGCCCGGGCCTTCGCCCACGCGCGGTCATCAGCGCGGCGAGCGGCATGGACAGCACCGCCGTACCGGCGACGGTCGCGGTGGGTGCGAGCCCGGACAGCGACTCGGTGCCGCTGACCTCCTTGGCCAGGACCGCAGCGAGCGCGATGCCGGTGGCGACGCCCAGACCGCCCAGGATCTGCGTGGTGATCAGCACGCCCGAGATACGGCGCCGCAGGGCAGGCAACCGGTCGGGCGGTACGGGAACGACGACCTGCCGCTCCACGGCGGTCACGACGCGCATCCGGCTGTACGGCTCGTCCGGCGGGTCGGCAGGGGACAACACAACGAATGGGCCGCGTACAGCTGGGTGAAAGGTGTCGTCACAGGCGCAGTCTCCCCCTCATCTCCCGCCCGCCCAACCCCGTGAGAGACCGAGAGCCCTCACAGTGTGAAGAATGTGAAGCCCTCGAAAGGTCATCAGGAGATCAGAAGAGCGGCTCCGGCAGGACCCCCTCCAGCGCGAGCAGCTTCCGCTTGGTCTCCAGACCGCCCCCGAACCCTCCGATGCCGCCGTCGCTCTCCACGACCCGATGGCAGGGCACGACAACCGGCAGCGGATTGGCGCCCATCGCCATCCCCACCGCCTGGGCCGCGCCCGGCTGCCCGACCCGCCCGGCCAGATCGCCGTAGCCGACGACGGAGCCGTACGGGACACCGGAGGCCAACTCGTGCAGCACCTGCCGGTTGAAGCCGGAGATCAGCGACCAGTCCAGCGGCAGCTCGAAGTCGCGCCGGACACCCGCGAAGTACTCCTCCACCTGCCGTATCGCCTCGGCCAGCAGCGGGGAGCCGGGCGCCTCGACCGGCTCGGTGCCCAGCCGGGACGCCAGTCGGTCGAACGTCTTCTCGCGCACCTTCTCCGTGGCGTGGAACACGACGCTGACCAGGCCGTCGCGGGTCGCGGCCAGCATCAGCGGACCGATGTCGGTACCGACGACGGCCCACACGACCTGCTGCTCGTACTGCCCATGGCTGTCCATGCGCCAACCGTACGACCCGCCACTGACAACGCCCTCACTCCTCGGGCAGGGCGTCCCGCACCACGTCGGGGCTGTTGGTGATGATCCCGTCGACGCCGTACCCGGCGACCAGCCGGGCGGTGTCCGCGTCGTTCACGGTCCAGGTGAACACCTCCAGCGGCCTGCCGTGCGGCCCTTCGAACGCTTGGACGGAGTCGACGTAACCCGTGGAGATGGAGGTGTAGGAGGGGTTGATCTGGTCGGCGAACGTCGCGTACCAGGACAGGTCAGCGACGGGCGGCGTTCCCAGGAAGCCGGTCTTCACAGCCGGCTTCAGCTCATGGACGGTCCGCACGCTGTCGGCGCTGAAACTCTGCACGATCAGCCGGCCCAGGTGCGGCACGTCGAGCCAGCCGTCGTTGTCCAGGGCCTTGAGGGTCTGCTGCTCGATGCCCGGGTACAGGTCAGGGTTCTTGATCTCCAGGAGCAGCTTCTGGTGGTGCAGTTCCACCCGGTCCATGAACTGGGCCAAGGTCGGCACGCGCGCGCCCGCGTATGCGGGGCCGAACCAGCTGCCCGCGTCCAGCCGGGCGATCTCGGCGGCGGTGAAGTCCTTCACCTTCCAGGGCGCCCGGCTGGGGAAGACCTGCTCCACATCGGTCGTGCGCTTCAGGTTGTCGTCGTGGAGGACGACCAGTTCCCCGTCCTTGGTGCGCTGCACGTCGTTCTCCACCCAGCTGATGCCCAGTTCGGCGGCCTTGTCGACGCCGGCCAGCGTGTTCTCGGGTGCATAGGCCGAGGCCCCTCGGTGTGCGATCACCGTGGGCCGCTCGGCGCCGGCCCGGGCATGGGGCGCGGGAAGCAGAAGCGCCGCGGTTCCCAGGACTGCGGTCGTCGTGGCGGCTACAACGCGCGCGTGCATGCGTACTCCTCGCGTCGAACGATCACGGACAGCACAACTGTGGCAGCAGAGGGTCAACGCTGGAGGAGTACAGAATGGCCACAGATTGAATGGAGTGGTCCGGGTCCGCTCACTCGTGCCGCACAACTGGGGCAAGCCCGTGTTTCTTTGCCGGAAAATCGTTCGACCATTCCGGTGGGAGTTACTCTCTGCCTCAACCCTGAACCGCTCGGGCGGTCCTGGGAGGGGGCGCGTTTTCACGGCATTCCGGGACGTACGAGGGCGGGAAGGGCAGCTGCGTATGCAGGGCACGATCGACGGATTCAGCTACGGACTCGTCACCCCGCTGGTGGCCTACCTCATGGCCTGCCTCGGCGGTGCGCTCGGCCTGCGCTGCACCACCAGATCGATGCTCGTCTCGCAGTCCTGGCGCCCGGGCTGGCTCGCCCTGGGCTCGGCGGCCATCGGCTCCGGCATATGGACCATGCACTTCGTCGCGATGATGGGGTTCACGGTCAAGGAGACACCGATCCACTACGACAAGCCGATGACGTTCGCGAGCCTCGCCGTCGCCATCGTCATGGTCGGCGTAGGGATCTTCATCGTCGGCTACAAAGGCGCCCGCGGAACGGCTCTGTTCACCGGCGGCACCATCACCGGCCTGGGCATCGCCTCGATGCACTACCTGGGCATGGCCGGCCTGCGGCTCAACGGCAAGCTGGAATACAACACGGTCACCGTCGGCATCTCCGTCGCCATAGCGATGGTGGCGGCCACCGCCGCGCTGTGGGCCGCCGGACAGGTCCGAGGGCTCATGTGGAGCGTCGGCGCCAGCCTCGTCATGGGCCTCGCCGTCAGCGGCATGCACTACACCGGCATGGCCGCCCTCAGCGTCCATCTCCACGGCACGGGCGCGCCCGCGGCCGGCGACTCACCCGCCGGCCTGCTCGCGCCGATGCTGGTCGGCCCGCTCGCCTTCCTGCTCCTCGCCGGCGCCGTCGTGCTGTTCGACCCGCACATGGTCACGGGGAAACCCGCAGTGGTCCCCGCCGAGCACAAGCCGGGCGTCCCGGCCCACACGACCGTCCCGCACCAGGCCCGCCGCCCGCAGCTGCGCACCCGCCGCAACCAGGACCACCGAGGCTCCCGGACCCCGCAGAACCACTGATCGGACCGCGTTGTCAGTGGGGGGTCGTACGGTTGACTCCATGCGGCCCGTTTCCAGCATCGAACGCACGGTGGCGCCCTTCGAGGTCGTCAGCCCCTACCAGCCCAGCGGCGACCAGCCGCAGGCCATCGCCGATCTCGCCCGGCGCGTCGAAGCCGGCGAGAAGGACGTCGTCCTGCTCGGCGCGACCGGCACCGGCAAGTCCGCCACCACCGCGTGGATGATCGAGAAGCTCCAGCGCCCCACCCTGGTGATGGCGCCGAACAAGACCCTGGCCGCCCAGCTGGCGAACGAGTTCCGCGAGCTGCTGCCGAACAACGCCGTCGAGTACTTCGTCTCGTACTACGACTACTACCAGCCCGAGGCCTACGTCCCGCAGTCGGACACCTACATCGAGAAGGACTCCTCGATCAACGAGGAGGTCGAACGCCTGCGGCACTCCGCGACCAACTCGCTGCTCACCCGCCGCGACGTCGTCGTGGTCGCCTCGGTCTCCTGCATCTACGGCCTCGGTACTCCGCAGGAGTACGTGGACCGCATGGTCCCCCTCAAGGTCGGCGACGAGGTCGACCGGGACCAGTTGCTGCGCCGTTTCGTGGACATCCAGTACACGCGCAACGACCTCGCCTTCAGCCGCGGCACCTTCCGGGTGCGCGGCGACACCATCGAGATCTTCCCGGTCTACGAGGAGCTCGCCGTCCGCATCGAGATGTTCGGCGACGAGATCGAGGCACTGTCCACACTCCACCCGCTCACCGGCGAGATCATCAGCGACGACGAGCAGCTGTACGTCTTCCCGGCCACCCACTACGTCGCGGGCCCCGAGCGCCTGGAGCGGGCCGTCAACGACATCGAGAAGGAGCTCGGCGAGCGCCTCTCCGAGCTGGAGAACCAGGGCAAGCTCCTGGAGGCCCAGCGCCTGCGGATGCGCACGACGTACGACCTCGAGATGCTCCGTCAGATCGGCAGCTGCTCCGGTATCGAGAACTACTCGATGCACTTCGACGGCCGCTCGCCCGGCTCCCCGCCGAACACACTGCTGGACTACTTCCCGGACGACTTCCTGCTCGTCATCGACGAGTCGCACGTCACCGTGCCGCAGATCGGAGCCATGTACGAGGGCGACGCCTCCCGCAAGCGCACCCTCGTCGACCACGGCTTCCGCCTGCCCTCCGCCCTCGACAACCGCCCCCTGAAGTGGGAGGAGTTCCAGGAGCGCATCGGGCAGACGGTCTACCTGTCGGCGACCCCGGGCAACTACGAACTCTCCCGCGGGGACAGTCACGTCGAGCAGATCATCCGCCCGACCGGCCTGGTCGACCCGGAGGTCGTCGTCAAGCCCACCGAGGGGCAGATCGACGACCTGGTGCACGAGATCCGGGAGCGGGTCGAGAAGGACGAGCGCGTCCTGGTCACCACCCTCACCAAGAAGATGGCCGAGGACCTCACCGCCTACTTCCTGGAGCTCGGCATCCAGGTGCGCTATCTGCACAGCGACGTCGACACCCTGCGCCGCGTCGAGCTGCTGCGCGAACTGCGCGCCGGCGAGTTCGACGTGCTCGTCGGCATCAACCTCCTCCGCGAGGGTCTCGACCTGCCCGAGGTGTCACTCGTCGCGATCCTCGACGCCGACAAGGAGGGCTTCCTGCGCTCCGGGACCTCCCTCATCCAGACCATCGGCCGCGCGGCGCGCAATGTCTCCGGCCAGGTTCATATGTACGCCGACAAGATCACCCCGGCGATGGAGAAGGCCATCGACGAGACCAACCGCCGCCGGGAGAAGCAGGTCGCGTACAACACGGCGAGGGGCATCGACCCCCAGCCGCTGCGCAAGAAGATCAACGACATCGTCGCGCAGATCGCCCGCGAGGACGTCGACACCGAGCAGTTGCTCGGCAGCGGCTACCGCGCCAAGAAGGACGGCCGGGGCACCAAGGCCCCCGTCCCCTCCCTCGGCGACAAGGCCAAGGGTGCGAAGGCGGGCAAGTCCGCCAAGGGCAAGGCGAAGGAGACGGTGCCGACCGACCGCCCGGCGGCCGATCTCGCCGAGCAGATCGAGGAGTTGACGGAGCGTATGCGCGCCGCCGCCGCGGATCTGCAGTTCGAGATCGCGGCCCGGCTGCGTGACGAGGTGTCCGAGATGAAGAAGGAGTTGCGCCAGATGAAGGAGGCAGGCCTGGCCTGAGAGGCGCCGCCCGAACGGTCGTCGGCCGAACTCCCGGTACTCGCTGTGTTGCAAGACCGACACAAAGTGGGGACCGGGGTACGTCACTGTCAGTGCCCCTGCGTAGGGTTCTCGTCATCCGCGGACTCCGCGGCCAACAGGGGACAGCTCGAGAGGGGAATCAGCACGTGACCGTCAACATGACCAAGGGTCAGGCCATCAGTCTGCAGAAGAACGACGGCGGCAGCCTGACTGCGGTGCGCATGGGTCTCGGCTGGCAGGCGGCTCCCCGGCGCGGCCTGTTCGGCTCGCGCACGCGGGAGGTCGACCTCGACGCCTCCGCCGTCCTGTTCGCGGACAAGCAGCCGGTCGACGTCGTCTTCTTCCGCCACTTGGTGAGCGACGACGGCTCGGTTCGCCACACCGGTGACAACCTCGTCGGCGGTGTCGGCCAGGGCGGCGACGACGAGGCGATCCTCGTCGACCTCGCGCGCATCCCGGTCCACATCGACCAGATCGTCTTCACCGTGAACTCCTTCACGGGCCAGACCTTCCAGGAGGTGCAGGACGCGTTCTGCCGCCTGGTCGACGAGACCAACGGCCAGGAGCTCGCCCGCTACACGCTGGCCGGTGGCGGCCAGTACACCGCGCAGATCATGGCGAAGGTGCACCGCTCGGGTCCGGGCTGGTCGATGACCGCCCTCGGCACCCCGGCCAACGGCCGGACGTTCCAGGACCTGATGCCGGCGATCCTGCCGCACCTGTAGGCCCGCCCGGCGAGCCGCACACGACACGACAAGCGACACAGGGGGACGAAGGCATGACGGCCGAGCTGGTGCGGGGGCAGAACCACCCGCTCTCCCAGTCCCGTCTGGAGATCCGGATCTCGGCCGGCACACCGATCGTGGCCGCAGCCACGCTCGGCGACGAGCAGGGCAGGATCCACGGCGTCGAGTGGGTGGCCCACCCCGGCACTCCCACCCTGCCCGGCCTCGAGGTCTCCCGGCAGGCGGCCGCCGACCATCGTCTTGCGGTGGACCTGGACGCCATGCCGGAGGCCGTCCACCGTGTCAGTGTGCTGCTCGCCCTGCCGACGGGGGCCGGCTGCCCGAGCCGGTTCGGCACCGTCGCGACCCCCTTCGTCGCGGTCACCGGCCTCGACGGCAACGAGGTCGCCAGTTACACCATCACCGGCCTGGAAGCCGAGTCGGCCGTCGTCGCGCTGGAGCTGTACCGCCGCCAGGACGCATGGAAGGTACGCGCGATCGGCCAGGGGTACGCCGGCGGCCTCGCCGACCTCTTCACCGACCAGGGTCTGTCCCAGGCCCAGCAACTCGCCGGCAGCATCAACGAAGCGGTGGACCAGGGCATGGCCCGCTCGGTGCCGGCACCTCCGCCACGCACGGACGGCGACCGCTCGCGGCAGACGGCCGCGCCGGCCCTCGGCCCGGACCAGGGCGGTCCCGCACCGCAGGGCACATCATGCCCCGGGTCGCAGCCGACATCGCCGTACGGCCCGCAGACCTCCGGCGCGCCCGGCCAGCCGACACCGCCGCCGTCGTACCAGGGCGGAGCCGGCGCCACCGACCCGGCTCAGCCGTCCGCTCCCACCTCGGGCGGCCCGATCAACTACAGCCACCCGGGCCGGCAGACCGCGGCTCCGCCGCCGCCCCCGCCGACCGCACCCCCGGCCCAGCCCGGACAGCCCGCGCAGCCCGTCGCGGGCGACGCCACCGGCTGGTCCATGGACGAGCGGCTCTACAACCAGGTGTGGGGCATGTTCGAGGACCTGGCCCGCACGACAGCCGCCTACCGCAGCGCCGTCGACTTCGCCGACTCGCGCATGGACAAGGAACTCGACCAGGTCCTGTCGGACCCGCGCAGCCGGATCGGCGGTCAGGGCGACGCCGCGCGCGAGGCGGCGCAGGCCAAGCACGCACAGCTGGTCAACCAGGCCAGGGCGACGCTCGACCGGGACATCGCCCAGCTCACCGCCGAGTCCGAGGTCGTCGAACCCGCGCTGCCGCATGCGTACGCGCGCTGGGACAACCCCGTCTGGCACGGCTACCGCGTACCGATGGAGATCCCCATGGCCCTGCGCCTGGGCGACCTCCACCTGCCCGAGAGCGACCGGTTGCGCATCCCGATGCTGGTCCGGCTGCCGCTGGAGCGAGGCCTGTGGATCGACAGCGGAAGCAGCGGCTCGCTCGACGGCTCCTACACGGACTCCCATGACCTGCGGCGCCTCGCGATGGAGACGGCGGCGGCGCACGCGGCACGACTGCTCGCCGTCTATCCGGCAGGCGAGTTCACCGTGCATGTCATCGATCCCGCCGGTTCCGGCGCGCAGGAACTCGCCCCGCTGGTGCAGAACGGCGTGCTCGCTGCTCCGCCCGCCGTGGGCGCGGCCGGTGTCGCGGAGGTCCTCGCGCGGCTCACCCAGCGGGTCGACCTGGTGCAGATGGCGGTGCGCGGCGGCGCCCCCGACTCCCTGCCGCCCGATTTCGACACCTCCGAGCAGTTGCTGATCGTCAACGACTTCCCGCACGGATTCGACGATCGCGCGGTGAACCAGCTGCGCTACCTGGCGGACGAAGGTCCGGCTGTCGGCGTCCACCTGATGATGGTCGCGGACCGCGAGGAGGCTGCCGCCTACGGCCCGTTGCTCGACCCGCTGTGGCGTTCGCTGATGCGACTGACCCCCACGCCGGACGATCACCTCGCCGACCCGTGGGTGGGGCACGCCTGGACCTACGAGCCCCCGCTCGTGCCGCCCGGCAGCCAGGTGCTCCAGCACGTGCTGGCACAGGTCGCAGCGGCTCGGGCCAAGTACCGGTAAAGCGCCTCTGACCAGGTAACTTGGCACTTCTTTTGCCAATCACTTTACCTTTCCTTGGTGATTGGGGTACTGTTCTTTGCACGGAGGGGAGTACTCCCTGTCGCTGCGACGTTCCCGTCAATACGGATCCGGCCAGATCCCGGGGCGTCGGCCCAAAGTGGGTGGAAGAGACCTCCGGCGCGCGACGACGCTGACATTTGCCGTTACGACTGCCGGAGGCGCAGCAGTGGAAGTTTCCACGACCCTATGGGTCCTGACCATCGTGGGCCTTGCCGCCCTGATCGCCGTCGATTTCTTCATCGGCCGCAAGCCGCACGACGTCTCGATCAAGGAAGCCGGGATCTGGACGGTCGTCTGGATCGCACTGGCCGGCCTCTTCGGGCTCGGCCTGCTGATCTTCGGCGGCGGACAGGCCGGTGGCGAGTTCTTCGCGGGCTTCATCACCGAGAAGTCGCTGAGTGTCGACAACCTCTTCGTCTTCGTCCTGATCATGGCGAAGTTCGCGGTGCCGTCCCAGTACCAGCAGCGAGTGCTGCTGGTCGGTGTCCTCATAGCCCTGGTGCTGCGGGCCATCTTCATCGCCGCGGGTGCCGCGATCCTCGCCAGCTTCGCGTGGGTGTTCTACCTCTTCGGTGCCTTCCTGATCTGGACCGCCTGGAAGCTCATCCAGGAGGCCCGGGCCGACGAGGAGGACGAGGAGTTCGAGGAGAACAAGCTGCTGAAGGCGGCCGAGCGCAGGTTCGGTGTCGCCGACCGCTACCACGGCACCAAGCTGTGGATCCAGGAGAACGGCAAGCGGGTCATGACCCCGATGCTGGTCGTGATGCTGGCGATCGGTACCACCGACGTTCTCTTCGCCCTCGACTCCATCCCGGCGATCTTCGGTCTGACCCAGGACCCGTACATCGTGTTCACGGCCAACGCCTTCGCGCTGATGGGTCTGCGGCAGCTGTACTTCCTGATCGGTGGCCTCCTGAGGAAGCTGGTCCACCTCAGCTACGGCCTGTCGATCATCCTCGGCTTCATCGGCGTCAAGCTGGTGCTGCACGCCTTGCACGAGTCCGGGGTGCACGTCCCCGAGATCAGCATTCCGGTCTCGCTCGGCGTGATCTGCTCCGTCCTGATCGTCACCACGATCACCAGCCTGAGGGCCTCCAAGAAGAAGGCGGCGGCCGAAGCGGCGCAGGAGCGGAGCGAAGGCGCTCCGAAGGACAGCATCGACGTCTGACCACGTCGGACGTAGGAAGAACCAACACCGGGAGTGGTGCCCAGCGAATTGCCGAGCGCCGCTCCCGGTGCTTCGTTGGGTGCTGGGGTGTCCCCGTCCGGGGGGCACCACGGCCGGGGGTGGAGGCACCTGTGGACGCACCCATCAAGTTTGTTCAGATCATCGACTTCGAGACCGAGCGCATCGACGAGATGCGGGAACTGGCCCACGAGACGGAACAGCGCCTGGCGGGCCGCGACGGCGGCCCCACGCGACGCACCGTCCTCAAGGACCGTGGGCAGCCCAACCGCTACCTCGTGGTGATCGAGTTCGCCTCCTACGAGGACGCGATGCGCAACAGCGACGACCCCGAGACGACCAAGTTCGCGGAGCAGATGGCCGCGCTGTGCACCGCGCCGCCGTCCTTCACGGACTGCGACGTACAGGAGACGACCGATTTCGCGTAGCGACATAAGAAAGACAGGGGCCCCGCAACCCGAGGGCGCGGGGCCACCTGACAACCACTCGGACCGGAATGCGAACCCCCAAGCCCTCTGCGACGATCGCACCATGATCGATCGGCTCAGGTCGCTCACGACAGGGTGGACGTACCTCGTGCCGGTGCTCGCGGTCGTCCTGCTGGCCTTCACCTGGGGACGGGACCTGCCCGGCGGGGTCGTCGCGCTGGTCACGCTGGTCCTCGCGGGTGCCGTCCTGGCCGCCGTACACCACGCTGAGGTGGTCGCGCACCGCGTCGGCGAACCCTTCGGCTCCCTCGTCCTCGCCGTCGCCGTCACGATCATCGAGGTCGCCCTGATCGTGACCCTGATGGTCGATGGCGGCGACAAGAGCTCCACCCTCGCCCGGGACACGGTCTTCGCAGCCGTGATGATCACCTGTAACGGCATCGTCGGCCTGTGTCTGCTGGTCGCCTCGCTGCGGCACCGCACGGCGGTCTTCAACCCCGAGGGCACCGGCGCCGCCCTCGCGACAGTCGCCACCCTGGCCACGCTCAGCCTCGTGCTACCGACGTTCACCACGAGCAAGCCGGGCCCGGAGTTCTCCACCGTGCAGCTGACGTTCGCCGCGGTCTCCTCGCTGATCCTGTACGGCCTCTTCGTGACCACCCAGACCGTGCGGCACCGCGACTACTTCCTCCCCATCACCCGGCAGGGCGACGTGATCGCCGCGGACGACCACGCCGACGCGCCCTCCCGCCGCACCGCCCTGATCAGCCTGGGGCTGCTGGGGCTGGCCCTGGTCGGCGTGGTCGGCCTGGCCAAGGGAGTGTCGCCCACCATCGAGTCAGGAGTGGCGGCGGCCGACCTTCCGCATGCCGTCGTCGGCGTGATCATCGCCCTGTTGGTGCTGCTTCCCGAGACGATCGCCGCGCTTCGCTCCGCCCGCCGCGACCGTGTGCAGACCAGTCTGAACCTCGCGCTCGGCTCGGCGATGGCGAGTATCGGCCTGACCATCCCCGCGGTCGCCCTGGCCTCCATCTGGCTCTCCGGCCCGCTCGTCCTCGGCCTCGGCCCCACCCACATGGTGCTGCTCGCCCTGACGGTGGTGGTGAGCGCGCTGACGGTGGTGCCGGGGCGGGCGACACCGCTGCAAGGTGGCGTCCACCTGGTGCTGTTCGCGGCCTACCTGGAGCTCGCGCTCAATCCGTAGCCGCCGAGTTCCGCGGCACCCGGTGGCCCGTGGTCGCGGCGTTCCGGAGCCCGTCACCCCGTGGCGGGCTCCGGCGCCACGGCAGCCACCGGACGCGTCTCGGGCAGCAGCGCGAAGCACCCCAGGCTGAGCAGCGCGACCCCCGTCAGATACGCCCCCACGCCCCAGGGCACCCGACCGCCCTGCTCGACGAGCGCCGTCGCCACGATCGGCGTGAGCGCGCCCCCGAGGACGCCGCCGAGGTTGTAGCCCACCGCGGCGCCCGTGCAGCGCACCCGGGGCTCGTACAACTCCGGCAGATACGCGGCGATCACCGCGAACATCGTGATGAACGCGAGCATCGCCCCGAGGAAGCCGAGGAACATCAGCAGCGGCTCGCCCGTGGCGAGAAGCGCCACCAACGGGAACATCCACAGGGCGGAGGCAGCGCACCCGATCAGGCACAGGGGCCGCCGGCCGTACCGGTCGCCGAGAATCGCCACCACGGGTGTCAGCGAGCCCTTCACCACCACCGCGCCCATGATGCAGACCAGCATGACACCGCGGCCCACGCCGAGTCGCTCGGTGGCGTAGGCGAGGGACCAGGTCGTCACGGTGTAGAAGATCGCGTACCCGATCGACAGGGCCCCGGCCGTCAGCAGAACGAGCCGCCAGTGGTCGCGGACGACCTCGGCGAGCGGCACGCGCGCGGGCTCGTCGATTTCGAGGAACCGAGGGCTCTCGGTGAGCGACGACCGCAGCCACAGTCCCACCAGCGCGAGCACTCCCGCAGCCCAGAACGGCACCCGCCAACCCCACGCGGCGAACTGCGCATCGGACAGCGTCGCCGACAGCCCCAGCACCACACCGTTGGCGAGCAGGAAGCCCAGCGCGGGCCCGACCTGCGGGAAGCTCGACCACAGACCGCGCCGCCCGGCGGGCGCGTGCTCCACCGTCAGCAGGACGGCCCCGCCCCACTCGCCGCCGAGCCCGAGGCCCTGCAGAAAGCGCAGCAGGAGCAGCAGCAGGGGAGCGGCCACACCGATGGTGTCGTACGTCGGCACGCATCCCACCGCGACCGTGGAGGCGCCGGTCAGCAGCAGTGAGGCGACGAGGACCGGCCGACGTCCGTGCCGGTCCCCGATGTGCCCGAACAGCACCGACCCCAGTGGCCGCGCCACGAAGCCCACGCCGAACGTCGCGAAGGCGGCCAGGGTCCCCGCCACCGGCGAGAACGTCGGGAAGAACAGCGGCCCCAGAACCAGAGCCGCCGCGGTCCCGTAGACGAAGAAGTCGTAGAACTCGATGGCCGTTCCGGCCAGAGACGCGGCGGCGAGCCGCAGCATGGAGGGCGTCCTCACGGTGTGTGTATCGTGCATGCTGCGTCAACTACCCACGGTGACCACGGGTTACGGGGGCGCGCGGGGGCGATCGGCCGCGTTCAGTACGTGACAGTGATGCGCCGGGCGGGGCCGTCGACACGCACGGTGCCGCCGTAAGGGATGACGAGTTGCGGGTCGGTGTGGCCGAGGTCAACGTCGAAGACGATCGGGGTGTCGGGGGCATACGTGCGCATGGCCCGCAGCACGGCCTCGCGCTGCTCAGCGGCGTAACGAGCGGCTTCCTCCGGGCCGTTGGGGTGTTCGAAGGACCACGTCTTCGCACGGCCCATCAGCAGCGCGGAGAAGCGCTGGAGCAGCCCGCGCTCGCCCATGTTGCGCAGGGTCCGGAAGACGTCGTCGGCGCTCGGCATCTCCTCCGACGTCTCCAGCAACAGCACTCCGCCGTCGTACTCCGAGAGGTTACGCGCGATCTCCCGGTCGGCCATCAGCAGCCAGCCGACGATCTCCAGGCAGCCGCCCCAGGTGCGGCCTTCCACCACCTGGTCGGCGTTCACCCAGCTCCACCCGCCTCCGGGCCGCGTCTCCGGCTCCGCAGCGAAGGTCGTCGGGTCGGCCCAGTCGCGATTGATGTCGTTCCAGCGCTCGGCGGGTTCGAGTTCGTACTCGCCCGACGTGAACAGGGCGGCCCGCAGGGAGTCGGCGGTCTGCGGGTGCATGGCGCCGGGGCGGCCCAGCTCGCACATCACGCTCACGCCGTGATAGCCGACGATTCCGGTGTTGCGCAGAAACATGAGCAGGTTCGTGTTGTCGCTCATTCCGAAGAACGGCTTGGGGTTCGCCCGGATCAACTCCCGGTCCAGCAACGGCAGCACGGTGATCTGGTCGTCGCCGCCGATGGACGCGATCACCGCCTTGATCTCCGGGTCGGCGAAGGCGGCGTGGATGTCGTCGGCCCGCTCCTGAGGTGTGGAGCCCATCTTGCGGGTCGCCGGGTACTCGACGGGTTCGAGCCCGTACTCCTTGCGCAGCCGCTCCAGGCCCAGCTCGTAGGGGAGCGGGAAGAGCCCGGGCAGGCCCGCGCCGGGGGAGATGACGGCGACGCGGTCGCCGGGGGAGGGCTTGGGAGGGTACGAGATCGTGGTCATTCCGGGAGGGTAGGACGCGCGGCGTGCACCGTGCACCGTGATAAACCGGGGTCTGAGCAGCGGTCTTCGACGGACCGCGCAACCCCGAACGGACCGGAGGAACCGTGCCCCGCACCCTGGCCAACGCCCCGATCATGATCCTCAACGGCCCCAACCTGAACCTGCTCGGCCAGCGCCAGCCGGAGATCTACGGCTCCGAGACCCTGGCCGATGTCGAGGCGCTGTGCGCCAAGGCGGCTGCCGGACACGGCGGCACGATCGACTTCCGGCAGTCCAACCACGAGGGTGAGTTGGTCGACTGGATCCACGAGGCACGGCTGAATCACTGCGGGATCGTGATCAACCCCGGTGCCTACTCGCACACCTCTGTCGCGATCCTGGATGCGCTCAACACCTGTGACGGCATTCCAGTGTTGGAGGTCCACATCTCCAACATCCACAAGCGCGAGTCGTTCCGGCACCACTCGTATGTCTCGCTGCGCGCCGACGGGGTCATCGCGGGGTGCGGTGTGCAGGGGTACGTCTTCGGGGTGGAGCGGGTCGCGGGACTGGCCGGGGCGGGCCAGGCGGACACGTGATGTGGGCGGGCGGGGGCGGGGGCGATGTAAGGACCGCTCGCCATGGTGGTGCGGTCCTTACACCTACCTGCCACATGCCTGCCACATGCCTGTGCGGCCTTACAGACGTCCCGCTTCAACGATCCTCCGCAGGAAGCGCCGAGTGCGCTCCTGCTGCGGATCGCCGAAGATCTCCTCGGCCGTGCCGTGTTCCAGCACCACGCCTCCGTCCAGAAAACAAACCTGGTCGGCCACCTCGCGGGCGAACCCCATCTCGTGCGTGGCCAGCACCATCGTCATGCCGTCCTCCTTCAAGTCGCGGACGACGGTGAGGACTTCGCCCACGAGCTCGGGGTCGAGGGCGGCGGTGATCTCGTCGAGCAGCAGCAGCCGGGGACGTACGGCCAGGGCGCGCACGATCGCGACCCGCTGCTGCTGACCGCCGCTCAGCCGGTCCGGGTACTCGCCGGCCCTGTCGGCCAGCCCGAGCCGCTCCAGCAGCTCACGCGCGCGTGCCTCGGCCTCCGCGCGGGACACGCCGTGCACGCGCCGCGGGGCGAGGGTGATGTTCTCCAGGACCGTCATGTGCGGGAAGAGGTTGTACGCCTGGAACACCACACCGATACGGCGCCGTACGGCGTCCTGGTCGACGCGTGGATCGGTGATCTCCTCGCCGTCCAGCCAGATCGCGCCGTCGTCGATGTCCTCCAGGAGGTTCGCGCAACGCAGCAGCGTGGACTTGCCGGAGCCGGACGCGCCGATCAGCGCGGTCACCGTGTGCGGGGCGACCTCCAGGTCGACGTCGCGCAGTACGACCGAGCTGCCGAAGGTCTTGCGCACGGCCTCCATGCGCAGCACAGGTGCGTCGCTCACAGGGTTCCTCCTTGGGCGCGCCGACGGTCCATCCGGGCCGTCACCCAGTCCGTGAAGCGCGTCATCGGGATGGTCAGCGCCACGAAGACCAGGCCCGCGACGATGTACGGCGTGTAGTTGAGACTGCGGCCCACGATGATGTCCGCGGCCCGCACGGCGTCCACCGCGCCGCCGATCGACACCAGTCCGGTGTCCTTCTGTAGCGACACCAGGTCGTTCAGCAGGGGCGGCACCTGGCGGCGTACGGCCTGGGGCAGGACGACGTGCCGCAGCGCCTGCCGGTTGGTGAGGCCGAGCGAGCGTGCCGCGGCGCGCTGCGAGGGGTGGACGGACTCGATGCCCGCACGGAACACCTCGGCCACGTACGCCGAATACGTCAGCGTCAACGCCGTACCGCCCAGCAGCACGGGATCGACGGTCACGCCCTGCAGCCGCAGCGCGGGGACGCCGAGGACGACGATCATGAGGTTAATGATGAGCGGAAGGCCCCGGAAGAAGTCCGTGTACGCGGCCGCCAGCGCCCGCAGCGGGAAGAACACCGGGCCGCGCAGCGTGCGGGCGACGGCGATGAGCATCCCGAGGACCAGCACGGCCGCGCCGCAGATCAGCAGCAGTCGGACGTTCAGCCAGAGCCCTTCGAGGATCTTCGGGAACGCCTCGCGCGCGTACTGCCAGTCGAAGAACGTCTCCTTGGTGCGCGGCCAGCCCGGCGCGTTGACCACAACCAGGTAGAGAACGACGCCCGTGACCAGCGTGGAGAGCGCTGCGATGGCCGTGGCGCGGCGGGCGCGGGCCCGCTTGTAGCGCTCGCGGTCGAGACGCCGCTGGGAGGGGACGTAGCCGTCGTCGCCCGCGCCGGACACGCCATCGTTGTCGTCCGCGCCTTCCTGGCCGGACTCCTCCTTCGTGACCGTCACTTGAGCACCGGGGCGTCGACCGCGTCGGAGAGCCACTGCTGCTCGAGCTTGCCCAGGGTGCCGTCCCCGCGCAGGGCGTCGACGGCGTCCGTCACGCACCCGGTGAGCGCGCTGCCCTTGTCGAGCACGAGCCCGAACTGCTCCGGCGTACCGCCCTGGTTCTCGAACTGACCGACGATCGTCGCGTCCGTCACCTCGGCCGCGGTGATGTAGAAGGCGGTCGGCAGGTCGACCACGACGGCGTCGACCTGACCGTTCTTCAGCGCGGACTTGGCCTGGTCGTTCTTGGCGTACGCGGCGGTCTGCCGGGTCGGCTTCACCACGTCGTCGATGTAGTTGAGGCTCGTCGTGCCGACCTGGGCGCCGAGCTTGAGGTCCTTCAGGTCCGCGACGCTCTTCGCCTTGGCGGCCTTGGTTCCCTTCAGCGCGATGACGGCCTGGCGGACGTCGTAGTAGCCGGAGGAGAAGTCCACGGCCTTCTTGCGCTCGTCGCTGATCGACACCTGGTTGATGTCGAAGTCGAAGGTCTTCTCGCCGGGTGCGAAGGCCTTGCTGAACGGCACGCTCTGCCAGACGACGGCGCTCTTGTCGTAGCCGAGTTGCTTGGCCACGGCGTACGCGACCGCAGACTCGAAGCCCTCGCCGTTGGCCGGCTTGTCGTCCTTGAACCAGGGCTCGTAGGCCGGCTCGTCGGTGGCGATCGTGAGCTTGCCGGCGGTCTCGGTGGCCAACTCGCCCTTGGCGCAGGACTTCCCTGCCGATCCCGACGGTGTTCCGGCGGCGTTCTCGTCCGGCTGCGGAGCACAGCCGAGTGCGGTGGCGATCAGGGCTGTCGTTGCGAGGACGACGGCGTGGCGCAGCGCGCGGGGGGCAAGGTGCATGGCGCGAGATTGGCAGTGGGCCGTCGTGTTTGTCGAGGTCACGACGGTCAGTTTCCGCATAGTGGGAAGGGGTGTTGCGTTCTTGTGAACACCGCCCGCTTCCACGGCGGCAGCCGCCGCCGGGGCCGCCGGTCGAGGGCGGGGTTGAAGACCGGCGGCCCGTACCGCTCAGGAGCCGTCATCCTGCGCGGGGCTGCTTCCAGTTGACTGCGCAACAACGCACGCCGGGAGCGCGCGCAGGGCACCGGCGCGTGTGAACGGTTCACACGGGGCGCGTGCGTGGGGAGCGCACGGCGCTCGTGATGGCCTGGTCGGCCCTCACCAACCCCCGTCGGCGGTGACCGGCCCTGCGGTCACCGTCCCTGGGGTCACCGTCCCTGCGGTCACCAGCCCCGCGCGTGCCACTCCGGCAGATGAGGCCGTTCCGCACCCAGCGAGGTGTCGTCGCCGTGCCCCGGGTAGACCCACGTCTCGTCCGGCAGGGCGTCGAAGATCTTCGTCTCGACGTCGTGGATCAGACTGGCGAACGCCTCCGGGTCCTTACGGGTGTTGCCCACACCGCCCGGGAACAGGCAGTCCCCGGTGAACACATGGGGATGTCCGTGCGGGTCGTCGTAGACGAGCGCGATCGAGCCCGGCGTGTGCCCCACCAGATGGCGCGCGGTGAGCTCCACGCGCCCCACCCGGATGATGTCGCCGTCGTCGACCGGGACGTCGGTCGGCACCGGGATGCCGTCGGCGTCGTCCCGGCCGGCGTACGTGCGCGCGCCGGTGGCGTCGACGACCGCGGCGAGTGCCTGCCAATGGTCGCCGTGCTGGTGGGTGGTGACGACGGACGCGATGCCGTCGTCGCCGATCATGCCCAGCAGGGTGTCCGCCTCGTTGGCGGCATCGATCAGCAGCTGCTCGTCGGTGGCCCGGCAGCGCAGCAGATAGGCGTTGTTGTTCATCGGGCCGACCGCGATCTTGGTGATCATCAGGTCCTTGAGCTCGTGCACGTCGGCAGGGCCACCGACCGTCACCTGTCCGCTGTACGTCATGTCGGCAGCCTATAGCGGCAGAGCGGTCCCTGGGCCGTCGGGCCACCACAGCGGACAGAGCGTTGCGGGCAGAGCGACCCAGGGAACGTACGGCTGTTACAGCGGGGGAAGCGACGGCAGCATGCCGCCCTGAGCGGTCAGCGCGGAGCCGTCGCGGCGTCCGGCGAGCCAGCCGAGCAGGTCGGGTGCGGAACCTCGGACGGTGACCTCGGCAGTGCCCGCCTGCCGGCCCGTGCTCCACACGCGCGTGCCGTCCGTGAGACGCGTCGACGGCACATCGGGGTGCCCGGTGAACCGCTCCGAGAGGAAGTCGATCTCCCGCTCCACGAACTCCGCCGGCAGGTCCTCCAGCTCGTACCCGATCCCGAGGTCCACATGGTGCAGCTCCACCTCGACCCAGCGCCGGAACGGCACCCGGGCCGCCGCGTCGGTGACCCCGTTGCGCAGCTCCACCGTGCGTGACCAGTCCGCGGGTGCCGCTCCCGTTTCCTGGAAGCGGGCCCCGCTGTCGCGCACGTCGGTGAGCTGCACCTCGAGGGGCCGAGGGGCGTCCCGCTCGATGTCGGCGTCCCGGGCGGTGGCGGAGACGTACATGGGGCGCCCTTCGAGGACGTTCACGAGCGCGTCCGCGTTACGGGCGAGATGGGCGAGGACGTGGGCGCGGCTCCAGCCGGGAAGCCGTGACGGCTCGGCCACCGACGCGTTGTCCAGCTTGGCCGCTGCGGTGAGCAGCCTTTCGGTCGCTTCACGTACAGACACCAGGTCACGAGCGTGATCAATCATGGTGCTGACATTAGCCTCGCCACACCTTTGGGTGAAGGTGGTGAACGAGTGCCGTAAATCGAATGCGCGTGCTATAGGGTCGGTCGTGGCGTCGGGCATGCTGGATGGCTCGGGATTGTTGTCCCAATCGGGAATCCGACCGGCGTTGTCAGTGGCTCCCCCTAGTCTGAGAATCACGGGGGCCTAGTCCGAGAAAACACGGGGGCCTCGCCCCCCTGTCACTTCTCTCAAGAAAGGTGCGGACCGGCGTGGCCGACCGTCTCATCGTCCGTGGCGCGCGCGAGCACAACCTGAAGAATGTCTCGCTCGACCTGCCGCGCGACTCGCTCATCGTCTTCACGGGCCTGTCGGGGTCGGGTAAGTCCTCGCTGGCCTTCGACACGATCTTCGCGGAAGGACAGCGGCGTTACGTGGAGTCGCTGTCGTCCTACGCCCGGCAGTTCCTCGGTCAGATGGACAAGCCGGACGTCGACTTCATCGAGGGTCTGTCCCCGGCGGTCTCCATCGACCAGAAGTCGACCTCGCGCAACCCGCGCTCGACGGTCGGCACCATCACCGAGGTCTACGACTATCTGCGGCTCCTCTTCGCGCGCATCGGCAAGCCGCACTGCCCCGAGTGCGGTCGCCCGATCTCGCGCCAGTCGCCGCAGGCCATCGTCGACAGGGTCCTGGAGCTGCCGGAGGGGAGCCGCTTCCAGGTCCTGTCACCGCTGGTGCGCGAGCGCAAGGGCGAGTTCGTCGATCTCTTCGCCGACCTCCAGACCAAGGGCTACTCCCGCGCGCGTGTGGACGGCGAGACGATCCAGCTGTCCAACCCGCCCACGCTGAAGAAGCAGGAGAAGCACACCATCGAGGTGGTCGTCGACCGCCTCACGGTGAAGGACTCCGCCAAGCGCCGGCTCACCGACTCCGTGGAGACGGCCCTCGGCCTGTCCGGCGGCATGGTCGTGCTCGACTTCGTCGACCTCCCCGAGGACGACCCCGAGCGCGAGCGCATGTACTCGGAGCACCTGTACTGCCCGTACGACGACCTCTCCTTCGAGGAGCTGGAGCCGCGCTCCTTCTCCTTCAACTCGCCCTTCGGCGCCTGCCCCGAGTGCACCGGCATCGGCACGCGCATGGAGGTCGACCCCGAGCTGATCGTCCCGGACGAGGACAAGTCCCTCGACGAGGGCGCCATCCACCCCTGGTCGCACGGCCACACCAAGGACTATTTCGGCCGTCTGATCGGCGCCCTCGCGGACGCGTTGGGATTCCGGACGGACATCCCGTTCGCGGGCCTGCCGCAGCGCGCCAGGAAGGCCCTGCTGTACGGCCACAAGACGCAGATCGAGGTCCGCTACCGCAACCGTTACGGTCGCGAGCGCGTGTACACGACGCCGTTCGAAGGGGCCGTCCCCTTCGTCAAGCGCCGGCACAGCGAGGCGGAGAGCGACGCCAGCCGGGAGCGCTTCGAGGGCTATATGCGCGAGGTGCCCTGCCCCACCTGTGAGGGCACCCGCCTGAAGCCGATCGTCCTCGCGGTCACGATCATGGAGAAGTCGATCGCCGAGGTCGCGGCGATGTCCATCAGCGACTGCGCGGAATTCCTGGGCGAGCTGAAGCTCAACGCCCGCGACAAGAAGATCGCCGAGCGCGTGCTGAAAGAGGTCAACGAACGGCTGCGCTTCCTGGTCGACGTCGGCCTGGACTACCTCTCGCTCAACCGCGCGGCAGGCACGCTCTCCGGTGGCGAGGCCCAGCGCATCCGCCTTGCCACCCAGATCGGTTCCGGACTCGTCGGCGTGCTGTACGTCCTCGACGAGCCGTCCATCGGTCTGCACCAGCGCGACAACCACCGGCTGATCGAGACTCTGGTCCGGCTGCGCGACATGGGCAACACGCTCATCGTCGTCGAGCACGACGAGGACACCATCAAGGTCGCCGACTGGATCGTCGACATCGGCCCCGGCGCCGGTGAGCACGGCGGCAAGGTCGTGCACAGCGGCTCCCTGAAGGAACTGCTCGCCAACGCCGAGTCGCAGACCGGTCAGTACCTGGCCGGCAAGAAGTCGATCCCGCTGCCCGACATCCGGCGCCCGCACGACCCGTCCCGGCAGCTCACGGTGCACGGCGCCCGTGAGAACAACCTCCAGGACATCGACGTCTCGTTCCCGCTGGGCGTGTTCACCGCGGTCACCGGTGTGTCCGGCTCCGGCAAGTCCACGCTGGTCAACGACATCCTGTACACGCACCTCGCGCGCGAGCTGAACGGCGCCCGCAGCGTGCCCGGGCGGCACACGCGGGTGGACGGCGACGACCTCGTCGACAAGGTCGTGCACGTCGACCAGTCGCCCATCGGCCGCACCCCGCGCTCGAACCCGGCGACGTACACCGGAGTCTTCGACCACATCCGCAAGCTGTTCGCCGAGACCACCGAGGCGAAGGTCCGCGGCTACATGCCGGGCCGCTTCTCCTTCAACGTCAAGGGCGGCCGCTGCGAGAACTGCGCGGGCGACGGCACCATCAAGATCGAGATGAACTTCCTCCCGGACGTGTACGTCCCGTGCGAGGTCTGCCACGGCGCCCGGTACAACCGGGAGACCCTGGAGGTCCACTACAAGGGCAAGTCCATCGCCGAGGTCCTGAACATGCCGATCGAGGAAGCCATGGACTTCTTCGAGGCCGTCCCGTCGATCAACCGTCACCTCAAGACGCTGAACGACGTCGGTCTCGGTTATGTCCGGCTCGGTCAGTCCGCGACCACCCTGTCCGGCGGTGAGGCACAGCGGGTGAAGCTCGCCAGCGAGCTGCAGAAGCGCTCCACCGGCCGCACGGTCTACGTTCTCGACGAGCCGACCACCGGTCTGCACTTCGAGGACATCAGCAAGTTGCTGAGGGTGCTGTCGGGCCTGGTCGACAAGGGCAACACGGTCATCGTCATCGAGCACAACCTCGACGTGATCAAGACCGCCGACTGGGTCGTGGACATGGGTCCCGAGGGCGGCGCCGGCGGTGGCCTCGTCATCGCCGAGGGCACCCCCGAGCAGGTTGCCGCGGTCCCCGCCAGCCACACCGGCAAGTTCCTGCGCGAGATCCTCGACCCTGACCGGATCAGCGACGCCGCCCCCGTGAAGGCGCCCCGCAGGACGGCCGCCAAGAAGACGGTTGCGGCAGGAGCGACGGCGAAGAAGACGGCGACGGCCAGGACCACGAAGACGGTCAACAACAAGGCCACGGACAAGGCGGCCGGGGCCACGAAGAAGGCGGCTGCCGCGAAGAAGGCGACGCCCGCGAAGAAGACCACGCGGGCCCGCAAGGCCTGAGGCTCACGAGCAACGAGCCAGGACCCGTCCTGAGAAGTACGGCGCCCCGCGGGAACTCCCCGCGGGGCGCCGCACGTTGGATCATCAGCGGCCCGATCCCTGCGGCTGCGATGAACCTTGACTGCTCAAGAGCGGAATCGAATGGACCGGAACGCCTCCGAGCGGAACGCCTCCTAGAAGTCCCCCACTTCGGAGGCGTACGGCGGCTCGGCGCCCGCCCGGGAGCAGGTGATCGCGGCAGCCCGCGCCGCGAACCGCAACAGCCGTGTCCAACCGTCGGCGCCCAGTCCCACGAGCGCCTCGGCGGACAGAGCGCCCTGGGCGGCCAGGCCGTGCAACAGGGCCGCGTTCACGGTGTCGCCCGCACCGATCGTGTCGACGACGTCGACCTCCTCGCCCGCCACGGAGTGCTCGGCGCCGTCCCGCGTGAAGGCGGTCAGCCCCTCACCGCCCTGAGTGATCACGACTGCCGAAGGTCCCGCGGCCAGCCACTCACGCGGAGTGCCGCCCAGCCACAGCGCGTCCTCCTCGGAGAGCTTCAGCAGTGACACCGACGGCAGCCAGCTCTTGAACCGGGCCCGGTATCCATCCGGGTCAGGGATCAGCCCCGCCCGGATGTTCGGGTCGAGCGCGGTGAACACCCCTTGCGAGGCCGCGCTGCGCATCAGCTCCTCATAGGCGCTCGCCCCCGGTTCCAGGACGAGCGAACAGGTACCGAAGGACACCGCGCGGGCCCCCGCGGGCAGCTCCGCAGGCGCCGTGAAGAGTCGGTCGGCGGTGCCCTCGACATAGAAGGAGTAGGCGGCCGAGCCCTTGTCGTCGATGGTGGCGACCGCGAGCGTGGTCGGCTCGATGCCGCGCTGCACGGCCGACACGTCCACCCCGGCCGCCCGCAGCCCGTCGAGCAGGGCCTCACCGAAGGCGTCGTAGGAGGTTCGGGAACAGAAGGCAGTGGGGGAGCCGAGGCGGCCCAGAGCCACGGCAGTGTTGTACGGGCCGCCGCCGAGCGCCGGCTTCAGGTCCGCGAGGGCGCCCGTGCCCTGCGGTACCAGGTCGATCAGGGCCTCACCGGCGACGACGATCACGAGATGGTTCCTTTCACGGACGTCAGGGACTGTTCGGGACTGTCGGGTGCCGAGGGCTTGGCGGTGCCCTCGGACCCCGCGGCTTTCTCGCGCCTCGCGGGCCTCCCGGACCGCCCCGGCTCTTCGGCACACCCGCACGAGGTGCGATGCACGAAGGTGCAGGGAAGGCGCACGGTCCGGGCGGGACCGTCGGGTGAGGCGAGTCGGTCAAGGAGCACGCGGACCGCCTGAGCGCCGATGTCCCTGCTGGGCTGGGCTATCGCGGTGAGCCTGGGCGAGAACAGGTCGGCCCAGGCGAAGTCGTCGAAGCAGCACAGCGCGATGTCGTCGGGCACGGACATGCCGTGGTCACGCAGGGCGCGCAGGGCACCGATGGTCATCGCGTTGTTGGCGGTGACGAGTGCGGTGGGCGGCGTGGCGAGCGACAGCAGCGCGGTGGTGGCCCGTTCGGCTGCGGTCGACTCGGAGTCGCCGTGTACGACGAGGCGCTCGTCGTACACGAGCCCGGCCGCCGTCAGGCCGTCGCGGTACCCGGTGAGCCGCTCGCTTGTGGTGCTGAGCCCCGGCAGGCCGGCGACCAGGCCGATCCGGCGGTGGCCGAGGTCGGCGAGATGGGTGACCAGCCGGGCCATGGGTTCGGCGCTGTCGGCGCAGACCTGGTCGAACCCCGCCGAGCCGTCCGCCGGGGTGTCGACCACGCGGTCGAGAAGGACCGTCGGCACCTTGTGGCGCCCGAGGTAGGCGAGGAGCTCGCGAGGGTCGGCGGAAGGTGCGACGATCATGCCGTCCACGCGGCGCTCGTGCAGGAGCTGGACGACCTTGCGCTCATGCACGGGATCGTCGTGCGGGTCGGCGATGAGCAGGCTGTAGCCGTGTTCCAGGGCGCCGGCCTCGACGCCCTGGAGTATCTCGGTGAAGTAGGGGTTGCTGATCGCCGACACCGCGAGCCCGATGGACCGGGTGCGGGAGGTCACGAGGGACCGGGCGAGGGTGTTTGGCGTGTAGCCGAGCTCGTCCATGGCGTCCAGTACCGCCTGGCGGGTGTGGGGCAGCACCGGCCGGGTGCCGTTCAGCACATGCGAGACGGTCGCCACGGACACGCCGGCGCTCCGCGCGACGTCGGCCATGGTTGCCATCACGATCCCCTCCCTGTGCCGCGCCCCTCCCTGGGCCACCGCAACCCGCTCGCCGCGGGGTTCTGGCCGGGAACGTATCCCATTCGGCGCCGGACGTAAACGCTTGCGCAATCGTTTACGTCCTCCTCGGCCAAGAGCCTTGGCTGGGGGAGCCCGCCCGAGGGTCGGCCGGCGCCTCAGCTCACTCCCACTCCCACCCGATGCCCAAGATCCCCGACCGCACCCGCGGCTCCACCAGGTGAACAGATCGGTGCAGCCCGCTGAGGGCCAGCCCCTGACGGCCGCTGCGCGGCGCTGCCGCCGAGTGCTGGGAGAACCGGTGACAGCGGACCGGGAGGGCGTTCTCGGCGAACCGGACCTGGAGGGTGTACTGGCCGCCCGCGAGCGGGAAGCCCCGGGCGTACTCGCGGCTCACGGCGGCCGTGCCGTCCTCGACGCCGTAGCGGAAGAGGTAGGTGTCGCCCGCCCGCAGACGCGCACCGAAGAGCAGCTCCGCCACCAGGACGCCGGTTTCGTGGTCCCAACGGACACGTCCCGTACGGCAGTTCTCCACGGCGTGCACCGTCATGCGCTCCGGCACGCATCCCGGGTCGCCGTGGTGGACGGCGACGAAGCGGTCCACACCGTCCCTGTGGGCGCGCACGATGTGGTGCGACTCGCGCCCCGCCAGCTCGCGGCGCACCCCGATGCGTACCCGCTCGTGGTGGGCGAGGGTGTGCAGGCCGCCGTCGGTGGGGCAGTCCAGTTCGGACAGCAGCTGTTCCAGGACGCCCGAGGCCTCCACGAGGGAGCGGTAGGAGCGGACCGCCGGCTGCTGGAGGGTGCAGTGGTCGTCGGCCTCGGCGAGCAGCCGGATCAGGGACTCCTCCGGCAGCTGGAGTATCTCCTCCAACGCCCGCACCGCACGCAGCGACTCGGGGCGCTGCGGCCGACGCGCACCCTGCTGCCAGTAGCTCAGGCTGGTGACGCCGACCTTCACCCCACGGCGGGACAGATGGTGCTGCACCCGCTGCAGCGGCAGTCCCCGGGCGGCTATCGCGGCACGCAGGGCTACGTGGAAGGGGCCGCCTCGCAGGGCCGTGTCCAGTTCCGCGGTGGCGACGGTGGGGACGTCCGCGTGCTGAGTGGCGTGCGGCATGCAGGGGCCTTTCTGTGGTTGTTCACAACGGCTGGTCAGACCGGTCGCGCGGATCTTCGGGGCCACCCCGTCGGCATAGCGGGGGTCTTCACATCCGTACGCCGTCGTTCAGGGCCCCGAGTTCCACCGCATTGAAGCGTGTTGACCAAGTCCCGACAACACCTGTCGCCCAACAGCCGGGCACCCTGGCCGAGTCCCGACGCCTCCGCCCGCCCCGTCAGCTCAAGTCGCCGTGCTGGTCATGGTGTTGCCCACACAGGCAGAGGCTCCGCGCGGTCACCCGGCGGCCGGGGTCATGTCGGCGCTTGGGCTCACCTGGCCCAGCTCCGCCTTCATCCCGCTCCCCGAGAGAGCCCTGAGGCAAGGGCCACCTGTCTGCTCATGCTGACGGCGGTCATCCGGGCGAGCGCGGCATCGGTGTGCTCGTCGTCAGGTATCCCACTGAGCCGTCAGGTACGCGAGTGAGACGGACCGCACGCACGGCAGTGAGACGGACACGCCAGTGAGGCTTACCGCGCGGCCGCGGGTGATCCACCGATCAGTCCACCGGGGCCGCGGTTCACGGAGGCCGGCGCCGACCACCGCCCTGCCCTGGCCGTTCTCGCCTTCCCGGAGACCCGCCGACCGGGTGGGAGGGTTATCCACAGGCTCGCCGGAGTGTCAGCGGGCGCCAGTAGGGTGTGAGACATGGCCGACCCCTCCAGCTACCGCCCCAAGCCGGGACAGATCCCGGACTCTCCCGGGGTGTACAGGTTCCGTGACGAGCACCGCAGGGTGATCTACGTCGGAAAGGCGAAGAGCCTGCGCCAGCGCCTGGCGAACTACTTCCAGGACCTCGCGGGCCTGCATCCGCGCACCCGCTCGATGGTCACCACGGCAGCGTCCGTGGAGTGGACCGTGGTGTCCACGGAGGTCGAGGCCCTGCAGCTGGAGTACTCCTGGATCAAGGAGTACGACCCCCGGTTCAACGTCAAGTACCGCGACGACAAGAGCTACCCGTACCTCGCGGTGACGATGAACGAGGAGTTCCCGCGCGTGCAGGTGATGCGTGGTCACAAGAAGAAGGGCGTCAGGTATTTCGGGCCGTACGCGCACGCGTGGGCGATCCGCGACACCGTCGACCTCCTCCTGCGCGTCTTCCCCGTGCGCACGTGCTCGGCCGGCGTCTTCAAGAACGCCCGCCGCACCGGCCGCCCCTGCCTCCTCGGATACATCGGAAAGTGCTCCGCCCCCTGCGTGGACCGCGTCTCCGCCGAGGAGCACCGCGAACTGGCCGACGAGTTCTGCGACTTCATGACCGGCCGCACGAGCACCTATCTGCGCCGCCTGGAGAAGCAGATGACGGAGGCGGCCGACGAGATGGCCTACGAGCGGGCCGCCCGTCTGCGCGACGACATCGAGGCCCTGAAGAAGGCCATGGAGAAGAACGCGGTCGTGCTCGCCGACGCGACCGACGCCGACCTCATCGCGGTCGCCGAGGACGAGCTCGAGGCGGCCGTGCAGATCTTCCACGTCCGTGGTGGCCGGGTGCGCGGTCAGCGCGGCTGGGTGACCGACAAGGTCGAGGAGATCACCACCGGCGCCCTCGTCGAGCACGCCCTCCAGCAGCTCTACGGCGAGGAGACCGGGGACGCCGTGCCCAAGGAGGTCCTCGTCCCGGCCCTGCCCGACCCGGTGGAGCCCGTTCAGGAGTGGCTGACCGGCCGACGCGGTTCGGGCGTCTCCCTGCGCATCCCCCAGCGAGGCGACAAGCGCGCCCTCATGGAGACCGTGGAGCGCAACGCCCAGCAGGCGCTCGTCCTGCACAAGACCAAGCGCGCCTCCGACCTGACCACGCGCTCGCGTGCCCTGGAAGAGATCGCCGACGCCCTCGACCTCGACAGCGCCCCCCTCCGGATCGAGTGCTACGACATCTCCCACCTCCAGGGCGACGACGTCGTGGCCTCCATGGTCGTCTTCGAGGACGGGCTGGCGCGCAAGAGCGAGTACCGCCGCTTCCAGATCAAGAGCTTCGAGGGCCAGGACGACGTCCGCTCCATGCACGAGGTGATCACCCGCCGCTTCAGGCGCTACCTCGCCGAGAGGGAGAAGACGGGCGAGTGGGCCGACGGCGAGAACAGCCTCGGCGACACGTCGACCGGCCCCCTCACGGATGCCTCCTCCGCGCCCATCGCCGACGGCCTCGATGACGACGTCACCGACGGCCGGGGCAACGGCCTCAAGGACGACGACGGCCGACCCAAGCGCTTCGCATACCCGCCGCAGCTCGTCGTCGTCGACGGCGGACAGCCGCAGGTCGCGGCCGCCCAGCGGGCCCTGGACGAGCTCGGCATCGACGACATCGCCGTCTGCGGCCTGGCCAAACGCCTGGAGGAGGTCTGGCTGCCCGGCGAGGACGACCCGGTCGTCCTGCCCCGCACCAGCGAGGGCCTCTACATGCTCCAGCGCGTCCGGGACGAGGCGCACCGCTTCGCGATCACCTACCAGCGCACCAAGCGGGCCAAGCGTTTCCGGTCCAGCCCGCTGGACGACGTCCCCGGCCTCGGTGAGACCCGCAAGCAGGCGCTGATCAAGCACTTCGGTTCGGTGAAGAGGCTGCGATCCGCGACAATCGACCAGATCTGCGAGGTTCCGGGCATAGGTCGCAAGACCGCCGAGGCGATCGCCATTGCCTTTGCCCAGGCGGCCCCGGCCGCACCCGCCGTGAACACGGCGACTGGAGAGATCATGGAAGACGAGGAATCCGATACGACGGCGGAGACCTCGGGGGAGCCCGTGTCCGCGGGCGCCCCGGACGAACGACGGGGGCAGGAGAGATGAGCGAGCACGAGACACAGCCCACAGGCGAGCGAGATCAACAAGCTCAGGACACGCACAGGAAGGACGGCGAGGATCTCACCCAGCAGGACGCACCCCAGGAAGACGGAGCACAGGTGAGTACGGGCGTCGACGCAGCCGGGGTCCCCGAGGTGGCCATCCCCGAGCTGGTGATCATCTCCGGCATGTCCGGGGCCGGCCGCTCGACGGCCGCCAAGTGTCTGGAGGACCTCGGCTGGTTCGTCGTCGACAACCTCCCGCCCGCCCTGATCCCCACGATGGTGGAGCTCGGCGCCCGCTCCCAGGGCAACGTGGCGCGGATCGCGGTGGTCGTCGACGTCCGTGGCCGTCGCTTCTTCGACAACCTCCGTGAGTCGCTGTCCGACCTCGACACCCGGGGCGTGACACGCCGGATCGTCTTCCTGGAGTCCTCCGACGACGCCCTGGTGCGCCGCTTCGAGTCGGTGCGCCGTCCGCACCCCCTCCAGGGCGACGGCCGTATCGTCGACGGCATCGCCGCCGAGCGCGAGCTGCTGCGCGAGCTGCGCGGCGACGCCGACCTGGTGATCGACACCTCCAGCCTCAACGTGCACGAGCTGCGGGCCAAGATGGACGCCCAGTTCGCCGGTGACGAGGAGCCCGAGCTGCGGGCCACGGTCATGTCCTTCGGGTTCAAGTACGGCCTCCCGGTCGACGCCGACCTGGTCGTGGACATGCGCTTCCTGCCCAACCCGCACTGGGTGCCGGAGCTGCGCCCGTTCACCGGCCTCAACGAGGAGGTGTCGGCGTACGTCTTCAACCAGCCCGGCGCGAAGGAATTCATCGACCGCTACTCCGAGCTGCTCCAGCTCATCGCGGCCGGATACCGCCGTGAGGGCAAGCGGTACGTGACCATCGCGGTCGGCTGCACCGGCGGCAAGCACCGCTCGGTCGCCACCTCCGAGAAGCTCGCCGCCCGCCTCGCCTCCCAGGGCGTGGAGACGGTGGTCGTACACCGGGACATGGGACGGGAATGACGGGACGTACACCGCGGCTGAGCAGGCTGCGCCGGGCGGTGCCCGAGTCACGCGCCGCCCGGCCCGCCGAAGCCCGTGGCGCCAGGCCACGCCGCCGGGGCGCCCAGCCCAAGGTCGTCGCCCTCGGCGGCGGCATGGGCCTGTCCGCCTCGCTCGCCGCGCTGCGCCGGATCACCGGCGATCTCACCGCCGTCGTCACCGTGGCGGACGACGGCGGCTCCAGCGGGCGCCTGCGTGACGAGCTGGGTGTTCTGCCGCCCGGCGACCTGCGCAAGGCGCTGGCCGCGCTGTGCGGCGACGACGACTGGGGCCAGACCTGGTCCCGCGTCATCCAGCACCGCTTCCACTCCCAGGGCGACCTGCACGACCACGCGGTCGGCAACCTGCTGATCGTCGCCCTGTGGGAGCAGCTCGGCGACCACGTCCAGGCCCTCGACCTGGTGGGCAAGCTGCTCGGCGCGCACGGGCGGGTGCTGCCCATGTCCGCCGTGCCGCTGGAGCTGCAGGCCCTGGTCAAGGGGCACGACCCGGACCGGCCCGAGGAGGTCGACACCGTCCGAGGACAGGCGAACGTCGCCCTGACCTGCGGCGAGGTGCAGTCGGTGCATGTGGTGCCGCACGACCCGCCCGCCGTTCCGGAGGCCGTCGCCGCCGTCCGGGACGCGGACTGGGTGGTGCTCGGCCCCGGGTCCTGGTTCTCCTCGGTCATTCCGCACCTGCTCGTGCCGGATCTCCTGGACGCCCTCACCGAGACGAAGGCGCGCCGGGTGCTCTCCCTGAACCTCGCGCCGCAACCGGGAGAAACCGAAGGCTTCTCACCGCAGCGTCATTTGGAGGTTTTGGGACGACACGCCCCTAAACTCGCCCTGGACGTGGTGCTGGCCGACGAGGCTGCCGTGCCCGACCGCGATGTGCTCACCGAGGCGGCCAAGCGGCTCGGCGCCGCGGTCGAGCTGGCCCCGGTGGCCCGGACGGACGGGACGCCCCGGCACGACCCGGAGCTGCTCGCCGCCGCGTACGACCGTATTTTTCGGATGCATGGAAGGATCGGCCCATGGCGATGACGGCAGCGGTGAAGGATGAGATCTCCCGGCTTCCCGTCACCCGGACCTGCTGCAGGAAGGCGGAGGTCTCCGCCATTCTGCGGTTCGCCGGCGGCCTCCATCTGGTGAGCGGGCGCATTGTGATCGAGGCGGAGCTGGACACCGCGATGGCGGCGCGCCGGCTCAAGCGGGACATCCTGGAGATCTTCGGCCACAGCTCCGAGCTGATCGTGATGGCACCGGGCGGGCTGCGCCGCGGTTCGCGCTACGTCGTACGGGTGGTCGCGGGCGGTGACCAGCTGGCCCGCCAGACCGGTCTGGTCGACGGGCGGGGTCGCCCGATCCGAGGACTGCCCCCGCAGGTGGTCTCCGGGGCCACCTGTGACGCCGAGGCCGCCTGGCGCGGTGCGTTCCTGGCGCACGGCTCGCTCACCGAGCCCGGCCGCTCGTCCTCCCTCGAGGTGACCTGCCCGGGCCCCGAGGCCGCGCTCGCCCTGGTCGGCGCGGCCCGCCGGCTGTCCATCGCCGCCAAGGCCCGCGAGGTGCGCGGCGTGGACCGCGTGGTCGTCCGGGACGGCGACGCGATCGGCGCCCTGCTGACCCGGCTCGGGGCGCACGAGTCCGTGCTGGCCTGGGAGGAGCGCCGGATGCGCCGCGAGGTCCGCGCCACGGCGAACCGCCTCGCCAACTTCGACGACGCCAACCTCCGCCGCTCGGCCCGTGCGGCCGTCGCCGCCGGCGCCCGTGTCCAGCGGGCCCTGGAGATCCTCGGCGAGGAGGTCCCCGAGCACCTCGCGGCCGCCGGCCGGCTGCGCATGGAGCACAAGCAGGCCTCCCTCGAAGAGCTGGGCGCCCTCGCCGACCCGCCGCTGACCAAGGACGCCGTCGCCGGCCGTATCCGCCGACTGCTGGCCATGGCCGACAAGCGGGCCCAGGACCTGGGCATCCCGGGCACGGAGGCCAACCTCTCCGACGAGCTGGCGGACAACCTCGTCGGGTGAGGTGAGGGGTCGCCAACCAGCCGGTGCCGACGTCCCCTTGGGACGTCGGCACACCGGTATTTGTCAGTCTTTGCGGCACTCTTGACGGGACCGTGATGTGGCATGAGCCTGGCAGTCATTCGTCACTGTGGCGAAACACTGCTAGGGGGGTTCATGAGACCCAGAGCGAGATCGATCCTCGCTGCCGGTGCGCTCCTGATAGGCGGAGCGAGTATCGCACCGATCGCCCAGGCACAACCGGGAAGTTCACAAGATAACGACCCGAGCGAAGTCAAGGTCTTCCACGCCGAAGTCACCAAGAAGCAGGTACCCCTGCTGCTGGCGGCCGGCCAGGACGGCCACGAACTCAGTGAGCAGGCGCCCGAGAAGGGCAAGGCCACCGTCGAGGTCTACCTCACCGACGACCAGGCCGAGAAGCTGGAGAAGCAGGGCGTCGAGCTCACCGAGCACGACCTCTCCGCCGGCGCCGAGGCCCGTACCGACAAGGCCGCGGAGGGCGTGTACCGCCCGTACAGCGGAAGCGGGGGGCTCAAGGAGGAGATCGTCCGGACGGGGCAGGAGAACCCCGGCCTCACCAAGGTCGTCTCCATCGGCAAGACGGTGGGCGGCCAGGACATCCTGGCACTCAAGCTCAGCAAGAACGCCAAGAAGACGAAGGACGGCTCCAAGCCCTCCGTCCTGTACATGTCCAACCAGCACGCGCGCGAGTGGATCACGCCGGAGATGACCCGGCGGCTGATGCACCACTACCTGGACAACTACAAGACGGACAAGCGCATCAAGAAGGTCGTCGACTCGACCGAGCTGTGGTTCGTCCTCTCGGCCAACCCCGACGGCTACGACTACACGTTCCAGGACTCCAGCAACCGTCTGTGGCGCAAGAACCTGCGCGACATCAACGGCGACGGTGCCATCAGCACCGGCGACGGCGTCGACCTCAACCGTAACTTCCCCTACAAGTGGGGCTACGACGACGAGGGTTCGTCCCCGAACCCGACCAGCGAGACCTTCCGCGGCGCCTCCCCGGGCTCCGAGCCGGAGACCAAGGCACTGGACGCCTTCGAGCGCCGTATCGGCTTCGACTACGGCATCAACTACCACTCCGCGGCCGAGCTGATCCTCTACGGCGTCGGCTGGCAGGTGGCCACCAACACCCCCGACGACGTCCTCTACAAGGCCCTCGCCGGCACGCCGGACAACCCCGCGATCCCGGGCTACCACCCGCAGGTCTCCTCGGAGCTCTACACGACGAACGGCGAGGCGGACGGCCACGCCTCGAACGTCAACGGCATCGCGATGTTCACGCCCGAGATGTCGACCTGCCAGACCGTGTCGGACATCGACCCCAACGACCAGTGGAACGCGGCCGACTGCCAGTCGGGCTTCAACTTCCCGGACGACGAGAAGCTGATCCAGCAGGAGTTCGCCAAGAACGTCCCGTTCGCGCTCTCCGTCGCCGAGTCCGCCGCGCACCCCGACCAGCCCTCCTCCTCGCTCGGCCTGAAGGCCGCCGACTTCACCCCGGCGCCCTTCACCACGTCGTACTCCCGCGGCGCCGACCAGGAGGTCTCCGTCGTCGCACGCAAGTCCGTGCGCGACAAGGAGCTCAAGTACCGCGTCAACGGCGGCCGTACGCACGACATGGCGCTCCGGTCCTGGAAGGGCGGCGAGACGTACGGCGGTGAGGACAACCTCTACTTCGACGAGTACCGCGCCAAGGTCGCCGACGGCGACCGGGGCGACAGGGTCGAGGTGTGGTTCACCGGCGAGACCAGGAGCGGAAAGAAGGTCTCCAGCGAGCACTTCACGTACACCGTGGCCGAGCGGCCGCGCGCGGACGTCCTCGTGGTCGCCGAGGAAGGCGCCCCCGCCACGCACGCGCAGAAGTACGTCGACGCGCTCAAGGCCAACGGCCACAGGGCGATCGTCTGGGACGTCGCCACTCAGGGCGCGCCCGACGCGCTCGGTGTGCTCGGCTACTTCGACACGGTCGTCCACTACACCGGTGCGAACGTCCCCGGCAACGCCACCCAACTCCAGTTGCGTGCCTACCTCAACGAGGGCGGCAAGCTGATGGAGGCGGGCGAGCAGGCCGGCGGCAACGTCGACCTCGGCGACGGCACCCTGTCGAACGACTTCAGCCAGTACTACCTGGGCGCCTACACCCGTACGTCGCTGCCCGGCGCCACCGGCTTCTCCGGTTCCGGCGAGCTCGGCGGCGTCACCGGAACCCTCGGTGACGCCACCGGCAACCCGCTGGACAAGGCCGGGAGTTACAGCGTCACCTCGGACCAGCTGGCCGTCGGCACGTACCCGCAGTTCGCCAGTGCGGGCGCGGGCCAGTTCGCCGGAACGGTCAACCCGTACGGCCCCTACGCGGGTTCGTGGATGGCGGCCGCCGTGCACACCGACGACGCCTACAAGCGGCTCACCAGGACCGTCGACCTCACCGGTGTGACCGCGGCGCAGCAGCCGACCCTGCGCACCCAGTTGCTCTGGGACGTCGAGCCCGGCTACGACAACGTCCTGATCGAGGCCCACGGCACCGGGACCGAGGACTGGACGACCCTCCCCGAGAAGAACGGCGCGAGCAGCAACGCCGTGCCGGCGGAGTGCGAGGCCGGCTTCTACATGGCCGAACACCCCTGGCTCAAGCACTACCTGACGCAGTCGGCCGCAGGCTGCACCGCGTCCGGCTCCGGCGGTCAGTGGAACGCCCTCACCGGCGCCTCCGCGGGCTGGAAGCAGGTGGAGTTCGACCTGAGCGCGTATGCCGGCAAGTCGGTCGAGATCTCGATCAGCTATGTCTCCGACCCGGGCTTCGGCGGACGCGGCGTCCTTGCCGACCAAGCCGCGCTCGTCGTCGGCGGCACGGCCACCGAGACCGAGGGTTTCGAGACCTCGCTCGGCGCCTGGAGCGTGACCGGACCGCCCGCGGGCAGCCCGGCCGTCCTCAAGGACTGGGCGCGCACCGGGGCGCTCTTCCAGTCGTACGGTGCGATCACCACGGACGACACGGTGCTGCTGGGCTTCGGCCTGGAACACGTCACCGCGGCGGCCGACCGGACGGCGCTCATCGGAAAGGCCCTCGACTCACTTGACGAGTGACACGCCGAGGTCAACCGTGCGCAACGCACAGTGATCAAAACGAGTGATCCCGGCTTACGGGCGGGGCGGTCCGTACCCCTACTGGCGGGTACGGACCGCCGTGCCGTGTATGAGGCATCTGGATGTCACCACGGCGGTCTCAGGGAGGTAGGGTCGTAGGCGGTCGGGGACATCCCAAATAGAGCTCGCCGGCACCGCATGGCCGGCGTACCAACGAGGAGATCGGTTCGTGACGATCCGCGTAGGCATCAACGGCTTCGGTCGTATCGGTCGCAACTACTTCCGCGCGCTGCTGGAGCAGGGTGCTGACATCGAGATCGTGGCTGTCAACGACCTGGGTGACACCGCGACCACGGCCCATTTGCTGAAGTACGACACCATCCTGGGTCGGCTCAAGCACGAGGTCACCCACACCGCCGACACGATCACCGTCGACGGCCACACCATCAAGGTGCTGTCCGAGCGCAACCCGGCCGACATCCCCTGGGGTGAGCTGGGCGTCGACATCGTCATCGAGTCGACGGGCATCTTCACCAAGAAGGACGACGCCGCCAAGCACCTCGCCGGCGGCGCCAAGAAGGTCCTCATCTCGGCTCCGGCCAAGGACGAGGACATCACCATCGTGATGGGCGTCAACGAGAACAAGTACGACCCGGCGAACCACCACGTCATCTCCAACGCCTCCTGCACCACCAACTGTGTGGCGCCGATGGCCAAGGTCCTCGACGAGAACTTCGGCATCGTCAAGGGTCTGATGACGACCGTGCACGCGTACACGAACGACCAGCGCATCCTGGACTTCCCGCACAAGGACCTGCGCCGCGCCCGTGCCGCCGCGGAGAACATCATCCCGACCACGACCGGTGCCGCCAAGGCCACCGCGCTGGTCCTGCCGCAGCTCAAGGGCAAGCTGGACGGCATCGCGATGCGCGTTCCGGTCCCGACCGGCTCGGCCACCGACCTGGTCGTGGAGCTGTCGCGCGAGGTCACCAAGGACGAGGTCAACGCGGCCTTCAAGAAGGCTGCCGAGGGCGAGCTGCAGGGCTACCTGTCCTACACCGAGGACGAGATCGTCTCCTCGGACATCGTCAGCGACCCGTCGTCCTGCACCTTCGACTCCTCCCTGACCATGGTCCAGGAGGGCACCTCGGTGAAGATCCTCGGCTGGTACGACAACGAGTGGGGCTACTCGAACCGCCTCGTCGACCTCACGGTCTTCGTCGGCAACCAGCTCTGATATCCAGAGCAGGCGCATTGATGTGAGAGCAGGGCTCGGGCGGCGCAGGGACGCGCCGTCCGAGCCCTGACTCACGTGCAGATCAGACCTGTTGGATCACGAGTGCTTCCGAGCACTTGCGAGCGATATCGAGCCCTTCCCAGGAGTCCCCTTCATGAAGACGATCGACGAACTTCTCTCCGAAGGCGTCGCCGGTAAGCGGGTCTTCGTCCGCGCCGACCTGAACGTGCCGCTGGACGGCACCACGATCACCGACGACGGCCGTATCCGCGCCGTCCTGCCGACTGTCAAGGCGCTGGCCGAGGCGGGCGCCCGCGTGGTCGTCGCCTCGCACCTGGGCCGCCCCAAGGGCACCCCGGACCCCGCGTTCTCCCTGGCCCCCGCCGCCGCGCGCCTCGGTGAACTGCTCGGCACGGACGTCGCGTTCGCGACCGACACGGTCGGCGAGTCCGCCCAGGCCGTGGTCGCCGCCCTCGCCGACGGCCAGGTCGCGGTCGTCGAGAACCTCCGCTTCAACGCCGGTGAGACCAGCAAGGACGACGCCGAGCGCGCCGCCTTCGCCGACCAGCTCGCCGTCCTCGCCGATGCCTACGTCGGTGACGGCTTCGGCGCGGTGCACCGCAAGCACGCCTCCGTGTACGACCTCCCGGCCAAGCTGCCGCACTACGCCGGCTACCTCATCGCGAACGAGGTCGCCGTCCTGAGGAAGCTCACCGATGACGTCAAGCGGCCGTACGTCGTCGCGCTCGGCGGCGCCAAGGTGTCCGACAAGCTCGCCGTCATCGACCAGCTGCTCGCCAAGGCCGACCGGCTGCTCATCGGCGGCGGCATGGCGTACACCTTCCTCAAGGCCAAGGGCTACGAGGTCGGCATCTCCCTCCTCCAGGCGGACCAGATCCCGGTCGTCACCGAGTACATGGAGCGCGCCGAGAAGAACGGCGTCGAAATCGTCCTGCCGGTCGACGTCCTGGTCTCCACCGAGTTCCCGGATCTGAAGACCAAGGCCCCGGCCAACCCCACGACCGTCGCCGCGGACGCCATCCCGGCCGACCAGGAGGGCCTGGACATCGGTCCGGAGACCCGCAAGCTGTACGCCTCGAAGCTCGCCGACGCCGCCACCGTCTTCTGGAACGGCCCCATGGGCGTCTTCGAGCACCCCGACTACGCCGAGGGCACCAAGGCGGTCGCCCAGGCCCTCGTCGACTCCAAGGGCTTCACCGTGGTCGGCGGTGGCGACTCCGCCGCGGCCGTCCGCACCCTGGGCTTCGACGAGACGGCATTCGGCCACATCTCGACCGGTGGCGGCGCCTCCCTCGAATACCTTGAGGGCAAGACGCTCCCCGGCCTCGCCGCACTGGAGGACTGACCCTTTATGAGCACGCGCACGCCGCTGATGGCGGGCAACTGGAAGATGAACCTCAACCACCTCGAGGCCATCGCGCACGTCCAGAAGCTCGCCTTCGCCCTGGCCGACAAGGACTACGACGCCGTCGAGGTCGCCGTCCTGCCGCCCTTCACCGACCTGCGCTCCGTGCAGACCCTGGTCGACGGCGACAAACTGAAGATCAAGTACGGCGCCCAGGACATCTCGGCGCACGACTCCGGTGCCTACACCGGCGAGATCTCCGGCTCGATGCTGGCCAAGCTGAAGTGCACGTACGTGGCGATCGGCCACTCCGAGCGCCGCCAGTACCACGCGGAGACCGACGAGATCGTCAACGCCAAGGTCAAGGCCGCCTACAAGCACGGCCTGACCCCGATCCTGTGCGTCGGCGAGGAACTGGACGTCCGCGAGGCGGGCAACCACGTCACCCACACCCTCGCCCAGGTCGAGGGTGGTCTGAAGGACCTCCCGGCCGAGCAGGCCGAGACGATCGTGATCGCCTACGAGCCCGTCTGGGCCATCGGCACCGGCAAGGTCTGCGGCGCCGAGGACGCCCAGGAGGTCTGCGCCGCCATCCGCGGCAAGCTCGCCGAGCTGTACACCCAGGAGCTGGCCGACCAGGTCCGCATCCAGTACGGCGGCTCCGTGAAGTCGGGCAACGTCGCGGAGATCATGGCCAAGGCCGACATCGACGGCGCCCTCGTCGGCGGTGCTTCGCTGGACGCCGACGAGTTCGTCAAGATCGTGCGGTTCCGCGACCAGTGAGTTCCTGGTAAGCGGGATCCGTCGTACCCTTGCGGGGGCACAGCTCAGTGGCTGTGCCCCTGTCGTCCATCCAGATCCGAGGAAGTTGGTCCAGCCGTGGTTATGGGGTTCTCGATCGCCCTGATCGTCTTCAGCGGGCTGCTGATGCTGCTGGTGCTGATGCACAAGGGCAAGGGCGGCGGCCTCTCCGACATGTTCGGTGGCGGCATGCAGTCGTCCGTCGGTGGCTCCTCGGTCGCCGAGCGCAACCTCGACCGGATCACCGTGGTGGTCGGTTTGATGTGGTTCGCGTGCATTGTCGTGCTCGGTGTCCTGATGAAGGTGAACAACTGACCGGCACGCACAATCCACACGTAAGGCCCCATGTTCGGTACGCGCAGCTGAGCGCGGCCTATCATGGGGCTTGCGTCTAGGTGTGAGGGCTATGTAACTCCAATCACTGGACGCGCGTTGGGCCTTACGTAGACTGAGGCGCTCGCAGCGAAGCGAAACGCCGACTCGCTTCGCGGCACCATCACGCAGGGAGTTACGACCGTGGCAAGTGGCAACGCGATCCGAGGAAGCCGGGTCGGGGCGGGGCCGATGGGCGAGGCCGAGCGGGGCGAGTCCGCGCCCCGGCTGCGCATCTCCTTCTGGTGCTCCAACGGGCATGAGACGCAGCCCAGCTTCGCCAGCGACGCGCAGGTTCCCGACACCTGGGACTGCCCGCGCTGCGGCTTTCCCGCCGGACAGGACCGGGACAACCCGCCGGACCCGCCGCGCACCGAGCCCTACAAGACGCACCTGGCGTATGTACGGGAACGGCGCAGTGACGCGGACGGCGAGGCGATCCTCGCCGAGGCGCTCGCCAAACTGCGGGGCGAGATCTAGAAACTGAGACCGGCCGGACACCCTCGGGTGCCCGGCCGGATCTGTACGACGCACCGGCGCCGAGTCGCTCGCGGGCCGATTGTCAGTGGCGCCCTCTACGGTTTGTGTATCGATCTTTCGTATCGAAGGACCGAGCGACGGACCGGGAGGGGGAGTCGTGGCGACGGCTGGGACGGTGGGCGTGGGTGCGCCCGTGTGGCGCGGAGGCTTCGGGCGGCTGTGGAGTGCCGCCGTGCTCTCCAGCTTCGGCGACTCCCTGCGTACGGCTGCCCTGCCGCTCCTTGCCGTGACCCTCACCGACCGGCCGCTGCTGATCGCCGCGGTCACTGCCTGCGGCTATCTGCCGTGGATCATCTTCGGGCTGCTCGGCGGCGCGGTCGCCGACCGGGTGGACCAGCGGCGCGCGATGTGGACGGTGGATGCGTTACGGGGCCTCCTGGTCGGCGCTTTCGCGGTGGCCGTGGCGTTCGGGCACGCCTCGATCGGCCTGCTCATCGCATTGGCCTTCACGCTGACCGCGCTCCAGACACTGTTCGACAACGCCGCCACGGCCCTGCTCCCCGCCCTGGTGGACCGTGACGCGCTGGGCAGTGCGAACGCCCGCCTCATGACCGGGCAGCGTATCGCCGGCGGAGTGGTGGGCGGGCCGGTCGTGCCGGTGCTGCTGGCGGTGGGAGCGGCCGTGCCCTTCGCGGCCGACGCCGGCACCTACCTGGTGGCGGCCGTGCTGGTGGCCTCACTGCGGATCGAGGCGCCCGAGCGGGGGCCGGCACCGGCGGGCAGCACCCTGCGCCGGGAGATCGCGGAGGGACTGCGCACGCTGTGGCGCGACCGGGCCCTGCGAGGACTGTGCGCGGCCACCGCGCTGTGCAACTTCGGCATGGGTGCCCAGCTCGCCACCCTGGTCCTCCTGGTGACCGAGTGGCTGGACGCCGGCCCCGTGGGGTACGCGATGGCGGGCGCCGCCTTAACCCTCGGCAGCCTGACCGGGGGAGTGCTGAACGGCCGGATCGTGAAGCGCCTGGGCGGGATCCGGGCCGTGCTGCTCGCCGGTGCGGTGCAGATCGCGGCCCTCGTCGTCATGGGCACCGTGCGCAGCCTGGCCGTGCTGGTGGCCGCCCTGGCCGTCTTCGGGCTCATGGGCATGGTGTGGAACGTCAACACGACGACCCTCATTCAGCAGCGCAGCCCCGCGGCTCTACTGGGCCGGGTGGCCTCGGCGTTCCGGACCCTGGCCTTCGCCGGGGTGCCGCTCGGCGCCCTGTTGGGCGGCGCCGTCGCCACCGCCTGGGGCCTCAACACCCCGCCCCTGCTCACGGCCGCCTTCTTCGTACTGGCCGTCGCCTCGCTGATACCTGTGCGCAAGCCGGACGTACCTGTTGTTGCGCCGGACGACGACGCCACGACGGCTCATGCCGCGCGCTGATCAATTAGGTTGGAACAGCTGGGACAGGCACGAAAGAAGGCTGAAGTCGGACATGAACGCAGACGGCCGTACCAGGCTCAACCAGACGCCCGAGTGGACCGCGTTGGCCAAGCACCGGGAGGAGCTTGGCGAAGTGCGGCTGCGGGAGCTGTTCGCCGCCGCCCCGGACCGTGGTGCGGGGTACACGCTGCAGGTCGGTGACCTGCACGTCGACTACTCCAAGCACCTGGTCACCGACGAGACGCTGCGGCTGCTGCGCGAGCTGGCCGCCGCGACGGACGTGTTCGGGCTGCGGGACGCCATGTTCCGCGGCGAGAAGATCAACACCACCGAGAACCGCGCCGTGCTGCACACCGCGCTGCGCGCACCCCGGGACGCGGTGATCGAGGTCGACGGGGAGAACGTCGTCCCGGGGGTGCACGCCGTCCTCGACAAGATGGCCGACTTCGCCGAGCGAGTCCGCTCCGGCGTCTGGACCGGGCACACCGGCAGGCGCATCAAGAACGTCGTCAACATCGGCATCGGCGGCTCCGACCTCGGCCCGGCGATGGCGTACGAGGTGCTGCGCAGCTTCACCGACCGCGGCCTGACCGTCCGGTTCGTGTCGAACGTCGACGGCGCCGACCTGCACGAGGCCACCCGCGACCTGGACGCGGCCGAGACGCTGTTCGTCATCGCCTCCAAGACGTTCACGACGATCGAGACGATCAGCAACGCGACCTCGGCGCGCAACTGGCTGCTGGGCGAGCTGAAGGCGGGTCCGGAAGCCGTCGCCAAGCACTTCGTCGCCCTGTCGACGAATGCCGAGAAGGTGGCGGACTTCGGCATCGACACGGCCAACATGTTCGAGTTCTGGGACTGGGTCGGCGGGCGCTACTCCTACGACTCGGCGATCGGCCTGTCCCTGATGATCGCCATCGGCCCGGACCGCTTCCGGGAGATGCTCGACGGGTTCCGGATCGTCGACGAGCACTTCCGCACCGCGCCCGCGGAGTCCAACGTGCCGCTGCTGCTCGGCCTGTTGGGCATCTGGTACGGCAACTTCCACGACGCCCAGTCGCACGCGGTGCTGCCGTACAGCCACTACCTGTCGAAGTTCACGGCGTATCTGCAGCAGCTGGACATGGAGTCCAACGGCAAGTACGTGGGCCGGGACGGGCGGGAGGTCGACTGGCAGACCGGGCCGGTCGTGTGGGGCACGCCGGGCACCAACGGGCAGCACGCGTACTACCAGCTGATCCACCAGGGCACCAAGCTGATCCCGGCGGACTTCATCGGCTTCGCCGAGCCCGTCGCCGAGATGAGCGACGGACTCAAGGCACAGCACGACCTGTTGATGGCGAACTTCTTCGCGCAGACGCAGGCGCTGGCGTTCGGCAAGACGCCGGAGGAGGTGCGCGCCGAGGGGGTGCCGCAGGAGCTGGTGACCCACAAGACGTTCAAGGGCAACCACCCGACGACCACGATCCTCGCGCGCGAGCTGACGCCGTCGGTGCTCGGGCAGCTGATCGCGCTGTACGAGCACAAGGTGTTCGTGCAGGGCGCGGTGTGGAACATCGACTCCTTCGACCAGTGGGGCGTCGAGCTCGGCAAGGTCCTCGCCAAGCGCGTCGAGCCCGCGCTGACCGAGGGCGCCGAGGTGTCGGGGCTGGACGCGTCGACGCAGGCCCTCGTCGCCAAGTACCGGGAGCTGCGCGGCCGGCAGTGACCGCGGATCCGGCAGGAACCGCGGATGCGGAAGGCGGGCGGCGCGTGGTCGTCCGCTTCCCGTAGACTCCCTCGTTGATCATGGGCACGATCACTCGGGGGAGTGCGAATTGGCTGATCCGCAAGGGAGTTGGACCGGCGGCGCCCTGACCGCCCAGTCGTTCCTGAAGCCTCATCAGGTGGCGCGGGCGGTGTTCCATCCGACCTGGATTCCGGACTCACTGGATCCGTCGGTGGACGCGCTCAAGAAGGCGCGGGTCATCGTGGGGGCGGTTGCGGCGTTCGGTGTCTACACCTTCGTCGAGGGCGGGTTCGCGTTCGACGAGATGTTGGACAACGCGGCGACCGCTTGCGCGGTCCTGCTGTTCATCACACCGCTCACGGTGGGCGTGATGCTCTATCTGTGGCGGCGTTCCGGCGCCGGGACGGTGGGGCAGCTGCGGGAGCCGCTCGTCAGGTCGCTGAAGTTGCTGCTGCTGTTCATCGGCTCGGCGCTCGGGACGGTGTTGATCTTCCGCTTGGGGGGCGGCCTCGGGGTCCTCGGGAACATGCTGTGCAGCCTCGTGGGGCTGTGGATGGGCTTCTTCGTGATCGCCGGCGCCTACCGGATCTCGGGCAACTTCTTCGGCACCGCTGTCGTGCACCGCAGTCTGCCGCCGTTGCTCGCGACGGTGACGACCTGGCTGATGGCGATTCCCGATCTCGTCACCGGTGACCTGCACGGTCTCGGCCTCGCACTGGGCTTCGTCTTCATCCTGGGCGCCCCCGTGACGGTCACGGGCATCGCCCTGCTGGAGATGGGCCGGCTCAAGAACCGGTACGGCATCGGGCTGGCGGCCCACCCGGCCACCCTGCCGCCGATTCCGACGCCCGCTCCGATGCCGACCCCGCCGCCCCCGTCGTACGCCCCGAACGGCTTCGTACCGCCGCAGGGGAATCCGTACGCGCCGCACGGGAACCCCTACGGCCGGCCCCCGCAGGGGAATCCGTACGGCCCGGCCGCGCAGCACCCGTACGGTCCGCAGCCGCCGCAGAACCCACCGCCTCCGTACAACCAGCCGCCTCCGTACAACCCGCAGCAGCCATACGGCCCCGGCCCCTACGGCAGCTGACCTCGCCGAATGTGCAGCGGCCCGGTCGTCGGTCAGGCGACCGCGCTCAGGGTGTCGGCGAGTCGGCGGCGGGCCGCGCGGGAGGCCGGGACGGCGGCGAGTGCGGCTGCTCCGGCGACTGCCGCCGTGCCGAACAGCAGCAGGAGGGCGATGGACGGGCCCTGGGCGATCCCGGCGCCGATGCCGCTCGATCTGCCCTGGGCGTCGATCAGCCAGTGTGCGAGGGGCGTACCCAGTGCCGTGCCGATGACGACCGCGGCCAGGGCGGTGCAGGCCGTGGAGATGACGGTGATCGCGGTGATCTGCCGGGGGGACAGGCCGATGGCCTTGAGGGCCAGCAGGTCGCGCTCGCCCTCGCGGACGGCGCCGCCGATCGCGGTGAGCAGTTCGATGAGCCCGATGAGGGCCAGCACGGCGATCAGGCCGACGACGACTCCGCGCAGGGCCGAGAGGCCGTCGGCGGGGTTCGGGACGGCGTGTACGTCGAGGCGTCCGTGCCCGGTGGTGGCCAGCCGGTCGGCGACTTCACCGGGGTCCGCGCCCGGGCGGAGCCGTAGCTCGTAGAGGGTGGGGCCGAGGCCGGGGTCGTTCTCGCGGAGGGTGTCGAGGGAGGTGGAGATGACCCGGCCGGCATTCTCCGGCTCGACGCTGCGGCCCACGATGTGCAGGATCTGCGGCTGGTCGCCGACGGTCATCCGCACCCAGTCGCCGACCCGCACGTCCAGCAGATCCAGCAGCCCCTGCCCGGCCACCGCCTCGTCGCGGCCCTGCGCGGGGCGGCCCTCGGCCAGGGCGTACGGGTAGGGGTCCGCGCGGGTGCCGAGGCCGCGCAGGGCGATCGTGGCCGTCTGGCCCGGGACCAGGGCGGCCACCTCGACGCCGGGGTAGGCGGCGGTGACCTGCGGGTCGCGTTCCAGCAGCGTGCGGGTGTCCCGGTCGGCCAGGCCGGACTCGGTGTGCACGGTCAGGGCCGTCGGCAGGCCGATCTGCTCGGGGCTGCTGTCGAAGCGCTCGATCGTGGTCCACGCGCTCATCGCCACCACGATCAGCAGCAGCGGCAGCGCGAGCCGGGCGACCGTCGCCAGTGACCGCAGGCGACGTGTGAACGCCCGGTGCCAGCCCAGCACCAGCGCGGGCGGCAGCCGTAGCCCGAGGGCCTGCCGGGCCACCCCCGACAGCCGCCCGCCGAGCGGTGCCGCGGGCCGTGGCACCGGCACCGGAGGCACGCGTCCCGCCCGCCACGCCGCCAGCCCGGTGGTCGCGCCGATGAGCAGCACCGCCGCGACGGGAACCGTGAACAGTGCCACGGTGTGCCCGGGCAGTCCCTGCCACACCCCGACCGCGTCCCCGAGCCGGCCCGGGATATGGCTGCCCAGGGCCTGGATCAGGGTCGCGGCGGCGACGGCACCCAGCAGCGCGTAGGCGAGGTGTTGCAGCAGGAAGACGCGGACCACCTGGCCCGGCGTGAAGCCGATCGCCTTCAGCACGGAGATGTCCCGCAGATGTCCGCGGATGCGGGTGCCGATCGCCCCGTGCACCGCGAGCCCGGCGGCGACCAGCGCGCCCAGTCCGAACAGGCCCAGCACCTGCCCGAGCAGCCGGTTGTCGCCCTGTGCCTCGGCGCGGCCCTGCTTCCAGGTGGAGACCTCGCTGACCGCGCCGGCGCCCAGCACGGTCACGGCGCGCTGGACGGCGTAGTCCGTGTCGTCGGGGTCCGTCAGGCGCAGCCCGATCACCTGGCCGCCCGGGTCGGGCACGGCGGAAGGCGGCGCCCAGACGAGGCCCGGCTGCTCGCCCGGCCGGTAGCGCGGCTCTGCGCTGTCGGCGACGCCGAGGACGGTCAGGGTCCGGGGAGTGCCGGTGTCGGTGCCGGTACCGGGCAGGGTGAGGGTGTCGCCGGGGGCGGCGAGAAGGGCGCGGGCGAGGCGGGTCTCCAGGACGACACCGTCCGGCTTCGCGGGGTCCAGCCAGTGGCCGGAGGTGAGGAGCGGGCGGCCGACGGTGGGGCGCTCGGGGGTGCCGCGCAGTTCGACGGTGGCACGGGTGCCCTGGGACGACAGGGTGGTGGAGGCGGTCGGGTAGGGACCCGCGACGGACTCGACGCCGTCGAGGTCGGTCAGCTTCCCGGTGTCGGCCGAGGGCCCGGTGTGCAGCCACACGTGCGCGCCGTGCGCCTGGGTGAAGACGCGCTGCCAGGGGTTGGTGGCGTAGCCGAAAAGGGCCGTGGCCAGCAACAACGACACGACGATCCCGGCTGTGGCCAGCACGAGGAACAGCGCCTCGCCGCGATGTGTCCGCAGATCGGAGTGCGCCCAGCGCAGGGTGGCTCGCATGGGCGTCAGCCTCGCCGCTCGGGACCGGCGGGCCCGCGCAGGGGGCGGGGATCGTCGTAGAGCCGCATCTCAGTCCCTGAGCTCCAGCACACCCGACGTCCCGGGCCGGCGTGGCGGCGGACCGCCGTCCAGTTCGGCGTCGTCGGCTATGCGGCCGTCGAAGAAGCTGATCACGCGGTCAGCGGCGCTGGCCAGTCGGGCGTCATGCGTGACCAGCACGATCGCCTGGCCGCGCTGGTGGAAGCGGGACAGCAGCCGCATCACCTCGCGGGTGCCCTTGCTGTCCAGGCTGCCGGCCGGTTCGTCGGCCAGGAGCAGCGGCGGCCGGTTGACCAGGGCGCGGGCCAGCGCGACCCGCTGCTGCTCACCGCCGGACAGCTCGCCCGGCAGACTCCGCTCCTTGCCCGCGAGACCGAGCTCGCCCAGCAGCTCCGCCCGCTCGGTGCGCGCCCGCTTCGGCGCGACGCCGGCCAGCAGCGCGGGCAGCTCCACGTTGTCGGCGACGGACAGGTCGGAGACCAGGTTGAAGAACTGGAAGACGATGCCGATCCGCTTCCTGCGCTCCACCGCCCAGCGGGCCTCGCTCCACCGGTCCGCGCACTCGCCGTCCAGCCAGATGCTCCCGCTGTCCGGGCGCTGCAGCCCGCCCAGCAGATGCAGCAAGGTCGACTTACCGGCACCGGACGGACCGGTGACGGCCACGAACTCGCCCTTCCGGACGGAAAGATCGACACCCCGCACGGCATGCGCCGGAGCACCCTCGCCGCCCTGATGCGTCTTGACCAGGCCCTCCGCCCGCAGCACCGGTCGGCTCTCAGCGGGCAGCGCAGAGCTCTCAGCGGGCAGCGCAGAGCTCTCGGCCTGCGGCGCGGAGCCACCGGCTCGCGCGCCACGACCGTCGGCGCCCAGCGCAGGAGCGGAATCGTCGCTCACTCCAGCTCCTCCAGCTCTTCCTGGCACCGTTCCAGCCAGTCGAGGTCGGCCTGCAGATGCAGCATCGCGCCCTCGATCAGCAGATGGGCGATGCGGTTGTCCCGGTCTTCGGCGGCGGCCAGTTTCGACAGTTGACGCATGGTGTTCAAGTACTGGCGCCGCTGTTGGTTGATAAGGGCGATCTGGCTGGCGAGCCCCGTCTGCGGGGCGACGGCCAGCTTCATGAAGAACTCGTCCCGCACCCGCGGCTCGTCCTCGGGCTCCTCGAACCAGGCGCGCAGCGCCTCACGCCCGGCGTCGGTGAGGTGGTAGACCTTCTTGTTGGGCCGGCTCGACTGCTCGACGTCCTCGCCCTCTATCAGCCCCGATTTCTCGAGACGGGCGAGGGTCACATAAATCTGGCCGACATTCGGCTGAGGGTACGCGGAGCCCAGCAGTTGCTCAAGGTCCTGCTTCAGCTCATAGCCGTGCGCCGGGCCGCGCGCCAGCAGGGCCAGGAGGGGCAGCCGCACTCGTGCTCTCCTCCTCGCATCATGGGTAATGTGCCGCGAGGCCTAGTATCGCGCATACCTAACAGGTATACATGGCCTCTGACTCCGGGCGAAGGTGCCTGGGGCCGGTGTGCAAGGAGGAACCTATGCGGTGGATCCACGCCGCCGGTAGGGGCCTTCTCGTCCTCGTTGTGATCCTGACCGGCTACGTTGCCTCCGGCGCCCGCGCCGACGAGGGTCCCGCGAGTGGCAGGGGACCCCTGACCCTCGCCACCGCCGGCGACCTCACCGGCTATCTCGGTTCCGTCCTGGAGGGCTGGAACCGCACCCACCCCGACGAGAAGGTCACTCTCGTCGAGCTGCCCGACTCCGCCGACGAGACCCACGCGCAGATGACGACCGACCTGCGCGGCGGCGACCGCAGCCGCTTCGACGTCCTCAACATCGACGTCAGCTGGACCTCGGAGTTCGCGGCGCAGGGCTGGATCCGCCCGCTGGCGCGTGACCGCTTCCCGCTGGGCAGCTTCCTGCCGCCGGTCGTGGACACGGCAACCTACGACGGACAGCTGTACGCGGTCCCGTACGTCACCAACGCCGGTCTGCTCCTCTACCGCAAGGACATCCTCGCCAAGGAGGGCGTCGACCCACCGCGCACCTGGGCCGAACTCGAACGGGCCGCGAAGACCATCGCGCCCAAGTACGGGTTGGACGGCTACGCGGGGCAGTTCCTGCCGTACGAAGGGCTCACGGTCAACGCCGCCGAGGCCGTCTACTCGGCGGGCGGCTCGATCCTCGGCGACGAGGGTGAGCGCGTCACCGTGAACTCGATGGCGGCCCGCGACGGCATCGACTTCCTTGCCCGGGGCGTCCGCGAGGGCTGGATCCCCGAGCGGGCGCTCACCTACAAGGAGGAGGAGTCCAAGCAGGCCTTCCAGGACGGACGTCTGCTGTTCCTCCGCAACTGGCCGTACGCCTATGTCGGCGCGTCGGCCGAGGGCTCGCCGGTCTCCGGGCGGATCGGTGCCGTGCCGCTGCCGGGTCCGGACGGTCCGGGGACGAGTGTGCTGGGCGGCTCCAACCTGGCCGTCAGCTCCCATGCCCGGCACCCCGACTCGGCCGCCCGCCTGATCGCGTACCTGACCAGTGAGCGCGTCCAGCGCCAGGTCCTCACGCGCGGCGCCCTGCCGCCGGTGCGGGCCGACCTGTACGAGGATCCCGGGCTGGTGCGGGAGTTCCCGTATCTGCCGACCCTGCGCGAGAGCGTGCTGACGGCCGCGCCGCGCCCCAAGAGCCCGCGCTACGACCAGGTGAGCCTGGTGGTGCAGGCGGTCGTGCACGACGCGATGACCGGGCGCGAGACGCCCGAGGCCGCTGTGCGGCGGCTGGCGCGCGAGCTCGACACCATCGCGCGCTGAGTAGTTACCTGTTAAGTAACGGCAGCGTCTCATCCCTCCGCATCCTGTCACGGTATGCCCTATTTTGTTAGGTCAACTGCTCGGTAGCTTGCGTCCAGTTCATTGACACCCTCCTGAAACGGATACTTAACATGCATGCATGCTGAGTAAGTACCACTGGTGGCGTGACGCGGTGATCTACCAGGTCTACGTCCGTAGCTTCCTGGACAGCACCGGCGACGGTGTCGGCGATCTCGCCGGGGTCCGGGCCGGGCTGCCGTATCTGAAGAAGCTCGGGGTCGACGGGATCTGGCTGAGCCCCTTCTATCCCTCGCCGCAGCACGACCACGGGTACGACGTGGCCGACTACTGCGACGTCGACCCGCTCTTCGGCGACCTCGCCGAGTTCGACCAGCTGGTCGCGGCCGCCCGGCGGCTCGGCGTCAAGGTGCTGCTCGACATCGTTCCGAACCACTGCTCCAGCGAGCACCCGTGGTTCGAGGAGGCGCTGGCCGCCGAACCCGGCAGCGCGGCCCGTGCCCGCTTCCACTTCGCCGACGGCCGCGGCGCCGACGGGACCGAGCCGCCCAACAACTGGCACTCCATGTTCGGCGGCCCGGCCTGGAGCCGGGTGACCGAGGCGGACGGGCGGTCCGGGCAGTGGTACCTGCACATGTTCGCGCCCGAGCAGCCCGACTGGAACTGGCGCAACCCCGAGATCGCCGCGGAGTTCGACCGCATCCTCCGCTTCTGGCTCGACCGGGGCATCGACGGCTTCCGCATCGACGTCGCCGCCGGCCTCTACAAGCACCCGGAGCTGCCCGACTCCGACGACCCGGAGGCCGACGCCCGCACCCGCGACTCGGTCAACCCCCTCGCCTGGAACCAGCCCGAGGTGCACGAGGTGTGGCGCCATTGGCGTTCCCTATGCGAGGAGTACACCGCCCGCGACGGCCGTGAGCGCCTGCTCGTCGGCGAGGTGTCCGTGCCGACCGCACGTGAGCACGCCCAGTACGTCCGCTCCGACGAGCTCCACCAGGCCTTCTTCTTCGACCTGCTCAGTGCCCCCTGGGAGGCCGGCGCGTTCCGCAAGGTCATCTCCGAGGCCATGCAGGACATAGCCGGCACGGGCTCGACGGTCACCTGGGTCCTCAACAACCACGACCAGGTCCGCACCGTCACCCGCTACGGCGAACCCGCCACCGAGGGCAGCGGCCTCGGCGCCGCCCGCGCCCGCGCCGCCGCGCTGCTGATGCTGGCGCTGCCCGGTGCCGCGTACATCTACCAGGGCGAGGAGCTGGGCCTGCCCGAGGTCGTCGACCTGCCCGACGACGTGCTCACCGACCCGATCTTCCACCGCACCGGCAGCCGGGCCCGCATCCGTGACGGCTGCCGGGTGCCGCTGCCCTGGTCGGGACAGGCGTCCCCGTTCGGCTTCACCTCCGGCGCCGAGAGCGCCAAGCCCTGGCTGCCGCAGCCCGAGTACTTCGCCGAGTACGCCACCGACCGCGCCCTCGCCGACACCCGCTCCTTCTGGCACCTGTACCGCGACGGCCTCCAACTGCGCGAGGCACTGCCCCAGTTGGGCGAGGGCACGCTGAGCTGGCTGGACAGCCCGCCCGGCGTCCTGGCCTTCGTCCGCGGCGACGGCCTCGTCTGCGCCGTCAACTTCGGTACCGCGCCCACACCGGCGCCGGTCTCCGGCACCCCGCTGCTGTCGAGCGGCCCCTGCCCGGCCGGGGTCCTGCCCGGCTCCACCGCGGCCTGGTGGATGAGCGACGGGACCGAGTCCCGCGCCTCCTGATTTTTCCGTCTACTCCCCATCCCCCGAAGGGACATCAACGATGATGCGACGACGTACGACCCTGCTCACCGGATGCACCGCTCTCGTCCTCGCGCTCGGCGCGACCGCCTGCGGTGGCGGACCGGTCGCCGCGGGCGGCGGTGACAAGGCACTCAGCGGCCAGACGATCAACGTGGCCGGTGTCTGGACCGGCACCGAGCAGAAGAACTTCCAGAAGGTCCTGGACGCGTTCACCGAGAAGACGGGCGCCAAGACCGAGTTCGTGTCCACCGGGGACAACGTCTCCACCGTCGTCGGCAGCAAGATCGAGGGCGGCAACGCCCCCGACGTGGTGATGGTCCCGCAGGTCGGCGTGCTCCAGCAGTTCGCGAAGAAGGGCTGGCTGGAGCCGCTGTCCAAGACCACGCAGAAGTCCGTGGACGCCAACTTCGCTCCCGTGTGGAAGAGCTACGGCAGCGTCGAGGACACCCTCTACGGCCTCTACTTCAAGGCCGCCCACAAGTCGACCGTCTGGTACAGCCCCGACGCTCTCGCCCAGGCCGGCGTCGAGCCGCCGAAGAGCTACGACGACATGCTGAAGGCCGGGCAGACCGTCTCCGACTCCGGCCTCGCCGCCTTCTCGGTCGCCGGCGAGGACGGCTGGACCCTCACCGACTGGTTCGAGAACGTCTACCTCTCCCAGGCCGGACCCGAGAAGTACGACGCCCTCGCCGCGCACGAGTTGAAGTGGACCGACGCGTCCGTGGTCGACGCGCTCACCACCCTCGGCAAGCTGTTCAAGGACAAGCAGCTGATCGCGGGCGGTCAGAAGGAGGCCCTGAACACCGACTTCCCGGGCTCGGTGGAGAAGGTGTTCGGACCGAAGCCCGAGGCGGGCATGGTCTACGAGGGCGACTTCGTCGCGGGCGTCGCCAAGGACCAGTTCGGCAAGTCCATCGGCGAGGACGCGAACTTCTTCCCCTTCCCGGCGGTCGGCGCAGGCAAGGCGCCGGTGGTCAGCGGCGGTGACGCGGCCGTCGTCCTGAAGGACGGCAAGAACCAGAAGGCCGGCATGGCACTGCTGGAGTACCTCGCCACCCCGGAGGCCGCGGCGGTGTGGGCGGAGGCGGGCGGCTTCCTGTCTCCGAACAAGAACGTCGACCTCGCCTCGTACGGCGACGACGTCACCCGCGCGACCGCCAAGTCCCTCGTCTCCGCGGGCGATTCGGTCCGCTTCGACATGTCCGACCAGGCCCCGGCGTCCTTCGGCGGCACCAAGGGCGCCGGCGAGTGGAAGCTGCTGCAGGACTTCCTGCGCGACCCGTCGGACCCGAAGGGCACCGCGGCGAAGCTGGAGGCCGCGGCGGCCAAGGCGTACGAGGGCCAGGGCTGATCATCCATGACCGCCACACGTATGAAAGCTGACCGGACATGACCGCCACCCTCGTGAAAGAGGCAAGCCCGTCGCCCGCTCCGGGCGACGGCAAGGCGCGCGCCCGACGCTCACGGCGGCGCGGGCGGATCATCGCCCTCCTCTTCGTCTTCCCCGCGCTGCTCCTGCTGGGCGCGCTCGTCGTCTACCCCGTGCTGTTCTCCATCGGCCGCAGCTTCTTCGACGCCTCCGGCACCGAGTTCGTGGGCGGCGAGAACTACTCCGAGATGTTCCGCGACCCGGCGACACTCAACGCGATCCGCAACACGACCATCTGGGTCGTCGTGGCCCCGGCGCTGCTGACGGGCCTCGGCCTGATCCTGGCCGTGCTGGTGGAGAAGGTCCGCTGGGCGACCGCCTTCAAGCTGCTGCTGTTCATGCCGATGGCCGTGTCCTTCCTCGCCGCCGGCATCATCTTCCGGCTCGCCTACGACGAGGACCCGGACAAGGGCGTGCTGAACGCCGCTGTCGTCTCCGTGCACGACGCCTTCCAGGGCACGTCGACGTATCCGACGGCCCGGGCCCGCGACGGGCAGGGCCTGGCGAAGGACGCGGACGGCTCGTACGGCACGAGCGCGACCGCGTCTCCCGGGGACGCCGTGACACTGGGCCTCGTCGGTGTGCTGCCGGCGGACCTTCCCGAGGACGCCCGGCCGGCGAACGCGGCTGCGGGGCAGAAGGCGGGCCCCGGTGAGCTCAGCGGTGTCGTGTACCTCGACTTCACGCCCGGTGGGGGAGGGGAGCAGGGCAAGGTCGACCAGCGGGAGAGCGGGCTGCCGGAGATGACGGTCGAGGCGGTGCGTGACGGGGAGGCGGTCGCCTCGACGACCACGGGGGCCGACGGCTCCTTCCGCTTCGAGGGGCTGGACGACGGCTCGTACACCGTGAGGCTGCCGGCCTCGAACTTCGCCGCCCCCTACGAGGGCGTGTCCTGGCTGGGGCCCACGCTCGTCACGCCGGCGATCATCGGGGCGTACCTGTGGATCTGGACCGGGTTCGCGATGGTCCTGATCGGCGCGGGTCTGGCGACCCTGCCCCGGGACGCGCTGGAGGCGGCGCGGATGGACGGCGCGAACGAGTGGCAGATCTTCCGGCGGATCACCGTGCCGCTGCTGGCGCCGGTGCTGACGGTCGTGTTCATCACCCTCGTCATCAACGTGATGAAGGTCTTCGACCTCGTCTACATCATCGCGCCCGGGCCGGTGCAGGAGGACGCGACCGTACTCGCGACGCAGATGTGGCTGGTGTCGTTCGGCGGCGGCAACAACCAGGGCCTCGGCAGCGCGCTCGGCGTACTGCTCCTGCTGCTCGTCATCCCCGCCATGGTCTTCAACGTCCGCCGTTTCCGAGGGAGTCAGCGATGAACGCGGTCAGGCGCGGACTGGGCAACGGGCTGGTCCAGGCGTTTCTCGTGGTGATCGGGCTGGTGTGGCTGACGCCGCTGGCCGGGCTGTTCATGTCCTCCATGCGGTCCGCCGAGGACACGGCGAAGGGCGGCTGGTGGACCGTGTTCACCAGTCCCGGCCAGCTGTCCTTCGACAACTACTCGGCGCTGCTGGGGAACGCCGGGATCACCCAGGCCTTCTGGAACACCGTGCTGATCTCGGTGCCGGCGACCTTGCTGGTGGTCGTCCTCGCGGCACTCGCCGGGTACGCCTTCGCGTGGCTGGACTTCCCCGGACGTGAGGCGATCTTCCTGGTCGTCGTGGCGCTGCTCGTGGTGCCCGTGCAGATCGGCCTCCTCCCGGTCGCCAAACTCTTCGGCCAGCTGGGGCTGTTCGGCACGATTCCCGGTGTCGTCCTGTTCCACGTGGCGTACGGGCTGCCGTTCGCGGTGTTCCTGCTGCGGAACTACTTCGCCGAGCTGCCGAAGGAGATGCTGGAGGCCGCCCGGATGGACGGGGGCAGCGAGTGGCGGATCTTCACACGGCTGATACTCCCGGTGGGGCGCCCGGCGATCGCCTCGCTCGCCATCTTCCAGTTCCTGTGGGTGTGGAACGACATGCTGGTGGCGCTGCTCTTCGCGGACAGCGCGTCGCAGCCGCTCACGGTTGAACTGCAGTCCCAGATCCGGCAGTTCGGCAGCAACATCGACGTGCTGGCGCCGGGGGCGTTCGTGTCGCTGGTGGTGCCGGTCATGGTGTTCTTCGCGTTCCAGCGGCACTTCGTGCAGGGCGTGATGGCCGGGTCGGTGAAGTAGTCCGGGCAAGTCGTGCATGTACTTCGGGCCCTCGCTTCACCGGGAAGCGAGGGCCCGAAGTGCGTTCACGCAGACGCCGGTGGATACAACGACCGCGGCAGCTGCGAAGCCGCCGCCGTGTCCAGCAGCCACAGCGTCCTGGCACGGCCGTACGCCCCGGCCGCCGGTGCCTGGATCTCACCCGCGCCCGACAACGCGATCGCCGCCGCCCGCGCCTTGTCCTCGCCCGCCGCCAGCAGCCACACCTCACGCGCCGCCCGGATCGCGGGCAGCGTGAGGGTGACACGGGTCGGAGGGGGCTTGGGGGCGCCGTGCACGCCGACGACCGTGCGGTCCGTCTCCCGTACCGCGGGGAGTTCCGGGAACAGCGAGGCCACGTGCGTGTCCGGACCCACGCCCAGCATCAGGACGTCGAACGTGGGAACCGCGCCGTGGTTCTCCGGGCCCGCCGCCCTCGCCAGTTCCTCCGCGTACGCGGAAGCGGCCGCCTCCACGTCCGTGCCGAACGGGCCGTCCGAGGCGGGCATCGCGTGCACCCGCTTCGGGTCCAGCGGCACAGCGTCCAGCAGGGCCGCACGCGCCTGCGTGACGTTGCGCTCCGGATCGCCCTCGGGCAGGAAGCGCTCGTCGCCCCACCAGAGGTCCAGCCGGCCCCAGTCGACGGCGTCCCGGGCGGGGGCCGCCGCGAGCGCGGCCAGCAGGCCATTGCCGTTGCGGCCACCCGTGAGGACCACGGACGCCGAGCCCCTTGAGGCCTGCGCGTCCACGATCTTCGTGATCAGGCGGGCCGCCGCGGCCTGCGCCATCAGCTCCTTGTCGTGGTGCACGACCAGCTGCGGAGTACTCACTTCGCCGCCGCCTTCTTCACCGGTTCCGGTGCCGTCGCTTCCTTCGCGGGTGCTTTCGCAGCGGTTTCGACGGGAGCCGGGAGAGCGGCTCGTCCGGCCTGTTCTCCTTTGGCCGGCGATCCCTCCCCGGCCTGCGATTCCCCGGCCTGCTCGGCCTGCCCGGCCTGCGAGTCTCCGGCCGCTGACTGCTCGGCCGGCGACTCCTCGGCCCTGGCCACGGCGGCCTCGGCCAGAGCGACGGCCTGCGCCGCCTTGGCGATCGCGGCCTCGACGCCCCGGACCGCCTGAGCCGGCCCGGCGTTCAGCCGCTCCACCCCGAACCGCAGCGCCGAGGCGTACGTGTCGTCCGGGTCGAGTCGCCGCAGCTCCTCCGCGATCAGCTCGGCCGTCTCCCGCCGCTTCAGAGCCACCGCACGGTCCGGCTGGCCCTGGATGGAGAGGGTCGCCAGGGAGCCGTCCGGCCGGTCGAGCGCTATCGGGCCGCAGTCGGTGTCCATGCGGACCGCCGTCAGGCCGGGGCCCGACGACAGCGACCGCTTGACGGGGACGTCCAGCCGGTCCGCGAGCCACATCGCCAGCAGCTCACAGCTCGGGTTGAACTCCTCGCCCTCCACCTCGACGGCCTGCACTTCGCAGACCACCTGGTCCAGAGCCGCCGCCAGCATCGAGCGCCACGGCGTGATCCGGGTCCAGGACAGGTCGGTGTCGCCGGGGGTGTAGGCGTCGGCGCGGGCCGACAGCTCCCGTACCGGCTGCTCCGACGCGTACGTGTCGGTCACCCGGCGCTGGGCCAGCGCGCCCAGCGGGTCCTTCGCCGGGTCGAGCGGTGCGTTGACCGGCCACCAGACCACCACCGGGGCGTCCGGCAGGAGGAGCGGCAGGACGACCGACTGGGCGTGGTCGGACACCTCGCCGTACAGACGCAGGACGACCGTCTCGCCGGTGCCCGCTTCCGCGCCCACCCGCACCTCGGCGTCCAGCCGGGACTGCGTACGGTCGCGGGGCGAGCGCGAGACGCGTTTGATGACCACGAGCGTGCGCGAGGGGTGCTCGCGCGAGGCGTCGTTGGCGGCCTTCAGGGCGTCGTAGGCGTTCTCCTCGTCCGTCACGATGACCAGCGTGAGCACCATGCCGACGGCCGGCGTGCCGATGGCCCGGCGGCCCTGCACCAGCGCCTTGTTGATCTTGCTGGCCGTGGTGTCCGTGAGGTCTATCTTCATGGCCGGCGCCAGCTCCGTCCGTCTCGCTCGAGCATGTGGTCCGCCTCGACGGGGCCCCAGGTACCGGAGGGGTACTGGGCCGGCTTGCCAGTCGTGTCCCAGTACTCCTCGATCGGGTCGAGGATCTTCCAGGACAGCTCGACCTCCTCGGTGCGCGGGAAGAGGTTCGAGTCGCCCAGGAGGACGTCCAGGATCAGACGCTCGTACGCCTCCGGGCTCGACTCCGTGAAGGACTCGCCGTAAGCGAAGTCCATCGACACGTCCCGGATCTCCATCGACGTGCCCGGCACCTTCGAGCCGAAGCGGACCGTGACACCCTCGTCCGGCTGGACGCGGATCACGATCGCGTTCTGGCCGAGCTCCTCGGTGGCGGTCGTGTCGAAGGGGGAGTGCGGCGCACGCTGGAAGACGACCGCGATCTCGGTGACGCGGCGGCCCAGACGCTTGCCGGTGCGCAGGTAGAAGGGGATGCCCGCCCAGCGGCGGTTGTCGATCCCCAGCTTGATCGCGGCGTACGTGTCGGTCTTCGACCTGGCGTTGATGCCCTCCTCCTGGAGGTACCCGACCGCCTTCTCGCCACCCTGCCAGCCGGCCGCGTACTGCCCGAACACCGTGTCCCGGCCCAGGTCCTTCGGTAGCCGTACGGCACCCAGCACCTTGGTCTTCTCGGCCGCCAGTGCGTCCGCGTCGAAGGAGGCGGGCTCCTCCATCGCGGTCAGCGCCAGGAGCTGGAGCAGGTGGTTCTGGATGACGTCACGGGCGGCGCCGATGCCGTCGTAATAGCCGGCACGACCGCCGATGCCGATGTCCTCGGCCATGGTGATCTGCACGTGGTCCACGAAGGACCGGTTCCAGATCGGCTCGAACATCGTGTTGGCGAACCGCAGCGCCAGGATGTTCTGGACGGTCTCCTTGCCCAGGTAGTGGTCGATGCGGAAGACCTGGTCCGGGGCGAAGACCTCGTGGACGACCTTGTTGAGCTCCTCGGCCGACTTCAAATCGTGTCCGAAGGGCTTCTCGATGACCGCGCGGCGCCAGGAGCTGCTCGTCTGGTCGGCGAGGCCGTGCTTCTTCAGCTGCTGGATGACCACCGGGAAGGAGCGCGGCGGCACCGAGAGGTAGAAGGCGAAGTTGCCGCCCGTGCCCTGGGCCTTGTCCAGCTCCTCGATGGTGCCGCGCAGCCGCTCGAAGGCGTCGTCGTCGTCGAAGGTGCCCTGCACGAAGCGCATGCCCTGGATGAGCTGCTGCCAGACCTCCTCACGGAAGGGGGTGCGGGCGTGCTCCTTGACGGCGTCGTGGACCTCCTGCGCGAAGTCCTCGTTGGCCCACTCGCGGCGAGCGAAGCCCACCAGCGAGAAACCCGGCGGCAACAGACCTCGGTTGGCGAGGTCGTAAACGGCCGGCATCAGCTTCTTACGTGACAAATCGCCCGTAACGCCGAAGATCACCAGGCCCGACGGCCCCGCGATACGCGGGAGCCGTCGGTCGGCGGCGTCACGAAGCGGGTTCGCTTCAGTGACGGTGAAGGGTGGCAAGGGATCAGCCCTCCGAGGGGGCGAGGCGCTCGAGCTCTGCCTCGGTCGACTTGAGCAGGTCGTTCCAGGACGCCTCGAACTTCTCGACGCCCTCGTCCTCCAGCAGCTGGACGACATCGTCGTACGAGATGCCGAGCCGCTCGACCGCGTCCAGGTCGGCGCGGGCCTGCTGGTAGGTGCCTGCGATGGTGTTGCCGGTGATCGAGCCGGTCTCCTCGGTCGCCTGCAGGGTGGCCTCCGGCATGGTGTTGACCGTGTTCGGCGCCACCAGGTCGTCGACGTACATGGTGGCCTTGTAGGCCTTGTCCTTCACACCGGTGGAGGCCCACAGCGGACGCTGCTTGTTGGCACCCGCGTTCTCCAGCGCGCTCCAGCGATCGGAGGAGAAGACCTCCTCGTACGCCTGGTAGGCGAGCCGCGCGTTGGCCACGGCCGCCTTGCCGCGCGCGGCCTTGGCCTCGTCGGTGCCGAGCGCGTCGAGCCGCTTGTCGATCTCGGCGTCCACGCGGGACACGAAGAACGACGCCACCGACCGGATCTTGGACAGGTCCAGGCCCTTGGCCTTGGCCTTCTCCAGACCGGCGAGGTAGGCGTCCATGACCTCGCGGTAGCGCTCCAGCGAGAAGATCAGCGTCACGTTGACGCTGATGCCGCGGCCGATGACCTCGGTGATCGCCGGGAGGCCCGCCTTGGTGGCCGGGATCTTGATGAGCGTGTTGGGCCGGTCGACCAGCCAGGCCAGCTGCTTGGCCTCGGCGACGGTCGCACGGGTGTTGTGGGCCAGGCGGGGGTCGACCTCGATGGAGACCCGGCCGTCCTGGCCGTCGGTGGCGTCGAAGACCGGGCGCAGGATGTCGGCGGCGTCGCGGACGTCCGCCGTCGTGATCATGCGTACGGCCTCTTCGACGGTGACCTTGCGGGCGGCGAGGTCGGCGAGCTGCTGCTCGTAACCGTCACCGCTGCTGATCGCCTTCTGGAAGATCGTCGGGTTGGTGGTGACACCCACGACGTGCTGCTGGTCGATCAGCTCGGCGAGGTTGCCGGACGTGATGCGCTGGCGCGACAGGTCGTCCAGCCAGATCGCGACGCCTTCCTCGGAGAGGCGCTTGAGTGCGTCTGTCATGGAAAATCAAACTCCTACGTCTCGTATATGAGCGTCAGCGCTGGGCCGCGGCGAGGGATTCCCGCGCGGCGGCGGCCACGTTCTCGGCAGTGAAGCCGAACTCCCGGAAAAGGACCTTGCCGTCGGCGGAAGCACCGAAGTGCTCCAGGGAAACGATGCGACCCGCGTCCCCGACGTACTTGTGCCAGGTGAGACCGATGCCGGCCTCCACCGCGACCCGCGCCCTGACGGCCGGCGGAAGAACGCTGTCCCGGTACCCCTGGTCCTGCTCCTCGAACCACTCCACGGACGGCATGGACACGACTCGCGTCGGCACCCCGTCCGCCTGCAGCTGCTCGCGCGCCTCGACGGCGACGTGCACCTCGGAGCCGGTCGCGATGAGGACGACCTGCGGCTCGCCGCCGTCGGCCTCGAACAGCACGTAACCACCGCGCGCGGCGTCGTCGTCGGCCTCGTACGTCGGCACGCCCTGACGGGTCAGCGCCAGACCGTGCGGGGCACCCTTGCCGAACTCCTTGGTGTAGCGCTTGAGGATCTCGCGCCAGGCGATCGCGGTCTCGTTGGCGTCGGCGGGACGCACGACGTTGAGACCGGGGATGGCGCGCAGGGACGCGAGGTGCTCGATCGGCTGGTGCGTCGGGCCGTCCTCACCGAGACCGATCGAGTCGTGCGTCCACACGTACGTCACCGGCAGGTGCATCAGTGCCGACAGACGTACGGCGTTGCGCATGTAGTCGGAGAACACGAGGAACGTGCCGCCGTAGATACGGGTGTTGCCATGCAGCGCGATGCCGTTCATCTCCGCGGCCATGGAGTGCTCGCGGATGCCGAAGTGGATCGTGCGGCCGTACGGGTTCGCCTCCGGGAGCGGGTTGTCCGCCGGGAGGAACGACGACGTCTTGTCGATCGTCGTGTTGTTGGAGCCGGCCAGGTCGGCCGAGCCGCCCCACAGCTCAGGGATGACGGCACCGAGCGCCTGGAGCACCTTGCCGGACGCGGCACGCGTCGCGACGCCCTTGCCGGGCTCGAAGACCGGGAGCTTCTCCTCCCAGCCGGTGGGCAGCTCGCCCTTGGCGACGCGGTCGTACTCGGCGGCGCGCTCGGGGTTGTTGTCCCGCCACTGCTGGAAGGACTTCTCCCACACGGCACGGGCCGCCTGGCCGCGCTCCAGGGCACCCCGGGTGTGGGTGATGACCTCGTCGGAGACCTCGAAGCTCTGCTCCGGGTCGAAGCCGAGGACGCGCTTGGTGGCCGCGACCTCCTCGTCGCCGAGCGCCGAGCCGTGGGCGGCCTCGGTGTTCTGCGCGTTCGGGGCCGGCCAGGCGATGATCGAGCGCATCGCGATGAAGGACGGCTTGTCCGTCACCTTCTTCGCTTCCTCGATCGCGTCGTAGATGGCGTGCGGGTCGAGGTCGCCGTCCGGCTGCGGGGCGACGCGCTGGACGTGCCAGCCGTACGCCTCGTACCGCTTGACGGTGTCCTCGGAGACGGCCGTCTCGGTGTCGCCCTCGATCGAGATGTGGTTGTCGTCCCACAGCAGGATCAGGTTGCCGAGCTGCTGGTGGCCGGCCATCGAGGAGGCCTCGGCGGAGATGCCCTCCTGGAGGCAGCCGTCACCGGCGATGGCGTAGACGAAGTGGTCGAACGGGGAGGTGCCCTCGGGGGCCTCCGGGTCGAACAGGCCACGCTCGTAGCGGGCGGCCATCGCCATGCCGACGGCGTTGGCGACACCCTGGCCCAGCGGGCCGGTCGTCGTCTCGACGCCCGTGGTGTGGCCGTACTCCGGGTGACCGGGGGTCTTCGAACCCCAGGTGCGGAACGCCTTCAGGTCGTCCAGCTCCAGGCCGAAGCCGGCCAGGTACAGCTGGGTGTAGAGGGTCAGGGACGAGTGTCCGGCAGACAGCACGAAGCGGTCGCGCCCGACCCAGTCGGCGTCCGCCGGGTCGTGCCTCATCACCTTCTGGAAGAGGGTGTAGGCGGCAGGTGCCAGGCTCATCGCCGTACCCGGATGGCCGTTTCCGACCTTCTGTACGGCATCGGCGGCCAGGACGCGGGCGGTGTCGACGGCCCGCTGGTCCAGCTCGGTCCACTCGAGGTCTGTGGTGGTCGGCTTGGTGCTCACCCTGGGTCAGGGCTCCTCTCCACATGTCGGATGCCGGTGTTTCGGGCGTGCGCCCACCGGCTGCCGGCGTTCTCGGCGTCGGCCGGCCGTTGTCGAGCCTACCCCTGGAAGTACGTGCGTTTTTTCGAGTCATTCCAGACTGCCGGGAGTCGCCGGGATGCGCCTCCCGACTGGCTCGTTCCGCGTTCGGCAAGTGAATACGCAGGCGCTCATCCGGGTGCTCAATCGAGCTTCCGCGCGCCCGTCGGACCACCCCCTCCAACACGACCCCACCCCCGCGAATGTCCGGGTCTGGGCAACGTCTACAGTGGCGTGGTACGCGCGAGCCTTTACCGGGACTTCACACGGGGAGGCTTGCTGGGATGTCTCTGTCAGGGGTGTGCGTGACGGCCGTTGAATCCCGTCCAGCGGGGATTATCGGGACGAGCCAGAGCCCGAGCCGGCGGCCGATCGGGGCCCGGGTCAAGGCGTTCGTGGCGCTTACCAAGCCGCGGATCATCGAGCTGCTGCTGATCACCACCGTTCCGGTGATGTTCCTGGCCGAGCAGGGCGTGCCGGACCTCGGTCTGGTCCTGCTCACCTGCATCGGCGGGTACCTCTCCGCCGGCGGCGCCAACGCGCTGAACATGTACATCGACCGCGACATCGACGCGCTCATGGACCGCACCTCGCAGCGACCGCTGGTCACCGGGATGGTCAGCCCGCGCGAGTGCCTGGCCTTCGGCATCACGCTGGCGGTCGTCTCCACGCTGCTCTTCGGCCTCACCGTCAACTGGCTGTCGGCCTGGCTCTCGCTCGGCGCGCTCCTCTTCTATGTCGTCGTCTACACGATGATCCTCAAGCGCCGTACGTCGCAGAACATCGTGTGGGGCGGCATCGCGGGCTGCATGCCGGTGCTGATCGGCTGGACGGCCGTCACGAACTCCCTCACCTGGGCGCCGCTCATCCTCTTCCTGGTGATCTTCTTCTGGACGCCGCCGCACTACTGGCCGCTGTCCATGAAGGTGAAGGAGGACTACGCGCGCGTGGGCGTGCCCATGCTCCCTGTCATCGCCTCGAACAAGGTCGTCGCGAAGCAGATCGTCATCTACAGCTGGGTGATGGTCGCGGTCTCCCTCCTGTTGACGCCGCTCGGCTACACCGGCTGGTTCTACACCGCGGTCGCGCTGGTCGCGGGCGGCTGGTGGCTGTGGGAGGCGCACGCGCTGCAGAACCGGGCGAAGGCGGAGGTGACGGGCGGCAAGCTGAAGGAGATGCGGCTCTTCCACTGGTCGATCACCTACGTCTCGCTGCTGTTCGTGGCTGTGGCGGTCGACCCGTTCCTGCGCTGACGCACGTCACAGTGCCCTGCCCTCGCCAGCTGATCTACCCGTGAGTAGCATCCTGGCCATGGCAGACACGCAGCAGGTTGACCAGAAGACCGAGCGCAGGGTGGCCAAGCTGGCCAAGCAGATCAACACCTTCGCGAAGTCCCACGGCGGCGCCGAGGCCCAGGTCGCGTACATCGGCGAGCGCGGCGCCCGCATCGTGCTCGTCGGCGAGGACGGCGGCTGGGGAGACCTGGTGGCACCGTCGTACGAGATCGCCGAGAAGGCGGTTCAGAAGGCCGGGGTCACGCGCCACGAGTCCTTCGACGGCGAGTTCGCGGCGAAGGTGAAGACCGGCGCGTACGAGTGGAAGCGGATGGCCGGCATCCAAGTCGGCGGCTGAACAACTCCCCCTTTTCTTACGCAACACCAAGTCACCGGTTCACCCGTTAGGACCTGTAGAGCAAACGCAGCGTCCACCACGGGGAGTCCGGATGATCGAAACGCCATCCCTCGTGGACCAGTACTGCCACGGCGTACTGCGAACGGAGCTGGGCCTCGGCACCTTCGAGGCCCAGCTGGCCCGCACCGAGGGCCCACCGGCGCCCGGCACCACGCTCTTCGACACCCAGACGGGTTTCGCCGTACGACGCTGGTGCCCGCCCCTCCTCGGTCTGGAACCGCACTGCCCGCCCGCCCGCTATCTCGCCCGGCGACGTGAACTGGGCGTCCTGGAGGCGGGCCGGCGCCTGCTGCGGGGCAGCGGCGTCACGACCTATCTGATCGACACCGGTCTGCCCGGCGACCTCACCGGCCCCGGGGAGATGGCGTCCGCCGGATCCGCCGAGGCCCATGAGATCGTGCGCCTCGAACTCCTCGCCGAACAGGTCGCCGACACCTCCGGCACGGTCGAGTCCTTTCTCGCCAACCTCGCCGAGTCGGTGCACGGCGCCGCGGCGAACGCGGTGGCCTTCACGTCCGTGGCGGGCGTCCGGCACGGCCTCGCGCTCGCGCCCGAGCCGCCGGGGCCGGGGGAGGTGCGGGGCGCCGCCGGGCGCTGGCTGGCGGCACGCAGGGTCGGCGGCGAGCTGAGCGACCCGGTGCTGCTGCGGCACCTGCTGTGGATCGCGGTGGCCTCGGGGCTGCCGCTGCAACTGCACGCGGGGCTCGGGGAGCCGGGGCTGCGCATCGACCGCACGGACCCGGTGCTGCTGACGGACTTCGTCCGCGCGACGGCCGGCCTCGGCACGGACCTGGTCCTCCTGCACGGCTACCCGTACCACCGCCACGCCGCCCATCTGGCCGGTGTCTTCCCGCACGTCTACGCCGACTCGGGCGCCGCACTCATCCGCACCGGCGCCCGGGCGGCCACGATCCTCGCCGAGATCCTGGAACTGGCCCCCTTCGGCAAGATCCTCTTCTCCAGCGGCGCCCAGGGCCTGCCCGAACTGCATGTGGTCGGGGCCCGCCTGTTCCGCGAGGCCCTCGCCAGGGTGCTCGGCGGCTGGGTCGCCGAGGGGGCATGGTCGCTGGGGGACGCGCAACGGGTGGCGGGGATGGTGGCAGCGGGAAACGCCAGGAGGGTGTACGGACTGGAGTGAGCCGCACAGACTGGGCGGATGCCGACTGACGCCTTACTCGACCGCTTCCTCGCAGAGCTCGCGGTTCTCGCTCCCGCAGCTCCCGTCGCCGTCTGGGCGCACGGCTCACTCGCCGGCGGCGACTACCAGGAGGGCCGCAGCGATCTGGACCTGATCGCCGTTGTGGACGGCCCGCTCACGCCCCGCACCATCTGGCAGGTGGCGAAGGTCCACGCCCGGCTGCGGTCCGAGCCGCTCGCCCGGCTGCTGCACTGCACGTACCTGACACCGGACACGGCCGACGACGCCGAGCGGCGCCACCTCACCTGGGCGCACCAGCAGTTGTTCAAACGGACGGTGACCCCGGTGACCCGGCGCGAGCTGCACGCCTTCGGCCGAGTGCTGCACGGCAAGGCGCCCGCCGGGCTGCTGCCGCCGGTGCCGGACCGGGAACTCGGCGAGTTCGTCGTACGCGACCAGCGGGACTTCTGGCGGCCGGCGGTCGACAACGCCTCGCTGTGGACCAAGGACGTGTGGGTCGACCTCGGGATGATCACCTACGCCCGCGCGAGCGTCACCCTGCGCGACGGCCGACTGATCTCCAAGCGCGAGGCCCTGGACCTGTTGCCCGGCCTCGGGGCGCCCGTCGAACTCGTCGAGGACATCCGCAGCCGGCGCTACGACAGCTGTGCGCCCCCGACTCCGACCGGGGAGCGGGCGACGCGCAGGGCCGGCCTGACTCGGAGCTACCTCGGCCCTGCGATCGACGAGTTGGTGACGACGTACAGCTGACCTACGCGCGCGTGCCGACCGTCGGCTCGGCCGCCGGGGACGGGATGCCGATCTCGTCGTACGGCCGTTCCCGCAGGGCCAGCGCCACCCGCAGGACCGCGATCCAGGTCACGGCCGAGCCGAGCATGTGCAGGCCGACCAGGATCTCCGGGAGGTCCGTGAAGTACTGGACGTAGCCGATGACGCCCTGGGCGAGGAGGACCAGGAAGAGGTCGCGGGTGCGGTTCAGGGGGCCCTTCGGGGCGTCGACCGCCTTGAGGACGAACCACAGGGCGAACGTCAGCGTGACCACGATCCAGGCCAGCACGGCGTGCAGCTTGGTGACGTTCTCCCAGTCGAGCGGCATCCGCTCGACCTCACTGGAGTCGCCCGCGTGCGGGCCGGCGCCGGTGACCACCGTGCCGACCAGGATCAGCAGCACCGAGGCCCCGACCAGGACCCACACCAGCTGCCGCACCGCCTTGCCGACCAGCGGACGCGGCGTCGAGTCGCCCTCCCGGGTGCGCTGCCACATCACCGTGGCGACCGCGATCAGGGCGGACGTCGCCACGAAGTGGGCCGCGACCGTGTACGGGTTGAGGCCGACCAGCACGACGATGCCGCCGAGCACCGCGTTGCTCATCACGATCCAGAACTGCGCCCACCCCAGCCGGGTCAGGCCACGCCGGTGCGGCTTCTCGGAGCGCGCGGCGATGATCGCCCAGCCGACTGCGGCGCACAGTACGTACGTCAGCATGCGGTTGCCGAACTCGATGGCGCCGTGCAGGCCCATCTCGCTGGTGGCGGTGAGCGAGTCGTCGGTGCACTTGGGCCAGGTCGGGCAGCCGAGCCCGGACCCGGTGAGGCGCACCGCACCGCCGGTGACCACGATGAGCACCGACATCACGAGCGCGGCGAGGGCCGCCCGTTGGACCGTCCTCGGGGTCGGGGTCCAGCGTGCGGCGATGAAGGCGAGGGGGTTGCGCACGGCCGCTACGGCGTCGGCGCGGGTCAGCTTTGGCACGCGCCCTATCGTAGGCGGCCGCTTGTGCACGGTTTCACGAGGGTCCCGCTCGCGCCGCGGACCGGGCTACTCCCAGCGGAAGAACTTGCCCGCCGCCGCGAGCCCGACGACCGCCCACACGGCCAGAATCCCCAGGTCACCCCATGGCATCCCGGCCCCGTGCTGCAGCACGTCCCGCAGCCCGTCCGACAGGGCCGAGATCGGCAGCAGCCCCAGCACGTCCTGCGCGCCGGCCGGGAACTTGTCCAGCGGCACGATCACCCCGCCGCCGACGAGCAGCAGCAGGAAGACCAGGTTGGCGGCGGCCAGCGTGGCCTCGGCCTTGAGCGTGCCGGCCATCAGCAGTCCGAGCCCCGAGAAGGCGGCCGTCCCGAGGACCAGCAGGAGGACGACGGCTGCCGGGTTTCCCTCCGGCGACCAGCCCAGCGCAAAGGCGATCACCGTCAGCAGGGCGATCTGCAGGACCTCGGTGACCAGCACGGACGCCGTCTTCGCCGTCATCAGGGCCCAGCGGGGCAGTGGCGAGGAGGCCAGCCGCTTCAGCACCCCGTACCGGCGCTCGAAGCCCGTGGCGATGGCCTGGCCCGTGAACGCCGTGGACATCACGGCGAGCGCGAGGATGCCGGGGGCGAGGAAGTCGACGGCCGCGCCGGAGCCCGTGTCGACGATGTCCACCGAGCTGAAGAGGACCAGCAGCAGCGTGGGGATCACGACGGTCAGCAGCAGCTGCTCGCCGTTGCGCAGCAGCATCTTCGTCTCCAGGGCCGCCTGCGCCGCGATCATGCGGGGAAGCGGGGCGGCGCCCGGCTTCGGGGTGTACGTACCCGTACCGACCGTGGTCACGAACGCAGCTCCTTGCCGGTGAGCTCAAGAAAGACGTCTTCGAGGGTGTGCCGTTCCACCGAGATCTTCTCCGGCATCACCCCGTGCTGCGCACACCACGACGTCACCGTCGCGAGCAGCTGGGGGTCGACCTTGCCGACGACCCGGTACGAGCCCGGCGTCAGCTCCGCGGCCGTGCAGTCGGCGGGCAGGGCCTTGAGGAGGGAGCCCACGTCCAGGCCCGGGCGGCCGATGAAGCGGAGCGTGTTCTCGGCGCCGCCGCGGCACAGCTCCTCCGGGGAGCCCTGGGCGATGACCCGGCCCGCGTCGATGATCGCGACGTCGTCGGCGAGCTGCTCGGCCTCGTCCATGTAGTGGGTCGTGAGGATGACGGAGACGCCGTCCCCGCGCAGGTCCCGGATCAGGTCCCAGGTCGCGCGGCGGGCCTGCGGGTCGAGCCCGGCGGTCGGCTCGTCCAGGAACACCAGCTCCGGACGGCCGACGACGGCCATGGCGAGCGCGAGCCGCTGCTGCTGACCTCCGGAGAGACGGCGGTACGTGGTCCGGCCGCAGCTGCCGAGACCGAGCCGCTCGATGAGGGCGTCCACGTCCAGGGGGTGCGCGTGCAGCTTGGCGACATGCCGCAGCATCTCGTCCGCCCGCGCGCCCGAGTAGACACCGCCGGACTGGAGCATCACGCCGATCCGGGGCCGCAGCGCGCCGGACTGTCGCACCGGGTCGAGGCCCAGGACCCGCACCGTGCCGGAGTCCGGCTTCCGGTACCCCTCGCAGGACTCGACGGTCGTCGTCTTGCCCGCGCCGTTGGGTCCGAGTACGGCGGTCACGCCCGCCTGGGCCACCAGGTCGAGGCCGTTCACCGCGGTCTTCGTGCCGTACCGCTTCACCAGGGCCTGGACTTGGACCACGGGCTCAGTTCGCATGGCTCCAGAGTCTAGGTACGCGGCCGGTAACCCGAACGGCCGGGTTCACATCTCCTCCGCGCGGGGCCGGTGGATCTCCAGCCACCGCCCCGCGTACGCCACCGCGTCGGCCACGGGGAACAGCCGTGCCTCGGCCGCGCCCACCTTCCCGCGTACGACGGGACGGTCCCGGTCGAAGTCGCGCCCCAGTTCGTCGAACCGGTCCGAGGTGATCGACACCTCGGTCACCACCTCCCAGCCGGCAGGCCCTGGCCGGCCGACCTTCACCAGCGGCGAAGGTATCCGGTACTCGGCGAGATGGAAGCTGGTGCACGTCGCGTAACCGGCGCCGAGCAGCAGCACACGCGCGTGGAGCGCCTCCAGCCGGGCCAGCGGGCTGCGCTCGCCGAGCCGGCAGTCGTGGGCGTGCCCCTCGGTGATCTGCGCCGCGCGCGGCCCGAAGGCGGCGAAGGACGTCTGCGGATGCCCGCTGCGCAGGGCACCCGGCCAGGTCCGTACGGTCTCCGGGATCACGCCCACCCCGACCGCGGGCGTGACCAGGGGGTCGTAGGCGGGCATGGTCGCCCGGATCGTGTCCCACCACTCCTCGGGCACCGGCGGGTTGCTCCACACCGCCGGGTCCGAGAGGTCACCGGTCTGAGTGGGGACGACCAGGGTGCCGTCCGGGCCGAGTGCGTCGAGCAGTCCCTGGACGACCGCGACGGAGCCTCCGCAGACCCAGCCGAGGGCGCTGAGCGAGGAGTGCACGAGGAGGGTTTCACCGGTTTGGACCCCTAGCTCGCGCAGTTGTGCCGCGAGGGTGTCCCGAGTGACAAGAGGGCCGGTCGGAGGGGGTGTCGACATGTTTCGGGAGTGTCCCGCAGGGAGCCTCGCGGCGCCAGCGATTTGATCGATCAATGATCGTTTCCGCAGGTCAGATTAGGTATACCTAAGTGACGCAGGGCACCCGCGGGGTGTCCGGCCGTGGCTTGCCTGCCCTTGAGGAATTACGCAACAATGGCGTTGTGAAATACGTCGGCGAGGCTCGGGAGACCCGCATGGGAACCCCTCAGGAGGAGCTTGCGACCGGGGAGCGCTCCACGCGCAACCGGGTCGCGCGGTCCATCCTGGACCACGGGCCGTCGACCGTCGCGGAGCTGGCCGGCCGGCTGGGACTCACCCAGGCCGCCGTACGCAGGCATCTGGACGCGCTGGTCGCGGACGATGTCGTGGAGGCCCGGGAACAGCGGGTGTACGGCACGCGCACGCGTGGCCGTCCCGCCAAGGTCTTCGCGCTCACCGACTGCGGCCGCGACGCCTTCGACCAGTCGTACGACAAGCTCGCCGCGGACGCCCTCAAGTGGATCGCCGAGCGCGAGGGCGGGAGCGAGGCGGTCGCCGCCTTCGCCCGCGCCCGGATCGCCGCCCAGGCGAGCGCGTACCGCAAGGCGATCGAGGCCGTCAGCCCGGATGAGCGCACCGAAGCCCTGGCCAAGGCCTTGAGCGTGGACGGGTACGCTGCTACGGCGCGCAGCGCACCCCTCCCTCAAAAAGGCGAGCAGCTCTGCCAGCACCACTGCCCGGTGGCCCATGTCGCGGAGCAGTTCCCCCAGCTGTGCGAGGCGGAGACGGAGATCTTCGCCGAGCTGCTCGGAACGCATGTCCAGCGACTGGCGACCATCGCGCACGGCGACGGCGTCTGCACGACGTTCATCCCAAAGATTTCCCACACCACCGATAACGCATCTGCAAGCAAGGCCGGGAGGAACCCCGCATGACTCTCCCCATCGAGGAGACTGCCCACCCTGAGCTCGAGGGTCTGGGCAAGTACGAATACGGCTGGGCCGACTCCGACGAAGCCGGCGCCTCTGCGAAGCGTGGTCTGAGCGAGGACGTCGTCCGTGACATCTCCGGGAAGAAGAACGAGCCGGACTGGATGACCAAGCTCCGTCTCAAGGGTCTGCGGCTGTTCGACAAGAAGCCCATGCCGAACTGGGGCTCGGACCTCTCGGGCATCGACTTCGACAACATCAAGTACTTCGTGCGTTCCACGGAGAAGCAGGCGGAGTCCTGGGAGGACCTGCCCGAGGACATCAAGAACACGTACGACAAGCTCGGCATCCCCGAGGCGGAGAAGCAGCGCCTCGTCGCCGGTGTCGCGGCCCAGTACGAGTCCGAGGTCGTCTACCACCAGATCCGCGAGGACCTGGAGGAGCAGGGCGTCATCTTCCTGGACACCGACACGGCCCTGAAGGAGCACCCGGAGCTCTTCAAGGAGTACTTCGGCACCGTCATCCCGGTCGGTGACAACAAGTTCGCGTCGCTGAACACCGCCGTGTGGTCGGGCGGCTCCTTCATCTACGTGCCGAAGGGCGTGCACGTCGAGATCCCGCTCCAGGCCTACTTCCGTATCAACACGGAGAACATGGGCCAGTTCGAGCGGACGCTGATCATCGTCGACGAGGACGCCTACGTCCACTACGTCGAGGGCTGCACCGCGCCGATCTACAAGTCGGACTCCCTGCACTCCGCGGTGGTCGAGATCATCGTGAAGAAGGGCGCCCGCTGCCGCTACACGACCATCCAGAACTGGTCGAACAACGTCTACAACCTGGTCACCAAGCGCGCCGTCGCCTACGAGGGCGCGACCATGGAGTGGATCGACGGCAACATCGGCTCCAAGGTGACGATGAAGTACCCGGCCGTCTACCTGATGGGCGAGCACGCCAAGGGCGAGACCCTGTCCATCGCCTTCGCGGGCGAGGGGCAGCACCAGGACGCCGGCTCCAAGATGGTCCACATGGCGCCGAACACCTCCTCCAACATCGTGTCGAAGTCCGTGGCACGTGGCGGCGGCCGTACCTCGTACCGCGGTCTGGTCGAGATCGGCGAGGGCGCCCACGGCTCGAAGTCCAACGTGCTGTGCGACGCGCTGCTCGTCGACACCATCTCCCGCTCCGACACGTACCCCTACGTGGACGTCCGTGAGGACGACGTGTCCATGGGCCACGAGGCGACCGTCTCCAAGGTCTCCGAGGACCAGCTCTTCTACCTGATGAGCCGCGGTCTGAGCGAGTTCGAGGCGATGGCGATGATCGTGCGCGGCTTCGTCGAGCCGATCGCCAAGGAACTGCCCATGGAGTACGCCCTCGAGCTCAACCGGCTGATCGAGCTGCAGATGGAAGGCGCGGTCGGTTAAGACCGGGTCCTCCGTAAAGCAGCTAGCGAAATCTGACGTAGGAAGAGAGCAGACCGACAGCCATGGCTGAGGCTCAGAACATCCCGGTGGGGTCCACCACCGCCGGCGCGGTGGCCGTTGCCGCCGAGTCGACCGTCGCCACGCGCATGAGCGCACCCCCGTCCTACGACGTGGCGGACTTCCCGGTCCCGCACGGCCGCGAGGAGGAGTGGCGGTTCACCCCGCTGGAGCGCCTGCGCGGGCTGCACGACGGCACCGCCGTGGCGACCGGCGACGGCCTGCAGGTCACCGTCGAGGCCCCCGAGGGCGTCACCGTCGAGACCGTCGGCCGTGACGACGCCCGCCTCGGCAAGGCGGGCATGCCCGTGGACCGCGTCGCGGCCCAGGCGTACTCGGCGTTCGAGAAGGCCGGCGTGATCACCGTCCCCAAGGAGACGGTCCTCACCGAGCCGATCCGCATCGCCGTGCACGGCGAGGGCGGGATCGCCTACGGCCACCAGGTCGTGGAGCTCAAAGCCTTCGCCGAGGCCGTCGTCGTCATCGACCACACCGGTGACGCGGTGCTCGCCGCCAACGTCGACTACATCCTGGGCGACGGCGCCAAGCTCACCGTCGTCTCCGTCCAGGACTGGGACGACAAGGCCGTGCACGTGGGCCAGCACAACGCGCTGATCGGCCGGGACGCCACCTTCAAGTCGTTCGTGGTCACCTTCGGCGGCGACCTCGTACGCCTCCACCCGCGCGTCGCCTACGCCGGCACCGGCGGCGAGGCCGAGCTCTTCGGCCTCTACTTCACGGACGCCGGCCAGCACCAGGAGCACCGCCTCCTGGTCGACCACAACACCCCGCACTGCAAGTCGAACGTCGCCTACAAGGGCGCGCTCCAGGGCGAGGACGCGCACGCCGTGTGGATCGGTGACGTGCTGATCGAGGCCAGGGCCGAGGGCACGGACACCTACGAGATGAACCGCAACCTGGTTCTGACCGACGGCGCCCGGGTCGACTCCGTGCCGAACCTGGAGATCGAGACCGGCGAGATCGTCGGTGCCGGCCACGCCTCGGCGACCGGCCGCTTCGACGACGAGCAGCTCTTCTACCTGATGGCCCGCGGCATCCCGGCCGACGAGGCCCGTCGTCTGGTCGTCCGCGGCTTCTTCGCCGAGCTCGTCCAGCAGATCGGCGTCGACGACATCGAAGAGCGCCTCCTCGTGAAGATCGACGAGGAGCTGGAGGCCACGGTCTGATGGCTTTCGTACGCGCCTGCGGGCTGAGCGAGCTGGAGGAGGACACCCCGAAGCGGGTGGAACTCGACGGCACGCCGGTCTCGGTCGTGCAGACCGAGGGTGAGGTGTTCGCGATCCACGACATCTGCTCCCATGCGAACGTCTCGCTCTCCGAGGGCGAGGTGGAGGACTGCCAGATCGAGTGCTGGCTGCACGGCTCCAGCTTCGACCTCCGCACCGGCAAGCCGTCCGGCCTTCCCGCGACGCGCCCCGTCCCCGTATATCCCGTAAAGATCGAAGGGGACGACGTACTCGTCTCCCTCACCCAGGAGTCCTGAGGCACCCATGGCAACGCTTGAAATCCGAGACCTGCACGTCACCGTCGAGGCCGACAATGCCACGAAGGAGATCCTCAAGGGCGTCGACCTCACCGTGAAGCAGGGCGAGACGCACGCCATCATGGGCCCCAACGGCTCGGGCAAGTCGACCCTCGCCTACTCCCTCGCGGGTCACCCCAAGTACACGATCACCGCCGGCACCGTCACCCTCGACGGCGAGGACGTCCTGGAGATGTCCGTCGACGAGCGCGCCCGCGCCGGCCTGTTCCTCGCGATGCAGTACCCGGTCGAGGTCCCCGGCGTCTCGGTCTCCAACTTCCTCCGTACGTCCGCCACCGCCATCCGCGGCGAGGCCCCCAAGCTGCGCACCTGGGTGAAGGAGGTCAAGGAGACCATGGAGCGCCTCTCCATGGACCCGTCCTTCGCCGAGCGCAACGTCAACGAGGGCTTCTCCGGCGGTGAGAAGAAGCGCCACGAGATCCTTCAGCTGGAGCTGCTCAAGCCGAAGATCGCGATCCTCGACGAGACCGACTCCGGCCTGGACGTCGACGCCCTGCGCGTCGTCTCCGAGGGCGTGAACCGGGTCCGCGAGACCGGCGAGGTCGGCACCCTGCTGATCACGCACTACACGCGCATCCTGCGCTACATCAAGCCCGACTACGTCCACGTGTTCGCGAACGGCCGTATCGCCGAGTCCGGCGGAGCGGAGCTCGCGGACCAGCTCGAGGCCGAGGGCTACGACAAGTACGTGAAGGGTGGCGCATCCGCGTGACACAGCTGCCGGGCCTCCTCGACACCGAGGCGCTCCGCAAGGACTTCCCGATCCTGGACCGCGTCGTCCACGGCGACAAGAAGCTCGTGTACCTGGACAACGCGGCGACCTCGCAGACGCCGCGCCAGGTGCTCGACGTGCTCTCCGAGTACTACGAGCAGCACAACGCCAACGTCCACCGTGGCGTGCACGTCCTCGCCGAGGAGGCCACGGCGCTGTACGAGGGCGCGCGCGACAAGGTCGCGGAGTTCATCAACGCGCCCAGCCGCGACGAGGTGATCTTCACGAAGAACGCCTCCGAGTCGCTGAACCTCGTGGCCAACATGCTCGGCTGGGCCGACGAGCCCTACCGGGTGGACCACGAGACCGAGATCGTCATCACGGAGATGGAGCACCACTCCAACATCGTGCCGTGGCAGCTGCTCGCGCAGCGCACGGGCGCGAAGCTGAAGTGGTTCGGCCTGACCGACGACGGCCGTCTCGACCTGTCCAACATCGACGAGATCATCACGGAGAAGACGAAGATCGTCTCCTTCGTGCTGGTGTCGAACATCCTGGGCACGCTCAACCCGGTCGAGGCGATAGTGCGCCGTGCACAGGAGGTCGGTGCGCTGGTGTGCATCGACGCCTCGCAGGCCGCTCCCCACATGCCGCTGGACGTGCAGTCGCTCCAGGCCGACTTCGTGGCCTTCACCGGCCACAAGATGTGCGGCCCGACCGGCATCGGCGTCCTGTGGGGCCGCCAGGAGCTGCTGGAGGACCTGCCCCCGTTCCTCGGCGGCGGCGAGATGATCGAGACCGTGTCGATGCACTCGTCGACGTACGCTCCCGCCCCGCACAAGTTCGAGGCGGGCACGCCCCCGATCTCCCAGGCGATCGGCCTCGGCGCGGCGATCGACTACCTCAACTCGATCGGCATGGACAAGATCCTCGCCCACGAGCACGCGCTCACCGAGTACGCGGTGAAGCGGTTCGCGGAGGTCCCCGACCTCAGGATCATCGGCCCGACCACGGCCGAGGACCGGGGCGCCGCGATCTCCTTCACGCTCGGCGACATCCATCCGCACGACGTGGGCCAGGTCCTCGACGAGCAGGGCATCGCGGTCCGGGTCGGCCACCACTGCGCGCGGCCGGTCTGCCTCCGCTACGGAATTCCTGCGACCACGCGAGCGTCGTTCTATCTGTACTCCACGCCGGCCGAGATCGACGCTCTGGTGGACGGCCTGGAGCACGTACGGAACTTCTTCGGCTGACGGGACGAGCGATCGCATGAAGCTGGATTCGATGTACCAGGAAGTCATCCTGGACCACTACAAGAACCCGCACGGGCGGGGCTTGCGGGATGGCGACGCCGAGGTGCACCACGTCAACCCGACGTGCGGCGATGAGATCACCCTGCGCGTGAAGTACGACGGCACGAAGATCGAGGACGTCTCGTACGAGGGCCAGGGCTGTTCCATCAGCCAGGCGAGCGCGTCCGTACTGAACGAACTCCTCGTCGGCAAGGACCTCTCCGACGCGCAGAAGATCCAGGAGACCTTCCTGGAGCTGATGCAGTCCAAGGGGAAGCTCGAGCCCGATGACGCGATGGAGGAGGTTCTGGAGGACGCGGTCGCGTTCTCCGGAGTCTCCAAGTACCCCGCCCGGGTCAAGTGCGCCCTCCTGAGCTGGATGGCGTGGAAGGACGCGACGGCCCAGGCGCTGGGCGACGCCGACGCCGAAAGGAAGACGGCATGAGTGACACCGTGGAGATGAAGCCGGCCTCGGAGGAAGAGGTCCGTGAGGCGCTGTACGACGTCGTCGACCCCGAGCTGGGTATCGACGTCGTCAATCTCGGCCTCATCTACGGCATCCACATCGACGACGCGAACATCGCGACGCTCGACATGACCCTGACCTCGGCGGCCTGCCCGCTGACGGACGTCATCGAGGACCAGGCCAAGTCCGCCACGGACGGCCTCGTCAACGAGCTGCGCATCAACTGGGTCTGGATGCCGCCGTGGGGGCCGGACAAGATCACGGACGATGGGCGTGAGCAGCTTCGGGCGCTTGGGTTCAACGTCTGATTCAGGGGCCGAGGCTCCCCACGCACGGACAAAGCGGCGGCACCTTCCGGGTGCCGCCGCTTTCCCGTGCTCGTGGTCGGGGTTGGCTCAGGCCGGCCCGCCGACCATCCGGAACGACGAGTCCGCCAGGTACAGGGAGCTGTACTCGAAGCGTTCGAGACGGACGACGAAGTTCTTGTGGCGGAGGAAGTACCCCGGGTAGTTGACCGACTCCAGCATGGTCGCGCCGGAGTGGGACGAGTCGCGGGGGCAGAAGGTGGCGTCCTGCTTGAACTGGGCGGAGCCGTCGTGACGTTCGGTGCGCAGGACGAAGGTGCGGTGCCGGAGGTAGCTGCCGTCATGCGTGGCGAAGGAGTAGCAGGAGCCGTCGGCCAGGCCCTTCACCTGCTTGAACGTGGAGTCCTCGCGGGATTCGGAACCGCGGACCGGGTCCAGGGCCACGGAGCCACCGCTCACGTGCCAGTAGCGGTCCGGGTAGTTGACCGAGCGGAAGGACCGCCAGGTGGTGGCGGCCGGGGGCTTCGGGGCGGCTGATGAACCGCCCTCGCCCGACGCCGACTTGGACGGCTTCGGCGCGGGCTTGGGTGTGCCGGCGTCCTGTTGGCGCGGCGCCCTGGTCGCCGCCTCGGCCGTCGACAGGCCGCTCTTGCCCTTCGGGGGAGTCTCCGAGGGCGTGGCGAACGAGATCAGGCCGGGGGCCGTCGTGTTCTCGTCGGCCGGTGCCGAGCGTGTCTGCTCGTCAGGTGCCCTCTCCATCACGACGATTGCCGTGGCGCACGCGACGATCGTCGCCACCGCCATGCCGCCCGCCAGCCACAGGCGGCGCGTCCCGGGCGCCCGGGAGGTGTCCGGAGCCCAGCCGTTCTCCCAAGGTTGGTCCTGAGACGGCCGGGACTTGTTTTCTGGCATGCGCTGTTCCCCCAGCGGTGTCATGGGGCGACGACCGCGGCTGCGAAGGCCCGGTATGTGAACGGTGAAACACTAGTGGACCCAGTGACTCCCGAGCACCTGTTTGGAACGAGCCGTATCCAGATCGATCTCTGAGCCGGTTTCAGGAGGGAGCGGGCGGGGTTCTCCGCGTCAGCAGTCGGGGGCGTGATAACTGACGCTCAATCAATTATGGGCAGAGAGCGGCCTGTTGACGTCGTGGCTGGTTTCCGACGGCGAGGGGCTCAGTCGAGGCCGTCGCGGCCCCGACTGCCGGGCCCAGGCCCGCAACAGGGCATCATGGCCGGGCAGCACTGCAGGAGCACACACCGACAGGAGCCCCCGGACCATGGCCCACCGCGCCCCCCGTGCCCTCCGCCGCGCGCTCGCGGCCGCAGCTCTGTGCGGTGCGCTCGCCGTGGCCGCGGGCGGATGTACGGCGTCCGACGGTGAGGACGCCGACGAGCCGGGCCGCTCCACCGCCCCGACGGCCCCCGGCACCGGCGGGGCCGGGAAGGTGGTCCTGCCCGAGCCGGGGGTCGCCTTCGACTACCAGATCGGCGGGGCCTACCGGCCGCCCACCGGCGTACGCGCGGTCTCCCGCGACCGGGCGGCGAAACCGGCGCCGGGGGTCTACAACCTCTGCTACGTCAACGCCTTCCAGGCCCAGCCGGACACCGAGGACTGGTGGGAGGCCCGCCATCCCGACCTGCTCCTCCGCGACGCCGACGACTCGCTGGTCATCGACCGGGACTGGGACGAGGCCGTCCTGGACATCTCGACACCCGCCAAGCGCGAACGGCTCGCCGACGTCGTGGGGGAGTGGATCGACGGCTGTGCCGCCGCCGGATTCCAGGCCGTCGAGGCCGACAACCTCGACTCGCACGAGCGGTCCGACGGTCTGCTGACCGCCGACGACAACGTGGCCTTCGGCAAGCTGATCACCGCCCGGGCCCACGCCGCCGGCCTGGCGATCGGCCAGAAGAACGCCGCCGAACTGGCCGGACAGGGGCGCGATATCGGCTTCGACTTCGCGGTGGCCGAGGAATGCGGACAGTACGACGAGTGCGACGCCTACGCGGACGCGTACGACGACCGCGTCTTCGACATCGAGTACCGGCAGGACGGCCTCGCCGCCGCGTGTGCGCAGTGGGGCGACAAGCTGTCGGTGGTCCTGCGCGACCTGGACGTCGTACCGGCGGGGGAGGACGCGTACCGCCGCCGTACCTGCTGACCCGGGGCCGGCCCACCCGCCCCGGACGGCGCCTGTCCGGTCGTGGGTTCAGTGACTCAGTCGAGGACCGCGGTGGCCTCGATCTCGACCAGATGCTCGGGCACGTCCAGTGCCGCGACGCCCAGCAGTGTGGCCGGCGGTGCGGCGGTGACTCCCAGCTTGGTGGCCGCCCGGGTGATCCCCTCCATGAGCTGGGGCATCTTGTCGGGTGTCCAGTCGACGACGTGGACGTTCAGCTTCGCGACGTCGTCGAAGGAGGCGCCGGCCGCGGCCAGGGCGGTGCCGACGTTGAGGTAGCACTGCTCGACCTGCGCGGCGAGGTCGCCCGTGCCGACCGCGGTGCCTTCCGCGTCCCACGCGACCTGCCCGGCGACGAAGACCAGCTTCGAGCCGCTCGCGATCGACACCTGGTGGTAGGCGTCGACCTCCACCAGTCCGCTCGGGTTCACCAAAGTGATGGCCATGTCGTCCGTCCGTTCCGTCTAGTGGTCACTTGTGGTTACTCAGGAACCGTAGGAGAGTGGCCGCTGACATGGAAGAACGCACTTTTCGGTGACTGGGGAACCTCATGGGAACCAAGCAGTTCAGCGACTCACTGGACCAGGCGGACGTGACGCGCGCGGACTCCCTGGCCCGGGAGATCTTCTCGGACATCGCGAACAAATGGGCTTTGCTGATCATCGAGGCTCTGGGGGAGCGGACCCTGCGCTTCAGCGAGCTGCGCGGCGAGGTCGACGGGATCAGCCACAAGATGCTCACCCAGAACCTGCGCATGCTGGAGCGCAACGGCCTGATCGAGCGCACCGTGCACGCCACGGTGCCGCCGCGCGTCGAGTACACGCTCACCGAGCCGGGCCAGGCCCTGCGGGTGACCATCGACGGCATGTGCGACTGGACCCACCGGTACCTCGGTGACATCGAGGCGTCCCGCCACCGCTTCGAGGCGCGGAAGCCGTAAGTGTGCGAGGACGGTTGTGTACGGCCGTACGCAACTGTCGCGATCGTTGTGTACGCTCGTACATATGGGATACCTGCTGCTCGCCGGAGCCATAGCGGCCGAGGTGGCCGCCACTACGTCCATGAAGTACAGCGACGGCTTCAGCAGGCTCTGGCCGTCGCTGCTGACCGCCCTCGGCTACCTCGTCTCCTTCGCGCTGCTCGCCCAGACCCTGAGGACCGTCTCCGTGGGCACGGCCTACGCGATCTGGGCGGGCGTCGGCACGGCGGCCATCGCCACCATCGGGATCCTGTTCATGGGGGAGGGGATGACGGTCGCCAAGGCCGCGGGCATCGCGCTGATCATCGCCGGCGTGGTGGTGCTGAACCTGGGAGGCGCGCACTGATGCCCCGGCGCTACGACCCCGAGCGGCGTCAGCGGATCATCGACGCGGCGATCCGGGTCGTCGGGGAGAAGGGCATCGCGGGGCTGAGCCACCGCACGGCCGCCGCGGAGGCGGACGTGCCGCTGGGCTCCACGACGTACCACTTCAAGACCCTCGACGATCTGCTGGTCGCCGCCCTGCGCCAGGCCAACGAGGGCTTCGCCAAGGTGGTCGCCTCGCGCGGCGGCCTCACGGACCCGGACACCGACCTGGCCGCCGAACTCGCCGGCTGGATGGGCGAGTGGCTCGCGGGGGACCGCACGGGCGTGGAGCTGGAGTACGAGCTCTACCTCGCCGCCCTGCGCCGCCCCGCCCTGCGTCCGGTTGCCGCCGAGTGGGCGCAGGACCTCGCCGACCGGCTCTCCCGGCGCACGGACACGGTCACCGCGCGGGCGCTGGTGGCGTTGATGGACGGGATCTGTCTGCAGGTGTTGCTGACCGAGGTGCCCTACGACGAGGGGTATGCGTGTGAGGTGCTGCGGCGGGTGATTCCCTGACGGGAGGTGTGACTCCCGGCCGGAGCAGGAACGCCGGAGCGACCGACCACACCGGCCAGGGACTGGGGCCACGGTCAGCCACGGACGGCCCGTACCCTGAGACGCCCCTCCCGCCGGTTGGCCCGGGCGGCCCCCCGCCGGTTAGGTTGCCCTCATGACCGACACGACTGCTCCTCGTACCACCGGCGCCGTGGCAGCCGGCCTTGCCACGATCGCCGCTGACGGCACTGTTCTCGACACCTGGTTCCCCGCGCCCGAGCTCGTCGCCGAGCCCGGTCCCTCCGGCAGCGAGCGGCTGTCCGCCGAGCGGGCCGTCGAGCTGATCGGTGAGGGCGCCGCGAAGGCGGTCGGGCCGGATGCACGCCGGGGCGTCGAGGTCGTCGCGGTCCGCACGGTCATCGCCTCGCTCGACGAGAAGCCGATCGACGCGCACGACGTGTACCTGCGCCTGCACCTGCTCTCCCACCGCCTGGTCAAGCCGCACGGCCTGAGCCTGGAGGGCCAGTTCGGCTTCCTCGCCAACGTCGCCTGGACCTCCCTCGGCCCGGTCGCCGTCGACGACGTCGAGAAGGTCCGCCTGAACGCCCGCGCGGAGGGGCTGCACCTCCAGGTCACCTCGATCGACAAGTTCCCGCGGATGACGGACTACGTCGCCCCCAAGGGCGTGCGCATCGCCGACGCCGACCGGGTCCGCCTGGGCGCGCACCTCTCCGAGGGCACCACCGTCATGCACGAGGGCTTCGTCAACTTCAACGCCGGCACCCTCGGCACCTCCATGGTCGAGGGCCGTATCTCCGCGGGCGTCGTGGTCGGCGACGGCTCGGACATCGGCGGCGGCGCGTCGACGATGGGCACCCTGTCCGGCGGCGGCAACGTGATCATCACCATCGGCGAGCGCTGCCTGATCGGCGCCGAGGCGGGCGTCGGCATCGCGCTGGGCGACGAGTGCGTCGTCGAGGCCGGCCTGTACGTCACCGCCGGCACCCGCATCACGATGCCCGACGGCCAGATCGTCAAGGCCCGCGAACTCTCCGGCGCCTCCAACATCCTCTTCCGCCGCAACTCGGTCACCGGCACGGTCGAGGCCCGCCCGAACAACGCGGTGTGGGGCGGCCTGAACGAGATCCTGCACAGCCACAACTGACGGCGACCGCCCTCGGACTGCTGTCGTCGAGCGCCCTCCCACAGCCGGAAACGGCTCGTGGGAGGGCGCTCGACGTGTGTCAGCCCGGCGCGGCGCGATCACGTACGGGTTACTCCACGTGACCTCAGCGCGGTCCAGGCAGATGAACAGGTCGACGCAGTTTCCGATCACACGCCGAACCGACGAGATGAGGGCCGATGGTGGGTCGAGTGAAGACGAGTGCGCGGGGCAGGGCTGTAGTGCGCCTGGTGGTGGGCACGCTGGCTGCGGGGGCGGCGTGCTGGCTGCCGGCCGGGGCCGCCTATGCCGACGAGACCAACACGGGCTCGCACAACGGGCCCCGCATCGGGCTGGTCAACGTGGGGCAGGTCGACGATCCGATGGAAGATGTGCTGGAGCACTTCCTGCTCTTCGGGGACGGGTACAAGTGGGGCTGATCGCGCGCTGAGCGCAGCGAACATGGGCCGGGGCCCGTACCGCACAGGGTGGCGGTGCGGGCCCTGCCGTGTGGGGGATTCTTTTCTGCGCAGCCGGCATAGCGGCAGCACACCGCACGCGTCACAGGGGGTAGGAGAGGCGGGCGTCCGGCCCGTCCGGGGGAAGAGAAGGTGACGATGGATGCCGAAGCGCAGCAGAGCTTTCGGGAGTTCGTGGAGAACCGGTCGTCCGCGCTGCTGAAGACGGCGGTGCTGCTGACCGGCGGCGACCGGCACGCCGGGGAGGATCTGCTGCAGAACGCCCTGATGAAGGCGGCCGGCCGCTGGCATCGCATCGACGAGCCGGAAGCGTACGTGCGGCAGGTCCTGTACCGGCAGCAGATCAGCCGCTGGCGGCTGAAGTGGCCCCGGCGTGAACTCACCGTCGCCGAGCCGCCCGAGAGCGGGGCGAGCCCGGATGCGGCATCCGCCGCCGAGCTGCGGCTGCTGATGCGGGGCGCACTGGCGCGGCTGACCGCGCGGCAGCGCACCGTACTGGTGCTGCGCTACTTCGAGGACCTGCCGGAGGCCGACGTGGCCCGCATCCTCGGCTGTTCCGTGGGGACCGTACGGTCCACGACCCACCGCTCGCTGGCCCGGCTGCGCTCGCTCGCGCCGGAGCTGGCAGCCCTGGACCCGGCGGCCGCCGGACCGCGGCCGTCCCGTGACTTCTCACCCGTGGAGGTGCGTCCGTGAACGTCGAGGAACTCGTGCGTGACTCCCTGCGGGAGCTGGCCACCGAACAGCCGTCGGCCGGGCCGGGGTTCGCCGACCGGGTCCTGGCCGTGCGCAGACGCCGCCGCACCCGGCGGATCGTTTCCGTCGCCGCGGCCACCGCGGCCGTGGTCGCCATCGGCGTCGCGGTGCCGCTGCTGGACGCCGGCAAGGACGACGTGCGTCCTGCGAGCGTGCTGGAGCAGGGCGGCGTCCACGCCCACCCGGACCAGTCGCCGCCGCGCGACCTGATCGGGGCGGAGGACACGGTGCTGGCCGCCTACTCCACGGCGGAACTCCGCGCCGAGACCGACAAGCGGGGTGCCATCGTGCGCACCTACTGGCTGCTCGACCCGGAGACCGGGAAGTACGAGAAGGACACCCGGTGGTCATTCGTCGCCGTCGCCCCCGGCGTGAAGACGGCCGCCGTGCTGGAGCAGAACCTGCCCGTGAGCCGGATCGGCCTGCTCGACCTGGCGACGGGGGAGGTCGAGCGGTGGATCCCGGTCGAGCGCGGGGTCGGCGGGCTGGCGTTCTCGCAGGACGGGAGCAGGCTCGTCGCGACGACGTACGGCGAGAACCCCGACCTGCGGATCAAGGAGGCGGCGCTCAACGGCGAGGGCCAGGAGGTGTGGGAGTGGATGTCCAGGTACGGCGAGTCGAGCCGGACCGGTTTCTACGACCTCGACGTGGCCTCCGGCGAGGGCTCCTGGAGCGCGGTCGCGCCCGACCGCAACATCAACGCCCGCCAGGACTTCGCGTACAGCCGGTCCGGTGAGCTGGTGTACTCGCGGTTCATCGGCGGGAGGGACGGGCTCCAGCAGTTCTACGACCTGCGGGGCAGGAAGGCCGCCGCTCCCGCCGACGAGAAACACCTGCGTTCGGACGTCGAGGCTCGGCTGTCCCCGAACGGCTCTCTCGCCGCCCTCGGTCTGACGAAGGAGGTCGACGGATCCCCGGGCAGGTCCTACTCCTCGATCCGTGACCCCCGTACGGGCAAGGAGATCACCAAGGTCCGCGGGGGCGAACTGCTCGCCTGGGCGGACGACAAGCGGCTCATCGCCTGGGAACGGGTCACCGGTCTCGACGAGTCGTACCGGCCCCGGCTCGTGCTGGTCACGATCGGCAGCGACAAGGTCGTACCACTGAGCGGTGTTCGTGAGCCGGACCGGGACGAGAAACGACAGGGGTGGGAGCCTGTTTTCGCCCGACGTTGATCAACCCGTCGTGAGCTCCTCGTAAGCCGCCAGCAGCCCGTCGACCGCCTCCCGGCCGGCGGGCCGCAGCGGTGCGCGGACCGGGCCCGCGGGCAGGCCGAGCGCATTGAGCAGAGCCTTCGCGGTGACCGCGCCGGGCAGGCCCGCCGCCATCATCAACTCGATGAGCGGCGTGGCACGTTGCTGGAGGCGGGCGGACACGGGGGTGTCGCCCGCCTCGAACGTGTCGAGGACCGCACGGAGTTGGGCCGGAACGACGTTCGCGACGGTGCTGATGTAGCCGGCGCCGCCCACCGCGTACAGCGCGAGGTTGTGCTCGTCGCAGCCCGCGTAGTACGCCAACTCCGTGCGGGCGAGCACCTTCTGGGCGCCGAGGAAGTCGTAGGAGCAGTCCTTCACCGCGACGATCCGGGGGTGCTCGGCGAGCCGGATCAGCGTCTCCGGCTCGATCCGGGTACCGGTGCGGCCGGGGATGTCGTACAGCGCGAGGGGCAGTCCGGCGGCGTCGGCGATCTCGCGGAAGTGCGCCTCGACGGCGTCCTGCGGGGGCTTGCTGTAGTACGGAGCGACCACCAACAGGCCGTCGGCGCCCGCCTTTTCGGCCGTCAGGGCGAGTTCGACGGTGTGCCGGGTGTCGAAGGTGCCCACTCCCGCGACGATCGTCGTCCGGTCGCCCACCGCTTCCCGGACGGCTCTGATCAGCTCCGCCTTCTCGGCGTCCGAGGTGGTCGGCGACTCGCCCGTCGTGCCGGAGAGCACGAGCCCGTCGCACCCCTCGGCCACCAGCCGGTCGGCCAGCCGCTGGGCGCCGTCGAGGTCGAGGGATCCCGCCTCGGTGAAGGGCGTGAGCATGGCGCAGAGGGCCCGGCCGAAGGGAGGGGCCGAGGCGTTGGCGGTCGTCATGGTATTAGTGTCGGCAGTGTCATGTCGTAGCTCTACTTAATTCTGCTACGGGGTATTGGTAAGCGTTGCTTCGGCGTGTGGCGGCTTGCCCTATGTCCGACTGGCTCGCGGGGTTCGCCCGGCCGGCAGGGGAGCGGCTGCGGGTGGTGGCCGGCGTCCGTCGAGTCCGTGGCCGACCTCGCTGTGGCCGATGAGGTCGGTGTGCCCGAACTGGCTGCCGAGGCTGTGCTGTTGCAGGCCCGCCTCGACTGGTTCCAGGCCCGGCCGGGCGGGCGCGGACCGGACGGCGGAGGGAAGGGATAGCCGGGGCGGCGCCGGGTACCCGGGTGTTCCGAATCGAGAGGAGGCGGAACACCGTGACCGGGTCCACTACCCCCGAGCGGGTGCACGACGAGCACCACTCGGTGAGCGAACTCGTAGGGCAGGCGGGCGAACAGCTCTCCCGGCTCGTACGACAGGAAGTCGCCCTCGCCAAGGAGGAGCTGGCCGAGAAGGGCCGACGTGCCGGCACGGGCGGCGGGCTGCTCGGCGCGGCGGGCGCCGTCGCGTACGCCGGTCTGCTGTTCCTGGCCGCCGCGGCCACCGCCGCACTCTCGCTGACGCTGCCCGTGTGGGCCGCGGCGCTGATCGTGACGGGCGTCCTGCTCGCCCTCGCCGGTCTGCTGGCCGCGACCGGCCGCGCCCGGCTGCGGCGCGCCGCACCCCCCACGCCGGAGGAGGCCCTCGGCAGCGTCAGGGCCGATGTCGAGGAGATCAAGGAAAGGGCACACCGATGACGGACCGCAAGGCGGGGGCGACGGGCGGCGGAAAGGCCGCGCAGAAGGGCGCCGCGAAAGCCGCTGCCGCGGGGAAGTCCGCGGCGGCGAAGGCGAGCGCAGGGGCCAAGGGCCCCGAGGAACTGCGCGGCCAGATCGAGCGGACGCGCAGCGAACTCGGCGACACCGTGGCGGAGTTGGCCGGGAAGGCGGATGTGAAGGGCCGAGCCCTGGCGCGCGCCGCCGACCTCAAGGACAAGGCGGGCGCGATGACCGTGCAGCTGCGCAGCAGCGCGGCCCAGGCCGGGCACGTGGTGCAGGACCGGGCCGCACGCGCCGGGCACGTCGTGCAGGACCGGGCGACCCAGGCGGGACACGTCGTGCAGGACAAGGCGACGCACGCCGGGCACACGGTGCAGGACCGGGCGACCCAGGCCGGACACACCGTCCAGGGCAGGGCGACGCACGCGGGCCATGTGGTCGAGCACAGCGTGCCGCGCCCCGTCCGCACCGTCGTCCAGGCCGGACTGCGGCATCCGCGGCCGGTGCTGATCGCCGGGGCGGCCGTGGGCGCTGTGGTCGCCGCGCAGGTGTTGCGGCGCCGGCACAACGGGCACCGCTGAGACGCCGGTCGAGGGAGACGGCGAGGCGGCGCGGGACCGGTCACCGGTCCCGCGCCGCTCTATGTGTACTCGGATTCCGCGCCGCACCGCCCTGCGCGATCTCGTGAACCCCGCCTTCCAAGGGCCCACTTGACCTCAAGTCCGGTTGAGGTCGAAAGGTGTTCAGTGCACGCATTGACCACCGGCTCCGGAGGCATCCATGACCCGTCGCACCGACGCCCACCCCGACCTCACCCGCCCCGAGATCGGCGCCCCCTTCTTCAGTACCTGGCGGGTCGGCACCCCCTTGCGCCAGCAGCAGACGGTCGAGGCGATCGCCGGCACCTGGGAGCGCCGCCCCTGGCCCACCGATGGTCTGCTCGGCTACCACGTCTACACCGGGCAGGACGCCGCCACCCTCCTGCACTACTCGCAGTGGCGCAGCGACCAGGCCTACGAGGCCTTCGTGAAGACCCACCGCCAGGAGCGCAACGACGCGATCGACACGGCCGTGCCGGGCATCGAGCGGCTGGGACTCGGCCGGTACCGGCACTACCGCAGCGGCACTCGCGAGGGCGACACCCGCGTCCCCGGCTGCATCGTGATCGTCGACATCGAGTTCGAGGGGCCCGATCCCGACCGGCAGCGCGCCTGGGTCGACGCCGTCTTCGAGGCCCTGGTGAGCGAGCCGAACCCGCACTCCGGCGGCATCTCCGCCCACTTCCACCTCAGCACCGACGGCACCCGAGTCCTGAACTACGCCGAATGGGAGAGCGCCGCCGCCCACATCGACGCCCTCGCCGCCCCGGGCAACGGCATCGGCTCGGCCACCGAGCTGTGGCACCGCGTCCAGACCTGGCCGGGGCTGAAGAGCAGCACGGTCAGTCGGTACGACCACGCCGTCGGCCTCGTTCCCGAGTGACGCCGTGACGCCGTGACGCCGTGACGCCTCCCCTCACCGAAAACTCCAACCGTCTGGACAAAAAAAGTTTTCGGTGAGACGGTGGACGCATGCTGGACGTCACCGTGATCGAGGACCCCGAGGCCGCAGCCGTCTCCCTGGACCCCACAAGGGCCCGGCTGCTCGCCGAGCTGGCGGCCGGCCCCGCGTCGGCCGCCATGCTGGCCGGAAAGGTCGGGCTGCCCAGGCAGAAGGTGAACTACCACCTCAAGGCGCTGGAGCGGCACGGACTGGTGGAGCTGGCCGGCGAGCGCCGCAAGGGCAACGTCACCGAGCGGCTGATGCAGGCGACCGCCGCGTCGTACGTCATCTCGCCGCTCGCGCTCGCCGCAGTGCAGCCGGACCCGGACCGCTTCCGTGACCAGCTCTCCGCCCGCTGGCTGCTCGCGCTCGGCGCCCGGCTCGTCCGGGACGTCGGCTCGCTGATCACCGGCGCCGCGAAGGCCCGCAAGAGGCTGGCGACGTACGCCCTGGACGGCGAGGTCCGCTTCGCCTCGGCGGCCGAACGAGCCGCGTTCATCCAGGAGTTGACGGCGGGCGTGAGCGCGCTGATCCACAAGTACGACGCGCCCGACGCGGAGGGCGGCCGCGATCACCGGATCGTGGTCGCCGTACACCCCACGGTCAAGGACCAGCCGAACCCCGCACTCGACCAGTAATCAGCAGGAGCCCACCATGTCCAAGGAATTCGAGATCGCCCGCGAGTTCGAGGTCGACGCCACACCGGAACAGGTGTGGGACGCGATCACCAGCAACACCGGCGGCTGGATGTGGCCGTCGGAGCCGCCCGAGCCGCGCGTCGGCGGCAAGGGGGCGATGGGCTCCACGGTCACCGCCTGGGACCCGCCGCACCGCTACACCAACCGGGCGGAGGACGTCGAGGGTGTCGAGGAGCAGAGCCTCAACCAGCTCGACTACACCATCGAGCCGCGCGAGGGAGGCCGCCGGGCCTGGGTGCGGTATGTGCACAGTGGCATCCTCGTCGACGACTGGGACAACCAGTACGACGCCGCCGGCCGGCACACCGACTTCTATCTGCACACGCTGCGCCAGTACCTGACGGAGTTCGGCGGCCGTCCGGTCGTCGCCTTCACGACCTTCGATGGGCCCGACACGTCGAAGACGGCGGACGCCTTCGTCGCCGTGGGCCGCGCGCTCGGCCTCGGGGACGACACCGCCGAGGGGACGCGGGTCCAGGCACGCGGCCCCGAGGGCCGACTCCTCGACGCCGTGGTGGACTTCCGCAACCCGTACTTCCTCGGGCTGCGCACGGACGACGCCATGATCCGCTTCTTCGGCCGCAACCACTGGGGCTACCCGGTCGGCATCTCCGTGCACGACTTCGCCCCGGGCGCCGACGCCAAGGCGGTCGAGGCCGCCTGGCAGGACTGGCTGAACGGCGTGTTCAGCCAGTCCTGAACCGCACCGGAGGTTACGGACGGAACCGCAGCACCTGCGGGTCGTGGTCGCTGATCTGGTCGTTGAACTCCGAGTTGACGTGCACGCTGTCGTACTCGAAGTCGCAGGAACGCCGGATCGACGGGCTGACCAGGATCTGGTCCAGCGTCTGGGCGTTGCCCTGGTAGACGTACGAGTACCGCTCGCTCCTGGGCAGCGACTTGATCGCCGACCACAGCGCGCCGTCGTCCTCCAGCAGCTCGGTGGTGCCGGAGAACTCGAAGTCGTTGATGTCGCCGAGCGTGACGACGTCCGCGTTCTTCTGGGCGGCCAGGATGTCCTTGACGAAGGTGTTGACCGCGCTCGCCTGGAGGTGGCGCTGGGTCTCCGAGCTGCGGGCCGGCGGCTGGTACTGCGCGTGCAGGGACTGGTCGCCGCCCTTGGAGGCGAAGTGGTTGGCGATCACGAAGACCGTGCGGCCACGGAACACGAACTCGCCGGCCAGCGGCTTGCGGCTGTTCGTCCAGGCCGCGTTCGCCGGGTCGATACGGCCGGGGGAGACCGTCAGCGCCGCCTTGCCCTTCACCTTGGTCACACCGGCGGCGGTCGTGGCGTCGCCGCCCGCGCGGTCGGTGAAGGAGACCCGCTTCGGGTTGAACAGGAACACCTGGCGGATGTTGCCGCCCGGCTCGCCGCCGTCGGCCTTGTCGACCGGGTCGATGGAACGCCAGTCGTAGGCCGGGCCGCCCGCCGTGACGATGGCGTCGATCAGCTTGCCCACCGTCTGGTCGGCGGCGACCGTGCCGTCGTTCTTCGCGCCGTTGTTGTCCTGGATCTCCTCCAGGGACACGATGTCGGGCGACTGGAGGTTGTTCACGATCGCGGAGGCGTGCTCGGCGAACGTGGCGTCGGACGGGTCGAGGTTCTCGACGTTGTACGTCGCCACAGCCAGCTCGTCGCGCCGCTGCTTCTGGGTCGTCTCCCGCTCGAGGCCACCGCTCTTGAGGGTGCCGAGCTCGCTCGCGACGAGGGTGTAGCCGCCGAACTGGTTGTAGTCCAGCGGGCCGGCGGTGGTGCCGGTGAGGGTGTCACCCACGTTCGCGACCGGGAACTCGGCGCCGGGGCCGAGCGACTGGATCTGCAGCCGGCCGGTGTTCTGGGAGTCGTAGGAGCCGTAGACCGTGCCGCCGCGGCGGTTGCGGTGCTCCCACGGCTTCACCGTCACCCACAGCTCGTGGAAGTCGTCGGTCGCGGTGACCACGCGGGCGTCGGCGACCTCGACGTTCATGCCCTCAAGGGACTCGTAGTGGTCGAGGGCGTACCTCGACGGCCGCAGCGTCAGGCCGTCGATCGAGCCCTTCGCGGCCGAGTCGCCGGCCGGCGTGTACCGGTCCGGCACCGAGTCCTCGTCGACGACCTGCGCGGCCGGGACGGCGTTGCCGCTGGAGACGACGGTGACGGTCGGCTTGGTGATCTCGGTCAGCGACTGGTTCCCGGAGGTGGCGCCGCCGGGGACGTACTCGGAGACCGTGCCCGCCACCAGGACCGAGTCGCCGACGGCGACCTTCGGGACGGAGCTGGTGAAGACGAAGACGCCCTCACTGGTGGCCGGGTCGGCGTCGGCGTCCTGCTCCTGGATCCAGAAGCCTCTGGACGAGCCGTAGGTGCGCACGCCGGTGACAATTCCGGCCACGTCCGTGACCTGCTTGCCGGCGTACGGGGATATGCGGGTGCTGCCCTGGATGTCATGGATGCGCACGGAGTCGGCGTGCGCGGGGGACGTGAGGACAACGGTGGACGCCGCGGAACAGACGGCGGCGACGGTGAGCGCGGCGAGGCGCGCGGACTTCTTGCTCGGCAACGGGATCCCTCCGGGGACATACTTGGGCGCCGGGACGAGGGTGGTGCGTGGAACGGTGGGTGCAGGCGCGACCGGTGGGGCGGCGGCGACGCGCGTAGAAAATACAGTGAACAGATGTCCGCTCGATTTCTACGCGCGTCAATCTCCTGCCTGCTCACGTCAGTTGTCAAGGTTTCGGCCATGTACACCGCCCGGCGGGGAGATGAACCGGGCGGCATGGGTGGAAACCCGTCTAGGCTGAGCGGTTGAGCCGTGAAGTGGAGAGCGGCTGGGCCGTGACGCCTACGGCCCTGCGGAACGCCCTAGGAGAACCAGCCGATGTCAGACAGCTCCTCCCTGCCGCCGGTGCGGCTGCATCCCGAAGCGGAGCTGGCGCGGGACGCGCTGTCCACGCCGTTGCTTGCCCGGGCCGCACGGCTGGCCCGCTGGGCCGGCCCCGACACCCGGGTCGACGCCGGGGGCGGCCTCGTCGACGAGCAGTTGCCGGCCGCCGCCGAGGTGCTCGCGCTGAGCGGGGACGACGCCGCCGCGTACGCCAGTGAGGCCTGGCGCGTCGCCGTCGACACCGGGCTGGTGGAGATCGTCGACGAGGAGACGGGTGCCGTAGCGGCCGGCGCGGACCTGGCGCTGCTGACCGGCGGTTCGCCGCAGGACGTCCTCGCGGTGTGGCTGGGTGCCCTGGAGACGGTGCTCGCGGACGCCAGCGTGCCCGACCTCGACGACCTGGTCGACGCCATGGACGCGGGCGGCGAGATCGACCTCTCCACCCTGGACTGGGACCCCGAGGCCGAGGCGGAGTTCCTCGACGGTGTGCTCGGCAACCTGTACCTGCTGACGGTCAGCGAGGACGGGCCGGGCGACACGCCCGTACCGCTGCCGGCCCTCGCCGCGTCGATGATCGTGCCCAGCGACATGGGCGAGCCCACGAACGACGTGCTGGAACAGGTCTCCGACGCGATGATGCGCCTGGACGACCAGTTCCGGCTGCTGGAGCCGGTCGGCCTGGTGGAGTACCAGCCGGTGGACGAGGCACTGATGGCGGACGTCGAGGGCGCCGAGGAGGCCGCGGCCGCCGTCGACGACACCGACGTGTCGCGCTACGGCATGGTGCGGCTGACCCCGCTCGGACTGTACGGGCTGCGGGCGCGGCTGCTGGAGGCCGGGTTCGAGTCGCCCGCGGTCGGAGACCTGGCGGACAAGGGCGCCGACGCGCTGCTCGACGGCACGTCCACCTTCCCGCAGGCCGCCGCGCACGCCGAGACCGTGCAGTGGCTGGACCGGCGCGAACCCCTCGCCGCGGCCCGGGAGTTGCTCGCGGCGGCACGGGGTCTGGACGCCGGGGCGCCGCTGCGGCGACTGCGCTGCCAGCAGGCGCTGTCCCTGGTGGGCACCGAGGCCGAGCCGGCACTGCGGGAGGTCCTCGACGATCCGGAGCTGGGCGGGCTGGCCCGGGTCTGGCTGACCGAGGCGGGGTTCTCCGACGTGCCCCCGCCCTCCCAGGACCTGGTGTTCTGGCTGACCGTCGACACGCTTGCCGCACAGCTCGCGGCCGAGGGGAACTCCGACGAGCTGCGGGCCCTGGTGGAGGGGCTGGCCGCGCAGCACAGCGGGTTCTTTGCGGCGGCCTGGCGGGTCGAGCATCCGGCCACGGCGGATGTGCTGGAGGCGATGGGGCGGTTGCATCCGGACAAGAAGATCGCGAAGGAAGCGCGTAAGGCTGCCTTCAAGGCGCGGTCGCAACAGGGTGGTTGACGGTCGGTTGGCCGGTGCGGGTGCGTGGGGGCTGGTCGCGCAGTTCCCCGCGCCCCTCGGGGGCGTTGTCCTGGGCCGTGCTGATTCATTGAGGTAGCTCCACTGAATCCTTCCGGCGTTCAACCCCCGTTCAGAAACAGGCGGGAGCGTTACGCCGTTCCGGAGTTCGCCGCCCTCCACGGCACACCCACGGTCACAGGAGACAGCATGTCGCTCACCCGCAGGGACTTCGCCAGGAATTCCGCGATCACCGGGGCCGGTGTCGCGCTGGCGGGCAGCGCCGGCGTTCTCGCCACCGCGCCGAACGCGCTCGCGTCCACGGAGTCCGAGACCGCGAGCGAGAAGTCCGCGGACGCCCACTGTGGCGGCGTCGGGTACGGACCCCTCGTCCCGGACCCGAAGGGCCTCCTCGCGCTGCCCGCCGGGTTCAAGTACCGGATCATCACCTACAGCGGTAGGACGAAGCTGGAGTCGGGCGAGTTCACCCCCTCGAACCACGACGGCACGGCCACCTTCGACGGGCCGCGCGGCACCACCCTCCTCGTCAACAACCACGAGCTGAAGGGCCCGCGCGCCGACTGGGACCACCCCGTCCCGCTCACCGAGGGCCTCGTCTACGACCCCGCCGCGGCCGGCGGCTGCACCGTCGTCGAGGTCCGCCCCGGCGGGCAGGTCGCCGAATGGGTCGGCATCGCGGGCACCTCCACCAACTGCGCGGGCGGCAGCACCCCTTGGGGCACCTGGCTCACCTGCGAGGAGAACTCCGACAAGGCCGGCACCAACGGCATGACCAAGGACCACGGCTACGTCTTCGAGGTCGACCCCATCGACCGGCGCGCCAACAAGAACCCCAAGCCGCTGAAGTTCTTCGGTCGCTACGACCACGAGGCCGTCGTCATCGACCCCAAGCGCGGCCACGCCTACCTCACCGAGGACGCGGCCACGCCCAACGGGCTGTTCTTCCGCTGGACCCCGCCGAAGGGCTTCGAGTACGGCAGCGGCACGTTCCGCAAGCTGGCCGATGACGCCGGCGTCCTCCAGGCGCCCAAGTGCTTCGACTCCGGCGGCAAGTTCGTCGACGACCTCTCCCGGGCCACCAGAATCGGCACCGTGTACGGCGTCGACTGGGTGGACGTCCCGGACCGGGACGCCAGGACCACGCCCGTGCGCAAGCAGTTCGCCGACGGCGAGATCACCCGGGCCCGCAAGCTGGAGGGCATGTGGTGGGGCGACGGCGGCGCCTACATCGTCTCCTCGTACGCCCGTGAGGAGAGCCCCGGCCGGCACGACGGCCAGGTCTGGTTCTACGACCCCAAGCGCCGCACCCTCACCCTGAAGGTCCTGCTCGGCGTCAATCCCGACCCGTCCAAGGACGGCGCCTTCGACGGCCCGGACAACATCACCGTCTCTCCGTACGGCGGCCTCGTCATCGCCGAGGACGGCGAGGGCGTCCAGCACCTCTTCGGCGCCACCGACAGCGGCCGCACGTACCCGATCGCCCGCAACGAGCTGAACATCGGCACCGAGGAGGAGCCGGAATACAGCGAGTTCACCGGCGTCACGTTCTCGTGCGACGGCCGGACGCTGTACGCCAATATCCAGACGCCGGGCATCATGCTCGCCATCACGGGGCCCTGGAAGCGGCAGCGACGTTAGAACGCGGGATCACTCGTGCGGGTGTGGCTGTCCGATTCGACCGACGGCCCGTCGTGCTGGACTTACGGTTCACCCATGTCCAACTCGTGTGAGCAGTGCGGCCTGCCGACAAAGAGAAGGGGCAGGCGCTTCTGCAGCAACCGGTGCAGCCTCCTGGGGACGGCCGCTCAGCGGGCTGGGGCCCGGCGTAGGCCGAAACCTGTGTGCCCTCAGTGTGGTGAGTCGGTCCTGACCAGGGGTGCGGTCCACTGCAGCCGTGCCTGCGCCAATGTGACCCGTCAGCAGGAGGCGGCGGCACGTCGCGGGGAGCCCACGCCGTGCCGCCGGTGCGGATCGACGGAGCGTCGCCCCCGCTGCGACGGGCCGTACTGTTCGTGGGAGTGCTTCAATGAGGACCGCTACGAGCGAACAGGCACGTTTGCGCGATGGCTTGCCGCGTGGCAGGCGGGCGAGGTCAGCGGTACTCGGGACGACGGCAGCCCGGACTGGCGCGTGCGTCAAGCTCTGGTCCTGCTCAGAGGGCAGCGTTGCGAGAAATGCGGTTGGGCCGAGGCCAACCCCGTGTCGGGCCGCGTCCCCCTGCACGTCGACCACGTTCAGGGGGACCGCACAAGGAACCGTCCGGAGGACGTCCGCCTGCTGTGCCCGAACTGCCACGCGCTGACGCCCAACTACCAGCACCTCAACAACCCGAGGGTGCAACCTGTGCGTCAGAAGCAGAGCCGCCGGTATCAGGAGGTTTGGCTCCGCGAACGTACGGCGTAGCGGACGGGTACTTTCGACCGTCAAGCGCGGTGTCGCCGACGCCGTGCGCCGGCTCTACAGCGGCAGGTCGCTGCTGAAGTACGACACCGCGTCCAAGGGGTACCGCTTCGGCGACATCCTCAACGTGGTGCATGCGGCCCCCGACCCGGACAAGCCGGGGCAGGGCGACCTGTTCCAGTACGCCCTCGACCGCCGGCACAACCCGGACACCGCCGTGCCGCCCGCGTCCAACCGGACGCTGGTCGCACACCGCGAGCTGATGGCACTGCCCGTCGAACAGCGGCGTGCGGTGGTCACGTCGGACGGCGGGGCCGAGCGGCTCGCGGCGGCAGGCATGACGTGGGAGGCGCTGGCCGGCTGGCTGCAGGGGCCGATGGACAAGGAGGCCTGGGAGGCCGTGATTCCGTCGATGGGCGCCATGACGCTCGTCAGGAATCTGCGGAACTTCGACGAGGCGGGCGTCTCGGACGAGGTCGCGGCCCAGGTCGCCGCCCGGATCAGTGATCCGGAGGAGGTCGTACGGTCGCGGCAGTTCCCCTTCCGGTACCTCGCCGCGTACCAGCACGCGCCGTCGCTGCGCTGGGCGTACCCGCTGGAGCAGGCACTCGGCCACTCGCTGGCCCAGGTGCCGGCGCTGCCCGGCCGGACGTTGGTGCTCGTCGACCGCTCGGGCTCGATGTTCTGGTCCCGGCTGTCCGACCGCTCGCAGCTCAACCGGGCCGACGCGGCGGCGATCTTCGGCACGGCGCTCGCGCTGCGGGCGGCGGACTCGGATCTCGTCCAGTTCGGCACGGGCAGCGGCGAGATCGCCTTCCGCAAGGGCGAGTCGGTGCTGAAGGTCCTGGGACGCTTCGGGGACCTCGGCGGCACGAACACCACCGAGGCAGTGCGCAGGCACTACCGGAAGCACGACCGGGTGCTGATCGTCACCGACGAGCAGTACGCCCCCAGCAACCACGGCGACCCGACCGAACAGGTCCCGGCCGACGTACCGGTCTACACCTGGAACCTCGCCGGGTACCGGGCGGGCCACGGTCCGTCGGGGACGGGCAACCGGCACACCTTCGGCGGCCTCTCGGACGCGGCCTTCCGGATGGTGCCGCTGCTGGAGGGGGCTCGGGACGCCGACTGGCCCTGGGCTGCCCGAGCTGCTTGAGCTGCTTGAGCTGCTTGAGTCGAGAGTGGCCCGCACCGCGTGGGGAGTGCGGGCCGCTCTCCTGTCCGCGTCCCTCGGCGCCGCCCCTTGTCGCCGTCAGGACTGACATCTAACATTTCAGTTGTGGAGGCGATACGACCCGTAGCCCGCACCCTGCTCAGGGACCGGGCCTACGAAGCGATCCGGGACGCCATCGTGGCCGGGGAGATCGAGCCCGGCGCGGTGGTGCGGGACGCCGATCTCGCCGAGCGGCTCGGGCTGTCCCGGGCGCCGGTGCGCGAGGCGTTCTCGCGTCTCGTGGACGAGGGGCTGCTGGAGAGCAAGCCACAGAGCTACACGCGCGTGACGTCGGTCGTCGCCGACGACGTACGCGACGCGGCCGCCGTGGTCGGCGCCATGCACGAGCTGGTGACTCGGGTCGCCGTACCCCGGCTGGCCGCGGCGGACGTGGAGATCATGCGCGCCGCCAACGAGCGCTTCGCCACCGCCGTCGCCGCCGGCGAGGTGGACCTCGCCCTGCGGGCCGACGACGAACTCCACGACGTGCTGGTGCGGGTGAGCGGCAACCGCGCGGCCGCCGCCACCGTCGCCCGCTACACCCCGCTCATCCGCCGCCTGGAGCGCCGGCGCTTCGGCGAGGGCGGGACCTGCCGTTCGGCCGGGCTGCACGAGCGGTTGATCGAGACGTGCGCGGCCGGTGACGTGGACGAGGCTGTCCGGGTCACGGCGGAGATCTGGCGAGGGCTCGCCGAACTCGCCGACAGCGACTGACCCTTCCCGGGAGGATCCCCATGCCCCTTTCCTCGTACGACCGTTACCCCCTCCTCTTCGGCCCGTCCCCCGTGCACCCCCTGGAGCGCCTGACCGCCCACCTCGGCGGCGCCTCCCTCTGGGCCAAGCGCGAGGACTGCAACTCCGGTGTCGCGTACGGCGGCAACAAGACCCGCAAGCTGGAGTACCTGGTCGCCGACGCGCTCGCGCAGGGCTGCGACACGCTCGTCTCGATCGGCGGCGTGCAGTCCAACCACACCCGCCAGGTCGCCGCGGTGGCGGCCCGTGCCGGGCTCAAGTGCGTGCTGGTCCAGGAGAGTTGGGTGGACTGGCCCGACTCCGTGTACGACAAGGTCGGCAACATCCTCGTCAGCCGCCTCGCCGGGGCCGACGTACGCCTTGTGCGGGCCGGGTTCGGGATCGGCTTCAAGGAGAGCTGGGAGCAGGCGCTGCGTGATGTGGAGGAGTCGGGCGGAAAGCCGTACGCCATCCCGGCGGGCGCCTCCGACCACCCGCTCGGCGGGCTCGGCTTCGCCGGTTGGGCAGACGAAGTGGCCGAGCAGGAGCGGGAGCTGGGCGTCTTCTTCGACACCGTGATCGTGTGCTCGGTGACCGGTTCCACGCAGGCCGGCATGGTCGCCGGATTCGCCGCCCTGGAGGAGGCGGGCGGCCGCCCGCGCCGGGTCCTCGGCATCGACGCCTCGGCCAAGCCCGCCACCACACGTGAACAGATCGCCCGGATCGCCGGCAATACCGGCCGGCTCATCGGTGTCAAGCGCGAGTTGACCGAGGCCGACGTCGAGCTCGACGACCGCTATCACGCGGGCACGTACGGGATACCGGACGGGACGACGCTGGAGGCGATGCGGCTGGCGGCGCGGACCGAGGGGATGGTCACGGACCCGGTCTACGAGGGCAAGTCGATGGCCGGGATGATCGATCTGGTCTCGCGCGGGGAGATCACGGCGGACTCCACGGTCCTCTACGCCCATCTCGGCGGGCAGCCCGCGCTGAACGCGTACAGCGCGCTGTTCTAGGCGGCCGGACGCGCCGAGCTGCGGGGGCCGCGGGCCGGCCTCGCGGTGCCGGGCCCTGCCGTGCCGCGTGCCTGGCCGGATACAGTGCACTGCGTGCGGGCGGACGATCAGCAGCGGGAGCCGAGTGTCGAACGGCCCGACGGCAACCGCCGCCGGGCCACGATCCACGATGTCGCGAAGCTGGCCGGAGTGTCACGGCAGACGGTCTCCCGCGCGGTGAACGACAAGGGCGAGATCGACCCGGCGACGAAGGAACGGGTGCTGGAGGCGGCGCGGCTGCTGGACTACCGGCCGAGCCGGTTCGCCCGTGGTCTCGTGCAGAAGGGGACCGTGACGGCCGGGCTGGTGATCCCGGATCTGATGAACCCCTTCTTCCCCGAGGTGGCCGCGGGTGTGCTGGAGGCGGCGGAGCAGCGCGGCTGGCAGGTGGTGATGTGGGACTCCCGCATCGACGAGGCCCGGGAGCGCGACGCGCTCGATGCGCTGTCCCATCAGGCCGACGCGATCGTGGGCTACTTCAAGAGCCCGGAGGACGTGCTCGCCCGGCACCTCGGCGGTGTACCGCTGGTGCTGCTGGAACGCGGGCCGCAGCAGACCCGTTTCGCGGCCGTGGGGATCGACGCCGCGACCGGTCTCGAACAGGGCATGGCGCATCTGGTCGCCGCGGGTCACCGCCGGATCGGCATGCTGGACGGTGTGCACGGCCCCGCCCCGCGCAGACAGGCCTTCCTGGAGCTGGCGCGGCGGCACGGCCTGCCGGTCGACGACAGCTGGGTCGCGCTGAGTCCCGAGCACAGCGTGGCCGGGGGTGAGGCCGGCATGGAGCGGCTGCTGGACGCCCGGCCCGACATCACCGCCGTCTTCGGCTTCAACGACCTGATCGCGGTCGGCGCCATGCGTGCCGCCCGGCGCCGCGGCCGGCGGGTGCCGGACGACCTGGCCGTCATGGGCTTCGACGGACTGTCGCTGGGTGAGCTGGTGGAGCCCGCGCTGACCACCCTGCACATCGACAAACGGCGGCTGGGAAGGCTGGCCGTCGAGCAGGTCGCCCGGCTGCGCGCCGGTGAGGAACCGCTGCGGGGCGCCGCGGCGTGGGTGGTCCCGGAGCTGGTGGTGCGGGCCTCGGCCTGACGGCCGGTGGGCCGGGAACGCCGCAACGCACGGCCGGTCACCTCTCGGCTCGTCGTGTTCCTCCTCGGGGCGCGGCACTTCCTCAGGGATCCGGCGGCGGGCGCGAGGAAGATGTGACCGCTGCGCCTCCCCGGGCTCCGGGCGCCCCTCTTCGACCGGGGGGCGCCCTGGACGTCGTACGGCTGTCTACAGTGCCTGGGCCGCCGGCTTCACCATCCCCCGCACCGTGCGGGACTTCACGAAGTCGCCCATGGCCGTCATCTCCCACTCGCCGGAGAACTGCTTGATCAGCTTCGCCATCATCACGCCCGTCTGTGCTTCGGCGTTGGTGAGGTCGAAGCGGACGAGTTCCTCGCCGGACGCGGCGTCGATCAGCCGGCAGTAAGCCTTCGCGACCTCGGTGAACTTCTGGCCGGAGAAGGAGTTGACCGTGAAGACGAGGCCGGTGACGTCCTGGGGCAGGCGCCCGAGGTCGACAGTGATGACCTCGTCGTCCCCGCCGCCCTCGCCGGTGAGGTTGTCGCCGGAGTGGCGGATCGCGCCCTGCACGATCTGGAGCTTGCCGAAGTAGCAGCTGTCGATGTGGTTGCGCTGCGGGCCGTAGGCGATGACCGAGGCGTCCAGGTCGATGTCCTTGCCGCGGTACGCCGGCTCCCAGCCGAGGCCCATCTTGACCTGGGAGAGCAGGGGGCGGCCGCCCTTGACGAGGGAGACGGTCTGGTTCTTCTGGAGGCTGACGCGGCCCTTGTCCAGGTTGATCTTTCCGGCGCCGGGGGCGGGCGGCGCGGGTGGGGCCGGGGGAGCGGCGGGGGTCTGGGGTGCCTGCGGTGCCGGGGGAGTGGACATGGGCGGGGCCGGCGGGGCGGCCGGGGGCTGCATGGTGGGCTGCGGCGGGGCCACGGGGGCGGCCGGGGCCGGGGCCGGCTCCTCGACCGTGACGCCGAAGTCGGTGGCGATGCCGGCCAGACCGTTGGAGTAGCCCTGGCCGACGGCGCGGGCCTTCCAGGCGCCGTTGCGCAGGTAGACCTCGACGATCACCAGGGCCGTCTCGGTGCCGAGTTGTGGGGGCGTGAAGGTGGCCAGGACGCTGTTGTCGTCCGCGTTGCGGATGGTGGCCGTCGGTTCGATGCCCTGGAAGGACTGGCCGGCGGCGTCGGGGCTGGCGGTGACGACGATCTTCTCGATGCCGGGGGGTACGGCCGCGGTGTCGACCGTGATCGCGTCGGGGCTGGTGCCGCCGCCCGAGCGGTACGTCACGCCCGGGCCGGACGGTTGGTTGTAGAAGATGAAGTCGTCGTCGGAGCGCACCTTGCCGTCGGCGGTGAGCAGCAGGCCCGATACGTCGAGCCGCACCGGGGCGGCGACGTCCACCGTCACGCGGGCGGCGGAGAGAGGGATGTTCGAGCCGGGGGTCATAGCTGTCATGGTCCGTGAACGAGCGGGGGCGCTTTACCGTTCCCTTACCCACGGCCATTCGGCGGGGGCCGCGGATTTCGCCCCCGCCGCCCCTACCCTTCCCGTCCTCCAGGGGCTGCCGCCCCTTCGACCCCGGCCCCCTGGGGGCTGCCGCCCCCAGACCCCCGCTCCGGCCCCGCCGGGGCGGAGAACCCTACGGGACCACCACGATCTTCCGGCCCACCCCGGACGCGAACTGCTCCAGCGCCTGCGGGTACCGCTCCAGCGGGATGCGGTCGCTGATGAAGATGTCGGGGTCGAGGACGCCGTTGGCGAACAGTTCCGCCGCCCGCTCGAAGCTGTGGAGGACCGCCATCGAACCCGTGATGGTGATCTCCTGGTTGTAGATGCGGTACGGGTCGATCGTGACGCGCGTCGCGTAGTCCGCGACCCCGAACTGCAGGAACGTACCCGCCTTGGCGACCCGCTCCAGGCCGTCCTGGATCGCCGCCGCGTTGCCCGTGGCGTCGACGACGAGGTCCCAGCCCTGAGGCCGGTCCAGTTCGTCCGGGTTGGCCGCAGAGGCCGAGACGCCGAGGTTGCGGGCCGTTTCCAGGCGGGCCGGGTTGATGTCCACCATGTCCACGCTGGCCGCCCCCGTCCGCTTGGCCAGCTCCAGCATCATCAGGCCCATCGTGCCCGAGCCGTAGATCAGGACGTGGGCGCCGAGGCGGGACTGCAGGACGTCGTAGCCGCGGACGGCGCAGGAGAGGGGTTCCACGAGGGCCGCGTCCTGGGTGCGGACGTGGTCGGGGAGCCGTACGCAGTTCGCGACCGGGGCCACGGCGTAGCGCGCCGCGCCGCCCGCCGTCGTCACGCCGATCGCCGCCCAGCGTTCGCAGAGGTTGTTGTGGCCGGTGCGGCAGTAGCGGCACTCGTAGCAGTAGAGGGAGGGGTCCACTGCGACCCGGTCGCCCACCGACAGCTCCGTGACCTGGGTGCCCACCCCGACCACCTCGCCCGCGAACTCGTGCCCGGGGACGATCGGCAGCTTCGGTGCGAACTCGCCCTGCAGGATGTGCAGGTCCGTGCCGCACAGGCCGCAGGCAGCCACCTCGACGACGACCTCGCGCGGGCCGGGCGTCGGGTCGGGGACCTCGGCGACGACTGCCTTGCCGACGGACTCGATGACGGCGGCCTTCATTTCACGGCTCCCAACGACAGGCCCTGGACCAGCTTGTCCTGGGCGGCGAACCCCGCGGCGAGCACCGGCAGGGAGATGACGAGCGACGCGGCGCACACCTTGGCCAGGAACAGGCCCTGGCTGGTGATGAAGCCGGTCAGGAAGACGGGGGCGGTCTCGGCGACCACGCCGGTCAGTACTCGGGCGAACAGCAGCTCGTTCCAGCTGAAGATGAAGCAGATCAACGCCGTTGCGGCGATCCCGGGCAGGGCGATCGGGGCCACCACGCGCGTGAGGATCGTCGGCAGCTTCGCACCGTCCACCCGTGCCGCCTCGATCACGGCGACCGGGATCTCGGCGAGGAAGGACTGCATCATCCACACCGCGATCGGCAGGTTCATGGAGGTGTAGAGGATGACCAGCAGCCAGATGTTGTCGAGCATGTCCGTGTTCTTCGCGAACAGGTACAGGGGCAGGAGGCCTGCCACTGCCGGCAGCATCTTCGTGGAGAGGAAGAAGAACAGGACGTCCGTCCACTTCTTCACGGGGCGGATCGACAGGGCGTACGCCGCCGGGAAGGCGAGGACCAGGACGAACAGCGTCGACGCCACCGATGCCACCGTCGAGTTGATCAGCGCCGGCCAGGGGCTCGCGCCGCCGCCCGCGCCGAAGAACTCGCGGTAGCCGTCGAGTGTCAGCGACGCGGCGAAGGACGGCGGGTTGGTCGCCGCGTCCGCCTCGGAGTGGAAGGACGTCAGGGCCATCCACGCGATCGGCAGGAAGAACAGGATCCCGAGCAGCCAGGCCACCAGGCCGAGGCCAACTCCCTTGCGGCGGCTGCGAAGTCGTACGGCCACTGCACTCATGCGCGTGACACCTCCTCGCGGAACAGGGACGACACCACGCGCAGCGCGAAGGTCGCGATGATGATCGAGCCGATGACCACCAGGACGCCCGCGGCCGAGGCGAGGCCGTTCTCATGGGCCTGGTAGAAGCTCTGGTAGACGGTGTAGGGGAGATTCGCCGTGCCGAGGCCGCCTGACGTGATCGTGAACACCGCGTCGAAGTTCTGGACTATGTAGATCGAGCCCAGCAGGGCGCCGAGTTCGAGGTAGCGGCGCAGGTGGGGGAGTGTCAGGTGGCGGAAGATCTGCCAGTCGCTCGCGCCGTCGACGCGGGCCGCCTCGATCTGTTCGTGGTCGCGGCTCTGCAGGCCGGCCAGCAGGATCAGCATCATGAACGGGGTCCACTGCCAGACGAGGGAGGCCTCGACCGCGAGGAGCGGGGTGTTGGAGATCCAGTCCGGCTGTGGGCCGCCCACATAGTGCAACAGCCCATTGAACAAGCCGTATTCAGGGTTGTAGAGCACATGCTTCCAGAGCAGAGCCGCGGCCACGGGCACCACCAGGAACGGGGCGATCAGCAGGGTGCGGACCACGCCCCGGCCCTTGAACTTCCGGTCCAGGAGCAGCGCCAGGATCAGCCCCAGGACCAGGCTGGCCAGCACCACCGCGACCGTCAGCAGCACGGTCGTCCACACCGAGTGGCGCAGGTCGGCGTCGGTCAGGACTTCCTGGTAGTTGGCGATGCCGGTGAAGTGGCGGGCGTCCGGGTAGAGGGAGTTCCAGTCGAAGAACGAGATCACCAGCGTGGCCACGAACGGCAGCTGGGTCACCACGACCATGAAGATCAGGGCCGGCAGGAGCGGGGCCCGGGTCGCCCAGTTGCGCAAGCGGGCGGAGGGCGGACGGGTGGTACGCACGGGTGTCGTGGCCACGGGGGCCGTAGTCGTCGCTGTCATCGCCCCTCGTACTCCTCGGAGATCTTCTCGGCGAGCTGCTGGGACTTCTTCAGGGCCGACTCGACGGACTGGCGTCCGGCGATGGCCGCGCTGATCTCCTGGGAGACCTTGGTGCCGAGATCGGTGAACTCGGGGATGCCGACGAACTGGATGCCGGGCGCGGGGCGCGGCTGCACGCCGGGGTCGTTCGGGCGGGCGCCCTCGATGGCCTCCTTCGTCATCTCCTGGAAGGCGGCCGCCTCCTCGCGGTAGGCCGGGTTGGCGTAGGTGGAGGCGCGCTTGCCGGCCGGGACGTTGGACCAGCCGATCTCGTCGCCGACCAGCTGCTCGTACTGCTTGCTGGACGCCCAGGACACGAACTTCCAGGCATTGCCGGGGTTGCGGGACGCGTGCTGGATGCCCCAGGCCCAGGTGTAGAGCCAGCCGGCGGACTCCGTCTTCTCGACGGGCGCCGGTGCGTAGCCGAGCTTGCCCTTCACCGGGGACTTCGCCGCCTCCAGGGCACCGGCTGCGGAGGTGGCGTCGTACCACATGGCGACCTTGCCCTGGGTCATGTTGTTCAGGCACTCGGCGAAGCCGGACTGGGCCGCTCCCGACTCACCGTGCTCGCGGACCAGGTCGACATAGAACTTCGTCGCCTTCTCCCACTCGGGGGAGTCCAGTTGTGCCTTCCAGTTCTTGTCGAACCAGGTGCCGCCGAAGGTGTTCACGACGGTGGTGAGCGGGGCCATCACCTCGCCCCAGCCCGGCAGGCCGCGCAGACAGATGCCCTTCATGCCCGGTTCGGCGCCGTCCACCTTCGCCGCGATGTCCGCCACCTGCTGCCAGGTGGGGTGCGCGGGCATCGTGACGCCCTCCTTCTCCAGGACGTCCTTGCGGTACATCAGGAAGGACGACTCGCCGTAGAAGGGCTGGCCGTAGAGCTTGCCGTCGTCGCCTGTCAGGGACTGGCGCATCGGCTTGAGGACGTCCTGCTCGTCGTACGCGGGGTCCTTGGCGACGTAGGAGTTCATCTCCTTCAGCCAGCCGTTGCGGGCGTAGATCGGTATCTCGTAGTTGGAGAGGGTGGCGACGTCGTACTGGCCCGCCTGGTTGGCGAAGTCCTGGCTGATCTTGTCGCGGACGTCGTTCTCGGGCAGGACGGTGAAGTTGACCTTGATGCCGGTCTCTTTTGTGAAAGCCGGGGCCAGCTTCTGCAACTCGGTCATCTGGGGGTTGTTGACCATCAGGACGTTGATCGAGTTGCCGCCCGACCCCGCCCCGCCGGCTCCGACCCAGCAGCCGGAGAGCAGCGGGGCGAGCAGCGTCCCTGCGGCGGCCATGGCGAGCGTTGCTCGCGGTGGCCTCCGTCGGCTCTGGGTTCGCATGGATCGCTCCTGGACGTGAATGAGGGGACGTGAATGAGGGGACGTATGGGGAGATAAAGGGTGGCTTGAGGCGTGAAAGTGCCCCGAGGGGGAGTGGTTGGAGTGTCAGACGCGGATGACCTGGGGTCCCCGCAGGGAGTAGCGGTGGGCCTCGGCCGCGGGGAGCAGGGTGCTCGTGACGATCGTCTCCAGTGCGCCGATGTCCGCGAACCGGCAGAAGCTGACCGCCCCGAACTTGGTGTGCACGCCCGCGAACACCGTGCGGCGCGACGCCCGGATGGCCTGTGCCTTGACCTCACTGACGGCCGGGTCGGGGGTGGTCAGGCCGTGTTCGCGGGAGATGCCGTTGGCGCCGATGAACGCCAGGTCGATGACGAAGCCGGCCAGCATCTTCGTCGTCCAGTGGTCGACGGTGGCGAGGGTGCCGGACCGCACCCGGCCGCCGAGCAGCAGCACGGAGACGTGCTCCGTCTCGGCGAGCGCGCCCGCGACCGGGAGGGACGCGGTGACCACGGTCAGCGGCCGGTCGGTGGGCAGGGCCTCGGCGATGAGCTGCGGGGTGAAGCCCTCGTCGACGAAGACCGTCTCGGCGTCCCCGAGGAGCTCGGCCGCGGCGGCCGCGATCCTGCGCTTCTCGGGGACGTGGCTGGTGGCGCGGAAGGCCAGCGTCGTCTCGAAGCCGGCGCTCTCCACGGGGTAGGCGCCGCCATGGGTGCGCCGGAGCAGGCCGTGGTCCTCCAGGACGCGCAGGTCCCGCCGTACGGTCTCCTTGGCCACGCCCAGCTCGGCGGCGAGCGCGGTGACGTCGACCGAGCCGTCGCGCCGTGCGGCCAGCACGATCTCGCGCTGGCGTTCTTCCGCCGTCCTCGTGCTCATGCCGACCCTTGCCTTCCGCCTTGCTGCCCGTTCGGGCCCGGTGAGGCCCATGGGGGAAGTTCTACAGCGGGTGTTCGGCACTGACCAGCTCTGTTGCAGGTTCGATGCTGCCCGTGTGTGCCCGTTCACCGTGTGGTGTGCCCGTCTCGGACCTGCACGGTTGTGGTGGGGCGCGTGAGATCGGGCGCGCCTGGTGCCCGAATATGGCGGCGGGCGGGCCCGTTCGGTGCCCGTCCGCCCTCTTGCGGCGAAATGTTTCGGTCAGTACGGCCGGATCTTGGTGCCGGCCAGGTCGCGGTACGGCCGGATGTCGGTACGGCCGGATGTCAGTACGGCCAGATCGGCGGGTCGCTGACGAAGTGGCCGCCCAGGTAGGCGTGCGCGATGTTCTCCGGGTCGAGCTCGCCCTGCTCGGCGATCAGCTTCTCGGCGTACGGCTCGGAGTCGTCCTGCGGCTCGTAGCCGAGGGAGCGGGCGCTGGTCAGGTCCCACCACAGGCGTGTGTTCGCCGAGGAGCCGTGGACGACCGTGTGCTCGACGTCCTCGGCGGTCAGAGCCGCGTGGAAGAGACGGGCCCCGTCGGCGGGGCTCATCCACACCGAGAGCATCCGGACGCTGGTCGGCTCGGGGAAGCAGGAGCCGATGCGCACGGACACCGTCTCCAGGCCGTGCTTGTCCCAGTAGAACTGCGCGAGGTCCTCGCCGAAGGACTTGGACAGGCCGTAGAAGGTGTCCGGGCGGCGCGGGGTGTCGATGGGGATCAGCGCGCCCGCGTCGTGCGGCGCGGTGCCCTCGGGGCGGGGCGTGAAGCCCACCGCGTGGTTGGAGGAGGCGAAGACGATGCGTCCGACTCCCTCCTCGCGGGCGGCCTCGTACAGGTTGTAGGTGCCCTCGATGTTCGCCCGGAGGATCTCCTCGAACGGGGCTTCCAGGGAGATGCCCGCGAGATGGATGATCGCGTCGACGCCCCGCACGGCCTCGCGCAGCGCCTCCCGGTCGGCGAGGTCGGCGACGATCGCGTCCGGCTCGCCCTCGATGGGCCGCAGATCCAGGAGCCGCAGCTCGTAGCCGTAGGCCGGGAGCAGGTCCCGCATCAGGGTGCCGAGTCCGCCGGCGGCGCCGGTGAGCAGAACGGTGCGGGGGGCTGGCATCCTCGGTTCTCCTTGAGTCCAGGGCCGTATGCATGCACGCACGGTATTCACATTCATGGACAAGCTAAGGATCATCGACCTTGCTCGTCAAGGGTGGTGCGGTGTGCGTTCATAAATGTAAACTCTGATCAGAATTACGTATGCGCCTCGTTCTAGGGAGAGCCCGTGACGCCAGCCCCCCTTGCCGCACGCCTCAGCGTCCCCGGCGGGCCGTTGTTCTTCCCCGTCACCGCCCACGGCCCCGACGGCTCGGTCGACCTCGACACGTACCGCACCCATGTCCGCCAGGGCGTGACTGCCGGTGCCGCCGCCGTGTTCGCGTGCTGCGGCACCGGGGAGTTCCACGCACTCACGCCCGAGGAGTACGAGGCGTGCGTACGGGCGGCCGTCGAGGCGGCGGCGGGACGCGTGCCGGTCGTCGCGGGCGCCGGATACGGCACCGCCCTCGCCGTGCGGTACGCGCGGCTCGCCGAGGGGGCCGGGGCGGACGGGCTGCTCGCCATGCCGCCGTATCTCGTCCTCGCCGGGCAGGAGGGGCTGCTGCGGCACTACAGGGAGATCGCCGCGGCGACCGCGCTCCCCGTCATCGTCTACCAGCGCGACAACGCCGTGTTCACCCCGGACACCGTCGTCGAACTGGCCCGTACGGACGGCGTCATCGGGCTCAAGGACGGGCTCGGCGACCTGGACCTCATGCAGCGGATCGTCAGCGCCGTACGCGCCGAGGCCCCCGGTGACTTCCTCTACTTCAACGGTCTGCCGACCGCCGAGCAGACCCAGCTCGCCTACCGCGCCATCGGCGTCACGCTCTACTCCTCCGCCGTGTTCTGCTTCGCCCCGGAGATCGCCCTCGCCTTCTACCAGGGGCTGGAGGCCGGCGACACCGCCACCGTCACCCGCCTTCTGGACGGTTTCTACCGCCCGTTCGTCGAACTGCGCGCCCAGGGCCGCGGGTACGCCGTCGCCCTGGTCAAGGCGGGCGTACGGCTGCGCGGGCTGGACGTGGGGGAGGTCCGGCCGCCGCTGCACGAGCCGAGCGAGGACCATGTCAAGCAGCTCGCCCAGGTGATCGAGCGCGGCTATTCGCTGCTGGAGAAGGAGCCGGAGGACACCAAGTGAAGGCGTCCACATTCGTCTACCCCTGGGACGTCAACGCAGACCCGGAGGCACCAGCGAGGATCGCGGCCCTCGGCGTTCACCAGGTGACGCTTGCCTCCGCCTACCACTCCACCCGCGCCCTCACGCCCCGCCATCCGCGCCACCGCATCGTCACCGCCGAGCACGCGGCCGTGCTCTACCCGACGGACGACAGGTGGACGGGCCGGGAGCTGCGCCCGTACCCGGCCGGGGACTGGGCACCCGGCGACGCCTTCGGCGAGGCCGCCGAAGCGCTGGCGGACGCGGGTCTGGAGGTGCACACCTGGGTGGTCCTCGCGCACAACTCCCGCCTGGGCGCCGACCATCCGGACACCTCGGTCGTCAACGCGTACGGCGACCGCTACCCCTGGGCCCCGTGCATCGCACAGCCCGCCACGCGCGCGTACCTCGTCGACCTGGCCGCCGAGGCCGCCGTACGCCCGGGGGCGCGCGGCACCGAGCTGGAGTCCCTCGGCTGGTACGGCTTGCAGCATCTGCACGCCCACGACAAGACCGGCGGGGTGCCGCTCGGGGACGCCGGAACGTACCTGATGGCGCTCTGCTTCTGCCCGACGTGCCAGGAGGGCTACGGCGCCCAGGGCCTGGACGCCGACGAGCTGGCGGCAGCCGTACGCGCCGCCCTCGCGCCGCTGTGGCAGGGAGCGGCGGACGACGGTGACTGGGCCGGCGTCGAGAAGCTGCTCGGCCCGCAGACGGCGGCGGCCACGCGCGCGTGGCGTGACGAGACCGCCCGCACGCTCCAGGAGACGGCCGTCCGGGCGGTCCGCCAGGCCGCTCCCGACGATTTCCAGGTGCTCCTGCACGCCGACCCGGTGACGTATCACGTCGGCGCGAACGCCGGCGTCGACCCCGAGCACATCCTCTCCGTCGCGGACGGCGTCGTCGTGCCGTGCGCGGGCGGCCCCGGTCTGCTGACGCCCTTCGCCGGGCAGGGCCGTGACGGCGCGGTCGTCGCCGCCAACTTCGGTGTCGTCTCCCAGATGGGCGGCAGTCCGGGCACGCTGGCGTCGGACACGGCACGCGCGCGAGAGCTGGGGGCCACCGAGATCCGGCTCTATCACGCGGGGTTGGCGTCCGACGGCGACTTGGCGGCGATACGGGAGGCGCTCGCCGCCCTCTGAAGCAGCGGCAGGGCGGTCAGCAGCCACGCCGGGCCCAGGACGGCCAGCAGCAGCTGTACGTCGAGCAGTTCGACCAGCGCCGCCCCCACCGCGAGCCCGATGACGTTCGGCGTGAAGACGAGCGTGTTGGCCGTGGCGGCGGTACGGCCGAGCAGCGCGTCCGGCGTCTCGCGCTGCACGGCGGTGAGCGCGGCGATCAGCACACAGGGCAGCCCCGCGCCGGCCGCCGCGCCGCAGGCCAGGGCCACCGGGTCGGACGGGATCGCCCGCAGACCGGCCGCGATGGCCGTCAGGGCGATGCCGTACGCGGCGAAACGGCGTTCGCCGAGCCGGCGCAGGAGGGGGCCCGAGAGCAGCCCGATCGCGACCGAACCGGCGCCCTGGACGGCGTACAGCACACCGGCGTACGCGGGGTCGTGCCCGAGGCCGTCGATGACGGCGTAGATCGTCGCCCCGCTGAGCCCGGCGCACAGCATGGTGCTGCCGCCGGCCAGGACGAGGGGGCGCAGCCGTGGGTGCGCCCAGAGGAAGCGGGCGCCCTCGGCGGTCTGCGTCCGCCAGCCGCCGGGCGGCGGCTCGGGCCTGCTCTCGCGCACGCGCAGGCATGCGTAGAGGCAGGTCGCGACCACGAACGTCCCTGCGTCGACAAGGGCGACGCTCGCGCCGCCGTACGCCGCGTAGACGCCCGCGCCGGCCAGCGGGGCGAGGAGTTTCATGCCCTCGGAGGCCGTCATGCGCAGCCCGTTGAAGTCGCCGAGCAGGGAGGCCGGCACGGCGCTCGCGACGAGGGCGGACTCGGCGGCGTCGTGGACGACTCCTGCGGCGCCGTAGACGAACAGGACCGCGAAGAGGAGCCAGAGGCGGGCCGGGGAGTCGACGGTGAAGAGGGTGAGCAGGAGGGCGGCCAGGAGGAGGTTCGCGCCGATCAGCAGGGGCTTGCGGCGGACGCGGTCGGCGAGCGTGCCCAGGAGCGGGCCGGCCAGGGTCGGGGCCCACATGGCGAGCATGCACAGTGCGGCCAGGCCGTCCGAGCCGGTGAGGTCCTTGACCCACACGCCGGACACCAGCCACAGCGCCGAGGTGCCGAAGCCGGAGACGACGGCTCCGGTGAGGTAGAGGGCGGCGTTGCGGTCGCGCAGGACGCGGGGAAGAGCCCAGGTGGTGGTCGTCATGCCAGGCCACTGTGGGGCTAAGGCGGGGGCGCGGGGATCGGGCAAGTGCCTCGGAAGTGGCCTGGGCGCGACGGGAGATGCTAGGCCGACGTCTCCTTGACGACCGCGGGCCGGTACAGGCCCTCAAGCGCTTTGCGCCGCTGCATGACGGTCAGCCGGACGGCGAAATGGATGGCGGCAGCGGCGGCGGCAATGCACATCCCGTCCATGACAATTCGGTGCGGCGGGAATCCGTTGGAAGCTGTCGATTCAGCCACTGGGACGGATGAGGGCGTGCACATAGCGTGATGAGCCGTCCAAGTCCTCCATGCGCAAAGGCAGTTCCATGCAATACGTCGCGCCCATCGGCATCGGCCTCCTCTACGCCCTCCTGATGTCCCTCATCCGGGAACCGCACCGGCGGCGCTTCAACGCGGTCATGGTCGCCGGAGCGGGCGCCGCCTATCTGAGCGGCGGCGGCATGGGTGGCTGGGAGTTCGCGTTCACCGTGGTGGTCACCTACGTCGCCTATCGCGGCCTGGACTCGTGGACCTTCATCGGCATCGGCTGGCTGCTGCACACCGCGTGGGACATCGTCCACCACGTCAAGGGCAACCCGATCATCCCCTTCCTTCACACCTCCTCCCTGGGCTGCGCGATCTGCGACCCGGTGATCGCCCTGTGGTGCTTCGCGGGCGGGAGGACCCCGAGGGAGCTGGTCGAGTGGGTGCGGGGAGTCAGGGGGCGCAAGGGCCGGGTGTCGGGGGAGACGGCTCGGGTGGGGGAGTCGGGGGTCGGGGCGTAGGCCGGGCTCTCGGCGGCGGGCCGGGCGCGGGGGCGCCTTCCTGAGTCGCCGAGGCGCCAAGTCGCGGAGTACCTGAGTCCCCGGGGTGCCGGGTCGCCGATGAGTTTTGCGCCCGGCGCCGGTCCACCTCTCAGGAACCGATCTGTGAGGAGCCCGCCCATGACCGACATGACCCTCGACCTCGGACCGCAGACCCGCGTCGTCGCCCGCCTCGCGGAAGCCGTCACCGACGAGCAGCTCTCGGCGCCGACGCCCTGCCCGGAGATGGCGGTGCGCAACCTGCTGGGTCACCTGCTCGGCCTGTCCGTCGCCTTCCGTGACGCCGGCCGCAAGGACCTGGGCGCCACGACCGACACCAGCCCGGAAGCCGTCGAACCGGACATCGGGCCCGGCTGGCGCGAGGAGCTTCCCAAGGTCCTCGACGAACTGAGCGAGGTGTGGCGCGACCCGGAGGCGTGGACCGGCATGACCCGCGCGGGCGGCATCGACCTGCCCGGTGCCGTGGCGGCCGCGGTCGCCGTGGACGAGCTGGTGATCCACGCCTGGGACCTGGCCCGCGCGACCGGCCAGGAGTACGCCCCCGACCCCGCCGCGTTGCAGGCGTCGCACGACTTCCTCCTCGCCTCGGTGGACGACCCCTCTCGAGGCAGCATCTTCGGCCCCGTGGTGCCGGTCCCCGCCGGTGCACCACTGCTGGACCGGGCGGTCGGGCTGAGCGGACGGGACCCGGGCTGGGGGAGGGATCGCTGACCTGGGGGGTTTCCCCTAACCAAGCTGGTGCTCAACCCGGTGCCGCAGGTATTCGTCGGAGTGGGTGCGCGCGATGTGCACCGCCTCGGCGACCAGGTCGTGCAGGTCGGCGGGGTAGTGGCGCGGGTTCAGGGGGAGTCCGGGGAGTATGCAGCGGCGCACGTCGAGGTCGTCGTTGCTCACGAACTCGCGCAGCGTGGCCTCGTGCCACGCGGCACGGAGGTCGCCCACGGCGTCGAACTCCGCCTTGCTCTCGGGCGTCGGCACCCGCGTCCGCCCGCCGCGGAACCTCAGGGGCGCCTGCGCCCAGTACCAGGCGCGGGCCGCCCCGGCGCGCTCGTAGTCGGTTCCCGTCCGCACATACTCGATCAACGCGGTCTGCACCCGGCGGCGACCGAACACGGTCACAGCAGGCTCGACGAACAGCCGGTTGTGGCTGGGGTCGGGGTCGAGGACGGCCGTGCGCAGGAGCGGGTCGAAGAGCAGGTCGGGCAGCGTTTCCACGGTGCGCAGGGCTCGCCGGAACGCCATCCGTGCCTCCCCCTGCCACTCCCGGTCGCGCGGCATCCGGTCGGGGAGGTCGACACCGGCCAGTCGGGCCAGCTCGGCCAGTTGCAGACGGAACGCCGATGTCCGGTCCTGCGGCCGGCCGGGAAGCGGTGCGAACGTCATCTGCGGTGCCCTCCCTGAGGTGTTGTCGGAGCAGCGTAGGCCCGCGGCCCCAACTTCCTTTGTCAGAAGCGTTGACGAATCATGCGCCCGCTCCTACCTTCATCGCGTCGTACTTCGTACGTCATATATGAGACGCGATACGTGAGATCCGATACGCGAGACCCGGACCCTGGGCCCCGCGAAGATCCGAGAGGCGCGCATGACCTCTGTGCCCACGCCGATCCCCTCCCGCACGCAGTTCGTGCTGGAGGAGATCAAACGCCGCATCCTCACCGGGCAGTTGACGCCCGGTCAGGCCCTGGTCGAGACCGAGCTCGCCGCGCAGTTCGGGGTGTCCAAGACCCCGGTGCGTGAGGCGCTCAAGACGCTCGCCGGGACCGGGCTGGTCGTGATGAACCAGTACAAGGGCGTCACGGTGCGCATGGTGGACGCGGACATGGCGCGCGAGGTCTACGACGTACGGCTGCTGCTGGAGCCCGAGGCGCTGAAGCGGGCCGTCAGGCGCGGCGCCTCCCTCGACGCCGCCCGTGACGCCCTGACCCGCGCCGACGCGGCCGGCGACACCGCCGAACGCTCCCTCGCGAACCGGGAGTTCCACCGCGCCCTGTACCTGCCCTGCGGCAACCCGCTGCTCGGCCGGATGCTCGACGAGGTGCGGGATCAGGCCGCCCTCGTCTCCGCGGTCGCCTGGGCCGCCTCCCCCTCCTGGGAGCGGGAGGCCGGCGAGCACCGCGACATCCTGCGGCTGGCGCTCGAAGGCGACGCCGACGGCGCCGCGCGCGCCCTGCACGCCCACATCGCGTCGTTCGTGCAACGGGCCTTCCCGGACGCGGGAGTCGAGGCCCAGGGAGAGGACGGTCCGGCATGACAACGACGTTCGAGCCCCAGCGGACGGCCCTGGCCGACGTAGTGGCGATCCCGGTGACCCCGTTCGCCGAGGACGGCCGCGTCGACCAGGACGCTCACCGGGCCCTGCTGCGCCGTCTGCTGGACGGGGGCGTCATCACCCTCACCCCCAACGGCAACACCGGTGAGTTCTACGCCCTCACCCCCGAAGAGCGCCGCCTCGTCACCGAGCTGACCGTCGAGGAGGCGGGCGACCGCGCCGCCATCCTGGTCGGCGTCGGGCACGACGTACCCACCGCCGTCGCCTCCGCCCGGCACGCCCGCGAGCTCGGCGCCCGGATGGTGATGGTCCACCAGCCGGTCCACCCGTACGTCTCCCAGAACGGCTGGGTCGACTACCACCGCGCCATCGCCGCCGCCGTGCCCGACCTGGGCGTCGTGCCGTACATCCGCAACGCCCAGCTCAGCGGCGCGCGCCTCGCCGAACTCGCCGACGACTGCCCGAATGTCATCGGCGTGAAGTACGCCGTCCCGGACGCCGCCAAGTTCGCCGCGTTCGCCCGTGACGCGGGTCTGGAGCGGTTCGTGTGGGTCGCCGGGCTCGCCGAGCCGTACGCGCCCTCGTACTTCTCCGCGGGCGCCACCGGCTTCACCTCCGGACTCGTGAACGTCGCCCCCGCCGTCTCCATGAACATGATCGAAGCGCTGCGGGCCGGCGACTACCCGGGCGCGATGAAGGTCTGGGAGCAGATCCGCCGCTTCGAGGAACTGCGCGCCGCGCACGGCTCCGCCAACAACGTCACCGTCGTCAAGGAGGCCCTCGCCTCCCTCGGCCTGTGCCGCCGCGACGTCCGCCCGCCCAGCAGGGAACTGCCCGAGGACGAGCGCGCCGAGGTCGCCGCCATCGCCGCAGGGTGGTCGATATGACCGGCAGGAAGCGCCCCGAGGAACTCAGAAGCCACCAGTGGTACGGCACCGAGGGCCAGTTGCGCGCCTGGTCGCACAACGCCCGCATGCGCCAGCTGGGGTACGAGGCGGAGGAGTACCGGGGCCGTCCGGTGATCGCCGTCCTCAACACCTGGTCCGACATCAACCCCTGCCACGTCCATCTGCGTGAGCGTGCCGAGGCCGTCAAGCGGGGGGTGTGGCAGGCCGGGGGCTTCCCGCTCGAGTTCCCGGTGGCCACGCTCTCGGAGACGTACCAGAAGCCGACCCCGATGCTCTACCGCAACCTCCTCGCGATGGAGACGGAGGAACTGCTGCGGTCGTATCCGATCGACGCGGCCGTGCTGCTCGGCGGCTGCGACAAGTCGACGCCGGCGCTGCTCATGGGCGCCGCCTCGGCCGACGTGCCGTCGATCTTCGTGCCCGCGGGGCCCATGCTGCCGGGGCACTGGCGCGGCGAGACCCTCGGGTCCGGTACGGACATGTGGAAGTACTGGGACGAGCACCGCGCGGGCAACCTGACGGACTGCGAACTGCGCGAGCTCCAGGGCGGTTTGGCGCGGTCGCCCGGTCACTGCATGACCATGGGGACCGCGTCCACGATGACCGCGGCGGCGGAAGCCCTCGGCATGACCCTGCCCGGCGCCTCCTCGGTCCCGGCCGTCGACTCCGGGCACGAGCGCATGGCCGCCGCCTCCGGGCGCCGCGCCGTGGAGCTCGCGTGGACCGGCCTCCAGCCGTCCGGGATCCTCACCCGCGAGGCCTTCGAGGACGCCGTCACCACGGTGCTCGGGCTCGGCGGCTCCTCCAACGCGGTCATCCATCTGATCGCGATGGCGGGCCGTGCCGGGATCAAGCTCTCCCTCGACGACTTCGACCGCATCGCCCGTACCGTCCCGGTGCTGGCGAACGTGCGGCCCGGCGGACAGACGTACCTGATGGAGGACTTCTACTTCGCCGGCGGCCTGCCCGCCTTCCTCTCCCGGATCACCGACCTGCTGCACCTGGACCGCCCGACGGTCAACGGCACCCTGCGGGAGCAGCTCCAGGGCGCCGTCGTCCACAACGACGACGTCATCCGCACCCGGGAGAACCCGGTCGCCGGCGAGGGCGGCGTCGCCGTGCTGCGCGGCAACCTCTGCCCGGACGGCGCCGTCGTCAAGCACATCTCCGCCGAACGGCACCTGCTGAAGCACACCGGGACCGCGGTCGTCTTCGACGACTACAAGACGATGCAGCGGACCATCAACGAGCCGTCCCTGAACATCACCGCCGACAGCGTGCTGGTGCTCCGCAACGCCGGGCCCAAGGGCGGTCCGGGCATGCCCGAGTACGGAATGCTGCCGATCCCCGACCACCTGCTGAAGCAGGGCGTACGGGACATGGTGCGGATCTCCGACGCCCGGATGAGCGGCACGAGTTACGGCACGTGCGTGCTGCACATCGCGCCCGAGTCGTACGTCGGCGGACCGCTGGCCCTGGTCCGGACCGGGGACACCATCACCCTGGACGTCGAGGCCCGCACGCTCCAACTCAACGTGGACGACGGGGAGTTGGAGCGCCGCCGGGCCGGGTGGGCACCGCCGCCCGCGCGCTATGAGCGGGGCTACGGCGCGCTCTACAACGAGCAGATCACCCAGGCCGACACCGGCTGTGACTTCGAGTTCCTCGCGCGGCCCGGCAAGGTGCAGGACCCGTACGCCGGTTGAACCACCCCTCGACCGCAGCTCAGTCCTGCGTGGTCGAGATCCCGAACGATGATCGGAAAGCGCTTCCGGCGCGTCGCACGCAAGACGTACGAGAACGGAGAACTGTCATGGCCCAAGCCGCAGCCGTGGCGAAACCGCCCGCGCCACCCCGGCGGCGCCGTGCCTCCGCGACCCCGCGCAGGCTCCCGTATCTGCTGATCGCCCCGGCGGCCCTGCTCATGCTGGGCTTCATCGCCTACCCGGTGATCAGCGTCTTCTACTACAGCCTGCAGGAGTACAACCCCACCAAGCCATGGCGGAACGGTTTCACGGGCTTCGACAACTTCGTCCACGCCTTCACCGCGGACCCGCTGTTCCGGGACACGCTGGTCTTCAGCGCCAAGTGGGTGTTCGTCGAGGTCGGGCTTCAGCTGCTGTTCGGGCTCGCGCTGGCGCTGATCGTCAACCAGACCTTCGCGGGCCGTGCGCTCGGCCGTGCCCTCGTGTTCTCCCCATGGGCCGTGTCCGGCGTGCTGACCTCGGCGATCTGGGTGCTGCTCTACAACTCCCAGACGGGCATCACCCGTTACCTCGCGGACGTCGGCATCGGCGCCTACGGCACCAGCTGGCTGTCGGACACCTCCACCGTGTTCCCGGCGGCGATCGTCGCCGACCTGTGGCGCGGGGTGCCGTTCTTCGCGATCCTCATCCTCGCCGACCTCCAGTCCGTCTCGAAGGACCTGTACGAGGCGGCCGAGGTCGACGGGGCCGGCCGGATCAAGCAGTTCTGGCACATCACGCTGCCCCACCTCAAGGACGCGATCGTCCTGTCCACGCTGCTGCGCGCGGTGTGGGAGTTCAACAACGTCGACCTGCTCTACACGCTGACCGGCGGCGGCCCGGCGGGAGTGACCACGACCCTGCCGCTCTACATCGCCAACACCAGCGTCGACGCGCACAACTTCGGCTACGCGTCGGCCCTGACGACCGTCGCGTTCGTGATCCTGCTCTTCTGCTCGATGGTCTATCTGCGGCTGAGCAAGTTCGGAGGTGAGGACAAGTGAGCGTCAAGGAAGCCACCCAGGTCGCGGCGGCGCCCATGCCGGCCGCCCCCGAACCGCCCCGTCCGCGCAAGAAGCACCGCGCCTACGACGAGGTCCCGCGCTGGCAGATCTACCTCCCGCTGTCGATCTACCTGGTCTTCACCCTGATCCCCTTCTACTGGATCCTGCTCTTCTCCCTGCGCCCGGCGGGCTCGACCTCGCTCGTGCCCTGGCCGATCACGTTCGACCACTTCGAGAAGGTCTGGACGGAGCGGAGCTTCGGCACCTACTTCCAGAACAGCGTGCTGGTCGGCGTCGTCACCCTCCTGATGACGACCCTGGTGGCGCTGGCCGGCGGCTACGCGCTCGCCCGCTTCAACTTCAAGATCAAGCGGGCTTTCATGCTGGCCCTGCTCTGCTCCCAGTTCGTGCCGGGCGCGCTGCTGCTGGTGCCGCTGTTCGAGATCTTCGCCGAGCTGCAGATGATCAACTCGCTGGGCAGCGTCATCATCGCGGAGACGGTGTTCCAGCTGCCGCTGTCGATGATCCTGATCAGCAACTTCATCAAGAACGTGCCGTACTCCCTGGAGGAGGCGGCCTGGGTCGACGGCTGCAACCGGATGACGGCCTTCAGGATCGTCGTCCTGCCGCTGCTGCGGCCCGGTCTGATCGCCGTCGGCTCCTTCGCCTTCGTGCACTCCTGGAACCACTTCCTGTTCGCCCTGATGTTCCTCAACAACCAGGAGAAGCAGACCATCCCGGTCGGCCTCAACACCCTGATGGGCGCGGACAGCGTCGACCTCGGCGCGCTCGCCGCGGGCGGCATCATCGCGGCCGTGCCCGTCGTGATCGTGTTCGCCTTCATCCAGAAGTGGCTGATCACGGGCTTCAGTGCGGGGGCGGTGAAGGGATGACTCATCGTCAGATCGCGATGGCGGCAGTCCTGTTGGGGCTGCTCTGCGTCCCGGCCCACGCCGACGACGCCCGTGACATCAGCCGCGACACCCTCGCCCCGAACGACGGCTGGGCCGCGGCCGACGGTGGTACCACGGGGGGTTCCACCGCCGACGACGCCCACGTCTTCACCGTGCGCAACCGAAGTGAGCTCGTCCGCGCCCTGGACGGCGGCAGCTCCACCCCGAAGATCATCAGGGTCGCCGGCACCATCGACGCCAACACCGACGACGACGGCGACCACCTGGACTGCGCCGACTACGCCACCGACGGCTACGGCACCAGCAAGTACCTGGCCGCCTACGACCCCCGCACCTGGGGCTCCGCCAAGCCAAGCGGTCCGCAGGAGGAGGCCCGGCAGGCCTCGGCGGCGAGGCAGGCCGAGCGGATCGAGCTGGCCGTCGGCTCCAACACCACCATCGTCGGGCTCGGTTCCTCTGCTGTCCTCAAGGGCGCGAGCCTCCGGCTCCAAGGCGCGAACAACGTCATCGTCCGCAACCTCGAACTCCGCGACGCCTACGACTGCTTCCCCGTGTGGCAGCCCAACACCGGCGGACTCGGCGACTGGAAGACGGCGTACGACAACATCTGGCTGCGCGGTGCCACCCGTGTGTGGATCGACCATGTGACCCTCAGCGACAAGGGCCACCCGGACGAGCGGGAACCCACCTACTTCGGCCGCAACTACCTCCGCCACGACGGCCTGCTCGACATCACCAACGCCTCCGACCTGGTCACCGTCTCCTGGAGCCGGTTCGCCGACCACGACAAGGCGATCCTCATCGGCAACGGCGACACGGCAACCGGTGACCGCGGCAAGCTCCGGGTCACCCTGCACCACAACGAGTTCGAGTCCGTCGTCCAGCGCGCCCCGCGCGTCCGCTTCGGGCAGGTGCACCTCTACAACAACCGGTACGTCGTCCCGGCCGGCGCCCACGACTACCGCTACTCCGTCGGAGTGTCGACCGAGTCGGCGATCCACGCCGAGAACAACGCCTTCCATACGCCCGGCCACATCGAGGTCGCCGACCTGGTCAAGAGCTGGAACGGGACCGCCCTGCACCAGTCCGGCACCCTCTTCAACGGCTATCCGGTGGATCTGCTCGCCATCCACAACGCCTACAACTCCGGCAGCGAGCGTGACCTCACGGCCGACGTCGGCTGGACACCTACCCTGCACACAAAGATCGACAGCGCCGCCACGGCCGACCGAGCGGTGGCACACGGCGCGGGCGCAGGGAGGATCCCATGAGCACTGCCGTACCCGTCGTGCTGGCGGGCGCGCGCGGCCACGGCCGCTGGCACCTGGACAACATCCGCCGGCTCCAGGACAAGGGGATCGTGCGGCTGGCGGGGATCTGCGAGCTGACCCCGCTGAGCGAGGAGGAACTCCCCGAGGGCCTCGTCGCCCCTTCGGGCGCGCCCGAGCAGTCCGCCGACTTCGGCGCCCTCCTCGACTCCACCGGCGCCCGGATCGCGGTGATCTGCACGCCGATCCCGACCCACACCGACCTCGCCCTGACGGCGGCCCGGCGTGGCGTGCACATCCTGCTGGAGAAGCCGCCCGCCCCGTCGTACGCCGAGTTCCGGCGCATGGCCGACGGGGTCGCCGAGGCCGGCGTCGCCTGCCAGATCGCCTTCCAGTCGCTGGGCTCGCACGCGGTGCCGGCGATCCGGACGCTGATGGCCGAAGGCGCGGTCGGCGCGATCGCCGGTATCGGCGGGGCCGGTGCCTGGGCGCGCCCCGAGGCGTACTACCGGCGGGCACCCTGGGCGGGCAAGCGGCGCCTGAACGGCGTCGACGTCATCGACGGCGTGCTCACCAACCCTCTCGCGCACGCCGTCGCCACCGCCCTCGCGCTGGGCGGGACGGTGCACGCCGAGGACGTCACCGCCATCGAGACCGAGCTGCTGCGCGCCAACGACATCGAGTCCGACGACACCTCCTGCGTCCGCGTCACCACGGCACAGCACCGCCCGGTCGTCGTCGGCGCCACGCTGTGCGCCGAGGACCCCGACGAGCCGTACGTCGTCGTCCACGGCGAACAGGGCCGGATCACCTTCTGGTACAAGCAGGACCGTGTCCTGCTCCAGCGCGCCGGCCACGGCCCCGAGGAGTACGAGTACGGCCGTACGGACCTGCTGGAGAACCTCGTCGACCATGTCACCGACGGCACCGACCTGCTGGTCACGCCCGACGCGACGGGTGCCTTCATGAAGGTCGTTGAAGCGATTCGACTGGCCCCCGACCCGGCCCCGCTGCCGGACGGGGCCTGGCGGCTGCTCCCCGACGAGCAGCGCCGTGTCGTGCCCGGCATCGACGGTCTCGTCGCGGCCGCCGCCGACACCCTCGCCCTCTACTCCGAGCTGGGCGCTTCCTGGGCGCTCCCGGCGAGAACGAAAGAGGTGAGCACCTGATGACCCCCCATGACACCGCGGTGCTGCGTGTCGCGGGCCGCCCGGTCGGCCGGTACGTCACCCGGCCCGAACTGCCGGCCCGCCTCTCCCCGCGCCCGTATCTGCACCCCGTCACCACCCTGGCCGGCACGGCGGTCACCGAGCTGAGCCCCGCCGACCACACCCACCACCTCGGCGTCGGTGTCGCCGTTCCCGACGTCGAGGGGGCCAACTTCTGGGGCGGACGCACCTTCGTCAGCGACCGGGGCCCGACCGAACTGGACAACCACGGCGCCCAGCGGCACGCCGCCTTCCAACTGCGCGACCCCGACGGTTTCGTCGAGGAACTGCGCTGGGTGGCGGCAGGAGCCGAGCTGCTGCGCGAGCGCCGTACCGTCGCGGCCACCGAACTCACCGCATCCGCCTGGGCGTTGGACTTCACGTTCTCCCTGACCAACGTCACCTCCCGCCCGCTGTCCATCGGCAGCCCCGCCACCAACGGGCGCCCGGGCGCGGCCTACGGCGGCTTCTTCTGGCGGGCCCGCAGGGAGTCCTCGGCGCCGGACGTGTTCACCATCGACCGCGACGGCGAGCAGGAGATCCACGGCGGCCGCGCACCCTGGGTGGCGCTGGCAGGCTCCACCTGGACCCTGGTCTTCGCCGGGGCGACCGAACAGACCCGTCTGGACCCGTGGTTCGTACGCGCGCAGGAGTACCCCGGCGTCGGCTCCTCCCTCGCCGCCGGGGAACGGCTCCCGATCCCACCCGGCGAGACCGCCGTACGCCGGATCGTGACCGTGGTCGCCGACGGCCGTATCAGCCGGCTCGAAGCGGCGTCCCTGGTCCGCAAGGCGGTGAGCCCGTGACGACCGGGACCGGGACCTACACGAACCCCATCCTGAACGCCGACTGGTCCGACCCGGACGTCGTCCGCGTCGGCGACGACTTCTACCTCACCGCCTCCAGCTTCGGCCGCGCCCCGGGCCTTCCCCTCCTTCATTCCCGCGACCTCGTCGACTGGACCCTGGTCGGCCATGCCCTGGAACGCCTGGAACCGGCTGGGGAGTTCACCTCACCGCGCCACGACTGCGGCGTCTGGGCACCGTCCCTCCGCCACCACGACGACCGCTTCTGGATCTTCTGGGGCGACCCGGACCAGGGCATCCTCCAGGTCAACGCCCCCGAGATCCGCGGCCCCTGGACCCGCCCGCACCTGGTGAAGGCGGGCAAGGGCCTGATCGACCCCTGCCCCCTCTGGGACGACGAGACCGGCGAGACCTACCTCGTGCACGCCTGGGCCAAGTCCCGCTCCGGCGTCAAGAACCGCCTCACCGGCCACCGGATGCACCCCGACGGCACCGAACTCCTCGACGACGGCAAGCTGATCGTCGACGGCGACCGCATACCCGGCTGGTTCACCCTCGAAGGCCCCAAGCTCTACAAGCACGACGGCTGGTACTGGATCCTCGCCCCGGCCGGGGGAGTGGAGACCGGCTGGCAGGGCGCCTTCCGCTCGCGCGAGTTCTTCGGGCCGTACGAGGAGAGGATCGTCCTGGAACAGCAGGACACCGACGTCAACGGACCGCACCAGGGCGGCTGGGTGCGCACCCCGTCCGGTGAGGACTGGTTCCTGCACTTCCAGCAGCGGGGCGCCTACGGCAGGGTCGTCCACCTCCAGCCGATGCGCTGGGGTGCCGACGGCTGGCCGGTGCTCGGCCGCAATGGCGCGCCCGTGGCCGTGCACCGCAGGCCCGACCTGCCACCGCAGCCGCCCGCCGCGCCCGCCACCGACGACGACTTCCCCGGCGGACGCTTCGGCCGCCAGTGGTCGTGGACCGCCAACCCCCGGGACGGCTGGGCCACCCAGCACTCCGGCGACGGGCTGAGACTCACCTGCGTCCGTACGGCCGACGCCCACGATCTGCGCAGACTGCCGCACATCCTCACGCAGCGACTGCCCGGGATGCCGTGCGCGGTCGAGGTCGAGCTGCGGCTGGACAGTGCGGAGCCGGGGGCGCGGGCGGGCCTCGCGGTGCTCGGGGACGCGTTCTGCTGGATCGGGCTCCAGCGCGGCGCGGACGGGGCGGTTCATGTCGTGCACCGGTTCGCCGAGGCCGTGGCGGAGCGGGAACGGGACGCCGGACACGCGCGGCTCGCGCCCCGGGGGCGCGTGCGGCTGCGGATCGAGATCGGGGCCGGGGCGCGCTGCCGGTTCTCCTACGACGTCGGCGATGGCCCCCGCCCTTCGGGACCGGTGTTCGCCGCCACCCCCTGGCGCTGGGTCGGCGCCCTGCTCGGGCTCTTCGGCCTCGCGCCCGACGGGCAGGGACACGCCGGAGCGGCAACCTTCTCGCACTTCAGGATCGACCCCTTGTAACGCACCTGACCCGTAAGCCTGTTGAGCCTGTTGGGAGCCGCAATGACGCAGCACCTTGATAGCAAGCGCTTGCAGAGACCGGGGCACGGCATGGTCCTGGCCGCCGTGCCGGGCCTTGTCGCCGCGCTGAGCCTCGGGACGATCGGGGAGGCGAAGGCCGCGAGTCCGACGGCGACTTCGGCCTCCGCCGCTCGCTGGACCGACCGACCGCACGGCTTCGCCTCCCTCGCCGGGGGCACGACCGGTGGCGCGGGCGGCGAGGTCGTCACCGTCACCGACCAGGCCTCCCTGGCCAAGTACGCGGCGGCGCAGGAGCCGTACGTCATCCGGGTCCGGGGCGCCATCACCGCGCAGCCCTTCGGCGCGAACATCACCGTCGCCTCGGACAAGACCATCGTCGGCGTCGGCACGAGCGGGGAGCTGGTGCAGGGGGAGTTCCATCTCGAACCCGGCACGCACAACGTGATCATCCGCAATCTGACGATCCGCGACTCGGCGATCGAGGGCAACTGGGACTGCAAGGACACCGACTTCGACGGCATCCAGATGGACACCGTCCACCACGTGTGGGTCGACCACAACCGCTTCTCGAACATCTGCGACGGCCAGCTGGACGTGCGCAAGGACAGCGAGTACGTGACCGTCTCCTACAACCGGTTCGAGAACAACAACAAGACGTTCGGGCTCGGCTGGACGACCAACGTCAAGACGCAGATCACGATCGACCACAACTGGTTCGCCAGCACCAAGCAGCGCAACCCGTCCGTGGACAACGCCGCCCACGCGCACCTGTACAACAACTACCTGACCGCGCAGACGGATCCCGGCGACCCGGTGTGGACGTACGGCAACTGGTCGCGGGGCCGGACCAAGATGGTCATCGAGAACAGCTACTACCGCGACGTCCAGCACCCCTACCAGGCCGACACCACCGCGGAGCTGGTGCAACGCGGGTCGATCCTCAGGAACACGACCGGCCGGCACGACGAGTGGGGTGCCGCCTTCGATCCGCGGGACTTCTACGACTACCGACTGGACCCGGCTGCCGCCGTGCCGGCGCTGGTGACGCGGTTCTCCGGGCCGCAGCAGCGGATCGGCCACCTCACGGGTGCCGAAGGCTGAGCGCCGCGTGCCCCGGCGCTGAGTTGTGCGGCGGTTCGCGCTCGCGCCTCGAAGACCACCCCCACACCTCCATATCCCCGTCTGATCCAGAAGAAGAGAGCCGACCAATGAAGATCAGCATTCGCAGAAGCAGGCGCGCCGCCGTGGCCGTCGCTCTGGGCTCCGTCCTCGCCCTGACCGCCACCGCCTGCGGTGACGACGGGAGCAGCGCGGGCGGTGACAAGGGCGCCGAGGGCAGCGGCACCGGAAAGATCGTCTTCTGGGACAACAACGGCGGTGTCCGCACCGACATCTGGAAGGAGATCATCGCCGACTTCGAGAAGGCCAACCCGGACATCAAGGTCGAGTACGTCGGGATCCCGTCCACCGACTACCAGTCCAAGGTGGACACCGCGCTCCAGGGCGGCGGCCTGCCGGACGTCGGCGGTGTCGGCGCGGCGATGCTCGCCGGATTCGCCGCGCAGGGCGCGCTGGAGCCGCTGGACGACCGGCTCGCCACGTCCTCGCTGAACGGGAAGCTCAATGAGGACATGGTCGCTTCGCTGAAGGCCGCGGGGGGCGGTGACGGCAAGCTGTACTCGGTGCCGACCTCCGCCAACAACGGTGTGCTGTACTACCGCACCGACCTGTTCAAGAAGGCCTCTCTGGACGAGCCGGCGACCTGGGACACGTTCTTCGAGGCCGCAAAGAAGCTGACCGACGCCGGGAAGAACGAGTTCGGGTACACCATCCGTGGCGGTGCCGGCTCCATCGCGCAGGCGCTGGACGCCATGTACGGCCAGTCCGGGATCACGTCCTTCTGGGACGCGAGCGGTGCGAAGACGACCGTCAACGACCCCAAGAACGTGGCCGCGTTGGAGAAGTACGCCGCGCTCTTCAAGAAGGTCACCCCGGCCGCCGACCTCAACAACGACTTCACCAAGATGGTCGCCCAGTGGGATTCCGGCACGATCGGGATGCTGAACCACAACCTCGGGTCGTACCAGGACCATGTGAAGGCCCTCGGCACGGACAAGTTCCGGGGGATTCCGCAGCCGGTGGGCTCCACCGGCAAGCGGGTTCAGGTGTCCAACCCCGTCGATGGGATGGGGCTGTTCAAGAGCTCCAAGAACAAGGACGCCGCCTGGAAGTTCATCGAGTTCGCCACGTCGCACGACGAGAACTCGAAGTTCAACAAGGCGGCCGGCCAGGTGCCGTCGAACAACGACGCCGCGAAGGACGCCTGGATTTCTGAGGCCGAGCCGACGAAGTTGGCCGCCGCGGCGTTGACGGACGGGTCGACGACGATTGTGCAGTTGCCGTACTACCTGCCCGACTGGAACACCATTTCCAAGGCCGACAACGAGCCGAACTTCCAGAAGGTGCTGAACGGGGACATGGGCGCCAAGGAGTTTCTGGATGCGGTGGCCGGTCAGCTGAATGAGGCTCAGGCCGAGTGGACCTCGCGTAACGGCTGAGAGCCCGGTCGGTTCTGTGCGCGGCCGGCTGCGGGTTGTTCGTGGCTGGTCGCGCAGTTCCCCGCGCCCCTAGGGGCCCCCGCGCTGAAAGGCACCCGTGTGTCTCTTACCCGCAGACAGGTCAGTTTGGCGGCCGTCGCCGCCGTTCCTCTCGCCCTCTCGGGCATCGGTACCGCCGAGGCAAGTCAGCGCCATCGCACCCGCACCCTTCACATCGCCGGTGATTCCACCGCCGCCCAGAAATACGCCGATGCCGCCCCCGAAACCGGGTGGGGCATGGCGCTCCCCTTCTTCCTGCGCAAGAACCTGCTCGTTTCCAACCATGCGGTGAACGGGCGAAGTTCCAAGAGCTTTGCCGACGAAGGGCGGCTGGATGTCGTCCTCGCCGCCGTCCGGCCAGGAGACTTCCTGCTCGTCCAGTTCGCGCACAACGACGAGAAGGCCACCGACCCCACCCGGTACACCGAGCCCTGGACCACCTACCAGGACTACCTGCGCCGCTACATCGACGGCGCCCGTGCCCGTGGTGCCCGTCCCGTTCTCGCCACCGCCGTCGAGCGGCGGAAGTTCGACACCGGCGGCAACGCCGTGCCGACCCACGGCGACTATCCGGCGGCGATGCGCGCGCTGGCCCAGCAGGAGCGGGTCGCGCTGCTCGACATCCAGGCCCTGTCCCTCGCGCTGTGGCAGCGGCTCGGGGTCGAGGGGACCAGGACGTACTTCAACTGGACCGCCACCGAGCAGGACAACACGCACTTCAACCCGCCGGGCGCGATCGCCGTGGCGCGTCTCGTGGCACGAGAGCTGCTGCGTACGCGGGTGCTCGGCCCGCAGGACGTGCGCCGGCTCGGCGAGGAGATCCCGGAGTCCTGGATCACCTGGCCGGACGCCACCGCCGCTTGACCCAACCCCAGCAGAAGAGAGAGCCGCACGATGAACGCACTGATATGGCATGGGCATGCCACAAGACGGGCTGCCGTTCTGATCGGCTGCACGGCCCTCGTCCTCGGTCTCACCGGCACCGGGGCGGAAGCCGGGCCCCGTGACCTCGGCCGCCAGGTCCTTGCCCCCGGTGACGGCTGGGGCTCCGCGGGGGCGGGGACGACCGGCGGGTCGGCCGCTGATGCCGAGCACGTCCACACCGTCACCACCTGGGCGGAGTTCCGGCAGGCGCTCGCCGACGGCGGAAGCGCGCCGAAGGTCATCAAGGTCAAGGGCATGATCGACGCCGTGTCGGAGGGCTGCGACGCCTTCGCGGCGGACGGGTACGACTTCCAGCGGTACCTCGCCGACTACGACCCTGCCGTGTGGGGACACGACAACCCCGTCAGCGGGGAACAGGAGGAGCTGCGCGCCGCGTCCGCCGCCCGGCAGGACCAGGCCATCAAGGCGAACGTCCCCGCCGACACCACCATCGTCGGGGTCGGCAAGGGCTCCGGGATCCTCGGCGGCAGCCTCCAGATCAAGGGCGTGGACAACGTCATCCTGCGCAACCTCACCATCGAGGCCCCCGTCGACTGCTTCCCGCAATGGGACCCGACCGACGACAACAAGACCGGCGCCTGGAACTCCGAGTACGACGGCGTGGTGGTGTACGGCTCCACCCATGTGTGGATCGACCACAACACGCTCACCGACGGCCGCTACGCGGACAGCACCCTGCCGTCGTACTTCGGCAAGGTCTACCAGCAGCACGACGGGCTCCTCGACGTCGTGCGCGGCGCCAACCATGTGACCGTGTCCTGGAATTCGTTCGCAGATCACGACAAGACCATGCTGATCGGCAACAGCGACAGCGCGGGTTCCACCGACACGGACAAGCTCAAGGTCACCCTGCACCACAACCGCTTCGAGGGGATCGTCGAGCGGGCGCCCCGGGTGCGGTTCGGGCAGGTCGACTCGTACAACAACCACTTCGTCGTCACCGGGGACCAGAACTACGCGTACGTCTTCGGCATCGGCGCCTCCTCGCAGCTGTATGCCACGCACAACGCCCTTTCGCTGGCGCCCGGCGTCAGCGTCGGCAAGGCGCTGAAGAAGTGGAACGAGGCGCCGCTCACAGCGGAGAACAACTACGTCAACGGGAAGCTGACGGACCTCATCGCCGTCCACAACGCCGAGATCCCCGGCGAGACCCTCCGGTCCGGGGCCGGATGGACGCCAACCCTGCGGACGAGGGTCGACAACCCCAAGGCGGTCCCGGGGATCGTCGACCACTGCGCCGGCGCGGGCCGCCTGCGCTGACGCCCCGGACCGGGGAGGGGCGCCCGCCGCCCCTCCCCGGCCGTTCCCCGGCACGAGCCGCACCCGCGAAGGAGCACCCGTATGCCCTCGCCCCACCTCTTCCGACACCCCCTGTCCAGACGGGGATTCATCACCGCGGGCGCCATGACCGCGGCAGCCCTCACGCTCGCACCGGCACCCGCCCGGGCCGCCGGCAACCCCAGGCCGCCGCGCCCCTTCGGCCGATATGGTTCACCGGCCACCCGCCTCACCCCGCAGACCCTGTACGTCCACCCCTCCGGACAGGGCGACTACACCTCCGTCCAGGCCGCCGTGACCGCGGCCGGGGGCGCCACCCAGGCTCTCGGCACTCGGGGAGGCAGCGGCTGGACGCTGGTCATCGCGCCGGGGACGTACCGGGAGACCGTCGTCGTGGACGTGACCCGGACGGGGATGACCTGGCTGGGCGCCGGTGGCGACCCGCGTGACGTCGTCATCGTGTACGACAACGCCGCCGGCACCCCCAAGCCCGGCGGCGGCACCTACGGCACCACCGGCTCCGCCACCACCCTCGTCCAGGCCGACGGCTTCACCGCCCGTGACCTCACCTTCGCCAACGACTGGCTGCGCGCCGACCACCCCGGCATCAGCGGCACCCAGGCCGTCGCCATCAAGGTGCAGGGCGACCGGTCCGCGTTCCACCACTGCCGGTTCCTCGGCCACCAGGACACCCTGTACGCCGACTCGATCGCCCTCGGCGTTTTCGCCCGCCAGTACTTCTCGCACTGCTATGTCGAGGGCGACGTCGACTTCGTCTTCGGGCGGGCCACGGCCGTCCACGAGCACTGTCACTTCCGGACCCTGACCCGGACCGACCTCTCCTCGGCCCCGTACGGCTTCGTCTTCGCCCCCTCGACGGCGGGCGCCAACCCGCGCGGCTACCTGGTCACCCGGAGCCGCGTCACCAGCGAGGCCCCGGACGCCCACTACAAGCTGGCCCGTCCCTGGGTGCCCAGCTCCGACACCACCGCCCGCCCCAGCCTGGTCGTCCGGGACACCCACCTCGGCCCCGGCATCGACGCGGTCGCCCCCTACACGAACATGTCGGACGGCTTCCCGTGGCAGGACCAGCGCTTCGCCGAGTACCGCAACAGCGGTCCCGGCGCGGTCGTCACCGTCCCGGCCAACCGACCCCAACTCACCGTCGAACAGGCCGAGTCGGCCACCCGCACGGCCTACCTCGGCGACTGGCAGCCGTGGAAGGCGGGGTGCTGACATGCGCAGACGCACCCTGCTGCCGGGATGGCGGGGATGGCCGGGGCAGTGGGCGGCAGCCTGATCGGCGCCGGGGCCGCTCCCGCCGCCGCGAGCACCAGCCGTGTCCTGCACGTCCGCCCCGGCGACTCCGTCCAGGCGGCCGTGGACGCCGTGGACGGGCCCGGCTGGACGATCGTCGTGCACCCGGGGACGTACCGCGAGGTCGTCGGCATCCCGGCCGACAAGCGGGCGTTGACCATGCGCGGCGCCCTGCGCGACCCACGTGCCGCCGTCATCGTCCACGACAACGCGAACGGCACGAAGAAGCCCGACGGCACCACGTACGGCACCGCCGGCTCCGCCACCTTCACTCGGCGGCCCCCGGCCTCACCGTGCGCGACCTGACCATCGCCAACGACTGGCTGCGCGCCGACCACCCCGACATCACCGGCACCCAGGCGGTCGCCGCGTACACCTACGGCGACCGCACCCACTTCGACAACGTCCGGCTGCGAGAACAGCAACAAGGGCGCCATCGTCATCAACCGCACCACCTCCTACGCCAACGCGAAGTGGGGCTACTACTTCGCCACCGGCGCGGCCAGGCTCGGCAAGAACCTCGCCGTGAGCAACGGCGGCGGCTCGGTCAACAAGGGCGGCTCGCTGCCCGCGACCACGTTCCTGACCACGGGCAGCACGACCATCGGCGCGACGATGGACTGAGCTAGCGCCTGACCGGCCCGATGCCTTCCAGCGTCGGCACCACCGGCTCGATCGTCCCGTCGGCCGCAAACCTGAGGCGGTCGACGGTCGTCTCCCGGTGCATGCCGTCACCGCCCGGCCGGCCGGGGCCGTTCAGGGCGAACCGGTGGTAGACGGCGTACCAGTCGTCGGTGCCGGGGGCGTTGACGACGGAGTGGTGGCCCGTGCCGAGGATCCCGTACTCGGGGCGCTTGTGCAGGATCGTGCCCCGCTTGGTCCACGGGCCGAGCGGGGACGGTCCCGTCGCATAGGCGACGTGGTAGTTCTCGCTGCGGGTGTCGTCCTGCGACCACATGAAGTAGTACGTCCCCTTCCGCTTGATCACGAAAGAGCCCTCACGGAAGTTGTCCGGCGTGATGTCCCGTACCTTCGAGGCGTCGTACGACACCATGTCGTCGTTCAGCGGGACCACGTACCCGTGCCCGTTGCCCCAGTAGAGATACGACGTCCCGTCGTCGTCCGTGAAGACGGCCGGGTCGATCATCTGGCCCGGCAGCGCACCGCCCTTGGCGACCAGCGGCTCCCCCAGCGCGTCCTTGAACGGGCCGGCGGGCGAGTCGGCCACCGCCACGCCTATCTGCTGCTCGGCGCAGAAGTAGAAGTAGAACCTGCCGTCGCGCTCGGCGATCGCCGGCGCCCAGGCGTACTTGTCGGCCCAGCTCACGTCCGGACCCAGGTCCAGGATGACGCCGTGGTCCTTCCAGTGGACCAGGTCCTTCGACGAGTACGCCTTGAACCTGGTCCCGCTCCACCCCTGGAAGCCGTCCGTCGTCGGGTAGATCCAGTACTCGCCGTTCAGGTGGTGCACGTCGGGGTCGGCGTTGAGGCCGGGCAGGATCGGACTGCGGGTGCGCACCGCCTCCACCGTCCAGGTACGGCGCGTGCCGTCCGCTGCCGTCACCGTGTACTTCTGCGGCTTGCGGAAGTCGCGCCGGGTGCCGGAGCGCGGGCTGACCGTCGCGCCCGCACCGGCCCACAGCCGCGGGGCCAGGCGTGCGAGGTCGGCGTCCGGCCGCATCGGCAGTACGACCTTCGACGCGCTCTCCGTGACGATCGCGTACCCCTTCTGGTCCCGCTCCGTCGCGTCCACGACCGAGGCGGGGCTCGCGGGGTACGCGCCCAGCAGCCGGTCGTACTCCGCCTGCGTCACCGGAATCACCGTGCCGTGCCGGGGACTTGCCGGCAGCTGGTAGTTCTGCGACGGGGTCCACTTCCCCGAGTCGAGGTCGGTGGTCTCGAAGGGGACGTAACCGCGGCCGCCGTACTCGTCGATGAACAGGTACCACTTGTCCTCGGTGTTCGACTTGAACACCGTCGGACCCTCGCCCCGCTCCAGCGCGCCGCTGCCGATGCAGTCGGCGACGAAGTCGTACGACGTGTCGGTCAGGTTCGTCGACTTCTCCGCGGTGATGAACTTCGAGCAGGGGCCGGCGGAGCCGGGGTCCCGCTCGTCCTTGGTGTAGCGGTAGTAGGTGTCCTCGTGCTTCACCACGGTCGAGTCGATGACCGAGTAGCCGGGGTCGTCCCAGACCTTCGGCTCGCTGAAGGTCCGGAAGTCCTTCGTGGTGGCGTACAGCATCTTGTTGTACGTCGATCCGGTGTGGTCGGGATCGTCGTCGGCGTACAGCTTCGACGCCCAGAAGACGACGAACTCACCGAGGCTGTCGTCCCAGTACGCCTCCGGCGCCCAGGTGTTGCCCGCGTTGTCGGGGGAGACCTTCACCAGGCGCTGGTCGGTCCAGTGGACGAGGTCGGTGGACTCCCAGACCATGACGGACTTGCTGCCGTGCCGCTGGACCTGGTCCCAACTGCCGCTGCTGTTCCGGTACATCCGCAGGTCGGTGGCGATCATGTAGAACCTGTCGCCCTCGGGGGAGCGGATCACGAACGGGTCGCGCAGGCCCTTCTCGCCGATCGTGGACGTGAGGACCGGCTTGCCGGCGTTCAGCTCCCGCCAGTGCAGCGGGTCGTTGCCCCGGCTGAGGGCGTACCGGATCTGCTCGCCGTCGGCGGTTCCCTCGCCCGTGAAGTAGGCGAAGAGATAGCCGGCGTACTTGTCGTTCGTTACAGGCTTCACGGGTGGTGCTCCTGAGTCGGCCGTGCCCGGTGGGGCGTAGATCAGCGTGAGGAGGAGGGCCAGCAGGGGGAGCAGGAGGGCGCGGGCGGTGCGGGGGCGCATGGCACATCCTGTGGGAGTGTGGGGATTCGGGTGGGGGATTGTGTTCGCTCAAGCTGCCTCGGAGTGTCATCGGCGGGGTACAGCACGTCAATCGGTGCGCGAGGGAGGTGCGGGAGCGAAACTTTCGCTCGCTTTCGCGGGGGCGCGGCAACCTTCATGGCCATGGCGGCGACCGGGTGTCAGAAGCGGGCCGGGGCGACCCATGAACCAGCGCTCGGCGCACGCGCGAACGCCCCGCCGGTCGTCACCGGCGGGGCGTTCCGCTCTGCCGGCCGAGGGGGGCTCATGCCGGCAGGTCCAGGGGGCTCTCTCGCGCGTATGCGCTGTCAGATCGCGTACGTGATGACAGATGCCGAGAAACCGCGGGAGGTTGCTTCCGGATGGTGCTTCACGCATCTCCGCCGGCCGCCGAGCCGTTGTCGTCGTGCGCCGCGAAGCCGCCCGCCACCGACAGCTGTTCGCCGCCCGCCGTGGCCGTCATCGCATAGCAGTCGTCCCGAGCGTCCCGGCCGCCGCGCTCATGGTCGTACTGCCCCGCGAACACCCACTCGCCCTTGCGGACCGTACGGCCCTCCTTGAGCGCCCAGGTGTAGACGAGGAAGCCGTCCTTCTCCCCGACGGTCAGCGTGAAGTCCTCCTCCGGCAGCGAGCGCCACGCGCCGGCCGTGCTGACCCCGCCGGTCTGCTTGATCTTCAACCGCACCGTGAGCGCGGTGAGTTGCTCGCCCGTCCTGAGGGTCAGATTGCTCTGCGCCCAGAAGTCGTTGCTGTGCGGGTCCACCGAGCCGTCCGACCACAGGGGACCGTCCTGCTCGCCCTTGGCTGCGGGGGGCTCGGCCGTGGCGGTCGGCTGTCGCGTCGGCGCCTCGGCCGTCCCGCGGGACTCCGGCGTCCGCTCCGGCGTCGGGTCGGCCGACGGGGCGGGCGCGACCGGGGCCCGGGTCGTTGCCTCCGGGGACGGGGTCGGCGTCGGCGAAGTGGCCACCGACTGCTGCGGGGCGTCCTCCTTCACGGCGGACGCCACCGCGTACCCGCCGACCGCGAGCACTCCGGCGACCGCGGCCGTCGCGCTCACGACCCGGAACCAGCCGTACACCGGGGGGCGGGTCGCCCGGTGGTCCATGCGGGGCTGCCCGGAGGGGTCCGCCATGCCGCGCTCGACCCGGGCCAGGATCCGCTCGCGGTCGGGCTCGTGCGCCTCGGCCGCCTCGTGCAGCCGGGCGCGCAGTTCGTCGTGCACGTCCCGCCGCATCATCGGTTCCTTCCTGCGGCGCCCTCGGTGCGCACCATCGCCGCAGCGTGCACCTTGAGGGGAGGGCCCTGCGTCCCGAGCAGCCGTTGCAGCTCGGCCATCCCCTTCGAGGTCTGGCTCTTCACCGTACCGACCGATATCCCGAGGGCGAGCGCGGTGTCCTTCTCGGACAGGTCGAACGCGTGCCGCAGCACCACACAGGCGCGTTTGCGGAACGGGAGTCCACGCAAGGCCTCCTGGACGTCGACGACGCCCGCGACGTCCGGGTTCTCCGTCTTCTCCTCGCGCTGCGACCAGAACAGGGCAACCCGCCGCCGCTCCCGGACCGCGCTGCGGATTCTCGTGCGGGCCAGATTGGCCACGACGCCGCGCGCATACGCGACCGGATGGTCGGCCGCGCGGACCCGGTCCCAGCGGTGCCACAGCGCCAGCAACGCGTCCGCAGCCAGGTCGTCGGCGGCGTCCGCCTCCCCGGTCAGCAGGTGGGCCAGGCGCGCGAGTTCGGCATGGTGACGCTCGAAGAAGGCATGGAACTCCGCGGAGGCGGCGTCGTCGACGACCGTGCCCACGGGCGGCCCTCCTTGCCTATGCGTGGCATGTGTATGACATGTGATCGTCCGGCGATCCTTCCGCGATCATGCTGCGCGGTCCGGCAGCGTAGCAGCGATCGAATGCCCTGTTCGTGCGAGGTCTCGAACAACGTGTGGTACGTCGCACGTGAGCAGGCCTGATTCCGTAACACGGAGAAAACCTGAAGCGCGTTCAACGCGGGAACAATCCAGCCAGCATCCGCACACCGATCAGCCAGGCAGCAAGGAGCAACCGCCATGTCCGATTCCCAGAAGGTGGCCGACCGGTCAACTGCCCCGCCGCCAGGCGTGAACAGCGTCGACCGGTTCTTCAAGATCTCCGAACGGGGTTCCACCTTCGCCCGTGAGATACGCGGCGGCTTCGCCACGTTCTTCACGATGGCCTACATCCTTGTCCTGAATCCCATCATCCTGGGCAGCGCGAAGGACAAGTTCGGCCAACAGTTGGATGCGGTCCAACTCACCACCGCCACCGCCCTGGTGGCCGCGGTCATGACGATCATCATGGGCGTCGGCGGCAACCTCCCGCTCGCCCTCGCCGCCGGTCTGGGCCTGAACGCCGTCGTCGCCTTCCAGATCGCCCCGCTGATGTCCTGGGACGACGCGATGGGCCTGGTCGTCCTCGAAGGCCTGTTGATCTGCGTACTGGTGGTCACCGGGCTGCGCGAGGCCGTCATGCACGCCATCCCGCAACCGCTCAAGCAGGCGATCAGCGTCGGCATCGGCCTGTTCATCGCCTTCATCGGCTTCGTCGACGCCGGGTTCGTCAGCCGAATCCCGGACGTCGCGAACACCACCGTGCCGGTTCAGCTGGGCGGCACCGGGCAGCTCACCGGGTGGCCGATCCTCGTGTTCTGCCTCGGAGTTCTGCTGACGATCGCCCTGCTCGCCCGGAAGGTGAAGGGCGCCATCCTGATCAGCATCGTGACCATGACGGTCCTCGCGATGGTCATCAACTCGGTCGCCGACATCAAGGCCTGGGGCCTGACCACACCCGCCTGGCCCGACAAGGTGGTCGACACTCCCGACTTCGGACTCCTCGGCGACTTCAGCCTGTTCGGCGCGTTCGGCGAGACCACCGCCATCACCGTCGTCCTGCTGATCTTCACGCTGGTGCTGTCCGACTTCTTCGACACCATGGGCACCGTCGTCGGCATCAGCGCCGAGGCCGGACTCCTCGACGAGCAGGGCAAGGTGCCGAACCTCGGCCGGGTGCTGCTGATCGACGGCGCCGCGGCGGCAGCGGGCGGCGCGGCCTCCTCGTCCTCGGCGACCTCCTACATCGAGTCGGCCGCCGGCGTCGGCGAAGGCGCGCGCACCGGCTTCTCCAACCTCGTCACCGGCGGCCTGTTCGCCCTGGCCCTCTTCCTGACCCCGCTGCTCACCATCGTCCCGCTCCAGGCCGCCGCGCCCGCGCTCGTCGCCGTCGGCTTCCTGATGATGACCCAGGTCAAGCACATCGACTGGGACAAGTACGAGATCGCCATCCCGGCGTTCCTGACCATCGCCGTCATGCCCTTCACCTACTCGATAACCAACGGCATCGGGGCGGGCTTCCTGGCCTACGTCGTGATCAAGACGGTGCTGGGCAAGGCGAAGGACATCCACTGGCTGCTGTGGGGAACGTCGGTGCTGTTCCTCGTGTACTTCGCCATCAACCCGATCGAGCAGATCCTGGGCGTCAAGTGACCCGCTAGTTCTTGAGCGCCGCCTCCATCACCTTCCTGGCCACGGGGGCGGCCAGCCCATTGCCGCTGACCTCGGAGCGGGACGCGTTCGACTGCTCCACGATCACCGCCACGGCGACCTCCTTGCCGTCGGCCTTCCCGTACGACGTGAACCAGGCGTACGGCGTCTTGCTGTTCTTCTCGCCGTGCTGGGCCGTGCCCGTCTTGCCGCCCACCGTCGCGCCCGGGATACGTGCGTTCGTGCCCGTGCCCTCCTCGACGACCGTCTGCATCGCCGACTGGAGCTGCTCGGCGGTGTCGGAGCTGACGATCTCCTTGGTCTCCGCGCTGTCGTCGTAGTTCTCCAGGACATCGCCGCCGCCGTCGGTGATCTGCGACACCATGTGCGGCGAGACCAGCTTGCCGCCGTTGGCGATGGCTGCCGACACCATGGCGATCTGCAGCGGGGTCGCGGTGACGTCGAACTGGCCGATACCGGACAGCGCGGTCTGCGGCCGGTCCATGTCGGACGGGTACACGCTGGGGTACGCCCGCACCGGGACGTCCTGCTCCTCGTCGTTGAAGCCGAACTTCTCGGCCGTCTCGCGGACCTTGTCCTGGCCCAGGTCGACGGCCATCTTCCCGAAGACGTTGTTGCAGGAGTACTGGAGCGCGACCCGGATCGAGGCGTCCTCGCAGGGCGCGTTGGGGTTCTCGTTGCCCAGCTCCCGGTTGGTGTCCGGCAGCGGGTACGGGTCCGGACTCTTGGTCTTCTCGTCCACCGACGAGTACAGGCCGTCCTCCAGCGCGGCGGCCGCCACGACCAGCTTGAACGTCGAACCCGGCGGCAGCGGCTGCCGCAGTGCGCGGTTCGTCATCGGCTTCTCGGGGTCCTTGGTCAGCTGCGTCCAGGCATCCGAGTCGCCCGTGGTGATCCGCGACGGGTCGTACGACGGAGTGGAGACGACCGCGAGGATCTTCCCGGTGGCGGGGTCGATCGCGACGGCGGCGCCCTTCTTGTCGCCGAGCGCGTCGTACGCCGCCTTCTGCACATCCGGGTCGATCGTCGTGACCACATTGCCCGGAGCGGCCCGCTTGTCGGTGATCGTGTCCATCACGCTCTTCACGCGGGTGTCGCTGCCGTCGAGCAGGTCCTGGTAGATGCCCTCCAGCTGGGTGGCTCCGAACGCCTGCGAGCTGTAGCCGGTCACGGCCGAGTACAGCGAGCCGTCCGTGTAGGTCCGCTTGTACGCGAGGTCGCCGCTCTTCGTCGGCGCCGAGCCGGTGACCGCCTCGCCGCCCACGATGATGTTGCCGAGCGGCTGGCTGTACAGCGCCATCGTGTTCCGCCGGTTGTTCTTGTCGCTTGCAAGGGCCTGGCCGTCGTAGAACTGCACCCAGGTCGCCCTGACCAGCAGAGCGAACACCAGGAGCAGCGTGAAGACGGACGCCCGCCTGATCGTCTTGTTCATCCCACTCGAGAGGACGATCAGGATGGGGGCAATCGTTCCCTTGCGCCCCCCTTTCTCATCGAGCGTTCATGAAGCCCGCCTCGTACGCGGCGATCACGGCCTGCGTGCGGTCCCGGGTGCCGGTCTTCGCCAGCACCGCCGCCACATGCGACTTCACGGTGGCCGGGCCGACCTCCATCCGCCGTGCGATCTCCGCGTTGGTCAGGCCCTGCGCCATCAGCCGCAGCACCTCGCTCTCGCGGCCTGTGAGCCTTGCCACCCAGGCCGGCGGTGCGGGGTACGCGCGCGCGTGCTCGGCCGCGAGGGTGCGTACGGCCGACGGGAACAACAGGGTGTCGGAGTGCGACACCAGCCGTACGGCCTGCACGAGCGCGTCGGCGTCCGCCCGCTTCAACAGGAACCCGGCGGCTCCCGCGCGCAGGGCGTCGTACACGTAGGAGTCGTTCTCGAAGGTGGTGACGACGACGATACGGGGCGGTTCGTCGAGGGTGGCGAGGATCTGCTCGGTGGCCCGGATGCCGTCGATCTCGGGCATGCGTACGTCCATGAGCACGACGTCGGGTCTCCGGTCCCGTACGACGCTCACGGCCTCGGCACCGGTCGCCGCCTCGCCGACCACCTCCAGGTCCGGCTCGGCGGAGAGGATGGCGCGCAGGGCGCTGCGGACCATGCGCTCGTCGTCGGCGAGGACGACGCGGATCGCGGGGCGGGGCGTCATGGGCGTTCCCTCGGGGTCGGTGGGCAGGTCATCGGCAGCCGTACGCGCAGTCTCCAGATGCCCTGCGCCGCGACCGCTTCCGCCGGCCCCGCCTCCATCGTCCCGCCCAGCAGCCTGGCCCGGTCGGCGATGCCGCGCAGGCCGTGGCCGCCGCCGGGGCGGCAGGTGGGGGCGTGGGTCAGCGGGTTCTCCACGCTGATCTCCAGATCCCCTTCGGCGATCACGATCCGCAAGGTCACGCTCACCCGCTCCCCGGCGTGCTTCAGGGCATTGCTCAGCCCCTCCTGCACGATGCGGTAGGCCTCGCGGGACAGAACAGGCGGCAGCGCCCCGGCATCGGCGTCGACCCTGGCGGTCACACGCAACCCGCCCGCGCGCGTGCCGTGCAGCAGGCCGTCCAGGTCGGCGCCGAGGGTGGGCGCCGGGGCCGTACCGGGAGTGTCGCCGTCCCTCAACACACCCAGGACGGCGTCGAGTTCGCCGACGGTGCGCCGGGTCGTGTCCTCGATCGCGGCGAGGGCCTCGCGGACGAAATCCGGGTCGGTGTCGAGGACCCGGCGGGCCGCGCTCGCCTGTAGGGTGACGGCGCTCAGGGCGTGGCCGACGGAGTCGTGCAGTTCGCGCGCGAGCCGGTTGCGCACGGCGAGGTCGGCGGCGCGGTTCTCGGCCGCCGCGAGCCGGTCCTCCGGCGTGGGGCCGAGCAACGCGGGTGCCCAGCGGGCGAGAAGCGAGCCGCAGACGGCCGCGCAGCCGGCGAGCGCGACGAGCGTCGCCACGCCCGCGACCGGCGCGAGCGCCAGCACCCAGGTCCGGTCGAGGGCCTCGGGCAGGTCCACGAGCTGCGCGCCGCCCAGCCACACGAGCAACGGCAGCGCGGTGAGGAAGCCGGCGAACGGTGGAACCGCCAGCGACATCCCCGAGATGATCCCGCCGAACCCGAGATGCAGCGTGAACCAGGCAGCCGCCCGCCCCTTCGCCGCCCGTGAACGGGCCGGCCCGTGAGCGAGCAGGCCCGCGTCGACACCGCACAGCGACCGCACCGCCCCCGCCTCCAGGGGCCGGGTCAGCGGGAACAGGGCCGCGGTGAGGGCGGCGAGGGGCAACCCGACGATGAAGGAGAGCAGTTGCAGGGGGAGGTCGTTGAAGACGTACCGGGAGTTGGTCGCGGGGCCGACGACGAGCTGCCCGACGAAGACGTACGGCATGGCGAGCGCGCCGCCGAGGATCAGATGGATCCAACGCCGACGCGCCCGCCGCCCGAACAGCAACCCGAGGAACCGGCTCACGCCGTACGACGATTCCGGCTCGCGGAGCGCTCCGCGAGGAAGTGGACGCCGAGGCAGGCGACGAGGATGCCGACGATCATCTCGCCAGCGTAGGCGTAGTTCTCCAGCGGTGTCGGGCCGTCGGCCATGTCGGTGAGCGTGGCCAGCGCCAGCCAGCCCGCCCAGCACACCAAGGCCGCGGAGCCGACCCAGGCGAGGGCGAGCGGCAGCTTGACGGGCAGCGCCCGGCCGCGCCGGAAGGCGAGGAGGAAGCCGCCGGTGACGGCCATGACGAGGAAGACGGCGGACAGGACCTCCATGACGTGGAAGTCGCTGGTCCGGTCGGCGATGCGAGTCGTGTTGAGCCCGGCGGTGCCGCCGCACGCCCACAGCACGTGGGCGGTCAGGGGCAGCAGCGCGAGGACGGCGGCGGCCACGGCGATGGCCCGCTGGGCCGCCCCGATGACGCCGACCGGCAGCTCCCAGACCCGGCCCTCCCACAGCCCGCCCCAGCGGTCGCGGGCGTACAGCACGAACAGGGCGCCGAGGGAGAGGCCCTGCACGATGAACCCCGTGTAGACAACGCCGTAGACCCACGTGTGGAGGAACGGCTCCCCGCCGTCGTCGGTGGTGTCCAGTGTTCCGCCGAGGGCGCCCACGAGGAGCTGGATCGGGAAGCCGGCCATGAGGGGTGCGAGCAGCCCGGTGGCCACCCACGCGGGGAAGGCCAGGAGCCACGCGGGCACCCGCAGCCCCCACGGCCGGGTCAGCACCAGCGCGAGCACTATCACGGCCGTGTCCATGAGGACGGTCACGCTGTTGGCGACGGCCATGCTCGCCCGGTGCTCCAGCAGCGTGCTGCCCGCCGGGATCCCGACGTGACTCCCGGCGATCCAGGCGACCTTGAGCGAGAGATAGGGCACGCAGGAGACGATGGCGACGGCCCGCAGGGCGCGACGGGACCTGCCGGGACCGACAGCGTGGTCGGTCTCCGGGGCGGGGGCGAGTGTCTGCGTCATACCGCCACGCTCCCGCGAGAGCACCGGCCGACGCCTCCTGCACGGCGACGATCCGTCTCCGCCTGACGGGGGAGAGGACCTCAGCCCTCCAGGTGCAGCACGACCTCGTCGATCTCCTCGCCCCGCGCGTTCGCGAAGCCCCTCGCGTGCGCGGTGACCCGGAACCCGCACTTGTACAGCACCCGCAGCGAGCCCTCGTTGTCGGTCGCCGCCCGCGCGTACAGCGGGCGTTCGGGAACTTCGGCGAGCAGCCTCAGCAGGGCGGCCGTGGCAACACCCCGGCCCCAGTACGCGCGGTCGACCCAGTACGTGACCTCCCGCTCGCCGGGCTCCCCGTACACGGCCGCGCTGCCCACCACGTCACCGTCGGCCAGGATCGTGCGCAGGACGTCGCCCGAGGACCGGATCCGCCTCCAACGCGCGTCGAAGGCGTCCCAGTCGTCCGGGTCCTTGGGGGTGAAGGCCGCCATCCGCAGGGCCTCCGGGTCATTCAACTGCCGGTAGAAGACGGGCAGATCGCTGTCGTGCACCTCGCGGAGTTCCACATCCATGGGGTCAGAGCCTACGAGTGGCCAGCGTCAGCCGGTCCCGCGCGTCGAACAGTGCGTCCTTCACCATCTGCTCGTGCGCGGGCGTCAGCCGTGCCACCGGCACCGAGCAGCTGATCGCGTCGCGGGCCGGCGTGCGGTACGGGATCGCCACGCCGAAGCAGCGCAGGCCGAGGGTGTTCTCCTCGCGGTCGACGGCGAAGCCCTGGTCGCGGACCTGGTGCAGCTCCTCGATGAGCTTCTCGCGGTCGGTGATCGTGTTCTCGGTCAGCGCGGGGAGCGTCTCCGGGAGCATCTTGCGGACCTGTTCGTCCGTGTAGGTGCTCAGCAGCGCCTTGCCGAGGGAGGTCGAGTGGGCCGGGAGCCGGCGGCCGACCCGGGTGAAGGGGCGCAGGTAGTGCTGGGACTGGCGGGTGGCCAGGTAGACGACGTTCGTGCCGTCCAGACGGGCCAGGTGGATCGTCTCCGTCGTGTCGTCCGAGAGACGGTCCAGCGTCGGACGCGCCGCCGCGACCACCTCGTCGCCGTCGATGTACGAGGTGCCGACCAGCAGCGCCCGTACACCGATGCCGTACCGCGTGCCCGTCGCGTCCGTCTCCACCCAGCCCAGCTCCACGAGCGTGCGCAGCAGCATGTACAGACTCGACTTGGGGTAACCGACGGCCTCCTGGACCGCGGCGAGGGAGTGCATACCGGGGCGTCCGGCGAAGTATTCGAGCAGTTCAACCGTCCGTACCGCGGACTTGACCTGCGCTCCGCCCCCCGTCTCGACAGCCGACATCGCCCTTGACCCCTTCGTTCGACGGGAAATAGTCTCCGAAGCGTATTCATCATCAGAGACAGCGTTCAGTATATCGAACGACCCTGGTGGATGACCCAGTACTGCGGCATTACATGTGGAGGGACCCGCGGTGGCAGCAGCACCAGTCTGGAGTGTCGACCCCCGAACCGGGAAGCAGCGTGAACAGGTTGCGGTGGAGGCCACAGCCCAGGAGGTGGACGCCGCCGTCCGCGCCGCGCACGAGGCGCGTGGTGCGCTCGTCGACCGCACGGTCCGCGCGGCCTTCCTGCGCAGCGCCGCCGACCGGCTGCAGGCCGCCAAGGACCACCTCGTCGAGGCCGCCGACGCCGAGACCGCGCTCGGCCCGGTCCGCCTCACCGGCGAACTCGCCCGCACCTGCTACCAGCTGAGGGCCTTCGCGGACATCGTCGACGAGGGCGCCTTCCTCGACATCGTCATCAACCACCCCGACGACACCGCGACCCCGCCCATCCCGGACCTGCGCCGCTACAAGGTGTCCCTCGGCGTCGTCGCCGTCTACTCGGCCTCCAACTTCCCCTTCGCCTTCTCCGTCGCCGGCGGCGACACCGCGAGCGCGCTGGCCGCGGGCTGTCCCGTCGTCGTCAAGGCCCACCCGGACCACCCGGCGCTGTCCGAGCTGGTCGCCAAGGTGCTGCGCACGGCTGCCGCCGAGCACGGGATCCCGGCGGGTGTGGTGGGTCTGGTGCACGGCTTCGAGGGCGGCATCGAGCTGATCAAGCACCCGCTGGTCGCCGCAGCCGGCTTCACCGGTTCGGTACGGGGCGGTCGTGCCCTCTTCGACGCCGCCGCCGCCCGTCCCGTCCCGATCCCCTTCCACGGCGAACTGGGCTCCCTGAACCCCGTCGTGATCACGGAGGCCGCCGCCGCCGAGCGGGCCGAGGCCATCGGCACGGGGCTGGCCGGCTCGATGACGCTGGGCGTCGGCCAGTTCTGTGTGAAGCCCGGGCTCGTGCTCGCGCCGAGCGGTGCCGCCGGTGACCGGCTGCTGAAGTCGCTCACGGACGCCGTCAGTGACACCGAGGCGGGGGTTCTGCTGGACCACCGGATGCGGGACAACTTCATCGCCGGGGTCGCCGAGCGCACCGAACTGCCCGACGTGGAGTCGCCGGTGACGCCGGGGGCGGGCGGGGAGCACACGGTCAGCGCCGGGTTCCTGACGGTCGCGGCCGAGAAGCTGACCGCCGAGGGGGCGTACGACCTGCTCCTGGAGGAGTGCTTCGGGCCGGTGACGGTCATCGTCCGCTACGACGACGACGCCGAGGCCCAGGCCGTGCTGTCCCGGCTGCCCGGCAACCTCACGGCGACGGTTCACCTGTCGGCCGAGGAGGCGGCGGGCGAGGGGCGCGGCGCGGAGATCCTCGCGGAGCTGACGCCGCTGGCCGGTCGCGTGCTGGTCAACGGGTGGCCCACGGGTGTCGCCGTGGCGCCGGCCCAGCATCACGGCGGTCCGTACCCGGCGACGACCTCGACGTCGACGTCGGTGGGCGGCACCGCGATCGAACGGTGGCTGCGGCCGGTCGCCTATCAGGGTGCGCCCGAGGCGCTGCTTCCCGCGGAGCTGCGGGACGACAACCCGCTGGGGCTGCCCCGGCGGTTCAACGGCACGCTGGAGCGCTGAGGTTCGTCCGCGTCAGCCCCGGTCCGCCTCCAGGCCCGCGTCCCGGGCCAGGAGGGCCGCCTGCACCCTGTTCTCGCAGTCGAGCTTGGTCAGGATGCGGCTGACGTACGTCTTCACCGTGGCCTCGCTCATGTGCAGGCGGGCCCCCGCGTCCGCGTTGGACAGGCCCTCGCCCAGCAGGGCCAGGACCTCGCGTTCGCGTGCGGTCAGGTCGGCCAACCGTCGGCGCGCCTCCTCGCCGCGCGCGGTGGCGGCGGGGGAGGCGAGGGTGTCCACGACGTGCTTGGTGGCGGCGGGGGACAGATAGGCGTTGCCGGCCGCCGCCGCCCGCACCGCGTGGATGAGCTCCTGCGGCGCGGAGTCCTTCAGCAGGAAGCCCGCGCCGCCGTGGCCGAGGGCCCGCAGGACGTTGTCGCGCTCGCCGAACGTGGTCAGGATCAGCGCGCGTACCCCCGGTGCGGCCCGGCCGAGCTCGGCCAGCGCGGTCAGCCCGTCCATCACCGGCATCTGGATGTCCAGCAGTGCCACGTCGACCGCGGTGCTCCGGGCGGTCTCCACCGCCTCCCGGCCGTCCGCCGCCTCGGCGACGACGTCGATGTCGTCGGCAGAGGTGAGGATCATCCTGATGCCGGCCCGGATGAGCGGCTCGTCGTCGGCGACGAGGACCCGGATCACGCGGCCTCCTGCACGGTGTCGGTGTGATGAGCGGATGGCAGAGCCCCGCCATCATGCCCGATCCGGTCACCTGTGCGACCTGGATGCCGCAGTTCAGATCTCGTCCTTGTAGGTCTCCTTCGCGACCAGCTTCCCGTCGCGGAAGCAGAACCGGTAGACGATGTCGTCGTCGATGTCCAGATAGTGACGGCACGTCGCGCCCTCGGGGAGCGGCGGGCCGTTCTTCTCCTGGCCCTCGGTGAGCAGGGAACTGCCCTCCGGCAGCTTGGCCTTCACGTCCTTCTCGGCGTCGCCGACCTTCGCGGACTTGTACACCTTCGCGGATATGGTGCCGCTCTCCACCTCGTCGAACAGCGCCATCAACCCCCAGGCCCCGAGGGCGAGAACGCCCACGACGAGGACGACGGAGGTGACGGCACAGCCGAGGGCGACCTTCTTCTTGCTGCTCATGATGGCGGCGAACTCCCCTTGCGGATCGGAACGGTCGATGACCGCTCCACCGTCGCCCGCCGCGCCCCCACCGAACTGCCCCCGAAAGTCGTCGTCGGAGGCGACGGAGGTCGCGCCGTCCGGGCGGGGCCCGGTCTCGCCACCGCCGTAGGGCAGCACACCGGCGAGGCGGAAGCCGCCGTCGGGGCCGGGGCCGGTGTGCACCATGCCGCCGACCAGCCGGGCCCTCTCCCGCAGGCCCGCCAGGCCCTGGCCGCCGCTCACCGCGGGCGGGGCCGCGGGTGCCCCGGCCGGCACGGGCCCGTTGGCCACCTCGACCACCAGGCTGTCCGGTTCATAGCGCAGGGCCACCGTGATCGGGGCGCCCGGCGCGTGCTTGTGCGCGTTGGTCAGGCCCTCCTGGGCGATGCGGTACGCCGCGTGGTCGGCGGCGGGCGCAAGGGGACGTACGGTGCCGGAGCGGTGCAGCTCGATCGCCGCGCCCGCGGCCCGCGACGCCTCGACGAGACCGTCGACGGCGGCCGCCACACGGGCCGTCGGGGGCTCGGCGTCGGCCTGGTCCGGCCGCTGTCCGGCAGGCGCCTCGACGCCGTCCCGCAGGATGCCCACCGCCTCGCGCAGCTCCCGCATCGCCGCCCTGGAGGCCTCCCGGAGGATGCCCACCCCTTCCCGCTGCCGTTCGCCGAGCTCCGGGTCCACCTCCAGCGCCCCGGTGTGCACGGCGATCAGGGCGAGCTGGTGGCCGAGGCTGTCGTGCATGTCCTGGGCGATGCGCTGCCGTTCGAGGAGGCGGGCCTGCCGCGCCACCATCGCCTGCTCGCGCACCAGTTGGGTGTTGTGCCGCCGCAGGGCGTCGAGCAGCGCGTGACGCTGGGCGCGATAGCGGGAGGCGAGCCCCGGCACGATCACCAGCGCCAGAAACGTGCCCGCCGCCAGCGCGGCCGTCATGAGCAGCGACAGTTGGAACTCCTCGCCGGCAGCGCTGTGGACGCCCACGGCGAGGTAGAGGACGAATCCCGCGGCGTACGCGGCCAGCGCCCGCCCGGGACGCATGATGCGGCTGCCCGCCGACCAGCTCGCGTACATCAGCAGCAGCGCCGCGCCGCCCACGGCCCCGGCCATGGCGGACGAGACGAGCAGCACCGTCGCCGGCAGCGAGCGGCGGGCCGGCGACAGCACGGCGACGGCCAGGCCCACGGCGACGCCCCGCGCTCCGAACCCGGCATCGCCGTCGAAGAGGCCCGCCGTCCCGGCGAGCACGACGGTGAGCACGACCTCCCCGATGATCCGCTTACGGGGCCACGGGGAGGCGGCGAGGAGCCGGGCGCGGAGCGGGCGGTCGGTACGGGGTATCACTGCTACGTCCACGCGCAGACGATAGACAGCCGCCGCCCGGGCCCGCATCCGCCCTTCGGCGCACCCGCGAACGACGAAAGTGAACACCCCGCCCCCGGCGCAGCCGTCATCTTTGGTCGCTGCGGACGACGACTTACGGAGACTGCCCCGGGCCGCACCGCGCGGTGAGGATGGATCCGCCGGACGACGGAGCCGGCGGCAGGGACCACCGGCTCGGGGAGCGCAACAGTGGACAGTGCACGACAGCAGGCGAACGAGCGGTTCACCATCCGGCAGAAGACCACCTTCATGATCAACCGGTATGTCGTGGCCGAGGCGCTGCCCGACGGCTCCGAGGGCCGGGTCCTTGCCTTCGCCGAGCAGAAGCGGATGACGCTCAAGGAGCGGATGACCTTCTACACCGACGAGTCCAAGAACCGCGTCCTGTTCACCGCCCAGGCCCGCCAGGTCATCGACGTCGGCGCCGTCTACGACGTGCGGGACGCGGCGGACAACCCCGTCGGCACGTTCCGCAAGAAGTTCGCCGCCTCCCTGCTGCGCTCGACATGGGAACTGGACCAGCCGGGCTCGGTCGCCGCCGTCGGGCGGGAGCGCAACCGCGTCGTGGCCGTGCTGCGCCGGGTCTGGGAACTGCTGCCGCTCGACCTGGTGCCGTTCGTGTGGCCGTACCACTTCGACTTCACCTCGGGCGACAAGCAGGTGATGAGCGTCGACAAGAAGATAGGCCTGCGCGACCGCTATCTCGTCGACGTGGCCTCGCCCGATCTCGACCTGCGTCTCGCCATCGCCCAGGCCGTGGCCCTGGACGCACTCCAGTCGCGCTGACCGGGCCCCCTGGGGCCCCCGCCGTCACGCCCCGCCTGGAAGAATCCCGCCATGGACCTGAAACTCCCCGAACTGCCTTTCCCACTGCGCACCTACGGCCCCGACGGCCACTGGTCCTACGAGGACGGCATGCTCTCCGGCTGGGCCGGCGCCCGGCAGGACCGTTTCGTGCCGCCCACCGGGGAGGCCCTGGATGCCGCCGCCGACGCGCCCCGGCTGCTCGGGGCGCCCGAGGGCGACTTCCAGCTGATCGCCCGCGTCACCGTCGGGTTCGCGGGCGCCTTCGACGCCGGGGTGCTCTACGTCCACGTCGGCGAGCGGGCCTGGGCCAAGCTGTGCCTGGAGTACTCCCCGGACGTGCCCACCGTCTGCACGGTCGTCACCCGGGGCCACTCCGACGACGCCAACTCCTTCACCGTGGAGGGGAGTTCGGTGTGGCTGCGGGTGAGCCGGACCGGCCGTGCCTTCGCCTTCCACGCCTCCCGCGACGGCGAACGGTGGACCTTCGTCCGCCTCTTCACCCTCGGCGACGAGGAGGAGACCGGCGCGGCCCTCGTCGGCTTCATGACGCAGTCACCGATGGGGGAGGGGTGCGTGGTGACGTACGACCACCTCGAGTTCAGGCCCGACTGGCCGAAGGACCTGCGAGACGGAAGCTGAGCAGACCCGTCACCGCGAGCAGGGCCGCGCTGATCCCCAGGCTCAGCCGCATCCCCGCCACGAACCCGTCCGAGATCAGCGCCCCGAAGACGGCGATGCCCAGCGCCCCGGCCATCTGCCGCGCCGCGTTGAGCACGCCGGCCGCCAGGCCCGCCCGTTCGGCGGGTACGGCGTCCATCATCGCCGCGGTGAGCGGCGGCACCGTCAGCGCGCAGCCCAGCGCCATGGGGACGAGGAGCAGGGCCACCAGCGTCGGAGGCGTGTCCGCGTCGACGTACAGCATCGCGAGCAGGCCCGCGACGGCCAGGCCCTGCCCCACCAGCATGGGCAGCCGGGCGCCGTGGCGTCCCGCGAGCTTGCCCGCCACCACGTTCGTCACCGCGATCAGACCCGTCATCGGCAGGAACATCAGCCCGGCCTGGAGCGCCGAACGGCCCTGTACCTGCTGGAAGAAGAGCGAGAAGACGAACACCATGCTGTAGAAGGCCACGCTGACCGCCGCCCCCGCGGCGACCGTCACCGCGACCGTCCGGTCGCGGAACAGGCTCAGCGGGACGACCGGGTGCGGGTGACGTGCCTCGACCCGGAGGAACGCCGCCAGCGCCACCACGGCCACCGCCAGCGCCGCCCAGCCCGCCGTCCCGCCCTCGATCACCGCGAACGTCAGCGCCGTGAGCGCCACCACCGCCGTCACCTGGCCGGGCAGGTCCAGCGGTGCCGGACGGCGCTGCGAGCGCGGGGCCCGCACCAGCAGCACGAGGATCAGCGCGCCGACGGGAAGGTTGACGAAGAAGATCCCGCGCCAGTCCCAGGCCGTGGTCAGCACACCGCCCGCCACCGGACCCAGCGCCACCGCCGCGGACCCGCCCGCCGCCCATACCGCCACCGCACGGGCACGCCGCGCCGGATCGGCGTACGCCTGCCGCACCAGCGCCAGCGAGGCCGGGAGCACGACGGCCGCCGCCACGCCCTGCACCACCCGCGCGCCGATCAGCGCCGGCAGGTTCGGCGCCAGACCGCAGGCCGCCGAGGCGAGCGTGAACACGGCGGCGCCGATCGCGTACGCCCGGCTCGCCCCCACCCGGTCCGAGAACGCGCCGGTGGACAGCATCAGCGCGGCGAACGCCAGCGTGTAGGCGTCCACCACCCACTGGAGCCCGGACATTCCGCCCCCGAGGGAGGAACCGATCGCGGGCAGGGCCACGTTCACGATGGACGCGTCGAGGCAGACCAGCGCGAAGCCGAGGAGGCCGGCGGTGAGGGTGAGCGCGGACGAGGGCCTCTTGGGCCCCGACCCGGCGGGGGACAGGGCGAGTTCATCGCCCGTGAGGGTCTGGTTCGTGGACATGCCCTCCATGCTGCGGATCCGCGCCGTCGTACAGTAGTGGCCAAAATGCCATGCTCCCGGAGGTTCTGGCCATGCCCCAGCCGCGCGCCCCGCACCGCATCGCCGTCGTCGCACCGTCGCCGGTCTCGATGTTCAACCTCGCCATCCCGGAGATGCTGTTCGGCAAGGTCGAGGTGGCCGGGCGGCCGGGCTACGAGGTGGTCATCTGCGCGGCCGAACCGGGCCCGGTGCCCACCAGCGGCGGGCTCGACCTGTACGTACGGCACGGACTCGACGCCGTACGGGAGGCGGACACCGTCCTCGTCGCCGGGACCGGGGAACCCTTCGAGCCCGAGTCGCGGATCGTCACCGCCGTCCGCGCGGCGGCCGACGCCGGCAAACGGATCGCGTCCCTGTGCACCGGCGCCTTCCAACTCGCCGAGGCGGGCCTGCTGCACGGGCGCCGCGCCACCACGTACTGGGCACACGCCGAGGAGCTGCGCCGCCGCTATCCGCACGTCGACCTGCGGGGCGATGTGCTCTACGTGCAGGACGGGCCGTACCTCACCTCGTCCGGCTACGCCGCCGGCATCGACCTGTGCCTGCACATCATCCGCACCGACTACGGCGCCGCCGTCGCCAACGAGGTCGCCCGGCGTGCCCTCGTCGCGCCCGTACGGCCGGGCGGCCAGACCCAGTTCACGCAGACCCCGTTGCCGCCCGAGCGCGGCAACGCCTGCGCCGACACCCGCGGCTGGGCCATGCGCAACCTCGACAGACCGCTCACCCTCACCGACCTGGCCCGCCACGCCGGCGTCAGCGTCCGCACCCTCACCCGCCGGTTCCACGCCGAGAGCGGGGTGAGCCCGCTGCAGTGGCTGCTCCACCAGCGCATCGAGCGCGCCAAGGAGCTGCTGGAGACCACCGCCCTGCCCATGGACCAGGTGGCCCGCGCCTGCGGGCTGGGCACGGCCGACTCGCTGCGGGGGCATCTGGTCCGCCGTACCGGGCTGACGCCGAGCGGCTACCGGGCGCAGTTCAGCCGGCTCGCAACCGCGGGCGTGGCCGGAACCGAAGCCGCCGGGGTCACGTCCTCGGTTGCATGATCGGTGACAGAGTGACCGCGGCCCGGGTGATCCGTACCGTCGTGCCCGCCGAGGCGGAGACCGTCGCCGCCCTGCACGCGCGCGCCCGGGCGGCGTACCACCCGGACGGCATCCCGGAGGAGGGCACCGACTCGTCCGCCGCCTGGTCCGCCGCCATCGAGCGGCCCGAGGATCATGTGCTGTGCGTGGTCGAGCAGGGCCGGATCGTCGCCGTCGCGTCCTTCCGCACCCCCGAGGGCACCCCTGCGGACACGGTCAGGCTGTTCCAGTTCCATGTCGACCCCGACCGTCGGGGCCGTGGCGTCGGCACCGCCCTGCACGCGGCCTGCGTGGAGGAGTGGCAGGCCGACGGCAAGCGCACGGCCGTGCTGGACGTGCACGTGGACAACCGGCGTGCGCAGACCTTCTACGCAGGCCGGGGCTGGCTGCCCGACCCCGACGACCCGCCCGCCGACGGTGACCGCCACCTGAACCTGCGGTTCTGCGTGACCGGGGAATGAACCCCGCTGCTTGAACGTTCATCCAGTCTGCGGAGGGTGTCTCCGTATCCGTACGACCTGGAGAGAGCCACAGACATGCGCGTCGAGATCTGGAGCGACATCGCCTGCCCCTGGTGCTATGTGGGCAAGGCCCGCTTCGAGAAGGCGCTTCAGGCCTTCCCGCACCGCGAGCAGGTCGAGGTGGTGCACCGCTCGTTCGAGCTGGACCCCGGGCGCGCCAAGGGCGACATCCAGCCCGTGATCACGATGCTCACCAGGAAGTACGGCATGAGCGCGGTGCAGGCACAGGCCGGTGAGGAGAACCTCGGCGCGCAGGCCGCCGCGGAGGGCCTCGCGTACCGCACCGAGGGCCGCGACCACGGCAACACCTTCGACATGCACCGGCTCCTGCACCTCGCCAAGGAGCAGGGCAAGCAGGACGCGCTGATCCAGATCTTCTACCGGGCGAACTTCGCCGAGGAGCGGTCCGTCTTCGCCGAGGGCGAGGAGCGGCTCGTGGAGCTGGCCGTCGCCGCCGGTCTCGACGCCGACGACGCCCGCAAGGTCCTCGCCGACCCGGACGCCTACGCCGACGAGGTCCGCGCCGACGAGCGCGAGGCGGCCCAGCTCGGCGCCACCGGGGTGCCGTTCTTCGTCCTCGACCGCAAGTTCGGCGTCTCCGGCGCCCAGCCCGCCGAGGTCTTCGAGCAGGCGCTCACGCAGGCGTGGGGCGAGCGGTCGCCGCTGACGCTGATCGACCAGGGCGACGCGGACGCATGCGGTCCGGACGGCTGCGCGGTGCCGCAGCACTGACCGAACGCGCAGGTCAGGGCCGATCCATAAGCATCGCTTGGTGAAACCACGCAAAGAATCGCAATGGACCGAGAGGTGCCGAGGGCTCAGAGTGGAGCCATGGAGACCTTCGAGACCCTCGTCCGTGCCGAGTTCGCCCCGAAGAACGTCTATCTCAACACCGCGAGCAACGGCCTGCTGCCGGCCCGCACCGTGACGGCCGTGGAGCAGGCCGTGCGGATGCGGGCCGAGGGCACACCGCTCGGCCCGCTGTACGAGGACGTGGAGGCCGTCCGTGCCTCCTTCGCCCGGCTGGCCGGCGTCCCCGTCGAGCGGGTCGCGACCGGGGCCTCGGTCGCCGAGTACGGCGGGCTGATCGCCGCCTCGCTGCCGGCCGGAGCCGAAGTCCTCACCGCGGAGGCCGACTTCGCCTCCCTCGTGAACCCCTTCCACATGCGCGGCGACCTCAAGGTGCGCGCGGTCCCGCTGGACCGTCTCGCCGAGTCCGTCCGCCCGGACACCGCGCTCGTCGCCGTCAGCTCCGCGCAGTCCGCCGACGGCCGCGTAGCCGACCTGCCCGCGGTGCGCGCGGCGGCCCGCGCACACGGGGCGCGCACCTATGTCGACGCCTCCCAGTCCGCCGGATGGCTGCCGATGGAGGCCGGCGAGTACGACTTCCTCGCCGCCGTCGGCTTCAAGTGGCTCATGGGCCCGCACGGAGCCGCGTTCTGCGTCGTCCCCGAGGACTTCGGCGGGCTGACCCCGCTGCTCGCCGGCTGGGTCGCCGGAGAGGTCCCCTGGGACAGCTGCTACGGCCCCGTCGAGAACCTCGCCCGCTCCGCACGCCGCTTCGACATCAGCCCCGGCCTCTTCACCTTCGCCGGGCTGCGCACCTCCCTGGAGCTGATCGAGGAACTCGGCGTGAGCGCCATCCAGGCCCACGACCTCGCCATCGCCGACCGCTTCCGCGCGGGACTCGCCACGCTCGGCCACGAACCGGTGCCGGCCCCCGGCTCGGCGATCGTGTCCGTGCCCGGACTCGGCCACCGCCAGCCCGAGTTGAGCGCGGCCGGCATCGAGGTCTCCGACCGCGCGGGCAACCTGCGCGCGGCCTTCCACCTCTACAACACCCCGGAGGATGTCGACCGGTTGCTGAACGTCCTGTCTTCCTGAACCACGGGCGCCTTGGGGCGGCGCAGCCGCTCAAGGGGAGCGGGGAACTGCGCGACGAGCCACGATGCACCCGCACCCGCCATGGAGCCGCACCATTCCACCGAACCCGGCGCTCGAAACAGGCGCATGATGGCGAGAGGGGCACGAACCGGGGACGGGCACGGAGAGAAGGCGCGCGGTGACCGACGATCACGAGGCGGTACGTGAGCTGCTGGCCGCGTGGGCCTTCGGCGCCCTCGAACCGGCCGAGGAGAAGGCGGTCCCGGCGCACCTCGCCGAGTGCGCGAGCTGCGCGGCGGAGGCGGCGCGGCTGCGGGAGACGGTACGACTGCTGGAGGGGCCGCCGCTGCGGGCTCCCGCGGGGTGGCCGGCCGACGGGACGCCGCCCGCGCCGTCCCTCGACCTGCGCACGCGCCCGGCCGCGGGCCCCGGTGTCGCCCCGCACGCCGCGCCCTACGCCGCCGCCGTCGCCGGGCTGAAGGCGCTGCTGCCCGAGCTTGCGGGCCGCTGGGCCACGCCGGTCGTGCACGACTGGGACGCGCACGCCACCGTCGCCCACCTCCTCGCCGCCGACGAGCACCTGGCCGCCCGGCTCGGCGCGAGCTCCCGAGTGCCGCCCACGCCGGTCGAGGAGGGCCCGCAGTGGGAGGACGCCTGGAACCGCCGTACGGCGGAGGTCATCGCCCATGAGCACGGCCGTACGCCTAAGGAGACCGTGGCCGACTGGGCCGCGCAGGCGGACGAACTGCTCGGCGCATCCGAGGCCCACGACGTCGAACTCGCCGCCCGGGCCGTGACGTTGATGGGGCTGCGGCTGCCCGTCGCCGAGCACTTCCTGGTGCGCGCCTTCGAGACCTGGATCCACACCGACGACATCGGCCGCGCGCTCGGCCTCACCGTCCCGCCGCCGTCCGAACGGCACCTGAGGCAGCTGATCCGCCTCGCCGTCCGCATCCTCGGCCTGTCCCTGGGACCCACCGCGCCCCCGGTGCTCTTCTCGGTCACCGGGGGCGAGGAATGGGTACTGGGTTCCGAGGACGAGCCCGTACGGACCGAACTCGCCCTCGACCCGGTCGACTTCTGCCTCCTGATCGGCGGCCGGCAGTCCCCGGCCACAGTCCCAAGAGGCACCACCGGCGACGCGGCCGCCGCACAGAACGTACTGGAGCGTGCCGCGTCGCTGGCGTGGCTGTGAGGGTCACCTCACGGACGCGAGGTCACTTCACCGGGGTGAAGTCCCTCGCGCCAATGAACTCCGGGCGGCGGATCGGGGCCGCGAAGGGGTCGACGGCCGTGTTCTCGACGCTGTTGAAGACGATGAACACGTTGCTGCGCGGGAACGGCGTGATGTTGTCGCCGGAGCCGTGCATGCAGTTGCAGTCGAACCAGGTCGCCGAACCGGCCTTGCCCGTGAAGAGCTTGATGCCGTACTCGGAGGCCATCTTCGTCAGCGCCTCGTCGGACGGCGTGCCCGCGTCCTGCATCTGGAGGGACTTCTTGTAGTTGTCCTTCGGCGTGGCCCCCGCGCACCCGAGGTAGGTCCGGTGGGAGCCGGGCATGATCATGAGCCCGCCGTTGGTGTCGTAGTTCTCGGTCAGCGCGATCGAGACGGACACCGTCCGCATGTTCGGCAGACCGTCCTCGGCATGCCAGGTCTCGAAGTCGGAGTGCCAGTAGAACCCACTGGCCCCGAAGCCCGGCTTGACGTTGATCCGCGACTGGTGGACGTACACGTCCGAGCCGAGGATCTGCCGAGCCCGGCCGACGACCCGCTCGTCGCGCACCAGGGAGGCGAACACCTCACTGATCTTGTGCACCTCGAAGACGGACCGGATCTCCTTGGACTGCGGCTCGATGATCGACCGCTCGTCGGCACGGATCGCCGGGTCGGTGACCAGCCGCTCCAACTCCTGTGCGTAGACGGCCACCTCGTCGTCCGTGATGAGCTGGTCGATGGCCAGGAAGCCGTCGCGCTCGAACGACTGGAGTTCGGTGGCCCCGATCGGCCCCGGCGTGTCGGGGGAGCCCCACACAACGGGGTCCTGGCGCGGGGTCGACACCTCGGTGGCGCCGCGGCTGGGGTAGAGATCGGTGACGGTGGTCATGGGTTTCTCACACCTCCTCGGGCTCGGTGAGCAACGGGTATACGCCGTTCTCGTCGTGGTCCTCCCGGCCGGTCACAGGCGGGTTGAAGACGCAGATGCAGCGGAAGTCCTTCTTGACCCGCAGCGTGTGCCTCTCGTGCCCGTCCAGGAGGTACATGGTCCCGGGCGTGATCGCGTGCGTCCGCCCGGTCTCGTGGTCGGTCAGCTCGGCCTCGCCCTCGACACAGACGACGGCCTCGATGTGGTTCGCGTACCACATCGACGTCTCCGTACCCGCGTACAGGATCGTCTCGTGCAGCGAGAAGCCGACCCTCTCCTTGGCGAGGACGATGCGTTTGCTCTCCCAGGTACCGGACGCCGATTTCACGTGGCGGTCGGTGCCTTCGATCTCCTTGAACGAACGGACGATCACGGTGCTGCGATGCCTCCTAGGTGGTGTTTCAGATGGTTTCCCGCACGGCGCGGGCGAGGATGCTGAGACCCTCGTCCAGCTCGTCCGGGGTGATCGTGAGCGCCGGAAGCAGCTTCACGACCTCGCTCTCGGGGCCCGACGTCTCGATGAGCAGGCCCAGCTCGAAGGCGCGCTTCGCCACTCGTCCGGCGCGCTCCTTGTCGTGGAACTCCAGGCCCCACACGAGCCCGCGCCCGCGGTACTCCCGCACATCGGCGAGGTTCTCCTCGGTGATGGAGATGAACGCCTGCTCGATCTGCTCGCCGCGCTTGCGGGTCTGCTTCTCCATCGCGGACCCGTCGGTCCAGTACGTCTCCAGCGCGGCGGTGGCGGTGACGAAGGCGGGGTTGTTGCCGCGGAAGGTGCCGTTGTGCTCGCCCGGCTCCCAGATGTCCAGCTCGGGCTTGAACAGGCACAGCGACATGGGCAGTCCGTAGCCGCTGATGGACTTGGACACGGTGACGATGTCCGGGGTGATGCCCGCCTCCTCGAAGGAGAAGAAGGCACCGGTACGGCCGCAGCCCATCTGGATGTCGTCGACGATCAGCAGCATGTCCTGCCGCTTGCACAGCTCGGACAGGGCGCGCAGCCACTCCGGGCGGGCGACGTTGATGCCGCCCTCGCCCTGCACGGTCTCCACGATCACGGCGGCGGGCTTGTTGAGGCCGGAGCCCTGGTCCTCCAGGAGCCGCTCGAACCACAGGAAGTCCTCGACCGTGCCGTCGAAGTAGTTGTCGAACGGCATCGGCGTGCCGTGCACGAGCGGGACGCCCGCCCCGGCCCGCTTGAAGGCGTTGCCGGTCACGGCGAGGGAGCCCAGGGACATGCCGTGGAAGGCGTTGGTGAAGGACACGATGGCCTCGCGGCCCTTCACCTTCCGCGCCAGCTTGAGCGCCGACTCCACGGCGTTGGTGCCCGTGGGGCCCGGGAACATGACCTTGTACGGCAGGTCACGCGGCCGCAGCACGATGTTCTGGAAGGACTCCAGGAAGGCACGCTTGGCGCTCGTGGACATGTCGAGCCCGTGCGTGACGCCGTCACGCTCCAGGTAGTCGATCAGGGCCCGTTTCAGGACCGGGTTGTTGTGCCCGTAGTTCAGCGAGCCCGCGCCGGCGAAGAAGTCCAGGTACTCGTGGCCGTCCTCGTCGTACATACGGCTGCCGCGCGCGCGGTCGAAGACGGTGGGCCAGCCGCGGCAGTAGCTGCGCACCTCGGACTCGAGGGTCTCGAAGACGCTGAGGTCGGGCTGGGTGATGGTCACGACGAATCGCTCCTCGTTGCGTGGGGGGAAGTCAGAGGGAGAAGGGACCGATGCGGTACAGGACTTCGGCGTCGTGCGGTCCGTCCGGGAAAAGGTTTGTGGGGAACAGCACCTCGCGCTCCAGAGCGGCGCTGTGCCGCTCGGCGAAGGCGCCGAACAGGCGTTCGGAGGCGGTGTTGCCGGGTGTGATGGTGGTCTCGACGCTCGTCACGCCGTACTCGCCACCGACCCGTGCGACGAGCCCGTCGAGCAGCGCGGCGGCGATGCCGCGTCCGCGGTAGGCGTCGTCCACGGCCACCTGCCAGACGAGCAGGGTGTGCGGGCGCTCCGGCCGTACGTATCCGGTGATGAAGCCGACCGGCTCCCCGCGCTCGTTGCGGGCGACGGCCGACGTGCCTGCGAAGTCGCGACACCACAGCAGATAGCTGTACGACGAGTTGAGGTCGAGGGCCTTGGAGTCACGGGCAATCCGCCACAGCGCGGCCCCGTCGGCCACCGCCGGTCGGTCGATTTGCAGGTCTGCTTGTGCGGCAGTCATGCGAATTGAATTTACCGAGGGAAATTCAAAATTGCATTGCCGTCAGGGGTTACGTATGGGCGTCGGATGTGTTATCACGCGGGCGTGAGTGATACCGCCGAGAGGGTGCGAAACGCCCGAGTTTGCCCGGCTAATCCATCCCAAATCGGTCACGATGTGGAACGCGTCACAGCCATGTAACTCTCACGAGACCTGCCCGAATTACGTCGGTTGGTGTTCGCGGAATCTTTGCGTTTAGGTCCAGAAAAAGCGGGCAGAAGAGGATGGGAAGCTGCCCCTGAAAAGAATTCCTGGAATTACGTTGAATTCAGGCTCCGGTAACACCGTCGATGCACTCTCGCAGAATGTCGGCGTGACCGTTGTGCCGCGCGTACTCCTCGATCATGTGAATCAACACCCACCGCATACTGACCTCTACCCCGACCACCCGCTGGAACCAGTTCCGCTCACACTCCGCGAGATGCTGCACCAGTCCGAGCAACGTCAGCTCCGACGGGCGGCCGTCGGGGAGGTGGGTGGGCGCGTCGGTAGTCATGAGGGGAGCATGGCGCCGTTTCTCGGGTGGCGTTCACCGGACCGGAGCGGTCCGGCCGTGCCGGCCCGTCCGGCGTGTGAGGACCAGGCCGTTCAGGCCGATGTGGGGGTCCGGGGGCGGAGCCCCCGGGTTCGGGACGGGAAAGGGCGGCGGGGGCGAGCAAGGACGGGCCCCGGCCGACGACTACCGCCAGGCGTCCTCCACGGCACGCAAGGCCCCCTCGACATCCACCTTCAGCCCGGCCTCCGCCAGCGCAGCGCCCAGCGCCGCCACGCACCCCCGCACCGCACCGACCGTCGCATCCACCCCGTAGTGATTCACCCGGATCATCTCCTTGGCCAATGCCCCACCCCCCGCAGCCAGCGGCAGCGCAGCGTCGATCGCCAACGCCCGACCCACGACCTCGGACGCCACCACCCCGGCAGGCACCCGAAGCGTCGTGGCGACCGGCGCCGCATCCGCGACGTCGTGCACATACGGCTCCAGACCCCCGCCCAGCGCCACCGCCCCGGCCCGAGCGGACAGCGCAGCGGCCCGGTGCCGGGCCATCACGGCATCCGGCCCGTCCGCCTCGATCCGCTCCACGCATGCCTCCAGCGCCAGCATCTCCAGCTGTGCCGGCGCGTGCAGCAGTGCCTTCCGGCCCCCGTCGATCCACCGCTCCTTCCAGTCCAGCAGCGACAGATACGACCGCCGCGGCGCCCGCGGATTCGCCGCCATCCGGGCCCACGCCCGCTCGCTCACCGACACCGCCGACACCCCGGCAGGACCGCCCATCGCCTTCTGCGCCCCGATCACGCACAGGTCGACGCCCCAGGCGTCCGGCAGCACCGGCTCCGCACCGATCGACGCCACGGCGTCCAGGTAGAACAGCGCCCCGTGCGCCCGCACGACCTCACCGATCTCGGCGACGGGATTGGTGTTGCCGGTGGCCGCCTCCGCGTGCACCAGGGACACGAAGTCGATCTCGGGGTGCTCGGCGAAGGCCGACCGGATCTGATCGGCCGTGACCGCCGTGTGGAACGGCACCGCCAGATCGATCACCGTCGCGCCGCAGTCCCGCAGCCAGTCCCCGAAGGTCTGCCCGTACGGCCCGGTGATCACGTTCAGCGCGGTCGTACCGGGCCCGGCGGTCCCCCGGATCGCCCCCTCCAGCGGCAGCAGCGCCTCACCCTGCATGATCACGACGTCCTGCCCGGTCCCGAGCAGCCGGGCCACCCGGTCCTCGATCGCGGCGAAGCGGGAGGCGCTCAGCGGGGCCAGGTCCAGGAAGGGGTGGTTCACGGCGGGGCTCACGTCGCTCTCTCAGCTCTCTCGGGTCCGCAGGTGGATGTGACGAGCGTAACCGGGCGCCCAAACACCCCATCCCGCTACCGACTTCTTAGGTCAAACAGCCCCCTAACCATCAGTTGTGTTTGAGGACCTCAAACCTCTCCTTATAATCGGAAGCTACAGTTCCCTCACAGGAGGCTCCCCGTGAAGACGACCTTCGGGCGCCGGACCCGCATTCTGGCCGCCACCACCGCGACGGCCGGGCTGGTGCTCGTGGCCGGCTGCTCCTCCGACGACAGCGGCGGCAGTGGTACGAAGACGGCCGCCGGCGGTGTCGAAGTCGTCAAGGCGGGCCAGCTCACCACCTGCACCCACCTGCCGTACCCGCCCTTCCAGTCGGAGATCGACGGCAAGGTGCAGGGCTTCGACGTCGCCCTCATCGACCTGGTCGCGGACGACCTCGGTGTGAAGCAGACGATCGTCGACCAGCCCTTCGAGAACTTCAAGACCGGCGGCTCCCTCAACGCCGGCAGCTGCGACCTCGCCGCCGCCGGCATGACGATCACCGAGGAGCGCAAGAAGAACGTCGACTTCTCGGACCCGTACTTCGAGGCCACCCAGGCCGTCCTCGTCGACAAGAAGAGCGGCATCTCCTCCTTCGCGGACCTCAAGGGCAAGAAGGTCGGCGCCCAGGCGCAGACGACCGGCGAGGACTACGCCAAGAGCAAGGGCCTGGACCCGGTCTCCTTCGAGTCCTCCGACGCCGTCCTCAACGGCCTGCGCACCGGCCAGGTCGAAGCGGTCGTCATCGACTACCCGGTCGTCCAGGGCTGGCTGAAGGACAAGGCCAACGCCGCCGCCTTCGACGTCGCCGAGCAGATCAACACCGGTGAGCAGTACGGCTTCACGGTGAAGAAGGGCAACACCAAGCTTCGCGAGGCCATCAACAAGGCCATCGCGGACGCCAAGGCCGACGGCACGTACAAGAAGCTGTACGAGCAGTGGATCGGCCCGTACGACGAGTCCGCCGCCTCTGCCTCGCCCGCCGCCTGACCCCATGGCCGACACAGACGTACAACTCCAGCCGAAGCAGCCCAGGAAGAAGGGCCTGACCCGGCGTCAGAAGCGCAGCCTGTCGCGCGGCATCCAGTACGTCGTCTTCGTCGCGGCCGTGATCGCCTTCGCGGTCGCGGCCGACTGGGGGCGCCTGCAGAACCAGTTCGCGCAGGGCGACATCGCCGAGCAGATGTTCCCGGACGTCATCACGCTCGCGCTGAAGAACACCGTGCTCTACACCCTGTCCGGCTTCGTCGTCGGACTGGTCCTCGGCATGGTGATCGCGCTGATGCGGCTGTCGTCCGTGGGCCCCTACCGCTGGCTCGCCGGCATCTACATCGAGATCTTCCGCGGGCTGCCCGCCCTGCTGATCTTCATCTTCATCGGTGTCGCCGTGCCGCTGGCCTTCCCGGGCACGGAGATCCCGGGCGGCACCTACGGCAAGGTCGCGCTCGCGCTCGGCCTGGTGGCGGCCGCGTACATGGCGGAGACGATCCGCGCGGGCATCCAGGCGGTGCCCAAGGGGCAGATGGAGGCGGCGCGCTCGCTCGGCTTCTCGCCCGCCCGCGCCATGATCTCGATCATCATCCCGCAGGCCTTCCGGATCATCCTCCCGCCGCTGACCAACGAGCTCGTCCTGCTCTTCAAGGACTCCTCGCTGGTGCTGTTCCTCGGTGTGACGCTGGAGGAGCGGGAACTGTCCAAGTTCGGCCGTGACCTGGCCAGCCAGACCGCCAACTCCACGCCGATCCTGGTCGCGGGCCTGTGCTACCTGCTGGTCACGATCCCGCTCGGCTTCGTCGTACGCCGCATGGAGGCGAAGGCCCAGGAGGCCGTGAAATGAGCGAGAGCCTTCTCAGGACCGGCCCGGAGATCGAAGTCCGCGGCCTGCACAAGTCCTTCGGCGACAACGAGGTGCTGCGCGGCATCGACCTGCAGATCAACCAGGGCGAGGTCGTGTGCGTCATCGGCCCGTCCGGCTCGGGCAAGTCGACCCTCCTGCGCTGCGTGAACCTGCTGGAAGAGCCCTCCAAGGGCCAGGTCTTCGTCGGCGGCGCCGAGCTGACCGACGAGGACGTCGACATCGACGCCGTACGCCGCCGTATCGGCATGGTCTTCCAGCAGTTCAACCTGTTCCCGCACCTCACGGTGACCGAGAACCTCACGCTGCCGCAGCGCCGGGTGCTCAAGCGGGACAAGGCCGCGGCCGCGAAGGTCGCCGCCGAGAACCTGGAGCGGGTCGGCCTGTCGGAGAAGGCCGCGGCCTACCCGTCCTCCCTCTCCGGCGGCCAGCAGCAGCGCGTCGCCATCGCCCGCGCCCTCGCGATGGGCCCCGCGGTGATGCTGTTCGACGAGCCGACGTCGGCGCTGGACCCGGAGCTGGTGGGGGATGTCCTCGCCGTCATGCGCATGCTCGCCGACGAGGGCATGACGATGATGGTCGTCACCCACGAGATGACCTTCGCGCGCGAGGTCGCCGACCGGGTCGTCTTCATGGACGGCGGAGTGATCGTCGAGGACGGCACCCCCGACCAGGTCATCGGCAACCCGCAGCACGAACGCACCCGCCACTTCCTCTCTCGCCTCCTCGACCCGGCGATGGCCGAGGTGGAGGAGGAGACCTCGGACCAGGTGGGCAACACGCCCTAGCCGGTCACTAAGGTGCGGTGCATGAGCGATCGCGGGGTTGTGCTGCACCTGAAGGGCCGGGTCCTCGTCGGGCCCGACGACGTCCGGGACGAGCTGTGGGTCGTCGACGGCCGGATCTCCTACGACCGCCCCGCGGGCGCGCGCGACGTGCGAACCGTCGAGGGCTGGGCCCTGCCCGGCCTCGTCGACGCGCACTGCCACGTGGGCCTCGGGGCACACGGCCCGGTCGACGACGACATCGCGGAGAAGCAGGCCCTGACCGACCGCGAGACGGGCGCCCTGCTGATCCGCGACGCCGGCTCGCCCTCCGACACCCGCTGGATCGACGACCGCGAGGACCTGCCGAAGATCATCCGGGCCGGCCGGCACATCGCCCGTACCCGCCGCTACATCCGCGGCTACGCCCACGAGATCGAGCCGGAGGACCTGGTCGCCTACGTTGCCCAGGAGGCCCGGCGCGGCGACGGCTGGGTCAAGCTGGTCGGCGACTGGATCGACCGCGACCTCGGGGACCTCGCGCCCACCTGGCCGCGCGAGGCGGTCGAGGCGGGCATCGCGGAGGCCCACCGGCTGGGCGCCCGCGTGACGGCGCACTGCTTCGCCGAGTCCTCGCTGCGCGACCTGGTCGAGTCGGGCATCGACTGCATCGAGCACGCCACCGGCCTCACGGACGACCTGATCCCCCTGTTCGCCGAGCGCGGGGTGGCGATCGTCCCCACCCTCGTGAACATCGCGACCTTCCCGAAGCTGGCCGACGGCGGCGAGTCCAAGTACCCCCGCTGGTCGGCCCATATGCGCCGGCTCCACGAACGCCGCTACGACACGGTCCGCTCCGCCTACGACGCCGGCATCCCGGTCTTCGTCGGCACGGACGCGGGCGGCACCCTGCCGCACGGCCTGGTGGCGGCCGAGGTCGCGGAACTCGTCACCGCCGGCATCCCCGCGGTGGAGGCCCTCGCGGCGACGACCTGGTCGGCCCGCGCCTGGCTCGGCCGCCCGGGCCTGGAGGAGGGCGCCGCGGCCGACCTCGTCGTCTACGAATCCGACCCGCGGGCCGACGTACGCGTGCTGGCGGCGCCTCGTCGGGTGGTGCTGAACGGGCACGTGGTCGGCTAACCGTCGGCTAACCGGTGGCCGTCTCGGCGAAGACCTCGCGGGCGACCCGGTAGCTGTCGAAGGCGCGCGCGGCACCGGCGTAGGCCTCGATGTGAATGAACGCCTCGACGATCTCCTCCGGGCCGACCCCGTTGTTGAGGGCGATGCGCAGCTGCCCGCGCAGCGGTTCGAGGGTGCCCAGGGTCGCCGCGATCGTCACCGACACCAGGGCCCGGGTGCGGAGGTCGAGGACCTCGGTCCGGGGCCACGCGTCGCCGAAGGTGTGGACCGTGGCGAGGCGCTTGAAGTCCGCCGCGTTGGCGGGCTCTCCCGCACCGGGTTCGAGAAAGCGCTCCAACGGCATGCCCAGCAGCCGCTCGGCCGTGCGGAGTGCGGCAGAGTAGTCCCGCTCCTCGTCGTGGTCGGCCATCTCTTGGTTCCCTTCGTTCCGGGCAGCCGGTTGACGCAGCGTAACGACGGGTAGTCCGGTGTCGACGCCCGCTCCCGCACCCGCGCCCACGTGTTCACGCGAGCGCTCGCACAGAAGGGGGTACGGGGGTGACTTCGAGGAACATCCGTGCCCAGGGAATCGAAAGCATTCACGGGAGAGTCACGTTGGAGTGAAGTCCTGGCGGATTGCTGACTCTTCACTCTCAGTACGCAATTCTTGCCGGGTCCCGAGCAAGTCATCTCTGGGGGTCCCCACCTTGAACGGCAAGAACTTCCGCCTGCCCGCACGCCGTCTCGCCACCGTCGCGACGGCCACCGCCCTCACCGCCGGACCCCTGGTCCTGGCCGCCGGCCCCGCGCACGCGACCGGCGACGAGGGCCGCGCGAGCGCCGTCGTGCTGCGTACCGGGCTCGACGTCTCCCTGCTCAACAAGACCGTGAACGTCCCGCTCGCGGTCTCGCTCAACGAGGTACAGGCGCCGCAGAGCGCCGAAAAGGCAACGCTGACGGCAGAGCTGAACGGCGTGGACGGCGGAAAGCCGTTCAGCGTGCTGAGCGCCGAGGTCGCCTCGTCGAAGGCCACGGTCGAGGGCGGCAAGGCCGAGGGGTACACCAACCTCGCCCACGCCAAGGTCCACGTCCCCGGCCTGCCGTTGCTCTCGCTCATCGAGGTCGGCCAGGTCACCTCCAAGGCGACCTGCGAGGCCGGCAAGGAGCCGACCGCCTCGTCCAACCTGCTCGGCGACGTCACCGTGCTGGGCAAGAAGGTCACACTGACCGCCGGCGGGACCACGAACGTCGAGGTGCCGGGCGTCGGCGACGTGCGGCTGGACTACTCCAAGACGGAGAACACCTCGCGTACGGCCGCCGCCACCGCCCTCGAACTCAAGGTGTCCGTCAACCCGTTGAAGCTCAACGTCGCCGAGGTCGAGGGCACCCTGACCCTGGCCGAGGCCACCTGCGAGACCCCGGCCGAGCCGGAGGAGGAGGCAGCCCCGGGCACCGAGCCGGCCGGCGACGTGAAGCCCCAGGGCGAGGCCGCCGACGAGGGACTCGCCGAGACCGGCGGCAACTCCATGACGCCGTACATCGCGGGCGGCGCGGTCGCGCTCCTCGTCGCGGGCGGGGGAGCGGTGGCGCTGGCACGGCGCGGCCGGAGCTGACCGGGTACGGCACGCTGGAGCGGGTGCCGACCCGGCTCAGCCACGTGCGAGAGCCATCGCCCGTTCCAGCGCCCGCAGGAACCGGCTGACCGTCGCCCGGTCCCGCACCGCCAGCCGCAGCCAGTCCTCGCCGAGCCCGGGGAAGGTGTCCCCGCGCCGCACGGCGAACCCGAGCCCGCGCAGGTGCTCTCGAACGGCGGTGGCCCCCGGCAGCCGTACGAGGACGAAGGAACCCTCGGCGGGCTCGACGACCCGGAGCCCCGCCGACACGAACTCGCCCAGCCCGGCGACGAGATGGGCGCGGTCGGAGGCGATGCGGTGAGCCGCGTGGGCCGCCTCCGCCAGTGCCCGCGGTGACACGCACGCCTCGGCGGCGGCGAGCGCGGGCGTGGAGACCGGCCACAGGGGCTGTGCGCGCTCCAGTTCGGCGATGGTCTCCGGGGCGGCCAGGACGTAGCCGATCCGCAGCCCGGCCAGCCCCCACGTCTTGGTGAGGCTGCGCAGCACCACCAGACCCGGCACGTCCGTCCGTCCGGCCAGCGCCTCCCGCTCGCCCGGCACCGCGTCCATGAAGGCCTCGTCCACCACCAACGTCCGCCCAGGACGGGCGAGTGAGGCGATGGACGCGGCCGGGTGCAGGACCGACGTCGGGTTCGTGGGGTTGCCGATGACGACCAGATCGGCGTCCTCGGGGACGAGAGCCGGGTCGAGGCGGAAGCCGTCCTCCTCGCGCAGCAGCACCCGGTCGACACTGTGGCCCGCGTCCCGCAGCGCCGCCTCCGGCTCCGTGAACTGGGGATGCACGACGACCGGCCTGACCACCTTCAACGCCCGTGCCAGCAGCACGAACGCCTCCGCCGCCCCCGCCGTCAGCAGCACCCGCTCGGCCGGCAGCCCGTGCCGCGCCGCCACCGCCGCCCGCGCGGCCCGCCCGTCGGGGTAGGCCGCGAGGGAGCCCAGCGACTCGGCGATGCGCTCGCGCAGCCACACGGGCGGCGTGTCCGCGCGGACGTTCACGGCGAGGTCGACGAGCGCCGCGCCGTCGTCACGGACCTCGGCGTCACCGTGGTGCCGCAGGTCGTGTGCCGGACCGGGTGCCTCAGTGGGCATGCGAGTGGGAGCCATGGTGATGGTGGTGACCATGACCGTGGTCGTGGCCGTCGTCGTCCGGGTGGAAGTGCGGCTGCTGCGGCATGCCGACCTTGTCCTCGAAGCCGGGCAGCGCGATGCGGTAGACGCACGAGTCGCAGTTCATCCGCAGATCGCCCTTCAGGGCCTCCTCGTACCGCTCCATCACCAGAGCGAGCAGCTCCGGCTCCGGACCGATGACGTCCGCCGAGCGCACCTCGATCTCCGGGTGTGCGGCGGCCCAGCCCTCCGTCTGGTGGCGCACGCGGTCCGGCAGGATGCCGGTGAAGAGGAAGTAGGGCAGGACGACGATCCTGCGCGCCCCCAGCTTCACGCACCGGTCGAGCCCGCTCGGCACGTCCGGCGCCGCCAGCGACACGAACGCCGTCTCCACGCCCGCGTATCCGCGCCCCTCCCACAGCAGCCGGGCCGCCTTGTGCACCTCGGCGTTGGCGTCCGGGTCGGTCGAGCCGCGCCCGACCAGCAGCACGGTCACGTCGGCCCGGTCCCCGGGCGTGCGCCCCTCGGTGCCGAGCGCCTCGTCCAGCCGCCGTTCCAGGACGGACAGCAGCGACGGGTGCGGGCCGAGCGGGCGGCCGTAGGTGTACGTGATCCCGGGGTGCCGTTCCTTCTCGCGGGCCAGCGCGGCCGGGATGTCGCCCTTGGCGTGTCCGGCGGACACCAGCATCAGTGGCACGGCGGCGAAGCGCCGTACGCCCCGCTCGACCAGTTCGGTGACGGCCTCGCCCAGGGGCGGCGGGGAGAGCTCGATGAAGCCGCCCGCGACGGGCAGTTCGGGGTGGCGGCGCCCCAGCTCGCGTACGAAGTCGCGGAACGCCTCGGCTCCGGCCTCGTCCCGGGTGCCATGACCGGCGATGAGCAGGGCGGGCGGCGGGGTGGTCACGATTTCTCCTCGTAGTGCGAATCGGAATGCGAATCGGGGTGCGGAACAGGGTGCGAAAGGGGGTGGTACAGCAGGGCGTTGAGCGCGGCGGAGGCGACCGCCGAACCGCCCTTCTCGGACACGTTGCTCACGGCGGGCAACCCGCTCTCGCGCAACGCGGCCTTGGACTCGACCGCGCCGACGAAACCGACGGGCAGCCCGATGACGAGCGCGGGGGCGGCGTCCAGGGTCAGCAGCTCCTCCAGCGCGGTCGGCGCGTTGCCGATCACCCAGAGCGCGCCGGGGCCGACCTGCTCGTGGGCGAGCCGGATGGCATGGGCCGAACGCGTCAGCCCGGTGGCGGCCACCGCGTCCCTGAGCCGGCAGACGGTCTCCCGCCGGGTGATCCCGGCAGCCACCATCTCCACGTCCACGACCACGGGCGCCCCGGCGTGCAGTGCCGCGTGAGCCTTCTCCAACTCGCCCTCGTCCATGACGAGGTCGCTCGCGTAGTCGAGGTCGGCGGCGGAGTGGATGACCCGCTCCACCACGGCCCGCGTCAGCGGCGGGAAGTGCGAGGTGTCCAGCCGGGCGCGCAGCCGCCGGTAGGACTCCTCCTCGATCGGATGAACGACGCGGTTCACTCCGCTCCCTCCTGCGATGCCTGCCAGCGGTAGCCGCGCGGCGTCACCATGCGCCCCGCGATGTCCCGGGTCGCCGTGTTGCCCACGGTCACGACCGTCATCATGTCGACCGTCGCCGGGTCGAGGGCGCCCAGTGTCGTGACCCGACTGGACTCGTCCGGCCGCGACGCGTTCCGTACGACACCGACCGGCGTCGTCGGCTTCCGGTGCTCGGCGAGGATCGCGAGGGCCTTGGGCAGCTGCCAGTCCCGGCCCCGGGAACGGGGGTTGTAGAAGGTCACCACGATGTCCGCCTCGGCCGCGGCCCGCACCCGCCGCTCGATGACCTCCCACGGCGTGTGCAGGTCGGAGAGGCTGATCGACACGTGGTCGTGGCCGAGCGGGGCGCCCAGGATCGCCGCGGCGGCGAGGGCGGCGGTCACGCCCGGCACGCCGATCACGTCGATGTCGTCGGACGCCTCGGCGAGCGCGGGGGAGGCCATGGCGTACACGCCCGCGTCCCCGCTGCCGATCAGTGCGACCGCCTGCCCCTTGCGGGCCTCCTCGACGGCCGTGCGCGCCCGCTCCTCCTCCGCGCCGAGCCCCGACTCCAGGACCCGGGTGCCGGGCCGCAGCAGATCACGGATCTGGTCGACGTACTGGTCGAGCCCGACGAGCACGCGGGCGCGCCGGAGTTCCGCCTTCGCGCGGGGCGTCAGCAGGTCCCGGGCACCCGGCCCGAGCCCGACGACCGCGAGCCGCCCGCGCCCCGGACGCCGTACGACGGCACAGGTCGCCATCGCGGGCCGCCCGTCGGCGCGCTCGGACTTTTGCTTCGGTACGAGGAGTTCACCGCCGCGCACGAGAGCGGCGGCCTCGGCGACCGAGGGGGTGCCGACGGCGGCGAGGGGCGCGTCCGAGGGGTTGGGGACCTCGACGCCCGCGAGCTGCTCGGCGGAGTAGGTCACGACCGGCACGCCGAGCCGCTCGGCGGCCTCCACGATGCCGGGTTCGCCGGCCTTGGCGTCGACGGTGGCGAGTTCGGCGAGGGACTTGAGGGAGAGGCCGGCGTCGCCGAGCGTGCTCTCGATCAGCCCGAGCACCTCGTCGACGGGGGCGCCCTTGGAAGCCCCGACGCCGACGACGAGGGACGGCGGGCGCAGCACGACCTCGCGCTCGGCAACCCGCTCCACGATCCGATCCGTCACGCGGACGACGTACGCCCCCTCGGCGCCGACCGGCAGCGGCGGCAGCGGCCAGGGCACCTCGGCCCGCAGCGCCACCGGCTCACCGTCGAGCAGCGCCCGCGAGACCCCGGCGACATCGCCCTCCACCGGCAGCCCGAGCGTGTCCAGACCGGGCACCCCCACGGCATCGGTCGCCGTCGTCACCACGGGCTGCGCCTCCAGCAACTCCCCGACCTGCCGGGCGAGTTCGTTGGCGCCGCCGCCATGGCCGCCGACCAGCGACACGGCGAACCGCCCGCCCTCGTCGACGCACACCACACCCGGGTCGGTCGCCTTGTCACTCAGCAGCGGCGCGACGAGCCGTACGACGGCGCCCGTCGCCAGGAAACACACGAGCTGCTCGCACTCGGCGAACGCCCGCCGTACGGCGTCCCCGACGGGACCGTCGTACACGCGCACCCGCTCCGGCCACGCCGCGACCAGCCGGTCCCGCGCAGCCGCCCCCGCCGCGGTGGCGGAAATGAGGCCGATCACTGGGCAACTCCCTCTCGGTACACGGGGTTTCTGACACCCCACAGCAGAAAAACGGGATTGGTCGCCGCGAGCCGGGTCACGTCCCCCGGCAGCGGGGCGAGCCGCGACGACTGCAGCAGCACTCCGTCGCAGGAGAACCCGGCGCCGGTGAGTGCCTCGCGGGCGGCCGGCACCCGGTCGAGCGCGGCCATGGCGACGACGACCGTCCGCCGCGCCCGACGCGCGCACGCGGTGACGATGGCGGGCAGCTCGCGCCCCCCGCCCCCGATGAACACCGCGTCCGGATCGTCGAGGTCGGACAGGACGGTGGGCGCCGCCCCGTGCACCACATGCACGTCGACACCGTGCGCGGCGGCGTTGGCGCGGATCCGCTCCACCCCGTCCCGCGCCTTCTCGACGGCTACGGCCGCCGCGCCGAGCCGGGCGCACTCCACGGCCACCGAGCCGGAGCCCGCGCCGATGTCCCACACCAGATCACCGAGCCGCGGCCCCAGCCGGGCCAGGGCCAGCGCCCGCACCTCGAACTTGGTGATCATCGAGTCGCGGTGCGCGAAGTCGGCCTCGTCCAGCGCCCATCCGGCGGGCCCCGGCGCCGGACCGGCCACCGTCCGCACCGCGCCCAGAGCCCGCTCGGGGTCCAGGCACAGCACGACGCTCACCGCCGTACCCCAGTCGCGGGCGGCGGCCTCGGCGGGCGTCACCCGCTCCACGCGCTCCAGCTCCGGATCGCCCAGCGCGCAGGCGACGACCAGGACCCGCCCGGTGTGCCGCAGCGCCGCGCCCAGCTCGGCCGGCCCGGCACCCGGCCCGGTCAGCACCGCCACCTTGGGGTGCGCCCGGCACACGTTCACCGCCGTCCGCGGCTCACGCCCGTGCGCGCTCACCACCACCGCGTCGTCCCACGGCAGCCCGGCCCGCGCGAACGCGGCGGCCACCGAGGACACCCCGGCACGCACATCCAGCCGCTCCGACCCGAACCGCTCGGCCAGCACCCGCACGATCCCGAGGAACCCCGGGTCGCCCGAGGCGAGCACCACCACGGGCCGTTCCTTCTCGACGTACTCCGCGATGGTGTCGAGGGCGGGCGCCAACGCCCCGAGCACGACCCGCTCAACGTTTCCGGGCAGGTGTACGGCGTCCAGATGCCGCCGCCCGCCGACGACCAGCTCGGCCCCGGCGAGGACGTCCTCGGGAACCGGCGCCCCCGTCCCCGTGCCGACGACGGTGATCACGTACTGGCTCCCCGCTCACGCAGCGCCCTGCGCGCCTCCGGGTCCGCCTTGCGGTACCCGTGGAAGTGACCGGGGTGGTAGAGGTGCGAGCGCGTGCCGTGCGCGTCGAGGGCGGGGCCGACCAGGAACAGGGTGTGCTTCCAGAGCTTGTGCTCCTTGACGGTCTCCTCCAGCGTCTCGATCGTGCACTTGACCACGAGTTCCTCGGGCCAGGTCGCCTGGTAGGCGACGACGACCGGCGTGGACGTCGGATACCCGCCCTCCAGCAACTCCCGTACGAGCTGCCCGCTGCGGGCCGCCGACAGGAAGATCGCCATGGTGGTGCCGTGCTTGGCGAACTCCCTGACCTCCTCGCCGGGCGGCATCGGCGTCTTGCCGCCGCCGAGCCGGGTGAGGACGACGGACTGCGCGACCTCGGGGATGGTCAGCTCGCGCCCGGCGAGCGCGGCGACCGCGGAGAAGGCGGAGACCCCGGGCACGACCTCGGTCTCGACGCCGATCACGGCACACCGGTCGAGCTGCTCCTGGGTACCGCCCCAGAGGGCGGGGTCACCGGAGTGGATACGGGCGACCTTGAGGTCGTCGGCGCGGGCCCGCTCGTACACGGCGACGACGTCTTCGAGGGACATGGCCGCCGAGTCGAGGATCTCGGCGTCCTCGCGCGCGTGCTCGAGGACCTCCGCCTGGACCAGGCTGGCCGCCCAGATCACGACGTCCGCCTCGGCGATGGCACGGGCGGCACGGAACGTCAGCAGATCGGCGGCGCCGGGGCCGGCACCGACGAAGGTCACCTTGCCGGTGGGGGCATCGGCCATGGGAATTCGGTCCTCTCCTACAGGGGTCGGCGGGGGTTGGTGTGCGGGGCGTGGGACCGGCGTCAGAGCTTGCCGCCCCGGCCGCCGTCGCGCCGGGCGGGCGCGATGAGGGTCGAGAGGTAGGGGAGGGGGGAGCCGTCGAGGTCGGCGGCCGGCCGGATCGACTCCTCCGTCAGCCCCAGTGCCGACCCCCACACCGCGTCCTCGATCCGCCCGGTCTCCCGCAGGGCCTCGGCCACCTCACCCGCCTGCCGGCCGAACTTGTAGGCGACGACGGTCCCGGGCCCGCTGAGAGCCTCCTTCAGTACCGTCGCCCCCGCGGTCACGGGCACCAGCGTGAGCGGCTCGGTCCCCTCGGTGAGAACCGCGCCCGACCTCGCGGCGAGGTCCTGCATGGCGGTGATGCCGGGGACCGTCTCGATGACGGTGCCCGGTACCGCCTCGCCGATGGTCTGCGCGAGGTAGGTGAACGTGGAGTACACATTGGGGTCGCCGATGGTGGCGAAGGCGACGGCGCCATGCTGCCCCAGCAGCTCGGCGACACGCTCACCCGCCGCGTCCCAGGCGGCCTCGCGCCGAGCACGGTCGGTCCGCTCGTTGAGCGCGAACACGACCCGCACGACCTTCTCCTCGGGCACGTAGTGCAGCACGGTGGCCTCGGCCCGCCCACGCTCACCCGTGTCCATGACGGGTACGACGACCACGTCGGCCTCGCGCAGAGCGTTGACGCCCTTGACGGTCACCAGCTCCGGATCGCCGGGACCGACCCCGACTCCGATCAACCTGCTGCTGCTCATGACGTCCGGCACCTCTCCACGAACCGACGGGCGACACCGGGCTGTGCTGCCCAGTGCGTGTGCAGATAACTCGCGTGCACGCCCTGCTGTACGAAACCTTCGACCCGCCGTACGGGGGTCCTGACCCCCCAGGCGGGAGCCGTCCCCGAGCCGGGCTCGACGACGGTCCGATGAAACTCGTGCGCCCGCATCCGCGTCCCGGCCGGCGCCAGCACACTGTCACTCACGGCGACGGCGTCCCGATACCCCAGCGTCAACCGCTCGCTCATCCGCGCGCTCACGTCGAGCACCCCGCACATGGGCAGCCCGTCCAGCTCCCGGCAGAGGTAGAGCAACCCCGCACACTCGGCGGCCACCGGAGCCCCGCTCCCGGCGAGGGCGGCAACGGCCTTGCGCAGCGGTTCGTTGCCGGACAGCTCAGCGGCGTACACCTCGGGGAACCCGCCGCCGATGACCAGGCCCCGCGTGCCGTCGGGCAGTTGCTCGTCCCGCAGCGGATCGAAGGGCACGACTTCGGCACCGGCGGCGGCGAGCAGTTCGGCGTGCTCGGCGTAGGAGAAGGTGAACGCGGACCCTCCGGCGACGGCGACCATGGGCTTTTCAACCCGTCCGGGGGTGCCCCCTCCGGGGGAGTTCGAAGACGAGGCGTCGAGGACCTCAGCCGCATCCCAAGCCGCAACCGACATCACACCCGCACCCCGAGCCAGCCCCAGCAACCCCTCCAGATCGCACCCACGCTCAACCTGCGCCGCCATCGCCGCAACCGCCTCCACGGCCTCCCCCCGCCGCTCGGCAACCGGCACCAGCCCCAGATGCCGCGACGGTGTATCCACCTGAGCCACCCGCCGCAGCACCCCCAGCACAGGCACCCCGGCCGAGTCCAACGCCTCCCGCAGCAACGACTCGTGCCGATCCGAAGCGACCTTGTTCAAAATCACGCCCCCGACCCGCACCTGCGGATCCCAGGACGCGAACCCGTGCACCAGCGCCGCCACGGACCGCGACTGCGACGAGGCGTCCACGACGAGCACGACCGGCGCCCGCAGCAGCTTCGCCACATGCGCCGTGGACGCCAGCTCACCCTCCCCGGCGGCCCCGTCGTACAGCCCCATCACGCCCTCGACGACGGCGATGTCACAGCCACGCGCCCCGTGCAGGAACAACGGCCCGATCAGCTCCGGCCCGCACAGATACGCGTCGAGGTTCCGCCCCACCCGCCCGGTCGCGAGCGCGTGATACCCGGGATCGATGTAGTCCGGCCCGACCTTGTGCGGGGACACGGCAAGCCCCCGCGCGGCGAACGCGGCCATCAGCCCTGTGGCAACGGTGGTCTTGCCGCTGCCGGAGGAAGGCGCGGCAATGACCAGCCGAGGGACGGAGGAGGACATCACGCGATCACCACTCGATGCCTCTCTGGCCCTTCTGGCCCGCGTCCATGGGGTGCTTGACCTTGGACATGTCGGTCACGAGATCGGCGAGGCCGACCAGTTTCTCGGGCGCGTTCCGCCCGGTGATGACCACGTGCTGGGTCCCCGGCCGGTCACGCAGCACGGAGACGACCTCATCGGTGTCCACCCACCCCCAGTGCATGGGGTAGGCGAACTCGTCGAGCACGTACAGCTTGTACGTCTCGGCGGCCAGGTCCCGCTTGACCTGCTCCCAGCCCTCCCGGGCCTTCTCCTCGTTGTCCATCTGGGCGTCCCGCTGAACCCAGGACCACCCTTCGCCCATCTTGTGCCAGTCCACGGACCCGCCCTGCCCGGACGCCCCCAGCACCCGCAGCGCGTTCTCCTCGCCGACCTTCCACTTCGCCGACTTGACGAACTGGAACACCCCGATCGGCCACCCCTGGTTCCAGGCCCGCAGAGCAAGCCCGAAGGCGGCGGTCGACTTGCCCTTGCCGATCCCCGTATGCACGACCACCAGCGGCCGGTTACGACGCTGACGAGTCGTCAGTCCGTCGTCCGGCACGACACTCGGCTGTCCCTGAGGCATTACGCGGCCCTCCTCTGTACGTCCTTCACCAGGCCTGCGATGGACTCCGCCCGCAGCTCGTCCAACGTCACCGCCGTACCGCCGAGTTCACCCGCGAGCTGCCCCGCCAGCCCCAGCCGCACGGGCCCGGACTCACAGTCGACGACCACGGACGCGACACCGTCGGCCGCGAACAGCCGGGCCGCCCGCCCCGCGAGCGCGACCGGCTCGGGACCGCCGGTGGCCCGCCCGTCGGTCACCAGCACGACCAGCGCCCGCCGGGCCGGATCCCGCAGCCGCTCCACCCGCAGCACCTCATGGGCCTTCAGCAGCCCGGCCGCAAGCGGCGTACGCCCACCGGTCGGCAACGACTCCAGCCGGACTGCGGCGGCATCCACGGACGACGTGGGCGGCAGCGCGACATCGCCCGCCGTGCCCCGGAACGTCACCAGCCCCACCTTGTCCCGCCGCTGATACGCGTCCAGCAACAGCGACAGAACGGCACCCTTCACGGCACTCATCCGCTGCCGGGCCGCCATCGACCCGGAGGCGTCCACGACGAACAGCACGAGATTGCCCTCGCGCCCTTCCCGGACGGCCTGCCGCAGATCGTCCCGCCGCACGACGAGACCCCGCCCGGACCGCCCCCGCGCCCGCTGATGCGGCGCCGCCGCCTGCACGGTGGCCGCCAGGTGCAGCTTGGTGAGCGCCCCTCGGGGCCGCCGCGCGCCGGTCGTGCGCCCATGCTCGGTCCGCGCCCGCGAACGCCGCCCGGCGGCACCCTCACCGATGCCCGGCACGCTCAGCACCTTCGTCCGGAAGGGCTCGGACGCCCGCGCGGGAGTCCGCTCCCCGGCCCCGGAAGGCTGCGGCTCCCCGTCCTCGCCGGCCTCGGGCCGCGCGCCGGATTCACCGCCCTGCGGTCCGTCGGACTCGGACGGCGGCTGCCCGCCACCCCCGCCGGGCCCGTCGGGGTCGGGATCCTCGTCGCTCTCGTCGTCACCGGAGAACTCCTCCAGCGTCTCGTCGAGCTTGTCCTCGTCCAGTCCCGGCGCGTCGAAGGGGTTACGGCGCCGACGGTGCGGCAGCGCCAGCAGCGCCGCCTGCCGGACGTCCTCGGCGAGCACATCGGTCCGCCCGGCCCACGCGGCCAGCGCGGTGGCCGTACGGGCCATCACGATGTCCGCCCGCATGCCGTCCACCTCGAAGGCCGCGCAGGTCGCCGCGATCTGCCGCAGCGCCCCGTCACCGAGCCGCACCGAGGGCAGCAACTCCCGTGCGGCGAGGATGCGTTGACGCACGGAGGTCTCGTCGTCCGCCCACCGCGCGGCGAACCCGTCCGGATCGTCGTCGTACGCGAGCCGCCGCCGCACGACCTCCACCCGCTGCTCGGGCTCCCGCGAGGCGGCGACCTCGACGGTCAGCCCGAACCGGTCGAGCAACTGCGGCCGCAGCTCGCCCTCTTCGGGGTTCATGGTCCCGACGAGCAGGAAACGCGCGGCATGCCGTACGGAGACGCCCTCGCGCTCGACATACGACGCACCCATCGCCGCCGCGTCCAGGAGCAGGTCGACGAGGTGGTCGTGGAGCAGGTTGACCTCGTCGACGTACAGGATGCCGCGGTGGGCGTCCGCGAGCAGCCCCGGCTCGAAGGCCTTCACGCCCTCGGCCAGCGCCCGCTCGATGTCCAGCGCGCCGACCAGCCGGTCCTCGGAGGCACCGACGGGGAGTTCGACCATGCGGGCGGGGCGCGGCGTGCCGGCCCCCGCCTCGTGCGGCCCGTCGGGGCACGCGGGGTCGGGGGCGCCCGGGTCGCAGGAGAAACGGCACCCGGCGACGACCGGCACCTGCGGCATCAGCGCCGAAAGCGCCCGTACCGCCGTCGACTTGGCGGTGCCCTTCTCGCCGCGCACCAGCACACCGCCGACCGCCGGGGACACGGCGTTCAGCAGCAACGCGAGCCGCAGGTCGTCCTGGCCGACAACGGCCGTAAAAGGGAAGGGGGTTGTCACTGGTCGTCGCCCTCCAAGTCGCCTTCGAGCTCCAGGTAGGTGGCGCGCAGCCGCTCCAGCGTGTCGGCGTCCGGCTCGGCCCACAGCCCGCGGTCGGCGGCCTCCAGCAGACGCTCGGTGACGCCACGCAGCGCCCACGGGTTGGACTTCTTCATGAAGTCCCGGTTCTCCGGGTCGAAGACGTACTCGGCGCTGAGCTTCTCGTACATCCAGTCGTCGACCACGCCCGCCGTGGCGTCGTACCCGAAGAGGTAGTCCACGGTCGCCGCCATCTCGAAGGCGCCCTTGTAGCCGTGCCGGCGCATGGCCGCCATCCAGCGCGGGTTGACGACGCGGGCGCGGAACACGCGGTGCGTCTCCTCGCCCAGCGTCCGCGTCCTCACCTGGTCGGGCACGGCACTGTCGCCCACGTACGCCTCGGGGTTCGCGCCCGTCAGATGCCGCACCATGGCGACCATGCCGCCGTGGTACTGGAAGTAGTCGTCGGCGTCGACGAGGTCGTGCTCGCGGGTGTCGACGTTCTTCGCGGCGACGGCGATCCGCTTGAACGCGGTCTCCATGTCGCCGCGCGCCGCCCGCCCGTCGAGCCCGCGCCCGTAGGCGTAGCCGCCCCAGACGGCGTACACCTCGGCGAGGTCGGCGTCGGAGCGCCAGTTCCGGGCGTCGATCAGCGGCAGCAGGCCGGCACCGTAGGCGCCCGGCTTCGAGCCGAAGATACGGGCCGTGGCGCGCCGCCGGTCGCCGTGCTCGGCGGTGTCCTCGTCGGCGTGTGCGCGCACGTAGTTGCGGTCGGCGGGCTCGTCCAGCTCGGCGACCTTGCGGACCGCGTCGTCGAGCAGCCCCACCACGTGCGGGAAGGCGTCCCGGAAGAAGCCGGAGATGCGCACCGTGACGTCGATGCGCGGCCGTCCGAGCTCCTCCAGGCCGATGACCTCGAAGCCGGTCACCCGGCGCGAGGCGTCGTCCCAGACCGGGCGGCAGCCCAGCAGCGCGAGGATCTCGGCGATGTCGTCGCCCTGGGTGCGCATCGCGGACGTGCCCCAGACGGTCAGGCCGACCGACTTCGGGTACTCGCCGGTGTCCTGGAGGTACCGCGCGACCAGCGAGTCGGCGAGCGACTGCCCGACCTCCCAGCTCAGCCTGGACGGAATGGCCTTGGGGTCGACGGAGTAGAAGTTCCGCCCGGTCGGCAGGACGTTGACCAGCCCGCGCGTCGGCGAACCCGACGGACCGGCCGGGACGTAACCGCCGTCCAGCGCCTTGAGGATGTGCCCGATCTCGTCCGTCGTCCGGGCGAGACGCGGCACGACCTCGTTGCAGGCGAACTCCAACACGGCGACGGCGTCCGGCAGTTCGGTGCCGAGGACGTCACGGATCAGCGCACGGCTCTCCGCAACCGCCCAGCCGCGCTCCTCCATGCCCTCCGCGATCCGCCGGCACAGCTGCTCCAGCAGGTCGATCGCGTCGGCGGCCGTGCGCGCGGGGCCGTCGACCAGATCCGACAGCTCCACCGGCACCTTCAACGGTGCGCCCGGCTCGCCCAGCAGCACCTTCTCGTCGAGCCCGAAGTGAGCGGCCAGCGAGGCCCTCAGGCCCGGCAGGGCATTGGCCTGTCCGCCCCACACCTGCGAGGCGCGCAGCACGGCGAGCACGAGGTTCACGCGCGGCTCCGCCTCCGGCCCGCCGCCGAGGATGTGCAGTCCGTCGCGGATCTGCACGTCCTTGATCTCGCACAGATAGCCGTCGATGTGCATGACGAACTCGTCGAAGTCGTCGTCGTCCGGCTGGTCGTCGACATGCAGGTCGTGATGCAGCTCGGCCGCCTTGACCAGCGTCCAGATCTGCGCGCGCACCGCCGGGGCCTTCGTCGGGTCCAGGTCGGAGACGAGCGCGTACTCGTCGAGCAGCTGCTCCAGCTTGGCCAGGTCGCCGTAGGTGTCGGCCCGTGCCATCGGCGGCACCAGGTGGTCGACGACGGTGGCGTGTCCACGCCGCTTGGCCTGGGTGCCCTCGCCCGGGTCGTTGACGATGAACGGGTAGATCAGCGGCAGGTCCCCGAGGACCGCGTCCGGCGCGCACCCGCCGCTGAGTCCCAGCCCCTTGCCCGGCAGCCACTCCATCGTGCCGTGCTTGCCCATGTGCACGATCGCGTCGGCGCCGAAGCTGTTGTCCAGCCACCGGTACGCCGCCATGTAGTGGTGCGACGGCGGCATGTCCGGGTCGTGGTAGATCGCGATCGGGTTCTCGCCGAAGCCGCGCGGCGGCTGGATCATCACGACGACGTTCCCGAACTGGAGCGACGCGAGGACGATGTCGTCCCCGTCGACGTACAGCGACCCCGGCGGCTCGCCCCACGCCTGAAGCATGCCGTCCCTGAGTTCGGGGTCGAGCTTGTCGAACCACGCCTGATAGTCGGCGAGCGGCACGCGAGCGGGCGCGGCCGCCAGCTGGTCCTCGGTGAGCCACTCGACGTCGTGCCCGCCCGCCGCGATGAGCCGGTGGATCAGTTCGTCGCCGTTGTCCGGGTACTCGGTGAGGCCGTACCCGGCGTCCCTGAGCGCGTCCAGCACCCGCACCGCCGAGGCGGGCGTGTCCAGGCCCACCGCGTTGCCGACACGCGAGTGCTTGGTCGGGTAGGCGGTGAAGACGAGCGCGAGCTTCTTCTCGCCGTTCGCCTTGTGCTTCAACTGGGCGTGCCGTACGGCGATCCCGGCGACCCGCCCCGCCCGCTCCGGGTCGGCGACGTACACGGGCACGTCGTCCGGGCCCTGCTCCTTGAAGGAGAACGGCACGGTGACGAGCCGTCCGTCGAACTCGGGGATCGCGACCTGCATCGCCGCGTCCATGGGGGAGAGGGCGGCGTCGGACTCGTCCCACGCGGCCCGCGAGGAGGTGAGGCAAAGGCCTTGCAGCACCGGCACGTTCAGCTCGGCGAGCCTGCCGATGTCCCACGCCTCCTCGTCGCCGCCCGCCGACGCCTGCGAGGCGTGCGTGCCGCCGGCCGCGAGGACGGTGGCGACCAGGGCGTCGGCCCTGCCGAGGATCTCGTACAGCTCCGGGTCCGCGCCGCGCAGCGAACCGCAGTACACGGGAAGGGCGTTGGCCCCCCGAGCCTCGACGGCGTCGCACAGGGTGTCCACGAAGCCGGTGTTGCCGCTCAGTTCATGCGCCCGGTAGAAGAGCACGCCGACGGTCGGACGGCCCTCGACGAAGGGCCGCTCGCCATGGACGCCGTACTCCGGCATCTTCTGCGGCTCGACGAACCCCTCGCCCGTCAGCAGCACGGTGTCGGAGAGGAACCGCGCGAGTTCGGTGAGGTTGGCCGGCCCGCCCTCGACGAGATACCTCAGCGCCTCGGCCACCACACCGGCCGGGACGGACGACTCGGCCATCAACTCCGCGTCCGGGACGGCCTCGCCGCCGAGCAGCACGGTCGGGATGCCCGCGGCCTTCAGCGCGGCGAGCCCGTCCTCCCAGGCCCGCTTGCCGCCCAGCAGGCGTACGACGGCGATGTCCGAGCCCTCGATGAGCGCGGGCAGCTCCTCGGCGACATCCACGCGGGTCGGATTGCCGATCCGGTACGTGGCACCGGAGGCGGCCCTGGCCGCCAGCAGGTCCGTGTCGGCGGTCGACAACAACAACACAGTGCTCATGCGGGCGCTCCCGGTGGAATGAAAGGCAGTCCTTGCGGCGCGCCCGACTCGATGAGCCGCCAGAGCGCGTCCGTGTCAGCGTGCTGTTCGATCAGGTCGCCGAGCCGGTCGAGCTGCTCCTCGCGCAGCGCGGCGAACGACGTGTCGGGGGCCGGCACGAAGCGGCGGCCCGCGGCGGCGGCCACCTCGCGCAGGAAGGCCCGCCGGAAACCGTCCGACTCCAGCGAGCCGTGCCAGTGCGTGCCCCAGGTCTGGCCGACCCGGCAGCCGTCGAGGAAGGCTTCCCCGCCATGGATCTCGGCGACCCCGTGGTGGATCTCGTACCCCGCGACGTGCGCGCCGAGGGCTTCTCCCGCCGGCCGGGTGAGGGTCTTCTCGCGGGCGAACCGCACCCGCACGGGCAGGACACCGAGCCCCTCGACATGACCCTGTCGGCTCTCGACCTCGTCCTCGATGTGCTCGCCGAGAACCTGGAAGCCGCCGCAGATGCCGAGGACGGGCCGTCCTTCGGCGACCCTGCGCTTCAGGGCCTCCGCGAGCCCCCGCTCCCGCAGCCACTCCAGCGCCCGGACCGTCCCCCGGGTCCCCGGCACGATGACGAGATCGGCGTCCGCCAGCTCCTCGGGCCGGTCCACGAACCGCACCACGACACCGGGTTCGGCGGCGAGGGCGTCGACGTCCGTGAAGTTGGACATGAGCGGGACGGCACAGACGGCGACCCGCAGCACGTCCTCGCCGAGGGGCGGGGCGACGTTCGACTCCCGCACTGTCCCGCGCAGGGACACCCGCAGCCCGTCCTCCTCGTCGATGCCGAGGCCGTGCTGGAAGGGGAGGACGCCGTAGGTGTGGCGTCCGGTGAGGCCGTGCAGCATGTCGATGCCCGGCTCCAGGAGGCTGACGTCCCCGCGGAACTTGTTCACCAGGAACCCGGCGACGAGCGCCTGGTCCTCGGGCGAGAGAAGGGCGACCGTCCCGAAGAAGGAGGCGAACACGCCACCGCGGTCGATGTCACCCACCACCAGCACGGGCAGCCCGGCATTGCGGGCGATCCCCATGTTGACGATGTCGGTCCGCCGCAGATTGATCTCCGCCGGAGAGCCGGCCCCCTCACAGATCACCGCGTCATACGTGCCCCGCAACTCGGCGAGACAGTCGAGCACGGTCCCGAGCAGCTGCTGCTGCCGCCCGCCGTGCAGCCTCGTCCCGGGGGACGACCCCCCGGACCCCCCGAAGAAACCGCGTGCGCTCAGCTCACCCACCGGCTTGCCCAGCAGCACGACCTGACTGCTCTGCTCGCCACCGGGCTTGAGCAGCACGGGATTCATCAGCGCGGTCGGCTCGACCCGGCAGGCCTGTGCCTGCATGGCCTGCGCCCGCCCGATCTCGGCGCCCTCGCGCGTGACGAACGAGTTGAGGGACATGTTCTGCGCCTTGAACGGCGCGACCTTCACTCCCTGCCGCACCAGCCACCGGCAGATCCCGGCGGTGACGACGCTCTTGCCGGCGTCGGACGTGGTGCCGGCGACGAGGAGACCACCGCCCGTCATGAGGTACGCCCCTTCACGATGCGGCGCGCGGCGGCACAGACGCCGAGCGCCAGCCAGCCCACGCGCTTCGACAGCCGTACGGCCCGTTCGATGTCCTGCGTGCCGACGGCCCGCCCGTCCCCGTTCAGCACGGGCCGATGCTCGACGCGTCCGCCGTAGGACAGCGTCCCGCCCAGCCGCACCCCGAGCGCCCCCGCGAACGAGGCCTCCACGGGACCGGCGTTGGGACTCGGATGCGCCGCCGCGTCGGTACGCCAGGCCCGTACCGCTCCACGGGGGTCGGCCCCGGCGACGGCGGCGAGTACGGCGGTCAGCCGCGATCCCGGCCACCCCGCCACGTCGTCGAGCCTCGCGGAAGCCCAGCCGTAGCGGCGGTACTTGGGCGACTTGTGCCCGACCATGGCGTCGAGCGTGTTCACGGCCCGGAACCCGACCAGCCCGGGAATGCCGGCCACGGCGCCCCACACCAGCGCGCCCACGACCGCGTCGGAGGTGTTCTCGGCGACGGACTCCACGACCGCCCGTGCGATCCCGTCCGCGTCCAGCGCCTGCGGGTCCCGCCCGCACAGATGCGGCAGCCGGGCACGTGCGCCCTCGATGTCCCCCGCTTCGAGCGCCTGCCCGATGACCCGGGCCTCCCGGGCGAGCGAAGTCCCCCCGACGACCGCCCAGGTGGCAGCGCCGGTCAGCGCGACGGAGGCGGCGGGCGAGGTACGTACGGCACGGGCTGCGGCGGCACCGAGCGCCAGGGCGCCACCGGCGCACACGGCGGTGTGCACCGCACCCCATGCGCGGTGGTCACGCCACAACACCCGTTCCACGGCGGCGGCGGTCCGTCCGAACACGGCGACCGGATGCCCCCGGCGAGGATCGCCGAGCAGCAGATCACCGAGAAGGCCGGCGGCGGCGCCGTACGCGAAGACGCGATCGGCACGCATCGGGGTCAGCCGATCGTCGAGTCAGACGAGGGTCCGGTTCTGCATGTCGATCGGCAGGCGTGCATCGCGTTATGTCCTCACTCAGGGTGTCCGCGCCCTGGTTCGACGAGATCGGCGGGGAGAGTTCCTGGCTCCCGGGGCTATCTACCCCGGTGACAGTGGCGGGACCGCGCCGGATTCACACCGGCTTCCTCTCCTGCCGCCGCACATGGCTCCGGCAGTCCACCACGGGGTTGGAACGGCCGTCAACTTGCCGTTGACCTGCGAAGGGAGAGTGTGCGAAGGCCCACACAGCAGTGAGGTGCGGGACGGTGATCCGTCCCGCACCTCGGGTGTTTCAGGTGATGCGCGCCGTGCGTCAGGCCACGATCAGATAGATGCCGTACGCCACTGCCGCCGCGCAGGCCGCGAAGCACGCGTACGCGCCCGTGACCGCGAGAGAGGCCGAGTCGCCCTGCGCCACGGCTCGTTCGCGCCGGGACAGGCCCGCGATGCCGAGGGTGAACAGGCCCACCAGGGCCACGGTGACCACGAGGCTGACGCCGAAGACGGAGCCGAGTGCCGCCCAGTCGATCTTCATGCTTCTGCTTTCTCGAGTGAGTGAGGGGGAGTGACTGGAGTGACTGGGTGCGTCAGACCGAGGCCTTCGAAGGCTTGGGCTCCGAGGACTGGGCCGGGATGGTGGCCGTGAGTTCCTCGGTCGCCGTGCCCGCGGGCGGCGGGGTCACGGCGGCCATGGCCGTGGTCACCACGCCGGCCGGCTCGTCGGACTCGTTGACGTTGGTGTGGTCGATGACCTCGCGGCGGGAGATCTTCCAGATCGCGGCGCTGGAGGCGACGAGGAAGACCGCGACGACGGCCGTGCCCCAGGCGCCGAAGCCCGTCACGTACTCCGCGATCGCGCCGACCAGCGCGGCCGCCGGGAGGGTGAGGCCCCAGGCGACGAACATGCGGGTCGCCGTCGACCAGCGGACCACGCCGCCCTTGCGGCCGAGGCCCGCGCCCATCACCGCGCCGGAGACGGAGTGCGTGGTGGACAGGGAGAAGCCGAGGTGCGAGGAGGCCAGGATGACGGTGGCCGCGCTGGTCTGGGCGGCGAAGCCCTGCTGCGGCTGAAGGTCGGTCAGGCCCTTGCCCATGGTGCGGATGATGCGCCAGCCGCCGAGGTAGGTGCCGAGCGCGATGGCCAGGCCCGCGGAGAGGATGACCCACATGGGCGGGTCGGAGTCGGGCGCGAGGGTGCCGCCGGCGACCAGGGCGAGGGTGATGATGCCCATCGTCTTCTGCGCGTCGTTGGTGCCGTGGGCCAGGGAGACCAGGCCGGCCGAGGCGATCTGGCCGGCGCGGTAGCCCTTCTTGGCGGACTCGCCGTCGGCCTTCTTGCCGAGCGAGTAGGTCAGGCGTGTGGCCAGCAGCGCTGCGATGCCCGCGACCAGCGGGGCGGCGATCGCCGGGATCAGCACCTTGGTGACGAGCGCGTCGCCGTGGACCGCGCCGACGCCGGCCGAGGCGATGGTGGCGCCGATCAGACCGCCCATCAGGGCGTGCGAGGAGCTGGAAGGCAGGCCCACCAGCCAGGTCAGCAGATTCCAGAGGATCGCGCCGACCAACGCGGCGAAGATGACCTCGGGACGGATGCCGGTCTCGTCGACGAGACCCTTGGAGATCGTGTTGGCGACCTCCACGGAGAGGAAAGCGCCTACAAGGTTCAGCGCGGCGGACATGGCCACCGCGACCTTGGGCTTGAGCGCACCGGTCGAGATGGTGGTGGCCATCGCGTTGGCGGTGTCGTGGAAACCGTTCGTGAAATCGAACGCGAGTGCGGTTACGACCACAATCGCGAGGATCAGCGAGAAGTTTTCCATTTACCCAGGCAATCGTTCGAGGTCATTGGCTGGATGAACGTAGGTAACCTGAATGAACGGAAGGTGAACTGGGGTGAGCCGCACGGTGTCCGGTGGAGGGGGTTAATCGTCCGATCGAGGAGGCCCGCTCCCACGGTCATCGCACGGCCCAGGCGCCGCACGGTCAGTAGCCTCGGGCAAGCTTCCTCAGTTGGCTCATGGACCCGTTGAAGAGATTCTGGTCACCCGGCAGGCTGCCGCTGCCGTTGTCGTACTGCCAGATGGTCCAGAACTGCCATCCGGCCGGCAGTGCCCCCGCGCTGGAGGAGTTGTAGCGGGCTATCCACAGCGCGTGGTTCGAGGCGAAGGCGCGGCTGCCGCCGGTGCAGTTGTTCCACCAGTGCGTGGTGGTGTAGATCACAGGACGGCGCCCGGTCAGCCGCTTCACCTCGTTGCTGAAGGACTGGATCCAGCTGACCATCTTCGCCTTGCTCAGCCCGTAGCACTTGTGCTTGCTGTACGGGTTGTACTCGATGTCGAGGGCGGGCGGCAGGGTCCAGCCGTCGGACCGCCAGCGGCCGCCGTTGCGCACGAAGTACGCGGCCTGCGTCCTGCCGGACGACTTGTCCGGCAGTGCGAAGTGGTACGCGCCGCGGATCAGGCCCGCATTGCGGGAGCCGTCGTACTGCTGGCCGAAGTAGGGGTTGCGGTAGGTGTGGGACTCGGTCGCCTTGACGTAGACGAACTTGGCGCCCTTGCTCTTCGAGCTCTGCCAGTTGACGTTCTTCTGGTGGGAAGAGACGTCATGGCCCTTGGGTTTGCCGGCCGCCGCGGCCGGTGTCTCGGCGAGTGCGGTTCCGCCGAGCGTGAGCGCTGCGACGGATATCGCGAGGAGGCGGGAGCGGTGACGGGACGGTTTGCGATCACGGGCCATATTTCCCCCCGGAATGGCGGCGTGCACAACAAATCAGCCAGAGGCTACGGGAAGATCGTTGAATCCTGATCGATCCCAGGCCAAGCTGGAGGGGGTGGGCTATGTCCCGGTATGCACCCTGCCGGATGCTGGGCTTCCCCCCTAAAGTGCCCGGGCCCGGCGACGACTTGATGCCGTGCCGCCGCCGTGCCTGGCAGGATCGCCGCATGGCTGAGGAGCGGCGGGACCAGCGGGGCGCGCGGGACGCGCGGGAGGGCGCACAGGAAGCGGGGGAGTCGTGGGGCCGCAGTGCGCGCCCCGAGGAGGCGGAGGCCTGGGAGGCCCTCGTGGCGACGGCCCGCCGGACCGTCGCCGACGGACTGGTCGTCGGCACGTCCGGGAACGTCTCGGTGCGGGTCGACGACACCGTGCTGGTCACACCGTCGGGAGTGCCGTACGACCGCCTGACGCCGGAGGATGTGACAGGGGTCGACCTGGACGGCAGGCAGGTGCTGGGCACGTTGGTGCCGACGAGCGAGCTCCCCATGCATCTCGCCGTCTACCACGCCTCGGACGCCGGCGCCGTAGTCCACACCCACGCGGTCCACGCGACGGCCGTCTCGACCCTGGTGCCCGAGCTCCCGCTGATCCACTACATGTCCGCAGCCCTCGGCGGCCCCGTCCGAGTTGCCCCCTATGCGACGTACGGCACCCAGGAGTTGGCCGAGAACATGCTCCGGGCCCTCACCGACCGCACCGCCTGCCTCCTCCAGAACCACGGCACGATGGCTTACGGCACGACCCTGGACCAGGCCTACGACCGCACGGCCCAGCTGGAGTGGATGTCCCGCCTGTGGCTCACGGCGTCCTCGGTACCGGGCCTGTCCCCGACGCTGCTGTCGGAGGGGCAGCTGACGGAGGTGGCGGAGCGGTTGCGGCGGTACGGGCAGCGGGGGTGACGTTTGTGGGTGTGGGTGTGGGTGTGGGTGTGGGTGTGGGTGCCCACGGTCGTTGTCCGATGCCGGTCCAGGTATTTCAGCCCGTCCGGCGTTTGAGGACGAGGCCGTTCAGGCCGACAGCGGGGGTCTGGGGGCGGCAGCCCCCAGAAGGGCCCGCGCCGCCACGACGCACCCCACAAGCCCACGGCAGTGACCCCGCATAGCCCACGGCAGTGACCTCCCACTGGCCGCCACCCCCGTCCGCCCGGACACTGGATGGGTGCGCACTGTCAAAGCGACGGCCGCTGCCGTCACCGTGGCTCTGGCCGCCGGCGCCGCAAGCGTCGCCGCCGGGCGGTTCGCCAGTGGCGTCGCGCTGACGGCGCCCCCCGGCAGGCCCCTGCCCACCGAACCCCGTCTCACCGTGCACGCCACGGCCGCCGGCCAGATCGCGCTCACCCGCGACCTCGCCTCCCTGCGCCCCGGCACCTACGGGCTCTCCGGCGACGGCTCGCACGCGGTCGTCGGCCCCGTCCTCGCCGCGGCGAAACACTCGGCCGACACCGTCGTACGCCGCCTGGAGCGCGTCACCCACGGCACCCTCCAGCCCGGCGACAGTGTCTGGTTCACCCCGAACGTGTACGTCGGCAATCCGAGCGCCGCCCTCGGCCTCGAACACGCCGACGTCGACATCCCCGGCGAACTCGGCGCCCTGCCCGCCTGGTTCGTCCCCGGCGCGCGGGACACCTGGGTCATCGCGGTGCACGGCCTCGGTACCACCCGCGAACAGGCCATGAACGTCATGGAGTTCCTCAGCGGCCGCCACTTCCCGGTCCTCGCCCTCGCCTACCGGGGCGACCTCGGCGCGCCCCGCCCGCCGGACGGCCTGAACCACCTCGGCGAGACCGAGTGGCGTGACCTGGACGCGGCCATGCGCTACGCCGTGCGGTACGGGGCCAAGCAACTCGTCCTGCTCGGCTGGTCCACCGGCGCCACGATGGCGCTGCGCGCCGCCGCCCGCTCGGGGCTCCGCGACCGCGTCTCGGGCGTCGTCCTGGACTCCCCGGTCCTGAGCTGGGAGGCCACCCTGCGCGCCCTCGCGTCGGCCCGCCACACGCCCAGCGCGCTGCTGCCGCTCGCGGTCCGTGCCGCACAGGGCCGCACCGGCCTGACCGCCGACCGCGCAGGCGGCAACGGCACCCGCGACGACCTCACCGTGCCGACCCTGATCTTCCACGGGCCCGACGACCGGGTGGCCCCCTGGAGCCTGTCCCGCCGGCTCGCCGACGCCCGCCCCGACCTGGTGGCCCTCCGGACCGTCGACCGCGCACCCCACGCGGCCATGTGGAACGCCGACCCCGAGTTCTACGAGGAGTCCCTGCGCCGCTTCCTGACACCGCTCATGTGATGCCGGTGCAACGCCCCTCGGCCCACCCCTCCCACACCGGTCCCACAGATTCCATTTAACCCCGTACCAGTGGCCTGTATTCGGCCCCTTGCCGCTCGCAGGACCCCGTGCGTTGGCCATCCCCGTCGCCCCTCGTGACATTCCGTTTGGGTTTTCGGACCGTCAACCGGAAGACTGCACCCGTGACGTCCCGTATCCCGCGCGACTCCAGGCTTCGACTCGTCCGCCCGCGACCCCTGGCCGCCGCCCCACGAGCTGTGAACCAGCGGCGCCCCCGCCGCCCCGCACCGCGCCCCCCGGAGGGCACACCGGCCCAGTCGGAGCTGGCCAGAATGGCTCGCTCCGGTCTGGCCGCGGCGGCCCGCGTCGCCCACTGGGCCGACACCGCGCTGGGCCCCGGCCGCGACAGCGCCGGCGCCGACGGCAAAGGCACCCTCTCCGAGGCCACCGCCGAACGCGCGGCCCGCGACCTCGGCCTGACCGTGACTCAGGTCCGCGCCGACTGGGACACCGCCCGCCTGGCCGGACTCGTCGAGGTGCACGGCGACAGCGCCCGGCCCGGCTGGCGCCTGCGCGCCTGGGACCGCGACGACAGCGCCGTGCTGCGCGGCTGGGTCGCCCTCTTCGACGCCTGGTCGCTCGCCCACCCGGAACCCGAGCAGCACGAGCACGGTGCCGTGGCCGACGTCGTCTCGGCGCTGCCCCAGGTGCTCTCCTTCCTTCAGCTGTCCGCCGGGCCCGTCCCCGTGGAGCAGCTCCTGGACCTGCTGGAGCAGCGCGTCACCGAGCTGCGCACCGAGAGGTGCGAGATCCCCTACGGCCCCCAGCCCGCGCCGGCCGCCGCAGCCATGGCCGCCGAAGCCATGGCCGCGGAAGCCAAGGCCGCAGAGGACACGCCCCTCGCCCCGCTCCTCGACTGGGCCCTGCACGCCCTCGCCTCCGTGGGCGCACTCACCTACGGCGACGGCCAGGCCACCCTCACCCCGCTCGGCAGCTGGGCGGTCTGGGTCAAGCTGGAGCAGATCTGCGTCGCCGCGCAGAGCCCCGCCGGGAACATCGAGCAGTCCGCCGAAGCGATGCTCCGCGGCTGCGCCCAGCTCCGCCCGAACGCCGCCCGCGACGAATACCGCGCCTGGCTCGCCGCCCGCCCCGTGGGCAGCGCCGTCAGCGAACTCCTCGGCGCCGCCCGCGGCGACGACGCCCTCCTGCGCGGCCTCGCCTTCGAGGCGCTGCGTGTCGTCGGCGCCCCCGCCGAGCCCGACGTCCGTGCCGTCCTCGACCAGCCGACCCTGCGCCCGTACGCCCTGCTGTGGCTGGCCGAGCACGACGGCATCGACCCCGAGGACGCCCACGAGGTGCTCACCCGGGACGAGGCCACCTGGCTGTGGGTCGACACCGCCGCCGCCGTCGCCGACCACGGCGAGGCCCCCATGCTCGTACGGCACCTGGAGTCCTCGGTGCAGCCGACCGTGCCCGCGCTCCTCGCCGAGGTGCGCGCCGTCGGCCACCCCCGCACCGTGCAGGTCCTGGTCGCGCTGGCCGCCGCACACCCCGACCCCGCCCTCGCCAAGGCCGTACGCCGCGCCGCCTTCCAGGTGCACACCGGGGGGAGCTGAGCCGGCCCGGCGCTCAGCCCTTGATCTCGGGGGCGTAGGTGCCGAAGCTCCACACATTGCCCTCGATGTCCCGGGCCATGTAGTCCCGCGAGCCGTAGTCCTGGTCCGTCGGGGGCATCAGGATCTCCGCGCCCTTCTCCACGGCCCGCCGGTGGTGTGCGTCGACGTCGTCCACGACGACGTACACCCCGGTCGTGCCCGCCTCCGTCATCACCTTGTCGAAGGCGCTGCCGGTGCCCTTGGAACCGAGCATCACAGCGCCGTTGCCCTGCGCCAGCTCGGCGTGCGCCACCGAGCCGTCCTCGCCCTCGTACACGGCCAGCGCCGTGAACCCGAAGGCCTCCGTGAGCTGCTTGATCGCCGCCTTCGCGTCCGCGTACAGCAGCGTGGGGTAGATGCTCGGACGCCCACCGCCAGTGCCTGCCATACCGATCACCCCTTCGTGATCCATCGCCGTGATCCATCTCCGTGGGCCGGCGCTGTCGACCGCCGGAAAACCGACCCGCTGCCCAGTCTTGCAGCGACCACTGACAACGGCCCGTGAACCGAAGCCGCCAAGCGGGGGACAGGTCCGAGCGCCCTTGCCGTGTCCCGACGGCAAGCACCGGCCACCGGCGTCGCGCGTGGCTACGCTCTGCGCTGATCCGCGGGAAGCGGACCGGGCCTTTGAGACAAGGGGGCGTGGTGGCCGCTCAGCCGGGCCGTGCGACCGAAGGCGGTGACAGCGGTGAAGGCGGCGAAGCGCCCCCGGCCCCCGGCGTCACCGCTCCGAAGCCCGCCGCAGCCACCCGCTCCCGCCTGCTGCCGACGTTTCTCGCGCTCCTCCTCGCGCCCCCGCTCCTCGCGATCGCCCACCACGCCCGCCCCGCCCCCTACGGCGACCACCTCACCGTCCACGCGGCCGCCCACGCGCGCGTGGGCCACGCGACCGCCCCGGAGCAGCCGCAGCCGCAGCCGCCGCCGACGCCCCTGCGCAGGCGCGGAGCGGCCATCGAGGCCCACCACCCCGTCACCGGCGCCCCCCTGTGGCGCTACACCCGAGAAGGCCGCCGGCCGCTCACGTCGCTCCACGCGCGCGGGGAGGCGATCACGCTCTGGGACGACGGCATGGTCACCGCCACCGACGGCCGCTCGGTGCGCTGGCACCGCCCCCTGCCCGCGGCCGGCGAGTGGCTGCCGTCCCACGGCGGCACCGGCGTCCTGCGTGCCCTCGGCCGCGGCATGCTCGCCGTCGTCACGCCGGACCGTGTCGCCGCGTACCGCATCGCCGACGGCGACCTGCGCTGGGTGCTGCCCGCCCGCGAGGGCTGTGCCTTCGAGCCCGCACGTGCCGTACGTCACGCCAAGTCGCTCCTCCTGGCCCAGCCCTGCACCCACGCGGCCTGGACCTCGCAGGTCATCGCCGTGGACGACCTGGGGCGGATCGCCCCGCACCGCCGACCGCTCGGCAACGAAGTCGGCGAAGAGCGCGGCGAGCCGCGGCCCGAACACGTGAACCCAGAAAAAGTGGTTGCACGGCCCCGTTAGACTGGCCTCATGGCCATTCTCCTCGCGCATTAGACGGCGGGAACGTCCTCAGCCGCCCATCCCGCCACCAACCCCGCCCTGGAGTCTGTCCGTGATCTCCGCCTCCGGTATCGAGCTGCGCGCCGGTGCGCGCGTCCTCATCGAGTCCGCGACCTTCCGCGTCGCCAAGGGCGACCGCATCGGCCTCGTCGGCCGCAACGGCGCCGGCAAGACCACCCTCACCAAGTGCCTCGCAGGCGACGGCATCCCCGCCGGCGGCACCATCACCCGCTCCGGCGAGGTCGGCTACCTCCCGCAGGACCCCCGTACCGGCGACCTCGACGTCCTCGCCCGTGACCGCATCCTCTCCGCGCGCGGCCTGGACGTACTGATCCGCAAGATGCGCGACAACGAACAGCGCATCGCCAACGGCCAGGGCGCCACCCGCGAGAAGGCCCTCCGGCAGTACGAGCGCCAGGAGACGGAGTTCCTCACCAAGGGCGGGTACTCCGCCGAGGCCGAGGCCGCCACCATCGCCGCCGCGCTGAACCTGCCCGACCGGGTGCTCGGCCAGCCGCTGCACACCCTCTCCGGCGGTCAGCGCCGCCGTATCGAGCTCGCCCGCATCCTGTTCTCGGACGCGGACACCCTGCTGCTCGACGAGCCGACGAACCACCTCGACGCCGACTCGATCGTCTGGCTGCGCGACTACCTGAAGACGTATCGCGGCGGCTTCATCGTGATCTCCCACGACGTCGACCTGGTCGACACGGTCGTCAACAAGGTGTTCTACCTGGACGCCAACCGTGCCCAGATCGACATCTACAACATGGGCTGGAAGCTCTACCAGCAGCAGCGCGAGGCCGACGAGAAGCGCCGCAGGCGCGAGCGGCAGAACGCCGAGAAGAAGGCCGCCGCGCTGCACTCGCAGGCCGACAAGATGCGCGCCAAGGCGACCAAGACGGTCGCCGCTCAGAACATGGCCAAGCGGGCCGACAAGCTCCTCGCCGGCCTCGAAGCGGTGCGCATGCAGGACAAGGTCGCCAAGCTCCGCTTCCCCGAGCCCGCGCCCTGCGGCAAGACCCCCCTGACCGCGGAGGGCCTGTCGAAGTCATACGGCTCCCTGGAGATCTTCACCGACGTCGACCTGGCCATCGACAAGGGGTCGAGGGTCGTCATCCTCGGCCTCAACGGCGCCGGAAAGACGACCCTGTTGCGGCTTCTCGCCGGCGTCGAGCAGCCGGACACCGGCGCCGTCATCCCCGGCCACGGCCTCAAGGTCGGCTACTACGCCCAGGAGCACGAGACCCTGGACGCCGACCGCACCGTCCTGGAGAACATGCGCTCCGCCGCCCCCGACATGGACCTCGTCGAGGTCCGCAAGGTGCTCGGCTCGTTCCTGTTCTCCGGCGACGACGTCGACAAGCCCGCCAGTGTCCTCTCCGGCGGCGAGAAGACCCGCCTCGCCCTCGCCACCCTCGTGGTGTCGTCGGCGAACGTCCTGCTCCTCGACGAGCCGACCAACAACCTCGACCCGGCCAGCCGCGAGGAGATCCTCGGCGCGCTGCGCACCTACAAGGGCGCGGTCGTGCTCGTCACCCACGACGAGGGTGCCGTCGAGGCGCTCCAGCCGGAGCGGATCATTCTGCTGCCGGACGGCGTCGAGGACCTGTGGGGCTCCGACTACGCGGATCTCGTCGCCCTCGCTTGATCGAATGCGTGATCAACGGCGTATGGATCATTCGGCCTATCGGTGATCCATCATCTGTGTGAGATCTCCTCGTACCGAGGTGTGTACTACATCGATTTCGCGGCCGAGTCCTTTATCGACAAGGGCTCGGCCGTTTCACGACGCTGACCTGCGAGTTCGTAAAAGAACCCGTTCGGCCGTACGGACAACATTCTCCGGAATCGCAGATTCCGTATGTGGGGATGCGCTCCTGTCGTCACAACCATGTCTCACGGACCTTGCCGAATGGGTGGCCATGAAGCCCCGGAGGGGTGATCATGAGGAGACCAGAGCGCACTTCCCATGAGGAGGCACGGGTGGCCGAGACTCTGAAGAAGGGCAGCCGGGTAACCGGCGCCGCGCGCGACAAGCTCGCGGCAGACCTGAAGAAGAAGTACGACTCCGGTGCGAGCATTCGGGCACTGGCCGAGGAAACCGGCCGCTCGTATGGCTTCGTACACCGGATGCTCAGCGAGTCGGGCGTCACGCTTCGTGGGCGTGGCGGCGCGACACGAGGCAAGAAGGCGACCGGCTGACACCGGGCGGCCCATCGGCTTCGATGGTGGCCACCCGGTCGGTCGACTGATCGGCCGGGTGGTTACTGTGCAGTCACTTAGGGGGTGCCCTTCCGGGCATCCCATGATGACCGCACTCATCGGAGGCGCTCCATGGCTTCGCCCGACCAGGACCTCGCTCCCCTGCTCGACAAGAACGGCGTACGGCTCACCGTTGACGGCGCGATCGCCACGGTGACGCTGTCGAACCCGACCAAGCGCAATGCGCAGAGCCCCGCCATGTGGCGGACGCTCGCCGAGGCCGGGCGGGCCGTGCCGGGCAGCGTGCGGGTTGTCGTGCTGCGCGGTGAGGGCAAGTCCTTCTCCGCCGGGCTCGACCGGCAGATGTTCACGCCGGACGGGATCGAGGGCGAGCCCTCGTTCATCGACCTGGCGCGCAGCAGCGACGGTGAACTCGACGCTGCCATCGCCGAGTTCCAGGAGGGCTTCACCTGGTGGCGGCGTAACGACGTCGTGTCCATCGCCGCCGTACAGGGGCATGCCATCGGGGCGGGCTTCCAGCTCGCGCTCGCCTGTGACGTGCGCGTCGTCGCTGACGACGTGCAGTTCGCCATGCGTGAGACCAGCCTCGGGCTGGTGCCGGACCTGACGGGTACGCACCCGCTGGTCGGGCTGGTCGGATACGGCCGTGCGCTGGAGATCTGCGTGACGGGTCGCTTCGTGCTGGCCGAGGAAGCCGTCAGCAGCGGGCTGGCCAACCTCGCCGTGCCCGCGGACCAACTCGACGACGCCGTACGGGATCTGGCGGCGGCGATCGTCGCCGCGCCTCGGGATGCCGTGATCGAGACCAAGGCGCTGCTTCGTGGTGCCGTGGACCGCACGTACGACGAGCAGCGCGGTGCCGAGCGGGCCGCGCAGGCGCGCCGGCTGCGGGACCTGGCCGGCCTCGGCGACTGAGTCATGCGCTGATCGACCTTGCGCTGATCGACCCTGCGCTGATCGACCAGCGCTGATCAACTGACGGCTGTGATCAGTACCGCCACCGTCGGGCGATCCGCCAGCGCCTCTCCCACCCACTCGCGGACCTCCCGGGCCACCTCCAGCGCCCGGCGGTCCGCGCGCACGGCAATCTCCACGCGCACGTGGCGGCGCGGCAGGGCGGCCTCGTCCTGCCGTTCCTCGATGTGCACCGCACGGTTCAACCCGCCCAGGGCGCCCGTCAGTTGGATCACTCCCGGGACCGTCAGGGCCGCGGCGGCGACGCGCTCCTCGTCGGGGCTCGCCAGCTTCGCGGCCTGCGTCGGCTCGGGCTGGGGCACGGGAGCGGGTTCGGTGTCCTCGTCGAGCAGGGCCGTCACGCGCAGATCCACCTCGGTCACCGTCAGGCCGAGACGTTCAGCGGCTGCGCCGGCCAGCAGGTCGCGCAGCCGTTCCGCCGTCGTGGGCAGATCCTCGGCCGCCGTCGCCGCGAAGTCCGCCGTCACCCGCAAGGGGCCCGGTGGCAGCGCGCTCGGCGGCGTGGGTACGGCCGCCTCCTGCGTGTCCTCCGGGTCGGTGAGCCCGATCCGGAGCGTGTCCAGCCGTACCCCGCGCATGTCCTCGGCCGCGCTCCGCAGCACCGCCTCGGCCGCCCTCTCGGAGATCCACGCGCCGTCGCTCGCGCCGCCCAGGGGCAGCAGCCTGCCGAGCCCCAGCTGCTGCCGGATCGCCTGGGTCCACCCGTCCGCCGTTGTCATTCCTCCAGCCTGCCGCATCCCTGGGGCGCAATCGCGTAACCGTGCTTACGGTGGTTGAGGGACGACGACCGAAAAGGACGAACGGCCATGACTGAGACCACGGAGCAGAACCGGCGGACGGAGGGCGACGCCCTCAGCACCCGCAAGGGCCAGGTGACAAGGCGTGGCGGGGGAGAGCCCGGTGTCCGCGGCCGGACCACCATTGCCGACGGCGTCGTGGAGAAGATCGCCGGGATGGCCGCACGCGATGTGGACGGCGTGCACGCCATGGGCAGCGGTATGTCGCGGACCTTCGGGGCCGTGCGCGACCGGGTGCCGGGCGGTACGACGAAATCGGTGTCGCGTGGGGTGAAGGTCGAGGTTGGCGAGGTACAGGCCGCGCTCGACCTGGAGATCGTCGTCGTGTACGGCGTGTCGATCGCCGACGTGGCGCGGGACGTCCGCGAGAACGTGATCAGCGCCGTCGAGCGGATGACCGGCCTCGAAGTCGTCGAGGTCAACATCGCGGTGAGCGATGTGAAGCTTCCGGAGGAAGAGGAAGAGGAAGAGGAGCGTCGGATCCAGTGAGGCGCCGGCGACCCGACAACGCAGTGGCCGGGGAGCGGCTGAGGAGCTGAGGAGCGCAGCATGAGCATGGCCGTGGTCGGCATGATCGCCGGCATGGCACTGGGCTTCGCCGGGTACTTCGGCGGATTCGGCGCCTTCCTGCTGGTGGCGGCGTTGGGCGCCGTCGGCTTCGTCGTCGGGCGGTTCCTGGAGGGGGAGTACGAGCTCGGTGACTTCTTCCGGCGTCGTGATGAACGGCGGCGGTGACGACCGTGAGTGCGGGGGCCGGTGAGCTCGGCGCACCCCTCCCCGCCGTACCTGCGGGCGAGCGCGGGGCGACCCGGATCGCCGACCGGGTCGTGGCGAAGGTCGCCTCACAGGCCGCGCGCGAGGCCGTGGGGGAGCTCGCCAAGGACGCCGCCCGGCCGCATGCCAACGTCGTCGTGCACCATGAGACCGTGCGGGTCCTCGTCCACCTGGAGCTCGACTACCCCACGGATATCGGCTCCCGGTGCGCGACCGTGCGTCGGCACGTCGTCGAGCGGGTAGGCGCGTTGGTGGGCATGGAGGTGCCGGAGGTCGCCGTGCATGTGGAGCGGCTGCACCCGGCGCCCCGACCGGGCGCGGCACAGGGGAGGACGCGATGAGCGAGTCCCAGGGTTCCGAGGGCACCACACAGAGACTGCCGGTCATCGAGAAGGAGGCCGCAGCCGCCACCCTCGACCAGTCGGCGTCGGCGGCGGCCTACGACGCCCCGCCCCCGGTCGACGAGAAGGGCCGCGGTGAACGCCGTTTCTGGTCGGCGCGTCGGATCCCGGCCGCGATCACGGCGCTTGTGCTGCTGTTCGTCGCGGGCATGTTCCTCTACGACATCGTGTCCGTGCGCGCCGACCGGCCCGCCATGCGCTGGCGCAGGGGACTGGCCCAGCAACTCGCCGAGCGCCCCCTCGACGACATCTGGGTGCTCGTCGGCGCAGGCGTCGCCGCCGTGCTCGGCCTCTGGCTGCTCGTCCTTGCCACCACGCCGGGCCTGCGGTCCGTACTGCCGATGCGGCGCACCCACCCCGACGTCCGCGCCGGACTCCACCGCGACCTCGCCGCCCTGGTCCTGCGCGACCGGGCCATGGAAATCTCCGGGGTCCAGTCGGTACGGGTACGGGTGCGCAGGTCCCGGGCCGACGTCCGCGCCATGTCGCACTTCCGAGAACTGGACGACGTACGCGCCGACCTGGACGCCACGCTCGCCGACGCGATCAGGGGCCTCGGACTGGCCCGCCCGCCGTCGCTGAAGGTGCATGTGCGGCGGCCCGGACGGAAGGGGTGAGGGCCGTGCTCAGGGTGGTCAACCGGGTGCTGATCGGGCTCGTCGGGCTCGTGCTGCTCGTGATCGGCGGGTCCGTACTCGCCGTCGGGCTCGGGCTGGATCCCCCGTCCTGGTGGATCCACGACAGCAAGCACGACGTCCTGCTCAGCGACGCCGAACGCACGCGCTGGCGGGACGACGGCTGGTGGTGGCCTGTGGTGATCGCCGTGCTGGCCGTCCTGGTGCTGCTCGCCCTGTGGTGGCTGACCTCGGTCCTGCGCCGGCACCGCCTCGCCGAGGTCCTGGTCGACACCGGCGACGGCGAGGGCGCCCTGCTGCGGGGCCGGGCCCTGGAGAGCGTCCTCGCGAGCGAGGCGACGGGTCTGGAGGGCGTCCAGCGGGCCCGCGTCCACCTGACGGGCAGGCGCCGCACCCCCGAGACCCTGGTGCGCCTCAGGCTGGAACCGCACGTGGATCCCGGGACCGCCCTGAACGAGCTCACCACACAGGCGCTGGGCCACGCCCGTAATTCGGCGGGCCTCGCGTCACTGCCGGCGGAGGTCCGTCTGCGGGGCGGCAAGCACGGTGCGGAAAGGGTGAGTTAGAACCCGTGCCGCATTCCGCCGTCCACCGGCAGCATGATGCCCGTCAGATAGGACGCGGCCGGAGACAGCAAGAAGGCCGCCGCACGCCCGAACTCGTCCGGGGTCCCGTACCGCCGCAACGGAATCCGCGATTCGTTGGCGGCCCGCGTTGCCTCCGGGTCGGCCGACAGGCCGTCCAGCTCGCGTACGCGGTCCGTGTCGATCCGTGACGGCAGCAGTCCCACGACCCGAATTCCCCGCGGCCCCAATTCGTTCGCAAGCGACTTGGCGAATCCGGCGAGCCCCGGCCGCAGCCCGTTCGAAATGGTCAGCCCCGGCAGCGGTTCGTGCACCGACGCGGACAGCACGAACCCGATGACGCCGCCCTCGTGAAGTTCCTCCGCCGCCGTCCTGGCCAGCCGCACAGCCCCGAGGAACACCGACTCGAAGGCGGCCTGCCACTGCTCGTCCGTGTTGTCCGCGACGAACCCGGCCGGCGGCCCGCCCACGCTGATGAGGACGCCGTCGAACCCGCCGAAGGCATCCCGCGCGGCAGCGATCAGACGTGCCGCGGCATCCGCTTCGGCGTTGTCGACGGCGACCCCGACGGCGTTCGGCCCCAGCTCGGCCGCCGCGGCGGCGACCCGCTCCTTGTCCCTGCCGGTCACGACGACCTTCGCCCCGTCGGCCACCAGCTCACGCGCCGCCGCGTTGCCCAGCCCGCGCGTGGCCCCCGTGACGACGTACACCCGGTCCTTCAGTCCAAGATCCATGGTTCCTATCCTGCCCCGTCGCCCCCGAACAGGGCGAGGGCGGTGTTCACCAGGCCGATGTGGCTGAAGGCCTGCGGGAAGTTGCCGAGCTGGCGGCCGGCCACGGGGTCGTACTCCTCGGCCAGCAGACCCACGTCGTTGGTGAGCCCGACGAGCCGGTCGAACAGCTCGCGTGCCTCCTGCCTACGACCCGTCATGTGCAGCGCCTCCGCCAGCCAGAAGGAGCAGGCCAGGAAGGTGCCCTCGCCGCCGGGCAGCCCGTCGACGGCGGTCCCGTCGGTGCTGTAGCGGCGCAGGAAGCCCTGATGGCTGAGCTCGGCGCGGATCGCGTCGATGGTGCCGACGACGCGCGGGTCGTCGGGCGGCAGGAAGCCCACGCGCGGGATCAGCAGCAGAGCGGCGTCGAGTTCGGGGGAGCCGTAGGACTGTGTGAAGGTGTTCCGCTCGGCGTCGTAGCCCTTCTCGCACACCTCGCGGTGCACCTCGTCGCGCAACTCGCGCCAGCCGTCGAGGTCACCGTCCAGCTTCGGGTTCTTCTCCAGGCTGCGCACCGCCCGGTCCGCGGCCACCCACACCATCACCTTCGAGTGCACGAAGTGCCGGCGGCCGCCGCGCACCTCCCACAGCCCCTCGTCGGGCTGCCGCCACGCCGTGCGCAGCCAGTCGACGAGGGCGGCCTGAATCGCCCAGATGTGCGGCTTGGTCGACAGTCCCGCCTCCCGGGCCAGCGCCAGCGTGTCCATCACCTCGCCGTACACGTCCAACTGGAGCTGGTTCACGGCCTGATTGCCGACGCGTACGGGGGTGGAGCCGGCGAACCCGGACAGCCACGGCACCTCGAACTCGGGCAGCCGCCGCTCGCCCGCCAGGCCGTACATGATCTGCAGGTCGGCCGGGTCGCCGGCGACCGCGCGCAGCAGCCAGTCGCGCCAGGCCTCCGCCTCCTCCCGGTAGCCCGCCGACAGGCCGACGTTCAGGGTGAGGGTGGAGTCGCGCAGCCAGCAGTGGCGGTAGTCCCAGTTGCGGACGCCGCCGATCTCCTCGGGGAGCGAGGTGGTGGGGGCGGCGACGATGCCGCCGGTCGGCCGGTAGGTGAGGGCCTTGAGGGTGATCAGGGAGCGCACGACGGCGTCGCGGTACGGCCCGTCATAACGGCAGTGCCCCACCCACTTCCGCCAGTCCCGGACGCTGGTGCGCAAGGCCTCGTACGGGTCGACGAGCGGCGGGCGCGGCTCGTGGGAGGGGTGCCAGGTGAGGACGAACGCGACCTTCTCGCCCTTCTCGACCGTGAATTCCGAGTGCGTACCGAAGTTCCTGCCCCAGGTGCGCACCTCGGGTTCGCTGCGCAGCCATGCCGAGTCCGGGCCGGCGACGGCCACCCGGTGCCCGTCGGACTCGCGCACCCAGGGGACGACCGAGCCGTAGTCGAAGCGCAGCCGCAGGGTGCTGCGCACGGTGACGCGGCCGCTGAGGCCCTCCACGATGCGTACGAGGTCGGGCGCCCGGTCGCGTTGCGGCATCAGGTCCGTGACGCGGACCTTGCCCTCGTCGGTCTCCCACTCGGTGTCCAGCACCAGGGTGTCCCGGCGGTAGGCGCGCCGGGTGCAGGGGCCCTTGGCGTGCTTGGGGGCGATGCGCCAGTGGCCGTTGTCCTTGTCGCCGAGGAGCTTGGCGAAGCAGGCCCCCGAGTCGAAGCGGGGCAGGCACAGCCAGTCGACGGAACCGTCCCTGCCTACCAGGGCGGCCGTCTGCTCGTCGCCGATGAGGGCGTAGTCCTCGATTCGCTGGGGCACGCAAGTGCGGGTTCCCCAAGGGCCGATGGGCCAATCAGGGGTGGGGCCGCGGGAGTGATCCGGCTGCCGGGGAGCCGGTGCCGGAGAAGATCACGCCCGGATCGGCCGGGGCCCGGTTGAGCACCCACAGCCCGATCAGGATGGCCAGGGCGAACACGACCGCGATCAGGACGGCGAGGACGAGCCGCCGCCTGCGTTCCCGGCGCAGCCACTCGCCGCGCGCGGTGCGATAGGCGTCGGGCGCCGCCTGCACCCCGCCGGCGAGGGCGGAGAGCGCCTCGCGCAGCTCCTGCTCCGTGCGGTCCGGACCGGTGCCGCGCGACGGAGTCGCATCTCGATGCGTCATCGCCGGGTCTCCATCGCCTGGGTCAGAGCGGCGAGGCCGCGTGCCGTATGGGTCTTGACGGATCCGCAGGAGATACCCATCGCGGAGGCGATCTCGCTCTCTTTCAGTCCGAGCCAGTGCCGCAGCACCAGCGCCTCGCGCTGCCGGGCCGGGAGCTGCTGGAGCGCGTCGATCAGCACCCGCTGGTCGTCCCGCAGGAGCGCGGTGCTCTCGGCGGAGGCGATGACCTCCTCGACAGGCTTCTCGACATGCCGGCGGGCCACTTGCAGGTGCCGTATCCGCATCCGCGTCAGATTGCACACGGTGGAGCGCAGATACGCCTCCGCCGCCTCGGTGTCCCGCAGCCGCCGCCACTTCCGGTAGATCTGGTAGTAGGCCTCCGCGACCACGTTCTCCGGATCGTCGGCCCCGAGCAGCACGGCCAGGCGCAGCATCGAGGAGTAGTGCAGCTCGAACAGGCGGGCCAGACCGGCCTCGCGCTCCAGGTCCGCCGGGTCGCTCACCGCGGGGGTCAGGGGCAGGGCCGGCACGACGGCGCCGCCACCTTGCGGAGGCAGCTTTCCGTGCAGCGCGTCTCGATGCTGTCTCACGGGGTGTTCGCTCCCGTCTCGGGGCGCCGCCTGAGGCTCAGGCGCGACGGCAGGTCGGTCAGATCGGCGCCGCGCGGGACACCGAGGCGGCTCAGCACCGCGGTTGCGGCCACGGCGACCGCCAGATTGAGGCCCAGCGCGGCGAGCCCGGCGTAGATCTCCGGCCCGGTACCTAGGTGCACGACCGACGAGAACCCCTCCCGTACGACCATGAAGGTCCCGGCCACCATGCCCACGCCCCACCCGGCGAGCAGCGCCCGCGGATGCAGCCGCCGGGTGAACAGCCCGACCGCGACGGCCGGGAAGATCTGCAGGATCCAGACCCCGCCGAGGAGCTGGAGATTGATGGCGTCCTGGTCGCGCAGCCCGAACACGAACGCCACCGCGCCCACCTTCGCGGTGAGCGACACCGCCTTGGCGATGCGCACCTGCCGCTTGGGCGTGGCCGTCGGATGGACGTACTCGACGTACACATTGCGTACGAAGCTCGTGGCGGCGGCGATCGACATCACCGCCGCCGGCACCAGCGCCCCCACGGTGATCGCCCCGAACACCAGCCCGGCCAGCGGGCCCGGCATCAGCCGGTCGACCAGCATCGGTACGGCCGCCTCGGCGCCGCCGGCCGGGGCGCGCACGCCCGTCGCGAGGGCCGCGATGCCGAGGAAGCCGAACAGGGCGAGCAGCCCCGTCCAGGCGGGCAGTGCCACGGACACCTTGCGCAGCGTCCGAGGGCCGTCGGCGGCGAAACCGGCGGTGAGGACGTGCGGGTACATCAGCAGGGCGAGCGCGGAGCCGAGGGCGAGGGTGGCGTACGCGGGCTGCTGCTCGGGGGTGAGGAGCAGCGCCGGGCCGCCGAGGCGCTCGGCCGCACCGTCGAAGACGGCACCCGGGCCGCTGAGCCGGTCGAGGACCAGCCAGGTCACCGCGGTCAGCGAGACGAAGACGGCGACGGCCTTCAGCGCGGAGATGACGGTCGGCGCACGCAGCCCGTGCCGATAAGTGGCGACGGCCAGCGCTGCGAACAGCGCCACCATCACCAGATCACCGGCGGCACCCCGCGGATACACGCCCCCGGCCGTCAGCACCGCCCTTATGCCGAGCAGTTGCAGTGCGAGATACGGCATCGTCGCGAGGATCCCGGTCAGCGCGACCACCAGGGCCAGCGCCGGTGACCCGTACCGGCCGCGCACGAAGTCGGCCGCGGTGACATAGCCGTGCCGACGGGCCACCGACCACAGGCGGCTCAGCAGCACGAAGGCCAGCGGGCAGACGATCACCGTGTACGGCACCGCGAAGAAGGCGGGCGCGCCGTTGCCGTACGCCAGGCCCGGGATGGCGGCGAAGGTGTACGCGGTGAAGATCGTGCCGCCCAGCAGCAGCCAGGTCCACACCGGGCCGAGGCTGCGGTCGGCCAGCGCCCAGCCCTCCAGGGACGGCAGCCGGTCGCTCGGGTGCAGGCGGCGCGCGGTGACGGCGAGCAGCGACGCCCCGCCGATCACGGCGAGGAACGTCGCGGTCATGGCGCCATCAGCCATGGGTCACCGTCCTTGGTGTGCCTGTGCCCTCGCGGGAGAGTTGCGCGAGGGCACGGAACGGATGACAGGGAACCGCCGGGAAATCTTCTGGAAATTCGCTGTCAACCATCTCCGGCGGGTGGGCAACTCTTGCACAGACTTTCTGTCCCGTCACTCGTCCCAGGAGCCGCCATGCCGAGCTCAGCCCTGCCCGAAAACGGCCCTCAGGTGCCGGAAAAGTCCCGAATAGTGCCGAGATCGATCCTGCTGTGGGCCACCGTCTCCCTCCTCGGCGCCGTCGCCTGGGGCGTCCTCGCGCTGGCCCGGGGCGAGGAGATCTCCGCGGTCTGGCTGGTGGTCGCCGCGCTCGGTTCGTACGCCATCGCCTACCGCTTCTACTCCCGCTGGATCGCCCGCCGCGTCCTGCGGCCGGACGACCGGCGGGCGACCCCCGCCGAACGCCTGGAGGACGGCGTCGACTTCCAGCCGACCGACCGCAGGGTGCTCCTCGGCCACCACTTCGCGGCGATCGCGGGCGCCGGCCCGCTGGTCGGTCCGGTGCTCGCGGCCCAGATGGGCTATCTGCCCGGCACGCTCTGGATCGTCGCCGGGGTGATCTTCGCCGGGGCGGTGCAGGACATGGTCGTGCTGTTCCTGTCGATGCGGCGGGACGGCAAGTCGCTGGGGCAGATGGCCCGCGAGGAGATCGGCCGGGTGGGCGGGGCGGCGGCCCTGGTCGCGGTGTTCGCCATCATGATCATCCTGCTGGGTGTGCTGGCCCTGGTCGTGGTCAACGCCCTCGCCCACTCGCCGTGGGGCACCTTCTCCGTGGCCATGACCATCCCGATCGCCCTGTTCATGGGCTTCTGGCTGCACCGCATCCGCCCGGGCCGGGTCGTCGAGACCAGCCTCATCGGCGTGGCACTGCTGCTGCTCGCGATCGTCGGCGGCAGCTGGATCCAGGAGTCCTCGCTGGCCGGCGCCTTCACCCTCAGCCCGACGACCCTCGTGCTGTGCCTGGTCGGCTACGGCTTCGTCGCCTCCGTACTCCCCGTCTGGATGCTGCTCGCGCCGCGCGACTACCTCTCCACCTTCATGAAGATCGGCACCATCGCGCTGCTCGCGGTCGGGGTCGTGGTCGCCGCGCCCGTGATGCGCGCGGAGGCCGTGAGCGACTTCGCCTCCACCGGCGCGGGACCGGTCTTCGCCGGTTCCCTCTTCCCGTTCCTGTTCATCACGATCGCGTGCGGCGCGCTCTCCGGCTTCCACGCACTGGTCGCCTCGGGGACGACGCCGAAGCTGATCCAGAAGGAGTCCCAGGTCCGGCTGATCGGCTACGGCGCGATGCTGATGGAGTCGTTCGTCGCGATCATGGCGCTGATCGCGGCGGCCACCCTGGAACCGGGCCTGTACTACGCGATGAACGCCCCCGCCGGCCTCCTCGGTACGACGGCCGAGTCGGCGTCCCAGGCCGTGGCGGGCCTCGGGTTCACCATCACCCCCGACCAGCTGACGCAGGCGGCCGTGGCGGTCGAGGAACAGACGCTGATCGCCCGCTCCGGCGGCGCCCCGACCCTCGCGGTCGGCATGTCGGAGATCTTCTCCGGAGTCTTCGGCGGTGCCGCGATGAAGGCCTTCTGGTACCACTTCGCGATCATGTTCGAGGCGCTGTTCATCCTGACCACGGTCGACGCCGGCACCCGCGTAGGGCGCTTCATGCTCCAGGACATGCTCGGCAACGTCTGGAAGCCGATCGGCCGGGTCAACTGGAAGCCCGGCATCTGGCTGTGCAGCGGCCTCGTCGTCGCGGCCTGGGGCTACTTCCTCTACACCGGCGCCACCGACCCGCTCGGCGGAATCAACCAGCTCTTCCCGCTCTTCGGCATCGCCAACCAGCTCCTCGCCGCCGTGGCACTGACGGTCTGCACCACGGTCCTGATCAAGTCCGGCCGGCTGCGCTGGGCCTGGGTGACGGGCCTCCCCCTCGCCTGGGTCGTCGCGATCACCTTCACCGCGGGCTGGCAGAAGGTCTTCTCCGACGACCCCAAGATCGGCTTCTTCGCCCAGCGCACCAAGTACGCCGACGGCATCGCCGCCGGCCAGGTCCTGCCCCCGGCCAAGACCCTCGACGACATGCACACCGTGGTCACCAACTCCACGGTCGACGGCGTACTGATCGCCCTGTTCCTGCTCCTCGTCGCGACAGTGATCGTCAACGCGACGGTGGTCTGCGTCCGAGCGATCCGTACGCCGGGGGCCTTGCCGACCACGGAGGCACCGTACGTGGAGTCCCGCCTCGACGTGCCCGAGCAGCCCGGTGAGCCACTGGTGGGGGCCCGGTCGTGAGGGCGGCGCGCTGGGCGAGGGCGGTGCGCTGGTACGTGAGGGAACTGACGGAGGCGATGAGCCGCCGGCACCGGGAGGACCACAGGCAGGGACGCTGCTGCTGAACGCGGGCCCTCAAGGGGATGGGGGCCTGCAATGCCCCCCATCAACGCCGGGTACTACACACCCACCGGCTCGGCCTCGGTCGGCTTCTCCGACTCCGCGGCCCGCCGTTCACGGGCCTCCCGACGAGCCAGCACCAGCCACCCGACGGGCACCCCGGCAGCAAACAGCCACCACTGCAGGGCATACGCGTAGTTCAGCGGAGCGTTCTCGTTGCCCGGCTTGCCGATCAGCTCCGGCTTATCCCCTGCCGGTTCGGGAGCCGTCTGTACGACGTACCCCCCGAGCACCGACGCGTCGAGACGCCGGGCCTCCTGCCCGCTGTTGATCAGCATGACCTGCCGGTCGGGAAGGCCCTTGAGGTTCTTGATCCCGCTCGCCTCGGTCGTCTCGTCGGGCATCAGCCGCCCGGTCATCGTGACACGGCCGCTCGGCGGCGCAGGCACCTTGGGGAAGGCCGTCTGGCTGGGCCCGTCCGCGGGGATCCAGCCGCGGTTGACCAGCAACACCTTGCCGTCCGTCAGGACGAAGGGCGTGAGGACGTGGAAGCCGACCTCTTCGTCGGAGTTGACGCGCCGCCTGACCACGACTTCCCGGTCGGTGTCGAAGTGGCCCTGCGCGGTCACCGTGCGGTACCGCTCCTTGGTGGAGACCGTGTGCCCCGGCGAGGTCAGCTTCTCCACGGGCAGCGGCTTCGAGCCCAGGGCGTCGGAGACCAACTGATTCCGGGCGCTGCGCTCCTCGTAGCGGTGCATCTGCCAGATGCCCAGCCTGATCATCGTGGGGATGAGCAGCAGGGCGACCAGCGTGAGGATCACCCACTGCCGGGACAACAGGAAGCGGTACACCCCACGACCGTACAACTCGGTCGTGGGGTGCGTTCAGGCGGGTACCGGGTCACACCTTGTCGACGATCCCCGCCTTTCCTTCCGCGCGGGCGCAGTGGGCGCCGCAGAACCATTGACCCTCGACCTCGACGCCCTGCCCGATGACCTGCACACGGCAGTGCTCACAGATGGGTGCCATGCGGTGGATCGCACAGGAGAAGCAGTCGAAGACGTGCACCGCGCCCTGCGCGTGCACCTCGAAGGTCATGCCGTAGTCGTTTCCGCACACTTCACATGTCGCCATGCGCCACAGGGTGAGCCGTCCCCGCCGCCCGGGCGAGACGGCTCCGGGCGAGTCGCGCGGCAATCACCCGTCCGTACGGTCACCGCTCCGACGCCGGTTCCACGTCCCGCAGGAGTTGTCCGAACGCCGCCTCGTCGATCACCGGCGTCCCGTACTGGCGGGCCTTGACGACCTTGGACGTGCCCGCGTCCGGGTCGTTCGTGACGAGGAGGCTGGTCAGCCGGGACAGGCTCGTCGACACATGCAGCCCGGCCTCGATCGCACGGTCCTCCAGCAGGTCGCGCTCGATGGACGTGTCTCCGGAGAAGGCGACCCGCATGCCCTGCTTGAGTCGTTTGCCGTCTTCGTAGCGACCTGGGTTGGGATAGGGGCAGGCGGGCCTCTTACGGGACGGCCGCCAACTGGTCGGCTGATAACTGCTGTAGCCGGTGTACCCGCTGGTGCCGCCGTTGCCGCCGTGAGAGCCCGCCTGCCGGCCGATCCGGGGGGCCGCAGCCGCGGTGTCCCGCCACTCGGTCAGCGGCAGGCACTCCTGCAGCGGCAGCCGCACACTGCCCGCCGCGGCGGCCCGCAGGCTCGGCCGGAACGCCTCCGCCAGCACGCGCGCGTCGTCCAGCGCATGGTGCGCTCGCTGCTGCACGACGCCGAAGTGCGCGGCCAGCGACTGCAGCTTGTGGTTGGGCAGCGGCAGGCCCAGCTCCTTCGACAGCGCGATGGTGCACAGCCGCTGCCGCACCGGTGCCCGGCGCTCCGCGCGCGCGTACTCCCGCGCGATCATCTGCCAGTCGAAGACGGCGTTGTGCGCGACGAGGACCCGGCCGTCCAGCCGGGCCGAGAACTCCTCGGCGATGTCCGTGAAGAGGGGAGCACCCTCCAGCGCCTCGCTCGTCAGACCGTGGATCCAGACCGGGCCCGGGTCGCGCTCCGGGTTGACCAGCGTGTACCAGTGGTCCTCGACCTCGCCGCGCGCGTCCAGCCGGTACACGGCCGCGGAGATTATCCGGTCGTCCCGGGCCAGGCCGGTGGTCTCCACGTCAACGACCGCGTATCCCTGGGGGTACGCGGTCGGCCATGCTGTGGGGGAGGGCGCTGCGGTCGCAGGGTCTTCGAGCATGGTCACTGAGGATACGGGCCGGGACTGACACTCCTGCCCGTCAGGTGCCTTGCCCCGCCTGCCCGTTCGAGCGTCGCGAACGTCAGCGCGTCAACCGGTCGGTGCCGGCGCGGTGTTGCGGACCCCGAGCAGCGGTGGCGGTCGCGGGTGCCGGGCCAGGCGCCGGTCCGGGAGCGTCGGTACGTTCCCGATGTCCGCCACGGTGCGATCCTCCGCATATGACCGAACCAACGCATGACGAGGCCCACGGCGGCGCGCTGGGCACGCGGCTGAACTGGTTGCGGGCGGCGGTTCTCGGAGCGAACGACGGCATCGTCTCGACCGCGGGGCTCGTCGTCGGCGTGGCCGGCGCCACCGACGAGCGTGCGGCCCTGCTCACGGCCGGGCTCTCCGGGCTGCTCGCCGGGTCGATGTCGATGGCGGCGGGGGAGTACGTCTCGGTCTCCACCCAGCGCGACTCGGAGAAGGCGGCGCTGGCCCTGGAGAAGAGGGAGTTGCGGGAGCAGCCCGAGGCGGAGCTGGCGGAACTGGCGGAACTGCTGGAACGGCGCGGGCTGTCCCGGGAGGTGGCCGTGGAGGCGGCGGTCCAGCTGACGGAACGGGACGCGCTGAAGGCACACGCGCGCGTGGAGCTCGGCATCGACCCGGACCGGCTGACCAACCCGTGGCACGCGGCGTGGGCGAGCTTTCTGGCGTTCACGGCCGGGGCCCTGCTGCCGCTGCTGGCGATGGTGCTGCCGCCGGCGGACTGGCGCCTCGCGGTCACCGTCGCCTCCGTCCTGGCCGCCCTCGCCCTGACCGGCTGGAGCAGCGCCCGCCTGGGCGCCGCCGCCCCGCCCCGCGCGGTACTGCGCAACATGGCGGGCGGGGCGCTGGCCATGGGGGTCACCTACCTGGCCGGGACGCTGCTGGACGTGGCGGGGGTGTAGCGCCTCACCAGCGGATCGGCACCGGCAGCGCCGTCAGCAGCCCCGACACGGTGACCACCACCCCGAGGGCGACGACCTCCGCCCGCGCGGGCGAGCAGGCGGCCAGCGGGTCTGCCGCGCGGCGCAGCCGGATCCGCGCCCACAGGGCGAGCGCCACCACGGTCACCATCAGGATCACTTTGGCCAGCAGGACACGCCCGTACGCCGTCTCGGTCAGCTGCTGCATGACCGTGTCCGGCGGCATCCGGCGCAGCGAACTCCACACCCCTGTCGCCGTGATGGCGGCGAGCAGGACGGCCGCCACGCGCGCGTAGAGGCCCAGCAGGGCAGCCCCCGCCTCCCTGACGCTCCATCCGCGCAGGGTCCGCAGGGCGTACAGCAGCCCGCCGACCCAGAGCGTCGCGCACGTCAGGTGCACCAGCGTCAGCCCCGAGCCCAGCAAAGGGCTGTGCTCGGTGGTGGGGTGCGCGCGCAGCGCCTCGGCGACCACGACCGCGGCCAGTGGCCAGAGCTGGGTGGCCGGCCGGCGTGAGAGGGCGCACAGCGCGGTCACGGCGAAGGCGTTGACCTCCAGCAGCGCGAGCTTGCCGTCGCGCGTCGCGTAGAGGCCGCCGACGTCGAGGTCGGCCGGACTGCTCGGCACGAGGTTGCCCATGGACACGACCGACGCGAGGGCGAGGGCGGCGACGAAACCGGCCGCCGCCGCGTAGGGCGCCCAGCTGCGGGGCATGGCCGGCGGAGCGCCGGGCACGGACCGGGCCAGCCGGTTCACGAACAACTCGCCCACCGGGACGCACAGCGCCGCGAACAGCACCGTGCGCAGCAGTCCGATCCCACCGGTGCCGGGAGCGGCGGCCTCCCCGGTGCCGTGCAGCGCCGCCGACGGCCCGAGCAGGGGGATCAGCGCCGCCAGCGCGACCAGGACGAGAACGGCCACGGCCCGGCTGACGCCGGGGCGCGGTCTTGGAGCGCTCCCGTCGATCACGCCGGGGGAAGGTCTTGTCAACGTCACCTCAAGATCTTCACAAAAATCACATAGTCGGGCAAGCACCAGAAAACAAGTGGTGGTGCCGCATTCCGTACGGGGGTACGGCGCCGGTGCCCTCCGGCGCTCAGACCCACCGCGCCAAATCCGCGCCCCAAGCCCCCGGCGGCCGCGCCCAGTCGACGGGACCGCCCGCGAACGACACCGGCGTCCGGGCGTACCGCAGCCGCCCGAGCGCGCTGTCCCGCTCGGTGAGCCAGGTGTCGGGGGCGTCGTACGCCTCCGACACCTCCGACGCCAAGGCCCCCTCCGGGCCCGGCCGGATCCCGGTCGTCAGCCACTTCGCCGTACGCGCCAACGAAAGCCGTACGCACCGGCCGGACCCCTGGTCCAACTGCGCGGTCAGAGCCCGCAGCACGGCGGCCGCCAGCAGATATCCCGTCCCGTGGTCAAGGGCCTGCGCGGGCAGCGCACCGGGCCGCCCGGCCGATCCGTCGGCCATGCCTCCCTCGGTCGCGGCGATCCCGGTGGCGACCTGTACGAGGCTGTCGAACCCGCGCCGTTCGCCCCACGGCCCGTACGCGCCCCAGGCCGACACCTCCGCGACGATCAGCCCGGGCCGCCGCTCGGCCAGTTCCCGCACCGACAGCCCGAACCGGTCCAGGGCGCCCGGCCGGTAGCCGGTGACGACGACGTCCGCCGACGCGAGCAGTTCCTCGAAGGCGCGCCGGTCCGTCGTCAGATCGACCGTCGCCGAGCGCTTTCCGAAGCCCGTGTCGGCGTGCTGGTCGGGCAGTTCGGGCAGCTGGGGCGGGTCCACGCGCAGGACGTCGGCGCCGAGCAGCGCGAGGGTGCGGGTGGCGACCGGTCCTGCGATGACCCGCGTCAGGTCCAGTACGCGCACTCCGGCGGCGGGCAGCAGCACAGAGCCGTCGAGCGGCGAGAGCGCACGCGCGCGTGCCGTGTCCGACCGCTCGTGCTCGACCAGCGGCCGCCGCGCCACCGCGACCGCCTGCTCGTGCGCCGCCCACTCCTCGGGCGTACGCAGCGCCACGGCCAGCCCGCCGGCCGCGTACACGGTTTCCTCCACCTCGCGCGCGGAACGCTCGGCGAGCGCCGCCCCGACGGCGTCCGGATCCTCCTCCGGCACCCCCAGCGCGGTCCGCAGCCGGGCCCGGTGATGCGGAAAGTTCGCATGCGTGCGCACCCAGCCGTCCGACGTGCGCCAGAACCGCGACAGCGGGGCGAAGTTGACCGGCGCGCGCCCGTCGACCAGCAGATGCCGTTCGCTCACGAACGCGGTGGCGATCGCCCCGTCGTCCAGCCGCACCCCGGGCACCTCGGCGAGCCCGGCCCGCCGCGCCCCCAAGTCGGCGGCGGCCAGCGCGCACGCGCCCACGCACGCGCGCGCCAGTTCCCGTACGGGAAGGCGCGCACGCAACGCGCCTTCCCGTACCACGGTCGACACCCGCGCAAGAAGAGCGGGATCGCCGCCCACCGCGGACCAGGCAGAACTGATCGGAGTGCTGATCGGAGTCATGACTGCACTATGCAGTATTTGACTCAGTCAACGGAGTCGTTTTCGACTCAGTCGACGGCGTCCAGCGCGTTGACGATGCCGAACCCGTAGAAGCCGTTGAACCGCTTGCCGCCCTCGCACACCGCGTCCTGCTTGCCGTCGCCGTCCTGGTCGTACGACTCCGGGCAGCCCGGGTTGTCCGCCTGGGCCTTGAGGAGCGCGTGCAACTGGGCGCCGGTGGCGTGCGGGTACCGGGACTTCAGCAGCGCGGCGACGCCCGCGGCGTGCGGGGAGGCCATCGACGTGCCCTGCAGGAAGCCGTACTTGCCGTCCGGGAGGGTGGCCAGGATGCGCCCGTTCTTCGACGGGGTGTCCGGGATCTGGTAGAGCCGGTCGCCGCCCGGCGCCGCGATGTCGATGACGCCGTAACCGTACGTGGAGTAGTACGACTTGACGTTCTGCACGCCCGTCGCGCTGACCGTGACCATGCCAGGCAGCTGCGTCGGTACGTCGAAGCACTCGGACGGGTCGACGGTGCGCTCGGCCGGGGTCGAGTCGTCGGGGCTGCTGTCGTCGACGATCGCGTCGGAGGCGAGGTCGTGGTTGGAGTTGCCCGCCGACGCCAGGTTGAGCGTGCCCTTCCTCTGGGCGTACTGCTGGGCCCTGTTGACCGCGTCGACGATGGCCCGCTGGTCGGGATCGTCCATGCAGTTGTAGAGCCACGGGTCGACGTAGTAGCTGTTGTTGGTGATCTCGACGCCGTGATCGGCTGCGAACACGAAGGCGCAGACGACGCTTTCGGGGTAGTAGAGGCCATTGACCGGGTCGCTCACCTGGATGGCGGAGACCTTGACGCCGGGGGCGACGCCGGCGATGCCGATGCCGTTGCGGGGCGCGGCGATCTCGCCCGCCACATGGGTGCCGTGCGCGTCGGTGGTGGTGTACGGCCGCCAGGCGCCCGCGCTGGTGTCCGCCTTGCCGCCGGCGCAGTTCGCGGACTGGGCGGCGGAGAAGTTCGGCGCGAGGTCGGGGTGGGTGTCGTCGACGCCGTTGTCGATCACGGCGACGGTCACCCTGCGGCTGCCGGGGTTGATCTTCGCCGCCCGGTCGGCGCCGATGGCACGCAGGTTCCACTGGTCGGCCTCGAGAGGCTCTTCGGCGCCCGCCGCGGCGCTCTGCGTCCGTGCCGCCTGCTGCTCCGTCATGAGCTGGGCGGGGCCCTCGTCCGTGGTCCCTGCGGCGGTCAGCGGGGCCGTACGCGAGGCACCTGCCGACTGGACGCCCCGGACCTCGCGCATCGCCTTGGCGAAGTCGGGGTTCGCCGAGTGGACGACGATCACGCCGATCTTCTCGTACGCGATCACGACCGTTCCGCCGGCCGTGGCGATCGCCTTCTTCACCGACTCGATCGTGCGGCGGTCCTGCCGGGTGTTGACGACGTAGGCCAGAGCGGGCGCGTCCGTGACCTGCGCGACGGGCTGCGCGGGAGGTGCGGCTGAGGCCGATGCCGCCGTCGGCAGGAAGCCGAGCGAAGCCGTCAGGGACAGGGCGAGCGGGACGGCGAGGCCGAGTCGGCGTCTGGACCGCAGATGAGCCATGGGTTCTCCACATCATCCGGAACGAGACCGCCCGAGGCACCGGTTGGCGCTCAGGCAGGTACATGACGAGTGGTGCAGAGGCGAAGCTATCCCCGAACCTGCTGGCCAGCAATCGGACCGATCGACTTCGGAAAGAAGTGCGGGGAGTTGAACCGGTCCTTGCGTGGCGCCGTGACCTTGGACAGGAGGCGCGAGCACGATCGAGCCCCCTGTTGGATCACGCGCCGGGGCCCTAACATCGCCAGCCGGTTCAAGTGATCCGCGTCACTGCGAGGAACAGAGCCGTCATGCCCGTACCCGACCCGTCCCCCACCCCTGATCCGTCCCCCATCCCCGAACCGTCCCCGTCCACCGTCGCAACAGCGCCCGCAACGCGAGGAGACTCCGTGGCCACCGACGCACCGCCCCCCTCGAAAGAGCAACACAAACTCCCTTCCACCGAGGAGTTCGTCGAGGTGCACGAGAGCGCGGAGTTCGTTGAACTGCGCCGCTCCTACCGCTCCTTCGCCTTTCCGCTGACCGTCGCCTTCATCGCCTGGTACCTGCTGTACGTCCTGCTCTCCAACTACGCGGGCGACTTCATGGGCACCAAGCTGTTCGGCAACATCAATGTCGCGTTCGTCTTCGGTATCGCCCAGTTCGTGACCACGTTCCTCATTGCCTGGTGGTACTCGCGCCACGCCGGCGCCAAGCTCGACCCCAAGGCCGAGGCCATCAAGACCCGTATGGAGGGCGGCGCATGAGCCCCGCGATGACCCTTGCCGCGAACGAGGCCAGCGAGCACCGGCCGCTGATCATCACCCTCTTCGCCTGCTTCGTGGTTGCAACCCTGTTCATCACCGTCTGGGCGGGCCGGCAGACCAAGGATGCCGCCGACTTCTACGCCGGCGGACGGTCGTTCAGCGCCTTCCAGAACGGCCTCGCCGTCTCCGGCGACTACATGTCCGCCGCGTCCTTCCTCGGCATCGCCGGCGCCATCGCCCTCTTCGGCTACGACGGCTTCCTGTACTCCATCGGCTTCCTGGTCGCCTGGCTGGTCGCCCTGCTCCTGGTCGCCGAGCCGCTCAGGAACTCCGGCCGCTACACGATGGGTGACGTCCTCGCGTACCGCATGCGCCAGCGCCCGGTGCGCACGGCGGCCGGCACCTCCACGATCGTCGTGTCGATCTTCTACCTCCTGGCCCAGATGGCGGGCGCCGGTGTCCTGGTCTCGCTGCTGCTCGGCATCACCTCCGACGCGGGCAAGATCCTCATCGTCGGCCTCGTCGGCGTCCTGATGATCGTGTACGTCTCCATCGGCGGCATGAAGGGCACCACCTGGGTCCAGATGGTCAAGGCCGTGCTGCTCATCGGCGGCACGATCCTCATTACGTTCCTGGTGCTGCTGAAGTTCAACTTCAACATTTCCGACCTGCTCGGCAAGGCCGCGGAGAACAGCGGCAAGGGCGCCGCCTTCCTGGAGCCCGGCCTGCAGTACGGCGCCACCGGCACCTCGAAGCTGGACTTCATCTCCCTCGGCATCGCCCTGGTCCTCGGCACCGCCGGTCTGCCGCACATCCTGATCCGCTTCTACACGGTGCCCAACGCCAAGGCCGCCCGTAAGTCCGTGAACTGGGCCATCGGCATCATCGGCGGCTTCTACCTGATGACCATCGCCCTCGGCTTCGGCGCCGCGGCGCTGATCTCCCAGGAAGAGATCATCGCGTCCAACCCGTCCGGGAACACGGCGGCACCGCTGCTCGCCCTGCATCTGGGCGGCGTGGACTCGGCGTGGGGCGCGATCCTGCTCGCCACCATCTCGGCGGTGGCCTTCGCGACCATCCTCGCGGTCGTCGCCGGCCTGACGCTGGCCTCGTCCTCGTCGTTCGCCCACGACATCTACGCGAACGTCATCAGGAGGGGCCAGGCCACCGAGAAGGAAGAGGTCCGGGCGGCCCGCCTCGCGACCATCGGCATCGGCGCCGTCTCCATCCTCCTCGGCGCCCTCGCCCGCGATCTCAACGTCGCCGGCCTGGTCGCCCTGGCCTTCGCGGTCGCGGCCTCCGCCAACCTGCCGACGATCCTCTACAGCCTGTTCTGGAAGAAGTTCACCACCCAGGGCGCGCTGTGGTCGATCTACGGCGGTCTGATCGTCGCCGTCGGCCTGGTGCTGTTCTCGCCGGTCGTCTCCGGCGACCCGAAGGCGATGTTCCCGGACGTCGACTTCGCCTGGTTCCCGCTGAAGAACCCGGGCATCATCTCCATCCCGTTCGGCTTCCTCATGGGCTGGCTCGGCACGGTCCTGTCGAAGGAGGAGCCCGACGCCGGCAAGTACGCGGAGCTGGAGGTCCGGTCCCTGACCGGCACCGGCGCCCACTAGCAAGGCCTCTGAGAGCGCCTTCCGAGCGGTCGCGTCGTAGATCTCTACGACGCGACCGCGTCGTACGTCGTGGGATCGGGCCGGTGTCGCTGTCAGTGCGGTCACGTAGGCTCGCAGGTGAAGGAAGTTGAAACTGGTCGTGACGAGGGAGGGGGCCCACGTGCTCATCGACACCTATGGCCGAGTGGCCACCGACCTGAGGGTTTCGCTGACGGACCGCTGCAACCTGCGGTGCACCTACTGCATGCCCGAGGAAGGCCTGCAGTGGCTGGCCAAGCCCGACCTGCTCACGGACGACGAGATCGTCCGCCTGATCGACATCGCCGTCACCTCCCTCGGCATCGAGGAAGTCCGCTTCACCGGCGGCGAGCCCCTGCTGCGCCCCGGACTGGTCGGCATAGTCGAGCGCGTCGCGGCCCTGGAGCCCCGCCCCCAGATGTCGCTGACCACCAACGGCATCGGCCTCAAGCGCACCGCGGCCGCCCTGAAGACCGCAGGCCTGGACCGGGTCAACGTCTCCCTGGACACCCTCCGCCCGGACGTCTTCAAGACCCTGACCCGCCGCGACCGCCACAAGGACGTCATCGAGGGCCTGTACGCCGCCCGCGAGGCGGACCTGACCCCGGTCAAGGTCAACTCGGTGCTGATGCCGGGCCTGAACGGCGATGAGGCCCCCGACCTGCTGGCCTGGGCCGTGGAGCACGACTACGAACTGCGCTTCATCGAGCAGATGCCCCTGGACGCCCAGCACGGCTGGAAGCGCGACGGCATGATCACCGCCGGGGACATCCTGGCATCCCTGCGCACCCGCTTCGAGCTGACCGCCGAGGGCGAGGCGAAGCGCGGCTCGGCGCCTGCGGAGCGCTGGCTCGTCGACGGCGGCCCGCATGTGGTGGGCGTCATCGCCTCCGTCACCCGCCCGTTCTGCTCGGCCTGCGACCGCACCCGCCTGACGGCCGACGGTCAGGTCCGCACCTGCCTGTTCGCCACGGAGGAGACGGACCTGCGAGCAGCGCTGCGCTCCGACGCCCCCGATGAGGAGATAGCGCGCATCTGGCGGCTGGCGATGTGGGGCAAGAAGGCAGGAGCGGGCCTGGACGACCCGTCGTTCGTGCAGCCGGACCGTCCGATGTCAGCCATCGGTGGCTGAAGGAACCTCTTCCCACTCCGCAAGCAGGACCACGTCCTTCAAGAACCCCCGCACCCCGAGGAACTGCGACAGATGCTCGCGGTGCTCCTCACAGGCGAGCCACGTCTTGCGCCGCTCCGGCGTGTGGATCTTCGGGTTGTTCCACGCCAGCACCCACACGGCGTCGGCACGGCACCCCTTGGCGGAGCAGATCGGCGTCTCGTCACTCACAGATTCGTCCCACAGATTCGCGCACAAAAGGCGACGCCGAGCAGCCACGGGGGGAGCTGCCCGGCGTCGGTCTGTCGCTCCGACGGGGGATGCGGAGCGCCTACGAAGTATGTCACGGGTAGCCCGTCGCCCGGCACCGGAACAACACTATTGATCTGAGCTTTTCTTGAGCTTGGCTTGGAGTGGGCTTCCGGAGGGAAGGGGTCCGCGGGATCACGCCCCGTCGCGCGGTCTGCTCTGTGCGCCCGGCGCGGAGTCGCCCACCACATCTTCCGGGACCGATTCCGCGGAACCGTCATTCGTCCGCGGCGGCGTGATCATCGGCCGCATCGGCGCGGTCACGAACGTGGACGGCAGACCTGGCGCATTCTCCCGCCCCGCGTTGGCGATCACCACCGCGATGTACGGCAGAACCGCCCCGAGCACCAACGCCACGATCGCGACGTGCCGTTCGACGTTCCACAGTGAGGCCGCGAGGATGACCGACACCGTGCGGACCGACATCGAGATGATGTACCGGCGCTGCCGGGCGCGCACATCGTCATGGAGACCCGCCCGGGCCCCGGTGATCCGGAACACCTCGGTGTGGCCGCTCGCGTGCAGCTTCCGCATCACATTCCACCATCCGCCCGTATCGGACTCTCCCCATGCCCGTACCCGTCCGCCCCCGGTCGGGGACCCGGGCCGGGACACCTCCCACGTTACGCCTCGCCTCCGCCGCCTACGAGACCGGGGCACCTGCCACCTGGAGGAACGCCGCCAGCCGTAACGCGTACGGCGGTACCCGGCATGCGGCGTACCAGGGCCGGACCAAAACTGGGCGTACTGCTCACCCCGAGCCGTACGAGGAGGCAGCCATGGGCTGGTTGTGGGCGATCATCGTGGGATTCGTGCTGGGTCTGATCGCGAAGCTGCTGATCCCGGGCAAGCAGCACAGCCCGCTCTGGCTGACCACCATCTTCGGCATCCTCGGCGCCATCGTGGGCAATGCCGTAGCCCGCGGGTTCGGTGTCGAGTCGACCAGCGGGATCGACTGGAGCCGGCACATCTTCCAGATCGTCGCCGCGGTGATCATCGTGTACCTGGGCGACATGATGTACATGGCGACGCTGGGCAAGCGGAAGCAGCAAAACCGAGCGTGATGACGGCGATGCGGGCATGATCACGGCGATGGGGCGGCCTCCCATCCAGGAGGCCGCCCCATCGCCATGGGTACGTCCGCTCAGACCCCGGTGACCTCGACCGCCGCCAGGTTCTTCTTCCCGCGCCGCAGCACCAGCCACCGCCCGTGCAGCAGGTCCTCCTTCGCGGGCACCGCGTCCTCGCCGGCGACCTTGACGTTGTTCACGTAGGCCCCGCCCTCCTTCACGGTGCGCCGCGCGGCGGACTTGCTGGCCACCAGGCCGACCTCGGCGAAGAGGTCGACGACCGGGCCGAGCTGCTCGACCTGGATGTGCGGCACCTCGGAGAGGGCCGCGGCCAGCGTCCGGTCGTCCAGCTCCGCCAGCTCACCCTGGCCGAAGAGGGCCTTGGACGCGGCGATCACGGCGGCCGTCTGGTCGGCGCCGTGCACCAGCGTCGTCAGCTCCTCGGCCAGCGCACGCTGCGCGGCACGGGCCTGCGGACGCTCCTCGGTCTGCTTCTCCAGCTCCTCCAGCTCCGCACGGGACTTGAAGGACAGGATGCGCATGTAGGTGGAGATGTCCCGGTCGTCCGCGTTCAGCCAGAACTGGTAGAACGCGTACGGCGTCGTCATCTCCGGGTCGAGCCAGATGGCGCCGCCCTCGGTCTTGCCGAACTTGGTGCCGTCCGCCTTGGTCATCAGCGGCGTCGCCAGAGCGTGCACGTTCGCGTGCGGCTCCAGCCTGTGGATCAGGTCCATGCCGGCCGTGAGGTTGCCCCACTGGTCGCTGCCGCCCTGCTGGAGCGTGCAGCCGTGCCGCCGGTACAGCTCCAGGAAGTCCATGCCCTGGAGCAGCTGGTAACTGAACTCGGTGTAGCTGATGCCCTCCTCGGACTGCAGCCGACGGGCCACCGAGTCCTTGGTCAGCATCTTGTTGACGCGGAAGTGCTTGCCGATGTCCCGCAGGAACTCGATGGCGGACAGCCCGGCCGTCCAGTCCAGGTTGTTGACCATCACCGCGGCGTTGTCGCCCTCGAAGGACAGGAACGGCTCGATCTGGCCGCGCAGGCGGTTCACCCAGTTCGCGACCGTCTCCGGGTCGTTCAGCGTGCGCTCGGCCGTCGGGCGCGGGTCGCCGATCTGGCCCGTGGCGCCGCCGACCAGCGCCAGCGGGCGCAGGCCCGCCTGCTGGAGGCGGCGCATGGTGAGCACCTGGACCAGGTGGCCGACGTGCAGGCTGGCCGCGGTCGGGTCGAAACCGCAATAGAACGTGACGGGACCGTCCGCGAGCGCCTTGCGCAATGCGTCCTCGTCAGTGGACAGGGCGATCACGCCACGCCACTTCAGCTCGTCGACGATGTCCGTCACGGTTCTCGTGTCTCCTCGATGATCTCGGGCAGTCGGGTGACAGCCGACTACGAGGTTATACGCCCTGACTGACAGAGCTCATGTTGAAATCGGGGACGCGCAGCGCCGGCATCGCCGCCCTGGTGAACCAGTCACTCCACTCCCGGGGCAGGGTCTTCTCCGTACGCCCCGCCTCCGTCGCCCGCCCCAGCAGACCCACCGGGGACTCGTTGAACCGGAAGTTGTTCACCTCGCCGGTCACCTCACCGTTCTCGACGAGGTACACCCCGTCCCGGGTCAGGCCGGTGAGCAGCAGCGTCGCCGGGTCGACCTCGCGGATGTACCAGAGGCAGGTCAGCAGCAGCCCGCGCTCGGTGTTCGCGACCATCTCCTCCAGCGAGCGGTCCTCGCCGCCGTCCAGGATCAGGTTCTCGATGCCCGGCGCCACCGGCAGACCGGTCAGCCCCGCGCTGTGCCGGCTGGTGGTGAGGTGCTTCAGCCTGCCCTCGCTCATCCACTCGGTGGCGGCGAGCGGCAGCCCGTTGTCGAAGACCGACTGGTCGCCCCCGGAGGAGTGCGCGATCAGGAAGGGCGCGGACTCCAGGCCCGGCTCGTTCGGGTCGCTGCGCAGCGTCAGCGGCAGCTCGCTCAGCTGCTCACCGACACGTGTCTTGCCGCCGGGCTTGGAGAACACCGTCCGGCCCTCGACCGCGTCCCGCCCCGAAGCCGACCACATCTGGTAGATCAGCAGGTCGGCCACGGCGGTCGGCGGCAGCAGCGTCTCGTACCGGCCCGCCGGCAGCTCCAGGCGCCGCTCGGCCCAGCCGAGGCGTACGGCCAGCTCGGCGTCCAGTGCGATGGGGTCCACGTCCTTGAAGTCCCGGGTGGAGCGCCCCGCCCACGCCGAGCGGGTACGGTCCGGGGACTTGGCGTTCACCTCCAGCGTGCCGTTGGGCTGGTCGTGCCGCAGCCGCAGCCCGGTGGAGGTGCCCACGTACGTCGACACCAGCTCGTGGTTGGCGAAGCCGTACAGCTCCCGGCCGCCCACACGCGCGCGTGCGAACGCCTCACCGAGCGCCGGGGCGAAGTCGGCGAACACCGTGGACGACGTCTCGGCCGGAGCGTCCGTGAAGTCCGGCGCCGCCGGTACGTCGCTCACCAGCGGCTGCGCGTCCTCGGCGGGTCCGGCCCCGCGCGCGGCGGCCTCGGCGGCCCGCACCAGCGGCTCCAGCTCGTCCACGGTCACGGCCGACCGGGACACGACACCCGAGGCCGTGCCCTCCTTGCCGTCCACGGTCGCGACGACGGTGAGCGTCCGCCCGCGCGTGACGCCGTTCGTGGTCAGCGCATTGCCGGCCCAGCGGAGATTGGCGGTCGACTGCTCGTCGGCGATGACGACGCACCCGTCGGCCCGGGACAGCTCCAGGGCCTGCTCGACGATCTCGTGCGGCTTGTTGGTACGGGCGCTCATCGACCGGCCTCCTGCGTCGTGTTGAGAATGTTGACTCCCTTGAAGAGGGCCGACGGGCAGCCGTGCGAGACCGCCGCGACCTGCCCCGGCTGCGCCTTGCCGCAATTGAAGGCGCCGCCCAGGACATACGTCTGCGGGCCGCCCACCGCGGCCATCGAGCCCCAGAAGTCCGTGGTCGTCGCCTGGTAGGCGACGTCCCGCAGCTGGCCGGTGATCCGCCCGTTCTCGATCCTGAAGAACCGCTGCCCGGTGAACTGGAAGTTGTAGCGCTGCATGTCGATCGACCAGGACCGGTCGCCGACCACGTAGATGCCCCGGTCGACGCCGCCGATCAGATCCTCCGTCGACATCCCGGCCGGATCCGGTTGCAGCGACACATTGGCCATGCGCTGCACCGGCACATGGCCGGGGGAGTCGGCGAACGCGCACCCGTTGGACCGCTCGAACCCGGTCAGCTTCGCGATCCGCCGGTCCAGCTGGTAGCCGACGAGCGTGCCGTTCCTCACCAGCTCCCAGGACTGGCCCTCGACGCCCTCGTCGTCGTATCCGATGGTCGCGAGGCCGTGCTCGGCGGTGCGGTCACCGGTGACGTTCATCAGGTCGGAGCCGTACCGGAGCTTGCCGAGCTGGTCGAAGGTGGCGAAGGAGGTGCCGGCGTAGGCGGCCTCGTAGCCGAGGGCGCGGTCCAGTTCGGTGGCGTGGCCGATGGACTCGTGGATGGTCAGCCACAGGTTGGAGGGGTCGACGACGAGGTCGTACGGCCCCGGCTCGACACTCGGCGCCCGCATCTTCTCGGCGAGCAGCTCGGGGATGCGCGCGAGCTCGTCGCCCCAGTCCCAGCCGGTGCCCGTCAGGTACTCCCAGCCGCGTCCCACGGGTGGCGCGATGGTGCGCATGGAGTCGAACTCGCCGGTCGACTCGTCCACCGACAAGGCCGTCAGCTGCGGGTGCAGCCGGACTCGCTGCTGGGTGGTCACGGTCCCGGCGGTGTCCGCATAGAACTTGTTCTCATGGACGGTGAGCAGCGAGGCGTCGACGTGATTGACCCCGTCAGCCGCCAGCAGCCGCGCGCTCCAGTCCGCGAGCAGCCCCGACTTCTCCTCGTCGGGCACCGTGAACGGATCGATCTCGTACGACGAGATCCACGTCCGGTCGGTGTGCACGGGCTCGTCGGCGAGCTCCACCCGCTCGTCCGACCCGGCGGCCTTGATCACCTGGGCGGACAGCTTCGCCATCGCCACCGCCTGCGAGGTGACCTTGGCCGCGGCGTCCAGCGACAGATCCACCCCGGACGCGAACCCCCAGGTGCCGCCGTGCACGACCCGCACCGCGTACCCGAGGTCGGTGGTGTCCGACGACCCGGCCAGCCTGGCGTCCCGCAGCCGCCAGGACGCGCTGCGCACCCGCTCGAACCGGAAGTCCGCGTGCTCGGCACCCAGCGCACGCGCGCGTGCCAGCGCGGCGTCGGCAAGGGCGCGTAGCGGAAGCGCCGTGAAGGCTTCATCGATCGTATGGGGCACGGAGGTCTCCCTGCTGTCGTGGCCTGTCGGCACCGATCATGTCGCGCGGCCGGGGCCACGGACCACACGTTTCCGGCTGGACTGCGCAAGTTTCTGTAGGGACCCGACAGTGACACCCGTAAGCCACTGTCGGTGCCCGAATGTCGCCCGGCGCGACCGGCCCGATAGGTTTTCGGAGAAGCCGCCTGCCATCCAGTGTTCGGGCGGGTGTGTTCAGACCCCAATCGAAAGGGTGATCCGTTGAGCCGCTCGGTTCTCGTCACCGGAGGAAACCGGGGCATCGGCCTCGCCATCGCCCGCGCTTTCGCCGACGCCGGCGACAAGGTCGCGATCACGTACCGCTCGGGAGAGCCGCCGGCCGGCTTCCTGGCCGTCAAGTGCGACATCACCGACACCGAGCAGGTGGAGCAGGCCTACAAGGAGATCGAGGCCGAGCACGGCCCGGTCGAGGTTCTGATCGCCAACGCCGGCATCACCAAGGACCAGCTCCTGATGCGCATGTCCGAGGAGGACTTCACCTCGGTCGTCGACACCAACCTCACCGGCACCTTCCGCGTGGTCAAGCGCGCCAACCGCGGCATGCTCCGCGCCAAGAAGGGCCGCGTGGTGCTCATCTCGTCGGTCGTCGGGCTGTACGGCGGTCCCGGTCAGGCCAACTACGCCGCCTCCAAGGCCGGCCTGGTCGGCTTCGCGCGCTCCCTCGCCCGTGAGCTGGGCTCGCGCAACATCACCTTCAACGTCGTCGCGCCCGGATTCGTCGACACCGACATGACCAAGGTCCTCACCGACGAGCAGCGTGCGAACATCGTGACGCAGGTCCCGCTCGGCCGGTACGCGCAGCCGGACGAGATCGCCGCCGCGGTGCGGTTCCTCGCGTCGGACGACGCCTCGTACATCACTGGAGCCGTCATTCCCGTTGACGGCGGACTGGGAATGGGTCACTGATCACCATGGCTGGAATCCTTGAGGGCAAGAAGATCCTCATCACCGGTGTGCTGATGGAGTCCTCCATCGCCTTCCACACCGCGAAGCTGGCCCAGGAGCAGGGCGCGGAGATCATCCTCACCGCCTGGCCGCGTCCGACGCTCACCGAGCGCATCGCCAAGAAGCTCCCCCAGCCGGAGAAGGTCAAGGTCCTGGAGCTCGACGTCTCCAACGACGAGCACCTCGCCCGCCTGGAGAGCCAGGTGCGTGAGCACCTGGGCGACAAGATCGACGGCATCGTGCACTCCATCGGCTTCGCGCCCCAGGACGCGCTCGGCGGCAACTTCCTGAACACGCCGTTCGAGTCCGTGGCCACGGCCATGCACGTCTCCGCCTTCTCCCTGAAGTCGCTGACCATGGCGCTGCTGCCGCTGATGACCGAGGGCGGATCCGTCGTCGGCCTCACCTTCGACGCGCAGTTCGCCTGGCCGCAGTACGACTGGATGGGCCCGGCCAAGGCCGCCCTGGAGGCCACCAACCGCTACATGGCGCGTGACCTCGGCAAGCACGACATCCGCTGCAACCTGATCTCGGCCGGTCCGATCGGTTCCATGGCCGCGAAGTCCATCCCCGGCTTCGCCGAGCTGGCGTCCGTCTGGGACAACCGCTCTCCGCTGGAGTGGAAGCTGGAGGACCCGGAGCCGGCCGGCAAGGGCGTCGTCGCCCTGCTGAGCGACTGGTTCCCGAAGACCACCGGCGAGATCGTCCACGTGGACGGCGGTCTGCACGCCATCGGCGCCTGATCTCCCGTACGCCGTCGACGCCCCGTTCTCCCGCCGCGCGCGGGGGAGCGGGGCGTCACCCGTTCGGCTCATCCGGCGAGGCGCGGGAGGCCTGCGACAGCGCAGTCTGGAGTACGCGTTCATCACGCGAGCCCCTCCCCCGTACGGCCGAGGAGGTCCCGTTGTGCGCTTGTCCCGCCGCCTGGCCTCGACGACCGTTGCCGTCGCCCTCGTAGTGCCTCTTTCGTACGAGGCGATGGCCCACGCGCACGCACGCGTGCACGCCGCGAAAGCGGAAGCGGAGCCCTGGGAGCCGTTCGGCTCCGCGTGCCGGATCAACGTCACCGGCTCCCATGTGACCGCGTACTGCCACAACCCCTATCCGGAGACCGACCGCGTGAGCCTGCACGTGGAGTGCGCCCGCTGGTGGGACATCGACAGCGACGGCTCCCCGGTGGACGCCGAACCCGCGCAGACCGTGCGGCTGACCGGACGCTGCTGGAAAGAGGTCGGCTCGGCGTGGGTCAGCCACCGGCAGGAGCGCTGAAGCGCCCCGGACGGCAGTGGAACGGATAGCCCGCCGCCTCCGACGCGGCCGCCGACGCGTCGCCCGCGCGGATGGCGTCCACCAGCCGCGCGTGGTCCAGGTACGACTCCGGCGTCAGCTCCGCGCCGACGTCGTCGCGCAGCCAGTCCCGCAGGACCTCGCCCAGGTCCGCGTACATCGCGATCATCGCGACGTTGTGGGAGGCCGCGACGACGGCCAGGTGGAAGGTCGCGTCGGCCGCCACGAACGCCTCCGTGTCGCCCGACTCCCAGGCCTCCTCACGCCGCACCAGGAGCGCGTCCAGCTGCTTGAGGTCCTTCTCGGTGCGCCGCTCGGCGGCCAGCTGCGCGGCGCCCGATTCCAGCGTGGAGCGCAGCTCGGCGATGTGCCGGGGGTCGGCGTCGGCGAAGCGGCGGTGCATCACGCCGGCCAGCTCGCTGGTCGCCACCACGTAGGTGCCGGAGCCCTGGCGGATGTCCAATAGGCCGTTGTGTGCGAGCGCGCGGACCGCTTCACGGACCGTGTTGCGGGCCACGCCGAGCTGCTCGACCAGCTCGGGCTCGGTCGGGATGCGAGTGCCGACCGGCCATTCGCCCGAGGTGATCTGGTTCCGCAGCGCGGCGATGACCTGCTCGGACAGCGCCGAACGACGGGGGTTGCTCAGGGGCATGGCACACCTTCGCACGGTAGGGCCGGGGCCGGGCGGCCCAGGGGTGGACAACCAATCATCCCATGATTCTATGATGGGCCGCATGGCACGTGAGGAAAACCGGACGGCGACGTCCACGCGAATACGCACCCCGCAGGCACCCATCACGTCGGAGCCCGCCACGCGCGCGTGGACGGTGCGGCTGGTCGTGCTCGGCATCGTGCTGACCGCGCTGAACCTGCGCCCCGCCATCACCAGCCTCGGAGCCCTCCTCGAAGAGGTCCGCGACGGGCTCGGCATGAGCGGCAGCGTGGCCGGACTGCTCACCTCCGTGCCCCCGCTCTGCTTCGCCGTCTTCGGCGTCATGGCACCCCGGCTCGCCCGCCGCTTCGGCCCTGGCGCGGTGGTGTGCGCGGGCATGGTCGCCATCACCGCCGGACTGCTCCTGCGCCCGTACGTGGGCAGCACGGGCGGCTTCCTGGCCGCCAGCGCCCTCGCCCTCATGGGCATCGCCGTCAGCAACGTCCTGATGCCGGTCATCGTCAAGCGCTGGTTCCCGGACCGAGTCGGCTCCATGACCGGCCTGTACTCGATGGCGCTCGCCCTCGGCACCGCGTCCGCCGCGGCGGTGACGGTGCCCATGACCGAGGCGCTGGGCGGAAGTTGGCAGACCGGGCTCGCGGTGTGGGCCGTGCTACCGGCCGTGGCCGTACTGCCGTGGATTCCCTTCGTACGGGACCGGGGGGCGGCGTCCGCCGCGCCGGAGAACCACGCGCGCGTGGCCGCACCCCAGGTGCGGATCACCCGGAGCCGCACCGCCTGGGCCCTCGCCGTCTACTTCGGGCTCCAGGCCACCGGCGCCTACATCACGATGGGCTGGATGGCGCAGATCTTCCGGGACGCCGGCGTGCCCGCCGGCACGGCGGGGCTGCTGCTCGCCCTCACGATGGTGATGGGCGTGCCGCTCGCCTTCGTCATCCCGCGCCTCGCCACCAGGCTGCCCCATCAGGGGCCGATCGTGCTCGCGCTGGGCGCCTGCGGCCTCGTCGGGTACGCCGGCCTGTACCTCGCGCCGGTCGCCGGCGCCTGGGTCTGGGCGCTGCTGCTCGGCGTCTCCAACTGCTCGTTCCCGCTGGCCCTCACCATGGTCGGCATGCGGGCCAGGAGCAGTGCGGGAGTGGCCCAGCTGTCGGGCTTCGCGCAGAGCACCGGCTATCTGATCTCGATCCCCGGCCCGCTCCTGGTCGGCGTGCTCTACCAGCACAGCGGCGGCTGGGGGCTCCCGATCGCACTCATGGCCGGGCTGATGATCCCGCAGATGGCGGTGGGTCTCCTGGCGGGACGCAACCGCACGGTGGAGGACGAGGCGGCCCGCTGAGGGTCACCCCGGCGCACCCGCCGCGGCCCGTGGGTGCGAAACTTGCCGTATGCCAGTGCTCGACCCGAACCCCCGCAACGGCCAGAAGAAGCTGCTGCTCGTCTTCGGCACGTTCTTCGCCATCTTCGTGATCATCGCCGTCGTCGCGACGATCGCCTCGCCCTGACGCGCGCCCCGTCACAGACGTCCCTCGATGCACAGCGGGCCGTCGATGGTGGGGCTAGCACCCCCATCCCCTAGGGGGTGAGTGTCAGGGTCAACTGGGTGGATCACCGGATGGGTTGAGACTCGCGGAGTCCGTAACTTCGAAGTGTGACCGCGAGAGCCGGTCACGGACCACTCGAAGACTCACGGAGGCGACATGTCGGCCCGCACGCACACCGCGCCCCACCCGGTGTCCACGGGCCGTGCCGACATCCGGCTGCCCTGGTGGGCCCTCGCCCTGCCGACGCTCGCCTTCATCACGCTGCTGATGCTGATACTCGACCCGTCCGACGCGCATGCCGCGACCGCCGAGCCCGCGATCACCCAGCTCTTCGAGCGCATAGCGCAGTTGATCACGCGCTGAGCACCTCCGAAGCCGCCCGTCAACTCCCTGCGCCCCGTGGCCTGTTTCATGCGAAGCTGGATCTCATGAGCGTCGCAGAATCCCGCAGGATTGTCCTCTTCCGGCATGCGAAAGCCGACTGGCCACAGGTGAACGACCACGAGCGGCCGCTCGCCGACCGGGGCCGAATGGACGCGGCAGAGGCCGGCCGCAGGCTGGCCGACACCGACATCCCCTTCGACCTGGCCCTGTGCTCCACCGCGACCCGGACCCGGGAGACCTGGAAGCTCGCCGTCCATGAGTTCCCGCACCGGCCGAAAACCGTCTACGAAGAGCGGGTGTACGAGGCTTCGCCCGGCGAACTGATTGCTGTGCTCAACGAAACACCCGACGACGCCCAGAACGTCCTGCTGATCGGTCACAACCCGGGCGTGCAGGGCCTCGCCGAGATCCTCTCCGGTTCGGCCGAGACCGAGCCGCGCGACCGGATGAGCCGCCGCGGCTTCCCGACCGCCGCCTTCGCCGTCCTGTCCTTCAGCGGCAGCTGGAAGACGCTGGAGCCCGGCGTGGCCACGCTGCTCGACTACTGGGCACCCTCCGAGTGACGGACCCGCGCGCAGGGGCCCGGCACCGTCGCGGTGCCGGGCCCCTGCGCACCCAGGGCATCGGATGCGGGGTGCCGGTCGTCAGACCTCGTCGTCGTGCATGTCCGCGGCCTCGACCTCTTCGCGGGTGACGCCCAGCAGATACAGGACCGTGTCCAGGAACGGCACGTTCACCGCGGTGTGCGCCGCCTCCCGCACCACCGGCTTGGCATTGAAGGCGACGCCCAGGCCGGCCGCGTTCAGCATGTCCAGGTCGTTGGCACCGTCACCGATCGCCACCGTCTGGGACAGCGGCACCCCGGCCTCGGCGGCGAACCGGCGCAGCAGCCGCGCCTTGCCCGCCCGGTCCACGATCTCGCCGGTGACCCGGCCGGTCAGCTGCCCGTCGACGATCTCCAGCGTGTTCGCCTGGGCGAAGTCGAGCCCGAGCCGTTCCTTCAAGTCGTCGGTGACCTGCGTGAACCCACCCGAGACGACCCCCACTTGGTAGCCGAGCCGCTTCAGCGTACGGATCAGCGTGCGCGCGCCCGGCGTCAGCCGAACCTCGCTGCGCACCTTCTCCACCACCGAGGCATCCAGCCCCTTCAGCAGGGCCACGCGCGCGTGCAGCGACTGCTCGAAGTCCAGATCCCCGCGCATCGCGGCCGCCGTCACCTCGGCCACCTTGTCCTCGCAGCCGGCGTGCGCCGCGAAGAGCTCGATCACCTCGTCCTGGATGAGGGTCGAGTCCACATCCATGACGACCAGACGCTGCGCACGCCGGTGCAGACCCGCCGCGACGACCGCGATGTCGACACCCAGTGCCGCCGCGTGGGTCACCAGGGCGGTGCGCAGCGGCTCGGTCTCCACGCCGGACACCGCGAACTCCACCGCCGTCACGGGGTACTTGGCCAGCCGGAAGATACGGTCGATGTTGCCGCCCGACCTGGTGATCCGGGAGGCGATCGAGGCCGCCGCCTCCGCGGTCAGCGGGTGCCCGAGCACGGTCACCAGGGAGCGCCCGAGGCCACGCGGCCGGTTGTCGCCCAGGCCGGAGATGATCTCCGCCTGCATCTTCATCGAATCGGCCCAGCTGTGGACGGTCGCCCTCAGATCCCCCTCCAAGCCGGCCGGAGGCTGCGTCACGAGCGCGCACAGCGTGATCCGGCCACGGGTGACGACCTGCTCGATGTCGACCACGTCGACGGAGTAGGCGGCCAGCGTGTCGAAGAGTCCGGCCGTGATTCCCGGCCTGTCCTTCCCGAAGATCTTGACGAGAAGGGTGGGGATGTCAGAGGTCTGCGAAGCGCTCATGGTGCTTCCACCGTATCCGGCACCCAGTGCCTGCCGCCCCTGAGGTCCGTCTAGCGGACACGGAACACTGGGTGTCGACCGGGTGGCGCGAGCCTTACGTTACGGCCACGGACGCGCCGTCGGCTGTGCATCACAACGGCGGCACCTGTGGGTGGGGCCGCGCCCCAGGGGCGCGGGGAACTGCGCGACCGGCCACAGCGGACCCGCAGTCACCGACCGGCAGCCGCCCCGGAGCTCTCTCGGATCACCCCGAGACATGCCCCGGCGCGCGGCTCACGAGCGTCCCTTCGGCTTCCGCGGCGGCGGCGGGGGAGGAGGCGGCGGTGGCGGAGGGGGCGGGCCGTCGGCCCCTCCGGACGACGACCCGTCTCCACGCCGCCGCGGGGGCCGGGGCGACCTCGGCGGCGGCGCGATCGGCCGTACGACCGTGGGCGCCCCGTACACATCGTCGTCACCGGCGGTCGGCGGCTCACCGGTCGGCGGTTCGCCGACCGGCGGGTCACCAGGGCGCCGCACGCCGCCGCGCCCCCACCGCGCATCACGCCCCGGCGCGTCGCCGGCCGCCCGCGCGCCTCCGGAAGGCGGCGCCGCGCCCGGCGGCCGCGCGTCCTCCGGTTCGCGCAGCTGGTCCGACACCCGCAGATACGGGTTCGTCCCCGGGTTGGGCGGCCGGTACGGCGTGCCGGGGGTGTAGGGCCCGGACGGGCTCGCGTCCGACGAAGCCCGGGCACCCTCGGCCGCCGAGCTCGCCGTACTCCACGGCGCCGCCGCGCCGGTCCCGCCCGGCACCGCACCCACCACCGCCCCCCGAGCAAGCGGCGCCGCCCGCTGCCCCGCCGCCCCGGTCGCCCGGGCCATGAGCGCCCCCAGGGCGCCCGCCCCCGCCCCCCAAGCCGCCCCCAGCAGCAGCGCCACATCCAGGTTCCCCTGCAACCGCACCCCGGCGCCGAACGCATCGAAGCCCAGCACCGACAGCGAGGCGTCCACGGACAGCTCCGTCAGCCATGCGAGCAACGGCAGCGTCAACGCCATGGCGACACCGAGCCGCAGCGCACACCGCCCGGCGAAGCGGAGGGCACCCGGATCCCGTACGTCCCCGGAAGCCGGACTTTCCAGGGCGCCCGCCACGACCGGCGTCCGCACGGCCGTCAAAACGCCCGCGAGCAGCATCATCACCGCCGCCGCGACTCCCAGCAGCCACACCCGGCCGTCCAGCTCCGCCAGCCTGCTCAGCGTGACGGACTGGTCGGCGCCGCTGTTCAGAAGGTCGTCCAGGGGGTCCGGGAGCAGGCCCACCAGCGGCCCCGTCGCCCGGCCGTCGAACGGCACGAGCAGGCCGATCGGGATGCCGAGCCACACACCGTTCGGGGCGCCCAGCAGGGCCGCGCCCGCGATCCGCTTGGGGTGGTCGTCGCCGATCGCCGCGTACGCCGCCGCCGCGAGCCCGGCCGCCACCGCCACCAGCAGCACCGTGACGAGAGCGGACACGGCGGGTCGTACGACGCGGTGCACGGCCTCCCAGCCGCGCGGCAGCGGGGTACGGCGCGAGGCGAGCAGGGCGATCAGCAGGATGCCGGCGGACCAGGCCATGCCACCGAGCAGCGTCGGCGCCGTGTCCACCGTGAAGCCGACCGCCGCCTTCGCGTCGATGAGGTCACCGATCTGGTCGGGCAGCAGCCCGCCGATGTCCCCGATGTCCCCCACTCCGGGAATCTCGAGGCCGCCCCCGCCCCCGCCGGGCAGGTCGTCGAGCCCCAGTGAGCTCCCGTCGATGGTGATGACATCGTGCCCGGCCCAGGCCAGCCCGCCCAGCGTCGCCACGAACAGCGCGACCACCGTGCCCGCGCGCGCGAGGAGTTCGGACGGTGCGATCACAACTCCCGCGCTGCGCAAGGAACGCAGGAAGAACCACGACAGCAGCACCGCGCCGACCAGGCTCACCCCGAGTGGCGTGATCTCGATGGCGGTCGACGCCTCCGCGCCCGTCAGCCCGAAAGCGGACACATCGCCGGACGGGGTGACAGAACCACCCGCCCCAAGGGCCACCACCGCCGCGGTCATGGGCCCCAGGGAGCCCGCGGTGTCGGCCTCCAGCAGATGCAGTCCGAGTGCCGCCGTGCCCGCCATCCCGATCAATGCCCAGCTCACGCAGGCGATCGCGGACAACAGGATGTCTCCCCACGGCAGCCGTGTGCCGTGCCTCGCGCTCTCGACGTTCGTGGACGCGCTCATGGCAGACCCCCCGATCCGCAGTGCGGCGAGGTGTTCGCCGCGCATGTCCCCCTCGCGTGGATTACCACTCTCCGGACTGATTTCAACCCCGTCAACGGAACCATTCGAAGCGCGGGGGCGTGGTCCTCACTAGGCCCGACTTTCGGTCAGGGGGCGGAGCCTGAAATAGTTCCCGACGATGTTCGACATCCCTAGACTCCCTGTGTTGGGGGTAACTCGGGGGACTACTCAGTGGGGCTGGAGTGCCGGAACTCGTACTGGAATTGAATGGAAGGACCTGGACGCTCGATGCGTCCAGGCCCTATACCCTCGGACGTGATCCGCAGGGTGACATCGTGCTCGACGACGCCAGAGTGTCCTGGCGGCACGCCACGATCAGCTGGAGCGGCCGCAGTTGGGTCATCGAGGACCACGGCAGCACCAACGGCACGTTCGTGCAGGGCCAGCGGATCCATCACCTGGAGATCGGCCCCGGCTCGGCCGTGTTCCTGGGCAACGCAACCGACGGACCATGCCTGAACCTCTCCGGCACCGCGGCCTCCGTCGCCTCGCCGCAGGCTCAGCCACAGCAGCAGCCGTACGCAGCGCAGGGCGCGAACCCCGGCTGGGCCCAGCCGGTCCCGCAGCAGCAGGCGCCGCAGCAGGTCCCGCAGCAGCAGGGGTCCCAGCAGGCCGGCTGGCAGCAGCCGCAGCAGGCCGCCGCCCATATCCCGCAGCAGCATGGTCCCGGTGGTGGCGCGGGGGCGCCGCCGGTCTACGGCGACCGCAGCCCCACCACGTTCCATCAGTTCTCCGTCGGCCGCGTCATGCGCATCGGCCGTGCCCTGGAGAACGAGCTGGTCGTCTCCGACCTCCAGGTCTCCCGGCACCACGCCGAGTTCCACTCGACGCCCGACGGCCGCATGGAGATCCGCGACCTCGGCTCCCACAACGGCACGTACGTCAACGGCCAGCCGATCGCCAAGGGCGGCTCGCAGCTGCTGGGCCCGGCGGACATCGTCGGTGTCGGTCACTCGACGTTCCGGATCGTCGGCGACCGCCTCGAGGAGTTCGTCGACACCGGTGAGGTCTCCTTCTCCGCCCGCCACCTGACCGTCACGGTCGACGGCGGCAAGCAGATCCTCAAGGACGTCTCCTTCGGCGTCCCGGAGAAGTCCCTCGTCGCGGTCATCGGCCCGTCCGGCTCCGGTAAGTCGACCCTGCTCAAGGCGCTCACCGGCTACCGGCCCGCCAACCAGGGCGACGTCCTCTACGACAACCGGAACCTCTACAAGCAGTTCGCCGAGCTGCGTCAGCGCATCGGTCTGGTCCCGCAGGACGACATCCTGCACAAGGAGCTGACCGTCAAGAAGGCCCTCAAGTACGCGGCCAAGCTCCGCTTCCCCGCCGACACCACGGGCCGGGAGCGCGACGCCCGCATCGACGAGGTGCTGCGCGAGCTCAAGCTGGACATTCACCGCGACAAGAAGGTCACCTCCCTCTCCGGCGGCCAACGCAAGCGCGTCTCGGTGGCCCTGGAGCTGCTCACCAAGCCGTCGCTGATCTTCCTGGACGAGCCCACGTCGGGCCTCGACCCGGGCATGGACCGCGACGTCATGCAGCTGCTGCGCGGCCTCGCCGACGACGGCCGTACGGTGCTCGTCGTCACGCACTCGGTGGCCGAGCTGGCACTGTGCGACAAGCTCCTGGTGATGGCGCCGGGCGGTGCGGTCGCCTACTTCGGTCCGCCGGAGGAGGCGCTGAACTTCTTCGGCTACGACACCTGGGCCGATGTCTTCTCCGCCTTCGAGAACTACCGCGACTACGACTGGGCGGGCCGCTGGAAGGGCTCGCAGCACTACCAGATGTACGCCGCGGACATCGACGCGATTGCTCCGCAGTCCGTACAGATGCCCCCCATGCAGGCGATGAGGCCGCCGAAGCCGCAGGGCTGGTTGTCCCAGTTCCTGACCCTGGTGCGCCGCTATGTCGCGGTGATCGCCTCCGACAAGGGCTTCCTGGCCCTGACGGTGATCCTGCCGCTTGTCCTCGGCTCGGTGAGCCTGCTCATCGACTCCGGCAAGGATCTCCTGGTCAACACGGAGATCAACCCGAACACCGGCAAGCCCGTCGCCAACGGCACGGCCCTCACCGTCCTGCTGATCCTCGCGGTGGGCGCCTGCTTCGCCGGCGCCGCCAACTCCGTCCGTGAGCTGATCAAGGAACGGGTCATCTACGAGCGGGAGCGCGCGACCGGCCTGTCCCGGTCCGCGTACCTGATGTCCAAGGTGTTCGTGCTCGGCCTGATCACGGTGCTGCAGGGCTTGATGGTCGGTGTCATCGGCTTCTCAAGCCGTACCATCCCGGACAAGGGCCTGATCCTCGGCAGCCAGATTCTGCTGGAGCTGTGCATTCCGATCATGGCACTGGGCTTCACCGCGATGATGTTCGGCCTGATCATCTCGGCCCTGGTGAAGACCGCCGAGAAGACCATGCCGCTGCTGGTCATGTTCGCGATCGTCCAGGTCGTCTTCACCGGTTGCCTGTTCCCTCTGGCCAACTCCATCGGTGTCAACGAGCTCTCGTACCTGATGCCGTCGCGCTGGGCGGTCGCCGCCGCGGGTGCCACGCTCGACTTCAACCAGATCAGCCCGCCCGCCAAGGGCGACAGCAACGACCCCCTGTGGGAGCACACGGTCGGCGCCTGGACCATGGACATGCTCGCCCTGGTCGTCCTGGGTGTGATCTGCGGCATCTTCGTGGCCCGCTTCCTGCGCCGCCACGAGCCCGAGGTCATGCGCAAGTAGGCACCTTGCAGTACGACCGCGAGCAGACGCCGTCGTACCACGCCCGAAGGGCGGCACCCCATCAGGAGGGTGCCGCCCTTCGGCGTACGGATCAGAGGCCCGCGCCTACCTCGCTCAGTACGCGCTGTTGACGTTGTCGATCGAGCCGTACCGGTCGGCCGCGTAGTTGGCGGCGGCGGTGAGGTTGGCGACCGGGTCGTACTGGCTCTTGGGCGTGCCCGCGACGTGGTACGCGTCGAAGGTCGGCTTGATGACCTGGAGCAGACCGATCGACGGGACGCCGTTCTGGGCGTTGATGTCCCAGTTGTTGATCGCGTTCGGGTTACCCGAGGACTCCCGCATGATGTTCTTGTGCAGGCCGTTGTAGGTGCCCGGGATGTCGTGCTTCTTCATGATGTCGAGGGCCTCGCGGATCCAACCGTCGAGGTTGTTCGCGTAGGTCTTGGCAGCGACCGGCTTGACCTGGATGCGCTTGGCGTCGCGGCTCGCGGCAGCCTTCGCCTTGCGCGCGGCTTCGGCCTTCTTCGCGGCGGCGGCCTTGGCGGCCACGTGCTTGTCGTGGGCCACGGCGGCGCGGTGCTTGGCGGCGGCCACGGCGGCCTTGTGCTTGGCCGACATCTCCTCGGCCTTCACGCCGGCAGCGGCGAGCTGGTTGGTGACGCTCGGCTTGACGTCCTTGATCTGCTCGTTGCTGTACGCCACCTTGCCCGTGGGGGCCTCGGCCGTGGTCGTCTGGGCGTTGCCCGGGACGGCGGACAGGGCGAGAGCGGCGGCGCCGAGCGTACCGACGCCGGCTATCGCGATCTTGTGGCGCTTGGTGAGCGTGCGACTAAGACGGTTCTTGGTGTTCTTGAGCATGGCAGTGGGACCTCTTCGAATAGCGCGGAGGTCGCTCGCTGTCCGTCAGGGGACACGGGTGCTTCCTGCACAAACGCCGCGGTCTGAACCCACGGCGCTGAGCGACGAGAGCAATTCTTAGCGGCCGCAAAATGGCGTGGCAAAGGTGTGACGTACGATCCTCGGTAGTGGACCCAGGAAGGGCAAAACGGGACAGACAGGACCGTCTGTCCCGCTCAAAAGGGACGTCACTACCTACTACGGACTTTCGTACGTGACCTGCGCCCTATGCGCGGGCTCACATCGGCCGCGCAGCAGTCTCACCGGCAGTTGCTGGCGCAACGCTCTGCGTGAGGACCCTCCTCCGGCAGGATGAGATGCACGTCGCCGAACTCGTGCCACAGGTAGAGCCCTTGCAGCGCCGCCTCGTAGCTGCGGTCGATCGCGGTCCGCCCGGCGACCGCCTCCAGCATCAGCAGATGCGAGGCCTCGGGCTCGTGCAGCCCGGTCAGCAGCCCGTCCACCACCCGCACCCCGCGCTCCGGCGTGACAACGAGGTCCGTCCACCCCTCACGCGCGCGTACGACCCCGTCGACGCCCGCAGCCGACTCCACCGCCCGCACGGCCGTCGTCCCCACGGCGACGACCCTGCCGTCCCCTGCCTTCGCCGCGTTGATCAGCCGAGCCGAAGCCTCCGGCACCGCGAACCGCTCCGGATACGGCGGCTCGTGCGCCTCCGCCGAGGCCACCCCGGTGTGCAGGGTGATCGGCGCGAACTGCACACCCCGGCTGACCAGCTCCGTCACCATCCGCAGCGTGAAGGGCCGCGCCGCACTCGGCATCTCCGCGCTGCCCGTCCCGTCGGCGGACGGCAGCGCGAACACCGTCTGGTACACGGAGAGCGGCTGGTCGCGCTCCGTATAGGAGTAACGAATCGGCCGCCCGTGCTCACGCAGGAGTCCGAGGACCCCTGCCCCGCGGGAGCTCTCCCGGGACCCGGCGATCCGCGCCCACCACAGCCGCTCACTCCCCGCGCCGAGCGGCTCCTCCAGCACCAGCCGCACCCCGCCCGGCAGCCGCACCTCACATCCCGGGGGCCCGCCCGCACGCGCGCGCGTGGCGCCGCTCCCATCGGGATCCCGCAGCTCGACCGCCCACCGCCCGTCGTCCCCGCGCGTGGAGAAGTGCACCACCACGCGCGTGTGCCCGATCCGCCCGTCCACGGCGGCGGCCAGCGTCTCCGACGTGTTCACGACCAGCAGATCCCCGGCCCGCAACAGACGCGGCAGCTCGCCGAACGCGTGATGCGTCACCTCGGTGCCCCGCGACACCAGCAGCCGTACGGCATCCCGGTCCAGCCCCGGCCCCCGCTGCTCGGCCGGCACCCGGGCCGACAGCTCCTCAGGCACCCTCCCCCACGCTCGAACAGGCTCGCGCGGGGGGACCCCCATCGCCAGCGTCATCGCCGTCCCTCCAGCAGAGCCGGCGCCCCATAGCGGCCGCTCGCCGGACGCTCGTCCAGCAGGCGCAGGAAGGCCGGCACCACGCCGGCCGGCATCGGCCGTGGATCGTCGTCGTCCGGTACGGCCGCCGCATACAGGTCCGTGGCCATGTCCCCGGGGTCGACCGCCCAGATCCGCAGCCCCGACTCCTCCTCGCCGAGCACCGCCGCGAGATGGTCCAGCGCCGCCTTCGACGCGCCGTACCCGCCCCAGGTCTCGTACGCCTCGGCGGCAGCATCCGAGCTGACCGTGATCACAGCGCCCGTCCCGGACGCCCGCAGCAGCGGCAGCGCCTCCTGGACCAGGCCCAGCGCGGCGACCACGTTCACCTCCAGCGCCCGCCGCAGCCCCTCCAGCGGCAGCTCGTCCAGCCGTATCAGCGGCTCGACACCCAGCGCGCTGGCGTTGCTCACCAGCAGATCGACGCCGCCCAGCCGCCAGGCGGCGGCCACCAGCTCGGCCCGGTGCCCGGCGTCCGTGACGTCCCCGGGCACGGCCTTCACGCGCGTGCCGTACGACCGGAGCCCGGCGGCGGTCTCCTGGAGGACCTCCGCCGTCCTGGCGTCGAGCACCAGATCCCAGCCGCGCGCGGCCAGCGCCTCGGCGAGCGCCCGCCCCAGACCCTTCGAGGCTCCCGTGATGATTGCTACCGACATGACAACCGTCCCCTCGTACCGGGCCGCCTCCGATCGGCGGTGCCCCCAACGTAGGAACGGGGCCGCCCGCACCGCCTCGGACGCGGGCCGCAAAGCCGCGGGGCCCTTCGTCCTAAGCCGCACCGGGGACCGTTCGCCCTACGCCGCTGATCGGGGGACCAGAGGACTAGGACCGGCGCCCTAGCCGGCCGCCGCCACAGGTCCGATCCGGCTGTCACACCCCGCCGGTACCGTGAGGGCATGAGTCAAGGCCCCAGGTCCGGCCTAGCCGCGGTGAGCTCCGCGCTGCTGGCCATGAGCAGGCATCTCGAGGTGCGGGACGTCCTCAAGACGATCGTCGCCTCGGCCCGCGAGCTGCTCGACGCGCAGTATGCGGCGCTCGGTGTTCCGGACGACCACGGCGGCTTCGCCCAGTTCGTGGTCGACGGAGTCAGCGACGAACAGTGGAAGGCCATCGGCCCGCTCCCACGCCAGCACGGCATCCTCGCCGCCATGCTCCGGGAGGCCGAGATCGAGCGCCTCGCCGACGTCCGCAAGGACCCCCGATTCGAGGGCTGGCCGTCGGCGCACCCCGACATGTCCGACTTCCTGGGCCTGCCGATCCGGGACGACGACGAGGTCATCGGCGCGCTCTTCCTGGCCAACAAGAACTGCCCGAAGCCGGAAGGCAGTTGCGGCTTCACCGAGGAGGACGAGGACCTCCTCGGCATCCTCGCCCAGCACGCCGCGATCGCCCTGACCAACGCCCGCCTGTACGAACGCAGCCGCGAGCTGACGATCGCCGAGGAGCGCTCGCGCCTCGCGCACGAACTGCACGACGCGGTCAGCCAGAAGCTCTTCTCCCTGCGCCTGACGGCCCAGGCGGCAGCCGCACTGATCGACCGTGACCCGTCGCGCGCCAAGGGCGAGTTGCACCAGGTGGCCGAACTCGCCGCCGAGGCCGCCGACGAACTGCGCGCCGCGGTTGTCGAGTTGCGCCCCGCGGCCCTCGACGAGGACGGCCTCGTCGCCACCCTGCGCACCCAGATCCAGGTCCTCGACCGCGCCCACACCGCGCGCGTGACCTTCGCCGGCCGCGGCGTGAAGGCCCTGCCCGCCGCCCAGGAGGAGGCCGTACTGCGCGTCGCCCAGGAGGCCCTGCACAACGCCCTGCGGCACTCCGGCGGCGAGCACGTCGACGTGAGGCTGGACCGGCGCGACAGCGGAGCCGTACTGCGCATCACGGACGACGGCGGCGGCTTCGACCCGAAGGCGATACGCCGCGCCGGGCGCCACCTCGGCCTGGTCTCCATGCGGGACCGGGCGAGCGGGGTCGGCGGCACGCTGACCGTGGAATCGGCGCCCGGCAAGGGCACCGTGATCGAGATGGAGGTCCCCGGTGGCTGACGCAATCAAGGTGCTGCTCGTCGACGACCACCAGGTCGTCCGCCGGGGCCTGCGCACGTTCCTCGAAGTGCAGGACGACATCGAGGTCGTGGGCGAGGCCGCCGACGGCGCCGAGGGAGTGGCCCGCGCCGAGGAACTCAAGCCCGACGTCGTGCTGATGGACGTCAAGATGCCGGGCATGGACGGCGTGGACGCCCTGCGCAAGCTCCGCGAACTCGACAACCCCGCGCGCGTTCTGATCGTCACCAGCTTCACCGAACAGCGCACGGTGATCCCGGCCCTGCGCGCGGGCGCCGCCGGCTACGTCTACAAGGACGTGGATCCGGACGCCCTCGCCGGCGCCATCCGCTCCGTGCACGCCGGGCACATCCTGCTCCAACCCGAGGTCGCGGGCGCCCTGCTGTCCCAGGAGGAGGCCAACTCGGGGCAGGGACGAGCCGGTTCGCTGACGGACCGCGAACGCGAGGTGCTCGGCCTGATCGCCGACGGCCGCTCCAACCGCGAGATCGCGCGGGCCCTGGTCCTCTCCGAGAAGACCGTCAAGACACACGTCTCAAACATCTTGATGAAGCTCGACCTGGCGGACCGCACCCAGGCAGCCCTGTGGGCCGTACGCCATGGCGTGACCGGCTGAAACGCTCTCCGCAGGACGTGACGGACGGCAATACGGAGGGTTCCGCTCCGGACTGAGATTCATACCGTCGTGGGAATGTCCCCCGGATGGCGCATCCTTCGTGGATCTCCACCGTTTTCCAGTGCGTGCTGCGGCGACTGCCGCGGCAATCGCAAGGAGGGCTTAGAAGTGAAGAACCTGAAGAAGGCAGCGGCCGTGACGATGGTGGCGGGTGGCCTGCTGGCCGCCGGTGCCGGAATGGCCTCCGCCACCGACGGCGCGCACGCCGACGGCAAGGCCGTGGGCTCCCCGGGCGTCGTCTCCGGCAACCTCGTCCAGGCCCCGGTTCACATCCCGGTCAACGTCTCGGGCAACAGCGTGAACGTCGTCGGCATCCTGAACCCCGCCTTCGGCAACCTGGCCGTCAACAAGTGACGCCCACCCGAAGCAAGCAGTGACCTCCGGCCTCCCGGCCCCACCCCGGGAGGCCGGTCTGTTTGTCGGCGAGGGGGACTCTCCAGCGCAGGCCGGCCAATCCAGCCCGTCCGGCGCCTGAGGACGAGGCCGTCCAGGCCGAAACGGGGGTCTGGGGGCGGAGCCCCCAGAGGACGGTCACACCAACGCCGGCCACGACCGAGGGACGCTCACCGCACGCCCCGCTCCCGCTCCTCCACATACGCGTTGTACGAAGCGACCTGCGCCCGCCGAGCCACCCGCTCCACCGGCCGCAACGCCTCAGCCCGAGCCCCCATCTCAGCGGAGCTCACCGCACCCCCGTGCCCGTTCGCATAGGCCAGCGAAATCAACAACCCCACCCGCTGCGCCAGCTCCAGCACCCGCACCGCCCGCGGCGGATACCCCGGCGCCAAAACCTCCCGCCCTCGCTCGGCCCGAGCCCGATACGCATCGATCGCCGCCTCGGCCACCGGCCCCGACCCGGCCACATCCAGCCGGGACAACACCTCGGTCGCATCCCGCAGGGCCTCCGCCAGCTCCCGCTCGGCCTCGCCCAGAGACGGCACATCCGCAGGAGGCGCCTCCCGCACCGGCAGCACATGCCAGACGACCTCGACATGCACATCACCCTCGGGCCCGGCCTCGTACACCTCCGGCACCAGCCCGAGCGCGGCGCCGTGACAGATCACCGCCTCCTCGGCATCCATCGCCCGCGCATTGAACTCCGGCGGACCGCTCAGCCCCAGCGGATGCCCCGGCGCGGGCAGCGCGACCCGCAGCCCGCTCACCCCGAGCGCCCGCAGCCGGCCCAGCGCCAGCGTGAGCCCGACGGGCGCCGACTCACCCGGCAGGCCCTCCACCCTGTGCACGGCATCGTCCCCGACGATCTCCAGCACAGCATCATCCGGCGAGACAAGTCCGGCCAAAAGGGCATTTCCCCAAGCCGCAAGGCGTCCTGAACGCGGTTCCGAGAGCATGCCCCCACCCTAAGGACCGGACCGATGGAATGAAGCGCCCGACCGGTGGCGTAGATTTCGTTGAGGGCTGCGCCCACAGGCGCACGCGACCACCGAGACGCCGAGACGCCGAGACCGGTCACACTGCAAGGGGAGACAACGCGCTCATGAGCGATGTTCTGGAGCTTCAGGACGTATCCGTGGTCCGCGAGGGCCGGGCTCTGGTGGACCAGGTCTCCTGGTCGGTCAAGGAGGGCGAGCGCTGGGTCATCCTCGGCCCGAACGGCGCCGGCAAGACCACCCTCCTGAACCTCGCCTCCAGCTACCTCTTCCCCAGCAAGGGCACCGTCTCCATCCTCGACGAGACCCTCGGCAAGCCCGGCACCGACGTCTTCGAGCTGCGTCCGCGCGTCGGAACGGCCGGCGTCGCCATGATCGACAAGCTGCCCAAGAAGCAGACGGTCCTGCAGACCGTGCTGACCGCCGCCTACGGCATGACCGCCGGCTGGCACGAGGACTACGACGAGATCGACGAGCAGCGCGCCCGCGCCTTCCTCGACCGTCTCGGCATGAGCGACTACGTGGACCGCAAGTTCGGCACCCTCTCCGAGGGCGAGCGCAAGCGCACCCTCATCGCCCGTGCCCTGATGACCGACCCCGAGCTCCTCCTCCTCGACGAGCCCGCCGCCGGCCTCGACCTCGGTGGCCGCGAGGACCTCGTGCGCCGCCTCGGCCGCCTCGCCCGCGACCCGATCGCGCCCTCCATGATCATGGTCACGCACCACGTCGAGGAGATCGCCCCCGGTTTCACCCACGTCCTGATGATCCGTCAGGGCAAGGTCCTCGCCGCGGGCCCGCTGGAGCTCGAACTCACCTCCCGCAACCTCTCCCTCTGCTTCGGCCTCCCGCTCGTCGTCGAACAGGTTGGCGACCGCTGGACGGCACAGGGCCTCCCGCTCTCCTGACTCGCTCCTTCACCCCGCAAAACCCCGGTAAGAAGGGCTTTTCAAACGATCGGCGCCCTGTCGGCGACCGGGCCCGCAGTCCTACCATGACCATGTGGAAATCGACGCGTGGGTTTGGTGGTTGATCGGCGCGGCTGCGCTCGGCATCGGGCTCGTGATCACCGCGATGCCCGAACTCGCCATGCTGGCGGTGGGCGCCGTGGCGGCCGCGGTGGTCGCCGGCATCTTCGGCGGTGACGCCGTCGTCCAGGTCGTGTCCTTCGTCGTCGTCTCGACCGCACTCATCGCCGTTGTACGGCCCATCGCGAACAGACATCGCGCACAGCGGCCCCAACTCGCCACCGGCATCGAGGCCTTGAAGGGCAGGCAGGCCGTCGTTCTGGAGCGCGTCGACGCCTCCGGCGGCCGGATCAAGCTCGCCGGGGAGGTCTGGTCGGCACGCGCCCTCGACACCGACCGCGCCTACGAAGCAGGCCAGGAAGTGGACGTCGTGGACATCGAGGGGGCCACGGCGATCGTCATGTGACCTCGCACGACGTAACTGGCGCGAACCCGCCGCGAGTTCGGCGACGGTCTGTCACACTCGACCAGCAAGATCTTCAACAACCATAAGATCTGCGGAAAACGCCGCGGTGGAGAAGGGGTACGGGGAAAGACGATGGAACCGGTCATCATCGTCTTGATCATTCTGGTGGTGTTGGTCTTCATCGCCCTGATCAAGACGATCCAGGTCATCCCGCAGGCCAGCGCGGCCATCGTCGAGCGCTTCGGCCGATACACGCGGACACTCAACGCGGGCCTCAACATCGTGGTCCCGTTCATAGACACCATCCGCAACCGCATCGACCTGCGCGAACAGGTCGTGCCGTTCCCGCCCCAGCCGGTGATCACCCAGGACAACCTGGTCGTGAACATCGACACCGTCATCTACTACCAGGTGACCGACGCCCGCGCCGCGACCTACGAGGTCGCCAGCTACATCCAGGCGATCGAGCAGCTCACCGTCACCACGCTCCGCAACATCATCGGCGGCATGGACCTGGAGCGCACCCTGACCTCCCGCGAGGAGATCAACGCGGCCCTGCGCGGCGTCCTCGACGAGGCGACAGGCAAGTGGGGCATCCGCGTAAACCGCGTCGAACTCAAGGCAATTGAGCCCCCCACCTCCATCCAGGACTCGATGGAGAAGCAGATGCGCGCCGACCGTGACAAGCGCGCCGCCATCCTCACCGCGGAAGGTACGCGCCAGGCCGCGATCCTCACCGCCGAAGGCGAGAAGCAGTCCCAGATCCTGCGCGCCGAAGGTGAGGCCAAGGCCGCCGCCCTGCGCGCCGAGGGCGAGGCCCAGGCCGTCCGGACGGTCTTCGAGGCCATCCACGCCGGCGACCCCGACCAGAAGCTCCTCAGCTACCAGTACCTCCAGATGCTCCCCAAGATCGCCGAGGGCGACGCCAACAAGCTCTGGATCGTCCCCAGCGAAATCGGCGACGCCCTCAAGGGCCTGTCGGGCGCGATGGGCAACCTCAGCGGCCTGGGCGGAGGTTCAGGCAACGGCGGCTCCGGCACAGGAACGGAACGCCGAGAGAAGCCGTCGATCGACTGAGACGCGTACGGCCGTACGACGATGGGGCTCGCCTTCCAAGGAAGGCGAGCCCCAAAGGCTTCTAGGGGCACGGGGAACTGCGCGACCAGCCCCCGGCAACCGGCAGCCGACGAACAGCTCAAAGCCCCCGGCGAATAGTCAGGCGTCAGGCCGCGTCCGTTGCCAGCCAATCCGGCAGCGCAGCAAACTCGTCGGCCCCCAGCGTCAGCAACATCGCATCGGCAGGCGTCGGCTCGAACGGCTCCCGAAGCAGCGGCATCCCCGCCTGCTCAGGCGTCCGGTCGGCCTTCCGATGATTGTCCTCGGCGCACGAGGCGACCGTATTCAGCCACGTGTCCTGCCCACCGTGCGACCGCGGCACCACGTGGTCCACGGTCGTGGCCCTGCGCCCGCAGTACGCGCACCGGTGCCGGTCCCGCACCAGAACACCCCGCCTCGACCACGGCGCTTGTCTTCGGAACGGCACCCGTACGTACCTGCAGAGCCTGATCACCCGGGGCGCGGGTATGTCGACCGCTGCTCCGCGCATGCGCAGTTCGGGGTGGGCCTGCTCAACGACGGCCTTGTCCTGAAGCACCAGAACGACGGCTCGGTTCAACGTCACCGTCGACAGCGGCTCGAAGCTCGCGTTCAGTACCAGCGTGTCCCGCATGACCAGCCCACCTCCCGTGTGCAGCCGCCCACCCCGTGGCGGGCTGGGATCAACTCTGGCCGGGCACGCCGAGATGGACAACGAAATAAAAAATGCCCGCCCCCGATCACTTCCATGACCAGGGGCGGGCAAACGTTCCATGAACGTCAGGATTCGGCGGGCACCTCGTACTCACCGATCACATGAGCGCGCGCGATCGCGCGGAACCGCAGGTTGAATCCGACGACGGCCGGACTGGCGTCCGAGTCCGGACCGAGCTTCTCCTGGTCCACGGCGTACACCGTGAACACATAGCGATGCGGCCCGTCCCCGGGCGGCGGCGCGGCACCGCCGAACTCCTTCGACCCATAGTCGTTCCGCGCCTGTACGGCCCCCTCCGGCAGCCCCTCGAACTTGCCGCTGCCCGCACCGGCCGGCAGCTCGGTCACCGAGGCCGGGATGTCGAAGACGACCCAGTGCCAGAACCCGCTGCCCGTAGGGGCGTCGGGGTCGTAGCAGGTCACGGCGAAGCTCTTGGTCTCAGCCGGGAAGCCTTCCCAGCGCAGCTGCGGCGAGGTGTTGCCCGCCGCGTGGACCTGAGCATCCTTGAGGGTCCCGCCCTGCTCTACGTCCTCGCTCGTGACCGTGAAGGACGGCACAGGCGGATGGAAGTCGTGGGGCAGCGGCCGCCGCTTGAGCTCGGTCACTTCGATACCTCCTGATGAACCGGTGGAATCAGCAGTTCCGAGCCTAGAACCAGTTGCGCTTGCTGCCGACCTCGGACAGCCACTGGTTGAGGTACGCCGCCCAGTCGGTCCCCTGGAAGTCGTTCAGACCCACCTGGAACGACCGGAAGGTGTCGCTGCCCTCGCTGAACAGCCCCGGCTTCTTGTCCATTTCGAGGACGACGTCCATCGTGCGCTCGTCCGCGACGAAGCTCAGCTCGACCTGGTTGATCCCGCGGTACTGCTGCGGCGGGAAGAACTCGATCTCCTGGTAGAACGGCAGCTTCTGCCGCGTACCGCGGATGTGGCCGCGCTCCATGTCCGCGTTCTTGAAGCGGAAGCCCAGCTGGATGAAGGCGTCGAGGATGGCCTTCTGCGCGGGCAGCGGGTGCACGCTGATCGGGTCCAGGTCGGTGGAGTCCACGGCCCGCGCGATCGCCAGCTCGGTCGTCACACCGATGTTCATGCCGCGCAGCGTCTGACCGTCGATCGTCGTGACCGGCGTCTCCCACGGGATCTCCAGCCCGAAGGGCACCGCGTGCACGCCCCCGGCCTGCAGCTCGAAGGCACCACCGAGCTGCATCTTCGTGAACTCGATGTCCTGCTTGTACTCCGAGTCCTGGCCCTCGACCTCGACACGCGCCTGAAGGCCCACGGACAGGCCCTCGATGTTCTGGTTCACGGACCCGCCCTGAATCCGCACCTCACCCTGGACGACACCGCCCGGCACGACGTTGACCTCGGTCAGCACCGTCTCGACCGAAGCCCCGCCGGCCCCCAGGCTCGCGAGCAGCTTCTTGAACGCCATGACTCTCCTCTTTTCAGAGTGGATCCCTTGATCCCTACAAACGCGATCCGGCCGTGGCCGGTTCCGCGCTCCCACCCTGGCAAGTCGCAGGCCCCCTGACCACCCCGTCGCCACCACCCGTCTGCACTACCCTCGGACGGCATGATCGCGACCCCCGACCGTACGCCCCTGCCCCGGGACTTCTTCGACCGGCCCGTCCTTGAAGTCGCCCCCGACCTCCTGGGCCGCATCCTCGTACGCAGCACCCCGGACGGTCCGATCACCCTCCGCCTCACAGAGGTCGAGGCCTACGACGGCCCGAACGACCCCGGCTCCCACGCCTATCGCGGCCGCACCCCCCGCAATGACGTGATGTTCGGTCCCCCCGGACACGTCTACGTCTACTTCACCTACGGCATGTGGCACTGCATGAACCTGGTGTGCGGCCCCGACGGCGAGGCGAGCGCGGTCCTGCTGCGCGCCGGCGAGATCGTCGAGGGCGCCGAGCTCGCCCGCACACGTCGACTCTCGGCCCGCAACGACAAGGAACTGGCCAAAGGCCCGGCCCGCCTGGCAACCGCCCTGGACGTGGACCGAGCACTGGACGGTACGGACGCCTGCGCCTCCGGCGAGACCCCGCTGAAGATCCTTGCCGGCACCCCGACCCACTCCGAGCAGGTACGCAACGGCCCACGCACCGGTGTGGCGGGCGACGGCGGAAACGGTGACGTCCACCCCTGGCGCTACTGGATCGCCAACGACCCCACGGTGAGCCCCTATCGGGCCCACGTCCCCAGGCGTCGTCCAAGTTGACGCGCCCTGACGAGGCGCGTAACGTGGCCCGAGCCGCTGAACCGGGTACTGCGAAGTCAGCAGCCGGAGCGGCCAACCCACTACCTAGGAGAACCCCTAAGCGGGGTCGATTCCGGCGTGCCCGCATGCCCGAATTCGATTGCGCAGGGCCCGATTATGAATCGGGCCGAGGAATCGGCTAACGTAGTGAATGTCGAAAGGCCGACGGGCGAAAGCCCAAAGCCTCAAGGCATCCCGCCGACAGGGAATCGGATCGAGAAAAGGTCTGATAGAGTCGGAAACGCAAGACCGAAGGGAAGCGCCCGGAGGAAAGCCCGAGAGGGTGAGTACAAAGGAAGCGTCCGTTCCTTGAGAACTCAACAGCGTGCCAAAAATCAACGCCAGATATGTTGATACCCCGTCTACCGGAAACATTAGTTCCCGGTGGCGAGGTTCCTTTGAAATAAACACAGCGAGGACGCTGTGAACGGCCGGGCTTATTCCGCCTGGCTGTTCCGCTCTCGTGTGTGTCGTCCCGATTACGGGAAAACATTCACGGAGAGTTTGATCCTGGCTCAGGACGAACGCTGGCGGCGTGCTTAACACATGCAAGTCGAACGATGAACCACTTCGGTGGGGATTAGTGGCGAACGGGTGAGTAACACGTGGGCAATCTGCCCTTCACTCTGGGACAAGCCCTGGAAACGGGGTCTAATACCGGATACCACCTTCACTGGCATCTGTGAAGGTTGAAAGCTCCGGCGGTGAAGGATGAGCCCGCGGCCTATCAGCTTGTTGGTGAGGTAATGGCTCACCAAGGCGACGACGGGTAGCCGGCCTGAGAGGGCGACCGGCCACACTGGGACTGAGACACGGCCCAGACTCCTACGGGAGGCAGCAGTGGGGAATATTGCACAATGGGCGAAAGCCTGATGCAGCGACGCCGCGTGAGGGATGACGGCCTTCGGGTTGTAAACCTCTTTCAGCAGGGAAGAAGCGAAAGTGACGGTACCTGCAGAAGAAGCGCCGGCTAACTACGTGCCAGCAGCCGCGGTAATACGTAGGGCGCAAGCGTTGTCCGGAATTATTGGGCGTAAAGAGCTCGTAGGCGGCTTGTCACGTCGGGTGTGAAAGCCCGGGGCTTAACCCCGGGTCTGCATTCGATACGGGCTAGCTAGAGTGTGGTAGGGGAGATCGGAATTCCTGGTGTAGCGGTGAAATGCGCAGATATCAGGAGGAACACCGGTGGCGAAGGCGGATCTCTGGGCCATTACTGACGCTGAGGAGCGAAAGCGTGGGGAGCGAACAGGATTAGATACCCTGGTAGTCCACGCCGTAAACGGTGGGAACTAGGTGTTGGCGACATTCCACGTCGTCGGTGCCGCAGCTAACGCATTAAGTTCCCCGCCTGGGGAGTACGGCCGCAAGGCTAAAACTCAAAGGAATTGACGGGGGCCCGCACAAGCAGCGGAGCATGTGGCTTAATTCGACGCAACGCGAAGAACCTTACCAAGGCTTGACATACACCGGAAAGCATTAGAGATAGTGCCCCCCTTGTGGTCGGTGTACAGGTGGTGCATGGCTGTCGTCAGCTCGTGTCGTGAGATGTTGGGTTAAGTCCCGCAACGAGCGCAACCCTTGTTCTGTGTTGCCAGCATGCCCTTCGGGGTGATGGGGACTCACAGGAGACCGCCGGGGTCAACTCGGAGGAAGGTGGGGACGACGTCAAGTCATCATGCCCCTTATGTCTTGGGCTGCACACGTGCTACAATGGCAGGTACAATGAGCTGCGATACCGTGAGGTGGAGCGAATCTCAAAAAGCCTGTCTCAGTTCGGATTGGGGTCTGCAACTCGACCCCATGAAGTCGGAGTTGCTAGTAATCGCAGATCAGCATTGCTGCGGTGAATACGTTCCCGGGCCTTGTACACACCGCCCGTCACGTCACGAAAGTCGGTAACACCCGAAGCCGGTGGCCCAACCCCTTGTGGGAGGGAGCTGTCGAAGGTGGGACTGGCGATTGGGACGAAGTCGTAACAAGGTAGCCGTACCGGAAGGTGCGGCTGGATCACCTCCTTTCTAAGGAGCACTTCTTACCGAGTCCTTCGGGACGAGGTCAGAGGCCACTACGCAGGCAAACGTTCTGCGGTGGTTGCTCATGGGTGGAACGTTGATTATTCGGCCGGGTTTCCGGGTCGGAGGCTGCAAGTACTGCTCGCAAGAGCGTGGAAAGCATGATCTCCGGACGGGATCTGGTCGGGCACGCTGTTGGGTGTCTGAAGTAACGGCCGCAAGGTTGTGCTTCGGTTGCCGGCGCCGGTGAAGCACCACTGAGGTGGTGTGTGACGGTGTACTGGTCGTTGTTTGAGAACTGCACAGTGGACGCGAGCATCTGTGGCCAAGTTTTTAAGGGCGCACGGTGGATGCCTTGGCACCAGGAACCGATGAAGGACGTGGGAGGCCACGATAGTCCCCGGGGAGTCGTCAACCAGGCTTTGATCCGGGGGTTTCCGAATGGGGAAACCCGGCAGTCGTCATGGGCTGTCACCCGCTGCTGAACACATAGGCAGTGTGGAGGGAACGCGGGGAAGTGAAACATCTCAGTACCCGCAGGAAGAGAAAACAACCGTGATTCCGGGAGTAGTGGCGAGCGAAACTGGATGAGGCTAAACCGTATACGTGTGAGACCCGGCAGGGGTTGCGTATACGGGGTTGTGGGATCTCTCTTCTGTTGTCTGCCGGCGACAGGACGAGTCAGAAACCGTTGATGTAGGCGAAGGACATGCGAAAGGTCCGGCGTAGAGGGTAAGACCCCCGTAGTCGAAACATCAGCGGCTCGTTTGAGAGACACCCAAGTAGCACGGGGCCCGAGAAATCCCGTGTGAATCTGGCGGGACCACCCGCTAAGCCTAAATATTCCCTGGTGACCGATAGCGGATAGTACCGTGAGGGAATGGTGAAAAGTACCCCGGGAGGGGAGTGAAATAGTACCTGAAACCGTGTGCCTACAAGCCGTGGGAGCGTCGGAATGTGCTTGCACATTCTCGTGACTGCGTGCCTTTTGAAGAATGAGCCTGCGAGTTTGCGGTGTGTTGCGAGGTTAACCCGTGTGGGGAAGCCGTAGCGAAAGCGAGTCCGAATAGGGCGATTCAGTAGCGCGCTCAAGACCCGAAGCGGAGTGATCTAGCCATGGGCAGGTTGAAGCGGAGGTAAGACTTCGTGGAGGACCGAACCCACCAGGGTTGAAAACCTGGGGGATGACCTGTGGTTAGGGGTGAAAGGCCAATCAAACTCCGTGATAGCTGGTTCTCCCCGAAATGCATTTAGGTGCAGCGTCGTGTGTTTCTTGCCGGAGGTAGAGCACTGGATAGGCGATGGGCCCTACCGGGTTACTGACCTTAGCCAAACTCCGAATGCCGGTAAGTGAGAGCGCGGCAGTGAGACTGTGGGGGATAAGCTCCATGGTCGAGAGGGAAACAGCCCAGAGCATCGACTAAGGCCCCTAAGCGTACGCTAAGTGGGAAAGGATGTGGAGTCGCAGAGACAACCAGGAGGTTGGCTTAGAAGCAGCCACCCTTGAAAGAGTGCGTAATAGCTCACTGGTCTAGTGATTCCGCGCCGACAATGTAGCGGGGCTCAAGCGTACCGCCGAAGTCGTGTCATTGCAGCAAATAGCCCCAACGGGTGCTGTGATGGGTAGGGGAGCGTCGTGTGCCGGGTGAAGCCGCGCCGGAAGGCAGTGGTGGACGGTTCACGAGTGAGAATGCAGGCATGAGTAGCGATTCACACGTGAGAAACGTGTGCGCCGATTGACTAAGGGTTCCTGGGTCAAGCTGATCTGCCCAGGGTAAGTCGGGACCTAAGGCGAGGCCGACAGGCGTAGTCGATGGATAACCGGTTGATATTCCGGTACCCGCTGTGAAGCGTCAAACATTGAACCAGGCGATGCTAAGTCCGTGAAGCCGCCCTGGAGCCTTCGGGCAAAGGGGAGTGGTGGAGCCGACGGACCAGACCTGTAGTAGGTGAGTGATGGGGTGACGCAGGAAGGTAGTCCAGCCCGGGCGGTGGTTGTCCCGGGGTAAGGGTGTAGGCCGTGCGGTAGGTAAATCCGTCGCACACAAGGCTGAGACCTGATGCCGAGCCGATTGTGGTGAAGTGGATGATCCTATGCTGTCGAGAAAAGCCTCTAGCGAGTTTCATGGCGGCCCGTACCCTAAACCGACTCAGGTGGTCAGGTAGAGAATACCGAGGCGTTCGGGTGAACTATGGTTAAGGAACTCGGCAAAATGCCCCCGTAACTTCGGGAGAAGGGGGGCCATCACTGGTGAGGGAACTTGCTTCCTGAGCTGGGGGTGGCCGCAGAGACCAGCGAGAAGCGACTGTTTACTAAAAACACAGGTCCGTGCGAAGCCGTAAGGCGATGTATACGGACTGACGCCTGCCCGGTGCTGGAACGTTAAGGGGACCGGTTAGTCAGGATTCGTCCTGGCGAAGCTGAGAACTTAAGCGCCAGTAAACGGCGGTGGTAACTATAACCATCCTAAGGTAGCGAAATTCCTTGTCGGGTAAGTTCCGACCTGCACGAATGGCGTAACGACTTCTCGACTGTCTCAACCATAGGCCCGGTGAAATTGCACTACGAGTAAAGATGCTCGTTTCGCGCAGCAGGACGGAAAGACCCCGGGACCTTTACTACAGTTTGATATTGGTGTTCGGTTCGGCTTGTGTAGGATAGGTGGGAGACTGTGAACTCTGGACGCCAGTTCAGGGGGAGTCATCGTTGAAATACCACTCTGGTCGTGCTGGATGTCTAACCTGGGTCCGTGATCCGGATCAGGGACAGTGTCTGATGGGTAGTTTAACTGGGGCGGTTGCCTCCTAAAGAGTAACGGAGGCGCCCAAAGGTTCCCTCAGCCTGGTTGGCAATCAGGTGTTGAGTGTAAGTGCACAAGGGAGCTTGACTGTGAGACCGACGGGTCGAGCAGGGACGAAAGTCGGGACTAGTGATCCGGCGGTGGCTTGTGGAAGCGCCGTCGCTCAACGGATAAAAGGTACCCCGGGGATAACAGGCTGATCTTCCCCAAGAGTCCATATCGACGGGATGGTTTGGCACCTCGATGTCGGCTCGTCGCATCCTGGGGCTGGAGTCGGTCCCAAGGGTTGGGCTGTTCGCCCATTAAAGCGGTACGCGAGCTGGGTTTAGAACGTCGTGAGACAGTTCGGTCCCTATCCGCTGCGCGCGCAGGAATATTGAGAAGGGCTGTCCCTAGTACGAGAGGACCGGGACGGACGAACCTCTGGTGTGCCAGTTGTTCTGCCAAGGGCATGGCTGGTTGGCTACGTTCGGGAGGGATAACCGCTGAAAGCATCTAAGCGGGAAGCCTGCTTCGAGATGAGTATTCCCACCCACTTGATGGGGTAAGGCTCCCAGTAGACGACTGGGTTGATAGGCCGGATCTGGAAGCACGGCAACGTGTGGAGGTGACCGGTACTAATAGGCCGAGGGCTTGTCCATAGATGCTCGCGTCCACTGTGTTAGTTCTGAGGCAACGACCGTTGCCGGTTTCTTGAGCAGAACAGACAAAAGAAAAGTGTGCTTGTTCGCTCGAAACCATTAGGGTTTCGGTGGTTATAGCGTGAGGGAAACGCCCGGTTACATTTCGAACCCGGAAGCTAAGCCTTACAGCGCCGATGGTACTGCAGGGGGGACCCTGTGGGAGAGTAGGACGCCGCCGAACAATCTTTGGGAAGGACCCCTGGTCACCAGCGTTCAGCTGGGACCAGGGGTCCTTTCGTTTTTACAATGCTTGCAGTACCTAAGACAGGAGTCACCGATGTCCACCAACTCTCCCGACGACCGACCGGAGCGCGAACCGCGGCGACGGGACAGTGGTGACCGCGGTGACCGGGGGGATCGAGGCGGTTACCGCGGCGGCGACCGTGGTGGTGACCGTGGTGGTGACCGTCGCGACAACGACCGTGGTGGCCACGGGCGCCGTGACGCTCGCCGTAGTGACGACCGGGGCGGCGACCGCGGTGGCTTCCGCCGCGATGACCGACGTGACGATCGTCGCGGCGATGACCGTGGCGGCTTCCGGCGGGACGACAATCGTGGCGGTGGCTACGGCCGGCGTGATGACCGTGGTGGCGACCGGCGTGAAGGCGATCGCGGTCCCCGTCCGCCGTTCCGTAGGGACGACCGTTCCGGTGGCCCGCGTCGGGACGACCGTGACCGTGGCGTCCGTCGCGAGGGCGATCGTCCGTCCTTCCGTCGTGACGACCGGGGGGAGCGTCGCGACGACGAGCGCGGTGGTTTCGGCCGGCGCGATGACCGTCGTGGTGATGACCGCGGTGGCTTCCGGCGGGACGACAACCGTGGTGGCGGCTATGCCCGGCGCGACGACCGTCGTGATGGTGACCGCGGAGGCTTCCGCCGCGACGATCGGGATCGGGGCTTCCGCCGTGACGATCGTCGTGACGACCGACGTGGCGATGACCGCGGCGGCGATCGCAGCAGCTTCCGGCGTGATGACCGTCGTGACGACCGTCGGGGTGATGACCGCGGCGGCGATCGCAGCAGCTTCCGGCGTGATGACCGTCGTGACGACCGACGTGGCGATGACCGCGGTGGGTTCCGTCGAGATGACCGGCGTGACGACCGTCGGGATGATCGGCGTGACGACCGTCGGGATGATCGGCGTGACGACCGTCGGGATGATCGGCGTGGCGATGACCGTGGCGGCTTCCGGCGGGATGACAGCCGGGGCGACCGTGGTGGGTTCCGGGGGCGGGACGACCGTGGTGGTCGTGGGCCCCGTCGGGACGACCGCGGTGGGCGTCCCGGTGGGTTCCGTGGGCGTGACGATCGGCGAGATGACCGGCGTGACGACCGGCATGGCGGTGGCCGGTTCCGTGATGAGCGGGACCGGGACCGTGAGCCGATCAAGCGGCTGCCGATCCCGGAGGACGTCACGGGTGACGAGATCGACAAGGACGTACGGCAGGAGCTGCAGAGCCTGCCGAAGACGCTCGCGGAGGACGTCGCCAAGAACCTGGTGATGGTCGCGCGGCTCATCGACGAGGACCCCGAGGGCGCGTACGGCTACTCCAAGGTGGCCCTTCGGCTGGCGTCGCGTGTCGCGGCCGTGCGCGAGGCGGCCGGGTTCGCGGCGTACGCGAACCAGAAGTACGCCGAGGCGCTTGCCGAGTTCCGGGCGGCGCGGCGGATGTCCGGCGGCGTGGAGCTGTGGCCGTTGATGGCCGACTGTGAGCGTGGGCTCGGGCGGCCGGAGAAGGCGCTGGACATGGCCGGGGCGTCCGAGGTGCACAAGCTGGACAAGGCCGGGCAGGTCGAGATGCGGCTCGTCGCGGCCGGCGCTCGGCGTGACATGGGGCAGCTGGACGCGGCCATCGTGACGCTGCAGAGCCCCGAGCTGGCCTCCAACGCCGTACAGCCGTGGACCGCGCGGCTGCGGTACGCCTACGCGGACGCGCTGGCGGCCGCCGGGCGGCAGGGTGAGGCGCGTGAGTGGTTCGCCAAGGCCGTCGAGGCGGACAAGGACGGCAGCACGGATGCCTCCGACCGGCTCGCCGAGTTGGACGGTGTCGAGTTCGTCGACGCCTTCGACGAGAGCGAGGGCGAGAGCGACGGCAGCCGTGATGAGCAGGCTCCGGTCGATCCCGAAGAGGGCGGCAAGGAGTGAGCTGCGTGTGACATGAAGGGCGGGATCCCGGGCCGGGGTCCCGCCCTTCGGCGTTTACCCGTCCAGGGTGCGCAGCACCAGGCCCGAGGCCGGCTTCGGGCCGAACGACGTCGACTTGCGGGGCATCGTCACGCCCTGGCGGGCCAGGTCGCGTACGACGTCCTCACGGACCGGGTGCATCAGGACGGCCGTACCGCCGTCGCTCTCCGCCTTTTTGACGGTGGCGGCGGTGTCGTGGATGTAGGCGATGCGGGTGGGGTCGTCCTCGGGGATGTGCCAGATGTGGGCGAGGAGTGTGGCGTGCAGGACGGTGGCGTCCAGGGTGCGCCAGGCCGCGGGGCGGTCGGTGGGGATCGTGCGGTCGAGGAGGGCCGGGTCCGGGTCGTCGACGAGGTGGAAGGCGCCGTCTCCGGCGAGGAGGTAGGCGTTGCCCGCGCAGGCGGCGTCGGCAAGCGCTTCCAGGGCCTCGGCAAGCGGGACTTCGAGGCGGCGTACGCGGAAGTGGCCGTCGAGGGCGGCCAGGGCGTCCGGCACCGGCAGGTCGTGCAGGAGGCGGTGGATGGCGCGGACGCGGAGGGGGTAGCGGGCCGTGTCGACGAGGAGGACCAGGCCGTAGTCCCAGGGGCTGGGCGAGCCGTGCTCCGCGCGTAGACGTCGATATGTCGCCCAGCGGTGATGGCCGTCGGCGATCAGGGCCTGGCGGAGTGTCAGGTCCGATTGGACGCGGGCCAGGTCGGCGGGGTCGGTGATCGACCACAGGCGGTGGCTGAAGCCGTCCTCCGTGGTGGTCGCGAACAGCGGAGGGCCCTCGATCGTGCGCTCGATGACGGCGGTCGTGTCGGTCGCCGTGCCGTTGCCGCGGTAGGTCAGCAGCAGCGGTTCGAGGTTCGCGGAGGTGGCGCGCATCAGAGCCGCTCTGTCGGCGACCACGTGCGGCATGACGTCCTCGTGCGGCAGGACGAGGCCCTCCGAGGGCTCCGTCACGCGCAGCGCTCCGATGATGCCGCGCTGCAGCATGCCCTCGCCTTCACGCTGCTCGTAGACGTAGAGGCCGGGCTCCGGGTCGGTGGTCAGTACGCCCTCGGACAGCCAGCGGCGCAGGGTCGTCGCGGCCTGGTCGTTGCGGGCGTCCGCGGTGTCGGCCTGAGGGAGGATCAGCCGCACGATGTTGTACGGGTCCGCGTCCTGAAGGTGGTGCAGGCCGTCGGGGCGGACGACGACGTCGTACGGAGGCGATGTCACGGCGGCCAGGCTGCCGACCCGGTCGGGGGCGTAGCGAAGCCCTCGGAACGGGGTGAGTTCGAGGCCTCGGCGCGCCGTTGCTTCCTGGTGACCTGCTGTGTTCATCCCGGCATCGTACGGGTGTCAGTGGCATGGGGGATGATCGAGGGAAAGCCGTCGAGCGAGGAGCGATGTGGAATGAGCCAGAGCGTCAGGAGGAGGCCGGAGGGCAGTGGCCAGGCTCTGAGCGAGGTGTACGACACGGCGCTGCTCGACCTCGACGGCGTGGTGTACGCCGGGGGCAACGCGATCGTGCATGCCGTGGAGTCGCTGGCCACGGCCCGTGCGGGCGGGATGCATCTCGCGTACGTCACGAACAACGCCCTGCGGACTCCGGACGTCGTGGCCGCGCATCTGACCGCGCTGGGGATACCCACGGGGGCGGACGACGTCATCACCTCGGCGCAGGCGGCTGCGCGGCTGATCAGTGAGCAGGTGCCGGCGGGCGCCAGGGTGCTGGTGATCGGCGGGGAGGGGCTGCGGGTGGCGCTGCGCGAGCGCGGGCTGGAGCCGGTGGAGTCGGCGGACGACGATCCGGCGGCCGTCGTGCAGGGGTACGGCGGGCCGGAGCTGGCGTGGGGCCGGTTCGCGGAGGCGTGCTACGCCATCGCGCGTGGGATGCCGTGGTTCGCGTCCAACACCGACCTGACGATTCCGGGCGCGCGCGGGATCGCGCCGGGCAACGGCGCGGCGGTGGAGGTCGTGCGCATAGCCACCGGCGCCGAGCCTCAGGTGGCGGGCAAGCCGTTGCCTCCCATGCACCGGGAGACGATCCTGCGCACGGGCGCCGAGCGGCCGCTGGTCGTCGGGGACCGGCTGGACACGGACATCGAGGGCGCGTTCAACGGGGACGTCGACTCGCTGCTCGTGCTGACCGGCGTGACGGACGGCGCGCAGCTGCTTGCCGCGCCGCCGCAGCATCGGCCGACTTATGTCGACGCCGATCTGCGCGGGTTGCTCACCGGGCAGCCCGAGGTTGCCGAGGACGGAGGCAGCTTCCGGTGCGGTGGCTGGACGGCGACCGCGCGGACGGACCGGCTGGAACTCGTCGGCGACGGTGAGGCCTTGGATGGGCTGCGGGCGCTGTGTGCGGCGGCCTGGACCGCGGCCGGGGACGGCTCGTGCGCGCTGGATGCGGGCAAGGGGCTGGCGCGGCTGGGGTTGTGACCTGGTAGGGATCGCCGTGGCCGGGGGTGTGACGTCGCTGGGGAGGGATTGTGGCCGGGACGGTGACGCCGTACGGCGGCAAGGTGACCTTGTACGGCGGGATCGTGGCTGAATGGGAGGGTAGGCTAACCTAACTGCGTGTTGGTCGAGAGTCCTCCTGAACAGCGCGCGGAGTCCCAGTCCGCGCCCCCAACCCGACGGGCGATACGTGCCGTTGGGCTGCTTGTCTCTGTCCTGATTCTGGTGGTCGTCGTTCTGGCGAGCATCGCGATCGGGGCGAAACAGCTCTCTCTGGGGGAGGTGTGGCACGGGCTGTTCGAGAGTTCCGGGACCTACGGCGACGTCGTGGTCGACGACCGGATCTCGCGCACCGTCCTCGGACTGCTGGCCGGCGCCGCGCTCGGTCTCGCCGGGGCGGTGCTGCAGGCGCTCACCCGCAACCCGCTCGCCGATCCCGGGCTGCTCGGCATCAACGCGGGCGCGTCCGCCGCGGTCGTCACCGCCATCACGTTCTTCGGTGTCACCAGCCTCAGCGGCTATGTCTGGTTCGCCTTCCTCGGCGCTGCCGCGGTCGGGGCGATGGTCTGGTTCCTCGGCGGCAGCCGGGGCGCCACACCGGTCCGGCTCGCGCTCGCCGGTACGGCGATCAGCGCCGCGCTCTACGGCTATCTCCAGGCCGTGATGATCATGGACGACGCGGCGCTGAACAAGATGCGCTTCTGGACGGTCGGTTCACTGACTTCGGCGACGGACTCGACCATCAGGCAGGTGCTGCCGTTCCTCGTCGTCGGTGTGGTCCTCGCGCTCGCCCTCGCCCGGCCGCTCAACGCCATGGAGATGGGCGACGACACCGCCAAGGCGCTCGGCGCCAACCTGAACCGGACCCGGGTGCTGTCGATGCTCGCCGCGACCGTGCTGTGCGGCGCCGCCACCGCGGCCTGCGGGCCGATCGTGTTCGTCGGCCTGATGGTGCCGCATGTCGTGCGGTCCTTCACCGGGCCCGACCTGCGCTGGATCCTGCCCTACGCGGCCGTCCTGTCGCCGGTGCTGCTGCTCGGTGCCGATGTGCTCGGCCGGACCGTCACCCGGCCCGCCGAGCTCCAGGTCGGCATCGTCACCGCGATCCTGGGCGGACCGGTCTTCATCTTTCTCGTACGACGGCGGAGGACGGCCCAGCTGTGAGGACCGCAGTGAAGAGCGAAGCCAAGAGCGCCGCGCCGGCGGCGACCACCCGTGCGACCCGCGCCAACCGTGCCGTGCGGACGCCGGGCGGGATCTCCGTCCGGCTGGACGTCCGGGCGCTGACCGCCGTCGTCCTGCTGCTGCTCGCCGCGCTCGCCGCGAGCGTCCTGCTGATCGGCACCGGCGACTTCCCGATCTCGGCGGGCGACGTGCTCAAGACGCTGGTCGGCAACGGCAACGCGGGGCAGGAGTTCATCGTCAACGACCTGCGGCTGCCCAGGGTCCTGGTCGGGCTCCTCGTCGGTGCCGCGCTCGGCCTCGGCGGGGCGCTGTTCCAGGCGCTGTCCCGCAACCCGCTGGGCAGCCCGGACATCCTCGGCCTCGGGCAGGGGGCAACGGCCGGGGCGCTCGTGGTGATCGTGCTGTTCTCCGGAGACTCCGCCCAGGTCACCGTGGGTGCGCTCGTGGGTGGACTGGCGACCGGGCTCGCCATCTATCTGCTGGCCTGGAAGCGGGGCGTGCACGGGTACCGACTGGTGCTGGTGGGTATCGGCATGTCCGCGATCATGACCGCGGTCAACGGCTATCTGCTGACCAAGGCCGACCTCGTCGACGCGGCCCGCGCGGTCGTGTGGATGACCGGCTCCCTCAGCGGGCGTGACTGGGCCCAGGTCTGGCCGCTGCTCGCGCTGTGCGTCGTCCTCGTACCGCTCGTCCTCGCCAACGCGCGCGGGCTGCGGATGATGGAGATGGGCGACGACGTCTCGTACGCCCTGGGGGTGCGTGTCGGACGCGTACGGCTGCTGCTGATGCTGGCCGCCGTGCTGCTCACCGCGGCCGCCACCGCCGCCGCGGGCCCCGTCAGCTTCGTGGCGCTGACCGCGCCGCAGCTCGCCCGGCGCCTGACCCGCTCGCCCGGGCCGAACCTGCTGCCCTCGCTGTGCATGGGCGCCACCCTCCTCGTCGCCGCCGACTGGATCTCCCAACGGGTCTTCGGCGCCGACCAGATGCCCGTGGGCGTGGTCACGGGCGTGCTCGGCGGCGTGTACCTGCTCTGGCTGCTGGTCACCGAGCGCAAGGCGGGCCGGATATGAGCGCCGGCAGCAACGGCAACGAGAGCCTCAGCAACGGGCTGAACAACCGAAGGAGCACTGTGAACCGCCTGTCCGCCGACAACGTCACCCTCGCCTACGACCAGCGGGTCATCGCCGAGCAGCTGTCGGTGGAGATACCCGACAACTCCTTCACCGTGATCGTCGGCCCGAACGCGTGCGGCAAGTCCACGCTGCTGCGGGCGCTGTCGCGGATGCTCAAGCCCAGCCAGGGCCGGGTCCTGCTGGACGGGCAGGTCATCCAGTCGATGCCGGCGAAGAAGGTCGCGCGCACGCTGGGCCTGCTGCCGCAGTCGTCTATCGCACCGGACGGGATCACGGTCGCCGACCTGGTGGGCCGCGGCCGGTATCCGCACCAGGGGATCCTGCGCCAGTGGTCGACCGAGGACGAGCGGGTCGTACAGGAGTCGATGGAGCAGACCGGGGTCGCCGAGCTCGCGGATCGCTATGTCGACGAACTGTCCGGCGGCCAGCGGCAGCGCGTGTGGATCGCGATGGCGCTCGCGCAGCAGACGCCGCTGCTGCTGCTCGACGAGCCGACGACCTACCTCGACATCCAGCACCAGATCGACGTCCTCGACCTGTGCGCCCAGCTGCACGAGGAGCAGGGGCGGACGCTGGTCGCCGTGCTGCACGACCTGAACCACGCCGCCCGGTACGCCACGCACCTCATCGCCCTGCGCGGCGGGGAGATCATCGCCGAGGGCGCGCCGAACGACATCGTGACCGCCGGGCTGGTCGAGGACGTCTTCGGCCTGCGCTGCCAGGTCATCGACGACCCCGAGACGGGGACGCCGCTGGTGGTGCCGGCGGCGCGGAAGGCACGGGTCGGGGACAAGGCCGACGTCACGAAGGCGGACGTCACGAAGGCGGACGTCACGAAGGTCGCCGCCGCAGAGGCCTCATGAGGGGACCTGGAGCAGCTTCCTGAGGTGATCCGCAGAAGCCTCCTGAGGTGACTCAGAGAAGCTTCCTGAGGACCAGCAGGTCGCGCAGGGCCGCGTGCAGCTTCACCCGGCCCGAGCCCCATGCCTTGGCGAAGTTCAGGTCGCCGTCGACCATGGCGACCAGGTCGTCGCCGGTCATGCTCAGTCTGATCTGGGCCTTCTCGCGGGGCGGGCCCTGGAGCGTGTCGTGGACCTGGATGCGACCGCCCGCCATGCGGCCGGCGAAGGTGACGTCCAGGTCGGTGATGTGGCAGCTCACCGAGCGGTCCAGGGCGGCGGCCGAGCGGACGTCCCCTTCGGCGCGCTGCATGTTGTCCGAGAGCTTTTCGAGTGCGGCGCGGCACTCCTCAGTCGTGGCCATCGCGATCGACGGTACCCCAGCGGTTCGGGGTAGCGTCTGGGCATGAGCGACACAGTTCCGCAGCCGGACGTCCCGGCGGAGACCGAGGTCGAGGCCGAGGAGGCGACCGACCCCGGGCTCGCGGTCGAGCCCGAATACGATCCCGCCGTCCCCGCCCCGCTGAACGTCCCGCGCACGCCCACCGGCCACGCCGATGTCGACGCTCAGCTGGAGCGGCTCGGTGATGCCGACCACCTCGCCACGGACGGGCATCTGGAGGTGTACGAGGATGTACACCGGGGGCTGCGCGACGCGCTCACCGCGCTCGACGCCCGCCCGGGACCGCCGGCGCCCCCATCGCCGTATGGGAACAGGAGCTGAACCGAAAGTGGCAGGAGTCGCACGCCGCCGTCTTGACGCGGAGCTGGTCCGCCGGAAGCTTGCGCGCTCGCGCGAGCATGCCAGCCAGCTGATTGCCGCCGGGCGGGTCACCGTCGGCAAGACCGTCGCGACCAAGCCGGCCACACAGGTGGAGACCGCGGCGGCGATCGTCGTGGTCGCCGACGGCAGCGATCCCGGGTACGTGTCCCGGGGAGGGCACAAGCTCGCAGGCGCCCTGGACGTCTTCGTGCCCCGGGGGCTGGCGGTCGAGGGGCGGCGGGCGCTCGATGCCGGGGCGTCCACCGGCGGTTTCACCGATGTGCTGCTGCGGGCCGGGGCCGCGCATGTCGTGGCCGTCGACGTCGGATACGGACAACTGGCCTGGACTCTCCGGAGTGATGAACGCGTGACCGTCAAAGACCGTACGAACGTACGCGAGTTGACGCTCGAAGCGATCGATGGGGAACCAGTGGATCTTGTCGTGGGGGATCTGTCCTTCATCCCGCTCGGACTGGTGCTGCCCGCCCTGGTGCGGTGCGTGAAGCCGGACGCCGATCTGGTGATGATGGTCAAGCCACAGTTCGAGGTGGGGAAGGAGCGGCTGGGCAGCGGCGGGGTCGTCCGCAGTCTTCAGCTGCGGGCCGAGGCCGTGCGCGGCGTGGCCGAGAAGGCGTGGGAACTCGGGCTCGGGGTGAAGGGGGTCACGGCGAGTCCGTTGCCCGGCCCCTCCGGGAATGTCGAGTACTTTCTGTGGCTGCGTACCGGGGCGCCCGCCCTGGACCCGGCCGACGTTGACCGTGCAGTTGCGGAGGGGCCGCGTTGACACCGAACCGAGCTCGTACTGTTTTTCTGCTCGCCCACACGGGGCGGCCCGCGGCCATTCGCAGCGCCGAGCTGGTGGTCAAGGGGCTGCTGCGGGAGGGCATCGGGGTCCGCGTCCTGGAGTACGAGGCCGCCGATCTGCCGCTGCCGGACGAGGTGGAGCTCGTCAAGGAGGCGACCGCGCAGTGCCTCGACGGCTGCGAGCTGCTGATAGTGCTGGGCGGCGACGGGACGCTGCTGCGCGGCGCCGAGTTCGCCCGGGCGTCCGGCGTGCCGATGCTGGGTGTGAACCTCGGGCGGGTCGGGTTCCTCGCGGAGGCCGAGCGCGATGATCTCGACAAGGTTGTCGACCGGGTCGTCACCAAGGCGTACGAGGTCGAGGAGCGGATGACCGTCGACGTCGTCGTGCATCAGAACGGCGACATCGTGCACACGGACTGGGCGCTGAACGAGGCGGCCGTGCAGAAGGCGGGCGCCGAGAAGCTGCTCGAGGTCGTGCTGGAGATCGACGGGCGGCCGGTCACGGGGTTCGGGTGCGACGGGATCGTGCTGTCCACGCCGACCGGGTCCACTGCGTACGCCTTCTCCGCGGGCGGGCCTGTGGTGTGGCCCGAGGTCGAGGCGTTGCTGATGGTGCCGATCAGTGCGCATGCGCTGTTCGCGAAGCCGTTGGTGACGTCGCCGGATTCTGTGCTGGCGGTGGAGGTTCTGCCGCACATCCCGCCGGGAGTGCTGTGGTGTGACGGGCGGCGGACGGTGGAATTGCCGCCGGGGGCGCGGGTCGAGGTTCGGCGGGGGGCTGTGCCGGTGCGGTTGGCTCGGCTGCATCATGCGTCGTTCACGGATCGGTTGGTGGCGAAGTTCGCGTTGCCGGTTTCCGGGTGGCGCGGGGCGCCGCATTAGCCCATTCGCCGTGGTGTGAGGGGTGCGTCGGCGGCTGCGGGCCCGTTGTGGCCGGTCGCGCCCACGCGGTGGAGCCGCACATCGATGCAGCCCCGCGCCCCTGCCCGCGTGACACTCGCCCGAGTGACAATGTGCGGTCAGTACGGATTCGTCACCTGGACCTTCACATGACTGGGACCGGGGGGCGTCGCATCCCCGGTACCTGACCTCGTAAGGTCGTGTCCGTGTTGGAGGAGATGCGGATACGGTCGCTCGGAGTCATCGACGACGCTGTGGTCGAGCTGTCGCCGGGGTTCACAGCCGTCACCGGTGAGACGGGTGCGGGCAAGACCATGGTGGTCACCAGCCTCGGGCTGCTGCTGGGTGGGCGTGCCGACCCGGCGCTCGTGCGGATCGGGGCCGACAAGGCGGTCGTGGAGGGGCGGATCACCGTCCCCACGGGCGCGTCGGCCTTCGTACGGGCCGAGGAGGCCGGGGCCGAGCTCGATGACGGGGCTCTGCTGATCAGCCGTACCGTTTCCGCCGAGGGGCGGTCACGGGCGCATGTGGGCGGGCGCAGCGTGCCCGTGGGGCTGCTCGCCGACCTCGCCGACGACCTCGTGGCGGTGCACGGGCAGACGGACCAGCAGGGGCTCTTGAAGCAGAACCGGCAGCGGCAGGCGCTCGACCGGTACGCCGGTGATGCCGTCGCGGTGCCGCTCGCCAAGTACGGCGAGGCGTACCGGCGCCTGCGGGCGGTCTCCGTCGAGCTCGACGAGATCACCACGCGCGCGCGTGAGCGGGCCCAGGAAGCCGACATGCTGCGGTTCGGGCTCGACGAGATCGCCGGTGTCGAGCCGCGCGCCGGGGAGGACGTGGAGCTCGCCGAGGAGGCCGAGCGGCTCGGGCACGCGGAGGCGCTGTCGTCGGCCGCCACGGCCGGGCACGCCGCGCTCGCCGGCAACCCGGAGGATCCCGAGGGCATCGACGCGGCGACGCTCGTCGCGGGCGCGCAGCGGGCCCTGGACGCCGTGCGGTCGCACGATCCGGCGCTGGCCGCGCTGGCCGACCGGATCGGGGAGATCGGCATCCTGCTGGGCGATGTCGCGGGGGAGTTGGCGGGATACGCCGACGACCTGGACGCCGACCCCCTGAGGCTCGCGGCCGTCGAGGAACGACGGGCCGCGCTGAACGCGCTCACACGGAAGTACGGCGAGGACGTCGCCGCCGTGCTCAACTGGGCCGAGGAGAGCAGCCGGCGGCTGACCGAGCTGGACAGCGACGACGAGCGCATCGACGAGCTGACCGCCGAGCGGGACGGGCTGCGGACCGAGCTGGGCGGACTGGCGCAGGCGTTGACCGATGCGCGGGCCGAGGCCGCCGAGCGGTTCGCCGCCGCCGTGACGGCGGAGTTGGCCTCGCTCGCGATGCCGCACGCGCGCGTGTCCTTCGACATCCGGCAGACCGAGGATGCGCAGGGCGTGGAGGTCGGTGGGCGCGCGGTCGCCTACGGGCCCTCGGGTGTGGACGAGGTCGAGCTGCTGCTCGCCCCGCACCCGGGAGCGCCGCCCCGGCCGATCGCCAAGGGCGCGTCCGGCGGTGAGCTGTCGCGCGTGATGCTCGCCGTCGAGGTCGTGTTCGCGGGAACCGATCCCGTGCCGACGTATCTCTTCGACGAGGTCGACGCCGGTGTCGGCGGAAAGGCGGCCGTGGAGATCGGCCGGCGGCTGGCCCGGCTGGCCAAGACCGCGCAGGTGGTCGTGGTGACCCACCTGCCGCAGGTCGCCGCCTTCGCCGACCGGCAGCTGCTCGTCGAGAAGACCAACGACGGCTCGGTGACCCGGTCCGGCGTGAAGGTCCTGGAGGGCGAGGAGCGCATCCGTGAGCTGTCCCGGATGCTCGCCGGGCAGGAGGACTCGGAGACGGCCCGCGCGCACGCGGAGGAGCTGCTGGAGACGGCTCGGGCGGACGGGTAGCCGGGCGGCGGCCCGTAGGGTGGCCGGATGATCAAGCAAGCCGTCTCCTTCGGACTCTCCGCGACCCTTACCCGCGCCGCCGTCGCCGCCCTGCGTGCCAAGGCCCCCGGTGGCCGTGACCGCTGGGAGCGGAAGAACTACGCGGGCCGGACCGTGGAGTTGTACGCCGGGCCCGCCTCCGCCCTGGCGGCCGCGGTCGCCGTCGGACGGGTGGCGCCGGCCGCCGGGGTCGCGGTGGCCGTTGCGGGAGCCTGCGGGGCGTACGACGACGTCGCGGGGGCCGGTGACCCCCGGCGTGGGTTCCGGGCGCATCTCTCCGCGCTCCGGGACGGCGAAGTCACCAGCGGGGCCGTCAAGTTGTTCGGCGTCTCAGCCGCCGGGCTCGTCGCGGGGGCGGCTCTCAAGGAGCGGCCCCTGGACAAGCTGCTCGCGGGTGTCGTGATCGCAGGTGCCGCGCACTTCGTCAACCTCGTGGACGTGTGGCCGGGTCGGGCCGCCGCCGCTGTGCTTGCGCTCGGTGCGCCTGGGCTGTTGCGCTCGGGGCCAGGCGCCGAGTCGGCCGCCGGTGCCATGGGAGCCGCGGCGGCCGTACTGCCCGACGACCTCGGCGAGCGGGCGATGATCGGCGACACCGGAGCGCATGCGCTCGGCGCGGCCCTCGGGGCGGCGGTGGTGGCCGGGAACGGGCGCGCCGGGCTGGTCGCGCACGCCGCTGCGGTCGTCGCCGCGGCGGTGTACGGCGACAAGGTGAGCGAGGTCGCCCGCAGGACGGTCGGGTGACGCGCCGCAGGTCGCCGGGCATGCCCAGCGCGCGCATGTTCGGCCACAACCCCCACCCCGACTCACTCGTGCAGGTGACTCGGCCCGGCGCGTTGCCCCGCAGCTGAGCCGTCCACGCCCTGTCGCCGTTCCCGGAACGGCCGTACGTCCTGGCATCCTTGGCGTAAACACGTCGTACGCGTAGGGATTCTCGCGGTACACCCCCTCCGCCCGATCCTTCTGTACGTTCTTCGTGACCGCCCGACCCGAAGCAGGAGCCCCGGCCACGTGACCCCCGTGAGCAGCCACTCACCGCACGGCCAGTCGTCGTTGCGCACCGTGCAGGTGCTGGGCGGCGGCAACGCCGGCAGTAGCGCGCATGTGCGATCGCTGGCCTCGGGGCTGGTCGCACGGGGCGTGCGGGTCACCGTATGCGCCCCTGTCGAGGCCGATCACCTCTACGACTTCACGGGTGCCGGCGCCGAACATGTGCATGTGCCGCGCAGCAGCGATCCGGGTTCCGTGGCCGCACTGCGGGCGGCCTGCGTGGACGCCGACCTGGTGCACGCGCACGGGCTGCACGCGTCCTTCCGTGCCGTGCTCGCGCTGAGCGGACGGCGTACTCCGCTCGTCGTCACCTGGCACGACCGGGCCCACGCCGAGGGCGCTCGCGCCCATCTCCTGCGGCTGTTGGAGCGGCGGGTCGTCAAGGCCGCCTCCGTCGTGCTCGGGACCACATCGGCGCTGGTTGACCGGGCCCGCCGGACCGGCGCCCGTGACGCGCGCCTCGCCGCCGTCGCCCTGCCCGCGCCGAGCCGTACCGTCGAGCACGACGACCCGGACCGGCTGCGCCCCAAGGTCCGGGCCGAACTCGGCGCCACCGGACGCCCATTGCTGATCGCCGTCGGCTCGCTGGAGCGGCATCGCGGGTACGACGTGCTCCTGGATGCCTCGCGCGCGTGGCTGCAGCTGGATGCCGTGCCGTTGGTCGTGATCGCGGGGGAGGGGGCGCTGCGAGCCGAACTGCAGGGTCGGATCGAGGACGAAGGGCTGCCCGTGCGGCTCATCGGCCGGCGCGACGACGTCGCCGAGCTGCTCGCGGCGGCCGACGTGGCGCTTCTGCCGAGCAGTTGGGAGTCACGGTCGGTCCTCGCCCAGGAGGCCCTTCACGCGCGTGTGCCGCTCGTCGCCACCGACGTCGGCGGCGTGCCGGAACTCGTCGGCGAAGCGTCCGAACTCGTCCCGTACGGCGACCCGGACGCCCTCGCCGACGCTGTCGTACGGCTGCTCGGCGATCCCGAGCGGCAGGAGTTCCTCAGGGAGCGGGGCGCGCGGCAGGCGGCCACCTGGCCGACCGAGGACGAGACCGTCGCCCAAGTGCTCAGCGTGTACGACGAGTTGACGCAGCCTCGGCCCATGATCTAGACGCCGGAAGCGTCCGCGGGCCATGTGCCGTTCTATCCCGCATGCCTGCGCGCCCGGAGCGCCAGGCTCAACGCCAGCACCGTCTGCGGGTCGTCGAGGTCCGTGCCGAGCAACTCGCCGATGCGGGCGAGGCGGTTGTAGAGCGTCTGCCGGTTCAGATGCAGCTCGCGGGCCGTCTCCGCCTTGCGGCCCGCGTGCGCCAAATACGTCTCCAGGGTCGGCAGCAGGGGCGGCTTGGAACGGTTGTCGTGGTCGCGGAGCGGGCCGATCGCGCGGTCCACGAACGCCGCGAGGTCCGGGTGGTCGCGCAGCCGCCACAGCAGCAGGTCGATGTCCAGCCGCCGGGCGTCGTACCAGGGGCGGTCCGACAGGCCCTGCGCCGCGGTCGCCGTCTCCGCCGCGTGCCTGAGGCCGGCCGAGGCCGCAGCCCAGCTGCCGGCCACCCCGACGACCACGACCGGCGGCGGTGCCCCGGGGCGCTGGACCCCGGCCCGCTCCACGCCCGCCCGCAGCGCCACCGCGACCCGGTCCGCGACCGCCGACCGCTCCGACTCCGAACGCAGGCCCAGCAGCAGCGGCACCCGCCCCTCCACCGGCCGTACGCCCAACAGCACCGGCGCCCCCACCGAGGCCAGCTCCTCGCCGACCGCGCGCGCCAGCACCGCCCAGCCGCCGCCCGGCGACATCGTGTCCCCGAGCCGCATCACGACCGGCAGCAGCGGACTGGCACCCGGCTTGAAACCCAGCACGCGCGCCTGTGCCGGGGCGTCCTCGGCGGCGATACGGCCCTCCGCGAGGTCGGTCAGGAAGTCGCCGCGCCCGCGCGCCGCCAGCTCCTCCTCCTGGCGCGCCTGCATCAGCACCACGGCCAGGCTGCCCGCGGCCCGCTCGGCGGCGATCCGATGCACGGGCGCGAGCGGGCCCCGTACGGGGAGCAGCACGAGACGGGCCCGGACCGACCCCGTCCCCGGACCGCCACCCGGCACATCCACCAGCACCGACCCGCCCGGTGGCGGCGTGTCCTTGTGCTGGCCCCGCAGCCCCTCCCACACCTGCAACGGATCTGCGCCCTCGGGGCCCGACCCGGCGGCGTACAGCAGCTGGCCGTCCGTCGTCTCCAGGAACACCGGGTTGCCGCTGAAGTCGGCCAGGATGCCCAGCACTTGGGGCACACCGCCGCCGCCGACCAGCGCCTCCGTGCACCGGCGGTGCACTTCCTCCGCCCGCTGGAGCAGCGCGTAGTGGCCGTTGACGATCTCGGTGTGGATCTCCTCGGTGACCGTCACGAAGGCCACCTCGCGATGCAGCTGGACCAGCGGCAGACCGGCCGTGCGTGCCGTGTCGACCAGCGCGGCGGGCAGCCGTGTGAAGCGTGGGCCCAGCTCGACCACCAGGGCCGCGATGCCGCGCTCGGCCAGGGTGCGCACGAACGCGCGCTGGTCGGCGGGGCGGGTGCCGAGGCCGTAGCCCGTGGTCAGCAGCAGTTCCCCGCCCTTGAGCAGCGAGGCGATGTTGGGCACCTCGCCGGCGTGCACCCAGCGCACGGTCCGTCCCAGCCGGTCGCCGCCCGCGAGGACCTCCGGCAGCCCGCTGCGCAGCCCTGGCAGCTCCAGCGCCCGCCGCACGGTGATCCCGGCGCTGTGGGTGCCGTAGCCGCTGTCCGTACCGCCCGTACCGCTGTCCATGTGCCGGACGCTACCCGTGCGCGGGCTTCCCTGACATCTCCGGAGCCGATCATGCGTCGAGGCGCGTGCGGCGGGGTAGCCGCGTCGGCATGGACTTCAGCGTGGTCGCCGTGGCACGGGAGGACGACAGCCCGGTCGAGGAGCCGCTGCGGGTGGCCGTGGCCGCCGACCGGCTCGGGTATCGCGAGGTGTGGGCGGGGGAGGGGCCGACCTGGGACTCATTCGTCCTCGCCACGGCCATCGGGCGGGCCACCGAGCGGGTCGCGCTGACGGCCGGTCCCGTGGCGGTGTCGGTGCGCGAGCCGTTCGGGATCGCGCGGGGCGCCGCTTCGGTCGCCGCCGTCACCGGGCGGCCGGTCGGGGTGGCGCTGGGGACGTCCAGCAAGCGGGTGGTCGAGGGCGTGCACGGGGTGCCTCGCGCGCGGCCCGCCGCGGCCCTGGAGGCCTCGGCGGCGGCCCTGCGCGTATTCCTGCACGGCAGGCCCGGCGAACCGGTCGTCCCCGGCAGCGCCTTCCCGCGACGCCTCCCACCGCCCGGCGGCCCGCTCACCGTGGCGGCGTTCGGGGACCGCGCGATCGCCACGGCGGCGGCGCACGCCGACCGGATGCTGCTCGACATCGTCTCGCCGGAACAGGTGCGCACGCTGCGCGGGAAGCTCGAAGCGGCCGCCACGCGCGCGGGCCGTACGTCGCCGCCGACGCTGGCCGCCTGGCTGCCCGCCGCTGTAGACCCGGAGCCGCACTCCCTCGCGCAGGTCCTGCGGAGCATCGCCGGGTATCTCACGGTGCCGGGCTACAGCGACATGTTCGAGGCGGCCGGCTTCGGGGAGGCCGTCGAGTTGGCCCGTACCGGTGCCGATCCCGGCACGCTGGTCCGGGCGCTGCCCGCGGCGGCGGCGAGCAGTGTCGGCCTGGTGGGCGACCTGGACGCCGTACGCGCGCGTGTCGAGGCGTACGCCGACGCCGGACTGGACGAGATCGCCCTCGTGCCGGCGACGGCGGGCGACCCGGGCGGGGAGCGGACGCTGACGGCGTTCAAGCAAGTCCGCTGACGGGGCTCGGGCCGACCGTGCTCAGGCCGGCCTGATGTTGTGGTTGAACCGGAAGACGTTGTCCGGGTCGTACCGTCGCTTCAGATCCGCCAGCCGACGGGTGTTCTCGGCGCCCAGTCCGGCCTCGACCCGCTCGGCGCCCTCGTCGCCGATGAAGTTGAGGTAGACCGCGCCGGTGCTCCACGGCTGCGCGTCGGCACGGACGTCCCGGACCCACTGGACGCACCGCTCGTCGTCCGCGGGGTCCTCCCAGATCGCGAAGGGGTGCACGGCCCACGGCGCGTCCCGGTAGGGCACGGGGTACTCGTGCGGGCCCGCGGCGATCGCCCCGCCCTGCGGGAACAGCACGTGGAGGGTCCCCGTGGGCGCGGGCAGAGCCTCGCCCCGGGCGCAGAACATCTCCAGGTAGGCGTCGGGCGCGCCCCTCAGATACTCCGCCGACCAGTAGTTCCGCATCCCCGGCGGATCGTCGAGCATGCACTGGACGTCGGCGTACGGCATCGCCCCCACGATCTCCGACTGGTGTGGCAGCGCGAGCAGCGGCTCGGCCAGCTTGCGCATGTCCTCCTCAGGCCCGGCGTAGGTCAGCAGTGCGGCGCACAGGAGCTTGCCGACGAGGTGCGGCGGTACGAACTCCTCGGGCGGGCCGGTGAGATACAGCACACCGCCGCTCGCCTCGTCCGGGGCCACGGTGATCAGCTCGCGGAAGGTGTGGACGGCCTCGGGGGCGAACTCCGGGAGGTACAGCACCAGCGCGATGGAGAACTCGGGCAGCTCGTGGAGCTTCAGGGTGAGCGCGGTCGCGACGCCGAAGTTGCCGCCACCGCCGTGCAGACCCCAGAACAGTTCGGGGTTCTCGTCGGCGCTCGCGTGGGTCCGCTCGCCGTCCGCGGTGACGAGTTCGACGCCGAGCAGATTGTCGACGGCGAGTCCGCACCAGCGGTCCAGCCAGCCGGTGCCCCCGCCCAGGACGAAGCCGCCGACCCCGGTCGTGGAGGCCCGGCCGCCGGTCGTGGCAAGGGCGTGCGGCAGGCAGGCGCGGTCCAGGTCGCTCATCGTCGACCCGCCCGCGACCCGTACCGCCTCGGCCGCGGGGTCGACGGTGACCGCGCGCATGTGGCGCAGGTCGATCACCAGGCCGTTGTCGTTGAGCGCCATGCCCGCGACGCTGTGCCCGCCGCCGCGCACCGCGATCTTGAGGTCCAGGTCGCGTGCGAACCGCACGGCCCGCGCGACGTCGTCCTCGTCCACGCACTGCGCGATCACCGCGGGCCGCCGGTCGATCATGGCGTTGAAGACGACCCGCGCGTCGTCGTAGCCGAAGTCCCCCGGCGCGAACACATCACCGGCGAGATCCTCGCGCAGCGCGGTGAGGGCCGCGCCCGCCTTCGAGAGGGAAGCCATGGCTGCCCCCTTCCGTGCCGGGGCATTCGCTTGCTCCCAGCCTAGGCGGGCGCGTCACGCCAGTCCTGTTCAGCCGCCGTAAGCCCCGGACGCCGTCAGGCGCAGCGCGGTGTCGATCAGCGGGACGTGGCTGAAGGCCTGCGGGAAGTTGCCCACCTGGCGCTGCAGATGCGGGTCCCACTCCTCGGCCAGCAGACCGAGGTCGTTGCGCAGCGACAGCAGCTTCTCGAACAGCTTGCGGGCCTCGTCGACGCGGCCGATCATCGCCAGGTCGTCCGCCATCCAGAACGAACAGGCGAGGAAGGCGCCCTCGTCACCGGGGAGTCCGTCGACGCCCTCGTCCTCGCCCTGCGTCGGGTAGCGCAGGATGAAACCGTCCGAGGTCGACAGCTCGCGCTGGATCGCCTCGATGGTGCCGATGACACGCTTGTCGTCCGGCGGCAGGAAGCCCATCTGCGGGATCAGCAGCAGGGAGGCGTCCAGCTCCTTCGAGCCGTACGACTGCGTGAAGGTGTTGCGCTCCTTGTCGTAGCCCTTCTCGCACACGTCCCGGTGGATGTCGTCGCGCAGTTCGCGCCAGCGCTCCAGCGGGCCGTCCGCGTCACCGGACTCGATGAGCTTGATCGTGCGGTCGACGGCGACCCAGGCCATCACCTTGGAGTGCACGAAGTGCCGGCGCGGGCCGCGCACCTCCCAGATGCCCTCGTCCGGCTCGTCCCAGTGGTCCTCCAGGTAGCGGATCAGCTTCAGCTGGAGCAGCGAGGCGTAGTCGTTGCGGGCCAGGCCCGTCATGTGGGCCAGGTGCAGTGCCTCGGTGACCTCGCCGTACACGTCCAGCTGGAGCTGGTGCGCGGCGCCGTTGCCGACCCGGACCGGCGCGGAGTTCTCGTAGCCGGGCAGCCAGTCCAGCTCCGCCTCGCCGAGCTCGCGCTCGCCGGCGATGCCGTACATGATCTGCAGGTTCTCCGGGTCGCCCGCGACCGCCCGCAGCAGCCACTCCCGCCAGGCGCGGGCCTCCTCGCGGTAGCCGGTGCGCAGCAGCGAGGACAGGGTGATCGCCGCGTCGCGCAGCCAGGTGTAGCGGTAGTCCCAGTTGCGGACGCCGCCGATGTCCTCGGGCAGGGAGGTCGTCGGGGCGGCGACGATGCCGCCCGTCGGGGCGTACGTCAGCGCCTTCAGCGTGATCAGCGAGCGGACCACCGCCTCGCGGTACGGGCCGTGGTACGTGCAGTGCTCGACCCACTCCCGCCAGAAGTCCTCGGTCGCCTCCAGCGACTGCTCCGGCTCCGGCAGCGCGGGGGGCTGCTTGTGCGAGGGTTCCCAGGAGATGGTGAACGCGATCCGCTCACCCGGGGCGACCGTGAAGTCCGAGTACGTCGTCAGCGACTTGCCGTACGTCTCGGCCTCCGTGTCGAACCACACGGAGTCCGGGCCGGCGACGGCCACCGTACGGCCCTCGTGCTTGTGCACCCACGGCACGACCCGGCCGTACGAGAAACGCATCCGCAGCGCCGAGCGCATCGGCACCCGGCCCGAGACGCCCTCCACGATCCGGATCAGCTGGGGCGCGCCGTCACGCGGGGGCATGAAATCGATCACCCTGACCGTGCCGCGCGGCGTGTCCCACTCGGACTCCAGGATCAGCGAGTCGCCGCGGTAGCTGCGCCGGGCCGCAGTGGGCGGCTCGGCGTCGGAGGCGTGTGCCGGACCGAGCCGCCAGAAACCGTGCTCTTCGGTGCCCAGCAGGCCGGCGAAGATGGCATGCGAGTCGAAGCGGGGCAGGCACAGCCAGTCGACTGTGCCGTCCCGGCAGACCAAGGCTGCGGTCTGCATGTCTCCGATGAGTGCGTAGTCTTCGATGCGCCCGGCCACGTGCAACTCCAGTCGAACGGCCACGTCACCCCCTTCTCTGCCAAGGGGGCTCTCGCTTAGTGCGGTCAAGGGGTGGTTGTAATGCGTCGTCGAGCGGTGAAGCAAAGCAGTCGTCTCCGCTGTGAGGCAAAACGACAGTCGCTTCTCGACAATCTCTGCTCAACGAACTGACGAGCTCTCGTTGTTCCGGTGGTTACGGGCGAGGGGTGGTGCCGTGTTGCCGGCCGGGCTCGGCAGCGAATGTCCGAGCAGGATACGACGCACGTAGATGATCTGCGTGCCGCTCCGGGCAACCCGGGTCGGCCGAACGGGTGAGCAACGGGTGAGAAACCGCGACACCTGTGCAGGTTCGTGGTGACTCGTGTGCGGAGCGTGGCCGGAAGCCATCGGTCTCGGTCGCTGATACCCTGGTAGCCCGTGGACCGGTGGGCGTCAAAGACCCCCGAACCGCACTTCAAGATCGCGACCACGGGAGCCCCCTCTTGGCCATGCCGCCCGCTGCTTTTCGACACAACGCAGCCACGACGACCAAGCACATCTTCGTCACCGGGGGTGTCGCCTCCTCGCTCGGCAAGGGCCTGACGGCCTCCAGCCTCGGAATGCTGCTCAAGGCACGAGGCCTGCGGGTGGTCATGCAGAAGCTGGACCCGTACCTCAATGTCGACCCTGGCACGATGAACCCCTTCCAGCACGGCGAGGTGTTCGTCACCAACGACGGCGCCGAGACCGACCTGGACATCGGCCACTACGAGCGGTTCCTCGACCGCAACCTGGACGGCTCCGCCAACGTCACCACCGGCCAGGTGTACTCGACCGTGATCGCCAAGGAGCGGCGCGGCGAGTACCTGGGCGACACCGTGCAGGTCATCCCGCACATCACCAACGAGATCAAGCACCGCATCCGCCGCATGGCGACGGACGAGGTCGACGTCGTCATCACGGAGGTCGGCGGCACGGTCGGCGACATCGAGTCGCTGCCGTTCCTGGAGACCGTCCGCCAGGTCCGTCACGAGGTCGGTCGTGACAACGTCTTCGTCGTCCACATCTCGCTCCTGCCGTACATCGGCCCCTCGGGAGAGCTGAAGACGAAGCCGACCCAGCACTCGGTTGCGGCGCTGCGGAACATCGGTATTCAGCCAGATGCGATCGTGCTGCGCTGCGACCGCGAGGTGCCGACCGCGATCAAGCGGAAGATCTCGCTGATGTGCGACGTCGACGAGGCGGCCGTGGTCGCCTGCCCCGACGCCCGCTCCATCTACGACATCCCGAAGACCGTGCACGGCGAGGGCCTGGACGCCTATGTCGTCCGAAAGCTGGACCTGCCGTTCCGCGACGTGGACTGGACGACCTGGGACGACCTGCTCGACCGCGTCCACAACCCCGACCACGAGATCACCCTCGCGCTGGTCGGCAAGTACATCGACCTGCCCGACGCCTACCTGTCGGTGACCGAGGCGCTGCGCGCCGGCGGCTTCGCCAACAAGGCCCGCGTGAAGATCAAGTGGGTCACGTCCGACGACTGCAAGACCCCGGCAGGCGCCCAGCAGCAGCTCGCCGACGTGGACGGCATCTGCATCCCCGGCGGCTTCGGCGACCGCGGTGTGCTCGGCAAGGTCGGTGCCATCAAGTACGCCCGCGAGAACCGGATCCCGCTGCTCGGCCTGTGCCTGGGCCTGCAGTGCATCGTGGTCGAGGCGGCCCGCAACCTCGCCGACATCGGCGACGCCAACTCCACCGAGTTCGACCCGGCGACCTCCCACCCGGTGATCTCCACCATGGCCGAGCAGCTCGACATCGTCGCCGGTGAGGGTGACATGGGCGGCACCATGCGCCTCGGCATGTACCCGGCCAAGCTGGCCGAGGGCTCGATCGTGCGCGAGGTGTACGACGGCAAGGAGTACGTCGAGGAGCGGCACCGTCACCGGTACGAGGTGAACAACGCCTACCGGGCGGAGCTGGAGAAGAAGGCGGGCATCCTGTTCTCCGGCACGTCGCCGGACGGCAAGCTCGTCGAGTACGTGGAGTACCCGCGCGAGGTCCACCCTTACCTGGTGGCCACGCAGGCCCACCCCGAGCTGCGCTCGCGCCCGACGCGCCCGCACCCGCTGTTCGCCGGCCTCGTGAAGGCGGCCGTCGAACGCCAGCAGGCCGAGGGCGTCGGCAAGAATTCGGACTGACACGAGAGTTGTACGGTGGCCGGGGTGCAAACCTTCAAAGGTTCGCACCCCGGTTTTCTTTGGCGGGTCTTTTTGAAAGCGTGTGGAAGGGCAGGGCATGACGATCAAGGACACCCCGCAGGAGTGGGAGATCCGGGCGACGGACACCCCCTTCGTGGGCAACAAGACCTCCGTCCGCACGGACGACGTGGTCATGCCCGGCGGCTCGGTCGTCCGCCGCGACTACCAGGTCCACCCGGGCTCCGTGGCGGTCCTCGCCCTGGACGCCGAGGACCGTGTCCTGCTCATCAAGCAGTACCGCCACCCGGTGCGGCAGAAGCTGTGGGAGATCCCGGCCGGCCTGCTCGACATCCCCGGCGAGAACCCGCTGCACGCCGCCCAGCGCGAGCTGTACGAGGAGGCCCACGTCAAGGCCGAGGACTGGCGGGTGCTGACCGACGTCTACACCACCCCCGGCGGCTGCGACGAGGCCGTACGGATCTTCCTCGCCCGTGATCTGTCCGAGGCCGACGGCGAGCGCTTCGAGGTGGAGGACGAGGAGGCCGACATGGAGCACGCGCGCGTGCCGGTCGACGAGCTGGTCCGGGGTGTCCTCGCGGGCGACGTGCACAACAACTGCCTCGTCGTGGGCGTGCTGTCGCTGGTCGCCGCCCGTAACGGCGACGGGCTCGACGCCCTGCGCCCGGCGGAGGCGCCCTGGCCGGCGCGCCCCTTCGAGTCCTGAGCGACCACGACTGCAAGTCCTGAGGGAACCGACCCGCTTTCGGTGTGAAGATCGGCTGATCCGATCGAGGGACGTCCTCGCCGTGCCCGCCACGCTCCGCCCGGAACGTAGCAGAGCGTGAACTAGGCTCTGATTACGCCCGAACCGGAGTCCCGGCGGGCTTGCGCGTGCGTGGGACGGGAGTGTGGCCCGTGACGGATCAGGTCGTGGACACAGGCGGCGTCCAGGCGTTGCCACATGCTTCCGCCGGGCGCCAATTCCTGGGCCGTACACGCGAGTTGAAGGAACTCCTCGCCGACATCGAGCGCGCGGGACTCGACACCCTCTCCGGCCGCAAGGCGCCACGCGCGCGCGTACTGCTCATCGCGGGCCGCCCCGGCTCGGGGCGCACGGCGCTCGCCGAGGAACTCGTACGGCAGGTGGCGGACCGTTACGGCGACGGCGTCCTGCGGGCCCGCCTCAGCGAACCCGACGGCACCCCCGTCCCGGTCGCGCGCACAGCCCGTGAGCTGCTCACCGCCCTGGACCGGCCGGCACCGGCCGGTGCCGCCGAGGACGACCTCACGGCGGTGCTCCGAAAGACCCTGGCCGACCGCCGGGTCCTGCTGCTGCTCGACGACGCGGCCCGCGCCGAGCAGGTCGACGCCCTGCTGCCGGACACCCCGGAGTGCCTGGCTGTCGCGGTCTCGGGCGGCCCGCTGACCGGGATCTCGGACGTGCGGCCCTGCACGCTCGGTGGCCTCGACACCAAGTCGGCCGTGGAGCTGCTGTCCCGGCACGCCGGCTCCGTGCGCATCACCGTCGACCCACGGGCCGCCGAGGACCTCGTGGAGGTGTGCCAGGGCCAGCCGGCCGCCCTGATGCTGGCCGGCGGCTGGCTCGCGGCCCGGCCCAAGGCGGCCGTCGCCGACCTCGCCAAACAGCTGCACGCCGAGGGCGAGGACGGCACACCGCTCGGCAGGGTCTTCCGCCTCGCCTACGCGGGCCTGCCGACCCCGGCCGCCCGGATACTGCGGCTGCTCTCGCTGGCCCCCGGCGGCCTCGTCGACCCGCACACCGCATCCGCGCTCGCCGGCTCCTCGGTGGACGGGGCCCACACCACCCTGGACGACCTCGTCGCCCTCGGCCTGCTGCAGGTCGTCGACTCGCCGCTGCCGCAGTACGAGGTCCCGACCTGTCTGCACCGGCTTCTGCGGGCCCTCACCGAGACCCAGGACCGGCCCGCCGAGCTGCAGCTCGCCCGCGCCCGCATGCTGGAGCGGACCGTACGGCTGCTGCAGTCCTGCCGCGCGATCACCGAGACCGACAACCCCGAGACCCGGCAGAAGCTCCTCGGCATGCCCCGCGCCCTGCGCTTCCCCAACCCCCGGGCAGCCGCCGAGTGGCTCAGCATCCGCAGGCCCGCCCTGCTGGCCGCGGCCCGGGCCGCGGTCGCCGACGGGGAGCTGGACACGCTCGCCAGGCGCCTGATGTCCCAGCTGGTCAGGGCGATGGCCGCGCACTTCGGCACCCAGGCGGCCGCGGGTGACCTGTACGACATCCACGCCCTGGTCCTCGACGTGGCCGAGCGGCGGCAGCTGCCCCGCGAGAAGGCCGCGGCCCTGCTGAATCTGGGCGATCTCGACGCCCGGACGGGGCGTACCCGGGAGGCACTGGTGCGGTTCCGGGCCGCGCTGGACGCCGGGTGGGAAGCGAATGACCCGTATGCGACCGGCCGCGCGATGGAATCCGTAGGCGGCGCCCATCTGGAGCTCGGGGACTACGACCGGGCGGCCGACTGGTTCGGCCGCGCGCTGGCCGAGCGGCTGGCCCGGGGCGAGCGGGCGGACGCCGCCCGGCTGTACGGCCGTATCGCCGAGGCGCACACCTACGCGGGCCGGTACGGCGACGCGCTGCGCAACTGGCGGTCCGCGGTCACCGGGCACCGCAGGAACGGCGATGTCGCCGGTCACGCCCGGGCGTTGAGCGAGCTGGCGCGGGTCCAGGAGTACGCCGGCCGGCCCGAGGATTCGTTGCGCACCTGCCAGGAAGCGGTGGAGTGGGCGCGGCGCGCCGAGGACGTACGGCTGCAGGGCGCGCTGCATCTGCGGCTCGCCGACACGCTGGAGCACCTCGGCGATCCGTCGGCGGCGCAGCTGCACCGAGGCGCCGCCGAGCGGATGCTGGGAGAGGAGCCTGAGGAGTCCGATGCGGCCGAGTCTGAGCCCGGACAAGATGGTTTCGAGTCGGAAGACGACACTGACGCCTGCGAAATCCGTAGTGCATCCGAAGAAGATTGATGCAATGAAAGGCTAGACAGCGAGAACGCCTTCATTAGACTGGCTCTGCCGCACCTTCTCTGCGGTGTCTCCCGGTGTGCCCCCGCATGCCTGGGTATGTCATGTAATGCCCCACACCCTCTGAGCCAAGGACCGTGATCGACGTGAAGGTCGGCATCCCCCGCGAGGTCAAGAACAACGAGTTCCGGGTGGCCATCACCCCCGCAGGCGTGCACGAGCTGGTGCGCCACGGCCACCAGGTCGTCATCGAGCAGGGCGCCGGTGTCGGCTCGTCGATCCCGGACAGCGAGTACGTCTCCGCAGGCGCCCAGATCCTTCCGACCGCCGACGACGTGTGGGCCGCCGCCGACCTGCTGCTGAAGGTCAAGGAGCCCATCGCCGAGGAGTACCACCGCCTCCGCAAGGACCAGACGCTCTTCACCTACCTGCACCTGGCCGCCTCCAAGGAGTGCACGGACGCGCTCATCGAGTCCGGCACCACGGCGATCGCCTACGAGACGGTCGAGCTGCCCACCCGCGCCCTGCCGCTGCTCGCCCCCATGTCCGAGGTCGCGGGCCGCCTCGCCCCGCAGGTCGGCGCCTACCACCTGATGGCCGCGAACGGCGGCCGCGGTGTCCTGCCCGGCGGTGTCCCCGGCGTGCTGTCCGGCAAGGCCGTCGTCATCGGCGGCGGTGTCTCCGGCTGGAACGCCGCGCAGATCGCCATCGGCATGGGCTTCCACGTGACCCTGCTCGACAAGGACATCAACAAGCTCAAGGAGGCGGACAAGGTCTTCGGTACGAAGATCCAGACCGTCGTCTCCAACGCCTTCGAGCTGGAGAAGGCCTGCCTCGAGGCCGACCTCGTCATCGGTGCCGTCCTCATCCCGGGCGCCAAGGCCCCGAAGCTGGTCACCAACGAGCTGGTCTCGCGGATGAAGCCCGGAAGTGTTCTTGTCGACATCGCGATCGACCAGGGCGGCTGCTTCGAGGACTCGCGTCCCACCACGCACGCCGAGCCGACCTTCCCGGTCCACAACTCGGTCTTCTACTGCGTCGCCAACATGCCCGGCGCGGTGCCCAACACCTCCACCTACGCGCTGACCAACGCCACGCTGCCGTACATCATCGAACTGGCCAACCACGGCTGGGTCGAGGCGCTGCGCCGTGACCCCGCGCTGGCCAGGGGCCTCAACACGCATGACGGCAAGGTGGTTTACCGGCAGGTCGCGGAGGCGCACGGCCTGGAGCACGTCGAGCTCGCCTCGCTGCTCGGCTGAGCCGATCGGTTAAGTCACTTTCTGGTAAAGGCGATACGTCAACACGAGTCGTCAACCGAACGCACCCGGCCGGACCTTGCCCGAAAAGGTCCGGCCGGATGTGTGTATGGTCACTTTGCGACTCTCGGTCAACTCGCCTCGAACGCAACCCTTCGACCGATTCGCACACCGGTGAAACCTGCTGTGCGACGGCCGTACGCCCTTGACAGCGGGATGTTTCATTGTCGACACATCTGCCCGGTCCGGCGGATTGTGTTGCTGCGGACCGCCGACACGCCATAGAGTCGCCGACTGTCGGCATGGTGCCACGCTGACCTGTCTAGAAGTTTCCTGGTCACCAAGGAGGTAAGACGACTTGTGAATGAGTCGACATTTTCTCCCGGGGGTGGTCAACCAGGAATGCCGGTACGGGACCAGGGTCCCGCGGGATTCGAGGCTGTCGGCTCCGTTGCGGTGCGCACCTTCGCAGCCCACCAGAGTCACCAGATCTCAGGGTTGACTCAGACAGCACACCAGAGCATGGATGGCCATCACGTGAACGCCATGGCCGGCGACGGAAGTGGCGCGCCCCACAACCAATTCGCCGTCTACGACGAACTGCCCGACGGGCACTTCTACGACCCCGACGCGGAGTACGAGCCCGACCCCGAGTACGCGGCCACGCTCGCGCCCGACGCTGCCCGCCAGCGCCGCGAGCGCGTCGGTCCGACCGGGCGTCCGCTGCCGTACTTCCCGATCCCGGGTCCACTGACCGACCACGGCCCCGCGAAGATCATCGCGATGTGCAACCAGAAGGGCGGCGTCGGCAAGACCACGTCGACCATCAACCTGGGTGCCGCGCTCGCGGAATACGGACGCCGGGTCCTGCTCGTCGACTTCGACCCACAGGGCGCGCTCTCGGTCGGCCTCGGCGTCAATCCGATGGAGCTCGACCTCACGGTCTACAACCTGCTCATGGAGCGGGGCATGTCGGCCGACGAGGTGCTCCTGAAGACAGCGGTCCCGAACATGGACCTGCTCCCGAGCAACATCGACCTGTCGGCCGCCGAGGTGCAGCTGGTGAGCGAGGTCGCGCGCGAGTCGACACTCCAGCGCGCCCTGAAGCCCCTGCTGCCGGACTACGACTTCATCGTGATCGACTGTCAGCCCTCGCTGGGCCTGCTCACGGTGAACGCGCTGACGGCCGCCCACAAGGTGATCGTGCCCCTGGAGTGCGAGTTCTTCGCCCTGCGCGGTGTCGCACTGCTGACGGAGACCATCGAGAAGGTCCAGGAGCGGCTCAACCCCGAGCTGGAGCTCGACGGGATCCTCGCCACGATGTACGACTCGCGCACGGTCCACAGCCGCGAGGTCCTGGCCCGTGTGGTCGAGGCGTTCGACGATCACGTCTACCACACGGTCATCGGGCGCACGGTCCGCTTCCCGGAGACCACGGTCGCCGGTGAGCCGATCACCACGTACGCGTCCAACTCGGTCGGCGCCGCCGCCTATCGTCAGCTCGCCAGGGAGGTGCTCGCCCGGTGTCACGCCGAGTGAGTCTGCCGGGGGCCGACGAACTGTTCCGTACGACAGGGGGTATGGCGCTCCAGCCGTCCACTCCCCGGCGCCCGGCCAACGGCGAGGCCCGGGTGCCGGCTCCCGCGGGGGAGAGCGACAACGCCGCCGCCGAGGACGTGCCGCAGTCGGTGCCCGCGCAGGGCGGAGACGGTGACGGCGCGGAGCATGTGGCGGCCGACGCCGAGTCCGTCGATGCCGGTGAGTCGCGCAGCCGGGCTGCCGCCGCGGAGCGCTCCGCTCGGCGGCAGGGGGCGCAGGAAGGTTCTGCCGGGGCGTCCGCGAATGCCGTGGGCGGTTCCACCGCGTCCGGTGCGGCTGCTTCTGCCGCCGCCTCCGCCGCGCCGCGCAAGCGTGGACGGCAGGCCTCGCGCCGGCCCAGTGGTCGCGAGCGGCACGACGAGAAGATCACCGTGTACGTCTCCGCCGAGGAACTCATGGATCTGGAGCACGCGCGTCTGGTGCTCCGCGGTGAGCACGGGCTGGCCGTCGACCGCGGGCGGATCGTCCGCGAGGCGGTGGCCGTGGTGCTCGCGGATCTGGAGAGCCGCGGAGACGCCAGCATCCTGGTACGACGGCTTCGCGGGCGGTAGCGGTAGCCTGCGGGGGCTATGACCTCGAACGACGTTCCCGCCACCGGTCCCGGTGCATCCGGCGGTCGTCGGCGTGCGCTGGGCCGGGGGCCGGGCGCTCCGTGGGTCGAGCCGGTTCTGTCACCTCCTGCGCAGGCGGTGCCTGCTCCGCCCGCGGCGGAGAGCGAGTCATCGCCTGAGGCCGAGTCTTCGGCTCCGGCCGGTGGGCACGACGGGGGTGGTGATGGCGGAGTGCCGCCTGCTGCCGAACCCGCGGAAGCACCCCCCGACCGCCAGGAACCCGACGACGGCGTCTTCAAGGTCCGGCTCTCCAACTTCGAGGGCCCCTTCGACCTCCTGCTCCAGTTGATCTCCAAGCACAAGCTCGATGTCACCGAAGTGGCGTTGTCCAAGGTGACCGATGAGTTCATGGGGCACATCAAGGCGATGGGGCCGGACTGGGATCTCGACGAGACGACCGAGTTCCTGGTCGTCGCGGCGACCCTGCTCGACCTCAAGGCGGCGCGGCTGCTGCCTGCCGCCGAGGTGGAGGACGAGGCCGACCTCGCGTTGCTGGAGGCGCGGGATCTGCTGTTCGCGCGGCTGCTGCAGTACCGGGCGTACAAGCAGATCGCCGACATCTTCAGCCGGCGGCTGGACGACGAGGCCCGGCGCTATCCGCGGACCGTCGGGCTGGAGCCGCAGCACGCCGAGCTGTTGCCCGAGGTCGTCATCAGCATCGGGGCGGAAGGATTCGCCAGGCTCGCGGTCAAGGCGATGCAGCCCAAGCCCAAGCCGCAGGTGTACGTCGATCACATCCACGCGCCGCTCGTCAGCGTGCAGGAGCAGGCGGGGATCGTCGTCGCGCGGCTGAAGGAGCTCGGCGAGGCCAGCTTCCGTGCCCTGGTCGAGGACACCGACGACACCCTCACCGTCGTAGCGCGATTCCTGGCTCTGCTGGAGCTTTATCGCGAGAAGGCCGTCGCCCTCGACCAGGAGATCGCTCTCGGCGAGCTCATCGTGCGGTGGACCGGTGGGGCAGGGGACGGGGAGCCCCTGGTGACCGACGAGTTCGACCGGCCGCCCGAGCCGCCCAAGGAGGAGAAGAAGGCGTGAGTGAGGAGACCACCGAGCTTCCGGCCGGGTTGCGCGGCGTCGCGGACCTCGACCTGAAGCCCGCCCTGGAGGCGATGCTCATGGTCGTGGACGAGCCCGCGACCGAGGAGCGCCTCGCAAAGCTACTGGAGCGGCCCCGTCGGAAGATTGCCGACGCTCTGCGGGAGCTGGCCGACGAGTACGCCGTGCAGGGCCGTGGCTTCGAGCTGCGGTTCGTGGCCGGCGGCTGGCGTTTCTACACCCGCGCCGAGTATGCGGCCGCCGTCGAACGGCTGGTGCTCGACGGCCAGACGGCCCGGCTCACGCAGGCTGCGCTGGAGACGCTCGCGGTCGTCGCATACCGCCAGCCGGTCAGCCGTAGCCGGGTCTCGGCCGTGCGCGGAGTGAACTGTGACGGTGTGATGCGCACCCTCCTGCAGCGTGGGCTGGTCGAGGAGGCGGGCACGGAACCCGAAACAGGTGCGATCCTGTACAGGACGACGAACTACTTCCTGGAGCGGATGGGCCTGCGCGGTCTGGACGAGCTCCCGGAGCTCGCGCCCTTCCTCCCGGAGGCGGAGGCGATCGAGGCCGAGACCCAGGAAGGCGTTCCGTCGTTCGACCCGGACGCTCCCGATGACGGTCCGGGCGTCCCGGCACCCCGGGGCACCGACGACGTAGACGACCAGACGGAACTTTGATGCGAAGCAGCAGCGGCAGGAACAGCAGCGGAAACAACGGCGGGAGCCGTGGTGGCAACAGCGGCGGCCGCGGCGGAAGCAGCGGTGGCCGCGGTACCAACCGCGGCGCCGGGACCAACCGCGACGACAAGCAGGGCGGCCGGCCGAAGAGGCCGCGCCCGGAGGAGCGGCGCTACGACGTAGGCCCCGGCGCCACCCAGGACGGCCCGAAGTCGGGGCGCGGCGCCTCTGCGCGCGGCGGCGCCAAGGGCGGTCCCAAGCAGGGCCAGGGCACCGGGCGCGGCCGTACGGCTCCGGCGAGTTCGCGCGAGTACGACGCGCGGGCCGAGGAGCGCAACCGTGAGCGCTACGCCGGCAAGAAGGACGTCAAGCTGCCCAAGACCTTCCCTGGCGCCGAGCAGGAGGGCGAGCGGCTGCAGAAGATCCTCGCGCGTGCGGGCTACGGCTCGCGGCGTGCCTGCGAGGAGCTGATCGAGCAGGCCCGGGTCGAGGTCAACGGCGAGATCGTCCTCGAGCAGGGCAAGCGCGTCGACACGGAGAAGGACGAGGTCAAGGTCGACGGCCTGACGGTCGCGACGCAGTCGTACCAGTTCTTCTCGCTGAACAAGCCCGCCGGTGTCGTCTCGACGATGGAGGACAACGAGGGCCGGCAGTGCCTCGGTGACTACGTCACCAACCGGGAGACGCGGCTCTTCCACGTCGGGCGGCTCGACACCGAGACCGAGGGCGTCATCCTGCTCACCAACCACGGCGAGCTGGCGCACCGGCTGACCCACCCCAGGTACGGCGTGAAGAAGGTCTACCTCGCGCACATCGTCGGCCCGATCCCGCGCGACCTGGGCAAGCAGCTCAAGGACGGCATCCAGCTGGAGGACGGGTACGCGCGCGCGGACCACTTCCGGGTCGTCGAGCAGACCGGCAAGAACTACCTGGTCGAGGTCACCCTGCACGAGGGCCGCAAGCACATCGTGCGCCGCATGCTCGCCGAGGCGGGCTTCCCGGTCGACAAGCTGGTGCGGGTCGCCTTCGGGCCGATCACGCTGGGCGACCAGAAGTCGGGCTGGCTGCGGCGGCTGTCGAACACCGAGGTCGGCATGCTGATGAAGGAAGTCGACCTGTAGGCCGGATCCCGGTCCCACGCGTGCGAATCGGCCGGTTCCGGATGTGCTCCGGGGCCGGCCGATTCGTTTTCGCCGCTCCGCCGGTCTGTATCGGTGACGGAGGGAGCGGGGATGAGTACGACCACTGCGGACCGTGACGAGTTCGACCGGCTGACCGACCCGTACCGGCGGGAGCTGCTCGCGCACTGCTACCGGATGCTGGGGTCGGTCGACGAGGCCGAGGACCTGGTGCAGGAGACGTATCTGCGGGCCTGGCGGTCCTACGACGGCTTCGAGGGCCGGGCGTCCCTGCGGACGTGGCTGCACCGGATCGCCACCAACACGTGTCTGACGGCGCTGGAGGGCCGGGCCCGCCGTCCGCTGCCCTCGGGGCTCGGCGGGCCCGCAGAGGAGCCCGAGGAGCCGCTGAGGGCCCCTGTGACGGACGTTCCGTGGCTCCAGCCGCTGCCCGACGCGCTGGTCGACCCGGCGGGCGTCGTCGCCGCGCGGGGAAGTCTGCGCCTCGCCCTGGTCGCGGCCCTTCAGCAGCTGCCCGCGCGGCAGCGGGCCGTCCTCATCCTGCGGGACGTGCTGGCCTGGCGGGCGCCCGAGGTGGCGGCGCTGCTCGGCACGTCGACGGCGGCGGTGAAGAGCAGCCTCCAGCGCGCGCGTGCCCGCCTCGACGAGGTGGCTCCCGACGAGGACCTCGTCGAGGAACCCGAGGGCGCCACCGACCGCGCGGTGCTCGACCGGTACGTGGCCGCCTTCGAGAACGCCGACGTGGACTCGCTGATCGGGCTCCTCAAGGACGGCGTCGAGCTGGAGATGCCGCCCTTCCTGGAGTGGTACAGCGGCACGAAGGACGTGCTGCGGTTCCTGCACGCGCGTGTTCACGAGAAGGGCACCCTGCGGATGCTGCGCACGCGTGCGAACGGGCAGCCGGCGGTGGCGATGTACGTCCGCGGGGAGGACGACGTCCTGCGGGCGCACTCCCTGCAGGTGCTCACGGTGCGGAAGGGGCTCCTGGCCCGGATCACGGCCTTCCTCGACCCGGCGGACCTGCTGGACCGCTTCGGGCTGCCCGAGGAGCTGTCATGAACTCCGGGGAGCTGCTGGAGCGTTCGCTCGCCTACGCGCTGGGCAGCGTCGCCGGGTCCGAGTCCGCGAGCCTGACGCGCGGGACGCCCTGCGCCGAATGGGACCTCGGGGAGCTGCTCGGGCATCTCGACGACTCACTGGACGCGCTGTACGAGGGCCTGACCGGCGGGCGGATCGGGCTGATCCCGCGTGCCGACCGGGCCTGCGGCTTCCGCACGCGCGCGTGCGCGGTGCTCGGCGCCTGGTCGGCCGGGCCCGCCGAGGAGCGTGTCCTGGTCGGTGAACGGCCGCTGGACGTAAGGGTGATGGCAGCCGTGGGCGCCGTCGAGATCGCCGTGCACGGGTGGGACGTCGCCCAGGCCTGCGGCCGGCCCAGGCCCATCCCGCGCGCGCTCGCGGCCGAGCTGCTGAGCATCGCCCGCTGTGTGGTCGCCGAGGAGGACCGGGGCGTGCGGTTCGGCGCGCGGGTCGAGGTGCCGCCACGCGCGTGTGCCGACGTCCGGCTGCTGGCCTTCCTGGGCCGCCGCGATTCCTTTCCGGAGTGAGCCGGGTCTGCCTTCCGTGAGTGACCCGTAGTGATCTCACGGAAGGCATCGTCATGACCGAGACGCTGAAAGCCCCTCTCCTGCCGGCATCCGCCGCACAGGCGCCCACGCGCCGCGGCTGGACCGTCGCCCTCGCCGGGCTCGGCGCGCTGCTGTGCTCGCTCGACGTCGTGGTCGTCGCCACCGCGCTGCCCGCGCTGCAGGCCGACTTCGGGGCGAGCCTGTCCGAGCTGGAGTGGACGATCAACGCCTACAACCTCGTCTTCGCCTGTCTCACCCTGACCGGCGCCGCGCTGGGCGACCGGTTCGGACGGCGGCGGATGTACGTCGTGGGCCTCGCCGTCTTCACGCTCGCCTCGGCCGCGGCGGCCCTCGCCTCGGGCCCGGGCCAGCTCATCGGCGCGCGCCTGCTGCAGGGCGCGGGGGCCGCCGTACTGCTGCCGCTCACCCTGACCCTGATCAGCGAGGCGTTCCCGGCCGAGAAGCGGGGCGTCGCCATCGGCATGTGGGGCGGCGTGACCGGACTCGGCGTGGCCGCCGGGCCGGTGCTGGGCGGGGCCGTCACCGAGGGCCTGTCGTGGCAGTGGATCTTCTGGCTGAACGTGCCCATCGGGCTGGCCATGATCCCCCTCGCCGCCCGCAAGCTGGGCGAGAGCCACGGCACCCGCCCCCAACTCGACCTCGTCGGGCTGGTGCTGGCGGCCGTGGGTCTCACGGGCCTCGCCTGGGCACCGGTGCGGGCGCCCGAGGCGGGCTGGGGGAGCGCCGAGGTACTGGCCGCGCTGGCCGTCGGGGTCGTGTTCGTCGCGGCCTTCCTGGGCTGGGAGAAGAACGGCGCCCGCTGTCCGATGCTGCCGCTGTCCCACTTCCGGCGGCGCGGCTTCTCGACCGCCAACGCCTCCGCCTTCCTCCTCTTCGCCTCGCTGCTCGGCGCCCTCTTCATGATCACGCAGCTCTTCCAGCTGGGCCTCGGCTACTCCCCGCTGGAGGCGGGCGTCCGGATCCTCGTCTGGAACGCCACGCCGCTGCTGATCGCGCCGATCGCCGGAGCGCTCGCCGACCGGTTCGGGACCCGGCCGTTCATGCTGGGCGGCCTGCTGCTCCAGGCGACGGGCCTCGCGCTGCTGGCCTGGCTGGTCGAACCCGGCGTCGGATACGGCAGCCTCGTCGTTCCGCTGATCGTCGCGGGCGTCGGCATCTCCATGGTGTTCCCGAGCGTGGCCAACGCCGTGACCTCGTCCGTCCCGCTGGGCGACGCGGGCGTCGCGGCCGGCGTCAACAACGCGCTGCGCGAGCTGGGCGGCGTCTTCGGGATCGCGATCGCCGCAGCCGTGTTCACGACGTACGGCGGCTACGGCTCGCCGGAGTCGTTCATCGACGGAGCCGGGGCGGCGCTGTGGGTGACGGCGGCCGCGGCGGCCGTGGGAGCGGGGGTGGCGGCGTTCGCGCCCTCCCGCGCGCGGGCCTAGCGATACCCGGTCAGGGCTTGCGGCACTCACCCCACCCTCTTTATAGTCGTACTGACCATTAAGGGGGTGGGTTCGCATGGACTACGACAAGTACGCCCACGAACCTTTCGCCGTCACCGCCGACCTGGCCGTCCTCACCATCCGCGACGGCGTCCTGCACGTCCTGCTCGTCGAGCGCGGGCAGGAGCCGTACCGGGGGCACTGGGCGCTGCCCGGCGGGTTCGTGCAGCCGGACGAGTCGGCGGAGACCGCCGCCCGGCGCGAACTCGCCGAGGAGACCGGCCTGTCGGACGTCTCCGGACTGCACCTGGAGCAGCTGCGGACCTACAGCGAACCCGACCGCGACCCCCGCATGCGGGTCGTGACGGTCGCCTTCGCCGCCCTGCTGCCGCACCCGCCCGAACCGCACGGCGGCAGCGACGCCGCGCAGGCACGCTGGGTGCCGTACGACACGGCAGGTCCGCTCGCCTTCGACCACGACCGGATCCTGGCCGACGCCCATGAGCGCGTCGGCGCCAAGCTCGAGTACTCCAACCTCGGCACGGCATTCTGCCCACCCGAATTCACGCTCGGCGAGCTGCAACAGGTCTACGAGACCGTGTGGGGCACCGCCCTCGACCGGCCCAACTTCCGCCGCAAGGTGCTCGCCACGCCGGGCTTCGTCGAGCCCGTGCCCGGCGCCGCCCGGCTCACCGGCGGCCGTGGCAAACCGGCCGCGCTGTACCGCGCCGGTGCCGCCGCCACCCTCCACCCGCCCCTGCTGCGGCCCACCCCGGAAGGACGCCCCGCATGACCACGACCACCGTCCGCAAGCGCGCCGCCACCGGCTCCCTGCTCGGCCTCGCCCTCGGGGACGCGCTCGGCTTCCCGACCGAGTTCAACGACGTGCCGTCGATCCTCGCCAAGTGCGGGCCGTGGCGCGAGATGGAGCTGCCGACGCCGGCCATCGTCACCGACGACACACAGATGACGCTGGCGTTGGGCAAGGGGCTGCGGACGGCGATGGACCTGGGCGTGCTCGGACCCGAGGCGATGGTGGAGCCGGTACGCGCGGAGTTCGTGGCCTGGAATCGGTCCCCGGAGAACAACCGGGCTCCGGGCAACACCTGCCTCATGGCCTGTGACCTGCTGGAGCGCACTGACATGCCCTGGCAGGACGCGAGCCGGATCGGCTCCAAGGGCTGCGGCGCCAACATGCGCGTGGCACCGATCGGGCTCGTCCCCGGTCTCAGTGACGAACAGCGCGCGGGCGCCGCCCAGTTGCAGTCCGCGCTCACCCACGGGCACCCGACAGCCCTCGCCGCCTCCGACCTGACCGCGCACGCCGTACGCCTGCTCGCCCAGGGCGCCGAGCCGACCGGACTGGTCGGGCTGCTGCGGTCGTACGCCTACGAGAACCGCACCCGCTACCACGAGCGCTGGCTCGGCGACCTGTGGACCCGCAGCCAGGACCCCACCCCCGAGCACTTCATCACGCGAGGCTGGGACGAGTGCCTGGGGATCCTGGACCGGCTTCAGGACGCCGTACGGACCGTCTCGCCGGAGACCGATCCGTGCCTGGCCACCGGCGAGGGCTGGATCGCCGAAGAAGCCATGGCCTGCGGCCTGTTGTGCTTCCTGTGGTTCGTCGACGAGCCACTGACGGGCCTGCGCCGGGCCGCCTGTACGTCGGGCGACTCGGACTCGATCGCGTGCCTGACGGGGGCCTTCGCGGGCGCGTATCTGGGCGCGGACGCCTGGCCGACCGAGTGGGCGGACCGGATCGAGTACCGGGGTGATCTGCTGACCCTCGGAGCGCTCTGGGACGCTTGACGGATGATCGACGCCCTGGACATCGACCTCACGCCCGTCGTCGCCGAGCAGCCCGACCCGGTGCTGTTCGCGACCGTCTCCGGCGCGCATCTGTACGGCTTTCCGTCCCGCGACTCGGACGTCGACCTGCGGGGCGTGCATCTGCTGCCGGCCGCCGACCTCGTCGGGCTGCGGGAGCCGGACGAGACGCGGTCACGGATGTGGGTCCGGGACGGCGTCGAGATGGACCTGGTCACGCACGACCTGCGCAAGTTCGTCAGGCTGATGCTGCGCCGCAACGGCTATGTGCTGGAGCAGCTGCTCTCGCCGCTCGTCGTGCACACCACGGACGCCCACCGTGAGCTGGCCGAGCTGGCACCCGGCGTCCTCACCAGCCACCACGCCCATCACTACCGGGGTTTCGCGAACACGCAGTGGCGGCTCTTCGAGAAGACCGGCGAGCTCAAGCCGCTGCTCTACACCTTCCGGGTGCTGCTCACCGGCATCCATCTGATGCGCAGCGGTGAGGTGCAGCCGCATCTGCCCACGCTGGTCGGGGAGACCGTCCCGGGCGCGCAGGCCCAGGCGCCCGGCTATCTGCCGGAGCTGATCGCGGCGAAGGCGGAGCAGGAGCACGGGCCCGCCGACGTCGACCACGCGCGCGTGGCGGCCGACGTCGAGCGGCTGCACGGTCTGCTCGACGAGACGCAGGCGGCCTCAGCCCTGCCCGACGCCCCGAGCGTCCACGACGCCCTGCACACCTTCGTCGTACGGACCCGGCTGGAGAGCTGACGCGCGGCGGACGCGGATCAGGAAGTCCTCGACCCGGCGGCGGTCCGGCTCGGCCGGGAGCGGGCTGTGGTGGACGGCTTCCTCCGCCTCCCTCGCCAGACGGGTCATCCGGGACTCGACCTCCGGCCAGGGGACCTCGCCGCGCTTGACCTCCAGCAGCGGCTCGCGATCGTCACCGACGTCGATCGTCAGACGTCCGGTGCGCAGCAGGCCGCGGGCGCTCGTCAGGAGACGGAGGAGGTGCATCGCGTGTTTCCAGCGCGGGGCGCCGTGGGAGCGGACGTCCGCCTCCAGCTTCTTGCGCTGGCCCAGTGCGTAGCGCGTGAACGTCTCGAAGGCCTGGCGGGACAGGAACGCCTCGCGCAGGGCCAGGAGCTCGCGGCCCGTGTCGTCGACGTGCTCCACGAGCGGGGAGTGCAGGCACTCCAGGATGTTCGGGTTGGCGCGCAGGGCGAGTTCGCAGAAGCGCTCCAGTTCCCAGCTGAACTGCTCCTCCAGCGGGCCGTCGATGTGCGTCGGCGGCTTGTCGAAGCGCCAGAAGAGCGGCGTGGGGGCGAGGAACACACCCCTGCGGTCGGTGTCGCTGCCGTCCGTCGCCAGGCCGAAGGAGCGCGAGCCCATCACACAGGCATAGATCGTGTGGTCGCGGACCAGGGTCTCGGGGCGCATTCCCCGGAGCGTACGCGGCGGATCACACCAGCCGGATCGAATTTCCCTCCACGACGATGTTCTTCGCCGGCAGCGGCTTCGTCGCCGGTGGGTTGGCCACCGCGCCGTCCGTGATCTTGAACTTGCTGCCGTGGCACGGGCAGTTGATCGTTCCGTCCGAAACACTGCCGACCAGGCACTGCTGGTGGGTGCAGATGGCGGAGAAGGCCTTGAAATCGCCCTGCTCGGGCTGGGTCACCACGACCTTCTCGTCCTTGAAGATCGTGCCGCCGCCCACCGGGATGTCGGAGGTGGAGGCCAGTTCCTGGCCCTCCTGGCCGTCCTGACTGTCCTGGTCGGGCGAGGTGGTGGGGGTCGAGTCGGTCGACCCGCCGCTGTCGTCGGAATCGCCGCAGCCGGCGACGAGCGCCGTCGCACCCGTCGCACCGGTCGCGATGAGGAGCGTGCGCCGCGTCGGACGGTAGGTCATGTCGTCACTCCGAATGTGCGGAAGAACCAGAGGGCGGAAGAACCGGAGGGCGGAAGCGCTTCGCATGGATCAACAGCATCTTTGCACTCAAACCATCAAAGAAGAAGCAACCTGGGATCAGATGCAAGAAAACGCCCATTTCGTATTCTGGTGACCTCCGGTGTCTCAGGGGGCGGGCGACGTGCCTGGGCGGCACATGGGCTGACTAGGCTGGACAGCCGAAGAGTCGATCCGTACGTCAGCAAGGAGCAGCGCCGTGGCGGTACGAGCGGTCCGGGGGGCCGTCCAACTGGAGCAGGACGAGGCCGGTCACATGGACGAGCAGGTCGGGGCCCTGCTCACCGCGATCCTGGAGCGGAACGACCTCACCGCGGACGACGTGATCAGCATCTGGTTCACGGCCACGCCCGACCTGCACAGCGACTTCCCGGCGGCCGCCGCCCGCAAATTGGGCAACGGCTTCGCCGACGTACCGCTGATCTGCGCCCAGGAACTGGACATCGAGGGCGCCATGCCCCGGGTCGTACGGGTCCTCGCGCACATCGAGTCCGACAAGCCCCGCGCCGACATCGCGCACGTCTACCTCGGTGCCGCGGCCGCCCTGCGCAAGGACATCGCCCAGTGAGAACCGCACTCGTCATCGGCACCGGCCTCATCGGCACGTCCGCCGCCCTCGCGCTGGCGAGCCGCGGCGTCGTCGTCCACCTCGCCGACCACGACCCCGAGCAGGCCCGTACGGCGGCCGCGCTCGGCGCCGGCACGGACGAGGCACCCGACGGCCCCGTCGACCTCGCGATCATCGCCGCCCCGCCCGCCCATGTGGCCGGGGTGCTCGCCGACGCCATGCGCCGGGGCGTGGCCCGCGGCTACCTCGACGTGGCCAGCGTCAAGGGCGGGCCGCGCCGTGAGCTGGAGGCGCTGGGCCTGGACCTGTCCTCGTACATTGGTACGCATCCCATGTCGGGGCGTGAGAAGTCCGGCCCCCTGGCCGCGAGCGCCGACCTGTTCGAGGGCCGACCCTGGGTGCTGACGCCGACCCGCGACACCGACACCGAGGTGCTGAACCTCGCCCTGGAGCTGGTCTCGCACTGCCGGGCCGTGCCGGTGGTGATGGACGCCGACGCCCACGACCGCGCGGTGGCCCTCGTGTCCCACATGCCGCACCTGGTGTCCAGCATGGTCGCCGCACGTCTGGAGAACGCCGAGGAGACGGCCGTACGGCTGTGCGGTCAGGGCATCCGTGATGTGACGCGGATCGCGGCCTCCGAGCCCGGGATGTGGATCGACATCCTCTCCGCGAACCCGGGGCCCGTCGCCGACCTGCTCACCGATGTCGCGACCGACCTGGAGGAGACGGTGCGGGCACTGCGGGCGCTGCAGTCCTCCGACGAGGACAAGCGGCTGGAGGGCACGTCCGGAATCGAGGGCGTGCTGCGGCGGGGGAACGCCGGGCAGGTGCGCGTTCCCGGCAAGCACGGGGCCGCTCCCCGGATCTACGAGGTCGTCGCCGTGCTGATCGACGACCAGCCGGGACAGCTGGCGCGGATCTTCGCGGACGCGGGGCTGGCCGGGGTCAACATCGAGGACGTACGGATCGAGCATGCGACCGGGCAGCAGGCGGGTCTGGTCCAGCTGATCGTGGAGCCGAAGGCGGCGCCGGTGCTGTCGGCGGCGCTGCGGGAGCGGGGCTGGGCGATCCGTCAGTAGGGGTCCCGCCCCCGCCGCCGTGCCCCGTGGCCGTCCGGACGAGCCACGGGCGGCCGGACGAGTGACGCGCACCCAGTAACCTTGTGCGGGGCGCCCTCGCGTCCCCACACTCCCGTCACACCGCATCTGGAAGGTGTCCCCCCGTGGAAAACGGTGCCGCCAAGCCCGTGATTGTCGCCATCGACGGCCCCTCCGGCACGGGCAAGTCGAGCACGTCGAAGGCCGTTGCCGCACAGCTCGGGCTGAGCTACCTCGACACCGGCGCCCAGTACCGGGCGATCACCTGGTGGATGGTGGCCAACGGGATCGACATCGAGGACCCGACCGCGATCGCCGCCGTGGCCGGCAAGCCGGAGATCGTCTCCGGCACCGAGCCGGGCAACCCGACGATCACCGTCGACGGCACCGACGTCTCCGGCCCGATCCGCACCCAGGAGGTCACCTCCAAGGTCAGCGCGGTCAGCGCGGTGCCCGACGTGCGGGCCCGGATCACCGAGCTGCAGCGCACCCTGGCGACCTCCGCGGAGGCCGGCATCGTCGTCGAGGGCCGTGACATCGGTACGACCGTGCTGCCCGACGCCGACCTGAAGATCTTCCTCACCGCCTCCCCGGAGGCCCGCGCGGCCCGCCGCAGCGGTGAGCTGAAGGGCGCCGACGTCAACGCCACCCGTGACGCGCTGGTCAAGCGTGATGCGGCGGACTCCAGCCGCAAGACCTCGCCGCTCGCCAAGGCGGACGACGCGGTCGAGGTGGACACCACCGAGCTCACGCTGCAGCAGGTCATCGAGTGCGTCGTCACGCTCGTCGAGGAGAAGCGAGCAGGGAAGTGAGCCATTCGTCCGAGCGGGGTGCCGACGTCGGGAGGCGCATCGGCGTCGGCCTGATGTACGGGCTGTGGCGGCCCCGGGTCCTGGGCGCCTGGAAGGTGCCGCCGACCGGGCCGGTGATCTTCGCGGTCAACCACAGCCACAACATCGACGGGCCGATGGTGATGGGCGTGTCGCCCAGGCCCGTGCACTTCCTGATCAAGAAGGAAGCCTTCGTCGGCCCGCTCGACCCCTTCCTGACCGGCATCGGCCAGCTGAAGGTGGACCGCCACTCCGCCGACCGCACGGCGATAACGCAGGCCCTCGACGTGCTGTCCAACGGCGGCGTCCTCGGCATCTTCCCCGAGGGCACCCGCGGTGAGGGCGACTTCGCCTCGCTGCGTGCCGGGCTCGCCTACTTCGCCGTGCGCAGCGGGGCCCCCGTCGTCCCGGTCGCGGTGCTGGGAAGTTCCGAGAAGCGGGGACGGTTGATGAAGGGGCTGCCGCCGCTGCGCCACCGCGTCGACGTCGTGTACGGCGACCCGTTCGAGGCGGGCGACGGCAGCGGTCGGCGTACGCGCAAGACGCTCGACGAGGCGACCGAGCGCATCCAGAAGCAGCTCACCGCGCACCTGGAAAACGCCAGGCGACTGACCGGTCGCTAGGCGACACTGAGTAGTGGATCAGCAGGGCGACAGCCGAGCGGTCCACCGATCACCACGATGAACGACGAGGTACGGACTTCATGAACGACCACATCCACTCCGAGGGCTCGCCCGAAGGGCACGACCACGGAGAGCTTGGCGACGCCGAGTACGCGGAGTTCATGGAGCTCGCCGCGGAAGAGGGCTTCGATCTCGAGGACGTCGAGGGTGCCATCGAGGCGGCCGGTCACGGACCGCTGCCCGTGCTCGCCGTCGTCGGCCGGCCGAATGTCGGCAAGTCGACACTCGTCAACCGCATCATCGGCCGCCGCGAGGCCGTCGTCGAGGACAAGCCCGGCGTCACCCGCGACCGCGTGACCTACGAGGCCGAATGGGCCGGCCGCCGCTTCAAGGTCGTCGACACCGGCGGCTGGGAGCAGGACGTCCTCGGCATCGACGCCTCCGTGGCCGCGCAGGCCGAGTACGCGATCGAGGCCGCCGACGCCGTCGTCTTCGTCGTGGACGCCAAGGTGGGTGCCACCGACACCGACGAAGCCGTCGTACGACTGCTGCGCAAGGCCGGCAAGCCCGTGGTGCTGTGCGCCAACAAGGTGGACGGCCCCAGCAGCGAGGCAGACGCGACCTACCTGTGGTCCCTGGGCCTCGGCGAGCCGCACCCCGTCTCCGCGCTGCACGGCCGTGGCACCGGCGACATGCTGGACTCCGTTCTGGAGGCCCTGCCGGACGCGCCCGAGCAGACCTTCGGCGGCGCCGGGATCGGCGGCCCCCGCCGTATCGCTCTCATCGGCCGCCCGAACGTCGGCAAGTCCTCCCTGCTGAACAAGGTGGCGGGCGAGGAGCGCGTCGTCGTCAACGAGCTGGCCGGCACCACCCGTGACCCGGTCGACGAGCTCATCGAACTGGGCGGCGTGACCTGGAAGTTCGTCGACACGGCGGGCATCCGCAAGCGTGTCCACCTCCAGCAGGGCGCCGACTACTACGCCTCGCTGCGCACCGCGGCCGCCGTCGAGAAGGCCGAGGTGGCGGTCATCCTGATCGACGCCTCCGAGTCCATCTCGGTCCAGGACCAGCGCATCGTGACGATGGCCGTCGAGGCGGGCCGCGCGATGGTCATCGCCTACAACAAGTGGGACACCCTCGACGAGGAGCGCCGCTACTACCTGGAGCGGGAGATCGAGACCGAGTTCGGCCAGGTCGCCTGGGCGCCCCGGGTGAACGTCTCGGCGTCCACCGGCCGCCACATGGAGAAGCTGGTCCCGGCGATCGAGACGGCCCTCGCGGGCTGGGAGACCCGGGTCCCGACCGGGCGGCTCAACGCCTTCCTCGGCGAGCTGGTCGCCGCCCACCCCCACCCGATCCGCGGCGGCAAGCAGCCCCGCATCCTGTTCGGCACCCAGGCCGGCACCAAGCCCCCGCGGTTCGTGCTCTTCGCCTCCGGCTTCATCGAGGCGGGCTACCGCCGCTTCATCGAGCGCCGGCTGCGTGAGGAGTTCGGCTTCGACGGCACGCCGATCCACATCTCGGTGCGGGTGCGCGAGAAGCGAGGCAAGAAGAAGTAGCGGCAAGAGCTGCTCAAGGACACGTCAAAGGGGCGGCCCGCACCGGGCCGCCCCTTTGACGTGTGCTCAGCCTCTGCGCGCCGGCGGCAGCGCGGCCGGGACATGATGCATCCCCGCGCCCTGCGGGCCGATGTGCCCGACGCGCTGCCACTGCGGCTGCTGGCCGTTGCTGCCGTGCCGGGCGCTGTGGGCCCCCGCGCTGTAGGCGCTGTACGAGCTGCTGAACGACCCCGGGCGGTGGCCGCCGTAAGAGCCCGTGCCGTGCTGCATGTTCCCGAACGCGACGAACCCCATGTCCTCCTCCCCGCTGCGATCACCCGGCAGCGAGCGGAAGGACTTGACGTACTCGGCGTAGAGCGCGTCGTAGATCGGCGTGGGCGATGAGCCGCCCTGGAGGCGGGGAACGTCGTATGCATGCACGTATGTCCAAACGACCCCGCGCTCGAAGAGATGCGGCCGTGGTGACGGGTCGCCTGCTCGGCGCAGGGAACGTACTACGCCCACAGCTCCCGGTCGGCGGGCGCTCTCAGGTCCCCGCCAGTGGCAGCGCGGCCCCGACCAACTTCCCGTTGGCCGCCGACTTGTCCAGCGCCCCCCGAAGCAGGTCCTCGCGGGGCTGGCGTCCGATGGAACCCACCGGCGCCGCGAACATCAGCACCTGCTGGTGCTTGTTCGCGGCGGCTCGCCACCCGTCGGTCACCTGAAGCGGCTGATGCGCCTGCCACCACGCGACCGGCTGCCCACCGGTCGGCCCCGGCTGCAGCACCGCGTGCAGCTGCCCCATGGCCAGCAGTACGGACCATCCGTGCAGCACCGGCGGCACGTCGGCCAGCTCCGTCAGCGGCATGAACCCCTGCTCGATGAGCAACGGCAGGAAGTCGTCCCCGGCGCCGATCGCCCCGGGCCGCACGATGGGCCCGGTCGGCTCGACCACCAGGGCGGGGTGCAACTCCCCGGCGATCAGCACCAGTCCGCTGGTGACTCCGAGCACGGCCTGCTCCGGCACGATCGACTCCGGCTCCAGGTCGACCCGGTCGCCGGTGATGGACTTCACGGCACCCTGCAACTGCTCCTCGGTCACCTGGACGACCTGGGAGGGCAGACAGGTGGCGTGGGCGAAGGCGAGGACGGCGGTCTCGTCCCCGATGAACAGGACGGTGCTGGTGCGCTCCTGTTCGGAGTCGCCCGGGGTGCGGCAGGAGGTGCAGTCGTAACTGCCCGGGGCGTTCGCTCCGGCGAGCAGCCGGTCGGCCTCTTCGTCGCCGATCTCGGCACGTACCTCGTCGCTGACGTCGAGCATGCGCGGCACGGGTGGCTCCCTCGGGATGTGGTGCGTGGACGGGCCGGGTGGCTCCCGGCCCGTGAACCGGGCGGGTCCCGGGCTCATGAAGAAGACAACGGACGATCTGTGGCGGGAGTCACGCACCAGGGCGAACGGAATCGAACCATCCATCGCGCACCGTCACCCCGGGTGCGGAATCGCGCACTCACGGTCAACTGGAGGGAAATGCAAGGAAGTTGGTTGCGTGGGGTGCGTCACAGATCATCAGGGTGCTTGGTCGACAAATCCGGAAATCAGCGAATGAAGTGGGTGGCTGAAATTCGCCGATACCGGGGGTAACTGTGAACTGGCCTGGAGCGACGAGGAGTTGGTTGATGCCGACTGCCCGCTGTCCATAGATTCCTCGGCCGTGTGCAACGAGCACCGCTCGGGTACGTCCGCCGACCGCACCAACCAGCTTGTAGCACCATCCTCGGGCGGACGGGGCGAGCGCGACTCACACGCCCGGTGGCGTGGGGAGTGGCGTTCCGCCTTGGGGGACCCCGGGTCCTTGGAGAGGGAACTACATGTCCGAATGTGCCGATACCACTCACAACAACGCTCGTAAGGCGCCGAAGGCTCCGAACGGGAGCCGGACTCGTACGACGGCGGTCCTCGCCGGGGCGGCACTGCTCGCCCCGCTCGGACTGCTGGCCGCGACCGGCAACGCCGCAGCGGCGGACAGTGGAGTGTGGGACCGCATCGCCCAGTGCGAGAGCGGCGGCAACTGGCACATCAGCACCGGCAACGGCTACTACGGCGGACTGCAGTTCGCCGCCTCCACCTGGCGCGCCTACGGCGGTACGGCCTACGCGCCCACGGCGGACCAGGCAAGCAGGGACCAGCAGATCGCGGTGGCCACCAAGGTCCAGCGCGCCCAGGGCTGGGGCGCGTGGCCGACCTGTTCGGCCCGGGCCGGTGCGTCCGGCAGCGCACCCGCGGCCTCCGCCGCCGGTTCGGGCGCCCCCGCCGCCAAGGCGGCCCCGTCGACTCCGGCGCCCACGTCGGAGCGTTCGGAGCGTTCGTCGGGACACACGAACCGCGACTCGTCCCGTGGTGACTACACCGTCCGTGAGGGCGACACGCTCAGCGGCATCGCAGACCGGCACGGGACCACCTGGCGACAGCTCCACGAGGCCAACAAGGCCGTCATCGGGGCCGATCCCAACCTCATCGTGCCCGGGCAGCGCCTCGAACTCTGAGCGGCGCTCCCTGCCCACAGTTCGGGGCCCCGCCCGGTCCGCCGACCGGGTGGGGCCCCGGCGTTCGTCGGACGCGCCGCGCGGGATGGCCGCAATGGGCTGCCTAGCGTGCTCATATGAAATGCACACCGCTCACGATCGTCCTGGCCGCCACGCTGTTCACAGCCGTCGCCCCGGGGCCGACGCACGCAGCACAGGCAACACACGCAACGCGTCACATCCATACGGCGCCGCCCCGACCGGCCCCAGGACCGCCTCCCAAACCCGCGGCGCTCGCGTGCGCCAAGGACCAGTGGCCCTGGGGCTGTGTCGCCAAGTGCGAGAGCGGCGGGAATTGGCAGATCAACACCGGCAACGGCCACTACGGGGGGCTGCAGTTCTCGCAGAGCACCTGGGAGGCCTTCGGCGGGTCGAAGTACGCCCCGCGCGCGGATCTCGCCAGTCGCAAGCAGCAGATCACCATCGCCCGGAAGGTGGTGGCAAGTCAGGGGTGGGGAGCCTGGCCGCACTGTTCCAGGCGGTACGGGCTCAAGGGCCGTATGGAATTGCGGCGGCCCAGCGTCACGGACCGGCTGACCTCGAAGACGTCGCAGCTCATCCGGAAGGGGCCGACCCGGTTCGGTGCGCTGCACGGCGCGCCCATTCGCCCGACTCGCCGCTGAACACGACCGCGCCGCGGCGCAGTTCGTAGACGAGTGCCGCCCGGCCGTGCAGGCCGGGCGGCACCCGTTGCTCGGCGACGACCACACAGGCGTCGAGTTCGCTCAGGAGTTCGTACGTACGGGCGGCGACCGTGGCCGACATGCCCTGCGCGGGTTCGTCCACGAGCACGACACGCGCGCGTGCCAACAGGGCGCGGGACAGGGCCAGCATGCGTTGCTCGCCGCCCGAGAGGGTGCCGGCGCGGCGGGCCAGGAGCGGTTCGAGCCGCGGGTAGGCGTCGAGGGCGATGTCGTACGACCGGGCGGCGAGTTCGAGGTTCTCGCGCACGGTGAGGGAGCCGAACACCGCCTGCCGCTCGGGGACCAGGCACAGTCCGCGGCGGGCACGCTCGTACGCGGGCAGCCGGGTCACGTCGGCGCCGTCCCACATCACCGCGCCGCCGGACAGGGGCACGGTCCCCGCGAGGGCGCGCAGCGCTGTCGTACGCCCGGATCCGTTCCGGCCCAGCAGGACGGTGAGGCCGGGGCCGGGGGCGGCGACCGTGATGCCGTGGAGGGCCTCCAGAGGGCCGTAGCGCACGCGTGCGTGGCGCAGGGAGATCGTCGTCATGCGGGGGCCTCCTGGGAGCCTGCCGCGCCGAGCACACGGTCGGGAGGGCCGGAGGCGACGATGCGGCCCGCCGCCATGACGTGCACGGTGTGGGCGAGGTCGGCGACCAGGTCGAGATCGTGCTCGACGACGAGCAGGGCTGTGCCGTCGGCGGCGAGGGCCTTGAGGATGCGGGCCAGTGCGGTGACCTCTGCGGTGTCGAGACCGGCGGCGGGTTCGTCGAGGAGCAGCACGCGCGGGCTGCCCGCGAGGGCCCTGGCCAGTTCGACGCGTCTCAGGGTGCCGGTGGGCAGGTCTGCGGCCGGCAGGGCCCTCACCGGGCCGTCGAGCCCCAGGAGTCTGAGGGCCCGCTCCACGGCCGAGGGGTCTCGGATCCGTCCCTGCTCTGCGCCTACGCGGACGTTCTCGGCCACGGTCAACGAAGGGAAGACGGCCAGTTGCTGGAAGGTGCGGGCGATGCCCAGGCGGGTGCGGGCGTGTGCGGGGAGGTGGGTGATGTCGCGGGTGCCGAACAGGACTTGGCCGTGGGCGGGGCGGTGGGTGCCGGCGAGGCAGTGGAACAGGGTGCTCTTTCCTGCGCCGTTGGGGCCGACGATGGCGGTGACCTGGCCGGGGTCGACGGTGACGGTGATGCCGTCCAGGGCGGTGAAGTTGTCGTAGCGGGCCTGGAGGTGGTGCGTGCTGAGGGCCGGTGTGCGGGTGGGCACACGGCCTTCGGCCGCGTTCGGCCCTTGTGGGGGCAAAGCGCCGTCGGCGGCCTCCTGGCCTGCGACGCCCGACGCGGTCAAGCCCGTCAGGGTCGGCCGAGGTGCAGCTCCTCGCTCCGTCGGCCGCAGTCGCCTCCGTGCCCTCACCCCCACCGCCGTCAGCCTCGCCCCGCGGCGCAGCCGCAGACTCCCCGCCGCCGTCCGCAGTGCCTCGTACGGTCCGCCGGGGAAGCGGCCCACCAGTACCGCCAGGATGCCGATCAGGGCCGCTGCCACGCCGCCACGGGCGCCCGCGTCGAGGCCGACGAGGAGGGCCGCCGCGGCCAGGGCGCCGAGGGTGCTGTCGGCGCCCAGGACGACTACCGCGGCGAACCAGAGGAGGCCGCGGACGGGGTCGTAGGCGGCCGGGTCGAAGGCGCGCAGGCCCATGCCGAGCATTCCGCCGCCCAGGGCTGCCAGGGCGGCGCCCGAGACGAAGGCCAGGAGTTTGAGGGAGGGCACCTGGACGCCTGCCGCCGATGCCCCGGACTCGTGGTCCCGCATCGCCGCGAGGGCCCGGCCCGTGCGGCCCCGGCGCAGCAGCCAGGTCGTCAGCAGGGCGGCTGCCAGGAGGGTCAGTTCCAGGACGTAGTAGGCGCGGTCGCCGTCGAAGCCCGCCGGGCGGCCCAGGGAGAGGCCCGAGATCGCGTACGGCTGGGCGAAGACGAAGCGGCTCACGCCGACGCCGACCGCGAAGGTCGCCAGCGCCAGGGCCAGGCCCCGGCGGTTGATCGCCGGCCAGCCGGTGAGGAGACCGAGCGGGGCCACCAGGACGACTGCCAGCGCGAGGGCCGCGAGCTCCGGCAGCCGGGGGAGGCCGGGGAAGCGGCCCGCCGCCAGCAGGGCCGTGAACAGGGCGCCGAGGCCCGCGTACGCCGCCTGCCCCAGGGAGATCTGGCCGCCGCGGCCGGTGACGACGACCAGGGAGAGCAGCACCACGCCCAGCGCCGGGACCTGCACCGACGTATGCAGGTCCGAGCCCGCGAAGCCCAGGGGGAGCAGGAAGAGGACCAGCGCCACGATCCAGGCGCCCGGAGGGGTCGGCACGCGCGCGGTGGCCGAGCGGGGGAGCGCGTCGCGGGTGCCGACACTTGGGAGGGCCAGGGCCGCGATCAGCAGGGCGACGACGAAGAGGTTCGTGCTGACGGCCTGGAGGAGCGGGGCGCCCCAGCCCGTCGGGTGCAGCCGCGTCAGCTGGCTCTGCGCCACCCCGATGGCCAGCGCCGTCAGCACGGCGACCGGCAGGCTGCGCATCCGCGCGGCCACCGCGACCGCGACCACCTCCATGACCAGCAGCGGCATGCCGTAGGGGTCCAGTCGCACGTACGGGGCCAGCAGCACGCCCGTCAGGCCCGCCGTGAACGAGCCGAACGCCCAGCCCGCCGCCGCCACCCGGTCCGCGTCGATACCGCCGAGGACCGCCAGTTGACGGTCGTCGACCACGGCACGCAGTTCCCGGCCGAAGCGCGTCCAGCGGATCACCGCGCCGACCCCGGCCGCCAGCAGCAGCGCCACCGCCAGCTGGCCCCAGGGCTCCGCCGACATCAGCTCCGGCGCGTCGTCCCGCGCCCCCTGGCCCCACAGCAGTACCGCGCCGCCCACCAGCAGCACGAAGACGCCGATGGAGGCGACCAGGGTCTGCGCCGGGTCGCTCCCCAGGACCGCCAGCGGACGGAAGACGAACCGTTCCAGCGCCATCCCGATGCCGGGCGCGAGCACCAGCAGGGTCACCGTCGCGCCCGCCCACAGCGGCCAGCCCCACTCCACCACGCACTGCCACAGCGCATACGCGCACACCATCGCGATCGCCCCGTGCGCGAAGTTCAGCACGCCGGTCGCCCGGTACGTCACGACCAGGCCGATCCCGCTGAGCGCGGCGGCGCTGCCGACCGCCAGGCCGGCCAGCGTGAGGTCGTACGTCAGGGAGGACACCGGGGCGGACCTCAGTCGTCCGCTTCGGCGGGCTCACAGATCGGGCACGGGCCCAGTTCGCCGCTGCGCACCAGCTTCGCGTCGACCGGTACGGCCTCCACCTTGCCGGCGACCAGCGGGCAGTCGGCGCGGTGCCAGAGGGTGCCGCCCGGCACCATCAGCAGGTCCCCGCTGACCGCCGCGGGCGCCGTGGCCGCCTGGCCGGACTCATCGGCGTCGGCCGGCTCCACGGCCACCAGAAGGCCGTACAGCTCCTCCACGCGCGCGGCGGCGAGCGCGCCCCGGCCGTGCGTCAGCAGCAGCGACCCGGCGATGATCAGCGCTGCGCCGGGGACCGTGCAGGACGCGAGATACGGCAGCTGCCGCTCGGCGAAGCGCTCGCCGGAGACGCCGTACCAGCCGATGACGCACAGCACCGCGCCGGCCGCGAGCGCGGCCCAGCCGGCCCACAGGACGGGGTGCATGGTCCGCAGTCGGGCTGTCCGCATCGCTGGCTCCCACGCGTCGGGTTCGGGGGCACGCACATCGGGATTCGGCGCATGTGCCTGTCCATGTCAGCCAATGGCTTGCACTATGCCTCCTGCAAGCTGACCCTGAAAGCACCGGGCGCACACGGCCCGGATCGACACCCGGCGGTGAGCCAGATGGTTCTCGGGAGCGACCTCAGGCGGAGCAACGCGGACAGGCGGCACGGCCCACGGGCGACAGGACGGGGCACCGCGGTAGCGGCGGCCCTGCTCCTCTTCCTCGCCCCGGCCCTGGCGGCCTGCAGCGACGACGAGGGAGGCGGCGGCAACGAGACGCCGCCGAACCCCAGCGTCGAGCAGACCGGGCCTGCCGAGCAGTCGCCGGCCGCGACGGCGCCCGCCGACCCAGGAGCGGCCGAGACCGAGATCGAGCAGAACTGGCAGAAGTTCTTCGACCCGGCGACGCCCATGGAGGAGAAGCAGACCGTCCTGGAGAACGGCGACCGGATGGCGCCGGTCCTGGAGGCGTTCAGCGGTGACGAGCGCGGCGGGCAGGTCGAGGCGAAGGTCTCCAAGGTCGAGTTCACCTCGCCGACCGGCGCGAACGTGACGTACGACCTGACGCTGAAGGGCGCGACGGCCCTGCCCAACGCCTCAGGCACCGCCGTCGAACAGGACGGCACCTGGAAGGTGTCCGCGAAGACACTGTGCGCGCTGGTCCAGTTGAGCGGCAATGGGTCGCCGATCCCGGGGTGCTGAGGCGGCGATCGCCGTGATGGTGCTGGCTCTGAGTACGGCGTGCGGCAGCCGGCTGCCGGAGAGCGACTTCGAGCACCGCGACCGGGGCGGCCCCACGACACCCGCGGGCGACCGCACCCCGATCCGGGTCGGCATCATCGCCAGTGCCACCAGCCCGGTCGGCGGCAGCGCCTTCACCGGCCCGCGCGACGGCGCCAAGGCGTACTTCGACCGCCTCAACGCACGCGGCGGCATCGACGGCCGCCGCGTCGAGGTGCGCGAGTGCGACGACGGCGGCAGCGGCGTCGGCAACAACGAGTGCGTGCACAAGCTCGTCGACGAGGACAAGGTCGTCGCCCTGGTCGCCACCACCGCCCTGGACTACGCGGGCGCGTCCCGCGTCTCACGCGCACGCGTGCCCGACATCGGCGGCCAGCCCATCGGAACCGCCTATGACACCTACCCGCACCTGTACGGCATCTACGGCAGCCTCGCGCCCCGCAACGGCACCACCGGCTGGGACGGCATGCAGTACGGCGGCACCGAGGTCTACCGCTACTTCAAGCGCGAGCACGGCGCCCGTACGGCCGCCGTCGTCTCGTACAACCAGTCCGCGTCCGCCGCCTACGCCCGGCTCGTCGAGCGGGGGCTGAAGGCCGAGGGCTACAAGGTCGTCACCGAGCAGGTCGACTTCGCGCTGCCCAACTTCCGCGCGGTGGCGGCCGATCTGAAGGAGCAGGGCGCCGACCTCGTCTTCGACGCCATCGACACCCACGGCAACGCCCAGCTGTGCAAGGCGATGGACGACGTCGGCGCCGAGATCACCGCCAAGGTCACGAACGTCCAGAACTGGACGTCCACCGTCGCCGAGGACCACAAGGACTCCCCGCGCTGCCGCAACGCCCTGTGGGCGACCGGATCGTCCCGCAACCACGAGGACACCGGCCAGGCCGCCGTACGGGAGTTCCGGGACGCCACCAAGGGGCTCAAGACGCATTCCCAGTGGCAGCTGGAGGGCTGGGCGGCGGCCATGTGGTTCACGGACGCCGCCCAGTCGTGCGCCGGGCAGGGCGTCACGCGCGCGTGCGTCGACGACTTCATGAACCGCAGCCAGGGATACACCGCCGACGGCCTGCTGATCCCGGTCCGGTTCGAGCGGCTGGCCGAGCCGCCGAAGACCCGCCGGACCTGTCTGTCGGTGGCCCGCTGGAAGGACGGCCGGGGCTGGGTCGCCCAAGGAGACATGAACCACACGTGCTTCGACGTCCCGCAGCTGTCGTACCGGCCGTGACGGGCAACCAAAAGGCGGTGTCGCCGGTCCAACCGACCAAGCCGAGAGCCGAGGGAGGAACCGCAGCGCATGACGCCCGTGTCGCAGGCAGTACCACTGCGCGCCGACTGCATCGCGGATTCGGCGGGCGGGCTGACCTTTGACGTCACCGCGGTCGTGGCCACCGAGGCGGCCCACCTCGTCCTGCGCCACCGCGAGGGCGACGAGGAGGTCAACCTGCCCCTGACACCGGCGACGACGGGCCGACTGCGGGCCGCGCTCCCGAGCAACGTGGCCCTGCCGGAGGGCCACTGGGACGCGTACGCCAGCGTGACGGAGGAGGAGTCGGACCATCGACTGGCGCCGGGGGACATGGACGTGCACCCCTCCGCCTCCCGGGTCCCCTACGAAACCCGGCAAGGCAACCTGAGCGTCGAATCCCGGGTGCCGGCAACGCTGTTAGGGGCACTCCCGAGCCCCTGAGCGAGGCAAAATCGGATCATGTTGGAGACCTCGGCAAGACTCCTGCGGCTGCTCTCCCTGCTCCAGGCCCACCGCGAGTGGTCCGGCGCCGACCTGGCCGACCGCCTCGGCGTCACCCCGCGCACCATCCGCCGGGACGTCGACCGGCTGCGCGAGCTGGGCTACCCGGTCAACGCCAGCCCCGGCACCGGCGGCGGCTACCAGCTCGGTGCCGGCGCCGAGCTGCCACCCCTGCTGCTGGACGACGACGAGGCGGTCGCCGTGGCCGTAGGGCTGCGCGCGGCCGCGGGCCAGGGAATCGAGGGCATCGGCGAGACCTCGGTGCGGGCCCTCGCCAAGCTGGAGCAGGTCCTGCCGAACCGGCTGCGCCGCCGCGTGGGCGCCCTGAACGCCTTCACCGTGCCGATGCTGCGCGGCCCCCAGCCCTCCGCCGTCGACCCGGCCGTACTGACGGAACTCGCCAACCTCTGCCGGGACGCCGAGCGACTGCGCTTCGAGTACCGCGACCACGGCGGCGCCTCCACCCGCCGTACCGTCGAGCCGCACCGCCTGGTGTGTAGCGAGCGGCGCTGGTACCTGGTCGCCTGGGATCTCGACCGCGAGGACTGGCGTACGTTCCGCGTCGACCGCATCACCCCCAGGCCGCCGCACGGCCCGCGCTTCACGCCGCGCACCCCGCCCGCCGACGACCTCGCCGCGTACGTCTCGCAGGGCGTCTCCACGCGCGCGTACGCCTCGCACGCCGTCGTCCGGCTGCTGGTGCCCCTGGAGGAGGCCGCCGCGAGCATCTCGCCCACCACCGGTCAGCTGGAGGCGGACGGTCCCGACAGCTGCCTCCTGCGCACCGGCGCCGGGAGCCTCGACGTGATGGTGATCCACGTGATGCTGCTGGGCTTCGAGTTCGAGGTCGTGGAGCCGGACGAGCTGGTGGAGGCGATCAGGACCGCTCACGGCCGGCTTGCTCGCTCTTTGGCTCGGGCTGCGGAGCCTCCAACGCGTGATCAGGGTGGTGCAGGTCGAACGCCGGGGACTCGGAGCGGATCTTCGGCAGCGCGTTGAAGTTGTGCCGCGGGGGCGGGCAGGAGGTCGCCCACTCCAGGGAGCGGCCGTAGCCCCAAGGGTCGTCGACCTCGACCCTCTTGCCGTACTTCGCGGTCTTCCAGACGTTGTAGAGGAACGGCAGCGTCGACATGCCCAGCAGGAACGCGCCGATCGACGAGACCGTGTTCAGCGCCGTGAAGCCGTCGGCGGCGAGATAGTCGGCGTAGCGGCGCGGCATGCCCTCGGCGCCCAGCCAGTGCTGCACCAGGAACGTGGTGTGAAAGCCGACGAACAGCGTCCAGAAGTGGATCTTGCCCAGCCGCTCGTCGAGCATCTTCCCGGTGAACTTGGGCCACCAGAAGTGGAACCCGGCGAAGATCGCGAAGACGACGGTGCCGAAGACGACGTAGTGGAAGTGGGCGACGACGAAGTACGAGTCGGAGACGTGGAAGTCCATCGGCGGCGACGCCAGGATCACCCCGGTCAGCCCGCCGAACAGGAACGTCACCAGGAAGCCCACCGCCCACAGCATCGGCGTCTCGAAGGACAGCGAGCCCTTGATCATGGTCCCGGTCCAGTTGAAGAACTTCACGCCCGTCGGCACCGCGATCAGGAAGCTCATGAACGAGAAGTAGGGCAGCAGCACCGCACCGGTGACGAACATGTGGTGCGCCCACACCACGATCGACAGACCGGTGATCGCCATCGTCGCCCCGATCAGCGTCAGGTAGCCGAAGATCGGCTTGCGGCTGAAGACCGGGATGATCTCCGTGATGATGCCGAAGAACGGCAGGGCGATGATGTAGACCTCGGGATGCCCGAAGAACCAGAACAGGTGCTGCCACAGCAGCGCCCCGCCGTTGGCCGCCTCGAACACCACCGAGCCGAACCGGCGGTCCGCCTCCAGCACCAGCAGCGCGGCCGCGAGCACCGGGAACGCCATCAGGATCAGGATCGACGTGAACAGCGTGTTCCACACGAAGATCGGCATCCGGAACATCGTCATGCCGGGCGCGCGCATCCCGATGATCGTGGTGATGAAGTTGACCGCGCCGAGAATCGTGCCGAAGCCCGCCAGCGCGAGGCCCATGATCCACAGGTCGGGCCCGATACCGGGTGAGCGTTCCAGGCTGTTGAGCGGCGCGTAGGCGAACCACCCGAAGGAGGCGGGCCCGTCCGGCACGATCAGCGAGCCCATCACGATCAGCCCGCCGAACAGGAACAGCCAGTACGAGAACATGTTCAGCCGCGGGAAGGCCACGTCCGGGGCGCCGATCTGGAGCGGCATCAGCTCGTTGGCGAAGCCCGCGAAGGTCGGGGTCGCGAAGAGCAGCAGCATGATCGTGCCGTGCATGGTGAACAGCTGGTTGAACTGCTCGTTGCTCAGGATCTGCATCCCCGGCCGGGCCAGTTCGGCCCGCATCAGCAGGGCCATGACACCGCCGGCCAGGAAGAACCCGAACGACGTGATCAGGTAGAGGTGCCCGATCTTCTTGTGGTCCGTGGTGGTCAGCCAGTCGACCACCACCCGGCCGCCCGGCTGTTTGCTCCGCATGGGCCGTGCCGTCGCCTCTGCGGTGTGCGTCCCCATCGCTCGCTCGCCCCTTCGCTCGTCGCGCCCCGGGCCCGCTGAAGCCCGCGCCGCACGCGCCGACGCGAGCTCACGCCATGATGCTCGCGTCGTCGGCGCTCCGACAGAGGGCGTACGGGGATTCTGTGGTGGAACCATGTACTTTCTGTGCGGCACAGGCTCTCGCCGGCCCGCGCACCCGCTGCGGCAGCAGCCAATGTCGCTGTGGCGGGAAAAGGAGTCCACGGCAGTTCCCCGGGAACTTTTCCTCCGGGCTATTCGCCATGGCTTCGCGACACGCAGGAATTACGATCAAATGCCTGCGGAAGGCCTACGGAACCGCTCATCCGTGTGACGCGGAGTGCCCGAAACGCGTGTCGTGGTTCTGTGACAAAAGCGTGACCCGAGAGGGACGTGTGACCTGGATGGCAGCTACAAAGGCCCCCGGTCCGCTCTGGCCCGATCCTGCGCGAAGGCCCTAGCGTGGCGGCATGGCACCCATTCCGAAACCCCCTGCCGAACCACAGGACAGCCCGGACACTTATGTCGGCCTCGACGCCGACCGGGCCGAGCGACTGGCCCGTGACCGAGGGTGGTCGACGGTGCGTTCGCTGCCGCCGGGGGCGATCATCACCATGGAGTACCGGAGTGGCCGGATGAACTTCGAGGTGAAGGACGGCCAGGTGGCGCGGGCCTGGAAGGGCTGACGAACGGCGACGGCCCCGGTTCCTGAATCAGGAACCGGGGCCGTCGCCGTGCCGGGGTGGCTGTGTGTACCGAACCCCGCTGTCCGGGGCCGTCAGCCGCCCGTGAGGGGGCGGGCCGGGTGGGCGGGGCCGCGGGTGATGCGCTCCGTGTGCGGCGGGCGGCGGCTGCCGGCCGGGGTGACCGGTGTGCGCTCCCCGCGTGCCGTGTGCGGGCCGGGGGCCAGGTAGGCGGGCGGGTGGACGGTCGTCCGGGGCGAGCGGGCGGGGGCGGCCGCCTCGCGTGCCGGGGCCTCGTCTTCGACGGCCACGGGGTGCGGCTTGAGCAGCACCGGAGCCTCCACCGGGGCGGTCGGCACCGACACCGTGCCGGCCCGGCGCTCGCGCCAGCGGTCGCGCAGGTCGAAGATCCAGGACTCGGACCGGGCGATCAGCGGCTCGAACCACGGCAGGGCGAGCAGGATCAGCAGGCCCGCGGCCCAGCCGAGCAGCACATCGCTCAGCCAGTGCGTACCGAGATACACGGTGGACAGGCCGACGCCCAGTGAGGTCACCGCCGACAGGGCCGACAGCCAGCGGCGCGCTCTCGGGGTCGAGGCCAGATAGGCCAGGATTCCCCAGGTCACCACGGCGTTGGCGGTGTGGCCACTGGGAAATATATCGCCGCCGAGCCACATCTCGTTGGAGCCGACGGTCGTCGCGTAGTGCGGTCCGAGGCGGCCCATGCCGAGCTTGGCGGCACCCACCGTGACGTTCAGCAGCAACAGGGAGACGCCGAGCGCGAGCAGCGGGCGCAGCGTGTGCTGCCGCCAGGAACGCCAGCCCAGCCACGCCGCGACCATCACGGCGGTCGGGCCGCGCTGGCCGAGCACCACGTAGTAGTCGACGAAGGCGTGGATCTCGGCCCACTGCTGGTACGGGCGGAAGAACATGACCTGCCAGTCGAGCCGGACCAGCCACGAGGTGATGAGGATGGCCCACACGATGGCCACGTAGAAGGCCAGGGTCGAGGTGAACAGCACGACCCTGTGCCGCGTCATCCGCGGCACATCGATGTGGGCCGGGCGTTCCGGCTCCCGGTCCAGCCTGGCGAAGACCCGGTCCAGACGGGTCAGCTTTCGTTCGGTACACACCCAATCGACGTTACAGCGAGTGAGCGCAGTTCAACGGCGATTCCACGGCTTTGTGATGACGATGTGATGTGGGATTCCTCTCAGGCGGAGGTTTATTTCCAAGGAATCCGTAATCGACGGACGCTACATCCTTCAATTCCTTTGATCATTCTGGTGGTTCGTTTTTTACTGCTTATGAATTCGTTCACCGAATCATGGCGCGGAATTCCCCAGGAGCTCACCGGTCGGGGGTGGCGGATGTGGCGTACGCCACATGCGTCCGTGTGGAGTCTGAGAGGTCCGCCACTCGGCACCGACGCGGACTCGCGTACTCTGACGAGTCACTCGCCCTTCGTTGCGCGGGCCGGAGACCACCGCTCCTCTCCGGCCGAGTCCACGGGGAGTCCCCACCCCGTGTGCCCCGCCGAGGGCGAGGGAACATCTGGGAGGTACGTACATGTCCGGGACGACCACGGCTGCCGCTGCGCTGCGCCGTCGGGCGGCCGGGGCCGGTGCCAACCGCTGGGTCGTCCTCGTCGTCCTCTGTGTCAGCCTGCTGCTCGTCGCGGTCGACGCGACCGTGCTGCACGTAGCGGTGCCCGCTGTCACCGAGGACCTCCGGCCCGGCGCGATAGAGCTGCTCTGGATCGTCGACATCTATCCGCTGGTCTGCGCCTCGCTGCTGATCCTCTTCGGCACGCTCGGTGACCGGGTGGGCCGCAGACGGGTCCTGCTGCTGGGGTACACCCTCTTCGGCCTCGCCTCCGGCCTCGCGGCCCTCGCGCACGACCCACAGGTACTGATCCTGGCCCGCGCCCTGCTCGGGGTCGGCGGCGCGATGATCATGCCCGCGACCCTTTCGATCCTGCGCCAGGTCTTCCCCGACCGGCGTGAGCGGGCCCTCGCCATCGGCATCTGGAGCGCCGTCGCCGCCGTCGGCGCGGCGGTCGGACCGCTGCTCGGCGGCTTCCTCCTGGAGCACTTCTGGTGGGGCTCGGTCTTCCTCGTCAACATCCCGCTGATGCTGATCAGCCTTCCGGTGGGACGCCTGCTGCTGCCCGAGTCCAAGGGCGACCACAAGGGCCCCTGGGACGTGGTCGGCGCGCTGCTCGCGGCAGCCGGGCTGTTCGGCATGGTGCTCGGCGTCAAGCGGCTCGGCGGCGGAGAACCGGTGGGCAGCCTGTTCACCGTGGTGCCGCTGGTGGTCGGTGTCGTCCTGCTGGTCCTCTTCGTACGACGGCAGCGACGGCGGGCGTATCCGCTGGTCGACCTCGCAATGTTCGCGCGGCCCGCCTTCAGTACGTCGGTCGGGTGCATCGTGCTGGCCATGCTCGCCCTCGTGGGGCTCGAGCTGATCGCGGCGCAGTACCTGCAGCTGGTGCTGGGCCTGTCGCCACTGGAGACAGGGCTACGACTGCTGCCGCTGACGTTCGCGGCCATGGCGGCCGGGCTGGCCGGCGCGCGGATGCTGCGGCGGTTCGGGCCACGGCGCATGGTGTGCGCCGGGTTCTGTGTGACGGCCGTCGCGGTCCTGCTGCTCACGGCGATGGGCGGCGAGGACAACCCGGGCCTGCTGCTGTTCGGCTTCGTGCTGCTGGGCTTCGGGCTGGAGACGACGCTCTTCGGGGCGTACGAGTCGATGCTGAGCGAGGCTCCGCAGGAGCAGGCCGGCGGGGCGGCGGCGATCGGCGAGACGTCGTACCAGCTGGGCGCCGGCATCGGGATCGCGCTGCTCGGCAGCGTGATGAACGCGGCGTACGCCCCCGGACTGACGGCCGTGTCGGGTGTTCCGGCGTCGGCCTCCACTGCCGCTTCGCACTCGCTGGGTGAGGCGTACGAGGTCGCTGCCCAGCTGGGCGGGTCGGCTGGGGTCGCCCTGCGCCATGCCGCGCAGAACGCCTTTGTGCACGGGCTGCATGTGACGTTGCTCGTGAGTGCGGGGCTGTTGCTGCTGGGCGCGGTGATGGCGTTGCGGTTGCCGCGGGTCATGCAGTGCGATGCGCCGACCGTGGAGCTGCCCAAGCCGAGGGAAGTCGCGGAGTCCCGCGTCTCCGCCTGACGAGCCTGCTCCCCTCCGGACCGCTCCACCCGGGAGTCGCACTGGACGTGCACCGCACCGCGTCGTAGCGTCAGCCCCGAGCCGTGACTAGCGGCGCTAGTTTTAGTCGTTGCCGGAGGGTGTCCCATGTCCGCGTCCTCGAAGTTGCCCCCGTTCGACCCTGCCGACCCCCTCGGCATCGACGACCTCCTGGAGCCCGAGGATCTGGCGATTCGCAGCACCGTGCGGCAGTGGGCCGCGGATCGGGTGCTGCCGTACGTCGCCGACTGGTACGAGAAGGGCGAGCTGCCGGAGATTCGTGAGCTCGCCCGGGAGCTCGGGGAGATCGGTGCGCTCGGGATGTCCCTGAGCGGCTACGGGTGCGCCGGGGCCTCCGCCGTGCAGTACGGGCTCGCCTGTCTGGAGCTGGAGGCCGCCGACTCCGGGATCCGGTCCCTGGTCTCCGTGCAGGGGTCCCTCGCCATGTACGCCATCCACCGGTTCGGCAGCGAGGAGCAGAAGCAGCAGTGGCTGCCTCGCATGGCCTCCGGCGAGGTCATCGGATGCTTCGGGCTGACCGAGCCGGACCACGGGTCCGACCCGGCGTCCATGCGGACCTACGCCAAGCGTGACGGGTCCGACTGGGTGCTCACCGGGCGCAAGATGTGGATCACCAACGGGTCCGTCTCCGGTGTCGCCGTCGTGTGGGCGCAGACCGACGAGGGGATCCGCGGGTTCGTCGTGCCGACCGACAGCGCCGGGTTCTCCGCTCCGGAGATCAAGCACAAGTTGTCGCTGCGCGCCTCGGTCACCAGTGAGCTGGTCATGGACGACGTACGGCTGCCCGCCGATGCCGTGCTGCCCGAGGTCGTCGGGCTGAAGGGGCCGCTCAGCTGTCTCTCGCACGCCCGGTACGGGATCGTGTGGGGGGCCATGGGTGCGGCGCGGTCCTGTTTCGAGGCCGCTGTCGACTACTCGAAGTCGCGGGAGCAGTTCGGCCGGCCGATCGGGGGCTTCCAGCTCACCCAGGCCAAGCTCGCCGACATGGCGCTCGAACTGCACAAGGGGATTCTGCTCGCCCATCATCTGGGGCGGCGCATGGACGCCGGCCGCCTGCGTCCCGAACAGGTCAGCTTCGGCAAGCTCAACAACGTCCGCGAGGCCATCGACATCTGCCGTACGTCCCGGACGATCCTCGGTGCCAACGGGATCTCGCTCGAGTACCCCGTGATGCGGCACGCGACCAACCTCGAATCGGTGCTCACCTACGAGGGCACCGTCGAGATGCACCAGCTCGTGCTGGGCAAGGCACTCACCGGGCTCGACGCCTTCCGCTGAACCCCACCAGGGGGCAGGGCCGATGAGCGGCCCTGCCTCAGCTCTGGTTGTAGAAGCCGTCCGAACGGTGAGCCGACGCCTCCCCGCTGATGATCTCCGTGTCGGCCGGAGTCAGCAGGAACACGCGGTTGGACACGCGGTCGATCGAACCGCGCAGACCGAAGATGAGCCCCGCCGCGAAGTCGACGACACGCTTGGCGTCGGCCGGCTCCATGGCCGTGAGGTTCATGATGACCGGGACCCCGTCCCGGAACAGCTCGCCGATGGCGCGGGCGTCCCGGAAGCTGTCCGGGGTGACCGTGCCGATCCGGCGGCCCTTCTCCTCGGCGACGTCCGTGGCCACCTTGACCCTCGGGTCGGTGACCCAGGCATCCCCGGGCTCGGTCCCTTCGGAGTAGTCGTCGTCGTAGTAACGCTCGTCATCGTTGTCGTCAACGAGGCCCAGCCAGGCACTCGCCTTGCGCACCGATCCCATGGACGCCTCCTCTCACAGCGGTCTTCTTACATTCCGCATCCCTATGGTCATCCATGATGCGGACGTCGCGCCAAGTGGATAGACGCCGCGCGGGGGGTTTGTGACGGTACTGGTGCACAGCGAATACGTCGAGAGCCCGTGTCCCCCAAGGGGCATGCCACGTACGGCTGCTGACTGTGAGTGAAATATGATTCTTCACGGCGTATGGGTGACGCGGGTGCGTACGGGTGAACGAATCGGCCATGGCGATCTGTGCCACGGTCGGTACGATGCGGCAGCTCAGCGTCGTTGCAGCGTCGTAAGAACCACGGGGGAGCGTCGTGTTCGGAATCGTCAGGCCCTGTCGTCATCGGCTCGGAGACCAGCTCACCGGTCAATGGATGGCGCATTTGTGCGGGTTGTGCCTCTCGTTGCGTGGGGACCACGGTCAGTTCGCGCGGATCGTGACGAACTACGACGGGCTCCTTATCTCCGTTCTGACGGAGGCTCAAGCCGAAATGGACAGCGGAATGCGGCGTACGGCCGGACCGTGCCCGCTGCGTGGCATGCGCACCGCGTCCGTGGCACAGGGTGAGGGTGCCCGGCTCGCCGCCGCCGTCTCCCTGGTGCTCGCCTCGGCCAAGGTGCGTGACCATGTGGCCGACGGGGACGGGCTGCTGGCCCGCAGGCCGCTGGCGCTCGCCGCTCGCCGGGTGGCCACCGGGTGGGGTGCGGCGGGCGCGCGCAGCGGCTCGGCCGTCGGGTTCGACACCGCCGTACTGGTCGACGCCGTGGACCGGCAGGTCGGCATCGAGGCGCTCGCCGGGCCCGGGACGCCGATCCTCGCGGTCACCGAACCGACCGAGACGGCGACCGCCGCCGCCTTCGCCCACACCGCGATCCTGGCCGGACGGCCCGGCAACGCCGAACCGCTCGCCGAGGCCGGACGCCTCTTCGGACGGCTCGCGCACCTCCTGGACGCCGTGGAGGACCAGGCGGCCGACGCCGCGGCCGGTGCGTGGAACCCGCTGACGGCCACGGGGACCTCGCTCGCCGAGGCCCGGCGGCTCGCCGACGACGCCGTGCACGGGGTGCGGCTGGCGCTGCGCGAGGCCGAGTTCTCCGACGCCAAGCTCGTGCACCTGCTGCTCGTGCACGAGCTGCGGCGCTCGGTGGACCGGGCGTTCGGCACGGTGCCGACCTGCGCGTCCCATCAACCCGGGCCGTACGGTCAGCCGCATCAGCATGGCCATGGCCATGGCCATGGCCATGGGCAGGGACAGGGGTACGGGCAGGGGCCCGGGCCGTACGGGGCGCCGCAGAATCCGTACGGCGGCCAGAACCCGTACACGGGCGGGAATCCGTACGGCGGCGGCGGGGGAGTGCCCGGCGGTGGTGGCGGTGGCGGTGACTTCGGCGGGTTCGGGGGCGGGCCGGCGCCTCAGCCCCGTGGGCGGCGTGGGTTCTGGGCCGGCTGCGGGATGTTCTGGCTGCTGTGCTGCACCTGCAAGCTGTGCTGTGCGAAGGAGTACGAGGGCCCGTGGTCCCGTAAGAAGCGCGAGGGCTGCTGCCGTGACTGCGACTGTGACTGCGGCGACTGCTGCCCCTGCGACGGCTGCTAGGCCCTCGGGCCTGTTGCGGCCCAAGGGCTCCTGGAGTCCGATATCGGAAATTTCGGCCCGGTATGGAAGGGTTGACGTCATGACCCCGGACTCGGTCGACGCCTGGCAGCAGTGGCACGAGCGGCGCGCCGCGTCGGTTTCGGCGCCCTACGGGCCGCTCGCGCTGACCGGGACGCACTGGCTGGAGGGCTATCCGGAGAGGCGACTTCCGGACATCCCCGGGGCGTGGGCCGCCGACGGTGACGAGGTCGTCCTCACGGCGGCCGAGGCGGACGGGCTGACCTTGGACGGGCGGCCTTTCGATGGTGCGGTCGGGCTGGTGGCCGATTCGGGGCCCGCGAGCGGGGCGCGCGTGGCGTACGGGGAGCGCAGGCTGGTCGTGTTGAGGCGCGACGGGGCGTGGGGCGTACGCGACTTCGACCCCGCTTCCGAAGCGCGCCGGGCGTTCCGGGGCATCGAGGCCACGCCGTACGATCCGCGCTGGTCGGCGCAGGGGCACTTCACGCCGTACGGCGAGGACCGGACCGTGCGGGTCGACAACGTCGACGGGCGCAGGCGCGGGCTCGGACTCGGCGGGGAGCTGGCGTTCGCCCTGGACGGGCAGGAGCGCACGCTTCAGGTCACCGTCGAGGGCGACGGTTCGCTGTGGGCCGTCTTCGCCGACGCGACCAGCGGCGACAGCAGTTACCGCTTCCGGTTCCTGCGGCCCGCCGCGCCCGACGCCGACGGCCGGACGACGGTCGACTTCAACCGCGCCCTGCTGCCGCCGTGCGCCTTCGTCGACCACTTCGTGTGCCCCTTCCCGCCACCGGGGAACACCCTCGCAGTCGCGATCCCGGCGGGGGAGCGCACCCTGCGCTGAGGTGCCGAGAGGTGGGCTGACCGGGACAGGGACGGTCAACTCGCACAGATCGTTCAAAGATTGACGGCCGAAAGGCGCTCTTGCGGCTACCCACCGTTCGGCCGAATACTCCCCCTCAGCGCTTGTCAGGGGCACGGCATGTTCGGAATCCGGACATCCTGGCCTTTTGACTGCGCCTCACGGGCCCCGACCCCACGCGGGCCCCCGACTTCCCTTGGAGGGAACGAAACGTGAGGATCAAGCGCACCACCCCCCGCAGTGGCATTACGAGACGGACCCGGCTGATCGCCGTATCCACCGGCCTCGTGGCCGCAGCCGCGATCGCGATCCCCAACGCGACCGCCGCGGAGACCCCCGACACCTTCAGCGCCGCCCAGCTCAAGAGCGCCGGCGGCTCCGTGCTGAAGGCCGACATCCCGGGCACCGCCTGGGCCGTCGACAGCAAGACCAACCGCGTCACGGTGACCGTGGACTCCACGGTCTCCCAGGCGGAGATAGCGAAGATCAAGGAGCAGGCCGGCACCAACGCCGACGCGCTCACGATCAAGCGCACCGCCGGCAAGTTCAGCAAGTTCATCCAGGGCGGCGACGCCATCTATGCGAGTAGCTGGCGCTGCTCGCTCGGCTTCAACGTCCAGGACAGCAGCGGCAACCAGTACTTCCTGACCGCCGGCCACTGCACCGACGGTGCGGGCACCTGGTACTCCAACTCCGGCCGCACCACGGTCATCGGCTCGACCGCCGGCTCAAGCTTCCCGGGCAACGACTACGGCATCGTGCGGTACTCCGGGTCCGTCAGCCGGCCCGGCACCGCGAACGGCGTGGACATCACCCGCGCGGCCACGCCCAGCGTGGGCACCACCGTCATCCGTGACGGCTCCACCACCGGTACGCACAGCGGCCGGGTCACCGCCCTGAACGCGACCGTCAACTACGGCGGCGGCGACATCGTCTCCGGTCTGATCCAGACCACCGTCTGCGCCGAGCCCGGCGACTCCGGCGGTTCGCTCTACGGCAGCAACGGCACCGCGTACGGTCTGACCTCCGGCGGCAGCGGCAACTGCAGCTCCGGCGGCACGACCTTCTTCCAGCCGGTGACCGAGGCCCTCAGCGCGTACGGCGTCAGCGTCTACTGACACCTCGGTTCGGCCTGAGCAGCAGCCAGCAGCATGTGAGCCCCCGCACGCAACTGCCGTGCGGGGGCTCGCCCTTGTTCGCGTGCCGGGGTTACCGTCGATGTGCAGGCAGTACTCCCCTGTAGTGCGCCCACGTCGGACCCTGGGGGTCGGTGATGGTCGAGGAGCTGGTGGCGGCGGGAGTGACGCTCGCGTCCGCCGGTGTGGTCTATGTGGCGGCGGCCGCGCGGGTCGTCAAGCAGTACGAACGGGGCGTGGTCTTCCGCCTCGGGAAGCTCAGGCCCCAAGTGCGTGGGCCCGGCTTCACGTTGATCGTTCCGGGCGTCGACAAGCTGCGCAAGGTGAACATGCAGATCGTGACGATGCCCGTGCCCGCGCAGGAGGGCATCACGCGGGACAACGTGACCGTGCGGGTCGACGCCGTCGTCTACTTCAAGGTGACCGCGCCGGCCGAGGCGGTCGTACGGGTGGAGGACTACCGGTTCGCGGTCTCGCAGATGGCGCAGACGTCGCTGCGGTCGATCATCGGCAAGAGCGAGCTGGACGATCTGCTGTCCAACCGCGAAAAGCTCAACCAGGGGCTGGAGTTGATGATCGACAGCCCGGCGGTGGAGTGGGGCGTGACGATCGACCGGGTGGACATCAAGGATGTGTCGCTGCCCGAGACCATGAAGCGGTCGATGGCCCGGCAGGCGGAGGCCGACCGGGAGCGGCGGGCGCGGGTGATCAACGCCGACGCGGAGCTCCAGGCCTCCAAGAAGCTGGCGGAGGCGGCACATCAGATGGCCGATGCGCCTGCGGCCCTTCAGCTTCGGTTGCTGCAGACGGTGATGGCGGTGGCAGCCGAGAAGAACTCCACGCTGGTTCTTCCGATTCCGGTGGAGTTGTTGCGGTTTCTGGAGAAGGGGACGCAGGTGTCTGGGGAGGCCGCCGGTGCGCAGCGGGCGCCGTCCGTCGGGCCGCGGGCCGTGCAGGAGGAACTTCCGCCTCTCGAACCACGCTTGGACTCGGACCCCGAAAGGTCGATTTCGAGACAGGAGTAGACCTTACGCGCTGCGTATGGTTCCCTCGCTTGCAGTGTTTGCTGTGCGAATAGGCCCCGCGTGACTGTGCACGGTCAAGGTGGCGGGGGCGTGCAACCGTGTTCTACGCGCGTCCTGAAGTCGACCTTGTGCGCTCCCTGTGGGCCTAGGAATAGTGAGCGTTGTTCAACCGGCACGGGCGTGGCTTTTGTTGTGAGTCGCCTCCGTAGCCGTACGCCTTCCGGTTCGTGAGGTCCCCACAACCTCTCGGGCCGACCCCCCACAGGAGGACGTAAGTTGAAGCACCGACGCATACCCAAGCGGCGTGCAGCCGTGGCAGGTGCGGGCATCGCCGCACTGGTTGCCGCGGGAGTGACCTTGCAGAGTGCGAACGCGAGTGAGTCGCCTGACGCGTCCGCGCCGAAGACCCTTTCGGTCGGCGCGGCCGGAAAGCTCGCATCGACGCTCGCCAAGGACCTCGGCGCCGACGCCGCCGGTACCTACTACGATGCGCAGACCAAGAGCCTTGTCGTGAACGTCCTCGACGAGGTCGCCGCCGACGCCGTCGAGGCCGCCGGTGCCAAGGCCAGAGTCGTCGAGAACTCGCTCGCCGAGCTGAAGAGCGCCCGTACGACGCTCAAGCAGGACGCGACCATTCCCGGCACCGCCTGGGTGACGGACCCGGCCACCAACAAGGTCGTCGTCACCGCCGACCGCACGGTCTCCAAGGCCGAGTGGACCAAGCTCGGCAAGGTCGTCGACGGGCTGGGTGCCACGGTCGAACTCAAGCGGTCGAAGGGGGAGTTCAAGCCCTTCATCGCCGGTGGTGACGCCATCACCGGTGGCAGTGGCCGTTGCTCGCTCGGCTTCAACGTCGTCAAGGGCGGCGAGCCGTTCTTCCTGACCGCCGGGCACTGCACCGAGGGCATCACGGACTGGTCGGACGCGGACGGCAACGCGATCGGCAGCAACGAGACGTCCAGCTTCCCGGACAACGACTACGGTCTGGTGAAGTACACCGCCGAGGTCGACCACCCGAGCGAGGTCAACCTCTACAACGGCTCCACGCAGGCCATCAGTGGTGCCGCCGAGGCCACCGTCGGCATGGAGGTCACCCGCAGCGGGTCGACCACCCAGGTGCACGACGGCAAGGTCACCGGGCTGGACGCCACCGTGAACTACGGCAACGGTGACATCGTCAACGGGCTGATCCAGACCGACGTCTGCGCCGAGCCCGGTGACAGTGGCGGCTCGCTGTTCTCCGGCGACAAGGCGATCGGGCTCACCTCCGGAGGCAGTGGTGACTGCACCTCCGGTGGGGAGACGTTCTTCCAGCCGGTGACTGAGGCGCTGTCGGCCACGGGTACTGAGATCGGCTGACGGTTCGTCGCTTTTGTGGAGTCCCGTCCCTCTTGTGGGGGCGGGACTCTTCGTCGTGTGGTGCGTGCGGGGTGGTTGGGCGCCGGGTGCCTGCGGCGGCCTGTGCGGGTTCGGTGGGGGTTCGCGTGGCGCCTGCGGGTTCGTTGTGGGGCGGGGCCGTGCCGGGGGGTGTCCGTCCTCGGTCGGGCGGTGGACCTACCTCTAGAGGTGCTGTTTCTTGACGCCCGCCGCTGCGGGCGGACACCCCCCGGCACGTCCCCTTGCCGCCGTACGCGGGTGCGGTGCGTTCGCCCCTGTGTTTCTACGGCCTTCTGGTGCCGGCTGTTCGTAGTTTCGCCGCCAAGAGCGTGATCGCCGCTCCTGCTGCTGCCCATGCCGAGAGGACCAGCAGGGAAGCGGTGGTGTCGTTGCCCTTGAAATAGGCGATCGAGCGGGTGGCCCACGTGCCTGCGCCGGGGGGCAGGGCCGGGCCGATGTCTTTCCAGAACGGTGGGAGCAGTGGGAGGGGGAGGGCGCCGCCTGCGCTCGGGTTGCCCAGGATCACCACGATCAGGATGACCAGGCCGATGCCGGCCATGCCGAAGATGGCCTGGAAGGCGAGGGTGGTCGCGCCCACCGCGAAGGTGATCAGGGCGCCCACGCCCCAGAGGGCGGCGAGGCTGCCCGGCAGTGCGCCCAGGATGGGGCCGATGATCAGGGCGCCGCCCAGGCCGGCGGCGATCGCCACGAGGGCCATGACGATGAGGCGGATCACCGAGCGTCTCGGGGTGGGGCGGCCGGCGCCCGAGCTGATCGTCATGATCGACGCGCAGAGGTAGCCGCCCACGCACCAGCCCACGGTCGCGTAGAAGGACGTGAGCCCGTTGGCGTCGTGCCGGTCGGCCGGGGCCACGTCGATGGTGCGCAGGGTGCGTGCCTCGGATCTCTCCAGGGTGGCGACCAGGGACTCCAGGGTGGCGGCCAGCACCCTTCCGCCTCCGGTGGCGACCAGGAGGGTGTCGGTGGTGCTGTTCGGGTCGACCAGCAGGGCGCCGTCGATTTCGCGGTTCAGGATCTGCTTCCTGGCCGTCGCCGCATCGGCCACCGTGCGCGGGTCCAGGGGGTCGTCGGGCAGGTTCTCCAGCCGGTCCACCGTCTGTTGGGCGGCGACCCCGGGTGCCACGACTCCCAGTGGGACGTTCTTGGGTTTCGGGTCGTGCAGCGCCCCCACGTAGGAGGCGATGAAGAGCAGAGCGAGACCGACGGCGCCGGTCACGAGCATCGTGGCCCGCGGGGTGACGGCGTCCTTCACTTCGGCGAGGAAGGGGCTGCGGGGAGTGTCGGCGCCCGGGGTCTGCGTCATGCCCCCACGGTCCTGGTGGTCAGGCGTTTGTGCAGGTGGGAGGCGGCCGAACGGATGTCGCACGAGTGTTCGAGAAACGGTCCGGAAATGGTCTATGGTGGGGGTGGGAGAGTTGGGAACTGATGTTCGAGCGGCTCATGAGTGCGGGAGGTGCGTGTGCCAGGGTTCACGCATCTGCACACCGTCTCCGGGTTCTCCCTGAGGTACGGGGCCTCGCACCCGGAGCGGCTGGCCGAGCGTGCCTCCGAGCGGGGGATGGACGCCCTGGCTCTCACCGATCGCGACACGCTCGGGGGCGCTGTTCGATTCGCCAAGGCCTGTGCGAAGGCCGGCGTGCGTCCGTTGTTCGGCGTGGAGCTGGCCGTGGAGGACTTCGGGCTCTCGGAGGCGGGCGAGTCCGCGGGGCGGCGGCGCCGGGTTCCGGTGCGGGGCGGTGCCTTTGTCGACGACTCGACGCCTCGTGTCACCTTTCTTGCCCGGGACGGGGCCCGTGGGTGGGGTGATCTGTGCCGGATCGTTTCGGCTGCGCATGGCGGGGAGGGGCCGCCGATGCTGCCCCGGGAGGACAACCGGGGGGACGGTCTGATCGTTCTGCTCGGGTCCGACTCCGATGTCGGGCGCGCGCTCGCCGCCGGTCGTCCCGATCGGGCGGCCAGGCTGCTCGGGCCCTGGCGGGAGGTCTACGGCGACTCCCTGCGGCTGGAGGCCGTCTGGCACGGGCGCAAGGGCACCGGTCCGGGGTCGTTGCGGCTGGCCGCCCGGACCGTCGGCTTCGCCGCCGAGCAGCGGGTGCGGCCGGTGCTGAGCAATGCCGTCCGGTACGCGGATTCCGGTCTGGGGCCGGTCGCCGATGTGCTGGACGCCGCGCGGCGGCTCGTGCCCATCGACTCCACCAAGGAGCTGGACTCCGGCGAAGCCTGGCTCAAGGGTGCGGGGGAGATGGCGAAGGTTGCCGAGCGGGTCGTCGAGGCCGCGGGCTTCCGGCGCGATACCGCGCACCGGCTGCTGGAGCAGACCCGGGCGACCGCTTCCGAGTGTCTCGTCGATCCCGAGGACGACCTCGGGATCGGCAGCGTCCACTTTCCCGAGCCGTATCTCGTCGGCGCCGGGCAGCGCACCGCCCAGCGGGCGCTTTCCTCGCGGGCGGCGGCGGGCATGGTGCTGCGCGGTTATGACGGGCGGCGGGCGTACTGGGAGCGGATGCACCAGGAGCTGGACATCATCGCCCACCACGGGTTCGCTTCTTATTTCCTGACGGTCGCCCAAGTCGTCGATGACGTACGGAAGATGGGGATCCGGGTGGCCGCGCGTGGCTCCGGTGCGGGGTCGCTCGTCAATCATCTGCTCGGCATCGCGCACGCCGATCCCGTGGAGCACGGGCTGTTGATGGAGCGCTTCCTGTCCAAGCGCCGGCTGGTGCTGCCCGACATCGACATCGACGTGGAGTCCGCGCGCCGGCTGGAGGTCTACCGCGCGATCATCGACCGGTTCGGGACCGAGCGGGTCGCCACCGTGTCGATGCCGGAGACCTATCGGGTGCGGCATGCGATCCGGGATGTGGGTGCCGCCCTGTCCATGGACCCCGCCGACATCGACCGTATCGCCAAGTCCTTCCCACACATCCGGGCGCGCGATGCCCGGGCGGCGCTGGAGGAACTGCCCGAGCTCAGGCAACTGGCGGGGGAGCGGGACAGGTACGGCAGGTTGTGGGAACTGGTGGAGGGACTGGACGCCCTTCCGCGCGGCATCGCCATGCATCCGTGCGGGGTGCTTCTGTCCGACGCCTCCTTGCTCTCCCGTACGCCCGTCATGCCGACCAGCGGCGAGGGCTTCCCCATGTCGCAGTTCGACAAGGAGGACGTCGAGGACCTGGGGCTGCTCAAGCTCGACGTGCTGGGCGTGCGGATGCAGTCGGCGATGGCGCACGCGGTCGCGGAGGTGAAGCGGGTCACGGGGGAGCGGGTCGATCTGGACGCGCTCGACTTCGAGCGGGGGGACGGCGATCCGGCGACGTATCAGCTGATCCGGTCCGCCGAGACGCTGGGCTGCTTCCAGATCGAGTCGCCGGGGCAGCGGGACCTGGTCGGGCGGCTTCAGCCGGCCACCTTCCACGATCTTGTCGTCGACATCTCGCTCTTCCGGCCCGGGCCGGTCGCCGCCGACATGGTGCGGCCGTTCATCGAGGCGCGGCACGGGCGGGCGCCGATGCGATATCCGCATCCGGATCTGGAGGAGCCGCTGCGGGAGACGTACGGGGTCGTCGTCTTCCATGAGCAGATCATCGACATCGTGCACATCATGACCGGGTGCGGGCGGGACGAGGCGGACCGGGTGCGGCGCGGGCTGTCCGATCCGGAGTCGCAGGGGCGGATCCGGGTGTGGTTCGCACAGCACGCGGCGGCCAAGGGGTATGACGCGGAGACCATCCGGCGGACCTGGGAGATCGTCGAGGCCTTCGGGTCGTACGGCTTCTGCAAGGCGCACGCCGTCGCCTTCGCCGTGCCGACCTATCAGTCGGCCTGGCTGAAGGCCCATCATCCCGCCGCTTTCTATGCGGGGCTGCTCACCCATGACCCCGGGATGTATCCGAAGCGGCTGCTGCTGGCGGACGCGCGGCGGCGTGGGGTGCCGATCCTGCCGTTGGACGTGAATGTGTCGGGGGTCGCACACAGGATCGAACTGGTGTCTGAATCTGGGAAGGGTGAGGAGACTTGGGGACTGCGGCTCGCGCTCTCCGACGTGCATGGCATCAGCGAGGCCGAGGCGGCACGGATCGCGCAGGGGCAGCCGTATGCCTCGCTGCTCGACTTCTGGGAGCGGGGGCGGCCGAGCCGGCCGCTCGCTGGGCGGCTCGCGCAGGTGGGCGCGTTGGACGCCTTCGGGGCCAACCGGCGTGATCTGCAACTGCATCTGACCGAGCTGCACCGGGGCGCCCGGGGTGGCGGCGGGGGACAGCTCCCGCTGGCCGGCGGGCGGAAGACGGCCGCGGCGGGGCTGCCCGACCTCAGCTCGTCGGAGCGGCTCAGCGCCGAACTGGGTGTGCTGTCGATGGACGCCTCGCGCAATCTGATGGACGACCACCGGGCGTTCCTCGACGAGCTGGGTGTCGTCTCGGCGCGGCGGCTGCGCGATGCCCGGCACGGCGAGACGGTGCTGGTCGCGGGTGCCAAGGCGGCCACCCAGACGCCGCCGATCCGGTCCGGCAAGCGGGTCATCTTCAGCACGCTGGACGACGGGACGGGGCTGGTGGACCTCGCCTTCTTCGACGACTCGCACGACGCGTGTGCCCACACCGTCTTCCACTCCTGGCTGCTGCTGGTGCGCGGGGTGGTGCAGCGGCGCGGTCCGCGCAGTCTGAGTGTGGTGGGCTCCGCCGCCTGGAACCTCGCCGAGCTGGTCGAGCTGCGCGCCGAGGGCGGCCTGGACGTGGTGGCGGCGCGGCTGGCGGAGCCCATGGCGGAGGGGGACGGAGACGATCCGACGCACGGCCGGCGCATCCAGATGCCGACCGGATACGAGATGCACCCGTGGGCCGATCTGCGACCTGCGGGTCAAGAGCCTTCACAGGTAAGGAAGTTGTGGCACCAGAGTCCGGGGAGTGCGGGATGACCATCCTCTGCGTACGTTTCCAGCTGCCGCCGGCGGGCGAGGCGGCCCTGCCCGGGCTGCTCGGACTGCTGGAGGACTTCACGCCGGTCGTTCAGGCGCTGCCACCGGACGGGGCACTGGCCGATCTGCGGGGCGCCGAGCGGTACTTCGGGCGCGACGCCGTCGAGTTGGCGTCGGTGATCCGGGTGCGCGCCCTCGCCCACCACGGGGTCGACTGCGTGATCGGCGCCGGGCCGGGCCCGATGCTGGCCCGCGTGGCACTGGGGGACGCCCGGCCCGGGGTGACGTGCGCCGTTCCCGAGGAGCCGGATGCCATCGCGCGGTTCCTCGCCGACAAGCCCGTCGCCGCGCTGCCCGGCGTCGGCGCCGCGAGCGCCCGCACCCTGTGCGAGTACGGCCTCGACACCCTCGGCCTGGTCGCCGCCGCACCCCTGTCCACGCTCCAGCGCCTGATCGGCGCGAAGGCAGGCCGCGAGCTGCGCGAAAAGGCGCGCGGAATAGACCGGGGCCGGGTGGTGCCGAACGCCGTGTCGCGCTCGCTGGCCACCGAACGCCCCTTCACCCGCGACGAGCTGGACCCCGACCGGCACCGCCGTGCCCTGCTCTCGGCCGCCGAGGAACTGGGCTCCCGGCTGCGCACCCTGGACAAGGTCTGCCGCACCCTGACCCTCACCGTCCGCTACGCCGACCGCTCGTCGACAACCCGCAGCCGTACGCTGAAGGAGCCGACGGCCCACTCGCCGGCGCTGACCAGGGCGGCCTACGACATGTACGAGGCTCTCGGCCTCCAGCGCGCCCGCGTCCGCGCCCTCGCCCTGCGTGCCGAGGGCCTCGACCCCGCCGAGCAGGCCTCCTACCAGCTCACCTTCGACCCGCTCGACGAGAAGGCCCGCCGCATCGAGGAGGTCGCGGACCGCGCGCGAGCGAAGTTCGGGCCGCATGCGGTGATGCCGGGGTCGCTGGCCGCCTGACTCCCCTCATGCGGAGGTCAGTTGGCCCAGGGCGGCGTGATGCGGGTGCCGTCGGCCAGCTCCGCCGTCAGGCCGATGGAGGTGGTGACCCAGGTGACGGCGGTCCGCTCGGTCGGGTTCTCGACGGTCAGCGTCGCACCCGGGTTGATGATCAGGGTGTCGCCCGCCGCGATCCGGTCCGTGCGGTCGTCGAGCGTGATCAGCAGCTCTCCGTCGAGCAGGTGGAGGATCTCCTCCCGGTTGACGGTGTGCGCGGGTGCCTTGGTCCCGGCCGGGATCTCGCCGCGCCAGGCGCACAGTTCTTTGCTGCCGGTGCCGGGGGTGGCGTACGAGACGAAACGGGCGCCGTGGATTTCGTGGGTGACGGCTTCGGACGCGCGGATCACGGGCATCGGTGTGCCTCCTGGGTGTAGGTGGTCAAGCGGCTTGACCATATCTGTCTATGGTCAAGCCGCTTGACCAATACGTCAAGGGTGTTTCAATGCCTGCGTGCAGAACTCCGAAGCCATGGCCCTGTCCGCCGCCCTGCTCGCCGTCGCCGGTGAGCTCACGCAACGCATCAATGACGGCGTGGTGGCCCGGGGCTTCGAGGGGCTGCGGCCCGCGCACGGATTCGCGTTCGCGCGGCTCGCCCCGGACGGTGCGACGGCCACCGACCTCGCCGCCCACCTCGGTGTGACCAAGCAGGCGGCGAGTCAGCTCGTCGACGAGATCGTGCGCAAGGGGTACGCCGAGCGCCGGCCGCATCCCGATGACGCGCGCGCCCGGCTGGTCGTGCTGACCGAGCGGGGGTGGGCCTGCACCCGTGCGGCCGAGGAGGCGGCCGCGGATGCCGTCCGGGCGTGGGTGGGTGTGCTCGGCGAGAGCGAAGTGCAGGCGCTGTTGCGGCAGTTGGTGCGCATCGCACCCCATGGCCCCATCAGGCCCACTTGGTGATGGTTCATCAGTGGATGTAACCGGCCACTGGTTATCACTGGAAGTTTTTACTGACGCGTAACTTCACACGTCTACTACTCGCCCGTAACTTGACGGGTGAACAGCATCCTCGTGATCCGGATCACCGGGCGTAAGGCCGTCGCAACTCCCTTGAGCCGCAAGGAGATCACACGATGCTGCCCTGGAAACGAGTGCTCAGACCCCTGGCCGCGCTGCTGCTGACCGCCGCGGTCGCCGTCGTCCCCGCCACCACGGCCCAGGCGGCCGAAGCGGCGGCGACCACGCACAGTGGCTGGAACGACTACTCCTGCAAGCCCTCCGCCGCCCATCCCCGCCCCGTCGTCCTCGTGCACGGCACCTTCGCGAACTCCGTGGACAACTGGCTGGGCCTGGCGCCCTACCTGAAGAACCGCGGGTACTGCGTCTTCTCCCTCGACTACGGCCAACTGCCCGGCGTGCCGTTCTTCCACGCCCTCGGCCCCATCGAGAAGTCGGCGGAGCAGCTGTCCGCCCATGTCGACAAGGTGCTCGCCGCCACCGGCGCCGCCGAGGCCGACCTCGTCGGCCACTCGCAGGGCGGCATGATGCCCCGCTACTACGTCAAGTTCCTCGGCGGTGCCGGCAAGGTGAACGCCCTCGTCGGCATCGCGCCCAACAACCACGGCACCACCCTCGGAGGCCTCGCCAACCTACTGCCGTACTTCCCGGGCGCGGAGGACCTGCTCAGCACCGCCACTCCCGCCCTGGCCCAGCAGATGGCCGGATCCGCGTTCATGACCAAGCTCAACGAGGGCGGCGACACCGTCCCCGGCGTCCGCTACACGGTCATCGCCACCAAGTACGACGAGGTGGTCACGCCGTACCGGACTCAGTTCCTGAACGGCCCCGACGTGAAGAACGTCCTGATCCAGGACAAGTGCGCGGTCGACCTGTCCGAGCACGCGCTCCTGGGGCTGACCGACCGGATCGCCTTCCACGAGGTGGTCAACGCGCTCGACCCGGCCCGTGCCACGCCCACCACCTGTGCGTCCGTGATCGGCTGAGCACGCCGCCGGGGCCTGACCGGCCTGAGCCGCCGGTCAGGCCCCGGAGTTGTGGGGCGGTGGAGCCGCGGGTCAGCGCCCGTGGCGAGCGCCGGCCGCGCGGCGGCGCACCGACGCGAACAGGACCGCCGAGCCGAGTGCGAGGGTCGCCGCGCCGCCCATCGCGAGATACGCCGTGCTGCTGTCCCCGCCGGTCTCGGCGAGGTTCTCGGTGGCACCGGCGGCCTTCGGCTGGTTGGCCGGGGCGGACTGCTCCTGCGCGGCCGCCGCGGCCGGCTCCGCCGACGTACTGGCGTCCTGGTCACCGTGGCCGTTGTGCTCGATCGTCGACTTGTCGGCACCGTCCTCGATCTGGTCCTCGGAGGGCGCGGAGGCGCTCGGCGCGGGCGCGGTGGCCTCACCGCCGGTGCTGTCACTGCCGCCGCCCGAGTTGTCGGTGCTGCTCTCACCGCTGCCGCTGCCCGAACCGCCCCCGCTCGCCCCGCCGAAGCTGACGTCCGAGCAGGAGTAGAACGCCTCCGGGCTGTCCGAGCGCTGCCAGACCGCGTACAGCAGCTGCTTTCCGGAGCGCTGCGGCAGGGTGCCGGAGAAGGTGTAGAAGCCGCCCGAGGCCGCCGGGTCGGTGGACGTCGCCACCGGGTTCGCCAGGTCCAGGTCGTCCCAGGCCAACGGCTTCGACGGGTCGTACCCCTGCTTCGTGATGTAGACCTTGAAGGTGCCCTTGTGCGGCGCGGTCACGCGGTACTTGAACGTGTACGACCCGCTGCTCACGCTCGTCGCCGGCCAGTCGGCGCGGGCCAGGTCGAGGCCCTTGAACGCCTCGCTGTTCGCGCTGCACAGCTTGCCGTCCGGAATCAGCTCCTGGTGCCGGCCGTCCGCGTTGCCGATGCGTATGCCGTTCCAGTCGTAGAGGGCCTGCGTACCGCCCGCCGCGACCGCAGCCTTGCACGCGTCGGACTTCGGGCTCTCCGGGCCCTCCGCGTAACACTGCGAGACCCGGCTGACCGGGTCGCCCATCGAGCCGTGCGCCGACGCGGGCGCGGTGGCGAGGGCGGTGAGGGCGAGCGGGGTCAGGCCCAGGGCGGCGACGGTGGCGGCCTTGCGGCGTGCGGGCATGGGGGATCTCCTCGGAAGCGGAACTGACGGGTGCCGGATCCAAGAAACCGCGAAAACGCCTGGCGCAGGGGGTTCGCGGCGATCTTTAGGGTCGCCTTAAGGGAGTGCTCAGGCGGAGATCAGGTAGGTACCGTTCCTGGCATGACAGATGAGGGGATCCGGCCCGCCGTCACCGCCGACGTGCCCGCCGTCAGAGCCGTCACCGACGCCGCCTACCACCACTACATCGAGCGGATCGGCAGGGTCCCGCAGCCCATGGAGCGGGACCACGCGGCCAACGTGGCCGAGGGGAAGGTGTTCGTCGCGGAGGAGCCCGGCACGGGGCGCGTGGTCGGGCTCGTCGTGGTCGAGGCGTACGAGGATCACCTGTACCTCGACAACATCGCCGTCCACCCCGACGCCCAGGGGCAGGGCGTGGGACGACGGCTGCTGCACTTCGTGGACGCACACGCGCGTGCGCTGGGTCTGCCCGAGGTCAGGCTCTACACGCACGCGTTGATGCGGGAGAACCAGAAGATCTACCCGAAGTACGGCTACGAGCTCGTCGAGCGTCGAGTGGACGGGCCGTACGACCGCATCCACTACCGCAAGCGGCTCGACTGACGTGTCTGAGGGGGCCGGCGGGGCGTTTCAGCCGTCCGGCCACCAGGTGCGCGCTATGTCCTTGCGGACCTCGGGTCGTCCCGAGGGGCGCTCGTCCGCCTCCTCATGGACCCGGCGGGCATCCGTCGTCCTCTTCAGGGGCTTCTGCACGGTCACACGGCGCATGGCTGCCTCCTTCAGGGGCTACCGAGTTCCTTGTTCATACGGAGGTAGACCCTTCCGGGGAGACTTCCTCATCGCCGCTGGTCCTGTCAGTGGCCGCTGTCACGATTTCGACTGTCAGTGGCGGGTGTCACTCTTGGCCGTATGACCGACATGACGAACGGTGAACAGGCCATCACAGGGCAGGCCGTGGACTGGGACGCGGCAGCCGCCTCCTTCGACGATGAGCCCGACCACGGCCTGCGCGACCCCGAAGTGCGCCGGGCCTGGGCCTCCCGGCTGGGTTCCTGGCTGCCCGAGCGTGCGTCCGACGTCGTCGACCTCGGCTGCGGCACCGGCAGCCTGTCGCTCCTCGCCGCCGAACAGGGACACCGGGTCACGGGGGTGGACCGGTCCCCGGTGATGGTGGACCTGGCCCGCGCCAAGCTGGCCGGGCGTGACGCGGTGTTCCTCGTCGGTGACGCCGCGGCGCCGCCGGTGGGGGAGGAGCGGTTCGACGTCGTGCTCGTACGGCACCTCCTGTGGGCGCTGCCCGACCCGGGCCGGGTCCTGCGGCACTGGCGCGGGCTGCTGCGCCCGGGAGGACGGTTCGTGCTGGTCGAGGGCGTGTGGGGGACCGACGGCGTAGGCCTGGCGGCGGACCGCCTCACCGGTCTGCTCGCCCCGCTCGTCGGGCACGTGCGCGTGGAGCGTCTGTCGGACGACGAACTGCTGTGGGGAAAGGCCGTGGACGACGAGCGGTACGCCGTGGTGGCGACGGCCTAGGCCAGCAGGGACTCCAGACCGCCCTCGACGGTGGCGAACGCCTCCAGCTCGTCCAGGGCCGCGACGGCCGCAGCGGCCGCCTCGGGGTCGGTCTCCGCCAGACCGCTCTCGGCGAACTCGTCCTCGTCCAGGCGGCGTACGTCCGTGCCGTCCGCGGAGCGCCACAGGTCCAGGTCGAGGTCCTCGACGACCAGCTCGGTGCCGGACAGCGCGGCCGGGCGGGTGATGTCGCAGTACCAGCCCTTGAGGCCACCCGAGGAGTCCCGGACCTCCTTCACGGCGTACCAGCGGTCGCGCCAGTAGTACTCCGTGAAGACGTCGCCCGGCTCGAAGCGGACGAAGCCGAAGTCGCGGACCCCGGCGCCGGACCAGGGGGCCCGGACGGCGATGCGGGTGCCGTCGTCGGCGACCAGCTCGGCCTCGTAACGGATCTTCGTACGGCCTCCCTTGACGAGGACCACATCCAGCGGGCGTCCCTGCTCAGCCGAGTTCACGGACATGGCGCACCTCCGTCGCGCAGACCTCGTAGCCGAACCACTTGTTGATCGCGAGCATCGGGCCGTTGCCGGCGTCGTTGCCCGTGAACGCCTCCGTGTACCCGGCGGCGCGGGCGCGATGCAGCGAGTCGTTCTTGGCGAGCTTGGCCAGGCCGCGGCCGCGGAAGGCGCGGGCGCTGCCGGTCATGGTGGTGCCGTAGCGGGTGGCGCCGTCCGTGCGGGCGGCGCTGAAGGCGGCGGGGCGGCCGTCGACGAGGACCACCGAGGTCAGCTCGTGGCTGTTCAGCGGGTGCCGCCAGGTCTCCTCCAGCCAGGCCTCGTAGTCCGTGAACTCGGTGTCGACGTCACCGGGTTCGTCCAGCGTCGTCTCCGCGTCCAGTTCGAACAGCGGGCGCGGGTCGTCCGCGAAGTCGGCGGCCGTGCGCAGTTCGACACCCGGTGGGAGCGCCTGGAGCGGGGGCAGCGTGCCGTTCGCCAGGTCGAGGCGCAGGAAGTGCGCGCAGCGGCTCGCGCGATAGCCGTGCCGTTCGGCGAAGACGCGGTTGTCCGGCTCGTCGAGCACCCAGGCGAACAGGGTGGTCGCGCCCACGGCGGCCAGGTGTTCCTCGGCGGTGCGCAGCAGGAGCGCGCCGGCGCCGCGGCGCGTGCGCTCCGGGTGCACATACACGTTGACGAAGCCCTGCCCGGGCTCCGGACTGTCGTGGGCGATGCCGACCTGGGCCGTACCGATGATCTCGCCGTTCTCCTCGGCGAGGAGAGGCCGGGCATGGGCGTCGGGGTGGGCACGGGTGGCGCCGTGGACGACGGCCTCCGGGGTGACCACGAGATACGGGAGAGCGCGGTGCCAGACACCGACGAATCCCTCGACATCGGCTCGGACTTCGGGACGCAGATCGCGGACGGAGACGGTCATGGGGCCGCACGCTACGCGGGCGATGTGCCGGGGTGCCTCTCATTTTCCGGCGGGTACGGGACAATCGGCCTGTGACATTGAAGATCCACATCGACGACAGTGCCGCGCCGTACGAGCAGGTGCGGGCGCAGATCTCGGAGCTGGCGCACTCGGGGGTGCTGCCGGTGGGGTACCGGCTGCCGACCGTGCGGGGGCTGGCGGAGTCCCTCGGCCTGGCGGCCAACACGGTCGCCAAGGCCTACCGCGCGCTGGAGAGCGACGGGGTGATCGAGACGCGGGGGCGCAACGGCACGTTCGTGGCCGCGGCGGGCTCCGCGGCGGAACGGGAGCTCGCGTCGGCCGCCCAGACGTACGTCGAGCGTGCTCGTCGGCTGGGGCTGACGGAGGCGGATGCGCTGGCCGCGGTGCAGGATGCCCTGCGGGCGGCCTACAGGGGCTGAGCGCTCCGCCGGAAGCGCCGAGTGGGGTGGGTGGTCGGCTGCGGCGCCGTCGTGACTGGTCGCGCCCACGCGGCGGAGCCGCAGATCGAACACCGCCCCGCGCCCCTTCCGGGCACCTTGGTCAGCGCCGTGCCGCGAACTCCGGCGTTCGCGTCACCGACAGCCCCGCCCGCGTCGCCGCGCGCCCGAAGGCCACCGCGTCCGCCACCGCCGCCCCGCCGGGGTCGTTGTTGAAGTACGCGTACATGTCCTCGGCTTCGGACCAGGTGGTCGCGATGCGGTCGACCCAGGTCTCCAGGGAGCGCCGGCCGTAGCGGGGCCAGGGGTGGGCGCGGCCCTCGTGGAAGCGGACGTAGCCCCAGTCGGCGGTACGCCACAGGGGCGTGACCGGGCGGGCCCGCACGTCGGCCCAGCACAGGGCGGCACCCCGGGACTCCAGCACCGTGCGGGTGCCGGCCACCCACCAGGACTCGTGGCGGGGCTCGACCGCGATCCGGGTCCCGGGCGGGAAGCAGGCCAGGCAGGCGTCGAGGAGATCGGGGTCGGCGCGCAGGGTCGGCGGGAGTTGGAGGAGGACCGGTCCCAGGCGGTCGCCCAGGCCGGCCGCGTGGGACATCAGGCGGCGGACCGGCTCCTCGGGATCCTTGAGGCGCTTGATGTGGGTGAGGTAGCGGCTCGCCTTCACCGCGACCACGAAGTCCCCCGGCACCCGGTCACGCCAGGCCTCGAAGTTCTCCCGCGTGGGCAGCCGGTAGAAGGCGTTGTTGATCTCCACCGTGGCGAAGTGCCGCGTGTACTCCTCCAGCCACAGCCGCATGGGCACATCGACGGGGTAGAGGGCACCCCGCCAGTCCCGGTACTGCCACCCCGACGTCCCGACGAACAGGGTCATACGACCATCAAAGCACCGGAAAGCTAGAGGTACAGCCCCGCGTCCGCCCCGTCCCGCGGGTCCGGTAGCGACGTCGGGGACGTGCCCCGCTTCAGCGCGTACAGCTCCGCCAGCGTGGCGCCCTCACGGCCGACGCCCTCCTCCGTGCCCAGCCAGGTGGTCGCCTCACCACGCGTCAGCGGACCCACCTCGATGCGGGCGAGACAGCGCCCGGGGCGGACGACGGCGGGGTGGAGGCGCTCCAGGTCCTCGTTGGTGGTGACACCGACCAGGACGTTTCGGCCCTGGCCCAGCAGGCCGTCCGTCAGGTTCAGCAGCCGCGACAGCGCCTGGCCCGCCGTGTGCTTCGCCTCGCCGCGGATCAGCTCGTCGCAGTCCTCCAGGAGCAGCAGCCGCCAGCGGCCCTTGCCGGTCGAGTCGTCCTCGCCGATCGCGATGTCCATCAGATAGCCGACGTCGCTGAACAGCCGCTCCGGGTCGAGGACGCAGTCGACCTGGCACCAGTCCCGCCAGGAGCGGGCCAGCGTCCGCAGCGCCGACGTCTTGCCCGTGCCCGGCGGGCCGTGCAGCAGGAGCAGCCGGCCGGCGATGTCCTCCGGGGTCGTCTTCATCAGGCGGTCCATCGCGTCCGCCACCGGCGCGGTGTAGTTGGCCCGCACCTCGTCCCATGTGCCCGCCGAGATCTGCCGGGTCGTGCGGTGCGGGCCGCGCCTGGGGGAGACGTACCAGAAGCCCATGGTGACGTTCTCCGGCTGCGGTTCGGGCTCGTCCGCCGCGCCGTCCGTCGCCTCGCCCAGGACGCGCTCCGCCAGTTCCTCGCTGGTCGCCGTCACGGTGACGTCGGCGCCCCGGTTCCAGCGGGAGATCAGCACGGTCCAGCCGTCGCCCTCCGCCAGCGTCGCGCTGCGGTCGTCGTCGCGGGCGGTGCGCAGCACACGGGCGCCCGGAGGCAGGAGCGTCACCCCGGACCGCACGCGGTCGATGTTCGCCGCGTGCGAGTACGGCTGCTCGCCCGTCGCGAAGCGGCCGAGGAACAGCGCGTCGACGACGTCGGACGGCGAGTCGCTGTCGTCGACGTTGAGCCGGATCGGCAGAGCGTCGTGTGGGTTCGCAGACATGCGGCCATGATCCGTCACGTGGCGGGCCCGTGCACCCGGTTTCCGCGCCTCACCCCGCCAACGGACGATGCCCGCCACCCGTGCCGACGCTCCCGGTGCATCCCCTCCGCCCTGTTACAGGACCGTGCACGCCGAAACCTGCCCGCGCGGATGCCGCCGCCGTTACCGTTGTCCTTGATGGGACGTCATGGGTGGAATTCGGGGGCAGGGCGGTGGCGGCTTACCGCGCTGCTCGGGGTGGGCGCGGCGGCTCTGGCACTGGTGGTGACGCTCCTCAACACGCTCCCGGGCAACGGTGTGAACACCGACGGCACCTCACGCGACGGCGACAAGGTGCACGGCAACCCGACCGCCACGCCGGACGCCACGAACCCGGAGGTGGGCTGGGGGTTCACGCACACCCAGTACAGCGCCGACGAGGGCGAATCCGCCGCCGTCAAGCGCGTCGAGGGACGGCTCGCGGACGCCGGGGGACTGCCGCAGATCCAGCACATCATGGGCTGGGGCTCCGACAATCCCGAGCCGGTCGAGGGGCGTTACGACTTCGAGGCGATGGACCGCCGCATCGACTTCATCCGCGCCTCCGGCAGCACCCCCGTCGTCACCCTGTGCTGCGCCCCCGACTGGATGAAGGGCGGCAAGGCCGGTGTCGACAACACGAACTGGAGCCAGTCCGCCCTGGAGACGCCGCCCGAGCCCGAGCACTTCGAGGACTTCGCCGCGCTCGCCGTGACCGTCGCCAAGCGCTATCCGGACGTACGCCACTTCATCGTGTGGAACGAGTTCAAGGGCTTCTGGAACGACGCAGAGGCCCGCTGGGACTACGAGGGCTACACCCGGCTCTACAACCTGGTCCACAAGGCGCTGAAGAAGGTCAACCCCGACATCATGGTCGGCGGGCCGTACCTCGTGATGGACAGCGTCGACCCGCGCGCGGAGGAGGCCTCGACGCAGCTGAAGGGCTCCTGGGGCGCCATGGACCAGCGCACGATCGACGCCTTCGCGTACTGGAACCGGCACAAGACCGGCGCCGACTTCGTCGTCGTGGACGGCTCCAGCTACACCCGGGACGACGAGCTGCTGCCCGACGAGTTCACGGCCACCGACAAGTTCACGGCCGTGAGCCGGTGGGTGCGCCGGCAGACCGGCGATCTGCCGCTGTGGTGGGCCGAGTACTACGTCGAGCCCGCCGACGGCAACGACGACCGCAAGGGCTGGTCCGAGGCCCGCCGGGTCGCCGTACAGGCCACCGGGATGATCGCGCTGGCCAAGGGCGGCGCCTCCTCCGCCTTCTACTGGAACCCGCAGGAGGAGCGCGGCACCGAATGTGCCGGCTGCCTGTGGACGCCGACCGACACAGCGGGCGGTGGCGAGAAGCTGCCCATGTACGACCTGGTCGCCCGCTTCGGCAAGGAGTTCCGGCCGGGCACCGAGTACAAGGAGGTGTCCGTGGACAAGCCCGATGTGCGGGTCCTGGCCACGGACAAGGCGGTCCTCGTCGTGAACACCCTCGACCGGCAGACCGGCGCGGAGATCGACGGCGAGAAGGTCGAGCTCCAGGCCTACGAGGTCAAGTGGCTCAAGCGCTGAGCCACTTGACCGTCACGCTCCTCACTTGATCGTCAGGAACCGCTGCACCAGCGAGGCCAGCAGCACCGCCAGCAGCGGCAGCGAGAACCAGAAGCTGCTCTGCAGCCAGCGCAGTTGCCGCACACTCGGCGCCATCGCCACCCGGACGATCTCGCGGGCCATCATCAGCACGATCAGCGCGAGCGCCGCGAGCCCTCCGACCACCGACCACGGCGTCCAGGTCACCTGCGGCCCGATCGGACCGGGGTCGGCCTTCGCAACTGCGCCGGCCGGCTGCTTGCGCAGCGCGTACATGGTCACGTCGGCGTTGGCGAAGACCTTCTTCAGCTCCTGCCGCTTGTCCAGGTTCTGGATCAGCCGCGGCTCCCAGGTCGCCGAATAGCCCACGTCCATCCGCAGATAGGTGACCTGACCCCGGTTGATCATCAGATACGAGTTCGGACCCGCGTCCTTGAGCGCCTTGACCAGCCCCGACACCAGCACCGGGTCGGTCGGCGCCGGCGTCGGCAGGTACTCCACCTTCTCCATGTCCCGCGAGCCCCACGGCATCGACGGCGTCACGACGTTGACCGGGTCGTTGCTCAGCCACAGCAGTCGCACCGTCGGATCGTCGTGCGCGTACACGTACTCCATGGCGGCGACCTCGCCGGGCAGGATCCGCTCGAACGGCTCGTTGCCCCAGCGGGCCACCAGGAAGCCGCCCATGAGCACCAGGCCCGCCATGAGCGCGGCCAGCGGGGCGAGGCTCACCCGGTCCTTGTCGCGCTCCTTCGCGGTGATGCCGGTGCGCGGGAAGAGGGCGAGTCCGGCCAGCAGGGCCGCGCCGGGCAGCGCGAACATGAAGACGCGCAGCGCCATCTCGCCGCCGTACGACTGCATGCCGAAGCCCAGGAACGGCACGAAGGTGAGGACGAGCAGCGAACGCTCCCGGTAGTTGTGGAAGCGCCGCCGCCACCAGCCCCAGCAGGCGAAGGCCATCACACCGCCGGCCAGCAGCACGCGCGTGTAGAGGACGAGTTTGTGCGTCGAACTGCCGCCCTCGATCCGGCCGGAGACGGACGACGACACATTGCTGCCCACGCCGCCGACCCCGCCGAAGAGCTCGTCGAAGTGCCCGGACCAGTACGGCTCGGCCATGAAGCCGATCCAGGCCGTCACCATGACGCCGAACAGGATCGGCAGACCGCGCAGTTCCGACTTGCCGATCAGGACGAGCGCCGTCAGCACGCCCAGCATCACGAACGGCGTGAGCTGGTGGGCCGGCACGCTCGCCGCGAACAGGCCGATCACGACCATCAGCAGCACGGCCCGCTGCCGCCGGTCCGTCGGCTCGACCTCGACCTCGCCGGGCCGCCGCTTCGTCCAGATCACGCGTGGCGCACGGAACCAGACCAGCAGGATCGCCGCGAACACCAGGTACAGCAGATACGTGAAGCCCTGCGGCGAGAAGTAGTCCTGGCCCACCCAGCCGCTGAGTACGAAGATCCAGATGCCGGTCCACTTGGCGCGCCAGCTCGCCCGCATCGAGCGCACGAGCAGGAACATCGGGACCAGGTACAGCAGTTGGACGGCCGTCGGCCACCAGCGGATGACCTCGCTCAGATCGCTGACCCCGCAGGCCTTCGCGGCGAACGCGGCCACCGCGAAGAAGCCCGGCCAGCTCCAGCGCGCGTCCAGGTCGGGCACCGCCGACCCGGTGCGGTCGATGTAGTCGAGGAAGCCGAGGTGCTGCCAGGCCGTCGCGAACCGCGGCTCGGTCTCGATCAGAGCGGGCAGGGCGTGCAGCGACACGACCGTCGCGAGCAGCGTGATCAGCAGCAGCGCCCGGTGCTCGCGGCCCAGCCACAGCAGCGAGGCGAACACCACCGTCAGCAGCGCCGCCCCGACCAGGGTGGGCAGCGGCAGCACGGAGATCAGCCCGAGCCCGCCCATCGAGTCCAGGTCGCTCTCGCCGAGCCGCAGCGCCGGCACCCAGTACAGCAGCAGCGCGGCGACCAGCAGACAGCCGATGACGACCCCGAGGCGGGTGGGCAGCAGCCGCTCACGCCAGGTCGGCGCGGGCGCCGTCGGCAGTCGTACGGCCTCTTCGTGCATGGGCGGCTCTTCCCGTACGGCTGACTCCCGCCGTACGACGGCCTCCTCCCGTACGGCAGCCTCCTCGCGCTCCTCCGGTACGGCTCCGTCGCTCGCGTCCGCGTCGCCCGCGTCCAGGTCGAACTCGGTCTCGGCGAACGGCGCGTCCACCTCGGCCGGCCCGAGTGACGCCTCCGAGCCGGGCTCCCGCTCTTCGACCGGCAACCCGAATTCCGGTTTGCGTGCCCAGGCCGGGCGGTGGTCCGGGCGTACCGGCGGGGTGCCCGTGGGCGGTGTACCGGGCCCCGGGCGGACGTCGGGCCGGCGTTCCAGGTGGTCGAAGTCGACGTGGATGCCGAGGGCGAGCGTGTCGGTGTCGAGCGCCCAGGCGGGCCCCCGCTTGCGCGCCCCCTCGGCCACCTCGCGCGCCCCCAGGTCGGCGAGATCACCGTCGGGGGCCGCACCCGCGGGCACCTCGGCCGAGGTCGCCCGCACCGTCCTGTACAGCTTGGGTGCCGCGATCGCGACGATCACCGCGAGGGACACGATCTCGGCGACACCGGCTCCGGTCAGGCCCATGCGGGGGAGCAGCAGCAGCGTCAGCCCCAGCACCAGGGTGCACAGCAGGCCCTGCAGCCAGGCCAGTCCGGCGGTGCGGCTCTGCGCGCGCAGGACGGCGAAGTACGTCTCCATCACGACCCGCAGCAGTGCGCCGGCCGCGAACCAGCGCAGCAGCGGCGTGGCCGCCTCCGCGTATCCCTGGCCGAAGACGCCCAGGATCCAGGGCGCCCCGAAGAACAGGATCGCGGCGACCGGCACCATGATCCGCGCCATGCGCTTCAGCGCGGCCCGGGTGTTGGCGGCCAGCCGCCCCGGGTCGTGCGAGCCCTCGACCGTGAGGGAGGCGCCCATGTTGATGGCGAGCAGATTGACCGTGCCGCCGATCGTGGCCGTGATGTAGAAGTACGCGTTGTCCTCGGCGGAGACCTGCGCGGCCACGATCACCGGGATCAGATAGACCACGGCGAGGGAGAACAGGGAGCCGGTGTAGTCGCCGGCCAGGAACTTCCCGATCTCCTTCAGGGACGGGGGACTGATGCGGTTCTCGGTGGCCTTCACATGGCGCGGCACCAGACGCCGGAACACCAGCCAGCCCAGCGGCAGTACGGACACCGCGATCGCCGCGACCCACGACACGAAGACACCGGCGGTCGGGATCGCCACCGCGAAGGCCACCAGCAGAGCCAGCTTCACCGCGGAGAACACGGTGTTGCCGACCGGCACCCACACCGAGCTGCGCAGCCCGGTCAGCACGCCGTCCTGGAGCGTGAGCAGGTTCCAGGCGATGACGGCCACGACGAAGAACAGCCCGTTGACCGGCCCGCCCAGGAACCGGTACGACGGCCCCCACAGGTCCAGCGTCAGCAGGAAGACCCCCGCGGCCAGGGCCACGACCACGCAACTGCCCGCGTACGTCCGGAAGATCAGGCGACCGCTCCTGCGCCCCGCGACCGGGATGAACCGGGCCAGTGCGCCCGTCAGCGTCACCGCGGTCAGACCCGCGAGGAACTTCATCGCGGCGATCGCGGCGGATCCCTGGCCGACCGCGGACTCGGAGTAGTAGCGGGCGGCGGCCAGCCAGAAGCCGAGCCCCAGCACCGCGGAGACACCGGTGTTGATCATCAGGGCGTAGGCGTTGCGGAACAGCTGGCTGCCCCCGGAGGACCCGCCCATGCCGGGCAGGCGAAGGCGGCGCCCCGACTGCGCGGGCGCCGTCGCGGCGGTCGATGCGGGCTCGGTCGTGGTCGTCGTGTCAGACACGGGAACGGATGGCCTTCCGGCGGACCTGTCGGGCTCTGCGGACGACGGCGTACCCCTTGGTGAGGGCACGGTCCCTGGCGAAGCTGCGGGCGATCGCACGGCCTTCGACCATCCGCCCGAACTCCTCGATTCCGGTCGTGCGGCGCACGGTCAGACGAGTGAGGGCGTACGGCCCCTGCCGGCGCCGCGCGAGGCCGTTGTTGACGGCGAGCGCCTGCTCGTACCCCGTCTCGCGCACCGCCTCGCGCACCCGGCGGCTGGAGTAGCCGTACGGGTAGGCGAACGAGGCCGGGACGCTGCCCAGCCGGTCCGAGATGATCTCCTTGCACAGGATCAGCTCGGAGCGCAGCCTGTCGTCCGGGAGCTGGTCGAGCTGGGGGTGCGTATGGCTGTGGCCGCCGATCTCGACGTCCGCCTCCGCGAGTTCGCGGACCTGGTCCCAGTCGAGCATGGTGTCCAGGCCGCCGCCCATGTCGTGCGGGCCCTTCAGCCAGCCCGTGGAGACGAACACCGTGGCCGCGAAGCCGTGCTTGGCGAGCACGGGCAGGGCATGCCGGTGCACGCCCTCGTAGCCGTCGTCGAAGGTGATCAGCACCGGCCGCTCGGGCAAGGGCCTGCCCGAGCGCCAGCGCGCGGCGAGGTCGGCGGTCCTGACGGGCGTGAGGCCCAGCTCGCCGATCAGTGCCATCTGCTCCGCGAACGCCTCCGGCGCCACCGACAGTTCGCGGGTGGCCTCGTTCGGTGAGGTGGAGACGGCGTGGTACATCAGGATCGGCACGCGCGTGTCGGTCATCTGCTGCCCCCTTCGACGCCGGCTGCCCCCTCGCTGCCGGCTCCCGCTCCGGTCCCCGCCACCGAGTACGTAACGCCGCCCCGGCGGACCCGGACACTCCCCACCACGTACCCACCGGCGGCCGTGAGCACCCCGGCGACGATCGCGCCCGCCCGCCCCGCACCGCCCGGCCGGGCCAGCACGGCGTCCCGCAGCCCGCGCGCGACCCCGGCCGGCAGGACCCGGGTGGCGTACCGGCGCTCCGACTCAAGTCCCTTGTCGGCGCCGACACTTCGGGCCACCAGGGCCTTGGACAGCCCTTCGGCATAGGTGCGCGTGCGGAAATACCGGAAGTGCTCCCGCGGCCCCGGCACCCTGTGGTGGATCACCGCCCGGTCGTCGATCAGCAGGACCGCGTCGGGCTTGGCCCGGGTCAGGCGGATGCACAGCTCCGTCTCCTCCCCGCCCAGCGGCAGCCGGTCGCCGTCACGTCCGATGCCGCTGGCGAAACCGCCCGCGAAGTCGAACGCCGTACGCCGGAAGGAGGCGTTGCCGCCGAGGACGTTGCGCACTTCCACGCGCCCGTGCGGCAGGCCGCGGTAGGTGCAGCCGACCACCCAGTCGAACTCCTCCGGGAACCAGGCCGGCCGCCGCCCCGACGCCCAGATCGGCTCGGTGCGCCCGCCGACGGCCATGACACGCGGGTCCTCGTAACCGGCGGCGAAGTGCTTCAGCCAGTCCCGCTCGGCCACCGCGTCGTCGTCGAGGAACGCGATGACCTCGCCGTACGAGGCGGCGATGCCGGTGTTGCGGCCCGCGGACAGGCCACGGGGGCCCGCGTTGGCGAACACCCGCACATCGGTCGCTTCCTTGTACTCCTTGGCCAGCCGGTCCAGGAGCGCCTCGTTGTGGTCGACGACCAGCAGCGTCTCCAGGGCCGGATACGACTGCGCCCGCACCGAGGAGACCGCCGCGAGGATGTCCTCCCAGCGGTCCTCGGTGTACACGCAGATCACGACGGAGATGTCGGGACCGCTCAAGACGCCTCTCCCCGGACCGAGTGAACCGGGTGCGCCGGCTGAACCGACGGCACCGAGCCGAGTGTCGGGGAGTGCACCGCGGCGGTGCGGCGGCGCAGAGCACGCCGGTTGGAGCGCTCCCTGAGGATCACCTTGAGCACCCGCAGCCCGTCGCGCACGGCCCGCAGATTGCTCGTGCCGTGGATGCGGAGGTACTCGTGGCTCGGTATCTCCTGCACCTTCAGGCCCGCCTTGACGACCCGGATGTTCATCAGGGTCTCCACCTCGAAGCCGGTGCAGTCGAGGTCGATCTTGTCCAGGCAGTGCCGCCAGAACGCGTTGTAGCCGTAGCAGAGGTCGGTGTAGCGGGCGCCGAACTTGCGGTTGACAGCCGTGCACAGCGCCCAGTTGCCGAGCTTGCGGATCGGCGTCATGTCGTCGGTGCCGCCGCCGTTGGCGAAGCGGGACCCCTTGGCGAAGTCCGCGCCCGAGACCAGGGCGGAGACGTACGACAGGATCTCGTTGCCGTCGGCCGAGCCGTCCGCGTCGACCATCACGATGATGTCGCCGGTGGCCGCCTCGAACCCGGTGATCAGGGCATCCCCCTTGCCCTTGCCGCGCTGCCGCACGACCTTGACGTCAGGCCACAGCTCGCGGGCCACCTCGACGGTGTTGTCGGTGGAGTTGCCGTCGACCAGGACCACTTCGTGGATCCAGTCCGGCAGTGTCTTGAAGACGTACGGAAGGTTCTCCGCCTCGTTCATGGCCGGGATCACCACGCTGACCGGTGGTGCGATGGCCAGGTGCATGGAGACGGGCCGGTACTTGCCGACAGTTGACGGACCCTGGTCCGCGACCGCCGGGCGCAGAAAAGAACTCATGAGTCTGGTCCCTCTCGTCCGGTGGACCGCCCGCCCCTGGGCGGCCCGGCATTGTGTCCGGTTCGAAAGGGGGGTTCTCACATACGGCACGGACAAATGGATCTCCGTGCACGGATGGTGAGCTGGCATATCTGGCCGACCACCGATAATCGGCAGCCGGTCGCGCGGCACGACTCGGTAACAAGTGCGGACACCGTCACCGAGCACCCCCCTACCGCGCCTCGCGCCGGGACTGTCGCGGTCTTGAGCCCTCCCCTAGAGCCGCTTGGTGACAGTCCGATGCGAGTGAGATGTACGACGGTATTGATGATTGAGACTGTATGGCAAGAGCTGGAACGAGCTCTCACGTTTTTGTTGGTTTGACCGTAACCATCCGGGTTGTCTTGACCGTCACCGACTTCCCGAGCGGATCTTCCCCATCCTCTTCAGCAGCCGGTCGGCCGGTTCGAACAGCTCCGGCCGGGTCTGCACGGTGTTGCGCAGCGCCCGGACCGGGGCACGTCGCGCCCGGTGGCCGAACGCGACCGGGTGACGCCGGGTCACCCACCCCTCCGACACCAGCAGCTCACGTGTCTTCAGGGAGTCCTTGTACTCCTTCTGGCCCCGGCCGAGGTCGAGATAGGCGATGCCGTCGGCGGCGGCCGCCTCGGCCATGCGCAGATGCAGGACCAGTCCCGGGGAGTACTTCGAGAACGCCGGGTCGTACGCCGGGAACCAGCAGGCCAGCACCCTCTCGGTGCGCAGCCCGAAGTGCGCCGCGATCGGCTTGCCGCCCGCGTACAGCACCGACAGGATCCCCGTGAACGGCTCGGAACGGGTGTGGAACAGCTGATCCACCAGCCCGGTGATCCACTCCTGCGCGAACCGGTCGCTGCGCCCGGTCCTGCGGTACTGCGCGGACTTCCAGGCCATCAGCGTGCGCAGGGCCGCCGGATCGCGCTCGTCGTGCACATAGCGCACGCCGTCGTGATCCCGGCCCAGCTTGCGCTCCTTGGCGAGCGTCGACTTCGTGAACTTCGGTGACCGCTCGCGCAGTTGGCTCAGATACGCCTCGTACCCCTGGTCGATGTCCATGACCGGGGACGGGAACGTGCCGGACGCCTCCTCCTCGAACGCCGCCTGGCCCCCAACCAGGTGGTCGAACTCCCATACGGCGAGCCCGCACGCCTTCAGCAGCTCCCGGGCGTCCCAGGTGAACCCGGGCCGGTGCACCACCCCCTGTGCGTCCGAGACGCCGAGCCCGATGGCCCGGCCGACTCCGGCCGCCGTCCGCTGGAACGGGAAGAACGCCGTCGGCTCGCCGCCCTCCCGCACGACCGCGATCCGCACCCCGCGCCGGCAGCGGCCGACCGCGAGGGCGAACTCGGGCGAGAGGAAGGGGTTGGCCAGCTCGGGCGAACCCTGAAGATGGGCCTTGGACTGCATCGATGTCCACGCCGCCCGGTCGGCGGAGCTGAGCTCGCCGGGGCGGTACACGCTGATGTCCACGTCAGTCAGTCCGCCTTCGCGTCGTACGGCCGCGCAGCCGCCGCACCAGAACCAGCAGGAGAATGAAGGCGCTGATCGCGGTCACGGCCACGATCCCGCCGCGGACCGACCACCGGTGCACGGCCAGCATGCCCTGGGCCACCAGCATGTTGACGACGACCGCGCCCGCAACCGCGGCCACGGTCCTGCCGAAGGGTTCCAGTCCGCGCAGCGCCGCGGCGATCGCCACGGCCGGTGCCGCGAGCAGGAAGAACAGCGTGAACGGGCCGCGCAGCGGTGACTGCGAGCCGACGAGCGCGAGAACCGCGCCGAATCCCCCCACGGCCGTCGCGGCGCCCGCGAGTAGCGGTGTCAGGTCCCTCCCCGGTCCTGACCGCTCCCGCTCGGCGTCCTGAGACGCACCTGTCTTGCTACTTAAGGTCTGCATTGGCGACTTTGCCCCCCGAAGCGCCGGATGCCGGGCTTCAATGTCGCTCAGCTCCGTGGGGGCCGTCAAGACGTTCCCCGGAGACGGCGGGCGTCTCCGGGGAACGGGTGGTTCTGGTCGTACGGGTGTGCTGTTACGGGACGAGCTTCAGCAGCCGGTTGGGCGAGCCGGTGCCCGGGCCGGTGACCACGTTGGTGGTGGCGCCGCCCGTCAGGGCCGTGGCGACCGAGGCCGGGGTGGCCGAGGTGTGGTTCGCCAGGTAGACCGCCGCCGCGCCCGCGACGTGCGGGGTCGCCATCGACGTACCGGAGATGGTGTTCGTCGCGGTGTCGCTGGTGTACCAGCCGGCCGTGATGGAGGAGCCCGGTGCGAAGACGTCCAGCACCGAGCCGTAGTTGGAGTAGCTGGCCCGGGCGTCCGTGCTGGTGGTGGCGCCGACGGTGATCGCCTCGGTCACGCGGGCCGGGGAGTACGAGGAGGCGTTGGCGTTGCTGTTGCCGGCCGCGACGGCGTAGGTCACGCCGCTGGCGATGGAGTTGCGCACGGCCGTGTCCAGCGTGGTGGAGGCGCCGCCGCCGAGGGACAGGTTGGCGACCGAGGGGCCGGAGTGGTTGTTGGTCACCCAGTCGATGCCCGCGATGACGCCCGCGGTGGTGCCGGAGCCCGCGTTGTCGAGCACACGCACCGCCACGATCTTCGCCTTCTTGGCGACGCCGTAGGTCGAGCCCGCGATGGTGGTGGCCACATGGGTGCCGTGGCCGTTGCCGTCGGAGGCGGTGGTGTCGCCGTCCACGGCGTCGTAGCCGTAGGTGGCACGGCCGCTGATCTGCTGGTGGGTGATGCGCACACCGGTGTCGATGACGTAGGCGGTCACACCGCTGCCCGCGCTGTCCGGGTAGGTGTAGGTGCCGGAGAGCGGAAGCGCGGACTGGTCGATGCGGTCCAGGCCCCAGGGGGCGCTGGTCTGCGTGGTGTCGGCCAGCCGGACGCGCTGGTTCTGCTCGACGGACGCCACGGCCGGGTCGGCGGCGAGCTGTCTGGCCTCGGTCGCCGAGAGGTCGGCGGTGTAGCCGTTCAGTGCCTTGGTGAACGTCCTGCTCACCGAGCCGCCGTACTCCTTCACCAGGTCCTTGCCGGCGGCCGAGGAGGCCTTGAGGCCGGCGCTCTTCTTCAGCGTGACGATGTAGCTGTCCTTGATCGCCGTGGGGGAGCCGGCGGCCAGGACGTTCCCCTCGGCCGGGGCGGCCTGGGCGGGGAGGGAGGTGAGCCCGCCGACGAGGGCGGCGGTCGCCAGGCCGGATATCGCGGCGAACCGGAGTGTGTTGCTACGCAGTTGTGCCATTACGAGGGAGTCCTCCTCAAGGCGGTGCGCAGGTGGTGCGCGCACATGTGGGGGGTGCGTGCGCAGTCGCACGCACGGCCCTGGAACGTTGCGTTCCCGTTCCCAGGCCGAGGTAAAGGATCTGTGGTCCCGAGGTGACGGACAAGGGAGTTGACGACCTGTCAAATCCTGTCATGCACACGAAATGCAACACATGGCGAACCCACAGGGTGAAAGTCGCGATGTCCGGGAAAGTCTTGGCATGGACACTTCCCGTCAACACGCGTAGTTGGTACGACGGTTAAGGCAGAGATCCTGCTATAGGGAGGTTCCATGAGACGTTCCCGACTTTCCGTATACGCCGCCTCACTCCTCCTCGCCGTCGGCACCGCCCTCACCGGGGCTGCGACAGCGCAGGCCGCCGACAGCGCCGCCGCAGGCGGCTTTGTGGCCCTCGGCGACTCCTACTCCTCGGGCCTCGGCGCGGGGAGCTACATCGGCTCCAGCGGCGACTGCAAGCGCAGCACGAAGGCGTACCCGTACCTCTGGGCCGCCGCGAACTCACCCTCGTCGTTCGACTTCACGGCGTGCTCGGGCGCTCAAACGGGTGATGTCACGGCCAGTCAGCTCGGCCCCCTCAGCTCCGCCACCACACTCGTGTCCATCTCCATCGGCGGCAACGACGCCGGCTTCGCGGACATCATGACGACCTGTGTGCTGCAGGGTGACAGCGCCTGTGTCTCACGCATCAACACCGCGAAGGCGTTCGTCGACTCGACGCTGCCCGGCAGGCTCGACAACGTCTACACGGCCATCCGGACCAAGGCCCCGTCCGCCCATGTGGTCGTGCTCGGCTACCCCCGCTTCTACAAGCTGGGCGCGTCGGGATGCGTCGGCCTCTCCGAGACCAAGCGCAAGGCGCTCAACGGCGCCGCCGACTACATCAACGCCGCCACTGAGAAGCGTGCCCTGGACCACGGGTTCACCTTCGGCGACGTACGGCCCACCTTCACCGGGCACGAGCTCTGCTCCGGCAGTTCATGGATGCACTCCGTGAACTGGCTCAACATCCCGGAGTCGTACCACCCGACGGTCGCGGGCCAGTCGGGTGGTTATCTGCCGGTTCTGAACGCCGCGGCCTGAACCTAGGAGCCGGGCGATCCGGTAGGCGTCTGCGAGACCCCGTCCGTCGGGGTCTCCGTCTCACAGGTCACGGAGAACGGCACCGAGTTGGACTTCGTCTCCACCGGGTCGCGGACCTCGACACTGATCTCGTTCTCGAACGTCCCGCTGTCGTCGTACGTCGTCACGAAGGCCCTGTCCTGCTTGGTCCGCCCCCCGCCCTCCGGGAAGGACAGGGTCTTCCAGCCCTGGTCCATGACCTCGCCGTCCTGCGACACCCAGCGATAGCTGACCTGCGCGGGCAGCCGCCCCACCGTGAACGTCGCCGTGAAGGCGGGCGCCCGGCCGTCCGGCGGCGGACAGGGCCCGGAGTACTCGGTGTTGGCGCCCGCCAGCGTCACCTTCACGGACTGCGGCACGGGAGTCGTACGACTGCTGCTCGGACTGGGCGTCGGGCTCTGGGCCCCGTCGGTCGCGTTCTCGTCGTCCGTCTCGGTCGGCGAAGTCCCCTCGCCCGTCTGAGTGGTGGTCTCCTGTCCGCCCGCGTTGCCGCCGTTGTCGTCCCCGCGGTTGAGAAGGGCGTACGTCAGCCCTGCCACGGCCAGTGCGACGGCCGCGATGCCCGCGATCAGTACGAGGGCGGTGCGGCGGCCCCGCTCGGGGCGGACGGGGGCGGTGTCGTGGGCGGAAGCGGCGGCCGGTGTGGGCCTGGTGGGTCCGGGCGGTGGGACGGGGGCCGTGGGCCCGGTCTTCGGCGGAGTCCGGTGGGCCGCGATGGTCGGGCTGTAAGGAGTCCCCTGTACGGCGTCCGCGCGCGGCGTCCCTCCCGCGCCGATGATCCGCAGGTCCTGTTCGGCCCGGTCGGCCGGCAGCCGCTCGGCCGGGTCCTTGCGCAGGAGGCCCTCGATGACGGGGGCGAGCGGTCCGGCCCGGCGGGGCGGGGGCAGCTCCTCGTCGACGATCGCGCGCAGGGTGCTGAGCGGGGTGGTCTGGCGGAACGGGGAGTTGCCCTCCACGGCCGCATAGAGCAGGACGCCGAGGGACCACAGGTCGGACTCCGGGCCGGGGGTGCGGCCCAGCGCCCGCTCCGGGGCGAGGAACTCGGGGGAACCGATGACCTCGCCGGTCATCGTCAGCGCGGAGCTGCCCTCGACCATGGCGATACCGAAGTCGGTCAGGACGACCCGGCCGTCGTTCGACAGCAGCACGTTCGCCGGCTTCACGTCCCGGTGCAGCACCCCGGCCTCGTGCGCGGCCCGCAGCGCGGACAGCACCTCGGCGCCGATGTGCGCGACGCGCTGGGGGCTCAGCGGGCCCTCGGCGTCCAGCAGCTCGGCCAGCGAGATGCCGCGGACCAGCTCCATCACGATCCAGGGCCGGCCGTCCTGCGTGGCCACGTCGTACACCGTGACGACATTGCGGTTGGCGACCCGCGCAGCCGCCCACGCCTCGCGCTCCAGCCGCGCGTACATCCGCTCGACCTCCGGGCCCGCCAGCCCGTGCGGCGCGCGCACCTCCTTGACCGCGACCTCGCGGTGCAGCAGCTCGTCGCGGGCCCGCCACACGGTGCCCATGCCGCCCTCGCCGAGCGGGGACAGGAGGCGGTAGCGGCCCGCGATCAGACGTTCACTGCCCGGTTCTTCGGACACGGGCGTCCCCCATTCGCATCCGAGCGAAATCTGCACTCCGCGTGATTTCTCCACAAAAGTAGCTCAGCCGAGTGCGGATGCCGCCCCCTGGAGAACCAATCCGGCCCCGATCAGCACGACGAGCACCGCGGATCCCAGTGGAGCGGTCCTGCGGACGAAGACCGTCAGGGGGTGCGCCATCCAGCGGGGCTGCCTGTCCAGCACCCGCGTCACTCCCGTACCCAGCCTCACGACGGCGAACCCGGCCGCGGTGAGGGTGAGCGCGAGCCCGACGCCGTACGCGATGACGAGCAGCAGCCCGAACCAGGCCTTTCCGAGCGCCGCCGCGCCGACGAGCACCACCACCGCGGAGGGGCTGGGCACGAGGCCGCCGGCGAATCCGAGCAGGATCGTGCCGCGGAGGGTGGGGGCGGTGGAGTGGGTGTGGGTGAAGCCGCCGTGGGTGTGGGGGTGACCGTGCGTGTGGGGGAGGTCGTGTCCGTGGTCGTGCTGGTGGGTGTGGCCGGCGGGGGCGTGCGCATGGGCGTGGCCGTGCGTGGGGGTGGGTGTCGCTGGAGCGGTGTGGGCGTGGGCGGCGACCAGGACCGGTTGGCGCTCGTGGGTGTGGTCGGCCTCGTGGGTGTGCTCGTGTCCGTCGGTGTGATCGTGCGGGTGGGTGTGGTCGTCGTGCTCGTGCCCGTGGGGATGCTCATGGCCATGGTCGTGCGCGTGTTCGTGCCCGTGCGTGTGGGGGCGGCCGTGGCCGCGGAAGTGCCAGGCCCGGCGTACGAGTGTCGCGCCCGCCGCGATCACCAGGGCGCCGCTCGCGATGCCCAGCCAGGTGATGACCGAGGGTGCCGCCGCCGAACCGGCCGTGACCAGGAGGCCGAGGGCGACCACGCCCAGGGTGTGCGTGACCGTCACCGAGGCGGCCAGCGGCAGCACGTCCTTCATACGGGCCCGGCCGCCGCGGGCCGCCGCGACCGCTGCCATCAGTGTCTTGCCGTGGCCCGGCGCGAGCGCGTGCATCGCACCGAGGAAGATCGCGAGGAGCAGGGCGAGGGCGGCGAAGCCGACGGTCAGGTCATGGCGGGAGACCAGGCCGTCCAGGGCACGCGTCCAGCGGTCGGCGCCGCGCGGCAGGACGGAGGCGGCGGGGGCGTTCTGCTCCGCCTCGGCGAGGGCCGGCCCGCCGGGGCGCGCTCGCAGGGACGCGGTCTTGGTGTCGGCCGGGGAGGACAGCAACTCCTGCGGATATTCGGTCAGTTCGCGGGAGATCGACTCCTTCGGCACGTCCGAGGCGGTGAGCGTCATACGGTCGCCGCGCGCCGTGATCTCCCGCCAGCCGGGGCCGGATTCCGCGCCCGCGCCGCGGAAGCCGAGGTCGAGCGTGGCATCGCCGGCGTTCTCGGGGAGCGGCGCCGTCAGCCGGCACTCGACGCGCAGGGTGTCGAGCCCCGCCTGACCGGGCCGCACGCGCGCGTGGCTGCTGTTCAGCGCGAGTCCGACCGAACGCCCGTCCACGGTGACCTCGCTGCCCCGCACGGCGTCCTCGCACCGCTGCCGGGCCCATGCCGACATGCCCGCTTTCTCGATGTCCGGCTTGGCCTGCGTCGCCGGGATCTCGGCGAGGTCCTCGACGTGATGGACGCGCAGTTCGCCGGGGGTGGCGACGAGGCCGTCGTAGCTGTTGACGGTGAAGTTGCCGAGCGGGTGCGCGCTCGCGGGAGGGGAGGAGAACAGCGCGAGCGCGCAGGCCGCCGTGAGGACGGCGGCGGAGGAGGCGAGCCGTCGACGGAGGGTCACTTGGCCGCCTCCGGGTTCTTGAGGGCCGTACGGGCTTCCTCGGCGCCCAGCGGCGAGAAGCCGGGGTTCAGCTTCAGCGCGGCCCGGAGGTGCTCACGGGCGTTCTCCGCGTTGCCCGTGGCGCGCTCGATGATCCCGCGGTGGTACAGGAACGCGGCGCTGCGGTAGCCGGTGGCCGTGGCCCTGCGGGCGTAGGGCAGGGCTTCCTCGTCCTTGCCGTTGACGTGCAGTGCCCAGGCGAGGGCGTCCGCGGTGTGCACGGTGTGGCGGCGGTTCCACTCGGCGCGGGCGGCGCGCAGGGCGGAGGCCTTGTCGCCGTGGTCGGCCGCCGCGAGGGCGGTGTCGAGGTCGGCGTTGACGCCGTTGGCGCGGGCGAGGGCCGTCCAGGCGTCGACGAGGGCGTACTGGTCGTCGGCCTTGGTCCGGTCGCCGGTCGCCTCGTACAGCTCGCCGAGTTCGACGAGCGGGCCCGGGAGGGGGTACCGGGACACGACGTCCTTCAGTCCCTTGATCGCGCCGGCCCTGTCACCGCTCGCGGCCTGTGCGCGGGCGCGTCCTTCGAGCGCGGGGACGTAGTTCTCGTCGGCGGCGAGTGCGCGGGCGTAGTGGGTGAGGGCGGTGTCGTAGTCGCCCTGGTTCCAGGCGAGTTGACCGAGCTGGGTGGCGACGAAGGCGATGTCGCCGGGGGCCACCGCGGAGGAGAGCGCCTGCTGCAGCACGCGCTGGGCCGTGGTGACGTCGCCGCGCAGTTCGTGCACGTACGCGTACCGCGTGAAGACGGGGACGCCCGGGCGGCGGTCGTCGGCGGTGTCGGCTGCCTTGGCGGCGTCGGGGTAGCGGCCGAGTTCGACGAGGGCGTCGATGCGGGTGCACAGGGCGCGTTCGCTGTACGGGTTGGTCTTCAGGGCCCGGTCGGCGTACTTCAGCGCGTCCTCGAAGTCGTGGCGGGCGGCGGCGAGGGCGGCCCGGCCGGCCAGGGCTTGGTCGTTGCCGGGGTCCAGCTCCAGTGAGCGCTTGAAGGCCTGCTCTGCCTGGGGGTAGCGGGAGGGGTCGCCCTTCGTGCGGGCCTGCTCGACGTAGGCGAGGCCGAGGGTGGCCCAGCTGCCGAAGTCCTTCGGCTGGTCGCGGAGGTGGGCCTGGAGGGAGGAGATGCCCGAGTCGAGGTTGCCGGTGGCGAGGAGGCCGGGCGACACCGCGGCGGACGCCGGGGCGAGGCTCTGGCTTGTGTGGTCGCGGGCGGCGCCCAGGGCGATGGAACCGGCGGTGAGGGCCACGGCGAGCAGGGTGGCGCAGCCGGTCAGGTGGAGTGCGCGGCTGCGGCGGGCGGCTGCGGCGACGCGGCGCAGTGCGGCTACGCGGGCTTCGCCCCCGCCGCGCCCACCCTTCCCGTCCTCCAGGGGCTCCGCCCCTTCGACCCCGCCAGGGGGCTCCGCCCCCTGCACCCCCATCGGCCTGAACGGCCTCGTCCTCGAACGCCGGACGGGCTGGGATGCGCTGTCGTTCGTACGCGGGGCCATGCCCTCTCCTCAATCGGCTTTCCAACAACGTCCGTTGTCACGTGCGGCGGCGCGGCCCGCGCCGTGGGGGATGAGTACTGCGCGGGCCGCGCCAGTCGGGGGGTACGGAGCGCCTAGTACGCCCGGTCCCGCATCCGGCGCCACCACATCAGGGCCGCGCCGATCAGCAGGATTCCCAGCGCTCCGGCGCCCGCCGATCCGGCGATCAGCTTCATGTCGGTGCCGCCGGAGGCACCCGCCGGCTGCAGCGCGTCGCCGAGCTGGCTGCGGACGTCCGTCTCGCCGTCCGTGCCCTTGGCGAGCGGGCCGCGGGAACCCTCGGTCGGGAGGGCGACGTACGGGAAGGCCTTCTCGAAGTCCTTGTCGTTCTTGTCGACGGCGTCGCCCAGGTCGTTCTTGGCGCCGAGCAGTTCACCCTCGACGACCTGGAGCGAGGCGTCGATCACGTCGTCGGTGAGGCGACGGCCGTTCGGGAAGCCGGCGTTGTCGCCGTCGAGGACACCGAGCCGCTTGGGTTCTGCGGTCGGCTTGATCGAGGTGTTCAGGCGCAGCATCTCCGAAGGCGTGACGTGCGGGGGCTGATTGAGGCCCTTCACGCCCTTGAGGAAGACGTCGACGAGGTCGTTGCGCGGCTCGTCGGGCGCCGGGATCTTGTAGATCGCCTCGATGAGCTTCGGCAGCTCCGGGTTGGTGACGTTCTTCAGGAACTGGGCGTCCTCCCAGGGCGAGGACGCGTTGAACTTGTCCTTGTCCTTGATGGGGTTGACGACCTCGTTGACCAGCGGGCTGCCGAGGCGCGAGACCTGCTCGAAGTGGCCCTGCGCGTTCTTGCGCTGGGTCGTCGACCAGATGCCGACGATCGGCTGGTCCGCCGACTCCGCGATCATGTGCGTCGGGACCTGCAGGGCGACGGAGTTGACGTTGTAGCCCTTGAGCGTGTCGTTGCCGACCTCGGAGAGGTTCCCGCCGTACAGCAGGTCGAAGACGCGCAGGTCCAGGAAGAACGGGTCGTCGGCCTGCCCGGCGAACGAAGAGGCGTCGCCCGCGAGCTTGTGCACGGCCTGATCGCGCAGCTTTGCGTAGTCCGGCATCGAGGCCTTGCCGACGTTCGACGGCGCCACCGGCACGTCGTTGGCGACCTTCGTCTTCGAGACCAGGTGCTGGTCCTTCAGCTTCAGCAGCTCGACGTCGTACGTCTGCGTGATGTTGAGGTCGGGGTCGTCCAGACTCTCGACCGGACCCGTGTTGTACAGGAACGTCTTCTTGTTCTTGACGTGCGTCTTGAAGGTGAAGCGGTACAGCAGCTCGCCCTGCGCGTCACCGTTGTTGTCGATGTGGATGTCGTACTGGGCGTCCTCGGCGAACGTGAAGAAGTTCGGTCCGCCGGCGGGCTCCTCGAACGGTATCCAGTTCGCCACGATCGTCGTCGTGTCCGGCTTGTCCGGGCTGACGAACGCGTACACGTCCGTGTTGTCGTACTGCGGAGTCCCCGAGATGAGCGGGGCCTCGCGGTGGCTGGAGGCGGAGGCCGCCCCCGGTTCCAGCGCGGTCACGCCGGCGGCTGCGAGCCCCCCGGCGGCCAGCGCACCGCATACGAGGGTCGCGAGGCCCTTGCGTCCCGCACCGCTCCTGGAATTAGGTGTCATGCTGTCCGTCCTCAGTGCCAACTTGCCTGACGCACCGGGATTCGGAGCCGGGGGCGGGCCGGATTGGTCGATCTCGAAAACAAATTTTCCGGCTGCTCGACCCGCGTTTTCGGTTCACTGATCCGTAACCCCATCCGGAGGTGTGTTCGTTGCGAATACCTCGTGGGACAAGACGGCCGAGATGCGGTCTGGCTGGAGGGGGAGACGAGTTGGAGGCGGACGAGCTGCTGGTGCTCGTGGCGGGCGGGGACCAGAAGGCGTTCGAGGAGCTGTACGGGCTGGTCTCCGGACCGGTGTTCGGGCTCGTACGGCGAGTCGTGCGCGACCCCGCCCAGTCGGAGGAGGTGGCGCAGGAGGTGCTGCTCGAACTGTGGCGGTCCGCCGCCAAGTTCGACCCCGGCCGGGGCAGCGCACTGTCGTGGATCCTCACCCTCGCCCACCGCCGCGCCGTGGACCGGGTGCGCAGCGCCCGCGCGGCAGGCGAGCGCGAGCAGCGCGAGGCACTGCGCGCGAACCACCCCGCGTTCGACCATGTCGCCGAGGAGGTCGAGGCCGGCCTCGAACGCGAGTGGGTGCGGCGCTGCCTGGAGCGGCTCACAGCCCTGCAACGCCAGTCCGTCACCCTCGCCTACTACGACGGCTACACATACCGTGAAGTGGCCGAGCGGCTCTCCCTGCCGCTCGGCACGGTCAAGACCCGGATGCGCGACGGACTCACCCAGCTGCGCAAGTGCCTGGGAGGTGTCGCGTGAGCTTCTTCGACCGACTGCTCCGGCGCGAGGACCTCCACTCCCTCGCCGCCCCCTACGCCCTCGACGCCCTGGAACCCGGCGAGCGGTACCGCTTCGAGAAGCACCTGAGGAACTGCGCCCTCTGCGCCGCCGAGGTGCGTGCCCTGTCCGAGGACGCCGTGCGCCTCGCCTGGTCGACGGCCGCCGCACCGCCCGCCGCGATGCGCGACCGGGTCCTGGCCGCCGTACGGTCGACTCCGCAGGAGTCCGCCGGGCAGGCCGCCGGCCGGGAGCCGGCACACGCGCGTGCCACCCAGCTGCCGCCGCATGTGTGGGGGAACCAGCCGCCGCCGCGCACCCGTGCGACCAGGACGCGCCCTTTGCTGGCGCCGTTCGCCACCCTCACGGCCGCCGCGGCCCTCGTCGTCGCCTCCCTCTTCGCCGTCCAGGCGACCAGGACGCAGGACCAGCTGGACGCCCAGCGTGCGCAGGCAAGTGAGATCGCTAACGTTCTGGCCGCACCCGACGCCCGGGCGACCGCCGGCGAGGACGCTGAGGGGCGAACGATCGGGGTGGTCGCCTCCGCATCGGCGGGGAGCGCGATCGTCACTCTGAGCGGCTACGGCGATCTGCCGAGCGGCCGGGTGCACCAGCTCTGGGAGATGCGCCCCGATGTGCAACCGCGCTCCCTCGGGCTCTTCGACGGCGACACGCCCTTGCCGGCGTCCGGTCTCGACAAGTCGGCGACGTCACTGGCTGTGACCGTGGAGCCGGACGGAGGGTCTCCGCAACCCACCAGCCAGCCCGTTGTCCAACTCGCCCTGAAATCGGTCGGATTCGGAGAGTAATCAACGACGAGTCGTCAACACCCTTACGGGGAAGGTGAATCCTGTGACCGCGATACACGAGTGCCCCGCCGGGGCGATAGGGTTAACCTGCCCGGGCCGGGTGGACTCGTACGGGTGGGGAGTGACATGGATCAGATAACAGTGCGCAGCAGGGCCAGGGTCCCTGCGATCACCTGCGGGAGCAACGCGACCAGTTCGCGCCTCGACCGCCATCTCTCGGTGCTGGCGGGTCCCGCCGTGCCGCAGACGGAGGCGGCCGAAGCGACCTCGCTGATGCGTGAGCTGACCAGTCGTGACACCACGCACGCGCGCAGCGACCGGGGTGCGCGGGTCCGCCGCGTCTCGCTCTTCGCTCCGCTGCGTCGGCTCCGGCGTTCGCTGTTCGGTGGGCGCTGACTCGCACCGGCGTTCCCCGAACGACCTCGCAAGGCCCGCGCTCGGCAACCGCTCCGACCCGGCGTCACGCCGCGCTGTCGCCGCCCTCCTCCCCAACGGCGCGCAGCGGCGTCTCGGGGCGCTGCCTCGGCGCGGGCCCAGCCCTGAAATCCACCCACCCCGCTCCTCGGCCCACGTCCGTCGCACGTAACACCTCGGTCACGTACGGACGTTGACGGGCCACCCTGCACAAGCCGACGACCGTGTCGGCGACCCACCGGGCCGCCGACACGGTCGTCGCGTCATTCAGTCGCCGGACGTCACCGCTCCCCGCGCGCGTACCGGCGTACCGCGAGCGGTGCGAACACCGCTATGAGCACCGCACACCAGGCCAGCGACCCGGCGACGGGATGGGCGACCGGCCACGCGGCACCGTCCGGTACCGGCGCGTTGCCGAAGAGGTCCCGCAGGGCCATGGTCACCGCGCTGATCGGATTCCACTCGGCGAGGGTGCGCAGCCAGCCCGGCAGACCCTCGGTCGGAATGTACGCGTTGGACAGCAGCGGCAGGATGAAGGTCGCCCCGCCAAGCTGACCGGCCGCCTCCTCGTTCCGCGTGAGCAGGCCCAGGAAGATCCCGACCCACGTCGTCGCGAACCGGAACAGCAGCAACAGCCCCACGGCGCCGACCGCTGCCGGCGCGGACCCCTCGATCCGCCAGCCCACCGCGACCCCGACCAGCAGGAACGGCACCGCCCCGGCGGCCGTCACCAGCAGATCCGCCGCCGCCTGTCCCAGCGGCACGGCGGCCCGGCTCATCGGCAGCGTCCGGAAGCGGTCCATCACGCCGCGGTGGGTGTCCTGGGCGGCCTGGAACATGCCGGTCATGATCCCGTTCGCGGCGGTCGCCACCAGTAGCCCCGGCACCAGGAAGGAGCGGTACTCCTCGCCGGGCATCGCCAGCGCGCTGCCGAAGACGTAGCCGAAGAACAGCAGCATGGTGATGGGCATGGTCTGGGTCAGGATCAGCAGCCCCGGGTTGTTGCGGATCCGCCGCAGCTGCCGGCCCAGCATCGCGCCGCCGTCGTACGCCAGGGTGCTCATGCGGCACGCTCCTCTTCCTGGGCTTCCTGGGCTTCCTGGGCTTCCGGGGTTTCCTGGGTGAGTCGCAGGAACACGTCGTCGAGCGTCGGTGGTTCGATGCGGGCGTCGAGCAACGGCACACCCGCCGCGTCGAGTTCGCGCACCAGGCGAGGGAGGGCGAGCGTGGCGTCCCGGGTGACCGCGCCGACGGCACGCCGCTCGTGGTCGAACGACGGTTCGGCGCCGGTCAGTTGGTCCAGCACGGCCGCCGCCTTCACCATGGCGTCCGGATCGGTGACGACGACCTCGACGTGCGCGCCGATGGCCGCCTTGAACTGGGCCGGTGAACCCGTGTGCGCGACCCGCCCCCGGTCCACCAGTGCGATGTCGTCGGCGAGTTGGTCGGCCTCCTCCAGGTACTGCGTGGTCAGCAGCACGGTCGTGCCGTCGGCCGTCAGCTCCCGCACGGCGTCCCAGATCCGGTTGCGGCTGGCAGGGTCGAGGCCGGTCGTGGGCTCGTCCAGGAACAGCACGTCGGGGCGGCGCACGAGGCTCGCCGCCAGATCGAGGCGGCGCCGCATCCCGCCCGAGTACGTGGATGCCTGCCGGTCGGCCGCCTCGGTCAGCCCGAAGCGGTCCAGGAGCTCGCCGGCCCGCTCGGCCGGTCCGCGCACCCGGTGCAGCCGGGCGAACAGCCGGAGGTTCTCGCGGCCGGTGAGGTCGCCGTCGACCGAGGCGTACTGGCCGGTGACGCCGATGCTGCGGCGGACGGCCGCCGGGTCCCGGAGCAGGTCGTGCCCGGCGACGCGGGCCGACCCGGCGTCGGGGCGCAGCAGCGTGGTGAGGAGCCGAATGGCCGTCGTCTTGCCCGCGCCGTTCGGGCCGAGGAGGCCGCAGACGGTGCCCTGCGCGACGGCCAGATCGAGTCCGCGCAGGGCGTGGACCTCGCCGAATCGCTTCTCCAGGCCTTCACTAAGTACAGCGTACGTAGAAGTCATGGGTCGACCATAGCGCACTACGTACGCTGTACGTAACTAGGATGGTGGCCGAGGTGATGATCGATGGCGGGCAAGGCGGCCGAACCCCAAGTGATCTGGGCGCGTCCCGAGCGGACCGGGCGTGGCCCGAGGCCCGCGTTCACGCGGGCGGACATCGCGGCTGCGGCGGTGCGGATCGCCGACACCGGCGGGCTGGATGCCGTGTCCATGCGGCACGTCGCGGCCGAGCTGGGCTGCGGGACGATGTCGCTCTACAACTACGTCCCCCGCAAGGAGGACCTGTACGAGCTGATGATCGACGCGATCGGCGCCGAGCACGACATCCGGGAGCCCTCGGGCGACTGGCGGGCCGACATGATCCGCAACGCGCAGGAGACCCGGGCCATCATGCACCGCCACACCTGGGTGCCCCGGCTGATGTCAGGGGTGTACGGCTTCAGCCCCAACACCCTGCGCTACCTGGAGCACTGCCTGGCCTGTCTCGAACCGCTCGACGTTCCGTACAGCGTGAAGATGGAGCTGGTCGCGCTGCTCAACGGCGTGGTGACGACGTACACGGCGAACGAGATCGCCACCGCCGAGCGCACCCGTGCCATGCCCTGGTCCGAGGAGGAGGAGAACGCGGTCCGCATCGCCTACCTCGGCAGCCAGGTCGCCACCGGCGCCTATCCGCGGCTGGCCGCGGCCTTCATGGCGGACAGCGGGCCGATCGATCTGGAGGCGGTGTTCACGCGGGCGCTCGAGCGGGTGCTGGACGCCTTCGACCCCGACCGGCGTTAGATCAGCGCGAGTTGCCCCTCCGGGCCCTCCTCGTGCCCGTCCAGCACCGACGCCGGCCTGCGCGCCGCCCCCGGCACCGGCAGGACTTCGGCCTCGTGGAGGTCGGTTGCGGTGATGGCGGAGGTCAACTCCTCGTGCAGCGGCGGGAGTTCCGCCAGCAGGGCCAGGACCGTGATCAGTTCCAGCAGCTCCGACGTCCACGCCTGTGGCCAGGTCGTCGGGCGGATCGCCGCCAGCGTGCCGGGCTCGGGCTCCATGACCCGGGCTGTGAACCACTGCTCCAGAACCCTCGCGCCGGCCATCTCGAAGTCCCAGGCCTCCGGCGGCACGGGGGAGATGCGGCCCTCGTCGAGGTGGAGGGCCTCCTCGTCACGGTCGTAGTGCAGGGTCAGCGGGCGGGCCGGGAGCGGGGCACGGACGTAGGGGCGACGGCCGCCGGGGAGCTTCGGACGGTCGCCGTCGCGGAGCATCAGCCACAGCATGCGGTGGCCCGACTCGACGCCGTGCGCCCAGAGTTCGGGGTCCTGCGGGAGCGGGACGGTGAGGTCGGGGCGGGCGGCGGCCAGGATCCAGGCGAGGACGTCCGCCGGCGTGGGGGAGTGGCCCAGCCGGGAGGCGAGGTGCGGCAGCAGGCCCGGGGCCAGGTTGGGTTCCGTGCCGCCGGGGCGGCGGTACAGCGGGCGGACGCGGCCCGGGCGGAGCAGCGGCAGCAGGGAGGTCGCCAGCAGCGGGGAGTCGGGGGTCTCCAGGACGAAGACCTGGCGCTCGTCCGCCACCCGCCACAGCTCGGGGCGGGCCGCGTCGATCAGACGGTGGTCGGGGATCAGCCACTGCTCGTCGAACGGGGCGTGCAGGACCCGTACCGGCTCCGGACAGGGGCCCGAGGCGCGGATCAGCTTCTCCGTGCCGGTGGACCGGCCCGGTAGCTGGCCGACCGCCGAGTGCAGGGTGCGGGAGCGCGTCGGCTCCAGCAGGGTGTCCCGGTCCGGGCCCTCGGCCTTCACGAAGGCGTCCCAGCGGGCTTTCAGGGACGCCGCGTCGGGACCCGTCGGCCACCCCCGGCCGAGCCGCGGCGGTGCGACGGACCACGGCATGAGGTCCGCCAGCAGCGGAGCGTCGTCGTGCGTCACGCTGGGCATCGTACGACCTGGTTACGACACATGGGTCAGGTGGCGTCCAGGGTCACCGTGAAGGAGAAGCGGTCGCCGCGGTAGTGGATGACCGCCGCGTCCAGGACCCGGCCCTGCGCGTCGTACGTCACGCCCGTGTAGTGCAGGATCGGGCTCAGCAGCGGGACTTGCAGCAACCGTGCCGTCTCCGGGTCGGCGAGGCGCGCCTCCACCGTGTCCGTGATGCGGCTGATGTCCGCCCCGACGATGTCCCGCAGCACCTTGGTCATCGGCCAGCGGACGAGGTCGTCCAGGTCGATGCGCGCGGCGAGTTCGGGGCGGACGTAGTTGCGGGCGTGGTTGGTCGGCTCGCCCGACTTCTCCTCACTGCGCAGGCGGTGGTACGTCGCCACCTCCTCGAGATCCGGGAAGAACTCGGCGACTTCGGCGGGCACGGGTGCCTTGCCGTGGTCCAGCAGCTCCGTGACCATGCCGGACTGCTGGGCCACGATCGCGTCCACCGAGCCGAGCAGCCGCACGGGTGCGCCCGGGAGGGCCTCCGGCTCGATGAAGGTGCCGCGTCTGCGGTGGCGCGTGATCAGGCCCTCGTCCTCCAGCTCCTTCAGCGCTTGGCGCATGGTCAGCACGCTCACGCCGTAGTGCTCCGCCAACTGCTCCTCGGTGGGCAGGCGCAGCGGGTCCTGCGGCCGGCGGCCCAGTATCGAGGCGCGCAGTGACTGCGACACCTGGTACCAGAGCGGCAGTTTGCGGTTCAGGACGATGGAGTCCGGGGCGAAGGAGGTCACGGGGCCATCCGTACCGGTCGGGGATCTCTACTGCAAGGGGCGGAAATGCCGCTCCATGCCGTGCCAGACGTCGTCGTAGCGCTTCTGCAGGTGCTCGGCGCCGGCCGCGTGCGGGGTCAGGGTGACCGGCCAGCGCGTCTCGAACATGAACGCCAGACCGTCGTCGATCTTCTGCGGCTTCAGCTCGGCCGCGCTCGCCCGGTCGAACGTCTCCCGGTCCGGGCCGTGCGCCGACATCATGTTGTGCAGCGACCCGCCCCCGGGCACGAAGCCCTCGGCTTTCGCGTCGTAGGCGCCCTCGATGAGGCCCATGTACTCGCTCATCACGTTCCGGTGGAAGTACGGCGGCCGGAAGGTGTCCTCACCCACCAGCCAGCGCGGGGCGAACACGACGAAGTCGACACCCGCGAGGCCCGGTGTGTCCGACGGGGACGTCAGCACCGTGAAGATCGACGGGTCGGGGTGGTCGTAGGAGATGGTGCCGATCACATTGAAACGGCGCAGGTCATAGGTGTACGGCACATGGTTGCCGTGCCAGGCGACCACGTCGAGCGGGGAGTGGTCGTAGGTGGCCGTCCAGAGGTTGCCGCAGAACTTGTTCACCACCTCCACCGGGCCCTCGACATCCTCGTACGCGGCCACCGGCGCCTTGAAGTCCCGTGCGTTCGCCAGCCCGTTGGCGCCGATCGGGCCGAGGTCCGGCAGGTGGAAGGGGGCGCCGTAGTTCTCGCACACATAACCGCGGGCAGAGTCATCCAGTAGCTCCACACGGAAGCGCACCCCACGCGGAATCAGCGCGACATGTCCCGGCTCCACATGTAGCAGCCCGAACTCCGTGCGCAGCAGCAGCCCGCCCTGCTCCGGCACGATCAGCAGCTCGCCGTCGGCGTCGCTGAAGACGCGGTCCATCGAGGAGGTCGCGTGATACAGGTGCACGGCCATGCCGGTGCGCTGGGTGGCGTCGCCGTTGCCGCCCAGGGTCCACAGGCCGGCCAGGAAGTCGGTTCCGGGAGCGGGCTCGGGCAGCGGGTTCCAGCGCAGCCGGTTCGGGTCCGGCTCGGATGCCGTGAAGGGCGCCGTACGGATCGCGCCGTTGTCGGTGCGGGTGAACGCCGGGTGGGCGGCCGACGGGCGGATGCGGTACAGCCAGGAGCGGCGGTTGTGGGCCCGCGGCTCGGTGAAGGCCGTACCGCTCAGCTGCTCCGCGTACAGCCCCAGCGGGGCGCGCTGGGGTGAGTTCCGGCCCTCGGGAAGGGCGCCGGGCACCGCCTCCGAGCTGTGCTCGTTGCCGAAGCCGGAAAGGTAGGTGAGCCCTTCGGCGGTCTTCCGCGCTCCCCCACGCTCGAACCCGCTCGCGCGGGAGGTACCCCCATCGCTCATGATCGCTCCCTCGAGATCTGATTCCTATGCTTCACCGTAGGATTGCGATTTCGTCGGCGCAAGTGATCCGCCGGACCTCCTCTGCGGGGGCGACGGGAAACGGACGGGAACCCGACTCCAGGGGGATCCGGCTGTCGGACCGGTGTTCTATTCTCCCGGGCATGTCGTGGACGCGGACCCTGCTCGCCGCTCTCGTGGTCTGTGTCCTGCTGCTGACCGGATCCGCGGGCTGCGGCTCCGGTGATGCGCGGCACCGGAGTGCGGACGGGGCCTCGCCCTCCCCGGTGGGCAAGGTCCTCGACGACACCGACGAGCAGGGGCGGCACTATCGCGCGGTGGACAGGGGCGACGCCCCCGAGGTCGGCGTCGAGGTGCAGCCGGACCCGGACGGCGGCGACCGGGTCTGGGACGTACGGCTGACGGTCCGCAACTTCCGCTTCTCGCCCGCCGGTACACCGGCGCGGGCGTTCGCCGGGCGCGGGCTCGCGTACCTCTACGTGGACGACCGCCTGGTCGCCAGGCTGCGCGGCCCCGACCACCGTCTCCCGGCGGAGCTCGTGCCGCGCGGCACGCACCAGGTCACCGTCCGGCTGTACGCGGACGACGGCACGGTGTGGGCCGTGGACGACGACCCCGTCGAGAGCACGGCCGACATCACGGCATCGGAGGCGGAGACGACCGTGACGCCGGAGCCCACGTCGACAGCGTCCGCCGCGGCACTGAGCACGCCGGGTACCCGCTTCCGTACAGGGGGCCGAGGTTCACCGGACCGAGGCGGAAAGGCATCATGAAGACCGTGCCCCACCCAGACACGCTTCGCCGGGCGCCTGTGCAGCGGCGCAGCGCCGAACGGCTCACCAGGATCCTGGACGCCTGCGCCGACCTCCTCGACGAGGTCGGCTACGACGACCTGAGCACCCGGGCCGTCGCCCAGCGCGCCGGCGTGCCCATCGGCTCGGTCTACCGGTTCTTCGGCAACAAACGCCAGATGGCCGACGCCCTGGCGCAGCGCAACCTGGAGCGGTACGCCGCCCGTGTCACCGAGCGCCTCAAGGAGGCCGGCGACGGCGGCTGGCGTGCGGCGATGGACGCCGTGCTCGACGAGTACATCGCCATGAAGCGCACCGCCCCGGGCTTCTCCCTCGTCGACTTCGGCAACCAGATCCCCGTCGGAACCCGCGGCGAACCCAACCACCGCGTCGCCGACGCCCTCACCGACCTGCTCGCCGGCTACCTCGGCCGCGAACCCGACGAGGACCTTCGCCGCATCTTCCTCATCGCCGTCGAAACCGCAGACACCCTGGTCCACCTCTCGTTCCGGGTGGCTCCGGAGGGCGACGAACGGATCATCGAGGAGGCGCGCGAGATGCTGCGGGCGTATCTGGCGCGGGTGCTGGACTGACGGCCTGCCCGGTGCCGCGCTGACGCTCCGCCCGGCTGACGGCTCGCGAATTTCCGACCTCACCCCTCGCGAGGACTCCCCTCCGTGCATACCGGTCGGTATGCTCGACCTCGCCCGCGCGCCACCGCCGCCGCCACCCCGGGAGGACCCGTGTCCCGCACCGCACTGCGCATCTGCCCCCTGTGCGAGGCCACCTGCGGCCTGACGCTCACCATCGAGGGGACCGAGGTCACCGGTGCCCGCGGTGACCGCGACGACGTGTTCAGCCAGGGGTTCATCTGCCCCAAGGGCGCCTCCTTCGGGGCCGTCGACGGTGACCCCGACCGGCTGCGCACCCCGCTCGTGCGCAAGGACGGCGAGCTGCGCGAGGCCACCTGGGAGGAGGCCTTCGACGCGGTCGCCGCCGGTGTCCGGGCGGTCGTCGAGCGGTACGGGCCGAATTCGGTGGGCGTCGTGCTCGGCAACCCCAACGTGCACACCGTGGCCGGCGCGCTCTACCCGCCGGTCCTGCTCGCCGGCCTGCGCACCCGCAGCATCTTCACCGCCTCCACGGTCGACCAGATGCCCAAGCACGTCTCCAGCGGCCTGCTCTACGGCGACGCCCTCGCGATCCCCGTGCCGGACCTGGACCACACCGACCATCTGCTCCTCATCGGTGCCAACCCGCTGGAGTCCAACGGCAGCCTGTGCACCGCCCCCGACTTCCCGGGCAAGCTGAAGGCGCTCAAGGCCCGCGGCGGCACCCTCACCGTCATCGACCCGCGCCGCACCCGCACCGCCAAGCTCGCCGACCGGCACATCGCGATCCGGCCCGGCACGGACGCGCTGCTCCTCGCGGCGATGACGTCCGTCCTCTTCGAGGAAGGGCTCGTGGCTCCCGGTGAGCCGGCGCCGCACCTCCAGGGTCTCGACGAACTCCCCGACGCCGTACGGGGCTTCAGTCCCGAAGCCGTGGCGGACGCCTGTGACGTCGACGCCGGCACGATCCGCACCCTCGCCCGCGAGCTGGCCGCCGCCCCCACCGCCGCCGTCTACGGCCGCATCGGCAGCTGCACCGTCCCGCACGGCACCCTGGCCAGCTGGCTCGTCGACGTCCTGAACATCCTCACCGGCAACCTCGACCGCCCCGGCGGCGCCCTCTTCCCGCAGGCGGCCACCGACAAGACGCCCCGCCCCGCAGGACCCGGCCACGGCTTCGCGCTCGGGCGCTGGCAGTCGCGGGTGAGCGGGCACCCCGAGGCCAAGGGGGAGTTGCCGCTGTCCGCGCTCGCCGAGGAGATCGACACGGCCACCGAGGAGGGCGAGCCGGTCCGGGCCCTCATTGCGGTCGCCGCCAACCCGGTTCTGTCGGCACCCGACGGCGACCGCCTCGACAAGGCCCTCGACTCGCTCGACTTCATGGTCAGCGTCGACCCGTACCTCAACGAGACCTCGCGCCACGCCCACGTCGTGCTGCCGCCGCCCCCGCCCTCGCAGAGCCCGCACCACGACTTCGCCTTCAACACCCTCGCCGTGCGCAACCAGGTCCGCTACAGCCGCCCCGCGGTCCCGCTGGAGCCGGGCCGGATGGCCGAGTCCGAGATCCTGGCCCGGCTGGTCCTGGCCGCGACCGGCATGCACGGCGCCGACCCGGCCGCGGTCGACACACTGGTCATCGACCAGACCCTCGGCAAGGCGGTCAAGGAGCCGCACTCCCCGGTCCACGGCCGCGATCCGAAGGAACTCGCAGCTCGGCTCACCGGCGTGAACGGCCCCGAGCGGCGCCTCGACATGATGCTGCGCCTCGGCCCGTACGGCGACGGCTTCGGCGTACGACCGGACGGGCTCACCCTGGAGAGGCTCCTAGCGCATCCGCACGGCATCGACCTCGGGCCGCTGAAGTCCCGGCTGCCGCAGCCGCTGAAGACCGTCAGCGGCAAGGTGGAGCTGCTGCCGCGGCCCATCGCCGACGACCTGCCCCGCCTGCGGGCGGCCCTGCGCGAGCGCACCGACGGGATCGTCCTGGTCGGCCGCCGCCATCTGCGCTCCAACAACAGCTGGATGCACAACGTGCCCGCCCTCACCGGCGGGACCAACCGCTGCACCCTGCACATCCACCCCGAGGACGCCGAGCGGCTGGGGCTGCGGGACGGGGCGCCCGTGCGCGTGAAGGGCGCCGGCGGGGAGGTGGTCACGGAGGCCGAGGTCACCGACGCGATCCGCCCAGGTGTCGTCAGCCTGCCGCACGGCTGGGGCCACAGCCGCCCCGGCACCCGGCTGAACCATGCGCTGAAGGACCCCGGCGTCAACGTCAACCAGCTCCTCGACGGCAGCCTGCTCGACCCGCTCTCGGGCAACGCGGTCCTCAACGGCGTACCCGTGCTGCTTTTCCCGGGGGACGACCCCCGGACCCCCGGCAGAGAGGCAGTCGGCGGGGTGACCGGCGCGGACATCGGCGAAGCAGACCTGAGTAAAACAGGCCACCGTGGCAGCGCTGTGAGCAGTGCAAAGCTGTGACCAGCAGTTTTGCGCTTATTGCTCGCATGTCAACGTCTTGTTAACGCCGCTTGACGGGACCTAACGTCAACGCACCGCCGGCCCTGGTGGGTCGTTCAAGGGCGAACGTTAGGTATCCACTCATGCTGACCATCCTTGGCTTCGCCATGATCGCGACCTTCCTGGTCCTGATCATGATGAAGAAGATGTCGCCGATCGCGGCGCTCGTGCTGATCCCGGCACTGTTCTGCGTCTTCGTCGGGAAGGGCGCCAAGCTCGGTGACTACGTCCTCGACGGCGTCACCGACCTCGCCCCCACCGCGGCGATGCTCATGTTCGCGATCGTCTACTTCGGTGTGATGATCGATGTCGGCCTCTTCGACCCGATCGTTCGGGGCATCCTGAAGTTCTGCAAGGCCGACCCGATGCGGATCGTGGTCGGCACGGCGATCCTCGCCGCGATCGTCTCGCTCGACGGTGACGGCTCGACCACCTTCATGATCACCGTCTCGGCGATGTACCCGCTGTACAAGCGCCTGAAGATGAGCCTGGTCGTGATGACCGGCGTCGCCGCGATGGCCAACGGCGTGATGAACACGCTGCCGTGGGGCGGCCCGACCGCCCGCGCCGCCACCGCGCTCAAGCTCGACGCCAGCGACATCTTCGTCCCGATGATCCCGGCCCTCGCCGTCGGTCTCGTGGCCGTCTTCGTCCTCTCGTACTTCCTCGGCCTGCGCGAGCGCAAGCGCCTGGGTGTCCTCACGCTGGACCAGGTCCTGGTCGAGGAGAAGGCCGAGGAGAAGGAGACCGAGACGGTTCTCGTCGGCGCAGGGTCCGGTTCCGGTGCCTCCGGTACGGGCAAGGCCACCGGCGGCGCCGGCTCCGGCACGGACGCCGAGGACGACGACGAGGAGGGCGACGCGGAGCGCTTCCAGGTCCTCGACCCGAACCGGCCCACGCTGCGTCCCAAGCTGTACTGGTTCAACGCGCTGCTCACCGGCGCCCTGCTCACCGCCATGATCATGGAGTGGCTGCCGATCCCGGTGCTGTTCCTGCTCGGCGCCGCGCTCGCCCTGACGGTCAACTTCCCGCACATCCCCGACCAGAAGGCCCGTCTAGCCGCCCACGCCGACAACGTCCTCAACGTCTCCGGCATGGTCTTCGCCGCCGCCGTCTTCACCGGCGTCCTCCAGGGCACCGGGATGGTGGACCACATGGCCAGGTGGATGGTGGACGTCATCCCCGACGGCATGGGCCCGCACATGGCCCTGGTCACCGGCGTCCTGAGCCTCCCGCTCACCTACTTCATGTCGAACGACGGCTTCTACTTCGGCGTCCTGCCCGTCCTCGCCGAGGCCGGCGCGGCACACGGCGTCACCCCGCTGGAGATGGCCCGTGCCTCCCTGGTCGGCCAGCCGCTGCACATGTCGAGCCCGCTCGTCCCGGCCGTGTACGTCCTGGTCGGCATGGCCAAGGTGGAGTTCGGCGACCACACCAAGTTCGTGGTGAAGTGGGCGGCGCTCACCTGCCTCATCATCCTCGCGGCGGGAATCCTCTTCGGAATCATCTGACCCCGCGAGCAAGTACCTTCAAGTCCGGGAGGAACACGATCATGGCGCCCGGTGGGAACCGCGGCTGGCTGCTCCGCCTCGTCATCGCCTTCAGCTTCGCGCAGGGGGCGGTGTCGATGGCCCGGCCCGCCGTCTCCTACCGGGCCCTCGCGCTGGGCGCCGACGAGCGGGCGATCGGCGTGATCGCGGGGGTGTACGCCCTGCTCCCGCTGTTCGTCGCCGTCCCGCTGGGCCGCCGCACCGACCACGGCCGCTGTGCGCCGCTGCTGCCCGTCGGCGTCGTCCTGATATCCGGCGGCTGCGCCATGAGCGGCCTCGCGGGCTCCCTGTGGGCGATGGCGGTTTGGAGCGGGGTCATGGGCCTCGGCCACCTCTGCTTCGTCATCGGCGCCCAGTCGCTCGTGGCCCGCCAGTCCGCCCCGCACGAACAGGACCGCAACTTCGGCCACTTCACGATCGGCGCCTCGCTCGGCCAGCTGGTCGGCCCGATCGCCGCGGGCGCGCTGATCGGCGGCCGGGACATGGCGGGGACCAGCGCACTCGCCCTGTTGGTGGCGGGTGCGGGCGGCGCGGTCGCGCTGACCTCGCTGTGGCGCATAGAGAGCCGTAGCGCGTCCGAGTCCGGCAAGGACCAGGGCGAGCGCGTCTCCGTCCGGCGCATCCTGCGCGCCCGGGGTGTGCCCGCCGGCATCTTCATCAGCCTCGCCGTGCTGTCCGCGACCGACATCCTCACCGCCTACCTCCCGGTGGTCGGCGAGCACCGCGGCATCGCGCCGTCCGTGATCGGCCTCCTGCTCAGCCTGCGCGCGGCGGCCACCATCGCCTGCCGCCTGGTCCTGACGCCCCTGCTGCGGCTGCTCGGCCGGACCCTGCTGCTGACCGTGACCTGTCTGCTGGCGGCCGTGCTGTGCGCCGGGATCGCGCTGCCGGTGCCGGTGTGGGCGCTGGCCCTGATCCTGGCGGTGCTCGGCTTCTGCCTCGGCGTCGGGCAGCCGCTGTCCATGACGACGGTCGTCCAGGCGGCCCCCGACGGCGCCCGCTCCACGGCCCTCGCCCTGCGGCTGACCGGCAACCGCCTCGGGCAGGTCGCCGCGCCTGCGTCGGCGGGCCTGATCGCGGGCCTCGCGGGCGTGGCGGCGCCGTTCGTCATGCTGGGGGCGCTGTTGCTGCTGTCGGCCGGGGTCGCACTGCGGGCGCCGGCGGGGCCGGCGGGGGAGGCGGAGGACGGCGGTGAGCGGGGCGGAGCCAGACCGGCATTGCGGCGAAAGAGTGGTATCTGACGGATCGTAGGGCGATGCTCCCCCGATTCGTCGCGCGCATGTGAAAGAGAGTCAGGCAAAGCGCGATTTGTACGAAAATCGTCTGACTCGGAGGACTCGCATGCCCACCACGCCTCTTCCACGCCGCGCCGGACTGCGTATCGCCGCCGTCACGGCGCTCACTGCCGCGCTCACACCGCTCTCCGGGGTGCCGACGGCGGGCGCACAGGAGAATGCCACCATCAAGATCCACACGGCGCCGTGGGACGGGGTCGCGCGCACGCCGTACGGAGACGCGATCGACGAGCCGCGGGTCTGCCGGTTCTACCTCGACGCCGTCAACTTCGAAGAGGTGACGACCGCCACCTACCGCATCGCGGCCGAACCCCCGGCCGGCGGAGCTGCCGGGCTCACCGGGACCATCAACCTCGCGAATGGCGCCGGCCACTCCGTGGACCTGACGGTGCCCGACGGGCAGTACCGGCTCTACTGGACGTACCCGGGCGCCACGGCCCCTGAGCGGGAGAAGAGCTTCACGGTCGACTGCCGGTCGTCGATGTCGACGCCCTCGCCCGGCCCGCAGGGCGGTCCGCCCGCCGGCGGTGGCGGCATCGCTCGCGATGAGGCGTTCACCACGGTCGCCGGCGCCGGCGTCGTCGGTCTCGCCGCGGTGGGCGGGGTGATGTGGTTCCGGCTCCGTCGCCGTACGCATGGCGCGTAGGAGGCGACGCAGGCCCTGGTACCGGAGGCGCGCCTACCGTCTGACGAGGACGGCCGTACTGGCCGCCGCGCTGGTGGTGGTCGGCGTCCGGTGCGACCACGAGCGGCCCGGAGTGGATACGGCCGCTCCGGGCTTCCCCGAGGCCTCCGAGGTCCAGTCCGCCGGCGCCGGTTCCGGTGCCGGCGGGGCGGGCGCCGACTCCCGCCCCGGCCCCACCGACCCGGGCGCCGCCGCCCGCGAGGCGTCGCCACGGCAGCCCCTGCCCTCCGCAACGCAGGCCCCGCCCGAAAGCGCGGTCAGCAGCCCCTCCCCGCCACCCCCGAGCCCCGCCGACAAGGGGAAGGCCGCCAAGCGCCCGGCCGCGCCCCGCCCCCTGCCCCGTTCCCGTGCGACCCGCCTCGTCATCCCCTACATCGGCGTCGACGCCACCCTCATCGACCTGCGCCTCGACAGCGAGCGGCGACTGCCCGCGCCCCCCGAGAACGAGCCCGAGGTGGCCGGCTGGTACGCCGACGGGCCGTCACCCGGCGAGCAGGGCACCGCCATTGCGGTCGGCCATCTCGACACGAACACCGGCCCGGCCGTCTTCGGCGGTCTCGGCGAGCTGAAGCGCGGCAGACGCATCGAGGTCCGGCGCGCCGACGGCCGGACCGCCGTGTACAAGGTGGACGCCATCAAGTCGTACGAGAAGGACAAGTTCCCCAACCGGGAGGTGTACGGCGCCCGGAGCCGCCCCGAGCTGCGGCTGATCACCTGTGGCGGCAACTACGACCGCCGGACCGGCTATTCGGGCAACGTCGTCGTCTTCGCCCATCTCACCGCGACCCGCGAGCCGCGCGCGGCGGCCGACAAGCGCTGAACCCTGCAGTCCGCCTGCTCATTTGCCGGACCGCGACGCCCGATTCCGCCCAGTCCCTTCCCCCGGCCGCACACATTCCGTTAGCTTCCGTGACTCATACGCCCCGTACGACCCGCACGAGGCGTCCGACCGCGGAGCAAATGAGCCCTCGGGGGCAGCCGTCATGACACGCGCCATATCCCTGCACCACGTGAGCAAGTCGTACACGCGAGGCGTCCGGGTCGTGGACCGGCTCTCGCTGGACATCGAGCCCGGCGAGTTCCTCGTCCTCCTCGGGCCCTCCGGCTGCGGCAAGTCCACCGTGCTGAGGATGATCGCCGGCCTGGAGGAGATCGACGAGGGCGAGCTGCTGCTGGACGGCGAGTGGTCCAACGACCTGCTGCCCGCCGACCGGCACATGGCGATGGTCTTCCAGAACTTCGCCCTCTACCCGAGCATGACCAGCCGCGACAACATCGGCTTCCCGCTGCGCATCGAGTCGCCCGGCCAGGACCCCCGCCCGCGGGTGGACGCCACCGCCCGCATGCTGGGCATCGAGGACCTCCTCGACCGCTTTCCCGCCCAGCTCTCCGGCGGTGAACGCCAGCGCGTCGCCATGGGCCGGGCCATCGCCCGTCACCCCACGGCCTTCCTGATGGACGAGCCGCTGTCCAACCTCGACGCCAAGCTGCGCAACCACCTGCGCGCCGAAATCTCCTCCCTCACCCGGAAGTTGGGCGTCACCACGGTCTACGTCACCCACGACCAGGCCGAGGCGATGTCGCTCGGCGACCGGGTGGCCGTGCTGCGCGGCGGTTTCCTCCAGCAGGTCGGCACCCCGCGTGCGGTGTACGCCCTGCCCCGCAACGTCTTCGTCGCCGCCTTCATCGGCACCCCGCGCATCAACCTCCTGCGCGGCCTCGTACGCGCCCCGCTGGACGGCGCGATGACCATCAGCCTCGGCAAGCAGTACCTCCGGCTGCCCGAACCCCTGTCCCTGGACCACCAGTTGCTCCGCGTCCAGCAGGGCCGCGAGGTGATCGTGGGCCTGCGCTCGGAGGCGGTGCGGATCGCCTCGCCCGCCACCGCCCGGCCCGGCGAGGTGCACATCACCGGCCTCGTCGAGCATGTGGAGTTCCAGGGCCACGAGGTCCTCGTCCACTTCAACACCGGCTCCCAGCCGGCCGTCGTACCGGACCTGGAGGCGCCGCGCCCCGTCGCGCCGGTCCGGCGTCGCCGCCGTGACGCCGGCACGGTGCTGGACCGGCTCCGCAGCCGGGCGGGCGCGTTGCGCGCCGGGCCGGTGGTGACGCTGGAGCATCCGGCCGACGCCGCTCCCGACGTGGCGCCGCCCGAGGGCCGGCTCCCCGGGGACCTCATCGTGCGCACCACGCCCGACATCGACCTGCGGCACGGCATGCAGGTTCCGCTCCTGGTCGACATCGCCCACCTGTTCGTCTTCGACCAGCACGGCGAACGTATTTGCCCGGCCCCGGCGCGACTTCCGGATCTGGATGAATGAGACACCTCGGGCATAGGTAGTCATGGGTGCATGCACCTGCAATTCACCCGAACCAGGACCGCCTTGGCGGTGTCCGGTCTGCTGCTGGCCGTCGGCGCGCCCACGGCGTACGCAACCCTCGACGACAAGACCGCCTCGGTGCCGTCGCGGGGAGAGCCGTACGTCGAGACGCAGCTCTTCTTCGGCACCGCGCGCCCCGACGGCGGCCCGGCCGTCACCGACCGGCAGTTCATGGCCTTCGTCGACAAGGAGGTCACGCCGGACTTCCCGGACGGCCTGACCGTGCAGAGCGGGCACGGACAGTGGCGGGACGCGAGCGGGGCGATCGAGAAGGAGCGGTCGTACGAACTGATCCTCCTGTACCCGGTCGACCGGGCGGCCGTGAACGACCGGAAGATCGAGGAGATCCGCCGGGCGTACGGGAAGCAGTTCGGCCAGGAGGCCGTGGCTAGGGTGGACGACAGGGCCAGGGTGGCCTTCTGATGCCAGGGGGTGCCCGGCGCGAAGTCGGGGGGTGCCTGGCGCCCGAAAACTATCGCCGCTAGTTTATGAGTGGCACGACGACACGGCCCAGCCCGGGAGGACGCACCATGAAGGCGCACGACGGCATGTACATCGACGGCGAGTGGCGCCCCGCCGCCGGCCCGGACACCATCGACGTCGTGAACCCGGCCGACGAGCAGGTCATCGGCCGGGTCCCGGCCGGTACGGCCGCCGACATCGACACCGCCGTACGGGCCGCCCGTGCCGCCCTCCCGGCCTGGGCCGCCACCCCGCCCGCGGAACGGGCCGCCCGGCTGACCGCCCTCCGGGACGCCCTGGAGGCACGCAAGGACGAGATCGCCGAGACGGTCACCGCCGAGCTCGGTTCGCCCCTGAAGCTCTCGCAGTCGGTGCACGCGGGCCTGCCGATCGCGGTCGCGGGCGGCTACGCCGAGCTCGCGGCGACGTACGCCTTCGAGGAGAAGGTCGGCAACTCCACCGTCCACCACGAGCCCATCGGCGTGGTCGGCGCGATCACGCCCTGGAACTACCCGCTCCACCAGATCGTCGCCAAGGCCGCCCCGGCGCTGGCCGCCGGCTGCACGGTTGTGCTGAAGCCCGCCGAGGACACCCCGCTGGTCGCCCAGCTCTTCGCCGAAGCGGTGCACGAGGCCGGCGTACCCGCGGGCGTCTTCAACCTGGTCACCGGCCGCGGGCCGGTCGCGGGCCAGGCGCTCGCCGAGCACCCGGGCGTCGACCTGGTCTCCTTCACCGGCTCCACGGCCGTCGGCCGGCAGATCGCCGCGGTCGCCGGCGCGGCGATCAAGAAGGTCGCCCTGGAGCTGGGCGGCAAGTCCGCCAACGTCATCCTGCCGAGCGCCGACCTGGCCAAGGCGGTCAACGTCGGCGTCGCCAACGTCATGTCCAACTCCGGGCAGACGTGCAGCGCCTGGACGCGGATGCTGGTGCACCGGGACCAGTACGACGAGGCCGTCGAGCTGGCCACGGCCGCCGCCGCGAAGTACGGCGAGCGGATCGGCCCGGTGGTGAACGCCAAGCAGCAGGAGCGGGTGCGCGGTTACATCGAGAAGGGCGTGGCGGAGGGTGCGCGACTGGTGGCCGGAGGTCCCGAATCCCCGCGCGAACAGGGCTACTTCGTCTCCCCGACCGTCTTCGCCGACGTGACCCCGCAGATGACGATCGCCCAGGAGGAGATCTTCGGCCCGGTCCTGTCCGTCCTGCGCTACGAGGACGAGGAGGACGCCCTGCGCATCGCCAACGGCACCGACTACGGCCTCGCCGGCGCGGTCTGGGCGGGGGACGAGGCTCAGGCGGTGGCCTTCGCCCGCCGGATGGACACCGGGCAGGTCGACATCAACGGCGGCCGCTTCAACCCGCTCGCGCCCTTCGGCGGCTACAAGCAGTCCGGCGTCGGCCGCGAGCTCGGCTCGCACGGTCTCGCCGAGTACCTCCAGACCAAGTCCCTGCAGTTCTGAGGAGCGTTCACGTGGTACGCGCAGCCGTCCTGCCCGAAGTGGGCGCCCCGCTGAAGATCACGGACATCGAGCTTCCCGACCCCGGCCCCGGCCAGGTCCGCGTCCGTCTCGCCGCCGCCGGGGTGTGCCACTCCGACCTGTCCCTGTCCAACGGCACCATGCGGGTGCCGGTCCCCGCCGTCCTCGGCCACGAGGGCGCCGGCACCGTCGTCGCTGTCGGCGAGGGCGTCACCCATGTCGCGCCCGGCGCCGAGGTCGTCCTCAACTGGGCCCCGTCCTGCGGCAGTTGCCACGCCTGCTCGCTCGGTGAGGTCTGGCTGTGCGCCAACGCCCTCAACGGCGCCGCCGACGTGTACGCCCGCACCGCCGACGGCACCGACCTCCACCCCGGTCTGAACGTCGCGGCGTTCGCCGAGGAGACGGTGGTGTCGGCGGGCTGCGTCCTGCCGCTCCCGGCCGGCATCCCCCTGACCGACGCCGCCCTCCTCGGCTGCGCGGTCCTCACCGGCTACGGCGCCGTCCACCACTCGGCGCGGGTCCGGCCCGGCGAGACGGTCGCGGTGTACGGCGTCGGGGGAGTGGGTCTCGCGGCACTCCAGGCGGCCCGTATCGCGGGTGCCGGACGCATCGTCGCGGTCGACGTCTCCCCGGCGAAGGAGGAACTGGCCCGCGCGGCCGGGGCCACCGACTATGTGGTCGCCTCCGAGACCACCGCCCGCGAGATCCGGGGGCTGACCGACAAGCAGGGCGTGGACGTGGCCGTCGAGTGCGTGGGCCGCGCGACCACGATCCGCACGGCCTGGGACTCCACCCGCCGGGGCGGCCGCACCACGGTCGTCGGCATCGGCGGCAAGGACCAGCAGGTCACGTTCAACGCCCTGGAGATCTTCCACTGGGGCCGGACCCTCGCCGGCTGCGTCTACGGCAACTCCGACCCGGCGCGGGACGTGCCGGTGCTGGCCGAGCACGTACGGGCGGGCCGCCTGGACCTGGGCGCGCTCGTGACGGAACGGATCGGCCTGGAAGGCATCCCGGCGGCCTTCGAGAACATGCTCGCGGGGAAGGGCGGCAGGGCAATGGTGGTGTTCTAGCCCTGCTTTGCGCACGCCCCGGTCTCCGTGCGAGGCCGGGGCCGCAGGCGTGCCCGGAGCCCGCTCTGCGTGCCACGTACAGGTAAAACTCCTGCTGTGCGACCCGTTGACGTACATACCGTCCGGTCAGTACGTTCCCCGGAACCCGAGCCACCCCCCGTTCCGTCCCCGCACCCACCGGAGTGTGCACGCATGGACACGGCACCTTCCGCCCAGCCGCTCACCCCTACCGCGCCCGCCGTCGGCAACCGCCGCCGCGTCGCCACCGCCGCCGCTCTCGCGTCAGCCGTGGAGTGGTACGACTACTTCGTCTTCGGTATCGCAGCCGCTCTCGTTCTCGGCGACCTGTACTTCCCGGCCGGCAGTCCCACCGCCGGCGTGCTCGCCTCCTTCGCGACCTTCGCCGTCGGCTTCCTGGCCCGGCCCATCGGCGGCATCGTCGCGGGCCAGCTGGGCGACAAGCGCGGCCGCAAGCCGATGCTGGTCCTCGCGCTCACCCTGATGGGCATCGCCACCACCGGCATCGGCCTGCTCCCGACCTACGACACGATCGGCGTCGCCGCCCCGATCCTGCTCGTCGCCCTCCGGATCGCCCAGGGCGTGGCGGTCGGCGCCCAGTGGGGCGGCGCGATGCTGCTGGCCACCGAGTACGCCCCCGAGGGCAAGCGCGGCGTCTACGGCAGCGTCGTCCAGCTCGGCGTCCCCATCGGCGTCGTCACCGCCAACACGGTCTTCCTGCTGGCCGGAGCCTTCACCAGCGACTCCGAGTTCGCGGCGTGGGGCTGGCGGATTCCGTTCCTGATCGGCCTGCTGGTCCTCGCGCTCGCCTGGTACATCCACACCCGCGTCGAGGAGACCCCCGAATTCCGCCAGGCCGAGCAGGCGCTCGCCGAGAAGGAGAAGGCCGAACAGAGCAGCCCCCTGCGCACGATCATGAAGAACCACCTCGGCACGGTCCTCCTTGCCGGCGGCTCCTTCGCCGTGAACACCGCGACCTTCTACATCCTGATCACCGGCGTCCTCGACTACACGACCCGGGAACTCGACATGAAGAAGAGCGCGGTCCTCACCGTCTCGCTCTGCGTCAGCCTCACCCAGCTGGTGCTGATTCCGGCCGCCGCGGCCCTCTCCGACAAGGTCGGCCGGATCCGCATCTACGCCCTCGGCGCGGTCGGCATCGCCCTGTGGGCCGTACCGATGTTCCTGCTGATCGACACCGGCTCACTGCTGTGGCTGGCCGTCGGCACGTTCGTCGCCAGCTGTTTCCTCAGCATCATGTACGGCCCCCAGGCGGCCCTGTTCGCCGAGCTGTTCACGCCCGAGATGCGGTACACGGGCGCCTCCCTCGGCTACCAGATCGCGGCCGTGCTCGGCGGCGGCCTCGCCCCGTTCATCATGGTGCTGCTGCTGGAGGCCACGGGCACCTCGATGGCGGTCTCGGGCTACATCGTCTTCCTCTCGGTGATCGCCCTGCTGTCCATCAAGGTCCTTGCGGACAGGGCGCGTTCACGCTGACTCCCGGGTCTGCTCGGGTCGCGGCGATGCAGCCACGACCCGAGTGGCCCGCTTCCGGGACCGGGACACGGCGACACCCGCGAGGCACAGCACCCCGCCGGCCAGCGTGAGCAGCCCCGGCACCTCGCCGAGCGTCAGCCAGGACATCAGCACGACCAGCGCGGGCACCGCGTACGTGGTCGCGCCCATGCGGCTGGCCGTCGTACGGGCCAGGGCGTACGCCCACGTCGTGAAGGCCAGCGCCAGCGAGAAGACGCCCAGGTAGACCATGTTGAGCGTCGCCGACAGGGAGGCATCGGCGGCGTCGGCGATGAGCTGCCCGCTGAAGGGCAGGCAGAGGACCGCGCCGACCAGGCAGCCGAACGTCGTCACCTGGAGCGCACTGGCATGGCCGAGCGCCGGCTTCTGCGCCACGGCACCGCCCGCGTACCCGAGCGCGGCGAGCAGGCACAGCACCACGCCGAGCACCGAGGAGCCGCCTCCGCCCGACATCGACAGCCCCACGGTCACCGCACCGGCGAACGACACCGCCATCCCGGCCAGCAGCCGCGGCGGCATCGGATCACCGAGCAGCCGGGCGCCGAGCAGGGCGATCAGGATGGGCCCGATGTTCACGACGAGAGCGGCCGTACCGGCGTCCACCTGCTGCTCGCCCCAGTTCAGCACGACGCTGTAGAAGCCGAACCAGAGCAGCCCCGATATCGCGATCCCCGGCCAGGCCGCGCGAGGGGGCAGCCCCTCCCGCCGGACGAGACACACGACCCCGAGCACCAGGGCACCGACGAGCAGCCGCCCGAGCGCCAGCGCGCCCGGCGAGTACTCCGCACCCGCGCTGCGGATGGAGACGAAGGCCGAGGCCCACATCACGACGGTGACGGTGGCGGCACCGGCGGCCAGCAGCTCGGGGCGGCGGGCCGGGTGCGCAAGGGGGACGTTCATCATGCTCCAGAGGCTAGGGAGGGGAGGGGGTGCGGCGCTGGCGGATTTCGGACCGGAAGCTGCGGGTCGGCGGCGGTTCAGCGCAGCGCCGACGACTCGATGCCGAGCAGCTCGAACAGCACTCGCTCGCCGCTGTCCGTGACCTTCACGGCCCGCTCCGAGCCGATCCGTACGCACCACCCGGCATCCAGCGCGTGCCGGCACAGTGCCGCACCCGCCACCCCCGCGAGGTGGGGTCGGCGTTCGGTCCAGTCGAGGCAGGCGCGGGCCAGCGGGCGGCGGCCAGTGCGGTCGAGGCGGATGCCGGCGGAGTCGAACCAGCCGAGGCCGGCGTCGGTCAGCGCGAACCCGGTGTCCTGCCGCAGCAGCCCGCGCGAGGTCAGCGCGTCGGTGACGGAGATGCCGAGCCGCCCGGCGAGATGGTCGTAGCAGGTGCGGCCGCGGGCCATCGCCGAGCCCGCGCTGGACTCCCGCAGGGTCCGCGGGCGCCGGTCCGCCGCCGGGCCGACCTGCGCGGCCAGGTCCTCCACCAGCTGGGCGACCCGTGCGTCGGCCAGCCGCACGTACCGGTGCCGCCCCTGCCGCTCCTCGGTGAGCAGCCCGCCCGCGACGAGCTTGCCCAGATGCTCGCTCAGCGTCGACGCGGCGACTCCGGCGTGCCGGGCCAGCTCACCGGCGGTCCACGCCCGCCCGTCGAGCAGCGCCAGCAGACAGGCCGCCCGGGTCTCGTCGGCGATGAGTCCGGCGAGGCGGGCCAGCTGCGGTGCCTGGGGGTCCCTGGTGGTCATGGGTCCCAGCATGCGACATGGACACTTCGGCGCTCGCCGAAGTATCGGTACGCGTGCCTACGTGGCCCGCCCCACCTGCTCGTACTGCCGCGCGAGGCCGTCCAGCAGCGCCGTCAGGCCCGTCTCGAAGGCGCGCTCGTCGATCTTCTCCTGCAACTCGGCGAGGAGATGGGCCTGTCCGAGGTGGGGATAGTCGGCGGGGTCGTACGCGCTCGCGTCGTCCACGAAGCCCCCGGCGAACGAGCCGAGCGCCGAGCCCATGATGAAGTACCGCATCAGCGCACCGATGGACGTGGCCTGCGCCGGGGGCCAGCCCGCGTCGACCATCGCGCCGTAGACGGCGTCGGCGAGCCGCAGCGCCGCCGGGCGGCGGCCGGGGCCGCGGGCGAGGACCGGCACGATGTTCGGGTGGTCGCGCAGGGCGGCCCGGTAGGAGACGGCCCAGTCGTGCAGCGCGGTGCGCCAGTCCCGGCCGTCCTCGAACATCGACAGATCGACCTGCGCGCTGACCGAGTCGGCGACCGCCTCCAGGATCTCGTCCTTCGTGCGGAAGTGGTTGTAGAGGGAGGGTCCGCTCACGCCCAGCTCGGCTGCGAGCCGACGCGTGGAGACGGCGGCGAGACCCTCCGCGTCCACGAGCTCGCGAGCCGTCGCGACGATCCGGTCGTAGCTGAGGAGGGGCTTGCGGGGTCGGGCCATGGCGCACATAGTAGGGCTGCCGAACGGAAACTAGCAGTGCTAATTTAAATGTACGGCTTTCAATGTGCGGCCGTCGAAGTCCGTTATCTGTGGGGTGACTCGGCATGAATCTGGAGCTCAGCGACGAGCAGACCGCCGTCCGGCAACTCGCCCGGGACTTCGTGGCGCGCGAGATCGCCCCGCACGTCGTCGCGTGGGACCGGGCCGAGGAGGTGGACCGCGGAGTCGTCAAGAAGCTCGGCGAGGTCGGCTTCCTTGGCCTGACCATCGACGAGGAGTACGGCGGCTCGGGCGGCGACCATCTGGCGTACTGCCTGGTCACGGAGGAGCTGGGCCGGGGCGACTCCTCGGTCCGCGGCATCGTGTCGGTCTCCCTGGGCCTGGTCGCCAAGACCGTCGCGGCCTGGGGGAGCGAGGAGCACAAGCGCCGCTGGCTGCCCGGGCTCACCTCCGGCGAGCAGGTCGGCTGCTTCGGCCTCACCGAGCCGGGCACCGGCTCCGACGCCGGCAACCTCGCCACGCGGGCGGTCCGTGACGGCGACGACTACGTCATCAACGGCACCAAGATGTTCATCACGAACGGCACTTGGGCCGACGTCGTCCTGCTCTTCGCCCGCTCCACGGACGCACCCGGCCACAAGGGCGTCTCCGCCTTCCTGGTCCCCACCGACACGCCCGGCCTGACCCGCCGCACCATCCACGGCAAGCTCGGCCTGCGCGGTCAGGCCACCGCCGAGCTGGTCCTGGAGGACGTGCGGGTGCCCGCGGCGGCCATGCTGGGGGAGGAGGGCAAGGGCTTCTCGGTCGCGATGTCCGCCCTGGCCAAGGGCCGGATGTCGGTCGCCGCCGGTTGCGTGGGCATAGCCCAGGCCGCCCTGGACGCGGCGGTCCGCTACGCCGGCGAACGCGAGCAGTTCGGCAAGCCCATCGCCCGGCACCAGCTGGTCCAGGAGCTGATCAGCGACATCGCCGTCGACGTGGACGCGGCACGGCTGCTGACCTGGCGGGTCGCCGACCTGATCGACCGCGGGCTGCCCTTCGCCGTCGAGTCCTCCAAGGCCAAGCTGTTCGCCTCGGAGGCCGCGGTCCGCGCCGCCAACAACGCCTTGCAGGTCTTCGGCGGCTACGGCTACATCGACGAGTACCCGGCGGGCAAACTGCTGCGCGACGCCCGCGTGATGACCCTGTACGAGGGCACCAGCCAGATCCAGAAGCTGGTCATCGGGCGGGCGCTGACGGGGGTTTCGGCGTTCTGAGTACGCGGCTGAGTAGTTCAGCGGATGTGGCGCGGGCCACGTTCGCCGACCCTTGGCCCATGAGTGACACACCGGTCAAGCAGCAGAGTACGGCGGCCTTCTACGGCCAGGCCGTCGCGTCTTTCGCGGTCGCCATGGCCGCCACCGGCATAGGCATCTACCAGCTGAGTGCCAACGCCTGGGTGCGTGGCTTCCTCGCGATCGCGGTTCTCTACCTGGTGACCTCGGCGTTCACGCTCGCCAAGGTCATCCGGGACCGTCAGGAGGCCGGGCAGATCGTCAGCCGGGTCGACCAGGCCCGGCTGGAGAAGCTGCTCGCCGACCACGACCCCTTCGAGAAGATCTGAGCCCCGACGAGTGCGGGACCGGCCCGGTCGGGCCCGGTCCGGCTCGTTCTGGCCCCTGCCGACGACTCACTAAGCGCTCGCTCAGCATCGGCGGTATGGTGGTGGCTCTGTCAGCGAGAGGGGCGAGTGAGCGATGAGTACGGCGGAGGACACGGCCGACGGCGAGACGTCGGCGTGGGGTGAGGTCACGCCCGACGCGGCCCGGCGGCTGCTGATCGCCGCCGTGGAGGCCTTCGCCGAGCGTGGCTACCACGCCACCACGACCCGTGACATCGCGGGCCGCGCCGGCATGAGCCCGGCCGCGCTCTACATTCACTACAAGACCAAGGAAGAGCTGCTCCACCGCATCAGCAGGATCGGCCACGAAAAGGCCCTGGAGATCCTGCAGACGGCGGCCCGCCGGGAGGGCACGCCGAACGAGCGGCTCGCCGACGCGGTGAGCTCCTTCGTCCGCTGGCATGCCGGGGGACGTACGACGGCGCGGGTGGTGCAGTACGAGCTGGACTCGCTCGGTCCGGACGCCCGCGCCGAGATCCTCGCGCTGCGCCGGCAGTGCGACGCCGAGGTCCGCGGGATCATCGAGGACGGCGTGGCCGCCGGTGCCTTCGACGTGCTGGACGTGCACGGCACGACTCTCGCCGTCCTCTCGCTGTGCATCGACGTGGCCCGCTGGTTCAACGTCGACGGCCCCTGGACGCCCGACGAGGTCGGCGCGTTGTACGCCGACCTCGTGCTGCGGATGGTGGGCGCGAAGTAGCCCGCGCTCAGCGGTGGGCGGGGCTCAGAAGTAGTAGCGGGAGACGGACTCGGCGACGCACACCGGCTTGTCCCCGCCCTCGCGCTCCACGGTGAAGGCGACGGTCACCTGGACGCCGCCGTTGACGTCGTCCACGCCGGTGATGGTGGCGGTGGCGCGCAGCCGGGAGCCGACCGGCACCGGGGCGGGGAAGCGGACCTTGTTCGACCCGTAGTTGACGCCCATCTTCACGCCCTCGACCGCGATCAGCCGGGGTCCGAAGAGGGGGAGCAGCGACAGGGTGAGGTACCCGTGGGCGATGGTGGTCCCGAAGGGCCCCGCGGCGGCCTTCTCGGGGTCGACATGGATCCACTGATGGTCGCCGGTCGCCTCCGCGAACAGGTCGATCCGCTTCTGGTCGACCTCCACCCAGTCGGTGTACCCCAGCTGCTCACCCACTGCCGCCTTCAGGTCGTCGGCGCCCGTGAAGATCCTCGGCTCTGCCATGTCCCGGCCTCTCGCGTCGCATGTCACACGTCATGTCTAAGCAACTGCTTAGCATGCTAGGCCGTGGAGCCCCTGTCAACGGACCGGGGCCATGCCGCGGTAGGTAGGTTTGAGGGGTGCCCCAGATCCCCGAGAAGATCCACGAGCTCACGGTCGGCCAGCTCGCCGCCCGTAGCGGCGCCGCCGTCTCCGCCCTGCACTTCTACGAGTCCAAGGGCCTGATCAGCAGCAGCCGCACCTCCGGCAACCAGCGCCGCTACACCCGTGACACCCTCCGGCGGGTCGCCTTCGTCCGCGCCGCCCAACGCGTCGGCATCCCCCTGGCGACGATCCGCGACGCCCTCGCCGAGCTCCCCGAGGAACGCACCCCCACCCACGAGGACTGGGCACGCCTGTCGGAGGCCTGGCGTTCGGAACTGGACGAACGCATCAAGCAACTGAACCGCCTCCGCGACCACTTGACCGACTGCATCGGCTGCGGCTGCCTCTCCCTGGACACCTGCATCCTCTCCAACCCGAACGACGCCTTCGGCGAACGCCGGGCGGGATCGCGCCTGATGGTGGAACAGGGGGGAGGCCGGGAGAAGGGGAGGAGCGGCGGCGGGGCCGGAAGGTAGGGGCGGAGACAGAAGAGAGGTTCGCGGGCGCCGGCGGAGGTGTCGCACCGACGCCGGGCACCCGCAGACCGGCGGAACCCGAGTCACTCGTACTCGGTGCCGCCCTTTCGCGTCAGGTACGCCGGACTGACCGCCTTCGCGATGGCCCGCCCGCCGGTCACCGTGCTGTACCGCTCGGCGACCGGACGTATCACCACGCCCTCTCGCAGATGCAGCTCCCGCCCGGACACGGTCTCCCGTCCGCCGGCGACCTCCAGCACCCGCTCGATGTCGTACGGGCCCTCGAACAGGCGTGGCACCAAAGGCAGTTCACCCTTCAGTACCTCCGCCGCGTCCAGCCACCGCACCCGGCCGTCGATCTCCGCGGACACGTCGAACACGGCGTACCCCAAGGTCTCCCGGCGCCCGTCGGCGCCGTACGTCAGGTCCTGCACCCCCGCGCCGTACACCTCACCGAAGACGCCCACCCGCCGCGCGCCCAGTCGCTCGGCCACGCGAGCCGCGACCTCGGCGACGCCGTGCGCCTGCACCGCGCGCCAGTACAGGTTCCGTGGGTCCTCCGTCAGCGCCAGCGACTTCGACCCGAAGCCCTTGGAGGACACGTACACCCGCTCCTCGTCGGCGACATACGTGAGCAGGCACGCCGACCCGTGCAGCTTCTCGGTCAGCACGACCGGCTCGCCCGGTGTGAAGATGCCCGGATACCGCTGGATGTTCTCGATGTCGACCCACGGCAGCAGATCCGGCGCCGACTCCACATCGCCGGACATCGTGGGCGGGACCGGCGGCAGCCACTTGGTGATCCCGAGCCGCTCGGCGAAGTCGGCGCCCTCCGCAGCCGCGCGCGCCAGGTCGACGTCGGCCAGGGCCTTCGGCCGGCACACGATCCCCTGCGACAGCTCACCGCGCAGCCGCACCGCCTTGACCCGGTCCGCCTTGCTCCCCGCCAGCCGCCCGGTCAGCCCCAGCTCCTCGATCAGCCCCGCCGGCAGCACGGACTGCTCCGGGATGTACACGGCGGCATCACCCGTGCGGTACGCGCCCTTGGCGACGACGGCGCGGTACAGACCCACCTGGGCCAGCTCCAGCGCGTCGGCGTTGGGATGTTCGTGGACGGTCAGCACTTCTGCGGTGACGCGCAGCGTCGACATGAGGGCTCCTCGGTGTTCCTCAGACGGGTTTCATCGCCCCCAACTGTCCGGGCGGGAAAGGGATGGAGCGACCGGATTAGCGCCTGCTACCGTCGCGATCTTCGGCCGGCGCCCCGCCGCCGTGCACGGAGTCCTGACGGGACGACCTTCCATGTCCTCGCTCTCTCCCGCCCTCGCGGACATCGACACGGGTCTTCAACGGTTTCGCCGGCCCCACCGAGACCGGCTGTGGTCGCTGCTTCGACCCGGAGGAGACTGCATACCTGCGCACGCCGTACACGCGCGTGCCCGCCGATCTGCTGCGCCGGTTCGTCTACAAGTCCCCGGACCACTTCGAGGATCACGCAGCGGTGATGCGACGCCTGCTGCCGCAGTGCGCGCGAGCCATGGCGGACGGCAGCCTGGACGTCCTGGGGTGGGGCCACGGACTCTCCCGGGTGGACCGGCGCTCCTGGCCGACGGCGCAGGCGGACGCCCTCGACGTGTTCCTGCTCGCCTGGTGGCAGGACGCCCTCGTCACTCCTGAGCCCCTACGGCATCGCGGACATCTTCGACATGGTCACGGCGATCTACCGTGACGTCACGGCCTTCCTGGACGGATGGATCCGGCACCCCACGGCCGATGCCCATGTCGTGCAGTGCGTACGTCACTGGCTCGACGACCTGCTCAGTGATGCGTCACCCCTCTCGTTCTGGATCGGTGACGGAGAGGACGCGGCTGCCGCCGAACTCCAGTCGTGGCCGGCCACACACGCCCCCGCCCGCCTCCGCGCCCAGGGCGAGCCCGACCTCGCGACCCGCGTCGAACTCCTCGCCCTGCCCTACGACGAGCGCTGGGCCCACCCGTACTGGACCAAGCCCTCGGTCACCAACTGAGCGTTGGACAGGGCCCGTTCCCCGTCCGGCAGGACCAGCGTGTCCTCCAGGCCGATGCGCGTCGCCAGCCCCAGCCGTCCGGCCAGCCGCAGTACGGGCCAGGCACCCCCGTCCTCCCCGTGCAGCAGCACCGGGCGGCCGAACGCCGGGCCCAGGTCGGTCAGCAGCGCATGCGCGGTCTCCTCGGCCGTCTCGGCAGACGTGTCCGTCACCTCCGCCAGCACCCGCAGCACCCTCGGCCCCAGGGGCGAGGCCGCGAACCGGGCCGCCCCGTCCGTGCCTGACCAGATGCCGGCCTCGATGCCGACGCCGCGCTCGATGAGCGCCGCGGCGATCTCCTCGGCGCCCTCCTCATGCCAGTTGACCGAGGCGTGGTCCGGCAGCACGGTCCAGCTCCGGATGCGCTCCAGCCGCTTCTCGGGCTCCGGCTCCGCCCAGGCGCCGGTCGTCACACCGAGCGGCACCGACACCCGCGCCCGGATCGCCGCCAGCGTCGGTGCGAGCACGCGCGGCGACAGACTGTCCCCACCGCAGGGGGTCTTGGGATGGACATGGAGGTCCGTGGCCCCGGCCGCGACGGCCTCGGCCGCGGAGTCGGCCAGCGCATCCGGCGAGAGCGGCACCACCGCACCGTCGCCCGCTCCTCGGGGCCCGTTCAGACACACCTGGATCATGTCTCGATGGTGCCAGTCACCACTGACATCGGGCCCACCGCGGCATGACGGGTGGGCAATAGGGGGTGCGGCATCCCCTGCGCACCCCCGTCGTACTAGGCGGACACCAGCAACCGCCGCTCGCGCCGCGACGCCGCCAGCGCTTCGGGCGTGAGAACCGGACGCGGCACCACGATTCCGCAGTCCGTGCAGACCGGGCCCGACGACGGTTCATGGGCCAGGTCGTACTGCCAGACCAGTCGCTCCCCGCCGCACACCGGGCACTCGCAGCCCGGATCGCGCTCCAGCGCGGAGATCAGTCGGCGCAGCACCTCGGCCAGTGGTTCATCGGGGTGGACCCGGGGGTTGTCGCACCAGGCGACTCCGAAACCGCCCCAGGTCAGCCGGTGCCAGTCGTCCACGCTGCCCGGCCTGCGCAGTCCGTCGTGCTTTTCTTTCCTGCGTCGCTCGGCGAACTCGACCTCGTAGGCCAGCCAGACCGAACGCGCTTCCTCCAGTTCGTCCAACGCAGCCACGAGCCGCGCCGGATCGGGGGACCGGTCCTCGGGACCGAATCCTGCCCGGGAGCACAAGTGCTCCCAGGTCGCCCTGTGCCCGTAAGGAGCGAAACGCTCAAGGCACTTACGCAGCGAGTAGCGCCGAAGCGCCAGATCGCATCGCGGGTCGCGCACCTGTCTCGCCAGACTCCGGAAACCGGCCATCGCCCTGCACCTCCGTCACACCTGCACCTGTACTTCGGTCACTTCGGCGTCGCCGCACGGACTTCGCGCGACGTTGACGAATAGACGTATCGACAAGCGATTCGGCTCCATCCCCACTCCATCCGATTTCCGATGGCCTCCATGGCGCTCCCTCGTGCGGCCTCCATCGCGTTCCCTGGCGACTCCCAAACATGACGCATGTTCATCTTCAATCCCGGGGATACCGCCGGTAACATCCCGGCTCACCCTCGTCGGTAGGAGCGGCCATGCCACGGCGTACCCCACGCAACGCCCTAGTCGGACTGAGAACTCCCGGCAGATTCCACGGGTTCCTGAAGACCGCATCCATATGCGTTCTGATCGCCGGTCTTTTGTCGCCACTTTCCCCGGCGGTCGCCGCGCCCGAGGCGCCGGCCGAGGCGACGGCGGCCGCCGACCACTGCGGGAACCAGTGCTCCGACATCCTGCCGCCGGGCCAGAACGGCAACGCAACCCTCGCCCAGATCCTGCTCAACCAGGCCTTCGGCACGATGCCCGAACACGCCTCCGACCAGCTGGGTCCTTATGCCGATCTGGCCAAGGGCCACTCCGGCCTCACCAACGCGACGATCAACAACTTCTTCAACGACGCCTCGTTCGGCGTCCCGTCCGATCAAGTCGCCTCCACCGTGAATCCCGCCGGGCGCGGCGACGTGACGATCGTCCGTGACAAGAAGACTGGTGTGCCGCACATCACCGGTACCACCAGATACGGCACGGAGTTCGGCGCCGGCTATGCGGCCGCCCAGGACAGGCTGTGGCTGATGGACGTCTTCCGGCACGTCGGACGCGGGCAGCTGACCTCCTTCGCGGGCGGCGCGCCCTCCAACCAGGGCCTGGAGCAGCAGTTCTGGCGCCACGCGCCGTACACCGAGGCCGACCTCCAGGCCCAGATCGACAGCGCCGTCGCCTCGAACGGCGAACGCGGGCAGCTGGCCCTCGCCGACGCGAAGGCCTACCTCGACGGCATCAACGCCTACATCGACGCCTCCGACAGCGGCCGCTACTTCCCCGGCGAGTACGTCCTGACCGGTCACAAGGACTCCGTCACCAACGCCGGCACGATCGAGCACTTCAAGCTGACCGACATGGTCGCGCTGGGCTCCGTGATCGGTGCCCTGTTCGGCTCCGGGGGCGGCGGCGAGGTCAACAACGCGATCTCCCTGCTGGCCGCCCAGGAGAAGTACGGTGTGGCCGACGGCACCGAGCTCTGGGAGTCGTTCCGCGAGCGCAACGACCCCGAGGCCGTCGTCACCGTCCACGACAAGAGCTTCCCGTACGCCACCAGGCCCGAGGACCCACAGGGCGAGGCCCTGCCCGACGCCGGCTCGGTCGCCGAGGAACAGCTCGTGTACGACCGCACCGGCAGCGCGGCCGGCTCCGCCGCGGCCGGCGCCTCCGCCACGGCTGCCGAGACCGCCATGACCTCGGCGAAGCGGGGCATGTCCAACGCCCTGGTGGTGAGCGGCGAGCACACCGCGAGCGGCCACCCGGTCGCCGTCTTCGGCCCGCAGACCGGCTACTTCGCACCCCAGCTCCTCCTGCTCCAGGAGATCCAGGGCCCCGGCATCAGCGCCCGCGGCGCCTCCTTCGCGGGCCTGAGCATGTACGTCGAGCTCGGCCGCGGCCAGGACTACTCATGGAGCGCCACGACGTCCGGCCAGGACATCATCGACACCTACGCCGTCGAACTGTGCCAGGACGACTTCCACTACCTGTACCGCGGCACCTGCACGGCGATGGAGAAGATCGAGCAGAAGAACGCCTGGAAGCCGACGACGGCCGACAGCACCCCCGCGGGCTCGTACACGATGCGGGTCTGGCGGACGAAGTACGGCCCCGTCACGCACCGCGCGACCGTCGGCGGCAAGAAGGTCGCCTACACCACCCTGCGCTCCTCCTACCTGCACGAGGCCGACTCCATCATCGGCTTCCAGATGCTGAACGACCCCGACTTCGTCAAGGGCCCGGAGGACTTCCAGAAGGCGGTGCAGCACATCAACTACACCTTCAACTGGTTCTACGCCGACTCCGAGCACACCGCCTACTACAACAGCGGCGACAACCCGGTGCGGGCGACCGGCGTCGACGCGGAGTTCCCCGTGTGGGCCCAGCCGGCCTACGAGTGGCGGAACTGGGACCCGGCGACGAACACGGCGCAGTACACCCCGCCCTCGGCCCACCCCAACTCCATCGACCAGGACTACTACGTCTCCTGGAACAACAAGCAGGCCAAGGACTACACGACCGCACCCTGGGGCGACGGCTCGGTCCACCGCGGCAACCTCCTGGAGGACCGGGTGCGCAAGCTGGTCGACGCGGGCGGCGTGACCCGGGCCTCGCTGGTGAAGGCGATGGCCGATGCGGGCCTTGCCGACCTGCGTGCCGAGGGTGTACTCCCGGACCTGCTCAAGGTCGTCACCAGTTCCCCGGTGACCGACCCGACGGCCTCGGCGGCGGTGAGCAAGCTGGAGACGTGGCTGTCGGCGGGCGGCCAGCGCACCGAGACGTCGGCCGGTTCGAAGAAGTACGCCGACGCCGACGCGATCCGCATCCTGGACGCGTGGTGGCCGCTGCTGGTGAAGGCCCAGTTCGAACCGGGCCTCGGCAGCGAGCTGTATGCCGCGATGACGAACAACCTGCCCATCGACGAGTCCCCGTCGGCCGCCCACGGCCCGACCGGCGCGCACGCCGGAAGCGCTTTCCAGTACGGCTGGTGGTCCTACGTCGACAAGGACATCCGCGCCGTGCTCGGTGAGTCGGTCCAGGGGCCGCTCGACCGCGAGTACTGCGGCGGCGGCGGCCTCAGCGCCTGCCGGGACCTCCTGATCGGCACCCTGAAGGAGGCGGCCGGCAAGACCGCGGCCCAGGTCTACCCCGGCGACGACCAGTGCTCGGCGGGCGACCAGTGGTGTGCCGACTCGATCGTCCAGCGCATCCTGGGCGGCATCAAGCACGGCAGGATCAGCTGGCAGAACCGGCCGACGTATCAGCAGGTGGTGGAGTTCACGTCACACCGGTGACGGCAAGGCGGCGGGTCACTTGATGCGGCCCGCCGCCAGCACCACCTGCGCCAGCTCCCGGTGCACGATGTCGCTGTGCGCCCCCGCCGGCGGCCCGCCGCGCCTGACGACCGTCGCCGCGTCGATGTTCACGCACCCCGAGGCGGGCAGCTTCGCCTTCAGTGCCTCGGCCAGCTTGAACGACCGAGTCCCCGGCACCGCCTGCACCCCGCCGTGCCCCAACGCACCCCACTTGGCGCCCAGCATCCGGCCGACGTCGAGAGCCGCGACCCCTCGCGCGTCCCCCGCCATGCGGGAGGCCAGCGGATAGATCGTCGACAGGGCCGAGTCGTGCCGCGAGTGGCAGCACACCAGCGGTCCGTCGATACGGTTCTGCTGGCCCTCCAGCACCCCGCCCGCGCGCGCGTCGTGCGGCAGCCGGGACGCGAACGCGTAGTGCGAGAAGGCGCCTTGGAGCAGCGTCACCGACTTCACCGTGCGTACGCCCTTCGGCAGCCCGCGCAGCGCGAACGACACCAGCCGCGCTCCGAAGCTGTGCCCGACCAGATGCACCCGCACCTGGGGCGTCCGCCCGGCCAGCTGCCCCACCACCCGGCCGAGCCCACGCTCACCGACCGTTCCGGCGCGCCGCTTCATGGCGTAGTACGTGGCCTGCCGCAGCAACTCGTGCGCACCCTCCCAGGGGTTCGGCAGCGAGAACGAGGACGCAGCGGCGGGCACTCCGTCCGGCGCGCCTTCCGGAGTTCTGTCCGGCGTTTCGAGCTGCGCCAGCGCCCGCGCGAACTCCTCGCACACCGCCGTCACCGACCCCGAGAGCATGTCCGGCGAGTTCTGCGGCACGCCCTCCGCCAGCGTGTCCGCCGCGAACAGCACCTGCGGTCCCGGCGGCACGACGTCCACCAGCATCCGCACCAGCCGTCCGAACTCCTCCAACTCGGCCTCTTCGCGCGACTGTTGGTCCAACAACCGCGCGATCTGGTCGATCACGGTCGCCCGCCCGGGAAAGGTCTCCAGCAGCGCGTGCCGCGTGTCCTTGTCGAGCGCCGGACGACGCGGAAGCTCGGCCGCCACCGCCCGCGGAAGGTCCGGGATCGGCTCGTCCGAGAACCTCATCGACGGCCAGACCACACCCACGTACCCGATCCTCGCCGCCGGGGCGAGCTGCGGGATCGGTGCGAAGAAACGGTCGTAGAGCCGGGTCGCCACCGAACGGTCGTTGTTCCAGCCGTGCGCGAAGACGATCAGATCACGGACCTGGTGCCGCGCCACCCCGGCCAGCAGCCGGTCCCGCTTCCCGGAGTCCGGATCGCCGTCCGCGTCGAAGGTCAGCTCCCAGTAAGGAGTCACGCTCACTGCCGGTTCCGCCATGACGGGCCCCCTCGTCCCCCGAAGTGGTGCGATACGGGCGCATCGTCCTGCTACCGGGCGGGATTGGCCATACGTCATCACCCATCCGTGTAACCCGGCGTGTGGGCCATGAGCGCGGGGCGCTCACTTGTACAGGAGGTACTCCCGCCGCATCCGCCGGAACGCCGCCAGTTCCCCCTGCCAGCCCGCCACCACCTCGTCGGCGCTCGCGCCCGCGTCGATCATCGTGCGGACCTGTGTGGAGCCGGTGAGCTTGTCGATCCAGTTGTCCGGACGCCAACTGAAGCCGCTCCAGGCCCTCTTGGCGGTCACCAGCAGGGCGATGCCGGTGCGGACGGGGTCGTATGCGGCGCGGTCGTGGACGTGGAGCTGTACGCCGCCGATGGTCTTGCCCTGGAACTTGGAGAACGTGGGCGCGAAGTAGGCCTCCCTGAAGCGCACGCCGGGGAGCCGGAGTTCGTTCGCGGCCGCCGCCCAGCGTCCGTCGATGCCTTCAGCGCCCAGCAGCTCGAAGGGGCGGGTGGTGCCGCGTCCCTCCGAGAGGTTCGTGCCCTCGAAGAGACATGTGCCCGAGTAGACGAGCGCGGTGTCCGGCGTCGGCATGTTCGGGCTCGGCGGCACCCACGGCAGGTCCCAGACGTCGTAGAACCCGGACCGCTTCCAGCCCGTCATCCGTACGGTCTCCAGCGGCACCGGGGTGGTGAGGAACTCCCCGTTGAACAGCCGCGCCAGCTCGGCGACCGTCATGCCGTGCGCCTGGCAGATGGGCCGGCGGCCGACGAAGGTGGCGAACTCCTTGTGGAGGACGGGGCCTTGGGCCGCGCGTCCGGTCACCGGGTTCGGCCGGTCCAGTACGACGAAGCGCTTGCCGGCCAGCTGGGCCGCCTCCATGCAGTCGTAGAGCGTCCAGATGTAGGTGTAGAAGCGGGCGCCCACGTCCTGGATGTCGAAGACCACCGTGTCCACGCCGGACGCGGTGAAGATGTCGGCGAGGGGCCGGCCGCTCTTCAGGTACGTGTCGTAGACCGGGAGCCCGGTCGCCGGGTCGTCGTAGCGGCCCTCGGAGCCGCCTGCCTGGGCGGTGCCGCGAAAGCCGTGCTCGGGGCCGAAGACCGCCGCCAGGTTCACCCTTTCGTCGGCGTGCATGACGTCTACGATGTGGCGGACGTCGCGGGTTACGCCGGTGGGGTTGGTGACGATTCCGACGCTCTGGCCTCGCAGGGCTGCGTAGCCGCTTGCGGCGAGATTCTCGAAGCCGGTCCGCAGGCGGTACTGGGTCGCTGAGGCCGGGGGTGCGGCGGAGAGTGCGGTTGCTGCCGTGGTCGCTGCGAGGAGAGCTCGTCTGGATAGGCGCATGAGGGGCACGGTATTGCTCCCGCAGGGTGGGGGGAAGGTGCCGGTTGGTTGTGGCTTGTCGCGCCCACGCGGCGGAGCCGCACATCGATACGGCCCCGCGCCCCCGGGGGCATTGCAGTCGTCCTTCCCACGGACATACCGACCGGTTAGTCTGGCCGTCATAGCAGAGCCGCAGTCGAAGGAGACCGATGGTGGAAGCCGTTCAGGGTGCCGGAGTCGTCGTGACCGGGGCTGGGGGTGGCATCGGGGCCGCGCTGGCCCGGCGCTTTGCCGCCGAGGGGGCTCGTGTCGTCGTCAACGATCTGGACGCGGGGAAGGCGAAGACAGTCGCCGAGGAGATCGGCGGCATCGCGGTGCCCGGCGACGCCTCCGCCATCGTCGCCGAAGCCCGGGACGCGCTCGGCGGTGCGGTCGATGTCTACTGCGCCAACGCCGGGGTCGCCTTCGGCGGGCCCGACCTCGACGACCTCGCCGACGAGAAGTCCTGGTCGCTCTCCTGGGACGTCAATGTCATGGCACACGTGCGTGCCGCCCACGCACTGCTCCCCGCCTGGCTGGAGCGCGGCAGCGGACGCTTCGTCTCCACCGTCTCCGCCGCCGGACTGCTCACCATGATCGGCGCCGCGCCCTACGCCGTCACCAAGCACGGCGCCTATGCCTTCGCCGAGTACCTGTCGCTGACGTACCGCCACCGCGGCGTCAAGGTGCACGCCATCTGCCCGCAGGGCGTGCGCACCGACATGCTGGACGCCACCGGCAGCGCGGGTGACCTGGTGCTCAAGCCCACCGCCATCGCGCCACAGGACGTGGCGGACGCCCTGTTCAAGGGCATGGCGGAGGACCGCTTCCTGATCCTGCCGCACCCCGAGGTCGCCGGGTACCACCAGGCGCGGGCCGCCGAGCCGGACCGCTGGCTGACCAACATGAACCACCTCCAGCAGAAGTGGGAGGAAGCCCGGTGACCGAATCCCTGTACGCGGCCAAGCCCTGGGTGGCCCTGCTCACCGACGTCCAGCGCGCCCCGATCGCACCGGCCGACTCGCTCGTGCACGCCCTGCGCCGGGCCGTCGCCGAGACCCCGGAGCGCGACTTCCTCGCCTACTTCGACGGCCGCCTCACCTACCGCGAGGTCGACGAGCTCAGCGACTCCGTCGCCGGGCACCTCGCCGCCCGTGGCCTGGAGCGCGGCGACCGGGTGGCGGTCCTGCTGCAGAACTCCCCGCACTTCGTGCTCGCCCTGCTCGGCGCCTGGAAGGCGGGGGCGGTCGTCGTGCCGGTCAACCCCATGTACAAGTCGGGGGAGGTGGGCCATGTCCTGCGGGACGGGGAAGTGGCCGCGCTGATCTGCTCGGACCGGGCCTGGGAGTCGTACCTGCGCGAGACTGCGGCCGACTCGCCGGTGCGGATCGTGCTCACCGGCTGTGAGCTGGATTTCCAGACGCGGGGCGACGCGCGCGTGCTGACCTTCGAGCGACTGCCGGACGCCGAGGACGCCGACGACCTGACGACCGTCGCCCGCGCCGGGCACAAGGCGCCTCAGGGGCGTGACCTCGGCCCGTCCGACATCGCGCTGATCAGCTACACCTCCGGTACGAGCGGCACCCCCAAGGGCGCCACCAACACGCACGGCAACGTCATGTACAACGCCGAGCGCCAGCGGACGGGGCTCGGCCTGCCGGACGCGCCCGTGTACTACGCGCTGGCACCCCTGTTCCACATCACCGGGATGGTCTGCCAGCTCGGCGCGAGCCTCAACAGCGCGGGCACGCTGGTGCTGACGTACCGCTTCGACGCGGGTGTCGTGCTGGACGCGTTCGCCGAGCACCGGCCGCACTACACGGTCGGCCCGTCGACGGCCTTCATGGCGCTGGCCGCCCACCCGGCCGTCACCCCGGAGCACTTCTCCTCCTTCGTGAACATCTCCTCGGGCGGCGCCCCCGTTCCGCCCGCCCTGGTGGAGAAGTTCCGGGCCGGCTTCGGGCCGTACATCCGCAACGGCTACGGCCTCACCGAGTGCACCGCCCCCTGCGCCTCCGTCCCGCCCGGCCTGGAGGCCCCCGTCGACCCGGCCTCGGGGACGCTGGCCGTGGGGCTGCCCGGCCCGGAGACGGTCGTACGGATCGTCGACGAGCAGGGCCAGGAGGTGCCGTTCGGCGAGCAGGGCGAGATCGTGGTGCGCGGGCCGCAGGTCGTGCCCGGCTACTGGCGGCGCCCCGACGCCACCGCCGAGACCTTCCCCGACGGCGAACTGCGCACCGGGGACATCGGCTTCATGGACGCCGAGGGCTGGCTGTACGTCGTCGACCGCAAGAAGGACATGATCAACGCGTCCGGCTTCAAGGTGTGGCCGCGCGAGGTCGAGGACGTGCTGTACACCCACCCGGCGGTCCGCGAGGCGGCCGTCGTGGGGGTGCCCGACGGGTACCGCGGGGAGACCGTCAAGGCGTACATCAGCCTCCGTCCGGGTGCGGAAACGGACCCCGACACACTCGCCGCTTACTGCAAGGAGAGACTGGCCGCCTACAAATATCCGCGTCAGGTGGAGATCCTGCCGGACTTGCCCAAGACGGCAAGTGGGAAGATCCTCCGTCGGGAACTTCGTTCCCGGGCGAACGACGGCTAGACGCAAGCAGGAAAATCTCGGAAGGGCAGGTGGCGGCACAGTGGCCAGGACGACGGACGGTGACGGTACGCCCGTCCCGCAGCGGCTGCTCGCCGCCGCCACCCGGCTCTTCGCTGAGCAGGGCTACGACCGCACCTCGGTGCAGGAGATCGTCGAGGCGGCCGGCGTCACCAAGGGGGCGCTGTACCACTACTTCGGTTCCAAGGACGACCTCCTGCACGAGGTGTACGCGCGCGTGCTGCGCGTTCAGCAGGAGCGGCTCGATGCCTTCGCGGGGGCCGACGAGCCCATCGAGAAGCGGCTGCGGGGAGCGGCGGCGGACGTCGTGGTGACGACCATCGAGAACCTCGACGACGCGATGATCTTCTTCCGTTCGATGCACCATCTGAGCCCGGAGAAGAACAAGCAGGTGCGCGCCGAGCGGCGGCGCTACCACGAGCGCTTCCGCGCGCTCGTCGAGGAGGGCCAGGAGGCGGGCGTCTTCTCCACGGCGACCCCGGCGGACCTCGTCGTGGACTACCACTTCGGCTCCGTGCACCACCTGTCGACCTGGTACCGCCCCGACGGCCCGATGGGCCCCCAGGAGGTCGCGGACCACTTGGCGGACCTGCTGCTGCGGGCGCTGCGGCCCTGAGGAGACGGGTGCGGGTACGGGTAAGGGGCGGTCGCTCGTGCGGCCGCCCCTTACCTACGTCCCGTTACAGGTACTTCTTCAACTCCCGCCGAGCCAGCGACCGCTGGTGCACCTCGTCCGGCCCGTCGGCGATCATCAGGGTCCGCGCCCCGGCGTACAGCTCCGCGAGCGGGAAGTCCTGGCTGACACCCCCCGCCCCGTGCAACTGGATCGCCCGGTCGATGATGTCGACGACCGCCCGCGGTGTGGCGATCTTGATGGACTGGATCTCCGTGTGGGCACCCTTGTTGCCGACGGTGTCCATCAGCCAGGCCGTCTTCAGGACCAGGAGCCGCAACTGCTCGACCGTCACCCGCGCGTCGGCGATCCAGTTGTGGATCACGCCCTGCTGGGCCAGCGCCTTGCCGAACGCGTTCCGGGACACCGCCCGCCGGCACATCAGCTCGATCGCCCGCTCGGCCATCCCGATCAGCCGCATGCAGTGGTGGATACGGCCCGGACCGAGTCGCGCCTGCGCGATGGCGAAGCCGCCGCCCTCCTCGCCGATGAGGTTGGACACCGGCACGCGCGCGTGGTCGAAGATCACCTCGGCGTGACCGCCGTGGGAGTGGTCCTCGTAGCCGAAGACCTGCATGGCGCGCTTGATGGTGACGCCCGGGGTGTCGCGGGGCACCAGGACCATGGACTGCTGACGGCGGATGTCCTCGCCGTCCGGGTCCGTCTTGCCCATCACGATGAGGATCTTGCAGTCCGGGTTCATGGCCCCGGAGATGTACCACTTGCGGCCGGTGATGACGTACTCGTCGCCGTCCCGCTCGATGAGCGTGGTGATGTTGGTGGCGTCCGAGGAGGCCACATCCGGCTCGGTCATCGCGAACGCCGAGCGGATCTCACCGGCCAGCAGCGGCTCCAGCCACTGCTTCTTCTGCTGCTCGTCGCCGAACTGGGACAGCACCTCCATGTTCCCGGTGTCGGGCGCCGCGCAGTTCGTGGCCGTCGGCGCCAGGTGCGGGGAGCGGCCGGTGATTTCGGCGAGCGGGGCGTACTGGAGGTTGGTGAGCCCGGCCCCGTACTCCTGGTCCGGCAGGAAGAGGTTCCACAGGCCCTGCCTGCGCGCCTCGGCCTTGAGCTCCTCCACCACGGCCGGCGTGTCCCAAGGGGACGCCAGCTCGGCCCGCTGCTCCTCGGCGACCGCCTCGGCGGGATAGACGTACTCGTCCATGAAGGCGAGCAGCTTGGCGCGCAGCTCCTCGGTGCGTGCGTCGAACGCGAAGTCCATATCCCGTCAGCCTTCCTGGATGCCGTCTTGAAGCGTGGTCAGGCCGTGCTCGATGAAGACCGGGACCAGGTCGCCGATGCGGTCGAAGCCGCGGCCGACCGTCTGGCCGAGCGTGTAGCGGTAGTGGATGCCCTCCAGGATCACGGCGAGCTTGAACCAGGCGAACGCCGTGTACCAGGAGACCGCGGAGACGTCGCGCCCCGAGCGCGCGGCGTACCGCTCGATCAGTTCGGCCGGTTCCGGATGCCCCGGGGCCTCGGCGGTCGTGGAGACGGGGGAGTCGGGCATGCCCAGCGGCATGCTGTACATGACCAGCAGACCCAGGTCGGTCAGCGGGTCGCCCAGCGTCGACATCTCCCAGTCGAGGATCGCCTTGATCTTGTCGTCGTCACCGATGAGGACGTTGTCCAGCCGGTAGTCGCCGTGCACCACCGTCGCCGCGGGAGAGGCCGGCAGCCTGCGGCCGAGCGTCGCGTGCAGCTCGTCGATGCCGGCCAGGTCGCGGTTGCGGGAGGCGTCCAACTGCTTGCCCCAGCGCCGCAGTTGGCGGTCCAGGAAGCCCTCGGGCCGGCCGAAGTCCGCAAGGCCCACCGACGCCGGGTCCACCGCGTGCAGCTCGACGAGCGTGTCCACCAGCGACAGCACCGCGCCCCGGGTGCGCTCCGCGCCGAGCGGGGCGAGCTGGTCGGCCGTGCGGTACGGGGTGCCCTCGACGAACTCCATGACGTAGAACGGCGCCCCGAGCACCTCGTCGTCCTCGCACAGCAGCACCGGCCGCGGCACCGGCACGTCCGTCGGGTGCAGCGCGCTGATGACCCGGTGCTCGCGCTTCATGTCGTGCGCCGTGGCGAGGACGTGGCCGAGCGGGGGCCGTCGTACGACCCACTGCGAGGTGCCGTCGGAGACCAGGTACGTGAGGTTCGACCGTCCGCCCTCGATCAGCCGGCCGGTCAGCGGACCGTGCGCCAGACCGGGCCGCTCGCGCTCGAGCAGGCCGCGCAGCCGGTCCAGGTCGAGGCCGGGCGGATGGTCGGGGCTCATACAGGGCTCCTCAAGGCAGGTGAACCAGACCTGACTCATGATGCCGACCAGTCGGTATGTCGTCCAGTGGGGGAGCCGAACGTGATCGGGGCCACGATAGGCCGACAGCTCCCCGCGCGGTGCGTCGGGGAGCTGTCGGGAGTGCGTTCTCGGCCAGAACGGGGCGGGTCGGTCAGGGCCGCCCGTGGGCTCAGTGGTCGTCCCAGTGGCCTCCGTGGGCGGCGTGCCGGTGGCCGTCGTGCAGGTAGTCGACGTGGTCGCCGTGCAGCACGCTCTCGTGCCCGCAGTCGGCGCCGTGCTGATGGGTGTGGCCGTCGTGCGCGACGTGCCCGTCCGTCTCGCACTCGTCCCAGTGGCCGCTGTGCTCCCTGTGCAGGTGACCGTCGTGCGCGTAGTCGGTGTGGTCGCCGTGCGGCACCGCGGTGTGCCCGCAGTCCGGACCGTGGGCGTGCGTGTGGGAGGGGTGTTCCACGTGCATGGTGGTCATGGTGCTCACCTTCGAAGGTGCGGGTTGTGACGTCGGACAGGCTGCCACGCAAACGGCGCATATCGGGTTATTCGGGCTTGCGTGGCGCCCTCCCAGCCCGGAGGGTCGAACCCATGAAGGGGATCAGCTACACACGCTACGGCGGGCCCGACGAGCTCGCATACGGGGATGTGCGCGATCCGCGCGTCGGCCCCGACTCCGTGCTGGTGAAGGTGCGGGCGGCCGCGGTCAACCCGGTCGACTGGAAGTGCCGCGAGGGCTACATGGACCGGATGCTGGAGCCGGTCTTCCCGGTCGTCCCCGGCTGGGACGTAGCCGGTGTCGTCGTCCAGCCGGGCGTGTCCGTCACGGAGTTCGGCGTCGGTGACGAGGTCATCGGCTATGTGCGTGAGGACGTCCTCTCCCGTGGCACCTTCGCCGAGTATGTCGCCGCGCCCGTACGCACCCTCGCGCGCAAGCCCCGCAACCTCACCTGGGAGGAGGCGGCCGGTCTGCCGCTGGTGGGGCTGACGGCGTTCCAGGTGCTGACCAAGGTCCTCCAGGTCAAGCGCGGCGAGACGGTCCTGGTGCACGCCGCGGCCGGCGGTGTGGGCTCGATCGCCGTCCAGCTCGCCCGCCATCTGGGTGCCCGGGTGATCGGTACGGCGAGCGCGCACAACCACGACTTCGTACGCGGTCTCGGCGGTGAGCCGGTCGAGTACGGCGACGGCCTGACCGAGCGGGTGCGAGGGCTTGCGCCCGAGGGCGTGGACGCGGCCTTCGACACGGTCGGCGGTGACGCGCTGAAGGCCTCGGCCAACCTGCTGGCCCCCGAGGGCCGCCTGGTGTCCATCGCCGACCCGGACGTCTTCGACTACGGGGGCCGCTACTACTTCGTCCGCCCCGACGCGGCGGACCTGCTGCGGCTGTCCGAGCTGGCGGAGGAGGGGGTGGTGTCCGTGCACGTCTCACAGACGTTCCCGCTGGAGCGGGCGGCGGACGCGCACCGGCTCAACCAGGAGGGCCGTACCCGGGGCAAGATCGTGGTGACGGTGGACTGGGAGACGGAGGAGGAGCCGGTGGCGCCGGAGGGGCTGTGGCAGGGGGCGGAGTGAACGGGCCGTAGCCGAAGGCGGGTCTCAGAGGACCAGGGCGGCGCCGCAGATGGCCAGGGCCAGGGTGAAGAGGACCGTGGCCGTGGCGTGCCGGGGGGCCAGCGCCGCCGGTTCGGCGGACGAGGCGAGGACGCGGATACGGCGGTGGGCGAGGGCCAGGAAGCCCAGCCACAGCCCGATGCACAGGGCGCCGACGAGGAGCCCGACCACCGAGACGTCGCCGTGCAGTGCGGCCTTCACGGCGAGTACGGCGGCCACGGTGCCGGACAGTGTCGTACGGCGCCACGCGAGACGCGTCCGCTCGGGCTGCAGCCCCGGATCCCTGACGGGCTCGGCGACCGCCCCGGGGTTCACCCTTCCCACCCCACGAGCACGACGACGACCATCGCGATGGCCACGACCGCGACCACCAGGCTCAGCACCGCCGGGAACCGCGAGACGGGCAGGTCCTCGCCCCGCCGCATCGCCCGCTCGCAGCGCACCCAGTGATTGACCGCACGCAACGAACACAGCACGCCGGCCGCGAGCAGCGCGAGCGCCAGCCCGACGCGCCAGCCCCAGCGCAGGTCCGGCAGGAACTGGTCCACCGCGAAGCCGCCGCCGACGAGCGCGAGCGCGGTACGCAGCCAGGCCAGGAAGGTGCGCTCGTTGGCCAGCGAGAACCGGTAGTCGGGCGTGCCGCCCTCCTGCCGGATCTCCTGCGGCGCAAACCACAGCCGGACGTTCCGTACGAACTCGATCACATGCCCGACCCTATCCGGGGCCGCGGACAGGGGACGTTTCGGCACCGTCCGGCACGCCCCGACCCGGGACGGGCCTCCACGGCGCGGACCGGCAGCAGGCCGGTTCTTCCAGGGGCGGAGGCGGTGGGCTGCCCGGGCACGTGGCAGACGCGGCGGCGGTGGTGAGGGCGCGGGCGGTCGGTGCGCTCAAGGGGGCGCGAGGGCCGGCCGCGGAGGGGGCGCGTCCGAGTACGGCGTCGGCGAGGAGTGCTTCAAGGGGGGGGCGGGCTGGGCTGCCCCCAGGGTGTGTCCACGGTGGCGGCGACGGCGCGGATGGCCGGCGTGCCGAGGAAGATCACGGCGGCGCGGCGGCGGCCCCGCCCGAGCCATGACCGGGGCCGTCGAGGTAGCCCGGAGCTCAATGGGCGCAGGAGATACAGCGGCGCGGGGACTTGTCCGAGCGGTGGCGATGGCGCGGGCGGTCGGTGTGCTCAGGGAGGTCGCGGTGGCCGCGGAGGGGGTGTCCGTGAGCGACGTGGGCCGGGAGATGGCTCCGTCGAGGTAGCCCGGGTGCTCCCCGAGGCGGAGCCGATGCAGATGCCCGGGCACGTGTCCGAGGCGATGGTGGGGGCGGTCGGTGTGCTCAGGGAGGTCGCGGTGGCCGCGGAGGGGGTGTCCGTGAGCGACGGCGGCCAGGAGATGGCCCCGTCGAGGTAGCCCTGGTGCTCCCCGAGGCGGAGCTGATGGAGATGCCCGGGCACGTGTCCGAGGCGATGGTGGGGGCGGTCGGTGTGCTCAGGGAGGTCGCGGTGGCCGCGGAGGGGGTGTCCGTGAGCGACGTGGGCCGGGAGATGGCCCCGTCGAGGTAGCCCTGGTGCTCCCAGAGGCGGATGCCCCGCCGCCTGCCCGAGCCGGCGGCACGTCCGTCTCGGTGCCCTGGGCCAGGGGCGCACCCCGTCGACGCGCCCGCGAGGCTGCCGCGCGGCGGCTCAGCCGGCCGCCCGGTGGGCCTTGAGGCGCTCGTACGCCGCCAGGCCGTCCGGTACCCACGTCCAGTCCGCCAGCCGCCGTTCCACCTCGGTCTCTGCCAGGAAGTCGTGCCAGGCGACCTCCTCCGGCTGCGGGCGCACCGGCAGCTCGCAGCGGACCTCGTACACCGCCGACCACCAGGTCTGCCCGGCGCCGTCGTCGTAGAGGAACTTGAAGAGGTAGGTGGGGCGGGGGAGGCCGCTGACGCCGAGTTCCTCCTCGGCCTCGCGCAGCGCGGCGTCGTCGTACGACTCGCCCGCGCCGACCACACCGCCGACGAACATGTCGTAGCGCGAGGGAAAGACCAGCTTCGTGGGCGTGCGGCGATGGACGAAGAGGCGGCCCTCCGAATCCCGGGCCTCGATGAAGACGCAGCGGTGGCGCAGCCCCTTGGCGTAGGCCTCGCCGCGCCGGGACCGGCCGACGACCCGGTCGTGCTCGTCGACGATGTCGAGAGTCTCGTCAGCAGCGCTCATGGGGGCCATCCAACCAGGGCGGCACCCGGATGGTCAGCGCGCCGGAACCGCCGCCACCGCCGCACGATGCTGCGGCTGCTTCACGCCGCACGGCATCGCCGAGTGGGTGCCGAGCATGATGATGCCCACCACGATCGCGGCGAGCCCCGCCGCTTCCCACGCCAGCGCGCCCGAGTCGGCGCGCAGCCGGTCGCCGAGGAAGCCGACGCCGCACAGGATGCCGGCCAGCGGCTGGGCCGCGGTCAGGGCCGGCAGGGACATACGCAGGGATGCCGTCTCGAACGCGCTCTGGACGAGGATCAGCCCGGTGAGGCCGAGCGCCACCACGGCGTACGGCTGCCAGCTGGTGAGGACCTCCGCCATGCCGCCCTCGGCGAAACGCTGCCCGGTCAGGCGCGTCAGGGCGTCCTGCACGCCGTACAGCAGACCGGCGGCCGTGGCCAGCAGCGCAGGACCGGCCCTGAGCCGCGAACGCTTGGCGTACGCCGTGAGCAGCAGAGCCGCCCCGATCATGACGCCGATGATCAGCCATTGCCGGAAGGGGCCGCTGGGCGCCGTCCCGCCGTGTGGCTGTCCGGCGACGATGAAGGCTGTGACACCGCCCGCGAGCAGTGCGAGTCCCGTCCAGCCCTGGCGGCCCAGCGGCTGCTTGGTCTGGCGGCGGGAGAGGGCGAGCGCGAAGAGCAGGTTCGTCGCCAGCAGCGGTTCCACGAGGGAGATCTCGCCCTGGCCCAGCGCCATCGCGCCGAGCGCCATGCCGACCACCATGAGCCCGATGCCGCCCAGCCAGCGGGGCACCTTCATCAGGTCGAGGAGGATCCGGGGGGAGAGGAAGTCGTTCAGCGGCGCCTTCCGGGCCGCGTTCTGCTGCAGTACGAAGCCGAAGCCCAGGCAGCAGGCGGCGCTCACGGCGAGTATCAGGATCAGAAGCGACACGCTGCGTACCTCGATCATCCTGCCGGGTGAGGGGACGGGGTGCGTAAGGGCCGACTGTAGCGGCCCCAGGCCCGGCATGCGCGTCCTGCCATCGTGCGATGCCTGGTCCGGCTACGCCATGACGTACGCCACACACTCTGAACAATTCCGACATTTAAGGCAAGGTGCGTGGACGGTGAACGCATCAATTGCCCCACCAGTAACACCAGTTGACGCGTGTAACGCCTCGGCGGCCCTTGACGTGAACCATTGGCTGCGGGTTTGCTGTGCGTGATCAAACGATGACAGGCCACACTCTCCCCCCGGCATTCTTCCCCCGACAGAACCCAGAACCGGTGTCCCCACCCCCGCCACCCCTCGGCCGCGGCCGCAAGCGCGCATCCCACACCTTCGACGCGGCCCTGGACGACGCCGAGCTCGCCGCCGCCCGCGCCGCGCTGGCCCAGGGCAGATGGCAGACGGCCCGCTCACTGCTCGCCCGGACCGGCGACGACTGGGACCGCAGAGGGCACCGCGTCACCGTCCTCGCGCAGGAGCCGTCCTGCGTCCCCTGGACCCGCGACTGGCTGCTCGCCGAGCCCGACTCCGCCGACGCCGCCGTCCTGCTCGCCCTCGCCCAGGTCCAGCGCGCCCTGCGCGGCAAGGAGAGACCTGTCCGGGCCCGCGAGTCGTGCCACGCCGCCGCCGCGCTCGCGCCCGGCGACCCCACCCCCTGGCTCGGCCTGCTCATGCTGGAGAGCGCGCTCGGCGCCGAGGAGGCGGTGCGGCGTCTGTTCGCCGAGGTCGGCGCCCGGTACGCCGATCACCATCACGCCCACCACCTGATGGTCGCCCGGCTCGCCGAACGCCACACCGGTGCCGGTCCCGACCCGCTGCACGAGGTGTACGACTTCGCCAACGCGGCCGCCGAGCGGGCCCCCGCCGACTCCCCGCTCGCCGTCCTCCCGGTCATCGCCCACGCCGAGCGCTACCGCGTCCTCGCGGGTGCGGGGCGTGAGCAGCCCGACGCGGCCACCTCCGGGCACTGGGCCGGCCGCCGGGCCCGGCAGGTGATGCGGGCCGCCTTCGACTGGTGGCTGGAGTGGGAGCAGGAGGGTCACCCGCGCCGTCTGATCGACCTGAACTACCTCGCCCACGCCAAGGTCTGCGAGGGCCGCGGCGCCGAGGCCGCCGCCCTGTTCCACCGGATCGGCGAGCACGCCACCCCGTCGCCGTGGTCGTACCCGGACCGCGAGCCGTATCCCGCCTTCCGCGCCGCACGCGACACCGCGCTCGGCACGGCGTAACGCCCCCAACCGCAGTCGACCCAAGGACGGTCCCCGATGACCACGGGCAGTTCCAGCACGAGCAGAACCACCGCCGGCAGTGGCGGGATCAGTACGTTCAAGGGACAGGACCGGGCCCTGCGCGCCGACCGGCTGGGCACGACGGGCCTGCTGCTGTCCGTGCTCGCCGCGACGGCACCCCTCATGGTGGTCGCGGGTGTCATGCCCACGACCTTCGGGGTGATGGGCGTCGTCGGGCAGCCGCTCCTCTTCGTGATCCTCGGCCTCGTCCTCGCGCTCTTCAGCGTCGGATACGCCGAGATGAGCCGGCACGTCCACAACGCCGGCGCCTTCTACGCCTACATCTCCCGCGGCCTCGGCGGCACCGCAGGCGCCGGCGCCGCGATGGTCGCGCTCGTCGCCTACAACGCCCTCCAGGTCGGCATCTACGGCATCTTCGGCTTCGAGGTCTCCGGGCTGTTCGCCACCTACCTCGACACGGAGGTCGCCTGGTGGATACCGGCGCTGGCGGCCGTCCTCCTCGTCGGCGGACTCGGCTGGCTGAAGATCGACCTCAACGCGCGCGTGCTCGGCGTCCTGCTGATCATCGAGGTCGCCCTCGTGGTCATCTTCGACGTCGCCGCGATCGCCGACCCCGGCAAGGAGGGCCTGTCGCTGCACGCCTTCAACCCGGACACCCTCACCGGCGCCGGCATCGGCACCGCCCTGTGCTTCTGCGTCGCCGCCTTCCTCGGCTTCGAGCAGGCCCCCGTCTACGCCGAGGAGACCAGCCGCCCGCACGTCCTCGTGCCCCGCGTGATGTTCCTCGCCATCGGCGGCATCGCCGTCTTCTACACGATCAGCTGCTGGGCGTACACCGTCGCCGCCGGGCCCTCGGCCATCGTCGGCACCGCACAGGAGCAGAGCGCCGGGCTGCTGTTCTTCCTCACCGAGGACCTCCTCGGCGCCGGCTTCACCGACGTCCTGCACGTGCTGTTCGTGACCGGGATGTTCGCGGCGATGCTCAGCTTCCACAACGTCGTCGCCCGTTACGCCTTCGCCATGGGCCGCGAGGGCCTGCTGCCGTCCGCCTTCGGCCGCACCAGCGGCGCGAGCGGCGCCCCCGGCACCGGTTCGCTGCTGCAGACGGCGATCTCCCTCGTGGTCGTCGCCGCCTTCGCGCTCACCGACGACAGGCCGACCGGCGACCCGACCGCACCGGTGCTGCACCTGTTCACCTGGATGGGCAACCTCGGCGCGCTGGGCGTCGCCGCGCTGATGGCCGCCGCGTCGGTCTCCGTCATCGCCTTCTTCGTGCGCCGCGGGGCCGTCGCCGCCCAGTTCTGGCGGCTGGCCGCCTCCGGGCTCTCGGTCGTCGGGCTGCTGTTCATCGTCGTCTACACCGTCAAGGACTTCGACGTCCTGATCGGCGCGGGCCCGGACTCGGCCCTGAACTGGGCGTTGCCCGCCGTCATCGTCCTCGCGCTGGTCGTGGGCGTGCTCCAGGGCCTGTTCCTGCGCTCCCGCGCACCCGAGCGGCACGCCCGCATCGGGCTCGGCAACGAGGCGTTCCAGCTGGACAAGGCGGCGGCGGAGAAGCCGTAGCCGGGTTCCGTGCGCGAGAGCCGCGTAAGAAGTGATTACGGAACCCTGACGAGCACCCGCGATCCCTGGTCCGGCCGGGGTCGCAGGTGTTCGAATGAGTACGTGAACCGCGAACAGCCCGAGCACGAGGGCGGAGAACAGGGCGAGGAGCAGTACGAGGAACAGGGCGAGGAGCAGATCGGGCAGAAGGGCAAGCCGATCGGCCGCCGTGTCCTGCTCGGCACCCTCGGCCTGGGCGCCCTCGGCGTGGTCACCGCGCCCGTTTTGCAGCGCGGGATGGAGTCCTTCCTCGCGAGCGCGTCCGACAAGGACCCCACCGGCCTGACCGACCTGCTGCCCAACGGCGGCGGCTTCCGCTACTACTCGGTGACCTCTTCCGTCCCCCGCAAGAACGCCGCCACCTACCGCCTCGCCATCGACGGCCTGGTCGACCGCCCCAGGACCTACACGCTGGCCGACCTGCGCGCCCTGCCGCAGACCCGGATGGTGCGCGACGTCCAGTGCGTCACCGGCTGGCGGGTCCCCGACACCCCCTTCCAGGGAGTGCGCCTGTCCCGCCTCCTCGACGCCGCGGGACTGCGCAAGGATGCCGGGGCGGTGCGCTTCACCTGCTTCGACGGCGCCTACAGCGAGAGCCTCACCCTCGACCAGGCCCGCCGCGCCGACGTGATGGTGGCCCTGCGCATGCAGGACAAGGACCTGAACCACGCCCACGGCGGCCCGGTCCGCCTCTATGTGGCGCCCATGTACTTCTACAAGTCCGCCAAGTGGCTGTCCGGCATCACCGTCACCGAGGACGTGAAACCGGGCTACTGGGAGGAACGGGGCTACGACGTCGACGCCTGGGTCGGCCGCTCGAACGGACGCGACGATGAGCCTACGACTTGACGCCCCCGGCCGGTCCACGGACGTCCGGCGCTTCGGCCCGGCGACCCGCTGGGTGCACCGCACGACGGCCGCGCTGATGGGCGTGTGCGTGGTGACCGCGGCCTGTCTGTACATCCCGCAGCTCGCCGAGCTCGTCGGCCGCCGCGAGCTGGTGGTCCGTATCCACGAGTGGGCCGGCCTCGCCCTGCCCGTGCCGGTCCTGGCCGGCGTCGCCTCCCGCTTCTTCCGCGCCGACCTCGGCTTCCTCAACCGCTTCGGCCCGCACGACCGCGTCTGGCTGCGCGCCGCCCTGCACCGCGACAAGCGGCCCGCGTCCCGTCCGGCGGGCAAGTTCAACGCCGGGCAGAAGATCTACGCCGCGTGGATCGCCGGCGCGACACTGGTGATGGTCGGCACCGGCCTCATCATGTGGTTCACCCACCTCACTCCCCTGGAGTGGCGCACCAGCGCGACCTTCGTCCACGACTGGCTGGCCCTCACCATCGGCATCGTCCTCGCCGGCCACATCGGCATGGCCCTGGGCGACCCGGAGGCCCGCCGGGGCATGCGGACGGGCTCGGTCAGCCGGGAGTGGGCGGAGCGGGAGCATTCACGGTGGCGGCCATGACGGGCTGTACGGCGACAGGCTGGAGCGCTCCCTGAGGGTCCCGAACGTCGAGGTCGGTGAGCTGAGTTGTGCCACCGGCCGGCATCTCCGGGCCGGGCGATGACGCCGGTCCGGCGAGGTCTGGCACCTTGGCGCCGGGCGGTGAGACTGATTTGCCGTCGGTGGGCGATTGCGCGCCGGGTGATGGCATTGGTCCGGTGAGGTCTGGTACGTCTGCGTCGGGCGGTGAGACTGGTCTGCCGTCGGTGGGCGATTGCGCGCCGGGTGATGGCATTGGTCTGGTGAGGTCTGGTACGTCTGCGTCGGGCGGTGAGACTGGTCTGCCGTCGGTGGGCGATTGCGCGCCGGGTGATGGCATTGGTCTGGTGAGGTCTGGTACGTCTGCGTCGGGCGGTGAGACTGGTCTGCCGTCGGTGGGCGATTGCGCGCCGGGTGATGGCATTGGTCTGGTGAGGTCTGGTACGTCTGCGTCGGGCGGTGAGACTGATCTGCCGTCGGTCGGCGATTGCGCGCCGGGTGATGGCATTGGTCCGGTGAGGTCTGGTACGTCTGCGTCGGGCGGTGAGACTGGTCTGCCGTCGGTCGGCGATTGCGCGCCGGGTGATGGCATTGGTCCGGTGAGGTCTGGCACGTCTGCGTCGGGCGGTGACACCGATCCGCCGCCGGCCGGTACCTCCGTGCCAAGCGATGACACTGGTCCGCCGAGATCCGGCACGTCCGCGCCGGGCGATGACACCGATCCGCCGCCGGCGGGCACGTCCGCGCCGGGCGATGACACCGATCCGCCGCCGGCCGGCACCTCCGCGCCGAGCGATGACAGCCGTTCGCCGAGATCCGACACCGCCGCCCCGGCCGGTGACCCCGGCTCATCGGTGGCCCCCGTGCCCGTGCCCGGCTCCTCGACCGTGTCCGGGCCCGTGACCGTGAAGGCCGCCGGCAGCCGGACCTCGGTGCCCGCGTGCCGGACCGCGACCTCGGCCGGGCCCGGCTCCAGGGGCGGTACGGGAACGGACAGCACCAGCCGGTCACCCGACTCGGGCTTCAGGACGGGCACACCCGGTACCACCAGCCCGCCGATGCTCACGCTCGCGTCCCGCAGCAGCTCGGCATGGTCGAAGTAGGTGCCGGTCAGCTCGATGCCGATCGTGTCGCCGGGCCGTGCCTCGCCGTCGCCGCCCGTGTCGACGCCCGCGATCCGGTAGCCGCACGCCGGTGTGCCGCCCGGTGTGGCCGCGAGCCGCACGGTGCCGCCCGGGTGCCGCCGGTGGAAGTCCAGCAGCCCACCGAGAACGGCGTACGCGGCACGCCCCTTGCAGGTGTCCACGCGTCCGGCGAGTCCCGCATGGGCCCCGGCTGCCGTGTCCCAGTCGCCGCCCCTGCCCTGCACGGCCAGACAGGCCGCGGACAGACCGCGCAGCAGCTGCCACTCCGCCTCCGCCGAGTCCTGCGGGATCTTCCCGAGGGCGGACGCGCAGCGCTCCGGCGCTCGGAGCAGGTCGTAGACGCTCGCCGGATCCGGCGTGTCGTCCGAGTCGGGCGAACTCGGGCCGGGCGGGAGCCATGGCGGGGCCTGGAGGACCATGGTGCCCCTGCCGCTCGGGGACGGGGTCGGCGAAGGGCTGGGACTCGCACTCACCACCCCGCCCGGCAACCCGCTCGGGACAACGGCCGGCCCGGAGGCGTTCTCGCCCGCCCGGCCGTTGGGCGACTGCTGGGCCACGGGGGCGGAGCGATCCGCCGGTGCCGTCGGCCCACTGCCGCCCTCGGACGGCCGGGCGGTCACGACCGAACCGTCGCCGCCCCTGCCGTCCGCACTGCCGCGCCCGTCACTCGTGAAGGCCGCGGCGGCCACCGCCACCGCCCCCACCACGAGCAGCCCCGAGATACGCATCCCGAGGGAAACTGCCATGACGCCCCCCGATGTTCACGCCCCCGACGGCTGCGGCAGCCTCCGGAGGTCACCTCATCATCGGGCCGAAAACGCTCTCGGGGAAGTCGCTTCATGTGATCGTCGGGGCGAGTTCAGGTGCCGGCGCACCGTAATCCCGGGAGGCGGAACCCCGGTGGGACCGCCCGCCGCTCAGGCAGCTCGGTCCCCGAAGTCCAACAACACCTTGCACGAGCCGCTCCGGTCCGCCGCGAGCGCGAACGCCGCCTCGGCCTCCCGCACCGGCACCACCGCGCTGACCAGCCCGTCGAACGACGCCTCGGCCGCGAGCAGTTCCAGCGCCCCGTCGAACTCCACATCGAAGCGGAACGCGCCCCGCAGCTCGATCTCCCGGCTCACGACGAGGTTCCCCGCGAACGGACTGTGCCCCGCCGGCAGCATCCCCAGCTGCACCACGACGCCACCGCGCCGCACGAGCCGCAGACAGGTGTCCAGCCCCGCGGCAACCCCCGACGCCTCGATCGCCACGTCCACCTCGGAGGGCCACCCGGCATCGTCCGGATCGTCCGCCCGTACGAGGATGTCGGCGCCCGCGATCCGCCCGAACTCAAGAGCCGTCGGCAGCAGGTCGGTCACCGTGACCCGCCCCGCCCCGGCCGCCTTCGCCGCAGCGACCACCAGACAGCCGATGGGCCCGGCGCCGGTCACGAGGACATGCCTCCTGGTCACGTCACCGGCTCGCCGCACCGCGTGCAGTGCGACGGACAGCGGCTCGGCGAGCGCCGCCCGCCGCAGGCCGAGGCCGGCCGGGAGCGGCCTCAACTGGCCGGCCGGTACGGCAACCTGTGCGGCGAACCCGCCCTGGACGTGCGGAAAGCGCGCCGCGCTGCCCAGGTAGCGGGTGTCCCGGCAGACGTTGCGCCGCCCGTCCGCGCACTCGGGGCAGACCTCGCAGGGCGTGGCCGGGTGCACCGCGACGGCCGTACCGACAGCGGGACCCGAGGCGTCCGGGGAGCCGTACGACACGACCCTCCCGACCACTTCGTGCCCGAGCACCATCGGCTCCCTCAGCCGGAAGTCCCCGACCCCGCCGTGGAGCCAGTAGTGCAGATCGGAGCCGCAGACCCCGCCGTAGCGCACGGCCACGAGCGCCTGCCCGGGCCCGGGCACCGGCACCGGCAGCTCCTCGACCCGCAGATCGCCCTGACCGTGGATCACACAACCGAGCATCCCCGAGGCCTCCTTCACAGCACGCTCGTCATGCCGCCGTCGACGTACAGCACCTGTCCGCCGACGAAGTCCGCGGCCGGTGACGCGAGGAACAGCACCCCGCCCACCAGGTCCTCGGTACGGCCCCAGCGTCCGGCCGGGGTCCGGCGCCGTACCCACGCGCTGAACTCCTCGTCCGCGACGAGGGGCTCGGTCAGCTCGGTCTCGATGTAGCCGGGGCCGAGGCCGTTGACCTGCACGCCGTAGGGGCCCCAGTCGGCGCACATGCCCTTGGTGAGCATCTTCAGGGCGCCCTTGGTGGCGGCGTAGGGCGCGATGCCGGGGCGGACCACCTCGCTCTGCAGCGAGCAGATGTTGATGATCTTCCCGTGGCCGCGTTCCGTCATCCGCCGGGCGGCCTCCCGGCCCACCAGGAACGCGCTGGTGAGGTTGGTGTCCAGGATGCGGTGCCAGTCCGTGTCCGTGAACTCCAGCAGGGGTGCGCGCAGTTGCATGCCCGCGTTGTTGACCAGGATGTCGAGCGGGCCCACCCGCTCCTCGACGTCCGCGATACCGGCGGCCACCGACGCACCGTCGGTCACGTCGAACGCGGCCGTGTGGATCCGGTCGCCGGGCAGTTCGGCGGCCAGTTCGTCGGCCAGTTCGGCGGCCAGTTCGGCGGCGGCCTCGGTGAGGCGTTCGCCGTTGCGTCCGTTGAGGACCACCGTGCAGCCGGCCTCCGCGAGCCCGCGGGCGAGCGCGCGCCCGATGCCGCGGCTGGAGCCGGTGACCAGGGCGGTGCGGCCGCTGATGTCGAAGAGCGGGTGGCTCATGTCCGTACCCCTAGATGATCAGCGAGAGCAGCAGGACCAGACCACCGGCGACCACCGAGATGATCGTCTCCATCACGGACCAGGTCTTGACGGTCTGGCCGACGCTCAGCCCGAAGTACTCCTTCACCAGCCAGAACCCGGCGTCGTTGACATGGCTGAAGAACAGCGATCCGGCGCCGATGGCGAGGACCAGCAGGGCCGCGTGGGTCGTCGACATGTCGGCCGCGAGCGGGGCGACCAGACCGGCCGCAGAGATCGTGGCCACCGTCGCCGAACCCGTGGCGAGACGGATCGCCACCGCGATCAGCCAGGCCAGCAGCAGTGCCGGGATCGACCAGTCCTCGGAGATCTCCAGGATCATCTGGCCCACGCCGGTGTCGATCAGCGTCTGCTTGAAGCCGCCGCCCGCGCCCACGATCAGCAGGATGCCCGCGATGGGGGCGAGGCTCTTCTCGACGAGCGGGGAGACACGCTCCTTGCCGAACCCGGCCGGCCTGAGCAGGGTGAAGATGCCGACGAGCACGGAGACGAGCAGCGCGATCAGCGGCGAGCCGATGACGTCGAACACCCGCTGCACGGTGTTCTCGGGGTCGTCGATCACGATGTCGACCAACGCCTTGGAGAGCATCAGGACGACCGGCAGCAGGATGGTCGTCAGCGTGGCGCCGAAGCTGGGGCGCTTCTGAAGATCCTCCGAGACACGCTGGGGGATCATCCGGTCCGGGGCCGGGACGTCCACCCAGCGGGCGGCGTAGCGCGAGAACACCGGACCGGCGATGATCACCGTCGGGATGGCGATGAGCACGCCGAGCGCCAGCGTGACACCGAGGTTGGCGCCGATCGCGTCGATGGCGACCAGCGGGCCGGGGTGCGGCGGGACCAGGCCGTGCATCACGGAGAGACCGGCCAGGGCCGGGATGCCGATGCGCATCAGCGAGTAGTTGCCGCGCTTGGCGACCATCAGCACGACCGGGATCAGCAGGACGACGCCGACCTCGAAGAACAGCGGCAGCCCGATCACCGAGGCGATCAGCACCATCGCCCACGGCATCGAACGGCCCTTGGCCCTGGCGAGGATGGTGTCGACGATCTGGTCGGCGCCGCCGGAGTCGGCGAGCATCTTGCCGAGGATCGCACCCAGGGCGATCAGCACACCCACGCCGGCGACCGTGGTCCCCAGACCGGCGGTGAAGCTGAGGATGGTCTTGTCCAGCGGTGCCCCGGCGAACGCGCCGAGCGCCAGCGACCCGATGGTCAGCGACAGGAAGGCGTGCAGCTTGAACTTGGTGATGAGCAGCACGATGACGGCGATGCCCGCCAGGACGGCGATGCCCAGCTGAGCGTGGCCGGCCGAGGTGATGGGCTCGACGGTGTCCGCTGCCAGCAGCTCGACGTTGAGTCTGGTCACGGGGATGGATTCCCTTGCAGGTACGGGGATGGGGGAGGGGTGCGGGGGGTTATTGGGTCGGCTCGGGAAGCGCCGTCAGGGCCGACGAGGCCCGTCCGGCGATGTCCTCGGGGCTGCCCGACACATCCACGACGACTCCCGCCTCCTCCTCCTGGAGCGGCTGGAGCGTGGCGAACTGGGAGTCGAGCAGTGCCGTGGGCATGAAGTGCCCCTGCCGGTGCGACATCCGGTCTTCGATGAGGGCGCGGTCGCCCGCCAGGTGCACGAACACCAGGTCCGGTGCGGCGGCCCGCAGCCGGTCCCGGTACGACCGCTTCAGCGCCGAGCAGCTGACCACCCCGCCGAGCCCCGCCCGTTCGTGCGCCCAGGTGCCGATGGCGTCGAGCCACGGCCACCTGTCGTCGTCGTCGAGCGGGGTGCCGGCCGACATCTTGGCGATGTTGGCCGGCGGGTGGAAGTCGTCGCCCTCGGCATAGGGGACACCGAGCCGGGCCGCGAGCAGGGGACCGATGGTGGTCTTCCCGGTGCCCGCAACGCCCATGACCACGACGACATGGGGGGTACTCATCGCTGCCTCACTGTCTGCTGTCCTCGTCGACACGTGATGTCGACGCAACTGAAACTCATTAGGTACGACGAATTCAAGAGTGTGTGACATATAAGTCTGACTTTTTGATCGCGTGACTTGCCCCGTACGCTGAGTGCATGAGCACAACGGGCCGGGGGCTGCACGGCCGAGTACTGGAAACCCTCGGCCCCGCGATCACCGCGGGCGAGTACCCGCCGGGCAGCGTTCTGCGCACGGACGAACTGGCGCAGCGCTTCGAGGTGTCCCGCTCGGTGATGCGCGAGGCGGTCCGCGTCCTGGAGTCCATGTACCTGGTGGAGTCCCGCCGCCGCGTGGGTGTGACGGTCCGTCCGAAGTCCGAGTGGAACGTCTACGACCCCCAGGTCATCCGCTGGCGCCTGGCCGGCGCCGACCGCCCCCAGCAACTGCGCTCCCTCACGGTCCTGCGCTCGGCCATCGAGCCGGTGGCGGCGGGACTGGCCGCCAAGTACGCCACGGCCGACCAGTGCGCCGAACTCACCGAGTGCGCCCTCGGCATGGTCGCCCACTCACGCGGCCACCAGCTGGAGGGCTACCTCGTCCACGACGTCGCCTTCCACCGCGTCATCCTCAACGCCTCCGGCAACGAGATGTTCGCCCGCCTCGGCGACGTCGTCGCGGAGGTCCTCGCCGGCCGCACCCACCACGAGATCATGTTCGAGGACCCCGACCCCTCCGCGGTCACGCTGCACGTCCAGGTCGCCGAGGCGGTCCGCGCGGGCGACGCGGTCCGGGCCGAGCACCTGACCCGCGAGATCACGATGGGCGCCCTCCAGGAACTGGACATCCTGGCGCCGTAGGTGTCCTAGCTCAGGAACTCCCCGTCCACATACACCCACGCCCCGTCGACCCGCTCGAACCGGCTCCGCTCATGCAGCGACCCACCCCGGTACGAGGCCCGGAAGGTCACCGTCCCCGTGGTGTGGAACGCCGAACCGTCAGCCGTCCCCAGGATCTCCAGCCCGGTCCACCGCATCCCCGGATCGAGGTCCAGCCGCGCGGGCCGCGTCCGTGGATGCCAGGTCCGCAGCAGATGGGCCGCATCTCCCTTGACGAACGCGCTGTACCGCGACCGCATGAGCGCCTCGGCGGTCGGCGCGGCGGCGGCACCGGACAGGTAGCGGCCGCAGCACTTGTCGTAGGCCTCGGGCAGCCCGCACGGGCAGGAACGCGTCGTCATGGCCGCCATTGTTCTATCCCGCCGCACGCGTCGCGGACCCGGGCAACGGCGGCAGTGCGGCCCCGTACACCCACGCCTCGAACAACTCCTCCACCGGCTCGTTCGCGAAGCGGGCCACGTACGAGGTGAAGGCCTGGGTCGTCACCGTGCCGTTGCGGTGCAGCCGGCCCCAGCCGTGCAGCATGCGGAAGAAGGCGATGTCCCCGAGCGCGCAACGCACGGCGTGCAGGGTCAGCCCGCCGCGCTCGTACAACCGGTCGTCGAACATCGACTTGCGCCCCGGATCCGCCAGCCGCAGATCCTGCGGCATCGACGACAGCAAGCGGTGTGCGGCGGCGGCGAGTTGCTGTGCCGTGCGCCCGCCCGACCGCTCCGACCAGAGCCATTCCGCGTACTTCGCGAACCCCTCGTTCAGCCAGATGTGCCGCCAGTCCGCGATGGACACGCTGTTGCCGAACCACTGGTGCGCCAGCTCGTGCGCCACCAGCCGCTCCGAACCCCGCGCCCCGTCCACGTGGTTGGCGCCGAACAGCGACAACCCCTGGGCCTCGACGGGCACATCGAGTTCCTCCTCGGTCACCACGACCGCGTACTCGTCGAAGGGGTACGGGCCGAACAGCTCCTGGAACAGTTCCATCATCTGCGGCTGGCGCGCGAAGTCCCGCGAGAACTCCGGCAGCAGATGCGCCGGAATGTGCCCGTGCTGCGGTACCCCGCCCAGGCCCGGGTCGCCCAGCAGCACCGTCTGGTACTTGCCGATCGACAGCCCGACCAGATAGCTGGACGTCGGCGCCGACTGCTCGTACACCCAGGTCGTCGTGCTCGCCTTCGTCGTACGGGTCAGCAGCCGCCCGCCCGCGACCACCGCGTACGCCGACGGCGTGGTGATCGAGATCTGGTACGACGCCTTGTCGGCGGGCCGGTCGTTGCACGGGTACCAGGACGGCGCCCCGATCGGCTGGCTCGCCACCAGCGCCCCGTCCTCCAGCTCCTCCCAGCCGAGCCCGCCCCAGGGGCTGTTCACCGGCTTGGGGTTGCCCGACCAGTGCACCTCGACCGTGAAGGCCGCCCCGGCGCGGATCGGCTTGGCGGGGCGGACCCGCAGCCGCCCCCCGCGGTGGGTGTAGTGCGGCTGCCGTCCGTCGACCCGGACGCGGCCGATCTTGAAGTCGGCAAGGTTCAGCACGAACTCGGTCAGCGGTGCCCGTCCCGCTATGGCGTTGATCCGGGCCGCCCCGGAGAGCCGGTTCGGGCCCGGGCGGTAGTCCAGCGCGAACTCGTACCGGTGCACCCGGTACCGGGGATCGCCGTGCTCCGGGAAGTACGGGTCCGCGCCTGCCGTCTGCTGAACTGCCACTGCTGTCTGTGCTCCCTGCGCCGTACTGCTGCCACTCCGTGCCGGCCCACCGCCCGCTACCGGCCCCGAGTGGGCCGCCTCAGGGACGCCATGCTTCGATCGGATTACCGAGCCAACGGGTGTCGTCGGGGACGGACTCCGCCGCCATGACGAGCGACGCGGGACCCAGTGTCGTACGGGCCCCGATCGCGCTGCCCGGAAGGACGATCCCGCCAGGACCCAGCGTCGCGCCCTCACGGAGGACCACAGTATCCGTCCGCAAGATCCGGTCGTGGAAGAGGTGTGTCTGGAGCACACAGCCCCGATTCACGGTGGCGGCGTCCTCAAGGGTCACCAGATCGGTCTCCGGCAGCCAGTAGCTGTCCACCCACACGCCCTTGCCGATGCGCGCGCCGAGCCCGCGCAGCCAGGCCGTCATCACGGGCGTACCCGGCACCGAACCCGCCAGCCACGGCACGGCGAGCACCTCGACGAACGTGTCCGCCAGCTCGTTGCGCCACACGAACCCGGACCACAGCGGATGCTCCCCACTGTGATGCCGGCCCACCAGCAGCCACTTCGCGACGATGGACACGAGCCCCGCCAGGGCACCGGCCCCGAGCAGCACCAGCCCCGACAGCAGCGGCGCCCAGGCCCCCAGCGCGCACAGCGCCGCGATGGTCAGCACCGCCAGCCCGGCCGAGCAGAACACCGGCACGATCCGGCACAGCTCCACCAGCGCGCGCGCCCACAGCAGCCGGGCCGGAGGATCGTACGTCCGGCTCTGGTCGCCGTCGGCCGCGCTGCGCGGCAGCTTCACCGGCGGCAGCCCCAGATACGACGTGCCCTTCTTCGCCTTCTTCGGCGTCGCCGACAGCACGCCGACCAGGCCGCCCTCCGGCACGGTCCGCCCGGGCGCCGTCATCCCCGAGTTCCCGAGGAAGGCCCGCCGCCCGATCTCCGCCCGCCCGATCCGCATCCAGCCGCCACCGAGCTCGTACGGCGCGGTCAGCGTGTCGTCGGCCAGGAACGCGCCCTCACCGACCGTGGTCAGACTGGGCAGCGCGAGGACCGTGGAGACCTCCGCACCCCGCCCGATCCGCATCCCGAGCAGCCGCAGCCACACCGGCGTGACCAGCCCGGCGTACAGCGGGAACAGGGTCTCGCGCGAGCGGTCCATCAGCTGCGTCACGGTCCAGGCCTGCCAGCCGATCCGGCTGTGCGTGGGATGCGTCCCCTCACGCAGGCCGAGGCTCAGCAGGCGCACGCCGATCAGGATCAGCACGGCGTACGCCAGCCCGAAGGCGAGCGTCGCCGGTACGAGGGCCAGCGCGGCGCCCGTCAGGGGCGCGTCCGGCGTGAAGAACACCCGGCCCACCAGGAACGCCGCCACGCCCGCCAGCACGGGCAGCGCGCTGAGCGCGAAGCCGGTGATGCCGTACATGACACGCCAGTACGTCCCGCGCCGCGGCCGTTCCTTCGGCCAGTTGCGCTTGGCCTTGCCCAGCTTGACCGCCGGGGCGCCCGCCCACCGCTGACCGGTGGGAATCTGCCCGGTGACCGCGGAACCCGGAGCCACCTCGGCCCGCTTGCCGACCCGGGCGCCGGGGAAGAGCATGCTGCGCGTGCCGACGACGGCATGCGCGCCCACCTTGACCGTGCCGATCTCCAGCCGGTCCCCGTCCAGCCAGTAGCCGGACAGATCCACCTCGGACTCGACGGCCGCGCCGCGCCCGAGCTTGAGCAGCCCGGTGACCGGCGGCAGCGAGTGCAGGTCGACGTCCGGCCCGACCTTGGCGCCCAGCGCCCGGGCGTACCGCTCCAGCCAGGCCCCGGTCAGCGAGGTCGCCCCGCTGAACTCGGCCAGCCGCTCGGCAGCCCACAACCGCAGATGCAGGCTGCCACCGCGCGCGTACCGCCCGGGCTTCACACCCCTGAGCAACAGCCGCGCGCCCCCGGCGGCCAGCGCGAGCCGCCCCGGCGGGCTGTACAGCACGGCCGCGCCGGCGGCGACGAGCCACCAGGAGGCCGTCGGCAGCCACCCGTAGGCGGGCAGCAGATTCCCGAGCGCGGCCAGCGCGACGGTCCAGCGCAGGCCGAGCAGAGTGAACAGCGGAACGAGAAGAAGGAGCTGGATCACCTGCGCACGCCGCGGCACCGGGGCGATCGTGCGGCGGGCCCCGTCCTCCTGCGCGGACTTCTCCAGGTGCCGGGCCTGCTTCCGCAGCACCGGCTGCTGATAGATGTCCAGAACGGCCGCGCTCGGATAGCGGGTCCGCAGCCGCGTCGTCAGCTGCGCGGCGGCCAGACTGCTGCCGCCGATCGCGAAGAAGTCGTCCAAGGCGCGGGACACGGGGATGCCGAGCACCTCGGCCCACTGCTCGGCGAGCCAGGCCTCGGTGCCGTAGAGCTGCTCCGCCGGACCGCCGGTCTCCAGGCCTTCCAGCGGCCAGGGCAGCGCGTTGCGGTCCACCTTGCCCGACGTACGGGTCGGCAGCTCAGCGACCGGTGCCAGCAGCGGCACGAGTGCGGCGGGCAGCTCGGCGCGCAGCTTCTCGACGGCGACGGCGTGATCCCAGCCGTCCTGCGTGACGACGTACCCGACGAGCAGCTGATTGCCGCTGCGAGCGGTCCGCACGGCGGCGGCCGCACCGGCCACACCAGGCAGCGCCTGCAAGGCGGCGTCCACCTCACCGAGCTCGATCCGCCGTCCGCCGAGCTTGATCTGCTCGTCGGCCCGCCCGAGGAAGACCAGCCCCTCCGGCTCCGCCTTGACGAGGTCACCGCTGCGGTACGCCCGCTCCCAGCCCAGCGACCGCAGCGGCGCGTACTTCTCCGCGTCCTTCTCGGCGTCGAGATAACGGGCCAGACCGACCCCGCCGATCACCAGCTGGCCGACGGCGCCCATCGGCACGGGCTCCCCGGCCTCGTCGACGACAGCCAGTTCCCAGCCGTCCAGCGGCAGCCCGATCCGGATCGGCTCCGCACCGCTCATCAGCGACGCACAGGCGACGACGGTCGCCTCGGTCGGGCCGTACGTGTTCCAGACCTCGCGCCCCTCGGTCACCAGCCGCTGCGTCAGCTCGGGCGGGCAGGCCTCGCCACCGAAGATCAGCAGGCGTACGTCGTTGAGGGTCTCGGGCTCCCAGAGCGCGGCGAGCGTGGGCACGGTCGACACGACCGTGATCTCCTGCTCGACCAGCCAGGGACCGAGGTCGGCACCGCTCCTGACCTGCGCACGAGGCACCGGCACCAGACAGGCGCCGTACCGCCACGCCAGCCACATCTCCTCGCAGGACGCGTCGAAGGCGACCGACAGCCCCGCCATGACCCGGTCGCCGGGCCCGATCGGCTCCTCGGTGAGGAACAGCGCGGCCTCGGCGTCCACGAACGCGGCGGCACTGCGGTGCGAGACGGCGACGCCCTTGGGCTTCCCGGTGGAGCCGGAGGTGAAGATGATCCACGCGTCGTGCTCGACGCCGGGACGGGCAGCGGGGGACTCGGACGTGGCGTGCACGGTGATCTCGTGCCCGGCGCCGACGACGGCCCGCACATCCGCCTCCCCGAACACCAGCTCGGCCCGCTCGTCCGGGTCCTCGGCGTCGACGGGGACGTATGCGGCACCGGCCGCGAGCACGGCGAGGATCGCCACGTAGAGGTCATTGGTGCCGGACGGCACCCGCACGCCCACCCGGTCGCCCAGCCCGACGCCGGCCGCACCGAGCCCGCGCCGCAGCCGGTCCACCTCGACGGCCAGTGCACGGTAGGTCAGGCTGGTCGTGCCGTCGTCCAGCGCCGGCTCGTCGGGGTACGACCGCACGGACGCCTCGAAGATGTCGACGAGCGTCCGCCGGGAGGCCGCCGGACCTCCGGAAAAACGTGCCGTGTCGCCGAACCGCTGGTGGATCTCTGCGCCGAGCTTTTCGTCGAGCAGGCCGAGAGCATTGCTCTCCTGTATGGCTGCCATCCGGTCCTCGCGTCTCCGATCCCGGAAGCATCCGGGGCGCTGGCGGGCCCGCAGGTCTGCCTGGGGTTGTCCGGCGCCAGCTCCGTAACAAGCCGGAAATTTTAGTACGAAGCTAGGTTCGCGCCCTTCGATACGCCACTCGGAGCAGCCTTTCGGGGCGGCACGGGCGCGGGAAGCAGGCGCTGACCTGGTGATCTTCGACGGAACGAGACTTACCCCACACAACGAGCGCGGGCCGTGACCTCATGGTCACGGCCCGCACGCATTCGCGTGTCCGAGGGGGGACTTGAACCCCCACGCCCGATAAAGGGCACTAGCACCTCAAGCTAGCGCGTCTGCCATTCCGCCACCCGGACAAGGTGTCTGTCGCGCGGGGTTTCCCTCGCGGCGACAGAGAAAACATTACCAGGCTTCGCGGGGTGCCCGATCACCCCCCGTTGCGGCGTGAACGGTGTGTGACGGGCTGCGGCCGGTCTTGGGCGGGGACGGTGGGAGAGAGAGGATGAGGGGGACCACCAGCAGCGACAGCGCGGGAGGAAGCAGCGTGAGCGAGACGGACACGGCCAGGGGCGTCACCGGCGAGGACGAGGTCGTGGACCTCTGCCGCGAGCTGATCCAGATCGACACCAGCAACTACGGCGACCACTCGGGTCCCGGTGAACGCAAGGCGGCCGAGTACGTCGCCGAGAAGCTCGCCGAGGTGGGCCTGGAGCCGAAGATCTTCGAGTCGCACCCGGGACGCGCCTCCACCGTGGCGCGGATCGCGGGGGAGGACCCCTCCCGGCCCGCGCTGCTCATCCACGGGCACACCGACGTCGTACCGGCCAACGCGGACGACTGGACCCACCACCCCTTCTCCGGCGAGGTCGCGGACGGGTGCGTGTGGGGGCGCGGGGCCGTCGACATGAAGGACATGGACGCGATGACGCTGGCGGTCGTACGCGACCGGCTGCGCAGTGGCCGCAGGCCGCCGCGGGACATCGTGCTCGCGTTCCTCGCCGACGAGGAGGCCGGCGGCAAGTTCGGCGCCCGGTTCCTCGTCGACAAGCACCCGGACCTCTTCGAGGGCGTCACCGAGGCGATCAGTGAGGTGGGCGGGTTCTCGTTCACCGTGAGCGAGGAGCGGCGGCTCTATCTGATCCAGACGGCCGAGAAGGGCATGCACTGGATGAAGCTGACCGTGGCCGGTACGGCGGGACACGGGTCGATGATCCACCGGGACAACGCGATCACCGAGCTGTCGGAGGCGGTCGCCCGGCTGGGCCGGCACAAGTTCCCGGTGCGGGTCACCAAGACCACCCGGGCCTTCCTCGACGAACTCGGCGACGCCCTCGGCACCGAACTCGACCCGGAGAACATGGAGGGCACCCTCGCCAAGCTCGGCGGCATCGCCAAGCTCATCGGCGCGACCCTCAGCAACACGGCCAACCCGACCCAGCTGACCGCCGGCTACAAGGTCAACGTCATCCCGGGCGAGGCCACCGCGCACGTCGACGGCCGCTTCCTGCCCGGGTTCGAGGAGGAGTTCCTCGCCGACCTCGACAAGATCCTCGGGCCGAACGTGCGGCGCGAGGACGTGCACGCCGACAAGGCCGTCGAGACCGGCTTCGACGGGGCGCTCGTGGCGGCGATGCAGTCCGCGCTGGTGGCCGAGGACCCGGCCGCGAAGGCGATCCCCTACATGCTCTCCGGCGGAACGGACGCCAAGTCCTTCGACGACCTGGGCATCCGCGGCTTCGGCTTCGCACCGCTGAAGCTGCCGCCGGAGCTGGACTTCGCGGGCATGTTCCACGGCGTCGACGAGCGGGTGCCGGTGGACGGCCTGCAATTCGGGGTCCGGGTGCTCGACAGGTTCATCGATGCGTCCTGAATTGGCCCGCTGAAAGCACACTTCAGAATTCGACCAGACGTACTGGCCGTGACCGGGGAGGGTGAACGCGCTCATCAGGTCGTAGCCCTATTAGTTCCTCCTCGTTACAGGTGATGCGATCAGCTACTTGTGATCGCATTGCCAACAAGGAGGAATAATGATCAAGAAGGTCGTCGCCGCTGCGGCTGCCACTGGTGGGCTGGTTCTCGCGGGCGCGGGCCTCGCCGTTGCCGACTCCGGTGCCCAGGGTGCTGCCGTGCACTCCCCGGGTGTCCTGTCGGGCAACGTCGTTCAGGCTCCGATTCACGTCCCCGTGAACGTCTGCGGCAACACGATCTCGGTGATCGGGCTGCTGAACCCCGCCTTCGGCAACACCTGCATCAACAAGTGACGTTGTGCCTCGCCCCGTGAATGGGGCTGAGCCCGTCGGCCCCGGAGCGCGTGCCATGCGCTCCGGGGCCGACCGGTCTTTTCTACAGCGTCGGTCCATTTCCGGCGTCGTATTTTCGGAACAAGGTCGAAGGCAGGTAACAAGCGAATGCGACAGGTCACCCGCAAGGGCCTGATGACCGTGGCGGCCGCGACCGGCATCGTCGCCGCCGCGGGCGGCGCCGCCCACGCGACCGGCTCGGGTGCGCACGGCTCCAGCGTGAACTCGCCCGGCGTGCTGTCGGGCAACACCGTGCAGGCGCCGGTGCACGTGCCGGTCAACGTCTGCGGCAACACGGTCGACGTCGTCGGGGTGCTCAACCCGGCGAGCGGCAACAGCTGTGGCAACCAGGGCGGCGGTTCGTCCGGCGGCCACGGCGGTTCAGGGGCGTCGGCCGGCGGGCACGCCACCGACTCGCCCGGCGTCGGCTCCGGCAACCATGTCCAGGCGCCGATCCATGTGCCGGTCAACGTCTGCGGCAACACCGTCGACATCATCGGCATCGGCAACTCCGCCGAGGACAACGACTGCGCCAACAACGGCGGCGGGAGTCACACCCCGCCGGGCGGCGGCCAGGAGAACCCGCCCGGGTCGCCGGAACAGCCGGGCAACCCCGGGAACCCTGGAAACCCCGGCAACCCCGAGCAGCCGGGTAATCCTGGGAACCCCGGAAACCCGGGCAACCCCGGCAATCCCGAGCAGCCGGGCAATCCCGTCGAGCCGGGCAACCCCGGTTCCCCGAGCACGCCCCCCGGCACGGGCGGCCTGACGCCGGGCGGCTCCTCGCAGGGCAACCACCCGGGCGCCCACTTCGTCACCCAGCCCCGGGGCGACGCCGAGCTCGCCCAGACCGGCGTGGACCTGCCGATGGGCCTCGCCCTGCCGGTCGGCGCGGGGGCGCTGCTCGCGGGCGCGGTGCTGTACCGCAAGGCACGGCCCTCGGAGTAGAGCGCAGGCATCCGGCACGCAACGGAGCGGGCCCCGCCTCGGCGGGGCCCGCTCCGTGTGTTTCCTGTTCTGCTGTCCTGTCCGTCCTGCGGGTCTCTGTCTCGCTGTGTGGCCTCTCAGCTCACCATGTGGCCCGCACCTGGCGAATGATCCGGCGCCGCAGCCGCACCCTGCGGCTGCCGTCGCGCAGCAGGCTCAGGCGGTCCAACTCCCAGTGTCCGTACTCGGCATGGTCCGTCAGCAGGCGTGTGGCGTCCTTGCGGGAGACCCCGCGCGGTACGTACACGTCGACAAATTCGTATTCCGGCATCGCATCTATTGTGCGGGCTGGGGCCCGGTACGGATAGCGTCTGCACTATGTCTGATGCTGTGCAGCCCACCGCTGCCGAGGTACGCGCCGCCGCCGAGGCGGTCAAGACCGCGCTCGACCGTCACCTGGCTGCGGTCGAACGTCGGTCGGGTGAGGACGACCCGGCCGTCTACGAGGCGTTCAACCAGCTGGCCGCAGCCGCTGAGGTCTACGACGAGCTGCTCTACGACCGCTACGACGAGGTCACGCCCTTCGAGATCCCCGGTACGGAGGACGCGCTGCCGCCGTACACGGGACCCGAGGAACCGAACGCTGTGAGTGTGCTGATCCGCCGCGACTACGTCGTGGTGGAGCCGCAGCGACTGCTGGCACATGCCGAGCGGATCGAGGCGGCGGACTACGACGACGGTTCGGACGCGGATGCCTCCGGCACGGTGCATGGGGCGCTCGGCATCCTGTTCGGCGAGTTCGAGCCGGACGAGATCGCGTCCCGGCACAAGGAGTTCGGCCTGGAGGAGGGCGACTCCACGCTCTGGGTGACCGCCTCGGACGAGCAGCCCGAACCAGGGGAATGGCTGGAGGCGCCCTTCGAGGGGGTCGATCCGCAGCGGGTGGTCTGCCGCTTCGACGTCAGCACGGTGTTCGACGAGGACCTGGACGACGTCGACGAGGCCGAGGACGGTGACGAGGAGGCCGACGACGGCGACCTCGAGGACGAGCTCGACAGGGATCTGGACGAGGACGAGCTGGAGCCACTGGACGCCGATCGCTGACGCGGCTCGCCGAGGCGACTGCCGGCGCGGGCGCGGTTGTTTCGACGGCGGCGGCGGTCACGGATCAATACCGTGACCGCCGCCGCCGTCGTGTGCGCGGCCGGGTCAGCCCGCCGCCGGTACCTGCGTGCCGAGCAGGACGGGGAGGCGGGTCGTGCGCGGCTTCGCCGGGACCTCGGCGACGGCTCGGGGCAGGGCCTGCTCCACGCCGTGGACCACGGAAAGGTGACGGTCGGCCCGGCTGAAGGCCGTGTAGACCCAGGGGCGGCTCAGGGTCTGGGCCGCGTCGCCGGGGAGGACCACGACCACCGCAGGCCAGCGGGCGCCCGCCGCCTGGTGTGCGGTCAGGGCCCAGCCGTGCCGCACGGACTGCTCCACCCGTTCCTTCGGTACGACGACGGCCTCGCCCTCGCAGGACAGGTGCAGTCCCTCGGCGTCGGCCTTCACCACCCGACCCGGCACCGTACGGCCCGGCGCGGGGGAGTAGGCCACGTGGTCACCGGGGTCGAAGCCGCCGAAGCGGCCGGGGCCGGGATTGAGCCGCTCCTTGAGGGCGGCGTTGAGGGCGCGCGTGCCGGCCGCGCCGCCGTGGCCCGGCGTGATCACCCGGGTCTCCTCGGCGGGGACGCCGAGCGCGCGGGGCACCGAGTCCGCGACGAGCTGCACGGTGCGGTGCACGGCCTCGCCCGCGTCCCGCACCGGCACGATCACGACCTCCTTGCCGGGCGCCTCGACCTGGTTGAGCTCGCCGATGCCGATACCGGACACCAACTCGCCCAGCGGGCCGGGATCCGGCTGCCGCGAGACGATCTGCGGGCAGCTGCGCGCCGCCAGCAGGTCGGCGAACACCCGCCCGGGCCCCGCCGACCACAGCACCGCGGGATCCCCGGCCAGCACCAGCCGGGCCCCGTCCGGCAACGACTCCGTGAGCAGGGCGGCCGTCTCGACATCCACCTGCGGTGCGTCCAGCACGACGAGCAGATCGAGGTCGAACGCACCGTCCGCGTCCCGGCCGGGCCCTTCGGCACCGGCGAGCAGACCGGCCACGGTGGCGACGCCGGGTGCGTCGGCCCCGCTCAGCCGTGCGGCGAAGCGACTCCGCCCGATCGGGCTGTGCGTGGCCGCCCAGGCCCGCAGCCCGAGTGCGCGCGCCGCGTGCAGCAGCGCAGCCGGTTCGGCCAGGGAGGCCTCCCCGCCGGTGTGGAGGACCAGGCCATGGGCCGCCACCGCGCGGACCAGGTCGGCGGCGGAGCCCGCGTCGGCCGCGGCCCGCTCCCAGTCCTCGGCCGAACCGTCCTGTTTGGGCGCCGAATTGATCAGACGGGCGAGCCCGTCGGCGAGGCTCTCCTCCGCGAGGGCGTACCGCTCCAGACCGACGAGGACACGGACCGGCCGCTCCTCGTCCCCCTCCTCGGCCTCGTCGTCCCGCCGGGCCGGAGCGCCGGGCGCGTCCAGGGCGTCCTGGAAGGCCAGCGCCTCGCCCTCGGCCAGGGTGTTCTGCACGGCCGCATCGGCGTCGGGCACACCCCGCTGGTTCAACGCGGCGGTGAGCGCCGCCAGCTCCAGGGCCGTGTGCCCGGCCAGGGCCGCCTGTTCCAGCAGCCAGACGGTGACCGCCCGGCCGCGTCGCTCGTCGTCGGGTCCGCACTCCGCGCCGAGCAGCGCCCGCGCGAACCCGTCGGCCTGCTCCGGCCGTACCCCGCCGATCCGCAGCAACTGCCAGGGATCCGCCCGCAGTTGGTCATCCGCGCCCTCGCCGAGGACCGCTGCGGCCTGCGGGGCGAGAGCCTCCGGTGCACCTCCGTCGGCCAGTACTTGCCGCACGGACTCGACGGCCTCCGGTGCCGGAGCCGCGGCCCCGTCGGCCGCCACCGGCCGCGGCGGGCGTGCCGGCTCCGGGGCGGGGCGGCGCGGGGGCTCGGGCTCGCTGAAGACGGTGGCCGGCGGCTTCGCGCCGCCCTCCACGGCCCGTACGGCGGCGAGCAGATCGGCGGCCTTCCCGCTGAGCTTGGCCCCGCTCTCCAGGGGCCCCTGCCGCTCGGCCTTGCGCCGCTCGATCCGCTCCCGCTCGATCCGCTGAGCGGCAATCTCGGCCTCCGCCTCCGACAGCCGCGCCCCGTCGCCCCCGTCGCCGTCCTTGGCTGCGGAGTCCTGGACGGCAGCTTCCCCCTCGCCGCCGTCCGCCTCGACGGCAGGGCTCACGCCTTCGCCTTCCGCGTCCTGGTGATCCGACCGCGAGTCCGCAGCCTCGACCCCGGCAGGCGGCTCCCCGGAACCTCCGGCGCTCGCACCCGGCGCGGCCTCCGTCGGCCCCGGCTCGGTGTTCCCCGTGGTCTCGGGCGGCTCCGTGCTCACAGCGTGCTCCAGTCGTGATCGGGATAGCGGTGCACGGGCACCGACACATCGTCGAGCGCCCGGCAGATCTCGTCAGGAAGACTAAGGGCCTCCACTGACAATGCCGCCGTGAGCTGCTGCGAGTTGCGCGGGCCGATGACGGGCGCGGCCACCCCGGGCCGGTCGCGGACCCAGGCGAGGGCGACCTGCAGCGGGGTCACGGCCAGCCCGTCGGCGGCCGTCTGCACGGCATCCACGATGCGGCTCGCCGTGTCGTCGAGGTACGGCGCGACGAAGGGCGCCAAATGCTCCGAGGCGCCGCGCGAGTCGGGCGGTGTGGCGTTGCGGTACTTGCCGGTCAGGACGCCCCGGCCGAGCGGGGAGGAGGGGAGCATGCCGATGCCCAGATCCAGCGCGGCCGGCAACACCTCGCGCTCCACGCCCCGCTGGAGCAGGGAGTACTCCAGCTGTGTGCTCGCCAGCCGGGTGCGTATGCCCGGCGCCGCGAGCTGCCATGTCCCCGCCTTGGCGAGCTGCCAGCCGCAGAAGTTCGAGACGCCGGCATAGCGGGCGCGCCCGCTGCTGACGGCCAGGTCGAGGGCCTGGAGGGTCTCCTCCAGCGGGGTGTACGGATCGAAGGCGTGGATGTGCCAGACGTCGACGTACTCCGTGCCGAGCCGGGCCAGTGAGGCGTCCAGCGCGGAGAGCAGATGGCCGCGCGAGCCGTCGAAGCGGCGGTCCGGGTCGGGAACGCTGCCCGCCTTCGTCGAGATGACCAGGTCCCGGCGCGGGACGAGCCCCTCGATGAGCCGCCCGAGCAGGTACTCGGCCTCCCCGTCGCCGTACACGTCGGCCGTGTCGACGAGGGTGCCGCCCGCCTCCCAGAAGGTTTTCAAGAGGTCGGCCGCATCGTGCTCGTCGGTGTCCCTGCCCCAGGTGAGGGTGCCGAGTCCGATCCGGGACACGCGCAGGCCGGTGCGGCCGAGATGCCTCTGCTCCATGAACGCCGAGATTACTGGCCAGAACCTGCCATGTGGGGGCCTGTGGATAACCAGTTTTCCGGACGGTGACCGGGGATACCGACGGCCGTGCCACCACCTGTGGGGCGACGCCCGCCACACTGGCCTCCCCGCGGGACGTCCCCCACGCTAAGGTCGGGCCCACAAGGGACGTTACTGATCGGTAAGGGGATCGGCCATGCAGCTCGGGATCAACCTCGGCTACTGGGGTGCCGGAATGGACGCGGACAACCTCGCCGTCGCGCAGGAGGCAGACCGGCTCGGGTACGCCGTGTGCTGGGCCGCCGAGGCGTACGGCTCGGACGCGGCCACCGTACTGAGCTGGGTCGCCGCCCAGACCGAGCGCATCGACGTCGGCTCCGCCATCTTCCAGATCCCGGCCCGCCAGCCGGCGATGACCGCGATGACGGCCGCGACCCTGGACTCGCTCTCCGGCGGCCGCTTCCGGCTCGGCCTCGGCGTTTCCGGGCCGCAGGTCTCCGAGGGCTGGTACGGCGTCAAGTTCGACAAGCCGCTGGCACGCACGCGTGAGTACGTCGAGATCGTCCGCAAGGCCATGACGCGCGAGCGCCTGTCGTACGAGGGCCGGCACTGGACGCTGCCGCTGCCCGGCGGCCCCGGCAAGCCGATCAAGCTGACCGTGCACCCCCAGCGCGAGCACATCCCGCTCTACATCGCCGCCATCGGCCCGAAGAACCTCGAGCAGACCGGTGAGATCGCCGACGGCGCCCTGCTGATCTTCCCCTCCGCGGAGCACCTGGAGGACACGACGATCAAGTACCTGCGCGCCGGGCGCGAGAAGGCCGGCAAGACCCTCGACGGGTTCGACGTCTGCCCGACCCTGCCGCTCGCCGTGGGCGACGACAAGGACGTGGCCACACTGGCCGACACCTTCCGCCCCTACACCGCGCTGTACGTCGGCGGCATGGGCAGCCCCAAGCAGAACTTCTACAACCAGCTCGCCCAGCGCATGGGGTACGAGAAGGAAGCCGCCGAGATCCAGACCAAGTACCTCTCCGGCGACAAGCAGGGCGCCGCGGCCGCCGTGCCGCACGACCTGATCGACAGCACCACGCTGCTCGGCTCCGTCGACCGCATCGCGGACCGGATGAAGGCCTATGCGGCGGCCGGGGTCACGACCCTGTCGCTGGCTCCCGCGGGCTTCACGCTCGACGAGCGGCTCGCCTCGCTCCGCGCCGGCACCGAGGCCCTGGAGCGCGCCGGGCTCGCGTGACGCCCGGCGCCGGCGGCCGGCCGTAGGGCCTGGCAAGTTCAGCGGCCGTGGTGGGGGCTCGGGGGTCTTCCCCGCCACGGCCGTCATGCAGAACAACGCGCGCGTGTCCACGCGGTTACGCCCGCGTCGTGACCCCGATCGTCATTCTTTTGGCGGAGTTGTCCGACACAGCTGTTGCAGCACCTCTCTTACCGCATTTGACTCGTTCTTTGCGGAATCCTGCGGCGTCCTGCAGAGAGGTGCCCCACGATGCTTTCGGCCAAGAGTCTGTTCCAGGAGATCATCGACAACGACGAGTCCTTCCGCCTGTTCTGCTCCATCGCGGCCAGCGGTGAGTCCCAGGGCGGCTGGGAGAACGCGCGTATCGCCGCGCTCGTCCCGGAGAGCCAGCGCCCGCTCGCGCCCAAGATCACCCGGCACGGGGCGGACGAGGACAAGCACGGGCGGATCTTCAACGCCCTGATGAAGAAGCGCGGCCTCGAACCCGTCCCCGTCCCGCCCGGGACCGACTACACGATGCTGCTGGAGCAGCACGGCATCGGTCTCGCCCACGAGAAGCTCAAGTCCGAGCAACCGCTCACGGTCGAGGACATCGTCGTCTACCTGTCGCACAGCCGGGTCACCGAGCAGCGGGCCGCCGACCAGATGGTGATGCTCAAGAAGTACTTCGCCGACCACCCGGACGTCGGCAAGGCCGTGCGGATGATCTCCAACGACGAGGACAATCACCTCGCGTACACCCATGAGGAACTCCTGCGCTTCGCGGCAGCAGGGCGCGGCCGGCTGATCCAGCGGACGCTGCGCGAGTGCGCGCTCGCCGAGATCCGCGTCTACCGGGACGTCAGCCTCGCGGTCATGGACCACATGGGGCGCATCCTCGGCTGGCCCCGCCCCAAGGCGGCCGTGCTCGCCGCGGGCATCCACGCCATGTACGTCTGGGAGCGGCTCGCGGGCTGGCGGCGCATGGTGTCCCTGAGGATGCCGGAACGACGGGACGCCCTCGGCGGACCCGCCACGTCCGCGCCCGAGTTCGCCTGACCGCATCGGGTCCCTACAGCCAGCCCCGGCGTTTGAACAGCCGGTACAGCAGCACCTCGAGGGCGGCCATGGCCGCGATCAGCACCGGATACGACCACAGCCAGGTCAGCTCCGGCATGTGCTCGAAGTTCATGCCGTAGATTCCCGCGATCATCGTGGGGACCGCGGCCATGGCCGCCCACGCGGAGATCTTCCGCATGTCGTCGTTCTGCCGGACGCTCGTCTGCGCGAGGTGCGCCGACAGGACGTCGGAGACGAGGCGGTCGAGGCCCTCGACCGCCTCGTTCACGCGCGTGAGGTGGTCGCTGACATCGCGGAAGAAGGGCTGCGCCTTGTCGTGCACGAAGGGCACCCGCGAGCCCAGCAGACCCGTACCGACCAGCCGGGACAAGGGCTGCGCCAGCGGGCCGGTGGCCCTGCGGAACTCCACGATCTGCCGTTTGAAGTTGTAGATGCGGGACGCCGTGTGCCGTGCGCCCCCGCCGGTCGGCGAGAACACCTCCGCCTCCAGCTCCGCCAGGTCCGTGCCCAACTCGTCCGCCACGTCCACGTAGTGGTCGACCACGGCGTCGGCGATCGTGTACAGCACCGCCGTGGGACCGTGCCGGAGCATCTCCGGCTCGTGCTCCAGACGGCTTCGTACCGCCGCCAGCGGGGCCTCCTCGCCGTGCCGGACGGTCACCACGAACGAGTCGCCGATGAAGACCATCACCTCGCCGGAGGTGACGACGTCGCTGTCCGGGTCGTACCCGACCGGCTTGAGGACCATGAACAGCGAGTCGTCGTACACCTCCAGCTTGGGACGCTGATGAGCGTTCAGCGCGTCCTCCACGGCCAGCGGATGCAGCCCGAACTCCTCGGTGACCTTGTCGAACTCCTTCTCCGTGGGTTCGTACAGGCCGATCCAGACGAACGCGTCGTCCTGGAGGCGGCACAGATCCAGGGCGTCGGAGATGTCCCCCGGCCCCGGTATCCGGCGGCCGTCCCGGTAGATGGCGCAGTCGACGATCACGGAGCGTATTCTCCCGCCGTCCGCCCCCAAGCGCACCCCGTCGTGCGCCTACCCTGGGCGGCATGCCCACGCTGATCCTGGTCCGGCACGGACGTTCCACCGCCAACACCGAGGGACTGCTCGCCGGGTGGACGCCCGGCGTCGCTCTCGACGAGCGCGGGGCCGAGCAGGCCGCCGCACTGCCCGGACGGCTCGCCGAGCTGCCGCTCTGCGAGGTCGTCGCGAGCCCGCTCCAGCGCTGTCAGGAGACGATGCGGCCGCTCCTCGAAGCCCGGCCCGGACTCACCGCGCACACCGACGAGCGGATCGGGGAGTGCCACTACGGCGACTGGTCCGGCCGCAAGCTCGCCGAACTCAAGGACGAGCCGCTGATGGAGGTCGTGCAGGCACACCCGTCGGCTGCCGCGTTCCCCGGCGGTGAGTCGATGCGGGCGATGCAGACCCGGGCCGCCGAGGCCGTACGCGAGTGGAACGCGCGCGTGGAGCGCGATCACGGCGGTGACGCCGTGTACCTGATGTGCTCGCACGGCGACATCATCAAGTCCCTTGTCGCGGACGCACTGGGTCTTCATCTCGACCTCTTCCAGAGGATTTCCGTTGAACCGTGTTCCATCACCGCGATCCGTTACACACGCCTGAGGCCGTTTCTCGTACGCCTCGGGGACACCGGTGATTTCGCGTCCCTCGCCCCGCGCGAGGAGCCGCCGGCCGGTGACGCGACGGTCGGGGGCGGCGCGGGCGCACCGTGATCGTTCGGCGCAGTAGGGTGAAGCGGTCGAAGCAGCGCCGTACTCACGATTCCAATGGAGACAGGACGTGTCCCGTCAGGTGTTCCTCTACGACCCCCCGGACCGCTTCGTGGCCGGTACGGTCGGACTGCCCGGGCGCCGTACGTTCTTCCTTCAGGCCACCGCAGGCTCCCGGGTGACCAGCGTGGCCCTGGAGAAGACCCAGGTCGCAGCCCTCGCCGAGCGCATGGACGAGCTGCTCGACGAGGTCGTACGGCGTAGCGGAGGCAGCGCCTCCGTCCCCGCCATGGCGCCCTCCGAGATCGCCGACACCGAGCCGCTGGGCGCCCCCATCGAGGAGGAGTTCCGCGTCGGCACCATGGCCCTTGCCTGGGACGGCGAGGAGCAGCGGATGATCGTCGAGGCGCAGGCCCTGGTGGAGCTCGACGCCGACTCCGAGGAGGACCTCGCCGAGGCCGAGGAGCGGCTGCTTCAGGACGAGGAGAACGGGCCCCCGATGCTGCGGGTCCGGCTCACCGGCGCGCAGGCGCGAGCCTTCGCCAAGCGTGCCCTGGACGTCGTCAACGCGGGGCGGCCGCCGTGTCCGCTGTGCAGTCTCCCGCTCGACCCGGAAGGACACGTATGTCCGCGCCAGAACGGATACCGCCGCGGAGCGTGACCTCGGTGGAGCTGCTCACCGAGGGTGAGCTCACCGTGCGCGGCCGCATCCGCGAGGCGTCCAACGCGGCGCTGTTCTGCACGGTGGCGTACGAGGGGCAGGAGGCGTCCTGCGTGTACAAGCCGGTCGCCGGTGAGCGGCCGCTGTGGGACTTCCCCGACGGGACGCTCGCGCAGCGCGAGGTCGCCGCGTACGAGATCTCCGAGGCGACCGGCTGGGGGCTCGTACCGCCCACCGTGCTGCGGGACGGGCCGTACGGCGAGGGCATGGTCCAGCTCTGGATCGAGGCTGCGCCCGAGGCCGAGCTGCTCGCCCTGGTCGACGGTGAGGAGCCCGAGCCCGGCTGGAAGGCCATCGGGTTCGCCGAGGTCGGCGAGGGGAGGACCGCGCTGCTGGTGCACGCCGACGACGAGCGGCTGCGGCGCATGGCCGTCCTTGACGCCGTGATCAACAACGCCGACCGCAAGGGCGGGCACCTGCTGCCCACCGAGGACGGCCGGCTGTACGGCATCGACCACGGCGTCACGTTCAACGTCGAGAACAAGCTGCGGACCCTGCTGTGGGGCTGGGCGGGGGAGCCGCTGACCGGGGAGGCCGTCGAGGTGCTCGGCTCCCTGCGCAAGGGGCTGGAAGCGGGCGGCGAGCCGGCCGTACGCCTGGCCGGCCTGATCACGGCCGCCGAGGTGGAGGCCACGCGCGCGCGTGTCGAGGCGCTGCTGACGTCCGGGAAGCACCCGGAGCCGAGCGGGGAGTGGCCGGCCATTCCCTGGCCGCCCGTGTAGGAGCACACTCCGGAGGTATCGCGCGCAGCACAGCGGCCGGCATCGCGCAAGAACGCCTCACCGGCCATCCGGCCTGGTCCGGTTCGTGTACGGAACATCCGTCCGGTTAGGCTCATGACATGTATGCCTGGCCCGCTTCTGAGGTCCCCGCCCTGCCCGGTGAGGGCCGCGACCTGAGGATCCACGACACCGCGACCGGGGGCCTGGTCAGCCCCGACCCCGGTCCCGTCGCCCGTATCTACGTCTGCGGCATCACGCCGTACGACGCCACCCACCTGGGACACGCGGCGACCTACAACGCGTTCGACCTCGTGCAGCGCGTGTGGCTCGACACCAAGCGCCAGGTTCACTACGTCCAGAACGTCACCGACATCGACGATCCGCTCCTGGAGCGCGCCGAGCGTGACGACATCGACTGGGCCGCCCTCGCCGAGAAGGAGACGGCCCTCTTCCGCGAGGACATGACCGCCCTGCGCATGCTGCCCCCGCAGCACTACATCGGCGCGGTCGAGGCGATACCCGGCATCGTGCCGCTCGTGGAGCGGCTGCGGGACGCGGGTGCCGCGTACGAACTCGACGGCGACATCTACTTCTCCGTCGAGTCCGACCCGAACTTCGGCAAGGTGTCCCACCTCGACGCCGCCGCCATGCGGCTGCTGTCCGCCGAGCGCGGCGGCGACCCGGACCGTCCGGGCAAGAAGAACCCGCTCGACCCGATGCTGTGGATGGCCGCACGCCCGGGCGAGCCCAACTGGGACGGCGGTTCGCTCGGACGCGGCCGGCCCGGCTGGCACATCGAGTGCGTCGCCATCGCCCTCGACCACCTCGGCATGGGCTTCGACGTCCAGGGCGGCGGCTCCGACCTCGCCTTCCCGCACCACGAGATGGGCGCCTCGCACGCCCAGGTGCTCACCGGCGAGTTCCCCATGGCCAAGGCCTATGTCCACGCCGGCATGGTCGCGCTGCACGGCGAGAAGATGTCCAAGTCCAAGGGCAATCTCGTCTTCGTCTCCCAGCTGCGCCGCGACGGCGTCGATCCCGCCGCCATCCGGCTCGCCCTCCTCGCCCACCACTACCGGGCCGACTGGGAGTGGACCGACCGGGTGCTGGAGGACGCCGTGGCCCGCCTCGACCGCTGGCGCGCGGCGGTGTCCCGGCCCGACGGACCGCCCGCCGAGGCGCTCGTCGAGGAGATCCGCGAGGCCCTGGCGAACGACCTGGACGCCCCGGCCGCGCTCGCCGCGGTCGACCGCTGGGCCGCCGCGCAGGAGGAGAGCGGCGGTACGGACCCGGGAGCCCCCGGCGTCGTATCGCGTGCTGTGGACGCACTGTTGGGCGTGGCTCTCTAGCCGCACCCCGGGACAACCGCGGACACGAGAGGGGCGCTTCCTCCCCACGGGTGGAAGCGCCCCGACGCGTTTGTTTCAGGTGCCCGTCAGATGCTCAGGCGTCCGTCAGAGACGCTGGATCCGGACGCTGCGCAGCACACTCGGCGACTGGGTGTCCCAGATGCCGATCACCTGTTGGCCGAACGCGAAGGCCTGCTGGATCTGCTGGTGGATCTGCGGGTTCGGGTTGTTCAGGACCCGGAACTGGTTGTTGATGCGCAGGAAGATCTGATGCGGCTGCCCCTGCAGCGGGTGGACGATGTCGATGAAGCCGTTCGCGACGCCCGAGGCCAGAGCCTGCGCCTGGACCTGCTGGACGACCTGCTGCACCGCCGCCAGCGCGACCTGCTGCAACTGCTGCTGCATCTGCTGCTCGGCCTGCTGTGCCTGCTGATCCTGCTGCTGGCCCAACTGCTGGCCGCCGAACTGCTGCTGGCCCAGCTGCTGCTGGGGCTGCTGCTGCCCGAACTGCTGGCCGAGCTGCTGGAGCAGCTGCTGGTAGGGCTGTTGCTGGCCGAGCTGCTGGAGCTGCTCCAGCGAACCGCTCATGCCCATGCCGGACGGCTGCTGCTGGCCGTAGCCCTGCTGCTGTCCGTACGGCTGCTGTTGGTACGGCTGCTGTTGGTACGGCTGCTGTTGGTACGGCGACGTGCTCGGGAACTGCTGGCCCTGCTGTTGTCCCATGTGACTCATCTGCGGGGTGGTGCTCATACGGGTGTCACCTTCCCTTGATGTGATGGGCTGCGTCAGCCGGTGATCACCAGGCCGACGATCTCGTCGTCCGAGAACCACACTCGGACATCGGGCCGTCCCCCCGCGAAGGCGGTGTGGACCGCCTGGCGGATCTCCGGGGACGGGTGGTTGAGGTTCCGCCACTGGCCGGCCACGAACAGCCGGAGCCGGGGCGGGAGTTCACGCGGATACGGCAGCAGCTCGTCCCAGTACCGCTCGGCCCGGCCGGAGCCGACCGCCTGCGGCACCAGATGGGTGACGGCCGCCTTGATGTCGGGCCGGTTGCCGATCCGCTGGGAGGCGGGCCGGCCCGGCGCGTCCTGCTGCGGGGAACCCGTCGCCCGCAGCACGGCGCGCGCACGCTCGGGGGACATCGGCGGCTGGCCGGCCACCTTGAGCATGCCCTGCAGCGAGGCCAGCGCGCCGACCACGACCGGGGAGGCGGACGACGTCCCCGAGAACGTGTCGGTGTACCAGGCGATCTCCTCCGGCCCGCCCTGCAGATCGCCGGGCCGGTCCCAGGAGCCGCCGGTCGTCGTCACCTCGCGCCCCCAGCCCTGCGCGTCCACCCGGGCGCCGTAGTTGGAGAACGCCAGCCGTGAGCGGTCGGGGCCGTGGTCGCGGCCGTGGGTGCCGGGCGGCGGGGCGCCCGCACCGACCAGTACGGCGCCGGAGGACGGGTTGGAGGGGTTGAACGGGTTGCGCCACACCTCGGGGAATCCGTCCGGGCGGCGCTCGTAGACGGCGTCGTCGAGGGACTCGGCGCCGTTGCCCGCGGCGGCGACCACGAGGACGCCCTTGGCGGTGGCGTGGCGGACGGCGGCGAAGTCGTCCGGCCACCATTCGAGAGCGACGTAGCCGCGCTGGTCGTCGCGTTCGGCGTACTCGAACCGAGGGCCCGGGCGGTGGAGTTCGATCAGCAGGATGTCGCCGGGGGCCAGCCGGTCGGCCGCCGCATGGATCGCCCCCGCCGTGCCGATGCCCTGGAAGGACGCCGCCGCGGTCACCGTGTCCGGCACGATGCCGGTCACGCCGCGTTCGCCCCGGTCACCGCCGACCACACCGATCACGGCGGTGCCGTGGTTGCGCCAGGCGAGGTCGGTCAGCGGGGTGCCGACGACGACGCCGGCCAGTTTGGCGGCCAGGTCCTCGTGGCCGAGCTGCCAGGAGCCCTCCACGTCGATCACGGTGACGCCCTGACCCGTGCCGCCGGGCCGCTGCCAGGCCCAGTGCGCGTCGACGCCCTCGGGCGCGGGCCGCAGATAGCCCTGCCGGCCGCTGAAGTCGGGCGTGACCGGCGTGCCCTCCTTCAGACGCCCGCTGTCCTCCCCGATCCGGCCGAGGGAGGCGGGCACCGCGCCCGGCTTCACATACGCCGTGTCGATCCCCGGCAGCGCGGCGATACGGGCGCGCAGTTCCTCGGCTCGGCTCTCTCCGCCGCGTACCCGGTAGAACAGCGCGAGGTCGGGCACGTCCTGCGCGCCGGTGACCTGCTGCAGCCGTTCCTCGCTGCCGAACAGGGGCTGAAGTGCCAGCTGTTCGTCAGTCAGGAACATGTTGAGTGCCGAGACATCGGCGCCCGCCACCGACCGTACGCCCTCGGCCCGGGCACGCAGCCGGGCCTCGGGCCGGGCGACGACGATCAGTTCCTGCTCGGCTCCTCGATAGGTGAATCCCGCTCCGTCGGGCCCCGGCCCGGACGCTCCCGGGCCCTGCGCCGGCTGTGCCTGGTCGGTCATCGTCTGCCGCTCCCTTCGGTCCTGCGGGTGGCAAGTGCGGGTGGTGCGGCGCGCCTTCGTGGGACAACCAAGCACTCGCGGAGCGTTCCGTCCAGACCGTTTTCGCCAACTCGGTTTGGAAACAAGTTGAATTGGGCAACGTGTGCATTCCGGCTGGAAACAGCTGTCACGCGGCAATCGGGTCAGATGTGTCCAGTCGCTGTCGAGAGGCTGTCTACGGCTGCGGGGGCGGTCGGCGTGTGGTGGGGTGGAGGGGTCAGTTGACCGTTGGACCGGCCGACGGCCGGTCCTGTCCGCGGAAGGACGCATCGTGGCCCCCGAGCACCGCTCCTTCGCACCTCATCTCACCCGCCGCAGCCTCCTCACGGCCGGCGCCGCCACCGCCGGTGCCGTACTCGTCGGGTCCGCCGGCGCCCCCGCCACGGCGGCCGGAAAGACCCGGCCCACCGTGATCCACCTCCCGAACGGCTTCCGCCCGGAGGGCATCACCATCGGCGGCGGACCGTACGCCTACCTGGGCTCCCTCGGCGACGGCTCGATCCATCGGGCCGACCTGCGCACCGGCGAGGGTTCGATCATCTCGGCCGGGCCGGGCACGCCGTCGGTCGGCCTCAAACTCGATCACCGGGGACGCCTGTTCGTCGCCGGACGCGGCCAGGGCGCCCGCGTCGTGGACGCCCGCAGCGGCAGGATCCTCGCCTCGTACGTTCTCACCACGGCGACCCCGACCTTCGCCAACGACGTGTTCCTGACCTCGCGCACGGTCTGGTTCACCGACTCCTACCAGCCCGCGCTCCACGCCCTGCCGCTCGGCCGGCGCGGCGAACTGCCGGACGCGGACGAGGTCGTGACGCTTCCCCTCAGCGGCGCCTGGAGCCAGGTCCCGGGCGAGGTCGTCAACGCCAACGGCATCACCGGCACCCCCGACGGCTCCGCGCTCCTGGTGGTGCAGTCCGGGGTCGGCGGTCTGCACCGCGTGAACCCGCGCACCGGCGTCACCGAACTGGTCGACCTCGGCGACGCGGCCCCGCTCACCAACGGCGACGGGCTGCTGCTGACCGGGCGGACGCTGTACGTCGTCCAGAACCGGCAGAACGCCATCGACGTGTTCAGGCTTGCCGCCGACGGCCGCAGCGGCGTCTTCCGGCGCCGGATCACCGACCCGCTCTTCGACGTACCGACCACGGTGGCCGCGCACAGGGGCCGCCTCTACCTGCCCAACGCGCGCTTCACCACGACGCCGACACCGGAGACGACGTACGACGTGATCTCCGTGCCGGTGTGATCTCCGTGCCGGCGTGATCTCCCGTGCCGGCCCGACGAGCTCCGTCCCCGTGAGGCGAGCGAGGGCGGTGCGCCCGGCGCACCGCCCTCGTCGTCACTCCTCCGACGACTCGTCGTCGTCCGTGCCGCTCGGCCTGGGAGGCTTGGGCGGCTTCGTACGGCCGCCGGGGTTGTCCTTCAGGAAGGGCCCGGTCTCCCCGCCGTCCGCCGTGGCGTGCCCGCCCGCCGACGGGCTGCCGCCGTCCCGTCTGCGCAGATACCGCTCGAACTCGCGGGCGATCGCCTCACCCGACGCCTCCGGCAGCTCCGCCGTGTCCCGGGCCTCCTCCAGCGACTGCACATACTCCGCGACCTCGCTGTCCTCGGCGGCCAGCTGGTCCACGCCGACCTGCCAGGCGCGCGCGTCCTCGGGCAGCTCGCCCAGCGGGATGCGTACGTCGATCAGGTCCTCGAGCCGGTTGAGCAGGGCCAGCGTCGCCTTCGGGTTGGGCGGCTGCGAGACGTAGTGCGGTACGGCGGCCCACAATGACACCGCGGGTACGCCGGCGTGCGTGCACGCCTCCTGGAGGACGCCGACGATGCCCGTCGGGCCCTCGTACTTGGTCTCCTCCAGGTCCATGCGGCGGGCCAGGTCCGAGTCGGACGTGGTCCCGCTGATCGGGACCGGACGCGTGTGCGGGGTGTCGCCGAGCAGGGCGCCCAGGATGACCACCAGCTCCACGCCCAGCTCGTGGGCGAAGCCGAGGAGCTCGTTGCAGAACGAGCGCCACCGCATGGATGGCTCGATACCTCGGACGAGGACGAGATCACGCGGCTTCTCGCCGGTGATGCGAACCACCGACAACCTTGTCGTGGGCCACGTGATCTTGCGCACTCCGTCGTCCATCCACACCGTGGGGCGGTTGACCTGGAAGTCGTAGTAGTCCTCGGCGTCCAGCGCCGCGAACACTTCGCCCTTCCACTCCCTGTCCAGATGCGCGACCGCGGTGGAGGCGGCGTCGCCGGCATCGTTCCAGCCCTCGAACGCGGCCACCATGACCGGGTCGATCAGCTCGGGAACCCCCTCGAGCTCGATCACCCAGTGCCTCCTTCCGACGTGCCCTCGCCTGACGACCCAACCTTACGGCGTGCGACGGGGGCGCCCGCAGCCCCCTTGCATGGGGGAGTGAACGGATCACTGCCCCGTTCACCACCCCGGAACACCCCGCAGTCATCCGAGCTGTGTCCTGGCCGTGGGGTGCGGTTGACGGTCCCGTCACCCACTCGTGTGGCAGCGGCCGCAACCCGCTCCCGGCGTGGCCGACCTGCGGAACTCTTCGTCGGGTGAGCGGAGTTGCCCCAAGGTCGCGCGTACGGCGCGCCGGGATCGTCTATCTGGCCCTGTTCGCCGCGGGCACACTGGGGGCACTGCTGATCGCCCCGCGTGTCGAGGACCCGGCGGCCGTGGTCGCGGCGCTGCTGCCGACGGGGGCCGGCGCGTATCTGGCATGGAGCGCGTATCGGGCGGACCGCGCCGAGGCGGCGTCCGCGGCGACGGACCCCGCGGTCGTCGCCGACCGGCTCGCCGTCGCCGTACGACGGCAGTGGGAGGCGGAGGCGCGGGCGCGGCGGCTGGCGGACCCGTATCCGCTGCCGGTGTCCTGGCGGGGCGCCGACGCCGACCTGGCCGAGGTGACGGCGGGGCCGGCGGGCCGGGACGGGGAGATCGGCGCCGTCTTCACGGACCGCGTCCCCGACCGGCGGCTGCTGGTGCTGGGGGCGCCGGGGTCGGGGAAGACGCTGTTGCTGGTACGGCTGCTGCTCGCGCTGATCGAGAACCGGACGGCGGGCGATCCGGTCCCCGTGCTCTTTCCCCTGGCCTCCTGGGACCCGACGGCCGTGGATCTGCGGGCCTGGATGGAACGGAAGCTGGTGCAGGACCACGCCGAGCTGGGAGCGGCGGCGCCGGGGGAGTACGGGGAGACGACCCTCGCCGAGATGCTGCTGGAGCGGCGTCGGGTGCTGCCGGTGCTGGACGGGTTCGACGAACTGCCCCCCGAGATGGGCGGGTTGGCGCTGCACCTGATCGCCGAGGCATTGCCGTACGGCTGTGGTCTGGTGCTGTCCAGCCGTCCGGCGGAGTACCGGGCGGCGCTTCGCCCCCGGACGGGGGTGCCCGCGCGGCTGACGGGTATGGCGGGGATTCACCTCGAACCCTTGGGCGCCGACGACGTGGCCGACTATCTCCTGCGCGGCGCGGGCGGCCATGGTGCGCCGGCGGCGACGCGGTGGGAACCGGTGGTGGCGGTGCTGGGGACGGACGCGCCGGTGGCGCGGGCGCTCGGCAGTCCGCTGATGGTGTCGCTGGCCAGGACCGTGTACAACCCCCGGCCTGGGGAGGTCGAGGGCGAACTGCCGGATCCCGCCGAGCTGTTGCGGTGCCCGGCGCGAGGGGCGGTGGAGCGCCATCTGCTCGATGCCTTCGTCGCTGCCGCGTACCGGCCGCTCCGGGAGCGCCCGTGTCCGTGGACCCCCGGCCGGGCCCGGCACGCGCTGCGGTTCCTGGCGCGGCACATGGAGCGGGGCGCGGACGGGGCGGCCGAGGTGGCGTGGTGGAAGCTGGGCCAGGCTGTGCCGGGCGCCCTGCCTCAGGTACTTGCCGGTGTGCTGCTGGGCGTCCTGGGCTGGCTGGCCGAGGGCGCGATCATGGAGGTGATCCAGCTGTTCGCGCCGCAGGTGCCGTCGCCGACCCGGTGGGAGGAGCGGGGCGGACTCGGGGTGGTGGCGGCCGGGATCTGCGGCGGGCTTGCGGGCGGCCTCGCGGCGGGCCTGGCCACCACGCTGCTGTGCGTGGCGGCGGTCGCTCCCGGCGTACCCGCCGCGCTCGTCCTGCACCGCCTGGCCGACGGCGGTTCGCTGGCGCTCGTCGGAGTGGTCATCTCCGGGTTCGCCTTCGGCAGCAGGACCGCCGTACGGCGGCCCGCCGACTGGGACTGGCGGCTCCCGGCGACGGGATGCGCGGCCGCGATCTGCTACGCACTCTGCTTCGGCAACGCCTGCGGGACCGTCAGCGCCGTGCTCTACGGCCTGATGGCGGCGGCCGTCGGCAGGGACGGCGTGGGCGCGGACCCCGCCTGCCCCGTGGCCCGGGTGCGCTGGCACTGGAGCCCGCGGGGCGTGAGCCGGGGACTGCTGGGCGGGCTGCTGCTGGGCGGCAGCATCCTGATCGAGGGCCTGCTCGCGGACGTCCTCTCGGGCGGGGCCGCCCGGATGTACATCGCGCCCGCCGATCCCGTTGCGTCGGGTTGGGCGGCACTGCAGGTGGGCGCGGTGTTCGCGGTGTCCTGCCTGCTGGTGAACGGCCTGCGGACGGTGCCGGTCGACCTCGGCGTCTGCGTCGAGGGCCGCGCCCTCCTGGCCAACGACCGGCGCACGCTCGGCACCTGTGTGCTGACGGCGGCGGTGCTCGGCGCCCTGGTGATCGGCACCCAGGGCTGGTGCGCCACCGTCTGGGGCTCGACGGGCGTGTGGGGCGGGGCCGCCACCGAGGGCCGGTACTGGGCCTACGCCGTCGGGCTGGTCCCCTCGCTGCTGACCGGGCTGGCCATCGGCATCCGTCAGTCGGCCTGGAGCCGGTACGCGGTGGCCCGCGGCTACCTCGCCCTGCGCGCCAAGGTGTCCTTCGACCTCATGGCCTTCCTGGCCGACGCCCACGAACATCACGGGGTTCTTCGCCGCACCGGCGCCGTCTACCAGTTCCGCCACATCGAGTTGCAGCACCGCCTGGCCGGCCCGGACCTCAGCCCCTGACCCCTGACCCCCGACCCGACTCACAGAGTGGAGCGCAGCCACTGCTCCACGCTCGCGATGTGCACCGTCGCCCACGACCGGGCCGCCTCCGCGTCGCGGTCCCGCAACGCCTCCAGGATCGCCCGGTGTTCGTGCAGGGTCCGGCTCACCGCGTCCTCCTGGGTGAGGCCGCGCCAGATGCGCGCTCGCGTGGTGGGCCCGGACAGGCCGTCCAGCAGCGAGCACAGGACCGAGTTCCCCGAGCTCTGCACGATGCCCCGGTGGAACTCCAGGTCGCAGGCGACCAGCTCCTCCACCGACGGGTCGTTGCCGAGCTTGTCCAACTGGTTCGTCAGCGCGCCCAGTTGCTGCTCGCTGATCCGCGACGCGGCCATCGCCGTGGCAGCCGGCTCCAGGATGCGGCGTACGGCGAGGAACTCCAGCACCGTGTCGTCGCGGTGGAAGTCGACGACGAAGCTCAGCGCCTCCAGCAGCAGTTGCGGATCCAGGCTCGTGACGTACGTGCCGTCGCCCTGCCGTACGTCCAGGATCCGGATCAGCGACAGGGCGCGCACGGCCTCCCGCAGGGAGTTGCGGGACAGCCCGAGTTCCGCGGCCAGTTCGCTCTCCTTGGGGAGCCGGTCGCCGGGGCGGAGCGCGCCGGAGACGATCATGCCCTTGATCTTCTCGATCGCCTCGTCGGTGACTGCCATGGCCGGCCTCCCTGCCGTTCAGGATGTCGTGCAAGACATCCGATGTCTGACGCCATTATGCGGGGTCGACCGAGAGGGCGACCTATACTCCGGATCCATGGCCGACGCAGCGACCTCACCGGACCCCGACCTGGTCAGCGCCCTGCGGGCGTTGTCGAATCCGGTGCGCCTGCAGTTGCTGCTGTGGCTGCGTGAGCCCGAGCGGCACTTCCCCATGGACAAGGCCATCGCCGATCCCGGCGAGGTCGGGGTGTGTGTGAGCCACATCCAGGCCAAGGCCGGGCTGGCCCAGTCGACGGTGTCGGCGTATCTGGCGGAGTTGCAGCGGGCGGGGCTGGTGCGGGCGACGCGGGTGGGGAAGTGGACCCACTACCGGCGCGACGAGCGCCGCATCGCCGGGCTGGTCGCCCAACTCGGGGAGACCCTCTAGTCGTTGGCGTGTCTCACGCCGGGCGTGGCGTGTCTGTTGCGTCTCATATCGAGAATCTGCGATATTCCGATCCATGATGAATCTGGGAACGTTCGGCATCTACACCTTCGACTTCGAGCACCAGCCGGCCACGCAGGTACGCGACTCGGCCCAGGAGCTGGAGGAACGGGGATGGCGGGCCCTGTGGGTCCCGGAAGTCGGCGGTCGCGAGGCGCTCACGCACGCCGGCTTTCTGCTCGCATCCACCGAGCGGTTGCACGTCGTCAACGGCATCGCCCAGATCTGGTCCCGCGAGGCCCGGGCGACGTACGGCGCGAGCGCGCTGCTGGCCGACGCCTACCCGGACCGCCATGTGCTCGGCCTGGGCTTCGGCGGGCTCAAGAGGCCGGGCGTCAAACCGCTGGCGGCCATGGCCGACTACCTCGACGAGCTGGACGCCCTCGCCAAGGAGTCACCCGTCCCCGCCCCGCGGACCCCGGTACGGCGCGTCCTGGCCGCGTACGGCCCCAAGATGCTCGCCCTGGCCCGGGACCGCTCCCTAGGCGCGCACACCTACCACGTCAACACCGCCCACACCGCCTCCGCGAGGGAGATCCTCGGCCCGGACGCCTTCCTCGGCGTCGAGCACCCGGTCCTCCTCGAGCCGGACCCCGCCCGGGCGCGCGCGACGGCACGCGAGCATCTGGGGCCGTACCTCAACACCCCGTACAACCTCGCCAAGTTCCGCAGGCTGGGCTACTCGGACGAGGAGATCGAGCACGGCGGCAGCGACCGCCTCGTGGACGACCTGGTGTTCTGGGGAGACCTGGACACGGTGGCCGACAAGCTCCGGGCCCATGTGGCGGCGGGGGCCGATCATGTCGCCGTCCAGGTGATCGGCATCGAGCCGGGCGGATCCGCGTCGGCGCACCGGAGGCGGCTCGGCGAGGCGCTGCTTGCCTGAGAGACGGAACCTGAGGGACAGAACCCGATGGACGAAAGGGGCGGCTCCGTCGGCATGGAGCCGCCCCTTCCGGTGGTGGCCGGCCCCGGTGCGGAAGGGGCCGCCCTCGTGCGGTCCGGCCTGGTCAGGGGAGTGGCCGGACCTGGCGCCGTGGGAGGCTCATCCGGCGAAACCCTCCCTCGGCGCGTGCGAGGTCACTTCTTGTCGAGCAGGTCCTGCACCTTCGCCCGGACGTCGTCCGTCGCCAGACCCCGGATCGTCAGCGTCGTGCGGCGGCGCAGCACGTCGTCCTGCGTCTCGGCCCACTCGTTGTCGCGGGCGTAGACGACCTGGGCCCAGATCTCCGGGGCGTCGGGGTGGACGCGCTCGCCGAGCTCCGGGTTCTCGTTGGCGATGCGGGCGATGTCGAAGGCCAGCGAGCCGTAGTGGGTGGCCAGGTGCTTGGCGGTGTCGGCCGCCATGCGCGGACCCGGCGCCGGGCGGTCGGTCAGCAGTCGGTGGGCGACCGCGCGCGGGTTGGCGATGCCCGGCAGCGGCAGCTTCTTCGGCAGCGAGGCGATCGGCTCGAAGTCGTCGCCCAGCGGGTGGCCCGGCAGCGCCTCCAGCTTCTTCATGATCGTGCGGCCGATGTGCCGGAAGGTGGTCCACTTGCCGCCCGCGACGGACAGCATGCCGCCCGTGCCCTCGGTCACGACCGTCTCGCGCTTGGCCTTCGCCGTGTCACCGGGGCCGCCCGGCAGCACGCGCAGACCCGCGAAGGAGTAGGTGATGAGGTCGCGGTCCAGCTGCTGGTCCCGGATGGAGAACGCGGCCTCGTCCAGGATCTGGGCTATGTCCTTTTCCGTGACCGCGACGTCCGCCGGGTCGCCCTCGAACTCCTCGTCCGTGGTGCCCAGCAGGAGCATGTCCTCCCAGGGCAGGGCGAAGGTGATGCGGTACTTGTCGATCGGGGTCGCGAGCGCGGCTTTCCACGGTGCGGTCCGCTTCAGGACCAGATGCGCGCCCTTCGACAGACGGATCGACGGTGCGGCATTGGGGTCCTCCATCTTGCGCAGGTGGTCGACCCACGGGCCGGTCGCGTTCAGCACGAGGCGGGCGTTGACGCCGAACTCGTCACCGGACACGCGGTCCCGCAGGTCCGCGCCGGTCACCCGGCCCTTGGTGAAGCGCAGACCGGTGACCTCGGCGTGGTTGAGCACGACCGCGCCCGACTCGACGGCCCCGCGGACCGTCATCAGCGCCATGCGCGCGTCGTTCATCTGGTCGTCGCCGTACACGGCCACGGCCTTGAGGTTGTCGGTGCGCAGCTCGGGCACGTCCTGCGCCGCCTTGGCGGGCGAGAGGAGGTGTCCGACGCCGTCACCGAACGCGGAGAGCGCGGAGTAGGCGAAGACGCCCGCCCCGAGCTTCGCGGCGCCGTGCGGCCCGCCCTTGTACACGGGGAGGTAGAACGTGAGCGGGTTCGCCAGGTGGGGGGCCACCTGGCGGGAGACCGCACGGCGCTCGAAGTGGTTCTCCGCCACCAGCTTCACCGCGCCGGTCTGCAGGTAGCGCAGACCGCCGTGGAGGAGCTTGGAGGAGGCGGAGGAGGTGGCACCGGCGAAGTCGCCGGCGTCGACCAGAGCCACCCTGAGGCCGGACTGCGCGGCGTGCCAGGCGGTGGAGATGCCGAGGATGCCGCCGCCGATCACGAGAAGGTCGTACGACGCCTTGGCGAGCTGCTCCCGGGTCTCGGCGCGGCTCGGATTGGAGCCGGAGGCCGGGTGCGTACCGAGGGCAGGCACGGACTGCAGGGTGGTCTGACTGGTCATTTCGGGTTCTTACTCCTCATCAGAGTTCGAGAGCTGGCGAGTGCTGCTCTCAGCTCTCGTCGTCCTCGATCCAGCCCATGGTCCGCTCGACGGCCTTGAGCCAGTTCTTGTACTCACGGTCGCGGGTCTCCGCGTCCATGTGGGGGGTCCACTCGGCGGCCCGGCGCCAGTTGGCGCGCAGTTCGTCGGTGCCGGACCAGAAGCCGACGGCGAGACCGGCGGCGTAGGCGGCGCCGAGGCAGGTGGTCTCGGCGACCATCGGGCGCACCACGGGTGCGTCCAGGACGTCCGAGAGGGTCTGCATCAGCAGGTTGTTGGAGGTCATGCCGCCGTCGACCTTCAGGGCCACCAGCTCGTCGCCGGAGTCCTTGACCATGGCGTCGGCGATCTCCCGCGTCTGCCACGCGGTCGCCTCCAGGACGGCACGCGCGAGGTGCGCCTTGGTGACGTACCGGGTCAGGCCGGCGATCACACCGCGGGCGTCGGAGCGCCAGTGCGGGGCGAACAGGCCGGAGAAGGCCGGTACGAAGTAGGCGCCGCCGTTGTCCTCGACCGAGAGCGCGAGCGTCTCGATCTCGGCGGCGGTGGAGATCAGGCCCATCTGGTCGCGCATCCACTGCACCAGCGACCCGGTGACGGCGATCGAGCCCTCCAGGGCATACACCGTCGGCTCGTCGCCGATCTTGTAGCCGACCGTGGTCAGCAGGCCCGCGTACGAGTTGATGATCTTGTCGCCGGTGTTCATCACCATGAAGGTGCCGGTGCCGTACGTCGACTTGACCTCGCCCTCGGAGAAACAGGTCTGGCCGAACAGGGCCGCCTGCTGGTCGCCGAGCGCGGAGGCGACGGGGATACCGCCGAGCAGGTCGCCCAGCTTGCCGCCGGTGACCTCGCCGTAGACCTCGGCGGAGGACCGGATCTCCGGCAGGATCTGCAGCGGCACGCCGATCGACTCGGCGATCTTCTCGTCCCACTCCATGGTGTGCAGGTTCATCAGCATGGTGCGGGAGGCGTTGGTGACGTCGGTGACGTGCTTGCCGCCGTCGGCACCACCGGTCAGGTTCCAGATGACCCAGGTGTCCATGGTGCCGAAGAGGATGTCGCCGGCCTCGGCGCGCTCCTTGAGGCCCTCGACGTTGTCCAGCAGCCAGCGGGCCTTGGGACCGGCGAAGTAGGAGGCGAGGGGCAGACCGGTCTCGCGGCGGAAGCGGTCCTGGCCGACGTTGCGGCCGAGTTCCTTGCAGAGCCCGTCGGTGCGGGTGTCCTGCCAGACGATGGCGTTGTGGACGGGCTCACCGGTGTTCTTGTCCCACAGCACGGTCGTCTCGCGCTGGTTGGTGATGCCGATGGCCTTGATGTCGTCGCGGGTGATGCCGGCCTTCTGGATGGCTCCGGCGACGACCTCCTGGACGTTGGTCCAGATCTCGTTGGCGTTGTGCTCGACCCAGCCCGGCTTCGGGAAGATCTGCTCGTGCTCCTTCTGGTCGACGGAGACGATCCGGCCGTCGCGGTCGAAGACGATGCAGCGGGAGGAGGTGGTGCCCTGGTCGATGGCGGCGATGAAGGGCCCGGCGGTGTGGGCGTCGGTCACTGTGTGCTCCTGGAAGTTCCGTGGTTATGGGGCTTTACGTACGGCGCGTGCTGAGAGTTTCGGTGCTTCTCACTCAAACGGGTGAAGCTCGTACTCCTAAGCAAAAGCGACGTTGTATATGCCTGCCGCGATGGCGCCGCCGATCAGCGGACCGACCACCGGGATCCAGGCGTAGCCCCAGTCGGAACCGCCCTTGTTGGGCAGGGGCAGAAGGGCGTGGACGATACGCGGACCGAGGTCACGGGCCGGGTTGATCGCGTAGCCGGTCGGGCCGCCGAGCGACAGACCGATCGAGACGACCACGAGCGCGGTGATCAGGGCGCCCAGGGTGCCCAGGCCCTTGCCGCTGTCGTTCAGGCCCTGCGTGAGGACCGCGAGCACCAGCACGACGGTGCCGATGATCTCCGTGGCGAGGTTCTGCACCGCGTTCCGGATCTCGGGACCGGTGGAGAAGATGCCCAGGACCGGGCCGGCGCCCTTCTCCTGGGCCTCGACGGCCTTGGCCGCCGTGGCCTGCGCACCCGGACCGCCGACGATCTCCTTGTCGGTGAGGTGGGCGTGGAACTGGCCGTAGTAGGCGACCCACACCAGCGCCGCACCGATCATGGCGCCGAGCATCTGTCCCGCGAAGTACGTCGGAACGTTGCTCCAGTCGCTGTCCTTGATCGCGAGCGCGACGGTCACGGCCGGGTTCAGGTGGGCGCCGGAGAGCGGCGCCGAGGTGTAGACCGCCGTAAGCACTGCGAAGCCCCACCCGAAGGTGATGGCGAGCCAGCCGGCGTTGCGGGCCTTGGAGGCCTTCAGCGTCACAGCGGCACAGACGCCGCCGCCGAGCAGGATGAGTATGGCGGTACCGATGGTCTCGCCGATGAAGATGTCGGAGCTGGACACCCGCGACTCCTTTGTCCTTCGTCCAGGGGAAGCCGAACCTCCGGGTCCCTCCGGTGGTTCGCGTCGCCCTCGGGTGAGAGCGGCGCCGGCCCTTGGCGTTGTCACACTCTAGCGCGTATTGCCGGTAGGTGTTCGACAATGCCGACCGATGGACGGGAGCTTGCCCCGGCGTCACACATGCGTCAAGGGTCGCGTCGTCGAATGTGCGATCGTTGTCGCTTGTGTTGATTTGTCGACACCAGTGACGGCAGTGCCGGGGAATGGCGAAGCACCGGAACGTCCTACGACGTCCCGGTGCCCACTTCTCGCCCCGTTCGGCTTCTCAGAACCGCCCGGCGCCCAGGTCCCGCGACACCGCGCGGGCGCAGTCCCGCACCGCCGCGACCAGCTCCGGGCGCAGCTCGCCGTCACGGCACAGCCGCTCCACGGCGCCGGTGATGCCGACCGAGCCGACCGGCATACGGCGCCGGTCGTGGATGCAGGCGGCGACAGAGGCGACGCCCTCCCAGGTCTCCTCGACGTCGGCCGCGTAGCCACGCGCGCGTGTCACGTCGAGGATGTGCTCGAAGGCGTCCAGCTCGCACACGGTGCGGTCCGTGAAGGCCTTGCGGTCGGCCTCGATGACCTCGCTGTGCGCGACCGGGTCGTACGCCGACAGGACCTTGCCCAGGGCCGTGGAGTGCAGCGGCTGCATGGCGCCGATCTCCAGCACCTGCCGGCTGTCGTCGGGGCGGAAGACGTGGTGGACGATCAGTACGCCCTGCTGGTGCAGCACGCCCAGATAGACGCTCTCCCCGCTGGAGCGGGCCAGGTCGTCCGTCCACACCAGGGCGCGGGCCCGCAGCTCGTGCACGTCCAGATAGGTGGTGCCCAGGCGCAGCAGCTCGGCGCCCAGCTGATAGCGCCCGGACGCGTCGTCCTGCTCGACGAAGCCCTCCTGCTGGAGGGTGCGCAGGATTCCGTGTGCGGTGCCCTTGGCGAGGCCCAGCGACGAGGCGATGTCGGACAGGCCGAGGCGTCGCTCACCGCCTGCGAGGAGCCGCAGCATCGCGGCCGCCCGTTCGAGCGACTGGATGTTCCGTGCCATCGCCGTGCTGCCTCCGTCCCCTTCGAGCGTCGACCGTGCGACGTCGCTGCCGCCGTTCGGCAATGTCGAACACTACCGGTCGATGCCGACCTCCCGCCAATGGTCGGCGGTTATCCGTCCCTTGGTGTTGCCCCACCCGTGGCCGAAGATCGACCCTGCCGTCATCCTCGTCCCGCCTCGTGGACCGCCTGACCGTTCGACGGCAGTCCCGGCTACCCTTGCGGCGTGCGCCCACTGCGGACGGATCCGTAAAGGGCGCAAAGCCGACAGCCGTCGCACTCCAGGGAGCCCTTACATGGCCTCGTTGCCACCGACCCCTTCCGCCGACAGCCGGACCCGTGTGTCCGCGCTCCGCGAGGCGCTCGCCACCCGAGTGGTGGTCGCCGACGGAGCGATGGGCACCATGTTGCAGGCCCAGGAGCCCACACTCGAGGACTTCGAGAACCTTGAGGGCTGCAACGAGATCCTCAACCTGACCCGCCCCGACATCGTCCGCTCCGTCCACGAGGAGTACTTCGGCGCGGGCGTGGACTGCGTCGAGACGAACACGTTCGGCGCCAACCACTCGGCCATGGCCGAATACGACATCGCCGACCGGGTGTACGAGCTGTCCGAGGCGGGCGCCCGTATCGCCCGCGAGACGGCCGACGAGTTCGGCGCCCGTGACGGCCGCCAGCGGTGGGTGCTCGGCTCGATCGGACCCGGCACGAAGCTGCCGACCCTCGGCCACATCGGCTACGGCGCGCTGCGCGACGGCTTCCAGGCGAACGCCGAGGGCCTGCTCGCCGGCGGCGCGGACGCCCTGATCGTGGAGACCACGCAGGACCTCCTGCAGACGAAGTCGTCGATCCTGGGCGCCCGCCGCGCCATGGAGGCGACCGGCGCCGAGGTGCCGCTGCTGGTCTCCATGGCCTTCGAGACCACCGGCACCATGCTGCTCGGCTCCGAGATCGGCGCCGCGCTGACCGCGCTGGAGCCCCTCGGCATCGACATGATCGGCCTGAACTGTTCGACCGGCCCGGCCGAGATGAGCGAGCACCTGCGCTACCTCGCCCGGCACTCCCGCACGCCGCTGCTGTGCATGCCGAACGCCGGCCTGCCGATCCTCACCAAGGACGGCGCCCACTTCCCGCTCGACCCGGAGGGCCTGGCCGACGCCCAGGAGACCTTCGTACGGGACTACGGCCTGAACCTCATCGGCGGCTGCTGCGGCACGACCCCCGAGCACCTCAGGCAGCTCGTCGAGCGGGTCCGGGAGGCCACGCCCGTGGAGCGCAGGCCTCAGCCCGAGCCCGGCGCGGCCTCCCTGTACCAGACGGTGCCGTTCCGGCAGGACACCTCCTACCTGGCCATCGGCGAGCGCACCAACGCCAACGGCTCGAAGAAGTTCCGCGAGGCCATGCTGGCCGCACGCTGGGACGACTGTGTGGAGATGGCCCGCGACCAGATCCGCGAGGGCGCCCACATGCTCGACCTGTGCGTCGACTACGTCGGCCGGGACGGCGTCGCCGACATGGAGGAGCTGGCCGGCCGCTTCGCCACCGCCTCCACGCTGCCGATCGTCCTGGACTCGACCGAGGTCGACGTCATCCAGGCCGGTCTGGAGAAGCTCGGCGGGCGCGCGGTCATCAACTCCGTCAACTACGAGGACGGCGACGGCCCCGAGTCCCGCTTCGCGAAGGTCACCGAGCTCGCCCGCGAGCACGGCGCCGCGCTGATCGCGCTGACCATCGACGAGGAGGGCCAGGCCCGCACCCCCGAGAAGAAGGTCGAGATCGCCGAGCGGCTGATCGAGGACCTGACGACGAACTGGGGCATCCTCGAGTCCGACATCCTCATCGACACCCTGACCTTCACCATCTGCACGGGTCAGGAGGAGTCCCGGGGGGACGGCATCGCCACCATCGAGGCGATCCGCGAGCTCAAGCGGCTCCACCCCGATGTCCAGACCACCCTCGGCCTGTCGAACATCTCCTTCGGCCTGAACCCGGCCGCCCGCATCCTGCTCAACTCCGTCTTCCTCGACGAGTGCGTCAAGGCGGGCCTGGACTCGGCGATCGTGCACGCGTCGAAGATCCTTCCGATCGCCCGCTTCTCCGAGGAAGAGGTCCAGACCGCCCTCGACCTCATCCACGACCGCCGCGCCGAGGGCTACGACCCGCTGCAGAAGCTCATGGCCCTGTTCGAGGGCGCCACCGCCAAGTCCCTGAAGGCCGGCAAGGCCGAGGAACTCGCCGCCCTCCCGCTGGAGGAGCGCCTCAAGCGCCGCATCATCGACGGCGAGAAGAACGGCCTGGAAGCCGACCTCGACGACGCCCTCCAGGCCCGCTCCGCCCTCGACATCGTCAACGAGACGCTCCTGGACGGCATGAAGGTCGTCGGCGAGCTGTTCGGCTCCGGCCAGATGCAGCTGCCGTTCGTGCTCCAGTCCGCCGAGGTGATGAAGTCCGCCGTCGCCTTCCTCGAACCGCACATGGAGAAGACGGACGCCGACGGCAAGGGCACCATCGTGCTGGCCACGGTGCGCGGCGACGTGCACGACATCGGCAAGAACCTGGTGGACATCATCCTGTCCAACAACGGCTACAACGTGGTCAACCTGGGCATCAAGCAGCCCGTCTCCGCGATCCTGGAAGCCGCCGAGGAGCACCGGGCCGACGTCATCGGCATGTCCGGGCTGCTGGTGAAGTCCACGGTGATCATGAAGGAGAACCTGGAAGAGCTCAACCAGCGCGGTCTCGCGGCCGATTACCCGGTCATCCTCGGCGGCGCGGCCCTCACGCGCGCGTACGTCGAGCAGGACCTGCACGAGATCTACGAGGGCGAAGTCCGCTACGCCCGCGACGCCTTCGAGGGCCTGCGCCTGATGGACGCCCTCATCGGCGTCAAGCGGGGCGTGCCCGGCGTGCAGCTGCCCGAGCTCAAGCAGCGCCGGGTCAAGAGCGCCACCGCGACGGCCGTACTGGACGAGCGCCCCGAGGAAGGGCACGTCCGCTCCGACGTTGCTGTCGACAACCCGCTGCCCGAGCCGCCGTTCCGGGGCACCCGCGTCATCAAGGGCATCCAGCTCAAGGAGTACGCGTCCTGGCTCGACGAGGGCGCCCTCTTCAAGGGCCAGTGGGGCCTGAAGGAGACCCGCAGCGGCGACGGACCGTCGTACCAGGAACTCGTCGAGACCGAGGGCCGCCCGCGGCTGCGCGGCCTGCTCGACAAGCTCCAGACGGAGAACCTCCTGGAAGCCGCCGTGGTCTACGGCTACTTCCCGTGCGTCTCCAAGGACGACGACCTGATCCTGCTGGACGAGCACGGCAACGAACGCACCCGCTTCACCTTCCCGCGCCAGCGCCGCGGCCGCCGGCTGTGCCTCGCGGACTTCTTCCGCCCGCAGGAGTCGGGCGAGACGGACGTCGTGGGCCTCCAGGTCGTCACCGTGGGCTCGCGGATCGGTGAGGAGACGGCCCGGATGTTCGAGGCCAACGCCTACCGGGACTACCTCGAACTGCATGGCCTGTCCGTGCAGTTGGCGGAGGCACTCGCCGAGTACTGGCACGCGCGCGTGCGTTCCGAGCTGGGCTTCGCCGGTGAGGACCCGGCCGGCATCGAGGACATGTTCGCGCTGAAGTACCGGGGCGCCCGCTTCTCCCTCGGCTACGGCGCCTGCCCCAACCTGGAGGATCGCGCCAAGATCGCCGACCTGCTCCAGCCGGAGCGCATCGGCGTCCACCTGTCCGAGGAGTTCCAGCTGCACCCCGAGCAGTCCACGGACGCGATCGTCATCCACCACCCCGAGGCGAAGTACTTCAACGCACGCTGAGGCGACCCCCGGCCCGATTGCGGACGGGTAACAGGTGTGCCCCGAGGCACACCGGTCAAACCAGGCGCTTCGTTCGCGCAGGTCGTACACTGGACGGTCCACCGCAGGCCGGTTCCCTCCGTGGGAACCGGCCTGATCGTCCCTTCAAGGAGGTACGTGGATGACCAGCACGGTCCCCGCACCAGTAACCCGTACGGCCGACGGCTCGGCCCTGCAGGCGGTCCTCCTCGACATGGACGGAACCCTGGTGGACACCGAGGGCTTCTGGTGGGACGTCGAGGTCGAGGTCTTCGCGAGCCTGGGCCACACCCTCGACGACACCTGGCGCCATGTCGTGGTCGGCGGCCCGATGAGCCGCAGCGCCGGATTCCTGATCGAGGCCACCGGCGCCGACATCGCTCTCGCCGAGCTCACGCTGCTGCTGAACCAGGGCTTCGAGGACCGTATCGACCGCGCCCTGCCGCTGATGCCGGGCGCGGCCCGGCTGCTGGCCGAGCTGGCCGCGTACGAGATCCCCACGGCGCTGGTGTCCGCCTCGCACCGGCGCATCATCGACCGGGTGCTCACCTCGCTCGGCCCGCAGCACTTCGCGCTGACCGTCGCCGGCGACGAGGTGGAGCGCACCAAGCCGCACCCGGACCCGTACCTGTTCGCCGCGGCCGGACTGGGCGCCGATCCCACCCGGTGCGCGGTCGTCGAGGACACCGCGACCGGCGTCGCCGCGGCGGAGGCCGCCGGCTGTCACGTCGTGGCCGTACCGTCGGTTGCGCCGATCACCCCGGCCGCCCGGCGCACCGTGGTGACCTCGCTGGAAGAGGTCGATCTGGCATTTTTGCGCGGCCTGATCACCGTCTGACGACGACTGACAACGTGCGACAACTGAAATAGGGCCGGCGTTCACCCAGCGTGCAACGCCGATAGCGCGGGAATTCCGCAAGGGAATTCGAGTGGCGCCGGATGGCTGAATTCCGGTGCGCGCCAAGACCGTTCAGTTTGTGACGTTTACCACTGCCCATGGGGTCGACAGGTGGCTCGCAGTGTGCAGCACCCCCTGTGCCGAGGGTTTGGGGCGCACCTTTGTGTCCCGATTGATGGACCGGTGCACGAATCCTTCCGGTCCAAGGTTTCCGGTGCGTCCGCGACCGGCTCCACAGCGTGATGGGGCCTCAACTCCGGTCGCGGCGAACCCTCCTGCGGGCGCGGACTAACCTCGTCGCGAGAACATCGAACTTACCCCGTGATCCGCCGCGACACCCCTGCATGCCGGGTACACGGAGTCGACAGCTGGAGAAACCCGAGCATGAACCGCAAGACTTTGGTGCTGCCGGCCGTCATCGGCCTGCTTGTGCCGGTTCTCGCCGCCTGTGGTGGAACCGACAGCGGCAGCGACAGCGGCGACGCGATCGTCGTCGGCACCACGGACGCGTTCACTGCCTCGAAGGACGCTCCCGCACCGCTCGATCCGGCCTACGCCTACGACGTCGGCACCTGGAACATCCTGCGCCAGACCGTGCAGACCCTGATGATCCAGCCGCGCGGCGAGGGTGAACCGGTGCCGGAGGCCGCCCAGACCTGCGGCTTCACCGACAGCGGCAACGAGCGCTACGCGTGCACCCTGCGCAAGGACCTGAAGTTCTCGAACGGCGACCCGGTCACCGCGGACGACGTGAAGTACTCCATCGACCGCGCCCGCGCTCTCAAGGCCGACAGCGGCGTCTTCGCGCTGCTGTCCACCATCGACACCGTCGAGACCCAGGGCGACCGCGAGGTCATCTTCCACCTCAAGACCGCCGACGCCACCTTCCCGTTCAAGCTGTCCACCCCGGTCGCAGGCATCGTCGACCCGGACATCTACGCCAAGGACAAGCTGCGCGACGGCTTCGAGCTCGACGGCTCCGGCCCGTACACCCTCCAGTCCGAGGTCAAGAACGACGAGCTGGTCTCCGCCGTGTTCACCAAGAACCCCGACTACAAGGGGAGTCTGAAGGTGAACAACGACAAGGTCGAGCTGCGCAACTTCACGGACGCCGACGAGATGGGCACCGCCCTCGACAAGGGCGACATCGACCTGATGACCCGCACCATGTCGCCCGAGCAGATCCAGAAGCTGTCGGCCGACTCCGACGACACCGTCGACCTCGTCGACATGTCCGGCCTGGAAATCCGCTACCTGGCCTTCAACACCAACGACGCGTCGGTCCGTACGAAGGCCGTCCGTCAGGCCATGGCACAGGTCATCGACCGCGGCGAACTCGTCTCCAAGGTCTACGGCTCCCAGGCCGAACCGCTCTACTCGCTGGTCCCCGCCAGCATCACGGGCCATTCCAACGCGTTCTTCAACAAGTACGGCGACCCGAGCACCGCCAAGGCCAAGTCCATGCTGGAGAAGGCCGGCGTCACCACCCCGGTGAAGCTCACGCTGCACTACACCACCGACCACTACGGCTCGGCCACGAAGAAGGAGTTCGAGCTGCTGCAGAAGCAGCTCAACGACAGCGGCCTGTTCGACGTCGACATCAAGGGCGCCCCCTGGGCGACGTTCCGCCCCGCCGAGCAGAAGGGCGAGTACGAGGTCTACGGCATGGGCTGGTTCCCGGACTTCCCGGACGCCGACAACTACCTCGCGCCGTTCCTCGACAAGGACAACTTCCTCGGCTCGCCGTACGCCAACAGCACGATCCGCAACACCCTCATCCCGGAGTCCCGCCGCGTCGCCGACCGCCTGTCGGCCTCCGGCAGCCTGACGGACATTCAGGACATCGTCGCCGATGACGTGCCCGTGCTGCCGCTGTGGCAGGGCAAGCAGTTCGTCGCCGCCGGCGATGACGTCACGGGCACGGCGTACGTGCTCAACTCCTCCTCGACCCTTCAGCTGTGGGAGCTCGGCCGTGGCGTGAGCGGCTGACCTCACCCGTGCCCGGCGGCCACGACCAGGGCGCCGGCTCGGCCCGGGATCCAGGACGGGTGCCCGGGTACCTCACAACCGACGACAAGGCACTTGTAAGTGAACATGCGCAACCAGTGGCCGGTCCTGCCCGTCGTGGCAGGGCTGGCCTCCGGCCTGCTGACCGGCTGTGGAACCGAGACCGCGGGCACCGGGGGGACCGGTACCTCGGTGGTCATGGGAATGTCGGACGACGTCCTCGCCACCGACCCCGCCTCCGGCTACGACCCCGGCTCCTGGCTGTTGTTCAACAACGTCTTCCAGTCGCTGCTCAGCTTCCCCAAGGGCGCCACCGAACCGCAGCCGGAGGCCGCCGAGCAGTGCTCCTTCTCCGACACACAGACGACGGTCTACAGGTGCACGCTCAAGGACGGTCTGAAGTTCAGCAACGGTGACGCGCTCACCTCGGAGGACGTCAAGTTCTCCTTCGACCGCATGCTGAAGATCAACGACCCCGACGGCCCCGCCGTCATGTTCCCCACGCTCGACAAGGTCGAGACGCCGGACGACAAGACGGTCGTCTTCCAGCTCAACACCCCCGACGCCACCTTCCCGAGCAAGATAGCCTCCGGCGCCGGCTCCATCGTCGACCAGGAGCAGTACGACGCGAGCGGCCTGCGCAAGGACGACCAGGCGGTCGGCTCCGGCCCGTACAAGCTCGACAAGTTCGACGACGACGAGGCCGTCTTCTCCGTCAACGAGAACTACAAGGGCACCGCCGAGGTACAGAACGACGGCGTGACCATGAAGTTCTTCCACGGCGACCAGGACGCCCTGAAGAAGGCCCTGAGCGCCAACGAGGTCGACATCGCCTACCGCGGCCTCACCGCGGGCGGCATCGCCGACGTCGAGAAGTCCGGCGGCGACTCCGGTGCGGAGGTCGTCGAAGGCAGCAGCGCCGAGGTCCAGCACCTGGTCTTCAACATGGACGACCCGGTCGCCGGCAAGCTCGGCGTGCGCAAGGCCATGGCCTACCTCCTCGACCGTGACGCCCTCATCAAGGACGTCTACCAGGGCACGGCCACCCCGCTGTACTCGATCATCCCGGCCGGTATCAGCGGACACAACACGGCCTTCTTCGACACCTACGGCGCCCGCCCCTCCAAGGAGAAGGCCGCCGCGGCCCTGCGGGACGAGGGCATCGACGGCAAGGTCAAGCTCACCCTCTGGTCCACCCCGTCGCGCTACGGCCCGGCCACCGACCAGGAGTTGGAGACGATCGCGCAGCAGCTCAACGCCAGTGGCCTGTTCGACGCCGATGTGCAGTCCGTCGCGTTCGACCAGTACGAGAGGGACATCGCCGACGGCAAGTACGGCGTGTACGTGAAGGGCTGGATCCCGGACTACCCGGACGCCGACAGCTTCACGGCCCCCTTCTTCGGCAAGGGCAACGTGCTGAGCAACAACTACAGCAACGACGCCATCACCGGCACGCTCATCCCGCGCACCGCCGCCGAGAGCGACCGCGCCGCGACGGACGACGAGTTCAACCGGCTCCAGGACATCGTGGCCGAGGAAGTCCCCGTCCTTCCGGTCTGGCAGGCCAAGCAGTACGCGGTCGTCCGCGACAACGTCTACGGCCTGGAGTACTGCCTCGACGCCTCCACCGTGTTCCGCTTCTGGGAGCTGAGCAAGGGCTGACGGAGGACGAAGTACGCAGAGGGCGCCCCTTCCTGAGAAGGGGCGCCCTCTGCGTCGTCGCCTAGTCGTGCCGTGCGGGTCCCTACTGGGCGCCCGGACGCACCAGCCCGCTCTCGTACGCGTACACCGCGGCCTGCACCCGGTCCCGCAGCCCCAGCTTGGTCAGGACGTGGCCCACGTGGGTCTTGACGGTGGTCTCGCTGACGAAGAGGTCGGCGGCGATCTCGGCGTTGGACAGGCCCCGCGCCACCAGCTTCAGCACCTCCACCTCGCGCTCGGTCAGCGTGTGCAGGGTGTCCGGAACCGGCTCGTCGCCCGACGGCAGATGCGTGGCGTACTTGTCGAGCAGCCGGCGCGTGATGCTCGGCGCGAGCATCGCCTCGCCGCCCGCGACCACCCGGATCGCCTGCACCAGCTCGTTGGCCGGGGCGTCCTTCAGCAGGAAGCCGCTGGCTCCCGCCTTGAGCGCCTCCACCACGTACTCGTCGAGGTCGAACGTGGTCAGCACCAGCACCTTCGCCGGGCCGTCCCGCCCGGGACCGGTGATCTGCCGGGTCGCCTCGACCCCGTCCATGCGAGGCATGCGGATGTCCATCAGAACCACGTCGGGCTGCAGGGCCCGCACCTGGTCGAGAGCTTGCAGGCCGTCACCGGCCTCGCCCACGACCGCGATGTCCTGCTCCGCCTCCAGAATCATCCGGAAGCCGGTACGCAGCAGGGGCTGGTCGTCGACCAGTAGGACGCGGATGGCCACGTGAGTCTCCTTCGCCTAGTCCGGCCCCATTCTGCCCTGCGCACCGCCGCCGGACTCGCCCGCCCTGACCGGCAGCGGATACGGCGGGGGAGTGCCGCCGAATTCCGGGCAGTGGGCCTGGTGATCGCACCAGCCGCACAGCTTCGTCTGCTTCGGACGCCAGTCACCCGTCTCGGTCGCCGTCCGGATCGCCTCCCACAGCGCCAGCAGCTTGCGCTCCACCCGCTCCAGGTCGGCGAGGACGGGGTCGTACGTCAGCACGTCACCGCTGCCCAGATAGACGAGCTGGAGCCGGCGAGGGATCACCTTCTTCAGCCGCCACACGACCAGGGCGTAGAACTTCATCTGGAACAGCGCGCCCTCGGCATACTCGGGCCGGGGCGCCTTGCCCGTCTTGTAGTCGACGATCCGCACCTCGCCCGTCGGCGCCACGTCGACGCGGTCGATGATGCCGCGCAGCCGCAGCCCCGAGTCCAGCTCGGCCTCGATGAACAGCTCCCGCTCGGCGGGCTCCAGCCGGGTCGGATCCTCCAGACCGAACCACCGCTCCACGAGCCGCTCCGCCTCACCCAGCCAGGTCGCCAGCCGCTCGCCCTCGGGATCGTCCGCGAACAGCTCCAGGACCTCCGGCCTGCTCTCCCGCAGCCGGTCCCACTGGCCCGGGATGAGGGACTTGGCGCGCGGAGCGGTCCGCTCGGCGGCCGGGGCGTCGAAGAGCCGCTCCAGTACCGCGTGCACCAGCGTGCCCCTGGTCGCCGCCGCGCTCGGCTTCTCGGGCAGCCGGTCGATCACCCGGAACCGGTAGAGCAGCGGGCACTGCATGAAGTCACTGGCACGGGAAGGGGACAGCGAGGCCGGCGCTATCGCCGGACGCACGGCCGTGCCGCCCGCTGCGGCCGCGCTCTCACCCGCCTCGACCGCCGTCGCCGTACTGTCCGTCCCCACCGGGTACTCGTCCGTCACCGGCTCTGCCGCCGGCGCGGTGTCACTGCCGCAGTCCGCCGCGGCACCCTCCGTGCTCGTCTCCATGACCACAGACCTTACGGCCCACCACTGACAGTGACCCAGCCCCGGCCGTTACGGCTGCGGCGGACGGGGAAACAGAGGGGGTGCCGGGGCGAAACGCGCTGCGACGGCCGCATACCATCGACCCGAGACCCATCCGCCCGGCAGGCGCGGAAGACGCTTCGAACGAGGGGACACCGTGGACGAGAGCGGCGGGAGCGGGCAGCCGCGGTCCGGCACCGACGAGTCGAGCGAGCGCCGACCGGACCGTGAGGCCCCGGCCACCGGACCCGCGCGCCCCGACCCGGCTCCGTCCGACGAGCAGCCCAAGGACGACGCGAGCGGCACCGGCGACAGCGGCGACACGACTCCCGGCCCCGCGACGCCGGTCTCGTCCGAGTCCCGCGAGGAAGCCGACCCCGCCCCCGGCGACGCCACCGACCCGCGCACGCCTGACCGTCGCGACGCCGAGAGCCCGTTCGCGCAGGCCTCCCACAGCGACACCCACCCCGACCGCACCCTCGCCCACTCCGGCACCACCAAGGGCCGTCCGCCGCAGCGCCCCAAGGACCCCCGCGGCGGGCTGCTCATGGGCCGGCCGTTCGGCGTGCCCGTCTACGTCGCCCCCAGCTGGTTCCTGGTCGCTGCGCTGATCACCTGGGTGTTCGGGGGACAGCTCGAGCGCGTGCTGCCGGAGCTCGGCGCCGTCCGCTACCTTGTCTCCCTCTTCTTCGCGGTCGCCTTCTACGCCTCCGTCCTCGTCCACGAGCTCGCCCACACCGTCGCCGCGCTCCGCTTCAAGCTGCCCGTGCGCCGTATCCAGCTGCAGTTCTTCGGCGGGGTCTCCGAGATCGAGAAGGAGGCCGAGACGCCAGGGCGGGAGTTCGTGCTGGCCTTCGTCGGACCCCTGCTCTCCCTCGTCCTCTCCGGCGTCTTCTACGGCGCCCTGCAGGCCGTCGAACCCGGTACCGTCCCCGGCGTCCTGCTGGCCGGCCTGATGATCTCCAACCTGATCGTGGCCGCCTTCAACCTGCTCCCCGGCCTGCCCCTCGACGGTGGCCGCATGCTCCGCGCGGTCGTCTGGAAGATCACCGGCAGGCCGATGACCGGCACCGTCGCCGCCGCCTGGGTCGGCCGCGCCCTCGCCGTCTCCGTCCTCGTCGGGCTCCCGTGGCTCACCCAGTCCGGTGCGCTCGGCTCCGACGCCGTGGACAACGTCGGCATGGACACCGTCATGGACGCCCTGCTGGCCGCCATCCTCGCCGCGATCATCTGGACCGGCGCCGGCAACAGCCTGCGCATGGCCCGCCTGCGCGAGCACCTCCCCGACCTGCGCGCCCGCACCCTCACCCGCCGCGCCGTCCCCGTCGAGACGAGCACACCCCTGTCCGAGGCGCTGCGCCGCGCCAACGACGCAGGCGCCCGCGCCCTGGTCGTCGTCGACGCCGACGGCAACCCCCTCTCCCTCGTCCGCGAGGCCGCCATCGTCGGCGTACCCGAACACCGTCGCCCCTGGGTCGCCGTCAGTGGCCTCGCGCAGGACCTGACCGACGGCATGCGCGTCTCCGCCGAACTCGCCGGAGAGGAACTCCTCGACGCCCTCCGAGCCACCCCCGCCACCGAGTACCTGGTCGTCGAGGAGACCGGTGAGATCTACGGCGTGCTGTCGGCGGCGGATGTCGAGCGCGCCTTCGTGAAGGCGATGGCCCGCCCGAGCTGATCACCGCTCTCCCCAAGCGGTGCCGCCCAATTCCCGGTGGTCGGCGGCCCCCCGAAACGCCGGTAGGCTGTTCACATGTCCGAACCGACCGGTGCCGCCCGCAGGCGCGGGCCCTTCAAGGTCGGGGACCAGGTTCAGCTGACCGACCCCAAGGGCCGCCACTACACGTTCACGCTCGAGGCCGGGAAGAACTTCCACACCCACAAGGGTTCCTTCCCGCACGACGAACTGATCGGTGCTCCCGAGGGCAGCGTTGTCCGCACCACCGGGAACGTCGCCTACCTCGCGCTGCGCCCCCTGCTCCCCGACTACGTCCTGTCCATGCCCCGCGGTGCCGCCGTGGTCTACCCCAAGGACGCGGGGCAGATCCTCGCCTTCGCCGACATCTTCCCCGGCGCACGCGTCGTGGAGGCCGGCGTCGGCTCCGGCTCGCTCAGCAGCTTCCTGCTGCGCGCCATCGGCGACCAGGGCATGCTGCACTCCTACGAACGCCGCGAGGACTTCGCCGAGATCGCGCAGGCGAACGTGGAGCGCTACTTCGGGGGCCCGCACCCCGCCTGGCAGCTCACCGTGGGCGACCTCCAGGACAACCTGTCGGACACCGACGTCGACCGCGTCATCCTCGACATGCTCGCCCCCTGGGAGTGCCTGGAGGCCGTCTCCAAGGCGCTCGTGCCCGGCGGCATCCTCTGCTGCTACGTCGCCACCACCACCCAGCTCGCCCGGACCGTCGAGTCCATCCGCGAGATCGGCTGCTTCAACGAGCCGACCTCGTGGGAGACGATGATCCGCAACTGGCACGTCGAGGGCCTGGCCGTCCGCCCGGACCACCGGATGATCGGCCACACCGGCTTCCTGCTCACCGCCCGCCGCCTCGCCGACGGAGTCGAGCCGCCCATGCGCCGCCGCCGTCCCGCCAAGGGCGCCTACGGCGAGGACTACGAGGGCCCCAACGCCGACGGAGGCAACCGCCGCTGAGGCGGCCCTGTGCCGCGATCAACGTACAAGCGCTGTGGTCGAGTTCCCGGAACGCCCCCGGAACTCGACCACAGCGCCTTTCTGTTGACGCAAAAGCCCACAAACCCACAAGCCAACAAATCCACGAGACGACAAACGGCTGGTCCGAACGCCGCACGACTCCCGCACGCCCCCCACGCACTCCCAACCATCACACCGGCACGGGAACTCCACACCCCGCCGTTCCCCCGTACTGTGACGTGTGGCACCATGCTGGCCACCCCCACCGGCACAGCCCTCACAGGAGACGCTCCTAGTGCAGCAATCCGCCGTCCCGGAACTGGCACACACTCACACCCGCCCGATCCACTGGCTCGCCACCGCCACAGCGGTCGCCGGTGTCGTGGCCCTGTCCTCGGTCCTGCAGCCCAACTCGGCGACAGCGGCCCAGACGGCCGGTCCGGATGCGAAGAACGCCCCCGCGGCCGTCGCGCCCCCGGATCCCGCGAGCGTGGAGTTCCCCCTGGAATGCGGCCCGGTGAAGGCGGTCGTGGTCAAGAAGGCCAGCGGGGACCTGGACGGCGACGGCAGTCCCGAAACCGTGACCGTCGTGCACTGCGACGCCCCCATGGGCACCCCGCCCGACGGCGTCTACGTCCTCACCCGTGGCACCGGGGCGGCCACGCCCCGCGTCGTCGCCACCCTTGTGAACCCGAAGGACAGCATCACCGTCTCCGACCTCGCCGTCCGTGACGGAGCCGTCGTCGCCGACCTGCTCGGCTACTCGACCGACGACGTGCCCCGGTGCTGCCCCGACGTGAAGGACAGCGCGAAGTGGCAGTGGAAGAACGGCTCGTTCGCCCGCTCGACACCCGCCGGTGCCCACAGCGTCTGACCTACGCCACGGGCACGTGTGAGAAATCAGACAGTCGTAACACCCCGTACGCGCAAGGTCACTCGGCGTCCGGACCGAAGACTTCGACCTTGTCCGAAACGCGACGCACATGGATGCAGTCGCCCGGACACTCCTTCGCCGAGTCCACCACGTCCGTGAGAAGCGGCAGCGGCACGGGCGTTGTGGCCCCCTGGGCCTGCAACAGCTCGTCGTCCGCGCCCTTCACGTAGGCCAGACCGTCGATGTCCAGCTCGAAGACCTCGGGCGCATACTGGGCACAGATGCCGTCACCGGTACAGAGATCCTGGTCGATCCAGACCTCCAGCGCCTGACCCTCGACCCCGGCCGCCTGTTCCACGCTCATCTCTCCTGCCGTTCCGTACGCCGAGCCGGACGGGAATCCGGCCAGCTCTGAAGGGTGTTGAACGCTTCGAGCCTACCTGCGGCGGCTTCCCAATCATGTTCGGTGGGTATTCCCCTGGCGTGAGGGAGAGCGCAAGGGTGAAGATCGGACACACCCCGACAGTCTTTGTGATCTAGGGGTTTCAATCGACACCCACCCAGGTAGGGTCTGGAAGCGTCCAGCTCCCCTTGGAGGAGGTGAGGACCGTGGCAGCCCACGACGACGACATGAACCGCGGCATCCGCCCGGGACGGGGGTCCGACGACCCGGCCGGGCAGATTGCCTACCTTGAGCAGGAGATCGCCGTCCTGCGACGCAAGCTCGCCGACTCTCCGCGGCACACGAGGATTCTCGAGGAGCGGATCGTCGAGCTGCAGACCAATCTGGCCGGCGTGTCCGCACAGAACGAGCGACTCGCCAACACGCTCCGTGAGGCCCGCGACCAGATCGTGGCCCTCAAGGAGGAAGTCGACCGGCTCGCACAGCCACCGGCCGGCTTCGGTGTCTTCCTGACGCAGAACGAGGACGGCACGGCCGACATCTTCACCGGTGGCCGCAAACTCCGCGTGAACGTCAGCCCGAGCGTCGAACTAGACGACCTCAGGCGCGGCCAGGAAGTAATGCTCAACGAAGCGCTCAACGTGGTCGAGGCCATGGAGTACGAGAGCGTCGGCGACATCGTCACCCTCAAGGAGATCCTCGAGGACGGCGAGCGCGCCCTCGTAGTGGGGCACACCGATGAGGAACGGGTGGTACGGCTCGCCGAGCCTCTGCTGGACGTCACCATCCGCCCCGGCGACGCCCTGCTGCTCGAACCCCGCTCCGGCTACGTCTACGAGGTCGTCCCCAAGAGCGAAGTCGAGGAACTCGTCCTCGAAGAAGTACCGGACATCGGCTACGAGCAGATCGGCGGCCTGGGCAACCAGATCGAAATGATCCGCGACGCGGTCGAGCTCCCGTACCTCTACCCCGACCTGTTCAGGGAGCACGAACTGCGGCCGCCCAAGGGTGTCCTCCTGTACGGGCCCCCCGGATGCGGCAAGACGCTCATCGCGAAGGCCGTCGCCAACTCGCTGGCCAAGAAGGTCGCCGAGGTGACCGGGCAGGCCACCGGCAAGAGCTTCTTCCTCAACATCAAGGGCCCCGAGCTTCTGAACAAGTACGTGGGTGAGACCGAGCGGCAGATCCGCCTCGTCTTCCAGCGTGCACGTGAAAAGGCCAGCGAGGGCACACCCGTCATCGTCTTCTTCGACGAGATGGAATCCCTCTTCCGCACCCGTGGCTCCGGTGTCAGCTCGGACGTGGAGAACACCATCGTCCCCCAGCTGCTCGCCGAGATCGACGGTGTCGAAGGCCTGCAGAACGTGGTCGTGATCGGCGCCTCCAACCGCGAGGACATGATCGACCCCGCCATCCTGCGCCCCGGCCGCCTGGACGTGAAGATCAAGATCGAGCGCCCGGACGCCGAGGCCGCCAAGGACATCTTCGGCAAGTACCTCACCCAGCGCCTGCCGCTCCACACCGAGGACGTCGGCGAGCACAGCGGCGACAGGGCCATGACGGTCCAGAGCATGATCCAGACCGCCGTCGAGCAGATGTACGCCGAATCCGAGGAAAACCGCTTCCTGGAAGTCACCTACGCCAACGGCGACAAGGAAGTCCTCTACTTCAAGGACTTCAATTCCGGCGCCATGATCGAGAACATCGTGGGCCGCGCCAAGAAGATGGCGATCAAGGACTTCCTGGAGCACAACCAGAAGGGCCTCCGCGTCTCCCACCTCCTCCAGGCCTGCGTGGACGAGTTCAAGGAGAACGAGGACCTGCCCAACACCACCAACCCGGACGACTGGGCCCGGATCTCCGGAAAGAAGGGCGAGCGGATCGTGTACATCCGCACCCTCATCACCGGAAAGCAGGGCGCAGACACCGGACGCTCCATCGACACGGTGGCAAACACCGGTCAGTACCTGTAAAAGACAGGGCGGCTGCGGGTGCCCCCACCGGGTACCCGCAGCCGACTGTTTTTCCGGCCACCGCCGGAACAAAGGCGAGCAACGCAATGACGCAAATGATCTCCCCACCAGCGCAAAGGCGTTCTAGGCTCTTCGGTACCGCCGAGTCGCGCAGTGCGGGGACGGGCACCGCACACGCACCGGAGCGCCAGCGGTACTTGAGCGGCGCCCCCGACCGAGGGCGCCGCCGGGCAAGGAGGGCCGCATGACCGTACGGCGAGTAATGGGCATCGAGACGGAGTACGGGATCTCCGTCCCCGGCCACCCCAACGCCAATGCCATGCTCACCTCATCCCAGATCGTCAACGCCTACGCGGCGGCGATGCACCGGGCCCGCCGGGCTCGCTGGGACTTCGAGGAGGAGAACCCGCTGCGGGACGCGCGAGGCTTCGACCTCGCCCGCGAGGCCGCCGACTCCAGCCAGCTCACCGACGAGGACATCGGCCTCGCCAACGTCATCCTCACCAACGGGGCACGGCTCTACGTCGACCACGCACACCCCGAATACAGCTCCCCCGAGGTGACCAATCCCCGCGACGCCGTCCTCTGGGACAAGGCCGGCGAGCGGATCATGGCCGAGGCGGCCGAGCGGGCCGCCCAGCTGCCCGGCGCCCAGCCCATCCACCTCTACAAGAACAACACCGACAACAAGGGCGCCTCCTACGGCACGCACGAGAACTACCTGATGAAGCGGGAAACCCCCTTCTCCGACATCGTGCGCCACCTGACGCCCTTCTTCGTCTCCCGCCAGGTCTTCGCCGGCGCCGGCCGCGTCGGCATCGGCCAGGACGGCCACGAACACGGCTTCCAGCTCAGCCAGCGAGCGGACTACTTCGAGGTCGAGGTGGGCCTCGAGACGACCCTGAAGCGCCCGATCATCAACACGCGCGACGAACCGCATGCGGACGCGGAGAAATACCGCCGCCTGCACGTGATCATCGGCGACGCGAACCTGTCGGAGATCTCGACGTATCTGAAGCTGGGCACCACGGCCCTGGTCCTGTCGATGATCGAGGACAGCTTCATCGCGGTCGACCTGGCCGTGGACCAGCCCGTGCGCACACTCCACCAGGTGTCGCACGACCCGTCCCTCAAACGCCTGATCACGCTCCGTAGCGGCCGCACACTGACCGCGGTACAGCTCCAGATGGAGTACTACGAGCTCTCCCGCAAATATGTCGAGGAACGCTTCGGCGCCGACGCCGACGAACAGACCAAGGACGTCCTGACCCGCTGGGAGGACACCCTCAACCGCCTGGAGCGGGATCCGATGAGCCTGGCGGGCGAGCTGGACTGGGTCGCCAAGCGAGAGCTCATGGAGGGCTACCGGCGCCGCGACGACCTCGACTGGGACGCCGCGCGGCTTCACCTCGTCGACCTCCAGTACGCCGACGTACGCCCCGAGAAGGGCCTCTACAACCGTCTCGCGGCCCGCGGACGCATGAAGCGCCTCCTGGACGAGAACGAGGTCGAGAGGGCCCGCACGAAGCCGCCGGAGGACACGCGCGCGTACTTCCGCGGGCGCTGCCTGGAGCAGTACGCCGACGACGTCGCCGCGGCCTCCTGGGACTCGGTGATCTTCGACCTGCCCGGCCGGGACTCCCTCCAGCGCGTCCCAACCCTCGAACCGCTTCGCGGAACGCGAAATCACGTCAAGGAGCTCCTGGACCGCTGTCGCACGGCGGAAGACCTGGTCAAGGTCCTCTCGGGCAACTGAGGGGTACTCGTGCGGTGTCAGCCGGACATCGGCCGAGCAGGGTGGAAATCCCGGCGTCCGGGAATCATCGAGATGGCCCCCGTACGTTGGAGAAACTGCGGGGCCGATGTCAGACCCGGCTTGTAGGGTCTGATCATCACCGATCGGCAGGAAAGCCGACCTGTCGACCATGTCGGGCGAACTGAGCGGGGTGAGGGATATGGCAACCAAGGACACCGGCGGCGGACAGCAGAAGGCCACGCGTTCCACGGAGGAAGTCGAGGAGCAGACCGCGGAGACGCAGGCTTCGGAGGACCTCAAGGAGCGCCAGGAGAAGCTGAGCGACGACGTCGACTCGGTTCTGGACGAGATTGACGACGTCCTCGAGGAGAACGCGGAGGACTTTGTGCGGTCCTTCGTCCAAAAGGGTGGGCAGTAGGTCGCCCTTTCCTTCGATTCGAAGGCAAACGGGGTGGAGTGGTGGTCGGTGAGTCGGAGATGAAGGGCTGCGTGCGGTGCGGCAGGTCCAAGCCGCGCGCAGCCCTCGCGTGACCAGCCGGTTGCCGCTCGGACGAGCTCCGCGCGATCTGTTTCAAGGGGCTTGCCGTTCATGTGGATCACCGCCACAAGACGGGTAGGGTCCGTGGCGTACTGTGCTTCAACTGCTTTTCCGGCCTCGGCCTGTTGAGGGAACGATCCCGAAGCGATGAACCGAGCTGCCGATTACCTGGAAGGAATCGCGTGGAAGCCAACACTCGTAGCACCGGGCGTCTACCAGCTGCCTTCCTGACGCCTGGGTCGTCCTCCTTCATGGACTTTCTCTCCGAGCATCAGCCCGAGATGCTGCCCGGCAACCGCCAACTGCCGCCCACGCAGGGCGTGATCGAGGCGCCGCACGGCACGACCATCGTGGCCGTGACGTTCCCGGGCGGTGTCGTGCTGGCGGGTGACCGGCGGGCGACCATGGGGAATGTGATCGCCCAGCGCGACATCGAGAAGGTGTTCCCGGCCGACGAGTACTCGGCCGTCGGTATCGCCGGCACCGCCGGTCTGGCCGTGGAGATGGTCAAGCTCTTCCAGCTGGAGCTGGAGCACTTCGAGAAGGTCGAGGGCGCTCAGCTGTCGCTGGAGGGCAAGGCGAACCGGCTGTCGACGATGATCCGGTCCAACCTGGGCATGGCCATGCAGGGGCTGGCCGTCGTACCGCTCTTCGCGGGGTACGACGTCGACCGGGAGAGGGGGCGGATCTTCTCGTACGACGTGACCGGTGGTCGTTCCGAGGAGCACGGTTTCGCCGCCACCGGCTCCGGTTCGATCTTCGCGCGTGGCGCCATGAAGAAGCTCTTCCGTGATGACCTGAGCGAGGCCGAGGCCACGACCCTCGTGGTGCAGGCCCTGTACGACGCGGCTGACGACGACTCGGCGACCGGTGGTCCCGATGTCGCCCGCCGGATCTACCCGATCGTCACCGTGATCACCGAGGACGGATTCCGCCGACTGGGCGAAGACGAGTCCTCCGAGATCGCCCGTTCCATTCTGGCGCGGCGTCTGGAGCAGCCCGACGGCCCGCGGGCTGCGCTGCTGTAGCGGCGGCTCGGTCTTAGCAAGGTGATCCTGTGACTTCGACAGAAAGGGACGGATAACCGGTGTCGACGCCGTTCTATGTCTCACCCCAGCAGGCCATGGCCGACCGGGCGGAGTACGCCCGCAAGGGCATCGCCCGTGGCCGCAGCCTCGTCGTGCTGCAGTATGCCGACGGCATCGTGTTCGTCGGCGAGAACCCGTCCCGTGCGCTGCACAAGTTCAGCGAGATCTATGACCGGATCGGTTTCGCGGCCGCCGGCAAGTACAACGAGTACGAGAACCTGCGGATCGGCGGCGTGCGGTACGCCGATCTGCGTGGTTACACCTATGACCGTGATGACGTGACCGCGCGTGGTCTGGCCAACGTCTATGCGCAGACGCTGGGCACGATCTTCTCCTCCGCGGCGGAGAAGCCGTACGAGGTGGAGCTGGTCGTCGCCGAGGTCGGTGAGACGCCTGACGGTGACCAGATCTACCGGCTGCCGCACGACGGCTCGATCGTGGACGAGCACGGCTCGGTCGCGGTCGGCGGCAATGCCGAGTTGATCAGCAATTACCTGGATCAGCGTCATCAGGACGGCGTGAGTCTCGCCGAGGCGCTGAAGCTGGCGGTCCAGGCCCTGTCGCGCGAGTCGAACGGCACGCAGCGGGAGATTCCAGCGGAGCGGCTCGAGGTCGCGGTGCTGGACCGTACGCGTCCGCAGTCTCGCAAGTTCAAGCGCATCGTCGGCCGTCAGCTGGCCCGGCTGCTGGCGGCCGAGGGTGCGGCCACCGAGGCCGAGAGCGCCGACAACGGGGACGAACCCGAGGACTCCGAGGACTCCGGCAGTTCCGAGGAGTAGTCCGACCTCACCGAGGAGCAGTTCCGACCTCGATTCGCCCGTACTGTGCCCCGGCCGCCCGCTCGGCCGGGGCACAGGCGTTCACGCGGGCCTTCAGGGGGCGCTGGGCGGTGCTGTGGAGCCCCGTACGACGAGCTCGACCGGAATGTCACCCTCCTTGGGCTCACGGCCTTCCAGGACCGCCAGAAGGGCCTGCATGCCACGTTCCCCGAAGAGCTCGGCGTCCAGGCGGACGGTGGTCAGCTCGGGGTCGATGGCGGTGGCGAGGGCGAGGTCGTCGAGACCGGTCACGGAGATGTCGTCCGGGATGCGCAGGCTCAGGCGGCGCACGGCCTTGTAGGCGCCGGCGGCGAGTTTGTCGTCGTCGCAGACGATGGCCGTGGGGCGGGGGCCGTTGGCGGAGAGGGCGGTCTCGGCGGCGGTGCGGGCGCCCTCGATGGAGATGGGTGCGCGGACGGTGAGAAGCGAGGTGCCGGGCACCTCGCCGATGCGTGCGGCGAGCTCACGTGCCCGTATGTCGAAGGTCCAGGAGGGCACGTCGGCTGCGAGGTGCAGGTAGCGGCGGTGGCCGAGGCGGAGCAGGTGATCGGCGACCTGACGGACGCCGTCCGTGATGTCGAGGTTCACCGTCGCCGCCCCGAGGCTGCCGTCCGGGTCGCTGTCCAGCATGACCAGGGGCAGCTGGTCGCCGCCGCGGATGGCGGTGAGGGCGTCGGCGGCCATGGAGGAGGCGATGACGCCGTCGAGGGCGGCCTGGGCGGAGGCGAAGGGGTCGCGGGCGGGGCCGATGCCTTCGGGGGAGGGGTAGAGGACGACGCCGAAGCCGTGGTGGGCCGCGACGCGGGCGGCGCCGGTGTAGACGCCAGCGAAGAACTCGGTGGTGAGGGCGGGGACGACGAGGAGGACGGTGCGGGTGTGGCCGAGGCGTAGGTTGCGGGCGGCGAGGTTGGGCCGGTATCCGAGTTCGCGGGCGGCCTCGCGGACGCGTTCGGCGGTGGCCTCGGAGACCCGGCCGCGCCACTTCTCGCCGAGGACGAGGGAGACCGCGGCCTGCGAGACGCCCGCCGCCTGGGCGACGTCGCGGCTGGTGGGGCGGGTGCTGCCGTGTGCCACCGTCCGCCTGCTTCCTTGCTCCTGGTCGTTCGCCGCGGGGCGCTCCAGCCCTGCGGCTCACTCCGTTGTCTGGACTCGTGAACAGCGCACATGGTACGTATGACGAAGGACGTTATACGTAAAACTTACCCGGAGGGGCGGCGCTGCTGATGACCGGCGCATACCTGGAGGTCCTCAGGGCGAGGCATGCCGCCCGGCTGCTCGTCGGCACGCTCATAGGCCGGCTGCCGAACGCCGTGGCCGCGATCGCCATCGTGCTGTTCGTGCGCGCGGAGGGCGGCTCGTACAGCATGGCCGGTGGCCTGGCGGCCGTGTACGGGGTCGCCAATGCCGTGGGCCAGCCGCTGCTGGGGCGGCTGGTGGACCTGTACGGGCAGCCGCGGGTGCAGCTGCCCGCCGCCGTCGCGTCGGCGCTCGCGATGGGCGTGTTCGCCTTCGTGGGCCTCGGCCCGCTGCCGCTCGCCTATGCAGCCGTGGCCGCCTCCGGACTGTTCACGCCGCCCTTGGAGGGCGGTCTGCGGGCGCTGTGGTCGTCCGTCCTCCACAAGGAGGGCCAGGTGCACACGGCGTATGCGATGGACGCGGTGGCGCAGGAAGTCATGTTCACCATCGGACCGTTGCTGCTCACGCTGTGCGCCTCGCTGTGGTCGGCGCAGGCGGCGCTGCTGATCCTGAACGTGATCGGGGTGCTGGGCGCCCTGTCGGTGGTCGTGTCGCAGCCCTCGCGCGCGTGGCGTTCGGCGCCGCGTGAGGCGCACTGGCTGGGCGCGCTGCGCTCGGCCGGGCTGCTGGCGCTCCTCGCCGCCTTTCTGTTCGTCGGCGTGGCGATGGGGTCCATCGCGGTCGCGGCCGTGTCGTACGCGGACGACCACGGCGGGGATGTGGTGTACGGCTGGCTGATGGCGGGCCTGGGACTGGGCGCGCTCATCGGCGGCATGGTGTACGGGGCGCGGCAGTGGGCCGGTGAGCCGGCTCGGCGACTGCGCTGGCTGGTCGCGCTTCTGGCGGTGTGTTACCTGCCGCTGACACTGATGCCGGGTGTCGCCGCGATGACCCTGCTGGCCCTGCTCGCGGGGGTGTTCCTCGCGCCGTGCATCGCCTGCGCGTTCGTGCTCGTGGACCGGCACGCCCCGCGCGGGACGGTCACCGAGGCGTTCTCCTGGCTTGTGACGACGTTCACCGTTGGTGCGTCGGTGGGAACGGGCCTGGCGGGGCCGGTCGTCGAGGCGGGCGGGGCGCTGTGGGGGTTTGCCGTGCCGGGGGCCGCGGGGGCCGTGTCCTTGCTGGTCCTGTTGGCCACGGGACGGGTCCTCGCAGCTCCCGCCAGGGGTGCGGTCGTTGCGGCTTCATCGGAAAATGATCCAAACCGTGCTGTCGAACCCCGTTTCAGCTCAGGGGATCGGGCGTAATGTTCAGTCATGGACCGCCGCATTTTCGGGCTGGAGAACGAGTACGGCGTCACGTGCACGTTCAGGGGACAGCGCCGCCTGTCGCCTGACGAGGTGGCGCGGTACCTCTTCCGCCGTGTCGTGTCATGGGGCCGTAGCAGCAATGTCTTTCTGCGAAACGGCGCCCGCCTCTATCTCGACGTGGGCTCACATCCGGAATACGCGACACCCGAATGTGACAACGTGACCGAACTGGTCACCCACGACAAGGCCGGCGAACGCATTCTGGAAGGACTCCTGGTAGACGCGGAACGACGCCTGCACGAGGAGGGAATCGCGGGCGACGTCTACCTCTTCAAGAACAACACCGACTCGGCGGGCAACTCCTATGGCTGCCACGAGAACTATCTCGTCGCACGGCATGGGGAGTTCTCCCGGCTCGCGGACATTCTGATCCCGTTCCTGGTCACCAGGCAGCTTCTGTGCGGCGCCGGCAAGGTGCTGCAGACCCCGCGGGGCGCCGTGTACTGCGTCAGTCAGCGGGCCGAGCACATCTGGGAGGGCGTCTCCTCGGCGACGACCCGCTCCCGGCCCATCATCAACACCCGCGACGAGCCGCATGCGGACGCCGAGCGCTACCGGCGCCTGCATGTCATCGTGGGCGACTCGAACATGTCCGAGACGACCATGCTGCTCAAGGTCGGCGCGACCGACCTGGTGCTGCGCATGATCGAGGCGGGCACGGTGATGCGCGACCTGACCCTGGAGAACCCGATCCGGGCGATCCGCGAGGTCAGCCACGACATCACCGGGCGGCGCAAGGTGCGCCTGGCCAGTGGCCGGGAGGCATCGGCGCTCGAGGTGCAGCGCGAGTACTACGAGAAGGCCGTGGACTTCTGCGAGCGCCGCGGCATTCGTACGGACACGGTCGAGCAGGTCCTGGAGCTGTGGGGCCGCACGCTGGACGCGATCGAGGCCGAGGACCTCGACCGGATCGGTACCGAGATCGACTGGGTCATGAAGTACAAGCTCATCGAGCGGTACCGGGCCAAGCACAACATGACCATGTCGCATCCGCGGGTCGCGCAGATAGACCTCGCCTACCACGACATCCACCGCCGTCGTGGCCTCTACTACCTGCTGGAGAAGAAGGGTCAAGCAGCCCGTATCTGCAACGACTTGAAGATCTTCGAGGGCAAGTCCGTGCCGCCGCAGACCACTCGGGCCCGGCTGCGCGGCGACTTCATCAGAAGGGCCCAGGAACAGCGCCGTGACTTCACGGTCGACTGGGTCCACCTCAAGCTCAACGACCAGGCGCAGCGCACGGTGCTGTGCAAGGACCCGTTCCGTTCGGTGGACGACCGGGTGGAGAAACTGATCGCCGGTATGTGAGCGGGCCGCGGCCGCCTCGGCTGCGTCCCGTACAGAACGCCCGGTGCCCGGAGGTGGTGATACCTCCGGGCACCGGGCGTTTTCCTCGACGGCGTGTCGGGTGACGACCGGTGCCGAGCGCATGTTCGTCGTAGAGTGGCGGCCATTGCCCGCCACCCCCGAGCCCAGTGGGACTGATGAACTACAACACGAAACGCCGCGTCGCGGCGCTGCTGGCCGTTCCCGCCCTGTTGTTCACCGCCGCCTGCGGATCGGACGACGACAGCAACGGGGGAGAGACGGCAGGGGTCGCCCAGGTCGACGGCAAGGTCGGGGAGAAGCCCAAGATCTCCGTACCCAAGGACGGCGACCCGTCCGGGAAGACCGTGGTCGAGACGGTTTCGGAGGGCAGTGGAACCGCGATCAAGGCGTCCGACTTCGTCCGCCTGGACTGGACCGTCGAGAAGTGGGGCGAGGACCAGGAACTGGGCGGCACCTGGGCGGCCACGTCGACCGGTGAGAGCACCCCGCGCAGGCAGTCCGTCGAACAGATCGGCAAGCCGAGCCAGCAGCTGCCCGCGAAGGTCCTCGACGCGGTCAAGGGGAAGAAGCCGGGCAGCCGGGTCCTCGTGCAGGGCACCGCGGGTGATCTGATCGGCGAGTCGCTGAACCCGTCCTCCGGCATCAAGCAGAAGGACGTACTGATCTGGGTGGTCGACGTGTCCGGTGCCGGCACCGTCGACGCCAAGGGCGAGGCCAAGGGCGAGCAGGCGGCCACCGAAGCGGGCATGCCGGAGGTGAAGGCCCCCTCGCAGAAGGCGGCGACCATCACCATCCCCAAGAACACCAAGGCCCCCAAGGACCTCAAGGAGCAGGTGCTGATCAAGGGCGACGGCAAGAAGGTCGAGGCCGGCCAGGGGCTCGTGGCCCAGTACACCGGGGTCAAGTGGGAGGACGGCAAGAAGTTCGACTCCTCCTGGGACCACGGCGGCGCGACCGCCTTCCAGATCGGCACCGGCTCCGTCGTGCCAGGCTGGGACAAGGGCCTCGTCGGCAAGAACGTGGGCGACCGGGTGCTGCTGGTGATCCCGCCCTCCCTCGGCTACGGCTCCAGCCCCAACAGCGAGCTGTCCAAGAACACACTGGTCTTCGTGGTGGATATCCTCGACGTCGTCTGACCGAGGTGTCCGTGCGGTCGCTTCGCGACCCAGGTCACGCAACAAGGAGTGATGAAGTGAGCATCGACAAGCCCGAGATCGACTTCCCGGGCGGCGAGCCCCCGGCGGACCTCGAGATCAAGGACATCTGGGAGGGCGACGGCCCCGTCGCGCAGGCGGGTCAGACCGTCACCGTGCACTACGTGGGTGTCGCCTTCAGCACGGGCGAGGAGTTCGACGCCAGCTGGAACCGCGGTGCGCCGTTCCGCTTCCCGCTGGGTGGCGGCCGCGTCATCAAGGGCTGGGACCAGGGCGTGCAGGGCATGAAGGTCGGCGGCCGTCGCCAGCTGACCATCCCGGCCCACCTCGCCTACGGCAACCAGAGCCCGACCCCGGCGATCCAGCCCGGCGAGACCCTGATCTTCGTCGTCGACCTGCTCGGCGTCTGATCGCCCAGTCCGACCGGCGTACGGCTCGTCGGGTCTGATCGGCGCACGACCGGACCCGACTACCTGGGGCCCATGCCTGTCCGGGCATGGGCCCTCGGCTTTTGCCGGGCCACCGTGGGGCGGTAGGTTCATCGGTCGTAAGCACCATAGGGAAGGCGAAGGGCGTCGATGGCCATTGCCAAGGCCGAGCGGCTCATGAACCTGGCGCTGTGTCTGCTCGGGACGCGGCGGCCGCTGAGCAAGCGCGAGCTGCGTGAGTCCATCGAGGCCTACCTCGAAGCCGGCTCCGACGACTCCTTCAACCGGATGTTCGAGCGCGACAAGGATGATCTGCGCGAGCTCGGCCTGGTCATCGAGACCGTGGAGAACCTGGACGGCGAGGTCGGCTATCTCGCCCGCCGCGACAGCAACCGTCTGCCGCCGATCACCCTCGATGCCGAGGAGGCCGCCGCCCTGGGCCTGGCCGCCAAGGTGTGGCAGCAGGTCCGGCTCGCGGGTGCGGCCAGCGGCGCTCTGCAGAAGCTGCGCGCGGCCGGGCTGCCGGAGGACGTCGATCCGTACGAGGCGCACGGCGCCCTGGAGCCCCGCATTCCGGTGCACGAGGCCGCATTCGAGCCGCTGATGCTGGCGTGCCGCGACCGCCGCCCGGTCGTCTTCGACTACCGCAAGGCCACCGCCGCCCGCCCCGAACCCCGGCATGTCGAACCGTGGGCGCTGGAGTGCTGGCGCGGCCACTGGTACCTGGCCGGCTGGGACCGGGACCGTGGCGCCGAGCGCGTCTTCCGGCTGTCCCGCATCACGGGCAAGGTGCGCTCGCGCGGTTCGCGGTTCACCGCGCCGGTCCCCGACGTCGTCACCGTCCGGGAGACCGTCATGAGCTGGGCGGGGGAGACCGCCGACCGCTCCGCGCGGATCCGGCTGCGCACGGACGCCGGTTACCCCCTTCGGGCGAAGGCCACCTCGGTCAGGGAACTCGGGGACGGCTGGGACGAGTTGGAGATTCCGTACGGCCACGGACTGGATGCCTGGCTGGTGGAGTTCGGACCGGACGTGGTGGTCCTGGAGCCCGCGGAGCTGCGGGCCGACGTGGTGGACCGGCTGCGTGCCGTGGCCAAGGGCTGAGGGGGAGCGGAGCGACACAGTGGCAGGCAAACCGGTCAGGCCCGTCAACGCCATCGACCAGACCCGGCGGATGCTCTCCCTGGTGACCTATCTCAGGGAGCGCCCCGGCGCCCGCATCGAGGACGTCGCGCGTGCCTTCGGCATCTCCGAGGACGAGCTGGTCTCGGACCTCGACGTGCTGCCCATGTGCGGCACCAGCTTCCGTGGTGGTGACCTGCTCGACATCGACACCGACGGCGAGCGCATCTGGTGGCACAACCCCGACGATGTGGCCGAGCCGCTGCGGCTGGCCGCCGACGAGGCGACCGCGCTGCTGGTGGCGGCCCGCGCGGTGTCCACGCTGCCCGGACTGCGTGAGAGTGACCGGCAGGCGCTGCTGCGGGCGACCGCCAAGGTGGAGGCCGCGGCCGGGGAGGCGGCCGGCGCCAGTTCGCGGCTGTCGGTGACCTTCGAGTCCGAGGGCGGCGTCTTCGCCGACGTGGACCGTGCGATCTCCGAGCGCCGCCGCCTGTGGATCCGCTACTACTCACCGGCCCGCGACGAGGTCACCGAGCGCGAGATCGACCCGATCCGCCTGGTCAGCGTCGGCCACACCTACGTCGAGGCCTGGTGCCGCCGCTCCGAGGCGCGCCGCACCTTCCGGCTCGACCGGGTCGCCGAGATCAGGATCCTGGACGAGCCGTCCGCGCCGCCCGAGATCGAGCTGCGGGACCTGTCCGAGGGCCTCGTGCAGCCCGCCGCTGAGGACCCGGAGGTCGTGATCGAGGTCGGCCCGGGCGGGCGCTGGGTCGCCGAGTACTACCCGCACGACAGCGCCGATGAGCTTGCCGACGGCGGGCTGCGTATCACTCTGCGCACCCCCGACCCCACGTCGCTGCGGCGCCTCGCACTGCGGCTCGGGCGCGACGGCCGGATCGTCTCACCGGCCGCGCTGGCCGACAGCGCCCGGCACGGGGCCCGCGAGGCGCTGTCGGCGTACGACGGGGTCGAGGTGCGGGGCGAGCACGGGGCGCACCGGGTTCACGACGGACAGTAGGACAGCGCCCCCGAAGGCGAGCGACCACGGAGAAGGGGAGCAAGGGCTTTGAGTGAGTCGGCGACGTCCGGTGCGGTGGGAATGACGGTGGCGTCCGCGTTCGCCGGGATGAGAAGCGTGACCCCGGTGAAGTTCAGGGCGGGCTGCCCGGACTGCCGGGGCAGCTTCGAGCTCGCCGCGGGCGCGCTGCGCCTCGTCATCGGCGCGAGCAGCCGTACGACGTTCTACTCGTTCACGTGCCCCGAGTGCGGCGCCTCCGTCCGCAAGCCCGCGGGGGAGCGGATCATCGAGCTGCTGACCGGCGGCGGGGTCAGCACCCTGCGGCTGCACTCCACGCTGTAGGACGGTCTAGGCTCGGCGTCATGTTCTGGCCGATGTTCGCGGTAGCTGTGGGTTTCCTGGGTCTCGCCGTTCTCGGTGTGCTCGCCGTGCGGGTCTTTCTGGAGGCACAGCGCCTCGGCCGGCAGGTGACGGACTCCGCGCGGCGCATCAGCAGGGCGGCAGAGGACCTGGAGCGGGCGAGCATGAGCGCCGCCCGGGCTGTGGACACGCTCTAGCCCCGCCAAGGATTGGGTGTGAGTCCCTCCCCGCATGCGTTTTGGGCCACTTCGCCCTGTCAACTTGACGTCCCGGACAGGTACGCTGCTGGTCGCGGCCCGGAGAACGAGGCCCGGTCCGCGGACAGGGAGTACGCACGGGGATTGCCTGACGTTTACCCCTGAGCGTTACGATCGCTGTCAACGCGATCGTTCGGACACATGTCCGACCGGTCGGACAGCACCCCACCCCAGTAGCCTCGGTGAGAAGGTAAAGACTTATGTTCGGAAGGCTCGGAGCCCCCGAGATCATTCTCATCCTCGTCGTCATCATCCTGCTGTTCGGCGCGAAGAAGCTTCCGGACATGGCGCGCTCGCTCGGCAAGTCCGCGCGCATCCTGAAGAGCGAGGCGAAGGCGATGAAGGACGACGGCAGCAAGTCCGCCGCCCCGGCCGACCCGCCGAACAACACCGGCGACGACCAGCAGCCCCCGGCTCAGCGCGTGATCCAGGCATCCCCCGGCGACGTGACCAGCTCGCGCCCGGTCAACGAGCCCACGGACACGACCAAGCGCTGACGCAGGGCCGGTGACCTCCGGCCCGCCGCACGAGATGGGAACGTGGGTTGCTGAAGTCTGCCCGCACAGAGGAGAAGGATCCCGAGGGGCGGATGCCCCTCGCGGAGCACCTTCGTGAGCTCCGCAACCGGCTTGCGAAAGCGCTGCTCGCGATCGTCGTCATCACGATCGTTGCTGCCTTCTTCTATCAGGACATCATCAACTTCTTCACCAAGCCGGTCCTCGAGTCGGTCGGCTGCCCGAAGTCGTTCGAGGAACTGGCCAAGACGTCGCGTGACCAGAACCCGTGCGCGCAGATCACGATCAACGGTCTGCTCGCGCCGTTCACGCTGGCCCTGAAGGTGTCCCTGATGGCCGGCGTCGTACTGGCCGCACCGGTCTGGTTGTACCAGCTGTGGGGCTTCGTCGCCCCCGGCCTCCACAAGCACGAGCGGAAGTACGCCTACGGGTTCGTCGCCACGGGCTTCCCGCTCTTCCTCGCCGGCGCCTACTTCGCCTACAAGGTGCTGCCCAAGACCGCCGACGTCCTGATCGAGTTCACGCCGTTCGGCGTCGACAACCTGCTGCCGCTGGACGATCTGCTCGACCTCGTCACGCGCATGGTGATCGTCTTCGGTCTCTCCTTCGAGCTGCCCCTGCTGCTGGTGATGCTCAACTTCACCGGAGCCATCACCGGCAAGCGCATGCTCGGCTGGTGGCGCGGCATGATCATGGGCATCACGGTGTTCGCGGCGATCGCGACCCCGAGCACCGACCCGTTGACGATGATGGCCCTCGCCGGACCGATCTGGATCCTGTACTTCGGCGCCGTCTTCGTCTCCCTGGTCAACGACCGCCGCAGGCGCCGCCGAGAGGCCATGGGCCCCGCCGACGACGAGGCGTCCGACCTCGATCTGACCCCCGAGAGCATCGGCGAGGTCGAGACCGTCTCCGCGAGCCGGGCCCTGCCCGAGCAGGCCACCACCGAGCGGGTCAACGGCTACGACGACGTGACCTGACCGAGGCGGAATTTCGGGAACAGTGCGGCCGGGCGCCTACAGGGCGTGCCCGGCCGCTTCCGCTTTGCAGCCGTGAGCTGCAGGGATCCCGGGTTTGTCCGGCGGCGATCCGGATAATGATCGTCCTGTTGTCAGTGCCGCCCGGTACGCTCGAAAGCACGATGACAGAGGACCTCTCACCGGCCGAGCGGTACGCGGCAGCGCGTCAGCGTGCTGCCGAGCAGGCCACGGCGCTCGCCTCATTCCGCGAGATGTACGACTTCGGCCTCGACCCCTTCCAGATCGAGGCGTGCCAGGCGCTCGAAGCGGGGAAGGGCGTGCTGGTGGCCGCGCCCACCGGCTCGGGCAAGACGATCGTGGGCGAGTTCGCCGTCCACCTCGCCCTGTTGCAGGGCAGAAAGTGCTTCTACACCACGCCCATCAAGGCGCTGTCGAACCAGAAGTACGCCGACCTGTGCCGCCGTTACGGCGACGGCATGGTCGGTCTGCTCACCGGCGACAACAGCATCAACTCCGACGCCCCGGTGGTCGTGATGACGACCGAGGTGCTGCGGAACATGCTGTACGCCGGGTCGCAGACCCTCCTCGGCCTCGGCCATGTGGTCATGGACGAGGTGCACTACCTCTCCGACCGCTTCCGCGGTGCCGTATGGGAGGAAGTGATCATTCACCTCCCCGAGTCGGTCACGCTGGTCTCGCTGTCGGCGACCGTGTCCAACGCCGAGGAGTTCGGCGACTGGCTCGACACCGTCCGCGGCGACACCGAGGTGATCGTCTCCGAGCACCGGCCCGTGCCGCTGTTCCAACACGTGCTCGCCGGACGGCGGATGTACGACCTGTTCGAGGAGGGCGAGGGCCACAAGAAGGCCGTCAACCCCGATCTCACGCGGCTGGCCCGCATGGAGGCGACCAGACCTTCGTACCAGGACCGCCGGCGCGGTCGCGCCATGCGCGAGGCAGACCGGGAGCGGGAGCGCCGACAGCGGTCCCGGGTGTGGACGCCGGGCCGCCCGGAGGTCATCGAACGCCTCGACGCCGAGGGCCTGCTGCCCGCCATCACCTTCATCTTCAGCCGCGCCGCCTGCGAGGCCGCCGTCCAGCAGTGCCTGCACGCGGGACTGCGGCTGAACGACGAGGAGGCGCGGGACAGGGTGCGCGCCCTGGTCGAGGAGCGCACCGCCGCCATCCCGACCGAGGATCTGCACGTCCTCGGCTACTACGAATGGCTGGAAGGCCTGGAGCGCGGCATAGCCGCTCACCACGCCGGAATGCTGCCGACCTTCAAGGAGGTCGTCGAGGAACTGTTCGTCCGCGGGCTGGTGAAGGCCGTGTTCGCCACGGAGACCCTCGCGCTGGGCATCAACATGCCTGCCCGGTCGGTGGTGTTGGAGAAGCTCGTCAAGTGGAACGGCGAGCAGCACGCCGACATCACCCCCGGTGAGTACACGCAGCTGACCGGCCGCGCGGGCCGGCGCGGCATCGATGTCGAGGGCCATGCCGTCGTGCTGTGGCAGCGCGGCATGAGCCCCGAGCACCTGGCGGGGCTGGCGGGCACGCGCACCTATCCGCTGCGGTCCAGCTTCAAGCCGTCGTACAACATGGCGGTCAACCTCGTCGAGCAGTTCGGCCGGCACCGCTCGCGCGAGCTGCTGGAGACGTCGTTCGCGCAGTTCCAGGCCGACAAGTCGGTCGTCGGGATCTCCCGGCAGGTGCAGCGCAACGAGGAGGGGCTGGAGGGCTACAAGGAGTCCATGACCTGCCACCTCGGGGACTTCGAGGAGTACGCGCGCCTGCGCCGCGAACTGAAGGACCGCGAGAACGAGTTGGCGAAGCAGGGGGTGGCGGAGCGCCGCGCGGAGGCCGCGGTCGCGCTGGAGAAGCTCAAGCCGGGCGACGTCATCCATGTGCCGACGGGCAAGTACGCCGGTCTCGCGCTGGTGCTGGACCCCGGGCTGCCGGCCGGGCGGTCCAACGGCCACCGCGGCTTCGAGCACCACGACGGCCCGCGCCCGCTGGTACTGACCGCCGAACGGCAGGTCAAGCGGCTCGCCTCGATGGACTTCCCGGTGCCCGTCGAGGCGTTGGAGCGGATGCGGATCCCGAAGTCCTTCAACCCGCGTTCCCCGCAGTCCCGTCGGGACCTGGCCTCCGCGCTGCGCACCAAGGCCGGGCACATTTCGCCGGAGCGGCAGCGCAAGCGGCGCTCCCAGGCGGCCGACGACCGCGAGATCGAGCGGCTGCGCAAGGCCCTGCGCGCGCACCCCTGCAACGGTTGCAACGACCGTGAGGACCACGCCCGTTGGGCCGAGCGCTACCACCGGCTGCTGCGGGACACCTCGCAGCTGGAGCGCCGTATCGAAGGCCGTACGAACACCATCGCCCGGACCTTCGACCGTATCGTCGCGCTGCTGACCGAACTGGACTATCTGCGCGGCGACGAGGTCACCGAGCACGGCAAGCGGCTCGCGCGGCTGTACGGCGAACTCGACCTGTTGGCCAGCGAGTGCGTCCGCGAGCGGGTGTGGGAAGGGCTCAGCCCGGCCGAACTGGCCGCCTGTGTCTCGGCGTTGGTGTTCGAGTCGAGGGCCGCGGACGACGCCATGGCCCCGAAGCTGCCGTCGGGCAAGGCCAAGGCAGCGCTCGGTGAGATGGTCCGGATCTGGGGGCGGCTGGACGCCCTGGAGGAGGAGTTCCGGATCACGCAGTCCGAGGGCGTCGGGCAGCGTGAGCCCGACCTCGGCTTTGCCTGGGCCGCGTACATGTGGGCCAGCGGTAAGGGACTGGACGAGGTGCTGCGTGAGGCGGAGATGCCGGCGGGGGACTTTGTGCGGTGGTGCAAGCAGGTGATTGATGTGCTGGGGCAGATCGCGGCGGCGTCTCCCGCGGAGGGCTCCACTGTGGCCAAGAATGCGCGTAAGGCTGTGGAGGGGCTGCTGCGGGGGGTTGTCGCCTATTCGTCGGTGGGGTGACGCGTTCGTCGGGCGGGTGCGGGGTTCGTTGTGGCTGGTCGCGCCCACGCGGCGGGGCCGCACAGATGCGGCCCCGCGTCCCTCGGGCATGCACTCAGCGGAGGATGACCAGTTGCTGGGTCGCTCGCGTCATCGCCACATAGCGGTCCACCGCTCCCTCGATCCCTTCGCCGAAGCTCTCCGGGTCGACGAGGACGACCAAGTCGAACTCCAGTCCCTTCGACAACTCCGGGGGCAGTGAGCGGACACGGTCCGTCGGGTGGAATGCGGAGGCCCCGATGACGCAGGCGGTGCCCTCGGTGTGGGCGGCGAGCCAGGTGTCGAGGATCGAGTCCAGGTCCGAGGTCGAACCGTGTACGACCGGGGTACCGCCGCTGCGGATGGACGTCGGCACGTTCGCGTCCGGGAGCGCGGCTCGGATGACCGGCTCGGCCTCCGTCATGATCTCTTCCGGTGTCCGGTAGTTGAGGCTCAGGGAGGCCAGGTCGATCCGGTCGAGGCCGATCCGCTTGAGGCGTTCCTGCCACGACTCCGTGAAGCCGTGCCTGGCCTGGGCGCGGTCGCCGACGATGGTGAAGCTTCGGGACGGGCAGCGCAGCAGCAGCATCTGCCACTCCGCGTCGGTGAGTTCCTGGGCCTCGTCCACGACGACGTGTGCGAACGGGCCGGCGAGCAGGTCCGGGTCGGCAGTGGAGACCTCGGACTCGTCGACGAGACTGACCTGGGCGTCCTCGCCGCGCAGCATCGACACCAGGCCGATGCCGTCGTCGCCGTCGGCACCGGAGTTGGCCACGGCCTCGATCAGGTTGTCGACGACCTGGGTCATGCGCTCCCGCTGGGCGGCGATGACGGCGTCGTGCCGCCGCTTGCGCCGCGACGCCTCCGGGTCGCCGAGGCGCTGCCGTGCCGCGTCCAGGAAGGGCAGATCGGACACCGTCCAGGCCTGGGCGTCCGCGCGCTGCAGCTTCTGCACCTCGTCGCGGCTGAGCCAGGGAGCACACAGCCGCAGGTAGGCGGGCACCGACCACAGGTCGGAGACGAGGTCGGCCGCTTCGAGCAGGGGCCAGGCGCGGTTGAAGGCCGTGAGCAGTTCCCTGTTCTGCCTCAGCGACCTGCGGACCAGGTCGGGCGAGACGTGTGCGTCGTCACCGGAAGCGTCGCCCTGGTGCTTGTCCACCAGGATGGTGAGCAGTTCCTCCCAGACCTGGTTGCGCGCCTCGTTGTGCGGAGTGCCGGGTTCAGCCGCCTCGAAGGCCACGGCCCAGTCGGTGGCGCTCAGCCAGATGTCGGACCAGTGGGTCGTGACCGTCATGCCCTTCGTGGGCGGCTCCTCGTAGAACCTGACGCCCTTCTCGAGCGCCTTCACCAGGTCCGCGGACGACTTCAGGCGGGCCACCTCCGGGTCGGCCTCGACGGTTGCCTCGGCTCCCTCGGCGACGAGGTCGCGCAGGATGCAGGTCTGCACGCCCTCCTCGCCGAGGCTGGGGAGGACGTCGGCGACGTAGTCCAGGTACGGGCGGTGCGGACCGACGAACAGCACGCCGCCCCGGCGGTGACCGAGCCGGGGGTCCGAGTACAGGAGGTACGCGGACCGGTGCAGGGCGACGACGGTCTTCCCCGTGCCCGGGCCGCCGTCGACGACGAGGGCGCCGCGCGACCCCGCACGGATGATGGCGTCCTGGTCGGCCTGGATGGTGCCCAGCACGTCCCGCATCCGTGGCGACCGGTCGGTGCCGAGGCTGGCGATGAAGGCGGACTGGTCGTCGAGCGAGGCATGGTGACCGGCGAACCCGTCCGGGGTGAACACCTCGTCCCAGTAGTCGCTGATCCGGCCGCGGGTCCAGCGGTACCGGCGGCGGCTCGCCAGGCCCATCGGGTCGCCGTGGGTGGCTCCGAAGAACGGCTCGGCCGCGGGGGAGCGCCAGTCGAGCAGCAGCCGCCGGCCCGTGCTGTCGGTCAGGCCGAGCCGCCCCACGTACACGGGCTCGGAGTCGTCCGCGCCGACCATGTGCCCGAGGCACAGATCCAGGCCGAAGCGGTGCAGGGTGCGCAGGCGGGCGGTGAGCCGGTGGATCTCCGTGTCCCGGTCCATGGCATCCCGGCCCATGCCGCCGGGTGCCCTGCGGGCGGCGTTGAGGCGGCCGGTCAGCTCGGCGATCGTCTCTTCGAGGCATCGCGCGATGGCCGCGAAGTGCTGCTCGTCGGCCGCGATCAGCTTCGGGTTGGCCTTGAGGGAGAGACGGTCGGGAAGATCGAACGCGCTGGTGGTCAGGTATGTCATGGCAGTTGCTCCGAATGTGCGGTCGATGGCGACCATCGCGCGGCGAAAGGCGGCGCCTGGGAAGAACACGCGTGGTTCACGCGGACGCGGGCGGCCAGTGTCAGCCGACCATGTCGAGCAGCAGCTTCGCGGCCACGTCCGCCCCGTCGGTGCGGATCGTCGCCGCGACGGCGGCTGCGCGGGCGCGGGTCTCGGGGGTCAGGGCCGCTTCGAGCGCGGCCGACAGGGACTCGAGGGTCGGCGTCGGACCGTCGTGTGCGGCGCCGATGCCCAGGTCTGCCACGCGGCCGGCCCAGTACGGCTGGTCGGCCAGCTGGGGCACCACGACCTGGGGCGTGCCGGCCCGGGCGGCCGTGGCCGTCGTGCCCGCGCCACCGTGGTGCAGTACGGCGGCCACCCGGCCGAAGAGCGCCTGATGGTTGGCCTCGCCCACGGCGAAGCAGTCGTCCTGGTCGTCGATCAGGGCGAGGTCGGCCCAGCCGCGGGAGAGGAGGACACGGCGGCCCTGCGCGCGAACCGCGTCGATGGCCACCTGGGCGGCGTCCGCCGCGGCATGCATGGGCATGCTGCCGAAGCCCACGTACACCGGCGCGGTGCCGGCGTCCAGGAACGCCTCCAGCTCGGCCGGGAGCGGACGGACGTCGGGCAGGACCCACGCACCGGTCTGGACGACGTCGAGGCCGGGCATCTCGTGCAACGGATCCAGGACCGGGTCCGTCGCCACCCACGGGCTGTCGCCGAAGACGTGGTCGCGGACGTCGGCCACCGGCGGCAGACCGTTCGACACCCGGTTCGTGTTGAGCGCCTCACCGAACAGCTCGTTGATGCTTCGGGCGTCCAGGTCCCACAGCGCCCGGTTGTCGGTCACCTCCGGCGGGAACGGGCGGCCCCGGTACGCCAGCGGCCGGCGGTGCGGCGACGGCAGGGTGAGCTGCTGGAAGATCACGGACACGGAGCGGACACCCAGCTTCTCGGCCACCGACCGCGCGCCCGCCGCGGCCGGCATCATGCCGGTCGCCACCAGCAGATCGCAGCCCTCGGCCGCCGCGGTGACCGCCTCGAACTGGGCGGCGATCACCTGCGCCGCGCGCTCGGGCATCGACGGCGGCGGCACCGCTTGCGTCAGCTCACGTGCCGACGGTCCGACCGGCACCATCGCCACCCCGACCTCGGCCAGCCGTCGCGCGAAGTCCTCGTCCGGCGGCGCGCACACCCGCACCTCGGCGCCGAGTTCCCGCAGGGGCACCGTGAGTGCCGCGAGCGGTTCGACATCTCCGCGCGACCCATAGGTCGACAACAACACACGCACTACGTGACTCCCCGTTTCCGCAGGTCTTGGCCTTAGGCCGGAGATTCTGCGGCAAGAGGGGGGCCTTGCCGCAAGCCCCCCAATGCGTTATAAGTTAATAGTGGCAAGGAGAGCGTGACCTCCTTGCCCTTCGTGTTTTCAGGCGTCGTACGTGTTCTCAGGTGCGGTCGCCCCTGAGATACGCCCGCCAGCCGCCGTACGACGTGATGTCCTCGGCGCCCGCCAAGGCCGCAGGCTCGCACAGGAACCCCGGGACGTGGCTGCCGTCCGCCAGTTCCACGCGCCCCAGGGCCATCGGCCGGGGCAGGTCGGCGAGGAGCCGGCCGAGCCCCTCCGCCGGGAGCCGCCACACCTCCGCCTCGATCGCCGCTCCTCCCGCGCCGGGGCCGACATGGACCAGGCCCGGCTTGGGCGGGGACGTGGGCAGCGCGTGCAGCCGGTAGACGGGGGCCGTGGCGATCGTACGGTCGAAACGGGCGCCCAGGGTGAGAAGCTGCGAGTTGAGGGGCTGGCCCGTGAGGTGCGCCCCGACCACCGCGAGGCGGACCTCCGGCTGGAGCAGGCCGGCGACCCGGGCCAGCCGGTCGTCCGTGAACGCGGGGCCGAGCAGCATCACGCCGAAGGGCAGGCCGTTCACCTCACCGGCCGGGACGGCGACCGCCGCCAGGTCGAACAGGTTCGTGGAGTTGGTGAAGCGGCCCAGCCGGGCGTTGGCGCCGAGCGGGTCGGCGGCCACCTCGGCGAGGGTCGGGTGGCCCGGCGCGGTGGGGAGCAACAGGGCGTCCGCGTCGTCGAGTTCGGCCTCGGCGCGTGCGCGCAGGGCGGCGAGCCGGTCCTGGTCGGCGAAGAGCCGGTGGGCCGGGATGTCGCGGGCGCGGGTGATGAGGCCGGCGACGGTGGGATCGAGGGCCGCGTCACCCTCGGCCATGGCCTTGTCGACAAAGCTCCCCACGGCCGTGTAGCGCTCGGCGACGAAGGCGCCCTCGTACAGCATCGCGGCGGCCTCGGTGAACGGGGTGAGGTCGAGGGGGCGGATCTCGGCGCCCGCGGCTGCGAGCTGCCCCACGGCTGCGTCGTAGGCCTCGGCCCAGCCCTCGTCCAGTTCGCCGAGCTGGTGCGTCGGCGGGACCGCGATGCGCCAGGGCCCCGGCACCCGCGCCGGGAGCGCGGGCAGGGCGCGGGCGGGCGGAGACGCCATGAACGACAGTGCCTGCTCGGCCTCCTGAAGCGTCCGCGCGAACACCGTCACGCAGTCGATCGACGCACAGGCCGGGACGACGCCCGTCGTCGGCACCAGGCCCCGGGTGGGCTTGAGGCCGACGATGCCGTTGAAGGCGGCCGGGACCCGGCCCGATCCGGCCGTGTCCGTGCCGAGCGCGAAGTCGACGATGCCGAGTGCCACCGCGACGGCCGAGCCGGAGCTGGAGCCGCCGCTGATCCTGGCCGGGTCATGGGCGCCCCGGACCGCGCCGTAGGGGGAGCGGGTGCCGACCAGGCCCGTCGCGAACTGGTCGAGGTTGGTGGTGCCGAGCACGATCGCACCGGCCGCGCGCAGCCGGGCGACGACGGGCGCGTCGGCCTCGGGATCGTAGGCGTACGAAGGGCAGCCCGCCGTCGTCGGGAGGCCCTCGACGTCGATGTTGCCCTTGGCGGCGAACAGGCGCCCCGCGAGCGGGAGTCTCTCCCCGCCGGACACCCGCTCGTCGATCAGCCGGGCCTCGGCCTCCACCTCCTCCTGCGGGCGCAGGCCGATCCAGATCTCGGGGCGGCCCGTGGCCTCGATGCGGGCGTGGGCCGCGCGGACGCGGGAGACAGTGGTGGACATACGGTGCTCCTCGACTTTCGACTCACCTGTCTGCAAGCTCGGTTGACGGGTCGCTTCCCCGGGCGGGCGCGAGGACCACCAGAGCCGCTCCCGCCTCCACCTGGTCCCCGGGTCCGGCCAGGATCTCGGCGACCACGCCGGCGACCGGCGCGTGCACCCTGGACTCCATCTTCATCGCCTCCAGGGCGAGCAGCGGCTGTCCGGCCGTCACCTCGTCACCCGGCCGGACGTTCACCTGCCAGACGGACGCCGCGAACTCGGCCTCGACGAGCCGGCCGCCGGCCGGGACGCTCACCTCGGCCGGGGGTGCGGCGGGCGCCACGGCCGCATCCGCCCGCGCGAACTCGCCGGCCGCCTCCCACGCGTCCCGCTCCGCCGCGAAGGCCGACTGCTGCCGGCACCTGAACTGCGCGATCGACTCGGCGTGCTCGTCCAGGAAGGCCCGGTACCCGGCGAGCGAGAAGGTGCCCTCCTCGATGCGCGGCACGAACCGCCCGGACGTGAGGTCCGCCCGCAGCTCCAGAAGTTCCTCGGCGCCCACCGGATACCACCTGATCCGGTCGAAGAACCGCAGCAGCCAGGGCGCCCCCGGCTCGAACGCGCCGCGCTGCTGCCACCCCGACCACACCTGGGTCGTACGGCCCACGAACTGGTAGCCGCCCGGCCCCTCCATGCCGTAGACGCACAGGTACGCCCCGCCGATGCCGACCGAGTTCTCCGCCGTCCAGGTGCGTGCCGGGTTGTACTTGGTGGTCACCAGACGGTGGCGGGGGTCCAGCGGGGTCGCCACCGGGGCGCCCAGGTACACGTCGCCCAACCCCAGGACCAGGTACTCCGCGTCGAAGACCGTGCGGTACACGTCCTCGACCGCCGCCAGGCCGTTGACGCGGCGGATGAACTCGATGTTCCACGGGCACCAGGGCGCGTCGTCGCGCACCCCCGCCATGTAGCGGGCGATCGCCTCGCGCGTGGCCGGGTCGTCCCAGGAGAGGGGGAGATGGACCGTGCGGGAGGGGACGACGAGCTCGTCGGTGGGCGGCAGGGCGGCCACCATCTCCCGTACCTCGGCGAGGAGTTCATCTTGCGGCAGCCGGGCCGGATCCGTGCGGATCTGGAGCGAGCGGATGCCCGGGGTCAGGTCGGCGATGCCGTCCCGGCCCGCCCCGGCCACCGTCTCCATCAGCGCGTGGACACGCATGCGCAGGGCCAGGTCCAGTTGCATCGGCCCGAACTCGACCAGCAGATTGTCGTCACCGCTGCGCCGGTACGTCACATCGCCGTCGCGGGCGAGGATGCCGCCGTCCACGAGGGCCGGGCGGGGCGCGCCGGCCACGTCCACCGGCAGGAAGCGCACGGTGTCGCCCGGGCGCAGCTGGCCCAGCTTCCAGCGCTCGGCGCTGATCACGGTCGCCGGGCACACGAACCCGCCCAGCGACGGGCCGTCCGGGCCGAGCAGCACCGGCATGTCGCCGGTGTAGTCGACGGCACCGACGGAGTACGGCGTGTCATGGATGTTGGACGGGTGCAGGCCCGCCTCACCGCCGTCGGTGCGCGCCCAGCGGGGCCTTGGGCCGACGAGCCGGATGCCGGTCCGCGCGGAGTTGAAATGCACCTTCCACTCGGCGGCGTAGAAGTCGCGGATGTCGTCCTCGGTGAAGAACTCCGGGGCGGCATGCGGTCCTTCGACGGCGGCCACCTGCCATGCGGAGCCGAAGGAAGGGCGGTCCGGCACGGGAACCGGCGTTCCCTCGGTGACCGCCCCGCCGCGCAGTACGTCGCCCGTCCGCAGCGTGCGTCCGCCGTGGCCGCCGAAGCGCCCGAGCGTGAAGGTGCTCGCGCTGCCCAGGAATGCGGGGACGTCGAGACCGCCCGCGACGAGGACGTACGTCCGCAGACCGTGTTCGGCCGGCGCTCCGACCTCCAGTACGGCTCCCGCCGGCACCGTCACCGGCTCCCACTGCACCGCCGCCGTACCGTCGACGGTGACCGAGGCCGGGGCGCCCGTCACGCACACGGTGGTGGCGTGTGTAAACCTCAACGCCGGTCCCTGGAGCGTGCATTCGAGTCCCGGGGTGCCCTCGGGGTTGCCCAGCGCCCGGTTTCCGAGCCGGAAGGACCGGTCGTCCATCGGGCCGCTGGGCGGAACGCCGACCTGCCAGTAGCCGGTGCGGCCCGGCCAGTCCTGCACGGTGGTGAGGGTGCCGCCGGCGACGACCTCGATCCGGGGCGTCGGGTCGGCGACGGTGGCAAGGGTCGCCGTCGAGTGGGTGGCGTCGCGGAAACGGCGGTCGGCGAGCGCCGCGCGCACCAGGTTGAGGTTCGTCTCGATGCCGTCGACCCGGGTGCGGGCCAGCGCCTCGTCCAGCCGGCGCAGCGCGTGCGCGCGGTCGGCGCCGTACGCGATGATCTTCGCGAGCATCGGGTCGTACGACGTCGTCACCTCGGTGCCCGTCTCGACCCAGCCGTCGACCCGCACCCCGCTCGGGAACTCCACCCGCGTCAACAGGCCCGCGCCGGGCCGGTGATCGCGCGCCGGGTCCTCGGCGTAGAGGCGGGCCTCGACGGCGTGGCCGCGCGGGGTGCCCGGGTCGCGGACGACGTCCCGCTCGCCGCGCGCCAGGCGCAGCATCCATGCGACCAGGTCGACGCCGTAGATCTCCTCGGTGACCGGGTGCTCCACCTGGAGACGGGTGTTGACCTCGAGGAAGTACGCCTCCTGGCGGGCGGCGTCGTACACGAACTCGACGGTTCCGGCCGAGCGGTAGCCGACGGAGGCGCACAAGTCATGTGCGGCGGAGGCCAGTTGGTCGCGTATGAGGGCCGGGAGGCTTGGTGCCGGGGCCTCCTCCACCACCTTCTGGTTGCGGCGCTGCAGCGTGCAGTCCCGGTCGCCGAAGGTCACCACCGTGCCCTCGCCGTCGCCGAAGACCTGGACCTCGATGTGGCGGGCGTGCTCGACGAGCCGTTCCAGGAAGACACCGGCCGACGAGAAGGAGGCGGCGGCGACACGCTGGACGCGCTCCCAGGAATCGGTGAGTTCGTCGGCGGAGCGACATGCCGACATGCCGATTCCGCCACCGCCGCCGGTCGCCTTGAGCATGACGGGATAGCCGATGACCTGGGCCTCTTCGAGTGCCTCGGCGAGCGACCCGAGCAGGCCCGTCCCCGGTGCCAGCGGTACGCCCGCCGCCGTCGCCGCCGCCCGCGCCGTGTGCTTGGCTCCGAACAGTTCCAGCTGCTCGGGTGTCGGGCCGACGAACACGATCCCGGCGTCCTCGCAGCGCCGGGCGAACACCGCGTCCTCCGACAGGAAGCCGTACCCGGGGTGGATCGCCCCGGCCCCGCTGTCCTTGGCCGCCTTCAGGATCAGGTCGGCGTCGAGGTACGACTCCTTCGCGGGCGCGGGGCCGAGCCGTACGGCCTGGTCGGCGAGCCGTACGTGGGGTGCGGACCGGTCGGCGTCGGAGTACACCGCCACTGTCCTGAGGCCCAGTTCGTGTGCCGTGCGGATGATCCGGACCGCTATTTCGCCCCGGTTGGCGACCAGCAGCGTGTCGAAGCTCATGCGCTGACCGCCTCGGTGACCGTCATCTGCACGGACGTCGGCTCGAATCCGTTGCAGGGGTTGTTGATCTGGGGGCAGTTGGAGACCAGGACCAGGACGTCGCGCTCGGCGCGCAGGGTCAGGGACAGGCCGGGTGCCGAGATGCCGTCGACGATGCCGAGGGTGCCGTCCTTCTCGACCGGGACGTTCATGTACCAGTTGATGTTGGAGACGAGGTCGCGCTTGCCTAGGCCGTGCCGGGCGCCCTCGGCGAGGAAGTTGTCCACACAGGCGTGCTGCGACCAGGTGTGGTGGCCGTACCGGAGCGTGTTCGACTCCTTGGAGCAGGCGCCGCCGACCGTGTCGTGGCGGCCCACGTCGTCCGCGACCACCGTCATCAGCGGGGTGTGTTCGTTCGACATCAGCACACTGCCCGTGGTCAGGAAGATGCTCCCCTGGGCGTGGATGGTGTCGGGGGCGCTGTAGCGGACCGATGTGTCGTGGGCGTCGTGGACGAGGAAGTCGACGGCCTGGTTGCCGTGCAGGTCGGTGATGGTGAGCGTCTCGCCGGCGCGGACGACGTGCGACCAGGCGGCGCGGGCGGCGACGACGGCCTTCATGCGAGCCCCCTCGCGGCCAGGAACCCGGCGGTGTTGAGGAAGGCGCGGCGGCCCTCGGGCGTGGCCTCCCACAGGGGGTCGCCGGGCGCTGTCGCCCCGGCCCGCCAGGCGAGGACCTCCAGCGGGGTGCTGACGTACTCGGCGCGGGGATCGACCGGATGCGGCACGTTGGCGATCAGCACGGTCACGTCCTGCTCGGCGCGCAGGGTCACGCTCGCGCCGGGTCCGGTCGAGCCGGTGAAGTCCAGGGTGCCGTCCTCGCGGACCTCCACGCCCTGGAAGAAGGACAGCGAGGGCGGCAGATCCCGGGGCTCCAGGCCGTTCTTCGCGGCGGCCAGCTTGAACAGTTCGCGGCCTGCGGGGGAGGGGGACTGCGGGGTGCCGTCGCCGTACCGCCCGGTGTTGCGTACGAGCGTGGAGGTGCCGCACAGGGCGTCGTGCCGGCCGGAGGTGTCGGCGACGACGGAGGCGAGGACGCGGCCTTGGTCGGAGAGCAGCAGCCGGTCCTCGCCCAGGTAGGCGTTCCACTGCACCTTCACCGTGTCGGCGACGTTCAGCCGCTCCCAGGGGCGGTCGGCCGCGAACAGCAGCAGATGCGCGCAGGCGTCGCCGCGCAGGTCGGTCAGCCGCAGCTCTGTGCCGCGGGCGAGCACCCGGTGCGTGTAGTTGCCGCCCGCCACCGTCTCCGCCCACACCAGGTGGCCCGCCTCGCAGGGCGGGTCCGGCCAGTCGGTGGCCGGGACGACGGGCATCGCCTCGGCCCGGGCCCCTTCCTGGGCACGGGCATGGTCACGGGCTCCGTACGTGGTCGCTGTCGCCATTCGCGGGACCTCCGGCTCGGAAGTGGGCCTGCGGGTTCATTTCTGTCGCGCGACAGAAATTAGGAGCCGGGCGCGTCACCGGCGTTGCCCGGGTGTTGCCGGTCGGTTACCGACCCCTCACGCAGACCGCCCCCAGGCGCCCGCGCTGCGCGGGAAGATCTCCTGGCCGGGGCCGTGTGCGAGGATCGAACGCATGGGAACAGCGGGTGGACCGGCGGGTCGCCGGGTCGGCAGGCCGCGGGCGGCGCAGCGGCCGGACAGTGGCCTCCCGCCGCGCGACGAACTGCTCGCCGCCGCCGCGGAGTTGTTCACCACCCGCGGCTACGCCGCCACCACCACCCGTGCCGTCGCCGAGCGGGCGGGCATGCGGCAGGCGTCGATGTACCACTACGTCTCCGGCAAGGAGGAGCTCCTCGCCGAGCTCCTGGAATCCACGGTCACGCCCTCGCTCACGTACGCCCGCGAGCTCCTCGCCGACGACTCGGCCCCGGCCGAGGACCGGCTGTGGGAGCTGTGCCGCACGGACGTGGAGCTGTTGTGCGGCGGACCGCACAACCTCGGCGGGCTCTACCTGCTGCCCGAGGTGCGCGCCGAGCGGTTCGCCGGCTTCCACGCCGTGCGCGCCGAACTCAAGGACGCCTACCGCCAGTTGCTCGCCGCCACGCACGCCGGCGGCGCACTCGCCAAGAGCGAGCTGGAGCTGCGTACGGATCTGCTGTTCGGTCTGATCGAGGGCGTCATCCTCGTCCACCGGTCCGATCCGGAGCGCCCGGTATCGGTGTTCGCCGAGGCCACGGCCGACGCGGCGCTGCGCATCGCCGGGATCTGAACCAGCCGCGACCGGCGACCGGAACCCGTTCTTCACCCGTCACGGTGAGTATTCTTCGCACACGCGTACGCCGTGACGCACCGTGTACGAATGTAATCCGAGCGTATAAATGGGCTTGAGGGTACTACCGCCGCGCGCGCCGTTTCAGGTGCTTGCTGAATATGACACGGCGATGATCCGGTCGGACTAAGCTCGCCCGCAGCGCACCGAGTTGAGGTGTAATCGTGCGCTTGTTCCCAAACATGCAGAAGATTCCGACATACCCATGACGTACCCCACTGCAAGCTCCCCCTACACCCACCCGATTCGTTTCAGAGGGCCCACATGGTGAGCGTTCAATCCCCGTCCAGACACCGTGAACTCCCGTACATGCGCGCACTGTTGCTCCCGGCGATAGTGATGGCCGCGGCGACCGGAGCAGCCGTCGCCGTGGTGGCTGAACCGGCACGGACGGCCGTCGGTGTGAGCGGTGCCGTGGCCATGCTGCTGGTGCTGGCAGCCGTGGCCGAAGCGGTGCGCCGCGGTCGCGCCCTGCGGGATGTGCGGGCCGAGCACGCCCGTCACGCTGCGTACCTGGAGCGGCGTATCGCCTCCCACGACGAGGAGATGAAACGCCTCGCCACGGAGATCACGCCCGCCGCGATCTACCGTCTGCGTTGCGACCATTCACCCCATGAGGTGATTCGCGACCTCGCCCTGATCGACCCCTCCTACGCCCAACTCCCACCGGCACAGGTGGAGTTGGTGAAGTCGATGCTCAACATCGTCGACCGCGAGGAAGCCCTGCGCGACTCCTCCCAGCGGTCCTTCGTCAACATCGCCCGCCGCGTCCAGTCGATCGTGCACCAGCAGTCCGAGGAACTCCGGGAGATGGAGGAGGACCACGGCCGCAACCCCGAGGTCTTCGACGACCTGCTGCGCATCGACCACGGCACCATGCTGATCGGCCGCCTCGCCGACTCCATCTCCGTGCTCGGCGGCGGCCGCCCCGGCCGGCAGTGGCCCAACCCGGTGCAGCTCTACAGCGTGCTGCGCGGCGCCATGTCCCGGATCCTGGAGTACCGCCGCATCAAGCTGGACTCCATCGTCTCGGTCAACGTCCGCGGCATCTCCGTCGAGCCGGTCATCCACGCCGCGGCCGAACTCCTCGACAACGCCACCCGCTACTCGCCGCCGCAGACCGAGGTGCACGTCACCGCGACCGAGGTGCAGACCGGCATCGCGATCGAGATCGAGGACGCGGGCGTCAGTCTCAGCGAGGAGGCCCGCGCCCGGGTCGAGAACATGCTGGAGCGCGCCAAGGAGGGCAGCGACCTCCAGGAACTCGGCGAGTCCCCGCGGCTGGGTCTCGCCGTCGTGGGCCGTCTGTGCACGGCGTTCAACATGCAGGTCTCCCTGCGCACCTCCGCGTACGGCGGTGTCCGCGCGGTCCTCATCATCCCGCGCGAGATGCTGACCACCGACCCCGCGCCCGGCTACGCCCACGGCATCGGTGCGGCCGCCGCACCCGATCTCAGCCCCGGCGCCCTCGAAGGCCCCAAGCGCACCCCCAAGAAGCGGCGGCCCACCAGCCCGAAGATCCCGGCCACGGTCTCCATGGAGGACGACGTCCCCGTGGTCACCGAGTGGACCGCCAACGGGCTGCCGCAGCGGCGCAGCCGGGTCAAGACCCCGCTCAGCAAGCGGATCGCCGAGCAGGCGGCCATCGAGCAGGCCGAACGGGAGGGCAGGCCGACGATCTGGTCGACGGCCAAGCCGGAACCCGAGCCCGAGCCGGCCGTGGACGAGCCCGCACCCGGTGCGTGGGTCGAGGCGTTCTGGAACGGACTCAAGGACAAGCCCGACCCCTACACACTCCAGCCGCGAACCCAACCGGGCCGACCGGCCCGTGCCGAGGCCGACGACGAGGGGGACCTCAAGTGATCCAGCAACGCGCCAACTTCGACTGGATGCTCAAGGAGCTCCACGACGGCGTACCGGGCATCGAGATGATCGTGGTGCTCTCCGCCGACGGACTGCGCATCGCCCGCTACGGCGGCGACCCGGACACCGCCGACCGCGTCGCCGCGGCCTGTGCCGGTCTGCAGAGCCTGGCGACCGCCGTCGCCACGGAGATCCCCAACAGCGACGGCAAGATGAAGATGGTCCTCATCGAGATCAACGGCGGCTACTTCTATCTGATGGCCGCCGGCGCCAACGCGTATCTCGCCGTGCTCTCCGACACGTTCGCCGAACCCGGACTGATGAGCAACCGCATGTCGGACCTCGTCAGCCGCATCGGGGCCCACCTCACCAGTCCGTCGAGGCGCAACGGGCAGACCGTATGACTCCTCCGAAACGCCAGCGGCGATTTCCCCAGGAGCCGTTGCCCCCACCGCCACCGCCGCCCCGGCCGGGAGTGAAGAAGAACCCGGAACGGCTCTTCGTGGTGGCGGGGAAGGACGGTGCCGAGCGCGCCGAGCTCGACCTGGTCACCTTAATCGTGGCGAGCGCCGTCCCATCGCCCTCCTCCGCGCCCGAGCAGACGGCGCTGCTCCGGCTCTGCACGACTCCTCTGTCCGTGGCCGAACTCTCGGCCTACCTGAATCTGCCGTTCAGCGCGATGACGGTCCTGCTCACCGACATGCTGACGGCCGACCTGGTGACGGCGCGCGCCCCCCTCGTGCGCCAGTCCGTCGCCGACCGGTCCCTTCTGGAAGCGGTGATGCATGGACTTCAAAGGCTCTGACACCATCCCCGGTCCACGGACCGAGGACCAGCTGCCGCACACGGCCGAGGCCGCGGTCAAGATCGTGATCGTGGGTGGCTTCGGGGTCGGCAAGACGACGATGGTCGGCTCTGTCAGCGAGATCAGGCCGCTGACGACCGAGGAGACCATGACGCAGGCCGGCATCGGTGTCGACGACAACTTCGGCTCGGACACCAAGACGGCCACGACGGTGGCGATGGACTTCGGCCGCATCAGCATCACCGACGAGCTCGTGCTGTACCTCTTCGGCACCCCCGGCCAGGAGCGCTTCTGGTTTCTGTGGAACGGGCTGTTCGAGGGCGCGCTGGGCGCGGTCGTGCTGATCGACACCCGTCGGCTGGAGGTGAGCTTCGACGTGATAGGGCGTCTCGAGGAGCGCGGCGTGCCGTTCGTCGTCGCCGTCAACTCCTTCCCCGACGGGCCCCGTTACCCCGTCGACGACCTGCGTGCGGCCCTCGACCTGGACCCGGAGATCCCCATCGTCGAGTGCGACGTACGCCGCCGGGCCTCCAGCCGTGACGTCCTGATGACCCTGATGCGCTTCCTGCACTCGCTCGCCATGTCGGGCGCGCTCAGGTAGACCCGCCCGCCGGATCGATCCCACCCCCGTGCATCCGGCGACCCTGCAACCCCCTGCATCCGCATCCGCCCTGACTCCCCTGACACCGGATCCACTTCGGAGCGACCCCTGTGATGCCTGAATCCCATTCCACGACCGGTATGCACGACCCCCTGTCCACCCCGCCGCCCGGCTGCCCCGCCCACGGGCTCGGACTCGGCCCCGGCGGACTGCACCGGCTCCACGAGGCGGAGGACCTGAGCGAGCTGTACGAGCAACTGCGCGAGCAGCACGGTGAGGTGGCGCCCGTACTCCTCCACGACGACGTGCCGATGTGGGTGGTCCTCGGCCACACCGAGAACCTGCACATGGTGCGCACGCCCTCGCAGTTCTGCCGGGACAGCCGCATCTGGAGCCCGCTCCTGGAGGGCCAGGTCAAGCCCGACCACCCGCTGATGCCGCACATCGCCTGGCAGCCGATCTGCTCCCACGCGGAGGGCGACGAACACCTGCGGCTGCGCAGCGCGGTCACCGGCGCCATGTCCACCATCGACCACCGCGGTATGCGCCGGCACATCAACCGCTCCACGCAGCGCCTCGTCAACCGGTTCTGCGAGGAGGGCCGCGCCGACCTGGTCAGCCAGTTCGCCGAGCACCTGCCGATGGCCGTGATGTGCGAGATCCTCGGCATGCCCGACGAGTACAACGACCGAATCGTCGAGGCCGCCCGCGACATGCTCAAGGGCACCGAGACGGCGATCGCCAGCAACGCGTACATCATGGACGCGCTGATGCGACTCACGGCCAAGCGCAGGGCGCAGCCCGAGGAGGACTTCGCGACCCACCTCATCAACCACCCGGCACGGCTCACCGACGACGAGATCGGCCAGCACCTGCGGGTCGTGCTCATCGCCGCCTACGAGGCCACCACCAACCTGCTCGCCAACGTGCTGCGTGTGGTCCTCACCGACCCGCGGTTCCGCGCCCAGCTCAGCGGCGGCCAGATGACGGTTCCCCAGGCGGTCGAGCAGTCCCTGTGGGACGAACCGCCGTTCAGCACCGTCTTCGCCTACTTCGCCAAGCAGGACACCGAGCTCGGCGGCCAGCGCATCCGCCAGGGTGACGGGCTCCTCTTCGCCCCCGCCCCGGGCAACGTCGACCCGCGGGTACGACCCGACCTGTCCGCCAACATGATGGGCAACCGTTCCCACCTCGCCTTCGGCGGCGGACCGCACGAGTGCCCCGGCGCGGACATCGGCCGTGCCATCGCCGAAGTCGGCGTCGACGCGCTCCTGATGCGTCTGCCCGACGTCGAACTCGACTGCGGTGAGGACGAGTTGGATTGGCGGCAGTCGATCGCCTCGGCCCACCTGGTGTCGATGCCGGCCCGCTTCGCTCCGAAGCCGCCACAGGACATCAAGCAGCGGCCCGGCCGCGCCCCGGTCGCGCCCCAGCGCCCGACCTGGCACGTGGGCACGCCCCAGGCGCAGCCGGCCACCGCCCCGGCAGCCGAGACGATCGCACCGCAACAGCCCGTACCGACCCCGGAACCGGTCCGCCCGAAGGGCGCCTGGCGGCGCTTCCTGATGTGGTGGCGCGGCTACTGAGCCGACCCGGTACGCGGCTCCTCAGCCGCCCAACCGCCGTACGAGACCCAGGCTTCGAGGGTTCTCGTGCTGCGGAACCGGTGTTCCGTCCCCGTGACCGGGTCGGTGAACTCCAGGGCTCGCGCCAGCAGTTGGAGCGGGCGCCGGAAGTCGTCGGCCGGGACGGGGGCGGTCACCTCCGGGTAGAGCGGGTCGCCGAGGATCGGTACGCCCAGGGCGTTCATATGGACCCGCAGCTGATGCGTCTGGCCGGTGGCGGGCGCCAGCCGGTAGCGGGCCAATCCGTCGGCGCGGTGTTCACCGACATCGACCCGCGTGACGGCGTTCGGCTCGCCCTCGATCTCCTGGGCGGCGAGCACCCCGCGCTCCTTCAGGATGCGGCTGCGCACGGTCCGGGGCAGGGCGAGCGCGGGATCGTACGGTGCCACGGCCTCGTACTCCTTGCGCACCAGCTTGTCCCGGAACAGCGTCTGGTACGCGCCGCGCTCCTCGGGCCGCACCGTGAACAGCACCAGTCCGGCGGTGAGCCGGTCGAGCCGGTGCGCGGCGCCCAGCGCCGGGATGCCCAGCTCCCGGCGCAGCCGCGCCAGCGCGGTCTGGGTGACATGGCCGCCGCGCGGGGTGGTGGCGAGGAAGTGCGGCTTGTCGGCGACGACGATGTGCTCGTCGCGATACACGACGTCCACGGGGAACGGCACCGGCACCTCTGCGCGCAGCTCCCGGTGGAACCACACGAACATCCCCGGCTCGTACGCCGCGTCCGGCGCCACCGCCTTCCCGTCCGCCCCGACGACCTGCCCCGCCTCGAACATCCCCGCGACGACCTCGGGCCCGGCCCCCGCGAGCCGGTCCGTCAGATACTCCCGCACGGTCGCCCACGCCCCGTCGAGGGGCAGGCGCACCCGCACCGCGTCGATCCCGTCGCGCTGCGGCAGGGGAGAGGGCGGGAGCGGGTTACGGCGTCTCATCACGAGCAAGCGTACGGTGCCGGAAAACCCGTTGGACCTGCCCGCGCGGGTTGGCAGGATCCCGCACATGCCCTTCCTGACCAGCCCCGTCCTGCCCGCCGGAACCCTCGCCCGCATGCCGCAGCCCACGCTCCCCAGCGGTGACGGCCTGCTCCTGCGCCCATGGCGGGCCGACGACGCGCCCGCCGTGCATGCGGCCTTCCAGGACCCTGTGATGCATCAGTGGCACGCGCGGGCCGCCGACTCCGTGGCCGAAGTCAGCGGCTGGATAGAGGAGTGGCGGACGGCGTGGACCGAGGAGCGGGACCCGCAGTGGGCCGTCGTCGACGCGGAGAGCGACCGGCTGCTGGGCCGCGTGGCCCTGCGTGAGATCCACCTCGACGACGGCACGGCCGAGGTCGCGTACTGGACCACCGCCGAGGCCCGCGGCCGGGGCGTCGCGGCACGCGCCACGACCACCCTGGCCCGCTGGACGCTCGACGACATCGGCTTCCATCGCCTCGAACTGCTGCATGCCGTCCGCAATGAGGCGTCCTGCCGTGTCGCCGGCAAGGCCGGCTTCCCCCTGGAGGGCACCAAGCGCAGCTCCGCCCTGCACAGGGACGGCTGGCACGACATGCATCTGCACGCCCGTGTGCAGGGCGACTGACCGGACGCTCCGCCGCGCGGGCCACCGCGCCCGGCTATCCGGCCTCTTCCCCGGCTACCGTCTCGGGTACGGCCGTCGGGGCCGCGCCGCGTCGGCGGTACGCCCGGAATGCCGCTCCGGCGACCACCGTCACGCCCAGGAACAGCACGGTGAAGTACTGGAAGTACCAGTGCCCGCCCGCCGGGTCGTACACCGCCGCCCGTGGCCAGGCGAGGTTGACGGTCATGAAGAGGCCGTACAGGAGCGCGAGGGCGTTGACCGGGACGCCCCAGCGGCCCAGGGAGAACAGGGGGCTGCCCGTCTCGTCGGTGCCGTCGGTGGTGAACCGGCCGCGCAGCCGGGCCACCAGCAGTGGGCCGGTGACCATCGCGTACGCCAGGTACAGCAGGACGATGCAGGTCGTGCCGATGGCCAGGAACGCCTCCGGCGAGGCGAAGTTGAGCAGCAGCAGGGCCGCCGCGAGACCGCCGACCACCAAGGCGGGTGCGCCTGGCATGCCGGTGCGGGGACTGACCCGGGCGAGGCGGCGGGAGAAGGGGAGTTGGCCGTCGCGGGCCATCGAGAACAGCATCCGGCAGGCCGCCGTCTGGATGGCGAGGGTCGCCACGGTGATGGCCACGACCACGTCGGCCAGCAGGGCCCTGCCCACGCCGTCGCCCAGGCTGCTCGTCAGGACGTAGCTCAGGCCGTCGACCGCCAGCCGGCCGTCGGTGAGGCTGGGCGCGGCGAGCAGTCCGCCGAGGACGAGCAGGCCACCGAGCAGGCCGGCGGCGCCGAGCGCGGTGAGGATCGTGCGGGGCGCGGTGCGGCGCGGGTGGTGTGTCTCCTCGCTCATCTCGCCCGCGCTGTCGAAGCCGATCAGCACGTACGCCGCCGTGAACGAGCCGACCAGCAGCGCGCCCAGCAGGCCCGACTCGGCGCCCGTGGTGTGGAAGGTGATGCCGGGGGTGCGCTCGGAGTGGGTCAGCAGCAGCGTGACGATCAGTACGGCGCCGATGATCTCGGCGGTCACACCGACGCGGTTGATCACCGACATGACGCGGTTGTCGAGGAGGTTCACCAGGGTGGTGAGCGTCAGCAGGCCGACGCCGAGCAGCGCCGCGTTGGCCGCGCCGTCCGCCGACGTAGGCGCGGGGTCGGTGCCGATCAGCTGGAAGCCGGACCAGAGTGCGGGCAGCACCATCTGCAGGGCCAGTGCCGCCGCCGCGACCACCACGATCTGCCCGATCACCATGACCCAGCCGGCGAACCAGCCGAAGGTGACGTTCGACAGCCGCGACGACCACTGGTAGATCGCGCCCGAGATCGGATAGCGCGCGGCCAGCTCCGCGAAGCAGGCGGCCACCAGCAGTTGCCCGGCGAGCACCACCGGCCAGGCCCAGAAGAAGACGGGGCCGCCGAACGCGTACCCGAACGCGAAGAACTGGAAGACGGTCGTCAGTACGGAGATGAAGGAGAAGCCCGCAGCGAAGGAGGCGTACCGGCCGAGGCTGCGGTGCAGTTCCTGCCGGTAGCCGAACGCGGCGAGGGAGCCCGCGTCGGGGTCGTGCGGTGGGTCGGGGCGGAGGTCTGCGGGGATGGTGCTCGTCATGGCGGCAACCTGCTTTCGCACAGCGGCGCGAGAGTTCCTGTCGAGCGACAGAAATTAGGGACGCGCTGTTTCGTCCGCATGACGTGGCCATGTCCGAGGCGGGCCCAAGTCCTCACGCCGCCTAGCGCCTCGCGTTCCTCCGGGCAGGGCGCTCGCGCTCGTCCGGGCACAGCGAAGGGGCGGCACCTTCGAAGGTGCCGCCCCTGGGAGGTACGCAGGCCTACGCGGCCGGTGCCGACCCCTCCTGCTCCGCCTCGATCCGCGCGTTCCAGTCCCGCTTGGAGGCCTGCCAGCCGTCCTCGTCGTGGCCGAGCCGCCAGTAGCCGGAGATCGACAGGTCCTCGCGGGGCATGCTGCGCTCGACCCGCAACAGCTGACGCAGTTCCTTCACGAAGTGCGCCTCGCCGTGCACGAACGCGTGCACCCGGCCCTCGGGGAACTCCAGCGTGCGTACGGCCTCGACCAGGGCCTCGCCGACGGGACGCGAGCCGCGGTGCAGCCAGACGACGTCGACGTCGGAGTCGATCTTCTGCTCCTCCTCGGGTCCGGCGATCTCCACGAAGGCGTACGCCTTGGCGCCGTCGGGCAGCGATTCGAGGGAGCGGGCGATCGCGGGCAGCGCGCTCTCGTCCCCCACGAGCAGATGCCAGTCGGCGTCCGGATCGGGGGCGTAGGCGCCGCCGGGGCCCATGAAACGCACGGTCTCGCCCGGCTGGGCGCGCAGGGCCCACGGGCCGGCCAAGCCCTCGTCGCCGTGCAGCACGAAGTCCAGCGTCAGCTCACGGTGCTCGGGATCCCACGCGCGCACGGTGTACGTCCGCGTCACCGGCCACTGCTCGCGCGGCAGCTCCTCGCGGATGCGCTCCAGATCGAAGGGCTCGGGGTAGTCCACGCCCGTGGGGGAGAACAGCATCTTCACGTAATGGTCGGTGCACGTGTCCGCCGCGAATTCGGCGAGCCCGTCGCCGCCCAGCACCACACGCTGCATGTGCGGGGTCAGCCGTTCGGTGCGGATGACCTGCGCGCTGTGGGGCTTCCGCGGCTTGCGGGCAGGGCGTAGTGCCATCACTGGCCTCCCTCATTCCAAGCTTAGGTTTACCTAAGTTAGCATCTCCCTCTGGCGAATGCCGCTATGAACGTTCATGAAATGGTGCATGCTTCGCACGCAGGGACCGACTTCCCCGCGCCACGAGCCCCATGCGCACGATCGGGGCACCGTGCGCGCCCCCGGTGTCCTCACGCCCCCAGGGTCACCAGCAGCCGCTGCAGCGACCCGCCCAGCCCCCACCGCAGCGCCAGCTCGTCCAGCCCCGCGGGATCCCGGGGCGCACGCGGCAGCGTCGTGTCGACGTCGGGCAGCGGGACGTCGGCCGCGACCCGCACGACCGTCGGTGCGACGGCGACGTAGGGCCGGGACTCGTCCAGACGCTTGCGCTGCGATGGCGTGAGCTTCGCCTTCGGATCGTCGACCGCAGCCATGATCCCGGCCAGGTCGCCGAACTCGGCGAGCAGCTTCGCCGCCGTCTTCTCGCCGATCCCGGGCACGCCCGGCAGGCCGTCGCTCGGGTCACCGCGCAGCAGCGCCAGATCGGCGTACCCACGACCGACAACGCCGTACTTCTCGCGCAGCCACGCCTCGTCGGTCAGCTGGAGGGTGCCCACACCCTTGAGCGGGTACAGCACCCGGATCCCGCGGGCGTCGTCCACCAGCTGGTACAGGTCCCGGTCGCCTGTGACGATGTCGACCGGGCCCTTCGCCCGCGCGGTGAACGTGCCGATCACGTCGTCCGCCTCGTACCCCTCGACCCCCACACGCGCGATGCCGAGGGCGTCCAGGACCTCCTCGATGACCGGCACCTGCGGCGACAGCGTGTCGGGCACCTCCTCCTCGTCCGGCCCCGCCTCGCGCTCCTCGGCGACGCGGTGTGCCTTGTAGGAGGGGATCAGATCGACCCGCCACTGGGGCCGCCAGTCGGCGTCCATGCAGGCCACCAGCGCGTCCGGGTGGTGGTCCTTGACCAGGCGGTCGATGAAGTCGAGGAGCCCGCGCACGGCGTTCACCGGCGTGCCGTCCGGGGCCTTCACGGAGTCCGGGACGCCGAAGTAGGCGCGGAAGTAGAGCGAGGCGGTGTCGAGGAGCATCAGTCGTCCGGTCACGCCACGCATCATGCCGTACGGCACTGACAGCGGCCCCGATCGACAGCGGCTGTGGCCTGGACCACTTGTGCGTTTGTGTCCGGGGAAGCAGGGCAGGCGGCCTCCCGGAGTGACGTCGCTTGCGTATTCAACTGTTGCGCCCGTCACTCTCTTCCTTTGCCGTCGAGACAAGAGGTACACGTGTCATCCAGGCTTGAGGCCGAACAGCTCTACAAGGTGTTCGGAAGACGACCGGACGAGGCCGTAGCACGGCTCCGCCAGGGAGCCGACCGGGAGGAACTGCGCGCGGACGGCACCACCGCCGCCGTCATCGACGCCTCCTTCACCGTGGAGCCGGGCCAGATCTTCGTCGTCATGGGCCTGTCCGGGTCCGGCAAGTCCACGCTGCTGCGCATGCTCAACGGGCTGCTGGAGCCGACCGCGGGTCACGTCCGCTTCGACGGCCAGGACCTGACCGCGATCAGCGACCGCGAACTGCGCGAGGTCCGCGCGAAGAAGATCAGCATGGTCTTCCAGCACTTCGCGCTCTTCCCGCACCGCAGCGTGCTGGAGAACGCCGCCTACGGCCTGGCCGTGCAGGGCGTGCCCCGCGCCGAGCGCGAAAAGCGCGCCGGCGAGGCGCTGGCCCTGTGCGGTCTGGCCGGGTGGGAGAACTCCTGGCCCGACGAGCTGTCCGGCGGCATGCAGCAGCGCGTGGGCCTCGCCCGCGCGCTCGCCACCGACGCCGACCTGCTCCTCATGGACGAGTCCTTCAGTGCGCTCGACCCGCTGATCCGCCGCGACATGCAGGACCAGTTGCTGGAGCTGCAGCGCTCCCTGAAGAAGACGATCGTCTTCATCACCCACGACCTCAACGAGGCCATGCGCCTGGGCGACCGCATCGCCGTCATGCGCGACGGCCGCATCGTGCAGACCGGCACGGCCGAGGACATCCTGCTGCGCCCGGAGAACGACTACGTCGCCTCCTTCATCCAGGACGTCGACCGGTCCCGCGTGCTCACCGCGAGCGCCCTGATGGACACCACGGTCACCGCCGACGCCCCCCTGTGCGCCTGCGAGACCGCGACCGGCGAGACGACCTTCGCGGAGCTGTGCGCCATCAGCGCCCGGCTGTCGCACCGCGTCTCGGTCGTGGACGAGGACAACAACGTCATAGGCGTCGTGCCGCGGCAGCGGCTGGTCGGTTTCCTCGGCGACGAGAGTGCCGAACCAGCGCCCTGCGACACCCCGGACGGGAAGGTGGCCGCCCGTGCCTAGGCTGAATCTCGGTGACTGGGTCGACTCCGGCGTGGACTGGCTCGTCACCCACATGTCCTGGCTCTTCGACGCGATCAAGGCGGTCGTCGAGGGCATGTACGACGCCGTCAACGCCGTCCTGACCGCCCCCGAACCCCTGCTCCTCGCGGGCATTCTCGCGGTGCTGGCCTGGTGGCTGCGCGGCCTGGTGCCGGGCGTCCTGGCCTTCGCCGGCTTCGCACTGGTCGACTCGCTCGAACTGTGGGACCGGGCCATGTCGACGCTGGCCCTGGTGCTGGTCGCGACGGTGATCGCCCTGGTGATCTCGATCCCGCTGGGCATCTGGGCGGCCCGCTCCAAGGCGGTCAGCGCGGCCGTACGGCCCGTCCTGGACCTGCTCCAGACCATGCCGTCGATGGTGCTGCTGATCCCGGCCATCCTGTTCTTCGGCCTGGGCACCGCCGCCGGCGTCATCGCCACCCTGATCTTCGCGCTCGCGCCCGGCGTCCGCATGACCGAGCTCGGCATCCGCCAGGTCGACGCGGAACTGGTCGAGGCCGCCGAGGCGTTCGGTACGGCACCGCGCGACACCCTGCTGCGGGTGCAGCTGCCGCTCGCCCTGCCGACCATCATGGCGGGCATCAACCAGGTGATCATGCTGAGCCTGTCGATGGTCGTCATCGCCGGCATGGTCGGCACCGGCGGCCTCGGCGGCGCGGTCAACGAGGCCATCGGCCAGCTCGACATCGGCTTCGGCTTCGAGGCGGGCGTCGGCATCGTCGTCCTCGCCATCTACCTGGACCGCATCACCGGCGCGCTCGGCGCCCAGATCTCCCCGCTCGGCCGCCGTGCCGCCGCCAAGGCCCGCGCCACGGGTGGCGTCAAGGTCTGGAACCACCGGCCCCGCCCGGTCGTCGCCGTCGCCGGCGTGGCCGTCCTGGCTCTCGTCGCGGGCGGCCTGGGCGTCTTCGGCCCCTCCGCGGGCACCGCCGAGGCCTCCGCCACGAACGTCGGCAAGGGCAAGGAGATCAAGCTCGGCTACATCCCCTGGGACGAGGGCATCGCCTCCACGTTCCTGTGGAAGGAACTGCTGGAGCGCCGCGGCTTCGAGGTCACCACCAGCCAGTACTCCGCCGGCCCCCTCTACACGGGCCTCGCCACCGGTCAGATCGACTTCGAGACGGACTCCTGGCTGCCCACCACGCACGCCGAGTACTGGAAGAAGTACGGCAAGCAGCTCGAGGACCTCGGCTCCTGGTACGGCCCCACGTCCCTGGAGCTCAGCGTCCCGTCGTACGTCAAGGGCGTCGACTCCCTGGACGACCTCAAGAACAACGCCTCCAAGTTCAAGGGCAAGATCATCGGCATCGAGCCGAGCGCCGGAATGATGGGCCTGCTCAAGGACAAGGTCCTCAAGGAGTACGGCCTGGAGGGCTCGTACGAGGTCGTCGACGGCTCCACGCCCGCGATGCTGGCCGAGCTCAAGCGCGCGTACGCCAAGAAGGAGCCGATCGCCGTCACGCTCTGGTCGCCGCACTGGGCGTACAGCGACTACGACCTGACGAAGCTCAAGGACCCCAAGGGTGCCTGGGGCAAGGGCGACGGCGTGCACACGCTCGCCCGCAAGGGCTTCGCCGACGACAACCCCGAGGTCGGCAAGTGGCTGAAGAACTTCTCCATGACGGAGAAGCAGCTCACCAGCCTGGAGTCGCAGATCACCAAGGCCGGCAAGGGCAAGGAGCAGGACGCCGTCCGCTCCTGGCTGAAGCAGAACCCGGGCCTGGTGGACAAGTGGGCTCCGGTCGCCGGGTCGGAGAAGAGCAAGGCGGCCGGGTGACCTGACAGCCCCGGACCGCCGCCCGAGGGGTGGGTCTCGCCGTACGTCTTCCCCTGCGTACGACGGACCCACCCCTCGCGGTATGCCGGCCCGCATAGGCACATGGCATGCCTACGAACAGGATCCGGCCAACCACGCAGCGCTACCCCACCACCCGAGCCCGGGCCCGCCAACTCCGCGCTCCCGGCACCGATTTCAAGGCCGGTCCTGTACCCCCGCACAACCCCGCTGAACAGGCACTCCACCCCGCACGAGGTGAGGGAACACAGGGGAGCCCCGACGCATTGAAGTGAACAAGGACTCTCGCGTGCTGAGCGGGAGTCAGCGCGGCACAGGGGTACCCGGCGTATCGGCGGAGCCGATCCGCTGGCGCGAACCGGTGGGTCGTACTCCCCCCGACGTGTCGTCGATGTGACGGGCGCATGAAACGGTTTGCCGAACATGCGTAGGGTGCAGAGAACTCAACAGAAGGTGTGCGCCGGGCGGCGGGCGCGAGGACCCTGGACCGACGAGCGAAGGAGGGAGCCGGAGCGATGGGCGACCACAAAGAACAGCCCCTTCGAGTGGGCGCGGCCGTGCGTCGGCGCCGTCGCGCCCTCGAGCTCACCCTCGCCGTCGTGGCCGAGCGCAGCGGCCTGTCGGTGCCCTTCCTGAGCCAGGTCGAGAACGACCGGGCACGCCCCAGCAGAAGCTCCCTCGAAAAGGTCGCCGACGCCCTGCGCACGACCGCGGTCGAACTCCTCGCCGCCGCCGACCCGGCGTGCAGCGTCGATGTCGTACGCGCCGACGGCAGCGAGTGGGGGCCCGCCCCCCGGGCGCGTTCCCTGGTGCGGGGTCACCACCAGATGCACGCCTCGGAGTTCACCGGCGACCATGACGCGGGCCGTGAATTCCAGTACCGCAACGACCAGTTGCTGTACGTCGCCGACGGCGCCGTCGAGATCGAGGCGGAGGGCCGCGCGTACCGCCTCGGCCGCGGCGACACCCTGTACCTCACCGGCGGGGTGCGCCACCGCTGGCGGGCGACCGTGCCGGACACGCGTGTGGTCGTCGTCGCGGTGGCGGAACACATCGAGGCGGTCCGGGACCGGCCGGGACGCTGATGCGCGTCGTCTCCCTGGTGCCGTCACTGACGGAGGCCGTCGCCGTCTCGGCCGCCCCCGGCGTCCTCGTCGGCGCCACGGACTGGTGCAGCCACCCCGCCGGCCTGGACGTCACCCGCGTCGGCGGCACCAAGAACCCCGAGGTCGCGCATCGTCGCCCTCGCCCCCGACCTCGTGATCGCCAACGAGGAGGAGAACCGCGAGCCCGACCTCGCCGCCCTGCGCGCGGCCGGCGTCGAGGTCCTGGTGACCGAGGTGCGGGACGTGCCGCAGGCCTTCGGTGAGCTGGCGCGGGTGCTGGCGGCCTGTGGAGTCGGGGCCCGCCCACGGTGGCTGGACGAGGCGGCGGACACGTGGTCGTCACTCCCGCCCCCGGACCGCCGTACGACGGCTGTCGTCCCGATCTGGCGGCGCCCCTGGATGGTGCTGGGCCGCGACACCTTCGCCGGCGACGTCCTGGCCCGCCTGGGCGTGGACCACCTGTACGCGACACACGAGGACCGCTACCCGCGCATCCCCCTGGACGAGCTGCGCGCAGCAGCCACCGACGTCGTCGTCCTCCCCGACGAGCCGTACCGCTTCACGGCCGACGACGGTCCGGAGGCCTTTGCCGGCCTGCCCTGCGCGCTGGTCAGCGGACGGCACCTGACGTGGTACGGCCCGTCACTGGCCGACGCACCACGAATGCTGTCCGAGGCCCTGCGAGCAGCACGCCGCTGAGCAGACCGCGCGCTGTGCACACGGAGGCCACGAGCCAGGCGCCGACGAGTACGACGTACAGCCCGACGGCGAGCGCCTCGTAGACGACGAGCCCGGTGTGCCGGCCCAGTGCCTCGGCGCCGGTCACGCAGGTGCCGACCGGGAAGGTGAACGCCCACCAGGTCATCGCGAAGCCCATGCCGTGCCGCCGGGCGCGTACGACATGGGCGGTGGCGAGCCCGAACCACAGCAGCGCGAAGCCCATGACCGGGACGCCGTACAGGACGGCGAGAATGCCGAAGCCCTCGCTGTACGGCTCCGGGACCACGCCCGGGGCCACGTCCGCGAACATGCCGACGGCGGTGGTGGACTGCCCGAGCGGACCCAGCACCAGGAACAGGGTCGGCGTGAGGACGAGGGGCAGGGGACCGCCCGTGATCAGCCGCGCGAAGACGATCGGCAGCATCAGCAGGGTGGCGAGCAGACTGAGCCCGAACATCGCGAAGCAGGCGAGCAGCAGCGTCTCCCGGGCCTGCCCCGGCGGCAGATGCGGCACGAGCAGCGGCCCGAGCGCGGCGGACACCATGGGCGCGACGAGCGGCAGCAGCCACACGGGCGTGGCCTGCGAGGCCTCGATGCGATGGCGTACGGCCATCAGATACGGCACGGCGACCGCGGCCGCCAGCCCGACGACCGTACCGGCGCTGAACAGCACGACGTCGAGCGCGACGGCTGCTCCGGTCCCGATCCAGTCCCGTCCGACGGTGATCGCACCGCCGCCGACGGCCAGCAGGGCCATGGCGAGGCACCCGTAGAACGGCGCCGTGGCCGGGTCGAGGAGGTGGGCGCGGGCCTGGTCACGATGGTGGGTCCAGTGCAGGGCGCGGGCCGCGAGCAGGGTGGCGAGGAGGACGAGGGAGAGGGCCCAGACGGCCGTGCAGACGGTACGCAGACCGGGGACGTGGACCGGCAGCCCGGCTCCGGCGGTGGCAACGGCGGCGGTGCCCATGACGGCGGCGTACCAATGGGGTCCGAGATGACGGACGGCGGTGACCATGTGCTCAGCGTCGCGCGCTGCCTGGACCACGACCAGGGAGTTCGCCTCTATGAGCACATAAACTGGGCTTATGACAGAGGCGGCGGAGGGGCAGTTTCGTACGGGAACGCTGGCGCATCGCGTTCCCGAGCTCGGTGCGCTGGAGTTGCTGCTGGCGGTGGCGCGGCTCGGGAGTCTCGGTGGGGCGGCGCGGGAGCTGGGGATCACCCAGCCGGCGGCCAGCAGCCGTATCCGGTCGATGGAACGCCAGCTGGGGGTGGCGCTCGTGGACCGGTCGCCGAGAGGGTCGCGGCTCACGGACGCCGGGGCGCTGGTGACGGACTGGGCGCGGCGCATCGTGGAGGCCGCGGAGGCGTTCGACGTGGGGGCGCAGGCCCTGCGGGACCGACGGGACTCGCGGCTGCGGGTGGCCGCCAGCATGACGATCGCGGAGTATCTGCTGCCGGGGTGGCTCCTCGCCCTGCGCGCGCAGCGCCCGGACACCGCGGTGTCCCTGCTCGCCGGGAACTCGGCGGCCGTCGCGGAACGACTGCTGGCGGACGAGGCGGACCTGGGGTTCGTGGAGGGGCTCACCGTCCCCTCCGGGCTGGACTCCGTGGTCATCGCCCACGACAACCTGATCGTGGTGACAGCGCCGGGGCACGCCTGGGCCCGGCGGCGGAGCCCGCTGGAGGCGTCCGAGCTGGCGGTGACTCCGCTGATCCTCCGCGAGAAGGGCTCCGGTACGCGGCAGGTACTCGACGTGGCGCTGGGCGGGTTGGCCCGGCCGCTGATCGAGCTGTCCTCGACCACTGCGGTCAAGGCCGCGGCGGTGAGCGGGGCGGGGCCCGCGGTGCTGAGCGAGCTCGCGGTGGGTGAGGAACTCTCGATGCGGCGGCTGGTGAGTGTGCCGGTGGCGGACGTGTCCCTGGCGCGGGACCTGCGTGCGGTGTGGCCGACGGGGCACCGGCCGGTGGGGCCGGCGAGGGAGTTGCTGTCGCTGACCAGGGGATAGTCGGCCTCAACGGCCTCGTCCTCGAACTCCCCCGGAGGGGGCGCCCCCAGACGGGCTGGACTGCCTGGACCGGCGCCGGAGATTCAACCGTCTCCGGGTCACGCACCCGCACCCGCAGCGGCCTCCACCAACCCTCCCATCACCCGCACATCCACCCCCATCTCCGGATGCCACTGCACCCCCAGCACCCACCCCTGGGCCGACGGCAGTTCCACCGCCTCCACCGTCCCGTCCTCCGCATACGCCGACGCCACCAGCCCCGCACCCAGCCGATCCACGGCCTGGTGGTGATACGCGGGCACCGACGTCGCCTCCGGCACGACCCCGCCGTACAGAGTCCCCGGCACCGGCTTGACGGTATGGCTGCCGAAGACGCCCACGACCTCGGCATGCCCGTCGAGGTGCTGCACGAGCGTGCCCCCGAGGGCCACGTTGAGGAGCTGCATCCCCCGGCAGATCCCCAGCAGCGGAACCCGCGCCGCGAGCGCAGCGTCGATCAGGGCCAGCTCCCAGGCGTCCCGCTCCCGCGCCGGCGGCCCGGTGCGGGGGTGCGGTTCGGCGCCGTACCGGACCGGCTCGACGTCCGGCCCGCCCGCGATGACCAGCCCGTCAAGGCGGGCCACCGCGGCCGCGGCGTGCGCCGGGTCGTCCGGCGGCAGCATCGCGGCGAGCCCGCCCGCCCGCTGCACCAGCCGTGGATAGCCGACCGGCAGCAGCGCCGCCTCCAGCTCCCACACACCCCAGCGCGCACCCGACTCCAGATAGGTGCTGACCCCGATCAACGGCCTGCCCACGATGCTCGTACTCCTTCACAGCGAATTCACGGCGACGCGTTCAGTCCCGTGCCAACTCTGCCTCGGCAGCCGCCAGCGCCGCGAACTCCTCCTCCGGCGCCTTCGCCACCAGCCGCTTACGGCTGTAGAGGCCGAAGTACCCGACGGCCACCACGTACACCGCCAGCGCGATCAGGGCCGCCGTCACGTCCACCAGGAACGTCGCCACCAGCGCCGCGCACGCCAGGACCAGGGCGACCGACGACGTCAGCACCCCGCCCGGCGTGCGGTACGGCCGTGCCAGCTCCGGCTCCCGGCGGCGCAGCACGATGTGCGAGAGGGACATCAGCGCGTAGGAGATGGTCGCGCCGAACACCGCGATGTTCAGCATCCGCGCGCCGTCGCCCGAGATCGCAGCCAGCAGGAAGCCGATCGTGCCTGGGACCAGAAGGCCCAGGTACGGCGCCTTGCGGCTGCTGGTCAGGGAGAGGAAGCGGGGGAGATAGCCGGCTCGGGACAGGGCGAACAGCTGGCGCGAGCCCGCGTAGATGAGGGAGAAGAACGACGCCACCAGGCCTGCGAGGCCCGCGTAGTTCACGATCCTGCTCAGCGTCGTCGCCTCGCCGTCCGGCTGGAGCGCCTCGACCAGCGGGTTGCCCGCCTCCTGGATCGCCGCCGAGCCGCGCGCACCGGCCGCCGCGACGAAGGTCACCACGGCCAGCACCACCAGAATGGCCATGGACCAGCGGATCGCCTTCGGCAGCGTACGGGCCGGCTCCTTGGTCTCCTCGGCCGCCAGCGGCACCCCCTCGACGCCCAGGAAGAACCACATCCCGAAGGGGAACGCCGCCCAGATCCCGAGCAGCCCGAAGGGCAGCCAGGAGCTGGACCCCGCGGCCGACGTGTCGACCGGGATGTCGTCCAGCGAGCCGAAGGAGAACTCGGGCAGCGCCGCCAGCGCGAACACGATCAGGGCGACCACCGCGATGCCGGTGACGACAAAGCTGAAGCGCAGCGCCTCGCCGACGCCCCAGAGATGGATGCCGAGGAAGATCGCGAAGCAGACCAGGTACATCGGCCAGCCCGACTCCAGGCCGAACAGCCCCAGCGACTCGACGTAGTCGCCGATGAAGATGACGATGGCGGCGGGCGCGAGGACGTACTCGATGAGGATTGCCGTACCGGTCAGGAAGCCGCCCCAGGGGCCCAGGGCGCGGCGGGCGAAGCCGTAGCCGCCGCCCGCCGTCGGCAGGATCGAGGACAGCTCGGCCAGGGCGAAGACCATGCACGCGTACATCGCGCCCATGAGCACCATGGCGATCGCCAGGCCGCCGAAGCCGCCTTCCGCCAGGCCGAAGTTCCAGCCGGAGTAGTCGCCGGACACGACGTACGCGACGCCGAGACCGGTCAGCAGCACCCAGCCGGCGCTGCCGCGGCGCAGTGCTCTGCGCTTGAGATAGTCGTCCGCCTCAGCGGCGGCGGGTGTGCTTGTGGATTCGAGGGACATGGCCAACTCCCCACGTGCGATGGACACCGGGCTCTTCCGGGCACGGTGGGGTCGACCGGGCTCCGGCTCAATGGAATGGATGCATACCTTTGCGGTGTCGGCCGCTCAAAGGCAAGCCCCTTGCGTTAATCGCCTGTAAATCCACACGCGGGGGGCGTGGCCGCGCTCAGCCCAGGAAGCCGCGCAGCAGCGCCGCCGTCCCCCCGCAGTGCTCCCGCATGATCTCCCGCGCGCACTCGGCGTTCCCCTCGATCACGGCCTCCACCAGAGCGGTGTGCTGGCGCTGCGAGTGCTCCAGATTGCGGACGAGCAGCGGGATGCAGTCGAGCAGGTCGTTGACCGTCGCGCGGACGGCCGCGTACTGGGCGGTGAGCGTGGGGGAGCCGGACAGCTCGGCGAGCGTCAGGTGCAGCAGCGTGTCCAGACGGCGGTACTCGGCGAGCGGGGCGTCGTGCGTGCGGGTCAGCGCCTCACGGAGCCGGTCGGCCTGCTCCTCGTCAAGGCCGTGCGCCGCGCACAGCCCGGCCGCGCCCACCTCGAGGACCTCGCGGAAGCGCAGCGCGTCCTCGACGTCGACGTCCTTGAGGCGGCGGCGCAGCTCCTCCTCGCCCGGTGTCACGGGCCGCGGCAGCACGAACGTTCCGCCGTAGCGCCCGCGCCGCGACTCGACCAGCCCCTGGTCCTGGAGCACCTTCAGCACCTCGCGCAGCGTCACCCGGCTGATCCCCAGCCGGTCCGCCAACTCGCGCTCCGCGGGCAGCCGTTCGCCGCCCGGCACCAGGCCGAGCCGGACCACCTGGAGGATCTGCTCCAGGGCCTCCTCGAAGCCGTTGCCGGCCCGCACCGGCCGCAGGACCGACGTCAGCCGGTCGTCGGCCCCGGGCGCCTCGTGCTCCGTTTCCGCCTGCGACATGTGGCCGTACCCCCTTCCCAAGCAATGGTCATCAGCAATACCTTATGGCTCCCGGCTGACCGAAGTAGCCGAATGGAGGCTCTCCCGTGGCAGACCGCACACCCCCGCTGAGCGTCGAGGAGCTGCACGCCCTCGTCGCGAGCGGTGAGATCGACACTGTCGTCCTGGCCTTCCCAGATATGCAAGGGCGGCTCCAGGGCAAGCGGTTCGCCGCCCGCTTCTTCCTCGATGACGTCCTCCACCACGGCACCGAGGGCTGCAACTACCTCCTCGCCGTCGACACCGAGATGAACACCGTCGACGGCTACGAGATGTCGTCCTGGGACCGCGGCTACGGCGACTTCGCCATGCTCCCCGACCTGGCCACGCTCCGCCGCGTCCCCTGGAACGCCGGCACCGCCATGCTCGTCGCCGACCTCGCCTGGAGCGACGGCTCGCCCGTGGTCGCCGCGCCCCGCCAGATACTGCGCCGCCAGCTGGAGCGCCTCGCCGAGCACGGGTACACCGCCAAGGTCGGCACCGAGCTGGAGTTCATCGTCTTCAAGGACACCTACGAGCAGGCCTGGGACGCGGGCTACAGAGGGCTCACGCCGGCGAACCAGTACAACATCGACTACTCGGTGCTGGGGACCGGCCGGATCGAGCCCCTGCTGCGGCGCATCCGCAACGAAATGGCCGCCGCCGGCCTCACCGTCGAGTCCGCCAAGGGCGAGTGCAACCCCGGCCAGCACGAGATCGCGTTCAAGTACGACGACGCCCTGGTCACCTGCGACCAGCACACGATCTACAAGACCGGCACCAAGGAGATCGCCGCCCAGGAGGGCGTCTCGATCACCTTCATGGCCAAGTACAACGAGCGCGAGGGCAACTCCTGCCACATCCACCTCTCCCTCGCGGACACGGCCGGCAACAACGCCATGCCGGGCGACGGCGAAGGCGGCATGTCGGACGTCATGCGCCACTTCCTCGCCGGCCAGCTGGCCGCGCTGCGGGACTTCTCCCTGCTGTACGCCCCCAACATCAACTCCTACAAGCGGTTCCAGCCCGGCTCCTTCGCCCCGACCGCGGTCGCCTGGGGCTACGACAACCGCACCTGCGCCCTGCGTGTCGTCGGCCACGGCCGCTCGATGCGGTTCGAGAACCGGCTGCCCGGCGGGGACGTCAACCCGCACCTCGCCGTGGCCGGCCTGGTCGCGGCCGGCCTGTACGGCATCGAGCAGAAGCTGGAGCTGCCCGAGCCCTGCCCCGGCAACGCCTACACCGCCGGCTTCGAGCACGTCCCCACGACCCTGCGCGAGGCCGCCGAGCTCTGGGAGAACAGCCCGATCGCCAAGGCCGCCTTCGGCGACGAGGTCGTCGCCCACTACCGCAACATGGCGCGCGTCGAGCTGGACGCCTTCGACGCCGCGGTCACCGACTGGGAGCTGCGCCGCTCCTTCGAACGCATGTGAGGCACCACTTGTCCGACCAGCTCCAGGTACTGAATCCGGCCACCGAAGAGGTCGTCGCCACGGTCCCGGCCGCCACCGCGGCCGACGTGGACGCGGCGGTCGTACGTGCCACGAAGGCGCAGACCGTGTGGTCCGCGCTCGCCCCCGGCGAACGTGCCCGACTGCTGCGCCGGTTCGCCGTCGCCGTCGACGAACACCTCGAAGAACTGGCCCAGCTGGAAGTCCGGGAAGCCGGGCACACCGTCGGCAACGCCCGATGGGAGGCGGGCAACGTCCGCGATCTGCTCGACTACGCCGCCGGGGGAGTGGAGCGGCTGACCGGACAGCAGATCCCGGTTCCCGGCGGCCTGAACGTGACGATCCTCGAACCGCTCGGCGTCGTCGGCGTCATCGCGCCCTGGAACTTCCCGATGCCGATCGCGGCCTGGGGCGCCGCCCCGGCGCTCGCGGCCGGCAACGCGGTCATCCTCAAGCCCGCCGAGACGACCCCCCTGACCGCCCTGCGCCTGGCCGAACTCGCCCTGGAGGCAGGCCTTCCCGAGGGCCTCTTCCAGGTGCTGCCCGGCCACGGGCCCGTCGCGGGCAACGCCCTCGTCGAGCACCCGGGCGTCGCGAAGATCGTCTTCACCGGGTCGACGGCCGTGGGCAAGCAGGTGCTGGCCAAGGGCTCGGCGCTCCTCAAGCGCGTCACCCTCGAACTCGGCGGCAAGAGCCCCAACATCGTCTTCGCCGACGCCGACCTCGAAGCCGCCGCGGCCGCCGCCCCCATGTCCTTCCTCGACAACTCCGGCCAGGACTGCTGTGCCCGCACCCGCATCCTCGTCCAGCGCTCCGCCTACGACCGCTTCCTGGAGCTGCTGAGCCCCGCGATCGAGGCGGTGACGGTCGGTGACCCGGCCGACGAGAAGACCGACATGGGCCCGCTGATCTCCAGGGTCCAGCTGGACCGGGTCCGTTCGTACGTCACCGACGACCTCGACGGCATCCGCGGCAAGGCCCCCGAGGGCCCCGGCTTCTGGTTCCCGCCCACCGTCCTCACCGGCGTCGACCCGCACGCGCGCGTGGCCGTCGAGGAGGTCTTCGGTCCCGTGGCCGTCGTCCTCCCCTTCGAGGACGAGGCCGACGCCGTCCGCCTCGCCAACGCCACCGACTACGGCCTCTCCGGCTCCATCTGGACCCGTGACGTCGGCCGTGCCCTGCGCGTCTCCCAGGCGGTCCGGGCCGGCAACCTGTCCGTCAACTCCCACTCCAGCGTCCGCTACTGGACCCCCTTCGGCGGCTTCAAACAGTCCGGCATCGGCCGCGAGCTGGGCCCGGACGCCCTGACCGCCTTCACCGAGACCAAGAACGTCTTCATCAGCACGGAGGGCTCCGCACAGTGACCGAACAGATTGTCTGCCGACGCCTGGTCGGCCGTACCGCCGTCATCACCGGAGCCGGCAGCGGCATCGGCCTCGCCACCGCCCGCCGGCTCGCCTCCGAGGGTGCCCACGTCGTCTGCGGCGACGTCGACGAGCAGCGCGGCAAGGCGGCCGCGGAGGAGGTCGGCGGAACCTTCGTCAAGGTCGACGTCACCGACCCCGAGCAGGTCGAGGCGCTGTTCAGGACGGCGTACGACACCTACGGCAGCGTCGACATCGCCTTCAACAACGCCGGCATCTCGCCGCCCGACGACGACTCCATCCTGGAGACCGGCCTGGACGCCTGGAAGCGTGTCCAGGAGGTCAACCTCACCTCGGTCTACCTGTGCTGCAAGGCCGCGATTCCCTACATGCGGCAGCAGGGCAGGGGCTCCATCATCAACACGGCGTCCTTCGTGGCGAGGATGGGCGCCGCCACCTCCCAGATCTCGTACACGGCCTCCAAGGGCGGCGTCCTCGCCATGTCCCGCGAGCTGGGTGTGCAGTTCGCCCGCGACGGCATCCGGGTCAACGCCCTGTGCCCGGGACCGGTCAACACCCCGCTGCTCCAGGAGCTGTTCGCCAAGGACCCCGAGCGCGCCGCGCGCCGGCTCGTCCACATCCCGGTGGGCCGTTTCGCCGAGGCCGAGGAGATCGCCGCCGCCGTCGCCTTCCTGGCCAGCGACGACTCCTCGTTCGTGAACGCCACCGACTTCCTGGTCGACGGCGGAATCTCCGGGGCGTACGTCACACCGCTGTAGCCGTCCCACGGACAGCGCCGGCGATGCCTGCGGGCGGCGGCCCCGAGCCGTCGCCCGCACCGCCCCCGGAGCCGTCCCGGCTCACAGGAAGGTGTGGCCCTCACCCCGGTACGTCGGCACGGTCGCCGTGACCGCGTCGCCCTCGACGAGATGCAGCGTGTCGAACCGCTCGCACAGCTCACCGGCCTTGGCGTGCCGGAACCACACCTTGTCGCCGAGCAGGAGATCGTCGGCGGGGGAGCCGAGCAGCGGCGTCTGCACCTCGCCGGGCCCCTCCTGAGGGTCGTACCGCAGGCCCTCCGGCAGATACGGCACCGGGAGCCGGTCGGGTCCGGCCGCACCCGAGGCCGGGTAGCCGCCGCCGAGGACGGTCACCACCCCGACCCCCGGCCGGCGCACGACGGGCTGGGCGAACAGCGCGGCCGGACGCCCGCTGAAGGACGTGTAGTTGTCGAACAGCCGCGGCACGTACAGTCCCGACCCGGCCCCGATCTCCGTGACGCAGTCCTCGGCGGCCGTGAACTGCACACTGCCGGTCCCGCCGCCGTTGACGAACTCCAGCCCCGGCGCCACGGCCCGGACGGCCCGCACCACCTCGGCCCGCCGCTCGGCGAGTTCCCGGCGGGCGGCTGCCTGCATCAGCCGTACGGCACGCGACCGCAGCGGCCGCCCCGCCAAGGAGTCCCCGACCCCGGCGATGTGCCCCTCGTACGCCATGATCCCGACCACCTCGAACCCCGGCCGCCGGGCGACGGCACGGGCCATGTCGGCGACCTGGGCGGGGGAGTGCAGCGGCGAACGCCGGGCGCCGACGCGCACCCGGCCGCCGAACAGCTTCAGCGAGGTGTCCAACTCCAGACAGACCCGCACCACTTCCTGCCCGCCGGCCCGGGCCTCGTCGATCAGCCGCAGCTGAGCCGGGTCGTCGATCATCACGGTGACGGCGGAGGCGAGCTTGGGATCACCGGTCAGCTCGGCGAACCCGGCGCGGTCGGCCGACGGATAGGCGAGCAGGACGTCGTCGAACCCGGAGCGGGCCAGCCACAGGGACTCGGCGAGGGTGAAGGACATCAGGCCCGCGAAGCCGTCCTTCGCGAGGACGCGTTCGAGCAGGGCACGGCAGCGTACGGACTTGCTGGCGACCCGGATCGGCTTGCCGCCGGCCCGGCGGACCAGGTCGTCGGCGTTGGCGTCGAAGGCGTCCAGGTCCACGATCGCGAGTGGGGCGTCGAGATGGGCGGTGGCCCGGTCGTAACGGGCCCGGTCGGCGGCGCGCGCAGTCATGAACGAAGCCTGCCATGCAGGATTACCGCAGGGTAGGGGGATGTTCCGGGCAGATGCACACGGGGTCCCGGACTGGTTCCCGTTCGCCCAGGATCAACCCGTAGAGTGACGCGCACGCATGTGGGGAACATCCCCGGCCGCTCGGCGCGCCGGGATGACGCTCCATCTGTGCGGGTATGCGTGCCTGGTCGGACGAGTCCGCGCCGGGCCGGGCCCAGGGACAACGGCACGACGGCCCCGCGTACGAGGACGGGCCCGGACACGAGGAAACGGGGGGTGCATGAGCACGGAAGCGCGGCGTGCCCCCATCCCTCCACGCCCCTCGACGCCGCCACCGCCCGCCACCCCGCCCCGCCCGTCGACCCCGCCGAGACCCGCGGAGCCTCCGACGTCCGCCGACACACAGGGTGAGCAGCAGGACGGCGGCCCGGATGCGGCCTCCGGTGCGCAGCCCCGCCAGAACCCGAGCGCCGCGGACACCGCTGCGACGGCCCCGCCACCGCCCCGGGCATCGGCACGCTTCCCGGACACCCCGCCGTCGGCCGGACGTCAGGACAGTGGCGGATCGTTGCACCGCGACAGCGCACCCGGCGATACGCCGCCCCGCCCGCCCGAGCGTCCCTCCCCGCCCCGGCGCCCGGCCGCTCCCGCGGAAACGGCGGCGGAGACCACGTTCCGCCTCCGCCCGATCCGGATGACCCCGCCCTCGTCACCGGAGCAGGGCAACCGCCCGTACGCCGAACGCCCCCAGTCGACCGAGCGTCCGCAGGCGGGCTCCGGCAGGGCGCAAGGTCCTGTCGGTACGCCCGCACCGTCCGGCTCCGGCCGGCCGCACGGCTCCGTCGGTACCCCCGCCCAGCCGGGCACCGGGGGCCCGCAAGGCTCCAGCGGTATGCCCGCGCAGGCGAGCTCCGGACCGGCGCCGGGTTCTGCCGGCATGCCCCGGAAGCCGTCCACCGGACCGGCGCACGGCTCCGGCCCCATGCCCCCGCACTCGGCCACCTCCGCCACGCAGGGCCCCGGCGCCATGCCCCCGCACGCGGCTCCCAGCCCCGCGCAGAGCTCGGCCGGCATGTCCCCCAGGCCCGCCACCCGCCCCGGCTCCGCCCCCGGCGAGCCCCCTCGCGGCCCCGCTTCCGTCGCGCTGCCCCCGCAGCGTCCCGCACCCCGGCCCTCGGCAGGGAACGGGTCGGAGGCGCGCGGATACGCGGCCTCGGCCCCCGCCGGGTCCGCGCCCGACACCCAGCACTCCACACACGCCGGCCACTCCTCGAACGGCCACGGCTCCGCCGCGTTCTCCCCGGATCCGTCGCTCTCCTGGAGCGCCCCGATGGCGCCGGGCGGGAGCCCGGGGGCCGGGCGGCCGGTCGTCTCGTTCGGGCAGCCCGAGGGGTACGACGAGCAGGCGCGACCGCGGCCCCTCGGGCTGCGGATCAGGCCGCGGGTCGCCGTGGCAGCCGCCGGCGTCGTGCTCGGGCTGGGGCTCATCGGCGGGGCCGTGACCGGGAGTTGGCTGATCGGCGAGCCCGGCGACGGCGGCACGCAGGACACCTTCGCCACAGCCGGAAGCCTGTGGCACAGCGTTCCCGTCGACCAGCTGTTCCCGCCCACCGTGATCGGCCGGGGCGCCGGCCCCGGTGGCGCCGACCGGACCTGGACGCGGATCGCCGTCGCCCCCGACACGGGCTGCGCGAACGCCTTCGACCCGCTCCTGCGCAAGGCTCTGTCCACCGTCGGCTGCGAGCGCCTCCTGCGCGCCACCTACATCGACGCCACCCAGAGCTACGTCACCACCGTCGGCCTGCTCTTCACCACGGCCGACGCCACCGCCATGCGCTCGCTCGACACCCGCTTCACCAAAGAGGGCCTGGACCGCCGTACGGACCTGATGCCCCGCTCCTACGCCGCGAAGGGCACCCCGGCCGCCGGATTAGGCGACGAACAGCGTGCCTCCTGGACCGTCTCCGTCCTCACCGACGCCCCGGTCGTCGTCTACGCCGTCTCCGGCTGGGCCGACGACCGCACCGTCGACGAGCCCGAGCCCGCCAAGGAGGCGATGGAGTCCGGCGACACCACGGCCGTCGCCCAGGCCGGCCTCGGCCACGAGGCACAGGGTCTCGCCGACCGCGTCGAGCGCTCCCTGCGCAAGAACGTCGGCACGTCCACGGAGCAGCCGTCATGAGCACCCGCACGAACACCGGCATGAACAGTGCGGCGGCCGGCGCCGTGACCAGGACTGTGAAGACCTTCATGACCCGCCGGACCGGCTCCCTCGCCGTCCTCCTCGGCGCCTGCCTCGCCGTCCTGCCGCCCACCGCCGCGCACGCCGACTCCATACGGGCCCAGCAGTGGGCCCTGGACGCCATGCACACCGAGGAGGCCTGGCAGACCACCAAGGGCAAGGGCATGACCGTCGCCGTCCTCGACACCGGCGTGGAGGACGACCACCCCGACCTGGCCGGCAACGTCCTCGAAGGCAAGGACATGGTCGGCTTCGGAGCCCGGCGCGGCGACCGCGCCTGGGCCCGGCACGGCACCGCGATGGCCGGCATCATCGCCGGGCACGGACACGGCGCGGGCAACGGCGACGGCGTCATGGGCATCGCGCCCGAGGCCAAGATCCTCCCCGTCCGCGTCATCCTGGAGGACGGCGACCCCGCCCGCGCCAAGGCCCGCAGCAGCCGCGGCAACGCCCTCGCCGAAGGCATCCGCTGGGCTGCCGACCACGGCGCCGACGTCATCAACCTCTCCCTCGGCGACGACTCCAAGTCCGCCCACCCCGAGGCCGGTGAGGACGAGGCCGTCCAGTACGCCCTGAACAAGGGCTCCGTCGTCGTCGCCTCGGCCGGCAACGGCGGCGAGAAGGGCGACCACATCTCCTACCCGGCCGCCTACCCGGGCGTCATCGCCGCCACCGCCGTCGACAAGTTCGGCACCCGCGCCTCCTTCTCCACCCGCCGCTGGTACGCCACCGTCAGCGCCCCCGGCGTCAACGTCGTCATCGCCGACCCCGACCACAAGTACTACGAGGGCTGGGGGACGAGCGCCGCGGCCGCCTTCGTCTCCGGAGCGGTGGCCCTGGTCAAGTCCGCCCACCCGGGCCTGACCCCGGCCCAGATCAAGAAGGTCCTCGAGGACACCGCACGCAACGCCCCCGCCGACGGCCGCGACGACTCCCGCGGCTACGGCTTCATCGACCCGGCCGCCGCCATCAAGGAGGCCTCCCGCATGGAGCGGGAGAAGCTTCAGCCGGCGGCCTACGGCGAGGAGTACTTCGGCTCGGGTCCCGACGCCGCCGAGTCGGGGGACGACGCGTCGAGTTGGACGGCCCCCCTCGCGGGCGGCGCCGGCGGCCTGCTGCTGGTCTCGGCGGTCGTGGTGTGGCGGGGCCGACGCGGACGCCGCGAGTTCTAGCGGCCGGGTCCGGTGAACACCGACACCGCCGCCCCGGCCGCCGTCTCGACCAGCGAAATCCCCTTCGCCTTCGTCGAGTTGCCGCCGGACAGCACCGCCACCAGATACGCGCGGCCGTCCACGGTCACCCGCCCGATGCTGTTGATGTCCCACAGCCCGGTGGCTGTACGCGGCAGCCAGCCGTTCTTCAACGCCCACGCGGAGCCGTCGGCCACGGCCGACACGCCCCATTGCTGGTCGACGGCGATCTCCCCCATCAGCCCCCGCAGATACGACCGTGAGGCCTCGCTCAGCTCCGAGTCCTCCCCGAACACCTGCTGCAACAGCCGCAGTTGATCGTCGGCGGTGGTCTGCGTCAGCCCCCACAGCATCCCGTCACCGCCCTCGGTCGCGGTGAGCCCGAGCCGCTCGTTCGCGGCGTCCAGCCCCGCCGCCTCCCCGATGGCCCGCCACAGCTGAGATGCGGAGGCGTTGTCGCTGTTCTGGATCATCGCGGTCGCGTACGACTTCTCCGTCGCTGTCAGCTGTCGCCCCGCGTCCTGTGCCTGGAGCAGCAGCGCCGCCAGAATGTCGACCTTGACGACGCTCGCCGTGTCGAAGCTGCCGCTGCCGTACGTGGCGCTCTCACCGGACTCCGGATCCAGCACCGCCACGGACACCTCGGCGCCCTCCTCGACGGTCACCGGCGCCATGGCCTTGGCGAGGGCCGCGTCGTGGTCCACCGCCGGCTGTGCCACGGGTTCCACGGAAGCCTCCTCGCCTGCCTGAACCGACACCGACGCCGACGATACGGGCCTCCCGCCCGAGTGCGCCTGAGCCTTCACATACACGGTCCCGGCGGCCGCGCCGCCGACGACGGTGAGGAGGGCGAGCGCGGTGAACAGCAGTGGCCGGCGTCGCCGACGGGCGCGAGCTCTGGGGGACTCCATCCCGCGATCGTCGGGGCGGCGACTGTGCGGGCCGTTAGACGGACGTTAGATCTGTGTCAGGGAGAACTGAGAATCCGGTGAGGGCGTCACAGCGAGGTTTCCGGGGCCGCACAAGCGCAGCAGCATCCCCCCGATAGGGTCGGTGACCGTGGCGAACAAGAACATTCCCGACTCTCTCTTCTCCGACGACGACGGCTCCGCCGACCCCCGGCTGAGCGCCGCGCTCGCCGCCTGGGCCGAGGACCGCACTGCCCAAGGCCCGGTCCTGGAGGCGCTCAAGGCTGCCCGGCTGCTCGTCCCGGTCGTGGCCGTGCTCGGCGAGGTCGAGGAGGACGAGAACGGGCTGCGCCGTGAGAAGACCAGCGACATGGCCGTACCGACCCTGAAGGCCGGCGAGCGCACCGCCCTGCCCGCCTTCACGTCCACCGAGTCGCTCGCCCGCTGGGACCCGGCGGCCCGCCCCGTCGCCGTCCCTCTGCACCAGGCCCTGCAGGCCGCGGCGCACGAGAAGGCGGACACGATCGTGCTGGACATGGCCGGCCCGGTGCCGTTCGAGCTGTCGGGGCGCTCACTGCTCGCGCTCGCCGAGGGCCGTACGACGACCGACCCGCTCACCGACCCGGCCGTGCTGGCGGCCGTACGCGCCGCCGTCGCCGCCGAGCCCGCCGTCCTGCGCGCCCACCTCGGCCCGGGGCAGGCCGACGGCACCCTCGCCCTCGTACTGGACCCGTCCGCGCCCCCGGCCCAGGCCGCGCGGGCGGTGGCGGAGCGCCTCGCCGCCGACGCAACACTGAGGGCCCGCCTGGTGCACGGCCTCGATCTGGCACTGCTGCCGACCGAGGCGACGCCACCGGGCGAGCCCCTGTTCGTACGCGGATGAGCGGACGGATCCAGCGGACGGACCCGCCGCCGGGCTAGCCGTAGATCGGGCCGGTGTACTTCTCGCCCGGGCCCTGGCCCGGCTCGTCCGGGACGATCGACGCCTCGCGGAAGGCCAGCTGCAGCGACTTCAGACCGTCACGCAGCGGCGCCGCGTGGAAGGAGCTGATCTCGGTCGCGCTCGCGTCCAGCAGACCGGCGAGGGCGTGCACGAGCTTGCGTGCCTCGTCCAGGTCCTTGAACCTGTCGCCCTCCTCGGTCAGACCGAGCTTCACGGCGGCGGCGCTCATCAGGTTGACGGCGACCGTCACGATCACCTCGACCGCCGGGACCTCGGCGATGTCGCGGGTCATCTCGTTGAAGTCGGGCTGCTCGGCGGAGCCGGAGGGGGAGGTCTCACTCATGCCTGACACGATAGGTGCCGTGGCGGCCCGGCCCCCAGTTGGCCTCGGTTAGCCCTTCCCTTCCGGAGCTGCTAACCTTGTGTGACGACCGGCTGGACGACCCATGAGCAGTGAGGGTGTCCGGCCCACAAGTGGAGGCTCCGATCTCCCACCTGACCGTCCCCCGGGACGGCGGGTCACCCCGGTCAGGCGGCCACCATCGTTCCGTACGGACGATGGAGTCGCCCGAATGTGCGCCCCGCGGCCATCGCGGCGGTGCTCCGGTAGTGCTTAGGAGCCCCGCCTGTGATCGTCCGGGGCATTTTTTGTGCTTCGGCGCGGTTAGGTCGGTCTAGAAGAGACATACGCGGCTGTCCGCCAGACCGCCGTGTGGTGCTAACCGAGGAGGATCCATCAGCGCCGAGCCCCGCATCAACGACCGGATTCGCGTTCCCGAGGTGCGACTTGTCGGTCCCAGTGGCGAGCAGGTGGGCATTGTCCCGCTGGCCAAGGCACTGGAGCTTGCGCAGGAGTACGACCTGGACCTGGTCGAGGTCGCGGCGAACGCCCGTCCGCCCGTGTGCAAGCTCATGGACTACGGGAAGTTCAAGTACGAGTCGGCCATGAAGGCCCGTGAGGCGCGCAAGAACCAGGCGCACACGGTCATCAAGGAGATGAAGCTCCGGCCGAAGATCGACCCGCACGACTATGACACCAAGAAGGGTCACGTCGTCCGGTTCCTCAAGCAGGGCGACAAGGTCAAGATCACGATCATGTTCCGTGGTCGCGAGCAGTCCCGGCCCGAGCTGGGCTACCGACTGCTGCAGCGGCTCGCGACGGACGTCGAGGACCTCGGGTTCGTGGAGTCGAACCCGAAGCAGGACGGCCGCAACATGATCATGGTTCTCGGTCCGCACAAGAAGAAGACCGAGGCGATGGCCGAGGCCCGCCAGGCGCAGGAAGCCCGCAAGGCAGACGCGAAGGCCAACCCCGGCAAGTCGCAGAACGCCGCGGAGTCCGAGGACGCCGAGGACGCCGCGGAGTCCGAGGACACCGTGGACACCGAGGCACCTGCCGAGGCTTCCGCCGAGGCGTGATCCCGGGGGACGCGAGTCCCCAGGACGTAACCGATACAACAGCGACGTTCCACCGTGCCCGGTTTCACGACCGGGCACCGGAACGCCACCGACGAGGAGAGAACGGCGCTATGCCGAAGAACAAGTCGCACAGCGGTGCCAGCAAGCGCTTCAAGATCACCGGCTCCGGCAAGGTGCTCCGTGAGCGCGCCGGCAAGCGCCACCTGCTCGAGCACAAGTCGTCCCGCGTGACGCGCCGCCTGACCGGCAACGCCGAGATGGCCCCGGGCGACGCCGCGAAGATCAAGAAGCTTCTCGGCAAGTGACATCGGGGCGCGGAACCACTTCGCGCCTGATCTCTGACCGGGACCCAATCGATACCGGGTCGTGTGAGTCCAACCGCGGCCCCGCTACAAGGAGTTAAAAAGTGGCACGCGTCAAGCGGGCAGTGAACGCCCACAAGAAGCGCCGGGCGATCCTCGAGCAGGCCTCCGGCTACCGCGGTCAGCGTTCGCGCCTGTACCGCAAGGCCAAGGAGCAGGTCACCCACTCGCTGGTCTACAACTACAACGACCGCAAGAAGCGCAAGGGTGACTTCCGCCAGCTGTGGATCCAGCGCATCAACGCCGCTGCCCGCGCCAACGGCATCACGTACAACCGCTTCATCCAGGGTCTGAAGGCCGCCAACGTCGAGGTCGACCGCAAGATCCTCGCCGAGCTGGCCGTCAACGACACGAACGCGTTCGCCGCGCTCGTCGAGGTTGCCCAGAAGGCGCTGCCGGCGGACGTCAACGCCCCCAAGGCGGCCTGACGCCGACGCTCGGCCCAGCCGACGTGACTGAGGGACCCGCAGGCTGAGAAGGCCTGCGGGTCCCGCTGTGTCCGCGACCCTCAGAACTCCAAGGTGAACCCATGCCCCCCGCCACCCCCGAGCTGATCTCCCCCCGTTCCCCCCGGGTCTCCGCCGCCCGGCGGCTGGCCAAGCGGAACTTCCGGGGCAAGGAGCGGCTGTTTCTCGCGGAGGGGCCGCAGGCCGTGCGGGAGGCGGCCGCGCACGACGGCACGCTGGTCGAGCTGTTCGCCACACTGGAGGCCGCCGAGCGGTACGCCGACATCGTGGGGGAGGCCCGGGACGCGGGCGCCCGTGTCCACCTCGCCTCCGAGCAGGTCATCGCCGACGTCTCGACCACCGTGACGCCTCAGGGGCTCGTCGGCGTCTGCCGGTTCATCGACACCCCCTTCGAGGAGATCCTCGCCGCCCGGCCCAAGCTCGTCGCCGTGCTCGCGAACGTGCGGGACCCCGGGAACGCCGGGACCGTGCTGCGATGCGCCGACGCCGCAGGCGCCGAGGCGGTCGTCCTCACCGACGCGTCCGTCGATCTCTACAACCCCAAGGCCGTACGAGCCTCCGTCGGATCGCTGTTCCACCTTCCCGTCGCCGTCGGCGTGCCCGTCGAGCGGGCCGTGGCCGGGCTCAAGGACGCCGGGGTGCGGATTCTCGCCGCCGACGGGGCAGGCACGGACGATCTCGACGACGAACTCGACAAGGGCAGCATGGGCGGCCCGACCGCCTGGGTGTTCGGGAACGAGGCCTGGGGGCTTCCGGAGGAGACGCGTGTCCTGGCCGACGCCGTCGTGCGCGTCCCGATCCACGGGAAGGCGGAGAGCCTGAACCTCGCGACCGCCGCCGCCGTATGTCTCTATGCGTCGGCCCGTGCACAGCGCGCCTCCGGAGGGTGCCGCACCGTCACCGAGAGCTAGTAGGGTGACCAGCTCGGGGGCCCCTCAGTCGTCGTGAGAGGTGGGGTACGGGGATGAGTGTCGGCACGAGCAGCGCACCGGGGGCACGGGAGGTGCGGCGGCCGTCCGCGTCCCGGCCCGGTGATCTCGCCGAGCTCGGTATCGATCCCGACGACCTGCCCGACGGCCTCGTCGTCGCCGACGAGCACGGGCACGTCATCTGCTTCAACGCCGCCGCCGAGCGCATCACAGCCGTCCGCGCCGCCGACGCCCTCGGGCAGCGGCTGGAGAAGGCGCTGCCGTTAGAGGACCTGGAGGGGCGGCGCTGGTGGCAGCTGACGGATCCGTACGGCGGCCTCGCCATCCGCCGTCGGCAGCCCGAGCGCAATCTCCTCCTGCCGGGCGGGCGGGAGGTGCTCGTCTCGGTGCGGTACGTCCGTGGCGAGCCGACCGGACCCGTCCGCCGCGTCGTCGTCTCCCTGCGTGACACCGAGGCCCGCCGCCGTACCGAGCGCAGTCACGCCGAGCTGATCGCCACCGTCGCGCACGAGCTGCGTTCGCCGCTCACCTCCGTCAAGGGCTTCACCGCAACGCTCCTCGCCAAGTGGGCACGGTTCACCGACGACCAGAAGCGGCTCATGCTGGAGACCGTCGATGCCGACGCCGACCGGGTCACCCGGCTCATCGCCGAGCTGCTCGACATCTCGCGCATCGACTCCGGGCGCCTGGAGGTGCGCCGCCAGCCCGTCGACATGGGCGCGGCCGTCGGGCGGCACATCCAGGCCTACGTCGCCGCCGGCCAGCCCGCCGACCGGTTCCTCCTGCGGGTCGAGCAGCCGCTGCCCGACCTGTGGGCCGACCCCGACAAGATCGACCAGGTGCTCAGCAACCTCATCGAAAATGCCGTGCGGCACGGCGACGGAACGGTCACCATTGACGTCACGGCCACGGCATCCCCCCGCGAGGGCGAGGACACCGGCACGTCGGTCACGGTGAGCGACGAGGGGCCCGGCATCCCGGAGGAGTCCATGAACCGCGTCTTCACCCGCTTCTGGCGGGGCAGCAAGCGCGGCGGCACGGGCCTCGGGCTCTACATCGTCAAGGGCATCGTCGAGGCTCACGGCGGCGCCATCGAGGTCGGCCGCGCCTCAGGCGGCGGCGCGCAGTTCCGATTTACGTTGCCCGTGGCGGCACCGGCGTATCTCACCTGAGATCCGGCCCCGCCCCCACGGGCGCATTCGCATTCCTCAACCCCGTTAGACTCGGCCTTTGGCACCTTTGTGTCCCAAAAACCGTGACGATCTGTCCACGAGTCGGTACGGGGACCTTCAGCCAGCCAACCGGAAGCACGGGAAGAGATGTCGGCACCGAATAAGTCGTACGACCCTGTCGAGGTCGAGGCGTTGAAACCGGAAGAGATCGAGCGCATGCGGGACGAGGCGCTCGCCGCCTTCGCCGCCGCGGACTCCCTCGACGCGCTCCAGGAGGCCAAGGTCGCCCATACCGGCGGCACGTCCCCGCTGGCGCTCGCCAACCGCGAGATCGGCGCCCTGCCCCCGCAGGCCAAGGCGGAGGCCGGCAAGCGCGTCGGCCAGGCCCGCGGCGCCGTGAACAAGGCGCTCGCCGGCCGTCAGGCCGAGCTGGAGGCCGAGCGGGACCAGCGCGTGCTGGTCGAGGAGGCGGTGGACGTCACGCTGCCGTACGACCGCGTACCGGCCGGCGCCCGCCACCCGCTCACCACGCTCTCGGAGCGCATCGAGGACGTCTTCGTGGCCATGGGCTACGAGGTCGCCGAGGGCCCCCAGGTCGAGGCGGAGTGGTTCAACTTCGACGCCCTCAACATCGGCCCGGACCACCCGGCGCGCGGGGAGGCCGACACGTTCTTCGTGCAGGGCCCCGACGGCGGCACCGAGTCCGGCCTCGTGCTGCGCACCCACACCTCGCCCGTGCAGGTCCGCTCGCTGCTCGACCGTGAGCTGCCGGTGTACGTGATCTGCCCCGGCGTGGTCTACCGCACCGACGAGCTGGACGCCACGCACACCCCGGTCTTCCGCCAGGTCGAGCTGCTGGCCGTGGACGAGGGCCTGACCATGGCCGACCTCAAGGGCACCATGGACCACATGGTCCAGGCCCTGTTCGGCGAGGGCATGAAGACCCGGCTCAGGCCGAACTTCTTCCCCTTCACCGAGCCGTCCGCCGAGATGGACATGGTCTGCTACGTCTGCCGCGGCGAGTCCGTCGGCAACCCCGACCGGCCCTGCCGTACCTGCTCCTCCGAGGGCTGGATCGAGCTCGGCGGCTGCGGCATGGTCAACCCGCGGGTGCTCAAGGCCTGCGGCGTCGACCCGGAGAAGTACAGCGGCTTCGCCTTCGGGTTCGGCATCGAGCGGATGCTGATGTTCCGCCACAACGTCGAAGACATGCGAGACATGGTCGAGGGTGACGTCCGGTTCACCCGGCCGTTCGGGATGGAGATCTGATGCGGGTCCCGCTTTCTTGGCTGCGGGAGTACGTCGACCTGCCGGCGACGGAAACCGGCCGCGACGTCCAGGAGAAGCTCGTCTCGGCCGGCCTGGAGGTCGAGACCGTCGAGCACCTCGGAGCCGACCTCAAGGGCCCGCTCGTCGTCGGCAAGGTGCTGACCATCGAGGAGCTGACGGAGTTCAAGAAGCCGATCCGCTTCTGCACCGTCGACGTCGGCCAGGCCAACGGCACCGGTGAGCCGCAGGAGATCGTCTGCGGCGCGCGGAACTTCCAGGTCGGCGACAAAGTCGTGGTCGTTCTCCCCGGCGCCACACTGCCGGGTGGCTTCTCGATCTCCGCGCGCAAGACGTACGGCAAGACGTCCCACGGCATGATCTGCTCCAGCGACGAACTGGGCATGGGCGACGACGGCACCAAGGGCATCATCGTGCTGCCGCCGGAGACCGAAGTCGGCAAGGACGCCATCGAGCTGCTGGAACTGGTCGACGAGGTCCTGGACATCGCCGTCACCGCCAACCGCGGCGACTGCCTGTCCATCCGCGGCGTCGCCCGCGAGGCCGCCATCGCCTACGGCCTCCCGCTGCGCGACCCGGCCCTCATCGACGTGCCCGGCCCGAACGCCTACGGCTACCCCGTGCAGGTCTCCGACCCGATCGGCTGCGACCGCTTCACGGCCCGCACGGTGAGCGGCCTGAGCCCCGAGGTGCGCTCCCCGATCTGGCTGCAGCGCCGCCTGCAGAAGGTCGGCATGCGCCCGATCTCGCTCGCCGTCGACATCACCAACTACGTGATGATGGAGCTCGGCCAGCCGCTGCACGCCTACGACCGAAATCTGGTCCAGGGCACCATCGGTGTGCGCCGCGCGCAGGAGGGCGAGAAGCTCGTCACCCTCGACGGCACCGAGCGCAAGCTGCACGTCGAGGACCTGGTCATCACCGACGAGCGCGGCCCGATCGGCCTCGCGGGCGTCATGGGCGGCGCCCACACCGAGATCGCCGACCACGACGACGTGGAGAACGCGTCGACCGAGGTCGTCATCGAGTCCGCTCACTTCGACCAGGTGTCGATCGCGCGCACGGCCCGCCGCCACAAGCTGTCCTCCGAGGCGTCCCGCCGCTACGAGCGCGGCGTCGACCCGGCTGCCGCGGCGGCTGCCGCCCAGCGCACCGTCGACCTGCTGGTGCTGCTCGCGGGCGGCACCGCCGAGGGCGGCGTCACCGAGGTCGTCGCGCCGTCCGCGCCGCACACCATCACCACCCCGGCCGACCACCCGGACAAGGTCGCGGGCGTGGAGTACGGCCGCGAGACCGTCGTACGGCGGCTGCAGGAGATCGGCTGTGACGTGTACGGGCAGGACGAGCTGATCGTCACCGTGCCGTCCTGGCGCCCCGACCTGCTGGAGCCGAACGACCTGGCCGAAGAGGTCATCCGCCTGGAGGGCTACGAGAACCTGCCCTCCACGCTGCCCAAGCCGCCGTCCGGCCGCGGCCTGACGTACCGCCAGCGGCTGCACCGCCGGGTCGGCCGCGCGCTGGCCGGCGCGGGTTACGTCGAGGCGCCGAACTACCCCTTCGTCAGCGAGCAGGTCTTCGACCAGCTCGGCCTGGAGGCCGACGACCCGGCCCGCCGCGTCGTGAAGCTGGTCAACCCGCTCAACGACGAGGAGCCCGCGCTGCGTACGTCGCTGCTGCCGGGTCTGCTCGGTGCGCTGCGCCGCAACGACGGCCGGGGCTCGCACGACCTGGCCCTGTTCGAGACGGGCCTGGTCTTCCAGCCGCTGGCGGAGCAGCGCGTCGCCGGGCACCTGCCGGTCGACCGCCGCCCGACCGACGAGGAGCTCGCCGCTCTGAACGCCGTGCTGCCCGAGCAGCCCCGGCACGTGGCCGTCGTCCTCGCCGGTGCGCGCGAGCAGGCCGGCTGGTGGGGCAAGGGCCGCCCGGCCGACTGGGCCGACGCCGTGGAGGCGGCGCGTGCCGTCGCCCTCGAAGCGGGCGCCGAACTGATCGTGCGGGCCGGGCAGTACGGGCCGTGGCACCCGGGCCGGTGCGCCGAGCTGGCGATCACCGTCGACGGTGCTCCGCGGGTCGTCGGTCACGCCGGTGAGCTGCACCCGAGGGTGCTCAAGGCGCTGGGCCTTCCCGGGCGTACCTGTGCGATGGAGCTGGACCTGGACGCGCTGGAGCAGGTCGGGGACGGTGTGCCGCAGGCGCCGAGCATCTCCACGTTCCCGGTCGCCACGCAGGATGTCGCCCTTGTCGTCGACAAGCCGGTGCCGGCCGCGGAGGTCGAGGCCGCGCTGCGTGAGGGGGCGGGCGGACTGCTTGAGGGGATCCGGCTGTTCGACGTGTACGTCAATGACGAGCAGCTCGGTGACGGGAAGAAGTCGCTGGCGTACGCGCTGCGCTTCCGCGCGGGGGATCGGACGCTGACCGTCGCTGAGGCGTCGGCTGCCCGGGACGCTGCGGTGGCCCTCGCGGGCGAGCGGACGGGTGCGGTGCTCCGGGGTTAGTTCGCCCAAGGGGTGGGGGACTGCTGTTTGTTCGGCGGCTGCGGGTAGTCCGTGGCCGGTCGTGCCCACGCGGCGGAACCGCATATCGACACAGTCCCGCGCCCCTTGTGGGGGCGAGCCCCCACACCCCCCATCAGGACGTTGCGGTCACCTCACTCAAAAGGGTGACTTCTCTGGGTGATCTGGTACTTCCGGGTGCTCTGTCGACAGAATCGGACCGGCCTTTCGGGGTCGGTCCGTCTGCGTTGTCAGGGCCTATTGGGGGGCCATCGGCATGTTTCGCATCAAGGGTCGGGTTCCCCGCAAGGCGATCGCGTGGGGGCTCCCCACCGCCTGGGGCGCGATGGCCATCACGTACAAGCTGACCTGCCCGCTCGCCCAGCAGGACGGCCTCGGCGCCCGGGTCGTCACCAGTGCCGTCTTCTTCGCCGTGGGCACGGGGCTGATCGTGCACGTCCGGCAGGCCCTGCTGCGTGAGCTCCGGCAGGTCCGCAGGGTCGCCGGCGCCGCGCAGAGCGCGCTGCTGCGGCCGTTGCCCGCGCGCATCGACGGGCTGGACGTCGCCGCCGCCCAGCTCTCCGCGGATCGCAGCGCCTGTGTCGGCGGTGACCTGTACGACGTCATCGCCACCGAGCACGGCGTACGGGCGGTGATGGGCGACGTACGCGGCCATGGCATCACCGCCATCGGCACCGTGGCCGCGGTCCTCGGCAGCTTCCGCGAGGCCGTCCACGACGAACCCGACCTGGGCCGGGTGCTGCAGAGACTGGACCGGGCCCTGGCCCGCCACGTGCGCGAGAGGTGCCGGGATCCGGACAGCCCGGCCGCCGAGGAATTCGTCACGCTCCTGCTGCTGGAGATCGGGCAGGACGGCGGGATCGCCGTCCTCAACTGCGGTCATCCCTGGCCGTACTTGCTGAGCGGTACGGCCGTCGAACCCCTCGCCCGAGCCGATCCTCTACCACCCCTCGGCCCGTTTCCCCTCCCCGCCGAACTGACCCCACTGGCCTGCGGCTCGCTCCTGCCCGGCGACTCGCTCGTCCTGTACACGGACGGTGTCGAGGACGCGAGGGACGCGAGAGGCCGGTTCTTTTCGCTCCGGGCGGCGCTCATCGGCACCGTACGGAACCCCCCGATCACTCCCCAGGCGGTCCTGCGCACGCTCTTCACGGCCCTCATCCGCCACACGAAGGGAAGGCCGGCGGACGACATAGCGCTGCTGGTCCTACGGAACGACAGAACCCACGTCCCCTGCAGCGCCCCTTCAGGGGTGCGGGGAACCGCGCGACCAGCCCCGCACGACCCGCAGCCGACCAACCACCTTTAGCTCAACGGCGATTGGCCGCACAGAACAGCTGTCGGCAGGCCATCCGCCCAGCCGCGGAGTGTCGGGCAGGCAGCTGGGCGGACGGCGCGGATGCGGGCCGCCGCACTGTACGAGGGGGAGCCGGCGGCCCTGCCGGCCTCTTGCGAGGCATCTCAGTCAACCGGTCGGAAACTCTCCGCAACAGCGCGCGCACGCTGCGGATTCGCGTACTCCGTTCACACCCCGTGTGAACCGGTTCGCACTACTCTGACGACACCGAGCCACCCGGGGGGCATACATGCAGCCCAATACTCTGCTCGACGCGATCCTGGATGAGGCCGGGGTCTCGCACGCGGGGCTGGCCGCACACGTGAACCAGGCAGGGCGGGCGCGCGGGCTCGCGCTGAGATACGAACACACCGCCGTCGCACGGTGGTTGAAGGGACAGCGGCCACGCGGCCAGGTGCCCGACCTGATCTGCGAGGTGCTCGCCGCCCGGCTGCACCGTACCGTCACGCTCGACGACATCGGCCTCGGCGTGCCCGGTGAGCAGTCCGCCGTGCACACCACCTCGCTGTCCGGCTTCGTGGAGCGGGCCACCGCCCTGTGGCGTTCCGACGAGCAGCAACGACCCCACATCCTGGGCGCGCCGGCGGTCACCGGCACGCCCGCCGTGATGCCGGTGTGGGAGTGGGAGAACCCGCCCGAGGACGTGGATGTCTCGCGCGGCGGCCGGCACCGGGTCACCCCCGCCGACCTGGAGATGCTGCGCTCGGCCCGTACGCACTACGAGCAGATGTACCGCAAGGCGGGTGGTATGGCGACCCGCACCCGGATCGTCGGCTTCCTCAACGCCGAGGCCGCCCCGTTGCTGCGCGGCAGCTACACCGATGCGACGGGGCGTCAACTGCACCGGGCGACGGGCGGGTTGGTGGCCATCGCGGGCATCTGTGCCTACGACTCCGACGCGCACGGGCTCGCCCAGCGGTACTTCCATCAGGCGCTGCGGCTCGCGAAGGCCAGCGGGGACCGGGGACTCGGCGCCTATGTGATCGCGCTGCTCGTCAACCAGGCGCTGTTCATGCGGGAGTTCCGCCAGGCCGTCGCCTTCGCCGAGGCCGCACTGCGGGCCGCCGGCAAGCACATCACCCCGGCGCTCGCCTCCGACCTGTACGCGATGCAGGCGAAGGCGTACGCACACCTCGGCGACGGCACGAGCGCCCTGTCCTGCATACGGCGTGCCGAGCAGGCCGCAGATCGCATCCGGCGCGGATACGAACCCGATGAGACCGGCTATGTCCAGCCGGGGTTGGTCAACGTCCAGGTGGCGGAGGCGCTGCTCAGCCTCGGGGAACTGGCAGCCGCGGGCGAGCATGCCGCGGCCGCCGTCGACAATCCCGCGCACGACCGGGGCCGGGTGCACCGGCTGGCCATGCTCAGCACGATCGAGCTGCGTCAGGGCAACGCCGACAAGGCGGTGGCCATCGCGGTGCAGATGGCCGAGCAGGCCCGGGGAATGGAGTCCCAGCGCCTGCGCGACAGACTCCGGGCGGTTCGCGAACACCTGGTGCGCAACGGCTGTGCGGGCACGGCCGAGGCGGCCGAACTCATCGACGGAGCACTGCGCGTACCGCTGTAGCCCGGCCGCGACGGGACACCCGAGCACCGACACTTCATAGTCCCTGCTGCGATATTGCCACTTACTCGACGGAAGGTGGCAGAACCGTGCAGTGGACGAAACAGAGCGAACAAACTGTGTATGAAAACCGCTGGTTCACCGTCAACCTGGCAGACGTGGAACTGCCTGACGGCCGGCACCTGGACCACTTCCTGATACGGATGCGGCCGGTCGCCGTGGCCACGGTGGTCAATGAGGCGGGCGAAGTCCTCCTCCTGTGGCGCCACCGCTTCATCACCGACAGCTGGGGGTGGGAACTCGCGGCAGGCGTCGTCGAGGACGGCGAGGACATCGTACGGGCGGCCGCCAGGGAGCTGGAGGAGGAGACCGGCTGGCGGCCGGGACCCCTGCACCACCTCATGAGCGTGGAGCCCTCCAACGGGCTCACCGACGCCCGGCACCACATCTACTGGGCCGACGAGGGCGAGTATGTCGGGCATCCCGTGGACGACTTCGAGTCGGACCGCCGGGAATGGGTTCCTCTCAAGCTCGTCCCCGACATGGTCGCCCGGGGGGAGGTCCCGGCCGCCAACATGGCGGCCGCGTTACTGATGCTGCACCATCTCCGTGTTTAGTGCCCCACCGCCTGCCAGATCGCCACGACGAGAGCACCCACGGCGGTGATGGCGGCGACCGCGGGCAGCGGCCAGCGCGCGTGTTCCAGTGTGTTGATCCGGGTGTTCAGCTCGTCGAGTTCCTTGGCGCTCTCCTCGGTGCGGTGCGTGAGCAGAGCCAGCCCGCCCTCCACACGGGCGTAGGCGACGTCGAGGCGACGTCGTAACTCTGCGAGTTCCCCTTGTACGACGGGATGCTCGGGATCGGCGGTCACTTGTCCGCTCCTTTCCGTAGTCATCTCACATCCCTGGCATGCGCAGGGAAAGTGAACTCGCCTGGTGGGTGCATGGGGAGCGTGTGCGAGGGGCATATGCGAGCCCGGAGCGCACACGGTGTGTGAATGACGCGGGCCCGGCACCTTCTCGGTGCCGGGCCCGTGCGGTTGGCCGGAATCTGACCGTCCGTAATCAGCCGTAGGTGTAGAAGCCGGAGTTCGTCTTGCGGCCCAGCCGGCCCGCGTCGACCATGCGCAGCAGCAGCGGGGGAGCGGCGTACAGCGGCTCCTTGAACTCGTCGTACATGCTCTGCGCCACCGAGGCGACCGTGTCCAGACCGATCAGGTCGGACAGCTTCAGCGGGCCCATCGGGTGGGCGCAGCCGAGCTCCATGCCGTTGTCGATGTCCTCGCGGCTGGCGATGCCCGACTCGAACATCCGGATCGCGGAGAGGAGGTACGGGATCAGCAGCGCGTTCACGACGAAGCCGGACCGGTCCTGGGCGCGGATGGCGTGCTTGCCCAGCAGCTTCTCGGCGAACGACTGGGCACGGGCGATCGTGCCCTCGGAGGTGGTGAGCGCCGGGATCAGCTCGACGAGCTGCTGCACCGGGGCCGGGTTGAAGAAGTGGATGCCGATGACCTGGTCGGCGCGCGAGGTGGCGACCGCCAGCTTCACCAGCGGGATCGAGGAGGTGTTGGAGGCGAGGATCGCGTCCGGCCGGGTCACGACCTGGTCGAGCACCTGGAAGATCTCGGTCTTCACCTGCTCGTTCTCGACCACGGCCTCGATCACGAGGTCACGGTCGGCGAACTCGCCGAGGTCGGTGGTGAAGGACAGCCGCTCCAGCGTGGTGTCCCGCTCCTCCTCGGTGATCTTGCCGCGCTCGGCGGCCTTGGCCAGGGAACTGAACAGCCGGGTGCGGCCGAACTCCAGGGCCTCGCCGGTGGTCTCGGCGACCCTGACGTCCAGGCCGGCGCGGGCGCACACCTCGGCGATGCCCGCTCCCATCTGGCCGCAGCCCACCACACCGACGCGTGCAATATCTCCGGAGATGCCGGTCACATCGTCCCCTTCGCTGATCCACGACTGCGGCAGGTCCGCCGTTGTTCGACGCCTGCTCCAAACCTGCACGTTACCTTCGGCGCAGCTTGATCGATCGTTCGGGTGCCTCATGCAAGGCTGACACGAGGCCGGTCCGGAGCACACGGACCGGTCGCGGGGTGGGCCCTTGACCACGGCACACGGAGGTACGAAGAGATGCTGCACCGGAAGTCACGGATGTCACGACGGGCTTTCTCGGTGACCGCCCTGGCGGCACTCGTGGCGTCAGGAAGCGCGATGGCGGCCGGCTCCGCCACGGCGGGCGGAACGGACCGGGCCCGGCGACGGGCGACCCGGGAGATGCGCGGCGTGTGGGTCGCGACCGTGGCGAACCGGGACTGGCCCTCCAAGCAGGGCCTGAGCGCCGACAAGCAGCGCGCCGAGCTGATCGCCCACCTGGACACGGCCGTGGAACGCCACCTGAACACGGTGATCCTCCAGGTGCGGCCCACGGCCGACGCCCTGTGGCCGTCGCCGTACGAGCCCTGGTCGCAGGTCCTCACCGGCACCCAGGGCGAGGACCCCGGCTGGGACCCGCTCGGCACGGCCGTCGAGGAGGCCCACGCCCGCGGTCTTCAGCTGCACGCCTGGTTCAACCCGTACCGCATCGCCAACCACACGGACCTCGGCAGGCTGGCCGAGTCGCACCCCGCCCGCGCCCACGAGGACTGGGTGGTGACGTACGGCGGCAAGCTCTACTACAACCCGGGGCTGCCCGACGTCCGTGCGTTCGTGCAGCGGGCGATGCTCGACGCGGTGGAGCGGTACCCCCTCGACGGGGTCCACTTCGACGACTACTTCTATCCCTATCCGGTGGCCGGCCAGAGCTTCGACGACGACGAGGCCTACGACCGCTACGGCGGCGGCTTCTCGGTCCGGGCCGACTGGCGGCGGGACAACATCGACAAGCTGGTCCTGGAGATGGCGGACGCCATCAGGCAGATCCGGCCCACCACCCAGTTCGGCATCAGCCCCTTCGGCGTGTGGCGCAACGCCGGCACCGACCCGCTCGGCTCCGACACCCGGGGCGGGGTGGAGACGTACGACGATCTGTACGCGGACACCCGTAAATGGGTCCGCGAGGGCTGGATCGACTACATCTGCCCGCAGTTGTACTGGAACATCGGTTTTGCCGCCGCCGACTACGCCAAGCTCGTGCCCTGGTGGGCGCAAGTGGCGCGGGACAGCCGGACGAAGCTGTACGTGGGTGAGGCGCTCTACAAGGCCGGTGACCCGGCGCAGCCCGCGGCCTGGCAGGACGCGGCCGAGCTGTCCCGGCATCTGACCCTGGCCAAGGAGCACGCGGAGGTGGGCGGGCACATGTACTTCGCCGCGAAGGAGATGGCGGCGGACCGGATCGGGGCCATGGCGAGGGTCGTCGCCGACCACTACGGGCAGCCGGCGATTTCCCCGCGCTGATCTGTCGCCGGGCTACTTCATCGTGTTCCTGTGACGGATCTCGGTGTCGGGGCCGGGGGAGCACAGACCCTCGTGCCCGTCCTCGAAACGGACGCGGTACGGGGGATTGCCCTCATGCCCCAGGATCTCGACGATCTCGCCGACCTTGTCGTGTTGCCCGACCACCCTGCCGTGCTGGACAAGCTGGTCGCCCACGGTTGCACGCATCTGTTGGGCCTCCTCACCAGGTGCGGGAGCAGCGGTCCGTGGCCTTGAGTCTACGGCGTGGAGCGGTGGTTGGAGGTGGGTCGTACGGCCCGCTCAGCCACGCGCCCGCTGGGTCACGGCGATGCACACGAGCACAGCCGCGGCCGTCAGCGGGGCGGCCACTGTCAGGTGCTCGCCCAGCAGCAGCACCGACCACACCAGTGTGAGCAGGGGCTGGGCCAACTGCAACTGGCTGGCCTTCGGGATGCCGATGGCGGCCATGCCCCGGTACCAGACGACCATGCCGAGGAACTGCGAGCCCGCCGCGACCCACAGCAGCCCGGTCACGCCGTGCCAGGTCAGGTGCACGGGTTCGTGCGACAGCGCCACCGCGGCGACCGGGACGGTCAGCGGCAGGCACAGCACCAGCGCCCAGCCGATCACCTGCCAGCCCGGCATGACCCGGGCCAGCCGGCCGCCCTCGGTGTAGCCGGCCGCGCACACCAGCAGTGCCGCGAAGAGATACAGGTCGGCGGTGGTCAGGGCGCCGCCGCTCTGCTGCACGGTGAAGGCGACCACCGCGGCGGCGCCCGCCAGCGCCGCCGTCCAGAAGGTGCGCGAGGGGCGGGTGCCGACGCGCAGGGCTGAGAACAGGGCCGTGGTCAGCGGGAGCAGACCGACCACGACTGCGGCGTGCGCGGTGGTGGAGGTCTGCAGCGCCAGCGTGGTGAGCAGGGGGAAGCCGAGGACCACTCCGGCGGCGACCACCGCCAGGCCCGCCCAGTGCCGGCGGGCGGGGAGCGGCACACGCAGCGCCATCAGACAGACCCCCGCGATCAGCGCGGCCAGCAGGCTGCGCACGGCGACCAGGGACCAGGGACCGAAGCTCTCCAGACCCCAGGCCGTGGCGGGGAAGGTGAGGGAGAAGGCCGCGACCCCCAGCGCGGCCTGGAGGGTGCCTCCGACGGCCGTGGCGGCTGGGGCGGCCGGCATTGCTTTGCCACCGGTCACTGCTATCGAGCTTGGAGCGGTAGCGCTATTCTTGGTCCTCATGCAAGAGCGTAGCAGTGTCGGTGAACTGGCGGATCAGTTGAGGCGGGAGCTGGACCGCTACTCGCCAGGTGGAAAGCTGCCGTCGAGCCGTGCCCTCGTCGAGCGGTACCGGGTGAGCCCGGTGACCGTCTCCCGCGCCCTCGCGCAGCTGGCCGCCGAGGGGCTCGTGATGACCCGGCCCGGCGCCGGGGCCTTCCGCGCCGAGGCGCACACGCGGACTCCTGCCGCCGGGGACACCTCCTGGCAGGAGGTGACGCTCAGCGCGGACGCCGCCGCGGAACAGGTACCGCGCTCCGTGGACGCCTCCGGGGTACTGGCCTCCCTCGCCGCGCCGCCGCCCGGTGTGATCGAGTTCAACGGCGGCTATCTGCACCAGTCCCTGCAGCCGGAGCGGGCCATGGCCGCCGCGCTGTCCCGGGCCGGCCGACGGCCCGGGGCGTGGGGGAGGCCGCCCATGGAGGGGCTGCCGGAGCTGCGGGAGTGGTTCGCGCGCAGCATCGGCGGGCCGGGCGGCGCCGTCACCGCGGCCGAGGTGCTGATCACTTCGGGCGGCCAGTCGGCCCTGACCACCGCGCTGAGGGCACTCGCGCCACCGGGCGCCCCGGTGCTGGTGGAGTCACCGACGTACCCGGGCATGCTGGCGATCGCCCGTGCGGCGGGACTGCGCCCGGTCCCCGTCCCGGTCGACGCCGACGGTGTACGGCCGTCCCTGCTCGCCGACGCCTTCAAGGCGACCGGCGCCCGGGTCTTCGTCTGCCAGCCGCTGTTCCAGAATCCGACCGGCGCGCTGCTCGCCCCCGAGCGGCGCGGCGAGGTGCTGCGCATCGCACGCGAGGCCGGTGCCTTCGTCGTGGAGGACGACTTCGTACGACGGCTGGTGCACGAGGACGCGGGGCCGCTGCCGCGTCCGCTGGCCGCCGAGGACCCCGACGGCGTCGTCGTCCACGTCTGCTCGCTGACCAAGGCCACCTCGCCCAGCTTCCGGGTCAGCGCGCTCGCCGCCCGCGGCCCGGTGCTGGAGCGGCTGCGCGCCATCCAGGTCGTGGACACCTTCTTCGTACCGCGACCGTTGCAGGAGGCGGCGCTGGAACTGGTCGGCTCGCCCGCCTGGCCGCGCCATCTGCGGGCGATCTCCGCCGAGTTGAAGACCCGCCGCGACACGATGACGGCCGCCCTGCGCCTCGACCTCCCCGAACTCGCCCTCCCGCACATCCCGTCCGGCGGCTACCACCTCTGGCTCCGCCTGCCCGACGGCAGTGGGGGCACCTCCCAGGCCTTCGGCTCCGGGGGAGAGTCCGCCCTGACCTCCGCCGCCCTGCGCTCGGGCGTCGCGATCACCCCCGGCCGCCCCTACTTCAGCGCGGAGCCTTCGGCCGGGCACCTGCGGTTGAGCTTCGCGGCGGTGGCGGGGCTGGGGGAGATCACGGAGGGGGTGCGGCGGCTGCGGGCGGCTTGGGACGAGGTGCGTTAGGTGCGGGACAGCGGTGCCAGGCCGCACGCGAACTCCGCGGCAGTCGTCACCCCGGTCATGCCCGCGGCATCGCACCCGCCACTGACAACCCCCTGCCCACCGGGGAAAACCGCTCGACGCCGGCGAACCCGGCCTGCGAATCTCGCCGCATGACCGACACCCCGCCCCTCGCCGAGGGCTACGAGATCTCCACCGACGCCGACCGTATCGACGCCGAGCGCGTGCACCGGTGGCTGTCCACCGACGCGTACTGGGCGATGGGGCGGGAGCGGGAGAAGCAGGACCGGGCGATCGAGGGTTCGCTGAACTTCGGGGTGTACGAGACGGTTTCGGGGGAGCAGGTGGCGTATGCCCGGGTCGTCACCGACCGGGCGACCTTCGCGTGGCTCTGCGACGTGTACGTCGACCCGTCGGTGCGCGGCAAGGGGATCGGGACGGCGCTCGTCGGGGCCGTTCGCGAGCAGGTGCGGTCGTACGGGGTGAAGCGGATGCTGCTCGCCACGCACGACGCGCACGGGGTCTACGAGAAGCACGGGTTCGCGCCGCTGGAGAAGCCGGACCAGTGGATGGCGCTCTACTTCTGAGTTCGGGCCGTCTTCGAGGGTCGGGCGTCCTCTGCGGGGCAGACGGCGTGCTTGAACTTTCCAACTGAACGTTTTCCAGCGACATGTCCGTCTGATCCTGACCCCGCAGTAAAGTTTCGCCAACCCTCGGTGACAGCTGCACAACCTCTCTTGACCTGCGCACTTTCGCGACACACCATCGCCGCATGTCGCTTCGGGTCACGTTCGTCGCCGCCGCGCGCAGCTCCCCGCTGCTCGCCGAGCGCTTCGAGGACGACCGGCCGCTGGACCAGGCCGGCTGGGACGAGGTGCAGCTCGCCGCGCGCGACCTGCTGCCGCTGGCGGCGGCCGAGCTGCGCTACTGCTCGCCGACCCCGCGCAGCCGTGCCACCGGCGACGCCCTCGGCTATGCACCGCTGGTGCAACTCGCCCTGCGCGACTGCGGCATGGGCCGCTGGCGCGGGCTCACGCTCGGCGAGGCGATGGCCCGTGAGCCGGAGGCGGTGGACGCCTGGCTGGCCGACCCGCGGGGCACACCGCACGGTGGCGAGTCGCTGCTCGCGTTCATCGCCCGGGTCGGCAACTGGCTCGACACCCGGCCCGTGGAGGACGGCGGTCGTATCGTCGCCGTGGCCGAGCCGTCGGTGATCCGTGCCGCGCTGGTGTACGCGCTGAAGGCGCCGCCGTCGACGTACTGGAACATCGACGTGCGTCCGCTGTCGACGACCACCGTGACCGGCCGGGCCGGGCGTTGGTACCTCCGCCTCGAGGGGGCGCCGGTTCAGCCCTCGCGGGCGTAGTCGGTGGTGAGGACCAGGTCCTTGGCGGGGCCGCGCACCCGCCACACCGTCCGCCAGTGGTCCTCGTCGAGGACGGTGAACTCGCCCCGGTAGAGGTCGGCCGAGCAGGGGTGGTCCGCGATGTGGTGCCCGGAGGCCAGGTCGAGGTCGTGGAAGGGGCGGCCGTCGGAGAACCGGACGTCCGCGGTGCCCCGCGCGGTGCCGGGCAGGAAGCTCAGCGTCCGCTCGGCGGGCCTCGGGACGCCCTGCCAGACGAAGGTGCCGGACTCGTGATGCAGTAGCCCGCCGCCCTCCAACGGGCCGAAAACCGTCGTACCGGAGAACTCCCCCTCGTCCCCGCTCGCCAGATCCCGCACGGATCGGACGGCTCGCCAGCTCCCGGCGAGGTACGCCAGCGCATCCGGTACCGGCCAGAACTCGCTCATCCCGCCCTCACTTCCGACACTTTCGATGCCGCGCGACCCGTTGACGCTCCGGATCCCCCTCCCTATCTTGCCGTTCGAAGTGTTGATCAGCGTCTGATATTTCGAACATCGAGCCGCGGAGTATCCATGCCACGCACCCCCAGCCGCTGGAGATCCGGCGTCGCTGCCACCGCCTTCCTGGCGGCAGCCGCACTGATCCCGGCCCCCGCCCACGCCGAGGGCGTCACCGACTACGCCATCACCGTCGACCCCACCGCTCAGGGCGCGAAGATCGACGACACGATGTACGGCGTCTTCTTCGAGGACATCAACCGGGCCGCGGACGGCGGTCTGTACGCCGAGCTCGCGCAGAACCGGTCCTTCGAGTACTCCACCGCCGACAACGGCTCCTACACCCCGCTCACCTCCTGGACGGTCGACGGCACCGCGCAGGTCGTGAACGACTCCGGCCGGCTCAACGAGCGCAACCGCAACTACCTCTCCCTCGGCGCCGGTTCGTCCGTCACGAACGCCGGATACAACACCGGCATCCGGGTCGAGCAGGGCAGGAGGTACGACTTCTCGGTGTGGGCGCGCGCCGCGAGCGGCAGCACCTTGAGTGTGGGCCTCAAGGATGCCGCCGGTTCACTGGCGACCGCCCGCCAGGTGGCCGTGAAGGGCGGCTGGGCCCAGTACAGGGCCACGTTCACCGCGACCCGCAGCAGCAATCGCGGCCGTCTCGCCGTCGCCGCCACGGACGCGGCGGCCCTCGACATGGTGTCGCTGTTCCCGCGCGACACCTACAGGAACCAGGCGAACGGCCTGCGCAAGGACCTTGCGGAGAAGATCGCCGCCCTGCACCCGGGCTTCGTGCGCTTCCCCGGCGGCTGCCTGGTCAACACCGGCTCCATGGAGGACTACAGCGAAGCCTCCGGCTGGCAGCGCAAGCGGTCCTACCAGTGGAAGGACACCATCGGCCCGGTCGAGCAGCGCGCGACGAATGCCAACTTCTGGGGCTACAACCAGAGCTACGGCCTCGGCTACTACGAGTACTTCCGCTTCTCCGAGGACATCGGCGCCATGCCGTTGCCCGTCGTCCCGGCCCTGGTGACCGGCTGCGGCCAGAACAAGGCAGTCGACGACGAGGCGCTGCTCAAGCGGCACATCCAGGACACCCTCGACCTCATCGAGTTCGCCAACGGCCCGGCGACCTCCAAGTGGGGCAAGGTCCGGGCCCGGATGGGCCACCCGAGGCCCTTCCACCTCACCCACCTGGAAGTCGGCAACGAGGAGAACCTCCCGAACGAGTTCTTCGCGCGGTTCCAGCAGTTCCGCGCCGCGATCGAGGCCGAGTACCCGGACATCACGGTCGTCTCCAACTCCGGCCCGGACGACAGCGGCACGACCTTCGACACCGCCTGGAAGCTGAACCGCGAGGCGAACGTCGAGATGGTCGACGAGCACTACTACAACAGCCCCAACTGGTTCCTGCAGAACAACGACCGCTACGACTCCTACGACCGCAGCGGCCCGAAGGTCTTCCTCGGCGAGTACGCCTCCCAGGGCAACGCCTGGAAGAACGGCCTCTCCGAAGCCGCGTTCATGACCGGCCTGGAGCGCAACGCGGACATCGTCAAGCTCGCCTCGTACGCCCCGCTGCTCGCCAACGAGGACTACGTCCAGTGGCGGCCCGACCTGGTCTGGTTCAACAACCGCTCCTCCTGGAACTCGACGAACTACGAGGTCCAGAAGCTGTTCATGAACAACGTCGGCGACCGGGTCGTCCCCTCGAAGGCGACCACCACGCCGGACGTCAGCGGCCCGATCGCCGGTGCCGTCGGCCTCTCGACGTGGGCGACCAGTGCCGCGTACGACGACGTGTCGGTCACGGCGGCGGACGGCTCGACACTGCTCAGCGACGACTTCTCCGGCGACGCCTCGAAGTGGACGCACTCCGGCGGCGGCAGCTGGAGTGTCCAGGACGGCCAGTACGTGCAGAGCGACGTGGCCGCCGAGAACACGATGGTGTCGGCCGGCGACCCGACCTGGCACGACTACGACCTGCATGTGAAGGCCACCAAGAAGTCCGGCAAGGAGGGCTTCCTCGTCGCGTTCGGCGTCAAGGACACCGGCAACCACTACTGGTGGAACCTGGGCGGCTGGAACAACACCCAGTCCGCGATCGAGCAGGCCGTGGACGGTGGCAAGGGCACGCTGATGACGAAGGCCGGGTCGATCGAGACGGGCCGTGCCTACGACATCGACATCAAGGTGCGCGGCCGCCAGATCACCCTGTACCTCGACGGTCAGGAATGGGGCAGCTTCACCGACGACAAGCCGGCCGAGCCGTTCCGCCAGGTCGTCACCAAGGACGCCCGCACCGGTGACCTGATCGTCAAGGTCGTCAACGCCCGGTCGGCCCCGGCCCGCACGGCGATCGACCTGGGTGGCGCCAAGGTCGCCGCCAAGGCCCGGGTCACCACCCTGGCCGCCGACCAGGACGCGGTGAACACCGAGACGGACGCCCCGGTCACGCCCGTGACGTCCACCTTCTCGGGGGTCGCCGACGCGTTCACGTACACCTTCCCGGCGAACTCCGTGACGTTCCTGAGGATCAAGCAGAGGTGACGGAGCGCGTCAGCTGCCGGCGGTCCATCCCGGGACCGTCGGCAGTATCTTCTCGGCGACCCGCAGCAGCACGGCGTCGTCCGGCACCATGCCGTCCGAACGCCACAGGGTCACGTCGTAGGATCCGCCGCCGTCCTTCGCGTCCTGGGCCACCATGAGGGCGCGGAGCGGGACGCCGGTACCGGCTTCGGCGTCGCCCCCGTCGAGGCGGAAGTTGATCCTGATGGTCCGGTCCGAGTACAGCACCGCCGGACGGTCCAGAACCGTACGCTGCTCCCCCTCCCCGAGCAGGTCGTGGGCCCCGGCCACGGGGAGGTCGTCGTAGGTGGCCGACAGCGTCACGGTGTAGGTGTCGAACTCGACCTCCGCGGTGGGCATCGGGATGTCCTTGCCGCCTTCGAGTCCGGCGGAGCCGTCGTTGCCGAAGGCGGTCTTGGCGGTCTCCGTGGGTGTGCCCAGCAACTCCGCGAGATCGGGACGCAGCAGGGCCTCGCACAGCTGCTTTCCGGTCACCCGCCCGGTCGACTTGCCGGGTTCCTCGTCGGAGCACGTGGCTGCCGGCGGGCCGCTGTTCCCGGATGTCGCCTCGGACACCCACAGACCGGCGGCGATCGCCGCGAACAGCGCCACGGCCGCGACGGCCTGCCCCCACGCGTTGTGGCCGTTCTCCGGCGTGCCGATCTTTCCGGCCATATGCCCCCACCTGCCGTGATCCCCTGATGTTTGCCGGGGGACAGTAGCTCAGGGGCATGTCATGGACAAAGCTGGTTTTCCTGGCCCGCTTCGAGGGGCCGGGCCCATGAATCGTGATTGCATAAACCTGCGGCGAAACGTATAGTCATGCCATCTAGGAGGAGGAGTCCATGGCGGTACGTGCGGCAGTGGCCGGAGCGAGTGGGTACGCGGGCGGGGAACTGCTGCGTCTGCTCCTGGCGCACCCCGAGGTCGAGACAGGGGCCCTCACCGGGCACTCGAACGCGGGCCAGCGGCTCGGTGCGCTGCAACCGCACCTGCTGCCCCTCGCCGACCGTGTACTCCAGGAGACCACCCCTGAGGTCCTCGCCGGGCATGACGTCGTCTTCCTCGCGCTGCCGCACGGCCAGTCCGCCGCCGTCGCCGAGCAGCTCGGCCCGGATGTGCTGGTCGTCGACATGGGCGCCGACTTCCGGCTGAAGGACGCGGGCGACTGGGAGACGTTCTACGGCTCCCCGCACGCCGGCACCTGGCCGTACGGCCTTCCCGAGCTGCCGGGCGGTCGCGCCGCGCTTGCGGGGTCCAAGCGCATCGCGGTACCCGGCTGCTACCCGACCGCCGTCTCGCTCGCCCTGTTCCCGGCCTACGCCGCCGGCCTCGCCGAGCCCGAGGCCGTGATCGTCGCCGCCTCCGGCACGTCCGGCGCGGGCAAGGCGCTCAAGCCCCATCTGCTGGGCAGCGAGGTCATGGGCTCCATGTCGCCGTACGGCGTCGGCGGCGGGCACCGGCACACGCCCGAGATGATCCAGAACCTCAGCGCGGCGGCAGGGGAGCGGGTCTCCGTCTCCTTCACGCCGACCCTCGCTCCCATGCCCCGCGGCATCCTCGCCACATGCACCGCGAAGGCGAAGGACGGGGTCAGCGGCGAGTCCGTCCGCGCCGCCTACGAGAAGGCCCTCGCCGACGAGCCCTTCGTCCACCTCCTGCCCGAGGGGCAGTGGCCCGCCACGGCGTCCGTCCACGGTTCGAACGCCGTTCAGGTGCAGGTCGCATTCGACGCCGCCGCGAACCGCATCATCGCGATCAGCGCCATCGACAACCTGACCAAGGGCACGGCCGGCGGCGCCGTCCAGAGCATGAACATCGCCCTCGGGTTTCACGAGAACACCGGGCTTTCCACGATCGGAGTCGCACCGTGAGCGTCACGGCCGCAAAGGGATTCACGGCGGCGGGCATCGCCGCCGGGATCAAGGAGAACGGCAACCCGGACCTGGCCCTCGTGGTCAACACCGGGCCCCGCCGCGCCGCCGCCGGTGTCTTCACCTCCAACCGTGTGAAGGCAGCGCCGGTGCTGTGGTCCGAGCAGGTGCTGAAGAGCGGCGGAGTGTCCGCCGTCGTCCTCAACTCCGGTGGCGCCAACGCCTGTACGGGCCCCAAGGGGTTCCAGGACACCCACGCCACCGCCGAGAAGGTCGCCGAGGTGCTCGGCCGGGGCGCCATCGAGGTCGCCGTCTGCTCGACCGGCCTGATCGGCGTCCTGCTGCCGATGGACAAGCTGCTCCCCGGCATCGAGGCCGCCGCGGACCAGCTCTCCGAGCACGGCGGCGAGAAGGCCGCCATCGCCATCAAGACCACGGACACCGTCCACAAGACGTCCGTCGTGACCAAGGACGGCTGGACCGTCGGCGGGATGGCGAAGGGCGCGGGCATGCTCGCCCCCGGGCTGGCCACCATGCTGGTCGTCCTCACCACCGACGCCGTCCTCGACGGCGACGTACTGGACAAGGCGCTGCGGGCGGCGACCCGCACGACCTTCGACCGCGTCGACTCCGACGGCTGCATGTCCACCAACGACACCGTGCTGCTGCTCGCCTCCGGGGCGGCGGACGTCACCCCGGAGTACGAGGAGTTCGCCGAGGCCGTACGGCAGGTCTGCGACGACCTCGGCCAGCAGCTGATCCGGGACGCCGAGGGCGCCGGCAAGGACATCAAGGTCGAGGTGATCAACGCCGCGACCGAGGACGACGCCGTCGAGGTGGGCCGCTCCGTCGCCCGCAACAACCTCCTCAAGTGCGCCATCCACGGCGAGGACCCCAACTGGGGCCGCGTCCTCTCGGCGATCGGCACGACGTCCGCCGCCTTCGAGCCGGACCGGCTCAACGTCGCCATCAACGGCGTCTGGGTGTGCAAGAACGGCAGCGTCGGCGAGGACCGCGAGAAGGTCGACATGCGCTACCGCGAGGTGCACATCGTCGCCGACCTCGCCGCCGGGTCCGAGACCGCCACCATCTGGACCAACGACCTCACCGCCGACTACGTCCACGAGAACAGCGCGTACTCCTCATGAGCAACTCACCCGCGCGCAAGCACACCGCGCTCCCCAAGGCCCAGATCCTCATCGAGGCCCTGCCCTGGCTGGTCCGGCACAACGGCAAGACCGTCGTCATCAAGTTCGGCGGCAACGCCATGATCGACGAGGAGCTGAAGGCCGCCTTCGCCCAGGACGTCGTCTTCCTGCACCACGCCGGTCTCAAGCCGGTCGTCGTGCACGGCGGCGGCCCGCAGATCAGCGCCGCCCTCGACAAGCACGGCATCGTCAGCGAGTTCAAGGCGGGGCTCCGGGTCACAACCGAGGACGCCATGGACGTCGTACGGATGGTGCTGGCCGGACAGGTCCAGCGGGAACTGGTCGGGCTGCTCAACCAGCACGGCCCGCTGGCTGTCGGCCTGACCGGCGAGGACGCGCACACCATCACCGCCACCCGGCACCAGCCCGAGATCGACGGTGAGCTCGTCGACATCGGCCGGGTCGGCGAGATCACCGACATCGACACGGGCGCGATCGAGGCGCTGCTGGCCGACGGCCGGATCCCGGTCGTCTCGTCGATCGCCCGGAGCCAGGACGACGGACATGTCTACAACGTCAATGCTGATACGGCGGCTGCGGCACTCGCTGCTGCGCTGGGCGCCGAAACCCTCATGGTCCTCACGGACGTCGAGGGCCTCTACGAGGACTGGCCCCGCTCCGACGAGGTGATCAGCCGCCTCACCGCTTCCCAACTGGAGAAGCTGCTGCCGGAGTTGTCCTCCGGCATGGTGCCGAAGATGGAGGGCTGCCTGCACGCGGTCCGGGGCGGCGTGACCACCGCCCGTGTCATCGACGGCCGGGTCCAGCACTCGATCCTGCTGGAGATCTTCACCGACGAGGGCATCGGCACGATGGTCGTGGCGGACGCCGAAGAGGGGGATGCCGAATGACCGGCAATCAGGAGCTCACCCAGCGCTGGCAGGGCTCGCTCATGAACAACTACGGCACCCCGCGGCTGCCCCTCATCCGCGGTGCGGGCCTCAAGGTCTGGGACACCGAGGGCCGGCAGTACCTCGACTTCGTCGGCGGCATCGCCACCAACGCGCTCGGCCACGCCCACCCCGCGATCGTGGAGGCCGTGAGCAAGCAGGTCGCCTCCCTCGGCCACATCTCCAACTTCTTCATGGCCGAGCCGACCGTCGCCCTCGCCGAGCGGCTCCTCCAGCTCTTCGGCCGGGACGGCAAGGTCTTCTTCTGCAACTCCGGCGCCGAGGCCAACGAGGCCGCCTTCAAGATCGGCCGGCTGACCGGGCGGACCCACATGGTCGCCACCGACGGCGGCTTCCACGGCCGGACCATGGGCGCCCTCGCGCTCACCGGCCAGCCCGCCAAGCAGGAGCCGTTCCTGCCGCTGCCCGGCGACGTCACGCACGTGCCGTACGGGGACGCGCAGGCGTTGGCCGCCGCCGTCACCGAGGAGACCGCCCTCGTGATCATCGAGCCGGTCCAGGGCGAGAACGGCGTGGTCGTGCCGCCCGCCGGCTACCTCAAGGCGGCCCGGGCCATCACGGCCGCGACCGGCTCGCTGCTGGTGCTGGACGAGGTGCAGACCGGCGTCGGCCGGTCGGGGCACTGGTTCGCGTACCAGGCCCACGAAGGCGTGCTGCCCGACGTGGTCACCCTCGCCAAGCAGCTCGGCGGCGGGCTGCCGCTGGGCGCGACCGTCGCCTTCGGGCGGGCCGCGGAGCTGCTGCAGCCCGGCCAGCACGGGACGACGTTCGGCGGGAACCCGGTCGCGTGCGCCGCCGGTCTTGCCGTGCTGGACACCATCGCGAACGACGGGTTGCTGGAGAACGTCAAGCGGCAGAGCGAGAAGTTGCGGGACGGGATCGAGGCGCTGGGCCACCCTTTGATCGGTTATGTCCGGGGCGCGGGACTGCTCCTGGGTATCGTGCTCACCGAGCCGCACGCCGCCAAGGTGCAGCAGGTGGCTCAGGACGCCGGTTTCCTGGTGAACGCGCCCGCCCCCGATGTCGTACGGCTCATGCCGCCGCTGAACCTCGGTGACGACGAAGTGGAGGCGCTTCTTCAGGCCCTTCCCGGCATCCTGGACCAAGCCAACGGGGACGGATCCGGAGAATGAGACGACGATGAGTCAGGCGCAGGACCACGGGCACAACGAGGCGAACGGGGCCGTCGGGCCGGCCGTGCCGCAGACCCGCACCGCACGCCACCGCCGGATCGTGGACATCCTCAACCGGCAGCCCGTGCGCTCGCAGAGTCAGCTGGCGAAGCTGCTGTCGGACGACGGGCTGAGCGTCACCCAGGCGACGCTCTCCCGGGATCTGGACGAGCTCAACGCGGTGAAGATCCGCAACAACGACGGTGACCTGATCTACGCGGTGCCGAGCGAGGGCGGCTTCCGTACTCCTCGGGCGCCGCTCGGGGAGTCGGCGAAGGAGGAGCGGATGCGGCGGTTGTCGCAGGAGCTGCTCATCTCCGCGGAGGCCTCTGCGAATCTCGTGGTCCTGCGTACCCCTCCGGGGGCCGCGCAATTTCTGGCCTCGGCCATCGATCAGGCCGAGCTGCAGGACATCCTGGGGACGATCGCCGGTGACGATACGTTGCTGCTGATCAGCCGGAACCCTACCGGGGGTCAGGCCCTGGCCGATCACTTGCTGAGGCTGGCTCAGAACGGCCACTGAGCGGGGGCGGTGGGTTCCACACGCCCCCTGGCATCTCGACTTACCCGAGTCGAGATGCCAGGCCGCCTGTGCATCTCACCTCGTCGCCTGCCGTGATCAGCAGGGCCTCCACGTCGGGCAGCGACTCCAGCCAGCGCAGGCCCTGCCGCGACCCCATCGCGAAAGCCGCCGTCGCCCAGCAGTCCGCCCAGGTCAGACTGGGTGCCACCACCGTCACCGCCACCAGGTCCGTCACCGCTGAGCGGCCCGTGCGGGGGTCGACGATGTGGTCGCCCCGTTCTGCCGTGCCGGAGGTGGCGACCGCCAGTTCGGACGCGCCGGCGGCGGAGATGACTGCCGCGAGGCCGCCGGGGCGCAGGGGGTCGGAGACGCCCACCCGCCAGGGGCGCTGGGGGCCCGGCACACCCAACAGTTGGACGTCGCCGCCGCCGTTGAGGCTGACGCCGGTCACACCGGGGACGTCCGCGAGGCGGCGGGCCGCGCGTTCGGCGGACCAGCCCTTGACGATGCCGGTCGGGTCGAGGCGGCCCTCGTACTTCGTGCTGAACCAGCCCTCGCTGAGCCGCTCCGCCTCGGCGCCCAGCTCCAGCACCGCGGCGACCTCCGGATCGCACTCCTCGACGGCCAGCTCACCGCGTGCCAGCCGGGAGATCTGGCTGTCGTCGCGGTAGGTGCTGAACACCTCGTCGACCCGGTGCAGCCCCGCGACCGCCTCTCCCAGCGCCGCCTGCACGGCACCGGGGTCCCCGCCGCGGACGTCGAAGGAGAAGACCGTCCCCATGACCTCCTCCGCATGACGCACCGCGGCGGGAGCTTCTGCCGGTTCCGCCACCGTGTCAGCCACCGGCCTGATCCAGAGCCGACTGGAGGGATTCCTTGTAGCCGTTGCTGGTGTAGGTGGCTCCGGAGACGGCGTCGATGTCGGCGGTTCCGGTGGCTACGGCGGCTTGGTTGAGTTTGGGTACGGCGTTGGCGGTGACCTGGTCGCTCTGGCCGCCCTTGGGTGCCTGGACCGCTTCGGCCTTGGTGATCTTTCCGCCGGCGACGGTGACACGGACCTGGACCGCGCCGTACTGGGTCTGGGAGACGCTGCCGGTGACCGTGCGGGCCTGAGCGGCGCCGCCGCCCGAACCCTGGGAGCCGGAGCCCTGTGACGAACCCGCGCTCGCCTTCGCCTTGTCCAGAGCCGACTGGAGGGATTCCTTGTAGCCGTTGCTGGTGTAGGTGGCTCCGGAGACGGCGTCGATGTCGGCGGTTCCGGTGGCTACGGCGGCTTGGTTGAGTTTGGGTACGGCGTTGGCGGTGACCTGGTCGCTCTGGCCGCCCTTGGGTGCCTGGACCGCTTCGGCCTTGGCGATCTTTCCGCCGGCGACGGTGACGCGGACCTGGACCGCGCCGTACTGGGTCTGGACGGCGTCGCCGGTGACGGTGGCGGCCTGGGCGGAGCCTCCCGAGCCCTGGGAGCCGGCGCTCGCGTTCGCCTTGTCGATCGCCGACTGGACGGACTTCTTGTAGCCGTTGCTGGTGTACGTCGCCCCGGACACGGCGTCGACGTTCGCGCTCTGGGCGGTGACCACCGCCTGGTTGAGCTTGGGTACGGCGTTCGCGGTGATCTGGTCGCTCTGGCCGCCCTTGGGGGCCTGGACCGCCTCGGCCTTGGTGATCTTTCCGTTGGCCACGGTCAGCCGCACCTGCACGGCGCCGTACTGGGTCTGCGCCGCGTCACCGGTGACCGTGCCGGACGCCGCCTGGGCGCCGCCCTGGGCCGAGGCCGCCGGCGGTGCGCCGACGCCCGCCGCCTGCGCGGAGCCCGGGTCGGTCGCCGGCTTCAGCGACAGCAGCAGCACGATCCCGGACACGGTGGCGGCGCCTGCCAGCACAACGCGGCGGATCGGGTGACTCTTCCTCATCGCTCCTACAGCTCCTGAAGTTGGAAGTCCCGTCGCTCACATCTCGAACGACTCGTGATGGATGCGGCGGGCGGGCACACCCGCGCCGCGTAGTGCTTCGTAGACGGACTGCGCGAAGCCGGCCGGCCCGCACATGAACACGTCGTGCTTGTCGATGTCGGGCAGCTTCTGCTGCAACCGCTCCGCCGAGATGTCGGGCCGCTCCCCGTCCGGGCTGTTGACCGCGTACATCAGCCGGGCACCGCGCTCGTCGGCGATCTTGGAGAGCTCGTCCCACAGCGCCAGGTCCTGGGTGCTGTTGGCCCGGTAGAGCAGGGTGATGTCGCCGGACGCGCCCGGCAGCGTCTCGAACAGGGCCCGCATCGGCGTGATGCCGACCCCGCCGGCGACCAGCAGCACCTTGCCGCGGCTGCGCCGCTGGGCGGTCAGCGCGCCGTACGGCCCCTCGGCCCACACCTTGGTGCCGGGCTTCAGGTCGCGCAGCCGCGACGTGTGGTCGCCGATCGCCTTGACCGTGATCCGCAGCATGTCGGGGCGGGGCGCCGCCGACAGCGAGTACGGGTGGGAGCTGAACCGCATGCCCGGCGCCTTGAACCGCCAGCGGAAGAACTGCCCGGCCTCCGCCCCGATCCGGTGCAGCTTGCGCCCGCCGATCAGCACGGACACGATGCCCGGCGTCTCCTCGATGACCGCCTCGACATACATCCGGTGCCGCAGGTTGAGGCGGATCGGCGTGAGGATCCGGTACCAGACCACCAGCGCGGTGACCACGCCGTACAGCCCGTACCAGAAGGTCTTCGCGGCGGGCTCGACGGCGAACTCGTTGCCGGTGGAGATCTGGTGCCAGAACGTCAGGTACACGGCCGCGTACGTCAGCAGGTGCACGTGGTACCAGGTGTCGTACGGGATGCGGCGGCGGATGCCCCCGATCGAGATGAAGGCGATGAAGAACAGCAGCCCCGTGCCGATGGCCGCCTTGCCCATGTCCGGCAGCGTGTTGACCGAGTCGATCGTCTGCTGGACGACATCGCCGAGCGTCTTGCCGGCCTGGAGCGCGTACCCCCACATGATGAGGAAGACGTGCGCGATGACCAGGCAGATGGTGTACCGCCCGCTCATCGCGTGCCAGCGCGCGACCCGGTCCGAGCCCACCCGTCGCTCCAGCGCGGGCACCCGGGCCATCTGGAGCACCACGAGCGCCATCAGGTAGCCGGCGAGCAGGCCGGTGATCCGGCCCGCGGCGATGATCTTGGCTGTGTTGTCCGCGAGGGACGGCGTGTTGTCCCACCACAACCACAGCACCGCCGCCGCGCCCGCCCATAGGGCGATCACCAGCGGAACGGCCGGGGAGCGGCGCGGGCGGATGCGGCGCATCGTCTGGCGGCGAGCGGCACGGCCGCCTGCGAGCGTGGTGGTCACGGTTCCTCCGGGGACGGGAGCAAGGGGGTGGAGATGGGCGTGGTCCCTTGGCCCTGAGGTACGTGCGGGGAGGTCCGTGTGTTCAGTGCTGCTTGCTCAGTAACGGGTGATTGCCGTGGCCCCGCCCGCCGTCCCGATCGCGATGTGCGGCTTCCGTCCCGGATCCGCCCACTTGAGGATCCGTCTCATGGCCCCCTCGGACACCGACACACAACCGGCCGTCGCCGTACGCCCCTTCACATGGAGGAAGATGCCGGCGCCGCGGCCCTTCACGGGGCGCTCGTAGTTGAAGGCGATGACGAGTGCGTGGGCGTACAGGGCGCCGTAGGAGACCAGGTGCTCGGACTCGGCGGCACGGCAGTCCCGTGCCAGCGGCTCGCTCCAGCGGTTGTAGGCGCGGGAGTCGCTGTCCTGGCACCACCAGGAGTCCTGGTGCACACGGCGGTACTTGTACGCAGTGCCGCGCGGCGCCGCCTTGATGCCGAAGGCGTACGGCAGCCCGTACAGCCCGGTCGGTGTCGTGTTCGTGCTCTGCTTGCGCCGGGTCCCCTCGACGAGGCCCTTCGCCCCGAAACGGGCGGGCGCCGAACCGGCCTTCACCCACGTCCCGCCGACCCGGTCCCACCAGGTGACCGTGCCCGACGTCGAGCCCTTCCGCGGCGCCACAGCGGTGATCAGCTGGGTGCCGCCCCCGGTGTCGGCCATGCGTGCGGGCAGCGGCTCGGGCGTTGTGGCGCCGGGTGCGGCACCGAGTACGAGAAGGGACGCGAGGGCTACGACACCGGGGCGCATGCCTCAGACGCTAGAGGGCGGGAGCGGCAACGGCAGCCCGGGTAGGCCATCCAGGCTGGTCGCGATGTAGTCCTTCTTGCTGAAGTACGCGCTCAGCGAGTCGTCGTCCTCGCGCGCGAACCGCTTGCCGTGCAGGTCGCGGTCCTCGTCGTACGTCATCAGGGGCACCGCGTACCCGCAGGAGTCGCGGATGACGTCGGCCCGGACCACGATGATCGCGCGCAGCCCGTGCAGGGACGGGTCGATGTCGGGAAAGTGCCCGAGCAGCTCCTTGAACCGCGGGTCGTCGCGGAAGACGGCCTCACCGCGGCCGTGGACGCGGACGATGTTCGGAGGGCCCTGGAAGGCGCACCACATCAGCGTGATCCGGCCGTTCTCCCGAAGATGCGCGACGGTCTCGGCGTTGGAGCCGGCGAAATCGAGGTAGGCGACGGTCAGTTCGTTGAGGATCGCGAAGGAACCCTTGAGGCCCTTGGGGGAGAGGTTGACCGTGCCGTCGGCGGACAGGGGAGCGGTCGCGGTGAAGAAGAGGGGCTGCTCCTCGATGAACGTCCGCAGCCTGCCGTCTATGCGTTCGTAAGTTTTTCCCACGTCAACCGAGTATGGACCCGGATCGTTCGCCTGTCTAAGGAATTGCCTGGTCCATGTGGAGTCACCATGGCCGCCCCGGCCGGCGTGCCAACGGGGCGGCCATGGCTGCCTGTCACGTCACTGGGAGAGCGTGCAGGCGGCGAATGCCTCCAGTCCTTCCGGCTTTGCGGCGGCGCGGCCGATGGAGGTTTCGATGCGGTTGAGGGCGGCGACGCGCTTGTCCTCCAGGGGGCCGAGGATGGCGTTCTGGACGAAGTTGGGTCCGCCTTGGCCGACGGTGTCGACGAGGCGCTGGTCGGCTTCCTGGATCTGGGTCCGGAGCTGGGCGAGGTTGCGGTCTACCTCGGCCTGCGCGGAGGCCGGGATCGCAGGTAGCTCGCCGGTCACGTCCGGGCAGCTGATCGTGCCGACGCCGGCGTCCCCCGCGTCGCCCGCCTCACCCGCGGCGTCACCGGCGTCCTCGCCCGCCGCACCGCCGGCCTCCTCGGTGGCCCCGCCGCCCGGGGTGGCCGCGGCCTCGTCACCGGCACCGTCCTGCGCGCCCGCACCGGCTCCCGCTTCCGCACCGGCCTCCTCGCCTGCGCCCGCACCGCCCTCGGCGTTGAGCGTGCAGGCGGCGAATGCCTCCAGTCCTTCCGGCTTTGCGGCGGCGCGGCCGATGGAGGTTTCGATGCGGTTGAGGGCGGCGACGCGCTTGTCCTCCAGGGGGCCGAGGATGGCGTTCTGGACGAAGTTGGGTCCGCCTTGGCCGACGGTGTCGACGAGGCGCTGGTCGGCTTCCTGGATCTGGGTCCGGAGCTGGGCGAGGTTGCGGTCGACCTCGGCCTGCGCGGAGGCCGGGATCGCGGGCAGCTCGCCGGTCACGTCCGGGCACGAGATGGTGCCGGGGCCGGCCAGCGTCCGGGCGTTCGTGCCGGCGCTCTTCGAGGGCGATGTCGTCTCCCCTGCCAGGGCGAAACCGGCGATCACCGTGCCGGACAGCGCCACCGCGGCGGCACCGCCGACGAACGCGACGCGACGCTTGTTGTACTTCGGAAGGGCCCTGGACATGCGGATGCCTCACTCGGGTTCGGGGGTGTCTTCTTCTTTACAAACGCGGCGCCTGCGTTCGGCGAGAGGTACGGGTAAGCGGTTTCTAGCGTTCAAGGGGAGCTCAAGAATTTCCGCCCCCGCCGACCGAGATTGACGAATCATGCAGAGCTCTGCATACTCATGCAACAGCTTGTCGTCGAGCATTCCCGCTCAGCGTCCGTCGCGGGCATAGCCTGACGTCGACCGGCGCAACGCCGACCAACCCTCCCTAGGAGCAACGCAAGTGAGCAGCAACAGCGGTGACGTCCGGCTCTGGGGCGGCCGTTTCGCCGACGGTCCCGCCGAGGCACTGGCCAAGCTGTCCGCATCCGTCCACTTCGACTGGCGGCTGGCGCCGTACGACATCGCCGGTTCGCGTGCCCACGCGCGCGTGCTGCACAAGGCGGGGCTGCTCACGCAGGACGAGCTGACCCGGATGATCGCCGGGCTGGACCAGCTGGAGGCGGACGTCGCCGACGGCTCCTTCGTGGGCACGATCGCCGACGAGGACGTCCACACCGCCCTGGAGCGCGGGCTGCTGGAGCGCCTCGGCCCGGACCTCGGCGGCAAGCTGCGGGCCGGTCGGTCGAGGAACGACCAGGTGGCGACGTTGTTCCGGATGTACCTGCGCGACCACGCCCGCATCGTCGGCGGCCTGATCGCCGACCTCCAGGACGCCCTGATCGGCCTCGCCGAGGCCCACCCGGACGTGGCGATGCCCGGCCGCACCCACCTCCAGCACGCCCAGCCCGTGCTCTTCGCCCACCACGTCCTGGCCCACGTCCAGTCCCTGTCCCGGGACGCCGAGCGGCTTCGCCAGTGGGACGAGCGGACGGCCGTCTCGCCGTACGGCTCGGGCGCCCTTGCGGGCTCGTCCCTCGGACTGGACCCGGAGGCGGTGGCGAAGGACCTCGGCTTCGAGCACGGGTCCGCCGCCAACTCCATCGACGGCACGGCCTCCCGTGACTTCGTCGCCGAGTTCGCCTTCATCACCGCGATGATCGGCGTGAACCTCTCCCGGATCGCCGAGGAGATCATCATCTGGAACACGAAGGAGTTCTCCTTCGTGACCCTGCACGACGCGTTCTCCACGGGCTCGTCGATCATGCCGCAGAAGAAGAACCCGGACATCGCGGAGCTGGCGCGCGGCAAGAGCGGCCGCCTGATCGGCAACCTGACGGGTCTGCTGGCCACGCTCAAGGCCCTGCCCCTCGCCTACAACCGTGACCTCCAGGAGGACAAGGAGCCCGTCTTCGACTCCTGCGACCAGCTGGAGGTCCTGCTCCCCGCCTTCACCGGCATGATGGCCACCCTCACCGTCAACCGTGAGCGCATGGAGGAACTGGCCCCGGCCGGCTTCTCCCTCGCCACCGACATCGCCGAGTGGCTGGTCAAGCAGGGCGTCCCCTTCCGCGTCGCCCACGAGGTCGCCGGCGAGTGCGTCAAGGTGGCCGAGGCCGAGAACAAGGAACTGGCCGACCTGACGGACGAACAGTTCGCGAAGATCTCCGCCCACCTCACGCCTCAGGTGCGCTCGGTGCTGAACGTGCCGGGTGCCCTGGCTTCCAGGAACGGCCGTGGGGGTACCGCCCCGAGCGCGGTGGCGGTCCAGCTGGCCGAGGTGAAGCAGGACGTGGCGGCCCAGCACGAGTGGGCGACCGCCAAGAAGCGCTAGAGCAACGCCCTCAAGGGGCGCGGGGCTGTATCGATTTGCGGCTTCGCCGCGCGGGCGCGACAAGCCACGACGGTCCCGCGCCCGCCAAAGCACCGCACGAACCGAGCTCTGAGGCGTCAGTCGAAGGTCATCACGGGTTACGTTGGTCGGAACGCCGTACCGGACCCGACCGACGGAGCCCGCGATGCCCTTCGCCCGACTGGCCACAGCAACAACCCCCACCTGCCACATCGGACTGGGCCTCGCCGCCGTCGGCCGCCCCGGCTACATCAACCTCGGCCGCGACGAAGACCTCGGAGAGCACCGCAGCCCCGAAGCGCTGCGCACCCGCACCCACGAACTCCTGAACGCCGCCTACGCCCAGGGCGTCCGCTACTTCGACGCAGCCCGCTCCTACGGCCGTTCCGAGGAGTTTCTGGCCGACTGGCTGAAGGCCCGCCCCGACCTCGACGACATCGTCGTAGGCAGCAAGTGGGGCTACACCTACACCGCCGACTGGACCACCGACGCCGAGAAGCACGAGGTCAAGGACCACGGCCTTCAGACGTACGAACGTCAGCGCGCCGAGACCGACGACCTGCTCGGCGACCGGCTCGACCTCTACCAGATCCACTCGGTGACCCCGGACAGCCCCGCCCTCACCGACAAGGACCTGCACGCCAGGCTCGCCGAGGCAGCCGCCGCCGGCCTCACCATCGGCTTCTCCACCAGTGGCCCCGCCCAGGCCGAGGCGATCCGCGCCGCCCTCGCCGTGACGGTCGACGGCGAGCCCCTCTTCCGTACCGTCCAGTCGACGTACAACGCCCTGGAGACCTCGGCCGAACCCGCCCTCGCCGAGGCCCACGACGCCGGGCTCACGGTGATCGTCAAGGAGGGCATGGCCAACGGGCGGCTCGCCGACCCGTACGCGCCGGACGCTCTGAAGGCCGTGGCCGAGGAGACGTCCCTCGGGTGTGACGCCGTCGCCCTCGCGCTGATCCTGCGCCGACCCTGGGCCGGCGTGGTCCTCTCCGGCGCCGCGACGACCGTACAGCTCGCGTCCAACCTGCATGCCGCCGTCGTCGATCTCGACGAGGGGCAGCTGGAGAAGCTCGCCGCGCTGGTGGAGGAGCCCGGCGCGTACTGGGAGCGGCGCGGGCAGCTGCCCTGGCACTGAGACACCCTGAGCGCCATCAACCGTGAGCTTCGCATGCCTTGAATGAGACAATGATGTCTCAGATGGGTTATCGTTGTCTCATGGCCGTCGATCGTGACCACGTACTCCGCAGTGCCGCCGCACTGCTGACCCATAAATCCACCGCGACCATGGACGAGGTCGCCAAGGCCGCCGGGATCAGCCGCGCCACACTGCACCGGCAGTTCGCCGGGCGGGACGCGCTCGTGCGGGCGCTGGAGTCGCTCGGCATCGCGGAGTGCGAGGCCGTGGTGGACTCGGCGCGGCTGGACGAGGGGGCGGCGAGTGACGCCGTACGACGTCTCGTCCGCGGGATCGAGCCCGTCGCGGGCCTCCTCGCCTTCCTCTACACCGAGAACCAGCTGTTCGAGGGCGAGGAGGTGGACGAGGGCTGGTCCCGGATCGACGCCCGGATCGCCGCGCTGTTCCGGCGCGGACAGGACAACGGCGAGTTCCGGATCGACCTCACGCCCACCTGGCTCACCGAGGCTCTGTTCGGGCTGCTCGCGTCCGGCGCCTGGGTCGTGCAGAGCGGCAAGGTCGCGGCCAACGACTTCCACCACATGATCGTCGAGCTGTTGCTCGGCGGCGCGCTCAGAAGAGAGGAATCATGACCAGCACCCTGCAGTCGGCGACCACGACCGAGGCGGTGACCAAGCGCCCCGGCCGTTGGCTCGCGCTGTCCGTCCTCGTCCTCGCCGTGCTGCTGGTGGCCGTGGACGCGACCGTCCTCGGCCTCGCGACCCCCTACATCAGCGAGGACCTGAAGCCCTCCGGCACCCAGCTCCTGTGGATAGGCGACGTCTACTCCTTCGTCATCGCCGGTCTGCTGGTGTCGATGGGCAGCCTCGGCGACCGCATAGGCCGCAAGCGGATCCTGCTCGTCGGCGCCACGGCGTTCGGCGCGGTGTCCGTGCTCAACGCCTACGCGACGACCCCGGAGATGATGATCGTCGCCCGGGCCCTGCTCGGTGTCGCGGGCGCCACCCTGATGCCGGCCACGCTCGCCCTGATCCGCAACCTCTTCCACGACCCGCGCGAACGCAGCCTCGCCATCGGCATCTGGGGCGCGACCGCCTCCGCCGGTACGGCCGTCGGCCCGATCGTCGGTGGCTTCCTGCTCGAACACTTCTGGTGGGGCTCGGTCTTCCTGATCAACCTGCCCGTGATGGCGGTCCTCGTGGTCGTCGGCATCAAGCTGCTCCCCGAGTCCCGCAACCCGAACCCCGGTCCCTGGGACATGATCAGCGTCGTGCTGTCCCTCGTCGGCATGATCGGTGTCGTGTACGCCGTCAAGGAGGCGGCCGCGGTCGGCTTCACCTGGGTCATGGTCGCCGCGGGCCTGCTGGGTGCCGCAGCACTGTACGGCTTCGTACGCCGCCAGCTCACCCTGCCGATCCCGCTGCTGGACATGCGGCTGTTCCGTCACCGCGGCTTCAGCGGCGCGGTGCTGGCCGACCTGCTGACCATCCTCGGCCTGTCCGGCCTGGTGTTCTTCCTCTCCCAGTTCCTGCAACTCGTGCAGGGCAGGGGCCCGTTCGAGGCGGGCCTTGCCGAGCTGCCCGCCGCGATCGGCGCGGTCGTCGCCGGCCTGATCGCCGGTCGCGCGGCCCGCCGTTACTCGGTACGGGCCGTCGTCTCCGGCGGCCTCGCGGCCATCGGCCTCGCCCTGGCCGTGCTCACGGTCATCGACCGCTCGACCGGCTACCCCCTGCTGGGCGCCGCCCTGCTGGTGGTCGGCGTCGGCGCCGGCTTCTCCTTCACGGTGACGTCGGACGTGATCCTCTCCAGCGTGCCGAAGGAGCAGGCGGGCGCGGCGTCGGCGGTGTCGGAGACGGCGTACGAGCTGGGTGCCGCTCTGGGTATCGCGGTGCTGGGCTCGATCGTGACGGGCGTCTACCGGGACTTCACGGGCCCGGCGGGCACTCCGACGGAGGCGCATGAGTCACTGGGTGGCGCGGTGGAAGCCGCGGCGGGAATGCCGGCCCAGACCTCCGAGGCGATGCTGGACGCAGCTCGCAGTTCCTTCGTCGACGGTCTCGCCCTCGCGGCGGGAGTCGGAGCGGCCGTACTGCTCGCGGCGGCGGTGGCAGCGTGGTTCCTCCTGCGCGGCCAGCGGCTGGACAACACCGCCTGAGGCCTTGAGCGACCCGCCCTCCCCGCGTCCTTTCAGGGGCGCGGGGACAAGGGGCGGGGCCGTGTCCGTTGTGCGGCTCCGCCGCGCGGGCGCGATCAGCTGCATCGGACCCGCACCCGAGAGCAACCCGCGGCCCCCGGACCTCCGGGCCGCCGAACCAGCGGAGCTACGCCGCCTCTTTGGCCTTGCTCGCGTACATGTCCACGTACTCCTGTCCGGACAGCCGCATGACCTCCGCCATCACGGAGTCGGTCACCGCGCGCAGCACATACCGGTCCCGGTCCATCCCCTCGTACCGCGAGAACTCCATCGCCTCGCCGAAGCGAACCGTGACCTTCCGCGGCCGGGGCATCCCCGCCCCACCCGGCTGGATCTTGTCCGTGCCGATCATCGCGAACGGAACGACCGGCGCCCCGGTCATGAGCGTCAGGCGTGCGATGCCGGTACGGCCCCGGTACAGCCGCCCGTCGGGAGACCGCGTGCCCTCGGGGTAGATCCCGAAGACGTTGCCCTCCTCCAGGATCCGGCGCCCGGTCATCAGCGCGGCCACACCGCCGCGGCCGCCGTCACGGTCGACGGGGATCATGCCGACGCCGGTGAAGAACCACGCCATCAGCCGGCCCTTGAGGCCCTTGCCGGTGACGTACTCGTCCTTGCCGATGAAGAGGACCTGTCGGTCGCAGACCAGCGGCAGAATCATCGAGTCGATGAACGTGAGGTGGTTGCCGGCCAGGATGACCGGACCGTCGCCCGGGATGTGCTCCGCGCCCTCCACCTGTGGGCGGAACATCAGGCGCATGATCGGTCCGAGCACTGCCTTGATGAGCGCGAAGCGGGACAACGGGCCCTCCGGTGTCAAGGGATTCGGTATAAGTCTGTGCAGGTGAGGACGATACTCGCGGTTCCCCGGGTCCCGCACATCGGGTGGGCCGACTTCACCTACGCCTTACGCACTGTTGACGCACGTTTACCTGCGGTGGCGCGTCGAGAACGGCACGTAACGCGTTCGCCATGATGTGACGGACATCGCCCCGAGGGCCTGTCCGACACGTTCCCCGTACGGCCGTAGGCATTCCGACGGGCCGTCACCTCACCATTCCGGTACGACATTCAGCATCACCCGCGAGTTCCGCCGAAGGTCTCCCATCCGTCATGGACACGCACCTACGATCACCCCGCACTGAAATGGGCGGACGGTCAGGAGGGCCCTCATGGGAACCCAGGAGAACGAGCACACGGTCGTCACCGGACGGCGGATGCTTCTCGGCGCGGCTGTGCTCGGCGCGGGCGGAGCGGTCCTCGGGCTGTCCGGTACGGCGCGAGCGGGCGAGGCACGGCACGGCGGCTCGGGCGGCGGCCTGAAGAACCTGCCCAAGCCGACGATCATCGGACACCGCGGCGCCAGCGGCTACCGGCCCGAGCACACCCTCGGCTCCTACCAGCTGGCCCTCGACATGGGCGCCGACATCGTCGAGGCCGGCGACCTGGTGCCCACCAAGGACGGCCACCTCGTCTGCCGGCACGAGCCGGAAATCGGCGGCACGACCGATGTCGCGGACCATCCCGAGTTCGCCGACCGCAAGAAGACCAAGTCCCTCGACGGCGTCGCCACCACCGGCTGGTTCACCGAGGACTTCACGCTCGCCGAGCTGAAGACGCTGCGTGCGACCGAGCGCATCCCGGCCAACCGCCCGCACAACACCCTCTACAACGGCCGCTGGGAGATCCCCACCTTCGAAGAGGTCCTGCGGTGGCAGGACGAGCAGAGCCGTAAGCGCGGCAAGCAGGTCTGGATCTACCCCGAGCTCAAGCACCCCACCTACTTCCGCAAGCAGGGCCTCGCTCTGGAGGAGCGGGTCGCCAAGGTGCTCCACAAGTACGGCAAGGACCGGCGGAACTCGCCCGTCATCCTCCAGTCCTTCGAGCCGACCGGCATCCAGCGGCTGAACAAGCTCGTCGACAACCCGCTGGTGGTCCTGCTCTCCGGCGCGACCACCCGGCCCTGGGACTTCGTCGAGACGGGCGACCCGCGCACGGTCGCCGACCTGGTCAAGCCGGCCGGCCTCAGGGAGATCGCCTCCTACGCCCAGGGCATCGGCCCCACCCTGGACCTGGTCATCCCGAAGGACGCGAACGGCAACCTCACCCAGCCCACGACGCTGGTCGCCGACGCACACAAGGTCGGGCTGATCCTGCACCCCTACACGATGCGCAACGAGAACCCCTTCCTGCCGACCAGCTTCCGCAAGGGCACCGACGCGGACGCCTACGGTGACGTCTTCGGCGCCTACAAGACGTACTTCGCGACCGGCATCGACGGTGTCTTCACCGACAACCCGGACACGGGCCTGCTGGCCCGCAAGGACTTCGTCAACGACTGAGACCCGCGCCCCGGTTGGGGTGACTGGCGGCCGCCCGGGCAACCCCATGCCCGGGCGGCCGCGTCGTGCCGCATATGACGGACGACCTGGTTGCCGCCCTGCGCCCGCTGCTCCTCGCGGAGGCCTCAGCCGAGGCACCCGCCTCCGGAGCGGAGCCGGGCGACCTGGAACAGGCGGTCTGGCTCCGCCTCCTGGAACGCCTCGACTCCGACGGCCCGCCCGCGGACCCGCCGGGCTGGCTGCGCAGGGCGGTCCGCTCCGAAGCCCGCCGAAGCCGCCGTACGACCCGCCGTGAACGGCCGTACGAGCAGGAGCCCGCCGCCGACAGCGACCGTCACGACCCCGAACACCTGGCCCTCGCGGCCGCCCGCCGCCGCGCCCTGCGCGAAGCGGTGCGCCGTCTCCCCGGCCGCTGCCCCCGCCTCGTCGAGGCCCTGCTCTCCCCGGACGACCTGACATACCGGGAAATCGCGGGGGAGTTGGGTATCTCACAGGGCAGTCTCGGCCCGGAACGTTCCAGATGCCTGGGATGTCTGCGTCGAATGCTCACGCCGGAGGTTGCGGCCCGCGGAGCGCGGGGATAGGAGTGAGGGACGACAGGTGATCAGGTGAGCGGGAGGCGTGCGCACATGGGCATGAGCGTGACCATCTCGGCGGCGACCGAGCAGGACGCGGAGCAGATCTTCAGGCTGCAGTACCTGTGCTTCCAGAGCGAGGCGGCGCTGTACGGCAACTACCGCATCGACCCGCTCGTCCAAACACTGGACTCGGTCCGGGCGGAGGTCGCCGCGGACTGTGTCTTCGTGGCACGGCTCGGCGAGGAGGTGGTCGGCTCCGTCCGCGGCAGCGTCACCGAGGACGGCGCGGCGGCCATCGGCAAGCTCTGCGTCCACCCCCGACTCCAGGGCCACGGCATCGGCGCCCGCCTCCTGCGCGCCGCGGAAGCCGCCCTGACCGAACAGCGCGGCGCCAAGCGGTTCCGCCTGGAGGCCGGCCACCGCAGCGAGGGCAACCTGCGCCTGTACCGCAAGGTGGGCTACGAGGCGGTGGGCACGTCGAAGGGCGCCGACGGCGTTCCGATGGTCGTCCTGGAGAAGCAGGCAGGCGCGTACGCAACAACGGCGTGACCGGTTACGACGGGCAGGCAGCCGCCTGACGACCTCAGGCGGCATCCCCCTGCTGTGCACGTGCCTTGCGGAGCCAGTAGATCGCCGACAACGGCAGCAGTACGGGGATGAAGACGTACCCCATGCCGAAGTCCGACCACACGGTCGCGTCGGGGAAGGCCGACGGCTCGACCAACGTCCAGGTGCCGACCGTCAGCACTCCCACCAACTCCGCGACGCAGCACACCAGCGCTGCTTTGCGAGCTGTCTCGCCGCCGCGTACGAGCGTGTACGTGATGAAGCCGTACACCACGCCCGCCACCGCCGACAGCGCATACGCGAGCGGCGCCCGGTCGAACTCGGTCGCGATCTGGTACGCCGAGCGCGACACGGCGCCGACCACCATCACGCCGTACAGCCACACCAGCACGATTCCGGGCCCGCTGATCAGCCGTGCCCTGCCGGGCTTCTCCTGTGTCACGGCCACCTCAGCCTCCCCAGATGTCATACAGCCGCACCTCGAGCACGGCCAGCACCACGCCGCCCGCGGCGACCGTCACCGAACCCCACTTGCTCCGCTCGGCCAGCGACATGAACCCGGCGGCCGGAATGCACGCGAACGAGCCCAGCAGATACGCCACGAAGATCGTCGTGCCCTGCTCCGGCTTCTCGCCCCGTGCCAGCAGCACGATCCCGATCACCAGCTGCACCAGAGCCAGGACCGTCACCACGGCCATGCCGATGAAGTGCCAGTCCTTGGTCGGCTGATCGCGGTACGCCGCCCAACCGCACCACGCGGCGAGCAGCAGCGCGGCGACACCGGTCACCAGCGTCAGGGCATCAAACATGTGGCGAGCCTATTACGGTCCAAAAGGCCTGATGCGCCCGGCCCCGGCGCCCGACTCCGGCGCCCGGCTTCGGTCGGTCGGCCGGCGCCGGTCGCGTGCTGATCGACGCCCGAGGCCGTGACCGGCAGGCTCCGGCGGCCCCGTAGGGTCTGGACCATGACGATCCACGCACGCGCCCTCCTGTTCGACAACGACGGCACCCTGGTCTCCTCCCTCGATTCCGTGGACCGCTGCTGGGCGCGGTGGGCCGGTGAGTACGGGATCACGGCCGAGGCGTTCGGGCGGATCGAGCTGCACGGGCGGCCGGCCGTGGAGATAGCCGCCGACCTGCTGCCCGCCGACATCGTGCCGGAGGCCCTCGCGCGGATCGAGACGCTGGAGGTGGAGGACGTGCCCAACGGCGGCGTGCACCTGCTGCCCGGCACCAAGGACTTCCTCGACTCGCTGCCCGCCGACCGCTGGGCCGTCGTTACCTCCGCCACCCGGCGCCTCGCCGAGGCCCGCCTCGACGCCGTCGGCATCCTGCCCAAGACCCTGATCGCCGCCGACGACATCACGCGCGGCAAGCCCGACCCCGAGCCCTACCTCCTCGCCGCCCGGCAGCTGGGCGTCGACCCCGCGCACTGCGTCGTCTTCGAGGACGCCCCCGCCGGTCTGGCGGCCGGTCGTGCCGCCGGAATGACCACCGTGGCGTTCACCACAACCCACCAGGCCCACGAGCTCGACGCCGACTACGTGGTGAAGGACCTGTCGGCCCTGTCCGCCCTGGTCACCGACGCCGGCGTCGAGATCTCCGTACGCGCCTGAGAGCTGTCCCGCCGCTGTCCAGAATGCGGACAGCGGCGGTCGGTAAGGACCGTACGTCTGGTTTACTGATCGCATGACCACGACGAGCTGCCGCACCCTTGCGACCGAGGCGACCCTTGCGCCCGGTGCTCGTTGTATGTGTCGAATGTGCGCCTTCTAGAGGGCCCCTGCACCATCTGAGCCTCGCGCCCCGAAGCGAGAGCCCGCTCATGTCCGCCCGTACGCCCCACGTACGTGACTGAGCCGCGCCCCACGCACACGTCTGCCCCCGGTTCCACCGCGTTCGCGGGAAATCGTGCTGCGCTCCGGCCGCCTTCGACCACGAATGCCCCGTGTTCGGTGCCCACGATGCGCCGTGCACTCGACAGTGACGGAAACCCTGTGATCACCACCTCGGGCCTGACCAAGGTCTATCGCTCGCGCGGCCGTGAGGTCACCGCCCTCGACGGCGTCGACCTGCACGTCCGCGAAGGCGAGGTCTACGGCGTCATCGGCCAGTCCGGCGCCGGCAAGTCCTCCCTCATCCGCTGCATCAACCTGCTGGAGCGCCCCACCGCCGGCACGGTGTCCGTCGCCGGGCAGGACCTCACGGCCCTGGCGGGACGCGGTCCCCGGGCCGGCCGGGAGCTGCGCCGGGCGCGCAGCCGTATCGGCATGGTCTTCCAGCACTTCAACCTGCTGTCCTCGCGGACGGTCCAGGACAACGTCGAGCTGCCGCTCGAAATCCTCGGCACGTCCGGCAAGGACCGCTCCCGCAAGGCACTCGAACTGCTCGACCTGGTGGGCCTCGCCGACAAGGCCAAGGCCTACCCCGCCCAGCTCTCCGGCGGCCAGAAGCAGCGCGTCGGCATCGCCCGCGCATTGGCCGGCGACCCCAAGGTGCTGCTCTCCGACGAGGCCACCAGCGCCCTCGACCCGGAGACCACCCGCTCCATCCTCCAGCTGCTGCGCGACCTGAACCGGCAGCTGGGCCTGACCGTCCTGCTCATCACCCACGAAATGGACGTCGTGAAGTCGATCTGCGACTCGGCCGCGCTCATGGAGAACGGCCGCGTCGTGGAGTCCGGCACGGTCAGCGAGCTGCTCGCGACCCCCGGCTCCGAACTGGCCTCCGCGCTCTTCCCGGTGGGCGGCGAGGCTTCCGCCGACGACCGCACCGTCGTCGACGTGACCTTCCAGGGCGAGGCCGCCACCCAGCCGGTCATCTCGCAGCTCTCGCGCACCTACAACATCGACATCTCGATCCTCGGCGCCGCCATCGACACCGTCGGCGGCCTCCAGGTCGGCCGGATGCGCATCGAGCTGCCCGGCCGCTACGAGGACAACGTCGTGCCGATCGGCTTCCTGCGCGAACAGGGCCTGCAGATCGACGTCGTCGGCCAAGAGGCCCGGGAGCCCGTCTCCGCGCTGGTGAAGGAAGGTGCCAAGTGACCTGGTCCGAGATGCAGCCCCTGCTGGAGCAGGCGTGTTGGGACACCCTCTACATGGTCGGCTGGTCCACCCTCATCGCGGTCGTCGGCGGCCTCCCGCTCGGCATCCTCCTCGTCCTCACCGACAAGGGCGGCCTGCTGCAGAACGTCCTCGCCAACAAGGTCATCGGGCAGATCGTGAACGTCGCCCGCTCGATGCCGTTCATCATCCTGATGGTCGCGCTGATGGGCTTCACGCGCTCGATCACCGGCACGACCATCGGCCGCGAGGCCGCCATCGTGCCGCTCGCGATCGGTGCGATCCCCTTCTTCGCCCGCCTTGTTGAGACGGCTGTCCGCGAAGTGGACGGCGGGCTCGTCGAGGCCGTGCAGTCGATGGGCGGCAACACCTGGACCGTCGTCCGCAAGGTCCTCGTACCCGAGTCGCTGCCGTCCCTCATCGCCAGCACCACGACCACGATCGTCGCCCTCATCGGCTACTCGGCCATGGCCGGCACGGTCGGCGCCGGCGGCCTCGGCGACATCGCCATCCGCTACGGCTACCAGCGCTTCGAGACCGAACTGATGTGGCTGACCGTCGCGGTCCTCGCCGTCGTCATCTCCCTCATCCAGTTCGCCGGCGACTACGCCGCCCGCTCCCTGCACCACCGGGGCGGCCACTCGGGCGCGGCGCCCAAACTCCGCCTGCTCAAGGCCTCCACGGCCACGAGCAAGACCGTCTGAACCCTCCCGGACGGGCACCCAGAACCCCCCGAAACCCAAGTCGGGGTCGCACCACCCATAAGGAAAGGCACTTTTCGTGCGTAACACCGCCAAGATCACCACTGCTGTCCTCGCCGCCGGAGCCCTCACCCTCGGGCTCTCCGCCTGTGGCTCGGACAAGGACTCCGGCTCCGACGCGAGCGCCCCGCTGAAGGTCGCGGCCACGCCGACCCCGCAGGGCGAGATCCTCACCTACATCAAGGACAACCTCGCGAAGAAGGCGGGCCTCGAGCTCGAGGTCCGGGAGTTCACCGACTACGTGACGCCGAACACGGCCGTCCAGCAGGGTGAGGTCGACGCCAACTACTTCCAGCACCAGCCGTACCTGGACGACTTCAACAAGAAGAACGGCACCGACGTCGTCGCCGTGCCGAACGCCACCGTGCACCTGGAGCCGCTCGGCGTGTACTCCCAGGGCGTCAAGAAGCTCACGGACCTCAAGAAGGGCGCCACGGTCGCCCTGCCGAACGACACCACCAACGAGGCCCGCGCGCTCAAGCTGCTGGAAGCCAACGGCGTCATCAAGCTGAAGTCGGACGTCGGCTACGACGCGACCCCCAAGGACGTCGCCTCCAACCCCAAGAACCTGAACTTCAAGGAGCTGGAGGCCGCCCAGCTGCCGCGCTCCCTCGGCGACGTCGACGCCGCCGTCATCAACGGCAACTATGCGCTGGAGGCCGACCTCAGCCCGGCCGACGACGCCATCGCCGCCGAGTCGCCCGAGGACAACCCGTACGGCAACTTCCTCGCGGTGAAGAAGGGGAACGAGGACGACCCGCGCGTGCAGAAGCTCGCGAAGCTCCTCACCTCGCCCGAGGTGAAGAAGTTCATCGAGGACAAGTACGACGGCGCGGTCGTCGCGGCCTTCTGATGAGCATCGTGAAGCGCCGACGCCCCGTACTGCTCACGGCTGCGCTCGCGGGCGCACTCTCCCTCGGCCTCACCGCCTGTGGCTCGGGCTCCGGCGGTGGTGACGACGACACCCTGGTCGTCGGCGCCACCGCCGTCCCGGCCGGCGAGGTCCTGACGTACGTCAAGGACGATCTCGCCGCGAAGGCCGGGCTGAAGCTGGAGATCAGGGAGTTCACGGACTACGTCCTGCCGAACACCGCCCTCCAGGAAGGCTCGCTGGACGCGAACCTCTACCAGAACGAGCCCTACCTGGACGAGTTCAACAAGTCCAAGGGGACCGACCTGGTCCCCGTGGTCAAGGCCTATCTGCCGCCCATGGGCGTCTACTCGAACAAGGTCACCGACGTCACGAAGCTCGCCGACGGAGCCACCGTCGCCGTGCCGAACGACACCACCAACGAGGGCCGCGCCCTGAAGCTGCTCGCCTCCAAGGGCGTCATCACGCTCAAGAAGGGCGCGGGCACGGACGCGTCCCCGGCGGACATCGCCGCCAACCCCCGGCACCTGAAGTTCCAGGAGCTGGAACCCGCCCAACTGCCCCGCTCGCTCGACGACGTGGCCGTGGCGGTGATCAACAACAACTACGCGCAGGACGCCGGCCTCAGCCCCACCGAGGACGCCATCCTCCTGGAGTCGGCGAAGGACAACCCCTACGCCAACCTCCTGGCCGTGAAGAAGGGCAACGAGGACGACCCCCGGGTCGAGAAGCTCGCGAAGCTCCTCGCCTCGTCCGACGTGAAGAAGTTCATCGAGGACAAGTACAAGGGCTCGGTCCTGCCGGTCACTTCCGGCTGACGGGGCGTATACGGCGTATCGCCACGCACGGGGTCCACTCCTTCACCTGGTGTGGACCCCGTGGTGCAGTTCAGTGCTTTCATGCTGCATGCTGGGCAGTTCAGCAGGCCCTGCAGGTTTCCGAAGGTTACGGAGTGGCGCATGACTAGCACCTTCCCCAACATCTCCATCAGCACGGAGCGGTTGGTGCTGCGGCCCTTCGAAGACCTGGACACCGAGTCGTTCACGGAGATGATGAACGACGAACTGGTCACCGCCTGGACCTCCGTGCCGCAGCCCTACACCGAGGCCGACGCCCGCGCCTGGATCACCGAACTCGCCCCCGCCGAACGCACCGAGGGACACGGCATCGTCTTCGCCGTCTCCGAGTTCCTCACCCAGCGTCTCGTCGGCATCGTCCGCCTCCAGCACACCGACTGGCGTGTCCGCTCCAGCGAGATCTCCTACGTCGTCGCGCCCTGGGCCCGCGGCGAGGGCTACGCCTCCGAGGCAGCCCTGGCCACCGCGCAGTGGCTCTTCCAGGACCAGAAGTTCGAACGGCTGGAACTGCGCACCGCCGCCGACAACACCGCCTCCCAGCAGGTGGCGCAGAAGATCGGCTGTATCAGCGAGGGCGTGCTGCGCGGCGCCTGGATAGCGCGCGCCAGGACCGACAGCGGCGAGTGGATCGACGTCCGCACGGACCTCATCATCTGGAGCCTGCTGCCCGAGGACCTCGAAGGCGTCGGCGATCAGCCGGCCGACGGTTTCACCTCGTTCGGTGACTGGAACTGACGGGTAGCGAACCCACGGGCACCCGGGGTGCCCGCGCCGCGACCAGGTACCCTCACGGAGCCTGCCCCTCGGGCTGTCCGACGACGACCTGCGCAAACCCTGGAGAGAGACGACGATGGCCGACCGCGTCACGGTGATCGGCTGGGACGGCTCGCCGCTGACCGCCGCGGCACGCTCCGCCCTGGGCGCCGCCACGCTGGTGGCCGGTGCCGCCCACCACCTGGCGCTCCCCGCGGTGCCGCCCGCCGCAGAGCGCATCCGCCTCGGCAGCGTCGCCCTCGCCGCCCGCCGGATCGCAGGCCACCGCGGCACCGCGGTCGTGTTCGCCGACGGCGACCCCGGCTTCTTCGGAGTCGTACGGACCCTGCGCGCGCCCGAGTTCGGCCTGGAGGTCGAGGTCGTCCCCGCGGTCTCCTCCGTCGCCGCCGCCTTCGCCCGGGCGGGCATGCCCTGGGACGACGCACAGGTGGTCGTCGCACATCCCCGCACCCTGCGCCGCGCGGTCAATGTGTGCCGCGCCCACACCAAGGTCGCCGTCCTCACCTCACCCGGCGCGGGCCCCGCCGAACTCGGCCTCCTCCTCGAAGGCGTCCACCGCACCTTCGTCATCTGCGAGGAACTGGGCACCGAAGGTGAACAGGTCACCGTCGTCACCTCCGACAAGGCCGCCGACCACACCTGGCGGGACCCGAACGTAGTGATCGTCATCGGCGGCAAGGTGGCCGCCACGGAGGGCGGCGGGTGGATCGCCGGCCGTGACTCCTTTGCCGCGCCGCGCGGCTGGACGCTGCCCGCCGAGGCCTACGGCGGTCTCATGGGCGAGGGCGAGCTGGAACCGCTCCGCTCGGCCCAACTCGTCCGGCTCGGCCCCCGCGTCGGCGACCTGGTGTGGGACATCGGCTGCGGCAGCGGCGCCTTCGCCGCCGAGGCGGCCAGGGCGGGCGCCGCCGTCATCGCAGTCGACCGCGACCCGCGGGCCTGCGAGCGCACCGAAGCCAACGCCCGCGGCTTCGGGGTCCAGCTCCAGATCGTCCACGGCAGGGCCCCGCACGTGCTGGAGAACCTCCCCGAACCGGACGTCGTCCGCGTCGGAGGCGGGGGAGCGGCCGTCGTCTCCGCCGTCGCCGACCGGCGCCCGCAGCGCATCGTCACCCACGCCGCGACCCGCGACGAAGCCGAACTCATCGGCCGCGACCTCACCCAGCACGGCTACGACGTGGAGTGCGCCCTCCTGCAGTCCGTGCAACTGGACACACGTGCCTGGACGGAGCGGGAGCGCACGGTCGCGTTCCTGCTCAGCGGGGTACTGAACGACCGCGCAGGGTAATCGCGGGCCCTCCCCGTGATCCGGTTGTCGTACCGCGCGCGGTAGGCTGGCCGATCGTTGTACTGCACTCGGCCGCCCGGCACTTCGTCGGTCAATGTCCGGAAAAACGCTCCCCATTTGGGGTGGGTGTGGTACGGCGAAACCGGAGGACGCGCAACGTGGCGCAGTCCACAGCGGCCTGTCGCGGATCAGCCTGTCGCGACGGTCGAACGGCCACGACAATGCCACTCAGTGGCTTTGTCGCCTTTTTGGGCGGGTCGCTCGTGCCGCTGGGCACGCACGCTCGTTCTTCACTACGGGGGCGGTCGGTGCGCCGTCCCCGGTGAGCTGGTCGTGGAAGCACTAACCGATGGGCGAGGGGTACGCATGACCGACACCGGCCAGGTCCCGGGCGAGGGACTGCCGGAGAGCGCAGGCATGGTGGAGCAGCCGGGCGCCCCCGCGGCGCACGGTACGTACACCTACCTCTCCGAGACGACTGCTGAGGACGAAGACCTGCTGCTGCCCGGCTCGCAGGGCGCCTGGGGCACCGAGGTCGTCCCGCCCACGCCGGAGCCGGTCGTCGAGGCCATGCACGAGCCGGGTGCGCACGAGATGTCCGGCCGCGACAGCGGTTCGGTCGACCTCAGCGCCGTCCGTCTGCCGGCCCCTTCGGCACCGATTCCGCCGATCACCCCCCGGCGCCCCCTGCACCTCGGCCCGCTCATCCCCGACGCCTCCGCCAGCCCGGTCCGCTCCCTTGCCGACCGCGGCGCCGTCGCCGCCCCCGCCCGCCAGCCCGGCCCCGAGTACCTGGACGCCCCGCAGCACCACGAGGCGTCGGCCCCGCAGCCGGCATCCGCCTGGGGCACGGCCGCCCAGGCCCCCGCACCGGTGAGCACCGAGGTGCCGGCTGCCGAAACGGTTGTTCCGGCCGGACAGCAGGCGGCTGCGGTGCAGGTGGCCATGGAGGGCGGCGCCGAAGCGGGTGCCGTTCAAGTGGCCGAGGCCGGCGCGCCTGCTCCGCAGGAGGGCGTGTCCGCCACCCAGGAGCCGTCGGGCGACGATGCCGCGTCGGCTGCCGAGCCGGGCTCGGTTGCGGGAGAGGGCGTCGCGCAGGCCGCCGATGAGGTGGCGGGGGCAGCGTTTGCTCCTGGCTCCGATGAGGTCGCGGCTGCTCCCGTTCCCGAGGCCGACCAGGTTGTGGCCGTGGTTTCGGACGCCGGCGTCGCTGTGGTGGACGCGGCCGATTCCGGTGCCGATGAGGTCGCAGCTCCTGCGGTTGCGCTTGATACCGCTGCTGAGGATGTCCCGGTGAGCGAGGCCGACGCGGGTGCCGGGCAGGCGCAGGCGGACCTCGCTGCCGATGCGGCCGTGGACGGGGTCGCTCAGCTTGCCGAGGCGCCGGTTGCTGACGCCGGGCACGGTTCGGAGATGCCCGCGGCTGAAGCCGTGCAGCTTCCTGAGCAGGCGGCTCCTGAGGCCGTGCAGCTTCCTGAGCAGGCGGCTCCTGAGGCCGTGCAGCTTCCTGAGCAGGCGGCTCCTGAAGCCGCGCCGCTGCCCGAGCGGACGGTCCCTGAGGCTGCGCTGCCTCCCGAGGCGCCGGCTCCTGAAGGCGCCCCGATCCCCGGCGTCCCTGCCCCTGAAGCTGTCCAGGTCCCGGAGGCCCCCGCTCCGGAAGCGGCCCCGCTTCTCGACGCTCCCGCGCCCGAGGCCCCCGCTCAGGTTGTCGAGCCCGCAACACCCGAGGCGGCCCAGTTCCCGGAAGCCGGCCAGTTCCCGGACGCACCGCAGGCCCCCGAGGCCCCCGAGGCCGCCGCCCCCGTGGACCCGCAGCCGGCCCCGGACGCCGTCCCGGCCGCGGCCGCGCTCGACACGGCGCAGCAAGCCGAGCCCGCGTCGGCCGAGCACCTCGCGCCGTTCGTGCAGCCCACGGACGCCGTGACCGTGCCCACCGACGACGCCTCCGCCGCCGTAACCCCGGACCCGGCCCCGCAACTCGCGGACGCCGAGCAGGCGTTCCAGCAGCAGCCGCCACAGCACGCCGCTCTGCCCGACGTCGAAGCCGAAGCACAGGCGGTCGCCGTGACCGCGCGCGCCGTCGACGGTGAAGTCCCCGTGGCGGACCCGGCGGCCGTCGCGGCCCCCGCGGCACAGTTCCCGGACGCCCAGCAGGCCCCGGACGTCACCGCCGAGCCCGCCGTGGCCCCGCAGCCACTGGCCGCAGTCTCCGCCGAAGCCGAAGCCGAAGCCGAAGCCGCCCAGCAACCGGCCGCCGTCCCGCAACCGGCCGCCGCCCAGCCCGACCCGGCCGAGGCGCCCGAGCCCTTCGTCGCCGAGCCCGCCGGCCCGCAGCTGCGGTCCGTGGCCGTCCAGCCCGCGCAGGGCACCGAGCACCCGGCACAGTCACCCCTGGAGCCCACGGCGTCCGGCGAGGGGGAGGCCCCGGCCTTCGTCCCGGCCGGTATCGCCCAGGAGCCCGCGCCCGACCAGCCGCTGGGCCAGTTCGTCCCGGTCGAGGGCTCGGTGCCCACCACCCCGCACCTCGCCCCGACCCCGCCGCAGCCGATCGTCCTCCCCACTCAGGAGGCACCGGCTCCCGTCGCCGCCGTTCCGGCACCCCGCGACGGAGACCCCGAACTCGTACAACTCGCGGAGGACCTGGACACCCGGGCCGCCGACCAGGAAGACCCCGGAGAAGAGAGCACGGCGTCCGTGGAAGAAGCACCGCAGCCCACCGGCCCGGCCGCGCCCGCCTACGACGACGCCGAACGCGAGGCCGTCCTCAAGGTCATGCGCGAGCGGCGCGACATCCGCAACGGCTTCCGCAGCGACCCCATCCCGCACGAGGTGCTGCTCCGGGTCCTGGAGGCCGCCCACACCGCGCCCTCCGTCGGTCACTCCCAGCCCTGGGACTTCGTCGTCATCCGCTCGGCCGACACCCGCCGGACCATGCACGAGCTCGCCATGCGCCAGCGTGAGGCGTACGCCAAGTCGCTGCCCAAGGGCCGGGCGAAGCAGTTCAAGGAACTGAAGATCGAGGCCATCCTCGACACCCCGGTGAACATCGTCGTCACCGCCGACCCGACCCGCGGCGGCCGCCACACCCTCGGCCGGCACACCCAGCCGCAGATGGCGCCGTACTCCGCCGCGCTCGCGGTCGAGAACCTCTGGCTCGCCGCGCGCGCCGAGGGCCTCGGCGTCGGCTGGGTCAGCTTCTTCGACGAGCGCGAGATGGTCCGCGCCCTCGGCCTGCCCGAGCACCTGGAGGTCATCGCCTACCTGTGCGTCGGGTATGTCGACGAGTTCCCGGACGAGCCCGAGCTGCTGCAGGCCGGCTGGTCCAAGCGGCGCCCGCTGTCCTGGGTCGTTCACGAGGAGACGTACGGCCGTCGCGCCCTGCCCGGCGAGGAGCCGCACGACCTGCTCGCCGAGACCGTCGCCCAGATCCGCCCGCTGGACGCCAAGGCGCTCGGCGAGGCCTGGGAGCGGCAGAAGCGCATGACGAAGCCAGCCGGCGCGCTCGGCATGCTGGAGATCATCTCCGCCCAGCTGTCCGGGCTGTCGCGGCAGTGCCCGCCGCCGATCCCGGAGCCCGCGGCCGTCGCGATCTTCGCCGGTGACCACGGCGTCCACGCCCAGGGCGTCACCCCCTGGCCGCAGGAGGTGACGGCCCAGATGGTCGCCAACTTCCTCGGCGGCGGCGCGGTCTGCAACGCGTTCGCGGGCCAGGTGGGCGCGGAGGTGTGCGTCGTGGACGTCGGCGTGGCGGCGGATCTGCCCGCCACCCCCGGCCTGCTGCCCCGCAAGGTCCGCGCGGGCACCTCCGACATGACGACCGGCCCCGCGATGTCCCGCGAGGAGGCCAAGCAGGCCATCGAGGTGGGCATCGAGACGGCCCGCGACCTGGTGGCGGCCGGCAACAAGGCGCTGCTGACGGGCGAGATGGGCATCGCCAACACGACCGCCTCGGCCGCCCTGATCTCCGTCTACACCGGCGCCGACCCGGCCGAGGTCACCGGCCGCGGCACCGGCATCAACGACGAGACCCTCGCCCGCAAGACCGAGGTCGTCCGCCGCGCCCTCGATGTCCACCAGCCCGACCCGGCCGACCCCATCGGCGTCCTGGCGGCGATCGGCGGCTTCGAACACGCCGCGCTGGTCGGCCTCCTGCTGGGCGGCGCGTCGCTCCGTACGCCGGTGATCCTGGACGGCGTCAGCGCCGGCGCCGCCGCCCTGGTCGCCCGCGCCATCGCCCCCGAGGTCCTCGCGGCCTGCATCGCCGGCCACCGCAGCGCGGAGCCCGGCCACGTGGCCGCCCTCAACAAACTGGGCCTGCGCCCCCTGGTCGACCTCGACCTCCGCCTGGGCGAGGGCACCGGCGCCCTGCTGGCCCTCCCGCTGGTCCAGAGCACGGCACGGGCCATGCACGAGGTGGCGACGTTCGACTCGGCGGGCGTCACCGAGAAGTGACTCCGGACCGGGGTGGGGCACGCGCTCCTGCGTGCACCCCACCCCGGCCGTACTCTGAACCAACCCCTTAAAATCCGCACGTCAGGGCTGCTCCAGTGCCGTAGCACCCATCGCATTGCCAGGACGAGGAGCCGCACCTCATGGCCGAACACCCCGCCTACCCCGTAGGCCTCCGCCTCACCGGCCGCCGGGTCGTCGTCCTCGGCGGCGGCCAGGTGGCACAGCGCCGCCTCCCGGCCCTCATCGCGGCGGGCGCGGACATCCACCTCGTGTCCCCCGACGCGACCCCCTCCGTCGAAGCCATGGCGGACGCAGGCGAGATCACCTGGCAGAAGCGCCCCTACGAGGACGGCGACCTCGCCGACGCCTGGTACGCCCTGATCGCCACCAGCGACGACGACGCCAACACCCGCGCCTCCTTGGAAGCGGAGCGCCACCGCGTCTGGTGCGTCCGCTCCGACGACGCCGACGCCGCCACCGCCTGGACCCCGGCCACGGGAACCAGCGAGGGCGTCACGGTCGCGGTCCTCACCAGCGACGCGCGCGGCCGCGACCCCCGGCACACCGCCGCGATCCGCGACGCGGTCGTCGAGGGCCTGCGCGACGGCACTCTCGTCGCCCCGCACCACCGCACCCGTACCGCCGGAGTCGCCCTCGTCGGCGGCGGCCCCGGCGACCCGGACCTGATCACCGTGCGCGGCCGCCGCCTGCTCGCCGAGGCCGACGTGGTCATCACCGACCACCTGGGCCCGCGCGACCTGCTCGCGGAACTGCCGTCGAGCGTCGAGGTGATCGACGCGGCGAAGCTGCCGTACGGCAGGTTCATGGCCCAGGAGGCCATCAACAACGCGCTGATCGAACACGCCAAGCAGGGCAAGTCGGTCGTACGTCTCAAGGGCGGCGACCCCTTCGTCTACGGCCGTGGCATGGAGGAGGTCCAGGCGCTGGCCGAGGCCGGCGTCCCGTGCACGGTCGTGCCCGGCATCTCCAGCTCGATCTCGGTGCCGGGCGCCGCCGGCATCCCGGTCACCCACCGGGGCGTCGCCCATGAGTTCACGGTGGTCAGCGGCCACATCGCCCCCGACGACGAGCGCTCCCTGGTCGACTGGCCGTCCGTCGCCAAGCTCACCGGCACGCTGGTGATCCTGATGGGCGTCGCCACGATCGGGAAGGTCGCCGAGACCCTCATCGCCCACGGCAAGTCCCCCGACACGCCTGTCGCCCTGGTCCAGGAGGGCACGACGGCCGCCCAGCGCCGGGTGAACGCGACCCTCGCGACGGCCGCCGAGACCGTGCTCGCCCACGAGGTGAAGCCGCCGGCGGTCATCGTCATCGGCGACGTCGTGAACGTGGGGCCGAGCGGACCGAACCCTTCCGCGTAACCGCGGGTAACCCAACCCGTACCGAACCGTTGGCACCACACCCAGGACAAGGCAGTATCACCCTGTGGCCGATCTCATCACCGTCGATGACCCCGACGACCCGCGCCTGCGCGACTACACGGGCCTGACCGACGTCGAACTGCGCCGCAAGCGCGAGCCGGCCGAGGGCCTGTTCATCGCCGAGGGCGAGAAGGTCATCAGACGGGCCAAGGAAACCGGCTACGAGATGCGGTCGATGCTGCTCTCGGCCAAGTGGGTCGACGTCATGCGCGATGTCATCGACGAGCTCCCGGCCCCGGTCTACGCGGTCACCCCGGAGCTCGCCGAGCAGGTCACCGGCTACCACGTGCACCGCGGCGCGCTCGCCTCCATGCAGCGCAAACCGCTCCCGACGGCCACCCAACTCCTCCAGTCCGCCCGCCGCGTGGTGGTCATGGAGTCGGTCAACGACCACACCAACATCGGCGCCATCTTCCGCTCGGCGGCAGCCCTCGGCATGGACGCGGTCCTGCTTTCCCCGGACTGCGCAGACCCCTTGTACCGCCGCAGCGTCAAGGTCTCGATGGGCGCGGTCTTCTCGGTCCCGTACGCCCGCCTCGACACCTGGCCCAAGGGCCTGGAGTCGGTCCGCGAGGCGGGCTTCACCCTCCTCGCCCTCACCCCCGACGAGAAGGCCAAGACCCTCGACGAGGCCGCCCCGCACCGGATGGACCGGGTCGCCCTGATGCTCGGCGCCGAGGGCGACGGTCTCTCCACCCAGGCCCTGGTCGCCGCCGACGAATGGGTCCGCATCCCGATGTCCCACGGCGTCGACTCCCTCAACGTCGGCGCGGCGGCAGCGGTCGCCTTCTACGCGGTGGCCTCGGGCCGCCCGCAGATCTAGGCCGTACGGCGATGGCACAACGCGAGGCGATCGTGGCGGTCCTCCTCCGAGCCGACCGAGTCCTCGCCATCCGCCGTGGCCCGGCCGTCGCACGCCCCGGCTACTGGCAACCGCTCAGCGGCAGGATCGAGCCGGGGGAGACCCAGCGGGAGGCCGTCGTCCGAGAGGTCCGCGAGGAGGTCGGCCTCGCCGTCGTACCCCTGGCCAAGGTCTGGGAGTCCGAGACGGACGACGGCCGCTTCCGCCTCCACTGGTGGACGGCGAACGCCGAGACCGGCGACATCGTCCCCGACCCGGGCGAGGTGGCCGAGGCCCGCTGGGTCACACCGGAGGAGTTCCTGTCCCTGGACCCGGTCTTCGAGGGCGACCGGGAGTTCTTCGAACGGATCCTGCCGACCCTGTGAGGCCCCTTCCGCCCGAGCCCGTCGCCTAGTCGCGGATCTCGAAGGTCGACTCGTACCGCTGGGACATCAGGTCGTCCTCATCCAGCGGCGTGTATCCGGGTTCCACCTGCTCCTGCCGCTGCTCGTGCTGCGGCCGTACGACGTCCCCGTCACCGCCGAGCCCGCGGTCCGGGCCCTGGCAGCCCTGCGCCGCCGCGATGCCGAGCGCCACGAGCAGCGTCACCACGACGAACACGAACAGCCGCTGCCGCAGCAGCTGCGGGTTGGCGGGCCGCCGACCGCTTCCCGTCCGCGGCGCCGGGCGGCCTGCGCCGTTGCGTGGCGCGGGCCGGCTGCCGCCGCCGCCCGAGCGTGGGGCTTTGCGCGAGGCGGGGATCGGCCGGGGGCCGGGCCGGGCCGAGGCCGTACCGCCGGGCAGGGCGCTGCCGCCCCGCGAGGGAACCCCGTCACGCGCGGGACCAGGTCCGCGGGACGCACCGTTGCCGCGGGGGGCGGCAACACCGCGCGGCGGGGGAGTGCCCTGCGGGCGGCGCTGGAGACGCTGCTGTTCCGGGTAGGTGTCGGCGAGCCGCCCGGTCGGCCGGTCCGCCTCTCCGGAACGCGGCGCGGGCGGGCGTACGTCCGCCAGCCCCTGCGCCTCCCGGGCCGCGATCTCCTTCAGACGCAGCGAGAGCTGCAGCGTGCTGGGCCGCTCCTCCGGGGCCTTCGCGAGACATGCCCGCACCAGCGGAGCGAGCGCGTCCGGCACGCCGTGCAGTTGGGGCTCCTCGTGGACGACGCGGTACAGCATCACCTCGGAGCTGCCGTGTCCGAAGGGCGAGTCGCCCATGGACGCGTAGGCGAGGGTGGCGCCGAGGGAGAAGACGTCCGTGGCCGGAGTGACCGCGGCGCCGCGCACCTGCTCCGGGGCGAGGAAGCCGGGGGAGCCCACCGCGGTGCCGACGTGGGTGAGGGTCGAGGCCCCCGTCGCCCAGGCGATGCCGAAGTCGATGATCCGCGGGCCCTTGGGGGACAGCAGGATGTTGGAGGGCTTGAGATCCCGGTGGACGACACCGGCCTCGTGGACGGCGACCAGGCCCTCGGACAGGGCGGCCCCGACGGCGGCGACATCGGCCGCGCCGAGCGCCCCCTCGTCGGCGACCTTGTCGTGCAGGGAGGGCCCGGGCACGTACTGGGTGGCGAACCACGGCCGATCCGCCTCGAGGTCCGCGGCCACGAGGCGTGCCGTACAGCCACCGCGAATCCGCCGTGCCGCCGACACCTCACGCGCGAACCGAGAGCGGAACTCCTGATCCTCCGCCAGATCGGGCCGGATCACCTTGAGCGCGACCCGCTGCCCCTTCTTGTCGGAGCCCAGGTAGACGACGCCCATTCCGCCTGCGCCGAGCCGTCTGTGAAGCCTGAACGAGCCGACGACGCGCGGGTCCTCGCGCCTCAGGCGCATCATCGCCATGTTCATCCCCGCTACCCGGTCCGTCTGACGAGCCACAGCTTACGTTTCCACGGGCCGCCGTGCGCAGAGGCCGCGCCCTCTCGGGCCGATGGATTGTCAGTGGTGGGTGGGAGACTTGAAGGGTGGTCAGGGGGCTGGCGAGCAGGGCGACTTCGCCCCGCAATGTCCCCCAACCACCCATCGCAGAAGGGGGATTGGGCCCGTGAAGGGTGATCGCGTGGAGATAGTCGTGGATGCGGGGGACACGACCCGCACCTATGAGGTCGTGGCGAGCAGGGCGGGCCGCCGGGTGGAGACGGCGGTGCGCCGAGGTGTCGTGGAAGTGAGCGAAGTCACCCGAAGCGGGACTGTCGTGCGTACGGCGCGGTTCATGGCGAACCGGGTTCTCGCGCTGGTCGAGCAGCCTGTGCCGCGCGAGGACAGCTCGGAGAAACCGGTGTAGACCGGGCGTCCCCTCGGGGAAGACCCCGAGACCTAGGACCTCGTCTCCACCCAGGGGAGTACTCCTCAGGTGATGGCTCATCCTCCGGGAGGCCCGCCAATCGGTACGAGGGCATGACGCCCGGCGTGGCCCGGCCGCCTAGATTTGAGGTCAAGCGGCGGGTGCAGCACTCGTCCCCCGAGGTCAGACACCCGCCGCTGCCAACGACAACTGACACAGGTCAGGAGAGGGACCATGGCCCAGACGGCACCGCGGACACTGATCCGCACGCAGCAGCGCACGCTGCTGAGCCCGCGCCGCCAGGGCCGCCGCCACCCCTTGGTGGCGACGCTCATGGCCCTTCCCCTGGCGGTCCTGCTCCTCGTCGTCTTCGACGGCTGGGAGACAGTGGCCACACAGGCGTCGTCCGTGGGTGTGATGCTGGGGCGCTGAGCGGCGACCCCAGGCCCGGAAGAGCGGTCCGGGCGGGGACATCCATCCATGAAACCCCGTGGGGACGGGGGTGCGGCGGACGGCAAAAATGCCGGCGCAGCTGGGGAGCTGCGCCGGCATTGCTTTTCCCTACGGGCCGATGGCGGAGTGCGTGCGCCTCTTGACGCCGGTCCAGGCACTTCAGCCCGTCCGGGGGCACCCCCTCTGGGGGCGTTTGAGGACGAGGCCCGTTCAGGGCCGAAGCGGGGGTCTTAGGGCGGCAGCCCCCAGGGCCGGGGTCGAAGGGGCGGAGCCCCTTCAAGGACGGGAAGGGTAGGGGCGGCGGGGGCGAGACATCCGGGCGCACCCCGGACGCCCGGCCCGGGCCGCCGGCAAGCAGCCCCCACCCAAGCCAACCCCGTCACCCACGTACCCTCGGCCCAGTCCTCCCCGCACACAAGGGACCCCAGTGACCCCGAACCCCCTCCTACCCGCCCTCTCCGCACACGCCGAGGCCACGGCACACACACGCCCCCACCCCTGTCCCTGCGGAGCAACCGTCACCCTCGCCGACCGCCCCGACGCCACCGTCGTCCGGCACGCCGACACCGTCGCCAAGGCCCACGCCCCGGACCTCACCCCCACCGAACTCACCCCCCGCCTCACCACCGCCGCCAACCTCCCCGGCATACTCCTGGCCCCGCTCACCCCCATACCCGCCGACCTTCACGGCCGACTGGTCACCTTCTGGCCGTACGGCACCCCCGTGGACCCCGGCGATCCCGACGCGGCCCCCTGGGAAGCGGCAGCCACCCTCCTCGCCCGCCTCCACCGGACCTCGACCGACGCCTCGGTGACGTTGCGCCCCATGCGCGGCCCGGCCAAGGCCGCCCACGCCGTGGACCGCCTCCGCACACAAAAGGGCGACAGCCCGGCCGCCGACACCGCCGCCGTCCTCCGCGCCTGGGACACCCTCCCCGCCTGGGCCCGCGGCGAGGCCTCGCAGCCCGACACCAGCACCCTCTGCCACGGCGACCTCCACCTCGGCCAACTCGTCCGCCACCCGGCCCCGGACGGCCCTTGGCTGCTCATCGACGTCGACGACCTCGGCGTGGGCATGCCGGCCTGGGACCTCGGGCGTCCGGCCGCCTGGTACGCCTGCGGGCTGCTGTCGCCCGAGGAGTGGGAGCGATTCCTGTCGGCGTACCGCGCCGCCGGCGGACCGGCCGTTCCCGCGGACGGCGACCCCTGGCCCGCTCTGGACATCCCGGCCCGCGCCCTCACCGTGCAGACCGCCGCAAGGGCGATCACCAAGGCCTTGGCCGAGGGGCGTCTCCTGGACGAGGTCGAGCAGTCGCTCGTGGACGCCTGTGACCGAATGGCTTCCGTCCCCCCTGAGTTGACCCGGGATTACGCAAAGTAGGGTGCAACCGACCGCAGCCGGACAGAGTCTGTTCTGGCGATACGCGAAGCAGGATCGACCGGCGAGGAGTTGAGCCGACCATGCAGTGTCCGAAGTGCCGAGCCCCCATGCACACGTACAACCGCAACGGCGTCCAGATCGAGCAGTGCAGCGGTTGCCGCGGCATCTTTCTCGACTACGGCGAGCTGGAGTCGCTGACCCGCCTGGAGTCCCAGTGGGCCCAGCCGGCCCCGCCGCCTCCGGCCGCCCCGCAGGCCTACCCGGCCGCCGCCCCGCAGGCCCCGGCGTGGGGCGCCCCGCACGGTGGCCACCACGGCGGTCACGGTGGTCACTACGGCCACAAGCGTCACAAGAGTTTCGGCCACATGCTGTTCTCCAGCTGAGCCGCAGCGGCACGAAGAAGCCCCCGGTCGTCGGACCGGGGGCTTCGGTGTGTGGACGATACTGGGATTGAACCAGTGACCTCTTCCGTGTCAGGGAAGCGCTCTCCCGCTGAGCTAATCGTCCTCGGGACCATGATCGAACAGACATACCTGAAGATCACGAAGTTGCTGCGTGCGCGATACTGGGATTGAACCAGTGACCTCTTCCGTGTCAGGGAAGCGCTCTCCCGCTGAGCTAATCGCGCGGGTCAGACCTTCGATGATCTGTCGAAGATCCAGTGGACGATACTGGGATTGAACCAGTGACCTCTTCCGTGTCAGGGAAGCGCTCTCCCGCTGAGCTAATCGTCCTTGGAGGTGGAGACGGGATTTGAACCCGTGTAGACGGCTTTGCAGGCCGTTGCCTCGCCTCTCGGCCACTCCACCAGGAGTGTAGGGGGTCGGGAAGATCCCCTGTTCCTTCGAGCGGACGACGAGGCTCGAACTCGCGACCTCAACCTTGGCAAGGTTGCGCTCTACCAACTGAGCTACGTCCGCTTGTCGTTTCGTTCCGCTCGCGCGGCCCGGCGACGAGTTGAACTCTAGCGGATTCCGGGGCCAGCACAAAAACGCGTTTGTGCAGCGTGCTGCGCTGCGCCTGCTCAGGGACCTGCCGACGGCTCCCGACGGGACATGGCCAGGTCACCCGCAGGACACCCGCCATAGACTCGACTGCGTGTCCGACCTCCCTCCCCTCGCCCGCTTCGGCGATCGCGTGGCCACCGGCCTCCTCGATGTGACCAACGACCCAGCGGCCCTGGACTCCAGCGGTTTCTGGGCAGTCTGTGCCGACTTCGAGGGCGGTCTGACCTGCGCCCGCTTCCGGGACGTACGAGAGGAGCCGGTGCCCGCGCCCGTGCCGGGGCGGTGGCTCGGTCCGGCTGCCGGTGACTGGACGTCGTCGCTCGACCGCGTCGCGTACACGGCGGGCGTACGGCGCATCCGCGAGCACATAGCGGCCGGCGAGGTCTATCAGGCGAATCTGTGTCGCGTCCTGAGCGCGCCGATCGGGCCGGACGCGGATGTGGACGACCTCACGGCCCTGCTGGCCCGCGGTAACCCGGCGCCGTACGCAGGAACGATCCGGCTGCCGGGGCACGGGGTTGAGATAGCCACCGCGTCACCCGAGCTCTTTGTGCGTCGCGACGGGCGTGTTGTCGAGTCCGGGCCGATCAAGGGAACCGGGCGGACCGAGGCGGACCTGCTGGAGAAGGACTACGCCGAGAACGTGATGATCGTGGACCTGGTGCGCAACGACATCGGCCGCGTGTGCGCCACCGGGACGGTGACCGTGCCCGATCTGTGCGCCGTCGAGAAGCACCCGGGACTTGTTCATCTGGTGTCCACCGTCCGCGGCGAGCTGGGCGCCGGCGCCGGCTGGCCCGAGCTGCTCGGCGCCGCCTTCCCGCCCGGCTCGGTCACCGGTGCGCCCAAGTCGAGCGCTCTGCGGATCATCGACGCGTTGGAGACGGCGCCCCGGGGCCCGTACTGCGGTGGCATCGGGTGGGTCGACGCCGACCGGGGTGTCGGCGAGCTGGCCGTCGGGATCCGTACCTTCTGGATCGACCGGGCCGAGGGCGTGCTGCGTTTCGGCACCGGCGCGGGGATCACCTGGGGGTCGGACCCCGAGGGGGAGTGGCGGGAGACCGAGCTGAAGGCGTCGCGGCTGCTCGCGGTAGCGTCGGGGGTGTACGAGGTGACTGGAGAGGGACTGCAATCGTGAAGATCTGGCTGGACGGCGGGCTGCAGGACATGGAGTCCGCCCGTGTCTCCGTCTTCGACCACGGGCTGACCGTGGGCGACGGCATCTTCGAGACGGTGAAGGCGGTGGACGGCCGTCCGTTCGCGCTGACCCGGCACCTCGACCGGCTGACGCGCTCGGCACGTGGTCTCGGTCTGCCCGACCCCGACCAGGACGAGGTGCGCCGCGCCTGCGCCGCCGTCATGGCGGCCAACCCGATGCCGCTCGGCCGGCTGCGCATCACCTACACCGGCGGCCACGGTCCCCTCGGCTCCGACCGTGGCGAGCACGGACCGACCCTCGTCGTCGCTCTCGGCGAGACCGCCCGGCGCCCCGACTCCACGGCCGTCATCACCGTGCCCTGGACCCGCAACGAGCGCGGGGCGCTCACCGGACTGAAGACGACCTCCTACGCCGAGAACGTCGTCGCCCTCGCCCGCGCCCACCAACACGGCGCCTCCGAGGCCCTGTTCGCCAACACCGTCGGGCAGCTCTGCGAGGGCACCGGCTCGAATGTCTTCGTCGTCCTGGACGGCGAGATCCACACCCCGCCGATCGCCTCGGGCTGCCTCGCGGGCATCACGCGCGTGCTGGCGATCGAGTGGACCGGCGCGAAGGAGACGGACCTGCCGCTGGACGCCCTCGAGCGGGCCGACGAGGTCTTCCTCACGTCCACTCTCCGGGACGTGCAGGCCGTACACCGCGTCGACGACCGCGAACTGCCGGGCGCACCGGGTCCGGTGACCGCCAAGGCCATGCGGATCTTCGCCGAGCGGTCGGGCGACGACCTCGATCCGTAAGAGCGACGAGCACGCGAAAAAATGAGCTGCCGTGGGCCGGTGCGGTGGGTAGAACAACCCCTGATGACCACGACCCTGCGGCCGACCGAGCCGCTTCAGCACAACGAGGACGGGACCCGTTCGCGCCGCTTCCAGGTGTGTGTGAACGGCCGCCCCGTGGGTGTACTCCACCTCGGCACCCATCCCGTCTTCGGTGACACGGTGGCCCGAATATCCGAGCTGCGGATCGAGGAACCGGACCGGCGCCGCGGCCGGGGCACGGTGGCCGCCCTCGCCGCGGAGGAGGTGGCGCGCGGCTGGGGCTGTCGGCGCATCGAGGCGACGGTCGCCGGTGACGCCGGACCGGGCCTGCGCCTCGCCACGGCGCTCGGCTACGTCGTACGCAATCGCGGCATGGAGAAGGCGCTCGGCGACACTGGGCCCGATCTGCCCCGGGGCAGCCGGGCGCGGCCCATGACGGACGCCGAGTACGGGTCCTGGCTGGACGAGAGCCGGGAGGGATACGCCCGCAGCTGGGCCGAGCGTGGGGTCCCGGAGGCCGAGGCACGGGCCAAGTCCGAGCGGGACCATGCGGCACTGCTGCCGGACGGTCTGCGCACGCCGGATGTGTTCCTGAGCGTCCTCGAGCACCAGGGAACCCCGGTGGGCACTCTGTGGGTGGCGAAGCGCGAAGGCCGCGCGTTCGTCTTCGATGTGGAGACCTACCCGGCCCACCGGGGCAAGGGACACGGACGCACGCTGATGCTGGCGGCCGAGACCCAGGCGATCGCCGCGGGGCAGCGGGTCATCGGTCTCAATGTCTTCGCGGACAACGTCCCGGCCGAGCGGCTCTACGAGTCACTCGGCTACGAGACGACGCAGTACGCCCTGTACAAGACGCTGCTGTAGCCGTCGGCCGGCCGAGGGCCACGGCAGAGTCAGGCACTCGGCTCGGCCAGCAGCCGGTCCGCGATCTCCTCGATGCGCTCGCGCAGCCCCTCCTGGCTCTTGCCGCCGTCGAGGCGCTCGCCGCCGATCACATAGGTGGGCGTGCCGGTCACGCCGATCGCCTTGCCCTCGGCCTGGTCGGCGTCGACGATCAAGATGTGCCGGCCGTCGACCAGCGCGGTGTCGAACTCCTCGGTGTCCAGGCCGAGTTCCCCGGCCGCCTCGACCAGGAAGGGTTCACCCTTACGGTTCAGTTCCTCGACCCGGCCCAGCACGGCCTCCACGTACGGCCACCCCTGTCCCTGCTCGAAAGCCTCCTCGGCGGCCTGTGCACCGGCGAAGGCGTGCTTGTGCTTCTCCAGCGGGAAGTGCCGCAACCGCAGCTCCAGCCGGTCGCCGTAGCGGGCCCGCAGGGCACGGAGATCGTCCAGGGCGCTGCGGCAGTCGGGGCACTGCAGCTCGCACCAGACGTCCAGGACGGGGGCGGCGGGGCGGTCGGGGGAGGAGTCGCTCATGGCTCCAGTCTCCCAGCACCGGCGCGGGCCACCCAACCCGACCGGGTTCCTCGCCGGACCAGGCCCGGACGCCGACGCCTTGCCGTACTGCCGCGACCGGGACCTGCGGAGGAGATGACCCGGAGATGTCCCTGATGTCGGGCCCAGGCATGGCCGGGCGGGGTTGCCACGGTGCAGGATGGAAGGGACGAAGTGCCCTGACCGACTCAGCCTGCCCTGGAGGACCGGATGATTGCCGAGACCGTCTGTTCCGCCGCCGCCGCGGCCGGCCTGGGCATCGCGGCGATCACGGCGTACCGCAAGCGTTTCCTCGCGGCCACGCGCATCGCCGCGTACTCGCTGGTGCCCCTGGGGCTGGTGATGACCGGTGTCGTCGACTGGCTGGCGGACACCGCGTTCAGCCCGACCGCGTGGGCGGGCTTCGGAGTGCTCGGCGTCGCGTGGCTGCTGTTCGCGAGCAGCCGCGCGGTGGAGCGCCGCCGTGGCAGCACGCGCAAGGAGCGCAAGGAAGCCAAGGCCGGCGCACAGCGTGAGGCGGTGGCCCCGGCGGCCTCGGCACCCTCGCTGGGTGCGGCCTCCCGTCAGCCGACCCGGCCCGCGGCCGCGCCCAAGGCCGGGGCCTCGGACGACTTCAGCGACATCGAGGCGATCCTCAAGAAGCACGGCATATGACGCCCGCACGCAGGACTGAAACGACACAGTGGGTCGCCGTCCGGCCGTAAGCGATCATCACTCGAAGCGGACATCGCGGAATTCGGCGAACTCCCGCTCATCCCGGGCGTGTTGATCGCGCGACGAGGGACAACTACGTCATCATCGCCGCGAGATGCTGGACACGACACAAAGCGAGGCCGCGCCACCTCAGGACGAGCCCCGCGGGTGCCTCTTCGCCCTTTCCCAGCCACCGCTGATGATCTTCCTTGCGGTGATCGGGTGTCTGCTGCTCATGGCTGCGCTGCACGATCTGCTGCTGCTCTGAGCCGTACCCGCGGCCCCCGGCGCCACCCGCCGGGGCCCGCGTAGACACCGGCATCTCGCCGAACCGCTCAGCCCGCCGCTTCCTTGCGGCGAGCCCGGTAGGCGGCGACATGCAGACGGTTTCCGCAGGTGCGGCTGTCGCAGTAGCGTCGCGAACGGTTGCGGGAGAGGTCCACGAAGGCGTGCCGGCAGTCCGGCGCCTCACAGCGCCGCAGCCGCTCCTGCTCTCCGGCCACCACGAAGAACGCCAGCGCCATGCCGCAGTCGGCCGCCAGGTGGTCGCCGATGGAGGCGCCGGGGGCGAAGTAGTGCACATGCCAGTCGTAGCCGTCGTGGTCCGTGAGCCGGGGGGTGGTTCCGGCGGCGGCGATGAGATCGTTGATCAGCCCGGCAGCGGTCCGGGGGTCGGGCTCCGCGAAGATCTCGGCGAACCGCCCGCGCACCTTGCGCACCGCGGAGAGATCGAACTCCGAGAGGACACCGACATCGCTGATTTCGTGCTTTTCTACGAAATCGGCGAGCGCCGCGACGTCCGGCAGTGCGTCCGGCGTCTCGTCGCCTTCCGGTGCGGTGTTCACCAGATCCACCACGGCATCGAGCGCACACCGGGTGTCATGGGTGATCAGCACGTTTCGCTCCCTGGCCTGAGGTCGGGCGGGGCGCCCGCCGATGCTGGCCGATGGTAGTGGCTCGCAGCGCCCACAGACCGGCCACGACCGTACGTGGCTTCGAATACAACGCCGCAGCAGCGCCGACGGTTCCCGTCCGGGCCGCCCGGACGGGAACCGTCGGCGTGTACTCACGGTCACCGACCCACCCGCCCTCCCCGAGCGCGCCAACGCCGCCCCCGCGGAGCGGAGGCGGCGCTGATGTGTGCCCTATGCGGTTGTCTTGGCCCGAGCCGTCTCCCCGAGTCGACGGCGCCGGGCGGCTTGCGGGGGCCTCGGCCTAGCTTTCCGCCAGGATGTGCGAGAGCTCCTGATCGAGATCGAAATGCCGATGCTCCGTACCGGGGGGCACCGCGGCATCCGTTCGCTTCAGGAAGGACTCCAGAGCCCGTGCCGGGGCCTCGAGCAGAGCCTCGCCCTCCGGAGAGCTCAGGGCGATGCAGACGACGCCCTGACCGTGACTGCGCGACGGCCAGACACGGACGTCGCCGGTTCCGGTGGGTCGGTGGAGGCCCTCCGCGAGGAGGTCGCGGGCGAACACCCACTCGACGGTCTCCTCGGCTCCGGTGTGGAAGGTGGCGTGCACGGCGTAGGGGTCGGCCGTGTCGTACCGCAGGCCTGCGGGGACAGGCAGGGATGACTCGCTCGACACAACGAGGCGCAGGTGCAGCTCGCAGCTGACCGTGGTGTTCATAAGCGCCAGGGCCTTTCGCTCAGTGTGCGCTCGGGGATTCGCACGTCGGCGAAATCGACATGCCACCTACGGTGCCGTTGTAAACCCCTCTGAGTGTTTTGCGTGTGTTTACGTAACTCTTCCGGCCGAGAACCCGTTCGCGAGGTACGCCCATTCCGGTGACTGGTTTCCGTCCGGTAGGGTTTGGCCGTATGAATACGGGGAGTAACGAGCCGGGCGAGGTTGCCGTGGCTGACGACGAGACCGAAGTGGACGGTGTGAAAGGCGACAGCGAGCAGGGGCTCGGCTCAAAAGCTCCGGAGTTCGTCAAGGCGCGTAGAGCGCTGCATCTGAGCTGGCAGGTGGGCGTCTTCGTCATCGGCCTGGCGATAGTCGTCACCGGCATCATCCTGCTGCCTCTGCCGGGTCCCGGCTGGGTGGTCATCTTCGGGGGCATGGCGGTCTGGGCGACCGAGTTCGTATGGGCCCAGCTCGTGTTGCGCTGGACCAAGCGCAAGGTCACCGAGGCGGCCCAGCGGGCCCTCGACCCGAAGGTGCGCCGTCGCAACATCATCCTGACGTCGATCGGCTTGGTGATCGTGGGTGTGATCCTCGGGATCTACCTGTGGAAGTTCGGCATAGTGATGCCTTGGAAGATCAAGGACCAGTGATCCGCGACGGGGGTGCGGACGTCGGCCGCTGCGGGTTCGCGCTGGTCACTCGCACCCCCTGACATGGGGTAATGTTCTCTCTGCGTCCGGGCGATTAGCTCAGTGGGAGAGCGCTTCGTTCACACCGAAGAGGTCACTGGTTCGAACCCAGTATCGCCCACCCGGATCCGGCGGCCCGCCTGCGACTGTGCAGGCGGGCCGCCGTCGTTTCCGGTCGGCATGCGTCACCCGGCCCGGCAGGGGCGTGCCCTGCCTAGGTGGCATCCCGTCAACTCACCCGTGACCGACCGACCGTCGGCCGACCGGGACGGACGTACGCCGCACTCGCTGTGCGAGGCCCCGATCTCACGCCTCTGACCTGCGTCGACGCGAGAAACCCGGGCACACGGCCCGGCTGGCTCGCCTCCATGTGCCGTCGCCCCGCCCTGCCGGCCGCCAAGAAATTCCTGTCCGAATCATTGACGCACCCCGAGGCCCTCCGTAGCTTGTGCCAGCAAGCGCTTACTTGAAACGATTCATGCAGGCGGCAGCGACGCTGCGGGGAGGCTCGACCGTGAGAACCAGCAGGAATGTTGAGAGGCGTACGATCCTGAAGGCCGCCGGCGCCACGGCGGCCACACTCGGGCTGGCCGCGACGACGGGCTGCGGTGGGGACGGAGGGGCCTCCGCCGATGGGACGGTGACGATCCGTTACGCGTGGTGGGGTGCCGAGGACCGCGCCGAGCGCATCAACAAGACCATTGAGCTGTTCCACAAGAAGTACCCGAAGATCAAGGTCAAGACGGACTTTCAGCCGTACACCGACTTCTGGAAGAAGTTCAACACCCAGGCCTCCGGGGGGAATCCGCCGGACGTGTTCCAGAATGCCATCGGCTTCCTGCGCAAATACGATGCGAAGAATGTGCTGCTCGATCTCAATGAGCAGGTCGAGGCCGGCAATCTGTCGATGGACGGCTTCCGCGCGGGACTGGAGAAGTTCGGCGAGATCGACGGAAAGCTCCTCGGAGTTCCCGTCGGTTCCAACTCGATGGCCCTGGTCATCGACAAGCCCGTCTACACCAAGGCGGGCGTGAAGCCGGAACAGGGCTGGACCTGGGACGACTTCGACGCGGCGATGAAGAGGATCCGCGACAGGGCGGGGCGCGCCGGGGACAGCGGCATGTACGGGGTCATGTACCTCTACGACCTCTATCTCCGACAGAACGGCAAGGCGTTCTTCACCGAGGACGGACTCGGCTTCACCGAGGCGGATCTGACGGACTGGTGGACCAAGGCCGAGAAGGGCGTGCAGGAGGGCGTCTACGCCGACGCCAAGAAGGTCGCCCAGATCAAGCCCAAGTCGGCCGTCTCCGCCGAGCTCGCCGGCGGCGAGTTCACCTGGGACAACTTCACGGTCCGCTACACGTCCGAGGGCAAGAGCGAGTACGGCCTCGCCCCCATCCCGACCACCGACGGCAAGAAGACCGGCCAGTACCTGGGCTCCTTGATGCTCAGCGCTTCCAGGCGCACCGAGCACCCCAAGGAGGTCGCCCAGTTCATCGACTTCATGGTGCACGACCCCGAGGTCGCCAAGATCATGGGCTATGACCGGGGTGTGCCCGCGACCCAGGCCCAGTTCGACGCGTTCCAGCCGACGGACGAGGTCAACAAGGGGATCGCCGCCTACGAGACCTCCCTCGTCGAGGCGGGCGTCCTGGAGCCCATCACCCCGCACCCGAACGGCGCGGACATCTGCGAGGCCGCGTTCCTGCGCATCGCCGAGGAGCTCGCGCTGGGCAAGCGGTCGGTGGACGAGGCCGTCAAGCAGTTCTTCACCGAGTCGAAGACGGCTCTCGCCGGCTGATGGGAACCGCCGTGACACACGCCCCTGCGGTGGCGGGCCCGGCCAAGGGCTCCGAGCCGCGGCACGGCCCGGTGCGGCCCGAGCGTCCCGCCGCCCTCAAGCGGCGGGTCCGCCGGGAGAACCTGGCCGGCTATCTCTTCATGTCCCCCTGGATCGCCGGGTTCCTGCTGCTCACGGCAGGCCCGATGATCGCCTCGCTCTACTTCGCCTTCACCGACTACAACCTCTTCGACGCGCCCAAGTGGATCGGCCTCGACAACTTCTCCGAGATGTTCGGCGACCCGCGCTGGCGTCACTCGGTGCAGGTGACGCTCTGGTACGTCGTCGTCGGCACGCCGCTCAAGCTGCTCGCGGCCCTCGGCGTGGCGCTCCTCCTGGCCCAGAAGCGGCGCGGGCAGGCCTTCTACCGGGCCGCCTTCTACGCCCCGTCGCTGATCGGCGCGAGCGTCTCCGTCGCCATCGTCTGGAAGGCGATCTTCTCGGACGACGCGATCGTCGACCGTACGCAGAAGGTCTTCGGGATCGACGTCGGCGGCTGGACGGGCGATCCGGACCTGATCATCTACAGCCTGGTGGCGCTCACCGTCTGGCAGTTCGGCGCCCCCATGGTCATCTTCCTCGCCGGCCTCAAGCAGGTCCCGCGCGAGTTGTACGAGGCGGCCGAGGTCGACGGGGCCGGCAAGCTGCGGCGGTTCTGGAACATCACCCTGCCGATGATCTCCCCGGTCCTCTTCTTCAACGTCCTGCTGGAGACCATCCACTCCTTCCAGATCTTCAGCTCGGCCTACATCGTCGGCGGCGGCGCCGGAGGCAACGCCTGCGGTCCGGCCGACGGCTCGATGGTCTACACCTGCTATCTGTACGTCCAGGGCTTCGAGAACAGCCGGATGGGTTTGGCCTCCGCCATGGCCTGGATGCTGCTCGTCGCGGTCGCCCTGGTGACGGCGGTGCTGTTCTGGTCCCAGAAGCGCTGGGTGCACTACGAGGAGGGCGCCTGATGAGCGCACCGGCAACCGACATCCAGCCGGCGCACATCAAGCCGGCGCCCTCCGCGCGGGCCGGAGCGCTGCGCCGCCGACTGCCCGGTTCCGTGGCCTGGCACATCGGGTCCCTGCTGGTCCTCGCGGTGATCCTCTACCCGGTGATCTGGGTCGTCGGCGGCTCGTTCAAGAAGAGCGAGGACATCATCGGCAGCCTGGACCTCTTCCCGGGCGACCCGAGCGTCTCCAACTACACCAGCCTCGCCGACGGCATCGCCGACATCTCGATCTCCACCTTCTTCCTCAACTCGCTCTTCCTCGCGGTCGGGTCGGTGATCGGGATCGTGGTGTCCTGCTCGCTGACCGCGTACGCCTTCGCGAGGATCCGGTTCGCGGGCCGGAATCTGCTGTTCACGCTGATGATCGGCACCCTCCTGCTGCCGTACCACGTGCTGCTGATCCCGCAGTACGTGCTGTTCCGCAACATGGAGATGATCAACACCTACACCCCGCTGCTGCTGGGGAAGTACCTCGCCACGGAGGCGTTCTTCGTCTTCCTGATGGTGCAGTTCATGCGGAACCTGCCCAAGGAACTCGACGAGGCGGCCCGCCTCGACGGCTGCGGGCACTTCCGGATCTACTGGTCGATCATGCTGCCGCTGTGCCGGCCGGCCCTGATCACCAGCGCGATCTTCACCTTCATCAACGCCTGGAACGACTTCATGGGCCCGCTGATCTACCTCAACGAGCCCGACAAGTACACCGTCTCCCTCGGCCTGAAGATGTTCGTCGACCAGGAGGGCATCGCGAACTACGGCGGCATGATCGCCATGTCGCTCGTCGCCCTGCTGCCGGTCCTGGCCTTCTTCCTGGCCTTCCAGCGGTATCTGATCGACGGCATGGCGACCTCCGGACTGAAGGGCTGAGGGGGGCGGTCACGATGGCCCAAGCGCGGGCGAAGGCTCGTACGTCACGCGGGGAGTCCGTCTTCGCCGAGAAGTTCGGTGTGTTCGCCGAGTGTCTGCTGACCGGTGTGTGGATCGCGGTGGCCTCCCTCGGCGTGGTCACCTATCCGCCCGCCCTCGCCGCCGGGGCCCGGCATCTGCGTCGCCGCATCGCCCACGAGGGCGGTGGTCTGCGGGAGTTCGTCGCCGACTTCCGGGTGGCCGTGCGGCGTGGGTGGGTCGTCGGGCTCGCCGGGTGGGCCGTGGCGGGCGCGGTCCGGGTGGACGTCCAGGCCGCGCGGGCCGGGATTCCCGGCGGGCCGCTCGTCGGGGCCATCGGGGTGTTCGCGCTGATCGGTGCCGTCGTGTCCCTGCTGCGGGCCGCGGCGGTCTGGACGCCCGACGCCGGCTGGCGGGGACTGCTCGCCGGCGCCGGCCGCCGTACCGTGCTCGACCCCGCCGGGACCTTCCTGATCATCGGCGGGCTGGCCGTCGTGGCCGCCTCCGCCTGGTTCGCCGCGCCGCTGGCGGTCCCTGTTCTCGGGGCCGTCGTAGCGGCGGCCGTCGCCGTGGAGGAGCGGTACCGGCACCGCTGAAGCGGCGGTGCCTCGCACAAGGCCGGCGCTCCGGGCGCCGCCTCTCTCTGTCATGCCCCTGACCATCTGCCCATGGAAAGGAAAGGTCATGTCCCCCATCCCCCGCAGGTCCCTCCTCAAGGCGGCCGCCGTCGCCGGAGCCGCCGCGCAGTTCAGCTGGGCGCCAGGAGCCAAGGGCGCGCAGGCCGCGCCGAGAGGCGCCGGAGCCGACGATGACCCTGTGACCCTGGACTGGCTGGAGGACGGCGGCCTCGGTGCCGCGCCCGGCTCCACCGTCGGCGTCCCCTGGCCGAAGGGCGCCTATCGGCAGGACCAGGATTTCGCGGTCAGGGACGCGGACGGCAAGGAGGTGCCGGTCCAGTCCTGGCCGATCGCCCACTGGCCCGACGGCTCGCTCAAGTGGACCGCCCACGCGGTCAGTTCGGGCACCGGCAAGCTGTCCTTGAGGGCCGGTGAGGCCGCCGTACCGGAGAAGAAGGTCACCGTCGACAAGAGCGGCGGCGTGATCACCGTCTCCACCGGCGTCATCACCGCGAAGATCGGCAAGTCGGGGGCGACACTCATCAAGTCGGTCACCCGCGGCTCCACCGAGATCGCCAGGAACGGCCGCCTCGTGCTGATCCGCCAGCCCGAGATCGAGGACGAGGACCAGGGCTCGGTGAAGACCGAGCGTTTCGAGGGAGCCATCTCCGAGGTCACCGTCGAGCAGGAGGGCCCCGTCCGCGCCGTCGTCCGTATCGACGGCAAGCACCGAAAGGGGGGCCGGAGTTGGCTCCCGTTCTCCATCCGCCTCTACTTCTACGCCGGTGCCGACTCCTTCCGCATGGTCCACACCATCACGTACGACGGCACGCAGGAGCCGGGCAAGGCGAGCGGCGACTTCATCCGCGGCCTCGGCGTGCGCTTCACCGTCCCGATGCGGGACGAGTCGTACGACCGCCACGTCCGCATCGGCGGCGAGGGCACCGGCATGCTCCGCGAGGCCGTCAAGGGCATCACCGGGCTGCGGCGCGATCCGGGAACGGCCGTACAGGCGGCGCAGTTCGCGGGGGAGAAGCTGCCCGACCCGTCCACCTGGGACCAGCGCGTGACCACCCGGCTGCAGTACATCCCGGAGTGGGGCGACTACACCCTCTCCCAGCTCTCCGCCGACGGCTTCACCCTGCGCAAGCGCACGAAGAAGGGCTACGGCTGGATCGGCGCCGGCGGCGGCAGGCGTGCCTCCGGCTTCGGATACGTCGGGGGCGTCAGCGGCGGGCTCTCCTTCGGGCTGCGGGACTTCTGGGAGAAGTTCCCGGCCCAGCTCGACATCCGCGACGCCCACACCGACGCGGCCGAGGTCACCATGTGGCTCTGGTCGCCCGAGGCACAGCCCATGGACCTGCGCTTCTACCACGACGGCATGGGCCAGGACACCTACCCCGAGCAGCTCGAAGGCCTCAACATCACCTACGAGGACTACGAGCCCGAGTTCGGCACCCCCTACGGCATCGCCCGTACCTCCGAACTCCTCTTCTGGGCCAACGAGTCGACGCCCTCACCCGAGACTCTGGCCCGACAGGTCGAGGCCGTACGGGTGCTGCCGCAGCTCGCCGCCCCGCCCGCGCAGCTCATCGGGGCGGGTGTCTTCGGGCCGGGCCTGTACTCCGAGCCGGACCGCTCCACGCCGGCCAAGGCGAAGATCGAGGACCACCTCGACTTCCTCTTCACCTACTACAAGGACCAGGTGGAGATGCGCCGTTGGTACGGCTTCTGGGACTACGGCGACATCATGCACACCTACGACACCGTCAGGCACCAGTGGCGGTACGACATCGGCGGCTACGCCTGGGACAACTCCGAGCTCTCGCCCGACCTGTGGCTGTGGTTCGCGTACCTGAGGAGCGGACGCGCGGACATCTTCCGGTTCGCCGAGGCCATGACCCGGCACACCGGTGAGGTCGACGTCTACCACCTCGGCGAATGGGCCGGCCTCGGCACCCGGCACGGCGTGCAGCACTACGCCGACAGCGCCAAGCAGCAGCGCATCGCCAACACCACGTACCGCCGCTACTACTACTTTCTCACCGCGGACGAACGCGTCGGCGACCTCATGCACGCCAACGTCGACTCCGACGAGACCTTCCTCGTCCTCGACCCGATCCGCAAGATCCGCACCGAGCCGTACACCCCCGACCGGCACGCCCTGTCGATCGGCTTCGGCACCGACTGGAGCGGGCTGGTCTCGGCGTGGCTGACGGAGTGGGAGCGCAAGGGCCCCAAGTGGGAGAAGGCCAAGGCGCGGGTCCTGTCCACCATGGAGACGATCGCCGCCCAGCCATACGGCTTCGTGCAGGGCAGCGGCTTCTACGACCTCGACACCGGCAGGTTCGCCGTCGCCGACAAGCCCGTCGTCGGCGTCTCCCACCTCTCCGCGGTCTTCGGCCTGAACGAACTGTGCGCCGAGCTGATCGGCCTGGTCGACATGCCGAAGTTCAACGAGGCGTACTACGACTACTGCCGCTACTTCAACGCGACGAAGACCGAGCAGGCGGCACGCTACGGCTCCAACTTCGGCTCCCTGCTGCTCTTCCAGGGGCACTCGCGCCTCGACGCGTACGCCGCCGTCCGGACCGGCGACGAGAAGCTCGCCACGCGCGCGTGGGAGAAGTTCTACAACTCCGACGGCTACAAGGAGTCGGCGCCGTGGCGGACGGAGAAGCTGAGCGGCCCCGACGCGCTGGTCCCGGGCAGCGAGGCCGCCTGGGTGTCCACCAACGACACCGCGCTGTACGGGCTCGCCGCCATTGAGAACCTGGCGCTGCTGGGCGACAGGATGCCGTCCTAGCGGCCTGCCGGGGAGGCCGGTCGGGCAGGAGGAGCGCCGCCGCACGGGCGGCGGCGCTCGCATGTGTGGAGTGTGGTCCAGGTCACGTCGCAGAGCATGAGTACGCGTACTCAGAACGTACTCAGACACGGTGCGAACCCCCTGGATGCGGGCAGACTCGGCCCATGGACTGGAGCCACTACCGCTTCCGCAGCCTGTGGGCCCTGCCCGCACCACCCGGCACCGTCTACGACCTGCTGGAACAGGCCGAGGGCTACCCCCGCTGGTGGCCCCAGGTGCGCGAGGTGAACCGGCTCGACGACACCAGCGGCGTGATCACGATCCGCTCCGTCCTCCCGTACGACATGACCTTCACCGCACGCGAGGTGCGGCGGGAGCGCGGGGCGGGCGTGCTCGAGATCGCCATGTCCGGCGACCTCGACGGCTGGGTGCGCTGGACCGTCACCGTGGCTCCGGACGGCAGCGGGACCATCGCGCGCTACGAGCAGGTCGTCGATGTCAACAAGCCCCTGCTGAGGCGGTTCGCCGTACCCGGGCGGCCCGTCTTCCGCGCCAACCACTGGCTGATGATGCGCTCCGGACGGCGGGGCCTGGCAGCCCACTTGGCCCGTGCTCGGCAAGGCGGCCATGACGGCGGCCATCAAGCGGTTTGAAGGAACCGTGAGGGGGCCTGTATTGTTCAGTCCGTTCCCGGGCGATTAGCTCAGTGGGAGAGCGCTTCGTTCACACCGAAGAGGTCACTGGTTCGAACCCAGTATCGCCCACCGGGAAAAGCCGGTCCGCCACAGCGGACCGGCTTTTTTGTGCGCTCCACCTCCTATGCGGCCGCCGGCAGATCCGGGCGCAGCGGCCACGCCGGGTCCACCGCCTCGTCGCTGCCGCTGCGGGCGAACCACGCCTGCAGCCCGCGTGCCTGTGCCGCGTGCCACACCGCCTGAAGCGTGTGCAGTTCGGCGGGGGACAGGCGCTCCATCCGGGCGGCGAAACGGCGTCCCACCGCCCGTACGACCTCCAGTGAGGCCAATGCGTCGGCCGCCGCGTCGTGCGCGCCGTCCAGCGTGACGCCGTAGTGCGCACACAGGTCGGTCAGGGTGCGGCGACCCTTGCGGTAGCGGTCCAGATGCTTGTCCAGGACGCGCGGATCGAGCACCAGCAAGGGCGTCGTCTCGAACCAGTGGTCCAGCGAGGAGGCGCGATGACGGCGCAACTCGCGGTCCAGCAGCGTCAGATCGAAAGGCGCGTTCATCACCACGATCGGCCGGGCCGTCGCGGCCTGACCGGCCAACTCCTCGGCTATCTCCTGCATCACCGGCGCCGGCCAGCGGCCGTTGCGCTGGAGATGCTCCTCCGTCAGTCCGTGTACCGCCGTTGCCGCTTCCGGCACCGGGACACCCGGGTTCACCAGCCACTGGGTCACCCGCGGCCGGGTACCCGGGGCGTCCTGGACGACGACGGCCGCCGAAACAATCCGGTCGGTCTCGACGTCCACGCCTGTCGTCTCCGTGTCGAACGCCACCAGCGGGCCCTCATACCAGCACGCCATACCAACACAACCCCTCGTTCACCCACGGCAGCTGACGTACCGTCTTCTGCCCGTTTGGTGATACCCGGGCTGTTTGCGGCGTACGCCGGGAGGACACAACAGGAGTGCGGGTCTTTGCAGTTCAGCGGCCCGGTACGGGGATTTACTCTGCGTGGAAGGCTGTTGGTCATGGCGATAGCGCAGCCCGAGCGGGGCGGGCTGCTGCCCGAACGCACGGGCCCCCATCGCGGTTCACTCGCCACCACCGCCTGCATGGAGACACTGCAGGTGGGGTATCTGCACGCCGTCGCGGCGGCGGCCGGGTGCTCCCTGTCGCAGCCATTTCCGGACAACGGCATCGACTGGCACGTCAGCCACAGCGCGCCCGGCCACACGGTCGACGACGAAGTCACCATAAAGGTGCAGCTCAAGGCCACTTACCAGATCGCGCCGAACCCGCGCGGCCGGTTCTTCTCCTTCACGCTCGACAACGACCACCTGGCGAAGCTCGCCCGCACCCCGGTCTCGGTGCACAAGATCCTCGTCGTGATGCTCGTTCCGCGCACCCAGGACGACTGGCTGCGTGCCAGTCACGACCGGCTCGACCTGCGGCACTGCTGCTACTGGGTCAACCTCGCCGGCCACGCGATCACCGGCCGGCGCCGCACCACGGTGCGGATACCGACCTCACGCATCTTCGACGACCGGGCGCTCTGCGAGATCATGACGCGGGTCGGTACGGGAGGCAGACCATGACACACCGCCCCCTGGAGGAGCCGGTACGGCCAGTCAGGCCGCACCCGGTCCACGCGTCCTGGGACCGTCCCCCCGAGCCCGGCGAGGTGGACCCCGCGGTGCTCAGCGCCCTGCTGCACCGGCACGGCTGGCAGCGGCGCGGGGGAGCGGCGGGACGCTACGGCCGCTGGACCCCGCCGGGACCGGGCGGCAACGGCACGAGCTTGCTCGTCCCCGAGTCCCGCGCCTTCCCCGACAGCGACGACCTGCTCGGCGAGGCGCTCGTCGCGCTCTCCCGCAGCGGCATGCCCTCCGCGCGCGAGGTGCTGGTCGGGCTCGCCGTGCCCAGCGACGAGGTCCGCTGGTGGCGGGACGCGCCGAGCGGGCCCGCCGGGGCCGCGCCCTGGACCGTCGAGGAGGAACTGCGCACCGCCGCCCGCCAGATGCTCCTCGCCGCGGCGCTCGCCACGCGCGCGCGTGCCGGCTACTACGGCGCCCGGCACCGCCGCTCGGCCGCCGCGATGCTGGAGAGCGTCTTCGTCGGCTCCGCGGCCGGCGGCGGCCACCTCGCCGCCTTCGTGCCCGTCGGCGCCGGCCGCCCGCTCGCCGTACGTCTCCACCAGGCCCTGTACGCCGCCCGCGAGGCCATCGACTACCAGCGGGCCACCGGCGGGATGGACGCCTTCGACGGTGCCGTCGAGGCCGGCGTCAGCCGCGAGCTCACCGAGGCCCTGATCGCCCTCGTCCGCGGTACGGAGGGGGCGCGCATCGCCGTCGAGTGGGCGCCCGCCGCAGGGGTGCCCGAGGACTGCGCGAGCGGGGTCGAGCCGGTGGAGTTCTCGCCGGGCGACCTGCCCGTGCTGCGCGAGGCCGGGGCCCGCTACCTGCGCGAGGAACCCTCCGTGCCGGTCAGGATCACCGGCGCGGTCGTACGGATGCGCCGGTCGGGAACGCGCGGGGAGGGCACCGTACGGCTGCGCGTCATCGCCGGCGCCGAGATCCCGTACGTCCGGCTGACCCTGGACGAGGAGTCGTACCGCATCGCCGGGCACGCCCACCTGGTCGGGCTGCCGGTGCGGGTGCACGGGCGCCTGGAGAGCCGAGGCGGCTTCCGCAAGGTCACCGGGGCCTGCGGCGTCGTACCGGTACAGGTGGACGAGGCCGAACGGGACCGGCTGATGAAGTCGCTCCAGGAGGACCTGGACTTCTTCGAGGAGGCCTGCGGCGGGGAGGACGCCGGGGACTGAGGGATGCCCGCCCGGGACTGAAGGTGACCGTTTCGCGGTCGGCCCTCCGAGGTCGGTACGATCGCGTAATGCGCGCGCTCCTGGTATGGCGCCGCATTCCACCTTCAGTCAGGAGAGACCGGTGTCAGACGTCCGTGTGATCATCCAACGCGATTCCGAGCGGGAAGAACGCGTGGTGACGACGGGCACTACGGCCGCCGACCTCTTCGCCGGCGAGCGCTCGATCATCGCCGCGCGCGTGGGCGGCGAGCTCAGGGATCTGTCGTACGTGCTCTCCGAGGGCGAGGAGGTCGAGGGCGTCGAGATCTCCTCCGAGGACGGCCTGAACATCCTGCGCCACTCCACCGCGCACGTGATGGCGCAGGCCGTGCAGGAGCTCTTCCCCGAGGCCAAGCTGGGCATCGGCCCGCCCGTCAAGGACGGCTTCTACTACGACTTCGACGTCGAGAAGCCGTTCACGCCCGAGGATCTCAAGGCCGTCGAGAAGAAGATGCAGGAGATCCAGAAGCGCGGGCAGAAGTTCGCCCGCCGTGTGGTGAGCGACGAGGACGCCCGTGCGGAACTCGCCGCCGAGCCCTACAAGCTGGAACTGATCGGCCTCAAGGGCTCCGCCTCGTCCGACGACGGCGCGGACGTCGAGGTCGGTGCCGGCGAGCTGACGATCTACGACAACCTGGACGCCAAGACCGGCGACCTGTGCTGGAAGGACCTCTGCCGCGGTCCGCACCTGCCGTCTACCCGCGCGATCCCGGCGTTCAAGCTGATGCGCAACGCGGCCGCCTACTGGCGCGGCAGCGAGAAGAACCCGATGCTCCAGCGCATCTACGGCACCGCCTGGCCGACCAAGGACGAGCTCAAGGGCTACCTCGACTTCCTCGCCGAGGCCGAGAAGCGCGACCACCGCAAGCTGGGCAACGAGCTCGACCTGTTCTCGATCCCCGAGCAGATCGGCTCCGGCCTCGCCGTCTTCCACCCCAAGGGCGGCATCGTCCGCCGCGTGATGGAGGACTACTCGCGCCGCCGCCACGAGGAGGAGGGCTACGAGTTCGTCTACACCCCGCACGCGACGAAGGGGAAGCTCTTCGAGACGTCCGGGCACCTGGACTGGTACGCCGAGGGCATGTACCCGCCCATGCAGCTCGACGAGGGCGTGGACTACTACCTCAAGCCCATGAACTGCCCGATGCACAACCTGATCTTCGACGCGCGCGGGCGTTCCTACCGTGAACTGCCGCTGCGCCTCTTCGAGTTCGGGACCGTGTACCGGTACGAGAAGTCGGGCGTCGTGCACGGCCTCACGCGCGCGCGTGGTTTCACGCAGGACGACGCGCACATCTACTGCACGCGCGAGCAGATGTCGGAGGAGCTCGACAAGACGCTCACCTTCGTCCTCGGCCTGCTCCGCGACTACGGCCTGACCGACTTCTACCTGGAGCTGTCCACCAAGGACCCGGAGAAGTTCGTCGGCTCGGACGAGGTCTGGGAGGAGGCGACCGAGACGCTGCGCCAGGTCGCCGAGAAGCAGGGTCTGCCCCTGGTCCCGGACCCGGGCGGCGCCGCCTTCTACGGGCCGAAGATCTCCGTCCAGACCAAGGACGCCATCGGCCGCACCTGGCAGATGTCGACCATCCAGCTCGACTTCAACCTGCCTGAGCGCTTCGACCTGGAGTACACCGGTCCGGACGGCGCCAAGCAGCGTCCGGTCATGATCCACCGCGCGCTGTTCGGCTCGATCGAGCGGTTCTTCGCGGTGCTCCTGGAGCACTACGCGGGCGCCTTCCCGGCGTGGCTGGCCCCGGTCCAGGCCCTCGGCATCCCGATCGGCGACGGGCACGTCGACTACCTGGAGAAGTTCGCCGCGGCGGCCAAGAAGAAGGGCCTGCGGGTCGAGGTGGACTCCTCCTCGGACCGCATGCAGAAGAAGATCCGCAACGCCCAGAAGCAGAAGGTGCCCTTCATGGTCATCGCGGGCGACGAGGACATGGCCAACAACGCCGTCTCCTTCCGCTACCGCGACGGCTCGCAGGAGAACGGCATCCCGTTCGACGAGGCCATCGCGAAGATCGCGAAGGTGGTCGAGGAGCGGACGCAGATCTGATCCGGCGGTGATCGAGGGCCCCCGGGAGCGTCAGCTTTCCGGGGGCCTCCTGTCGCTCTCGCTGGAGAAGATCTGCAGCAGCCAGGACGAGAACGATCCCGTCACCGCGCCGAGCAGGGCCAGCCCGCCGGCCATCATCACCGTCGCGATCGCCCGGCCGCCCGTGGTCACCGGCGTGATGTCGCCGTAGCCGACCGTGCTGAGGGTCGCTGCGGCCCACCACACGGCGTCCCCGAACGACAGCATCGTGGCCCCGGGCGCACCACGTTCCTGCTGGTAGACCGCGAGCGCGCCGGTGAAGCCGAGCAGCAGGGTCGACAGGCTCGCGTAGGCGATCACGCGCGCGTGCAGGGAGAGCCGGGGCTCCCCCTGCCGATGCTGGATGGCGTCGTAGAGCGGGACTATGCGCAGCGGCCGCAGCAGCGGCAGGATCACCACGACCGTGTGCAGGAAGTGCGTTCTGGCGAAGCGCAAGAAGCGCTGTCCGCTGAGGTGCCGGCGCACCAGGTAGTCCGCGGCGAACAGCAGCCAGAGCGCGAGCATCGTGAACTCGCACAGGCGCTGCCAGCCGGACGCCATGCTCACGTCGAGGACGCGGGCGGCATAGGCGCCGATGAAGAGCAGCGATGCCAGAAACAGGGGGATCTCGGTGCGCTGCTCCCAGCGGGCGTAGGGGCTGTCGTCGTCCACCGGCCCAGCTTGGCCGGTGGCCGTCCTCCCGTCGCCCCGGCGACACGCCGCGAACGGGCGAAGCAATATGCTGCACGCATGACGAGTGAGCCGGAGCAGCAGTGGGGAGTGGGGATCCAGGACGCGTTCCAGCGCCTGTGGACGCCCCATCGGATGGCCTACATCCAGGGTGAGAACAAGCCGACCGGTCCCGGCGCGGACGACGGCTGCCCCTTCTGCTCGATCCCGGCCAAGTCCGACGAGGACGGGCTGGTCGTCAAGCGCGGCGAGCAGGTGTACGCGGTCCTCAACCTGTACCCGTACAACGGCGGCCACCTGATGGTCGTGCCCTACCGTCACGTCGCCGACTACACCGACCTCACCGAGCCGGAGACCGTCGAGCTGGCCGCCCTCACCAAGCAGGCGATGACGGCCCTGCGCACCGCCTCCGGGGCCCACGGCTTCAACATCGGCATGAACCAGGGCACGGTCGCCGGCGCCGGCATCGCGGCCCACCTCCACCAGCACATCGTCCCGCGCTGGGGCGGCGACACGAACTTCATGCCGGTGGTGGGGCACACACGCGTACTGCCACAGCTGCTGGCCGACACCCGGAAGATGCTGGCGGAGGCCTGGCCTGCGGCTTGATCCGCGACAACCTGCAGTAGAGGGTGCCCTCGAAAGCCGAGGGCACCACAGCTATGCGTCGTACACGTCGGCCTTCCTCGGCATCGGATCCTGCACCGCCGTGCTCAGGAACGCCGACCGGGAACCGAACTTGTCGGTGTCCACGCCGTTCTCGTTCAGCACCTTGATCGCCGCGGCATGCACCACCCGCAGCACCGGCGTGGCCGCGCGCAGCGCGTCGTCGGCCATGAACCGGTGCCGCCACGGCTGGTCCGCCCACGCGTGCCGCAGTCCGAACGGCTCGGGCAGCCCCATCGTCCCGCCGAGCCAGTTCAGCAGCGGCGGATACCAGGAGATCGGGGCCCGCACCGCCAGCCGCACCACCTCGTCGGGGTTGACCAGCGGAAGCTTCACCTTGCGGGTCTCCCACGGCTTGAACGACTTGGTGACCTCCTTGGTCGGCGCCTCGGGCTTCTCCTGGAAGAGCCCGTTCACCGGACCGAGGGCATGACCGGTCACCTCGATGCGCAACGTCTCGTGCAGCACGGTCACCGTGATCAGCATGGTGATGATCAACTGGCCGTCCCAGAGCGTCCACTGGACGCCCAGGTAGTGCCGGTCACCGCTGCCGAACTGCTGCTTGTTGCAGATGTCCTGTATCGCGTGGTTCTTGACCTGGTACGCCTCGACGTCCGTGCCCTCCGGCCGGGACACCGCCTTCGCGCCCTCCGCGATCGGCGTGACGACCCAGTGCCGTATCGAAGGCTTGGGGAAACCACCGGTGTTCAGCGGACCGCGCTCCAGCATGCGCAGTTGGTCGTGGATCGAGCGGATGACGTCCCAACTGCGGAACGGGTGGATCTCCCGCGTGGAGTCCGCGGCCACCAGGTCCTCGGCCAGCTGCCAGCTGCCCCAGCGTGTGCCCATGCCGAGTATCCCCTTGGGCCCGGCGTAGAACACGGAGTTGGACTGCTGCTCGGCGCTCAGCTTGGCCAGGGACTGGCGCAGCTGCTCGGCCTGGGTCTCGGTGGGGCTGGTCGGCACCGCCTCCGGCACCTTCGCGCCGACGCTGCTGCCGGCCAGCAGGCTGTCCCAGCGCTCCCGCAGATCCCTCGCGGTGCGCTCGCAGACCTGCTTGGCCCAGAACCAGCCGACCACGGGCATGAGGACCGAGGCCCGCGCATACCAGCCCCAGAAGCCGGTGAACGGCATGCGGAGCAGGAAGAGCACGGCGAGCGCGCCCGCCGCCACCAGCAGCACCGAGGCGAGGGCGCCGCCGCGCTTCTCGTCCCGCTTGACGATGGTGGTGCGCAGCGTGAAGACCAGCAGCCACACGAACAGGCCGGGCAGGAACAGCACGCCGCAGATCACCATGATGGCGCTGAGCATCCGGTCGCGCGCCTTGCGGATGTTGTTCGCGGCCAGACAGTGCTCGACGACGACCTGCGGCTCGGTGCCGAAGGACTGGATCAGGGGCTTGCGGCCACTGCCGAGCATGCGGTCGACCACGGCCCGCGAGAAGGCCTCACCGAGGTTGGGACGGAAGATCCTCGCCCAGCCGCGGCCCGCCTTGATGTCGGTCTGGTGCCATTCGTTGTCGGCCTTCTTGATGTCCTCGTACGGATTGTCCCGATAGGCCGCCGAGGCCAACGCGAACGTCGCCGTCTGGCCCTCACCTGCCGTGCGCGGCACCTGCGGACCGAAGATGTCCGCGTAACCGCTCTCAACGGTCATTCCCGCCCCCGATCGCCGCCCACTGTCGCTTCTGCGGCCTTCCCGACTTCCGTACTTCGCACACCTGTTGATCAATGATCAGCGTATCCTCCGCCACCGACAATCGTCGGCGGACGGCCGAAGCCGCCCGCCGACGCGGAGGGGAGCGATCCACACAGGCCACTTGGTGGCGCCGGGCGCCAACTACGAGGCGACGCGCGCCTCTTCCCGAATCCTTTCCGCGATCTGCGCCGGCATCGGTTCGTGCCGCGCGTACGAACGGTTGAAGCGTGCGGTGCCGTGTGACAGCGAGCGGAGATCGACGGCGTACCGCCCGATCTCGATCTCGGGCACCTCGGCCCTGATGAGCGTGCGGCTGCCGTTGGTCTGCTCGGTGCCGAGAACCCGGCCGCGCCGCCCGGACAGGTCGCTCATCACGGCGCCGACGTAGTCGTCACCGACCAGGACGGACACCTCGGCCACCGGCTCCAGCAGATGGATCTTCGCGTCGGCAGCCGCCTCACGCAGCGCCAGCGCACCGGCCGTCTGGAAGGCGGCGTCGGAGGAGTCCACCGAGTGCGCCTTGCCGTCGAGCAGCGTGACCCGGACGTCGACGAGCGGATGGCCGGCCGCAACTCCCTTGGCCGCCTGGGCCCTTACGCCCTTCTCCACCGAGGGGATGAACTGCCGTGGCACCGCGCCGCCGACGACCTTGTCCACGAACTCGATGCCCGAACCGCCCGGCAGGGGCTCCACCTCGATCTCGCAGATCGCGTACTGCCCGTGCCCGCCGGACTGCTTCACATGCCGGCCGCGGCCCGCCGACTTGCCCGCGAACGTCTCCCGCAGCGAGACCATGTGCGGTACGACGTCGACCTGGACGCCGTAGCGCCTGCGCAGCCTCTCCAGTGCGACGTCCGCGTGAGCCTCGCCCAGACACCACAGCACGACCTGGTGGGTGGCCTGGTTCTGTTCCAGTCGCATGGTGGGGTCCTCGGCGACCAGACGGGACAGGCCCTGCGAGAGTTTGTCCTCGTCGGCCTTGCTGTGTGCCTGGATGGCGAGCGGCAGCAGCGGGTCGGGCATCTGCCACGGCTCCATCAGGAGCGGGTCGTCCTTGGCCGACAGAGTGTCGCCGGTCTCCGCGCGGCTCAGCTTCGCCACGCACGCGAGGTCACCGGCGATGCAGTGGCTGAGCGTGCGCTGCTGCTTGCCGAAGGGCGCCGACAGGGCGCCGATCCGCTCGTCGACGTCGTGGTCCTCGTGGCCGCGGTCCTCCAGGCCGTGCCCGGAGACGTGCACGGTCTCGTCGGGGTGCAGAGTGCCGGAGAACACCCGTACCAGCGAGACCCGGCCGACGTACGGGTCGGACGCGGTCTTCACCACCTCCGCGACCAGCGGCCCGTCCGGGTCGCACACCTTCAGTGCGCGCGGTTTGCCGTCGACCGTGGTGACCGCGGGCGCCTCGCGTTCCAGCGGCGTCGGGAACCCGCGCGTGATCAGCTCCAGCACCTCGATCGTGCCGAGCCCCTGCCGGGCGCCGTCGGCCGCGGGCGCCGCGGCCAGGACGGGATGGAAGGCACCGCGCGCGACGGCCCGTTCCAGGTCCTCGATCAGCGTCTTGACGTCGATCTGCTCGCCGCCGAGGTACCGGTCCATCAGGGTCTCGTCCTCCGACTCGGAGATGATCCCCTCGATCAGCCGGTTGCGGGCCTCCTCGATCTGCGGCAGCTGGTCGTCGCCGGGTTCGGACTCCTTGCGTTCCCCGGAGGAGTAGTCGAACAGCTGCTGCGACAGCAGCCCGATCAGTCCGGTCACGGGTGCGTGCCCGTCGGGGGCCTGCGGGCCGTGCAGCGGCAGATACAGCGGGAGCACGGCGTCCGGGTCCTCGCCGCCGAAGGCCTCCGCGCAGATCCGCGTCATCTCCTCGTAGTCGGCCCGCGCGGACTCCAGGTGCGTGACGACGATCGCGCGCGGCATGCCGACGGCCGCGCACTCCTCCCACACCATGCGGGTCGAGCCGTCCACACCGTCCGAGGCCGAGACGACGAAAAGGGCCGCGTCCGCCGCTCGCAGACCGGCCCTGAGCTCCCCGACGAAGTCGGCATATCCGGGGGTGTCCAGAAGGTTGACCTTGATGCCGTCCCATTCGACCGGCACCAGGGAGAGCTGCACCGAGCGTTGCTGCCGGTGCTCGATCTCGTCGTAGTCCGAGACGGTGCCGCCGTCCTCGACACGGCCCGCCCGGTTCACCGCCCCCGCCGTGAGTGCGAGGGCTTCCACCAAGGTGGTCTTGCCCGATCCGGAGTGGCCGACCAGTACCACATTCCGTACGGACGCGGGGTGGTCGGCCGCTGTAGCCCTGCCGGCGGCTCCGGGGTGTGCATTCGCCTTGTCGCCCATGATCCTGCCTCCCGTGCACGGTGAGGTCACTGTGGGCGCGGACATACCGTTCCGCGTGCGATGGCGGCTCCGGTGACGCCCGCGGTCCTTCGAGCTTTCCACTCCCGTCACGGTGCGTCCATACGGCGGACGCGATCGCGCCATCCGCCGCGGGTGGACCTGCCCGCCGGACCCGGGTACGAGTGCCCGGCGGTCGCACGCACGCACGCGTGGCTACGATGGGCCAGCCGGTGGCCAGCAGGGGCCGCGGCGCCACACCGACCCTCGGGAAGGCCATGCTGAACAAGTACGCGCGTGCATTCTTCACGCGTGTTCTCACACCGTTCGCCGCGTTTTTGATCCGGCGGGGCGTCAGCCCGGACACGGTCACGCTCATCGGCACCGCCGGTGTGGTCGCGGGCGCGCTGGTCTTCTACCCCATGGGCGAGTTCTTCTGGGGCACGGTCGTGATCACGCTGTTCGTGTTCTCCGACCTCGTCGACGGCAACATGGCCCGCCAGCTCGGCCGCTCCAGCCGCTGGGGTGCCTTCCTGGACTCCACGCTCGACCGGGTCGCCGACGGCGCGATCTTCGGCGGCTTCATCCTCTGGTACGCCGGTGGGGGCGACGACCTCGTCCTGTGCGCCGTCTCGATCTTCTGCCTGGCCAGCGGCCAGGTGGTGTCGTACACCAAGGCACGCGGCGAGTCGATCGGCCTGCCGGTCGCGGTCAACGGTCTCGTCGAGCGCGCCGAGCGACTGGTGATCTCGCTGGTCGCGGCCGGTTTCGCCGGCCTGCACAAGTTCGGGGTGCCCGGCATCCAGTACCTGCTGCCCGTCGCCCTGTGGATCGTCGCCGTCGGCAGCCTCGTCACGCTGATCCAGCGCGTCGTCACGGTCCGTCGCGAGTCCGCCGAGGCGGAGGCCGCCGCGGACACGCAGGACAAGCCGCGGGAGGCCTCCCAAGGGAGCGAGGCCGCCAAGTGAGCGCCCAGGACCGCCTCACGGACGCGCTGTACGGACTCGGCTGGGGCACCGTCAAGAAGCTCCCCGAGCCGGTGGCGGTACGGCTCGGCCGCACCATCGCCGACCTCGCCTGGAAGCAGCGGGGCAAGGGCGTCCAGCGGTTGGAGAGCAACTACGCGCGTGTGGTGCCCGACGCGACCCCGGAGCGCCTGGCCGAGCTCTCGCGCGCGGGCATGCGGTCGTACCTGCGCTACTGGATGGAGTCCTTCCGGCTGCCCGCCTGGAGCGCCGAGCGCGTCAAGGGCGGCTTCGACGTCAAGGACGTCCACCACCTGACCGACGGCCTGGCCGCCGGGAACGGCGTGATACTCGCCCTTCCGCACCTGGCCAACTGGGACCTCGCGGGCGCGTGGGTCACCACCGAGCTGGAGACGCCGTTCACCACGGTCGCCGAACGCCTCAAGCCCGAAACCCTCTACGACCGCTTCGTCGCCTACCGCGAGGGCCTCGGAATGGAGGTCCTGCCGCACAGCGGTGGCACCGCCTTCGGCACGCTGGCCCGCAGGCTGCGCGACGGTGGCCTGGTCTGCCTGGTCTCCGACCGTGACCTGTCCGCGTCCGGCGTCGAGGTCGACTTCTTCGGCGACACGGCCCGGATGCCGGCCGGCCCGGCGCTGCTGGCCCAGCAGACCGGGGCCCTCCTGCTCCCCGTCACGCTCTGGTACGACGACTCGCCCGTCATGCAGGGGCGGATCCATCCCCCGATCGAGGTACCCGAGACAGGTACCCGGGCCGAGAAGACGTCTGTCATGACACAGGCGCTGGCCGACGCCTTCGCCACGGGGATCGCCGAACATCCGGAGGACTGGCACATGCTCCAGCGCTTGTGGCTCGCCGACCTGGAACCACGACCGGCCGACGGCCCGGCGGGAGAGCGTCCGTGAGGATCGGCATCGTCTGTCCGTACTCCTGGGACGTGCCAGGTGGCGTCCAGTTCCACATCCGCGACCTCGCCGAGTACTTCATCCGGCTCGGCCACGAGGTGTCCGTTTTGGCCCCGGCCGACGACGACACCCCGCTCCCGCCGTACGTCGTCTCGGCGGGCCGCGCGGTGCCGGTCCCGTACAACGGCTCGGTCGCCCGCCTGAACTTCGGCTTCCTCTCGGCGGCCCGGGTCCGCCGCTGGCTGCACGACGGCCGGTTCGACGTCATCCACATCCACGAGCCGACGTCGCCGTCCCTCGGCCTGCTGGCCTGCTGGGCCGCGCAGGGCCCCATCGTGGCCACCTTCCACACCTCCAACCCGCGCTCGCGGGCGATGATCGCCGCGTACTCGATCCTCCAGGCGGCCCTGGAGAAGATCAGCGCCCGGATCGCGGTGAGCGAGTACGCCCGCCGCACGCTGGTGGAACACCTCGGCGGCGACGCGGTCGTCATCCCCAACGGCGTCGACGTCGACTTCTTCGCCAAGGCCGAGCCCAACCCCGACTGGCAGGGCGACACGATCGGCTTCATGGGCCGCATCGACGAGCCCCGCAAGGGCCTGCCGGTCCTCATGAGAGCCCTGCCGAAGATCCTCGCCGCCCGCCCGCAGACCAGGCTTCTGGTGGCGGGCCGCGGCGACGAGGAGGAGGCGGTGGAGTCCCTGCCCGCCGAGCTCCGCCCCCGCGTCGAGTTCCTCGGCATGGTCAGCGACGAGGACAAGGCCCGCTTCCTGCGCAGCGTCGACCTGTACGTGGCCCCCAACACCGGCGGCGAGAGCTTCGGGATCATCCTGGTCGAGGCGCTGTCGGCCGGCGCTCCCGTCCTGGCCTCGGACCTGGATGCCTTCGCCCAGGTCCTCGACCAGGGCGCGGCGGGCGAACTCTTCGCCAACGAGGACGCGGACGCCCTGGCCGAGACGGCGGTACGCCTCTTGGAGGACCCGGTCCGCCGGGCCGAGCTGCGCAAGCGCGGGAGCGCGCACGTACGCCGCTTCGACTGGTCGACGGTCGGGGCGGACATCCTGTCGGTGTACGAGACGGTCACGGCCGGGGCGACAGCGGTGGCCGCGGACGAGCGGACCGGGAGCGGCGGGGCCGGCGGGTTGCGGGCTCGGCTGGGGTTGGCGCGGGACTGAGGGCGAGCGAGCGCCGAGTTGTGTCAGGCGCCGGTCCTACGGCAACACCGCCGCCGCGCACGCAACACCGACGCCCCGCACGAACCTCGGCTGACCCGGCGGAGCTAGTGTGCCGCCCGTGACCGCAACTCTGATCTGGATCCTCGTCGTCCTCGTGGCGATCGGCCTCTACCTGAGCTGGACGGCAGGCCGCCTGGACCGGCTGCACGCCAGGATCGACGCGGCGCGTGCCGCGCTCGACGCGCAGCTGCTGCGCCGTGCCTCGGTGGCCCAGGAACTGGCCACCTCCGGTGTGCTGGATCCGGCCGCGTCGATCGTCCTGTACGAGGCCGCCCACGCCGCCCGGCAGGCCGAGGAGGAGCAGCGGGAGGTCGCCGAGAGCGAGCTGAGCCAGGCGCTGCGGGCCGTGTTCGCCGAGTCCCAGCAGGTGGAGGCCGTCCGGGAGGCGCCCGGGGGCGAGGAAGCGGCCCGTGAGCTGACGGAGGCGGTCCGCCGGGTACCGATGGCCCGCCGCTTCCACAACGACGCCGTACGGGCGGCCAGGGCGCTGCGGCGCCACCGCAAGGTCCGCCTGTTCCGCCTGGCGGGCCACGCCCCGTTTCCGCTGGCCTTCGAGATGGACGACGAGCCGCCGACGGCCCTGGCGGACCGGCCCGCCTAGGACGTGCCGAAGTCGGGGATCGTGAGGGAACCGTCGGCGGCGAGCGGGAACCCGGGGTTGTGCGCGACCTCCCAGGCGTGGCCGTCGGGGTCGACGAAGGCGCCGGAGTAGAAGCCGACGGCGTTGGTGGCCGCGGGCTTGGTGACGGTCGCCCCGGCCCGTTCCGCGGCCGTCAGCAGCTCGTCGACCTCGGCGTCGGAGCGCACGTTGTGGGCCAGGGCGATCCCGCCGAAGCCGGCCGGCGTGCCCGCCGTGCCGTCGGTCAGCCCGCAGTCCCGCGCCAGTTTGTCGCGGCCCCACAACACCAGGGCAAGTCCGCCCGCCTGGAAGAAGACGGTCTCCTCGACCTCCTGGCCCCGCCAGCCCAGGGCCTCGTAGAAGGCCCGGGAGCGTGCCACATCAAGGACTCCCAGCGTGACCAGGCTGATGCGCTGTTCCATGCAAGGACGTTAACGCGGCCGGGTCAGGGCGGCGCCCCGGCAGGCAAAACGATCCACCGCCTCACCATTGGCCCTTGAAGTGGCCCGTACACCTCACGTTTCCTCGATGCTTGCAGTAACCCTCTTTCACACAGCGAGGTCAACCCGTGTCCATCTCCGAAAACCAGGCCCCCGAGACCGGCACCGCACGCGTGAAGCGCGGCATGGCCGAGCAGCTCAAGGGCGGCGTGATCATGGACGTCGTCACTCCGGAGCAGGCGAAGATCGCCGAGGACGCGGGCGCCGTCGCCGTCATGGCCCTCGAGCGGGTCCCCGCCGACATCCGCAAGGACGGCGGCGTGGCCCGGATGTCCGACCCGGACATGATCGAGGGCATCATCGATGCCGTCTCCATCCCGGTCATGGCCAAGTCCCGCATCGGCCACTTCGTCGAGGCCCAGGTCCTGCAGTCCCTCGGCGTCGACTACATCGACGAGTCCGAGGTCCTCACCCCGGCCGACGAGGTCAACCACTCCGACAAGTGGGCCTTCACGACCCCCTTCGTCTGTGGCGCCACCAACCTGGGCGAGGCCCTGCGCCGCATCGCCGAGGGCGCGGCCATGATCCGCTCCAAGGGCGAGGCCGGCACCGGCAACGTCGTCGAGGCCGTCCGCCACCTGCGCCAGATCAAGAACGAGATCGCCAAGCTGCGCGGCTTCGACAACAACGAGCTGTACGCCGCCGCCAAGGACCTGCGCGCCCCGTACGAGCTGGTCAAGGAAGTCTCCGAGCTCGGCAAGCTCCCGGTGGTGCTGTTCTCCGCCGGTGGCGTGGCCACCCCGGCCGACGCCGCCCTGATGCGCCAGCTCGGCGCCGAGGGCGTCTTCGTGGGCTCCGGCATCTTCAAGTCCGGCGACCCGGCCAAGCGCGCCGCCGCCATCGTCAAGGCGACCACCTTCTTCGACGACCCGAAGATCATCGCGGACGCGTCCCGCAACCTGGGCGAGGCCATGGTCGGCATCAACTGCGACACCCTCCCCGAGACCGAGCGCTACGCCAACCGCGGCTGGTAAGGCACCACATCCCATGAGCAACACACCCGTGATAGGCGTCCTGGCCCTCCAGGGCGACGTACGGGAGCACCTCATCGCCCTGGCCGCGGCCGACGCCGTGGCCAGGCCGGTGCGGCGCCCCGAAGAGCTCGCCGAGGTGGACGGCCTCGTCATCCCCGGCGGCGAGTCCACGACCATCTCCAAGCTGGCCGTCCTCTTCGACGTGATGGAGCCCCTTCGCGCGCGCGTGCGGGGCGGCATGCCCGTCTACGGCACCTGCGCCGGCATGATCATGCTCGCCGACAAGATCCTCGACCCGCGCTCGGGCCAGGAGACGATCGGCGGCATCGACATGATCGTGCGCCGCAACGCCTTCGGACGTCAGAACGAGTCCTTCGAAGCGGCGGTCGACGTGCAGGGCATCGCGGGCGCTCCTGTGGAGGGCGTCTTCATCCGCGCCCCCTGGGTCGAGTCCGTCGGCGCCGAGGCCGAGGTCCTCGCCGAGCACGACGGCCACATCGTCGCGGTCCGCCAGGGCAACGCGCTCGCCACGTCGTTCCACCCGGAACTGACCGGCGACCACCGCGTGCACGGCCTTTTCGTCGACATGGTGCGCGCGGACCGGACAGCCGAGTCCTTGTAGGATCTCTGGCGTTCGTTCATAGATGGGTTACGCGAAGGAGACAGGCAGATGTCCGGCCACTCTAAATGGGCTACGACGAAGCACAAGAAGGCCGTGATCGACGCCAAACGCGGCAAGCTCTTCGCGAAGCTGATCAAGAACATCGAGGTCGCGGCCCGCATGGGTGGCGTTGACATCGAGGGCAACCCGACGCTGTACGACGCCATCCAGAAGGCGAAGAAGCAGTCGGTTCCGAACAAGAACATCGACTCCGCGGTCAAGCGTGGCGGCGGTCTCGAGGCCGGTGGCGCCGACTACGAGACGATCATGTACGAGGGCTACGGCCCGAACGGCGTCGCCGTGCTCATCGAGTGCCTGACGGACAACCGCAACCGCGCCGCCTCCGACGTCCGCGTCGCCATGACCCGCAACGGCGGCAACATGGCCGACCCGGGCTCGGTGTCCTACATGTTCAGCCGCAAGGGCGTCGTCATCGTCCCCAAGGGCGAGCTGACCGAGGACGACGTCCTCACCGCCGTCCTGGACGCCGGCGCCGAGGAGGTCAACGACCTCGGCGAGTCCTACGAGGTCATCAGCGAGGCCACCGACCTGGTCGCGGTCCGCACCGCCCTCCAGGAGGCCGGCATCGACTACGACTCCGCCGACTCCAGCTTCGTGCCGTCCGTCCAGGTCGAACTGGACGAGGAAGGCGCCAAGAAGATCTTCAAGCTGATCGACGCGCTCGAGGACAGCGACGACGTGCAGAACGTCTTCGCCAACTTCGATGTCAGCGACGAGATCATGGAAAAGGTCGACGCATAGCGCTGCCGCGAGCTGCACTGGCTCAACGGGCCGACGGGACGCACCCGTCGGCCCGTCGCTTTGCCGGGAGTTGCTGCCCGGCGTTGTCGGTGGCACCCGATAGCCTGCACAAACAGGCAATCGAACGGAAGGTACCGGGGTGCGTGTACTGGGGGTGGACCCGGGGCTGACCCGATGCGGAGTCGGCGTGGTCGAGGGCGTCGCCGGACGCCCGCTCACCATGCTCGGCGTCGGCGTCGTACGGACGCCTGCGGACGCCGAGTTGGGACACCGCCTCGTCGCCATCGAGCAGGGCATCGAGCAGTGGCTGGACGAGCACAGGCCCGAATTCGTCGCCGTGGAGCGGGTGTTCAGCCAGCACAACGTCCGTACGGTGATGGGCACCGCCCAGGCCAGCGCCGTCGCCATGCTCTGCGCCGCGCGCCGCGGCATCCCCGTCGCGCTGCACACGCCCAGCGAGGTCAAGGCCGCCGTCACCGGCAGCGGTCGCGCCGACAAGGCCCAGGTCGGCGCCATGGTCACCCGCCTGCTGCGGCTCAGCGCCCCGCCCAAGCCGGCCGACGCCGCCGACGCCCTCGCGCTCGCCATCTGCCACATCTGGCGCGGCCCCGCGCAGAACCGACTCCAGCAGGCCGTCGCCCTGCACACAGCCAAAGCACCGAAAGGCCGTACGGCATGATCGCCTTCGTCAGTGGCACAGTGGCCGCACTCGCTCCGGACGCCGCGGTCGTCGAGGTGGGCGGAGTCGGCATGGCCGTCCAGTGCACGCCGAACACCCTGTCCACCCTGCGCCTCGGCAAGCCCGCCAAGCTGCACACCTCGCTGGTGGTGCGCGAGGACTCCCTCACGCTGTACGGCTTCGCGGACGACGACGAACGGCAGACGTTCGAGCTGCTCCAGACCGCGAGCGGAGTCGGCCCGCGCCTGGCCCAGGCGATGCTGGCGGTGCACTCGCCCGACGCCCTGCGCCGAGCCGTTACGACCGCCGACGAGAAGTCGCTCACCGCCGTCCCCGGCATCGGCAAGAAGGGCGCCCAGAAGCTGCTCCTGGAGCTGAAGGACCGCCTGGGCGAGCCCATCGGCGCGCCTGCGGTGGGCGCTCCCGTCACCCAGGGCTGGCGCGACCAGCTGCACGCCGCGCTGATCGGCCTCGGCTACGCGACCCGCGAGGCCGACGAGGCGGTCGCCGCGGTGGCTCCGCAGGCCGAGGCCGCCGAGGGCACGCCCCAGGTCGGGCAGCTGCTGAAGGCCGCGCTTCAGACCCTGAACAGAGCCCGCTGATCGAGCGGTGCCACGGAAAGGCCCGAAGGCGCCGCTCCGGGGACGCCCTGATCCTCGTACGATCCAACCGACCGCGACCGCGAGGCACACTCCATGAACTGGGACGACACCACCGACACCCCCGCCGCCGAGCGGCTCGTCGGTGCGTCCGCCGACCGTGAGGACCAGGCCGTAGAGGCCGCGCTGCGCCCGAAGGACCTGGACGAGTTCATCGGCCAGGAGAAGGTCCGCGAACAGCTCGACCTCGTGCTGCGCGCCGCCCGCGCGCGTGGCGCCACCGCCGACCACGTGCTGCTCTCCGGCGCCCCCGGCCTCGGCAAGACCACACTCTCGATGATCATCGCGGCCGAGATGGGCGCCCCCATCCGCATCACCAGCGGCCCCGCCATCCAGCACGCCGGCGATCTCGCCGCGATCCTGTCCTCCCTGCAGGAGGGCGAGGTCCTCTTCCTCGACGAGATCCACCGCATGTCCCGGCCCGCCGAGGAGATGCTGTACATGGCGATGGAGGACTTCCGCGTCGACGTCATCGTCGGCAAGGGGCCGGGTGCCACCGCCATCCCGCTGGAGCTGCCCCCGTTCACCCTGGTCGGCGCCACCACGCGCGCGGGTCTGCTGCCGCCCCCGCTGCGCGACCGGTTCGGCTTCACCGCGCACATGGAGTTCTACGAGCCCGTCGAGCTGGAGCGCGTCATCCACCGCTCGGCCAGCCTCCTCGAGGTGGAGATCGAGGCCGACGGCGCCGCCGAGATCGCCGGCCGCTCCCGCGGCACGCCCCGTATTGCCAACCGCCTGCTGCGCCGCGTCCGCGACTACGCCCAGGTCAAGGCCGACGGGATCATCACGAGGGACATCGCCGGCGCCGCCCTCGCCGTCTACGAGGTCGATGCGCGCGGGCTCGACCGTCTCGACCGCGGTGTTCTGGAGGCCCTGCTGAAACTGTTCGGCGGCGGCCCGGTCGGCCTGTCCACGCTTGCCGTCGCGGTGGGAGAGGAGCGCGAGACGGTCGAGGAGGTCGCGGAACCCTTCCTCGTACGGGAGGGCCTGCTCGCCCGCACCCCGCGCGGCAGGGTCGCCACCCCGGCGGCATGGGCGCATCTCGGCCTCACCCCGCCGGGCTCGCAGGCTGCGGGAAACGGACAACAGGACCTGTTCGGGACGTGATGGCCCGGTCACGGCGAGCACACTGGCCGGAGCAGGAACCCCAGTGCCATGCTGAGCGTTGTTCCATGCGCGGAGACTCGCTTAGACTCCGCCGATGCCGCCCTTGTCGGCGGCACACATACCCCCAACCATCAGGCCGCTCACCATCGCGGTCGTGTGAAGGAAGTTCCGACCCGTGAGTCTCGTGACCCTCCTCCCGTTCATCGTGCTCATCGGGGCCATGTTCCTGATGACCCGGTCGGCCAAGAAGAAGCAGCAGCAGGCGGCCGACATGCGGAACCAAATGCAGCCCGGCAGCGGCATCCGCACCATCGGGGGCCTGTACGCCACCGTCAAGGAGGTCAGCGACGACACGGTCCTCGTTGACGCCGGACCGGGCGTGGAGCTCCTCTTCGCCAAGAACGCGATCGGTGCCGTCCTCTCCGACGACGAGTACAACCGCATCGTGCACGGCATCGAGCACGACCTGAAGTCCGATGTCGTCCCGGACGACGCCTCCTCCCTCACCGAGGCCGACGAGCCCGCCGCCTCCGACGAGAAGTCCGTCGACCTTGGAAAGAAGGACGCGGACAAGGACGCCGAGGTCGAGGAGCCGTCCGAAGCCGTGGCCGCCGAGGCGAAGACGGACGACGAGCCGAAGAAGACCGACGGCGACACCGACGCGAAGTAGCGATGCTCCGGGGCGCGCGGGCCACGCCTGCGCGCCCCCGGGCATGCTGAGCTCGCACGGGATCCCGACACCATGTCATGGCCGCCCGCCCGTTGATCCGGTGCGAGGCGGCCCGAGAGGGAGTACGAGAAGGTGGCAGCACCTAAGAAGGGCCGGAACGCGAGCGCCCAGAGCAAGCCAGGGCGCTCGCTGGCCCTCATCCTGATCGCCATCGCGGCGCTCACCGGAGGGATGTTCGCCTCGGGGCACACCACTCCGCGACTCGGTATCGACCTGGCCGGCGGCACGAGCATCACGCTTCGCGCGGTTGCCGAGCCCGGCCAGGAATCCGCGATCAACAAGACCAACATGGACACCGCGGTCGAGATCATGGAGCGCCGTGTCAATGGTCTTGGTGTCTCGGAGTCCGAGGTTCAGACCCAGGGCGACAAGAACATCATCGTCAACATCCCCAAGGGCACGAACTCCAAGGAAGCCCGGGCCCAGGTAGGCACCACCGCCAAGCTGTACTTCCGGCCGGTCGTCGCCACCGAGGTGTCGGGCGGCGGTGCGACCCCCACCCCCTCGCCGAGCGCCTCCAGCGGTGCGTCCGGCGACTCCGCCGACAAGGACAAGGCGACCTCCCCCTCCGGCTCCACCAGCCCCTCTGCGAGCTCCACCACGCAGGGCCGCGCGGTCACCGACGCCCTGAAGGCCGACACCACGCCGTCCGCGAGCGCTTCTTCCACCAGCTCCCCGTCCGCGAGCAGCACCCCCTCCGGCGACTCCTCGACCAGCAAGCTCGAAGCGCAGTACGCCGCGCTGGACTGCTCGAAGAAGGCGGCCCGCGCCAAGGCCGGTGACGGCGCCAAGCCCACCGATCCCACCGTCGCCTGCGGTCAGAACTCGCAGGGCCAGTGGCAGAAGTACATCCTCGGCCCGGCCGAGGTCGACGGCACGGACGTCAAGAGCGCCCAGGCCGTCTTCCAGACGACGAGCGGCGCCGGCTGGACCGTGAACATGAAGTTCACGGGCGAGGGCAGCAAGAAGTTCGCCGCCACCACCGGCAAGCTGGCCAAGAACCAGTCCCCGCAGAACCAGTTCGCGATCGTGCTGGACGGCGAGGTCGTCTCCGACCCGTTCGTCCGCGAAGCCCTGACGGGCGGCAGCGCCGAGATCTCCGGCAACTTCAACCAGGATTCGGCGCAGAGCCTCGCCAACATGCTGTCGTACGGCGCCCTGCCGCTGTCCTTCCAGGAGGACAGCGTCACCACGGTGACCGCCGCGCTCGGCGGTGAGCAACTGAAGGCCGGTCTGATCGCCGGTGCGATCGGTCTCGCCCTGGTCGTCATCTACCTGCTGGTCTACTACCGCGGCCTGGCGCTGATCGCGATCCTCTCGCTGCTGATCTCCGCGGCCCTGACCTACACGATCATGGCTCTGCTCGGCCCGACCATCGGCTTCGCGCTGAATCTTCCGGCCGTCTGCGGTGCCATCGTCGCCATCGGCATCACAGCGGACTCGTTCATCGTGTACTTCGAACGCGTCCGGGACGAGATCCGCGAGGGCCGCTCGCTGCGGCCCGCCGTCGAGCGTGCCTGGCCGCGCGCCCGGCGCACCATCCTGGTCTCGGACTTCGTGTCGTTCCTCGCCGCCGCGGTGCTCTTCATCGTCACCGTCGGCAAGGTCCAGGGCTTCGCGTTCACGCTCGGCCTGACCACCCTGCTCGACGTGGTGGTCGTGTTCCTGTTCACCAAGCCGCTGCTGACGCTCCTGGCCCGCAGCAAGTTCTTCTCCAGTGGCCACAGCTGGTCCGGTCTCGATCCCAAGCGACTGGGTGCCAAGCCACCGCTGCGCCGTACGCGCCGTCCTTCCCACCCCGCCGGCCCTGTCGACCCGAAGGAGGCGTGAGAATGTCGAAGCTCGGCAACCTCGGCGCCCGACTGCACCGTGGCGAGGTCGGCTACGACTTCGTCGGCAACCGCAAGCTCTGGTACGGCCTCTCGATCCTGATCACCATCACGGCCATCGTCGGCCTGGCGGTGCGCGGCCTGAACATGGGCATCGAGTTCCAGGGCGGGGCCGTCTTCAACACCCCGAAGACCAGCGTCTCGGTGTCCCAGGCGCAGGAGTACGCGGAAGAGGCGTCCGGCCACGACGCGATCGTGCAGAAGCTCGGCGAAGGCGACGAGGCCACGCTGCGCATCCAGGTCGCGGGCATCGACACCCAGCAGGCCAACAAGGTCTCGGCGGAACTGGCAGAGAAGCTCGGCGTCGAGGAGAGCGACGTCACCGGCGAGCTGGTCGGCCCCAGCTGGGGTGAGCAGATCGCCAACAAGGCCTGGCAGGGACTCGGGATCTTCCTGGTCCTTGTGGTGATCTATCTGGCGATCGCCTTCGAGTGGCGCATGGCACTCGCGGCCTTCGTCGCGCTGATCCACGACATCACCATCACGGTCGGCATCTACGCCCTCGTCGGCTTCGAGGTCACACCGGGCACGGTGATCGGTCTGCTGACGATCCTCGGTTACTCGCTCTACGACACGGTCGTCGTCTTCGACAGCCTCAAGGAGCAGACGAAGGACATCACCAAACAGACCCGCTGGACCTACAGCGACATCGCCAACCGCTCGATCAACAGCACCCTGGTCCGTTCCGTCAACACCACGGTGGTCGCGCTGCTGCCGGTGGCGGGCCTGCTGTTCATCGGTGGCGGGTTCCTCGGCGCGGGCATGCTCAACGACATCTCGCTGTCGCTGTTCGTCGGTCTCGCCGCCGGTGCGTACTCCTCGATCTTCATCGCCACGCCGCTCGTCGCCGACCTCAAGGAGCGCGAGCCGCAGATGAAGGCCCTCAAGAAGCGCGTCCTCGCCAAGCGGGCGCAGTCCGCCGCGCAGGGCGAGTCCCCGGACGCCCCGGCCGGCGACGAGCCGCTGGACGACGAGTCCGAGGACGCCACCCCCGCGGTGGTCGGGCCGCGCAACCAGCCCGCGGCGCGCAACCGGGGCCGTGGCCGACCCTCGGGGAAGCGTCGATGACCGACATCGAGGAGCTGCTGCTCAGCCGTATCCGTGATGTGGCGGACTACCCGGAGCCGGGCGTGATGTTCAAGGACATCACCCCGCTCCTGGCGGACCCGGCGGCGTTCACGGCGCTCACCGACGCGCTGGCCGAGATCGCCGGGAACACCGGTGCCACGAAGATCGTGGGCCTGGAGGCCCGCGGCTTCATCCTCGGCGCTCCGGTCGCCGTCCGCGCGGGCATCGGCTTCATCCCCGTACGCAAGGCCGGCAAGCTCCCCGGGGCGACCCTCAGCCAGACGTACGACCTGGAGTACGGCTCCGCGGAGATCGAGGTCCACGACGAGGACCTGGCCGCCGGCGACCGTGTCCTCGTCGTGGACGACGTCCTGGCGACGGGCGGTACCGCGGAGGCCTCGATCCAGCTGATCCGCCGGGCCGGCGCCGAGGTGGCCGGCCTGGCCGTCCTCATGGAACTCGGCTTCCTCGGCGGCCGAGCCCGCCTGGAGCCGACCCTGGCCGGCGCCCCGCTGGAGTCACTGCTGACGGTCTGATCCGAGGAGCACCCACAGCAGCACCGGATGCCGCGCACCTGCACGACAGGGGCGCGGCATCGTCATGCCGGGCTCGCACGACAGCCGCCCGCCCCCGGCCCCCTCTCCTGGATGGCGTGAAAAACCCGCTGCCCGATGCATGCGGGGCGTGCGTGAGGGGCGTATGCGACCCCTGCGCCAGGCCTGCGCAACCCCCACGCCACCGTCCGGACACCGTCCTGACAGGCCCCGCGGAATCCGACGGCAGCCCCTTGCGTTTCTCCGGTAGACGGTCCTCACATCCGGCTGCAGGCGATGCCGGGGCGCAGGATCGCTACCATGGGATCTCCGGAGCCTGACCGGGGGACCCGGATCGCGCACGAGGAGTCCTCTTGCCAGACGAGGCCCAGCACCTGACCGCCGCCAAGCCCGAGTCCGCCTCGGCGCCCGCGGCGAAGCCGGCGCCCAACGCGCCGCACGCGAAGAACGACGCGCGTGGGGCGGTCGAGCATGCCCAGTCCGCGCCCGTCGACAAGCCGGCCGAGCAGACGCGACCCAAGCCCGCCCCGCCCGAGCGCCCGGCACCGGCAGTGCGCCCGAACACCGGCCAGCCCGCCCGCACCGGCTCCTCCAACCGCGTCCGTGCCCGCCTCGCCCGTCTCGGCGTCCAGCGCTCCAACCCGTACAACCCGGTGCTGGAGCCGTTGCTGCGCATAGTGCGCAGCAACGACCCGAAGATCGAGACCGCCACGCTCCGCCAGATCGAGAAGGCCTACCAGGTCGCCGAGCGCTGGCACCGCGGTCAGAAGCGCAAGAGCGGCGACCCGTACATCACGCACCCTCTCGCCGTCACCACCATCCTCGCCGAGCTGGGTATGGATCCGGCCACCCTGATGGCGGGCCTGCTGCACGACACCGTCGAGGACACCGAGTACGGCCTCGACCAGCTCCGCCGTGACTTCGGCGACTCGGTCGCGCTCCTCGTCGACGGTGTCACCAAGCTCGACAAGGTCAAGTTCGGCGAGGCCGCGCAGGCCGAGACCGTGCGCAAGATGGTCGTGGCGATGGCCAAGGACCCCCGCGTCCTGGTCATCAAGCTCGCCGACCGCCTGCACAACATGCGCACCATGCGCTATCTCAAGCGCGAGAAGCAGGAGAAGAAGGCGCGCGAGACGCTGGAGATCTACGCGCCGCTCGCTCACCGCCTCGGCATGAACACCATCAAGTGGGAACTGGAGGACCTCGCCTTCGCGATCCTCTACCCCAAGATGTACGACGAGATCGTACGGCTGGTGGCCGAGCGGGCCCCGAAGCGTGACGAGTATCTGGCCATAGTGACCGACGAGGTCCAGCAGGACCTGCGGGCCGCCCGCATCAAGGCGACCGTCACCGGCCGCCCGAAGCACTACTACAGCGTCTACCAGAAGATGATCGTCCGCGGCCGTGACTTCGCGGAGATCTACGACCTGGTGGGGATTCGTGTACTTGTCGACACGGTCCGCGACTGTTACGCCGCCCTCGGCACCGTGCACGCGCGATGGAACCCGGTCCCCGGCCGGTTCAAGGACTACATCGCGATGCCCAAGTTCAACATGTACCAGTCGCTGCACACGACGGTCATCGGTCCCAACGGCAAGCCGGTCGAACTCCAGATCCGTACGTTCGACATGCACCGCCGCGCCGAGTACGGCATCGCCGCGCACTGGAAGTACAAGCAGGAGGCCGTCGCCGGCGCCTCCAAGGTGCGCTCCGACGCGCCCAAGTCGTCCGGCAAGGGCAAGGACGACCACCTCAACGACATGGCGTGGCTGCGCCAGCTCCTCGACTGGCAGAAGGAGACCGAGGACCCGGGCGAGTTCCTGGAGTCCCTGCGCTTCGACCTGTCCCGCAACGAGGTCTTCGTCTTCACCCCGAAGGGCGACGTCATAGCGCTCCCTGCGGGCGCCACTCCGGTGGACTTCGCGTACGCCGTCCACACCGAGGTCGGCCACCGCACCATAGGAGCGCGGGTCAACGGCAGGCTCGTACCGCTCGAATCCACCCTGGACAACGGCGACCTGGTGGAGGTCTTCACCTCCAAGGCCCCCGGCGCGGGTCCCTCCCGCGACTGGCTCGGCTTCGTGAAGTCGCCGCGCGCGCGCAACAAGATCCGGGCCTGGTTCTCCAAGGAGCGCCGCGACGAGGCGATCGAGCAGGGCAAGGACGCCATCGTCCGCGCGATGCGCAAGCAGAACCTGCCGATCCAGCGCATCCTGACCGGCGACTCGCTCGTCACGCTCGCCCACGAGATGCGCTACGCGGACATCTCCGCGCTCTACGCGGCGATCGGCGAGGGGCATGTCTCCGCGCAGAACATCGTGCAGAAGCTCGTCCAGGCCCTCGGCGGCGAGGAAGCCGCCACGGAGGAGATCGACGAGTCGGTCCCGCCGACCCGCGGACGCAGCCGCAAGCGCCGCTCCAGCGCAGACCCGGGCGTCATCGTCAAGGGCGTCGAGGACGTGTGGGTCAAGCTGGCCCGCTGCTGTACGCCGGTCCCCGGCGACCCGATCATGGGCTTCGTCACCCGCGGCAGTGGAGTATCGGTTCACCGCACCGACTGTGTGAACGTGGATTCCCTGTCCCGCGAGCCCGAGCGCATCCTCGAGGTCGAGTGGGCGCCCACCCAGTCCTCGGTCTTCCTGGTCGCCATCCAGGTCGAGGCCCTGGACCGCTCCCGGCTCCTCTCGGACGTCACGCGCGTCCTGTCCGACCAGCACGTCAACATCCTCTCCGCGGCCGTCCAGACCTCCCGCGACCGCGTCGCCACCTCCCGCTTCACCTTCGAGATGGGCGACCCGAAGCACCTCGGGCACGTCCTGAAGGCGGTCAGGGGCGTCGAGGGCGTCTATGACGTGTACCGGGTGACGTCGGCGCGCAACCGGACGTAAGGCAGACGACGAGAAGGGCCCCGTACGCGATGTACGGGGCCCTTCTCGTCGTCTGGGGCTGTGGTGTCAGCCGCCGAACTCCTGGAGACCCTTCAGAGCCTGGTCCAGCAGCGCCTGGCGGCCCTCCAGCTCACGCTCCAGCTTGTCGGCCTTGGAGTTGTTGCCCTGCGCACGCGCCTGCTCGATCTGGCCCCGCAGCTTGTCCACGGCGGCCTGGAGCTGACCGGTGAGCCCCTCGGCACGCGCGCGTGCCTCCGGGTTGGTCCGGCGCCACTCGTTCTCCTCGGCATCCTGGAGGGCCCGCTCGACGGCGTGCATCCGGCCCTCGACCTTCGGGCGGGCGTCGCGCGGCACGTGGCCGATGGCCTCCCAGCGCTCGTTGATCGAGCGGAAGGCGGCACGCGTGCCCTTCAGGTCGCCGATCGGCAGGAGCTTCTCGGCCTCGCCGGCCAGCTCCTCCTTCAGCTTCAGGTTCTCCGACTGCTCGGCGTCACGCTCGGCGAAGACCGAGCTGCGGGCGGCGAAGAAGATGTCCTGGGCACCGCGGAAGCGGTTCCACAGGTCGTCCTCGTGCTCGCGCTGGGCGCGGCCGGCCGCCTTCCACTCCGACATCAGCTCGCGGTAGCGCGCCGCCGTCAGACCCCAGTCGGTCGAACCGGACAGCGACTCGGCCTCGGCGACCAGCCGTTCCTTGGTCTTGCGTGCCTCCTCGCGCTGCGCGTCCAGCTGCGCGAAGTGCGCCTTGCGGCGCTTGGAGAACGCCGACCGGGCGTGCGAGAAGCGGTGCCACAGCTCGTCGTCCGACTTGCGGTCAAGACGCGGCAGGCCCTTCCAGGTGTCCACCAGGGAACGCAGCCGCTCACCGGCAGCCCGCCACTGGTCGGACTGCGCCAGTTCCTCCGCCTCGGTGACCAGCGCCTCCTTGGCGTGGCGTGCCTCGTCGGACTGCTTCGCCCGCTGCTGCTTGCGCTCCTCGCGGCGCTTGCCGACCGTCTCGACCAGCTTGTCCAGCCGGGTCTTCAGGGCGTCCAGATCACCGACCGCGTGATGGGCGTCGACCTGCTCACGGATGTGGTCGATCGCGGTCTGGGCGTCCTTCGCCGACAGGTCGGTGGTCTTCACTCGCTTTTCGAGGAGGCCGATCTCGACAACCAGGCCTTCGTACTTGCGCTCGAAATAGGCCAGCGCCTCTTCAGGAGTGCCTGCCTGCCAAGAGCCGACAACCTGCTCGCCGTCGGCCGTACGCACGTACACGGTCCCCGTCTCGTCGACGCGGCCCCACGGGTCGCTGCTCACAGCGCCTCCTCCACATGATGCCTGCGAGGGGCTTGTTTTCCCCCGGGCATCGTCCACAGTTTCGTCACGGCCAACATAGGCGACCGGCGGGTTGCCTGTCCGCATCCCGCGCGACCGAAATTTCGCAGTTGAGGCTCAGGATTTCGTGACCGTGGCCTTGTTGATCACGACCGTTGCGTTGGGGGCGGTGTTGCCGGTTGTGGGGTCCGCGGCCTGGGCTCCGGCATCCGCGATCTTCTTCAGAACCTTCATGCCCGCCTCGGACACCGTGCCGAACGGTGTGTAGTCGGGCGGCAGCTGACTGTCCTGGTAGACGAGGAAGAACTGGCTGCCCCCGGTGTTGCGCCCCTGCTTCGCCTGTGCGTTGTACTGGTTGGCCATCGCCACCGTGCCCGCCGGGTACACACCTCCCTTGAGGCTCTTGTCCTTGAGGTTCTCGTCCGGAATCGTGTACCCCGGCCCGCCCATTCCGGTGCCCTTCGGGTCGCCGCACTGGAGCACGTAGATGCCGCTGTCGGTCAGCCGGTGGCACTTGGAGTGGTCCAAGTAGCCCTTGCCGACGAGGAAGTCGAACGAGTTCACGGTGTGCGGCGCGGCCGACGCCTTCAGGGCGATGTCTATGTCACCGCACGTCGTCGCGAGCTTCATCGTGTACTTCGCCGACTTGTCGACGGTCAGCTCCGGCTCCTTCTTCCAGGTCGCCGTCCTGACCTTGCCCGCGGCGGGCTTCTCGCACGGGTCCGGGGCCTTGCTGGTCGGAGTGGGGCTGACCTCCGCGCCCGCGTTCGCCTTCTTGGTGCCGTCGTCCTTGAGTACCCCGGTCGTGTACAGCGCGAGGCTGCCGATGACGACCACTCCGAGCACCGACGCGATCACCGAGTTGCGCATCCGCGATTTGCGCCGGGCGGACGTGCGCCGCTGCTGCTGCCGCAAGAACTTCTCCCGGGCGAGCTGACGCCGCCGCTGTTCCTGGCTGACCACCGGGTTCTCTCCTCATGCGTCGTGGGTGTCGACCGGTACGCGTGCGTCCGGTGAGCCGACTGCCTGCGTGTGCCCCGTACCGTATATGGGTTCGCTGAGGAATCGGCAGCGCCGGTAGGCTCTGACGTCAGGCGGAGCCCGCCGACAAACCACCCGTGTCCACACAAACGAAGGACGATCGTGCTCATTGCCGGGTTCCCCGCCGGGGCCTGGGGGACGAACTGTTATCTCGTCGCCCCCGCCGCCGGTGAGGAGTGCGTGATCATCGACCCGGGCCACGAAGCGGCCCCAGGAGTCGAGGAAGCACTGAAGAAGCATCGGCTCAAGCCCGTCGCCGTCGTCCTCACCCATGGCCACCTCGACCACGTGGCCTCGGTCGTCCCCGTGTGCGGTGCGCACGACGTACCGGCCTGGATCCACCCCGAGGACCGGTACATGATGAGCGACCCCGAGAAGGCGCTCGGCCGGTCCATCGGCATGCAGTTGATGGGCGAGCTGACCGTCGGGGAGCCGGACGACGTCAAGGAGCTGACCGACGGCGCGAAGCTGGCGCTGGCGGGGATGGAGCTCACCGTCGCGCATGCGCCCGGCCATACCAAGGGGTCGGTGACCTTCGGCCTGCCCGAGGCGGCGGACATCCCGCCGATCCTGTTCTCGGGCGACCTGCTGTTCGCCGGCTCCATCGGACGCACCGACCTGCCCGGCGGTGACATGGCCGAGATCCTCGACTCGCTGGCCCGCGTGTGCCTGCCGCTCGACGACTCGACCGTGGTGCTGTCCGGCCACGGCCCCCAGACGACCATCGGCCAGGAGCGCGCCACCAACCCCTATCTGCGGCAGGTGGCCGCCGGCCCGGGAGCCCCCGAAGCTCCCCGACGAGGAATGTGACGAGAGACTTCCGTGAGCACGTTTCAAGCACCCAAGGGCACGTACGACCTGATCCCGCCGGACTCCGCCAAGTACCTGGCCGTCCGTGAGGCGATCGCGGCTCCCCTGCGCAACTCCGGCTACGGCTACATCGAGACGCCCGGCTTCGAGAGCGTCGAGCTGTTCGCACGCGGCGTGGGCGAGTCCACCGACATCGTGACCAAGGAGATGTACGCCTTCGAGACCAAGGGCGGCGACAAGCTCGCCCTGCGCCCCGAGGGCACGGCCTCGGTCCTGCGCGCGGCCCTGGAGGCCAACCTGCACAAGGCGGGCAACCTGCCGGTCAAGCTCTGGTACTCCGGCTCCTACTACCGCTACGAGCGCCCCCAGAAGGGCCGTTACAGGCACTTCTCCCAGGTCGGCGCCGAGGCGATCGGTGCCGAGGACCCGGCGCTGGACGCCGAGTTGATCATCCTGGCCGACCAGGCCTACCGCTCGCTGGGCCTGAGCAACTTCCGCATCCTGCTCAACAGCCTGGGCGACAAGGAGTGCCGTCCGGTCTACCGGGCCGCGCTCCAGGACTTCCTGCGCGGCCTGGACCTGGACGAGGACACCTTGCGCCGGGCGGAGATCAACCCGCTGCGCGTCCTCGACGACAAGCGCGAGTCGGTCCAGAAGCAGCTCGGGGACGCCCCGCTGCTGCGCGACTACCTCTGCGACGCCTGCAAGGCGTACCACGAGGAGGTCCGCGAGCTGATCACGGCGGCCGGCGTCGCCTTCGAGGACGACCCCAAGCTGGTGCGCGGCCTGGACTACTACACGCGTACGACCTTCGAGTTCGTCCACGACGGTCTGGGTTCCCAGTCCGCGGTGGGCGGCGGCGGCCGCTACGACGGGCTGTCCGAGATGATCGGCGGCCCCGCGCTGCCGTCCGTCGGCTGGGCGCTCGGCGTCGACCGCACGGTGCTCGCCCTGGAGGCGGAGGGAGTGGAGCTCCAACTCCCGTCGTCCACCAGTGTGTTCGCGGTCCCGCTCGGCGAGGATGCTCGCCGGGTGCTGTTCGCGAAGGTCACCGAGCTGCGCAAGGTCGGCATCGCGGCGGACTTCTCGTACGGCAGCAAGGGCCTCAAGGGCGCCATGAAGAACGCCAACCGCAGCGGCGCCCGCTACACGATCGTCGCCGGCGAGCGCGACCTCGCCGAGGGCGTCGTCCAGCTCAAGGACATGGAGTCCGGCGAGCAGGCCGCCGTCGGCGTCAACGAGATCGTGGCCGAACTGGAAGCCCGACTGGGCTGAGTTCGGAAAAGTTCGGGAAAGGGCGGGCACCGCTTCGGTGTCCGCTCTTTTGCCGTCATGAAGGCACCTGCGGGCCCCCTGAAGGGCCCTGACGTCGTCCCGACGGTGTCCTGAACCGTGCGCCTCGGGACAGTCGCGCGTATTTCCTTATCCCCAGCGAACGGTGGGAGGGCGTGCGTGTACGGCACAATGTGCCCTGTCCGGAGAAACTCCAAGTCTCAAGTGACGGAATCGGCGTGATGAGCAAGACGACAGTCAAAGACGTCTCCACCGAGCTCGAGCCCGAGCCGGAGCGTGCCGAGGCGTCGCCCGGTTCGGCGGGCAGCAGCCGTGCGTTCGCCCTGATGCTGGTGATCACCGGCGCGGCCGGACTGCTTGCCGCGTGGGTCATCACGATCGACAAGTTCAAGATCCTCGAGGCGAAGGTCGACGGGAAGACCTTCACACCCGGCTGCAGCCTGAACCCGATCGTCTCCTGCGGCAGCATCATGGAGAGCAAGCAGGCGGCCGTCTTCGGCTTCCCCAACCCCATGCTCGGCCTGGTCTGTTACGGCATGGTCATCTGCGTCGGTATGAGCCTGCTCACCCGCGCCCGTTTCCCGCGCTGGTACTGGCTGACCTTCAACGTCGGCACCCTCTTCGGCGTCGCCTTCTGCACCTGGCTGATGTTCCAGTCGCTGTACAACATCAACGCGCTGTGCCTGTGGTGCTCGCTCGCCTGGGCCGCGACGATCACGATGTTCTGGTACGTGACCTCCTTCAACGTCCGCAACGGCTTCCTGCCCGCGCCGCGTCCGCTGAAGAACTTCCTCGCCGAGTTCACCTGGGTGCTCCCGGTGACGCACTGCGGTGTCATCGTCATGCTGATCCTGACCCGCTGGGGCAGCCAGCTCTGGGCCGCCTGACCCGCTCGGACGTCGATGTCAGTGGGGTGAATTAGGGTTTCCCACGTGGAGCCCGACCTGTTCACCGCCGCAGCAGAAGAACGCCAGGAGAAGGACCCAGCCGGAAGTCCCCTGGCGGTGCGCATGCGCCCGCGCACCCTGGACGAGGTCGTGGGCCAGCAGCACCTGCTCAAACCGGGCTCGCCCCTGCGCAGACTCGTCGGCGAGTCCGGCGGCGGGCCCGCCGGACCGTCCTCGGTGATCCTCTGGGGCCCGCCCGGCACCGGCAAGACGACCCTGGCGTACGTGGTCTCCAAGGCCACCAACAAGCGCTTCGTCGAGCTCTCCGCCATCACCGCCGGGGTGAAGGAGGTCCGCGCGGTCATCGAGGGCGCCCGGCGTGCCACCGGCGGCTTCGGCAAGGAGACCGTCCTCTTCCTCGACGAGATCCACCGCTTCAGCAAGGCCCAGCAGGACTCCCTCCTCCCGGCCGTCGAGAACCGCTGGGTGACCCTGATCGCGGCGACCACCGAGAACCCGTACTTCTCGATCATCTCCCCCCTGCTGTCCCGCTCCCTTCTGCTCACCCTCGAACCCCTCACCGACGACGACGTCAGAGGCCTGCTGAGGCGGGCACTGAGCGACGAGCGGGGACTGCACGACGCCGTCGGACTCCCCGAGGACACCGAGGAGCACCTGCTGCGCATCGCCGGCGGCGACGCCCGCCGCGCCCTGACCGCCCTGGAGGCGGCAGCCGGGGCGGCGCTCGACAAGGGCGAGTCGCAGATCGGCCTCCAGACACTGGAGGAGACGGTCGACCGGGCGGCGGTGAAGTACGACCGCGACGGCGACCAGCACTACGACGTGGCCAGCGCCCTCATCAAGTCCATCCGCGGCTCCGACGTCGACGCCGCCCTGCACTACCTGGCCCGGATGATCGAGGCCGGCGAGGACCCCCGCTTCATCGCCCGCCGTCTGATGATCTCCGCGAGCGAGGACATCGGCCTGGCCGACCCGAACGCCCTGCCGATCGCGGTCGCCGCCGCCCAGGCCGTCGCCATGATCGGCTTCCCCGAGGCCGCCCTCACTCTCAGCCACGCCACCATCGCCCTCGCCCTCGCGCCCAAGTCCAACGCCGCGACCACCGCGATCGGCGCCGCCATGGACGACGTACGCAAGGGCATGGCGGGCCCCGTGCCGCCCCACCTGCGTGACGGGCACTACAAGGGCGCCGCCAAGCTCGGGCACGCGCAGGGGTACGTCTACCCGCACGACCTCTCCGAGGGCATCGCCGAGCAGCAGTACGCCCCGGACGCCCTCAAGGACCGCGAGTATTACACCCCGACCCGGCACGGCGCCGAGGCGCGGTACGCGGACGCGGTGGAGTGGACCAGGAAACACCTCGGTCGGAAGCGGTCCTGAGCACCCTGTAGAATCCGTGGCAGTGCTGTGTCCCGTGCAGTCAGAACGGGACGGTCAGCCGGAGCCCGGTCTTCCTCGAAGGTCGGCTCCAGGAGCGTCGCGCACCGTCGATTCGGTGTCGCGGGCAGCCCACCACCACTCGTCGCACGACGAGAACGGTCGGTGGGCCACTCGCGTGCTGCACGTATGTGCCCAGACCAGGGGAGCGGCTGCCCGGCAGGTTCTCGGACCTCAAGGGTTTCCCCGGCTGCGGATGCGACCTCCCTCAACCCTGACAAGCCGAGAACAAGGAAATGAGAAGCAGTGGCGAATCAGTCCCGCCCCAAGGTCAAGAAGTCGCGTGCCCTCGGCATCGCGCTGACCCCGAAGGCCGTCAAGTACTTCGAGGCCCGTCCCTACCCGCCGGGTGAGCACGGCCGTGGCCGCAAGCAGAACTCGGACTACAAGGTCCGTCTGCTGGAGAAGCAGCGTCTGCGTGCGCAGTACGACGTGTCCGAGCGCCAGCTCGTCCGCGCCTACGAGCGTGCCTCCAAGGTTCAGGGCAAGACCGGTGAGGCCCTGATTATCGAGCTCGAGCGTCGTCTCGACGCCCTGGTCCTGCGTTCGGGCATCGCCCGCACCATCTACCAGGCCCGTCAGATGGTCGTGCACGGCCACATCGAGGTCAACGGCCAGAAGGTCGACAAGCCGTCCTTCCGCGTCAAGCCCGACGACGTCGTGATGGTTCGTGAGCGCAGCCGCGAGAAGACCCTCTTCTCGATCTCCCGCGAGGGTGGCTTCGCCCCCGACGGTGAGACCCCGCGCTACCTCCAGGTGAACCTCAAGGCCCTGGCGTTCCGCCTGGACCGTGAGCCGAACCGCAAGGAGATCCCGGTGATCTGCGACGAGCAGCTCGTCGTCGAGTACTACGCCCGTTGATCCTTCAGCGGTCGTAGGCTTCTGCGCCTCAGCCCGTCGTCTCCCCGCCCTTCCGGGTGGGGGAGGCGGCGGGCTTTCGCATGGCCACGGTCGCCGTGACATGCCGTACCGGGCCCCGCGGCGACGGAACGCCGTCCGACGGCAGCCGTCCCAGGGCCCGGCGCACCGCCTCCTCACGGCCGAGTGCCGCCCCCTGCCGTGCGCACTCCTCGTACCGTTCGTCGCCCAGCCGTTCCCGAGCTGCCGTCTCGCACAGCTCGTGCGGCGCGTTGAAGCACGCCGAGCCGAACAGCGGCAGCCCCACCGACGGCCACATGCCTGACGCGGAGCCCTGCAGCACCGCGGCCTCCACGGAATCGCCCTCCGCACCGGTGACCAGGGCCAACAGTTCCACCGCCAGCACCGAGCCGAGCAGGTCGTGGAAGGAGTGGGCGCTGCCGAGGCAGTCCGACAGCAGCGCGCGGGCGCCGGGCAGGTCGCCGTCGGCCCAGGCGGCGTACGCCAGGACGTACAGCGCGTAGGAGCGCGCCCAGCGCTCGCCATGGTCCTCGCACACCCGGCGGACGTCCTCGCACAGCCGCACCGCGTCCGGCAGGTCGCCCTGGAACGCCCGCGTCATCGCCAGCTCCACCTGCCCCATCAGCACATTGCTGTTGAGCTCGCCGATCTCCTGATAGCGGCCGAGCGCCGAGCGCAGCAGCGTTTCGGCACGCTCCATGTCGTCCGAGAGCAGGGCCAGACAACCGGTGCGATGCTCGGCGTACGCCACCGCCGTGGGGTCGGCGGCACGTTCCGCCTCCTCACGGCACTGAGACAGCACCCCCAGGGCGGGCACCGTGTCGCCCTGCAGGATCGCCACATAGCCCAGCACCCACAGAGCCTTCAGCCGGGACTGCTCATGACCGGAGTCCAGCGCCACGGCCTGCTCCAGCCAGTGCCGCCCCTCCGACAGCCGGCCGCAGCCGACCCAGTAGAACCACAGGGAGCCCGCGAGGTACTGACCCAGATGCGCGTCGTCCGGCTCGCTCAGACAGTGGTCCAGGGCGCGGCGCAGATTCGGCAGCTCCGCCTCGACCCGCGCGGCCACCTCGTCCTGTCGCGGTGAGAACCACTCCAGCTCGCACCAGGTCGTCAGGCCCAGATACCAGTCGCGGTGCCGGCGTCGCAGCCGGGCCGCGTCCCCGGTCGCCGCCAGCCAGTCGGCGCCGTACGCCCGGATCGTGTCCAGCATGCGGTAGCGCACGCCGGCCGGAGTCTCCTCGCGCGTGACCACGGACTGTGCGAGCAGCTGGGAGAGCACTTCGAGGATGTCGTCGGAGTGCAGGCCCTGGCCGCCGCACACGTACTCGACGGCCTCCAGGTCGAACCGGCCCGCGAACACCGACAGCCGCGCCCACAGCAACCGCTCCTCGGGCGTGCACAGTTCATGGCTCCAGCCGACCGCCGTACGCAGCGTCCGATGGCGCGGCAACCCGTCCCGCCCGCCGCCGGTCAGCAGCCGGAACCGGTCGTCGAGCCGCTCCAGCACCTGCCGCGGGGACAGCATGCGCAGCCGCCCGGCGGCCAGCTCGATCGCCAGCGGGATCCCGTCCAGGCGACGGCACACCTCCCGTACGTCCGCGTCGTCCGCCGCGACCACCGAGGGCTGGGCCGCCCGGTCCACGAGCAGCTCCACCGCCTCGTCCTCGCCGAGCGGCGCCAGCGGAAACAGCAGCTCACCCGTCACGCCCAGCGGTCTGCGCCCCACGGCGAGCACCTTCAGGCCCGGCAGCCGGCGCAGCAGTCCGCTCACCAGCTCCGCACAGGCGTCCACCAGGTGCTCGAAACCGTCCAGGATCAGCAGGAGTTGACGCTCCGCGAGGTGCGCCAGCAGTGTCTCGTGGGGCAGGCGGGTCGTGTGGTCCGTCAGCCCCAGCGCCTCCACGACCGCGTAGTCGACGAACTCCGGGTCACGCACCGACGCCAGGTCCACGTGCCACACACCGTCGACGGGCGTGCACCGCGAGGCCGCGCGTGCCGCCAGCCGTGACTTGCCGACGCCGCCCGCCCCCGTCAAAGTCACCAGCCGCACGGCACCGAGTGCCCCGGCCAGTCCGGCGAGTTCGGCCGAGCGGCCCACGAACGTGCTGAGCTCCAGGGGCGGACCGGCGGACTCGGGGGAGTGGGCGCGCTGTTGATCCCGCATGGGATACGGAGCGTACTGAAGCGTGTTCGGTCCGTACAATCGCTTCTCGCGACTCGGCTCCGCGCGGGGCGGTAATCCGGTGTGGAGCGGCATCCCCGGCGCGATAGGCTCGGTGCACGACTTTTTCGATGTAGACCGATGTAGAGGCACGTTTCAGGGAGCGGGTGCACACAGTGTCCGGTGGAGAGGTGGCCGGGATCCTGGTGGCCGTCTTCTGGGCGATCCTGGTCTCCTTCCTCGCCGTTGCACTGGTGAGGCTGGCCCAGACGCTCAAGGCGACCACCAAGCTCGTCGCGGACGTGACCGACCAGGCCGTCCCGCTCCTGGCAGAGGCCTCCACGGCGGTGCGCTCCGCACAGACCCAGATCGACCGGGTCGACGCGATCGCCACCGACGTCCAGGAGGTCACGTCGAACGCCTCGGCACTGTCGACCACCGTCGCCTCCACCTTCGGCGGCCCCCTGGTCAAGGTCGCGGCCTTCGGTTACGGCGTCCGCCGGGCCCTCGGCGGCCGCAAGGACGACGCGCCCGCCAAGGCGCCCCGGCGTACCGTGATCGTGGGCCGCACGGTTCCGGCCTCGCGACGGGACAAGCGAAACCTCCGCGGAAAGAGGGACTGAGACCCAGCATGTTCCGCCGTACGTTCTGGTTCAGCACGGGCGTTGCCGCCGGTGTGTGGGCCACCACCAAGGTCAACCGGAAGCTGAAGCAGCTGACCCCCGAGAGCCTCGCCGCGACCGCGGCCAACAAGGCGATCGAGGCCGGTCACCGGCTCAAGGACCGCGCGGTGGGCTTCGCCCTCGACGTCCGCGACAACATGGCGCAGCGGGAGGAGGAACTGGGCGACGCGCTGGGCATCAACGCCCCCGTCGACCAGGAACTCCCCGCACCCCGGCGGTACGCCGCCATCGAGAACCGCAAGGACCCGAAGTACGTCGACAGGACGACGTACTCGCACAACCGAAACGAGGACCACTGATGGAGTCGGCCGAGATTCGCCGCCGCTGGCTGAGCTTCTTCGAGGAGCGCGGGCACACCGTCGTCCCTTCGGCGTCGCTCATCGCGGACGACCCGACTCTGCTCCTCGTCCCGGCCGGCATGGTGCCGTTCAAGCCCTACTTCCTGGGTGAGGTCAAGCCGCCCTACGCCCGCGCCACCAGCGTCCAGAAGTGCGTGCGCACGCCGGACATCGAAGAGGTCGGCAAGACCACCCGGCACGGCACGTTCTTCCAGATGTGCGGCAACTTCTCCTTCGGCGACTACTTCAAGGAAGGCGCCATCAAGTACGCCTGGGAGCTGCTCACCAGCCCCCAGGACAAGGGTGGTTACGGCCTGGAGCCGGAGAAGCTCTGGATCACCGTCTACAAGGACGACGACGAGGCCGAGCGGATCTGGCACGACGTCGTCGGCGTGCCGAAGGAGCGCATCCAGCGCCTCGGCATGAAGGACAACTACTGGTCGATGGGCGTCCCCGGACCCTGCGGCCCCTGTTCCGAGATCAACTACGACCGCGGCCCCGAGTTCGGCGTCGAGGGCGGCCCCGCCGTCAACGACGAGCGGTACGTGGAGATCTGGAACCTCGTCTTCATGCAGTACGAGCGCGGCGAGGGCATCGGCAAGGACAACTTCGAGATCCTCGGCGACCTTCCGAGCCAGAACATCGACACCGGCCTCGGCCTGGAGCGGCTCGCCATGATTCTGCAGGGCGTGCAGAACATGTACGAGATCGACACCTCCATGGCCGTCATCAAGACGGCCACCGAGCTGACGGGAGTGGCCTACGGCGACGCCCACGACTCGGACGTCTCCCTGCGCGTGGTCACCGACCACATGCGCACGTCCGTGATGCTCATCGGCGACGGCGTGACCCCCGGCAACGAGGGCCGCGGCTACGTCCTGCGCCGCATCATGCGCCGCGCCATCCGTAACATGCGTCTGCTCGGCGCCACCGGCCCGGTCGTCAAGGACCTGATCGACACGGTCATCGAGATGATGGGCCAGCAGTACCCCGAGCTGGTCACCGACCGCGAGCGCATCGAGAAGGTCGCTCTCGCCGAGGAGAACGCCTTCCTCAAGACGCTCAAGGCCGGCACCAACATCCTCGACACCGCCGTCACCGAGACCAAGGCCTCCGGCGGCCAGGTCCTCGCCGGCGACAAGGCCTTCCTGCTCCACGACACCTGGGGCTTCCCGATCGACCTCACCCTGGAGATGGCCGCCGAACAGGGCCTGTCCGTGGACGAGGACGGCTTCCGGCGTCTGATGAAGGAGCAGCGCGAGCGCGCCAAGGCCGACGCCCAGGCCAAGAAGACCGGCCACGCCGGCACCGGCGCCTACCGCGAGATCGCCGACCAGGCCGGCGCCACCGACTTCATCGGCTACGCGGACACCGAGAGCGAGTCCACGATCGTCGGCATCCTCGTCGACGGCGCCTCCTCCCCGGCCGCCACCGAGGGCGACGAGGTCGAGATCGTCCTCGACCGCACCCCCTTCTACGCCGAGGGCGGCGGCCAGATCGGCGACACCGGCCGCATCAAGGTCGACACCGGTGCCGTCATCGAGATCCGCGACACCCAGAAGCCGGTCCCGGGCGTGTACGTCCACAAGGGCGTCGTCCAGGTCGGCGAGGTCACCGTCGGCTCGAAGGCCCTCGCCTCGATCGATGGCCGTCGCCGTACGGCCATCGCCCGCGCCCACTCGGCCACCCACCTCACCCACCAGGCCCTGCGCGACGCCCTCGGCCCGACGGCCGCCCAGGCCGGTTCCGAGAACCAGCCGGGTCGCTTCCGCTTCGACTTCGGTTCCCCGTCCGCCGTGCCGACGGCCGTGATGACCGACGTCGAGCAGAAGATCAACGAGGTTCTCGCCCGCGACCTCGACGTGCGCGCCGAGGTCATGGGCATCGACGAGGCCAAGAAGCAGGGCGCCATCGCCGAGTTCGGTGAGAAGTACGGCGAACGCGTCCGCGTCGTGACCATCGGCGACTTCTCCAAGGAGCTGTGCGGCGGCACGCACGTGCACAACACCGCCCAGCTGGGTCTGGTGAAGCTGCTCGGCGAGTCGTCGATCGGCTCCGGTGTGCGTCGAATCGAGGCCCTCGTCGGCGTGGACGCCTATAATTTCCTCGCCCGTGAGCACACGGTCGTCGCCCAGCTCCAGGAGCTGATCAAGGGCCGCCCCGAGGAGCTTCCGGAGAAGGTCTCCGCCATGCTCGGCAAGCTGAAGGACGCCGAGAAGGAGATCGAGAAGTTCCGCGCCGAGAAGGTGCTCCAGGCCGCCGCCGGTCTCGTCGAGTCCGCCAAGGACGTCCGTGGCATCGCCGTCGTCACCGGCCAGGTTCCGGACGGCACCACGCCGGACGACCTGCGCAAGCTGGTCCTCGACGTGCGCGGCCGCATTCAGGGCGGACGTGCCGCCGTGGTCGCCTTGTTCACCGTCAACAACGGCAAGCCGCTCACGGTCATCGCCACCAATGAGGCCGCCCGCGAGCGCGGCCTCAAGGCCGGCGACCTGGTCCGTACGGCCGCCAAGACCCTCGGCGGCGGAGGCGGCGGCAAGCCGGACGTCGCCCAGGGCGGCGGCCAGAACCCGGCCGCCGTCGGCGATGCCGTCGACGCCGTCGAGCGGCTCGTGGCGGAATCGGCCAAGTGAGCGCCGACACACAGTCGAGCGGTGACGGCCGCGGCATGCGCCGCGGCCGTCGCCTGGCCGTCGACGTCGGGGACGCCCGCATCGGCGTCGCCTCGTGTGACCCCGACGGGATCCTCGCCACCCCGGTGGAGACGGTCCCGGGCCGGGACATCCCGGCAGCTCACCGGCGCCTGAAGCAACTCGTCGACGAGTACGAGCCGATCGAGGTCGTCGTCGGTCTCCCACGCTCCCTCAAGGGTGGCGAGGGCCCGGCCGCGGCCAAGGTCCGGGGCTTCACCCAGGAATTGGCCCGCATGATCGCGCCCGTACCGGTCAGGCTCGTGGACGAGCGGATGACGACCGTGACGGCAAGTCAGGGACTGCGTGCCTCTGGCGTGAAGTCGAAGAAGGGCCGGTCGGTGATCGATCAGGCCGCCGCTGTGATCATCCTGCAGCAGGCGCTCGAATCCGAACGGGTGTCAGGTAAAGCACCGGGAGAGAGCGTCGAAGTGGTTATCTGATCGCGATACGGTAACGTTCCGCGCGATGCGCCGGTGTTCGAACAGCCGGCGCACAAAGAGAGGCGGGACGGGATCCGGATCGTCAGCAGCCGCGTGACCGCCGCCTCGCGGCTCTAGGGGATCGATGACTGAGTATGGCCGGGGCCAAGGCTCCGAACCGTGGCATCCGGAGGACCCGTTGTACGGGGACGGCGGATGGGAAGGGCAGCAGCAGGCCCACACGGGCCAGCAGGCTGCCTACGGCGGCCAGCCGCAGCACTATCCGGAGCAGCAGCCTCAGCAGCCGCAGCACTACGGCGACTGGGACAACGGCCAGCAGGCCTCATACGGTCAGCCGCAGCAGTACCAGCAGCAGGGCCAGCACTACCCGCAGCAGGGGCAGCAATACCCCCAGCAGTACGACCAGCAGCAGTACCCGGGTCACGGGCAGCAGGCCTACGACAACAACGGCTGGGCCACCGGCTCCCACCCGCAGGTCCAGTACCCCGGCCCTGCGGACCCCTACGGGCAGCAGACCGCGTCGTACGGCGGCGACCAGCACGACTACTACGGCACGCCCGACGCGTACCCGCCGCCGGAGCCGCCGAGCCGTCGGCAGGCCGAACCGGGGCCGCCGAGTCGGCGGCAGGCCGAACCGGAGCCACCCGAGACCGACTGGGACCCCGGCCCTGACCAGGGTGAACACGCCTTCTTCGCGGGTGGCGACGACGAGGACGGCGACTCCGACGACGACTCGGGCGGCGGCCGGGGGCGCGGTGACCGCCGGGGTGGCGGGAAGCCCAAGAAGCGCCGCAGCGGCATGGCCTGCCTGGTGGTCGTGCTGGTCTTCGGCGCAGGTGTGGCCGGAGTCGGATATTTCGGTTACCAGTTTTACCAGGATCGTTTCGGCGACGCGCCGGACTTCGCGGGTGACGGCACGAACGAGACGGTGAGCGTCGAGATCCCCAAGGGCGCGTTCGGATCCGATATCGGTCAGAAGCTGAAGGCGGCCGGCGTCGTGAAGAGCGTCGACGCCTTCGTCGCCGCCCAGGAGGAGAATCCCGACGGGGACAAGATCCAGGCGGGCGCCTATCTGCTGAAGAAACAGATGTCCGCCGAGAGTGCCGTCGAGATGATGCTCAGCCCCGACAGTCAGAACAACGTTCTGGTCAGGCCGGGCGAGCGCAATTTGAGCGTCTACAAGGCGATCGACGAACAGCTCGAATTGTCGTCCGGGACCACCGAGAAGGTCGCCGAGGAGAAATACAAGAACCTCGGGCTTCCGAGCTGGGCGAACAGCAACAAGGAGATCAAGGATCCGCTGGAGGGCTTCCTCTACCCGGGCACCTATGCCGCCGCGAAGGGCATGAAACCCGAGGCGATCCTGAAGGAGATGGTGTCCCAGGCCGCCGACAAGTACGAGGCGCTGGACCTGGAGGCCAAGGCGAAGGCCCTCAAGCTCGACAACCCGCTGCAGGTCATCACGGTCGCCAGCCTCGTCCAGGCCGAGGGCAAGACCAACGACGACTACCGCAAGATGGCGGAGGTGGTCTACAACCGCCTCGATCTCGCGAACCCTGAGACGTACGGTGCCCTGCAGTTCGACTCGACCTTCAATTACCTGAAGGGTCAGAGCAACATCGATATCAGTGAGTCGGAGATCAAGCGCAACCAGGACCCGTACAACACGTACACGCAGAAGGGTCTGCCGCCCGGTCCGATCGACAACCCGGGTGAGGGTGCACTGACGGGGACGCTGAATCCGACGAACGAGGGTTGGTACTACTTCGTGGCGACCGACGGCGTGAACAAGACAGAATTCGCCAAGACCCACGACGATTTCCTGAAGCTCAAGGACAAGTTCAATGAGAGCAGGGGCAACTGACGCCCGCCGAGCCGCTGTGCTCGGTTCGCCCATCGCCCACTCCCTCTCCCCGGTACTGCACCGGGCCGCCTACGCGGAGCTGGGGCTGACGGGCTGGTCGTACGACCGGTTCGAGATCGACGAGGCCGCGCTGCCCGGGTTCGTCGCGGAACTGGGGCCGGAGTGGGCCGGGTTGTCGTTGACCATGCCGCTCAAGCGGGCCGTCATCCCGCTGCTCGACGAGGTCACGGAGACGGCGGTCTCGGTCGAGGCGGTCAATACGGTCGTCATGACCGAGGACGGCCGTCGGGTCGGCGACAACACCGACATCCCCGGCATGGTCGCCGCGCTCCGGGAGCACGGCATCGAACAGGTCGACTCGGCGGCCATCCTCGGCGCGGGCGCCACGGCGTCCTCCGCACTGGCCGCACTCGCCCGCATCTGTACCGGCGAGGTCGTGGCGTACGTACGCAGCGAGGCCCGCGCCGCCGAGATGCGGCAGTGGGGCGAGCGGCTCGACGTCGAGATCCGTACGGCGGACTGGGCCGAAGCGGACCGGGCGCTGCAGGCGCCGCTGGTGATCGCGACCACCCCGGCCGGTGCGACGGACGCCCTCGCCGCCGCCGTACCCGAGCGCCCGGCCACCCTGTTCGACGTGCTCTACGACCCCTGGCCGACCGCCCTCGCGGCTCGCTGGTCGATGTACGGCGGCGCCGTGGTCAGTGGGCTCGACCTGCTGGTGCATCAGGCGGTGCTGCAGGTGGAGCAGATGACGGGCCGCGTCCCGGCGCCCCTTGAGGCCATGCGAAATGCGGGGGAGCGCGCTCTCGCGAACCGCTAGGATCCGCTGGGTTCCGCAGGGGGCGGAGCGGTTCCAGGGGGAGTACAAGCAGTGTTCATTGGTGTGCCGCTGGCGTCCGGTAAGGGCGAAATATTCGAGATCGTCCTGCAGTTCATGCCGGACTGGGTGCAGATCCCGGTGCTCGTCCTGATCGTGCTGCTCGTCGTCGGGTCGTGGGTCTTCAAGCTGAAGCGCAAGATCGACCGACGGCGTGCGAGGCGCCAGGGCCAGGCCGTTCAGGTGGCGCTTCAGCACAGGCAGGGGCGAGGCGCCGACCATCTGGGCCCGTACGCTCCGCAGCAGCGGACGCCGGAGCCTCAGCAGTCGAGCGGCGCCGATTTCCTCGGCGCGTACGCCCCTCAGCAGCCCCAGGGCAACCGTCCCGCGTGATCTCCGCCGCTGTCCGGCGTTGTCCGCCCGGCCGTCCGTCTGGTGGACCGGCGGCCGGGCACCGGCCCGGGACGTGGGAGGATCGAAGGTGGCGGGCCGGGGCCGCGCACCTGGTCACGCCGTCGACGTACGCGAGGACGCGCGTACGCAGGGCAGTACCAGGGCGCGAGCACTGAGGAGCACCGTTGAGCAGGTTGCGCTGGCTGACCGCGGGGGAGTCCCACGGTCCCGCACTCGTGGCGACGCTGGAGGGTCTTCCCGCCGGCGTGCCGATCACCACGGAGATGGTGGCGGACCACCTGGCCCGGCGCCGGCTCGGATATGGACGCGGTGCGCGCATGAAGTTCGAGCGCGACGAGGTCACGTTCATCGGTGGCGTCCGGCACGGTCTGACGCTGGGCTCCCCGGTCGCGATCATGGTGGGCAACACCGAGTGGCCGAAGTGGGAGCAGGTCATGTCGGCCGACCCGATCGACCCCGAGATCCTCGCCGGCCTCGCCCGCAACGCGCCGCTGACCCGCCCGCGCCCCGGCCACGCCGACCTCGCGGGCATGCAGAAGTACGGCTTCGACGAGGCCCGGCCCATCCTGGAGCGCGCCTCCGCGCGTGAGACGGCCGCGCGGGTGGCGCTGGGCGCGGTCGCCCGGTCGTACCTCAAGGAGACGGCCGGTATCGAGATCGTCAGCCATGTCGTGGAGCTGGCCGCCGCGAAGGCGCCGCAGGGTGTGTACCCGACGCCGGCCGACGTCGAGAAGCTGGACGCGGACCCGGTGCGCTGCCTGGACGCGGACGCGTCGAAGGCGATGGTCGCGGAGATCGACCAGGCCCACAAGGACGGCGACACCCTCGGCGGCGTGGTCGAGATCCTCGCGTACGGCGTTCCCGTCGGCCTGGGCTCGCATGTGCACTGGGACCGCAAGCTGGACGCCCGTCTCGCCGGCGCGCTCATGGGCATCCAGGCGATCAAGGGTGTCGAGCTCGGCGACGGCTTCGAGCTGGCGCGGGTGCCCGGCTCCAAGGCGCACGACGAGATCGTGAACACACCCGAGGGCATCCGCCGCGTCTCCGGCCGCTCCGGCGGCACCGAGGGCGGCCTCACCACCGGTGAGCTGCTGCGGGTCCGCGCCGCGATGAAGCCGATCGCGACCGTGCCGCGCGCCCTGCAGACCGTGGACGTGACCACGGGTGAGGCGACGCAGGCCCACCACCAGCGCTCCGACGTGTCCGCGGTCCCGGCCGCCGGTATCGTCGCCGAGGCCATGGTGGCGCTCGTCCTCGCGGACGCGGTGGCGGAGAAGTTCGGCGGCGACTCGGTGACCGAGACCCGCCGCAACGTAACCTCGTACCTCGACAACCTGGCCATCCGGTGAGCGCAGCACCCGTGGTCGTCCTCGTCGGCCCGATGGGCGTGGGCAAGTCCACAGTGGGGCAGATGCTGGCCGACCGGCTGGGCGTGGGCTACCGGGACACCGACGACGACATCGTCGCCGAGCAGGGCCGGACCATCGCCGAGATCTTCGTCGACGAGGGCGAGCCCGCCTTCCGGGCGATCGAGAAGCAGGCGGTGCACCGGGCGCTCGCCGAGCACGACGGCGTCCTCGCCCTCGGTGGCGGAGCGATCCTCGACGCGGACACGCGTGCGCTGCTGGCCGGCCAGCGCGTGGCGTACCTGTCGATGGACGTCGAGGAAGCGGTCAAGCGCACCGGCCTCAACGCCGCCCGCCCGCTGCTCGCGGTCAACCCGCGCAAGCAGTGGCGCGAGCTGATGGAGGCCCGCCGCCACCTGTACGAGGGGGTGGCCACGGCGGTCGTGGCGACCGACGGCCGTACCCCCGAAGAAGTGACCCAAGCCGCCCTGGACGCACTGGAGTTGAAGGACGTATGAGTGAGGCAGTGACGCGGATCCAGGTCGGCGGCACCGCGGGCAGCGAACCGTACGAGGTCCTGGTGGGCCGTCAACTCCTGAGCGAGCTCGGCGGGTTGATCGGTGAGAAGGCCAAGCGGGTCGCCGTCATCCACCCGGAGGCGCTGGCCGAGACCGGTGACGCGCTGCGGGCCGACCTCGTCGAGCAGGGCTACGACGCGGTCGCCATCCAGGTGCCGAACGCGGAGGAGGCCAAGACCGCCGAGGTCGCCGCCTACTGCTGGAAGGCGCTGGGCCAGTCCGGCTTCACCCGCTCCGACGTCATCGTCGGCGTCGGCGGCGGCGCGACCACCGACCTCGCCGGTTTCGTGGCCGCGAGCTGGCTGCGCGGGGTGCGCTGGATCGCCGTACCGACCACCGTGCTCGCCATGGTCGACGCGGCCGTCGGCGGCAAGACCGGTATCAACACCGCCGAGGGCAAGAACCTCGTCGGCGCCTTCCACCCGCCGGCCGGTGTGCTGTGCGACCTGGCCGCGCTGGAGTCCCTCCCGGTCAACGACTACGTGTCCGGGCTCGCCGAGATCATCAAGGCCGGTTTCATCGCCGACCCGGCGATCCTGGAGCTCATCGAGTCCGACCCCGAGGCCGCCCGCACCCCGGCCGGCCCGCACACCGCCGAGCTGATCGAGCGCTCCATCCGGGTCAAGGCCGAGGTCGTCTCCTCGGACCTGAGGGAGTCCGGCCTGCGGGAGATCCTCAACTACGGCCACACCCTCGGCCACGCCATCGAGAAGAACGAGCGCTACAAGTGGCGGCACGGCGCCGCGGTCTCCGTCGGTATGCACTTCGCCGCCGAACTCGGCCGTCTCGCCGGGCGGTTGGACGACGCGACGGCCGACCGTCACCGCACGATCCTCGAAGCGGTCGGCCTGCCGCTGCACTACCGCTACGACCAGTGGCCCAAGCTGCTGGAGAACATGAAGGTCGACAAGAAGTCCCGCGGGAACCTGCTGCGCTTCATCGTGCTGGACGGCCTGGCCAAGCCGACCGTCCTGGAGGGACCGGACCCGGCCGTGCTGCTCGCTGCGTACGGCGAAGTCGGCCAGTAAGTCCACGAAAAGCGCGCTTCCGTCCGATTCGCCTGTGGCGATGGGCACTTCGGACCGCCCCCGGCCGTTCACCAAACGACAGCCGGGGGCGGTACCGTTCGGTAGCGAGCGGGTTGTGCCCGCTGCCAGCGTCAATGGCCATGGAAGACGAGACGGAGTGGCACCGGATGCAGCACGCAGTGGGTTCTCCGCTGCCGCCGCCCCACCAGTCGGGGAACGGCTGGTCGCCGGCCGCACAACACCCGGGTCCGCATCACCCGGGCACGCACCAGGGACCCGCCCCGCATCAGGGACCCGCCCCACACCAGGGACCCGCCCCACACCAGGGCTCCGCCCCCGTGCCTCCGCCACCCACGGCACCGGGCTTCACACCCCCTGGAAGACCACCCGGCACTCCCTCCGGACCGGTCCCGCCCGCGCCACCGCACGCCCACGTCCCGCCCGCGCCGGAGACCACGGGCCATGTACCGCTGCCGCCCGGCGGCCCGGTCGGCATGCCGAGCGCCCCGCCCGCCACGGCGGTCCCGGACCCGGCGACCACCACCCTCGCCGTGCTGCTCATCGGGCCGGCCGGCGCCGGCAAGACCAGCGTCGCCAAGTACTGGGCGGACCACCGCCGCGTCCCCACGGCCCACATCAGCCTCGATGACGTCCGCGAATGGGTCCGCTCGGGCTTCGCCGACCCTCAGTCCGGGTGGAACGACAACTCGGAGGCCCAGTACCGCCTGGCCCGCCGCACCTGCGGCTTCGCCGCGCGGAACTTCCTGGCCAACGGAATCTCGTGCATCCTCGACGACGCGGTCTTCCCCGACCGCCCCGTGGTCGGCCTCGGCGGCTGGAAGCGCCACGTGGGGCCCGGCCTCCTCCCGGTCGTCCTGCTCCCCGGCCTGGAGATCGTCCTGGAGCGCAACGCCGAACGCACCGGCAACCGCCGCCTCACCGACGAGGAGGTGGCCCGCATCCACGGCCGCATGGCCGGCTGGTACGGCTCAGGACTCCCGATCATCGACAACTCCCAACTCGACGTCCCCCAGACAGCCCAGATCCTGGACGACGTACTGGCAAGATCAATCGCCAGCCCCCCAAAGTGGTAACCCACGTGAGTGGACGCCCCTAGGGGCGCGGGGAACTGCGCGACCAGCCCCCACGGGCCTGCTGACGGCGCACAACCTCGCGGCGCCCCCGAAGTGGTAGCCAACGCGCCCGGGAGCCACCTAAGGGGCGCGGGGAACCGCGCGACCAGCCCCCACGGGCCTGCTGACGGCGCACAACCTCGCGGCGCCCCCGAAGTGGTAGCCAACGCGCCCGGGAGCCACCTAAGGGGCGCGGGGAACCGCGTGACCAGCCCCCACCGGCCCCGCAGACGGCGCACAACCGCACCCCGCGGCGCCCCCGAAGTGGTAGCCAACGCGCCCGGAGCCACCTAAGGGGCGCGGGGAACCGCGCGACCAGCCCTCACCGGCCCCGCAGGCGGCGCACAACCTCACGCCGCACCCCCGTCCCCGAACGGCACCCCACCAACCCGCACAATCCGGACACCGCCCACTCAGACGCCCTCAACCGGCGCCAACCCAGCGAAGCTCATACGCTCGGGTCATGTCAGAGGTGTACGCCACCCGCCGCTCCAGGCTGAGGGACCGCTGCCAGGCCAGCGGCAGCGCCACCGCGCTGATCTCCCGCCCCGCCAACGTCCGCTACCTCGCGGGCGCCGCCCCGCAGGGCTCCGTGCTGCTCCTCGGCAAGACCGAAGATCTGCTCGTGTGCACCGGCCCGCCCGACGACCGCCCCACCGAGGGCCGCCCCGACGAGGCACTGCGGATCCACGCCCTCCCCGGCGCCGGAGGTGACCCCGCAGTCGCCGCGGCCGACCTCGCGGCGGCGCAGGGCGGGGTCTGCCTCGCCGTGGAGGAACACCACCTCACCGTGGCCCGCCACAGAGCCATCCGCTCGGTCGTCCCGCGCCTGCGCCTGACCGACCTCGGCGGAGCCGTGGAACAGCTCAGGGTCGTCAAGGACGAGGAAGAGATCTCCTGCATCCGGATCGGCGCGGAGATCGCCGACCAGGCCCTCGGGGAACTGCTCGAGTCCATCCTGGTCGGCCGCACGGAACGCCACCTCGCCCTCGAACTCGAACGACGCCTCGTCGATCACGGCGCCGACGGCCCCGCCTTCGCCACGTCCGTCGCCACCGGCCCCAACGCCGGCCGCCGCGCTCATCGGCCCACCGACCGCCGTGTGGAGGAGGGCGACTTCCTCTCCGTCTGCCTCGGGGCGACGTATCGCGGATACCGCTGCGAGATCGGCCGTACGTTCGTCATCGGTACGTCCCCCGCCGACTGGCAGATCGAGCTGTACGACCTCGTCTTCGCCGCTCAGCGCGCCGGACGGGAGAGTCTGGTGCCCGGCGCCGCCTACCGTGATGTGGACCGCGCGGCACGGCAGGTGCTGGACTCCGCGGGGTACGCTCAGGGCCTTCCAGCACTGACGGGGCACGGCGTGGGACTCGAAATCGACGAGGACCCGCAGTTGGGTCCCGCGGCCATGGGTAAACTGGACGCTTGCGTGCCGGTCACCGTCGAACCGGGGGTCCACCTCCCGGGCCGGGGCGGTGTCCGGATCGATGACACGCTCGTCGTTCGCCCCGAGGCGGACGGCGGACCCGAGCTACTCACCATCACGACCAAGGAGCTGCTCGCCCTCTAGGAAGTGGCGTGCCCCGGGGTCGTCCACGTCAGTCCAGGAGATTCCGCAACCGTGGCTTCCACGAACGACCTCAAGAACGGCCTGGTGCTCAAGCTCGAAGGCGGCCAGCTCTGGTCCGTCGTCGAGTTCCAGCACGTCAAGCCCGGCAAGGGCCCGGCCTTCGTGCGCACCAAGCTCAAGAACGTGCTCTCCGGCAAGGTCGTCGACAAGACGTTCAACGCCGGCGTCAAGGTCGAGACGGCCACTGTCGACAAGCGCGACATGCAGTTCTCCTACATGGACGGCGAGTACTTCGTCTTCATGGACATGGAGACCTACGACCAGCTCATGGTCGACCGCAAGGCTGTCGGCGACGCCGCCAACTTCCTGATCGAGGGCTTCACGGCCACCGTCGCGCAGCACGAGGGCGAGGTGCTCTTCGTCGAGCTGCCCGCCGCCGTCGAGCTCGTGATCCAGGAGACCGAGCCGGGTGTCCAGGGCGACCGCTCCACCGGCGGCACCAAGCCCGCCACCCTGGAGACCGGTCACCAGATCAACGTCCCGCTCTTCATCACCACCGGTGAGAAGATCAAGGTCGACACCCGCACGAGCGACTACCTCGGCCGGGTGAACAGCTAAATTGGCTGCCCGCAACACAGCCCGCAAGCGCGCCTTCCAGATCCTCTTCGAGGGTGACCAGCGCGACGCCGGAGTCCTGACGGTCCTCGCGGACTGGATCCGGCTCTCCCGGGACGACACCCGGCAGCCGCCGGTGAGCGAGTACACGATGCAGCTGGTCGAGGGCTACGCGCAGCACGCGCGGCGCATCGACGATCTGATCGCTCAGTACGCGGTCGGCTGGACGCTGGACCGGATGCCGGTCGTGGACCGCAACATCCTGCGTCTCGGCGCGTACGAGCTGATCTGGGTCGACGAGACCCCGGACGCCGTCGTGCTGGACGAGATGGTGGCGCTGGCGAAGGAGTTCTCCACGGACGACTCGCCCTCGTTCGTCAACGGCCTCCTCGGTCGGCTCAAGGACCTGAAGCCCACGCTGCGCCGCGAGGAAGCGTAAGGGTTTCGACCGAAGACGCCGGAGGGCCCGCAGCACGGATGCTGCGGGCCCTCCGGCGTCCCTGTGTCACTGGGGCCCCTTCAGGCCCGCAGAACGCCGCCGGGGTGGCCGGAACCGCAAAGTTCCGGCCACCCCGGCGGCACGTTTCTTCTCAAGGGGCTCAACGCGTGAAGCGCTCAGCTCTCCTCGGCGTGGGAGACCGCGCGACGCGCGTCCGCGTCCAGCACGCCCCAGCTGATCAGCTGCTCGGTGAGGACTGAGGGGGACTGGTCGTAGATGACGGCGAGTGTGCGCAGGTCGTCCTGGCGGATCGAGAGCACCTTGCCGTTGTAGTCACCGCGCTGCGACTGGATCGTCGCGGCGTACCGCTGGAGGGGGCCCGCCTTCTCGGCCGGTACGTGGGCAAGTCGCTCCAGGTCCAGGACCAGCTTCGGCGGCGGCTCGGCGGCCCCGCCCGGCGTGGTGCCCGGCAGCAGCTCCTGCACCGGAACGCCGTAGAAATCCGCCAGCTCGGCGAGGCGCTGCACGGTCACGGCGCGGTCTCCGCGCTCGTACGAACCGACCACGACGGCCTTCCAGCGTCCCTGGGACTTCTCCTCGACACCGTGAAGGGAAAGGCCCTGCTGGGTGCGGATGGCCCGGAGCTTGGCCCCGAGCTGTTTGGCGTATTCGCTGGACATATAGCTCCCCGGCACTGGGTCGACGCGACTTGGCTTGGGTTCCATGCCGCGCAGTTGGTAACTCACTGTGAGGTTACGCAGCGTTACTCTGGCGCGTCAAGCCGAATGGTCCACACCGACGCTTCCGTGCTATCGGCGACCGATTGGGCCAAGTGGGTGACAGGGGGTGTCTCACCGGCCTGCTACGGTGGATGACGTAAACCAGACGTCCTTTAAGGTCCGTCCCGTGAGGCGGAGAAGGAGGTCCCTTTCGTATGGACAGGCAACAGGACACGCAAGCGTCCGATGCCCGGCCCGTTCTCGAAGGCCCTGACATCGCGCGGGTGTTGACCCGCATCGCCCACGAGATCGTCGAACGCGCCAAGGGCGCCGACGACGTGGTGCTCCTCGGCATTCCGACCCGAGGCGTCTTCCTCGCCCAGCGGCTCGCCGTCAAGCTCGAGGAGGTCACCGACCGGAAGATCCCGGTCGGTTCGCTCGACATCACCATGTACCGCGACGACCTGCGCATGCACCCCCCGCGCGCGCTGGCCCGCACGGACATCCCCGGTGACGGCATCGACGGCCGGCTGGTCGTCCTCGTCGACGACGTCCTCTTCTCGGGCCGCACCATCCGTGCCGCCCTCGACGCCCTGAACGACATCGGGCGTCCGCGCGCGGTGCAGCTCGCGGTACTCGTCGACCGAGGCCATCGCGAACTGCCCATCCGTGCCGACTATGTCGGCAAGAACCTCCCCACGTCGCTGCGGGAGACGGTCAAGGTCCAGCTCGCCGAGGAGGACGGTCGCGACACCGTGCTGCTCGGTGCCAAGCAGACCTCCCAGTAGCGCCCACGGCGTACGCCGCTGTAGTACGCCCGCTCAGTGCGCGCTCGCGCGCACCCGTCTGCCCCGCTGGGCCTCCTGGGGGACATCCCCCGGACACCCCGGATCCTGACTTAACTGCCTTACGGAGCCTGACAGATGCAGCGTCATCTCATCTCGGCCGCCGACCTCACCCGCGACGACGCCGTCCTGATCCTCGACACCGCCGAGGAGATGGCCCGGGTCGCCGACCGGCCGATCAAGAAGTTGCCGACCCTGCGCGGCCGGACCGTCGTGAACCTCTTCTTCGAGGACTCCACGCGCACGCGTATCTCCTTCGAGGCCGCCGAGAAGCGGCTGTCGGCGGACGTCATCAACTTCACCGCCAAGGGATCCAGCGTGTCCAAGGGCGAGTCCCTGAAGGACACCGCCCAGACCCTGGAGGCCATGGGCGTCGACGCCGTCGTCATCCGGCACGGCGCCTCCGGGGCGCCCTACCGCCTCGCCAACTCCGGCTGGATCGACGCCGCCGTCATCAACGCCGGTGACGGCACCCACCAGCACCCCACCCAGGCGCTGCTGGACGCCTTCACCATGCGCCGCAGGCTGGTCGGCCGGGACGCCGGGATCGGGCAGGACCTCGACGGCAAGCGCATCACGCTCGTCGGCGACGTCCTGCACAGCCGGGTCGCCCGCTCCAACGTCGACCTGCTGCACACTCTCGGCGCCGAGGTCACCCTCGTCGCGCCGCCGACCCTGGTGCCGGTCGGCGTCGAGACCTGGCCCTGCGAGGTGTCGTACGACCTCGACAGCACGCTGCCCAAGACCGACGCGGTGATGATGCTGCGCGTCCAGCGCGAGCGCATGAACGCCGCCTTCTTCCCGACCGAGCGCGAGTACTCGCGGCGCTACGGCCTCGACGGCGACCGCATGGCGCGGATGCCCGAGCACGCGATCGTGATGCACCCCGGCCCGATGGTGCGCGGCATGGAGATCACCGCCGGGGTCGCCGACTCCGAGCGCTGCACCGCCATCGAGCAGGTCGCAAACGGAGTCTCCATCCGGATGGCCGTTCTGTACCTGCTGCTCGGCGGCAACGAGCCCGCCGCGACCCACACCCGTACCGAGGAGAAGTAAGACAGATGAGCAAGATCCTGATCCGTGGTGCGAAGGTGCTCGGCGGCGAGCCCCAGGACGTCCTGATCGACGGCGGGACCATCGCCGAGGTGGGCGCAGGGCTGAGCGCCGAGGGCGCGGAGGTCGTCGAGGCCGCCGGCAAGGTGCTCCTGCCGGGGCTCGTGGACCTGCACACCCACCTGCGCGAACCCGGACGCGAGGACTCCGAGACCGTGCTGACCGGCACGCGCGCGGCCGCCTCGGGCGGTTTCACGGCCGTCTTCGCCATGGCCAACACCTTCCCGGTCGCCGACACCGCCGGTGTGGTCGAGCAGGTCTACCGGCTCGGCCAGGAAGGCGGCTACTGCGACGTGCAGCCCATCGGCGCCGTCACCGTCGGCCTGGAGGGCAGGAAGCTCGCCGAGCTGGGCGCCATGCACGAGTCGGCCGCCGGCGTCACCGTCTTCTCGGACGACGGCAAGTGCGTCGACGACGCCGTGATCATGCGGCGGGCCCTGGAGTACGTGAAGGCCTTCGGCGGCGTCGTCGCCCAGCACGCGCAGGAGCCGCGGCTGACCGAGGGCGCCCAGATGAACGAGGGCGTCGTCTCCGCCGAGCTGGGGCTCGGCGGCTGGCCCGCGGTGGCCGAAGAATCGATCATCGCCCGGGATGTCCTGCTCGCCGAGCACGTCGGCTCCCGCGTCCACATCTGCCACCTGTCGACCGCCGGGTCCGTCGAGATCGTGCGCTGGGCCAAGTCCCGCGGCATCGACGTCACCGCCGAGGTCACCCCGCACCACCTCCTCCTCACCGACGAGCTGGTCCGCAGCTACAACCCGGTCTACAAGGTGAACCCGCCGCTGCGCACCGAGCGTGACGTGCTGGCGCTGCGCGAGGCGCTCGCCGACGGCACGATCGACATCGTCGCCACCGACCACGCCCCGCACCCGCACGAGGACAAGGACTGCGAGTGGGCCGCTGCCGCCATGGGGATGGTCGGCCTGGAGACCGCGCTGTCAGTGGTGCAGGAGACCATGGTGGACACCGGGCTCCTCACCTGGGCCGGGGTCGCCGAGCGCATGTCCTTCAAGCCCGCCCAGATCGGGCAGGCGAAGGGGCACGGCCGTCCCGTCTCGGCTGGTGAGCCCGCCAACCTCACGCTCGTCGACACGGAATACCGTGGGTCCGTGGACCCCGCGGGCTTTGCCTCGCGCAGCCGCAACACTCCGTACGAGGGGCGTGAGCTGCCGGGCCGTGTGACGCACACGTGGCTCCGGGGCAAGGCCACGCTCGTCGACGGGAAGCTCACGTGACACCTGCAACACTGCTCGCAGCCGGAACCGGACTCGCGGCCGAACAGAAGTCGGCCGACGTGACCGACTGGGCCGCCCGCATCGGCTGGGTCGTCGGACTCGCCCTCTTCGTCGCGCTCGTCTACTGGCTGATGCGTGAGGGCTGGAAGTGGCGCGGCACGCTCCAGGGCGACCTGCCCGAGCTGCCCAGCGCGCCGGACGACCCCGGCCCGGCGAGACTGAGCATGAGCGGCCGCTACCACGGCTCGACCACCGCCGGTCAGTGGCTGGACCGCATCGTGGCGCACGGCCTCGGCACCCGCAGCCGCGTCGAGCTCACCCTCACGGAGGCGGGACTGGACGTCGTACGTCCCGGCGCGACCGACTTCTTCGTCCCGGTCGCGCAGCTGCGCGAGGCCCGGCTCGACAAGGGCATCGCCGGCAAGGTCCTCACCGAGGGCGGACTGCTCGTCGTGATGTGGGCGCACGGCGAACGGCTGATCGACTCCGGCTTCCGCTCGGACCACGCGGCGGAGCACAACGAGTGGGTCGACCTCATTAACTCCATGATCAAGAACAACAGCACGGAAGGCGCCGAACGATGACGACCTCCATCCAGGGGACCGCCTCGCAGAGGCACAAGGCGGCTCCCGCCGTACTCGTCCTGGAGGACGGCCGCATGTTCCGCGGCCGTGCCTACGGGGCCGTGGGGGTGACCTTCGGCGAGGCCGTGTTCTCCACCGGCATGACCGGCTACCAGGAGACCCTCACCGACCCGTCGTACCACCGCCAGGTCGTCGTGATGACCGCCCCGCACGTCGGCAACACCGGCGTCAACGACGAGGACCCCGAGTCCAAGCAGATCTGGGTGGCCGGCTACGTGGTCCGCGACCCCGCGCGCGTGCCGTCCAACTGGCGCTCCCGGCGCTCGCTGGACGACGAGCTGCGCCACCAAGGCGTCGTCGGGATCTCCGGCATCGACACCCGCGCGCTGACCCGCCACCTGCGCGAGCGCGGCGCCATGCGCGTCGGCATCTTTTCCGGCAACGCGCTGCCCGACGAGGGCACCATGCTCGCCGAGGTCCGCCAGGCCCCCGAGATGAAGGGTGCCGACCTCTCCGCCGAGGTCGCCACCAAGGAGACGTACGTCGTCCCCGCGATCGGCGACAAGAAGTTCACCGTCGCCGCCGTCGACCTCGGCATCAAGGGCATGACCCCGCACCGGATGGCCGAGCGCGGCATCGAGGTGCACGTGCTGCCCGCGACGGCGACCGCCGAGGACGTGTTCGCCGTGAACCCGGACGGCGTGTTCTTCTCCAACGGCCCGGGCGACCCGGCCACCGCCGACCACCCGGTCTCCGTCATGCAGGCGGTCCTGGAGCGCGGCACGCCGCTGTTCGGCATCTGCTTCGGCAACCAGATCCTGGGCCGCGCGCTCGGCTTCGGCACGTACAAGCTGAAGTACGGCCACCGCGGCATCAACCAGCCGGTGCAGGACCGTACGACCGGCAAGGTCGAGGTCACCGCGCACAACCACGGCTTCGCCGTGGACGCCCCGACCGACCAGGTCTCCGACACCCCCTACGGCCGCGCCGAGGTCTCCCACGTCTGCCTCAACGACAACGTGGTGGAGGGACTCCAGCTCCTCGACCGCCCGGCCTTCAGCGTCCAGTACCACCCCGAAGCGGCAGCCGGCCCGCACGACGCCGCCTACCTGTTCGACCGCTTCGTATCCCTGATGGAGGGCCAGCGTGCCTAAGCGCACCGATATCCAGTCCGTCCTGGTCATCGGCTCCGGCCCGATCGTCATCGGCCAGGCCGCCGAGTTCGACTACTCCGGCACCCAGGCGTGCCGCATCCTGCGGGCCGAGGGCCTGCGGGTCATCCTCGTCAACTCCAACCCGGCGACGATCATGACCGACCCGGAGATCGCCGACGCCACCTACGTCGAGCCGATCACCCCCGAGTTCGTCGAGAAGATCATCGCCAAGGAGCGGCCGGACACGCTGCTGCCCACCCTGGGCGGCCAGACGGCCCTCAACACGGCGATCTCGCTGCACGAGGCGGGGACCCTGGAGAAGTACGGCGTCGAGCTGATCGGCGCCAACGTCGAGGCCATCAACAAGGGCGAGGACCGCGACCTCTTCAAGGACGTCGTCGAGGCCGTCCGCGGCAAGATCGGGCACGGCGAGTCCGCCCGCTCGGTCATCTGCCATTCGATGGAGGACGTCCTCGCGGGTGTCGAGACGCTCGGCGGCTACCCGGTCGTCGTGCGCCCGTCCTTCACCATGGGCGGCGCCGGCTCCGGCTTCGCCCACGACGAGGAGGAGCTGCGCCGCATCGCCGGCCAGGGCCTGACCCTCTCTCCCACCACCGAGGTGCTCCTGGAGGAGTCCATCCTCGGCTGGAAGGAGTACGAGCTGGAGCTGATGCGCGACAAGCACGACAACGTCGTGGTCGTCTGCTCCATCGAGAACTTCGACCCGATGGGCGTGCACACCGGTGACTCGATCACCGTCGCGCCCGCGATGACGCTGACCGACCGCGAGTACCAGACCCTGCGCGACATCGGCATCGCGGTCATCCGCGAGGTCGGCGTCGACACCGGCGGCTGCAACATCCAGTTCGCGGTGAACCCGGAGGACGGCCGGGTCATCGTCATCGAGATGAACCCGCGTGTGTCGCGTTCCTCGGCTCTCGCCTCCAAGGCGACCGGCTTCCCGATCGCCAAGATCGCGGCCAAGCTGGCCGTCGGCTACACGCTCGACGAGATCCCGAACGACATCACGAAGGAGACCCCGGCCTCCTTCGAGCCGACCCTCGACTACGTGGTCGTGAAGGCCCCGCGCTTCGCCTTCGAGAAGTTCCCGCAGGCCGACTCCACGCTGACCACCACCATGAAGTCGGTCGGCGAGGCCATGGCCATCGGCCGCAACTTCACCGAGGCCTTCCAGAAGGCACTGCGCTCGCTGGAGAAGAAGGGCAGCCAGTTCACGTTCGTCGGCGAGCCCGGCGACAAGAAGCTTCTCCTCGAAGAGGCGGTCCGCCCCACCGACGGCCGGATCAACTCCGTCATGCAGGCCATCCGCGCGGGCGCCACGCCCGAGGAGGTCTTCGAGTACACGAAGATCGACCCCTGGTTCGTCGACCAGCTCTTCCTCATCAAGGAGATCGCCGACGAGCTCGCCGAGGCCCCGGAGCTGACCCCGGACCTGCTGGCCGAGGCCAAGCGGCACGGCTTCTCCGACCTGCAGATCGCCGAGATCCGCGGCCTGCGCGAGGACGTCGTGCGCGAGGTGCGGCACGCGCTGGGCGTCCGCCCGGTCTACAAGACGGTCGACACCTGCGCCGCCGAGTTCGCCGCGCAGACGCCGTACTTCTACTCCTCCTACGACGAGGAGACGGAGGTCGCCCCCCGCGAGAAGCCGGCCGTCATCATCCTGGGCTCCGGGCCCAACCGCATCGGCCAGGGCATCGAGTTCGACTACTCCTGCGTGCACGCCTCCTTCGCGCTGAGCGACGCCGGGTACGAGACGGTGATGGTCAACTGCAACCCTGAGACCGTCTCCACCGACTACGACACCTCCGACCGGCTGTACTTCGAGCCGCTGACGCTGGAGGACGTCCTGGAGATCGTCCACGCGGAGCGGCAGGCCGGCCCCGTCGCGGGTGTCGTCGTGCAGCTCGGTGGCCAGACCCCGCTGGGGCTGTCGCAGGCGCTGAAGGACAACGGCGTGCCGATCGTCGGTACGTCCCCGGAGGCCATCCACGCCGCCGAGGACCGCGGCGCCTTCGGGCGGGTCCTCGCGGAGGCGGGCCTCCCGGCCCCCAAGCACGGCACCGCCACCACGTTCGCCGGCGCCAAGGCCATCGCCGACGAGATCGGCTACCCGGTCCTGGTGCGGCCCTCGTACGTCCTCGGCGGGCGCGGCATGGAGATCGTCTACGACGAGACCCGGCTGGAGGCCTACATCGCCGAGTCGACCGAGATCAGCCCCTCGCGGCCGGTCCTCGTCGACCGGTTCCTCGACGACGCGATCGAGATCGACGTCGACGCGCTCTACGACGGCGAGGAGCTCTACCTCGGCGGCGTCATGGAGCACATCGAGGAGGCCGGCATCCACTCCGGCGACTCGGCGTGCGCCCTGCCGCCGATCACGCTGGGCGGCTTCGACATCAAGCGCCTGCGGGCCTCCACCGAGGCCATCGCCAAGGGCGTCGGCGTGCGCGGCCTGATCAACATCCAGTTCGCGATGGCCGGCGACATCCTGTACGTCCTCGAAGCCAACCCGCGCGCGTCCCGTACGGTCCCCTTCACCTCGAAGGCGACCGCGGTGCCGCTGGCGAAGGCCGCCGCCCGGATCTCGCTGGGCGCGACCATCGCCGAACTGCGGGCCGAGGGGCTGCTTCCGGCAACCGGCGACGGCGGCGAGCTGCCGCTCGACGCGCCGATCTCCGTCAAGGAGGCCGTCATGCCGTGGTCGCGCTTCCGCGACATCCACGGCCGCGGCGTCGACACCGTCCTCGGCCCGGAGATGCGCTCCACCGGCGAGGTCATGGGCATCGACTCCGTCTTCGGCACGGCGTACGCCAAGTCGCAGGCGGGCGCGTACGGTCCGCTGCCGACGAAGGGCCGCGCCTTCATCTCGGTCGCCAACCGCGACAAGCGCTCGATGATCTTCCCGGCGCGTGAACTGGTCGCTCACGGCTTCGAGCTGATGGCCACCTCCGGCACCGCCGAGGTCCTCAAGCGCAACGGCATCAACGCCACCGTCGTGCGCAAGCAGTCCGAGGGCGAGGGCCCGAACGGCGAGAAGACCATCGTCCAGCTCATCCACGACGGCGAGGTCGACCTCATCGTCAACACGCCGTACGGCACCGGCGGCCGCCTCGACGGCTACGACATCCGTACGGCGGCCGTGGCGCGCTCGGTTCCGTGCCTGACGACGGTTCAGGCGCTCGCCGCCGCCGTCCAGGGCATCGACGCCCTCAACCACGGTGACGTGGGCGTCCGTTCGCTTCAGGAACACGCGGAACACCTGACCGCGGCCCGCGACTAGCAGCCGACGAGGGGGACACCGGAAACGGTGTCCCCCTCTTCATGAGGACATCATGTACAAGATCTTCTTCAACCTGGTCTTCAAGCGAATGGACCCCGAGAAGGCCCACTACCTCGCCTTCCGCTGGATCCGCCTCGCCGTCCGCATCCCCGTACTGCGCACGCTCGTCGCCGCCGCGCTCGCGCCCCGCCACAAGGAACTGCGCACGGAGGCCTTCGGGCTGCGTATGCACGGCCCCTTCGGGCTCGCCGCCGGCTTCGACAAGAACGCGGTCGCCGTCGACGGGATGTCGATGCTCGGCTTCGACCACGTCGAGATCGGCACGGTCACGGGGGAGGCGCAGCCGGGCAACCCCAAGCAGCGGCTGTTCCGCCTCGTGAAGGACCGGGCGCTGATCAACCGCATGGGCTTCAACAACGAGGGCTCGCTGGCCGTCGCGGCCCGTCTGGCCTCCCGTACGCCCGTCTTCAGGACCGTCGTGGGCGTCAACATCGGCAAGACCAAGGTCGTCCCGGAGGCGGAGGCCGCCGACGACTACGTGAAGTCGACCGAGCGGCTGGCGCCGTACGCCGACTATCTGGTGGTCAACGTCTCCTCGCCCAACACGCCCGGGCTGCGCAACCTGCAGGCCACCGAGGCGCTGCGGCCCCTTCTGACCGCCGTCCGCGAGGCCGCCGACCGCACGGTGACCACCCGCCGGGTGCCGCTGCTGGTGAAGATCGCGCCGGACCTCGCCGACGAGGACGTGGACGCGGTCGCCGACCTGGCCGTCGAGCTCGGCCTGGACGGCATCATCGCCACGAACACCACCATTGCGCGCGACGGACTCGGTTTGAAATCCGAACCGTCGCTGGTGAAGGAGGCCGGGGGTCTCTCCGGCGCACCCCTGAAGGCGCGCTCCCTGGACGTGCTGAGGCGCCTCTACGCGCGTGTGGGCGACCGGATCACCCTCGTGGGCGTCGGGGGCATCGAGAACGCCGAGGACGCCTGGCAGCGGATCCTGGCGGGCGCCACGCTGGTCCAGGGATACAGCGCCTTCATCTACGAGGGGCCCTTCTGGGGCCGCGCCATCCACAAGGGACTCGCCGCACGCCTGAGTACCAGCCCGTACGAAACCCTCGCCGACGCGGTCGGCGCCGACGTCAGGAAGGCAAGGAAGACCGCATGAGTGCTCCGGAATCCTTTGGCGCGCGCCTGCGCCGGGCCATGGACGAGCGTGGCCCCCTGTGCGTCGGCATCGACCCGCACGCCTCGCTGCTCGCCGAGTGGGGCCTGAACGACGACGTGGCCGGCCTGGAGCGGTTCAGCCGTACGGTCGTGGAGGCCTTGGCCGACCGGGTCGCGGTGCTCAAGCCGCAGAGCGCGTTCTTCGAGCGCTTCGGCTCGCGTGGCATCGCCGTCCTGGAGAAGTCGGTCGAGGAGGCGCGGGACGCCGGGGCGCTGGTCCTGATGGACGCCAAGCGGGGCGACATCGGCTCGACCATGGCCGCGTACGCCGAGTCCTTCCTCCGCAAGGACTCCCCGCTGTTCTCCGACGCGCTGACCGTCTCGCCGTACCTCGGCTACGGCTCGCTCTCGCCGGCCGTCGCGCTGGCCCGGGAGAGCGGCACCGGCCTGTTCGTGCTCGCCCTGACCTCGAACCCGGAGGGCGGCGAGGTCCAGCACGCGGTCCGCGCGGACGGCCGCAATGTCGGCGCGACGATGCTGGCGCACCTGGCTGCCGAGAACACGGGGGAGGAACCCATGGGCTCCTTCGGGGCGGTCGTCGGCGCCACGCTCGGTGACCTCTCGTCGTACGACCTCGACATCAACGGTCCGCTTCTCGCGCCCGGCATCGGTGCGCAGGGCGCCACGCCGGCGGATCTTCCCCGGGTCTTCGGGGCCGCGGCGCGCAATGTCGTCCCGAACGTCAGCCGGGGAGTGCTGCGGCACGGGCCCGACGTCGTCGCGCTGCGTGACGCCGCGTCACGCTTCGCCGAAGAGGTCACGGTCGCTGTGTCGGGTGTCTGACCGCCGTCAGGGCTGTTCGAGTCGCTCGCGCGAGTCCTCCGATGAGTGGCGCGAGCCGACTTGAGTCTGAATACATCCTCAAATCCGGGGCATTATGTCCTAAATGTCCGGCCTGGCGGAGGCTGACCAGGACTTTTCCGCTGTTCTCGCTGACTCTGGCGGACTTGGCCGCTAGTCTCCGACGAGTGGGGGCACCTCCCACGCTCCCTAAAGCAGTGGGGGAGAACGGGCAGCGTGTTGCTCGTGCCTCCCCAGGTGTGGGGCGACTAGGTTCCTCACCGGTCCGTATCCGACAGTTCAACATCCGAGGTGACGTAGGCGTGGCTCTTCCGCCCCTTACCCCTGAACAGCGCGCAGCCGCGCTCGAAAAGGCCGCCGCGGCTCGCCGGGAGCGGGCCGAGGTCAAGAATCGACTCAAGCACTCCGGCGCCTCCCTTCACGAGGTCATCAAGCAGGGCCAGGAGAACGACGTCATCGGAAAGATGAAGGTCTCCGCCCTGCTCGAGTCCCTGCCCGGCGTGGGCAAGGTCCGCGCCAAGCAGATCATGGAGCGACTCGGCATCTCCGAGAGCCGCCGCGTGCGTGGCCTCGGCTCGAACCAGATCGCCTCCCTGGAGCGTGAGTTCGGCAGCACGGGCTCCTGATCCCGGCACTTGGGACCGGGAGTCCCGGGCACTCCGGGATTGCTGGAATAATCGCTGCATGAGTGAACGTCCGCGGCTGACCGTGCTCTCCGGCCCCTCCGGGGTCGGCAAGAGCACGGTCGTCGCCCATATGCGCAAGGAACACCCCGAGGTCTGGCTCTCGGTGTCGGCGACGACCCGCAAGCCCCGCCCCGGCGAGCGGCATGGAGTCCACTACTTCTTCGTCACCGACGAAGAGATGGACAAGCTGATCGCCAACGGGGAGCTGCTGGAGTGGGCCGAGTTCGCCGGCAACCGCTACGGCACGCCGCGTGCGGCAGTGCTGGAGCGGCTGGAGGCGGGTGAGCCCGTTCTGCTGGAGATCGACCTCCAGGGCGCCCGGCAGGTCAGTGAGTCGATGGCCGATGCCCAGCTGGTGTTCCTGGCTCCCCCCTCCTGGGAGGAGCTCGTACGCAGACTCACCGGACGTGGCACCGAGTCGCCCGAGGTGATCGCACGCCGCCTGGACGCGGCGAAGATCGAGCTGGCGGCCGAGCCGGAGTTCGATGTGACCTTGGTCAACACCTCCGTCGAGGACGTGGCGCGTGAGCTGCTAGCCTTGATGGACGTTGTGTGATCGTGACTGCTCGTTAAGAGTGATCACATCGACTGATTCTTTCCCATCCATCGGAAGGTAGAGCGTGTCCTCTTCCATCTCCGCGCCCGAGGGCATCATCAACCCGCCGATCGACGAGCTCCTCGAGGCCACCGACTCGAAGTACAGCCTCGTGATCTACGCGGCCAAGCGGGCCCGCCAGATCAACGCGTACTACTCGCAGCTCGGCGAGGGCCTCCTCGAGTACGTCGGTCCGCTCGTGGACACCCACGTCCACGAGAAGCCGCTGTCGATCGCCCTGCGCGAGATCAACGCGGGTCTGCTGACGTCCGAGGCCGTCGAGGGCCCGGCGCAGTAAGTAAGATCTGCAGCTTGCAGAAGGCTTTTCCACAGGCCCGGCAGCGCGTCTGCCGGGCCTGTGGTGTGTCATGGATGTCGTACGTTTCCGAGGTCCGGGGAGAGACGGTGGACAAGCCGAAGGTCGTTCTGGGGGTCAGCGGCGGTATCGCGGCGTACAAGGCCTGCGAGCTGCTGCGCAGACTCACCGAGTCCGGACATGACGTCCGGGTCGTGCCGACCGCCTCGGCGCTGCACTTCGTCGGCGCCGCCACCTGGTCCGCCCTGTCCGGCAAGCCCGTCTCGACCGAGGTCTGGGACGACGTCCACGAGGTCCCGCACGTGCGCATCGGCCAGCAGGCCGACCTGGTGGTCGTCGCCCCGGCCACGGCCGACACGCTCGCGAAGGCCGCGCACGGCCTCGCCGACGACCTGCTGACCAACACCCTCCTCACCGCCCGCTGCCCGGTGGTCTTCGCCCCCGCCATGCACACCGAGATGTGGGAGCACGCGGCCACCCAGGAGAACGTGGCGACGCTGCGCCGGCGCGGCGCGATCGTCATCGAGCCCGCCGTCGGCCGCCTCACCGGCGTCGACACCGGCAAGGGCCGGCTGCCCGAGCCCGCGGAGATCTTCGAGGTCTGCCGCCGGGTGCTCGCCCGGGGCGTCACCGAGCCCGACCTGGCGGGACGGCACGTCGTCGTCAGCGCCGGCGGCACCCGCGAGCCCCTCGACCCGGTCCGCTTCCTCGGCAACCGCTCCTCCGGCAAGCAGGGCTACGCCCTCGCCCGCACCGCCGCCGCCCGGGGCGCCCGGGTGACGCTGATCGCCGCCAACACCGGGCTGGCCGACCCGGCGGGCGTGGACGTCGTCCAGGTCGGCACGGCCATACAGCTGCGGGAAGCGGTCCTCAAGGCGTCCGCGGACGCCGACGCGGTCGTGATGGCGGCGGCGGTCGCGGACTTCCGCCCGGAGTCGTACGCCACCGGAAAGATCAAGAAGAAGGACGACCACGAGCCGGACCCCATCGTCCTGGTGCGGAATCCGGACATCCTCGCGGAGATCTCGACCGACCGCGCCCGCCCCGGCCAGGTGATCGTCGGCTTCGCCGCGGAGACGGACGACGTGCTGGCCAACGGTCGCAAGAAGCTGGAGCGCAAGGGGTGCGACCTCCTTGTGGTGAACGAGGTGGGCGAGCGCAAGACCTTCGGCTCCGAGGAGAACGAGGCGGTGGTCCTGGGCGCCGACGGCAGCGAGACGCCCGTGCCGTACGGGCCCAAGGAAGCCCTGGCCGAAACCGTATGGGACCTGGTGGCGCATCGGCTGGGCGCACATGGTTGATGCGCTGCGGACTTCCCGCCGGCCGCACTCGATTCGGGTGTGGCGCCCCTGGCCAAGGGCACATGACATTGGGCAGAATGCCCGTGCCGCAGGTCACAGCCCTCCCGAGAGGCGAGACAGGGGGTCCGTGGCCGAACGCGACAGATAAACTGTCCTCGGACGACGCCGGGCGCAGCCCCCGTCCCGTCCAACAATGATCAGCCAGCAGCCGCTGCAACCCCAGGGAGCGTTGTGTCCCGTCGCCTGTTCACCTCGGAGTCCGTGACCGAGGGCCACCCCGACAAGATCGCTGACCAGATCAGCGACACCATTCTTGACGCGCTTCTGCGCGAGGACCCGTCGTCCCGGGTCGCTGTCGAAACCCTGATCACGACCGGCCTGGTGCACGTGGCCGGAGAGGTCACGACCAAGACGTACGCGGACATCGCGACGCTGGTCCGCAACAAGGTCCTCGAGATCGGCTACGACTCCTCGAAGAAGGGCTTCGACGGCGCCTCCTGCGGCATCTCGGTCTCGATCGGCTCGCAGTCGCCGGACATCGCGCAAGGCGTCGACACGGCTTACGAGTCCCGTGTCGAGGGCGACGAGGACGAGCTGGACCGCCAGGGCGCCGGCGACCAGGGCCTGATGTTCGGCTACGCGACGGACGAGACGCCCACGCTGATGCCCCTGCCCATCTTCCTGGCGCACCGCCTGTCCAAGCGCCTCTCCGAGGTCCGCAAGAACGGCACGATCCCCTACCTGCGCCCGGACGGCAAGACGCAGGTCACCATCGAGTACGACGGCGACAAGGCGGTCCGTCTGGACACCGTGGTCGTCTCCTCGCAGCACGCGAGCGACATCGACCTGGACTCCCTCCTGGCGCCGGACATCCGCGAGTTCGTGGTCGAGCCGGAGCTGAAGTCCCTGCTCGACGACGGCATCAAGCTCGACACCGAGAACTACCGCCTCCTGGTCAACCCCACCGGCCGCTTCGAGATCGGCGGCCCGATGGGTGACGCGGGTCTGACCGGCCGGAAGATCATCATCGACACCTACGGCGGCATGGCCCGCCACGGCGGCGGCGCGTTCTCCGGCAAGGACCCGTCCAAGGTGGACCGCTCGGCCGCCTACGCGATGCGCTGGGTCGCCAAGAACGTGGTCGCGGCCGGCCTGGCCTCGCGCTGCGAGGTACAGGTGGCGTACGCGATCGGCAAGGCCGAGCCGGTCGGTCTCTTCGTCGAGACCTTCGGCACCGCCAAGATCGAGACCGAGAAGATCGAGAAGGCCATCGACACGGTCTTCGACCTGCGTCCGGCCGCGATCATCCGCGACCTGGACCTGCTCCGCCCGATCTACGCCCAGACCGCCGCGTACGGCCACTTCGGCCGTGAGCTGCCGGAGTTCACCTGGGAGCGGACGGACCGGGTGGAGGCGCTGCGCAAGGCAGTGGGTCTGTAAGGCCCGGTTCCACGGTTTGTTCGAGGCCCGGCGTCCCTGGTGGGGCGCCGGGCCTCGGTGTACCCGCGCTCGTGGGGGAACTCGAGCTCCGGCGGTTGTCAGTGGCGTTTGGTAGGAATACAGGCGTGAGCAGCGAGAACGAGAACGATGGTGGCGGGGCCGAGGGGGCGTCGCCCGAGCAGCTCGCGCTCATTCGGGACAGTGTGCGCAAGGCCAAGGTCCCGCGGGCCAAGCCCCGGACCTGGCGGGGCGCCGCACTGGCCAAGGAGCTGCCCGTGGCCCGGGTGCTGGTCGACAAGGGCGTGCTGCACCTCGATCGGTACTTCGACTACGCCGTGCCGGAGGAGCTGGACGCCGAGGCGCAGCCCGGGGTGCGGGTGCGGGTGCGGTTCGGGGCCGGGCGGAATCGGGTGCGGGAGGGGCGGCGTGAGGGCGGGGGGCTCATCGACGGCTTCCTCGTCGAGCGGCTTGCCGAGTCCGACTACTCCGGGCCGCTGGCGGCGCTCGCGCAGGTCGTCTCGCCCGAGCGGGTGCTGAGCGAGGAACTGCTCGGGCTCGCGCGGGCCGTGGCCGACCGGTATGCCGGAGGGCTCGCCGATGTGCTGCAACTGGCCGTGCCGCCGCGCAGCGCGCGGGCCGAGCAGCGGCCGTCACCGGAGCCGCTCCCGCCCCCCGGCAGGCCCGAGACGGGGTCCTGGGGGCGGTACGAGCGGGGGACCGCCTTCCTGGAGTCCCTGGCCTCCGGGGGCGCGCCGCGGGCCGTGTGGAACGCTTTGCCCGGCCCCGAGTGGAGCGACGAGCTGGCCCGGGCCGTCGCGGCGACGCTCGCCTCCGGGCGCGGGGCGCTCGTCGTGGTGCCGGACGGGCGAGCCGTTGCACGGGTCGACGCTGCCCTGACCTCGCTGATGGGCGAGGGGCGGCATGCGGTGCTGACCGCCGATGCCGGGCCCGAGAAGCGGTACCGGGAGTGGCTGGCCGTACGGCGCGGGATCGTCCGGGCGGTCGTGGGGACGCGGGCCGCCATGTTCGCGCCGGTGCAGGACCTTGGGCTGGTCGCCCTCTGGGACGACGGCGACGACAGCCACAGCGAGCAGCACGCCCCGCAGCCCCATGCGCGTGAAGTGCTGTTGCTCCGCGCCGCGCAGGACAAGTGCGGCTTCCTGCTGGGGAGTTGGAGCTGCACCGTCGAGGCCGCCCAGCTCGTGGAGAGCGGCTGGGCCCGGCCGTTGGTCGCCACCCGGGAGCAGGTGCGCGGCGCGGCTCCCCTCGTACGGACCGTGGGGGACGGGGATCTCGCGCGGGACGAGGCCGCGCGAGCCGCTCGGCTGCCCACCCTGGCCTGGCAGGCGGTGCGGGAAGGGCTGCGGCACGGACCGGTCCTCGTGCAGGTGCCGCGGCGTGGTTACGTGCCGCGGATGGCCTGCGCCAACTGCCGGGCTCCCGCCCGGTGTCGGCACTGTTCCGGGCCGCTGGAGGCGCAGGGCTCCGGGGCGGAGCTGCGGTGTGGGTGGTGCGGGCGTGACGAAGGGGCCTGGCACTGTCCGGAGTGCGGTGCGTTCCGGCTGCGGGCTCAGGTGGTGGGGGCGCGGCGGACCGCCGAGGAGCTGGGGCGGGCCTTTCCCGCTGTTCCGGTGCGGACCTCCGGGCGCGAGCACGTGCTGGACACCGTGCCGGGCACGCCCTCGCTGGTCGTGAGCACACCGGGGGCCGAACCCGTCGCCGAGGGCGGTTATGCGGCGGCGCTGCTGCTGGACGGCTGGGCCATGCTCGGGCGGCCCGACCTGCGGGCGGGTGAGGACGCGCTGCGGCGGTGGATCGCAGCCGCTTCGCTGGTACGGCCGCAGGGCGCCGGGGGAACCGTGGTCGTGGTCGCCGAGCCCACGCTGCGACCCGTGCAGGCGTTGGTGCGATGGGACCCCGTCGGGCATGCGGTGCGGGAACTCGGCGAGCGGGCCGAGCTGGGGTTTCCGCCGGTGTCCCGGATGGCTTCCGTGGCCGGGCCGCCGGAGGCGGTGGCCGAGTTCCTCCGTACGGTCGAACTGCCGCCGGATGCCGAGGTGTTGGGCCCTGTGCCGGTGCCCGTCACGGCGGTGGGACGGCCGCGGCGCGTAGGGGGTCCGCCGCCCGGAGAGCAGTGGGACCGGGCGCTGATCCGGGTTCCGCCGGGAAGCGGGGCGGCGCTGGCGTCCGCGCTGAAGGCCGCTCAGGCGGCGCGGATGGCGCGGGGGGCCGGGGAGATCGCGGTGCGGGTTCGGATCGACCCGCCTGACATCGGGTGACCTTCGTGCTGCCTGGTGCCCTGCGGTGCCGCGCAGGGCTTGGGAGGGTTCGGGCAGGCATGCCTCTGCCCTCCCGGGTGCGCATCGGGAGGGCAGAGCGAGGTGGGGGCAGTCGCGGGGTCAGCCGTTGCGAGGGCCGGGGAACGCCGTGGGCCTGGCCTCGTCGCGCAGGCCGGGACTGCCTGCCGTCGGCTGCGTCGGCATGGAACGAGCCGCGGGGACCGTCGGCACCGGGGGGAGAGCGGTGGTGACGTTGACCGCCCGGCTGCCCGCCGGCTCGGTCGTCCGCTCGGCCTCGGCCGCCGCCTGGGTGGCGGCGCGGCGCGCGCCGTAGCGTCGGTGGACCGCCTGCTTGGTGACGCCGAGGGCGGAACCCACCGCGTCCCACGAGAAGCCGAGTGAGCGGTCGAAGTCCACGGCTGCCGTGACCAGGGTTTCGACACTGTCCCGCAGCTCCTGGGCGAGACGGACCGTCGGGGCGGGGGCGCGTCCGTAGACGACGAAGCCCGTGGAGGGGCCGGAGCGGCGCGGGCGGTAGACGTTGCCCAGTTGGGCGGTGAGCGTGCGCAGTGCGTCCACCTGCCGGCGGACCCGCTCGATGTCCCGCACCAGCAAGTGCAGGCTGGCCCGAGCCTGGGCGTCGTGGGTTGCGTGGTCGGCCATGAACAAGCCTCTCGAACCGGCGTTGAAAAGGAAGGGGCCGCGGATACGGCGGGTGCGGCCCGTTGTGGTCAACTCTTTCTTGACCAACGCGGGAGCGCTCCGCGGGTCACGCACTGGGGGCGTATGGGCATATGCCTACGCCCCTGGGTGGGGGTACGCGCCTCGATCTCCGGGCCTTCGGCCTCGGGTGCCTGCCCTCCCTCCCGGTCCGGTGGTGAATTTCTTCGTGGCGCTGCCGACGTGAGCCCTCCGCGCGCCCGCACATAGACTTGTGTGTTGCCCCAACCAACCCCGCCCGAGAGGCCCGTGCCCACCCATGAAGCTTGTCTTCGCCGGTACCCCCGAGGTCGCTGTTCCCGCTCTGGACGCTCTGATCGCCTCCGGGCGGCACGAGGTGGCAGCCGTCGTGACGCGGCCCGACGCGCACGCCGGGCGGGGACGCAGGATGGTGGCGAGCCCGGTGGCCGAGCGGGCCGAGGAGGCGGGCATCGAGGTGCTCAAGCCCGTCAGGCCGCGCGACCCCGAGTTCCTGGAGCGGCTCCGGGAGATCGCGCCCGACTGCTGCCCCGTCGTCGCCTACGGCGCCCTGCTGCCGCGCGTCGCCCTCGAGATCCCGGCCCACGGCTGGGTCAACCTGCACTTCTCGCTGCTGCCCGCCTGGCGCGGGGCCGCGCCGGTGCAGCACTCCATCATGGCCGGCGACGAGATCACCGGGGCCTCCACCTTCCTGATCGAGGAAGGGCTCGACTCCGGGCCCGTATACGGCACCGTCACCGAGGAGATCCGGGCCACCGACACCAGCGGCGACCTGCTGACCCGGTTGGCCTTCGCGGGCTCCGGGCTGCTCGCGGCGACCATGGACGGCATCGAGGACGGCACGCTGAAGGCCGTACCGCAGCCTGCCGAAGGGATCACCCTCGCCCCCAAGGTCAACGTCGAGGACGCCCACATCGACTGGGCCGCTCCCTCCCTGCGCGTCGACCGTGTGGTGCGCGGGTGCACCCCTGCCCCGGGTGCCTGGACCACCTTCCGCGGCGAGCGGCTCAAGCTCATCCAGGTGCAGCCGGTCCCCGGACGGGACGACCTCGCGCCCGGCGCGCTCTCCGTCGGCAAGAACAACGTGTACGTCGGGACCGGGTCGTACGCCGTCGAGCTGCTGTGGGTACAGGCTCAGGGCAAGAAGCCGATGCGGGCCGCGGACTGGGCGCGGGGCGTGCGGATCGGGGACGGCGAGCGCGTCGGGGAGTGAGGGGCCCTACGCCGGGCCGGGCGTGCGACGTAGGCTGGTCGGTACATCTCATCCAGCAATCCGGAGCACCTTTTTCGTGAGCGACACCACCCGTCGGCCCCGCAAACCCGGCAAGCCCTACCGACGGCCCAAGAAAGACCCCGTCCGCGTCCTCGCCTTCGAGGCTCTGCGCGCCGTGGACGAGCGGGACGCGTACGCCAACCTCGTACTGCCGCCGCTGCTGCGGAAGGCGCGGGAGCAGGGCGACTTCGACGGGCGGGACGCCGCGCTCGCGACCGAGCTGGTGTACGGGACGCTGCGGTGGCAGGGGACGTACGACGCCGTGATCTCCGCGTGTGTGGACCGGCCGCTGCGTGAGGTCGACCCGCCCGTGCTCGATGTGCTCAGCCTGGGTGTGCATCAGCTGCTGGGGACGCGGATTCCCACGCATGCCGCGGTGTCGGCGTCCGTCGAGCTCGCTCGGGTCGTCCTCGGTGACGGGCGTGCGAAGTTCGTGAACGCCGTGCTGCGGAAGGTCGCGCAGGACGACCTCGACGGCTGGATCCAGCGGGTCGCGCCGCCGTACGACGACGATCCCGAGGAACACCTCGCCGTCGTGCACTCGCATCCGCGGTGGGTCGTCTCGGCGCTGTGGGACTCGCTCGGTGGCGGGCGGGCCGGGATCGAGCGCTTGCTGGAGGCCGACAACGAGCGGCCCGAGGTGACGCTTGTCGCGCGGCCGGGGCGGGCCACGACCGAGGAACTCCTCGGCGAGGAGGCCGCGGTGCCGGGGCGTTGGTCGCCCTGTGCCGTGCGGCTGGCCGAGGGCGGGGAGCCGGGGGCCATCGAAGCAGTGCGGGACGGCCGGGCGGGGGTGCAGGACGAGGGGTCTCAGCTGGTTGCGCTAGCCCTGGCGAACGCGCCCCTGGACGGGCCCGACGAGAAGTGGCTCGACGGGTGCGCCGGGCCCGGGGGCAAGGCGGCGCTGCTCGGGGCGTTGGCCGCCGAGCGGGGGGCCATGTTGCTTGCCTCCGAGAAGCAGCCGCACCGGGCGGGGCTCGTGGCCAAGGCGCTTGCCGGCAATCCGGGGCCGTATCAGGTCATCGCCGCCGACGGGACGCGGCCGGCCTGGCGGCCCGGGAGCTTTGACCGCGTGTTGGTGGATGTGCCGTGCACGGGGCTCGGGGCGTTGCGGCGGCGGCCGGAGGCTCGGTGGCGGCGGCGGCCGGAGGATCTGGAGGGGTTTGGGCCGCTGCAGCGGGAGTTGTTGCGGACGGCGCTGGACTCCGTGCGGGTGGGGGGTGTCGTCGGGTACGCCACGTGTTCGCCGCATCTCGCTGAGACTCGGGCCGTGGTGGACGACGTGCTGAAGCAAGGGGCTGCGGGCGAGCTGGTTGATGCGCGGCCCTTGCTGCCGGGGGTGCCGGAGCTGGGGGAGGGGCCTGATGTGCAGTTGTGGCCTCATCTGCATGGGACCGATGCGATGTATTTGGCGCTGATTCGGCGGGTGGGGTGATTTCGGGGTGATTTCGCCCCCGCCGGCCCTACCCTTCCCGTACCTGGAGGCTGCCGCCCCCGGACCCCCGCTGTCGGCCTGAACGGCCTCGTCCTCAAACTCCCCCAGAGGGGGTACCCCCGGACGGGCTGAGCTGCCCCCTCAGCCCCCCTCAGCCGCCCCTCCCCGCCACGCCCTCCTCCGGCTCCCGTACCGCCGGAGTTCCCCCGTCCTCCCGGGACAGGCGGTGTGGCCACCACACCTTGGGGCCCACGTCCAGGAACAGGGACGTCACCAGGACCGAGCGGACGATGAAGGTGTCCAGGAGTACGCCCAGGGCCACTGCGAAGCCGATTTCGGCGAAGGCGACCATGGGGAGGGTGCCGAGGGCGGCGAAGGTGCCGGCGAGGACCAGGCCGGCCGAGGTGATGACCGCGCCTGTGGCGGCGAGGCCGGTGATCACGCCGGCGCGGGTGCCCTGGTGGGCTGCCTCCTCGCGGATGCGGGTGGTGAGGAAGATGTTGTAGTCGATGCCGAGCGCCACCAGGAAGACGAAGACGAACAGCGGGAAGTCGGTCGACTCCCCGGCGTAGTCGAAGATGTGGCGGAAGGCGAGCGCGCTGATGCCCAGGGCTGCCGCGAAGGACAGGATCACCGTGCCGATCAGCAGCAGCGGGGCGATCAGGGCGCGCAGCAGGGCGCAGAGGATCAGGAGCACGACCAGCAGGACCAGCGGGATGATCAGGATGTTGTCGTGCGTCGTCGCCTTGTCCATGTCCAGGAGGGCCGCCGTACCGCCGCCCACCTGGGCATCGGCGTCCGGCACCGCGTGGACGGCATCACGGACCCGTTCCACGGTCTGTTTCGCGGCCTCGCTGTCGGCGGGAGCGGTCATCGTCGCCTCGAAGAGGACCTTGCCTTCGAACGACGGTTTTGTGCCTGGTGGCAGGCCCAGCGAGGTGGGTACGACGCCCTGTGTTTCCGCTACCGCGCGGCCGACCTCCACGGCCTGGGCCTGGTTGCTGACGATGACCAGCGGGTCGCCGCTGCCGGCCGGGAAGTAGCGCGCGGAGACCTCCTGGCCGGTGATCGAGTCCGGCTTGTCGGTGAACGCGTCGGCGTTGCTCAGCCCCTCGGCGCGCAGCTGGATCAGGCCGAGGGAGCAGACCGCGAGAGCGATCGCCGTGACGACCCAGACCATGCGCGGGCGATGGGAGATACGGCGGCCCATGCGGGCCCAGATGCCTGTCTTGTCCGGGTTCTCGGTCCCCAGGTGCGGGATGACCGGCCAGAAGATCCAGCGGCCGAAGATGACCAGGAGCGCCGGGAACAGGGACATCATCGCGAGCAAGGCCACCGCCACGCCGATCGCGGCCACCGGGCCGAGGCCTCTCGTGGAGTTCATCTCCGCCGCCAGCAGCACCAGCATGCTCAGCACGACGGTCGCGCCGGACGCGATCACCGCCGGGCCCGCGCGGTGCAGGGCAAGGGCCATCGCCTCGTGGCGGTCCTCGTGACGGCGCAGTTCCTCTCTGTAGCGGGCGACGAGCAGGAGCGCGTAGTCCGTGCCCGCGCCGAACACCAGGACCGTGAGGATGCCCGCGCTCTGGCCGTTGACGGTCAGGCCCGCGTGCTCCGCCAGGAGATAGATCAGGGCCTGCGCGGTGAACAGGGCGACGATCACGGAGATGAGGGGGACCAGCAGCAGGGTGGGACTGCGGTAGGTGAGCAGGAGCATGACGATGACGACCACCATCGCCGAGAACAGCAGCGTGGAGTCGATGCCCTCGAAGGCCTCGGAGAAGTCCGCGGAAGTGCCGCCCGGGCCCGTGATGTGCACGGTCAGCCCGCCGCCGCCCTCGCCGACGACGTCCTTGATGGAGTCCACGGCGGGTGCGATGCGCTCCCAGCCCTGCTCGTCCATCGTGATCGGGACCTGGACCTGGGCCGCGCGCGGGTCCAGCTCGCGGTCGAAGACCGGGCCCCGGGTCTCGGCGCCCCGGATGCCGTGGTCGGTGAGCTGCTTGAGCTGCGCCACGTCCTCGGTGATCGCCGCGCGGTCCTGTGCCGTCAGGCCGCCGTCGCGGGCGTAGATGACGACCGCGGGGATCTGCTCCGGCCTGAAGTCCTCGGAGATCTCCAGGACTTGGGTGGATTCGGCGGACCCCGGCAGCCAGGAGGCGGCGTCGTTGTCCTGCGCGTCGGTAAGCTTCTGCGCGAACGGGGCCGTCAGGAACAGCGCCGCCAGCCACAGAATGAGCACCACCCACTTGGCGCGCCGCCCGCATACCAGATGGGCGACGCCCCGCTGTCCCGAAGGGGACTGCCCCTTCTCCCGGGTCTGAGTCATGGCCACCCCCGCAGCTCTCCGAGGAGCCGGTCGGCCGCCCAGCATGGCACGCGCGAACCGGACACAACATCCGATGAACGTCTTAGGTCTGTACTGGCGCGAACATTCGTGCTCCGGCATGGCAGTCTTGGGTCATGGCCGCGCAGATCAACCCCAGCATCCTGTCCGCCGACTTCGCCCGCCTCGCGGACGAGGCGAAGGCGGTCCAGGGAGCCGACTTCCTCCACGTCGACGTCATGGACAACCATTTCGTCCCGAACCTCACGCTCGGCGTGCCGGTCGTAGAGTCCCTGGCCCGTGCGACGGACACTCCGCTGGACTGCCATCTGATGATCGAGGCCCCCGATCGGTGGGCGCCCCAGTACGTCGAAGCAGGGGCCTCCTCCGTCACCTTCCATGTCGAGGCCGCCGCGGCTCCGGTACGGCTTGCCCGGGAGATCCGGGCCAAGGGTGCCCGTGCCTCCATGGCGCTCAAGCCCGCGACGCCCATCGAGCCGTACGAGGATCTGCTCCCCGAACTCGACATGCTGCTGATCATGACGGTCGAGCCGGGCTTCGGTGGTCAGGCGTTTCTCGACATCATGCTTCCGAAGATTCGCCGCACCCGCGAGTTGATCAGCAAGCACGGCCTCGACCTGTGGCTTCAGGTCGACGGCGGTGTCTCGGCCTCGACGATCGAGCGGTGCGCGGAGGCGGGCGCGGACGTCTTCGTCGCCGGTTCGGCGGTGTACGGGGCCGAGGACCCCGCCGCGGCGGTCCGTGCGCTGCGCGCGCAGGCCGAGGCGGTGACGAAGTCCGCGGCCTGGGCATGCGACCACTGAGCCAAGGGAACGTGAACGGCGCCCATCAGGGCGGATCAAGAGCGCCGGATCTGCAAGGATGAACGGCGAATCCAGAGTGTGAACAGCAGTGAGGAGATCGCCGTGTCGGGTATGTCGGCGGGCCGGTCAGCCATGCGGATGGGACCCGCTGAGCTGGTGCAGGCGGCGGCCATGGCCCGCCGCTTCTACCTCGAGGGCAAATCCAAGATCCAGATCGCCGAGGAGTTCGGCGTCAGCCGCTTCAAGGTGGCCCGGGTCCTGGAGACCGCTCTCGAACGGGATCTGGTGCGCATCGAAATCCGCGTACCGGCCGAACTGGACGCCGATCGCTCGGACGCGCTGCGCGCCCGGTACGGCCTCAGGCACGCCGTCGTGGTCGAGTCCCCGGCCGAGGCCGAGGAGTCGCCCGACCCCGAGAACCTGGGAGAGGTGGCCGCCGACCTGCTCGGCGAGCTGGTGAACGAGGGGGATGTGCTGGGCCTGGCCTGGGGCAGGTCCACCATCCACATGGCCGCGGCCCTGGACCGGCTGCCGCCGTGCACGGTGGTGCAGTTGACCGGCGTGTACGACGCCGGGACCGCCGAGCGCGGTTCGGTCGAGGCGGTGCGCCGCGCCGCCCAGGTGTCCGGCGGCGACGCGCACCCCATCTACGCGCCGATGCTGCTGCCGGACGCGGCCACCGCGGCGGCGCTGCGGCACCAGACCGGGATCGCCCGGGCCTTCGAGTACTTCGACAAGGTCACGGTCGCCTGCGTCTCCATCGGCTCCTGGGAGCCGGGCATCTCGACGGTGCACGACATGCTCAGCGACGAGGAGCGGGCCCACTACGCCTCGCTCGGCGTCGCCGCCGAGATGTCCGCGCACCTCTTCGACGCCGAGGGGCGCCGGGTCGGACGGGACCTGGGGGAGCGGTGCATCACGGTCAAGGCCGACCAGCTCCGCCGTATCCCCGAGGTCGTCGCGATCGCGGGCGGGCAGCGCAAGGGACCGGCGATCGACGCGGTGCTGCGCTCCGGGCTCGTCACCAGCCTGGTGACGGACACGTCGGCGGCGGACTACCTGATGACGGCGGGTCCGACGCCGAAGCCGACGCTCAACAGGACCGATCCGGACGGACACTGACGGTATGTCAGGAAGGGGGCGGCCAAGCGGTCGCCCCCTTCGTTCATCTGCTTCATCCGATCACTACGACCTTGGCGGTACTGAGATGACGGAGCTCGTGGTCCCGCTGGACCTCGACGGGATCACGGACAAGGCCGGCCTGATGGACCGCTGCGCCCGTGCCCTGGACCTTCCCGACTGGTTCGGCCGCAACTGGGACGCGCTCGCCGACTCCCTCTCCGACCGCACCGTCTGGCCGGAGGCCGCCGTGGAACAGGGCCTGCTGGTCGTCGTACGGAACTGGCGGGCGTACGCGAAGGCGCGGCCCGACGAGTGGGAGATCGCCCAGGACGTGTTCTCCGAGGCGGTGGACCGGACGCAGGCGCTCACGGTCGTGCTCGCTCTTGGAGGATCCTCCTAGGGGGTGTCTGACCTGCTTGGATGATGTGACCGTGCATCGCATTCCGGTCAGCGTGGGACAATGAAGTACGTGCTCTTCCCCCTGGCTGACCTGTCCGGGGGCCACCTCTGATCGACTGGGATGTGCAGCACGTGCGTTTCCTCAATGACATCCAGCCCGCGTACGACCTGACGTACGACGACGTCTTCATGGTCCCGAGCCGCAGCGCGGTGGGCTCGCGGCAGGGCGTGGACCTCAGCTCGCCGGACGGCACGGGCACCACCATCCCGCTGGTCGTCGCCAACATGACCGCCATCGCCGGCCGCCGGATGGCCGAGACGATGGCCCGGCGCGGCGGCCTGGTGGTCATCCCGCAGGACATCCCGATCGAGGTCGTCACCGACGTCGTCTCCTGGGTGAAGAGCCGGCACCACGTCCTTGACACCCCGATCGTGCTGGCCCCGCACCAGACCGTCGCCGACGCGCTGGCACTGCTGCCCAAGCGCGCGCACAACGCCGGTGTGGTCGTCGACGACGACTTCAAGCCGATCGGTGTGGTCACCGACTCCGACCTGTCCGGCGTGGACCGCTTCACGCAGCTCGAAGTGGTCATGTCGCGGGACCTGCTGCTCCTGGACGCGGACCTCGACCCGCGCGAGGCCTTCAACACCCTCGACCACCACAACCGGCGCTACGCCCCCGCCGTCGACAAGGACGGCCGCCTCGCGGGCATCCTCACGCGCAAGGGCGCCCTGCGCGCCACCCTGTACTCGCCGGCCGTCGACGCCAACGGCAAGCTGCGCATAGCGGCCGCCGTCGGCATCAACGGCGACGTGGCGGGCAAGGCCAAGCAACTGCTCGACGCGGGCGTCGACACGCTCGTCATCGACACGGCGCACGGCCACCAGGAGTCGATGATCGCCGCGATCCGGACCGTGCGGGCGCTCGACCCGCAGGTGCCGATCGTGGCCGGCAACATCGTGGCCGCCGAGGGTGTGCGGGACCTGATCGAGGCCGGCGCGGACATCATCAAGGTCGGTGTCGGCCCCGGCGCCATGTGCACGACCCGCATGATGACCGGCGTCGGCCGGCCGCAGTTCTCCGCGGTCCTGGAGTGCGCCGCCGAGGCGAAGAAGTACGGCAAGCACGTCTGGGCCGACGGTGGCGTCCGGCACCCGCGTGACGTCGCCATGGCGCTGGCAGCCGGTGCGTCCAACGTGATGGTCGGGTCCTGGTTCGCGGGTACCTTCGAGTCGCCGGGCGACCTCCAGCAGGACGCGAACGGCCGCCTCTACAAGGAGTCGTTCGGCATGGCCTCCGCGCGGGCCGTGGCCAACCGTACGTCCGACGAGTCGTCGTACGACCGGGCCCGCAAGGCGCTGTTCGAGGAGGGCATCTCCACCTCGCGCATGTTCCTCGACCCGGGCCGGCCGGGCGTGGAGGACCTGATCGACTCGATCATCGCGGGCGTGCGGTCGTCCTGCACCTACGCCGGCGCGGGCTCCCTGGAGGAGTTCGCCGAGAAGGCGGTCGTCGGCATCCAGAGCGCGGCGGGTTACGCGGAGGGCAAGCCGCTGCACGCCAGCTGGAGCTGACGCCAACTCCCTTGCCTGCGGCCCCCGTTGTCCCGTTCGCCGGGAAAATCGGGGGCCGTTCGGCGTGCGCGCGTTCTACTGTCGCGCCATGGAGATCACCGTCTGTACGGCCGGCGACGTCGCGCTGCTCGATCAGCACCTGGGCTCGCCCGGGCGCACCTCGTTCCATGCCCGGCGATTCGCTCGGCAGGAGGTGGGGGCGTGCACGTATCTCGTGGCCTGGCTGGAGGGGCGGCCGGCGGGCCACGCCGAGATGCGGTGGAGCGGCTGTGACGCGCCCGAGGTGACGACCGAGTGCCCCGAGATCGGCGGTCTCGGCGTCCGGGAGGAGCTCCGCTCGCGCGGCATCGGCACCGCGCTGATCCGCGCTGCCGAGGGCCTTGCCCGGGAACGCGGCCTGCCGGTCGTCGGTATCGGTGTCGGCCTCGACAACCGGCGCGCGGCCGCCCTTTACGGCCGGCTCGGCTATCGGCCCCTGGTCGACTACCTCGACCGCTACTCGTACGAGGACGTCGACGGCACCCTGCGCGAGTGCGTCGACCCCTGCGCTTTCCTGATCAGGAAACTGCGCTGATCGGACCGTTGCGCAACGGTCGAAAGCCGCCGCGCAACGAACACCCACCCCGCCCCGAGGAACGCAATGATCTTGCGGGCATGCGCAAGGTTGCTGCATTTCACCAGCAACGCCGATCCTCGTAGGCTGTCGCCTCGTACGTGGCGTGGCAGGGACCCCGCTCGGTGGGTCCCCGCTCGAAGGGGTGCCGCCGGTCCCTGCCGCCCTGACCGGCAGCGATAAGGAGCCCAGCGCGTGCTCGATCAAGGCGCACCCCCGCAGAACCCAAGCCAGACCGCCGCCCCCGCGTCCCTCGGAGTCGGCGCGCGCCTCATGCGTCGCAAGCCCGTGGAACACCTGGTCGCGGAGGGTGGCCAGGGTGAGGGAGGGTCCCTGCGGCGCTCTCTCGGCATGTGGCAACTGACCATGATCAGCATCGGTGCCACCCTCGGCACCGGCATCTTCGTCGTCCTCGGCGACGCCGTCCCGGAGGCCGGTCCCGCGGTCACCCTGGCCTTCGTGATCGCCGGTCTCACGGCGCTGTTCTCGGCTCTGTCGTACGCCGAGCTGGCGGGCAGCATCCCGGTCGCGGGCTCCTCGTACTCGTATGCGTACGCAACGATGGGCGAGCTGGTCGCGTGGGTCTGCGGCTGGTGCCTGGTGCTGGAGTACGGCGTGTCGGTGGCCGCCGTCGCCGTCGGCTGGGGCGAGTACCTCAACGAGCTGCTCGACGGGACGATAGGCGTCACCATCCCGTCCGTGCTGTCCTCCGCGCCCGGTGAGGGCGGGATCATCAACCTGCCCGCCCTGATCGTCGTGCTGCTGGCGATGATCTTCCTGCTCGGTGGTGTCCGGGAGTCCGCCCGGGCCAACACGATCATGGTCGCCGTCAAGATCGCCGCGCTGGTGCTGTTCTGCGCGGTCGGCTTCATGGGCTTCAAGTCCGGCAACTACGAGGACTTCATGCCGCTCGGCATGGCGGGCGTGAGCGCCGCGGGTGCGACGCTGTTCTTCTCGTACATCGGCTTCGACGCCGCCTCCACCGCGGGTGAGGAGGCGAAGGACCCCAAGCGGGACCTGCCGCGGGCGATCATGCTGTCGCTGATCATCGTGACCGCGCTGTACGTGCTCGTCGCGGGTGTCGCCGTCGGCGCCTGGAACTGGACCAAGTTCGAGGGCTCCGAGGCCTCCCTCGCCGCGATCATGAACGACGTCAGCGGGCAGACCTTCTGGGGCACCCTGCTCGCCCTCGGCGCGGTCATCTCCATCGCGAGCGTCGTCCTCACCGTGCTCTACGGCCAGACCCGCATCCTCTTCGCGATGTCCCGCGACGGCCTGGTCCCGAAGGCGCTCGGCAAGGTCCACAAGAAGACCGGCGCGCCCCGTCTCAACACGATCATCGTGTCCCTCTTCTGCGGTGCGCTCGCGGCCCTCATCCCGCTGGGCAAGCTCGTCGACGCGACCAGCATCGGCACGCTGTTCGCCTTCGCGCTGGTCAACATCGCGGTGATCATCCTGCGGTACCGGCGGCCGGAGCTCGAGCGCACGTTCAGGGTGCCGTTCGGGCCGGTGCTGCCGGTGCTGGGCTTCCTGTTCTGCGCGTACAACATGTTCAGCCTGGACACCGTGACCTGGGTGGTCTTCGGGTTCTGGATGGCGGCCGGTCTCGTGTTCTACTTCGTGTACGGCTATCGCCGTTCCCGTCTTGCGACACCAGAAGTGAAGTGAACCACCCGCAGTGCTGAACGATCTCGACGAACGCATCGTGCACGCCCTCGCCGAGGATGCCCGCCGCTCCTACGCGGACATCGGGCAACTGGTCGGCCTGTCCGCGCCCGCCGTGAAGCGGCGCGTGGACCGGCTGCGCGCCACCGGAGCGATCACCGGATTCACCGTACGGGTGGATCCGGCGGCGCTCGGCTGGGAGACCGAGGGGTTCGTCGAGATCTACTGCCGGCACAACACCTCGCCGGAGACGATCCGGCGGGGGCTTGAGCGGTACCAGGAGGTCGTGGCGGCGTCCACGGTCACCGGTGACGCGGATGCGGTCGTGCAGGTCTTCGCCTCCGACATGCGGCACTTCGAGCGGGTCCTTGAGCGGATCGCGGGGGAGCCGTTCGTGGAGCGGACCAAGTCTGTGCTGGTGCTGTCGCCGTTGTTGCGGCGGTTTTCTTCCGGGTCGCCCACGTAGTTTTCTGGGTGCGGGTGGGTGGGGGCTTGTCGCGCAGTTCCCCGCCCCACTTAGGCGGCGTTCTCGCGGACCTTCGTCAGCATGTGCCGTACGACCAGTGCGTGGGCGCCCGTGCCTATGACGAGACGTCGGTAGACGGCACCCGCCGGGCCGGGGAACCTGGCCCGTGTCTCGGCCCGCAGGTGTGTGTGGCCCTGCTCCGTCTCGTCCAAGTGGAAGATCAGCGCGTACCTCGAGAAGGGGTGATGGCCGACCAGGGCCAACTCCCGGCCCGGGGTCGACACTGCCACCCGGAATCCTCGGGCGCCGTCCATCCGGGCGGTCAGGTCGCGCCAGACGGCGTCGGTGTTCGCCTCGACCGTCGTCGTGTGTTCGTCGACGAACGGCAGGGCGGGGATCTCGGTGGCGTCCATGGGGGAAGTCTCGCGCGGCCGCCCACGGCGGGGCCTCCTCCAGCGGGTGGAGGCGGGTAGCCGTTCGGGGGAGGGGTCAGTCGGCCGTCTTGCGGGCGAGGGCGTTGTTGTCGATCGAGTTGTGCACGCTGAAGCTCACCGCGTCCGAGCGGTAGCGGTCGTCCGACCACTCCACCGGGCGGCCCTCGCGGGTCGTCGTCACGCGGCGCACCCGGAGCAAGGGGCTCGTGCGGCGGATGCCCAGCAACTCGGCGTCCTGGGCGCCCGCTGACACCGCGTCGATGACGTGCTCGCCGTAGGCGAAGACCAACCCCGTGTCGTCGTACAGGCGTTGGGTGACAGAGGGGCAGTCGGGCTCTATGGCCTCGACGGCCGGGGCGATCCAGTCGGCGTAGACCGTGCGCTCCAGCAGGACCGGCTCGCCGTCCAGGCCACGCATCCGCAGGACGTGCAACACCGGGGTTCCGGGGCTCAGCTGGAGGCGTACGGCGTCCTCCTTCGTCGCGGGTCGGTGTTCCTGCGCGACCACGTGGCCACTCGCCTCCCGCCCCATCGCGTTCGCCCACTGGGCGAAGCTGCGCAGCTCGGCGAAGCTCTGGCTGCGGCGGCTGGCCAGGACCACCCGGCGGGCGCCCTGGCGCGAGCCGATGAGGCCCTCGGCGGTCAGTGCCGCGACGGCCTGCCGGACCGTCCCGCGCGAGACGCCGTACCGGGCCGCGAGATCCGTCTCGGCGGGCAGCAGCGAGCCGACCGTGTACTCCTCGCGGTCGATCGCCCGACGCAGTTCGTCTGCGATCTCCTCGTGTCGCGCCGTCATGCTTCCCCTCTGAGTCCGTTGCTGTGCACAGCGTGACCAGCCTAATCGAGACCGTCCGGCGCTCCGTGTCCGTGAGGAGTGTGCACGAATTCAGGGCAGAGACTTTCGCCAGTGTTCATGAACGTGTCACCATCGGCGGGCCTACTGGGGCCAACTTGTTCAGACAAGTTCGAGATCTTTCCTGGGCAAGATCCTCCTGCACCCTCGCGCGTCCCCTGGAGAACCCGTGTCCATTTCCCTGCCGAGAAACGCCGCTCTCGGCGGTGCACTCGCCGTCGTCGCCGCGCTCGCCCTGAGCGCCTGTGGCGCCGCCCCCGACAACGCGTCCACCGCCGCCGACGGCAAGAGCGCCGCCACCGCCACCTCCGCCAAGGAGTTCGGCGGCCTCGACAAGCTGGTCGAGGCGGCCAAGAAGGAGGGCACGCTGCACGCCATGGCGCTGCCCCGCGACTGGGCCAACTACGGCGCCCTCATCGACGGCTTCGAGAAGAAGTACGGCATCAAGGTCGAGGTCGAGAACCCCGACGGCTCCAGCCAGGACGAGATCAACGCCGTGACGTCGCGCAAGGGGCAGGACCGCGCCCCGGACGTGCTCGACCTCGGCAGCTCCTTCGCGATCAGCGCCGCCCAGCAGGGGCTGCTCGCGCCGTACAAGGTGGAGGCCTTCGCCGACATCCCCGAGGGCCAGAAGGACGCGCAGGCCCGCTGGTTCAACGACTACGGCGGCTACATCTCCATCGGGTGCGACGCCAAGCGCGTCAAGGAGTGCCCGAAGACCTTCGCCGACCTGCTGAAGCCGCAGTACAAGGGCCAGGTCGCCCTCAACGGCAATCCCACCAAGTCCGGCTCGGCCTTCGGCGGCGTGTACGCGGCGGCGCTCGCGAACGGCGGCTCCTTCGACGACATCCAGCCCGGCCTGGACTTCTTCGCCAAGCTGAAGAAGAACGGCAACTACACGCCCGTCGAGTCGACCCCGGCCACCGTCGAAAAGGGCGAGACGCCCATCAGCATCGACTGGGACTACCTCAACGCCGGATACGCCGAGGAGTTCAAGTCCAAGGGCGTCGACTGGCAGGTGTCGGTGCCGAGCGACGGCCAGTTCTCGCAGTTCTACTCCCAGGCGATCAACAAGGACGCCCCGCACCCCGCGGCCGCCCGCCTGTGGCAGGAGTACCTCTACAGCACCGAGGGCCAGAACCTGTGGCTCAAGGGCTACGCCCGGCCGGCCCTGATGACGGCCATGGAGAAGGCCGGCACCCTCGACAAGACGGCCGCAGCCAAGCTGCCCCAGGTCTCCGGCACGCCCTCCTTCCCGACCGAGGAGCAGCAGAACAAGGCCAAGACGGTCCTCGGCCAGGGCTGGGCGAAGGCCGTCTCCGGATGACGACCACCCTCACCCGGGTCGACACGGCGCCCGCCGCTGCGCGCAAGCGGCGGCGCCGTGGCGTCGGCGGCTCGCTCGCCGTCGCCCCGTTGCTCGTTTTCACCGCGCTCGCTTTCGGGCTGCCCGCCCTGGCCATGCTGGACGGCGCCTTCACCGTCAAGGACCCGGCCACGGGGGCGACTTCGTACAGCGCCGACAACCTGACCGCCTCGCTCCAGGGCGCGTACCTCACGGCCCTGCTCGGCAGCGTCAAGCTGTCCGCCGTCTCCGCCGCGCTCGGCGCCCTCCTCGGGCTGCCGCTCGCCCAGGCCGTGGTGACCTCCCGTTTCCGCGCCCTGCGTGAGGCCGTGCTCACCGCCTCCGGGGTACTCGCCAACTTCGGCGGCGTCCCGCTGGCCTTCGCCTTCGTCGCCACGCTCGGCAACGCCGGTGTGCTGACCCGCCACCTGGGCCTCACGGACAAGGGCTGGGACCTCTACAGCTTCTGGGGCCTGGTCCTCGTCTACCTGTACTTCCTGATCCCGCTGATGGTCCTCACCATCACCCCGGCCCTGGACGGCCTGCGCTCCCAGTGGCGCGAGGCAGCGCAGAACAACGGCGCCACGGCCGTGCAGTACTGGCGCCATGTGGCCCTGCCCGTCCTGCTGCCCACGCTCCTCGGCGGGTTCGTCCTGCTCTTCGGCAGCGCTTTCGCCGCGTACGCCACCGCCGCCGCGATGGTCGGCAGTTCCGTCCCGCTGGTCACCCTCCAGATCGCCGACGCCCTCTCCGGCAACGTCCTGGTCGGCCAGGAGAACGTGGCGCTCGCCCTCAGCCTCGACATGGTCCTGGTCGCCGGCCTGGTCATGGCGGTGTACCTGCCCCTGCAACGACGGAGCGCGCGATGGCTCGCCTGAACCTGTGGCGGTGGGGCGTGCTCGGCCTCGCCGGTCTGTACTTCCTGGTGCCGCTCGCCGCGTCGGTGGTCTTCACGGTCGACGTGCCCGGGCAGGGCCTCACCTTCGACGCCTACGGCCAGATCTTCTCCACCGACGGCTTCACCTCCAGCCTGCTGCTCTCCCTGGAGCTGGCCCTCGCCACCATCGCCGTCGTCCTGCTGCTGATGGTGCCCGCCATGGTCGCGCTGCGGCTCGGCGCGCCCCGGCTGCGGCCCGTCGTCGAGATCGTGTGCTCGCTGCCGCTGGTCGTGCCGCCCATCGCGTTCGTCGCCGGGATCGGGACGGTGCTGAAGTGGGGGCCCGAACACCTGTCGCGGACGCCGCTGTTCCAGACGTTCGTCGCGATCCAGAACCCCGACTTCCCGTTCGTGCTCGTCCTTGCCTACGTCGTGATGGCGCTGCCGTTCGTGTACCGGGCCCTGGACGCCGGGCTGCGCGCCATCGACGTGCCCACTCTCGTGGAGGCCGCCCGCAGCTGCGGGGCGAGCTGGCCGCAGGCGCTGGTGCAGGCCGTCCTGCCCAACCTGCGCGGCGCCCTGCTCAACGCCTCCTTCCTCACCCTCGCCCTGGTGCTCGGCGAGTTCACCGTGGCGCAGCTGCTCGGCTTCCAGCCCTTCGCGGTGTGGATCGTGAACGTCAGCGGCTCGCAGGCCCAGCTGTCCGTCGCCGTGTCCGTGCTCAGCCTGCTCGTGACCTGGGTGCTGCTCCTCGTGCTCGCCGGCTTCGGCGGCCGTACCCGTCCTACCTCCCGGGGATGAACCATGACCGTGCTTGAAAAGACAGCGCCTGAAAAGGCATCGGTACAGGCCGCCACCGTCGAATTCCGGGGACTGCGCCGGGAGTTCGGAACCACCGTCGCCCTCGACGGACTCGACCTGACCGTGCGACCGGGTGAACTCCTCGCGCTGCTCGGCCCGTCCGGCTGCGGCAAGACCACCGCGCTGCGCATGCTCGCCGGGTTCGAGCATCCCGACTCCGGCCAGGTGCTGGTGGACGGCGAGGACGTCACCGGTATCCCCGCGCATCGCCGGGACGCCGGGATGGTCTTCCAGTCGTACAGCCTCTTCCCGCATCTGAGCGCCCTCGACAACGTGGCGTTCGGGCTGCGCATGCGCAAGGTGCGCACCGCCGAACGGCGCGGACGGGCCGCCGAGTTGCTGGAGCTGGTCGGCCTCGCCGACAAGGGCGAGAGCTACCCGCACCAGCTCTCCGGCGGCCAGCAGCAGCGCATCGCCCTGGCCAGGGCCCTCGCCCTGCGCCCGCGCGTCCTGCTGCTCGACGAGCCGCTGTCGGCGCTCGACGCCAAGGTGCGGCTGACGCTGCGCGAGGAGATCCGACGGCTCCAGCGGGAGCTGGGCATCACCACCCTGTTCGTCACCCACGACCAGGAGGAGGCCCTGTCGATGGCCGACCGGGTCGCGGTCATGCGCTCCGGACGGCTCGAACAGTGCGCCGCTCCGGCCGAGTTGTACGGCCGCCCCGCCACCGCCTTCGTCGCCGAGTTCGTCGGCACGATGAGCCGCATTCCGGGCCGGCTCGTCGAGGACGGCGTCGAGGTGCTGGGCCGGCGGCTGCCGGTCGACGGCGACGCACCCTCGGTGTCCGACGTCGACGTGCTGGTGCGGCCCGAAGCGGTGACGGTGCACGCCGACGACGCGGCCGACGCACGCGTGGTCGCCACGGCGTTCCTCGGCGCCACCACCCGGCTGACCGTTCGGCTCGCCGACGGCACCGAGGTCAAGGCCGACCTGCCCGCGCACGAGACGGCCGCGCTCGGCGCCGGCGCCGCGGTCAGCGTGTCGCTGCCGGAGCGGCCGGTGCTGGTGGCCGAACGCAGCCGCTGACTCCCGTACCACCTGGTGATCCCCCCCCACGCATGAAAGAGACAACCGTGACCCGACTCCCGCTCCAGGCCGCCTTGTTCGACATGGACGGCACGCTCGTCGACACCGAGCGGCTGTGGTGGGAGGCGGTGGAGCAGGTGGCCGGCCGGGCCCTGACCGAGGCGGACGAGCCCCAGGTACTCGGCCGGGCCGTCGAAGACACCGCCGACTGGCTGTCCGGTGTCACCGGCACCCCGGCGGACACGCTCGCCGAGGTGCTGCACCGGGAGTTCGCGGATCGCGTCCGCGCCGGCATCGTGCCCCGCCCAGGCGCGCTCGACCTGCTCGACGCGCTCGCCCGCGAGGGCGTACTGACGGCTCTGGTGACTGCGTCCCCGAGAGCTGTCGCCGACGCCGTCCTCGAAGCCCTCGGCGCCGACCGCTTCGCCGTCTCCGTCACCGCCGACGACACCGACCGCACCAAGCCCGCCCCCGACCCCTACCTCGCCGCCTGCCGCCTCCTCGACGTCGACCCGGCGGCCTGCGTGGCCGTCGAGGACACGGAGACGGGCGTCGCCTCCGCCGAGGCCGCGGGCTGCACGGTGCTCGCGGTGCCCTCGCTCGCCCCGATCGACGCGGGGCCCGGCCGGACCGTCCTGGGCGGCCTGACGGGCGTCACCCCGCAGCGGCTGCGCGCCCTGCTGCCGTACCGGCTCCGCGTCATGAGCTGGAACCTCTGGTACGGCGGCACCAAGGTTCATGACCACCGTGCCAAGCAGCTCAAGGTCATCGCCGAGACCGACGTGGACGTGGTCGGGCTCCAGGAGACGTATGGCACCGCCGCCGAAGAACTCGCCGAGGCACTCGGCTGGTACCACCACCGCGCCGGGGAGAACCTCGGGATCATCAGCCGGTACCCCATCACGGCCCCCCTCGGCGACCCCGACGTCGGGTTCTACGGGGCCGCCGGGGCTCGTGTCCGCGTGGGAGGCGAGGCGGTCGACGTCTGGACGGCCCACCTGGACTACACGCCGTACGGGCCGTACGAGTCCGCGTTCGACGGGCTGCCGGCCGCCGGTCTGATCGCCCACGAGGAGGTCCGGCTCGACCAGATGCGGGATGTCCTGCGCCGGATCGACGACTCCGTGCCGGTCGTCCTCGTCGGCGACTTCAACAGCCCCTCCCACCTGGACCGGCCGGACGTGGAATGGCCGGTGACCAAGGCGGCCGAGGAGGCGGGGCTGCGGGACTCCTACCGCGAGGCCCACCCCGACCCGAGGGCCCACCCCGGCCACACCTGGTCGCCGATCCACCCCGTGCACGAGGACGGCAGCGGGCGCTCGGAGCCGCAGGACCGGATCGACTTCGTCCTCCACCGTGGCCTGCGCGTGCTCGACTCCCAGACCTGCGTGAGCGGCCACCCGCGCCCCTGGCCCGACGTCGAGCACAACGAGTGGCCGTCCGACCACGCAGCCGTCATCACCACCTTCGCGCTGCCCGCCGCCTTCTCCGAGAGCGCCACATACTCCCTGCACGAGTGAGCCGGGTCGGCCTACCATCGATGCCATGACCTGGCGACATTGATCCACCAGCCGTGCCTCCCGAGGGCCACCTCGGCCGCCGTACCCCCGGCGTCCGAACTGTCCCTGCGGGAAGGCCTCATGACACTCTCACCTGCACGCGTGCCCGAAATCGGCGTCCGCCGCCTCACGGCCACGCTGTACGGCTACTCGTTCCTCGACGACTTCGTCCTGCTCTACCCGGTGTACGCGCTGCTGTTCGCCGACACCGGCATGTCGCTCTGGCAGATCTCCTCCCTGTTCGCCCTGTGGTCGATCACCGGCGTCGTGCTGGAGGTCCCCTCCGGAGCCTGGGCCGACGCCGTCTCGCGGCGCCGGCTGCTGTGGATCGGCCCGCTGCTCACGGCCGTCGGCTTCGGACTGTGGGTGGCCGTCCCGTCGTACTGGGCCTTCGCGACCGGCTTCGTCCTGTGGGGCGCCGGCGGAGCGCTCGGCTCCGGTGCGCTGGAGGCGCTGGTGTACGACGAGCTGGACCGGCTGGGCGCCGCCGACCGGTATGCGCGGGTCATGGGCCGGTCCCGGGCCGCACGGCTGGTGGGCACCGTCGCCTCCATCGGCCTGGCGGGGCCCGTCTTCGCCCGGGGCGGCTACGCGGCCGTCGGTGCCGCGAGCTTCCTCGCCTGTGTCCTGACCGCCCTCACCGCGACCCGGTTCCCGGAGCACCGGGTGCGGCCGGAGACCGGGGGCGACAGCTGGGCGACGACCCTGCGGACCGGACTCGCCGAGGTCCGCAGGGACCGTGCGGTGCGTGGTGCCCTGCTGCTGATGCCGGCCGTGGCCGCGGTGTGGGGCGCGCTCGACGAGTACACCCCGCTGCTGGTCCGGGAGATCGGCTTCGCCGAGGCGACCGTGCCCTACCTGATCATGTTGATCTGGGCGGGCGTCACCGCCGGCAGCCTCCTCGCCGGACCGGCCGAACGCCTCGGCACGAGGGGGCTCGCGGCGCTGCTCGCGGGCGCGGCGCTCGCCCTCGCCGTCGGCGCCGCGGCCCGCTCACCGGCAGGTATCGCCCTGCTGAGCCTCGCCTTCGCCGGGTTCCAGCTGGCGGAGGTGCTCGCCGACGTCCGCCTGCAGCACCGGATCGACGAGTCCCGCCGGGCCACGCTCACCTCCGTGGCGAGCCTCGGCACCGAGCTGGCCACGGTCGCCACCTTCGGCGTGTACGCGCTGCTCGGCACGGGCGCCGCGCACAGCACCGTCTTCGCGGTGCTCGCGGTTCCCTACCTGGTGACGGCGCTGGCGCTGGCTAGAAGTCGGGCCGCCACGGCACGACCGTGAAGTCGCCCGTCCCCTTCTTGGCCTTCTCGAAGGGGGCGGAGCTCACGCACTTGGGCAGCGCCTTCGTCTCGACGGGGCTGCCCGTGGAGGCCCAGCTGTAGCCGAGCCGGTCGTGGCCGCCGACGTCGTGGACGGTGACGCCGACCCGCTTGCCCTTGGCGCCCGGCAGGTCGGAGGAGGTGATGACCCCGGAGACGACGGCCACCTTCCCACCGGTCAGCAGACAGTCGACCTTCACCTTCGCCCGGGCGCCCTCGCCGTTCAGGTAGTGGCTGAACTCGAAGGTGCCGGTGGCCTTCGTCGGGTCGGCCGTGTCCTTCGCCGCCAGGTGCGCGTCGAACGAGAACGTGATGTCGTCCCCGGCCGAGCGGTACAGCTTGGCGGTGCCGGTGAGCGCGGCGGCCTCGCGCTGCCGCGGCGCGTCGCCGGACGCGGTTGCGGTGGCAGCGGCTCCGGCCGTGAGCAGGAGTGCACAGCCGAGCACAACGATCTTTGTACGGCGGTTCATCGTGGTCCTTTCCGCAGGTCAAGCCAGGTCGAGTGGACGGTCCCCACTCTCCCGGCGCCGCGCCCGCGGCACATCGCGCCCGGGGCGCAACCCGCTCTCCGCCGTCCGGCGGGGGAGACCGGCGGGACCTGCGCTGCCAGGAGGAGCGGGACTACGACCGGGGTCACGCAACGAATCGCCGCCGACCCGTCAGTGCACGCAACGAACCGCTCACCGGCGCGCAACGGCTCCTTCTTGTCCGCCCCTGCCGGCCGCCCGTACCGTCTACGTGGCCCCTACACGGCCCCCAACCCCCTTCCGCCCGGTGAGGAACACGCATGCGCTCCGCCCTGCTCCAGAGCTCCGGCCGCCCCGGCTCGACCGTCGAGAACCTCAAGGTCCTCGACGAGGCCGCGGGCCGCGCCGCCGCGGCGGGCGCCGGGCTGCTGGTCACGCCGGAGATGTTCCTGACCGGGTACGCGATCGGCGACGACATCGCCCGCCTCGCCGAGCCCGCCGACGGCGACTGCGCGGACGCGATCGCCGAGATCGCCACCCGGCACGGCCTGGCGGTCGTCTACGGCTACCCCGAGCGGGACGGCGACGCCGTCTTCAACTCCGCCCAGCTGATCTCCGCCGACGGCACCCGCCTCGCCGACTACCGCAAGACCCACCTCTTCGGCTGCTTCGAGCGCGACCACTTCACGCCGGGCGACCAGCAGGTCGTCCAGGCCGAGCTCGACGGCCTCCGCGTCGGGCTCCTGATCTGCTACGACGTCGAGTTCCCGGAGAACGTCCGCGCCCACGCCCTGGCCGGCACCGACCTCCTCGTCGTCCCGACCGCGCAGATGCACCCGTTCCAGTTCGTCGCCGAGTCGATGATCCCGGTGCGCGCCTTCGAGAACCAGATGTACGTCGCGTACGTCAACCGGGCCGGCCGGGAAGGGGAGTTCGAGTTCGTCGGCCTCTCCACGCTCGCCGGCCCCGACGGGGTCGCCCGTACCCGCGCCGGCCGCGGTGACGAGCTCGTCCTCGCCGACGTCGACCCCGCCTTCCTCGCCGCCTCGCGCGAGGCGAACCCGTATCTGACCGACCGCCGCCCCGGCCTCTACGGGTCGCTCGTCTGAACCTCCCCCCGCTTTCCCTGTCGCAGTCGCAAGGAGTCCGTACCCCATGACGTCCACGGTGCCCAACGCCGTCCAGCACGCCGACGAGCAGCAGCCGCCGATCACCATGTTCGGCCCGGACTTCCCGTACGCCTACGACGACTTCCTCGCCCACCCGGCGGGGCTCGGCCAGATACCCGCGACCGAGCACGGCACCGAGGTCGCGGTCATCGGCGGCGGCCTCTCCGGCATCGTGGCCGCGTACGAGCTGATGAAGATGGGCCTCAAGCCGGTCGTGTACGAGGCCGACGAGATCGGCGGCCGGCTGCGCACCGTCGGCTTCGACGGCGCCGGCACCGAGGGCCTCACGGCGGAGATGGGCGCGATGCGCTTCCCGCCGTCCTCCACGGCCCTCCAGCACTACATCGACCTCGTGGGCCTGCAGACCAGCCCCTTCCCGAACCCGCTCGCCGAGGCCACCCCGTCGACCGTCGTCGACCTCAAGGGCGAGTCGCACTACGCCGAGACGGTCGAGGACCTTCCGCAGGTCTACCGGGATGTCGCTGCGGCCTGGAACAAGTGCCTCGAAGAGGGCGCCGACTTCACCGACATGAACCGCGCGATGCGGGAGCGGGACGTGCCGCGCATCCGTGAGATCTGGGCGCAGCTCGTCGAGAAGCTCGACAATCAGACCTTCTACGGCTTCCTCTGCGACTCCGAGGCCTTCAAGTCCTTCCGGCACCGCGAGATCTTCGGCCAGGTCGGCTTCGGCACCGGCGGCTGGGACACCGACTTCCCGAACTCCATCCTGGAGATCCTGCGGGTCGTCTACACCGAGGCCGACGACCACCACCGCGGCATCGTCGGCGGCTCCCAGCAGCTGCCGCTGCGCATGTGGGAGCGCGAGCCGGAGAAGATCGTCCACTGGCCCTACGGGACCTCGCTCGCGGCGCTCCACGAGAACGGCGCGCCCCGCCCGGCCGTGACCCGGCTGCACCGCACCGCCGGCAACCGGATCACCGTGACGGACGCGAACGGCGACATCCGCACCTACCAGGCGGCGATCTTCACCGCGCAGTCCTGGATGCTGCTGTCGAAGATCGCCTGCGACGACACGCTCTTCCCGATCGACCACTGGACGGCGATCGAGCGCACGCACTACATGGAGTCCAGCAAGCTCTTCGTGCCCGTCGACCGGCCGTTCTGGCTGGACAAGGCCGTCGACGACAGGGGAAATCCGACGGGCCGGGACGTCATGTCGATGACGCTGACGGACCGCATGACGCGCGGGACCTACCTGCTCGACGACGGTCCGGACAAACCCGCCGTCATCTGCCTCTCCTACACGTGGTGCGACGACAGCCTGAAGTGGCTGCCGCTGTCCGCGAGCGAGCGGATGGAGGTCATGCTGAAGTCGCTCGGCGAGATCTACCCGAAGGTCGACATCCGGAAGCACATCATCGGCAACCCGGTGACCGTCTCCTGGGAGAACGAGCCCTACTTCATGGGCGCGTTCAAGGCCAACCTGCCGGGCCACTACCGCTACCAGCGCCGCCTGTTCACGCACTTCATGCAGGACCGGTTGCCCGAGGACAAGCGGGGCATCTTCCTCGCCGGCGACGACATCTCCTGGACGGCCGGCTGGGCCGAGGGCGCCGTCCAGACCGCGCTGAACGCGGTCTGGGGCGTCATGCACCACTTCGGCGGGGCGACCGACGGCTCCAATCCCGGGCCGGGCGACGTCTACGACGAGATCGCGCCGGTCGAGCTGCCGGAGGACTGACCAGGGTCAGATCCCGGCGGCCCGCGCCTTCTGGTACACCTCCGCGGCGACGTCCTTGAGTTCCTGGGCGTCCCGCAAAGTGGTCTGCAGGTCGAGGAGGAGCTCGTCCACGCCGACCTCGGCGTACGCCGCGAGGTCCGTCACGATCTGGTCGGCGCTGCCCTGGAAGGGCTGACGGTCGTCACCGTCGTAGGCCTTGGCCGAGTACATGGCGTTCACCCGTGGCACCCGCTCGATCGGCATGGTGCGTCCGCGCCGGGCGGCGATGTCCTGGATCTGCTGCCACGCCGTGGCATACCCCTGCACGTCCATGGCGACCGGGATCCAGCCGTCGCCGTGGTCCACGACCCGCGTCAGGGCCTTCCCGCCTCCCGCGGCCACGAGGATCGGGATCGGCCGCACGGGCTTGGGGCCCACCACGGCCGCATCGATCTTCGTGATCCGGCCCTCGTAGGACACCGGGTCCGGCCCCCACACCGCACGGCAGACGTCGATCACCTCGTCCAGCACCCGGCCGCGCTCCTCGATCGGCCGCACCGACGCGGCGGCGAACTCGTCGGTCGACCAGCCCGTGCCCAGACCGGCGACCACCCGGCCGCCGCTCGCCGCGTCCAGCGAAGCCAGGGCCTTGGCCAGCTGGAACGGTCCGTGCAGCGGCGCGACCAGGATGCCCGAACCCAGCCGGACGCGTTCGGTCACCGCCGCGGCCAGGGTCAACGTGACCAGCGGATGGGCCATGCCGCGGTACCAGTCCGGCCAGGGCAGGCCCGGGATGCCGTACAGACCCTGGGTGGGGGACTCGGGGACCAGCAGCCGCTCGTAGACCCACAGGCTGTCGTAGCCGATCTGCTCGGCCGTGCGGGCCACGTCCGTCACGTCCTTGGCGAGGTCGTACTGCCGGAGCTGGGGAAGACCGAGTCCGAGACGGATGGCCATGACTGGGTACTCCTTCACGATCGGTGGCCCCCCACCGGCCAACGTACTGCGAGCACGGGGAACTGCCACTCGAAGACCGGTCAGTCCGGCAGGGGCGTGAGAAGCATGCGTCCCGCGAACCCCACGGCCGCGTCCAGCCGCTCGGTGAACTCCCCGGCGAGGTCCGGGAGCCGGCGCAGTGCCCACAGCGCCCGCGCCGCCGACCAGGTGGCGTCCCGGGCCCGCTCCAGGCTCCAGGAGCCGAGCAGATGGGTGAGCGGGTCGGCGATCTGGAGCAGGTCGGGACCCGGCATCAGCTCTTCGCGGATGCGCTCCTCCAGCGAGACGAGGAGGTCACCCACCCGGTCGAACTCGTCCTCCAGCTCGGCCGGTTCGCAGCCGAGGCTACGACAGGCGTCCACCACGGCGAGCGCCAGATCGTGGCCGATGTGCGCATTGATACCCGCGAGCGCGAACTGCAACGGGCGTACGCCGGGATGCCGGCGCATCTGGAAGAGCGGCCGCCAGCACGCGGGCGGACGCCCCTCCTGCTCGGCCCTGTCCACCGCCGCGAGATACCGCTGCGCGAACCGCACGTCCAGCGTGATCGCGGCCCGCGTGTCGGTGAACCGACCGCCGTCGATGTGCCCGTCCACCGCCTCCGTGACGGCGAGGTAGACGCGGTTGAAGACCGCGACTCCGTCCCGTTCGGGCAGGGCCGCTTCCAGGGCGCGCATACGGGAGATGACCGCGTCCACGGGCGTGGTGAATTGTTCGCATTGCGCCATGGGGGCAGAGTCCCAGCTTTAGGCTGACGGGAGTGTCGGCGGGCCCGGCGCTTCCCCAGAACGGGGGAACGCGCTCGCTGTGGCGGAGGGGGAGCAGGAGGGTGCCAGGCTTACGTGCCCAGCGACTGGCCGCACGCAGGTCCGAGCGCAGGAGGGCGGCCCGGCGCCATGCCATGGTCGTGGCGGCCTCGGTCGTGGTCGCCGTCGGCACGGTGACCGGCATGATGTCCGCGCTCGACGACAGAGGGCGTTCCGACCAGGCCGGGCCGCCCGAGGTGATCCGCTCGCCGAGCCTGGAGCCCCTGCCGCTCGTGCCCTCACCCTCCCCGTCGGTGACGAAGTCCCTTTCGCCGACGTCCGCTTCACCGACACCGAAGAAGAAGCCCGCCCCCAAGAGCCCCACGCCCTCGCCGACCAGGACCGAGAGGAAGCAGCAGCCCGCCGTGGTGTCCGCCCGCCTCTACCGCCACCCCGACTCCCAGGTCCTCGACTGGGTCCGCGACAACGCCGGAGACCCGCGCCACGCCGTCATCGCGTCCCGGATCGCCGCCCAGCCGGCCGCGGTGTGGTTCGCCGACTTCACGCCGGACACCATCACCGCCCGGGTCCGCGCGGTCACTTCGGGCGGGTCCGCGCTGGGGCGGGTGCCGGTGGTGGTGCCCTACGCCATCCCGGGCCGTGACTGCGGCGGGTACTCCGAGGGCGGGGCGCCCGGCCTCGACGCCTACGACGCCTGGATCGACAGGTTCGCCGCGGGACTGGGCTCCGGCGACGTCATCGTCATCCTGGAGCCCGACTCCGTCGCCCAGGCCGAGTGCCTCTCCGCCGGTGAACGCGCCGACCGCTTCGCCTCGTTGGCCCGCGCGGGCCGCGCCTTCAAAGCGGCGAACCCCAGGGCGCGCGTCTACTACGACGCCGGGCACTCCGGCTGGAACGCGCCCGGCAAGCAGGCCGGGTGGCTGAAGCAGGCCGGCGCCGCCTCGGCCGCGTCCTCCGACGGCATCTTCAGCAACGTCTCCAACTTCCACGCCACGACCGACGAGATCGCCTACGGCCGACAGGTCCTCGACGCCCTCGACGGCCCAGCGAGCCTGGGCGCCGTCATCGACACCAGCCGCAACGGCGCCGGAGCTCCGGCCGACGGGGAGTGGTGCGACCCCGCCGGCCGCAGGCTGGGCCGGGCGCCGACGCTCAGCACCGGCGAGGCGCGGATCGACGCCTATCTGTGGGTGAAGCTGCCGGGGGAGTCGGACGGGTGCAAGGGCAGGCCCGGGACGTTCACCGCGTCGTACGCCTATGACTTGGCGCGCTGAGACCCCTCGCCGGTGTCGCTCTCGCTCTCCTCGTCGTAGGAGGACGTGCCCTCGTCGAGCAGCGGCCCTTGCGTCTTCAGGTGGGCCGGGGCGAACGCCCGCAGCGCGTGGTAGCCGGTGATGACCACCAGGGTGCCCAGCGCGATGCCGCTCAGCTCGAAGGTGTCGGTGAACTCCAGGGTGACGTTGCCGACGCCGATGATGATGCCCGCGGCGGCCGGCACCAGGTTGAGCGGATTGCGCAGGTCCACCTTGGCGTTTATCCAGATCTGCGCGCCGAGCAGGCCGATCATGCCGTACAGGATGACGGTGATGCCGCCGAGGACGCCGCCCGGGATGGCGGCGACCACCGCGCCGAACTTGGGGCAGACCCCGAAGAGCAGCGCGAAGCCGGCGGCGGCCCAGTAGGCGGCGGTGGAGTAGACGCGGGTCGCGGCCATGACGCCGATGTTCTCGGAGTACGTGGTGTTGGGCGGGCCGCCCACCGCGGTGGAGAGCACCGAGGCGGCGCCGTCCGCGGAGATCGCGGTGCCCAGCTTGCCGTCCAGGTTGTCGCCGGTCATCTCGCCGACCGCCTTGACGTGCCCGGCGTTCTCGGCGACCAGGGCGATCACGACGGGCAGCGCCACCAGGATCGCGGACCACTGGAAGGACGGGCCATGGAGATCGGGCAGGCCGATCCAGTCGGCCTTGGCGACGCCGGAGAGGTCGAGCCGCCAGTGGTCGGTGACCTTGCCGCTCGCGTCGGCCGAGTGGATCCTGCCGAAGATCCGGTCGAAGGCCCAGGAGATGCCGTAGCCGAGGACGAGGCCCAGGAAGATCGCGATCCGGGACCAGAACCCGCGCAGGCAGACCACCGCCAGACCGGTGAACAGCATCACCAGCAGCGCCGTCCACTGGTCCTGCGGCCAGTACGTCGAGGCGGTCACCGGGGCGAGGTTGAAGCCGATGAGCATGACGACCGCGCCGGTGACGATCGGCGGCATCGTGGCGTGGATGATCCGCGCACCGAAGCGCTGTACGGCGAGACCGATCAGGAAGAGCACGGCACCGACGACGAGGACCGCGCCGGTGACGGTCGCGCTCGAACCGCCGTCGGCCCGGATGACCGCCGCGACGCCGACGAAGGAGAGGGAGCAGCCGAGGTAGCTGGGCACCCGGCCGCGGGTGGCGAGCAGGAAGATGACCGTCGCCACGCCGGACATCATGATCGCCAGGTTGGGGTCGAGCCCCATCAGCACCGGCGCCACGAAGGACGCGCCGAACATGGCCACCACATGCTGGGCGCCGAGCCCGACGGTGCGGGGCCAGGAGAGCCGCTCGTCGGGGCGGACCACCGCTCCGGGCGCCGGAGTGCGTCCGTCGCCGTGCAGTTTCCAGCGGACGCCGAGATCCATGGTGCGGTTTCGCTTTCGTCGTGCGTGCGGGTGACCGGACCATTGTCAGGGACGTCAGAGGTGGCTCCGACCGGGGCTGATCAGGGCAGACCCTTCTCGCGAGGAGTTCACGGGCGCGGGTCGGGAACCGCCGCGTCCGGGCGGCTGATCTTCGGGCGGTCGCGGTCCCCTGCACGCAGGACGCGCGCGAACACGACCAGGCCGAAGGACAGCACGGTGACCAGGCAGAAGGACACCATCAGGCTGGTGGCCTGGGCGATCCCGCCGATCGCGCCCGGTGCGACCAGACCCGACGTGTACGTGATCGTCGCGACGCCCGCGATGGCCAGCGAGGGGTTGCTGCCGCTGCGGCCCGCCGCCGCGAAGCACAGCGGCACGACCACCGCGATGCCCAGTCCCAGCAGCGCGAATCCGGTCATCGCCAGAGCCGGACTGTCCGACACGACGATGAGCAGGCCGCCGAGCGTGGCGAGGACGCCGCCGGAGCGGACCGTGCGCACGGCGCCGTAGCGGTCGACCACCCTGTCGCCGGCCAGCCGGGCCAGCGCCATGGTCAGCGTGAAGCCGGTCGTGCAGGCCGCCGCGAGACCGGCCGAGGTGTCCAACTGGTCCCGCAGATAGACCGCCGACCAGTCCAGGCTCGCCCCCTCCGCGAAGACCGCGCAGAACCCGACCGCGCCGATGAGCAGCGCCGAGCGGGGCGGCAGCGCGAACCGGGGCGGCGGCTCCTCGTCCTCGGCGGGCTGCAGATCGAGCACCCACCGGCAGGCCAGGATGCCGAGGCAGGTGAGGGTCACCGCGGCGAGCGCGTGGTGCAGCCGGGCGTCCGAGCCCAGGTGGGCCGCGAGCGTGCCGGCTGCCGAGCCGATCAGGGCGCCGGCGCTCCACATGCCGTGCAGCCCCGACATGATCGACCGCCCGAGGCGGTTCTCGACCTCGACGCCGAGCGCGTTCATCGCCACGTCCGCCATGCCCGCCGTGGCGCCGAAGGCGAACAGGGCCAGGCACAGGGTCAGCAGGTTGGGGGCGAGGGAGGGCAGGGTGAGCGCGAGCGTCCACAGGGCGATCAGTCCGCGCAGGGCGTTGCGGGCCCCGAAGCGGTGGCTGATGCGGCCCGCCACCGGCATGGCGACGGAGGCGCCGAGCGCGGGGAAGGCGAGCGCCAGGCCCAACTGGCCCGCGCTGACGCCGGCATGGTCCTGGATCCATGGCACGCGTGTCGCGAACGACCCGGTGACGGCGCCGTGCACGGCGAAGACGGACGCCACGGCATAGCGGGCCCGCCTCACCTCGCGCAGGTCGTAGACCACTTCGCCCATCGTCCGGCCCCTCCCGGTTCTCGCTTCGTGCCGTGCGCCGCCGTAAACTATCAGGAACCCTGCCTGATAGATAGAGAATTAACCGGCCCCCGGCCCGGGCCCCAAGCCCCCGCCCTCGCCGTCCGCTGCCCGCCCCGCCGATCTGGAAGGATCCCGGCATGCCCGCATCCCCGAGCACCGCCCGGGCCATCAACGACCGGCTCGCCCTGCGACTGCTCCAGCAGGACGGCCCGTTGACGGCAGGGCAGTTGAAGCAGCTGACCGGACTGTCCCGGCCGACCGTGGCCGACCTCGTCGAGCGCCTCACCGCCGCCGGCCTGATCGCGGTGGTCGGCGAGGCCGGGGAACAGCGGCGCGGCCCGAACGCCAAGCTGTACGGCATCGTCGCGGACCGCGCCCATCTGGCGGCCTTGGACGTCCGTACCGAGGGGGTCTCCGTCGTCGTCTCCGACCTGGTCGGGGCCGTGCTCGCCGAGGCGTCGGTGCCGATCGGCGGCGACATCGGGACCGGGCCCGCGGTGGAGCAGGCGGTGGCGCTGGTGGAGCGGGTCGCCAAGGAGGCGGGGGCGGACCGGCTCCATACGGTCGGGATCGGCGCGCCGGGCCTGATCGACCCGGCGACCGGTGAGCTGCGTGACTCCACGGGCCTGCCCGAATGGCACCGCCGCCTGGTGGCAGCCCTTCAGGAACGGCTCCCCGAGGCACGCGTCAACGTCGAGAACGAGACCAACCTCGCCGCCCTCGCGGAACAGCGCGACGGGGCGGCCCGGGACCGGGACACCTTCGTCCTGCTGTGGCTCGGTCACGGCACCGGCGCGGCGGTGGTCCTCGACGGCGCGCTGCGCCGCGGCGCCTCGGGCGGTACCGGCGAGATCGGATTCCTGCCGGTGCCGGGCACGTCGGGGCCGCCGTCGGCGGTGGACTGCGAGGGCGGCTTCCACTCGCTCGCGGGGTCGGCGGCGATCGTGGAGCTGGCGGGGGCGCACGGGGCGAGTGTCGAGGGGGCGTCCGTGCATGAGCCGGCGGCGGCGCGGGTGGTGAGGGAAGCGGTGGCGTTGGTCGGCGGGCACGCTGCCGGCGATTCCGACCGCTTCCTCGATGCCCTGGCCGACCGCCTCGCCCTGGGTGTGGCCTCCGTCGTCGCGATCCTCGACCCCGGCTGTGTGGTCCTCGGCGGGGAGGTCGGGCAGGCCGGGGGAGAGGAACTCGCCGGGCGGGTGGAGGTGCGGGTCCGGAGGATGTCGCCCCTGGCCACGGTGGTGCGCCCCAGCAGCCTGGGCGGCGGCGCCGTTCTGCGTGGAGCGCTGCTCACCGCACGGGATGCCGCCCAGGACGATCTGTTCGCCCCGCCCGACCGCTGACGCGCTCGGCCGTACGGGCCGCCTCAGCCCCTTCCTGGCGAGGATGCCGGCGCTGCGGCTCAGGGCCGTCCTGGCCGGCGGCCCACACCGGGCCGCCGATCAAACCCCGCTTCCCCCAGCGCAGAGGTCCAGGTCAGGTGCCCGCCGGCCCGGAGAGCCGCCCTCAGACCCCCCGCCCGCCCCCGAACCGCCGCTCCAAGTACTCCTCGAACGTCCCCTTCCCCACCGCATGCCCCGGCGCCAGATGCCCGCCCGAGCGGAACCCCTCGTACCCCTTGCCCCGCAGCGGCAAGTTCACCACCGCCCGCTTGCGGCCCGTCGCCTTCAGGTATGCGCGGGCCAGGGAGTCGAAGGTGCGTACCTCGGGGCCGCCGATGTCCTCGACCCGGCCGGCCGGGTCGGCGAGGGCCAGTTCGGCGAGGCGGTCCGCGACCTCCGCCACCTCGATGGGCTGGTCCTTCACGCGGGCCGGCAGCAGCAGGACGGGCAGCTTGGACAGCATGCCGAGCACCCTCACCAGCAGGTCGTGGAACTGGGTCGCGCGCAGCACGGTCCAGTTGAGCCCCGACTCCTCGATCAACTTCTCCACGGCGAGCTTGGACCTGTAGTAGCCGTACGGCACCCGGTCGACGCCGACGATCGAGATGTAGACCAGGTGCCGTACCCCGGCCCTGCGCGCCGCCGCGATCAGATGCGCCGCCGCCTTCTCGTCGCCGCCGCCCTGCGAGCTCGCGCAGTGCACGATCGTGTCCACGCCTTGCAGCGCCACGTCCAGACCGGGGCCGCCCTTGCGGAGATCGACGGCGTACGGCTGGGCACGCCTGCTGAGCACCCGCACCTCGTGCCCGTCCGCACGCAGCCGTTCGCTGACGAGCCGGCCGAGTGTTCCGGTACCGCCGGTCACCAGGATCGTGGTCATGCTGTTGGTCCCTTCGGACGCCGGGCGCTCCCGGGTGGAGCGCCCCTCATCAGGTGAGACCGAGTACCCCGGCTGAAATGTGACAGCACCGGACGTGCCCCCTGCGGCGACCCTGCTACGCCCGCGCCAGCTGACGGCGTACGAAGTCCAGCTTGTCCGGGTTCACCATGGCCCACGCGTGCGCGATCAGCCCGTCCCGCAGCTCGAAGGCCACCACCGTGAGCAGCGTGTCGCCCTCCCAGGCGGCCAGCGCGGTCGAGCCGTTGATCTCGACCGCAGTGAAGTGCATGCCGGCCAGAAACGTCCGGGTGGCACCCGCCAGGAAGCGGAACACCTTGTCCCGGCCCTCGATCGGCCGCCGGGCCGCCGAGACCTTGCCACCGCCGTCGCTCGACCAGACGACATCGGCCGCGAGGAGCTTCTCCAGTCCACCGAGATCCCCGTCGCGGGCCGCTGTGAGGAACGACCTGACCAGTTCCTCCTGCCGCTCGGGAGTCGACTCGAACCGCGACCGCTCCTCACCCACCCGCTGCACCGCCCGCCGGTACAGCTGCCGGCAGTTGGCCTCGGTCAGCTCCAGCACCTCGGCGATCTCCCGGTGGCCGTACGCGAACGCCTCCCGCAGCACGTACACGGCCCGCTCGGTCGGGGTGAGCCGCTCCAGCAGCACCAGCATCGCCATGGACACGGCGTCCCGCTGCTCGGCGGACTCCAGGGGCCCGAGCGTGCCGTCCGAGGTGACCACGGGCTCCGGCAGCCAGGGCCCGACGTACTGCTCGCGCCGGGCCCTGGCCGAAGTCAGACGGGTGAGGCAGAGGTTGGTGACGACCTTGGCGAGCCAGGCCCCCGGATACTCGATCACGTCACGGTCGGCACCGCTGAAGCGCAGATAGGCGTCCTGGACGGTGTCCTCGGCCTCGTCGGCGGAGCCCAGCAGGCGATAGGCCAGGCCGAACAGCCGGGGGCGGTGGGTCTCGAACTCGTCGGCGATCGCGGTCGTCATGACCTTCACCCTGCCAGAGCCGCCGCCGGCGGTCGTTGGGAGACCCGGCGGCGGGCAAGGGCCGTCGTCACCGCCGCCGGGCCGTCTGCGCGGGGCTCAGCAGGCTCCGAGGTCCTGCCACACACCCCAGTCACCGGTGGTGCCGGGCTCCTCGCCCTTGGTCCACCACCTGGCCTTCCACGAGTGCCCCTCGTGGGACACCGTGCTGCCTCCGCCGTATTCCGTCGTGGCGTTCCAGACGGGGCCCGTGCACTCTCCACCGGAAGAGGTCGGAGTGGGGGACGGGGTTCCCGGCCCCGGCCGCACGACGGTCGGCCCGCGTGCCAGGTCCCCGGCCAGCGTGTACGTCTTCCCGCCGAACGTCACCGTCCAGTTCGACGGTGTCGACACCGGCAGGTAGTACACGAGGTCCAGCTCCGCCGACGCCCCCGGCGCCAGCGTCTGCCAGCCGGGCAGCTTCAGCGAGACCCGGTGGTGGTCGCCCTTCAGCCCGCCGACGTTGCTCCCCGTGTGGTCGCTGCGGGTCACCGAAGTCCCCCAGCCCGACTGGTCCTTGGCGTTCCCGGGCGCCGAGGTGCCGTAGTCGAACTGGAACTCCGTTCCGCCGGGCAGTGTCGCCGTCGAGTTGTTGGTGATCCTCAGCTTGGGGCTGATGGGGTAGTTGGAGTCGCCGAGCGGGAACTGCCCGAACTCGACGTCGATGTCCAGCGCCTCGGCCGGAAGGTCGATCGTGGACCGCTTCGCGCCGTACGGGGAGGCCGACTTGAACTTCTCGTACATCGCTGAGGTGAGCGTCGACCCCGGCTCGTACTGGCCCTTGCCCGCGTTCCAGCCGTAGTCCCCGGCCAGCTCCCACACCATCGTGCCGCCGATGCCCTGGTCGACGACATAGTCGGCCTTGGCGTTCACCGACTGCTCGTCCTCGGTGGACAGGAACACCTTCTTCTCGGCGTTCCACAGCCAGGGCGCCACCAGCGTGGAGTCGTACTTGCGGGCGTACGTGCCGCTCAGCCGGGTGTCGGCCGGGAAGCCGTACTCGGTGACGTAGTCCCCGACGACCCCCTTCTCCAGGTTCTTGGCGTGCCACATGGGGTTCGAACCCGCCGGCGACTCCTTGCCGGCGGTGTCGAGGTCGTGCCACAGGTTGTCGATCCCGACGGCCCCGTCCCCGCACTTGGTCAGTCCGGAACCCGCCGGACACGTCGTCGAGGGCGCCTTGCCCCACAGTCCGTCCGTGCCGCCCGTGACGTTCTTGAATCCCCTGGTGTAGTAGGGGAGTCCGATGTTGATCCGGCCCGCGGGCATCGAACCGCGGAAGTAGTGGTAAGCCCAGTCGGTGTTCAGATAGCCGATTCCGCCGTACTGGGACGTGGAATACACGCCCGCCGCCGAGAGTTCGGCGTCCTTTCCGTCATCGAAGAGCGAGGCGTTCGGGCCGACGTACTCGTTCCAGGCGCCGTGCAGGTCGTACGACATGATGTTGACGTAGTCCAGGTACTTCTGGACCTGGAACGTCTCCATGCCGCGCAGCAGATATCCGCTGGAGGGCGCCGCGACGGAAAGCAGATAGTGCCTGCCGTCCGCGGCTCCCGCGCGGTCGAGCTTCTCGCGGAGCGTCTTCATCAAGGCGGCATAGCCCTTGACCAGGCCGGACCGGCGGGCGTTGGAGACCGGCCAGTCGAACGGGTGGCCCGCGTCCTTCATGGACGTCGGGTACTCGTAGTCGATGTCGACGCCGTTGAATCCGTACTTCCTGATGAACCCGACCGCCGAATCCGCGAACGTGTCGATACCGGCCTGATTGACGGAGCCGTCGGCGTTCGTGGCCATCGAGTAGAAGCCGCCCGAGTTCACGCGCGTGCCGCTGTCGTCGAAATAGCCGCCGGTCTCGGCCCAACCGCCCACCGAAATCAGCGTCTTGACGTCCGGGTGCTGCTTCTTGAATTTGTTCAGCAGATTGAAGTGGCCCTGGTAGGGGAACGCCGGGTCCATGTCCGCGCCGCTCACGCCGGGCCAGGTCATGCCCGTCGCCGGGTTGGTCGCACCGTCCGAGCCGACGGAGATCTTGTTGCTGCCGTCGATGTGCGCAAAGGCGTAGTTGAGGTGGGTGACCTTGTCCCACGGGATGTCGGAGGCGAGGTAGGCGGGGGTGCCGTCCTTGCCGGTGCGCCAGCCGGTGAAGTAGCCGATCACCCGGCGCTGGTGGTCGGCGCCCATCTTCTCGCGGCCGGCCGAGTCGTAGACCGAGCAGTACGGGACGTCGACGTCGGGCGTCCGGTAGAGGCCGTCGGGGCGGCAGGACTCGTTGTCGGCGGCGTGCGAGACGGTCGCCGGGAGTCCGGCGAGAACCAGGCCGGCGACCGTGCCGAGGACGGCGAGCAGGGCGGGTCTCGCCCGGTTGCGTGAGGGGGACAGCAAGTCGGTTCCTCTCCACGGAAGTTGGGCAGACCCTAAAGAGGACTAGACCAGTCAGTCAATAGGTATGGACCAATAGGTGAACGGTCCATGAGTACGGCCGAATCCCGGCGCCGTCTCCGAGTGGAGAAGTCCAGCCGAGCGGCCTGTGAGCCACCCCACAACATTCGCCCGTATGGACGCCGATCAGGCGTGGCACACTGGCTCTGTACCAGTAGCAGCGCACTCCGGGGTCGGTGAAAGTCCGAACCGGCGGTTACAGTCCGCGACCCGGTCGCCTCCAGCGGCCGGTTGACCAGGTGAAATTCCTGGACCGACGGTTAAAGTCCGGATGGGAGGCAGTGCGCGGCGGGCGGGCATTCGTGCGCGCCGCCGTACCGGTTCGTCCTTGAGGCGAGCCCTGTCCGGCGTCGCCCTCGGTGTCTCTGCTCGTACATTCTGTCGTCATCGACAGCCCCGGAGTCCGTGCCCCGATGTGGCAGGAGGACCCGGGAAGTGTTCACCGGAATCGTCGAAGAGCTGGGCCAGGTCACGGCCGTCGAGACCCTCGACGACGCCTGTCGCTTCCGACTGCGTGGCCCCGTCGTCACTGAAGGCGCAAAACACGGCGACTCCATCGCGGTCAACGGCGTCTGCCTCACGGTCGTCGATCACGAGGGCGACGAGTTCACCGCCGACGTCATGGCCGAGACCCTCAACCGCTCCAGCCTGGGCGCCCTCACCGTCGGCTCCCGCGTCAACCTCGAACGCCCCACTGCCGTGGGTGACCGCCTCGGCGGCCACATCGTGCAGGGCCACGTCGACGGCACCGGCGAGGTGCTGGACCGCAAGCCCTCCGAGAACTGGGAGATCGTGAAGATCTCGCTCCCCGCGGACCTCTCCCGGTACGTCGTCGAGAAGGGCTCCATCACCGTCGACGGCATCAGCCTCACCGTCGTCGACGCCGGACCCGACTACTTCACCGTCAGCCTCATCCCCACCACCCTCGACCTGACCACGCTCGGCCTCAAGCAGCCCGGCGACCCGGTCAACCTCGAGGTCGACGTCATCGCCAAGTACGTCGAGCGGATGCTGGGCGACCGGGTCTCCTCCGACCGGGGCTCCTCCGACCACGGCTCCTCCGAAGGGGCGACGGCCAAGTGAACTCGCTGAACTCCGAGGCCTTCACCCTCTTCGGCCAGCACATCCTCTGGTCGGACATGGTCGGCAACCTCTTCGGCCTGGCCGCCCTCGCCCTCGGCTGGCGGCGCTCGATCTGGACCTGGCCCGTGCAGTTCCTGGCCGGCCTGATCCTCTTCGGCGCCTTCTACGGCCACCTCACCGGCAGCGCCGGCAAGCAGGCCGTCGTCATGCTCGTCGCCCTGTTCGGCTGGTGGCAGTGGCAGCGCGGCAAGGGGCAGGGCGAGGACGGCCACATCGCCGTACGGTTCGCCACCTGGCGCGAGCGCGGGGCGATGGCCGCGGCGGCCGCCGCCGGCACCGTCGCGGTGGCGCTGCTCTTCAAGGCGTACCCGACCCTGTCCTGGGACCCCTGGCCCGACGCCTACATCTTCGTCGGCACCGTCGTCGCCATGTACGCGCAGGCGCGCGGCATGGTCGAGTTCTGGTTCGCCTGGCTGCTCGTCGACCTGGTCGGCGTGCCCCTGAACTTCGCCAACGGCTACGCCTTCTCCGGCTTCGTCTACGTCATTTACGGCGCACTCGTCCTGTGGGGCATGCGCGACTGGTGGCTGCGCTCCCGCAAGGACGCGCGGCCCGTCCTGGAAGGAGCGCCGGCATGACCACGGCACCCGTTCTGTACAGCACCCACAAGGCCGAAGGCATCGAGGACTGGTCACTCGACCCCGTCGAGCAGGCCATCGCCGACATCGCCGCGGGCCGCCCGGTCGTGGTCGTCGACGACGAGGACCGGGAGAACGAGGGCGACCTCGTCATCGCCGCCGAGCACGCGACCCCCGAGATCGTCGCCTTCATGATGAGCGAGTGCCGCGGCCTGATCTGCGCCCCCATGGAGCCCGAGGAGCTGGACCGGCTGGGGCTGCCGCAGATGGTCGAGGACAACACCGAGTCGATGAAGACCGCGTTCACGGTCTCCGTGGACGCCTCGGGCGCGCACGGCGTGACCACGGGCATCTCGGCCTCCGACCGGTCGACCACGCTCCAGCTCCTCGCGAGCGGCAAGGCGGAGCCGTCGGACATCGTCCGCCCCGGCCACATCTTCCCGCTGCGCGCCAGGCCCGGCGGCGTCCTCGTCCGCAACGGCCACACCGAGGCCGCCGTCGACCTCGCCCGGCTCGCGGGGCTGCGCCCGGCCGGTGCCATCGTCGAGATCGCAGGCGAGGACGGCGAGATGCTGCGGCTGCCCGAGCTGATCCCGTTCGCCCGCAAGCACGGCCTGAGCATCATCTCCATCGAGGACCTGATCGCCCACCTCCGGGGCGCCGAACTCCCGAAGCCGGCCGAGCAGGAGCCGACCCGGGCGGAGCAGCGACCGGCCCCGGCCGAGCCCACCGTCCGCCGCGAGGCCGAGGTCCACCTGCCCACCGCGCACGGCACCTTCACGGCGTACGGCTACCGCTCCACCGTCGACGGCGTCGAGCACGTCGCCCTCGTCCACGGCGAGATCGGCGACGGCGAGGAGGTCGTCGTCCGCGTCCACTCCGAGTGCCTCACCGGCGACGTCTTCCACTCCCTGCGCTGCGACTGCGGACCCCAGCTGGAGGCGGCCCTGGAGCGCATCCAGGCCGAGGGCCGCGGCGTCGTCGTCTACCTGCGCGGACACGAGGGCCGGGGCATCGGCCTGATGTCCAAGCTGCGCGCCTACGAACTCCAGGAGCGCGGCCGCGACACCCTCGACGCCAACCTCGAACTCGGCCTGCCCGCCGACGCCCGCGACTACGGCGCCGGCGCACAGATCCTGGCCGACCTCGGCGTGCGCAGCGTGCGCCTGCTGACCAACAACCCCGACAAGTCCGACGCGCTCCTCGGGTACGGCCTCAAGGTCACCGAGCGGGAGCCGATGCCCGTACAGGCGGGCGAGCACAACCTGACGTACCTGCGCACCAAGCGGGACCGGATGGGACACGACCTGCCCTGGCTGGACCCGGCACCCGTGGCCCCCCTGACCACCTGCACCAACCAGTAGAAGCACACCGAGGAGACCTGAGAACGTGAGCGGCAAGGGCGCACCCGAACTGTCCGTACGCAATGTGGGCGACCTGCGGGTCGCGGTCATCGCGGCGCAGTGGCACGAGAAGGTGATGGACGGTCTGGTGGACGGCGCCCTGCGCGCCCTGCACGACCTGGGCATCGACGAGCCGACCCTGCTGAGGGTCCCCGGCAGCTGGGAACTGCCGGTGGTCGCCAAGGTCCTCGCGGGCCGCGGCTACGACGCGATCGTCGCCCTCGGCGTCGTCATCCGCGGCGGCACCCCCCACTTCGAGTACGTGTGCCAGGGCGTGACCCAGGGCCTGACGCAGGTGTCGGTCGAGACCGGTGTCCCGGTCGGCTTCGGCGTGCTGACCTGCGACACCGAGGAACAGGCCCTGGACCGTGCGGGCATCGAGGGCTCCAACGAGGACAAGGGGCACGAGGCGGTGACGGCGGCCGTGGCGACGGCGGCGACCCTCCGCTCAGTATCTGAACCCTGGCACTGACGAAAGGCACATGTGGCATAGGCTGAGCGGCACCATGTCCAATAAGACGTTCGAGGAGCTCTTCACCGAGCTCCAGCACAAGGCCACCCACGGCGACCCCGCCACTTCCCGCACCGCCGAGCTGGTCGGCAAGGGCGTCCATGCCATCGGCAAGAAGGTCGTCGAAGAGGCCGCCGAGGTCTGGATGGCCGCCGAGTACGAGGGCAAGGAAGCGGCGGCCGAGGAGATCTCGCAGCTGCTGTACCACGTCCAGGTGATGATGGTCGCCCGCGGGATCTCCCTGGACGACGTCTACGCCCACCTCTGAGCACCACCACCCCCGCACACCGTAAGAGCGAACGAAGGAAGCCGACCTCATGCTGCGCATCGCCGTCCCCAACAAGGGTTCCCTGTCCGGCCCTGCGGCGGAGATGCTGCATGAGGCCGGCTACCAGCAGCGCCGCGAGTCCAAGGAACTGCGGATCGTCGACCCGGTGAACGAGGTCGAGTTCTTCTACCTGCGCCCGCGCGACATCGCGATCTACGTGTCCTCCGGCAGGCTCGACATCGGCATCACCGGCCGCGATCTGCTGATCGACTCCGACGCGGACGCCGAGGAGATCCTGCCGCTCGGCTTCGCCCGCTCCACCTTCCGCTTCGCCGCCAAGCCCGGCACGGCGAACGGCATCGACGACCTCAAGGGCAAGACGGTCGCCACCTCCTACGAGGGCATCGTCGCCGGCCACCTGGCCGAGCAGGACATCGACGCCTCCGTCGTGCACCTCGACGGTGCCGTCGAGACCGCCATCGAACTCGGGGTCGCCGAGGTCATCGCCGACGTCGTCGAGACCGGTACCTCCCTGCGCAACGCGGGCCTGGAGGTCTTCGGCGAGCCCATCATGAAGTCCGAGGCCGTCGTCATCCGCCGCACCGGCGCGGACGCCGAGGAGCTCAAGGTGCAGCAGTTCCTGCGCCGCCTGCAGGGTGTCCTGGTCGCGCGGACGTACGTGATGATGGACTACGACTGCCGCGTCGAGCAGCTCGAGAAGGCCGTCGCCCTCACTCCGGGCCTGGAGTCACCGACCGTGTCGCCGCTGCACAACGAGGGCTGGGTCGCCGTCCGGGCGATGGTCCCGGCCAAGGAAGCCCAGCGGATCATGGACGACCTGTACGACATCGGGGCGCGGGCCATCCTGACCACGGCCATCCACGCCTGCCGCCTCTGAGCCGAGGGGCCGTACACCGATGTCTTCCGAACTGCCCACCCTGCCCCTCACGTTCCGGCCGGGTCGCACCCGGGCCGTCCTGCTCACCGCCGGCACCGCGATCTTCGTCGTCATCACGGCGGTCGCGCTGCTGCTGGAGAAGCTCGGCCCGGGGGAGCGGCTCAGCTTCGTCCTCACCGGCGCGCTGATGTTCGGCGTGCTGGCCATGCTGGCGCGGGTGAAGGTCGTCGCCGACGAGTCCGGCGTCACCGTGGTGAACATCGCCACCAGGCGCCGTCTGGAGTGGGCCGAGATCGTTCAGGTGAACCTCCGCCCCGGCGACCCCTGGGTGTTCCTCAACCTCAGCGACGGCACCAGCCTGCCCGCGCTCGGCATCCAGCCGGGCATCGCCAAGCAGCGCGCCATCGCCGACGCACGCACCCTGCGGGCGCTCGCCGAGGCCCGCTCCATCAGGGATCCCGAGGAGCACCAGGGCTGAGAAGGGCCCCAAGGGCTGACTCGGGGGCATTCCCCCTGCCGTAAATCGCGATGTCTTGATTAATCTGTTGGCGGAGGCGTTTTTGTGACGCCTCCGCCTTTGGTGGTCCAACCGGCCATCCGAAGTCCCTGCTACCCGAGGAGTGATTCCCTCCAGCGATGGACGGATCGTCCTGTAGTACCTGCGCCGCCCCCTCCCGACATACCGGGGCGGCGGCATCATGAGCATCCCCTTGCTGCTTCTCGCAGCCGCGTTCCTCCTGATTCTCGCCAACGGCTTCTTCGTGGCCGCCGAGTTCGGCCTGGTCACGGTCGAGGCGACGGACGCCGAGAAGGCCGCCGCGGAAGGCGACCGACGGGCCCACCGGGTCGTCGAGTCGCTCAGGGAACTGTCCTTCCAGCTCTCCGGCACCCAGCTCGGCATCACCATCACCTCCCTGGTCGTCGGCATGCTCGCCGAACCGGCGCTCGCGGAGCTGCTGGGCGGCCCCTTCTCCGCGATCGGGATCCCCGACGGCGCGGTGTCCGGTGTGGCCGTGGTCGTCGGCATGCTGCTGGCCTCGGCCGTGCAGATGGTGATCGGCGAGCTCGTGCCGAAGAACTGGGCGGTGTCCCGGCCGATGCAGGTCGCGCGCTTCGTCGCCGGCCCGCAGCACGCCTTCGCAACCCTGTTCCGCCCGGTGATCGCCGGCCTGAACTCCGTCGCCAACCGTCTCGTCCGCGCGCTCGGCATCGAGCCCGCCGAGGAGCTGGCCTCCGCCCGCACGCCGGGGGAGCTGGTCTCCCTGGCCCGGCACTCCGCCCAGGCCGGCGCCCTGGAACAGGACACCGCCGACCTCTTCGTACGGACCCTGTCGCTCGCCGAACTCACCGCGCAGCACGTCATGACCCCGCGCGTGAAGGTCAGTGCGCTCCAGTCGTCGGCGACCGCCGAGGACGTGGTGAACCTGACCCGCGCCACCGGTCTGTCGCGCTTCCCGGTCTACCGGGAGAAGATCGACGAGATCGTCGGCATGGTTCACCTGAAGGACGCCCTGGCGATCCGTTCGAGTGATCGTCTGCGCACCCCGGTCGGCCGCATCGCCCGCCCGGCGCTGCTGGTCCCCGAGACCCTCCCGGTCCAGCCCCTCCTCGCCCAGCTGCGCAGCGAGCAGCCCATCGCGGTCGTCGTCGACGAGTACGGCGGCACGGCCGGGGTGGTCACGCTGGAGGACATCGTCGAGGAGCTCGTCGGCGAGGTCCGCGACGAGCACGACGGCCAGGACCTGCCAGAAATCGCCGCCGCCCCGCCGGAGGACGGCCGGCCCGCCTGGGACGCGGACGGCAGCTGCCGGGTCGACATCCTCCAGCGCATAGGACTCGACGTGCCCGAGGGGCCGTACGAGACCGTCGCCGGACTGGTCGCCGACCTGCTCGGGCGTATCCCGGCTGTCGGCGACAAGGCGGAACTGCCGGGCTGGCGGCTGTCGGTGCGCCGGGTCGGCCACTACCGCGCCGAGCGCGTCCGGCTGGTCCGGACCGGTGCCGTGGTGGAGGTCGCCCGATGAGCGTGCTCCAACTCCTCTTCGCCGGGCTGCTCGTGCTCGCCAACGGATTCTTCGTCGGCGCCGAGTTCGCCCTCGTCTCGGTCCGCCGCAGCCAGATCGAACCGCTGGGCACCGCACGGTCCCGTCAGGTGCTGTACGGCCTGGAGCGGCTGCCGCAGATGATGGCGGCGGCCCAGTTCGGCATCACCGTCTGCTCCCTGACGCTCGGCGCGGTCGCCGAGCCGACGGTGGCGCACCTGCTGACGCCGGTGTTCGAGTGGATCCACCTGCCGCACGGCCTGATCCACCCGCTCACCTATGTCATCGCGCTCGCCGCGGTGGTCTTCTTCCACCTGGTCATCGGCGAGATGCTGCCGAAGAACCTGGCGATGGCGGCGCCGGAGAAGGTCGCGCTGTGGCTCAGCCCCGGCCTGGTCTGGTTCGCCCGCTTCTGCAAGCCGATCACCGTGGCCCTCGGGGCCGTATCGCATGCCATCCTGCGGCTCTTCCGGGTCGAGCCGAAGGACGAGGTCGAGGCGGTGTTCACGAGCGAGCAGCTGAACCGGCTCGTCGAGGACTCCGGCCAGGCGGGCCTGCTCGACCCCGAGGAGCAGGAACGTTTGGAGGACGCCCTGGAGCTGGGTTCCCGCCCGGTGACGGACGTCCTGCTGAAGCGTGAGTCCCTGGTGACCGTCAGCCCGTCGGTCACCCCCGGCCAGATCGTCGCGCTCACCGCCCGCACCGGCTACTCCCGCTTCCCGGTCGCTGCGGAGAACGGCGCCTTCATGGGCTACCTGCACGTGAAGGACGTACTGGACCTGGAGGAGTCGCAGCGCGCGGTGCCGCAGCAGGTGTGGCACCCGATGACGACGCTGCGCTCCGAACTGCCCCTGGACGACGCCCTCACGGTCATGCGCCGCGCCGCGACCCACCTCGCCCAGGTGGCCGACGCATCCGGCAAGGTGCTGGGGCTCGTCGCGCTGGAGGACGTACTGGAACTCCTGGTCGGCGAGGTACGCGACCCTGCGCACCGGGAGCTGCCGGAGGTACGGGTGACTGCGCCGCGGGTGAACACCGGGGAGCCGGAAGAGGCACTGGCCGGCTGATCGCGCACCGGCTCGCGGGATCCGTCACATGGCCGACGGATCCTGCGGGCCCCTTCCCGACAGCACCTCGCCGTAGGCCTGCATCAGGTCGGGCAGCCGCAGCGTCGACAGGTCGTCCCTCGTCAAGGCTCCCGGATAGGTCGACAACCGCAGATCCCGGTACGCACAGCTCTTCTCGTACAGCGTCCGCAGGAACCGCCCGTTGCCCAGCTCGTCGATCCACCCCTGGTCGACCACATGCCCGGCGATGGAGCGCAGCTCGTCCAGCGCCTCCTCGTCCCACACGTCCCCGTTCTCCGCGGCGAGCACCTCGCCGATCGAGGTCAGTTCGAGGGGACGGTACGAAGGGAAGTCGACGCGGGTCGTGAAGCGCGAGGACAGGCCGGGGTTCGCGGCCAGTAGCCGGTCCATGCCCTCGGGATAGCCGGCGAGGATCACCACCAGGTGGTCCCGGTTGTCCTCGGCCCGCTTCAGCAGCACCTGGAGGGCCTCGTCGCCGTACGCGTCGCCCTTGCCGTAGCCGGTGTTGGAGAGGGAGTAGGCCTCGTCGACGAAGAGGACCCCGCCGAGCGCGGAGTCGATGAGTTCGTTGGCCTTCACGGCGGTCTGGCCCAGATACTCGCCGACCAGGTCGGCCCGCTGGGCCTCCACGAGATGGTCGCCGCCGAGGAGCCCGAGGGCGTAGAAGACACGGCCCAGAATGCGGGCGACCGTGGTCTTGCCGGTGCCGGAGGGGCCGGAGAAGACGAAGTGCCGCTTGGGCGGCTGCACCGGCAGGCCCTGCCCGGTGCGCAGCCGGGCCATGTTCAACTGGGCGGACAGGGCCTTGACCTGGCGCTTCACGGGCTCCAGCCCGACCATGCGCTCGAGCTCGGCGAGCGCCTCCTCGAGTAACTGGGGGTCGGTGGGCCCGGCGGGCAGCTGATGCGCCGGTACGGCCGTCCTCTCGCGCACCGCCGGGTCGACCACCGACGGCAGCGGACCGGTCGGCGGCAGATCGGGGTCCGACAGCTTCAGGTCCCGTCCCTCGATGCCGAAGAGCGGGTCGAGTCCGTCGGGTCCGTCGCCCAGGTCCGGTCCGATCCCGGTGAGGGTGATCGCCGCGAGGTCGGCCGGGTCGTCGTATCCGTCGCTCTCGGCGATGGCCGCGAGCCGGGCCGAGGTGTCCATGAAGGCGGGGTCGACGCGGTGCACGGCACGGTAGAGCGGGAGAGCGGCGGCGGACCGGCCCGTGCCCTCGTGCGCGCGGGCCAGCCAGTACCGCAGCTCCTTGCGCTGCGGCTGCTCGCTGCGGCACCGCATCAGCGCGGCCGACAGCAGCGGCTCGGCCTGCCCGTACGTCTCCAGCCGGACCCGCGCCATGCCGCCGAACAGGCCCGCCTCGATGCCGAGCATCGTGTCGTCGAGCAGTGGGTCGGTGTGCCGGACGAGCTGGTCCCAGTCCTTGACCAGATAGGCCCGGCAGGCGTGCAGGAAGCGGACCTGGTGATCGGTGTCCACGGGCGGGAGCCCGGCCAGCGCGCGGTCCAGCTCCGGGACGTGCCGGCCGTCCAGCCAGTGCGAGGCGTGCGCCAGCAGCAGATCGCGCGGGCTCTCCAGCACCGGCTGCACCCACCAGCCGAGCCAGTACCAGGAGTTGATGGTCCGCCGATGTCGCGCGCGCTGTTCCCCGAAGCGGTCCCGGTGCCGGAACATCCGCAGCAGCGCGGTCGTCGTGTCGACGCGCAGCGCGTGCAGACCGAGCCAGCCGTCGGCCATCCCGGGATCGATCCGTACCGCGGTGCGGAACTCCTCCTCCGCCTGCGGATAGGCCCCCATCGTGTAGGCATCCACACCTCGCAACCAGGCGAGGTCGGCCGGGGCCTCGGGGCCCCGCGTGCCGAAGTCCATCACGTCCCCCACAAACCGTGCCCCCGTCGGTTGGCCGACCGCTCGTCCGACGGCCGCCGTGGTCGAACCGCCGTGCCGCGGACCGGAGTTGCAACGGTGCGCAGAGCAGCCGTCCGTAGGTCGCACCGATGGCATCGTACCTGCGAGGGTGTCGCCCGCCCCAGGGTGCCGCACCGGCCGTTTGTCGAGGTGGGAGCAGATCGGGCGGAGCGCCCTCGGTGACCGAGGGTGAGCGATTCGCGCCTCTCGGCGCCCGAAAAGTGGAGTGAGGGCAGAACGAAGCCCCCGATCACGGGGGAACAACCGGGGGCTTCGCGTCTGCGGGGCGGCCTCGAATGACCGCACATTCAGAACGTAAGTCCTGTACGGCCCCCGGGTCAAGCAGAGTTGAGGCACTCCGCGAACTTGCTCCGGAGGGCTCTTCACAAGTTCAGCACATTGCCGATGGGTCGTCACCCTGTGTGATGGCGTGGTCCGGTCCATTGGTCCCGGCAGGCCCACGAACCACCTCATATCCCTTCCCGCACTGCAGAACCAGAAGATCGGCGAAGGGCCTGGACGGGTCCTCGGTGAAGTGCTTTCGCTCCGCCCCGACCCACCCGTCCCAGAACTCCCGCTGCTCCTCCCCGTCCCGCGCGCGGCCCCTCGCCCAGGACTCCTCGCGCGGCAGTTCCATCCAGAGCAGCTGGGCGAGATACGGGCGCAGCGCACGGCGACCGGCGCCGACACCCTCGACGAGCATCACCGGAGCGGGCGGCAGTGCGCGGGGCGATCCGAAACGGCGGGCCCGCCAGTCGTAGGGCGCGCAGTGGGCGGTCCCGCCCTGCGCGAGCGGTTCGATGACCTGGCTCAGCAGCCGCTCGGTCCACTCGAACAGCTCGTCGTGGCTCGCGATGTCGTCGAGGCGCAGCACCGGGGCGTCGCCGAGTGCCCGGGCCAACTGCCCGGCGAACGTGGACTTTCCGGAGCCGGCGTGTCCGTCGACGGCGATCAGGCGGACCGGGCCGCAGGACGGGGGGAGGCGGCGGAGCCGGGTGGCGAGGTCGTGAATCGTTTTTCCTGAAGTGAGACGGGGCGGTGGGCATATTTCGTTGGAACATTCTAGTAGTGGGTGAAAGCGGATGCAGAGACGGGATGAGAAAAGGTGTCGCTTTGAACTAGCCGGCGGATGTCCACAATGCCGCCGAAAAACTCAAGCCACCACACTGAAATCTGCGTTCCGGTTGAGCCGCACGCTGAGTAAGGTGCCTGGTGTGCAACTGTGAGGCGCCGTAACGGGGATGGGCTGGGACAGATGGCCGCGGGGTTATTCGAGGGGCAGTATGTGTGGCATCCGGCGGCCGACGACCGTGTGCTCGCGAGCGTATGCGTCGATGTCCGGGCCGGGCGGTATCTGAGCGCCCGCGATGCCCTGACCGAAACGCGCGGTCACTTCGCCCTGCGGGCCCATCGCTCCCTCGTGCTCGCCTCGGAGGCCGCCGACTCCGATCTCGTCGAGCGCTGGCTCACCGAGGAGCCGGGACCCGAGGCGGCGCTGCTGTGGGCGCGGGTGGCGGTGCTGCGGGCGGTGCGCGCGGCCGACGCGCGCGACCCGCGCACCGAGGCGCTGGAGCGGATAGCGCTGGCCGCCTGCGACCGGGCCGCGACGGCGGACCCCGCCGATCCCACGCCCTGGGTGGCCAAGCTGGCCATGGCCCGGCTGCACCGGCTGCGCGACGGGGCGCCCCGCGGACTGCTCACCGCCCCGCCCGGGCCGTGGCGCCTGTTCGCGCACATCCTCTCCATCGACCCCTGGCACCGCGAGGCCCACCACCGCTTTCTGGCCTGCTTCTTCACCCGGTACGGCGGCTCCGTGACCGCCGCCTGGGACGTCGCCGCCTTTCTCGGCCAGCGGGCGCCCGCCGACTCGCCGCTGAGGCTGTTGCCGCTGGTCGCCCTGGTGGAGTGCTACGACCCGACCCAGCTGCTCGCCGACCGGGTCTGGGAACAGCCGCAGTGGCGCACGACCGCCCTGGCGATCCACCACCACTGGCTGCCGACGGTGACCGACTACCCCTTCACGCCGGTCCTCGACCTGGCCTATCTCGCGCATGCCCTGGTCATGGCCCGGCACGAGGAGGAGGCACGCGCCGCCTTCACGGCGATGGGGCCGTACGCCTCGCGCATGCCCTGGTCCGTCTTCGGCGACCCGGCCGAGCAGCTGTCCCGGGCGCGCCGCGCCTGCGGCCTGCTCGTGCCGGGCGCCTGACGGACCGCAACCCCCCACCAAGAGAAAGGTCCGACCCGTGTCAGAACGGATGACGGCGCCGCGCGCCCGAGCGCGCGGGGGAGCCGATCCGAGCGCGCTCGACGACGACGCGACCCTGCATGCGATGGGTTATCCGAGAAAACTCACCCGCCGCTTTCAGGCGTTCGACAATTTCGCCATCTCATTCACCATCATCAACATAATCTCGGGAATCTTCTCGGGTTTCGGGTTCGGTCTGAACGCGGGCGGTCCGAGCGTTCTCGTCTTCGGCTGGATCGGCGTCTCCGTCATGGTGCTCTTCGTGGGAGCAGCAATGGCGGAAGTCGCCTCCGCCTATCCGACGAGCGGCGCTTTGTATTTCTCCGCCGGAAAGCTCGCCAAACGCCACAAGGGCGCCTGGTCCTGGTACACCGGCTGGCTGAACTTCGTCGGCCAGGTCGGCGGCACGGCCGCCACCGGGTACGCCGCCGCGACCTTCATCCAGGCGTTCATCGCCCTGCAGTGGCCCTCCTACGAGCCGTCGGGCCACCGGACGGTGCTGATCACAGCGCTGATCATCGTGCTGCAGGGGCTGGCCAACACCTACACCGTGCACCTGGTTGCCGTGCTGAACCGGATCTCAGTGTGGTGGCTGCTGATCGGGCTCGTCGTCATCGTCAGCGCTTTGATCGTCATGCCCGATCACCATCAGTCGGCTTCGTTCGTCACGCATTTCGCGAACAACACCGGTTTCACGAGCGGCCTTTACGGCGGGATGCTCGGTCTGCTGGTCACGAGCTGGACCTTCACCGGCTTCGACGGCAGCTTCCACATGTCCGAGGAAACGGTCCGGGCGACGGTCAATGCCCCGCGGGGCATCACGCGGGCGATCGCATACTCGGCGATTGCGGGACTGCTGCTGATGCTCGCATTGGTCTACAGCATTCGTGACTACGAGCGCGTGGCGAGCGCCGACGCACCGCCCGTGCAGATCCTGATCGACGGGCTCGGAGTGGGCACCGCCAAGGTGCTGCTGCTGATCGTGATCGGCGCGATGCTCTTCTGCGGCCTCGCCAATCTCACCAGCAACACCCGGCAGATCTTCGCCTTCTCCCGGGACGGCGCGATGCCCGGCTCCCGCTGGTGGCACTCGGTCTCGCCGCGCACCCGTACCCCCGTCAAGGCGGTGTGGCTCGCGGTCGCCTGCTCGCTGGCGCTCGTGCTGCCCGGCTGGTGGTCGCACACGGCGTTCACGGCCATCGTCAGCGTCAACGTCGTCGGCCTGTTCCTCGCGTACGCCGTCCCGATCCTGCTCCGGCTGCGCCTCGGTGACGAGTTCCAGCCGGGGCCGTGGCACCTGGGCCGCTGGGGACGGCCGGTCGGGGTGGTGGCCGTGACCTGGATCCTGCTCAGCAGTGTCCTGTTCATGCTGCCGCATGCCTCGCCGGTCACCGCCGACACCTTCAATTACGCACCGGTCGCGCTGGCCGGCGTCCTGGCCGTGGCCACGGTGTGGTGGTTCGCCTCGGCCCGCCGCCGCTTCCACGGCCCGGTCAGCTACGGCCGCCCCGACGAGGTCGCCGCCATGGACCTCGTCTGACGATTCGTCACCCGTCCCGGCGTACGCCGCCGCAGTGGCGTACGCCGGGACACCCGCTCGTTCATCCCACCCCGCGCGCAGGGCGGTTGGGGGACAGGCAACCCCCTCAGGTCGTGCCACTGGTCGACACCAATATTGGTGGGGCGCGCCAGGCGCCAAGTGCTGGCAGACGAAGGCGCCCGCGGTCATAGTGGGCGGACAACCGTGCACCGGACCCGCCCGACTCGGACACCTGGGGGTTCTTCCGCCCATGAGCAGAGCCGAACAGCCGTCCCGCAGAATCGTTCTGGCGGCCGCGGTCGCCGCAGCCGTCACCGGCAGCGCGGGCCCCGCGGTCGCCGACGCCCGCCCCGCGGCCAAGGGCCCTGCCGCCGCCCCGGCCCGCACCGTCGACAACCGTGCCTGGACCTCGTATGCCGACTGGCGCGGCGGCGCAGCACGGGGCACTCGTGCCGTCGCCGGCGCCCGCCCCGGCATCGTGATCGCCACGCCCGCCGGCAGCACCGACTACACGGACCCGCACACCGGCAGGACCGCCCGCTGGGAGTACGCGACCTGGACGTCCCCCGTCCACCGGCTCACCGTCCCCGCGACCGAGGCGATCGCCTCCTGGAACGCGCACACCCCCGACGGCAGCTGGCTGCAGATCGAACTGCAGGGGACGTACTCGGACGGCGCCGCCACCCCCTGGTACGTGCTGGGCCGCTGGGCCGCCGGCGACCAGGACATCCGGCGGACCTCGGTCGACGACCAGAGCGACGGCAAGAGCAGCGTGTGGACGGACACGTTCGCCATCGACGACCCGGCCACCGGGCTGCGCCTGGCCTCGTACCGGCTGCGGCTGACCCTCTACCGCAAGCCCGGCACGAAGATCACCCCCAAGGTCTGGCGGGCCGGCGCGATGGGCTCCGACGTCCCCGACCGCTTCACCGTCCCGGCCTCCGCACCCGGCCGCGCCCGGGAGCTGACCGTCCCGCGCTACTCGCAGGAGATCCACGTCGGCCAGTACCCCGAGTACGACAACGGCGGCGAGGCCTGGTGCAGCCCCACCTCCTCGCAGATGATCGTCGAGTACTGGGGCGGCAGGCTCACCCAGGAGCAGCTGGCCTGGGTCGACCCGGCGTTCGCCGACCCCCAGGTGTGCCACGCGGCCCGGTTCACGTTCGACTACCAGTACGACGGCTGTGGGAACTGGCCGTTCAACGCCGCCTACGCGGCCACCTTCAAGGACATGCAGGGCGTCGTCACCCGGCTCGGCTCGCTCACCGAACTGGAGAGGCTGATCGCGGCCGGCATCCCGGCCATAACGTCCCAGTCCTTCCTGAAGGAGGAGCTGACCGGAGCCGGGTACGGCACGGCCGGGCATCTGATGACCGTCGTCGGCTTCACCGCCGACGGCGACGTGATCGCCAACGACCCGAACTCACCGAGCAACGAGGCGGTGCGGCGCGTCTACAAGCGGCGCGAGTGGGAGAACATCTGGCTGCGGACCAAGCGGTACAACGCTGACGGGAAGGTCGTCTCCGGCACCGGCGGCGTGTGTTACCTCTACTTCCCGGCGCGTCCGACCCTGCGCCAGCGCGCGGCGCTCGCGGCGGCGGGGGTGCGCTGAGGGGCCCTCGGCTGTGACCAATTTCTCCGCCGCACATACCGGTCGCGGTGGCAGGGTGGGCGTATGACCACGCACTCAGCCACCGCCACCCGCGTCCGTACCGGCGGCCCCAAGGAAGACGGCCCGAAGATCCTCGAGCACGTCATGGGCTGGACCCTCGTGGTGGTCGTCGCGATGCTGGTCACGCAGCTCGGTCTGCTGTGACTTGACACACACGGGCCCCTTTGACCGGACATCTACCGACTCTGCTGTAGAGCGGCTCCATCAAAGTCGATCAGAATCGAACGAGCAGCTGGTGTCCCTCTGCCATACTGCGGATGTCCTGCCGCCCGTTGGATAACAGGGTCGAAATTGAATATCAGTCAACAGCGCGACGCGGCCCGCCCTCGGGCCCGCGGCACCGAGCGCTCGATGGCGCGCCGTGCCGAACTCATCGTCATCGGGCGGAAGCTGTTCGCCGACACGTCGTACGACGCGCTCTCCATGGACGACATCGCCCGGCAGGCCCATGTCGCCAAGGGGCTCATCTACTACTACTTCCAGTCCAAGCGCGGCTACTACCTCGCGATCATCGAGGACTCCGTCGCCGGCCTGGTCACCTTCGCCGCGAGCGGCCTCGAACTGCCGCCGGTGGACCGTGTCCACCGCACCATCGACAGCTACCTCCGCTACGCCGAGCACAACCAGGCCGCCTACCGCACCATCGTGAGCGGCGGCGTCGGCTTCGACACCGAGGTGCATGCCATCCGGGACGGTGTGCGCGAGGCGATCGTGGCGACCCTGTCCGAAGGGGCGTACGGCCGTACCGACATCGCCCCGCTCGCCCGGATGGGCCTGCTCGCCTGGGTGTGCAGCGTCGAGGGCGCCACCCTCGCCTGGATCGACAGCCCCGAGCTGCCCCGCGACACCATGTGCGAACTGCTGGTGAAGACGCTGGGCGGCGCCATGCGCGCCATCGAGGAGATGGACCCCGACCACCCGGCACCGGAGCCGGCCCGCCGCGACGGCTGACCCGGGGCACGACAAGGGGCGGAGGTCTCGTGGTCCTCCGCCCCTTGCCCCCCGTGCGACCGGCTAGTTGATCGCCTTGATCAGCTCACCGCCCGTCGTGTCCCCGCTCAGTTCCCAGAAGAACGTCCCGCCCAGCCCCTGCTGGTTCTTGTACGTCATCTTCGTCGCGATGGTCGCGGGGGTGTCGTAACTCCACCAGTTGCTCCCGCACTTGGCGTACGCGGTGCCGCCCACGGTCCCGGTCGCCGGGCACTTGGTCTTGAGCACCTTGTAGTCCTCGATGCCCGCCTCGTAGGTGCCTGCGGCCGCCCCGGTCGCCGTGCCGCCGGGTGCCGACTGGGTGACGCCGGTCCAGCCGCGGCCGTAGAAGCCGATGCCGAGCAGCAGCTTGGACGACGGGATGCCGAGGCCCTTGAGCTTGGCGATGGTCGCCGAGGTGTGGAAGTCGGCCTTCGGGATGCCGGAGTAGGAGTTCAGCGGGGAGTGCGGAGCCGTCGGACCGGTCGCGTCCCAGGCCCCGAAGAAGTCGTACGTCATCGGGTTGTACCAGTCGACGTACTGCGCGGCACCCGCGTAGTTCGCCGCGTCGATCTTGCCGCCGCTCGTAGCGTCGGCCGTGATCGCCGCGGTGACCAGGTTGCCGGAGCCGAACTTGGCGCGCACCGCCGACATCAGGTTCTTGAACGACTCCCGGCCGCTGGTGTCACAGGTGGCACCGCAGGCGTTCGGGTACTCCCAGTCGATGTCGATGCCGTCGAAGACGTCGGCCCACTTGGAGTTCTCGACCAGGTCGTAGCAGGACTGGGCGAACGCGGCGGGGTTGCGGGCCGCCTCGCCGAAGCCGTTCGACCAGGTCCAGCCGCCGAAGGACCACAGGACCTTCAGACCCGGGTGCTTCTTCTTCAGCTCGCGCAGCTGGTTGAAGTTGCCGCGCAGCGGCTGGTCCCAGGTGTCGGCGACGCCGTCCACGGACTCGGCCGCGGTGTAGGTGCGTTCGGTCGCGGCGTAGTTGTCGCCCATGGCGCACTTGCCGCCGGTGACATTGCCGAACGCGTAGTTGATGTGGGTCAGCTTGGCCGCGGAGCCGGACGTCTCGATGTTCTTGACGTAGTACTTGCGGTCGTACGTGCCCCATTCGGTGAAGTAGCCGACGACTTTGGAACCGGCGGCCGGTCTCGGCGCCGAGGGGGCGGGTTCCGCCGTGGCGGTGCCGGCGCCGGCGAGCAGCCCGGCGCCGAGGACGGCCGCGCACGCGGCGGACAGGAGCGCCCGGAACCGGACGCGGGGGCGGTGCGAAGTGTGCATCGGGTGTCTCCTCCGTGGGGGAGAGGGGAGCTGGGCCGATTGGCATGAACGCGATGATGTGAACCGCTCCGCCAAGGTAGGAGGACTAGACCAGTACGTCAATGGTTCGGACCAATTTCGGTGCCCCGGATAACTTGCTGGATACTTCTTGGAGTGAGCGGTCGTTAACTGGTGACCGGGTGCCTCCGATCGGGCATACTCACAGGGCACAGCCGCTGGTCAGCAGCTTTCGAGACCCGGGAATTGCGACCATCGAACCGGCACCAGTGAGACCAGGCGGAGCCGCCCCACCCAAGGCGTACGTCCGCCGACGTGCCCGACAGGGAGGATCGTCGACATGCCCGACCGCGCCCCGCAGCCGGTGGACCGTCAACTGCCCACGGACGAGGCCCGGGATCTGATCTCGCTCGTCCGCGACATCGCGCAGCGCGAGATCGCCCCGAAGGCGGCCGAGGAGGAGGACGCCGGACTCTTCCCGCGCGAGGTCTTCACCCTGCTCTCGGAATCGGGACTGCTCGGCCTGCCCTACGACGTCGAGTACGGCGGCGGTGACCAGCCGTACGAGGTCTACCTCCAGGTCCTCGAGGAACTCGCCGCGGCCCGCCTCACCGTCGGCCTCGGCGCCAGCGTGCACACCCTGGCCTCCTACCCCCTGGCCGCCTACGGCACCAAGAAGCAGCAGGTCGAGCACCTGCCCGCGATGCTCGGCGGCGGACTGCTCGGTGCGTACTGCCTGTCGGAACCGGCGTCGGGATCGGACGCCGCCTCGCTGCGGACCAAGGCGGTGCGCGACGGCGACGACTGGGTGATCACCGGCACCAAGGCCTGGATCACACACGGCGGCATCGCCGACTTCTACACGGTCCTGGCGCGCACCGGCGAGGACGGCCCGCGCGGGATCACCGCCTTCCTCGTGCCCGGTGACGCGCAGGGGCTGAGCGCGGCGGCGCCCGAGAAGAAGATGGGGATGAAGGGCTCGCCCACGGCCCAGGTCCACTTCGACGGGGTCCGGGTCGGCGACGAGCGGCGCATCGGCGACGAGGGCCAGGGTTTCGCGATCGCCCTGTCCGCGCTGGACTCCGGACGGCTCGGCATCGCGGCCTGCGCGATCGGCGTCGCTCAGGCGGCACTGGACGAGGCGGTGACGTACGCGACCGAGCGCCGGCAGTTCGGCAAGCCGATCGCCGACTTCCAGGGCCTGCGCTTCATGATCGCCGACATGGCGACGCAGATAGAGGCCGGCCGCGCGCTGTACCTGGCGGCTGCGCGGCTGCGTGACGCCGGCCGGCCGTTCGCCAAGCTGGCGGCCATGGCCAAGCTGCACTGCACCGACACGGCGATGAACGTCACCACCGACGCCGTCCAGATCCTCGGCGGGTACGGCTACACCGCGGACTTCCCGGCCGAGCGTTTTATGCGCGAGGCCAAGGTCCTGCAGATCGTCGAGGGCACCAACCAGATTCAGCGGATGGTCATCGCCCGTCACCTAGCAGGTCCCGAGGGACGCTGAACTGACCGCGCTTGACCTGCGGCGCCGCGAGCCGGATCCACTCCGGGTCGTGGTGCCCGGGCAGGGTGCGGCCACGGTCGGCCCAGGTGCGCATCAGCTCGCGGTAGATGGGCGGATCAGGCTGCTGCGGAGGCGCCGGCGCAAGCGTTCCTGCGGGCCGCGGAACGAAGATGCGGCGCTGCGGTCCGGTCGCCGAATAGGTGGGGGGCATACCAGGGCAACGCGGAGGTGGGCGGACAAGTCACCGCTCGCCGAAATCGGGCGTGAGTTCACGGACGTCCGGCTCGCTCTCTGGCCACGTGCGGCTGCCTGACGTACCGTCAGCCCAGCCGCCGCCAGGGAGGTCAGCCATGGCCGACGACCACCGTCCCGTACCGCTCGACGAGTACCCGGTGCACCAGGTTCCGCTGTCCATGAGGTACGTCGCGACCAGCGACCGCAACGCCTACGACCGCTGCATCTTCCACGTCCTCGACCACGAGGGGCGTGCCCTGCTCATCCTCGGCCTCGGGGTCTACCCGAACGCCGGCGTGATCGATGCCTACGCGACCCTGCGGGTGGGCGACACGCTGCACGCGGTGCGGGCCTCGGACGCCCTCGGCGAGGACCGCATGCGGCTCGCCGTCGGACCGCTGCGCATCGAGGCCGTGGAGCCGCTGCGACGCCTTCGACTGACGTGCGACGACGACGAGTTGTCGTACGACATCATGTGGACCGCCGACTTCCCCGCCCTCTGGGAACCGCACCACCTCCAACGCCGCGGCGACCGGCTCACTCTCGAAGGGCGCCGCTTCGTGCAGGCGGGCGGCGTGCAGGGGGTCGTGCGCGCCGGTGGTGCGGAGTTCCGAGTCACGCCCGCCGAGTGGACCGGCACCCGCGACCGCAGCTGGGGGGTGCGCCCCATGCCCGGCGAGGAGGGCGGGCGCTTCGCCGAGGAGCATCCGACCGAGGGCTTCCACTGGATCTGGTGCCCGGTGCGCTTCGAGGACCGGTTCCTGATGGTGATCGTGCAGGAGGACGCCGACGGACATCGCTCGCTGAGTGACGCCACGATGGTCCGACCCGGCCACCGCGACCGCCAACTGGGCTGGCCCCAGGCCGAGATCAGCTACCGCTCTGGCACCCGCCATCCGGAACGCGCCCTCATCCACCTCGGCGACCTCCGCAAGCCGCAGGAGCTCGAGGTGGAGGTCCTGGCCTCCTCCCCGCTCGCCGTCGGCGCCGGCTACCCGCCCGCGGACGACTGGCAGCACGGCATGTGGCGCGGGCGCGGATGGACCGACCGGCACACCTACGACCTCACCGAGGCCCACCCGTTGGCCGCGTACGGCGTCACCGACCACGCCGCGCGCTTCCGGCTGGACGGCCGGGTCGGCCACGGCATCTTCGAGCACGGCTCGTTCGGACGGCACGACCCGAGCGGGTTCGCGGACTTCAAGTCGGTTGCACCGTAGGGGGTTTGCAGCATGGCAGCCACGGCACCCCGGCCCCGCCCGCGCACCACCACCCGCGATCCGGAGGAGGTCGCCCGCCGTCTCACCGCGTGGCTCGGTACCCGACTGCCGGGGGCCAAGGCGGTCGGCATCAGGGTTCCCGAGTCCAACGGCATGTCCAGCGAGACGCTGCTCTTCGACATCGAGCACCCCGAGACGCCGGCGCGCGCCTGCGCGTTGCGGCTCGCGGCGGACCCGGCGGCGTACACCGTCTTCCCGGTGTACGACATGCCGCGCCAGTACCGGACCTTGCGCGTCGTGGCCGAGCACACGGATCTCCCGGTGCCGAAGGCGCTGTGGCTGGAGGAGGACCCCGGTCCGCTGGGGGCGCCCTTCTTCGTCATGGAGCGCGTCGAAGGCCGCGTGCCGCCGGACGTCATGCCGTACACCTACGAGGGCAACTGGCTGCATGCCGCGAGCGACGAGGAGCGTGAGCGGCTGGAGGGGGCCACCATCGGGCTGCTGGCCCGACTGCACGATCAAGTCCCGCCGCGGGAAGCCGAGTTCCTCACCCTCCCGGGCGAGGGTGACGCACTGCGGCGGCATGTCGCGGCCCAACGCGCCTACTACGAATGGGTGGTTGACGGACTCGCCCGCTCACCCCTCATCGAGGACGCCTTCGACCGCCTGGAGGACCTCTGGCCGAGCGATCCGGGCGCACCCGTGCTCAACTGGGGCGACGCGCGCATCGGGAACGTCATCTACGACGGGTTCGAGCCCGCTGCCGTCCTCGACTGGGAGATGGCTGCACTCGCCCCGCGCGAGGTCGATCTCGGCTGGACCGTCTATCTGCACCGCTTCTTCCAGGACCTGACGGTCGCCTTCGGGCAGCGAGGGCTGCCAGGCTTCCTGCGCCGCGACCGCGTCGAGGCCCGCTACGCCGACCTCACCGGTCACACACCACGCGACATGGACTTCCACACGCTGTACGCGGCCCTGCGGCACGCCGTCGTCATGCTGCGGATCGCCTACCGCCAGGCCTACTTCGGCGAAGTCGCCGTCCCGGCGGACCCGGACACACTGATCCTGCACCACGGCAGCCTGCGAGCCATGGTGCAGGGCAGCTACTGGGATTGAGCGATGCGGCGGTGGCGCCGCGCGAGGCGGGGTGCGCTCAGGCGGCCTGGCGCCGCATGTCCGGGACCCTGATGGGACGCGAGCCCGGGCCGCCGACGTGCGAGAAGGGCTGGGTCCGCCAGTCCAGCCCCTGAGGGAGCGTCAACAGCAGGGCGGTGTCCTGCTCGTGGGGCTCCTCCGACTCGTCCGCGGAGCGGGCCTCGGCAGCCCTGCGGCCCGTACCGGCGCAGACCGTGAGGCCGAACGGATTCCACGGAGAGGCGCACAGCGCGTGCTCCGGCAGAACCTCCTCGTCCGCCAGCAGGGCGATGGGCTGCGCGCAGTCCGGGCAGATCACCCGGTACATCTCGAACGTGTCGTACGCGTCGAGTTCGTCGTCGAAGGCGTCGGGTTCGACACCCTCCGGAGCGGGCTCGTCGACCGGCTGGAGCCGCTTGGGTGCGGTACGACCAGGGCGCTTAAGACTCTGCATTGGGTTCTCCCCCTCGAGCTGGGCCGTGAAGGCACTGCGGCCTCGACCACAGCAAGCACTTCCCGTCCGGTCTCGGCGGTAATCACGAGAACATCACGGAGCCTGTTCGAGGCCTGTGGCGTTCGTCACATGCCGCTCGCAGGTGCCCCTGGCGGCCGGTTTGTCCCTCAGTCGGCTCACAGCAGCCTCTCGGAGACATCACAAACCGGGCATGACCTGGGCTGCTCAGGTATCCGGGGAGATCAGCCGCACTGTAGGTTCTTGCGCCATGGAGGAGCTGGACCGACAAATCGTGCAGCTGCTCGTCAAAGACGGGCGGATGAGCTACACCGACCTGGGCAAGGCCACGGGCCTGTCCACATCTGCCGTGCACCAGCGGGTGCGCCGGCTCGAGCAGCGCGGCGTCATCCGTGGCTACGCCGCGGTCGTGGACTCCGAGGCGGTGGGGCTGCCCATGACCGCGTTCATCTCGGTGAAACCGTTCGACCCCAGCGCCCCCGACGACATCGCGGACCGGCTGGCGGGCGTTCCCGAGATCGAGGCCTGCCACAGTGTCGCCGGCGACGAGAACTACATCCTGAAGGTCCGTGTGGCCACGCCGCACGAGCTGGAGGAACTGCTGGCCAGGCTGCGGTCACTGGCGGGGGTTTCGACCCGGACCACCGTGGTGTTGTCCACGCCCTACGAGGCCCGTCCGCCCAAGATCTAGTGCCCCGTGTCCGGGGCGGTCCCGGTGAGGCGCGAGACTGTTCTCCATGAGTGAGCGCAGCGCCGAACCGAAGACCGTCCTTCTCCGCCGCGGAGAAGTCCACAGCCCCGCCGACCCCTTCGCCACCGCGATGGTCGTCGAGCGCGGACAGGTCGCCTGGGTCGGCTCCGAGGGTGCCGCCGAGGCCTTCGCGGACGGCGTGGACGAGGTCGTCGATCTGGACGGTGCTCTGGTCACGCCCGCGTTCACCGATGCGCATGTGCACACCACCGCTACGGGCCTCGCCCTCACCGGCCTCGACCTGTCCGGCGCCGGCTCCCTGGAGGCGGCGCTCGCCCTCGTACGGGACTTCGCCGCAGCCCGGCCGAACGACCGCGTCCTGCTCGGTCACGGCTGGGACGCCTCGCGCTGGCCCGGCGGACGGCCGCCGACGCGTGCCGAGCTCGACGCGGCCGCCGGTGGCCGCCCCCTGTACCTCTCCCGCATCGACGTCCACTCGGCGGTCGTCACCACGGCCCTGCTGGACCTGACGCCCGGCGATGTCGGCGCGGCGGACGCCCCGCTCGTCGCCGGCGCCCACCACGCCGTACGCGCCACCGCGCTGGCCGCCGTCACCCCCGCCCAGCGCATCGAGGCCCAGCGCGCCGCCCTCGCCCACGCCGCCTCCCTCGGTATCGGCACCGTCCACGAGTGCGCCGGGCCGGACATCTCCTCCGAGGACGACTTCACCGGCCTGCTCCGGCTCGCCGCCGAGGAAGCGGGACCGCGGGTCGTCGGCTACTGGGCGGAGCAGGACGTCGACAAGGCGCGCGAGCTGGGCGCGATCGGCGCGGCCGGTGACCTGTTCGTCGACGGCGCCCTCGGCTCCCACACCGCCTGTCTGCACCAGCCGTACGCCGACGCCGCCCACACCGGCACCGCCTACCTGGACGCGGCCGCCGTCGCCGCCCACGTCGCCGCCTGCACCGAGGCCGGCCTCCAGGCGGGCTTCCACGCGATCGGCGACGCCGCCGTGACCGCCGTCGTCGAGGGCACCCGCGCCGCAGCCGAGAAGCTCGGGCTCGCCCGCATCCGCGCCGCCCGCCACCGCGTCGAGCACGCCGAGATGCTCAGTCCCGACACCATCGCGGCCTTCGCCGAGTTGGGCCTGACCGCCTCGGTGCAGCCCGCCTTCGATGCGCTGTGGGGCGGCGAGGAGGGCATGTACGCCCAGCGCCTGGGCGCCGAACGCGCCCGCTCACTCAACCCCTTCGCGGCCCTGCTGCGCGCCGGCGTACCCCTCGCCTTCGGCTCCGACAGCCCTGTCACGCCCCTCGACCCCTGGGGCACGGTCCGCGCGGCCGCGTTCCATCACACGCCTGAGCACCAGGTGTCCGTGCGCGCCGCGTTCACGGCGCACACGCGCGGCGGCTGGCGGGCGGTCGGGCGCGACGACGCGGGCGTCCTGGTGCCGGGCGCCCCCGCCGACTACGCCGTGTGGCGCACCGACGAACTGGTGGTCCAGGCCCCCGACGACCGGGTCGCGCGCTGGTCCACCGACCCCCGCTCCGGCACCCCCGGCCTGCCCGACCTGACCCCCGGCCGGGAACTCCCCACCTGCCTGAACACGGTTGTGGGCGGACGAACGGTCTTCGTACGGCCGGGCGAGTGATCTCCCGGGGTGGCGCGAACCGGATCGATCCGCTCCGCCCCGTCGCGCGACCTGCGCATCCTCTGCGCTGACCAGGGAGTTGGGCGGATTTCCGCAGGTCAAACGGCTGTTGACAGGCGGAGGCCCGAGGCCGGTAGGTTCGGCCGAGTCCACCACCGGACGCCCGACCGGGGAACCGCGGAACTTCCGGGAACCCGTCGCAACGCCGCTGGGTCAGGGACGGTGTGCCGTACCGGGGCACCGTCACTGGGAGCCAGGCTCAGTGCCCGCGCGGCGACGACGGAACGTTCCGGCCGGTCGGGGAGGTGTGACCCGGGTGGGGCCCGGGCGCTCAGTAGACAACGGCTTTCGGTCGATCCGCAGCCAGCGGGTCCCAGGTCGGCCCGAAGGGCGCCGGGCCCCCATCCGCAGCAGGCGTACCCCGGCGTACGGATGCGCAAAATCCCATGCCTACCCGGCTCTTGCGGAATCGACACCGCCATACGAACGTGCTGTCACGTCAGCGCAGGCCGCGCCCACTATGGTGGACGTCTGCGTACGGATGTGAAGGGGCAGCAGTGAACGACGGCGACGGGACCCTCGCGGCTCATGACCGGGGGAAGCGGTTCGGGCCGCTCGGCACGGCGTTGGTGATCATTCCGACCTACAACGAGGCGGAGAACATCAAGAGCATCGTCGGCCGGGTCCGCAAGGCGGTCCCCGAGGCCCACGTGCTCGTGGCCGACGACAACAGCCCCGACGGCACCGGCAAGCTCGCGGACGAACTGGCCGCCGAGGACGACCACGTCCAGGTCCTGCACCGCAAGGGCAAGGAGGGCCTCGGCGCGGCGTACCTCGCGGGCTTCCACTGGGGCATGGAGAACGGCTACGGCGTCCTGGTCGAAATGGACGCCGACGGCTCCCACCAGCCCGAGGAACTGCCCCGGCTGCTGACCGCCCTCAAGGGCGCCGACCTGGTCCTCGGCTCCCGCTGGGTACCCGGCGGCCGGGTCGTGAACTGGCCCAAGTCCCGCGAGTTCATCTCCCGCGGCGGCAGCCTCTACTCCCGGGTCGCGCTGGACCTGCCCCTGCGCGACATCACCGGCGGCTACCGGGCCTTCCGCCGCGAGACCCTCGAGGGGCTCGGCCTCGACGACGTCGCCTCCCAGGGCTACTGCTTCCAGGTCGACCTCGCCCGCCGTGCGGTCAAGGCCGGCTTCCACGTCGTCGAGGTGCCGATCACCTTCGTCGAGCGCGAGCTCGGTGACTCGAAGATGAGCCGAGACATCCTGGTCGAGGCGCTGTGGCGGGTCACGTCATGGGGCGCGCGGGAGCGGGTGGGCAAGCTGCTGGACCGCTCGAAGTCGTCGCCCCCGTCGCGACCGTCGTAGCGGCCGTCGTCCTCTTATCCCGCTCTGAGCCGGGTCCAGGCACACTGGACGCATGACGACTGGCGCTCCGACCCCCACCTATCCCACCCGGCCGCGGCGCTCCCGGCTGCGCACCTTCCTGCCGCTGGGCATCGCCGCCTGGCTGGTGTTGGAGATCTGGCTGCTGACCGTGGTCGCGGACGTGGCGGGCGGGCTCACGGTGTTCCTGCTGCTGCTCGCCGGGCTCGTGCTCGGCTCGGTGGTCATCAAGCGGGCGGGGCGACGCGCTTTCCAGGCACTGAACGAGGCGCTGCAGCGCGGCGGCACCCCGGAGCGCGGCGGTGGCAACGGACTGATGATGCTCGGCGGCCTGCTGATCATGCTGCCGGGCCTGGTCTCGGACGCGCTGGGCCTGATCCTGCTGATTCCGCCGGTCCAGAAGGCGCTGAGCAGCTATGCGGAGCGGACCTTCGACCGAAAGCTGCGTGAGGCGGGGCCGGGTTCGTTCGGCGATGCCTTCCAGCAGGCCCGTATGCACCGGCCCGACGGCAAGGTCGTGCAGGGTGAGGTCATCAGGGACGAGCCCGGGGATGCCCCGCAGGGCCCCAGGCCGCCGCTGAACAGCTGAGGGAGGTGGTCCGGGGCGGAGCCCCGGCGACCTCGCTCTGCCCCTCGTCCAGAGCGTCGAGAGCAAGTCGGGGGCAACGCACGAAACCGCAGGTGCCGTACGTCACTAGACGTACGGCACCTGCGGTTATCGGCGTGTGTTGTTTGCGGCGTCCGCTACGCGGACTTGCGGCTGTCCCGGGGATGAACCGCGATGTTCATCGCCCCGGAACGCAGAACGGCGAGCCGTTCCTCGAGGACCTCTTCGAGTTCCTCGCGGGTCCGCCGCTCCATCAACATGTCCCAATGCGTACGCGCGGGCTTGGCCTTCTTCTCCTCAGGGCCGTCGCCGTCCACGAGGAGTGCCTGGGCCCCGCAGACCTTGCACTCCCACTCCGGCGGGATCTCCGCCTCGACCGAGAAGGGCATCTCGAACCGGTGCCCCTTCTCGCATGCGTACTCCACGGCCTGGCGCGGGGCCAGGTCGATGCCGCGGTCCGTCTCGTAGCTGGTCACCACGAGGCGCGTGCCGCGAAGAGCTCGCTCACTCATGAATCGTGCCTCCCGGGCTTGTCGCCCACAGGACAGGTGTCGCTGTCGTCGTCATCCGGTCAACGTCCGGTCGGCGGTAAAGATTCCCGTTCCGTGTCCCGTTCCGGGTGATGCGTCGCCGTCGTAGCCGCAGCCTTGCTGACCAATGTCGTACCCACCGGCGCCCGGTTTGTCACATCTGCTAGCAGATGTAACCCAGCGTTTCGGCATCTTTGACGCGCAGTAACGGTACGCCTGGCAGGCCAAACGCGTACACTACCGCCCTTTGACTCGGAACGCTAAATCGTGGTCGGCACCGGATTGCCCGCGTCACTGATCGCCCGGCGCACCGGGACCCTCGCGAGCAGGGCGAATCCGATGACGAAGAAGGCCACCAGGGAGATGATCGCGTCCCGATAGCTTCCGGTCAGCTGGTACGTGATCCCGAACAGCAGTGGCCCGAGCCAGCTCATGCCCCGGTCGCTCATCTCGTACGCCGAGAAGTATTCGGCCTCCTTGCCCGGCGGGACGAGATGGGAGAACAGGGACCGGGACAGGGCCTGGCTGCCGCCCAGGACCAGCCCGATGCCGGCCGCCAGCACGAAGAACCACATCGGCGCCCCGGCCGGCAGGAAATACCCCGCCGCCAGCGTCACCGTCCAGGCCACCAGCGAGCCGAGGATCGTCCGCTTCGCCCCGTAGATCCGGGCCAGCCGCCCCATCGCCAGCGCCCCCACCACTGCCAGCACCTGGACCAGGAGCACGGCGCCGATGAGGGTCGACTGTTCGAGGCCCAGTTCCTCGGAGCCGTAGATCGACGCCTGGGAGATCACCGTCTGGATGCCGTCGTTGTAGATGAGGTAGGCCAGGAGGAAGGCGAGCGTCAGGGGGTGGCGGCGCATGTCGCGGATGGTCGCCGCCAGCTGCCGGAAGCCCTGGGCGGTGGGCTTCCCGGGCGCCTCCGCGTTCTTGGCGCTCGACTTCGCCGGATCCGCTGCGGACCTGCGATCGCGCAGGCGGCGCAGCGGGATGATCGCGAACGTGCCCCACCACAGGCCGGCCGAGGCGAGGCAGATCCGGACGGCCATGCTCTCGGAGACGCCGAAGGAGTCGTGTGCCAGGTACAGGACCAGGTTCATGACCAGCATCAGCGAGCCCGACGCGTAGCCGAAGGCCCAGCCCCGGGAGGAGACCGCGTCGCGCTCCTCGGGCGGTGCGATCTGCGGGAGGTAGGAGTTGTAGAGCATCATCGCGACCGACTGCGCCGCGTTCGCGACTATCAGGAGCAGCCCGCCGAGCACATAGCGGTCGCCGTCCAGGAAGAACATGGCCGTGGTCGCCGTGGCCCCCAGATAGGCGGCGGCCGCAAGAAGGGGCTTCTTGCGGCCGGTGCGGTCCGCTGCCGCGCCGACCAGGGGCATCACCAGGACGGCCACGATCACCGACAGGGACACCGAGTACGCGAAGAAGGAGCCCGCGCGCACCGGGATGCCCAAAGGGTGGACGAACCCGTCCGCGTCCGCCGCCTCCTCGGCGACCGACGTCAGATAGGGGCCCAGGAAGACCGTGAGCACGCTCGTGGAGTAGACCGAGCACGCCCAGTCGTAGAAGTACCAGCCGCGCTGCTCGCGCCGGCGCCCGGCGGCATCGTCGGCCGCCTCCGTCCGCACGGTGTCGGTGCCCACCCGCGCCCTCACTCTTCCGTGATGATCCCGCGCGCGGGTGGAGTCCGGACGGGGGTCAGACCCAGACGCCCCGGTCCTCCATGACCTTGCGCAATGTGTCGATGTGATCGGTCATGATGCCATCGACTCCCAGGTCCAGGAGCCGGTGCATCGCATCGGGATCATTGATGGTCCACACGTGCACCTGCAGCCCGCGCGCGTGGGCGGCCCGTACGAAGCGGTGGTCCACCACCTGGATCCCGGACTGCGTCTCGGGCACCTGTGCGGCGACCGCCGAGCGGCGCAGCGCGGCCGGCACGCCCCAGGAGCGCAGCCGCAGATTGAGCACACCCCGGGTGCCGTACGACGTCGCCAGGCGCGGTCCGGCCAGTCGCTGGGCGCGGATGACGCGGGCCTCGGAGAAGGAGCCGACGCAGATGCGGTCCCAGGCGCCTGTGCGTTCGATCAGGTCGAGGAAGGGGTGCAGCGACGGCTCCGCCTTCAGGTCGACGTTCCAGCGCACGTCGGGGAAGGTCTCCAGGAGCTCTTCGAAGAGCGGCACCGGCTCCTGGCCCGCCACGCGCGCGTGCCGTACGTCGCCCCAGGGCAGGTCGGCGATCCTGCCGGCCCCGTCCGTCACCCGGTCCAGGGTCGCGTCGTGGAAGGCGACGAGCTTGCCGTCGCGCGTGGAGTGGACGTCGGTCTCGATGTACCGGTACCCCATGTCGACCGCGCGCCGGAACTGCAGCACGGTGTTCTCCAGGCCGTCCGCGGCCCCGCCCCGGTGGGCGAAGGGGATCGGGCCGGGGTGGTCCAGATACGGGTGGCGTATGCGCGTGGTGCTCACGGACGCAGTATCGCGCGCCGGGGTTGCCCGGTGGCAACGACCGCGCTGCCGTCCGATGCCGACGGGACGGCGAACACGCGCAGGAAGAGCTGCGCGAGCGGGCCGATGGACACCGCGTAGAGGAGGGTGCCGACGCCGACGGTGCCGCCCAGGGCGAAGCCGGTGACGACGACCACGATCTCGACGGCCGTGCGCATCAGGCGGATCGAGCGGCCGGTGCGCAGGTGCAGGCCGGTCATCAGGCCGTCCCGGGGACCCGGTCCGAAGCGGGCGGCGATGTAGAGGCCGGTCGCGACGCCGTTGAGCAGGATGCCGGCCAGGAGGAGGGGGATCTGGACGGCCAGGGTGTGCGCCTCGGGGGTCAGGGCGAGCGTGCCGTCCATGGCGATGCCGACCACGAAGACGTTGGAGACCGTGCCGAGGCCCGGGCGCTGGCGCAGCGGGATCCACAGGAGCAGCACTGCTGCGCCCACGATGATCGAGACGACGCCGATCGTCAGGCCGGTGCGCTCGGCGAGGCCCTGGTGCAGCACGTTCCAGGGCTCCAGGCCCAGGCCCGCCTGGACGAGCAGTGCCGAGCTCGCGCCGTAGAGCGCGAGTCCGATGTAGAGCTGTGACAGCCGCCGTACCAGATGCCGCTTTGTGGTTCCTTGTGTGGACAAGATGCGCCCCCCTGTGGTGGTAGTGGCCTGCTGCGTGACACCCTGTGGCTTGGGAGGCATCGCCCTCCATGGCCAATTCGGGGAAGGTGGACTGGAAATCATGGCGCAGTGGACTTCTGCGGTGGGTGCCGCGCAGCTGGCCCGGCTTCTCACGTCCCAGCAGGACCGCCCCGCCGGCCCGGGCAGCAAGCGCCCGCCCGCCTACCGTGCGCTGGCCGACGGTGTCCGGCTGCTCGTCCTGGAGGGCCGTGTCCCGGTCGCCGCGCGGCTGCCCGCCGAGCGTGAGCTGGCCCTCGCACTGTCCGTGAGCCGTACGACGGTGGCCGCAGCCTATGAGGCGCTGCGCGCCGAGGGGTTCCTGGAGTCCCGGCGCGGGGCCGGCAGCTGGACCGCCGTACCGGCAGGGAACCCGCTGCCTGCCCGCGGCCTTGAGCCGCTGCCGCCCGAGGCGCTGGGCTCCATGATCGACCTGGGCTGCGCGGCGCTGCCCGCGCCCGAGCCGTGGCTGACCCGTGCCGTGCAGGGCGCCCTGGAGGAGCTGCCGCCGTACGCCCACACCCACGGCGACTATCCGGCCGGGCTGCCCGCGCTGCGCTCGACGATCGCCGACCGGTACACCGCGCGCGGGATTCCGACCATGCCCGAGCAGATCATGGTGACGACCGGGGCGATGGGCGCCATCGACGCGATCTGCCATCTGTTCGCGGGCCGCGGTGAGCGGATCGCGGTCGAGTCGCCGTCGTACGCCAACATCCTCCAGCTGATGCGGGAGGTGGGCGCCCGGCTGGTGCCGGTCGCCATGGCGGAGGGGCTGGCCGGCTGGGACGTGGACCGCTGGCGGCAGGTCCTGCGGGACGCCGCGCCCCGGATGGCCTACGTCGTCGCCGACTTCCACAACCCGACCGGGGCGCTTGCCGACGACGACCAGCGCAGGCGGCTGGTGGACGCGGCGCGGTCGGCGGGGACGGTGCTCGTCGCCGACGAGACGATGAGCGAACTGTGGCTCGATCCGGACATCGAGATGCCGCGACCCGTGTGCGCCTTCGACCCCGCGGGGTCGACCGTCGTCACCGTCGGGTCGGCCAGCAAGGCCTTCTGGGCGGGCATGCGGATCGGCTGGGTGCGGGCGGCTCCGGATGTGATCCGCAGCCTGGTGGCCGCGCGCGCGTACGCCGACCTGGGGACGCCGGTCCTGGAGCAGCTGGCCGTGAACTGGCTGTTCGGCACGGGAGGTTGGGAGCAGGCGGTGGACCTGCGGCGCACGCAGGCCCGGGAGAACCGGGACGCCCTCGTCGCGGCCGTGTGGCGGGAGCTGCCCGAGTGGGAGTTCGAGGTGCCGCGGGGCGGCCTCACGCTGTGGGTGCGGACGGGGGGCCTGTCGGGATCGCGGCTCGCGGAAGTGGGGGAGCGGGTGGGGGTTCGGGTGCCGTCCGGGCCTCGCTTCGGGGTGGACGGCGCCTTCGAGGGGTATGTGCGGCTGCCGTTCACCGTGGGGGGCGCGGTGGCCGAGGAGGCCGCGGTGCGGTTGGGGGCGGCGGCGCGGTTGGTGGAGAGCGGGGCTTCCGGGGGCGGCGACGCGGCGAGGCCGTTCGTGGCGTGAGCGGCGTGAGCACCTCTTCTCGCGTCCGCTGTGTCGGCTCCTACGAAGTCTCGGCCACCACGGCCTCCGCCGGCACCGGCTCCGGCTGCTGTTCCGGCTTCTCCAGCTTCGGGAGTGCCTCCGCCTCGACCGGCGTCGTCCGCTCCGGCAGCAGGTCCACAACCGCCTGCCGGTGGGCGTCGCTCGTTGCGTCGTCGTACGGGTCCGGGGTCGCCGGGACCTGGAGGCGGTGGACGGGGCTCGTGCCGAGGCGGGCGTAGCCGCGGCCCGGCGGGACGTCGGCGACCTGGGTGGTGTGCGGGGGAGCGCCCAGGACCGTCCGCAGCTGCTCAGCCGTCGCGGGGCCGAGCACGACACGCGCGCGTGTGTGCTGTCGCACGGCTTCGGACAGGGCGTCCATGGCGTCCCACTGCTCGGCCACGACCACCGTGACGCCCACCGCACGGCCGTGTCTGAGCGGGACCTGGAGCAGGGACTGCGGGTCCTTGCGGTGGTCCGCCGCGGCGAGGTGGGTGAACGCGGTCGGGCGGTCGAGGAGGATCCACAGCGGGCGCTTGGTGTCGTCCGGGGGCGGGTTGCCCGCCTGTCGGGCGCGGTTCACGGCGATGAGGCGCCGCTCCGTCTCCGTCGCCGCCCACTCCACGCTCGCCAGGGCCCCCGACAGACCGCACTCGACCGCCAGGACGCCGTCGCGCCCGATCAGACAGGCGTACTCGCCGGTGCTGCCGCCCTCGACGATGACGACGTCGCCGTACTGCAGGGCCTGCAGGGCGATCGAGCGCAGCAGCGTCGAGGTGCCGCTGCCGGGCTGGCCCATGACCAGCAGATGGGGCTCGGTGGAGCGGATACCGGTGCGCCAGACGACCGGCGGTACGTCGCGCTGCTCCGCGCCGTGGGTGAGCGGGAGCGTGCGCTGGACGTGGGTGGGGTCGGTGAAGCCGAGGACGGTCTCGCCGGGGTTCGTGACGAAACGCTGGGCGGCGATGTCGGTGGGCAGCGCGGCGAGGACGGTGACCGCCAGCTCGTTGCCCTCCTCGTCCCAGGCGAAGTGGTACTCCCGGCCGCGGCCGGACTTCGCGGTCAGCAGGTGCTCGATCCGCGCGCGGGACTCCGCCTCGCCGTCGGTGAAGTAGGCCGGGTAACGGATCAGCAGGCTGCTGACGCGGCCCGTGCCGTCGAAGTCGAACTCCGGGAAGGCCTTCTCCCACTCGCCGCCGTGGGTGTACAGCGGAGCCGGGTCCTCGGCGGCCGAGAAGTACGGGACCAGGGCCTCGTAGAGCGCCCTCAGCCGCTCCGTCTGGGACTCGTCGGGTCCCTCGGGCGTCGAGGGCTTGCGGTCCCGGCCCTGCCAGGCTGCCGCCGCCATCAGGCTGATGACGGCGAGCAGCGGCCCGTACGGAACCAGCGCCACGACCAGGATCACCGAGGCCACCAGGAACAGCAGCGGTCCGCGTTTGTCCTTGGGGGTGTCGGCCCACTTGCGCCGCCCGGCCGAGGCCAGCCGGCGCAGACCACGGGTGATCGTGATCAGTGGGTGGAGGACGTCAGAGGCGCTGTCGCCCGCCGTCCGGGCCAGCTCCCGGCTACGGGCGAACTGCGCCCGGGCCAGCTCCCGGCTTCGGGTGATCTGCGCGCTGCCTGTGCTCAGGATGCGGGGGAGGGGGCGGCGGGCCACTGCTGTCTCCTACAGGTGCGTACGGGCGGGTGGGGCGGCGTCAGAACTGGATGCCGCCCAGCAGGCTCGCCAGGCTCTCGCCGCCGGCCTTGATGCTCGGGGCGATGGCCGTGCTTGCCAGATAGAAGCCGAACAGGGCCGAGATCAGGGCGTGCGACGCCTTCAGCCCGTCCTTGCGGAAGAAGATGAAGACGACGATGCCCAGCAGAACGACGCCTGAGATGGAGAGGATCATGTGAGTGCTCCTGGTTTGGTGGGGACAGTCACCATGAGTACTTCCAGGCTCACAGGATGTATCCATACTATAAAAGGTGCAACTGGGTGAAATTCGTCAGATTTCCTCCTGTTGGCGGAGTGTCCTGAGGCGGATGAGCTTGGGTGTTGCGTCCCGCCGTGTCTGCGATGATCTTTGCCGCGAGCGCATCAGGTCATGTGCCGCGCGAGCCAGTACCCTGGCGAATCACTCGTACGGCCGAGCACCGCTCGCGGTCGTACCCGTGCTCCCCGCAGTTCCCAGCAGTTCCCCGCAGTCCCCGTGTACGTAGTGAGAGGCGGTCCGGCCGATGACTGATGCCCCCGACCCGGAGGTCGTGGAGCTGGCGACCAAGATCTTCGATCTGGCCCGGCAGGGGCAGACCGAGGCGCTCGTGGCGTACGTCGACGCGGGCGTTCCGGCCAACCTCACCAATGACCGCGGCGACTCCCTCGTGATGCTCGCCGCCTATCACGGGCACGCCGGGGCGGTGCGCGCCCTGCTCGCCCGGGGTGCCGAGGCCGACCACGTCAACGACCGGGGCCAGACGCCGCTCGCCGGTGCCGTCTTCAAGGGTGAGACGGAAGTCATCAAGGCCTTGCTCGAGGGCGGCGCCGACCCCGCCTCCGGAACGCCTTCGGCCGTCGACACGGCCCGGATGTTCGCCAAGACAGAACTGCTCGAACTGTTCGGCGCACACTGATCCGAATGTTCTGACCAGCGAAAACGCAGAAAACGGGGGAGGCGGTACAAGGCCGCCGAAATTTCGGTCGCGGCAGATGGAAGTGCCGAGTCATCATGACGTCGTGATTCACGGACGCGATGGCTGGGCAGGTGTTGCCGCACCGCGCGGGCCGTGATGCGGTCCGCATGGGCCACCGACGAGAGGCAGAGGAAGATGGTCTACAGCAAGCAGGAAACGGCGGGCGCCCCGACGTGTTGTCACGCGGCCAGGTGAAGCAAGAACCCCGGTTGCGTCGACGCTTGATGTGAGGCTGTTTCCCATGTTCGAACCGGTCATAGCGCCCAGCGGTACGCTGCTCGGCCTGCTTCAGCGGGGCCGCGGCGACGGCACACTGCACGCGCTCACCGCCCCGCGCGCCGAAGCGCTCGCGGCCCTGAACCACTGTGTGCTGCGGGACCCCCGCCACGACTGGCAGGTGGAGAACCGCTCCCTGTACTACGCCCGTCTCTACCTCGACCTGAACGGCGAGCTGGACGAGATCGAGGCGCACCTCTTCGACGTCGAGGACGCCCTCGACACCGAGGAATCCCGCACGGGGCTGGCCCTCGCCGTCCTCGGCCACCTCGCCTCCTACGGCAGGCTGGACGCGCTCGCGCTGCTGCGCAGGTACGCCGCCTCGGGCTCCAACTGGGCCTGGGCCCTGGACGAACTCGCGCTCAGGGACGACGACGCGGGGCTGCGTGCCCTCGCCGCGCCCGTGCTGGCGCGGTTCCCGGCCGATCCCGAGGGTGAGGCCGAGCTGGCCGCCGTCGTACGCGATGCTTTTGAGCCACGCCCGTGGCGGCTCTGGGCCGAGGATCAGCGCGAATCGATCGCCACACGTGTGCGTGCCGCTCACGAGGCCGGCTGTTTTGACCGCTGGCAGCGGCAGATGCGACCTACCGGCCCCCGTCCGGGGTGGAGCGTGCAGGCGGTCTTCGAATGGGCCCAGCAGGGCATGGAGCGCGGAGCCGCGCTCCATGTGCCGGCCGCGCGGTGCCTCATGGCCGTCGCCGGCGCCGAGGACCGGCCCGAAATCGTCGCTGCCGCCAAGGACGGCACCGACGGAGCCCGCTGCACCGCCCTGCGCTACCTGGCCGACACCAACGATCCCGGCGCCCTCGACCTGATCGAGGCGGCCGTGATCACCGGCTCTTCGGCGGTCGTGGATGCGGCCCTCGACGCCTTCGAACGGATGCGCAGCGTCGCCGCCATCGACCGCGCGCGCGGCTGGGCCCGAAGGCCCGATCCGCTCGGTGCCGCCGCCGGACGCATGCTCGCCTGCCGGGGCGGGGCCGAGGACAAGGACCTGGTCCTGGCGGCGCTGCGCGAGGCCGTACGGGGCGAAGGTCCCGACGCCCCGACCCTGTGGACCCTGGTCGACGGCACCGGACGGCTCGGCATCGCCTGCGCGGCCCCCGTACTGCGCCATATCTACCGCGAGACGGCGTCCTCCCATCTACGGGGCCGCACCGCTCGCGCTCTCGCCGCCACCGACCCCTCCTACGCCTCAGGATTCGCCGTCGAGTGCCTCTGGGACTGCGAGGAGACCACCCGCGAGATCGCCGCCCGGCATGCCGAGACCGGTGACACCCGCGTGGTCGAGCGACTGCGCCGGCTCGCCGCCGATCCGGCCGAGGAGGCCGAGGTCCAGACGGCCGTACGCAGCCGGATCGGACCCGACGCAACCACCGGCTGACCATCGGCCGGGACATGTGACCGCACTGTGAACGTCCGCGGAGATCCGCCCGCCAGGTGAACTCGGGGTGGCCGACGGGTCAGGTCTGCATGGCCGGGACCTGACCCGTTCGGTCGCGGAGCGCAACGCTCATGGGACGTTTCTTGTTTGGAAAGATCCACGTTGACGCGGCCACGTCCAGCACGGCGACAACACCGGTATGCGTGTCGTCATCGTGACCGAATCCTTTCCCCCCGATGTGAACGGCGTGGCCCACTGCGCGCTCCAGACCGCCCGACACCTCGTCGACCGCGGTCACGCTCCCCTCGTCGTCGCACCCGCTCCCGCTCCCGGGAACAAGGCAGCCGCCGCCCTGGCGCCCTGCCCCGTCGTCCATGTCCCCTCCCTTCCGCTCCCCGGCTATCCCCAGGTCAGGGTCGCCCTCCCCAGCCGGCGCCTGGCCGCCGCGCTGATCCAGCACCAGCCCGACATCGTGCACCTGGCCAGCCCCTTCGTCCTCGGCGTCCGCGGCATGGCCGCCGCCGCCCGGCTCGGCATCCCCGCCGTCGCCGTCTACCAGACCGACCTGGCCGGATACGCCCGCACCTACATGGGCGCCGGCGAGGCAGCGGCCTGGCGGCGCATAAGGTCCGTCCACTCCGCCGCCGACCTCACCCTCGTCCCGTCCAGCGCGTCCATGAACGACCTCGAGGCCCACGGGGTGCCCCGGCTCAAGCTGTGGGCACGCGGCGTGGACACCGCACGCTTCCGCCCCGAGCTGCGCGACGAGAAGCTGCGCCGGGAACTCGCCCCGAACGGCGAGGTCATCGTCGGCTACGTCGGGCGGCTCGCCCCGGAGAAGCACATCGAGCTGCTCTCCGGCGTGTGCGGCCTGGCGGGCGTGAAGGTCGTGATCGTCGGCGACGGGCCGAGCCAGCCCGCGCTCGCCGAGGCGCTGCCCGGCGCGGTCTTCCTGGGCCGCCGCGGCGGGGACGACCTCGCCCGGATCTTCGCCTCGTTCGACATCTTCGCCCACACGGGTCCGTTCGAGACCTTCTGCCAGACCGTGCAGGAGGCCATGGCGAGCGGTGTGCCGGTCGTGGCGCCGGCCGCCGGCGGTCCGCTGGACCTGGTCGACCACGGCCGCACCGGGCTCCTGGTGCCGCCGCGCGACGCCGACGCCGTACGGGACGCCGTGGGCTCCCTGGTCGCCGACCCGGCGCTGCGGGCCGCGTACGGGGCCGCCGGACACGCGACGGTCGACGGCCGCACCTGGGCGGCCATCGGCGACCAGCTCATCGCCCACTACGAGGCCGTGCTCAAGGCGCGGAGGCCGGCGGTGGCGGTATGAACTCCTCGGTGAACGCCTCAGGTAACCCCTCTGTGAACCCGTCCGTGAACCCGTCGACGAACACCGGGCTGCGGATCGTCCGGCTGGCGAACTTCGTCGCCCCCGCCTCCGGAGGCCTGCGCACCGCGCTGCGCGAACTGGGCAAGGGCTTCAAGCTGGCGGGCCACGACCCCGTCCTCATCGTGCCGGGCGAGAAGTACAGCGACTGCGAGACCGAGCAGGGCCGTGTGATCACCCTGCCCGGCCCGATGCTGCCCGGCACCGGCGGCTACCGCGTGCTCGTCGACAAGCGGCGGGTCGCGGCCCTCCTGGAGGAGCTCGCCCCCGACCGCCTGGAGGTCTCCGACCGGACGACGCTGCGGTGGACCGGCAAGTGGGCCCGCCGCGCCCGGGTCCGCGCGGTGATGGTCTCCCACGAGACCGCCGACGGCGTGCTGCGCACCTGGGGCCTGTCGGAGAACCTGTCCCGGCGGGCTGCCGACGCCCTGAACCTCCGTACCGCCCACACCTACTCGAAGGTCGTGTGCACCACCGAGTTCGCCGAGCGGGAGTTCGTGCGGATCGGAGCCCGCAACGTCGTGCGGGCTCCGCTGGGCGTCGACCTGATGAACCGGCGGCCCACCCTGCGGGACGCGGCGCTGCGCGAGACCCACGCGCGTGCGGACGAGAAGCTGCTCGTGATGTGCTCCCGGCTCTCCGTCGAGAAGCGGCCCGGCACCGCGCTGGACGCCCTGGAGTCGCTGCGCCGGCGCGGCGTGCGAGCGGTGCTCGTGGTGGCCGGCAACGGGCCCCTGCGCGCCGGCCTGGAGAAGCGGGCGCAGGAGCGCGACCTGCCGGTGACCTTCCTCGGCCATGTCGCCGACCGCAGCCTGCTCGGCGCGCTGCAGGCCTCCGCCGACATCTGCCTGGCCCCCGGGCCCGCCGAGACGTTCGGGCTCGCCGCGCTGGAGGCCATGGCCTGCGGCACGCCTGTGGTGGCGAGCGCGTCCTCCGCGCTGCCGGAGGTGATCGGCTCCGCCGGAGCCACCGCGGCGGACAACGGCGACGCCTTCGCGGACGCCGTGGAGATGCTGCTCGACCGTCCCGAGCGCGAGCGCCGCGAGGCGGCACGCGCGCGTGCGGAGTGCTTCGGCTGGGGCACGGCGGTGGACGCGTTCCTCACCGCGCACGAAGCGGCGGTGCCGGTACGTCCCTTCGCCCGTGCGGAGGGCGCGGCATGAGACCGCTCCGCTACGTCGCCCTCGGGGACTCGCTGACCGAGGGGGTGGGCGATCCCGTGGGGAACGGGTGGCGCGGCTGGGCCGCGCTGCTCGCCGGCGGACTGTCCGAGCCGGCTGCCGAGTTCACCAACCTCGCCGTGAGTGGGGCACAGACGCGGGACGTGCTGGAGAAGCAGCTGCCGACGGCGCTGTCCCTGCGGCCCGACGTCGCGTCCGTCCTCGTGGGCGTCAACGACACGCTGCGCAGCACCTTCGACATAGAGAAGATCGCCGAGCGCCTCGACAAGGTCTACGCGTCCTTCACCCGTCAGGGCACGGCCGTGCTCACGGCATGCCTGCCCGACCCGGGCACGATGCTGGGCCTGCCGGGAATCCTGGGCAACCCGCTGGCCCGTCGGCAGCGGGCCGTCAACACGGTGGTCCACACGCTGTCCGAGCGGTACGGGGCGCTGCATCTGCACGCGGTCGACGACGCCTGGATCATGGAGCGCGCGATGTGGAGCTCCGACCGGCTGCACCCCGGGGAGCGCGGGCACCGGCAGATCGCCCTGCGCTTCCACGCGATGCTCGCGCACCGGGCCCTCGCGACACAGACGGCGCCCTCGCCCGAGCCCGAGTTCCCGCCGCCCACCAAGTCGGCGAGCCTGCTGTGGCTGGCCACCGCGGGTACGGCCTGGATGATCCGGCGCTGCAACGACCTGCTGCCCCAGCTGGTCCGCCTCGCCGCCGTCGAGATGCGGCACCGCGCGAAGGGCACCAGCGACCGGCTCGACCTGCGCGCGGCACAGTCGGTGTCCAGGGCGTTGGCGGTGCTGTCGATGCCGGACGGGACGGCGTCGGCCGGGCACCGCTCGGTGTCCGAGTCGGTGGCGTTGGCCGGGCAGGGGCCGCTGTCCGACCGGGTGGCGGTGCCCGAGCATCCGATGGCACCGGAACACCGGTCGGTGACCGATCACCGGCCGGCGGCCGAGCACCGGTTGGTCACCGATCGTGGATCCGTGCCCGAACACCTGTCCCGGCCGGAGGGACTGTCGGTGCCCGTGCCCGGACAGCGCTCGGTCCAGGAGCCGCAACCCGCACCTGAGGCGGCGTAGCGGTTGCCAGGACAGGGCTCGGCCTCCGGAGCGGCATCCCACGCCGCCTGAGGCGGGCGCCACGCACGCGTGCGTGGCGGGAGGTGGTCGGCGCAGTGGCGGGCGTCAGCGACGGCGTACGGCCACGAAGCGGACCGGCGTCCCCGGTACGGCCTGTGCGGCGGCCGGGAGGTCGGCCGCGCAGACGACGGCGATCACCGGGTAGCCGCCCGTCGTCGGGTGGTCGGCCAGGAACACGACCGGCCGTCCGTCGGGCGGGACCTGGACCGCGCCCAGGACCACGCCCTCGCTGGGAAGTTCGCAGGTGCGCGCCCGTTCCAGGGCGGGGCCCTCGGTGCGCAGCCCGATGCGGTTGCTCGCGGCGGACACGCGATAGGGGTGGGAGGTGAAGGCACGCACGGCCGCCGGGGTGAACCAGTCGTCGCGCGGGCCCGGCGTCACCCGCAGGACCAGTTCGGAGGGGGGCGCCGGCTGCGGGGCGACGTCCACGCGCGCGTGCAGCTGCGTCGGCCGGCCCAGGGGGAGCACCGTGCCGTCCGTGAGAGGCGCTGGGCCGAGGCCGGACAGCAGGTCCGTGGAGCGGCTGCCGAGGACCGGCTCGACGGCGATGCCGCCGGACACGGCCACATAGCTCCGTACGCCGGACATGGCCCCGCCTACGTCCAGAAGCGCACCGGCGGGCACGCGCACCGCAGCGCCCCAGGCGACCGGACGTCCATCCACCGTGACGCGGCAGGGCGCGCCGCCGACCGCCACGGTCACCGTCGAACGGGGCCGTACCGCACAGCCGTTGAGCGTGGTCTCCAGTACGGCTGCCTCCGGAGGGTTGCCGACCAGGCGGTTGACCAGCGCCGCCGCGGGCCCGTCCAGCGCACCCGAGCGGGGCACCCCGAGGTGGGCGTGCCCGGGCCGGCCGAGGTCCTGCACGGTGGTGAGCGCCCCGGCGCGTACGACGGACAGCGCGCGGTCGGTCATGAGCACCCCACCGGAACGAAGCGCACGCGCGTGCCCGGCGACAGCAGCGCGGCCGGCACACGCGTGTGGTCCCACAGCACGGCGTCCGCGGTGCCGATCAGCTGCCACCCGCCCGGCGACGAGCGCGGATACACGCCCGTGTACGGGCCTGCCAGCGCCACCGCACCGGCGGGGACGGCCGTGCGCGGCGTGGCCCGGCGCGGCACGTCGTAGCGCGGCGGCAGGCCGGTCAGATAGCCGAACCCGGGGGCGAAACCGCAGAAGGCGACGCTGAATTCGGTGTCCGCGTGGATGCGGGCCACCTCGGGCGGGGAGACGCCCCAGTGCGCCGCGACGTCGGCCAGGTCCGGGCCGTCGTAGCGCACCGGGAGCTCGACGACCTCACCCGCGCGAGGGGGAGCGTGCGGCACTTCGGAGGTGGTCAGTTCGGAGGCCAGGCGGGCCGGGTCGGCGAGCCCGTCGAGCAGCACCGTACGGGCCGCCGGAACGATCTCGCGGACGGACAGCGAGCCCTGCGCGCGGCGGCGCAGCAGCTCGGCGTGGAGCGCCCGGGCCTCCTCGCCCGAGGCCACCTCGACGAGCAGAGCGTCGTCGCCGACGGGCAGCGCCCTCATACGAAGGCCTCCACGCGCACACCCGACTCCTCCAGCCGTGCCCGCACCCGTCGGGCCAGCTCGACGGCGCCGGGCGTGTCCCCGTGCAGGCACAGGGAACGCGCGCGTACCGCCACGGGAACTCCGGAGTGGGAGGTGACCACGCCCGAGCGGGCCAGGCCCACCGAGCGCTCCACGACGGCCTCCGGGTCGGTGATCACGGCGCCTTCCCGGCCGCGCGGCACGAGCGTGCCCTGCTCGGTGTACGCGCGGTCCGCGAACGCCTCCTTGACGGCCGGCAGCCCTGCCTTGGCGGCCAACTCCAGTAGTCGTGAGCCCGGCAGACCGAGCACGGGCAGCGAGGCGTCCGCCAGGAGCACGCCGTCGACGACCGCGCCGGCCTGCTCCTCGTCGTGCACGACGCGGTTGTAGAGCGCGCCGTGCGGCTTGACGTACGACACGCGCGTGCCGGCTGCCCGCGCGAAGACCGCCAGGGCGCCGATCTGGTAGGCCACTTCGGCCGCCAGCTCGGCGGACGGCACGTCCATCGCGCGCCGCCCGAACCCCGCCAGGTCCCGGTAGGAGACCTGGGCGCCGACCCGTACCCCGCGCTCGGCCGCCTGCTCGCACACCCGCCGCATGGTGGCCGCGTCCCCGGCGTGGAAGCCGCAGGCCACGTTGGCGCTGGTGACGACCGACAGCAGCCGTTCGTCGTCGGTGAGCTGCCAGCGGCCGAAGCCCTCGCCGAGGTCGGCGTTCAGGTCGATGGAGGTCATCGGTCCGTCGTTTCTCCTGTCGGGTGACTTCTCTTCGGGTGACTTCTCAGGCGATGCGGTACTGCTCGTCACGGGCGTCGGTCAGGAACATCTGGCCCGGTGCGTGGGTGATGGCGAACGGCGGCCGCGAGGCCATCACGGCGGCCTGCGGGGTCACTCCGCAGGCCCAGAACAACGGGATGTCGTCCGGCTCCGCCTCGACCGGATCGCCGAAGTCGGGGCGGCCGAGATCGGCGATGCCCAGCGCCGACGGATCGCCGCAGTGCACGGGGCTGCCGTGCACCGCCGGGAGGAGACCGGTCTCCCGCAGCGCCGCCGCCACATGCTCCGGCGGCACCGGGCGCATGGACACCACCATCGGGCCGTGCAGCCGCCCCGCCGGCCGGCACTGGCGGCTGGTCACGTACATCGGGACGTTGCGGCCCTGCTCGACGTGGCGGATCGGGACGCCGGCCTCGGCCAGCGCGCACTCGAAGGTGAAGCTGCAACCGATGAGGAACGACACCAGGTCGTCGCGCCAGTGCGCACGTACGTCCTTCGGCTCGTCCACCAACTCGCCGTCCCGCCACACCCGGTAGCGCGGCAGATCGGTGCGCAGGTCGGCGCCGTCGGCGAGGACGGTCGTCCAGGAACCGGCGTCCGTGACGTCCAGGACCGGGCAGGGCTTGGGATTGCGCTGGCAGAACAGCAGCATGTCGTACGCCCAGTCGGCGGGCACCGAGATCAGGTTGACCTGGGTGTGCCCCGCGGCGACCCCGGCGGTGGGCCCGGTGAGGCCTTCCCGGAAGCGGGCGCGTGCCGTTCGCGGGCTCCACGCGTGCGCGTGCTTGTCGACGAGGGTGAGGGGGCGGTCCGCTTCGAGGCTGAGCGGACGGTCCTCCGTCAGGGCCGGTGTCCGGCCTTCTTCGCGGGTGAGCGGCCGGCCCTCTTCGAGGGCGGGCGGACGGTCCTCCGTACGGTTCACGCCAGCTCCTTCCCGCGCGTCTCGGGCAGCCCGAGCAGGGCCAGTGCGGCGATGCCGTAGCCGATCGCGCCGAAGACCAGCGCGCCGCCCACGCCCCAGCTGTCGGCCAGGAAGCCGACCGTGGTGGGGAAGATGGCGCCCACCGCGCGGCCGGTGTTGTACGTGAAGCCCTGTCCCGTGCCGCGCACCGCCGTCGGGTACAGCTCGCTCAGGTAGGACCCGAAGCCGCTGAAGATCGCCGACATGCAGAACCCGAGCGGGAAACCGAGCACCAGGAGCAGGGTGTTGGAGCCACTGGGGATGTTCGCGTACGCCAGGATGCAGACGGCCGACAGCAGCGCGAACAGCCAGATGTTGCGCCGACGGCCCAGCCGGTCGGTGAGGTAACCGCCGGTGAGGTAACCGATGAAGGCGCCCGAGATCAGGAACGTCAGATAGCCGCCCGTACCGACGACCGACAGGTCGCGCTCGGTCTTGAGGTAGGTCGGCACCCAGGTGGCGAGGGTGTAGTAGCCGCCCTGGACGCCCGTGGAGAGCAGTCCGGCGAAGATCGTCGTACGCAGCAGCCCGGGCTTGAAGATGGCCGCGAACGAACCCTTCTGGGTGCTCTGTTCACGTACGGCGACGGCCTCGGGGGCGTCCTGCACCCGGCGCCGCATCCAGATGACGAGCAGCGCGGGCAGTGCGCCGGTCCAGAACATCACGCGCCAGGCCAGGTCGTCGTCGACGAGCGAGAAGACGACGGTGTACATGATCGCGGCCAGAGCCCACCCGACGGCCCACGAGCTCTGGATCGCGCCGAGCGTGCGGCCACGGTGCTTGGCGCTCGCGTACTCGGCGACCAGGATCGCGCCGACCGCCCATTCGCCGCCGAAGCCGAGGCCCTGGAGGGCGCGGAAGACCAGCAGCCACTCGTAGTTGGGGGCGAACCCGCAGGCGACGGTGAAGATCGCGTACGTGATGACCGTGATCATCAGCGCCTTGACCCGGCCTATCCGGTCGGCGAGCACGCCGGCGAGCGCGCCGCCGATCGCGGAGACCACGAGCGTGACGGTGGTGAAGAGGCCGGTCTGGCCGCTGTCCAGGCCGAAGTACGCGGCCAGCGCGACCATGCTCAACGGAAGCGTGAAGTAGTCGTACGAATCCAGGGCATAGCCGCCGAAAGCGCCCGCGAAGGCGCGGCGGCCGCGCGGGCCGAGGGCGCGCAGCCAGCCGAACGCGCCGTCGTCGTCGGCGCGTTCGGCGGTGGTGGCCTGGGTGTCTTTCAGAGCCTGCGGTGGAGGGGTCGTGCTCATGGGCACCTCGCAGAGAGGGGACGGGGGTGCGGAACTGAGCCGAACGGAGCTGAACTGAGCTGAACGGTGAGCAGCAAGGTAGAGGATCGTTGAACGATCCTTCAATACCCCTGTTGTTTCGTTCTCGGGTCTGCGGTTGAATTCCGGGCATGGCAGAGCAGCTGGGCGGACTGGCCGACGACCGTGCCCTCCTGGGTCGTACGAGCACGGCGGAGCGGGTCTCGGACATCCTCAGAAGCCGCATCGCCGAGGGCTACTTCGCGCCCGGCACCCGGCTGTCGGAGGACAGCATCGGAGGGGCGCTGGGTGTGTCCCGCAACACACTGCGCGAGGCGTTTCGGCTGCTCACCCATGAACGGCTCCTCGTCCACGAGCTGAACCGGGGCGTGTTCGTGCGGGTCCTGACGGTGGAGGACGTCGAGGACATCTACCGCACCCGTCGCCTCGTCGAGTGCGCCGTCGTCCGCGGGCTCGGCGAACCGCCGTACCTCCTGGAGGGGCCCGCCGAAGCCGTCGCCGAGGGGCAGCGCGCGGTGCGTGAAGGTGACTGGAAAGGGCTGGGGACGGCCAACATCCACTTCCACCGCGAACTGGTGGCGCTCGCGGGCAGCGAACGCACCGACGAACTCATGCGCAGCGTCTTCGCCGAGCTGCGGCTCGCGTTCCACGTCGTCGACGATCCGCACCGGCTGCACGAGCCGTACCTCGCACGCAACCAGCAGATCCTCCGGGCCCTGGAAGCAGGGGACCGGAGCGGGGCCGAGAAGATGCTCGCGGTCTATCTCGAGGACTCGCTGGAGCGGGTGGTCGAGGTGTACCGGCGGCGGGTGGGGGAGGGTGAAACACTCGCCTAGGTGAAGCCCTTGCTCACGGGGCTCTGCCGGTATGTGGCTGAAGGCGCGGGGCCGAGTCGACATGCGCCGCCGCCGCGACGGCACGCCCCGCCTCCATCGTCCCGCGGACGAGGATGACCATGGTCGCCCGGCCATCGCAGGGGGCGATCGGCGTCGTTTGGGTCGTTGTCAGACCTAGGACCTAGTCTGTGCATCGTGACTTCACCCGCATCGACGGACCGTGTTCCGCCCCAGCTCAGCGCGGGGCCGCGCCCCGCTCCGGGCCCGGCCGCCGACGAGGGGCTGGCGCGACGGCTGCGTGCGCTCGCCTGCACCGCGCCGCTGCACGACCTCGATGCGCGCAAGGCCAACCTCGCCGGGGAGTACTCGGTGTACGGCATGGCGGAGGTGGCGCTCGCCGCCATCGACCTGGTCACACTGAACATGGACTTCGACACGGGAGCCGACCACGACCAGATAGTCGCCAGGCTCATCCCCCGCATCGCCGCCCAGGCCCCGCGGCGCCCCGTCGCCGAGCACGAGCGAGTGGCCCGCTGGGTCCTGGAGAACCTGATCAATGTCGGCAGCGTGGACCGCGGCTTTCGTGCCGTTTACGGCACGTTCGCGCCGGACGGCAGCTATGTCCGCCGTGACTATGACTTCAAGCTGATCGAGGAGGTGCCGGGCCCTGGCGGCACGGTGTATCTCCGTACGACCGACGAGGCGGTCAACGTCCTCGTCGGCGCCCTCGACACCGACGTCACCAGCGCCCAGATCGCCGCCGAGGTCAAGCTCGAAGTGCTGATCAACCGCGGCCGGCTCGCCGACGCCCAGCTGGCCGCCGAGCAGGCCCGGTACCGGACCGTGCAGTACTCGGAGACGCTCCGCAGGGCCCTGGACGCGACCCGGCGCAACGTCCGGGCGGTCGACTGGCTGAACACCGTGCCGGACATGATCGCCGAGGCGCTCGACCATGTCGCCGACCGGTACCGCCATGAGAACGCGATCCTGACCAACATCCGCAAGGCGCGCGACGAGACCGAGGACCCCGAGCACAAGCGCCGTGCGGCCGAGCTCGTCGACATCGTCAAGGACTGCATCCGACGCCACACCCAGCTGCAGTCCCGCCTGCTGGAGGCCGGGCCGCTGTTCCGCGCCGAGCAGGACCGGCAGGCCTTCGCAACGCCGATGACGACATCGGGGGTCGACCTGTACGGCCATCTCGTCGCCCCTGTCCTGCCGTTGCCCCTGGAGCAGTCCGTCCGGGTCACGGACGCCTTCTTCGCGTGCGGGACCGGGCTGCGTACGCCGGTGTCGGTCCGGGTGGGTGATCTCGTCGACATACTGCTGACGCCGCCCGTGGAGCGGGAGCACCTGGGCGCCGAGATGCCCGAGCCCGACCTCATCGCGACACCGGACGACAGCCGGTTCAGCGAGGAGCAGTTGGCCTCGGCGATGGAGCTGCTGGACCTGCCGGCCGACGCCCCGCGCAGGCTGTCGGGGCTGTTGGCCCAGGCGCGTCGGCAGGATCCCGAGCTGCCGTACCTGGTGGCTCTGTTGGCGGTCCACGCGGCCAGTCCGCCGGTCGGTACGGCCTACCGGCAGGGCGAGGAGAAGCTGCTGTTCGCCGTGGACGACGGGACGGAGCTGGAGGATCCCGAGTTCGGCGGCGCCGACCTGATCGTGGGGACGGCCCTGCTGGACGCGGCCGGGATGGCGGCGGACAGGACGGAAGCAGCATGAGTGAGCAACAGCGCAGCAAGGAGCCCGGACCGTGAGCGAGCACGCCGAGTGGAGTGACACCGAGGCCCCGGCCCCGTCGGCGACCGCCGCCGTGACTCCCGCCGACGCGGCCGACGCGGCCCGGCTGGTCGCCTTCGGGCTGCAGCCGAAGTTGCAGCCCGCGCGCGATCAGGAGTACACGGAGCTGCTGCGGCGGTACCGGGAAGACCCGCCGTTCGCCCGGCTCGCGGACGCCGTGGCCGCCGGGCTCGGGCTGGTGGTGCTGGAGGTGTCCCCGCGCGCGGGGATGGCCGTCACGGCCGCCGAGGACTCCGTGTTCGCCGTCCGCATGGGCGACTACGCGCGTCGTACGTCGGCCGACGGCAGCGACCGCTTCCTGCACGGGCTGGCCCATCTCGCCATCGCTGCCATGGCGTTCCCGCGGCCCGAGGACCTGGCCGACGACGGCTACATCGGGCGCGTGACGGTCAATGGCGTCGACGCCTTCGTCCGGCAGGCCTGCCGCCGGCTGGAGGAGCGCGCGGCCGAGCAGGGGGAGAACACCGACCCCGCCACGGACGCGCCCGGCCTGGAGGCCGCCTGGCGCATCTGGGTGAGACGCAGCGCGACCGGCGCCACCAAGGACGCACGCAGACTCGCCGGTTCGACGACCGGCATCGTCGGCAAGGCGGCCGCGTTTCTCACCGACTCAGGATTTCTCCAGCGGACGGGCGACGACAGCGGCGGCACCTTCCGGACGACCGCCCGTTACCAACTTCAAGTCCGTGACATGGCGGGCAGCGCCGCCATGGCCGAACTGCTGGAGCTGGGCGTGGTCCCGGTCACCGACGGCACACCGACGCTGCTGCCCGCCGAGAACACGGACGACCTGGAGCTGGTGGCCGACGCCGGGCTGCCGTTCCACTCCGCCTGAATCTCCGAACCGGTCTGAATCTCCGAACCGGTCTGAATCTCTGATCCACCTGAATCTCCGATTCCGTCCGAAGCCCCGAACTTCCCCGATCTGACGAAGACTTACGAGAGTCCGCCATGTACGAGCTGTCCCGGGTCCGCCTCTACTCCATCGGGCCGGCCGGTGCGCGCTACGCCGACACCGTGCTTGACCTGCGCGGTGTCGGCGAGCCCGTCCCCGATCCCGCGCCCATGCAGGCGGAGTTCTTCGAGGAGGAGCCCACCGGACCGCCGCGCCGGCCCGCTCCCGCGGGGGTGCTCTTCCTGGAGAACGGCGGCGGCAAGTCGGTCCTCCTCAAGCTGATCTTCTCTGTGATGCTGCCGGGCCACCGCAACACCCTCGGCGGCGCCAGCTCCGGCGTGCTGCGCAAGTTCCTGCTCGCCGACGACTGCGGGCATGTCGCGCTGGAGTGGCAGCACACGCTCACCGGCGAGTGCGTCGTGGTCGGCAAGGCCAGCGAGTGGCGCGGGCGCCAGGTCTCCAACGACCCGCGGAAGTTCGCCGAGGCCTGGTACTCCTTCCGCCCGGGACCCGGGCTGAGCCTGGACAACCTGCCCGTCGCCGAGTCCACCGCCGTGCGGCCGCCCGCCGAGGGCCAGTCGGGCGCGCGGGGCCGGCGGCGCACGATGAAGGGCTTCCGGGACGCCATCACGGAGGCGGGCAAGGCGTATCCGCATCTGGAGGTGCACTGGGAGGAGATCCACGACCGCTGGATCGAGCACCTCGGCGACCTCGGTCTCGACCCCGAACTCTTCCGCTACCAGCGGGAGATGAACGCCGACGAGGGTGAGGCGGCCGGCCTCTTCGCGGTCAAGAAGGACTCCGACTTCACCGACCTGCTGCTGCGGGCCGTGACGGATACGCGCGACACCGACGGCCTCGCCGACCTGGTCGGCGGCTTCGGCAACAAGCTGGGCCGGCGGGCCGAGCTGATCGCCGAGCGGGACTTCACCGCCGGTTCCGTCGACCTGCTCGGGCAGATCGTCGAGGTCGCCGAGGCCCGCTCTCGCGCGCGTGACATCCACGCCGGGGCCGAGCGGCGCACCCGGACCCTGGCCAGGCGACTGTCCGCGCGGGGTGTTCAGGAGCGCGTGCGGGCCGGCGACCTCGCCCAGCGGGTCACCGCCGCCGCCTCCGCCGTCACCCACGCCGAGGCGGGCCGGGACCGCAGCGCGCTGATCGCGGCCGAACTGGCCTACCGGCACGCCTCGCTGGCCCTCGCGGCTGCCGAGAAGTCGGCGGCGGCACAGAAGCGCGAGCTCGCCGACGCCCGCACGCTGCACTCGGCCTGGCAGGGTGCCGAGGCCGTCCTGCGACACCGCGCCGCCGCCGACCGCGTCGCGCGCGTGGCCACCGCCATCCAGGAGGCCGAGCGCGACGCGGCGCCCGCCCTGGCCGCCCGCGCCAAGGCCGCCGTCGATCTCGTACGGGCCCTGCACGCGGCCGCGGAGAGAGCCGAGACCCTCGCCAACGAGGGGGAGGAGCGGTCCGCCGCCCTCCAGGAGGTCAGCGAGTCCGCGTACCGGGACTCCACCGCCGCCGCCACCGAGGCGCAGCGCGCCCGCAGTGAGGTCGGGCATCTGCGCCAGCGGCTGTCCGAGGTGGAGCAGGAGACCGCCGAGGCCGTGCGGGCCGGCTGGCTCGACGACAGCGCGCCCGACGCCGACCCGGCGCGCGCGGCCCTTGCGGCGAGCGACGCCGAGAAGACGGCCGTCGCGGCCTGGGACACCGCCCGCGAGGCCTCCCGGCGTGCTTCGGAACACGCGCGCGAGGCGGCCTCGGCCGAGTCCCGCGCCGAACTGACGGCGGCCCGCGCGGCGGACGCGGCAGCCGCCGCGGAGCGTTCCTACGACGCCGAGCGCCGTCTCGCCGAGGGACTCGCGGCGGAGGAACGGCTCGCGGAACTGATCGGCCTGACCGGCGAGTCGGGCGCGAAGCGCCGCGCCGCTCTTGCTCCCGGAGCCGTTCCCGCTCCCCGCGCGGGTGACGACGGCGAGGGAAGCACGGCCGCGCAGAACGCCGCGGAGGCGGTCGCCCATGCCTCGGTCGACGAAGGCGCCCTCACGCCGGAGGAACTGGACCGGTTCGCCGACGAGTTGCGCGAGCTGCTCGACGACAGCGTCTCCACCGCCGAGCGGCAGCTGTTCGAGCTGCGTACGGCCGCCGCCGACGACTCCCGGATCCTGGGCGCGCTCGGTGACGGCGGGCTGCTGCCGCCCGGCCCGGACGTGCTGGCCACCGTGGAGTTCCTCGGCGAGCAGGGCATCCCGGCCCTGCCGGGCTGGCGTTACCTCGCGCAGGCGGTCGACCCGGCCGACCACGCGCGTGTGCTGGCCGCCCGCCCCGAACTGGTCGACGGCGTGATCATCACCGACCCCGCCACGCACGCGCGTGCCCGCGAGGTGCTGAGCGACGCCGCGCTGCTGCCCCGGTCCGCCGTGGCCGTCGGCACCGCAGCCGCCCTGCTCGCCCCGACTCCGGCACCGGATTCCCCGAGCGGCGCCTCTCCTGACGTCTTCCTCGTGCCGCCGAACCCCGCCATGCACGACGAGCACGCCGCCGACGAGGAACGACAGGCGCTGCGCGCGCGGGCCACCGAGCGGGACGAGGAGATCCGCGCCCTCGCCGCACGGCTCGGCAAGGACCGGGAACTGGCGGCGCGCCTCGCCTCGTGGCGGACCGGCTGCCCGGCCGGCCGACTGGTCGAGCTGGCGCAGGCGGCCCGGGACGCGCGCGCGTTCGCCGAGGAGTCCGAGGCGGAACTGGCCGAGGCGCGGACCGTGCGGACCGAGGCCGACGAAGCCGCCGCCGAGGCCGCGCAGGTCCGCGACGAGCGGCAGGAGGCCGCCCAGAAGGCGCGGCGAGCCGCCGACGCCCTGGCCGGGCTGGCGTTCCGACTGCGCGAGCGGGCCGGCTGGCAGGTCAAGTTGCGCGAACTCGCCGACGAGGCCACCGAATCCGAGGCCCGCGCGCAGACCTGCCTGGAGCGCGCTCGCGCCGCCGACGAGGACCGTCGCGCCGCCCAGCGCGCCGCCGACGACGCGCGCCGCACCGCGCGTGCCCTGCGGGCCGAGCGATCGGAGATCGCGGGCGCCCCCGACGATGTGCCGGACACCGACGCGGAAGCCCTGAGGGGGTCCCTGCCCGCGCTGCGCGAGGCATACCGGGCCGCCTCCCAGGTGTACGAGAAGGTCGGCGTCGGCGCCGATCTGCGCGCCGAGCAGGCCCGCGCGGAGAGCGACGAGAGCGCGGCACGCGCGGAACTGGACCGGCTCAGCAACAAGGTCCGCACCCGGGCCGAACAGCTCCTTGAGTCGACCGACGGCTCCGACGGGCCCTCCCGGCAGGCGGCTGCCTCACGCGCGGAGGAACTCGTCCAGCTCCTGGAGACCCGGATGTCCAGCGCGAGCGAGCAGCTCGGGCGGTTTCGCGGCGAGGCCGAACGGCACGCGCCCGAGGACGGCGAGACCCACACCGACCTCTCCGAGGAACTCCAGCCGCGTGACGCCGAGCACGCGCAGGCCTTGCTGCGTACGACGACCGCCGAACTCGCCTCCCGCACCGAGGCGTTGACACAGGCCCGCGAGGCGCACGCAGAGCTCCTCGACGCCCACCGCGCCGCCGAGGACGCGGCCGGCGGATTCGACGAGATCGCCGCAATGCTGCGCGACCTGCTGCGAGAGCACACCTCGGACGAGGAGCAGGAGGCGCCGGAGCCGTACCCCGGCAGCCCTGAGGAGGCCAGGCACTCCGCCGCCGAGGCCCGCCGGTCGTTGCGCGGCTGCGCCGCAGATCTCTCCGCCGCCGAGGCCGCCGTCCGCGAGGCGAGCGACGTGCTCGTACGGCACGCCAACTCCACGCGCTACGAACAGGTCCGCACACCGGCCCGCCAGCAGATCCGCGAACTGCCCGCCTCCGCACTGCCCGAACACGCGCAGAAGTGGGCGGACGCCTTCGCGCCCCGACTCCGCGTGCTCACCGACGAGTTGGCCCAGCTGGAACGGAACCGGGACTCCATCGTGGACCGCCTGCGCGGCCTGGTCGAGTCGGCGCTGACGACGCTGCGGTCCGCGCAGCGGCTGTCCCGCCTGCCCGAGGGCCTAGGCGAGTGGTCCGGACAGGAGTTCCTGCGCATCCGATTCGAGGAGCCCGACCAGGCCACCCTCACGGAACGACTCGGCGAGGTCGTCGACGAGGCCACGCGCGCGGCGGTGAAGAAGAACTCGGACTTGCGGCGGGACGGCATGTCCCTGCTCCTGCGCGGCGTTGCGGCGGCGCTTCAGCCCAAGGGTGTCGCCGTCGAGATCCTCAAGCCGGACGCCGTGCTGCGTGCCGAGCGGGTGCCCGTCGGACAGATGGGCGACGTGTTCTCCGGCGGCCAGCTGCTGACGGCGGCCATCGCCCTGTACTGCACGATGGCCGCCCTGCGGTCGAACGACCGGGGCCGGGACAAGCACCGCCACGCCGGCACGCTGTTCCTGGACAACCCCATCGGACGCGCCAACGCCACCTACCTCCTGGAGCTGCAGCGAGCCGTCTCGGACGCCCTCGGCGTCCAACTCCTCTACACGACCGGCCTGTTCGACACGACCGCCCTGGCCGAGTTCCCGCTGGTCATCCGACTGCGCAACGACGCCGACCTCAGGGCGGGCCTGAAGTACATCAGCGTGGAGGAACATCTTCGCCCGGGATTGCCGCACCAGCCCCGGGCGGGGGAGGCGGTGCGCAGCGAGATCACGGCCACGCGGATGTTCAAACGCCCGGCGGCGCCTGCGGCCCCCTAGCTCCAAGGCCGGAACCGGAAAAGCAGCGGTGAACTCCCTTTCCTCTCAGGTAGGTTCAGGCAATCGATCAGTTGTCCGAAGAGAGGAACCTTGCCTTGCGCATGACCTACCGTCGTCTGACGACTGTCCTTGGTACGGCTGCGGCCTCCGCATCGGTGCTTGTCCTGGGAACCGCCCCGGCGCAGGCCGCCGGCAACATCTTCGACGCCTACAACGCGATCAGCTCGCCGAGTGCGAAGACCGAGTTCGCCGAGGACGGCGAGACTCTCTCCGCGCTCGACTTGAAGCGTGACGGCCACGGCGTCGCCGCCCAGTGGCGCTACAACTCGAGCTCCGCCACCCACTCCTACTACCACGGCGGCGGCTACGCCACCGTCGGGAAGTGGAACCTGTCCTTCGCGGAGGGCACAACCCTGCAGATTCGTGCCTGCCTCCAGGACACGTCCAGCGGGACCCCGTACAGCTGCGGCGGCTGGGAGTACGCCAGGGCCTGACCCTCACAAGTCGGTGAACGGGCGGGCCCTCGGGCCCGCCGCTTTCTTGTTCGCGGGCCACTGCTCGTCTGCGTCGGCTACCGCTAAGGGTGCGACAACTGCCCCGTCCCGCCCTGCCGGCGTATGCGCTCCTGAGCCCGCTCCGCAGCGCGCGCCTGCCGTCGTGCCCTGCGCCGCTCGCGCCGCAGGGACCGGGCTGTGCTGCTGGGTGCCGACACTACGCCGTTGCGCTGGTTCCACACCTGGCGCGTCACCCAGACGTCGAGCGCGGCCCACGTCGCCACCACGGTGCTCGTCACGCTGCTGATAACCATCGGGAACGCCAGCCAAGAGCCCGCCAGCGTGCACAGAAACGCCACCATTGCCTGGATCAGCGTCAAGGCGATGATCAGAACGGCTCGGACCGCGGCCGTGCGCACCGGATCGGGCATCCGGCGCCGCCGCGCGGGCTCCTCGATCCACAACGGCTGGTAATGCGGCTGATCCTGAGCCGCGGCACTCCCGGCGGTCCCGCCTCCGAGTGCTGGAATGTCGCGATCCAGTGCCTCGGGGTCCTGTCGCGCTGCCCGGCGTGCCGCCTCGCCGTCCTCAGGCGCCACGTGCCGCTCCACCGTGCCCGTCACCGTCTCACTCCCCACCGTCAGCAGACCGCTCGCCCGCATCCGAAGACTCAGCTCCCCAGCGGTTGCCCGGCTTGCGCTGTTTTACGCTGCCCGGGGGCTGGATGCGGCTCCTGTGGCCCAATCCGTCCCCATTTCCCGTAGAGAAGGACGATCGGCGCGTCCTGAAGATTCCCAAGGAAGGTAGATTTCCGGCCAACTGGCCGGACAGACCGGCCTGATCCGCCCTCCGGGGCGCCCCGGGTTTGCGGGAGGCAATCTCCCGCAATGGCCGGACAACTCCGCATGTCTCGTCACCGGTGCGGAAGTTCAGATTCCGGATCTCTCTTCGAGTTACGTGTGCGTCGGTAGTAGGCTCGCGCCGATTGTTGACGCACATGTGTGCCCCCCTGACCGGGTGGGGGTTTGAGCTGGGGGAGGCCATGCGCTTTCGCGGGACGTCGATCCGCCGGAAGATGGTGGCGCTGCTTCTCGTGCCGCTGGTGTCCCTCACCGCGATCTGGGGTTTCGCCACGGTAATCACGGGGCGGGGTGCGGCGCAGCTCTTCACGGTGTCGGCACTCGTCGAGAAGATCGGCTACTCCACCGAGGACGCCGTCCGCGTCCTGCAGCAGGAACGCCGCCAGGCACTGGTCTATCTCGCCGACCGCCGGGCCTCGGACGCGCTGTCCGCACTGCGGGTCACCCGCAACGCGACCGACGCCGCCGTCGCCGAGATCCGCAAGAACGCCAAGGACCCCGACGTCCGCGACGGGCTGGACCAGGGCGACAGCGAGCGCCTCACCGCCGTGCTGGACGCCTTCGACGGCATCAACCCCCTGCGTCGCAGCGTCGAGGACGGAACGGTGAGCCGCGCCGACGCCCTCCACCAGTACAACCTTCTCGTGGACCCCTGCTACACCCTCCTGGCCTCCCTCGACGGCGTCGACAACGTGGCGATGGACAAGCAGGCCCGCGCCCTTCTCAACGTCACCCGCGCCCGCGAACTGCTCTCCCGCGAGGACGCGTTGCTCAGTTCCGCCCTCGTGGTCGGCAAGCTCTCCGGCGACGAGATACGCGACGTCTCCGATCTCGTAGCCCAGCGCACGCTCATGTACGAGGTCAGCCTGACGGACCTGCCCTCGGCCGAGCGCGCCCGCTTCGAACGCTTCTGGAAGAACGCCTCCACCGCTCCGCTGCGAGTCGCCGAACAGGACGTCATCTCCTCCCAGCCGGGCAGGCCCAGCACGGTCGACGCAAAGCGCTGGGACACCGTCGCCGGCAGCGTCCTCGATGAGCTCAGCAAACTCAACGACGAGGCGGGCGCCCGCTATCAGGACCGCGTCAGCCCCGTCGCGATGAGTGTCATCGTCAAGGCGGCCGTCGCCGGCGTCCTCGGTCTGCTCGCCCTGCTGTTCTCCCTCTTCCTCTCCGTGCGCATCGGCCGCAGTCTCGTCCGCGACCTGCGGCAGCTGCGTCTGGATGCCCACGAGGCCTCGGGCGTACGACTGCCCAGCGTGATGCGCCGCCTCTCCGCCGGAGAACAGGTCGACGTGGAGACCGAGGTCCCCCGTCTGGAGTACGACAGGAACGAGATCGGCGAGGTCGGACACGCCCTCAACACCCTGCAGCGCGCCGCCGTCGAGGCCGCCGTCAAGCAGGCCGAACTGCGCGCCGGGGTCTCCGAGGTCTTCGTCAACCTCGCCCGCCGCAGTCAGGTCCTCCTCCACAAGCAGCTCACCCTGCTCGACACCATGGAACGCCGGACCGAGGACACCGACGAACTCGCCGACCTGTTCCGCCTGGACCACCTGACCACCCGTATGCGTCGGCACGCCGAGGGCCTGGTGATCCTCTCCGGCGCCGCCCCTTCCCGGCAGTGGCGCAAGCCCGTGCAGCTCATGGACGTCGTGCGCGCCGCGGTCGCCGAGGTCGAGGACTACGAGCGCATCGAGGTCCGCCGCCTGCCCCGCGTCGCCGTCACGGGCCCGGCCGTCGCAGACATCACCCACCTCGTGGCCGAACTCCTGGAGAACGCCACGGTGTTCTCCCCGCCGCACACCGCCGTCCAGGTTCTGGGCGAGCGGGTCGCCAACGGCTTCACCCTGGAGATCCACGACCGAGGCCTGGGGATGGCGGCCGACGTGCTGCTGGACGCCAACCTCCGACTGGCCGAGACACCCGAGTTCGAGCTGTCCGACACCGACCGGCTCGGCCTGTTCGTCGTCAGCCGGCTCGCCCAGCGGCAGAACGTCCGGGTCTCGCTGCAGCCGTCGCCGTACGGCGGCACCACGGCCGTCGTGTTCATCCCCGACGCGCTGCTCACCGACGACGTCCCGGACACCAACGGCATCGGTTTCCGTCTCGACCGGCCCACGCCATCCAAGGAGGCCGAGCTGGAGGAGCCGCGCCGGGCCGCACTCTCCCAGGTGCCTGCCCGCATGCCCGGCCTGCCCGCCGCGCTGCTTGACGGCCCGGTCGAGCTTGAGGCCCCGGTCGATCTCGACGCCCTCAGTGACTTCCCGGACGCCCTCGGCGACGAGGACGGCGAACGCGGCGGCCTCTTCCGCCCACGTCGTACCCTCGCCCCCATGGAGGACGAAGCGACGGGCCCGCACGGCACACAGCACCCGGTCTCCGGTATCCACGGCGGACCGGACCACGCTGATCCGGACAAAGACCCGAGCGCGCCCGTCCCGCTGCCCCGCCGCGGGACGCCCAAGCTGGTCAGTTCCCACGGACGCCCGGTCACCGAGCAGCGCTCCCGGTGGGAGAAAGCAGACGCGGAATCGCCGACAGGCGCGACCCGTCCGCAGCCGAACGGCCTCGCTCCGCTGCCGTCCCGCCGCCGCGGTACGGGACCCCATGGCGAGGGAGCCGGCGCGCCCGACCGGGTCGGTGACCGTACCGACTCAGCGCCCTCCGCCGGGTACGACCACGGTGAACCGCCGGAGCCCCCGGCTCTCCCGAGGCGCACACGGCGTCCCGCGATCGCCTCGAGCGGCTCCGACTCCGCCCCGAACCCGACCGCCCCGCCCCAGGAGGCCGGCTCCGGCGCGGGAGCGCTGCCCCGGCGCGTACGCCAGGCCAGCCTGGCTCCGCAGCTCAAACAGGGCCCGGCACCACGCACCGAGGAGAAGCCGGAACTCGCCGAGCGGGACGCGGACGAGGTCCGCAGCCGAATGGCCTCCCTCCAGCGCGGCTGGCAGCGCGGCCGCCAGGAGAACGCCGCGGGCGACGACGCCCACAGCGGCACAGCACCACAACGAACGACTAAGGGGGACGGTCGATGACCGCACCGAAGGCGACCGGCCACACCGCGACCAACCAGTCCGGAGAGCTCAACTGGCTCCTCGACGACCTGGTGGACCGGGTCGCCAGCATCCGCAAGGCCCTCGTGCTCTCCGGCGACGGCCTGCCGACGGGGGTGTCCAAGGACCTGACCCGCGAGGACAGCGAGCACCTGGCCGCCGTCGCGTCCGGCTTCCACAGCCTTGCCAAGGGCGTGGGCCGCCACTTCGAGGCGGGCAACGTCCGGCAGACCGTCGTCGAGCTCGATGACGCCTTCCTGTTCGTGACGGCCGCCGGTGACGGCAGCTGCCTCGCGGTGCTCTCGGACGCCGACTCCGACGTCGGTCTGGTCGCGTACGAGATGACCCTCCTGGTCAAGCGTGTCGGCGTGCATCTGGGTACCGCTCCGCGCACCGATCTGCCCGCGGGCGGGTAGTGGGATGGCATGAGCGCTGACGGTCAGGGAAGAAGCCACTGGTTCGACGACGAGGCCGGACCGGTCGTCCGTCCGTACGCCATGACGCGCGGCCGCACCTCCAGTGCGGCCCAGCACCGCCTCGATCTGATCGCGGTGGTCGTCGCGGAACCGCAGGCGGACGATCCGGAAGCGGACTCGACACTGTCCCCGGAACACGTGGACATCGTCGGACTCTGCCGTGACGCCCCGCAGTCCGTGGCCGAACTCTCCGCCGAGCTCGATCTGCCCATCGGCGTCGTACGGGTCCTCGTCGGAGATCTCGTGGACTCGGAATTCGTCCATGTGAACCGGCCGGTACCGCCTGCCGAGCTGGTGGACGAGAGTATTCTGCGCGACGTGATCAACGGCCTGCGGGCGCTGTGAGCGGCGCGGAAGCGGGGTAGTGACGTGACTGGCTGGCAGTTCTGGGTCGACCGAGGCGGCACCTTCACGGACATCGTCGCGCGACGCCCGGACGGCCGTCTGCTGACGCACAAGCTGCTGTCGGAGAATCCGGCGCGATACTCCGACGCGGCCGTGGCGGGCGTGAGTCAACTGCTGGACGGCTCCGAGGACCCCATCGAGGCCGTCCGCATGGGCACCACGGTCGCCACCAATGCCCTCCTCGAGCGCAAGGGCGAGCGGACCCTGCTCGTCATCACCAGCGGCTTCCGCGACGCCCTGCGCATCGCCTACCAGAACCGCCCGCGCATCTTCGCCCGCCGCATCGAGCTGCCCGAGCTGCTGTACGAACGGGTCATCGAGGTCGACGAGCGCATCGCGGCCGACGGCACCCTCCTGCACGCTCCCGACCTGGACGCCCTCGCCGGCCCCTTCCAGGAGGCGTACGACGACGGGATCCGCGCCGTCGCCGTGGTCTGCATGCACAGCCACCTCCACCCCGCGCACGAGCAGGCCGTCGGAGAGCTCGCCGCCCGCATCGGCTTCCCGCAGATCTCGCTGTCCAGCGAGGTCAGCCCGCTGATGAAGCTGGTCCCGCGCGGGGACACCGCCGTCGTCGACGCCTACCTCTCGCCCGTCCTGCGCCGCTATGTCCAGCACGTCGCCGACGAACTCGAAGGCGTGCGGCTGATGTTCATGCAGTCCAACGGCGGCCTCGCCGAAGCCGGACAGTTCCGCGGCAAGGACGCCATCCTCTCCGGGCCCGCCGGCGGCATCGTCGGCATGGCCCGCATGTCGCAGCTCGCCGGCTTCGACCGCGTCATCGGCTTCGACATGGGCGGTACGTCGACCGACGTCTCGCATTTCGCGGGCGAGTACGAACGCGTCTTCACCACACAGATCGCCGGTGTCAGGCTGCGCGCGCCCATGCTGGACATCCACACCGTCGCGGCCGGCGGTGGCTCGGTCCTCCATTTCGACGGGTCCCGCTACCGCGTAGGGCCGGACTCGGCGGGCGCGGACCCGGGCCCTGCCTGCTACCGGGGCGGCGGGCCGCTCGCTGTCACCGACGCCAACGTCATGCTCGGCCGCATCCAACCCGCCCACTTTCCCCAGGTGTTCGGACCCGACGGGGACCAGCCCCTCGACGACGCCCTCGTCCGTGAGCGCTTCACCGCCCTCACGAACGAGATCCGCGAGCAGACCGGCGACGACCGAACGCCCGAGCAGGTCGCCGAGGGCTACCTGCAGATCGCGGTCGCCAACATCGCCAACGCCGTGAAGCGGATCTCCGTCCAGAAGGGCCACGACGTCACCCGCTACACCCTCACCACCTTTGGCGGCGCGGGCGGCCAGCACGCGTGCATGGTCGCCGACTCGCTCGGCATCCGCACGGTCCTCGTGCCTCCCATGGCCGGCGTCCTCTCCGCGCTCGGCATCGGCCTCGCCGACACGACGGCCATGCGCGAACAATCCGTTGAGGCACCCCTGCAGGCCGCCTCGATGCCCGGGATCCTGAAGACGGCCGACGACCTGGAAGCTGTCGCCCGCACCGAACTCCTCGACGAGGACATCCCCGAGGACCGCGTCCAGGTCACCCGCCGCGCCCAACTCCGCTACGACGGCACCGACACCACCCTCACCGTCGAGCTCACCGAGCCCGACGCGATGAGGCACGCCTTCGAAGAACGTCATCGCGCCACGTACTCCTTCACCCTCGACCGCCCGATCGTCGTCGAAGCCCTCTCCGTCGAAGCCACCGGCATCACCGAACCCCCTGATCTCTCCGCTCTCGCCCCTCACGAAGCCGCCCCTGAAGGCAGCCCGGCCACCCCGGGAACCGTCCCCCTCCACACGGGCGGCACCTGGCGCGACGTACCCCTCCACCGCCGAGAACACCTGCCTCCCGGCGAAACCGTCACCGGCCCGGCGATCATCACCGAGGCCAGTGCGACGACCGTCGTCGACGACGGCTGGCAAGCCGCGACGACCGACGACGGGCATCTGGTCATGGAACGCGCGGCGATTACACAGAGTTCCGACCTCGACACGAAAGCGGACCCGGTTCTCCTCGAGGTCTTCAACAACCTCTTCATGTCCATCGCCGAACAGATGGGCGCCCGCCTCGAATCCACCGCCCAGTCCGTCAACATCAAGGAACGCCTGGACTTCTCCTGCGCGCTCTTCGACCCGGACGGAAACCTGGTGGCCAACGCCCCGCACATCCCCGTTCACCTGGGCTCGATGGGCACGAGTGTCCAAGAGGTGATCCGTCGCCGGGGCTCCCGGATGCGCCCCGGCGACACCTACGCCGTCAACGACCCGTACCACGGCGGCACCCACCTGCCCGACGTCACCGTGATCACCCCGGTCTTCGACACGGCAAGCCCGACGAACACGGAGGGTGAGCCGGAGATCCTCTTCTACGTCGCCTCACGCGGCCACCACGCCGAGATCGGCGGCATCGCCCCCGGCTCCATGCCCGCCAACAGCCGCACCATCGACGAGGAGGGAATCCTCTTCGACAACTGGCTGCTCGCCGAGAACGGCCGGTTCCGCGAGGAGGAGACCCTCAGCCTGCTCACCCAGGCGCCCTACCCGTCGCGCAACCCCCAGACCAACCTCGCCGATCTGCGCGCCCAGATCGCCGCCAACCGGAAGGGCGTCGAAGAAGTCGCCCGGATGATCGACAACTTCGGCCTCGACGTCGTCCAGGCGTACATGAGGCACGTCCAGGACAATGCGGAGGAAGCGGTACGCAGGGTCATCGACGCCCTGGACGACGGTGAGTACGCCTACGAGACCGACTCCGGGGCGATCATCCGGGTACGCGTGCGCGTGGACCGCGAGAACCGCTGCGCCACGGTCGACTTCACCGGCACGTCCCCGCAGCTGACCACGAACTTCAACGCCCCCTTCTCGGTCGTCAACGCGGCTGTCCTGTACGTCTTCCGCACCCTCGTCGCCGACGACATCCCGCTCAACGACGGCTGCCTGCGCCCCCTCGACATCGTCGTGCCGCCCGGCTCCATGCTCGCCCCAAAACCCCCGGCAGCGGTCGTCGCGGGCAACGTGGAGACCTCCCAGGCCATCACCGGCGCCCTCTACGCCGCGCTCGGCGTCCAGGCCGAGGGCTCCGGCACCATGAACAACGTCACCTTCGGCAACGAACGGCATCAGTACTACGAGACCGTGGCCTCCGGGTCCGGAGCGGGCGACGGGTTCCCCGGCGCACCCGTCGTCCAGACCCATATGACCAACTCGCGGCTCACCGATCCCGAAGTGCTGGAGTGGCGACTGCCGGTACAGCTCGACGAGTTCGCCGTACGGCGCGGCAGTGGCGGGGCCGGGCAGTGGTCCGGCGGGGACGGCGCCGTGCGCCGCATCCGCTTCCACGAGCCCATGACCGTCTCCACCCTCTCCCAGCACCGCAGGGTCCCGCCGTACGGCATGGCGGGCGGCGAACCCGGCGCGCTGGGAGCCAACCGCGTCGAGCACGCGGACGGCACGGTCACCGCGCTCGGCGCGAGCGACTCGGCCGACGTCGGAGCCGACGACGTACTCGTCATCGAAACCCCTGGCGGCGGAGGCTACGGCCCACCGTCGCGCGACCCCCATCAAGCAGGAGAAGAGATCGATGATCTTCGGGCGTTCTGAGCGCGGGAAGCCTCCGGTCGAGCCCGTCACGCTCAAGATCCTGGTGGCCGGCGGCTTCGGCGTGGGCAAGACCACCCTCGTCGGCGCGGTCAGCGAGATCAGGCCACTGCGTACCGAGGAACTGCTCACGGAGGCCGGACGGCCGGTCGACGACACGAGCGGTGTCGAAGGCAAGCGCACCACCACCGTCGCCATGGACTTCGGGCGCATCACCCTGCGCGAGGACCTGGTGCTGTACCTCTTCGGCACGCCCGGCCAGGAGCGGTTCTGGTTCATGTGGGACGAGCTGTCCGAGGGTGCGCTCGGTGCCGTCGTGCTCGCCGACACCCGGCGTCTCGAGGACTGCTTCGCGGCCGTCGACTACTTCGAGCGGCGCTCCATACCCTTCCTCGTCGGCGTCAACTGCTTCGAGGGAGCCGACCGTTACCCGGCGGAGGCCATCCGGCAGGCCCTCGATCTCGACGACGGCGTACCGCTGCTGCTGTGCGACGCCCGCGACCGGGAGTCCGTCAAGGAGATCCTCATCGGTGTCGTCCAGCACGCGATGGCCTACCAGGCCGACCGCCGGCAGACCGTGACCACCTGACGCCCGCAGGACGGGCACGGCCCGTACCCCCGCCGACCGGGGTACGAGCCGTGGGTCATGGCGGCTCGCGCGTGCCTCACGCCGAGTGCACGCACGCGTGGACCGCTTCGGAGGCGCGGTCAGCTCTCGTCGTCCTCCAGCCAGCCGAAGCTCTTCTCCACCGCCTTGCGCCAGTTGTGGTACTCGCGGTCCCGCTCCTGTGCGGTCATGGACGGCGTCCACTCGACGTCCTTCGCCCAGTGCGCCTTGAGCTCGTCCAGGTCGTTCCACACGCCGGTGGCCAGCCCCGCCGCGTAAGCGGCGCCCAGGCAGGTCGTCTCGGAGATCTTGGGCCGGATCACCGGCACGTCGAGCACGTCCGCCTGATGCTGCATGAGCAGGTTGTTCTTCGTCATGCCGCCGTCGACCTTGAGGGTCGTGATCTGCACGCCGGAGTCCTGGTACATGGCGTCCACGACCTCGCGCGTCTGCCAGCTCGTCGCCTCCAGCACCGCGCGCGCGAGGTGCGCCTTGGTGACGTACCGCGTCAGTCCGGTGACCACTCCGCGCGCGTCGGAACGCCAGTACGGCGCGAAGAGGCCGGAGAAGGCGGGCACGATGTACGCGCCGCCGTTGTCCTCGACGCTCGCCGCAAGGGGCTCGATGTCGTCGGCGGTGCTGATGATGCCGAGCTGGTCGCGGAACCACTGGACCAGCGCGCCCGTTATGGCTATTGCCCCCTCCAGGCAGTACACGGGCGCTTCGCTGCCGATCTTGTAGCCCATCGTCGTCAGCAGCCCGCTCTTCGACGGCACAGGTCGGTTGCCGGTGTTGAGCAGCAGGAAGCTGCCCGTGCCGTAGGTGTTCTTCGCGGTGCCGACGTCGTAGCAGGCCTGCCCGAACACGGCCGCCTGCTGGTCGCCCAGGGCCGAGGCGACCGGCACCCCGGCCAGCTGACCGACGGCGGTCCCGTACACCTCCGAGGACGACTTGATCTCCGGGAGGACGGCTTCGGGGACGTTCATGGCGGACAGGATGGAGGGGTCCCACTGGAGGGTCTCGAGGTTCATCAGCATCGTGCGTCCGGCGTTCGTCACGTCGGTGACGTGCTGCCCGCCGTCCGTGCCGCCCGTGAGATTCCAGATCAGCCAGGAGTCGATGGTGCCGAAGGCGATCTCGCCGCGCTCGGCGCGGTCCCGGAGACCGGGCACGTTGTCCAGCAGCCAGGCAGCCTTGGGCCCGGAGAAGTAGCTGGCCAGCGGCAGCCCGGTCTGCTCACGGAATCGATCCTGGCCGTCGGAACCCCCCAGCTGGTTGCACAGCGCCGCCGTACGGGTGTCCTGCCACACGATCGCGTTGTGCACCGGCTTGCCCGTCGCGCGGTCCCACAGAACCGTCGTCTCGCGCTGGTTGGTGATCCCCAGCGCGCTGAGCTGGTCGGCACGCAGGCCGGCCTTGGCTATCGCGCCGGCGACCACCGCCTGCACCTTGGACCAGATCTCGGTGGCGTCGTGCTCCACCCACCCGGGCTTGGGGAAGATCTGGCGGTGCTCGCGTTGGTCGACGGCGACGATGGCGCCGCTCTGATTGAAGACGATGCAGCGGCTGGAGGTGGTGCCCTGGTCGATTGCGGCGACGTACTTTTCGGCGTTGTCCGTCATGGCTACCCCTTGGGCTGATTCAGAAGGCTGCGTTGTAGATGAGGCCACCGAGCAGGCCGCCGATCAGTGGACCGACCACCGGGATCCACGAGTAGCCCCAGTCGGACGTGCCCTTGTTCGGGATCGGCAGGAAGGTGTGGATGATGCGCGGTCCGAGGTCACGTGCCGGGTTGATGGCGTACCCGGTCGGGCCACCCAGGGAGAGGCCGATGCCGACGACCAGCAGTGAGACGAGCAGGATCGCGATGCCGGAGCCGTAGATGCCGTCGGCCTGACCCGCGATCTGTCCGATGCCGATGCCCTCGACGTGCCTGTTGTTGCCGACCAGCGCCAGGATGGGCAGCACCAGGGCGATGGTGGCGAGGATCTCGGTGATCAGGTTGGCGATCGGGTTCCGGATCTCCGGGATCGTGGAGAAGATGCCGAGGGTCGGAACTGGTTCGTCCGCCGTGCCTTCTGTGGTGCCCGTCTGCCGTACGTTGGCTTGGAACTGGGCGTAGTACGTGAGGTAGCACAGCACTGCGCCGATCATGGCGCCGGTGATCTGGCCGAGCAGATAGACCCAGACCTTGTCCCAGACGCCGGTGTCGACGGCGAGACCGAAGGTGACGGCCGGGTTGATCACACCGCCGGAGAGCGGAGCAGCGGTGTAGGCGCCCGCCAGCACACCGAAGCCCCAGCCGAACGCGATCACCACCCAGCCGGCGGCGCGTGCCTTGGAGAATCTCAGAGTGACTGCGGCGCAGACGCCGGCGCCGAACAGGATCAGGATCGCCGTCCCGATCATCTCGCCGACGAATATGTCTCCGTTGGTCATGGCGGCTCCTTGGCCGTGGCCCGGGGTGATCGACCCCGAACCTCCGTGCAGGGTGCGTTTCCCTTGGCTACTTCAGCCGAAGGCAGGGAAGGGTCCCGCGCCCCGCCCGGCGTCCGTGACGAGCGTGCCGTCGCAGCCGACTCGCCCGTGGGGAAAAGGGCTCTGGTCGAGGCGCAACCGCGCGGTGCAGTGCGTGGATACGCCGAGAATGTACGGCGATGTCGACTGACACCGGGAAGTGTTCACCGGCGTCCAGGGGGCGTCAAGGTCGCGGACGCCAACGGTTCAGGGCGTGCCCACGGTCACGGACCGTCGTCGACCGGGCTAGCGGCACGCCACTCGCGGGCGGGACGGGCACCGGGGGCCCCGCTGAGGCGGCAGGGAGGCCAGGTCCTGCCGGACCCGACGGGGGCCGATGATGATGTTTTGCACTGAGGCCGTACGGACACCGCCTCGGCCTCCGTCGACCTGGTAGGAGAAGCGTCTCACCCTCTGCCCGGCTCCGCCACCGCCCACTCGGCGGGGGCCGTCGTCTCGTCCACCCCGCGCAGGATCTCGTGCCCGGGGAGCCCTGCCCGGCCCAGCACCCAGCTCGCTCCGCTCAGCGACTTCGCGGCCTTCTTCAGCGGCGCCAGACAGGCGGCCGCCTGGCGGTGGTCCGTCACGCTGCCCGGCTCGCACAGGACCGTGGCCAGGGACAGCCTGATGGCAAGTCCACCAGCGGACCAGGGCGCGTCCAGCACCGACGAGGCCAGCGGATCCAGCCCCTCCGGATCCGCCAGCACCAGGAAGTCGTCCCCGCCGATGTGGCCCACGTGGGTACTGTCCGTAGCAGCGTGCTGCAGCACCCGTCCGACGGACCGGATCAGCTCGTCGCCCGCCGCGAACCCGGCGCCGTCGTTGACCTGCTTGAAGTGGTCCACATCCAGCCAGCTCAGCGCGAACCTCCGGCCGTCCGCGATCCGCCGGTCCACCTCACCGGTGATCGCGTCCGAACCGGGCAGCCGGGTCAGCGGGTTGAGCGCCGCAGCTTCCTCGACTCGATTCTCGGCCAGAGCCCGTACGAGGTCCGCGAGCCGTACGACGCCCACGCAGCGGCCGTACCGGTCGACGACCGCCACATCGTCCGACGTACGGTTACGGCCGCCGTCCCCGACCACGTCCAGCACCTCCCACGCGGTGGCGTCGACGCCGACGGTGCGTGGGGGATCTCCGAGCTTGGCCGCGGGCCGGTCCGCGTACAGGGCGTGGCCGTAGCGGCCCGACATCGACAGCAGGAAGCGGGAGCGGTGCACCGACCGCACCGGAACGCCGCTCTGGTCCACCAGCAGCACCCCGGACACCTCCGGCGACCCGGTCAGCAGCGCCCGCACCTGGCCCGCGGACGCGGTCGCGGGCAACAACGCGGCCGGCCGCACGAACTCCCGTACCGAAGGTCCCGACCGTGGCGTCACCGACAGTCCGGGGGAGCGTGGCGGAACGTATACCTCCGCCGCGGGGAGGCGAGCCGGCGGGGCAAACAGCTCACCCTGAGCCAGCTGCGCACCGGCCGACCGTGCGGACGCGCACTGGAGCTCCGTCTCCACACCCTCGGCGCACAGGAGTGCTCCCTGCTGCTCGCACAGCGTCCGCATCGCCCGCACCGCGGCCGGCCGCGCCAGCAGGGACGCGTCGAGCTTGACGAGATCCGGCGCCATGTCCGTGAGCAGGCGCAGCGGGAGGTCTCCGTCTCCGACGCCGTCCGCACTGATCCGGAAGCCCTGGTTCCGTAGCGCGCCCATCGCCTCCAGCAGCGCGTGCTGCGGCACCTGCGTGTACGGGGGACCGATGTCGATCGTCACCTCCCACGGCAGACGACCCGCCGCGCGCACGGCATCGTGCAGCGGAGTGAGCCCGCCGAGGTCGGCGAGGGTGCCGGCGAACACGTTGACGTACAGGGGCAGCAACGTCTCCTTGCGTGCCGCCGCACGGAATGCCAACACGGCGAGCCGGCCGTCGAGTTCGGGATCGCGGCGCGCCTCGGCCAGGACGTCGCCGGTCTCCGGGCGGGCGAGAATCTCCAGCCCCGCGACTCCACCGGTCGTCAGATTGACCACCGGTTGGAAGGCGAAGCGGAGAGTATCCGTCCAGGAGTCCACGGGAGCATGATCCCGCCGCCGAAGCTCGCCCGAGCCCAGTTCATGAAACGTTCACGCAGGATTCCGGCTTGCTCACGGAGTGTAGAAACGCCACGTCGTCCGTGGTGGTACAGCGGTGACACCGCCCTCACAACCGCGTGTCCGGGCCCGACGAGCCCTCACGACTCATCGCACCGCGACCACGGCCGATCCATGCCCGAACAGTCCCTGGTTGGCGGCGATTCCCACACGTGCCCCGGTGACCTGCCGGTCGCCTGCGACGCCTCTCAACTGACAGGTGAGTTCGCATACTTGGGCGATCGCTTGGGCCGGAACCGCCTCTCCGAAGGAGGCAAGACCGCCGCTCGCGTTCACCGGTATTCGTCCACCCAGTGATGTAGAGCCCTCCTGCAGCAGCTTCGCGGCGTCTCCCTGGCCGCACAGCCCCAGATCCTCGTACCACTGCAACTCCAGTGCGGTGGACAGGTCGTAGACCTCCGCGAAGGAGAGATCATCGGGGCCGATGCCGGCCTCCTGATAGGCCGCGCGCGCGATCGACTCCCGGAACGTCTCGGCCGCCGGTTGCACTGCCACCGCCGAGTCGGTTGCGATGTCGGGCAGGTCCAGGACGGTGTTGGGGTAACGCGGTGTCACGGTGGACACGGCCCGGATCCGCACCGGATCACTGACCCCGTGCCGACGTGCGAACTCCATGCCGGCCAGCACGAGCGCCGCCCCTCCGTCCGAGGTCGCGCAGATGTCGAGCAGCCGCAGGGGATCGGCGACCACCGCGGAGGCGGCGACTTCCTCGGCGGTGACCGGCTTGCGGTAGCGGGCGTAGGGGTTGAGCGCACCCACTGCGGCGTTCTTCACCTTGACCTGCGCGAAGTCCTCCGGTGTGTCCCCGTGCACGGCCATCCGCCGACGCGCGTACAACCCGAAGTACGTCGGATTGGACGCACCGAGGACCCGGAAGCGAAGCCAGTCCGGATCGTCGGGCCGATCACCGCCCGCAGGCCGGAAGAAGCCTTTGGGAGCCGCGTCGGCGCCCACCACCAGCACCACGTCGGTGAGCCCCGAAAGTATCTGCGCCCGCGCGGTGTTGATGGCCTGAGCCCCGGACGCGCACGCTGCGTACACGCTCCCAACCCGGGCCCCCTGCCAGCCGAGCGCCTTCGCGAACGTCGCCCCCGCCACATACCCCGGATAGCCGCCCCGCACGGTGTCCGCACCGACGATCGACCCGATGTCCCGCCACTGAAGTCCCGCATCGGCGAGTGCTGCGCGAGCCGCCACCGCGCCGTACTCGACGAAGCTGCGCCCCCACTTGCCCCACGGGTGCATGCCCGCGCCCAGCACCGCCACGTCGTCCGTCATGCCGTCACCCCCGTCGGCCGCCACTGCCACGTCGTCCAGGTCGTCTCCGCGTCCTCATGCAGCACGGCGGGGACGACCTCCACCTCCATGCCCACCGTCAGGTCGGCGACGGTGATCCCGGGAACCGCCTGTCCCAGCACCACGAGGCGCTCGGACTCCAGCTCCACAGCGATCAACGCGTAGCGCTCCCAAGGAAGTTCCGGATTGGTCACATAGGGTGACGGAGGCCTGTATCGGCTGTCCGTGTACGACCACACGCGCCCCCGCCGCGAGAGCGGGACCTCCTCCAGGTCACCGCCCGGGCAGTCGGGGTTGCGGCAGTGAGCGTCCTCGCGCGGAAAGAAGACCGACGTGCAGGCCGAGCAGCGGGTGCCGAGGAGGCGGAAGTCGGTCTCGTCACCGGCGAACCACCCTGCGACCACCGGTGTGCGCGTGCGTGGCATAGCCCCTCCTGATCGTCCGATCTGACGGAACGTCAGAAGTCTGCCATGGCCAACGGAAAAGCGGCAGGGTCACCCGGACTCACCGGCGGCGGCCTTCCTGTCCGGCTTTCGGGGTGGAATGCATCCGATCGCTTCCGGTACGGAACAGACTCCTGATAGATGCAGGAACATGACACGACTCTCGATCGCGGTACGGGGACTGGTCACCACGCTCGCCACCCTCCTCGCCGTGACCGCCGTCCCAACCGCTGCCCACGCGAAGCCAGAACCCAAAGCGCCGAACGACTTCGTGGCGCTGAGAACCGTGGACCCGACCATCGTTCAGGAGATGCGGTACATCACCCCGCACAACTTCGTGGGTGAGCGCATCGACGGCTACCGACAGCCCCTGTGCATCCTCACCCGACCCGCCGCGGAGGCCCTCCGCAAGGCCCAGAAGCGGCTGTTGCGCCAGGGCTACACGCTCAAGGTGTACGACTGCTATCGCCCGCAGCGCGCCGTCGACCACTTCGTGCGCTGGGCCGAAGACCTCGACGACGAGGCCATGAAGGACGAGTTCTACCCGAACGTCGACAAGACCCGTCTGTTCGCGGACGGCTACATCGCCGAGAAGTCCGGACACAGCCGCGGCTCGACCATGGACCTGACGATCGTCAGGCTGCCGGCGAAGCCCACCAGGCCGTACGTACCAGGAGAGTCCCTCGTACCCTGCTTCGCAGCGCAGGCCGAGCGCTTTCCCGACAACTCCGTCGACATGGGCACCGGCTTCGACTGTTTCGACACTCTGTCCCACACCCTCGACCCGCGCATCAAGGGCGAACAACGGACCAACCGGCTGCTGCTCAAGAGCACCCTCGAAGCCCTCGGATTCGTGAACCTCGCTGAGGAGTGGTGGCACTACACGTTCAAACCGGAGCCCTACCCGGACACCTACTTCGACTTCCCTGTTTCCAGAAAATCCCTGACCAGGCACTAGTGACGCCCCACGGAAGATGCCCCTCCGCTGATCGGATACAGTCCGCCGCGTGTCCGATACTCAGCACTACGCCCCCAACTCCGCAGCAGATTCCCACTGTTCAAGCTGCGGCGCGCCCTACGGAGAGGGCGTCTCCGGCTGGCCCCGCACCTGCCCTGCGTGCGGCGCCGTGGCCTACCGCAATCCGCTGCCGGTAGCGATCGCGCTCCAGCCCGTGTACGACGAGCAGGGCACCGCCCTGGTCGTCATCACCCGAACCGTCGCCCCCGCGCGCGGAGGCATCGCCCTGCCCGGTGGCTACATCGACGACCGTGAGGACTGGCGGCAGGCCGTCGTCCGCGAACTCAGGGAAGAGACCGGCATCGACGCGGCCGGCCGCGACGTACGTCTCGTCGATGCGATGAGCTCTCCCGACGGCCACCTGCTGCTGTTCGGCCTCCTTCCGGAACGGCCGGCCGACCGACTGCCGACCTCGGCGGCCACGGACGAGACCGAGGGCTGGCACCTCCTGCGCAGGCCGGAGGAGCTCGCCTTCCCGTTGCACACAGTGGCCGTCAGGGCGTTCTTCGAGGGCCGCTACATCTGAGCCGAACCCTTATCGAGCCCTCGTATGCGCACCGGACGGGGCGAGGCGATCATGCCGTCCTCGCGCTCCAGCTCGACGACCAGCTTTCGGCCTTCCCAACGGGTGACATACCGCTCGATCTCCGGTTCGTCCTCGCCGTCACCCGTATCCGGCACGACCAGCCCGCCCCCTGTGCGTCCCGGGGCGGGTGCCCACACCTCCAGTTCCAGCCCGCCGTCGTCCCCGCGCACGGGGACGACGGCACCCGAGCGCGCCAGCACCGGGAGCCGCGACATGGGCGCGTCCAGGAGAATCTGCCCCGGCCCCTCGTACGCCCGCCCGGTCGCCGTGTCGTACCAGCGCCCTCGCGGCAGCTGCACCGCACGCCGGTCGACTCCCGGATCCAGCACCGGCGCCACCAGCAGACAGTCGCCCAGCAGAAACGCATCCTCGCAGTCACGCAACGCGCGGTCCTCCGGTGCCGACCACCACAGCGGACGCACGTACGGCGCCCCTGTAAGCCGGGCCAGATGCGCCAGCGTCACGAAGTAGGGCAGCAGCCTGCGACGCTCGACGAGCGCCACGCGCGCGTGCTCCAGCACCACTGGACCGAACTCCCACGGCTCCCTACGCCCCGCCCGCAAACTCGCATGCGTACGGAACAGCGGCAGATACGCGGCCAACTGGAACCAGCGCATATACAGCTCCGGCGACGGACTCCCGTCGAATCCGCCCACGTCCGGCCCCGAGTAGGGCACCCCGCACAGCCCGAGGCCCATGACCAGCGACAGTGACGCCCGCAGCCCGGGCCAGCCTGTGGTCACGTCCCCGGACCAGGTGCCTCCGTAGCGCTGCATGCCGGCCCACCCCGAGCGGGAGAAGACGAAAGGCCGCTCCCGGGGCGCCAGTTCGAGCAAGCCTTCGTAGCCGGCCCTGGCCATGCACAGACCGTAGACGTTGTGCGCCTCCCTGTGGTCCCCGCCTCGCCCTTCCAGCGCGTGCCGGGCCGAACGCGGCAGCGTCGACTCTCCGAAGGCCGCGAACGAGGTCGGCTCGTTCATGTCATGCCAGAAGCCCGAGAAACCTTGCCCCAACCGCTCCTCGTAGAGCCCACCCCACCACTTGCGCACGCGCGCGTGCGTGAAGTCCGGGAAGACCGCCTCCCCGGGCCAGACGACTCCCCGCACGAGCCGTCCCGAGGCGTCCCGCACGAACGCGTCCTCGGCCGTCCCGCTGTCGTACACGGCATTGCCGGGCACGGCCTTGACCGCCGGGTCGACGATGGAAACCAGGCGGATCCCGTCCCGGCGCAAGTCCTCGGCGAGTTGCGGCAGTTTGGGGAAGGCGTCCTGATCGACCGTGAACACCTGGTGCTCGTCGTAGTGGTCGATGTCCAGATGGACCACGTCCAAGGGCAGGCCGCGCTCCTGGTAGCCCGAAACGATCCGCCGGACCTCCTGTTCGCTACCGAACCCCCATCGCGCGTGATGGTGACCCAGCGCCCATGCCGGCGGCAGAGCGGGTGCACCGGTGAGTGCCGCCCAGGCGCGCAGTACACGCGCGGGGGTGCCCACCATGACCCAGCAGCGCAGCGGACCGCCGTCCATCCGCAGTTCGCACGTCCCCGCCCGGTCGTGCCCCGACCCGGCGCCCTCCTCGCCCTCCCGCAACGTCACCGTGCCGTCCCACGACGTGTCGTGGAACACCAGGTGCGTGGCCGCGTCGGCCACCACCACCTGCACCGGCATGGTGATGTAGAGCGGGTCGTCACCAGGACCGAAGGCATGGCCGGGGTCGGTGTTCCACAGCCGATACGTTCCGTCCTTCAGCCGGGGCCCGGACGCACGCCCCCCGAGTCCGAAGAACCGCGCGTCCGCGGCCACCTCCGACCGCTGCATCCACCGCGCCGCCCCACCGTCGACGGGCTCCCACCAGCGCGGCGGCAGGTCGCGGCGCAGCGTCACGCCACCGGGCGTCTTCACCTCCACGGCGCCATGCCGCGAGATGACGACCGTGACCCGCTCGGCCACGACCCGCCAGCCACCGTCCTTGTCGGGCTCCAGCACCGCCCTTGGATCCGGTTCCGGACAGCGACCCGCGAGCGCGTACGACGGCTCGGGAGAGGCCCCGTCCCAGCCCCAGAACACCGCGCCGTTCACGGCGACGGTGACGCGCAGCTCGGACCGGCTGAACCGGATGACACCACCCCCCGGACCGGGCCGCACCTCCTGCACCGGCCCAGGCACCCGGGCGCGCTCCGCACCCCGCGGCGGCAGTCCCACGGCGTCGGCACGCCTCCTGCGCCACGCCGCTCGCACGGTACGCAACCCCTGGGCCGCTCCCACAGAACCGACCACCTTCATCGAACGCACCAGGTCACGACCGTTCATGCTGCTCAGCCTGCCATTGACCGCCCCACACGCGTGTGTCGTTCAACTTCCGTTCACCCGTGCCGGGACCACATCTTCACGACACGGACTGTGTGGGGCGCACCCTGGTGTAGAAGTCGATCACATGGCATCGTCCCTGTCAGCCGCGTCACGCGCACGACCCAGCCGTGCGCGGAAGACGCACACGACGCGCACAGTCCGGGAGCCGCTCCATGTCGATCGCGAACCCTCAGCCGCTCTCGCAGCCAGATCCCCAGCGCATCGCCCGGGCTCAGGTCACCAAGTTCCAGGCCTGGGCCGCCGAGCACCACGGCGCGCCCTCCGAGGGCGGATACGCAGCACTGCACCGCTGGTCGGTCGACGAACTGGACACCTTCTGGAAGGCCGTCACGGAGTGGTTCGACGTCCGCTTCTCCACCCCGTACGCGCGCGTGCTGGGCGACCGCTCGATGCCCGGCGCCCAGTGGTTCCCCGGCGCCACGCTGAACTACGCCGAGCACGCCCTGCGCGCCGCTGCGACCCGCGCCGATGAACCCGCACTCCTGTACGTCGACGAATCCCACGAGCCCCGCCCCGTGACCTGGTCCGAGCTGCGCCGCCAGGTCGGCTCCCTCGCCACCGAGCTGCGTGCTCTCGGCGTGCGCCCCGGCGACCGCGTCAGCGGCTACCTCCCGAACATCCCGCAAGCCGTCGTGGCCCTCCTAGCCACCGCCGCCGTCGGCGGAGTCTGGACCTCCTGCGCCCCCGACTTCGGCGCCCGCAGCGTCCTCGACCGCTTCCAGCAGATCGAACCGGTCGTCCTGTTCACCGTCGACGGCTACCGCTACGGCGGCAAGGAGCACGACCGCCGCGACATCATCTCCGAGCTTCGCCGCGAACTGCCCACGCTGCGCGCCGTGGTGCACATTCCACTCCTCGGCACAGCGGCCCCCGAAGGTGCGCTCGAGTGGTCGGCCCTCACAGCGGCAGACGAGGAACCAGTCTTCGAGCAGGTGCCCTTCGACCACCCCCTCTGGGTGCTCTACTCCTCCGGCACGACCGGCCTCCCCAAGGCCATCGTCCAGTCCCAGGGCGGCATCCTCGTCGAACACCTCAAACAACTCGGACTCCACTGCGACCTGGGCCCAGAGGACCGTTTCTTCTGGTACACGTCGACGGGCTGGATGATGTGGAACTTCCTCGTCTCCGGCCTCCTCACCGGCACCACGATCGTCCTGTACGACGGCAGCCCGGGCTACCCCGACACGGGCGCCCAATGGCGAGTCGCCGAACGCACGGGAGCCACCCTCTACGGCACGTCCGCCGCGTACGTCATGGCCTGCCGCAAGGCCGGCGTGCACCCCGCGCGCGATTTCGACCTCACCAAGGTCCAGTGCGTCGCCACCACCGGATCACCACTGCCGCCCGACGGATTCCGATGGCTGCACGACGAGGTCCGCGACGACCTCTGGATCGCCTCCGTCAGCGGCGGCACGGACGTGTGCTCCTGCTTCGCGGGAGCCGTGCCCACCGTGCCCGTGCACGTCGGCGAACTCCAGGCCCCCGGCCTCGGCACCGACCTGCAGTCCTGGGACCCGGGCGGCGAACCCCTCATCGACGAGGTGGGCGAACTCGTGGTCACCAACCCCATGCCGTCCATGCCGATCCACTTCTGGAACGACGCCGACGGCAGGCGCTACCACGACAGCTACTTCGACACCTATCCCGGCGTATGGCGCCACGGCGACTGGATCACACTCACCTCACGAGGCTCCGTCGTCATCCACGGACGCTCCGACTCCACACTCAACCGCCAGGGCGTCCGCATGGGGTCGGCCGACATCTACGAAGCGGTCGAACGCCTCCCCGAGATCAAGGAATCCCTCGTCATCGGCATCGAACAGCCCGACGGCGGCTACTGGATGCCCTTGTTCGTGCACCTGGCCCCCGGAGCCGTGCTCGACGAAGCGCTCCTGGGCCGCATCAAGCAGACCATCCGCGAACAGCTCTCACCGCGACACGTCCCCGACGAGGTCATCGAAGTCCCCGGCGTCCCCCACACCCTCACCGGCAAGCGCATCGAGGTCCCGGTCAAGCGCCTCCTCCAAGGCACACCCCTGGAGCGGGCGGTCAACCCCGGCTCCATCGACAACCTCGACCTCCTGCACTTCTACGAAGAACTGGCCCGCAAGCGCGCCTGACCGACACCCGGCCCCGGACTCGTCGAACCACGGCGAGCCAGGGCCGTTGTCAGTGCTGCCGGTTACTGTGAGTGAGCATTGATCGACTGTGCACACACAGGGGGAAACATGGCGCACACCGACCACCAGACGATGCGACGCGTCCTGCGCCGCGAGATCGCCGGCACGATCGGCCTGCTCACCGACGAGCACGACTTCCGTGCCATGAGGCACTACCGCAGCTTCTCCTTCGACGACCACAAGATCTATCTGCAACAGATGGAGGCCCTCCTCAGGACTCGGGCCTCCCAAGGCAGCCATACGACGATTGCCCTCTTCGATCCTCAGGAGTACGCCGAGTTCTGCGCGGAGACGGGCCTCGACCCCGACAACGCGGCGAGCCGCACGCGCTTCACAGCCGAACTCGCGACCACGGGACCCACCGTCCCCTACCAGGGTCAGCCCCTCGCAGACCTCGTCCCGACCCTCGTCGACGAAGCCGTCCGACAAGCCACGTGGGAGTACGCCTCCACACTCCTGGCACGCCTCGGCGCCTGCGCCACCTGCGGCGAGGACATCGGCCGTTCGGCCTTCGTGCGCGCCTCGAGCCTGCTCGTCCGCATCCTCGACACTGCCCAGCCGGGCAGCCGGCACCTCGTCTGCAGCGTCACGGGGACCCCGGAAGCACTCGTCTCCGTCCTGCACGCGGAGGAAGACACCGAGGGCGCCACGCACCTCGACGAGGCCGAAGCCCTGGAGTTCACCACGGTCCTCGCCGTCGGCCTCGCCACCCGGAGCCCCGGTGGACTCGTCATGCGGACCAGCGCCCCGGGCACGTCCGACCGTATCTACGGATGGCGCCTGCGCGGAGACGGTCTGGAGCCCCTCACCGCCGGCGAGGTCTTCGACGCCTACTGCACCGACATCGATTCCGGAGACCTCATCTCCCCGGAATCCGGCGTCGACTACTGCGTGCCACCGGACCTCGGCAACGAGGAAGCACCACCGGGACACCACCACTGAAGCGGATGGGGCGCCCCACCAACCGGTGGAGCGCCCCATCACAACAAGCCTGCAGCCAGCGCGCAGACGCGTCCTGCCCCGACTACTCGCCGGACAGCACCGCCTGAGCAGCGTTGCGTGCCTCCTCGGCGCTGTCCGCGGCCCGCGCGGCCGCAGCGGCACGCTCACACTGCGCCAGCGTGTACTTCGCCAGCGTCGCCCGGACGTACGGAATCGATGCAGAACCCATGGACAGGGAGGTGACACCCAGACCGGTCAGCACACACGCCAGCAGCGGGTCGGACGCGGCCTCACCACAGACGCCACAGCTCTTGCCCTCGGCCTTCGCCGCCTCCGCAGACAGCGCGACCAGGTCGAGCAGCGCAGGCTGCCACGGATCCTGTAGGCGGGACACCGCACCCACCTGACGGTCCGCGGCGAAGGTGTACTGCGCGAGGTCGTTCGTCCCCAGCGACAGGAACTCGACCTCCTGCAGGATCGAACGGGCCCGCAGCGCGGCCGACGGAATCTCCACCATCGCACCGAACTTCGCCTGCAGCCCGGCCGCACGGCACGCGTCGGCGAACGCCTTTGCGTCGGTCCGGTCCGCCACCATCGGGGCCATGACCTCGAGGTAGACCGGCAGTCCCTCGGACGCCTTCGCCAGGGCCGTCAGCTGAGTGCGCAGCACGTCGGGGTGGTCCAGCAACGTCCGCAGCCCCCGCACACCCAGCGCCGGGTTCGGCTCGTCGGCGGGAGTCAGGAAGTCGAGCGGCTTGTCCGCGCCGGCGTCCAGAACACGTACGACGACACGGCCCTCGGGGAAGGCCTCGAGAACCTGCCGGTAGGCCTCGACCTGCTTCTCCTCCGACGGTGCCTTCTTGCTGTCGTCGAGGAAGAGGAACTCGGTCCGGAACAGACCGACACCCTCGGCACCCGCTTCGACAGCGGCTGGAACGTCTGACGGTCCGCCGACGTTCGCCAGCAGCGGCACCTTGTGGCCGTCGGCTGTTGCGCCGGGCCCGGTCGACGCGGCGAGGGCGGCCTTGCGCGCGGCAGCAGCGCCCTCCAGCTCGGCCTTCTTCTCGTCGCTCGGGTGCACGAAGACATCGCCCGTGCTGCCGTCCACAGCTACGACCGTACCCTCGGCGAGCTCACCGGCACCCGGCAGCGCGACCACGGCCGGCACCCCGAGCGCCCTGGCCAGAATCGCGCTGTGGCTGGTCGGCCCACCCTCCTCGGTGACAAAACCGAGGACCAGGGCCGGGTCGAGCAGTGCCGTGTCGGCCGGCGCGAGATCGCGGGCGACAAGGACATAGGGCTCGTCGCTGTCCGGGACACCCGGCATCGGAACCCCGAGCAAACGAGCGACGATACGATTCCGCACGTCATCGAGGTCGGCCACCCGGCCGGCAAGGTACTCACCGGCCCCGGCCAGCAGCTCCCGGTATGCGGCGAAGGCGTCGTACACGGCACGCTCGGCCGTGCTGCCCACGGCGATACGCCGGTCCACATCCGCCATCAGCTCGGGGTCCTGGGCCATCATGGCCTGTGCCTCGAGCACAGCTTGTGCTTCGCCCCCCGCCAGATTGCCGCGCGCCATCAGGTCGGCTGCCACAGCCTCAACGGCCTGGCGGGCGCGCCCCTGTTCACGCTCCGCGTCCTCGGCCGGAATCTGCTTGGCAGGCGGCTCGAGGACCGCCGTTCCCATATGCCGAACCTCGCCGATCGCCACACCGTGGCTCACGCCGACGCCTCGCAGCGTTGTCTCCATCTCACCCGTCTCCGCTAGTGCGGCGGGCACAGCCGCCGCAGTGGTTGTCGTCCCTACGTGCCGCCGTGCGACGGCACCCGAAGTCACTTCCAGACGAAGAGACTGTCGCCGGCCTTCACGTCGCCGCTGTCACGCAGTTCGGAGAGAGCTTCCGCCGTTGCCTCAAGGGCCACGATCGGACACACAGGAGACTTGCCGGCTGCCTCGACGGCCGAGGGGTCCCATCGGACGATGCTCTGGCCGCGCGTCACGGTGTCGCCCTTGTTCACAAGCAACTCGAAGCCCTCGCCGTTGAGCTGCACCGTGTCGATGCCAAGGTGGGTGAGGACACCGTGGCCCTGCTCGTCGACGACGACGAAGGCGTGCGGATGGAGCGAGACGATGACTCCGTCCACGGGGGACACAGCCTCGGACGGTTCACGCACCGGGTCGATCGCTGTGCCCGGGCCGACCATGGCCCCGGAGAAGACCGGATCCGGCACGGACGCCAGTCCAACGGCGCGTCCTGCCAATGGGGACGTCACGGTGGTCATGGGAAGCCTCCCAGGGGTGGAGATCGATATGGCCGTCGCTGCCTGTGCTGGAGGGCACACTGTTCAGCAGCGTATGTCACATGAAGTGCCGGTTCCGCGCGAGCAGACCGGAGTGGTCTAGACCATACCCCAAATCGATTTGCACCCGCTCCGTGACCGCGTGTACTGTCGTACTCCTGCTTGGGGCTGAGCGACGCGACTACGCAACCTCGCCTGGCAGAAACAAACTTGTCAGATCCTATCTCGGGGTCACCTTCTGCATGCTCGCAGGATGGTGGTCAGAGGGCCGGAAAAACCCTGATAGAGTTTGGAAACACCGAAGGAAGCGCCCGGAGGAAAGCCCGAGAGGGTGAGTACAAAGGAAGCGTCCGTTCCTTGAGAACTCAACAGCGTGCCAAAAATCAACGCCAGATATGTTGATACCCCGTCTACCGGAAACATTAGTTCCCGGTGGCGAGGTTCCTTTGAAATAAACACAGCGAGGACGCTGTGAACGGCCGGGCTTATTCCGCCTGGCTGTTCCGCTCTCGTGTGTGTCGTCCCGATTACGGGAAAACATTCACGGAGAGTTTGATCCTGGCTCAGGACGAACGCTGGCGGCGTGCTTAACACATGCAAGTCGAACGATGAACCACTTCGGTGGGGATTAGTGGCGAACGGGTGAGTAACACGTGGGCAATCTGCCCTTCACTCTGGGACAAGCCCTGGAAACGGGGTCTAATACCGGATACCACCTTCACTGGCATCTGTGAAGGTTGAAAGCTCCGGCGGTGAAGGATGAGCCCGCGGCCTATCAGCTTGTTGGTGAGGTAATGGCTCACCAAGGCGACGACGGGTAGCCGGCCTGAGAGGGCGACCGGCCACACTGGGACTGAGACACGGCCCAGACTCCTACGGGAGGCAGCAGTGGGGAATATTGCACAATGGGCGAAAGCCTGATGCAGCGACGCCGCGTGAGGGATGACGGCCTTCGGGTTGTAAACCTCTTTCAGCAGGGAAGAAGCGAAAGTGACGGTACCTGCAGAAGAAGCGCCGGCTAACTACGTGCCAGCAGCCGCGGTAATACGTAGGGCGCAAGCGTTGTCCGGAATTATTGGGCGTAAAGAGCTCGTAGGCGGCTTGTCACGTCGGGTGTGAAAGCCCGGGGCTTAACCCCGGGTCTGCATTCGATACGGGCTAGCTAGAGTGTGGTAGGGGAGATCGGAATTCCTGGTGTAGCGGTGAAATGCGCAGATATCAGGAGGAACACCGGTGGCGAAGGCGGATCTCTGGGCCATTACTGACGCTGAGGAGCGAAAGCGTGGGGAGCGAACAGGATTAGATACCCTGGTAGTCCACGCCGTAAACGGTGGGAACTAGGTGTTGGCGACATTCCACGTCGTCGGTGCCGCAGCTAACGCATTAAGTTCCCCGCCTGGGGAGTACGGCCGCAAGGCTAAAACTCAAAGGAATTGACGGGGGCCCGCACAAGCAGCGGAGCATGTGGCTTAATTCGACGCAACGCGAAGAACCTTACCAAGGCTTGACATACACCGGAAAGCATTAGAGATAGTGCCCCCCTTGTGGTCGGTGTACAGGTGGTGCATGGCTGTCGTCAGCTCGTGTCGTGAGATGTTGGGTTAAGTCCCGCAACGAGCGCAACCCTTGTTCTGTGTTGCCAGCATGCCCTTCGGGGTGATGGGGACTCACAGGAGACCGCCGGGGTCAACTCGGAGGAAGGTGGGGACGACGTCAAGTCATCATGCCCCTTATGTCTTGGGCTGCACGCGTGCTACAATGGCAGGTACAATGAGCTGCGATACCGTGAGGTGGAGCGAATCTCAAAAAGCCTGTCTCAGTTCGGATTGGGGTCTGCAACTCGACCCCATGAAGTCGGAGTTGCTAGTAATCGCAGATCAGCATTGCTGCGGTGAATACGTTCCCGGGCCTTGTACACACCGCCCGTCACGTCACGAAAGTCGGTAACACCCGAAGCCGGTGGCCCAACCCCTTGTGGGAGGGAGCTGTCGAAGGTGGGACTGGCGATTGGGACGAAGTCGTAACAAGGTAGCCGTACCGGAAGGTGCGGCTGGATCACCTCCTTTCTAAGGAGCACTTCTTACCGAGTCCTTCGGGGCCAGGTCAGAGGCCACTACGCAGGCAAACGTTCTGCGGTGGTTGCTCATGGGTGGAACGTTGATTATTCGGCACTCTCAGTCATCTCGGGCTGCCAGTACTGCTCTTCGGAGCGTGGAACGCTGATCACGAGTGGCGAGGGTGCCGGGCACGCTGTTGGGTGTCTGAAGTAACGGCCGCAAGGTTGTGCTTCGGTTGCCGGCGCCGGTGAAGCACCACTGAGGTGGTGTGTGACGGTGTACTGGTCGTTGTTTGAGAACTGCACAGTGGACGCGAGCATCTGTGGCCAAGTTTTTAAGGGCGCACGGTGGATGCCTTGGCACCAGGAACCGATGAAGGACGTGGGAGGCCACGATAGTCCCCGGGGAGTCGTCAACCAGGCTTTGATCCGGGGGTTTCCGAATGGGGAAACCCGGCAGTCGTCATGGGCTGTCACCCGCTGCTGAACACATAGGCAGTGTGGAGGGAACGCGGGGAAGTGAAACATCTCAGTACCCGCAGGAAGAGAAAACAACCGTGATTCCGGGAGTAGTGGCGAGCGAAACTGGATGAGGCTAAACCGTATACGTGTGAGACCCGGCAGGGGTTGCGTATACGGGGTTGTGGGATCTCTCTTTCACAGTCTGCCGGCTGTGAGACGAGTCAGAAACCGTTGATGTAGGCGAAGGACATGCGAAAGGTCCGGCGTAGAGGGTAAGACCCCCGTAGTCGAAACATCAGCGGCTCGTTTGAGAGACACCCAAGTAGCACGGGGCCCGAGAAATCCCGTGTGAATCTGGCGGGACCACCCGCTAAGCCTAAATATTCCCTGGTGACCGATAGCGGATAGTACCGTGAGGGAATGGTGAAAAGTACCCCGGGAGGGGAGTGAAATAGTACCTGAAACCGTGTGCCTACAAGCCGTGGGAGCGTCGGAATGTGCTTGCACATTCTCGTGACTGCGTGCCTTTTGAAGAATGAGCCTGCGAGTTTGCGGTGTGTTGCGAGGTTAACCCGTGTGGGGAAGCCGTAGCGAAAGCGAGTCCGAATAGGGCGATTCAGTAGCGCGCTCAAGACCCGAAGCGGAGTGATCTAGCCATGGGCAGGTTGAAGCGGAGGTAAGACTTCGTGGAGGACCGAACCCACCAGGGTTGAAAACCTGGGGGATGACCTGTGGTTAGGGGTGAAAGGCCAATCAAACTCCGTGATAGCTGGTTCTCCCCGAAATGCATTTAGGTGCAGCGTCGTGTGTTTCTTGCCGGAGGTAGAGCACTGGATAGGCGATGGGCCCTACCGGGTTACTGACCTTAGCCAAACTCCGAATGCCGGTAAGTGAGAGCGCGGCAGTGAGACTGTGGGGGATAAGCTCCATGGTCGAGAGGGAAACAGCCCAGAGCATCGACTAAGGCCCCTAAGCGTACGCTAAGTGGGAAAGGATGTGGAGTCGCAGAGACAACCAGGAGGTTGGCTTAGAAGCAGCCACCCTTGAAAGAGTGCGTAATAGCTCACTGGTCTAGTGATTCCGCGCCGACAATGTAGCGGGGCTCAAGCGTACCGCCGAAGTCGTGTCATTGCAGCAATAGCCCCAACGGGTGCTGTGATGGGTAGGGGAGCGTCGTGTGCCGGGTGAAGCCGCGCCGGAAGGCAGTGGTGGACGGTTCACGAGTGAGAATGCAGGCATGAGTAGCGATTCACACGTGAGAAACGTGTGCGCCGATTGACTAAGGGTTCCTGGGTCAAGCTGATCTGCCCAGGGTAAGTCGGGACCTAAGGCGAGGCCGACAGGCGTAGTCGATGGATAACCGGTTGATATTCCGGTACCCGCTGTGAAGCGTCAAACATTGAACCAGGCGATGCTAAGTCCGTGAAGCCGCCCTGGAGCCTTCGGGCAAAGGGGAGTGGTGGAGCCGACGGACCAGACCTGTAGTAGGTGAGTGATGGGGTGACGCAGGAAGGTAGTCCAGCCCGGGCGGTGGTTGTCCCGGGGTAAGGGTGTAGGCCGTGCGGTAGGTAAATCCGTCGCACACAAGGCTGAGACCTGATGCCGAGCCGATTGTGGTGAAGTGGATGATCCTATGCTGTCGAGAAAAGCCTCTAGCGAGTTTCATGGCGGCCCGTACCCTAAACCGACTCAGGTGGTCAGGTAGAGAATACCGAGGCGTTCGGGTGAACTATGGTTAAGGAACTCGGCAAAATGCCCCCGTAACTTCGGGAGAAGGGGGGCCATCACTGGTGAGGGAACTTGCTTCCTGAGCTGGGGGTGGCCGCAGAGACCAGCGAGAAGCGACTGTTTACTAAAAACACAGGTCCGTGCGAAGCCGTAAGGCGATGTATACGGACTGACGCCTGCCCGGTGCTGGAACGTTAAGGGGACCGGTTAGTCAGGATTCGTCCTGGCGAAGCTGAGAACTTAAGCGCCAGTAAACGGCGGTGGTAACTATAACCATCCTAAGGTAGCGAAATTCCTTGTCGGGTAAGTTCCGACCTGCACGAATGGCGTAACGACTTCTCGACTGTCTCAACCATAGGCCCGGTGAAATTGCACTACGAGTAAAGATGCTCGTTTCGCGCAGCAGGACGGAAAGACCCCGGGACCTTTACTACAGTTTGATATTGGTGTTCGGTTCGGCTTGTGTAGGATAGGTGGGAGACTGTGAACTCTGGACGCCAGTTCAGGGGGAGTCATCGTTGAAATACCACTCTGGTCGTGCTGGATGTCTAACCTGGGTCCGTGATCCGGATCAGGGACAGTGTCTGATGGGTAGTTTAACTGGGGCGGTTGCCTCCTAAAGAGTAACGGAGGCGCCCAAAGGTTCCCTCAGCCTGGTTGGCAATCAGGTGTTGAGTGTAAGTGCACAAGGGAGCTTGACTGTGAGACCGACGGGTCGAGCAGGGACGAAAGTCGGGACTAGTGATCCGGCGGTGGCTTGTGGAAGCGCCGTCGCTCAACGGATAAAAGGTACCCCGGGGATAACAGGCTGATCTTCCCCAAGAGTCCATATCGACGGGATGGTTTGGCACCTCGATGTCGGCTCGTCGCATCCTGGGGCTGGAGTCGGTCCCAAGGGTTGGGCTGTTCGCCCATTAAAGCGGTACGCGAGCTGGGTTTAGAACGTCGTGAGACAGTTCGGTCCCTATCCGCTGCGCGCGCAGGAATATTGAGAAGGGCTGTCCCTAGTACGAGAGGACCGGGACGGACGAACCTCTGGTGTGCCAGTTGTTCTGCCAAGGGCATGGCTGGTTGGCTACGTTCGGGAGGGATAACCGCTGAAAGCATCTAAGCGGGAAGCCTGCTTCGAGATGAGTATTCCCACCCACTTGATGGGGTAAGGCTCCCAGTAGACGACTGGGTTGATAGGCCGGATCTGGAAGCACGGCAACGTGTGGAGGTGACCGGTACTAATAGGCCGAGGGCTTGTCCATAGATGCTCGCGTCCACTGTGTTGGTTCTGAAACCACGAACAGCCCCGTATGGCCACATGCGGTGCGGCTGACAGTTTCATAGTGTTTCGGTGGTTATAGCGTGAGGGAAACGCCCGGTTACATTTCGAACCCGGAAGCTAAGCCTTACAGCGCCGATGGTACTGCAGGGGGGACCCTGTGGGAGAGTAGGACGCCGCCGAACTCCTTTTAGAGCTCTGGCTCTTGGGCATACAGCCCGAGGGCCAGAGCTTTTTTGCGTTGAGGTAGGGTCAGGGGGCATCGTAGGTACGTTTCCCACAGGAGGCCCTCGGGTGGAGGTCCAGGAGACTCGCGTCCAGACGGATCGAGTGCTCACCATCCCCAACATCCTCAGCATGGCGCGGCTCCTTGGTGTGCCGCTGTTCCTGTGGCTGATTCTCAGGCCTGAGTTCGGTGGGCCCAAGAGTGACGGCTGGGCACTTCTGGTGCTGGCTCTGAGTGGCGTCAGTGACTACCTGGACGGCAAGCTTGCGCGACGCTGGAACCAGATCAGCAGCCTGGGCCGGCTTCTCGACCCTGCGGCCGACCGGCTCTACATTCTCTCGACTTTGGTCGGCCTCACCTGGCGCGAGATTCTGCCGGTCTGGTTGACCGCTGCACTTTTGGCGCGTGAGCTGGTTCTGCTGGTGATGGTGGGCATCCTCAGACGCCATGGCTATCCGCCACCTCAGGTGAACTTCCTTGGGAAGGCTGCCACGTTCAACCTGATGTATGCCTTCCCGTTGCTGCTGCTCAGCGACGGAAGCGGATGGATCCCGTCACTCGCTGCTATTTTCGGATGGGCGTTCGCCGGATGGGGTACAACCCTGTATTGGTGGGCAGGAGTCCTCTACGTGGTACAAGTCCGCCGCCTGGTCCGTGCGGACGCCATGGCCGATTGAACTCGCGGATTGGAGCGCCTGGCGCTCGATGGCCCGCGGCGGAAAAGTGCGGGACAATCTGGACGGGTGAAGTCGGCTAGACAGTCGTCTCTTCGAGGAGGACGCTTCCGACATGAAGGCCGTCGTGATGGCCGGGGGCGAAGGCACACGCCTTCGTCCCATGACCTCAAGCATGCCCAAGCCGCTCTTGCCGGTGGCCAACCGGCCGATCATGGAGCACGTTCTGCGGCTGCTCAAAAGGCATGGGCTGAATGAAACTGTCGTGACAGTTCAGTTCCTGGCCTCTCTGGTCAAGAACTACTTCGGTGACGGTGAAGAGCTCGGAATGGAGCTCACCTATGCCAATGAGGAGAAGCCACTCGGTACCGCCGGAAGCGTCAAGAACGCCGAAGAGGCGTTGAAGGACGATGCTTTCCTCGTCATCTCCGGTGATGCCCTGACCGACTTCGACCTCACCGAGCTGATCAATTTCCACAAGGAAAAAGGTGCCCTCGTCACGGTCTGCCTGACGCGTGTGCCCAATCCGCTGGAATTCGGCATCACCATCGTCGACGAGGAAGGCAAGGTCGAACGCTTCCTCGAGAAGCCGACCTGGGGTCAGGTCTTCTCGGACACGGTGAACACCGGCATCTATGTCATGGAGCCCGAGGTCTTCGACTATGTCGAGGCCGACGTTCCCGTGGACTGGTCCGGCGACGTCTTCCCGCAGCTCATGAAGGAAGGCAAGCCGATCTATGGCTATATCGCGGAGGGGTACTGGGAGGACGTCGGCACCCACGAGAGTTATGTGAAGGCGCAGGCCGACGTCCTGGAGGGCAAGGTCGACGTCGAGCTCGACGGGTTCGAGATCTCCCCGGGTGTCTGGGTGGCCGAAGGCGCCGAGGTGCACCCTGATGCCGTGCTTCGTGGGCCCCTGTATATCGGGGACTACGCCAAGGTCGAGGCCGGTGTGGAAATCCGTGAGCACACCGTCGTCGGCTCGAACGTGGTCGTGAAGAGCGGAGCCTTTCTTCACAAGGCTGTTGTGCACGACAACGTGTACATCGGGCAGCACAGCAATCTGCGTGGGTGCGTCGTCGGGAAGAACACCGACATCATGCGGGCGGCCCGGATCGAGGACGGCGCGGTCATCGGTGACGAGTGCCTGATCGGTGAAGAATCGATCGTTCAGGGCAATGTGCGCGTCTATCCGTTCAAGACCATCGAGGCCGGCGCCTTCGTCAACACCTCGGTGATCTGGGAGTCGAGGGGCCAGGCGCATCTGTTCGGTGCCCGCGGCGTCTCCGGAATCCTGAACGTGGAGATTACGCCCGAGCTAGCGGTGCGACTCGCCGGCGCGTATGCGACGACCTTGAAGAAGGGGTCCACCGTCACCACGGCTCGCGACCACTCCCGTGGTGCCCGTGCGCTCAAGCGGGCGGTCATCTCGGCGCTGCAGGCCAGCGCCATCGACGTACGGGACCTGGAGAACGTACCGCTGCCCGTGGCGCGGCAGCAGACTGCGCGGGGCAGTGCCGGCGGGATCATGATCCGTACGACGCCCGGTGTGCCGGATTCCGTGGACATCATGTTCTTCGACGGCCGGGGTGCAGATTTGTCGCAGGCCAGTCAGCGCAAGCTGGACAGGGTCTTCGCGCGGCAGGAGTACCGGCGTGCGTTCCCCGGAGAGATCGGGGATCTGCATTTCCCGGCCAGTGTCTTCGACTCGTACACCGGGTCGTTGCTGCGGAATGTCGATACGACGGGGATTTCGGAGTCGGGGCTCAAGGTCGTCGTCGACGCGTCCAACGGCAGCGCGGGGCTCGTGCTGCCCAGCTTGCTCGGCAAGCTCGGTGTGGACTCGCTGACGATCAACCCCGGTCTCGACGAGTCGAGGCCCACGGAGTCTGCGGATACGCGGCGGTCGGGGCTGGTGCGGCTGGGAGAGATCGTGGCGTCCGCGCGGGCCGCGTTCGGGGTGCGGTTCGACCCGGTCGGTGAGCGGCTGTCGCTGGTGGACGAGAAGGGGCGGATCGTCGAGGACGACCGGGCTCTGCTCGTCATGCTCGACCTGGTGGCCGCGGAGCGGCGCAGTGGGCGTGTGGCGCTGCCGGTGACCACGACGAGGATCGCCGAGCAGGTGGCGGCGTACCACGGGACGCAGGTGGAATGGACGACGACGTCGCCGGACGACCTGACCCGGGTCGGTCGAGACGACACGACGATCTTCGGCGGTGACGGTAGGGGCGGGTTCATCATCCCGGAGTTCAGCAGTGTCTTCGACGGTTCGGCGGCCTTCGTACGGCTGATCGGCCTGGTGGCGCGGACGCAGCTCACGCTCAGCCAGATCGACGCGCGGATTCCGCGGGCCCATGTCATCAAACGGGATCTTGCGACTCCCTGGGCCGTCAAGGGGCTCGTGATGCGTCGAGTCGTGGAGGAGGCCGGAGATCGCTTTGTCGACACGACCGATGGTGTGCGGGTTGTGGAGACGGACGGGCGCTGGGTGATGGTGCTGCCCGACCCGGCCGAGGCGGTCACCCATCTGTGGGCGGAAGGCCCGGACGACGCCTCAGCGCAGGCTCTGCTCGACGAATGGGCGGCGGTCGTGGACAGCGCCGGCCGCTGACGTACGTACCACGCGCGCGTGCTGGACAGGCATCCCCCGAGGGGCCTGTCCGGCACGGCGGTGGGGCCATTCGGAGGTATCGGCGGCGACGTGCGACGATGTGCGGCATGCCGCAGCAGCCCCCCGTTCGGAGCACACCTACGCGCCCAGCGCGCCCGGACGCGTCCATGTCGCTGCTCACCAACGTCATGGATCACAGCCTCGACGACGGTTACGCCGAGGCAGCCGCGCGCAAGAAGGCCGCGGGCGACGGAGGGCTGCCCAGGACGCTCAGGGCGAAGCTGGGGCTCGCTGCCGGTCTGGTGCTCGCGGCGCTCGTGGTGACCGTTGGGGCGGCGCAGGCGCGGGTCGCGGCGCCCGTTGTGGCGAAGGAGCGCGAGGAGCTGGTCGACCGCATCGACCGTGAGACCGCGGCGGCGGACCAGCTTGAAGAGACCGTCGACAAGCTGCGCGACGACGTGAGCGCGCGGCAGCGTGAGGCGCTGAAGTCGACCGGTGACAGTGACCAGGGGGAGCTGGTGGGCATCCTGGCGGGTGCTGTCGAGGTGCACGGTCCCGGCGTGAAGCTGATCGTCAACGACTCCAAGGAGACCGCCTCGAGCGGCGGCGGCGACCCGCGCGGAACGTCCGGGTTCTCCGACACCGGCCGGGTGCGCGACCGCGACATGCAGCGTGTGGTCAACGGGCTGTGGGAGTCGGGCGCCGAGGCCATTTCGATCAACGGGCAGCGCTTGACGGCCCTGTCGGCGATCAGGGCCGCGGGAGACGCAATACTGGTCGACAACAAGCCGCTGGTGCCGCCGTACACGGTGCTCGCGGTGGGGGATGGCGAGCGGTTGAGCACCAGGTTCCAGGACAGCGCCGACGGGCTGTATCTGCACGCCCTGCAGGAGAACTTCGGGATCCGGACCGGCATTTCCGTGCAGGACGACCTTCGGCTGCCCGCCGCCCCGAGCGTGACCGTACGTACAGCACAGCCGAACACCGAGAAAACCGAGAAGGGCACATCGTGATCGCCGTACTGGGCCTCGTCGTGGGCGTCGTGGCCGGCCTGTTGGTCCGGCCTGAGGTTCCGGCGGTCGTCGAGCCTTATCTGCCGATTGCCGTCGTGGCGGCCCTCGACGCCGTCTTCGGAGGTCTACGGGCCATGCTCGACGGCATTTTCGACGACAAGGTCTTCGTCGTGTCGTTCCTGTCCAACGTGGTCGTGGCCGCGCTGATCGTGTTCCTGGGCGACAAGTTGGGCGTGGGCGCCCAGCTGTCCACCGGTGTGGTCGTCGTGCTCGGCATCCGTATCTTCTCGAACGCCGCGGCGATTCGCCGGCACGTGTTCCGGGCGTGAGGCCGATGAGCAACCACGACGAGGCACCGGAGAACAGGCTGCGCAAGGAACTGCCCGAGGAGATGCCGGCGGGCGCGGCCGAGGCCATGGACAACGCCTCGGAGGCCGCGGACGGCACCAAGGGGCAGTCGAGCGACCTCACTGGTCGGCAGCGGCTCGTGAAGGGGCTGTGGCCGCCGCGGGTCAGCCGGGCCCAACTCATCGTCGCTGTCCTGCTGTTCGGCCTCGGCTTCGGCCTGGCCGTCCAGGTTGCGTCGAACAGTGACGGTGACGGGGCCCTGCGTGGCGCACGTCAGGAAGATCTCGTTCGCATCCTCGATGAACTGGATGACCGTACTCAGCGTCTTGAGGACGAGAAGCAAGGTCTCGAGAAGCAGCGCGATGAGCTGGAGAACAGTTCGAACCAGGCCGAGGAGGCCCGCAAGCAGACGGTCGAGAAGGAGAGGCAACTCGGCATTCTGGCGGGCACGGTGGCGGCTCAGGGGCCGGGCATCACGATGACCATCGACGACACGAAGGGGACGGTCGAGGCGGACATGCTGCTCGACGCGATCCAGGAGCTGCGCGCGGCCGGCGCGGAAGCGATCCAGGTGAACGGCGTACGCGTCGTCGCCGGCACCTATCTGACCGACGCCGGCAACAGCGTGAGCGTCGACGGGAACAAGATCAACGCTCCGTATCGTTTCAAGGTCATCGGCAAGTCGCAGGACCTCGAACCAGCGCTCAACATCCCTGGAGGCGTGGTTCAGACTCTCGAGAAGGAGCAGGCCACCGTGACCATCGAGCGGTCGGACAAGATCGTCGTGGACGCCTTGCGAGCGGCGAAGCGGCCTGACTACGCTCGGTCGTCCTCCCAGTGAACCGGCGGTGCATGGGGGACATCAGGCGAGGGCATGAGGTTGCGGGGGGTCGGCGCACCGAATGGGTGGTGCGTGGTGGAAACTGTCTGGTGGAGACGGACGTTGTGAGGATGTCCGGGTCGGCCAGGGAGTGCAGTCACGGTTCGTCCTGCCCCACGGGCGGGTCTATTTCGGTCAAGGGGAATCGCCCGTGAAGTTGTTTGCGAAGTTGTTCGGCAAGAGCGCGCGAGACGGTGGCGACAACGCGACCGCTCGTCACCGCGCGCAGGGGGACGATGAGGGTCAGCGCCCCTTGTTCAGGGACCAGGTGCCTGGGCCCGGTGGTGACATTTCCGGTGGTCAGGGCGCGCCGTCAGTTGACCCTGGCCAGTCCGGCGGCATAGGTTTTGGGCAACCGTCAACCTCAAGTACGGGTGGAGGGTTTTCCCCGATGTCGGCCCTGGTGTGTACGAGGTGCGGTAACCGCAACGCGGAGAACAGCCGCTTCTGTTCCAACTGCGGCGCCCCGTTGCGGCCGGGTGCCACGCCCGAGCGTCCGTCCGAGACGACCTCCACGATCTCCATCTCCGGTCTTGAGGCCTACGACGCCGAGACCACCGGTCAGACGGCGATCCCTGCGTTGTCTCCGGAGGCGCAGGCCGCGGTCGACGCGCTGCCGCTGGGCTCCGCGCTCCTGGTGGTGCGCCGTGGCCCGAACTCGGGCAGCCGCTTCCTGCTGGACGGCGATCTGACCACGGCCGGGCGGCACCCGCAGAGCGACATCTTCCTGGACGACGTGACGGTCTCGCGCCGGCACGTGGAGTTCCGTCGCGCTCAGGACGGCTCGTTCACGGTGGCCGACGTCGGCAGCCTGAACGGCACGTACGTCAATCGCGAGCGGATTGACCAGGTTGCTGTGAACAACGGTGACGAGGTGCAGATCGGCAAGTACCGGCTGGTCTTCTACGCGAGCCAGCGGGGCTACTGACCCTCCCCCGGAGCCCGTCCGGGGATACCCAGGGAAGGTCCATGCTGAAAACACCGAGGGGCGGTGCCGGAAACGGCATCGCCGCCACGGACGGTCGGCTGATGAGCATCGGCACGGTGCTGAACGTGCTGCGCGATGAGTTCCCTGACATCACCATCTCCAAGATCCGTTTCCTGGAGTCGGAGGGGCTCGTCGAGCCGCAGCGGACCCCCTCGGGGTATCGCAAGTTCAGTGCGCAGGACGTCGAGCGGCTCGGCCACGTTCTGCGGATGCAGCGGGACCACTACCTGCCGCTCAAGGTGATCCGCGAGCATCTGGACGCCATGGAGCGCGGTGAGGCCGCACCACTGCCGACCGTGTGCCGGCAGCGCGATGGAGAAACGGTCCTGGAGCCCGTCGAGGCTCCCACCGCGGCCCGGGTCGGGCGGGCCGAGCTGCTCGTCGCCGCCGAGATCGGTGAGCAGGAGCTCGCGGAATGGGAGTCGTACGGCCTGATCGCCCCGTTTCCCGACGGGGCGTACGACGCGGAGGCTGTCACCGTGGCCTCGCTCGTCGTAGAGCTGGGGCGGTTCGGGATCGAGCCGCGGCATCTGCGGGTGATGAAGGCCGCCGCCGACCGTGAGGCCGGGCTGGTGGACCAGGTCGTGGCGCCTCTGCGGCGGCACCGCAATCCGCAGACCAGGGCTCATGCCGAGGCGCGTACGAAGGAACTGGCGGGGCTGGCCGTGAAGCTGCACGCCGCCCTGGTGCAGACCGCTCTCGGAGTGCGGCTGCCCTGAGCCGGGCAGGGGCGGGGAGCCCGGATCGGCCACCCGTTCTCGGCCCGACTACCCAAACGTCCCGAGCACGGCCTAGGGTTGCTGTGTGAACGAGCTCGATGTCGTAGGTGTCCGGGTCGAAATGCCCTCCAACCAACCGATCGTGCTCCTGCGTGAAGTGGGAGGCGACCGCTACCTCCCCATCTGGATCGGGCCGGGGGAGGCGACGGCGATCGCCTTCGCCCAGCAGGGCATGGCCCCCGCGCGACCGCTGACCCACGACCTGTTCAAGGACGTGCTGGAGGCCGTCGGCCAGGAGCTCACCGAAGTACGCATCACGGATCTGCGTGAGGGCGTCTTCTACGCCGAGCTGGTGTTCGCCAGCGGCGTCGAGGTGAGCGCCCGCCCCTCCGATGCCATAGCGCTGGCCCTGCGCACCGGAACGCCGATCTACGGCAGCGACGGCGTGCTCGACGACGCGGGCATCGCGATTCCGGACGAGCAGGAGGACGAGGTGGAGAAGTTCCGCGAGTTCCTCGACCAGATCTCGCCCGAGGACTTCGGCACCAGCAGCCAGTGAGGCGGCGTGGGCGGCCCGGCGGACTTGCGGTCCGTGGTGGTTCGGCCCACAGCCCGTTACGGCTCAAATGCCGGCATTTGCCAGCGGCGAGGGAGAGCGTCCTGCGGCCTGCTCCGAGCGCATTCGGCTAGCCTTTCCCCGCGGTGGGGCACGGGAAACCACTCCTAGGGTGATTATCACTCGGCGTGCCGAGTGTGGCGATCGTTGACGCACCCCTGGTGACTGCCTACCGTCGAGAAGGCAGGTCAAGGACGGAGGTCGGCGTGAGAAGCAGCGGCGACGGTACGGCTGGGGGTGCCCCCGGACGCAGTCTCGGGGCGAGCGGCCCGTACCCGCTTCACACCAGCCCGCTTCAGGGCAGCGCGGCCGATCACGCTCCGCAGCGACCGACGGCCGTGCCGAGCAGCGGCGGAGGGGCGGCGTCCATGGCGACCGAGCAGATCGGCTATCGCGGTCCGACGGCCTGTGCGGCCGCGGGCATCACATACCGGCAACTGGACTACTGGGCGCGCACCGGCCTTGTCGAGCCCAGCGTGCGGCCCGCTCACGGGTCCGGGACGCAGCGGCTCTACAGCTTCCGGGACGTCGTCGTCCTGAAGATCGTCAAGCGGTTCCTGGACACCGGTGTGTCATTGCAGAACATCCGTACCGCCGTGCAGCATCTGCGGGAGCGGGGCTTTCGGGATCTTGAGCGCCTGACGCTGATGAGCGACGGTGCGACGGTGTACGAGTGCAGTTCCCCGGACGAGGTGCACGCGCTGCTCCAGGGCGGGCAGGGGGTCTTCGGGATCGCCGTGGGTGTGGTGTGGCGGGACGTCGAGAGCGCCTTGTCGCAGCTGCACGGGGAGCGGATCGACACCGGCGAGACCCTGGTCGGGCACAATCCGGCGGACGAGCTGGCTCGGCGGCGAAACCGGGCGGTCTGAGCAGTCCTTGCCGGGACGCCGTCGAAGTTGCCGTGTGGCGGCGGGCGGAATGGGGTCGATGGGCCGGCCTGGGCGGCGTATCAGGCGGTTGCAGCAGGGCATTGTCAGTGGCGTGAGGCAGCATCGGAGATGTGAGGAACGCGCCTACGATCCTGCATCTCGACATGGATGCCTTCTACGCCTCGGTGGAGCAGGCATCCAAGCCGAGCCTGCGCGGCAAAGCCGTGATCGTGGGCGGGCTCGGGCCGCGGGGAGTCGTCGCCACCGCGTCGTATGAGGCCCGTGTGTTCGGGGTGCACTCGGCGATGCCCATGGGGCAGGCGCGCCGGCTGGCGCCCAATGCCGCGTATCTCGTGCCGCGCTTCGGGATCTACCGCGACGTCAGCGAGCAGGTGATGGGCCTGCTGCGGGAGCTGTCACCGCTGGTGGAGCCGCTGAGCCTGGACGAGGCGTTCGTGGACCTGGAGGCCGGAGGAGCGGCCTGGGACGAGGAGTCCGCGCGGCTGGTGGGGGTGAAGCTGCGCGCCGACATACGGGCCGCCACCGGGCTTGCGGGGTCGGTGGGCCTGGCCGCGTCCAAGATGCTGGCGAAGATCGCCTCGGAGGAGGCCAAACCCGACGGGCTGGTGGTGATCGAGCCAGGGACGGAGCGGGCGTTGCTCGCGCCCATGTCGGTGCGGACCCTGCCGGGGGTGGGGCCGGCGACCGGGGACCATCTGCGGCGGGCCGGAATCCACACGGTCGACGAGATCGCCGAGGCGGGTGAGGACGAGCTGGTACGGCTGCTGGGCAAGGCTCATGGGCATGCCCTGTACGCCATGGCGCTGGCGCACGACGAGCGGCCCGTGGTGGCCGAGCGGGAGGCCAAGTCGGTGTCGGTCGAGGACACGTACGACGTGGACATTCATGACCGGGTCCGGGTGGGGCTGGAGGTGCAGCGCCTGGCCGATCGTTGTGTTCGGCGGTTGCGGGGGGCCGGCCTGTCCGGGCGGACCATCGTGCTGAAGGTGCGTCGGTACGACTTCTCGACCCTGACCCGGTCCGAGACGTTGCGTGGGCCGACGGACGACCCGGGTGTGGTGCGCGAGGCTGCGCTGCGGCTGCTGGATTCCGTGGACACGACGGGTGGGGTACGGCTGCTGGGGGTCGGGGTCACCGGGTTGGCCGACTACACGCAGGAGGATCTGTTCGCGCAGGTGGCGGGGGAGCGGGTCGAGCACGGCGAGGAGGGCGCCCCCGAGGAGCCCTTGGCGGAGCGGGAGGCTGCGCTGTCCGTCGAGCGGCGGTGGGTGGCGGGGCACGATGTGCGGCACGTCGAGCACGGGCACGGATGGGTGCAGGGGAGTGGGCTGGGGCGGGTGACTGTGCGGTTCGAGACACCTGAGGCGTCGGGGCCGGGGCGGGTGCGGACGTTTCGGGTCGACGATCCGGGGTTGGAGGCGGCGGATCCGTTGCCGTTGGTGCGGGAGAGACGTGGGGTGTCTGCGGGAGATGGGGGAGATGCGGAAGGCGGCGGGCATGGGGTTGGTGGGGTTTTAGGGGTGGAGGCCGGTTTCCTGGGACGGGAAAGGGAGCGGGGTTGTGGGGGCGTGGGGGAGGCGCCGCCCGTGGTGCCCGGGTAGGACGTGGGCGGGCTGAACCGGACGTGCGGTTGGTTCTTCCTGGGCGCCCGGCGTTGCGGCTGCCGTAAGAGGTGGGTCGCTCGCCCGCGCTTGCGGGGTGCCGCTCCCGTGCCGCCCCAGCGGCACGACTGCCCGCAGCTGTATGAGGTCGGCTGCCGTGTGGGCGCCGCCGCGGCGTTGCGTTGCGATGGGGTGCGGCTGGGCAGGAGAACTCGACCGCGCGGAGGCGGCGTGTCAGCCGTGCGGGCGGGCCGGAGGTGGGCGTGACTGTGCGGGCTGGGGGATGTGCGGTGGAAGGCGGGGGCGTCTTCAGGAGTGAGGGTGGGATGTGCGGGGGCCGTTGTCGTCCGGGGTTTCCGTGGTTGCCAGGTTGCCGAAGTCCCGGTCAGGGGGTGGGGGCGGAGCCGTTACGTCGAGGCCGTAATGGTGGTAGAGCTGGAGTTCCTGTTCGGGGGAGAGGTGGCGGCCCACGCCGAAATCGGGGGCGTCCTTGATGAGGGCGCGGTCGAAGGGGACGTGGAGGCTGCCCTCGACCAAATCGCTGGGCTCCAGGGGGACGAAGGCGTCCCGGGAGAACAGGCCGGTGCGTATCGCCGCCCATTCCGGCACTCCGGTCGCGTCGTCGAGGTAGACCTCGTCGATGGTGCCGATCTTGGTGCCGTTGCGGTCGAAGGCCTTGCGGCCGATCAGATTGCGCGGATCGATGTCGGTCTGCACGGGCCCTCCACTTGGTCGCAACTCATCCGTAAGCACTACGAAAGGGCACATTGGTGAGCGCGGCCACTCGAAGGACCGTGCGTTGACCCCGCTGGTAGGCTGGCTACCGGCTGCTGACCCCGTGCGGGAGAGTCCTCCGGGAACCATCCGGAGGCGCCGAAGGAGCAAATCCTCCCCGGAATCTCTCAGGCACACGTACCGCACGGACGAGGTCACTCTGGAAAGCAGGGCGGGTGTCGATGGCCTCCGCTCTCACCGACGGTGAAAACCGGGCACCTTGTGGTGCCCCGGTGAAGCTCTCAGGTTGAGATGACAGAGGGGGAGGCCGTCCGGGTACCCGCGCCGTGGTGCCCCTCGAAGGTCGTGTCAGACCAGGAGGCCTCCGCAATGACCGCCCATCGCATTCCGCTCTCCGAGCTCGAGCAGGGTATTCCGTTCGAGCAGCGTCATATCGGTCCTGATCAAGAGGCTCGGGCCAAGATGCTCGCCCAGGTCGGGTACGGCTCGCTCGACGAGCTCACCGCCGCCGCGGTGCCGGATGTGATCAAGAACGCCGACTCCCTCGAACTGCCGGGGGCGCGTACCGAGGCCGAGGTGCTCGCCGAGCTGCGCTCGCTCGCCGATCGCAACCAGGTGTTGGACCCGATGATCGGGCTCGGGTACTACGGGACCTTCACGCCGCCGGTCATCCTGCGCAATGTCATGGAGAATCCGGCCTGGTACACGGCTTACACGCCGTATCAGCCCGAGATCTCGCAGGGACGGCTCGAGGCCCTGCTGAACTTCCAGACCATGGTCGCCGACCTCACCGGACTGCCGACCTCCGGTGCCTCGCTGCTGGACGAGGGGACCGCGGCGGCGGAGGCCATGGCCCTGTCGCTGCGGATGGGCAAGAACAAGAAGGGGCTGTTCCTGGTCGACGCGGATGTGCTTCCGCAGACCATCGCCGTGATCGAGACCCGTGCCGAGCCCACCGGCGTGGAGGTCGTGGTCGCCGACCTCAGCGACGGCATTCCGGCCGAGATCGCCGGGCGTGAGATCAACGGCGTGCTGGTGCAGTACCCGGGCTCCTCCGGCGTCGTACGGGACATCAAGCCCGTCATCGAGCAGGCCCATGAGCTCGGCGCCCTCGTCACCGTCGCCGCCGATCTGCTCGCGCTCACGCTGCTGAAGTCCCCCGGTGAGCTCGGGGCGGACATCGCGGTCGGGACGACACAGCGGTTCGGCGTGCCGATGGGCTTCGGCGGGCCGCACGCCGGCTACATGGCCGTACACGAGAAGTTCGCGCGCAGCCTGCCCGGGCGGCTCGTGGGTGTGTCCGTGGATGTCGACGGGAACCGGGCGTACCGGCTGGCCCTCCAGACGCGTGAGCAGCACATTCGGCGGGAGAAGGCGACCAGCAACATCTGTACCGCGCAGGTGCTGCTCGCGGTGATGGCCGGGATGTACGCCGTGTACCACGGTCCCGAGGGGCTGCGCGGCATCGCCCGGCGCACTCACCGGTACGCCGCCGTCCTCGCCGCGGGCCTCACGGCCGGTGGTGTCGAGGTCGTGCACGGTTCCTACTTCGACACGCTGACCGTGCGGGTGCCCGAGAAGGCCGCCGAAGTTGTCGCCGCCGCCCGGCAGAACGGCGTCAACCTGCGTCTCGTCGACGCCGACCACGTGTCCCTCGCCTGCGACGAGACCACCACGCGGGCCCAACTGGGTGCCGTATGGACGGCGTTCGGGGTCGAGGGTGATGTCGAGGCGCTGGACGAGGGAGCCGAGGACGCCCTTCCGGGCGGGCTGCTGCGCAGCGACGAGGTCCTCACGCACCCCGTCTTCCACCAGCACCGTTCCGAGACCGCGATGCTGCGCTACCTGCGCAGGCTCGCCGACCGCGACTACGCGCTCGACCGCGGCATGATCCCGCTGGGCTCCTGCACCATGAAGCTCAACGCGACGACCGAGATGGAGCCGGTCACCTGGCCGGAGTTCGGACAGCTGCACCCCTTCGCGCCCGCCGAGCAGGCGCAGGGCTATCTGACGCTCATCCGCGAGCTGGAGGAACGTCTCGCCGAGGTCACCGGCTACGACAAGGTGTCGCTGCAACCCAACGCCGGGTCGCAGGGGGAGCTGGCCGGGCTGCTCGCCGTACGCGGATTCCACCGGGCCAACGGGGACGAGCAGCGCACCGTCTGTCTGATTCCGTCGTCCGCCCACGGGACCAACGCCGCCAGCGCCGTCATGGCCGGCATGAAGGTCGTCGTCGTGAAGACGGCCGACGACGGTGAGATCGACGTCGAGGATCTGCGGGCGAAGATCGAGAAGCATCGGGACGAGCTGTCGGTGCTGATGATCACGTACCCGTCGACGCACGGGGTGTTCGAGGAGCACGTCGCCGACATCTGCGCTCAGGTGCACGAGGCCGGCGGGCAGGTGTACGTCGACGGTGCCAACCTCAACGCCCTCGTGGGGCTTGCCAAGCCGGGGCACTTCGGTGGTGACGTCTCGCACCTGAACCTGCACAAGACCTTCTGCATCCCGCACGGCGGTGGCGGTCCGGGCGTCGGCCCTGTCGGTGTGCGTGCGCACCTGGCGCCGTATCTGCCGAACCACCCGCTGCAGCCCGCGGCCGGGCCGGAGACGGGCGTCGGCCCGATCTCGGCCGCGCCCTGGGGTTCCGCCGGGATCCTGCCGATCTCGTGGTCGTACGTACGGCTGATGGGCGGCGAGGGGCTCAAGCGGGCCACGCAGGTGGCGGTGCTGTCCGCCAACTACATCGCCAAGCGGCTGGAGCCGCACTACCCGGTGCTCTACACCGGGCCGGGCGGGCTCGTCGCGCACGAGTGCATCATCGATCTGCGGCCGCTGACCAAGGCGACCGGCGTGAGCGTCGACGATGTGGCCAAGCGGCTCATCGACTACGGCTTCCACGCGCCGACGATGTCGTTCCCGGTGGCCGGAACGCTCATGATCGAGCCGACCGAGTCCGAGGACCTGAACGAACTCGACCGGTTCTGCGAGACGATGATCGCCATTCGTGCGGAGATCGAGAAGGTCGGGTCGGGTGAGTGGCCCGCGGACGACAACCCGCTGCGGAACGCTCCGCACACCGCCGGTGCGCTGGGCGGTGAGTGGGAGCACGCGTACAGCCGTGAGGAGGCCGTGTTCCCGGCCGGGGTGTCGGCCGCCGACAAGTACTGGCCGCCGGTGCGCCGGATCGACCAGGCCTTCGGCGACCGGAACCTGGTGTGCTCCTGCCCGCCGATGGACGCGTACGAGGGCTGACGCACCGGCGTAGGTGATCGAGGGCTCCGCTCTGGCCGTGTTCGGCCGGGCGGAGCCCTCGTGCGTGAGGTCGGCGTGTGCCCCGCACGACGTCGGCAGCCCTTGTCGTCAGGCCGGCGGGGGCACCCGTCCTGCCGCACGTCGGCGGCCGGGGCGCTCCCGCGTCACGCCGTCGTCAGTGCCACCTCCGTCGCCTTGACCAGCGCGACGACGGGCATCCCGGGAGCCAGGGCGAGGTCGTTGGTGGCGTCCCTGGTGATGGCCGCGGTGAGCACGCCGCCCTCCACGGCGATCTTCACCGAGGCCATCGCGCCGCCCGTGGCGATGCCGGTGACCGTGCCGGGGAGTTGGTTGCGGATGGACAGACCGCTGATCGGTGCGGTGGCGAGGGAGATCTCCGTGGCCTTCACGAGGGCGGTCACGCCGGTCCCCTCGGCCAGGCCGAGGTCCTCGACGGCGTCCAGGGTGATCGCCGCGGTGAGGTCCTGACCGCCGTCGAGGTGGACCTTGACGGTTGCCATGACCTCGCCGGGGGCGATGGCGGTGACGGTGCCGGGCAGTTGGTTGCGGATGCTCAGGCTCATGGAGGGACGCCTCGCAGACGGTGGGAGGGGAGTGGGAGGGGAGCGAGTGGGGTGGGGATTTGTGGGGGTTTGCAGACTCCGGCCTCCACCGTAGCGGCGTCGACTGGCCGGTTACGTGCGGTCGATATGGACGTTCGTCGACTTCACGCGGGCGGTGGCCTCCATGCCGACCTCCAGGCCCAGTTCCTCGACCGCCTCGCGGGTCAGGAGGGAGACCAGTCGGTGCGGGCCGGCCTGGATCTCCACCTGGGCCGCGACGTCGCCGAGTTTGATCGCGGTGACGATGCCGGGGAAGGCGTTGCGGGCCGAGGTGTAGGAGGCCTCCTCCTCGTCGCTGCCGGACCTGGCGAGTTCGACGGAGAACGCGGCGAGGTCCTTGCCGTCGATGAGTCGTCGTCCGGTGTCGTCGCGGTGGGTCGCGACGCGGCCGGCGTCCGCCCAGCGGCGCGCGGTGTCGGGGCTCACGCCGAGCAGCCGCGCCGCCTGGCCGATCGTGTAGGACTGCATGCCGGTCACGATAGGGGCCGGGCCGGGAACTCGAGGCAGGGGGTTGGCCGTTGGGTGTAACGCGATATAGCGTCAGTGGGGTCGGTCGGTTCGAACGGGGTGAGGGTATGGCGGCTGAGCTGTCGCACACGGGGCTGCGTGCCTCGGACGCGGACCGGGACCGCGCTGTGGACGTGCTGAACGCGGCGGCGGGGGACGGTCGGCTGACCATCGAGGAACTGGACGAGCGGGTGACCACCGCTCTCTCCGCCCGCACGGTGGGCGAGTTGGCCGAGCTGACGGTGGATCTGGCGGCGGCGCCGGGCCGTGTCGAGGTCAAGGATGTCGTCCGGATCGAGCAACAGGGCGGTTCGGCCGTGCGGGGCGGGGAGTGGGTGGTGCCCAGGCGGCTGGAGATCGAGTCGTCCTGGGGCGATGTGACCCTCGACTTCACGCAGGCGGTGACAGCCGGCGGGACCCTGCGGATCGACCTGGACATGCGCGGCGGCACGCTCAGGCTGGTCACGCGGCCCGGCGTGGTGGTGGACACCGACGCCCTGGCGGTCGACTACGCCAAGGTCAGGACGCGTCCGGCCGGTGATGCAGGTGCGCCGGTCGTCCTGCGGGTCGAGATCGCCGGGCGGATGCAGTACGGCCGAATAGTGGTACGTCCCCCGCGGCGCACGCCGTTCAGAACATCCCCGACGCCCTGAGCACCGCCTGCGCCGTGGCGTCGTCGATCTGATGCCCCAACCGCTCGACCACGTCCGTGCCTTCGAGGAGCGTCCCGCGTTCGAGCGACCGGCGTACCCCGGTGTCCAGCTCGTGCCAGAGCAGCGGGTTGGCGACGAGGATCCGCGGATCCAGGTCCAGGCGGCAGCCGTCCGTGTCGCGCAGGGTCAGCAGAGCGGAGACGCGGCCGTGCTGTCGTACGGCCACCAGCGCGTCCGTCCGCACCGACTGCCGTCGTACGAGGCCACGCACCGCCAGCCAGCCCGGCCCCGCGGTCACCCGCTGGGGGAGCAGGATCGTGAAGAGCAGAGCGGTCAGGGCCAGCCACAGCAGGGCACGCGGCGGTGTCAGCGTCTCCCCGTCCAGGTCGACCAGCAGGGTCATGCCGAGGAAGGCCAGGGCGCAGCCCACTGCGAACCAGGCGCTGCCACGCCAGTGGCGGTCGCCGGTCGGCATCGGAAGAGGCCCGCTTCCCTGCACAGTGCAGACGGTAGGGCTCCGGGGCGCCGGAGGGACCGCCGCTGTCGGTGCTCTGACGCCTTACGGTGCAACCTTGACGCGATCCTGATGTCCGCGGCCGTTTCAGCCGGTGTGCACCCGAGGCCGGCGGTCACGGTCGGGCTCCGCCTCGCGCAGCACCTCGCGGGTGACCGGGGCGACCTCGCCCTGGCCGAAGAGGAAGAAGCGCAGGAAGTTGGCGAAGGGAGTGCCCTCGGTCCACTCGAAGTAGATGTGGGGGATGCAGCCCGTCGTGTCGCGGACGTGGAGGAGCAGCGCGGCCAGGGCGTTGGGGATGGAGGAGGACTCCAGGGTGAGGACGCGGTAGCGGTTGTGCAGGACCTCGCCGCGTACGGTCACGCCCGCCTCGAACTCGGACGGGTCGGTGACCGTCACTTCGACGAACACGAAGTCCTCCTGGACGGGGACGTCGTTGTCGTTGCGGATCTGCTCGATCTTGTCGCGGTACTCGGCCTTGTCGCGCTGGTCGGGTTCATTGGCGATGAACCGGATCTTGCGGCTGGCTATGTCCCGGACGAAACGTTCCGCCATGTCGTCCAGCGTCACGCTGGTGACGCGCAGCTCGAAGGCCCGCATCAGCCGCGAGAGCAGGGAGACGAGGATGATGCCGGCGATGAAGCAGGCGCCGATCTTCACACCGTCGGGGCGCTCGATGACGTTCACGACAGTGGTGTAGAGGAACACTGCGGAGATGACCGCGAAGCCGATGGTCCAGTTCCGCTGACCGGCCTTGCGGGCCGCGATGGTCACGGCGATGGCGGCGGAGCTGATCAGCACCAGGACACCGGTGGCGTAAGCGCCGCCCTGGGCATCGACGTCCGCGTCGAAGATCCAGGTGACGAGGAAGGCGACCAGGGTGAAGACGATGACCATCGGGCGCACCGCGCGGGCCCAGTGCGGGGCCATGCCGTAGCGGGGCAGATAGCGCGGCATCAGGTTGAGGAGGCCGGCCATGGCGGAGGCGCCGGCGAACCAGAGGATGGCGATCGTCGAGACGTCGTAGACCGTGCCGAAGGCGTTGCCGAGGTACTCGTGGGCGAGGAACGCGAGCGCGCGGCCGTTGGCCTGACCGCCCGGTTCGAACTCCTTCTCAGGGATCAGCAGCGTGGTGATGAAGCTCGTCGTGATCAGGAAGCAGCTCATGATCAGGGCGGCGGTGGTGAGCAGCTTCTTCGTGTCCCGGATCCGGCCCTTCGGCTGTGCCTCGGTGTCACCCGGGTCGCCCTTGACGTGCGGCATCACCGCGACGCCGGTCTCGAAGCCGGACAGGCCGAGCGCGAGCTTGGGGAAGACGATCAGGGCCACGCCGATCATGATGAAGACGTTGCCGTGCTCGGCCGTGAGGGCGCTGGACCAGTCGGTGATCACATGCCCCTCGGCGATGACGTGCCAGAGGCCGGAGACCACGACGACCGCGTTCAGCGCGAGGTAGATGCCGACCAGGACGACGGCGACGCCGATCGCCTCCAGGAACCCCTTGAGGAACACCGCGCCGAGCAGGGCCACGAGGATGAGGGTGATCAGCAGTTGCTTGTCGTGCAGGGCGCTGTTCAGGTGCGGGTTCTCGACCAGGTGGGTCGAGGCGTCGGCGGCCGACAGGGTGATGGTGATCAGGAAGTCGGTGGCGGCGAAGCCCAGCAGGGTCAGGACGAAAAGCTTGCCCTTCCAGAAGGACAGCAGCCGCTCCAGCATCGAGATCGAACCCTCGCCGTGCGGGCTCTCCTCGGCCACCCGCCGGTAGACGGGCAGTGCGCCCGCCAGTGTGACGATCACGAGCACAATCGTGGCGATGGGGGAGAGCAGGCCGGCCGCAAGGGCGGCGATTCCCGGCTGGTAGCCGAGGGTTGAGAAGTAGTCGACGCCGGTGAGGCACATGACGCGGTACCAGGGCCGGCCCTGGTGCGCGGGCTCCGGCTCGGCGTGCGGGCCCCCGGGGCCGTGGCCCTTGCCCATGTCGGACAGCCCTTGCAGCATCCAGGAGCGCACGCGACTGGACGTCGAGTGTTCGGTCGTGGCCATCGGCGTGCTCCTGATGTGCGGGTCGGCGCGATTTCGGCCATCACGCGGACGGCGGGATCAGCGTAAGCGGAGAGTGACGCATGGGCCCACGGATCAGGGGCCCGTGAGCGTCAAGCTTCCGTTAAGACTGGCCGGGTCGGGGCGTGGCGAACGGCATTGATCGAGCTCCGGGGGCACATGGGCGGGGTTGGGCCGCACACGGGAGGCGTGGCTGTCTGCCGAGGGCGGACACCCAGCGTGACGGTGCGCGCCGGGAGCGGCGCGTGCGGTTCGGCCGGGTGCGGGTTGACCTTGTCCGGTCGCGTAGTTCTCCGAGGCCCCTTGGGGCGTCAAAGTGCCGTCAAGGACGGTCGGTTCAGCGCGAAGAACGCGCAAGGAGGGGCAGGGAACGGCGGGATCCGGACAGAGCCTTGGTGCCCCGCGCGCGGGTTTCCGCGCGCGGCTGTTCGTCCCGTACGAAGGAGCCCGCACCATGTCCGTCCTGACCACCGAACCCGGGGCGCCCGCCGCCGACGAGGAGCCGCCGGATACCGGTGATCGGCACCGGCTGACCGCGGTCACCGGGCTGGCCGCCCTCTCGCTCGACGCCATGGCGTCGGTGGCCTACGGGCCCGAGGCGATCGTCCTCGTCCTGGCCGCCGCAGGCGCGCACGGCCTCGGCTTCACGCTTCCTGTCACGCTGGCCATCGCCGCCCTGCTGGCGGTACTGGTCGCCTCGTACCGCCAGGTGATCGCGGCCTTCCCGGACGGCGGCGGCTCCTACGCCGTGGCCAAGACGCACCTGGGCAAGCGCACGAGCCTGGTCGCGGCGGCCTCGCTCGTCCTGGACTACGTCCTCAACGTCGCCGTCGCCGTCACGGCCGGAGTCGCGGCGCTGACCTCCGCCCTCCCCGCCCTCACGACGACTGCCTGTGGCTGTGCCTGGCTGTGCTCGCGCTCGTCACGGCCGTCAACCTCCGGGGCATCGTGGAGTCGGCGAAGGCGTTCATCGTGCCGACCGTCGTGTTCGTCGGATCGATCTTCGTGCTGATCGGAGTGGGCCTGTTCCGGTCCGAGCCGGTCAGTACGGCGGCCGCGGCCGGCCATACCTCCGTGCTCGCCGACAACGCCACGACCGTAGGCGCGTTGCTGCTGCTGAAGGCCTTCGCCTCCGGCTGCTCCGCCCTCACCGGCGTCGAGGCCATCGCCAACGCCGTCCCCTCCTTCCGAGTCCCCCGCGCCAGGCGCGCCCAGCACGCGGAGGTCGCCCTCGGTGCCGTGCTCGGTGTGATGCTGATCGGCCTGTCGGCACTGATCTCCCGCTTCCACCTCCAGCCGGTCGAGGGCGTCACCGTCCTCGCCCAGCTCGCGGACGCCTCGCTCGGCCACAACTGGGCCTTCTACGTCATCCAGTTCGCGACGATGATCCTGCTGGCCCTGTCCGCGAACACCTCCTTCGGCGGCCTCCCGGTGCTGCTGAAGCTGCTGGCCCGCGACAACTACCTGCCGCACGTCTTCCTGCTCAAGGCCGATCGTCAGGTCCACCGGCACGGTGTCCTGACCCTGGCCGTCGTCTCCGCCGCGCTGCTGGTCTTCTCCGGCGGTGACACCAACACCCTGGTGCCGCTGTTCGCCATCGGCGTCTTCGTCGGCTTCACGATCGCCCAGGTCGGCATGGTCCGGCACTGGCGGCTCGGAAAGGGGCCGGGGTGGCAGGCGAAGGCCGCGCTCAACGGTTCCGGTGCCCTGCTCACGGGTGTCGCGGCCGTCGTCGTCACCGCCTCCAAGTTCAAGGAGGGCGCCTGGCTGACAGTGATCGCCCTGCCCCTGCTGGTCGTGGCCTTCGAGACCGTGCACCGAGCCTATGTACGGATCGGTGAGCGGCTGGGGCTCGGCCGTGTCCCCGAGCATCCGCACCGCGACCGGTCCGTCGTGGTCGTCCCCGTGTCGTCGCTGTCCCGCCTCACCTCGGAGGCCCTGACCGCCGCGGCCTCCCTCGGCGACGAGGTCCGTGCCGTCACCGTCTGCTACCCGGGCCCCGAGGACCGGGCCGCCCTGCACGCCCTGGAGCGGTCCTGGGCCGAGTGGGACCCCGGCATGCCTCTGGTGCGGCTGACCTGCGACCGGCGCAGTCTGGGCCGTCCCATCGCCGCCTACGTGCGGGACGTCATGGCGGCCGAACCGGCAACCCGGGTCACCGTCCTGATCCCGGAGGCCGAGCCGGAGCGGCTGTGGCAGCGGCTCCTTCAGAACCAGCGGGGCGCCGTCGTCGCGCACGCCGTACGGCGGCAGACCGACGCGGCGATCTGCCGGCTGCGGTTCCGCTTGTTCTGACCTCGGGCCGGGCCGCGTATGAGTCCCGTCAAGGAGGCGCAGTGCGCCGTAAGGGACCCGTCAACGGCGGCCGAATCCGGCCACAGAGGCTGTTTCCTCGAATCGTCCCTGTTCAACCGATCCTCACTCCAGGAGCTCACGATGGCCGATCTGGCCTTCGTCGTCACCGCGATCGCGTGCTTCGCGCTGGTGGCGCTCGTCGCCAAGGGGGTGACCAAGCTGTGACTGCCGAGAACATCGTCGGCCTCGTCGTGGCCGTCGCCCTGCTGGGCTATCTCGTCCTCGCCCTGATCTTCCCGGAGAGGTTCTGAGAGCAGACATGGGTCCCGTACTCGCAGGCGTCCTCCAATTGCTCGCCCTGATCGGCGCGCTGGCTCTCGCCTACATACCCCTCGGCACCTACATGGCCAGGGTCTACTCCTCCGACAAGCACTGGCGTGTCGAGAAGTGGATCTACAAGGGCATTGGTGCCAATCCCGACACGGAGATGCGCTGGCCGGCGTATCTGCGTGGTGTGCTCGCCTTCTCGGCGGCGGGCGTGCTGTTCCTGTACCTGCTGCAGCGGCTCCAGGGCGTGCTGCCCGGTTCGCTGGGCTTCTCCGCGATCGATCCGGACCAGGCCTTCAACACCGCCGTGTCCTTCGTCACCAACACCAACTGGCAGTCGTACTACGGCGAGCAGGCCATGGGCCACGTCGTGCAGACCGCCGGGCTGGCCGTGCAGAACTTCGTGTCCGCGGCCGTCGGCATCGCCGTGGCCGTGGCGCTGGTGCGCGGGTTCGCGCGCTCGCGCACCGGTGAGCTGGGCAACTTCTGGTCCGACCTGGTGCGCGGTGTCGTACGCATTCTGGTGCCGATCGCGGCCGTGGCCGCGGTCGTCCTGGTCGCGTGCGGCGCCATCCAGAACTTCTCCGGCATCCACGAGGTCGGCCAGTTCATGGGCGGGCAGCAGCAGTGGAACGGCGGCGCGGTCGCCTCGCAGGAGGCGATCAAGGAGCTGGGCACGAACGGTGGCGGTTACTTCAACGCCAACAGCGCCCACCCGTTCGAGAACCCCACCCCGTTCTCGAACCTCTTCGAGATCTTCCTGATCCTCGTCATCCCGTTCGCGCTGACCCGCACCTTCGGCCTCATGGTCGGATCGGTGAAGCAGGGTTACGCCATCCTCGCGACGATGGCCACCATCTGGCTCGGCTTCACGGCGCTGATGATGTGGACCGAGTTCGCCCACCACGGCCCGGCGTTCGACATCGCGGGCGGGGCGTACGAGGGCAAGGAGGTCCGCTTCGGTGTCGGCGGCTCGTCGATCTTCGCGACGGCGACCACACTCACCTCGACCGGTGCGGTGGACTCCTTCCACTCCTCGTTCACGGGCCTTGGCGGCGGCATCACCATGCTCGGGATGATGCTGGGCGAGATCGCGCCCGGTGGCACCGGCTCCGGCCTCTACGGCATGCTGATCATGGCGATCATCGCGGTGTTCATCGCCGGTCTGATGGTCGGCCGTACGCCCGAGTACCTGGGCAAGAAGATCGGCTCCCGCGAGATCAAGCTGGCGGCCTGCTACATCCTGATCACTCCGGCACTGGTGCTGATCTTCACCGCTGCGGCCATGGCGCTGCCCACACCGGGCAACTCCATGACGAACAGCGGGGCGCACGGGTTCTCCGAGATCCTGTACGCCTACACGTCCGCCTCCAACAACAACGGCTCGGCCTTCGCCGGTCTGAACGCGGACACCCAGTGGTTCAACTCGACGCTGGGCCTGGCCATGCTGTTCGGCCGCTTCCTGCCGATGGTGTTCGTGCTGGCGCTGGCCGGCTCGCTCGCCGGGCAGAATCCGGTCCCCCGGACCGCGGGCACGCTGCGGACCGACAAGCCGCTCTACGCGGGTCTGCTGGTCGGCACGATCATCATCATCACCGGTCTGACGTACTTCCCGGCGCTGGCGCTGGGTCCGCTGGCCGAGGGGCTGGCGTCATGACCACTCGTATCGACAAGCAAGAGGACTCCATGTCCACAGTCACCCCGACCCGGGCGCCGCACAGCGACGTACCCACCGGGCACACGGCCCCCGAGGGCCGCGTCGGTGCCGGCCTCTTCGACCCCAAGCAGCTGGTCAAGTCGCTGCCGGACGCCTTCCGCAAGCTCGACCCACGGGTGATGGTCAAGTCCCCGGTCATGTTCGTCGTGCTGGTCGGATCGGTCCTCACCACCGCCTTTTCGTTCAGGAACCCCGGTGACTGGTTCGGCTGGAGCATCAGCGCCTGGCTGTGGCTGACCGTGCTCTTCGCCAACCTGGCCGAGGCCGTCGCCGAGGGCCGCGGCAAGGCGCAGGCCGACACCCTGCGCAAGGCCAAGACCGACAGCGTGGCGCGCAAGGCCGACGGCACGGTCGTCGCCGGCACCGAGCTGAGGATCGGCGACCTCGTCGTCTGCGAGGCGGGAGATGTCATCCCCGGCGACGGTGACGTCGTCGAGGGCGTCGCGTCCGTCGACGAGTCGGCCATCACCGGCGAGTCCGCGCCCGTCATCCGTGAGTCCGGCGGCGACCGTTCGGCCGTCACCGGCGGTACGAAGGTCCTCTCCGACCGCATCGTCATCAAGATCACGACGAAGCCCGGCGAGACCTTCATCGACCGGATGATCAACCTGGTCGAGGGCGCCGCCCGGCAGAAGACACCGAACGAGATCGCGCTCAACATCCTGCTGGCCTCGCTGACGATCGTCTTCCTGCTCGCCTGCGCCACGCTGCCGCCGCTGGCGGACTACGCGGGCACGCACCTGACGATGGTCGTGCTGGTCGCCCTGCTGGTCTGTCTGATCCCGACCACGATCGGCGCCCTGCTCTCCGCGATCGGCATCGCGGGCATGGACCGACTGGTCCAGCGCAACGTACTCGCCATGTCCGGCAGGGCGGTCGAGGCCGCCGGTGACGTCTCCACGCTGCTGCTCGACAAGACCGGCACCATCACGCTCGGCAACCGCCAGGCCGCCGAGTTCGTGCCGGTGAGCGGGACGACGGCGGCCCGGCTGGCGGACGCCGCCCAGCTGTCGTCGCTGGCCGACGAGACGCCCGAGGGCCGTTCCGTCGTCGTACTGGCGAAGGAGAGGTACGGCCTGCGCGAGCGCCAGCAGGGCGAGCTGGCCGGTGCCGAGTGGATCGCCTTCACCGCGCAGACCCGGATGTCCGGCGTGGACGTCGACGGGCGCAAGATCCGCAAGGGCGCGGCCGGTTCGGTCATCGCCTGGGTGCGGGAGCAGGGCGGCACCGTCGCGGACGACGCGGACACCGTCGCCAACCGGATCTCCGAGGCGGGCGGCACGCCGCTGCTCGTAGCGGTGGAGGACGCCGAGGGCGCCCGGATCCTGGGCGTCATCCACCTCAAGGACGTCGTCAAGGACGGCATGCGGGAGCGGTTCGAGGAACTGCGCCGCATGGGCATCAAGACCGTCATGATCACGGGTGACAACCCGCTGACCGCCAAGGCGATTGCCGACGAGGCGGGCGTGGACGACTTCCTCGCGGAGGCGACTCCCGAGGACAAGATGGCGCTCATCAAGCGGGAGCAGGCCGGCGGCAAGCTCGTCGCGATGACCGGTGACGGTACGAACGATGCGCCCGCGCTGGCCCAGGCGGACGTTGGCGTGGCGATGAACACCGGTACGTCGGCCGCCAAGGAGGCCGGCAACATGGTCGACCTCGACTCCAACCCGACCAAGCTCATCGAGATCGTCGAGATCGGCAAGCAACTGCTGATCACCCGGGGCGCGTTGACCACGTTCTCCATCGCCAACGACGTCGCGAAGTACTTCGCGATCATCCCGGCGCTGTTCGCGGCCGTCTACCCGGGCCTGGACAAGCTCAACATCATGGGCCTGTCCTCGCCGGACTCCGCGATCCTGTCCGCGGTCGTCTTCAACGCGCTGATCATCATCGCGCTGGTGCCGCTGTCCCTGAAGGGCGTGCGGTACCGGCCGGTGAGCGCGGACCGCATGCTCCGGCGGAACCTCACCATCTACGGGCTGGGCGGACTGGTCGCTCCGTTCATCGGCATCAAGCTCATCGACCTGCTCATCTCTCTGCTCCCCGGGCTGTAATTCTCAAAGGCGTGGTGAAGGACCATGAACAACTCCGTTGTGAACACCGGACGATTGCTGGGCGCGGGTCTGCGGGCGCTGCTCGTGCTGACCCTGCTCACCGGCGTCATCTATCCGCTGGCCGTCACCGGCGTGGCGCAAGCGCTCTTCAGCGACAAGGCGAACGGCTCGGAGGTCAAGGCGGACGGCAAGGTCGTCGGTTCCTCGCTGATCGGTCAACAGGGCTACAGCCCGGACTACTTCCAGCCCCGTCCAGCGAACGGACTCGGTGAGAACTCGGTCAACACGCAGTACAGGCTGATCCTGTCCGGCGCCAGCAACCGCTCCGGCGACAACCCCGAGCTGATCAAGTGGGTGAAGGAGGCGAAGGCAAAGGTCGTCGAGGACAACTCGGTGCCCGGCTACACGGTCAGGCCCTCCCAGGTCCCCGCCGACGCGGTGACCTCCTCCGGCTCCGGCCTGGACCCCGACATCTCCCCGCAGTACGCGGACATTCAGGTCCACCGGGTCGCCGAGCGCAACGACCTGTCCGTCGCCCGGGTGCAGAAGCTGGTCGACGACCACACCGAGGGACGCACGCTCGGCTTCGTCGGTGAGCCACGCGTGAACGTCCTCGAACTCAACATCGCGCTCAGGGAACTCATCAAGGGCGACTGACCGATGACCCGGGTGCTGGTCGTGGAAGACGACCCCCAACTGGTACGAGCACTCGTGATCAACATGCAGGCACGCCGGTACGGAGTGGACGCGGCGCCCGACGGCGCCACGGCCCTCCGGCTGGCGGCCGCGCGTCAGCCGGACGTGGTGATGCTCGACCTCGGCCTGCCCGACATGGACGGCGTCGACGTCATCAAGGCGCTGCGCGGCTGGACCCGTGTGCCGATCATGGTGCTGTCGGCCCGTCGGGCCTCCGACGAGAAGGTGGCCGCACTCGATGCGGGCGCCGACGACTACGTCACCAAGCCCTTCAGCATGGACGAACTCATGGCCCGGCTGCGGGCCGCGGTGCGCCGCACCGAGGAGGCCCCACCCACTCCCGGCACGACGCACGTGGCGACCGCCGAGTTCACCATCGACCTGCTGGCCAAGAGGGTCGTACGGGCCGGCCGCGACGTACGCCTCACCCCGACCGAATGGCATCTGCTGGAGATCCTGGTGACCCATCCCGGGCACCTCGTCACGCAGAAGCACCTGCTGCGGGAGGTCTGGGGCGTGTCCCGGAGCGGCAAGACCAACTACCTGCGGGTCTACATGGCCCAACTGCGCCGCAAGCTCGAGACGGACCCCTCGCACCCCCGCTATCTCATCACCGAACCCGGCATGGGTTACCGCTTCGAAGGGTGAACATGGCACGCGGCAGGCTTCGGATCCATCTCGGCGCGGCACCGGGCGTCGGCAAGACGTACGCCATGCTGTCCGAGGCGCACCGGCGGGCGGAGCGGGGCACCGACTGCGTGGTCGCGTTCGTGGAGCACCACGGCCGGCCGCGCACCGAGGTGATGCTGCACGGCCTGGAGCAGGTCCGGCGCAGGGAACTGGAGTACCGGGGCTCGTCCTTCACGGAGATGGACATCGACGCCGTCCTCGCCCGCAGGCCCCAGGTGGCACTGGTGGACGAGCTGGCCCACACCAACATCCCGGGGTCGCGCAACGCCAAGCGCTGGCAGGACGTGGAGGAGCTGCTCGCCGCCGGCATCGACGTGATATCGACCGTCAACATCCAGCACCTGGAGTCCCTCGGTGACGTCGTCGAGTCGATCACCGGCGTACGCCAGCAGGAGACAGTGCCGGACGAGGTGGTGCGCAGGGCCGACCAGATCGAACTGGTCGACATGTCGCCACAGGCACTGCGGCGACGGATGGCGCACGGCAACATCTACCGGCCGGACAAGGTCGACGCGGCCCTGTCGAACTACTTCCGCCCCGGCAACCTGACCGCACTGCGCGAACTGGCACTGCTCTGGGTGGCCGACCGCGTGGACGAGTACCTCAACGCGTACCGCAGCGAGCACGAGGTCACGACCATATGGGGTTCGCGCGAACGGATCGTCGTGGGCCTGACCGGTGGCCCGGAAGGGCGGACGCTGATCCGCCGGGCCGCCCGGCTGGCGGAGAAGGGTGCCGGCGGCGAGGTGCTCGCCGTCCACATCGCCCGCAGCGACGGCCTGACGGGCGCGTCACCGAAGGAACTGGCCGTACAGCGCGGGCTGGTGGAGGACCTCGGCGGCACCTTCCACCACGTGGTCGGCGACGACATCCCGGCGGCCCTGCTGGCCTTCGCACGCGGCGTCAACGCCACCCAGATCGTGCTCGGCGTCTCCCGTCGCAAGAGCCGGCAGTACGTCCTCGGGCCCGGCGTCGGCGCCACGGTCGCCCGGGACTCGGGGCCGGACCTCGACGTCCACCTGATCACCCATGGCGAGGCGGGCAAGGGGCGCGGGCTGCCCGTGGCCCGCACCGCACGGCTCGGCCGGGCGCGGATCATCCGGGGCTGGCTGGTCGGGGTCCTCGGCCCTGTCGTCCTCACCCTGCTGCTGACGCACGTCGCACCCGAAGTCGGCCTCGCCAACGACATGCTGCTGTACCTGGCGCTGACCGTCGCCGCCGCGCTCCTCGGCGGGCTGCTGCCGGCACTGGCCTCCGCGGTGGTGGGTTCGCTGCTCCTGAACTGGTTCTTCACGCCACCCGTGCACACGCTGACCATCGCCGACCCGAAGAACATCGTCGCCATCGCGATCTTCATCAGCGTGGCCGTGGCGGTGGCCTCCGTGGTCGATCTGGCGGCCCGCCGCACCCACCAGGCGGCACGTCTGCGCGCCGAGTCGGAGATCCTCTCGTTCCTCGCCGGGAACGTCCTGCGCGGTGAGACCAGCCTGGAGGCGCTCCTGGAGCGCGTCCGCGAGACGTTCGGCATGGGGTCGGTGGCTCTGCTGGAGCGGGAGAGCGACGTCGCCCCGTGGACCTGCGCGGGCAGCGTGGGACCCCGGCCCTGCCAGAACCCCGACGACGCGGACGTGGACGTGCCGGTCGGCGACCACATGGCCCTCGCCCTGACGGGACGGGTGCTGCCCGCCGAGGACCGCCGGGTGCTCGCCGCCTTCGCCGCACAGTCCGCCGTCGTCCTGGACCGCCAACGCCTCCGGCGTGAGGCCGACCGGGCCAAGGAACTGGCCGAGGGCAACCGCATCCGTACCGCGCTGCTGGCCGCCGTCAGCCATGACCTGCGTACACCTCTCGCGGGCATCAAGGCGGCGGTGTCCTCGCTGCGATCGGACGACGTCGCCTGGTCGCAGGAGGACGAGGCCGAGCTGCTGGAGGCCATCGAGGAGGGCGCCGACCGGCTCGACCACCTGGTCGGCAACCTGCTGGACATGTCGCGCCTCCAGACCGGCACGGTCAAGCCGTTGATCAGGGAGATCGACCTCGACGAGGTGGTGCCGATGGCGCTCGGCGGGGTGCCGGAGGACAGCGTGGAACTGGACATCCCGGAGACGCTGCCCATGGTCTCGGTGGACAAGGGCCTGTTGGAGCGCGTCGTCGCCAACGTCGTCGAGAACGCCGTGAAGCACAGCCGCCAGGACGAACCGGTGCTGGTCGCCGCGAGCGCCATCGCCGACCGGGTCGAGGTACGCGTGGTCGACCGCGGCCCGGGCGTCCCGGACGAGGCCAAGGAACGCATCTTCGAGCCCTTCCAGCGCTACGGCGACGCCCCGCGCGGTGCCGGAGTCGGGCTCGGGCTCGCGGTCGCACGGGGCTTCGCGGAGGCGATGGGCGGCACGGTCAACGCCGAGGACACGCCAGGGGGTGGGCTGACGATGGTGCTGAGTGTGCGGATGGCGCGGGGGAGGCGGCCGGGGGAGACGGAGGTGCCGGCTGCGGCAATGCCGTAGAGGCCCGGATCGCGGGCCATGGCCGGGACCGGGTGTGGCCCCCGGGGTCACGCCCCGTCCGGCCGCACCGTCTCCTTCGCCAAGTGCCGGGTGTCCAGCCGCAGTCGCCGGGCGTTGCACCGATGTACGGCCGCCGGCTCCGACGCCGGCGGTGAACGCGGTACCGCGAGGACCGGACAGGCGGCGTGGGCGAGGCAGTAGCGGGTCACCGAGCGGCAGCACGCGCGATGCCAGAGGCTGCGTCGGCCGGCGCCGACGACCAGGATGTCCTCCTCGCGGTCGGCGGTCTCGACGAGTGCCTGTCCCGGAGTGCCACGCGCGACGAGGGCGTACATCCACACACCGGGGCCGGTCTCGCCGAACACGTCGCCGAGGACGGCGACCAGGCGCTCGCGCGCCAGGCGCTGCCACTCGCCGTGCATCAGGCTCACCCCTGGACCGCGCCGGGCGACGGGGTCCCCGCCGGGCGGTCGCCATGCCGGTACCGGCCACAGCTCCGCGCCCCGCCGCCGCGCCTCGTCGGCGGCCCGGCGCAGGGCCGTCAGGCTGCCCACGGAACCGCTCACTCCGACCACGACCCGTGCTGTCGCGGCGCTGCCGGAACCGGACATGACTCCACCGTTCTTCGCGTACGCCCGCGAGCCGTTCTCGCGGGAAGCCCTCGACGGGCCGCTCCCATCACACGCCTGCCGCAGGCCCGCAGCCGGCCCCGACGGCACTTCTTGGCGCAGCTCTGACGGCCTTCGCCCCGGTCGGCCGGGCTCCGCGTCAACGTCCCGTCAGCGTCCGGCCGATCGGCGTCAGCATCGCGTCATGAACCGCCCGAACCCCCCGGCCATCGGGCATACCGTCGGTGGCAAGCCCCGGTCCGCCTCCCCGCGCCGGGGCCGTCGAGCCAACCAACCCGATCCACCTCGGTTCCTCCCGGAGGCACCCCATGGCAGACATCCAGTACGAAGAAGACCCGGAGCCCTCTGAACGGTTCCCGGCCGGCCCTCTGTACGTTCCGGTCCGGCCGGGACCGGCCGCCGCCTGTGCGGCCCGCCTCTTCCGTACGCCCTCGGCGACCGTACGGCCGTAGGGTTCACGTCATCGCGGCAGCTGGCCGCGACCCTCGGCCCCGACCAGCCCTGGATCAGGCTCGCCGAGCCTGCCCTGCGCGCCCTGACCGCACCGCTCGGCGTCACCACCGTCACGGTGGACCCGCAGTTCGCGGCACCGGCTCCCACGCCGATCGAGCCCGTCGTTCCTGTTCCCGCCCTGCGGATCGGCTGAGAGGGCACGCCATGACCACGCTTCACGAACCCACAGCCAGCGCCACCGCCACGGCCTCCCCCGCGACCACCACCCCTGCCGACGCCCTGTCCGTTTGGCCCGTCTCCGCCGCCGAGCCCCGCCCCGGTGACCTCTCCGTCGGCGGCGTGCCCCTGGCCGAGGTCGCCGATCGCTTCGGCACCCCCGTCTACGTCCTGGACGAGACCGAGGTGCGCGAGCGTTGCCGCACCTACCGGCACGTCTTCCCGGACGCCGAAGTCCTTTACGCGGCCAAGGCGTTCCTGTGCCGCGCGATGGTCCACTGGATGGCCGACGAGGGCCTGGGCCTGGACGTCTGCTCGGCCGGTGAACTGGAACTCGCGGTCACCACCGGCTTCCCCCCGGAGCGGATCGTGCTGCACGGCAACGCGAAGTCGCCGCGTGACCTGGAGACCGCGCTTCGCCTCGGTGTCGGCCGCATCGTCATCGACAGCCCGTCCGAGATCGCCCGGCTGGCCGCGGCGGTCGGGCCCGACGGCCACCAGAAGGTCATGGTCCGTGTCGTGCCCGGCATCAGCGCCGGCGGACACGAGAAGATCCGCACCGGGACCGAGGACCAGAAGTTCGGCCTGTCCATCCCGGACGGCTACGCGCAGCACGCCATCGCCCGCATCCTGGACCAGCCGCAGCTCGAACTCAGCGGCCTGCACTGCCACTTGGGCTCGCAGATCACCAGCGTCAAGCCCTACATCGCCGCCGTACGGCGCATCGTCGGCCTCATGGCCCGGCTGTACGAACAACACGGCCTGGTCCTGCCCGAACTCGACCTGGGCGGCGGCCACGGCATCGCCTACCGGCCCGGCGAGCCGGCCCTGGACCTGACCCTGCTCGCGCGCAGGGTGCGGACGGAACTGGCCGAGGCCTGCGCGGCGGCCGGGCTCACCGTGCCGCGCCTCATCATCGAGCCGGGACGGGCGATCACGGGCCCGGCGGGCATCGCGCTCTACCACGTCCTCGCCGTCAAGCGCACCGGTGCCCGCACCTACGTCGCGGTGGACGGCGGCATGAGCGACAACCCGCGGCCCGCACTGTACGGGGTGCGCTACGCGCCCCGGCTGGTGGGCAGGCACAGCACCGCCGCCCCCGCCCCGGTGACCGTGGTGGGCCGCCACTGCGAGGCGGGCGACGTCGTCGCCGCGGACGTCGAACTCCCCGACGACATCCGCCCGGGAGACCTCCTCGCAGTCCCGGCCGCCGGCGCCTACCACCTGTCCATGGCCTCCGGCTACAACCTGGTCGGACGCCCACCGGTGGTCGCCGTGGCCGACAGCCACGCCCGGCTCCTGATCCGCCGCGAGTCCCTGGACGACATCCGCAGCCGCGACGTCGGCCTCTGAGGCGTCCAGCGTCAGGGCGTCCGTAAAGTTCGCCGCCCGAGTCGAATGTTTCGATCAGTCCCACAGCTAAGCATGGGGAGCCAATTCACCTTGCACAAAGGGTTGCCACCGTTTGGTGGCTGTCTCTAGGGTGCGGCAGCAACGAAGCTTTCTGGATCCATTCCGAAACTTTCGATGCAACGGACGGTGTGGCCATGGACGCGCCGTCCCGTACCCAAGGAGCGCATGATGGGCGACCCGGGACTGTCCCGCCGCGGCTTCCTGGCGGCCTCCGCCGGGGCCGGTGTGGGCATGACGGCACTGAGCGGTTGCGGTGGCGACTCGGACGGAGGGGCGTCGGACGGCACGACCACCATCGAGTGGTGGAACATCTCCACCACCGAGCCGACGAAGAGCGTCTGGGCGGCACTGGCCAAGAAGTTCGAGGCCCAGAACCCCAAGGTGAAGATAAAGATCGTCCAGTTGGAGAACGACGCCTACAAGTCGAAGATGACGGCCCTGACCGCGTCCGGGAAGCTGCCCGACATCTTCCACACCTGGGGCGGCGGCGTCCTGAAGCAGCAGGCCGACGCCGGGCTCGTCGAGGACCTCACCGACCGCACCCAGGACTTCGCCGACGGCCTGCTGCCGGTCGCGAAGGAGCCGTACCTCCTCGACGAGAAGCTCTACGGCATCCCGTTCGACATCGGCATGGTCGGCTTCTGGTACAACAAGGCCCTCTTCGAGGACGCGGGCATCACCGAGCCGCCGACGACCTGGAGCGACTTCCTCGACGCCGTACGGAAGTTGAAGGCCAAGGGCACCACGCCGCTCGCCCTCGCGGGCAAGGAGAAGTGGCCCGGCATGTACTACTGGGCGTACCTCTCGATGCGCACCGCGGGCGCCTCGGCCCTCCAGAAGGCGTACGACGACAAGGACTTCACCGGCGACCCCTTCGTGCAGGCCGGCCGGCACCTCCAGGAGCTCGTCGACCTCCAGCCGTTCCAGAAGGGCTTCCTCGGCGCCGCCTACTCCACCCCCACCGGTCAGGCCGCTGCCGTCGGCAATGGCAAGGCGGCGATGGAGCTCATGGGCCAGTGGGCCCCGGTCGTCCAGGCCGACGCCGGCAAGGGCCTCGGTGACGATCTCGGGTTCTTCCCGTTCCCCGCGGTGGACGGCGGCAAGGGCACGATCACCGAGGTGTTCGGCGGGGGTGGCGGGCACGCCCTGCGCAGCGGGGCTCCGCAGGCCGCCGTCGACTTCCTGAAGTTCTTCGCCTCCGAGGCGACGGACGTGGAGCTCGTCAAGAAGACCGGCGTCCTGCCGGTGGTCCCGGCGGCCGAGAGCGCCCTCACCGACCCCAACATCAAGGCCGTACAGGCGCAGTTGAAGGGCACCACCGGCTTCCAGCTCTATCTCGACCAGGCCTACGCGCCCGCCGTCGGCCAGGAGGTCAACGACAGCGTCGGCGCGCTCGTCGCCGGGTCCAAGTCACCCCAGCAGGTCGCCGAGTCGATCACGCAGACCGCGAAGGAAGAGCAGTAGCCGGCGATGACCTCCACGTTCCTGCCGGACAAGCGCACCGGCACCGGCGTCGATCGCCCGCCCCCGCCCAACGGCGCGGCCCGCGGGCGGTCCCGGCGTCGAGCGCTGCACTGGCTCACCGCGGTCGGCTTCCAGGTGCCCGCGCTGGTGCTGTTCGTCGTCCTGGTGCTGCTGCCGATGCTGTTCGCGCTGTATGCCGCCTTCTTCCGCTGGGGCGGCTTCGGCATGCCGTCCGACTACATCGGCGCCGACAACTTCACCCGGCTCTTCCAGGACCCCGTCTTCCTCGGTGACCTGTGGCGCTGTCTGGTCCTGGTCGTGCTGTCGCTCGCCGTCCAGCTGCCGTTCGCGCTCGCCATGGCCGTACTGCTCAACCAGAAGCTGCGCGGCCGGGCCTTCTACCGGATGCTGTTCTTCGGGCCGTACGTCCTGTCCGAGGCCATCACCGGCGTCCTGTTCGGCATGATCTTCGCCCCCGACGACGGCTTCGCCGACCAGATCCTGGGCCACATCGGCCTCGACGGGCTCGGCGGCGAGTGGTTCGCCGACCCGTCCACCGTCATGGCCACGCTCTTCCTGGTCATGACGTGGAAGTACTTCGGCTTCCACATGATGCTCTACCTCGCCGGACTCCAGTCCATCCCCACCGAGTTGACCGAGGCCGCGCTGATCGACGGCGCGAACGCCTGGCAGCGCTTCTGCAGCGTCACGCTGCCGCTGCTCGCGCCCACCCTGCGGATCAGCGTGTTCCTGTCCGTCATCGGGTCGATCCAGCTCTTCGACCTGGTCTGGGTGACCACCGCGGGCGGTCCCGACCACCACTCCGAGACGATGGCCGTGACCATGTTCCAGTACGGCTTCAAGCGCTACCAGGTCGGCTACGCCAGCGCGATCAGCGTGGTCATGTTCGGCATCAGCCTCGTCTTCGCCCTCGCCTACCAGCGGTTCGTGCTCCGCCGCGACCTCGAAGGGGCCACCACGACCATGCGGGGAGGCGCCAAGTGACGGCCGGGTCCGGCAGGAAGACGGGCAGGAAGACCGGCAGGAAGAGTCTGCCGGTGCACGTGATCCTCTTGGTGGTCGGCGCCGTGATGGTCGTGCCGCTGCTCTACGCCGTCGTGTCCGGCTTCAAGTCCACCGACGAGTTGTCCCGCAACCCGGTCGGACTGCCGGAGTCGTGGGTGGCCGGCAACTACACGGACATCCTCGGATCGGGGGACTTCTGGCGGCTGATCGGCAACAGCACGCTGATCGCGGTGGGGACGACCGTCCTGGTCGTGGCGGTCTCGGCGCTCTCGGCCTTCTCCTTCGCGCGGTTCGCCTTCCGGGGCCGGGAGACGCTGTTCACCCTCTTCACGATGGGGCTGATGTTCCCCTTCGCGGTCGCGGCCCTGCCCCTGTTCCTGCTGCTGCGCTCCCTGGGCCTGCTGGACAACCCGCTCGGCGTGATCCTTCCGCAGGCCGCCTTCGGGCTGCCGATGACCATCATCATCCTGCGCGGCTTCTTCCGGGAGATCCCCGGCGAGTTGGAGGAGGCGGCCACGCTCGACGGGTGCAGCCCCCTCGGCTTCTTCTGGCGGGTGCTGCTGCCCATGGCGCGGCCGGCGCTGGGCACGGTCTCGGTCCTCGCCGTCGTCACCAGCTGGAACAACTTCTTCCTGCCGCTGCTGGTGTTCACCGACTCCACGTGGTGGACCATCCCGATCGGCGTCCAGCAGTTCCAGGGTCAGTACTCCGCGGACTACGCCCGCGTCTTCGCCTACCTGGTGCTGGCCATGGTCCCCGCCCTCGCCTTCTACTCGGTCGCCGAGCGCCAGCTAGTCGGCGGCCTCACCGCCGGTGCGACCAAGGGTTGACGCGCGCAGGCGGACGTACGGCGCAACACACCGCCGCTACGTGAGGAGTCGCACCATGCGCAAGAACCGTCTGAGACTCGCCGGCGCCCTCGCCGCCGTCCTGGTCATCGCGGGCGCCGCGAGCGGCCCGGCAGCCCAGGCCCACGGCAAGCCGCCCACCCTCGCCGACCTCGCCCAGCGCCACGGCCGCTACTTCGGCAGCGCGACCGACAACCCCGAGCTGGTCGACGGGCCGTACAAGGCGCTCCTCGGCAGCGAGTTCGACCAGATCACCCCCGGCAACGGCATGAAGTGGTACGCCACCGAGCCCCAGCAGGGTGTGTTCGACTTCTCGAAGGGCGACGAGATCGTGAACCTCGCCCGTGCCGACCACCAGAAGGTGCGCGGCCACACCCTCGTCTGGCACAGCCAGCTGCCCGGCTGGCTGACGGACCGGGAGTGGACGGCGGACGAGCTGAGGGCCGTACTGAAGAACCACATCCAGAAGGAGGTACGGCACTACCGCGGCAAGGTGTTCGCCTGGGACGTCGTCAACGAGGCCTTCAACGAGGACGGCACCTACCGCGAGACGGTCTTCTACAAGACGCTCGGCCCCGGCTACATCGCCGACGCCCTGCGCTGGGCCCGCCAGGCCGACCCGAAGGCCGAGCTCTACCTCAACGACTACAACATCGAGGCGGTCGGCCCGAAGAGCGACGCCTACTTCCGTCTCGCCAAAGAGCTGAAGGCCCAGGGAGTCCCACTCGACGGCATCGGCCTCCAGGCCCACCTGGCCCTGCAGTACGGCTATCCGACGACGCTGGAGGACAACCTCCGGCGCTTCGCCGGGCTGGGGCTCGACACCGCGCTCACCGAGGTCGACATCCGGATGATCCTGCCCGCGACCAAGGAGAAGCTTGCCCAGCAGGCCGAGTGGTACCGGGATCTGACCGCTGCGTGCCTGGCCGTGCGCCGGTGTGTGGGCATCACCGTCTGGGACTACACCGACAAGTACTCCTGGATCCCGGCGTTCTTCGAGGGCGAGGGTGCCGCGCTGCCGTGGGACGAGGAACTGCGCCCGAAGCCGGCGTACTTCGCGATACGGCAGGCGCTGAGGTAGGTGGGCCGCCGCCTCAGGCGCACGGAGAACTACGCTGAGTGACCACCCCTGGATACACGTGGGGGCCGGCTCGCAGTCAGGGTCTGCGACCGGCCCCTGGGAGTACGCCGGGCGTCGGTCATCGCTCCGCCCGGTAGTGCCGCAGGACCTCTCCGGCGTGCCGCCGGCAGGCGCTACGCGGCGGTCATCACCTTGCCGGTGCCCAGCGGACGGTGCGGGGCGATGATCTGGCCGTCCGGCAGGAGCTCACCGGTGTCCTCGAAGAGCAGGACACCGTTGCACAGCAGGCTCCAACCCTGCTCCGGGTGGTGCGCCACGAGACGGGCGGATTCCCGGTCGGCGGAGTCGGCTGAGGGACACGGTGGCTGGTGCTGGCACATGGATGGGATCTTTCGCTCTGTCGTGATGTGCGAGATGGCTGTGGCTTCTGTTTCGCGGCGTGAAGCTTCGTTCATGGCCGCCCCCCGTTGTGATTAGTCGGTCGGAACCCAGTGTTGCCCCACGGGCGTCAATCCGCAGGGATTTCGCAGCACCGCTTTCTCACAGGTTGATGACGCATCACCCGCGCGGACGGTTCATCCCAACTCCACTGTCATTTCGGGTGGTTCACCGTGGTCGGATGGGGCTAGTCCGGACGGGCCAGGGCCCTGAGTGGCTCGTTCGAGCGCATTGTCGCTCGCGCGAGCGATACTTTTCTCGCGCGCTCGACTATTGTGCGCTCAGGCGAGTGCTTTCCTGCTCGTACGAGTGCCGAGTGATGTCGAGTGTCGCGTGTTTTAAAGCGGCGTACCCCGCAACCCGGGATTGGGGCGGCGGGGTACACGGGCGCTCGCGCGGTGCGCTGTCAGGCGGGTGAGCCGAGCAGCGGAGGCAGTGGGGGCAGCGGAGCCGGGGTCGCCCGGTGGGTCAGCACCGGGAGCAGCTCGGCGACCAGGTGCGGCCGATGGGCCGCGATGCCGGGCGGGGCGGGGGCCAGCGGCACGAGGAGATCCGTGGCGGCCGGGTGGCCGGCGGTGGCGTCCGCGGTGCAGTCGCCGTGCAGCCAAAGGGTGAGCATGTAGAGGCCGGGGAACGACAGCAGGCGCGGCTGGTAGGGCTGTGCGATCGTCTCCGCCTGCCGCAGTGCCCGCTCGGTGGAGGCGATGTACGGGCCCTCGAAGAAGTGCGAGAACGCCCAGCCGTCCGGGGTCAGCCGGGTCTCGGCCGCGGCCACTGCTCGTTCGCCGGACCGGATCAGGAAGCGCCAGCCGGCCAGCCGGGTCGCGGTCACGCCTGCCGGGGTGATCTCGTCCACGACGTGTACGGGCAGCGGGAGTTCGGGTGTGGCGGGGCCCTGGGCGGCACGCAGGGACGGTGTCCGGGCCTCGCGGACCGCGGTGGGCGAGCCGAGTGCGGTGAGGACGGAGCGAAGTGCGGGCGCGGGAGCCGGGGGAACATGCAGCGGCATGGTGGGTCGCCTCTCATTGACAGGCACGGTGGCGCGAGGGCGTGGCGGGGGCGGACGGCGCTGTCTGCTCACGGAGGTCAGAGAGGCGGGGGCCGGGGTCTGGGAGCGCGGGGGGTGCGTGAGGCCTGCCCTACGTGACCTGACGGCAGGTCCCGGGACCGTGGGCGCCAACCCTCTGCCTTGATTGCGGAGTTTATACGACGAGTGTTCAGACGATGTTTCATCTAGCCGCTTTTGGCGCACCCGGCAAGGGCCCATTCAGCCGGTGTTTTGTGGGAATCATCCCGATTGCCGACCGGCCATACACCTATGACCTCGAAAAATACCCCGCGTGCGGTCGGCCAATTCTCGTCGGCGTTTTTCACGAGTTCGGAAGCCGTCCGCAACTGCACCGTGCTCCATGCCCGGTGAATGTGCCGCCGGTCACGTTCGACAGCGTAGCGGGCGCCGGGCCGACGCGGGACGTTATCGATCGCTTCTGCTGGGCATCATCCCACCTGACCCGGGACCGGGCGGCAGGATCCAGGATCCGCCGAGCGGGCCTCGGAGCCGGCTATCCGAGGAGGGAAGCTTCGATGGGGGAGAAGGTCGTGGCAGGTCGGTTCGATCTGTCCGATCGCCAGCACTACCGCGAGAAGCTGCGGCAGTGTCTGACGGGCCTGGAGCGGCTGCTGGAGGAGAAGCGGTTCGACCGCCCCAAGAACCTCATGGGGCTGGAGATCGAATTGAATCTCGCCGGCGCGGACGGCATGCCGAAAATGTTGAACATGCAGGTACTGGAGCGGATCGCGAGCCGTGATTTCCAAACAGAACTCGCCATGTTCAATCTGGAGGTCAACATCGCCCCGCACCGGCTTCAGGAGCGGGTATTCGACCGGCTTGCCGAAGAGCTCCGTACGTCACTGGCATATGCCGACCGAAAAGCGGGTGAGCTCGACGCCGGAATCGTGATGATCGGTATTCTGCCGACGCTGGACCGGGACGACCTGGTCTCCTCGAACCTCTCCGCCGTCGACCGCTACACCCTGCTCAACGACCAGATCGTGGCGGCCCGCGGTGAGGAGTTCACGCTCGACATCGACGGTGTGGAGCGCCTGACGTGCACCTCGGGCTCCATAGCCCCGGAGGCCGCCTGCACCTCCGTGCAGCTGCACCTCCAGGTCACCCCGGGCCGCTTCGCCGACGTCTGGAACGCGGCCCAGGCGGTCGCCGCCGCGCAGGTCGCCGTGGGGGCCAACTCGCCGTTCCTCTTCGGGCGCGAGCTGTGGCGGGAGTCGAGGCCACCGCTGTTCCAGCAGTCCACCGACACCCGCCCGCCCGAGCTCCAGGCCCAGGGCGTGCGGCCGCGCACCTGGTTCGGGGAGCGGTGGATCTCCTCGGCGTACGACCTCTTCGAGGAGAACCTGCGGTTCTTCCCGGCCCTGCTGCCCATCTGCGACGACGAGGATCCTCTAGAGGTCCTGAACGCCGGCGGCACACCGTCGCTCGCCGAACTCGTCCTGCACAACGGCACCGTGTACCGCTGGAACCGGCCGGTCTACGGCATCGCCGACGGCGTCCCGCACCTGCGTGTGGAGAACCGCGTGCTGCCCGCCGGGCCGACCGTCACGGACGTCGTCGCCAACGCGGCGTTCTACTACGGCGTCGTCCGCGCCCTCGCCGAAGAGACGCGGCCCGTGTGGACCAGGCTGCCCTTCGAGGCGGCGGCCGCCAACTTCGACGAGGCGTGCAGGCACGGCATCGACGCGCGGCTGCGCTGGCCCCGGCGGGGGCGGTACGGCGGGACGACCGAGGTCGATGCGGTGAGCCTCGTACGCGACGAACTGCTGCCGCTCGCCGAGGTCGGCCTGGACGCGTGGGGCGTCGAGCCGGCGGACCGGGACTTCTACCTGGGCGTCATCGAGGAGCGATGCCGCAGGCGCACGAACGGCGCGTCCTGGCAGGCGGCCACCTTCCACCGGGCCCTGGAGTCGGGTCTGTCCCGAGAGGCTGCGCTGGCGGCGACGACGCGCCGGTACCGCGAGCTGATGCACCGCGGAGATCCGGTGCACACGTGGCCGGTGGGGCTGCTGGAGCCGGTGCCCCTGGGGTGACGGCCCGGCGGGACGGGTGCGGTTGGCGGGCGCGGGCCTGTCAGTCCGGGGCGCCCGGGGACGCCGCCCCGACGATGGCCTTCAGGATCACCGAGTGGATCTGGGACGGGTCCGTCACCTCGTGGCCCGAGCCGCCCGTCGCCCTGGCGATGCGGTCGGCCTCCTCGCGGTCGGCGTCGGGACCCACGGCGATCATGATCAGGGGGACCGGGCGCTCGGGGTTGGTGAGGCGCTCCAGGCGGGCGATGAGGTCGGCGCGCGCGATGCTGCCCGGGTCCTCGTTCCTGCCGTCGGTGAGGACGACCAGGGCGTTGAACCTGCCCTTGGCGTAGGAGCCGGTCGCCGACCTGTAGGCGGCGAGCGTGGTGTCGTACAGGCCGGTCCCACCGTTGGGTACCGGCTCCAGGCTGCCGAACGCCGTCGACAGCCTTTCGCGCTGCGCGCCCTCGCCGTTCCCGTCGCCGAGCCGCTCGGTCGGCACGAGGACGCGGTAGTCCTTGTCGCCGTCCAGCTCGGTGGAGAAGTCCCACAGGCCGATCTCGTCGTCGGACGTGAACGTGGCGAGAGCCTGCAGCAGCGATGCCTTGGTGACGTCCATCCGTGACTGCTCGGTGCCCGGCACCGGCTGGGCCATGGATGCGGAGGCGTCCACGACCGTGGTGATCCGCGCACTCTGCACGGTGATCGTCCACACGCCGAGCGTCTCCTGGACCGCGACCGCCGAGGCCGGCCGGCCCGCCGGCTCCGCGTACGGCTGCGGGCTGCTGCCGCCTGCCCGGGTGACCAGGGCGTCGGGCGGCGCCGCGTCGTCGGACGTCCTGAAACCGTGCCGCTCCAGCAGCCGCCGCTGCCGAGCGTCGCCGAGGTAGCTCATGAACCGGATCGCGGCCCGGCTCTCGTCGGTCGTCAGCCCTGTCTGGTCGAGGAGGGCGTACGGGTAGTCGAGGCGGGGCGAGCCGTCCTGCGGATAGAAGAAGTCCAGGCTGCTGCCGCTGTCCGTCCCGGAGTTGTACATGTGCGCCGCCTGCTCGCTCACGACCAGCGCCTGATTGCGTTTCGGGTTGCCCAGCTCGGTGCCCGAGGCGTCGCGCGGCAGGGTCTCCAGCACCTGGCCGTCGCTGTCGGAGACACGTTGCGACAGCGCCTTCATCAGCGCCGCGGCCTGCGTGTCCCCGCCCTCGCCCGCGGCGGCGGCCGTGCTCAGTTGCGTGAGGGCGAGCAGCCCGCTCGCGCTGCGCGCGGGGTCGGCCGCACCGAGCCGGAGCGAGTCGTCGCGCAGGCGGGCGCCGGCCAGCTCCAGCCAGCTGTACGTCTCCTTCGGCCACCCCAGCGACTTCGCGGCCGCGGGCACCATCGCCACCCCGACCGGCGTGGAGGCGACATGGCCCACCGTGGAGACGGCGGACGTGCCGCCGTCCGCCGTGAGCCGCTGGAGCCACAGCTCCGAGTCCGGCACCCACACCTCGGCGTCGGGGTCCTTGCCCGCCCGGAGCGTGTCCGCGACCTCGTACGACTCGCGAGCGCTCACCGTCACGGCAACGCAGCGCCCGTCGGAGGTGAGGTCGGCCTCCCTGGCCTGCTTCGCCGCCGTTTGCAGCGCCGGGGCCAGGTCGGGGGAGACGGCGACGGTGAGTCGTACCGGGTCGTCCTGGCAGGAGGAGCCGAAGGAGAGCAACCCGCCCCTGACCGCGACGGCCGTACCGCCGGCGACGGTCAGGACGAGGGCGGTCGCGATGACCACCGTGCGGCGGCGTGCGCGTCGACGGAGGCCGGGTCGACGGGGGTCGCTGCCGCCCGCCCCATACTGATCGGGCAAGCTGTGACGTCCCATGACGGTGGTGCCCCTCCCTGTTGCCCTGCTGAACCCCGTGCCGGAGTCCGGCCGTATGGCAGGCAAAGGGGCGGTACGCCCCGTACGGCGCCCGTCCCCCCAACGGCCTGTCGCGCACGGTCTTCGTAAGTGCATTCGAGACCCTAGCGGGGTGGCGATGAGGATGAGGCGGGATTACTCAACTGGAGGCAGGTGTGCAGGGCGAGGCAGGCCCCGTGGCCGATTCTTTTCCGCATGAGCGGCCCTCGCGACGGATCTTCCGTGATGAGACGCTGCTTGTTCTGGGGCTTTCGCTCGGTGCGAGTGGTGTGTCCGCCCTGATCAGTTTTGTCGGCTCGGTCACCAAACCGGGGGGCCTCAAGGACCAGGCGGCCACGCTCAACGCCTCGGCCGCGCCCGGCCGCCCCTGGCTGGATCTCGCCTGGCAGCTGTTCGGGATCACCACCGCCCTGATCCCCGTCGCGCTCGTCGCGCACTTCCTGATGCGCGAGGGGCGGAGCCTGCGCACCCTCGGCTTCGACCGCACTCGCCCCTGGCTGGACCTCGGCCGTGGCGCGGGCATCGCGGCGGTGATCGGCAGCACCGGAATCGCCTTCTACCTGGCCGCTCGCGGCCTCGGCTTCAACCTCACCGTGGTGCCCGAGGCGCTGCCCGACGTGTGGTGGAAGTACCCGGTGCTGATCCTCTCGGCGATGCAGAACGCGATCCTCGAAGAGGTCATCGTCGTCGGCTATCTGCTGCGCCGGCTGGACCAGTTGGGCTGGACGCCAGGCACCGCGCTGGTGGCCAGTTCCGTACTGCGCGGCTCGTACCACCTCTACCAGGGCATCGGCGGCTTCCTCGGCAACATGGCGATGGGCGTGGTGTTCGTCTACCTGTACCGGCGCTGGGGCCGGGTGGGGCCGCTGGTCGTGGCGCATTCCCTGCTCGACATAGGAGCGTTCGTGGGGTACGCGCTGCTGGCCGGGAAGGTGGGGTGGCTGCCTACGGCGTGACGCCGGTCGGCAGGCCGACAGCGCTGTAGGTCGACAGTCGCCGGAACATGCCGAAGGGGGCGTACGAGACCGTCGTACGCCCCCTTCGGCATGCCCGGCCGGACCGCGCACCGCCGACTCGCCGGCCGGCCGACGCCGTCTAGGCGATCAGCTCCCCCTCGATGACGGTCACCGCGTGGCCGCTCAGCAGCGTGCGGTCGCCGCGCAGTTCCGTGCGGACCCGGCCGGAGCGACGGGAGGCCTGCAGGCCGGTGAGGTCGGCGCGCCCGAGGCGCTCGGACCAGAAGGGCGCGAGGGCCGTGTGGGCGCTGCCGGTGACGGGGTCCTCGTCGATGCCGATGTTCGGGAAGAAGCAGCGGGAGACATAGTCGTAGCCGCGGGCGGGGTCCTCGGCGCGGGCGGTGGCGATGATGCCGCGCGCGGAGTAGGCGCCGAGAGCCTTGAGGTCGGGGCGCAGGGATCGGACCGTCTTCTCGTCGGTGACTTCGAGGAGCAGGTCGCCGACGTTCGGACCCGTGTCGAAGGCCACGAGCGGCTCGGTGCCCAGCGCCTGCGCGACCCCGTCGGGTACGTCGACCGGGGTGAGCGGGGCGGTCGGGAAGTCGAGTGTGATGGAGCCGTCCTCGCAGGGCGTGGCGACGAGGACGCCACTGCGGGTGGCGAACCGGACGGGTCCCTCGTGAGCGCCGGTGCTGTGCAGCACGTGGGCCGTGGCGAGCGTGGCGTGCCCGCACATCGCCACCTCCGCGACGGGCGTGAACCACCGCAACGCCCAGTCCGCCTCCCCACCCTCCTCCAACGGGTGGGCGAACGCCGTCTCGGCGTGATTGACCTCCATGGCCACGTTCTGGAGCCAGCTGTCCTCGGGGGAGCCGTCCAGGAGGAGGACCCCGGCCGGGTTGCCGCCGAAGGGGCGGTCGGAGAAGGCATCGACGATTCGAATCCGCATGACGGAGACGGTAGGGGGGCGTGCGGAGGGGTGGCCAAGGCCAATTCCGGGGTGCTGGACCGATTTCGGGGTCGCCACCGCATCTCATCTCCACTCTTGCCCAGCGAACTGTTCCGATATATCGTTGAGCCATCGCGACAGATCAACGATGGATGGAGTGATTGCGATGCGTTCCCATGGATTCGAGCGTGGACACGGTGGACACGGTCATCACGGCCGAGGCGGCTTCGAGGGGCTTCGCGGCGCCTTCGGGCCCTTCGGGCCGGGTGGCCCTGGGGGCCCCGGTTTCGGTGGGCCCGGATTCGGGCCCGGCCCCTGGGGGCCGAGGGGTGGTCGAGGCGGACCGCGGGGGAGGGCGCGGCGCGGTGATGTGCGCGCGTCGATCCTCGCCCTGCTGAAGGACCGCCCCATGCACGGCTACGAGATGATCCAGGAGATCGCCGAGCGCAGCGGCGGGGCCTGGAAGCCCAGCCCGGGCTCGGTGTACCCCACCCTCCAGCTGCTGGAGGACGAGGGCCTGATCGCCAGTGAGAGTGAGGGCGGCAAGAAGCTGTTCTCGCTCACGAAGGCGGGCCGCGAGGCGGCCGAGGCCGGGCCCGAGGCGCCCTGGGAGGAAGCCTCCCGCGGTGTCGACTGGGAGGCCCTCGGTGAGATCCGCCAGGCCGGCTTCGGTCTGATGGAGGCCTTCGGGCAGGTCTGGAAGACGGGCAGCAAGGAGCAGCGCGAGAAGGCGCTGACCGTCATCAACGACGCCCGCAAGCGGCTGTACCTGATCCTCGCCGACGAGGACTGACGGTCGGACGAGGACTGGCTGAAGGCGCCCCGCGGAGTGATCCGCGGGGCGCTTTCATGTGCGCAGCGAGGGCCTTCAGGTCACCAGGCCCGCCAACTTCCGCAGCGATTCGTTCAGGGCCGCCGTCGCCGAGTCCTTGAGCTTGCCCGCCATCAACGACACCGCCGCACCCGTGAACTCCCCGTCGATGCGCACGGTCGTGGCGCTGTCGCCCTCCGGGGTCAGCGTGTAGCGCGTCGCCACGGTCACCGCCATCGGGCCCTTGCCGCGAATGGCGAGCACCCGTGCCGGCTCCAGTTCCTCGATGGTCCACTCGACCTCGGCCGGGAACCCCATCAGCTTCATGTTCTCCTGGAAGGTCCCGCCCGCTTCGAGGGCTGCGGGGCCGCCGCCCGGGAAGCTGGTGTGGGTGGCGTTCCACTGGCTCCATGACGACCAGTCCGTCAGCTGCGCCCAGACCTTTTCGGCCGGTGCCTCGATGCGTGCCTCCGCGCTGACTTCGGCCATGCGACCACCCCTTCGTCTCGGGCTACGGTGTCGCGGAACGTAGCCGTGGGGCGTGGAACATTCAATACTGATGAACCGTCAGAAAATGTGGAGACGCCGGACAGGCCGACCGAGGTGCACCGCAAGGCGGCGCGCGCCCATCAGCGTCGTTCGGCGTGATCTCATCCGTAAGGAGGAGATTCCGGCCTTCGGAGTCCACTCTGTGTGGGACGCGCAAATGCTTCCCCTCGGGGATGACTCGGCTCGAAGTGGTTGATGAGGTAGGGGATGTGCAACCCCGTATCCCCCGGCAGTCGGCCCAGGAGCAGGACTGCCGTCGCCCGGACGCCGCGGCGGACGATGCCGGGCTCAGCGACGAGCTGGCAGCGGTGATCTCCGGCGCCCGCCGCCGCGCGGTCAGGGACGGGGACCGGCAGATCGACACGGCCCATCTGCTGCACTCGCTCCTTGAGCACGACCGGGACGTGTACGCCGTCTTCGGCGACGGACCCCAGATCGCGCGTCTCCTCGGCTACCTCGTCCAGCGCACCATCGGCTACGGCCTGCGCTGGCAGGGCGCCGTCGAGGACTCCGGCGGCGTACCCGTGGTGATGGCGGGTGACGGGTTCTCCCCGCTGGCCGCGAGCGCGATGGAGTACGCCTGCCGACGCGCCACCCTGCGCGGCGACACACAGGCCCGCGGCATCGACCTCCTCGCGGCGATCGTCGTGGACCCGCAGGCCCGCGCCGTCGAGGTGCTCGCCCGCGCCGGAATCGACGCAGACGCGCTGCGCACCCGCATCGACGAACAACGGGACGAATACGTCGGCGGCGCCGAACCCGCCTGCTAGGCCCGCGCATCCCTGACTCACACCTCCGTCGTGACCACGACCCACGCCCCCCTCACGAGGCGGCTCCTCCGTCCACCCGCTGAGACAGGTGTCATTGGGGGTGACGCTCATGTCATCGGCTGTCATCATGTGCCGGTGCGTATGTCTGAAAACATTCAGGCCGGCCGCGGCAAGGGCGTCGGGCTCGGTCTGGCGCTCGGTTCCGCGGTCGCCTTCGGAGGGTCCGGCGTCGCTGCCAAGCCACTGATCGAGGCGGGGCTCGACCCGCTGCACGTCGTGTGGTTGCGGGTCGCCGGCGCGGCCCTCGTGATGCTGCCGCTCGCCGTGCGCCACCGCGCGCTGCTGCGCCGCCGCCCCGCCCTGCTCGCCGGGTTCGGACTGCTCGGCGTGGCCGGTGTGCAGGCCTTCTACTTCGCCTCGATATCCCGTATCCCGGTCGGGGTCGCGCTGCTCGTCGAGTACCTCGCCCCGGCGCTCGTCCTCGGCTGGGTGCGGTTCGTGCAGAGGCGGCCCGTCACGCCCGCCGCCGCGGTCGGGGTCGTCCTCGCGGTCGGCGGACTCGCCTGTGTCGTCGAGATCTGGTCAGGGCTGAGCTTCGACGCGCTCGGCCTGCTCCTCGCCCTCGGCGCCGCCTGCTGCCAGGTCGGCTACTTCGTCCTGTCCGACCAGGGCAGCGACTCCGGCGCCGACGCCCCCGACCCGCTCGGAGTGATCGCGTACGGCCTCCTGATCGGTGCCGGCGTACTCACCGTGGTGGCCCGCCCCTGGACGATGGACTGGTCCGTGCTCGGCGGCACCGCGCACATGGACGGCACCCCGGTGGCGGCCGTCCTCCTGCTGTCCTGGATCGTCCTGGTCGCCACGGTCATCGCGTACGTCACCGGAGTCGTCTCCGTACGCAGGCTCTCCCCGCAGGTCGCCGGCGTCGTCGCGTGCCTCGAAGCGGTCATCGCGACCGTCCTCGCCTGGTTCCTGCTCGGCGAGCACCTTTCCGCGCCGCAGATCATCGGTGGCGCGGTCGTCCTGGCCGGCGCCTTCATCGCGCAGTCGTCGGCGCCCGCGAAGGGCTCCCCGGAGCCGGTGGCGAGCGGCGGTCCGGAAAGGGATCTGTCGGCCCGAGAGCCGGCCGCGTAGGGTCCGGACCATGCACTCCACGGCACTCGTTCTTCCGCCTCCGGCCGCCTGAGGCGGGCCTTCCGGAACGCCTGCCCGGCGTCACGCCGGGCGGAACGGTGCTGCCCGCAGACGAAGTCCACGGATCCCGCTGAGCCGGGCTCCTCCCAGCACTTCTGCATGTCTGCGGAGAAAAACTCGTGTCGAACACCGCTGTCTCCGGCCTGCCCATCGGGCGTGGCCTTCTCTGTCTGATCGTCGCCGGTGCCGCCCGGGGCACCGCGGGCGCCGCCGCCTCCCCGGTCTACCGCGCCAGTGACATGGGACCGGTCGCCCTCTCCTTCTGGCGTTGCGCGATCGGTTTCGTGCTGCTGCCGGCCGTCCGCCTCCTGCAGCCACGCGTGCGTGCCCATGCGCAGGCCGTCGCAGCCGAACCCATCGGCCGCAAGGCGCTGCGGGCCGGGGCCACCGGCGTCGGGCTCGCCGTGTTCCAGACGGCGTACTTCGCCGCCGTCGACGTCACCGGACTCGCCGTGGGCACGGTGGTCACCCTCGGCGCAGGCCCCGTCTTCATCGCGCTCGGCGCCCGGCTGACGCTGGGGGAGCGGCTGGGTCGCGGGGGCGTCGTTGCCGTGGCCGACGCGCTTGTCGGGCTCGCGCTGCCGGCCCTCGGCGGCGAGGGCGCGACCGTTACGGCCGTGGGGCGTGCTGCTCGCGCTCGTGTCCGCGGCCGGGTACTCCGTGATGACCCTGCTGACCCGGAAGTGGGGCCGCGACGGCGGGGCCGACGCCGCCAGTACGTCCGTGCGGTCCTTCGCGGTCACCGGCCTGTGCCTGCTGCCGTTCGCCCTCGCCGAGGGACTCGTGCCGCACACGGCCGAACCCGTACGGCTCGGCTGGCTGCCGGCGTACATCGCGGCCGTCCCCACCGCCCTCGCGTACGCCCTCTACTTCGCGGGCGCGGCCGCCGTACGGTCGGCCACCGTGTCCGTGATCATGCTGCTGGAGCCGGTCGGCGCTGCCGTGCCGGCCGTCGTCCTGCTCGGCGAACACCTGACGGCACCGATCCTCGCCGGCACCCTGCTGATGCTCGGGTCCGTCACGGGGCTCGCGGTGGCGGAGGCCCGGGGCGCGCGGCGGCTGCCCGCGTGCGCGCGAGGGGCCTGCACCGCTCGGTGCAGGCCCCCACGGGTGGGTGGAGGGTCGTCGAGCGACCGCTCCCTCAGACCGCGCGCCGGCGCAGCAGGTGCTCACGAGCCGCCGCGTCACCCGGACCGGCCCGGTCCGTCAGCTTCGCGGCGATCCGGTCCTGCACCTCCGCGGTGCGTCTGCCCGCGTACTTGAACTTGGCGCGCACGCCGGTGACTTCGAGCCGCAGCCCGCGGACGCCGGCCAACAGCCTGCCGAACGGGGCCTCGCCGACCGCCACCTCCGCCGAGCCTCCCTCCGGCTGGAAGTGGCCGACCTGGCGGTTGAGCAACTCGGCCTTCTTGGCCGGGTCGTCCACGACATGGGCCCGGCAGCGGAGTTGGACCGCCGCGTAGAAGCTGGTCGGTTCGCCGTGCTCGGGTGCCTGGTCCGGTGCCGCCTGCCACGGCCCGGGGACGTACGCGTAGTCGTCGACCACGCTCAGCACGACCTCGGGGTGCGCCAGCAGTGCCGGCCACATCGGGTTCGGGCGGGCCAGGTGGGTGACGACCTCGCCGCGCTCGGCGTCGTACGCGAAGTGCAGGGGCTGGGCGAACGGCGGCTCGCCGTCCGGGCCGTTGACGACGAGGTGCCCGAAGTCGTGGACGGCCAGCCACCGCTGCCACTCGGTGTCGTCGCGGGGCGCGTCCCAGGGGTGTATCAGCATCACAGGGCCTTGAGGTAGGGCGGGAGTTCGGTGCCGGGGGCCAGTTCGGGGTCGCCGACGGGCGCGTCGTAGCCCTTGCGCAGGGGGACGACACCGGCCCAGTGGGGGAGGGCGAGGTCCTCGGGCTCGTCGTTCACGCCGCCGGTGCGGAGCTTGGCCGAGACCTCGTCGAGGTCGAGGCGGATGACGGCGGTGGCGGCCAGTTCCTTCTTGTCGGCGGGCCGTGAGTCCCGGGACCGGCCGGCCACGACGTGGTCGACGAGCGCGTCGAGCGCGGTGCGCTTCTCCTGCGCGTCCGTCACGTCGTACGCGGTTCCGTGCACCACCACGGACCGGTAGTTGATCGAGTGGTGGAAGGCCGAGCGGGCAAGGATCAGCGCGTCGACATGCGTGACCGTCAGGCACACCGGCAGGCCCGGGTCGGCCCGGCCGGTCATCCGCAGCGGGCGCGAACCCGTCGAGCCGTGGACGTACAGCGTCTCGCCGACCCGGGCGAACAGCGTGGGCAGCACGACCGGAGCGCCGTCGCGGACGAAGCCGAGGTGGCAGACATAGGCCTCGTCGAGTATCGCGTGCACGAGCTCCTTGTCGTACGAGGCCCGGTCCGGGGAGCGCGTGGGGACCGTGCGGTCGGTCGCCGGATAGGCGGCGGGCTGCTGCGTCGGCTCTGTGGTCCCCTGCATTTCGGTCTCCCTTGCGATACGTCTTGCGATCTGTATTGCACTAGTGCATAATCTGCTTTGTGCTAGAAGGATATCGGATCGAAGGGCGTCGCGCAGCGGACATTGCGTCGAGCGTCGAGCGTGCGGTGGGTGCCGGTGAGCTGGAACCGGGGCAACTTCTGCCACCCATGCGGGAGTTGGCGGTGGAGCTGGGCGTCAATCCCAATACGGTCGCGGCCGCCTACCGGATCCTGCGGGAGCGCGGGGTCATCGAGACCGCCGGGCGCCGGGGCAGCCGGGTGCGCCCCAAGCCGGCCACGACCGGGCGTGAATCCATCCGGGTGGACGTGCCGGAGGGGGTGCGGAACGTGGCCGCAGGCAACCCGGACCCCGCACTGCTGCCGCCCCTGGCCAAGGCGTTCGCGGCGGCCGCCGAGCAGAACGACCGGGAACCCGTCATGTACGGGGACGAGGCCGTGGACCCCGAGCTGGCGCGCAGCGCGCGGGCCGCGTTCGACGCAGACGGCGTCGCGGCCGGTCCGATCGCCGTCGCCTCCGGCTCGCTCGACGTGATCGAACGGGTCCTCGCGGCCCACCTCAAGCCCGGCGACACCGTCGCCGTCGAGGACCCCGGCTGGGGCAGCCTGCTCGACCTCGTCCCGGCGGTCGGGCTGCGGACGGCCCCCGTCGGCGTGGACGACGAGGGCCCGCTGCCGGACGACGTGCGCCGGGCCCTGGGGGCGGGAGCACGCGCCCTGATCGTCACCAACCGGGCGCAGAACCCGACGGGCGCGGTCGTGACCGCCGCACGCGCGCGTGCCCTGCGCTCCGTGCTGACGCACCACCCGGACATGCTGCTCATCGAGGACGACCACGGCCACGGCATCGTCGACCTGCCGCTGCACGCCCTCGCCGGCACCACCCGCAGCTGGGCCTTCGTCCGCTCGGCCGCCAAGGCCTACGGCCCCGACCTGCGGCTCGCCGTCTTCACCGGCGACCCCGTCACCGTCGACCGGGTGCGCGGCCGCCAGCGCCTCGGTCCCGGCTGGGTGAGCCGCATCGGCCAGCGGGCCCTGGTGCGGCTGTGGGCCGAGGGCGCCGTCGACCCCACGACGGTGGCAGCGGCGTACGCCGCTCGCCGCGACGCACTCATCGCCGCGCTTGCGGAGCGGGGGATCACGGCACACGGCCGCAGTGGCATGAACGTGTGGATCCCGGTACCCGACGAGACGGGTGCAGTGGCCCGACTGCTGCACGCCGGCTGGGCGGTGGCGCCGGGCGCCCGATTCCGGATGAGCGCTCCACCCGGAATCAGGATCACCGTCGCGACCCTGGCCGCGGACGAGATCGCCCCGCTGGCCGACGCGGTGGCGACGGCGGTGGCTTCGGCGCCGCCCAGGGGCTACGCCTAGGGGCTGCCGTTCGGACGCCGGCTTGATCCGAACGGCAGGCCCCGGACGTGGCGAGGCATTGCCGACCTGCTCGACCACCGCATCAGGCGGCCCGCTTCACCTGAGTGAGCGCCGCCCCCACAAGGACGATCACCGCACCCACCGGCGTGGACCAGCTCAACGATTCACCGAGCACGGCGACCCCCGCAGCCGTGGCGATGACAGGAATGAAGTACGTGACCATCTGAGCCGTGGTCGGTCCGACCTCCGCGACCAGCCCGTACTGAATCAGAACCGCGAGCCCCGTACCGAGCGCCCCCAGCGCCACGATCGCGAGCAGCGGCAGCACCGGAAAGCGGGTCGGCGCGGAAGTGAACACCGGGGTCACGACGGCGAGTTGTACCGAGGCGAGCAACAACTGGGCACCGGTGAGGGACAGATGCGACTCACCGGAGCCGGCCAGCGTGCGCCGGACGTATATCCAGCCGATCGGGTAGCTCAAAGAGGCCAGCAGCGCCATCGCCGTACCCGTGGCGTCCAGCCCGTGAAAGCCCTGCCATGCCCCGAGCACGGTCAGGACGCCGAGGAAGCCGATCCCGAGCCCGGCGACCCTGACCCGGGTCGGCCGGTCCTCCGAGAGGGCGACCAGGGACAGGGCCATCCCCCACAGCGGCGAGGTCGCGTTGCAGATGCCCGCCAGCGTGGACGGGATCGTCAGCTCGGAGTACGCGAACAGGGAGAACGGCAGTGCGTTGAGCAGGAACGCGGCGACCGCCAGATGCCCCCAGGTCCGCACCCCTCGCGGCAACCGCTCCCGCTTCACCGCCATCGCGACCGCGAGTACGGCCGTGCCGAACACCAGCCGCCCCAGCGTGACCTGGAAGGGGGCGTAGCCGTCGGTACCCACCTTGATCAGCAGGAAGCTGAAGCCCCAGATCAGGGAGAGCGCGGCGAAGCGCAGCCGCCAGTCGAGACGGGCTCGCGGCGCGGCCCCGGCCGGTGCACGGGCGCCGGTGGAAGCGGGGTGGGCGGAGAGGGGGCCGGTGGAGGCGGAGCTGGTGGAGGAGGCGGTGCTCATGGGAGCAACGATCCGCCACACAATCTCGTAGCACAATCGAGTTTTTCGGCGCTGTATCTCGTAGCATTGCTTACATGTTGAACCTGGAGCGCCTACGCACCCTCGACGCCCTCGCCCGGCACGGCTCGGTCAGCGGTGCCGCCGAGGGCCTGCACATCACGACCTCGGCCGTCTCCCAGCAGATGTCCAAGCTGGAGCGGGAGGTCGGCCAGCAGCTCCTCGCCAAGAACGGCCGGGGTGTGCGGCTCACGGACGCGGGACGGCTGCTCGCCGAGCACGCGGCGCGCATCCTGTCGCAGGTCGAGCTCGCCCAGTCCGATCTGGAGGCACAGCGCGGCCAGGTGGTCGGTGAGCTCCGGCTGGTCGCATTTCCCACCGCCCTGCGGGGCCTGTTCCCCGCCGCGCTCACCACGCTGCGGGCCGGCCACCCGGCGCTGCGCCTGCGGTCGCGGGAGCTGGAGCCCGAGGACGGCGTCGCCGCGGTGGTCCGGGGGGACGCCGACCTCGCCCTCGTCCTCGACTGGTACAACAAGCCGCTGCCCATGCCGGAGGGGCTCGCCAAGGCCGCGATCCTCGACGACCGGGTGGAGATCGCCATGCCCGAGGGGCATCCGCTCGCCGAGCGGCGGGAGGTCGATCTGGAGGACTTCGCGGACGACGAGTGGGTCGCCTGGCCCGAGGGCGAGTTCTGTCACGAGTGGCTGGTCTACACGCTGCGCACCAAGGGCATCGAGCCCCGTATCGCCCACCGCGCGGAGGAACATCACACCCAACTCGCGCTGGTCGCCGCCGGGTTGGGCGTCTGCGTCGCGCCCCGGCTGGGTCGCGACCCGATGCCGCCGGGGGTGCGGGTCGTGCCCGTGCGCCACCGGGTCCACCGGTACGTGTACGCGGTGTGGCGAGCGGACGCCGACCGCCGCCCGTCGATCCGGGCGGCGGTGGAGGCCCTGCAGGCGGTGGCCGAGAAGATCGCCGGAGGCTAGCGCGACCCCAGTTTCCGGAAGTCCCAGGACACGATCTTCTGCGGCGTCAGCCGCATCCAGGCGTGCCTGCCGTCGTGCGGCATCTCGTCGAGGCCGAAGTTCTTGCGCGCGAACAGCATCTCGGGGACGTCGAGTTCGGCGCGCAGCTCGCCGACGCGCGGGCTCTCGCCCACGAACTCGACGGTGCCGGACAGTTCGACGCCGCGCAGCTGCTCGTACTCCTCACCCGTGTCGATCACGACGGCGATCCGCGGATCGCGGCGCAGCTCGGTCCACCGCTTGCTGCGCACCACCGAGTACAGCCACAGCGAGGTGCCGTCCCAGGCGAACCACAGGGCGCTGACGTGCGGGAACCCGTCGGCGGAAACCGTGGCGACCCGGCAGGTGCGCTGCGTGGTGAGGAACTCGTCCAGCTCGCCGGACGTCATCATGATCTTCCGGCCCCGGCGCTGAGTGACGGTCATGCGGCCCCCTCTTCTCTCACGTCGTGTCAGAGGAGAGATCCTCTGACATCACGTCAGAAAAGGATGAGTCGTCTTCCGTCCACACGCAATGGTGGCTACGCTCGCCCGCCCACGCCGTCGGTCACAGGGGGAACCATGCCGTCGTCCGCAGAGCTCAGTGAACTCCTCGACCCCGCGACCACCGTCCTGCTCACCGTCGAATGCCAGCAGGGCGTCGTCGGACCGGACAGTGCGCTGCCCGAACTCGCCAAGGAGGCCCGCTCCTCGGGCGCCCTCGGCAACGTCGCCCGGCTGGTCGCCGCCGCCCACGAGAGCGGCGTCCAGGTGATCCACGCGATCGCCGAACGCCGTCCCGACGGCCGCGGCGCCAACCACAACGCCCGCCTCTTCCGTGCCGCCGAACGGCTCCCCGTCCAGCAGTTGTCCGGAACGACCGCGGTACGCGTGGCGGCGCCGATCGAGGTCACCGAGGAAGACCTCGTCGTACGACGACTGCATGGCCTGTCCCCGATCCAGGGCACCGACGTCGACGCACTGCTGCGCAACCTCGGCTGCCGCACGCTCATCGTCACCGGCGTCTCGGCCAACGTCGCGATCCCCAGCACCGTTTTCGACGCGGTGAACCGGGGATACGTCGTGGTCGTGCCCCGGGACGCCATCGCCGGGGTGCCCTCCGACTACACCCCCGCGATGATCCGCCACACCCTCGCATTGGTCGCCACGGTCGCGACCACGGACGAGGTACTGGGCGGCCTCAAGCGGCCGTCGCGGGTCAGGCGAGCGTGATCGAGTCGCCCGACACGCTGATCTGCTTGGCGGCCAGCGGCTGGGTCGCGGGGCCCTTCTTCACGCTGCCGTCGAGAACGGAGAACTGGCTGCCGTGACAGGCACAGGAGAGGGTGTCCTCCTTGAGGTCCGTCATCGGGCAGTTCTGGTGGGTGCAGATCGTGGAGAACGCCTTGTAGTCGCCCGCCGCGGGCTGCGAGACCACGACCTTCTCGTCACTGAAGACCTTGCCACTGCCCTCCGGGATGTCGGCCGTCTTCGCGAGCGCCGCACCGCCGGCACCGCCCCCGCCGGACGAGCCCGCTTCGGTGGTCGCGCCGGCGCCGGCGCCCTGTTCGGTGGCCGAGCCGGACGCGTCGTCGTCCGATCCGCACGCGGTCAGCGCAACGGCGAGCCCCGCCGCGCCGACCGCCGCCACGACGGTACGGCGGCTCGGGCCCGACACCGGCTGAACTGATTCGCTGGTCATGCTGACGTTCCTTCCGGTCATTCGTGATCTGCGGAGAGGTACGGTCCGTTCGGACCGGCTGTTCAGACGCTGTCGGAATCCTGACCCGGTCCCGACTGGACGTGGGTAAAGCGGAGCTGTCGGTTCCCTGTCGAGGGCTGTCGGTTTGCTGTCGACGCGGCGGCGCACCGCACCCCCGGGCCGCCCCCGGGCGCCGTCCTCGCGCCAGTAACCTGGGGCGATGCTCAAGGAAGTCATCGCGACCCGCTACATCACGCCGCTGCGTGAGGGCGGCTCGCTGCCGGGACTCGTCGAGGCCGACGACTTCGGGACGTACGTCATGAAGTTCACCGGCGCCGGACAGGGCCGCAAGACGCTCGTCGCGGAGGTCGTCTGCGGTGAACTCGCACGCAGGCTGGGCTTCAGGGTGCCCCGGCTGGTGACGGTGGAACTCGACTCGGTGCTCGGGCTCGGCGAACCCGACCAGCAGGTCCAGGAGTTGCTCAGGTCCAGCGCTGGCACCAACCTCGGCATGGACTTCCTCTCCGGCGCGCTCGGCTTCGATCCCCTCGCCTTCGAGGTGAGCCCCGAGGACGCCGGCCGGATCGTCTGGTTCGACGCCCTCGTCAACAACGTCGACCGGTCCTGGCGCAACCCCAACCTGCTGATGTGGCAGGGCGAACTGTGGCTCATCGACCACGGCGCGACCATGATCTGGCAGCACAACTGGCCCGGCGCACAGGCCTCCGCGGAGCGCCCGTACGACGCCTCCGACCACGCCCTCGCCCGCTTCGCCCCCGACGTGCGGGCGGCCGCCGCCGAGTTGGCGCCGCTGGTCACCGAGGACCTCCTCACCGAGGTGACCGCCGAGATCCCGGACGTCTGGCTGGCCGCAGAGCCCGGCTTCGACACCGCGGACGACCTCAGGCGGGCCTACGCGCGCCCGCTGCTGGCACGGGCGGCCGTCGTCCACGAGCGCGTCAACGGAATCGAGGGGACCAAGTGAGCGACCGCCACTTCATCAGGCCGGGCCAGGGCGGCGACCGCGACGTCTTCGAGTACGCCGTCCTGCGCCTCGTACCCCGCGTCGAGCGCGGCGAGTGCATCAACGCCGGAGTGCTCGTGTACTGCCGGGCGAAGTCCTACGTGGCCGCCCGGACCCACCTGGACGAGACCAGGCTGCGTGCGCTGGACCCCGATGCCGACGTCGCAGGCGTACGGGCCGCACTCGGTGCCGTCGAGGGCGTCTGCGCGGGCGGCGACGCGGCGGGGCAGGCTGCGGGCGACGATCCGGGGCGACGGTTCCGCTGGCTGATCGCGCCCCGCTCGACGATCGTGCAGCCCGGGCCCGTGCACACGGGGCTCACCGCCGACCCGGCGGCCGAGACGGAGCGACTGCTGGACCTGCTGGTGCGGTGACCGCCCCCGCGTCGGCACCGCACGCCCGCCGGGCGTCAGCCCCTGCGCCGCTTCACCACGTAACCGGCCGCGAGCGCGGAGCCCGTGACGAAGGCCAGGCCGATCGCGATGTCCCAGCCGCCCGGCCCGGACGACGTGGCCCCGCCCAGCCCGCCGCGCGTGCCGCGGGTCGGCGTGGCGGCCGCACGAGGAGTCGCAGGGGTGACTGGCGTGGCAGGAGTGGCCGGCATGGCAGGAGTGGCCGGCGTGGCAGGAGTGATGGCAGCGGCTGGAGTCTCAGGCGTCACGGGCGCCGAGGGACGGGTCCTGGGGCGCGTCGTGGACGAGATGATGCCCCCGTCGTCCCCGTTGCCGCCGCGGTCCCCGTTGCCGCCCCGACGGGGCAGCGTCTCACAGGCGATCCCGTCGCCCCGTCCCTGATCCTCGTCGAGCCGATCAGGATCATCCCGGTCCGAGTCGAAGTGGGCCTGCGCGTCCTCCTGGTACGTGAAACTGCGGCAGTCCAGGTCCTGTGCGTGAGCGGGTTCGGCGAACGGCACGATCGCGGCGATCACGAACAGCGTGCCGACGGCACCGGTGCGACGGCGCATGGAGCGCCTCCTTTCCGGCCATCGATGACTTCGCGCTTCGACGCTAGGGGCCCTTGCGCTCGGCGGCTCGCAGCCGTAGGCCGTTCGGGTGTGCACGGCGGGACACGGCCGAGCGGGGACCATGGCTGGGTACGCCCGGTTCGCGCCGGTCGTACGGGGAATCGATCACACGCAGCCGGTCGGCCGTTGACACCGGGTGCCAGGGCTTCTAGCGTCACGTCTGCTGAAGAAACTAAGCGGTCGCTCACCAACGGGCGCGCCGCACGAGCCGCATCTCGAGGGCGAGGAGAACCAGCAATGTCCACCACTGAGCAGCGGGTCGCCGTGGTTACCGGCGGAGCGCGTGGCATCGGTGCCGCCACCGCCGTACGACTGGCCGCAGAGGGCCGCGCGGTCGCCGTGATCGACCTCGACGAGGCAGCCTGCAAGGACACCGTGGAGAAGATCACCGCGGCCGGCGGCAAGGCCATCGCGGTCGGCTGCGACGTCTCCGACGAGGCGCAGGTCGAGGCGGCCGTGGCGCGGATCGCCGAGGAACTCGGCGCCCCGACGATCCTGGTCAACAACGCGGGCGTGCTCCGCGACAACCTGCTGTTCAAGATGAGCGTCGCCGACTGGGACACCGTCATGAACGTGCATCTGCGCGGCGCCTTCCTGATGTCCAAGGCCTGCCAGAAGCACATGGTGGACGCGGGCTTCGGCCGGATCGTCAACCTCTCCTCGTCCTCCGCGCTGGGCAACCGCGGCCAGGTGAACTACTCGGCCGCCAAGGCGGGTCTCCAGGGCTTCACCAAGACCCTCGCCAAGGAGCTCGGCAAGTTCGGCGTCACCGCCAACGCCGTCGCGCCCGGCTTCATCGCCACCGAGATGACCAAGACCACCGCCGACCGCGTCGGCATGGGCTTCGAGGACTTCAAGGCCGCCGCCGCCACCCAGATCCCGGTCGCACGGGTCGGCGAGCCGGACGACATCGCCAACGCCATCGCCTTCTTCACGGGCGAGGCGGCCGGATTCGTCTCCGGCCAGGTGCTGTACGTCGCCGGCGGACCGCTCGACTAGGGCCTTGGGAGACACGGACATGACTGAACTGCCTGCACTCTCCGGCAAGGTCGCCCTCATCACGGGCGCCAGCCGAGGCATCGGCTACGGCGTCGCCGAGGCGCTCGTCGCACGCGGCGACCGCGTGTGCATCACCGGCCGCAACGAGGACGCCCTCAAGGAGGCCGTCGAGCAGCTCGGCGCCGACCGCGCCATCTACGTGGCCGGCAAGGCGCACGACGAGGCCCACCAGGCCGTCGCCGTCGAGCGCACCATGGAGGCGTTCGGCCGCGTCGACCACCTGGTCAACAACGCCGGTACGAACCCGGTGTTCGGGCCGATCGCCGACCTCGACCTGAACGTCGCGCGCAAGGTCTTCGAGACCAACGTGATCTCGGCGCTCGGCTTCGCGCAGCGGACCTGGCACGCCTGGCAGAAGGACAACGGCGGCGCGATCGTCAACATCGCCTCCGTCGCGGGCATCGCGCCCTCGCCGTTCATCGCGGCCTACGGCGTCAGCAAGGCCGCGCTGATCAACCTGACCCAGCAGCTGGCGCACGAGTTCGCGCCCAAGGTGCGGGTCAACGCGATCGCCCCGGCCGTCGTGAAGACCAAGTTCGCGCAGGCCCTGTACGAGGGCCGGGAGGCGGAGGCCGCCGCGGCCTACCCGCTGGGCCGGCTCGGCGTGCCCTCCGACATCGGCGGCGCCGCCGCGTTCCTCACCTCGAACCAGTCCGACTGGGTCACCGGGCAGACGCTGGTCGTCGACGGCGGCATCTTCCTCAACGCCGGCGTCGGCTGACGGACGGGACCGCAGCACGGCCGACACGGCACCTCGACACGGGCGCCGCTGGACACCAGCGGCGCCCGTGTCGGCGTATCAGGAGATCCCTGCCAGGAGACGAACGACCGGTGACAACGTAGTCACCGCAAGATCGAACAAGTGCTCATTGAGACGGGAGGTCCAACGGCCGGAACACTGCGGTATGGTCTGCCGACCCTTGGTATGGCAGATCGAGGAGCGTGCGCGTGTTCAACCGGATCCGACGCCTGCGGCAGGTGGCGGCCATCGCGTCCATATCGTCCCTGGTGGCAGGGTGCGGAGTCCTCTCGTCCGACTCGACGGACGAGCAGGGGCCGATCGTCGTGGGGACTACCGCAGCCCCCAGCACCCTTGATCCCGCCGCGGCCTGGGACAGCTCCTGGGAACTGTTCCGCAACATTTATCAGACACTGCTCAGCTACCCCTCAGGGTCGACGGCGCCCGAGCCCGACGCCGCCGAGAGCTGCCAGTTCACCGACGCATCGAACATGAAGTACCAGTGCGAGCTGCGCGAGGGCCTGAAGTTCTCCGACGGGCACACGCTCGACGCGAAGGCGGTCAAGTACTCGATCGACCGGATCCGGAAGATCAACGTCAACGGTGGTCCCGCCGGTCTGCTGGGCAGCCTCGAACGGGTCCAGGTGCTGAACGACCGCGAGGTCGTCTTCCACCTCAACAAGGCCGACGCCACCTTCCCGTTCGTGCTCGCCACGCCCGCGATGTCGATCGTCGACCCCGCGGACTACCCGGCGGACAAGCTGCGCGAGGACGGCACGATCGTCGGGTCCGGGCCGTACACCCTGGAGTCCTACGAGGAGGGCAAGCGAGCCGAACTCGTCAAGAACGAGGGCTACCAGGGGTACGCGGAACGCAAAAACGATGCGGTGACCATCCGTTACTACCAGGACTCGCCCCCCATGGTCGCGGCCCTGCGCAACAAGGAGCTCGACGTCGCCTTCCGTGGCCTCGCCGCCGACGACATCGTCGATCTCCAGGCCGACGATGACGACGAGCTCCAGCTGACCGAGGGCTCCGGCACCGAGATCAACTACCTGGTCTTCAACCCGAAGGACCCGATGGCCGGCAAGGTCGCCGTCCGCAAGGCCATCGCCCAGGTCATCGACCGCCCGGCGATCGCCCACAAGGTCTACCGGGACACCGTCGAGCCCCTGTACTCCATGGTCCCCAAGGGCCTCACCGGACACACCACGGGCTTCTTCGACGACTACGGCGAGCCCGACGCGGACAAGGCCCGTTCGCTCCTCTCCGACGCGGGCATCACGACTCCCGTCCGGCTCACCCTCTGGTACACCAGCGACCGCTACGGCTCCGCGACCAAGGCGGAGTTCGAGGAGCTGAAGAGCCAGCTCGACAAGTCCGGCCTCTTCGACATCACGCTGAAGAGCCGCCCGTGGAAGACCTACGTCGCCGGCTACCAGAAGGGCGAGTACCCGGTGTTCGGGCGTGGCTGGTTCCCCGACTTCCCGGACGCCGACAACTTCATCGCGCCGTTCGTGGGCGAGCAGAACGCGCTCGGCACGCCGTACGTGACGCCCAAGATCACCGAGACCCTGCTGCCCAACTCCCGTGCGCAGAGCGACCGGGCCAACGTGGTCAAGGACTTCGAGGACGCCCAGCGCATCCTCGTCGACGACGCGCGGCTGCTGCCGCTGTGGCAGGGCCGGCAGTACGTGGCCGCGAGCGCCGAGGTCTCGGGCTCCGAGCGGGCGCTGGACCCGTCGACGATCATGATGATGGGGGAGCTGTACCGCAAGACCAGCTGGTAGCGGTGGGATGTGCGGTGGGCGGGGCGATTGTCAGTGGCCGCCTGTAGGTTCTGAGGCCTGGAAGTGACCGCGGCGCGGTCGCCTCTCACCGTTCGCCGTACATCGTAAGGAAGTTGACGTGACCGACATCGCCATGCTGCCCGAGTCCTGGCGCGGGGTTCTGGGCGACGAGCTTCAGCAGCCCTACTTCAAGGAGCTGACCGAGTTCGTCGAGGAGGAGCGGGCGAAGGGCCCCGTTCACCCTCCGCGCGAGGAGGTCTTCGCCGCGCTGGACGCGACTCCGTACGACAAGGTGAAGGTCCTGGTCCTCGGCCAGGACCCCTACCACGGTGAGGGCCAGGGCCACGGCCTGTGCTTCTCGGTGCGTCCCGGCGTGAAGACGCCGCCGTCGCTGCGGAACATCTACAAGGAGATGAAGGAGGAGCTCGGCCTCCCCGTCCCCGACAACGGCTATCTGATGCCCTGGGCCCAGCAGGGCGTCCTGCTGCTCAACGCGGTGCTGACGGTCCGCGGCGGCGAGGCCAACTCGCACAAGGGCAAGGGCTGGGAGAAGTTCACCGACGCGGTGATCCGGGCCGTGGCCACCCGGCCCGACCCCGCGGTCTTCGTGCTGTGGGGCAATTACGCCCAGAAGAAGCTCCCGCTCATCGACGAGACGCGGCACGTGGTGGTCAAGGGGGCGCATCCCTCTCCGCTGTCGGCGAAGAAGTTCTTCGGCTCCCGCCCCTTCACGCAGATCGACGAAGCGGTGGCTCTGCAGGGGCACGACCCCATCGACTGGCGGATCCCCGACCTGGGCTGACCCCGTCCCGGGCCGGTCCTGCGCCGGACCGGCCCGGTGCCGTACGGAGCCGCCTGACCGGGATTGCCCGTGGGGGCCGTTAGCGTCGAGGGATCAGCCGACGAGGGCCCGGAGGACGCGGTGGCGGAGCGACAGGAGCGTACGGCGCCCGACGCCGTGCTGACGCGGATCGGCCAGGTCGTCATGCTGCATCACGCGGGGGACCGCGAGGAGGCCCGGCGTCGGCTGCTGGACCTGTGGACGGAGCTCGGCGAGGACGGCGACCCGCTGCACCGCTGCACCCTGGCGCACTACCTGGCCGATACCCAGGACGACCCCTCGGACGAACTGGCATGGGATCTGCGGGCGTTGACCGAGGCCGAGGGGGCCGGAGCCGGCGACGGACGTGACGCGCCGGCCGTACGGGCGCTGTATCCCTCGCTGCATCTGAATCTGGCCGCCGACTATGTGAAGCTCGATCGCGCCGAGGCCGCCCGCGTCCACCTGCACCGGGCGCGGGGAGCGGCGGGAGCGTTGGCGGACGACAGGTACGGGGACGGGGTGCGGGCGGAGATCAGGCGGTTGGAAGTGTGGTTGGGGGAGGGGCCGTAGCACAGGGGGAACGGGGAGCAGGTGCCCTGGCGGCACGAAGGCGGGCGGCGGATGTCCGCTCACCCGCCTCCGCTCACCCGCCGCTCAATGGCCGTACGTCTGCTCGCAGATCCTCGACTCCGGGCTGTCGGCCCGCCAGCCGCCGTACTGCTTGCCCAGCGCGCATACGTTCGTGTTCTTAGGGACCTCCGGGCGGGGCGAGTCCGGCATGTCGGGGATGTTGACCGGCGGCGCCTTCGGGGCCCTGGAGGCCGGGCGGTGGGGCTCCTGGTGCTCGGGACGGGGGTGGGGGTGCGCGCCAGGGGCCTGTGGTGTGTGGGCCGGGGGCGGGGAGCCGGGGGGCGTGGAGTGCGCGGCGGACGATGTGGGGGTCGGGCGGCGGGACGGGCCGATGAACGCCAGGGCCTCGCGGGCCGGTGCCTGCACGATCCCGGGGTCCCTGTGCCCGCTCGGTCGCGGGGCCGACGGCTGGGACGGTGCCGTCGGCGCGTCGGACGTAGGCGGTCGCTGGACCGTCGTACAGCCGGAGAGGGCCGAGACGGCCACGGTGACCAGGAGCGTTGCGGTGGTCGTCGTTCGATGCACCCGCGCCACTCTGCTGGGTTCGGCGGCCGTCGGGACAGCGGATGAGCGAACGTTGCTCCCTACGGGTGATCTCTGACCCCGTTGGGGCGGCGCGCTCCCGCCGCGGCTGACGTCAGTCGCCGGTGGCGCCGTCGGCGCGCTCGCGGAGCAGGTCGGCGTGGCCGTTGTGACGGGCGTACTCCTCGATCATGTGGGTGATGATCCAGCGCAGATTGAAGGGCTCACCCCTGCGGCTCCTGCCCTTGGCGAGGTCGTCCAGACCGAAGCTGGCCGCGTTGCGACGGGCGTTGTCGATCTCGGTCTGCCAAGTCGCGCGCGCCTCGTCCCAGGTGTCGGCCTCGGTGAAGTGGAAGTCGCCGTCCGGGTCCTCCTCGCTGCAGTAGAGCACCCCGAGGTCGTCGTCCAGGAGGATCTCGTGGAACCAGAACCGCTCGACCTCCGCCATGTGCCGCACCAGCCCCATCAGGGTCAGCTCGGACGGCTCCACGGAGGCCGCCCTGAGCTGGGCGTCGGTCAGGCCTTCGCACTTCCAGGCGAGGGTCTGCCGGTGGTAGTCCAGCCAGCCCTCCAGCATGGAGCGCTCGTCGGCGGTGGTGTCGGGCTCATGGCGTTCGATGGTCATGCCCGCATCGTGGCCCAACTCGGGGCGTTTGAACAGGAGTTTTCACGGTCGCGGGGCTCACCGGCCGAACATCCCCTGGAGCAGCTCGCGCAGACCCGTCCGCACTTCGTCCAGGCTCGGCACCTCCGAGCTGAAGGACCCGGCGACGCAGCTGAACATCAGTCCGTCCGCCCAGGCGACCAGTGACAGCACGTGCCGGTCCGGGTCCGTCGACCCCGCTGCGGTCATCAGGACGGTGAGCTGGTCGCGGAAGCGGGCGCCGGTCGCGTCGAAGTAGGCGCGCAGCTCGGGGCGGCGCGTGGCTTCCAGGGCCAGTTCGTAGCGGGCCAGCGTCAGTTCGCGGTTGCGGGTCAGGGCCCGGTGTGTCGCCAGGGCCAGGCCGTCGGCCAGCGGGTCGAGGCCGCCCCGCGGGTCGGGCATCTCCTCCAGTGCCAGGACCCGCGCCTCGCGGTCGGCGAGGCGCCGCAGCGCAAGTTCCAGCAGAGCCTGTCGGGTGCGCGCCAGGTTGGACGTGGAGCCCTGGGGGAGTGCGGCCGTCTCGTCGACCGCCCGGTGCGTCAGCCCGCGCATCCCTCGCTCGGCGAGCAGCGCAAGGGCTGTGTCGGCGACGAGGTCGGGGCGCGAGGTACCCGGCGTGTGTACGGACATGGAGATCAACCTACCTCCCTCACTACGTCTGTAGTGCGCGTCACTACAGACGTAGTACAGTCGACCCATCGGGACACTACACCTGTAGTCGCAACAGGAGGAGTCATGGCACAGTCCAAGCGGGCCGTCGTGATCGGCGGTGGCATCGGGGGCCTGACCGCGGCCGCCGCGCTGCACCGGAGCGGCTGGGACGTCACCGTTCTGGAGCGGGCGCCGTCCCTGGAGCCGGTCGGCGCAGCCATCTCTCTCGCGCCCAACTCCCTGCGCGCGCTGGACGTCATCGGGCTCGGCGACGAGATCCGCGACCTCGCCGCCTGGCAGGGCGACGGGGGAGTGCGTACACCGTCCGGACGCTGGCTCTCCCGCACCGACGCCGACGCCGTGGCCACACGCTTCGGCGGCCCCCTCGTCCTCCTCCACCGGGCCACCCTCGTCAACAGCCTTGCCGCGCTGCTCCCGCCCGGGACCGTCCGCACCGGGATCTCCGCGACCGTCACCGACCCCGGCGATGCCGGTCGTCCGGCGCGCGTGGCGACCTCGGACGACGAGATGGAGGCCGACCTCGTGGTGGCGGCCGACGGCATCCGGTCCGCCGTCCGCCCGGTGCTCTTCGCGGACCATCCCGGCACTGTGTACTCCGGTTTCACCACGTGGCGGGTCGTGATCCCGGTGCCCGGCGCGGAGTTCGCCTCGCACGAGACCTGGGGCCGGGGCCGTATCTGGGGCTCGCATCCGCTCAAGGACGGCCGGGTCTACGCCTACGCCGCCGCGATGACGCCCCCCTCGGAGCGCGCTCCCGACGACGAGAAGGCCGAACTGCTCCGCCGCTACGGCGACTGGCACGACCCGATCCCCGCGATCCTCGCCGCCGCCCGCCCCGAGGACGTCCTGCGTCACGACGTCCACCACATCGCCGAGCCGCTGCCCGCCTACCACCGCGGGCGGGTCGCCCTGGTCGGGGACGCCGCGCACGCCATGCCGCCGATGCTCGGGCAGGGCGGCAACCAGGCCATCGAGGACGCCGTGGTCCTCGCCCACCACTGCGCGGACCTCCCGGCCTACTCGGCAGCCCGCCTTCCGCGTACGACCGCCCTTGCCCGCCAGGCCGTCAAGGTCGCCCGCCTCAACCTGATGACCGGCCGCGCCGGGATCGCCGTACGCAACACCACGCTCGCCGCCCTGTCCAAGGTCGCGCCGGCGCTGTTCCTGCGCAGCTTCGAGGGGATCGCCGACTGGGGGCCGCCGCAGCAGCCGTATGCTTCCAGGCAGACCCCGGCAGGCAAGCAGTTGAGGAGAACACCCCGTGAAGGTCGGCTGCATCGGACTCGGTGACATCGCGCAGAAGGCCTACCTGCCGGTGCTGGGTGTGCAGCCCGGGGTCGAACTGCACCTGCAGACCCGTACGCCCGCGACGCTCGCCCGGGTCGCCGACGGCCTCCATCTGCCGGCCGAGCGGCGGCACACGGACCTCGACTCGCTCCTCGCCCAGGGCCTCGACGCCGCCTTCGTGCACGCGCCGACCGTCGTCCACCCGGAGATCGTGACCCGGTTGCTGGAGGCGGGCGTGCCGACGTACGTCGACAAGCCGCTCGCCTATCAACTCGCCGACTCCGAGCGGCTGGTGGCGCTCGCCGAGCAGCGGAACGTGAGCCTCGCCGTCGGCTTCAACCGGCGTTACGCCCCCGGGTACGCGCAGTGCGCCGACCATCCGCGCGAGCTGATCCTGATGCAGAAGAACCGGATCGGGCTGCCGGAAGAGCCGCGCTCGATGATCCTGGACGACTTCATCCACGTCGTGGACACGCTCCGCTTCCTGGCGCCCGGCCCGGTCGACGACGTGACCGTGCGCGCCCGCGTCGAGGGCGGGCTGCTGCACCATGTCGTGCTGCAGCTCGCCGGGGACGGCTTCACCGCGCTCGGCGTGATGAACCGCCTCAGCGGGTCGGCCGAGGAGATCCTCGAGGTGTCCGGGCAGGACACCAAGCGTCAGGTCCTCAACCTTGCCGAGGTCGTCGACCACAAGGGCCAGCCGACCGTGCGACGGCGCGGGGACTGGGTGCCGGTGGCACGGCAGCGCGGCATCGAGCAGGTGGTGCTCGCCTTCCTCGACGCCGTGCGCGCGGGCAAGGTGCTCAGCGCCCGGGACGCGCTGGCGACCCATGAGCTGTGCGAGCGGGTCGTACGCGCGGTTCAGGAGCAGGGCGCCTGAAGCGGGGCCGCAGGGTCGAAACGCCCTCGGTCGCGGCCCAGGCGGCCATGATCAGCAGTGCCGCCTGCAGCGGCCAGTCGCCGAAGCGGACGTACGGTGTGACACCGCCGGCCAGCGGAACCTCGTAGACCGTGCTGGTGCTCTCACTCGTCCCCAGCCAGGAACCCATGCGCTGTCCGCTGGGGCCGTAGACGGCGGAGACGCCGGTCAGCGTCGCGTGCACCATCGGCCGGCCGGTCTCTGCGGCGCGCAGTGCGGCGAGGGAGGCGTGCTGCTCCGGGGCCCAGCTCTGCTGGAACGTCGAGGTCGCCGACTGGGCGATCAGTACCTCGGCGCCGCTGTCGACGAGGTTGCGGCTCATGTCGGAGAACGCGGACTCGAAGCAGACCATCGGGCCGATGCGCAGCCCGTGCCCGGCGTCCATCACGACCTGCTCGGTGCCGCGCCGGCGGTCCTCGGCGGCAGCCTTGCCGACGGAGGTGGCCCAGCCCAGCATCGAGCGCAGCGGTATGTACTCCCCGAAGGGCACCAGGCGCATCTTGTCGTAGCGGGTGCCGGTCGGGCCGTCCGGGCCGACGAGGATCGAGCTCTTGTAGATGCCGGGCCGGTCGGAGCGCTGCGCGTCCACGTTGACCAGGATGTTCGCCCCCGTCTCGCGGGACAGTGCCGCGAGCCGGCGCGCGAGGTCGGGCCGGTCGTCGAGGTCGTAGCCGACGCTGCTCTCGCCCCAGACGACCAGGTCGACGCCCCGGCCGGCCAGCTCGCGGGTGAGCTGCTCCTCCCGGTCGAAACGCCGGTCGGCGGTTTTGCCCGCGCCCGGGATGACACCCGGCTGCACCACGGCTATCCGGACCCGGTCCTCGACGTGCGGGCGCGGGGACCACACCCAGGCGGCCGAGGCGGCGACGGCCGTGGCGAGCAGCCCGGCCAGCGCGGGGATCCGGCACCTGCGCAGCACCACCAGCACGGCGACCGCGACATTGACGGACACCACCAGGAAGCTGATCAGCCACACGCCGCCCACCGAGGCGACGCGCAGCGCGGGCTCCACCTCCCACTGGCTGGAGCCCAGCACACCCCATGGCCCGCCGAGCCCCTGCCAGGAGCGGACGAGCTCGATCAGCAGCCAGCCGGACGGCAGCACGACGAGGGCCACCGCGACCCGCCCCGGGGAGGGCCGCGCGGCCAGGAAGCGGCGCACCAGCCAGCCCCAGGGGGCCCACAGGGCGCCCAGCAGGGCGGCGATGACGAGCGTGAAGACATGCAGGTTCGGCAGCAGCCAGTGGTGCATCGCCAGCATGAAGCCGAATCCGCCCCACCAGCCGTCGTGCAGCGCCCGCCGCCCGGTCGGGGCGGAGCGCAGCAGCGCGATCCACGGGACCAGGGCGACGTACGCGAACCACCACCACGACGGCTCGGGGAAGGCCAGCACGGGCAGTGCGCCGACCAGAACGGCGGTGATCGAACGCCGCCACGGGGAGGCGAGCCAGTGGTTGATCGTCTTCATGCATCGCCTCCTACCCCGTGGTCCTTCCAGTGTGAGGCCAGGCACTGACAGTGGGACAGTGGGCGTCCGCTCAGGTGATCACGCCCGGTGACCACGCCCGGCGATCACGTCAGGTGGCTACGGCCGGTGCGGTCCGGTCGGGCAGACGGCGCCACTTCTCCTGCACGACCACCTCACGCAGCCGCCAGCCGTCGTCCGTGCGCAGCAGCCCGAAGGCGTAGCGGCCCCCGCACACGAAGTCGGGGGCGGCGGAGCCTGCGCCGTTCTCGGCGAACCGCATCGGATTGACGTAGTCGGCCTGCACCCCGGCCGTGTCGCCGATGTCCTGTTCCAGGATCCCGAAGCGCACCCTGCGGTTGACGATCAGGTGCTGACGCATCGAGAAGAGCTGCATGCTCTCCGCGAGCCACGTCGCGACGCTCCCGGCGTCCCCCTCGATCCCGCCGGCCGACCGGTAGTCCGCGCGTCCGTCCGGGGTGAACAGACTCCGGTACGCCTCCCAGTCCCCGTCGTCCACGGCCACGGCGTACTCGGTGACCATTCCGTCGACTGCCAGCCGGTCCCTCAGGGTGGCGAGCTCCACACGCTGCGTCATCGGCTCAGTGTTGGGCATGAGGTGCACGGAGCCAAGGGGGCGTGCAGCGATATTCGGTGGATGTGGGTGCGCTCGGGGCGACCGGTCCGACTGCACGGGGGAGCCGGCTGCTGTCCACTGCCGTGCCTGTGTCTCTCATGTGGACGACGACCGGACTGGCGTGGCGTGGCGTCAGGAGAGCATCTGCCGAGAGGTGGCCGGTCGTCTCGGGCTCGTAGTCGACGAAGTCCAGGTGCGTGGACAACAACGGGGCAGACGCGCGCGTCGGGCGAAGTGCGACTGTACGACACCCCCGACGAGGCCAGGCGTCCGCGGACGTACCGATGCGCCGGAGGTGCTCAGTAGCCGGTGCCGCGTTTGACCTGGGCCCGCTCGTTCCCGTGGGCCGCACCCTTGTCGTCCAGAGTGCGACACGCGTCGACGATGTCCTGGGTCAGGCGATCGATCTGCTCACGGCTGAGAGTCTCCTTGACCAGAGCACGCATGATCTTCACCCGCTCAGCGTTGGGCGGGAGCGTGTACGCCGGCACCATCCAGCCTCGCTCGGCCGAGAGTTGCCATGCGACATCGGACTCGTCGTAGCCGTGCTCGCCGGCAAGACGGAAAGCGACCAACGGCAGCTGCTCGAGGTCACTCCCGATCACTTCGAAACGGCCGCTGCCACGCAGGTTGTCCGCCAACGTACGAGCGTTCTCCTGCATCGTCCTCATGACGTAGGTGTAGCCCTGGCGACCGAGCCGGACGAAGTTGTAATACTGCGCGAGCACCATCGAAGCGCCGGTGGAGAAGTTCAGCGTGAATGTCGAGTCGGTCTTGCCCAAATAGTTCTCGTAGAACACGAGGTGCTCGGCCAGGTCGGATTCCTCGCGAAAGACCAGCCAGCCGATCCCGGGATAGACCAGGCCGTACTTGTGTCCCGAGACGTTGATCGAGCGCACCTGCTCGAGCCGAAAGTCCCATTTCGAGTCCGGGTACAGGAACGGCCACACGAACGCACCGCTGGCACCGTCCACATGGATCGGGATGTCGAGGTCCCGCTCCTTGCGGACGTCCCGCAGGAGCTTGTCGATCCCGACGACGTCGTCCTTGTGGCCGGTGAACGTGGTGCCGAGGACGGCGACGACGCCGATCGTGTTCTCGTCGAGGTGGGGCTCCACGTCCTCCGGGCCGATCGTGTATTTGCCCTCGGCGAGCGGCACGATCCGCGGCTCGACGTCGAAGTAGCGGCAGAACTTCTCCCACACCACGTGGACGTCCCCGCCGAAGACCAGGTTGGGGCGGTCGACCGGCAGATTGGCGGCCTGGCGGCGCTGCCGCCACTTCCACTTCAGCGACAGCGCCCCGAGCATGATCGCCTCGGACGAACCCTGGGTCCGGCATCCGGTTGTTCTGCCCGGAGCATGGAAGAGATCGGCAAGCATGCGCACGCAACGCTGCTCGATCTCGGCGGAAATCGGGTATTCCGCGTGGTCGATGAAATTGCGATGGAGATTCTCGGCGATGATCCGTTGCGCCTCTGGCTCCATCCAAGTGGTCACAAATGTGGCGAGGTTGCGCTGCGGGTCACCCTCCATGGCGAGGTCCACATCCAGCAGCCTCATTGCGTCCGTCGCGGCCATGCCTTCCTCGGGGAATTTCTCCGAGGGGGCGGGCTCGGTCAAGAATCGGTTGCCGAACAGGGCCGCGTCGTCGCGCTTGGTCATATGACGATTCAAACAGTGCCGGAGACTGCCTCGGCGAGGGACACGCCGAGGCGGAACAGCGACGTGCCAATCATGAACGAGACCGCGGCCGGCTGAATAGGCTGCGGGAAAGCGTCCAATTCTGGTCGTGAACGGCGTCGTATGTCCCCGACCGACGATTCTCTACCGGCGAGACCTGGCCCGTCCGCCGATTCCCTGACGGTCGGGCCGCTGTGCGACGGCTCGGGAGGCCGGGTCCGTGAAGCTTCGCTCCACCGACTGGCGCAGCAGATCCAACTCTGCTTGCACCGCGGGGCGTTGTGCCGGAGGCAGGGCGTCGAGGAGGTCCTCGAGCAGGGCGCGCAACCGGCGGCAGACCTGTACGGAGGTTGCCCCGTAGTCGCGGATCTCCGAGACTGCGAGCTGCAGGAAATCCTCCCAGTCGCGTCCCTGCAACACCAGGCGCGGCCGGCCATGGTCGTCCGCCATCACGTAGCGGCCGGGCAGCGGCGTACTGCCGACCATGCTGAGGAACGACTCGATGTGGTTGAGCACTTGCACGGCTGTCGTGGGATCGTTGACTGCCGGGGAAAGCGCGCGGATGGCGATGTCCACCAGAACCCGCATGGCGAAAGCGGGATCCTGATCGATGGTTCGTTCGGCACCCAGCGCGATGAGGCCGGTCAGGCGCTGGGGATCGGCCGCGGACGTACCGCCGTGAACCTCGACGAGGATGCCTCCGGGGGGTACGTAATCCCCGATGAGGCAGGGCACGACGAAAGTGCAGTCGTGGCGCGCCGCAGCAGCCACCAGCCCAGCGGTGTTGAATGCCTGAATGGCCCCGCCGCGTGGAGAGCGGACGAGCGTCACCGTGCCGCGCGACGCAACGGACTCGCCACCGTGCGGCGCGGAACGACGAACTTCTGTAAGCCCACGGGCAAAGACGCTCTCTCCCATGCGTCCCACGAGATCGGCGATGGCCACCGGCCTGAGGTTGTGCGTGAAGCGATTGAGATAGACGAGCAGGAGCACGAGACTGACGGCAACGGCCGCGCCCGCGAGGGTGACCCCGAGGTCGGGCACCGAATTCGACTCGATACTGCGCAGCAGGGAGAAGGCGAACGCGAAAGTACCCGTGAAGGTGGCCAGAACGGTCTTCTGGAGGCGGTCTCTGTACCACAGGCGCATATACCTCGGGGACAACGCTCCGGTTGCCTGCTGAATGACGAGAACACCGATCGTCACGACAAAACCCAGCAGTGCCACCATCGCCCCGACAATGGCGCTGAGCACGCCACTCGCGGTGGTCGCGGAGTAACGCCATCCGCTCGGCGGCCAGTCCGCCCCGTCCGCGGCGACGGCGCATTCGGCAAGAATGACACCCAATGCGATTCCGCACAGCGGAACAATCCACAAGCTGGATTTTGCGTACTGCCGCAGCCGGAATCTCGAGGCCCAGGACATCATGGTGCGCACGCCCGTACCCTTTCCCTGGTCCTTGCTCACGGTAAGGCAATGAGCGAACTCACGCAGCGGCACGACACCGTCTCGCCGGCCGCCGGAGCGGGACGTAGCCCGAGAGGTGGTTGCCGCTACTGCGGGTGAGGGACGGTGCCGAGCAGTACGACGCTGTCGCCCTCCAGCGGCGCGATCGGCTGGTTCTCGGTGACCGGCTCCAGCCGGTGGTTGGCCCGTACCACGAACAGTGTGTCGTGGTCGGGAGGCCGTGGAGCGGAGGCGGGCTGAACCAGAAAGCGGGCTCCTGCCTCGTAGCGCGCCGCCAGGACGTGCCGGACGAGCGAACCGCCGAAGAGGATGGCGCCGCCGGTGTAGGGAGCGACGACCCCGTGGCTTTCGTGCGGTGGGCCGACCTGGTACACAGGGCCCTCGACGTTGCCCTGCATCATGACCGAGGCGAGGGCGTTGAAGTCGTCGTCATCGGTGGCCAGGAACACGGCCGTCACGCCCTCCAGGCGCGCACCGGGGTTGGTGGCCGTGGCCAGCAGATCGCCCCTGGCCAGCTGGATGCCCGCATCCTTGATCCTGTTCCGTTCGTCGTCGAGCCCAGCCCACATCAGCACGTCGAGTCCGGCCGATCGCAAGGCCCGTCCCATGTCCACCACCCACGGCTCGCCGCCCACCAGGAGGATGCGCGTGCCGGACGGCTTCACGACGCCCAGCCGTCGGGCCACGGGGGCAGCGGTCAGGGCGTACAACAGGACGGTTGCCACGATCACCAGGAAGGTGACCGGAAGGATCTTGGCGGCCCCGTCCACTCCTCGGGCGACGAGACTGGCGGAAAAGGCCGACGCCGTGGCGGCCGCGACGATGCCGCGTGGCGCCATCCATCCGATGAAAGCCCGCTCCCCCCGGGTCAGTCCGGAACGCGCGGTCGCGGCGAAGGCGACCAGGGGACGTACCACCAGGACGAGGATCGCGATGAGAGCGAGGGCGGGAAGGAGTACGGGCACCAGGGAGGACGGGGTGACGGTGGACGAGATGGAGACGAACAGCAGTCCGATGATCAGCTGCACCAGGGTCTCGAAGAAGGGCCGGCGAGCGGGCATGTCGAAACCGCGGATGTTGGTGACGGCGAGCCCGGTGACGATCGCGGCGATGAGTCCCGTGTCGTCCCGGACGATGTCACAGCCGGCCGACACGCCGATCACGGTGGCCAGTTGCGCCAGTGTGCCCAGGGTCTCGCCGAGCCGCAGGGTGCGGAGCGTCCACCACAGCACCGCGGCTCCCACCAGCCCGCCGATCAGACCGACGACGAGGCTGATGCCGAACTGGCCGAGCTGATAACCCCGGCCGATGTCGACCTGGTGGGTCGAGGCGATGGCGTGGAAAACGAGTGCGCCGAGGATGCCGCCGATCGGGTCGGTCAGGGTTCCTTCCCAGATGAGGATCCGTCGCACCTTGTCGCTCGGCTTCACGAAGTCGAGCAGCGGACCCACGACGGTCGGCCCCGAAACGACGAGGATCATGCCGAGCATCGCGCCCACTCTGAGCGGCATGTCGAGCATCACCGGTGCCAGCAGGCCGACGCCCACAAACGTCACCAGCACGCCGAATACCAGCAGCCGGCCCACGATCCACCGCGTCCGACCGGTGAGGTTGCGCAGGTTGAGCCCCAGGCCCGCGTCGTAGAGGATCACCGCGACGGCCAGGGACACCAGAGGGGAGAAGTTCTCCCCCATCAGCTTGTCGGGATGAATGACATCCGTCAGTGCGCCGGCGGCGAAGCCGACGGGCAGCAGAATGATCAGGGCCGGGACACGCAGCTTGCTCGCCAGGACCTGCGAGCCGGTGGCGAGCACCACAGTCAGGGCGAGTCCGAGAAGGATGTCGTCGTCGGTCACAGCGGTTCCCTACGTCGTGGTCCTGGCGCCATGGGATTCAACGAAGGGCCGGCGCGTCAGTGGTCCCCGCCGGGCCGTCCCCGTCCAGGTCGTTGCCCTTGCGCAGGTCGGCGTCGGTGAGTGGTTCCACATGGCGCCGAACGTCGAGCGCAGGGAGCCGACGTTCCCGGCTGGTCCGCACATCGGCTCCGCCTCAGACCGGCATGCCCGGGACATGCCGAGGTTCGGCGACCAGCCCGAGGATGACGAGCACGGACAGGGCCATGGTGACGACCGACCACCAAGGGAACGCGGACAGGAACATCAGCTGGCCCACCAGGCAGGCCGAAGCCGGCACGATGCCGCTGAGCCGTGCCGCCCTCGAACCGACGAGCACGCCGACGCCCGCCAGGATCTGGACCATGCCGACGATGATCCAGATCCAGCCCCAGGCGTCATAGTCGAAAATGAGGAAGCGTTGGCCGTGTTCGTAGGTCGTTTCGTGGTAGCCGTGGTCCAGCAGGGCGACGAAGCCGTTGGTGATGCCGAACAGGCCGAGCAGGATCCCAGCGAAGGCCACCCACTGTGATTGCTCAAGCGGTGGCTTGGCGCGGTCTTCCACGGCAGAGGGCTCTGGCTGCATACCTCCACCTCACTGACAGGCCCGAGGCGCCGCAACAGATGATGGGCCGCTGAGGTGAGGATTGACGGCGCGTTCAGCAGGAGCTCGTTTCGTTCGAACGGATCCCGCTTCGCGCGCCTCGGGGCCGAGCAGGAGACAACGCCGCCCGGGTGACCGCCCGCGGCTGTTTCGATCCTCGCCCGCCGGCAGCGCACCGAGCTCGTACTGCCGCGGCGCACGATGAACGGCGGAAGCTCGAGTTGCGAACAATCCTTGAGTGGATCAAGCCGTCGCTCCTCTGGATGATGTACCGCTGCGGCTGGGCCGCGAAGGAGCGTGCCTCTCGCACTACATGCCTGCCCGGCACGGCGACCGGGACGCCTGGAAGCGGCAGTTGAGGGTGGCGCCTGCGCGCGTGCAGTGGGATCCGGTCCGTTGGGTGAGGAGATCATGGCGCACCTGGCCGCCTGGACGCGGCCGAGCGTCAACCGGCCTCGCCCCGGACTACCTGCTTCAAGCCGCCTCGATGACCGCACCGCGGATCGCGGCCGCCCACTCGACGACCAACAGCTCGTACTCCGCGCGCTCTTGGGCCGACAACGAGCCGCCGGCGCGCAGCCACAGGGCGCGAATCTCCTCGTTCACCTCGGCAGCAGACCGCACGGAACCAGGGCCTAAGGAATGGGGGGACATGCGGCCAAGCCTAGGGGCAAGGACTGACCGTGCGCTACCGGACGGCTACGCAGAACGTATGTGATTGGTCACGGATTTCACGGCGGGCGTTTAGGCGAGCGTTCGTACTGACTAGAGGTCAGCAGGTCGGACGCTCAGTCGGTCCACATGACCATGCACTGCCCGCGCCGCGTTGCGCCGCCGTAGAACTCCCGCATCGCGGTGAAGTGCTCGATGAGGTAGTCCCGTACGTCACCGGCGAATTCACGGCCGAACCCGCAGGCGGCGGCCGCGTCCTTGGGGTGGGATGGCAGGTCGGCCATGAGGTCGTCCAGGTCGACGGCGTAGAGGGCGCGGGCAATCTCCGCGACTGCGGCAGGGGCGAGGAGGCGGGGCGGGCCGTCGATGCCGTCGTACAACTCGTCGTGGTCGAGGAAGCCGATGTCCCCGCCGGGGTCCCCGGAGACAGCCCGGTCGAGCAGTGCGATCAGGTCCGCGTCGGTTCCCGTCGCGCGGCAGTACCGGATGAGGCCCCAAAGCGCCCAGTCCGTGTCGAGGAGATCGGTCGGCAGTGGATCCCAGCCGGGCGCTCCCCCCGGCGAGTCGAGTGCCGAGGTGCGGCAACGTTCGAGGTAGGCCGGGGTGATGCGGGCGAACTGCTGGGTGAGCGCCATGGACGGCGTCTCGTCAGCCCGCCGACTCCGCCGCATGCGGGCTCAGGACGCCCGCCGACACCAGGACGATGAGGACGATGCCGAGTGCGATGCGGTACCAGACGAACGGCATGAAGCTCTTGGTCGAGATGAACTTCATGAACGAAACTATGTCGACGTGTCCTGAGCGGCTTTGACCTGCTGGTTTCCACCACTTTTCAAGATCGAATGGTAGAGCAGTGGGAGATGGCGCCTTTCCAGTGCCCTCCCTCGCCGACCACGAACGGCGGCAACCACCTGCTTTGCAGCGAATCGGCAATCTCCTGCTCCATGGCCAGGGCAACGTGCGAGTAGAGACCATCCACGCCGGCGACCTCGCGGCCCATGCGGGTCTCCACGGTGATGCGACTGTGTCGATCTTCATCCAGCCACTCCTTGCCGCCGTGACGAAGCAGGTACAGCCGCTTTCCGGCGTTCGTGGTCGCGGGGAACCGGCCCCTGACCCGCGGCCAAACTGTCCAACAAGGCACTGGCCGCAGTGCGCGCCTCGGTCGCTCACCAGCCCGGATGAGATTTTCGGCAAGGGCAGGATGCATGAGGCCGACTGGGACGACAGCGGTGCCCCGGATGAGCTGATCGGCACGCGAAGAGCTGTGCGGCGGTGACCTGCATGCCCTGGCGGTCGCCGGAGGCGCTCCAGCGGTCACCGCACCCCAGCGGGCGCTGGCCGCGTTTCTGCGTCTGCCCGCCGGGTGATCTCCGCACCGGGGCACCGCTGCTCTGGCACTCGTGCCCGTACGGGGCGGCGTAGCCGGTGGTCGGGTGCACGGTCGCCTCAGGTTGTCGGTGCCGTCGGCTAGCGTGCGAGGTATGCGCTACTTCAATACGGCCGGGCCGTGCGTCCCCACGCGTCACTACATGGTGCCGGCCCAGGAGCGGCTGCCCAGGGCCCGCGGGTACATCGAGCAGGGCCAGTACTTCGTGGTGCACGCGCCACGGCAGACCGGGAAGACGACGGTGCTGGCGGCGATGGCCCTGGAACTGACGGCCTCGGGCCGGTACGCGGCGCTGCACTTCTCGTGCGAGAGTGCGGAGGTGGCCGGGGAGGACTACGGCCAGGCCGAGCTGCTGGTGCTGGAGGCGATTCGGCGGTCCGCGGAGTCCGCTGGGCTTCCTGATGAGCTCGCGCCCCCCGCCTCCTGGCCCGACGCGGTGCCCGGGTCCCGGCTCACGCGGGGGCTGGCTGAGTGGGTGCGGAGCTGTCCGCGTCCGCTGGTGCTGTTCTTCGACGAGATCGACGCGCTGCGGGGGGAGAGCCTGCGCAGTGTGCTGCGCCAGTTGCGCGATGGCTTCACTGTCAGCCGTGGCGGCTTCCCGCATGCGGTGGTGCTGTGCGGGCTGCGGGATGTGCGTGACTACAAGGCGGCCTCGGGCGGGGATCCGGGGCGCCTTGGTACATCGAGTCCGTTCAACATCAAGGTGGCGTCGCTGCGGTTGGGCGACTTCACCGAGGCCGAGGTCGCCGAGCTGTACGGGCAGCACACCACGCAGACGGGCCAGGATTTCACGGTGGATGCGCTGGAGCGTGCCTTCAGCTTTACCCAGGGACAGCCGTGGCTGGTCAACGCGCTGGCCCGGGAGGTCGTCGAGGAGATGGGGGTGCCGTCGGCCACGCCGATCACGGCCGAGCACATGGAGGAGGCGAAGGAGCGGCTGATCCTGGCGCGTGCGACGCATCTGGACTCGCTGGCCGCCAGGTTGGGCGAGGACCGGGTGCGGCGGGTGATCCAGCCGGTGATCGCGGGCGAGCTGCTCCTGCCGACGGACACGTACGACGACGATCTGGCGTACGTGCGCGACCTGGGGCTGGTCGCTCCGGACGCGCCGGTGCGGGTGGCCAATCCGATCTACCAGGAGGTCATTGTCCGGGTCCTGGGAAACAACACGGAGGGCCAGGTCGTCGCCGCCCCGAGCAGCTTCCGGCTGCCGGACGGCCGGATCGACATGGACAAGCTGCTGTGCTCCTTCGCCGAGTTCTGGCGGGAGAACGGTGAGATCCTGGCCACCGCCTCGACCTACCCGGAGGCCGCAGCACAGCTGGTGATGATGGCCTACCTGCACCGGATCGTGAACGGGGCGGGTTTCATCGACCGGGAGTACGGGGTCGGCCGGCGGCGCGTGGACCTGCTGATTCGCCAGCCGTACACCGCTGCCGACGGTTCGCGGGCGGTGCAGCGCGAGGCGCTGGAGCTGAAGGTGTGGCGCCAGGGCCGCACCGACCCCCTCGCCGAGGGTCTGGCACAGTTGGACGACTACCTGGACCGCATGGAGCTGTCCACGGGCACCCTCGTCGTCTTCGACACCCGCCCGCAAGCAGCCCCGGTCCACGAGCGCACTGCCTCCTCGCAGCAGACCACGCCGTCCGGGCGCACCGTCACCCTGCTGCGCGCCTGACGGCCGGGAGACCTCAGCCAGGAGCGCCCCCGGATCTTCCTCCCGTGGCCGTGTTCCCGGAGCAGCACGGGTTCGGTGCGGGAGCCGAGATCTTCCCCCAGTACGCGACGTGCCCGGCCACCCGGGTCACTGGTGGCTGGCCTGCGACGTGTCGAACTACGGCATCGCCTGCAGACACTGCAACAGCGGCGGAGCCCGCTACAACGGTGTCCGGGAAGGCCGCGCCAAGGGCAGCCAGTTCCCGGTCATAGGCGGTACCCGCGCCCGCGCATCAGCCGACGACCTGGACCGCGAACAGCCGCTGCTCCTGGACCCAGCCCACCACAGCGACCCCGACCTGCTCGGCTTCGACAGCGCCGGCTACGCCCGGCGCAGCAACACCCCCTACTCGCTGGCCGAAGCGAAACGCGGCCTGTGCCGCGCCGACGAAACCATACGGATCCTCGCGCTCAACGACTCCCACCTCGTCCCGCTCCGTAGCCGCCTCATGCGGGAGGTCGGCGTGCTCGCCCGCTACGGGGACGATCCCGCCATCCAGCAGCTGATCGACGACAAGGTGGGGCCCAAGGCGCCATACAGCTCGGCAGCCGCCATGGCCCTGGCCCTGCAGCGCGCCTGCGACCGGCCCGCCGCCGCGCCCACACCGGCCACAACGACGCCCGGCATCACACCCACCATCGACCCGACACGCTCCCGAGTCGACCTGCAAGACCTGCTGGAACATCTGGACCCGGACGACCTGAAGGTCGGCATCACCCTCACCGGCTGGCACGAGAAGAAGGCGCACCAGGCAGTCCTGAACCACGAGGGCCAGATCAAAGTCCTGGGCGCCCCTGGCGCACCCGACCACCGCCGCCAGGGCCGCGACCGGCAGCAACAAGATCGACGGCTGGGACTTCTGGCGTCTGACCATCGCCGGTGTGGAGCAGACCCTCGCTGAGTTTCGCGCCACGCACTTCCCGCCCACCGCACCGACGTGAGACACGGGTACGGACGGTGAGGACGTTGACGCGGCCCGGCCGGTGTCTACGGTCTTTCCCGTATCGGGCGTGCCTCAGTCGTACCGGCAGGTGAGGGGGCCCGTGTCATCGCTTGCGCGGCTTGCGGCCCTGCTGGCGGCGGGTGCGCTTCGGGGGCCGGGCACCGTCCCACGCCACGAACGCCGCAGTCAGCAGTCCGGAGGACGCGGCGATGTGGAAGTGCTCCGCGAAGGCATGCGGCGAAGCGAACGCGGGGCGCCGCTCGGCAGGTTCCTGGAGCATGAACCCGAACCCGTAGAGCACCAGGACGCGTTTGCTGGTGGCGGCCGCCTGGTGCCACCGGGGCGGCAGGCTGGTCTGGGCGCGGGCCCAGACGGTCCCATCCTGGTCGCGCAGTTCCATGCGGTTGCCGCGCTGGCACAGCCGCCATTCAAGAAGGGCGGGGATGGACATGGCCCCGGGGATGACCCGTCGAAAGCCTGCGCCGCTGATGCGGTGGACCTGGTACTCCATGGCGGGCGCCCCGGTCATGGGCATGGCGGTGAGCATGTAACGCGGCTCCATCAGCACGATCGGCGTCCTGGGGGCCCGCTCGCCGCCGGTGCCGTCGCCGTCGGTGTGCGGATTGCGGATGATGCCGACCGACTGGAACGGGGGCTGGCCGCTGAGGGTGCAATGGACATCGGCCAGCGCCGCCTCGGCGGTCTGACGGAGGTAGGCGCTCTGCTCGGGAAGCATGCGCTCCAGGTCGAAAACCTCCTCGCCCCTCGTGTGCACATGGTCGTGGATCTGCTTGCTGGTTATGGCCTTCACCCGTTCCAGCAGGGCCTGGAACACCTGCTCCCACGGCGCGGCCGCATCGATGCCGTCGATATCGAAGGACTTGTCGTGTAGCTCGACGATCAGAGCGACGAAGGCATCCGCGTCCTGACGCGCAGCGACGTCAACCGCCTTGAGGAGCGTGACCCGGGCCCGCTCGTGTTCGCGCAGTGCGGTATCGAGATGCTCGATGCCGCACTCCGTCAGCACGCGGTGCAGCAGCGCCGCGGCGCCCTCGTCGGTGGCCTCGATCCATACCAAGGCGCAGGCGAGACCGACGTTGTGGACGAAGTCCTGGACGGAGGAGCGATACAGCGACCGCGGCCCGGTGTAGGGGAGGAACCTCTCGAACTCCGCTTCGGCCTCCTGCCAGCGGCGCTGATAGACGAGCGCCTCGATGAGGTGGCGCGTGACCTCCGCAGCGTGGAAGGAGCGCGCGTGGCTGTGATGGGAGTGGGGAAGCTGACTGCGGGCGATGTGCTCGACACCCTGCAGATCGCCGTCGCCGAACAGGCGAGCGACCTGCTCAGCCTCGAGCTGCTCGGTCACCGCCGCCGTCTTCGGCAGGTGGTCGGTTAGCGTGGTGAACGCCTTGAGCGCGGGGTGCAGACGCGGATCGTCGGGGTGGGTGTTGGCAAGGTTGCGCAGGACGATGAGCGCTTGCGTTGCCAGGAGCGCCGCGGCCGGCTCGCCGTCCGGTTCACCGGGCAGCTGCTCGATGTATTCCACCAGCGGCGACAGCAGACTCACGGCCTGCTCCACCGGATCGGACGTGTCATGGTGCGCGTACATCTGGGCCAGTGAGATGCGGGTCTGCGCGATCAGCAACTGGCTGGGGTCGGCCAGGTCCTGAAGCCAGTCCAGTTCCAGATGCAGCAGCCGCATCGCCTGGTCCATTCGCCCTTGGATGTACTCGAATCCGGCGAGGTTGCCGATCAGGAGCGCCGTGTGGTTGTCCTTGACCTCGCTGTCCTGGACGTGGCACGCCAGGGCCGCCGCGTGCGGGGCGATCTCCCAGGCCACGTCGCCGTCGCCGAAGTCGAGGGCCGCACCGAGCCAGCGGGCGGTGTGGAAGGCGCTGCGGGAGAGCGCCGTGTCCACCTGGGCGCCCCGGGTGAGGTGCTGGCGCAGCAGATGCTGCAGGACCGTGTTCATCGACACCGTGTCGTCGCTGCCGGCGAACTCGGAGAAGCGGGAGGCGAGCGGCTCGTCGTAGCGGAGGAAGGACACCTGGATCAGTGCCCGGATGATCTCCCGTACTGGGACGGTGGCTTCGTCCAGGACGACGGCTTCCTTGCCCGCGGGCACGATGTCGGGCGGGATGAACGCGCAGGCCATCGCCAGGTGCACCGGAATGCGCTGGGCGGCGAAGTTGCACAGGAATCCGAGGATTTCACGGACTTGGTTCGGCAACTCGCCGTCGTCGGCGGTGTTGTGGGCCAGGCGTTCCAGGCTCAGCTCGACGGTGGCGGCCAGGGTCCGCGGATAGCCGGAGGGTTTGGATCTCTTGTCGGCCAGGGCCCGATCGAGCAGGAGGGTATGGAATTGTTCCAGACGCTCGACGGGGATCTGGCAGGTGCGCATGTACCCGCAGGCCAGCTCGATGGCCAGGGGCCATCCCTCCAGCGCTTCGGCCAGAGCGTCCAGGCCTTCGCGCCAGGTGGCCGCTGTCTTCTCGTCCAGGCGAAGGCGGCGGGTGAGGAGTTCGAGGGCCTGGGCGTGGTTCATCCGGGACAGGGCGACGCGGGGCATGGTGTGCCAGCCGGCGCTGTCGATCGAGGTGAACAGCACATGGCCGCGGCACAGCCGCGGTATCCACGCATCGACGCCGTCCGGGGTGGCGTCGTCGAAGACGAGCAGCCAGCGCCCGGGCAGTGCCGCGAGCAGCTCATGGACCTGCTCGCGCAGGTAGGAGGTGCTCGCTGAGGGCGGGCTGTCGTGCGTGTGTCCGTTCAGGTGCCCCCAGATGCGCCTGAAGGATCCGGTCAGGGTCTCTTCTGTCTCCGCCTTGGCCCACAAGACGAGGTCGTAGCGGTCGGCGTGCGCGGCGACGTACGCGGCGGCCGTGCTCGATTTACCGATCCCCGACAGCCCGGACAGGACACAGAAGTTGACCGACCGGTCGCGCGGGTCGGACGAAGTCAGGGCTTCGGCGATCTCGGAGAGCACGCGGGGCCGGGGGATGTCGGGGACGGGGGCGAGCGGGCCGAACACACTGCCCCAGTCCTGGCGTCCCAGCGCGCGCACCAGCACGTCGTCCTCCACCAGTGCGGCGTCGGTGAAGTCCGCGATGGTCCAGTACGCATGGCGGGGGTCGGCCGCGCGGCGCATGATCTCGGCGACCAGATGCCCCGTGATCAGCCCCGCCGAGCGGCTGCCGAGACCGGCACGATGGCGGGCCCGCCGCTCTCGCAGCCGCTCGTGCAGGTCTTGGCGGATGCCCTCCACCTCGCGGGCGTCCACTACTACCCGGGCGCGGGTAAGGCGTTCCAGGTCCTGCTCGGACAGGGCCGTCAGGCGGGCCGTGGCCGAGGAGGCCCGCTGCAGCAGATGCTCCAGCTGCGACCTAAGCTCACCGGGGTCGGCGGGCGGCGCATCAAGGATCGTGGCCAGGGCCCGGCAGTTGCGGTCGGGCAGCGCAGCCGTGATCAGCTTGTACTGCTCGGCCTCGACCTTGCAGACCAGCTCGGCAAGGATCGTGAACGCGTCCGGGGCGCTGACCTGCCGTCCCGGCGAAGCGCTCTTGACCTGCGCGGCGAGCAGACAGTCGCCGTCCTTGTCGACAAGGTCGAAGTCGACCACGTCGATGGCCGAGACCGAGGTCGTGTCCGCAGGCCCCTCGATCCGGCAGCCGTGGACCCGTTCCTGATCCGATGCGGTCAACATGGCTTCGAGCGTGCGTAGGTACTGGTATTGAAATCCGTGGGCTGCCACCCGGCCGCCGTCCATCCGCACCATCGAACCCCTCCTTCGTCCAACGCCGCCCAGTTCAAAGGAGGTTAGCGACCGCCTGTGACAATCACCCCTGCCGTTCGCGGCGCGCGCAACGCCACCGGCAGACAAGGGGTCCGGCACCCCGGCGGGGCTTTTGGCAGCGTGAGTCGGCCGGCTGCGCTAGCACCGACCCAGGGACGATGAGCAGCGCCTGCCCGGGGGCCGGACCGCGGGGGCCGTGCGTCACGGTCCACCGGCCCGTCCAGCTGTGGACGCCGACGGTGCACGCGCTGCTGCGTCTTCTGGCAGCGGAAGACCTGCCGACCTGCGGAGATATACGTGAGTTAGTGCTGTGACCTGCACTGTTGTGCGGAATCGAAAGCTCTACCCGTCCCGGCCCGTCCCGCGCTGAAACTCCCTGAAAACTCCCTGGATTCGTACTCGAACTCCCTGGAAACCCCCTGGGGTGAGGGTGCGACCGGGGAGTTTCGTGCTGCGGGCCTGGTCTAATCGTGATAACTCTCTGTGACTGTCTATGCGTTTTACCTTCTGGCGCTGGCCCACCGACGGCTACCCTGATGACGTGGTGCGGCGACGGCCTGACGAGCTCCTCGGGGCCAAGGCAGGTAGGTTCAACAGTCCTTTCCGCGTGGAGCGCGAGAGCGGGCTGGCTAGACCGGGACGTGAAGAGAGCCGTACGGGTTGGTGCCAGAGGGCTCGCCAGGAATGCAGGACACTGACCGCTCGCCTGCCGGTGGTTGCCTTGTTCGAGGTCAGCCGCAGCTTTGACCTCGCATCACGTCGACCAGATTGGCCAAGGACTCCGGACGCCGCACCGGCAACCTGCACCGACCTCAGCGCTACAGCCGCCGCCTGCGCCGCGTCTTCTACCTCTCCGCCCAGACCAGCATCATCCGCGACGGCCCCAACCGCACCTACTACCTCAAGAAACGAGCCGAGGGGCACAAACACATCGCCGCCGTCATCGCCCTAGCCCGCCGCCGCGTCGACGTCTTATGGGCCCTGCTCCGTGACCACCGCGTCTTCACCGCCACCCCACCGGCAGAGGCAACCACCACGGCAGCTTGACCCGGCCACCAAGAGCTCCCGCACCCCGGAGTACGGTGCGCGCCATGAATCCTGGTGATCTGGCATCAACACTTGTTGTCTTCTTGGAAGACCGACACGGAAAGGCGCTGGTGAGGCTTCCGAACGGATCCAAGACCAGCCTGCCTCACGAGTGCCTTGACCTCGTTGAAGTCGGGGAGAGTCTGCCCGATCACGTGTCTCGTGACGATCTCACCGCGGGGCCGGTTCGCGAGCGGTACCGGTGGCCCGCTCGTTCCCACGGGGATCCGCTGCTCAGCACTCTGGCGGAGGCCATGGCACATCTTGTGGCAGCAGTCGACACCAGCACTGACCAGGAAGCCTCACCAGACGCGGCGTCCAGATGGTTCGAGTACCCGGCATACCTCTTTGACCGTCTCGGTGCAGAGGATCGACATCGACTCGCAGACCTCTTTCGCGACGCGGCCATGAAGGAACCGGAGGGAACATGGCGCGACGCGCTGCTGGAGGTCTCGGACGGGTTCGGCCTCAACGAAGGCGAGGGCTGAGCACCAAGGATCTGCCTCGCCCTGTACAGAGTTAATTAAGACTCCACCGCCCGCACGGTAGGGTGCCGCGCAGCCGATCACCAGGAGGCCTGTATGAATAGGGCTCCACGGCTATTGCGAGGGGGCGGACATGAACGGCAACCCTGCGATCCACTGGACTGGAATCGCTGTCTCTACAGTGCTCGTGCTGCCGCTGTCCGTCGCCATGCTCTTTGGTTGGGCACCGAGGCTGGTAGGCGAGCGAGCGAGCATGCAGGGCATACGGCTTTGGGGTGTCGGGATGCTGCTTATCTACAGCACTGCGCTGATCAACGGATTTCCCCGGCTCGCCGACGCCTCTCAGGGCGTAGTCATGACGGCGACGGTGGCAGGCGGCGCCGTGGGAGTCACCGGTGCCTTGCTTTTCTTGGTCGCAGACCTTGCCGACAAGCGCGCCAGGCGCAGTCCAAAGTAACGGTGGTTCGAGGCAGCGCTGGACGCCTGAACCTTCCATGGCATCGTCCCATGGTCATGAGAGCTGTAGGGCTATAGCCATGCGACCTGATCGCACTCATCATGAGCGGCATGCAGAGTGTCCAAGTGGGAGCAAGAACCAGAAAGACACGAGGATCGCTTGGTAGTGCCTCGGTCTGCCTCTTCGCGCTGGGGAGCCTTGACGCGGGGCTTTACGTTGCCGAGTTGATCACGGATGGGGACCGCTGGGTCGCCATGCTTGAGTCTGCATTTGGCCTGCTGTTGGCAAGCTGGATTGCCGGAGCCGTGCACCTTCTCCGGATCAGGAAGGCAGAGAGTAACAGGTAGAGGTCACAGGCCTCCGGCGCCTGTGCGGTACAGCAGCGAAGTACAGCAACCACAGCAACCGACCATGGCCCGTAGTACCCATCGGACCCTTCCGAGCGGCCTGTATGACCGTCAATGCCCGATCTAGATAGAGCTACGGATCAGAAGGTCATCAGCCCGGTCTCCGGTGGGGCGAGGTTACGGCGTTGCAGCCCCGGGACTGTCACAGCGAGCAGGACCAGGTCCCTGTGCTTCTGGAAGGGAGTGGCCCGCTACTACACCCTTGAGGTCGAAGGCCGGACGAATCCGGATGCCGCCTGGTACTACCCGAAGCCCAGCCCCCTGGCCCGGAAGATCAAGAATCACGTGGCCTTCTGGCAGGGCGTCACCGTCGAGGGCACGCAGGAGTCGGCGCGGTCGGGCGCCGGCAGCGGATAAGCGAGGGGTCAGCGGCGGATGAGGTGGCGCAGCGCGACGATGCCCTGCATGGCAGCGGCCGGCCGCAGCAGCGTGGGGCGGGGCCGCTCGGGCATGGCGCCGCGGCGCAGCGCGATCCCGGTGACGGTGACGACGGGAAGCGCCCAGGCGGCGACGGCGGCAGCCCGCACAGTGCGGCTGGGCTCGTGGCGCAGGGCGAGCCAGGTCCAGTAGGCCGCGTCGGCGAAGGTGTCGGCGTAGTCGCCGAAGGGCGAGGCGGTGCCATGGCGGCGAGCCAAGGGGCCGTCGGCGAGATCGAGGGTGATCGCCAGCGGCCCGGACCAGCGGCTCGCCCCGCAGGGCAGCGCCGGGAGGTTGGCGCGGATCAGAGTGAGCGTGTCGGCTGCGGTGAGCCTCTCGCGCCGCTCCAGCAGGCCCAGGTGCGCTGCGGCAAGGGCCCAGCTGGTTGCCACCCAGAGACGTCCCGGGCGCCTGCCCGCGGCAAGGACGAGCAGCAGACCGTGCAGGACGGTGAGCTCGACCAGGGCGCGTGGGCGGTTGGCCGCTTGCCGCAGCGATCTGTGGGCAGCCCGGCCCAGAAAGCGTGCGACGGCAGGCGGCGACAGGTGACCTTCCCGCAGGATGGCCAGGAGAGCGTCGGTGGCAGCGCGGCTGTCGGCGAACTCGGATACGGACTTCACTGCGGACTCCACGCCCGTGTCCCTTCGTGGAGTGACGGATGCGCCCACGGTAAGCGGCTAGCCGCTGGTTGAAGGTGAGCGCGCTCACCGATCAACAGGGTCAGCCGACCTAGCCTCGAACCGAGACAGAGAAACAAGCCGAGCACGAAGGGGCGAGCGCATGGCATGGGTCGGCGGGTTGGTGGCCGTGGGGGCCGCAGGCAGTGCGGCAGCCGGGTATCTGGGGCTGGTGACGGGGGCGCTGCCCCTGGACGTGGGTGTGGGCCGTCGGACGCGCCCACTGGGGCCGCAGACGGTCGACATCGCGGCGCCCCGCGAGCTCGTCTTCGAGGTGATCGCCCAGCCCTATCTCGGGCGGGCCACGCGGGCCATGCGGGAGAAGGTGCAGGTGGTGGAGCGTGGCACCGACATGGTGCTGGCAGCGCACCACACCCCGGTTGCGGGTGGGCGGCTGACGGCGACGACGGTGGAGACGGTGAAGTTCACCCGCCCGGAGCGGGTCGACTTCCACCTGGTACGAGGGCCCGTGCCCGCCGTCAAGGAGTCGTTCACGCTCAGCGAGTGGGGGCGGGGGACCCGGCTGGTGTACGAGGGGGAACTCGCCACGGACTTGTGGCGGGCGGGTCAGTGGTGGGGCGGCATGGTCGCTCCGCGCTGGGAGGCGACCGTCGCGGCGTCTCTGGCGGCAGTCAGGCAGGAGGCGGAGCGGCGCTCGGCCCTGCCGTGAGCCCGAGGGCCTTGTGCCGACCGATGCGGGGCTGCGGAACGGCGGGGTTGCCGTGTTCGTGCGGCAGATGAGGGATGGAGGTGCGGGCCATGCCATCACGACGGATCGGACGCGCTGAAGGGCGCATGTCCATGAAACGCGTCCTGCCGGAATCCCCGACTGTCCCGGGTCCGGTGCGGTTGCGCGATCGAGTACGCGACTGGCTGGTCAGGGCGCTGCGGCGTGCCGTGTTCTGCTGGCTGCCGCCTCCGCACGGCTGATCGCCCCGGATTTGCCCTGGCCAGGCGGCCTGGCGGGGGTGGGTGCCAGCCCGTTGTTGCCATGCTTGTGTTGTGCCGGTCAGTCGTGGTCGAGGTCGGTGAGGGCGTCCTCCACGGCCCGGTGGAAGGTGGGGTAGGCGTAGATCAGGAGGCGGAGCCGCGCTAGGAAGTACGCGTTACGGGCCGCGATGAAGACGGGCTTGTCGATGGAGGGATTCCGTCCTTGCCCCGCCCGCCGGGGAGCGCGGCGTCGGCCAGCGCCTCCACTGAGGGGTCCTGGCCCAGTTGCAGGGCCGTCACCGGCTCAGAGGGGCGATCCGGGATCGCCTGCCATCCGAGAATGCCTCCGCCGGCGAGCAGGACGGTGACTGCCCCGATCACCCCCGCGCCCTTGAGGGCCTGCCTCCGGTCCGGGCTGGGGCGCTGCTGACCGTTCACTTGGCACCTCCCGACTGTGCGGGAGTGCGGCTTTTCGGCGTCAGACACCGCTTCGTACTGCTGATCGTCCCGCGAGCGAGGTGGTGGTTCGGTGAGCGCGCTTACAGTTCTCGCCCTGCTCCGGGGCCTACGTTCGGAACATGGTGCTGAGGATCGTGCTGGGCGCGGTGTATACGGCGATGGCCATCGGCCAGCTCGCCTCGTTCGGGCACATGCCCGCCATCCTGTCCGCGTACGGGCTGGTGACCGGGGCCGCCGCGACCGCGCTGGCCGTGGCACTGCGGTCATCCTGGCCGTCGAATGGCGCGCCGGCGGACGCTCCTCGGCCAGCGTGCCGAACAGCGCGAAGGCGAGCAGGCCGACTGCCAGACCGCATGCCGTACCCAGCGACCTCTGCCCGGTGAGGACGCCGACCGCGAGGGGAAGCATCAGCAGCGAAACCGTTGTGGCCGCCGCAAAGCGGGCACGACGGCGGACCGTAGCGGGAGCGGGCAGCTGTTGGGGCAGCTGCGCCGGGTGGTGGCGTGGCATCTCAGGGCTCTCCGCGGGCGGAGACCGGGCGGGACGCGTGCCGGGCCGCGGGGTTGGCCAACAAGGTGCGTGGGTCGGCGGCTCGGTTAATCGCCGACTCGACCGAGGCGATCCGGTCGGCGAGCAGGCCGAGGGCGGCGACCGCGCGGGTGAGCTGGTCGTCCTCCGGGCCGCCGAGGGCCTGCGCGCGGACGTAGGCGGCCTTCAACCCGGCCCAGCGCGCTGCCCGTTCGCCGGTCAGCGTGGAGCGCAGCTCGGCCAGCTTCAGCAGGTTGGCCTCGGTGCCGGTGGTGAGAGTCTGGGCCTCGGCCGTGTAGTGGTCGTCGATGACGGCGGCGAGTTCGGCGTCGTTCATGACCGGCTGGATGCGCTGGGCGATCTTGTTCATGTTGCGGTACGAGCCCTGGAGTTGGAAGGGCGGCTCTGTGCGCGTGGCGTCGGTCTGCGCGGCGGAGGCCATGTACGTGGCGTTCACGGCGAGGACAGTCTCGCGGGCCGTCAGCAGGTGGCGGAGGACGGCAAGGATGCGCTCCAGCTCGGCGGGCGAGTACGGGTGGGTGAGCCGGTCGGCCTCTGCCGTGTTGTCGCCCTCGGCGAGGCGGATGAGCAGGTGGAGGTCGGCGCGGTCGCGACCGGCGAGCGGGGCGAGGACGGGGTTGGCGGTGAGGGCGTTCTCGATGAAGCTGAGCGCGAAGGCGTCCTGTTTGCCGGTCAGGACGTCCCCGAGGTTCCACACGTCGGCGCGGTTGGCGAGCATGTCGGGTACGCGGAAGCGGCTGCCGGACTCGGTGTACGGGTTGCCCGCCATGCAGACCGCGAACCGCTTGCCGCGCAGGTCGTACGTACGCGGTTCGCCGTCCCGCACGCCCTCGATGCGGCGGGTGGCGTCGCACAGCGGGATGAACTTCTGCAGCAGCTCGGGCGAGGTGTGCTGGATGTCGTCGAGGTAGAGGAGCGTGTTGTTGCCTGCTTCCAGTGCGAAGTTGATCTTCTCGATCTCTTGGCGGGCGGTGGCGTTCGGGGCCTCGGCCGGGTCGAGCGAGGTGACGGCGTGGCCGAGGGCGGGTCCGTTGACCTTGACCAGGAGCAGGCCGAGGCGGTCGGCGACGTACTCCATGAGCGTCGTTTTGCCGTAGCCGGGCGGGGAGATGAGGAGGAGCAGGCCACCGGTGTCGGTGCGCTTCGTGTCGCCCGTGGTGCCGAGCTGTTTGGCGAGGCTGTCGCCGATCAGCGGGAGGTACACCTCGTCGATGAGGCGGCTGCGGACGAACGCGGACATCACCCGGGGGCGGTACTCCTCCAGGCGGAGACGGGACCGCTCGGTGGTCAGCAGAGCGGTCCGGCGGCGCTGGTAGGCGTGGTGGGCGGGCACGTCGTGGGTGCGGAAGTAGCGGGTGCGGGCGAGGAAGTCGTCGATGCGGAGCGTGAGCGTACGGCCGTGGACGCGTGGGTGGGTGCCGAGCAGGGCTTCGACGGTGTCCGTCAGCCGGGCGTCGGATTCGTAGCGGGGCAGGTCCGGGCAGAGTTCGGCGGCCACCGCCTCGGCCAGGTCACCGGCGGTGATGTCCGTGCCGGTGGACGCGGCGTACGAGGACAGCCACGCCTGAACCAGCTGCTGACGCGCGGCCAGGTCTCCGAGGGCGGTGAGGTCGTCGTCGTAGGCCGATGTGCCCACCGTACGGCGGAACTTGTCGAGCAGTGTGCGGGCACCGGCGCTGATGACGAAGCCGTCGGGGCCGGTGGTCAGCTCTTCGAAGAGGTACGTGGCGGCAGCACCAGCGACCTTCCCGGTGATCGCCTGCGCCAACTCCTCCTGAAGGTCGGTGATCGCGGGCGCCAGCCCGAACGTGTCCCTCGCGCGGGCCAGTGACACCGCGCGCCGGGCCCAGCTCCCGCGTTCGTCGGCCGTGGTGCCGTGCACCCAGAACAACTGAGCGGCGGCGCGGGCGGCGGGCCCGTGACGCAGCAGGCCTGCGCCCTCGTGCAGGCGCAGGAGTGCCTTGAGGATCAGGACCGCGTCGTGGTCGTGGACGCCGCGCTCGTAGCCCTCGTCGTACGCCTGCTCCGCAGCTTGCCGGACGAGGGCGGGCAGGTCCGCCTCCGCGAGGGTCTCCGGGCCGTGTTCGTCCAGCAGCCGGGCGGCGAGGTGTTCGGCCCGGTAGACCTCGGGCGACTCGGACGGCAGCGGCCGGTCCCAGTAGGGGCGCGTGGCGGCGAAGTCCGGGTCGGTGACGGGGGAGCGGTAGTCGGTGCCGGTCAGGGCGAAGGCGAGGCCGTCGCCGTGCGGGACCAAAGTCAGGTCAAGAGGCTGCGTGTTGACGGCAAAGCGGTGGCTGCCCAGGCGGAGGGTGCGACCGTCGTCGGCGTACAGGTCGGTGCGGTCGCGCAGGACGCGCAGGGCCTCCTGACGGGCGGCCTTGAGGCGGCCGTCCAGCTCCTCCGCCCTGACCTGGTCGCCGAGTTCACGCAGTTCGTCGGCGATGCGGCGGACCTTGGCGGGCATCGGGTCGGAGGTGAAGTACGTGGCGACGGCGTCCGCGTCGGCGAGCGTGGCCGCGCGACGGGCCACGGTTTGCAGGACTCGGGTCGCCGAGTCGGCGAGGCGTTCGGCGCGGCGGGCGCGGGCGTCGGCGAGGGTCTGCTTGCGAGCGGAGAACGCCTCGTGGACCTCGTCGCGCTTGTCGGCGAGGTTGCCCAGGAAGTCGTCGAACTCGGCGAAGCGGGACTCCAGGTTCTCCACCTGCACGAGCATGCGGGCGAGTTGCTCGTCGCACGCCTCGGGGCGTTCGGCTGCCGCGAGCGCACCGGTGACCGCCTGGCCGAGCAGCGCGAACTCGGCGGCGAACTCGGCTCGTCCCTCCTGGTCGAGGAGCGCGCGGCGGCGGGCTTCGAGGGTGGCGCGGGCGCGGTTGACGCCGCCGAGCACCTCGGCGATCCGCTCCAGGATGGACGTACGGACGGTGGCGTCGCCGATGTCGACCCCGGCGACGACCTCGGTCACCGTGTTCAGACCGCCGGCGAATTCGTCGAGGCGGGCTGCGACGGGCGCGGCCTCGGCGACGGTGGCGATCGACTCGGCGTCCGCCACAAGCTGTTCGATGTCGGCGTGGTGGTCGGCGAAGGCGTCCTCGCGGGCCAGGTGGGCAATGGCCCGCTGCCCGAACGTGGCGAGGTCGGCCTCGGTGTCCGTGGCCAGCTCGTCGATGCGGGCGGTGTCCGCGTACCGCATCTCCTTGAGCGTGAGCAGGTGTCCCTGCGCCTGCCGGAGTTCGGTCAGACCAGCCACCCAGGCGGCCGCACCGCGCGGGGCCTCGCCACGAAGTCGGCGTACGACGCCCGCGACGCGTGCGGCGGCCTCGCCGAGCGCGTCGCCGGCCTGCCGGGTGAGCGCCTGGACGGTCGCGAACTCGGCCAGCACCTGCTCGGCCGTCGCCCGCACCTGCGTGAGCGGCGTGCACAGGTCGCCGACGCCGGCATCGCCGAGCCAGTGGTGAGAGTCCGCCACCCGGACGCAGGCGGCAGCCAGCGCCTCGTACACCTCGGTCGTCGGGGTGGTCTCGGCGACGGTGCGCGTGAGGGACAGGCAGTCGGAGATGCCGCGGACGAGGTCGGCGTTGCCGACGCGGGCCAGAGGACCGTCGCCGGTCGGCTGGGCAGCGGCATGGGTATCGGAGACGTACGGGGAGCGCCACAGCTGGATCGGGTGCACACGGCCCGGCTCGGCGTTGATTCCCGCAGTGTCCCCGCGCAGCACCATCAGAGTGCCGTCGTCGAAGAGTCCCCAGCCGTGGCAGGACAGCGGGGTAGCGACCTCCTTGCGGATGGTGTTGTACGGCAGCAGCAGAGTGCGGCCCACCCCGCGCGCGTGGAACGCGAACAGCACGTCCTCGCCGTTGGGCGAGCGCACCTCGCGCTCGAACTCCAGGCCGTCCATGTCGAGTTCGTACGTCTTGTACGCGCCTGTGGTCAGGCAGTAGCCGCCGGGGAAGACGATTCCCTGGTCGTCGGGCAGCCGGCGGCAAGCCTGTCCGATGCCGTCGAGGCGGACGACCGCCTTGGTGAGCGTGTTGACGGCCAGGTAGCGGTGGGCGTCCTCCTTGTAGGGGCGGATCCGCAGCAGGATCAGGGCGCCCACGCGCGCGTACGCGACATCCGCGTCGGCTAGCGACTGCAGCGGCTCCTGGACCGGCTCGCTGTAGACGCCTTCGCCCGTTTCGGTGTCGTTCTCGACCTTGACGGTGAGTGTGCCGCCGAGCGTGTCGACGTAGGCCTCGCCCGCTACCGCCACGTGCGGGTGCCGGCCGAGGACGTGGTCCTCCCGGGTCGTCTCGTGCCAGTCGACGTCGTGGGGGGCCGGGAGAACGTGGTCGCGCTCACCGCGTGCGTCGAGGAACTTGACCAGGCCGTCGTCGGACAGAGCCCAGCGCAGGACGCGGATGTCGTCCGCCTTCTCTCCCGTCTGGAAGACGGCGAGCAGCTTGCCGTCCACACGGCGCAGCTGGAGGAGGCGGGCCTGGCGGTAGTAGCGGTGGAGTGCCGTGAACTCCCGTACGAAGTCAGGGTCGTCGAGCAGACCGGGCACGGCGTCGTCGGGCAGCCGGTTCAGGTCGCGGTCGTACAGGGCGAAGACGTCGGCCACGGTCGTCTCCGGCTCCGATCCGGAGGCGGCGTTGCAGCCGAAGAACAGCACGTCGCCGACGGAGACGATGTCGCGAGGCAGACAGGTGTGCTCGGTACGCAGCCGCTCGGTACCCGTCAGCTCCAGCCGCAGCGAACCGAACTCCTCGATGCGGCGGGCGTTGAGCGTCTCGGCGCGGCGGGCGAGTTCGGCGGCCTGTGTGGTGAGGCGGTCGCGCAGCACCTCGTACGTGCCGGTGTCCAGACCGGTGGTCATGGGGTCCTCTCAGGAAGTCGAAGAAGACGTGGTCCGGAGCTGCCGTCCCCTGTGCGGCAGCTCCGGACCACGGGTCCATCAGCCCTTGGCGCTGCCGTTCAGGGCGGTGAGTGAGGCGTCTGCCAGACCCAGCTCGCCCGCCTTGTCCAGCAGTTGCTGGAGCTGCCCGGCGTTCGCGCCACCGCTGTTCATGAGCTTTATCAGCAAGGCGGAGACGGTCAGGTTCTGCACGTCGGCCGTGGAGACCGAGCCGAGGATGCCGCTGAGGTCGCCCGTGAAGCTGGAGGTGCCGTCCAGCCAGGGCTTCGCCAGCGCCTGGGCGGTCTCGGAGTGCTGCACGAAGCCGTCCAGGCCCTTGCCGAGCGCGATCGAGGACATCAGCCGGTCGAAGAAGACCGACTCGCCGCCGACGATGTTGATGTCGGCGTTCTCCAGCCCGGTGGCGAGCACCGTGGCCTGCGCTTCGGCGACCTGCCGCTGGACGTCGAGCCCGGCGAGCCGGATGTCCTTCTCGGCCTCCAGCCGCAGCCGGTACTCCTCGTGACCGCGGGACGCCTCGTCGAGCGCGGCCATCGCGGCGGCCTTCTCGGTGAGACCGGCGGCCTCGGCCTTGAGCTTCTCGCCGATGGCCTCCGCCTCGGCGAGCGCCTTCGCCCGGGCGCCCTCCGCCTCGGCCCGCATGCGCGCCTCGGTGGCCTCGGCCTCCGCGCGGCCGGCCTTCTCGATGACCTCGGCCTCCTTGTCGCGGACCTGGACGGCGGCCAGGCCCTCGGCGGCGGCTTCGGCCTGGACGCCCTGGGCGAGGCGGAGCTTGGCCTGTGCGTCGAGATCGGCGCTCTTCAACCGGGCCTCGGCGAGGGTGAGTTCCTCGGCGGCGCGGTGCACGGCGGCCTGCTCCGCGGCCTCGGCGGCCTTGATGTCCTTGACGAGGTTCTCCTGCGCCTCGGCCTCGGCGGCGATGACGACCGTCTGCCGCTGCCGCTCCGCCTCCTCCACGGCGCGCAGCTTCTTGATGGACTCCTCCTGCTCGGCGACCGTACGGTCCACAGCGACCCGCTCGCGGATGACCTCGGCGATCTCCCGCTTCTCCGCCTCGACCTCCTTGGAGGCGGCGATCTTCGTCAGCTCGGTCTCCCGCTCGCGCGCGATGACTTCGAGGAGCCGGTCCTTCTCGATGCGCTCGTTCTCGATGGCGATGACCCGCTCGCGGTTCTTCTGCGCGACGGCGACCTCGCGGGCCTGGTTCTCGCGCTGGACGCCGAGCTGCTCCTCGGTCTTCAGGAACGCGGACTGTGCTCGCAGCCGCTCCTCCTCCACCACCCGCGCCGTCTCGGCCTCTTCACGGGCCCGTACGGTCTCGATCTCCCGCCGCTGCTTGATCTCGGCGTCGGTCTGGCGGCGCTCCAGCTCCAGGATGGCCTCGCGGGCGTCGACGTTCTGCCGGGTGATCTCCTTCTCCTCGGTGCGCTGGGCTTCGTTGGTGCGTACGTGCTCCACGGCCGTCAGTTCGGTGATCTTGCGGATGCCCTGGGCGTCGAGGACGTTGGCCGGGTCGAGCTGGGTGAGCGGCGTCTGCTCCAGGTAGTCGATCGCCGCGTCCTCCAGGTGGTAGCCGTTGAGGTCGACGCCGATGACCTCGATGATCCGGTACCGCAGTTCCTCGCGCTTGGTGTACAGGTCGGTGAAGTCCAGCTGCTTGCCGACGGTCTTCAGCGCCTCGGAGAACTTCGCGTGGAACAGCTCCTGCAGCGTGTCCCGGTCACTGGCCCGCGCCGTACCGACGGCCTGGGCGACCTTGATGACGTCCTCGACCGTCTTGTTGACCTTCACGAAGAACGAGATCCGGATGTCGGCCCGTATGTTGTCCCGGCAGATCAGACCGTCCCGTCCGGCCCGCGTGATCTCGATGACCTTCACCGAGATGTCCATCACCTCGGCCTTGTGCAGCACCGGCAGCACGACCTGCCCGGTGAAGGTCACGTCGACGTTGCGCATCTTGGAGACGATCAGCGCTTTGCCCTGCTCCACCTTGCGGAACAGCTTGGAGAAGACGAGTACGACGACGAGTACGGCGAGCAGGCAGGCGGCGACGAGCGCGCCGATGCCCAGGGTGATGGCATCCATAGGAAATCCTTGAATTCTACGAAGAGAAGAGTTGACGTCTCAGGCGGGGCGAAGCGGCCCGCTTGGCGCGCACAGTGCGTCAGGCAACGGCCTGCGATTCAACCGCGGGCGAGCAGGGGGATCAGCCGTGAGGGTGGCGACGGCTGCCGGGATCGAACGGGACGCTGCTCGCCAAGCCCTGCGGGCGCGGCCCGGGTTCCTCGGGGAACAACCTGGCCAGCGGAACCGCCAAGCTCCGCATCAGCAACCAGGCGACGAGGGTGGACAGTGCGAGCAGCGCGACGCGGGCCGCGGCACCGCCGAGTCCCGTCAAGCCTGCGCGGACCATCAGAAGGGTTCCGGTGAGGCTGACGAGCCAGACGGTCGCGATCACGACGGAGGCGGCGACGGCGAACGGCGTACCCCTGAGGGTCCTGACCAACGTGGGAGCGTCGGCGTCGAAGGTGTGTACGTCGGCCCGGCCCAGCAGGACCAGCAGCCAGAAGCCGAGAGCGACGAGCAGGGCCGAGGTGAAGATGATGGTGGGGAACTCTGCGGCGGCGTCGAAGACCTGCCCCATCTCCTCACCCCCTTCAGCGTCGTCCTGCGGCTCTACTTACCTCGGTTGCCAGAACACGGCACTCGTGTCGCGTCCGTGCTCCGTCGACACCATTTTGAACTCGCCTTGGTCCACGACGCATTGCCGTAATCCGGCAGTCTTGACGTCTCCTTGATGCCGGACTGCGATACCCCGCAATCGATCTGGCGCAGGTGAAGTTGTGCCGACGGAACGAGCTCGCAGTTGCCACTTGCCCCAGTGCGTCATGATCAATTCCGGTCGTGGCGGCTCGAACGCCACCGCAGCCACGGCATCCATATCCGCACCGAGGAAGGAGAACAGGTGCGCCGACTCACGTACGACGGCACGCCCCACAGCAGCCGAGCGGTGACTGGCAGAAGGAGGACCGCACGGTGAGGCGCGGCACCCTGCTTCCGGACCAGACACGGCACCCTGCGCTGTCCGGCCACATGGTGGTCTGCGGCGACGACGCCCTCGCCGAGCGTCTGGCCTCCGAGCTGCGTGAGCTGTACCGCATGCGGGTCACGGTCGTCGTACCGACGCTGTCCGCCACCACCGACTCCGGGAACGCAACCGCGGCACGGGCTCGGGCGGCGGCCCTTCTCGCCCGGATGCAGGCGGTCGTCAACCCCACCGCCAACTCCGATGTCGCGCCAGGCGTCGGCGTCCTGCAAGCACCGGTGCTCGACGAGGATGCCCTTGCCGAGGCCGGTGTCGCACGGGCGGATGCCCTCGCCCTCGTCCATGACGACGACGAGACCAACATCCGTGCCGCCCTCGCCGCCCGCCGTCTGAACCCCCGGCTGCGTCTGGTCATCCGGCTCTACGACCACAAGCTTGGCCAGCATCTGGCCGACCTGCTGGACCAGGCTGCCGCGGTCGCCTCACCGGGACTCGATCCGGCTGCCCTGGACACCTCCACCACGGTCCTGTCGGACGCGGACACCGCGGCGCCCGCCCTCGTGGCCACAGCTGTGGTGGGCACCAGCAAGGTCGTACAGGCGGACGGCCTGCTCCTGCGTGCCGTGGAGCGCACCCCGCCAGGGCGCGGCGAAGTCGCCGACCCCGGCCTGTGCACGCTCGCCCTGCTTTCCTCCACGGCCAACGACCCGGCGGGAGCGGAGGGTTCGGACGCCAGTGGCCAGGACGGGCCGTTGCTGCTGCCGGACGACCGTAGCGTTGCCGCCGCCAACGGCCGGGGCACCATCGTCCTGGAGACCGTCACGCACGCCGGCCCGGCACGTCCGCCCGGTCGTCTCACGGGGCGGGGCCTGCCGATCGGCTCGTTCTTCTCACGCCGCCTGCGCTGGTCCATGGCCGGGCTCCTGCTCAGCGTCGTGGGCCTGGCGGTGGCCTCCTGGCTGACCACGGGCGACCACCCTCTGCACGCCGCCTACCTCACCCTCCTCGACCTCTTCGCCATCGGCGACCCCGCAACCGGCGAGCCCACCGCACGCCAGGTCCTCCAACTCCTGTCCGGTCTGGTCGGCTTGCTCCTGCTGCCCGTCCTGCTCGCCGCCGTGCTGGAAGGGCTCGGCACATTCCGCACCGCGTCCGCGCTGCGCCGCCAGCCGCGCGGCTTGTCCGGCCACGTCGTCCTGCTCGGCCTCGGCAAGGTCGGCACCCGACTCCTGGCCCGGCTCTGCGAGCTCGGCATCCCGGTGGTGTGCGTCGAGGAGGACCCCGAGGCCCGCGGCATCCCGCTGGCCCGCCGTCTGCGTGTGCCCACCGTGATCGGCGACGTCACCCAGGAAGGTGTCCTGGAGGCAGCGAAGATCCACCGAGCCCACTCGCTGCTCGCCGTCACCAGCAGCGACACCACCAACCTCGAAGCCGCTCTGTACGCCCGGTCCGTGGCGCCCCGGCTGCGCGTGTCACTGCGCCTGTACGACGACGCGTTCGCCACCGCCGTCTACCGCACCCTTCGCGCCGCCCACCCCCGGGCCCTCACCCGCAGCCGCAGCGTCTCCACTCTGGCCGCGCCCGCGTTCGCCGGGGCGATGATGGGCCGACGGATCCTCGGGGCCATTCCGGTCGAGCGGAGAGTGCTCGTGTTCGCCGCCGTCGAGGTGGCAGGCCATCCGCAGCTGGAGGGCCGCACAGTCGGCGAGTCTTTCCGCGCCGGTGCGTGGCGTGTCCTGGCCCTCGACTCCGCTGCCCCGGACGAGCGCCTGCCCGACCTCGCGGCAACGCCGTCGGACGAGGGTGCCGAGCACCCGAGCGGCCTCGTTTGGGACCTGCACCCGGGCTACGTGCTGCGCCCGCATGACCGCGTAGTGCTTGCCGCCACCCGCCACGGCCTGGCCGAACTTTTGGGAGCCCGCCCGCGGAACCTGCCGCGTGCCTCGGGAACGTGAGGGCGCCGATGGCTCTGCGCCCCCAAACGCTCCCGTGCGAACGTCCGCCGTGCAGCGCCGATTTGGCGTCATTTGGGATGCTTGCAGTGCCGCGGTACAGGCGTGGACGGCGATCATCGGGGTGAGTTCATCATCCGGGCAACCTCACTTATGCCGACGCCGTGACCAGCAACTTCGGGCTGAAACGGGCCCATTGTGTGAGCCGTCGTATGTGCACAGGACCTCCCTGGTCAACGGGAGGCAGGGGCCATTAGGGTGGCGGTGATTCGATCACGGTTCTGTTGACGTGCAGTCTTTGGTGATGGCGCGTTACTTACGCGGGGGAACGCGATGAGTTCTGACATGGGTGACGTACGTCCTATATCCGCGCCGAACGGGGGGCCGGATCCGCGCACCGCGTACCAACTACCCACGCCGGACACGAGCAGGGACGTGCGGGACATGGACCCCGCTCCCGGCGTCAACCCTGATCCCGGTGGCATCTACACCCGTGACATACGCCCCGTCTCGGCGCCTGCAGGCGGCACTTCGGGCCCCGGCTCGGCGAGTTCGCCCATCGCCGCACCCGACCACCCCGTCGACGTACGCGACTTCGACCCGGTTCCCGGTGCACCTTCCCAGGGGTCGGGGACCGGCGGAATCCAGACCATGTCGAGCGGTGGCAGCGGGGGTGTGCAGACCACTGGGTTCAGCGGGGTCGACGACCCGGCCGCGCTGAACCGCGCCGGTGAGAACTCCAATCAGCTGGCCAGCATGGTGCACTCCAACGGGGACGTCGGCGAGGACGGGGAGATGATGGCGGCTGTGGGGTCTCTCAGCGGGGACCTGTGGGGCGGCGATCTCGGTGTGGCGCTGATGAGCACGTTGGAGAGCTGGGACAAGCAGGCGCGCCGTTTGGCCCGCACCTGCGGTGACATCGGCGACAAATGCATCACGACCGCGCACAACCACGTCCGTACGGAGTCGGCGAACGAGTCCGAGATGAACGCCGTCCACGCCTCGCTGCCCGACTTCGACTGACAGGAACCTGCCATGAGCAGCATTGCCTACGAACAGCTCTACCACCTCGACGTCGCCTCTCTGAAAACCGCCGCCGACCAGTGGAGCGATGTCGCCCGCCGCTACCAGCAATGGGGCCAGGGCTTCGGTGACGGTGTCGTCAAGCCCTTCGACCAGGCCGGCTGGACCAGCATCGACGGGACATCGGTGTTCGCCCGCGCCCAGGTCGCGGCCGCTGAGAAGGAGTTCGGTGACGCGGTCACCGAGGCGAAGGGCATACGCGCCGTCCTGGAGGACGCCTACGAGGAGTTGCGCAAGTACAAGGCCGACCTACACGAGCTGGCCGCCGATGCCAAGGGTAACGGTGTGCAGATCAGCGGCATGGGCGAAGTGAGCCTGATCGACCCGGAAGAGGACGGCAACCAGCGCCGCGGCCCAGGAGGCCTGCTTCCCTCGCAGAACGAGGAGAAGGTCCTGTTCTGGCAGGCCCGGATCGGTATCATCCTCACGGCCGCCGCGAACGCGGACCAGTCCGCCGCCATCGCCCTGAAGCGCAACACCGGCAAGGGCGGCGACGAGGGCTTCAACGACAAGACGGTCAAGTCCATCGACCAGGACGAATCCCAGCGCGCCTCGAAGCTCCTGAAGAAGTACGAGAAGGGCGAAAAGCTCTCCCCCGCCGAACTCAACGAGCTCGACCGGCTGATGAGCCACAACCAGAAGGACCCCGAGTTCAGCCGCATGCTCGTCAGTGACCTCGGCCCCGAGGGCACCCTGCGCCTGGCTCAGGACCTGGAGCACGAACGGGCCGGTGACGGGCCGAACAAGGACAAGTACAACAACATCCAGCACGCCCTCGCCAACAACATCGCCACCGCCAACCAGGACAAGGAGTTCTCCGACCGGTGGCGCGAGGACATGCGTGCGCTCGGCGTCGAGCGAACCGGCGACGACGGCTCCCAGCCCTACGGCTACCAGACACTGTCCACCCTGCTGAAGCACGGTGACACCGCCGACTACCCCCCACGACTCACCACGGGCCTGACCGACGACATCATCGCCGCCGAGAAGAAGCACCCGGACCTGTGGAACGAGTATGACCAGGCACAGGCTGGTGCCGACGTCGACGCCGTTCCCGTCACTGACCCGGTGGACGACATGCTCGGCATCATGAGCGACGACCCCGACACGGCCACCGCGTACCTCGACCCCGGCGACGACGGCGGCAACAAGCGTCTGGAGTACCTGCTCAACAAGCGCGACTGGCCCGACCTGGAAGTCCGGGAGGTCTACCGCGGGCAGGAGCCGACCGGCAACATCGATCACATCGACGCCTCCAACACCCGCGTCGGCCTCGGCAGCATCCTGGAGGCCGCCACGACAGGCGAGGAGGCGGGCCCGCCGCACACGGCTGGGGAGGCGCGCATCATGCGGGACACGGTCACTCTGCTCGATACGCCGCCGGGGCACGAGGAGATCAAACCGAACCTGCGGCAGCCCCTTGCCAATTGCCTAGCCGATTACACGAACGACACCCACGAGATCCTTTCCGGACTGCAGGATACGTACACGGACGATGCGCCCAGGCAAGGCGGCGAGGGGGTGTTCGGCAGTGATGAGAACGCGCACATGACCCCTGACTCCGACAAGCTGATCCGGATGATGCGGGGCATCGCGGAGGACCCCGAGGCCTACGGCACCATGCACAAGGCGGAAACCGCCTACATTGCCAAGCAGTTGGAGGACACCGGCGGCGACACCGCCGACTCGATCCGGGATCCCGCCCGCAAGGGTGGCTCCGCCCTCGGCGCTTATGACGCTGTACGGGAAGACGTGATCTACGACAAGCGGGACAACGCCAACGCTCAGGAAGACTGGAAGGCCAAGACTATTTACCACATCGCCGGCACTCCTGTGACTGCGGTTCCCGGCATCGGCGACGCCGCGCAACGCATGCTCGACGCCTGGACGTACGACATCTCCAATCAGGAGAAGGGCTACAACAACGACGCGGCCGCCGCCGAGGTCGCCGACCGAAGCCTTACCTCGCAGCAGGAGATGCGGGACCTCATGAAGGAGTGGGCTGAAGGAGAAGGCAAGCCCGGAAAGGACCACTGGACCGTCAACGACCTCCAAGCTGACATGCGCAATGACCACACCACCGGCGAGAAGCTGGCCAACGACGCGATCGGCCGATGAGCACCATCACACCCCAGACAGCAACTCGTACGCGACGTACCCGTGTCTTTGCCATGGCGGGAGCCGCACTCGTCCTCATCGGCGGTGGACTGGTTGGCTATGCCCTCGCCACGCGCGACGACGGGGCCGACTGCGACGCCTTGCTGTCCGACAAGGCCCTGCAACGCGCCCTGGGTGACGGGCAGCGAGCCGACATGAGTTGCGGTGATCTCGGCATCGCAATACGGAGCGTGGTAGTGGGCACTACACCGGGGCGGCACACGGTCACGCAGGCTCGCGCCATGCAGGCCGCTCTCGGCGCGGTCAGTGAGGACATCGAGCGACGCCAGGAGCCCGCCGTCGCCCCGGACCTGCGCGTCCCACTCGCGGCAGCTCTGGTGGATTACGCCCAGGACACCCACGAGATACTCAGCGGCGTCAACGACGAGTACAGAGAGCGGGAGGACAGTGCCCCGTGGCAGGACGGCAAGACCGTCCGGATGTCGGCCCACCTCGACGACCTCGTCAACGTATTGCGTGCGGTGTCCCAGGACTCCACTGCGTACGCCGACCTTCGAGCCGCACACGTTCGCCAGTGCGCCACACGCCTCGCCGAGGTCCCTGCCGACGCCACCGGCCCGTTCTACACCGGCCCATCGCGCAGCTGCGCCGCCGGCCTCGGCTACTACGACGGCATCGCGGACGACGTCCCCGAGTCGCAGGCCGAGCAATGGCGCTCGGATGTACTGCGGCGTCTCAAGAACACCGCCGACAGTCCTCCGCCGTGGAAGGTGAACCACGCACGGCACATCGCGGGCAGCTGGCAACAGGCGGTAGTCGAGCGGGTCGACGCGGACCAGGCCCGATTCCTCCAGGACGACAGCGTCCGGATCATCGACATCTGGGCCACGGCACGCGGTGACGGCATCGACTCCAAGAAGGTGAACGACCTACAACAGAAGATCGCGAACGACGCCAACACCAGCTCCGTGGAGACCGAGGAAGCCCTGCGGTGCACCAGACACCCTACGGAGTGCGGGTAGGGGTCTACGCGCGATCGAGGCGGACACATGCCCGCCGAGGGGCGGTCTTCCGTCGTGCCGTGCCGCTCTGCTGTCCTCCGTCCCGTGGGCATGGAAACAACTGTCGGACTGCGGCAAAATGATCTTCCATGTCGTCTCTCCCGCGCCAAGTAGCGCCCCGCAGTGGACACATGATCGTCTGCGGTGATGACGGGCTGGCTTACCGGCTGTCCGACGAACTGCGCGAGGTCTACCGCGAGCACGTCACGCTCGTGGCCCCCGGCCGAAGCGGCGTCGCGGCGGGTAGGTCGTCGGCCGGCCGGGACCGGGCGGCGGCGCTCTTCGGCCGGGTGTCCACGGTGATGACCAGGGTTGCGGGCACCGCACCGGATGCCGCCGATGACGAACAGGTGCTGGAGGCATCGGAGGTCACCGACGAGGTGCTGGCCGCGGCCGGGGTGGCACGGGCTACCGCGCTCGCGCTGGTGTATGAGGACGATGGGGTGAACATCCGCACGGCGCTGATCGCCCGGCGCCTCAACCCACAGGTGCGGCTGGTGATCCGACTGTACAACCGCAAGCTCGGCCAGCAGCTGGAAGAGCTCTTGGACCAGGCCGCCATCGTCGCCTCGCCAGGGCTGGACCCGGTGGCTCTGGACTCCTCCACCACTGTCATGTCCGACGCGGACACCGCCGCCCCGGCACTGGCCGCCACCGCCGTTGCGGGTACCAGCAAGGTCGTTCAGGCGGATGGACTGCTGCTGCGGGCTGTGGAGCGTACTCCGCCTCGCCGCGGTGAGGTCGTCGACCCCGGTCTGTGCACCCTGGCTCTGTTGTCGGCGACTGCCAACGATCCTGCGGGGGCGGAGGGTTCGGACAGAAGCGGCCCCGAGGCACCCCAACTCCTGCCCGATGAGCGCGCGGTGACCGTGGCCACTGGACACGGCACGGTGGTGCTGGAAGCTGTCTCGTACAGTGGGCCGGTACTGCCCGCCGGTCGGCTGGCCGGCCGGGGAGCTCCGCTCTCCCGGTTGTTCTCGCGTCGGCTGCGCTGGTCGCTGGTCGCTGGTCGGCCTGTTCGCCTGCGTCCTCGGCCTCGCTGTCGCCGCCTGGCTGACCACCGACGACGACCTCCTGCACGCTACCTATCTCACCCTGCTCGACCTGTTCGCCATCGACGACCCGGCGATCGGCGAGCCGCTGAGCCGTCAGATCATCCAACTCCTGTCCGGGCTGGCAGGGTTGTTGCTGCTGCCGGTGATGACCGCTGCCGTGCTGGAGGGCCTGGGCACTTTCCGCAGCGCCTCCGCCCTGCGCCGCCCGCCGCGTGGCCTGTCCGGGCATGTCGTCCTGCTCGGCCTCGGCAAGATCGGGACCCGTGTGCTGGCCCGGCTGAAGGAACTCGACATCCCCGTCGTCTGCGTGGAGTTGGACCCCGAGGCGCGCGGTATTCCACTCGCCCGTCGCCTGCGCATTCCCACCGTGATCGGTGACGTCACGGAGGAGGGCGTCCTGGAGTCCGCCAAGATCCACCGTGCGGATGCCTTGCTCGCCCTGACCAGCTCCGACACCACCAACCTTGAAGCCGCCCTGTACGCCCGCTCCGTCAAGCCCGACCTGCGTGTCGCGCTGCGCCTGTACGACGACGACTTCGCCACCGCCGTTTACCGCACCCTGCGCTCCGCCCACCCGCACGCCCTCACCCGCAGCCGCAGCGTCTCCAGCCTCGCAGCCCCCGCCTTCGCCGGCGCGATGATGGGCCGCCAGATCCTCGGAGCAATACCCGTCGAACGCAAGGTGCTCCTCTTCGCCGCCCTCGTCGTCGCAGGGCACCCGCAACTGGATGGCCGAACGGTCGCCGAAGCCTTCCGCCCCGGGGCCTGGCGTGTCCTGGCCCTGGACGCGGCCGCCCCCGCCGACCGCCGTCCCGATCTCGCGGCGGCCCATCCGGCCGACGGCGACGACCGGCCTCCCGGGCTCGTCTGGGAGCTGCACCCCGGGTACGTTCTACGGCCCGAGGACCGGGTAGTGCTGGCCGCCACCCGCCAGGGTCCCGCCGAACTCCTCGGCCGCCACCCCCGACCGGCCGACCCCGCCACACCGTAGACCTGTTTCTGTGGCACTACCCTCGACCGGTCTGGTCAGCCGGCTTTCTTCCCCCATCGCGTGTCGATCCGCTCCCACTCCGCAGCCCACTGCTTCAAACGCCGTCGGCTCAAGTACAGGCGTGTCACCCAGACAGCGCCCAGCGCGATGCCGCTCACAGCGGCTCCGGCCAGCACTCCTCCAGAGATCGCATGGAACCGCGCCTCCCCGGCGGTCAGAGGCTCGGCAGTGAGGCGACCGTCCTCGTCGATCCATATCGTGACCCGGTTCCCGGCCGGACTCAAGGCCGAGACTCTGGCCTCGTCGGTGCGTGTCGAACCGTCCGGCGCGGTCCAGCGGACCATCGCCCACACCCTTGGGTCGCCCACTGCCCTGGTGCGCACCCTGTCCTCCGCGTCCTCGACGAGGACGGCCGAGACCTCGCGGCGCTCCGCCCGCTGCCGGTCGGTGGACTGCCCGATCGCGTCCGCCGCCGTCAGCCCTGTGAGCAGGCCACCTACCAGGGCCAGCAACCACCCAGCGAGCACGACCCAGGCTTCGATGACGTCGCTGCGCCGCCGGAGCGGATTTCGCCGCCACCGCCACAGACGCACCCTGGCACACCGTGCCGCAGCCATCGCGACACCCCCTCGTGAGCACCGGCAGCTCTCTTCCAGTGTGCATCGGGGCGAGGTGCATGACGCCAACCGATCAGGGCTCGCCACCAGCCCGTGCCCGGACGATAGGACCGCAACGGAGCCACGAACCCTTCGGCCCCCGGTGCGGCGCCCCAGGACGGTGCACGGCACCGGGACCATCCCCGGTGCTCCCCGCCACTCATCCTGCCCGTGCGGCCGGAGCGGGCGCACCGCCGTTTCCGGGCAGTGCTCACTGCGGTCCGACTACCGGTTGCTTTCAAGGATCGGGCAACGCCCTGGCTGCAGACCGCGGTGCCAGGCGCCGGGGTCGCCTGGCGGTGGCTGGGACGGACCGACGGTGCTGAGCGCAGCCGTCAACAGCAGGCGTCCAGCAGGCGGCGCCAGGTCCGCCGGAACCAGCCCATGAGATGGGAACACAACGGGCCACCTTGGGAGGGGCACCGTGGTTTCCCGTGTCATCGCCAAGAAGAATCCCCGCCCCGCGCTGCTCTGCAGCGTGGTGCTCCACCGGTAGCCCGGGCGGTGGGCGAGCAGGGAGCACACGAGTTCTTGCCCCATCCCTTGGCGCTGCCACGTGTCGCAGATCCAGATGTCCATGATGCGCCCGGTCCGGCACGTTTGGCAGGCCCTGAAACGAAGTCGCCCGATGACGCGGTTGCATCGGTCGAGCAGGACGAGTTCGGTCGGACCGCCCGAAGCGGAGGTGGCGCTGTAGCTCAGCCGTACCGGTTCATAGTTAGGGCCGCCGATGTTCCAGAACCACCTCATCGTGGGTAGCCCTCCCGCTGTCTCCGCCCGCTGCGCAGGCTTGGCCAGGCTCCGGTGTCATGCTCCCAATGCCTCCCGGCCACGTCTCCCGGCTCCCTCAGCCGCCTGTCCTGAGGGCTGCGCCGTGGCCAGAGGCGGCGTGAAAGTGCTGCGCCAGCGGAGCGGGCAAAGAGGCATGCCATGCCCGTGCGTCGTCTGCGACTTCGGGCCGCACTCGCCTCGGTTGAGGACCAGTCAGCGTCGGCAGGCGTTCACGCACGTACCTCCGCTGGAGCCTCCTTGGACTGTGCGTCGCTGTCCTCGCGTCCGGCCGGGATTCCGGCGAGGTCGTCGACGTGGAACATGCGTGCGATCGGTACGTCGGTGGAGCTGTGAGCGATGATCGAGAAGGCGATGCACACGGCAATGAGCGTGAACGCCTCCTCGCCCTGCGGGATCCCGGCCTGCAGCACCAGCAGCCCGTACACCACCGAGGCGAAGCCCTTCGGGCCGAACCAGGCGGCGACCAGCTTCTCCTGCCGGGTGAAGCGGGTACCGAGCAGCGACAGCAGCAGCGAGGCCGGACGGATGAGCACGATGGCCAGGACGACGGCGACGTAGCCGCCGAAGGACAGGTCACCGAACAGCTGTGGCGTCAGCAGCGCGCCGAACACCAGCAGCGCCGCGAACTTGGCCAGCTCCGCCAGCGCCTCACCGAGCGGCTCGAACGCCTCTTTGGCCTCGATGGAGCGGGCGGTGAGTACGGCACCCGCGGAGAACGCGGCGAGGTAGGGGTTGGCGTGCGTGAGGTGGCAGGTCGCGTAGAGGATCACGCCGATCGCCAGCGGCAGCAGTGGCTGGAGCTTCGGCTCCGCGCCCAGCAGCCGGAACCGTACGAGGCCGGTCACCGCGATCGGCAGCACGACACCGAAGACCAGGCCCAGGACCAGCTCCAGCGCGATCTTCCCCAGGGACGCCTCCGCTTGCCCGGAGGTTGGGCCGGCGGTGGCGATTAGGATGAGGACGACCGGCAGGGCGAGCCCGTCGTTGATGCCGCTCTCCACGTTCAGCAACTGCCGCAGTTTCGCCGGGACTTCCTTGCGCCCGACGATCGCCGAGGCGAACACTGGGTCGGTCGGCGCGAGTACGGCGCCGACCAGGAAGGATGTCGTCCAGTCCAGGCCCACCAGGTAGTGCGTGATCAGTGCCATGCCGACGAAGGCGAGCGGCATGCCGAGCCCGAGCGCGCGTGCCGGGTTGCGCCAGTTGGCGCGCAGCTTGGGGAAGGAGACGTGCATGCCGTCGGTGAAGAGCACCGCGAACAGCGCCAGGTCGGCCGTGACGGACACGATCTCGCTGTCCGGCGTGATGTGAATCAGCCCGAGGAAGCCGTCACTGACCAGTGCCCCGCCGACCAGGAAGAGGAACGAGGTGGACAGGACGGTCCGGGCGGCAAGGCCCGACAGCAGCACCGCGACAAGAAGCGCCACCCCGAAGACCACGATGAGCACCATGACCAGAACCCCCGATCAGCGAAGAGACTTGTCCTCAAATCGCCGACCAGGCTTCCCGGCACACCGGTGGGAACCCTACACGTTCTTTACGCGGCATTGACAGGTTCTTGGCATGCACTCTGTCATCCGCGACATTGCCGGAATCAGGCATCGTGCGCTGTGGGCTACGTGCTCTACCGGGCCCCCGCGTCTCCGTCCGTCAGAGCGCGGGTCAGTCCCATCTGCCACAGAACTGCCTGTGCCCTTTCGTTGGCGTGTGTGATGACCAGCCGCACACCGCGTGCCCGGGCAGCCCGAAGAGCTGTGAAGAACGCTCCGCAACCGTCTGGGCTCAGGTATTTCAGGTTCGTCAGGTCCACCTCCAGGACATCCGGACCTCTGTCGATCACCTGCACAAGGCGCCGCCCCGTCGCGTCGGCGTTACGGAGCCCGAGATCGCCGTGCAGCCGGACCACTTCATGCCCAGGTGGGGGTTGAGGCCGGGACCGCCGATGATGACGGAAACGGAAAAGGTGCATCAGAGCCCCCAGGGCAGCCGGACATGTCCGCCGACCAGGCTTCCCGGCACACCTACGTAGCAGCCTATCGACGCAACGACACAAGCGCCTGCCGCACGTATTCTCCCGCTGCTGGTCGTAGGTGGCCACGCCGGCATTCTTGGTCGGCTCCTCGTTACCTCCGTGGATTGCCGGAGCCAGGCAGTGAACCTCTGCCCCGCCAGGCCCCGCCCGCGGGCCATGCGTTAAAAAGGCGTCAATGGCGCATTCATTCGGGGGACCTATATGACGGGGCAGGGCGTGTCCAAGGAGTACGCGGAGTACCTGGACGGGTATGCCGGCCTTCTCGCGGATGCCTCCGCGACGGGTCGCCGACTGACGCGGGAGGAACTGGACTCGCGCCGCGGCCTGGGTGAGCAGGCCGCGGAGGCGGGTCTCGGGTTGCGCGCGCTGGTCGCTGCCCACATGGCCGCCACTCGGGCGAACTGGCCGACCGGGAACGGCGTTTCCGTGGACGGCGTGCTCGGCGCCGCGGCCCAGGCCGTGGACGCTTTCGCCGAGGGCTATGAGCGGGCCCAGCGGCTCGCCGTACGCCAGGAGGAAGCCGCCCGCCGGGAGTTCATCGACGACCTGCTCTACGGCCGTAGTGACCTGGGACGGCTGGCCCAGCGTGCGGAGCGCTACGGGCTGCGCCTGTCCTACGAGCACGCGGTTGCCGTGGCACGCGGCAAGACCGCCTACGACGAGGGAGACCCAGTTCTGCGTGAGGTGGAGCATGCGTTGATCGGCCGGTTCGGCGACCGGAGCATCCTGCTCACCACGAAGGACGGGCGGCTTGTGTGCATCGCCCCGGGCGACCAGGACGAGGTCCTCGCATACTTTGCCAAACAGGCGTTCGCCGCCACCGGCGGAGGACAGGTGGCGATCGGCCGCCCGCAGCCCGGCGCGGCCGGCGTCGTCCACTCGTACGAGGAGGCTCTGAACGCCCTCGACCTGGCCGAACGCCTGGAACTCGACGAGCCCGTGCTGCGCGCCGCCGACCTCCTCGTCTACCCCGTCCTCACCCGCGACCGGCAGGCCATGGCTGACCTGGTGCAGAGCGCCCTCGGCCCGCTGCGTCAGGCCCGCGGCGGTGCCCAGCCGCTCCTGGACACCCTCACCGCGTACTTCGATTCCGGCTGCGTGTCCGCGGAGGCGGCCCGGCGGCTGTCGCTGAGTGTGCGGGCCTTCACCTATCGCCTGGAGCGCATCCACAAGCTCACCGGCGCCGATCCGTCGGACCCGGTGCACCGCTACACGCTGCAGACCGCGGTGATCGGGGCCCGGTTGCTGGACTGGCCGGCGAAATCCTTTTGAGAGGCGCACTGACGCACCGGTGATCCAGGGCAAGGCCGGGTGGGGTGTTCTCGACGACGGCTGGTACGTCGGGCTGGGCGGGCTCCAGGGCAACAGAACTATCCGCTGCTGGCCCATGCCGAGCTGGCTGACCTCAGTGCGTCACTCAGCACGGGCGGACTCTCCGGCCGTATGCCGTGCATTCACTCGGTCAGCCGCACGAGCTGTTGGCGCGCTGGTGTCGGGAGGCTGGCGGGGTGGGGCGTGTCAGGGCTTGTTCGTGGGTCGGCCCATGAGGAAGGCGACGAGCGTGCCGACCAGCACTGCCCACGCCAATGCCGCCGCCCCGGCCTGTGGCCAGCCCATTACGGCGACGGCCACGGCCGCCGCCACCCCGGCGGCCAGGGCGCGGCCCCTGGTCGCGAACGCCCACTGCTCCCGGGTGCTGCCCGGTCGGCGTAGCTCACCGATAGCGGTCCTGATCACCAGCGCGGCGACCACGATGACCACGGTGAGCAGAGACCCGGCGCCGTTCACGGGGCGCCGATGAAGTGCTGCATGAGGCGGGCGACGGTGACCGTACCGAGCAGCGTCACCTGGGGGCCGTCGCGCTCGATGACGGCGACCAGGGGGCTATGGGTCCGGGTCATCAGTGCCGCGACCTCCATCGGACGCGCATCCGGCCCCACCATGGGCGGGGGATACAGATGACGCGGTGCCCACTCGGCGACGGTGAGGCAGGTCAGACGTTCCGCGAGGTCGGCGTCGTTTCGCTCGTTGACGACACCGGCGAGCAGCGGGTCCTCGGCAATGTAGGCGGGGAGGAGCTGCCGGATGAGCTGGGAGCCGGGCACGATGGCGTGGGGCTGCCCGTCGGGGTCGAGGACGAGCAGGGCCGGCAGCGACTGTTCCGCCAGCATGCGGGCCGCGTCGAGGGCGTCGTCGTCCGTGGTCACGAAGGGGTAGGGCTCGGCGAGATCCCGTGCGCGCATGAGCGTCCTCCTCAGCCGTCGCCCGTAGCGCTGCCGGGTCCGGGGCTGGTCCGCTGGTAGATGTCGGGGATGCCGTCGGCGTCCTCGTCCCGCGTCTCTTCCTCCCACAGGCGGCGGTAGATCCCGTTGCGGCGCTTGATCAGCAGCGCCGCAAGGGCCGCGGCGATCAGGGAGCCGAGGAGCACGGCGGCCTTGATGTGCTCGGCATCGGTCGGGTCGGGGAAGGCGAGTTCGCCGATCAGCAGGGCCACGGTGAAGCCGATCCCGGCGAGTACCGCGAGGGCGAACACATCGGCCCAGGCCAGGTCGGGGTTGAGGCGGGCCCGGGTGAAGCGCGCGGCGAGGTAGGTGCCGACGAATATGCCCAGGGTCTTGCCGGCGACCAGGCCCAGCACCACGCCCAGCGGCTCCGGCTGGGTGAACACCTCGCCCAGCGACGCTGTGGAGACTGCGACGCCTGCGGCGAAGAGAGCGAAGAGTGGTACGGCCACTCCTGCTGAGACCGGGTGCAGCAGATGGGAGGTCCGCTCGGCAGGGGAGGCGTCCTCGCCCTTGTCGCGGGTGGTGCGCAGGATCAGGCCCATCGCCACCCCGGCCACGGTGGCGTGGACGCCTGCGTTGTACATCAGCGCCCAGATGGTGATGCCGAGCGGTACGTACCACCACCAGCCGCGCACCCGATACCGCTGGAGTACGTAGAAGATGACCAGCCCGGCGAGGGCTCCGCCCAGGGCAAGGAAGTTCAGATCACTGGTGAAGAAGATCGCGATGATGAGGATCGCGCCGAGGTCGTCGACGACGGCGAGGGTGAGCAAGAAGGCGCGGAGGGCGGAGGGAAGGTGGGTGCTGAGCACGGCCAGGACCGCGAGGGCGAAGGCGATGTCGGTGGCCATTGGGACCGCCCAGCCCTCCAGGCTGCCGCCACCGACGGTGGCGGTGGCGGCGTATACGGCAGCAGGCACGACCATGCCGCACAGCGCGGCGACAACCGGCAGTGCGGCCGTGGCGGGCGTACGCAGCGAGCCCACGACCAGCTCGCGTTTCAGCTCAATACCTGCGACCAGGAAGAAGATGGCCAGCAGTCCGTCGGCGGTCCAGTGCTCCACCGACAGGTCGAGGCCGAGTGCGGGTATGCCGAAGTGGAAGTCTCGGATCGCCTCGTAGGCGCCGCTCCACGGGGTGTTCGCCCACACCAGCGCCACTACGGCCGCCGCCAGCAGGACCAGCCCGCCGACCGTCTCCGTCCGCAGGGCCTGCGCCACCGCTGTCCGCTCCGGCCACGGCAGAAGACCGAGGAAGGTGGAACGCTCGCGCGGGGCAGCAGCCATCAGAAAAGGCCTCCGGGGCATCGGCATGAGGGCATACGCCCCTTCGACGCCGACCAGACTTCCCGGCACACCCCGCGTGCGGCGCCCGCTCCGGGCGGGCCGCTGACGCGTTCCTAACACCCTAACCGCCTGCACGTGATCACACCAGATGGTCGTTCACCTGCCGCAATGCACAACGAGCGGGCCCGTACACACCAAGGCGCGAGGTGTGCACGGGCCCGCTCAGGAGCCGGGCCGCGGGGGCGGTCAGACGGTGGTCTTCACCGGCTCCTGGTCTTCGTCGCCGTCGGTGATCTCGCCGGCCTTGCGGGCCCGGACGAACTCCAGGAAGGAGTTGAGTTCGCGCTTGACGACCGGGGCGAGGAGGTACAGGCCGATGATGTTGAAGACCGACAGCAGGAAGAGTGCTGAGTCGGCGAGGCTGATCAGCGAGTCGAGGGACATCAGGGCGCCCAGGACCACGAACAGGCTCCAGACGGCCTTGAAGACGGTTTCGCTGGCCTTGCTCTTGCCGAACAGGTACGACCAGGCCTTGAGGCCGTAGTAGCCCCAGGTCAGGATCGTGGAGAAGGCGAACAGCAGCACCGCGATGGTGAGGATGTAGGGGAACCAGGGCAGGACCGTCTCGAAGGCGGCCGAGGTGATGGTGACACCGCCGATGTCCTTGCCCTCGCGGGCCTCGGCCCAGCTGGCCGGGTTGGCGATGACGATGGTCAGCGCGGTCATGGTGCAGATGACGACCGTGTCGATGAACGGCTCCAGCAGGGCGACCAGACCCTCGCTCGCGGGGTGCTTGGTCTTGACCGCGGAGTGGGCGATCGGGGCGGAGCCGAGACCGGCCTCGTTGGAGAACGCGGCGCGCTGGAAACCGATGATCAGGGCGCCGATCACACCGCCCACGACGCCGTCGGCCTCGAAGGCGCCCTGCAGGATGGTCTGGAAGGCGTCGGGCACGTGGGTGACGTTGCCCAGGATGACGACCAGGCAGGCCACGACGTAGATACCGGCCATCGCGGGCACCAGCCGGCTGGTGACCGAGGCGATGGAGCGGATGCCGCCGAGCAGCACGAGACCGACCAGCGCGGAGACGACCAGGCCGAAGAGGACGGCACCGGCGGAGGAGGCCAGGAAGCCGTCCTCGCCGCCGAAGGTCGAGGAGATCTGCGCGTAGCTCTGGTTGGTCTGGAACAGGTTGCCGCCGAACAGGCCGAAGAAGAGGATCATGATCGAGGCGAGGACGGCGAGCACCTTGCCGAGCTTGGCGCCGTTGCTGCCGAAGCGCTCCTTGAGGCCCTTGGGCAGGTAGTGCATCGGCCCGCCGGAGACCGTGCCGTCGGCGTGCACCTCGCGGTACTTCACACCGAGGGTGACCTCGACGAACTTGGTGGCCATGCCGAGCAGGCCGCAAAGGATCATCCAGAACGTGGCGCCGGGGCCGCCCCAGGAGACGGCGACGGCCACACCCGCGATGTTGCCGAGGCCGACCGTGCCGGAGACGGCGGCGGTCAGCGCCTGGAAGTGGTTGACCTCGCCAGGCGACCCCTTCTCGTCGTACTTCCCGCGCACCACGTCGACGGCCAGTCTGAACTTGCGGACCTGCACGAATCCGAACCAGCCGGTGAAGACCAGACCGGCGACGACGAGCCAGGCGACGATGAGGGGCAGCTCCGTTCCACCGACCGGAACGGCGTAGAAGACGACTTCCCCGAGCCACTTGGCTATGGGCTCGAAAAACTCGCTGACAGCTTCGTCGACGGAGTCGGTCATGGAGTCGAGTGACACAGTGGCTACCTCGATGGTGCAGAGGCCGGCGCCTGGTTGCGCCAGCTGATGTGCAGTCTTGAGCGAGCGCCGTCGGCGGCTCTGGGGCGGGGCGGCACAGCCCGCAGACTCGCGATTACCGGCTGTCACCGGTGCGTGCCGACACCCCGTGCAGGCCTGGGTGGGCTGGACAGGGCTTGCGCTGTTCTACCACGGCCTTTACGGAATCTTTAGTGATGCGGATCACGTAACGGCTAGTAAGTGCGGAAAGCGCCAGCGCGTGTGACTGGACCGTTATTCAACTGCGCTGCCACCTCAAGCCTTCACAGACATAGCGAGGTGATCGGATCCGGGAGCGGGCCCAGGGCGGTGAAGTCGCCCGCCGACACGAGCGAATCGCGGCCCTCAGGCAGTGCGGGTTGTACGGCAATGAGCTCGGGGCGTGTCGGTCCCCTCACTGCCAGATGAACACCGCGCCTGCGTCCCTGCCCGGGGCGAAGGGGTCACCTGGGCAGCATCCTTGCCAACATGCGGAACCCTCGTGCGCTTGGGGGCCTTCCGGGGGCCCACTCCGATCCTCGCGCTGATGGACCTCGTCCGCAGCACCCTCAGCCCGCTGGAGCAAGCCCGCGGCGGAGCCCAGCCCCTCCTCGACACGCTGCCCACCTACTTCGACACCGGCTGCGTGGCCGCCGAAACCGCCCGCCGACTGTCACTGAGCGTGCGGGCGCTGACCTACCGCCTGGAACGCGTCCACACTCTGACCGGCACCGACCCCAGCGACCCTGCACACCGCTACACCCTGCAGACCGCGGTCATCGGCGCCCGCCTGTTCGACTGGCCGACCAGACCCCTGTGATCCACAGACCCCCAAGGCCACCGTCTGACCGACGAAGGCGTCGCCAGCACAGTCGGCCAGGGGTGTGCCGGAAATCCCCCTCGGCAATTCACGAGATCTGACGTAAGCGCCGACCTGGCGAGTCCCGTGTTTGCCCACGCCTTGGAGGATTCCGCGTAGGCGCTTGCCCTGCGCGACTCGGAACTGGAGCGGCCGGGTGAGAAGCACCGTCGGCGCCCAGGTGTCGGCCGGTAGTGGGTGTCGGGTACCGGCGGAAATGGGTACTGGGCCCGATGGTGATGCCGCAAGGCTGTGTGTGACAGTGGCATGGACCCTTATGCGTCAGTTCTCCGGTAGGAGGAGCCATGACGCAGCCCGGCACCGATCCGCTGCACGAACTTGCGGCGCAGACGCGGCGAAGCGATCCTCAGTTCGCCCGCGGTCTGGAGACCAGGGCGCCCGCGCCGGCCGTGCGAATTCCGGCGACGGCGTGGCCTGGCCTTGGCGCTGGTGGCCCGCTCTGCGGCGATGCGTCCCATGGTCATCCTCACCGCTCCCGTCCTGGACGGTGTCACCTACCGCAGGCACGCACCGCAGCTGACGTGCTGGGACCGCGCAGTGTCCTGACGTACCCGGCGCCCGGCGGTCCGGCACTGCTGGCGCGGCCTTCAGCTGCCCGTATGTACCCCGGCGGGCCAGGGCAATCCCCTCGGCGAGCAAGGACCACGGCTCCCGTGTCTGTTCTGCCCGGCGTCACGGAAGGTAGCTTGGTGGAGAAGGCCCCTGTAAGGAGGGCGGTTTGATGCCGTGGTTCCTGTGGCTGCTCGCCGCCGGGGTGTTGGGTGCCGCGGAGTTCTTCACCCTGACACTCGTTTTCGGGTTGCTGGCGGGCGCTGCGCTGGTGGCCGCCGTAGTCGCTGGTGTGGGCATCGGTGTTCTCGGCCAGCTCGTTGCCTTCGCGATAGCAGCGGGAGCGGGTCTCGTCATCGTCCGTCCGGTCGCGCTGCGGCATATGGCACAGCAGCCCCTCACACGCGAGGGCAGTGATGCGCTGATCGGCAAGCGGGCCGAGGTCATGCAGGAGGTCACCGCAACCCACGGCCTGATCAAACTCTCCGGCGAGGAGTGGTCCGCCCGCGCCCTCGACGAGAGCCTTGTGATCCCGGTGGGAGCGCTGGTGGACGTCATGGAGATCGAAGGCGCCACAGCCATCGTCTACCCCCGCGAGCTCCTTCTGTGAACGGCTGAACACACAGCAACGGAGGCACACTGTGGATCCAGTTGTCATCCTCACTCTTGTGGCGGCCATCGTCGTCGTCTTCCTCGTGGCCTCCACTGTGCGGATCGTCCCGCAGGCGCGCCGCTACAACATCGAGCGGTTCGGCCGATATCGCCGGACGCTGCAACCCGGCCTGAACTTCGTTGTGCCGGTGGCGGACCGCATCAACACCAAACTCGACGTGCGTGAGCAGGTCTATTCCTCCGATCCCAGGCCGGTGATCACCGAGGACAACCTCGTGGTGAACATCGACACCGTGCTCTACTACCAGATCACTGACCCGCGGGCGGCGGCCTACGAGGTCGCTGACTACCTGCAGGCGATCGATCAGCTCACCGTGACCACGCTGCGGAACGTCATCGGCAGCATGGACCTGGAGGAGACGCTCACCTCGCGTGAGGAGATCAACTCCCGGCTCCGCGCCGTCCTCGACGATGCCACCGGCAAGTGGGGCATCCGGGTCAACCGCGTAGAGATCAAGGCCATCGATCCACCGCACACCATCAAGGAAGCGATGGAGAAGCAGATGCGGGCCGAGCGTGACAAGCGCGCGGCCATCCTGCACGCCGAAGGGGAGCGGCAGGCCAAGATCCTGACCGCGGAAGGCACCAGGCAGAAGGACATCCTGGAGGCACAGGGCACGCAGCAAGCCATGATCTTGCGGGCGGACGGCGAGGCCAAGGCGGTGGAGCTCGTCTTCCAGGCTGTCCATCGCAACAATGCCGACCCGAAGATCCTGGCCTACAAGTACCTGGAGACGCTCCCGCACTTGGCGAGCAGCGACAACAACACGTTCTGGGTGATCCCGGGGGAGCTGACCGAGGCGGTGCGGACCGTCACCCGTGCGTTCGGCGACCAGCCGACTGCGGGTTCGCACACACCCGCGCAACCCGAGGAAGCAGCCACCGCCGACGCCGACGACACGTCGCAAGAAAGCCGGGTTCCAGAGCTCGATGCAGGCTCGGCGGTTTCGATGGACGCGGCGGCGGCTGCTGACGAGGCCGGGAAGGAGGCCGCCGCCGCAGTGAGCGACGCCAAGGCGGAGGCAGCGGCCGCAATGTCGCCCCAGGTACCGCGCCGGGCGCAGACGTCCGGAGATTGAGCCCACCCTCGGGCTGTCGCAAGGACCGCCGTGACGCGAAGCGGCGGCGACAGACGCCACGGGCGACGACCCGCTGCGGCGCGCCGCCGACCTGCCGGCCTTCCCCCTCCTGGCTCGCGACCGGCAGTCGCTCCTGATCCCCCCGCGAGCACTTACGAGTTGGTGCGTGATAGCGGGTGGGGCGTGTTTGGCCTGGTCGTGGATTGTTTTTCAGACGTTGATGGTGCGATCGGATACGAGGCTGGCGATGGCGCGGTAGGTGTCGGGCAGGCGGTCGCGGCGGTGGGTCCAGCGCGTCAGTTGCTTCCAGCGTTTGTGATCGGCGAGGGCGTGTTCGACGGTGATGCGGTCGGATGAGTGCCCGTGGCGGTCACGTTCCCACTGTTCAACTCTGCCGGGCAGTGCTCCCGGACGCGGTTTTCTGGGCGGTGTGATTGCTTGCCCGCGGTGGTCGCGGCTCAGGCCGAGATAGCCATCGTCCAGAAGGACCTCGACGTCGGGGAAGTGCTGGAAGCAGATGGCGATGCCCTCGTTGCGGGCAGCCGTCGCGTCGTGCATACGCCCAGGTCGCAGGGCATCGGTCCATAACGTGCGGCCAAGCCAGTCGGCGATAACGGTGGCCTTCATGGTGTTCTGCTTCTTCTTCCCAGACACGAACACGCGCCGGCCGCCACGTCCGGCCGGCGGTCGGCGGACCTGGATCTCGGTGGCATCCAGCCGCAGCTCGATGCCTTCGGCCTGGGCGTAGGCGAACACGTCGGCCAGAGTCCGTAACCGCAGGCCGGGGCGGTCGGGGACCGCGCACCCTCGCTCGGCCAGGAGCGTGCGTACTTCTGCGATCGCACGGGTGATGGTGGAGCGGTCGACGCCGAACAGCAGCCCCAGCACCGCGTGCGGTAGGTCGTGTCGCAGATGGATCAGCGTGGCCACCAGCCGGTCGACGAACACCAACTGGTGGCGGGCGCCGGCACCCGCAGCCCGCTTCCTGGCCCCACCTCGTGCAGCGTGCCGGCGGCCCTCGAGACCGGCCTGCCACGGCACCGCCAACTCCTCGACCAGAGACGCGAGATGACGCCGGGAGATCCCGGTGAACAGCCGATGCGCCAGCACCGCCCGATTGACCATGATCGACACACCAGAATCATGCCACCGACCAGGCACGACGCCTCACCCGCTATCACGCACCAACTCGTTACCTGTTCGTGGCGACCATGAAGGCCAGCAGCAACACCGATGGGCGGAGTGCAGACCTGCCCATCCATCAGCTCGGTGTGGCCATTGCCGTCGGTGCCGCAGCAACCGGTGCGGCATGGCTGATCTCGCGCAGGCGCGCATGAAGCGGTGTGCCGTGAGAGGTCTGTTCCGGCCTGCCACGACGAACGGTCCCTGGACGCCCGCCACGGCGCCTCGACTCCCGGCGATCAGTCACTTCCATACCGGGACCCGTCACCCGGCCTACGGAGAACGGGAGCTGCACCGCTCGCTGCCGATGCTGCTGCGCGTTTTCGCACCAGATCCTCCCGGCGGCCTGGTGCCTGTCGGCTGATGCTGCGGTGTGCGGCCTTGCCGTAGCGGCCTCAGTCTCTGGCCTGGGGCGGCTCGGACGCCGGGTGCCCGGGTTGAGGGGACTGTGGGGGCGTGGGCGGGGCTGTGTCATTGGAGGGAGCCAGAGCCTCGCCCGGGATGACGCGGGGTGCCGCCCCTTCTCCGGCCACGGTCTGTTCCCCGGTGCTGGCGCGCTCCTCCTTCATGGCACGGGCCTCGGCTTTGAGGATGCGGGCCGACTTGCCTGCGGAGCGGGCGAGTTCGGGGAGCTTCTTGGCCGCGAGGACGGCTATGACGACGATGAGGATGACGGCGAGTTCGCTCAGTCCGAACATGCAGGTCCTGGCTTTCTCTTTCAGGGCCCGGGCCGGGCGCGGCGCGAGCATATCGAGCGGCGGGGGGACGACGGTGTCGCTGTCCGGGTTTGGTGTCGGCCACCGTGAGCCGGAGTGGCTGGGAGGCTGCGCAAGCCGCGCATACGGCTGGGGCCGCGATTACAGGTGGGGAGAGATCGACGGCAGCAGGTCCTGGAACGTGCGGCCGACGGCGGGTTCGCCGATGGCCTTCATCTGCCAGCCGCTGCCGCTGCGGTGGACCTTCGCCATGATCTGGGCCGTGTGGTTGCCGCCGCCGGTGAGTGTGTAGCGGGCCAGCTCGGTTCCCGTGGTCTCGTCGACGAGGCGGCAGAAGGCGTTCTGCACTTGGGTGAACGTCTGGCCGGTGAAGGAGTTCACGGTGAAGACGATCTGGTCGATGTGGGCGGGGACCCTGGCCAGGTCTACGAGGATGGCCTCGTCGTCGCCTCCGGCGCCGGCGCCGCCGGTGAGGTTGTCTCCGGTGTGCCGGACCGAACCGTCGTCGCTGGTCAGGTGCTGGAAGAAGATGACGTCAGCGATCCGCCCGGAGGTGAACAGTACGGCGGAGGCGTCCAGGTCGATCTCACTGCCTCCAGTGAGCTTGGCCAGGAAGCCTTTGCGTGGTGCGGCCTGCCAGCCGAGGCCCATGCGTACGGAGGTCAGGCTGCTGCCGTCGGATTTGGTGAGGCTGATCTGCTGGCCCTTGCTCAGATCGACCGACATGGGGGTGCTCCTTCGGGTGCGTACGGCTCTTGTGTAGGGCTCTGTCGCGCGTTGAGGCGGCGGGTGGCGTCAGGGGATGGGCCGGACGGTGTCGTCGGGGCCAGCGGGTGAGGGCTTTGGGAGCGTGGCGCGAAGGAGTGGGTCCTCGCTGATGCGGCGTCTCAGGTGGGGCAGCATTCCGCGGTCGAGTAGCGCCTGTTGCCAGGTGATCCGTGCCTGTTCCAGGCGGTCGGCTGAGGGGATACCGTGTCGTTGCTGTAGGGCCGTGCGCAGGAGGGCGGTCAGGGCGAGCAGGGTGCTCACCGCCGCGATGAGCGCGAGCACCCAGCCCGCGGTGACGAGTGAGGCGGGCAAGCTGCCTGATATCTCGGCGAGTTGGAGAACGTAGCCGAGCAGGAGCAGGATAGCCGCGGACGTGGCGGCCACCAGCGGCGTGAGCACGCTGAGCGCCGACAACAGGGTGGCTTTGCTCGGCGGGTGCTCCGGACCGTGCGGGGCGGACGATCGTACGGCGAGGTACGTGTCGTAGGCATCGCCCGCCTCCGCCGTGATCTCGTCGGCGGCGTCGAGGGCGTGGGCGCGGAGATACCTGGCCGCGTGGCCGGTGGGGTCGGCGAGGAGGGCTGCGCGGATGTCCGCGGTGCTCAGTGCGAGATGCAGTACCGCTTCGAAGTCCGCGCGGTCCTCCGGGCGGAGGCGGTGCAGGCCGGCCACGTGGTCTCCTCGTTGGTTGCTGAGGCGGTCGCAGAGGGAGCCGCGGTGTGGGACTGCTTCGACGGCGCGACCACCGGTCCTGTCCTGAGCGACAGGTCCGGTGGTGTCATGTCGGTCCGTGTCAGACGTTGACGCCGAAGTCGGAGGCGATGCCGGCCAGGCCGGAGGCGTATCCCTGGCCGACCGCGCGGAACTTCCACTCCGGGCCGTTGCGGTAGAGCTCGCCGAAGACCATCGCGGTCTCGGTGGCGGCGTCCTCGGACAGGTCGTAGCGGGCGATCTCGGCTCCGCCGGCCTGGTTGACGACGCGGATGAAGGCCCCTCGGACCTGGCCGAAGCTGTGGCCACGGTTCTCGGCGTCGTGGATGGACACTGGGAAGACGATCCGGTCGACCTCGGCCGGTACGGCCGCGAGGTTCACCTTGACGACCTCGTCGTCACCCTCGCCCTCACCGGTGAGGTTGTCCCCGGTGTGCTCGACCGAACCGTCCGGGCTCTTCAGATTGTTGAAGAAGACGAAGTGCTGGTCCGACGGGACCTTCCCGGAGGCGTCGAGGAGCAGCGCGGAGGCGTCGAGGTCGTAGTCGGTGCCTGTGGTCGTGCGCACGTCCCAGCCCAGGCCGACCAGGACGGCGGTCAGGCCCGGTGCCTCCTTGCTGAGCGAGACATTGCCACCCTTGGACAGGGAAACTCCCACGACGTACTCCTTCTCGGCGGGTGCGGTCACGGTCCGCGGCGCGGACCCGGATCAAGAATCTACAGCACTGTAGAGACAGTGAAAGGATGGCGGGGCCGGGCGGCAGACGCAGCGAGCGTGACCCATCTGCGGGGCACTGGCCCCGAAGCGGTCTGTCAGTCCTGTGAGTTGCCGAACGGCAGGCGGTGGCCGATCAGCAGCGCGAGTGCACCGGCGATGGCCGAGCCCCAGCTCGCGGCGTCGAAGAACTCCCGCTGCACCGCTAGTCGAGGGGCTCCGGCGACAGCCAGCCGCCCGCGAAGGCGCCGGCGATGCCGATGACCGTCGTGTCGATACAGTCCCGCGGATCCCGGGCAGGCGGGCCTTGGCGATCGCGCCGGCGGGAAGGCCCGGAATCAGCCATGCGATGACACCCGTTTATCTTGTTCCCTTCGGCCAGCCCGACTGTCCTGGCTTCTGGCGGGCGGTGCCGAGCACCGTAGCTTCTACAATTATGTAGAGGATTTGGTGGTGGGCTGGTGCGGACTCCTTGGGAGGCACGGAGTTGCTCCGGGCGTCTATACGATGTCCGCCCGGGAAACGGGATGATGGCGGAAGGGAGGCAGGGTGTGACGGATCACCGGCAGCGTCCCCGGCGGCGGGGGCAGGGCGAGCTGGAGGCACAGGTCCTGTCGGCGCTCGCCGAGGCGGATGGTCCGGCGACCGCGGGCTGGGTGCAGGAGCGTCTGGGCGGGGATCTTGCCTATACGACGGTGATCACGATCCTGACCCGGCTGCTGGCCAAGGGGGCGGTCACACGGGAGCAGGCGGGCCGTTCCTTCGCCTGGACGCCCACGTCGGACCAGGCGGGCCTGGCCGCCGGGAAGATGCGCCGGGTGCTGGACGCCGAGAACGACCGGGAAGCGGTGCTGGCCAGCTTCGTCACCGGCCTCGGCCCTGACGACGAGCGGCTGCTGCGCGAACTGCTGGGTCAGCCGCTGAGCGAAGGGGAAGACTGACATCTCATGGGGGTCTTCGTCTTTCTGCCGCTGGTCCTGCCGTTAACGGCGTGGCCGATCGCGCGCCTCGCCGAGCAGCGTCTGCATCCAAGGACCGCGACGCGGCTGCTGACCGGAGTGGCCGCGGTGATGGGCACGTGCAGCACGGTGTGCCTGGGGCTGGTCATGGTGGTCGGCACCGCCCAGCTGCCCGGCAACCCCCTGCCGGACGGCTGGTCGGACCCCGAGGTGCGCGAGGCGGTCCCGTACGACGAGGTCGCGGGCAAGGCGGCCATCCCCGCGCTCGTCGCGGTGATCGTGGCCTGCGGCCGGACCTTGTGGCGGCACGGCCGGGTGCGACGGCGCGCCCACCACGCGCTGGCAGGGCTGCCGGGTACGGAAGTGGCCGTCCTGCCCGATGGCGTCCCGTACGCGTACGCGCTGCCGGGCGGCCGACGGGACCGGGTGGTGGTGACCACGGCCCTGCTGGACTGCCTGGAACCGGATGAGCGCCGGGCGCTGTTCGCCCATGAGCGGGCGCATCTGACCGCCCGGCACCACCGCTTCCTGCTCACCGTTCAACTGGCCGCGCGCGCCAACCCTTTCCTGCGGCCACTGCGTACGGCGGTGTCGTACACCGCGGAGCGATGGGCGGACGAGGAAGCGGCCCGGGCGGTCGGCAGTCGGCGGGCCGTTGCGTGCGCGATCGGCAAGGCGGCCCTCGTGTCGCGCGGGACGCCGGTGCCCACATTCGCGGGGCTCGCGGCACCCGGGCCGGTGCCGCGCCGGGTGGCGGCCCTGCTCGGGCCCGCTCCGGTGGTGCGCAGCTGGCCGTCGGTGTTCACGTCGGTGGGCCTTGCCGCGTGGGGTGCGGCCGCGGGAACCGCTGTATCAGCAATGTCGTCAGCGAACTCCGCCGTGACGATGGTCCTCATCCTGCATGCGGCGACGCCCCTCTGACCCGCAGGGGCAGTTCGGTCAGGCATAGGCCCGAAGCATCGAGAGTCTGGTGACGAGCCTTTCCATGGGGCGACGCCCGAAGACGGACGAACAGCACCAGACAGTCGGTCAGAATGCTCGCCAGGGCGAGCCCGGGCCCGTCTCCGTCCCGTCTCGCCCCATACTTGGCAGGTTGCCGATTCAGTTCTGCCCCAGCGGATTCGTCTTATGTCGACGCCGAGGAGTTCGAGCAGGCGGAGCTGGCTGAGGCATTGGTCGCGCCGGAGCCGGAGGCCGGACAGTGCGGTCCAGGAGTGCGCGGCTGACGAGAATGTGGCCGATCGGCTCTTCGCGGCCGACGTGGACGTGGGAGAACCGCTGTCGGCGCCTCGGCTCCCCATCCGCTCCGGCAAACGGCCCGGAGGCGGCCGAGGCTGAATGGAAGGCCTCCCTGGGGGAGAAGCTCCAGGGGGGCGACGCCGGTCCTCGTGGTGGCCCGCCGTGACCGGGCGGGGGGATCGGCTCCTGCAGGGGGCCGAGAGCACGATGCTGGCCAGCGTCCGGCGCTGGCCGGGATCGCGGCCGTGCGGACGGGCGGTGTGCCGGGCGGCGGCCCCTGGGTGCCGGCCCGGCACATGTGCCGTTTGTTGGTCAGAGATCGAACTCGTGCGGCGGCAGGTCGAGAGTGAAGCACGCCTCTCGGACCACAGCCTGCTCGTCCTTGTCGAAGTCGCCGCCGGTGCCGCCGATGACGATGCCGATCTGGATGACGGCACGCGCCTCGGCGGGCTTCTTCTTCGCCTTGGCGATCTCCTGAAGGACGCTGACCTTGCCGAAGTCGAAGTCGGTGGTGAGCTTGTTGAGGTTGTCCTCGAAGCGCCGCTGCAGGTCCATGGCGTCGAAGTTCTGCAGCACCTCGTTGGAGGCGATCAGCTGCGCCACCCGCTGCCGTTCGGAGGGGTCGACGGTGCCGTCGGCGGCGGCGACGAGCGCGCACATGGCCATGCTCGCGTCGCGGAAGGCGCCGCCCTTGAGGTCGTTCTTCTTCGCAGTGAGCTGGGTCTGCATCTGCGATGCGGACTCCTTGAGGCGGTCCCACAGGGCCATGAGAACTCCGTACGTGTCGGAAGGATGCCCGGACGGAGGCGCTCCGGACAGCATTTCTTCTACAGCAACGTAGAAGCTACCAGCAGGGTGCGAAGCGGAGAGCCGCTCCGCACCCTGCTGCGCATCCTTTACCGGGTGCTGTCGGGGGGCATCAGCTCTCTTCTTCCTCGTCGCCCTCGAAGAAGTCCCCGACCTCGTCGACGACTTCGGCAGCCACCATGCCGCCGACGACGCCGATCGCGAGCCCGGCCGCACCCGCTGCGACGGCGGTGCCCATGCCGGGTCCAGAGCGGTGCCCGTTGTGGTGGTGGTCGTCGTGCCCGTTGTGCCCGCTGTGGCCGTACGCGGAGTGAGAGCCGTACGACGCCCGGTGCTCGACCAGGTGCCGGATCCAGCCGTCGACTTCGGTGTTCCAGTCCCGTACGTCGTGGTGTCCGACCGTGAAGCGGGTCAGCGCATCGTGCCCTCCGGTGAAGAAATCGCCACGCTTGTCGGCCTCCAGGATCACCTCGACGCTGGCGGGGTTCGAGAGGAAGGTCAGCTCGATCTCGTTGACCTGGTGCGCGTACTGCGGGGCCGGGGTGAGTTCGATCTCCTGGTAGAAGGGCAGCTGTTGCCCGGTGCCGCTGATGCGGCCGTACTCCAGGTCGGCGGAGCGGAAGCCGAACCCGAGCTGCCCGAGGGCCTCCAGGATCGCCTCCTGCGCGGGCAGCGGGCCCACGGTCAGCTGGTCGAGGTCGCCCTTGTCCTTCGCGCCGGCCACCGCCAGCTCGGTGCGCACGCCGAGCACGATGCCCAGCGGCTGGCCGTACAGCTCGGTGACCGGGGTCTCCCACGGCAGCGTCACCGCGAACGCCATGCCGCGCTCCTCACCTGCCGCGAGCCGGAAGCCCCCGCCCACGGTGAACCGGTCGAAGATAACGACACCCTCGCTCTCCCCGTCGTCGTGCTCGGCCTCCACCCGAGCCACCAGTTCCAGGGTGATCTGCTCGATGCCGAAGTCGGCGTCGCCGCCCTTGAGGCGGACCTCCCCCGACAGACTGCCGCCCGGCCGGGTCGGGCCCGGCGTGAGGACTGTGTCCACCGTGGGCCCGCCCACGCCGAGCGAACCAAGCAGCCGTTTGAACACCATCGCGGCGTCCACTCCTTTACATGCGTCCGTCATGCGCGTCTGTCGCGTGGAACAACCCGGCAGGCCCGGGCGTTCTCTACACGCGAGTAGAAGCATAGGGTGGACGGACCCGCCGAAGGCGGCGTCACCACCCCGGATGCGGGAAAGTCCGAAAACCGCCTCAAACTCGCGGCCGCCAAGGACTTGACCGGCCGGCTTTGCTTGACCTTTACCATGGGGGAGAGAGGGCTGACACCCTCCCGACCTGTCGCACCGAACCGACCCGTCTACCGAAGACGTCGTCCCGAAAAGGAGCCAGAGTCCCGCAATGGGTGAGCCTCCCAGTACCGGCCGTGCCATGCCCTGCCCAGGTCACAGACTTGAGGGAACGGGGGTGGCACGGTGACCGAGGTCCTGCTGCTCCTGCTGGCCCTCCTTCTCACACTGGCCTGCGCACTCTTCGTCGCCGCCGAGTTTTCCCTGACCACCGTCGAGCGCGGTGACCTGGAGCGGGCCGCCGCGGCGGGCGAACGCGGCGCCGAAGGCGCGCTGAAGGCCGTACGCCATCTGACCGTTCAGCTGTCCGGCGCCCAGCTTGGCATCACCGTCACCTCGCTGGTGATCGGCATGCTCGCCGAGCCATCGCTCGCGGCGCTGCTACGCGGGCCGCTGGATGCGGTCGGCCTCGGCGGCGCGGCATCCTCCGTCGCGACCGTGCTGGGTGTGGCCGTGTCGACCGTGGTGCTGATGGTGGTCGGCGAGCTGGTGCCGAAGAACTGGGCGATCTCCCGCCCGCTCGCCGTCGCCAAGGTGGTGGCCGGCCCGCAGCGCGGCTTCACGGCCGCCTTCGGCCCGTTCATCCGACACCTGAACAACACCGCCAACCGTTTCGTACGCCGCTTCGGCCTGGAGCCCGCCGAGGAGCTGGCCTCCGCCCGCAGCCCCGAGGAACTGGTCGCGCTCGCCCAGCACTCCGCCGCCGAAGGCGCGCTGGAGGCCGACTCCGCCGAACTCTTCGTACGCACGCTGCACCTGGGCGAGCTGACCGCCGAGAACGTGATGACCCCGCGGGTCGACGTCAAGGCCCTCGAAGCGCACGCCACGGCCGCGGACGCGGCGAACCTCACCCACGCCACCGGCCTGTCCCGCTTCCCGGTCTACCGCGACAGCCTGGACGAGGTCATCGGCACCGTCCACATCCGGGACGTGCTCGCGCTGGCCCCGGAGAAGCGCGCGGTCACTCCGGTCACCGAACTGGCCACTGAGCCCCTGCTGGTTCCCGACAGCCTCACCGCCGACCGGCTGCTGGAGCGGTTGCGCTCCACCCGCACCATGGCCGTGGTCATCGACGAGTACGGCGGCACGGCGGGCGTGGCGACGATGGAGGACATCGTCGAGGAGGTCGTCGGCGAGGTCCGCGACGAGCACGACCCCTTCGAGGTGCCGGACCTGCAGACCGCACAGGCCGCAGCCGACGGCCGCGCGGCATGGGAGGCGGACGGCTCCGTCCGCATCGACCAGCTCGCCGCGATAGGACTGACGGCACCGGACGGCCCGTACGAGACCGTGGCCGGTCTGGTCGCCACCCGCCTCGCGCGCATCCCCGCCAAGGGGGACGTCCTGGAACTGGACGACGGTTGGCGCATGGATGTCCTCGACGTCGACCACCACCGCGCCGACCGTGTCCGTATCACCGAGCCCGCCCAGATCCCGGTCCAGGCGGGAGCGACGGGGGAGGAGTCCCGATGACCGTGCTGCAGCTCGCCATCGGCGCCCTGACCCTGCTGACCAACGCCTTCTTCGTCGGGGCCGAGTTCGCCCTGATCTCCGTGCGCCGCAGCCAGATCGAGCCCCGCGCAAAGCAGGGCCATGCGCGGGCCCGGATGACCATGTGGGCCCTGGAGCACCTCTCCGCGATGATGGCCACCGCCCAGCTCGGCATCACCGTCTCCTCGCTGGTGCTGGGCGCGGTCGCCGAACCGGCCATCGCCCACCTGCTGGAGCCCGCCTTCGAGACGGCCCACATCCCGCACGGCTTGGTGCACCCGATCGCGTTCGTCATCGCGCTCAGCGTGGCGACGTATCTGCACATGCTGATCGGCGAGATGGTTCCGAAGAACATCGCGCTGGCAGCGCCGGTCGGGACGGCCCTGCTGCTCGGCCCGCCAATGGTGGCCCTCACTCGAGCGCTGCGCCCGGTCGTGTTCGGCATCAACGCCTTCGCGAACATCCTGTTGAAGCTGCTACGGGTGGAACCGAAGGACGAGGTGGAGTCGGTCTTCACCGATGACCAACTCGCCCGCATGGTCCTCGACTCCAGCGCGGCCGGACTGCTCTCCCGCGCCGACGGTGAACGGCTGCGCGATGCGCTGGAACTGGGCACCCGCCCGGTCGGCGAAATCCTCGTCCCCGCCCAGCGGATGCACACCGTCGACCACACCATCACCCCGGCCGAACTGGAGCGGACGGCCGCCGCAGTTGGCTACTCGCGCTTCCCTGTCACCGGCCCGAACGGCACCTTGCTGGGCTACCTGCACATCAAGGACACCCTCGGCATCGCCGACCGCGACCAGCCGTTCCCGCACGGTGCCCTGCACCCCGTCACCCGGGTCCGCATCGACACGCCGCTGGACGACACCCTGACCGCCCTGCGCGCCGACGGCAGCCACTTGGCCGCCGTGACCGGCGAAGGGGGAGCGGTCCTTGGCTTCGTGACCATGGAGGACGTTCTGTCCGAACTGGTCGGCCCGGCGCCGGCCACAGCCTGATAGCCCATGACGAGGAGGTAGCCGGTCAGCGTGACCGCGATGTTGAGGTGCACCGGCAGCATGGCAGGCTCCTTGCGGTCAGGTGGGCTAAGGCCCGGTCGTTGCTGGCGTCGCGTCCGATGTACCGGGGCGGTGGGTGCGACGGCGGAAGAAAAGGCGTACGTGGGCCGCGACCGGATGCTTGGAGGGGATCGTCGCGCCGTCGAGGCGTCCGACGATGATCTCTTCCAGCGGGTCCCACTCGTTGTGTGAATTGACCGGCGAAACCAGAGGCTCCGCACGGTTGTAAATCGTGGCCGATAGCGCGGACATCACGCGCAATGCGCTGCCCACTCAGGGCATAGCGGCCGTGCGGCCGGGCACTCACCCAGTCCCGGAGTTTGCACATGACCGAGATCGAGTGGGCGTCGCCGTCCCCAGAACCGAGGAATCGCCGGCCTGGGTGCTCTGTCACTTCGCCTCCCACTTTCTCGCGTACTGCTGGGGCTGTCAGGTTGATCACCGTCCGCGACGAGCGCGGGATTCGGAGGCCCACCGTGAGTCCCCAGCCCCCGGCCGCGATCGGCGGCCCTGGGCCTGGCGTCCTGCCTGGAGGTCAGTGGTCCTGGTGGTTGCTGTGCTCTGGCTGCTCCAGGTGATCGGGGCACTCGGGGTTGTGGCAGGGGCCCGGGCCCCACACCGGCACGAAGATCCCGAGAGTCTTGTGCCGTCTCTTGATGGTCATATCGAGGGGCTGCTTGCAGACCGGGCACACAAGCGTCCCTCGGGGACTCGTCTCATGCGCGGCTTTGCTCATTCTTTAACAATAGGCTGTGTGGACGGGGAAAGGGATGGGCCACAGGCTGCTCACCGCCGCGTTGATCACTGCGCCGGCCGGGGCGGATCATCCGGCTGCTGGTCCTGCTCAGCATGTGCGCCAGCGGGTCCCGGGTTCTCGGATGGCGCGTCTGACAGGGAGGGTGCCTTCTCATCCTGAGCTGCAGTAGCCAGATGGGGCGGGACGGGCCGCCGCAGGCTGAACACGACGGAAGCGGCCAGAACAACGACGATGACCGCCAAGCTGATCGGTGAGGGTATCTCCGGGATGCTGGGACTGATCACCTTGTGGGACGCCTGGAGAATGAGCTTGACGCCGATGAAGGCCAGGATGATCGCGAGGCCCATGTTCAGATAGTGGAAGCGGTCCAGCAGGCCCGCGAGCATGAAGTACAGGGCACGTAGGCCCAGGATGGCGAACGCGTTGCTGGTGTAGACGATGAAGGCGTCGTCGCTGACGGCGAGGACGGCGGGCACGCTGTCGACGGCGAAGATCAGGTCGGCGGCCTCGATCGCGGCGACCACCGCGAGGAGTGGGGTGGCCACGCGCTTGCTGGCCTCCTTGACGAAGAACTTCGCGTCGGCGTACTCGTCCCGGACCGGCATGATCTTGCGGAGCATGCGCACAGCGAAGCTCTTGCCGGGGTCGAAGCTCTCCTCCTCGTCCTTGAGGAGCTTGTAGGTGCTGTAGAAGAGGACGGCGGCGAAGGCGAACAGCACCGCGGTGAAGCGGCTGACGACGGCGACACCGAGGGAGAGGAAGATCCCGCGGAAGACCAGTGCGCCGATCACGCCGAAGAACAGGACCCGGTGCTGGTAGGCGCGAGGCACCTTGAAGTAGGCGAAGATCACGGCGAAGACGAACAGGTTGTCCACCGACAGGCTCTTCTCCAGCAGCCACGCGGTGGTGTACTCGGTGCCGGCCGTCGTGCCGAGGACGAGGAAGACGACGCCGCCGAAGATCAGAGCGAGGCTCACCCACAGGGCGCTCCACGCGGCAGCTTCCTTGAAGCCGATGACGTGCGCGGTGCGGTGGGCCAGCAGGTCCACCGCCAGCGACACCACCACCGTCGCGGCGAAGGCTCCCCACAGCCAGAACGGGACGTCAAGCACAACCCGTCACCTTCTCAGCGGCCCACGCTGATACGAGCCCTTATACGGGAGTCTGCGGCATTTGACTGCGTCCGGCGACACCAGCGCGGAGGCGGAGCAGGTCACCAGCCTCGCTCTTGTACAGAGGTCGAGATGGGGGAGCGGGGGCACGCTCGGCGTAGAGGTGGCGGATCCGCCAGGGAGACTTGTGATCGGGAGGAGTCACCGATCTCACCTTGACGCCATGGGCCACGCGATGACCGTGACCCTCGATGGCGGCCATGATTGAGTGGTCGAGCTGCTTGTCGACGGCACGGAAACCAGTCGTGCCGAGATCCATGGGAGCCGGGCCTCGATCCTCAGCGGCGAACTACCCGCCGATTCACCGTTGGCCGCGGGCGTACCAGCAAGACACGGCCGCCAGCGGAAGCCGACAGGGGGCGGCCCCGCTGAACGTCGCCACCACGGCGCCGCATCGGCGCCACCACCTTGGCGAACTGCACTTCGGGGCGGGCCATCTCAAGCTCTGCCGGGCACAGGCAATCAAGAGAAGTCAACGTTGCCGAGAGCTGGCAATGCGCTCGTGCCAAGCGGACTGGACGATTCACGGCGTGATCAAGGTCCTCGTCGTAGAAGACATGCAGGTGATCCGGGCAGGCCTGGTAGCTCTTCTCGACGGAGAGTTCGGCATGGAGGTCGTCGCCCAGGCAGCCGACGCGGTCGATGCCTTGAATGCCATCGAACATGTGGCTCCGGATGTCGCCCTGCTCGACATCGATCTGCCGGGTATGGACGGGCTGGCTCTGGCGTGTGAGCTTGCCGAGCGGGCGCCGGCCTGCCGTACCGTCATGCTCACGGCTCTGGACCGGCCCGGCCATGTGCGGAGAGCCTTGGACGCGGGGGCGGCGGGGCACCTGCTGAAGAGCATCTCGCCGAAGGGACTCGCGGAGGCGGTGCGCACGGTCGCCGCAGGCGGTCGGGTGATCGACCCGCCGGAGCTCGCAGACTTGGCGGAATTGATGACTCCGTTGACCCCGCGCGAGGCGGAGGTACTCAGGCTGGCCGCGAGTGGTGCGGACACACGGGCGATCGCCAGCGATCTGTTCCTCAGCGTGGGTACCGTACGCAATCGACTTTCGGCCGCCGTGGGCAAACTACACGCCCGCACCCTGGTGGACGCGATTCGTATCGCCGAGCGTCACGGCTGGATCTAGGGGAAGTTCGACGGTCAGGATGAAGCGTCCGCCGCAGGATTTCGTGCCGAGGGTTCCGCCGAGTGCCAGGACTCGGAATCGCATGTTCACCAGTCCACTGCCCTGATCGGCGTCCTCTACGCTCGGCAGAACGCCGTCGTTGTCGATGGACAGTTGCACCCGAGAAACCTGGGTCGTCACCTCGATCTCGCAACGCGACGCCTGGCTGTGCCGCAGCACGTTCCCGATGCCCTCGCGCAGGACAGCACTCATGCAATTGGCCGTGGGCCCGCCGAGATCCAGCCCGGCCGGCAGAGTTGTGCGCGTGGCGATCCCCGCAGGGGACAACAGATTCTGGGCATGCGCGACTTCCGTGTGCAGATCGGCGGCGATCCTATGCCCAGTGATGCTTCGTATCTCCTGGTGGGTGCGTCGTGCCAGCGCGGCGATGTCGGTCAGCGCCTGGTGACCTGGTGCGTCGCTCACAGTCCGGGCGAGGGCTTGCTCGCTCTGCACGGCGATGGAGACGAGTGACGAACCCACCAGGTCATGCAGGTCCTGCGTGATGCGGACCCGTTCGCGGTGCTCACCGAGCCGCCCTGCCTGACTGTGTGAGGCTTGAAGCCGCGCAGCGAGCAGGGTGAGGTGGACCACCGCGTACACGCTGCTGCCGGTGACGACGGTCGACACCAGCACGCTCATACTGCCGCTCTGCGCGGTCACCAGACTGCTGTTCACGAGCAGAGGGCCGCTCGCTGCCACCGCTGCCGCGATGACGATCGAAGCCGGTCGAGGCACCGTCAGCAGCACGGCACCCGCGAGGAATCCCAAGAGACTCAGCCACGAGTACTCGAAGACGAGGACAGGCAGATAGGTGAGCACCGCCTGCAGGCCGAGCAGTCCCCAGCGCCACCGGTAGGGGAGACGGTAAGGAGGTGGCGCGTACTGGCCCAGCAGTACTCCGGGCAGCAAGATCATCAAGATGAGCCCGGTGATCAGTGTTCCCTTGCTCAGGGGCTGCGCCAGCACGTCCACGGCCAGCAAGGTGAGCGAGCCCGCGACCAGGACTGTCAGGGACAGTGACGCGATTCCGGTGGCCTGACTCAGCCTGATGCGATGACCCACACCGTTCCCCCGTTCCATGGCCTGCGCTCTCGGCTTTCCAGGCATGCCCGGTGATGGGCATACCTCACCGTCCACGTACGACCGTGCAGCGCAGCAAAGGGTTGTGCAGGGGATTGGTGAAGATCTCACTTCTTTCGCGACCGTGGAAGTGGTCGGATCGGGCGCCCCCCATGTCCTGATCCACGAGGGATGCCAATCGATGAGACACGCCGTGCCCCGAATACGGGGCTCTGTGCTCGCTTTCCACCGCTGCAGACGGGCCTTGCCACCGATCGCCGCGGCTGCCGCGATGCTGCTGGCCGCCGAAACAGCTCTCCTGGTCGCCAACACAGGCGACGCCGTGGCCCTCACCTTCGCTGCTCAGAGTCAGCAGGTGAAGGAAGCTAAGCCTAAGAAACCAGCTGTCAATCAGGCCGACGACATACCGTCGGCCCGCATCGCCGCCCGGCTCTACGGGCACCGCGTGGAGGCCCTGAGCGAGCGCACCGAGACGTCGACCACCTGGGTCAACAAGGACGGCAGTCTGACCAGTGAGATGGCGGCAGGGCCGGTCCGGTTCCAACAGGACGGTCAGTGGACCGATGTCGATGTCGAGTTGCAGGAAGTCGCCGGCGGCGTGGAGCCGAAAGCGCACCCGGACGGGTTGCGACTGGCCGGCAAGACCGGAACTCCTGCCAAGTCGCTGAAGGCTGCGCGTGAGGCCAAGGCAACCGACCTGGTCACGCTCGGCGAAGGCGATCAGCAGATCACCTTGCAGTGGAAGGGCGGGCTGCCGAAACCGAAGCTCGCCGGGACGCGTGCCGAGTACGTCAACGCCGTTCCCGGCGCGGACGTGGTCGTGGAGGCCACGCGGACCGGCTTCGAGCAGTACGTCGAGATCAAGGAGCGCCCCGCAGAGGGCGGTTACTCCTACACGCTGCCCCTGAAGGCCAAGGGCCTGAAGGCGAAGCAGCTCAAAGACGGCAGCATCCTGTTCACTGACAAGAAGAACAAGAAGCACGCCGTCATGCCGGCCCCAGTGATGTGGGACGCCACCGTCGACAAGCGGTCCGGTGAGCACACCAACCGCGCCAAGGTCGGCATGAAGGTCGTGCAAAAGGGCTCGTCGGTCGATCTGGTGATCACCCCGGACGCGAAGTTCCTCGCCGACCCTGACACCACCTATCCGGTCACCGTCGACCCCTCGACGTCATCGCTGTCCAACGTCTTCGACACCTACGTGCAGCAGGGCGAGACGGTGGACTGGTCCGCCGACACCGAACTGGACCTCGGCAACCCCGGTACGAAGAACGCGGACGGCACGCCGCGCACGGCGCAGTCCTTCATCTCCTGGAACACCTCGCCGATCCAGGACGCGCTCATCTCGGACGCGAAGCTGTCCCTGTGGAACTTCCACTCGGGTAACACCGACTGCAAGCTCTACCCCTGGGAGGTGTGGTCCTCCGGCGCCGCATCCACCTCCAGCCGGTGGACCAACCGCCCGACCATGACGGCGAAGAAGGCCACTTCGACCGAGACCCGCGGCAACGCGGGGTGCACCACGCAGCCAGACGGCTGGATCAACGCCGACGTGACGACCCTGGTGCAGGAGTGGGCCTCTGCCAAGGCCACCCGCGGCCACATGGGCATCCGCGCCACGGACGAGTCGATCGTGGCCCAGTGGAAGCGGGTCAACTCCGCCAACGCGGCCTCCAACCCGCCGAAGCTGGTGGTGAACTACAACTACCGGCCGCGTACCGGCACGAAGCAGGAGGCGGGCCCACCGTACTTCTCCTACAACGGTGCCTACGTCGTCGACACCACCACCCCCACGCTGCGCGACACCTTCGTGGACGCCAACGGCGACAAGGTCAACGGCACCTTCGAGGTGCGGGATTCGGCGACCGACACCAAGGTCGGCGAGTACCTGGTCTCCCCGTGGGTTCCCTCCGGCCAGGTCGCCGAGGTCACGGTCGCGTCCGGCGTACTGACTGACGGCAAGACGTACAAGTTCCGGACCTCGCCGTACGACGGGACGCACTTCAACGTCGGCTGGTCGGCGTGGAAGACGTTCACCGTCGACACCAAGGCTCCCTCCGCCCCGACCAACATCACATCGACGGACTATCCGTCGGCTCAGTGGGTCAAGGGCGCAGGACAGGCCGGTACATTCACGGTCACGCCTCCTGCCGCGGACCACAACTGGCTGGAGTGGTCGCTGGACGGGGTGACCTGGACCAAGGTGGCCACCGGCGGTTCCACTGCGAACAAGGCCCTCTCCATCACTCCGCCGAAGGACGGCACCCAGACCCTGCAGGTGCGGTCCGTCGACAAGGCGGACAACAAGTCCGAACCCGCCCAGTACACCTTCCACGCCGGCCCCGGAGGCTTCATCCAGCCGTCCGACGGTGAGCGCACCGCGCGCCGGCTCCCGCTGATCGCCGAGGCGGAGGCGGGCAAGTACGATGCCGTGTCCTTCTCCTGGCGCCGCTCCGAAGCCGATGACTGGGTGAAGATCCCCGCCGGTGACGTCACCTCCGGCGGCGCCGCGCTCACGGCATGGCCGGTTCCGCTGACGGGCGGTAAGAACGCCGCGCTCGTGTGGAACACGACGGACACCGTCGACCCGGACGGTTCCATCCAGATCAAGGCCGACTTCACCGGTCCCAACGGAGCCTCCGGCGCGACGCAGCCTCTCGCCGTCGTCGTGGACCGCAACGCCGACGGCGCCGCCGCCAGTGAGGTCGGGCCCGGCTCGCTGAACCTCCTCACAGGCGACTACACCCTGTCCGGCACCGATGTGTCCGTGCTCGACATGACGGTGACGCGCAGCGCGTCCTCCCGCACCCCGCAGGCCGGTGCGGCACAGGACGGACAGGCGGCCATCTTCGGCAAGGAGTGGGTGGCCGGCACGGTCGCGCAGGCCGTCCAGTCCGACTACTCCGAGCTGCGGAAGACCTCGGCGTCCTCGCTCGACATCGTCACCGCCGACGGGGAGACGATCGCCTTCTCCGCCAACTCGGCCAAGACCGGCTGGATCCCTGAACCGGGTGCCGAAAACCTGACGCTGAAGGGCAACTTCACCAGCGGCGACTTCACCCTCTCTGACACCGAGGCCAACGTCACCACCTTCAGCCAGGTCAACACGTCCGCCGATGCCTGGACGGTTTCCCGGTCCCTGGTCGATGGACAGGCCAACTCCACGACCGAGGTCATCTCCGAGGCGGTTACCGTCGACGGCAAGGTCCTCGCCCGCCCCAAGCGCGTGATCGCCGCCACCAGCGCGGTCACCCTGGCAACCTGCGAGGCGAACCCCGCAACCCGGGGATGCCGCGTCCTGGAGTTCGTCTACGCGGCCTCGACCACCGCCACCGCCACGGCCTTCGGGAACGTGAAGGACCAGGTGTCCGAGATCCGCGCTTGGGCGACCAGCCCCGGCGCCACCGCGTCCACCGCGACGAGCGTGGCGAAGTACTCCTACGACGACGCCGGACGTCTGCGTGAGACCTGGGACCCCAGGATCTCCCCGGCGCTGAAGACGACCTACGCCTACGACTCCGCCGGCCGGGTCACCCAGTTCACGCCGCCGGACCAGCTTGCCTGGACGTTCACCTACGGCAAGGTCGGCACCGATCCAGTGTCCGGCGAAGGAATGCTGCTCAAGGCATCCCGTCCGACGCTCAAGGCAGGCTCCGCCATCGAGCTGGACGGCGGTACGGCCCAGACGTCGGTCGTGTACGGCGTACCGCTCACCGGTGCCAAGGCCCCTCAGGCCATGGGAACCGGCGACGTAGCGGCATGGGGACAGCTCGACGCTCCTTCGGACGCCACCGCGGTCTTCCCGACGGGTTCGGTCCCGGCCTCGCACAGCGGTGCCTCGCTCGCAGCGGGCGACTACGGGCGGGCCATGGTGCATTACCTCAACGCCCCCGGGCGTGAGGTCAACACTCTGGACGCCGCCAAGAACATCACCACGACCGAGTACGACCAATTCGGCAACGCCGTCCGGGAGCTGTCCGCAGCCAACCGCGCGCTGGCGCTGGGAACGACCGACGCCGACAAGGCCCAGCTGGCCGACCTCGGCATCGCCGGTATACCGGCGGCGGAGCGAGCCGAGCTGCTGTCCAACCGCGGCATCTACAACGCTGACGGCTCCCGTGAGGTGGAGACGCTCGGCCCGCTGCACCGGGTAGCCCTGGACGCGGAGCTCAAGGACGGCACCACCACCGTTCTGGCCGCAGGTGACCAGGCAATCGTGCGCCACCGCACCGTGAACGAGTACGACAACGGCCGTCCGACCGACGGCACTGCGACCGTCTCGGACAAGGTCACCAAGCGCACCGAAGGCGGTCAGCCGCGCAACTGGCCGACGCTGACGGCCGATGTCCGCGTCACCCAGAGTGTGTACGACTGGGTGGTTGGCGAGCCCACCAGCACCATCCAGGACCCGGGCGGCCTGGCCATCACCGAGAAGGCCACCTACGACACCGCAGGGCGGCAGATCACGCGCAGCCTGCCCACCTCAACCGGGTCCGACGCCGGCACGCTGATCACGGACTACTACACCGGCGACGGCACCGGCGTCTGCGGTGGCCGCCCCGAGTGGGCCGACGAAGTGTGCCGCACCCGACCCGCGGCGGCGATCACCGGAGGGGGCTCCAACCCGAGCCAGCTGGCGACCACGACCGCCGAGTACGACCGGTGGGTCGAGACCGCCAAGCTCACGGAGACCGCCAACGGAACCACTCGGGTGAAGACCACCGATTACGACGACGCGGGCCGCACGAAGACCGTGACGATCTCGGGGGGTACTGGCACGGCCGTCCCCGCGGTCACCACGACTTACGACCCGGTCAGCGGCAAGGTGGCCGAGATCACCTCCACCGGCGGCGGAACGATCAAGAAGGCGTACGACAAGCTCGGCCGCCTCGTCTCCTACACCGACGCCGACGGAGGCGTCACCACCAGCCAGTACGACGCCGAGGGCCACGCGGTCCTCGTCAGCGACAATGTGCCGTCCAGCACGAGTTACGCGTACGACGCGAGCGTTGACCCACGCGGTCTTCCCACGTCGATCACGGACTCCGTGGCGGGCACGTTCAGCGTGCGCTACGACGCCGACGGGCAGGTGCGCTCCCAGAAGCTGCCGGGTGGCTACACCATGAGCCAGAGCACCAACCCGGCCGGCATGGCCATGGAGCGGACGTACACCCGAGACAGTGACGGCGAGGTGCTCTTCTCGGAGACCCTCATTCCCACCGTCCACGGCCAGCGTTCCTCCTATACCGGCTCGCTGGGCCAGACCTCCAGCCAGACCTACCGGTACGACAAGGCCGGCCGGCTCGTCCGGGCGGAGGACGACACCGTCGACAGTGTCTGCGTCACCCGAAGCTACACCTTCGACCAGAACTCCAACCGCAAGACCCTTGCCACCGCCGCCGCCGAGCCCGGCTTGGCTTGCACCACGACCGGCGCCACGACCACCAGCCACACTTACGACAGCGCCGACCGTCTGGTTGACTCCGGCTACGCCTACGACACCTTCGGCCGCACCGCCGCCGCGCCCGGGACCACGCTGGCCTACTACACCAACGACCTGGTGCGTCAGCAGACCGCGGGCACTCAGCGACAGACCTGGACTCTCGACTCCCAGCTGCGCTTCCGCGGCTCGACGGTGGAATCCAACGCCTCGGGCACCTGGACACAGACCCAGTCCAAGCTCCACCACTACAGCTCCGACGCGGACACCCCGCGCTGGACCGTGGAGGACACCGCCACCGGCACGGTCACCCGTAACGTGAACGGATTCGACGGTCAACTGGTGGCGACCACCGCCAAGACCGGCTCACCCGTCCTGCAACTCGTCAACCTGCACGGCGACGTGGTGATGCAACTGCCCACCACCGCCGGTCAGGCCCCCACCGTTCTCACCACCGACGAGTACGGCAACCGCGCCAACACCTCCAGCACGGTCCGCTACGGCTGGCACGGCGGAATGCACCGGTCCGGGGAGACCCTCACCGGCCTCACCCTGATGGGTGTCCGCCTGTACAACCCGGCGACCGGCCGCTTCCTGTCCGCCGACCCGCTGCCGGGTGGCAGCTGCAACGCCTACGACTACGCGTGCGCCGACCCCGTCAACAACGAGGACGTCACCGGCTGCGCGACCTGTCGTGTGCCCAAGCACGCCTGGACCGGCCGCAGTTACACCACGGTCCTGCGCACCACGCGCTGGAGCTACAGCGGTTGGCAGAACGTCAGCTGGCACTGGTACATGGACGTCCTGAGCGGTGACTACGGCCCGGTGCCCATCAGCGCGTGGAAGCGGCAGTACCGCTACCGCAAGCAGTACATCTTCAAGTGCAAGGTCGTGGCCTGGTACGGCTGGGGCCGGCAGAAGATCCTGGCGACCTTCGAAACGCACTGGCAGTACTCCTACCGTGACCGCACTACGTACCGGATCAAATGGACCGGTATCAAATGGACACGGACCGGAGGCTGGAGCTGGACGAGAACATCATGGCGCTACGTGTCCAGCTATCGCATCGTCTATACGAAGGGCTGACTTCTGCAGCCTGATCATCTGTAGAGCATAAAGTGGTGCTCCGCGACATTGGTCGCGGAGCACCACCTCCTTGTCCCACCCGCACTGCCGCAGGCCGGTTTGTTCACCGCTCGGGCCTTGGCCACTTTTGTGGAGATATCTCTATGCTTCCCGCAGTGATCGCTTTCGGGATCGCCTTCTTCTGTCTCACTCTGTGGTGCTCCGTCACTATCGCCCGGATGCAGGACATCCCAACCTGGCGCAGGCTTCTGCCGCTCTCCCTTTTCCTGATCGCTGCCGCGGCCAGCCTGCTGCGGGCGTTCGACATTTCAGAGGTGGCGAACGCCATCTCTTTCCCCCTGAACCTGGCAGTCGTCCTTCTGTCTTTCCGGGAGATTCGCGGTAGCCGCCGCAGGCGCGAACTCGGCCCTTCCGTATAGAAGATCAACGGAAGTCGGTAGTTCTCTATCGCGCGCTCATCTACGTGAGAGCGCGCCAATTCATGCTGCGTACATTCGTGTAAGAACGCGCACAAGAATCTTCGGGTGTATGAGATCTCGTCTGCTCGGTGAGCCGCACCGGGTACAGCTTTGTGATCAGATCTCCCGCTCCGACGCGCAACCACAACTGCCCGGCCAGCCCCAGGTCACAGGGACGGTGATCCAGTACGGCCTGCCGGATCGCCTGGTCACAGTGCCACCGCGACCACCATTGCAGCCGCTCCCGTCAGAGCTCGCGGCGGGCGGTGGGTGCGGGGTTGTACCCGAGGCCCAGCTCGCGCAGCATTCGGGTCAGGTCGGCCGGAGCCGCTGCCAGGCGGACCGGGGCGCCCGCGTCGTCGAGTTCGGCGACGTGCCAGCTTCTGCTGATCGCCTCCTCATCGCCCCGCGCGCGCCTCACGTTCACGGCGGTAAGCCGTTCCACCGGGATCGGCTTCGCCGCGAACCGGCCGGGGCCGCCGTGAGGCACCACCGCGGGCGGGCCGTCGCCGAGGACGATGTGGGTGCCGAAGCCGTGCGGGTTGTAGTCGGTATGGTCCAGGAAGCGGGCGGCCAGGAACACCTCTCCCCGCACGGGCGGTGTCTGGGCCGCTCCCGCCTCCCCCGGTGTACGGATACGTGTAGCGCGCCACGCCCAGGCGAACAGGCTCAGGCTGACCAGCGAGCCCGCTGCCCACCACGTGATCGGCGTGCGCGATGAGAACAGGGTGGTGGGGTGGAGGTAGCACAGCGGCAGCAGCCATACGGCGGTAGCGACCAGAACGCCCGCTAACGGCAGTGCCGACGGGAGCACCTCGTCGTCAGCCAGGCGGCGCCCGCTCCGGCGCATCAGCATCAGGGCTCCCGGGTACGCCGCGCCCACGGCCAGCCCGGCCGCGATGACGGCCACGTCACCGGCGGGCGTCATGTGTTCGCGCCAGACGTGCCGTTCGCCGGCGACCACTCTGATTTGACCACGCCAGAAGGTCACCTCGGCCCGGTCACCGGCCGCGAACCCCTGGGCGCCTTCGTACGAGACCCTGACTCGCCGCACCGGCTCGGCGTCAGCGAAGTACAGCCAGCTGGGCTTCTTGCCCCCCTCGGGCTCGGCCCGCGCGATCACGGCCGGCACGGTGGTCAGGCACTCGCCGCGCACCGCTGCGGGCGTCTCGGCGGCACATGGCACGGCCGCCTCCCAAGCCCGCTTCTGCGCATTGGCGCTCGGCACGGACCACGCGGCCAGACCCGCACCTGCGAGCAGCAGCAGGCACAAGGCCATCAACCAGCGCCGGCCACGCCCGGCGGTGCGGTACGACACGACGGGGAGATGCGTCGACTCCGGCGTGCCGTAGCAGCGGTGCAGTGCTCGGAGCGCCTCCACCTCCGAGTCGAACGCCGGGTCGTCGTATTTCGCGGTCTGCGGCAGGGGCAGGCGCAGCTTGCGTCCGCCGCGCAGCACCAGGTCGACGCGACGCACTTCGCCGTTGCGTACACGCTGCAGTCGTATGTGCAGGTCCGCGACTTCGCTCCACGGCACGTTGCGGCGGCGCAGCATCATCCGGGAGCGCACGCCGTACGCGTCGGCGCGCACCTCAGCTGTGGCCCAGAGGAGCACCAGAATGGCTGTCAGCACTACCGTCAGGCCGACGGTCATCCACAGGACGAACCACTTGCCCCAGCGTTCGGTGGACAGCAGCACCGTCAGGAACGCCCAGACCCCGACCACGGCGCCGAATCCGGCGAAGACCCGGCCGGGGCGGCGGATGAGGGGACGGCAGGTCATGTCGGGCGCTTCGGACATGCGGATGATCCTGCCAGCCGCGCAATCGCATGCGCATGTGCGGTGTGCGGCAACGCCCTGGTCACGGAGATTGCCGGGCTGCGGAAGGCGCTACCCGCTCGTCAGGCCGGCAATCAATAGCCGCGCTTTGCCGACACCGACCGCGACGCCACAGGGCACCGGCTATGTGTCGAGGGAATCGGCTGAGCCTCAGATGGCGGCGGCCGGCCAGGGGATCAGCTGATGCCCGATTCTGCGGTCTGGAGCGCGGCCGCCAATGCAAATGTGGGCCCTCCGCGACGGAGGACCCCACGTTGCATTGGCACTGTGCGGTTCCGGGTTACGGGGTGAGCGTCTGGCCGAGGTGGGCGCCGGTGGGGGTGCACAGGGCGCTCTTGCTGTAGTAGACGCCGCCGCTGGTGTCGATGCCGGAGTTGCCGCTGTCCAGCTGGAGGATGACGCCGTTGTAGGCGTCCTCGCCCTCCACGCCGATGGCGAGGTCGGCGCGGCCCCAGCCGGAGAGGTCCTGCAGGACCACAGCGGAGCCGAACTTGTCGTTCGGCTCGGTCACGCCAGCGATGCCGCTGCGGTCCTGGCTGTACCACTGGGCGCCGGAGCCGGTCAGGCCCGACGAGGTGCCCTTGAGGAGCAGGGCCATGCCCGCGTTGGTCTGGTTGGCGCCGCTGCGGGTGATGTCCTCGCCCGGCATGCCGGTCAGGACGTCGGCGTAGCCGTCGTCGTTGTAGTCGCCGACGGAGACGGATGCGCCGGTGGCGTCGCCGGCCTCGGCGGTACCCGGCACGCCGCTGGTGTCCTGGTGGACGGTACGCATACCGGTGGTGGTGAAGCCGGTCGAGGTGCCCGGGACCACGGTGACCTGGCCGCCCTTGAAGGCGCCGGACTCGGCGGTGAAGGGCTGGCCGATGGCGATGTCGTCATAGCCGTTCCCGTTGACGTCACCCACGGCGATGGAGCGGCCACCCTTGACGGACAGGACGCTGACCTTGATCAGGCCGGACGACGTGCCCTTGAACCAGGTGACCCGGCCGGTGCCGGACTGGTCGAGGTAGTTGAGGGCCACGTCCGCGTAGCCGTCACGGTTGAAGTCGCCGGTGGCGGCGTCGAGGGCGGCGAGGGATCCGGAGGCGCTGGTGAGCTTGCCGTACTGGGTGGCGCCGCCGGTCAGGCGGGTGTTCCAGCTGCCGCTGTTGCCGGTGCCGGCGGAGAAGACGTCGGCCTTGCCGTCAGCGTTGAAGTCGCCGACCGTAACGGCCGCGCCCAGCTTGGCTCCGGTGCTGGTCACACCCGACGTGGTGTACGAGAAGCCGGAGTCCAGACCGGGACCGTACAGCACGGTGACCGAACCCCGGTCGGCGTGGCCGCTGGTGTCGTCCTCACCGGGGGAGCCGACGGCGAGGTCGGCGTAGCCGTCGCCGTTGACGTCGCCCCAGGCGGTGGCGGCACCGAAGTTGTCGCCGGACTCGTGGCCGCCGGGGACACCGGGGCTGTTCTGGGTGAAGGAGCGCTTGACTGTGGCGTCCGGCCCCTCCGTGTTGCCGGGCACGACGGTCAGCGTGCCGCCGCTGCTCAGCGCCCGGGGCGTGCCGGCGACCAGGTCGGTCACGCCGTCGCGGTTGAAGTCGGCGGTCGGGATGGCGGAGTTCCTACCGGGGCTCGCGGCGAAGCGGCGGATCTCGCCGAGCTTGGCGTACATGGCGGCGCCGGGGCACTCGGTGGCGTAACCGTCGCGGTGGCCGGAGATCACGTTGAGGGTGGCCTCCTGGCCGTTCTTCCAGACCCCGGTGTCGCCCTTGGCGGTCGGGTTGCCGCCGTACTGGCCAAGCTTCCAGGCGGCGACACGGGCCACCGATTCCAGCGTGGCCCGGGTCGGCCGGGCCGGAGCGATGCCCTTGGCGGAGTCGCCCTGGAAGTCGCCGAGGACGGCGATGCCGATGGAGTAGCTGTTGAAGCCGTAGGTGTGTGCGCCCTGCACGGGCAGGTCAGTACCGCCCGCGCGGCCCTCGAAGATCTGGCCGCACTTGTCGACCAGGAAGTTGTAGCCGAGGTCGTTCCAGCCGTTGACGTCGATGTGGTACGCCATGATGCCGCGCACCAGCGAGGCCGACTGGGCGCAGCGGTAGCTGTTGGAGCCGACGGTGTGGTGCACGAACACGGCCTGCACCTTGTCGTTGTACGCCGGCGGGTCGTCGACCTTGGATTCGTCCGCGCCCCACTGGGCCCGGCCGGTGATCGGCGGCTGGGTGACGGTGGACGGCGGGGCGGTCGGCACCGTCTCACTCGGCGACGGGGACGCGGAGGCCGAGTCCGTCGGGGTCGCGGTGTCGGTGGGCGAGACGCTGTCCGTCGGCGTCGTGGTCGGATCCGCCGTGGGCGACTCGGTCGCGGTGTCCGTGGGGGTGACCGCATCTGTGGGAGTGACCGTGTCGGTGGGGGTGACCGTGTCGGTGGGCGTGGCGGCGGGGTCGGTCTCGGCGGCGAACGCGGCCGGCTCGAACTCGGTGCCGATGGACTTGGTTTCGGCGGAGGTCATTCCCGGGTCGACCAGGTTGACCTCTAGCCCCGTGGGCAGCCCCGCGCTCGCCGTGCCGTCCTCGCGGACGACCTGCACCTCGACACCGTCGGACGGCCCGACCCACAGCGGCTCCGAGGCACCGCGCATGCCCGGCTCGACGCCCTCCGGCGGATCCACCCCCAACTCCAGGTCCTGCCAGGCGCTCCACTCACCGGTCTCCAGGTTGCGCGTGCGCACCTGCGCGGTGCCGTCGATCTGCTTCCTGGGCCCGGTCCAGGAGACGCCCAGCAGCGAGAACTGCTTCGTGCTGGTACGCGGCAGCTCCCGCTCCTGACTGCCGGTTCCCTTCAACGCGAGGTCGTAGACCTTCACGGGCCGCTTGGCCCGACCTGTGGCGCCCGGATCCTCGGACGGCCGGCCAGGGCGTACGTCGCCACGCCCCCCAGGACCACTGCACCCAGCGTCAGCCAGGCCCTGCGCCTCAGGCTCAGCGGTCTGTACGCGTGCGACGTACGACGCGCACGTCGAGTACGACGACTCAAGACGAATCCCACCCCAAAGAAGGCCGTTGAACGGCCGGAGAAGAAAGTCACGTGAGGCACATCCGTCACATGGATGGCCTGCTTTGGCCAGCGTTTTGCACTGGGTAAACGTCACTGCTCGGCAAGGCGCATCGACGTAGATCACGTCGGGCTGGTCAGTCGATGGCGATCCTGCGATGGGCGGACGGCGTAATCCGGCCCATGATGCGGTCCTTGGTGGCCGGGGCACCGACACGCAGCCAGCCGTCGCGCCACTGTTATTGACGTGCAAGAAGATCCCCGCGCCGCGGCCGGGTATGGCGGGCCGGTACGGCCAGCACGTACTCGTCGACCTCCCGACGCAGGCCGCCCTTGGAGCCGAAGTGGTGCACCACGAGCCCAGATGACACGCCTGCGGCCTCGGCGATCTGGCGTCCGGTCACCGACTCCGGCCCACGGTCGGCGAACAAGCGCAGGGCCTCGTCGCGGATCACCGCCCGCCTGGTCCGATCGTCCGGCATTGAACGCACGTACAGCATGCTGAACAGGTTTTCAGTCAGTGGTCCAGGGCTCGGCGGATCGGCCCGGGGGAGGGCCTTCGGGCCTGCCTCTGCCGGTCGCTCTCCGTCAGGGTGCGCCATGGCCGTCGAGGCGCTCCCCCTGGCGATGCGCGTCAGCCGGCAGTAACCGCAGACGAGGACGGCTCCGCGGCGGCGGATCCGGGCGGGAAGCGGGTTGCCGGGGACAGCTCGGGGGGCGCCTCCTCCAACTGCTGCACGATGGAGTCGTCCGGCGCGTTGCCGGCAGTGCCCGCGCTGGTGGGCAGGCAGGACCAGGCGCCCAGGGTCACCGTGATCGCGGCAGCCGTGGCTATCACGCGGACGACGCGCCGGAGTTTGGCTTTGTCGTCCAGGTCCCGCCAGGCCGCTCCGGTCCAAGGTTCGTCCGGCTGCCATAGGTCGCCGACCGCATCCGTTCCACCGTCGGTCGCGCCGCCGTGCGGACGCCGCGAACGCAACCCAGTCCTGTCGGCTGGGTCGACGAGTCGGTGCCACCCCGGTGCCCGTTCCAGGGCGGAGGGTTCCTTGGGGGCGGACTGGCGGATGGCCACCTCGCTGTCTGTGAGGAACTTCAGCCAGATGTCCTCAGGGGCGGGCGGCGTGCCGTCCGGCTCTTCGGGCGTTCCCTCGCCGCCTGGCCCTTTGGTGGTCACGGTCTCCTTCTTCCTTTCCTGTCCACAGGGTTGTGGGCAGGGCCCCCGACTTGCCAGTGAATGTTCCCTGTGGCTCCGTGGTCAGAGGGGGTCGTCGGTCTGGTTCGGTCCGTGACGCCGGGTAGGAGCTAGCTCGCTCCTGCAATCCATATCCTCCGCCGATCGGTATGTACCGAGGTGCGGACCGGCTGTGAGGGCAGGCGGTGGCAGGGTCGAGGGGGGGAGCCCACCGACGGCCGGTGCGCCGTCCTGCTTGACTTGCCGGTCTCACTCCTGGGCGCCGGATGGCAATCGGCCGTCGGCTCGGCTTCCCCCGGCTCGATCATTGCATGATGCAAAATGAGATCGCCAGTCCCCCATCGGTTTTCGCGAAATTCCTGCGACGGCGCGGGCGGTTGGCCGTGCCGTGGTGACCGGCGTCTGGGGACGTTAGAGCCAGAGAGGGCCGAAGGCCTTACGAGACCCTGACGCGGTCGGGAAACCGCTCTGCCACGCTCGTCTCACTGGCAACTCTGGTTCCGTCCGCCGCCGGCCCCGTGGCGGCGGCACGAACCCCGAGGAGCGACGTATGAGCAGGCACACCAGGCGCAGGTCCCCGTTACGAGTCCGGCTGCTGACCGCCGGAGCCGGGATCGTCGCCGCAGCGGCGACGAGCCCGGCGGTCCCGCCGCGCAATCGGCCAAGGCCGGGGCGGATCACTCGGTGTTCGTCCAGGGCAACGAGCTCGAAGGCAACACCATCCACGCTTTCCGGCGAGGCAAGGACGGCGCGCTGAGCGCTGCCGGCCGATACGCCACCGGCGGCAAGGGCGGCGACCAGGTCGACGCGCCCACCGACTCCCTGGCCTCCCAGGGATCGCTCGTCTACGACGACGCCTCGGGGCTGCTGCTGGCGGTCAATGCGGGCAGTGGCACCGTGACCTCCTTCCGGGTCGACGGGCAGAGGCTGACGCACCGCCAGGTGGTGGACTCCGGCGGGTACTTCCCGTCCTCCATCGCGGTGTACGGCAACCTTGCCTACGTCATGAACGCGGGCGGCTCCGGCAGTGTTCAGGCTTCCGGATCACCGCCTCGGGACTGAAGCCGTTGCGCGGTTCGCACCGCTCCCTGGGGCTGGACAACGCCAGGGTGCCGCTGTTCTCCAGCTCGCCCGGTCAGGTCGCCTTCACTCCAGGCGGCAGGGCACTGGCTGTGACCACGAAGTCCGCGGGCACCATCGAGGTCTTCCCGATGCGGCGCGACGGTCGTCCTGCGCACCGGGCAGTGGTCAACGACTCTGCGGGAGGCGTGCCGTTCGCGATCACCTTCGACAAGAGCGGCCGGATGCTGGTGGCCGAGGCCGAGAAGTCCACAGTCAGCACGTACAAGGTGCGCGGTGACGGTCGCCTCAAGGGGGTCCAGCGGCCGCTGGCCAACGGGCAGGACGCGCTGTGCTGGCTTGAGCGCGCCGGTGACTTCTTCTATGGCGGCAACACCGGCAATTCCACCGTCACCGGCTACCGCACAGACCGCCACGGTCGGCTCGCGCTCACCAACGACGTCGGTGTCGCCACGCCCCCTTCGGCCAAGTCCCAGGGGGTTATCGACCTGGCGGTGACGCAGGACGAGAAGTTCCTCTATGTGCAGAACGCGGTCTCGGGCACGGTGGACGGCTTCCGCATCGGCAGGGATGGCTCCCTCACCAAGGTCACCACCGCCGCCGGACTGCCCGCCTTCGCCGAGTCCGGCATGGAGGGTATTGCCGCGGTGTAGGCGGTGTAACGGAAAGCGGTCACCGAGGCCCATCGCCCCGGACACTTTGTCCGGGGCGTCACGCCTGTCCGCGCCCGTGCTAATGGTGTCCGACGGCGGTGTCGAGGCGGACGAAGGGGATGGCTCGCCCTGCCTCGCGGTACGACGCCTCGCTGCCGTCGACGGGAAGGCCCATGTACGCGCACAGGCGGCGGGCCGTTCGCGGGTGTCGGTGTGCGTAGCCGGGCATGATCTCGGCGCCTTCCTCGGAGAGGAGGAAGCGGGCGGTGACGGCGTACGGGCGGTTGCCGACCCGGATGAGGGTCTTCGGCTGCGCGCGGAGGTTCTGGTACCAGTCGGACTTCGGCCCAAATCCGGAGGCGACGGTCCAGCTCGTGCGGGTCGGGTCGTAGGACACCACTTCCAGGACCACCATGCGGTCCAGGCCGCTGACGCGGCCCACGTGGTGCAGCAGGAGCAGCCGTCTCCCGAAAAGCGACCCGAGCCCCGCGCGGAAGAGCGGGATCGGCAGTCGCGCGGCCAGGCGTCGCCATCCGCTGGGGAGTTGGGGGCGGCGAGGTGTGGTTTCTCTGTGCATGGTCGCCTTCCGCGGGTCGGGAATGTCGGCTCTTGGCCTCGATTGGGTAAAGGACCGGGGTTGGGAGCCGTCTCGCTCGAGCCACCTTTGCATAGTCTAAAGGTGGGGTAGGGGCGCCTGCGGGGACGACGGGCGGCTCTCGAGTGCCGTGACACCGTTGGAGTACGTCATGACTGACCGGAAGCCGCCATCGAGCTGGACCGTGCTGTCCTGGATGCCGGCGGTGGTGATGGCGGTGGTCGCGGTGATGGACGTCGTGGCCGGGCCGGGGGTCGGGTTCCTGCCGTTGGTGTCTCTCGGTCCGGCGTTCTCCGGGCTGGTCGGGGGGTGGCGTCGTACGGCCGTGTTCGGGCTCGTGGCGTTGGTGCTGTGCGTGGCGCTCGGGCTGTACGACGGGCTGTTCGAGGAAAGAAGAGGGTTCACCGCGCTGGCCTCGGTGGCCGGCGTCACCGGCGTCGGCATCGCGGCGGCTGTCATGCGCTCGCGCCGCGAGGGGGAGCTGGCCAGCGTGCGGTCGATCGCGGAGGTCGCCCAGCGAGTGTTGCTGCGGCCGGTCCCGCTGACCGCCGGCCCGCTGCAGGCGGCCGTTTCGTACACCTCGGCCGTCGCGGAGGCCCGCATCGGCGGGGATCTGTACGAGGTGGTGGCCTCGCCGCACGGAGTCCGGGTGATCGTGGGTGATGTGCAGGGCAAGGGCCTGGCCGCGGTGGAGACGGCGGCCGTGGTGCTCGGTGCCTTCCGGGAGGCCGCCCACGACGAGCCGGACCTGGTGAGGCTCGGCGAGCGCCTGGAACGCAGCGTGGCCCGGGAACTGGAGGGCGAGAAGTTCGTCACCGCGATCCTCGCGGAGATCGGCGCACGACACGAGGCCGTCTTCCTCAACTACGGCCACCCGGCCCCGATCGTCCTACGCCGCGACGGCATGGTCGACTTCCCGCGGCCGCCCGCCTACGCCCTTCCGCTGGGGCTGGGCGCGCACGGGAGCGAGGGCCCCAAGCCTCATCGGGTGGACTTCGTCCCCGGCGAGCAGCTCCTGCTGTACACCGACGGTGTCACCGAGGCCCGCGACGAAGACGGCCGTTTCTATCCGCTCGGCGAACGGGCGCACCTGCTGAAGGATCCCGACGCGCACCGCGCACTGGAGGCGCTGCGTGCGGACCTTGCCCAGCATGCCATCGGGCCGCCCCACGACGACGCCGCGATGCTCCTGCTGCGTTACCACGGTCATGGGGAAGGAAAATCTGTTCCCATTGCGTGAGTGAGCAGGGACTTCGGCACGGTAGAAAGGACACATGCCGGAGCGCGAGACCCCTGCGGGGGCGATGGACGATGTTGACGCGGTGACGCGTGCGGTGCTGACCGCGTCCCGGCTGCTGGTGGCCGTTTCCGCCCGCTCCCTCGCCGCGGTCGAGGAGCGGGTGACGCTCCCGCAGTTCAGAATGCTTGTCGTCCTGTCCACGCGCGGTGCCACCAAGCTGGTCGCGCTCGCCGACCTGCTCCAGGTGGCGCCGTCCACCGCGATGCGTATGGTCGACCGGCTGATCGCGGCCGGGCTCGCGGACCGGCAGGCCAATCCCGCCAACCGCCGCGAGACCCTGCTGCAGCTCACCGAGGAAGGCCGACGCACGGTCGAGGACGTCACCGCCCGGCGTCGCGCCGAGATCGCCACGATCGTCGAACGGCTGACTCCGACGCAGCGGCTGGCGCTCATTGCGGCGCTGGCCGCCTTCAACGAGGCCGGGGGAGAGCCCCTCGCCCCGGCGCTGGACGACACGGAGCCGCATCCGCTGGGCTGGGCGGCGGACCTCCCGGTGGTCCGCGACGCCTGACAGCATCGCTCCGGCATTTCCTGAGACGTATGTGTTCCCGTCGCCAGTGACACCAGGGGCGGTCGGCTGTCGGAGGCTACGGCGGTGCGGATGCCCGGGGCGCCGCCTGGTTGCCCGGATCATGCAGGATTCGCCTGCGCAGGCTGCCGGGAGGGGGACCTTCCTCCTGCCGCCGGGGCACGCGATGCTGCACGAGTTGCCGCCGCAGCGGAGGCAACGGCACACAGGGGGAGGAGTGACGCATGGATCAGGTGGAGCTGTCCGGATTGCCTCGCGTCGACCGTGTTCACTTTGCGCTGGCCTGGGCCCTGAGTGTGCTCTCGCTGCTGCTCGCGGCGGCAACCTGGCTGCCCGGTCCGAACAAGGTTCCGTTTGGAGCCGCGGGAGTCGTGTTCGTCGCGATCTTCCCGGTCTTCGGCGTCGCCCTGCTTCGGGTCCTGTTTTCCGAGGGCGGCAGAAGCCTGCTCGGCAGGAACAACGGCGGCCGGATGGCCCGGTTCGCATGGAGCCTGCCGACCGGTCTGAAGTGCTCCTACGCCGTGATGTTCGCGGCGGTGCTGCTGGCCATGACGGCCGGGGGCGAGGCGCGGGACACCAAGACCGACGAGCACGGCAACCACTACTACACCCGGTGGAACAACACGAAGCTGCGCAGCGAGCGGGTCGTGCTCACGGCAGCCGAGTACCACGAGGCCGCGAAGGCCCAGGCTCGCACCTTCGCTTCCGGAGCCGCGCTCTTCCACACCATGGGCGGCTTTCTGGTCCTCGTGGCCGCCGCGCCGACCGCCGACCGGCGTTGACCAAATGCCTCGCGAACTGTTGAGCGGACGCTGTCCGCTCAACACGGAGGTCCCTCGGGGCGCCGTCAGACTTCGAGCCGCACATATCTCTGCCAGACTCGTTTTGCATAATGCAAGGGAAGTGTGCAGGTGGGCCCCGCTGCCCAATCTCGGCAAAACGGGCCGTGTGTGCGCGTCCGGCCGGCGGCGGCGCGGACCGTCCGCCTGTCACACGAGGATGGCGGACACGGGCAAACAATGGGAGGGGTGACGTATGTGAGCAGACGGCATCGCGCCCTGCCCACGCCGGAACGGCACCTGATGGCGCATCTGCGGAGCGCGGTGTGGGGGCCCGCCGAGTTCGTCGGCCTGCCGCCGTGGTGGCTGGCAATGGAAGGGCTCGCTGCAGGGTGCGTAGGAGCGGGGGTGATCGTTGGGGTCACAGTCGCCGGTGCCTGGTACGGCGTCACCGGCCTGGCGAACGGCGAGGGCGGCCTGGTGTGCGCCGCAGCGCTCGCCATCTACCTCTGCGTGGTACGGGCCGGCCGGGCACTGGTCGGCATCGTCTCCGTGCTCGGAGTTTGCCTGGCGCTGCACGCGCCCCAGGCGGCCGTGGGCCTGGTGATGGCGGAGCGGGGACATGTGGAGTCCGTCGTGGTGACCTCGGTCGAGGGTGGACCGGGAGCCGTCTCCGGCAGCGGCCGATATCTCTGCTCGGTGGCCGACCGTGACGGCGTACCGCTGAAGGTCCGCATCTGGCGCGGCTGCGCACAGACCACCCGGCCCGGAGACGCGCTTGCCGTCGTGTACGACTCGAAAGGTCGCGTGCCACCGCGCGGCGTGGAGTCCGGAGCGTCCCGGTCGGGCTTTCTTCGTGATCTGGGTGGCTGGGCCGCTGCTCTCGTCGCCGCGTGCCTCGTCGCGGTCGTACGCTCCTATCGGCTCTCCCGCGCAGTGTCTGCCCTCCCACCGGCCTCCGCTGTTGAATCGTGACAGGGCGGCGCCCCAGCCGCTCCCTCGCTGATCATTCGGCGGTCGGGCTGGGTGTGGGTGTCGGGGAGCTGGTGTTGACGTCCAGGTCCGGGCGGGGAGTGAGAGCGACCAACGGTGCGCCGGGCTGGGGTGCGGGCGGGGTCAGTTGGCCCTTGGGGAGCTTCGGTGGGGTGGTCTGCTGGAAGTTGACCTGGTCGTAGTTGACCAGGCCGGTGTTCTCCAGGACCGTGATGTGGTCCAAGACCGTGTCGTTGGCCAGATCGGCCAGCTGGCGCACCAGGGTGTTCTCCGTGCTGGCGCGGATCTTGGCGATGGTCGGGAAGATTTGCCCGTGGGTGACCCGCATGATGCTGACCGCGGTGGAGTCGAACTCCCTGCCGCTCTTGGAGTCCACCGTCGCCACGAACTGTTGCTGCTGCGGGCTGGCCTGGTTCGGCAGGGTGATGTTCAGTTCCGGGGCGATCTTGCGGCACATCGTGTCGAGCCCGGCGTGGCCGACGACCAGGTGCTCGCCGGCCTCCTTCATCTCTTTCGTGGTGCCCCGCGCCATCGCCATCTCTCCCAACGGGTACTCCCACAGCCCGGCCGCGCGGACCTTGACCACGAAGTCACGGTCGGCCTCGGTCAGCGGCCCGTACTGGGTGTTCGCGATGATCCGGGACGTGTTCGTCGCCGTGTTCTCTATGCCGAGCATGGCGGGGTAGGCGAGCGCGGAAAGGGTGAGCGCCAGCGCGCCGCCCACGAAGACAGTGGCGATCGTGTTGCGGGAGAGGGGCATGGGGCCTCCTGGCGTGAGAGGGCTGTTTGCCAGGAAGTACGGACGCGCGGACCGAACCAATCATTGCACTGGGTAAATTTTGCACTCTGCTGTACTGCGCTGTGCCGACTCCGGTGCGTCCCGCAGGGTTGGTGTGCGCAGGCTGTGTCTCACAGGAACACGTGCACCCAGACGGCGGGGGACGGTACACCGTGTTCATCGACGGCAACGACCATGTACCAGCCGGGTGGGACGAGCGACGCGTCTTCGGGCACGCGCACGGTGAGCGTGCCGTCGGCGCGCCGGGTGATGCCGAGGGCCACGGAGCGCTGGTCGAAGTCCGTGACGTGGGTCGCGGATCCGGGGCGGATGAGCCGTACGTGGCTGATGCGGGTCGGGTCGGAGGTGCGCAGGACGACCTCGCTGCCGTGCTCGACCTCCGTTCTGCCCCTGGGTGTCAGGTCCGGGCGGTCGCCGCGGTGGAGGTAGGGCGGGGAGAAGACTTCGTCCCGTTGCTCGGGGCGGCCCGGGCGGGAGTTGGCCTTGTCTGCGAAGAGAGGGTCGGAGCCGAACGCGGCGACGCGGCCGTCGGGCAATAGCAGGGCCTCGGTGTGGTGGTTGCGGCCCACCGTCGGGTCTGCGGCCGGTGCGAAGGTGTTCTTGGCAGTGTCGTAGATCTGGGCCTTGAGGATGTCGCTGGCGCCCTTGCCGCGGTAGTCGTGGCTGCCGCCTGTGGTGAACACCGTGTCGTCGGGGAGGATCACGCTGTTCAGGTACCGGGTGTTCTCCGGCAGGCGGGGACCGGTTGTGAAGGCGGGGTGCTCGGCGTCGAGGTCGGCGATCGCGGTACGGGAGGTGGCCGCGCGTGACTCGCCGACGCCTCCGCCGCCGAGCACCATCACCTTCTTGTCCTGTGCGGGCGGCAGCAGGACCGAGGAGGAGGTCTCCAGGATGTCCGGGTCCTTCAGGCCGGGGACGGGGGTGAAGGTGTTGGTCTTGAGGTTCCACAGGCCAGGCTTGCGACCCTGGTCGGCGGGGCCGTAGCCGGCGTTGGAGCCGGAGTAGAAGATCTTCCGGGTGCCGGTCAGGAAGAAGGACGGGTAGGTAGGGAAGTGGCGGGTCGATGCCGGGGACCAGGTCTGTGTCCTCGGGTCGTAGATCTCGTTCTTGCCCGGCACGATCTGCCCGATGTCGTCGAGGCCGGAGACGGCGAGGACGCGCCCGTCGGAGAGGGTGGTGAGGGTCGGGTACCAGCGGGCTTCGCTCATGGAGCTGACCTTGGTGTACTTCTCGGTGACGGGGTCGAACTCGTAGGTGTCCTTGATGCCTTGGGAGTCCTTCTTGTCGAGGCCGAGCTTGTTGGCGATGCCGTAGAAGGTTGTCGGCGTCCTTGCCCTTAAGACCGACAATGGCGTACTGCTCGGTGGTGTTGGTGATGCCGAGCGGACCCTCCTCGACCGCCTCGACGAACACACGGGCCTCGCTCGCGGTGACCTTCACGGGGCCGATCCGCCCGGTGGGCGTCTTCTTCGCGGCGGGTACGCGCACGCTGAACTGGGAGCGGTACTCCACGCCGGAGGGTGAGCGGAAGAGGGTGCCCTTGGGGAAGGTGCGGGCGCGGTCCGGGTCCTCGTTCTTGACCAGCATGGCGCCGCCAGCTCGTTTCACATCGCCCTTCAGGACCTCGTAGCGGGCGGTGCCCCCGGCGACGAGGATCTTGCCGTCGGGGAGCTGGGCGTGGCCGCCGCAGAACAGGTCGGCCGGGGTGTCGATCTTCTTGAAGGTGTCGGTGGCCGGGTCCCACAGGGTGCTCTTGAAGGCACTGCCGTTGAACTGCTTCACGTTGTTGCCGGAGCCGGCGATCAGCAGCACTTTCCCGGTGTGCAGCAGGATCGCGTGGATGGAGTTGAGCTGGTATTTCTCCGGGAGTGAGGCGAGTGTCCAGTGGCCGTACTTCGCTTTGTACTCGGGCTGGTTGATCTCGTAGCGGTGGTAGGCGTGCTGGGCGAAGCCCATCACGGCGGGGGTGTTGAGGGTGGCCAGGGCGACCACGGCTGCGACGCCGAGCAGGGTCTTGCGGGTGGTGAGGCGTGAGGGACGCTGGGCCATTGGGGCGGCCTCCGTTAGCGGCGGGGCGGGTGTGGATGCAGCGACCACTACCCCATGCGTCTTGCGCGCCGTGACTACTAACTCTTTTGCATTATGCAAAATGCCCGATGTGGGCATCGCGGCCGACATGAAATCCAGCAGGAAGGCTGCGTTCAGGGGCTTGTCGGCGCCGATGGCCCGCTCGATCACAGGGCGGGTGGGAGGTCTGCTGGCTGTGGATGGCGTGGAGTGCCGTGCGGTTGACTCCAGTGCAGAGACCGGTTTCATGTCTCGTGCAGGTCGGCGGGCGCCGCGCGCCCCGGTCCCAGGATGCGAATCTTGTGGCTCTCGCAGGCGGGGCACTGTGGCGACTGCAAGGGGGAGGGCACGCGCTTGCCGCCGAGCCGGTGGACGGCGGAGAACGGGCGTGCTTGTCCACGGTCATGACGATGCCGTACATGCCCCTCCCCAGACCCGCCTTGGTGTCCGTGTGGGAACGCCGTTGGCGGGGTGCCCGGCACTACGCGGTCGGTGTGTGCACGGCGCGCAGGGCGTTCTGGTGGCTGAGCCAGCCGACGGGCTCGCCGTGCTTGGCGTCGAGGACCGGCATCCCGGTGCCCGCCGGGGGAGAGCAGGGCGTCGAGAGCCTGTGCGAGCGGCTGGTCCGCGGTCACGGGTGCGGGCGGCTCGACGAGTTGCCCGACCCGGACGGGCGGGGTCTGGGGTTGTTCCACGAGTGCCTCGGCGACCGCCTGGGCGGTGATTACGCCGACGTACTTCCCGATGGCGTCGACCATCGGGAGCGCGCCGTGGCCGGACAGGCTCAGCAGATCTGCCGCGTCGGACAGCGTGGTGGACGACGGCAGGGGCGAGGGAAGGGGCTCCATCACGGCGCCGACGTGCTGGGCACCGATCCGGGCGCCTTGGGTGCAGGTTAGGTATGTGGCTTCCGGACTCGAAGGGACTCAGCCGAGCCCGGCGAAGGTCTCCACCGCGTGGGTCTTGCCGGTGACGACGATGACGTCGCCCTTCCGGACGACGGTCTCGGCGGTGGCGTAGGTGAAGTCCTCGCCGGGGCGTTTGATGCCGACGACGGTGACGCCGAATCTGCTGCGGACATGGCTCTGGCCGAGGGGGACGCCGGTGGCGATGTCCGGGGCGACGGTCTTGACCAGGGCGTAGTCGTCGTCGAACTCGATGAAGTCCAGCATGCGGCCGGTGACCAGGTGGGCCACGCGTTCGCCCATCTCGTGCTCGGGCAGGACGACGTGGTGGACGCCGAGGCGTTCGAGGATCCGGCCGTGCTGGCGGCTGATGGCCTTGGCCCAGATGTTGGGGACCTCGGCCTCCAGCAGGTTGGAGCTGACCAGGATGCTCGCTTCGATGTCGGTGCCGATGGCGACGACGGCGCTGGTGAACTCGTGGACGCCGAGCTGGCGCAGCGCCTCTGCGTCGGTGCAGTCGGCGACAGCGGCGTGCGTGAGGTCGTCGCTGTACTTCTGCACCAGGCGGGCGTCGGTGTCGATGCCGAGGACGTCCCAGCCGCGCCGCACCAGCTCGTTGGCCAGGGACAGGCCGAAGCGGCCCAGGCCGATGACGGCGACCCGCTGGTCTTCACCCCGGGTTTGGGGCTCGGAGCGGCGCTTGTGACGCCGTTCGCGCAGGTTGCGTAGGTAGTTAACCAATGACGGGTCGCTCCTCGGGCAGTTCGTAGCGGCGGGTGCGCTCGCGCAGGGCGAGGGCCGAGACGAGAGTGATCGGGCCGAGTCGACCGATGAACATCAGCCCGATCAGCAGCAGTTGGCCGACCGTCGGGAGGTCGGCGGTGATGCCGGTGGACAGGCCCACCGTGGCGAAGGCGGATACGACCTCGAACAGCACGACCTCCAACCGCTCTTCGGTGAGGGAGAGCAGGGCCAGCGTGGAGGCGATGACCAGGCCGACGCCGAGGAGCGCCACGGTCAGTGCCTGGCGCAGTGCATGCGGGGCGAGACGGCGGCCCAGGACCGCGGAGTTGGGCTCGCCGCGCACCTCGGCGGTGATCGCGGCGAGCAGGACCGCGAAGGTGGTGACCTTGATCCCGCCGGCGGTTCCGGCGCTGCCACCGCCGATGAACATCAGCACGCAGGTCATCAGCAGCGTCGAGGCGTGCAGCGCGCCGATGTCGAGGGAGTTGAAGCCGGCGGTGCGTGACATCGCGGAGTGGAAGAACCCGTCGAGGATCTTTGCTGCCGCGGTGTGGGTGCCGAGTGTGCCGGGGTTCGACCACTCAAGGAGACAGGTGAGCACGGTACCGGCAGCCAGCAGGACGGTGGTGGTGATCAGCGTGAGCTTCGTGTGCAGCGTCCAGTTGCGGCGTCCGGTCGTACGCCGCCGATGGCGGTGGCGCAGCAGCTCCAGCAGCACCGGGAAGCCGATGCCGCCGAGGATCACGGCGGCCGCGATCGGGAGGGTGACCCAGGCGTCCTGGGCGTAGCGGGTGAGGCTGTCGGCGTGCAGTCCGAACCCGGCGTTGTTGAACGCGGACACGGCGTGGAAGTAGCCCAGGTACACGGAGCTGCCGAAGTCCTCGCCGTACCCGTACCGGAAGCGCAGCGCCAGCACTGCCCCGACGGCGAGTTCGACGATCAGAGTGGTGCCCGCGACGCCCAGCAGCACCCGGCGCACGTCCCCGATGCCGAGGCTCTTCGTCTCGGCCTGCGCCGTCAGCTGCATACGGAGTCGCAGGCGTCCCGAGACGAGCAACGCCAGCAGCGACGCCATGGTCATGATGCCGAAGCCGCCGACCTGGATCAGCACGAGGATGACGCCCTCGCCGAAGCCGCTCCAGTACGTTCCCGTATCCACCACGGCCAGACCGGTGACGCACACGGCCGAGGTAGAGGTGAACAGCGCCGTCACGAACCCGGTCGCGGAGCCGTCCTCAGCGGCGAACGGCAGCGACAACACCACAGCACCCGCCAGCACCACGACGGCGAACGCCACGACCACGGCACGGGCGGGGTGCGCGGCAAGCAGCGACGACCCCTTCCGGGCCCATGCCACCAGTCCCGCCATCGCCGCCGTTTCCGTTCCGCCTCCAACCCTCGTGCTTCGCACGCACGGGTGTCAAAGGCCCGTCAGGATTCCGGCGGCACACCTTACCCGTGCAGGTGGCTGAAGGAACGTCACCCGCGCGGCAGCGCAGTCGACCGGAATGCGAACCCTGATGAAGGCTTCTCGGATCCGGCAGTGCGCGACCTGATTACCACCGTGCATCATTGCTCGAGGTGGCGGTCGCGGCGCCGGACCCACGTCTACCGGCAGCGGTTCCTGCGTGAACGTGAGTGACAGCTGGCCCGGACGGCTCGATCCGGCAGCCTCACAGCAGCGTTTCGATGGAGCGCAGCTCCTTGCGCACGGCGTCGAGATCGGCGCCGCCTCGGTCCAGGACCAGCAAGAGGAATAGCCCTTCGTGGGCGCGACGGGTCAAGGGTCGGATGACGTGGTACTCCGTGTCCAGGGTGACCACGATGTCTTCCATCCGCTCCGGCGCGTAGCCGATCAGCTGGAGGGCGGCCAGCTTGGCGCGCACGACATCGGTGTCCCCGTGGACCGCCCGGTTCAGGTCGAGGCCGTCCGGATGGCCGGATGTGCCGAGAGACATACGGCTGACGTAGTCGACGACCGCGGCACCGCGCGCTCCGTCGAGGCTCATTGCCCGGCTCAGTGCGATCTCAATGGCGGACACGCTCGGCCCCCTCGTCGCGCGGACAAACCCATGCCGACCAGGCTTCCCGGCGCACCAGCTCTGTCTGCGGCCTCTGGCGGACGCCGGACGCGGAGCGTCTTTGCATTGTGCCATGGTGCTCCGGTCCTCGCACCGGTCATGCCGCATCCAAGGCGACGGTCTCGCCGCCACGGCCTGAACCCGGCGTTACGGACTGTCCTGGTCCTCCTCCCGACGGAGATCGAGGAATCGGGCCAGGCCCAGTTGAGTGAGCGTGTCGTGTGCCCGCGCATTCGCGTGCGTCACCGTCACACGGGTGGCCTGCGGGCGAGCTGCGAGCAACGCCGCGAAGAACGCCGCACAGCCGTCGCTGCTCAGGTGGGTCACCCGCCCGAGGTCGACTTCGAGTACCTGAGGGTGGGTGCGCAGGGCCTGGCGCAGCCGCTCGGCGACGCGCTCAGCGTTCCGGGCGGTGATTTCCCCGGAGAGCCGTACGACGACATGACCGCGCATCGGGCACCGTGGTCTTCCAGCTCACCAACCTGCACGGGGACGTCAACTTGCTGCTGCCGCTCGACACATCGGTGGCGCCGACCGCGCTGAGCGCCGACGAGTACGGCAATCGGCGCGCCGGCACGGAGGCCGTCTGCTAGGGCTGGCTGGGCGCTGAGCAACGCTCGACGGAGACAACAACCGGCGCCCTACTGACGGGCGTTCGCCTGTACAACCCCGAGACCGGCCGCTTCCTCTCGACCGACCCGGTCTTCGGCGGCAGCCGCAACGCCTACGAGTACGCCGGGGCCAACCCCGTCAACCACCTTGACCTGGACGGCCGCTGGTACAAGAAGCGGACCTGGTACTACTCGTGGGGCAGGTTGACCGGTGAGTACTGGTCGCCGAGCTCGTGGTGGAGCGGCTCGTCCAGGATTCGCGTCACGCCCACCCTGAGCAAGCGGTGGACCGGTCGGATCGCGGACTACGGCTGGTACCTCTACATCATCACCGGCGCGATGGGCTTCTTCCTGGGAGTGGTGTTCCTACCGGCCGCACCGGCGATCGCTGCCGTCACGGTCGCGATCGAGGTCATCCTGGGCACGATCCAACTCCTCGCCACGAACGCCCGTAACCGGGGCCAATGCCTGACGATTCGCGGTGGAGCACGCGTCAAACACCGTTGGGGATTCACCAGCTACCCCTGGGGCACCTACGCCTACCCGCGGCGGGGCCGATGCCGAGGATTCCCACCGACCAACAAGAAACGAGAAGGGCGAGATGAGAAGAAAAGCGCATCCCTGCTGCTGTTTGCCACCGCGGCCACCGTGGCGGTCATCGCGACGGCGATGACTTTCGTGGAGGACGCGCAGGCGGGCGCACCGGGCTTTGGGATAGCCACCGGGGCGGCACTGCTGGCCTGTGGCTTCGAATGGCGAGCCGGCTGACCCGCCGCATCAGGTACTGACGGAGATCGGGGCCGGGGACGGGCGTTCGACAGCCCGCCCCCGGCCGTGTCACTTCAGCCCGGCAGCCGGGTCGAGGCAGAGACGTGCACACCAGTGAAAATGCGGGGGATTCCACCGCGGACCCAGGCCGCGATGATGTGGGGTCTGGCGGTCGCGATCAACGCGACGGCGCTCGGCCTGGGGTTTCTGTGGGGGCCTGATGCGCTCGTCCAGCTCTTGGCTCCCGGCATCGGCTCTCTCCTGGGCGCTGGGCTCGTCAGCTACAGCCTCAGGAAGCGACGGGGTGGCGACAGGCGGAGGTGACTGCTCAGGTGGCTCTCGCCGCGGCAGTCCCGCAGACGTGAATGTGCTGGCAGTCGAGGGCCGGTTCACCGGCAGCGACCTGACCGGCCCCAACTTCGCGCGCCTTGCCGAGTCGTTTTCGGCGCGCGCAGTCCGGGCCGACGACCCGGCACGGCTCGCCGGGGCGCTCAAGGACCGCCTCAGCGAACCCGGCCGCTCGCTGATCGAGGTACCGGTGGCCGAGATGCCCAGCGTGTTGCCACTGCTGCTCGGCGGCCCACCCGGTTCGGTCCGGGACTGAGAACTCCCGACAGACGGGCGCGACCGCTTCGACGTCTCGCACGGCCGTCGCTGTCTGCCCGGTCTGGTATGGAGGCGGAGGTTCACGCTACATATGTGCAAATCCTCTTGATTGCCCGTGTTCTCACAACAGTCCTACGCGCTCGGGCGTCTCATGGGTAAGGAGTGCGATTCCACGCACAACTCACGGGGGAACACGGGGGATTCGTATGAGTGACCGTCGTTTTGCCGCGCGCGATGCGCGGATCCGGGCCGCCGAGGCCGAGTTCCAGCGCCACGTACCGGTCCACACCGCCAACGGAGAGGAGACCGACCACCCCTTCGTCTGCACCTACTCCAAAGCGCTGCCGCACGACAAGTACGGCGAGGTCGACCCGGCCGCCTACAACCTGCTCCGCCGGGCCCTGGCCACCGGCGCTTACGAGGACTTCGAGCGTATCCCGCTCGGCGACACCCGCAAACTGGTCAACCCGCAGGCCGGACTGGCCTTCGACCCGCAGGGCCCGGACGCTCAAGCCCTGGCCATCCCGCCTGCGCCGCGTATCGACAGCGCGCAGAACTCCGCCGAGGCGGTCGAGCTGTACTGGATGGCGCTGTGCCGTGACGTGCTGTTCACCCGGTTCGGCGACAGCGAACTGGTCGCCGAGGCGGCCACCGAACTGAGCGGTCTGGAGGACTTCCGGGCGCCCAAGCAGAACGGCCAGGTGACCCCACAGACCATCTTCCGCGGCGACACCCGGGGCGACCTGGTGGGGCCGTATCTCTCGCAGTTCCTGCTCAAGGACATCCCGTACGGCACACTGCTGATCCCGCAGCGGCAGGACACCCTGGTCCGCCCGGTCGACCACCTGACCACCTGGGGCGACTGGCTGGAGGTGCAGAACGGCTCCGAACCCGAGCCCGACGAGCGGGACTTCGCCACCCGGCGGTACATCCAGACCCCGCGCGACCTGGCGCACTACGTGCACTTCGACGCGCTGTACGAGGCGTACCTCAACGCCGCCCTCATCCTGCTCGACCTGAAAGCGCCGGCGGATCCGGGCAACCCGTACAACTTCTCACGCAACCAGATCGGCTTCGGGACGTACGGCGGCCCGCACATCCTCTCGCTCGTCACCGAGGTGGCCACGCGTGCCCTGAAGTCGGTGTGGTTCCAGAAGTGGTACGTGCACCGGCGGCTGCGGCCGGAGGAGTTCGGCGGCCGCGTCCACCAGCAGCTGCGCGGGCAGCGCGAGTACCCCATCGACGGCGGGGTGCTGGACTCCGTCGCCGTCAAGCGGGTCTTCGAGAAGTACGGCAGCTACCTGCTGCCGCAGGCGTTCCCCGAGGGCAGCCCGACCCATCCCTCGTACGGCTCCGGACACGCCACGGTGGCCGGGGCGTGCGTGACCATCCTCAAGGCGTGGTTCGACGAATCGCACGTCCTGCCCGACCCGGTCGTGCCCAGCACCGACGGCACCGCCCTGGAGCCGTACGCCGGCCCGGACGCCGACCGGCTCACCGTCGGCGGCGAGCTCAACAAGGTTGCTGCCAACATCGCCACCGGCCGCAACATGGCCGGTGTGCATTGGCGCACCGACTACACCGCGGCGGTTCGGCTGGGCGAGGAGGTCGCCATCGGTGTGCTGCGCGAGGCCAAGGAGTCGACGCTGGAGGAGGCGGTGTTCACCCTCAGCCGCTTCGACGGCACCACCATGACCGTCTGACCTTCGATCGCCCCGCGTTCAGGGGCTGGGGCTGGGCGTCGACCGCGCACCGGTGTCCGCACCGGGTGACCGGCGGGCCCCTCGGGCCCGCCGGAAGCGGACGAGCGCCACAGCCGCGATGAACAGGCCTGCGAAGAGGAGAGCGATCACTGCGGGGCCGGTGGCGTCCAGGGCCTCGGCGATGCCGCGCTGAACGGCTCCGGCCGCGTCGATGACCGGGTCCTGGAGCGTGGGATCGCGCTGGACGCGGATCTCGTACCAGCCGTAGTACGCGACGTACGCGCCCACACACAGGAGAAGTGCCCCGCCGAGCCGGGGCGCGATCGCGCCGAGGTGGCGCAGGCGGGTGACGGCGGTGGCGCGGGTGAGGGCGACGGTCAGCGAGGCGGCGCCGACGATCAGGCCCATCCCGCCGGCGTACGCGGCGAACAGGGCGATGCCCTCGCCGGTCGAGCCGCTGCGGAAGGCGGAGACGACGATGGCCAGGAACGGGGCGATGGTGCAGCCCAGGGAGGCCGTCGCATACGCCATGCCGAACAGCGCCATAGAAGGAAGTGAGCGCGTCACGGTCGGCGCGCGGCGCAGCTTCGGGGCCAGGGTGGGCAGTTGACGACCCGCGAGCAGCCAGGCGCCGGCCACCGCCATGAGGAGCCCGAAGGCGATGGTGAACCAGGGCAGATGCTCCTGGACCTGGCCAGCGACGGGCTGGACGGCCAGGCCGAACACGCCGAAGAGCGCGGCGAATCCGACCGTCATCGCCGCGGTGGCGGTCAGCGCCCGTCCGACGGCGACCGTACGGCTGGGGGAGTCGTCGCCGAGGACGAGCAGCGACAGGTAGGCCGGGAGCAGGGCGAAGCCGCACGGGTTGACGGCGGCGAGCATGCCTGCGCTGAGTGCGAGAGCCAGGGGCAGGTCGGTCATGGCGGGTTCAGCCGGTGAGCCCGGCGACCTTCTCGGCCAGCCCCTCGCCACCGGGCAGCACGCCCTCGTAGACGGTCTCGCCGTCCTTGTCGAGGATGACGTAGCGGCTCTGCTCGGTGACGGCGAACCGCTTCCATACGTCGCCCGCCTCGTCGGAGAGGTGGGGGAAGCCGTCGGTGCCGGTCTCGGAAACGAAGTCCTTCATGGCGGTGTTCTTGTCGAGGCCGGCGACGCCGAGGACGCCCACCTTGCCCTGGTAGTCGGCGGCGACCTTGGCGGTCTCGGCGGCCTGGGCGCGGCACTTGGGGCACCAGGGGGCCCAGAACCACAGCACGGTTGGCTTGCCCGCGAGGGCCTTGGCGTCGAAGGGCTTGCCGTCCACCGTGGTGCCGGTGAAGTTCAGGGCCTCGGGGACCTGCGCCCCGCTGTCGCCCCCGCTCTCGTCCGAGGTGGTGGACCCAGGGGCGGAAGACGCCGTCTTAGGCGGTGCGCCCTGGACGTCGCTGCCGGAGTCGGTGCCACCGTCGGAGCCGCACCCGGTCACGGTGAGCAGGGCGGCGGCCAGGACGGCCGGGAGCAGAGTGCGGACACGCATGATGGGACAGCTCCTGGTGGTCGGGGTCGGCTGGCTGAACTGTAGGCGGGCGGCGCGCGGTCTGGGCTGGAGTGGGTGCTTACGGTTCGGTGACGTCAGCCCGCGTGGTCGGCGAGCCGCTCTGCGTCGAGGACGGTGATGCGGCCCCGGGCCAGGCGGATCAGGTGCTGGTCGGCGAAGTCGCGCAGCACCTTGGTGCACGTCTCGCGGGACGTGCCGGCCAAGGCGGCGATTTGCTGGTGAGTGAGCGCGATCTGCGGGCTGCGGGCGCCGAGCACCCTTGGCCGGGTCTCGGCTGCAAGCGTCAGCAAGGTGGTGGCGATGCGCTGCGGGACAGACTTGAAGACGCTGTCGGACAGGCGCTGTTCGAGGTCGGCCAGGCGGCGGCCGAGGATCTCGGTGATGCGGGCGGAGATCCGGGCGTCGGACAACAGGAAGCGGTTGACGTCGGCACGGCTCATCACGCAGACGGTGACGTCGTCGAGGGCCTCGGCGAAGTTGTCGTACATCCGCTGCCCGAGCAGCACCATCTCGCCGAAGATGGTGCCGGGGCTGATGATCGCGCAGGTCAGTGCACGGCCGTCGGCGGAGACCCGGAAGATGCGCACCCGTCCCTGCTTGAGGATGAACAGCACCTCGGAGGGCTGGGAGGGTGAGTAGAGCAGTTCGCCGGCGCTGTAGGTCTTCATCGGGGCCGCAGCGGCGATGGCGTCCATCTCCGCCTCACTCAAGTCGCGGAAGATGTCGACCTCGGAGATGCACCAGGTCTTCTCGGCCTCGTCACCGGTGTGGTTCATGTGGTGTGGTTCCTCGCGTCGGCCTGGTGCCCAGGGCGGGGGTGCGGTGCCCCACGCCGGGCTGGCCAGTGCGCCCGCTCTGTTGGCCAGACAGTAGTCGTCCGGGGCACCGAGGAGCGGTTCAGCACCCCGGGGCGGCGCGCCGGGACCAGGCGGTGACCCCGGTGGTATCGGTGTCATCCCGCGGCCCGGCCGGTCCGCTTGCCCGCCAACTGGGCGAGGGTCGAGAAGGTGACTCCGGCCAGGAGACCGTAGACGAGGTGGGCGCCGAGGCTGGAGGAGGTGACGTCGTTCCACTCGAAGACGGGCATGCCCATGTTGGCGGGCATGATCCACAGGGCGCCGACCGTCCACCACACCGCGCCGTAGGCCAGGCCGAGGACCACGGCGGGCGCGGGGCGCTGGGCAAACTGGCCGAGCAGGGCGCCGAAGGTGATACCGGCGAAGAGCGCGATGGACAGGTGGATCAGCCACCCGGCGAAGGTGTTCGTGGAGCCGAGCAGACCCGCGACCATGGTGATCATCGCGGTGTCTTCCATGGGCCTCGACACCGACATCCAGATGCCCATACCCACGCCGCCGACCAGACCGGACGCGGCGCCCCATACCGCGTGCACCGGGATAGCGGCCGTGCTCGGGGAAACACGCAGGGTTGTGGCCATGATGATCGTCCTCCTCTTGCGGTGGTTTCCGCTCTCGTCGCTGACGCTAGGACGCGGGGCGTGTACACGTATGTGAGGGCGCTTACGTACGGGTCGGCGTGTTCGTGGGGCAGTTGGTTACGTGGCGACGATCCACGTCCTTCGTGCCGGGACAGCATCCAGGTGGCCCGGCGGCGTCGCTGGATGCGCCCTCGCCGGGCAGGAGGATGCCGGCAGCGCCCGGGCAGGCTTGTCGGCTGCTGTTGCCAGTGCCAGTGCCAGCGTCTGCTGCCGCCACTTCCAGGATGTGCGTCAGATGCTCGGATCGGGTGAGGCGAACCGGCCCGAGCTGCCTCGTCCGTCGTGGCGGTGAGGCCAGAGAGCACCCCGGTGCTTCGCTGGCCAAGCACGGTCGCACCCCGCCACCGTGCTTGGCCAGGAGGGACACAGTGGCGGCACAGCAGGGATTGGACGAGGCAAGGGTCGAAGCCTTCATGGAGAAGGCTCTCGGGGACATCAGCGGGACGATGATCGTCGGTCTGTGCCATCTGGGCGACCGGCTGGGACTGTTCAAGGACCTGGCGGCCAACGGCCCCGTTGGCCGCCAGGAGCTGGCCGAGCGTCTGGACCTGAACGAGCGTTACGTACGCGAGTGGCTGCGCGGTCTCACCGCCGCGGGCTATCTGGAGGAGCCGGAGCCCGGGCGCTTTGAGCTTCCCGCCGAGCACGCCCCCGCCCTGGCCGACGAATCGGGACCCATGTTCCTCGGCGGCGTGTATCAGATGATGCCCGCCGCGATGGCACCGTATGAACGACTGGTCGAGGCGTTCCGGAGCGGCGGAGGCGTACGGCAGAGCGAGTATCCGGACATTCTGTGGGACGGCATGAGCCGTTTCACCGGCAGCTGGTTCGAGAGCGTGATGGTCGATGACTGGCTGAGCACCTTCCCTCATGTCGTTGAAAGGCTGGAGCGGGGCGTTGACGTCGCGGACGTGGGCTGCGGTGCCGGCCGTGCCCTGATCGTGCTCGCCCAGAAGTTCCCACGCTCCCGTTTCACGGGGTTCGACAATTTCCCGGGTCAGGTGGCACGCGCCCGGGCGAACGCGGAGGAAGCCGGTGTCGCCGACCGCGTGACCTTCGAGACGGCCGATGTCGTCCAGGGACTTCCGGGGCGCTACGACCTCGTCACCACCTTCGACGTCATCCACGACGCGGCGGAACCGCAGCGGCTCCTTGCCGCCATCAGGGCTGCGGTCAAGGACGACGGCGACTACCTGATGCTCGAGGTCAACTGCCGGGATCGCCCAGAGGACAACGTGGGCCCCGTGCCATCGATGCTCTATGGGTTCAGCATGTTCTACTGCATGACCACGTCTCTCGCGAGCGGCGGAGCCGCCCTGGGAACGTGCGGTATGCCCGAGGCGGTCGTACGCAGTCTGTGCGCCGAAGCAGGCTTCAGCGACGTGGCCCGGTCCACGGCGGATGACCCGTTCAACGTCCTTTACGACATCAAGCCGTAGCTCGGAACAGCAGGCGAGCGTGCCTATGGTGCGGAGGACTTCTCCGCGACGAGGAGGGCGTAGCCGAGGGTGCTGTCCGAAACGGCGGTGCGGGCCGCGTCCAGGACGGCCGGGGCCGCGTCGATGTCCAGACCGGAAGCGGCGAGCCGGTCCGCCGCAGTCAGCCGGAGCAGGTTCAGCCGGGCCTCGATCTGGTCGATCATCCGCAGCATTGCTTGGTCGTGGCGCTCGGTGCGCAAGGTACGCAGCCCTGCGGCCGACAGGATCGCGGCGTACTCGGCCGGCGTCCGGGCATCGGCGACGCAGGCGATCCGCGCGGCGGGCGTGGAGAGTTGGGGCGGCAGCCGGTCGGTGGTGACGGTGACATCGGTGATGCCGACACGGCCGCCGGGTTTCAGGACCCGGGCGAACTCGGCGGCGGCCTTCGCCTTGTCGGGGAAGGTGCACAGCGCGCACTCGCACACCACCGCGTCGAACGCGCCGTCCGGGTAGGGCAGGTGTTCCGCGTCACCGGTGGTGAAGACAGCGCGCTCCGCCAATCCCGCCGCCTGGGCGGCTCCTTGGGCGAGGGCGGTGTTGGCGGGGGAGTAGTCCACGCCGTCCACGCGCACCCCGTAGGCGTCGGCGATCAGGAGTGCGGTCGTGCCCCGGCCCGAGGCCACGTCCAGGACCCGGCTGTCCGCGGTCAGGTGGAGGTGGTCGGTGAGGCGGCGGGTCAGGGCGGTGCCGCCGGGGTGATAGGAGTCGCCGAGCAGGAGGGCGACGACATCTTTCGCGTAGGCGTCGGCACAGCAGGCTTTGACCTCGTCGCTGTTCATGACCGCTCCCCCTCCGCCTGGGTACGGACGGTCTTCGAGCCGTACGGTGTCGGGGTGAGCCTGTCCGCGAGCGGCAGTGCGTTCGGCGCCACGTCCGCGACTGGCACGCCCGACATCTGGGCCCGGACTTGCTCGCGGTAGCCGACGGAGTTGTAGGCGCAGAACGGGATCAGCCGCCCGTCGGGGGTGATCTCCTCGACGCAGCACTTCATCAGCTGCTTGACGTTGAGGGTGTAGGGGTCCTGGAAGTCCTGTACGACGATCATGAACGCCTTGTCGTTCAGGTCCCGTACGGCGGTGGGCAGGTCGATACCGCAGGCGTCTGCGCAGTCCAGGGCCTCGGCGGTGGCGCGGAGCTTCTCTTCGGTAGTGGCGGTGCCCATGAACGCGGAGGCGGACCAGAGTTTCTCCAGCGCCTCCCGGATGTCGGCGTCCGGCAGGACGCGGTTGGTGACGTAGTCGAGGTAGTCCTCGACGTTCAGCAGGCGGGGGACGGGCACGACCGTGCGGTTGCCTGGTTCGCCGTCCACGAGGAGGTAGGTGACGGCGCGGCAGGTGGGGAAGCAGCAGGGCACGGGGAAGAAGTCGCCCTTGGCGAACCACTGCGGTCGCTGGGCGTTGATGAGCTTGATGACGTCGGGGTTGGTGAGCCGGTTCAGCGGGTCGAACTCCACATGCCGGCCGGAGTGGGTGACCGGCTGGAACGCCACCGAGCGGACGGCAGGGTGGTCGATGCCGTACTCGATGATCGCCCCGAGTTCGTGCTCGTTCAGGCCGCGCTCGACCGCGGCGACGAGGGTGACGGTCAGCCCTGCTTCGGCGCAGTTGTCCAGGGCCCGCTGTTTGAACGAACGCAGGTCACGGCCCCGGATCTCCAGGTGGGTGCGCTCGTCGAAGCCGTCGAACTGCAGGTAGATGTTCACCGACTTGCCCGACACCTGATTGCGCTTGCCGAGTTCGGCGACGAAGTTCTTGTCGGTGGCGAGGCGGATGCCGTTGGTGTTGAGGGTGACGTTCTTGATGGGGCGGTCCTGGGCGAGGTCGATGAAGTCGAGGATGTGCTTGTGGATGGTGGGTTCCCCACCGGAGAACATCACCACCTCCGCCTCGCCCTCGGAGGCGACGAAAGTGTCGAGCATGCGCTCGCACTGCTCATGGGTGATCGAGTAACCGTCCGGCTGGTGCCCGGAGTCGGCGAAGCAGATCGGGCAGTCCAGGTTGCAGCCGGTGTTGACCTCGATGATCCCCAGGCAGGCGTGCTGCTTGTGCTCCGGGCACAGCCCGCAGTCCGACGGGCAGCCGTCTCGTACCTCGGTCTGGAAGGTGAGAGGGATGGTGCCGGGCTTGTTGAAGCGGGCCGACGACAGGTATTCCTCGGCGTCCCCGTACACTAGCGCCTCGAACTCGCCGTGCTCGCGGCAGCGTTTACGCAGATAGACCTTGCTCTCGCGGATGTTGACCTGCGCGTCGACCGGCGTCTTGCACATCGGGCAGATCGACTTGGTGAACTCGATGAACACCTCCTCTCGGTCCTGCTTCGCTGGGCTGCCGTCTGCCGCCGGCGACGTGACCGGTCGTGCCGGATGGTTCACCGTCATCGTCTCCTCGCCTTCGCTTCGCCGTGGTCGTACGTCTGGTCACCGGTGCTCTCGTGCCGGGCAGGCCGGGCACGGGATCGGCGGGCGCCACGCAGCAGCACAGCGGCATACAGCAGGGCCAGCGCGTCCTGGACCAGCACGAACCAGCCGAGCCGCTGGGCTAGGTAGCTCCCGAAACAGCCGCAGTTGACCACCGTCAGCCCGCGCACGAATGCCTGCACAGCCAGCCCGCTCCACACCAGTGCCACGGCCGTGTACACCCCCACCGGGGCGATCGCCGTCGACCTCGGCCGGGCAAGGAACCACACCCCGCACACCAACTCGCCGACAATCAACGACATGGTCAGCAGCGTCGCGGCGGCACCGTGCACCAGGCCGTACGCGCCGAGGACGGCCGGCATCTCGCCCAGAGAGGCGAGCTGACCGATCCCCATCGCCGCGTAGATCGCGCCCAGCACGAGCCGTAGCACCATGCCCACGACGCTACGGCCGTACAGCAGCCGGGAACTGTAAGCGCGCTCACCGAGTCTGCCGGGCCTCGAACCTGCCGGGCCCGTCGACATCGCGGCGCCTCATGATCGGGTACGACGCCACGGCCGACCGGCGCGCGGATCGGTGTGCGTGCTCACGTTCCCCCGCCGGGACGGCCGCCTACGGTGAGATCAGCACACGTCGGGCACCAGGAAGGACCGCAACGCCGTGTCCGTACCCGTATATGAGTTTGCCGACAGCCGTGCGGCGACCGACGCCTTGCTGGAGATACTCCGCAACGGTCGGTGGAGACCGGGTGCCGTCGGGTGCTTCCTGCGTATGGCCGCTCACCGGTCACTGCGGCAGGCGACCCGGCATCCGTGTGCGTTCGCGCAGGCCGGCGCCCTGCACGGGCTACTGTTCACGCCCGCCCGAGGCCCCGGAGCCCGGACGTGGGTGGCCACCAGCTGGACTCTCACCGTCCTGCATCTGGGCCTGCTGGAGAAGCGCGACCAGCTCTCCGGGGCTGATGTGATCACCCTGTTGCGAGGCAATCTCCCCGCCACCGCCCTCGGGGGGAGCCGCTGGTCGGGCCTGCTGGCGATCGCCCTCGACGTGGCCGACGGCCGCTTGGCCCGCCGCCAGGGCACTGTGTCCCCGTTCGGTGATTACGCAGACTCCCTCGCCGACGCCGCCTTCTGGACCTGGCTCGTACTGCGGCACGAACCCAGCCGTGTGGTGCGGGCCGCGGCGCTCGCGGCATGGATCGTGCCCGTGGCCGCGGTCACCGCCGTCGGCATCCGTCGCGGCAGGATGCCCGACAGGCCCCGGCCGGCGCTGTTGCGTCCGGCCGCCGCGATGCAGGCCGTGGTCGCCGTGCGGCACGTTCTGCGCCGCGGTCCCAGAGCTGCCACGTCCCCTGACTGATCCGCCTTCGGCTCGTTGCAGGCCCGCAGGCACCGGTAATGCGGACGGCGCGCGGCGGGAGGCCGAACGGGCCGGAATGCCTGCTGAGGTCGCTCGGCCGCGAGGCGGCCGACTTGCGCGGCGGGCGGTTTGCCCGTTCGGGGTCCGATCACGGTGCCGATGAAGACCTTCCACCGTCCGTCCTCCCGCGGAGGACGGACGGACGCGCACAGCGCATGCGGACCCGCTCACGGTCGTGATTTGACCGCTGCCCTGGTAGGTCAGTCCAGGGCGTCGAGGGCGGCGAGGATGTCGGCGGGTTCGGCGCGGCGGGTGTAGTCGGTGTCGGCGAACGCCCAGCGGATTACGCCGTCGCGGTCGATGACGTAGGTGGCGGGCAGGGGGAGCATGCGCGGGTGGCCGCCGTTGACGCGCTGGAGGTCGAAGCCGAGCTTGTCGTAGACGGCGGCGAGGTCGTCGGGAAGGTCGAAGGCAAGGCCGTACTGCTTGGCGGTGTCCGAGCCGACGTCGCTGAGGACGTCGAAGGCGAGGCTGTGCTTCTCGGTCAGGGAGAGGGACTCGTCGGGGATCTGCGGGGAGACGGCCACCAGGCGGGCGCCGCGTGCGGTGATCGCGTCGTGGTGCTGCTGGAGGGCGCGCAGGGCGATATTGCAGTACGGGCACCAGGCACCGCGGTAGAACGTCAGCACGACGGGGCCCTCGGCCAGCAGGTCGTCCAGGGACAGGGTTTGTCCGGTCGCCGTGGGGAGGGTGAAGCGGGGGGCCTGCGCGCCGACGGTCAGGGCGTGGTCGGCCTGGCCGGAGTCGGCCAGTTCCTGTCCCGCCCGGCGCATGATCTCGCGTATCTCGGCGGGGATCTGCTGCTGGCGGGCTTCGTAGAAGGAGCGCAGCTCGGCGTTGAGGGGCATGGCGATGGTCCTCCTGGGTCACGACTCAACTCGGAACGACCGTTCCAAGATGGCGGCGGCGGAAGTATCCTGGAACCCTCGTTTCGAGATGGCGGGTGAGGCATGCCGGATATCAAGCACTTCGACCCGGACACGGCCCTGGAGGCCGTGGTGCGGCTGTTCTGGCGGCAGGGCGTGGCGTCGACCGGCATCCAGGATGTTGTGACCGCGACCGGGCTCAACCGCTCCAGCCTGTACGCCACGTTCGGCGGCAAGCAGGAGCTCTACCTCGCCGCGCTACGGCGTTACATGGAGCACAGGTCTCAGCCGATGTTCCGGCGCCTCGCGGAGGACGAGCGGGGGCTGCCCGCCATCGCCGAGTTCTTCGCCGGCCTGATCGAGGCGCGCTGCTCGGGCAAGTACGCCCGCTGGGGCTGCATGGTCTCCAACGCGCATGCCGGGGCCGAGAATGGTGATCCCGAGGTGCGCGCCGTACTGGACCGGCATCACCAGGAGTTGCGGGACGCGATGTACGCGGCGCTCGTCACCGCCCATGGCTACGGACAACTCGCCGCCGCCTGCGACCCCGGTGCCTGCGCCGACCTGCTGGCACTGCTCGCGTATGGCGTCAACCTGCGTTCCCGCGCCGGAGCGGACGCACGCGACCTGGGCAGGACGGTGACCGCAGCCCTCGCCTCGCTCGGTGGCCCGGCGGCCCCCTGACGGCTCTCGCCGGTCAGCGCCGGGCCCTGCGCTCCGCCTCCTCCTTGACCACGGCGAGGGATCCGGCGACGGCCGCCTCCCAGCGGGCGGCCACCTTCCCACCCCACCAGGCCCCGACCCGCCACAGATCGGTGCCCAGCTCCCCTTCGTACAACAGGCGGGTGCCCGTGGGCAGTTCGGTCAGGGCGAACGACTCGACGACGTACGGGACCGGGCCACGCACGAGGCGGAAGCCGACGCGCTCGGGCCGACTGAACCGCACGGTCTCCACGGTCACCGCCTTCCACCGCCCGCCTGTTGGCGTGACGTGGGCAGCCAGCACCATGTCGCTGCCGCGCTCCAGTACCCGCACCTTCTCCTGCATGGTCCGGGTGGCGCGCCCCAGGTACGGCTGTGCGATCACGTCGAAGACGACGTCCCGGGGCGCCGCGATGTCCAGGGCCTGCGGCCCGAGCGGTCTGAGGCGTCGGCCCACGCCGAGGTCGACGGGCAGTGCCCCGCTGACCAACCCGGCATATCCGCCGACCGTCGCGACCGTCGCGGTCGCCGCCCAGGCCGCCGTGCGGACCAGTCGGCGGCCACTCACGACCTGCCCTCCGGCTCGCCCTCGACCGTCACGCCCTGCCAGAACGCGACGTGGTTCTTGATCCGGTGGGCGAGCGGGCTCGGGTGCGGGTAGTACCAGGCCGCGTTCCGGTTGGTCCGCCCGCTGACCGTGACGGCGTAGTAGCGGGCGAGCCCCTTCCAGAAGCACAGCGACCGGCTGCGGGTCTCGGTGAAGTACTCGCGGTGCAGTGCCTCGGGCGGGAAGTAGTGGTTGCCCTCGACGATCACGGTGCGCGGGGCTTCCGCGATCACGGTGCCGTTCCATACTGCGCGCAGCATTACTGGGCTCCTCGTCATGCGCGGGGCAGGTCCCTCATCTCCGGAACGCTACGCGCGAGCGGGAGTGCGGCTCAGTAACGGCGCTCACTGTTCGTCCCGACCAGGATGCGGCAGATGTCGGCGTCCGTGCACTCGACCGGGTCGGTTGCGGCCGCCCCTTCGTCCAGTGCGCGCAACGCGGTGCGGGTCTCGCGCAGTTCGGCCAGGCGCCGGTCGATGTCGGCGAGGTGCCGGTCGATAAGCGCTGTGACGTGTGTGCAGGGGGAGGCTCCGGCGTCGCGCAGCGCCAGGACGGAACGGATCTCGGCGAGGGTGAGCCCGGCGCCCTGGGCGTCGCGGATGAACGCGAGGCGCTGCGTGGTCCGCTCCGGGTAGTCGCGGTAGCCGCCCGGGGTACGGGGTGGCTCCGGCAGCAGCCCGGCTTGCTCGTAGAAGCGGATTGCCTTCGTGGTCAGCCCGCTGGTGGCGGCGAGGTCGCCGATACGCATGCCTCCAGGCTAGCCCTTGACCTTCCAGTGCGCTGGAAGGTCTACGGTCCCCACAAGCAGCCAGGAGGTGTCGCGCCATGAACCCGAGGGACGCCGACGTACGGATCACAGTGCTGACGGTTCCAGACTGCCCGAACGCGCCGGTCATGCGCGAGCGGATCGCCGCTGCCCTCGCGGGCCGGGCGGTGCCGGTGGACTGGGTAGAGGTGGCAGATGCGGAAGAGGCCGCACTGCGGGGGATGAACGGCTCACCCACCGTGCTGGTGGACGGCTCCGACCCGTTCGCCCACGAGGACCTCCGGTCGAGCCTGTCGTGCAGGCTTTATCACCACGGCGACGGCACGACCGACGGCGCCCCCTCGGTCACAGAGCTGCGACGGGCGTTGGCGGCTAGCGGCTTGGCCGAGCTGCACGGGGAGGAGTGAGGTGCCTTGTGAAGAAGTGATGTGACGGGCACGGTGCCGCGCGCGTAAAGGGGTCGGCCGCCTCCGTCCGCGCTCCTTACGCCCCGGCGTGCCGGCCCCGCGCCAGGCGCCCGCGTAGTGTCCCCGCAAACTCCTCGGCCCGCGCCAACTGGACACGCAGCCTCTCCACCTGCTCCGTGGCGCCCTGCTCGTACGTGCGGATGCGCTCCAGCAGTTCCTTTCGCTCGTCCGGCGTCAGCTGGTCGCTGTCGAGACGGTCGGTGGCCTCAAGCAGGTCACGCATCTGCTCAAGAGTGAAGCCGAGCGGCTTCATTCGGCGGATGACCATCAGGCGGGCGACCTCGGCCCCCGTGTAGAGGCGGAAGCCGCCCTGGGAGCGGGCAGAGGGGATGACGAGGCCGGTCTCCTCGTAGTGCCGGATGGTGCGCAGCGACAGCTCGGTCCGTGCGGCGACCTCGCCGATCTGCATGTGCTCGCTGCTCACGCGGGGTGCATTCCTTGTCTCTTACTGCGGCCGGGGCGGTCGTCGCTGATCTCTACTCTAACGTTAGGGTAGAGTTGCGTCGGTTTGGGGAGGCTGCCTGCCGTGCCGGTTACCGTGGTGCGGGATGCCGTCCCGTGACCATCAGCCGTGTCGGGGCCGACGAAGCCCCCGGCGAGGACCGTTGTCCGCAGGAGAGAGCGTGCGCATGTCCGTGATGCCCGGCGTCGCCGCTGTCTGCCCGCCGTGAGCCTTCGCCCCCGAGCAGCACTCGATTCCCTCGTGGGTCGCTTCGCTGCCGCCCCTGACTTCGGTCCGCACCGCTCGCGGACTTCGTGGAGGACCGTGCCGGTGCTCCACGCCTCCCTGTGCGCCCGCCGTGATGCCGGGTGTGCCCGAGCACGACAGGTTCCTTTCGTCTTGTCTTCCTCAGCCCTGTCCCCAGCCGCGTGGCTGCGCGGCTCCCGACGTCCGTCCTGGCTGTCCAACCCGAAGGTGCTGCGCACCGAGGTGCTGGCCGGTCTCGTGGTCGCCCTGGCGCTGATCCCGGAGGCGATCTCGTTCTCGATCATCGCCGGGGTCGACCCGGCGGTCGGCCTGTTCGCCTCGTTCACCATGGCCGTGACCATCGCGATCGTCGGCGGCCGCCCGGCCATGATCTCCGCGGCCACCGGTGCCGTCGCCCTGGTCATCGCCCCGCTCAACCGCGAGCACGGCTTCGGCTACCTCGTCGCCGCCGTCATCCTGGCCGGCGTCTTCCAGATCGTCCTCGGCGCGCTCGGTGTCGCCAAGCTGATGCGGTTCGTGCCGCGCAGCGTGATGGTCGGGTTCGTCAACTCCCTTGCCATCCTCATCTTCATGGCGCAGGTGCCGGAGATGACGGACGTACCCTGGCCGGTCTATCCGCTGATCGCGGCCGGGCTGGGGCTGATGGTGTTCTTCCCCAAGGTCACCAAGGTGATCCCGGCGCCGCTGGTGTCGATCGTCATCCTCACGGTCATCACCATCGCGGCCGGCATCGCGGTGCCGACCGTGGGCGACAAGGGCGACCTGCCGTCCTCCCTCCCCGTGCCGGGCCTGCCGGACGTGCCGTTCACCCTCGACACCCTGACGACCGTCGCCCCATACGCGCTCGCCATGGCGTTGGTCGGCCTTATGGAGTCGCTGATGACCGCCAAGCTGGTCGACGAGATCACCGACACCCACTCCTCCAAGAACCGCGAGTCCGTCGGGCAGGGCGTCGCCAACATCGTCACCGGCTTCTTCGGCGGCATGGGCGGCTGCGCGATGATCGGCCAGACGATGATCAACGTGCGGGTGTCCGGTGCCCGTACCCGGCTGTCGACGTTCCTGGCGGGCGCGTTCCTGATGGTGCTGTGCATCGTCTTCGGACCGGTCGTCTCCGACATCCCCATGGCCGCGCTCGTCGCCGTCATGGTCATGGTGTCGGCCGCCACCTTCGACTGGCACTCCATCGCGCCGAAGACCCTCAAGCGGATGCCGGCTGGGGAGATCACCGTCATGGTGGTCACCGTCGCGTGCGTGGTCGCCACCCACAACCTCGCCATCGGTGTCGTCGTCGGCTCGGTCACCGCGATGGTCATCTTCGCCAAGCGGGTCGCCCACCTCGCCGAGGTCACCGCCGTCACCGACCCCGACCATGCCACGGTCGTCTACCGGGTCACGGGCGAGCTGTTCTTCGCCTCATCCAACGGCCTCGTCGGCCAGTTCGACTACGCGGGCGACCCCGACAAGGTCGTCATCGACCTGTCCGCCGCCCACATCTGGGACGCCTCCTCCGTCGCCGCCCTGGACGCCATCGAGACCAAGTACGCCCAGCGCGGCAAGACCGTAGAGATCACCGGCCTGAACGAACCCAGCGCCCGCATCCACAAGACACTCAGCGGCGAACTCAGCAGCAGCAACTGACCAACTGTCGTGTCACTCCGGCACCTCATCCGTGCAGCTCTCCGAAACTCTCACCACGCCGAAGACCACCGGGTAACCGGTGATCTGCTGGTTCGGTCCCGGCTGCGAGTTGCAGATCTTCCACGCCGCCGGATCGTCCACCGGACGGCCCTGCCCGCTCGCGTCCTTGAAGGTCATGTCGAGTTTGGAGCCCATTTGCTCGTATGCACGCCCGGCGTTGCCACCGATGACATCCGGCATGGTGGCGGTGACCGGCTCGGGGTTTGCCGAGCGATGCGTCTCGGCGGCCCCCGATGTGGTCGCGGTGCTCGCCGAGACGTCCGGCACGGACGACGCACCGCAGGCGGTGACCGAGACCAGGAGCGTGGCGGCGAGGGTGGGTCTCAAGAGCTTGGCGACGGTCAATGTTCCTCCCAGCGTGATGGCAATTCGGAACAGTATTCACGGTGAGCCACGAGGAAGCATCGCAGCCTCGTCCTACCAAGCCCCGTTCCCTCGCATCCTTCCTGATGCGGCCGGGCATGTGACGACAGGACCTAGATCTCGCCGATTGCCTCGGCGTCTCCCGTCCCGTGATCCATGCGTCCGGCATGCTGCGTTTCAGGATCTGGGCTGGGACAGGCAGCGGCGGTCGCGCCGGCCGATCCGGGCTCTGGGCAAGGCCCAGCGGCTTCGCCCCCCACCCGAGCCTGATGGCGCAGTGTGCCAGCCGGTAGGTCTCGTGAATGGGGCGTTTCGGATCTGGCGCATGCCTGCGCCCTCCCGGATCTCGCCAGCGGCCACGAGGAGCGCCACCGTGCCCTTCGGCACCGTGACCTTGGACTACGTCGCATACCGCCTCAACGACGCATCCCCGCCCGGTTCGGGTCATCGGCGGACTGGCGGCCCTGGTGATTGCTATGGCAGTTCCGGCCAGCGCCCGGATGCAGGTGAGCCTCCCGCCTGGGACGCGAAGGCCCCCTTTGCGCGACGGATGTCAGGGGTTCGACTCCCCTAAAGGGTGTTGCACAACCCTCTGAGCTGGGCATCTCCCTTATATGGCCGGGGTGTTGAGTGCTGAACGGGTGTGGGTGGAGACGTTCACGGGACTGCGGTTGACGCAGTTTTCGCGGTTGCTCAAGGCAGTGCGGGAGCGCGGTGGCAACGGCACGATGCAGGGCCGGCCGTGGAGCCTGCCGCTGGCGGAGCGGGTGCTGCTGGTCGCGGTGTACTACCGGACGAACTTGACGATGCGGCAACTGGGACCGCTTTTCGGAGTGTCCTCGTCCACTGCGTGCCGGGTGATCCAACGTCTCGGTCCGCTGCTGGCGCTCGAGCCCGTCTCCCGTCCGGCCGACGCCGCGGATCGGCTGTGGATCGTGGACGGAACTCTGATCCCCGTCCGCGACCGGCAGGTCGGTGCGTCCAGCCGCAACTACCGTTTCTCAGCAAACGTGCAGGTCATCGTCGACGCCGACACCCGCCTCGTGATCGCAGCCGCACGACCGGCACCGGGCACCACCGCAGATGCCCATGCCTGGCGTGTCTCCGGCCTGGCTCAACACTGCCAGGACGTGACCGTCCTGGGCGACGGCGCCTACCTCAACTGCGGGATGGTCGTGCCGCACCGCAAACGCCCGCGCCGGCCCCTGCTGGCAGGCGAAGAAGCGGACAACGCCGCCCACCGTAAGGTGCGTGCTCGGGTGGAGCATGTGATCGGACGCATGAAGAACTACAAGATCCTTCGCGACTGCCGACAGCACGGCGACGGCCTCCATCACGCCGTCCAAGCCGTCGCTCACATGCACAACCTCGCCCTCGCATCATGACCAGAAGACTGTGTTCATGCACTCCGACCTGCCCAAACACAGCCTTGTGCAACACCCTTTAAGGGATGTCCCACAAATCGAAGGTCGGTGGCCAGTTGGCGAGAGGGTTGAGGGGAGGGGCGAGGGTGAAGGTTGGGAGGTGGCCACTCAGTCCCAGCGCATGTCGATGCGCCCAGCGAAGTTGTCATACCTGGCACGCTCGAATGCCCGGGCCATCGGTTGGTTTCCCAGATCGGTGTCTGCGGTGACGCGTTCGGCGCCCTGGGCAGCCAGCAGGTGGGTCCCTTCGGCGAGCAGGTCGTTGACGAAGCCCTGGCCTCGGTGGCCGTCGATCACGCCGAGGTAGGCGATCACGAAGCCGTTCGGGCTTTGCGCCGGAACAACCAAGCCGATTGGTTCGCCGTCCGGGCGGACCCCGATCCGCCACCATGCACGCGGACTGGGATAGCTCAGCAGTTCGTCGTGGTACTGCACGCGTGCATAGTCGTTGGCTGAGGAACGGGCGACGTCGGCCTGGCTGTAGGCATCCAGTGTGCCCGGAAGGATGCGAGTGAGAAGATCGATCGCTTCCTCATCGCTGCTGACCGGGCGGAAGGTCAGGCTGCCACGGTGTGAAGGCACTGGTGTGCTGGACGTCCAGCGATAGCGGAGCCTCTCGACGAAAATCTTGCCGCCGGTGCGCTCCACCACCTCTATCCGGTCTTTGATGCGACGTTCCGTGGTGGAGTCGTCTCTCCAATTCGCCAGGAGGGGCTGGAGAACGTACGGGGGCGGCAGGGTGCCCGCAGGGAAGAGCGCGGTGAGGGCGGTGCGCAGAAGATGCGCGCCGATGTCTGTCCGGAGCGGGTCGCCGTGGGCGTCGTCGATGTCGAGGGTTTCCATGACTTGGGGCCTGATGCCGCTGCGGGACCACCAGCCGACCCGTGCCACCGGTCGGCCGTCTCGTAGGGCCACCCACATCCAGTCAGATTTGCAATGTCCGCTCTGGAGATCTTCTGCGAGACGGTCGTTGTAGGGGCCAGGCAGAGCATTGAAGAGTTTGATCTCCTCCAGACCGGTAATGGGGCGGAAGATCAGGTCACTTGTCACGTAAGGCTCCATAGGCAGCGAGGTTGAGTACCTGTACCAGGTGCACGACGCCGTCTCTTCACTCCTCCTGCCTGCTCGGCGACCGGGCCGCTGACCCGACTCGCCGCTACTTGGCCGGCGGGGGCAACACGCGAGACGGCGTGGGACCCTGCCGTGGAGGTATAGACGATCAACGTCTCATCCGCATGCGATTTAGTGAGCGTTTGATTCTTGGTTGTCTGTTTCATTTGGCTCACCGCTAGCGCCAGTTGAGGGTGGTCTCGTGGGTGAGGCGGCGGGTCATGAGGTTGATGGCGGCGAGTTGGATCATGGCTGCTGATCGGTGGGGGTGGGTTTCGTAGTCGCGGGCGAGACGGCGGTGGTGCATGAGCCAGCCGAGGGTGCGTTCTATCGCCCAAGCACACTGCGCTTATGGATAGTCAAAGTAGTGAGCGGACGCCGATAATCGGCCGTGAGGGCCTGCAGCGGTTGGTCGCTGTGGCCCGACGGTTGCGGGGCCGGCTGAGTGACGAGGGGAACGGGTCGTCATGCGAGACGACAGTGACGTCGGCCCAAGACGACGATTCCGGTGGTGCCGGACGGGCAGGTGTGGGCGGCGCTGCCGGAGGTGAGCCAGCAGGCGGTGGTGGGGCAGTTGGTGCGGCTGGCGAGCCGCGCGTTGTCGGCCGCCGCGACGGCGAGTGAGCGGGACCGGCGATGACCTCGGTGATGCCGTGGGAGCGGCCCGGCAGCAAGATCGACGACCGTCACCTGCAGCGACTCGCGGTGATCTATGTCCGGCAGTCCACCCGCCAGCAGCTCGTCGACCACCAGGAGTCGACCCGGTTGCAGTACGCGCTGGTGGACCGGGCGGTCGCGCTGGGCTGGCAGGCGGACCGGGTCCTGGTGATCGACGAGGATCTGGGCAAGTCGGGGTCGAGTGCGGTGGCCCGCACCGGCTTCCAGCGTCTGGTCACCGAGATCGGGCTGGACCACGTCGGTCTCGTGGTGGGGATCGAGATGTCCCGTCTGGCTCGCTCCGGCAGGGACTGGTACCAGCTGATCGAGCTGTGCGCCCTGTCGGGTGCGGTACTGGCGGACACCGACGGGGTCTACGACCCGGCCGAGTACAACGACAGGCTGCTGCTGGGGCTCAAGGGCACGATGAGCGAGGCCGAACTCCACCTGATCAAGCAGCGGATGTGGAGTGGACGCCTGAACAAGGCCCGCCGTGGCGAGCTGGCCTTCCCCCTGCCCAGCGGTTACGTCCGCCGCCCGTCCGGGGAGGTGGCCCTCGATCCGGACGAGCAGGTGCAGACCGTGATCCGCCTGATCTTCGCGCAGTTCGAACGGCTCGGCACGCTGCACGGTGTGCTGCGTTATCTCGTCGAGCACGACGTCCAGTTGGGCATCCGGCTGCGGGAGGGGCCGGACAAGGGCACCCTGGAATGGCGCAGGCCGAACCGGATGACGCTGCAGACTCTGCTGCACAATCCCGCCTATGCCGGCATCTATGCCTACGGACGGCGCCGGGTCGACCCGCGCCGCCAGGACCCGGCCCGGCCGAGCACCGGACGGGTCGTCCGCTCCCGGGACGGATGGCATGTGATGATCCCGAATGCCCTGCCCGCCTACATCACCATCGCCCAGTTCGAGGCGAACGAGGCGAAACTCGCGGCCAACCGTGCCCGCGCCGAAGCCATGGGAGCGGTCCGGGGCGGCCCCGCGCTCGCGGCCGGGCTCGTGCACTGCGGACGCTGCAACCGGCGCATGAGTGTGCGCTATCACACCCAGCACAGCAAGGCCCTGCCCGAATACGTGTGCGCCCGGGACCTGACCAACTACGGCGCGCAGAAGGGCTGCCAGCTACTTAACTCCGCCTGTGTGGACGCCTTCGTCGAGCAGCAGGTTCTCGCGGCACTGACGCCCGCCGCCGTCGAGGTGTCCCTGCGCGCGGCCGACCAGGTCCTGGCCGAGCGGGCCGAGCTGGAACGGCTGTGGTCGCAGCGGCTGGAACGCGCCGCGCAGGACGCCGACCGGGCACGGCGCAGCCACCACCTCGCCGAACCGGAGAACCGCCTGGTCGTGCGCCAGTTGGAGAAGGAATGGGAGATCGCCCTGGCCGCCCAGCAGCGGCTCGGCGAGGACTACGACCGCTTCGCCCGCAGCAGCCCACACATCCTCACGCCCGCCGAGCGGCAGACCATCACGGCTCTGGCAGGCGACATCGAGGGCTTGTGGCGTGCGGACAGCACCACGACAGCGGACCGCAAGGAGATCGTCCGCGCGGTCGCCGACAAGGTCGTCGTCACCGTGCACGGCACCAGCGAGCAGGTGAACGTCACGATCGTCTGGGCCGGCGGGACGACTACGGCGGGAGAGGTGATCCGCCCGGTCCAGCGGCTGGAACAGCTCAGCTACTACCCGCAACTGATCGATCGGATCCGCGAACTCGCAGGCCAGGGCATCGGCGCCAGCGGGATCTCCGACCGCCTGGAAGCCGAGGGCTTCCGGCCCGCGAAGGGCGGCAAACGGATCTCCGCAGCCACCGTCCGCGACCTCATGCGCCGCCTCGCCTGCCCCGCAGGCCGCGTCCACCAGCACCGCCCCGCACCACCCGGCGAGGAGCCCGGCCCGGACGAGTGGTGGCTCAAGCACCTGGCCGCAGAGCTGAACATGACCACCTCCACCCTCTACGCCTGGATCAACCGCGGCTGGATCACCACCCGCCGGGAGAGCCACTGGCCCCACCGGCTCATTGCCCACGCCGACCAGCGAGAACTCGCCGAACTCCGCGAACGCCGCACCCGTCCGCCCGGCTGGTACAGCCGCCGCATCTGGACCGAGACCGCCGAAACAGCAGAGCAACAGACTCCATGAGTGCACTGTGCTTGACAGATCTCGATGACCCAGCGGCGGGGTTGGATGTGGAATCCGCGGGTTGCGGGGTCGCGTTGGACGATCTCGAGGTCGATGCCGAGGCGGGCGGCGTGTTCGACGGCCTTGGTCTTGTAGCCGTTGTCGGCCCAGGCTTTGGTGACGGTGGGATGCTGTTCGGCGATGTGCGTCAGGAGCTGGGTGCCGGCGGTGGAGTCGTGGATGCTGGCGGCGGTGACGGCGACGGCGAGCAGGAGGCCGAGTGTGTCGGTGACGATGTGCCGTTTGCGGCCCTTATCTTGAGCTCGCTCGACTCGCGTGCTGCTGACCTGGCGTGATGTGTGGTGGACGGTGTCCTCAACGTGTTCGTCAGCATGGTCCGATGACGGCGGAAGATTTCTTCCTCGGTGTGTCGCCGCGGCGGTCTGGCAGGTCGGCGGTGCGTCGTTCCCCGAGCGCGAGGGCGAGCGCCTGCCGCAACTCCCGGTTCTCTTCCTCCAGTTGACGGTTGCGCTGGGTGGCTGCTTCGAGACGTCGCAGCAGGGAGGCGTCGGATGCCCGCTGCCGGTCAGGAACGGACCGGGCCCCAGGAACACGGTGGCGGGCCCGGAGGCGTTCGATCTCGGCTCTGAGGTCGGGCTGGTTGTAGAGCCAGGACCGGGAGACGCCCGCTTCGCGGGCGACGGTCTCGAATGTGATCGCGCCGCCGGTGGTGTCCAGCCGCCGCAAGGCGGAGACCGCGCGTCGGCGGGTTGCTGCGGCCCGTCGACGGGCCGCAGTGACGATCAGGTGGGAGTTGTCAGCCGGCATCTGCGGCCCCCTCGTCCTGGCAGTCTCCCAGCTCGCCGATCATGCGGTCGAGGTTGTCGGCGACCTGCTGGTTCATCTCGGCAATACGGGTGTGGCCGCAGCCCTTCGCATTGTCGATCAACGTCAGGGTGCGGGTGTGCTGTTCCCGCAGCTCGGGCAGGAACTCGGGTCCGGTCAGGAAGACCGGGCAGGTCAGGCAGGCATTCGCGTGAGGGCAGGTCTTCTGGACGGGCAGCCCGCAGTAGCCGTTGGGCAGGGTCTGGGTGGCGAGGCCGTAGCGGGTCTTGGCCCATTGGGCCTGCCCGAGCGGCCCGTCGGCGTCGAGCGTGACGCGCTCGCCCTTGATGTTGACCTTCATCGCCGCTTCCCAGCGGCGCCGGACGGTCTGATCGGTGATCCGCGCGTAATGGGCGGTCATCCGGGACGATTCGTGGTCGAGGAGAACGCGTACGACTTCCTGCGGGACGTCGCGGTTGATCAGCCGGCAGGCGAAGGTGTGTCTCCACTGATGGGGCGTCAAACGGACGGGCTGGCCGTGTTCGTCGCGGATGTCGCAGGTCGCCAGCCAGCGGCGGAGCATCTGCCGGTAGCTGCCGTCGGCGATCCGCAGCCGTCCCGACGCGTTCGCGTGCGGTCGCGGGAAGAGGACGCCGGTGCCCTGGGGCCAGCGTTCAAGGACGCGCTGCTGGTGGTCGCGGATGGCCTGTTCGAGTTCTTCGTCGATCGGGACGGCCGCCTCACGTTTCATCTTGGTGTTGAAATACCGCAGGTAGGGGGCTTTTTGGCCGTCGTGGAGGAGGCAGTCGAAATCCAGGCAGATGACGCTGGAGATCCGCAGTCCGCCGCGGATGAGGATGAGCGTGATCAGGCGGCCGGACGGGTTGTCCCAGCGGTCCAGGTTCGCCTCGGACTCGACCTGGGCCATGACGTGCTCGGCCAGCCGCCGGGAGACCGTGGCGGCCGGCTCCGGCGGGATGTCGCCGGGGTAGAACGCGGCGGTGCCCGACAGGGAGTCGTCCCAGCGGTGTTGCCGGATGGCCTGGAAGAACAGGTTCAGGTTGCTGATCCGGCCCTTCTTCAGTCCGTGCCCGCCAGGCACTGAGGCGACGTGGGCGAGGTGCCGTTCCAGGAGCGGACGGTCGATGTCGGCGAGCCGGTCGACGCCGACGTGCACGAGGAAGTCGCCGAAGCAGACCAGCGCGTCCAGGCCGGTGTGGGCCGCGGTGATGCTCAGCCCGCTGGTCAGCCTCAGCCGCAGCCATCGTTTGGCCAGGTCACGCAGCCACGGTTGAGTGATCCGCTCAAGATGGAGGCGAACGCGGGGTCGGGGGACGGTGGCGGTGGCCGGGGTGGTGATGCCCGGCAGCCGCTCCAGCCGCCACACGTCCCGCGGGTATTCGCTCTCCCAGCCCGCGCCGTCGCGCAGGACCTCGACGGCGTCCCGGACCTCGATCAGGAAGAGCCCCGGCTCACGGACGCGGCCCGAGGACGCGTCGTGCCGCCACTGCTCTTCGGTGAGGTCGAGCAGGGAGGACACCCCGAGGGCCCGGGTGAGCCGGACAGCTTGCGCCACGACGCGAGGCGGCGTCGTGCGGCGGTGGGCATCGGACCGGCACTGTAGCCCGTACTGGAATTCCAGCGTCAGCTGACGGGGCAGGTCACGCAGATCTATGTGGGCGGTGCCGGTCAACTCGGCGTCCAGGGCGAACCGTTCGGCATCCGGGCGGCCGGCGTTCGCCCACCGCTCATGGTGGCTGCGGCAGAACAACATCTGCGGGCCCTCCGCCCGCAGGGTGCAGAACGACAGTCGGCACTCGGCCTGGTCGTCACCGGGCTGCACCAGATTCGGCGCATCCCAAAGGTCCAGGCCGGGCCGTCCGGCCCGGACCCACCGGTCGTAGTGCTTGGCGCACAAGCCCTTCCCGGAGTTCCCGTAGCGGCAACCGGTGATCGTGCAGACCGTCAGGGCCTGGCGCCCGCGAACGGGCAGGCCGGGATCCGCGAGGAACTCCTCCATCGCCGGGCGTCCGCGGTGGCGCCAGCGGATCACGTGTCCGTTGCAGAGCCCCCGCATGCTGACGATGCGGTCGCAGTCGGCAACGGCGCAGGCCGGGGCGACGAACACCGGGTCGTCGGGGGCCGGGCGGTAGATCTCGGTGCGGAACTCGGCCCGGACCGTGGCCAGGAGCTTCTCCAGCAGTCCGGCTCGGCCGTGTCCGGCAGGCAGGGCATGAGGTGTCACAGCCGGACCTCCCGTCCGGTGAACCAACCCGCGTCCTCCAGGGTGCGGCGGGCGTCCTCGACGGTCAGGTGACCGTAGGTGTCGATCGTGGTGCTGATCGAGGCATGTCCCAGGAGTTCCTTGACGTTCTCCATGCCCGCCCCGCGACGCAGCAGCCAGGTCGCGTAGGTGTGCCGGTACTGGTGGGGCTCGAACGCGATCCCGGTGGTCTTCCGCAGCCGTCTGACCAGGTCATAGACGGCCGGATAGGCCCAGGGACGGCCGTGCGGTTCGGCGAAGAGGTTCACGAAGACGTAGTCGGAGTCCAGGGCGCCGTATTCGCGGTGCAGGTAGTCGGAGTACAACCGCATCAACTCCGCACTCGCCGGGACGGCCCGCGTGCGGCCGGCCTTAGCGCGGGCACGGTTGTCGTTCTGCCGTGGCACCACCGTCACCTGCTTCTCGGCGATCTCGATGTCGTCATGCCGCATCCCCAGGGCCTCACCGATACGGACCCCCGTGTCCAGCAGCAGGGCGAACAGCAGCCGGTCCCGCAGATGCTTGCAGGCATCCAGAATCTTCTGGGCCTGGACGGCGGTCAGGACACGGGGACGTTTCCGCCCGGACTTGAGCTTGATGGTCCTGGTCCGCTCGGGCCTGCCAGAGGCGATGTGCTGCAGGAACGGCTTGTAGGAGGTGGCCGACGCGCAGTGCCGCCCGGCCGGACGCATCGTCACCAGCAGGCCGGCGACCTCAACACCGCTGCGGGCGTGGAACTCGTAGAACGTACTGACCGCGGCAAGCTTGCGGTTCACGCTGGAGGCCGTGCAGTGGTGCTCGGCCGTCGGCAGCACGGCCACCACCCCGTTCCGGGCCATGGGCGGCAGCCGCAGCCAGGCCACGAACGCGGCCGCCGCCTCCAGATCGATCGTCTTCCAGTCGAGGCTGCGGCCGTTGAGGTAGGTCCACCAGTCCTTGAGGTCGTGGGCGTACGCCTTGATGGTGTTCGGTGACCGCTCGATCGCCGTCAGGTAGGCCAGGAACGACTCGACCGGATCGACCGGCCGCAGATCATCCCCCAGCAGCGTCCACGACTCCGCCGCCGACCCGGGTGCCAGCACCCTCTGTACACGCACTACGCATCCGGCCCTTCCGTGTTGGACGGCGGCAGATAACCGCATCCACGACGGAAGTTGGGGGAACTTCAGAGTGCTTCACACACATGAAGGACACGCTCGTACTGGCTCAAGATAACGGCCGATGATCTTCTTGGCCGGGTCGATGCCTTGGCTGGTCAGGGGAACGGTGGCGGAGGTCTTGATGCTCTGGCTGTCGACGAGGCAGGCGGTGGGCTCGCTCGCACGGCCTTCGGCCTGGCGGACTTTGCCGCGTAATAGTCCGGTCAGCTCGTCGAAGATGCCGTCGGCTTCCCAGTGGGCGAAGTAGCCGTAGACGCTCTGGTGGGGCGGGAAGTCGTGGGGCAGGTAGCGCCAGGGGATGCCGGTGCGGTCGACGTAGAGGATGGCGTTCATCAGCGTGCGCAGGTCGTGGGTGGGTTTGCGGATGCCGTTGCGGTGCTGGCGCCAGGCTTCGAGGGTGGGGCGGATGAGTTCCCAGCGGGCATCGGACAGGTCGCTGGGGTAGGGCCGTGAGGGCTGCATGATGCCTGGGTATGTGGCGGCGGTCGGCCTGGGCAGGGCGTGTGCGGGGGTGTTCGGGGCGCCGGGGTACGAGTTCGCAATCCAGCATGAACCGGTGGGTTTCCAAATGGGACGGGAGCTTTACCGAGGAACCCGGCGCATTATCGAGTGCTTCATTGCCGCACAAGCCGCTTTCCTGGCAGATCGTCAAACCGGTGCCCCTGATCGGTAGCTCAAAATCGCGATGAACTACCGAATAAGCGAATCAAACGCTCACTTACGAGTTGGTGCGTGATAGGGGGTGAGGCGTCGTGCCTGGTCGGTGGCATGATTCTGGTGTGTCGATCATGGTCAATCGGGCGGTGCTGGCGCATCGGCTGTTCACCGGGATCTCCCGGCGTCATCTCGCGTCTCTGGTCGAGGAGTTGGCAGTGCCGTGGCAGGCCGGTCTCGAGGGCCGCCGGCACGCTGCACGAGGTGGGGCCAGGAAGCGGGCTGCGGGTGCCGGCGCCCGCCACCAGTTGGTGTTCGTGGACCGGCTGGTGGCCACGCTGATCCATCTGCGACACGACCTACCGCACGCGGCGCTGGGGCTGCTGTTCGGCGTCGACCGCTCCACCATCACCCGTGCGATCGCAGAAGTACGCACGCTCCTGGCCGAGCGAGGGTGCGCGGTCCCCGACCGCCCCGGCCTGCGGTTACGGACTCTGGCCGACGTGTTCGCCTACGCCCAGGCCGAAGGCATCGAGCTGCGGCTGGATGCCACCGAGATCCAGGTCCGCCGGCCGCCGGCCGGACGTGGCGGCCGGCGCGTGTTCGTGTCTGGGAAGAAGAAGCAGAACACCATGAAGGCCACCGTTATCGCCGACTGGCTTGGCCGCACGTTATGGACCGATGCCCTGCGACCTGGGCGTATGCACGACGCGACGGCTGCCCGCAACGAGGGCATCGCCATCTGCTTCCAGCACTTCCCCGACGTCGAGGTCCTTCTGGACGATGGCTATCTCGGCCTGAGCCGCGACCACCGCGGGCAAGCAATCACACCGCCCAGAAAACCGCGTCCGGGAGCACTGCCCGGCAGAGTTGAACAGTGGGAACGTGACCGCCACGGGCACTCATCCGACCGCATCACCGTCGAACACGCCCTCGCCGATCACAAACGCTGGAAGCAACTGACGCGCTGGACCCACCGCCGCGACCGCCTGCCCGACACCTACCGCGCCATCGCCAGCCTCGTATCCGATCGCACCATCAACGTCTGAAAAACAATCCACGACCAGGCCAAACACGCCCCACCCGCTATCACGCACCAACTCGTTACGAGTTGGTGCGTGATAGGGGGTGAGGCGTCGTGCCTGGTCGGTGGCATGATTCTGGTGTGTCGATCATGGTCAATCGGGCGGTGCTGGCGCATCGGCTGTTCACCGGGATCTCCCGGCGTCATCTCGCGTCTCTGGTCGAGGAGTTGGCGGTGCCGTGGCAGGCCGGTCTCGAGGGCCGCCGGCACGCTGCACGAGGTGGGGCCAGGAAGCGGGCTGCGGGTGCCGGCGCCCGCCACCAGTTGGTGTTCGTCGACCGGCTGGTGGCCACGCTGATCCATCTGCGACACGACCTACCGCACGCGGTGCTGGGGCTGCTGTTCGGCGTCGACCGCTCCACCATCACCCGTGCGATCGCAGAAGTACGCACGCTCCTGGCCGAGCGAGGGTGCGCGGTCCCCGACCGCCCCGGCCTGCGGTTACGGACTCTGGCCGACGTGTTCGCCTACGCCCAGGCCGAAGGCATCGAGCTGCGGCTGGATGCCACCGAGATCCAGGTCCGCCGGCCGCCGGCCGGACGTGGCGGCCGGCGCGTGTTCGTGTCTGGGAAGAAGAAGCAGAACACCATGAAGGCCACCGTTATCGCCGACTGGCTTGGCCGCACGTTATGGACCGATGCCCTGCGACCTGGGCGTATGCACGACGCGACGGCTGCCCGCAACGAGGGCATCGCCATCTGCTTCCAGCACTTCCCCGACGTCGAGGTCCTTCTGGACGATGGCTATCTCGGCCTGAGCCGCGACCACCGCGGGCAAGCAATCACACCGCCCAGAAAACCGCGTCCGGGAGCACTGCCCGGCAGAGTTGAACAGTGGGAACGTGACCGCCACGGGCACTCATCCGACCGCATCACCGTCGAACACGCCCTCGCCGATCACAAACGCTGGAAGCAACTGACGCGCTGGACCCACCGCCGCGACCGCCTGCCCGACACCTACCGCGCCATCGCCAGCCTCGTATCCGATCGCACCATCAACGTCTGAAAACAATCCACGACCAGGCCAGACATGCCTCACCCGCTATCACGCACCAACTCGTTAGGTTCATTGGGTGGTCGGGTGGCGGGGAGCCGCGCCCCCGCCACCCGACCATTGGACTTGGTTCGCCATCCAGATTCCATCGGCGTGAGCGGTGTTCCCTGTCGTTTTCCCGTCGGAACACGGCAGGGGGTTCAGGCGGATCGAAACGCGTGCGAGAGGGGGGTCGACCCGCATGGTTGGTGCAGGTCAACGCGCTTTCACGAGTCAGCTTACGTAACATTCGGGTTCGAGTCCCGCTCCGCTTTCCTTGGTTCAGTTCAAGGAAATGGGAGAGAGTGATGGCCGTATGGCGGCAGCGTTCACCATAATCCCCTCCGTGTGAGGGATGGGGGTGGGTGGATCAGGCCGCGTTCAGAATCTTGGGCTCTATCGGGCGCATTTCGTGAGCGCGGTGTGCATGCAAGCGGACGGAGGCATTGCGCTGCTCATCGAGCCAGGCATAAACGTCTCGCATCGGATAGCGGACGGCGCCGCCGTCGAGCTTGATGTAAGCCGGGCCCTTGCCGTCATTCCGCCAGTTGCGCAGCGTCTTGTCCGACACTGCGAGCAGCTCGGCTAGCTGCGGAGGTGCCAGCAACTGCCAAATTGTCGCGTGTTCGGTCACAGGCGTGGAGTCGCCCATTCCAAGAGCCTCCAGAGGTGTCTGTATATCCCTTTGAAGGAGATCGTTTGAGTGACTGCCTTCGAAAACAACATAGTGGGTTGTGTCGGTTTAGGCGTGGCAGAATCTTCGGGTGCGGAAGCCTGATAACCCCAGGACGGTAGAGGTGTAGTCGCTTTCGATCCCTCTCGATCCCAGATACGTCCTGCTGCATCCCTACTTGCCGGTAGTTGATGTGGCTGACGCCACACGAAACTAATGTCGATCTAGCCCGCTAGGGAGTGTCGAGTACGTGCCAGGGCATATAGAAGACCGCTGGATCAGCAAACGAACCAAGGAGAAGAGCAAGCTCTACGGCAAGGGGAAGCGTTACAAGGTCGCCGGCATCCCCGGTGTCCGTGCCCGCAGCTTCACCAAGCTCACCGACGCCAAGCAGTGGCTCGCTCATGCTCAAACCGACGTGACGCGGCAGGAGTTCGTCGACCCGCGTGAAGGAACGATCCTGCTGCGCTCGTACGTGGAGGATCGATGGTGGCCACACCAGCGGTACGCCGCCACGACCCGAGATGCGGCGCGTCGACGAATATGGGGACACGTTCTCCCGGCGCTCGGGTCGATGCCCCTGAATGCCATCACTGCGCCAGCCCTCCGAGAATGGGTTGCCCGGATGGAGGAGACTCTGTCGCCCGGGACGATCCGCACCACCTGGGGGCATCTCTCTACGATCCTCCAGGCCGCCGTCGAGGACGGCAGGCTGGTGAAGCATCCGATGAAGGGGAGCCGTACCGCTCGGCCACCGGCCAAGCCCGCGCAGAAGGCGCGGGCGTGGTCGCGCGATCAGGCGATGCGGGTACGCGCTGGGCTCCCGGAGCAATACCGCCTCGCAGTCGACTTGGGGGTGGGGCTTGGCCTGCGCCAGGGCGAGGTATTCGGACTGTCCCCGGAGGACCTCGACGCGGAGAGCGGGGTCGTACATGTCCGGCGGCAGGTCTGCATGATCGACGGCCACCTCTTCTTTGCGCTCCCCAAGGGGGGGCAAGACGCGAGAGGTCGATGCGGCACCCGGCGTCCTGGCCAGCATCAAACAGCACGCGAAGCGCTGGCAGCCGGTTGTGGTGAAACTCCCGTGGGAGAGCCCCCATGAACCTCAGAGCGAACGGCAGCGCGTCGACTGGGCTCCGCGTACCTACCCACTTTTCCTGGCTACCCGGCAGGGGCGCGCATGCAACCGCGACACATGGAACAGGCGTCTCTGGAAGCCCGCGCTCGCCTCTGCGGGACTCATCGGCAAAGTGGACCCCGATTCCGGCGGGAGCAAGTGGGAGCCGTCGCGCGGGCTCGGCTTCCATGCCCTGCGCCACACCTATGCCAGCGTCCAGCTCGAAGCCGGCGAGTCGATCGTCTCCCTCGCCCGCTGGCTTGGGCACGCCGACCCTGGCTTTACTCTGCGTACATACACGCACTTCATGCCCGACGCGGGCACGCGAGGTCGCGCCGCGATGGATGCTTGGTTCAGCGGGGAGGCGAACTCCCTGGAAACCCCCTGACGGTCATGCGGGGGTGAGGGGCAGGAAACGTGCAGGTCATTGCGGGTATGGAGCGGAACTCGATGGCGTCCCTTGTTGTGGTGTAGCCGATCAAGGTGCGGGCGTGCGCGGGCGGGTGCTCGGGGCGCACTTCTGTTGGTGCCTGCCGCTCCCTGACGCGAGGCGGGCCATCACGTAACTCTCCTTGGTGAACGCCCAGTTCAACCATGAGGAGTACGCGATGGCCCTGTCCCAGTCTGACCTGATACGGCTGCTGGAGTCACTACGCTCGTCTGATGGAATCGAGCTTGTCCGCAGTGTGGCCGAGCGGATGCTGCAGGAACTGATCGAGGCCGAGGTGAGCGCGCACATCGGTGCCGGCTGGAACGAGCACACCGCATCACGGACGGCCTTGCGCAACGGCCACCGGGACAAGACCCTGACCACGCCAGCCGGCGACCTGGACCTGGAGATTCCCAAGCTCCGGACTGGCAGCTTCTTCCCCAGCCTGCTGGAACGCCGGCGGCGTATAGATCAGGCTCTGTATGCCGTGATCATGGAGGCCTACGTTCACGGGGTCTCCACCCGCTCGGTCGATGACCTGGTCAAGGCCCTGGGCGGGGACAGCGGGATCTCGAAGAGTGAGGTCTCCCGGATCTGCGGCGAGCTCGACGAGCCGCTGACCGCGTTCCGCACCCGTCCCCTGGACCACACCAGGTTCCCCTACCTCTACCTGGACGCGACGTACTGCAAGGTGCGGGTGAACCATCAGATCGTCTCCCAGGCCGTCGTCATCGCTACCGGCATCACCGAGGACGGCGGCCGCGAGGTCCTGGGGGTCGCCGTGGGTGACAGCGAGACCGAAGCATTCTGGAGCGAGTTCCTGCGCTCGCTCCGCGCCCGCGGCCTGGGCGGCATCTGCCTCGTCATCGCAGACCACCACAGCGGACTGGTGGCCGCTATCCGCAAGGTGATGCTGGGTTCCTCCTATCAGCGGTGCCGCGTTCACTTCCTGCGCAACTGCTTCGCGCACATCCCCAAAGGTGCTGGTGAGATGGTGGCCGCGACAATCCGGACCATCTTCGCCCAGCCCGCCACGGCACTGGTGCGGACCCAGCTGGACACCGTCGCCGACATGCTCGGCGAGCAGTTCCCCAAGGTGAAAGAGATGCTCCTGGCAGCGAAGGAGGACCTGACCGCGTTCGCGGTCTTCCCACTCCAGCACTGGAAGAAGATCCAGTCCACCAACCCCCTTGAACGGCTGAACCGGGAGATCAAGCGCAGAACCGACGTCGTGCAGGTCTTCCCCAACCCCGACGCCCTCGAGCGCCTGGTCACCGCCGTGCTCTTCGAACTGCACGACGAATGGATCGCCTTCCCCCGTCGGTACCTGCCCGAAGGCAGCATGACCGAGCTCTACTCCGAGCTCCCCGAACGCACCCCCGCACTACCCCACACCACCAACAAGCCCACCGATTGATCGGCTACACCACGAAGGGGGACATGACCCGGAACTCATGCGGTTGACGTTCATCTGGAGACGGTCGGCTTCGCGGGCGCGCCCCGCGTGCTGGGCGTGGACGGTCAAGGGCGTGAGGTTCTGACCCACCTCGACGGCGATGTGTCGGGCGAGGAGCTGCCCTGGTCGGCGTAGGTGCGCTCCGAGACCGCGCTGAGGCAGGTGGGGGGCGTGGGCGCGGAGGCTGCACGATGTGACCGAGTTCTTTGTCCCGCCACTCGATGCGCGCTGGCTCGCCGGACAGACGTGGCGGCGCGGACTGATCATCGGGCACCACGACGCCACACCGTGGAACGCGGTCTGGCGCGACGGGGGCCTCGCGGGTTTCTTCGACTGGGACACCGCCGGGCACTCAACGCGGGAGTTCGGTTTGGCCTTCATGGCGTTGACCTGGGTTCCCCTGCACGCACGCGGGTTCGCCGGAGCTGGACCGCCTTCACCGCCTCCAGGCCCGTTCCCGGCGCCTGCACCTGCTGCTCGACGCCTACGGATACGAGGGCGACCGCCCGCAGTTCCAAGCTGTCGTGGCGCAGCGGGCCAGAACCAACGCGGACGTCATCCGCTGCATGGCCGCCGGCGGCGACCCGGTCTACACGGCCCTGGAGCCGGTTGTCGCCGACCTCGATCAGGCGGCCCGCGAAGTCGACCTGCTGCCCGGTTCCTTCTGGCTGCCCCCGGACCGCGGCCACGGTACCCCCCTGTCACACCGGGCCGTCCGCACCGCCCGCACTGACACCACGGGACCCGACCGCCACGGCAGATAACGGGCGCATCGAACCTCTGGCCGGTTCCCCGGATCCCTGCCATGGCTGCGATACGGCGCTGCTCACAGTGATTCGATCCACTCGCCGGGCTCTTCCAGCACATAGGAGGCGCCGGCCGCTGGCGACTCGCGGGCCGTACCGTCGCACGACGCAGGGGGCTCCGGGATGGTCGCCGCCTGCGGAATCGCGACCGCGCACGCGGCACAGGCGTCGGCGAGCTGCCAGGTCCGGCCCCAGTCTGCCCGGATCAGTACCAGTTGCTCTGAGCCTCGCTCTCGCCCGGGCCTGGAGCCAGGAGCTTCGCGAGGCCGCCGCGGAGAAGGAAGGCGAGCGGCTCCGCGGCATCGTGTCCACCGCTTTCCTCTACCTGCGCGAAGCAGGAGAGGGCCGCAGGGCGGGCCGGATCGAGCGCGGCCTGAACGGGAGGTAGCTCAAGTCGGTCGGAGTGTCAGTGGTCGCCGCCATACTCAGAAGATGTGCAACTGACTTTCAGGCGCATGTCCAGGAGTCCTCGACCGAGTAGGAACGAATTGACACCCGAGAGCGACGCGGTGCCTGACCGCGACCCGTACCTTCTGGCGCAGATGCGAGAGGCCTTCGGGCGCGTGGTCTACAGCCACAAGACCCATGAGAAGCAGGCGGACATCTGCTTCACCAAGCACCGGTGGCAGCAGGGCGTCCTCATTGCTCTCACCGCGATCAGCTCGGGCACCTTCCTTGCCGCGGTGGTCGGCCTGCTCGGCAACGCAGTGCTGACGAGCCTCGCGACCTCTTCTATCGCGCTCCTGGTCAGCTGGATGAGCCTTGGGACGAAGACCTTCAAGTTCGAGGAGGAGTCCGAGGCTCACCGCGGCATCGCCTCTCGGCTGTGGGACGTCCGGGAGTCCTACATCTCCCTCATCGCCGACCTGATGTCCGGCACCGTCTCGGGCGCGGAGGGCCGAGAGCGGCGGGACGAGCTGCAGCAGGCCGCGCGCGACGCGTACGCCGACGCGCCCAGGACGAGCAGCAGGGCGTTCACGCGCGCCCAGGGTGGGCTTCAGAACAACGAGGAGATGACGTTCACCTCGCGCGAGATCGACCTCTTCCTCCCGGAGGCGCTCCGGCTCGGCGAAGGCGAGGCATGACGATGAAGACCTCAGAGATCTTCGAAACGCTGCTCGAGAACCTGAAGGTCGGGGAGCTGGCCACGACGGTCGCCTCGCGCCGGGACGAGATCACGAAGGCGCTCAACAAGGACTTCCGCGACAAGGACAGCTGCACCGACTACAAGCTGATGGTCGGATCGTTCGGCCGGCACACCGCGATCAAGGGCCTGTCCGACCTCGACATGATCTTCATCCTTCCGTCCAGGATCCGGTCGAGCTACGACGGGCACACCGGCCCGCGGAGGATTCTCGAGAGGGTTCGCGACGACCTCAAGGCGCGGTACAAGAACACGGAGATCCGCGTCGACCAGTGCGTCGTCCGAGTGCGGTTCACGTCCAACGCCTTCAAGTTCGAGGTCCAGCCGGCATTCGAGAACGCCGATGGCAGCTTCGACTACCCGGACACGAAGGCTGAGGGCTGGAAGGTCACCAAGCCGCGCGAGGAGATCGCCGCGACCAAGGAGTGCAACGACCGCACCTCGACGAACATGCGCCACCTCGCCCGGATGGCACGGGCATGGAAGAACGCGAACGGCGTAAACATGGGCGGCCTGCTCATCGACACCCTCGTCTACAATTTCTTCGACCAGACCGACGACTACGACGCAGCGGGCACAGGCTCGTTCGACCTCATGGCCCGCGACTTCTTCGAATTCCTCAAAGATCAACCAGAGCAGGAGTACTACCTGGCGCTGGGCAGCCGGCAGCGGGTCCACGTCAAGGCGCCGTTCCAGCCGAAGGCGAAGAAGGCGTACAACCGATGCCTCGAGGCGATCGCGGACGAAGGCAAGACGTCCGCCAACAAGAAGTGGCGCGAGGTCTTCGGCACGTCGGTGCCGCTGGCGAAGAGCGCGAGCGAGTCGTCCCGGTCGTTCAGGGACACCGAGGAGTTCATCGAGGACGAGTTCCCGGTCGACGTCTCCGAGACAGTGTCCATCGACTGCGAGGTCACGCAGGCCGGATGGCGTCCGACCTGGCTCCGCGCGATGCGTCGCGGCGGGATCCTGCTCAAGGCCGACAAGAGCTTGAGGTTCGTGGTCACCAGCTGCTCGGTCGGGGAGCCCTACACACTCAAGTGGAAGGTGCTCAATCGTGGTCCGGAAGCCGAGCGGCGGGACAAGATCCGCGGCCAGATCGTCGACTCGAGCAAGCGGGGAGTCCGCATCGAGCACTCGGACTTCAAGGGCGAGCACGTCGTCGAGTGCTACGTCGTCAAGGACGGGGTCGTCGTCGCTCGGGACCGGATCGACGTGCCGGTCAGTAACACGAGCGTAAAGACGGCGAACGTCTTGTAGGGAACGGATCCTCGGAGCGCGACGAGGCCCCGCCGAATCTGCCGGGGTCTCGTCGCATCAGGCGCATCCGCCCGTAGGGTTGAAGCATGAGCAGTTCTCTCGCAGCCATGTCCGAGTCCCTGCTCAACGCCGAGATGGCCTTCGCGGGCAAGTGGTACGGCGTTCGCTGCGCTGCTGAGCTGCGTTCCGAGGATCCCAGCAGGTTCGCAGAGCAGATCGTCGGCCTGCTCCGCGACGAAGCAGATGCCGCGGAAGCGGAGTTCCGGCGGCTTCGAGACCTCGGCTGAGGCTGGTTCTCCGTCAGACGCTTCCGGAGAATGGTGCCGTGGAACGGCGGATTGACTTCTGGCGCGAGCGGCAGATGCTCTGTGGGCGCTGCGATCATCGGTGGCGCGTCGATCTGGACTGGATCGATCGGTGGGAGCAGGCGAAGGAGACCTGCCCCGGCTGCGGCATGGCCTGCGAGCACGAGGACTCGCCTCGGGTGACGCTCGACTCCGGCGACCCGGCGCTCGACGACGACGGGTTCGCGCAGTTCTCCTGGTACCACACGAGCACGCAGCCGGACTGGCCGACGCGGCACTTCGACCCGGCAGCCGTCTTGACTCCCGAGACCCGCAGGAGGATGGGCGGAGAGCAGCGGGTTTCCGCGTGGGCCGCGCGCCAGCGGGCGAAGGCTCTCCACGTCGGCACGTACGAGGCCGCTGTCCACAACATGCTGCGCCGGATCCGCGACCAGGCCAACCAGCGCAGCCAGTTCTATCTGTATCGGGTCCGTCTGAAGCCATCCGTCGTGGTGCGGGAGGGGTGGCTCGTCGACCCCAGCAACTTCGTCGGCGACGTCGGGCTCGACGAGGTCTGCCCGCCGGGCGTCGACGTCGCCCGCTACCTGAACTTCCACGAGGATCCGGGAGGGCTCTCGCTCGCGCTGGGGAGGGACGCGATCGCCAGCGTTCAGCGGATCGCTGTTCCGCTCCCCGACACCTGGGATGGCGGCTGGGTGCGCGATGCCGTTGCGGCTCTCGAGGGAGTGAGCGGCACCGTCGTCCCGGCGACCGGCAAGCTGGCCCGCTTCATGCGGCCGTCTTCGTCGCGAGCCGTCCTGGGCCGAGAGCTCGGTGCGTTCCTGGCTGGCAGACTGCCGGTCAACCTCCAGGACCAGTTCGCGTCGGCCGCGGCGTTCGCGGAGGGAGAGGATCCTGAGCAGTGGGCGCGACGGACCAGCGGCCTGTTCGATCTGATCGACGATCCGACTCGCGTGCTGGCTGCGCTCGACCAGCAAGATCCCCGGGAGGTCTGAGAACGGTCTGTCCGCTCCTGAGGGGCAGGAAGCCCGGAGGTCGCTGTCGGTCTTCCAGGTTGGCGCCGCCCTGAGTCGGGAGAGCGGGAGCAGGGGCTTTGGGGTTGGCTGCAGTCGCCGAGGTACCAGGTCGAGCTCTGCCGTCCTTGCCCGACCCGCAGTCTCCGCAGCCAACCGCTTGGTTTGAGGACCGTCTCGTAGACGGTCCGGAGTGTCGTCCGGGCGGACGGAACGCCCTCGCGTGGAGGTTGAGTCCGTGGTGATCAAGCGCCTGGGCGCTCTGCCTGTCGCTGCCGAGTTTCTGCGTCGGCTGGACGTCGTGGGATCGTCGACGGGCTGCGGCCACCGGATTCGCGGGCGGACCTGACGCACGGTCAGGTCATCGAGGTACTGGTGGCGAACCGGCTGACCGCTCCCGCGCCGCTGTTCCGAGTCGGGGACTGGGCGTACTCGTGTGAGGCCGTCAAGGGTCTTGGTGGAGGCCGATGCGTGTCCCGGCTGGTGCATTGACGGGTCTCATCGGTGTTTTGCTGGGGGCTTCGGCGATCAGTGGCGTTGTCGCGTCCGGCCGGTGGCAGTGAGACGTCTCCTCAGGGACACCACCGGAACTCGAAGATGTCCATGGCGAGACGCCGACGTATCAATCGGGTGGGAGGGCCGGGTGACCGGCCCTCCCACCCGATTGATGCTCCGTCAGAAGAGCAGCTCAGGCTCAACTTCCGAGGAGCATCCTCCGCGGTTACCTACAGCGAGGACCCCGGGGGGACGACCGTCGGCCACTCCCAGTCGGCGAAGAGCACGACGACGCAGACGGCCCGCGCTGACCTGAGTGCAGACGATGTCCTCGTCGTCCAGTCATATCCCGGTGTGCCGGCCCTCGGGCCACCATCGGGTGTGGCTCGGCCCACGGCGTGGTGCGCGGTAGCGCGGGACGGTGCAGATCTCATGGGCCGAACGGCGGGCGAGGAGCGTCCGTGAGTCGGTCTGGTGGAGGGGCCTTTCGGGGATGGGCGGCGTGCGGCGGAGCCGGTGCGCGTGCTCAAAATCAGTCAGGAGCTGGGCGAGGTCGCGGAGGCCCTTCACGGCGCGGCGGTGGTGGAGCACCAGCTCCAGGGCCGCGCGCCGGATGGGATCACCGGCGGCTGGGGGCATCCGGCTCCTCCAGGTCCTCGCGATCAACGGGGACATGGGGGAAGTCGCCATAGCGGTGTACGGGGCACGGGTCTGCACGGTGAGGGAGTGGAGGTGACGCACACGTGGGAGGACATGGAAGCGCGCCTCGGCTGGCTTATCCTCACGGGCGCCGCGCTGGACGACCTCACCGGGTGCTGCCTGGGACACGGTGGATGAGCGGCTGCGCTTCCGCGTGGCGAGGGTCGCGGCCTTGGCCGGACATGAACCTCAGCTGACCCGCTCTACCCTCTGTGCGGAAGGGCCCGCACGTCCGTGCGGGCCCTTCCGTGTCATCCCCTACTTTGCGGACGCACACGTCCTCGTGGGGCGTATCCCGCCTCCCCGGTGGGAGATGAGTGGGAGACAAGTGGGAGATGATCATGGCGTGGTGCTGCAATCAGGCGCTAGAAAATGCTAGATAGCGCTACCTGTGCGGCCCTGGTTCAGCCGCCGGATTCGCCCGCATGCGGGCTGAGCACACCCATGCTGACCAGCACAATCACCACCACACCGAGGACAATGCGGTACCAGACGAACGGCATGAAGCTCTTGGTCGAGATGTACTTCATGAACCAGGCGATGACGGCGTAGCCGGTCACGAAGGCGATCACCGTCGCGAAGATCGTCGGGCCCCAGGACACGTGGTCGCTCTCCATCGCGTCCTTGAGCTCGAACAGGCCGGAGGCGAGTACGGCCGGGATCGCGAGGAGGAAGGAGTAGCGGGCCGCGGACTCGCGGGAGTAGCCCATGAAGAGGCCGCCGCTGATGGTGGCGCCGGAGCGCGAGACTCCGGGGATGAGCGCCGCGGACTGGCACAGGCCGAAGATCAGGCCGTCCCTCACGCCCAGGTCCTCAAGTCCCTTGCGCTGCTTGGCGGCGCGGTGCCGGCCGCCCGACTCGTCGCGTGCCGCCAGCCGGTCCGCGATGCCGATGATGATGCCGACGACGATCAGCATCGTGGCCGTGATGCGCAGGTCGCGGAAGGGGCCCTCGATCTGGTCCTTGAGCGTCAGGCCCAGCACGCCGATCGGGATCGAGCCGACGATCACCAGCCAGCCCATCTGGGCGTCGTGGTCCTGCCGCATCTCCTTGTTGGTCAGCGAGCGCAGCCACGCCGAGATGATCCGCCCGATGTCCTTGCGGAAGTAGATCAGTACGGCAATCTCCGTGCCGATCTGCGTGATCGCCGTGAAGGCCGCACCGGGGTCCTCCCATCCCGAGAACGCCGCGGTCAGTCGCAGGTGCGCGCTGGAGGACACGGGGAGGAACTCGGTCAGCCCCTGGACGAGTCCGAGGATGAGGGATTCAAACCAAGACATGAAGTTACGGAGTCCAAGTGCTGATGGTGGCAAGGGATGAAGGGGGGACACCGCGTCGGCGGCGCAGTGATCGCGGGTGTCGAGGGGCAGCGTAGCGTCCCTCGAAGTCGGCTCCGGCACAGGGGCCTGGCTCCGGCCGCGGCACCGGGCCTCAGGCTGCCGTCGGTCCCGTCACCGTCCATCCGGGCGCCTGGGGGTGCGCCGTGAGGTCCTGGTGGTGCACCGCGCCGCCACAGGCCCGGCAGGTGACGACCGCGACCAGTTCGTTGCCGCAGGTGTGCTCGATCACCATGGGGCGGTCGCCGTCCGTGCGGAGGTGGCGGTCGCCCCACGCCATGAGGGTCATCAGGACCGGCTCCAGTTCCAGCCCCGCGGGCGTGGGCCGGTACTCGAACCGCTGGGGGCGCTCGCTGTAGGCGCGCTTGGTCAGGATGCCGGCGTCGACGAGGCGGCGCAGCCGGGTGGCCAGGATGTCGCGCGGGGCGCCGATGTTGCGCACGAGCTGGTCGAAGCGGCCGTTGCCCAGACACACCTCGCGCAGGACGAGCAGCGAGTACTTCTCGCCGACGAGCGCCAGTGCGTCGGCAATGGAACAGGGGCGCGGGTCTTTGGTGGCGGCCATGGGGTTCAGTTTAGGGGGAGGGTTCGACTTTCCAACTGGGAGGGTTTGATTTTCCAACTCGCCAGGCTATGGTGAGTTGGACTTTCCTACTCACCGGTAATCGCGCCGGCGGGAACCCCGGCGGCCAAGGAGGCCCGCACCATGCGTGACGCAGTCATCGTCGAAGCCGTACGCACCCCGATAGGCAAGGGCAAGCCGAACGGTGCCCTGGCGCACGTCCACCCCGTCGAACTCCTCGCCCACACCCTGCGCACCCTTGTCGAGCGCTCGGGCGTCGACCCGGCGCTGATCGACGACGTCATCGGCGGCACCGTCGACCAGGTCGGCGAGCAGGCCATGAACACCACCCGCTACGCCGCCCTGTCGGCAGGCTTCCCGGAGACGGTCCCGGCGACCACCGTGGACCGCCAGTGCGGCTCCTCCCAGCAGGCCGTGCACTTCGCCGCCCAGGGCGTCATCGCGGGCGCGTACGACATGGTCGTCGCCTGCGGGGTCGAGTCGATGAGCCGGGTGCCGATGTGGTCGAACGTGCCGCCCGGCAAGGACCCCTTCGGCCCCGGCATCGTCGAGCGCTACCCCGAGGGGCTCGTCCCGCAGGGCATCAGCGCCGAGCTCATCGCGGCCAAGTGGTCGATCACGCGGGAGCAGATGGACGCGTTCGCCGTCTCCTCGCACCACAAGGCCGCCGCGGCCTGGGACAAGGGCCTCTTCGACGCCGAGGTCGCGCCCCTGGACGGAGTCTCGCGCGACGAGTGCGTACGACCCGGGAGCACCCCGGAGATCCTCGCCGGCCTCAAGCCCGCCTACCAGGACCCCGCCTTCGCCGAGCGCTTCCCGCAGATCGAGTGGAACGTCACCGCGGGCAACGCGAGCCCCATCAACGACGGCGCCTCCGCCGTGCTCATCACGTCCGGTGAGACGGCCGCCCGGCTCGGCCTGCGCCCCCTTGCCCGGCTGCACAGCTTCGCCGTGACCGGCTCGGACCCCGTCCTCATGCTCACCGGGGTGATACCGGCGACGGAGAAGGTGCTCCGCCGGGCGAACCTGTCCCTCGGCGACATCGACCTGTTCGAGGTCAACGAGGCCTTCTCCAGCGTGGTGCTCGCCTGGCGGCAGGAGACCGGCGCCGATCTCGCCAAGGTCAATGTGCACGGCGGCGCGATCGCGATCGGCCACCCGCTCGGCGCCAGCGGCACCCGACTGACGACGACCCTGGTGCACGCGATGCGCGAGCGCGGCGCCCGCTACGCCCTGCAGACGATGTGCGAGGCGGGCGGACTCGCCAACGCGATGATCCTGGAGTCGGCGTAGCCGCCCTCGCAGCAGGCGAAACGGTTCAGCGGCCCCGCAGGTGGTGGCGCTTGCGCCACGCCACCACCGCGCCGGCCAGCGCAGGCAGGGCGATGCAGGCGAGCGCGATCAGAAAGGCGGGCGACGTCGGCGTGGAGGCACGGGCGCCGGCGACGACGTACGCGGCGACGTTCGGGATCGATCCGATGGCCGTCGCGAGCAGGAACGGCACGTAGCCCATGCGGGAGACGGCGGCGGCGTAGTTCGCGGCCCAGAACGGCACACCCGGGAACAGCCGCACCGCCAGCATCGACCGGAAGCCGTGCCGGCTGAACTGGCCGTCCGCCGCCTTCAGCAACCGGCCGCGCAGCAGCGGGCGCAGCGCCTCCTGGCCGAGCAACCGGCCCAGCCCGAAGGCGATCCCGGCCCCCAGCACCGTGCCCGCCATGGCCGCGCCGATGCCCCACTCGGAGCCGAAGAGCGCGCCCGCCGCCAGGTTCAGCAGCGGCCGTGGCACGAAGGCCACCGTGATCAGCCCGTACGCCACGGCGAACAACACCACCGCGGCCGGGCCCGCAACGTGGGGCGGCCAGCCGTTCGCCAGCAGCTTCTGAGGTTCGAAGAGCAGCACGGACGAAGCAGCCGCCGCGAGCAGGACCAGGAGCAGGGACAGCCGGGACCACGGCGACAGCAGCGTTCTCGTGCAGCGCGCGGCGAAGCCCGCGGGCACGGGGACGGGAACGGTTACGGCTGCGGGGGCGGCTACTGCGAGCTCCGTGGCGGCGGCCCGGGAAGAGGCCTTGGCGGTGCCCCCAGAGCGGGTGGTGGCATCGTCGAGCATCCGGCGACACTAACCGACAAAGATGTGTGATCGCCGTATGGTTCGTCTCATGAGCGTCACAGGAGGGGGAACAACGGAAGTTCCCCGCAGTGGTCTGGCCGACACGGTCCTGGAGCGGCTCACCGCCACGTACGCCGCAGCCGCGGACCCGCTGCGCGCTGCAGGCGCCCGGGCGTACATGAAAGACGTCGCCCCGTTCCTCGGCATCCCCACCCCCGAGCGCCGCGCCCTCTCCCGCGCCGTCCTCACGGGCACACCACGCCCCGACGAGGCCGACTGCACCGCGATCGCCCTGCGCTGCTGGGAGCTGCCCGAGCGCGAGTACCACTACTTCGCCGTCGACTATCTGCGCCGGCACGTGGGGCGCTGTTCCTCCGGCTTCCTGCCCGTGACCCGGCACCTCATCACCACCGTCTCCTGGTGGGACACCGTCGACGCACTCGCCGCGCACGTCGTCGGCGGGCTCGTCGCGGCCGACCCGAAGCTCACCGCCGACATGGACGACTGGATCGTCGACGACGACCTGTGGGTCGCCCGCACCGCCCTCCTCCACCAGCTGCGCTACAAGGACCACACCGACACCCGACGCCTCTTCGCCTACTGCCTGCGCCAGTCCGGACACACCGACTTCTTCATCCGCAAGGCGATCGGCTGGTGCCTGCGCGAGTACGCCAAGACCGATCCGGAGGCCGTACGGGAGTTCCTGGCGCGGGAGCGGGGGAGGTTCGCGCCGCTGTCGGTGCGGGAGGCACTGAAGAACATCGGGGCATAAGGCCCCGAACACCCCATCCGCGAAAAACCATTCGACGCCGGGCACGGCGTCGACGATGATCGACCTCATGTTCCGGCACGCCTTCGTCCTCGCAGCATCCGCAGTCGCGGATGCCACGAAGGCTGCCGTTCCGGTCTTCCTGACCGCCGTCGACGGCGCCCGAAGCTGACCCTCTCCGGAAAGTCCGGCGGACCCCGCAGGGGGAGGGTCGGCAGGTCCTTGGGGTCCCGATCTCGCACGAGAGCGCTCGTACGCGAGATCACCTTTGCAGAGACTTCACAGACTTCGAGGTACAGCCATGTCCAAGACGGCATACGTGCGCACCAAGCCGCATCTGAACATCGGCACGATGGGTCATGTCGACCACGGCAAGACCACGTTGACCGCCGCCATCACCAAGGTCCTCGCCGAGCGCGGGTCCTCCACCTTCGTTCCGTTCGACCGCATCGACCGGGCGCCGGAGGAGGCCGCGCGGGGCATCACCATCAACATCGCGCACGTCGAGTACGAGACCGACACCCGCCACTACGCGCACGTCGACATGCCCGGCCACGCCGACTACGTCAAGAACATGGTCACCGGCGCCGCGCAGCTCGACGGGGCGATCCTCGTCGTCTCCGCGCTCGACGGGATCATGCCGCAGACCGCCGAACACGTGCTGCTCGCCCGGCAGGTGGGCGTCGACCACATCGTGGTCGCGCTCAACAAGGCCGACGCGGGTGACGAAGAGCTCATCGACCTGGTCGAGCTGGAGGTCCGCGACCTGCTCACCGAGCACGGCTACGGCGGCGACGCCGCGCCCGTCGTACGGGTGTCGGGGCTGAAGGCCCTGGAGGGTGACCCCAAGTGGACGGCGTCCGTCGAGGCGCTGCTCGACGCGGTGGACACGTACGTTCCGATGCCGGAGCGGTATGTGGACGCCCCGTTCCTGCTGCCCGTCGAGAACGTGCTCACCATCACCGGTCGGGGCACCGTGGTGACCGGCGCCGTGGAGCGGGGCACCGTACGGGTCGGCGACCGGGTCGAAGTGCTCGGGGCCGGGCTGGAGAGCGTGGTCACCGGCCTGGAGACGTTCGGCAAGCCGATGGACGAGGCGCAGGCCGGTGACAACGTGGCGCTGCTGCTGCGCGGGGTTCCCCGGGACGCGGTGCGGCGGGGGCATGTCGTGGCGGCGCCGGGGAGTGTGGTGCCGCGGCGCCGGTTCTCGGCGCAGGTGTACGTGCTCTCGGCCCGTGAGGGCGGGCGTACGACGCCTGTCGTCACCGGGTATCGACCGCAGTTCTACATCCGTACTGCGGATGTGGTGGGTGACATCGACCTCGGTGAGGTGGGTGTCGCGCGGCCCGGGGAGACGGTTGCGATGACCGTCGAGCTGGGGCGCGAGGTGCCGTTGGAGCCGGGGCTCGGGTTCGCCATCCGTGAGGGTGGCAGGACCGTCGGAGCGGGGACCGTGACTGCCGTCGTGTGAGGTCGCTCGGTTCGCGGGGACTGCACAATGAGCAGGTGAGCGATCCCATACCCGTCACCCGCGCCGTCGACTACGGCACCGCCAAGCTGATGCCCGACGTCGATCGGAAGCGGGCCTGGTTGCTCACCGTCGACGGGGCTCCTCAGTCGTACGTCGATCTCGACGAGCCGACCCATCTGGAGTTCGAGTACGCGCGCCGCCTCGGCCATGTCCTGGACATTGTGGCCGAGGCGGGGCGTCCGCTGGACGTGTTCCATCTCGGCGGCGGGGCGCTCACCCTGCCCCGGTATCTGGCGGCCACCAGGCCCGGCTCACGGCAGGACGTGGTCGAGGCCGACCGTGGGCTGCTGAAGCTGGTCGCCGAGCATCTGCCGGTTCCGGACGGGGTCGGCATCCGGCTGCACGCCGGGGACGCCCGGGACTGGCTGGAAGCGGCCGAGGACGACTCGGCCGACGTGCTCGTCGCCGATGTCTTCGGCGGGTCACGGGTGCCGGCCCACCTGACGTCGCTCGCGTACGTCCGTCAGGCCGACCGGGTCCTGCGGGGGAGCGGCGTCTATGTGGCCAACCTCGCCGATGCCGCACCCTTCGCCTTCCTGCGCTCCCAGATCGCCACCTACGGCACGGTGTTCGAGGAGCTGGCGCTGATCGCCGAGCCGGGTGTGCTGCGCGGCCGGCGGTTCGGCAACGCGGTGCTCATCGCCGCGCACCGGCCCCTCGACCTGGCGGCCCTGGCCCGCCTGACCGCCTCCGACGCGTTTCCGGCGAGGGTCGAACACGGGTCGGCGCTGCGGGACTTCATCGGCGGGGCGCGGCCGGTGCGGGACGAGGACGCCGTACCGTCACCCGAGCCCCCGAACGGGGCTTTCAGCATCGGCTGAGCCGAGGTGGCCGCTCGCGGTGACCTGCTTGGTACGGCGCCGTAGGTTCCGTACGTCCGGTACGCACAGGACCCCCGCCGTGACGACCACGACCAGCGCGGCGCAGCCCCACAGCGCGGACGTGCGCCCGACCGCCGCCTCCGCAGGGCCGGCCAGGGCCGTCGCCAGTGGGACCAGGGCGACCGAGCCGAACCAGTCGTATGCGGCGACCCGGGACAGCTTCTCCTCCGGGATCTCCTGATGGAGTGCCGTCATCCAGGAGACGCCGAACACCTCCACCGTCACGCCGGTGAGGAACATCACCGCGCACAGCACGCTGATCGGCGCCGGAACGGCGAGCGCGGCGGAGGGGAGGGCGAGCGGGAAGACGCACAGGGTGCCGGCGAGGAGCAGGCGGCGTGGCTTCCAGCGGGTCATGAGCAGGGCTCCGGCGACCGTGCCCGCGCCGAAGAAGCCCAGCGCCATGCCCCATGGGCCCGCCCCGCCCAGGTGGTCGCGGGCGACCAGCGGACCGTAGACCGCGTCGGCCGCGGCGACGACCGCGTTCGCGATGGAGAACTGGACGACGACAGCCCACAGCCACGGCCGCCCGGCGAACTCGCGCCAGCCGTCCCGCAGATCGGCGAGCATGCCGCCGCCCGGCGCGCGCTGCGGAATGTGACTCACGTCGAGGAACGCCCGCATGGATCCGGCGACGGCGAAGGCCACCGCGTCCGCCGCCAGCACCCAGCCGGGCCCGATCGCCGCCACCATGGCACCGCCGAGCGCGGCACCGCCGACCACTGCCCCCTGCATGGCCATCCGGAACACGGCGAACGCCCGGCTCGCCTGCTCGCCCTGCACCGACGACAGCAGCATGCCCTCGGCCGCCGGGCTGAAGAACGCCTGCCCGGTACCGCCGAGGGCGGTCAGCAGCATCATCTGCCACAGCTGGGCCTCGCCGGCGAGGACGAGCACGGCGAAGACGGCCTGGGAGAGACAGTTGAGGGCGTTGGCCGCGACCATCACCCGGTGCCGCGGGACCCGGTCCGCGACGGCGCCCCCGATCAGCAGGAACAGCACCAGGGGCAGCGTGCGGGAGGCGGCCACCAGCCCCACGTCGCCGCCGTCGCCGCCGGCCTCCAGCACCGCGAACGCCGCGGCGATCAGCGCGCCGTGACTGCCGAGGTTCGTGACGAACGCCGAGGCGGTCAGCAGGCTGTAGTTGCGGCCCGCCCAGGCGGGGCGGCGGGAACGGCGGGGCGGATCGGCGGCGGAGGTCACCGGCCGACTATCGCCGCCCGGTCCTCGATTTGCCAAACGAATTGCAGGTCACGGGTCGGATGGACGGCTTCGAGCCGTGCGGCGTCCATCGCGTCGCATCCATCGCAGTCCCCTTACACGGACCACCTATCTGTTCCGTCACACGACCTGTTCCTCGGAGCCTACTCATGGGTAACATGACCGCCATGAGCGCAGACCAGATGTCGATCGGCGAGATGCTCGCCGCCACCGTGCCCATGGCCCGGACCCTGAACCTCGAGTTCCTGGAGACCACGCCGGAGAAGGCCGTGGTGGCTCTGCCGGACCAGGGCGAGTTCCACAACCACGTGGGCGGGCCGCACGCCGGCGCCATGTTCACGCTCGGAGAGTCCGCCAGTGGGGCGATCGTGCTGGCCGCGTTCGGCGACCAGCTCTCGCGCGCCGTCCCGCTCGCCGTCAAGGCCGAGATCGCCTACAAGAAGCTCGCCATGGGTGCCGTCACCGCCACCGCGACGCTGGGCCGTCCGGCCGCCGACGTCGTCGCGGAGCTGGACGCGGGGGAGCGGCCCGAGTTTCCCGTGGCCATCGAGATCCAGCGCGGTGACGGAGCCGTCACCGCAGCGATGACCGTCGTCTGGACGCTGAGGCCGAACGGCTGAGTCGAGCCGTACGACCACGAAGAGGGGCCCCGCCGAGTGTGCGGGGCCTCTCTTCTGTGTCCTGGCCGATTCTGTGTCCTGGCCGCCCGGCAGCCCTCATACCGCCGATCGATGCGGAGTTGAAGATTCCGTGGACCAAGTGTCCTTGGTTGCACACAACTTGGTGTGTCCCTCGGCGGTGCTATCGAATGCGGGTGCGGATACCGCCGGTAACTATTCTGAATTTCTTGTCTTTTGAACGTTGGTCACTCGAACTTCTTGTTTCCTGTGCGTCGCTTGTGCGAAAGTGAGCGGCCCCGATAGCCGGTCCACAGGTGACGCGGCCTAGGTACGCACCAATCAGGCACCTGCTTTCCGACGGGCGTGCATTCCCCATGCCGTCCTGAGGCCGGGAAGGAATTGGTTCAGTGCAATCCCCCCACCCCCCACGACCGCCCTACCCGCCACGGCCCGGGGCGAGCCCCGGAGAGTCCGACCGCGATCTCGTCGCGAGCCTCGGCAAGGCCGGTGCGGACGCTCATGCCGTCGCGCTGCTGATGGCCCGGCACTGGCGCGCCACCCACGACTACGCGGCCATCTGCCTGGTGTCCACGGAGAGTTCGGCCTCCATGGTGGCCGCCGCCGCGTTCCATCGCGTGCTCGGCCGACCGGGCGGCGGCGCACTGCGTCCCCAACTCCTCACCGCCGTAAGGGATCTGGTGAAGGAGTGGGCGGCTGACAGCCAAATTTCCGCTCTGCTGCCGGAACTCGGCAAACCGACGGGCGGCCGCGGGCTTCGTGCCGCGCGGTCCGTGACGCCCGAAAGGCGGCATATCGCAGAACGCGCTTTCCGTGCTCTGTCGGGGGCCTCGCAATGCCTTCTCTGGCACACCGAGGTCGAGGCGGAACCGATATCCATACCCGCTGGTCTGCTGGGGGTGGACGCGGCAACCGCCTCGGCCGCACTGGAGGGAGTGCGCGAGCAATTCAGGAGGGGTTGCGTCCGCGCCCATGGCGAACTCGCGCCCAGCCGGGAATGCCGTTACTACAACCGGCTTCTAGATGTCCCCATTCGCCGGGGCGGAGCCCTGCTGCCCGATGTCCAGCAGCATCTGACGGAGTGCCGCTACTGCCGTCACGCCGCCGAGCAGCTCAGCCACTTCGAGGGCGGTCTCGAAGTGCTGCTGGCCGAGACCGTGCTCGGCTGGGGCGCCCGGCGCTATCTCGACTCCCGGCCCCGGCGGGGCGGCTCGGGGCCGACGCCGTGGGAAGGCCCGCGCCACGGCGGGCGGCACCGGCCGGAGCGCCTGGCTCCGCCGCGCGTCCGTCCGAAAGCCGTCGCCATGGGGGTCGGTCTCACCGCTCTCGCGCTGCTCGTGACGGTGCTCACGGCCAAGGGCTGGACCGAGGAGAGCGGCGTCCCCGCCCCGGGCGCCACCTGGGGTGCCCCCAGCGGCAAGACCGTCCGTCCGGGCGCGGTGCCCCCGCCCTCGTCCGGCGGGTCACCGTCGGCCGCCTCGGCCGAGGACCCGGTCGAGATCGCCCAGGGCCGACTCCGCAATCTCGACCGTGGCCTGTGCCTGGACCTGAGCGACGGCGAGGTCCGCACCGGTGCCCGAGCCGAGCTGGCGGCGTGCTCGTCCGCCGCGTCCCAGCAGTGGTCGTACCGGGACAACGGCCTGCTGGGCAGCGCCGCCGACCCCACCCTCTGCCTCGACTCCGACGCCGACGAGGGCACGGTCGTCCTGGCGGACTGCCTCGCGCACGCCGGTGAGGTGCGCTACGACCTCACCGTCCACGGCGAACTTCTGCCACGCCGCTCCGGGGGACTGGCCGTTGCGTCCGGTGAAGGCGTGAGCGTGGTGGTCGCCGAACGGGACGGGTCCGAGGCGCAGCGCTGGATGCTCGACGGCGGGCTTGCGGACGTACGCGGGGAGAGATCCGGGTCCGACGAGAAGACCGAGGAGAAGAGAGGGGAGAAGAGAGGGGAGAAGCCGGAGGAGAAGCAGGGGCCGGAGAACGGGGCACCTGCGCAGCCCGGACACGAGTCGCAGGGCACCGCCGTCCCCGAGCCGCCCGACGCGGAGTCTCCGCGCGATGAGCAGGACCTGCCGGAGGGGGATCCGCAGTCGCACTACGAGACCCGCTACGTCCAGGACGACTCCGGCAACGAAGCCGGGGCCGCCACCCCCGTCGATGCCGTCGTGGCCCTTCCGGCCAAGGTGCCGGCCACGGTCTCCACGGTCGTGGGCGCGGCCGGCGCGACGCTCGACTCCGTACTCCGCTAGGACCTGAGTCGGTCAGGGGTCACCCCACCGGGGTGGCCCCTGCTTCGTTCCCTGCGTCATTCGGCCGTTCCTTGCGCAGATCGTTGACACGAGTCACTGACGCTCATAGCTTTCCCGCCGCGCCCAGCAGCCCCGCTTGAACCTTTGACGACCTTCGACAGTCAACGAATGTGGAGGTGGACCGGTGTTACGTCGTATGTCCGTCGCGCTGATGGCCCTCGCGGCCGCGCTCGTCACGCCCGTGCCCGCGCAAGCCGCCGCCGATCCGCCCGTCATCCGCACGTCCGCGGGCTGGGTGCGGGGTGAAACCACCGCCGAGGGAAGGCAGTTCCTCGGCATCCCCTACGCCGAGCCGCCGGTCGGAAAGCTCCGTTGGAAGCAGCCGCGTCCCGTCCGACCCTGGCAAGGGGTGCGTACGGCACAGGACTTCGGCAACACATGTGTGCAGGGCGCGAGTTGGGATCCCGGCTATGAGGAACCCAGCCACACCGAGGACTGCCTCGACCTCAATGTGTATGTCCCCGAGGGGGTCGCCAGCCGTGCGGTCCTTGTCTGGTTCCACGGTGGCGGACTCACCGCCGGGGCCGGTCAGGACGTCGTCCCCGACACCTTCGCCCGGCAGACCGGCACCGTCGTCGTGACCGTGAACTACCGCCTCGGGGCGATGGGCTTCCTCGCCACGACCGGGCTCGACGGCGAGGCGCGCGACGGTGTCTCCGGCAACTTCGGCATGCTCGACCAGCAGGCCGCACTGCGCTGGGTGCGCGCCAACATCGGCCGCTTCGGCGGTGATCCGGGTCGCGTGACCATCGCGGGCGAGTCGGCGGGCGGCCGCTCGGTCTGCACCCAGCTGGCCTCGCCGACGGCGAAGGGGCTGTTCAGGGCCGGGATCATCCAGAGCGGGGCGTACGGCGACTGCGGCGCCCGTCCGCACGGGACGGCCGTGGCCCAGGGTGCCGACTTCGCACAGAAGCTCGGCTGTACCGACCTGGCGTGTCTGCGTGCCAAGCCGGCCGCCGAGATCCTGGCCGCCCAGAGCGCGTTCGACTGGGCGCCCGTGGTCGGCGGCGACTTCCTGCCTAGACAGCCCGAGGAGGCGTTCGCGCGCGGGGCGGCCGCGGGCGTGCCGGTCATGAACGGGGCCAACCAGGACGAAGGCCGGCTGTTCGCCTTCGCCCGGTTCGACCTGAGCGGAACCCCGCTCACCGCCGAGCAGTACCCGGCCGTCATGCGGGAGGACTACGGCGACGAGGTCCTCGCCCGCTACCCGCTGTCCGCCCACCCCTCGCCGACCATCGCGTACGCCACCGCCCAGGGCGACCAGCTGTTCGCCTGCCCGGCGCTCCGCCTCGACAGCACGCTCGCCGGGCGCGGCAAGGTCTACGCTTACGAGTTCGCCGACCGCACCTCCCCGCCGTTCGCGTCCCTGCGCGATCTCGGCACCGACTTCGACTTCGGTGCGACCCACGTCAACGAGGTGCAGTACCTCTTCAAGCACTTCGGGCTCCGGTCACCGCTGGACGCGGAGCAGCGGACGCTGGCGCGGCAGATGATCCAGTACTGGGGCTCCTTCGTCCGCGACGGAGTGCCGCGCGCCACAGGACAGCCCGCGATGCCGGCCCGGCCCGGGACGGTGCTGTCGCTGCGCACACCGTCGGCCGGCGGGAACGTGCCGAGCACCGGTGTGCACCGTGAGCACCAGTGCAACCTGTGGGACTCCGAGAGCGTCACTCTGAACAGGTAGGCTGCCCCGGCGCACGCTCACGACCGAGCGTGCGCCGGGAAACCACAGGGTGCACGACATGGGAGGAAGCGGCGTTGCACGTCCAGGAATGGCTCGAAACGGTGCCCCCGCTCGCCATCTATCTACTGGTCGGCGTGGTCATCGGTCTGGAGAGCCTGGGCATCCCGCTGCCCGGCGAGATCATCCTGGTCTCCTCGGCGCTGCTCGCCTCCCAGCACGGTGAGATCGACCCCTTCGTGCTCGGCGCCTGCGCGACCGCGGGTGCGATCATCGGTGACTCCATCGGCTACGCGATCGGCCGCAAGGGCGGGCGCCCACTGCTGGCATGGCTGGGCGCGAAATTCCCCAAGCACTTCAGCGAGGGCCATATCGCCACCGCCGAGCGCTCCTTCCAGAAGTGGGGCATGTGGGCCGTCTTCTTCGGCCGCTTCGTCGCCCTCCTGCGCATCTTCGCCGGGCCCCTCGCGGGCGTCCTGCGGATGCCGTACTGGAAGTTCCTGACCGCCAACGTCCTCGGCGGCATCCTCTGGGCGGGCGGCACGACCGCGGTCATCTACTACGTCGGAGTGGTCGCCGAGTCCTGGCTGAAGCGCTTCTCGTGGCTGGGCCTGGTGGCAGCCGTCCTGATCGGCCTGACGTCAATGCTGATCATCAAGCGCAAGGCGAAGAAGGCCCAGACGGCACACGCGGAGCCGGAACCGGTGGCCGCCGGGGACTGAAGCGCGTCCTGAAGGGGTGTGGAGAACGGCGCGACCAGCCACGGACGGGCCGCGGACCTCGTAGGACCGCTACGCCCCGTGCTCGTCCCGGTGGGCCTTCGCCAAGTCCGCATACAGGGTTCCGTTCAGCGTGACGCCCTGCCGCTCTTCCTCAGTCAGCTCCCGCTTCACCTTCGCCGGCACCCCCGCCACCAGCGACCCGGGCGGCACCTGCATCCCCTGCGGCACCAGGGCTTGAGCAGCCACCAGGGACCCCGCCCCGATCACCGCACCGTTCAGGACAGTCGCCCCCATCCCGATCAGACAGTCGTCCTCGACGGTCGCCCCATGCACCACGGCGTTGTGACCGACCGAGACACGCGCACCGATGCTCACGGGAAAACCGGGATCGGCATGCAACGTGCAGTTGTCCTGAACATTGGACTCGGCCCCGACGGAGATCCGCTCCACGTCCCCCCGCACGACGGCGCCGTACCAAACGCTGGCCCCCGCCTCCAGCGTCACGTCCCCGATCACCGACGAGGTCGGCGCCACGAACGCAGCCTCGTCGATCTTCGGCTCCCGGCCCCCGATGCCCATGACCAGCGCCTTCTGCGTCATCGCCCTCTCCTCACCGCAAACGTCGTCGACACTGCGCACCGTACGCCACCCGGTAGGGCGAAGATCACAGGCCCTCGACCGCATAAGGGCCCGGCGCGCTCAGTACGGTAAGCGGGTGCCCAAGCGCAAGAACACGTTCTCGTCCTGGCGGCGCGGCCTCACGCAGCGCGCCGTCCATGCGGGCTGGGCCTGGGTGCAGCGCACGGGTTCGGTGACGTCCGAGAACCCCGGCCGCTTCCACTTCGGCTCGATCGGCGAGGCCACCCGGCTGGCCTTCCCGCTCGGCACGGTCTTCGGCGAACCCTGGATCCACCTCGGCTCCCACTGCATCGTCGGCGAGCAGGTGACGCTGACGGCCGGTCTGATGCCCGACCTGGACCTCGGCCCGGAGCCGATCCTGCGGATAGGGGACGGCGTCGTGCTGGGCCGCGGCAGCCATGTCATCGCCGACACGACAGTCACCATCGGCAGCGACTGCTACTTCGGGCCGTACGTGTACGTCACGTCCACGAACCACTCGTACGACGATCCGCACGAGCCCATCGGCAAGCAGTGGCCGCGGATGGAGCCGGTCGAGATCGGCCCCGGGTGCTGGATCGGCACCGGCGCGGTGATCCTGCCGGGGGCACGGATCGGGCGGAACGTCGTGGTCGCGGCCGGCGCGGTGGTCCGGGGCGTGGTGCCCGACCACGCCGTCGTGGCGGGGGCGCCCGCCCGAGTCGTACGGCGCTGGACCCCCGACGACGGCTGGCAGCCGCCGCTTCGGACCCCGGCGCCCGTGCCGATACCCGACGGGATCACCCCCGAGCAGCTCCAGGCGCTGGCCGAGCTGGACGACGAGACGGTGGCGAAGCTGGCGGAGCTGGACGAGAAGGCGGCTGCGAAGCTGGACGGGCCGGACGAGGAGGCGGTGGCCAAGCCGGATGAGCCGGCGGCCGTCGAACTCGCCGAGCTGGACGCGGAGTCCTGAGTCAGCCGGTCGCCAGCAGCAGCGTCCCCACCAGTGCGAGCCCCGCGCCCGCCGCCTGCACGCCCCGCAACCGCTCTTTGAGGAAACCGCGCGCGGCCATCGCCGTCACCACCGGGTAGAGCGAGGCGAGCACGGCGGCCACCGTGACCGGGCCGTGGTGGGCGGCGACCACATACGTGCCGTTCGCCGCCACATCGGCGAGGCCGACGAAGGCGAGCGCCGGCAGGGAGCGCCAGGGGAAGGTGCCGTCCGGGAGCGCGGCGGCGCCCCGCCGGACTGAGGCGTACAGGGCGAGGCCGCCCGCCACCACGTTGACCACACGCTGGACGAAGAGCGCGAGGAACAGGCCCGTGATGGTGGTCGACGCCTCCGCGATCAGCGCGAACACCGTGCCGAAGCCGAAGGCGGCGATCAGCGTGAGCAGGATGGCCTGGCGCTGCACGGGTGCACCCCGCAGTTGCGGTCCGCCGGCGAGCACCACACCGAGCACGGCGACGGCGATCCCCGCGACCTGCATCAGTCCGGGCCGCTCGCCGAGGAAGAGGCCCACCCCGACCGGGACGGCCACGCCGACGGTGCCGAGCGGGGAGACCACGCCCATCGGGCCCAGCGCGAGCGCCTTGTAGAAGCAGAGCAGGGCTACCGGGCCCACGACTCCGGCGGCGACCGCGAACCACAGCCGGTCACCGGCCTCGCTCCAGGCGCCGGTGGCCACGACGATCACGCCGAGCACGATCGCCGCGATCCCCTGCGAGACGACGACCACGGTCAGGGCCGGGGTGCGTCGCGTCAGCAGTCCGCCGCCGAAGTCGGCCAGCCCCCACAGCAGGCTGGTGGCCAGGGCGAAGAGTGCTGTCACGGGTGCCTCGCAGTACAGTTCGGTGCACGATCGGGTGCATCCCACCGTAGTGCAGTGGGGTAAACCCTGTCATCCAGAATATTGGACTCCGCAACGTTGGACGGAATGTGTCGGACCTCGACCTGCTGACCCAGTCCCTGGCGCGCAACGTCAAGCGCTGGCGCACCGAGCGCGGCTTCACCCTGGACACGCTCGCCGCGCGCGCCGGGGTCAGCCGCGGCATGCTCATCCAGATCGAACAGGCCCGCACGAACCCGAGCCTCGGCACCGTGGTCAAGATCGGCGACGCGCTCGGGGTCAGCATCACGACCCTCCTCGACTACGAGCAGGGCCCGAAGGTGCGCATCGTCCCGCCCGAGCAGGTGGTCCGGCTGTGGCACACCGACGCGGGCAGCTACAGCAGGCTCCTCGCCGGCACGGAGGCCCCCGGTCCGCTGGAGATGTGGGACTGGAAGCTGATGCCGGGCGAGAACAGCGGATCGGACCCGCATCCCGCCGGCACCGTCGAGATCGCCCATGTCACGACGGGCGAACTGACCCTGACCGTCGAGGGTGTGGAGTACCGCGTCGCGGCCGGTTCCAGCGTCACCTTCGACGCCAACGCCCCGCACACCTACGCCAATCAGGGCGACGTCCCGATGCAGATGACCCTGACGGTCTCCGTTCCCCTCGTGCACTGAGACGCCCGGCCGGAAGCCTCCGCGGTCCTGTTAGCGTGCGCTCATGGACGCACCCATCGGACACTTCGACCACGCCGTTCCCGCCCCGGACTGCCTCGACGAGCTCACCCGACCGGTCGCCGACGCCGTACGCCAGTGGCACGGCAGCGTCCCCGCCGAGCAGATCATCTACGTCGAGACCGATCCGCAGTGGGCCGACACCGCCGTGTTCGTGGAGCACTACGGGCGGGAGCTGCTCGAACAGTCGGCGAACTGCGTTGTCGTCGCCGGCAAGCGCGGCGGCGAGACGTCCCTGGCCGCGTGTGTCGTGCTCTCCACCACCCGGGTCGACGTCAATGGCGTGGTGCGCCGTCAACTGGGCGCCCGTAAGGCCTCGTTCGCCTCGATGGACACGGCGACGAGCGAGACCGGCATGGAGTACGGCGGCATCACCCCGATCGGGCTGCCCGACGGCTGGCCGGTGCTGGTGGACTCGGCCGTCCTCGATCTGCCGTACGTCCTGGTCGGCAGCGGCCGGCGGCGCGGCAAGCTGCTCGTGCCGGGCAAGGCGTTCGCCGAGCTGCCGGGGGCGGTCGTACTGGAGGGGCTCGGCGTCTCCTGAGTACGCGGGTTCAGGCCGCGGTGTGGTGGGCGAGGGCGTGGTGCGGATCCGCCTCGCCCGGCACCGGTGCCGGGTCGGCGTGGACCAGGGCCGAGGTGAGCCGGGGCACGGCGTGCAGCAGCGCGTGTTCGGCGTCGACGGCGATGGCGTGTGCCTGCCGTACCGTCGCCTCGCCGTCCACGACGACCGCCACCTCGGCGCGCAGCCGGTGCCCGATCCAGCGCAACCGCAACTCGCCGATCTCTCGTACGCCCTCGACCTCCCGCAGTGCCTGCTCGGCCCGGTCCACCAGGGCCGGGTCCACGGCGTCCATCACCCGCCGGAACACCTCGCGCGCGGCGTCCCGCAGCACCAGCGTGATCGCGGCCGTGATCGCCAACCCCACGATCGGGTCCGCGAGTTGCCAGCCCAGCGCCGCACCGCCCGCGCCCAACAGGACGGCCAGTGAGGTGAAGCCGTCCGTCCGGGCGTGCAGGCCGTCCGCCACGAGTGCGGCCGAGCCGATCGCCCGGCCGACCCGGATCCGGTAGCGGGCCACCCACTCGTTGCCCGCGAACCCGACGAGTGCCGCCACGGCCACCGCCGGGATCTGCTGCATGGGGCGGGGGTCGAGGAGGCGGTCGACGGCCGTCCACGCCGCAAAGGCCGCGGACGCGGCGATCGTCAGCACGATGGCGATGCCCGCGAGATCCTCCGCCCGTCCATAGCCGTAGGTGAAGCGGCGAGTTGCCGCGCGCCGGCCCAGTACGAAGGCGATCCCGAGCGGCACGGCCGTCAGCGCGTCCGCGGTGTTGTGCACCGTGTCGCCGAGCAGCGCCACCGACCCGGACGCGACCACGACGACCGCCTGGGCGAGCGCCGTCAGCCCGAGGACCGCCAGCGAGACCCACAGGGCGCGCATGCCGCGGGCCGAGGACTCCAGCGCGGAGTCGAGCTTGTCGGCCGTCTCGTGGGAGTGGGGGGTGAAGAGGTGGGCGAGGCGGTGGCGGAGGCCGGTGGGGGAGTGGTCGTGCGGGTGGGGATGGTCGTGCGCGTGCTCGTGCTCGCTCGCCGGGCCCCGGTCGTGACCGTGCCCGTGGTGGTGCTCGTGCTCGTGCAGGTCGCCCACGGCGTTCCCCTTCCGTCGCCTGAGTGTGTGGAGGTCTGTTGCGCGGGTGTGGACGCGGGCCGTCCACGAGGCCATTATGTGCGTATGAGCGCACGCATGCACCTATCAACTGCGCACGATGCGCACCCGCGCACCCCGGGCGAGGAACAGTTCGCACTCGCCGCCGAACTCCTCGCCCTGCTCGGGGACCGCACCCGTCTCACGCTGCTGCACGCACTGACGGCCGGCGAGGCCGACGTCACGACCCTCACCGAGGCCTGCGGCGCGGCCCGGCCCGCCGTCAGCCAGCATCTGGCGCGGCTGCGTCTCGCCGGTCTGGTGAACACGCGCAAGGAGGGCCGACGGGTGATCTACTCGCTCGGCGACGGTCATCTGCGCCGCCTCGTCGACGAGGCGCTGAACGTGGCGGACCACCGGCTCAGCGACCGGCCGCTGCACGACTGAAGCCGGTCGCCCAGCACCAGCGGATGAACGGCCGAAACGGCCGAACCCGGCGATGATCGGCTCCGTCACGACCGACGGAACGACCGGAGGCCACCGTTGCCCTCGATACATGACTTCGCGACCTGGGAACCCATCCTGCGGGTCCTGCGGGCGAGCAACGAGGAGCGCTTGGCCGCTCCGGGCGGCCATGTGACCGGCCGGATCGGTGTGTACGGGTGGAGCGTGCCCGTGCGGCGCCGGTCACCGGAGCCGGGACGAGCCGCCCAGGTCGAGGACATGCAGGACGAGTGGGACGCGGTCGAGGTGGTGCGCAACGCTCTTCTGGAGGCCGACACCGACGACATCGCCTTCGTGGCCGAGATCTCGCCGGCGGGTCGGACCGTGCTCCGTCTGATCAGTTGTGGTCCCGCCGCGGATCCCGGTATCGCCGGGCCGTACCCGGGCTCGCTCCTCCTGGTCGAGGACGCCGTGGCCGAGCCGTGGCGCCGCCTGCCCGATCCGATGCCCGGCGCGGTGCCGGCGCCGTCGGCGGACCCGGCGCAGCTGGAACGGACCCTGCGCGAGCGGCTCCCCGACGCCATCGGCGCCACCGAGGCGGAGATCGCCGCCGCGGAAGCGCGCCTCGGCGTCACGCTGCCCGACGAACTCAAGGCGCTCTACCGGGTGACGCGGGCGCGGTGGGCGGACTGGGGCGACTACGAGACGGCGGAAGTCGTCTACGACGCAGTCGGCTGTGAACTCCTCGCGCTGGAGGACCTGTTCGTCGCCGATGCCTCCTCCCGCCCGTGCCGCTGGGAGTTCGCGGCGATGGAGGCGGTCGTCACCCCGCCCGACGCCGCGGTGCAGCGACTGGTCGGCTCACCCGGCTGGATCGTCTTCGGCGGCAACGGTGGCGGCGACCGTATCGCGGTCGACCTGACACCCGGTCCGCGCGGCCACCTCGGGCAGATCGTCATGGTCGGCCACGAGTGGAACATCGGCGCCGAACTGCTCGCCGACTCGCTGACCGATCTGGTGCTGAACGGGGAGAGCGGGGAAGCGGGCGGCGACTCTCGCGGGGACCGGCCGTCGGCCGTGGTGCGGGTCAACAGCAGCAGCCTGACCAGCATCCAGGCCGCCGCCCACCCCGAGCTGGAAGCGCTGAGCATCGGCGTGTGGGACGGTGAGCCGTTCAGCCTCGCGCCCCTCACCGGCCTGCCCCGCCTGCGCACCCTCACCGCATACCCCGGCACACTCGCCGATCCGCAGGAGATCGCCAAACTGACCGGGCTGGAGTTCCTGGAGCTCGGTCCTCAGGAGTGGCGCGTCCTGCTCGCCGCCGGTGCCGTCCCGCGCAGCCTGTCGGCCGCCGCCATCCAGGTGGACGGGGCCCCGCACCCGCTCCCGATCGTGGACCTCGCCAACGAGATCCTCGCCCTGTGGGACCGTCCCCCGATCACCCGGACCGTCCTCGAAGGCGACCTCGGTCCCGAGGTGGCGTAGTCAGGCGTCTGCGTGCTTGCCCAGGTACTGCTCCGCGAACGCCATCGCGGCCGTCGGGGAGCCGAAGATGCGGCGGAGGCGCGCGAGGGTGGTGCCCGCGCGGTACGGGTCGCCCGAGGACGTGCCGTGGTAGACCTCCGAGAGCCAGTGGGAGAACTCCTGGTAGTCCCACACCCGGTTCAGGCAGGCCTGCGAGTAGCCGTCCAGGCCGGTGCTGTCGCCCTTCGTCAGGTGGGCGACGAGTCCGTCGCCGAGCAGGAAGGCGTCGTGCAGGGCGAGATTCATGCCCTTCGCGGCGATGGGGGCGGTCAGGTGGGCGGCGTCGCCGGCCAGGAAGAGGCGGCCGAACACCATGGGCTCGACCACGTAGTTGTGCATGTCGAGGACACGCTTCTCGATGAGACGCCCCTCCGTCAGCGGCGGGGCGCCGTTCGCCCCGAGCCGTTGCTGCAGCTCCGTCCAGACCCGGTCGTGCGACCAGTTCTCCGGGTCGTCGCCGGGCGGGCACTCGAGGTAGTAGCGGGTCACCTCGGCGCTGCGCGGCATGTGCCCGGCGAACCCGCTGGGATGCATGCCGAACAGAACGCAGTCCGAGGACGGCGGCGCCTCGGCGAGCAGCGCCAGCCAGCCGATGCCGTAGTCGCTGCGGGAGATGCGGGCCCGGTCGGCAGGCAGGGCCGCCCGCGTCACTCCGCGCGCCCCGTCACAGCCCGCCACGAAGTCGCAGTGCACGATCTCCCGCTGTCCCGTCTCCGGGCAGGTGTACGACACCGAGGGGCGCTCGGTGTCGAGGTCGTGCAGTTGTACGTCCCGCACACCGAACCGTATGGCGCCGCCGCGCACGTCCGCGTACTCGCGCACCAGGTCCGTCACCAGGAACTGCTGGGGGTAGACCCAGTGATGAGCGCCCGTCAGCTGTGCGTACTCGAACCGGTAGCGCTCCCCGGCGAACCGGAACTCGCACTCGGTGTGCCGCTGTGCCCGCTCCAGCAGCGTGTCGGCGAGGCCGCGCCGCTGGAGTCCGCGTACGGCCCACTCCTCGATGACGCCGGCACGCGGCCGCTGCTCGATGAACTGGCGTGTCTCGATCTCCAGGACCAGACAGTCGACGGACGCCGCCCGCAGGATGTTCCCGAGGGTGAGACCGGCCGGGCCGGCGCCCACGACGACGACCGGAAAGCGGTGCGGGGCGCTGGAGTTGGGGTGGGGAGAGGCGGAAGTCACCCGAGCATTATGGGGTGGTCGTCGTGGGGAGGGGAGGCTCCCGGAGGCGGCTCGGTGCAGTGGCGGCGCAGTGAGACGGCAGCTCGGCGCGGCGGCGACTCAGTGGTGGGGACGGCCGAGGCGCGGTATCTCGATCGCCGGGCAGCGGTCCATGACCATCTCCAGTCCCGCCGCGCGCGTGCGCTCGTACGCCGCCTCGTCGATGACGCCCAGCTGGAACCAGACCGCCTTCGCGCCCTTGGCGACCGCGTCGTCGGCGATCGGGCCGGCGAGGTCGCTGTTCACGAAGACGTCGACCACGTCCACGTCGAAGGGGATGTCCGCCAAGGAGGCATAGCCGCGCTCGCCATGGACCGTCTCGGCCTTGGGATGAACGGGCACGATGCGCTTGCCGTAGCGCTGCAGCACATCGGCGACCCCGTACGCCGCCCGCCGCTCGTTCGACGACAGGCCCACGACGGCCCAGGTGTCGCCCAGTTCGGTGAGGATCCTGCGGACCGCTGCCTCGTCGCCGTACACCGTCGGCCTCCCTGCTTCGTACGTACCAGTGATTCGTACAACTGCCGTCCAGCTGTTCTCATGACCCACAACGGCCGACGGCCCACGAGGATTCCCCGACACGCCGCGGATCCTGGGAACCCTGGCCCGAACTCCTGTCCGGGCGGGCAGGTGCGCAGTACCGTTCGGGCAGTCCGCACGGCAGGGGGTGGCGATGCCCGGGTACGACAGACGCCTCGCGCGCGTGAATGGGCCGTACGACTATGGATGACCAGCGAACTCCGGGCGGACCCGACGCCCGCCACGCTGACCGGAAAGCGGGCCGGATGGCTGCTTACGACCGCGCGGGCGCCTACGCTCGCTCCGTGCTGCGCATCATCGACGCCCGAACCGGCAAGCCCGTCGACGCCGCGCCCGCCCGCCGCGGCCTGACCCGCATCGAGGCGCATACGGAGGGCTTCGACGTCACCGCCCTGCGGGTGCTCCTCGTCGCCGACCTCCTCGTCCGCGCCCTGGAGCTCGGCGGTACGCCGGTCTGGGCGCTGCTCGACGAGGAGCGGCAGCAGGCGGAGCTCCGGGCGGGCGCCGCGGCGCTCGGCATCCGGCCCTTCGAGGACGGCCGGGACGCGGCCTCGGGCGGCCTGGGCGAGGCGCAGGTGATCCACGTCGTGCGTGAAGGCGGTGACGCGGAACCCGACGGCGTACGGGTCGCCGTCGCGCCCGTGCGCTCGGAGGCGCCGCCGCGGGAGGGCGACCCCGCCGCCCTGCGCCTCGCACTGCTGTCCCGGCGCAGAGACGTGCCCGTACGGCTCGACGTGGCCGCGCTGGCCGAAGCCCACGACACCCTCGCCCGCTGGCGCCGTGCCGTTGCCGGCTGGGCGCAGCGGCCGTCACGGCCCATCCCCGACGAGGTGCGCACAGAGCTGCGTACGGCCTGGGAGGACGACCTCGACGTACCCGGCGTGCTCGGCGTCCTGCGCTGGGTGGAGACCGCGCCGGAGCTCTCGGACGGCGCCCGCTTCGAGACGTACGCCTACGCCGACCGGCTCCTCGGCCTCGACCTCGCGCGCGACCTGGGAAGCCCGGCGTGAGCACGCGCATGGGAGCGAGTCCGCTGCGCCGCCTGGTCGTCCTGCGGCACGCCAAGTCCGCCTGGCCGGACGGTGTCGCCGACCACGAACGCCCGCTCGCCCCACGCGGCCGCCGCGACGCCCCGGTCGCCGGCCGGATGCTCGCCGAGGCCGACTGTCTGCCGGACCTCGCCCTGTGCTCGACCGCCGTACGCGCGCGTGCGACCTGGGACCTGGCGGCCTCCCAGTGGGGCACACCGCCACCGGTGCGTCACGATCCGCGACTGTACGCGGCCGACGTGCCCGACCTGCTGGCGGTCGTGCACGAGGTGTCTGCCGAGGTCGAGACGCTGCTGCTGGTGGGGCACAACCCCGGCCTGGAGGAACTCGTCCTCGACCTCGCGGGCGACGACCTCGACGGCGCGCTCGCCGAGGTCCGTACGAAGTTTCCGACGTCGGCGATCGCCGTACTCGCCTGGCACGGCACCACCTGGCGTGCTCTCACGCCGGGCACGGCGTTGCTGACGGCGGTGATGGTGGCGCGAGGCAAGAAGCCGACGTGAACCGATCCCCGGCTCGGGCCTCAGGGCTCAGGCCTCGGGACGAGGGTTGGCGGAAGCTCGGCATAGGCTGGCCGGATGCAGGACGAGTACCGCACAGTCGCCCACGCGGGCGTGCACGAGACCGAGGTCAACCGCTCACGCTTCATCTGTGCGCTCGCCCCGGCGGCCACCGAACAGGAGGCCCAGGACTTCATCGCAGGCATCCGCAAGGAGCACGCTGACGCCACCCACAACTGCTGGGCCTACGTCATCGGCGCCGACGCCGCGATCCAGAAGGCCGGCGACGACGGCGAACCGGGCGGCACCGCCGGCGTCCCGATGCTCCAGATGCTGCTGCGCCGCGACATGCGGTACGTCGTCGCCGTCGTCACCCGCTACTACGGCGGCGTGAAGCTCGGCGCGGGCGGGCTCATCCGGGCCTACGGCGGCGCCGTGGGACAGGCGATGGACGAGCTCGGCACGCTCACCCGCCGCCGCTTCCGGCTGGCCACGGTGACCGTCGACCACCAGCGCGCGGGCAAGGTGGAGAACGACCTCAGGTCGACCGGGCGCGAGGTCCGGGACGTGCGGTACGGGGAGGCGGTCACGATCGAGATCGGTCTGCCGGACGCCGACGTGGAGTCGTTTCGCGCGTGGCTCGCGGACGCGACGGCGGGGGCGGCGGGGTTCGAGCTCGGGGGAGAGGCGTACGGGGACGCGTGAGGGGCTGGGCGGCGCGGCGTGCTGCACGGCGGGCAGGGCGTGCTGTGTGAAATGTCCGTAACGGGCGTATGGCGCCCCTGTCATGACGGGGCGATACGGGAGTAACCGCCCGTGCTGTCGGACCCGGCCGTTAGTCTCGGGGATCATGAGGCTGCTGCACACTTCCGACTGGCATCTCGGCAGGGCGTTCCACCGGGTGAACATGCTCGGGGCCCAGGCCGAGTTCATCGGTCACCTCGTCGCGACCGTGCGTGAGCGCGGTGTGGACGCGGTGGTCGTGTCGGGAGACGTGTACGACCGGGCGGTTCCGCCACTGGCCGCGGTCGAGCTGTTCGACGACGCCCTGCACCGGCTCGCCGACCTCGGTGTGCCCACCGTGATGATCTCCGGGAATCATGACTCGGCGCGTCGGCTCGGTGTGGGAGCCGGGCTGATCGGCCGCGCGGGTGTCCATCTGCGGACCGAGCCGTCGGCGTGCGGGACGCCGGTCGTGTTCCGGGACGACTTCGGCGATGTGGCCTTCTACGGGCTTCCGTATCTCGAACCCGCCCTGGTGAAGGACGAGTTCGGCGTCGACAAGCCCGGGCACGAGGCAGTGCTCGCCGCCGCGATGGACCGAGTGCGCGACGACCTCACGGCACGCGCGTGTGGCACGCGGTCCGTCGTCCTCGCGCATGCCTTCGTCACCGGGGGCGAGGCCAGCGACAGCGAGCGGGACATCACCGTCGGCGGGGTGGCCGCGGTGCCCGCGGGGGTCTTCGACGGCGTCGACTACGCGGCGCTGGGCCACCTCCACGGCTGCCAGACCATCACCGAGCGCGTCCGCTACTCGGGCTCGCCGCTGCCGTACTCCTTCTCGGAGGCCGATCACCGCAAGAGCATGTGGCTCGTCGACCTGGACGCCGACGGAGCGGTCACCGCCGAGCGGGTCGAGTGCCCGGTGCCGCGCGCGCTGGCCCGGATCCGGGGCACGCTGGAGGACCTGCTCGCCGACCCGGCGCTCACGCGGTGCGAGGAGGCCTGGGTCGAGGCGACGCTCACGGACGCGGTGCGCCCGGCGGACCCCATGGCCCGCCTCGCCGAGCGCTTCCCGCACACGCTCAGCCTCGTCTTCGACCCCGAGCGCGCGCCCGACGATCCCGAGGTGTCCTATGCGCAGCGGCTCGCGGGCAGGAGCGATCAGGAGATCGCGGAGGACTTCGTGGCGCATGTGCGCGGGGCCGGACCGGACGAGCACGAACAGGGCGTGCTGAGGGACGCCTTCGACGCGGCGCGGGCCGACGAGGTTGTGCGGGAGGTGGCGCGGTGAGGCTCCATCGCCTCGACGTGACGGCCTTCGGGCCCTTCGGAGGTTCGCAGACCGTCGACTTCGACGCGCTGTCCCTGGCCGGCCTCTTCCTGCTGCACGGACCGACCGGCGCCGGCAAGACCTCCGTCCTGGACGCCGTCTGCTATGCGCTCTACGGCTCCGTGCCGGGTGCCCGTCAGAGCGGCCAGGGCATGACCCTGCGCAGCGACCACGCCGCGGCCGGCACGCGCACGGAGGTCCGGCTCGAACTCACCGTTGCCGGACGCCGGTTGGAGGTCACCCGGCAACCGCCCTGGGAGCGCCCGAAGAAGCGCGGCTCGGGCACGACGCTCGACAAGGCGCAGACCTGGCTGCGTGAGTACGACGTGCAGGCCGGGAGCTGGAAGGACCTCAGCCGTTCGCACCAGGAGATCGGCGAGGAGATCACCCAGCTGCTCGGCATGAGCCGCGAGCAGTTCTGCCAGGTCGTGCTGTTGCCCCAGGGCGACTTCGCGCGCTTCCTGCGCGCCGACGCCGAGGCGCGCGGAAAGCTGCTGGGCCGGCTCTTCGACACCCACCGTTTCGCCGAGGTGGAGAAGCGCCTCGCCGAGCGCCGACGGGCGGCCGAGGCGCAGGTGCGGGACGGCGACGCCGCGTTGCTGGCCGACGCCCACCGGATGCAGCAGGCGGCGGGAAACGCCATGCAGTTGCCGCCGGACCTCGCACCGGGCGAGCCGGGCCTTGCCGAGGCCATCCTCGGTGCTGCCGCCATCGCCCGCAGCACGGCCCGCGAGCAGCTGACCGGCGCCCACTGCCGCCTGCTGGCCGCCGAGTCCGCCCAGGCGGCCGCCGATCGCGCCCTGGCCGACGTACGCGAAGTGGCCCGGCTGCAGCGGAGGTTCGCCGAGGCAACGGAGCGGGCCGCGCTGCTGGAGGAGCGTGCCGACGGCTACCGCCAGGCGCAGGTCCGGATGGAGCGGTCCCGCAAGGCGGAGGCCGTGGCGCCCGCGCTGGAGCTGCGCGACGCGGCCGAGGCGGAGCACCGACGGGCGGCGGCGGCCGAGGCACGCGCGCGTGTACTGCTGCCGGAGACCTTCGCGGGGGCCGGCGCCGCCGGGCTCGCGGTGGCCGCGCGCCGGGCGGCCGAGGAACTGGGCGGACTGGAGTCGGCGCGTCGCGGTGAGCAGCGACTGGCCGAACTCGTCGACGAGCGCGACGAGCTGGACCGTCAGGAGCGGGCCGACGAGGGCCTGCTACAGGACGCCGAGGACTGGCTCGCCGGTTGGGAGGACAGCCGCGCCGCACTCCAGGCCCGGATCGACACCGCCCAGGACGCCGCGACCCGGGCCGAGCAGCTCGCCGTACAGCGTGAGCCCGCGCAGCAGCGGCTCGGTGCCGCGCGGATGCGGGACCAGCTCGCCGGGGACACGGACGCCGCCGCCGAACAGGCCCGGCTCGCCCAGGAACAGGTGCTCGACGCCAAGGCGCACTGGCTCGACGTCAAGGAACAGCGGCTGAACGGCATCGCCGCCGAACTGGCCGCCCAGCTGCAGGACGGCGAACCCTGCGCGGTCTGCGGCGCCACCGACCACCCCGCCCCCGCCCGCAAGGACGCCGGGCACGTGGACCGGGACGCGGAGGAGCGCGCGCTGACCGCCTACCAGCAGGCGGAGGAACGGCACAGCGAGAAGGAACGGCACCTGGGCGTCGTACGCGAGGCGCTCGCCGCTGCCACCGCCGAGGCCGGCGACTCGCCGACCGGCCAACTCGCCGCGCACTGCGAGGAGCTGGAGCGCCTGTGGGCGCAGGCTCGCCGGGACGCCTCCGCCCTGCATCCGGCACATGAGGAGCTGCGCCGGGCCGAGGCGGAGTACGAGCAGCGGACCGCCGACCGGCAACGGGCGGCGGTCAGAGTCGCCTCCCGGGTGGGCCACCGCGAGCGTCTGGACCGGGAACGGGCCACCCTGGAGGGTGAGTTGGCCCAGGCCCGCGGCGCCGCCGCGAGCGTGGCCGCGCGAGCCGCCCAACTGGAGCGGCAGGCCGAGCTGCTCACCGACGCCGCCGACACCGCGCGCGTCGCCGAGGACGTCGCCCAACGGCTCAAGGACGCCGATGCCCGCCTGGCCGACGCCGCCTTCCGCGCGGGCTTCGACACCCCGCACGCCGCGGCCGCCGCGCTCCTCGACGACGCCGCCCACCGCGACCTGCAACGACGGCTGGACGCCTGGCAGTCCGAAGAGTCCGCTGTACGCGCGGTCCTCGCCGAGGCCGACACCGCTGCCGCCGCCCAGCAGCCGCCGGCCGAGGTGGGGTCCGCGGAGCGGGCCGCTTCCGCAGCGGTCCAGCGGGCCCGCGACGCCGCCTCCGCGCGTGACGCCGCCGGCCGGCGCTGCACCGAGCTCGACCGGCTGTCCACGCGCGCGACCGCCGCCGTGCGCCAACTCGCCCCGCTGCGCCAGGAGTACGACCGCGTGGCCCGCCTCGCCACGCTCACGGCCGGAACCTCGTCGGACAACGAACGCAAGATGCGCCTGGAGTCGTACGTCCTGGCTGCCCGCCTCGAACAGGTCGCCGCCGCCGCGACCGTGCGGCTGCAACGCATGTCGTCCGGCCGCTACACCCTCGTCCACTCCGACGACCGGGCCGGCCGTGGCCGCAGCGGGCTCGGGCTGCATGTCGTCGACGCCTGGACGGGGCGGGAGCGGGACACGGCGACGCTGTCGGGCGGTGAGACGTTCTTCGCCTCTCTCGCCCTCGCTCTCGGTCTCGCGGACGTCGTGACCGACGAGGCCGGCGGGGTCCGCCTGGACACGCTCTTCATCGACGAGGGCTTCGGCAGCCTCGACGACCAGACCCTCGACGAGGTCCTCGATGTCCTCGACTCACTGCGCGAGCGCGACCGCAGCGTCGGGATCGTCAGCCATGTCCCCGATCTGCGGCGGCGGATCCATGCGCAGTTGGAGGTCGTGAAGGGGAGAACGGGGTCGGTGCTGCGGCAGCGGGGTGTCGGATGACGTCAGTGGCCGAGCGGGCGGCGGGGCAGAGGGGACGAGTAGACGACGCTCGTCGTCACCGAGCCCAGTGTGCCGATCTTGCCGGACACCTCCTCCAGATGCCGCATCGAACGGGCCGTGACCTTGATGACGAAACAGTCGTCGCCGGTGACGTGATGGGCCTCCAGAATCTCGGGCGTCGCGGCGACCAGGTCGTGGAACGGCTTGTAGTTGCCGTTCGGGTACCGAAGGCGGACGAAGGCCAGGATCGGCAGGCCCAGCCGCTCGGGGTCCACCACGGCGGCATAGCCCTGGATGACGCCCGCCTCCTCCAGCCGACGCACCCGTTCGGTGACCGCGCTCGCGGACATGGACACGGCACGAGCGAGCTCGGCGAAACTGGCGCGGCCGTCGCGCTGGAGGACGTCGAGGATGCGCCAGTCGGTGGCGTCCGGGGAATACGCGGTCATGGGCGAGGAATAGCAGGAAATTCCCCGGTGGAACAAGAGGAGCGCAAGGGAATTCCTCTTCAGAGCGTGGATCACCGGTCGTAGATTTCCAGTCATGACGACTACGCCCAACGCTGTCCTGCGCGTCGCGCCCGCCACGCCTGCCGACGCCGCCGCCCACTTCCGCGCGAGCCTCGTCTTCCACGCCGACGTGTCCGACGTCGCCGCCGCACTCGCGGCCGACGCCGACCCCGGCTTCGTCGTCCTGGACTCCCGTTCCACCGAGTCCTGGGACCAGGGCCACATCCCCGGCGCGATCCACCTCCCCACCGCGCTGATCCCCGAGCAGGCAGCGCAGCTCCTCGACAGGTCCGTACCCGTCGTGACGTACTGCTGGGGCCCCGGCTGCAACGGCGCCACCCGCGCCGCCCTGGCCCTCGCCGAACTCGGCTACCAGGTCAAGGAGATGCTGGGAGGTTTCGAGTACTGGGCGCGTGAGGGCTTCGAGTACGAGACCTGGCGGGGGCGGGAGCGTCGGGAGGCCGACCCGCTGACCGCACCGCGAGCGGGTGCCGACAACTGCGGCTGCTGAGGCGTGAGTTGGTGAGGGTGATCTGAGCGCAACGCGGTGCGTGTAGGTTCTGCTGCCATGGTGCGATACGCGGAACCGGGCGTGGTGGAGTGGGTGGAGTCGGGCGGCGGCCCGCTGATAGCGGTGCCGGAGACGGTGCTGCCCTTCTGGGCGGGCGCGGACGGTGACGAGACGGCCTCGGACTACGACCGGGCCTGCGAGATCGACGGCTTCGTCGGACTCCTGCCCGTCGGAGACAGCGCGGCACTGGTGTTCGGCGACGAGCCCGCCTCGACCTCCTACCTGCCCGACCAGGGCATCTTCGTGCGGTGGTGCGCGGCCGACTCCGAAGCGGAACTGCTGGCCCGGGTTCCGGACGCCCTCGCCACGGCGGTCTGGGGAAGCGAAGTGCGCTGGAAAGTGCCGGGAACGGTCGTCCTGTTCGACTCCGCCTGGCCCGGACGGGAGACGGAACGCACCGAGCATCTGCGAGTGGCCCTGGAACCGGGGGCGTACGCCGTCCGAGCCGCCCAGGTGCAGCCAGGCCCGGAGATCTGGCTGGGGCTCGTCCAACTGCGACGGCTGCCGCACTGACGCCACGTGGATGGGTGAATATCCAGGTGCGCCGCACCCGGCGGATCACCATCATGATCTGTCATGCCCCGACTACCGCACCCCACCCCCCAAGACCTGCGCCGCGACCCCCTGCCCCTGCGCGGCCGGACCGCTCTGGTCACCGGGGCCAGCAGGCGCGCCGGCATCGGTCATGCGGTGGCACGGCGGCTCGCCGCGTACGGGGCGAGCGTCTATCTGCACCACCATGTGCCGCACGACGCCGCCATGCCCTGGGGAGCCGACAGCCCGGACGACGTCGTCGCCTCCGTGCGTGAGGCGCTCGGCGACCCCGAGGCCCGGGTCCTCGCGGGACCCGGTGACCTGTCCGACCCGGCCGCGCCCGCCGAGCTGATCGCCACGGCCGCCGCGGCACTCGGCGGAAGGCTCGACATCCTGATCGCCAACCACGCCGTCAGCGGCTCCGACGGCACCCTCGGCGAGATCGACGCCGCGATGCTCGACGAGCACTGGGCGGTCGACACCCGCGCCGTACTGCTTCTCGTCCAGGCCCACGCCCGGCTGAGGCCGGCCGGTCCCGGCGGCCGCGTCGTGATGATGACCTCCGGGCAGGACATCGCGGGCGGCATGCCGGGGGAGATCGCCTACGCCCTTCAGAAGGGCGCACTGGCCTCGATCACCCGCTCGCTCTCGACCACGCTCGCCGAACAAGGCATCACGGTGAACACCGTCAACCCCGGCCCGGTGGACACGGACTACCTGACGGGCGAGGCGTACGAGGCCGTGGCCGCCCGCTTCCCGACCGGCCGGTGGGGCATGCCCGACGACCCCGCCCGCCTCATCGCCTGGCTGGCGACGGACGAGGCGGGCTGGATCACCGGTGAGGTCATCAACTCCGAGGGCGGATTCGGGCGTTGAGGGTGCGATGACGGCGTCGAGGGGGCGGCGATGCCGGCGCGTGCGGCAGGGGTTGACTTCCGCAGCAGGCGCCGGCGTCCACCTCAGAGCCGGGCCAGCTCGTCCACCAGGTCGTCCAGGCCCAGGGAACCCTGGGACAGGGCCGCCATGTGCCACGCCTTGAGGTCGAAGGCGTCGCCGCGCCGCTCGCGTGCCTTCTCGCGGCCCAGCAGCCACGCCCGCTCACCGAGCTTGTAGCCGATGGCCTGGCCCGGAATCGTCAGATAGCGGGTCAGCTCGCTCTCCACGAAGTCCGCCGGACGGCTGCTGTGCGCGCCGAAGAACTCCTGGGCGAGCTCCGGAGTCCAGCGCTCACCCGGGCGGAACGGGGAGTCGGCCGGGATCTCCAGCTCCAGGTGCATGCCGATGTCGACGATGACCCGGGCGGCCCGCATCATCTGCGCGTCGAGGTAACCGAGCCGGTGCTCCGGGTCCGTGAGGAAACCGAGCTCGTCCATGAGCCGCTCCGCGTACAGCGCCCAGCCCTCGGCGTTGGCGCTGACCCCGCCGATGGTGGCCTGGTAGCGGGAGAGGTCCCCGGCGACGTACGTCCACTGCGCGAGCTGGAGGTGATGGCCCGGCACGCCCTCGTGGTACCAGGTCGAGACCAGGTCGTAGACCGGGAAGCGGGTCTGCCCCATGGTCGGCAGCCAGGTGCGGCCCGGCCGTGAGAAGTCCTCGGAGGGGGCCGTGTAGTAGGGCGCCGCCGCGCCGCCGGGCGGGGCGATGCAGGACTCCACCTTGCGTACCGGCTCGGCGAGTTCGAAATGCGTGCCGTCGAGCTTCTCGATCGCCTCGTCCATCAGGCCCTGGAGCCAGTCGCGGACCTCGTCGACGCCCTCGATGTGGTGGCCGTGCTCGTCGAGGTTCGCCAGCGCCACCCATGGGGTCGCGGCGCCGGGAAGGATCTTCTCCGCCTCCTTCTTCATCTCGCCGAGCAGCCGGTGGTACTCGGACCAGCCGTACGCGTACGCCTCGTCCAGGTCGAGGTCCGTGCCGTTGAAGTAGCGCGCCCAGCGGGCGTAGCGCTCGCGGCCGACCGTGTTCGGGGCGCTCTCGATCGCCGGCGCGTACACGTCGCGCATCCAGTCCCGCAGCTCCACCACGGCGGCCGTGGCCCCGCGGGCGGCCTCGTCCAGCTCCGCGCGCAGCGCATCGGGCCCGGCCGACACGAAGTCCTCGAACCAGCCATGCCCTTCACCCGTGTCGGACCACTCGGTGAGCTGCTCGACGAACGTGGCGGTGGGACGCGGGGCCGCGTACAGCTTGCGTTCCAGGCCCAGCGCGAGGGACTCGCGGTAGCCCGCGTACGCGACCGGCACGGCACGCAGCCGCTCGGCGATCGCGACCCAGTCCTCGTCGGTCTGATTCGGGGTGACGGTGAAGATCTCGCGCACCGAATGCGCGGGCGTGGCCATGTTGCCGACCGCGCGCAGGCCTTCGTCGGACTCGTGCACGGCGAGTTCCGCGGTGAGCCGCTCGCGCAGCAGGCGCGCGCACCGGCGCTCGATGTCACTGTCCGCGCCGGGCCGCCGCTCGGCCTCGTCGAGCCGGGCGAGCGTGGCCCGCGAGAGGTCCGCGAGCGCCTCCTGACCCGCGGGCGAGAGGTCGGGAAGCTTGCTCGAACTCTCCTTCACGCCGAGGTACGTACCGGTCACCGGGTCGAGGGCGATGAGCTCGTCGACGTACGCGTCGGCGACCTCACGGGGCAGCGGGCTGTTGGTCTCAGACATGCGGTCCATCCTCATACGGCGACCGGCGCCGCGTCAGCCCGGTTTCGCCGGCGCCTGTCCTACATCAGCCCGATTTCGCTGAGGGCGTGTTCTCCGGCACGTCATGTGGCAGAAGCGGCCCGCAGTCCCACTGCTGGAAGATCAACCGGGTCTCCACCCTCGCCACTTCGCGCCGGGACGTGAACTCGTCCAGCACCAGCCGCTGCAGATCCGCCATGTCCGCGACCGCGACGTGGACCAGATAGTCGTCCGGCCCGGTCAGATGGAAGACGGTCAGCGACTCCGGCATCGCCCGGATCCGCTCCACGAACGGTCCCACCAGCTCCCGCCGATGCGGCCTGACCTGCACGGACAGCAGCGCCTGAAGCCCACGGCCCAGCTTGGCCGGGTCCAGCCGGAGCTGATGGCCGAGGATCACGCCCGAACGGCGCAGCCGCGTCACCCGGTCCAGACACGTCGACGGCGCGACCCCGATCTGCGTGGCGAGGTCGCGGTAGGTGGTCCGGGCGTCGTTCTGCAGGAGCCGTAGCAGATGCAGATCGACCGGATCCAGTACGACAGATTCGGCCATTGGCCGAACGTAACACGGTCCTCCACCACTGAACCCCGCCCGCTGTTCAGTCTTCCGCTGTTCGGCCTTGAGTTATGGCTGCCCATGGACCCAGCGAGCAGGGAGGCATACGACCTTATGCACGGGTACGACGACGTACGCACCGCACCGAGAGCACTCGCCACCGAGGCCGTGCACGCCGGCCGCGACGACCTCGCCCGGCAGGGCCTGCACGCTCCGCCGATCGACCTGTCCACCACCTACCCCTCCTACGACAGCCGCGGCGAGGCCGCCCGCATCGACGCCTTCGCCACCACCGGCGCCGAGCCGGACGGCCCACCCGTCTACGGCCGCCTGGGCAATCCGACCGTCGCCCGCTTCGAGACCGCCCTCGCCCGGCTGGAGGGCACCGAGGCGTCGGTCGCCTTCGCCAGCGGGATGGCGGCACTGAGCGCCGTTCTGCTCGTACGCGCCTCGATGGGCCTGCGCCACGTCGTCGCCGTACGCCCCCTGTACGGCTGCAGCGACCATCTGCTCACCGCCGGAGTGCTGGGCTCGGAGGTGACCTGGACCGACCCGGCCGGAATCGCGGAGGCACTGCGTCCGGACACCGGCCTGGTGATGGTCGAGTCCCCGGCGAATCCCACGCTCACCGAGGTGGACCTGCGGGCCGTGGCGCACGCCTGCGGCTCCGTGCCGCTGCTCGCGGACAACACGTTCGCCACCCCGGTGCTCCAGCGCCCCGCGGAACAGGGTGCGCGGCTCGTGCTGCACAGCGCCACCAAGTACCTCGGCGGGCACGGGGACGTGATGGCGGGCGTGGTGGCCTGCGACGAGGAGTTCGCCGGGCGGCTGCGGCAGATACGGTTCGCCACGGGCGGTGTCCTGCATCCGCTGGCCGGCTATCTGCTGCTGCGGGGCCTGTCGACCCTCCCGGTGCGGGTACGGGCCGCCTCGGCGAGCGCCGCCGAACTCGCCCGCCGTCTCGCCGACGACCCGCGCGTCGCCCGCGTCCACTATCCGCGCATCGGCGGCGCCATGATCGCCTTCGAGGTCCACGGCGACCCGCACGAGGTCATCGCCGACGTCCGCCTGATCACCCCCGCCGTGAGCCTCGGCAGCGTCGACACCCTCATCCAGCACCCGGCGTCCATCAGCCACCGCATCGTCGACGCGGACGACCGACGCGACGCCGGAGTGAGCGACCGACTGCTGCGGATGTCGGTGGGGCTCGAAGACGTCGAGGACCTGTGGGCGGATCTCGACGCAGCGCTGGGAACGCCGGCGCGCCCGGAAAAGGGCGCGGGGCCGGCACGACGTGCGGCCCGGCCGCAGGGCACGCCCAGCCACAGCACACCCGCGGCCGTCAACCGGCCCCTGGCCTCTACGGCGCTTCGACCCTCCCCGTCCCACCCGCACTCGACAGTCGCCCCGTAACCCCCACGGCGCCCTCCGGCTCGACATCCGACGCAGCCAGGCGGGCCGTGATCACCAGGGTCCCCTCCTCGATCTGATAGTCGAGGGGGAGCCCCAGGGCGCGCATCGCGGCGACCATGCCGGTGTTGGACGACTGCGTCACGGCGTACACGCTCTCGCAGCGCGCCTCGACCGCCATCCCCACCAGCCTGCGCAGCAACTCGCTGCCGATGCCGCGCCGCTGCCAGGCGTCCTCGACGAGCAGCGCGACCTCCGTCTCGTCGCCGTCCCACAGCAGGTGGCCGAGCCCGACGATGCGCCCCGACGCGGTCTGCACGGCGATCGTGCGGCCGAAGCGGGGGCTGAGCAGGTGTTTCAGATAGCGGTCCGCGTCACCGACCGGCCCGTGGTACCGCATCCCGAGCGTCCGCGTCGAGCACCGCTCGTGCATCTCCTTGGCGGCCCGAACGTCACCGGTGTCCGCTCGGCGCACCGTGATGTCATTGCCCTCGGGCAGCGTCAGCACGTCCTCGCTGCGCGGCACGCGCGGGCCGAGCCGGGCGTCCAGCTCCACGAGGGCCCGCGCCCGCGCGAACTCGGTCGGCGTGAACGGCAGATACGGCCGCTCCACGGTGATCACTCCGCCTTCCGGCGCCCGCAGCCGCATCACGGTGTCCTCGAGCGCGCCCTCCACCGGGAGCGGTTCGGGGCCCCTTCCGCCCACGGCAGGCCTTGCGGGCAGCGAGCGAATGGTGCACCGGCCGAGCAACTGCCGCAGTGCCAGCGGTAGTTCGGCGGCATCGAGCGCGGTACGGGTGGCAAGCCCCAGCACCCGGGTCGGCGCGTCCACCAGGTCGTGGGCGTCGGCACGCTCGATCCAGGTCCCGGCACCGCCGGCTTCCGAGACCGCACGGGCGATGTCGGCTGCCGTGAGCCCGCCGGGCGCACGGAGCAGGAACTCGTCCACCGTGCCCTCGGCCAGCGGATGCGTCTGCAGGCTCAGTATGTCCACCCGCAGCCCGGCGAGGGCCGTGCACAGCACGGCCAGCGACCCCGGTTCGTCCTGCACTGTCGTCCGCATCCGCCAGAGGGCGCCTTCATCGGTCACCGCCGCGGACGTCTCCGGCGACGGTTCCGACGGCCCGGCCTGCGCGTCAGGGCGCGGCCGGGCACCGGTATCGCCCGTCGGAGGCGCGTGACCGTGGCGGCGTGACCACCATGAGTGGAACCCCGCCGTGAAGAGTTCGGCGACCTGGACGACGTTCCTCCGCCAGGGGTGGACAGAACGTCCGGATTTCGCACGCGTCACATCAGATATGTCTCGACTCATGCACCCACTGTGAAGGAACGGTGTTGCGTGATCACGAACGCTTTGTGACCGGGCGGTAAAGAACCTTTTTGTCTTGTTTTCTACCCTTCTCGTCACGTCACGCAGCCGCCAATGTACTGCGCAGGCGCCGAGCCTGGGCCACGAGCCGCGACGAGCCACGGCGATCCGCTGTCCGCGCCAGATGCGGCAGTTCCCCGCGTGCCCCCGTTCGCTCGGCGCATTCCGCAGCGACGGCCACGAGATCCGCGAGTCCTCGTGGGGGCGCGGTCGTCGCGCTGGTCGTGCCGCTGGTTGCGACGTCCGCGAGGAGGACGGGAAGAGTATGCCGGAGCATCCCCCAGACGGTGGCGTTCGCCCCCGTGGCCGCCGCCGTGCGCGCCGACTCCACGAGCCGCGACGGCTTCAGTGCCCCGCGTCGCACCAACTGCCCCAGATCCGCGCCCATCCGGGCGCCGTCGAGCTGCCCGCGCGCCGCCAGCACCAGCAGGGCGTCCACGGCGGCGAGCCGGTCCTCCGGGTGCCGCGCACCGAGCCCGTACGCCACGGCCAGGTGCACCGCATCACCGGCCTCACCGCCCGATTCGGCCAGCTGCGGCAGGACCTCCGCCTCGCCCCGGGTGTCGTCGACGGCGACCGCCGACAGTTCGCGCAGCATTCTGACCGCCACGAGTTCACGCTGCTCCGGCAGCAGGGCCAGCCAGTGCCGGCGCATGCCCTCGCCCCCGTGCCAGCAGTGCCAGTGGTCCCGGTCGAAGCTCACGGGCCGTCCCAACGGACGGAATCCGGCTGGGAAGTCACCCTGCCACTCGGCGATCTCCCCGGATTCGACGAGTATGCGGTCCCCTGACGTCTGCCGCCGGAACGCGGGCGCGGCCGGAGCCCCGGCTTCCAGCCACTCGGCGAGACGCGTCCCCTGCGGCGTGCCCAGCGCCGCCGCCCGCTCCGCGGCCGCCTCGGCCACCGCACGGTCGCCGCGTCGGACCCGCAGCAGCGCCTGCGCGAAGTCGGCCTCCGACACCCGTGCGCCGAGCCGCCGGTACTCGTCGAGACGCGTCACCAGCTCGTCCGGCTCCAGCAGGCCCGTGCCCCAGGTGGGCGTGGACAGCAGGAACGGCAGAGGCTCGGTGCGGATGCGGTACGCCACCTCCCAGATGCGGGCCTCGAAGGCCCGGGTGAGAGGGCTGTGGCCGCAGTCGATGGTGACGGTCCCGCGGTGGAGGGCCTTGTGGAGCGTGGTCGTGAGCACCATCCCCCGCAGCGTCGCCAGTAGGAGTTCGAGACCGTGCGCGGCGTTGATCAGGCCGTTGTACCTGATGAAGTAGGCGTCCGCGCTGTACGCAAACGACTGCTCCCGCCCGTCCCACCAGGGGCACACCACGACGGGGGCCAGCGCCTCCAGCAGCCCGTCCCGCTCGCGGTACGCATGACGCACGAGCCCGTCCAGGGCCCGCTCGAACGCCGCCACGTCACCGTGGGACGCGAGCAACGCCCCGACTTCTTCGGCCAGTTCCTCCGCGGACTCGGGCGCGGGCATGAGGCGCACGGGCTCCGGTGCGGGCGGCAGCGCCTCCTCGTAGGGCACCGGCTCCGACGCCTCGGACTCCGCACCCAGACTCTGGGCCGCACGCATCCGGAGCGGGGGGATCAACTGCGTGGCCGCCGAGGCGAGTTCCTCCCGTGTCTCGGCCGTGCCGACCTTGCCCGCATGCCGTTCCACCAGCTTCAGTGCCCGCTCCTGCACGTCCGAGTCCTCGTGTCCGAAGGCCTGGGCGGCGGTGGGCAGCAGCTCATCGGCGGCGGACGCGTCGCGGGCGAGCGCCTTGCCCAGCAGGACCAGTTGGGCGCGCACGAGCTTCCTCTCGGTGCGGAAGAGGACCGCGCCCGACATCTCGGCCAGTTGACGGGTGGTCAGTTCACCGTCCAGGGCCAGCGACGCCAGCACCGACTGGGCGTGCGCGGCCACCACGGACGCGGCGTCGGAAGCCAGAGCCAGCCACTCGGCCGTGTGCTCCCGCTCCTCGTCCCGGGTGAGTGCGAGTGCGCGCAGCATGCGCAGGAACACCCGGTGGTCGGCGGCCGGACCGCCTCCCCGCAGCAGCCGGGCCACGCACGCGTCGACCGTCGGCTTCCGGTCGAGGACGCCGTCGGCGGTGAGCGTCGCCAGCACCTCGGTCCAGCTGTTCGGACCCTCGTCCGCGGTCCATGCCAGACGGCTGCCGATCTCACTCGTCTCGAAGAGCGCGGCCGTGAGCTGCGCGAGGTGCGGGTCCTTGCGCAGCCGGTCCAGGATCGTGTCACCGCGCTGCCACACATGGCCGATGTGCTCCACCCACCCGTGGACATAGGCCTCCGTGGTCGGCACCGGGCAGCCGGAGAGCCGTACCAGTCCTGCCATCAGCTCATACGGCACACGCGAACTGGTCGGCCGCTCGGCCAGCCGGTGCGCCACGTCGCCGAGCCAGCCGGGGGACCGGTCGCCCAGGAGGTCGATCAGCACCCCGGGCGGAGCGGGCCACCAGCGCATGTCGGAGGCCGCCAGCCAACTCGCCACACCGGCCGCACCGGTCTGGCAGGCGGTCCCCGCCGCGTGCAGGGCGGGATAGGCGCTGCGGGCCTGCGCGGTCCACTGATCCGCCCTCAGCTCCTTGCGCAGCGCCTTCAACTCCGGGAAGACCGCCCGTCGTTCGGCATCCGTCATCCCGTCCAGCAGGCTCACCACCTCGGCCGTCCGCCCGGCCCGGACCGCTTCCATCAGCGAACTCATCGCGCACCCCCGTCGACTCGTGCCATGTCCCGCTCCGCAGCGGCGATGCCCCGCCGCACCATCCGCACCGCCAGCGCGTGCTTGCACGGCCCGCGCCCGCCCCGGTACTTCGCCCACCACAGACAGCTGCAGCTGAGCACGCCCGCCGCGTCGCGCACCCGGTGCACATGCCCGTCCTCGGCCGTCACCGTCCCGACGGCCCCGTCCAGCGCGACCGCGCCCGCCGCCACCAGCGCCTGTGCCGAACGCAGCCGCGGGTTGTGGCGCTCCACGCGCTCGGCGTCGTACGGCAGCTCCCGGTGGAAGTAGGCCGCCTCCGCAGTGTCGTATCCGACCCGCCCCGACGTGCCCAGGCGGACCAGCGCCGCCCGGACGCGCTCGGGCGTGAGCCCCGAGGCGGCGGCCAGGTCGGCCACGTCGACGCGAGGCTCCCACGCGAGGAGTACCGCGATCAGCTCCGCGTCCTCGGCTGCCTCGTCCGCCGCGAGGGCGTCCAGGACACCGCCCTCGCCGGAGAAGCCGCGCGAGGCGTCGGGCGACAGTGTCAGGGTCAGTCGCATGCCCGGCAGGACCACCTCCCAGGCACTCGCCGTCGCGGCGGCGCCGCCCGTGACCGAAGGGCCGTAGACCCGCAGGGCCGTGGCATGCCTCAGTACCCGCTGGAGCGCGACCAGCCGCTCGGGGCCGGGCAGGCACACCGCACCGGGCACCGCGCGCGTGGTCGGCCGCAGCCCGCTCCCCGAAGACACCACCCATCGCGCGCCGATCGAGGCGCCCCGCGCCCCACCGCGCGGCAGCGCCCGCAGGAACCGCACGGCCTCCGCGGCCGGCAGCTCGGCCCGCAGGTCGAAGCCGGCCGCTATCACCTGCGCATCCGCGAAGCCCCGCAGCCAGCGGTCGGGGAGCGGCACCTTCTTCTCCACGACCGGGCCGTCCAGCGTGGTCACCGCCAACTCCTCCGGTCCCACCCGCAGATGGAGCGGATCGTCCGCGCCGATCTTCGACAGGGCCTCGCGCAGGGGGTTGTTGACGTCGACGTTCGTCGTGCCGTGTCCGACCTCGCCGCCGTCCAGGCCCGACTCCAGCACGTCCAGGCGGGCGTACACCCCGCAGCAGCCGGAGAAGGACTCGAAGCGCAGCCGGTCGCCGTTCCCCGTCACCACCGGGTCGAGAGAGGCGCGCAGCTGCCGCTGGTAGTACCGCGCCGCGGCCACGTCGGCCACCGCGAGCAGCCCGGCGGAGGCCACCTGAGGGGACGTCAGGAAGCCTGCGAAGAACCGCGGATGGTCCTCCACGCCCGAGGGCGTCGCACCCCGTGAGGTCTCGAGCCCCAGGCGCTGTCCGTCCGCTGCGGACTCCAGCACGGAGGGTCGGCTGTAGGCCACGGCCTGCAAAGATCGCGTCATGGAAAAACCGTAGAGGCGACCACTGACAATGGACTCTGACCTGCGAAAACACCGTCCGGGACGGGGTATACGACCGTGCCGCGCCCCGGGGGATGACACCGGTGCGCGGCACGGATTCCAGGCTACGGCCTTCCGGGCACGGGAGTTACTGACCGACCCGGCCCGGCTGCAGGACCTGCGTGAACAGCACGGTGCCGTCGGACTCGCGCAGCCGCACCGTCAGCTCGCCGCTGCCGCCGTCGATGTCGACCTCGCCGAAGAACTGGTAACCGCCGGCGGGCGAGACGTTCGCGGTCGTCGGCGCCTTGATGAACACCCGGTCCGGACCGAAGGTGTTGTCCAGGGTGTTCGCCGGGAACGCGCCCGCGTTGAGCGGGCCGGAGACGAACTCCCAGAAGGGCTCGAAGTCGGTGAACGCGGCCCGCGACGGCTGGTAGTGCTGGGCCGACGTGTAGTGCACGTCGGCGGTCAGCCACACGGTACCGGTGATCCTGCGGTGCTTGATGAAGCGCAGCAGCTCGGCGATCTGCAGCTCCCGCCCGAGCGGAGCTCCGGGGTCGCCCTGCGCGACGGCCTCGATGTTCGGCTTGCCGTCGCCGGTGTCCGGTACCACCAGGCCCAGCGGCATGTCGGAGGCGATGACCTTCCACACCGTCCGCGAGCGGGACAGCTCGCGCTTGAGCCACCTGAGCTGTTCGGCGCCGAGGATGCCCTGCGCGTCGGTGGCCTGGTCGTCCGTCGAGTTGGCGTTGCGATAGGTGCGCATGTCCAGCACGAACACGTCCAGCAGCGGACCGTGGTTGACCACCCGGTACACGCGGCCCTCGGGGCGGCGCAGGGTGGAGATGGGGAAGTACTCCGAGAACGCCTGCCGGGCGCGTGTGGCCAGGACGTCGACGTTCTTCTCGGTGTAGCGGGAGTCGGTGAGGATCTCGCCGGGGTACCAGTTGTTGGTGACCTCGTGGTCGTCCCACTGGATGACGGACGGGACCTGCGCGTTGAAGCGCTTGAGGTTGTCGTCGAGCAGGTTGTAGCGGAAGTTGCCGCGGAACTCGGCCAGGGTCTCGGCGACCTTGGACTTCTCCTCGGTGGTGATGTTCCGCCAGGTGCTGCCGTCGGGCAGCGCGACCGACGCCGTGATCGGGCCGTCGGCGTAGATGTTGTCGCCGCTGCAGAGGAAGAAGTCCGGGTCCAGCGCCGCCATCGCGTTGTAGATCCGGTAGCCGCCGAAGTCCGGGTTGATGCCCCAGCCCTGCCCGGCGAGGTCGCCCGACCACACGAAGCGCACCCCGTCGCGCCGCCGCGCGGAGGCCGTACGGAACGTGCCGGAGACCGGCTCACCGGTGCGGCGCGGGTCGTCCGGGTCGGCGAGCAGCACGCGGTAGTGGATCTGCTCGCCGGACGGCAGGCCGCGCAGCCGGGTCGTGCCGGTGAAGTCCGTGTCAGCGCCGAGCAGCGGGCCGTGCCATCTGTGCGGTTTGCGGAACGACTCGGTCGCGGACGTCTCGACGATCATCCGGGCCGGACGGTCGGACCGCACCCACACCAGCCCTGAGTCGCAGGTCACGTCGCCCGTCTGCACACCCCACCCGGCCTTGGGACGCCCCGACAGGGCGAACGCCGGTGCCGGGCCGAGTGCTGTGGGCAGGGTGAGCGCCGCCGAAGCGGCGAGCGAGCCGCGCAGAACGCTGCGGCGGCCCGGGGACGGACGGTGTGACATGAAGGCCTCCAGAGGCGGGATCCGGCCAGTGTGCAGTGCCACAACTACTGGTGCGCCGCAGCGCACACGCAAACCACAAGTGAACAACTGACCGCATCCGCAAGGGAACCGGCGTGCCGGTGTGGTGCCGATCAGCGTGGACCCGCGACGACCGCCTCGGCCATGAGCCGTACGCCCGCACGGATCCGCGTCGGCGACAGATGCGCGTATCCCAGGACCAGCCGCACACCCGGCCGATCGCCCTCCCCGGCACGCGCGTGTGCGTAGTCCGTCAGAGGCCGCACCGCCACCCCGGCCGCGGCCACGCACGCGAGGAACCGCTCCTGGGGCCCGTACCGATCCGGCAGTGCGGCGATGACGTGCAGGCCCGCGGCGATCCCGGTCACCTCCGCGCCCGGGAAGTGATCTTCCAGGGCGGATACGAGGGTGTCGCGGCGCTCGCGGTACGCGCGCTGGCACCGGCGCAGCTGGCGGTCGTAGTCGCCGCGCTCCAGGAACCGGGCGAACAGCGCCTGATCGAGGGTGGGATGACCGAGATCCATGGTCCGCTTGCGCTCGACGACATCCTCGGCCAGCGCCTCCGGCACGAGCAGCCAGCCGAGCCGGAGGCCGGGTGCGAGGGACTTGCTGACCGATCCCGCGTACGCGACGCGCTCGGGGTCGAGCCCCTGGAGCGCGCCGACGGGCGCACGGTCGTAGCGGAAGTCGCCGTCGTAGTCGTCCTCCAGGACGAATCCGTCGACGGACCGCGCCCAGTCGAGCAGCTCGGCACGGCGACGCGCGGAGTAGGCGATGCCGGTGGGGAACTGATGGGCCGGGGTCGTGACGACGGACCGTACGCCGGACTCCCGCAACGGTCCGACGGCGAGCCCCTCGTCGTCCAGTGGCAGTGGCACAGTGGTCACCCCCGCTGATGCGTAGAGCGCGTCGTGCTGCGGGCTCCCGGGGCTCTCCACGCCCACTTCGCGCATCCCGCGCGCGTGCAGCACGAACCCGAGCAGTGTCGTCGCCTGTGCCACCCCGGAGACGACCACGATGCGCTCGGGGTCCGCCACCACGCCCCGGCGGCGCGCCAGCAGTTCGGCCAGCGCCGTACGCAGCCGGGGCAGCCCGCGTGGGTCGGGATAGCCGAGTTCGTGGTGCGGCAGCTCGGCCAGCACCCCGCGCTGCGCGGCAGCCCACGCCGCGCGCGGGAACAGCGACATGTCCGGTGTCCCGGCTACGAAGTCGGCGTGGGCGCCGGTGGCGCGTGGCGCGAGATCACGGGCGCGTGGCCGGGCGGCCCGTACTGCACTGCCCACCCAGGTCCCGGCACCCCGGCCGCTGCGCAGATAGCCCTCCGCCGTCAGCTGCTCGTACGCCTCGGTGATCAGCCCGCGCGACACACCGAGGTCGGCCGCGAGATCCCGGCTCGACGGCAGCCGGGTGTCCGGCGCCAGCCGCCCCGACCGCACCGCCTCACGCAGCGCCGCCTGCAGCGAACGCCCACGCGCGCGTGCCGGCGCCGACGCGGCAGGCAGCAGCAACTCCCAGGCTGCGGAGTCCACAGGAGGCTGCGGGCCACCTGCGGTCGGCGTCGCAGGGGGCCGCGCCCGCCCGCTGGGGCCGCTCGCCCGCCCCGAGGAATCGTTTGCCGAGGTCTCCGAGGCCTCCGAAGGCTCCGAGGCGTGCCGTGCCGTCCTCCCGGCCGGATTGGTCTGCGATGGCGTCATGAAAGTGGACCTTAATCCGGACCGCTGCGCTTCCTAGCGTCGGTGCCATGAACGCCACCACCACGCGCGGAGCCCTGCTCGCCGCGCTCGCCTGCGTCCTCGTCGGGGGATCCTTCACCGCCAACAGCCTCCTCGGCGACTACCCGTACGCCGGCGGCCAGTTCCTGCGTTACGCCCTCGCCTGCCTCCTGCTGGTCCCGCTGGCCGGGCGTGGCGCCCCGGCCCGGCTGCGCGCGCTCGCGGCCCGTCAGTGGGCCCGCCTCGTAGTACTCGCCGCCGTCGGCATGGTCGGCTTCAACCTGGCTGTGATCGCCGCCGAGCGCACGGCCGAACCGGCGGTTCCCGGAGTCTTCGTCGGCTGCGCACCCGTGGTCGTGGCCGTGGTCGTCCCCCTGCTGGACAAGCGCCGCCCCCAACGGACCGTCCTCCACGGGGCGTTGTTGGTCGCCGCCGGCGCGGTCACGGTCCAGGGCTGGGGGCGTACGGACGGCGCCGGCATCGCCTTCTCCGCCTGTGCGCTGGTCGGCGAGGTCGGTTTCGCCGTCCTGGCCGTGCCCGTGCTGCGCCCGCTGGGCCCGCGGCTGCTGTCCGCCGTGGTGTGCGGTGTCGCGGCGGTCGAGTCCGCGGCGGCCGGACTGCTCCTGGACGGCACCGCGTGGCTGCGCCGGCCCGGCACCACCGAGACGGCCGCTCTGCTGTGGCAGGCGGTGGTCGTGACCGTGGTCGGCTTCGTGTGCTGGTACATGGGCATGCAGCGGATCGGCGCCGAGCGCGCCACGCTCTTCTCCGGCCTCATCCCGGTGGCCGCCGCCTGCACCGCCCCGCTCGTCGGAACGGGCTCCTACGGCGCCGTACAGGCGCTGGGGAGCGCCCTGGTCGGCGCCGGAGTCGCCCTGGGGTCGGGCGCGTTGGCGCGCGCCCCGCGTGGGTCAGCGGCTGCCGTCGAGGATGACGCGCGCGACCAGGGCCGGGTCGTCGTTCATGGGGCAGTGGCCGCAGCCGGGCAGCCTGACGAGGCGTGCCCGGGGGATGATCTGCTTGGCGCGCACACCCTGGCGGCGCACGAGCAGCCGGTCCCTGGTTCCCCAGGCCACGGTGACCGGGATACCGGGGATGTCGTCGGTGAACCGGACGGCCCGGCCGGCGTCGAGGGTCTGGTCGAAGCCCGTGGCCCGCGCCAGCGCCAGGGTCTCGGCGACCACGGCGTCGGGTGACCGGCGGCCGGGACGGGCGTAGATCGTGCTCGTCAGGACCGTACGGCCGGCCGCCGACCGGGACAGCTGCTCCACCAGCGGCAGCGGCAACCGGCGCGAGATCTGCCGCATCGCGAGCAGCACGCCGAAGGCGTAACGCCGCTCGGCCTCCGACCAGAACCCGGCCGGGGAGAGGGCGGTGACGGACCGCACGAGCTTCTCGCGGCCGAGTTCGAGTGCGATCAGGCCGCCCAGCGAGTTGCCCACCACATGCGGCCGGTCGAGCTCCATGGCCTCGCAGAAGGCACCGAACACGGCCGTCGTCGTCGCCAGGTCGTAGGAGAGGGCGGTCGGCAGGCCCGGGGACGTTCCGAAGCCGGGCAGGTCCACGGAGATCACATCGCGCTCGGTCGCGAGGATGTCGACCACCGGCTCCCAGACCTGCCGGTGATGCCCGATCCCGTGCAGCAGGAGCAGCGGCTCGCCGCTGCCCACGCGCGTGTGGTCGACGCTCACGCTCTGCGGGCCGTGGGGAGAGGCGACCTGGAAGGAGACGGTGGCGGACATGGGGTGCTCCTCGGCTGGGACACGCTGACGGACGGCCGTAGACAGCTTGTCAGCAATTGCTACCGACGGGTAGACCCTGACGGTCGTGGACATCGGGCTCGCGTGCTCCCCAACGCGCCCTGCGCCCCCCGAGGTTGAACGGCACGGGGTCGGGGCGCCGATTTCGCCTGGACACGGCCGGACGTGTCGGCTGGGATGGAGCGGTGACCACCGACACCGAGACCGATGTCTTCGAAGAGCACCGCCCCGTCCTGCTGGGGGTCGCCTACCGCATGCTCGGCCGTGTGGCCGACGCGGAGGACGTGGTGCAGGAGGCCTGGCTGCGCTGGTCGGGCGCCGAGCGGTCCGAGGTGCGCGAACCGCGCGCCTACCTGGTGCGCATCACGACCCGGCTCGCCATCGACCGACTGCGCCAGGTCAAGGCGCGCGGCGAGACCTACGTCGGTCCCTGGCTGCCGGAGCCGTACGTCACCGACTTCGGGGACGCCGTCCCGGACACCGCCGAGCGGGCCGTCCTCGCCGATTCCGTCTCCCTCGCCGTGCTCGTCGTCCTGGAGTCGCTGTCGCCGCTGGAGCGGGCGGTGTTCGTCCTCAGGGAGGCTTTCGGCTACCCGTACGCCGAGATCGCCGCCATGCTCGACCGCGGTGAGGCGGCGGTGCGCCAGCTGGCCGGGCGGGCCCGCAAGCATGTCGACGAGCGGCGGCCGCGGTACGAGGTCGACCCCGCCCAGCGACGCGATCTCACCGAACGGTTCCTGGCAGCGGCGGCGGAGGGCGACCTGGAGGGCCTCATGTCGCTGCTGGCCCCGGACGTCCGTCTCGTCGGCGACAGCGGCGGCAAGGCCAAGGCGCCGGTACGCGTCCTGGAGACGGCCGACAAGGTCGGGCGCTTCCTCGTGGGCGTCACCCGGAACGGCGTCCCCGATGTCACCTTCCGGTTCCTGGAGATCAACGGTGGCCCCGCGGTGCTGGTGCGGTCCGGCGACAAGCCCGACAGCGTCTTCCAACTGGACGTCCTGGACGGGCAGATCCAGTCGGTCTACATCATCCGCAACCCCGACAAGCTGAAGTCGCTGGCGACGGCGTAGCTCCCACCGCCCCGTCCCGGCGGTGACGGCGCGAGCCCGTCCCGTGAACGCTCCCGGCGATTGGTATTGACCAAGGGTGAGGGCCGCCCTATGGTCGCAGATAAGTGCAACAACCTTTAATAAACAAGGGCGCTAAAACGCCGACGGGCCACGGCGATTGCGGAGGACAGGGTGGGGACCACGCAGCTGGAAACGGTGCCGGAACCGAAGTACTGGCATCTGAGGACCGTGCTCAGTGAGGCACTGGACTCCGAGTTCACCGTTGGCGAGATTCTGCCCAACGAACGCGACCTGGCAGCCCGCTTCGGCGTCGCCAGGGCCACGCTCCGGCAGGCCCTGGAACAGCTCGAACTGGAAGGCAGGCTGCAGCGCCGCCGCGGTGTCGGTACGACTGTCGCGCCGCCGCGCGTGGGCGTGTCCGTCGGGGGCGAGCAGCACGCCTGGCCGGGGGCGACCGACGACGTCTGGCAGCCCGCGGACTGCGCACTGGCGGCGCCGCCCGCGTCCGTCGCGGACGCCCTGGAGAGCGGCCGGGACGAGGCCGTGCACACCGTGCGCCGCTCCCGCGTGACGCACGGCCAGCCCGTCGCGGCCGAACTGCTCTACATCCCGCAGTCCTCGGTGCCCGACCTCTCCGCCATCGACGCGGCCGGAGCGGCACGCGCGCGTGCCGTGCTGCGCGAGCTGCAGCGCCTGGAGCTGGAGGGCCAGGACAGCGCCGTCGAGCTGGGCTCGGCCCGCGCGGACGACGCCAAGGAGCTGGACCGCCTCCCGGGGGCGCCCGTCCTCGTCGTGACCACCCGCTACCTCGCCGACGGCCGCACCGCCGCGCTCTCCGTCGCCACGTACCGCGCGGACACCTGCCGGCTCACCTTCGGCGACTCCGGCGGCGTGGAGATCCACCAGGGCCCGGAGCGCCAGGCGTCCTGACCGCCGTACCGGCACATGCCCCGCGCCCCGGATCGACTCCGGGGCGCGTCGCGTTGAGTGGCGCAGAGGTCGTGCCGCTGCCTGCCGGTGGCGCGCCGGACCGATGCCTGACCGGGTGACCGTCAGCGTCGCCCCGTCACGGTCCCCTCGACCGCGAACAGCTGCTCCTCGACATGGTCGAGAGCGAGCCGCAGCGCGCCGGTCGCCACGGCGGCCTCGCCGAGGAGGGACAGCGCGACCTTCGGCGGGCGCAGACAGTAGCGGGCCAGTTCGCGGCGCAGCGGCTCCAGTACGCCGTCCAGGCCGGCCGCCCAGCCGCCGACGACGACCAGCTCGGGGTCGAGGGCGAGGACGAGCGCGGCCACGTCGTGGACGAGGCGCTGGATGAAGCGATCGACGGCCGCGAGGGCCTGCTGGTCGCCATCGCGGGCCTGGGCGAAGACCTTGGCGACGGCGTGCTCGTCGAGAGGACGCAGGGGCTCGTCCGTGGTCGACAGCAGCGTCTCCGGTGTCGCCTCGCGGCCCAGCATGTGCAGCGCGCCGATCTCACCGGCCGCGCCGCCGAAGCCCCGGTGCAGCTGACCGCCGATCAGCGAACCGGCGCCGGGGCTCAGCCCGGCCAGGACGAACACCACGTCGTCGGACTCGGTGGCGGAGCCCTTCCAATGTTCGGCAACGGCCGCCGCGTTGGCGTCGTTCTCCACCAGGACAGGGCACTTGAAGGAACGGCTCAGCCGCTCGCCCAGCCTGAGCCCCGTCCACTCGGGGAGCGCGGCGCCCAGCCGCACGGTTCCGTCCGCCTCGACGATGCCCGGCGTCGCGACCCCGACAGCCCGCAGCGAGCTGCGTGCCACACCGGCCCTGCGCAGCAGCTCGGCCACGCCCGTACGCACCCGATCGAGGCGCTCGTCGGCCGGAGCCGTCTCGTCGACGTCCTTGGCGATGGCGCCGAGAATCCGGCCGTCCAGGTCGGCAAGGAGCGCGGCGACCCGGTGCGACCCGATCTCCACGCCGAGCAGGTGACCGGCCTCGGCCCGGAACCGGAACCGGCGCGCGGGCCGGCCCTGGCGCCGCACGACACTCTCGTCGGCCGGCTTCTCGACGACGTACCCCGCCTCGATGAGTCCCTCGACGACGCCCTCGACGGTCGGCCGGGACAACCCGGTCACCCGGGTGATCTCCGTCAGCGTGGCGGCGTCCGTGGCACGCAGCGCGTGCAGCACCACCGCGGAGTTGATCCTTCGCAGCAGCGAGGGATCCCCGCCGGTCAGTGGCCCCAACGTCCGTCCTCCCAGCTCGTGCGCATGTTGGGCGGATGGTACTCGCCGTGGCTGACCCCGGCGAGTGGTGGGCACCCCGAACCTACCGGTCGGTCCGTCCGGCTGTCCTCGCCTCGGTCCGGGGGAGGGCTCACCCGGGTGCCACGAACCCCGACTCGTACGCCGTGATCACCGCCTGCGTGCGATCCCGCGCCCCCAGTTTGGCCAGGACGGCGCTCACATGGGACTTCACCGTCTCCGTCCCGACCACCAGCCGGGCCGCGATCTCCGCGTTCGACAGTCCGCGTGCCATCAGCCGCAGCACCTCGGCCTCCCGCTCGGTCAGCCGGGCCCGCTCCAGCACCGCGCGCGCCGCCCGGTTGCCGCCGTCGTCGCCGTACTGTGCGGCCAGCTGCCGCACCGACGCGGGGAACAGCAGTGACTCGCCCTCGGCAACCAGCCGCACCGCGTGCACGATCTCGGCGGGCCGGGCCCGCTTCAGCAGGAACCCGTCGGCACCGGCCCGCAGCGCCTCGTACACGTACTCGTCGTTCTCGAAGGTCGTGACGACGAGGATCTTCGGCGGTTCATCGACCGTGCGCAGCACCGCGCGCGTGGCCTCGATCCCGTCCAGCAGCGGCATCCGTACGTCCATGGCGATCACATCGGGCCGCAGCTGCCTGACCAGCGGGATCACCGCCGCTCCGTCGGCGGCCTCCCCGACCACCTCGATGTCGGGCTGCGCCTCCAACACGGCCCGCAGACCCGCGCGTACGAGGGGTTCGTCGTCGACGAGGAGAACGGTGACCGGCATCCGGCCAGCCTAGATCAACTCAGCGGCAGCTCAACATGTACCTGCCAGACACCCTCGTCGGGGCCGGTCCGCGCACGCCCGCCCAGCAAGGCAGCGCGCTCGCGTATCCCGCGCAGGCCGCTGCCCCGGCCGGGCCCGGGTATGTCGGCGGTCAGCGGATTGCGGACCTCGAGGGTGAGCGTGCCGTCCGCGACGGCGATGCGCGCCCCGACCGGGACCGCGCCCGCGTGCCGCAGCACATTGGTCAGCGATTCCTGGAGGATGCGGTAGCCCTCGCGGGAGACCGGTCCGGGCACGGTGTCCAAAGGTCCCGTCAGCTCGATGTCGATCTTCGCGCCCGACGCCCGCGCGGACTCCAGCAGCCGGTCCGCGTCCGTCAGCGTCGGTCGGCTGCTGACCGGCCGCTCCGACTCGCGCAGGATGCCGAGAACCCGCTCCAGGTCCTCCAGGGCGGCCCGGCTGGTCTCCTCGATGGCGTCCAGGGCCCGGTCGGTGAAGGCGGGGTCGCGGGCCGCGCGGGCGGCGCCCGCCTGTACCACGGCGACGGTCAGGGCATGGCCGATGGAGTCGTGGAGTTCACGGGCGATACGCGTGCGTTCCAGGAGCTGTTCCGTGCGCTCCTCCATGGCCGCGAGGCGCTCGGCGGGTGTGGGGCCCAGGAGGCGGCGGGCGAGTGCCGTGATGAGATGGCCGGAGGCGACCACCGTCACCGCCAGTGCGACCAGCAGCAGGGGCACCAGCAGGACGTTCCACCAGCCGCGGCCAGCGAGGGTGAACAGTCCGCCCTCCTCGAAGTCCCGGTCGAACGGCGCCGACAGCAGGTGCACCGTGCCGAAGAGCAGTTGGGCGACGCATGTGACGGTCGCGTAGCCCAGCAGCAGCCGCGCTTCCAGCCAGACGACGAGCCGTCCCCGGTCGCCCCAGGATGCCGACGGCGCGACCACGATGTCCGTGCTCCCGTGGTCGTGCCGGTGCCCGGTCAGCAGCAGCCTCGCCTGGAGCCCTTCCGCGGTCCGCATCGCGGGCACCAGTGCGGCGGGGGCGAGCGCGGCGGCGGCCACCAGCCAGATCCACCACGCTTCCCGGACGAAGAGCCACATGCTCGGCCACACGATGCCGATGAACAGATGCAGCAGCCGTGTGTACGTCACCGCCCGACCGAACGGGCGCAGCAAGCGGACCATTTCGTCATGGTGCCAGCCGCCACTGACAACGGACCTCCCCCGCACGGGGGAGACGATCTCCACCGGCGGGGGAGGAGCCGGCCCACCCCCGGCGGCCAGGCTGACTGCCATGACCAGCATCGAAGTCCAAGCCCTCACCAAGGAGTACGGCAACCGGCGAGCCGTGGACGACCTCACCTTCACCGTCCTCCCCGGCCGCGTCACCGGCTTCCTAGGCCCCAACGGCGCCGGAAAGTCCACCACCATGCGGCTCGTCCTCGGCCTCGACCGGCCGACCTCCGGAGCCGCCACAGTCGGCGGTCACGCCTACGCCACCCTGCACGAACCCCTGCGGCAGGTGGGCGCGTTGCTCGACGCCCAGGCCGCGCACGGCTACCGAACCGGCCGTGACCATCTGCGCGTCCTGGCCGCGACCAACCGCATCCCGAACCGCCGCGTGGACGCGGCGCTGGAGGAGACGGGGCTCGCGTCGGTGGCGGGGCGCAGGGTGAAGACGTACTCCCTGGGCATGCGCCAGCGGCTCGGCATCGCCGCGGCCCTCCTCGGTGACCCCGAGGTCGTCCTGCTGGACGAGCCGTCCAACGGCCTCGACCCCGAAGGCATCATCTGGATCCGCGAGTTGCTGCGCCGTCTCGCGGGGGAGGGGCGCACGGTCCTGGTCTCCAGCCATCTCATGAACGAGACCGCGTCCTTCGCCGACCACCTCGTGGTCCTCGGCAGGGGGCGCCTGCTGGCCGACACCCCCATGCGGGAGTTCATCCACGCGCGCGTGGAACCCCGCGTCCGTATCCGTACCTCGGACGCCACCGCACTCAAGACCGTCCTCGCCCGCCACGGTCACGACGCCGTCCAGCACGAGGACGGGCACTGGAGTGTGCACCAAGCGCGCGTGGAGGACATCGGCCGCGTCATGTCCGAGGCAGGCGTTCCCATCCTCGAACTCGCGGCGGAAGAGGGCACTTTGGAGCAGGCCTACCTCGATCTGACCGCGGCCGAGGCCGAGTTCACCGCACAGCCCCAGGAGGCCTGAACCATGGCATTCGCGCCCGTGCTCCACTCGGAATGGCTCAAGATCCGTACGCTCCGCTCGCTGCCCGGAGCGCTGCTGGCGCTGTTCGCCGTGACCACGGCGTTCTCCGCCCTGGCCGGCACCGACGGGAGCTCCGACCCGGAGTTCGACCCGCTGTTCACGGCCATGTTCGGGATCCTGCCGGGCCAGATCGCCGCCATCGCGTTCGGGGCGCTGGCCGTGTCGTCGGAGTACCACGGGGGTGCGCTCCGACTGTCGCTCGCGGCGGTTCCGCAGCGCGGACGCTGGTTCGCGGCGAAGGTGACGGCCATCGCCGTGCCGGCACTGCTCGTGGGACTGGTCACCGCCTTCACCGCACTGGTGGTGGCACGCGCGGGACTCGGTTCCGCGGCCGGCGGTCTCACCACGGCCGAGCAGGTGCGCGGGGTCGTGGGCTGCGGGATCTACCTCATGCTGATGGCGTTGTTCGCGGCGGGCCTCACGGCGGTGCTGCGCAGCGGTGTGGCCACGCTCTCCGTCCTGATCCCGTTCATCCTGGTGGTGTCGTTCGTGATCGGCGACGCCGCCGGCACCGTCGCGGACTTCCTGCCCGACAAGGCAGGCCAGATCGCCCTTCACCAGACCTACGACGGCACCCTCGGGCCCTGGTCGGGACTCGCGGTGACCGCGCTGTGGACGGCGGCGGCGCTGCTGGCGGGGGCGTGGAGCGTGCGGCGCCGGGACGCCTGACGGCACGCCAATTGTCAGTGCGGCCGGGTTTACTGGACCCATGAACATCGCACGGCACATCGCCCTCATCGACGAGCTGTGCTTCCGCCCCTTTCCGGCGGAGCACGGCCCGTCGGACGTCGGCGACTGGGGGCCCGGGTATCACGTCGTGGTGTTGGAGAGCAGCCAGGACGACTGCGGGACACGCGCGGCGACGGTGGAGCAGTTCGAGAAGTACCGGGACGCCCTGTACGAGGTGTACGCGCCTCAATGGCGGCACACGCATCCGTTGAACCTGCAGACCACACTGCTGCGCACCGAGCGGGAGGAGATACCCGAGCCCTGGCGGTCTCTCAGCGCCGGCGCCGCCGTCGCCCACCTCTGGGAGGCGCAGGGGACGGGACGATGGATCGCGGTGGCCGTCGCCGACCGGGACCCCGCCGCCGACGTCCAACTCCTGGCCGTGGTCACGGACGTCGCCCCACCCTGACCTGTCAGGCCCGCTCCGCCGCCATCCGCAACCGGGCGTACTCCTCCGCCATCGTCTGCGCGGTCCAATGCGCGTTCAGCCCGCTCGGGTTCGGCAGCACCCACACCCGCGTGTCCCCGATCATCCGCTCCTGCGGCCCCACCGACGCTTTGCGGTCGTCGAACGCCGCCCGGTAGGCGGTCACCCCGACGACGGCCAGCCAACGCGGCCGCAGCCGAGCCACCTTCGTCGCCAGCAGCCGCCCGCCGTCGCGGTACTCCTGTGCGCTCAGCTCGTCGGCTCGCGCGCTCGCCCGCGCCACGACGTTCGTGATGCCGAGCCCGTAGGACAGCAACTCCTCCTGCTCCGACGGCTTCAAGAGCCTCGGCGTGAACCCGGACAGGTGCAGGACCGGCCAGAACCGGTTGCCCGGGCGGGCGAAGTGATGGCCGGTCGCGGCCGTCATCAGACCGGGGTTGATGCCGCAGAACAGCACATGGAGACCGTCCGCGACGACGTCCGGCACCAGACGGTCGCGGGCGGCCTCCAACTCCTCGGCGGTGAAGCGCGTCATGCGGTGCGCGACGTCAGAGGATCGCCCCCGGCGTGTAACCGGCGGCCTCCGGACGCTGCTTCACGATCTCCTCGATCCGGCCCACGACGACGCCGACCTGGTCGGCCGCGGCACCCGTGAAGGACAGCTTGTCGGCCATCAGGGCGTCCAGGCCGGCGCGGTCGAGCGGGATGCGCTCGTCGGCGGCCAGCTTGTCGAGCAGCTCGTTGCGCTCGGCGCCCTGCTCGCGCATCGCCAGCGCGGAGGCGACGGCGTTCTCCTTGATCGCCTCGTGCGCGACCTCACGGCCGACGCCCGCGCGCACCGCGCCCATCAGCACCTTGGTGGTGGCGAGGAACGGCAGGTAGCGGTCCAGCTCACGGGCCACGACCGCCGGGAACGCGCCGAACTCGTCGAGCACCGTCAGGAACGTCTCCAACAGGCCGTCCAGCGCGAAGAACGCGTCCGGCAGCGCGACCCGGCGCACCACCGAGCAGGACACGTCACCCTCGTTCCACTGGTCGCCCGCCAGCTCGCCGGTCATCGAGGCGTAGCCGCGCAGGATGACCATCAGGCCGTTGACGCGCTCGCAGGAGCGGGTGTTCATCTTGTGCGGCATCGCGGAGGAGCCGACCTGGCCCGGCTTGAAGCCCTCGGTCACCAGCTCGTGCCCGGCCATCAGCCGGATCGTCTTCGCCATCGACGACGGCGCCGCCGCCAGCTGCACCAGCGCGGTCACGACTTCGTAGTCCAGGGAGCGCGGGTAGACCTGGCCGACCGAGGTGAACGCCTGCGCGAAGCCGAGGTGCCCGGCGATCCGGTTCTCCAGCTCCGCCAGCTTCGCCGCGTCCCCGCCGAGCAGGTCCAGCATGTCCTGCGCGGTGCCGACCGGGCCCTTGATGCCGCGCAGCGGGTAGCGGCCGAGGAGTTCCTCGACCCGGCCGTACGCGACGAGCAGCTCGTCGGCGGCGGTCGCGAACCGCTTGCCGAGCGTCGTGGCCTGCGCGGCGACGTTGTGGGAGCGGCCGGCCATGACCAGCTCGCCGTACTCGCCGGCCAGCTTGCCCAGGCGCGCCAGCACGGCCACCGTGCGGTCGCGCATCAGCTCCAGCGAGAGCCGGATCTGCAGCTGCTCCACGTTCTCGGTGAGGTCGCGCGAGGTCATGCCCTTGTGGACGTGCTCGTGCCCGGCGAGGTCGTTGAACTCCTCGATCCGCGCCTTCACGTCGTGCCGCGTGACCTTCTCGCGCTCGGCGATGGAGGCCAGATCGACGGTGTCGAGGACACGCTCGTAGTCGGCGAGCGCCTCGTCCGGCACCTCGATGCCGAGGTCCTTCTGGGCCCGCAGCACGGCGAGCCAGAGCTGCCGCTCCAGCTTCACCTTCTGCTCGGGGGACCAGAGCGTGGCGAGCTCGGTGGAGGCGTAGCGTCCGGCGAGGACGTTCGGGATGCGGGGCTTGGCGGGCGCAGAAGTCACGTGTCCAGATTCTACTGGCGGTTTGTGCAGGCCGGCGCCGTGGCCCGGTTCGGTGGAACGTACGAGACGTGCGTCACGTCCCGACGAGTCCTGCCCCGTGAGCCGGTGGACCGGGTGAGCGGCCTCCCCAGCAGCCGGAACCGGAGCTACTCCACAGTCCCCTCGTACGGCAGCAGATCCGGCCGCTTGGCCGGGCGGCCGTCGCCGGAGGAGCGGCCGGTCAGGCGGCGGCCGATCCACGGCAGCAGGTGCTGCCGGGCGAACCGTGCGTCGGCGACCCGCCGTGAGGTCCACCCCGGCGGCAGCGTGGCCGGCACCGGCGTGCGCCACTCGGTGTCCTCGGGGTCGTACCCGAGCGTCTGCCACACGGCCTCCGCGACCCTGCGGTGTCCCTCGGCGGAGAGGTGCAGCCGGTCCACGTCCCACAGGCGCGGGTCCCTGAGGGACGGGGCGCCGTACAGGTCGACGACGACGGCTCCGTGCTTGGCCGCCAGCTCGTCCACGTGGGCGAACAGCTCCTCCATGCGCGGCCGGAACCGCTCCAGCACGGGGCCCTGGCGGCCGGGACTGCGCATCAGGACCAGCTGCTTGCATGACGGGGCCAGCCGCTCCACGGCCTCGGTCAGCAGAGCGCGCACACGCACCATGTCGCACTTGGGGCGCAGGGTGTCGTTGAGCCCGCCGACCAGGGTGATCACGTCGGCCTGCATGGCCGCCGCAACCTCGACCTGCTCGTCGACTATCTGGCCGATCAGCTTCCCGCGCACCGCGAGGTTGGCGTACCGGAAGCCGGGCGTACGGGCGGCCATCCGGCCGGCGAGGAGGTCGGCCCAGCCCCGGTAGGAGCCGTCCGGGAGCAGGTCCGACATGCCCTCGGTGAAGGAGTCGCCGACCGCGACCAGGCTGCTGTGGGTGGGGTTCGTCTGCATGGCGACAGAAATGGTATCCCGTGCACATACCCAGCGGTCGGTCAGCCTCCCTCGGCGGACCTACGCCCGCTGTCCGAACAGCTCCCGCAGCACGTCCTCCATGGTCACCACCCCGCCCAGTCGCCCGTCGCTCCCCAGCACGGCCGCCAGATGCGTACGGCTGCCGCGCATGGCGGTGAGTACGTCGTCCAGGGGCGTGCTCTCCCGGACGCGCGCGATGGGCCGCATGTCGTCCACCTGGAACGGCACGTCCCGCGGGGAGGCGTCCAGCGCGTCCTTCACATGCAGATATCCGACGATGTGGCGGCCGGAGTCGACGACCGGGAAGCGGGAGAAGCCCGACTCGGCCGACAGGCGCTCCAGCTCCTCCGGAGTGACGCCCACGCGCGCGTAGACGACACGTTCCAGCGGAAGGACCACGTCGCGCACCGGCCGACGGCCCAGTTCCAGGGCATCGTGCAGTCGCTCCCGCGCGCGTTCGTCGATGAGGCCGGCCTCGCCGGAGTCGCGCACCAGGCGTGCCAGTTCGGCGTCCGAGAACGTGGCGGTGACCTCGTCCTTGGTCTCGACCCGCAGCAGTTTCAGGAGCGCGTTGGCGAAGGCGTTGATCGTGAAGATCACCGGCCGCAGCGCCCGCGACAGGGTGACCAGCGGCGGGCCGAGCACCAGGGCGCTGCGCACCGGCTCGGCCAGCGCGATGTTCTTCGGCACCATCTCGCCGAGCAGCATGTGCAGATACGTGGCCAGCGCCAGCGCGATCACGAAGGACACCACGTGCCCCGCGCCCTCCGGCACGCCCACTGCATGGAACAGAGGCTCCAGCAGGTGCTCGATGGCGGGCTCCGCGACCACACCGAGCACCAGCGTGCACAGCGTGATGCCGAGCTGCGCCGCGGCCATCAGCGCGGACACGTGCTGCAGGCCCCACAGCACGCTCTTGGCGCGCCGGTCGCCCTGGTCGGCGTACGGCTCGATCTGCGAGCGCCGTACGGAGATGAGCGCGAACTCGGCGCCCACGAAGAAGGCGTTCACGACCAGCGTCGCGAGACCGATGAGCAGCTGTACGGCGGTCATCGCTCGTCCTCCTTCTCGTCCTGGTCCGCCTCGTCGGCAGGCGGCGCATGCATCAGCACCCGCGCGGCCCTGCGCCCCGCGGCGTCCACGACGTCGAGGCGCCAGCCGGCGACCTCGACACAGTCACCGACCGCGGGGATGCGGCCCAGCTCCGTCGCGACGAGACCGGCCAGGGTCTCGTACGGCCCGTCGGGCGCTCTCAGCCCCACGCGCGCGAGCTGGTCCACGCGCGCCGAGCCGTCGGCCGAGTACAGGGTCCGGCCGTCGTCGTCACTGCCCGCCTGGGCGAGGTCGGGTGTCTCGTGCGGGTCGTGCTCGTCCCGCACCTCGCCGACGACCTCCTCGACGATGTCCTCCAGGGTCGCCACGCCCGCCGTACCGCCGTACTCGTCGATCACCACGGCCATGGTGCGCTTGCCGGACAGCCGGTCCAGGAGCCGGTCGACGGTGAGCGTCTCGGGGACGAGGAGCGGCTCGCGCATCAGCTCGGCGACGGAGACGCGCGGACGGCTCTCGGCGGGCACCGCCAGGATGTCCTTGATGTGCGCGGTACCCACGACCGAGTCGAGGCTGCCGCGGTAGACGGGGAACCTGGACAGCCCGGTCGCCCGGGTCGCGTTCGCCACGTCCTCGCAGGTCGCCTGCGCGTCGAGGGCGACGACCTGGACGCGCGGGGTCATGACGTTCTCCGCGGTCAGGTCGGCCAGGTTCAGCGTCCGCACGAAGAGCTCGGCGGTGTCCGCCTCCAGGGCGCCCTCACGGGCGGAGTGCCGAGCCAGGGCGGCCAGCTCCTGCGGGCCGCGCGCGGCGGCCAGCTCCTCGGTGGGTTCCACACCGAAGAGGCGCACGATGCGGTTCGCCGTGTTGTTCAGGTGGGTGATGAAGGGGCGGAAGACCGCGCTGAACCAGCGCTGTGCGTTTCCGACCCGCTTGGCCACGGCCAGGGGCGAGGAGATCGCCCAGTTCTTGGGCACCAGCTCGCCGACGACCATCAGGACGATCGTCGACAGCGCCGTACCGATCACCAGCGCGATCGAGCTGGACGCCGAGTGGGAGATGCCGAGCGATTCGAGCGGGCCCGCGATGAGCCGCGCGATCGACGGCTCGGCGAGCATGCCGACGACCAGGTTGGTGACCGTGATGCCGAGCTGTGCGCCGGAGAGCTGGAACGTCAGGTTCCGTACGGCCTTCAGGGCGCCGGACGCGCCCCGCTCGCCGCGTTCCACGGCGCGCTCCAGCTCGCTGCGCTCGACCGTGGTCAGCGAGAACTCCGCCGCGACGAAGGCACCGCAGGCGAGCGACAGGAGGATCGCCACCAGCAGGAGGAGCACTTCGGTCATCGGGTCACCTCCGTCCCATGGTCGGACAGGGTGGGGAGGATCGCGCGATGTCGGGTACTGGGAGGCTCGCCCATGGGCGGACGCTCACACCTTTCCTTGGAGGACCGAAGTGGTCCAGCAATAGTAAAGGACGGGCAAAGTGATGCGGTATGTGATCCGTGTGTGATCCCTGTCCGAGGTGAATCAGTCGTTCAGCGGCTTCACCCACCGCCGCCAGTGATCCTCCGGCGAGTACCCGGCCGAGCGCCAGGCATGGTGCGCGTTCTCGTTGCGCTGGAGCACCATCGCGTCGCCGCGGCGCCCTCCCAGCCGTACGAACCGCTCCTCCGCGGCGGCCAGCAACGCCGAGCCGATGCCCCGGCGACGGCGCTGCGGGTGCACCGCCAGCCGGTACAGATGGCAGCGCCAGCCGTCGAAGCCCGCGATCACCGTGCCGACCAGCTCGCCGTCCAGCTCCGCCAGGATCAGCGCCTCGGGGTCGCGGGCGACCAGCCGCTCCACGCCGTCCCGGTCGTCGCTGATGCTCGTGCCCTCGGCGGCCGTCTTCCAGAAGGCCAGCGCACTGTCGAGGTCGTCGGCCGTCGCGGGCCGTATCCGCAGATCAGTCATGCCGTGATCCCATCACGGGCGGCGGAACAGGAAGCGGAATTCCAGTATCCGGACGGCTACTTGTCGCGCAGCCGCGCCATCACCGGAGCGAACGCCTCCATGTATGGCTCCAGGACCGTCAGATACGAGAACCCGTACCGCTCGCGCTGGACCAGCACCTGCGCGGTGATCTGGTCCAGGCTGCCGGTCAGGACGATGGGCAGCGCCAGGGCCTGCTCCAGGGTCAGCTCCGGCACCAGGTCGAGGAGCGGCTGGAGCACGGCCTCGCGGTCCTCCGTGACGGTCACCATCTGCAGGAGCAGGTTCAGCTCGGCGGGTTCCGGCCGGCTTGCCGCGAACTTCCGGTAGCGGGCCACCCGTTCGTCGAGCTGCTCGGCCGTGACGGGGAGCAGCCGCCCGGTCGAGCTCTCCGGGTCCGGGTACGCACCCCCGAACGCCGCGATGTCGGCGTGCTCGGCGGTCAGCCGCAGCACGCGGTCGCCATTGCCGCCGACCAGCAGCGGCACTCGCGGCTGCTGCGTCGGCCGCGGCTGGTACGACTCCGCCCCGAGCAGCCGCTCAAGCTCCTCGACCGTGCGACGCAGATGGTCCACGCGCTCGCGAGGAGTGCCGAACGGCAGACCCGCCGAATCGTGCTCCGCCTGCACATAGCCCGCGCCCAGCCCCAGTTCCAGCCGCCCGCCCGTCAGTGCGTCGGTCGTCGCCACCTCCCGGGCGAGCAGGGCCGGATTCCAGAACCCCGCGTTGAGCACCAACGTGCCCAGGCGCGGCCGCTCGGTCGCCTCGGCCGCCGCGACCAGGGCCGGGAACGGCGCCGGCATGCCCAGATGGTCGGGGACCAGGATCACGTCGTAGCCGAGCTCCTCGGCCCGGCGGCACTTGGCGCGCCACTCGTCGGCAGGGGCGGAGGTCATCAGGTTGACGCCGAAACGGAACGGACGCGGGCCCACCGGTTGCGACATGAACTCTCCTCACCTTCAGGGGACTTGAGCACCTGCCGCGATTCCATCACTCGTGTGCGATGGCCGCCAGCACATTCATGCGCGATGCACGCAACGCAGGCAGCAGCGCCGCCACGACACCCACCACCGCCGACCCGATCACCACCGCCACGATCGTGCCCCAGGGGATCGCCAGCGCCGTCATGCCCTGCAACGCCAGCACCTGCTGGGTGCACACACCCCACACCAGCCCCAGCGCGAGCCCGAGGACCGCGCCGAACACGGCGATCACCACCGACTCCAGGCGGATCATCCGGCGCAGCTGCCGGCGGGCGAGCCCGATGGCCCTGAGCAGCCCGATCTCCCGGGTGCGCTCGACGACCGACAGCGCGAGGGTGTTGACCACGCCGAGCACCGCGATGATGATCGCGAGGCCGAGCAGGGCGTACACGAGGTAGAGCAGCACGGCGATCTGGTCGTGCACCAGCTGCTTGTAGTCGGCGATGTCCCGGACCTGCACCTGCGGATACGGGTCCAGCGTCTTCTCCAGTCCGGCCCGCAGGTCGCCCGTGCTCGTGCCGGAGGCGGCGTTGACGTACACGGCCGCGTCCTGCCCGCCGGGCGCGTACTTCTCCAGTGTGGCCAGGCCGAAGTAGATCCCGCCCTGGGAGCCGAACCCGTCGGAGGACTCCTGGTCGGTGAGGGCACCCACCGTCAGCTCGGCCCGCCGGCCGCCCTGGAACTCGACGGGGAGGGTGCTGCCGACGCGCACGCCGTGGTCCTCGGCGAAGTCCTTGTCCATGGCGAGGCGCCCGTCCGCGAGGGCCGCCGCGCTGTCGCCCCGGGCGTAGGTGATGTTGGCGACCTCGTCGAGCCGCGGTTCGTACGCCGCGGCGGTCGTCTGCACCCGGTCGCCGTCGGGCAGGCGTACCGCGATCGTCGTGAACTGCGAGCGCACGACGAGCCCCACGCCCTCGGTGTCCCGGATCCGGTCGGTGATCTCCTGGGGGAACGGCACGAAGTTGCTGTTCTGCACGACGAAGTCGGCGCCCAGCGTTTTGTCGATCTGCTCGTCGAACGACTTGGTCATCGAGGCGCTCGCCACCGACATCCCGCCGACCAGGGCGAGGCCCACCATCAGGGCGGCGGCCGTGGCACCGGTGCGGCGCGGATTGCGCAGGGCGTTGCGCTGGCTCATCCGGCCGATCGAGCCGAACAGCGCAGGGAAGGCCCCGCCGAGGACCCGGATCACGGGCCGTACGAGCAGGGGTCCGGCGATCACGGTCGCGATGAGCGTCAGGATGACGCCGAGGCCCAGCAGCGAGGCCGCCGTCGATGTCTTCGACGACATGGCACAGCCCACGAGCGCCGCCGTACCGCCCGCCCCGACCACCGTGCCCACGATCGCCCGCAGCTTCAGCGGCCGTCCGATGTCGGCGATCTCGGCGTCCGCGAGGGCCGCCATCGGCGAGACGCCCGCCGCACGCCGGGCCGGGAGGTAGGCCGCGACGAAGGTGACACCGAGGCCGACGACGTACGCGACCACCGGCGTCCCCCAGCCGATGACCATCTCGGCTGCCCGGATGTTCATGCCCAGCAGGCCCATCAGCTCGATGAGCGCGACGGCCAGCCCGATGCCGGCCGCGAGGCCCAGCGTCGAGCCGACCAGACCGAGCAGCAGCGCCTCGGCGAGGACCGAGCGCCGCACCTGGCGCCGGTCCGCGCCGAGGGCCCGCAGGAGGCCCAGCTCACGGGTGCGCTGGGCGATCAGCATGGAGAAGGTGTTGACGATCAGGAAGACGCCGACGAGCACGGCGATCCCGGCGAAGCCGAGCATGACGTACTTGATGATGTCGAGGAACCCGCCCAGCTGTTCGACGTCCGACTCGGCCTGCTCGTCGGCGGTACGCAGCTCGTAGGCGCCCGTGTCGCCGCCGAGCGCTTCGGCCACGCGCCGCTTGAGGTCCGCGTCGCTGACGCCCTCGGCCGCGTCGAGCGAGATGCTGGTGGCCGCCTTCGAATCGCCCAGGAGCTTCGTCTGCGCGGCCTCGGTGTCGAAGAAGACCAGTGCGGCGCCGGGGTTGGTGGTGGTGAACGTGACGATGCCGACGACCTCGACCGGGAAGGAGCCTTCCTGCCCGATGACGGTGAGACGGTCGCCGATCCGTACGTCCTTGCTCTCGGCGGTCTCCGCGTCGATCAGCACCTGCGCATCGCCCTTCGGTGCGTGTCCGGAGGTGAGTTCCACGGGGCTGCGCTCGGTCGGGTTCCAGGCGGTGCCGATGGTCGGGGCGCCGGTCGTCGGGCCGACCGACTTGCGGTTCTTGTCGGCGACGGTGAGGCCCTCGACGTCCACGTCCGGGCGGGCCGCCGCGACACCGTCGACCTGGGCCAGCCGGTCGGCCAGCGAGGCCGGGAGGGTCAGGGTCTGCCCGGAGGGGATCGTTTCGTCGAGGGTCTCCTTCGGGGTGACGGTGACGTCCGCGGCGGTCGAGGCGAAGAGCCGGTCGAAGGTACGGCTGACGGTGTCCGAGAAGATCAGGCTGCCCGTGACGAACGCGACGGACAGAATCACCGCCAGGGCGGAGAGCAGCAGCCGTCCCTTGTGGGCGAGGAAGCTCCTGAGCGTCGCCTTGAGCACCGGGTCAGCGCTCCTCGGGCGGCGCGGGCCACTCGGCAGGCGCGGGCGAGGCGGACGACGGCCGGTCGTCCGGTACCGCCCCCGGCGCCGGGCCGCCGCCGTCGAACGGGCCGCGGGTCACGTCGAAACGCTTCAAGCGCTCCAGTACGGCTTCCGCCGTCGGCCGTTCCATCTCGTCGACGATCCGCCCGTCGCCCAGGAAGAGCACCAGGTCGGAGTGGGCGGCGGCGCCCGGGTCGTGGGTGACCATCACGACGGTCTGCCCCAGCAGGTCGACGGCCTCCCGCAGGAAGCCGAGCACCTCCAGGCCCGCCCGCGAGTCGAGGTTGCCGGTCGGCTCGTCCGCGAAGATCAGCTCCGGCCGGGAGGCCAGCGCGCGGGCGCAGGCGACGCGCTGCTGCTGGCCGCCCGAGAGCTGGGACGGCCGGTGCTTGAGGCGGTCCCGCAGCCCGAGGGTGTCGATGACCTGGTCGAGCCACTTCTCGTCGGGCTTCTTGCCCGCGATGTCCATGGGCAGGGTGATGTTCTCGGCCGCGTTCAGGGTCGGGATCAGGTTGAACGACTGGAACATGAACCCGATCCGGTCCCGCCGCAGGCGGGTCAGCTCCCGGTCCTTCAGCCCGGTGATCTCGGTGTCGCCGAGCCACACCTGCCCCGCCGAGACGTTGTCGAGGCCCGCCAGACAGTGCATCAGCGTGGACTTCCCGGAACCGGACGGCCCCATGACGGCGGTGAAGCGCCCGCGCGCGATGTTCACGTCCACCGAGTCGAGGGCGAGCACCGTGGTCTCACCCGAGCCGTACGCCTTGGTCAGACCGCGCGCGCGGGCCGCGATGCCGTCGGCCGGCGCGGGCCCCGGGGCGTACTGGGCAGCTGCTGCGGACAAGACCGCCTCCTCGCGGAACGGACGGGACGACTCGACGGAGCGACTCGTCGTCACCGCCGAGACTAATGTGATCCACCACACACCTGGTATCCCCCCGAGGTCCCGGTGGGTCTCCGCCCCAGGTCGGGTCCCTGATATCGATGTAAGGGGCACTCGCCGATCCGGGGCGGCCCTCGACCCCCGGGGTGGGCTCTTGCCGTGCTAGCGCGATCGCGCTAGCTTCGAGGTATGGCGAAGACCCAGTTGAACGTGAGAGTGGACGAGGGCACGGCCCGCGCCGCCCGCGAACGCGCGCTGGCCCGAGGCGTGAGCGTCAACCGCTACATCGAGGAGCTGGTCCAGCAGGACACCGGCGAGGTCGGCAACACCTTCGTGGAGGCCGCGGCCGATTTCATGAAGCAGTACGAGTCGGTGTTCGCCGAGGAGTTCGGCGCGGACCGCGAGGGCACGCGCGAAGGTCGCCACTGATCCGTTGAGCCATCTGAACATCGACCTCGCCTGGCTGCTCATGCTCGCCGAACAGAACACGCCGGGGGACCCCCAGGTCACCGACTGGGGAGCCCTCGTCGCCGCCGTCGCACGCCATGAGGCCGAGATATTCGACGTCCCTGTCTACGACAGCCCGCAGACCCGAGCCGCCTCCCTGCTCCAACTCCTCATTCACGTCCCCGCGTTGGAGCGCTCCAACGCCCTGTTCGCCTCCGCCGTCGCCTACGCCTACCTCGTCGCCAGCGGCCTCAAGGTCGTCACCTCGCCCGAGCAGGTACGCGATCTGGCCCGGCTCGTGAAGAGCGGCGAGGCCACAGTGCACGACATCGCGCGGGAACTGCGCCAGTGGAGCCTGTGACTAGTCGCTGATCCGCGGTCGCCACGCCGTCCCCAGCGCGCAGTACGACGAGGGGAGCGTCGGCCCCTTCTCCGGCATCATGACCCGCCGGACGGGGCCGAGTTCGAAGCCGGCCCCGCGCAGCGCCCCGACCGGGTCGCGGGAGACGTGGCAGCCACCGCTCACCAGTGGCCACACCGACCGGTCCAGGGCGCGCTGAGTGAGGAGCATGGCGCGTCCGCCGCCCCGGCCGTGCTCGAAGAACCGCACCTCGCCGCCGGGCCGCAGCACCCGCCGTACCTCACCGAGCGCCCGCGGCACGTCCCGCACGCTGCACAGCACCAGCGAGAGCACGACCGCGTCGAAGGCCTCGCTCTTGACCGGCAGCGCCTCCGCCGCGCCCGGCACGACGTCCACGGGCACACCCGCGCGCAGCGCCGACTCCACCGCCAACTGCCGCAGCAGACGTTCCGGTTCGATGGCGACGACCTCCGACACGGCACTCGGATAGTGGGCGAAGTTCAGGCCGTTGCCCGCGCCGATCTCGATCACCCGGCCGGAGAGCCCGGCCAGCAGCCGGTCGCGGACGCCGCCCATGCCCATCCGGGTCTCGGCGCTGACGCTGGTCCGGGCGTAGAAGCGGGCGAACAGCGGGTGGTGCACGGCATCCCGTGGCACCTTGCCGGAGGCGGCGGACCGTGGGGACCGTAGGGCCATGGGGACCTCCCGGGCGGGACAGGGCTCACCCTGATTGTCCCCCGTACGGGGCCGACGCACCCCCCGCCGTTGCGGTGGCTGTCGTTCCGGGCCGGCTCAGCCGATGAAGTCCCGAACCTGCTCGTACACGCCGTGGTCGTTGTTCATGTCGGTGTGCGAGACACAGCCGACCTCGACGTTCGTCGCGCCGCTCAGGACCGCCGTGGTGTCGGGATTGAGTGCCTCGTCGCAGTTCGACCAGTAGCTGGCGTACGACACGCCGCCCGGGGTCTCGTCACCGGAGTTCAGAGAGGTCAGGAACGAGCTGCCGGTGTTCATCTCCGCGCAGGAGGTGTACAGCCATGCGCACCACGAGGCGGTGGACGTGCCGTGGTTCACCCCGGCGGTGGAGACGAAATCGTCGACGTACGACGTCCCGCCGAGGTTCTTGAGGTAGTAGCGGGAGCTGAGCGCGCCGAGCGAGTGGACGATCAGGTCGACCTTCGAGGCGCCGGTCCGGGCGAGCACGTTTCTGATCTCGGTCCCGAGCTGCTGGGCGGTGGTGGCGTTCGACTGGGCCCAGTCGTAGGACCAGGCGTCCAGCTCGGCGGCCGTGTAGCCGTCGGCCCGGAAGTAGCCGGCCCAGTCGTCCCAGCTGCTCGCCGAGCTGCTCAGGCCGTGCACGAAGACGACGGGGTCGTGGGCCGCGGCGTGCGCGGGTGTGGGGGAGAGGGACAGTGACAGAAGGAGCGATGCGGCCAAGGCCGAGGCGGCCGTGGCGATGCGACGCTTGTGGCGCTGCATGATGCCTCCTGAAACGTGTGGGGTTGTCAGGAGTGTCAGCCGGGTCTACGCGCGCCGCATCGGTGAAATCGCCGGTCTTTACGGTTCAAATAACTCGCCAGTAACGTCATTTGTGTGGTGACACCGGTGAACCCCCCACCTCTTGACCGCACTTCGCCACCGCAGCTCACAAACGCGTGGCGAGAGCTGGCCGCCACCCTTGCGGACGGGGTCCGCGTACGGGTGCTGCGTGCCGTGTACGGCGATCCGCGCGCCGCCGCCGAACTGGTCCCGCGCCTGACCGACCGCCAGGCGACGGGCCTCGACCCGCTGCCCACGGACCCCGCCGAGCTGGCCCCGTCCCTGCTGCGTGAACGCCGCGCGGAGATACGGACGTTGCCGGACGGCACCCGCCTGCTCCTGCTCCTCGCCGCGGCCGACCAGTACCCGGTCCCCACCGACGCGTTCCTGCGCGCCGTCATGGCCGCCCGCCTCGACACCAGGTCCCTGGACGCCGCCGAGGCTGCCGGGATCGCACACGCGGGTGCGGGCGGGGTGGTGTTCCGCGACGCGTGGACGCGGATCGCGGCCTACGAAACGGGCTCCCCGGCCGACCGCCGCGACGTCCACCGCCTGCTGGCCCGCGTGCTGGGCGGCGCGGGCGAGACACCATGGCGCTCGTGGCACCGGGGCGCCGGCGCGCCCGGCCCCAGCGGCCGGCTCGCGGCGGAACTCGGCACCGCCGCGCGCAAGGCAGCATCTGCGGGGCGGCTCCCCTTGGCACGGGCGCTGACGGAACGGGCCGCAGCCCTGTGCCCCGACCCGTCCGAGCAGGCCCGTCTGCTGACCCGGGCAGCGGGGTACGCCTGGCGAGCCGGCGATGGGGAACGGGCACGGCGGCTGGCGGCAGCCGGCTCCGAGGACGCACTGACGGGGGTGCTTGCTCTGCGGGCGGGGAATGCGGGGGAGGCGTTCGACGCGTTGGTGTCGGCGGTGGTGCGGGTGGAGGCTGCCGGTGCCGGGGAGGGTGGTGCGGGGATCGGTGCTGTGGATGGTGGGGGGTCTGCGGCGAGTGGCGCGGGGGCGGGGCCGCTGCCTACGGATGGTGGTGCGGGGTCGGCCGTGGGGCCGGCGGAGGCCGATCCCGGGGCGGGCCCGCGGGCCACGAGGGCGGGTGTGGGAACGGGCTCACGGTCCCCGGAGGCCAGTGTGGGAGCGGGCCCGCGGTTGGCTGGTGCCGCGTTCGGCGGGGGCACTCCGCCGAGCGCCGCCGACTCGGATGGCGACCTCACGGCGAGTCCCGTTGCCGAGGGCGAGGGCCGCTCCCGGCCGACCGGAGTCGCCGCCGACAGGGCATCCCCGTCCACGGTCCGTACCTCTCCCGGGCCCGGGGAGGCTCCCGCCGGCGCAGTACCGGTCGCGTCGGCTGCCGTTGTCGCCCCTGCCCCTGCCCCTGCCCCTGCGCCGTCGGCCGGTCTCGCCGCGCCTCCCGCCCCGCAGTCGGCCGCCTTCGCCGCCCCTGCCTCTGCGCCCTCGGGCGCCACGGCCACGCCCTCGGCGCCCCCGGCTGCCGTCGACAGCCCGGTTTCAGCGCCCCGAGCCGCTGTCGCCACCCCGGCCCCCACACTCCCCGTCGCCACCCCCGCCCCCACCGTCGCCCCCCGCACCCCGGCCCCCGCCACCCACCTCCTCGCCCGCGCCACCGAAGCCGCCATCTACACCGGAGACCTGCGTCGCCTGCGCGAGGCCGTGCGGGTGGCCGATCGGCTCGGGGTCGTTTCGCCAGGGACGCTGGGCGGGCTCGTGGCGGCGTTCGAGGGGCGGTACGAGGATGCGCGGGAGCTGCTGGAGGCGGCGGCCGGGCGGTGCGGGCCAGGGGGTGATCCCACCGTTCTGATCCACGCCGGGATCGCCGCCCTGCTCCTCGGCGACCACACCCGTGCCGCCACCGCGACCCTCCGCGCGGCCGCCTCCGCCCGGGCTCGCGGCACCCCGGTGACCGTGCCGCAGGCGATGGAGTTCCGTGCGTACGCCGACTTCTGGACCGGACGCCCCCGGGCCGGCGAGGCCGCCGTGGTGGACGCGCTGTGGCAGGCCCACGCCACCGGCCAGGACAACGGCGCCTGTCATCTGCAGGCGGCCCTGGCCATGTTCTCGGCGCTCACCGGAGACGCGGACCTCTGCCACGAACGCGCCGCGAGCGCACGGTCGTACGCCCTCGCACGTGGCCTGGGCCTGCCCGCCGCCCTCGCCCAGTGGGCGCTGGCCTACCTCGACCTGAGCAGCGGCCGCTCCGCCGCCGCAGCCGCCCGCCTGCGCGCCCTGGCCGGGTTCGGCCCCGGGCACGGCCACCGGGCCATCCGCCACCTGGCCGCCCCGCACTACGTCGAGGCCGCCGTCCGCACCGGCGACACCCGGGTCGCCCGCGTCGCGCACGCCGACTACCACCGGTGGGCAAGCGCCGTGCGCAGCCCCGACGACCTCGCCCTCAGCGCCCGCTGCCGAGCCCTCCTCGCGCCCGGCGCGGAAGCCGTGGACCACTACCAGGTGGCCCTCGACCTGCACTCCCACGGCACCCGCGACTTCGAACGCGCCCGCACGGAGCTGCTGTTCGGCAGCACCCTGCGTCGACTGCGCCGCCGTACGGAGGCACGCGACCGCCTGCACAGCGCCCTGGAGGCGTTCGACTCCTTCGGTGCTCCGCACTGCGCGGCCCAGGCCCGTTCCGAACTGCGCGCCCTGGGCACCCCGGCCGGCCCCAGGCGGACCGGCCCCGACACCCCGATCGCCGGGCTCACGGCCCAGCAGCTCCTGGTTGCCCGTATGGCCGCCGAGGGAGCCACCAACCGCGAGATCGCCGCTCGTCTCGCCCTCAGCCCGCGCACGATCGACCACCATCTGCGGGGCGTCTTCACCCGCCTGGGGATCCGCTCCCGTATCGAGCTGGTGCGGCTCATTGCCGAGGTCGACGAGAGTGGGGGAGGTACGACCGGTTAGGCGCCGACGAGGGCCCGGGCGAACCCGGCGAGGTTACGCGGGCAGGCCCAGATCTCCCGCGTCATCCGGTGTTCGAACCAGTTGTCCGAGTCGTCCTCGGGGCCGGGTTCGTCGGCTGCACCGTCCCGCCCCGGGTGGGCCAGCATTTCCAGGACACCGCGAAGGGCGTCCAGCTCGTCGTCGAGCGGCATGTCGTCACACGGATGCTCGTCATGGGCGCAGCTCGCCTCTCCGAGAGCCTGCTCGACGGCGCCCATCGCCTCCAGCACACGGGCCTCGGCCGCCGCATCCGGACGGGCGTGGATCACGTAGGGCCCTGTCAGCACCAGTCCGAGGGTCCACAGAGCGGTGTCCGGACTGTCGGCCCGGAGGCTCGCCTCAAGGTTCCTCGCGCATTCCAGTACCGCCTCCGGCGCATCGCCGAGGTAGTAGCCCTGGCGGATCTCGTCCCACGTGCCGATCACGTCGTCCCACTCGGCGGAAGCGGCAGGCGTCACGGCGTCTCCTGTCACGGCGTCTCCCGCCCTCGGAACCCCTCCGCGTCCCAGGACCCGAACAACCGCGGCGCCAGCCAACCCGGCGCCGCAGCACGGAAGTCGGCCGGTGCCAGCGCCCCCGCGCCGGTCGGCACCGCACCCAGCAGGGGCGCTCCCGCCACCTCGGGCAGGTCCGCGACGTTGCAGCGCGACGCCAGATCCGGTGCCGTGGGCCAGCTGCCGATCACCACGCCCAGCAGGTCGAGTCGGCGTGAGCGCAGTTCACGCGCCGTCAGCTCCGTCGTGTTCAACGTGCCCAGGCCGGCCGACGCCACCACGAGAACCGGCGCCGCCATCAGCTCGGCCGCGTCCGCCAGCGTGCCGCCCGTCTCGTCGAAGCGGACGAGCAGCCCGCCCGCCCCCTCCACCAGCACCAGGTCGTGCTCGGTGGCCAGCTTGGCGGCCGCTTCGGCGATCTCCTGCGGGCGCACCGGAGGCAGGCCGGCCCGTCGCGCCGCCGTCCCCGGGGCCAGCGGGTCGGGATAGCGGGCGAGTTCGGCGGTCGTCACGGCGCCCGCGAGCCGCGCCGTCTCCTCCGCGTCGCCGCACTCGTCCGGCCGTACGCCGGTCTGCGCGGCCTTGAGCACCGCCACCGACCGGCCCACGCCCAGCGCCGTCGCGGCGACCGCGGCGGTCGTGACCGTTTTGCCGACCTCCGTGCCCGTCCCCGTGATCACCAGGATCGGCATGTTCATCCCTCCCGCACTGCCGCGCACACCGCGCGGCCGATCCGTGCCACGTCCACGTCGCCCGTGACGTACGGCGGCATCGTGTAGACGAGGTCCCGGAACGGCCGCAGCCACACGCCCTCGCGCACGGCCGCCGCGGTCGCCGCCTCCATGTCGATGGCGTGGTCGAGCTGCACGACCCCGATCGCACCGAGGACCCGTACGTCCTTCACGCCCGGAATGTCCGCCGCGGGGGCGAGCCCCTCGCGCAGCCCCGCCTCGATCCGCTTGACCTCGGCCGGCCAGTCCTGGCCGAGCAGCAGCTCGATCGAGGCGCACGCGACCGCGGCGGCGAGCGGGTTGCCCATGAACGTCGGGCCATGGGCCAGCACCGGTACCTCGCCCCGCGAGATGCCGTCGGCCACGCGGGACGTGCACAGCGTCGCGGCCATCGTCAGGTAGCCGCCCGTCAGCGCCTTGCCCACGCACATCACATCCGGCGTCACCGCCGCGTGGTCCGCCGCGAACAGCGCACCCGTACGCCCGAACCCGGTCGCGATCTCGTCGAACACCAGCAGCACGTCGTGCGCGTCGCACGCCTCCCGCAGTACCTGCAGATACGCGGGGGAGTGGAACCGCATCCCGCCCGCGCCCTGCACGACCGGCTCGACGATCACCGCCGCCAGTTCGTCGGCGTGCTGTTCGACGAGCGAGCGCAGTTGATCGGCGTAGGACTCCTCGTACTCCGCCGGCGGCGGGTCCGCGAACACCTGGCGCTGGAGCACCCCGGTCCACAGCTCGTGCATCCCGCCCTCGGGGTCGCACACCGACATCGGCTGCCAGGTGTCGCCGTGGTAGCCGCCGCGCCAGGTCAGCAGCCGTTGCTTGCCGGGGCGGCCCAGCGAACGCCAGTACTGCAGGCACATCTTGACCGCGACCTCGACCGACACCGACCCGGAGTCCGCGAGGAAGACGTGCTCCAGACCGTCGGGCGACATGTCGACAAGGAGCTTCGCCAGACGTACGGCGGGCTCGTGCGTGAGCCCGCCGAACATCACATGGCTCATCCGCGACAGCTGCTCGCGCACGGCCTCGTTGAGCACCGGGTGGTTGTAGCCGTGGATCGCCGACCACCAGGACGACATGCCGTCGACCAGTTCGCCCGAGCCGTCCGCCAAGGTCAGCCGCACCCCGCTCGCCGACTCCACGACGAGCGGCTCGATACGGCCGGGCATCGGGCCGTACGGATGCCAGACGTGCCGCCGGTCCAGTTCCAGCAGCTCGGGCACGGTCAGGTCGGCCACGGAGCGCGGGTCAGGCATTGGGTGCGAGGTCCGTTCCGGCACCCCGGCGGCGCACGGCGACCAGGTCGGTGCGCGCCTCGGTGACCGGCGCGGCGGGGTCGGCCGTACCGCAGACACCGCCACCCTCGTGCGACCCGCACCCGGCGCTCTCATGCGATCCGCATCCGGCACCTTCGTGCGACCCGCACCCCGCGCTCTCGTGCGAGCCGCACCCGCCCCCGGCCGTCGCCCGGTGCTCCGGCAGCGTCACCTGGTCGGTGCCCTCCACCTCGAACCCGGCGTCCGCGATCATCTCCAGGTCGGCCTTGCCCGCCTGGCCCTCGGTGGTCAGGTAGTCGCCGAGGAAGATCGAGTTGGCCAGGTGCAGGGCGAGGGGCTGCATCGTGCGCAGATGGACCTCGCGGCCACCGGCGATCCGGACCTCGACGTCGGGGCAGACGAACCGCACCATCGCCAGGATGCGCAGGCACCGCTGCGGGGTGAGGTTCCACTCCTTGGCGAGCGGGGTGCCCTCGACCGGGATCAGGAAGTTGACCGGCACCGAGTCCGGGTCCAGCTCGCGCAGTGAGTAGACGACGTCGACCAGGTCCTCGTCGCTCTCGCCCATGCCCGCGATCAGACCCGAGCAGGCCGAGAGGCCCGCCGCGTGCGCCTTGTTCACGGTGTCGACGCGGTCGGCGTAGGTGTGCGTGGTCGTGATGTCCGCGTAGGTGCTCTCGGAGGTGTTGAGGTTGTGGTTGTAGGCGTCCGCGCCCGCCTCGCGCAGCCGCTCGGCCTGGCCGTCGGAGAGGAGGCCGAGGCAGGCGCACACCTCGACGCCCTCGTTCTCGTCCTTGATCGCCTTGATGGTCTTGGAGACCCGGTCCACGTCACGGTCGGTCGGGCCGCGTCCGGACGCCACCAGGCAGACCCGCTTGGCGCCTCCCGCCAAACCGGCGGCCGCGGCCTGGGAGGCCTCGTCGGGCTTGAGCCAGGTGTACTTGAGGATGCCGGTGGTCGAGCCGAGCCGCTGGGAGCAGTAGTTGCAGTCCTCCGGACACAGGCCCGACTTGAGGTTGACGAGATAGTTGAGTTTCACCCGTCGGCCGAACCACTGCCGGCGCACCTTCCCGGCCGCGGCCACCACATCGAGCAGGTCGTCGTCGGAAGTGGCGAGGACGGCCAAGGCTTCCTCGCGGGTCGGCAGCTCGCGCCGAAGCCCCTTGTCCACCAGCGTGTTCAGCAGGTCCATGGGAGCTGATCCTGACGTACGGAGGGGCTCCGAGCCAAGGAGAGTTTGCACAACCCTGTCCATTCGATGTGTGGGTATTGCCACACCGTGGGTGCCCGCCGCTGCGGCTAGTGTCTGTCCACTGCCTACAAAAGCCCGGAGGAGTCATGGCGTTCGGCTGGATCGACGAGCAGGCGGAGCTGCGCCGCCGCGCCGGACTCGTGCGGACCCTGCGCCCCCGCCCCGCCGAATCGCCGCTTCTCGACCTCGCGAGCAACGACTACCTGGGCCTGGCCCGCCACCCCGAGGTCACCGAGGGAGCGGCGCGGGCCGCGCGGGCGTGGGGCGGCGGCGCGACCGGTTCCCGGCTCGTCACGGGCACGACGGAGCTGCACACCGAGCTGGAGCGCGAGCTGGCCGACTTCTGCGGTGTCGAGGCGGCCCTGGTGTTCTCGTCCGGCTACGCCGCCAACCTCGCCGCGGTCACCGCGCTGGCGCCGCACGGCTCGCTGATCGTCTCCGACGCGGGCAACCACGCCTCGCTGATCGACGGCTGCCGGCTGGCGCGCGGTACGACACAGGTCGTCGCCCACTCCGACCCGGACGCCGTGCGCAAGGCGCTCCAGACGCACGACGGGCCCGCCGTCGTCGTGTCCGACACCGTCTTCTCGGTCGACGGCGACGCGGCCCCGCTGGCCCGGTTCGCCGAGGCCTGCCGGGAACACGGCGCCGGGCTGGTCGTCGACGACGCCCACGGCCTGGGGGTGCTCGGCGCCGGCGGCCGCGGGGCCCCGCACGCGGCGGGGCTCGCGGGCGCCGACGACGTCGTCGTCACGGTCACGCTGTCCAAGTCGCTCGGCAGCCAGGGCGGCGCCGTGCTCGGCCCCGCCCGGGTGATCGACCACCTGGTCAACGCGGCCCGGACCTTCATCTTCGACACGGGCCTCGCCCCCGCGGCGGCGGGCGCGGCCCTGGCGGCACTGAGACTGCTGCGCCGCGAGCCGGAGCGCGCGGCACGGGCCCGCGAGGTGGCGAGCGAACTGCACGCTCGCCTGACCGCCGCGGGCCATCAAGCCGTACGTCCGGACGCGGCGGTCGTCTCCGTGCGCGCGCCGTCCCCGGAGGAGGCCGTGCGCTGGGCGGCCGAGTGCCGTGCGGCGGGCCTGGCCGTGGGCTGCTTCCGACCTCCTTCCGTCCCCGACGGCATCTCACGGCTGAGGCTCACCGCCCGCGCGGACCTCTCCGAGGGGCAGATCGAACGCGCTGTACGGGTCATCGGCGAGACACGACCATGAGTCGGCGTGACACGGCCCTGCCGTCGCGCCCGGCCGCACCGATCGGAAATGATCGGAATCGGTCAGGCTGATCGGGAAACTGTCAGGACTGGAGCGCCGCCATGAAGCCCGCCCAGCTCTCGGGGGAGAAGAGCAGCGCGGGTCCGGCCGGGTCCTTGGAGTCGCGCACGGCGAGCAGCCCGGTCCAGGGACCCGAGTGCGGCCGCGCCGTCTCGACGCAGTTGTTGGCTCCGGTGCTGTAGCTGCTGCGCAGCCATCGTGCACCAGGCAGTTCGGTGCTTGAACTCACCTTCCGAGGCAGGGCGGTCATGGTGCCTCCTTACGCGCCGCCAGCCAGTGCGGCGATGTAATCCATCGATTCCTCGGGCGAAAGGGCGTGGATCCGAAGGGCGTTGAAGGCCTCCGTGTAGGCCTGGAGGTCTTCTTTCCGTTCGAGGTAGAGGCTACTCGTCAAGTGGTCGAGAACAACCACATCCAGATCAGAAGTGCGCGAGAATGAGAAGATAACGAAAGGCCCGGTGATGCCGATATGCTCGCCGGCCGCGAACGGCAGGACCTGCAGCCGCACTTGCGGCAGTCGCGCCGCCTCCACCAGCCGCCTCAACTGCCGCTCCATCACCTCGGGCCCGCCGATCTCCCGGCGCAGCACCGCCTCGTCCAGCACCGCACTCAGCTCCAGCGGCGGCTCGGCGCGCAGCACGTCCTGCCTGGCCAGACGGACCGCGACCAGAGCGTCCAGGCGTTCGTCGGCGTCGTCGTCGAGCCCGCCCACCGCGGCCCGGGTCACCGCGCGGGCGTACTCGGGCGTCTGCAGCAGCCCGGGCACCACGGAGGTCTCCAGCGTGCGCATCGCGCTCGCCTGGGACTCCAGGCTGATGAAGTCGCGGTACGTCGTCGGCAGCACTCCGCGGTACGCGTGCCACCAGTGATCCCGGCCGTCACCCCCGTCGGAGCCCGCCAGCGCCAGCATCAACTGGCGTAGTTGGACATCCTGTACGCCGTAGACGTCGAGCAGTAACCGCACATCGGCCGGTTTCACCCCGCTGGCACCCGTCTCGATCCGGCTCACCTTGGACTGGTGCCAGCCCACCAGCCGGGCCGCCTCACCACTGGTGAGCCCGGCCCCGGTGCGCAACGCACGCAGTTCCGCGCCCAGTTTCCGGCGGCGCACCGCGGGACCGTGCTGCATGCGCAACTCCTTACTCCAACCGAGCCGTCCAAATACGGTCTGCCGTCGCAGAGTTCACCGCTTCGAGCGACAGATATATGCATATCTCGGGGGATCGGCACCGTGACGGCCCTGGTAATGGCAGTCTGGCGACGAAGCACCAGTCCGGGACCGTACTCGAACCCTCCGCTCCGTGTCGGACTGCGGTCCCGTTGGGAAAGGGACGACATCGCCATGGCAGACCATTTGGAAGCATCCGTCACTCTGCCGAGCGATCCCGCCTCGGTCTCCGCGGCCCGAACCTATGTGGTCACCACCCTTGCGGAGTGGGGACTGCCACCGGACACGGAAGCGGCCGACACCATTCGCCTGATCGTCTCCGAACTCACCACCAACGCCGTACAGCACACCCTCGGCCAGTCACCCACCTTCACGGTGGACCTCGTGCTCGACCGTGACGAACACCTGCGCATCGGGGTCACCGACAGCCACCCCCGCTTCCCCAAGCGACTGCCCGCCGCCGTCCAGCAGGACAACGGCCGTGGCCTGGTCATCATCCGCTGGCTGACCGCGGAATGCGGCGGCAAGCTGAGAGTGCGCCCGACCCGCGAAGGCGGCAAGACCATCTCCATCGAACTGCCGTGGACGGTGCCCGCGGAACCCGTGCCGATCGCAGGACCCCAGGAACCGTAGCCGCAGGCCCACCCCTCAGGTCTGCCGCGACCGGCCGAACGAGCCGCGCAGCAGAGCCCGGAAGGCATCCGCAGCCGGAGCCGCCTCCTCGCTCCGGAAGGCGACCGAGATCGTACGGCGCAGCTCAGCGCCCTCCAGCGCGCGCACCCCGACCGGCGTGACCGACGTACGCGCCACCATCTCCGGTACGACCGCGACCCCGAGCCCCGCACTGGCCAGCGCGCACACCAGGAGATACCCCGGCGTCGGCACCAGCACCGAGGGCAGGGCCCCCGCCCGGGCCAGCACCGCCTCCACACCCCGCCGGGCCGGAGCGTCCGGCGCCATGCTGATCAGCGGCTGCCCGGCGAGCTCGGCCAGCGGCAGCCGTGCGGTCCCGCTGGTGAGGGCGTGGCCCGGAGCGGACACCAGGACCAGCTCCTCGACGAGGATCGGCTCGACGCGGACCGAGGACGTCAGCGGGATCGGGTCGCCCGGCTCATACGCGTGCGTCAGCGCCAGATCCACCTCCCCGGCCGCCACGGCGGCGACACCCGCCGACGGTTCGTAGTCGGCGACCGTCAGCTCCACGTCCGGATGGGCCCGCCGGAAGGCGCTGAGGGCCGGCGGCAGCAGATGGATGCCCGCGGTCTGGAAGGTGCCGAGCCGGAGCGTGCCGCCCGACAGGCCGGTCAGCCGGGCCAGCTCGTGCCGTGCCCGCTCCAGCTCGTCGAGCACCCGCCGCGCCCGCGCCACCAGCAGCTCGCCCGCACCTGTCAGCCGCGCTCCGCGGTGATGCCGTACCAGAAGTGCGGTGCCCGCCTCGCGCTCCAGCTTGGCTAGCTGCTGGGAGAGCGCGGGCGTGGTGTAGCCGAGCCGCTCGGCCGCCCGGGTGATCGAACCCGCCTCGGCGACCGCCACCAGGGCGGCGAGCCTGGTCGCGTCGTACATGCCGGGCCCCTCGTCCGTCCAAGCCTGTCTGCCTAAAGCAATGCTTTAGGCTAGCCCAGGATATTCGACATACCTGCTGAAGGCTTCCGCCCGGCACGCTGAGTGCCATGGACGCTCAGCTCATCGCCTTCACCGGGGTTTCCGCCGGCCTCGTCGCCATGCCCGGCGCCGACTTCACCGTCGTCGTGCGCAACGCCCTCGTCTCCCGCCGGGCCGGCATCGCCTGCGCGCTCGGGATCGGGGCCGGGATGCTGGTGCATGTGACGCTGGCGGTGCTGGGGGTCGCCGCGGTCCTGGCCGCCGTACCGGCGCTGTTCCGTGCGCTCCAAGTGGTCGGCGGGGTCTATGTGTTGTATCTGGGCGTCCAGACCCTGCGGCGGCGGCGCGGTGAAGTGGCGGACACGGGCGAGGACTCCACCGGGCGACCGCTGCGGCAGGGCTTCGTCACCAACGCCCTCAACCCGAAGGCGTCCCTGACCTTCCTCAGCGTGGTGCCCCAGTTCGTGCCCGCGGGCGCTCCCGCGCTGCCCCGGACGCTGCTGCTCGCACTGATCGTGCTCGCGATCGCGCTGGTGTGGTTCCAGGCGGTCGCGCTGCTGGTGGACCGGCTCGGGCGGTGGCTGCGCCGGCCGCGCGCCGCCCGGGCGGTCACGACCGTCACCGGCGTCGCGCTGACGGCCTTCGGCGTCGGGCTCCTTGCCGGGCCGCTGATGGCCGTCTGACGGCCTTTCTCGTGCCCCGTGGGCGATGACGGCGTGTCAGGCCGCCGCCATCGCCCCGGGGTGGGTCACTTGACCCGGCCGTACCAGACGCTCCTGGTCCAGATCTTCTGCAGCTTTACCACGTCCCCGCTCTTGGGGGAGTGCCAGATCCTTCCCTTCCCGGCGTAGATGCCGACGTGGTAGACGTACGACCCCGAGTGGAAGAACACCAGGTCTCCGGCCTTGCGGCTGTTGGCGGAGATGTGGCGGGTCTTGTTGTACTGCTGGGCCGCCGTGCGGGGCAGCTTCTTGCCCGCCTTCTTGAACGAGTACAGCGTCAGCCCGGAGCAGTCGAACCGGTTCGGCCCCGTGGCGCCCCACCTGTACGGGGAGCCCTTCTTGGAGGCCGCGATCTGAAGTGCCTTCGTCGCCGGTGTGGCTGCCTCCGCTTCGGACGTGAAGCCGGGCGCCACTATCGAGCCGCCCACTGCGGCGATGGTGAGAGCCGAGGCCGTACCGGCCCGGGCCATGAGCGACGGGACACGATTGAGCGCAGTCATGCGCAACCCTTCGTCAGCCGCCTGTGAAGGATGACCTGTCGGATTCGGGCTGGCGAAGTTGCCCGGCCGCATTGCTGCGGCTTCACCCCAAGGGCTGCTCGGATCGAACGAACGTCCGCTCCGGCGACCCGTCTTGCTCGGGTCCTCCACTCCTGCCGATCCACTCCTGTCGACCGGTCATCCGGGCGGCGGCAGGACTCGGCGTCCGCCCGGACCGCCCCGCCGCTGCGGCGGGGGCTTGTCGTCAGACAGGGATCTTGGTGCACGGATGAGCGAAATACCCAGCGGAACCGGTGATTTGTGGTGTTAGTCACCACTCACCCGTTCGGGTGGGTACCCGTGTGTTCGAGAGGGTGTCCAGAGGGCGAAGGCGTCCCGGACCAGCGATGGAGCGCCTTGTTCCGCCGTGGACTCATGCCCGTTGCGCAACCCTGACGGGCCCGCAAAAGGAGCCACGGCTACGCCGAAAGGGGGTACGCCGTTTGGTCCGTTTCAGCCTTGCTCCGGACGCGTCGTCAGTGAGATCGAGACGTCCGGGGCCGGCCTGTACACGTCGTCAACTGTCGGAGCGCGGCGGCAGCGTGACGCGAGCCGTGCGGCGCTCCCCGTCCAGCACGCGCAGCGCACGCGCGAGCGTGGGAGCGTGCAGCTCCGTCTCGCCCCGCTGGTGCATCAGCGCCAGCGCGTCCCGCAGCTCGGCCGCTTTGCGGACGAGCGCCTGGGCGGCACGCAGTCCGCGGTAGGTGTCGCCGTCCTGCGCCGGGTTGATCCGGCCGAGCAGGTCCACCACATCGAGATAACGGTCGATCAACTCGCCCTCCGCACGGGTCAGCGCGGGCAGGGGCGGCAACTCGGGTGGCAGCACCGGCCGATCACCGCCCCGTGGGCGGCGCGAGGGTCGCCTTGCGGCTGGGGATGATCCGGTCCACCAGTCCGTACTCCAGCGCCTCCTGGGCGTTCAGGATCTTGTCCCGCTCGATGTCCTTCGACACCTGCTCGCGGGTGCGCCCGGTGTGCCGGGCGAGCATCTCCTCCAGGCTGCCCCGAATCCGCGTCAGTTCGTCGGCCTGGATGGCCAGATCGCTGGCCTGGCCCTCGACCGGCTCGGGCAGCCCCGGCTGATGGATCACCACTCGGGCCCCGGGCAGGGCGAACCGCTTCCCCGGCGTGCCCGCGGCGAGCAGCACCGCGCCGGACGCGCCGGCCTGGCCCAGGCAGATCGTCTCCACGTCGCAGGTGACGTACTGCATCGTGTCGTAGATCGCCGACATGGAGCTGAACGAGCCGCCGGGCGAATTGATGTACAGCGAGATGTCCTGGTCGGGGTCCTTGTGCTCCAGATACATGAACTGGGCCATCACGTCGTTCGCCGAGATGTCGTCGATCTGCGTGCCGAGGAAGACGATCCGCTCCTCCAGCAGTTTCGAGTACGGATCCTGCGTCCTGAGGCCTGAACTCGTGCGCTCGGTGAACTCGGGCAGTACATAGCGGGCTGACGGTCGGGTCATGGCTCACGCTCCCTTGCCGGGTGCCTGTAAAAAATGTACAGGACGTACATGACGTAATGTAGGGAGCATGGCCTACGAGATTCCGGTGACGCAAGCCAGGGCTGAGCTCGCCGAACTGATCAATCGCGTGGTGTACGGCGGTGAGCGCGTCGTCGTGACGCGCCACGGAAAGCCCCTCGTCGCCCTTGTCTCCGCCTCTGACCTCGAACGACTGGAGAAACTCGGGGAGCCGGCGGAGCTCACCGAGGAGCAGGTGATCAGCGCGGTCTCCAGCGTCCGCGAGGTCGCGTCCGCTCCCCGCGAACGACAGCGCTTCGGTATCGCCGCGGAGCACCGGGGGCCGAGCCCCTCGTAGGGCCGCCGCCTTTCCGGACGCCGAGCCGGCGTTCGGACTTCCCTGCGCCGTACCCCGGAACGACAGGACCGTGCACCCCCGTCCGCTACAGCGGGGGTGCACGGTCGGTTCGGTGTGGCCGGGCGGCCGCTCAGCCGACGGGGGCGAGCTCCCTCTCGGCCGCGGGCTCGGCGCTCGGCCTACGGGACCTCAGGGCGTTCCCGAGCAGTACGGCGCCCAGTCCCAGTGCGGCCCACCAGGTCAGCGTCATGGCGGGACCGATCGCCGCCGCGCCGTCGAAGAAGGACACCGAGCGCAGCAGGGTCGTGCCCGCGCCCGGCGGCAGCCACTGGCCGATGACGCCGACCGGCTCGGGCAGCATCTGCGGCGCCGAGGCCGCCCCGGAGAAGGGGTTGCCGAGGAACATCACCGCGAACGACACGATGCCGATGCCCGCGTTGCCGATCAGTGCGGCGAGCCCGGCCACGGCCGCGCTCACGGCCAGCGTCGTCAGCGCGAACACCCCTGCCTCCGCCCACCAGGCGCCGGTGAGGATCCCCAGCCAGCTGTGCGCGAGCGAGGCCGCGACCACGCCGACCAGGACGGCGGCGCCGGTAAGGGCGCTCACGGCCCGGATGCCGCGCAGCCCGAGCAGGGTCACCGCGGCTCCCGCCGCCATGCCCGCGAGGGCGAGCGGCAGGACGCTCGCGCCGAGGGCCGCACCGCGCGGGTCGTTGTCGGGTGTGGGGACGACGTCGACGGCCTTGACCTGGGTGCCCTCGGCGGCGGCCTGTTGGGTCACGGCCTGTTGCAGCAGCTGGGCGACGGCCGGGCTCGCCGCCGACGCGGTGAGCAGTTCGGGGCCCTGAGGGGTCACGACGACAGCGCCGTATACGGTCCGGTCCTCGATCGCGTCCCGGGCGGCGGACGCGTCCGCGTAGCGGTGGATCTCGAACGCGCCCTCGTGCCGGCCGAGTTGCTTCTCCATCTGGGCCGTGGCGGCGGCCGGCCCGGCCACCCCGAGCGGCAGGTCGCGGGGAGCGGTGCGGGCGGCGGGCCAGGCGAAGGCCCACAGAGCGAGGGCGGCGAGGACGGGGACGAGGACGACGACCGCGATCAGGCGCCTGGGTGCGGCGGACCTGGGCGGCGTAGCGGACGGGGTGGGCATGGGGTCTCCCGGCTAAAAAGAAGGATCGTTCGTTTTTGATGACGCTCCCACCGTCCTGCTGATGCCGCTCCTTGTCAAGAAGGAATGTTCGTTTTACTTTGTGACCATGGCCCGCGTATCCCAGGAACACCTCGACGCCCGCCGCCGGCAGATCCTCGACGGCGCCGCCCGTCTCTTTGCCCGCAACGGCTTCCACGCCACGTCCATGCAGGACGTGCTGAAGGAGGTCGACCTCTCGGCCGGCGCGGTGTACCGCTACTTCAGCGGCAAGGACGAGCTGATCGCCGCGATCGTCAAGGATGTGCTCGGCGAGATCCGCGCCTCGTTCGAGGAAGTCGTCCGGCAGAGCCCGCCCCCGCCGCCGGACGTCCTGGTGGGAGCGGTCCTGAGCCGGACCCTGCGGGTGTACTCGTCCCTCAGTGAGGAAGGGGAGTCGGTCTTCCCGTTGCTGATCATGCAGGTCTGGGCGGAGACCGTGCGCAACAAGGAGCTGGCCGCCGTTCTGACGGATGTGTACGCGACGTTGCGGGAGGCCTGGGGACGGGCCGTCGAGGCGTACCAGGACGCCGGGATGATGCCGGCGGACATCCCGGCGGACCATGTGGCGCGCACCATGATCGCCACGGTGCAGGGGTTCATCGCCCAGCAGGCCCTGTTCGGAGGGGCGCCGGTCGAGGTGCTGCAGGACGGTCTGCGGGCCTTGACGAGCATGCGGGCCCAGCAGTCGGACGCCTAGAGGATCACAGCTCGGTTAACTTGCCTGAAACTCCGTCCAACTAGCCTGCCGATCCACGCCACCTGGCACTTTGCCCCGTGGCTGCGGCAACCGGACCCCGCACGGTCCGGAGCAAGGACTGTGAGGTGGGACGTGCAACTGACCCCGCACGAGCAAGAGCGGCTGCTCATCCACGTGGCGGCCGACGTCGCCGAGAAGCGCAGGGCCCGCGGGCTGAAGCTCAACCACCCCGAGGCGGTGGCTCTCATCACCTCGCACATCCTCGAGGGCGCCCGCGACGGCCGTACGGTCGCCGAGCTCATGTCCTCCGGACGCAAGCTGCTCACGCGGGACGACGTCATGGAGGGCATCCCCGAGATGATCCACGACGTCCAGGTCGAGGCGACCTTCCCGGACGGCACCAAGCTCGTCACCGTCCACGATCCGATCGTGTGAAGGCGGCCTCCATGATCCCCGGAGAGATCCTGTTCGCCGACGGCCCGATCGCATACAACGAGGGCCGTGAGGTCACCCGGCTGACCGTACTCAACGCCGCCGACCGGCCCGTCCAGGTCGGCTCCCACTACCACTTCGCCGAGGCCAACCCCGGTCTGGAGTTCGACCGCGCCGCCGCCCGCGGCAAGCGGCTCAACGTCGCCGCCGGTACCGCCGTGCGCTTCGAACCCGGCATCCCCGTCGATGTCGAACTCGTCCCGCTCACCGGCGCCCGCGTGGTGCCCGGCCTGCGCGGGGAGACCGGAGGTGCCCTCGATGCCTGAGATCTCCCGTGCCGCGTACGCCGACCTGTTCGGCCCGACCACCGGTGACCGCATCCGGCTCGCCGACACCGATCTGCTGATCGAGATCGAGGAGGACCGCTCCGGCGGTCCCGGACTCGCCGGTGACGAGGCCGTGTTCGGCGGCGGCAAGGTCATCCGCGAGTCCATGGGCCAGTCGCGGGCCACCCGCGCGGAGGGCACCCCGGACACGGTCATCACCGGCGTCGTGATCATCGACCACTGGGGCATCGTCAAGGCCGACCTCGGCATCCGCGACGGCCGGATCACCGGCATCGGCAAGGCGGGCAACCCCGACACCATGGACGGGGTGCACCCGGACCTCGTCATCGGCCCCGAGACCGAGATCATCGCGGGCAACGGGCGGATCCTGACGGCCGGCGCCATCGACGCGCACGTCCACTTCATCTGCCCGCAGATCGCCGACGAGGCGCTCGCGTCGGGCATCACCACCCTCATCGGCGGCGGCACCGGACCCGCCGAGGGCTCGAAGGCGACCACCGTGACACCCGGCCCCTGGCATCTGGCCCGGATGCTGGAGGCGATGGAGGGCCACCCCGTCAACTTCGGCCTGCTGGGCAAGGGCAACACCGTCTCCCACGAGGCGATGCTGTCCCAGATCCGCGGCGGCGCGCTCGGCCTCAAGCTGCACGAGGACTGGGGCACCACCCCGGCCGTCATCGACGCCTCGCTGACCGTCGCCGACCGGACCGGGATCCAGGTCGCCATCCACACGGACACCTTGAACGAGGCCGGCTTCGTCGGCGACACGCTGGCCGCCATCGCCGGCCGGGGCATCCACGCGTACCACACCGAGGGCGCGGGCGGCGGGCACGCGCCGGACATCATGACCGTCGTCTCGGAGCCGCACGTGCTGCCGAGCTCGACGAACCCGACCCGCCCGTTCACCGTCAACACCGCCGAGGAACACCTCGACATGCTGATGGTGTGCCATCACCTCAATGCGGCGGTGCCGGAGGACCTCGCCTTCGCCGAGTCGCGGATCCGGCCGTCGACCATCGGGGCGGAGGACATACTGCACGACCTCGGCGCGATCTCGATCATCTCGTCCGACTCGCAGGCCATGGGGCGGGTGGGCGAGGTCGTCATGCGGACCTGGCAGACCGCCCATGTGATGAAGCGGCGGCGGGGCGCGCTGCCGGGGGACGGGCTTGCCGACAACCTGCGGGTGCGGCGGTACGTGGCCAAGTACACGATCAACCCGGCGCTCGCACAGGGCCTCGGCCGCGAGATCGGCTCCGTGGAGACCGGCAAGCTCGCCGACCTGGTGCTGTGGGAACCGGCGTTCTTCGGGGTCAAGCCCCAACTCGTCATCAAGGGCGGTCAGATCGCGTACGCGCAGATGGGCGACGCCAACGCCTCCATCCCGACGCCGCAGCCGATTCTGCCCCGCCCGATGTTCGGTGCCATCGGACGGGCGCCAGCGTCGAACTCGGTCAACTTCGTCGCCCCGCTCGCGATCGAGGACGGGCTGCCGGAGCGGCTCCAGCTCGGGAAGCGGTTCGTGGCCATCGAGTCGACGCGTGGGGTCACCAAGGCCGACATGCGGGAGAACGACGCGCGGCCGGAGGTGCGGGTCGATCCCGACAGCTTCGCCGTGCACATAGACGGGGAGCTGGTGGAGGCCACGGCTGCCGCCGAACTGCCCATGGCTCAGCGGTACTTCCTGTTCTGAGGGTCGGGGTTCTGAGGGTCGGGATTCTGATGGTCGGGTTCTGATGGTTGGGTTCTTATGTCACGAGCTGCACTCCTCCTCCTTGCCGACGGCCGCTTTCCCGCCGGGGGCCACGCGCACTCCGGCGGGGCCGAGGCGGCCGTCAAGGCGGGGCGGATCACCGGGGCCGCGAGCCTGGAGGACTTCTGCCGGGGGCGGTTGCACACGGCGGGACTGGTCGCGGGCTCGCTCGCCGCGGCGGCGGCACTCGGGGGTGATGCGGTGGCCCTGGACGCTGCGGCCGACGCCCGTACGCCGTCGCCTGCGTTGCGGCTCGCCGCTCGGAAGCTGGGGCGGCAGTTGATGCGGGCCGCTCGGGCCACCTGGCCGTCCGGGGAGCTGGATGAGCTGGCTCGGCGGTTTCCCAAGGGGGCTCATCAGCCGGTTGTGCTGGGGGTTGTGGCTCGGGCCGCGGGGTTGGGGGCCGTGGAGGCGGCTTACTGCGCCGCTTACGAGTGTGTGAGTGGGCCGGCGAGTGCGACGGTGCGGTTGCTGAGTCTTGATCCCTTTGACGCTACGGGGGTGCTGGCTCGGTTGGCGCCCGAGGTGGACCGGGTGGTGGATCGGGCGGTGGAGGCGGGGCGGTGTGTTGTGGAGGGCGGGGTGGATGCGCTGCCTGCGGCTTCTGCTCCGCTGTTGGAGATCGGGGCGGAGGTGCATGCGGGTTGGGGCGTGCGGTTGTTTGCGTCCTGAGGGTTTTCGCCCCCGCCGCCCCTACCCGTCCCGTACCTGGGGGCTGCCGCCCCCAGACCCCCGCTTCGGCCTGAACGGCCTCGTCCTCAAACGCCGGACGGGCTGGAATGCCCGGACCGGAGCTGAGAAGCCAAACCCAAGAGCTGAGGACTCAACCCCAAGGGCTGAGAAGCCAAACCCCAAGGGCCGAGAAGCCAGACCCCAAGGGCCGAGAAGCCAGACCCCAAGGGCCGAGAAGCCAAACCCGAAGAGCTGAGAAGCCAAGCCCAAAAGGAGCCGCCCCATGCACCTCGACCACTCCCACCACGGCCCCTCCGTCGTCAGTGCCGACGCCCACCGTCCCGACGGGTCGCGGCGTGCCCTGCGGATCGGGCTCGGTGGGCCCGTGGGGTCCGGTAAGACGGCCACTGTTGCCGCGCTCTGTCGTGCTCTGCGTGACGAGCTGGCTCTGGCCGTTGTCACGAACGACATCTACACGCGCGAGGATGCCGAGTTTCTGTTGCGGGAGGCCGTACTGGCGCCCGAGCGGATCACCGCCGTGGAGACGGGGGCCTGTCCGCACACCGCGATCCGGGACGACATCTCCGCGAACCTCGAAGCCGTCGAGGATCTGGAGGACGCGGTCGGGCCGCTTCAGCTCATTCTCGTGGAGTCCGGTGGGGACAACCTCACCGCCACCTTCTCCAGGGGGCTCGTCGACGCGCAGATCTTCGTGATCGATGTCGCCGGTGGGGACGACATTCCGCGCAAGGGCGGGCCGGGGGTGACGACCGCCGATCTGCTCGTCGTCAACAAGACCGACCTCGCGCCGTACGTCGGCTCAGACCTGGCGCGGATGGCGGCCGACGCCAAGGCGCAGCGGGCCGAACTGCCGGTCGTGTTCCAGTCGCTGAGGAGCGAGCCCGGAGTGAAGGACGTCGCCGACTGGGTGCGGGCGCAGCTCGTGGCGTGGACGGCATGACGACGACCGTCGGCGGGGTGCGGGCACACGCGCGGATCGTCGCCAGGGACGACGGGCGGGGCGGCACCTCGCTGCCCGTGCTCGACGGCGACGGGCCCCTGGCGCTCCGGCGGACGCGGGGCAGCGGCGCCGAGGCGCGGGTCGTGCTCGTCGGGGCGATGAGCGGGCCGCTCGGGGGTGATCGGTTCGCCATCGAGGCCGACGTGGAGGCCGGCGCCCGGCTGCGCGTCGGGTCCGCGGCGGCCACCATCGCGCTGCCGGGACAGAGCAAGGGCGAGGCACGTTACGACGTACGGCTGTCCGTCGCCGACGGGGGTGAACTGCAGTGGCTGCCCGAGCAGTTGATCTCCGCCCGGGGGAGTGACCTGTGCGTGACCACCCGCGTCGATGTCGGCGCGACCGGTCGGCTCGTGCTGCGTGAGGAGCAGGTGCTCGGGCGGGTGGGGGAGGAGCCCGGGCGGCTCGGGAGCCGGATCCGGGTGAGTGTTGCCGGGCGGGTCGTTCTTGATCAGGAGCTCGCCTGCGGACCCGGTGCGCCGGGTGGGTGGGACGGGCCCGCAGGGCTCGGCGGGTTCCGGGCGGTCGGTCAACTCGTGCTCGTACGGCCGGAGTTCGCGCAGACTCCGGTGGTGGCTCGGGTGCTTGGGGAGAACGCTGCTGTCATGCCCCTCGCCGGGCCCGCCGCCCTGGTGAGTGCCGTGGCGGCGGACGCGTTGCGGCTGCGCCGGGTGCTCGACGAGGCGCTCGACCGGCTCGGCTGAGTCCTCCGGAGCGCGTCAGCTTATGGGCAGCCGCGGCAGCTTGCGATCCTTCCCCGCCTTGGCCTGGGCCTTCGCGGCGGCTTCCTGCTCCGCCTTGGCGACGGCCGCGTACTGGTCGACGTACTCCTGCTCGGACAGCGCCAGGATCGCGTACATGATCTCGTCGGTCACGGCGCGCAGGATCGCCTTCTCGTTCTCCATGCCCTCGTAGCGGGAGAAGTCGAGGGGCTCGCCGAAACGGATCTTCACCGGGTGGACGTTCGGGATGACCTTGCCGGGCGGCTGTGCCTCGAAGGTGCCGATCATCGCGCAGGGGATGACCGGGACGCGTGCCTTGAGCGCCATGACCGCGACCCCGACCTTGCCCTTGTAGAGCCGGCCGTCGTGCGAGCGGGTGCCCTCCGGGTAGATGCCGAGGAGTTCGTCCTTGCTCAGGACGCCGAGTCCTTCGCGGATCGCGGCCTGGCCCGCCTCCTTGCCGGTGCGGTCGACCGGGATCTGGCCGGCGCTGCGGAAGAAGGCCGCGGTCAGGCGGCCCTTGATGCCGGGGCCGGTGAAGTACTCCTTCTTCGCGAGGAAGGTGATGCGCCGCTTGATTATCGCCGGCATCAGGAAGTGGTCGGAGAACGACAGGTGGTTGCCCGCGACGATGGCCGCACCCGTGGCCGGTACGTGTTCGAGGCCCTCTATTCGGGGCCGGAAGACCAGTCTGAGCAGAGGTCCCAACAACACGTATTTCAGTACGTAGTAGAACAAGGGGGGCGCTCCTCACTCCGGCGGATCAGCTTGGGCCGCCGCGTTCTGGCAGGTCAACCAGCGTGCCGTGGGGCTGCCAGTGTAGGCGCAGGGGTGACAGGCCGGAACCGGGCCGGGACGGGCGGATGCCGGCCGACGAAGACCGATCTGAGTGGATGTCAGGTAGTGGGCGGGCGGCGGGGTTTGCGGGTGGGGAGGACCGCGGGACCAGCCTGGTGTCCGGGGTCGGTGTGCGGCAACTCGATGGTGGGGTTTGGCGTGATCACGATCGCCGCGTGGCAGGTGGCCCGCCCTTGCGGGGAGCCGTCGGGTCTGCTCGTTCATCACAGCCGCACGATGACGAGCGCCGTGTCGTCCGTCGCGCCCCCGGGCGGCAACAGCTCCAGCAGGACGGCGTCGGCTAGGGCCTCGGGGTCCAAGGTGCGATGGCGCACGAGCGCGTCGGCGAGACGGGCCAGGCCCGTGTCGATGTCCTCGCGGCGGCGCTCGATCAGGCCGTCGGTGTACAGCGCGAGCGTGGCACCGTCGGAGTAGGTGGTGACGGCCTGGGGCCTCGGCTTCGGGTCGGGGCGGGCGTCCAGGGGCGGATCCGTGGCCAGGTCCAGGAACTCCACCCGGCCGTCGGCGTGCACCAGCGCCGGCGGCGGATGGCCGGCGCTGCTGTACGTGATGGTGCGGGCGTCGAAGTCGATGAACGTCGCGACCGCGGTGGCCGACTCGGCGCCGTCGACGACATGGGCGTACCGCCCCAGCACGTCGAGCGCCTGCGCCGGGCCGTCGGCGACCCGTGAGGTGGCGCTGAGCGCGCTGCGCAGCTGCCCCATCACGCCGGCCGCCTCCAGGCCGTGGCCGACCACGTCGCCCACGGAGACGCCGATGCGGTTGCCGCCCACCAGGTCGATCAGGTCGTACCAGTCGCCGCACACGTTCAGCGCGCCCACGGCGGGCCGGTAGCGCACGGCGGCCCGGTGGTTGCCCACCTGCCGGCGGGCCGGCAGCATCGCCTCCTGCAGGGCCAGCGCCACCTCGCGTTCGCGGGCGTGGGACTGCCGCAGCCGCTCGTTGAGCTCCTGCAGCTCCCGGGCGCGGGTGTACAGCTCGGCCTCCAGTACTCTCACCCGGCTGTCACCGCTGGTGCCGCCGCGCAGGCGGATGAGTTCGGTGACCTCCTCGACCCGGTGCGCGACGAAGGCCACCTGCCCGTCGGGGCCGAAGACGGGCGCGTTGATCGGGCTCCAGTAGCGCTCCTCCCAGTGGCCGGGCAGGGAGGCGTCCTCGACGTCGTAGCGCTGCAGCGCCATCGTGTCGCGCTCGCCGGTGGCCACCACGCGCAGCATCGACGCCCGGACGTCGCGCATGCCGGTGGCGGCGGGGTCGTTGGGGTTGTCGGGGAAGACGTCGAAGATGTACCGGCCCACCAGCTCTGCGCGGGTGCGCCCGGACAGGCGCTGGAAGTCCTCGTTGGCGTCGGCGTAGACCAGCTCCGGGGTGAGCAGGGCCACCATTCCGGGCAGGCCCTGGAACACCGCCTCGTAGTCGATCGCCTTCTCGTTCATGGCTCCCGCCTCACCACCGGGATCACACCAGTTTCCCATGCTGTGCGTCGTATGCACCGAATTACTACACCTGTCGAGATTCGTCAGCTCAGGGCGACGGATCCGTCAGGGACTGCTCGGCCCAGATGATCTTTCCGTCGGGGACGAAGCGCGTGCCCCAGCGCTGCGTGACCTGGGAGACCAGCAGCAGCCCGCGGCCGCCCTCGTCCGTGGTGCGCGGATGGCGCAGATGCGGGGCCGTGGCGCCGCCGTCGAAGACCTCGCAGACCAGTGCGCGCTCCTTGATCAGACGCAGCCGGATGGGGCCGTCGGAGTACCGGATCGCGTTGGTGACCAGCTCGCTGACGACCAGTTCCGTCGTGAAGACCAGCTCCTCCAGGCCCCACTCCGACAGCATCCGGGAGGCCGTCTTGCGTGCGTCCGCGACGGCGGCCGGGTCGGAGGGCAGGTCCCAGTCGGCGACCTGCTCGGCGCCCAGGAGGCGGGTGCGGGCCATCAGCAGGGCCACGTCGTCGTGCGGGCGGTCCGGCGTCAGGGCGTCGACGACATTCCGGCAGTGCAGTTCGACCGAGGCCGCGCGCTGCTCCAGCGCCTGCCGCAGCCGGTCCCGGTCGGCGTCCACGGCCCAGTCGTCCCCGCGCGCCAGCAGCCCGTCGGTGTGCAGCGCGAGCGTGCTGCCCTCCGCCAGCGCCAGCTCGACCGACTCGAAGGGGGGACCGCCCACGCCCAGCGGCGGGCCCTGCGGAAGATCGACGAAGGCCACGCCGCCGTCGGGCATGACGACGGCGGGCGCCGGATGGCCCGCGGCCGCCATGGTGCACTGCCCGTCGACCGGGTCGTAGACGACGTACACGCACCCGGACCCCACGGACTGGGCGACGGCGGCCTCCCCCTCGCTCGCCTGGACGCCCTCCTCGCGGGCCGACCTCGCGACCAGGTCGTCGAGATGGGCCAGCACCTCCTCGGGCGGCAGGTCCAGCAGGGCGAGGGTGCGTACGGCGGTCCGCAGCCGCCCCATCGCCGCGGCGGCGTCGATGCCGTGGCCCGGCACCTCGCCCACCACCAGGGCGACGCGGGCCCCCGACAGCGGGATGACGTCGTACCAGTCGCCGCCGAGGCCGGTCAGCTCGTCGGCCGGCCGGTAGCAGGCGGACACCTCCAGCGCGTCCTGGTCGGGCAGGACGTGCGGCAGCAGGCTGCGCTGCAGGACCAGCGCCGCGTCGCGTTCGCGCGTGTAGCGCCGGGCGTTGTCGACACAGACGGCCGCCCGTGAGACGAGGTCCTCGGCCAGGTTCAGGTCGGCCTCCTCGAAGGCCTCCTGGCGACGGCGCCGGAAGAAGGAGGTGACGCCCAGGGTGACGCCCCGCGCGCGGATCGGCACGATCATCACGCTGTGCAGACCCAGTTCGACGAAGATGGCGGCTTCTCCGCCGCGCGCGTGCTCGGTCCAGGCCTCACCGAGCGGATCGAGTCTCTCCTCGCGCCAGGACTTGGCCGTCCTGAGGGAGCGGATGGGCGGCGAGCCCGCGGGATAGGCGACCAGGTCGCCGATGCCCACGACGGCCTCCGGCACCTGCTCGGTGACCGAACGATGCCCCGCGCGGCGCAGCGTCACCTGCTCCGTGTCGCCGAACGGCCCGGCCGCGGGCTCGCCGCCCCGCAGCACCGACTCCAGCAGGTCCACGGTGACGAGGTCGGCCAGGCCCGGTACGGCCACGTCCGCCAGCTCCTGGGCGGTGCGGTTGATGTCCAGGGTCCGGCCGATGTGCTCGCCGGCCCGGTCCAGCAGGGCCAGGCGCTGGCGGGCCTGGTGCCGGTCGGAGATGTCCTCCACCGTGTAGTACACGCCCATGGGGTGGCCCTGGCCGTCGTCGAGCCGGGTGAACGACATCATGTGCGCGGTCTCGCGCAGCGGCGCGGAGCGGGCGTGGCCCACGTGCTCGTAGCCGACGATCGGTTCGCCGGTCGTCAGGGCATGGCGCATCTGCGCCTCGATGGACTCGGAGTCCAGTCCGGGCTGTATGTCGGCGAGCCGCAGCCCGAGCCGGCGGCTGGGCGGGCCGCCTCCGTACTGGGCGAGGGCCGCGTTCGACCAGACGTAGCGCAGGTCCGTGTCGACGATCGCTATCCCGACGGGGGAGCGGGCGACCATCTGCTCCAGCACCGCCCGGCTCATGTCCCAGCCGGGTGCCTCGTCCAGCTCCGACAGGAGGGCGAGCCACCGCGAGGGGCTCTCCGTGTCGAGGGCCGCGGTGATCCGCACCATGATCCCGGCAGTCTGTCCGTCCCCGCGCAGACCCGTCAGCAACCCCACCCACCCGCCGTCCGCGCGGCACCGCTCCATCACCTCCGGCACCCGCGCCGCGTCCTCGGCGCTCAGCAGCTCGGCGACGTTCCGCCCCACCGCCTCGCCGGCCTCGTACGCCAGCAGCCGCTGTGCCTCTCTGGTCCACCCCGTCACCCGACCCTGCGCATCGAGCAGCACAGGCGCGGCGTCCGCCACGTCGAACCACTGCCGGGCAACGCCCCGCTCCTCGTGTGTGCCCACGGCCGACCTCTCTGTCGCTTAGAGCGGTCTACCACCTCTTGTCCCCATCTTCACCCTTCCGGTGGGCGTTGCGTCTTTGCGGGGGCCGCGTGGGGGCGAGGTGGGGCCGGTTGGCGGGAGCCGCGTGCCCGTGCCGGCGCCGGTGTTGGGGGCACTTGCGCGGCGGGCTCCTTCGGTCGGAAACCCCGGGGGCCGGGCCGGGACGCCGGCAGCGATGCCCCCTTCGGGAACCGGGCTGCCGGGCCGGGCCGTGCTATGTCGGTACTTTCTCCGGCGTCCCCAGTGCCTCGACCGGTTCCTCGGCCGTGATGGTCGGGGGCGGGGCGAGGCGGATCGTGTGGGCGTTGCCTCTTTGCTGGGGCCGGGTGGGGCGAGGTGGGGTCGGTTGGCGGGAGCCGGGTCCGGTGCCGGGTGTCGGGCGCACTTGCGCGGGGGCCTCACGGCCGGGACCCGGGCGGCCCGACCGGACGCCCGCAGCCCGGTCCCTGCGGCAGGGACCTGCGGCAGGGACCGCCGAGCCATTCGGCACCCAGCCAGTCGGGCGGGGGCCGGGTCCGGTGCCGGTCTTGGGGTGCCCTTGTGTGGCGGGGTTCCTCGGTCGGGGGTTGCGGTGGCCCGGCTGGGACGGCGGCGGCCCGGTCCCTGCGTGAGGAACCCGGCTGCGCGGCGCGGCGGCGGCCCGGCTCCGTGTCGGGGGAACCGGGCCGCCGGGCCGGGGCGGACTACTTCAGTACCTTCTCCAGCGTCCCCAGCGCCTCCACCAGTTCCTCCGCCGTGATGGTCAGGGGCGGGGCCAGACGGATCGTGGAGCCGTGGGTGTCCTTGACCAGGATTCCCTCGCGCATGAGACGCTCGCCGATCTCCCGACCCGTGCCGACCGCCGGGTCGACGTCGACGCCCGCCCACAGGCCCCGCGCACGGAAGCCGAGGACGCCCTTGCCGACCAGGTCCGACAGGCCGCTGCGCAGGATCGTGCCCAGCTCGGCGGCCCGGCGCTGGAACTCGCCCGTCTCCAGGAGCCCGACCACGGCCGTGCCGACCGCCGCGGCCAGCGGGTTGCCGCCGAACGTGGAGCCGTGCTCGCCCGGCCGCAGCACGCCGAGTACGTCCCGGCGGGCCACCACCGCGGACACCGGCACGATGCCGCCGCCCAGCGCCTTGCCCAGCAGCACCATGTCCGGGACGACACCCTCGTGCTCGACGGCGAGCGTACGGCCCGTGCGGCCGAGGCCCGACTGGATCTCGTCCGCGATGAACAGGCAGCCCTTGCGGCGGGTCAGCTCACGCACGCCGGCCAGGTAGCCCGCATCAGGGATGAGGACGCCCGCCTCGCCCTGGATCGGCTCCAGCAGCACCGCCGCCGTCGTCTCGTCGACCGCCGCCTCCAGCGCCGCCAGGTCGTTGTACGGCACGACCCGGAAGCCCGGCGTGAACGGGCCGAAGCCCTGCCGCGCGGTCTCGTCCGTGGAGAACGACACGATCGTCGTCGTACGGCCGTGGAAGTTGTCCGCCGCGACCACGATCGTCGCCTGGTCGGCCGGGACGCCCTTCACCTCGTACGCCCACTTGCGGGCCACCTTGATGCCGCTCTCCACGGCCTCGGCGCCGGTGTTCATCGGCAGCACCATGTCCAGGCCCGTCAACGCCGCCAGGCGCTCCGCGAACTCGGCGAGCCTGTCGTTGTGGAAGGCGCGCGAGGTGAGCGTGAGGCGGTCGAGCTGGGCGTGCGCAGCCTCGATCAGCGCCGGATGGCGGTGACCGAAGTTCAGAGCCGAGTAGCCGGCCAGCATGTCCAGGTAGCGGCGGCCCTCCACGTCCTCCACCCAGGTGCCCTCGGCACGGGCGACGACCACGGGCAGCGGATGGTAGTTGTGCGCCAGGACCGGCTCCTCGGCGCGGATCAGATCGGCGGACGAACGGGTCTGCGCGGGCGCGGTCATGAGCGGATCTCCTGGGTGCAGCACTTGATGCCACCGCCGGCCTTGCGGAACTCCGACAGGTCGACGGGGACGGGGACATAGCCGCGCTCGTCCAGCCGGGCCGCGAGGGCCTCGGCCTGCGGCGCGATGAAGACGTGACGGCCGTCGGACACGGAGTTCAGGCCGAAGGCCGTGGCGTCGTCGCGGGTGGCGAGCACCGCGTCCGGATACAGCCGCGCGAGCACCTCACGGCTGCCCGCCGAGAACGCCTCCGGGTAGTAGGCGATGTTGTCGTCGTCGAGCACGAACAGCGCCGTGTCGAGGTGGTAGAAGTACGGGTCCACCAGCGTCAGGCTGATCACCGGGTGGCCGAAGAACTCCTGCACCTCGCGGTGTGCCTCCCGGGTGGTGCGGAAGCCGGTGCCGGCGAGCACATAACGGCCCGTCCAGACCAGATCGCCCTCGCCCTCGCAGACGGACTCGGGCCGGTACACGTCGAAGCCCGCCGTTTTGAACCACGTGTCGTAGTGCGTGGACTCGGGGCGGCGCTCGCTGGCGTGGAAGAGGGAGCCGAAGACACGGCCGCCGACGACGACGGCCGAGTTCGCGGCGAAGACCATGTCGGGGAGACCGGGGACCGGCTCCATGGTGTCGACGGCGTGGCCGTGGGAGCGGTAGGCGCTGATCAGCGACTGCCACTGCGTATGCGCCAGATCGACGTCGACGCGGACGTCGGGCTGCATCCAGGGGTTGATCGCGTACTGCACGGCGAAATGTCTGGGTTCGCAGACCAGGAAGCGCCGCCGGCGCGGCACACGGGTGTCGGTCACAGAGGGGTTCCTCCGCTTCCTGCGGTGTCGATGAGGATTGACACCAAGGTAAGAAGACACCCTGACGAGCGACAAGCAACCAAAATTGCGTGTCCACGCAGGAATGCTGCGTATTTTGCCCAACTGGCGCACGCTTGCTGCGTGGCCTCAGATTCCTGCGCCTTCCTCCGGCGCGGCGAGGCCCGCCGCGCCCGCTTCCGGACTCTCCGGGATGAGATGGGACAGCACCATCACGCTGATCGTCTTGCGGATGAACGGCTCGACACGGATGCGCTCCAGCACCTCCTCGAAGTGCTCCACGTCCCGCGCCCGCACATGCAGCAGGGCGTCCGCGCCCCCGGTCACCGTCATCGCCGCCGTGATCTCCGGATGGTTGCGGACCACCTCCGCGAGCCGCCGCGGCGGGGCCGCGCCCTCGCAGTACACCTCGACGTACGCCTCCGTACGCCAGCCCAGCGCCGACGGCTGGACCGTGGCCGAGAACCCGGTGATCACGCCCGTGTCGCGCAGCCGGTCCACGCGCCGCTTGACCGCCGTCGCGGACAGCCCGACGCTCGTGCCGATCTCGGCGAAGCTCTTCCTGGCATTCGCCATCAGGGCGGTGATGATCTTCCGGTCGAGTTCGTCGAAGGACGCCGCGCCGCTGTTCATGAGGGCACTGTAAGCGGCCCGCCACCCAGCGCGAACGTCCGGACGGAGCACATGTCCAAGCGTGCGAATTGCTCCTACACTCCGGGTTCATGCTGCGCGCCCTGGCTGTCGACGACGAACGCCCCTCGCTGGAGGAGCTGCTCTACCTCCTCAACGCCGACCCCCGTATCGGCAGCGCGGAGGGCGCCGGCGACGCGACCGAGGCGCTGCGCCGCATCAACCGCGCCCTGGAGTCGGGGCCGGGCGGGCCGGAGGCGATCGACGTCGTCTTCCTGGACATCAACATGCCCGGCCTGGACGGTCTGGACATGGCCAGGCTGCTCACCGGGTTCGCCAAGCCGCCGCTGGTCGTGTTCGTCACCGCCCACGAGGACTTCGCCGTCCAGGCCTTCGACCTCAAGGCCGTCGACTACGTCCTCAAGCCCGTCCGCAAGGAGCGGCTCGCCGAGGCGGTCCGCCGCGCCGTCGAGCTGCGCGCCGCCGAGCTCCGCGGCGCCGCGCCCCGCATACCCGTGAGCGAGCCCGACCCCGACCACATACCCGTGGAGCTCGGCGGCGTGACCCGCTTCGTCTCCGTCGAGGACATCACCCACGTCGAGGCGCAGGGCGACTACGCCCGGCTGCACACCGACAAGGGCAGCCACCTCGTCCGCATCCCGCTGTCCACCCTGGAGGAGCGCTGGCGCTCCCGGGGTTTCGTCCGCATCCACCGCCGCCACCTCGTCGCCCTGCGCCACGTCGGTGAACTCCGCCTGGACGCCGGCACCGTCAGCGTCATGGTGGGCTCCGAGGAACTCCAGGTCAGCCGACGGCACACGCGCGAGCTGCGGGACCTGCTGATGAGGAGGCCATGACGATGCCGCAGAACCCCGCCGAACGCCGCGTCGTCGTCACCGGCCCGCCCCGGCAGACCCGCCGCGTCTCCGGCTACTACCGGCCCCGCACCGAGATCGACGAGCAGACCACCCTGGGCCACACCTACGTCCGCTCCCTGATGCGGACCCAACTGCGCACCGCCCTCGCGGTGTTCGCCGTCCTCGGCCTGCTCATCGGCCCGCTGCCCCTGCTCTTCGCGGCGATGCCGGACACCCGCCCCCTGGTCTGGGCGATCCTCGGCTTCGGCCTCTACGCACCCCTGGTCCTGCTCGCCCGCTGGTTCGTACGCCGAGCGGAGCGCAACGAACGGGACTTCGTACGGCTCGTCGAAGACCGCTGAGCCCGAAAGAACCGATGCGGACGTGAACTCCAGCTACGCCGTCCCCGCCGTCGCCCTCGTCGTCCTCGCGACCGTCCTCGTCGGCGCCTTCGGCCTGCGCATCTCCCGCACCACCTCCGACTTCTACGTCGCCTCCCGCACCGTCGGCCCCCGTCTCAACGCCGCCGCGATCAGCGGCGAGTACCTCTCCGCCGCCTCCTTCCTCGGCATCGCGGGCCTGGTCCTCGTCCAGGGCCCCGACATGCTCTGGTACCCGGTCGGCTACACCGCCGGCTATCTGGTCCTGCTGCTGTTCGTCGCGGCCCCGCTGCGCCGCTCCGGCGCCTACACCCTCCCCGACTTCGCGGAGGCCCGCCTCTCCTCGCAGGCCGTACGCCGGCTCGCGGGTGCCTTCGTCGTCGGCACCGGCTGGCTGTATCTGCTGCCCCAACTCCAGGGCGCCGGGCTGACCCTGACCGTCCTCACGGGCGCGCCCGACTGGCTCGGCGGAGTGATCGTCGCGGTCGTCGTGGTCGCCATCGTCGCCGCCGGCGGCATGCGCAGCATCACCTTCGTGCAGGCCTTCCAGTACTGGCTCAAACTCACCGCCCTGCTCGTCCCCGCCCTCTTCCTGATCCTCGCCTGGCAGGGCGACGGCGCCCCCCGCCACGCCTTCGACGAACCGGCGACGTTCCGCGAACAGAGCGTCGTCCGCGTCGACGACACCGTCGACCTGAAGCTCGACAGCCCGCTGACCGTCACCGTGAGCGGCACCCTCGACGGCCGCACGCACGAGGAGCAGAAGGTCCGACTCCCCGCCGGCACCCACCACATCGAGGCCGGCACCCGCCTGACCTTCGACAAGGGCGCCCCCGTCCCCGACCCGGACCGCGGCGGCAGCGGCAGCCTGTCGCCCTCGCAGGCCGAGAGCCGCGGCGAACGCCCGCTGTACGCCACGTACGGACTGATCCTCGCCACCTTCCTCGGCACCATGGGGCTGCCGCACGTCGTCGTCCGCTTCTACACCAGCCCGCACGGCGTCGCCGCCCGCCGCACCACCGTCGCCGTGCTCGGCCTGATCGGCGCCTTCTACCTCCTGCCCCCGGTCTACGGCGCCCTCGGCCGCCTCTACGCCCCCGAACTCGCCCTCTCCGGAGACGCGGACGCCGCCGTCCTGCTGCTGCCCGAGCGGATGATCGGCGGCCTCGGCGGCGACCTGCTCGGCGCGCTGGTCGCGGGCGGTGCCTTCGCGGCGTTCCTGTCGACGGCGTCGGGACTGACCATGGCCGTCGCCGGCGTACTCACCCAGGACGTCCTCCCGTCCCGCGGCGTACGGCACTTCCGGCTCGGCACGGTCCTCGCCATGGCCGTCCCGCTCGCCGCGAGCGCCCTGGTCGGCGGACTCCCCGTGGCCGACGCGGTGGGCCTCGCCTTCGCCGTGTCGGCGTCCTCGTTCTGCCCGCTGCTCGTGCTCGGCATTTGGTGGCGGCGGCTGACCCCGCCCGGCGCGGCAGCCGGGATGCTGGTGGGCGGCGGCTCCGCCCTGCTCGCCGTCGCGGCGACGATGGCCGGCTTCCCGGGCTCCGGCGCCCTGCACGCGCTGCTCGCCTGGCCCGCGCTCTGGTCGGTGCCGCTGGGCTTCCTCACCATGGTGCTGGTCTCCCTGGCCACGCCGAGCCGGGTGCCGGCCGGCACGGCGGCGATCCTGGCGCGGTTCCATCTGCCGGAGGAACTGCGGGCGGAGGTGAAGGCATGAGGTATCTCATCGCCGGACGGCGTGAGGCGGTGACGGCATGAGGCAACCCATCGCCGGACGGCGTGCGACGGAGGCGATATGAGCGGCTTCATCGCAGGCCTGTGCGTGGCCATCCTCCCGCTGCTCGCCGCAGGCTTCTGGCTCGGCCGGCGCACCGCCCGCCCCGAGAACTCCGGCGGCCTCGGCACCCCCGTCGAGCACGCCACCTTCGAGACCCTGCACACCGCCTCCCTCGCCGCACCCCCGCTGCGCGCCGGACTCACCGAGGAGACCGCCCGCAAGTCGGCCCGCAGGCTCCGCTCACTGCTCGGCACGGACGCGCTGTGCCTGACGGACCAGAAGGACGTCCTGGTCTGGGACGGGGTCGGCGGCCATCACCGTACGGAGATCATGGAACTCCTCGCCGGCCCCCTGGAGTCGGGCCGCGGCGAGGCCTTCCCGCTGACCTGCGACACCCCCGACTGCCCGGTGCGCTGGGCGGTGGTCGCCCCGCTCACCGTCGACGACCGGGTCCACGGCGCCCTCGTCGCCTGCGCGCCCCGGGAGTCGGCCGTGCTGGTGCGTGCGGCGGGCGAGGTGGCCCGCTGGGTCTCGGTCCAGCTGGAGCTCGCCGACCTCGACCAGTCCCGCACCCGCCTGATCGAGGCCGAGATCAAGGCCCTGCGCGCGCAGATCTCCCCGCACTTCATCTTCAACTCGCTCGCGGTGATCGCCAGCTTCGTCCGCACCGACCCCGAGCGCGCCCGTGAACTGCTCCTGGAGTTCGCCGACTTCACCCGCTACTCCTTCCGCAGGCACGGCGACTTCACCACCCTCGCCGAAGAACTGCATGCCATCGACCACTACTTGGCGCTCGTGCGGGCACGCTTCGGCGACCGCCTGTCGGTCACCCTGCAGATCGCCCCCGAGGTGCTGCCGGTGGCCCTGCCCTTCCTCTGCCTCCAGCCGCTCGTCGAGAACGCCGTCAAGCACGGCCTGGAGGGCAGGACGGCGCTCCCCGGCAAGAGCCACATCAGCATCACCGCACAGGACGCCGGCGCCGAGGCCCTCGTCGTCATCGAGGACGACGGCGCCGGAATGGACCCCGTCCTGCTGCGTCGCATCCTCGCCGGCGAGGTCAGCCCGTCGGGCGGCATCGGGCTGTCCAATGTCGACGACCGGCTCCGGCAGGTCTACGGCGACGCCTACGGGCTCGTCATCGAGACCGCCCCCGGAGCGGGCATGAAGATCACCGCCCGGCTGCCGAAGTACCAGCCGGGCGTGCACTCCGCGGGGCGGCTCACCCGGGAGTGAGGCTCAGCTGCCACGACTGGCCACCATCCCCAGCGTGATCAGCCCCAGCACCACCCACCCGAACCACAGCCAGCCATTGCTCCCGAGCGCCACCGTGTAGGCAGTCACCACGACGAGTCCGCCGACGGTGACCACCCCCATCGCCTTGGTAGAACCGTCCGTAGAACCGGGCATCGCAACACCCTCCTAGGGTTCGTCCCCCTCCATGGTGCCCCCGTTCTGCTTCCTGACGGTGCACACGACGAAATGAGTGCCCGTCTTCCAGGCCCCCTCGCTCGTCCAGGAGCCCGCCGTGTAGACGGAAGGATCGAAGCCGTAGTCGCGCGGCGGCACCTCCCGGGCGCACGCCGTGTCCGACTCGGTGCGCGCCTCGGCCAGCGTGACGTCGGCGCCCAGTCGGGTGAACCCGAGCACCTGCTCGTCGTGCGGGTCCGCGCAGGACACCAGGCGGGCGTCCCGGTGGGAGCGGACGTCCAGACAGTCCCTGCGTTGCATGGTCGCCGTGTCGGCGAAGGCCGACCCCGGCTTCCGATGCCCGCCCAGCGGCCCGTACACCGGACCGTGCGCGCCCAGCACCAGACAGGCGGTGCGCCGCCCGGCCGCCTCGAAGCCCGCCTCGGTCGGTACGACGGCGAAGCTGCGGACGTCCGCCAGCCTCCCGCGGACCTCCTCCGTCCGCTCCTCGCACGCCCCCGGCCCCTTCTCCCGCGCCTCGGCGGGGGACGCGGCCCCGACGAACGCCAACACCTGCCCGTCGGGCACCTTCTCCCGGCAACCGGGATCAACACTCAGCCGGGGCGTGCCCCGGAAGGGAGCCGTGCCGGGCCAGTCGGCGAGCACGCAGTCACCGTCCTTGAGCGCACTGCCGAGTCCGACGGTGTCGCCGTACGGCCGCGCGGTCCCCGTGGTGTCCGGCGACTGGGCCATGGCGTACCAGACGCCCACTCCCGCGAGGGCCAGCCCGAGGATGCCGCCGAGGACCGCGTGGAGGATGCGGGGACGGGCTCGGCGCTGCCCGTCGGGACCGGGATCGGGACCGGGACCGAGGCCCTGCGGGCCGTCGTGTGCACCGGTCGCCGGACCGAAGCCCGGTGGGCCGCCGGGCCGCTCGGACACCGGCAGGGGCAGGGAGCCGAAGCCCGTCGCGCAGGGCGTGCGCCCCGGCGGCGCCCCGTCCCAGTGCGGCTGCGAACCCAGGTCGGTCTGTGTCCGCGCGTACGCGTCGACCTCCGCGGTGACGATCCGCGACAGCGCCGCCTCCGCCTCCACCGCGGACATCCGCAGTGCCGGATCCTTCTCCAGCAACGCCCGCAGGACGGGCCCCAGCGTCCCGGCCCGCGCGGCCGGCGGGGGCTCCTCCATGACCACCGCGGTGACCTGGGCCAGATGCGACTCGCGGTCGAAGGGCCCCCGGCCCTCGACGGCGTGGTACAGCGTGCAGCCCAGCGAGAACAGATCCGTCGCCGGCGTCGGCGCCCCGCCCGTGACCCGCTCCGGTGCCAGATAGCCGGCCGTGCCCAGGAGTACCGACGCCAGCGTGTACCGCGTCTCACCGGCGTCCGGCTGCACCGAGATGCCGTAGTCCGTGAGCAGCACCCGCCCGTACCGCGCCCCGGTGCGGTCCGGAGCCAGCAGGATGTTCGCCGGTTTCACGTCCCGGTGCATGACGCCCCGCTCGTGTCCGGCGGTCAGCGCGTCGAGGACGGCGAGCCCGATGCGGGCGCACTCCGCGGGTGCCGGCGGCCCGCGCCGGTCGATCAGGTCACGCAGATCGACGGCGCCCGTCACGTACTCCATGACGATCCACGGCAGCCCCTCGTGCTCCAGCACGTCGTGCACGGTGACCACATGCGGATGCCCGCGCAGCCCCGCCGCGTGCCGGGCCTCCGTACGGGCACGGGCCACCCGGGCCTCACGCTCGCCGGCCTCGACGGGATCCCGGAACACGATCTCCTTCAGCGCGACCTCGCAGGCGAGTCTCCGGTCATGGGCGAGCCAGACATGGCCCATGCCGCCGCTGCCGAGCCGGTTCAGCAGCAGATAGCGGCCGGCGACGACCCGGCCCACTCCCGACGTCGGTGATCCTGAAGGCATCCGGTGACTCCCGGGTTCTGCGGGTGCGCCGCGTGGTTGTCAGGCGGTCGAACTTGCGCTGGGCCGGCCGGTGGACGGTGCGCTCGTCGCGGGCCGGCTGGTCTCGGGCGGCGGCGCGCTGCTGGTGACCGGGGCGCTGGTCGGGGCCGAGCTGGTGGTCTGCGGCGGTGAGCCGGTCGGGGGCGGGGGTGGTGCGCTGGACGTGGGGTCCTCGGGCGACGGGGGCTTCGCCGAGCTGGACGGCGGGTCGGAGGAGGCCGGATCGGACGAGGGCGGCGTCGCGGAGGACGGCGGGCCCGAGGTCGGGGGCCCGCTGGTGGGACCGGGGCTGCTCGGTCCGGAGCTGCCGGATCCGGAGGACGACGGCGGTGGAGCCGACCCGGACGGCGGCGACGTGGGCGACGAGGACGACGAGGACGACGAGGACGACGAGGACGACGACGGCAGCGAGCTCGACGGGTCCCGCGTCGACTCGGAAGACCCGGGCTCCGACCCCGACCCCGAACGCGGGGGAGTGGACGTCCCGGTCGACGAGCCACCGGACGTCGCCCCTCCGGCCACGCTCAACGTCACGTACTCCCCGAACCGCAGCTCCGTCCCGGCCGGCGGATCCGATGCCGTGACCCGGGCGTTGTCCGGCGGCAGCCCTCCGCCGACGAGGGCGGCCGCCAGCCCCTTGCCGGCCAGCCGCCGGCTCGCCTGCCCGAACGTCGTCCCGGTGAGGTCGGGCACCGCACGCCGCTCCCGCGTGTCGAACTCCGTGTCGTCCTCGCCCGTGGTGCCGACGGGACGGTTGACGCCCCGGTCAGGTTCTTGGACGTCGACGAGAGCGAGCTGCTCCACTTTCCGCGGCGCGGGCCGCACGGCCACCACGGACGACTTCTCGTAGCCCTTCCACTCCTCGTTGCGGTCGTCGAACTCGACCTTTATCCGCGTCGTGTCACCCTCGAAGGGCCGCAGCGGATTTCCGCACGAGCACTTCACGGCGGGAAGCCCCCGCTCGTCGACGAGAATCGCGATTCCCGTCTGCAGCAGAGCGTTGAAGGGGACGGCTTTGCTCTTTTTGTAGTCGTGGTTCTTCACGAGAGTGTCGTGACGCAGGAGTACGGGTGTGAGGCGGCCGAGATATCCCGGAATCTCTGCTGCACTGATGGAGAGCGCGGCTGCCCACGCCTGTGCCTTGCGCTCATTGGCCGGGTCGGTGAGGAACTCCTCCAGCCGTACGACGTCGCAGATCGTCGGCTGTTTCGAACCCCCGTACAGACCAGGAGTGTCGCCCTGTTGCAAACCGCCGTGCGCCGCCGGCGCCCTGACCTGGGCGTCCCGCCCCAGCCCCTGGTTCTCGTCGAAGAAGGGCGCGAGCGACGGAACTCCCGCGGCCACCGCTTTCACCACGGACAACGGTGTGTTCCGATCGCACCCACTGAGCGCCAGAACGAAGACCAACAGGACGGCGATCCTCCGAATCGCCGCTATTTCGGACCTGTGCACGAAAACGCGAAGCGCCATTACCGCTCCCCCCGGCGGTTCCCCCGACGCGCTTCATGCTACTGAAAGGCGCAGCCTTTCGGTTTCCTCAGTTCCCGCGTGCGTTCAATGAGGCCAAATAGGCGTTGTACGCCTCGAGTTCCTTGTCACCGTCCCGGTCGGCGGCCCGGTCCTGCCGCTTCGCCTGCCGCTGCTCGGAGCCGTACCACTGGAACAGCAGCGCGATCAGCACCAGCACGGACGGAATCTCACTGAACGCCCAGGCGATGCCGCCGGCCGCGTTCTGGTCGGAGAGCGCGTCGATGCCGAGTGAGGCGGGCGGGTTCTTGAACGTCTCGACCATCGGCTCCGACGCCATCATCAACGCGATGCCGAAGAACGCGTGGAACGGCATTCCCGCGAACAACTCCAGCATCCGCATCAGATACCCCGGCCGCTGCGGACCGGGATCCACGCCGATGATCGGCCAGAAGAACACCACACCCACGGCGAGGAAATGCACCATCATGGCGATGTGGCCCGTCTTGGAGCCCATCAGGAAGTCGAACAGCGGCGTGAAGTACAGCGCGTAGAGACTGGCGATGAACAGCGGAATGGTGAACGCCGGATGCGTGATGATCCGCATGTACCGGCTGTGCAGCAGAGCCAGCAGCAGTTCCCGCGGCCCCTTGCGCCCCCGCCCGGCCGGCGGCATCGCACGCAACGCCAGCGTCATCGGCGCACCGAGCAGGAGGAGAATCGGCGACAACATGCTGATCACCATGTGCTGCACCATGTGCACGCTGAACATGACCATCCCGTAGTCATTCAGCCCGGTGCACATGACGAGCATCACGGACAGCACCCCGGCGACGTACGACACGGTCCGCCCCACGGGCCACTTGTCGCCGCGCCGTGCGAGCCGCACGACCCCCCACGCGTACAGCGCGAGGCCCACCAGACAGGCGACGAGGAAGAACGGGTCCGCGGACCACGCGAGCCCGCGTCCCAGCGTGAACGGCGGCAAATCCATCATCATGCCGTGCCCGCTGTGATCCATCCGCCGGCTCCTGTTTCGTGGGGGTTGTGCAAGTCTGTCCGCACACAGACTAGAACTGCCCCCGGTCGGCATTGCGACCGGGGGCATCAGTTCAAGGGCGAACCGGAGCTACAGCACGCACTCAGCCTCTTCGTACCGGTCCTCCGGCACGGTCTTCAGCGTCTCCACGGCCTCCGCCAGCGACACCATCACGATGTCGGTCCCGCGAAGTGCGGTCATCCTGCCGAACTCACCCCGGTGCACGGCCTCCACCGCATGCCACCCGAACCGCGTCGCGAGCACCCGGTCGTAGGCGGTGGGCGTACCACCCCGCTGCACATGCCCGAGGATCACCGGCCGGGCCTCCTTGCCCAGGCGCCCCTCCAGCTCGATGGACAGCTGACGGGCGATCCCGGCGAACCGCTCATGCCCGTAGATGTCCTTGCCGCCCTCGTCGAACGCCATGGAGCCGGGCCTCGGCTTGGCCCCCTCGGCCGCCACGACGATCGCGAAGCGCTTGCCCGCCTCGAACCGCGCGCCGACCACCCGGGTCAACTCCTCGATGTCGAAGGGCCGTTCCGGCACGACGATGGCGTGCGCGCCGGCCGCCATGCCGGAGTGCAGCGCGATCCAGCCGGTGTGCCGGCCCATGACCTCGACCACGAGCACCCGCTGGTGGGACTCGGCGGTGGTCTTGAGCCGGTCCAGGGCCTCGGTCGCAACGCCCACGGCCGTGTCGAAACCGAAGGTGACGTCCGTGACCGCGATGTCGTTGTCGATGGTCTTCGGCACGCCCACGACGGGCAGGCCGTTGTCCGACATCAGCCGGGCCGCCTTCAGCGTGCCCTCGCCGCCGATCGGGATGATCGCGTCGAGGCCGAGCTCCTCGAGATGGCCCTTCGCCCGCTCCACGCCGTCCCGCAGATGGGAGGGCTGGACCCGGGAGGAACCGAGAATCGTGCCGCCGCGAGCCAGGATGCCGCTCACCGCGTCGAGGTCGAGCTTGAGGTAGTCGCACTCCAGGAGGCCCTTCCAGCCGTCCCGGAAGCCGATGACCTCGTCGCCGTGGTCGACGACGGCGCGGTGCACGACGGACCGGATGACGGCGTTCAGGCCGGGGCAGTCGCCGCCGGACGTGAGGACACCAATGCGCATAGCCCGAAAAACCTTCTCAACGTGGGCCGGGACCGGACCACGCTGTCCGGCTCGAATCCCCGCCACCCTAGCGGCATCGGGGGGCGGGGCCGAACCCTGCGTCCGCCTGCTGGACGACCCCGCTCACCTGTGCGGACGCACCGTCAGACGGGCTGGTGACAGCAGCCTGGAACCCAGGTGTACGAGCCGGTGCGACGACGGTCAGGCAGGCTGCTGCGCGGCAGCGATGCGCTCGTTGCGGAGCGCCTCGTACCAGCGGTCGTCGGTCGGCGGCAGCGCGTTCACGTCGAGCGCGAGCTTCAGCAGCAGGTCGGCGATCAGCGGGTTCCTGGCGAGCACGGGCCCGTGCATGTACGTACCGAAGACGGTGTCGTTGTACGCACCCTCCGTACCGTCGCCCGTGCCGTTGCCGTTGCCGAAGCGGACCTTGGCGAGCGGGCGGGCGGTGGGGCCGAGGTGGGTGACGCCCTGGTGGTTCTCGAAACCGGTCAACGGGGGCAGACCGAGGCGCGGGTCGATGTCGCCGAGCACGTCACCGACGCACCTGGCACCTTCGCCCCGCACCGACACCACGTCGATCAGGCCGAGACCGGGCTCGCGCTGGCCGAGGTCGTTGATGAACTCGTGGCCCAGGATCTGGTACCCGGCGCAGACCGAGAACACGATGGCGCCGTTCTCGACGGCCCGGGTGAGACCGCCGTCCCGGCGCAGCCGCTCGGCCGCCAGCCGCTGCGGCCGGTCCTCGCCGCCGCCGATCAGGTAGATGTCGCCGGAGGTCGGGATCGGCTGGTCGCTGCGCACGTCGAGACGGGCCACGTCCAGGCCGCGCTGCCGTGCCCGGCGCTCCACGACGAGGACATTGCCCTGGTCGCCGTACGTGCTGAGCAGGTCCGGGTAGATCCAGACGACCCGCAGACTGTTGTCGCTCATGAAGTCACTGTCCTTGTGAGTACGTCTGAGTACGTCAGTTGCCGACGCGGCGGCGCAGGTCCTGGAACGCGGTGTAGTTCGCGATGACCTCGATCCGGCCCGGCGGGCACAGCTGCACGGCCTGGTCGAGGGTGTCGCATACCTGGAACTGCTGGTTCGCGACCTCCAGCCGCACCGCGAGGTCGAGTCTGCGGTCGCCGACGACACAGATCGGGTGCCCGGTCAGCCGCGTGTAGTCGACGTCCCACAGCCAGGAGGTGTCGGTGCCGTCGGCGCCGCGCGCGTTCACGGAGAGGATCACCGGGGTCGGCGGCGGGTCGATCAGGGAGAACGTCTCCAGCCAGCCGGCCGGGTTCTTGGCGAGCAGCAGCCGCAGGTCCCGCCCTTCGAACTGCACGACGTCGTAGCGCCCCGCGACGGCCTGCACCTGGTACATCCGCTCCAGGGCGACCTGCGGCGGCACCCCGAACACGGCGGCCACGGCGGCCGAGGAGGCGGCGTTGGCCTTGTTGGCGCGGCCGGGCAGCTGGAGGTGGATGGGCCAGGCCGACCCGTGCGGGTCGAGGACGTGATCACCGGACAGTGCCCAGCTCGGCGTGGGACGCCGGAAACCGCACTCACCGCAGAACCAGTCGTCGCCCGGCCGCTGCATCACACCGCCGCACGACGGGCAGGACCAGGCATCGTCCTTCCACATCTGCCCGGCGGCGACCCAGATCACATTCGGGGACGAGGAGGCCGCCCACACGACCAGCGGGTCGTCGGCGTTGGCGATGATCACGGCCTTCGAGCCGGCGAGTCCCTCGCGCCAGTTCTCCGCGAGCATGCGGGTCTCGGCGGCGCGGTCCAACTGGTCACGGGAGAGGTTGAGGAGCGCGATGCACTTGGGGTCGGTGTCCCGGGCGACCCCGGCGAGGTACTTCTCGTCGACCTCGATGACGCCGTAGCGAGCCTCCGAGCTGCCCGCGAGTGCCGAGGTGATGCCGGCCGGCATGTTCGCGCCGAGCGCGTTGGAGACGACCGGTCCGGCGGCCCGCAGGGCCTCCGCGATGAGCCGGGTGGTCGTGGTCTTGCCGTTGGTCGCCGACACCAGGACCACGTCCAGGTTCTGCGCGAGCCGGGCGAGCAGGTCGGGGTCGAGCTTGAGTGCCACCCGGCCGCCGATCACCGAACCGCTACCGCGCCCCGCGGCACGCGATGCCGCCGCGACCGCCTTGCCCGCGGTCACGGCCAGCTTGGCCCGCGGCGAAAGCGGGTCCGAGTTGCCTGACATCAGTTCTCGATCCTCCTTGCGTACGCGCCGCGCCTCTGCCTGACGGCAACGTGGTGGTGGTCAGCCTATCGAGATCCATTCGCACTCCCGAATCGCCGTACCCTTGCGGCCATGCGAAACGGCTCGATTCCGGGCGCGCGCGGGCGCGTCCGTCCCCTCACCGTGCTCGGTGACCCGGTGCTCCAGGCGCCCTGCAAGGATGTCACCGACTTCGGCCCCGAATTGGCGACGCTGGTGGAGGACTTGTACGCGACGATGTACGCGGCGCGTGGCGTGGGCCTCGCCGCGAACCAGATCGGCGAGCCGCTGCGGGTGTTCGTGTACGACTGCCCGGACGACGAGGACGTCCGGCACCTCGGGCATGTGGTGAACCCTCGGGTGGTGGAGACGGACGGGGTGGTGCTCCGCGGCCCGGAGGGCTGCCTGTCCCTGCCGGGCCTGGAGGCGGGCACCGAGCGGTACGACCATGCGGTGATCGAGGGCTTCACGGTGACGGGGGAGCCGGTGACGATCCACGGGACGGGCTTCTTCGCGAGGTGCTTGCAGCATGAGTACGACCACTTGGAAGGCAGGCTCTACGCGGACCGCGTAACGGGCTGGCGCCACAGACGCCTGATGCGACAGGTGGCCCGAGCCTCTTGGCACAGGCCGACGCTGCCCACCTAGGGACCGTCAGAACCCCGGGCCGCCTATCTTGTCCCCCGCCGCAGCCAACCGCCCCCACAACAGGTCGGCCAGACTCCGCACCAACTCCGCCCGCGAGCACGGTCGTTCCCCGAGCCACCAGTCACCCGCGGCATGCATCATCCCGACTATCCCGTGCCCCCACACCCGGGCCAGCTGCTGACTGCCGGGACCGAGATCCAACCGCTCCTCGATGACGGTGGCCAGTTCCTCGCCCATCCTGCGCAGCAACGGCGCCGAGTGCTTGCCGACGTCGAACCCCGGGTCCCCCGGCTGGCCCCCCTCCGCCGGATGCATCAGGAACCGGTACACCTGAGGCCGCGCCTCGATCGCCGCGAGGTACGTGTCCAACGTGGCCTCGACGCGCTCACGCCGGTCCGCGGGGGCGTCCAGCGCCGCCCGCAGCGAGTCGAGCAGCGCGTCCGTGTGCCTCATGGCCAACGCCGCGTAAAGTCCGCCCTTGTCACCGAAGTGCCGGTACAGAATCGGCTTCGTGATCCCCGCCTCGGCCGCGATCGCATTCATCGAGGCCTGCGGGCCGTCGCGAAGCACCACTCTGTCGGCGGCCTCCAGCAGCTCGCGCCGACGGCGGTCGGCGGACCGCTGTTGCTCGGTCCGCTGCGTGGTGTCCATGAGCTCTCCCCACCCGTGGTGAATCGATGACGCATGCGCAAACTAACACTCAACCAGCCGGAACCATCGAACGGACTGCCGACCGGGCATCGCGGGTTGACTTTATCTACCCACGAGTAACAAACTAGGGTTACCGCTAGTAACAAGCATCAAGCATGCACGTACGCCGCTGGAGGGGACATGGCCGAGTTCACCATGGAGCTCAACGACGAACAGAAGGAGGTCCGGGACTGGCTGCACGGCTTCGCGGCCGATGTGATCCGCCCCGCGGCCGCCGAATGGGACGAGCGTGAGGAGACTCCCTGGCCGGTCATCCAGGAGGCCGCGAAGGTCGGCATCTACTCGCTCGACTTCTACGCCCAGCAGTACTTCGACCAGACCGGTCTCGGCATCCCCATGGCGATGGAGGAGCTGTTCTGGGGCGACGCGGGCATCGCCCTGTCGATAGTCGGCACCGGCCTCGCCGCCGTCGGCGTCCTCGCGAACGGCACCGAGGAGCAGATCGGCACCTGGGTGCCCCAGATGTACGGCGATGCCAACGATGTCAAGCTTGCCGCGTTCTGCTCCTCCGAGCCCGACGCCGGCTCCGACGTGGCCTCGATGCGGACCCGTGCCGTGTACGACGAGGCCAAGGACGAGTGGGTGATCAACGGCACGAAGACCTGGGCGACCAACGGCGGTATCGCCAACGTCCACGTGGTCGTCGCGGTGGTCGACCCGGACCTGGGGTCCAAGGGGCACGCGTCCTTCATCGTCCCGCCGAACACTCCCGGCCTGGCCCAGGGCCAGAAGTTCAAGAAGCACGGCATCCGTGCCTCGCACACCGCCGAGGTCGTCCTGGACAACGTGCGTGTGCCGGGTTCCTGTCTGCTGGGCGGCAAGCAGAAGCTGGACGAGCGGCTGGCACGGGCCCGTGAGCGGGCCAAGGCGGGCGGCGGCGAGCGGGTGAAGAACGCGGCGATGGCCACGTTCGAGGCCTCGCGGCCGGCCGTCGGCGCGATGGCCGTGGGTACGGCCCGTGCCGCGTACGAGGTCGCCCTCGACTACGCGATGACGCGTGAGCAGTTCGGGCGGCCGATCATCGACAACCAGGGTGTGGCGTTCCAGCTGGCCGAGATGGCGACGCAGATCGATGCCGCGCGGCTGCTGGTGTGGCGTGCCTCCTGGATGGCGGTGAACGGGAAGCCGTTCACGGCGGCCGAGGGGTCGATGTCGAAGCTGTTCGCGAGCGAGACGTCGAAGAAGGTCACCGCTCAGGCGATACAGATCCTCGGGGGCAACGGCTACACGCGGGAGTACCCGGTGGAGCGGATGCACCGCGACAGCGCGATCTACACGATCTTCGAGGGCACGAGCGAGATCCAGCGGCTGGTGATCGCCCGTACGTTGTCGGGCATGTCGATTCGGTAGCGCCGCAGGGGTTTGCCGCAGGGCGTCCTCGCGTCCTGCGGAGCTCTCCTAGGGTGCGGTGCCGCTGCTGTGCGCGATGCACGCCACATCGATGCGATCCGCGAGCTTCGCCAGCTCGATGGTCAGCGCAGCCACCGTGTCCTCGTCGAGCCCGTCCTCCCCGGCCTCGACAAGGTGCAGCCACCGACCCCCCACCGTGCGCAGCAGCTTGCTCACATCGGAGGCAGCCACCTGCAAGGTCCCGCGGTCATCGACGATCAGCGGCAGAGTAACTTCGCGGTTCACACCCGGGATCGTAGTCGCGCGGCGCTCACGCACCCTGCCAAACCGTGGTGATGTTGCAGAACTCGCGGATTCCGTGCCCGGACAGCTCACGCCCGTATCCGGACCGCTTCACTCCGCCGAACGGGAACGCCGGATGGGACGCCGTCATCCCGTTGACGTACACGCTTCCGGCCTCCAGATCCCGTACGAACCGGTCGACCTCGGCCTCGTCGCGGGTCCACACATTCGAACTCAGCCCGAACGGTGAGTCGTTGGCGATCAGTACCGCCTCGTCCAGGTCGTCGGCCCGGTACAGCGTGGCGACCGGCCCGAACGCCTCCTCGCGGTGGATCCGCATCTCACGGGTGATGCCGGCGAGCACGGTGGGCGCGTAGTACCAGCCGGGCAGCTCGGGCCGGCGGAGCTGGTGGCCGCCGCACAGGACGGCCGCTCCACTGCGCCGGGCGTCGTCGACGAGCTCCTCCAGGTCGTCGCGCCCTCGTTCGCTGGACAGCGGGCCGACCTCCGTCTCCTCCTGCATCGGATCACCGACCACCAGCGCCTTCATGCCCTCCACGAACCGCTCGGCGAACGCCTCGTAGACGTCCGTGTGCACGATGAACCGCTTGGCGGCGATGCACGACTGACCGGTGTTCTGTACGCGCGCCGTCACCGCGATCTGCGCGGCGCGGTCGAGGTCGGCCGACGGCATCACGACGTACGGGTCGCTGCCGCCCAGTTCCAGCACCGTCTTCTTGATCATCTCCCCGGCGGTGGCGGCGACCGCGCGGCCGGCCGGCTCGCTGCCGGTGAGCGTGGCCGCCCTGACGCGCTCGTCGCGCAGGATCTCGTCGACCTGTCCGGACCCGACGAGCAGGGTCTGGAAGCAGCCCTCCGTGTAGCCCGCGCGGTGGAACAGGTCCTCCAGGTAGAGGGCGGTCTGGGGGACGTTCGAGGCGTGCTTGAGGAGGCCGACGTTGCCCGCCATCAGCGCCGGGGCCGCGAAGCGGATCACCTGCCAGAGCGGGAAGTTCCACGGCATCACCGCGAGCACCGGACCCAGCGGCCGGTAGCGCACCCGGACCCGCGAGGCGCCGGAGTCCTTCACGTCGGAGTCGGGCGGCTCCTCGTCGGCGAGCAGTTCCTCGGCCCGCTCGGCGTACCAGCGCATCGCCTTGGCGCACTTCGCGACCTCCGCGCGCGACTGCTTGATGGGCTTGCCCATCTCGGTGGTCATCGTCCGGGCGATGTCGTCCTGGTCCTCCTCCAGGAGACTCGCGGCCTGGACCAGCAGGCGAGCCCGGTCGGTGAAGCTGGTCGTCCGGTACGTGCGGAACGTGGCCTCGGCGAGCTGGAGCCTGCGCTCGATCTCCTCGGCACCCATGGCCTCGTACGTCTTGAGCGTCTCGCCGTTCGCCGGGTTCACCGTCGCGATGGGCATGACCGACCTCCTGGGAGCGGGCTGATGCTTCGACCTTCCCGCGCGGCGGTGGCTACCGCAACGCGTGTACGGCCGCTCAGGCCGAGTGCTCCGCCAGCCGGTCGAGAAACGCGGCCTGCGCCTTGACGACGACCTCGCGCGCCCGGTCGACGCCCAGCCACGCCACCCGGTCGAGCTCCGGGAACTCCTGGGTCCGTCCCGAGCGCGGCGGCCACTCCATCACGAACGTGCCGGGGACGACCGTCGCCGGGTCGAGGTCGGCCTCGACCGCCCACACCGTGACGATCTTTCCGCCGGACTGCTTGACCTCGCCGAGCGGTACGGCCTCCCCGTCGGGCGGTGCAAGACCCAGCTCCTCCCGGAACTCGCGGCGGGCCGCGTCCCAGGCGGGCTCGTCGGGTTCGTACTCGCCCTTCGGGACCGTCCACGCCCCGGCGTCACGCTTGGCGAAGAACGGGCCGCCCATATGGCCGAGCAGCACTTCCAGGCCGTCATCGGTGTGGCGGAACAGCAGCAGTCCCGCGCTGCGCTTCTCACGCTTCCCGCCGGGCGACGTCACGGCTTCACCTCCGCGGTCACGGCTTCACGTCCGGGTGGGCGGCGAACAGGGTCTCGACCGTGTCGGCCTCCTCGGGCCGCTTGTCCTCGCGGTAGCGGACCACGCGCGCGAAGCGCAGGGTCACGCCGGCCGGGTAGCGGGTGGAGCGCTGCAGGCCGTCGTAGGCGATCTCGACGACCAGGTCGGGGCGCACGGTCACTCCCCAGCCTTGGTGTTCGACCGCGAGTTCCTGGAGCCGCTCGGTCTGCCAGCTCAGCATCGTGTCGGTCATGCCCTTGAAGGTCTTGCCGAGCATGGCGAAGGAGCCGTCCGCCGTGCGAGCGCCCAGGTGGAGGTTGGAGAGTTTGCCGGTCCTGCGGCCGTGGCCCCATTCGGCGGCCAGCACCACCAGGTCGAGGGTGTGCACGGGCTTGACCTTCAGCCAGGAGGCGCCGCGCCGGCCCGCGCTGTAGGGGGCGTCGAGCGCCTTGACGACCACGCCCTCGTGGCCGCGCTTCAGGGTCTCGGCGAGGAAGTCCTCGGCCCGCGCGAGGTCCTCGGGCCCGGAGACCGGGCTGCGGCGCACGCGCATCGGCTCGGGGACCAGCCGGGCCAGTTCCGCGTGCCGTTCGACGAAGGGCAGGTCGAGCAGGTCGCGGTCGTCGACGGACAGTGCGTCGAAGAAGACGGGGGAGACGGGGACATCCTTGGCCGCCGTCGCCACGTCCACGCGGGAGCCGACGCGGCCGGCGGTCTCCTGGAAGGAGCGGGGTCGGCCCTGGTCGTCGAAGGCGATGACCTCCCCGTCCAGGATGAAGCGCTCGCCTCTCAGCTCAAGTGCGGTCGCGGTCAGTTCGGGGAGCCGGTCGGTGATGTCGTCCAGGGTGCGGGTGTAGATCCGTACGGCGTCGCCGTCGCGGTGGACCTGGACGCGGATGCCGTCCAGCTTCTCCTCGACCACGCAGGCGCCGAGCTTGTCGACCGCCTCGGACACCGAGGAGGCGCTGTGCGCCAGCATCGGCAGGACGGGGCGGCCGACGGTGAGCCGGAAGCGTTCGAGGGCGGCGGGGCCGTCCGCGAGCAGGGCCTCGGCCACCGTCTGGAGCGACCCGGCGAGCATCACCGCCCGCCGCACGTCCGCCGGCGGTGTCCCGGTCGCCTGGGCGAGGCCCTCCACCGCCACGGCGTCCAGTGCGCCCTGCCGCACCTCGCCGGTGATCAGCCCGAACAGGAACCGCTGCTCGTTCTCGGTGGCCGCGCCCATCAACTCGCCGACCAGACGGCCCCGTTCGGCCTGCGAACCGGTGCCGGACACCTTGCCGAGCCCGGTCAGCCGGGCGTCCACCTCGCGCACCGTGAGGGTCGGCTCGGCGGCCGGGGCGACCGGGCGGCTCAGCACCTTCCAGCCGATGCCGAGCCGCCCCTGCGGCAGCCGTCCCGCCAGATACGGGATCACGATCGGTACGTCGTCCGCCTCGGCGTCCCGGAACAGCTCCGCGAGCAGAGCGATCTTCCGGGACCGCGCGGAGGTCGCGGCGACCTCCTGGGACACCTGGGCCAGCCGGGTCAGCAGCATGCAGCCATCGTGCGACGGGCTCCGCCGGTTTACACCCCGACGAATGCGTCGGGTTTCGTCTGCGGGTGCGTTGTGGCTGGTCGCGCCCACGCGGCGGGGCCGCATGTCGATACAGCCCCGCGCCCCTAGGGGGTTGCGTCGAGGTCCGCCAAGAGCAGCTCCCCGTTGATGAAGGCCCCTGCTCGGTAGCCGCCCGCCGCCGCGTTCACGACCTGTTCGGCGAAGCCCATCGCGTTGCCGACCGCCCAGACACCGGGGACGGTCGTCAGGCCCGTCCCGTCGACCACGGGGTACGCGCCGAAGGGGGTCTCGGTCAGCTCGGCGCCCAGTTGTACCAGCAGATCCGTTTGCGGGACGGCGCGCGGCGCGGTGAACACGACCTCGCGCGTGTGCACCGTGCCGTCGGCCAGGCGCACGCCCGTGAGCCTGTCGTCCTCGATCACCAGCCCGGCCACCTCGCCGGGCACCACCTGCACGCCGGCCGCCGCGAGCCTGCGCAGGTCGTCGTCCGCGAGGTCCGACTCGGCGACCTCGTGCAGGAAGAAGGTCACGTCCTTCGACCACTGCGACACCATCAGCGCCTGGTGCACGCTCAGTGCGGTGGTCGCCAGCACACCGAAGGCCTGGTCACGGACTTCCCAGCCGTGGCAGTACGGGCAGTGCAGCACATCCTTGCCGAACCGCTCGGCGACGCCGGGGACATCCGGCAGCTCGTCCTTGAGGCCGGTGGCGACGACGAGCCGCCGGGCGCGGACGCTGCGTCCGCTCGCCAGCTCGACCGCGAAGTCCTCGCCCTTGGTGACGTCCACGACGGTGTCCCGGACGAGCTCCACGCCGTACCGGGCGATCTCCTCGCGGCCGATCGCCAGGAACTCGGCGGGGGACATGCCGTCCCGGGTCAGATAGCCCTGCATGTGCGCGGCGGGCGCGTTGCGCGGCTCGCCCGCGTCGACGACCAGCGTGCGGCGCCGGGCCCGGCCCAGGACGAGGGCGGCCGAGAGGCCCGCCGCACCGCCCCCGACGACGATCACTTCGTACGTTTCGGTCATGGTGACCACCTCCACCCGGACCGTGCCGCGAAGGGCGCGGGATTGACAAACAAGTTTGCCGAAACTGCAATACCGGCATGACTACCGATGAAGTTCTCGCGGGCGTGGGTCCCAGGCTGCGGCAGAAGCGCAAGGAACGCGAGGTGAGCCTCGCTTCGCTGTCCGAGGTGACCGGCATCTCGGTGAGCACGCTCTCCCGGCTGGAGTCCGGCCTGCGCAAACCCAGCCTCGAACTGCTGCTGCCGATCGCGCGGGCCCATCAGGTGCCGCTGGACGAACTGGTCGGCAACCCCGTCGTCGGAGATCCGAGGGTGCGCGCCACCAAGCCGATCGAGCAGTACGGCCGCAAGCACTGGCCGCTGACCCGGCAGCCCGGCGGCCTCCAGGCCTTCAAGGTGCTCGAACCGCAGCGCAGGCTCGATCCGGAGCCGCGCACGCACGAGGGCTACGAGTGGCTGTACGTCCTGTCGGGCAGACTGCGGCTGGTGCTCGGCGAGCACGACGTGGTGCTCGCGGCGGGAGAGGCCGCCGAGTTCGACACACGGGTGCCGCACTGGTTCGGGTCGACGGGGGAGGGGCCGGTGGAGTTCCTCAGTCTGTTCGGGCCGCAGGGGGAGCGGATGCATGTGCGGGCGCGGCCCAAGAAGTCGTGACGCACATGACTGTCCCCACATGACTGTTCCCTGATCGGCAAGCGACCGCTTAGTATGCGAACCGACCCCGGTCAGACGAAGCAGTCCCCCGTGGAGGCACCGCATGCAGGCATGGCAAGTGCACGAGAACGGCGAGCCGAGCGAGGTGATGCGGCTCGAGGAGGTCGAGACGCCCACGCCCGGTGACGGCCAGATCCTGCTGAAGGTGCGTGCCGCGAACATCAACTTCCCGGACGCCCTGCTGTGCCGGGGCCAGTACCAGGTCCGGCCGCCGCTGCCCTTCACGCCCGGCGTGGAGATCTGCGGCGAGACCGAGGACGGGCGCCGTGTCCTCGCCAACCCCGCGCTGCCGTACGGCGGTTTCGCCGAGTACGCCGTCGCGGACGCCGCCGCCGTCCTGCCCGCCCCCGAGGCGCTGGACGACGCCGAGGCCGCCGCCCTGCACATCGGCTACCAGACCGGCTGGTTCGGCCTGCACCGGCGGGCGGGTCTGGAAGCCGGCGAGACGCTGCTGGTCCACGCTGCCGCTGGAGGGGTCGGCAGCGCGGCCGTGCAGCTCGGCAGGGCGGCCGGCGCGCGGGTCATCGGTGTCGTGGGCGGCGCGGACAAGGCTGCCGTCGCCCGGGAGCTGGGCTGTGACGTCGTCATCGACCGACGTGCCGAGGACGTCATCGGCGCCGTCAAGGAGGCCACCGGCGGCCGGGGCGCCGACGTCATCTACGACCCCGTCGGCGGTGAGGCCTACGCCCAGTCCGCCAAGGTCGTCGCCTTCGAGGGGCGGATCGTGGTCGTCGGCTTCGCGAGCGGCACGATCCCCAGCCCGGCTCTCAACCACGCGCTGGTGAAGAACTACTCGATCCTCGGCCTGCACTGGGGCCTGTACAACACCAAGAACCCGAAGCTGATCCAGCACTGCCACGAACAGCTCACCGAGCTGGCCGCCCGCGGCGCGATCAAGCCGCTGGTGAGCGAGCGGGTGCCGCTGAGCGGTGCCGCGGTCGCCGTCCAGAAGGTCGCCGACGGTGTCACCACCGGTCGTATCGCCGTCGTGCCGTCGCTGGAGAACGGAGCCGCCGCATGACGATCGACGCATCCGAACTCCGGCGCCGGACAGGCGAGTTGCTGGACACTCACCCGCCCACCGGCACCGACAGTGTGGACTTCCTGCGCGCCCGCTTCGACGCGGGTCTGGCCTGGGTGCACTACCCCGAGGGCCTCGGCGGACTCGGCGCCCCCCGCTCCCTCCAGGCCGTCGTGGACGCCGAGCTGGAGGCCGCGGGCGCCCCCGACAACGACCCGCGGCGCATCGGCATCGGGCTGGGCATGGCCGCGCCGACGATCCTCAAGTACGGCACCGAGGAGCAGAAGCAGCGGTACCTGCGGCCCCTGTGGACGGGTGAGGAGGTCTGGTGCCAGCTCTTCAGCGAGCCCGGCGCCGGATCCGACCTCGCCGCGCTGCGGACGCGCGCCGTCCGCGAGGGCGAGGACTGGGTCGTCAACGGGCAGAAGGTCTGGACGTCCAGCGCGCACATCGCCCGCTGGGCCATCCTCATCGCCCGCACCGACCCGGACGTGCCCAAGCACGCGGGCATCACCTACTTCCTCTGCGACATGACCGACCCCGGAGTCGAGGTCCGGCCGCTGCGGCAGATCACCGGCGAGGCCGAGTTCAACGAGGTCTTCCTCACCGACGTCCGCATCCCGGACTCGCGTCGCCTCGGCGAGGTCGGCGACGGCTGGCGGGTCGCGCAGACCACGCTGAACAACGAGCGCGTCGCGATCGGCGGCATGCGGCTGCCCCGCGAGGGCGGCATGATCGGCCCGATCGCCACGACCTGGCGCGAGCGGCCCGAGCTGCGCACCCACGACCTGCACCAGCGGCTGCTGAAGCTGTGGGTGGAGTCCGAGGTCTCCCGCCTCACCGCGGAGCGACTGCGCCAGCAGCTCGTCGCGGGCCAGCCCGGCCCCGAGGGCGCCGGCATGAAGCTCGCCTTCGCCCGGCTCAACCAGGAGATCAGCGGCCTGGAGGTCGAACTGAGCGGCGAGGAGGGCCTGTTGTACGACGACTGGACCATGCGCCGCCCGGAGCTCGTGGACTTCACCGGCCGCGACGCCGGATACCGCTACCTGCGTTCCAAGGGCAACAGCATCGAGGGCGGGACCAGCGAGGTCCTGCTGAACATCGTCGCCGAGCGCGTCCTGGGCCTGCCGTCCGAGCCGCGCACCGACAAGGACGTCGCATGGAAGGACCTCGCCCGATGAGCGACCTGTTGTACTCGGAGGACGAAGAGGCGCTGCGGGCCGCCGTACGGGACCTGCTCGCCGACCACTGCGACGCGCCCGGAGTCATCGCGCGCACCGAGTCGGACGCCCCGCACGACCTCGCGGCCTGGAAGGCGCTCGCGGACGGGATGGGTCTGGCCGGGCTCCTGGTCCCGGAGGAGCAGGGCGGACAGGGCGCCACGCATCGCGAAGTCGCCGTCGTGCTGGAGGAGTTGGGGCGCGCGGTCGCACCCGTGCCGTTCCTGACCAGCGCTGTCGTGGCCACCGAGGCCCTGCTCGGCTGCGAGACCGACGGGGGTCTACTGGCCGAGCTGGCGTCCGGGCGGCGGATCGGCGTCCTCGCCGTGGCGCTGAACGTCGTTCCCGGCGGCGCCTTCAAGGCCGTACGGCATCAGGGCGGCGCCCTGCACGGGGAGCTGACCGGCATCGCGGACGCGGCGGTTGCCGACGTGCTGCTCGTGCCTGCGGACGACGGCGGGCTGTACGCGGTCGACTCCGACGCCGTCACCGTCACTCCGCAGACGTCCCTGGACCTGACCCGCCCGGTGGCCACGGTGCGCCTGGACGGGGCGTCCGGCCGGCTGCTGGGGGCCGCCGAACCCGCCGTACGACGCGCCCTGCGCGCCGGAGCCGGGCTGCTCGCCTCCGAACAGTTCGGGCTCGCCGAGTGGACGTTGACGGAGACGGTCCGCTACCTGAAGGACCGCAAGCAGTTCAACCGGCCCGTCGGCGGCTTCCAGGCAATCAAGCACCGGCTCGCCCAGCTGTGGCTGGAGGTCGTCAACCTCCGCGCCGCCGCCCGAGGCGCCGCCGACGCGCTCGCGACGGGGAACGACGTCGACGTGGCGGTGGCCGTCGCCCAGGCCTACGCGGCGCCCGTCGCCGTGCACGCCGCCGAGGAGGCGCTGCAACTGCACGCCGGAATCGGGATGACCTGGGAGCACCCGGTCCACCTGTACCTGAAGCGCGCCAAGGCCGACTCCATCGCCTACGGGACGGCAGGCGCCCACCGTGCGGCCCTGGCCGAACTCGTCGACCTGCAGGCTCCCTGACGTACACCTGAACGAACCCCGCGAAAAGCCCGCCCGACCTGGGGCGGGCTTTTCCGTGTGCGCCGCACCGGTGAAGTGAACGCAGGGCGGCAGTCCGGCCAACTCACCGCTCAGCTCTGCTGTTTGGGCCTTCGGAATCGCATACTCGCAGCGGTTCCCAACGCCTGAAACACCCCGTCAGGGAGGCAGAGCACAATGGCCCTCACCACCCGTCGCAGAGCCCTCACCACCCTCGGCGCCGCCCTCGCGGGCGCGGTCGCCCTGCCCGCCACCGGCGCGCTGGCCGGTGAACAGAAGCACCGCCCGCGCCCGTTGTGGCGCGCCCACGCCCACAACGACTACGAGCACCCGCGTCCGCTCCTCGACGCCCTCGACCACCGCTTCGGCAGCCTCGAAGCAGACATCTATCTCGTCGGCGACCAGCTCCTCGTCGCCCACGACCCTGAGGACCTCGACCCCAGGCGCACGCTGGAGTCCCTCTACCTCGACCCGCTGGCCGCCCGCGTGCGGGCCAACCACGGCTCGGTCCACCGGGGGCACCACAAGCCGATCCAGCTGCTCATCGACCTCAAGACCGAGGGCGCTTCGACGTACCTCGAACTCGACAAGCACCTCAAGCGCTACAAGCACCTGTTCACGACGTACGCCCACGGCCGGGTCCTCCCCGGGGCGGTCACCGCCGTGATCTCCGGCGACCGTGCGGCCCGTACGCCGATGGAGGCGCAGACCGTCCGCCGCGCCTTCTACGACGGTCGCCTCGCCGACCTCGGCAGCTCGGCGCCCGCCTCCTTCATCTCGCTGATCAGCGACAACTGGACGCTCAACTTCACCTGGCTCGGCGTCGGAGACTTCCCGGACGCCGAGCGGCAGAAGCTGCGCGGCATCGTCCGGGCGGCGCACTCCCGTGGGCAGAAGGTGCGCTTCTGGGCCACCCCGGACGTGGCCGGCCCGGCCCGGGACGCGCTGTGGGGCGAACTGCTGGCCGCCGACGTCGACTTCCTCAACACCGACGACCTCGCCGGTCTGGAGGCCTTCCTCGACGCCCGGCGGCGGACCCACTAGAACGGCGCGCGGGAACACCACACGTTCGGAGGACAGGTCAGCCGCCCGGACGAACCCTCCGCTACGCCACACTTGCGGCCGAACGCCGCGAACCTTGACAAGGCGGCGTGGCGGAGGAGGTTGACGATGGCCATTTCCATCTCTGTGGTGTTGCTGCTGTTCATCCTGGCGGTGATCTTCGTCCGCAACGGCGGACTGAAGATCAGCCATGCGCTGGTGTGCCTGCTGCTCGGCTTCTACCTGGCCAGCACGAGCATGGCGCCCACCATCAACAGCGGTCTGACGGCCACGGCGGACATCGTCAGCGGCCTCAGACCGTGAACCTCGGCGAGCCGGGCCTCAGGGCGCCGAGAAGACGCCGATGCCGTTGGGGACAGGGCGCTCCACACCGTCGGACGGATGGTTCCGTACCGAGACGGCCCCCGCTCCCGGCGCGCGGGCGACCAGCGTCGAGGAACCGCCGCCGTCCAGGCTGAACGCGTCGACCGAGCCCAACTCCCGCATGACGGAGGCCACCTCCGCGATGGTCAGACCGGTGCGGTACTCGGGTGCGCCGTCCAGCGCGAGCAGCAGCAGGCGCCGGCCGTTGTCCGCGATGCCCACGGCCGTGCGCACGGCAGACGAACGGTTGTCGAGGCCCGGCAGGGGCTGTCCGTCGTCGAGGACCGGATAGCCGCCGAGCGCGAAGCGGAACGGGACCCGTGACTCCGACGCCACCAGCCGGTGCCGTACCGTCACGCGCTCGCCCTCGAAGAACTTCCGCAGTTGCTGCGCCCCCGCCTCCCGACCCACGAGCACGGTGGTGTCCGCCGCGATCGGCCCGCTTCCCGGAGCGTCGGCGGTCGACACGACGCGGCCCCCGCGGACCGCCACCTCGTAGGTGTCCGTGCTGCACGGAGCCGCCCGGTCCTCGTCCGTCCCGCAGGTGGCGCGCACCCGGGAAACGCTGCCCCACTTGGCGGTGAACGCCCCGATGGAGCCCACCGGCAGGGCGTACTGGTTGAGGCCGCGCAGCGGCAGCCGGCCCTCGGGGGTGCGGATCGAGCCGTCCAGGCTCAGGCCGTCGAGGCGGGCCCGGCGGTCGACACCCAGCCCGAACACGTCCTCCGTGCTCGTGCCGGGCGGCAGCGCGGGCCCGAAACGCTGGCCGTTCGGCACCGCGCCCTTCAGGGCCCGGCCGCGCGCGATGGCCGGCCCCACACTCGCGCCGGTCGCCTGGACGCCGGGATGCTGCGCCTCGCTGATGTTGAAGAAGTCGCCGTTCACGCCCGCGACGGCGCCCTGCGCGATGGCCTGCTGCGAGACGGTCGCCCGAGCCGCCACCGCTCCGGGATGCAGCAGATCGAGGCGTACGCGCGGGTTGCGCAGGTTGACGGTGAGGACGTGGGCGTGCGCCGTGCCCCTCGCCGCGGCGATGTCGAACTCGTCGTACGAGACACCCGGCGCGACCGGGGTGCCCTGCGCGGCGCCGGCCGGTGCCGCCCCCACCAGGGCCGTACCGGCCAGCGCGCCGAGTGCCGTGAGCAGCGTGAGTGCCGCTCTGGCCGTTCCGAACCGTTTCTGACGACGCGTCACAGTTCCCCCTGATGTCTCGTCAAATGTGGCAGGACTCAGGGGAAGTGCACCAGATGGCGATGACCTGCGGGGTTTCTAGGCGCCGACGACGCGAGAACGGGTGAGGAAACGTACCCCCTCGGGTGCCTCCAGGGAGAAGCCGCTGCCTCTGCCCTCGACGACATCGACGATCAGCCGGGTGTGGCTCCACACCGCGTACTGACTGCGCGCCATCCAGAACGTCACCGGCTCCTCGACCCCCTCGACGTGGAGCTCCGCGAGCAACACGTCCGAGCCGCCCGTACGGAACTCGCCCTCCGGGTAGCACATCGGCGCGCTGCCGTCGCAGCAGCCGCCGGACTGGTGGAACATCAGCGGGCCGTGCGCAGCCCGCAGCCGGCGCAGCAGGTCCGCGGCCGCGGGGGTGAGTTCGACGCGGGGGGTCTCGTCGTACGGCGGGGTCTCCTCATCCATGGGAGCAAGGGGAGCACGGGGAAGGTTGCGAGAGGGTTGCACCCGTGCCGACCAACCTGCTCGGGCGACCGCCGAGCGGCAGGCGCCGGCTTCGAGTGCCGGCGACGGTGATGAAACCCGTGGGCTTCGTGGCGGTGGTGCTGTCGTAGAGGACGTCGCCGGTGGACTTCGTCCAGGTGTTGATGCGGAAGGTGTCCGGGCCGTCGGTGGCGGTGACGCCGGTCGGGGAGGTGATCAAGCCGGTGCCGAGGGCGGGGCCCGCGGTGCGGTCGTAGGCGATCAGCTAGGGGAGCGTGGTGCTGTCCGTCGCGCCGTCGTCGTCCTTGACCGTGATCACCGGGCGGTGGATGCCGGCCTTGGTGTAGGTGTGCCGGGCCCGGCAGGTGGTGCCGGCGACCGTGCCGGCCGTCGGCAGTGCCGTCCTTCCAGTCGACGGTGCAGGTGTGGGTTCCCGGGTGCCCGGGTCGCCGAAGGCGGCGGTCACGGCGGTCCCCCTGCCGGTCGGCACGGCGGCGGTGTCGCTGCTGCAGCCGCCCGTCAGGGTGACCTGGCCGCTGGAGTCACGGGCGATGCTGCCGCCGGTCTCGTCGAAGTCGTAGTGCAGGAGCAGGCCGGCCGGGACGTCCGGGCCGACCTCCCACACCGTGACCTCGGCGCGGACCGGGAGCGCGGCGCCGTCCGGGAGCGCGGCGCCGTCCGGCAGGCTGCCTGTCACCGTGAAGGTGCCGTCCTGCGCGTACTTCGACTCCGGGACGTTCCCAGCCGACGGAGACGGGGCGCTCGACGCCGTCGGCGTAACCGGCGACGACGGTGGCCGGCAGGGCGGGGGCCTGCCCGGTCCTGGTCCTCACCTGCACGGCCTCGACGCTCTCGACGAGCTGGTCCGGCTGGTAGGTGCGCAGCAGACGGTCGTACTCGGCCTGGGTGACCGGAAGCATCGTGCCGTGGCGGGGCTTGGCCGGGAGGTCGTAGCCGGTGGACGGGGTCCAGGTGCCGGAGGCGAGGTCGGTCGTCTCGAAGGGTGTAGCCGCGACCGCCGAACTCGTTGAGTTTTCGAACGATGTCCGGCTGGTCGAGCGAGGGATTCGCGCGGGGTCAGGAGGCGGGCATCGGGGGCATGTTGGGGCTGAGCCTCGGTCGAGCGGCGGCCGGTTAGCGATCGCGCCTCGCCCGTCGGGCCTCGTTCAGCATGGGCACGAGGGGCAGCAGAGAGACCACGACGACGAGGGCGACCAGCGGCAGCAGGTAGTCGTCGATGTCGGGGACGGAGGCCCCGAGGAGGTATCCGGCCAGGACGAGGCTCTGCGACCAGAGCAGGCCGCCGACGATCTGCCAGACGGTGAAGGTCCTTACGGGTACGCCGAGGGCACCGGCCGCCGGGTGCAGGACGGTCCGCACCATCGGGATGAAACGGCCGATCACCAGCGCCTTGCCGTAGCCGTACCGGGCCAGGAGCCGCTCCGCCCGCTCCGCCGTCTCCAGTACGCGCTGTTTCGAGGTGCGGGCCAGGAACGCCCGCCCGCCGTGCCGCCCGAGCAGATAGCCGACCTGGCCGCCGGCCACGGCGCCGACCGCCGCGCACAGCAGCACCTGCCACAGCACCAGCCGCGCCGGTTGGTCGGCGCTCGCCGCGCACAGCACGCCCGCCGGGATCAGCAGGGTGTCGCCGGGCAGGAAGAAGCCGACCACCAGCAGACCCGACTCCGCGAAGATCACCGCGAGGACCCCGAGAGCACCGAAGGTAGCCAGCACGGCGTCGCCATCCATCGGGTTGACGGCCCACATCGCCCTCACCTCCCGGCCGTGCTCGTCGGTCGCCCTCGTCCAGCATCCCGTGGACGGGACAAGGACGCCTTTGCGCAGGCCGGCCCCCTCCGCGACAGCGCGGTCTCCTCGGCGGGGTCAAGCGCGCCCATGTGCCTCCTGCGACCGTCGCGACAGCGCGTCGATCACCACGGCGGCGAAGAGCACCCCGCCCGTGATCATGAACTGGACGGCGGCGGGGGTGTCCGTGAGGGCCATGCCGGAGGCGATCGACTGGATGACGAGCATGCCGAGCACCGCGGACCAGGTGGAGCCACGGCCGCCGAACAGGCTGGTGCCGCCGATGACGGCCGCCGCGATGGCGTTGAGCAGCAGCACCCCCGAGCCCGAACTCTGGCTCACCGAGGTGATGCGCGAGGCCAGGAACAGGCCGCCGACCGCGGCCATGGTGCCCGAGACCGCGAGCACCGCCGTCTGCACCCGCGTCACGCGGAGGCTGGCGCGACGGGCCGCCTCGACCCCGCCGCCGAGGGCGTAGACCTGCCGTCCGTAGTGCGTGCGGCGCAGGACGATGTCGAGTCCGGCCACCACCACCAGGAAGATCAGCAGGGCGAGCGGCAGGCCCTGGAAGCGGTTGAGCAGATACGCGGAGGCGAACGCGATCACCGCGAGCCCTCCGGCGCGGATCACGATGACCTGCAGCGAGCGGTGCGGCATCCGGGCGGCCACACGGCGCCGTCGGTCCTGGTAGGACACGAGGAAGACGAGGCCCACGGCGACCGCCGCCAGGCCGTAGGCGACGGCGTCATGGGTGAAGTAGTAGCTGGTCAGCTTGGCGACGAGGCCGTTCTCGTCGAGGTTGATCGTGCCGCTGGTGCCCAGGATGTAGAGCATGAGGCCGTTCCAGGTGAGCAGCCCCGCGAGCGTGACGACGAACGCAGGTACCCGGGTTCTGGCGAAGGAGTAGCCCTGCACGGTTCCCGCGGCCATCCCGGCGAGGACCGCGATGATGAGGGCGAGCCATTCGGGCATGCCGTTGTTCACGTTCAGTACGGCGAAGATGGCCGCCGCGAGCCCGCTGATCGAGCCGACCGACAGGTCGAGCTCGCCCAGCAGCAGCACGAAGACGATGCCGACCGCGATGAGGCCCGTGCCCACGATGTCCACGCTGAGATTGGACAGGTTCCGGGGGGAGAGGAAGTTCTGGTTGAGGGACTGGAAGGTGATCCACACGACGGCGAGCACGACGACGACCGGGACCGAGCCCAGCTCCCCTGCTCTCAGCTTGCGCCGCGAGAAGGCCATCCAGTTCTCCATGGCACGGGTGGCGGTCTGCCCGCGACGGTCCTGACGGGCCTCGGTTGCGGGTGCGGCGGCTTCGGCCTGTGGGCTGTCCGCCCTGTCGCGCGTGCCTTTCACCATCCCGCCTCCTGGTGGGCCTGCCGGTGGGGCGCGTTCTCCGTCGCCCCTGTGATGGAGGAGATGATCTGCTCCTGGGACGCGGTGTTCACGTCGAAGAAGCCGTTGTTGCGGCCCAGCCGCAGCACGGCGGCCCGGTCCGCGAGCGCTTTGACGTCGCCCATGTTGTGGCTGATGAGAAGGACCCCGAGCCCGCGGTCGCGCAGTTGGTCGACGAGGTCCATGACCTCGGTGGTCTGCTGGAGTCCCAGCGCCGCGGTCGGCTCGTCCAGCAGGAGGAGCCGCGGGTCGCCCAGGAGCGAGCGGGCGATGGCGACCGTCTGCCGCTGACCGCTGGACAGGGACACGACGGGGGCGCGCAGCTCGGGTACGCCCCTGGTCAGCCGCTCCAGCAGCTGGAGGGTGCGGCGCTCCATCTCCATCTCGTCGAGGAACCCGAACCTGCGGATCTCCCGTCCGAGGAACAGGTTCCCGACGACGTCGAGGTTCCCGCACAGCGCGAGATCCTGGAAGACGGTGGCGATGCCGAGGTCCCGGGCGTCGTTGGGGCGCCTGATGTGGACCGTACGGCCCTCCCACTCGATGACGCCCCGGTCCGCGGGAGTGACGCCGGAGATCACCTTGATCAGGGTGGACTTGCCGGCTCCGTTGTCGCCGAGGAGGGCGACGACCTGGCCGGCGTGAATCTCCAGGTCGATGTCCTCGAGGACCTCGACGGCGCCGTAGCGCTTGCACACACCGTGCAACGCCAGCAGGGGAGCAGACACGGGGACGATCTCCTTCCCGTGGGTCCGGCCAGGGGCGAACCGGTGGTCAGGTCAGCCCGGCCGCTTCGCACGCGGCGCCGAGCTGAGGGGTGCAGATCTGCTGGACCGTGTACACCCCGTCCTTCACCAAGGTGTCCTTGATGTTGTCGGCGGTGACGGATATGGGGGTGAGCATGACCGCGGGGACCGTCCGCCCACCGCGTGTCGTCACCTCGTCCTTGGCCACCCGGTCGAGGTTCTCCCCGCGGGCCGCGGCCACGGCCAGGGCGGCGCCGGCGGCGGCCTCGGGCTCGAAGGGCTTGTAGACGGTCATGTACTGATCGCCGCCGAGAATGCGCCGCACGGCGCCGAGTTCGGCGTCCTGCCCCGTGACCGGGGGCAGCGGTTCCACCTTGTTCGCCTTGAGGGCGGAGATGCTGCCGGAGGCGAGGCCGTCGTTGGCGGCGTACACCCCTTGGATGTTGCCGGCGCCGAGGGCGGAGATGGCGCCGGACATGTTCAGGTTGGCGGTCTCGGGCCGCCACTGGAGGGTGTCGTACGCCTTGCCGATCTTCACCTTCCCCATGAGCTCGGACAGCGCGCCCCTTTTGAACAGCACCGCGTTGGGGTCGGTCGGATCGCCGTTCATCATGACGATCTGGGCGCCGGGCACCTCGTTGCCCATGGCCGTCAGCAGTGCTCTGCCCTGGAGCCTGCCGACCTCCTCGCCGTCGAAGGAGACGTGACCCGAGATCGGGCCCTCGGCGAGACGGTCGTAGGCGATGACCGGGATGCCTGCCTCATCCGCCTTGCGGACCGAGGCGGCGAGCGACCTGGCGTCCACCGCCACGAGCAGGATGGCGTCGACACCCTTGGTGATCATCGAGTTCATCTGCTCCTGCTGAAGGGCCACATCGCCCTTGGCGTTGACCTGATCGACCGTGCACTGCGCACACCGCTTCTTGATCTCCTTGTCCAGCATGGGCTTGTCCTGGGTCTCCCAACGGGCCGTGGTCGCGTCCGGCAGGAGCACACCGATCACCGGATCGCTGCTCTCGGCGGCATCGCTCCCGCCGTCCGCCCCGCAGGCCGCGAGGGCGACGGCCGTGGACACCGCGGTCAGGGCCAGAACCGCGTCCCGTATGCGGGCCTTCATATGAGAGATCTCCCTTGTCCTTCACCCTGCGTGGCGAAGCTGCGCTCCTGGTCGCCCGTGACCGGCCGTCAGCGGGTGTCCGGGGTTCGGCCTGCGTGGCGGGTGTGGAGGGCGCGGTGCGCGTGCACCGCCGTGCCGGGGGTGCGTGTCCACGGCGGCCGAGGCGTGGGGCCAGTGCGGCGCGCCTTCGCCCACTCCTGCACCGGCGGCAGCCTCATGGAGCACGGCGACACCTGGCCTTCTCAGTCGTCAGTCTGACACCGGCCGCGGTGATCTGCGAACGCAGCGAGGGCCTGAGGATGACCAGGAGCAATACGGAGGAACAGGAGTAAATCTAGGGCAAAAAAGGCAGATATGTCCGGGTCATCCATGTATGCGATTCTGGTGGGGGAGCGACCGGGGCGGCGGGAGGTGCCCCGATCTCCTCCGGCACCTCCGGCACGGACGGGAGGTTGGTTGCGGACATGCCTCATGACGGCCGTGCCCGGACCGGAGTTTCGGCCCCGGGGGCATCCGAGGTCGGCACCGCAGACACCGGTTCACCGCCAACGGGGTCGCAGGCCGCCACGAGCGACCGGGCCCTGACGTTCGCCGGAGCGGCGCTGGCGGCCGTCTACGCGCCCAATGCCGGCGACGGCGAGCTTCAGCTGCTGGAGACGGCCGGGGGCGCCACTCCCGAGTACCGGTTGCCCGAGCGGCTCGCCCTGTCGGGCGGATCGGCCGCGGCACACGCCTTCCGCACCGACCGTCCGCTGTGGCTGAACGCCGCGGCCCTCGCCTCCTACCCCGTCGGCGCCCCCACCCCGCCGCGAGCGAGGGCGGCGTCGCTCGGCGCGCTGCCCCTGGAGAGGGAAGGCATCCGGCTGGGCTGCCTGGTCGTCGTGGGGGCCTCCGCGGACGGCTTCGACGCCGGGCAGCAGCGCTTCCTGGAGCGGTACGCCGACGCGCTCGCCGGTCTGCTGCAGGCCGAGTCGGGCCGGCCCGCGGCCTCGGGCCTGCTCAGCCGTGCCCTGCGGAATCTGCGTGTCGGCTCCTTCGTGCTGGAGCCGGACACCGGACTGATCGAGGCGGACGGGACCCTGCTCGAACTGGTCGGCACGACCGCGGACGACTTCGACGGCAAGGCGGACACCCTCCTCGCGCACGCCCTCCCCGAGGACATGCCCGCGCTGATGTCGGTCCTGGAGCCGTCCGCCCAGACGCCCGGCCGGCGGGAGCTGGAGTTCCGGGTCCGCTGCCCCACCGGTGAGATGCGCTGGCTGAGCCTGATCTGCCGGGTCGTACCGCACACCGACGACCGGCCGGAGCAGGTGCTGGGCGTGGTCACGGCCACCTCGGTCAAGAGCCGCAGCGCCGACGACGTCTCCCGGATCCAGTGGCTGACCGCCGCACTCGACGACGCCGCGACGGTCCGCGACGTCGGCCGGGTCGCGGTAACCGCGCTGCGCGAGCCCCTCGGCGCCGACCGGGTGGCGCTCGCCGATGTGCGCGAGGACCGCCTCGTCGTGACCCTGCTCGACCCGCCGCAGCCCGACGCCTGGCCCGACCTGTGGCGGGCCCAGTGGCGTTCCGAGTGGCCCGACGCGCCGGTCGGCGCCCTGCCCACCCTGCAGATGGCCCTCCAGGACGGCCGGATGGATCTGTGGCCCGCGGGCACGGCCCTCGAACCCGGACTCGCGGGCATCGGCGCCGGCGGCCTGGCCGTCCTGCCGCTCCCGGCCAAGGGCCGGGTCACCGGCGTGTGCCTCGTCGGGTGGGAGCAGCCGCACGAGTTCATCCCCGAGGAGCGGTCCCTGCTGACCGCCACCGCGGCGTTGATCGGGCAGGCCCTCAAACGGGCCCACGCCTACGACGCCGAGCAGGAACTCGCGACCATGCTGCAGCGCAGTCTGCTGCCCCGTCGCCTGCCCGAACTGCCCGGCGGAACGGCCGTCGCCCGCTATCTGCCCGCCAGTCGCGGGCTCCAGGTGGGCGGTGACTGGTACGACGTCATCGCCCTGTCCCAGGACCGGGTGGCGCTGGTCATCGGCGATGTGCAGGGGCACAGTGCCGCCGCCGCGACGATCATGGGCCAGATGCGTACGGCGGTCAGGGCGTACGCCGTGGAGGGCCACCCGCCCGACGTGGTCGTCTCCCACGCCAACCGTCTTCTGGTCGGCATGGAGACCGACCTGTTCGCCACCTGCTGCTATGTCGAACTGGACATGGAGGAGGGCAACACCCTGTTCGTGCGGGCCGGGCACCTGTCACCGCTGCTGCGCCACGCCGACGGCGCCACCGAGGAGGTGCAGGTCGAGGGCGGGCCGCCCCTGGGGATCCTCGCCGAGGCGGACTTCCCCATGACAGCGGTCGCACTGACCCCCGGCTCGGTGCTCGCCCTGGTCACCGACGGCCTGGTCGAGGCCGCCGATCTGCCCCTGGACGTCGGCATGGAGCGGACGCGCAGCGCGCTCGCCGCGGCCGACCCGGCGGATCCGGCGCGGATGGCCGACGCGCTGCTCGGCGACATCGGCCGGCGTGAGGACGACGTGGCGCTGTTGCTGCTGCGCTACGACGGCATGCGGACCCGGCCGATCCGGTCCAGCTGGGTGGTGTGGCGGCTGCCCGACGCGGTCATGCACGCCCGCCGCTTCACCGCGCGCACCCTGCGCAAGTGGCACGTCCAGGAAGCCGCCGACGCGGTGCTGCTCGTCGTGTCCGAACTGGTCACCAACGCCCTGGTGCACACCCAGGGTTCGGTCACCCTCGACCTGATGCTGCGCGGCGACCGGGTACGGGTCAGCGTGAGCGACGCCTCGCCGCGGGCTCCCGCCAAGCCGGTGATCGTGGACTGGGAGTCGACCGGCGGCCGGGGCCTGCTCCTCGTCGAAGCGGTGTCGGACTCGTTCGGCTCGGTGCCGGTGGCCGGCGGGAAGCAGGTGTGGAGCGAGGTCACCGTGCCGCGGCGCGAGCCCGCTCCCGCCGACTCGAACCTCGCAACGGAACGGGGCGAGCTGCCATGAGGACCCGTACGCTGCACGTCGTCGCGGCGCTCGTCGTGGGATTGCTGACGGTGCCCCTGGCGGCCTGCGGCGGAGACGACGAGGCCGGCGGCGCGGACAGCTTCATGGTCGGCCTGCTGCTCCCGAACCGGGTCACTCCCCGCTGGGAGCAGTCCGACAAGCCGTTGATCGAGCAGCACCTCAGGCAGCTGTGCCCCGGCTGCACCATGGTGTACGCCAACGCCGAGAACGACGCGGCGCGGCAGCGGGAACAGATGATCTCCATGATCACCAAGGGGGTCGAGGTCCTGATCCTCGACCCCGCCGACAGCAAGGCGCTGCGCTCCCCGATCCAGGAGGCGCGCAGGGCGGGTGTCCCGGTCGTCGCGTACGACCGGCTCGCCGAGGGCCCGATCTCCGGCTTCGTCAGCTTCGACGGCGACCAGGTCGGCCGGCTGCAGGGCGAGGCGATCCTGAAGGCCATGCGGGAGAGGCGCAACGGCAGAACGGTCGTGATGATGAACGGCGATCCGAGCAGCGCCAACGCGGCGTGGTTCCGCAAGGGCGCGCTGTCCGTCATCGCGGGCAAGGCCAAGATCGCCAGGTCGTACGACACCGTGGGCTGGAGCCCGGAGAACGCCCACGCCAACATGACCGCCGCCATCTCCGCCCTCGGGGCGGACCGCATCAGCGGTGTGGTCGCGGCCAACGACGCCATTGCCGCGGGCGTCGTCTCGGCCTTCAAGAACGCCGGTGTCCGCGAACTTCCCCCGATCACCGGGCAGGACGCCGACCTCGAGGCCGCGCGGCGCATCGTCGCCGGCGAGCAGTACATGACCGTGTACAAGCCGTTCGAGAAGGAGGCCGCCGCGGCCGCCGCCATGGCCGTCGCCCTCGGCAACGGAGAGGGGGCCGACGAGGTCTCGACGACGACCACCGACAGTCCGACGCACCAGGACATCCCGTCCATCCTGCTCACGCCGCGAGCGGTGACGGCAGCAAACCTCAAGCAGACCCTCGTCGACGGCGGCCTCTACACCACCCAGCAGATCTGCACACCCAGGCTCCGCTCCGCCTGCGCCGCGCTCGGACTCACCGGGTGAGCCGGGCTGGTCGGTGCGACGGGCCGGGCGCAGCATGGAGATGAGCGACCAACGGAGGTCAGCCATGAAGACCCGAGCCTCGGACTACGACCGCTGGCTGTACTCGCACACCCCTTCCCAGGCCGAGGGCGAACGCGATGAACCGGCGGAGCGCGCGGCCGTCGAGCAGCACCCCGACGTCCCCAGGACCGAGCCGTCCCAGGCCGAGGGAGAACGGGTGGACGACTTCAGGACCCCGTGATCGCCGGTCGGCGGTCAGCCGTGTGCGCTTGGGCGCACCCTCGCCGAAGGTGGCTGCCCCAAGGCCCGTTCACCCGCGCCGAGTCCATGTGGGTGTCCAGATCTCGCCGCCCGGTGGGTCCCGGCGGACCGACGTGAAGTGCTCCCGGAGGGCGGTGAGGGCCGGATGCGGGTTGTCGGCGCGCCAGAGGAGTGAGTGCGGGTAGACCGGTGTCGGGTCGCGCAGCGCGATGAGCCGCATGTCGTACCCGGCGGGCCGGACGAGAGGCGTCTGAGTGCCGAGGAAGGTCGCCAGTGTCGGGGAGGCCGCGATCGTGTCGATGAGGGCCTCGACCCCGAAGTTGGGGCCGGTGGCCTCGATGGTCAGCCCGAAGTCCGCGGCCAGCGCCTCGTAGTACGCGGTCCACTCCGCGCCGGGGACGTTGCCCGGCATCCAGATCCGGTGGCCCGCCAGCTGAGCGGGGGTGACCGCCGAGGCGCCGGCGAACGGGTGCGCGGGGCCGGTGAACAGGTGGAGCGGCTCGTCGTGGACCGGAGTGATCTCGATGCCGTCGGGGATCCGCTGCCCGGGCATCGTGACCGCGCGGAACGTGGCGTCGATGACGCCGTCCCGGACGGCCGCGACGGCCTCCTCGGAGCCGGGGAGGATCACCACGTCCAGGGCGACCGAGGGATGGGCGCGGTGGAATTCGCGCAGCACCCCGGCCAGCGAGACCCGTCGGCCGACGACGTCGACGCGCAGGGCACGGCTGCCGGGACGTACCGAGGATCTCGCCCTCTCCTCGGCCTGGATCAGGGTCCGGGCATGGGCCAGGAACGCCTGCCCGTCGATGGTGAGCTCCGCGCCGCGCGGTGTGCGGGTCAGCAGCCGCACACCCAGGTCCCTCTCCAGCGTGGCGACCCGCTTGGAGACGGCCTGCTGGGTGAGGGCCAGGTCGACGGCGGCCTTCTGGAACTGGCCGGCGTCCGCGACGGCGACGAAGGTGCGTACGGCGTTGAGATCCACAGCCGCCAACCTAGCCGCGCACCCGGATCCGGGCTCGTACGGATCGGCGCCATGGTGGTACGCGGACGCGGCACCGTGGTCGGGGTGCGCTGCGCTCCCGGTCAGGCCCGCGTCGTCGCGACCGCGCTGGCGCGCCGCCCCGAGTGCGTCTTCGCCCACGTGCTGACCGGGAGCTGGGACTGCCTCGCGGAGGTGCAGTGCCCCCGCGACCGGCTCGCGGGACTGGTCATGGACGAACTCCCGGGCCCGCCCGGCGCGCCCCCGTGAGTACCGCCGCCCCCGCGTCGGCCGACTGTTGCCCCCGTCCGACGGTGTCGGCGAACTCTCGCGCGCCGACCGGCTGTTGGTGAACGCCCTGGCCGAGGACGGACGGTGCACGTACGACGAACTGGCGCGGGTGTCCGGGGTGTCCGAGGCCACCGCCGGCCGCCGGCTGGGCGCGCTGCGCCGGGAGGGCCGCGTCCGCGTCCGGGCCGTCATCGAGCCGGTGCTGCTCGGGCTGCCGGTGGAGGCCGTGCTGTGGGTGCGTGCCGTTCCGGCGGCGGTCGACTCGGTGACGGCGGCGCTCGCCGGGTCGCCGCACGTCCGGTACGTCAGCTTCGTCACCGGCGAACGCCAACTGCTGGTCCTCACCGCGTTCCCGGACGAGGCGGCCCTCCACGACTTCGTCACGCGCTCCCCGTGGTGCGCGAGGCGGTGTCCGTGGACTGTCCGCCTCGCAGTCCCTGCACGACATGTTCTGCGCTGCCACCGATGACCGTCGTCGGCTCGACAAGTCGTTCACACTGATGAACATGGCTCACGTGGGTGTACAGCACCGTGTCCGCCGTGCAACGCTCGGTCAACTCCGCTCTCCCCTTGACCAGTTGGAGGAACCGGCATGAGCGTTTCCCGGCGGACGGTGCTGGCCACGGCGGTCGGCGCCGCAGCGATTGGCGCCTCCTCGACACCCGCCACGGCCGCGGACGTGAACGCCGGCCGGGCGCCGGCACCGACCCTGCGCAAACTCCGCGCGGCGGCCGACTACGCCGTCGAGAAGCTGCACACCGTCGCACCGACCGTGACCGCCTTCCCCGTCGGCACGAAGTTCGAGAAGTGGACCTACTCGCAGAACGGCGACTGGGTCGGCGGGTTCTGGCCGGGCACGCTCTGGATGGCGTGGCTCTACAGCAAGGACGACACCTTCCGCACCCAGGCGCTGGCCTCCGCGCAGAAGCTGGCCCCGCGCCAGTACGACACCGGCACGCACGACCTCGGCTTCCTGTTCTACCCGTCCTGGGTCACCGCCTGGCGGCTGACGGGCGACGAGGCATGGCGGACCGGTGCCGTGCGGGCGGCCGACTCCCTGATCCAGCGGTACAACCCGCGCGGGCGCTTCATCAGAGCGTGGGGCGCGCTGAACGACCAGGGGAACGCCGGCCGGGTCATCATCGACACGATGATGAACCTCGACCTGCTGGCGTTCGCGAGCGGCCGGACCGGCGACGACAAGTACCTGGACATCGCAGTGGAGCACGCGAAGACGGCTCAGCGGGTCTTCCTGCGCCCGGACGGATCGACGCCCCACGTCTACGACTTCGACCCGAAGAGCGGCGCCGCGATCGGCCCGAACACCGTGCAGGGGTACAGCCCCACGTCCTGTTGGTCGCGCGGTCAGGCGTGGGGGCTGTACGGGTTCACCACGATGTACCGCCGCACCGGGAACGCCGAGTTCCTGGCCACCGCCCGCAGACTCGCGGACTTCGCGATCGGGGCGCTCACCCCCGACCACGTCCCGGTGTGGGACTATCGCGCGCCGCAACAGCCGTACGACATCAAGGACGCGTCGGCCGGGGCGATCATGGCGTGCGGACTGCTCGACCTGTCCGCGGCCACCGGCAGGCAGGCCTACCGCGAGGTGGCGCTGCGGCTGCTCACCGCGCTCGCGGAGACGTGCCTGACGAGGAACTCGGCCCGCGCGGAAGCGGTGGTGGCCCGCTGCACGCGCAACCGGCCGGCCGAGGACGGGATCGAGGTCTCCCTGCCGTACGCCGACTACTACCTGTTGGAAGGCATCTTGCGGGTGTTGCAGCCGCAGGACGTCGACCGCGCGATCGACCTCTCCGGGGTCTGAACCGGCGGGCCGGCGGTCACCCCGCGATGGAGTCCAGCTGTTCCGCCGCCGGGCGCAGGGCCCACAGGTCGCCGCCCGGCGGCTCCTCCAGCAGCGGAACGGCTCGCTGTGCCCGCCGGTCCCCGGCGTCGGCGGCCGCGTGCACGACGTCGGTCGCCGCGTACCGGTGGAACTCCATCTCGGGGTGCGGCCAGGCGGCTGCTCCCGTCGCCGCGGGCAGCAGATAGTCCACGGCCTTGAACAGGCTCTGCCCGTCAGGTCCTCGGTAGGCCCACAGGTTCACACCGACGTGCCGGCCGATGGCCGCGAGCCGGGTGTAGGCGACCAGGTCGAACGTCGAGTAGTGCCAACTCCTGGTCCGGGTCAGCTCCTGCGGCTGGCTGCCGTCGGACGCGATCTGCGGCGCGATGCGCTTGCTCCGGGCGTCCAGGACCGTGCGGCGGGCCAGGTCCTCGTCGCCGGTCGCGTAGGCGAGGGCGGCGAGCTGCATGTCGTAGAAGGTGCCGTGGTTGTTGGTGGCCGCGGCCTCCTGCTTGCCGAAGTCACTGTTCCTGAGCCAGTCCCGGAAGGCGGTGTTCCACCGCGTCATGCCGGTGCGGTCCTTCGCGGTCCAGCCGGGAGCGCCCGCCTGAAGCAGGGCGAGTGCGTCGAGGACGCTGGTGTACGACTGCGAGAAGTCGATGATGCCGATGGCGCGGCCGTCGTACTTGCACGGAATGAACTGGGCGTGGTCCAGGTTCGGGTTCATCCTCGTGGCCGGATCGAGGAACCAGGTCCGCAGCACCTGCCCGGCCTTCTCGGCGTACCGCTTGTCGCCGGTGTAGTACCAGGCGAGCGAGAGGTCGTAGCTGGAGTCGAAGGTCTTCTCGACGTCCTGGCGGTCGGTGCCGGAGTCGACCTCCGGGTTGCGCTCGCCGTCACGTTGCACATACGGGCAGCCCCACGGGTTGTCCGGGGTCGGGGCCTTGGTCGGCCACCAGTACGGCGCCTGACTGAGGTAGTCGTGGACGTCGCCGCCGGGCGCGGGCCGGGGCTTGTCGACGACCGTCCAGGGGCCCTGGTCCAGCCATCTGTCGGCGCGTGTCCGCAACGCCCGGAGTGCCTGCCGGAGTTGGGGGTCACCGCGGTCGAGGCGGATCTTCGTCTGGTGCAGACGCTGACCGTCCAGGACGGCGGTGTGGGGGATGCGGGGCGCCCGCTGTACCTCGGCCGGAGCCGAGGCGGCGGGGGCGGCGCCGGTGGTGAACGCGGCCAGGACCGCCAGCAGGACACCCAAGCGGGAGCGTGCAGTCATGATCCACTCCTTGACCGATGAGAGGGTTCATGCATATGAACAATGTTCATGTCTGTGATGGTGTGAGCATGCCACGGCGCCCCGCTCCGCGAAAGGGGTCGCGCCACGGTTTGTCGGGCCCTTGACCGCCGTTCGGCTCTCCCTGATGCTGTGTTGCGACGTACGAGATGTGTGCCGTAATGAGCAACATCTGATTCCGGTCTCGACCAGCCGAGGAGTGGCCATGACGCACCAGGTCCGTGCTGTCGTCGCGCGGGGCAAGGGTGCCCCCGTCAGCCTGGAGACGATCCTCGTGCCGGACCCGGGCCCGGGCGAGGCGCTGGTGAAGATCGAGGCGTGCGGGGTGTGCCACACCGACCTGCACTATCGCGAGGGCGGCATCAACGACGACTTCCCCTTCCTGCTCGGCCACGAAGCCGCCGGTGTCGTGGAGTCGGTGGGGGAGGGCGTCACCGATGTCGCGCCCGGCGACTTCGTCGTCCTCAACTGGCGTGCGGTGTGCGGGCAGTGCCGGGCCTGTCTGCGCGGCCGGCCGTGGTACTGCTTCGCCACCCACAACGCGAAGCAGAAGATGACCTTGCCGGACGGCACCGAGTTGTCGCCGGCGCTGGGCATCGGCGCGTTCGCGGAGAAGACGCTGGTGGCGGCGGGACAGTGCACGAAGGTCGACCCGGCCGCGTCGGCGGCCGTGGCGGGCCTGCTGGGCTGCGGGGTGATGGCGGGCATCGGCGCTGCCATCAACACCGGCAACGTCGGCCGGGGTGACTCGGTCGCCGTCATCGGCTGCGGAGGCGTCGGGGCCGCGGCGATCGCGGGGTCCGGCCTCGCAGGCGCGGCGAAGATCATCGCGGTGGACATCGACGACCGCAAGCTGGAGACCGCCAGGAAGCTGGGCGCGACGCACACCGTCAACTCCAAGGACTCCGACGCGGTCGAGGCGATCCGTGAGCTGACCGGCGGATTCGGCGCCGACGTCGTCATCGAGGCGGTCGGCCGCCCGGAGACGTACAAGCAGGCCTTCTATGCCCGCGACCTCGCCGGCACGGTCGTCCTCGTCGGTGTCCCGACCCCGGAGATGAAGCTGGAGCTGCCGCTGCTGGACGTCTTCGGACGCGGCGGCGCCCTGAAGTCGTCCTGGTACGGCGACTGCCTGCCGAGCCGGGACTTCCCGATGCTGATCGACCTCCATCTGCAGGGCCGGCTGCCCCTGGACGCCTTCGTCACGGAGACCATCGCGCTGGACGACGTCGAGAAGGCCTTCGAGCGCATGCACCACGGCGACGTCCTGCGTTCCGTGGTGGTCCTCTGATGGCGGCCCGCATCGAACGCCTCGTCACCTCGGGGACGTTCTCCCTGGACGGCGGCACCTGGGACATCGACAACAACGTGTGGATCGTCGGCGACGACACCGAGGCGATCGTCATCGACGCGGCCCACGACGCCGGGGCGATCGCCGAAGCCCTCGGGGACCGCACCTTGCGGGCCATCGTGTGCACCCACGCCCACAACGACCACATCGACGCCGCTCCCGAACTCGCGGAACGCACCCGGGCCCCGGTCCTGCTCCACTCCGACGACCTGCCGCTGTGGAAGCAGACCCACCCCGACCGGATGCCCGACGGCGACCTGTCCGACGGCCAGGTGCTCACAGTGGCCGGCATCGAACTGACCGTGCTGCATACGCCGGGCCACGCCCCCGGCGCGGTCTGTCTGTATACGCCGGACCTGACGGCGCTCTTCAGCGGCGACACCCTGTTCGCCGGCGGGCCGGGAGCGACGGGGAGGTCGTACAGCCACTTCCCGACCATCGTCGAGTCGATCCGGGAGCGGCTGCTGACGCTGCCGGGCGACACCGTCGTGCACACCGGGCACGGGGAGACCACGACCGTGGCCGCGGAGGCCCCGCACCTCCAGGAGTGGCTCGACCGCGGCTTCTGACCGCCCCCCCCGGATGGTCCTCGTACGGCGCCCGTTCCACCTGTTTCCGCAGGTGGTTCGGGCTTTTCGAGCTGCCCGGAAATCGCGTGAACGGCCTGTCCGAACGAGCCCCATGGATGCCTTGACAACGCTTCCGGGCGGCCTTCAAACTGGCGTTGCGCTCATCGCAATCCGTTTCGCTATACGCACCGAGGTGTCATGATGATTCCCGCGTGCCGTCTCGTGGATCTCCCGCGAGGCGAGGCCCTCCGGCTCGATATCGATCCGCCGGTCTCGGTGTTCCACACCGACGATGGCGAGCTCTTCGCCATCGACGACACCTGCACCCACCAGGACGCGTCGCTCGCCGACGGCTGGCTGGAGGGCTGCGAGGTGGAATGCCCGCTGCATGCCTCGAAGTTCGACCTGCGTACCGGCGCGGTCGACGCCCCGCCGGCGAAGCTTCCGGTCCGGACCCACGAGGTCGTCGTCGAGGACGGCGTGGTCCACGTCCGGCTGTCCATGGACGCCCCCAACCTGCCGCCCTGCATCGCAGCCCGGCTCGCCGGGGGAGTCGCGTGAGGACGGTGGCCGTGGTCGGCGCCTCGCTCGCCGGTCTGTCGGCGGCCCGCTCCCTGCGCAAGCAGGGCTACGACGGACGGCTGGTCGTCATCGGGGACGAGCTCCACCGCCCCTACGACAGGCCCCCGCTGTCCAAGGAGTTCCTGGCCGGCACCCTCGGCGAGACGGAACTCGCGCTGGAGACGGACGACGAGGACCTGCGGGCCGAGTGGCTGCTCGGCACCCGTGCCGTCGGACTCGACCGCACGGAGCGCACCGTCCGGCTCGCCGACGGACACGAGGTGCGCGCCGACGGAGTGGTCCTCGCGACCGGTGCCGCGGCGCGTACGCTGCCCGGCTCCGAGGGCCTGTCCGGGGTGCACACCCTGCGCACCCTGGACGACGCCCGCGCCCTGCGCGACGAACTGGCCCGCGGCGGACGCCTGGTGGTGATCGGCGGCGGCTTCATCGGGGCGGAGGTCGCCTCCACCGCGTACGCCCTCGGGCTCGACGTGACCGTGGTGGAGGTGGCGCCGACACCGCTCGCCGGACCGCTCGGCGAGACCATGGGCGCCGTCGTCTCCGCGCTCCACGCCGACCACGGCGTACGGCTGTTGTGCGGTGTGGGCGTCAAGGGACTGAGCGGGGAGACCCGCGTCGACGCCGTCCTGCTGGAGGACGGCCGCAGCCTCCCCGCCGACATCGTCGTGGTCGGGGTCGGCGCGAGTCCGTGCGTGCGGTGGCTGGACGGCTCCGGCGTCGAACTAGACAACGGCGTCAAGTGCGGGGCGGACGGCCGTACCAGCCTGGCCGGTGTGGTCGCGGTCGGCGACTGCGCCAACTGGTACGACCCCCGTGCGGGCTTCCACCGCCGGGTCGAGCACTGGACCGGTGCGCGGGAGCGCCCCGACGCCGCGGTCGCCGCGCTGCTGGCGGGGGGTGCGGTGGCACCGGGTGTGCCCCGGCCGCCGTACTTCTGGTCCGACCAGTACGGCGTGAAGATCCAGTTCGTCGGGCATGCGGCCGGCGCCGACAGCGTGACCGTCGAGGCGGGCGCCCCGGGCGACCGTGACGTGCTCGCCGTCTACCGGCGTGCCGGGGACCCGGTCGCCGTGCTCGGGATGAACCAGCCGCGCCTGTTCACCCGCTGGCGCAAGCAACTCGCCGCGGCGATGTCCTGACCCCGCCCCTGAGACATCACCCCTCCACGACGTTCTCCGAGGAGTGCACCGTGACCTCGACCAGCCTGCCGGACAGTCTGATCGCCACTCTCCCCGGCTCCTCCTACACCGATCCGGTGATCTTCGCCCAGGAGCAGGAGCGCATATTCGAGACCATGTGGTTCTGCGTCGCGCGCGCGTCCGACCTCGCGAAGCCCGGCGCCTTCCGCACCTTCGACGTGGGCCGCGAGAGCATCCTCGTCACCCGGGCGAGGGACAACGGCATCCGCGCGTACTTCAACGTGTGCCGGCACCGCGGAGCCAAGCTCTGCACCCAGGAGTCCGGCGAGGTCAAACGGGCCTTCCAGTGCCCGTACCACGCCTGGACGTACGACCTGAACGGCAAGCTCGTCGCGGCACCCAACCTCACGAAGATGCCCGACGTCGGCCGCACCGAGTACGGCCTGGTGAGCGTGGCCGTACGTGAGTGGCTCGGCTATGTGTGGGTGTGCCTCGCGGAGAACCCGCCCTCCTTCGAGGAGGAGGTCATCGGTGAGATCGTCGCCCGCCTCGGCGACGTCGAGGCGATCGAGCGCTACGACATCGACAGCCTCTCCGTGGGCCGGCGGATCGTCTACGACGTCCGGGCGAACTGGAAGCTCATCATCGAGAACTTCATGGAGTGCTACCACTGCGCCACCATTCACCCCGAACTCACCGAGGTGCTCCCGGAGTTCGCGGACGGTTACGCCGCCCAGTACTACGTCGGACACGGCGCCGAGTTCGGCGAGGACGTCCAGGGCTTCACCGTCGACGGGTCCGAGGGCCTGGACCGTATCCCCGGGGTCGCACAGGACCAGGATCGCCGCTACTACGCGATCACCGTCAGGCCGCAGGTGTTCATCAACCTCGTCCCCGACCATGTGATCTTCCACCGGATGTATCCGGTGTCCGTCGACCGCACGATCGTCGAGTGCGACTGGCTCTACCTCCCGCACGTCGTCGAGAGCGGCAAGGACGTCAGCCGGTCCGTGGAACTCTTCGACCGGGTCAACCGCCAGGACTTCGACGCGTGCGAACGCACTCAGCCCGGCATGAGTTCCCGGCTGTACGCCAAGGGGGGCGTGCTGGTGCCGAGCGAGCACCACATCGGTGCCTTCCACGACTGGGTGAACGAGCGTCTCGGCGTCCCCCGGTCGTAACCGGCGGGTCAGCCCAGGTAGCCCATTCGGTGGCTGATCTCCTCGGCGCCCTTGAGCAGCACCGGGGAGAGCTCGTGCAGACGCTCCTCGGTGAAGCGGTAGGCGGGCCCGGAGGCGCTGAGGGCCGCGACGACCTCGCCGTCCCGGTTGCGGACCGGTGCGGCGATGGCGTGCAGGCCGATCTCCAGCTCCTCCAGGGTGAAGGAGTAGCCGCGCTCGCGGGCCTCGGCGAGGTTCTTCTCGAGCTTGGTCTTCGCGGTGATGGTGTTCGAGGTGACCTTCTTCATGCCCGTGGTGGACAGCAGCGCGGCGCGCTCCTTCGCGGGCATGTGGGCCAGCAGGATCTTGCCGCTCGACGTGGCGTGCAGCGGGGTCAGCTGGCCGACCCAGTTGTGCGCTGTGATCGCGCCCGGGCCGCGAACCTGGTAGAGGTTGATCGCGTAGTGCTCCTGCATGACGGCGATGTTCACCGTCTCGCCGAGCTCCTCGGCGAGACGTTCGCAGACCGGACGACCCTGCTGGGTGATGTCGATACGGCCGGTGACCGCGCCGGCCAGCCGGACGATGCCGAAACCGAGCCGGTACTTGCCACGCTCGCCCGCCTGCTCCACCAGACCGCGCGCCTCCAGGGCGCCGAGCAGGCGGAAGGCGGTGGACTTGTGCACATCGATCTCGGCCGCGACCTCGCTGACGCCGGCTTCACCACGCTGGGCGAGGATCTCCAGCACGCTGATGGCACGATCCACCGACTGGACCCCGCCGGCCTGCGAGTTCGACGTTTCCGTGTCCATGCTGTAGTTGCTCACAGTAAAACTATACGCGCAGTAAACAACGCCACGGCAAGCAACAGAGCCGTGATCAGCCCGCAAAAAGTTGCGCGGTTCGCAACCTGGTGCGTATCGCGAACCCACCGCTAGCATGCCTCGCGTATCAACGGCGCGAGCGAGACGAGGCACCATGGCACCTGTGCACTTCGACTTCCTCATCGTCGGCGGCGGCTCGGCCGGCAGCGCACTGGCGAACCGGCTCTCCGCGGACCCGGCGAACCGGGTGCTGGTACTGGAGGCGGGCCGCACCGACTATCCGTGGGACGTCTTCATCCAGATGCCCGCGGCGCTGACCTACCCGATCGGCAACCGGTTCTACGACTGGAAGTACGAGTCCGAGCCCGAGCCCCACATGGGCGACAGGCGCGTCTATCACGCGCGCGGCAAGGTGCTGGGCGGCTCCAGCAGCATCAACGGCATGATCTTCCAGCGCGGCAACCCCATGGACTACGAGCGCTGGGCGGCCGACGCGGGCATGGAGACCTGGGACTACGCGCACTGTCTGCCGTACTTCCGGCGGATGGAGAACTGTCTGGCGGCCGACGCGGACGACGAGTTCCGCGGCCACGACGGCCCTCTCGTGCTCGAACGCGGCCCGGCCACCAACCCCCTGTTCGGCGCCTTCCTCAAGGCCACCGAGGAAGCGGGCTACCCCCGCACCGAGGACGTCAACGGCTACCGGCAGGAGGGCTTCGCCAAGTTCGACCGCAACGTCCATCGCGGCCGCCGCCTGTCCGCCTCGAAGGCCTATCTCAAGCCCGTCATGGACCGGCCGAACCTCACGGTCAGAACCCGCACCCTCGTCACCCGGGTCCTGTTCGAGGGCAACCGAGCGGTCGGCGTCGAGTGCCGGCGCGGCCGGGGCCCGGTCAAGCAGGTCCGCGCCAAGGAGGTCATCCTCTGCGGCGGCGCGATCAACTCCCCGCAGCTGCTCCAGCTCTCCGGTGTCGGCAACGCCGAGGAGCTGCGTGCCCTCGGCGTCGACGTCGTCCACGACCTCCCGGGCGTCGGCGAGAACATGCAGGACCACCTGGAGGTCTACGTCCAGTACGCCTCCAAGCAGCCCGTCTCCATGCAGCCGTACATGGCGAAGTGGCGGGCCCCGTTCATCGGGCTCCAGTGGCTCTTCCGCAAGGGCCCGGCCGCCACCAACCACTTCGAGGCCGGCGGCTTCGCCCGCAGCAACGACGACGTGGACTACCCCAACCTGATGTTCCACTTCCTGCCCGTCGCGGTCCGCTACGACGGCTCTTCGCCCGCCGGCGGCCACGGCTACCAGGTCCACGTGGGCCCGATGTACTCCGATGCCATCGGCTCCGTGAAGATCAAGAGCAAGGACCCGAACGAGCACCCGGCGCTGCGCTTCAACTATCTCTCCACCGAGCAGGACCGCCGCGAATGGGTCGAGGCGGTCCGCGTGGCCCGCAGGATCCTCGAACAGCCGGCCCTCGCCCCCTACAACGGCGGGGAGGTCTCGCCGGGGCCGGGCGTCGCGACCGACGAGGAGATCCTCGCCTGGGTGGCCGAGGAGGGCGAGACCGCCCTGCATCCCTCCTGCACGTGCAAGATGGGCACCGACGACATGTCCGTCGTCGACCCCACCAGCTTGCGGGTGCACGGCGTGGAGGGCCTGCGTGTGGTGGACGCCTCTGTGATGCCGTACGTCACCAACGGCAACATCTACGCCCCGGTGATGATGATCGCCGAGAAGGCCGCCGACCTCATCCTCGGCAGGAAGCCGCTGGAGCCGTCCACGGCCGCGTACTACCGCTACCCCGACGTCCGGAAGCAGACGAAGTAGACGCGCGGCTGAAGGGGCGTCGTATACGGCGAGCGGGCCGGGGAGCCGGCCCGCTCACCCATGTGGCCGAGTCGTTCAGCGGAAAACGACCGTGCGGTTGCCCTCCACCATCACGCGGCTCTCGCTGTGCCACTTCACGGCGTGCGCCAGCACCTGCGCCTCCACGTCCCGTCCGACCGTGACCAGCTCGCCGGGGTCGAGTGAGTGGTCCACCCTGACCACGTCCTGCTCGATGATCTGGCCCTCGTCGAGGTCCGGCGTCACATAGTGGGCGGTCGCGCCGACCAGCTTCACGCCGCGCTGGTAGGCCTGGTCGTAGGGGCGCGCGCCCTTGAAGCTGGGCAGGAAGGAGTGGTGGATGTTGATGGCGCGGCCCTCCAGCTGCTTGCAGAGGTCGTCGGAGAGGATCTGCATGTAGCGGGCCAGCACCACCAGGTCGATGTCCAGCTCCTCCACCAGCTCCAGCAGCCGCGCCTCGGCCTCCGGCTTGGTCTCCTTGTTCACCGGGATGTGGTGGAAGGGGACGCCGTACGTCTGCGCGAGTCCCTCGAAGTCCCGGTGATTGGAGACGATCGCGGGGATCTCGATGTTGAGGGAGCCGGAGCGCATGCGGAACAGCAGGTCGTTGAGGCAGTGTCCGAACCTGGACACCATGATCAGTGTCCGGACCGGCGTGGCGGCCTCGCTCAGCGCCCAGGAGATGCGGTAGGCCTGAGAGACGGGACCGAACCGGTACCGCAGGCTTTCCAGGTCGACGTTCGGATCGGAGACGTCGAAATGGACCCGCATGAAGAAGCGGTCCTGGAGCCGGTCGTCGAACTGCTGGCTTTCCAGGATGTTTCCGGAGTTCCTGACGAGGAAGCCGCTCACGGCGTGAACGAGACCGGCACTGTCGGGACAGGAGAGGGTGAGAACGTACTCGCGGCCGGATGGCGATCGGGGGAACTTGGGGGACACGTCGGCCTCCGTCGGTGCGCATTGCACAACATGGTGAGCGATGCGCAACATGGTCTGCTCGCTGCCGCTTCCGGTCAAGGGTGGCCAGGAAGGTGATCGCATGGTCAAATCGTCATCGGTCAACCTCTTGACGTCCGTCCGGTCGTTCGCAAGGGTGTTCCACCACAAGCAATCGGGTGCACGATGCGCAACGACTTCGGTGAAAGGCTCGGCGCGTGGCAGACCTCTACGTGGATGGCGAATGGCGTGAGCCGGTGGCCGGCGGGCAGCGGGAGATCCGATGCCCCGCCGACGGCACCCTCGTGGCGACCGTGTCGGAAGGGACACGTGCCGACACCGAGGCGGCGATCGCCGCGGCCCGCCGCGCCTTCGACGAGGGGACCTGGCCGGGCACTCCCGAGCGGGAGCGCGGCGCGCTGCTGCTGCGCACCGCCGACCTGATCGAGCGCGACGCCAAGGAGTTCGCCCGCGCCGAGTCCCTGGACACCGGCAAGCGGCTGGTGGAGAGCGAGTACGACATCGCCGATGTCGTCTCCTGCTTCCGCTACTACGGCGGCATCGCGGGCACCGACGCCGGCCGTGTGATCGACACCGGCCGTGACGACGCCGTAAGCCGTGTCGTCCACGAGCCGGTCGGCGTGTGCGGACTGATCACGCCTTGGAACTACCCGCTGCTGCAGGCCAGTTGGAAGGTCGCCCCGGCGCTCCTCGCCGGCAACACGATCGTCCTCAAGCCCAGTGAGCTCACCCCCGCCACCTCCATCCTGCTGATGAAGGCCCTGGAGGAGGCCGGGCTCCCGGCCGGTGCCGCCAACCTGATCCTCGGCGCCGGGCCCGAGGCGGGCGCACCGCTCGGCGAGCACCCCGCTGTCGACATGGTCTCCTTCACCGGAGGTGTCGAGACCGGCAAACGCATCATGGCCACCGCCGCCGCGAGCGTGAAGAAGGTGGCGCTGGAACTCGGCGGCAAGAACCCCAACGTGGTCTTCGCCGACGCCGATTTCGAGACGGCCGTGGACTTCGCGCTCACGGCCGTCTTCCTGCACTCCGGGCAGGTCTGCTCGGCCGGCGCCCGGCTGATCGTCGAGGACTGCCTGCACGACCGTTTCGTCGATGAGGTCGTCCGCCGGGCCCGGCAGATCCGCCTCGGCGGCCCCTTCGACCCCGAGGCCGAGACCGGGGCGCTGATCTCCGCGCAGCACCGCTCCAAGGTCGAGGCGTACGTCGCGGCCGGCCTCGCCGAGGGCGCCGTACTGCGCTGCGGCGGCGCCCGGCCGGACGACCCCGCCCTGGGAGACGGCCACTACTACCTCCCCACCGTGCTCGACGAGTGCCGACAGGACATGCGCGTGGTGCACGAGGAGTCCTTCGGACCCGTGCTCACGGTCGAGCGCTTCACCGACGAGGACGACGCCGTACGCATCGCCAACGACACCGAGTACGGACTGGCCGGAGCCGTCTGGACGCAGGACGCGGGCAGGGCCCAGCGCGTCGCCCGGCGGCTGCGCCACGGCACGGTGTGGATCAACGACTACCACCCCTATGTGCCGCAGGCGGAATGGGGTGGGTTCGGGCATTCGGGCGTGGGCCGGGAGTTGGGACCGACCGGCCTGGACGAGTACCGGGAGACCAAGCACATCTGGCAGAACATCCAACCCCGGCCGCAACACTGGTTCCGCGGCTGAACGCCGAAAAGAGGTCGAACGTGACCACACAGACCGAGGTGCCGCAGCGGCGCGGCACGCCGCAGGACTCGGGCTCCACCCCGGTCATATCCGTACGCAGGCTGTGGAAGGTGTTCGGGCCGAAGGCCGACCAGGTGCCGGACTCCGAGGAGTTGCGCGGCCTCACCCGCCGCGAGCTCATGGACCGCACCGGATGCACCGCAGCCGTACGGGACCTGCACTTCGACGTCTCGCCCGGCGAGGTCTTCGTCGTCATGGGCCTGTCCGGCTCCGGCAAGTCCACGCTGGTGCGATGTCTGACCCGGCTGATCGAACCCACCGCCGGCGAGATCGTCTTCGAGGGCGAGGACATCCGCAAGGCCGACGCGGGACGCCTGCGCGACCTGCGGCGCCGCAAGTTCTCCATGGTCTTCCAGCACTTCGGTCTGCTGCCCCACCGCCGCGTCGTCGACAACGTGGCGTTCGGGCTGGAGATCCGCGGCATGCGCAAGGCCGAACGGGCCAAGCGAGCCATGGAGGTCGTCGAACTCGTCGGCCTCGCCGGCTACGAGAACTCCTACCCCGACCAGCTCTCCGGCGGCATGCAGCAGCGCGTCGGACTCGCCCGCGCGCTGGCCGGCGAGCCGGACGTGCTCTTCTTCGACGAGCCGTTCTCCGCGCTGGACCCGCTGATCCGGCGCGACATGCAGAACGAGGTCATCCGCCTGCACCACGAGGTCGGCAAGACCATGGTGTTCATCACCCACGACCTCTCCGAGGCCCTCAAGCTCGGCGACCGCATCCTGATCATGCGCGACGGCAAGATGGTCCAGTGCGGCACCGGCGACGAGCTGGTCGGCGCCCCGGCGGACGACTACGTACGCGAGTTCGTGAAGGACGTGCCACGCGGAGACGTGCTGACCCTGCGCTGGATCATGCGCCCGGCACAGCCCGACGACGCCCTGGACGGACCGGAGTTGGGCCCGGACGTCGTGGTGCGCGAGGCCACCCGGGCCGTACTGGCCGCCGAGAAGCCGGTCAAGGTCGTCGAGAACGGCAAGCTGCTCGGCATCGTCGGCGACGAGGAGATCCTCGCGGTGGTCGCCGGGCGGGAAGGCGACGCGTGATGACCGTCGCCGTGGAGAAACCCGAGAAGACCGGGGCCGTCGAGGAACCGGCCGCGCCCGCAAGAACCGAGCGCAGGATCAGCCGGCCCATGGTGGTCGCCGCGATCCTGGTCGTCTGGCTGGTGCTGTTCCTCGTGCTGCGCGGCAAGCAGACCCTGACCCTGGCGGCGGCCGACCTGACCGATCTGCACCGGTGGTTCAACGACGTCAACGACTCGATCGGCGCGAACCGCAACTCCAACCCCCTCTTCCTGTACTTCTTCAATGAGATCCGGCTGGTCATCGACTCCCTGGTGACCTTCGTCCAGGAGCTGATCTCGCAGCCCGCCGCCGGCCGGCCCGTCCCGACGATCGGCTGGCTGGGTGTCGTAGGCATCGTGGGCTACGTCTCCTGGGCCGTGGGCAACTGGCGGGTGGCGCTCCTTGCGGTGGCCGGCTTCACCTTCCTGGGCCTTCAGGGCCTGTGGCAGGAGAGCATGGACACCCTGGCGCTGACCGTCTCCGCGGTCTTCGTGGCGCTGCTGTTCGCGATCCCGCTGGGCGTGTGGGCGGGGCTGTCCGACCGGGTCAACCGGATCGTGACGCCCTTCCTGGACTTCATGCAGACGATGCCGACCTTCGTCTATCTGGCACCACTGACGCTGTTCTTCCTCATCGGCCCGGCCTCCGCCACCATCGCCACGCTGATCTACGCGGCACCGCCAGCGATCCGTATCACCGCGCACGCCATCCGGTCCGTGCCGACGACCACGGTCGAGGCGGCCGACTCGATGGGCGCCACGAGACGGCAGACCCTGACGAAGGTGCTGCTGCCGATGTCCAAGCGGACCGTGGTGATGGGCGTCAACCAGACCATCATGGCCGCCCTGGCCATGGTCACCATCGCGGCCCTGATCGACGCGCCCGGCCTCGGCAAGACCGTCGTCCAGGCACTGCAGTCCCTCGACGTCGGCACGGCCTTCAACGCGGGCCTGGCCATCGTCGTCATGGCCATCGTGCTGGACCGGGTCACCACCGCGGCGAGCGGACGCGAGGAGGAGGCCCGGCGTTCGAAGAACCGCTTCCTGGCCTGGCGGCGCCCGCTCCTCGGCGTGGGCGCGGCGGTCACGGCCGTCCTGGTCGTCCTCTCCCACACCTATGTGTGGGCGGCGGAGTTCCCCGGTGAGGGCGGCATCGGCAGCGCCATATCCAGCGGGGCGGACAGCGTGACCACCTGGGCGCAGGACAACCTGGGGGGCCTCACCAACGCCATCCGTGACGTCATCACCACCGGTCTGCTCAACCCGTTCCAGACGCTGCTCACGGACTCCCCGTGGTGGCTCGTCGGCGCGGCCCTGATCGCGCTCGGCGTCGTCGTCGGCGGCCTGCGCGCCGGCATCACCACGGCCGTCTGCGTGGGCCTGCTGGTCGGCACCGGGGTGTGGTCGGACAGCATGACCACGCTGGCGTCGACCGTCGTCGCCACGGTTCTGGTGATGCTGCTCGGCATCGGCTTCGGCGTGTGGATGGGGCGCAGCGCGCTGGTGGACCGGCTGGTCCGGCCCACCCTGGACGCGGCCCAGGTCATGCCGCCGTTCGTCTATCTCGTGCCGTTCCTCGCCCTGTTCGGCGCGACCCGCTTCACGGCGATCGTCGCCGCCGTCGTCTACGCGGCCCCCGTCGCCATGAAGATCATCGCCGACGGGGTGCGGAACGTGCCGGCGACCACCGTGGAGGCGGCCACCTCCGCCGGGTGCAACACCTGGCAGATCATCACCAAGGTCCAGCTTCCGATGGCACGCAGCGCCCTGACCCTGGCGACCAACCAGGGCCTGATCTATGTGCTGTCGATGGTCGTGGTGGGCGGCCTGGTGGGCGCGGGGGCCCTCGGCTACGACGTCGTGGCCGGCTTCTCCCAGGGCCAGCTGTACGGGAAGGGGCTCGCCGCGGGGCTCGCCATCGTCCTTCTCGGAGTCATGTTCGACCGGATCACCCAGGCAGCGGCGCGACGTGCCGGCGCATAAGGAGTCACTGATCATGGCAAGGCAAGCAACACACTGGAGATACGGCGTGGCCGGCATCGCCGTCCTCGGTCTCACCCTCACCGCATGCGGCGGCGCGAAGGTCGGCGACGACAGCTCGGGCGGCTCGGACAGCTCGGGCAAGTGCGGCACCTTCAACCTCGCGATCAACCCGTGGGTCGGTTACGAGGCCAACGCGGCGGTCGTCGCGTATGTCGCGGAGCAGGACCTCGGCTGCAAGGTGGTCAAGAAGGACCTGAAGGAGGAGATCGCCTGGCAGGGCTTCGGGACGGGCGAGGTCGACGCCGTCATCGAGAACTGGGGTCACGACGACCTGAAGAAGAAGTACATCACCGACCAGAAGACCGCCGTCGACGCGGGTCTGACCGGCAACAAGGGGCTCATCGGCTGGTACGTGCCGCCGTGGCTGGCCAAGGAGCACCCGGACATCACCGACTGGAACAACCTCGACAAGTACGCGGCCGAGTTCAAGACGTCCGAGTCCGGCGGCAAGGGCCAGCTCCTCGACGGCGACCCGTCGTTCGTCACCAACGACGAGGCCCTGGTGAAGAACCTGAAGCTGGACTACAAGGTGGTGTACGCGGGCAGCGAGGCCGCCCTCATCCAGGCCTTCCGCAAGGCGGAGAAGAACAAGGAATGGGTGATCGGCTACTTCTACGAGCCGCAGTGGTTCATGTCCGAGGTGCCGCTCGTCAAGGTCAAGCTGCCGGAGTACAAGACGGGCTGCGACGCCGACGCGGAGAAGATCGCCTGCGACTATCCCGTGTACGAGCTGGACAAGATCGTCAGCGCGAAGTTCGCCAAGTCGGGCAGCCCCGCCTATGACCTGGTGAAGAACTTCACCTGGAGCAACGACGACCAGAACGCCGTGGCGAAGTACATCGCGGTCGACAAGATGACCCCCGAGGCCGCGGCCAAGAAGTGGGTCGAGGCCAACCGCGACAAGGTGGACGCCTGGCTCAAGTAGGCGCCTGCCAGGCTCCTGGCAGGCCATCGGCAGGCCCTTCATGCCCTTCACGGATGCCCGGTGGGCGGTGCGCGCGGGATGCGCACCGCCCACCGGGCATCGCCGTGTCTTCGGGCGTGTTTCCCGAGGTCGCGGACCCCTTGACACCCACCTGCACGACAGGCACATTGAGTTGCGCAACCTGAACCAAGTTGCGTGAGCAGCAACTGTACGGATCGACTGGTTAGCCAACCGGAGGTGCGGCGATGGCGGGTCCCCGAGTGGTCATCATCGGAGCGGGAGTCGTCGGTGCGGCGCTCGCGGACGAGATCTCCGCGCGAGGCTGGACCGAAGTGACCGTGGTCGACCAGGGCCCGCTCCCCGCCACCGGGGGCTCCAGTTCGCACGCCCCGGGCCTGGTCTTCCAGACCAACTCCTCCAAGACCATGACCGAGCTGGCCCGCTACACGGTCGAGAAGCTCTGCTCCCTCGACGTCGACGGCAAGCCCTGCTTCCTCCAGGTCGGCGGCCTGGAGGTGGCGACCACGCCCGAGCGTCTGACGGAACTGCGGCGCCGCCACGGCTGGATCACCGCCTGGGGCATCGAGTCCCGGCTGCTGAGCGCCGAGGAGTGCGTCGAGCAGCACCCCCTGGTCAACCCCGACCGGGTCCTCGGCGGCCTCCTGGTCCCGACGGACGGGCTCGCCAAGGCGGTGCTCGCCGTCGAGGCGCAGATCCGCCGTGCCGCCGGACGCGGCGTGCGCTTCCTCGCCCGCCACGAGGTCCTCGACATCCGGCAGGACGGCGGCCGCGTCACCGGCGTCCACACCGACCAGGGCGAGATCCCCGCCGACATCGTCGTGTGCTGCGCCGGCATCTGGGGCCCGAGGATCGCCCGCATGGTCGGCATGAACCTCCCGCTGACCCCCCTCGCCCACCAGCTCGCCTGGACCGGCCCCGTCCCGGCCCTCGCCGGCCAGACCGAGGAGGCGGTCCGCCCGATCCTGCGCCACCAGGACGCCGACCTCTACTACCGCGACCGCTTCGACGGCATCGGCATCGGCTACTACGGCCACCGCCCCATGCCGATCTCCGCCGACGACATCCTCTCCGTCGACGACGCCGACGACATGCCCTCGGTCCTGAAGTTCACGGAGGAGGACTTCGAGGACGCCTGGACCGAGACCCGGTCCCTGCTCCCCGTCACGAAGGACGCCAAGGTCGAGGAGGGCATCAACGGCCTGTTCTCCTTCACCACCGACAACTTCCCGCTCCTCGGCGAGTCCCCGGACGTCAAGGGCTTCTGGGTCGCCGAGGCCGTCTGGGTCACCCACTCGGCGGGGGTCGGCCGGGCCATGGCCGAGTGGCTGGTCGACGGGTACTGCTCCTCCTTCGACCTGCACGAGTGCGACGTCAACCGCTTCGAGCCGCATCAGCTCTCCCCGGAGTACGTCCTGGCCCGTGACTGCCAGAACTTCGTCGAGGTCTACGACATCGTCCACCCCCTCCAGCCGTCGGGCGACCCGCGCCCGATCCGCACCAGCCCCTTCCATGCCCGCCAGCGCGAGCACGGCGCCTTCTTCCTGGAGGCCAACGGCTGGGAGCGCCCGCACTGGTACGAGGTCAACGCGGCGCTGACCGAGGGCCGTTCGGTGCCCACCCCGAACGACTGGGCAGCGCAGTACTGGTCGCCCATCGTCGGCGCCGAGGCCCAAGTGACCCGGGAGACGGTCGCGTTGTACGACATGACGGCCCTGAAGCGGCTGGAGGTGACCGGCCCCGGTTCGGCGGCCTTCCTGGAGCGGCTGTGCACGGGCAAGGTCGCGAAGTCGGTCGGCTCGGTGACGTACACCCTCCTCCTGGACCACGACGGCGGCATCCGCAGCGACATCACCGTCGCCCGCCTCGCCCGCGACCGGTTCCAGGTCGGCGCCAACGGCAACCTCGACCTCGACTGGTTCACCCGCCACCTGCCCGCCGACGGCACGGTCCAGGTCCGCGACATCACCCCCGGCACCTGCTGCGTCGGCCTGTGGGGCCCGCTCGCCCGCAAGGTCCTGGAGCCCCTGACGGACGAGGACTTCTCGAACGACGGCCTGAAGTATTTCCGCGCCAAGCCCGCCTACATCGGCAGCGTCCCGGTGACGGCGATGCGCCTGTCGTACGTCGGCGAACTCGGCTGGGAGCTCTACACCACCGCCGACCAGGGCCTGAAGCTGTGGGACACCCTGTGGCGGGCGGCCGAGCCCCTCGGCGGAATCATCGCGGGCCGCGGCGCCTTCAACAGCCTCCGCCTGGAGAAGGGTTACCGCTCCTTCGGCACCGACATGACCTACGAGCACGACCCGTACGAGGCCGGCGTCGGGTTCGCCGTCAAGCTCGACAAGGACGACTTCATCGGGAAGGCGGCCCTGGAGCGCCGTAGGACGGAGGTACGACGGAAGCTGACCTGCCTCACCATCGACGACCCGCAGTCGGTCGTCATGGGGAAGGAGCCGGTGTACGACGGCGACCGCGCGGTCGGCCACGTCACCAGCGCGGCCTACGGCTACACGATCGGCAAGGGCATCGCCTACGCCTGGCTGCCGGCCGAACTCGCGGCTCCCGGTACGGCGTTGCACATCGGCTACTTCGACCAGCGGGTCGAGGCGGTCGTGGCCGAGGAGCCGTTGTTCGATCCGTCGATGTCCCGGCTCCGTGGATGAGGGTTCCAGCGAGGAGGAAGATCAGTCCGGCGAACCCATCCGGTGGCTGATCTCGTCCGCGCCCCTCATCAGCACGGGGGCGAGCTCGTGGATGCGCTCCTCGGTGAAGCGGTACGCGGGGCCGGAGGCGCTGAGGGCGGCGACGACGTCGCCCTCACGGGACCGGATCGGGGCCGCGACGGCGTGCAGTCCGATCTCGAGTTCCTCCAGCGTCACCGCGTATCCGCGCTCCCGGGTCTCGGCGAGGCTCTTCTCCAGCTTGGTCCTCGCGGTGAGCGTGTGCGGGGTCATCTTCTGCATCCCGGACGCCGCGAGCACTTCGGCGCGCTCCTTCGCCGGCCGGTGGGCCAGCAGGATCTTGCCGCTCGACGTGGCGTGCACGGGGGTCAGCCTCCCGACCCAGTTGTGCGCGCCGACCGCTCCCGGGCCCCGTACCTGGTACAGGTTGACGGCGTAATGCTCCTGCAGGACCGCGATGTTGACCGTCTCGCCGATCTCCTCGCTGAGCCGCTCGCACACCGGCCGGCCCTGCTGGGTGATGTCCAGGCGGCTCGTGACCGCGCCCGCCAGACGCACGATCCCGAAGCTGAGCCGGTACTTGCCCCGCTCGGTCGTCTGCTCGACAAGACCGCGCGCCTCCAGCGCACCGAGGAGGCGGAACGCGGTCGACTTGTGGACGTCGATCTCGGCGGCGACCTCGCTGACACCCGCTTCGCCACGGTGGGCGAGGATCTCCAGGACGCTGACCGCACGGTCGACGGACTGCACGCCACTCACCGTGTGACCTGTTGTTTCTCCATCTGCCGCATGGTTGCTCATAGCGCAACTATACGGCGGCCCCTGAAGGCTGCCCAGCGAAGAGGGTGAGTCAGCTCACTTCATCCTGATCGGGGCCTCGGGAGGTCGGCGAAAAAAGTTCGGCCGCGGATGTCGAGAACCCGCGACCTGCTCCGTCCCCGGGGTGAACGCGACCACAATGGGTCGCACCAGCACCGAGGAGAACATCATGGCCAAGTACCTGCTGCTCAAGCACTACCGCGGCGCTCCTGCGGCGGTCAACGACGTGCCCATGGACCAGTGGACGCCCCAGGAGATCTCGGCGCACGTGCAGTACATGCAGGACTTCGCGGACCGGCTCGAGAAGACCGGAGAGTTGGTCGACAGCCAGGCGCTCGCCTCCGAAGGGAGCTGGGTCCGGTACGACGGTGAGGGGCGCCCGCCGGTCACCGACGGCCCGTTCGCCGAGACCAAGGACCTCATCGCCGGGTGGATGGTGATCGACGTCGACAGCCACGAGCGCGCCGTCGAGCTGGCCGGGGAACTGTCCGCCGCCCCCGGTGCGGGCGGCAAGCCGATCCACGAGTGGCTGGAGGTGCGCCCGTTCCTGGCCGCGGCGCCCAATGTCACGGAGTGCTCCTTCAAGTGACCTCATCGATCGACGAGGCCCTGCTCAGGAGCCTCACGCCGAGCGTGCTCACCGTCCTCGTCCGCCGCGGAGCCGACTTCGCGGCGGCCGAGGACGCCGTACAGGACGCCCTGGTCGAGGCCGTCCGCGTCTGGCCGGCCGACCCTCCGCGGGATGCGAAGGGCTGGCTGATCACCGTGGCCTGGCGCAAGTTCCTCGACGCGACCCGGTCGGACGCCGCACGCCGCCGGCGGGAGGACGTGGTCGACGAGGAGCCGGCGCCCGGGGCCGCGTCCGCGGTCGACGACACGCTCCAGCTGTACTTCCTGTGCGCCCACCCCTCGCTGACGGCGTCGTCCGCGGTCGCGCTCACCCTGCGCGCCGTCGGCGGCCTCACCACCCGGCAGATCGCCCAGGCCTACCTGGTGCCCGAGGCGACCATGGCGCAGCGCATCAGCCGCGCCAAGCGCACCGTCTCCGACGTGCGGTTCGACCGGCCCGGCGACGTCGCCACCGTGCTGCGCGTCCTCTACCTGGTCTTCAACGAGGGCTACTCCGGCGACCTCGACCTCGCCGCCGAGGCCATCCGGCTCACCCGGCAGCTCGCGGCGGCGATCGACCACCCCGAGGTGGCGGGGCTGCTCGCCCTCATGCTGCTCCACCACGCCCGGCGCGCGTCGCGGACCGCGCCCGACGGCAGCCTGGTGCCGCTCGCCGAGCAGGACCGCGGCAAGTGGGACACCAAGGCGATCGCCGAAGGCGTCGACATCCTCCAGGCGGCGCTCGCCCGCGACCGGCTCGGCGAGTTCCAGGCCCAGGCGGCCATCGCGGCACTGCACGCCGACGCGCCCACCGCCGAGGAGACCGACTGGGTGCAGATCGTCGAGTGGTACGACGAGCTCACGCACCTGACCGACAGCCCGGTCGTCCGCCTCAACCGCGCGGTCGCCGTGGGCGAGGCCGACGGACCGCGCGCGGGCCTGGCAGCGCTCGCGGAACTGGACGACTCGCTGCCCCGTCACACCGCGGTGGCGGCATACCTCCACGAACGCGACGGCGACCTGGCGACGGCGGCACGGCTCTACGCCGAGGCGGCCCAGCAGGCCCTCAACCTCGCCGAACGCGATTACCTGACCCGCCAGGCCGCCCGTCTCAACACCCGCCGCCGACGCTGACGCCCGCGGCCGGTCGCGACCGGCTCATGGCGTCGCCGGGTGCGTCGACTCCGCCGCGGCCTGGCTCTCGTGGTCCCGCTGGGCGCCGACGGTGAACTCGTGGGCGTACGCGGCCTCGTCGATCGTGGCGCGCAGACGGCCGGCGATGCGCTCCACGTCGCCCCGCTCCGCAGGGGGGTGCGGGGCCCCGGCCCGTTCCCTGGCCGCCGCCGCCGTGCCGAGCAGACGGATCGCCCGCTCCGCGGCCCCGGCCAGCGAGTACGCACCCGCCAGGCCCTCGAGGGCCAGCGCGACCGAGCGGGGGTCCTTGGTCGTCGCGGCTGCCGCGAGGCCGTCCCGGTGGTACGCGAGCGCCCGGCCCGCGTCACCGCGCTGCTCGGCGATGAAGCCCAGCTCGGCCAGGACCAGAGCCAGGCCCGGTCCGTCACCGCGCCGGCGGTTCCAGGCGAGCCAGGGCCGCAGCCACTCCTCGGCGGCGTCCAGCCGGCCCTGGCGCCGGGCGCTCAGCGCGAGGCCCAGCGCGGCGAACTGCTCGGCGGGCTGGTTGCCCTGCTCCACCGCGAGCCGCAGGGCACGCGTGTGCAGATCGTCGGCCTCGTCGTAGCGCTGGGTGAGCAGGGCGATCCTGCCTAGGCCCGACAGCTTCGTGGACATCTCCGGCCAGGTCTCCAGGGCCTGGGCGATCCGCAGGCTCTCCCGGTGCAACTGGGCCGCCCGGTCGTAGTCGCCGTTGATCTCGGCGAGCCTGCCGAGCACGTCGGTCGTCTTCAACCGGCCCCACAGGTCGCCCAGTTCCGCGAAGTGGGCGCGGGCGTCCTCGGCGTTGCCGCGCAGCGACTCCAGGTCACCGCGGGCCAGGGCGAAGCAGGCGCGTGTGGTCAGCGCGGCGGCGGTGCCCCACGCGTCGCGCAGGGTGCGGAAGCGGACCAGGACGCGCTCGACCCGCTGCTCGCCCGCGACCAGCGCCCCGACCGTCCACTGCGCGTGCGCCAGGAACCACTGCGCCCTCGTCGACTCCAGGGTGGACGCGGGATCGTACGCGTCCAGGGCGTCGCACTCACGGTCGTGCTCGCCGAGCAGCAGGCGGATGCCCGTGTACCAGAACTCCGCCTCCCCGCGCTCCTCCGGCGCCGCCTCGCCCGGCGTGTCCAGGGCCGTGGCCAGCGCCCTGCGGGCCTCACCGAGCCGGCCCCGGACGTACCAGTACCAGGTCAGCGAGTTGACCAGGCGCAACGCCTCCTGAGCGGCCCCGGCCCGGGCGGCCTCGGCCAGCGCGCGCTGCACATTGCCCGCCTCCAGGTCGAGGTACTGGAACCAGCGGGACTGCTCCCGCTCGTGCAGATGAGGCCGGGCGCGCTCGGCGAGGCGGACGCAGTGGCGCAGATGCCGGGCCGCCGTCTCGGCGTGCTCACCGGACTCGGCGAGCCTGTCACGCGCGTAGACCGCGACGGACTCCAGCAGCCGGTAGCGCGGACCCTGCGGTCCCTCGCTGCGGACCGCCAGCGAGCGCTCCACGAGCAGGCTCAGCGCGTCGAGGACGTCGGCGGGGGACACGCCGCCCCCGGAGCACACGTCCTCGGCGGCCCGCAGGCCGCATCCCTCGCTGAACACCGACAGCCTGCGCAGCACGGTCTGCTCCCGGGCGTCGAGCAGACCCCAGCTCCAGTCGAGCGTGGCCTGAAGGGTCCGGTGCCGTGAAGGGGCGTCCCGGTAACCGCTGTTGAGGACCTTGAAGCGGTCGTCGAGACGGTCGTGCAGTTCCCTGATGCCCAGCGATCGCACGCGGGTGGCGGCCAGTTCCAGGGCGAGCGGGATGCCGTCGAGGCGCCGGCAGACATCCGCGACGAGCGGGGCGGTGGTGGCGTCGAGCACGAACTCCGGGTCCGTCGCCCTGGTCCTGTCCACGAAGAGGCGTACGGCGCCCGCGCTCGTCAGCGCGTCGAGGTCCGGCAGGTCCTCCGGGGGCAGCGACAGCGGCGCCACCGGATACACCGTCTCGTCCCGGGTGCGCAGCGGTTCCTGACTGGTCGTCAGGATGTGCAGGTGCGGGGCCCGGCCCAGCAGCAGGCCGGCCAGCCGCGCGACGGCCTCCACGACGTGTTCGCAGTTGTCCAGCACGAGCAGCAGCCGCCGGCTGGCCAGCGCGCTCGCCAGGCGTTCCGTCGGGCCCTTGGCGTCGTCGTCCGAGGTGTTCTCCCGGATGCCCACCGTCGCCATGACCTGCTCGGCCAGCGACTCCGCGTCGGCGAACCGCTCCAGGCCCCCGGCGTCCGCGAGTTCCACCAGCCAGGTGCCCTCGCCGAATGCGCCGGCCAGGCTCTGCGCCGTGGCCTGGGCGAGGCGGGTCTTGCCGACCCCACCCGGGCCCGTGAGTGTCACCAGACGGCGCTGTAGGAGCAGCGTCCGGATCGCCCGCACATCCTGTTCGCGGCCCACCAGGGGCGAGGCCGAACCGGTCGGCCCCGGACCGGCCGGCGCCCCCGTGGCCGGCTGCGCGGGCGGCTCCGGCCGGGCAAGCACGGGGTCGTGGCGCAGGATGGCCTGTTGCAGTGCCTCCAGGGACGGTCCCGGGGTCAGCCCCAGCTCGGTGTCGAGCCGGCGCCGCAGATCGTTGAAGCAGTCGAGCGCGTCGGAGGAGCGTCCCGCCTGGTACAGCGCCCACATCAGCGCGCCCCGCAGCCCTTCGCGCAACGGATGCTGCTCCACCAGCTCCGTCAACTCGCCTACCAGCAGGCTGTGTTCGCCCAACTCCAGCCGAACCCCGGCGTGCTCCTCCACCGCCGTGAGGCGCTCCTCCTCCAGGCTCGCCGCCGTCGGCCGCACGGACGGCTGGTCCGCGAACTCCGCGAAGGCGGGGCCGCGCCACAGCCCCAGCGCCTCGGTGTACAGCGCCGCCCGTGTCACCGGGTCCTCCCCGGACCTGGCCCGGGCGACCAGTTCGCGGAACCGCCCGGCGTCGAGCGCTCCGGCAGGGATGTCCAGGACGTATCCGGGCGGCCGGTGCGCGATCAGTTCGCGGCCGCCCGCCTCCGCGTCCTCCAGCGCGCGCCGCAGCTGGGACACCTTGGCCTGGAGCGACGCGGTGGGCCGTGCCGTGAACGTCGAGCCGCCCCACAGGCCCTCGATGAGCCGGCCCGCCGGGACGACCTGCCCGTGGTGGGCGAGCAGATCGGCGAGGAGCATCCGCACCTTGACTTCGGGTACCCGCACGACACGTCTGCTGTCCGTGCGCACCTCCAGCGGCCCCAGTACCCCGAATTCCATGATCTCAGCGTAACCGGCCGTAGGCCGCCGCGACTTGCGACGAAAAGGGCTCGGCCACCGGCCCGAAGTGCCGGCACGCAGCATTTCCGAAGCCGTCCGAAGCGAATCCGAAGGGGCATATGCCAGGGTTCCTTGAGGAATGCGGTTCGGCGGCGGTGCGGAAGGCGTGGGCAGGTGGCCGAGAATGAGCGACTGCGGCTGGCGATCATCATCGGCAGCATCAGGAAAGGACGGTTCGGGCACGTCGCGGCGGAATGGCTCGCCTCGCGCGCCCGGCTGCGGCACGACTTCGACGTGGACGTCATAGACCTCGCCACGGCCTGGCTGCCCGACGTGATGTCCGCCGACCCGGCGGCACCCAGACCCCAGGCCGTCAAGGACCTGGCGCCCTGGCTGGCGGCGGCCGACGCGTTCGTGGTGGTCACTCCCGAGCACAACCAGACGTTCCCGGCGTCCTTGAAGAACGCGATCGACTGGTACGACGAGGAATGGCACGCCAAACCCGTCGGATTCCTCTCCTACGGCGGACCCTCCAGCGGCCTGTGCGCGGTGGCCGCGCTGCGCCAGGTCTTCGGCGAGGTGCACTCCGTGACGGTGCACGAGACCGTCAGTTTCCACAACTACTGGGAGCGGCTCGGGCCGGACGGCACCCTCGCCGCCTGCGACGACTGGGACTTGTCGGCCCGGCAGATGTTCGACCGCCTCAGCTGGTGGGCCGGTGTGCTGCACCGGGCCAGGGCCGAGCGCGGGTACCACGTACCCCGGATGAACGGACAGGAGAAAAGCGCGCCATGGACGGCCAGTGGTTCCGACGTTTCGGCGATCCCGAGCCCGACGCCCTGAGGCTGATCTGCTTCCCGCACGCGGGAGGTGCCGCCAGCGCGTACCGGCCGCTGTCACGGCAGCTGAAACCGCACATCGAGGTCCGGGCCGTGCAGTACCCCGGGCGGCAGGACCGGCGGCACGAGCCACCGGCGGCCGGTATCAGGGAACTCGCGGCGGTCGTCGCCGGGAAGCTGGAGGACGACGACGGGGCAGCGCCCTTCGCGTTCTTCGGCCACAGTATGGGGGCACTGGTCGCGTACGAGACCGCGAGGCTCCTGGAGCAGCGCGGGGCACGACCACCCCGCAGGCTCTTCCTGTCGGCCCGCGCCGCACCTGGGCCGACGCCGCGTCCGCACGATCAGCTGGCGGACGACGCTGCGATCCTGACCGCCGTACGCCGACTGGGGGGAACCGGGGCGGCGTTGTTCGACGATCCCGAGCTGGTGGCGATGGTGCTGCCCGCTCTGCGAGCCGACTACGCGGCTCTCGCCGGGTACTCCTGGACGCCCGGGGAGCCGCTGCAGGCGCCGGTGACCGTGCTGTGCGGCGACGCCGACCCGGTCGTCTCCGTGGCTGAGGCGGACGGCTGGCGGACGTACACCCGCGCCGAGACCGAGGTGCGGGTCTTTCCCGGCGGTCACTTCTATCTGGACCAGTGGCTCGGCGACGTCGCCGAGGTGGTGCTGAGCGGCGTCGGCTCGGCGAGTGCCGCTCGCGGCGGGCAACGGCGCCTGCCATGACTGACCATGGGTGTTCGACGTACGGGGGTAGGCGTGGAATTCAAGGTTCTCGGGCCGCTTGACGTGGTCAGCGGCGGACGGAGTCTGCCGCTGGGCGGCGTCAAGCAGAGAGCGGTGCTCGGGCTGCTGCTCCTCCACGCCAACCAGGTGGTCGCCACCAGCCAGCTCCTCGACGCCCTGTGGCCCGAGGACGCGAGGCCCGTCACGGCACGCAAGATGGTGCAGAACGCCGTGTGGGGGCTGCGTGCCCTGCTGGAGAGCGGCGGCGCCGAGGGGCATGAGCCGCCGCAACTGCTCACCCGGGCGCCGGGCTACGTACTGCGCGTCGACCCCGAACAGCTCGACGCGACCCGCTTCGAGCGCGCCGTCGCCGCGGGCCGGGCGCGTCTGGACGCGGGTGCGGCTGCCGAGGCCGCCGAGCTGCTGGGGGAGGCCCTTGCGGAGTGGCGCGGCTCGGCCCTGTCGGACCTGGCCGAACAGGGCGTGGAATGGACCGAGTTGACCGCACTGCGGCAGCTGCGCCTGGACGCCATGGAAGACCGCTTCGAAGCAGAGCTGGCGTGCGGCCGGCACCATGCCGTGCTGGGCGAACTCACCTCGCTGGCCGAGGCCGAGCCCCTGCGGGAACGGCTGTGCGGGCAGCTGATGCTCGCCCTGTACCGCTGCGGGCGGCAGGCGGAGGCGCTGAGCGTGTTCAGCAGGGTGCGGCTCGCCCTGGTGGAGGAGTACGGCCTGGAGCCGTCCGCCGCCCTGCAAACCCTCCAGCGGCGCATACTGCGTCACGACCAGGCCCTGGCCTCTCCCACCGAGGACCGCGCGGAGCGGGCCGCCGCCGAGGTGGGCGCCGCTCGGCGGCACCCGGTCGACGAGGCGGGCCCCGCGCAGGCGCCGGTACCCATCAGCGCGCGCGTCAGGGCCCCCGCAGTGGGCGAGTTGGGCACGTCGACACCGGAACCCTTGCGCGCGGCCACCCTCGCGGCCGCCGGCAGCCGTGCTCGCGTTCCGTCGTCCTACGAGGCTGTGGAGCCCTCGGGAGGGACGCGTGTTCCTGCACCTCGCGGTGCTGTGGAGAGCGGCGACCTGTTACGCGCGCCGTCGTCCTTCGGCGCGGTGGAGACCCGAACGGTCGCCGAGCGCCGGGACGTGTGCGTGCTCGTGGTGTGCACCGAGTCCGCCGGGGACGCGGCGGCCATGGGGAGCGAGCAGCTGGACACCTCGCTGCACGACGCGGTCACCGTGCTCACCGAGAGCGTGGAGACCAGCTCCGGCACGGTCGTCGGCTCCATGGGCGGGCTGTGCGCCGCCCTGTTCGGGCTGCGCTCCGATCGCCCCGAGGCGTCGTTGAACGCGGTGCGCGCGGCCTTCGCGGCCCGTGAACGGCTGGCCTCACGGGCGGGCATGGTGATGCGTGCCGTGGTGATCTCCGGCAAGGCGATCGTGCGGCACGATCCGCACGACCCGCGGGCCGCCGTCTCCGTGGTGGGCACCCTGCTCGACAAGGCGCACGGACTGCTCGCCGGCGTCCCTGAGGGCGAGTTGTACGTGAGCGAGGACGTGGCGGCCGACACCGGCACATGGGTGAGCTACGACGAGGCCACCCGCCCCGCCGACGGGGCCGTGGGCATCCGCAGGGCCCGGGCCCTGCACTCGGGCGAGCCCGTCGCGCCCGCCACCGACACCCGGCGCCGGCCCGAACTCGCCCTGCTGGAGAACCTGCTGGAGTACTCGCGCCACCACGACGTGCCCTCCATGCTGACGGTGCTCGGCGACCACGGGGTCGGCAAGACACGCCTCCTCGCCCAGTTCGAGCGCGGCGTCACCGACGACTTCGACGAGGTGCGGGTCCTGCGGCCGCGCCTGCCCAAGGGCGGCCAGGACGCCCCGGGCACGGCCGCCGCGCTGCTGGACGCGTGGGCACCGCGGCAGGGGGTGCGGCTCGACCCGCCGGAGCAGCGGATCAGAGCCGTGGTCCGCTCCGCGGTCGACTCCGACGTGGACGCGGCGCGGCTGCTGCGCGTGCTGTGCCCAGCACCCCACTCCGGCCTGCCGGGGCGCGGGGCCGACGTACTCGCCGCGTGGAGCGAGGTGTTCGAGCACGAGGCACGTCACCGCCCCCTGGTCCTGTGCCTGGACGACCTGCACCTCGCCGACGACGTGGTGCTCGACTGGGTGGAGACCCTGGGCGGCGCCGGCACCGGCGCGCTGCTCGTCGTCGCGTGCGGCCACGCCGACCTGCTGCGCCGCCGCCCCTTCTGGGGCAGCGGCTGCGAGCACGCCAGCCGGCTCACCCTGCCCCGCCTGCGGGACCCGGCCGCCTCGCTGCCGCGGCGCACCCTGCCCGGCCCGGACCACCGCCCGCGGCGGCAGGAGGAGCGGGCGTGGGCGTCCGGCCGGATCCACCCCGGGTTCCGGGGCAAGGGAGCCGAGCCGGTCGAGGTGCGGCCCGGGCGGCGGGCCGTGTGATGACCGGGCCGAGGAGTCGCGAATGGGCGGGGTGTGTGCGGGACTTGATGTGCTGTCCGCATGGACATCGCATCCCCACAGACCCGCCGCCCCGCGCACGCCTCGCCCCGGCCGGTGCGTGCTGCCCCCGCCGGCGAGGTGGACGCCCCGCTGGCCGTCTTCGTCGGCACCCGGTTCGCCGAGGCCCTGCACGAAGGGCTGAGCCGAGCCAGTCGCCCCCGGGGCGCCGGACCGGCGCGGCCGGCTGACTCCGCGCCCCTCGCCCGCCCGCCCGGCTGCGGGGGAGCGCGGCAGGACGCCCTGCTCGCCGAGCACGCCGAGGAGATACTGGCCCGCTTCGCCGCCGGACTGCGGGCCTTACCGGGCGTCACCGCGGCGGAACGGACCCGGATCACCGCGTGGGCGCGGCGGGTGCTCGGTCCGGCCGGGTCCGCCGGACCGGTGCGTCCGGGCGCCGGGGCTCGCTGGGAGGCGGTCGCGGGCTCCCTGCTCGTCGAATCGGCGGCGGACGTCCTGCCCGACGGGTCTGCGGGCGTCCCGCGGGCCCTGGGCGCCCTCGCCCGTGCCATCCGCCTCACCGGCACGGGCGGGACGCGCTCAGGCGACCTCGGACTCCCGGAGCGGCGGCAGCAGGGACTCCAGTAGCCGGTCCAGACAGTCGCCCGTCTCCGGGCTCAGGCTGAGGGTCACCGTGCGCGGGCGTGCGGTGGCCCAGCCCGGACGCCGGTCCGGCAGCCGGGAGTCCGCGCCGACCGCGACGAGCAGCGGCGCGCCGACGTGGGTCTGCGTCATCCGCTCCACCAAGTCCAGCAATGTGTCGTCGGCGTGCTGGAGGTCGTCCCAGATCAGCACCAGCGGCTGCTCGCGCGCGGCCCGCGCCAGGAACGTTCCCCACGCCCGGAGCATCTCGGCGACCTCCTCCTCGTCCGCCGCACGCTGTGGCGACAGCAGCCGGGCCAGGGGTGCGTACAGGTCGGCAACGGTGGCCGGATCGCCGCAGAGGCGATTCAGGGTGGTTCGCAGCCGCCCGGCCGCGTGGGCCTCCGGGCCGCCCGGGTCGATGCCGCAGTAGGCCGCCAGGATCTCCGCCGGCACCGACAGCGCCGAGCCGGCCTGCTGCGGCGGCGGAACCGTGCCGGCCAGCACCCGCACGGGGCCGCCCTGGAGCTCCTCCACCTGCCGCTGGAACTCCATGAGCAGGCGCGTCCGGGCGCGGCCGGAGCCGTCGATGAGGGTGATCAGATGAGCCGCCGAGCGCCGGCGGGTGTGCTGCAGGGTGTGATGCATCAGCGCCAGTTCGCTGACGTGGACACCGGCTCCGACTCGATCCCACGACAGGTCCGATGCCCCGTCGTGCAGTGCGTGCAGTTCCCACGGGGCGACAGCCGATGCGCAGGCGCGCCGGAACGTTGCCGCCCGCTCGACCTGCCGGCGGGTCTCGTCGCAGACGTGGATCTCGCCGGCCTGCACATGGGCCAGCATCGACCGGCAGGTGTCGACGAGCCTGCCGCCACCCCACGGCGGGGGCGGGTCGTCCGAGGGCCGGCGCGGCAGCAGGGCCTCGCCGGACGCCACGGCGGCATGCACGGTGAGACCGCGCACGGCGGCCTGCGGCGGCGTGAGTGTGCCGGTCGGGACACTGAGGCCGGCGCGGACGGCGGACGCGGTGCGGACCGCGCGCTCGGCGCTGTCGGCCGGATCCGCCCCGTCGGCGAACACGGCGAGCACTTTCGAACCGAGCACTGCCGTGACCCGGCCGCCGTGCAGTTCGGTCTTCTCGCGGGCGAGCTGGGTCAGCGCGTCGAGCACCCGGTCCCGGTCCTCGGCCGGCACCTGGCCCAGTTCCTCGCCGAGCCCGAAGCGGAACATGACCACGCTGGCGGTACGGGACTCGTGCCGGCCGGGGGAGGAGACCTCGGCGGCCGGCACGGCCGGCTTCGCGGGCGCCGTCGGCTCCGCGCGATCCGCCGGCTCAGTGCGTCCCGTCGGTTCTGTGGCCGCGGCCGGCTCCGCGGGCGCTGTCGGTGTCGCAGGTGCGGGGGCCGCGGCGGGCGCGGCGGGTGCCGGCGGAGATTCCGCGGGCCGGAGGACAGGGGCGAGGTTCGCCGCCCCCCGGCCGCCCACCGCGCGAGGCACCTCCAGCGTCGGGTCCTGGGTGAGGATCGCCTGCTGGAGCCTGTGCAGTTCACGCCCCGGCTCCAGTCCGAGCCCCTCCACGAGGGCGGTGCGCACCCGGCCGAACACCGCCAGCGCCTCGGCCTGCCGCCCGCACCGGTACAGGGCCACCATGAGCTGACCCGAGGCGCGTTCACGCAGCGGCTCTGCGGCCACCAGGCTCTCCAGGTCGGGCAGCACCAGCTGGTGCCGGCCGCAGGCGAGGGCGGCCTCGAAGTGGTCCTCCATGACATCGAGCCGCCGGTTCTGCAGGGCCGTCAGCTCCGGCCAGCAGATGCCCTCCTCCACGAGGTCGGACAGGACGGGCCCGCGCCACAACGCCAGCGCCTCGCCGAGCGACCGACGAGCGGGTTCCACCTCGCCCGCCGCCAGGGCGGCCCGGCCCGTCACCACCCGTTGCTCGTAGTCGAGCAGGTCGACGTGGAGCGGGGGCACGCGCAGCAGATAGCCGGGCGCACGGGTCAGCAACTCGGGGCCGTGCTCGGCCCGCGGTGGCCGCGACAGGACGCCGCGCAGCTTCCAGACGGCGTTCTGCAGTATCTTGCGCGCGGTCATGGGCGCGCCGTCGTCGGCCCACAGGGCCGACAGCAACTGGCTGGTGGACACCACCTGGTTCGCCTGCAGCAGCAGATACGCCAGTACCGCGCGCTGCCGGTGCCCGCCCAGGTCCACCAGACTGCCCGGTGGTCCGCCCGAACTCTCGACTTCCAGTGGCCCCAATAAGCGGAACTGCATGAACTCCCCCGTTTCTGCTCGCTCCGGCGTGCTGCGTTGCGCGGGTTCGGTGTGTCGCCCGATCGGGTCTCATCACGGTCCGTTTCCCGTACTGCGTCCGGTCGAGCGAGCCGGCCCGGTCACGGCCGGCCCGTCGCCGGAGATGCCCTGGGAGTCCGCCGGTGGGGGGAGACGACGGATCCACCAGGAGTGGATCAGTGACCGGCAGTGAGTTCGTCGCCGGCCTGCTTGCGCAACAGTGTGCACACGTCGTGCAGTCCGGAGTGCAACTGATCCAGTTCGGCGTCTGTGACATAAATCGAGGGCTCGAAGCGCAACGTTCCGACCGCGCTGGCCGTCGGGAACGTCCGCACCCGGTGCCTGCGCAGCAGATGGCCCGCCAGGAAATAGCCGAACAGGCCGCTCTGCGAGATCTGGCGCAACTCGGGCGACGAGGCCTCGGACTGGTCACGGAATTCCAGGCCCTGCATGAGCCCGTGTCCGCGCACCTCCGCCACCACGTCGGGGAATTCCGCCCGGAGCGAGTCGAGTTTCGCGCGCAGAGCCGCACCGCGTTCCTCGGCCTGCCGATAGGCCGCTCCGCCGTCCCTCTCCAGCAGTTCGAGGACCTTCAACGCGATGTGGCAGGAGAAGCTGTCCTTTGCGAAGGTCGAGCTGTGCACGATCTCGAAATCCCGGCGATAACGCTTCTCGCGCACCAGCATCACGGACGCCTTCGCGATGCCGCCGCCGAGCGTCTTTGCAAGGGTGTAGTAGTCACCGCGCAGCCCGATTCGGGAACTGGCGAGCAGTGCGCCCGTGCGGCCCATTCCGCTCTGGATCTCGTCGACGACGGGGCAGTCGATCCGGGCGCAGAACTCCTGGATCTCCAGGGCGAACTCGCGGGACAGAACGCGAATTCCCCCCTCGCCCTGGATGGGTTCGACGAGGAAGGCGCAGAACACCGGGAACTCGTGTTCCGTCACCGTGATTTTGCCGTTGTGCGTGCTCAGTCCCAGCAGGACCCGGCGCTCGCGCGCGTGGACGGCGTTCAGGTCCTCGGGGCTGTCGTGCGGGACGAACCGCGCCTGCGCGCCGAGGGACTTGAAGGGCAGCCGGTAGCCCTCGTTGTGGGTCAGCTGCACACTGCCGGCGAGCTTGCCGTGGAAGCCGCCCTCCAGGGCGAGGAACAGCGGTGGAGTCGCCGCGACTTCGTCGTTGCGGCGTCTGATCGCCGTCTCCAGCAGGCGGACGGCATCGTTGTCGTCGGCGGCCAGAGCGACCCCGAGACGTGCGGCCGCCTCGCCGTGGACGGTGGCGGACCCGTTCGCCGCGGCGGTGCGCGCCGCCGCGAGCTCGGCGTCGACGGAGCCCAGCAGTTCGGATATGCGTATGCCCCGGTCCAGTTCGGCGTGCTTGACAGCGGCTTCCACCGATTCCGCGCCACTGTTCCCGAAGATGGCGTAATAGGGCTCGTCATCGGAGAGTTCCCGCGCGATGATGCGGTTCAGTTCGGCGGCCAGCCGGTTGGCGTACGGGTGGCGTGAGAACTGCGCGTGGATCGGGGTGTGTTCGGCGAGCAGCTCGCGGGCATACGCGGTGATCTCGGGGTGGTGGTGGCCGAGCAGCACCGAGCCGTACCCGCCGGCGAAGTCCACGACCGGCGACTCGGTGCCGTCGTCGTCGCGTACGTACAGCGTGTTCGCCTCGGCCCGCACGTATTCCACCGCCAGTCCCGCGGTGTCGAGTACCTGGCGCAGATAGGGCTCGGCGAGTTCGCGTTCCGCGGCTGCGGCGGAGGTCTCAGTCATGCCCTCAGGGTCCGATGGCCGGGTAAACATCCGGTCATTGAAAGGTCATCGGTCCCGCCCCGTCGCAGGAGGCCCACCGGTTACCCGGGCATGAAGGAACCGCGAGGCGCCGCGACTACGTTGATTTCGCCGGCCGCCCATTCCGTGCGGACGGCACAGACGTGTCCCGTGACCCATCGGAGAGTGGCATGAATTCCGCGTCCGCCGAACTCGATCACGCTGCCGTGCGTTCCGGTCACGAGCCGGTACGGCCGGACCGGCTGCGCGAGGTGATGTCCCGCTTCGCCACCGGCGTCACGGTCCTCACCGTGGGCGGAGAGCACCTGCACGCCATGACGGCGAACGCCTTCAGCTCGGTCTCCCTCGACCCCCCGTCGGTGCTGTGCAGCGTCGGCCACAGCGCGGTCATGCACGGTGCTCTCACCGGGGCCGGACGATTCGCCGTGAACATACTGGGCGCCCACCAGGAGCCCCTCGCCCGGCACTTCGCCGACAAGAGCCGCACGCTGGGTGCCGCCCAGTTCGAGCGCGGGGACTGGCGCGCCGGCGAGCACACCGGGGCTCCGCTGCTCGACGACTCGGTGGCGTGGCTGGAGTGCGAGCTGACCGAGTCCCACGTGTTCGGCGACCACACCATCTTCATCGGCACCGTACTGGCGGCGGGCGCGGGCGCTGCCGGTGACGAGCTGCTGTTCGTCAACGGCCGCTTCGGGAAGCCCGTCACCGCCTCCTGACCACCGCCGGCGGACGTGACGACAGGGCGGCACCACCCACCGGGATGGTGCCGCCCTGTCGCGCGTCGGTGGCCTCCCGCCGTCGCGGGAGGCCGGCCGTCACAGGAAGTACGTCCCCGGGTCCATGCCGAGCAGGACGCGCCCCTGGACCTCCAGGTTGGCGTCGCGCTGGACCAGGGCGTGCAGCGAGAAGCCCTGGATGTCACGGTGGAACCGCTGCAGGGCGACCTCGCGCCGGATGACCGAGCCGCCGCTCGCCGCGTACAACAGCTCGACGGCCTCCTTGGCGAGCTGCGCCGCGTACGCCGTCCGGCCGCGGATCACGGCCTTCTCCTCGTCGGTGGGCTGCTCGCCCACGTCGGCCCGGGTCTGCAGGACCCCGAGCCACAGGTTTGCCAGGGCCTCGGCGGCGTCGATCTTGTTGGCGGCGGTGGCGACCTGGATCTGGGTGAGCGGGTGCAGCTTCTGGTCGGTCCAGTCCGTGTACGTGATCCCGCGGCCGGGCAGCCGGTCGAGGAACAGCTCGTACGCACCGCGCGCGATGCCGGTGAAGGCGGCCGCGACGCCGGACAGGACGTACCCGAGCAGACCGTAGTTGCGTCCGGTGGCGCCCGTGTTCGCGCGGTCGCCGGTCGCGCTGACCATGGCCTCCTCCAGGGAGACCACCCGGTGGGCGGGCACGAACACGTTCTCGGCGGTGGTCGTGCAGCTGCCGGTGGCGGAGCCCGAGCTGACGTGCCAGTCGTCGGTGACCTTCAGCTCGGAGACCGGGACCAGGGCGACGAGTTCCTCGTGGGTCCCGTCGGGGCGCTCCACCATCGCCGCCAGCAGGTCCCAGTCGGCGCCCCGGACACCGGAGTTGTAGCCCCAGGTGCCGTTGAGGCGGTAGCCGCCGTCGACGGGGGCGAGCGTGCCGGTGGGGGCGAAGACGATGGAGACGCGGGCGCTGCCGTCGGCGAAGACCTCCTTCTGCGCCCGGTCGGGATAGAGGGAGGCGCACCAGGTGCTGGTGAGCCACACCATGGTCAGCCAGCCGGTGGACGGGCAGCCGCGTGCGACCTCGGCGATGACCTTGAACTGGTCGGCCGCGCCGAAGTCGAGTCCGCCGTGGGCGCGGGGCACCGCGGTGCGGAACACTCCCGCCCTGTCGAGCAGTTCGATGTTCTCGTCGGGGATCCATCGCCGGTCCTCCGCGTCCGCGCCGTTCGCGCGCAGCGTGGGGACGACATCGCGTACGGCGTCCAGTACGGACGCCAGGTCTTGCTGTTCGGTCACTGCTTCTCCTCGGGCCGTCTGAGGGGCATCTGGGTTTTCCGGCACGGCGGAGCCCCCCTGGCGCACCAGGGGGGCTCCCGGGCGTACTAGTCGGCGACGAGACCGCTCGCGGCCACCGGACGGTCGATGGCCATCAGCCAGCGGCCGTCCTCGATGCGGCGCAGCACATCGGTGCAGACGCCCTCCAGCCGGACCGGTTCACCGTCCGGGCCGGTGGTGTCGATGGAGTACTCGACACCGATCAGCGCCACGTCCCCGGCCACGTAGGAGTGGGTGACCTTCGCCTTGAGGGTCGGCTTCGCGGCGAGGAAGTCCTTGAAGAACTTGAGCCGGGCGGCGCCCGTCAGGGGCTCGCCGGAGAAGTTCGATATCGAGTCGTCGAGGTAGAGACGGTTGAACAGCTCGCCGTCACCCGAGTTGAACACCTGGATGAAGATCTCGTTCTGGATGTCCGTGTCGGAGGTGAGGTCGGGCCGTTCCGGGTCGAAGGGGACGGTGAAGGAGGTGGCTGACATGGCTGTGCGGTTCCCTTCCGGGGGGTGGGTGGGTGATGTGCCGGCGGTCATTCCTCGCCCGCTGCCTGCCGGGCGGCGCGCAGACCGGACTCGATGGCGCCGTCGATGTAGCCGCTCCAGCCGTTGGCTATGTCGCCGCTGGCGAAGGAGAGCCGCCCGCTGGTGAAGGTCACGTCCGGGTAGAGCGTGGTGAGCTGACGCGGCTTGCGGAACGCCCAGCCGCCGCGCGCGTAGGGGTCGCGACCCCAGTCGTGCACCTTGACGCCGATGACGTCCAGGTTCACGCCCAGCTGCTGCACGGCCTTCTTCACCTGGGTGACGTTGGTCGCGTCGAAGCGGGGATCGGTGCTGAAGGCCACGTAGAGCATGCCCTCGGACGTCTCCTTGAACGGCAGCAGCATCGGGATCGGCGAGCCGCCCTCGGCGCCCTGCCCGTAGACCCGGCCGGCTCCCTTGCGGGCGTGGATCCACAGCTTGACCGCGTTGGAGACCGCGATTCCCTGGCTCGCGGCCGTGGTGAGCGCCGCGGGCAGGGACGGGGTGAACTTGACCGTGTTCAGGGCGTTGACCGGCATCGCGACGACGACCGCCTTGGCGCTGTAGCGCGTGCCGGAGGTGGTGGTGACGTACACCAGTGATCCGGTGTCGTTCACCGAGGCGACCGGCGAGCTGAGCTTGATCGTCGGCTTGGCCTCGTTGACCATCGCCTGGAGCAGCGCCTTGGTGCCCTTGGCGATGCGCCAGCGCATGGTGTCGTTCCAGCCCTGGTTCGTGTGGCCGGCCAGGGCCCACCAGTGGGCGAACATCGTGAAGGCGCCCGTGGTGCTGGCGCCGCCGGAGTAGACCGCCGTCTGCCCGTTGACGAGGAGTTCCTCCTCGGGGGTGAGGGCGAGCTGCTTCAGGCGGTCGCGCAGCGACAGCTTGTCCAGGCTCTGCAGCAGGTCGGCCCGGTGCAGCGGCTGGAACGGCTTCTCGAAGTACGTCCGCGAGCCGTCAAACATGCGCTCGAAGAGGGTGCCCATCCGGCCGAAACCGTCCTCCGGCGTGAACTGCCGCGGACCGTTCGGCGTCGGCAGCCACGTGGTCGAGATCGGCTCGTCCTCCTCCAACGCCAGCGAGTAGCGCGTGAGTTCGGCGCCGAGGTAGGGCTGGGTCGGCTCGACCCAGGTACCGCCGCGCTCGATCAGCCGGCCGCCGTAGGTGTCCGTCCAGGTGCGGCCGCCGAGGCGGTCGCGGGCCTCCAGGACGAGCACCCGCTTGCCGCGGGCGCGCAGTTCGCGGGCGGCGGTGATGCCCGCGAACCCCGCGCCGATGACGACGACGTCCCAGTCCGCCGCCTCGGCGGCCCGGGTGGCGGCCGAGGCGACCGGGGCGAGGGCGGGTACGGCGACGGCCGCCGCCCCCGCCGCCTTGAGCAGGGTGCGGCGCGCCGGCCGTTGCCGGCTGGTGGGTCCGGTGCTGTGCATGGTGCTGTGTGTCCCCCGTGTACTAGGTGCGGGTCCGCCGTGCGGAACCGACATCTCACTCATGAGCCAAGGTGCTTTCGGGTCTGCGTGCCGCGGCGCTCTCGCCGGTCAGCTCGCCTGGCCGTACGGGTCGTCGATGGCGTAGCGCCACACCCCGTCCGCACCCCGGGTCAGCACGTCCACCCCGACGCCCTCCAGGTGCTCCGTCGTGCCGTCGTCGCCGGGGATGTCGATCGTCCAGTCGACGATCATCAGCGCGGTCTCTCCGGTCACGAACACCTGCCGGGGCTTTGCGGCCATCCGCGGCCCGGCCTCCAGGAATTCCCGCTGGTACTTCCGGCGTTCGTCACCGCTGAGCGGCTTGCCCGGTTCCCATACGGCGACGGCGTCGGCGGTGTAGAACTTCTCGACCGTCTCGAAGTCGCCGGCATTGACGGCCTCTACGTAGCGGGCGGTGTGGTTTTCCAGTTCCGCGACGAGCTCGGACATGGCGGAAATCGACCTGCCTTCTTGGCTGGAGAACGTTTGGGAGGAACGTCCAGGAGAAAGGAACGCTCCATGGGTGTACGCACGGTCGGTGCGGGCGCTCGTGCATTTCCGTGGCCGACACTATTCGGGCAGGTTCAACGTTCCAGCCACGCTGCGGTAATGCCGTGGTCTCACCGCGGTAGGGCGTGAACCAGGCACCATGCAAAAGTGCCGCCGGGCGACTGACTGGGAGTCGCCCGGCGGCACTTGGTCCGGTGAGTGGGGGAGGGCTAGGACTGGCGCACCCGGCCGTCCCACCGCCAGGCGCCGCGCCGCGGCAGGCCCGGCAGCCCGGTGCGTCCCGTGCACCACAGCAGCGTCTCGGCGGGGGAGTGGCCGACCGGCGCGTCGGGGAAGAGCCGCTCGACCACGGGCGCCGCCAGGGCGTCCGACGGCGTGTACTCCACGCCTACCGCCTGCGCGATGTCCCGCCCGTGGACGACGAGTTCGAGCACGCCCATCGCGGCGAAACCGGCCGCGTCGGAGTGCCCGTACGGGTGCCAGGCGCGGGCCTCGGGCTCGGTGTCGCGGACCGTGCCGGCGAGCAGCCTGCCGGCGATCCGGATGCCTTCGAGAGCGGCCGGGACGGGGGCGTGCCCGTCGATCGAGGAGAACAGGGTGATGTAGCGGTCGGTGGGACGGGCGATCAGCAGACCCGCGTAACCCACGACCCCGAGCGCGATGTGCGAAAGGGTTTCACGACAGCTCCAGTCCAGATCACCCGCCTTTCCGCGCCAGTCCTGATCTGCTCCCTTTTCGAGTGCCGAAGTGGTGTCCTCGGCCGCCGTCCGTACGAGTTCGGGCCATGAAAGAGTCATGTGGGGATGTTCCCATACGAGGCCTCGCGCGCACCGTCCGCTCATTTTCCGGTCTGTGTCCGGTAATTGGCGAGTAATTGTGCGTCAGGTCCGGCCGGTTTCCCTGAGATGTAGGGGTGATGACCGGGCGATGAGTGTGCTCTTACTGAGTTCTCCGGGCCGTTCAGTAAGGTTTTGAACTGCCCGGAGAGCGCTGGGTTCTCGCGCCTCTCGACCGGCAGTAGGAATCACTATCGAGGAGCCGGAAATGGCTACGAACGACGACCTGGCAGCCGTACTGGAAGCCGTGGACGGCATTGTCCCGACCTTGCGTGAGAACGGGCGCGCCGCCGAGGACCGCGGCTGGCTGCTGGACGAGAGCATCGAACTCCTGGAGAAGGCCGGGGTGTTCCGCATGGCCGTGCCGCGCCGGTTCGGCGGGCTCGACCTGCCGCTCGCCGACCAGGCACGGGTCATCACCGAGATCGGGCGCGGCTGCCCGGCCGCCGCCTGGGTGGCGATGGTGTGGGTGACAAGCACCTGGACGGCGACGCTCTACCCCGACCGGGCCCAGGAGGAGGTCTTCGCGGCCGGCTCCGTCAAGATCTCCAGCGCGTTCGCGCCGACCGGCGTCGCGGTCCCCACCGAGGGCGGCTACACCCTCAACGGCACCTGGAAGTTCAACACCGGCTGCAAAGGCGCCGACTGGGACTTCACCGCCGCGATGGTGCGCAACCCGAACGGCACCGAGGGCGAGATCATGGCCCTGGTCCCCATGGACCAGCTCAAGATCGTCGACGACTGGGACGTCTCCGCGGGCGCCGCCACCGGCAGTGCCACCGCGGTCGCCGAGGACGTCTTCGTGCCGGCCCACCACGCCGTGTCGTTCGAGGAGGTCATGGTCAGCGCGACCGGCGACCGCTCCAACACCGGTGCCACCGGGCGCAACTACGGCCTGCTCAGCTTCGTGATGGCGGAGTGCGCCGCCGTGTTCATCGGCATCGCGCGCGGTGCGTACGAGCTGTTCCTCGACCGGCTGCCCGGCCGCGGGATCACGTACACGGACTGGACCGACCAGAAGCTGCACCCGCTCACCCAGATCCAGGTCGCCACCGCCGCCAACAAGATCGACGCCGCCGAGGCCCTGTCGACCCGCTGGCTCACCCTCCTCCAGGAGCGCGCCGACGCCGGCGAGCAGCCCACCGACGCCGAGAAGGCGATCGTGCGCGGCCAGACCGGCTTCGCCGCCCAACTGGCCAAGGAGGCCGTGCAGATCCTGTTCAACGCGGGCGGCGGCTCCGTCATCCGGCGCGACGTCCACCTCCAGCGCTTCCACCGCGACATCCAGGGCTTCTCCCTGCACGCGCTTGCCAACGCCGACGTCAACCTCGAACTCCAGGGCCGCGTCCTGGTCGGCCTGGAGCCCGGCACCGTCTTCCTCTGAGTCGACGCCCATTCCCCCGGGGCTCGCGCCCCGGACCGCATTCCCACCGGCACGCCCAGCGGGCCGGCCCGTTGAGCAACACCACTTCGTACTGCAACACCACTTCGTACTGGAGGAATTGATTCATGGGTGACAACCACACCTCGGTGTCGGTGCTCGGCCTCGGCCTGATGGGGCAGGCCCTCGCCGCCGCCTTCCTGAAGGCGGGTCACGCCACCACCGTGTGGAACCGTTCGGCGGACAAGGCCGACGGCCTCGTCGCGGACGGCGCGGTGCTCGCAGCGAACCCCGCCGACGCCGTCGCCGCGAGCGACCTCGTGATCGTGTGTGTGTCGACGTACGACGTGGTGCACGACGTCATCGGCTCGCTGGGCGACGCCCTGCACGGCAAGACCGTGGTCAACCTGACCACGGGCTCCTCCGAGCAGGCCCGCCAGACCGCCGAGTGGGCGGAGAAGAACGGCGCCAAGTACCTCGACGGCGCCATCATGATCACCCCGCCCGGCATCGGTGCCGAGACCTCGGTCCTCTTCTACGCCGGCGACCAGGCCGTCTTCGACGCCCACGAGCCCGTCCTGAAGCTCCTCGGCGGCGGCACCACCTACCTCGGCACCGACCACGGCAAGCCCGCCCTGTTCGACGTGTCGCTGCTCGGCCTGATGTGGGGTGCCCTCAACAGCTTCCTGCACGGCGTCGCCATCGTGGAGACCGGCGGCGTCAAGGCTCAGGAGTTCCTGCCGTGGGCGCACATGTGGCTCGACGCCATCAAGATGTTCACTGCCGACTACGCCGCGCAGATCGACGCCGGCGACGAGAAGTTCCCGGCCAACGACGCCACCCTGGAGACGCACCTGGGCGCACTGAAGCACCTCGTCGAGGAGAGCGAGGCGCTCGGCGTCGACACCGAACTGCCCAAGTACTCCGAGGCGCTGATGGAGGGCATCATCGCCCAGGGCCACGCCAAGAACAGCTACGCCAGTGTCGTGAAGGCGTACCGCCGCCCGCAGCAGTGACCGGGTCCGGTACTCGCTTCACCCCCTGACGAAGGGGCCGGTTCTGAATCCCCCGTCGGAGCCGGCCCCTTCCACATGCCCGCACACCGGCGTCGCGTAATCCAATGGGCCTTCGTTCTGATTCCGGCTGCCGATTCGTGTGCCGGTCCCGTGCGCTTTCCGTCCTGCAATTCCCGGTTTTCGCGAAAGGTGTGTTCCATGACCGAGAACGGCGACAGCACGACCCCACGCGCCAACGGACGCGTCAACAGAAGAACGCTTTTGAAGGCGGCGGGCGCCACCGCGCTCACCGCCGGTGCCGTCACCGCGACGGCGCCCTCCGCCGCGGCCGACGGCACTGCCTACGACGCCATCGTGGTCGGCGCCGGCTACGCGGGCGGCACCGTGGCCCGCGAGCTCGGCGCCCGTGGCATGAAGGTCCTGGTCCTGGAGGCACGCGGCCGGATCGGCGGCCGCATCGAGCCCGGCACCCTGGCCGGGGAGCACATCGAACTGGGCGGCGGCTGGTTCGGCCCCGGCCAGGACCTCGTGGCCCGCGAACTGCGGCGCTACTCGCTGACCACCACCGAGGACGTACACGCCACCCGCATGGTGATGCCCGGCCCGGACGGCTACGTCAGCCACTCCCCGCAGGAGGCCGGCGCCCGGCTCAACAGCCTGTTCGCGGACTTCTACGCCGGCTCCGAGCAGTACTTCGAGCGGCCCTACGAGCCGCTGTACCGCAAGGACCTGCTGGCGTCGGTGGACCGTGTCTCGCTCGCCGACCGCATCACCCAGCTCGGGCTGTCCGGCGTCGACCACGACTGGGTGAGCGGTGCCACCTCGGTGTTCGCCGGCGGCAACCACACCGGTTCCCTCACCGGCCTCGCCCAGTGGTACCAGCTCGCGGGCGGCACCTACGACCGGTTCCTGTCGGTGATGAGCCAGCTGCCCCAGGGCGGCATGATCGCCATCCTGGAGCGGATGCTGCGCGAGTCCGGGGCGACCGTCAGCCTCAACTCGCCGGTCACCGCGATCCGTGAGCGCGGCGGCCTCACCCACGTCCAGGTCCGCGGCGGCCGGGTCTACCAGGCGCCGGTCGTCGTGCTCGCCACACCCGTCAACATGTGGTCCACGCTCACCTTCGAGCCGGGCCTGCCCAAGGTGTACGCCGACGCCGCCCGCGAGGGCCTCGGCGTCCCGCACGCCACCAAACTGTGGCTGCGGGTACGGGGCACCTCCGAGGCGGTCTCCGCCCAGGCACCGGAGGGCGCCCCCATTCTGCTGCTGATCCCGCAGAAACAGCTGCCCGACGGCCGTATCTTCGTCGCCTTCACCGGCCCCTCCCTCGACGTGTCCGACCGGCAGGCGGTGCACGCCGCCGTCCGCGGGCTGCTGCCGGAGGCCAGGGTGGTCGAGTACCGGGCGAAGGAATGGCACAAGGACCCGTACGCGCGCGGCGGCTGGGGCCTGCGCCGGCCGGGGCAGCTCCTGCGCCAGCTGCCGGACATCCAGCAGCCGTTCGGCCGCATCGTCTTCGCGGGCGGTGACATAGCGAGCGGCTGGAACGGCGCCTTCGTCGAAGGTGCCCTGGAGTCCGGCTTCCGTGCCGCGGAACAGGCGGCAACCCTCGCCGGCTGACCGACGGCAGCGCCATGACCGGGCGGTGGGAAACGGGGAGTGCGGTCCCCGTCCATCGCCCGGTCATGGCGCCTTCTCTTTTTCCGGCGCGGTTTATCCGGCGAACCGATCGTGCCGAATTACCGAAGCGAGGCCGAACACTGAGAAGGGGGAGAGACCACCCTGCCTACGATCGGGCCGAACATTCCCCCACTCAAGAGCCTTGCGGTAATTCGGCAGGAAAGGGCAGTCGAGCGCGATGACGAATCAGCACCAGTCCGAATCGATGAGGACGCGCCGTGCACAGAGCGAGGCAATCGCGGTCGTCGGCCTTTCCTGCCGCCTGCCCGGAGCCGGAAATCCCGAGGCCTTCTGGGACCTGCTCAGCACCGGCACCTCCGCCATCACCCCGGTACCCCGGGACCGCTGGACGTCCGCGACCGGCGAGGCCGAGGCCGCACCCACCGGCACCGAACCCGGCCTGCGCCACGGCGGCTTCCTGGAACGCGTCGACACCTTCGACGCCGGCTTCTTCGGCATAGCCCCGCGCGAGGCGCGCGTCATGGACCCGCAGCAGCGCCTCGTGCTCGAACTGGCCTGGGAGGCACTGGAGAACGCCGGCATCGTCGCGGCCACCCTGCGCGGCAGCCGCACCGCCGTCTTCGTCGGCACCCTGCGCGACGACTACGCCGCGCTGCTCTACCAGCACGGCGCCCGGTCCGTCACCCAGCACACCATGACCGGCGTCAACCGCGGCGTGATCGCCAACCGGGTGTCCTACCACCTCGGCCTGCGCGGCCCCAGCCTCACCGTCGACTCGGCGCAGTCCTCCTCGCTCGTCGCCGTGCACCTGGCGTGCGAGTCCCTGCGCACCGGCGAGTCCGACGCCGCCATCGTCGCCGGCGTCAACCTCAACATCCTCGCCGAGGCCGCGGTCGCCGGGGAGCGCTTCGGCGGACTCTCCCCCGACGGCACCACGTACACCTTCGACGCCCGCGCCAACGGCTTCGTGCGCGGCGAGGGCGGCGGCGCCGTCGTCCTCAAGCCGCTGTCCCGGGCCCTCGCGGACGGCGACGACGTCCTCGGCGTGATCCACGCCAGCGCCGTCAACAACGACGGCTCGACCCCCGGACTGACCGTCCCCGGCCAGGAGACCCAGCAACGGGTCCTGCGCGAGGCGTACGACCGCAGCGGCCTCGACCTCGACGCCGTCCAGTACGTCGAACTGCACGGCACCGGCACCCCGGTCGGCGATCCGATCGAGGCCGCGGCGCTGGGCGCGGTGCTCGGAGCGTCCCGCGCCGACGCCGCCCCGCTGCGCGTCGGGTCCGCCAAGACCAACGTGGGTCACCTGGAGGGCGCCGCGGGCATCGTCGGCCTCATCAAGACCCTGCTGGCACTGCGCCACCGCCGCCTGCCCGCCAGCCTCAACTTCGCCACCCCCAACCCGGCGATCCCCTTGGCCGACCTCGGCCTGGAGATACAGCACGAGACCGGCGACTGGCCCGCCCCCGACCGGCCGCTGATCGCCGGCGTCTCGTCGTTCGGCATGGGCGGCACCAACGCCCATGTGGTGGTGGGGGAGGGGCCGAAGCGGCCGGTGGCGTCGAAAGCCGGCGCCTCTGAGGCGGACGGCGTCCTGTCGCCCTCGGCCGACGCGAAGCCCGCCGGTCCCGAGGCGGGGGACGTCCCCCTGCCCTCGGCCGACGCGAAGCCCGCAGCTCCCGCAGCTCCCGCTGCGAAGGGCGCCCCCGCGCCCCAGGCCGAGCCGAAGGCCCCCGCCCCCGAACCGAGCGGCACCCTCCTGCCCTGGGTCGTCTCCGGGCGCGGCCCGGCCGCCCTCGCTGCCCAGGCGGACCGGCTGCTGGCCGCCGTGACCGCCGTACCCGAGCCGCGTCCCGAGGACGTCGGCCGGTCCCTGGCCACCACCCGCACCGTCTTCGACCACCGTGCCGTCGTGCTCGCCGACGACCACGCCGGGATGGTCGCCGGCCTGTCCGCCCTGGCAGAGCACCGGACCTCCGCGCAGGTCGTCACGGGCGCGGTCCGCCCCGGCACGACGGCCTTCCTGTTCACCGGGCAGGGCGCCCAGCGCGCCGGCATGGGACGGGAACTGCGCGCCGCCTTCCCGGTGTTCCGCGCTGCATTCGACGAGGTGTGCCAGGCCTTCGCCCCGCTGCTCGACCGCCCCCTCGCCGAGGTGGTGGACTCCGGGACCGGCCTGGACGACACCGCGTGGACCCAGCCGGCGCTGTTCGCCGTCGAGGTCGCCCTGTACCGCCTCGTCACCTCCTGGGGCGTCGCCGCCGACCACGTGGCCGGACACTCCATCGGCGAGGTCGCCGCCGCGCACGTCGCCGGCGTGCTGTCGCTCGACGACGCCGCCCGCCTCGTCGCCGCCCGGGGCCGGCTCATGCAGGAACTGCCGGCCGGCGGCGCCATGATCGCCGTACAGGCCACCGAGGACGAGGTGGCGCCGCTGATCGCTGCGCAGGCGGGGCCGGTGGCGGTCGCCGCCGTCAACGGGCCGCGCTCCGTGGTGCTTTCCGGTGCGCACGACAGCGTCACCGCCGTCGCGGAGCACCTCGCGGCGCAGGGCCGTAAGACCCATCGCCTCACGGTCAGCCATGCCTTCCACTCCCCGCTCATGGACCCGATGCTGGAGGCGTTCCGCGCCGTAGTGCGGCAACTGACGTTCCACGAACCGCGGATCCCGGCCGTGTCCACCGTGTCCGGCACCGTCGTCGAGCCGGGCCAGTGGACCTCGGCCGACTACTGGGTCGAGCAGGTACGCCGCCCGGTGCGCTTCCTCGACGCCGTACGCACCCTGGAGAACCTGAACGCCGCCACCCTGCTGGAGCTTGGGCCCGACGGCGTCCTGACGGCGCTGGCCGCCGCGAGCGCCGGCGACACCGGGACCGCCGCGCCCGTCGCCACGCTCCGCGCCGGGCGTGCCGAGGTGCGGTCCCTGTTCGCGGGCGTCGCAGCCGCGTTCGTCCGCGGCACGCCCGTCGACTGGGCCGCCGTGCATGCCGACGGCCCCGGCCGCCGCGTCCCCCTGCCCACCTACGCCTTCCAGCGCGAGCGCCACTGGATCGACGGCCCGGCCGCCCCTGTGGCTGAGGGCACCGCGCGAATCGACGACATGGCAGCCCCCGCGGCTGCAGCTCCTCCGCCCGAGGACGCCGTACCCCTGGCCGCCCCGGCCCGAGCTGCGGGCCCCGACGCCACCGCCCTCGTGCTGGCGCAGGTCGCCGCCGTGCTGGAGCACACCGACGTCCAACGCGTCGACCCGCACGCCGCGTTCAAGGACCTCGGCTTCGACTCCCTCATGTCGGTCGAGCTGCGCGACGCGCTCGCCGCCGCCACCGGCCTGAAGCTGCCCAGCGGCCTGCTGTTCGACCACCCCACCCCGGCCGCCCTGATCGCCCACCTCACCATCTTGCTCGCCGGCCCGGAGACCGGCGCCCCCGCCGAGGACCGCGCCGGGCGCGGCACCTCCGACCTGACGCACGAACCCATCGCCATCGTCGGCATGGCCTGCCGCTATCCGGGCGGCGTCACCTCTCCCGAGGAGCTGTGGCGCCTGGTCGCCGACGGCCGCGACGCCATCTCCGGCTTCCCCGCCGACCGGGGCTGGGACGCCGACCTGTACGACGCCGACCCCACCCACGGCGGACACAGCACGGTCCGTGAGGGCGGCTTCCTGCACGAAGCGGCCCTGTTCGACAACGAGTTCTTCGGGATCTCGCCCCGCGAGGCCCTCGCCATGGACCCGCAGCAGCGCCTTCTCCTGGAGACCGCCTGGGAGGCCGTCGAGCGTGCCGGCCTGGACGCCGCCACCCTCAAGGGCAGCCGTACCGGCGTGTTCGTGGGCGCCACCACCCTCGACTACGGGCCCCGGATGCACGAGGCACCCGACACCGTCGAGGGGCATCTCCTCACCGGCACCACGCCGAGCGTGATGTCCGGACGCATCGCCTATCAACTCGGGCTGATCGGCCCGGCGGTCACCGTCGACACGGCCTGCTCCTCCTCACTGGTCGCCCTGCACATGGCCGTACGGTCGCTGCGCAGCGGGGAGACCAACCTCGCCCTCGCGGGCGGCGCGACCGTCATGTCGTCGCCCGGCATGTTCGTGGAGTTCTCCCGCCAGCGCGGCCTGGCGGGGGACGGGCGCTCCAAGTCCTTCGCCGCGTCCGCCGACGGCACTTCCTGGGCGGAGGGGGTCGGCCTCCTCGTCGTGGAGCGTCTCTCGGACGCCCGCCGGCACGGCCACCGCGTCCTCGCCGTCATCAGAGGCAGCGCGATCAACCAGGACGGCACCGGCAACGGCCTCACCGCCCCGGTCGGCCCCTCCCAACAGCGCGTCATCCGCGACGCCCTGTCCGACGCCCGTCTCACCCCTGCCGAGGTGGACGCGGTGGAGGCGCACGGTACGGGGACGCGGTTGGGCGATCCGATCGAGGCGCAGGCGTTGCTCGCGACCTACGGCCAGGACCGTGAACGACCTTTGTTCCTGGGGTCGTTGAAGTCGAACATCGGGCATGCGCAGGCTGCTGCGGGTGTCGGTGGTGTGATCAAGATGGTGCAGGCGATGCGGCACGGTGTACTGCCGCGCACGCTGCACGTGAACGAGCCCTCGCCGTTCGTGGAGTGGGACGCGGGCTCGATCGAGCTGCTGACCGAGGAGCGTGAGTGGGCCGCGCGGGAGGACGCACCACGTCGCGCGGGTGTCTCCTCCTTCGGCATCAGCGGGACCAACGCGCATGTGGTGGTCGAGGAGTTCGTGGTGCCGGAGGAGGCTGCTGTCGAGCGGCCGGAGCCGTCCGGGCCCGTTCCGTTCGTGCTGTCCGCGCAGGACGAACCGGCACTGCGCGCCCAGGCCGGGCGACTGCACGACTTCGTCGCCGAGAGCGGCGCGCACCTCGCCGACACCGGCGCGTCCCTCGCCGTCACCCGCACCGCCCTGCCTCAGCGCGCCGTGATCACCGCCACGGACACCGACACGCTCCTCGCCGGACTCGCCGCCCTGGCCCAGGGCGAGGAGACCGCACAGGTCGTCGCCGGCAGCGCTGCCGGCGCGGGCCGCACCGCCTTCCTGTTCACCGGGCAGGGCGCCCAGCGCGCCGGCATGGGCCGCGAACTGTACGCCGCTTCCCCGGTGTTCGCGGCGGCCCTGGACGAGGTGTGCGCGGCTCTCGACGAGCACCTCGAACTGCCGCTGCGCACGGTGATGTTCGCCGACGCGGACAGCGAGCCCGGCAGGCTGCTGCACCGCACCGCCTACACCCAGCCCGCCCTGTTCGCCGTCGAGGTCGCCCTGTTCCGGCTCCTCGCCCACCACGGCACGGCACCGGACCTGCTCGCCGGGCACTCCATCGGCGAACTCGCCGCGGCCCATGTCGCGGGCGTGCTGTCCCTCGCCGACGCGGCCCGGCTGGTCGCGGCCCGGGGCAGGCTCATGGAGGCGGCTCGGGCGGGCGGCGCGATGATCGCTGTCGAGGCCACCGAGGCCGAACTCGCCGCAGACCTGGAGAAGACGGCGGGCCGGGTGGCCCTGGCCGCCGTCAACGCTCCCGACTCCGTCGTGATCTCGGGCGACGAGGACGCGGCCGAGAACCTGGCCGGACAGTGGCGTGGCCGAGGCCGCCGCACCCGTCGGCTCCAGGTCAGCCACGCCTTCCACTCGCCGCACATGGACGACGTCCTGGACGAGTTCCGTGCCGTCGCCGAGAGCCTCACCTTCCACGGGCCGCGTATCCCGATCGTCTCCACGGTCACCGGCGAACTCGCCGGCCCCGACGAACTGACCTCGCCCGGCTACTGGGCGCAGCAGATCCGCCGGCCCGTACGGTTCGTCGACGCCGCCCGCACCTTGCACCGGCACGGCGCCACCGTGTTCGTCGAGACCGGGCCCGACGCCGTGCTGGCCCCGCTGACCCGCGCCGCCCTGCCCGACGCGGACGCGGTCGTCGTCCCGCTGCTGCGCGCTGCCCGCGCCGAGGGCGAGACCTTCCTCGCCGGGGTCGCCGCGGCCTGGGCGGGCGGCGCTCCGCTCGCGGCCGAGACGTTCCACCCCGGCGCCCGCCTCGTCGACCTGCCGACGTACCCCTTCCAGCGGGAGCGCTACTGGCTGACGCCCGGACGGCCGCTCGACGCACGGGGCCTGGGCCTCGACCCGGCCGGTCACCCGCTGCTGCACGCCTCGATGGAACTGGCCGGAAGCGACGGGCTGGTCCTGACCGGCCGCCTCGCCGTCACCGACCAGCCCTGGCTCGCCGACCACGCCATCGCCGGGACGGTCCTCGTGCCCGCCACCGCGTTCCTGGAGCTGGCCCTGGCCGCGGCGGGCCGCTTCGGCATCGACCAGATCGACGAACTGACCCTGGAAGCCCCGCTGGAGTTGCCGGAGCGGGGCGCCGCACGCGTCCAGGTAGCCGTCGGCGCTCCGGACGCCACCGGCAACCGGCCCGTGGAGATCCACGCCGGCCCCGACAGCGCCTCCGAGCACGGCACGGATGCCGAGCGCGTATGGACGCGACACGCCTCCGGCACCCTCGGCGGCACCCCACCGACCGGACCCGACCTGCGGCAGTGGCCGCCCGCCGGCGCCGACGAGGTCGCACTGGACGACGCCTACGAACGCCTCACCGCACTCGGCTACGCCTACGGCCCCGCCTTCCAGGGCCTCACGCGTCTGTGGCGCACGGCCGACGCGCTGTACGCCGAGGTCGCCCTGCCCGACGCGCACAAGGACGGCGCCGACCGGTACGGACTGCACCCCGCCCTCTTCGACGCGCTCCTGCACCCGGTCGTCCTGCACGCCGCCGGGGACGACACCGCGGCGGACACCATCAGGCTGCCGTTCGCCTGGTCCGGCGCGTCCCTGCACGCAGCCGGCGCCGACACGCTCCGGGTACGGATCGAGCCCGGCGGATCCGGCACCTACGCGCTGCACGCCGCGGACACCGTCGGCGCGCCGGTCATGAGCGTGGAGTCCCTCGCCCTGCGCCCGGTCGCCAAGGACCGGCTCCGCTCGGAGCAGCGGCTCAACGACTCCCTGTACGCCGTGGAGTGGACGCCGGTCACGGCACCCGACGCCGCCGCCCCGCACGTCGTGGAGGCGTCCGACCTCTCGCAGGTGGACGACACGGCCGACGTGGTGCTCGTGCGCGCCCCCGCCGCCGGCGGACACGGCGACGTGGCGGCCGCCGCCCACCACACCGCGGAGGTCTTCCTGCACCTCGTGCAGAACTTCCTCGCCGACGAGCGTCCGACCGCCGCCCGCCTCGCGGTGCTCACCCGCGGTGCCGTGGCCGCCGCACCGGGCGACCTCGTCCCGGAGCCGGCCCAGGCCCCGTTGTGGGGTCTGCTGCGCACCGTTCAGTCCGAACACCCGGACCGTGTGGTCCTGATCGACGCGGACGAGGAGATGTCCGCCGACGACCGGCTACTGGCCGCCGCCCTCACGTCCGGTGAGGGACAGGTGGCGCTTCGGTCGGGTGGGCTGGCCGTGCCCAGGCTGCGGCGAGCCGCGCCCAGCGACGGTGGTGCGGTGTCGTGGGGCTCGGGCTCCGGCCCGGTGTTGGTGACGGGTGGCACCGGTGGGCTGGGCGCTGTCGTGGCCCGGCATCTGGTGGCGGCGCACGGGGTGCGGTCGCTGGTGCTGGTGAGTCGACGCGGCGAATCGGCCCCCGGCGCACGGGAGTTGAGGTCGGAGCTGGAAGCCCTGGGCGCTGCCGTGACGCTGGCGGCGTGTGATGTGTCCGATCGTTCGGCGCTGGCGGCCCTGCTGGCCGAGGTCGGCGAGCTGTCGGGTGTGGTGCACACGGCGGGTGTGCTGGACGACGTGACGGTGGAGGGGCTGTCGGCCGACCGCCTGCACAGCGTGTTGCGTCCGAAGGTGGACGCGGCATGGCATCTGCACGAGCTGACCCGGGAGATGGCGCTCGGCGCGTTCGTCCTGTACTCGTCGGTGTCGGGTCTGCTGGGCACGGCAGGCCAGGCGAACTACGCGGCGGGCAATGCCTTCCTGGACGCGTTGGCGGCACACCGCCGGGCTGCCGGGCTTCCCGCCACGTCCCTCGCCTGGGGCCTGTGGGACGGCACCCACGGCATGGGCGGCACCCTCGGCGACGCCGACCTCGCCCGCTGGACGCGCCAGGGCATCAGGACCCTCACCCCCGAGCAGGCCCTGGCCCTCTTCGACGCGGCCCTGACCGGCGACGACGCGCTGCGCGTCCCCGTGGTCTTCGAGCCGCGTGCACTGCGCGCGGAGTCCTCACCCCTGCTGCGCGACCTCGCCCCGGCCCGCTCCCGGCGCACGGCGGCGCGCGCGGCCGACGAGGGCGGTGAGGGCACCACATGGGCGCAGCGGATCGTCGCACTGCCGCAGGAACGGCGCCGCGAAACCGTTCTCGACATGGTCCGCGGCATCGTGGCCGGCGTCCTCGGCCACACCGACCCGCAACGCCTCGATCCCAGGCGCGCCTTCAAGGACAGCGGCTTCGACTCCCTCGCCGGCGTCGAACTGCGCAACCGCCTGAACACCGCCACCGGACTACGGCTGTCCGCCACCGTCGTCTTCGACCACCCGACGCCCGACGCGGTCGTCGACCACCTGCTCACCCGGATCGCGGACACCGCCGCCCCGGTCCCGGCCCGCACCGCGCGGCCCACCGCCGACCACGACGAACCCATCGCGATCGTCGGCATGGCCTGCCGCTTCCCCGGCGGCGTCGCCTCACCGGACGACCTCTGGCGCCTGGTCCTGGAAGGCGGGGACGCGATCAGCGAGTTCCCCGGAAACCGCGGCTGGGACCTCGACGGCCTCTACGACCCGGATCCCGCCCACACAGGTACCTCCTATGTCCGGCACGGCGGATTCCTGCACGACGCCGACCGGTTCGACCCCGCCTTCTTCGGCATCCCGCCGCGTGAGGCCACCGCCATGGACCCGCAGCACCGACTGCTGCTGGAGACGGCCTGGGAGGCCTTCGAACACGCCGGCATCGACCCCACCGCCCTGCACGGCTCGGACACCGGCGTGTTCACCGGCGCCATGTACGACGACTACGCGTCCCGCCTCGCGGCCAGCCCCGAGGAGTACGAGGGCTTCCTGCTCGCGGGCAACCTCTCCAGCGTGGTGTCGGGACGGCTCTCCTACACCTACGGCTTCGAGGGCCCGGCGGTCACGGTCGACACGGCCTGCTCGTCCTCGCTGGTCGCCCTGCACCTGGCGGCGAACGCGCTGCGGGGCGGCGAGTGCTCCCTGGCCCTCGCCGGCGGCGTGACCGTCATGGCCAGTCCGCACGTCTTCGTCGAGTTCTCCCGCCAACGGGGCTTGTCCCCCGACGGCCGCTGCAAGTCCTTCGCGGCGGGGGCCGATGGTGTGGCCTGGTCGGAGGGTGTGGGTCTGCTGGTGGTGGAGCGCCTGTCGGACGCGGTGCGCAACGGCCACCAGGTGCTGGCGGTCGTACGCGGCAGTGCGGTGAACCAGGACGGCGCATCGAACGGTCTGACGGCGCCGAACGGCCCGTCCCAGGAGCGCGTGATCCGGCAGGCGCTGGCCGCGGCCGGTCTGTCCGCCGCCGAGGTGGACGCGGTGGAGGCACACGGCACGGGCACACGTCTCGGCGATCCGATCGAGGCACAGGCGCTGCTGGCGACCTACGGCCAGGACCGCGAACGACCCCTGCTTCTCGGGTCGTTGAAGTCGAACATCGGGCATGCCCAGGCGGCTGCGGGTGTCGGCGGCGTGATCAAGATGGTGCAGGCGATGCGGCACGGAGTCCTGCCCCGGACACTGCACGTGGACGAGCCTTCGCCGTATGTGGAGTGGGACACGGGCGCGGTCGAGCTGCTGACCGAGGCCCGGGAGTGGACCGCGCGGGACGGTGTGCCGCGTCGAGCCGGTGTCTCCTCGTTCGGCATCAGCGGGACGAATGCGCACGTGGTGGTTGAGGAGTTCGTGGCCACAGACGCCGCCGCCGTCGAGCGGTCGGAGCCGTCCGGGCCCGTTCCGTTCGTGCTGTCCGCACGGGACGAACCGGCACTGCGCGCCCAGGCCCAGCGCCTGCACGACCACCTCGAAAGCCACCCCGAACAGTCCCTCACGGACCTCGGCTGGTCCCTCGGTACCCGGCGCGCCCGGCACAGCCGCGGAGCCCTGGTGGTCGCCCGGCACCGCACCGAACTGCTCGACGGACTCGCCGCGCTGAGCCGCGGCGAGACCACCCCGGCGGCGCAGCGCACCCCCGCGCCCCCGCGCGGCAGGACCGCCTTCCTGCTCACCGGGCAGGGCGCCCAGCGCCTCGGAATGGGCCGCGAACTGTACGCCGCCTCCCCGGTGTTCGCCGCAGCCCTCGACGAGGTGTGCGCCCACCTGGACCCCGAACTCATGCGCCCTCTGAAGTCGGTGCTCTTCGCCGCCGAGGACAGCGCGGACGCCGCGCTGCTCGACCAGACGGCGTTCACCCAGGCTGCCCTGTTCGCCCTGGAGACCGCGCTGTTCCGCCTGGCCGAACACCACGGCCTCACCCCGGACTTCCTGCTCGGCCACTCCATCGGCGAGGTCACCGCCGCCCACCTCGCGGGCGTGCTCGACCTGCCCGACGCCTGCGTCCTCGTGGCCGAACGCGGCCGGCTGATGCAGGCCGCGCGCGAGGGTGGTGCCATGGCGGCCGTCGAAGCCGCGGAGGACGAGGTACGCGCCGCGCTCGCACCGTACGGCGACCGGGTGGCGGTCGCCGGCGTCAACGGGCCGCGCGCCACGGTGATCTCCGGCGACGACGACGTCGTGGACGAGCTCGCCGCCCGGTTCAAGAAGCAGGGCGCCCGGGTCAAGCGCCTCCCCGTCAGCCACGCCTTCCACTCGCCGCACATGGACGAGGTCCTGGACGAGTTCCGTTCCCTCGCCGCGGACCTCACCTTCCACGAACCGCGCATCCCCGTCGTCTCCAACGTCACCGGCGAGCTCGCCACGGCCGAGGACCTGGCCTCGCCCGACTACTGGGCCCGCCACATCCGCGAAGCCGTCCGCTTCCTCGACGGCGTACGCCTTCTGGAGGCCAGGGGCGTCACCGAGTGGCTGGAACTCGGCCCCGACGGCGTGCTGAGCGCCCTGGCCGCCGAGTCCCTGGAGACGGCCTCCGGGGTCGTGGTCCCGGTCCTGCGCAGGGGCCGTTCCGAGACGGAGGCGTTCGCCGCCGCCCTCGGACTGCTGGCCGCTCGCGGCACCGACGTCCGGTGGGACACCGTCTTCCCCGGCGCGAGCGGGACCGACCTCCCGCTCTACGCGTTCCAGCGGCAGCGCTACTGGCTCGACGCGCCCACCACCGTCAGCGACGCCGCCGGCTTCGGACTCGTACCCGCCGACCATCCGCTGCTCGGCGCCGCCGTCCCGCTGGCCGACCGCGACGAACACGTCCTCACCGGCCGTCTGGCCCGCGGCACGCACCCCTGGCTGACGGAGCACACCGTCGCCGGGACCGTGCTCGTGCCCGGCACCGGACTGCTCGAACTCGCCCTCCGGGCAGGCGAACAACTGGGCGCCACCACGGTCGAGGAACTCACCCTGGCCGCCCCGCTGGTGCTGCCCGAGCGGGGCGGCGTGCACCTCCAGGTGTCCGTCGGCGCCGAGGACACCGACGCGACCCGCCCGCTGCGTATCCACACCCGGCCGCACGGCGACCCCGGCCACGACGGGACCTGGACCCTGCACGCCTACGGCACTCTGCGCGGCGCCGGCACCGACACGGCTGCTCAGGCGCTCACTGTCTGGCCCCCCGCCGGGGCCCGGGAGATCGACCTCACCGGTGCCTACGAGCGTCTGGCCGAGCGGGGTTACGGCTACGGGCCCGCGTTCCGCAACCTGCGCCGGCTGTGGACCGTCGGGGACGACCTCTGCGCCGAGGTCGCCCTCGGCGACGAACAGCGCACCGAGGCGCGCCGGTTCACCCTCCATCCCGCGCTGCTCGACGCCGCACTGCACCCGCTGCTGCCCGGAGTCGTCGGTGACGAAGGCGAACCACTGCTCCCGTTCACCTGGGCCGGAGTGAGCGCGACCGCCGCGGGCGCGTCCGTGCTGCGGGTCCGGCTCGCCGGAGCCGCGGCCCCCGAGACCGCGAACAGCGGCTCCACGACGGTCGCGCTCACGGTGGCCGACGGCACAGGCGCACCGGTCGCGACCGTGGCGGAGCTGACCCTGCGCCCGCTGACCGCCGAGTCGCTGCGCGCCGCCGACGCCGGCTCCGCCGACGGCCTGTTGCGGGTCGAGTGGAGCAGGCCGGCCACGGCGGACGTCACGGCCGACCTCTCCGCCTGGGCGGTCGTCGGCCCGGCGTCGGACCTCGGCCTGCCGGCCGGCACGGTCCGCTCCTACGCCGACCTCGGCGAGCTGGCACGCGCCGTCGACGCCGGCGAACCCCTGCCTGCCCTCGTCCTCGCTCCCCACACCCCCGCGCCGGCCGGTGACTCTCTGCCGGACGCCGCGCGGGAGGCGGCGCACCGGGCCCTCGTCCAGGTGCAGGAGTGGCTCCAGGACGAACGGTTCGTGGACTCCGGCCTCGTGGTCGTCACCCAAGGTGCCGTGGCCACCGCGGCCGGCGAGGACGTCACCGACCTGGCGCACGCCCCGTTGTGGGGCCTGCTGCGCTCGGCTCAGACCGAGAGCCCGGGCCGCATCCGGCTCCTGGACCTCGACGCCGCCGACACGCCCGCCCTCCCGGCCGCAGTCGCCTCGGGTGAGGTGCAGGCGGCGGTGCGGTCGGGTGAGTTGCTGGTGCCCCGATTGCGGCGGGCTGTGCCCGGTCAGGGCGCGGTGTCGTGGGGTTCGGGTCCGGTGCTGGTGACCGGCGGCACCGGTGGGCTGGGCGCTGTCGTGGCCCGGCATCTGGTGGTGCAGCACGGGGTCCGGTCGCTGGTGCTGGTGAGCCGGCGTGGTGAGTCGGCCGCTGGTGCGGGGGAGTTGCGTGCGGAGCTGGAGACTCTGGGCGCTTCGGTGACCGTGGCCGCCTGTGACGTGTCGGACCGGTCGGCCCTGACTGCGCTGCTGGCCGAGGTGGGCGAGCTGTCCGGTGTGGTGCACACGGCGGGTGTGCTGGACGACGTGACGGTGGAGGGACTGACCGCTGACCGGCTGGACGCCGTGTTGCGTCCCAAGGTCGATGCCGCCTTGCACCTGCACGAGCTGACGCGGGACATGGACCTCAGGGCGTTCGTTCTGTACTCGTCGATCGCGGGCCTGCTGGGCACGGCGGGCCAGGCCAACTACGCCGCGGGCAACGCCTTCCTGGACGCGCTGGCGGCCCACCGCCGCGCTGCCGGGCTCCCCGCCACCTCCCTTGCCTGGGGCCTCTGGGAGGAGACCAGCACCATCACCGGCCACCTGGCCGAGGCGGACCTGCGCCGTCTGGCCCGCTCCGGCCTCCTGCCCCTGGCCACCGACGACGCGATGGCCCTCTTCGACGCCGCCCCGGCCACCGGCGAGAGCGTGCTCGCCGTCACCCGGCTGGACACCCGGGCGATCCGCGCCCTGGGAGACCAGGTACCTCCCCTTCTCGCCGGGCTCGTGCGGGGGAACAGCGGGAACAGTGCCCGCCGCCCCGCTGCCGCGGGCAACACCCCGGTCGGCCGTCCCGAGGGCCAGGGCCAGGGCCTCGCCGAGCGGCTCGCCGTCCTGTCCGCGCCGGACCGGGAACGGGCCCTGGTGGAGCTCGTACGGGGCCGGGTGGCCGCCGTCCTCGGGCACGCCGACCACACGGCGATCGACGCCGACCGGCCCGTCCAGGAACTCGGCTTCGACTCCCTCACCGCCGTCGAGTTGCGCAACCAGCTCGCCGCCGAGACGGGACTGCGGCTGCCGACCACCCTGGTCTTCGACCAGCCCACGCCGAGGGCGCTCGCCACGTACCTGGGCGAACGGCTCACCGTCGAGGAGACCTCGCCGGACGAGCCGGTGCTCGCGGAACTGGCGAGGCTCGAAGCCGCCATCGAGGCAGCCGCCACCGACGCGTCCGCACACGGCCGGATCACCGCCCGCCTCCGGGAACTCCTCGACGCCGCCGACAGCGCGGCCGGGACCTCGGACCAGGACCGGAACCACGGCCTGGACGACGACTTGGGTGACGACCCGGACGACGACCTGGTCGACGACCTGGACTCGGCCACGGACGAGGAGTTGTTCGCCCTCGTCGACGAACTGAACTGAACCCAACGCCCACAACGGCACCGATCACCACACGACACACGGGAGTTGACACACCATGGCGGGCGAGGACAAGCTCCGCGACTACCTCAAGAAGGCCGTCGCCGATGCCCGTGAGGCACGCCGGCAGCTGCGGGACGTCGAGGACAGGCAGCGCGAGCCGATCGCGATCGTGGGCATGGCCTGCCGCTACCCCGGCGGCGTGTCCTCGCCCGACGACCTGTGGCGCCTCGTGGCCGACGGCACCGACGCCGTCGGCGGCTTCCCCGGCAACCGGGGCTGGGACGTGGACGGCCTCTACGACCCGGACCCCGACCGCACGGGCACCTCGTACACCCGCGAAGGCGGATTCCTCTACGACGCCGACCAGTTCGACCCGGCCTTCTTCGGAATGTCGCCGCGCGAGGCCATGGCGATCGACCCGCAGCAGCGGCTGCTCCTGGAGACGGCGTGGGAGGCCTTCGAGCACGCCGGCATCGACTCCACCGCCCTGCGCGGCTCGGACACGGGCGTGTTCACCGGCCAGATGTACAACGACTACGGCTCACGCCCCCACCTGCCCCCCGAGGACTTCGAGGGCTACCTGTACAGCGGCAGCGCCGGCAGCATCGCCGTCGGCCGGCTCTCCTACACCTACGGCTTCGAGGGCCCGGCGGTCTCCGTCGACACGGCCTGCTCATCCTCGCTGGTCGCCCTGCACCTGGCGGTGAACGCGCTGCGGGGCGGCGAGTGCTCGCTCGCCCTCGCCGGCGGCGTCACGGTGATGTCGACACCGGTGGCCTTCCTGGAGTTCTCCCGCCTGCGGGGCCTGTCTCCCGACGGCCGCTGCAAGTCCTTCGCGGCGGGGGCCGATGGTGTGGCCTGGTCGGAGGGTGTGGGTCTGCTGGTGATGGAGCGCCTGTCGGACGCGGTGCGCAACGGCCACCAGGTGCTGGCGGTCGTACGCGGCAGTGCGGTGAACCAGGACGGCGCATCGAACGGTCTGACGGCGCCGAACGGCCCGTCCCAGGAGCGCGTGATCCGGCAGGCGCTGGCCGCGGCCGGTCTGTCCGCCGCCGAGGTGGACGCGGTGGAGGCACACGGCACGGGCACGCGTCTCGGTGATCCGATCGAGGCACAGGCGCTGCTGGCGACGTACGGCCAGGACCGTGAACAGCCCCTGCTGTTGGGGTCGTTGAAGTCGAACATCGGGCATGCGCAGGCTGCTGCGGGTGTCGGCGGCGTGATCAAGATGGTGCAGGCGATGCGGCACGGAGTCCTGCCCCGGACGCTGCACGTGGACGAGCCTTCGCCGTTCGTGGAGTGGGACACGGGTGCGGTCGAGCTGCTGACGGAGGCCCGTGAGTGGCCGGCGCGTGAGGAAGCGCCGCGTCGAGCGGGCGTCTCCTCCTTCGGATTCGGCGGCACCAACGCACACGTGATCCTGGAGGAGGCCCCGGCCCTCCCACCCGCCGAGCCCACCGGCGGGCGTACCCTGCCCGCACTGCCGTGGCTCCTGTCCGCGCGCACCCCCCAGGCAATCACCGCCCAGGCCGAACGCCTGCACGCCTTCGCCTCGGCCCCAGGCGCCCCCGACACCCTGGACATCGCCTACTCCCTGGCCGCCACCCGCGCCGTTCTCCCGCACCGCGCCGCGGTCGTGGGCGCCGACGCCACCGAACTCCTCGACGGTCTCCGTCACCTGGCCCCGGTCGCCCCCTCCGGTGGTGGTCTGGCTGTGGTGTTTTCCGGTCAGGGTGCTCAACGGGTGGGGATGGGGCGTGAGTTGTATGGGGCGTTTCCGGTGTTTGCGGGGGCGTTGGATGAGGTGTGTGGGGTGTTGGATCCGTTGTTGGGCGGGTCGTTGAGGGAGGTGCTGTTCGCTACAGAAGGTTCGTTGCTTGGGCGGACGGGGTGGACGCAGCCGGGGTTGTTTGCGTTTGAGGTGGCGTTGTTCCGGTTGGTGGAGTCGTGGGGTGTGCGGCCTGATTTTGTGGTGGGTCATTCGGTGGGGGAGTTGGTTGCTGCGTATGTGGCGGGGGTGATGGGTCTGGGTGAGGCTGGGCGGTTGGTGGTGGCTCGTGCGGGGTTGATGCAGGGGTTGCCGGCGGGGGGTGTGATGGTCGCGGTGGAGGCTTCGGAGGGGGAGGTTCGGGCTGCGATCGGTGGTTGTGGTCGTGGTGATGGGGTGGGGGTTGCGGCGGTGAATGGGCCGTCGGCGGTGGTGGTGTCGGGTGCCGGGGATGCGGTGGGGGAGGTGCTGGGGGCGTTGCCGGGTCGGCGTGTGCGTCGGTTGGAGGTGTCGCATGCGTTTCATTCGCCGTTGATGGAGCCGATGTTGGAGGAGTTCCGTTCGGTGGCGAAGGAGGTGCGGTACGGGGCGCCTCGGTTGGGGGTGGTGTCGACGGTGACGGGTCGGGTGGCTGTGGGTGAGGATCTGCGGTCGGCGGACTACTGGGTGACCCAGGTACGCGAAGCGGTCCGCTACGCCGACGCCGTCACCACCCTGGAGTTCGAGGGCGTCACCACACTCCTGGAACTCGGCCCCGGCGGAGTCCTCGCCGCCCTGGCCGCCCAGGCCGTCCGTGACCCCGACGCCCTGACCGCCACGGTCGCCACCCGCGCGGGACGCCCCGAGCCGGAAACCCTGGTCGAAGCGCTCGGCACGCTTCATGCGCGAGGCGTGACCGTCGACTGGGAGGCGTTCTTCGCCGGCACCGGAGCCCGCCGGGTTCAGCTGCCGACGTACGCCTTCCACCACCAGCGGTACTGGCTCGACGAACGCGTGACCGGCAGCCATGACGCCGGTCCCGTCTCGCCGGCCACGCCCGAAGTCCCGGAGGAGGCACCCCGGATCGTGCCTTTGGCCGAGAGGCTGGCGCCGCTGAGCGAGGCACAGCGGGAGCAGTACCTCCTGACCCTCGTCACGGAACTGGTCGCGAAGGTGCTCAAGCACCCCGACACCTCGGCCGTCGTGCCGCACCGCCCGTTCCAGGAACTCGGCTTCGACTCCCTGACCGGCGTCGAACTGCGCAACCGGCTCGGCGCCGAGACCGGTCTCCCGCTGCCCGCAACCGTCGTCTTCGACCATCCGACCCCCGCCGCGCTCACGGCCTACGTACAGACGCGGGCCGCCGCACCCGGCCCCGGCAGCACGCCGGCCCGTACCGCGAACGAGGAACTGGACCGGCTGGAGGCCTCCGTCGACGCCCTGGCGGTGGCCGGCTCGCACCCCGACGAGACCCGCGTGGCGCTGTCCGAGCGCTTGCGGGCGCTGGCCGACCGCCTCGCGGGACCGGCCGACGCATCGTTCCCGTCCGCCGCCGAGGCCGGGGTCGCCGACCTCCAGGACGCGTCCGCGGACGAGATCTTCGACTTCATCGACACACAGCTCGGCCGGGCCGCGGACTGACGCCGCGCGTCCCGCCGCCCGCACCACCATCCCTTCAGGTACCGAGGAGAGACTGATTCCGCATGTCCGCTGACATGTCCCGTGCGCAGGAGCAGGCCCAGACCAAGGAACAGAAGCTCGTCGACTACCTGAAGTGGGTCACCGCCGACCTGCGGAAGGCGCGCGAGCGCATCGACACGCTCGAGTCGGCCGCCACCGAACCGGTCGCGATCGTGGGCATGGCCTGCCGCTTCCCGGGCGGCGTCGAGTCACCGGACGACCTGTGGCGCCTCGCCGCCGAAGGCAGGGACGCCATCAGCCCGTTCCCCACGGACCGCGGCTGGGACCTCGACGCCCTGTACAGCACGGACCGCGACGAGCCCGGCACGTCGTACACCCGGGATGCCGGATTCCTCGACGGAGCCGCCCTGTTCGACGCCGACTTCTTCGGCATCTCGCCCCGCGAGGCCCGCGCCATGGACCCGCAGCAGCGCGTTCTCCTGGAGACGGCGTGGGAGGCGTTCGAGGACGCTGGCATCGACCCCGCCACGCTGCGCGGCAGCCGTACAGCCGTGTTCGCCGGCGTGATCGAGCAGAGTTACCTCGGACTCGAAGGCCCGTCCGAGCTCGAGGGCCACCTCATGACCGGGAAGCTCAGCAGTGTCGCTTCCGGCCGAATCTCCTACACCTTCGGTCTCGAAGGTCCGGCCGTCTCGATCGACACCGCCTGCTCCTCGTCGCTGGTCGCCCTTCACCTCGCGGTGGAGTCGGTCCGCCGCGGGGAGTCCACCCTCGCGCTCGCCGGCGGAGCGACGATCACGGCGACGCCGGGTGGATTCGTCGACTTCTCACGCCAGGGCGGACTCGCCCCCGACGGGCGCATCAAGTCGTTCGCGGCCGCCGCCGACGGCACCTCCTGGTCGGAGGGTGTGGGTCTGCTGGTGGTGGAGCGGTTGTCGGACGCGGTGCGCAACGGGCATCGGGTGCTGGCGGTCGTACGGGGCAGTGCGGTGAACCAGGATGGTGCGTCGAACGGTCTGACGGCGCCCAACGGCCCGTCGCAGGAACGCGTCATTCGCCAGGCCCTTGAGAACGCCCGTCTCGGCCCGGCCGACGTGGACGCCGTGGAGGCACACGGTACGGGGACGCGGTTGGGTGATCCGATCGAGGCACAGGCATTGCTGGCGACCTACGGCCGGGACCGGGAGCGGCCGTTGTGGCTCGGCTCGCTGAAGTCCAACATCGGCCACACCGTCGCCGCGGCCGGCGTGGGCGGCGTGATCAAGATGGTGCAGGCGATGCGGCACGGAGTGCTGCCCAGGACCCTGCACGTCGACCGGCCCACGCCCATGGTCGACTGGACGTCCGGTGCGGTCGAGTTGCTGACCGAGGCCCGCGAGTGGCCCGCCCGGGCATCGGCCCCGCGCCGTGCCGCCGTCTCGGCGTTCGGCGTGAGCGGGACCAACGCCCACGTCATCCTGGAGGAGGCCCCGGCGGGGGAGGCGGCCCCGGCAGCGGAGGCCGCCGCCCCGGAGTCGCCGGACCGGACGCTCCCGGCCGTGTCCTGGCTCCTGTCCGCCCCGGACGAGGACGCCCTGCGCGCCCAGGCCCGGCGGCTGCACCAGCATGTCGCCGCCCACCCCGAGCAGTCCGCCACCGACCTCGCCTACTCCCTCGCGACCACACGCACCCTGCACGACCGCCGCGTCGTACTGACCGGAACCGGCCGCGACGAACTGGCCGATGCCCTGCACCACCTCGCCGCCGAACCGGGCGCCGCGCCCGCGAGCGTCGAGGCCCTGTCCCGCCCCGGTGGTCTGGCTGTGGTGTTTTCCGGTCAGGGTGCTCAACGGGCGGGGATGGGGCGTGAGTTGTATGGGGCGTTTCCGGTGTTTGCCGGGGCGTTGGATGAGGTGTGTGGGGTGTTGGATCCGTTGTTGGGCGGGTCGTTGAGGGAGGTGTTGTTCGCGTCGGAGGGTTCTGCTGGGGCGGGTTTGCTTGGGCGGACGGGGTGGACGCAGCCGGGGTTGTTTGCGTTTGAGGTGGCGTTGTTCCGGTTGGTGGAGTCGTGGGGTGTGCGGCCTGATTTTGTGGTGGGTCATTCGGTGGGGGAGTTGGTTGCTGCGTATGTGGCGGGGGTGATGGGTCTGGGTGAGGCTGGGCGGTTGGTGGTGGCTCGTGCGGGGTTGATGCAGGGGTTGCCGGCGGGGGGTGTGATGGTCGCGGTGGAGGCTTCGGAGGGGGAGGTTCGGGCTGCGATCGGTGGTTGTGGTCGTGGTGATGGGGTGGGGGTTGCGGCGGTGAATGGGCCGTCGGCGGTGGTGGTGTCGGGTGCCGGGGATGCGGTGGGGGAGGTGCTGGGGGCGTTGCCGGGTCGGCGTGTGCGTCGGTTGGAGGTGTCGCATGCGTTTCATTCGCCGTTGATGGAGCCGATGTTGGAGGAGTTCCGTTCGGTGGCGAAGGAGGTGCGGTACGGGGCGCCTCGGTTGGGGGTGGTGTCGACGGTGACGGGTCGGGTGGCTGTGGGTGAGGATCTGCGGTCGGCGGACTACTGGGTGACCCAGGTACGTGAACCGGTCCGTTACGCCGACGCCGTCACCACCCTGTACGAGCAAGGGGTGCGCACTGTCGTCGAGATCGGCCCCGGCGGCGTCCTCACCGCCCTTGCCCGGACCGTCCTCGCCGACCGGGACGACATCGCCGTACATGCTCTCCAGCGACCTGACAGGACCGAACCGTCAGCGCTGGTCGACGGCATCGGCACGCTTCATGCGCGAGGCGTGACCGTGGACTGGGAGGCGTTCTTCGCCGGCACCGGAGCCCGCCGGGTTCAGCTGCCGACGTATGCCTTCCGCCACCAGCGTTACTGGGCCGAGGCGCTCGTTGCCGGAAGCCGCGACGCCGGTGGCTTCGGGCTGGACAGCACCGATCATCCCCTCCTCGGCGCCGCGCTGTTCCCCGGCGACCGCGACGAGGCCCTGTTCACGGCCCGTCTGTCGGCCCGCACGAACCACCTACTCGCCGCGCACACCGTCGCAGGGGAAACCGTCGTGCCGAACACGGTCCTCGCCGAACTGGCCGTCCGGGCCGGAGACGAGACGGGCTGTACGGCGGTGGACGAACTCGTCGTCGACACGCCGCTGGTGCTCCCCCGCGACGGGGCCCTGCACCTCCAGGTCCGCGTCGGCGAACCGGACACCGCCGGCCGACGCGTCCTCACCGTCCACGCCAGGCCCGACGACGCCGACGCGTCCTGGACGCGCCATGCGCACGGACTCCTGAGCGAGGGTCCGCTCGTCCCCTCGGCGGACACCGAACCGGGCACGCCTTGGCCGCCGAGCGACGTTGAGCCACTCACGGGCGGGGAGTCGGTTGGGGGAGTCGAATCGGCCTCGGGTGTTGAGCCGGCCACGGGTGCCGAGTCGGCCTCGGGTGCCGAACCGGTCACCACCACAGTCCCGCGCACCGGCAGCGAATTGGACGGCATCGACGCCCCTGACGCCCCTGACGTCCCGTCCGCTCTGTACGACCGCTTCGCCGCCGCCGGTGTGCACTACGGGCCCGCCTACCGAGGCCTCACCCGGATGTGGCGGCGTGGCGGTGAGCTGTTCGCCGAGGTGGACCTGGCCTCCGACGCCGACCCACGCGACGAAGGGTTCGGCCTCCACCCGGCCCTGCTGGAGGCGGCTTTGCAGCCGCTGTACGCCACCGGATTGCCCGGCCTGCCGCCCGCTGCGACCCGCTGGCGCGGCCTGCGCCTGTACGCCACCGGCGCTGGCTCCCTGCGCGTCCACCTCGCCCCGCTCCCCGGCGCCGACGACACCTACGCGGTGCGCCTCACCGACCCGGCCGGACAGCCCGTCGCGGTGGCCGACGCCGTAACCGTCGGCCCCGTCCGCGCCGAAGCCTTGCGGGCCGCCCGCTCCCGGCACCGCGACGCGCTCCACCACGTGGAGTGGCTGCCCCGGCCTCTGCCCGCCGCCTCCCTGAACTGGCTGACCCTCGGCTCCTCCGCACACCCGGACGTCCAGGCCGTGTTCGCGGCCGCCACGGCCACCGGCGAGCCCATCGGGGCCGTACGCCTCGACCTGACCACCCCGGCAGGGCCGGCCGCAGAGGACGCCGTAAGGGACACCGTGGGCCTCGCCCTGTCCTGGGCCCGCCAGTGGCTCGCCCAGGAGACCCTGGCCACGACGCCGCTGGTCGTCGTGACCCGCGGCGCCGTGGCCGTCACCGGCGACGAGGGCGTCACCGACCCTGCCGCCGCGGCGGCCTGGGGCCTGCTGCGATCGGCCCAGTCGGAGACGCCGGGACGGATCGTCCTGGTGGACACGGACACGGACACGGACACGGACACGGACCTGGACCTGGACCTGGACCTGGACCCGGGCCTGGGCCTGGATGTGGATGTGGACACCTCCTCCGTCCCCGACGCGTTGTCCGCCGTGGTCGCCTCCGGCGAACCGCAAGCCGCGATCCGCGTGACCACCCCGGGCGGCGCGCCCCGAATCCACGTACCGCGCCTGCTGCGCACCCCGCTCCCGGAGCCCGCAACCGACGGCCCCCGCACGGTCTGGGACGCCGACGGCACCGTCCTGGTCACCGGCGGTACGGGATCGCTCGGCGCCCACTTCGCACGTCACCTGGTCACCCACCACGGCGTCCGCCACCTGCTGCTGGTCAGCAGGCGCGGCCCGGACGCCCCCGGCGCCACGGAACTGCGCTCCGAACTGCACGCCCTGGGCGCGTCCGTGACCGTGGCCGCCTGCGACGTGGCCGACCGCACCGCCCTGGCGCGCGTCCTGGCGTCGGTGCCGGCGGAGCACCCGCTGCGCGGTGTCGTCCACACCGCCGGTGTCCTCGACGACGGCGTCATCGGCTCGCAGACCCCGCAGCGGCTCGACGCCGTACTGCGGCCCAAGGCAGACGCGGCGTGGGCCCTGCACGAACTGACCCGGGACGCCGACCTGACGGCGTTCGTGCTGTTCTCGTCCGTGGCCGCCGCTGTCGGCGGCCCCGGCCAGTCCACCTACGCCGCGGCCAACGCCCACCTTGACGCCCTCGCCCAGCACCGCGCCGCGTCAGGGCTGCCCGCCACGTCCATCGCCTGGGGCCTGTGGGAGCAGGAGACCGGGCTGACGGGCGGTCTGACCGAGACGGACCTCAAGCGGATCGCCCGCAGCGGCTTCCGCACCGTCCCCCAGGAGCTGGGCACGGCCCTGTTCGACCTCGCTCTGGACACCGGCCGGCCGTACCTCGTGGCCACCCCCCTCGACATCCCGGCCCTGCGCCGCCAGCCGCAGGTGCCGGTGCTGCTGAGGTCGTTGGTGCGCGTGCCGGCCCGCGCCAAGGCGCGCGGAGCGGCCGACGCGGGGCCCGCGCTCACCGACCGCCTCGCCGGACTCGGCGAAGAGGAGCAACTCACGGTCGTCCTCGATGCCGTACTGGCCGAGATCGCCCGTGTCCTCGGCCGTACCGACCCCACCGGAACCGACCCCGAACGCCCGCTGCAGAGCAGCGGTTTCGACTCCCTCACCTCGGTCGAACTCCGTAACCGGCTCGCGACGCTCACGGGCCTGCGGCTGGCGGCCACCCTGGTCTTCGACCATCCGACCCCCCGGGCCCTGGCAGCACACCTGCGCATCGAACTCCTCGCGGCCCGGGACGCGCCCGAGCCGTCCGGGCCGGCCCTCGCCGTGGAATACGCCGCCGACCTCGATCTGCCCGCCGACATCCGCCCCGCGGACGAGGTGGTCCGTACCGTCACCGACCCGTCCGACATCCTGGTCACCGGCGCGAGCGGATTCCTCGGCGCGTTCCTGGTGCGCGATCTGATGCGCACCACGACCGCCCGCGTCCACTGCCTGGTGCGCGGCGCCGACGACGAGACGGCGTACCGGCGCCTGCGCTCCAGCCTGACCTGGTACCGCGTCTGGGACGACATCGACGAGAGCCGGCTGCGGGTCCGCGCCGGGGATCTGGCCGACGAGCGACTCGGCCTGACGGAGGAGGTGTTCGACGACCTCGCCCGTACCGTGGACGCGGTCTACCACGCGGGCGCCACCGTGCACTGGCTGCACCCCTACGAGGCACTGCGCGCCGCCAACGTCCACGGCACCGGGGAGATCCTGCGCCTGGCGGCCCGCCATCGCACGGTGCCGGTGCACTACATCTCCACGGTCGGTGTCTTCAACGGCCCGGTCACGCCCGGCGTTCCCCTGAAGGTGACCGACCCGACCGGCCCCGCCGAGGCGCTGCCCAGCGGCTACCTCCAGTCCAAGTGGGTCGCCGAACAACTCGTCGGCCTGGCCCGGGACCGGGGCCTGCCGGTGTCCGTGCACCGTGTCGACGTCATCTCCGGCGACACCCGCAACGGGGCCTGCCAGACCCGCGACTTCGTCTGGCTCAGCCTCAAGGGCCTCCTCCAGGCGCAGGCCGCGCCGGCCGGTGTCGACGGCCGCTTCCATCTGCTCCCCGTCGACTACGTCAGCGCCGCCATCGTGGGCATCTCGCAGTGCGAGCCGGCCGGCGGCACCTTCCACCTGTTCAACCGGAGCTCGCTCAGTCTCGCGGACTGCGTGTCGTACCTGCGCGAACTCGGGTACCGCCTCGACGAGACGGACCGTGAGCGGTGGAGCGCAGCGGTGCGGTCCGACCGGGACAACGCCTTGCTTCCGCTGCTGCACGCCTTCGAGATGATGACGTCCGACACCGACGGCTTCTACCCGCCCATCGACACGACCGAGACCGAGGCGGCCCTCGTCGGCACGCACATCACCTGCCCGCCGCTGACCCGCGAACTCTTCGCCAGGTACGTGGAGTTCTTCGTCCAGGAAGGTCACTTCCCGCCCGCCCCGTGACCGGTGGGTCCGCCGATCGGACACCTCCGGCCGGCCGCCCGGCTGCTCCCCGCGAGCAGCCGGGCGGTCTGTCCCGTTTCCTCGACCTTCCGTCCGCTCCCCTCCGCTCCCCTCCCCTCCGCTCCCCTCCCCTCCCCTCCGCTTCCCTCCCCGCACCCTCTCCCTTTCCACGTCCGCGAATCCGAGGTACCGCCATGGGCGCTGCACAGGTGCGTTCGTTCTCCGAGATCGAGGCCGCCTTCGTCGAGTACGTCCAGCAGACTGTCTACTGCACGATGATCACCGTCGACCGTCACAACCGCCCCCGCGCCCGCATCGTCCAGCCCGTCTGGGAGACCGCCGATGGGCGCCCCGTCGGCTGGCTGGCCGTCTTCCGGACCCCGATCAAGGCCGCCCACCTGGCGAACAACCCCCACACGACCTACGCGTACTGGCACCCCCGCCAGGACGCGGTGTTCATCGACAGCGTCTCGGCCTGGGTACACGACCGTGCCACCAAGCTGCGCGCCTGGAACCTGTACCACCGCAACAGCCCCCCGGGCGTCGGCTACGACCCACACCTCTACTGGAGCACCGGCCCCGACAGCCCCGACTACCACCTGCTGCGCATCGACCCCTGGCGCGTCCAGGTCCTACGCGGCTCGGACCTGAGCAGCCGGATCTGGGCGGTGGACGAGGGGGCTGAGGGAACGAAGGGCGCCTGACAAGGGCGCGAAGACAAGTCCTGCTGTGCGATCAGGCTTCGACCGGATCCGCAGGCCCTCCCATGCGGCCGGCGTGGCGGCCCTCCTCGCCGCCGACGACTCCCGCCGGATCACCGGCCGGTACCGGGAGCCCGGCCGGTATCCGCTCCGGGACTCCGCCCGCGAACACGTCGTACAGCGGCAGGGTCTCCAGATGGACGTAGCCGATGTGACAGTCGCAGACGGCCAGCGGGCAGGCGCGGCGACGAAGCGCCTGCCGGCAGGAGCCGTCGAAGAGGCCCTGCTGGTCAGCGGAGGGTTTCCCGAACTCCATGTGGCTGGTGCGGTGTTACTGGACCAGCAGGGAACCGAGCTGCAGGAACACGTGCTCCCACTGTTGCGTTCGGCCGCCTCCGCGAGATCCCCGAGGGCACGCTCAAGCACCAGCTGCTCGCAAGAAGCGCCCCTCGCCTTGTCGCCCCATTTGTCGCTCCGTTCGAGCACGTATACCCGGCCCTAATGCTCACTGTGCTGCTGGCGCATCACGTCGAGCATCGCTGCCAGCTCGCTCAAGGCATCCGATGCGCGTGCAGGACGTACTCAGGAGCGCTTCCAGAGCGCCGCCGGCAACGTCCTCAACCACCGCCACATCCGCCGGGTAGCGGCGCCGGCTGTCGTCAACCAGGAGTAGCCCTGGAACCCGAACTCCAAGACGGTCCAGCCTCCGCTGAGCGGCCAGAAAGGGGACCAGCCCGGAGGCGGGAGCGAACGGGTGGGCCCCGTCGACGCCTTCCGTAGCCGGCCAGAAGTTCTCGCCCTCGGCCCAGCTGTAAAACCGCTGTCGAGGGGCACATCGACACGATCGAAAGCGTGTCAGCCACGGAGCCGGCACAACGACCGGACGGACGTGTGACTCCGCGCTGGAAAGGCTCGGCGCGAGGGCCTGATCAGCGTCGCAGCATGCGGCGCCACGGCCCGAGGGCAGAGGCCGCGGGGCTCCGGTGCCCAGTCACGCCCTCGGCGATGAGGGAGATGCCGATGCCCAGCAACCAGACGTCCTTGGCCAGCGCGGTGCCCAGCTCAGTGGGGCGCAGACCGCCTTCCTGACGCATGCCCGGCGTACGCAGGTACAGCCCGAGAGTGCCGCAGGCGAATGCGGTGAGCGCAGTCCCGGCCACGGCGGCAGGGATGACGGGCAGGAGCAGCGCGGCGCCGATGGCGATCTCCTCGGTGGAGAGCTGCCGGGTGAACGTCCGAGCGTCGAGCTTGCCCAGGAAGGGGTAGGTGCCGATGGCGAGCTGGTGGAGTTGCTCAGCGGTGGCCTGGTCCGCGTCGCGTTTCGACAGTCCGGAGTTGAGAAAGAACGCACCGGCGGTGAGCCTGAGCGGCATTTGCCGCGCTGCCGAACGCCAAGCCGAACCGGATGCCATACCGAGCCTCCTGACCCTCACCCCCGCCTCCCACCATGCCACTGGCCCGAACCGTGTCAAACGGGACTAGCTGCTGCCTGTGGCCCGTGTCGACATGGCGGACCTCCGGTACCGATCCCGGCAGAGTCGGCGTGCGGGCGTCCCGGGACGCCCGCACGCTCGGCTCTCACCGAGCCCTGGTCGGACCGTAGGGGCCTCCAACCCAGCCATCGATCGAATGTCTGCACGAATTCCGGGTGATTCCGGGTGATTCCGGGTGATGGTGGATGCCTCGGTCCAGCGCGCTGCGGAGCGCGGCACGGCGGCGCTCGCGCTGACCGACCCGGTGCCCCGATGTCGCACGGGCAGCTGCTCGTGCGATGGCGGGAGCCGGCCGGGGCGGGCTGCGGATGGGGGTGGGCTGCGGACGGGGGCGGGCTGCGGACGGGGGCGGTGTGGCTCGGACGCACATGCACCGGGCCCGGATCCTTGCGGCTGGCCGCGCGCGGCCCGTGGGCCTGACCGGCCGGCTCGGTGTCCGCGTGGTGCCGACCGATCGCGGTCCGCTAGGCCGACCCCGGCACGGCGCCGGGCTCGCCGATGTCCTCGATACGGCGCGTCTGCCGCGGCTCATCGATCGGCACTCCGACGGCGGCGAGCGCAGGCTCAAGGATCCCGCGGCCATGACCGCGGCCGCGCAGCCGACCGCGGACGCCGCCGGCGCCGACCGAGGGCGTACTGCCGCGCTGCAGTCCGAGTCCGGGTCCGAGTCGACCGCGGACAGCTGCACCGGGTGCTGGAGGCCCGACCCGGTATGTGACCTGGACTTGGGGCGGCCCCACTTCCCGAGCCGTCAGTCGTTGGCGCCGGACCGAAGGCCGGTTCGGCGATGCGCATGCCTTGTCCCAGCGCGTCGACGAGCGCAGCCATGGCCGATCGGCGGTTACTCCTGCGGTGGGCCGATGACGGACTGGCCGATCTGCTCGGCCAGCCACGAAGCGTGCCGTTCCTCGGCCCCGTCGCGGTTCCCGCGGCGCACATGGACGAGCACAGTGTGGTCATCGGCGCGTTCGTCGAGCTCGGTGGTGCGGCAATTGAACAGCAGGGAAACCCGGGCATTGTCGGCTTCGCGGTAGATGCCACGGTCCGGTACGTCAGGCCAGATCAAGCTCGACCACCAGATCTCGCCGATGTTCGGGCCCACCAAGGCAGCGAACTCTTCCTCAACGCTGCCCAGGGGCCGGTATTCCATCGATGCCCAGAGCGGCAGGTGCGAGGAGAGGAAGGCCAGGTCAGTGGAGAGCTCGGGCGCGTGGACACCTCCGTGCAAGCCCGTCGGGTCGGACGGATCCCGCGCCCAGCCCTCGACGTCCTCTTTCCGGACCCAGGCATCCGGCAGCGCCTCGCGTATCCGCAACACTTCCCCGGCGGTGCGCAGCTCGACGTCCACGGAAACCTTCGTGTACCGCCGGTCGCCCAGTGCCACCAGCTGCCGCGCCACGTGCAGGGCCAGTACGGGGTCGGTGGTGCGGAAGACCGGGTAAGCGATGGGGTCGGACATGCGGGCACCTTGCCACAACCGGCAGTGGACGAAGATCCATTTTCCTCTGGGCCGGTCGGAACCACATACAACGAGCTGTCACATGCTCGACCGGACGGGCCTCACAGCAGCCAGGCACGGCGATGCGGGGTGCGGGACTTACTCAGGCTCGTGTTCGGGGCCTCCGAAGTCAGGACCGGTGAAGTCAGGACTCGTGAAGTCCCTGCTGGTGAAGCTCGGGCGCGGCCCCGGCTCGGTTTCGTCCTCCGGGCTGCTGAAGCCCGGGCGGCTGTATCCGAGTTGAGGGATGCGGCCGCCCGAGGACGTGGCTCGATACTGCGCCGATGCCGTGCCGGGATCGGCGAGCGCATCCCGCAGGAAGGGGTGGATGCCGCGCTCCAGCAGCGCCGCGCGCCAGGCCTCCTTGGCACGATCCACCTCGGCGCTCAACTCGCTGTACTCCCCGGTCTCGGTCGGCGGCCGATTGCGGAGGGCGCTGAGCAGGAGCCCGACGGCGGCGACCAGGACCGCTGCCGCCGTGACGGCGCCGAAGACCCATCCTGTGGTGATGAGGCCGCCGCTGAAGGAGGAGGCACGGCCCACGAGCTCCAGGAGGTGGCCGACGCCGAGGAAGATCGTCGCGGCGGTGCCCGCCAGCACGGGCGTCAGGACCACCGCGACGGCGAGCGCACCCGCGCCCGTCGTCTCTTCGACGGCTCGCATGTTGCTGGCCGGCACCGCCTCGGTGACGTCGGACCCTCGCGGGTGCGCCGCAGGGTCGCGCAGTTCCTCGCGGACACGGACGTAGTGCTGGTACTCCGTCGCCGCGGCAGCGGTGATGATCGGGATTGCGTTGAGAGCCATGGTGCGCAGCTGTTCGGGGTGGAGCCGTCGGCCGACGGCCGTCAGTCCCTGGCGGTCCGGTGCGGTGTACAGAGCCTCGTCGAGGAGCCGCTCGTAGTCCCGGCGGTCCTCTACCAGCAGATGTTGTGGAGTGCTGCGCACCCCCACCCCTGCGTACGACCTTCGGGGCGGACGCCGTGGCGGGGTCGACGGCGGCTCCTCGGGGCCGACGCGTTCCCACGACTCCTCCCGTTCCACCGGTGGGTGAGGGGGCGAGTCCGGCTCCACAGCAACCGAGGGCAGAGGGGCCACCGGTGTGGTCGGAAGCTCGGATGTCTCGTTCTGCGAGGGAGGTCGGAGCCTCGGGTTCGTGACCACCCCGGCCCGTGTCTCGGCCGACGTCTCAAACCGTGCCCCGGCAGAGCTCGCGTCCGCCTCGTCGATCCGGGCCCCGACAGAGCTCGCGTCCGCTTCGTCGATCCGGGCCCCGGCAGAGCTCACGTCCGCCTCCTCGATCCGCGCCCGGGTCTTCGGCCGGGCCGGGACCGGTCGTGCCCCCGCTCGCACACCGAGCACCGCGGCCAGCAGGCGACGGCCGTAGGGCAGGTCGCGACGGGCGGTGGCGTCCCGCGGTCCGCGGCCGGGGCGTTCCACGCCGAGTACCGCCGCGGCGATACGGCGGCTCACGGAGGGGCGCGTGGTCATGGCCTCCCCTCCTCACCGGCGGCCCGCTCATGCCTCAGCGGCGGCGTCCCCCGGCCACCATGGCCATGTCCAGGATCGGCGGGCTGCCCGTTCGGGTGCGGCTGGGCCGTCTCCGTGTCCTGCCGGAAAGCGGCGGACCGCAGGTGCGACGACGTCCGCTGCGACTGTCCCGCTTCGGCGTCGGGCTGAAGCGCGGCAGCCCCTGAGGCGGCGGCAGCCTGCGGCTCGTCGCGTACGGCAGCCCCCTGCTCGGGGAGCGTTGGCTGCACCATGGACGGCACGGGCCGCTGAACGGGATCGACCGGGCCGGCGCCCATGGTCACGGTGGGATCGACCGGGCCGGCCCCCATGGTCACCGCGGGCTCGGCCGGTCCGGCGCCCACTCCGGCTGATGGGTCGGCCGGGCCCGCACCCGCCTGCCCGCCCCCCAGGGCCTCGCTCACCGACTGGATGCGGGCCAGCTGGGTCAGGAGCACCGGGGCGGAGGCGCCGACGACGATGGCCGCGTACGGGCCGCTGATCTGGCCCGTGGTGCCGAACAGGACCGCCATCCCGGCGCCCATCACACTGTGCACGCCGGCCGCGGCCAGGTCGACGGCCGGGTCGAAGTACTGCGTCAGGCGGGGTCTCACGTGCTCCGACAGCTGTTCGCGCTGATGGGCGCCGCGAGCCGAACGCCAGTTCGCGAACTGGATGTAGAGGTCGACGACCCCCGCGCAGCACACCTCCCACCGCACCCAGCAGGATCAGCGTCGGCACATCCACGTCGCCCCCGGTCCACGGACGGCAAAGTTCCCCCGCGGAACCCGCGTCACGAGCCTAGAGCTGCACGAGGGGCCAAGGAAGTCACCCCGGGGAAAAGGCAGTTGCCGTCGGGAAATGGCGGCGCCGAGGCCGCCGGCGCCCCGCCGGACGCTGCACGACCAGGACCCGATGGGGCGGCACCGCCTCGTACTCTCAAGGAGGAGCGGGGTCGAACGGATCTTGTGCACGCGTACGCGCTCTGCCACCAGCACAGGGTGGCTGTCACGCCCCGCCAGATACCTCATTGACTACCCATTGACTACCCCTTGGTCGGCAGCGGATGCCGCCCCCGCGACTGTCCATATCGCCATGCCCCACAGGGAGAGCGCAGAAGCAAGGCCCACCACGAGGCGAACGGTCTCGTCCGGGCCGTTCGTGAGCCAGACGGTCATGCCCGCAGCCCCGGAAGCGATCAACAGGGCCGCCGGTATCCGCAGTCGGGGCTGCTCGAACACCGACGCCAACGGCAGGAAGTGGAGCCCCACGACAAGCGCGACCAGCGGGGGAATGAGCACCGGCACGCCGACCTGACCGCAGACTACGGCGATGGCGATGATCAGCAGCCACTGAAGCCCGTTGATCTGGTTGAACCGCCGACGCCGGCCGACAGGAAATGGCCCCCCTGCCGATGAGGGGAGAAAACGGCGCGCGGCGAGCATCAGCCCCACCGCAACGGCACAGCCACCTACGACCAGAACTTGCCGCGTCACCCCGTCGAATGCGCTCGAGCCCAGCAGCCACCAGCCGAGCCCGAACAGCGCGAGGAACCCCACCCCTGACTTGAACATGATCGGGATCCTAGGCGGAGGAGCAGCCCCCCGGCCCAAGGATTCTCAACCTGGCGCCTGCCTCGCGAGTAGGCGCGTATTTCGACCTACCACTCGGCCGTGCACTCCGAAGGGCGCCTGACCAGGCATTTTGCCTGGTCAGGCGCCCTTCTTCCTGCGCCTAGAAGAAGCCCAGCTTCTTCGGCGCGTACGACACCAGCAGGTTCTTGGTCTGCTGGTAGTGCTCCAGCATCATCTTGTGCGTCTCACGCCCGATGCCCGAGCCCTTGTAGCCGCCGAACGCCGCATGCGCCGGGTACGCGTGATAGCAGTTCGTCCACACACGCCCCGCCTGGATCGCGCGGCCCGCGCGGTACGCGGTGTTGATGTCGCGGGTCCATACGCCCGCGCCGAGGCCGTACAGCGTGTCGTTGGCGATCTTGATGGCGTCGTCGAAGTCGTCGAAGGACGTCACCGAGACGACCGGGCCGAAGATCTCCTCCTGGAAGATCCGCATGCGGTTGTCGCCCTCGAAGATCGTCGGCTGGACGTAGTAGCCGCCCTTCAACTCGCCGTCGTGCTCGATGCGTTCGCCGCCCGTGAGAACCCTGGCGCCTTCCTGCCGACCGATGTCCAGGTACGAGAGGATCTTCTCCAACTGGTCGTTGGAGGCCTGCGCGCCGATCATCGTGTCCGTGTCGAGCGGGTGACCGGTCTTGATCTGCTCGGTGCGGGCGATCGCCGCCTCCATGAAGTCGGCGTACTGGCCGCGTTGGACGAGGGCCCGGGACGGGCACGTGCACACCTCGCCCTGGTTGAGCGCGAACATGGTGAAGCCCTCGAGCGCCTTGTCCCGGAAGTCGTCGTTCGCCGCCCAGACGTCGTCGAAGAAGATGTTCGGGGACTTGCCGCCGAGTTCGAGGGTGACCGGAGTGATGTTCTCCGAGGCGTACTGCATGATCAGCCGGCCGGTCGTGGTCTCACCGGTGAACGCCACTTTGGCCACCCTGGGGCTCGACGCCAGCGGCTTGCCCGCCTCCACGCCGAAGCCGTTGACGATGTTGAGCACGCCGGGCGGGAGCAGGTCGGCGACCAGGCTGAGCCAGTAGTGAATGGACGCAGGGGTCTGCTCGGCCGGCTTGAGTACGACCGCGTTGCCGGCCGCCAGCGCGGGGGCGAGCTTCCATGTCGCCATGAGAATCGGGAAGTTCCACGGGATGATCTGCGCGACCACGCCCAACGGCTCGTGGAAGTGGTACGCCACCGTGTCGTCGTCGACCTCGCCGAGCGACCCCTCCTGCGCCCTGATCGCGCCCGCGAAGTAGCGGAAGTGGTCGATGGCCAGCGGAATGTCCGCTGCCAGCGTCTCGCGTACCGGCTTGCCGTTCTCCCAGCTCTCGGCCACCGCCAACTGCTCAAGGTTCGCCGCCATACGGTCGGCGATCTTGAGCAGTATGTCGGCCCGCTCGGTCACCGACGTGCGGCCCCACGCGGGGGCGGCCGCGTGCGCCGCGTCGAGCGCCCGCTCCACGTCCTCCGCCGTGCCCCGCGCGATCTCGGTGAACGGCTGCCCGTTCACCGGCGACGGGTTCTCGAAGTACTGCCCCCGGATCGGCGGCACGTACTCACCGCCGATGAAGTGGTCGTAGCGCGCCTGGTAGGAGACGATCGCACCCTCGGTGCCGGGCGCCGTGTAACGGGTCATGCTGCTCTGCCTCCCGAAGAAGCGCTGCCCGCCGTTGGGCAGCTCTCGGCGCGAGGCTAGGGACGGCGAGGTTGCAAGTACGTTGCGCGCGCCTGGGGTTCTGCCGGAGCACCGAGGGTTCTGTCAGCGCGCCGGAGGCGGGTCAGCGGGTCGCACGGCGCTGCCAAGCATGCGGTGCTGAGAGTTCGTACTCCAGCGCGGTCAGCCGCGACCGTACCGCCGACGTCGGACGCACCGCCGCGAGTGCTCGCCATACGTCGAGGTCGTCCTCGCCCCATGGCGCGTGCGCCCAGTCCGCCAGCAGGTCGGGATCACGGCGGGCGATCAACGCCGTACGGACCCCGTCCGCGAGGCGCCGCCGGAGCCGCACCACCGCCGGTGCCTGGGAGCCGGGCAGCAGCGGGCCGGCGTATGCCATGGCCGCACCAGTGACCGCACCGGCATCCAGACGGCGTTCGACGACCGTCACGTCCGACTCGACCGGCACCGTGAGCCGGTAGGGCCGGGAGCCGAGCAGCCCGGGAGCGACGATCCGGCGCAGCCGGGCCAGTTCGGCCCGCAGGGTAACGGGCGTCACCGACTCGTCCTCGTACAGCGCACACAGCAACTCGTCACCGGTCAGCCCCTCCGGGTGGCGCGCCAGCAGCACCAGGATCTCGCTGTGCCGACGACTGAGCCTGATCCGGCGGCCTCCGATGCGCAACTGCGCCTCGTCGCGGCCCAGAGCGCACAGCTCGGGCGTGTCGGTGGTCTGCACCCGCGGGGCGAGCAGCGCCAGTTGGGACTCCGCGGCACGCGCCACCGCCTGCACGAACCCCAGGCTGTGCGGATGCGCAAGCCCGTCGCCGCCGGTGATGTCCACCGCCCCCAGCACCCGTCCCGTGCGTGGATCGTGCACCGGTGCTGCCGCACAGGTCCAGGGCTGCACCCGGCGGATGAAGTGCTCGGCCGCGAACACCTGCACCGGCCGGTCCACCGCGACCGCCGTGCCCGGCGCGTTCGTCCCCACCGCGGACTCCGCCCACCGCGCACCCGGCACGAAGTTCATCCGTCCCGCCCTGCGCCGGGTCGTCGGATCGCCCTCGACCCACAGCAGCCTGCCGTGCGCGTCGCACACCGCGAGCAGATGCTCCCCGTCGGCGGCGAACGTGCCCAACAGCTCCCGGAACAACGGCATCACCCGCGCCAGCGGATGTTCCGCGCGATAGGCGCCGAGATCGCCGTCCGCCAGCTCCACGCTGGCGGTAACGTCCGGGCCCACACCCGCCCGCGCCGAACGCCGCCACGAGTCGGCCACCACGGCACGTACCGGCTTCGGCACCGTGCCCACCTCGGTGAACGTCTCATGCGCATGACGCAGCACCCGTATCCGCTCGGCAGGGTCGGCCCCCGGCTCCAGGGCCACCCATGGATCGGTCAACTCGGCCTCCCGGAAGGCGATGCGGCTGAGGACATCGTCACTCCGGGTGCGCACGCGGACAACCTTTTCGACCCGGGTCACCCGAACGATGGCCATGCCGGTGACGCCATGTGACACTTCAGGCCGCGTTGACCAACCGTATGTAGCGCTCCCAGTCCCAGTGGGGGCCGGGATCGGTGTGGTCGGTGCCCGGCACGTCATGGTGGCCGATTATGTGTTCCCGGTCCTTCGGTATGCCGTACCTGGTGCAGATGGCAGCCGTGAGCCGGGCCGACGTCTCGTACATGACGCCGGTGAAGTAGGCGGGCTCGTCGACCCAGCCCTCGTGCTCAATGCCGATGCTGCGCCTGTTGTGCTCCCAGTCCCCGGCGTGCCAGGCGATGTCCGCCTCGCGGACGCACTGTGACGTGTGTCCGTCGGCCGACCGGACGACGTAGTGCGCGGACACGTGTTGCCTGGGGTTCTCGAAGACGAACAGGGTCTTGGTGTAGATCGTCTGAGTCACGTGGATGATCACCCGATCGACAGGACGGGCCGCTGAGTGGTTCGCCACCGTGTAGTTGGCGGCGCTCGCCGGGCGCCACACAGCGAGCGCGTAGTCCGGTGCAGGGGCATGCGCACCGGCCGGTCGCTCGGGGAGCAGGACATACGGGAGTGCGGCGAGTGCGGTGCCTTGGAGGATCAGCCGACGGGTGGGGCGTGGTCTTGCGCGTTTCAAAGGGGTTTCCCTTTCAGGGGCGGCGGTCTGTCTTTCAGCGTCAGGGAATTGCGCCTTCGGCACAGGTTGGCCGGCTTGCTCAGCGGTTCAGGTCGGCCGGGGGCGCTCAGCGGCCTGGGTTGGCCCCGGCCCTCAGCCGTTGAGTTCGGCCGGGGCGCTCAACTCAGAGTCGCTGCCGTCTCGCGAAGTTGCGCGTGCACTCCGCGGTGCGTCTCGCGTGCCGGCAGCCACTCCTTGCGGATCTTGGCCACGCACGTGTAGTTGGTGTCGCACACGTTGGCCAGCGGCGACTCGACGACCTGGGTCGCGAACTGGTAGGCGTCCAGCTCGCTGAACCCGTAGTCACGCACGAGCCACTGCACCAGGTCGAGCTGGGATATCCGGAACGCGTCCTCCAGCGGCCGGGCCGAACCCGTCGCGATGATGTGGGTGTCCGACTCGATGCGGGGCCATGGTGTGGCAACTCCCTTGAGCAGTTCGACGATCACCACGGTGTTCATCGCGCACTCGACGGCGACGCCGCAGGTCTCGCCCTCGCCCTGCCGGGCGTGTCCGTCACCGAGACTGAGGAGCGCGCCCTCGACGTTCACCCCGAGATAGCAGGTCACGCCCGCCCGCATCTCGGGCGTGTCCATGTTCCCGCCGTGCGCGTCGGGCACCAGGGCGGAGCGTACTTCCAGATGTGCGGGGGCCACCCCCACGGTGCCGTGCATCGGGTCCATGGGCAGTTCCGCCTCGATGTCACTGTCGTGGGCCCGGAACAACGCCGTACGTCGTGCCCGGTCGAGCTGCCAGATCCACACAGTCTCCGGCAGAGGCGGTTGCAGCGTGGCCGTGGTGTGCGTCGAGGTGAGCGCGCCGAACAAGGGGACCGTGGTCGACGCGGCCCAGTCCCGTGCCGGTTCGATCGATACGAAGTGCACGGCCACGGTGTCGCCCGGCTCGGCGCCCTCGATGTGGAACGGTCCGGTCTGCGGGTTGAGATAGGGAAACTCGCACACCTGGGACACCAGGTCCTTCTCCGACCGCACCCGCCCGGCGAAGCAGTCCTCCGTGTACAGATCGAGCACCGTCCCGGGCGCGATGCGGGCCACAGGCGGTGCGCCGCCGAACGTCCACGCGTACTCGCCGGGCTCGGGGCGCACGGTCAGGATCCTGGGGTCGCTCATCGCTGCACAGCTCCGTTCTGCGGAAGGCCGGTGGGATGGGTCGGACAAGTGGGGCAGGTATCGCATGTGGGGCAGGTGGGAAATGGAACGATCGCGTCGTGCCGTAGCCATGCGCTGACCGCGGCTCACGTGATTCACGGTACGGCGCTGCCGGGTTGGGCAGAAGCGAGCGTCGATTTCCGTGGACAGCCGCGGGATTGTGGATAACCCGCTCACTCACACGAGTGAACTCAGCCTGGAACCCGGCCCGTTGTGGAATCTGGAATCGGATCTGGTGCGGAATCTGGAATCGGGCCCGTATGGAATCGCATCAGGCATGTTGCCGCCGGACGTCCGGGAGCCGGCTTGGCTACGTGCCCGGCTCCGTCGGGGTTCAGGCCCGCTCCGCCACCCCCGCCGGATCGTCCAGCACGGCCCGCACCACGGAGTGCGCTGCGCCCAGCAACGGCCCCTCGGGGCCCAGCTGCGACACGGAGACCGGACAGGCCGGCCCCGCGGTGCGCCGGTCCAGCTCGGCCTCCAGCGACGGCAGCAGCCAGGGGGCCAGTCCGGCCAGCGCGCCGCCCAGCACCACGCTCTCCGGGTCCAGCAGATTGACCGCGCCCGTCAGTGCGATGCCGAGCGCCGTTCCCGCGTCGTGCAGGGCGCGCCGTACGTCCTCGTCGCCTTCGGCGGCACGGTCGGCGAGCAGGCCGACGCGGTCCTCGCCCGGCTCCAGTCCGGCCGCGCGCAGCACCGCCTCCTCACCCGCGTACTGCTCAAGGCATCCGCGCCCCCCGCACGGACACGCGGGTCCGTCCGGCTGGACCGGCACATGCCCCAACTCGCCCGCGAAACCGTGCGTTCCGCGCAGCAGCCCGCCGTCCACCACGACCGCCGCACCGATACCGATCTCCGCCGACACGTGCACGAAGTCGCGCGGAGTACCGTCGCCCAGCCAGAGTTCGGCGAGCGCGCCGAAGTTGGCCTCGTTGCCCACGCTCAGCGGGAAGTCCACGGGCAGCAGACCGCCGAGGTCCGCGTCCCGCCAGTCGAGGTTCGGAGCACGGACGACCGTGCGCGCGTCCCGAGCCACCAGACCCGGCACAGCGACCGCCAGGCCGGCTGGCCACAACCCCTCGTGCTCGGCCTCGGTGACGACTCGGCGCACCAACTCGCCGAGTTCCTCGATCACCGGTGCGGGCGCCCGGCCCCGATTCGCGCCGTGCCGCACCGCCCTGGACCGCACCACGCCGCGCAGATCGACCGCGCAGACGGCGAGATGGTCGACGCCGACCTCCGCCCCGATTCCGGCCGGACCGTGCCCGCTGACGGCCAGCGCCGAGCCGGGGCGGCCCACCCGGCCGGGCCGCTCGGGACCGAGTTCCTCCAGTAGTCCCGAGCGGATCAGCTCGTCGACGAGGGTAGACACAGCCGCGCGCGTCAGCCCGATCCGGGAGGCGACGGCGGCACGCGAGAGCGGACCGTTGGCGCTGACGGTGTGCATCACCCGGGCGAGGTTGCGGCGGCGCATGCCCTGCTGGGTGTTCGGCAGCGCGCGCCCGGCTCCGGTCGGGTGGGCTTCGTGCAGCGGTGCGGTCATGCCTCCGTCAATCCTCGTCAGTCCTCAGTGAGCCTCGGGGCTCCGCTCCAGCAGCGGGGCCGCGTCGGAGAGTACCCCGCTGATCCTGGCCAGCGTCTCGTCGTCCCGCTCCACGGCGTCCAGCACCGGCCCGCGCGTGGTGTTCCAACGCCGGGCGACCGCGGCCGGATCCTCGCCGGTCAGCAGGCCGGCCGCCTGGGCCGCGGCGCCGAGCGCGACCAGTTCCCTGGCCTCGGGGACCTGCACCGGCCGCCCCGACAGCCGTCGTACGGTCTGCTGCCAGGCCGTCCCCCGTGCGCCGCCGCCGATCAGCAGCAGCGGGGCGGAGCGGTCCGCGTCCTCGTCCAGAACCAGGTCCAGGGCGCCGAGCAGCGCGTGGACGGCGCCGTCGTAGGCGGCCTGCAGGAGCTGGCCGGCGGTCGTGTCGTGACGGAGGCCGTGCAGCACACCGGAGGCGTTCGGCAGGTTCGGGGTGCGTTCGCCGTCCAGGTAGGGCAGGAGCGTGAGGCCCGTGGTGGGTTCCACGGCCTCGCGGTCGAGGCCCAGCAGGGTGGCGAGGCGGTCGACGGCGAGCGTGCAGTTCAGGGTGCAGGCAAGCGGCAGCCAGTCGCCGTGCGCGTCGGCGAAGCCCGCCACGGTGCCGGACGGGTCGGCGGGGCGCCGCCTCGACACGGCGTACACCGTGCCCGAGGTGCCGAGGCTCAGTACGGGCATGCCGGGCCGAAGGCCGAGGCCGAGTGCCGCGGCGGCGTTGTCACCGGTGCCGGGTGCGACCAGGGTGCCCTTGGAGAACGGCAGCTCATGGCTGTCGCGCACGGTGCCCGCGATCTCCCCGGGCCGGACCACACGGGGCAGCATCGCCGGGTCGAGCCCCACGCGCGCGAGGATCTCCTCGTCGTACGCCTCCGTCGCCGACGCCCACCAGCCCGTACCGGAGGCGTCGCCGCGGTCGGTGGTGCCCTGCCCCGTGAGGCGTTCGGTGAGGTAGTCGTGGGGGAGACGTACGGCCTTGGTGGCCCGGACGGACTCCGGCTCGTTCTCCGCAAGCCATGCCCACTTGGTGACCGTGAACGAGGCCGCCGGAACGGAGCCCGTGCGCTCGGCCCAGAACTTCGCGCCGCCCAGTTCCTCGGTCAGTCGGCTGGCCTGCGGCGCCGAGCGCACGTCGTTCCACAACAGAGCCGGACGCACCGGCTCGCCCCGGTCGTCCAGCGTGACCAGGCCGTGCTGCTGCCCGCCGATCGACACTGCCGCGGCCTCGTGCGCGGCTTCGCCGCACTGGCGCAGCGCCTCGCACAGGGCGTCCCACCACTGGCGTGGATCGCTCTCGCGCGCGGCGCCGGAGGACACCGTGTGCGGCGCCTGGCCGCTCGCGACGACCTGCCCGGTCGACGCGTCGACGACCAGCGCCTTGGTGGATTGGGTGGACGTGTCCACGCCGACGACGAGCGGACCCTCGGCTGCTGACATCGGGCTCTCCCTTTCCGCGGCTCTGCGGGAACCGACCTGCTGTTTCGAGGGTGCCCGGAGCGTCACGACCCGGACCTCACCCCTTCGGGGACATCTTGTCCCTTCCCAGGGACGCGTCGGCATACTAATTTGTAAACAGCCATGACGAAATAGTCGTAGCAAGCAGTCGTCAGCAAGCGAGGAGCCGCGGCATGAGCTACCAGCCCACCCCCGAGGACAGGTTCACCTTCGGCCTGTGGACCGTCGGCTGGCAGGGACGGGACCCCTTCGGTGACGCCACCCGCCGGGCCCTCGACCCGGTCGAGACGGTGCAGCGCCTGGCCGAGCTCGGCGCCCACGGCGTCACCTTCCACGACGACGACCTGATCCCCTTCGGGTCCTCGGACACCGAGCGCGAGGCGCACATCAAGCGCTTCCGCGAGGCCCTCGACGCCACCGGCATGAAGGTGCCGATGGCCACCACGAACCTCTTCACCCACCCCGTCTTCAAGGACGGCGCATTCACCGCCAACGACCGCGACGTGCGCCGATACGCCCTGCGCAAGACGATCCGCAACATCGACTTGGCGGCCGAACTGGGCGCCAGGACCTACGTCGCCTGGGGCGGGCGCGAGGGCGCCGAGTCCGGCGCCGCCAAGGACGTACGCGTGGCTCTCGACCGCATGAAGGAGGCTTTCGACCTCCTCGGCGAGTACGTCACCTCCCAGGGCTACGACCTCAAGTTCGCCATCGAACCCAAGCCGAACGAGCCGCGCGGCGACATCCTGCTCCCGACCGTCGGCCACGCGCTTGCGTTCATCGAGCGCCTGGAGCGGCCGGAGCTGTACGGCGTCAACCCCGAGGTCGGGCACGAGCAGATGGCCGGCCTCAACTTCCCGCACGGCATCGCGCAGGCGCTGTGGGCGGGCAAGCTCTTCCACATCGACCTCAATGGCCAGTCCGGCATCAAGTACGACCAGGACCTGCGCTTCGGCGCGGGCGACCTGCGTGCCGCCTTCTGGCTGGTCGACCTCCTGGAGAGCGCCGGTTACAGCGGGCCCCGCCACTTCGACTTCAAGCCGCCGCGGACGGAGGACCTCGACGGAGTGTGGGCGTCGGCCGCGGGCTGCATGCGCAACTACCTCATCCTCAAGGAGCGTTCGGCCGCCTTCCGTGCCGACCCGGAGGTCCAGGAGGCTCTGCGTGCCGCACGCCTGGACGAGCTGGCGCAGCCGACGGCGGCGGACGGCCTGAAGTCGCTGCTCGCGGACCGCGCAGCGTTCGAGGAGTTCGACGTCGAGGCGGCGGCCGCGCGCGGGATGGCCTTCGAGCACCTCGACCAGCTGGCGATGGATCACCTGCTGGGAGCGCGCGGCTGAGGCCACGCGCGTGTGCCCGACCGCGTGTGACCTGCTTGCGCAGAGGCCAGTCACACGCGGGACGGGCAGAGGGTGCCGGCAATTGGTGCCGGTAATCGACCGGTCTCCGCGCGGAATGTTCCGGAACCATGCGCTCCACGGCATGGGCCCGTATCAACTCCCGAGAAGGGCTCGCGTCCTGGCCGGGACGAGGCGAGGCTTGTCGGTATGGCCATGCCGCCCGTACCGCCTCAGCCGCCAGGACCGCCGGGTGACACGCCGCCGCCGGGCGGTGGCTTCGGACCGCCTCCTGGAGGCTACGGCCCCCCTCCGGGGGACAGCGGCCCACCCACGTACGGTGCTTGGCCGCCCCCGGAATCACCCGACGGAGGCGGCGGACCAAGGCGGCGGACTCCGTTGGTCATCCTGCTCGCCGCGATCGTGGTCGTCGGAGCAGTGGTGGCCGTGGTGCTGATGGCCTCCGGGAACGACGACTCGCCCGACGGGAAGACGCCCGCCGAGAGCACGAGCAGCTCGCCCAAGCCGTCCTTCAGCATCCCGACCGAGCTTCCAAGCAAGCTGCCGAGCGAGCTGCCGACATCACTGCCGTCGGGGTTCCCGACCGAACTGCCGTCAGGATTCCCCACCGAGCTGCCGAGCGGCTTTCCGAGTGATCTCGAATCGCTGCTCCCGTCGCTTCCGGACGAACTCCCCTAGGGCGTCGCTCCCGTCTCCTGCGGGCGAACTGCCTCAGGCCGTCAGATGCCGCGCGGCAGCCGCACGTAGATCACCGACGTCTCGATACCGCTGTCGACGAGCCTGCCCTGCGCGTCGAACGCACCCTCGCCGTCCGTCATCCCGAAGTCGTTGTCGTTGATGAGGGCCAGCGTGTCGCGGTCCACGCGCGCGATGCCCTCGATCTTCCCGGGCACACCCTTGACCGTGCCCAGGTCGACGACCAGCCGCTTGGACAGCACCGGCACACCCGAGCCCGCCGGGTCGTCGAGCTGCTCCAGGGACGGCGACGTCGTGTCGTCCTCCCAGGGACCGCCGAGGATGTTCGCCGCACGGTCCAGGCGCACCAGGTGCAGCCGCGCGGCCTTGTCGGTGCGCTCCTCGACCAGCAGCCGGTTGCCGCCCACGGCCACGACCGAGGAGATCTTCAGCTCGGAGGTGTCGTCCTCGCTCGGGTCCACCACGTTCACCGGGTCGAAGCGGTACGCGTACTCCGCTGTGACCGCCTTCTTCTTCGGCGAGAAGCGCAGCAGGCGCGTGGTGCGAGAAGCCTCCCCGGCATCCGTGTCCGGCAGCGACAGCGGGCTCTGCACGGCCATCACCAGGTCACCGGCGGGCAGTTGGGCGAGCCCTTCGAACCCGCGGTTGATCTTCCGGTGCAGCAGGACGGAGGGCAGCGCCTCCACCACCGGGTAGTCCGCGCCGGTGAGGCGGAGCCCCTCGGGCACGTAGCGCGTGAGGACCTTCCCGCGCGCGGAGACGTGCACAAGGGAGGGCCCGTACTCGTCGGCGAGCCAGAAGCTCCCGTCAGCGGCGCGCACGATGCCCTCGGTGTCCAGCCCGTTCGGATTGAACGCAAGCGGTGTCCGCGCGTCATAGGAGTACGGCGCCTCGTCGCGGCTCGCCTGGTTCGACAGTCCGGTGACGGGCCTCCCGGACGTCGTCGTGATCGGGATCGCGTCCAGCACCCGCACGGTGTCTCCGGCCACCCGGATCTTCACGATCGCCGGATCGAAGCCCGGCACGGGGAACGTCCGCCGCTTCGTGCCGTCCACCTTGATCTGGCCGTTGGGGCCGCGGTCGGTGACGGTCCAGAACTCGCCCTTGCGGCCCGCCGGGTAGATGTCGCTGCCGATGCCGCCCAGGTCCACACCCCGGTCGTTGTCCACGCTGCCCGGCAGCAGTGTGTTGCTGAACGCGCCGAGCGGGATGTCGCCGAGGGTCGCCGTGTGTACGACGTGTGCGGCGCGGCTCTTGCTCGCGACGCTGCCCTCGTCCCCCGCACCTGCGGCGGGGCCGGTGGCCGCGAGCGCCGCGATCACGGCGAGGGGTACGCCCGCGGCGACGAGACGTTGGGCGTGGCGCCGGCCGGTGGCGTGCGGGGGCATCGGGCCTCCTGAAGACCAAGTTGTTTGACAGCGGCCAGATTTGGAGCTCAGGCGTAACGCGGTTCGTCCGAGGGATGAACGCGGGGCGACGGCCGCTCGTCGAGTCGAGGTCGCTCTCAGCCGAGCCGAGGTCGCTCTCAGTCCATCGAACCCGCCCAGCAGCCATGCCCGTTCGCCGGACGTCGTGCTGCAGGAGGGGTGCTCATCGGAGCCGCCCGGCATGACCTACGGCTGTGAGGACGCCTCCTCGGTGCCAGCCTGCGCCGCGGCCAGAGCCGTTGCCGGATCCTGCGCAGGGCCCCCTGCGGGCACCCAGCGGCTCCCTTCCTTGCGGTACGGCCACCACCGTCCGTCCTGTCCCAGGCGCAGCTGACGCGGCGCGCCGACGACAGTCCAGCGGTTGCCCTTCGCTCGCAGCGACGGCCGTTCGTCCTCGTCCCAGGCGGAGTCCAGGGCGGCACGCGCGCGTGCGAGCCTCTCGCCCTCGACGGTCCACTCCTCGTCGAGCACGGACAGCGCGACGACTCCTCCGAGTTGCCAGGCGCGTACGGCCGTCACCAGTCCTTCCCGGCCGCGTCCCGATCCGTCGGCCAGTCGCTCCGCCACGTCGGCGAGAGGGGCGCCCGCGGCGAGGCGCACCGCGTCCTGGTCGAGCGTCAACTCCGCTTCCACGACCCGCTGTCCCGGACCCGGCCGCAGCGCTTCCGCGAGCATGCGGTGCGCTTCGGCGGCGGTCCGGGCAGCCAGGAACTCCAAGGCAGCCGGATCGACGCCGGGCGCGGGCGGCGTCTCGGTGTCCAAGGACGGCGGCACTCCCGGCTCAGCGGGCAGCTCGGGCAGCTCGGGCAGCGGCGGCAGGATGTCGCCGGTCGCATACGCCTCAGAGGCATCCACGCCCTCCGCATCGGGAGAGGTGGACGCCTCGGACGCTTCGGACGACGGGGTCGCGGGGGCGGCGCTGCGGGCCTGCAGGTCGTCCAGGAGGTCGCGCTCGCCCCGTCCGCGCATCAGCAGCAGGACGAAGGGGTCCTGGTCCAACAGCCGTGCCACCTGGTAGCAGAGGGCCGCCGTGTGCCCGCAGTGGTCCCAGGCGCCGCAGCCGCACTCGGGCTCCAGATCACCCATGCCCGGCAGCAGTTCGATGCCCCTGGCGGCCGCGTCCTCCACCAGGTGCGGTGGCATGTCGCGGTCCAGCAACGCGGCGACATGCCCGGCCCGCTCGACGGCCATGTCCAGAAAGCGGTCCCACTGTTCTGCGGACAGCTCCTCCAGCAGCACGTCGGCCCGGTGCGCCGTACGGTCGCGGCCCTGCACAATCGCCGTGATGCGGCCGGGACGCACCGACACCGCGCCGACGGCTCCCGCGCGTGCGAGCCTGCGGCCGGCCTTGAGCTGCCCCGAGTCCAGTGCCGACTCCTCCAGCGCCTGCAGCCAGGCCTGTCCCCACCACGTCTGTGCGAATCCCCGCCCGTGCGCGGGCGGCAGCGCGGCGAACGTGCGCTCCATGTCACCGTCGTGTCGATTCATCGGGCGCCCCCTCGCAGTTCCACCAGATCGGCCAGCTCCGCATCCGTCAGCTCGGTGAGCGCCGCCTCGCCCGCGCCGAGCACCGCGGCGGCCAGCTTCCGCTTGCGGCTCAGCATCTCGGCGATACGGTCCTCGATGGTTCCCTCGGCGATCAGCCGGTGCACCTGTACGGGCCGGGTCTGGCCGATGCGGTACGCGCGGTCGGTGGCCTGCGCCTCGACCGCGGGGTTCCACCAGCGGTCGTAGTGCACGACATGCTCGGCGCGGGTGAGGTTCAGGCCGGTTCCCGCGGCCTTCAAGGACAGCAGGAAGACGGGCACTTCACCGTCCTGGAAGCGCCGAACCAAGGCCTCGCGTTCGGCCACAGGTGTTCCGCCGTGCAGGAACTGAGAGGGCAAGCCACGAGCCGCCAGATGCTGTTCGATGAGGCGCCCCATGCGCACGTACTGCGTGAAGACCAGGACGCTCGCCCCCTCGGAGAGGATGGTGTCGAGCAACTCGTCCAGCAGCTCCAGCTTCCCCGAGCGCCCGGCGATCCTCGGCCGCTCCTCCTTGAGGAACTGCGCCGGGTGGTTGCAGATCTGCTTCAGGCCCGTCAGGAGCTTCACGATCAGGCCGCGCCGCGCCATGCTGTCGGCGCCGGAGATCTCCGCGAGCGTCTCGCGGACCACTGCCTCGTACAGACCGGTCTGCTCCGTGGTGAGGAACACGGCGCGATCGGTCTCCGTCTTCGGCGGGAGCTCCGGCGCGATCCCCGGATCCGACTTGCGTCGGCGCAGCAGGAACGGGCGTACCAGCCGGGCGAGTCGCTCGGCGGCAGCCGGATCCTGGCCGCCCTCGACGGCCTGGGCGTACCGCGTGCGGAAGGTGCCGAGGCGGCCCAGCAGGCCGGGCGTCGTCCAGTCGAGAATCGCCCACAGTTCCGACAGGTTGTTCTCCACGGGGGTGCCGGTGAGCGCCACGCGCGCGCGTGCGCCGATCGAGCGCAGCTCCCGCGCGGTCGCGGAGTACGGGTTCTTCACATGCTGGGCCTCGTCCGCCACGACCATGCCCCAGGGCACCTCGGCGAGCCGACGCGCGTCCAGCCGCATCGTGCCGTATGTGGTGAGCACGAACTCCCCGTCCGCCAGGGCAGCCAGGTCACGCCGTGACCCGTGGAAGCGGCGCACGCGCGTGCCGGGCGCGAACTTCTCGATCTCGCGCTGCCAATTGCCCATCAGGGAGGTCGGACACACGACCAGCGTCGGACCGGCGGACGAGTCGTCGGACTGCCGGTGCAGATGCAGCGCGATGAACGTGATCGTCTTGCCGAGACCCATGTCGTCGGCCAGACAGCAGCCCAGGCCGAGGGATGTCATCCGGGCCAGCCAGCTCAGGCCGCGCCGCTGGTAGTCCCGCAGTGTGGCCGCGAGCGCGGCAGGCTGGGCCACCGGTTCCTGACCCTCCGGGTCCGCGAGGCGCTCGCGCAGCGCCGCCAGCCAGCCCGTGGGCCGGACCTCCACTTGGCGGCCGTCCACCTCGGTGGAGCCCGTCAGCGCGGCGCCGAGCGCGTCGATGGGCGTCACCTTGTGGTCCTGCTGCGCGCGGGCGCGGCGTACCTCCTGAGGATCGACGAGGACCCACTGGTCACGAAGCCGCACCACGGGGCGGTTCGCCTCCGCCAGACGGTCCAGCTCCTCGCGCGTGAGTCGCTGGTCGCCCAGGGCGAACCACCAGTTGAAGGCGAGCAGCGCGTCGGCGGCCAGGAACGACGGGGTGTCCGAGGACACTCTGCCCGGCGCGGACTCCTCGTCCGGCGGGCCGATCACCGCGCGGGCGGTGAGGTTGCGGGTCAGCTCCTTGGGCCAGTGCACGTCGACGCCGGCTCCGGCGAGGGTTCGAGCACCCTCCTGGAGGAGGTCGGTCACCTCGTCGTCGGCCAGTTCCACCGCGTCCGGCACGGCCGCAGACAGCAACGGCGCAAGCGGTGCCCAGGCGCGAGCTGCGCGGCGCAGTGCCAGCAGGGCGTCCAGCCGCGCACGTGGGCCGAAGGCGCCGGGCGCCGCCCACACGGTGGCGGCGTCCGCGACCAGCGCCGGATCACTCACGCTGTGCAGCTGCAGAACAGCCCGGAACGACAGTGCCCCGTCATCCTGCGTCGCCCTGCCGAGGCCGGGCACTTCGAGCCGCAGGGAGAGCCGTACGCCCGCGTCGTGGCCTGCGGCGACATCGGCTGCCCATGCGCGCTGTTCGGGCAGGCGCTGCGGCTCCTGGGCCGCGTAGGAGGGACCGCCTGTGATGAGCTTCGCGGCGGGGGAGCGGGGGAGTGCGTCGGTGACCGCGTCCAGGAAGGCCCGCAGCAGCCGCTCCGGATCCGGCAGCATCAGCGGCTCCACGTCGCCCAGCGGCACGGCGTGCGCCTCGGGTGGCATCGCGGCGGCGAGGGCGCGAACACGTTCGACGTCCTCGGGTTGCAGGGGACCGGCTCGCCAGGCGTCGTGATCGTCCGCCGAGAGGCCGGGCAAGAGCAGTCCGCGTGCGACGAGTTGCAGGGCGAGCACAGCCGCCGTGCCCCAGAAGACGCCCGCTCGGTGAGCCTGCGCGGACGCCCGTGCACGCGTGAGCACAGGCAGGGCGGCGCGCACCGGCAGCAGGACGGCCGGCACGCTCACCAGCTCGACACCGTCATCGCCGGGCAGGGCGACGGTCAGGTCCTCGACGGCCGCTTCCTCGGCGGATCCGGCTGCGGCGAGCTGAACGGTGCCCCCGTCGGCTCGCCAGAAGGCGACCCGGCCGGTGCGGGCCGGGTCACCGGGTACGAACACGGCACAGCACCCGGCCAGGTCAGAGATCTCGAACGGTGTTGCCTCGGGAAGCCTCGGCACAGCTCTGCAGCACTCCTCAAACTTGACTACTCTGGATTGAGGGGCCGAGGGTACAGCACTCGGCGGCCCATCCGAAATGCCGGATGTGACCCGGGTCACTCTCCGGTCGGCGTGGGTATCCCCCTTGTACGGAATCCGGCGGGTCGATCGGCCTCGGACAGCGGACACTGGGCGTGGGCGTGGGCGTGGGCGTCACGCGTCACGCGTCACGCGTCGGGCGTCACGCGTCGGCGTCAGGCGTCGGGCAGCGGACATCGGACTTCGGTCGGCGCCGGAGCTCCGGGACCAGTAGGGGCCGCACCTCAGGGTCGTCTCAGGGTCGCGGTTCGGAACCGCTGGAAGCGCGGGCCCGTTTTCAGGACAGAGAGCGGCAGTGGCCGCGAAGGAGGCGACGCACATGTCGAAGAACGCGAAGATCGCCGCGGGAGGTGTGGCGGCCGGTCTCATCCTGTTGATCTGGCTGCCCTGGTGGGCCGCGCTCCTGATAGTCCTGGGAGTCCCGGCCGCCGCCTACCTCGCGCTCGACCCGTCACAGCGGCGCAGGCTGCGCCGCTCCACGCGCAAGGAGCTCGGTCGCTGATCATCGCCCGGCCGTCGGTGCGGCCGGGGTGGACAGCGCGCACGAATTGAGCACATCGCCGCTCGCGGGCCTGCCGACGGTACGGTCCGCGGGCGGTCGGGTGCCCCGCTCCACCCACGCGACCAGCGTGTCGAAGGCCGACCGGTAGCAGGGCAGGATCGGCCGGAGCCGGTCCGGATAGGTGTCGTACAGCCCGTCGACATGCGTGCCGCCCGCGATCGTGAAGTACCGGTGCAGTGGGCCTCGCCCGCTCGCGTCGACCATGTGTGCGTAGACGTCCGAGTCGGCTGCTTTCGGCAGCAGCGCGTCCAGATCGCCGTGCAGCGTGATCAGCGGTCTTCCGATGCGCCCGGTCAGAGCGACGCGGGCCACGGCGCGACGGACGGACGCCGGACGCGACGCGTAGTCGTACGCGGCATCGGAGGCGCACGGTGCCAGGATCTGCTCCGGCGTGGTCCCGGCGGACGGGCCGGGACAACCGGGGTCGTACGCCGGGTCGAACTCGGCGCGGTAGATCTTCTGCGTGACGCCCCAGTAGGCCTGCTCGTGATAGGGCCACAGAAATTCGGAGCCGCGCGCGAAGCCGACCGCGTACAGGTCCTCGTCCCGTGCGGAGCCGAGTATGCGTGCCACCGCGGTGGGCAGGGAGGTGAGCAGGTTGGGGCCGTCCGCGGTCCACAGGGCGCCCTCCCAGTCCACGCCACCGTCGTACAGCTCGGGATGGTTCTCCAGCTGCCAGCGGGTGAGGTAGCCACCGTTGGAGATGCCGGTTATGTACGTGCGACGGGGAGCCTGCCCGTAGCGCTGTGCCACCGCCTTGCGGGCGGCCCGGGTGAGCTGAGTGGTGCGCGCGTTCCACTCGGCGACCGCATCACCCGGCCGCTTGCCGTCGCGGTAGAAGTCCGAGCCGTTGTTGCCCTTGTCCGTCGCCGCGTAGGCGTAGCCCAGTGCGAGGACCTGATCGGAGACCGCTGTGTCCGTCGCGTACTGCCTGCGGGTGCCGGGGGCGCCGGTGACGACCAGCCCGCCGTTCCAGCGGTCCGGCAGCCGGATCACGAACTGTGCGTCGTGACGCCATCCGTGCGTGGCGTTGAAGCGGGAGGAGTCCGGGAAGTAGCCGTCGATCTGAATACCGGGCACCCCCGTCGGGGTCCGGGTGCCCCGTGCCGTGAGCCCGGCCTGGTCGGCCATGTCGGTGTACGGCGTGCCGGCGAGTCCCGACGTGGTCAGATCCGGGAGGCAGGCGCTCTGTTGGTGGTCCGCTCCGGGCACCCGTACGCGTTCCTGACGTGTGCAGTGCTGCTCGCCGGCTGCCGTGGCCGCTACGGGAGTCGGCCAGCTGAGGGCGCCGGCCAGCAGCGTGGCGGTGAGGAACGGAAGACCTCGGGACAGGCGCATGACGGCCTCCTGGCGGAAGGGACGGGCACATGAGGGAGCGGAGCCGTGAAGGCTGCCTCATGGTGCGGTCCTGCAGCCGTGCCATCCATGGGTTGGGGCCACATGTGACGCTGTCGCCGAATGGGGCCACCAGACATCGGCAGTTCTGTCCGGGCGCACTGCCGCGCCGCTCGGTGCGCAGGTCAGGAGGGCGTCGGGAGGGCTCAGGAAGGACGTACCGCCATCTTGTCGAGCGCTTCCAGAAGCCCGGGCAGCTCCGCCCCGCGACCCACCGGCAGGACCTCGCCGGGCTCGTCGTCGAGGAGTACGAAGGCGATGTCGTCGGTCCTGGCGACCAGCGACCAGCCGGGCCCGTCCGCGCGCAGGGTCCGTGCGTCGCCCGAGGCGAAGGAGGACCGGACGCGACCGAGGGGCGGCGGGGACTCCACGTACGCGCGTGCCTCGGCGAGGACCCGCCGGATACCGCTGTGGCCGCCCTGCTTCTCGGTTGTCTCGGCGTTCTCGGCGTTCTCGGCTTCTGGTCCCTGGTCCTCGGCGTCGTTCGTGTCCTTGGCGGCGTCCGCGCCGGCGCCCGGCGTCGCGAAGTCGGCGTCGTCGATCTGCTCGCGCCACACCGCCCACTGCAGGGCGATCTCGTCGGCGCCCAGGCGCCGCTGGGCCGGCCCCCACACGCTCGTGTCCGGCGGTGTGAGTGGCGGACCGTCTGCGATGTCGGGCTCGGGATCGTGCGGGGCGGGCACATTCGGGGCGGCGACGGCCACCGCGAGGGGCCAGCCGGGCAGCGCGGCCACGACCGTACGTTCGTCGGGCGACAGGTCGTACTCCATGCCGCAGTCCCAGGACGCGATGGCGACCGCGACCAAGGAGACGTCGTCGATGACGACCGTCCACCGGGCGCCGTCGCCGTCCTGGCCGATGACCAGGCCGTATCCGTCGGCGAGCGGCGCGAGACCGAGCGCCGCGCAGGCCTCCGGGTAGTCGTCGCCCAGCACGCTCGGGAACTTCGCCGGCGTCAGCAGCACCGCCGTGAGCACGTACAGCGCATCGTCCGCGGCGGCGACGGCCTCCTCGTCCGTCTCTGCCATCCCAGCCTCCCCATCGGTTCGTCCAACGGCGCGCACCCTAGTGCGACCGGAAGCCGCTTGTCACGACTCCCAGGCGCACCCGGAGCTGCAGCTTTCCGACTGGTCGGGGCGAATCGACCGAGATCGTCCGCGACGTCAGGCCGCCGGGAGTCCGAGGAGGGTCCGGGCGACGGTCTGCGGCGACTCGTCGCGTTCCCGTGCCAGCGCGATGACGGCCCGGCACGCCAGTTCGCTCACCCCGAACGACAGCGCTTCCGGAGACACCCAGCCGGCGGCCTCGTCGATCTGCTCCTGGTCGTCCTCCGCGCAGGCCGACACATACACGGCGGCGGCCTCGAACAGATTGTGTGCGTGCCTGTCCTTGCCGGTGTCCGGCTCCATGCGAAATGAGCGGAGAACTCTCGCACCCGACTCGCGCACCCTGCTCCACATATTGATCGCCTTCCCCCTGCGTGACTGATCTTTCATCTTCCAATACCCAACGTAGAGTTGGAGCCTAGGCGACAGAAGGGGGACAGCACGGTGAAGGGCTTCGAGCGGCTCGAACAGATCCGGCGGATGGACCCGTTCCGCGAAGCCTCGGAGATCTACCGGCTCAGCTCGGCGTACGAATTCCCCTGGGACTTCACGCGGCGCTCGAACTCGGGCTCTACCGCACGTAGGCCGTGCCCGCCATCGGTCGGCTGCTCGCCGAGACGGCCGAGCTGGCCGACCGCACACGGAAGCGCTGAGACGACACCTCGCTGATCCTGGGTGCCGTCGTCGAGCACGGGTTCGACAGTGAGCAGGGTCGCACGGTATCCGTCGGATCAACCAGATGCCCGGCAGCTACGACATCAGCAACGACGACATGCGGTACGTACTGTGCACGTTCGTCGTCATGCCTCCCGGCGTCCGCGGCGGCCCGTGCGGCCGATCGGCCCGTCAGCCGTCGAGTGAGGCGATCGTCTCGCGCAGCCATCTGAGTTCGGCCCGGGAGGTAGCCCGCGCGATGGTCAGGATGCCGCGCCGGAAGGGATCGTCCAGCTCCTCGGCGGCAAGGGGCCGGTCGCCGTCGTAGAAGAAGCTTGCGGGCTCTTCGAGGAAGGCCAGCCGGCGTCGCAGTACTGCCGACTGGGCAGCCGAGTCGTCCAGGTGCCGCAGGAAGGCGAGCACCGTGAACCACCGGTTCTCGTCGCTGATGTCGCGCGGGTCGGGCTCGGCAAGTCGGCGGCGCAGTTCCTGTTGGCCCCCTTGGGTCAACGTCAGGACATGACGCGGAGCAGCCACTGCCCCGGGCTCCGTGGTGCGGGCGAGCAGGCCGGTCTTCTCCAGCCGCTTGATGGCGGGGTACAGCGTGCTCTCGGCGACCGGTTTCACGTGCCCCGTCAGCGCCGTGAGGCGTTTGCGCAGCTCATAGCCGTGGAGCGGTGTGTCGTAGAGGAATCCGAGGATGGCGAGCTCCAGCATGCTGACATTCTCGCTCACATCCGCTGTACATCCGACTTGGTATACATCGAACTATTGATACATCGGCGCCGATGTATATCGTTGAGTTCATCGGCATGACGAAGTCGGCAAGGCGTGGCCGACCAGGTACCCAGGAGGACGCGATGAGGCAGGCCGAGTTCGACGGCAAGGGCAGCTGTATCCGCTGGACGGAGGCGCCGGGAGAGGAACCCGCGCGCGTGTATGTGCACGGGCTGGGGTCGGTCTCCTCCGTTTACCACGCCCATATCGCAGCCCGGCCCGAACTCGCAGGGCGACGAAGTCTGTTCGTCGATTTGCCGGGGCATGGCATCAGCGACCGGCCCGAGGGCTTCGGCTACCGGCTGGAGGACCACGCCGACGCCTTGGCCGCGGCTCTGGACGCGGCGGGGGTGAGCGGCGCGGAGCTGATTGCGCACAGCATGGGCGGCTCCGTCGCCATTGTGTTGGCCCACCGACGGCCCGACCTCGTCTCCCGGCTGGTACTCACCGAGGCCAACCTCGACGCCTCGCCTCCGCCCAGTGCCGGGAGCACGTGGATCACGGCCTATGAGGAGGAGGAGTTCGTCGGTGAGGCGCACGCGCACGTGCTGGAAGCGGTCGGGCCCCTGTGGGCTGCGACCATGCGCTTGGCCGACCCGCGCGCCCTGTACCGCAGCGCAGTCGGGCTGCGGCACGGTTCCGAGCCGATCATGCGCGACATCCTCGAAGGACTGACGATCGACCGCGTGTACCTTCAGGGCGAGCTCACGGGTGAACTCCCGGGCAGTGCAGCCCTGGAGGCTGCGGGCATACGCGTGGTGACCGTGCCCGGTGCCGGCCACAACGTCATGCTCGACAACCCGAACGCATTTGTGGCGGCCGTCGCCGGGCAGAGCTGAGACCTCAGGACTCCCGCACGGCCAGCGCCAGGAAACGGTCGTCCTCGTCGACGTACGACGTCATGCGCCACCCCGACCCCGCCAGCAATGGCCGGAGGTTGGGCTCGGCCCGCAGGTCGTCCGGGGTGACCTGCCTGCCCTGGCGTGCCGCCAGCGCCGCCCTGCCGATCGGGTGGAACAGAGCGAGGGTGCCACCGGCGCGCACCACACGTGCCAACTCCCGCAAGTTCTGCGCCGGATCGGGCAGGTGCGCGATGAGGCCGGCCGCGAACACGGCATCGAGCGACTCCGACCGCAGCGGCAGCGCGGCCACGTCGGTGCGCAGCAACTGCCCGTCCGCGCCGCGTCCGGCCCGTACGGCGGCCTCCAGCATGGCGGGGGTCAGATCAGCCCCGAGGACCACCCCCGAGGGCCCCACAGCGGCACGCAGCGGCGGCAGGGCGCGCCCTGTGCCGCAGCCGGCGTCGAGCACGCGATCCCCCTCGCGCAGTCCGAGCGCGGCGGCCGCAGCCGCGTAGGCGGGCCCGTCGTCGGGGAACCGACTGTCCCAGCGGGCGGCGCGGGCCCCGAAGAACTCCTGCACATGTGTGTGGTCGTCGCTCATGCTCCGCATGATCCCTCACCGGCACGGATGACGCCGCTGTGCACACGTTCGAGCGTGACGCGATCGTTCCGCTGCATCTCCGTGTCATATTCCAACAGCTTTCGAAATGCGCCCCCCTCGCGCGCCCCTGCCCCGGCTAGCGTCCCTGGGCCATGGGACACCTGGACCACGCCGCCCTCGGCTGGCTGACCCCCGTTCTGTCTTATGCGATGGCGTGCATAGGCGCCGCGCTGGGACTTCGCTGCACCGTCCGCGCCCTCGGCGCCACCGGCCGGTCGCGCCGCAACTGGCTCATCACCGCCGCTTCGGCGATCGGCACCGGCATCTGGACCATGCACTTCGTGGCCATGCTGGGCTTCAGCGTCAGCGGCACCGACATCCGCTACGACGTGCCGCTCACCATCGTGAGCCTCCTCGTCGCCATGGCCGTCGTCTGTGCAGGCGTCTTCGCGGTCGGATACAGCCGTGACCGGACCCGCGCGCTGTTCCTCGGTGGGCTCACCACCGGGCTCGGCGTCGCGAGCATGCACTACCTGGGCATGGCCGCCGTACGACTCCACGGCGACGTGACCTACGACCCCGCCCTCGTCGGAGTTTCCGTCCTGATCGCCGTCGTCGCGGCGACGGCGGCCCTGTGGGCGGCGCTCAACATTAAGTCGCCCGTCGCCGTCACCATCGCCTCCCTGATCATGGGCGCGGCGGTCAGCAGCATGCACTACACCGGGATGTTCGCGGTCGGCGTGGACGTCACGCCCGCCGGTGATGTCCTGCCCGGGGCCACGGCGATGCAGTTCATCTTCCCCCTCGCCGTCGGCCTCGGGTCCTACCTCTTCCTGACCTCCGCCTTCGTCGCGCTGTCGCCCACCACGGGGGAGCGCGCGGCATCCGCGTCGGCCCAGGGAGCGGTCGAGCGCGTCGCGGGCTAGCGGCGGGCCCGGACCGAGGACGGCCCGGGAACACCCGCCCCGAACCACTTCCGAGCGAGGAGGCCATGCGTACACCCCGTAGGACCACCGCAGCCGGCGCCGGGACGCCGTCATCGCCCCCCGCGCGCGGTCGCCGCGCCCATGCCGGACCGCCGGCCGACGAAGGCCCGGACGAGAGCCTGGGCGCGGCGCCCGACGACATACCCACGCGCGCGGAGCGTTGGCGCATCCGTCCGCGCACCGTCCGAGCCAAGATCGTCTGCCTGCTGATGGTGCCGGTCGTCTCGCTTCTGGCCCTGTGGGCCCACGCCACCGTCACGACCGCCCAGGACGTCTCCAGGCTGCGCCAGTTGCAGCGCGTCGACTCCGGGGTCAGGGCGCCCGCCGCAACTGCCGTCGCTGCCCTGCAGGCGGAACGCGAGGCCGCCGTGCGCTACGCGACCGACCCGTCCGCCGGACAGAGCGACGACTTCAAGAAGCTCGCGCAGGACACCGACAAAGCGGTGGCGCGGCTGCGGCTCGGCGACCGGAACACGGTCGCCGACGGCGAGGAACTCCCGGCCGGAGTGGCCCGGCGACTTGAGGCCTTCGTCAGCGGCGCCGAGCAGCTGAGCACCGTACGAAGTGCCGTTCTGGACCGCAGCGCCGGCTGGGACGAGGCGTACGGGCGGTACACGACGACCATCGCGAGCGCGTTCTCGGTGGGCGGCGCGCTCACCGGCATCCAGGACGCCGAGCTTGGCTCCGACGCGCGCGTACTGCTCGAATTCGCCCGCGCGGGCGAGGCGTTGGCGCAGGAGGACGTGGTGCTGGACAGCGCACGTCTCGCCGGGCGCCTCGACGGCGAGCGGCTGCGGCTGTTCACCGGCGCCGTCGACACCCGCCGTACCCTCATCGAGGCGGCCGTCGGCGATCTGCGCGGCCCGGAGGGCGCGGCCTGGCAGAGCCTCGCCGAGGGCAGCGCCTACGCGACCGTGGCCGCAGTCGAGGACAGGGTCCTGGCCACCGCACCGGGCGCGCGGGCGATCGACGCGGCCGGGGAAGCCACCTGGGGTCAGGCACACGCACGCGTGCAGGACGCGATGCGGACGATCGAGCAGGACGCCGGGCGCGGCGTCGCAGATCGCGCCGACCCTTTCACCCGCGGTCTGCTGACCCCGGCCGGCGCCGCTGTGCTCTTCGGTCTCGCCGCCGTAGCCGCCTCACTCGTGATCTCCGTCCGCATCGGTCGCGGCCTCGTCATCGAGCTGGTGAGCCTGCGCAACAGTGCCCTGGAAATCGCCCGGCGCAAACTCCCCGAGGCCATGCGGAAGCTGCGCGCCGGCGAGGAGATCGACATCCGGGCCGAGGCGCCGCCCGGACCGCCCGCCGAGGACGAGACCGGTCAGGTCGGCGAGGCCCTGAGCACCGTCCACCGAGCCGCGCTCCGCGCCGCCGTCGAGCGCGCCGAACTCGCCAGCGGCATCTCCGGCGTCTTCGTCAACCTCGCCCGCCGCAGCCAGGTCCTCGTGCACCGTCAACTGAGCCTGCTGGACAGCATGGAGCGGCGCTCAGACGACCCGAACGAACTCAGCGACCTCTTCCGGCTGGACCACCTCACCACCCGCATGCGACGCCACGCCGAGAGCTTGATCATCCTCTCCGGGGCGGCACCCGGGCGGGCGTGGCGGATGCCGGTCTCCCTGACGAACGTGGTCCGCGCCGCAGTCTCCGAAGTCGAGGACTACGCGCGCGTGGAGGTACGGCAGCTACCCGAGGCGTCCGTCATCGGCGCTGCCGTCGCCGACCTCACCCACCTGCTGGCCGAGATCGTCGAGAACGCCGCCCAGTTCTCGCCTCCCCACACGCGTGTGCGCATCACCGGCGAGCCCGTCGGCAACGGCTATGCCGTCGAGGTCGAGGACCGCGGCCTCGGCATGGGCAAGGAGACACTCGCCGAGGCCAACCGGCGCATCGAACAGTCCGAGGCACTCGACCTGTTCGACAGCGACCGGCTCGGCCTCTTCGTGGTCAGCAGACTCGCGTCCCGGCACGCCATCAAGGTGCATCTGCGCACCTCGCCCTACGGCGGCACCACCGCGGTCGTCCTACTGCCCACGGCCCTGCTGCACAACGCCACGGAGGAACGTTCCCCCGAGAAGTCGGCGGGCACCGATCGGCACGCCGAACACGAGTACGCGCGTGTGCCCGCCGCCGAGCCGCACCAGGAGGCCGTCCACGCGGTCGCCGACCGGCCCGCGCTGGTGGCTCCCGCACCGGCAGCGGCGCAGCCCCACACCGACACCCCACCTCCGGGAGTCACCACCTTGCGACTGCACCGACCCCCGGACGACTCCGCAGCCTCCGACGACCTCCCACGCCGCGTACGGCAGGCGAACCTCGCCCCCCAACTGCGCGAGGGACGCCCCGACGAGGCGGCAGGGACGACCGCCTCCGACGACGATGGCCGTCGCACACCCGAACTCGTCCGGGACCGCATGGCCGCCTACCGCGAAGGCTGGGTGCGCGGCGGCGGCAGGCAGCCCGGTAGCGGCGCCACGCCCGATTCCAGAGCCCGCAGCGACAGCAGCGAAGGAGACCCCGCATGATGCAGGATCCGAGCATGAGGGCCGCCCAGCGGTCCGGTGAACTCCAATGGCTGCTGGACGACTTGGTACTGCGCGTGGGTGAGGTACGGCACGTCGTCGTGCTGTCCAACGACGGGCTCGCCGTGGGCGCCTCCAGCGACCTCCGCCGTGAGGACGCCGAGCACCTCGCCGCGGTCGCCTCCGGCTTCCACAGCCTGGCCAAGGGCGCCGGCCGCCACTTCGGCGCCGGCGGCGTGCGGCAGACCATGGTGGAGATGGACGACGCCTTCCTGTTCGTGGCGGCCGCCGGCGACGGCTCCTGTCTCGCCGTCCTCACCGCCGTGACCGCCGACATCGGACTGGTGGCGTACGAGATGGCACGACTCGTCAAGCGCGTCGGCGAGCACCTCTACACGCCGACACGCGCCGCCGCGCGACCGCCCGCGGCGGGATGAGCCGGAAGGGCGGTCCGCGCATATGAACGAGGACACGACGGGCACCCCGCGAGAGCAGGGCAGCCAGTGGTACGACGGCGAGGCCGGGCCCCTTGTCCGTCCGTACGCCATGACGGGCGGGCGCACCAGACCCGGCCCCACGGGCGTGCCCTTCGATCTGATCGCCCTCGTCACCCTGGACGCCGCCGCGCCCGCTGCCGACGACGACACCGCGCTCGGGCCGGAACACCGGGCCCTCATCGAACTCTGCCGACCGGAGACCCAGTCGGTCGCCGAACTCGCCGCAGGCGCCGATCTGCCTGTAGGGGTCGTCAGGGTGCTCCTGGGGGACCTCCTGGAACTCGGCTGCGTCACCGTCAGCCGTCCGGTACCTCCGGCACAGCTTCCTGACGAATGGATTCTGCGCGAGGTCATCGAAGGATTGCGGGCGCTGTAGATGACATTTCGGAACCAGGCGGCAAGAAGCGGTCCAACGCCACGAAGGGCAGCAGCAGTTGTCATGATGCTGACTTCGCACAGTGACCTCGACCGATACCGGCACTCCCGAGAGAAGTGAACGATGGTCTCCGAGCACTCCGACGCCACCGACGGTGAGACCGCCGCGCTCGCGTTGAAGATACTTGTCGCCGGCGGATTCGGCGTGGGCAAGACCACCCTGGTGGGCGCGGTCAGCGAGATCAGGCCGCTGCGCACCGAAGAACTGCTAAGCGAAGCCGGGCAGTGGGTGGACGACACCGACGGCGTGGACCACAAGGTCACCACGACGGTCGCCATGGACTTCGGGCGTATCACCATCCGGTCCGGCCTGTCCCTCTACCTCTTCGGCACCCCCGGCCAGGACCGCTTCTGGTTCCTCTGGGACGAACTGTCACAGGGGGCCCTCGGCGCCGTGGTCCTCGCCGACACTCGGCGCTTGGAGGACTGCTTCCCCGCAGTGGACTACTTCGAGCACCGGCACATCCCGTTCGTCGTGGCCGTCAACTGCTTCGCGGACGCCCGCAGCTACGGCGCACAAGACGTCTCACGCGCCCTCGACCTGGACCGGGGAACGCCCGTGGTGCTCTGCGACGCCCGCGACCGCGACTCGGGGAAGGAGGTGCTGATCCGGCTCGTCGAGTACGCCGGGCGGATGCACACCGCCCGGCTGCTCGACTCGGTGGGCTGACTGGCTCCGAGGGTCCGGCCGGCCTCCTGAGCCGACTGGTGCCTCAGCCGCTGCCGGCCCTGTTTCGATCGGCGTTCGCTCCGCCGCTATTCGGCGACGCCCTTCTCCGCCAGGACCTTGTCGATCGTGACGCGGACGAGGAGTTCACCCGGTACGCCGTTGCGGGCCCCGAACTCCTCCGCGCGCTCCTCGCCCATGTAGCGCGCCCCGATACGACTTGCCCAGTGCCTCAGCTCGTCGAGATCCTCCGAAATCCGGGCGCGGCCCTGCAGCACCACGAAGTCGTACGGCGGCCGGTCGTCGTCCACGCACAGCGCCAGCCGGCCGTCGCGGACAAGATTGCGTCCCTTGACACTCGACTTGCCGGTGTTGAACACCAGATCCTCCCCGTCGAGCACGAACCAGATCGGCGCCACATGCGGACTCCCGTCGGCTCGCACGGTCGACAGCTTTCCGGTGCGTGTGCCCTGCGAGACGAATGCCCGCCATTCCTCATCGGTCATCTTCTTCGCCATGCCCCCATCCTCCTTGCCCGAGGGCCGGATCGTCGGGAAGGGTGGCGAAGAGTTCCTCCAGCGCAGGGGGAGACATCTACACGGGGAGACCGGATCATGGCGCAGAACCAGGGACTTGGCTGGCTCCTGGACGACCTGACTGAGCGCGTCGACCATGTGCGGCACGCGTTGGTGCTGTCCAACGACGGTCTGGTGACGGGCGCGAGCACGGGACTGCGACGCGAGGACGCCGAGCACCTCGCCGCCGTCTCGTCCGGGCTGCACAGCCTGGCCAAGGGTTCCGGACGGCACTTCGGCGCGGGCAAGGTTCGCCAGACGATGGTCGAGTTCGACGACGCCGTGCTGTTCGTGACGGCGGCGGGTACCGGCAGTTGCCTGTGCGTGCTCAGCGGCGCGGAGGTCGACATCGGCCAGATCGCCTACGAGATGACCCTGCTCGTCAACCGGGTCGGTGAGCACCTCGACGTGGACGCCCGACAGCCCGAGCGGGCACCTCTCACAGACCTCTGACCTGCTGGTTCATCGTCCCCCGCGGAGTTATCCACAGGCTCGCCACGAGATCCGGCCGAGCGGCTACGGTTTTGTCACGGCGAACGCACAGAGCGTGAGCAACCGACTCCACGGGGGAGATCGACCATGTCAGGCGACACCATTACGAAACCGCACCTCCTGTCCTGCACGCCGAGCCGCGCAGCCCGGGAACTGGGGGTGAAACGAGGCGAGCTGGACCTCGCCATCCATCTCGGCCTCATCCGGACCGTGCCCGACGAGGGAAGCGGGGCCCGGCGTGTCCCGCGGTCCGAGATCGACCGGGTGAGTTCGGGGCTGGGTTTCCCGGAGTCCTTGGTGGACCGTGTGCGGGTGGTGGGCACGACCGAGGGCGCGGACCTCATCCACGTGTCCCCCGGAAGGTTCACACGCCTCGCACGGCTGGGCCTGGTGGCGCCGGTGAAATGGTATTTGAACCGCTATCGAGCCGTGGTCTGGCTGTATCTGGCCGAGGAGCTCAAGCAGTTCGCCGCCGACGGGAAGAACGGCCCACTGCTGCACGACCGGCGTATGCCCGAAGGACTGCGCGGCATGCTGGATGCGGGGGTGGATCTGCGTCCGCGCAACTGGCGGGGCCGCCATCGTGGATTCCTGCTTCGACTGGCCGAGCACCCGTGGGAGAGCGCCGGCGCGCTGGCCGCCTTCCTCGAACCCGTCCAGATCGCCGAGCTCGTCCCCGACCCCTATGAGCGCTCCCACGTCAACCGCTTCCGCCCAGGCCCACCGGCGTCCGGCGCACCGGGTTCACCCTCCGCGCTCATCGCCGAGAGGCTCATGACGGCGGACGACCCGGACGAGATCAGCCTGCTGCGGGCCGAACTGACGGCGGTTCTGGAGGAAGCGCGAGAGAGGCGGCCCGCGCCGCGTCCGGCAGCGAAGCGGGCCCCGGATCCAGCGCGCCAGACACGGCACCTCGGTGCGTCCCAGCCCGTGGAGCCGGAGCCACCGCGCGGCTTGCTGAGCTGGCTCCGGCGCAAGGCTCCGCGGGCTACAACGCCCTGAACAGTCCCTCCTGGACGACGGACACCAGCAGGCGTCCCTCGATGTCGTAGATCCGCCCACGCGCGAGGCCCCGTCCGCCGGTCGCGATCGGCGACTCCTGGTCGTACAGGAACCACTCGTCCGCGCGGAACGGCCGGTGGAACCACATGGCGTGATCCAGCGACGCGATGTCGAAACTCCGGGGTCCCCACAGCGGTTCGACCGGGATCCGGACGGCGTCCAGGAGCGTCATGTCGCTGGCGTAGGTCAGCGCGCAGGTGTGCACGACCGGGTCGTCGCCGAGCGGCCCGACCGCGCGCATCCACACGGCACTTCGCGGCTCGGCACCCTTGACGTCCTCGTCGGTCCAGCGCAGCCGGTCCACGTAGCGGATGTCGAAGGGCTGACGGCGCGCCATCCGCTCCAACTGTTCGGGCAGCGTGCCCAGATGTTCCCGGATCTCCTCGGTGACCGTCGGCAGTGAATCCGGGTCCGGGACCTTGCGTGCCGGCGGCAGCTGATGCTCGAAGCTCCCCTGCTCAGGCTTGTGAAAGGAGGCGGTGAGATTGAAGATCGTGCGCCCCTGCTGCACGGCGGTGACCCGGCGGGTCGTGAACGACCTGCCGTCCCGCACCCGTTCGACCTGGTACACGATCGGCACGCCCGGCCGCCCCGGGCGCAGGAAGTACGCGTGCAGCGAGTGCACCGGACGGTCCCCGTCCGTGGTGCGCGCCGCGGCGATCAGCGCCTGGCCCGCCACCTGGCCGCCGAAGACCCGCTGCAGGGACTCCTGCGGGCTGCGGCCGCGGAAGATGTTGACCTCGATCTGCTCCAGGTCGAGCAGGTCGACGAGTCTCTCGGCCGGGTTCGTCGTCATGAGTGGGATTCTCCTGTGCTCACAGCTGGCCTACGGCGGTGACACGGACCACGGCGCGGCCCTCCGTGTCGGAGGCAGTGAGGTCGATCTCCGCGCTGATGCCCCAGTCATGGTCGCGGTTCGGGTCGTCGAAGATCTGGCGGACCCGCCACAGATGGTTCGCCGGTTCCTCCTCGATCACCAGCAGCTTGGGGCCGCGAGCGTCGGGGCCGGTGCCGAGGTCCTCGTACTCGTCCCAGTACTTGTCCATCGCCTCGCCCCATGCATCCGCGTCCCAGCCGGCGTCGGCGTCCATCTCACCCAGTTCCTCGACGTTGTCGAGGGCGGCGAGCTCGACGCGACGGAACATGGCGTTGCGGACGAGGACGCGGAAGGCGCGGGCGTTGGTGGTGACCGGCTTGACCTCGTCGGCCTTCTCCTGAGCCTCCTCGGCGGTCATCTCCTCCGGGTTGGCCAGCTGCTCCCACTCGTCGAGCAGGCTGGAGTCGACCTGGCGCACCATCTCGCCGAGCCACTCGATCAGGTCCTGCAGATCCTCGGACTTGAGGTCGTCGGGGATGTTGTGGTCGAGGGTTTTGAAGGCGCTTGCGAGGTAGCGCAGCACGATGCCCTCGGTGCGGGCCAGCTCGTAGAAGGACACCAGCTCCGTGAAGGACATGGCGCGTTCGTACATGTCCCGGATGACGGACTTCGGCGACAGCGGGTGGTCGCCGACCCAGGGGTGGCTCTTGCGGTACGTGTCGTACGCGTGGAAGAGCAGCTCCTCCATGGGCTTCGGGTACGTGATGTCCTGGAGGCGCTCCATGCGCTCCTCGTACTCGATGCCGTCCGCCTTCATCGCGGCGACGGCCTCGCCCTTCGCCTTGTTCAGCTGGGCGACCAGGATCTGCCGCGGGTCGTCCAGGGTGGACTCGACGACGGACACCATGTCCAGGGCGTAGGAGGGCGATTCCGGGTCCAGCAGCTCGAACGCGGCCAGCGCGAAGGTGGACAGCGGCTGGTTCAGCGCGAAGTCCTGCTGGAGGTCGACCGTGAGGCGGACGATGCGCCCCGTGGCGTCCGGCTCGTCGAGCTTCTCGACGATGCCGCCGTCCAGCAGCGAACGGTAGATCGCGATCGCGCGCCGGATGTGCCGCAGCTGCTGCTTGCGCGGCTCGTGGTTGTCCTCCAACAGGTGCCGCATCGCCTCGAAGGCGTTGCCGGGTCGGGCGATCACCGACAGGAGCATGGTGTGCGTGACCCGGAAGCGGGAAGTCAGCGGCTCCGGTTCGGAGCCGATGAGCTTCTCGAAGGTGTTCTCCGTCCAGCCGACGAAGCCCTCGGGCGCCTTCTTGCGGACGACCTTGCGGCGCTTCTTCGGGTCGTCGCCGGCCTTCGCGAGCGCCTTCTCGTTCTCGATGACGTGCTCGGGACCCTGAGCGACGACGAAGCCCGCCGTGTCGAAGCCGGCGCGCCCGGCGCGGCCCGCGATCTGGTGGAACTCCCGGTTGCGCAGGGTACGGACGCGGCTGCCGTCGTACTTGGTCAGAGCCGTGAACAGCACCGTGCGGATGGGGACGTTGACGCCCACACCGAGCGTGTCCGTGCCACAGATGACCTTCAGCAGACCGGCCTGCGCGAGCTTCTCCACCAGTCGCCGGTACTTCGGCAGCATGCCGGCGTGATGGACACCGATGCCGTGCCGGACGTAACGGGAAAGGTTGCGGCCGAACTTGGTGGTGAAGCGGAAGTTGCCGATCAGCGCGGCGATCTGGTCCTTCTCCTCGCGCGAGCACATGTTGATGCTCATGAGCGCCTGCGCCCGCTCCACGGCCTGAGCCTGGGTGAAGTGCACGATGTAGACCGGCGCCTGCCTGGTCTCCAGCAGCTCGGTCAGGGTCTCGGTGAGCGGGGTGAGTTTGTACTCGTAGGACAGCGGCACCGGACGGGTCGCCGAGCGGACCACCGAGGTCGGGCGCCCGGTGCGCCGGGTGAGGTCCTCCTCGAACATCGAGACGTCGCCGAGCGTCGCCGACATCAGGATGAACTGCGCCTGCGGGAGCTCCAGGATCGGGATCTGCCAGGCCCAGCCGCGGTCCCCCTCCGCGTAGAAGTGGAACTCGTCCATGACGACCTGGCCGACGTCCGCCTGCTTGCCGTCGCGCAGGGCGATCGACGCGAGCACCTCGGCGGTGCAGCAGATGACGGGAGCGTCGGCGTTGACGGACGCGTCACCGGTCAGCATGCCGACGTTCTCGGTGCCGAAGATCTTGCACAGTTCGAAGAACTTCTCCGAGACCAGCGCCTTGATCGGAGCGGTGTAGAAGGTGACCTCGTCCCGGGCCAGCGCGGCGAAGTGGGCGCCCGCGGCGATCATGCTCTTGCCGGAGCCGGTGGGCGTCGACACGATCACGTTCGCGCCGGAGACCACCTCGATCAGCGCCTCCTCCTGGTGGGGGTACAGAGTCAGACCCCGCTCCTGGGCCCACGACTCGAAGGCTTCGTAGAGGGCGTCGGGGTCGGCGGTCGGCGGCAGCTGATCGATGAGGGTCACCCACCCATCTTGCCTGCCGTCCTGGCCCAGAGGGGAATCGGCTGCGGGCGCGAAGATCGCGAACGCTACGCTGTGTCGCCGACGACACGTCAGCGAACCCGGTCAACTGGACAGCGGCACACGAGGAATGGGGCGGGCAACACCGATGATGGGACCAGCACACTCACTGTCGGGCGCTGCCGCCTGGCTCGGCGTCGGAGCGGCGGCCGCCGCTGCCGGGCACGGAATGCCCTGGCCGGTCCTCCTCGCCGGCGCGCTGATCTGCGCCGGGGCCGCCCTCGCCCCGGACCTCGATCACAAGGCGGCCACCATCTCGCGGGCCTTCGGTCCGCTGTCGCGCTGGCTCTGCGAGATCGTCGACAAGCTGTCGTACGCGGTCTACAAGGCGACGAAGAAGCAGGGCGACCCGCGGCGCTCCGGTGGGCATCGCACGCTCACGCACACCTGGCTGTGGGCGGTCATGATCGGCGGGGGCGCCTCCGCCCTGGCGATCACCGGGGGCCGCTGGGCCGTGCTGGCGATCCTGTTCGCGCACATGGTGCTGGCCATCGAGGGCCTGCTGTGGCGTGCGACCCGGGGCTCCAGTGCCGACGTCCTCGTCTGGTTGCTGGCGGCGACCAGCGCGTGGATCATCGCGGGCGTGCTGGACAAGCCGGGCAACGGCTCGGACTGGCTGTTCACGGCGCCGGGCCAGGAGTACCTGTGGCTTGGGTTGCCAATCGTGCTGGGTGCGCTGGTGCACGACATCGGCGATGCGCTGACGGTGTCCGGCTGCCCGATCCTGTGGCCGATTCCGGTGGGCCGCAAGCGCTGGTACCCGCTGGGTCCGCCGAAGGCCATGCGGTTCCGGGCGGGCAGCTGGGTCGAGCTCAAGGTGCTGATGCCGGTGTTCATGGTGCTGGGCGGGGTGGGCTGCGCGGCGGCGCTCAACGTGATCTGAGCGGGCGGTGGCGTCCAGGTCGTGACGCCGGTGATCGGCCTGCGGCCGGCCGTGACCGGCCGGGCCAAGGGACGGGCCGGACGTCAGGTGTGCTCTGCGGATCAGCCGCCCTGTCAGGCTCCGCCGCCGTAACGCCGCTCGAAGGCCGCGACCCGGCCCTCGGAGTCCACCGTCCGTGCCTTCCCGGTGTAGAAGGGGTGGCTCTCGGAGGAGATCTCGACGTCCACGACCGGGTAGGTCTCGCCGTCGTCCCAGTCGATGGTCTGGTCGCTGGTCGCGGTGGACCGGGTCAGGAAGGCGTAGCCTGCGGCGCGGTCGCGGAAGACGACCTCGTGGTAGTCGGGGTGCTTGTCCTGCTGCATGCGAGCTCCTCGTGTTGCGGCATCGGCAAGGGCCGACGACGTGGCGCCAAAGGCGCGGGGACTGTGGCCCGGGGGCTGCGGGGATCAGCCGTGCAGGGACCGCGGAGGTCAGCCGTACGTGTCCTCGTCGACGATGTGCATGGCGGCCTCCTCGGCGGACGCCGCCGCGCCGTCGATGCCCACGTCCGTCGCGACGAGCGCGCTCTCCTCGTCCTCGTGGACGCCCTCGTCGGGTGCGACGAGGCGGCCGGAGCGGGCGGCGCCGACCTCGTTGTCGACGAGTTCCCCGTCGGTGCCCTCGGAGTCGCCGAGGCCGTCGCCGTCGTGGGCGACCAGGTCGGGCTGCTCCTCGGCGAGCCGCTGGTCGAGGGTCTCGCCCTGGTGGCGCTCGGCGGCCGTGACACCGGCGTGCTCCACCGCCCAGGGTCGCTCCGGAGGGGACCAGCCGCGGTCCAGGGGGTCGTCGACGCCGTCGTTCTCGAGGGTGTCCTCGGCGTCGAGCAGCCCTGTGTCCTCGCGTTGATCGGATGCGTCGGGCTGGTAGACGTCGTCACCCCATCCGTCGGCGCTGTTCACGGGTACCTCCAGGTGGTGGGGACGGGCCCGAACTCACCGCGGGCGACGGCGGGCCGCCGCGGCGCGGGGCACAAGCCGCACCCGGCGCGAACCGCGTGGTTCCCGGGTGCTCCCCGAACCGGTGCCGCTATCCAGCCTTCCACCCCTTTTCACCCCGGCGCAACGGCACGGGTGCGCTCCGGTGCGGCGGGATGGGGCCACGGCTGGGCCTCCGGATCTCCGGGCCCCGAGATCGTCCCGTCGCACGGGGCCGAGCGGACCCGGGCCTACCTCCGCCCCGCCTGCGACGGGGCAGGCCCCGACTGCATCGCCCCGTGTTCCGGGCGACGGTCGCCATACCCGGGCGCCGGTCGTTCCGGCCCGGTGGCCCGGTGGCCCGGTGGCCCGGTGGCCCGGTGGCCCGGTGGCCCGGTGGCCCGGTGGCCCGGTGGCCCGGTGGCCCGGTGGCCCGGTGGCCCGGTGGCCCAGCCCGTCCCGGCTGTCCACCCGGCCCGGACCTGGGCCCCGGCTCCCGACACCTGGGGCCCCGGGACCGCGCCTCCCGCTCCAGTCACCCGAGCCACCCCGCTCAGCCCTGCGTGCTCTCAGTCGGGTGGGACAGGACCCTGGCCTCACTCGGCCCACCGGCCGGCGTCCCCGGCCTGTCCGACTGGTCCGACCCGTCCGCCCGACCGGCCCGACCTGCCCGACCTGCCCACCCGCCCCGCCCGGCAGCCCACGCCCCTCGCTCAGCCGGCGGCATACCCGGGATCAGCCTTCCAGGCCCCGCGGCCCGGCCGGCCTCCCCTCCTCCCGTCTCGCCTGCTCACCCATGCCACGACCGCCACAGCGCCGCATACGCCCCGTCCGCCCTGACCAGCTCGTCGTGGCTGCCCAGCTCGCTGATCCGGCCGTTTTCGACGACGGCGATGACGTCCGCGTCGTGGGCGGTGTGGAGGCGGTGGGCGATGGCGACGACGGTGCGGCCGTCGAGCACGCGGGCCAGGGAGCGTTCCAGATGGCGGGCCGCGCGGGGGTCGAGGAGCGAGGTCGCCTCGTCCAGGACCAGCGTGTGCGGGTTGGCCAGCACCAGACGGGCCAGCGCGATCTGCTGGGCCTGGGCGGGAGTGAGCGCGAACCCGCCCGAACCGACCTCGGTGTCCAGACCGTCGTCGAGTGCACGGGCCCACGCGTCCGCGTCGACCGCGCCCAGCGCCGCCCACAGCTCGGCGTCGGTCGCGTCGGTGCGGGCCAGCAGCAGGTTGTCGCGCAGGGAGCCGACGAACACGTGGTGCTCCTGGTTGACCAGGGCCACGTGGGAGCGGACCCGCTCGGCGGTCATCCGGGACAGTTCGGCGCCGCCGAGGGTGATCCGGCCGTCCCGGGGCGCGTAGATGCCCGCGAGCAGCCGGCCCAGGGTCGACTTGCCCGCGCCCGAGGGGCCGACCAGCGCCAGCCTGGTGCCGGGGGCGACCTCGAGGGAGACCTTGCGCAGCACGTCCACGCCCTCCAGGTACCCGAAGTGCACCCGGTCGGCGTGCACGTCGCGGCCGTCGGGTGCCAGCCGGGCGTCCCCGGCGTCCGGCTCGATGTCGCGGACTCCGACCAGCCGGGCCAGCGACACCTGGGCCACCTGCAGCTCGTCGTACCAGCGAAGGATCAGTCCGACCGGGTCGACCAGCATCTGGGCGATGAGCGCACCCGTCGTCAGCTGACCGACCCCGATCCAGCCCTGCAGGACGAACACCCCGCCGATGATCAGAACGGAGGCGAGCACGGTCACATGGGTGACGTTGATGACCGGGAAGAGCACCGACCGCAGCCAGAGCGTGTAGCGCTCCCACGCCGTCCACTGCTTGATCCGCAGTTCCGACAGCTCGATCCGGCGTCCGCCGAGGCGGTGGGCCTCGACGGTGCGCCCGGCGTCCACGGTCTCGGCGAGCGCGGCGGCCACGGAGGCGTATCCGGCGGCCTCCGAGCGATAGGCGGCGGGCGCACGCTTGAAGTACCAGCGGCAGCCGACCACCAGCAGCGGCACGGCGAGCAGCACGGCGGCGGCGAGCGGGGGCGCCGTGACGACGAGCCCGCCCAGCAGCAGGGCGGCCCACACGACGCCGATCGCCAGCTGGGGCACGGCCTCGCGCATCGCGTTGGCCAGCCGGTCGATGTCCGTCGTGATCCGGGACAGCAGGTCACCGGTCCCGGCGCGCTCCAGGACACCGGGCGGCAGGCCGACCGACCGTACGAGGAAGTCCTCGCGAAGGTCGGCCAGCATCCGCTCGCCGAGCATCGCGCCGCGCAGCCGCACCTGCCAGACGAACGCGGCCTGAATGAGCAGGGCGACCGCGAACAGGCCGATGGTGAGCTCCAGATGAAGCTCACGGGTGCCGGTGCCGGTGTCGTCCGACACCCGCTCCACCAGCCCGCCCAGCAGCCATGGCCCCGCCATGGAAGCCACCACGGCGACCGTGTTGACGATGACGAGGAGCACGAAGGCGCGGCGGTGCCGGCGGAACAACTCGACGACATAGGCGCGTACGGTCGCGGGGGCGCCGACCGGCAGCGTGTTCGCCGTCGTCGGGGCCGCCGGGTCGTACGCCGGTGGCGCAACGCCGATCATGCCGACTCCTCGATCTCTTCCAGTTCCTTCAGGACGTCATTGAGGGCGGACCCTTCACGCAATCCGCTCTGGCGGGCGGCCCTTTCGGGCAGTGCCTCGTCGCGGGCCGCCTCATCCTCGGTCTCCCGGGTCACGACGGCCCGGTACCGCGGCTCGGCGTGGACCAGTTCGCGGTGCACGCCGACCGCCGCGACCTCGCCCTCGTGGACGAGCACGACCCGGTCGGCGCGGTCCAGGAGCAGGGGCGAGGAGGTGAAGACGACGGTCGTGCGCCCCGCCCGCAGGTTCCGCACGCCCTCGGCGATCCGGGCCTCGGTGTGCGAGTCGACGGCCGAGGTCGGCTCGTCCAGGACGAGCACCTCCGGGTCCGTGACCAGCGACCGGGCGAGCGCGATGCGCTGGCGCTGGCCGCCGGACAGGGACCGGCCGCGCTCGGTGATGCGGGCCTCCATCGGGTCCTCGGTGTCGAGCGATCCCTGGACCAGTGCGGCGAGGACGTCCTCGCACTGCGCCGCCGCGAGCGCTTCCTCGGCACCGACGTCGCCGGACCTGGGTACGTCGAACAGTTCGCGCAGTGTCCCGGAGAGCAGTACGGGGTCCTTGTCCTGTACGAGGACGGCCGTACGGGCGTTGTCGAGCGGCAACTCGTCGAGCGGGACACCGCCCAGGAGTACCGACGCGCCCTCCTCCGAGGGGTGTCCGCCCAGCCGTTCGGCCAGCCGTCCCGCCGCGTCCGGGTCGCCGCACACCACGGCGGTGAGTCGGCCGGAGGGGGCGAGCAGTCCGGTGTCCGGGTCGTACAGATCCCCGGAGGGCATCTCGGACCCGTCGCGGGACCCGTCGGTGTCGGTGACCCGCTCCAGCGACAGGACACGTGCGGCCCGTCGGGCCGAGGGCCGGGAGAAGGAGTAGGCCATCGCGATCTCTTCGAAGTGGCGGAGCGGATAGGTGAGGATCATGACCGAGCTGTAGACCGTGACCAGTTCGCCGACGGTGACCCGGCCCTGGCGGGCCAGGTGGACGCCGTACCAGACCACCGCGATCAGCAGCAGGCCCGGCAACAGCACCTGGATCGCCGAGATCAGGGACCACATCCGGGCGCTGCGCACGGCCGCGTGGCGTACCTCCTGGGAGGCGCTGCGGTAGCGGTCGAGGAAGAGCTCCTCGCCGCCGATGCCGCGCAGGACGCGCAGGCCGGCGACGGTGTCGGAGGCCAGCTCGGTGGCGCGGCCCGCCTTCTCGCGCTGGAGGTCGGCGCGTCGGGTCGCCCGGGGCAGCAGCGGCAGCACGGCGACCGCCAGCAGGGGCAGCCCCACGGCGATCACCACACCGAGCGCGGGCTGGTAGACGACCAGGCCGACGCAGACCACCACGAGGGTGACCGCAGCCGCCGTGAACCGTGACCAGGCCTCGACGAACCAGCCGATCTTCTCGACGTCACCGGTGGATACGGCCACGACCTCACCGGCCGCGACGCGCCGGGTCAGCGCCGAGCCCAGCTGTGCGGCCTTGCGGGCCAGTACCTGCTGGACGCGGGCGGCGGCAGTGATCCAGTTGGTGACGGCGGTGCGGTGCAGGAAGGTGTCGCCGAGCGCGTTCCCGATGCAGCACAGCACCAACAGGCCGCCCGCGAGGGCGAGTTGTCTGCCGGAGCGGTCGACGACGGCCTGTACGGCGACGCCGACGCAGAACGGCAGCGCGGAGACGGACAGGAAGTGCAGCAGCCCCCAGGCCAGGGCCTTCAGCTGTCCGTCCAGCTGGTTCCGGAAGAGCCACCACAGGAATCGGGGACCCGAGCGTGCGTCCGGCACACCTGGATCGGGATACGGAAGGTCTTGAATCTGCATGACGTCCCAGTGGCTCGTGTCAGTGGGGGGATCAGGGATGGGGATGAGGTGCGGTTCGGGTGCCGATACGGGGAGCGGGCAGCGCTCGGCGGATCGGCGCCGCGGAGCAGCAAACCGTGACAGATTCGCGTCGCAGCGTGGCCGGACGCAAGCGGTTTTCCCGGCCGCCGCACAGATCCGGCTGCCGCGCCGGCCCCGAGAAGCGTTGCGGCTCCGGTGGTAGTCCGGCCCGAGAAGCGTTGCGGCTCCGGTTGCCAGTCCGGCCCGAGAAGCCGTGATGGCCCCCGCTACCGCTGAGGCCTCCGACGGCGTTGCGGCTTCCCGCTGTCGGCCCGGCCCTCTGCCTGCGGCCATTGCCGCCCCCCGCCGCCGCTCGCTGCTCTGAGGCCGTTGCCGCGCCCCGCTGCTCGCTGCTGAAGCCGTAGCCGCCCTCGCCACCCCCGGCTGCCCGTCGACCGGCGCCGCCCACGTTGCCGCCAGGGCAGTGGCTCTCCCCGCCGGTAGGCCGCTGCCCGCGCTGCCCGCCGGCTGCCGTGCTCGCCCCCGGTCGGCTGTCGCCCCCGGTCAGCCGTCGCGACCGGCCAGCCGTCGCTCCCGCCACCGCCCCGACTGCGGTGCGACCATGGACCGATGCGGAACGGCGGACTACGGCGAGTCATGGTCGCGGCGGCGGCCCTCGGCTCCCTCCTGACGGCCCTCACGACCCTGACCGCGTGCGGCGGCGCGCAGCACGGCGTCGGTTCGGGCGGCGGCAAAGCTGCGCCCACGCGACCGGCCGCCACCGTGGACCCGACGCGCATCCCGGGCGTCGGCGACCGGTGGCAGCGCCGCATCCCGGCCGAGTCGCGCCAGGTGGTGGCGGTCTACGGCGATGGCAAGAACTCCCCGGACGCCACGGTCGTGCTCTACACCAAGCGCGGCTCCGCCTGGGACCGCATGCGCAGCTGGCCCGCGCACAACGGCAAGAAGGGCTGGACCACCGACCATCACGAGGGCGACAACCGCAGCCCCGTAGGGGTGTTCACGCTCAGCGACGCGGGCGGCGTACGGAAGAACCCCGGGTCCAAGTTGCCGTACACGCGGTCAGGTGCGTTCGCCGCGCCGCGCTGGTGGGCGAAGTCGTACTGGCACGACTTCGACTACGTGATTGCCATCGACTACAACCGCGTCAAGGGCACCCCGCCCAATGACCCCACCCGTCCCGAGGGCCGGCACAAGGGCGGCAGCATCTGGCTGCACATGGACCACGGCAGCGGCACGTCGGCCTGCGTCAGTCTGTCCGGATCGGCGATGGAGTACCTGCTGCGCACGCTCGACCCCGATCGCCATCCCGTGGTGGTGATGGGGGACAGGGGTGACCTGAAGCGCCCGCACTGACGCGGTAGGCGTCATTGCGGAGGATGCCCGACTCGCCGTAGAACACCGGCCATGAAGAGACGGATCGTCATGTCCATGCTCGCGGGAGTGACCCTCCTGGCGAGCACCCTCCTCGGAGCGCGCCCCGCTCCCGCGGCCCAACTCCCCGAAGTTCCCGCCGAGTTCGGCACCGACTGGCACGACCCCCTCACCGCCGCCCCGCCCGTCACCGAGCCCTCCGGCAAGTCCTGCCAAGTCACCGTCGCCGAGGCACAGTTCCGCGACTTCACCCCGTACAAGGGCACTTACACCCCGCCCGACGGCTGCGGTGACCGCTGGAGCAAGGTCGTGCTGCGGATGGACGGCAAGGTCAAGGGGCGCCAGTACGACCGGCTCGGCCATCTGCAGGTCGGCGGGGTCGAGGTCTTCCGTACGTCGACCCCGGAGCCGTCCCCGGACGGGATCGAGTGGTCCGTGGAGAAGGACGTCACGCGATACAGCGACACCTTCCGGCGCAGCCAGGACGTCGAGATGCTCATCGGGAACGTCGTCGACGACACGTACACCGGCGTCATCGACGTCAAGGTCACGCTGACGTTCTACGCCGGCCGCCCAGCCGCCGGCACCCCCGACCGCGTCCTGACCCTCCGGGACGGCACGCTCACCACGCCGCGCAACAGCGAACGCATCGTCGCCGAGGTGTACGCCACCGGCTCCGGCGGCGGTTGTGAGGAGTTCTGGTACCTGTCGGCGCCCGAGCCGGCGCCGTACTCCTGCAAGGCCGCCGGCGGCCCCTATCGTGAGGTGCAGGTCGAGGTCGACGGTCAACTCGCCGGCATCGCCGCGCCGTTCCCGCACGTCTGGACGGGCGGCTGGTCCAACCCCTTCCTCTGGTACGTCACTCCGGGACCGCGGGCGTTCGACGTCAAGCCGATCGAATACGACCTGACGCCGTTCGCCGGGCTCCTCAGCGACGGGCGCCCGCACCGCGTCGAGGTCTCCGTCGTCGGCGTCCCGGAGGGGCAGAGCGGCTGGAGTGCGCCCGTGAACGTCCTCGTCCGCCAGGACGCGAAGAGTGCCCACGTCACCGGCGGACTCACCGCGCACAAGGTCGGTGACCTCGCCAACTCCTCGACGTACACGCCCGGTTCGGAGCACCGGGTGATCACCGAGGGTGGTCACCGGCTGACCGTCGCCGGATACGTCGACACCTCGCACGGCCGGGTGACGACCACCGTGCGCCGGTCGCTCGCGAACAGCTCCGCGCACCGCTGGACCGACGGCGAGAACCTGGACGCCCTCGACGCCACCTGGACGGACGACCAGTCGGTGACCGTCGACGGACGCGGGCCCGCCCGGACGACGCGCACGCAGCGGACGTACACGATGGACGGCTCGATCACGATCGGCGCGGACGACCGGCTGCGCACGGTGCTGACCCTCGGTGACCGTGCCGGGGTCGTGACGACCGAAGGCGGACGGCGGACCGCGTGGTCGTGGCTCGATGACACCGTCGAGGGCGACGCCGCATGGACGTTGAACGTGCCACGCGACCAACGGCACGCGGTCGGCACGACGAGCGAGCGCTATCGGCTGTTCGGCTCGGGCGGCTCCCGCGGCCCGGGCGGCTCGGGCGGGGCAGGCGGCTGTTACGACCGCTCACTCACCAGCGTCCAGGGGGTACTCACCGAGGATCGCCGGGGCTGTTGAGGCCAGTTGTGTGCGATGTGCCACTCGGGGCGTGATTTACGCGGATGCAACACGGGGGTCTTGTGCGGGACCAACATCACCCTCAATGTGATCGCCACGGAATGCGCTTTCCGTATGGCAGAAGTCCCGCCGTCCCCTTGGGGCTTCTGTGTGCCGCCGTCCCCAAGGAGTTCCCGTGCCGCCGCCCGTACCGTCCCTTCCGCGACGCGTCGCACGCACACTGCGTACCTCTCTCTTCGCGCAGGTCGCCTGCGCGCTCGTACTCGGAATCGTCGTCGGGAAGCTGTGGCCCGGATTCGCCGCGGACCTCCAGCCGCTCGGCGACGGTTTCATCCGGCTCATCAAGACGATCATCTCCCCGCTGGTGTTCTGCGTGGTCGTCGTCGGCATCGCCAAGGCCGGTGATCTGAAGGCGTTCGGCCGGATCGGGCTGAAGGCGCTGATCTGGTTCGAGGTCGCGAGCACGCTCGCGCTGGTCATCGGCCTTCTCGCCGCCAACGTGGTCCAGCCCGGTGCCGCGATGAACGTCGACCCGTCCACGCTCGACGCCTCGGCGGTCGACGCGAAGACGGGCGGCGGGCAGCTGCCTTCGACGACCGAGTTCGCGCTGGAGGCGATCCCGACCTCGTTCATCGGGGCCTTCGCGGAGAACTCCCTCCTCCAAGTGCTCGTCCTGGCCTGCCTGGTGGGTGCGGCGCTGCTGCATCTCGGCCACACCAAGGTGCCGCAGGTGCTGCCCGCCATCGAGCAGGCCCAGGAGATCATCTTCGCGATCGTCGGCTTCGTCATGCGGCTGGCCCCGATCGCGGTGTTCGGCGCGATGGCCGTCCTCATCGGCAACTACGGGCTCGGCGTCATCGAGACGTACGGCAAGCTGATCGTGCTGTGCTACGCCGCCGCGGCGCTCTTCATCGCGCTGCTCGCCGTCGCCCTGAAGGTGGTCACCGGGCTCAGCCTCTGGAAGTTCCTGCGCTACATCCGCGAGGAGATGCTGCTCGCGCTCGGCACCGCCTCCACCGAGTCCGTCCTGCCGCGTGTGATGCAGAAGCTGCGCAAGGCGGGCGCCCGCGACGACGCCGTGGGCCTGGTGCTGCCGACGGGCTACTCCTTCAATCTCGACGGTGCCTCGCTCTACCTGTCCATCGGCACGCTGTTCATCGCCCAGGCCGTGGGCGTGGACCTCAGTCTCAGCCAGCAGATCACCGTGGTCCTGGTGCTGATGCTGACCAGCAAGGGCATGGCGGGCATCCCCGGCTCGGCCTTCCTCGCCCTGTCGGCGACCGCCTCCTCGCTGGGCGCCATCCCGGCCGGAGCCGTCGCTCTGCTCCTCGGCGTGGACCGCATCATGGACTCGATGCGCGTCGTCACCAACCTCCTCGGCAACTGCGTCGCCGTCTTCGCGGTCTCCCGCTGGGAGGGGGCTCTCGACAAGGAGCGGGCGAAGAAGGTGCTGGACGGCGAGATCGTGGTCGAGTTGGACGACGAGGAATCGGAGAAGGTGCGGCTCGGGAAGCCAGGGACGCCCGGGGCCTCCGGGACCTCCGGGACCTCCGGGACCTCCGGGACCTCCGGGACCTCCGGAACCTCCGGGACCTCCGGGACCTCCGGGACTGAGGCTCCGGGTCCCGAGGAGCCCGTCGCCGTGCCGGTCCAGGGTGCAAAGGAGACGGCTTCCGGGGCCGGCTGAGCCCGCCCACCGCAATGGCCGCGGCCACCACTCCAGCAGCATGGAGCGGTGGCCGCGGCCATTTCATGTGCCCCTCGGCTTCATGTGCCCTCTCGGCTTCGCGTGCCCTCTCGGCGCGACGTGCCCCCTCGCCAAAGGCCGCTCAACACCGCGGCTCGGCAGCCCCGTCGATCAGCGTGTCCAGCAACTCGCCCAGCACCCCACGCTGTTCGTCCGTCAGCGGCGCGAGAATTTCCGCCGCGGCCGACCGGCGTGCACCGTGCAGCTCCCGCAGAGCCCCCCGCCCGTCGTCGGTGAGCTCGATCCGGATCACCCGCCGGTTCGTCGGATCCGGCACCCGCCGTACCTTCCCGCTCGCCTCCAGCCCGTCGACCAGCGTCGTCACCGCGCGCGGGACCACCTCCAGGCGCTCGGCGAGATCGGCCATCCGGGGTGGTGAGTCGTAGTGCGCGAGCGTGCGCAGCAGGCGGGACTGGGCCGGGGTGACGCCCAGGCCGCACTCGTGCAGGTGGCGTTTCTGGATCCGGTGCACCCGGCGGGTGAAGCGCAGTAGCTGCTCGGTGAGCGGGCCGTCGGGATCGGGGGTGGTCATGCGGGAACAATATCAGGACTACATTCATTGTGAGCATAGGTAACAATGAGCTAAGCTCCGTCAGTCCGCATCGCCACACCTCCGTAGGAGCCCATGCATCCCGAGCACGAACCCGTCCGGACGCCACTCGCCGAGGAGCAGGAACAGCCCCGGCAGGTGCGCCGCATCCTGAAGCTCTTCCGTCCCTATCGCGGCCGCCTGGCCGTCGTAGGCCTCCTCGTCGGCGCCTCGTCGCTGGTCGGCGTCGCCACGCCCTTCCTCCTCAAGGCGATCCTCGACGTCGCCATCCCCGAGCGCCGCACCGGCCTGCTCAGCCTGCTCGCGCTCGGCATGATCCTCAGCGCGGTCCTGACCAGCGTCTTCGGCGTGCTGCAGACCCTGATCTCCACGACGGTCGGCCAGCGCGTCATGCACGACCTGCGCACCGCGGTCTACGGCCGCCTCCAGCGCATGTCCCTCGCCTTCTTCACCCGCACCCGCACCGGCGAGGTCCAGTCCCGCATCGCCAACGACATCGGCGGTATGCAGGCCACCGTCACGTCCACCGCGACCTCCCTGGTCTCCAACCTGACCAGCGTGGTCGCCACGATCGTCGCGATGCTCGCCCTCGACTGGCGCCTGACCGTCGTCTCGCTGCTCCTGCTGCCGGCCTTCGTCTGGATCAGCCGGCGCGTCGGCAACGAACGCAAGAAGATCACCACCCAGCGCCAGAAGCAGATGGCCGCGATGGCCGCCACGGTCACCGAGTCGCTCTCGGTCAGCGGCATCCTGCTCGGCCGCACGATGGGCCGCTCCGACTCGCTGACCGACACCTTCGCGGACGAGTCCGAGCGACTGGTCGACCTCGAGGTGAGGTCGAACATGGCCGGCCGGTGGCGCATGGCCGTCATCACCATCGTCATGGCCGCGATGCCCGCCTTCATCTACTGGACCGCGGGGATGGCCCTCCAGCTCGGCGGCCCGCAGGTCTCGATCGGCACGATCGTCGCCTTCGTCTCGCTCCAGCAGGGCCTGTTCCGTCCGGCGGTCAGCCTGCTGTCCACCGGCGTCCAGATCCAGGCCTCGCTCGCGCTCTTCCAGCGCATCTTCGAGTACCTCGACCTGCCCATCGACATCACCGAGCGGGACAACCCCGCCCGCCTCGACAACATCAAGGGCGAGGTCCGCTTCGAGAACGTCGAGTTCCGGTACGACGGCAAGAGCGGCCCGATCCTGGACGGCATCGACCTGACCGTCCCGGCGGGCGGCAGCCTCGCGGTCGTCGGCCCGACCGGCGCCGGGAAGTCGACGTTCGGCCACCTCGTGCCGCGGCTGTACGACGTGACGGGCGGCCGGGTCACCCTCGACGGGGTCGACGTGCGCGACCTCGACTTCGACACCCTCGCCCGCGCGGTCGGCGTCGTCTCGCAGGAGACGTACCTCTTCCATGCGTCGATCGCGGACAACCTGCGCTTCGCCAAGCCGGACGCCACCGACGAGGAACTGCATGCGGCGGCGAAGGCGGCCCAGATCCACGACCACATCGCGGCCCTGCCCGACGGCTACGACACGGTCGTCGGCGAGCGCGGTCATCGCTTCTCCGGCGGTGAGAAGCAGCGGCTGGCCATCGCCCGCACCATCCTTCGTGACCCGCCGGTCCTCATCCTCGACGAGGCGACCAGCGCCCTGGACACCCGCACCGAACATGCCGTCCAGCAGGCCATCGACGCCCTGTCCGCCAACCGCACCACGGTGACCATCGCGCACCGTCTGTCCACCATTCGGGGCGCCGACCAGATCGTGGTACTCGATGCGGGGCGTGTGGCTGAAAGGGGCACCCATGAGGAGCTGTTGGAGCGGGACGGGCGGTATGCGGGGCTGGTCCGCCGAGACGCCCAACTGGAGCCGACGGGGTGACGTTATGCCGAGTTTGTGAGCATGTGGGGGTTACCGTGCCCGCATGCACATGAACACTCCGTCACGGAGCACGATTCGACTGACGCGCCGGGGCCGTATCGCCCTCATCGCCGCCGGCGCCGTCGTGGCCGGCACCGCCGTGGCGGTGCCGCTGCTGAGCGTGGGTGAGGAGGAGGCGAAGCCCACCACGCTGGTGATCCCGGAGGGCTGGCGCGCGAGCCGGATCTACACAGCCGTCGACAAGGCGCTCACCCTGCCTGCCGGGACCACGAAGAAGTCGCTCGCGAAGCTCGACCTCAAACTGCCGAACGACGCCGACGGCAACCCCGAGGGCTACCTCTTCCCGGCGACGTATCCGCTTGAGCGCGACGGGAAGAGGGCTACGCCCGACTCCCTGCTGTCGGCCATGGTCGACACCGCCAACAAGAAGTTCAGCGGAGCCCCGATCGCCGCCGGCGCGCAGCGCAACTCGATGAACGTCTATCAGGCGGTCACCATCGCGAGCATCGTCCAGGCCGAGGCCGCCACCAAGCCGGACATGGGCAAGGTGGCCCGGGTCGTCTACAACCGGCTGGAACGCGGGATGCCGTTGCAGATGGACTCCACCATCAACTACGCCCTGAACCGCTCCACGCTCAGGACCACCGAGGCCGACACGCGGATCGAGAGCCCGTACAACTCGTACCAGCGCATGGGCCTGCCGCCCACGCCGATCGCCAACCCGGGCGAGGAGGCGATGCGCGCCGCGATCAATCCGTCCGCGGGCGACTGGCTCTACTTCGTCACCGTCAAACCCGGCGACACCCGCTTCACGGCCGACTACTCGGAACACCAGCGCAACGTGGCCGAGTTCAACGCCGAGCAGAAGAAGCTGAAGAAGCAGAAGGCGAGCCCGAAGCCGACGAAGTGAGCCGGCGGGGTGTCTTGTGCGACCCGGCGCGGCGGGACGTGGACCGGTGGGCGGGCGTGCGTGTGCGGTGGACGTCGGCGCCTCGGGCAACGCCGCGCCCGCCGGGCCGGATGGCTCGCCCGCCCGTCACGCGGCCGCCACCGGCTCCTCGGCCAGCAACCGCCTGATGTCCCGTACGGCCGCGCGGCCGGCTCGGTTGGCGCCGATCGTGCTGGCGGACGGGCCGTAGCCGACCAGGTGGACGCGGGGATCGGCGACCGCGCGTGTGCCTTCCACGCGGATGCCGCCGCCCGGCTCGCGCAGGTGCAGGGGGGACAGATGGTCGATGGCGGCGCGGAAGCCGGTCGCCCAGAGGATGACGTCGGCGTCCACGCGGCGCCCGTCGTTCCACGCCACGCCGTCCGGCGTGATCCGGTCGAACATGGGCCGCCGGTCCAGGGTGCCGTCCGCGAGCCCCTGCCGGATGGCGTCGTTGAGGGGCAGCCCCGTGACCGAGACGACGCTCTTCGGCGGTAGCCCCTGCCGGACCCGCTCCTCGACGAGCGCGACGGCGGCCCGGCCGAACTCCTCGGTGAAGGGACCCTCGCGGAACACGGGCGGGCGCCGGGTGACCCACGTCGTGGCGGCCGCGTACCGGGCGATCTCCAGCAGGTGCTGGGTACCGGAGGCGCCGCCGCCCACCACGACGACCCGTTTCCCGGCGAACTCCTGCGGCCCGGGGTAGTGGGCGGTGTGCAACTGCCGTCCCCGGAACGTCTCCTGGCCGGGATAGCGCGGCCAGAACGGCCGGTCCCAGGTGCCGGTCGCGTTGATCAGCGCCCGCGTCGACCAGGTCCCCGCCGAGGTCTCGACGAGCAGCCGCCCGTCCGGACCCTCGCGCACGGCCGCCACGTCGACGGGCCGTCGGACGCGTAGGCCGAAGGTGCGCTCGTAGCGGTCGAAGTACTCGGCGATGACCTCGGACGACGGCCGCTCGGGGTCGGCGCCGGTCAGCTCCATCCCGGGCAGCGCGTGCATCCCGTGGACCTTGCCGTACGTCAGGGACGGCCACCGGAACTGCCAGGCGCCGCCGGGACCGGGGGAGTGGTCGAGCACGACGAAGTCGCGGTCCGGCTCGAACCCGGTGCGCCGCAGGTGATAGGCGCTGGACAGACCGGCCTGACCAGCGCCTATGACGACCACGTCGACGATGTTGACCGCCTCGGCATCATTCACGGTTCTACCAACCGCATCGAGGCCGTGGATCTTCCCGAGGCCCGGAGGGGGCCGGCGGCGCCGGCCCCGAGAGCTCAGCGCCCGCCCGCGACCAGCAGCGGAACCCCGGCCACCGCCTCCGAGGCCGCATCGGGGATGTCGGCGATATCGCCGATCAACCCGCGCGCCGCCAGTACGGGAATCACCCCCTCCCCGAACCAGTACGCCTCCTCCAGATGCGGATACCCGGACAGCACGAAGTGCTCGACTCCCAGCGCGTGGTACTCCTCGATCCGATCCGCGACCTCGGCATGGCTGCCGACCAGCGCCGTCCCCGCGCCACCCCGGACGAGTCCGACGCCCGCCCAGAGGTTCGGGTGGATCTCCAGGTCGGAGCGGGAACCGCCGTGCAGGGCGAGCATGCGCCGCTGGCCCACCGACTCGCTGCGGCCCAGTGCCGCCTGCGCGGCAGCGACCGTGTCGGCGTCGAGGTCGTCGAGCAGCCGGTTGGCGGTGGACCAGGCCTCCGCCGACGAGTCGCGCGAGATGGTGTGCAGCCGTATCCCGAACCGGACCGTGCGCCCCTCCCGCTCGGCGAGCGAGCGGATCCAGTCGATCTTCTCCTTCACCTGCGCCGGCGGTTCGCCCCAGGTCAGATAGACGTCCGCATGCCGCGCCGCGACCGGCCCGGCCGCCGGGGAGGAACCGCCGAAGAACAGCTGCGGCACCGGCTCCGGCGGCAGTGCAGTCAGCCCGCCGTCGACCTGGTAGTGGGCGCCGTGGAAGTCGTACGGCTCACCGCGCCACACCCCGCGTACGACGGACAGGAACTCGTCCGTGCGGGCATAGCGCTGATCGTGGTCGAGGCGGTCGCCGAAGCGGCGCTGCTCGGCCGAGTCGCCGCCGGTGACGACGTTGAGCAGCAGCCGCCCGCGCGTGATGCGCTGGTAGGTCGCCGCCATCTGCGCGGCGAGCGTCGGCGAGATCAGGCCCGGCCGGAACGCCACCAAGAACTTGAGGCGTTCGGTGTGCTGCGCCAGGGCCACCGTGGTCAGCCAGGCGTCCTCGCACCAGGTGCCGGTCGGCGTGAGGACCGCCTCGAAGCCCAACTGCTCGGCGGCCTTGGCGATCTGGGCCAGGTAGTCGATGTCCGGCGGGCGCACCCCGCTCGGCCGCCCGCCCTGGTTGGACCCGTAGGCGTGCCGGTCGACGAGGGTGCGGCCGTCGCCGCCCGTCGGCAGGAACCAGTGGAGACGTACGGTCATGTCACGAGCCTTCCGAGGGACGGGGCGCGGCGGTCGACGGCGGGAGGTCACCGTTGAACCGGGTGTCGGTGAAGGCGCCGAAGTCGACCTTGTTCGGGATGAGCTTCAGATCGGCGAACGTGTCGACGATCTCCTGCTCGGAGGCGATGAGCGGCTTGTCGACGGCCACCGCGACCCGGGTGGTGTACGTCCGCTTCACCGCGGCCAGCGCCACGTCCTCGGGCAGCCCGGTGTCCTTCGCCCAGACCTTGGCCCAGTCGTCCTCGTGCGAGTACACCCACTGCTGGGCGCGCCGCAGCCGCTCCAGGTAGTCCTTGACGGCGGCGGCCTTCTTCTTGTCCTGCAGCGCGCTCGGCGCCGCCACCTGGAAGGTCAGCCCGTTGGTGATGCCGTCGCCGGTGGTCAGGACACGGCCCTGCTTCGCCTTGAGCACCTGCGAGGTGTACGGGTCCCACACCGCCCACGCGTCTACCTTGCCGGAGGTGAACGCGGCCAGCGCGTCGGCCGGCTGGAGGTATTTGACCTTCACGTCGCTCAGGCTCAGCCCGGCCTTCTTGAGGGAGGCGACCAGTTGGTAGTGGGCGGAGGAACCCTGGGCCACGGCGATCGACTTGCCCTTGAGCTGTGCGGTCCCGGACAGCTTGGAGTCGTTCGGGACGAGGATGGTGTCGCCCTTGGACGTGCCGTGCCAGGCGGCCACCACCTTGATCTTCGAGCCCGCGCCGGCCGCGAAGACGGGCGGCGTGTTGCCGACACCGCCTATGTCGACGGCCCCCGCGTTGACGGCCTCCAGAAGCGGCGGGCCGGAGCTGAAGGTGGACCACTTGATCTTGTAGTCGAGGTTCTCGAGCTCTCCGGCGGCGCGCAGGATCGCCTCCGAACCACCCTTCTGGTCACCGACGTTGAGGGTGAGGGAGCCCTGGCCGTCGGTGTCGGACCCCGTGCTGGCGGACGAGTTCCCGCCGCAGGCCGTGAGCAGGAGCGCGAGGGGGAGGAGAAGCGCGGCGGGGACGAGACGTCGTCGCATGATGGTTCCGTTCTGGGGTGGGTGGTTCAGGCGGCTTCGGCGGCGGTGTCGACGCCGAGCCGCTCCAGGAGTCCGGCGCGCAGTTCCGCGAACCGGGGGTCTGCGATGTCGCGGGGCCGGTCGAGGTCGATGCGCTGTTCGTGCGCGATCACCCCGTCGTCCATCACGAGGACGCGGTCGGCGAGGAGGACCGCCTCCTCCACGTCGTGCGTGACGAGCAGCACCGCGCAGCCGCGCCGCTGCCACAACTCGCCGACCAGGCGCTGAGCCTTGATCCGGGTGAGCGCGTCGAGCGCACCGAACGGCTCGTCGAGCAGCAACAGATCCGGCTCGCGGACCAACGCCCGGGCGAGAGAGGCCCGTTGGGCCTCGCCGCCGGAGAGAGTCTTGGGCCACGCGTCCCTACGGTGGTCCAGGCCGACCTCCTTGAGCGCCTGCTCGGCGACGGCACGACCGGGCTTGCCCGGCAGGCCGAGCAGCACGTTGCGCCACACCTTCTTCCAGGGCATCAGCCGCGGCGACTGGAACGCGACGGCCTTGCGGCGCGGTACCAGGACGGTGCCCTCGATGTCGCGGTCGAGGCCGGCGAGGATGCGCAGCAGCGTGGACTTGCCGCAGCCGCTGCGGCCCAGGAGTGCGACGAACTCGCCGGGGCGGACGTCCAGGTGGAGCCGGTCGATGACGGCTCGCCCGTCGAAGGAGCGGGTCAGCCCCTCGACGTGCACGGCCTGGACGGTCTGTGCGGCGACATGGGCGGCCTGGGCGGCCCGGGTGGTAGGCACGGCCTCGGTGGCCTTGGGGCTCACCGGCCGGTGAACGTCGGTCGCCATTGCAGCAGCAGCCTTTCGAGGGAGCGGACGATGAAGTCGGCGAACAGGCCGAGGAAGGCGTAGACGATCAGGCAGACCACGATCACGTCGGTCCGCAGGAAGTCCCGTGCCTGCACCATGAGGAACCCGATGCCGGAGTCGGCGTTGACCTGCTCGGCGAAGACGAGGGCGAGCCAGGCGATGCCGAGCGAGTAGCGCAGGCCGGTCAGGGCACCCGGCAGCGCGCCGGGCAGTACGACGTGCCGTACGAGCCCCCACCTGGACAGCCCCAGGGACTCCCCGGCCTCGATCAACTGGGCGTCCACGCCGCGGATTCCGGCGTACACATTGAGGTAGAGCGGGAACGTCACGCCGAGCGTGATGATGGCGACCTTGGGGGCCTCGCCGATGCCGAACCAGATGATGAACAGCGGGATGAGCCCGACGAAGGGCACGGTCCGCAGCATCTGCACGGGCGCGTCGACGAGGTCCTCACCGATCCGGAACAGCCCGGACAACAGGGCGAGTCCGGTGCCGACGACCGTGCCGAGCAGCAGCCCGAGCGCGACGCGCTGCAGTGAGGTGCCCATGGCGGACGTCAGCGAGCCGTCGGCGATCAGGTCACCCCCGACCTGCGCGATCCGGCCGGGTGAGGCGAGCACGTCCGCAGTCAACACACCGGTGCTGCTGAGGGGTTGCCAGAGGGCGAGCAGCAGCAGCGGTCCGGTGGTGCGACGCAGCCAGCGGGGCACGCGGGTGCGGCGGGAGGAGGTGGGGACGAGCGGGACGAGGTCGGGGGAGGGGCCCTCAGCGACGCCGACTGGATCGGCGATATCGGAAATATCGGATTCAACTGAATCGGGCGGGGCGTGGCTGATGCTCATGAGTGCTCCACGGGAGGAGAGCGGCAGGTGATGAGACGCGCCGCGCCGCGGACCCGCCGCGCCGGATGCACGATCAGGGCATCAGGCGTGCGGGCAGGGGGGTGAGCAGGCGCGAGGAACGCGGGAGAAGCGAGGAAAGGGCGTCAGCAGCCGCGGCGACACGCGGCGGAGGCCACCCGCAGCAGGTCGATGTGACCGCGCGTGGTGAGCAGGGCTGAACGCAACATGCCGCTGAAATTAGCCAGATGGCGCCGTGACGGTCAACGGTGTCTCGCGAAGTGGACCTCGTGTATCGCGGCCCGGTCGTCACGCTGCCGCCGCCGGCACGTGTCCTCGCGCGTGAACTCCCATGGATGGGCCAGGATGGAGAACATGTCAGACGCCTTCACCACCCGAGTTCTGAACGTCGCCTCCGGCTCCTCGGAGCGGGTCGTGGATGTCACCCGCGAATGCGAGGCCTTCCTGCGGGAGGTGGCGCAGGGCCGCGACGGTCTGCTGAACGTCTTCGTGCCGCACGCCACGGCCGGCATCGCGATCATCGAGACGGGCGCCGGCAGCGACGACGACCTCCTGGCCGCCCTGCACACCCTGCTCCCCGCCGACGACCGCTGGCAGCACCGCCACGGCAGTCCCGGCCACGGCCGCGACCACGTCCTCCCGGCCATCGTCCCGCCGCACGCGACGCTGCCGGTGCTGAACGGGCGGCTGGAACTCGGGACGTGGCAGTCGGTGTGCCTCGTGGATACGAATAGGGATAATCCGAGCCGTCAGGTGCGATTGAGCTTCATGGGGTGAACCGAGCGGGACTGTCCTGGCGACCGTCTGCCCGCTTGTCGGCGGGCGGGGCTCGGGCCCTCCTCGTAACGGCCGCAGCCCTCCGCGACCAGGCGCTTGCCCATGGCGGTGATCAGCGGGTCGCGGCGGCAGATCTGGAAGGAACCGGCGCCCGGTAGCGCCTCGTACTCGGGCCGGGGCCGGGGCCGGGGGCGGAGCCTCCGCCGCCGCCCGGCTTGCCCCGCAGGCGGTCCGCGATTCGGGAGCGCATGCCGTCCATCGGGAGCCGCGCGGGTCCTGCTTGCCCGGCTCCCACTTCTCGTGGCCAGGCGCTTCTGCACGTCGAAGGGCATCTTCAGGTAGGCCTCGCCCTCGTGGTACGGCTTCTCCTCGCAGCAGTGCACGGTGACGAACTCCAGCGCGTCGCGCGGGGCGTCGGGGGAGTCCCCCAAGGTCGGCCGGACGGCGCGGCGTGTGACGGCCCTCGTGGTCGGGACTGCCGTCGCCCTTGCGGTGGGGATGGTCTGGCTGACGGGCGGGGAGGTGTCACCCGGTGAGGCCACGACGGTGTCGGTTCCGCCGCCGGGCTGTCGTGGACAGGCCTGCGAGGGCGGCGATCCGCGGAGCATGGCCTGCGGACGGGACGCGCGCACGCCGGCCGGCTGGCGCACCCGCGCGGGAGCCGGGTTCGAGATCAGGTTCAGCGCGCGATGCGATGCGGCCTGGACGCGGATCTGGCAGACCCGGGTCGGCGATCGCGTCGAGATCACCGCACCCGGAAGCCCGCCCCAACGGGCCGCCGTCGCCGACAAGTTCGACGCCAGGGGGTACCTCTTCACGCAGATGGTCCCGGCACGACAGCTCTCGGCGCTGCACGCCTGACTCATGCCCGCGTCCGGTGACGCGCGCGAGTGCGTCGCGCCTTGGGGCCTCGCTCAGCGGCTGGCGGCGAGTGCCGAGAGGACGGCGCGGGTGAGGCGGGCGACGTAGGCGTCGTCGGTGGGTCCGCCGACCGCGAGCATCCTGAAGTACAACGGGGCGCCGAACAGGTCGACGGCCAGGCCCATGTCGATGTCGGCCGGCAGCTCTCCGCGGTCGATCGCCTGGTGCAGCACCGTCGCCACCGCGGCGCGCCGGGGGGCGAGGACCGCCTCGTGGAGCGCGGCACTCAGCGAGGGGTTGCGGGCCGACTCGGCAACCAGGTCGGGGACGATCCGGCCGACGAGTGGATGGCGGAGGTCGGCCATGGTGTCCCGGACGAACCGTTCGACGTCGTCGGGCAGTGATCCGGAGTCGGCCGTCGCGGGGAGGTGTTCGGCGGCGGCCTCGGAGACCAGCTCCACGACCATCGCCTCCTTGGAGGGCCAGCGGCGGTAGAGGGCCGCCTTGCCGACGCGGGCCCGGCGGGTCACGGCCTCCATCGACATCCGGGCGAACCCGGTCTGGGCGAGCTCCTCGAACACCGCGCGCCTGATCGTCTCGGTCACGGACTCCCGCAGGACCGCGGAGCCCGTGGGCCTGCGGTCGACGTCGTCACGGCTGGTCGATTCCACTGCGGGAGATTAACACCGAACGGAACGGTTGCGTTCCGTCCGGGCCGGGTGTACGTTCCGGCGCGAGACGGAACGGCCCTGTTCCGTTCCATCTTGAAAGGGGTCCCGATGAAGTTCCTCTTCGACGACGCGGCGTTCTCCTTCCAGGCGCTGCGCACGGCCGGGCACGCCGCTTACGCGGGCGCCGATCTCGGCGAGGTCCTGGCCGCCTGCCGCAACATCCCCGACGGCGACGAGGAGGCCTGGTGCCGGGGGTGGACCGCCGTCGCCGAACGCCTCCACCGTGTCGGTGCCGAGGCACTCGCCGCCGGCCACCGGGTCAGCGCCCGCGAGTCCCTCCTGCGGGCCTCGAACTACTACCGCACCGCCGACTTCTTCCGCGTCGAGGACCGGGACGCCGACCTCGAGTCGGCCCGCCTCGCCCGGTGCTCGCGGCAGACCTTCGCGCAGGCGGCACAGCTGTTCGACACTCCGGTCGTGCCCCTGCGGATCCCCTACGAGGACACCACCCTCCCGGGATACCTGTTCCTCGTGGACGACACGGGCCGCAGCCGGCCCACCGTCATCCACCACGGCGGATACGACTCCACCCTGGAGGAGCTGTACTTCATGGCGGCCGGCGGGGCACTGCGCCGCGGCTACCACGTCCTCGCCTTCGAAGGCCCAGGCCAGCAGTCCGTCCGGCGGGAGCAGGGACTGGTCTTCCGGCCGGACTGGGAACACGTGGTCACGCCCGTGGTGGACCACGCCCTGACCCGCCCTGAGGTGGACCCTGAGAGGCTTGTGCTGTTCGGCACCAGCTTCGGCGGACTGCTGGCCGCCCGCGCCACGGCCTTCGAGGACCGCTTCGCCGCGTGCGTCCTGCACAACGGGGTCTACGACTTCTACGAGGTCCCCCTTCGCGGCATTCCGCCCTACCTGGGCGAGTGGGTGACGGACGGCCGGGACGACGTGGCCGGGCCCGCGCTGGCCGTCAGCATGGCCCAGAGCACCCAGGCGCGCTGGTTCGTGCGGCACGGCATGTGGGTCTTCGGGGCCAAGACGCCCCCCGAGGCGCTGCGCGCCTGCGCGCCGTACAACCTCGACACCGCGGCCGCGCACATCACCTGCCCCACGCTCGTCCTCGACGCGGAGAACGACCTGGCCTTTCACGGCGAGGCCCGGCGGGTGCACGAGGCGCTGCGCTGCGCGAAGGAGCTGATGTTGTTCACCGTCGCCGAAGGGGCCGGCGAACACTGTCAGGAGGGCGCGGCACTCCGCTTTCACCAGCGGGTCTTCGACTGGCTCGACGAACGTCTGGCCCGCGCATGACCGTTGGGGCGGACACCCGGTCGGCCACGGCGGACGGCACCCGCCGCCGGGCCCGCACCGTCCTGGCCCTGCTGGCGCTCTTCATCGTCGTCAACGCCGCTGACAAGGCCGTCCTCGGCCTGACCGCGGGCCCCATCAAGGACGACCTCGGGCTCTCCGCCACCGAGTTCGGCGCCATCGCCAGCAGCTTCTACCTCCTGTTCAGTCTCTCGGCCGTCTCGGTCGGCTTCCTGGGCGACCGCATCCGCCCCCGGCCCCTGCTCGCCGTGCTCGCCCTCGTCTGGGCGGCGGCGCAACTGCCGATCCTCCTCCCCGCCACAGGATTCGGAGCCCTCGTCGCCACCCGGATCGTGCTCGGTGCGGGTGAGGGGCCGGGCTTCCCGCTGGCCAACTACACGGCGTTCACCTGGTTTCCGGAGAAGCGGCGCGCGCTGCCCTCGGCCGTCGTGGTCGCGGGCGGCGCGGGGGGCACCGTCCTGGCCGCCCCGCTGGTCGTCCTGGTCACCAACACCCTCGGCTGGCGGGCCGCGTTCGGCCTGCTCGGGGCCGCAGGCGTGGTGTGGACCCTGGTCTGGCTGCGGGTCGGCGGCGGCGGGCCGTACGCCGCACACCTGGGCCCCGGACAGGCAGACGACGAACCGTCGGCAGGGGACGTCCCGACGGTCTCCGCCGACGGGGCGCGCCCCACGGTCCCCTTCCGGCGCATCGTCACAACGGGCACCTGGCTCGGGGCCACCTTCTCCACCTTCGCGGTCATGTGGACGCTCTCCCTGGGTTTCGCCTGGCTGCCGCTCTTCCTGGAGGACCAGGTGGGCTTCAGCGACGCGGAGATCAGCGGGATCGTCGGGCTGCCGGCCCTGTCCATGGCCGTCCTGGTCCTCACCGCGGGAGCCGTCGCGCACCGGCTGCTGCGGAGAGGGGTGACCGCCCGGGTCGCGCAGGGACTGGTCGGCGCGCTGCTGCCGCTTCTCGCCGGCCTGTGTCTGCTACTCGCGACTCGGGCCGGTCCCGCCCCCCTCCTGCTGCCGTTGCTGGTCCTGGCGTTCTCCGCGGGCAACGGACAGACCCCCCTGACCAACGCGGCGATCGCGGACATCTGCCCGGCCGGCCGGCGCAGCGCCGCCCTGGGCCTCTCGTACGCCCTCGCCGCCCTCTCGAGCCTGCTCGCCCCCTATGTCACCGGGCGGATCATCGACGCGGCGCCCACCGAGGCCGCCGGCTACGGTCGGGCCTTCGACCTGGCCGCCTGTCTGCTGATCGCCGGTGCCGTGGTCTCGGCGCTCCTGATCCGACCCGACCGGGACGCCCTCACCTTGCTCGCCGCACACCCGGCGACGTCCAGCGCGTCCGCCGCCTCCAGCGTGTCCGCCGCCTCCAGTGCGGACGCGGAGCCCACAGCGAAGGAGTGACCCCCGATGCCCGTAGACATCGCCGTCGTCCACGGGGCGCGTACCCCGATCGGCCGATACAAGGGCGCACTGAGCTCGACTCCCGCGCACCGGCTGGGCGCCCTCGTGATCCGCGAGGCGGTCGTCGGCGGTGGGCTGGACCTCGGCGCCGTGAGCGAGGTCGTCCTGGGCTGCGTGGGCCAGGTGGGCCCCGACGCGTTCAACGCCCGGCGTGCGTCCCTGGCCGCCGGGCTACCCGTGACGACCCCCGCGTACAACGTCAACAGGCTGTGCGGGTCCGGACTGCAGGCCGTCTGGTCGGCCGCGCAGAGCCTCACCCTCGGCGAGGCGGACGTCGTCGTGGCGGGCGGCAACGAGTCGATGACCCGTCAGCCGCTGCTCGACTACAGCGAACGGGCCCCCGACGAGGTGCCGGGAGAGCCGACCGTGGACGGCACCGTTTCCCTGGTCACCGACCCCTTCGGGCGTTACCCGATGGGCATGACGGGCGAGGTGGTGGCGGACCGGTACGACATCTCGCGGCAGCGCCAGGACGAATGGGCCGCCGAGAGTCAGCGCCGGGCCGCCGTCGCCGTCCGCGAGGGACGTTTCGACGAGCAGATCGTGCCCGTGGCCACCCCGGGCGGCGTCGTGGAGCGGGACGAACATCCCCGGCCCGGCACGACGGTGGACAAGCTCGCCGGCCTGGCTCCCGTGTTCTCGCAGAACGGCACGATCACCGCCGGGAACTCCGCCGGCATCAACGACGGCGCTGCCGCCGTGCTGATGATGCGCTCGGCCGATCTCACCCCCGGCGCCGCACCGCTGTGCCGGCTGCGCGACGCGGTCGTCACCGCGCTGGAGCCGGAGATCATGGGCGTCGCCCCGGCCGAGGCGATCCGCAGCCTGCTGCATCGCAACGGCCTCACCCTGGACGCGATCGACGTGATCGAACTCAACGAGGCGTTCGCCGCCCAGGTCCTGGCCGTCATGGACGGACTCAAGCTCGATCCGGACCGCGTCAACCCGAACGGCGGGGCGATCGCCCTCGGCCATCCCATCGGCGCTACGGGAACCGTCCTGTTGCTCAAGGCGGCTCACGAACTGCGCCGCACGGGCGGCCGGTTGGCCGTGATCGCCCTGTGCATCGGCGGCGGCCAGGGAATCGCCGCACTGATCGAGAACCCGGACGGGACCCGATGAGCGAGCACGTCTGGCACCCCACGCCGGAGTTCACCGAACACGGCAACATCGCGGCCTTCTGCCGCAAGCACGGCATCGAAGGCGGCTACCGCGAACTGCAGAACAGGTCCGTCACCCACCCCCAGTGGTTCTGGGAACGGGCTGCGGCGGACATCGGCATCGTCTGGCACACGCCGCCGACGCGCGTGTGCGACGACACCGGAGGCATCGCCTCCACCCGCTGGTTCCCGGGCGGACGCACCAACCTCGTGGACTCCTGTCTCCACCGCCATCTACGGCAGGGGCGCGGGCGGTCTCCCGCACTGCGCTGGGAGCGGGAGGACGGCACGAAGGGGGTTCTCACGTACGACGAGGTCGCTGCCCGCAGCGCCCGGGTGGCAGGCGGACTGCGCGCCCTCGGGGTCGTGGAGGGCGACCGGGTGGCCGGGTATCTGCCGGCCGGTCCCGAGGCCTTCGTCCTGCTCTTCGCCTGCGCGCGCATCGGCGCCGTGCTGGTGCCGCTGTTCTCCGGCTTCGGCACCGAGGCGATCGCCGTACGGCTTGTCGACGCCGGGGCGAGGGTCCTGGTCACCGCGGCGGCCGCCACCCGGCACGGCCGCCGGTACGACATGGAGACGGTGGCCCGTACAGCACTGGCAAAGGCCACGTGCGTACGTCATCTCGTCGTCGTTCCAGAAGAGCCGGGCGCCCCGCTGGATCCCTCCGGGCAGAGCCGCCGGAACATGCCATCCGCACCCGTAGGGGCGGGCGCAACGCCCCGTGCGTCGAGGCCCTCCTGGGCGGGCGACGTGTCGCAGGGCGAGCCGACCGCCTCGCCGGGGCCCGCGACGACGACCTGGCACCGGCTCTCCGGCGCCGAGCCTGCCGAGACCGTCTCGCTCCCCACCGGCACCCCCTTCCTCCTGCTGCACACGTCGGGCACCACCGGGCGCCCCAAGGGCGCGATCCACACCCACGGCGGCTTCCCGGTCCAGGTCGGCAGCGAGACCCGGTACAACCTCGACCTGCGGCCGGACGACGTGGCCTTCTGGGTCACCGACCCCGGCTGGATCATGTTCCCGCTCGTCGCCGTGGGCGCCACCCTCGCCGGCGCCTGCGTCCTGGCGTACCAGGGCACGATCGACCATCCGGACGTCACCCGCCTGTGGCGGCTGCTCGACGACCACGGGGTCACCGTCTTCGGCAGCTCGCCCAGCCTGGCCCGCATGCTGATGGGCCGCGACCCGAAGCATCCGGCGCCGTCCCGGTTGCGCGTCCTCGGCTCCACCGGCGAGCCGTGGACCGAGGAGGCGTGGCGCTGGTACTTCGCCGACTTCGGCGGCAAACGCTGCCCGGTGATCAACATCTGCGGCGGCACCGAGGTCGGCGGATCCCTGCTCGCCTCCGCGCCCACCCTGCCCCAGTCGCCGTGCAGTTTCTCGGGGCCCTGCCTGGGCATCGACGCGGCGATCGAGGACGACCAGGACACAGAGCCGCCCGAAGGACACGTCGGTGAACTGGTCGTGCGGCACTCCTGGCCCGGCATGACCCGGGGACTGTGGCGAGCGCGGGAACGCTTCGCCGACACCTACTTCAGCCGGAGGCCGGGCCGCTGGTCCCACGGCGACCTCGTCTCCCGGACCGGTGACGAGTGGTTCGTCCACGGCCGCCTCGACGACATCATCAAGGTCGCCGGCAAACGCCTCGGACCCGCCGAGGTCGAGGACGCCGTCGTCGGAGACCCGGCCGTCGCCGAGGCGGCCGCAGTCGGGATACCGCACCCCGTCAAGGGCGAGGCCCTGTGGTGCTTCGCGGTCCCGGCGGCCGGGCGGCCCCTCGGCGCACCGGAAGCCGAGCGGATCCGCGGACGGGTGGCCCACGCGCTCGGCCCCGCGTTCCGGCCCAGCCGGGTGGTCGCCGTACCGGAGCTGCCCAGGACCCGCAACGGCAAGGTGATGCGGCGGCTCATCCGCAGCCTCGTCACCGGCGAGGCGCTCGGTGACCTGTCCACCCTCGTCAACCCGGCCGGCCTCGACGCGATCCGTACCGCCCTGCAGGAACAGTGAAAGCGGGCAACCCGCCCACGGACCAAGGGAGTTCCATGCCGACGATCGACATCCTCCTGCCCGGCTTCGCCATCGACACCGACCAGGGCTATCCCGCCTTCTGCGGGGTGTTCCTGGTACGCGGCCCGGACGCCGCCGGACGGCACCGGAACATCCTCGTCGACGCCGCCCACGTCGGCCGCCGCCCCTTCCTGTGGAACGCGCTCGCCGCACACGGCCTCGACGCCGAGGACATCGACACCGTCGTCCTCACCCACGCCCACTGGGACCACGTCCAGAACATCGACCTGTTCCCGCAGGCCACCCTCGTCCTCCACCCCGACGAGCGCCGGTACGCGCACACCCCGCACGCCAACGACTGGGCCACGCCCGCCTGGACGGGGCTGCTCCTCGAACAACTCCCCGTCCGCGAGGTCACGGACGGGGAGGAGATCATCCCGGGCGTGGACGTCATCGGCCTGCCCGGCCACTCGCCCGGCAGCATCGGCGTGGTCGTGCAGACCGAGCGGGGGCGCGCCACCATCACCGGCGACGCCCTGCACTTCGCGTACGTCGCCCTCACCAAACGCAACCCCCTGGTCTTCTGGGACGCCGACCAGGCCGCCCGCAGCATCGAACGGGTCCTTACTGTGTCCGACGTGGTCTACCCGGGCCACGACCGCCCGTTCCGGCTCACGTCGGACGCCGGCATCGACTACCTGGAACCCTTCGCGCTCACCCTGACCGGACTGCGGCCCGACACCCTTGGACTCCGCTTCGCCGACGCCTCGTCACGCCCGCTGTGGGTCATGCCGGGCGTCAAGGAGCAGCCCAAGCTGTACGAGAAGAACGCCGACGAGATCCAACGACGCATCAACCGGGTGCCGAAGGTGGTGCGCCCAGTTCCGCGAGAAGCCGGGCCAGCGAAGGGCTGAGCCGGTCGAAGAACGGATCGGGTGCCTGGCGCGGAAAGAAGTGACCGCCAGGGACGGTGGTCATGCGGAAGCTGTTCACGTACCTCCCCCAGGCCCGCACCGCGCCCGGGGTGACGAGCGGGTCGTCGACGCCCGCGAAAGCCTCGACGTGGAGCGGCAGCCGGGCCCGTTCGTCGTCCGGGTCCGGCAGTCCCGCCCGGTGGTGGGTCGCGCAGACCCGCAGGTCGTCGCGGAGGATGGGCAGCAGCACCCGCAGCCAATCGTCCCGTCCGAGGAACCGCGGACTCAGCCCGCCGAAGTCCACCAGGAGACGGGCCAGTTCGTGGTCGTCGTACCGGTCGGGCGGCGGCAGCGACGGCGACACATACGGCGCCGCGTACGCCCCGAGGAACAGGGCCTCGGGAGGGCGGCCACCCTCGCGAAGCCGGGCCGCCGTCAGCGCGAAGGCCACCATCGCGCCCATGCTGTGGCCGTAGGCGGCCCAAGGCCCCTCGTCGAGCCGAGGCGCGAGATCGCGCCCGAGGGCCTCGACGACCTCGCCCGCGTCCTGGAAGCGGGGCTCGCGGTAGCGCGCCTCGCGGCCCGGCAACTGCACCGGCAGGACGTCGACGTCGAACGGAAGGCGACCGGGCCACGAGCTGAAGAACGAGGCGCCGCCGCCCGCGTGGTGGAAGCAGAACAGCCTGAGCCGGGCGCCCTCGCGGGGCGCCCGGCCGAGGCAGGACGCCGGAGCCGTAGTGGTCATGCAGGGGCTCCGGGCAATGTACGGGCGAGGCGGCGGCGTGCGCGCAGGACCCGGGCCCGGGCCGAGGCGGCCCGGCGGACGCCGCTCGCCGTGCCGGCCATGCGCAGCGCCTGCGACAGCAACCACAGCCGGGTCTCGGCAGCCTGGTCGGGCCGGCCGCCGAGGGCGTCGTTCTCGACCAGGCGCAGGTGCGGCAGGGTCTGCTCCAGCAACCGGACGTCGGACGGCGGCGCGACCTCGTCGTCGCGGCTCGCCGCGTACGCGACCGGGGTGCGCAGTCGGGTCAGCCGCTCCTCGTCGACGCCCCAGTCGGCGAGGGCGGCCGGGAGCCGGTCCACCGGCGTCCGCATCACATGGGACAGGGTCAGCGTCATCAGGCGGGGCAGCGGCGTGCGGTGCGCGGCGCGGGTGAAGAAGTCGCGCACCGGGGCCCCGGCGGTCGCCAGTCCCCGGATGCGATCGTCCTCCAGCGCGTGTCGCAGGGCGAGATGCCCGCCGAAGCTCAGGCCCACGACACAGGTACGGGAGGCGTCGGCGGCACGGCCGAGCAGGTCGAGGAGATACATGAGCATGCGCGTGCTGTCCGATCCGTAAGTGAGGGTGTTCTCGCCGACGCCGGGCAGTTCCGTGACCACGACGGCCGCGCCGAGCCGGTCGGCTCCGGCCAGCACCGGGGCCCACTGCTCTTTCGTACTGGTGACGCCGCCCAGAACGAGGATGAGCGGGAGACTGCTGCGCTGGGACAGCCCGGCGGCCCAGCAGGCGAAGCCCGCCCCGTCGAAGGGCAGATCGAGCCGGGAGATGCCGCGGACGCGTTTGCGCCAGCGGTCGAAGGCCTCCACACCGGCGTTCTGTGCCGCCTGCCGGCTCGGCCCATCGACGTACGGGAAGCGGGCCATCGTGTAGTAGCGAACCGCGTCCAGATCGCGGCCGCGTGCCTCGGCCGCCTTCGCGAGCGACGACCACACATGGGTCCAGACGCCGGGGCCTTCGCCCTTGGCGTCCTCATTGAAGTTCCGCATCACCCGGTGGACGACATCTCCGGGGATGCCCTGGGCGTACGCGTGGGGAAGGGCGAACCTACGCAACTCGGCTACGGGGATCACCGGGCCGTTCCTTTCTCTTCGGGGACACGTGCCTCTTCCGGGACACGCGCCGGGACCTCGGACGCGCCGCCGGTCCCCGGCCCGTTCCCACCGCCGGTGACGAGGCGGGCGAGGCCGGCCCGCATCCGCCTGCCGAAGCCGGGGGACAGGACGAGGTCCAGCTGGGTGTCGAGGAACAGGGCGCGGAAGTGCAGGCAGGCCTCGGGTTCGGCGGATACGAGTGCGGGATCGACCTGGGGCGTGGTCACCGGCCCGCCACCACTTCGTACATCTGCCGGAAGGTCCTCGTCTCCAGCATGTCGACCACTGGGATGCGTCGGCCGACGAGGTTCTCCACGACGGTCACCAGCCGCAGCAGCAGCACCGAGTCCCAGTCGGGGAAGTCGTCCAGGGGGCGGTCGAGGTCCTCGGCCCGGACCTGCAGGCCGAGTTCCTCCTCCAGGAGAGTGCGGAACTCTTCGGTGTCGGCGAGGGCAGTGGTCATGCGGAGTCTCCGTCGAACGGCCCGAACGCGGCTTGCAGCCGCAGATGGGTGGGGGCAGGGGTGATGTCGCCGAGGTCGTGTCGCAAGGTGACGGCGTCGGGGTGATCCGGATCGGTGCCGGTGACGGCGAAGCCGTGCTCGGCGTAGAAGGAGGCGAACGCGGAGTTGCGGGGCGTGGGCCGATAGCGGCCCGTCACGGCGCCCGCGCCGGTGTCACGGGCGAACTCCAGCACCGCCGTCACGCAGGCGCTCTCGATGCCCCGGGAGAACACCCGGCAGCTGAGGACGAAGTTGTCGATGCGCAGCACCTCTGCGTCGTGCCGCAGGAACAGGGCGCCGACCAGGCCGTGGTCGCCGAACCGATCGCGCGCCCGCACCGCGATCACGTGCAGCCCCGGGCGCTCCATCCGCGCCGACACCTGCGGGACCTGCAGGCGTTCGGTGGCCAGGTGGAACTGGTTGGTGCGCAGCGTGAGCTGGGAGACCCGGGCGATCTCCGACTCCTCCGGCGGCCGCAGGAGTACCTCCAGCCCGAGTCCTTCGAGATAGTCCTGGTAGGAACCGAAGTCCTCGCGGAAATCCTGCCGCAGGGCCTCGGTGCGGTAGCGGCCGGCCCGTTCCAGGTCGGCCTCGGTGAGCTCGAACAGGTCGAACCAGCCGTCGGCCAGCAGCGCCGAGGGGTGCAGGGCGGGCTCCTCGTCGACCCGGACGACGGCGACCTCGGGCAGCTGCTCGGCGACCAGCCCGCACTCGAAGAGGCTGTCGTCGACGAAGACGAAGCTGTCCAGGCCGAGCCCGAGCCGGTCGGCGATGTCGCGGAGATTGTCGTGCTTCGCCTTCCAGTTGGCGTTGACGCGGACGAAGTCGTCCTCGCGCAGCACCATGGCCGGATGGGTGCGCAGTGTCTCGCGCACCGCGTCGGTGTCGTTCTTGCTGCTGACCGCCAGCAGCACGCCCTGCGCGCCGAGTTGCCCGAGCACCCGCTGGAACTCCTGGAAGGCCTCGCCCCGCAGGCCGGAGCCGAGGTCGACGCCGCCGGGCCCGTCCTCGCCGAGCACCCCTCCCCACAGCGTGCCGTCCAGGTCCAGCACAAGACACTTGCGGGTGCGGCCCACGCGCGCGCGGACGACGTGGGCGGCCTCCCGGGCGTAGGCGGCGAGCAGCGCGTCGGACAGCCGGGCGCGGGCGTACTGCGCTGTGCGTGGATCGCACGCGGGAACGCCCTCGGCCACCAGCGGATCGAGGTCCACGATGACGACCCCGGGGTGCTGTTCGGCGAGGGACAGCAGACCGCGGTTGAAGTCCCGCCACACCGCGCCGAGCCGGGCGCGGGAGCGCAGGTCGACCAGCTGGTGGGTGTAACGGCGATGCAGGGGCACGGTGTTGAGGACGAGCAGGCCACGCCCGGCCTTCTGGTGGGTGCGCACGGCGCCGGCGACGAGCGAGAGCCGGGCCCGTGCCGCTGCCTCGACGTCTTCGACCCGCCAGGGCACGGTGACGTCGTCGAAGACCGTGTGCGCGTCGAGCAGACACAGCGTGAGTTGCGGCTGCTCGTCTCCGGCCGCCGCGGGCCGCATCAGGTCCTGCAAATAGGAACCGTACGGTGCGACTTTCGCCTCCAACAGCATCCCGTGCCGGGCCAGTTCGGCGGTGAGGGGGGCCACAAGGGGGGCTACCGTGGAGTGGCCCGTGACGGCGACCGTGACCACCGGCGCGTCGGCGTGGCGGCATACCTCCTTCGCATCGAGCCGGGCCAGCAGCTGGCCCGCGGCCGGCAGGTCGGTCGCGGGCATGCGTGCCAGCAGGGCCCGTACCCGTCCGTACTCCGTGGCGAGCGTGCCCGCCCGATGCAGGGCGCGCAGGGTGCCGAGAGCCTGGGGGTCGTGCCAGGTGCCGGAGGCGCCGAAGGTGCGGTTCCCGGTCTCGGTCATGAACGCTCCAGGGCGATACCCGACTTGATCCACTTGCTGGACTCGATGGCGACCGCGACCGCGCGCCCGGGGCCGTCCCACTGCCGCAGCAGCTCGGCGAGCTGGAGGAACGGCAGGGCGTTGCCGTTGTTCCCGACGGTGCGCACCACGTTGATACGCCGGGCTTCCGGGGCGGGCATGCCCGCGGAGATGCGGTCGCTCATCCGGCCGGAGAGCTGTGGGGGCAGCAGGAAGTCCACTGCGTCGGCGCTCCAGCCGAGGTCCTCCAGGAGCTCCCAGAACATCTGCCCGGCCATGACCGGCACCGCCTCCTCGATCGCCTTGTAGTCCTCGAAGACAGCCGTGCGGTCGCTGTGCCGGTCGCCGAGCCCGAACCAGTCGATGACCTGGCCGGGCTCCCGGCCCAGGCCCACCAGCCGGTTGAGTACCTGCCGGATCTCGATGCCCTGGCCCCTGGCCTCGGTGCTGAGCACGGCCGCGCCGGCCCCGTCGCCGAAGAGCACGTAGTTGACGAGTTCGGCGGAGGTACGGCTGCCAGGGTCGAAGTCCGTCTGAAGATGCTTGGCACACACGTCACCGCCGATCACCAGCGCGGTGGTGCAGCGTCCGGCCAGCAGCAGGGTGCGGGCCACGTCCAGGGCCTGTACGGCACCGGCGCAACCGGACTGGAGCTGGTACGTGGGGACGTTGTCGACGCCGAGCCGGTCCGCGACCAGGTTCACCGTGGCGGGCATCAGATGGTCCGGGGTGGCCGTGCCCAGTACGACGCAGTCGACGTCACCCGGCTCCAGGCCGGCCTCCGCCAGCGCCCGGTCGGCCGCGGTCGTCGCGATGTCGGCCAGGCTGTGCCGTATCTGGCCGGTCGCCAGGTCGACGGCGAAGTACCGGCTGATGTTGCCGGTGAACATCTCGGCCCATGTCTCGTCGACGCCGACGAGTTTGGCCAGGGTCGCGTTGTCCACCGGGTCCCCGGGCAGGCAGGTGCCGACCGAGGCCAGGTACGCGGTGGGAGGTGCCATCAACGTGTTCCTTCCATAGTCATGGGAAGGGGGGTGGCGGAGCCGTGGGGGAGTTGGCTGCGCAGGTAGGCGACCAGGTCGGCCACCGTGCGAAGGCTGGCGAGCAGGTCCTCGATCGGGAGCGACCCGAGCTGCGGCAGTGCGTCCTCGATTCGGGTCTTCAGCTCCATGACCCGGATCGAGTCGAAGCCCAGGTCCTCGTGGAGCCGGTCGTGGTCGTGCACGTGCTGCGGGTCGTGCCCGCCGACCCGACACACCAGACGGCGTGTCACCACGGCGAGGGAGTCGGGCAGGTCCCCCGCCGGGGCCGGCGGGCACGGTTCTCCGCGGTCCGCGCCACTCGGTACCGCGGCGGTGTCCGCGCCAGGGGGGACGGATGGCGTGGACGGTTCCGGAAGTCCGGGGGCGGCACCGGAGCGCCAGGACCGGAACGACTCGTCGAACAGGTACGGCGGCAGTCGGCGCGGAACCCGGTCCGCCGCGTCGTACAGCAGGTCCCAGTCCGGCGTGAGACCGGCGCACCACAGCTCCCCGAACAGCTGCTGGGGGCGGTGTCCGGGAGCGTGCTCCCCCGGGTGCGCGCTGTGCAGGCTCACGGCATGGTCCCCGTCCGCCCGCAACGTCGACAGCAGCGGGGTGAGCACCGCGCGTGGGCCGATCTCCACCACATGGGTGACGCCGGTGGCGAGGAGCGCGCCCGCGGCCTCGGCGAACCGGACCGGCTCGGTGATCTGCCGCGCCCAGTACGCGGCGTCCATGGTCTCCTCGCCGCTCAACTCACGGCCGTACACCGTCGAGAACACCGGGAGCGCCGGCCGCCGGTCGGACACGTCCGCGCACTCCCGGCGGAACTCCTCGACCACGGGCCGCATCAGCGGAGAGTGGAAGGCATGCGAGACGGTGAGCCGCCGGACGGACACCTTGTGCTCGGCCAACTCCTTCTCCACCGCGGCCAGTTCGTCGAGGTCCCCGGCGATCACGGTGCTGCGCCGGCCGTTGACCGCGGCCACGCCCAGCCGCGCCCACCCCACCAGCAGCGGTTCCACCTCCGTGGCGCCCAGGCTCACCGAGAGCATCCCGCCGTCCTTGGGCAGCTTCTCCATCAGCGCCCCGCGCCGGGCGACCAGTCGCGCCGCGTCCGCCACGTCCAGCGCCCCGGCCGCGCACGCGGCGGCGAACTCGCCGATGCTGTGCCCGATCACGTACGACGGCCTGATCCCGGCCTCGGTCAGGGTGGCGGCCATCGCGTACCCCACGGCGAACAGCGCGGGCTGGGCCAGCCGCGCGCGCTGGACCTCCGCGTCTCCGTCGAGCAGCTGGTCGCGCACGGACACTCCGGTGTGCGGGGCGAGCAGCGTGTCGATCTCCTCGAGGTGGCGCGCGTAGGCGGGGCACGACCGGTACCAGGACGCGGTCATACGAGGGTGCTGGGCGCCCTGCCCCGTGAAGGCGAACGCCACCGACGGCACCCCGCGCCGCCCGCCGTCCACCCGCGCGGTCCCCTCGGCGCGCTCCGCGGCCTTCCGCAACCCGGCGACCAGCGTGGGCAGATCGCCCGCTGCCACGGCCGCGCGGTGCGGCAGCCGGGACTTGACGCGGTTGCTGGTCCAGCACAGCTGCGCCAGCTGGCTCCCGGGACGGCGGGACAGGGCGTCGGCCTGCGCCAGCAGATTCGCGCGCAGCCGCTCCGGGGTGCGGGCGGAGAGGGTGAACACGCCCGGTGCCGCGTGCTGGCTGTGGTGGACCGCGCGGGGCGCGGAAGCCAGCACCGCGTGCGCGTTGCTGCCGCCCATGCCGAAACTGCTCACCGCGGCGTGCACGGTGCCGGACGGCAGCTTGAGCGGCGACCTCAGCAGGGACAGCCGGCGCCCGGACAGATCCAGTTTCGGGTTCTCGTCGTCGGCGAACCGACTCGGCGGCACCGTGCGGTGGTGCAGTGCGAGGACGGCCTTGATGAGCCCGGCGATCCCGGCCGCGCCCTCCGCGTGCCCCAAATTGCTCTTGACCGAGCCCAGCGCGACGCTTCCGCCGCCGCGGCCACTGGTCAGCTCGCCGAGCGCCTGGGCCTCGATGAAGTCGCCCAGCAGGGTCCCGGTGCCGTGCGCCTCCACGAAGCGGATGTCATCGGCGGTGACGCCGGCCCGCCGCCACACGGACTCGATCAGCTGCTGCTGCGCCCAGCGGTTGGGCGCCGTGATGCCGTTGCTGCGCCCGTCCTGGTTGATCCCGGTCTCCTTCAGCACGGCGTACACCGGCTGGCGGTCCGCCAGGGCGTCGCTCAGTCTGCGCAGCACCAGCACCGCCACGCCCTCGGCCCGTCCGATCCCGTCGGCGGAGGCGCTGAACGGCTTGCAGCGGCCGTCCGGTGCCGAGAGGCCGGCCTGGGCGTAGAAGATGTTGATGACCGGCGTCATGATCAGGTTGGTGCCGGCCGCGAGGGCGTGGTCGCACTCTTTGGCGCGCAGCGCGTTCACCGCGAGGTGGACGGCTACGAGCGAGGAGGAGCAGGCCGTGTCCACCGCCAGGCTGGGGCCCTTGAGGTCGAGGTGGTACGAGACGCGGTTCGCGCCCATGAAGTAGCCGTTGCCCGAGCCGTAACGAGCGGTGATCCGGTCGTAATCGGCGAGTTGCAGGAACGCCCACTCGTTGGCCATCACGCCGACGAACACGCCGGTCTCGGTGCCGGCCAGGTCCTGCGGAGCGAGCGCGGCGTCCTCGATGGCCCGCCACGAGCACTGCAGTAGCAGCCGTTGCTGCGGGTCCATGGCGGTGGCCTCGCGCGGGGCGATCCCGAAGAAGCCGGGGTCGAAGGCATCGGGGTCGGCGATGAAGCCGCCGCGCACCGAGTTGCTGCGGCCCCGCGGCCGGGCCTCGCGGGCGCTCTGCGGGGCGGCCGACGGAGGGGCGTAGTAGCGGTCGGCGTCCCAGCGCTGTTCGGGCACGCGGTCCGTGCCGTCGCGTCCGTCCATGAGGAGAGACCAGAACTCCTGGGCGTTGCGGGCGCCGGGGAAGCGGCAGTCGAGGCCGACGACCGCGATGGGTTCGCGTTCGGTCATGAGGGCTCCTCGTCGTGCTTCGTCTTGTCGGCCAGGCGCTCGGCGAGGTGACCGGTGATCGCGTGGACGGTCGGGAAGTCGTACGCGATGGTGGGGGCGACCGCGAGCCGGTAGTGCTGTTCGATCTCGCCGCAGATGCTGATGGCCGCGACCGAGTCGATGCCGTAGTCGGCGAGCGGGGTGTCGGGGTCGATCTCGTCGCACGCCCGGTGCAGGTGGAAGGCCACCCGTTCGGTCAGCCACAGCTCGAGGTCGGGGGCGTTCCCATGCGGCAAGGAACGGTCCAGGGGTTGGGGGGTGGCGGTACGCGTGTCTGGGGCGATGCTCATGGCGTACTTCTTTCTCGGGATCTCGGACGCGGATCTCAGGGGCGGGGAGACACGGCGGCGGTGGGCGCGGGTGCCGCGTCCGTGGCGGGCAGCAGGGCGACGACCGCGGGTGCCAGGCGCTGGTGCAGCACGGGCAGGCCGCCGTCGAGGAAGAGCCGCCGCATGAGCGTGCGCTGCGTCTTGCCGCTGGTGGTCTTGCGGATCACCCCGGGCCGTACGAGCACCACGCTCACCGCGGGCAGCTGGAACTGGCGGCTGAGCAGCGCCTGCACGGAGGCGGCGAGGCGGGCCAGGGCCTCCTCGTCGCTGGTCGCCCAGGCCCTGAGCTCCTGCACCACGACCATGTGGGCGCGTTCGGACGCCTCGTCGGTGACGCTGAACACCGCGCCGCCGCCACGCCGGAACGCGTCCCCGGACTCCTGAACGGCCTGCTCGATGTCCTGCGGGTAGAGGTTGCGGCCGTGCTGGATGAGCATCTCCTTGATCCGCCCGGTGACATAGAGCTCCTCGTCGCGCAGCGCCCCGAGGTCGCCGGTGCGCAAGTAGCCGGCCCGGCCGTCCGCCGTCACCGCCCGGAAGGTGTCGGCGGTGAGCTCGCTCCGGTTCCAGTAGCCGGCGGCCACCGACGGTCCGCGCAGCCAGATTTCGCCGACCTGCCCGCCGGGCAGCACCCGCAGGGTCATCGGGTCCACGATCAGCACTTCGGTGTCCTTCGGGCGGCCGCAGCTGACCAGGGTGCGGCTCAGGCGGTCGGTGCGGGCGGGACGCAGCTCGTCCTGCTCCAGGGCCTGGGCGTCGACGGCGAGTTCCAGGTGCGGCGACTCGGGGTCGTTGCCGGAGACCAGCAGCGTGTTCTCGGCCAGGCCGTAGCAGGGCAGTACGGCCTCGGCGCGCAGTCCGTTGCCGGCGAACCGCCGGACGAAGGCGCGCAGGGTGTCGGCGCGCACGGGCTCGGCCCCGTTGAGCGCCACCCGCAGGCTGGACAGGTCCAGCCCCGCCGACTGCTCCTCGGAGACGCGCCGGACGCACAGCTCGTAGCCGAAGTTGGGCGAGGCGGTGCCCTCCACCCGGTAGTCGTGGATCATGCGTAGCCAGCGCCCCGGCTGTTTGATGAACGAGATCGGTGACATCTGCACACTGGTGCCTCCCACCCACAGCGGCTGCAGCGTCATGCCGATGAGCCCCATGTCGTGGTAGAGCGGCAGCCAGCTGCCCGCCACGACACCCTGCGGCGTCTTCATGGCGGAACGGATCGCCTCCTGGTTGGCGGCGAGATTGGTGTGCGTGACCATCACGCCCTTGGGCTCGCTGGTGGAGCCGGAGCTGTACTGGAGGAAAGCCACGTCGGTGCCGCGTACCTGGGGCGGGGTCCACAGGTCCGGATCGGTGCCGTCGTCCTCGTCGGCGCCGGTTGACAGGCACACCACGTCCTGCTCCCCCGAGGCGGCCAGCCAGGCGCTGATGGCCTGCCGGTACTGGGGGAGGGTCAGGACCGCTCCCACCTTGGCGTCCCGCAGGATGCCGCTGACCCGGGCCAGCCGTTCGCCGGGCTCGTCGGGCAGTGGGGCCGGAATGGCCGTACGGCCGGCGTAGAAGCAGCCCAGGAAGGCTGTGACGAAGTCCAGGGTCGGCGGGTAGAGCAGCAGGACCGGGCGAGAAGGGTCGCCCTTGGACGCTTGGCGCAGCCGGGCGGCCACGACGCGGGCCCGCCGGTCCAGTTCGGCGTAACTGAGCTCCTCGGGCCTCATCCCCAGGCCGTCCTCGTGCAGGTACACGAAGGCGGCACGGTCGGGATGGCGTTCCACGCCGGCTCGTACGGCGTCCGTCAACGTTCGGGGGTCAGGCTGGTGAGGCACGGGCTGTCCTTTCCGCGATTGGTACTGGTGCGGTGTGGAACCTTGGGGAGGCACCGCGTGCCACCCGGTGACATCAGCCTTGAGGTGCCGTGAAAAGGAGACGTAAAGCGAAAATTGGCGCGCACGTCACGGGTTTGGGGGCCTCCGGGCGGTCGTTGTCCGAGCGGATACAACGATGGGTGCGCGAACTGGCACAGTCGGTGCTGGCACGCAGTGCCTACCGAGGCGACCAAGGAGACGGCGATGGTGGATTCGGACGCGGCATTCGAGGGGGCGGCCCCCGGGGGCTCGTTACCTGATGGGGGGCCGCTTCCCGGTGGTTCCCCAACTGGCGGGAGACCGCTCCCTGTTGGCCCTTTGCCCGCGGTGGGCTGGCGCGCGGTCCATGAGGCCGTGCTGCGGCACGGATACGCGGTCTGCCACGGCCGGCTGGACGACTGGGCAAGCGGAGGGGGGATGGTGTCGGCCGTGCGTGAGGTGCTCGGCACGGACTGGCCGCGCTACCGGACGGCGCGCGAACCCCTCGTACGGGCAAGGCTTTTGGGCTCCCGGTTGCTGCTGCGCCACGCGGTGGCCGTCGTGGCGGGCACCGCACCGGACCGGGTGGTCGTGGGCCGTGACGGCCGCGGGCGCCCGGTCCTGCACCGACCCGCCGGACTGGATGTGGGCATCAGTCACACAGCCGGGATGCTGGTGGTCGGGGTCGCCCGCGGCCGCCGGATCGGCGTGGACGTCGAGGCCTCGGACCGCTCCCTGCTGGCACCCGGACTCGCCGAGAAGTTCTGCCACCCGGAAGAACTGGCGGAACTGTGCGGGCTGCCGCCGGCCGAGCGGAACCTGAGGCTGGTACGCCTGTGGACGCTGAAGGAGGCCTACACGAAGGCACTCGGCGTTGGCCTGGCGCACGACTTCTCCCGCCTGCGCCCCCGGCCCGAACCGCCGGACGGCGGCTGGCGGTTGGACCGAACGGCAGGAGGCTGGCACCTGCGCTGCGAACAAGTCGCGGGCCGCTTTGTGGTCGCCAGCGCGCTGGGCCCGGAAGGCGGGTAGCCCGACTGCGCGCCTCACCGTACGACGGTCTTTCGGCAACGGTCCGGGATCGAAAGGCGGTGGCCGACTGTCAGGGCGCCCGGTCCGCACGGCGGTTGTTCGGCCACACGCCGGCCCCGGATGGGCGGTAACTCGCCAATTGATGAACGGCTGGTTGCTCGGCAGTGCGCCGGGACCGGACGGCCCGTGACGGCTCGCGGAAGTGCGCCCCAGCGGGGAGCCGGCAATCGAGTCAACGATGATTCGATACACCGTTGACTCGATTGCCCGCCAGGTCTAGCGTCGACAACACACGGCAGTAGAACGGCACTCGGCTCACGCACCCCCTCTTCCTTTCGAGGAGCGGAATCCGTGACATCTCAGCCCCGCCTCAAGCTCGCCGAGCACACCCCGCAGACCGCGCACCCGCACCGGTGGCGCGTCCTCGCGGTCCTGCTGGTGAGCCTCCTCCTCGTCGTCCTGGACACGTCGATCCTGAACGTGGCCCTGAAGACACTCGCCGAGCCGGCACCCGTCGGCCTCGGGGCCAGGCAGAGCGAGCTGCAGTGGTCGATCGACTCCTACACCCTCGTCTTCGCCGTCCTGCTCTTCACCACTGGCGTCCTCGCCGACCGCTGCGGCCGCAAACGCACACTGCTCGCCGGACTCGTCGTCTTCGGCGGCTGCTCCCTGTGGTCCGCCTACGCCCACAGCGCCGACGAACTGATCATCGCCCGGGCCGGGCTGGGCGTCGGCGGCGCCCTCGTACTGCCCGCCACCCTCGCGATCATCATGGCCGTCTTCCCGCCCGCCGAACGCGCCAAGGCCATCGGCGTCTGGGCCGGCGCCGCCGGACTCGCCGTCGCGCTGGGGCCCATCACCGGCGGTGCCCTGCTCGAACGGTTCTGGTGGGGCTCGGTGTTCCTGATCAACCTGCCCATCGTCGTGATCGGCGCCGTCGCCACCCTGTTCGTCGTACCCGAGTCCCGCGATCCCGAGCGCACCGGCTTCGACCCCCTCGGCGTCGTCCTCTCCGTGGCCGGCCTGACCGTCCTGGTGTACGGCGTGATCAAGGGCGGCGAGTCGGACGACTGGGCGGACGCCACGGTCTGGGGGTCGATGCTCGGCGGCCTCGCCGTCCTGGCGCTCTTCATTCTCTGGGAACGCCGCAGCGCGCGCCCCGCGCTGGACCTCGCCCTCTTCCGGAACCGCCGCTTCTCCGCTGCCGTGACCGTGATCGGCCTGGTCTTCTTCGCCCTGCTCGGCGCCACCTTCTTCCTAATCTTCTACCTGCAGAGTGTCCGTGGTTGGACCCCGCTGGAGGCCGGCTGCCTGCTGCTGCCCCTGGCCGTGGCCCAGTTGGCGTTCTCGCCGCCGGCCACGCTCGCCGCCAAGCGCGTGGGGGTCCGGCCGGTGTGTGCCGGCGGCATGCTGCTCGCCTCGCTCGCCTTCCTCGCCGTGGCCACCATGGACGAACACACCGAGGTCTGGGTCATCGAGTCCGTCCTCTTCGTCATGGGCATCGGCATCGCCTGCGTCATGCCCCCCGCGACATCCGCCGCGATGTCCGCCGTAGCCCGGGACCGCGCGGGCACCGGAGCGGCGGTCAGCACCACCTTCCGGCAAGTGGGCGGCGCCCTCGGCGTCGCGGTCCTCGGCTCGGTGCTCTCCGTTGCCTACCGCTCCCGGGTCGAGGACCACCTGACGCCGCTGCCCGCCCCGGTCCGTGACACGGCGCGGGAGTCCGTCGCGGCCACCCTCACCGTCGCGGAGAAGCTGGGGGCGCCCGGCTCCGCGCTCGCGGCCCGCGCCGTCGACGCGTTCGTGTCCGCGATGCACCTCACGGCCCTCGTCGCCGCCGGCGTCACCTTCCTCGGCGCCCTCGTCTGCCTGCTGCTCCTGCCTTCCCGTACGGCAGCCGGGACGCCCGGCGCCGAAGAGCCGACCGCCAACAAAGAGGTCCACACCACGGAGGTCTGAACCGCATGCCGCCACACGTCGAACGTCCGGCGGCCGCCCCGGGACACACTCCCCGGGGCGGCCGCCGGCGCGACCCCGCCGCCGACCGGGCGATCCTGGACAGCACGCTCGGCCTGCTCAGCGAGGGATGCAGCTTCGGCGACCTGTCCATGGACCTGGTCGCCCAACGCGCCGGCGTCGCCCGGGCCACCATCTACCGCCGCTGGCGCAACAAGGAGGAGCTGGTGCTGGCCGCGCTGAGCACCCTCGATCTCCCCGTGCCGCCGCTGGCAGGACTCGGCCTGCGGGACCAGCTGGTGGCCCTCGTGGACCAGCTGCGCCACCGCGGCCAGGACACCAACCTGCACCGCCTGATCGGCAGCCTGCTCGGTGAGGCGGTGCGCCGCCCGCAGCTGGTCGAGAGGTTCGAGGACACCGTCGTCGCCGCACGACGCGAAGCCATGCTGCGGGCGCTGCGGCACGGCGTCGCGAGCGGTGAGCTGCGTGCCGACCTCGACCTGAACGACGCGGTCGAACTGCTCACCGGTCCGATGGCCGCTCGGCTGATCCTTCGTCAACGCCCTGTGGAATCAGTGGCGTTCGCCGAGTCGATCGTCGACACGTTTCTGAACGGAACCCGCACGACCCGTGCCGGGACAGGCCTCGGCACGGCTCCGGATCACCTCCCACCACCACAGGAGCCGCTGTCATGAAGTTCCTCTTCGACGACCCCGCCTTCGACTACCAGGCGCTGCGCACCGCCGGTTACGCCGATTACGGCGGTGCGCAGCTCGGCGAGGTCGTCGCAGTCGCCGCACACATCCCCGACGGCGACACCGAAGCCTGGCGGCACGCGTGGGCCACTCTCGCCGAACGCGTCCACCGGCTGGGCACCGCAGCCCGCGACGAGGGCCGCACCGTCGGCGCCCGCTCCGCCCTGCTGCGGGCGCACAACTACTACCGGACCGCCGAGTTCTTCCAGCGCGAACAACCACGGGACCCGGAGGCCCTGCGACTGATGCGGCTGTCCCGGGAGACCTTCGCCAACGCGGCCGAACTCATGGACCGGCCGCCGGAGTTCGTCCGCATCCCCTACGAGGACACCTCACTGCCCGCCTACTTCTACCGGGCGGACGACTCGGGCGAGCCCAGGCCGACCATCATCCACCACGGCGGCCTCGACTCCACCGTCGAGGAGGGCTACTTCTTCGTGGCGGCGGCGGCCCTCGCCCGCGGGTACCACTGTCTGTGCTTCGAGGGGCCCGGGCAGGGGTCGGTGCTGCGCGAGCAGGGGCTGGTCTTCCGCCCCGACTGGGAGAAGGTGGTCACGCCGGTCGTGGACCACGCACTGTCCCTGCCCGGCGTGGACCCCGGCCGTCTGACGCTGATGGGCACCAGCCTCGGCGGCCTGCTGGCGGTGCGGGCCGCGGCGTTCGAGCACCGGCTGGCCGGCTGCGTCGCCCATGACGCGGTCTGGCAGCTGGGCGACGTCGTGGGGCTGCCGCCGTTTGTCCTGGAGTGGGTCGAGCAGGGATGCGACGACTTCGCCGACCCGGTGATGTGGGGGATCGCCGCCCGGCAGACCTTCACCCGCTGGCTGCTGCGGCAGACGCTGTGGACCTTCGGCGCCGACACCCCGTCCCAACTGCTGCGCAGGCTGACCGCGTTCGGTCTCTCGGAGGTGATCGGCCAAGTGCGCAGCCCCGTGCTCGTCCTCGACGCGGAGGAGGACTTGTTCTTCGCCGGTCTGGAGCACGCGAAGAAGGTGTACACAGGGCTCAACTCGCCCAAGACGTTGCATGTGTTCACGGCCGACGAGGGGGGTGGGGCGCACTGCCACTCGGGTGCGATGCGGCTGTTCCACGAGCGGCTCTTCTCCTGGCTGCTGGAAACACTCGGGGCGGACCGGCCGGCGGCGGCCTGACCGGCGGCCGCCCGACCGGCGGCGCAGACGCGAGCATGCTCTCGGCCCGGACAGCCCGGCCCGCTCACCGGCGGGCCGGGCTTTTGGCTGAATGTCGTTCGGCCGCCCGGTAGGCGGCGGTGGATATTTCTTCGGCCGCCCGTATCCGGGTCTTTGGATTTTCATTCTCCTTAATGGCTGTGTAACGGAACGGACTGGCAACATGCAACGACCTCGCATATGCTGCACGGCATAGCAGTAAACTGCTGTCCATATGGGGCCCCATGCCTGGGGTCGAGCGGGGGAACCGGAATATTTATTGAATGCGTTTCGCGCATTCGGGGGGTTGTCGTGTCCGTGCCCTGTTTACAGGCCGACCTTGCGCTCCGCTACGAGCTGCTGGGGCGGCTGCGGGTCACCCGTGGCGGAGTCGACCTGACGCCCGAGCAGCCCAAGCTCACCAAACTGCTCGCCCTGCTGCTGATCAGGGCGGGCAAGACCGTACCGGGGGAGAAGCTCGTGGCGGAACTCTGGGAGCAGGGTCCGCCGCGCTGCGCCTTCGCGAGTCTGCGCGTGTATGTCTCACAGTTGCGGAAAATCCTGAACGGACCCATAGGAACGTCTCCGATCGCCACGACATCGCCGGGATACATCCTTGATGTGAGCGGCGCCACAACAGATTTCCAAGAATTCGAAGTGCTCTACACTCGTGGCCGAGAACGATACGGAGCGGCCGATTTTCTGCATGCCTCCGAACTTCTCCGCAGGGCGTCGTCGCTGTGCCGGGGGCCTATTCTGGAGGGAATTCAAGGGTCGTTGGACATCGAATCGTTCGCGGCCGTGCACGAGGAAAAGCGGCTGAATTGCACCGAGCTGAGCATCGACTCCACGCTGGCACTCGGTTGCCATCACGAGGTGATCGAGGACCTGAAGGGCCTCCTCGTCAGGCATCCGCTGCGGGAGCCCTTCTACCGCCAGTTGATGGTCGCCCTGTACCGGGCGGGCCGTCAGGGGGACGCGCTGGGGACGTACCGCAGCGCCCGCCGGGTGATCAGAGAGGAGCTCGGCGTCGAGCCGGGGCCCACCCTGCGCCTCGCCCACGAGGCCATACTCCGGGCGGATCCGGCACGCTTGGAGGCCGCCGGCGTCATCCCCGCCATCCGCTGAAACGCGGGGCCGCGCACCCGTGCGTGCTTTATACGTCATTTGCAGTCGCTTAACTGCCCATGGATAGCGTGCAGTTGACCCCCGCACCAGCGGGGGGAGCTGGGATGCCGTGCTCGGCCGTGTACGAGCCGGCACCGGCCACGGTGCCGTGACCGTGGCCCTGGTGCTGGTCTCGGAAGTCCGTCGAACCCAATGCTGTGGCTCTTCGGAAGTCCTTCACCTCGGATGCGGCCGGCCCGCCAACTACGGTGTTTGGTAGATCTCCCCGGTCCTCGAGGCGCTCACCTCCGGCCCGGAGGTGTGGAGCCAGACGGCCCTGTTCATCACGTACGACGAGAACGACGGCTTCTTCGACCACCTAGTGCCGCCGTTCCCGCCGCAGTCCGCCGTGCGGGGCAAGTCCACGGTTGATGTCGGCCCGGACCTCTACCAGGGCGACGCGATCCGCACGGCCGGACCGTACGGACTCGGCCAGCGTGTGCCGATGCTCGTCGTGGCGCAGCGTCGGCGTCAGGACGGGGTCCCCGGGTCGGTGTACCGCAGCAGGGCGCCCACGCCCTCGTACAGCCTCAGCTCGCTCTCCGGTACGACGACCAGCTCGGCACCGGTGCCGACGAGGGCCCGGACGAGGGCCTCGTCGGCGCGTTCCTCGCGCGGGGCCCGCACGCCGAAGGACATCAGCTCCGCCTCGGCCAGGGCGAGCTGAGTGGGCTGGGAGCCCGCCCAGAGCTGCAGCGAAGACCCTGGCGGCCGGTTCAGCAGCAGTGCCGCGACCTGGCCACGCTGGAGGGCGGCGACGGTGGCGGCCAGCCCCTCCGTCATGGGTCCGGCCAGGGCACGCCGGCCGATGAAGATGTCCACGAGTTCCCGGTCGTGCGCGGCCATGCGGCCGCGGAAGACGCCGTCGAGCTGCTGCTCCAACAGGGCGCGTCCGGTGTCGGTGGGGGTCCGGCCGCCCACGCGTACGACTTTGTCCCGCAGGGTGTGCGGCAGGCGGCGGATCAGTACGTTGCATGCCCACTCGTCCCCGCCCACGACGACGGCGTCGGCATGGGCGCGCCGCGCCCGTTCGTCCAGCCGGTGGCCGAGCCGGAGGGAGGTGCGGTGCCAGGTCGCCACCGCGACCCTGCGGTGCAGCCGCTCACCCGGGGTGACGGTGGACGCGGGCCAGGTGCCGGTTTCCGCCTCCAGAGTGACCCAGCCGTGGGTCTCGGCGGTCGGAAGGCCGCCGTAGTGGACGACTACGGCCATGTAGGGGATCTCCGGAAGGTGCTGGGTGACCAGGGGTGTCGCGTGCGGCAGGGTGCTGTAGCGCGCGGAGTCGTGCTCGGGCGGCCTGGGCAGCTCCCCGTCCAGGACGACCGTGCCGTGGGTGGCGAAGACGGCCTGACCGTGCACCCCCGGTACCTGTGTGTCGGCGCCGACCACCTCCTCCAGTACGTTCAGCAGCGCCCGGTCCGAGCCCTGACGGGACAGACTCTCGCGCAGTCGCCGCCAGCGCAGCGCGATCGCCCGCTCGGGATGCGCGACGTTTCGGGAGGTGTCCAGGTACACGGAGGCGAACGGGCCCGGCTCCGCGTAGAGGGGGTCAAGGAACGACAACCTCATCGCAACTCCTCGTCGATGGTCTCCCCTCCTTTGATGATGCGCGCCCAGGGGGGCGATGGAGATCGACGAGCGCGAAGCGGTGCGGAACGCGGGGCGGTCAAGGGTTCCGGGAAAGGCCCGTAGGGGTTCCGGCGCTCGGGTCTGAGACGGGTGGGGCGCGGGCGTGTGGAGAGCGGCATGCCACCGCCGGCGCCGCGGTTCGACGCCCTCTGCCCCTGAGGCTTGATCGTTGCCGCACCGGCGTGCAGCGGCGGCCGATGTAGGCGCTGCGCTGGGACCTGCCCGTTCTGGAAACGGTCCAGACGGAGCGCCGGAAGCGGACATCGGGAAGCATCGGGAAATGAGCCCCGTGCCGCGGGGAGGACCCGGCTTCTGCGTTCGTTGTGCCCGTCTCGCCCCGCGGATGGGGTCGGCCCCCTCGATGCCGTCCACGGTCACGTCCGGGGCAACCACGGGGTCGGAGCCGATGCCCATGGCACAGCTGCCGACAGGGTGGAAATTCGACCCGGCGGCGGTCACGCGGTTCGGGAACCCTCGCCAGGAACGAGCCCTGCCTTGTCTCTCTTGGTGATCCTCCGTGTGCAGTGCGTTGCTTACGCCGGGAGATTCCTGCCGATGGGGGTTGCACCGCATGCGGTACGGGCGTTCCCTGGAAGTATCGATTGGTGAAGCAAGAGCGCCTGGGACTACGACACGGACCGAGGGGTTTCGTCCAGTTGCGTGTTCTCCCGGCAAGGGCCTCGGTAGGGCGGTCGTCGTCACCCAGCGTTCGCCGCGGAGGTGATCCAGGTGAAAGCCGTCGTCTATGAGAAGCCCTTCAGCGTCACCGTCAGGGACGTCGACGATCCGCAGATCCAGCACCCGAACGACGTGCTGGTACGCGTCACATCGACCGCCATCTGCGGATCGGACCTGCACATGTACGAGGGCCGCACGGCCGCCGAGTCGGGCATCGTCTTCGGACACGAGAACATGGGCATCGTCGAGGAAACCGGCGCCGGTGTGACTTCGCTGTCCAAGGGTGACCGCGTCGTGATGCCGTTCAACGTCGCCTGCGGATTCTGCAAGAACTGCCTCGCCGGGAAGACCGGCTTCTGCTTGACGGTCAATCCGGGCTTCGCCGGCGGAGCCTATGGCTACGTGGCCATGGGCCCGTACAAGGGCGGGCAGGCAGAGCTGCTGCGGGTGCCCTTCGCCGATTTCAACTGCCTGAAGCTGCCGTCGGGCAACGAGTTCGAGACCGATTTCGTGCTGCTCGCCGACATCTTCCCGACCGGCTACCACGGATGCGAGCTCGCCCAGGTGATCCCCGGAGAGAGCGTGGCCGTCTTCGGTGCCGGCCCGGTCGGGCTGATGGCCGCGTACTCCGCGCTGCTGCGCGGTGCGTCGAAGGTGTTCTCCGTTGACCGGGTCCCCGAGCGGCTCGCCAAGGCCGAGGAGATCGGAGCCATTCCGATCGACTTCACCAAGGGCGACCCGGCCGAGCGGATCAAGGAACAGACCGGAGGCGAGGGAACGGACAAGGGCGTCGACGCTGTCGGCTACCAGGCCCAGGCGCACGACGCGAGCCATGAGGAACCCGCCGTCGTCCTCAACACACTCGTCGAGACGGTGCGGCCGACGGGCATGCTGGGCGTACCGGGCCTGTACGTGCCGTCCGACCCGGGCGGACCCGACGAGAACGCCAAGCACGGTCAGCTGCTGGTCTCCATCGGCAGGATGTTCGAGAAGGGCCAGCGGATGGGCACTGGTCAGTGCAACGTCAAGCAGTACAACCGCCAGCTGCGTGACCTGATCATCGCGGGGCGCGCCAAGCCCAGCTTCGTGGTCTCCCACGAACTGCCGTTGGACCAGGCGCCGAGCGCGTACGAGAAGTTCGACCAGCGGATCGAGGGCTACACCAAGGTCGTACTGCATCCCGGTCACGCGCTCGCGGCGTAAGAGCGGGAAGGAAGCCACAGGTGTCGGCCGCCGTCAGGCCGGACACCGAGTGCGCACCCGCCTTGCGGTGGGTGCGCACAGGCGCCCGGCTCACGCACCTCGCGTACGCGGCTGCGGTCAACTACGCCCTCGCAGACCGTTGGCCCGTGTGGGCAAAGAGGCAGTCATGGCTGAGCAACCGATCAACCCGACGGATGCACACGGGTCGGCGGGCGTCCCTCCGCCCGCATCGGATCCGACCTCGTCAGGCCCCAAGAAGTCCAGTGTCGGAATTCACGGCATCACCGAATCAGCGCGGTATTCCATGGGCGAGATGGGGCCGAAGCGGAGTCTGCAGACGCTGCTGACCGTGAACCAGGTCGGCGGTTTCGACTGTCCGAGCTGCGCATGGGGCGAACCCGATCCCGACCACCGGAAGATCGCGGAGTTCTGCGAGAACGGCGCGAAGGCCGTCGCCTGGGAAGCCACACGCAAACGCGTCGACGCGGCATTCTTCGCCGAGCACTCCGTCGCTGCCCTGCGGGAGCGGGACGGTCACTGGCTGGAGTCGCAGGGCCGGCTGGCCCAGCCGATGCATCTCGCCCCCGGCGCGACCCACTATGCGCCCATCCCGTGGGAGGGCGCGCTCGCGCTCACCGCCGATCGCCTGCGCGGCCTCGCCGATCCGAGCCGTGCCGTCTTTTACACCAGCGGCCGGACGAGCAACGAGGCCGCCTTCCTCTACCAGTTGCTGGCGCGCAGGCTCGGCACGAACAATCTGCCGGACTGCTCGAACATGTGCCACGAGTCGAGCGGCGCGGCCCTGAGCGAGACCATCGGCGTCGGAAAAGGCCTCATCACCTTCCCCGACATCACCGATCACGCAGACTTGATCATCGTCGTGGGCCAGAACCCCGGCACCTGCCACCCCCGTATGCTGACCGCGCTCGAACAGGCCAAGCGGCGCGGCGCCCGCATCATCGCCGCCAACCCGCTCCCCGAGGCCGGTTTCGGCCGCTTCCACAACCCGCAGACCGCGCGCGGCCTGGTCGGCCCGGGTACGAAGCTGGCCGACCGCTACCTCCCGGTGCGTATCAACGGTGATCTGGCCCTGTTCTCAGGTCTGAACCGTGCCCTGATCGATCGGGAGGACTCCCAGCCGGGCTCCGCCCTCGACCACGACTTCATCGACCGGTACTGCGACGGCTACGAGGCAGCGGCAGCGGCATGGCGTGCCCTGGACTGGTCGCGGATCGAGACGATGGCCGGTCTGTCCCGTCGCAGAATCGAGGACTGCGCGGCCGACGTGCTCGGCGCCGACAGCGTCATCGTCTGCTGGGCGATGGGGCTGACCCAGCACCGCAACGCGGTGGCCACCATCCGCGAGATCGTCAACTTCCTTCTGCTGCGCGGCAACATCGGACGCCCCGGTGCCGGGCCCGCCCCGATCCGCGGACACAGCAACGTCCAGGGCGACCGCACCATGGGCATCTGGGAGAAGATGCCGGACACGTTCCTGGACAAGCTCCGCGACGAGTTCGGGTTCGAGCCGCCCAGCGCCCACGGCCTGGACACCGTCGACTCGATCAAGGCCATGCGCGACGGCAAGGTCGACGTGTTCATCGGCCTTGGCGGCAACTTCGCCTCGGCCACGCCCGACACGGAGGTCACCGAGGCCGCACTGGCCAACTGCGACCTCACCGTCCATGTCGCGACCAAACTGAACCGGTCCCATCTGTGCCACGGCACCGAGGCACTTCTCTTGCCCTGCCTCGGCCGCACCGAGCGCGACCAGCAGGCCTCCGGCGAGCAGTTCGTCACGGTCGAAGACACGATGGCCATGGTGCACGCATCGCGCGGACGGCTCCTTCCCGGATCACCGCACCTGCGCAGCGAGGTCGCGATCATCGCCGACCTCGGGCACGCGCTCTTCGGCGACGACCTCGGCTGGCGCATCATGCGCGACGACTACGCCGTGATCCGCCGCCACATCGAGCATGTGGTCCCCGGATTCCATGCCTTCGAGCAACGCGTCCGGCAGCCCGGCGGCTTCATGCTCCCCCGGGCACCGCGCGACTCCCGCACTTTCCCCACGCCGACCGGCAAGGCGCGCTTCACCGTCAACCCACCGACCGCGCCCGAAGTCCCGCCGGGGCACTTGCTGCTGACGACGGTACGGTCGCACGACCAGTTCAATACCACCGTCTACGGCCTCGACGACCGTTACCGCGGCATCAAGGGCGGACGGCGGGTCGTCTTCGTCAACCGGGACGACCTCCGCGACCTCCACCTGCACGACGGCGACCTGGTCGATCTGATCAGCGTCTACCCTGACGGTGAACGCCGGGCCCCCGGCTTCCGCGCCGTCCGCTATCCGACGCCGCGCGGCTGCGCCGCCGCCTATTACCCGGAGACGAACGTGCTGGTCGCACTGGACTCCACGGCCGAGACCAGCAACACTCCCACGACCAAATCCATCGTGATCCGCATCGAACCCTCCAACGGGACAGCTGACCTTTCGGTTTGACGGACAGCTACCGAGCGCTGGGCCCGTACCAGCCCCGCCACGTCGTGGTCCGCCGCGGGCGCGAGGGCCCGGGAGGCCTTGGAGCGCATACCGCCGACTCGCTTCGCTTACGACAGGTATCCAGTCTGCCTGTTGGCCGTACGCCGGCGTGCAACCCGTAGCGCGTAGCCAGCCACCGGTCGAAAGCACTAGGGGTGCCGCCGCGTTGGACGTGGCCCAGCACGGTGGTGCGGGCGTCCTTGCCGGTGCGTTCCGAGATCTCCTGGGCCAGCCATCTGTCCCTCTTTGGGGACTGCCCCTTCGGCGACCACGACGATCGGCGCATAGTTGATGTCGAACCAGCTCTTCTCCTGCTCACAGGCGTCATCAATGTCGAACGCCCGCTCCGGGATGAGGATCACATTGGCGCCGCCGGCGATGCCGGCGTGCAGGGCGATCCCCCCCCGGAGTGCCGCCCCATCACCTCCACCACCAGGGTGCGCATGTGCGACTCGGCGGTGGTGTGGAGACGGTCGACGGCCTCCGTCGCGATGCCCACGGCGGTGTCGAAGCCGAAGGTGCAGTCCGTTCGTCCACTTCTCCGCCATCCAGGGCGAGGGCTTCAAGGAGCTGCAGGAGGGGGACAGGGCGCCCGGCTGAAGTCGACGGGTCGTTTACCCAGACGAAGTGCTCCTCCATCGCAAGCCTCCTCCGTAATACGTCGGTTCGCCTTGCCGGCCCCTCGCAGACCACCGTAGATCCAAAGCGCCGCTTCTGCTTGCGCGGCGATCACGGCGCCGCCGAGGATCCCGGCGCGGTTGCGGACCGCGCTGGCCTTGCTCAGCGGATGTTTCCGCTCGAGGGGCGCCCGACGAGTCACGGAAGGGGACCGGACAGCGGTCGGGGCCGCTCCACCCATGTCTCGTCGGCGGTGACGGCGATGAAGGTTCGATCCGGACTGGGAGCGTCCGGGGGATTGAGTCGTGCACCGGAGAGTGCCGTTGATCATGCTGCGCCGGCCCAGCCGTACACCGCGGGTACGTGCGCGAAGTCGCTCAGGAGGCTGTTGGTACGTGCGCCGGTCAGATCGCCATCACGGCATCGCAGTCGGGGCAGACCACGGTTGCGTACTCCGTGGGGTACCACGGCCCCCCACGGTGCTCGGAGGGCCTGCGGGGGTCGGTCTCCATGGCGAACGTGTCCTTGCCGCAGAGGGTTCGTGGTCCGGTCGTGGTGGGCGCTCCCGGAGCGGTGGGTGCCGCGTGCACCCTGCGGACGGGCAGTTCTTCGTCCCCCGGTGAACCGGGGGAGGAGTGTGTGGCCACCGGCTTGTCGAGCTCGTACACGACGACGATGTCGCTCATATCTCTACCGTAGGCCGCGGAGCCGATCCGCCCGCGACCTCGAACCGAGTGGCTGTGATCGGCTGTCGCGCCTGGCCCGTGTGCAGCGGCTACTCTGGCGTGTCCACCGGGTCGAGCGTGGCCACCTCGAACTCCACCTTGATTTCGTCGGCCAGCCGCAGCGCGCCCAGGAACGCGGTGTAGGGCTTGATTCCCCAGGCGGACTGCGTGACGGTCGCCCAGCCGCGCAACAGCCCGTCGCCGTTCCCCTTGCCGTGCGCCGTCACTGGGTGGGTCCTGCCCTTGATGGTGAGCTCCCCGGTGATCTCGAAGGACTGCGGGGTTCCCGTGATGCCGGTGGAACGGAAGGCGATCGTGGGGTGCGCTGCGGTGTGCAGCAGGGCCTCGTCCGCCAGCGTCCGTTTGATCTCGGCCCGGTCGGCGTCGGTGAGGGGCTTCAGACCGCCGGATCCTTCCCGGACCTCCAGCGAGTCCGTCTCGACCGTCACACTCACCGACGATCCGTCGGGGTCACCGACGTTTACCACCGCCTCCCCGGACCATTGCGTGGCCTCGATGGTGAGGTCGTGTCCCGCCCGGCGGCCCAGCCCGGCGCGGCCGGTCCTGATCAGGAGGCGGCCGGTCGTCGGGCCGAGCCGGTATGTTCCGTCTGTCAGCATCACAGCGCCGAGGGTAGGGGCGGACGCGGCTGGGGCCGTCGACGCGATCCAGACGGCGTGTCCCCTCATGGCGCGTTGTGGCGGAGCCAGAAACCCGGGCCGTGGTCACGCTGCCGGTGCCAACGTGCCGCGTCCGTCAGGGAAGTCAGCCAGATGAACCTCGCCGGAAGAGGACCAGACCGGCCACGCCGATGTCCTTGGCTGACGAATCGCGGCGCCACGACGAACCACTTCGAGGCGTCGACGTCCATAGCTGCAGCCGTAGTCCGGTCCTGTTGCCTGGCCCAGGCGTTGGCAGTCTGGGTAGGATCGGCGTTGCCCTAACGGAGTTTCGTGGACACCAACCGGGACAACCCGAACCGGCAGGTGCGACTGAGCTTCCTCGGTTAGGTGCCTGGCAAGGGCACCGATTCCAGAGGTGTGATGGGCTTTCCTCGAGTAATGCCGGATGCGCGTGCCGTGCTAAACTTGATGACAGTTGTAGTTGTGGTTCCCGAAACTTCAGGTGCTTATCCGGACGGGGCTTATTTGGCACCGCAGGGGTTCGCACGGCGTAGGTCCCCGGGTACTGCCCCCAAAGGAGAAAAGATATGGCTACCGGCACCGTCAAGTGGTTCAACGCGGAAAAGGGCTTCGGTTTCATCGAGCAGGACGGCGGCGGCCCGGACGTCTTCGCCCACTACTCGAACATCGCCGCCCAGGGCTTCCGCGAGCTTCAGGAAGGTCAGAAGGTGAACTTCGACGTCACGCAGGGCCAGAAGGGTCCGCAGGCGGAGAACATCACTCCCGCCTGACGTCGAAGCGTATGAGGTAGCTGAGGCCCCGCCTTGCGGCGGGGCCTCAGCTTGCGTTTTCCGGCATTCCGCCGGAATTCTTTATTCTTTGAATTTGCATTCGGCTCGTTCTTGCAATTTGTCCGGCTCATTACTGTCGGGAATTCCTTGATGCGTGCCCTCATCAGGAAGGTTCTCCTTGAGCCGTTCAGCCAGCACCGGGCCCCGTTCCTCCACAGCACAGGGGGAGTTCGCACTGCCGGCCACCGTCACCCCCGCCCTCCCCGCCGCAGCGACCTTCGGCGAACTGGACATGCCCGTCGCGTTGCTGGAGATGCTCACCAGCCGCGGCCTGACCAAGCCGTTCCCGATCCAGGCCACCACGCTGCCGAACTCCCTCGCAGGGCGGGACGTGCTGGGTCGCGCGCGCACCGGGTCGGGCAAGACGCTCGCCTTCGGCCTGGCGCTCCTCGTGCGCACGGCCGGCCGGCGTGCCGAGGCGCGGAAGCCGCTGGCCCTGGTCCTCACCCCCACGCGCGAGCTGGCCCAGCAGGTCACCGATGAGCTCACCCCGTACGCCCGGTTGCTGAAGCTGCGGCTGGCCACGGTGGTCGGCGGCATGTCGATGGGCCGGCAGGCCGGCGCGCTGCGCTCCGGGGCCGAGGTGGTCGTCGCTACCCCTGGCCGCCTCGCGGATCTAGTGGAGCGCAAGGACTGCCGCCTGGACCGAGTGAGCATCACCGTCCTGGACGAGGCCGACCAGATGGCGGACATGGGCTTCATGCCGCAGGTCACCGAACTGCTGGACCAGGTACGCCCCGACGGCCAGCGCATGCTGTTCTCGGCCACGCTGGACCGCAACATCGACCTCCTGGTCCGTCGTTACCTCCATGACCCGGTGGTCCACTCGGTCGACCCGTCGGCGGGCGCGGTCACCACGATGGAGCATCACGTGCTGCAGGTGCACGGTGCCGACAAGTACGCCACCGCCACCGAGATCGCTGCCCGCGACGGCCGCGTGATCATGTTCCTGGACACCAAGCATGCTGTCGACCAGTTCACCAAGCACCTGCTGAGCAGCGGCGTAAAGGCCGCGGCCCTGCACGGCGGCAAGTCGCAGCCCCAGCGCACCCGCACCCTGGCACAGTTCAAGACCGGTGATGTCACGACGCTGGTGGCCACCAACGTCGCGGCCCGGGGCATTCACGTCGACGACCTCGATCTCGTCGTCAACGTCGATCCGCCCGGCGACCACAAGGACTACCTGCACCGTGGTGGCCGTACCGCCCGCGCCGGCGAGTCCGGCAGGGTCGTCACGCTGGTCCTCCCCAACCAGCGCCGGGACATGGCCCGTCTCCTGTCCGACGCGGGCATCAGGCCGCAGATCACGCAGGTCCGCTCCGGCGAGGCCGAGCTGAGCCGTATCACCGGTGCCCAGGCTCCCTCCGATGTCCCCGTCGGCGGCAGCGGGCCGGCCGCCGAGCGCCCGAAGCGCGGCGGTGCCCCCTTCCGCGGTCTGGGCACCCGGCCGGGGCGGTCCGGCGGTGGCGAGTCCCGCCGGTCTGCCGAGGCCCGCCAGATCGCCGAGGCTCGCAAGGCCGCCCGGGTCCGCCGTGGCGCATAGGTGAGCAGCAACGACCCCTCGTACAACTGCAAGCCCTGATCGCCATGTCAGGGAAAGCAAGCCCTGATCGCCATGTCAGGGAAAGGGAGTGGCCCGGCGTCGCGTCAGCGTTGCGCGGGCACCTCCCAGCGCACGCGCAGGGCCGGGGGCTTCCGGAAGACCAGGCCCCCGGCGGCCGTGGACGAGGATGGATCGAGCCGCAGGCCGGGGAGGCGGTCGAGCAGCGTGAGGAGACAGACGCGGGTCTCCAGACGGGCGAGTTGGGCGCCCAGACAGAAGTGCGGGCCGTGCGCGAAGGCCAGCTGCAGGCGGGAGTTGTCCCGTCGCAGGTCGAATCGGTCGGGGTCCTGGAAGACCTCGGGGTCGCGGTTCGCGCCGGCGAGCGAGACGACCACCAGATCACCGCGCCGGACGTCGGCCCCGCCGATCGTCACGTCGGCGGTGGCGTAGCGGTCCACGACCGCCGCCGCGGGTTCCAGGCGGAGCGATTCCTCGATCGCCGCGTCGGCCAGGTCCGGATCGGCACGCACGAGGGCGAGTTGATCCGGGTGGGCCAACAGGTGCAGTACGACGTTGGCGATCATGCCCTCGGTCGTCTCGATACCGCCGAACATCAGCACGGCGGCGTTGGCGACCACCTCCGGCAGCGTCAGGCGCTTGCTCTCGGCCGCCGCGACGAGCAGGGACGCCCCGCTTCCTGCCGTGACCGTAGCCTCCACGCTTCCCCGTAGCTGGTCGAACGCCACGGCCCCCGCGGGGTTCGCCGACAGGCCGGCGGTGATGTCGGCGACCGCGCTCACGATGGCGTCGTACCAGGACAGCACCGCGTCGGCGTCCGCGTCGACCAAGCCGAGCGACTCGGCGACGACGGCGACGGCCAAGGGCCCGGCCACTTCCCGGCGCAGTTCGGCGCTGCCACGCGGCCTGATGCGCTCCACGAGCCGGGCGGCTTCTTGTTCCACGAACCCGGTGAACCGGTCGTGCACATCCTGCGTGCGGAACGGGTCGGCGAAGGGGGCGCGGTGGCGTTTGTGCTCGGCTCCTTCCAGGGAGAGCATGCTCGGACCGACCACCTGGGCGGTGGAGAAGCGGGGGTCGTCGACCGTGAAGGTCGCTGCGTCGCGCATCACCCGCAGGGCGAGATCACGCCGGGTCACCAGCCAGCCGCCCAGCACGGGAACCCACGAGACCGGCTCGTGGGCGCGCAGCAGGGCCAGCCGGGGGTGGGGGTGGTCCTCCAGCTCCGTGAGCGTGGTCGCGGAGCCGAGCGGAAAGCGGCGCGCTGTCACCATACGGAGCTGCCCCCTGTTCTTGTACCTGTACCTGTACCTGTCCCGGTTCCTGGGAGTTCCCGTTCCTGGAATTCCGGCCTCCCCGGAGCCCACTCCGAGAGTATGCGTCCCCGGTTGCGGGTTCGGGACTGCCCCATGGGCCCCGCTTGGCCCCGCTCAAGCCCGCAGGCGTGCACCTGACGCGTGCTGCCGTACGAGCTGCGGCCCGGTCTCCTCACCGGCGTGCGGTGCGGTCTCGCCGGGTGCGGGGGCGGTCGTGCAGAGCCCCTGCCGGCGGGACAGCTCGGCCGCGCAGCGCTGCAGGGCCACCTCCAGGATCTCCGGCAAGTTCAGGGTGCCGGTGCCGTCCGGCGGGACGAGCCAGCGCAGCGAGCCCCAGCGGCAGTGCGGGGCGGGAGCGGTGATCCACGTGCCCGCGCCGAGGAGGCGCACGCCGGTGCCGATCCACACGGTCTGCGGCTCCGGGGGCAGCAGGAAGCCCACGTGCCGGCGTCGGGTGTCCAGCAGACAGGGGCCGCGGTCGAGCAGGGACAGCTCGTCCAGGAGATCGGCGACGCGCAGCCCGAGGTCCTCCGGCACGATCAGCACGTCCCAGAACCGTCCGGCGGCCAGGAGCGTGACGCCGGTGCTGCCGTTCTGCCACTCCTGTTTGCAGGCGCCGGGGTCCTCCGATGCCGCGGCCAGCCACTCCATTGACCTCGTCCACTCCGTGAGTGCCATGTAAAGCCTCCTTGAGGTGCGCAGACGACCGAGAGGTGGAGGCCTCAGTGCAGCGGGTGCCCGGGGTCGCGGCCATACGCCGGGGCTCAATTCCCCGTATGGGGCGAGCGCCCGCGCATCAAACAGGCAGATATATGCGGGGCGTGCGCCCCTGTGTCCGCCCGTTGCCGCCAGTCGCAGTCGGGTCACCATCCGTGCGCCGCCCGTGCCCCCGTTACGCAGGGCAAACCCTCGTCGGGCGGTGGTGGGCGTTCGGCAACCTGTGCGTCACCTGTGTAGGTTTGTCACTCTTTTAGAGTGTTTGGTGTGGTGCGCTGGTTCCAGACATTTCATAGACCGGCGACGGTGGAGCCCGTCGCGTCCCCCGGCGTACCCGAGCAGGACCTCGGCATACCGTCCCGGCTGACCGAGCTGCGCATGGCGGTGGAGCGGATCGGCACCGCGCTGGACGAGGGCGTCACGTACGCCGAGCTGACCCGGGAGGCGGCCGCGCAGACGGGTGGCACGGCGGCGGTCCTGCGGGGCAGGAGCGAAGCCGGTGCGGGGTACGTGGCCGTCGACGGAGATCCGGCGGTGCTGCCCGACATGCGGTGGGCCAGGGCCGCGGCGAGGGATGCGGCACGGGAGGCGACCGGCCCGGGCGAGGGCAGGACCGCGGCCCTGCCGTCCGGCGGCGCCCGGCCCGTGCCCGTGCTCTGCGTCCCCCTGGTCACCGACGGGCTCCGGTACGGCGTACTGGTCTGCGCCCGCGATCGGGCACCGTTCACCCGGGCGGAGGCGGAGTTCCTCGCTCTCCTCACCGAACGCGCCGCCGCCCACATCCGGCACGCCCGGGAGCACGAGCGGGTCAAGGGCGTCGTCGGCAAGCTCCAGCGGGCCCTGCTCGCCGAACCCGGCCGACCGCACCCGAACCTGGACGTCGCCATCCGGTACATGCCGGTCGGGCAGAGCGCGCTCGTCGGCGGCGACTGGTGCGAGACCGTCCGCCTGCACTTCGGCCGGACGCTGCTCGTCGTCGGCGACGTCATGGGGCACGGTCTGGAGGCCGCCGTGGACATGACCGCCTACCGCTCCGCCCTGCGCTACATCGCCTCCGCCGATCTGCCGCCGCACCGCGTGCTGCGCCAGCTCGACGACATCGCCGCCACGGAACCGGAGCGCCGGCCGGCCACGTGTCTGATCGCGCGCCTCGACCCCAACCGGGGCCAGGTGACCCTGGCCAGCGCCGGCCACCTTCCCCCGGCCGTGATCGACCAAGACGGGCGCACCTCACTGCTGCCGGTGCCGGTCGGCCCGCCCCTGGGCACGGGACTCGGCGGCTACGAGCCGGCCACCTACAAGCTCGCGCCGGCCCAGACCCTGCTGCTGTTCACGGACGGACTCGTCGAGCATCGCGGTGAGGACATCGACCACTCCCTGGACCGGCTGGCCGGTGTCGGCTTCGAGTCCGGCGTCGGCGTCGAGGGCGTCATCGACACGGTGCTCGCCCGCCTCGACGCCGCGAATGCCGAGGACGACGTCGCCGTACTCGCCGCCCAGCTGCACGAGCGCTCCCCGCTCCCGGGCGAGGCGCAGGGCTGAGCCGTCCCGCGCTCACCAGTCGTCGCCGTCGTACTGCGCGCCCGAGACGTACGGGTCATGCCGCCGTCCCGGCGATCCGGAAGGCTGTGCCGTCGGCGGCAGGCCCGCCTCATGCAGTGCGGCGCACCACGGGCAGTCGGCCATGTCCTCGCTGTCGTTCCGGTCCATGGAAGCGGCTCCTGTCTCGATCGGGGCGAACGGTGTCGCGGCGGTGCCGGACGGTCTCCCGCCACGGACGCCGCGGGGATGGCCGGGGCGGCGCCGGAGGGTGCGGGGGTGGTGCGCGTCGGCCACACCATGGCTCCATCCGGGGGATACGCTCACCCGACTGGGTGGTAGGGGGCGCGACAGGCGTACCACCGGCGCACGCCTCGGCGTTGGCCCCGGCATGGACAGCACTGAGGCGGCGCGGCGTTTCCTCGGAGGCGACGCCGCACCCGTGTCGTACGTCGTACCGGTCACCGGCGTCCGGGGCCAGCCGTCGATCTACGCGGCGCTGGTCGCGGAGTGGCAGGCCCACGGCCGGGCCGTGCCCCGGCGTCATGCCCCACGGTGGGACTCCCTGGCCACGGCCTACGGCCAGGAGCAGGCAGTCACCTCCTGGACGGTCGGCCGGTTCACCGGACTGGCCCGGGCCGTCGGGGCCGAACCGGCGAGTGAGCGGCACGTCGAGTCGGCCGAGCGCGTACCGGCCGTCGTCGTCCCCCGGGGCCTGCCCGGACCGGTGGGGCTGTGGGAGTGGAGCGGGAGCAACGGACGCGTCAGCGTGGCCGCCCCGCGTACGGACGACTGACGCGCGCCGGGCCGCACCCTGCCCGGCCGGCCTCGCGCAGCGCCGGCTCCACGACGGCGGGGTCGTAGAGGGCGCCGGTCCCGTCGGGTGGCAGCAGCCACTCCAGGCGCCATCCGGCGCGCAGGTACGGCGGCGGTACGGCGACCCATGACCCCCTGCCGACATGGCGCACGCCCGGTCCGACCCACTCGGCCGCCGGATCGGGCGGCAGGAAGAAGCCGAGCCTGCGCGCCCCGCAGTTCACCAGCACGGGGCCGGACGCCCGGGGCTGCGCCCGTCTGAGCAGATCCAGGGCGCTCAGGCCGAGGTGTTCGGGGACGCTGAGCACGTCCCAGAGCCGTCCGGCCTCCAGCAGCACCGCATCCGCACCGTCGTCCCACTGCTGCTTGCACGCCCGAGGATCCGCGGCGGCCGAGGCCAGCCAGTCGACGGCCTGTTTCCCCATGGTGCGCTGCATGTCTGTCCTACCCCCAGCACTCGCCGACCCTGCCGGCCCGGGCAGGGCCCCTCATGCTGGTGGATATTTCTATGCGCCGGAAGGGGTGGCGCGGCCTGGCGTTTGCGGTCGTTTCGTTCGAAAGTCGCAGGTCCGTTCGCTTCCGAGGCCGTCATGGTGCCCGTCTTCTGCGTGTGCGCGGCGAGTGAACCGAGGGTCGTTTTACGGTGGCCTGATGCGACTTGTCCCGAGATGGGCCCTGTTGTCGTCGGGATGTGCGCCGGTCGTGCTGATCGCGGGCTGGACGATCGCGGCGCTGCTCGAAGGGCCCCGCTACGATCCCGCCACCCAGACCATCAGTGTCCTGGCGGCCTACGGCGCCGCGGGCTTCTGGGTGATGACGGGAGCCCTGGCCGCCCTGGGCGTCTGCCATTTCGTGACCGCGTGGGGGCTGCGGCCGGCCGCGCTGCCCGGGCGGGTGGCGCTGGGCGCGGGTGGCGTGGTGGCCGTGGTGGTGGCGATGGTCCCGCCGCCGAGCAGCGGGGGATCACTGCGCCACGGTGCGGCCGTCGGGGTCGGCTTCACCCTCCTGGCACTCTGGCCCGTACTGGCCGCCGATCACCGCGTCGCCGCACCGTGGGCACTGCGGCCCGGACCCGCCCTGACAGCGACCGCGATGATGCTTGTCAGCGCAGCCTGGTTCATGATCGAGATGTTTCAGGACGGTCCCGCAGGCGTCGCCGAACGCCTTGTGACGGCCATTCAGTCCCTGTGGCCCTTCGTGGTCGTCGCCTCCTGCCTCCGCCACCCTCCCGACGAGAGCCCCTCGCGCTGAGCCGTCCCCTGCGCTTGAATGCAGCGACCACATCACCGGTACGAGGGAGTCGCACGTGCCCCGCCCCACCCTGTTGACCCGCCGCCTGAGCCGCACCGGCGCCCTGACCGCGGTCGCGTTCGCGGTCGCCGTAACCTTCGCGGGACCGGCCGCGGCGCACACCGAGGTGGAGGCGGAGGGTGCCCGGGCGCTCGACCAGGACGTCGCCCTGACCTTCACCGCGGAGTCGGAGTCCGCCTCCGCCGGGATCAGCAAGCTCGAGGTGATCCTTCCCGAGGGCCTCACCCCGGCCGACATCACCTTCAAGGAGGGCCCCAAGGGCTGGAAGTTCGCCCCCACCAGCCGGGGCTACACCGTCTCCGGGGCCAAGCTCGCGGTCGGCGAGGACGCCGAGTACGTCGTGACCGTACGGCAGTTGCCGGACGCCAAGTCGCTGGTCTTCAAGACCCTGCAGAGCTACAGCGACGGCAAGGTGGACCGCTGGATCGAGCTGGAGGAGGAGAGCGGCGGCGACGGCCACGGGCACGGCCACCCCGCGCCCCACCTGGATCTGCAGGCCGCAGCACCGGGCGCGAAGGTCGTCAGCCCCACGTCCGGTGAGGAGCCGACGACCGAGGAGGCGGCGACGCCCACGCCCCCGACCGGTGCACCGTCGTCCCCGTCGGCGGAGGCCGCGGCCGACGACACGGACGGCGACGACGGCATGCCGGTCGCCCTGCCGATCGGCATCGGCGCGGCCGTCGTCGTGCTCGGCGCCGGGGCGTGGTGGTTGAGGAGCCGTCGGGGCGGAGCTTCCTGAGACGGCGGCTGCCGAGGCATCCGCATGAGGTGAACCACCGGAGGGCCGGGAACTCCCTGCCCTCCGGGCCCGACTCCTGAAGCGGAACGCACCTCAGGAGGCCGGTGATGAGAGAACCACGCAAGCTTGTGCCACCACCCGCCCTCTGCGGGTTTCTGCTGCTGCTCGCCCTGATCTTCACGGCGTCGTACGCCGTCGGAGCAGCCACCGGGCCCGTCGCGCCCGGCATGCACCGCTCCGGGACGAGCGGTGACGGCGGCGGCACGGATTCCGGGGACATGGACATGGGAGACATGGACATGCGGCACGGGGGCGGCGGCTGATGGCCACCGAACCGGCACCCTCAATGACCACCACGGACCTGACCGTCGGCGGGATGACCTGCGCGGCCTGCGTGCGGCGGGTGGAGAAGAAACTCGCCAAGCTGGACGGCGTGACCGCGACGGTCAACCTGGCCACCGGGCGCGCCCGCGTGAGCCATCCGCCGGACGTCCGCCCCGAGGAACTCGTGGCGACCGTCGAACAGGCCGGATACACGGCCGCGTTGCCCGAGCCGCCGAAGCGCCGGCATCGTCGGGACGGACAGGGGCGCCGGGGCGAGCAGGAGCCCGAGGGGGCCGAGGACGTCCGACAGGAGTGTGACCGGCTGCTGGTCACCGCGCTGCTCGCCGTGCCGGTACTCGCACTGTCGATGGTGCCCGCCTGGCAGTTCCGCAACTGGCAGTGGCTGTGCTTCGTCCTGTCCGCGCCGGTCGCCGTGTGGAGCGCGTGGCCGTTCCATGTGCGGGCGCTGCGCGGCCTGCGGCACTCGACGGCGACCATGGACACGCTGGTCTCCCTGGGCGTCGTGGCGTCCTTCTCCTGGTCGGCGTACGCCCTGTTCCTGGGCGGCGCGGGCGCGCCGGGGATGCGGATGCCGTTCAGCCTGCTGCCCTCCGCCTCGGACGGCGTCGCGCACGTGTACCTCGAAGCGGCCGTCGGCGTCCCGCTGTTCGTGCTGGCCGGCCGGTTCCTGGAGGCGCGGGCACGCCACGGCACCGGCGCGGCACTGCGCTCACTCGCCCGGCTCGCCGCCAAGGACGTGTCGGTACGCGAGGACGACGGCACCGAACGCCTCATCGCCATCGAGGAGTTGACGCTCGGGCAGGTCTTCGTCGTACGTCCCGGCGAGCGGGTCGCCACCGACGGGGAGGTGGCGGAGGGCAACTCCGCCGTGGACCTCTCGCTCGTCACCGGGGAGAGCGAGCCCGTCGAGGTCGGACCCGGCTCTACGGTGGTGGGCGGCGCCGTCAACGCCGGCGGTCTGCTCTTGGTACGGGCCACGGCTGTGGGCGCGGACACTCAACTCGCCCGCATCACAAGGCTGGTGACCGAGGCCCAGGCCGGCAAGGCGCGGGCACAGCGGCTGGCCGACGCCGTGGCCGGAGTGTTCGTGCCCATGGTGCTGGCGCTGGCCGCCACCGTGCTCGGGTTCTGGCTCGGCGCCGGGGCCGATCCGCAGGCGGCGATCACCGCGTGCGTGGCCGTCCTGGTCGTGGCCTGCCCCTGCGCGCTGGGCCTTGCGACCCCGACCGCGCTGATGGCCGCCACCGGACGCGGCGCGCAGCTCGGCGTCCTGGTCCGGGGCCCGCAGGCCCTGGAGGGGCTCCAGCACATCGACACCGTCGTCCTCGACAAGACCGGCACGCTCACCTCCGGGCACATGAGCGTCACCCGCGTCACGACCGTGCCCGACGGGCTCGGCAACGAAGCCGCGCTGCGGCTGGCCGGGGCGGTGGAGCAGGGCTCGGAACACCCGCTCGGCCGCGCGATCGTCGCGTACGCGCGCAGGACCGTGCAAGGGCCGTTGCCCGAGGTGAGCGACTTCCGTGCGGAGGCGGGCCGGGGCGTGCGCGGCCGGGTCGAGGGCCGGCTGGTCGAAGTCCTCGCGCCGGACGACGAGATGCCCGCGGCGCTGGCCGAGGCGCTCCCGGCGGCGGAGACGGCCGCGCACACACCCGTCTTCGTCCGCGTCGACGGGGCGACGGTGGCGCTGATCGAGATCGGGGACGTCGTACGACCGGGCAGCTACCGCGCCGTGGACCGGCTGCGGCGGCTCGGCGTGCACCCGGTCCTCGCCACCGGCGACCGCGAGGCACCCGCCCGGGCGGTCGCGTCCGCCCTCGGCATCGAGGACGTGCACGCCCGCCGCACACCGAAGGACAAGGCAGACCTCGTACGGGAGTTGAGAGCACAGGGCCGCCGGGTCGCGGTCGTCGGCGACGGCGTCAACGACGCGGCGGCGCTGGCCGGTGCCGACCTCGGCATCGCGATGGGCACGGGCACGGACGTCGCGATCGGGGCCGCCGACGTGACCTTGGTGCGCGGCGACATCGAGGCCCTCGGCGACGCGGTCCGGCTCGCCCGGCGCACCCTGGGCACGATCCGCGCCAACCTGCTGTGGGCCTTCGGCTACAACCTGGTGACCGTGCCGCTCGCCATGGTCGGCCTGCTCAACCCGATGGTCGCCGCGGTGGCCATGTCGGTGAGCTCACTGCTCGTGGTGGGCAACAGCCTGCGGCTACGGGCCTGGCAGCCGGCGCCGGCCCGGGCGGGCGCGCAGGGCAAAGACCGGGGCCGTAGGCCCGTCAGCGCTGGAGGTCGTACCCCATGACTGTCCCTGTCCCCACGGCCCGGCGAACGGCCGAGCCGACGACCGGGCGTACGACCGACCCCGGAGCCTGGCGCCCGACCCGTCGTCGGATCACCGACGGCCTGCTCGCCGCACTCGCTCCCGTCGCAGCGTGCGGCGTCGCCCTGGCCGGTCTGACCACCTGGGTGGGCTCCGGCAACGCGGGCAGCCCGGCGCGGATCGCGGTCTCCGACGGGCGGGTCTTCCTGCCGTACGGCGACGTCCGCGACACCGCCGCGTTCTTCCGGATCACAAACTCCGGGGGCGCGGACGACCGGCTGCTGAAGGTGACATCGTCCGCCGTCGACGGCGACCTGGCGCTCAGTCGGCACCGGATGACCAGCGGCCGGATGGCGTATGCGGAGACGGTCGACTCGGCACGGGTGCAGGCCGGCGGCGGCATCGCCATGTCGCCGTACGGCCTGGACGTGACCCTGCGGGCCGACCCGGAGTGGCAGACGGGCATCTACGTGCCGTTCACGCTCCACTTCGAGCATGGCGGGCGGATCGAGGTGCAGGCGGTCGTGATCCGCCCCGGCCGGCAGCGGTGAGGGCAGCTCCACAACGCCCGACGCTCCCAGAGCCGCCGCACGTCCAACTGTCGGTCGGAGAGCGCGCCCAGTTCCCTCTTCGCGATGTGTCCTGTATCACTCATCTGGGCTTGAGTGCGGGATGGGGGTGTTGTGCGTACCCACCCGTGACGAGTGGGCCCCGGATGCGAGGATGAGGGCCGTCATGACTGCTGGGTGGTGTGTGCGCGCGATTCGGGCCGCGGTGTTCGCGTCCGTCTGTGTGCTGCTCGCTGCCCTCGGCCACGTGCTGATGTCGGGCGCCGCAGTTCCGTGGTGGACCCTGGCCGCCGGTGCCGCCGTCACGGGCGGCGCGGGCTGGTGCCTGGCGGGCCGGGAGCGGGGACTCCCGCTCGTCGTGTCCGTCGTGGTGGCCGCCCAGGGCGGGCTGCACGCGGCGTTCGAGTTCGCGCAGTCCTCCGTCGGCGTCGGGCACGACATGGGTGCCATGGGCTCCATGGCCGGCTCCATGTCCGCGCACACGGGCTCCATGGATCACATGTCCACGGATTCCATGGGCTCCATGTCCACGGACCACATGGGCTCCGCCCCTATGGACACCGGCCACATGGGCATGAGCCACATGGACCCGGGCCACCTGGGGATGGGCCACGACATGGCCGGCACCTCCTCGCTCGGCATGTTCGCCGCCCACACCCTCGCCGCGCTGCTGTGCGGCCTGTGGCTGGGACACGGTGAGCGTGCCGCGTTCCGCATCCTGCGGGCCGTCGCCGGATGGCTGGCCGCCCCGCTGCGGCTGTCGTTCGTTCTGCCCCTACCGTCGCACCGCCCGCTCCCGCGTCCGCGGCGCGGGCGTTCCGAGCGGGCGCCGCGGCTGCTTCCGCTCGTCCACACGATCACCTCTCGGGGGCCTCCGGCGGGGATCGCTGTCGTCTGAGACAGCCGGTTCCCCGAGGCCGTACGGACACGGACGTCGACGCGTCGACGCCGGCCGTGCCTCGGGCCCCGGTCGTACCTGCCGTACGGCCGTGTCCCCTGCATCCCCGGACTCCTCCGGTACGGAGTGCGCATACGGAGCGCCCGTACGCCGTACACCTACGTGCCCGGTGCCCGGCGGCGACGCCGCAGCGCTCGCCGCCGTCGTGTCGGCCGCCGTGCCGGAGTCCGGACTACCGAGAAGGACTCAGGTGATCACTCCTGCCCTGCCCTCCTCACGCGCGACCCGCGTGAGCCAGACGAAGGCAGCAAAAGGCTCCAGAACGGCGTCCTGCGACGAGTCGACGACCGCGTGGGCGCTGGCCGCCCGTGGTGGTGACCCGGACGCCACCGACCGTTTCGTGCGCTCGCTGCACCGTGATGTCGTGCGGTACGTGGCGCATCTGTCCGCTGATCCGCAGGCCGCCGACGACCTGGCCCAGGACACGTTCCTGCGCGCGCTCGGCAGTCTGCACCGGTTCGAGGGCCGCTCCTCGGCGCGCGCATGGCTGCTGTCCATCGCGCGTCGCGCGGTCATCGACAGTCACCGGTACGCCGCCGCACGGCCGCGGCTGTGCGACACCGACGACTGGACGCTGGTGGCGGAACGCGCACAGCCGACCGGCCTGCCGGGCTTCGACGACGGCATCGCGCTGCTCGACCTGCTCGACGCGCTGCCGGACGAGCGCCGCGAGGCGTTCGTCCTGACCCAGATGGTGGGCCTGCCCTACGCGGAGGCGGCCGAGATGAGCGACTGCCCCGTCGGGACGGTCCGCTCGCGCGTGGCCCGCGCCCGGGCGACTCTCGTCGAGCAACTGACCGAGGCCGAGGCCGAGGACGACGTGGTCGTCGCCGAACCGGTCGTGGCCGAACCGGCCGTCGCGGCCGCGTGACCGGCTGCCCGGTGTCGGCTCCCCCTGCCGGGAACTGACACCGGGTTCGCCCCGACTACTGGATCGGGCGGCGGAGTTCCGCCCGTGCAGCTAGTGGATCTGGGGAGTTTCGATGCGTTCTCGTGTGGGGCGGGCTACGACGGCCGCGGTGGTCGGCGGCCTACTGGCGGCGGGCTGTGGCGGCGGGAGCGGCGACACCGCGAGCCCCGCCGCCGGGAAGGGCGACGTGGCGGGTTACCCGGTCACCGTCACCGACTGCGCGGGCGCCAAGACCACTTTCAGCTCGGCCCCGGAAAACATCGTCACCAGCAACGCCTCCAGCCTGGAACTGCTGCTGCGGCTGGGCGCCGGGGACAAGGTGGTCGGCACCGGCTTCCCGCCCGGCAAGGGCACGTTGCCCGGTGACCTCGACGCGCAGGCGCAGCAGGTGAAGGTGCTCAGCGACACCGTCATCCCCAAGGAGAAACTCCTCGGCTCCGGCGCGGACCTGTACATCGACACCTTCGCCTCGATGAACATGGGCGCAGGCATGGGGGACGCGCCGACCGAGGAGGAGTTCGAGGCGGCCGGCATCAAGCACGCCTACCTGAAGTCGACGGCCTGCGCCGCCATGAGCAAGAGCCCGGTCACCGATCTGTCCGCCGTCGAGGACGACATCACCTCCCTCGGCGCCGTCACCGGGACGAGCGGCAAGGCAAAGGAGCTCGTCGACGGGATGAAGCAGAAGGTGGACGCCGTCCGGAAGGCGGTGGCCGGCACGCCCGAGAGCGAGCGGCCGGCCTACTTCTTCTTCGACTACGACGCCGGCACCAAGCAGCCCATGGCCGTCTGCAACCGTCAGGTCGCCAACGCGGTCATCACCCTCGCCGGGGCCCGCAACGTCTTCGCCGACTGCGACGGCGACTACAAGCAGGTCGGCTGGGAGGACGTGATCGCCAAGAACCCGGACTGGATCCAGCTCGGCGTGCGCAACCGGGGGAGCGAGGCCGCGAACAAGAAGGCCTTCGACGAGGCACGCAAGTGGCTGGAGTCGAACCCCGCCACCAAGGGCCTGAACGCCGTCGAGGAGGGCCGCTTCCTGCGCATCGGCTCCGAGCAGACCACCATCGCCGGGGTCGAGAACGCCGACACCGTCCAGGAGATCGCGAAGACCCTCCACCCGGGCAAGGTCGGCTGACCGTGACGTCCTTGCTGTCGCGGCGCGAGACGGCTCCGGAGGCCCGAACGGTGCCCGTCGGGCCGCTGGCGTCGGTACTCGGCGTCGTGCTCCTGGCCGCGCTGACGGCCGCCGTGGCCTGGGGCTCCACGTCCGTCCCGCCCGCGGAGGTGTGGAGTGTGGTGTGGCACCGGCTGTCCGGCGAGGCGCCGCGTCCCGGCACGAACGACCTCATCGTCTGGCAACTCCGCGTCCCCCGCGCCCTGTTGGCGGCCCTCGTCGGCGCCGGACTCGGTCTCGTCGGTACGGCGGTGCAGGCGCTGGTGCGCAACCCGCTGGCCGATCCGTACCTCCTGGGCATCTCCAACGGTGCCTCCCTCGGCGCCGTCGCCGCGATCGTGCTCGGGCTCGGGGCCGGTGGCGCGCTGGGGCTCGGGCTGTCCGGGGCGGCGTTCGCCGGAGCCCTGGCCACCTTCGCGCTCGTGTGGGCCGTGGCCCGCAGGGGCGGTGGGTTCGCGCCGCTGCGGCTGGTGCTGGCCGGGGTGGCGATCGGGCAGTTCCTGTCCGGGTTCACCAGCTATCTCGTGCTCCAGGCCGGCGATGAGCAGCAGACCCACAGCGTGCTGTTCTGGCTCATGGGCAGCCTCAGCGGCGCGAACTGGGACCTGCTGGCCGTCCCGGCGGTCGCGGTACCGGCCGGGTGGCTGTGCCTCCAGGCACGCGCCCGGGGACTGAACGCCCTCCTGATGGGCGACGAGACCGCGGCCGGGCTCGGCATCGACGTCACCCGGCTGCGGCGCGAACTGTTCACGGTGACCAGCGTGCTCACCGGTGTCCTGGTGGCCGTCTCGGGCGCGATCGCTTTCGTCGCCCTGATGGTGCCGCATGTCTGCCGCCTGGTCGTCGGCGGGGACCACCGCCGCCTGCTGCCCGTCTCGGCACTGTTCGGGGCGCTGCTCCTGGTCGTGGTCGACATCGTCTGCCGTACGGCCATGGACACGCAGGAGCTGCCGGTCGGCGTCGTCACCTCGCTGATCGGTGCTCCGGCACTGCTGTATCTGCTGGACCGGCGCCTGGGGAGCGGCAGTTGAGGATCGACATCGAGGACCTGCACGTCGCGTACGCCGGCCGTACGGTCGTCGCCGGTGCCCAACTCATCGCGGCGGAGGGCGAGATCACCGGCCTCGTCGGACCGAACGGCAGCGGCAAGTCCACGCTCCTGCGTACCGTCTACCGGCATCTGAAGCCGGCCGCAGGCCGGGTCCTGCTGTCCGGCACCGACCTGCGCCGGCTGACTCCCGCCGAGACGGCCCGCCATGTCGCGGCGCTTCCGCAGGAGCGGGGCGGCGACTTCGAGCTGACCGTCCGCGAGGTCGTCGCCATGGGCCGCACGCCCTACAAACGGGCCTTCGCGGGGGAGGACACCACCGACCGGGACGTCGTCGCCCGCGCACTCGCGGATGTCGGCATGGAGCACCACACCGGGCGCCGGTTCACCGAACTGTCCGGCGGGGAACGCCAACGCGTCCTGCTGGCCCGGGCGTTCGCCCAGCAGCCGGACGTCCTGGTCCTGGACGAGCCCACCAACCACCTGGACATCCGTCACCAGGTGGAACTGCTCGCCCTGCTGCGGGCCGGGCGCCGTACGACCCTGGTCTCGCTGCACGACCTCAACGCCGCCGCCTCCGTCTGCGACCGGCTGCACGTGCTGCACGACGGCCGGGTGGTCGCCTCCGGCCCGCCACGCGAGGTGCTGCAACCCGCCCTGTTGGCCGAGGTGTTCGGCGTACGAGCGACCGTCGTGGACCACCCGCTGACCGGTGATCCGCTGATCGCCTTCGACCACCGGGCTCCCGCGGACGCGTCGGACGGGCACAACAACAGGGATGTCCCCGTGTCGGCCCCGAGCGGCGTCTCGGGGGCTGGTCCCGGGCGGTCACACCGGTGAGCGCCCACGATCGCGAAAGGTCACGAACTATGAGCGACATCGAAGGCATTGCCGGCCTGGACCCGGTGGCCACCTTCTGCGGCAACTGCGACTGCGGCTGTCCGCAACTCTTCGTCGACCCCGCCGCCCCGGCCGAGCGCCGGGTGATCCTCACGGACGACTTCGGGCAGCGGGTGCAGATGAGCGCGGACCAGTTCTCGTCGCTGGTCGCGGAGGCCAAGTCCGGCAAGCTGGACGGCCTCGCCACGAACTGATTCTGTATTTCATCATATTTCCGGCCACGCTCGGGAACTCGGCCCCATGTGCTCCCGACCTCTGGAACGAGGCTGCTGACCGCAGCCGACCGTGAGGGGGAGGGGCGCGAGAGTGAAGGACCGCTGGGTTCTCGTGGCCGTGGCGGGCGCGCTGTCGTTCGTGGCGATGCTCGACATGAACATCGTCAACGTGGCACTGGCAGACATCGCCGAGGGCCTCAACGTCTCGGCCGCCACGGCACAGTGGGCGGCGCTGGGCTACCAACTCCCGGTCGTCGCCCTGCTGTTGCCGGTCGGCCGGTGGCTGGACGGCGCGGGCACGCGGCCCGCGCTGCTGGCGGCCACCGTCGGATTCGCGCTGTGCAGCGCCCTGGCCGCCCTGTCTCCCTGGGCGGCCTGGCTGATCGCGGCCCGGATCGGCCAGGGCGCCTGCGGGGCCGTGCTGTTCGTGCTGATGCCGGTACTGGTGATCCGTGCCGTACGGCCCGCAGCGCGCGCCCGTGCCATGAGCGTGCCCGCGACGCTCGGCCCGCTCGGCGCCGTGACCGGCCCCGCGGTGGGCGGGCTGCTGCTGGACCACCTGGGCTGGCGCTGGGTCTTCCTGGTCAAGATCCCGTTCTGTCTGCTGGCGTTGATCGTGGCCTGGAGGGCGATGCCCGAGGACGGGAGGATGCGCGTGCCCGGTCGACGGGCCCTGGCTGACGCGTCGGCGGTGGCCGGTGGGTTGGCAGCGCTGCTGCTCGCCCTGACTCTGGGGTCCGGGGAGCCGCCGTGGTTCCTGCTCGCGGTGGCCGCCGTGCCGCCGCTGTGGTGGTGGCTGCGCGGACCGGGCGGGCGTCCGGTGACGGGCGTCCTGCGGGCGGCGGGGCTGTTCCGGGCACACGGCTCGGTGCTGACGCTGGCGGCCGGGTTCGCCGCCATGCACTACGTCGTCGCCCTGCACCTCCGGCGTGACGACGGCATCAGCGCCACCGCGACCGGACTGACCGTGCTCGCCTTCCCGCTCGGCATGGCGCTGGCCGGGCCCCTGGGCGGACGGCTCGCCGACCGGTACGGCCTGCGACGGGTCGCGGTCACCGGCGCCTCCCTCACCGCGGCCGGGCTCCTGCTGCTGATCCCGCTCGGCGATGCCTGGTCCCCGCCCGAGGTGGCGTGGCGGCTGGCGCTGGCCGGCGTCGGCATGGGCCTCAACGGCGGCCCGACCCAGGCTCTGGTCATGGGCGCAGCCCCGGCGGAGCGCACCGCCACCGTCGGCTCGACCGTGCAGGTCGCCCGCGGCCTCGGCTTCACCCTGGGCCCCGCCCTGGCCACCGCCGCCTGGGCCCTCGCCGGCTCCGGCCCCGGCGACGGGGCGCGGGCCGGGCTGGCTCTCGCCGCCGTGGCCGCCTGTCTCGCCGTACCGCTGCTCGCCCTGCCCGGCCGACGGAACGCCGCCGTGCCCGAGCGCACCACCGACACCGTCTCGACCTGATCCAGGAGTCCCCATGTGCGGAATCACCGGCTGGGCGTCCTTTCACCAGGACGCCCGCAGCCAGGCCCCGGTCATCGAGGCCATGACCGCCGAGCTCACCCGGCGCGGCCCCGACGCCGGGGGCGTATGGCTGGGCGAGCGTGCCGCGATCGGCCACCGCCGCCTGGCGGTCATCGACCTCGAAGGCGGCGTACAGCCGATGACCGACCGGCCGAGCGAGCCGACGGCCGTGCTGAGTCACAGCGGTGAGATCTACAACCACCACGAACTGCGCGCCGAACTCCGAGGCCGCGGGCACGTGTTCCGCACCCGCAGCGACACGGAGGTCGTGCTGCGTGCCTACGCCGAGTGGGGCGAAGCGGTGGCCGAGCACCTGGACGGCATGTTCGCGTTCGCCGTCTGGGACGAGCGCGCCGAGCGGCTGCTGCTCGTCCGCGACCGGCTCGGCGTGAAACCGCTGTTCTGGGCGGCCGTCGACGGAGGCCTGGCCTTCGCCTCCGAGCCCAAGGCGCTTTTCCGGCACCCCGAGATACGGCCCCGGGTGGACGCGGACGGACTGCGGGAGGCGTACAGCCTGCTGTTCAACACCGGGCCGACGGTGTGGTCCGGTGTACGGGAGGTCGAGCCGGGCGGGCTGCTCGTCCTGGACCGCGACGGCATCCGCGAGCGCCGCTACTGGCAGCTGGAGGCCGGTGCCCACACCGATGACCGGGACGCGGCCATCGCACGCGTCCACGACCTGGTGAGCACCGCCGCCCGCAGCCGGCTCGAAGCCGACGTCCCCCTGTGCAGCCTCCTCTCCGGCGGCATCGACTCCACCGTCCTGACAGCCCTGCTCGCCGACGAACTCCGACTGCGCGAGGGGCCCGACGCCCGTATCCGCTCCTACGCCGTCGACTACAGCGACCAGGCCGAGCAGTTCACCGGCGACGTCCTGCGCACCGGCCACGACACCCCGTACGCCATCGAGGCCGGAGCCTTCATCGGCACCGACCACAGCACGGTCGTACTCGACCCGCGTGCGCTGCTCGACCCCGAGCACCGCAAGGCCGTGGTCGTCGCCCGTGACTCGCCGATCGGCGTCGGAGACATGGACACCTCGCTGTACCTGCTGTTCGGGGAGATACGGCGGCACTCCACCGTCGCCCTGTCCGGCGAGGCCGCCGACGAGGTCTTCGGCGGCTACCCCTGGTTCCACAACCCCAGGGCGCTGGCCGCCGCCACCTTCCCCTGGCTGCTGGTGACCGGCGACGAGGCGGCCATGCCGCTCAACCCCGAACTCGACCTGCGCATCGGCGAGTTCCGCGACGACACCTACCGCGACGCACTGGCCGCCGTCCCGCACCTCGACGGCGAAACCCCCACCGAGCATCGGCAACGCGAGATGCAGCACCTGTCCCTGACCCGCTGGCTGCGTCAACTCCTGCACCGCAAGGACCGGTTGAGCATGGCCCAGGGGCTGGAGGTCCGCGTCCCCTACTGCGACCACCGGCTCGTCCAGTACGCCTTCGACACGCCCTGGGCGCTGAAGAGCTTCGACGGCCGCGAGAAGAGCCTGCTGCGCGCCGCCGGAGCGGGACTGGCTCCCGACTCGGTACTGCAGCGTCCCAAGAACCACTACCCGGCCACGCACCACCCCGACTACAACCGCGGCCTGCAGGACCTGGCCCGCGACGCCCTGTCCGTCGAGCAGGTCCGGGCGCTGGCCGACGAGACCCGCATCAAGCCCTGCCTCGACACCCCGCCCGAGCACCTGGAGTGGGGCCACCGCCTCCGCCTCGAACGCGTCGTCGACCTCGCCCTGTGGCTGGACCACCACCAGCCCGAACTCGCCCTCTGAGGAGCCTCATCCATGACCATCCAGGAGCCCCTTCCGGCCGTGGACGCGCAGCCGCTCACCGACCCGGTCCCGCTGAAGGGGTGCCCGTACAAGGCCGACCCCTATCCGTTGTACGAGCGGATGCGCGAGGCCGGGCCGGTCCACCGGGTCCTCTTCCCCAGCGGCGTACAGGCCTGGCTCGTCACCGGGTACGACGCCGCGCTCGCCGCGCTGAACGACGACCGGCTCGGCAAGAACCACGACCGGGGCAACGACCGCTGGCGGGCCCGCGCCTCGATCATGCCCGAGCCGCAGCACTCGCAGCTCCAGGTCCATCTCCTCCACCAGGACCCGCCGAAGCACACGCACATGCGGCGCTTCGTGACGGACGCCTTCACGCCACGCCGAGTCGAACAACTCTGGCCCCGGTTGCAGGAGTTGGCCGACGCGCTCGTCGACGCGCTCCCGGAGGCCGGGCCCGCCGACCTCGTGGCCGGCTTCGCCGCTCACTTCCCGTTCCGGGTCCTCGCCGAAGTCATCGGCCTGCCGGGGGAGTTGGCCGCGGGCTTCGACCGCGACTGGGGCAAGGTCGTCCAGCCGGTGGGGCCGACGGACCCGGGGCGCCCGCTGTACGAAGCCCGACTGAAGGGGCTGCAGAACTACATCGCCGAGGTCGTCGCCCACAAGCGGGAACACGCGGACGACGACCTGCTCAGCCGCCTTGTCGTGGCCCGTGACCAGGGAGAACTGTCCCAGGAAGAGCTGGACTCGATGATCTTCCAGCTGCTGGTCGCCGGTCAGGAACCGGTCACGAACCAGATCACGACGGCCCTGATCGCCCTGTTCCGCCACCCCGACCAGCTCGACCGGCTGCGCGACGATCCCGCCCTCATGCCTCGCGCGGTCGAGGAACTCCTGCGCCACGACAGTGCCTTCGAGCTGACCACCTGGCGCTTCTTCGACCAGGACAGCGACCTGCACGGCACCGGGATCCCGGCCGGCGACTCCGTGATCGTCTCCCTGTGCGCGGCCAACCGCGATCCGCGCCGCTTCGACGACCCCGACGCACTCGACCTGGACCGCTCGCCCAACCCCCACCTCGCCTTCGGCCACGGCATCCACTTCTGCCCCGGCGCCGCCCTGGCCCGCGCCGAACTCCGGATCGCCCTCGCCACCCTGCTGCGACGCCTGCCCGGGCTGCACCTCGCCATCGGCGACGAGGACATCGAGTGGATCCCGGCCGTCCTGGGCCGCGGCACCAACCGCCTGCCCGTCGGCTACGACCGACGGCTGTGAAGCCGATCCCCGGCCGACGGCTGTGAAGCCGATCCGCGGCCGACGGCTGTGAAGCCGATCCGCGGCCGACGGCTGTGAAGCCGATCTCCGGCTGAGCCGAGCCCCCACCGACAGCGCCTCACCCGCCAAGGCGCCCTTCCGCCATGCCCGCACGCCCCCGGAGGAACGACATGCCGCTGATGACCGCTCCGGACACAGCGCCCACGACCATCGGCGCCGAGATCCTGAACCTGCTCCTGCCGCACCACCGCACGACCGACCCGAACCGCGCCTCGGCCGAGGACTTCCCGCATCAACTGCACCGGATCGCGGACTTCGTCAGGGAGGGTGCCCCCGTCGTCCTCACCCTGCCCGGCTTCCCGTGCAAGTCGCCCAACCCCGCCAAGACCCTGGGGCACCTCCCCGACATGGGCGAACGCCTCTCCCTCACCTTCCTCGACTCACTGTGCAGCGAGATCGAGAAGATCCACCCGCCCGGCGCCCGCGTCGTCATCTGCTCCGACGGCCATGTCTTCGGTGATCTGATCGGCGTGCCCGATGACCCAATCGACGCCTACGCCGACGAACTGAGGGCGCTCATCGGCCGGTTGGACCTGACGCGCCTCTCCGTCTTCGACCTGCGCGACGTCCTCGGCGACCTCCCCCACGACGCCAAACGCGCCCACGTCCACGACCGCTACGCCCCCACCCTGGACGCCCTGCGCGCCGAGGTCCGCGCCGACGCCCCCACCCTCGCGCTCTACCGCGGTATCACCCGCTTCCTCGTCGACGACACCGCCGGCTTCACCGGCACCCGTTCCGCCCTCCAACGCGAGTGCCGGAGGCGGGCATACGGCGTCATCCAGCGCAGCCGGGCCTGGGGCGAGCTGATCGCCGAGCATCACCCGCACGCCGTACGCCTGTCGATCCATCCCCAGCCGGTCGGCGCCGCCAAGTTCGGCATCCGCCTCCTCGACGCCCCCGACGCCTGGACCACCCCGTGGCACTCCGCCGCCCTGCGCGAGCAGGACGGCAGCTGGACCCTGATGCCGCGGGCCCGCGCCCAGCGGCTCGGCCGCATGGTCCACCGCGACGGCAGACCTAGCCACTTCGAGCGGTCACGCGACGACGGTCAGCGCTCCTTGGCCACGTTGCGCAGATAGGTGCCGAGCCGGGCGATGGCCGACGGATTGCGGGGGCTCTCGACCAGGTCGACGTAGTCGAGGACGAAGATCCTCTTGTGCTTGACGGCGGAGACGTTGCGCAGGGGCGCGTAGGAGAGCAGGAACTTCCTCTTCTGCTCGGCGCTGACGTTTCCGTAGTCACAGATCACGATGACGTCCGGGTTGCGCTGGACGACGCTCTCCCAGCCCACGGTGGTCCAGGAGTCCTGGAGGTCGTGCATGACGTTGACGCCGCCGGCCGCGCTGATGATCTGCTCCGGGGCGGCGTAGCGGCCGGAGGTGAACGGCTGGTCCTGTCCGCTGTCGTACAGGAACACCTTCGGCCGGTCGGCCGGCTCGGGTGCCTTCGCCCGCACATCGGCGATCTGCCTCTTGAAGCCGGCGATCAGCGTGGCGGCCCGCTTCTCGACGCCGAACAGCTTCCCGAGGTTGGTCAGGTCGGCGTACAGGGCGTCCAGGGGCGGCATGATGCCGCGCGCGGTCTCCGTACGGCCGTTGTGGCAGGACTCCGTGAGGACGTACGACGGGATGCCGAGCTTCTTCAGGGCGTCGGGCGTGAAGCCGCCGTCCTCACGGAAGCCGTAGTTCCAGCCGGCGAAGACGAGGTCGGCGCGGGCGTCGACGACGTTCTCCTTGGTGAGCTGGTCCTTGGAGAGCCACGTGACCTTGTCGTAGCCGTCCTTCCACGGCACGGAGCTCAGATCGCCCTTGTCGTCGGGCATGGCGAACCCGGCCATGCGGTCCTCCAGGCCGAGGGCGAACATCAGCTCGGTGATGCCGACGTCGTTGGTGACGACGCGCTCGGGGACCTTGTCGTAGGTGACCTTGCGGCCGCAGTTGGTGAGAGTGACGGAGGCGGACTTCGCGTCCGTGGACGACTCGACGTTCGCACCGCAGCCGGTGGCGGCGGCCGCGAGGCAGAGGGCCGCGGCGAGCAACTTGCGCATGGGGTCCTCACTGGGATTCACAGGGTCACTGGACGGGCTGGAGGAGATCGAAAAGGAGCTGGAGCGCGCCCGTTTCCGGGTGCCGCACCTGATGGGCGCGCACCCCGAACACCTCGGCGAGCAGGGCAGGCCGGAGCACATCGTGCGGAGGCCCGCAGGCCACGATCCGGCCGCCGTCGATGACGTACAGGACGTCGCAGTGCGCGGCGGCCAGATTGAGGTCGTGCAGCGCGGCGAGGACGGTGAGACCGCTGCCGCGCACCAGCGCGAGCACGTCCAACTGGTGCGCGATGTCCAGGTGGTTGGTGGGTTCGTCCAGGACCAGTACCCGCGGCTGCTGGGCGAGTGCGCGGGCGATCAGGACACGCTGCTTCTCACCGCCGGACAGGGTGAGGAACCCCCGGTCGGCGAGATGCGTGACGCCGGTGCGGGTCATGGCCTCGTCGCACAGGGCGCGGTCCCGTGCGGCCGTGCGGCTTCGGTGCGGCAGGCGTCCCATCGCGACCACTTCGGCGACGGTGAAGTCGAACTCGGCGGACGACTCCTGCGGCAGCGCCGCCAGTTCCCGCGCGGTGGCCCGCGGATCCATCGCGTGCAGGTCGGTCCCGTCGAGGCGGACGACTCCCCGGGCCGGGCGCAACGCCCGGTACACGCAGCGCAGCAACGACGACTTGCCGCTCCCATTGGGGCCGACGAGCCCGACGAACGCGCCACTGTCCGCGGCGATTCGGACGTCCTCGACGAGCCGGACACCGGCGGCCTCGACCGTCACGTCCTCGATGTCGAGCCTCATCGTCACCGGCCTCCGAACGCGTAGCCGCCCCGGCGCATCAGCAGCAGGAAGGCAGGGACTCCGACCACGGCGGTGATCACGCCGACGGGCAGTTCGGCGGGGGCGAGCAGCAGCCGTGACAGCAGGTCCGCCCACACCAGCAGCACGGCTCCGGCGAGCGGCGCCACGGCCAGCACCCGCCGGTGATCGGCGCCGACCAGCATCCGTACGACATGCGGCACCATCAGTCCGACGAACCCGATGGCGCCGCTGACCGCGACCACCGTGCCGGTCACGGCCGCGGTGACGAGGAACAACTCCCTGCGCAGCCGTGCCGGTCGGACGCCGAGCGCGGCGGACGTCTCGTCCCCCATCGCGAGGGCGTTGAGCGCCTCGGCCCGCCATCGCAGCCACACCCACCCGGCCGCCACGGTCACCGCGGCCGGCGGCACCTGGGCCCAGGTCGCCCCGCCCAGGCTCCCCAGCAGCCACATCATCGCCGAGCGGGCCGCCTCGCCCCGGGCCGCGCCGAACACCATGACGGTGGTGACGGCTTCGAAGCCGTACGCCAGTGCCGTCCCGGTCAGGATCAGCCGCAGCGGGGTGAGCCCGTGCGGCGACCGGGCCACCGCGTACACCAGCGCCATCGCCGCGAGCGCCGACGCGAAGGCGGACAGCGACAGCGCCCAGACCCCGAGCCCCGCGAACGCGCCGAGCAGGATCACGGCGTTGGCGCCCACCGCGGCGCCGGAGGAGATGCCGAGCACGAACGGGTCGGCGAGTGCGTTGCGCACCATCGCCTGCACCGCCACGCCGACGGCCGCGAGCCCGGCTCCGACGACCGCGCCGAGCACGACGCGCGGCAGCCGGATCTCCCAGACGATCGTGTACGCGGCGACGTCCTGGCTGTCGATGGTCCCGCCGGTCAGCCCGGCACCGAGCAGCCGCAGGACCTCGCCCCACCCGATCCCGGCGGCTCCGAGCCCCACACCGCACAGGAGCGAGACGAGCAGGAGTATGACCAGGCCGGGGACGAGGGACACCACGGACAGCCGTGACGGACCGGATCTCGGTATGGGTGTCCGGGGCGGACTTCGGTGCACGGGCGGGCGGTCCTTCGCCTGGGGCCGCCTGTGAACGTCGAGCAGGGAGGCAGCCCGTACGACCGTGCCGGCCGCGCGGTCCCCTCTCGCAGTCCGCGGCGAGCAGTCAACGGGTCGCACCCACCACGGGCAATCGGGCTCACGCGACGGACCGCACAGGTCCCCACGCACACCGTTGCGGGTCAGCGCCGGACTCTCACCGGACTTCCCCCGCGGGAGGCCCGGGGAGCGTAACAGAGGGGTGTCGGGGAGCTGCGGGGCAGGGCCGCCGTGCGGTGCCGCCGGAGGCGTTGTCAGTCGGCCGTGTTATGCAGGTGGGGACCTGGGAGGTGACCCGATGTTGATCGATACGACCGCTCCGCTGGCCCGTGCTTCCGTCGAAGCGATCCGGACCGGCAACGTGGCGGCGTTGCAGGACCTGCTCACCGCGCATCCGGGACTGGCGACGGCGCGGGTGGGCAACATGAAGAGCACCCGGACCCTGCTGCACGTCGCCACCGACTGGCCCGGCCACGTGCCGGGCGGTCCCCGCACGGTGACCGTGCTGGTCGACGCGGGCGCGGACGTCAACGCCCGGTTCACCGGCGCGCACCGCGAGACCCCGCTGCACTGGGCGGCCAGCAGCGACGACGTGCCCGTCCTCGACACCCTCCTCGACCTGGGCGCGGACATCGAGGCGGACGGCGGGGTGATCGGCGACGGCACGCCGCTGGCGGACGCGGTGGCCTTCGGGCAGTGGCAGAGCGCACGGCGGCTGGTGGCACGCGGCGCCCGCGCCAACCTGTGGCAGGCCGCCGCCCTCGGCGAGGCCGACCGGGTAGCCGCGTGCTTCACGTCCGAGTCCGAGCCGCCGGCCGCGCAGGACATCACCGCCGCCTTGTGGTGTGCCTGCCATGGCGGACAGCAGGGGATGGCCGACTACCTGCTGCGACGCGGCGGTGACGTCAACTGGGTCGGCTACGACCGGCTGACCCCGCTGGACGCCGCCGAGCGCTCGGGCCACCCCACGCTGGTCGCCTGGCTGCGCGATCAAGGGGCGAGGTCCGCCGAGGAGTTGGTCTGACACCGGGCGGACCGACACCGGGCGGACGAGAAAACCTACGCCTGCCGCCGACATGCGGCCGTCCACGGCTGGGTGAAGACTGGGATGTGGCGGGGCCCATGCGTCCTGCCGACATCGACACGAGGTGCGAACGGACCCGCGCACCACGCCCCCGCTGCCCGCCCGGACGTCAAGCGCCGTCATCCGTCCGCGGCTCACCGTAGCCACACAGAGGGGTCCGGCCATGGGCGGCATCAACGGAACGGCACTCGAAGGTCTGCGTGAGGCAGTGCGGGGGCCCGTCATCACGGAGCAGGACCCGGGCTACGACGCGGCCCGCAGCATCTACAACGCCATGATCGACCGGCGCCCCGCGGCCTTCGCGCAGTGCGTGGACGTGGCGGACGTGCGGGCGGTGCTCTCCTTCGCCAGGGAGACCGGGGTCGAGCTCGCGGTGAAGGGCGGCGGCCACAGCGGACCGGGCCTGTGCCTGGTCGACGACGGGCTCGTCCTCGACCTGTCGACCATGCGCGGGGTGCGCGTCGACCCCGCCGCGATGACGGCACAGGTCGCCGGCGGCGCGCAGCTGGGCGACCTGGACCACGCCGCCCACACCTTCGGTCTGGGTGTGCCGGCCGGCATCATCTCGATGACGGGCGTGGGCGGCCTCACCCTCGGCGGCGGCCACGGCTACCTCACCCGCAAGTACGGCCTGACCATCGACAGCCTCCAGTCCGCCGACGTCGTCCTCGCCGACGGAACGTTCGTCACCGCCTCCGAGGAGGATCACCCGGACCTGTTCTGGGCGCTGCGAGGCGGCGGAGGAAACTTCGGCGTCGTCACGTCGTTCAATTTCCGGCTGCACCCGGTGGACACGGTCGGCGTCGCGGTGACGGTGTGGCCGGTCGACCGCACCCCCGAAGTGCTGCGCTGGTACCGCGAGTTCCTGCCCGCGGCGCCACAGGACCTGTACGGCTTCTTCAGCGTCTTCGTCATACCGCCCGGGCCGCCGTTCCCCGAGCCGATCCACGGGCAGAAGATGTGCGGTGTCGTCTGGTGCTACACCGGTGACATGCAGGGCGACCGCCTGGAGCAGACGCTGACCGCGGTGAACGAACCGGCGCCGCCCGCCTTCCACTTCACCACGCCCATGCCCTACCCCGCGCTGCAGGGCATGTTCGACGAGCTGATCCCCAAGGGCTACCAGTGGTACTGGCGCGGCGACTTCTTCGACTCGATCTCCGACGCCGCGATCGAGGTGCACCACAAGTACGGCGAGAACATCCCGACCGCGCTGTCGCTGATGCACCTGTACCCCGTGGACGCGGCGGCCCACGAGGTCGGCCCCGACGACACGGCCTGGGCCTACCGGGACGCCGTCTGGTCCGGAGTGATCGCCGGAATCGACCCGGACCCCGCCAACGCCGATCTGATCCGGCAGTGGAGCGTCGACTACTGGACCGACCTGCACCCGCACTCCATGGGCGGCTCCTACGTCAACTTCATCGGCGAGGCCGAGAGCACGGACCGTGTCCGGGCCACCTACCGCGGCCACTTCGACCGCCTTGCCGCGACCAAGCACACCTACGACCCGGACAACTTCTTCCACGCCAACCAGAACATCCCGCCGACGGGCGGCTGACGTCCGCCGCCCCCGTCGTGCACCCGTGCGGGACCGCTGGGACAGGGTCCCGAGCGTTGTCGGCTACTGTCTGGTAGTACGCCGGTGCGGGGAGTGTCGGAGGGCGGCGGGACGATGGAATCCCAGGTGGGCGAGGTCATCTCCTCGGACGGCGACGGCGACGGCGACGGCGGCGTGCGCGCCAGCCTGTCCGCCGGGATGATCAGGGAGACCATGAACCGGTGGTCATGCGCAAGCCGCCGCTGGTGAACTTCGTACCGCGCTTCGCCGCCGAGGACACCGCGCTCGGCAACTACACGATCCGCGCGGGCGACCCGGTGTGGGTCTCCTCCGCCGCCGCGCACGCCGACCCGCTCTTCGCCGACCATGTCGCGCAGGGCAGCACGATCAGCACCCGGGCACACCTGTCCTGGGGCGCGGGCCGCCGCCAGTGCCCGGCCCGCGAGCTGGCGTCGACGGTCGCTGCGGTCGGCGTGGGCCGGCTCTTCGAGCGGTTCTCCCATCTGGACCTCGCCCTGCCGGCCGACCAACTCCCGTGGCGCTCCTCGCCGTTCATGCGCGGCCTGCGCTCGCTGCCCGTACGGTACGAACTCGCTGCGACGCCCGAGCGCGGGCCTGCACAGCCGACGGCATCGGGGTCGGCAGCGGGCACGGCGTCCGAGATGGCACCGGCATCGGCATCGGCCGACGCGGTGCTGCCGGACCGGTCGGCACGGCAGCGCTCCTCGCTGTGGCGCTACCTGACGGGCCTGATCCGCGGCGCTCGCTGACCTGCGTGAGTCGCGGGGGGCCCGGCCCGGCCCTGTGATCGACTGGAGGCCCGTCCGGCAGCGGCGTACCGTCGAATGGTGGCGGGAACCAGCCACCGAACCCCCGTCACGGCGCGATGCCATGAGCAATCCCGAGCCGACACCCCAAGCACGGACCACCCCGCAGGACACGGAGCGGAGCGAGGGCCGTGGCAGCGGTATGGCGCTGCTGGTCATCGCCTCGTGCCAGCTGATGGTGGTGCTCGACATCACCATCGTGAACATCGCCCTGCCGGAGATCCAGCGCTCGCTCGACTTCTCCACGACGAGCCTGTCCTGGGTGGTCAACGCCTACACGCTCACCTTCGGCGGACTGCTCCTGCTCGGCGGCAGGATGGGCGACATCCTCGGCAGACGACGCGTGTTCGTCTTCGGCGTGCTGCTCTTCGTCCTCGCCTCGCTGCTGGGCGGACTGTCCCAGAACTCCTGGCAACTCCTCGCCGCCCGCGCCCTGCAGGGTGTCGGCGGCGCCATCGCGTCCCCGACCTCCCTCGCCCTGATCAGTACGACCTTCCGTGAAGGGCCCGAACGCAACCGCGCGTTCGGAGTCTTCGCCGCGGTCTCGGCGGGCGGCGGCGCGATCGGACTGCTGGCGGGCGGCATGCTCGTGGAGTGGCTCAACTGGCGCTGGGTGCTGTTCGTCAACGTGCCCATCGGGCTGCTGATCGTGCTCGCCACCCCGCGCTGGATCCGGGAGTCCGAACGCCACCCCGGGCACTTCGACATCGCCGGCGCGCTGACCTCCACCATCGGCATGGTGCTGCTGGTGTACGGGTTCATCCGGGCCGCGCAGGACGGCTGGCGGGACGCGTTCACCCTGGCCGCGTTCGGGGCGGCCGTCGTCTTCCTGCTGTTGTTCGTCCTGGTCGAACAGCGCTCCAGACAGCCCATCACGCCGCTGCACATGTTCGCCGACCGCAACCGGGCGGGCACGTACGGCATGATGCTGAGCCTGGCCGCCGCGATCTTCGGCATGTTCTTCTTCCTCACGCTCTTCGTGCAGGACGTGCTGAACTTCAGCCCGCTCCAGGCCGGCCTGGCCTTCCTGCCGGTGAGCGCGGTCATCGCGGTGGGCGCGGGGATCGCCTCGCAGCTCCTGCCGAAGTACGGGCCCAAGCCGTTCATGGTGACGGGCGGGATCCTGGCCGCCGCGGGCCTGTCCTGGCTGACCCTGACCGACGTCGACTCCACCTACCTGGGCAGCATCCTGGGCCCGATGCTCGTCTTCAGTCTCGGCATGGGCATGGAGTTCGTGTCCCTGACCCTGATGGCGCTGTCCAACGTGACCACGCGGGAGACGGGCGCGGCCTCCGGACTCCTCAACGCCACCCAGCAGGTCGGAGGCTCCCTAGGACTGTCCATCCTGGTCACCACGTTCGGCACGGCCAGCAGCAACGAAGCCGAAAAACAGATCCCCGCGTTCCTGTCCCAGGCGACCCCACTGGAGCGGCTGCGCTTCGAACGCACCGGGCAGCTGCCGTCGCAGTACGCCGACGAGATCCTCACCTCAGGTGTCTCCGCCGCCTTCATCGTGGCCGCGATCTTCACGGGCATCGCCGCGGTGATCGCCCTCCTCGTCATCCAGGTCCGCCCCTCCGACCTGGAGCGGCTCCGGGGCGGAGGGACGCCGACGCCCTGAACCGGCAGGACGTCCGTCGTTGGCACATCCGTCACTCGGTGCTCTTACCGTGCACGCCATGAGAAGAACTTCGATTTCGATCATGGTCAGCGCCGCGGTGCTGACCGTCTCCCTCGCCTCTCCCGCCGTGGCCGACCGGGGCGGACAGGACTTCGGCCGGGCCACGCTGACCGGCTTCGCGTCGCTGCCGGCCGAGACGTTCGTGCCGGGCAGCGAGCCGTCCGGCTCGGCGATCGGAGCCGGCCCCTTCAACGGGATCGCGGCGCCTTTCGCACACCAGCCGGTGCAGGGCTTCAGCGGTGTCGTGAACCGGCGTGACGGCACCTTCGACGTGCTCTCGGACAACGGGTACGGCAACAAGGCCAACAGCGCCGACTTCCTGCTCCGCGTCCACCGCGTCGAGCCGGACACGCGGACCGGCAAGGTCAAGGTGCTCGGCGGGTTCAACCTGAGCGACCCCGACCGCCACGTGCCGTTCGCGCTCACGCGGGCCGACCGGGTGCTCACCGGCCCCGACTTCGACGTCGAGTCGATCGTGCGGATGCCGGACGGGACGTACTGGACGGGCGACGAGTTCGGCCCCTGGCTGCTGCACTTCTCCGCCCGTGGCCGTCTCCTGGAGGCTCCCATCGCGCTGGAGGGGGTGAGGGCGCCGGAGAACCCGTACCTGAACGGCGGCGAGCCGAACATAGCGAGCAGCAAGGGCTTCGAGGGCATGGTCCGCTCCGTGGACGGCCGTCGCCTCTACCCGCTCCTCGAAGGCACGGTGACCGGCGACACCCCCGGCGACCTGCGCTTCAGCGAGTTCGACCTGCGTAAGCGCGCCTACACCGGCAAGCGGTTCGTCTATCGGCTGGAGTCGACCGTGAACGCCATCGGCGACGCCATCGCCGTCGACCGGCACCGCTTCCTGGTCATCGAGCGCGACGGCGGACAGGGCGACACGGCCCAGTTCAAGCGCATCTATCTGGCCGACACCCGGGACCGCGACGGCGACGGCCTGATGGACAAGACCCTCGTCGCCGACCTGCTGGACATCGCCAACCCCAAGGGGCTCGGCGGCTTCGGGAAAACCTTCCGCTTCCCGTTCCAGACGATCGAGGACGTGAACCTCGTCGACGACCGCACGCTGGCGGTCCTCAACGACAACAACTTCCCCTTCTCGTCCGGCCGTACGGCGGGCAAGGCGGACGACAACGAGTTCATCACCATCCGGCTCTCGGCCCCGCTGCACGCGGACAGGCGCGCGTTGCGCTGAAGGCTGTGAGGCCGCCGGCCGGTCGAGCGGGTGACCGGCCGGCGCGGGCGCTCGACCAGGGCGTGCCGGAGCCGCTGCTCCTATGATCGGCCCGTGGACACGGCCGATCGCGACGCCCAGCGTTTGCCCATTGCCCAGTGGAGTGCCGCAAAGCGGCTGCGGAAACTGGGATACGAACTGTTCCTGGAGCACCAACCGGACGTCACCTGGCGGGAGTTCGCCAAGTACGGCGCCATTCCGGGGACGCAGGTCCTGGCTGTGACTCTCACTCTCGAGGACGGCCGCGAGATGGTGTGCAGCCTGGTGGTGGGGATGTCTCAGGAAGCGTTCTCCGCCGAGTCGGACATCGGCGTCGACGATCCGGACGCCGAGAGCGGCTACCGCTACCTGCTGGAGATCCCGGAGTCCCTCGCCGACTCGCTCGACGAGTTCATCCCGCTGCTCGACCACCAGCTGGATCAACTCGTCGAGGCGGCACCGCGGTTGCTGCGCGAACTGCGAGCGGGTACGCCGAAGGCCTGACGGGTTCAGAGGCCTTTGGGTTTCCTGTGAAGGGTGTGACTACGTTCACGCCGATGTGGCGGAAAGTGATGAATTCCTTACGCAAGCGGCGCGTAAGTGACGGTAATTCAAACAACACGCCATGGAGGTTTAAAGTGCAACCGTTCACCCTCAAGTACGCCTTTCCCAAGGGGATCTCGCTCGCGGTGACGCCGTATCACTTCGACCCGGCCCGGCAGCTGAACGTGCTGCCCGACGGACGCCCCGCCGTCAGTGACCCGGACCTCCTGCTCGCGGTCGGCACGACGACGTCGACCGCGGGCTCCGCGACCCACTTCGACGACTGACGATCGTGCGCGCATGACCGTACTGATCCTGACGTCCGAGGAGGACGTGACCGCCGACATGGTGGTGGCCATGCTGCACGGGACGGGGACGCCCGTGATGCGGCTGGACCCCGCCGACCTGCCGGGCAAGGCCGTGCTGTCCGCCGACTACGCCCACGGCGACTTCGACGGCCACCTGTCCGTCAACGGACATGTGCTCAGCATGCGGGGCCTGCGCTCCATATGGGTGCGCAGGCCCGGCGAACCGGCCGCACACGCCGCCCACCCCTCGGAGTGGCTGACCGCCGAGACCCGGCAGGCGCTGTACGGGATGCTCCACTCCGCCGCCGCACGGTGGATGAACCATCCGCGCAACGCCGACCAGGCCCGCCTGAAAACCTGGCAGTTGAGGGTCGCCCACCTCAGCGGCTTCGCCGTACCGCCGACGGTCTTCACCACCTCCCCCCGGCTGGCACGGGAGTTCGCCGAGGAGTACCGGGACGTGGTGGTGAAGTCCGCCTCGGGGCCACCGCCCGGCGCCCCCGCGCTGACCCTCCCCACCACCCTCGTCGGCCCCGACGCGGACTTCTCCGCCGTCGCGGCCGGCCCCGCGCTGCTCCAGCGGTACGTCTCCAAGCGGGCCGACATCCGGCTGACCGCCGTCGGCAGCCGGATGTTCGCCGCCCGGAAGACCGCGGAACCCGGCCAGGTCGACGGACGCTACGGCGACACCGGGCACCCCTGGGAGCCGGTCCCGGTTCCCGACCGCATCGGCAAGGCGGTGCACGCGTACGTCACCCTCGCCGGACTGGCGTACGCGGCCTTCGACTTCGCCGAGGACGAGGACGGCATCTGGTGGTTCCTGGAGTGCAACCAGAGCGGCCAGTTCGGCTTCGTCGAGCTGGAGACCGGGCAGCCGATCGCGGAGGCGGTCGCCCTGTGGCTGGCCCAGCGCAGGCCGGACCGCCGGGCGTCCGAAGGGCGGGGGTGAGGCGGGCGCCGCGAACCCCGCCTACGCCACCGTCCTCAGCGCCTGGCGGATCCGGTCGCCCTACCCGATGTCCAGGTGCTGGTGGACACGGGCCAACGGCGGCTCAGGCGGGTCGGATCACGCTGTGGATCGCCGACTCCCCGGCGTAGTAGATCGACTCCTCGCGTATGGAGGCTCCCGGGCCGGGGGCGTGGATCATCGTGCCGGTTCCGGAGCAGATGCCCACGTGGCCGACGTGGAACAGGACCAGGTCGCCGGGCTCGGCGTAGGTGATGGCGATGCCTCGGCCGGCGGTCGCCTGCTCCGGTGCGGTGCGGGGGAGAGCGATGCCGGCGGCCTTCCAGGCGGCCTGGGTGAGGCCGGGCCCGTCGTAGGCCTCCGGGCCCGTCGTGCCCCAGACGCAGGGCTTGCCGATCTGGGCGCGGGCGAAGTCCAGGGCGCGCAGGGCCCGGGTGTCCTGCGGGCCCGTTGATGTGAGGGCGGCGCTCGGGTCGAGGAGCGGGTTCGTGTCGAGGGCCGGGCCGGCAGCGGTGGTTGCCGGACCTGGGATTGCGGTCTGGGCCGTGGCGATGGCCGGGCTCGCGGTGACTGCCGGGAGTGGGTCGGTGAGCGGGTCCGGTGTGGTGACCGCCGGGAGTGGGTCGGTCAGCGGGTCCGGCGTGGTGGGCCAGGGCGTCGGCGCGGCCCAGGCCGTCGTGCCGGCTGGGACCGTGGTGAGGTCGGCGGGACCCTGTGCCTGCAGTGCCTGCCACTGTTCATCGGCCGAGGGCTGTACCTGGGTCCGCGTAGCACCCCAGGTGTCGGTGACCGGTGCCGCCTCGATCGCCGCGAGCGGGGCGCTCTGCCGCGCGCTGTACGCGGACAGCAACGCGCGTGCCCGGTCGAGCTTGCGCTGGTTCTGCTCCTTGGTCGTGCGCAGCGCGGACCGCTGCTGCGGCTCGGCCGCGGGTTCGGCGGCCGGGGCGGGCAGGGCGAGGGCGTTTCCGGCCGTCGCCTTCTGCGGTGCCTCCGGAGTCGCCGGCAGCGCGGCGACGGGCCCGGCGGTCAGCTCCGCCACGGCAGCCGTCCGGGTGCCCGCACCGGACGTCAACTCGGCGACCGGCGCGGCCGGCAGCTCCAGGGCGGCACGGCCGGACGACTCCCGTGCCTGACCGGGGCCGTTCGCCGGGCGCGCGGGCCGCGTCCCGGCGGGGCGGTCGGGCATCCGGTCGCTCGGCAGCACTGCCGGAACGGTCGGACCCACCTTCGCGCGGGCGGCGTCGAACCACTGCCGCGTGATGGTGTCGAGCGCGGGGTCGCTGTGCCTGCTCTCGTCGTCACGGGGCGCGGCGGCGGGCCGGCGCGCGGCGTCCGTGGGCCGGTCGGCACGCGCTCGCGGCCCCGTCGTCGCCGCGCGGGTGGCGTTGAAGGTCCCCGTGTCGGACTCGGCCTGGTCGTAGAGGGAGCTGACCCGCCGGCTGACCTCCTCGCGGCTCGGTCCCTCGTCCGCGGCCGAAGGGGCTGCGTTGGCCGTCTGGGCGAGCAGGGCCACAGAGGTGAGGGCTGCCGACGCGAGTGCGGAATTGCGCATGCCAGGGAGGCTCAGAGCCCCCGGACGCGCGGTGCGTTCCGGCGCCATGGGTGACGTACTCCTTCCGTACTCCGCCTACCGAGTTAGCTGACGGGTTCGGGCGGTCGTCTCCGGAAGGTGTGCCCTACGGCCCTTGCCCCGAAGGGCGGTTGGGCCGATTCACCCCAAGTTCGGTTGGGTCCCCGGCTCCAGTGGACCCTTGCGGGCGCGCACCGGACTCGGCGGAGGCCGCGCGTCCCGGCGGGGTTCGCCGGAGGTCGTCGTGCGGTCCGATGCGTAACCTAACCAACTTGTGAGCCCCGCGTGAAGATTGACATGTGAAATGTCCGATACGTTTTTGTGACCTTCGACGCTCTGAGTGAGAAAGAGCCCGGATTCACTTCGCGGTGCGCTGACTTCGCCACGCTTCGTAATGATCGAGGACCGTCTCCTCGATCGGACGGTAGGTGATGCCCAGTTCGTTCACGCTGCGGCTGTTGTCCACCCGGAACCGGATGCCGAGGTGCTTGCGGATGTAGTCCTGGCTCAGCCCGAACGCCGGACCCAGGACGCGAACCGGCCAGTGCGGAAGCGCGGTGCGCGGGAGGCGCAGGTCACGGGGATGGCGGGCCCGGATCATGCGGGACATCTCGTGGGAGGACGTCATGGTCGGGGCGGCGAGGATGTAACGGCCCTGCGCGTCCGGGTTCTCGGCCGCCGCGATGTGCGCGTCGGCCACCTCGCGCACGTCCACCGTGGTGAAGCTGAAGTCGGGTGCGCCGTAGAAGAAGTAGCCCTTGAACAACTCCTCCAGCAGGAAGAGGCTGCCCGACTCGGAGGCCGGGGTGAGGGAGGGGCCCAGGACCAGGCCGGGGTTGACCGACACCATCCGCCAGCGGCCCTGGGCGGCCTCCGCGTCCCAAGCCGCGCGTTCCGCGACCGTCTTCGCGTAGTGGTACGGGTTGTTCTCCACCGTGCTGGTGGTGTTGAAGCAGCGCTCCGACAGCACCGCGTCGTCCATGGCCAGTACGTCGGCGTAGTCGCCGAAGACCGCACCCACGGTCGAGGTGAGGACCAACTTCTCCACCGTGGGTGTCCGCTCGATGGCCGCCAGCACATTGCGGGTGCCGAGCAGAGCCGGGTCGACGACGTCCCTGCGGCCGTCCTTGATCTTCTCCGGCATGAGGAACGGCGACGCCACATGGAACACCACCCGGCAGCCGGTCATCGCCTCGTCGAAGGAGCCCTCGGCCAACAAGTCCGCCTCGAACAGCTGGAGGCGGCCCGGATGTGCCTCCTGCATCTCCCGCAGGGGTCGCACCTTCGCCGAGGCGGCCGTACTGCGTACCGTGGCGTGGACCCGGTAGCCGCGCTCCAGCAGCCGTTCGACCAGATGGCTGCCGACGAACCCGCTGCCTCCGGTGACCAACACGGCCGTCGACCCGTCTGCGCCCACCGTCACTCCTTCTCCCGCGCGGAAGCCGGTCGATCACGGTAGCGGCGTTCGCGCGAGAGTGGGCACTGCTTCACCAACGGGGCAGCCGACCTTCGTACTCCGGCCGGATCCGCCGCATGTAGCCGGTGTCGTCGCGGGAGCGCATCCCGCAGTCCACGTACAGCCCGTGCCGCCGGTCCAGGGCGTCGTGGTCGAGTGCGACGCCGAGACCCGGGCCGGTGGGCACCGCGACCGCTCCGTCGCGCAACAGGAGGCCGTCGGCGCCGGCGCGTTCGATGCGGGCGGCCTGGTCGCGCGCCATCGGGGGCGGGCCGACCGCCGCGGCCAGGACGGGGACCCGGCCGGCGGTCGTCTGCACGGCGACCCGTGTGGCCTGTTCGATCTCGTCCGGCGTCAGCGCGTGGAACTCGCCGGGGCCGCAGGCGACGAACACGCCGCCCGCTCCCGCGGCGACCCCGGACTCGATGTGCCGGGCGAGCCGTTCCTCGTCCAGCGATCCGTCCGCGCCGAACGGCGTGACCGGAAAGAACAGCACTCCTTGGAACTCTATGTCTCCCTCAGTTCGCATGTATGAACTCGTTTCACACATCTAAATACTCGGTCAAGCTAAGAATCGTTTCAGGCCCATGTCAAGACATGGCTGGGGGATCCACCCCCGGAAAACCGGCCAAGGCGTGTTGTGTACGACTCGGGGAGGTCGAATGTGCGTGCGACCAGTCGAACGAGGTGGATGAAGGGCTTCCGTCCCGGCAAGAGCCCTCGGGGTGCTCCGTGGCGACATCGCTGTGCAGGTTCCGTGAACCACCTGGCCGGGGCGCGCAGGCACGATGTGCGGATGCCGGGAGGGGGTCTTCACCAAACCCCCTGCCGGGCTGGCCTGAAGGCACCTTGTTCCGTCAACTTCCAACACCGCAAGGTGGATTGAGCACTTGAGCATCAGGAGTCACAAGCGCGTTGCTTGGCCCCGGCGACCGACAAGTCCGGGGTGCAGACGGGGGAACTGAATGCGGTGTGCGTCGTAGCGTCGCTCGTGTGGGGGGCGTCTTCGCGTGCCGGAAAGGGAATGCCTCCCTCCGCCACCTCTTGGTGCATTTGTCCGGTGCCCAAGACAGGGAGTAGGAGGGGGAATGCCGATGAGCGCGGTGAGCGCCGCCAGGCCGACGTATCCCGGCGTCTACGTCGAAGAGCTTCCCAGCAGCACCCGCACGATCTCGACCCTGACCACGTCCGTGACCGCCTTCGTGGGCCACACCCGGCGCGGTCCGCTGAACGAGCCGGTACGCGTCACCAGCTTCACGGAGTTCGAGCGCCGCTTCGGCGGCCTGAGCGCCCGGAGCGCCGTCGGCTACGCGGTCCACCAGTTCTTCGGCAACGGCGGCACCGTCGCGGTGATCGTCCGTGTCGCCAAGGCCGGCAGCGGCAAGGCCGCCTGTGCCAGTCTCAAGTCCACCGAGGGCCACAGCGAGGGCCCCGTCCTCGAAGTGCACGCCAAGGAGCCCGGCGTCTGGGGCAACGGTCTGCGGGTCGCCGTCGACCACGACACCCCGTGCCCCGACGAGACCTTCAACCTGCGCGTCTACGACGCCAAGGGCGAGGCCCGTGAGAGCTTCACCGGCCTGTCCATGGACGCTGCGAACGGTCGCTATGCGCAGACCGTGATCAACGCGGGCTCGAAGCTGATCCGAGTCGAGGTCGTCGGCGAGGGCCGTCCCGATCCCTCCGGCACCGTCTCCAAGCCGTTCGGCCACGAGCTGCCGAACCTCGCGGTCGACCTGACGGTCAAGATCGGCGAGGTGGAGCGCGAGTTCACGCTCCACGACCCCGACTGCGACGGCGAAGCCCCGTGCAGCGTCGCCGAGTTGGCGCTGCTCCTCGAGCGCAAGCTGCGCGCCCTGCCCGACGCCCCCGGCAAGCACGCCTTCGCGGGCGCCGAGGTCACCGCCTTCGGCCGCCGTATCCAGGTCGTCGCCGGTTCCACCGACCCCGAGGACGTCGTCCGCTTCCTCGGCGAGTGCGCCAACGACCTGGGCCTGGAGGCCTCCGTCAACCCGCCGGTCTTCCCGCTGGAGGGCGGCGAGGACGGCGAGGCACCCGGCCCGCGCGACCTCATCGGCTCCGAGGGCGACAAGAGCGGCATCCAGGCGCTGCGCGGCGTCGCCGACGTCAACCTGCTGGCGCTGCCGGAGCTCGCGGCGTACGAGAAGACCGAGGACGCCCTCACCGTCATCTCGGCCGCCCAGCGGCTGTGCGCCGAGCGGCGGATCTTCCTGCTGGTCGACGCGCCGAGCACCTGGGTCAGCGTCGACACCGCACGCGCCGGGCTCGCCGCCTTCGACGCCGTGCGCGGCAACCACGCGGGCCTGTACTTCCCGCACCTCCAGCTCACCGACCCGCTCACGGGCCGGCTGCGCTCCTTCCCGCCGTCCGGCGCGGTCGCCGGCGTCATCGCCCGCACCGACTCCGAGCGCGGCGTGTGGAAGGCCCCGGCCGGCACCGAGGCGCGGCTCGCCGGTGTGCACTCGCTCACCGTCAACCTGACCGACCGCGAGACCGGGCTGCTCAACCCGCTCGGCGTCAACTGCCTGCGCACCTTCCCGGTGACCGGCCCGGTCGTCTGGGGCGCGCGCACGCTGGAGGGCTCCGACGCGCTCGACAGCGAGTGGAAGTACGTACCGGTGCGCCGGCTCGCCCTCCATGTGGAGGAGAGCCTGCAGCGCGGCCTGCAGTGGGTGGTGTTCGAGCCCAACGACGAGAACCTGTGGCAGCAGATCCGGCTCGCCGCCTCCTCGTACCTGCACACCCTCTTCCGCCAGGGCGCCTTCAAGGGCGGCACCCCGCGCGAGGCGTACTTCGTCAAGTGCGACAGCGACACGACGACGACCGAGGACATCGAGAACGGCATCGTCAACGTCCTCGTCGGCATCGCACCGGTCCGGCCGGCGGAGTTCGTGATCGTCAAAATCCAGCAGACGTCCGGGCAGTTCGCGCTCTAGGCGCGGGGAATCGTGGAGAACTGAAGGAATCCGATGGCTGAGTTCACGGTCAACGCGCATCGCTTCGACCCCTACAAGAACTTCAAGTTCCTCGTCCTGTGGGACGGCCGGACGGTCGCCGGCATCAGCAAGATCAGTCCGCTGAAGCGGACGACGGAGGTCGTCAAGCACCGCCACGGCGGCGACCCCTCCTCCCCGCGCAAGTCGCCGGGCCGCTCCGAGTTCGAGGGCATCACCCTGGAGCGCGGGGTCACCCACGACCCCGAGTTCGACCGCTGGGCCAACAAGGTCTGGCAGGTCGGCGCGGGTCTCGGCTCCGAGGTGTCCCTCGCCGACTTCCGCAAGGACATAGTCATCCAGGTCCTCAACGAGGCCGGCCAGGTCGCCGTCTCGCACAAGCTGTACCGGACCTGGCCGAGCGAGTACCAGGTCCTCGGCGAGCTGGACGCCAACGCCAACGCGGTGGCCATCCAGTCGCTCAAGCTCGAGTGCGAGGGCTGGGAGCGGGACTACGAGGTGCCCGAGCCTGAGGAGCCGTCGTTCCTCAACCCCGCTTGACCAGCGGGTAGGTGAGGGGGGAAGACATGGCGATCACGGGGGCGGCCGAGCTGCTGGCCACCTGGGAGGCGGGCCTCGACGAGGCGTCGACGGGGCGCGCCCTGCTGCTGCACCGCACGGCGCGCCCGGACGTCGACGCCGCGACCCTGCCGGTGCTGCCGGTGGGGGAGCGCGAGGCCGACCTGTTCGCGCTGCGCCGCGCCCTGTTCGGGGAGCGGATGCAGGTGCGGCTGGGCTGCGCGGCATGCGGGGAGGACATGGAGTTCGACCTGGACGCCGGGGAGTTCGCGCACTCGCTGAGCGGTCGGATCGGGTCCGGTGGCTCCGTGGTGCGCGTCCAACAGGACGGCTGGGACGTGGAGTTCCGGCTGCCCGGGACCGCTGACCTGACGGCGGCGGCCCGGGCGGCGGACCCACGCGCCGCCCTCCTCGCCCGGTGCCTCGTCTCGGCGGAGCACGCCGGGGCGGCCGTACCCGCCGAGGACCTCCCGGTCCCGGTCCAGCGCCGGATCGCCGAGGCCGTCGAGTCCGCCGACCCCGGCGCCGACGTGACGCTCAACATCGCCTGTCCCGAGTGCGGCGAGGCCACCCGGGCCGAGCTGGACATCGCCTCCTACCTGTGGACCGAACTGGACGCCTGGGCAAGGGATCTGCTGCTCGACGTCCACCTGCTCGCCACGTCGTACGGCTGGAGCGAGCCGGAAATCATGGCGCTCAGCCCGCTGCGGCGCCGCTACTACCTGGAGCTGTGTGCGGATGTCTGACGCGGACGGGGCGCCGGTTCCCGACTTCCTCGACCGGCTGATCGCCCGGCACGCCCCGGCAGCCGTCGGTCCGCGCCCCGGTGTGGTGCGGGTACGTCCCCGCCTGCCCGGCCCGTTCGAGCGGGTCGAGGCGGTACGGGCCACCGCACCGGAACCGGACGACGGCTCCGACCTGCTGTGGCCCGCCACCACGCCGTCCGCCGTACGGCCGGGGGACAGGCCGTCCCCGGCGACGCCCGCCGCGCGGCTGTACACGGAACGGGAGCGGACGGTCGTACGCACCGAACGCGCCCCGGCCGACCCGGCACCGCGACCCGCCCCGCGAACTCTGCCCGAGGCGCCGCTGCTGCGTCCCGTCGCGCCGGTCGCGTCCGGCCCCCGGCCCGCGCCGGACGCCGTTCAGCGGGCGGCGGGCCGTGGGCGCCCGGAGCGGGGCGCATCCCGGACCGCGGCGTCCGTGCCCGTCCCCCCGGGCACGGACGCCGCATCCCCCACCGCCGGAACCGGGGCCCTGCGGCCCAGCGCCGCGGACACGGCGGCAGCACGTGACGCCGTACGGCAGGCCGCCGCCCGGCGCCCCTCGCGGGCCCCCGAACAGGTGGTGCAGGTGCAGATCGGGCGGCTGGAAGTGACGGCCGGACAGTCGCCGTCCCAGGGCACACGGCAGCGCACGCCGTCGTCGACGGAGCGACCGGGGGCGGCCCTGAGCCTGGCCGACTACCTGGCGCGGGGGCGGGAGTGACATGACGGACCGAGGAACCGAGGAACCGACTTCATGAGCAACGCACTCGCCATCGCCCATGTCACCCAGGCCCTCTCCCTGCTGCTCGCGTCCCATGTGGGCTCGGAGTTCGACGAGGCCGTGAAGGTCGAGCCGCGCAAGCCGCCGGCGGAGGCGCCGGACCACCCGACCATCAACGTGTTCCTCTACCAGGTCACCCCCAACACGTCGATGCGCAACAACGACCTGCCGACCCGGGCCTCCGACGGCACGCTCGTGAAGCGGCCGGCCGCCGCGCTGGACCTGCACTACCTCATCACCGCGTACGGCGACGAGACGACCCTGGTCGGGCAGCGGCTGATCGGCTCCGTGGTGCGGACCCTGCACGAGATACCGATCCTGCCGAAGGACGTCATCGAGGAGACCGGCCACCTTCCGCACCTGGTGGGCAGCGACCTCGCGGAGGCGGCCCAGCGAGTGCGGTTCACACCCACGGTGATGGACATCGACGAGACGTCGAAGCTGTGGGGGATGCTCCACCAGACGCCGTACTCCCTGTCGGTCGTCTACCAGGCGGCCCTGGTCCTCATCGACGGACGGCAGACGCCGGTGCCGGCGAAGCCGGTGGAGCGGACGGACGTACGGGTGCTGCCGTTCGGGGCGCCGGGGGCGCCGGTCCCTCCGGGGGGCGAGTCGAGGGTTGAGGCTCCGTCAACCACTGCGGCACCGGCCGCTGTTGACAAGGCAGAGTCGGCGGAACCCGGGCTGCCCGTGAGTGATGCGGCCAAGAAGACCACGAAGGCCCCGGCCAAGACCGTCGCCAAGGCTCCGGCACGGGCCCGCAAGACCGCCCGGGCGAGCAAGCCGCCGCAGCCGGAGCCCCGGAAGGGTACGGAGGGCTGACAAGAGATGGGGACGACGGGGGCAGGTGAGCACATGGGGACGAACGAGGCGGGCACGGCTGCTGCTTCGGGCATTGCGGGCGCGGCAGGCGGACCCGACGTGGGCGCGAAGCTGATCGAGGAGATCAGGCGTGTCCTGTCCCGGATCGACGCCCACGCCGCCGGCGCCGGACAGGCGCCGGACGCGGACGCCACCCCGGCGACGAGCCCGGTCCCCCTGGCCGCCCCCGGCACCGCCCCCCTCGACGCCCTCCTCACCTGCTTCGGCCTCACCCCCTTCGAACGCGACCTGATCCTCCTCGCCGCCGCCGACGAACTGGACCCCACGACTGCCGCCCGCTGCGCCGCGGCCTGCGGCGACCCGCAGCGGGCGTACCCGACCTTCTCGCTCGCCCTGGCCGCCCTCGCCGAACCGCACTGGAGCGCACTCACGCCCGTCGCGCCGCTGCGGCGCTGGCGGATCGTCGAGCTCGACGACGAGTCCCGGCTGACGACGTCCCGGCTACGGCTCGACGAGCGCATCCTGCACTTCCTGCTGGGCTCGCCCTACCTCGACGCCCGCCTGCACGGCCGCCTGCGCCGCACCCCGGCGCCGGAACAGCTGCCGCCGTCGTACGACGTCGCCGCGAGCAGGGTCGCCGAGGGCTGGACGACGGGCGCGAACCCCGACGCGCCGCTGCTCGTCGAGGTGACCGGCGGTGATCTGCGCAGCCGTGCCGACATCGCCGCCGCGGCGGCCGCCCGGTCCGGGCTCGGGCTGTACGCGATGGGTGCCGAGGACATCCCGGCCGACCCCGCCGAGCGCGACGGGCTCGCCCGGCTCTGGCAGCGCGAGGCGATCCTGCTGCCCTCCGCGCTGCTCGTCGAGGTCGGCGAGCTGGACCGCGACCAGCGGGCGGCGACCGAGGCGTTCCTGGCCGGAGCCGCCGTACCGGTCGTCGTCTCCAGCGAGGACCCCCTGCGCACGGACCGTCCGCACGGCGCACGGGTGGCGGTGCCCCGCCTCGACGACGACGAGCAGACCGAACTCTGGGCCCAGGCGTTCCACCCCGTCGCCGACCTCGACGACGGCGAACTGCGCTCCCTGGTCGCCCAGTTCCAGCTGCCCCCGCACGTCATCCGGTCCGCCGCCGCGACCGTACGCCGCCGGCTCCCCTACGAGGACACCCTCGACGCCGCCGAACTCGCCTGGCGGGCGGGCATGGAGGAGGCCCGGATCGGCATGGACGAGCTGGGCCGCCGTATCGAACCGGGGGCGGGCTGGGACGACCTGGTCCTGCACGAGCGGCAGACCGGCGTGCTGCGCGAGATCGTCGCGCACGTACGGCAGCGGCCCACCGTCCATCAGGAGTGGGGCTTCGCCGGCACCCTGCGCCGCGGCCTCGGCGTCACGGCGATGTTCGCCGGCGGCTCCGGCACGGGCAAGACGCTGGCCGCCGAGGTGATGGCGAAGGAACTCGGCCTCGACCTGTTCATCGTCGACCTCTCCCAGGTGGTCAGCAAGTACATCGGCGAGACCGAGAAGAACCTCCGCCGCGTCTTCGACGCCGCCGAACGCGGCGGCGCGCTGCTGCTGTTCGACGAGGCCGACGCCCTGTTCGGCAAGCGCAGCGAGGTCAAGGACAGCCACGACCGGTACGCCAACCTGGAGGTCAGCTACCTGCTGATGCGGATGGAGGCCTACCGCGGCCTCGCCATCCTCACCACCAACATGAAGAAGGCCCTCGACACCGCCTTCCTGCGCCGCATCCGCTTCGTCGTCGACTTCCCCTTCCCTGCCGAGCACGAGCGCGCCGAGATCTGGCGCCGTGTGCTCCCGTCCCGGGCCCCGGTCAAGGACATCGACCCGGGGCTCCTCGCCCAACTCACCGTCGCGGGCGGCTCGATCCGCAACATCGCACTGTCCGGCGCCTTCCTCGCGGCCGAGGAGGGCGACCGCCTGCAGATGCGGCACATGCTGGCGGCGGCTCGCACGGAGTACCAGAAGCTGGAGCGGTCGCTGACCCCGGGGGAGGTGCGGGGATGGGTGTGAACGGCAACCCTCGTAGCGAGGCTCCCCGCGAGATCCGGGTCGAGATCGGCGAGCTCGCCCTGACCGGCTTCCGCGTGGACCCGGAGCGGGTGTCGGACGCCTTCGAACGCGAACTGACCCGCCTGGTCCACGCCCACGGCGTGCCGCTGGCTGCGGACGGCGCCCTGACCCTCGAAGCGCTGTCCGGCCTGCCGCCCCTGCCCGCCGGTCTGTCCGCCCGCCGTCTCGGTCAGGAACTCGCCCGCGCGGTGCATGAAGGCCTCAGCGGCCACGGGGAGGTGACCCGGTGACCTCCCCGTCCCAGGACGCCCACGCCGAGCAGGCCGCCGAACAGCGCCGCCGCAAGCGCAAGGAGCGCGCAGCCAAGTCCCGTACGCCCGAGCCGAAGGACATCGTCAGCGGCGCCGGGCAGCCTCTCGACCCCGGTGTACGGCGGGAGTTGGAGGAACGGCTCGGACACGACCTGAGCCGCGTGCGGCTGCACACCGGCCGTGATGCCGGGCAGCTGACCGAGTTGCTCGGCGCGGACGCGGTGGCCGTGGGCCAGGACGTCTTCTTCCGCGAGGGCGCCTTCAAGCCGGGCACGGACGAGGGGCGCCGCCTTCTCGCCCACGAGCTCTTGCACACCGTGCAGAACCCGCACGGTCTCGGGGCGCTGCGTGCGGGGCGGGAGTTGGGGGCGGTGAGTCTGCCGCAGCAGGCTATCGAGCGGGAGGCGGAGGCGGCGGCGCGGGACCTCGTGGAGCAGCCGGAGCCGACGGCCGCCGAGCAGGTGGACGTCGAGCAGGGGCAGGCCACGCCCGGTTGGCTGAGGTACGCCACGGTCGATGCCGACCAGCGCCGTATGGAGCAACTGGATCCGGCGACCGTCGTCGACCGCATGGCCAACACGCTCCTGCGCTCCCTGCGCGGTGACCCTGAGGACCGGTCCGGGCGGGTCCGGCTGCAGTTGGCACGGATGGCGCCCCAGGTGCAGGACATCGTGCTCGACCGGCTGGAACTGCGGCTGCCCACACCGGTGATCGACCGGCTGGTGGTGGCTGTCGAGGAGACGGAGCAGGCCGGGCCACTGCCGTCGGATGCCGCCGCGGCCCCGCTGGCCGTGCCGGGTGCCGTCGAGGAGGTCGAGGAGGAGCGCGAGCGGGCCTCGGCCGAGGAACGGCAGGAGGGGGACGAGCGTGCGGACGCCCCCGGGCCGGGGCGCGGCCGGCAGGAGGACGACGGCCGGCCGGCTCCCGGCGGCCGGCAGAACCAGGACGACAGCGCGTCCGGCGACCGGCAGGACCAGGACGCCAAGGACAAGAACGGTGACCCGGAGGGCGCGGCGTCCGGCCGGCAAGACGCTGCCGGGGACCGGGAGGAGTCGGCCGGCCGGCAGCAGGAACGCTCCCAGGACCACCGGCAGGAGCGGAACACCGCCGGCCAGGGTGCCCAGAAGGACACCGACGACGAACGCAAGGACGCGGCGGACAACCAGAAGGAGCAGAAGCAGCAGGACCAGCGCGACGAGGAGCAGGCGCAGGAGGAAACGGACGGGGCTCGGGACGAGGCCGCGCCGGAACCGGAGAAGCAGGCCGGTGAGCAGGAGGAACGGCAGGCCGGCGCCGACGGTCGGCAGACCGTCAAGACGTCGCCGGTGGACCGGAGTGGGGCGGAGCCGGGCGAGAAGGCCAGGACCGGCGGCGAGGCCCAGCCGACCCGCCGTATCGGTGACCCGGAAAACGAGGAAGGCACCGACGACGAACCTCTGGGTCTGGAACCGGAGTCCGCGGACGACGGCTCGACCGAGGAACCGGACGCCGACGAGGAGGAGCGCCGCGGAGCCCCCGCTGCCGACATCGATCGCGCCGCCCCGACGGACGACCCGAAGAACCTGGCTCCATTCGAGAAGCGGAGGAGGAAGGGCGGGCAGCCGCTCGGCGGCCCGACGACCTCCGGTGTCGAACCGATCCCGGACACGGCCGTTGAGGAGATCGAATCCGGTGTCTCCCTGGACACAGACTCACGTAGAGAGGACGACGACTCCGAGGATCAGGCGCTTCAGGATCTACTGAGTGCCACGTCGGCCGAACAGGACCTCGGATCCGATGAGGACGGCGGGAGCGGCGTCACGGCTTTGCCGGGTCGCGATTCCGCGGGGACGCCCGCGACGAGTCCGTCCGGAGGGGACTGGGACAAGAACGGGGCTGAGGAGCAGCGCGAGGACGCCGAGGCCCGACGCCGTGACGAGGCGGCACGCGGGGCCGATGCCACTGCCGGTGAAACCGCTCCCGGAACCGGGGAGACCACTGCCCCCGGGCAACTGGACAAAGCAGGCGAGGACGCTCGTGCCCAGACAGCGGGTGCGCCGTCGGGTAATGCCAAGGGTGCGTCAGATGGGGGGAGCCGCAGCGAAGGGGCAGGCAAGACTTCCGCGGAAGCGGGCTCATCGGACAAGGGCGGGACTCAGACCGGCTCAGGATCCGGAAACGGTCCGCAGCAGAAGGCGGGCGAGGGCACGGGCCAGGCCGAGAGCGGTACAGAGGATGGAAAGGGCCCTGCGGAGCCCGCATCGAACACGCCAGGTCCCGGCAACGAGAACGTGACCGAAGGCAACGGCAACGCCACCTCCCCCGGCCCCGTCACCGGCCCCGACAAGGTCTCCACGCCAGGACCTGCCGCCGCGCCGAAACTGGCTCCGGGCAACGGTCCTTCCCCCGTGGCCGCCGGACCGGAGGCGAGGACCAACGCCCCGAAGGCAACCGAAGCGCCGGCATCCGGCGGTGGCTCGGGAAGCTCGACCGGCTCACGTGCCAGGCCCACGGGCAGCAAGCGGCAGGCGGCACGGCAGGCCGCAAAGACCGCCCGCAAGAGCGGCGGAGGCGGCGGCCGTACGGCTTCCGCACCCGCACCCGTTCGGTCCGGTGGCCGTGGTGCCGGCGGCCGCACCGCACCCGGCGGCGGTGCGAAGCCGAAGAAGGAGGCCCCGGCCCCGGACGTCTCCAACGCCACACCCGAGTCGGGCCTGGCCACAGCCGGCTCGCTCAAGCCCCACCAGGCCCTGGAGACCCTCAAGGGCGTCGACTCCGCCGTCGGCCGTTCCGTCGACAAGGAGCGCACCGCGCTGCGCAAGGCGCCGCCGACCACGCAACGGCCGTCCGGTTCACCGCGCACCGTCCCCGGCGGCCCGACCCCCGCGGCCCCCGGCACCTACACCAACGCGAAGGTCGCCCGCACCGAGGCCGCGGCGGGCAGGACACCCGAGATCACCGGCGAGCAGAAGCCGGAAGGCGAGGTGCCGGGCGCGAACGTCCCGGAGCCGAGCTGGTGGGACATCGCCCTCACCATCGGCGCCCAGCTGTTCGGCAAGCTGCTGAAGGAGATCCTGCCGCTCGACGACCTGATCGACTCCATCCTCGGCCTCCCGACCAAGGACGACGGCCTCCAGAACACCCGCGTGGGCGACGCCCCGCGGCTACCGCTGGAGAACGACTCCGATCCGCAGCGCACGGACGAACAGGGCCACAAGCTCGACGAGCGGAAGAACGAGCTGCACCGGTCGGGCCGCGCCGACGCCGGGCTGCCGATGGGTGAGGACCAGCTCTATCCGGACGTCCCCAAGGAGACCCTGACCGGCAAGGTCGCCGGCGGGAAGGGCGGCGCGAAGGCGAGCGGCCCGCGCTCGGTGTCCGGCGGCGTGCCCATCGAGTCCGCCTCCGCCGTGGCCGAACACGACCGTGGCCCCCAGATCCAGGCAGGCTTCGCCCAGGGCCGGCAACAGATGGGCCAGGAACGCCAGGCCAAGGACAAGAAGTCCACGGACGACCGCAAGCAGTACGACGAGGACCTCAAGCGCGAGGTCGACGCAAGCGGCAAGAAGCAGGCCGACGCCCGTGACAAGGGCCGCTCCGACATCTCCGACTCCCGCGACCAGTGGCGCAAGGAGCAGGACGACAAGGTCTCGGAGATCGACGGCAAGAAGGGCAAGAAGTACGACCAGGTCCGCAAGGACATCACGAAGAAGGAAGAGGACACCGACAAGGACGTCGACAAGCGCACCGAGGACGACAACAAGAAGATCGAGACCGAACAGACCAACGCCGAGCAGGACGCGGAGAAGAAGCAGAACGAGGGCAAGGACGACGCCGACAACTGGCTCGAAGAGGCCATCGAGAAGCTGAAGGAGTTCTTCGAGGGCCTCAAGAACGCGATCAAGGGCATCTTCGAGAAGGCCCGGCAGATCGTCACCGACGTCATCGACAAGTTCAAGCAGCAGGTCTTCAAGCTCATCGACGACGCCCGCAACTGGGTCATCGATCAGATCAACACCTTCGCCGACGCCCTGATCGCCCTCGGCGACGAACTCCTCGCCGACTACCCGGCGATGCGCGACAAGTGGCGCCGGACCATCGACGGTGCGCGCGACTGGGCCGTACAGAAGGTCAACGAGTTCGCCGACGCCCTCAAGGAGGTCGCCGGGAAGCTGCTCGACGGGCTGTGCGGGGCGCTGCTCGCCGGCCTCGACGTCCTGGAGACCGGGCTGCTGGCGGCCGTCGACGTCGCCGAGTCCGTCACCGTCGGCGCGCTGGAGTTCGGTGCCGCCGCCGTCGCTGCTCTCGGCGAGTGGGCGGCCATCTTCAACGACATCGTCTCCGACCCCGGCGACTGGATCAGCAAGGCGGGCGCCGCCGCCGAGACCGGCGCCAAGGAACACCTCTTCAACGAGATCAAGACCGCGGTCAGAGCCTGGTTCAACCAGAAGATCCAGGAGATCATCGGAATCCCGATGGAGGACTTCCAGGCGCTGCTCGACGGCGGCGTCACGGTGGACCAGATGGCCCAGATGGCGTGGGACGAGGCGTTGCCCCAACTCCCCGTCATCATCGGAGTGATGGTCGTCGAGAAGGTCGTCGCCAAGCTCATCCCCGGCGCCGGCTGGGTCATGGCGATCATCGACGCCATCCAAACGGCGTGGGGCGCCCTGAGCGAGATCCTCGCCGCGTTCGGCCTCTTCATGGACTTCCTCAAGTCCGTCAAGAGCGGAAACGGCGCGCTGCCGTTCGCGAAGGCGGTCGCGGCCGGCGTCGTGGCGCTGCTGGAGCTGGTCTACACGTTCCTGATCGAGGGCGTGGGCCGGTTCATGGGCAAGGTCGCCGAACGGCTCGGCGGCATGCTGAAGAACATCCGCACCAAGAAGGACAAGCCGGGGGAGCCGGACGCGCCGGGGCAGCCGCCCGCGCCGAACAAGTCGAAGGATGCGAAGCCGAAGGACGACGACCGCAAGGACGACGAGCCCTCCGCCCGGGACAAGCGGGACGACCGCCCGGCCCCGCGCAAGCCCTCACCGGACAAGACGTCCCGCCCACCGTCCAAGCCCCGCCCCGGCAAGCGTTCCTCCCCGGAGAAGAAGCCGCGACCCTCCCAGACCACCCGCCCGAAGAAGCGCCGCGACGACGACGAGCGCCGCGAGGAGGGCCGCGAGGTGAACGCGGCCAGGAAACGGGCGCGGGATGCCGAACGCCGCGCACGCGACGACGACAAGCGCGAGCGGACAGCACGCCCCGAGCGCCGAGGATCGGCCCGCGACACGCTGAGACCTGACCGGCGCCGTCCTGGTACGGCCCGGAAGGACGAACGCGACCCGGTAAACCTCCGCAAGGACGGGCGACGCCCGGACGATGACAGGCGTGACGACAAGCACCGGGACGACGATGCATCCCGGCGAACCCGTGACCGCCGCCCCGGCCGGGTCCGGCGTGCCCGTCAGACCGTCAAGTCGGCAATGAACAGGGCACGTCGGGCGGGGCGCAAGTTGTACGGCAAGGCCCGTCGCAGGCTCGGTGGCCGCCTGAACGACCGCTTGCGCCGCCTGCGAAACGTGTGGCGTCGTCGTCGGGATCGCCTGGGTGACAGCCGTTCCCGCAGGCGGGAGAGGAACAACCAGGAGCGCCGTGACGAACGATCGACGCGCGATCTCACGTTGCCCAGGGCACGGTTCCGGGACGACACCGACGAGATCCACACCCTGATGTTCCACGGCAAGGGGCCACGGGCGGACCTTTACGTGCACAGCACGCCCATCGGGGTGCCCGGTTTTCTGGGCGAGTGGAAGCGGGAGCTTGGCAAGGTCGAGGACTCCACCGACCGGGCGGCGCAGCAGAACGCGATCAGGGCGGCTGAGGCCAGCTACCGGCGAGCGGAGGCACTCCAGGACAAGCTGCCGGCGAAGGTGATGCGGGAGGAGCAGGCGAGGCTGCGCAGCAAGTGGCAGCCGACGTACGCCTTGCTGCGCAAGGAACTGGACGTCTTGGCCGGTCATTTGCGGCTGCGCCCCCATCCGGTACCGCTGCCGGATGCGCAGATACCGCCCTTCCCGAACGCGTCCACACCCGCTGATCCGTTCACCGCCGAGTACTTGAACAAGAGGAGCAAGGGAACACCGGCCAACACCGCACCGGACGACCAGCCCGTTGGCTGGCAGTACATCCAGGACAACGACCTGAACGACGATTCCAGTGATTACTGGGTGAAGATGCACTTGCTGCCCGACGCCATCGGCGGCCCGGCCAGAGGCAAGAACCTCGTACCCGCCAGCGGTCCGGGGGTCAACATCCCCTTCCTGCACGGAGTCGAGCAGTACGCCAAGGACGCCCTCCACCTCGTTCACACGGGCCAGGAACAGATGATCTGGTACCGATCGAGAGTCACCTACCACGGTCCCCCCGTGCCCGAGGGCTTCCCGAACTTCATTGAATCGGCATGGGGCACCTATTGGGAGAACCGGCAGAAGCGGACTTGGGAGAAGGACGAGAGCCCTCGGACGCAGCCCTTCAGCAAGGACCCGGATCCGCCGTCGAAGGAACGTAGGCTCCACCTCAACAGTGCCTCTCCCGACAAGATTCGGCGCATGCTCCGCGAGACGGACGAGTTCGTCGACGTTCTCGTCAAGGCGCGTCCGTTCCACAGCCGCCTGGACATTGCACGGGCCGTTGTGCGGCACGAGAAGAGCAAGAGGCGCGGCGGTCGGCTCCCCGGCAAGGAACGCCGTCTCGCGAACATCTTCAACGGCATCAAAGAGGGTCGCATCACCCTGGAAGACGAGGTATGAGCCATGACGCCCCCCGAGGGATGGATCATCGAATCCCCGACCCGCCACGAACAGTTGCTCCTGGCAGCTCTGGAAGAACTCGGCGACTGCCCGCAGATCGAAGTCTCGCACCAGGAGTTGGCAGTGGAGAGCGAGGCCGAGGGGCCGAAAGGCGCATCAGCTGAGCAGCTCGCCGCGGAAGCCATGGAGGCGGCCGCCCTCCTCCCGGAACTGGAGCACGTCATAGTCGACCCCGCCATCGCCGAGCAGGCTCCCCGCTTCCGCAGGATCGCCGCCCACTGGCGTGGCAATGAAGCCGCGCAGGAACTCACGGGAGAATTCAGGGTTCCGCAGTTCTACCGCGCGATCTTCGAACCTGCCCCGCCGCTGGCCTGGGAAGGCTCGACACCGGACGAGCGGGAATTCCTGGCGCAGTTCCGGCAGATCGACGGTCACCCCCGCTCCGGTACCGGGCTTTTCGGGCTGGTCCGGCTTGAGCAGAACACCGCCCCGTTGGAGATCTGGGTGTGGGACGCACGCCTCGGCGCTCAGCGGATGGACCTGGACTATCTCGGCTACCTCGAAGCGCTGGCCGTTACCAAAGGCGCCTATGGATGGCAGTACCTCTTCACTGACCTGTCCTTGCTGAACGACGACCTTCACCACGTCGTCGAGAGCGTCAAGGCGATGCTGCGCCGCTTTCCCGACCTGTTCCCGCAGCACGACTACACACAACTGCGGGAACGTCTAGAGGAGCGCCTGTGACCCGCTACGCCGACATCCCCAAACCCATCCGCTCCGGCATCGTCGTAGTCAACCCCGACACCGGCACCCCCCAGCGGATCATCGTCCTGCAGTTCAACCCCGACACCCTGGAGCGCAGCGTCTCCCCCCAGTCCGCCGGGGACAGCGGCGACAGCGGCAGTGGTGGTGCCGGGAGCGGGGACCGCAACGAGGCTCTCCGGCTCAAGGGCCCCGCCCAGGAGACCTGGAAGTTCACTGCCGAGATCGACGCCACCGACCAGTTCGAGATCGCGGCGCCCGACGGCATTCACCCGCAGCTCGCCACACTCGAAATGCTGGTGCAGCCGACCACCGCCCAGCTCCGCGCAGCGATGAAGCTGTCCCAGAAGGGCGCCATCGAGATCAGCCCGATCGAGATGCCGCTCACCCTGTTCACCTGGGGGAGCAAGAGGGTGATGCCGGTCCGGCTCACCGAGTTGTCCGTCAACGAGTCCGCTTTCGACGTGAACCTCAACCCCATTCGCGCCTCCCTCAGCATCGGCATGAAGATCCTCACCGTCAGCGATCTCCCCGCCGGCCACCGAGGCGCCGACCTGTACATGGCCCACCTCGCGCAGAAGGAGCGGCTCGCCGCAGCCGCACGCGGCGGCAGCCTCGGCTCGATGGGGCTCGGCGGAGGCGGAGGCGTGATCGGCACCGGAATCGGAACCAACGTTGCGTTCGGAAGGGGCTGAGGAGGACAACCATGGCTGAGATCGAGCCGTACGAGAACGCCCTGGACGCCATACCGGGCGCACACCCCTATCCACGCACCAGCCGCTACCACGACGCGGAGATCGGCATCCATCGTCGTCCCGACGGCACCGAAGTCCGCTACACCAAGCGCCGCTTGCTGCCCCAGCTGGACCCGACCCCCGAGAGTGACCTGACCCAGCCCCACACTGTCGGCGCCGGCGAGCGGCCTGACCTGCTCGCGCAGCACTACTTCGGTGACGTCGGCCAGTGGTGGCAGATCGCCGACGCCAATCCCGTACTGGATCCACGCGAGTTGACCGCCGAGGCCGGGCGCGTCATCGACATCCCGCTGGCCGGCGGGTTCCCCGGCGGCAGGGGAGACCGGCGTGTTTGATCTGCCCGTGGGGCAGGGCCCCGTTCACATCACGCTCCTCATGGGGCCGAAGCTCGCCCGGCCCGTCCCGGCCGAGGTGACCGAGGCCCTGCTGTCCGCGCAGATCACCGCCACGGCGGGGGAGCGCAGCGGTTTTCAGATCGCCTTCGACCTCACCAAGAACGGGATCATCAGCCGACGGCTGCTGCCCGAGGGGTTCTTCGATCCCAAGACCCGGATCATCGTCACCGTCAGCGTCAAGGGCACCCCGGACGTCCTCTTCGACGGGCTCGTCGTCCGCCACGAGGTCGGCGCCAGCAACCGGCCCGGCCACTCCACCCTCACCGTGACGGGGGAGGACCTGACGCTGCTCATGGACCTGGAGGAACGCACCGCCCGGTATCCGAATCTCCCGCCGTCCGAGCGCGTGCTGAACATCCTGCGCCGCTACTCCGACTACGGCATCCGGCCCGACGTCTACACCGAGAAGGTCGCCCAGCCCCCGCACCAGGACCTCCGCGTGCACTACCAGACCGGCACCGACCTCCAGTACGTCACCGAGCTGGCCCGTGCCAATGGGTACACCTTCTACCTGGAGCCTGGGCCCAACCCCGGCCAATCATCGGCCCGTTGGGGGCCGGAGGTCCGCCTGGGCATCCGTCAGCACGCCCTCAACGTCAACATGGACGCCAACTCGACCGTCGACCAGCTGACGTTCGCGTACGACGGGACGGCCCGGGAAGAGCCGCAGGCCCGCTGGCAGAACCCCGAGACCCGGCAGTCCGCCCTGCTTCCGCAGCCGTCGATCAGCCCGCTGCGCCCGCCCCTGGGCAAGCGGCCCACCCCGGCCCTCAAGCGCAGGACGCTCTCCGGCACCGCCAAGCAGCAGCGCGAGCAGGCCGAGGCCGAACTCCTCGCCCGCGCCGCCGTGTCCGCCGACGTCGTCTCCGGCTCCGGCTCGCTCGACGTCAACCGGCACGGCTACATCCTCCAGCCCCGCCAGCTCGTCGGAGTACGCGGCGCGGGACGGGCGTACGACGGCGACTACTACGTCAAGTCCGTGACGCACAACCTGCGTCCGGGCTCGTACCAGCAGAACTTCACCCTCTCCAGAGAGGGACTCGAAGCCCGCAGCGACTACGTCCGACCGTAAGCCGCACACACCCCGAATACCCACCCACATCCACACAGTCAGTCCCATCGACCAGGAGCACCTCCACCATGGCGGCACCCAGCAATCGCTACCTCGGCAAGTTCCGCGGCCGGGTCGTCAGCAACGACGACCCGCTGCGCATCGGCCGTATCACCGTCGAGGTCCCGGACGTCCTCGGCGACGAGCCGTCGACGTGGGCGCTGCCCTGTCTGCCGTTCACCGGGCCCCAGTCGGGGCAGTTCGTGGTGCCGCCGCCGGGGGCGGGCGTGTGGGTGGAGTTCGAGCAGGGCGATCCCAGCTTCCCCGTCTGGACCGGGTGTTGGTACGGGGCCGCGGACGAGCTCCCGCCCGACGCGCGCCGCGAGCTCCAGGCCGGCTCGCCCAACAAGCCCGTGGTCGTACAGACGCCGCAGGCGCACAAGCTCGTCATGAACGACACGCCCGGTGCGGAGCAGGGGATTCTCCTCCAGGCCCAGGGCGGCGCGTACATCCGCATCACCAAGGAGGCCGTGGTCATCTCGACCGGCGCAGGCGCCGAGATCCTGCTGCGCGGCAACGAAGTGACCATCAACGAAGGTCAGTTGACCGTGCTCTCCAAGCGATGACAGCGATGACAGAGATCGCAGCGATGACCGCGATGACCGCGATGCACGCGACGAGAGCCATGAAAGCGACGAAGGAATACGGGGGACCACGAACCATGCCCGGGACTCTGCTCGACGCCGGTGCCGTGATCGGCTGTCCGCACGGCGGCCGCGTCGCGCCCGCCACCACATCCTCCGGCGGCGTACGCCTCGCGGGCGCCGCCGCTGCCACCGCCGCGCACAGCTACGTGGTGACCGGCTGCCCGCACACCGTGAACCGGGTGCCCTCGCCGTGCGTGACGGTCCGCTGGACCGCCGACGGCTCCGGTATCACCGTCGACGGCGCGCCCGTGCTGCTCGACACCTCCGCGGCCCAGTGCTTCTCGGCGGCCTTCGTGCCGCAGGGACCGCCCGTCGTCCAGGTCGCGCAGCGAAAGGTCACTGTCCGATGAGTCCCACCAGCCGGGGAACCAGGCCCCGTTCCGACGTCGCCTTCCCCTTCCGCGCCGACCGCCGGGGCCGTACCGCGCACGCCACGCGCGGCGAGCACGTCCACGACCTCATCGAGCAACTGCTGTTCACCAGCCCCGGCGAGCGCGTCATGCGCCCCGACTTCGGCTGCGGGCTCCTCGATCTGGTCTTCGCCCCGACCAGCCCGGAACTCATCAGCACCCTCGAACTCTCCGTCCAGGCCTCGCTCCAGCGCTGGCTCGGCGACCTCATCGACGTGGAGGCCCTCGACGTGGTCAGCGAGGACAACGTCGTCCGCGTGTACCTGTCGTACGCGATACGCGCCGACGGCGCCCGACGCGACGACGTCTTCGAAGGGAGGGCCACGGCATGACCGGGACGACCACGACCACCTCCCGCCGGTCGAAGGTACGCGCCGCCCAGCTGGGCGGCATCGACGCCGTCGAGGTCGGCGACGACGGCCTGCTGCTCACCGTCACCTTCCTCGGCAAGGCCCCGCACGGCCTCGGCCCCGAGAACGTCCGCATCGACGGCGGCCGCCGTATCACCGGCATCACCGCCGTGGACGTCAGTGTGGAGCGCGAGGAGGACCCCGAGCTCGACGACCGGCTCTACGTCACCCTCGACCGGGCCGGCGACACCTCCCGCTACCGGCTCTCCCTCGTCGAGACCGACCCGTACGGACGGCCCGGCACGGAGCCGTACCGCGGCTTCGACCAGCGCTACCACAGCGCGACCTTCGCGTTCCGGCCCGACTGCCCGACTCCCTTCGACTGCAAGGAGGACGAGCAGCACGCCCAGGACTTTCCGGCAGCTCCCGTCGTCGACTACACCGCCCGCGACTACGACACCATCCGCAAGCTGCTCCTGGACCGGCTCGCGCTCACCACACCGGACTGGGTCGAGCGCAACCCCGCCGACCTGGGCGTGACCCTCGTCGAACTGCTCGCGTACACCGGCGACCAGATCAGCTACCAGCAGGACGCCGTCGCCACCGAGGCCTATCTCGACACCGCGCGCCGCCGCGTCTCCGTACGGCGGCACGTCCGGCTCATCGACTACGCGATGCACGACGGGTGTGCGGCGCGGGCGTACGTCGCCGTCGAGACCGCCGGTGACCACACCCTCGCGCCGGGCACCTACCGCTTCGCCTCCGTCGATGTCCGCACCCTCGACCCGCACGACCGGCCCGAGCCCGGCACGGTCATCGACGAGACCGACCTCGGCGACCTCGACGAGCGCGGCTCGGTGGAGGTCTTCGAACCGGTCGTCACCGCCGACCCGCTGGAACTGCGCGTCGCGCACAACGCGATCCGCCTGTGGAGCTGGGGCGGCGAGGTGTGCACCCTGCCCAAGGGCGCCACCTCCGCGACCCTGCGCGACGCGTGGGTGGACCCGGAGACCTGCCGGGAGCGCCGACTCGACCTGAGGCCCGGCGACGTGCTCGTCCTGGAAGAGGTCAAGGGCCCGCGCACCGGCACCCCGGGCGACGCCGACCCGAGCCATCGCCAGGCCGTCCGCCTGACGTCCGTCACCCCGGCCGTGGACCGCATCGAGGACCAGCCGGTGCTGGAGGTGACCTGGGCTGCCGCGGACGCCCTGCGCTTCCCGCTCTGCCTCACCACCCGCGGCGGCCGTGACTGTCTGCCCGTCGAGGACGTGGCCCTCGCGCGCGGCAACGTCGTCCTCGTCGACCACGGCCGCACCCTGCACGGGCTCCCCGAGACGTTCACCGTCCCGCAGGTCCCCGCCGAAGTCGCCCCCTGCGACCTGCCCGCCTTCGGCTGCTACGACCGCGACGAGGGCAACGCCCCCGCCCGGCTCATCAACTCCCTCACGGACCGCGCGGAATCCGGTGACGCCCTCACCCCCGACGACATCCGCGAGCTCTTCGAGGTTGTCGGCGAGTCCGCCACCAACCGCGCCGGACTCGGCCTGGAACGCGCCGGCCAGCGCCACGAACGCGTCGTGCCCGGCACGGCGTACGCCCAGGCGGCCTCCCTGCGGACCCTCCTCGCCCAGTCCGTCTACCCGGGGATCCAGCCCCGCTTCCGTCCCGTCCTCGGTCGCGCGCCCATCGCGCAGACGGTGCCGTTCCCCGAGCCGGCCACCGTCGCAGCCGGGCAGGCCGAGCGGATCGCGGCGATCCCGGAACGGGTCCGGCAGCGCCTGGTCGAGCTGTGGCGCAGCGCCCGCGACCGGGACGGACTCTCCGAGCGCGAGATCAACGAACTCACGGTGATCTTCGGCCTGAGCATCCTGGAGCACATCGAACTCCACCGCCACCCCGTCCGCGCCCTGCGCGAACTCCTGTACCGCAGCGATCAGTTGCTCGACGCCAAGGTGCGTCGCGTCGAGGTCCTCACGGCACGTGCCCGCGCCGGCACCGTGCTCGACGGGCACATCGCCTGGGAGATCGCACACAGCTGGGGCCCCACCTATGCGACCGGCCTGCACCCCGACGAGACGGTGCTGCGAGGCTCCGCGACCGACGCGCTCGCGCAGAATCCGCGTCACGCCCTGCCCGCCGTACGCGCCCACGAGGGCGGCCACGATGACGGGGGTGCCGTGTGGCAGCCGCGCCGCGACCTGCTGGACAGCGGCCCCCGTGACCGGCACTTCGTCGGTGAGCTGGAGGACGACGGCCGCCTCGGCCTGCGCTTCGGTGACGGACGGCACGGCGCGAGGCCGACGCCCGGATCCCGGCTCGCCCTGCGCTACCGTCTCGGCGGCGGCAAGGCCGGCAACGTCGGCGCGGAGGCCATCAACCACCTCGTCGTCCAGGCCGACTGCGAGCCGCCGCCCGCCGCCGTGGTGCGCAACCCGCTGCCGGCCGTCGGCGGCACGGAACCCGAACCCGTCGAGCAGGTACGCCAGTTGGCCCCCCTCGACCTGCGCCGCACCCGGCTGCGCGCGGTCACCGCCGAGGACTACGCGGCCCTCGCCACCGCCCTGCCCGGCGTCCAGCGCGCGGCGGCGGAGCTGCGCTGGACCGGCAGCGTCCAGGAGGCGCATGTCGCCGTCGACGCCTACGGCACCGGCGCACCGTCGGCCGAGCTGCTCGCCTCGGTCGCCCAGTCCCTGGAGCCGTACCGGCGCATCGGCCACGACGTCGTCGTCGGCGCCGCGCGCCTGGTCCCGCTGGACATCGAGCTGACCGTGTGCGCGAAGCCGGGCCACCAGCACGGGCAGATCCTGGCCGAGCTGTACCGCGTGCTCGGCCGCGGTGTGCGGGGCTTCTTCCACCCGGACGCGCTGACCTTCGGCGAACCGGTGCGGCTGAGCCGCCTGGTCGCCGTCGCGGCGGCCGTGTCCGGCGTGGAGAGCGTCCAGGTCACCCGGCTGCAACGGCTGTTCGAGCCGGACCGAGGAGAGAAGGAGGACGGCGTGCTGCGGCTCGGCCCGCTGGAGATCGCCATCTGCGACAACGACCCGGACCGGCCGGAGAACGGCCGGCTGGCGATTTCCCTGGGAGGTGCCCGATGAGCGAGAACAGGATGACCGAGGGCACGCTCACGGACGAGTGCACCTGCGGCGGTGCCTGCCGCGGCGGCCCCGACGAGCGCCTCGCCCCGGCCCCCGTGCACAACCCGCCCGGCCGCACCGCCCTCGACTACCGCGTCGGCGAGTACGGCTCCTTCCTGTCCGCCCTGCTCGACCGCCTCGCCTCACCGGCGTACCCGGCGCTGAGCGAAGCGAAATGGGGGTCCCGTCGGCCGGAGGCCGGGGGAGGCCTCACCGTGCGCACCCCGGACGACCCGGCGATCGGCCTGCTGGATGCCACCGCAGTCCTCGGTGACCTGCTCACCTTCCACTCCGAGCGCATCGCGGACGAGGCCTACATCCGCACGGCCAACGAGCACCGCTCCCTGGTCCTGCTCGGCCGCCTCGTCGGCCACCGCCCGCGCCCCGGCGTCGCCGCCGCCACCCACCTGGCGTACACCCTGGAACGCGACCCGCGCGCCGAGGCCCTGCCCGTGCTGATCCCGCGCGGCGCCCGCAGCCACAGCGTGCCCGCCTCGGCCGACGAGCAGTCCCTCACCTTCGAGACGAGCCGGGACCTGACGGCCCGCTGGGACTGGAACGAGCTGAAGGTACGCCGCCGGCGCCCCTCCCTCGTCACACCCGAGGACCTGGAGCGCCGCTCGGAGCTGTTCGTCGAAGGCACGGCGAACTCCCTCCGGACCGGCGACCAGTTGCTCTTCGTCTTCGGTGAACAGGCGGGCGGCGAGCGCAAGTTGCTCCCGGTCGCCAAGGCGCGCGTCGACCGGGACGACGAGATCACGGCGATCTCCCTGCCGAAGTCGGCCCCGCCGACCCTGAAGGAACTCGTCGACGAGGTACGGCGCTGGACGGCAGCACCGCCGACCCCGGGTGAGCCGGGCGACGAGCCGCCCACACCCGAGGTCCCCAACCCCCGGCCGGTCAGCCGGCTGATCGAGGACTTCGAGGACCAAGTCCTCGCTCCGCTGCGGGACGACCTGGACGGCATCACGACACCCGAGCGCCTCGCGGCCCGCCTCGCCGAGCCCGTCGCACGGCTCGGCGAGGCACAGGTGCTGGCCGAGCCCTACGAGGACGTGGCCGCCTGGTTCGAGCAGCTGGAGGCCGTGCTCGCCGAACTGGGCGAGCGGGCCATGGAGTTGGCGCCCGCCCAGCCGGCCGAAGGCGAGCGTACGCCGACCCTGAAGAGCAGCGTGGACCCCCGCGCCGCCGCGCTGCGAACCCTGGGCGCCGTCCTGCCCGCCCTGCGCACAGCGACCCCCGCCCCCCGGGGCGGCGGCACCGGCATCCAGCGCCCCGGCAGCGACACCGCGCGGCTGCTCTCCGCCCTGAACCCCGGACTCGGCACCCTCTACCCGGCCTGGCGGACGGCCGCCGCCCCCGGCAACCCGCAGCTCCTTCGCGAACTGCTCGCCATGCGCGTCACGGCCGCCCCCTTCGGCGCGACGGCCCCGCTCAAGCCCGTCCAGGACGACCGCGGCCGGGTCATCCGCACCGCCGACTGGCCGCTCACGGGCGCAGTGCTGGCGAGCATGCGGGTCGTGTACGACACGGCGGGCCGGACGCCGGTCCGGGCGGAGTTCCAGTACGTCGAGGGCAGCAGCTCCGACCAGCGTGCCGAGAACCTGCCGGCCGTCCAGCCGGTCAGGTTCCCCCTCGGCACGGGCCAGGTCGAGCTGTCCGTGCGCTCCGGCCAGGACCGCGATCTCAACTGGCTCAACCGGCGGCCCGCCGACTCCCAGGAGCCCGGCGTCACGGCCCGCCTCCACTCGGGCCTGCCCGAGCGCACGCTCTTCGTGTCCCGGCCCGACGACGAGGGCCTGGTCCACGTCGGCGTCCACAACGGCACGTCCGAGCAGATCGCCCTGCGGCCGAACACGAACGAGCAGTTCACCCACGGCGAGTACGAGGTCAGCCTCAAGTACACGGTGGGCACCACCGAGCCCAACGTCGAGGTCGTGATCGCCAGCAAGCCCGAGCCCCTCAACCGCCGCGTCCTTCAGCTGGACACGGTCCACACCGGCATCACGGTCGGCAGCTGGGTCGCGATCCAGCGCCCCGCCAAGGGCACCCAGGACGGCGTACCCGGCGACACCGGGCTCGCGTTCGTCACCACCCAGGTCGTCGCGGCGCGTACGGCCGCGTACACCAACTACGGCATCACCGGCCGCGGCACCGAACTCACCCTCGCCGCACCGTGGTTGGACGAGTTCGACGTCCTGCTCTCCCACATCCGCGACACCACCGTCCACGCGGCCGGCGAGCCGCTCCGCCTCGCGGACGAGCCACTCGGCGAGGACGTCCACGGCAACGAGATCGAACTCGCCCAGCTCTACGACGGGTTGAGGGCCGGACGCACGCTCGTCGTGACCGGCGAGCGCAGCGACATCCCCGGCACGGCGGGCGTGCAGGCCACCGAGGTGGTCACCGTCGCCGCCGCGGACCCGGCCGTCGACCCGCAACTGCCCGGCGACCACGTCCACACCCGGCTGACCCTGACCGCCGACCTCGCTCACCGCTACCGCCGCGAGACCGTGAGGATCCTCGGCAACGTCGTCGAGGCCACCCACGGCGAGAGCCGCGAGGAGGCCATCGGAAGCGGTGACTCCGACCGCGTGAACCAGACCTTCGCGCTCTGGCAGTCCCCGCTGACCTGGCTCGCCGACGACAACCCCCTCGGCGCCACCCCGGTGCTGGAGGTCCGGGTCGACGGCGTCCTCTGGCACGAGGTCGACAGCCTCGCCGGGCGCGGCCCGGGCGAGCGAAGCGAGATGGGGGTCCCCCCGGCCGGAGGCTGGGGGAGGGTCCACATCACCGGCTCCACCTCCGACGGCCGTACGACGGTGACCTTCGGCGACGGCGTCAACGGTGCCCGGCTGCCGTCCGGCCACGAGAACATCCGGGCCCGCTACCGCTTCGGCACCGGCAAGGCCGCCAACGTCGCCGCCGACCGCATCAGCCAGCCCCTCACCCGGCCGCTCGGCGTCACCCAGGTGACCAACCCGCGTCCGGCGAAGGGCGGCGCGGACGCGGACGGACCCGGCCTGACCCGACGTACGATCCCGCTCGCCGTCTCCGCGCTGGACCGCCTGGTCTCCGCGTCCGACTACGAGGACTTCGCCCGCTCCCGCGCCGGCATCGGCCGGGCGTCGGCACGCGAACTCTTCGACGGGCGGCGGCGCGTGCTGCACGTGACGGTCGCGGGCACGGACGACGTGCCGATCGACGGCGACTCGGACACGCTCAGGGCCCTGCGCGGCGCCCTGACCGAGTACGGGGACGGCAGCCTCCCGGTCCGGGTGGACGTACGCGAGCTGGTCCTGCTGCTCCTCGCCGCCAAGGTGAAGGTGGCCCCCGACCACGCCTGGCAGGTCGTGGAGCCGCGCCTGCGCCAGGTCCTGCTCGGCCGACTCGGCTACGAAGGGCGGGAGTTGGGCCGACCGGCCCGCCTCTCGGACGTCCTGGCCGCCGCCCACTCCGTGCCCGGCGTCGACTACGTCGACGTGGACGTCTTCACCGGCGTCCCCGCGTCCGCCACTCCCGAGGAGCTCACCGAGATCCTCACCGAGCCCGGACCGCCCAGGGCATCGGTCCCGGCGCACCCTGCGACGTACGACGAGAAGATTCACACGGTCCGCGCCGAGAACGGCGAGACGCTGTCGGAGATCTGCGCCAAGTACGCCGTCCCGCTCGCCGAACTCCTGCGCCTCAACCCCGACATCACCGACACCCGGCGCCTGGCGAAGGGCCGTTCGGTGTTCGTCTTCCGCGGTATCCGCCCGGCCCAGCTCGCGCTGCTGTCGCCGAAGGCCGCGGACACCCTGATTCTGACGGAGGTCAAGTGATGTCCCCGGACGTCCAGTTCGAGACGACGACCCCGGCGACCACGTCCAGGGAGCCGGACGGGCTCGCCGCCCTGCTGCCCCGATGGCACCTGCTGCGCGACACCGAGGAGGGCGAGGCGCTGCGGGCGCTGCTGGCGGTGATCGCCGAGCAGATCGACCGGGTGCGCGACGGCGTCGAGCAGGGCTACGAGGACCTGTTCGTGGAGACGGCGGCGCCCTGGGTGCTGCCGTACCTCGGCGACCTGGTCGGCTATCGCACCCTGCCCGGCTACGAACGGGTTCTCACGACCGGCCTGCACGACGGTGGCCGCGCCGCGCTCGCCGAGGCGGTCGCGCCGCGCGCCGACGTGGCCGCGACGGTCGCCAACCGCCGCCGCAAGGGCACCCTCCACCTCCTGGAAGAACTCTCCGAGCGCGTCACCGGCTGGCCCGCCCGCGCCGTGGAGCTGTCCCGGCAGATCTCCCACACCCAGCCCGTGAAGCTCCACGGCGACACAGGCGTCCACCGCGGCGAGCGCGGGCGTCTCGTCGACCTGCGCGACAACGCGGCCCTCGACCTCGCGGGCGGCCCCTTCGGTGCGACGGCGCGCACGGTCGACGTCCGCCGCGCCAACTCACGGCACCGGCAGGGGGGTTGGACTCCGGCCGGGGTCGCCCTCTTCGTCTGGCGGCTGAAGGCGCACTCGCTGACGCAGTCCCCGGCGTACTGCATCGACCGCGCCCGCAACCTGTACACCTTCTCGATCCTGGGCAACGACACCCCGCTCGTCACCAAGCCCTTCCCGGAGCCGTCGCCCACCCACATCGCGACCGTCGACAACGTCCCGGCGTTCATCACCCCGCGTCAGCTCCACGACCGGCTCGCCGACTACTACGGCCCCGGCAAGAGCCTCGTCATCCGGCGCGACGGCGAGGACCAGCCGGTACCGCCGTCCGACATCGTGGTCGCCGACCTGTCCGACTGGCGCTACCGGCCCAAGCGGGGGCAGGTGGCCGTCGACCCGGAGCTCGGGCGGATCGCCTTCGGGTCCAGGTCGGCGCCCCGGCAGGGCGTGTGGGTGGACTACCACTACGCGTCCGCCGCCGACATGGGCGGCGGCGAGTACGACCGCCCGGACCGCGAGCCGCGTCCCGACGCCGAGGTCTACCGGGTCGGCCCCGGACAGCCGTACCGGCAGATCATGGACGCCTACCGGGCCTGGCAGCACGACCGCCGTGCCGACCGGACCGGCCCCGCCGGCGTCATCGAGATCACGCACAGCGGCGCCTACCAGGAGCAGCTGGACTTCGACCTCGACCCCGGCGACCGCCTGGAGGTCCGCGCGGCCGAGGGCACCCGGCCGGTGATACGGCTCCTCGACTGGTACAGCAACCGCCCGGACGCCCTCAACATCCGTGCGGTGTCCGAGGACTGCGCCCCGCACGAGCGTCCGCGCATCGTGCTCGACGGCCTGCTGGTCGCCGGACGCGGCATCAACGTCACCGGCCCCATGGGCGCGGTCGTCGTACGGCACTCCACGCTCGTACCCGGCTGGTCGCTGGAGCCGGAGTGCGATCCGCACTCGCCGGAGGAGCCCAGCGTCGTCCTGGAGCGCACCACCGCGTGCCTCCAGATCGAGCACAGCATCCTCGGCACCATCGAGGTGATCGGCGACGAGGTGAGCGAGGACCCCGTCGACATCCACCTGCGGGACAGCATCCTCGACGCCACAGGGCCCGGCCGCGAGGCCCTGTCCGCGCCGGACTGCCGCCACGCGCATGCGGTGCTGCATCTGCACCGCACCACCGTGATCGGCGAGATCTTCACGCACGCCGTGCAGATCGCCGAGAACTCGATCTTCACGGGCAGGCTCCATGTGGCCCGGCGCGGCATCGGCTGCCTGCGGTACTCGTCCGTGCCCGCCGGGTCGCGCACCCCGCGCCGCTACCGCTGCCAGCCCGACCTTGCCGGGCCCGAACAGGCCGGTCGGGTACGGCCGTTGTTCACCTCCGAGCGCTACGGGACGCCCTGGTACGGGCTCCTCGCCGACCGGTGCGCGCAGGAGATCCGGCGCGGCTCGGACGACGGCGCCGAGATGGGCGCCTTCCACGACCTGTACCGGCCGCAGCGCGAGGACGGCCTCAGGGCGCGGCTCGCGGAGTACACCCCGGCGGGCACCGACGCCGGGATCTTCTTCGTGACGTGAGGCGAGACATGACCCGTGGCGTGACTCCGGACATGCATGGCGACGCGCGCGCCGCCGCCGTAAGCCCTACCCGCACTTTCCTGAACCAGGGGGACCCCCTTCATGCACGCTGATCTCTCCCGCCTCACGTTCCGCCCGGAGCGGCGTTACTCGGCGGTCGTCGCCCAGCAGGGCCGCGTCCAGCTCGACGCCGACATCAACGAGCAGACCGCGATCCAGCTCCACCAGGCCCGCACCCTCGCCGCCGACCTGATCGGCCGGCACGGCGGGCCGCGCGACGCCGCGGGCTTCAAGATCGACTACGTGGGCGGCAAGCACGACATCGACACGCTCCTCATCCACGGCGGCCGCTACTACGTCGACGGCATCCTGCTGGACGCGACCCGCCCGGCGTCCGGCGTGCCGGTCCCGGACGACGACGCCGAGGAGCAGGACACCCCCGCGCCGCCCGGGTACTGGACCTACTGGGACCAGCCCGACGGCTTCCGCGACCCGGAGAAGCCCGGCGACCGGCTGCCCTCGCCGGCCCAGACGCCGTTCGTGGTCTACCTCCAGGTCTGGGAGCGCAGCGTCTCCGCCGCCGAGGACCCCGCCCTGCGTGAGGTCGCGCTCGGCGCGGCGATGCCGGACACCGCGGCCCGCGTCAAGGTCGTCTGGCAGGTGCTGCCGCTGTCCCTGGCCGCCCTCGACATCGAGGAGACCGACCCGTCCAAGGAGGTCGTGCGGGCCGCCTTCGACAAGTGGGCGCAGAAGCAGGCCTCGCCCACCGCACGGCTCGCCGCCCGCAGCGAGCGGCCCGACCACGCCGACGAGGACCCCTGCCTGGTCAAGCCGGATGCCCGCTATCGCGGCCAGGAGAACCAGCTGTACCGCGTCGAGGTGCACGCGGGCGGCGAGGCGAAGGACGCCACCTTCAAGTGGTCCCGCGAGAACGGTTCGGTGGTGTTCCCGGTCGACGAACTCGACGGCACCTGGGTGCAGTTGGCTTCCCTCGGTCACGACGACAAGCTGGACCTGGACGTCGGCGACCACGTGGAGCTCACGGACACGGCGTACGCCTCCCGTCTCGAACCGCTGCCCCTGCTGCGGGTCGAGGAGCTGGACCTGCCGGGCCGCCGGGTCCGCCTGTCCGCCGAGCCCGACCCGGCCGTCGGGCGGCTGCCCCACCTCAACCCGTTCCTGCGCCGCTGGGACCACCACGGGGGACCCAGGCGCAAGGGCCGTACGACTGCCCTGAAGGGCGGTGCGGTCCCCGTGTCGGAGGGGGAGTGGCTGCCGCTGGAGGACGGTGTCGAGGTGTACTTCGCCAAGGGCACGACCTACCGCACCGGCGACCACTGGATCATCCCCGCCCGCACCGCCACCGGCGGCGTCGAATGGCCCACCGACGCGGCCCGGCGACCGCTGCTCCAGGGCCCCTCCGGCATCGTCCGCGGGTTCGCGCCGCTGGCCCTGGTCAAGGGCGAGGGCGGCACCGTCGATCTGCGCCTCGCCTTCAACCCGCTGGCCAGCAGCATCCCGGCCGCCGACGAGGCGACGCTCGCGGCCGAGGAGCAGGCGCGCCGCGAGGAGCAGCGGGCGGAGGACCCGTCCGGCGGGAGGTCGCAGACCACGGCGGAAGCAGAGGCCGCGGCGGAAGGAGACGAGTAATGGCCAAGCCCCTGAGCGCGTCAAAGATGGTCGAGATACTGCGTGCGGAGGGCCTCAAGGTCCACGAGGTCCGCAGCTGGCGCACCCACAACCGCAACAGCAAGGGCCCCTGGGGGCCGGTGAACGGCGTGATGATCCACCACACCGTCACCAAGGGCACCGATGCCTCGGTCAGCATCTGCTACAACGGCTACTCCGGTCTGCCCGGCCCGCTCTGCCACGGCGTGATCGACAAGAAGGGCGAGATCCACCTCGTCGGCAACGGCCGCGCCAACCACGCCGGCCTCGGCGACAGCGACGTCCTGCGCGCCGTGATCAACGAGTCGAAGCTGCCGCACGACAACGAGGCCGACACCGACGGCAACGCGCACTTCTACGGCTTCGAGTGCATCAACCTCGGCGACGGCAAGGACCCCTGGCCCGAGGCGCAGAAGGAGGCCATCGAGAAGGTCTCGGCCGCGATCTGCCGCCACCACGGCTGGAGCGAGCGCTCGGTCATCGGCCACAAGGAGTGGCAGCCCGGCAAGACCGACCCGCGCGGGTTCACGATGGACGGCATGCGGGGGCGCATCGCGGAGCGGCTGAAGGGCGGCGGAGGAAAGCCCGACCCGGACCCGGACCCGAAGCCGGCGCCCAAGCCGAAGCTGGAGCCGTTCCCGGGCAGCGGCTTCTTCCACGTCGGCCAGAAGTCCCCGGTCATCACCGCCATGGGCCGCCGCCTGGTCGCCGAGGGATGCGGCCGCTACGAGGAGGGCCCGAGCCCCGAGTGGACCGAGGCCGACCGCCGCTCCTACGCCGCCTGGCAGCAGAAGCTCGGCTTCAAGGGCAAGGACGCCGACGGCATCCCCGGCAAGGTCAGCTGGGACAAGCTGAAGGTGCCCAACGTGTGACGGTCTGCGACCGGCACTGATACGGCCCAGGTACCCCGCGGGGGTGTCCTGGGCCGTTTTCACGCGCCGGAAGGGTCTTGCTCCCCTGGCGGAAACAGGTCACACTGGATACCGAACGAATGGTCGGTTGGGAAGCGGGAATCGATGACGACTGCACACTCCGCCGAGGCGCCCCCCGAAGAGCCGCTCCAGGAGCACTTCGATGCGACGATCTCGCGCGACCAGCGGATCGAGCCGCGTGACTGGATGCCGGACGGCTACCGGAAGACGCTGATCCGGCAGATCGCGCAGCACGCCCACTCGGAGATCATCGGCATGCAGCCCGAGGGCGAGTGGATCACGCGCGCCCCGTCGCTGCGCCGCAAGGCGATCCTCTTCGCCAAGGTCCAGGACGAGGCGGGGCACGGCCTGTACCTGTACTCGGCGGCGGAGACCCTGGGCGCCGACCGCGCGGACCTGACCGACCGGCTCATCGAGGGCCGCCAGAAGTACTCGTCGATCTTCAACTACCCGACCATGAGCTTCGCCGACATCGGCGTGATCGGCTGGTTCGTGGACGGCGCGGCGATCTGCAACCAGGTGCCGCTGTGCCGGAGTTCGTACGGGCCGTACGCGCGCGCGATGGTGCGGATCTGCAAGGAGGAGTCCTTCCACCAGCGGCAGGGCTACGAACTGCTGATGACGATGATGCGCGGCACCGACGCCCAGCGCGAGATGGTGCAGGACGCCGTGAACCGCTGGTGGTGGCCGTCGCTGATGATGTTCGGCCCGCCCGACGACTCCTCGCCGAACTCCGCGCAGTCGATGGCCTGGAAGATCAAGCGGCACAGCAACGACGAACTGCGCCGGCGCTTCGTCGACATGACCGTCCCGCAGGCCGAGAAGCTCGGCGTGACCCTGCCCGACCCGGAGCTGCGCTGGAATGCCGAGCGCGGACACCACGACTTCGGCACCCCCGACTGGGACGAGCTGATGCGGGTCATCAAGGGCGACGGGCCGTGCAACGACCAGCGTATGGAGCGGCGCAGAAGCGCCCACGACGAGGGCGCCTGGGTCCGCGAGGCGGCCACCGCCCACGCGGCCAAGCAGGCCGCCCGTGCGGAGAAGGGAGCGGCGGCATGAGCGCCGACAAGCAGGGCTGGCCGCTGTACGAGGTGTTCGTGCGCGGCAAGCGCGGACTGAACCACGTCCATGTGGGCTCGCTGCACGCCGCCGACGACCGGATGGCGCTCACCCATGCGCGTGACCTGTACACGCGTCGCAACGAGGGCGTCAGCATCTGGGTGGTGCGGTCCGAGCACATCACCGCCTCGACCCGCGACGAGAAGGACCCGTTCTTCGAGCCCAGCGCCGACAAGGTCTACCGCCACCCGACGTTCTACGACATCCCCGACGACGTCCCGCACATCTGAAGGAGAGGGCATGAGTGACGACCACGTCTACATGACCCTCGCCGAGGGACACGACGACGACACCCGCTGGGCTTACGGCACCGGCTTCGAGGACCCGCTGCACGGCGTCGACACCACCGTGCCCGAGGGCATCGACGCCGGTGAACTGGCCGCCGTCTGCGTCGCGTTGGCCGACGACGCCCTGGTCGCGGCACAGCGCCTGGGCGAGTGGGTCACCCGCGCCCCCGAGCTGGAGGAGGAGGTGGCCCTGGCCAACATCGGCCTCGACCTACTCGGCCAGGCCCGCCTGCTCTACTCCCGCGCCGGCCAGGCCGACGGCACCGGACGCGACGAGGACTCCTACGCCTACTTCCGCGACGCCGGCGACTTCCGCAACGTACGCCTGGCCGAACTGCCCAACGGCGACTTCGCGTTCTCGATCGTCCGGCTGCTGATGCTCTCCAGCTGGCGCCTCGCGCACTTCGAGCGGCTGGCGTCGCACCCGGACCCCGTCCTGGCGGCGATCGCCACGAAGGGCGTCAAGGAGCTGGCCTACCACCGGCAGTACGCGGCGGAGTGGGCGGTACGTCTGGGCGACGGTACGGAGGAGTCGCACCGCCGGATGCGCCGCGCACAGGAGCAAGCGGCCCCCTACATCGGCGAGTTGTTCACGGCGTACGACGTCCGCGACGAGGTCGTGACCGTCCTGCGCCAGGTCACCCAGGCCGCCGGACTGCCCATGCCGGTGTACCGGCCGCTGCCCGGATCCGGCCGCGACGGCGAGCACACCGAGCATCTCGCCCCGCTGCTCGCCGAGTTGCAGGGCGTCGCCCGGGCCCACCCGGAGGCGACATGGTGACCACCCTGCTCGACGCCCGGCGCGCCCGGTACATCGCCGACCAGGTGCCGGACCCCGAGCTGCCCATGCTCACCCTGGCCGACCTGGGCGTCCTGCGGGACGTCGAGCTGACCGAGGACGGCACGGTGGTCGCCAGCCTGACCCCGACCTACTCGGGGTGCCCGGCGATGGCGGAGATGCGGGCGGACGTCGCGGCGCGCCTGCGTGCGGCGGGGTACGAGCGCGTGGAGATCCGCACGGTCCTCGACCCGCCGTGGACCAGCGACTGGATCACCCCGTCCGGCCGCCGCAAGCTCACCGAACACGGCATCGCGCCGCCCGGCCCCGCCCCGCGCGGCGCAGGTCCGGTCGCCCTCGTGCTGTCACCCACCCGGCACGCGGTGACGTGCCCGCGCTGCGGTTCGGCGAACACCGAGGAGACCTCTCGCTTCGCCGCCACGTCCTGCAAGGCGCTGTGGCGCTGCCGCGCCTGCCGCGAGCCGTTCGAGTACGTCAAGGAGATCTGAATGGATGGCCTGAGGGAAGAACCGACGGCTGCGTCGGTACGCCCGCGCCCCCGCCGCCGTCCGGCCTTCCACGCCCTGCGCGTCGCCGCCGTGACGCCCCTGTGCGCGGACGCGGTCGCCGTCGGGTTCGACATCCCGGCGGAGCTCGCCGAGGAGTTCGCGTTCGCGCCCGGGCAGTCACTGACGTTGCGGCGCGAGATCGAGGGGCGGGACGAGCGGCGGTCGTACTCGATCTGCTCGCCCGTCGGGTCGATTCCGCGCATCGGCGTCCGGGTCGTGCCCGGCGGCCTGTTCTCGTCCTGGCTCGTCAGCGAGGTACGCCCCGGCGACACCGTCGAGGTGATGGCCCCCACCGGCGCCTTCACCCCCGACCTCACCGCGCACGGCCATCACGTGCTGATCGCGGCGGGGTCCGGCATCACGCCCATGATGTCCATCGCGGAGTCCGTCCTGGCCGCCGACGACCGCTCGACGGTCACCCTCCTCTACGGCAACCGCCGTACCGACACGGTGATGTTCGCCGACGAGCTCGCGGACCTGAAGGATCTGTACCCGGCCCGGTTCCAGCTCGCCCATGTGCTGTCCCGGGAGCCGCGCGAGGCCGAGGTGCTGTCGGGGCGTATCGACGCCGAACGGCTCTCGACGCTCATCGACGCGCTGGTGGACGTGGAGACCGCCGACCACTGGTGGCTGTGCGGCCCGCACGGCATGGTCCGGGATGCGCAGGGGGTGCTGGCCGGCCTCGGGGTCCCGACCGAGCGGGTGCATCAGGAGCTGTTCTACGCCGACGACGAGCCCGTACGGGAGGCGGTCCACGAGGAGAGCGGCCCGCAGGGGCCGGTCAGCCAGGTCACGATCACCCTCGACGGCCGGTCGACCACCGCCGCCCTGTCGAGGGAGCGGTCCATCCTCGACGGCGCCCAACGGACCCGCCCCGACCTGCCGTTCGCCTGCAAGGGCGGCGTCTGCGGCACCTGTCGTGCGCTGGTCACCGACGGCAAGGCGGACATGCGCCGCAACTTCGCGCTGGAGACGGCCGAGGTGGACGCCGGCTACGTCCTGACCTGCCAGTCGTACCCGGTCTCCGAGACACTGACCGTGGACTACGACAGCTGACGGAAGAGTTGGGTGGCGAGGAAAGCGAAAGGACTATTTCAAGAAGGAGTTGAGAAGGAAGTCCCTTCATGGCCTCGCCACGGCCGACTCTAACAGTCACGCGGGGATCAGGTCGCGCAGGTTTTCGGGGGTCAGGACGCGCGAGTCCGGGTGCAGCCCGTCGGGACGCCGGAGCCCGATGTAGGTGACCGGACCGTCGGGGACCTTCTCGCCGTCCCACAGGGTCGTGGTCGTGGCGTCCATCAGGCCCGTCAGATAGCGCACCGTCAGCTGCTCGCGCTCCACGATGCCCCGCAGCAGCGTCGCGACCGACACCCGGTTCTCCTCGACCCGGTTGGCGGCCGGCGTCCCCCGCAGGTACAGATGCAGCCACTTGGCATGCCACCGGCCGTCGGGCCCCCGCAGGAACGCCAGCGGCAGCGCGACCCGGCCCGGCCCGCGCAGCTCCGACTTCATACGCACGGTACGCGGCTCGAACGGGCGGCCCTGCTGCTCGGCCTCACGCAGCATGAACCCGAAGAACGACTCGTCCACCTCCTCGAAGCCCTCCCCGGCGAAGATGTTCACCTGCGGCACGATGAAGTCGCCGCGCACGGCACCCAGACGCAGATCGATGAACTCCGAGGCGCCGTCGGGTGCTTCGGTGATGTCACCGGAGTGCTCGCCCTCCAGGTCCTTGAGGTTGGTGTACGCCAGCCAGCAGACCGTCGCGTACCCGGCGTCCAGCATCAACGCCGACAGGTCGTAGTCGGTGCGCCGGTCGGCCTCCTTCCAGTACACGAAGAACCGCAGCAGGTCGCCGTCCACCGGCGACAGCGAGCCACGCGGCAGCACGCCGAGCCCGGCCGCGCTCGCCCGGCCGCTGAGCGGCAGCGCGACATCCAGGACGTCGGGGTCGATCAGCAGATGGCCCGGGGCCGGCAGCCGCCGCCGTATCTCGGCGTCCAGCGCCGCAATCAGGCGCTCCCGCTCGGGCGGCAGTACGGGCGGACGGTCGTCCTCGGTGACCCAGGCGCGGCCGAGCCGGTTCACGAAGACCCGGCGCTCGCCGGTGTCCTGCGCGCGGTTGGCGAGGTGTTCGCGCACCGACAGCACCACCCGGCCGGACACGTCTCCCACGACCTCCTCGGCGGCGTCCGCGACGGCGAGGCGCTCGTCCTGGTCGAGGGCCAGCCTCAGGAGCCGGTCCAGGGAGCGGAACAGCTTGCCCGGCGCGGACTTCAGCAGCTTCACGGCGCCCGTGATGTCGTTCATGCCGAGCAGCTCCTCGACCCGGCTGTCGAAGGAGCGAGCCTCCTTCTCGCGCCGGGCGACCGCGAACACGTCGGCGGCGTGCGGCCACCGCGGGTACTCGTGCGGATGCAGCCGCTCGCCGAGCCGCTTCCACGCCTCTCGGTGCGCATGCACGTCGGCCAGCTTGGCCGGGGACGCGGCGACGACCGCGTCCAGGCCCGCGAGCAGCGCGCGGCGCACCGGACGGGACAGCGCCCGGAACCGGGTCGGCGCCTGCAGCGTCACGTCGCCGCCCGACAGGGCGCAGGCCAGCCGCAGCACATCGGTGACGGTGTCCAGCAGCAGCTCCGCACCGGCCTTCAACCGGGCCTCGTTCACGACGGCACGGTTCTCCCGCACGGGGATCGTCTCGGGCTGCGGAGCGTCGACGCAGTGCCCGGCGAGGACGCGCAGATCGCGCAGGTCCTCCTCGCCCAGCGGCGTGCTGCTGCCCGCCAACGCCAGGTACAGGGAGGCGACTTCGGCCTCCGCGTCGCCGCCGAGGTGCAGGACCGTCAGACGGTCGCCCGCCGCGGCGATCAGCTCCTCGTGGTGGCCGAGCATCTCGGTGTAGGTGTGCTGGTAGCGGCCGTACGACGGCAGAGTGAGGAGGTTGACGAGCCCCTCGCTCAGCTGCTCCAGAACCCTGGGGTGTGCGGCGTCGTCGGCCAGCGCCTCGGCCACGCAGCGCATCCAGAAGTCGTACGTGTCCGGCACGTTGGCCGGGAAGTCGGCGAAGTACACGTTGTGCCGCACATGGTCGCCGACCATCTCGCGGACCGTGCCCAGGGTCCGCACGGCGGTGTCGACGACCGTGCCCTCGGACAGCCCCGACAGCCGCGCCAGCAGCTCCGCCGACAGCTTGAAGCCCACGGACATGAGCGCGGCGTCGAACTGCCGTGCCGCGACGGTGCCTTCCCCGGCGGGACCCGCGGGGGAGGGGAGACGGTGGACGTGCCGGATGACCAGGGGTTCGAGACGGTGGACCATCCCGGGATCGTCCCAGAGCGGGGCGAGCGGGCGCACTCGGGTTTTCGTCTGCGAGGCGGGCATCCACACCCCGCGCACGCGCCAGGAGTGCGGAAATTTGGCGGGTATCTTTCCCGGTTCGGCCGGGCATCGTTAGTTGGCGGGGTTTGAGGGTGAGAGAGGGGAAACATGCCGTCGTCGTCGATGCGGTCGATCGATGCACAGCCACAACCGGTACTCAGTCCGCCGGCGCCCGTCGCCGTCTTCCTGGTGGTGACGATCGAGCCGGGCGGCGAGCCCGCCGTGCACGATCTGTTCGCCGGTCTCGCAGGGCTCATACGGGCCGTCGGGTTCCCGAGTCCCGACAGCGGTCTGTGCTGCGCCACCGGAGTGGGATCCGCCGCGTGGGACCGGCTGTTCGGGGACCCGCGTCCCCAGGAGCTGCATGCCTTCAGGGAGTTGGAGGGGACGCGGCACCGCGCCGTGTCGACCCCCGGTGATCTGCTCTTCCACGTCCGGGCCGCCCGCACCGATGTGTGCTTCGCGCTGGCCGCCGAGATCATGAAGCGGCTGCGCGGCGCGGTCACCGTCCAGGACGAGGTCCAGGCCTTCGCCTGCTTCGACTCGCGCAACCTCCTCGGCTTCGTCGACGGCACCGAGAACCCCGTCGGCCAGGCGGCGGCCGACGCGGCGATCGTCGGTGACGAGGACCCCGCGTTCCGCGGCGGAAGCTACGCCATGGTCCAGAAGTACGTGCACGACGTCGACGCCTGGGAAGCCCTCGCGGTCGAGGCCCAGGAGAAGGTGATAGGCCGCTCCAAGCTGACCAACATCGAACTCGACATGCCCGGCTCCCACAAGGACGTGAACACGATCACCGGCCCGGACGGGGAGGAGCTGGAGATACTGCGCGGCGCGATGCCGTTCGGCAGGCCGGGGCACGGAGAGTTCGGCACCTACTTCATCGCCTACGCGCGGACCCCCGAGATACCGGAGACCATGCTGCGCAAGATGTACCTCGGCGGCCCGGAATCAGGCCCCGACCCGATCCTCGACTACTCGGAGGCGGTCACCGGAACCCTCTTCTTCGTCCCCTCGGCGACGTTCCTGGAGGCGCTGCCGGACCGGCCCGCCGCGGACTGATCCCGGCCGGCCGGAGGCGGGCCGCAAGCCTCCACGGGGGCGGCTCGCCTCACCCGGCGACGGCGACGGCGACGGCGACGGCGATGGGGAGGCGGCAGCGGCAGGGAGGTGCCGGCACCGGCGTCGGTGAGGTCAGGACTGCTCCGCGTCCCGCTGCTTCAGGCGGGCCGCCTCCTTGCGGACCTCGGCCTGGGTCGCGCGCTCCTTGACCAGCCACTCGGGCTGCTCCTGCTTCACGGCCTCGATCTGCTCGGTGGTGAGGGCCTCCGTGACGCCGCCGCGGGCGAGCCCGGCAATGGAGACGCCCAGCTTCTGCGCGACGACCGGACGGGGGTGCGGGCCGTTAGCCCGCAGCTCCTGGAGCCACGCGGGCGGCTCCGCCTGGAGCGCGTTCAGCTCGGCGCGCGTGACGACACCCTCCCGGAACTCGGCGGGGGTGGCTTCGAGGTACACACCCAGCTTCTTGGCCGCGGTCGCGGGCTTCATGGTCTGGGTGCTTTGGTGCGACGTCATGGTCCCCAGGGTATCGACTGGGTGAACCGCCGCTGACCACGGCCGGTAACCTGGCCTGGTGACAGGCTCGGAAGTACCCCCGACGTTCCGGCTCGCCTACGTCCCGGGCGTGACCCCCGCCAAGTGGGTGCGGACCTGGAACGAGCGCTTCCCCGACGTACCCCTCACCCTCCACTCGGTGACCGCCGCCGAGGCCCCCGACGTGCTCCGGGACGGCGGCGCCGACGCCGGTTTCGTACGGCTGCCGGTCGACCGTACGGTCCTCAGCGCGATCCCCCTCTACACCGAGACCACGGTCGTCGTCGTCCCCAAGGACCACGTCGTCTCGGCGGTCGACGAGGTGACTGCCGAGGACCTGGCCGACGAGGTCGTCTTCCACCCCCTCGACGACGTCCTCGACTGGGAGCACCCGCCGGGTCAGCCGGCCTTCGAGCGCCCCGCCACCACCGCGGACGCCGTCGAGCTGGTGGCGGCGGGGGTCGGCCTGCTTGTCGTGCCCCAGTCGCTGGCCCGCCTCCACCACCGCAAGGACCTCACCTACCGGCCGCTGGTCGACGCCCCCCAGTCGAGCGTCGCGCTGTCCTGGCCGGAGGAGGCGACCACCGACCTGGTCGAGGACTTCATCGGCGTCGTCCGCGGCCGCACGGTCAACAGCACCCGGGGCCGTACGACGTCCCAGGGCCCGGCCGCGACGGAACAGCCGAAGCGTAAGCGCCCCGAGGCCGGCGGCACCCCACGGCGCCAGCCCGCGGCAGGGGGCCGAAGCGGCCGCACCGGCTCCGGCGGCGCCAAGGGCACGAAGGGCGCCAAGAGTCCCCGGCGCGGGAAGCCTCGCCGCAAGTCGTAGCGGACGGCCGAAGCGCCCGGCGGCCGGCTACCCGGTGTGTTCCGTGAGCCTGCGTTCCAGGTCGCGCAGGTCTTTGCCGATGTTGGAGCGGACATGGCGGGCCATGATCGGCGCCGCCGGCCGGTAGACGCCGCCCGGGCCGCCCCGGACGCGGATACGCGCGCGGGTGCCGTCCGCGTGCGGTTCGAAGGCATAGGTGACGTGCATCGGCACCGGGCCGGCCACGGACACCATGTCGAGCAGCCGGGGGAAGTCGTACGACGCCACGCGCAGCACGTAGTCGATGTGCCGGCCGAGGAAGTGAACCGTCCGTTCGACCTCGGCGCCGACCCCGAAGCCGCCGTCGTCGGCCTCGCGGGTCAGCTCCGCCCTGCGGATGCCCTGGGTCCAGTCGGTGTCGTGGCGCCAGTCCATGGCATACGCGGCAACCCGCTCGGGAGGGAAGGGGATCACCCGCTCCGCCGACACGTCGATCGTCATGGCTCCAGCATCCCCGCGCCGGGAGTCGAGCGCTCGGCGCGGGGACCAGGCCGCCGGGTCAGGAAGCGTACGTCGCCTGTTCGGCCGTACGGACGACCGTCTGCCCGCCTGCCTGGCTCAGCAGACCGGCGCTGACCCAGGCGTTCACGGTGGAGCGCACGCGCGAGACCAGCGCACCCTTGCTGCCGAACGGGGCCCCGGCCCAGATCTCGTCCAGCAGCGTGGTGCCGTCGGACTTCGCGGGGTTGGCGACGCCGGAGTCGGAGTTGCCGAAGATCACCCGGGGTTCCGAGCGCCGGAAGTAGGCGTGGGTCGGGTCCTCGGTGCCTTCGAAGAAGGGGGCGAACTCGGTTCCGGCGAGGGTGTGGTGGAGCGGCTTGCCCGACACGGGCGCGAGCGACGGCAGCAGATCGCCCGACAGACCCGCGTTGTGGTACAGGCCCAACTGCAGATGGCTCGTGGAGGAGTTGCGGCCGACGAGATTGACGGGGCCGTGGAACAGCGTCTGCAACGCAGGGTCGTCGAGCGCCTTCTCCACCCGGAGCCGGAAGGGCATCGAGATCCGCACGGTGTCCCCGGTGCGCCACGTCCGCGACACGGTGAAGTAGCTCCCCGGTGCCGGAGTGCCGCTCACCGCGCTGCCGTTGACCGTCACCCGGAAGCCGGCGGTCGCCCACGACGGCACCCGCAGCCGCAGCGCGAAGGCCGCGCTGCCGCCGCCGATGGTGAGCGTGGTGCCCTGCTCCCGCGGGAACTCGGTCGCCTGAGTGACCGTCACTCCCTTTTCGGACCAGTTCAGTTGGGACGGGCTGTAGAGGTTCACGTACAGCGCGCTGCCGTCGGCGGCCTTGAAGTACACCGAGTCCTGGTACTTGGTGGCGCTCTCCATGCCGGAGCCCTCGCAGCAGGTCGTGCCCTGCTTGGGCGTGTAGTCCCGCACATGTCCAGGCGTCAGTCCGATGAAGTACGTGACCAGCGGCTTCTCGGCGTCTGCCGTGTCCTGCTTGGAGCCGAGGACCTGGTTGTAGAGCGCACGCTCGTAGTAGTCCATGTACTTCGGCTGCTGCTCGTGGAAGAACAGCGTCCGGCTCAGCTTCAGCATGTTGTAGGCACAGCACGTCTCGGCGGTCGTGTCGCTGATCGTGCCCGCGATCACGTCGCGTGCCTTCCAGAACTCGGCGGTGCTGGTGCCGCCGATGCCGTACATACGGTGGGGGACGACCATGCCCCAGAAGTTGCGGGCGGCGTCGAGATAACGGGCCTCGCCCGTCGCGTCGTACAGCCGCAGGTACCCGGTGAAGATGGGTATGTGCTGGTTGGCGTGCAGCCCGTCGAGGATGTCGGTGTTCGCGGCGGAGTTGTCGATGAGCCGGTCCAGGTCGAACAGCTGGGCCAGCGCGAGGTGTTCGGCCTTTCCGGTGATCGCGTGCAGGTCGCAGATCGCCTCCACGATGCCGCCGAACTCGCCGCTGGAGAACAGCCCCCACATACGCTGCAGGGTGGCCTCGGGCAGATTGGACAGCCGGGAGTACATCCAGTCGCACATGCCGGACGCGAGGTCGAGGGCCCGGGCGTCGTCGGTGGTGAGGTAGGCGTCCAGGACACCCCTGAGGATCTTGTGCGCGGTGTAGTACGGCGCCCACACCTTCGTGTAGTCGCTGGCGGTCCTTGTCTCCAGGTCGATGAACTGCGTCTCCGGGTACGCCGCCAGGAACCCGGGGTGGCTGGGCCCGCCCCAGGTGCGGCGCAGGGTGGCGGTGAGGCCGCGGCCGGAGGCATCGGCGAACGTCCCGCCGGAGGTCTCGTCGAAGGCGTACGACGCCAGGTTGCCGCGGCCGGCGGAGGCGTCGGCGGCCCCGCTGCTCTGCAACTGCGTGATCTCGGCGGCGGTGAGCGCGCGCGACCAGATGTTGAACTCGTCGTAGGCGCCCGCGAAGACCGGGTCGGTGGCGAAGTTGGAGCGGCCCAGCCAGTGGTTGGTGAGGGTGCCGAGGGCGGCCGGGGTGAGGGACATCGCCGAGTTGCGGGCCACGGCGGTGCCGTTGACGTACAGCGTCCCGGTGCCGCCCGCGATCGTGACCGCGAGGTGGCTCCACCGGTCGAGGGGCAGCGCGGCGGTCCCGTCGAGGCCCTGCTCGCCGCCCGGCCCGTTGGTCGTGATGGCGAAGCGCGGGACGCCGGCGGCGTTGCGGGCGGCCAGGTACAGGTACCGGGTGTTGTTGTTCCCGAAGTCGAACACCCGCGTCCAGTTGGCGTCGTGGGTGGGCTTCACCCAGGCCGACAGGGTGATCGCGGAGGCACCCCCGAGGACGGCGGCGGGCAGATCGACGTACTGGTAGGAGCCGCGGACGTGCTCGGCGGCGGTGCCGAACCTCCCGCTCACGCTCAGCACCGCGGGGTCCTTGCGCAGCGCCGCGCGCACGTCGGTCAGCGCGCCGACCATGGTGCGGATCTTCTCGACGAACACCTGCTCGCCGGTGCCGGCGTACGCCTGCGACAGCATGGTCAGGAAGTGCCCGGTGTAGTGCCCGCGCAGATTGCCGTTCGCCTCGCCGTCGAGCCCCTCCCAGCCCCCGGGCGCCACCGCACCGCCGGTGGAGAGGCCGGCGTTGGCACGGAAGACCTGCAGCAGCCGGTTCACGTCGTAGCCGCGGGCGTGGTCCAGCATCAACTGCCGCTTGTCGGCGAAGAGTCCGGGCCTGAGGGCCACGTCGTCGAGGGCGAAGGGCTGGACGGTCCAGGTGGAAGGTGTGACGGCCACGGACTGCGCCTCCTGAACGACGGCCGGGGCGGCCGAAGCGGCGGAGGCCCGGCCGGTTGCCGAGTGGCTGATCGCGGGAACCGCAGCGGCGAGGGCCGCGGCCTGGAGGAGGGATCGTCTGGAGAGGGGCTGGGCCATGTGTGCTCCTCCATGAGGGGGGTGGGGGCGCCGGGTGGGGACAGCGGGTGAGGATATGGGGTGTTCGATATTGCGAACGTCGTACGAACAGTCGACCAGACGATAGGGAGGAGGCGGGCGAGGGTCAACGGGTCTGGAGCGGTTTAATTCCGGTCGCGGTTCCGGCCGTTCGGCTCGTCGGTCGGCGGGGCCCTACCTCGTGCGGCGCAGCCAGTCGTACGCCGTCCGCGCCGTGAACTCCTCCTGCCCGCCCCGCAGCAGCAGACCTGCCGTCGCGAACTCCGGGGCGTCCGCCTGGGTGGCCACGTACGGGATGGCGATGCAGCGCATGCCGGCCGCGTGAGCGGAGGCCGCGCCCGGGGCGGCGTCCTCGACGACCACGCAGTCGGCCGGTGTCGCGCCGAGCCGGCGGGCCGCCTCCAGGAAGACGTCGGGGGCGGGCTTGCCGCGGTCGACCTCGTCGGCGGAGACGACGGTGCGCAGATGGGCGTCCAGGCCCGTGCCCGACAGGATCGCCGTGATGGCCTCCAGGGACGAACCCGAGGCGACGGCCAGCGGGACGCCCTCGGTCGCCAGGAGCTCCACGAACTTGCGCATCTCGGGGTATGCGCGCGTGGACGTGCGGGCGAGATCCAGGTAGCGGCGGTTCTTGGCTGCGAGCAGCTCGTCGACGGACGCCCGCAGGCCGTACTCCCGCTTCCAGAGCGTGACTGTCTCCAGCGTGCTGATACCGACGTAACGCTCGTGATCCGACCACGTGAAGTCGGTGACCCCGTGCTCGGCGAGAACCTGCCGCCCCGCCTCGTAGTAATTGGGCTCGCTGTCCACGAGTGTTCCGTCGAGATCGAAGATGACCGAAGTGCTGCCGAGACCGCTCATGGACCCAGGATGTCAAAGGTCATTTCCGGGCCGCCGCCCGCCCGATCGACTCCACCAGCGGCAGCAACCGGTGCGGGACGCGCTCACGCAGGGCGACCTCGCTGCGGGTGCGGACCACGCCGGGCAGGCTGATCAGCTTCTGGATCACGTCCTCCAGGTGCGCGTTGTCGCGGGCCACCACCCGGGTCAGCAGATCGCCCCCACCCGTGATCGAGAACGCCTCGACGATCTCCGGCACGGCGGCGAGCTCGTCGCCCACGTCGTCGAGGTGGCCCTGGGTGACCTCGATGTGCACGAACGCCAGCACCGGATGACCGAGCGCGGCAGCAGAGAGCGCCGGCCCCGTGCCGGTGATCACGCCGTCCCGCTCCAGCCGGTCGAGGCGTGCCTGCAACGTGCCCCGCGCGACGCCGAGGATGCGGGCGTACTCGCGCACGCTGGTGCGGGGCTGCTCCAGCAGCAGCCGCAGGATGCGGGTGTCGAGCTCGTCCACGGCCATGCCGTCCTGCCTCCTTCGCCCCGTGTCCGCATCCGCGTCCGCCACGGACCGTCCTGGTCCGTCCTGGTCCGTTGGCTCGCCGATGGACGTACGGGGACCGTAATACCTGTACCAATGGCTCAGCATTCTAGGCGCCGCTTGAGCCAGACTGCCCCTTGATGCTGCAATGGGCCCGTCGATGGCGCTGCGGATCCCGCGGCGCCTTTTTCATGCCGGAGTACACCGAGCAAAGGGGCGGGACGTAGTGCTGAAGAGGGTGTTCGTGGCGCCGGACCCGGGGCGGGCGCGGCTGCGCTTCGCCGTGCGGGCCGTGCTCGGCATCGGGCTCGCGGTCGTCGTCTGCGGACTGGCCGGTCACTCCCTCGTCGGTGCCGTCACCGGCGGGCTCGCCGCGCTGCTCGCGCTGTTCACCGTCACCGACGCCACGGTCCGCGGACAGGCGGTCACCACCGCTCTGCTGCCGTTCGTCGGCCTGCCCGTCCTAGCGGCGGCTGCCGAGCTCCACGACCAGCCGGTCGCCCGCGACCTCACCTTCCTCGCCGTCGTCGGCGCCGGCGTGTACGCGCGCCGCTGGGGGCCGCGCGGGCACAGCCTCGGTGTGTTCGCGTTCATGACCTTCTTCGTGGCGCAGTTCCTGCAGGCGACCCCGGACCGGCTGCCCGAGCTCTACGCCGCCGTACTGCTCTCCCTGCTCACCGCGTCCGCAGTGCGCTTCGGGCTGTGGTGCTACGAACGCCGTCTGCCCCCGGCGCCGGTACCCGCACCTCCGGGCGGCACCGGCCTGGCCCGCGTGACCACACGGCAGGCGATCCAGGCCACCGCGGGCGCGGGCTTCGCGCTCGTCGTGGGCCAGCTGGTGTCCGGGCACCGCTGGTACTGGGCCGTGGGCGCCACCTGGTGGATCTTCGTCAACACCACCTCGCGCGGCGAGACCATGGTCCGCGGCTTCCGCCGGGTCCTCGGCACGGTGATCGGCATCGGCCTCGGCCTGCTCGTCGCCGTCCCACTGCACGGCGAGACGATCCCGACGGCCGCGCTCCTAGCCGTCTGCGTCTTCGGCATCTTCTACACGGCCGCCGTCTCCTACACCTGGATGATGCTCTGCGTCACGGTGCTCGCCGAGCTGCTCTACGGCCTGCTGGGCGTCCTCGATCCCGCCCTGCTGGCGCTGCGGCTCGCCGAGACCGGCGTCGGGGCACTCGGCGCCGTGCTGGCCGTGCTGTTCGTCCTGCCCGTGACCACGCATGCCGTCAATGACGCCTGGATCCAGCGCGCCCTGCGCTGCGTCCACGCCGCCACCGCCGAGGCCGCCGCACGCCTGGCCGGGGACGAAAGCGCCGACCCGTCCTCGCGGCTCGCCGAGCTGGAGCAGCTGCTCGGCCGGGTACGCCTTGCCCTCGCACCGCTGGTGCATCCGCTGAACCCGATGTCGGCCCGCAAGCGCCGCGCCCGCCACGTCCTGGCCCTGCTCGACGACTGCGCCCGCGAGATCCGCGGCCTTGCCGCCGTCGCCGCCGACCCCGAGGCCTCGCACGACGCCCGCCTGGCCGCGGCGTGCTGGCGCGTCGAGGTCGCGGTCGAGGCGCTGACCGGCGGTGCGGATGTCACCGCCCCCCTCACGCACCCGACGGAGGCGGATCCCGCACTGACCCATCTGCACGGCCTGGAACGAGCCCTGGCCGAACTGTCCCAGCCCCTGCGCACGCCGTCCGGGTCCCGGCTCGTCGGAGCGTGAGAACGCCGGGCGTGCGGGAGATCCTCCGCGATCCACACGCCGGCCGCGCGAGCCGCGCCCGCTCCGCAAAGTCGCTTTGTCGGCCACCCGGAGGGTGGATCAGGAGATCCTCCGGGTACCCCCGCGCCATCGGACGCAAGGAGCCCGCGAGCCGCGCGGGAGCGGCCCGCGGGTGAGCCTCCTGGGGTGTACCCCTGCATGCCCTCCAGGGGAGCGCCACGCCACGCCCGTCTGCCACCGGACCTGCGAGGCGGTGCAGCGGCAGCCCGCCCACCCGCAACACCCCGAGGCCAGAGCCGGGGCCAGGGGCGAGGGACGACCGCTCGCGCCGACGTTTTGAACGGGCTCTTGGTCTAGACCGATGATGATCCGCTGCTACCGTCAGCCCGGACGGCACCCGACCGGAAGGGGACAGCGGTGGCAGAGGGTGGCAGGCGGGCACGGCGGGCCTACATCGGGTCGTTCACGGCGGCCGGCGGCCCCGGGATCGTGACGGCGTCCGTGGCCGCGGGCAGCGGCGCGCTCACCGTCCTGGGAGGCGCGGACGACGTGCCCGACCCGGCGTACCTGGCCCTGTCGCCGGGCGGCGACACGCTCTACGCGGTCAGCGAGACGGCCGAGGGCGCGGTGGCCGCGTACCGCGTGACCGGGGACAAGCCGGAGCTCATCGGATCACCGGTCCCGGTCGGCGCCGGCGGACCCACCCACCTCAGCCTCTTCGCCGGCCACGTCCTGACCGCCAACTACGGCTCCGGCAGCGTCACCGCCGTGCCCGTCCGCGTCGACGGCACCCTCGCGGGCGCCCCGTCCGCCGTCCTCCAGCACACCGGCTCCGGCCCGCACACGCCACGCCAGCAGGGCCCGCACGCCCACCACGTGCAACCCGACCCGAGCGGCCGCTGGGCCGTCAGCGTGGACCTCGGAACCGACTCGGTGCGGGTGTGCACGCTGGCCGGCGGCGCGCTCGACGTGCACCGTGAGATCGCTCTGCGGCCGGGCTCGGGCCCGCGCCACCTGGCCTTCCACCCGCACGGCCCGTACGCGTACGTCGTCAATGAACTCACCCCCACCGTCACCGTCTGCCACTGGGACGCCGACGACGGCACGCTCAAGCCGATGACGGAGACGCCGGTCCTGCCGGGCGGCCCGGCCGGCGACGCCTATCCGTCCGGCATCGTCGCCTCGCCCGACGGCCGCTTCGTATGGACCGCGACCCGCGGCGAGGACGTGCTGTCCACGTTCGCCGTCGAGGGCGAGGAACTACGGCTCGTCGGGACGGTGATCTGCGCCGGCCACTGGCCGCGCGCGCTCACCGAGGCGGACGGGTTCCTGTACGTCGCGAACGAGCGCTCCGGTGACGTCACCTGGTTCGCCCTGGACCCCGACAGCGGGCTCCCGCGCTACGAGGGCTCGATCGAGGTGCCCGCGGCGTCCTGCGTGGTCATCGGCCCGGACGTCGGCAGGGTGTGACCGCATGCCGAAGGGCCCGCTCCGGACGTGGAGCGGGCCCTTCGGCATGACGACTGCGACGCCCACGAGACGCGCGGTCACCTGCACATCGGGCGGCGTCAGCGGACCGGCGTGCCCTGCGCAGCCTGCGGGGCGATGCCCAGCGCCGACGTGTACTTCGACAGGGCGAGCTTGCCGATCGCCGGGTACGGGCCGAGCGCCTCGGCGGCGGAGCAGCCCGCCTCATGGGCGGCCTCCGCGACCACGCTCGGGTCGATCTCCGGCCCTATCAGGTACGGCGCCAGCGCCAGCTGCTGGGAGCCCGAGGAACGCAGCTGCTCGGCGATCGCCGAGATCGAGCCCTCCTGGTCCAGGGCCGCTGCCATCACCGGCACGGCCAGGCGCGCGGCAAGCAGCATGCCGGTGATCCCGGCCGCCTGCACGGCCTCCTCGCCGCCGACGGAGGCGAGGATGATGCCGTCCGCGGCCGTGGCCACGGTGAACAGGCGGGCACGGTCGGCGCGGGCCAGACCGGCCTCGGACAGGCGCACGTGCAGCGCCTCGGCGAGCAGCGGGTGCGGGCCCAGCACATCGGTCAGGTCGGCCGCGACGCGGCTGTCCATCACGGCCTGGCGGATGACGCGCAGCAGCGCGCTGTCCGGGCCGGCGAGCAGCGGCACTACGACGGCGACGGGGCCCTCCGGCTCCTTGGCCTCCACCCCTGCGGCGATCGCCTGCTCATAACGGGCGGCGCGCTCCTCGGCCGCGTGCACGAGCACGGACTGGAGAGTGGGGAACTCCACGTCATCGCCGTCGACGTACCCGATCCGGGCGTCGAGGCCGGGGAGCTCGGAGCGGGCGATGCTCACGACCTCCTCGGCGAGACCGCGGGTCGCGGCGCTAGGCGTGCCCGGCACCGCGAGGACGAGCGCGGGCGCGCCCTCGGGAGCCGCCAAGGGCTCGGGTCGGCGGTGCCGCCCGGGCTGACGAGGTCGCGGCATTCGTACTGGCAGGCCGGACGCGGGCCCAGTGGGGGAGCTCATGGCGACGCATGTTACTGGCTTCTTGGGCTCCCCTGTTCGGGGAGGGTGCAGGTGAGCGGTATCCGTCCGCTTTTGTCTGATTGAGTGACGTGCAGAGTGGAACCGGGCGGCCTAGGTGGATCAGTCCCCCTTTCCGTTCACCACGCAGAGCATCGCCTCGTCACTCGGCAGAGTGAGCGCGTCCGTCGCGAGATCGGTCGCGATGCGCACGGACCCGTCGAGCGGATCCCCGGCGGCCGGCACCGTCCGCGCGGTCGGCAGCCGCTTCGCCAACTCCTCTTGCAGGGGTACGACGAGAGGGGCGCCCATCTTGAACAGACCGCCGGTGAGTGCGACTTGAGGCTCCCCCGTCGTGGGGCAGACGGCGGCCGCGGAGTCGGCCATGTGCCGTGCGGCGGCCCGCAGGATGTCGGCGGCCACCGGGTCGCCGTCGGCGCAGGCGGCCACTTGGGGAGCGAAGGAGGCCAGGACGGCAGGGCGGTCCGGCCGTGGATACAGGTTCCCGGGCAGGTTCCGCACCGGGCCGAACAGTTCCTCGGCGCGGGCCAGCAGTCCGGCCGACCCGCCGGGCCGCCCGTCGTACGCGCGCAACGCCGCCTCGAGCCCGGCCCGTCCGATCCAGGCGCCGCTGCCGCAGTCGCCGAGCAGATGCCCCCAGCCGTCCGCACGGTGCCAGTTCGTCAGGTCGGTGCCGATCGCGATGAGTCCCGTACCGGCGGCGACGACGGCACCGGGCCGCGGCCCGAGGGCGCCGACGTACGCGGTGACGGCGTCCGCGGCGAGCGCGACCCGCCCGATGCCGAACTCCCGTCCCAGCGCGTCCGGCAGTTCGGCACGCAGGGCGTCGCCCAGGCTGGCCATCCCGGCAGCGCCGACGGCGGCCGCGTCCAGCCGGTCCACACCGGCCTCGGCCGTCAGCGCCCGCACCATGGGCACGAGTTGCTCCAGGAAGTGCCCGGGGTCGATGCCCCGGTCCCCGGTACGAACCGGTTCGCGGGACTCCCGCCGGGCCGTCGCCCCACGGCCGACGGTGCCCACGACGACCCGCAGGCCGGACCCTCCTGAGTCGACGGCGAGGAACCCGGACGGGCCGGTCACGGCAGGCGCCAGTCCACCGGCTGTCCGCCCTGTTCGATCAGCAGGCCGTTGGCGCGGCTGAACGGGCGCGAGCCGAAGAAGCCGCGGTCGGCGGACATGGGGGAGGGGTGCGCGGACTCCAGTGACGGGAGTCTGCCGAGGAGGGGACGGAGGTTGCGGGCGTCGCGGCCCCAGAGGATGGAGACCAGCGGCTTGCCGCGTCCGGCGAGCGCACGGATGGCCTGCTCGGTGACCTCCTCCCAGCCCTTGCCGCGGTGCGCGGCCGGTTTGCGCGGGGCCGTGGTGAGCGCCCTGTTGAGCAGCAGTACGCCCTGCTCGGTCCACGGCGTCAGATCGCCGTTCGACGGCTGCGGCAGCCCCAGGTCGGTGTTGAGCTCCCGGTAGATGTTGAGGAGGCTGCCGGGCAGCGGACGTACGTCGGGCGCCACCGAGAACGAATGTCCCACGGCATGTCCTGGGGTCGGATACGGGTCCTGCCCGACGATCAGGACCCGTACGTCGTCGAAGGGCTGCTGGAAGGCCCTCAGGACGTTCGGCCCGGCCGGTAGATAGGTGCGTCCCGCGGCGATCTCCGCGCGCAGGAAGTCGCCCATCCCGGCGATCCGTTCGGCAACGGGTTCCAGGGCTTTCGCCCAGCCCGCTTCGACGATTTCATGCAAGGGTCGTGGTGCCACGGGCGTCACCCTACTGCCGCACGGGCGGCGGTGATCAACCAGTGGCCAAGGCCGGCCACTAAGCCCCGACGGCTCATCCGACCACCGCGGCCCGGACGCACAGCACGTCCGGCAGATGCGAAGCCAACTGCTGCCAGCTGTCGCCGTCGTCGGCCGACGCGAACACCTCGCCGTTGCGATTGCCGAAGTACACGCCCGCCGGGTCCGCGTCGTCCGTGCACATCGCGTCGCGCAGCACCGTGCCGTAGTGGTCGTCCTGCGGCAGTCCCGCCGACAGCGGCTCCCAGGTCTTGCCCGCGTCCGCCGTACGGAAGACGCGACAGCGGTGGTCGGCCGGGACGCGGTCCGAGTCGGCGTTGATCGGGAAGACGAACGCCGTGTCGCCGCGGTGGGGGTGCGCGGCCACGGAGAAGCCGAACGTGGACGGCAGGCCCTCGCCGATGTCCGTCCAGTTCGCGCCCGCGTCGTCGCTGCGGTAGACGCCCCAGTGGTTCTGCAGATACAGCCGGTCCGGCGTCGCCGCGTCCTGCGCGATCTTGTGGACGCACTGGCCGAACTCCGGGTTCGGGTCCGGCAGGAACACCGCGGAGACACCGGAGTTGGACGGCGCCCAGCTCGCACCGCCGTCGGCGGTCTTGAACACCCCCGCCGTCGAGACGGCGACCGTCACGGCCCGGGGATCGCGCTTGTCGGTGATCACGGTGTGCAGGCCCTCACCGCCGCCGCCCGGCACCCACTTCGACCGGGTCGGGTGCTCCCACAGCGGGCGGACCAGCTCGAAGGTCTCGCCGCGGTCCTCCGAGCGGTACAGCGCCGCCGGTTCCGTGCCCGCGTACACCACGTCGGGCTCCGCTGCCGCCGGGTGCAGCTGCCACACGCGCTCCAGGGAGGCGTCCGTGTCCTTGGGGAACTTGACGGCCGGCCGGGCCGGTTCGGTCCAGGTGCGGCCCAGGTCGTCGGAGTGGAACACCGACGGGCCCCAGTGGGCGCTGTCGCCGCCCGCCAGAAGTCGCGGACGCTCGCCGCGGGTGTCGATGGCGACCGAGTACACGGCCTGGGCGTTGAAGTAGGGACTCTCGTCGAACTCCCAGGCGCCACCTCGCCTCCGCCCGATGAACAGCCCCTTGCGCGTGCCCACGGCGAGCATTGTCTCGGTCATGCCGACCACCTCCGCGACGTCTTTGTCTCAGGTACCGGCCAGTCTGCACCCCGGCACTGACAGTCACCTCTGGAAAGGGTGACGCCGCAGGTCAGCGCGGCGATGATAGCCCTCCGACGGGCGCTGCGGGCACTTTCGGGAAGACGCCCGCGGGGGCCGCGTGACCCGTGCCACGGTCGATCCCGGTACGTGCAGTGAGCATCCGCCTCCCGTCTCCCGTATGGGATGGAGGCCGGTCCGGCAGGCACGTTCGTGCCCTCATGAGGAGGAAGCCCTCGATGGCGTTCCGTGGTCCGAAGGTGTGGCTGTGGCGCTGGCGGCGCAATCCGCTCAAACGCCGGGCCGACGCGGTGGAGTCCTGGGTGCTCCTCGCCGCCTGGGTACTGACTGTCCTGTGCGGAGTGCTCGCCGGCCTGGCGACGGCCCGCACGGTGGAGCAGGGAATGGCCCGGGAGCGCGTCGAGTGGCGGCCCGCCGTGGCCCTGCTCAGCGAGCAGGCGCCGGGCACGGCCGACCCGCGCTCCGGCACGTCGTCGACCAGCGAGTACGTGTGGGCGCAGGTCCGCTGGAGCGCGCGGGACGGTTCCCCGCACACCGGCCAGGCCCGCGTCCGCCCCGGCAGCGGTGTCGGCACGCCGGTCACCGTCTGGACGGACCCACAGGGCCGCCTGGTCACCCGGCCCGCCACCCCCTCCGAGGCCCGCACCCGAGCCACCCTGGTCGGCGGCCTCGCAGGCCTCTGCGCCGCGTCCGTCCCCTTCGTCGCAGGCCGGGCCCTCCGCAGCCGCCTGGAGTGCAACCGCATCGACAACTGGGGCTATGAGTGGGCACGCTTCGGGCCACTGTGGGGTGGACGGACGACCGGGTGACGGCCGTAGGGGAGCCCGGCCCATGGCTGCATCGGCGGCGGCGCAGGAGGCGGCCCGGCGACAGGCCCGGGCGGCTCACGCCTGTCCGTCGGCCCACGTCCGTCAGACTCCCGGAGCCCGGAGCCCGGAGCCCGGAGCCCGGCGTCCCAGCCGGTCAGTCCCGCGCTCTCCCAGCCGCTCCTGCGGCGCCACCGCCCGCCCCCCGGGCCGCACCTCAGTACTCGGCCCTCAGCCTTCAGCCCTCATCCCACAACACCCGGCAGCGCCCGCCCCAGAATCCCGTCCACGTCCGCCGTGTCCGGCAGTGTGCCGAAAGCGTGGCCCCAGTCGCCGCCCAGTCGGGTGGCGCAGAAGGCGTCGGCGATCGGTGTGGGGGCGTGGCGGATCAGGAGGGAGGCCTGGAGGGTGAGGGCCATCAGCTCGACCAGGCGGCGGGCGGCGGCCTCGGAGCCCGTGGCGAGCAGGGATTTCAGGCGTGCCACCGACGCGTCCAGACGCGCGTCCGCCCCCTGCGCCAGGGCGAGTTCGGCGAAGAGGGCCTCGGCCGTGTCCGGCTCTCGACTCAACGCCCGTAGGACGTCAAGGGCGTTGACGTTCCCCGAGCCCTCCCAGATCGACAGGAGCGGAGCCTCGCGGTAGTGGCGGGGCATGCCCGACTCCTCGACGTAGCCGTTGCCGCCGAGGCACTCCAGGGCCTCCGCGGTGAAGGCCGGACCGCGCTTGGTGACCCAGTACTTGCCGACGGCGGTGGCGATCCGGCGGAACGCCGCCTCGGTCCCGTCCGCGTCGTCCCCGCGCACCACCCGGTCGGCCGCGCCGGCCAGCCGTAGCGTGAGCGTCGTGGCGGCCTCGGACTCCAGCGCCAGGTCGGCCAGGACGTTGCGCATCAGCGGCTGGTCGAGCAGCCGAGCCCCGAACGCGCTGCGGTGGCGCACATGGTGGCCCGCCTCGACGAGCGTCTTGCGCATCAGCACCGCCGACGACATCACGCAGTCCAGCCGCGTGCAGTTGACCATCTCGATGATCGTCTTGACGCCCCGTCCCTCGGGCCCCACCAGCCAGGCGACGGTGCCGTCGAACTCGGGCTCGGAGGAGGCGTTGGAGCGGTTGCCCAGCTTGTCCTTCAGGCGCTGGATGCGGAACGTGTTGCGGCTGCCGTCGGGCAGGACTCGCGGCACGAGGAAGCAGGACAGCCCGCCCGGCGCCTGCGCCAGGACCAGGAAGACGTCGCACATGGGCGCCGAGGTGAACCACTTGTGCCCGCGCAGGGTGTACACCCCGGGCTCGGCCGTCGGTGACGCCGTGGTGGTGTTCGTACGGACGTCGGAGCCGCCCTGCTTCTCGGTCATCCCCATGCCCGCGAGCAGCCCCCGCTTCTCGGTGGGCACGCGCAGCTCCGGGTCGTACTCCCGGCTGGTCAGCAGCGGTTCGTAGACCTTCGCCAGCTCGGGCTGCCGGCGCAGCACGGGGACGGCGGCGTACGTCATCGACGTCGGGCAGCCGTGCCCCGCCTCCGTGTGCCCCCACACCAGCCCGCCCGCGGTCCGCGCGACATGCGCTCCGGGCCGCTCGTCCGCCCAGGGCGCCGCCGCCAGCCCCTCGCCGACCGCGACCCGCATCAGGTGGTGCCAGCTCGGATGGAACTCGACCTCGTCGACCCGGTGGCCGTACCGGTCGTGCGTACGCAGCTCGGGCTCGTGGCGGTTGGCCTGCTCACCCCACTCCTGCGCCTCGGCGCTCCCGGCCCGCAGGCCCAGCCGCCGGATGTCCTCCTCGGCCCACGCGGCCCCCTCGCGGCGCAGCCCCTCGATCAGGGCCGTGTCCTCGGACGCGTCGTACGGCGCCAGGGGAGGGGGCTGGTTGGTGACGTCGTGGGTGCCGTACTGCCCGGACTGCTCCGGCGCGGCTCCGGACTGCTCCTGCGCGAGTATCGAGACCATGCCGCAGTGTTGCACTGTCGCTGCGGTTGCAGCAATCCTGTAATACTCCGAGCCGGCACGTAAGGTCCTGGTCATGCCGAACAACGCGTCACCGCCGACCGGGGAGGCGGACCTGCGCCCGCTGTCCGCCCGGTCGGTCGTCCTGAGCCTGCTGCTGGGTCTGCATCCGCCCGAGCTGCCGGTGAAGGAGCTGGTGCGCAGCGTGGAGCCGTTCGGGATCGCGGGGTCCACCGTGCGGGCCGCGCTCAGCCGGATGGTGGCGGCCGGTGACCTGCGGCGCGCCGACACGGTCTACCGGCTCAGCGACCGGCTGCTGGAACGCCAGCGACGCCAGGACGACGCCGTTCACCCCGAGACCCTGCCCTGGGACGGCGACTGGGAGATGATCGTCGTCACCGCCACGGGCCGCGGCCCCGCCGAACGCGCTGAACTGCGCACCGAGCTGACCCGGCTCCGGCTCGCCGAGCTCCGCGAGGGCGTCTGGCTGCGCCCGGCCAATCTGCTCCGGCCCCTGCCGGGCGACGTCGCCCAGGTGGCCCAGAGCTACACGGCCCGCCCCGACCGCCCCGCACCCGAGCTCGCCGCGAGCCTGTGGCCGCTGGACGCCTGGGCCCGCACCGGACGTGCCCTGCTCGCCCGGGTCGCCCACGCGCGGCGGCCGTCCGACCGCTTCACCGCCTTCGCGGCCGTCGTACGGCACCTGCTCGCCGACCCGGTACTGCCCCCTGAACTCCTCCCGGCCGACTGGCCGGGTGACCGGCTGCGCGCCGCGTACGCGGACTACCGACGGGAGCTCGCGGAGGACGTACGCGCGCGTGACGGGCACGACGCCACCGACAGCGCACGCGCGCGTGCCCGCAACTGACCGCACACGACACGACGGCCGCCCGAAGCGCCGTGCGGGGACGCTTCGGACGGCCGCGTTCACCGTGGGGGGCTACGTGCGAGCGGGTGCTACCGGTAGGTGATGTCCGAGCTGGAGTACAGGCAGTTCGTGCTGTCCGGCCCGGTACCCACGGCCGTGTTGTTGTTGTACTTCTGGCACGGGACGACCTTGCGGCCGGCGTCGTTGAGGATCGTGATGCCGCGCAGCGTCGCCACGTCGTTGCGGTTGACGTTGATGCCGACGAGGCGTGCGGTGGACCCCGTACCGGTCACCTCGATGTTGCTGAGGTTGACCTTGCGCGTGTACTGCGTGGAGCAGTCGCCGCACGAGCGGTACAGCGTCTTGAAGTCGCTGACGGCGAAGTTGGAGATGTTCAGGGTGCCGGGCCCGTTGTGCTGGAAGACCTTGTCGGCGGCCTTCTTGGCGCCACCGCCGGTCACGGTGTAGGTGGAGCCGCCCCGGAAGGTGGCCGCGTCCTCGCCGACGTCCTCCCACCACACGTTCTGCAGCGTGCAGTTGCCCTCGCAGTGGATGCCGTCGGCGCCGGGTGCGCCGATGATGACGTTCTTCAGCGTCGCGCCGGCCGCGAGCTTGAAGATCGGGTCCTGGCCCTCCTCCTGACCGTCGCCGGCGAGGTCGCCGCTGCCGTAGTAGCGGACCATGCCGCCGTCGCGGACGCCGGACACGGAGATGGTGGAGCTCACCGGCTGGCTGCTGCTCGGCGTGGGCCAGGTGGCGGCGTTCGCGGGCGGTGCGCCGACTGTCGTGATCATGACAGATGAGAGGCCGAGAGCGGTCAGACCGCCGGTCAGTGCGCGCCGACGGGCGCGGGGCTTTGCGGGTGAAGTCATGTCCCGTATGCCTTCTTCCGGTTGTGGGGGTGTCGGATGGGTGGTGCCGGATCTTCTTCCTGGCGGGGGTGGGCAGACCTGTGGGGAGGTCAGAGCCTCCCGGCGCCCGCGCCGGACGTCACCGAGGCGACGACGGTGGACGCGGACTCCGCGGTGTAGCCGTAGGGCGGCGTGGTGAAGGTGCCGACCCGGGAGATCTCGGTCGCGGCCCCGCCGAGATCGTTGCCGCGGAGGTTGGCGTAGCCGTCCACGTCGCTGCTGCGGTTCGTGGTGACGGCGATCTTGGTGTCGCGGAAGACGTTGTTCTCCACGAGCATCTGGGCGCCCATGCGCGAGTGGCAGGCGGTGTCGGCGCCGGTCACGTGGTTGTTGTAGAAGTGCCCGGTGCCGAAGCGCAGGCTGGGGATGCGCGAGTAGACATTGCTGAACTGGTTGTGGTGGTACGTCACCTTCAGGTGCCCGGTGTCCTCGCTCGCGTTGTTGTCGCTGTGTCCGACGAGCGAGCCCTTGAAGTGGTCCTTGAAGGTGTTCCAGGACACCGTGACGTCGTCCGAGCCGTGATTGATGTCCAGCAGGCCGTCGTAGTGGTCCTTGTCGTGATCGCGGTCGGCCGAGAAGGAGTTGTGGTCGATCCACACCTTCGTCGACTCCTGGACCGTGACGCCGTCGGCAGGCGCCACCGGCTTGCTGATGTTCAGGTTCCGGACGACGACGTTGGTGACCTCCTTCAGGCGCAGCCCGCCGCCGGTGAAGCCGGACGACGAACCGACGCCCAGCACCGTGGTGTTGGAGCCGACGTCGACCTGACCGCTCAGCGAAATGAGGCCGTTGACCCGGACGACCTTGGCGGAGTTGCCGGTCACCGCCGTCCTGAAGGCGTCCAGCGTCGAGACGGTGACCGCCGAGGCATTGCCGCCGCCGGTCGTCCCGGCACCGAACCCGACCGGCGAGGTCTCGGCCGCACCGGCCGGCTGCGGCAGGACGATGACGGCCGCGGTGGCGAGGACGGCTGCTGCGGCCGTCGCCAGTGCGGTTCTTTGCGGGCGTGCACGTGGGGGGAGAGTTCGCATGCGGGTGCGTCCCTTCGGGAGGAGCGACACGATCATGTACGTGAACTGTGAACGTCATGCAGAACGCCGCGCGCGGGCGGTGTGGCCATGTCGGGGGTGCTGCGAAGCGAGTCGGTCACACTGCTGAACGGAACGTAGAGGGCAAGCGCTTTCTGGTCAACGCTTTGCGCAGAAGAATTCGGTCAGCCCTGGTGGGGGTAAGGGCTCTCATGCTTGAGGTGTGGGAGCGCTTCCATGGTGGCCGTGTCCATGTCACGATGCCCTCGCTGTGAGGCCTCTGCCGCGCCCGGAGAGGCCACTCCCGCGACCCGAAGGGACGAGGACGTGCCCACCCCCATCCGCACGACCGCGACAAGAAAGCTCCGGACGCTGCTCGCCGCCCTCCTGCCGCTGTTGGCGGCCCTGCTCGTCGCCGCCCCCACGGCCGCCGCACGCACCGACGCCGCCGACGCCGTGCCGACCGCGACCCTCACCGAGGTCACCGACTTCGGCACCAATCCCAGCAACCTGCGGATGTACGTGTACGTACCGGCCGGCGTCACCGCCAACCCGGCGGTCCTGGTCGCCGTGCACTGGTGCACCGGCTCAGGGCCGGACATGTACAACGGCACCGAGTACGACACACTCGCCGACCAGTACGGGTTCGTCGTGGTCTACCCGTCCGTCACCCGCAGCAGCAAGTGCTTCGACGTCTCCTCGCCGCAGGCGCTGCGGCGCGACGGCGGCAGCGACCCGGTCGGCATCAGGTCCATGGTCGACTGGGTGACCCGCACCTACGACGCCGACACCGGCCGTGTCTTCGCCACCGGCATCTCCTCCGGCGCGATGATGACGAACGTCCTGCTCGGCGACTACCCCGACGTCTTCGCCGCGGGCGCCGCCTTCTCGGGCGTCCCCTTCGGCTGCTTCGCCACCACCGACGGCGCCGAGTGGAACAGCGCCTGCGCGAACGGCACCGTCACGCACACCCCGCAGCAGTGGGGTGACCTGGTGCGGGGCGCCTACCCCGGCTTCAGCGGACCCCGCCCGCGCATGCAGCTGTGGCACGGCACCGAGGACGACGTCCTGCGCCACCCCAACCTCGGGGAGATGATCAAGCAGTGGACGAATGTCCAGGGCGTCAGTCAGACCCCGGCCGCCACGGACACGCCCCAGTCCGGCTGGACCCGCACCCGCTACGGCGGCACCGGCGACCGCGCCCCCGTCGAGGCGATCAGCCTCCAGGGCGTCGGCCACAACCTGTACGGCTACGGCATGGCTGCCCGGGTGCTCGCCTTCTTCGGCCTCGACAGCGGCGGCCCCGCACCCCAGCCGCAGCCCGGCGCCTGCAAGGTGACCGCGACCACCAACGCCTGGAACACGGGCCTGACCGCCTCCGTGACGATCACCAACACGGGCACGACGGCGATCAACGGCTGGAGGCTCGGCTTCACCCTGCCCGCCGGCCAGTCCATCACCAGCGGACGGGGAGCCACGTACGCCCCGGCCGCCGGCGCGGTGACGGGGAGCAGCGCCCCGTACAACGCGGTGCTCGCGCCCGGGGCGAGCGTCAGCATCGGCTACCAGGCGGACCACACCGGGAACAGCGCGGCGCCGGGCGCCTTCACGCTGGGCGGGACGGCCTGCGCTTCAGGGTGATCGACCTCGACGACGAGGCAGGGCCGGGGGAGATCCTTCGCGTCCCTGTGCGCGGATGACATGCCGTTTTGCGGGAACCCGGCGGCACGGAAGCCGACGTCGAACGAGCTGAGCGAGGGCGAGCGATGGTTCTGGGACTGCTCACACGTCCGACGGCCGCCGCAGCCGAGATGGTCGCGGCCGGGCCCCGGCTGCTCGCCCGAGGAGCCGCTCCCGCGGTGGGAATCGCCGCCGGGGCGGTCGCCGGAACGGCCCGGGCCGGGGTACGGAGTGCCGACAGCGCGGCGCGTGTCGTGCGCGTCGCCCGCAACTCGCTGCCCCTTCGCCCGCAACCCTGGCGGTCCGGCGCCCGGACCCATCTCGCCCTGCGCCCCGAGGCGCCGGAGCGAGTAGGGCTGGAGGGCGGCATGGAGCACGCCGCCCGCAAGGTCGCCGAGACGCTGATGGAGCGGCCCGACGTGGCGCTCGCCTACTGGGACGGCGGGCTGAGCCGACTCGTGGTGACCGCCGTCGAGGAGTCGGCCGGCGACCAGGTGGTGGACAGGGCGGTCGAGATCGCGGCACGGCACGGCCTGGCCCGGACGGACAATTCGGTCGACGAGATCACCCACCCCGCAGACCCCGCCGGGGTGCGGGCCGCCGCCACGACGCTCGCCGCCGACGGGGTGGGCATCGCGGCGGCGTTCGCCGGCTACGCGCTGCGCCTGCCGACCACGCCCCGGTCGGTGACCGCGCTCGTGACGCTGCTGCGGGAGAACCCGCGCTTCCGGGGCTGGCTGCGTGCCAGGATCGGCCGCTCCCGCATGGACCTGGTGCTGGCCATGGCTAACGCGGCCGTCCACGGGGCCGGCCGGACCCCGACCGCTCTCGTGCTCGACGGCACGCTGCGCTCGCTCCAGCTGGCGGAGACGGTGGCCCGCGTGGCGGCGTTCGAGAAGGTCCACGACGAGGTCTCCGCGCCGGACCGGCCCAGCGTGGCCGGGGCACACTTCCCGCGCCCGCCGCTGCGCACCTCGCCGGCCCAGGAGTACGCCGCGCACGCCGAGACCGGCAGCCTGGTCGGTGCGGCGGCCATGCTGCTGGTCAAACACGACGGCACCGAGGCGGCGGAGGCGGTGCTCGCCGGCTCGCCCAAGGCCGCACGCTACGGACCCGCCGCCTTCCACGCCGTACTGAGCTCCGCGCTGTCCCGCGACGGCGTCCTGGTGCGGGACCCGGAGCGGCTGCGGCAGCTGGAGATGGCCGACACCGTGGTCCTGCATCCGAGCGCCCTGCGGACCCCGGGCGCCGACGCCGACCCGTGGGCGGAGACCGTGCTGGACGCGGCGCGGCGCGCGGGTCTGCGGGTCGTGATGGTGGACGACCCTGCGCTGGCCGACTTCACGAACCTCGCCGACCAGGTGGTCCGCGACGAGCGGTCGCTGAGCGACGTGGTGAACGCGCTGCGCGCCGAGAAGGACAGCGTCGTCGTCACGGTCGCGCGGCCGGCGCAGGACGACGAGGACATCCTCGCCGGACTGCTCGCCGGCGATGTCGCCGTCGCCCTCACCGACCGCGACGGAGCCGTCGTCTGGAGCGCCGACGTGCTGGCCCTGCACGGGCTTGCGGACGTGTGGCGGCTGTTGCGGGCGGTTCCGGCCGCGCGCGGCGTCGGTCGCAGGTCGCAGGTGCTGGCCCGCTCCGGTGCCGCCCTGTCCGGACTCCTGGTGGCCATCGGCAAGTCCGCGCGCGGGCGCCCCACGCCGTGGCCCGGGCTGCGGCACACGCCGGTCGACGTCAGCGCCGCATGGGCCCTGCTGACCGGCGGACGAGCGGCCCTCGGGGTTGCGACGGCCCGCGCACCGCACCCCCGGCCGCGCGTGGCCTGGCACGAACTGGAGCACACCGAGGTCCGCGAACGGCTGGAGCACGAGACGGGCCCGGAGCCGACCGTCCCCGAGCAGGTCACCGGCGGCGCGCGCAAGACGATCCGCAGGATGGGCCGGCACCCCCTGTTCGCACCGCTGAGCGGACCGGTCCAGCTCGCCCGGGCCGTGCGCGGCGAGCTCGACGACCCCCTCACCCCGGTGCTGGCCGTCGGCTCGGCCGCCGAGGCGATCCTCGGCTCCGTGGTGGACGCCCTCCTGGTCGTCGGCGCGCTCGACCTGAACGCCCTGGTCGGCGGCGTCCAGCGGATGCGGGCCGAGCGGGCCCTGTCCGGACTGCTGGCGAAGCAGCAGCAGAAGGCGCGCGTCACCACCGAGGAACCCGAGTCCCAGCCGCACGTCGTGGACGCCGCCAGGCTCAGCCCCGGCGACCTGATCGAACTCCGGGCGGACGACGTGGTGCCCGCCGATGCCCGGCTGGTGTGGGAGGACGGCCTGGAGGTGGACGAGTCCGCGCTGACGGGGGAGTCCCTGGCCGCGGACAAGGGGATCGAACCGACGCCGGACGCCGCCGTGCCGGACCGCAGCTCCATGATCTTCGAGGGCACCACCGTGGTGGCCGGACATGCCCGGGCCATCGTGGTGGACACCGGGGACCGGACGGAGGCCGCCCGGGCCGTGGCCCTCGCCGCCCGCACCCCGCCGTCCGCCGGAGTACAGGCCAGGCTGCGGGAACTCACCGACAAGGCCCTGCCGTTGACCCTCGCCGGCGGCGCCGGGGTGACCGCGCTGTCGCTGCTGCGCGGCACGCCGATCCACCGGGCGGTCAGCGGAGGGGTGGCGGTGGGCGTCGCCGCCGTGCCCGAAGGGCTGCCGCTGGTGGCGACCGTCGCGCAACTGGCCGCCGCCCGTCGGCTCAGCCGCCGCGGAGTCCTCGTCCGCGCCCCGCGCACCCTTGAGGCGCTCGGCCGGATGGACACCATCTGCTTCGACAAGACCGGCACCCTCACCGAGAACAAGCTCCGCCTGGTCCGCGTGACGGACGCCGACGGCAAGGTGCACAAGCCCGAGGAAGACGACGACACGCTGCGGACCGCGGCACGCGCCTGCCCCCAGCTGAACGGCGGCTCGGACCGGCCGGTGCACGCCACCGACGAGGCCGTCCTGGACGCGGCCGGCCCCGACCCCGAGTGGTCCCAGAACGAGGGCCTGCCCTTCGCGGCCGACCGTGGCTACGCCGCCGCAGTCGGCCGGGCCGGGGACGGCACCGCGGTACTCGTCGTCAAGGGCGCCCCCGAGACGGTGCTGCCCGCCTGCGCCGACCTGCCCTCCTCGGCATCGGACGCGGCCCACGAGCTGGCCGGCGGCGGACTGCGGGTCCTGGCGGTGGCCCGGCGCCGGCTCGACTCGGCGGACAAGGATGCGGACGTCCTGGAACAGCCCCTGGAAGGCCTGGAGTTCACCGGCCTGCTCGCCCTCGCCGACGTACCGCGAGCCACCTCCACAGCTCTGGTCGAGGGCCTGCGCGAGGCAGGCGTACGACCCGTCATGCTGACCGGCGACCATCCGCAGACCGCGCGGGCGATCGCCGCCGAACTGGGCTGGCCCGAGGACACCGGCGTGGTCACGGGCGACGAACTGGCGTCCGCGGACCGGGAGGAACGCGCCCGGATGCTGCGCGACATGGGCGTCGTGGCCCGCGTCGCCCCCGAGCAGAAACTCCAGGTCGTCGAGGCACTGCGGGACGCCGGGCGCGTGGTCGGCATGGTCGGCGACGGGGCCAACGACGCCGCGGCCATCCGCGCCGCCGACATCGGCGTCGGCATCGACGCCCGCGGCTCGGCGGCCGCCCGCAACGCCGCCGACCTCGTCCTCACCACGGCCGACCTGACGGTCCTGATCGAGGCGGTCGCCGAGGGCCGGGCCCTGTGGCACAGCGTCGCCGACGCCATCGCCATCCTGATCGGCGGCAACGCCGGCGAGGTGGGCTTCGGCCTCCTCGGCACGCTCCTGTCGGGCGCCGCGCCCCTGTCCACCCGTCAGATGCTGCTGGTGAACCTGTTCACGGACCTGTTCCCGGCCATGGCGGTGGCGGTGACGCCGAAGGAGCCGGAGGGAGCCGATGCGGAATCCGCGACGGAGGACGCGGATGCGGAGCAGCAGGGCGCGGCCTCCGAAGCGGCCCCCGCAGGAACCGAACCCCTGGGCACCTCACTCCTCGGCGCACCCCTGATCCGCAAGATCCGCCACCGCGCCCTGACCACCACCCTGGGCGCCACGTCCGCCTGGCTGATCGGCCGCTTCACCCCGGGCACCGCCCGCCGCTCCACCACGATGGCCCTGTGCGCGGTGGTCGGCACGCAGCTCGCCCAGACCCTGGCCGACCGCCGGGGCAGCACGCTGGTCCGCGTGACCGCCCTCGGCTCGGCGGCGGCCCTCGCCGTCCTGGTCGAGATCCCCGGCCTCAGCCGGCTCTTCGGCTGCACGCCGCTCGGCCCGGTCGCCTGGGCGGGCGTCGCCGCGTCGATCGCGCTCGCGGTGTTCGGCCAGCGCACCCTGCCGCACCTGGAGCGGATGGTGGCCCGGTACCTGCCGACCACCTCCGGCGACGCGGCATCGGCGGCGTCCGCCGCGTGATCAGACGGACCGGTGGTACTGGTCGGGCACGTGCACGTCCCCGCCGAGCTCCCGAGCCGCGTGCCGCGCCCACGACGGGCTGCGCAGCAGCTCACGGCCGAGCAGGACGGCGTCCGCCTCGCCGTTCGCGATGATCTTCTCCGCCTGTTCGACGTCCGTGATCAGTCCGACCGCGGCGACCGGCAACGTGGTCTCCGTCCTGACCCGCGCGGCGAACGGCACCTGGTAGCCCGGGCCGACGGGGATCCGGGCGCCGGAAGCGTTGCCGCCGGTCGAGACGTCCAGCAGGTCGATGCCGTGTGCCTTGAGGTCGGCGGCGAAGCGGACCGTGTCGTCGGCGGTCCAGCCGTCCTCCTCCAGCCAGTCGGTCGCCGAGATCCGGAAGAACAGCGGCTTGTCGTCCGGCCACACCTCCCGAACGGCGTCCACGACCTGGAGCGCGAAACGGGTGCGGTTCTCGTACGAGCCGCCGTACTCGTCGGTGCGGTGGTTGGAGTACGGGGAGAGGAACTCGTTGATCAGATAGCCGTGGGCGCCGTGGATCTCGGCGATCTCGAAGCCCGCGGCGAGGGCGCGGCGCGCGGCGTCCGCGAACTGCCCCACGACCTCCTGGATCTCGGCGACCGTCAGCTCGGTCGGCACCGGGTGCCCGTCGGCGAACGGGACCGCGCTCGGCGCCACCGGCTGCCACCCGTGGCCGTCGTGTCCCACCGGCGCGCCGCCCTTCCAGGGCTGGTCGGTCGACGCCTTGCGGCCGGCGTGGGCCAGCTGGATCGCCGGCACCGTGCCCTGCGACACCAGGAAGCGGGTGATCCGGCGGAACGCCTCTACCTGGGTGTCGTTCCAGATCCCCAGGTCGTACGGGGAGATCCGGCCCTCGGGGCTGATGCCCGTGGCCTCGACGATGATCAGCCCTGTGCCGCCGGCCGCGCGGGCCGCGTAGTGCGCGAAGTGCCAGTCGTTGGGGGCGCCCGCGTCGGGGCCCTCCGGCGCGGCCGAGTACTGGCACATCGGGGGCATCCACACCCGGTTCGGGATCGTCACATCGCGCAGGGTGTAGGTCTCGAAGAGCGCACTCACGGCGGACTCCATTCGTCACGGGGACCAGCGGTCGACTCGTACGATAGGCATCGTAGTACGGCATGTGTCAAACTACGAGAGCTCTCGTACAATGGGGGAACCCGAGCAAGGGGGAATCCCGAGCACGGGAACCCGACGAAGTGGAGCCGCCGTGACCAGCGCCGCTGTCAGCAGCCGTGACCTCCCGCACCCGGCGCGCGAGGAGATCCTTCTGGAAGGCGTGCTGCACGCGCTGTCCGATCCGATGCGGCTGCAGATCGTGCGAGAGCTCGCCGCCGTCGGCGACGAGCTCTCCTGTTCGCAGTTCGACCTGCCCGTGACCAAGTCCACCACCACGCACCACTTCCGGGTGCTGCGCGAGAGCGGTGTGATCCAGCAGGTCTACCGGGGCACGGCCAAGATGAACGGCCTGCGCAAGGACGACCTAGACGGCCTCTTCCCGGGACTTCTCGACGCCCTTCTCGACGCCGCCGCCAGACAGGCCGTCCGGCTCGGCGCCTGAATCCGCTGAACCACCTGAACGGTCTGAACCGGCCTTCGCGGGCAGGTGGTTGAAGAGCAGGTTCAGCACGATCGCCGTCAGACAGCCCGCGCTGATCCCGCTGTTCATCACCGTCTGGAACCAGTCCGGGAACTTCTCGTAGACCGTCGGCACACCGACCGGCAGCATGCCCATGGCCACGGAAACGGCCACCACCGTCAGGTTGTTGTTGCCCCTGAAGTCCACCTGGGTGAGCGTCCTGAGGCCGCTGGCGGCCACGGTCCCGAACATCACCAGGCCCGCACCGCCCAGCACCGGAGCCGGTATCGCCGCCACCACCGCGCCCAGCTTGGGCAGCAGACCGAGCAGCACGAGGATCCCGCCCGCGGTCGCGACCACCCAGCGGCTGCGCACGCGGGTCATGCCGACGAGGCCCACGTTCTGTGCGTACGCCGTGTACGGGAAGGTGTTGAAGACGCCGCCCAGCACGGTCGACAGGCCGTCGGCACGCAGGCCGTCCGACAGGGAGCGCGGCTCGACCTTGCGGTCCGTCATCTCGCCGACCGCGATCAGGTCACCGGTCGTCTCGGTCATCGTCACCAGCGCCACCACCAGCATCGACACGATGGCCGAGAACTCGAAGGTGGGCGCCCCGAAGTGGAACGGCGTGCTGATCCCGACCCAGTCGGCGTCCCCGACTCCGCCGAAGTCCGTGAACCCGAACGGCACGGCCACCGCGAGCCCGACCACGATGCCGATCAGTACCGCGATCCGGCTCAGGAACGCCGGCGCGAACCGCTGCACCCCGAGCACCACCGCCAGGACGAACGCCGCCAGCGCGAGGTTCTTCGGTTCCCCGAAATCCGCCGAACCGGCGCCACCCGCGGCCCAGTTGCCCGCGACCGGCAGCAGCGACAGCCCGATGATCAGGATCACGGTGCCGGTGACGAGGGGAGGGAAGAATCGGAGCAGCCTTCCGAAGACCGGTGCCAGCAGCACGATCGCGAGGCCCGCGACGATCACCGAACCGTAGATCGCGGGGAGTCCGCCACCCGTGGTGCCGATGAGCACCATCGGCGATACGGCGGCGAAGGTGCAGCCCTGCATGATCGGCAGCCGCACGCCGAAGCGCCAGAAGCCGATGCACTGGATCAGCGTCGCGATGCCGCACACCAGGAGGTCGGCGGTGATCAGATACGCCAGGTCCGCGGGCGGGAGCTTCATCGCGCCGCCGACGATGAGGGGGACGGCGACGGCACCCGCGTACATCGCGAGGACGTGTTGGAGGCCGAAGGCGGCCAGCTGGCGCTTGGGCGGGATCTCGTCGACAGGGTGCACGGGTGCTGTTGCGGTCATGGGCGAGACCGTAGGCTCCTTGAACAGAGTGTTGATTACGGAGGTGTTGCTGATTCGTTGCTGTGCGCGGCGTTCATCAGCGACTCCCAGTCGGGGAGCTTCACCACACCCCTGCCCAGCGACGCACCCAGCGCCACCTCCGCCCGCTCGATCGCGCACCAGCCCTGCCACTCGACCGGGTCGATCCCCTCGGCGCGCAGTGCCGTGAGCGGATCCTCGGGCAACTCCCGCTGTACGAGTGCGGAGGCGTCCTCCAGCAGTGACGTCACCGTCTCCTTCGCGCACGGACGGTTCGTGCCGATGACGCCCGTCGGGCCGCGCTTGATCCAGCCGGCGACGTACTCGCCCTGCGCGACGAGGCCCTCGCGCAGGACGCGGCCCGCGAGATGCGGGACCGTGCCGGTCGCGGGGTCGAACGGCAGGCCCTCCAGGGGGACTCCGCGATAGCCGACAGAACGCAGCACCAACTGGGCCTCGATGTCCTCGTACCGGCCCGTGCCCGTCACCCCGCCCTGTCCGTCCGGCGCCGTCCGCTCGAAACGGACCGCGCCCACGCGTCCGGCGTCGGCGAGGAGTTCGACGGGGCGCAGGAAGAAGCGCAGCGCGATGCGATGGCCGGCGCCCTGTGCCGGTGCCCCGGCCCAGGCGCGCAGCGCCTCCACGTTGCGGCGCTGCGCGGCGGGCAGTGCGGAGGGGTCGGCGTAGTCGGGATCCAACGCCAGCTCCTGCGGATCCACGATCACTTCGGTGTCCGGCAGGGTGCCCAGCTCGCGGAGCTCCTTGGTGGTGAAGCGGGCCTGCGAAGGGCCACGTCGGCCCACCATGCTGATGTCGGCCACCCGGCTCGCTGCGAGGGCGGTGAGTGCCGCCTGCGGCATGTCGGTGGGGCTCAGCTCCGCCGTGCCCCGCGCGAGCATCCGCGTGACGTCGACCGCGACGTTCCCGACGCCGATGACCACCGCCGAGCGCGCGCCGAGGACGAAACCGTCGTCGATGGCGTCCGGGTGGGCGCTGTACCAGGACACGAACTCGGTCGCCGACCAGCTGCCCGGCAGGTCCTCGCCGGGAATCCCGAGGTGCCGGTCGGTGGCGGCGCCCACGCAGTACACGACGGCGTGGTACAGCTCCCGCAACCGGGCCGTCGGCACCCCGTCCGGGCCGATCTGGACGCCGCCGAGGAACCGCACCCGCTCGTGCTCCAGGACGGTCCGCAGATTGTTCTGCAGGGACTTGATCTTCTCGTGGTCCGGCGCCACCCCGTAGCGCACCAGGCCGTACGGGCACGGCAACCGGTCCAGGACGTCGACGACCACGTCGGGGTCCTGCTGTACAAGGCCCTGGGCGGTGTAGCACCCGCTCGGCCCGGAGCCGACCACGGCGACATGCAGCACGGCGGAACTCCTTGTCGGAGGGACCTTCGGGGGTCTTCAGGAGTCGCTCTCGAGTCCAGCATCGCACCGCTTCCGCTCCGCTGACAGGGTGCTGTGCGCCGTACGGGACGCGTGTTCGTTCGTATGGAATGTGATCATGCGGTTACGTTGCGTGTGTGCTGGAAGCATCCTTTCTTAATCTTTCCGATCGCCGTGCGACGGACGCTGCCGTGTCCGTGTGGCCCGCGTGGGCAGTGCGGGACGACACCGGGGCCACCGCGTGGTTCGGGATCCGGCTGGAGTTCGGCGACGGCGCCCGGGTCGACGCGCTCGCCGTGGTGTGCGAGGGGTGCGTCTCGATCGAGGACGTACGGGCCGAGCCGGCGCTGTCCCTCGACGACCTCACGGCGCTCGCCGACTGGATCGAGGCTCCGCTGTCCGAGGCGTGCGGGGTCGGGGCGGGGCCCGGGGCGGACGGCGAGGGTGCCGGGTCCGGTCTGGTCGTGCCGGCCTGGCCCCGGGGCGTCGAGGGGCAGTGGCTGGTGGCGCAGAAGTACCGTGCGGCCCAGGAGCAGGGCGTCGACCCCGTCCTCGCGGTGATGCGTGCGACGGGGCAGGACCGCCGGAAGTCGCTCAGGCTGATCGGGCAGGCGCGTGACGCCGGCTTCCTGACCCGGCGCCGGGCCCGCCGCTGAGCGTGGCCCGGATGGCGGTCCCGGCGGCGGGCGTGGCGACCGGAGCCGTCAGAGCATGTCCCGCATCCGCGTGACCTCGCTCGTCTGCTGAGCCGCCACCTCGTCGGCCATCTCCTCGATCTGGATGTTGTTGCCCTGCCCCTTCACGTCGGTGGCCATGGTGACCGCCCCGTCGTGATGGGTGATCATCAGCGTCAGGAAGAGCTGGTCGAACGCCTTCCCCTGCGCCGCCCGCAGCTTCTCCAGCTGTGCCTCGGTCGCCATGCCGGGCATGGATCCGTGCTCGTGGCCGTCGCTCTTCTCGGCCTTGCCGTGGTTCTTCAGCCAGCCCTTCATGGCGGTGATCTCCGGACCCTGCGCGGCGCCGATGCGCTCGGCGAGTTTCCTGACCTGCGCCGACTCGGCCCGGTCCGGGACGAGTTCGGTCATCTCCAGGGCCTGGGCGTGGTGCTCGATCATCATCCGCGCGTAGGAGACGTCCGCCGAGTTGGGGGAGTCGTCCTCGGCGCGCTGCTGTGCCGCCTCCTCGGCGGACAGCACCCGGTTCGACTCCCCGGGCTTGCCCGGCACGATCACCGAAGGGCCGCTCCGCGGGGCCGACTTGGCGTCGGAATCGGAGTCGCAGCCGCCGAGCACGAGCACGGTCAGGGCGGCCAGGGAGGCCGTAGCGAAGCGCGCCCGGCTGCAAGGCGCTTTCGTTACATGTCTATTGCCCGCTCTTGAAATGTGCATGATGAAGACGATACTCGGGCGTGCGTGAACCGTTCCAGTGCGAACGGCACAAGGGAGGAAAACAGTGATCCTGTTCGGCAATCCCCGAACCCGACGCAGACGCCTGGCAGGTGCCGCTGCGGCTGCCGGGCTCCTGGCCGCGTTGCTCACCGCGCAACCGGCCGGCGCGACCCCCGACCCGGGGGACGGCCCCGTCGTGGAGAAGGAGGTCTCCGAGAGCACCCGGGCCGAGGTGCGCGAGGCCCTCGCGGACGGCGAGATACCCGGTCAGCACGAGATCGTCCACTCCGACAACATCCAGCACCTGGCCCACGTCCCCAAGGACGCGCTGCTGGGCACCAACTCGGACATCGCCTTCCAGGGCAATTACGCCTTCGCCGGCAACTACGACGGCTTCAACGTCTTCGATATCAGCAATCCGAAGGCACCCAGGGCCATCGCCCAGGTTCTGTGCCCCGGCTCGCAGAACGACGTCTCCGTCTCCGGTGACCTGCTGTTCCTGTCCACCGACTCCTCGCGCAGCGACAGCAGTTGCAACAGCACCACCCAGCCCGCGACCGAGAAGTCCTCGTGGGAGGGCATGAAGGTCTTCGACATCAGCGACAAGAGGAACCCCGAGTACGTCGCCGCCGTCGAGACCGCCTGCGGCTCCCACACCCACACGCTGGTGCCCGAGCGCAGGAACGTGTACGTCTACGTCTCCTCGTACTCGCCCGACGCCGGCTACCCCGACTGCCGGCCCCCGCACGACGGCATCTCCATCATCAAGGTGCCGCGCCACGCACCCGAGAAGGCGGCGGTCGTCGGCTTCCCGGTGCTCTTCCCCGGTGAGGGTCCGGACGGTGGCGGCAACCCGGGTCCGCCCGGCGGCGTCCGCAAGACCACCGGCTGCCACGACATCACGGTGCTGCCCTCGAAGGACCTGGCCGCCGGCGCCTGCATGGGCGACGGCATCCTGCTGTCCATCAAGGACCCGGAGCGCCCGAAGGTCATCGACCAGGTCCGGGACGACGTGAACTTCGCGTTCTGGCACTCGGCGACCTTCAACCAGAAGGCGAACAAGGTCGTGTTCACCGACGAGTTGGGCGGCGGCGGCGCGGCCACCTGCAACGCGGAGATCGGCCCGGACCGCGGCGCCGACGGCATCTACGACATCGTCGGCAAGGGCGACAAGCGCAAGCTCGTCTTCCGCAGTTACTTCAAGATCCCCCGCCACCAGGCGGACACCGAGAACTGCGTCGCCCACAACGGCTCGCTGATCCCGGTCAAGGGGCGCGACATCATGGTCCAGGCCTGGTACCAGGGCGGCGTCTCCGTCTGGGAGTTCACCGACTCGGACCACCCGAAGGAGATCGCCTACTTCGACCGCGGCCCGCTGACCACGGACACGATCAAGTCGGGCGGCTCGTGGTCGGCTTACTACTACAACGGCTACATCTACTCCAACGAGTACGCCCGAGGCTTCGACGTCCTGAAGATCGACGACCGCCGCACGGCCCCGGCCCGCTGGGTGCACATGCGCGAACTCAACGTCCAGACTCAGCCGGACTACTTCGACTGACCCTCAGGGCAGCCGGGTGCGGACCCGGTCGCGAAGAACCGCGACAGATCCGTGTCGCACGTCCCGCCGGGCACGGCCCCCGAGTCCGGCGGGACTCCCAGCCCCCGGTCCAGCCCGTAACGCTTGAACAACTCGGCCCGCAGCACCGGCACGGGCATCGGCACCCCGGGCACCAACGCCGCGTAGACGGCGCCCATGAGCAGCGCGCGCAGCATCGGGTAGTCGGAGTCCGCGTCCGGTGAGCCGTACCGTACGCAGGTGTCCCGCAGCAGTTCGGCCAGCCGCCGCTGCTCCGGGCACTGCACGAAACCCTCGGCCTGGAGGATCCCCGCCATGTGCTGGCGCATCAGCACGGGCCGGTCCCGGGCCAGGCCCAGGATCGCGTCGACGGCCCTGGCCATCCGCTCCCGCCCGTCCTCGGTGTGCGGCTCACGCTCCAGCGCCTCCTCCAGCGTGCGGTGCATCAGCCGGTGCACGGCGGACTGCACCAGTTGGCGTTTTCCGGGGAAGTAGTACGACACCAGGCCGCGCGCCGAGCCCGCCCGGTCCGCGATGTCACCCAGCGTGGTGGCGTCGTAGCCGCGCTCGCTGACCAGCTCCACCGCCGCCTGCAGAAGCCGCTCCCGGGAACGCCGCCGCAACTCTTCATTGACCGAGGCGCTGCGCGGGGACATGCTGGACTCCTGCGTTGACTGGCTGCCAGCCAACTATACTCAACGCGTCCGGTCCGGCCCGTACAGGGCCTGGTCGGGGTTGCCGTCTGCCCTGGGCGACGCGGGGGATCGTCCAGGGCGGACCCGACCCCTGGATCGGGATGGTGGCCGGAGGCTACTTGTTCGCCCGAAATCCCGAACTGTTGGCCCGCGGGGTCGCCCCCACGAGATCCAGCACCGGCCGCAGCGCGTCCGGCCGCCGGTCGGCCGGCAGATGGTCCACGAAGTGCACCGCGCAGCCCAGCGCCGCCGCACCGCCGTCGGCCCGCCGGTTGTCGCCGACCATGACGACGTCGCGCGGATCGGCGTCCAGCGCCGCGCAGGCCGCCTCGAACAGGCGGGGGTCGGGCTTCTGGATGCCGTGCTCGTACGACAGCACGTACGTGTCGACATACGGATCGAGACCGTGCTCCCGGAACACCGGCCGCAGATCCCAGCCGATGTTGCTCACCACCCCGACGCGGACGCCGCGCTCGCGCAGCCCCCGCAGCACGTCGGCGGCATCCGGGTACGGGCCCCATGCGGCCGGTGCCATGTGGCGGTCGTAGAGCAGGTCGTGCAACCGGTCGTCGGGGAGCGGGACATGCCGGGAGAGCGCGGTGTAGGCCGCCCGGTGCAGCTCCGCGCTCTTGTCCCGCACGCCCCAGACACTCGCGACGTCCTCGGGCAGCCAGGACGGATCGACCCCGCCCGGCAGGGCGCCCATGGCCTCCAACGCCTGCGCGGCCTCGACCAACTCCTCCTCGGCGAGCTCCACCTGGGCCTCGGTGAGCGCTCCGCGCAGCCAGGACTCGGTGGACTCGACACGGAAGAGGGTTCCGGAGAAATCGAACAGAACTGCGGTCATGGAGCGGATCCTACGGGGCCAGATTCCACTGCTCGGGAAGATTGCCGCCACAGAACACACAGACGAAGTCGTCCTCGCGGACGATGGCGCGTTCACCGCACCCCTCGCAGCGCCGGAACACCACCGCGTGCGTGAACCCGCCGGGATGCCCGACGCCGGCCCGGTCCAGGGCCCGGGCGACCGCCGTCCAGGAGTCGAGGTCGGGGCAGTAGCCGGTGGACTGGTTGCTGATCTCCACGGCGGTTCCGCAGCCCGTGTCGGGCTCGAAGAGCATCTCGCCGGCGGCCAGGACGTCCCTGCCCGCGGCGCACGCCACGTGCTCGCTCCGGCGGGCGGCGAGCCGCAGCCATCCGTCCGTGCCGACGACGTACGTGAAGGGTTCGGCCCGCTCGGCCGGTGAGCACTCCGCGAGCCAGGCACCCAGGTCGGCGGCCGACCGCACGACCCGGCCCTCGGAATCCGGCCGGACGGTGGCGTACAACTCGGCCGGCCCCACATAGCCGTAGGGCCGTTCCGGCTCCGGTGCCCTCACACCTGCCACCGCATGTGCACCCGCACCGCCAGCACCACGACCAGCGCGCCCAGCAGCCAGCCGCCGACGACGTCCGTGGGCCAGTGGACGCCCAGCCACACCCGGGTCAGCCCGACGCCGGCCACGGAGATCGCGGTCACGGCGACGGCCGTACGCCACAGGGCGCGGCCGGCGCCGTAGCGGTGCACGAGCCACAGCAGGAGGCCACAGACCACCGTGGCCGTCATGGCGTGGCCGGAGGGATAGGCGGCGTAGTGGGCCGAGTCGACGGGGTCGGGCCAGACGGGGCGCGGGCGGTCGACCAGGGCCTTGAGGGCCTGCTGGACCAGTGTGGCGAGCGCACAGCTGACCACCAGCCATACGGCCGTCCAGCGCGCGGCTCTGCGCCACACCAGCCAGATCGCGACCGCGAACGTCAGCAGGCGCATCGTCCACGGATCCCAGACCCAGTCCGTCAGGATGCGGAACGCGTGGGTGACGCCGCTCTCGTCGACCGCCCAGCGGTGCGTCGTCCGCGCGACGTCGCTGTCCAGGCTCATCAGCGGGTGCCACCGCAGCGCGACCAGGGCGAGCAGCAGCGCGGAGCCCACGGCCAGGGCACCGGCCCAGCTGACGGTCCTGCGCTCGGCCGGCGGGCGGGGCGGGGATTCGACGGACTGGGTGTGCATGGTGCGATCCTCGCCGACGGATGGGGCGAGAGGCCAATGCAGGGGATGCATTTGCGACGCCCGCCACAGGAGTACCGGGCCGTCCCGGTCCATACCGGGCGGCCCCGGGGCCTACCCCCGGACGGATCCGGGTACCCGTCAGCCGCCCCGGCTATCCCAGCGCGCGCAGTCCCGGCACGAACGCCACCAGTACCGGAACCACCGGCACCAGCGCGGCAGCCGCCGTCAGCCGGAGCCGTCGGCCTGGCGTGAGCCGGTCCGGGGGAGTCAGCAGCCGGTGCACCCGCTGCGGCACCTGCGCCCGATCGGCCGGGGAGCGGCCGAACACGCCCCGGTCCTCGTTGAGTTCGACCAGGGCGAGAGCCGTCGTCAGCCGGCCGAAGCGGCGGGACGCCATGTCGTCGGCGGCGAGTTCGACCAGCCGGTGCATCTCGTCACGGAACGCGGCGAACACCGGCACCTGCGGAAACCCGACCGCCAGCGCACCCGAGCAGTGCAGCAGCCAGTCGTGCCGGGCCTGTGCGTGCCCCTGCTCATGGGCGAGGACGGCGTCCAGTTGCCGCCCCTTCAGGCGGCGCAGCGCGGCGGTGGTGACGACGAGCCGGGGCGCCGCACCGTGCAGCCACCAGGCGTCCGAACGCTCGCCCTCCAGGATCATCAGGCGGTCGTTCCCGGTCGTCTCGCCGGGCAACAGCGGGGCGTGCACGAGGAGTTCGGTCCGTCGCCGCCGACGCCGGGCACGCGCGTGTGCGACCTCGCGCACCAGCATCGCCACGGTCCACAGCCCACCGCACGCGAGCGTCACCGCGGTCGTCGCCGCCCACGGACCGCCCACCCCGAACGCGTACGCCTCCACCACGGCACTCGGCGCAGGGGCGAAGACATGGCCGCGCACCGCCTGCCACGCGGCCGCCGCACTGAGCGTCATCGACAGGGCACAGCACAGGAGAACGGCCGCCACCACGCACTGCCACACCCACAGCGCGACCACCGGTTCACGGTCCGGCCAGTCGGCCCGGGCGAGCATCCGAGGGGCGACCACGGCGGTCAGGGCGCCGAGCAGCAACAGTGCCGCGGGGACCATCATGGGCAGCACCCTATGAGCGCCGCACGGCTCAGGGGTACGGCCCGCAGCGGCAAGTGACACAGACCACGGACGCGCCACTGCCCGAGAGCCGGCGGCACTTCAAAGAATCAGTGGCTTTCGGAGAGTCAGGGCTTTCAGAGAGCGAGCAGCATGGCCACCATGGCGATCCCCATCGACAGCCGGCACGCGCGCGCCAGCTCCGGCCGGTCGCCCCATCCGACCCCTTCACCCCCACCCCCGCCCCCGCCACCGGCGGCGACGGCCACGGGCACCAACCGGACGCCCGACAGCAGCACGTAGCCCGTGAAGTACAAGAGCAGAACGCCCGTCAGGAGCGGGATGCCGAAATCGCCGTGCCCGCCGTGCCGGCCGGGTGAGGCGGCCATCGCGACCGCCATGTAGACCATGGCCGACGCCCCCACCAGGTGGTGCAGATGGTGGGCGTTGGCCCGTACCGACCACAGGGCCTGCAGGGCCGCAGCGCCGAACACGGCCGCGTAGAGGGGCCAGGCCCACGACGGCGGCGTGAACACCGCGGCAGGCACCGCCATCGCGGCCATCCCGAAGCCCATCAGCGCCTCGCCGCCCGCGGCCCGACGCTGCTCCTCGACATGGCTGCGCATCCGCAGCAGACAGTAGGCCCCGGTCGCCGCGCACAGCGCGACCAGCAGCCAGCCGTGCGAAGCCGGTCCGTGCACGCGCACCTCCCGCTCGACGGTGTCGGACAGTCCGTCGATGCCCCGGACGTCCGGCGCGCATGCGAGCGCAAGGGTGTACGCGGGGAGCATTCGGCGGAGCGCGGCAGGTCGTCGGGCATGACACGTCCCACATCAATCCATGTCTTTTACCAGTAAAACACTTGCTAAGGTGATGGACATGAAACTGGTGATGGGCATGAGCAGCCGCCATCCGCTCGTCGGCGTGCTGCGTCTCGGCCGGCCGTCGGACATCTGGTTCAAGCCCGCCCTGAGCGTGGTCGTCGCCGTCGCCCCGCCCAACATCGCCCTGCTGCTCCTCGGTCGGCTGGACCTGGCGATGTACACGATGGCCGGATCCCTGTGCGCGCTCTATGCCCACAACCGCCCCTACGCCGCCCGGGCCCGCGCCCTGGCATGGGTCGCGCTCGGCATGCTCGGCGGCCTGGCCACGGCGCTGGTCGCTGCCTCGCTCACCACCAGTGCCGTCGTGCTGGTCACCGTGGGCGCGGTACTGGCCGCCGTGCAGAAGATGCTGTGCGACGCGACCCGTATCGGTCCGCCTGGCAACGTGGTGCTCACCTTCATCAGCTCCGCCGCCCTGTTCGCCCCGCAGTCCCTCGACCGCATCCCCGGCCATGTCGGTCTTGCCGCCACGGCCGCCGCCTGGGCCTGGCTCGTCGGCATGGCACCCGGCCTGCTGCGACCGCACGGCCCGGAGCGCCGGGCCACCGCGGCGGCCCTGCACGCGGCTGCCGCGTACGTCGAGACGGGCGGCACCGGGGGGACAGGCGCGACGAGCAGCCCGAGCAGCCCGGACGACCGTCGCACCCGTACCCACACCACCGCAGCCGCCGCCGTGCACGCCGCCTGTCAGGCGCTGCACTCCGCGGGCCGCCCTGGCCCCGCCGTTGGCACGCGCCGCGCCCTCGAACGCCTCGTGGTCCGCGCCGAGATCGCCCTCGCCGCGCCCGGCGACGCCGACCCTGTACTGCTGCGCACCTGGGCCCGGCAGGTGCGCGGCAACCGGCCCGTGCCGGAGCTCGACGACCTCACCGGCAGCGGGGCCGAACTCGCCTCGCCCACCGCGCCGTTGTGGCGCCGCCTCGCCCCCCTGACCCCGCTCGCCGTACGCACCGCCCTCGGCTGCGCCCTCGCCGGATACGCCTCGCTCGCCCTGGGGATCGGCCGCCCCTACTGGGCCCTGGTCACCGCGGCCTGCCTGTATCAGGCCAACCTCACCCTCACCTGGGGCCGCGGCGTCCAGCGCGTCATCGGCAACCTGCTGGGCGTCCTCCTCTTCGCCGCGCTCGTCCCGCTCGCCCACACCGGCGAGGTCGCCCTCGTCCTGTGCTGCCTCGCCCTCAACTTCGGCGCCGAGGCGCTGATCAGCCGCAACTACTGGCTCGGCAGCGTCTGCGTGACCCCGATGGCACTGCTCATCACCGAGTTCGCCGGGTTCCAGGAGCCCGGGCGGCTGATCACCGAGCGGGTCGTGGACACCTTGGTCGGCGCCCTGGTCGGCCTCGTCGCCGCGGTGGCCGTACCGGACCGGCGGTGGCAGCGGGTCGTGCGCGCCGGGCGGAGCGGACCCCGTACGCTCGCGGCCACGGGGCGTAGCCAGGGACCGCGCCCGGACCAGCGCACAGGCGACACGACGGAGGGCGTACGGCCATGACGGCGACGAACGGCGGGCCGACCGGGACGAGACGGGACACGGTGGCCGCCGTGGTCCGGCAGTGGAGAAGCGTCCACCCCGACCTCGACACCGCCCCGATGGAGATCATCGGCCGCATCAACCGCTGTGCCGCCCTCCTCCAGCAGGCCGAGGACGCCCCCCTGCGCCGGGCGGGCCTCAGCCGCCCCGAGTTCGACCTGCTCGGCGCGCTGCGCCGCACCGGCCACGAACTGACCCCCAGCGAACTCGCCCGGGAGACCTTCTCCTCGGGCGCCGCCGTCACCAAGCGCCTCAAGCAGCTGACCGAGCGCGGTCTGGTGGAGCGCCGCGGCGACACCCGCGACCGTCGTGTCGCCCATGTCCGCCTCACCGACACGGGCCGCGACCTGGTCGACGGCATCCTGCCCGAACAGCTCGCGTACGAGAGGGCGGTACTGTCCGGCGTGGACCCGCAGGGGCAGGACGAACTGGCCGCTCTGCTCAGTGAGTTGCTTGGCCGGCTGGAGGGACAGTTGGGGGCGCTGCGCGGCTGACCCGATCGGGGGCGGTGTCAACGCCCGCCAGTCGCGTCACTTCTCGTCAGCCGCGCGGTACACGCCGAACACTGCTCCCTGGGGGTCCCGCAGTACGGCGATCCGCGGTCCGTCGGGGACGGAGGTGGGCTCCATGAGAACGGTGCCGCCCGCCTCGGTCGCGTCCGCCGCCTTGCCGTCCACGTCCACCACGGCGAAGTACGGCAGCCAGTGCGCGGGCACCTCGTGCGGGAACTTGTCGTCCATCGTCAGCATGCCGCCGAAGTCGTCGCCGTCGATGCCCCACTGCGTGTAGTGCTCCGAGGCGTTGACGCTCCAGCCGAACACCGTCGTGTAGAACTCCACGGCCCGTTCGGGCGCCCGGGTCAGCAGTTCCACCCAGCCCAGCGCGCCGGGGGCGCTGAGCAGCCCCGCGCCGGGGAACGACCGGGCCTGCCAGAGCTGGAAGACCGCACCCGTCGGGTCCACGGCCACGGCGAAGCGGCCCACGTCGAACACGTCCATCGGGCCGACCAGCACCGTGCCGCCGGCCTCCGTCACCTGCGCGGCGGCGGCGTCCGCGTCCTGCACCGCGAACGACACGTTCCACGCCACCGGCTGCCCCTCCTGGTACAGCGGCGTCAGCGCGGCAACCGCCGCGTCCCCGAGGTGCGCGACGGTGTAGCCGCCGGCCTCCTGACGCGGATCGGTCTCGGCGCGCCAGCCGAACAACGCCGCGTAGAACTTCTTGGCCGCGGCCACGTCGCTGGTCCCGAGCTCGGTCCAGCAGGGCCCACCGGTCACCGGCTTGTCGAGCTTCACAGCGCGCTCCTCCCGCAGAGAGCCCCCTCCAGCACGCTAAGCCCCTCCCAGGGCCCCGGCCATCCGGCGGAATTCCACTGGAGCCCGGGATCAACATGCATGTCGCCGCGGTCGTCCCCGGCGTCTGCGTGAACACCGTGCTCAGCGCTCTGGAGCGGCAACCGGACGAGTACATCGCCGACCCCTGGTCGGCCGGCGCCTGACCCTGGTCGCCGAGCAGCGCGAGCACGTCGTGGCCGCCGCCCATCTGCTGCGCTACCGGGCGGACGACGAGGTGGGCGTCGCTTACCGGGACATCGGCGAGATCGACTGGTTCGTGTGCCGCCCGCCGGCCTCGTTCTGGCCGGACTCCGACGAGGCCGCCGCCCTGCTGATGAACGCCTGCCTGGCCCAGCCGGCCCGCTGGAACGTACGCGTCCGGTACGCGGGCGGCGAGCTCCCGGCCCCGGCCGTCTACGGCCTGCCCCGCACCTGGCCGCACATCCGCGCCCTCCATGAGCGCGCGGGCTTCCGGTACGTCGGCGACACCGAGGTGATCCTGATCGCGCACGTGGCCGACCTGCCGGCCCACGAGCCGCGGCCGGGCGAGACCGTCGATCCCACCCTGGGGGAGTGCGGCACGCGCTTCACGGCGTACGCCGACGGGCACGCCCTCGGCTTCATCGAGGTCGACACGTCCCTGTCCCGCCCCGAACGCCGCGCGCGCGGCACGGGCCTCGCCGACATCGGCAACCTGCACACCGACCCGACGACGTACGGCGAGGGCCTGGAACACCGGCTGCTCGGTGAGGCAGCCGACTGGCTGCGGCTGTGCGGAGTGGACCGGCTCCTCGCCTACGAACGGGCCACCGACGTCACGGTGATCGACCGCCTGACCTCGGCCGGCTTCCGGGAACTGACCCGCACCGACCGAGGCTGGGAACACCGGCCCTAGATTCCGGGCCGGTACCGCAGCGGATGATCCGCGGGCACCTCCACCAGCACGATCCGCGTCCCGTCCGGATCGGCGATCCACATCTCGATGAGCCCCCAAGGCTCCTTCACCGGCGGCCGGACGATCTCGACGCCCTTGCCCAGTAGTTCGTCCTGCGCCGCCGCCACGTCCTCGACCTGCAGCCACAGCCGGACGGCCGGGGACGGCGGGGACTCGGAACGGCCGGAGACCTCCAGGAAGCCGCCGCCGAGGAAGTAGACGGTGCCGCGCTCCGGCCCCGTTCCGAACTCGCGATGGATGGCCAGGCCCAGCTGCTCGCCGTAGAAGACACGGGAGCGCTCGGGGTCGGTGGGGTGAAGCAGGGTCCGTCCGCTCAGTACGTGCACCATGCAGCGGGATCCTAGCGGCGCGTTACCCTCAGCGGTGCCCGAGTCGTGCCCGAGAAGTGGAGGAGCACCCCATGGACCCCACCGCGACCGCCGCCGACGGACTCACCTTCCGTGACGCCACCGACGCCGACGTGGACGCGCTGGTCGCGCTGATCGAGTCCGCCTACCGCGGGGACGCCAGCCGGGCCGGATGGACGAACGAGGCGGACATCCTCGAAGGCCGGCGGACCGACCAGGAGAGCGTGCTGGCGGTCATCAAGTCGTCGGACAGCCGGCTGCTCACCGTCGAGCGGGACGGGCAGCTCGTGGCCTGCTGCCAGCTGGAACACCGTGACGACCACGCCTACTTCGGGATGTTCGCGGTGAGCCCCGCACTCCAGGGCGCCGGCCTCGGCAAGGTGATCATCGCGGAGGCCGAGCGGCAGGCCCGCGCGACCTGGGGTGTCACCGAGATGCACATGACCGTGATCTCCGTACGGAACGACCTGATCGCCTGGTACGAGCGGCGCGGCTACCGCCGTACGGGACGGATGACCCCGTACCCGTACGGCAACGAGTGCTTCGGCCGGCGCGCCGACCTGCAGTTCGAGCTGCTGGTCAAGGAGCTTGCCTGACCGTCACGGTGGCGGCAGCGCCCTCAAGGGGGGCGGGGAACTGCGCGACCGGCCACGACGGGCCGCAGACGATCGACGGCCCTGTCGCGGCACGACCCGGCGGAGTGCTTACGCCGTGAAACGGCCGGTGCGCTTGATCTCCGGGTAGTCGGTGGTCGCACCGTCCAGTTCCAGGGCCCGTACGAGACGCAGATGGTCCTGGGTGTTCACCACCCAGCCGATGATCCTGAGGTCCGCCTTGCGGGCGTGCTCCACGACCTCCAGGGTGAGCCGGCGGATGTTGAGGCAGACCGTCGCCGCGCCGGCCTCGACGGCACGGTCCACGATGTCGGTGCCGTAGCGGCTGGCGATCAGCGCGGTCCGTACGCCGGGTACGAGACGGGCGATCTCGGCAACGGCGTCGTCGTGGAACGAGGACACCTCGACCCGGGCGACCAGGTCGCGCTTGGTCATCACCTCGGCGAGCGCCCGAGCCGCCGCGACGTCCTTGATCTCGGCCTGCAGCGGCGACTTCACGGCGTCGAGGACCTCTTCGAAGACCGGGACGCGCTCGCCGCGGCCCGCGTCCAGGGCGCGCAGCTCGGCGAGGGTCTTGTCGGCGATCGCGCCGGTGCCGTCGGTCGTGCGGTCCACGTCGGTGTCGTGCATGACGACGAGGGCGCCGTCCTTGCTCAGGTGGAGATCGAGTTCGATGACGTCGAGGCCGGCCTGCTGGGCGGCGACGAACGAACGGAGGGTGTTCTCGGGTTCGACACCCATGACTCCGCGATGACCGATGGTAAGGAAGTTCAAGGTTCAACTCGCTTCCGTCGACGGCGGCTCGGCGTGCGCGCGAACCGGAGCGGACTGTTCGCGCGGCAGATCCGCAGCCTAGTGGCCCCGGCGCGTGATGAACCCCACGTGTACGCAGGGTTTGCGGCAGTGGACATGTCGCACCTGGATCGCACCCCTCCGCATCGTCACTCTGCCGTGGGCGAGTCCCGCAGGGATTGACCTGCCGCCGTGGACCGCCTGTTCATCCCTGGCATGCCCGCGCACGGACGGGGTATGCGCCGTCTGGATGGCCAACAGCAAAAGTTGCGGTGACCATGGGGGTTCACAGGATAATTTCCCGACTCTTCACTTGCTCGGAGGAACCTCGTGTGTATACGGTCTCCATACGCGAGGTTCTCCCGTGGAGGATGGAAAATGACGGAAATTCTTGTGCAGACGGCTACGGAGGAGCAGGTTCCTCCTGCGACCAGGGTGGTGGAGCACCCGGCGTGGCCCGTGCTCAAGGATGCCGTGGAGCAGATCCGGCCATGGCAGTCCAAGGACGGGTCGATCGACTTCGAGGCCGAGGGTGCGCCCGAGCGCACGGACGCCGAGGCCGCCGTACGGCGTGTCGTGGACGCGGTGCTGGAGCTCTCCCCGCTGCTGCCGCACGACGCCGCCTACCACGAGGCCCTCGTGAAGGACCTGCGCCGCTGGGCCGAGGCCGGCTTCCAGGTGCCCGACTTCCTCGACTCGCTGCTGGCCTTCCAGCCGGCCGCGAGCCGCGCGGACGGCCTCCAGCACCTCGTCGTCTTCGCGATGTACACGCAGAACGGCAACCCCGACCGCAACCTCGAAGCGGTCGTGCTGCGCATGGTCTGGCCGGACTGGCTGGCCCAGCTGGAGCGCACCCGCTACGACAACGCGCTGTTCTGCGGCATCAAGTTCGAGGACTTCACCGCGGGCTACGACACCAACTCCGCCGTGCTCTTCCCCGAGACGATCGCCGTACGTGAGGCCCCGGAGCGCTTCACCTGGGGCGGCATCTTCTGCGACCGCGAGGCCGCCCGCTTCCGCCGCGTCACCGACGCCGCAGTCGACATCCTGGGCCTCGACCTGCCCGAGGACATCGCCGCGATGGTCCACGACCAGAAGCGCTGCGAGGAGGCCTTCGTCCTGTGGGACATGGTCCACGACCGGACCCACAGCCACGGCGACCTGCCGTTCGACCCGTTCATGATCAAGCAGCGCCAGCCGTTCTGGATGTACGGCCTGGAAGAGCTGCGCTGTGACCTCACCGCCTTCAAGGAGGCCGTGAAGCTTCAGGCCGACGGCGTCCCGCAGGCCCGTGACGTGCAGTACGCGGTGCTGCTCGACCGCATGTTCCGCTTCCCGGTCACCGGCGAGAGGGTGCGCAACTACGACGGCCTCGGCGGCCAGCTCCTCTTCGCCTATCTGCACAAGCACGACGTGGTCCGCTGGACCGACAACAAGCTGTTCATCGACTGGCAGCGCGCCCCGCAGGTCACGAACCAGCTGTGCGCCGAGATCGAGACGCTGTACCGCGACGGCATCGACCGCCCCAAGCTCGTCCACTGGTTCGCCGGCTACGAGCTCGTCTCCGCCTACCTTTCCCCGCACCCGGGATCCAAGTGGGCCAAGGGTCCCGACGCCCTGGACCTGAGCCTGCCGCCGCGCAAGCTCGTCGATGACGTGCTTCCGGACGAGTTTCCGCTGAGCATGTTCTATGAGGCACTGTCCAAGAAACTCAAGAACGTGATCGCCTCCACCAAGGGCATCACGGCGGACAGCGCAGAGCGGATCGCCGCGTGAGCGACCGCAGCACCGAGAACACAGCTCAGCAGGAGGCGAAGAAGATGGCGGGGAACGGAGCTCTCAGCGGTGCAGTGATCGCGGTGGCCGGCGCGGGCGGACCCGCCGGGCAGGCGGCGCTGCTGCGACTGGCCGAGGCGGGCGCGACCGTCATCGGCTCGGACAACGACCCGGAGCGGCTCGCCGAGGCCGTGGACGCGGCGAGCTACGCGCACGGCGGCGCCACCGTCGTCGGGGACACGGTCGACCTGCTCGACCGTGAGGCCACCCGCGAGTGGGCGGACCGCATCGAGAAGGACTTCGGCCGTGTCGACGGTCTGGTCCATCTCGTCGGCGGCTGGCGCGGCAGCGAGACCTTCATCAAGACGAGTCTCGACGACTGGGACTTCCTGGAACTGCTGCTGATCCGCACCGTGCAGCACACCTCGCTGGCGTTCTTCGAGGGCCTCCAGCGCAGCGAGCTGGGACGGTATGTACTGATCAGCGCCGCCGGTGCGTCGAAGCCGAGCGCGGGCAACGCCTCGTACGCCGCCGCCAAGGCCGCCGCCGAGGCCTGGACGCTCGCGCTGGCCGACGCCTTCCGCAAGGCCGGGGGCCCCGAGGGTCCGACCTCCGCGGCTGCCATCCTGGTGGTGAAGGCGCTGGTGCACGACGCGATGCGCGCCGACCGCCCCAACGCGAAGTTCGCGGGCTTCACGGACGTCAAGGACCTGGCCGATGCCGTCGTCGGCGTCTGGGACAAGCCCGCCGCCGAAGTGAACGGAAAGCGCCTGTGGCTGACCGAGAAGCCGTGAACCCTCCGAAGACCGACGCCCGTCGCCACCACGACCCGGACGTCCGCGGCTTCGCCAGTGACAACTACGCCGGTGCCCACCCGGAGGTGCTCGCCGCCCTGGCCCTGGCCAACGGCGGGCACCAGGTCGCGTACGGCGAGGACGACTACACCGAGAACTTCCAGCGGATCGTCCGCAGCCACTTCGGCGCCACCGCCGAGGCGTTCCCGGTGTTCAACGGCACCGGCGCCAACGTCGTCGCGCTCCAGGCGGTCACCGACCGCTGGGGTGCGGTGATCTGCGCCGAGAGCGCGCACATCCACGTGGACGAGGGCGGGGCGCCGGAGCGGATGGGTGGCCTCAAGCTGCTCACCGTGCCCACGCCCGACGGCAAGCTCACCCCCGAGCTGATCGACCGGCAGGCGTACGGCTGGGAGGACGAGCACCGGGCGATGCCCCAGGTCGTCTCGATCACCCAGAGCACCGAACTCGGCACGCTCTACACGCCGGACGAGATCCGCGCGATCTGCGAGCACGCCCACGCGCACGGCATGAAGGTGCACCTGGACGGCTCCCGGATAGCCAACGCGGCCGCCTCTCTGAACGTGCCCATGCGGACGTTCACGAACGCCGTCGGCGTCGACATCCTCTCCCTCGGCGGCACCAAGAACGGCGCCCTGTTCGGCGAGGCGGTCGTCGTCCTCAACCAGGACGCCGTCAGCCACATGAAGCACCTGCGCAAGCTGTCCATGCAGCTCGCCTCCAAGATGCGCTTCGTGTCGGTGCAGTTGGAGGCTCTGCTCGCCAAGGACCTCTGGCTGCGCAACGCCCGGCACGCCAACGAGATGGCCCAGCGCCTCGCCGAGGGCGTCCGCGCCGTGCACGGCGTCGAGATCCTCTACCCCGTGCAGGCCAACGGCGTCTTCGCCAAGCTCCCGCACGACGTGAGCGAGCGCCTTCAGAAGAGGTTCCGGTTCTACTTCTGGGACGAGGCGGCCGGCGTCGTGCGCTGGATGTGCGCGTTCGACACCACCGAGGACGACGTGGACGCGTTCGTGGCGGCGCTGAAGGAGGAGATGGCCCGCTAGGCCTTCTCCTCCCTCGGCACCGATCAGCCGTTGACGACGATCGCGGCGCTGTTGTTGCGCAGGTTCGGGTCGAACTTCCTGATGGACAGCTCCGGATCGTCGTTGAGGGTTTCGACGGTGGTGCGTGCCCCGCGCACCACCCGGTCGATCCGGAGCCGCACCTCAAAGCTGTGGGACGCCTTGTCGTGCAGGTGGATCGGCGTCCGGCAGAAGTAGGTCTCCACGGGAGACCCCTCCTCGGGCGGCTCCGGGGTCGAGCAGTCCTCCGGCAGGCCTACGACGGTCGTCCCCTCCGGCGCCTGGAACCGCACGGTGGCGACGGCCGCGCCCACGCCCAGCGACGCCACCCATGCCGGGCCGCGGTTGTGAACGGTGACACGCGCGGTCACGGTGTCCCCGACCGCCCCGCGCACCTTGCTGCCGGTGACCTTCAGGTCGGCCGTGTTCCTGGCGTCGAGGATGACGGTCCGATAGTTGTCCAACAGATCCAGGTCCTCTTCGCCGACGGCGGCCCGCTGCGCCGCCACGGGGCGCAGGTTCAGCTCGTCGCCCGTGCCCGGGGTCCACGTCTCGCTGCCCCGGGCCTCTTCGAGTGCCTCGTCCGAATACGGCAGTACGGAGTGGTCGAACCGCTCGTACAGCGCGTTCCGCCCGACACGGAGGGCGGTCGTCAGGGCGTACCGCTCGCCCGGAGCCACCGCCTCGTCCAGCACGCACAGCGCGAACGTACCGATGGCGTGGTCCCGGTACTCACAGTTGGAGTGCCGTTCCTCGAACCGAAGGCCGTACGACGAGTAGATCGACAGCAGTGTGCGGTCCGCGGTGCGGTTGCCGTTGTTGGCGACCGTCGCCCGTACCTGGGTGTTCGTGCCGGGCGTGAGGTCCCGCTGGTGCGCGGCCTGGCTGAGCCCGAGGTCCGGGCCGTCGCCCAGGGTGATCCGGGTCTCCGCCGGAACTGCCGTCAGGTCCCCGGCGGCGGCCGAGTAGCGCACGTTTCCGGACGCGCTGAGGTCGGCGTCCGGCAGCGCGCGGAGTCCGAGCCGGGCTGCCGCCACGCCGTCGGTCCCCACCGGCATCTGGGGGAAGTCGCAGACCGCCTTGAGGGCCGACTCGGGCACGCAGTTCGCGGGCCACGACACTCGCGCGAACGAGGCGATCTCGCCGACGTCCACGGTCAGTTGGCCGGCCGGCACCCCGTTCCCGGTGTTGTCGTGGGTGACCCCGACGTCGAGGACACGCTCGGACGCCGCGCCGTCCGTGTCGGGGCCCGGCAACACGGTCTCGGACGGCACGCTGATCCACAGCTGATCGGACGCGGCGTGCACGGGCCCGGCCCCGACCGCGGCCAGGGCACAGCCGGCGAGCGCGGCTCCGAGCAGTCGATGCTTCATGAACTCCCCCTTGTTGATGACCGGTCGGTGACGAGACCGGCGGCACGGGGGAGGGGTTGTACCCGCCGGCCTGGTTGCGGCGATGTTCGGCCGTTCTCACGGAGACGGAAGCGGCTTGCCCGCTGAATGTATAGATATGCATTGCATGGAAAGTTGATTGACGATCATCGCGGCTTACGCTTACGCTCAGCTCCCATGCAGATGATCCAGCAAACCGCCGACCTCTCCGCCTACTTGGCTGCTGATGAGGCGATCGACCATCATCATCCAGTCGTTCGTGAGACGGCTGCGAGGCTTGCCAGCGGTGCGGCGGACTCGTATGAATATGCACGAGCGGCGTTCGAGTTCGTACGCGATGTCATCCCGCACTCGCAGGACTCGGGCGATCCCCGCGTCACCTGGCGCGCCTCCGACGTCCTGGTGCAGGGCACCGGCATCTGCTACGCCAAGGCTCATGCGCTGGCCGCGTTGTTGCGGGCCGAGGACATCCCGACGGCGCTGTGCTACCAGAAATTCGAAGTGGTGCACGGTTTGGTCGCCGTGCGGTTCAACGGTGCCTGGCATCGGCAGGATCCTCGGGGCAACAAGCCCGGCGTGGACGCCCAGTTCTCGCTGGACGGCGAACGGCTGGCCTTCGCACCCGATCCGGCGTCCAATGAGATGGACTACCCGGTCCTGTATGCTGCACCGCACCCGGCCGTACTCGATGCCCTCAAGGCCGCCCCTGACCGGGCGTATCTGTGGCAGCACCTGCCCACCGCACTGTGAACCCCGAGACAAGGCGGACCATGACTCTCACCCTGACCGTCTCCGACGAGGTGCGCACCCTGGCACCCGGCTTCACCCACGTGGCGGTCGAGGCGCACGGCCTGGTCAACGGACCCAGTAGCGAGGCGAGTTCCGAGCTCCTCGACGATGCGGCCCGCCGGCTCGCCGTACGCCTGGACGGGCGTGCTCCGCACGAGGACCCGCACATGGCGGCCTGGCGCGAGGTCTACACGGCGTTCGGGTCGAAGCCGTCCCGGACCCGCAACTCCGCGGAGGCGCTGGCCAAAAGGGCACTGTCGGAGGCGGGACTGCCCCGGATCAACCTGTTGGTGGACGTCTACAACGCCATCAGCGTCGCCCACCTCGTCCCCGTCGGCGGCGAGGACGTCGACCACATCGAGGGCGGCATGCGCCTGGTGCGCGCGACGGGCGAAGAGGACTTCGTGACCGTCGCGGGCGGCGAAGAGGTCGTCGAGCACCCCGACGCGGGCGAGGTTGTGTGGCGCGACGACGCGGGCGTGACCTGCCGCCGCTGGAACTGGCGCCAAGGGCCCCGCACCCGGCTCACCGAGGATTCCGTCTCCGGGATCTTCCTCCTGGAGAGCCTGTCGCCCATGCCGGTCGCCGAAGCCGAGCAGGCAGCGGCCGAACTCGCCGAGCTCCTGCAGAAGTTCAGCCCGGGAGCGCACATCTCCGTGCACCGCTGAAGGGCAGTGCAGCAGCGCCTCAAAGGGCGCGGGACTGTACCGACATGCGGTTCCCCGCGTGGGCGCGATCGGTCACGCCGGTGGCGCAGGCGATCGACGGTTCATCGAGGCGCCCGGAGCGGAGCGCCTAGCGTGCTTCGGCCTCGCGAACCTGCTCCGGCGTAGGTGCCGTGCCGCCGAGGTGGGCCGGCATCCACCAGGTGTCGTCCGAGTCCTTCGGGCGTACGGGGTAGGCGCGCTGGGCGGCCTCCAGCAGCTCCTGGACGCGCTCGCGCAACTGGCGGGTGATCGCGCCCGCGTACTTGTCCTTGGAGGCCTCGATCGCTTCGCCGACCCGGATGGTGATCGGGGTGTGGCTGCGCTTGAAGTTGCGCGGGTGGCCCTTGGTCCACAGGCGCTGTGTGCCCCACACGGCCATCGGGATCAGCGGCACGCCGGCCTCCTGGGCCATCCGCGCGGCACCCGACTTGAAGCTCTTCAGCGTGAACGACTGCGAGATGGTGGCCTCCGGGAAGACCCCGACGATCTCGCCGGACCGCAGCGACTGCAGTGCGTGGGCGTACGCCGCCTCACCCTGCTTGCGGTCCACCGGGATGTGCTTCATCCCCCGCATCAGCGGACCGGAGATCTTGTGCCGGAACACCGACTCCTTCGCCATGAAGCGCACGAGGCGCTTCTGCGGGAGTGCCGCCAGGCCGTCGAAGACGAAGTCCAGGTAGCTGATGTGGTTGCTCACCAGTACGGCGCCGCCCGAGCGCGGAATGTTCTCCGATCCCTTGCAGTCGATCTTGAGGTCCCACGCCTTGAACAACGCTTGGGCGAGACCGACGACGGGACGGTAGACAAGCTCTGCCATGGACGGGGTGGACCCTTCCTTCTCTGCCTGGGAAGGAGTGCTCCCAGTGGAAAAGTTACGCAGCCGTAGGTTTACGGCTTGTCGCAGATCGTGCCCCAAGAACGGCCGAGGGCCAAGCCCAAGTGCCTGGGAACGGCGAGATCCTCGTCACGTCGACCCGTGATCCACCTCGGGCTTTTGTGCCGTCTTTACTCGGCGCGCACCGTCACTCGCCGCAGCAACAGATACGCCTCGCAGCCCAGGCAGTAGCCGAAGACGGCGTTCAGGAAAGCGGCCGCGAGCGCGGCTCCGGTGGCGGCGAGCCCCAGCCATTCGGGCCCGAGCGTGTACCCGACCAGCCCGAGACCCGCGAAGAGCAGCCCTACCGCCTGGGCGAACCGCGGCGGCTCCGGGGACTCGAACTCGGTCGGCGGTCCGAGCCGCGGCCGTACAGCTGTGCGGAACAGCCATCCGTAAGGCGAACGGCCCACCCCGCCCGCCGCGCCGAGCGCGAACGCCAGGGTCTGCCAGGCCAGCAGCCAGGCGCTCCCGGTGACCAGGACGGCTGCCAGCACCACGGTCGTCACGGCCGCCCCGAAGCGCGGCCCCCTCACATCGATGTCCATGAATCAAGCATTCCGCAACGGACACGCTCCCAGGGGGCGGGAATCTTTGCAGTCTCGTGAACGCTTGAGCAGGGTGATGACCGGACTGGTGGTGTGCGTGGTGGTGCTCGCGGCGGCGAGCGCCTACGGAGTGCTGCAGCGGCGGCGGAGCGGGAGAGTAAGGGTGCGCGGGCGCGATGACGGAAAGCGGCTCGGGGCGGCCGAGTTGGGCGCGGCGCTGGGCGAGCGTGCCACCCTCGTGCAGTTCTCCAGCGCCTTCTGTGCCCCCTGCCGGGCCACCCGGCGCGTGCTCGACGAGGTCGCCGGCATGGTCCCGGGCGTGACCCACGTCGAGATCGACGCCGAGGACCACCTGGACCTCGTACGCCGGTTCGACATCCTCAAGACGCCGACCGTGCTGGTCCTCGACGCCGACGGAAACGTCGTACGGCGGGCCACCGGTCAGCCGCGCAAGGCGGACGTGATCGCGGCGCTGGGCGAAGCGGTCTGAGGGGCTGTGAGGCCGAGGGTGAGCCATCTCCCATATCCCGGAACCCACTTGACTGTGCCTACCACCTATCGTCAGCCTGACCTTATGCCTGAGGAACTCCTTCTTTTTGTACGGGCTCACGTCGATCCGGCCCGCACCGCGAGCGCGCGCTGTCCGGGCTGTTGAGCGCCCACGGATCGCCACGCCTCTCCTCGCAGAAGGACAACTCCATGACGGCCACGTCCGGCCTCGGTACCTCTCGGCTCGCCTCTCCCGATCTGCTCCGCTCCGTCTTCCGGCGGCATGCGGCAGGTGTGGCAGTGATCACCGCCCGCGGTGAGACGGGTCCGGTCGGCTTCACCGCCACCTCTGTCACGTCCGTCTCCGCGGACCCCCCGATGCTCTCCTTCGGCATCGGCACCGGTGCGTCCAGCTGGCCGGCGATAGCCACGACGGAGTACGTCGGCGTCCACGTACTCGGCGAGCACCAGCAGGAGCTCGCCGCCACCTTCGCCCGCAGCGGCGCCGACCGCTTCGGTCCGCCCACGGCCTGGGGCGAGGGTCCCGAAGGTGTCCCCGTCCTCGACGACGTCCTCGCCTGGACGGTGTGCCGGGTGGTGGGACGCGTGCCGGCCGGCGATCACCGCATCGTGCTGGCCGAGGTCGTCCTCGGCGACTCCACGGGTCCCGGGCGTCCTCTTCTGTACCACCAGGGCCGGTTCAACGGCCTGCGTGACTGACCTCACCGCACCGATGTGACGGAACCGGCTGGCCACGGTTCTGCGAAGCCGTCGGTTTCCGATTACGCTGCGTTGCAAAGGTCACAGTTCAAAGCGCTTGCTTAGCGGGAATGAACTGGGTGTACTGACGAGTAATATTTCGCTCGGAGCGCGAGTCGCCCCGAACGGGAACGGCCGCTTGGGGCGCCTATGCTGCCTGCAAGTAGGCAGCAGAGAAATGTCGACGCAGTAGGAGAGCCGGCGTGAGCTTGAGGATCGTTGTCACCGTGAAGTACGTGCCCGACGCCACTGGCGACCGGCACTTCGCCGATGACCTGACCGTCGACCGGGACGACGTGGACGGTCTGCTTTCCGAGCTCGACGAGTACGCGGTCGAGCAGGCGCTGCAGATCTCCGAGAACTCCGACGACGACGTGGAGATCACCGTTCTGACGGTGGGCCCGGAGGACGCCAAGGACGCGCTGCGCAAGGCGCTGTCCATGGGCGCCGACAAGGCGATCCACGTCGAGGACGACGACCTGCACGGCACCGACGCCCTGGGCACCTCGCTGGTGCTGGCCAAGGCGGTCGAGAAGGCCGGCTACGACCTGGTGATCTCCGGCATGGCCTCCACCGACGGCACCATGGGTGTCGTTCCGGCCCTGCTGGCCGAGCGCCTGGGCGTCCCGCAGGTCACCCTGCTGTCCGAGGTCTCCGTCGAGGACGGCACGGTCAAGGGCCGCCGGGACGGCGATGCCGCCTCCGAGCAGCTCGAGGCCTCCCTGCCGGCCGTCGTGTCGGTCACCGACCAGTCGGGCGAGGCGCGCTACCCCTCCTTCAAGGGGATCATGGCCGCCAAGAAGAAGCCGGTTCAGTCCTGGGACCTGTCCGACCTCGACATCGAGGCCGAGGAGGTCGGCCTGGAGGGTGCGTACACCGTCGTGGACGGCGCGGCCGAGCGTCCGGCCCGCACCGCCGGCACGATCGTCAAGGACGAGGGCGAGGGCGGCAAGCAGCTCGCCGAGTTCCTCGCGAGCCAGAAGTTCATCTAAGGGTCCGTCGGCCCGCTGAGGCTCAACACCCCATTCGCCCCTTAAGCCTTCGCAATCCGCAGGAGAGCAATCCCATGGCTGAAGTTCTCGTCTACGTCGACCACGTGGACGGTGCCGTCCGCAAGCCCACCCTGGAGCTGCTGACCCTGGCCCGCCGCGTCGGCGAGCCGGTCGCCGTCGCGCTGGGCAACGGCGCCGCCGACACCGCCGCCACGCTCGCCGAGCACGGCGCGGTCAAGGTCCTCACCCACGAGGCCGCCGAGTACACCGACTACCTGGTCGTCCCGAAGGTCGACGCCCTTCAGGCCGCCGTCGAGGCCGTCTCCCCGGCCGCCGTCCTGGTGCCGTCCTCCGCGGAGGGCAAGGAGATCGCCGCCCGTCTGGCGCTGCGCATCGGCTCCGGCATCATCACCGAGGCCGTCGACATCGAGGCCGGCGACGAGGGCCCGGTGGCCACCCAGTCGGTGTTCGCCGCGTCCTTCACCACCAAGTCCCGTGTCTCCAAGGGCACCCCGGTCATCACGGTCAAGCCGAACTCGGCCGCCGTGGAGGCCGCCCCGGCCGCCGGCGCGGTCGAGGCGCTGTCGGTGTCCTTCTCCGCCCAGGCGACCGGCACCAAGGTCACCGGCCGCACGCCGCGTGAGTCGACCGGTCGTCCGGAGCTGACCGAGGCCGCGATCGTGGTCTCCGGTGGCCGTGGCGTCAACGGCGCGGAGAACTTCGCGATCATCGAGGCCCTCGCCGACTCGCTCGGCGCGGCCGTCGGCGCCTCGCGTGCCGCCGTGGACGCGGGCTGGTACCCGCACACCAACCAGGTCGGCCAGACCGGCAAGTCGGTCTCGCCGCAGCTGTACATCGCCTCCGGCATCTCCGGTGCGATCCAGCACCGCGCCGGTATGCAGACCTCGAAGACGATCGTGGCGATCAACAAGGACGCCGAGGCCCCGATCTTCGACCTGGTCGACTACGGCGTCGTCGGCGACCTCTTCGACGTCGTCCCGACCCTCACCGAGGAGATCAAGACCCGCAAGGGCTGATCCCTGCACGGGCACACCGAGGCCCCCGTGACCGTCCGGCGGTCACGGGGGCCTCGGCCCGTTCAGCCCAGGGTCAGGGACGCCTGCACGGGCAGATGGTCGCTGGGGAACTGGCCGTCGTCGGCGAAGGTGTTGATCGTCGCCCGGTGCGCCGTGACACCGGGCGTGGTCAGGACCCAGTCGATCCGGTCACCGTTCGGCGTCAGCGGCTTGAAGCCGTGGAAGGTCGCGTACAGCGCGCTGCGCTCGCTGGCGGTGTCCCACGTGTCGACGAGACCGGCACCGAGCAGTGTGTCGTACACCGTGTCCTTGTGGGCGGCGACGTTGAAGTCCCCGGTCACCACGACCGGCAGGGAGCGGTCGAAGCCGGCGATCCGCTCGGCGATGAGTGCGGCGCTGCGCTCACGCGCGTACGGGCTCACGTGGTCGAAGTGGGTGTTGAGGACGTAGAACTCCCGTCCGCCGTCGGTCAGATCGCGGAAGCGGACCCAGGTGACCATGCGGGCGAAGGCCGCGCCCCAGGTGTTGGAGCCGATCACGTCGGGGGTCTCGGAGAGCCAGAAGTGGTCGTACTCGGTCGGGCGCAGCCGGTGGGAGTCGTAGAAGATCGCCATGGATTCGTCGCGGCTGCCGTGCAGTCGGCCGGTGCCGACCCAGTCGTAGCGCGGGCCGAGGTCGGAGTCGATGTCGAGCAGCTGGGAGAAGATGCCCTCCTGGGTGCCGAGGACGTGCGGGGCCTCGTGGCGCAGCAGCTCGCGCATCACCGGTCTGCGCACCGTCCAGCTGTTCGGCTCGGTGGTGCTCGCGAAGCGCAGGTTGAACGACATGACCTGGAGGTGCCGGCGGGCGGGTGGGCGCTCGCCCGCCGAGGCGGACGTCGTGGGCAGTGCTGTACTGGACAGGGGTGCGGTGACCGCCGCGGCCAACACGGCCTTCAGACCCAGACGGCGCGTGACTCGGCTGTGGTTCGACACTTCGGGCTCCTTCGGTGGGAACTACCGGACGAGTCGTGCGAGGCGTGCGTATGGAAGTGTGATACCGCGCCCTGAGATGAGCGTGAACATGGCGGGATGGGTGAGTGACTCCCCGTGGACATGGTGTTGACCAGCCGGAAGGTCGCCGGATAACTTCATTCTACGGATTGTTGATTCCGTATCGCGGAAGTCAGGAGGATGTGGGATGGGCCAGGGCCAGCAGGAGAAGGTGGCGACAAGCCTCGCGGGTGCGGTCAGCGAGGAGATCAGCGCCTCCCTCGCGCCGGTCGACGCCGAGCTGGAGCGCCGCTACCCCGGAGACCCCGGCACCCGCCAGCCCGTCCACACCGTCTACGTCCCCGGTGACGTCTTCGCCGCCGACACCATCCGCTCCTGGGGCGACCAGGCCCTCGCGCTCCTCGACGAACACGCCCCGGACGCCGCGTCCTTCGCCGCCGTGCTCGGGCTGCCGGACGAACTCGCCGAGCCCGTGCACGCGCGCGTGCGCGCCAAGCTGGAACGCGAGCCCATCGAGGACCTGCGCGTCGACTTCGAGGACGGCTACGGCCCCCGCCCGGACGCCGAGGAGGACGAGGCGGCCGCCCGCGCGGCACGGCTGATCGCCGAGGCGTACGAGAACGGCACGGCGGCCCCGTACATGGGCATCCGCATGAAGTGCATGGAGGTGCCCGTACGCGACCGGGGCATCCGCACCCTCGACATCTTCCTCACCGGCCTGATGGAGGCCGGCGGCCTGCCCGACGGGCTGGTGCTCACCCTGCCCAAGGTGACGTACCCCGAGCAGGTCACCGCCATGGTGCGGCTCCTGGAGGAGTTCGAGAAGGCGCGCGGGCTCGAGCCCGGCCGGATCGGCTTCGAGATCCAGATCGAGACCAGCCAGTCCATCCTCGCCACCGACGGCACCGCCGCCGTCGCCCGGATGATCCAGGCCGCCGAGGGCCGTGCCACGGGCCTGCACTACGGCACCTTCGACTACAGCGCCTGCCTCGGTGTCTCCGCCGCCTACCAGGCCAGCGACCACCCGGCCGCCGACCACGCCAAGGCGATCATGCAGGTCGCCGCGGCGGGCACCGGCGTACGCGTCTGCGACGGCTCGACGAACGTCCTGCCGGTCGGTCCGACCGCGAAGGTCCACGACGCCTGGCGACTGCACTACGGCCTCACCCGCCGTGCCCTGGCCCGCGCCTACTACCAGGGCTGGGACATGCACCCCGGCCACATCCCGACCCGCTACGCGGCCGTCTTCGCCTTCTACCGCGAGGGCTTCGAGCAGGCGGCGGCCCGCCTCGCCCGGTACGCCAACCGGACCGGCGGCGACGTCATGGACGAACCCGCCACCGCCAAGGCGCTCAGCGGCTACCTGCTGCGCGGCCTGGACTGCGGTGCCCTCGACATCGGCGAGGTCGCCCGGCTGACCGGCCTGACCCGCGCCGACCTGGAGGGCTTCGCGGCGCCCAGGAGGGGCGATTTGACGGCTTCCGCGAAGTAGCGGCCCTGTCACATTCGCAACCGCCGGCTGGCGTTGTCACTGCTGCCCCGTAGTCTGTACGCCACGCAAGGCATGTCAGTGGTGTCACAGGAACGGGGCAGCGGTGTCATCGGGGGAGAACGGACAGGCGGACGAGACCGGTCGGCTGCTGGCCGGGCGCTATCGCGTGGTGGCGCAACTCGGGCGCGGCGGCATGGGCGTGGTCTGGCGGGCCGTCGACGAGGTGCTGGGCCGCGAGGTCGCCGTCAAGGAACTGCGTACCTACTCGGACGCCGACGGTCCCGAACTGGCCGATTTGCGGCTGCGGATGCAGCGCGAGGCCCGTGCGGCGGCCCGGGTCAAGCACTCGGGCGTCGTGGCCGTCCACGACGTCGCCGAGGTCGACGGACGCCCGCTGATCGTCATGGAGCTGGTCGACGGCCCCTCCCTGGAGGCGGTGCTGCGCGAGCGCGGCACCCTCGACCCGCGTGAGGCGGCCGGGATCGGCGCCAAGGTCATGGACGCGCTGGCCGCCGCCCACCGCGCCGGCGTCCTGCACCGCGACGTCAAGCCGGGCAACATCCTGCTCGACCGCTCCGGCCGGGTCGTCCTGACCGACTTCGGCATCGCCGCCATGGACGACCCGGGCGACGGCGCGGCCACCCAGCTCACCCGCACCGGCCATCTCGTCGGCTCCCTGGACTACTTGGCCCCCGAGCGCGCACAGGGCGCCGACCCGGGCCCGTCCTCGGACGTCTGGGCCCTGGGCGCCACGCTGTACGCCGCGGTGGAGGGCTCCGCGCCCTTCCGCCGTACGTCGACGTTCTCCACGCTCACCGCGATCGTCTCCGAACCCCTGCCGGAGCCCGTCAACGCCGGGCCGCTCGGTCCCGTCCTGGCGCGTCTGATGGACAAGCGGTCCGAGTCCCGCCCGGAGGCCGACGAGGCACGCGAACTCCTCCAGACGGTGGCCGAGTCGGGCGGCACGGACGCGCCGACGGCGGCCCTGCGGAGCTCCGCGGACTCCGGGCCCGGGCGGGACGAGACCGAGCGCAACGTCCCCTCGGTGCCGCCCGGGTTCGGGCCCACACCCGCGGTCGCTCCCGACGGGCAGGGGTCCGGGGCGCCCGCGCCGACCGGGCCCGCCGGACAGGCGTACGGCGGCCAGGGCCAGGGCGCGCAAGGGCCTCAGGGCGGCGACACGCCCCAGCAGGGCGTACCCGCGTCGGACCTGCCCGGGGCGCCACGCTTCGGAACTGCGGGGCAGGGCACGAACAGCCCGGCGACTCCTGGCCAAGGCACGCCACCGGCACCGGGCTTGGGCGCCGGGGGCCGACCCGGCTCGCCCGTACCCGGACACGGCCCCGGCACCCAAGGGCAGCCCGCCGCATCGCCGTACGGAAGTGTGCCGGGGCACTCCGGCCAACCCCCGCACGGCTACGGCAGCCCCAGCCCCTCGCCGTACGACTCCGCCGCCACCGGCCCCATGGTCACGTCCTCGTCCGGCACCCCCTCCCGGCGCAGGAGCCGCGCTCTGCTCGCCGCCGCGGCCGTCACCGTCGTCCTCGCGGCCAGTGGAGTCACGGTCGCTCTGCTGAACAACACGGGCGACACCAAGGCCGAGGAGCCGGGCACCTCGGCGGTCGCCGCCACGGACAAGTCCGCCGAGGCGAGCGGCAGCCCCGACGCCGACCGCTCGGGCGACGGCGGCCTGACCGAGAAGGACGACGACAAGAAGTCCCCCGGCGCGTCCAAGTCCCCCAGCCGCACGGCGGACGGCGAGCCCTCCGATCGCCCCAGCACCTCGTCCCCGACCAAGACCTCGGGATCGGGCGGCACCGACGGCGGAACCACGGGCGGCGGTTCCGGCGACGGCGGCACCACGGGCGGTGGCGGAACCACAGGCGGCGGCGGAACCACGAGTGGAGGCGGCGGCACCACGCCGGACCCGTCCTGCTTCGCCATCGGCGGCGGCAAGTACAACTGCACGGTCTGGAAGACCGCCAAGTCCTACACCGCCTCCGGCAGCGAGGTCGGCATCCTCAACGCGGGCACCAACTACTTCTACTGCCAGCAGAACCTGGGCCGCCGGGAGACGTCCGGCCAGTGGACCAACGTCTGGTGGGCCAAGACGGACGACGACAGCGGCAACACGAACGTCTTCGTCAGCGATGTCTACCTCGAGGGCGGCAACAACGACGAGCCGGTGCCGGGACTCCCGGTCTGCTGAGCTCAGTTCCGGTCAACGCGGAGGTACTTCTCCAGGCCGGACGCCGTCACCAGTCGCTCCTCCACCAGCAGCCGCGTTCCCCGGTCGCACAACCTCGCGTCGGCGCGCGCACGCTCGCAGAACTCCTCGGGAGTGGCCCCGAACAGCTCCCGCAACCGGGCCGAGCCAAGCAGGAGTTCCGAGATCATCGGCCGCTGGCCGGGGTGGGTGCGTGGCGCGCCGGAGCCGTCGTGCAGGACGCCATGGCGGTTGACGTACACGAAGGTGCCCGGGAGCGCGGTGCCGTCCGCCGTCTCGATCCGTACGTCGGGCGCGGGCAGCCAGGCGCGGCCGAAGTTGCCGTCCGGCGTCGGCACGCCCTCGCTGGCGTCGATCACCGCGAGCTGCTCCGAGTCGAGCCAGGTGATGAACAACTCCCGTACGTGGCCCGGCGCTTCGAAGGGCGACGCGGACACGTACCCCATGCGGCTCACATGCGCGGAGACACCGACCTCGACGCCCGTCACCCGCACCTTCACCATCGGGAGGGGAGTGACGATTCCGAAGGCGGCCATCTTGCGCCGCAGTTGGCCGGGACAGGCGTTGGAGCCGACCGCGAGGACGGGCACGCGGTCGTCGTACACCAGACGGTCCAGGGGCAACAGCCGGTCCCCGTCGAGGAGTCCGGAGTCCGACGGCCACGCGCCCGGATACAGCAGCGGATGGTCGCGCGGCGCCTCGGCCAGGCCGAGTGCCTCCAGGGTGCGGTCGTGCAAGGGCTGCGAGCCGCTCGTGCGGTGGTCCATGGGCCCCTCAGTCCGCCGGCGGCAGCTCGCCCGAGCCGCGGGTGATCAGTCGCGTCGGCAACTCGATGCGTTCCGGGGTGACCAGGGTGCCGTCCAGCTGACGGAACAGCCGCTCGGCGGCGGTACGGCCCAGAGCCGCGGCGTCCTGGGCGACGACCGTGACGCCGGGCTGCAGCAGATCGGCGAGTTCGATGTCGTCGAAGCCGACGAGCGCGACACGACGGGCCTGCTCGGCGAGGACACGGATCACGGTGACCGTCACCCGGTTGTTGCCCGCGAAGATCGCGGTGACGGGGGAGGGGCCGGAGAGCATCTCCTCGGCCGCCCGGCGCACCCGCACCGGGTCGGTGACGCCCAGGGACATCCAGGCGTCCTCCACCGGTATGCCCGCGTCCTCCATGGCGGCCCGGTAGCCGCGCAGCCGCTCGGCGGCCGTGTGGATGCGGGGCATGTCGCCGATGAAGCCGATCCTGCGGTGCCCGTGGGCGATGAGGTGCGCGACCCCGTCGCGGGCACCGCCGTGGTTGTCGGACAGGACGCAGTCGACGTCGATCTGCCCGGCCGGGCGGTCGACGAACACGGTGGCGACGCCCGCCTTGAGCTCGGGTTCCATGTACCGGTGGTCGTCACCGGCCGGAATGATGACCAGCCCGTCCACCCGCCGTGCGCACAGTGCCAGCGCCAGTTCCTGCTCGCGGTCCGGGTCCTCGGCGCTGGAGCCGTTGATGAGCAGGGCGCCGTGCGCTCGGGCGACTTCCTCGACCGCCCGGCTGAGCGGGCCGTAGAAGGGGTCCGCGAGATCCTCCAGGACCAGGCCGATGCTCGCCGTGCGGCCCTTGCGCAGCACCCGCGCGCTGTCGTTGCGGCGGAAGCCCAGGGCGTCGATGGCCTCCTGGACGCGACGCTCCGTCTCCGGGGTGACGCCCGGCTCTCCGTTGACCACGCGCGAGACGGTCTTGAGGCCGACTCCGGCACGCGCCGCGACGTCCTTCATGGTCGGACGGTTGCCGTAGCGGTTCTCCGGGTGGCGGTCGGAGCGGCGGATGGTCTCGGCCACGATGCGGTGTCCTGTCCTGTCGTCGTCCACGGGACGAGTCGATCCATGAGGCTCACGCGGTCCGCGCGGATGCGTCGGTCCATGGGGATGCGTCGGTCCATGGGTTTGTATGAGGATGTGGCGTCGAGCATAGAGCCTGGACAACGTTGTCAGATCCAGGGGACACTGTCCACCGCAATCTCCGGCCTGCGCCCCCACCGCGAGACCGGCTCGCCCAATTCCCGTGGTTGACGGGGAGATCCGAATGGTTGACGGGGAGAACTGACACTGATGCACACCGACCTCGTGGCTGCGCTCGACATCGGCGGCACCAAGATCGCCGGAGCGCTGGTGGACGGCCACGGCAAGATCGTGGTCCGGGCTCAGCGCGCGACGCCCGCGCGGGAGGACGGCGACACCGTGATGCGGGCCGTCGAGGAGGTCGTCGGCGAACTCACCGCGTCGCCCCTGTGGGGACGCGCCACGGCACTCGGCATCGGCAGCGCGGGACCGGTGGACGCCTCCGCGGGCACCGTGAGTCCGGTCAACGTGCCCGGATGGCGCGACTATCCACTGGTCCGGCGCGTCCGCGAGGCGGCCGGTGGCCTGCCCGTCGAGCTGATCGGCGACGGCGTGGCCATCACGGCGGCCGAGCACTGGCAGGGAGCGGCCCGGGGGCACGACAACGCGCTCTGCATGGTCGTCTCGACGGGCGTCGGCGGTGGCCTGGTCCTGAACGGCCGACTGCACCCCGGCCCCACCGGCAACGCCGGCCACATCGGTCACATCAGCGTCGATCTGGACGGCGATCTGTGCCCGTGCGGTTCGCGGGGCTGCGTGGAGCGCATCGCGAGCGGTCCCAACATCGCCCGGCGGGCGCTGGAGAAGGGCTGGCGGCCGGGCCCGGACGGCGACACGTCCGCCGCCGCGGTGGCCGCCGCCGCGCGGGACGGCGACCCGGTCGCCGTGGCCTCCTTCGAACGCGCCGCGCAGGCCCTCGCCGCCGGTATCGCGGCCACCGCGACCCTCGTCGAGATCGACATCGCCGTGATCGGCGGCGGAGTGGGCAAGGCGGGCGACGTCCTGTTCACCCCGCTCCGCAAGGCCCTGCACGACTACGCCACCCTGTCCTTCGTCCAGCGCCTGACGATCACCCCGGCCCAGATGGGCACGGACGCCGGGCTGGTGGGGGCCGCGGCGGCCGCGCTCGCCGGGAAGGCGGGCGCGGCGGCGGGCGTCTGAGCACCCCGGCGGGCAGGAACGTTCAGTCACCGGGTGGGGGCGGGCGGAGCGCTCAGCAGGTCAGTCGCGCCTCCGCCCAGTCCCCGTGGTCCGAGGTGACGCCGTCGCCGCCGTCGGTGACGACGAGCCGGATCACCTGGGCGCCGGTCACATCGGCCGTGAGGGCCTGGGCCGGCATCGCGTTGGTCAGGACGCCGGTCGACGCGGCCCGGGTGCCGTCCGCCCAGATCTCGAAGGCGACGGTGCCGTCGGCGCCCTCCTCGTCGTCGACCCCGACCTGCACGGTGACCGCCTCGCAGGCGCCGCCGGCGTAGTACTCGACGGCGCTGTCGGCGTGGACGCCGAGCCCCGTGCCGTACACCACCCCGCCGATGGTGATCGGATTCCCGTCGCCCGCGTCGCTCTCGCCGTTGCTGGTGTTGCGCTCGACGGGGCCCCATCCGTTGGCGGCCGAGAGCCACGCAAGGTCACCGAGGGCGGACGTCCCCGAGGGCGGCGCCACCGCCACCGTCGCGGTCAGCGGCAGCGCGCTGTCGACGCGGACACCGGAGGGGGAGCGGTAACTCGCCTTGAGAGTGAGGCCGTACGACCCCGGCGGCGTCCCTTGCGGTGCGGTGACCGCCCACTGGGTGCGCAGGGAGCGGCCTGTGGAGAGCGCGGGCGAGGTGGTCGGTGACGTCGCCTTGACGGACCACCCCGAGGGTCCGGTCAGCGAGACGGACACGCGCTTGGCCGTCGTACGCCCGAGGTCGGTGACCGTCGACGTGAGGGCGGTCTTCTTGCCCGCCTCGACCAACGGGCTGCCGTTCAGGCCGAGTTCGACGGCGGGCGGGTGCTGGACCGACTTGGGATCGGCGGCGACGCGCAGCAGGACGGTGCCGTGCGCGGGGACGGTCGCGGAGATCGTGCCCGCGGTGTTGTAGCTCCGGTGCTGCCACAGGTCGCGCAGTGCGTAGGCGTCGGCGGCGGGCAGGCCGACCGCGTCGGCGCTCGTGGTGATGCGCTGGGCGGTTCCGGACTCGTTGAAGAGTGCCACCGCGCGGCTGCCGTCCCGCATCTCCTTGGCGACGACCCAGCGCCCGCTCTGCGAGGAGATCACCGTGCCCTGCTTGCCCAGCGGGTCCTGGTCGACCGCGATGACCTCGCGGTTGCCGAGGATCTCGAAGGTCTCCTCGCCGGCCGAGCGCAGGTCGGAGCCGATGAGGAGCGGCGCGGCCATGATCGCCCACATCGAGAAGTGCGAGCGGTACTCGGTGTCCGTCATGCCGCCGTTGCCGACCTCCAGCATGTCGGGGTCGTTCCAGCGGCCGGGACCGGCGTGCGGGGCGAGCGGCAGGTTCTGCTTGAGGATCGACAGCATCGAGCCCCAGTTGTCGCTGATGTCGCCGGTCGTGCGCCACAGCTGACCGACGTCGGCTGCCCACTCCCAGGGCTTGTTCTCGCCCCACTCGCAGATGCTGTAGACGATGGGCCGGCCCGTGGCCCGGAGCGCGTCGCGCATGGTCGTGTAGCGCAGCTTGGCGTCCACGCCCTGGTTGTTGCAGTTGTCGTACTTGAGGTAGTCCACGCCCCAGTCCGCGAACTGCTGGGCGTCGCTGTACTCATGGCCGAGGGAGCCCGGGAAGCCGGCGGTGTTGCAGGTCTTCGTGCCCGCGCTGGTGTAGATGCCTATTTTCAGGCCCTTGGAGTGCACGTAGTCCGCGACCGCCTTGATCCCGTTCGGGAAGCGGACCGGGTCGGGTACGAGCTTGCCGTTCGCGTCCCTGGAGGGCAGGGCCCAGCAGTCGTCCAGGTTGACGTACTCGTATCCGGCGTCCTTGAGGCCCTTCTCGACGAAGATGTCCGCGATCCCCTTGACCATGGCCTCGTCGAACTCGGCACGGCAGTGCGTGGAGTTCCAGTTGTTGAAGCCCATGGGCGGGGTGAGGGCGAGGCCCTCCGCCGGGGCGGGAGCCGCGGGGGCCGCGGGGGCCGCGGCAGCGGGGGCGGCCAGTCCCGCCGCGCAGAGCAAGCCTGCGGCGAGTGCTCCGACCACTCTGGTGCGGGTTGTGCGGGTGTGAAGGTTACGCACCGTTACGTTCCTCCGTACCTGCGAAGACGGATGACGGCATGTACGCGTCATAGTGCGTTCACGGTAGAACCTGTCGGACTGTGTTGGAAGTCGTCGGAGGACGGAATGGTGAGCCGAAGAGAGTTTTTGAACATGTTCAACGTTCTGGGGTAAGGTCGTTCCCACACGAGAGGGGGAGCCGATGAAGATCGTGATTCCCGGGGGAACCGGGCAGGTGGGCGCGGTCCTGAACCGTGCGCTGAGCAGTGCGGGCCACGAGGTCGTCGTCCTGACGAGACGGCCCACGCGCGACGGCGAGGTGTACTGGGACGGCGAGACCCTGGGGCCGTGGGCCGCGGCGATCGACGGCAGCGACGTCGTGATCAACCTGGCGGGGCGCAGTGTCAGCTGCCGTTACACCGCGCCCAATTTGCAGGCCATGATGGATTCGCGGGTGCACTCCACCCAGGTCGTCGGCGAGGCGATCGCGAGCGCGGCCCGGCCGCCGCGGATCTGGCTGCAGATGAGCACGGCCACCATCTACGCCCACCGCTTCGACGCGCCCAATGACGAGGCGACGGGCATCATCGGCGGCAGTGAGCCCGATGTGCCGGACTACTGGGCCTACAGCATCGACATCGCCAGGTCCTGGGAGCGGGCGCAGGAAGAGGCCGACACGCCGCACACCCGGAAGGTCGCCCTGCGCTCCGCCATGGTGATGAGCCCCGATCGCGGCGGCGTCCTCGACATGCTGCTGCGGCTCGCGCGGCTGGGCCTCGGCGGCCCTGTCGCGGGCGGCGGCCAGTACATCTCCTGGATCCACGACCGCGACTTCGTCCGCGCGGTCGAGTTCCTGATCGAGCGCGAGGACCTCGTCGGGCCGGTGAACATCGCCGCCCCCGAACCGCTCCCGCAACGCGCGTTCATGCGGGACCTTCGCTCCGCGTCGCGCGTCCCCGTGGGCCTGCCCGCGACGAGGTGGATGGCGGAGATAGGTGCGTTCGCGCTGCGCTCGGACACCGAGCTGCTGCTCAAGAGCCGCCGCGTCGTCCCCGGCCGGCTGCTCGACGCGGGGTTCGCCTTCGAGTACGCCCGCTGGCCGGAAGCGGCCGACGATCTCGTACGGCGCGTGCGGCAGCGCCGGCTCGACCCGGGCCGGGCCGGGGCCGGAGCTCCGTCACTGACCTGAGCGCGCGAAGGGGAGCGTGACTCCCGGCCCGTTCCGCAGTTGAACCGGCCATGAAGAAGCGCAGCATGCTCGCCATCGCCTCCCTGGCCACCGGATTCGTCGTCGCGGCGGTCACCCCGTCCCACGCCGCCGAGACCCCCGCCACCGGGTTGCCCGACGCCGGGATCCCGGTCAGCGGCGCTCAGACGAAGGTCGCCGGCGTGAACGTGAACGATGCCCTGGACACCGTCGGCCGCGCCATCAACCGGGAGACGGACCGGGCCGTGAACGACGCCCCGCACGGGAAGACCAAGAACGGCAAGAAGGGCTGACGAGCCCACCGCCACGACCGCACGGCGCCGGAGCCCCCGAATCCGCGGGGCTCCGGCGCCGTTGTCATGCGCTCTCTACGGGAGCTGGTTTCCGTGGCAGGGTGGAGCGGGCAAGCCACAGGGGGCCAACAGAAGAGGGGGAAACGTGATCGTTTGGATCAACGGTGCGTTCGGTGCGGGGAAGACCACCACCGCACGGGAACTGATCGAGCTGATCCCGAACAGCACGCTCTTCGACCCCGAGGTCATCGGCGGAGCACTTACTCACCTGCTCCCGCCCAAACACCTCACCGAGGTCGGTGACTTCCAGGACCTGCCGATCTGGCGACGTCTCGTGATCGACACGGCGGCCGCGCTGCTCGCCGAGCTCGGCGGGACCCTAGTGGTACCCACGACGCTGCTGCGCCAGGAGTACCGCGACGAGATCTTCGGTGGCCTCGCCGCCCGCCGTATCACCGTCCAGCATGTGCTCCTCGCCCCGGCGGAAACGATCCTGCGGGAGCGAATAGCCGGGCGGGAGGTCCCGTCCGACCTGCCCGACGGCGAGATACGGGTCCGGCAGTGGTCGTACGACCGCATGGAGCCGTATCGCGCCGCACTCGCTTCCTGGCTCACCGCCGACGCGTATCCCGTCGACAACGGCGGCCTGACCCCGTACGAGACCGCCGTCCGCATCTCCGAGGCCGTCGGCAGCGGTTCGGTTCCCGCCTGCGACATCGTGCAGACGCCCGAGCCCACCGCCGAGACCCTCGCTTCGGGTGTCCTGCTCTTCGACGAGGAGGACCGCGTGCTGCTGGTCGACCCCACCTACAAGGCCGGCTGGGAGTTCCCCGGTGGCGTCGTGGAACCCGGCGAGGCGCCCGCGCGCGCGGGCATACGCGAGGTCGCCGAGGAGACGGGGATACGGCTGGAGGACGTGCCGCGCCTCCTCGTCGTCGACTGGGAGCGGCCCTCGCCCCCCGGATACGGGGGGCTGCGCCTCCTCTTCGACGGCGGGCGGCTCGACTCGGCGGAGGCCGAACAGCTCCTGCTGCCCGGGCCCGAACTGCGCGACTGGCGCTTCGTGACCGAGGCGGAGGCGGCCGATCTGCTGCCGCCGGTGCGGTACGAGCGGCTGCGCTGGGCGCTTCGGGCGCGCGAACGCGGGGCGGCGCTCTATCTGGAGGCGGGTATGCCGGCGCCTTCCTGAGCGAGCTCCAGCGCTTCGTACGGGTACGGCGTCCGGCGGCTCTCGTTCCGGAGCCGCCGGGCGAAGTCACCCATCACGACGGCGAGCGGCGCAAACCGCTCGATGATGCCGGCGGCGACCCGCGGGATCCCGTGGGGCCTGAAGCCCTCGGCGCAGGCACGCACGAAGGTCTCGCGGTCGTCCCGGCCATGGCCGTACAGGGCGGTCGCGAGCCAGTTCACCATGTGGAAGGCGGTGTGGACGCGGTCGTAGTGCCGGTGCCGCTCGAAGAAGTCGCGCTCCTGCGGGGTGAGGCGGAAGCGGGCGGAGAGAGCGAGGCCGTAGTCGGCGAGGTAGAGCCGGCGCCCGTCGGTGAGGACGTTCTGGAAGTGGGCGTCGAAGTGCAGCAGCCGGGCCTCGTGGAGAAAGTCCGTGAGGGCCGTGAGCTCCTTTTCCACGAAGGCGCACGCGGTATCGGCCTCGTCCGTGCGCAGCCGTGCGTCCAGCCAGTCGTGCAGGGTGTGCGGAACGTACTCCAGGAAAAGCGCCAAGCACGCGGTCGCCGTCCGTAGTCCCTCGATGCGCTCGCGCACCTGCGGGCCGCCGCCCCAGTAGGCGACGGCCCGCTCCGCGTCGGCCAGTTCGGCGGGGAGGGGCTGCGGCGGCTGCGGCAGGATCCGCCAGTGGTGGGTCAGCGGGAAGCCCGTGAACCGGTCGGCCAGCACCCAGTTCGTGGTCATCGTGTGCACGGCGAGTTCGCGCCAGGCGCCGAAGCCCGGGCTGCCGATGCCGTAGTGGAAGTAGGCCGGCAGGTCCAGGACGTTCGCCGTGGAGCGAGCGTTCTCCGGCCGCAACTCGACGTCGGTGAGCGGGACTCGTTTCACGAACACGTGTTTGCCGTCGACCTCGATCAGCGTCGACCGTCCGCCGATTCCCGTGCCGAGCGGCGTCCCCTCCGCCACGAGGTCCGCGAGCTCGTGGTCGGAGAGAAGCGCCAGGGACGTGGCGATGTCGGTGTGGGCGGTGAGGCGCCCGGTGCGGGTCATGGACCCATCCTCAGCGCAAGTGCCTCAGCTTGCCGCGTAGTTGCGCAGGAACAGGGCCTCGGTGACCGACAGGCGCTCCAGTTCCTGTGGGGACACGCTCTCGTTCACGGCGTGGATCTGGGCCTCCGGCTCGCTCAGGCCGATGAGGAGGATCTCCGCGTGCGGGTAGAGGGAGGCGAGGGTGTTGCACAGCGGGATCGAGCCGCCCTGGCCGGCGTACTGCATCTCCTGGCCCGGGTACGCCACCGCCATCGCGTCCGCCATGGCCTGGTACGCCGGGCTGCTCGTGTCGGCGCGGAACGCCTGGCCCTGGCCTATCTGCTCGGTGCGCACCCGGGCACCCCACGGCGTGTGCGTCTCCAGGTGGGCCTGGAGCAGCTTCGTCGCCCCGGCGGCGTCCACGCCCGGCGGCACCCGCAGGCTGATCAGCGCCCGGGCGCTCGCCTGCACGGACGGGGTGGCGCCGACGACCGGCGGGCAGTCGATGCCGAGGACGGTGACGGCGGGGCGTGACCAGATCCGGTCGGCGACCGTGCCGGAGCCGATCAGCTCGACGCCGTCGAGGACCTTGGCGTCCTTGCGGAACTGCGCCTCCTCGTACTGCAGCCCCTGCCACGCCGACTCGTCGGTCAGCCCGTCCACCGTCGTCGAACCGTCCTCGGCGCGCAGCGAGTCCAGGACGCGGATCAGCGCGCCGAGCGCGTCCGGAGCGGCTCCGCCGAACTGGCCGGAGTGCAGATTGCCTTCGAGCGTGTCGATCTGCACGCGCATGAGGGTCATACCGCGCAGCGTCGAGGTGACCGTCGGCAGTCCGACGCGGAAGTTGCCCGCGTCGCCGATCACGATGGTGTCGGCCGCCAGCAGGTCGGGGTGCGCCTCGGCGTACCGCTCCAGACCGCCCGTGCCCATCTCCTCCGAGCCCTCGGCGATCACCTTCACGTGCACCGGCACGCCGCCGTCGGCCTTGAGCGCGCGCAGCGCCAGCAGGTGCATGATCAGGCCGCCCTTGCAGTCGGCGGCGCCGCGCCCGTACCAGCGGCCGTCCCGCTCGGTCAGCTCGAAGGGCGGGGTGTGCCAGGCGGCCTCGTCCAGCGGGGGCTGCACGTCGTAGTGGGCGTACAGCAGGACCGTCTTCGCGCCCGCGGGGCCGGGCAGGTAGCCGTACACCGACTGCGTGCCGTCGGGGGTGTCCAGCAGGGCCACGTCCTCGAAGCCCTCCGCGCGCAGGGCGTCGGCGACCCAGCGGGCGGCGCCCTCGCTCTCGCTTTTTGGGAACTGGTCGAAGTCCGCCACCGACTTGAATGCCACCAGTTCGGTGAGCTCCGCCTTCGCCCTTGGCATCAGCGAGGCGACGGTCTCGGCGACCGGATTCGACGACATGGGCACGCTCCTTGTGGGTGCGACGTTGTACCAGTGAGTGCTGTGATCCTCCCACAGCGGCCTGCGGCGATGCCCGCCGTAGGATGCGGGGGACAGCAGGCGTAGGCGGCTTGATCGGGAGCAGTAGACCATCGTGAGCAGCGAGAACTCTTCGGCGGACGACGTGCAGCAGGTGTGGGACGTCGTCGTGGTGGGCGCGGGACCTGCGGGGGCCTCGGCCGCTTATGCGGCGGCCGTCGCCGGGCGGAGCGTGCTGGTGCTGGAGAAAGCGGATCTGCCGCGCTACAAGACATGCGGCGGCGGCATCATCGGCCCCTCGCGCGACTCACTCCCACCCGGCTTCGAGCTGCCCCTCCGCGACCGGGTGCACGCGGTCACGTTCTCCAACAACGGCCGCTTCACCCGCACCCGCCGCTCCAAGCACATGCTGTTCGGGCTGATCAACCGGCCCGAGTTCGACCAGCAACTGGTCGAGCACGCGCAGAAGGCGGGCGCCGAGGTGCGTACGGGTGTGACCGTGCAGCGCGTCGAGCAGCACGGATCGGCGGTGCCGGACCGGCGCAGCGTCGCAGTGGTCCTGCAAGGCGGCGAGACGCTGCTCGCGCGGGCCGTCGTCGGCGCGGACGGCAGCGCCAGCCGGATAGGAGCCCACGTCGGGGTGAAGCTGGACCAGGTGGACCTCGGCCTGGAGGCGGAGATCCCGGTGCCGGAGACGGTCGCCGAGGACTGGCAGGGGAGGGTGCTCCTCGACTGGGGGCCGATTCCCGGCAGTTACGGCTGGGTGTTCCCCAAGGGCGACACGCTCACGGTCGGGGTGATCTCGGCGCGCGGTGAAGGCGCCGCGACCAAGCGGTACTTGGAGGAGTTCATCGGGCGGCTCGGGCTCGCCGGGTTCGAACCGAGCATCTCCTCGGGTCACTTGACGCGTTGCCGCGCCGACGACTCGCCGCTGTCGCGCGGGCGGGTGCTGGTGTGCGGTGACGCGGCGGGCCTGCTGGAGCCGTGGACGCGCGAGGGAATCTCGTTCGCGCTGCGGTCGGGGCGACTCGCGGGGGAGTGGGCGGTGCGGATCTCCGAGGCGCACGACGCGGTGGACACCCGGCGCCAGGCCCTGAACTACGCCTTCGCGATCAAGGCGGGACTCGGCGTCGAGATGAGTGTCGGCAAGCGGCTGCTGACGGCGTTCGAGCGCCGTCCCGGGCTCTTCCACATGGCGCTGACCGGTTTCCGGCCGGCCTGGAAGGCGTTCATGGACATCACCCGCGGTGCCACGTCACTGGGTGAGATGGTCCGTGGCCACCCCATGGCCCAGCGCGCCCTGACCGCGCTGGACAACCGTCAGGCGCCGGACGCGACTGCGTCTGCGGCGCCGGCTCCGGCGGCCGACGAGGCCACGTCCTGACGACGATCCGGGTCACTGCGTGACGACGACCGGGGCACTTCCGTACGACGCCCCGGTCACTTCCCGGGTCACTTCTCGACGGCGATCCGGAAGACGGGATGGTCCGGGGCGGCCGCGATGATCTCCGCATCGGAGGACTTCGCGGTGACCCCGTCGAAGTACTGGTTGACCTCCCAGCCCCACTTCTCCAGGTAGGTCCGCAGGATCGGGAGCTTCATCTCGTCGGGAATCTCCACCGCGGAGAACTGGCGCAGCTTGCGCCCCACGCGCAGTTCCCCGCCGCCGGCGGCGCGCATGTTGCGCACCCACTGGGAGTGGCCGCGGGCCGACACGAGGTACTGCGTGCCCTCGTACGTGTGCGGGTTGACCGGGATGCGCTGCATGGTGCCGCTCTTGCGCCCGCGCACGGACATCTCCGCCGTGCCCGCGATGCTGAACCCGTGCCGGGCCAGCCAGCCGACGACGCTGTTGAAGCGGACGTTCAGCGGGCTGCCCTTGACGTAGTACGGCGACGACATGGTGACTCCCGGAGTGTGATCTGGAGAGTGATCTGGAGTTGCGAGAGCGGTGCTCTCGCTTGAGAGCAGTGTGCACGAGGCTGCCGATCCAGAGCAAGAGCAGTGCTCTCGAATATGTGCACTGCTCCGTGAATCGTGGGAGACTGGCTCACATGAGCAGCACCACACAGGGCGCACGTGCCCGAGCCAGGCTGGAAGTCACGGCGGCCATCAAGGACGAGGCGCGCAGACAGCTCGCGGCCGAGGGCGCCGCGAAGCTCTCGCTGCGCGCAGTGGCCCGCGAACTCGGCATGGTCTCCTCCGCGCTCTACCGGTACTTCCCCAGCCGGGACGACCTGCTGACCGCTCTCATCATCGACGCCTACGACTCCCTCGGCGAGTGCGCGGAGCGGGCGCACGGCAAGGCCGCCGACGCCGGGCCCGTGGGGCGTTGGACGGCGGTCGCGGAGGCCGTACGCGACTGGGCGCTGCGGCATCCGCACGAGTACGCGCTGATCTACGGCTCGCCCGTGCCCGGCTACACCGCGCCCGACACCACGGTCCCGCCCGCCTCCCGCGTCGGCCTCCTCTTCATCGGCATCCTCCGCGACGCCCACCAGGACTCCGGCCTCACCGAACCGCCCCTGTCCGCCGAGCTGCGCCCCGAGGCCGAGCGCATGGCCGCCGACCTGGCCCCTGATCTCCCCCCGGCGACGGTCGCGGCCCTGATCGCCGCCTGGGCCCAGCTGTTCGGGCTCGTCGGGTTCGAGCTGTTCGGGCAGTTCCACCGGGTCGTGGAGGACCGCGAGACGTTCTTCCGGCACGCGGTGGGCCGGCTCGCCCAGGACGTCGGCCTGGCGTGAGCCGCCGAGGAAGGAGGGGAGGGCGTACTTCGCGGGGAGTATCCGTGATCACCACGCCGGGGTGACGCCGCCCGGCGGTCATCGCGTCTAGCGTGGCGGACATGGATGAGCAGCAGGTACGCCGGGGCGGCGGTCCGCCGATGTGGTGGCGGCAGGGGCCGCCGTGGTGGAACCGCTGGGAGGACGAGGAGCACGCCCATCGCTGGCCCTGGCGCTCCACGCTGCTGATCACGGTCTTCGTGATGGCCGGCTCGAACTTCGCGGCCGAGGGGCAGTTGGACGACCGGGCCCCGCTCGACCCCTTCGCGCGCGTCCTGCTGTTCGTGGCGTCCGCCCTGCTGCTGTGGCGCAAGCGGTACCCGGTGGCCGTGGTCTTCGGGACGGCGGTCGCCGCCACGCTCTACCTCGGCGCCGGATACCCGTACGGCCCGGTCTTCCTGGCCGTCGCCGTGGCCTGCTTCAACGCCATCGTCACCGGACACCGCAAGGCCGCATGGGCGGCGGTCGGCGTGCTGTGGATCGGGCACGCCCTGGTCGCCCACTGGCTGTACCAGTGGCTGCCGCCCTCCGGTGACACGGCCGCACCCTGGGGACAGGAGGGCGTGATCGCCGCCTGGGTGGCGGCGATCGTGGCGGTGTCGGAGCTGGCCAGAACACGACGCGAGCAGTGGGTGCGGGAGCGGGCCGAGCGGGCGCAGGCGGCGCGGCGGCGGGCCGACGAGGAGCGGCTGCGGATCGCCCGCGAACTGCACGACGTCCTCGCGCACAGCATCTCCGTGATCAACGTGCAGGCGGGCGTGGGGCTCGCCCTCCTCGACACCGACCCCGAGCAGGCGCGTACGGCCCTCACCACCATCAAGGACAAGAGCAAGGAGGCGCTCGGCGAGGTCCGCCAGGTCCTCGACACCCTGCGCACCCCCGGCGACGCGCCCCGCGCCCCGGCCCCCGGCCTCGACCGGCTGCCCGAACTCGTGGAGCAGGCAGCGAGCGCGGGCCTCACCGTCGAGGTCGAGGGCGAGCCGCCCCGCCTGGCACCCGGCACGGACCTCGCCGCCTTCCGGATCATCCAGGAGGCCCTCACCAACGTCGTACGCCACTCGGAATCACGGCACGCACGCGTGCGTCTCGATCCCTCCGACAGGACGACGCTACGGCTGCGCATCGACGACGACGGTCCCGCGACCGGCACCGACGCGGGCGGCAGCGGCAACGGACTCGCCGGAATGCGGGAGCGGGCGGCCGCCCTCGGTGGCACGATCGAGGCGGGCCCGCGTGCCGACGGCGGGTTCCGGGTGCTTGCCGTACTGCCGTTGAAGGCTCCCGCAGGCGAACCGAGCAACCACGTCAAGGAGGACCGGTGATCCGCGTACTGCTCGCCGACGACCAGTCACTGGTGCGGGCCGGCTTCCGCGCGCTGCTGGACGCGCAGCCCGACATCGAGGTGGCGGGGGAGGCGTCCGACGGCGAGGAGGCGGTGCGCAAGGTGCGCGAACTGCGGCCCGACGTCGTCCTGATGGACATCCGCATGCCGCTCCTCGACGGCCTCGCCGCCACCCGCCGGGTCACCGACGACGGCGACCTCACGGGCGTCAAGGTGGTCATGCTCACCACCTTCGAACTCGACGAGTACGTCTTCGAGGCCATCCGCTCGGGTGCCTCCGGCTTCCTGGTCAAGGACACCGAGCCCGACGAACTCCTGCGCGCCGTAAGGGCGGTGGTCGAGGGTGACGCGCTGCTGTCGCCGGGGGTGACCCGCCGCCTCATCGCCGAGTTCGCCGCCCGCTCCAAGGAGCCCGCTGCCGCCGACGCCCTCGCCGAACTCACCGAGCGCGAGCGGGAGGTGATGGCGCTGGTCGGCATCGGACTGTCCAACGAGGAGATCGCCCGGCGCCTGGTGGTCAGCCCGCTCACCGCGAAGACCCACGTCAGCCGCACGATGGTGAAGCTCGGCGCCCGCGACCGGGCCCAACTCGTGGTGCTGGCCTACGAGTCCGGGTTGGTACGGCCGGGCTGGCTGGGCTGACTGCCTTCGCCCCCGGCGGCCTTCCGCTGCCCGAAGCGGACCAGCACGCTGACGACGCGGGCGACGAACAGCACCGCGGCCGCGGTCGCCCCCGCCGCGACGAGTGTGCCGCGCGTCCCGGCCGACACGTCGAAGGCGAACGCCGGTCCGGCCACGGCCCCGAACAGCAAGGCCGCCGCGAACGCCGCACTGCACAGGGCGTATCCGATCTCGACGGTGATCGCGTCCCGCTCGGCCTGACTGCGCCGTCCCCCATACATGGCCATACAGGGAGTTTCACAGGCGTGCGCCCGGCGGAGCAAGGGGGCGCCGCCGGGCGCACGCGAGGAGGCCAGGAGGCTTCCCTCGACCGTCTCTCCCGGAGCACTCTCACGGGCGTGCGATACGTTGCCCGCCATGACCGAGCTCGGACCAGTGGCCTGGCCACCTGCCCCGATCAGGACCGAGCGGCTCGTGCTCCGCGCGTCCGAAGCCCGGGACCGAGCGGCGTTCATCGAGCTGTTCGCCTCGCCGGAGGTGGGCACCTACACCGGTGGCCCTCGCCCGCGTGACGATCTCGAACGCGCGGTGCCCGAGGTGCCCGGGCGGCGCCCCGGCCTGTTCGTGATCGATCTCGACGGAGCGATGATCGGCATGATCACACTCGATCGGCGCGACGCAGAGCGGCCGGGGCATGTCCTTGCGGAGGCCGAAGAGGCCGAACTCGGCTATCTGTTCCTGCCGGAGGCGTGGGGATTCGGGTACGCAGCGGAGGCGTGCTCGGCGGCACTCGCCTGGTTCGCCGGAGCGCTTCCCGGCGAGCCGGTCGTGCTCTGCACCCGGACCGCCAACGACCGCTCGATGCGCCTCGCGGCCAAGCTGGGGTTCACCGAGGTGGAGCGGTTCGAGGAGTACGGTGCCGAGGCGTGGTTCGGTGTGTGGTCCTCCGTCACGTGATCCTCACGGGACGCCTAGTCGCGTACGGTGACACGTTCCGCCTCCCGGGACGTGGACTTGGCGACCACGACGGTCCGCGGCTCGCGGCGCGTGCGCAGTCCGGTGAGGGCGATCAGCAGACCCACGACCGCGATGCCCGTGATCACGACCAGCGCCGGCATGTAGCTGTCGAGGTGGGCCTGCGGGGAGGCGGACTCCTCGGGCGTGTTCGCGGTCAGCACCGCCGTCACCACGGCAAGGAAGAGCGCGCCGCCCACCTGGACCGAGGTGTTCAGCAGGCCCGAGACCATGCCCTGCTCGTGTTCGTCGACGCCGTTCGTGGCCTGGACGTTCAGCGAGGGGAAGGTCAGCGCGAAGGCCGAGCCGACCAGCAGCATGGTGGGCAGGATCACCGCCGCGTAGACCGGGTCGAGGTCGATGCGCAGGAACAGGACATAGCCGGCGACCATCAGGGCGAAGCCGATCGCGATCAGCCGTGCCGTGCCGAACCGGTCGATGATCGCACCGACCTTCGTCGCCGACAGCGCCACGAGCGCGCCCGCCGGCAGGAACGCCAGAGCCGTGTGCAGCGCCGACCAGCCGAGCAGCTCCTGCATGTAGAGCGTGACCAGGAACTGGAAGCCGATGTAGCTGCCGACGAACGTCAACGCACCCAGTTGTGCCCGTACTTGGGCCCCGGAGCGCAGGACGCCGAGCCGGATCAGCGGGCTCGGGCTGCGCCGCTCGACGCGGACGAAGGCCGTCAGCAGGACGACGACGGCGACGAAGGACAGGACCGTGCGCGCCGAGCCCCAGCCCGCTTCCGGCGCTTCGACGACGGTGAAGACGAGCAGCAGCATCGAGGCGGTACCGAGGACGGCACCCGGGATGTCATAGCCGCCGGTGGTCTTCTCGCGCTCGGTGCGCGGCAGCAGCTTCAGGCCGACGGCCAGGGCGATCAGCGCGACGGGCGCCGGGAGCAGCATGGTCAGGCGCCAACTGGCCTCGGTGAGCAGGCCGGAGAAGACCAGGCCCATCGAGTAGCCGGTGGCACCGCAGGTGGTGTAGATCGCCAGTGCCCGGTTGCGTACGGGGCCCTCGGCGAACGTCGTGGTGATGATGGACAGGCCGGCCGGTGCGGTGAAGGCGGCGGCCAGGCCCTTGATGAAGCGGCTTGCGATCAGCAGCGGGCCCGAGTCGACGAGCCCGCCGAGCAGGGAGGCCAGCGCGAAGACGGCGAGGGCCACCAGGAAGACCTGGCGTCGGCCCAGCAGGTCGGCGGCCCGTCCGCCGAGGAGGAGCAGGCCGCCGTAGCCGAGGATGTAACCGCTGACGATCCATTGCAGGGTCGAGGTCGACAGGCCCAGGTCGGCGCCGATGGACGGCAGGGCGACGCCGACCATCGACACGTCGAGTGCGTCCAGGAACATCGCGGCGCACAGCACCAGCAAGGTGCCCCACAGCCGGGGGGTCCAACGTCCGTCGGACGCGGGGGTGATGAGCGGAGAGGTCATGGCCGAGACACTACATGCGCATGCATCGAATGCAAGCGCATTTAATTCGCGTGCAACAAAACGCGATTTCTGCTACGGTGCGGCCATGGCGGCGACGAAGGCCGAGCGGGCGCTCGTGGACCAGTGGCGGGACATCCTGGCGCTGCACGCGCGTACCCAGTGCGAACTCGACCGTGCGCTGCACCAACACGGCCTGTGCGCCAGCGACTTCGAGGTCCTGGACGTGCTGGCGGACGGCGCCTGTTCGTACCGCGTCCAGGAGATCTCCGAGCGCGTCCATCTGAGCCAGAGTGCCCTGTCGCGGCTGATCGCCCGGCTGGAGAAGGACGGACTCGTCGAGCGCGGCATGTGCGCGGAGGACCGCCGGGGTGTGCGGGTGGCCCTCACGGCGAAAGGGCGCACGCTGCACGGCGAAGTGCTGCCGGTACAGCGCGCGGTGCTGACGAGGATGCTGGCGAACTGACCTGCGTGCGGCCCGGGTTGAGGCGCGCGGTGACGCCGTTCAGCTCCAGGTGACGGCCGAGTTCTCCCGCCACAGCCGGGCGACGGCGGCGTCGCCCGTCACGTGCGGGAACGGCAACCGGTTCCACAGCGCCACGTACAGCTGTGCGACCCGACCGGAGATCTCGCAGTCGGCCCCTGCGGTATCGCCGCGCACGGCCACCGGCGGTTCCTGCGACAGCCGTACGGTCCACACCGCGCCGTCCGTGTCCGTCGCCCGCACCCGCAGCACCCGGGGTTCGGCGCTGCGGACCCGGCTCCTGCGCCGGGCGTGGAAGGCCAGCAGCAACTCGTCGATGCCGTCCGCCGCGAAGTCGGGGTGGATCCCGCTCGGGGTGCCGCCGCGTGCCGTCTCCGCGTCGAAGCGGTGCACGGTCGTCTCGTGCGCCTGTCTGCGGGCCCAGAACGCGAGGGGCGACGGAGCGGGCAGGAACTGCCAGCACTGCACGTCGGCCGGGGCGCCGGCCAGTGTGTCGACCAGGTGGCGGTGCCCCTCCCGGAACCAGGCCAGCAGCGCGGCGCCGTCGAGGTCGGGCAGGCCGCCGTCGGGGTGCGCGCAGGTGTGACCCTCGGCCACGAACGCCGCCGCCCAGCGGTGCACCATGCCTGTGTGCCGCAGCAGATCCCGCACCTGCCAGTCCGGACAGGTCGGCACCTCGGCCTCGGACCCGGCCTCCTCGGCTGCCGCTGCCAGCAGCTGACCCTCGCGGTCCAGGGTTCGGACGAAGTCGGCGGTTTCCATGGGGCGAGTGTGCCGGACGGAGCGCCGGCCGTCCTGGCGGCGGGGCGTCGGGGCGTCGGGACGTCGGGACGTCGGGACGTAAGGGTTTCGTCATCACCCTCGGTATGCACGGCGGGCCTCGAGTTCCGTTGAATGGACGTCGACGGACGGTCGACGGATGACTCTCGGGAAGCGAGGCGGTTATGGGACGGGTGCGGAGGAAGCTGTTCGGGCCGTGGGGCATCGGGGTCCTGGTGCTGACCGTGGCCGTGGGCGGCTTCGGGCTGTACTGGTTCCAGCCGTGGAAGCTGTGGCAGGACCGGACCGTGGAGGAGGCCCTGCCCGCGGCGGCGCAGACCCCGGCGGGAGCGACCTCCTCCACCGGGGCGACCTCCCCGGAGGGGGCGGCCTCTTCGGCGCCCGGCCCCGAGACGCTGGCCGACGGTGAGCTGATCAGCCATGAGCACGCGACGTCGGGCACGGTGAAGCTCGTACGGCTGGCCGACGGCTCCCATGTCGTGCGGTTGGAGAAGCTGGAGACCAGCAACGGGCCGGACCTGCGGGTGCTGCTGACGGACGCGCCCGTGAAGGAGGGCACGGCCGGCTGGCGCGTCTTCGACGACGGCGCGCACATCAGCCTCGGCAAGCTCAAGGGCAACAAGGGCAGCCAGAACTACGTGGTGCCGCAGGACGTCGACCTGTCCCGCTACAGCAGCGTCAGCATCTGGTGCGACCGCTTCGACGTGTCGTTCGGGGCGGCGGAGCTTGCGCGGGTCTGAGGGGCGTTCAGGACGGGCTGGGAAACAGGCAGAACTCGTTCCCCTCGGGGTCGGCAAGGACCCAGTGGTCCTCGTGGCGGTCCTGGACCGTCGCGCCGAGGGCGGCGAGCCGGCCGAGCTCGGCCTCCGGGTCGGTGGAGACCAGGTCCAGGTGGAGGCGGTTCTTCACGCGCTTGGGCTCCGGGACGAGCTGACACCACAGCCGAGGGCCGCCGCCACGGGGTTCGACGAGCACCGTCGGATCGTCCTCCGGGCCCGAGATGCCTTGCGCCCGCAGCCGCGCCAGCTCGGCGTCGTCGTACGGGGCGACGTAGTAACCGTCGAGGGCTGCGGCCCAGAAGCGGGCCGTCGCGGCCGGGTGGGCACAGTCGAGGACGAGGTCGTGAAGGCGTGCCATCCGGTCAGCATGGGGCCGGGGCACGGGCCGGACAACGTCCGGGTCCGGGGAGGGCGTACGGGCTCGGTCAGTTGGGCGTCGTACGCCGGGTCGCGACGCCGATGAGCGTGGCGATCGCCGCCAGTACGGCGACGCTGGTGAGGGCGACCGGCAGGGAGAACCAGTCCGCCATGAAGCCTATGGCGGGTGGTCCGAGGAGCATGCCGCCGTAGCCGAGGGTGGAGGCGGTCGCGACTCCGCTCGGTCCTGCGAGGGTGCCCGCGCGCTCGACGGCGACGGGGAAGAGGTTGGCGAGACCGAGCCCGGTCACCGCGAATCCGAGCAGCGCCGCCCACAGAGAGGGCGCGAGCGAGCCGAGGAGCATCCCGGCCACCGCGGTGGCGCCGCCCGCGACGACGGTACGGCCGTGGCCGAGCCGTTCGAGGAGGGCCGTACCGGAGAGCCGGCCGATGGTCATGGCCAGGGCGAAGCAGGAGTAGCCGATGGCGGCGACGCCGGGTGTTGCGTCCAGGTCCTGTTCGAGGTGGAGGGCGCCCCAGTCGGCCATGGCGCCCTCGCCGTAGGCCGTGCACAGGGCGATCAGGCCGAAGACGATCACCAGTCCGCGCGTCCTGGAATCCAGGCGGCGCGGGGTGTCCTTCGCGGGGCGTGAGGGGCTAGCGGCCGTCGGCGGCTCTTGGCGCAGCAGCGTACGTCCCGCCACGGCCGTCACCAGCAGCCCGATGACGGCGAGGCTCAGCAGATGCCGGGTCGGCGAGAGGCTCCCGGCGACCAGCCCGCCGAGGCCCGCGCCGACCATGCCGCCGAGGCTGAAGGCCGCGTGGAAGCTGGGCATGATGGGTCGGCGCAGGGCGGCGACCAGGTCCACGGCGGCGCTGTTGAATGCGACGTTGATTCCGCCGTAGGCGGCCCCGAAGATCAACAGGACGGCGCCGAGCGCGAGCGTCGAGTGCGTGAGCGGAGGCAGCGCCACGCTGAGGGAGAGCAGGACGGCGCAGACCACGGTGACCTCGTGGGTGCCGAAACGGCGGCAGAGCCGACCGGTGAGCGTCATGGTGAGCACGGCACCGGCGGAGACGCCGAGGAGGGCCAGGCCGAGGTCGCTGGCCGACGCGCCGGTCTGCTCCTTGATGGCGGGGATGCGGACGACCCAGCCGGCGAACAGGAAGCCGTCCAGGGCAAAGAACGTGGTCAGGGCGATGCGGAGGCGGGAGAGGTCCTGCGGGGTGCCCGGCACGGCGTTGTGCGATCGGGCTTTGTTTATTTGCGGCACAAACTCAGGCTAAGCGGGGCCGAGGGTGACGACAAGGGGGAATCGGGGGTGACGACAAGGGAGGAACCGGGAGACGGGCCGGACCGGGTCGGTGCCCTGACTGTCCCGCTGCCGCCCGAAGTGCGACGCTATGACCAGAGGTATCCGCCGAGGGGACTCGGGAGGGCGCATGGGACGTGACGTGCCGGCCCTGGTGTTCACACGGGAGGATCGCCGTCGGTACCGGGAGAAGATGCACACCTGCCTCGATGTGCTGGCGCAGATGCTGCGCGAGTCGACCTTCGAGAGCGAGCGGCCCCAGGTCGGGCTGGAGATCGAGCTCAACCTGGTGGACGACGACGGGCTGCCGGCGATGCGCAACACCGACGTGCTCCAGGCGATCGCCGACCCCGCCTGGTCGAGCGAGCTGGGCCGCTTCAATCTGGAGATCAACATTCCGCCCAGGGAGCTGACCGCCGGTGGCCCCGGCGCCTGGGAGCAGGCGATCCGTGACGCGCTCAACCACGCGGAGGACCGCGCCTCGGCCGTGGGCGCCCACCTGATCATGATCGGCATTCTGCCGACGCTGGGGGAGACGGACGTGGGCGGGCGGGCCCTGTCCGGCGATCCGCGGTACCAGTTGCTCAACGAGCAGATCTTCGCGGCTCGCGGCGAGGACCTGCGGATCACGGTGGACGGTGTGGAGCGCCTGGCGACCTACGCCGACACCATCACCCCCGAAGCCGCCTGCACCAGCACCCAGTTCCACCTTCAGGTCGCACCGAAGGAGTTCGCGGCCTACTGGAACGCGGCCCAGGCCGTCGCTGGCGTGCAGATCGCGCTGGCGGCGAACTCGCCGTACCTCTTCGGCCGGGAGCTGTGGCGCGAGACCCGTATCCCGCTGTTCGAGCAGGCCACCGACACCCGCCCGCAGGAGATCAAGGCCCAGGGCGTGCGGCCCCGGGTGTGGTTCGGGGAGCGCTGGATCACCAGCGTCTTCGACCTGTTCGAGGAGAACGTGCGCTACTTCCCGGCGCTCCTGCCGCTGTGCGACGACGAGGACCCGCAGCACGCCCTCAACCACGGCGGTGCGCCGGAACTGGGCGAACTCACGCTGCACAACGGCACGATCTACCGCTGGAACCGCCCGATCTACGCCGTCACCGACAGCGGTCCGCATCTGCGCATCGAGAACCGGGTCCTGCCGGCCGGGCCCACGGTGGCCGACATCATCGCCAACGGCGCCTTCTACTACGGCCTGACCCGCGCCCTCGTCGACGAGGACCGGCCGATCTGGACGCGGATGTCGTTCGCGGTCGCCGAGGAGAACCTCCACACCGCGGCCCGCGACGGCATCGACGCCCGCCTGTACTGGCCCGGCATCGGCGAAGTGCCGGTCGTGGAACTGGTGTTGCGACGCCTGCTGCCCCTGGCCCATCGTGGCCTCGAACTGGCAGGCCTGGACGCGGCGTGGCGCGAACCCCTGCTGGGCATCGTCGAGCAGCGCTGCATCACCGCACGCAACGGCGCCCTGTGGCAGGCGGAGACGGTGCACCAACTGGAGAAGGCCGGTGTCTCCGACCGGAGGGAGGCCCTGCGGCAGATGACCACGGCGTACATGGACTACATGCATCTCAACGCCGCCGCGCACACCTGGCCCGTGGACTGACCCCTCCCCGGGCACCGCGACCCGGTTCAGCCGGCGTCCCTCTTCGCCCCCTTCCATTCCTCCGCGGCCGTCAGGGGAACAGGAACCGGAGGCTCCGCCGAGGTGGTCAGCTCGATGCGGCGCCCCTCGGCCGACGAACGGAGCAGGGCGCTCATCGTCTCCAGCACGTGCAGGGCGATCTCGCCGTTCGCGCGGGGCGCCCGCTGCCCGTCCCCGGCGATGAAGTCGAGCAGACCGACGCCCCGGGCGCCGTCGGCGTAACCGGCCGAGGGCGGGAGGGTGCGCCACTGGGTGTCGCCGAGTTCGAAGAGCCGCACATCGCCGTCGAAGCGGTTCGGGTCCGGAACCGAGAGGGTCGCCGTCTCGCCGTGGACCTCGATCGGCGTGGCGGTGGTGGCCACGCCGTCGAAGCTCGTCGTGATCGTCGTAAGGGTCCCGCCGACGTGCTCCAGTACACCGGAGACATGACTGTCCACCTCCACCGGGATCCGCTCGCCCGCGCGTGGGCCCGACCCGATGACGCGCTCGGCACGCAGCCGGCCGGCCGCCCCGATCACGGCACGCACCGGACCCAGCAGATGGATCAGGGACGAGAGGTAGTACGGCCCCATGTCCAGCAGGGGGCCGCCCCCGGCCGTGTAGTAGAAGTCGGGGTGGGGATGCCAGCGTTCGTGCCCCGGCGTGATCATGACGGCCGTGGCGAACTGAGGGCGTCCGATGCTGCCCGCCGCCACGGCCGCGCGCGCCGTCTGGATGCCGGTGCCGAGGACGGTGTCCGGCGCGCACCCCACACCGACCCCCGCCTTTGCGGCGGCCGCCATCACGGCGTGCGCCTCGGCCAGGTCGGCGGCCAGCGGTTTCTCTCCGTAGACGTTCTTCCCGTGGCCGATGGCGCCGAGGGCGATCTCGGCGTGCGCCGCGGGGACGGTGAGGTTGAGCACCGTGTCGACGTCCGGGCTGCTCAGCAACTCCTCGACGGTCAGCGCCTCGACGCCGGGGACCTCGGCGGCGACCGCAGCCGACCGGGAGGCGTCGAGGTCGGCGACCGCGGTGACCCGCACGGCCGGATGGCCGACGAGTGTGTCCAGGTAAGCGCGGAAGATGACGCCGAGTCCTACGACGCCGACGCGGTGCGCGTCGCCCACAGCATGCCCCTCTCGATGACGGTGCGGACGTTCGGGTCCTCCAGCACGTCGAGGCTGTGCCCCGGAGTCGTCACCAGGACGCGCCCGGCACCCCATTGCCGGGTCCAGATCGCCGGCGAGGTGACGGGGCGTTGCCACGGCTGCCACGGCCGGGCGGGGTGGGTGGTGGTGGCCAGGACGTCGATCAGGTCGTCGTGGAGCACCCAGTACTGCTCGGTGTGCAGTTCGAAGTCCTCGATGCCGGCCGTGACGGGGTGGTCGCGGCCCAGCTCCGTGATGGTGACGACGTGCGGCAGGTAGTTGTCCTCCTGAACTCCCCGGCGCTCACACGGCTCCTTGCCCGGATGGGTCGCGAACTGCCCACCCACCAGATGGAGATAGTCGGAGGAGGCGCGGAACGAGTCGGCGATGCCGCCGTGCCAGCCGGTGAAGCCCGTGCCGGCCACGACCGCCGCGCCCAGTCCGGCCAGCTGCTCGGCGCTGATCTGCGACATCGTGACGCACTGCACGACGAGATCGGTGCCGGCCATCTCGGCGGCGTCGGCGTAGACCTCGGTCGACTCCTCGATCCGGACGGAGTATCCGTGGCTCCGCAGGAACGGCAGGAACAACTCCGTGGCCCGGACCGGGTCGTGCCCCTCCCAGCCGCCCCGGACCACCAGGGCCTTCTTCCGCGTCATCTCGTCCCTTCGTGAGGCCGGAGACCAGCGACATCACTATGCGCCGGGCTTCTGCCCCTCGGAAAGAGTCGACGGATTCTGCGAAAGTTTCGTTACGGCGAGGCAGGCGAGGCAGGCGACGCAGGCGAGGTCGACGGGGATGCCGCCGTGGCGCTGACCATCCAACAGGCCGACGTGAAACGGACCTCCGTGCCCTGCACAAAGCTGTCGAAGGCGGCGCGAACGGTCTCGACGACCCTTGCGCGGGTCTGGTCGTCCGCCTCGTGCAGCACCTGGCCGACCGGACCGAGGCGGGTGAAGTACCGGACCAGCTCCCGCTCGGGCAGCGTGCAGGGCACGTCGACCGGCCGGATGTCGATCCCGGCCCATCCGCTCTCCGTCAGGACGCGCTGGAGCCGGTCCGAGTCGGCGAAGGCGAACTGCCCCGGCTCGTCCGGCCGGCGCGCGGGGAGGTTCGCCAGGAGCGGCGCCGCGGCGCGCTCGGCCGTCGTCATGAACGGATTCTCGGCGGGGCCGCGCCAGACCACGCACCGGAGCGCGGCCCCGTCCTTGGCGGCGCCCCGCAGGTTCGCGAAGGCCCGGACGGGGTCGTTGAAGAACATGACGCCGAAGCGGGAGATGACGGCGTCGAAGGCGGCGGGTTCGAAGGCATGCTCCTGCGCGTCGGCCTGGATGAAGGACACCGGCGTGCCCTCCCGCTCGGCGCGCGCCCGTGCGGCGGTGATCATCGGTTCGGAAATGTCGATGCCGACGCAGCTACCCGCCGGACCGAGCAGCCGCGCCACGGCCACCGTCGTGCCACCGGTACCGCAGCCGACGTCGAGCACCTGCCCGGCCTGTCCGGCGGGCATCGCCCCGATGAGCAGCTCTTCGAACGGCCGGAGCATGTCGTCCAGCAACGCCTGCGTGTCGACCCAGGCGTTGCCACTGGCCCCGCTCCAACGGGCCGCCTGTTCGTCATCGGTCCCGCGCCTGACGTTCATGGTCGCCTCCCAGTGCTTGCGTTCATCGGGTCGGGGTGACAGCGTGCTACTTCAAGTCGACTTGAGGTCAAGCGGATGACGGACCTGGACATCGCCGAGGTGGCGCAGCGCGCCGGGGTTCCCGCCTCCACGCTGCGGTTCTACGAGGAAAAGGGGCTGATCGCCTCGACCGGCAGGCGTGGCCTGCGCCGACAGTACGATTCTGGCGTACTGGAACGCCTGGCGCTGATCGCGCTGGGGCGCACCGCCGGGTTCTCGCTCGACGAGATCGCACGCATGTTCACGCCGGACGGGCAGCCGCGTATCGACCGGCAGACGCTCTCGGCCAAGGCGGAGGAACTGGACACAAGGATCCGTGAACTGGGCGTCCTGCGGGACTCCCTGCGGCACGCCGCGGCCTGCCCCGCTCCGACTCACATGGAATGCCCCACCTTCCGCCGCCTCCTCGCGGCCGCCGCATCCGGCACTGTCGCGGTACCGAGAAAGCGGGCGCCAGGAGCGCCGTGAAGCCCCGCCAGGGTTGCAGGGTCAGATCCAGCCCTGTTCCCAGGCGCGGTGCGCGGCCGCATGGCGGGTGGGGGTGCCCAGCTTGGCCATGGCCGCGGAGAGGTAGTTGCGGACCGTGCCGGGGGCCAGGTGGACGGCGTCGGCGATCTCGGCGATCGAGGCGCCGGTGCGGGCGGCGCGCCCTCCGCGGGAGTCCCCACGGGCGGGCCACGTTCGGGGTGCAGGCCGTGGGTGCCGTCGTCTTCTGCGGGCCGGCGCCGGCGGGGCCGGCGGTGGATCCGGACCTGGGCCGGTACCTGGTGGCGGCCGGCTGGTTCTGCCACGGCGTCCGGGACTTCGTGCACCTGCGGCTCGACAAGGTCGTCTCGCGTACGTCCGCCGAATGGTGCGGAGTCATCGACGTACTCGTCGCCGTCCAACTGCTCTTCCTGGTCCAGCCGAAACGGGCGCCTCGGGTGGCCGGAAACGGCCGGGAAACGCCGGGTCAGACCCGTAACCGGGATTCGCCCCGTACGTTGCCACCAGTGGTCTCTCCTGTCCGGCACTCCAACTCCGCGCCCTGGGAGCTCTCTTGGACCCCGAAGACACCGCAGCCGCACTCCGCCTCGGCCCGCTCTCGCGCCGCAGATTCCTCCAGGCCACCGCAACCGCCACCGCAGCCGTCACCGGTCCTGCCCTTCCCACTGTGAGTACACCCGCCTTGGCCGCATCCTCCGCCGCGACCACCCTCTCCTTCACCACCGCCACGGGTGGCTCCGCGACCCTCGCCCCGTCCGGTGACCGCCTGGTCGCCGAGGTGCAGAACGTGCTCTGGTCCATCCCGCGGAAGGGCGGCACCGCCGTCCCGCTCACGCCGCCCGGCCTCGAACCCACCCGCCCGCAGTTCTCGCCCGACGGCAGCCGCCTCGTCGTCTGCGCCTACCGCGGCGGCGGCTTCCACCTCTGGACACTGCGGCCCGACGGCACCGGGCTGCGGCAGCTCACCGACGGGCCGTGGGACGACCGGGGCCCGGCCTGGTCGCCGGACGGCACCCGGATCGCGTTCGCCTCCGAGCGCGGCGGCGACACCGTGACCGGCTCTCCGTACCGCATCTGGACCGTGGACGTGCGCACCGGCAGGCTGACCCGGCTCACCGGGCGGCCCGACCAGCGGGGCTCCGGGCAGGACGCCCGCTGGGAGGACTTCGACCCCACCTGGTCGCCCGACGGGCAACGAGTGCTGTTCGTGCGGGCCGTCGTATCCGAGACCGGCACCCTCCGCGCGACCACGATCGCCGCGGTGGCCGCCGACGGCACGGGCCCGGTCACCACCGAGCACACCGACGACTCCGGCGCCCAGCTCATGACCCCCGCCGTGTCGCCCACCGGGCGCCTCGCCCACCTGCGCACCACGGCAGCGCCCGCCGCGTCCTGCACCCTCGTCGTGGACGGCACGCCGGTCGCCGTACAGGGCGACGTCCTTCCCGCCCCGCCCCGCTGGACGGACGCCGACCGACTGCTCCTCAACGTCGACGGACACTTCCGCCTGGTCGACCCGGACGCGCCGGGCGACGGCGAGGAGATCCCGTTCACCGCCACGCTGCCGGTGGACCGGCCCCGCTACCGGGGCAAGGCGTACGACTTCGAGGGCGCCGGCGCCCGTCCCGTCCGCGCGCTGCACCTGCCCGCCCTGTCGCCGGACGGCCGTAGCGTCGCCTTCGCTGCGCTCAACGCGCTGTGGACCGCCCGGACGACCGGCGGTCGCGCACCCCGCAAGGTCCTGCAAGTCTCCGCCACCCGCTATGTGCTGGCGCCGGCCTGGACGCCCGACGGCACGGCGCTGGTGTACGCCGACGACCGTGACGGACTGTTCGCCGTACGGCGCCGGGACCTCGGCTCCGGCGAGGAGACCGTCCTCGCGGAGGGCGGTCGCGTCTTCCCCGCGCTCTCACCCGACGGGACGCGGCTGGCCTGCCTGGACATGTCCGGCAACCTCGTCGTGCGCGACCTGCCCGAAGGGGCCGAACGCGTCCTCGCCGCCCCGCTCGGAGCGGGTGGGCTGCCCGGCCGCCCCAGCTGGTCGCCGGACGGCCGGTATGTGGCGCTGTGCGACCGCAACCGCCTCAACCAGCGGTTCCGCGAGGGCTACAACCTCATCCGCGTCGTCGACACGACCACCGGCACGGCGGAACTGCACGCCCTCGCCCCGCACACCTCGCTCTCCGACCGGTACGACTCCGGCCCCGTCTGGTCCCCGGACGGCCGCTGGATGGCCGTGGTGGCGGAGTCGGCGCTGTGGCTGCTGCCGGTCCGCGCCGACGGCACCCCGGACGGCGAACCGCGCCGGCTCACCACCGAACCGGCCGACCACCCGTCCTGGTCCGCCGACGCCCGCACCCTGCTCCACCTTTCCGCCGGCACCCTGCGCCTGACCGACATCCGCAGCGGTAAGACCCGTACCGTCCGCGTCCCGCTCGACTACCGCAGACCGCGTCCGGCGGACAGCGTCGTGCACGCGGGCCGCCTCTGGGACGGAACCGGAACGGACCTCCGCGAGAACGTCGACGTCGTGATCCGCGACGGCCGTGTCGCGGAGGTGTCCCCGCACCGCGCCGGCCGCCAGGCCGAACGCCGCGTCGACGCGAGCGACCGCACCGTGATCCCCGGTCTGTGGGACGCGCACACCCACCCCTGGCAGACCACGTACGGCGGCCGTCAGACCGCGCTGCAACTCGCATACGGCATCACGACGGCCGTCTCGCTGGGCGGCTTCGCCTACGAACAGGCCCGCATCCGGGAGGCGGTCGCCGCCGGCGTCCTCGCCGGGCCCCGGCTGCTGACCACCGGTGAGCTGCTCGACGGGGCGCGCGTCGCCTACAGCATGGGCCGCGCCCACCGCACCCGCGAGGGGCTGCACCGGTCGCTGGCCCGGGGTGCCGCGCTGGACTGGGACTTCGTGAAGACGTACGTACGGGCTCCAGGGTGGGTGATGAAGGAGGCCGCGGACTTCGGCCACGAGCGGCTGGGGGTGCGCAGCGGAAGTCATCTGTGCAGCCCCGGTGTGCAGCTGGGCCAGGACCTGACGACGCATTTGCAGGCGACCCAGCGGCTGGAGTTCGGCCACGCGACGTCCGCCGGGGGTCGGGCTCACGAGGACGTCGAGGAGATCTACACCGCGACCGACTTCCACCTCGTCGCCACGCCGTTCACGGCACTCGCCCTGCTGGGCGCGGACTCCGCGCTCGCGGACGACCCGCGCGTCACCGCCCTCATGCCGCCCTGGGACACGGCGCTGGTCCGACAACAGGCCGGGCAGCCGCCCAGCGAAGCCCAACTGGCCACGCTGGGGCGGGAGATGGACATCTACCGGCGCGTCCTCGCGGGCGGTGGCCTGATCGCGCTCGGCACCGACCAACCCATCGTCCCGGTCGGCCTGCATCTGCACCTCGCCCTGCGCGCCCTGCACAACGCCGGCATGTCACCGGCGGAGGCGCTGCGCACCGCGACCCTGCTGCCCGCGCGTGTCTTCGGCGCCGACGCCGACCTGGGCACCGTGGAGGAGGGCAAGCTCGCCGACCTCACCGTCGTGGACGGCGACCCGTTCACCGACTTCGCCACCCTGATCCGCACGGTGGCGGCCCTGCGCGGCGGCGTCCTCTACGAGCAGGCGGACCTGGTGGACGCCTTCGCCACCGCCACCGCCACCGAGCGCCGGGTGACGGACGACTGGCTGGAGGTGAGCCGCCAGATGCGTCGCGAGGGGTGCTGTGACCTCTGAGCAGGTCACGGTACACACACACTTCGTGAAAGATCTGCGCAGGAGTATCACTCGGGATGCACACAGCCTTTTGAAAGGATCGTTAGCGTTCTGGCCGTTCGACCCCACGTGCAGACGTGACCAGGCCGCGGCCGAGCAGAGCCGATGGCGCAGTCAACCCAGGAAGACCGCAGATGGACTACTGCTCCTCGTGCCGCCGGCATCTCAACGGGGCCCTCGTGTGCCCCGGATGCGGCGCCTATGCCCCGGACATCGCTCCCTCGACGACAGGGGGGCGCACCGTGTCGGCGGCGCCGGGCGCGGTGACGCGGAAGAACCCTGCGGTCGACACCTGGTACGACGGCTACTTCCGTGACGAGGCGGCGCCGTCCGCCGACCCGGTGACGGCGCCCGTAGCCCCGTCCGGTGCCGTGGACGGCGTACCGGCCGTCCCCGAGGGCCGGGCGGCACGGCGTCGGCAGCGGGCCCGCTGGAAGAAGAACCAGCGCCGGGCCGTGGTCGCGACCGCCGTCGCCCTGGTCGGCGGCGGCCTGACCGTCTCGGCGCTGGACCGCGGGGCCGGCGACAAGGCCCAGGCGGCCACCGCGCCGGAACGCCCGAACGTGGGTCTCCCGGAGCAGCAGCACACGGAGCTCACCCGCCCGGCGTCCACTCCGCCGGACACCCCCGACGCCCCGCGCACCGACACGGCCACGTCGAAGCCGTCCCCGACCAACGCCGCCCGGGAGTCCGTCACGGCCCCGCGCACCACGCGGGACTTCACCCGACCGGACGCGGCCGCCACTCCGAGTGCCACGGCGACGTCGGCCCCGCAGTCGCAGTCGCAGTCGCAGTCCGCCGCCACGACTCCCGGCCGAGGGAACTCCGGCGGCAGCAGCGACAGCGGCGGCACCGAGGCCGAGCAGCAGGCGCCGACCCCGACGCCGACCGAGGGCTCCGACTCGGGCACCTCCACGTCACCGACGAACCCCGCACCGGAAGCGACCTCGCCGGCGCAGCTGTGCGTGCTCAACCTCCTGTGCGTCGGCTGACCATGCCGGGGAACTGACCTGACCGCCCGAGCGCACCTCACCTGAGATCGTCGTCACCCTCCCGCATCACCACACAACCCCGTGGATGCGGTCATGCTGGAAGAAGCCGTACGCCCTCGCCCGGCGAGGGCCGGCACCAGCAGAGCAGGACGTCGTACTCAGGAAGGAACTCTCCATGGTCGAGCAGGACGAGCGCTTCGATGTCGTGGTCCTCGGAGCGGGTCCCGGCGGCTACGTCGCCGCGATCCGCGCCGCCCAGCTGGGCAAGCGGGTGGCGGTCGTGGAGGAGAAGTACTGGGGCGGCGTCTGCCTGAACGTGGGCTGTATCCCCAGCAAGGCCCTGCTGCGCAACGCCGAACTCGCGCACATCTTCACGCGCGAGGCGAAGACCTTCGGCATCAAGGTGGACGGCACGCTCTCCTTCGACTTCGGCGAGGCGTTCCGGCGCAGCCGCAAGGTCGCCGACGGCCGGGTCAAAGGCGTCCACTACCTGATGAAGAAGAACAAGATCACCGAGATCGACGGCCGCGGCACTTTCCTCGACCCGCACACCCTCCAGGTGGCCGGTTACGACGGCGAGACCCGCACCATCGGCTTCGAGCAGTGCATCATCGCCACCGGTGCCGCGCCCAAGATGCTGCCCGGCACCCGGCGCAGTGCGCGTGTGGTGACGTTCGAGGAGCAGATCCTGGCCGAGGAGTTGCCGCAGTCGATCATCATCGCGGGTGCCGGCGCGATCGGCGTCGAGTTCGCCTATGTACTGCACAACTACGGCGTGAAGGTCACGATCGTCGAGTTCCTGGACCGGATGGCCCCGCTGGAGGACGCCGAGGTCTCCGCCGAACTCGCCAAGCAGTACCGCAAGTTGGGCATCGACGTCCTGACCTCCACCCGCGTCGACGCCATCGACGAGTCCGGCGAGCAGGTGCGCGTCACGGTCACCGGCAAGGACGGCAGCCAGCAGGTCCTGGAGGCCGACAAGGTGCTGCAGGCGATCGGCTTCCAGCCGAACATCGAGGGCTACGGCCTGGACAAGACCGGCGTGACCGTCACCGAGCGCGGCGCGATCGACGTCGACGGGCGCTGCCGTACGTCCGTCCCGCACATCTTCGCCATCGGCGACGTCACGGCGAAGCTGATGCTCGCGCACGCCGCCGAGGCCATGGGCATCGTCGCCGCCGAGACCATCGCGGACGCCGAGACGATGGAGCTGAACTATGTGATGATCCCGCGGGCCACCTTCTGCCAGCCGCAGATCGCCAGCTTCGGCTACACCGAGGCGCAGGCCCGCGAGCTCGGCCACGACGTGAAGGTGGCCAAGTTCCCCTTCACCGCGAACGGCAAGGCGCACGGCCTCGGCGACGCGACCGGCTTCGTGAAACTGATCAGCGACGCCAAGTACGGCGAACTGCTCGGCGGCCACCTCATCGGCCCGGAGGTCACCGAGCTGCTGCCCGAACTGACCCTGGCCCAGCAGTGGGACCTCACCGCCCACGAGGTCGCCCGCAACGTCCACGCGCACCCGACGCTCGGCGAGGCGGTCAAGGAGGCGGTGCACGGCCTCGCCGGACACATGATCAACTTCTGACCGTTCAGCCGTCGAGCCACCAGCGGGCCGCGCCCCAGGCAAACGCGTAACCGAAGCCGTTGACCGCCCAGTGCAGGGTCATCGGCGCCAGCAGACTGCCGGAGCGGCGGCGCAGCTCGCACAGGACGACCCCGGCGACGGCCGTGGCGACGATCGCCGCGGCCACCGTCGGTGCCACACCGGCCTGGCCGTCCCCGAAGACGGACCCGACGGCGGCGTTGGAGCGGTTGATGCCACGGGACGGCATCAGGTGCCACACGCCGAACAGCAGCGACGACACGCTCGTGGCCCACGCCGTGCCGTGCCGACGCCGGATCATGGCCCACAGCACGCCCCGGAAGGCGGTCTCCTCCAGCAGCACGGTCCCGAAGGGCACCCGCACCAGCGCTCCCGACAGCATCCGCCCGAGGGACAGGTCCGCCGCCCTGCCGTCCCGGAAGGCCTCCCGCCCGGCCGGGACGGCGAGGAGGACCAGCAGGACCAGCAGGACGATCGCCACCAGGACGGGAGCCCACCGCAGTCCCCGGCGCACCCCCGCCGCGTCGAGCCCCAGGTCGGCCGGGGTGAGACCGTCCCAGCGGGCGATCATCAGCAGCACGGCCGTCGCGATCACGCAGATGACCACGTACATGGCTGGGCTCCGCGCGAGCCAGTTGTTCAGCAGGTTCGCGGCGGTGAGCACGGCAAGAGCACAGGTGATCCGCATCCGGGTTCCAGCATCCCCCGGCTGCGGCGGTCAGCCCAGTTTGCGGCAGTACAGCGCGTCGGGCGTCCGGGCCGACCCCACCCGGCCGGTGTAGGCGATGCCGGCCGCGTACTCGTCGTCCGCGCACTGGCCCTTGTAGTGCCCCTGCGCGAAGTCGCCGCCCTTGGCGGCCGGCCCCCGGTTGTCGCCCCGGTCGAACCAGACCGTACGGCCACTCGCGCCGAGTCTCCCGGCCGGGGCGGTGGCGCACAGGGCGGCGGACACGGCCGCGCCCCGGACGCTGTAGCCGATCAGGAACTGCCCCTCGGCGCACTGGAGTTTGGTGTAACCGGACGCCCAGTCCCGTCCCGCCGCGACATGCCGCTCGTCCACGACCACCTCGTGTCCGCCGGCCGGGTCCCACAGGGCGCCGGCGGTCACGTCCGAGCACAGTCCCCGGTTGCCCGTGTGGCCGAGGCCGAGCAACCGCTGTCCGTCGGGGCAGGCGGCCTTGCGGGCGCCGGAATCCCAGTCGGGCAGGGCCCGCATCCGCCGCGACCGGACGAAGTCGCCGTGGTCGGGGCTCAGCATGGACCAGTCGGCGACCGGTGCCACCGGCCCGGTGCGGCCGTCGGCCTCGACGAGCCTCGTCCAGGCGGCGGCCCGCCAGTCGTCGCCGTCGTACACGCCCATACGGCGGCCTTCGGCATCCCAGTGCAGCAGTGCCCAGCCGTTGCCCTTGCGGTCCTGGTGCCGGCCGACGAGCGGCCAGTAGGCGAAGTCGGCGTCGGTGCGGATCAGTTGGTCCACGAAGTTCTCGAACCAGGCCCGCGGTTTCTGCCCGGTCTCGTCGCGGCCCCCGACGCCGAACTCGCTGATCCAGACGGGGGCGGTGAAGTGCTGGTCCTGCTCGGCGGCCACGAAGAAGGCCTGGCGATCGAGCACCGCGATCAGTTCGGCGGGACTCAGGTCGCGGTAGCGGGGGTCGCTGGTCTCGCCCGTTCCGGTGGCGCCGCTGTGGTTCGGGCCGGTGTAGTCGTAGAAGTGGGCGGAGTACACCAGCTTGCCGGAGTCGATGAGGGTGTGCGACAGGCGGCGGGCGGGCTCCAGGGTGGGGCGCTCGTGCGGCAGGCCGTCGACGGGGATGCCGGTCCAGTTGATGCCCTCGACGACGATCAGCAGGTTCGGGTTGGCCTCCGCCAGAATGCGGTCACCGACGCGCTGGGAGGCGGCGAACCAGTCGTGGTCGTCCCCGAGGCCCCAGTTGGGGTCGTCCCAGACGTTGCGGCGCACCTCGTTGTAGAGGTCGGCGCCGACGACGCGCGGGTTGTCCCGGTAGCGACGGGCCATGAACAGCCAGTCGTTCTCCCAGGTCCCGGTGGACTGGCTCGCGTTCCAGCGTTCGTTGCCGTCGACTCCGCAGCACCAACGCGTGGTGTTGGTGTGGTTGTTGAGGATCACGGCGAGGCCGGCGGCCGTGAGGTCGCGCACGACCACGTCGTACACCTCCAGCGGCGTCCTGCCGCGCAACGAGGGGTTGGCGGTGACGGATTCGTCCGTGACGGGACGGCTGTCGTGGACCATCTCGTTGGAGAAGGGGAGCCGGACGCTGTTGATCCCGATCTCGCGGAACCCGGCGATGATCTCGGCCACTGAGGCGCGGTCCAGGCCGAGCGGTATCCGGCCGGAGTTCTCGCCGGCGTGGTGGCTCGCGTCGTCGGCCTGGTCGCCCGAGCCGCTCCAAGTGCCGCTGGCGCCATGCCAGTTGCCGGACCGCAGCTTGAAGCGGTCGCCGTCCGCGTCGACGATCCAGCGCCCCCGCGTGCTCAGCGGCGGCGTCCAGTCCTCCGCGTCGGCCGTGGCGGCGGGCGGGACGACGGCCTCGGCGGCGGCCGGCTGCTGCTCGGCCGCGGCCTCGGGCAGGGAGGCCGGCGGGACGAGGAGGAGTACGGCGGCGAGAGTCGCCCTCACCAAGGATCCGCGCACGGTCACCATCCCGACGGCTGTGTTGTCATGGCGGCGTCATCATGGTGGATGGGGTGACATTGGTCCAGTCTTTCGCGGCAGCCTCACGCGAGAGGTCGCTGGGTTCCGGCGCCGGCGCGGTTCGTGCACGGCCACCTCGTCGACGAAGGGGTCTCCCGCGCACGCCTCCTTCACCCGATGGGACCTTCCTTCATCCACTGCCCGCACCTGTGGCGCCGTGCGGCTCCGTTGAGCATCCTCGGTGGTACCGCGTCCCAGGGAGGCACACCCATGCCGGCCAAGAACCTCACCGCCGACCGCTCCGCCCTCGGCCACCGTCTCACCTACGCCCTGCGCCACCCGGGCCGCGTGCCCCGCCATCTCGTCCGCACCGCCCGGGACATGTGGCTGCGCCGCCGCCACCCGGACCACGTCTCCTACTACCGGGCCGTGATGCGGTCCGACACCCGGGCGGACCCGGACGCGGCGGTCGGCAGCCACAACCGCGAGCGATGGCTGGCGCTCGGGGCGATGCAGTTCGACTACCTCCTCGGCCACGGCCTGCGCCCCGAGCACCGGATGCTGGAGATCGGCTGCGGCAACCTGCGAGGAGGCTGGCGGTTCATCCGCCATCTGGAGCCCGGCCACTACTACGGCATCGACATCTCGCCCGACATCCTCTTCGCCGCGCAGGACACCCTCGTGGCGATGGGTCTGCAGCAGCGGCTGCCCACGCTGACCCCGGTGCGCGACCTGAGGCTGAGCTTCCTGCCCGAAGCCCACTTCGACGTGGTGCACGCCCACAGCGTCTTCTCGCACTCACCGCTCCCGGTCATCGATGAGTGCCTGGCAGGCGTGGGCCGGGTGCTCGCGCCCGGCGGCTGGTTCGACTTCACCTTCGACCGCACCGAAGGGCAGGAGCACCACGTCCTTCGGGAGGACTTCTACTACCGCACCGAGACCCTCCTGACGCTGGCCGAGAAGCACGGCCTGCGGGCCCGCTTCATGGCGGACTGGGAGGAACTCCCGCACGGCCAGTCCAAGATCCGGGTCACGCATCCGGTGTGAGCCGACGCCCCGTCATCAGGTCAACTGTCCCGGACTCTTGACTCATTGAGCAGGAGTGGCGATCCTCGTCGCACATTGTGCGAGGTCATGACAACCAGTCGACCGCGCGATCCCGCCGACCGAGGGACGTGGGCTGTGGCCAGTTCCGGACGCCCGTACCGCCGACGCAAGAACGTGACCGTGGTGTCGCTCCTCCTCTTCGTGCTGTCCATCGCGCTGGGCCCCACGCCGAGTTCGGCGGCCGGAACCGACTGGTGGAACCCGACCGCACGGCCGGCGCCGGACTCCCAGGTCAACGTCACGGGAGAGCCCTTCAAGGGGACCAACGCCCAGGGCGAAGTGCGCGGTTTCGTCGACGCGCACGACCACATCTTCTCCAACGAGGCCTTCGGCGGACGCCTGATCTGCGGAAAGCCGTTCTCCGACGCCGGCGTCGCGGACGCACTCAAGGACTGCCCCGAGCACTACCCCGACGGCTCGCTCGCGATCTTCGACTTCATCACCAACGGCGGTGACGGCAAGCACGACCCGAACGGCTGGCCCACCTTCAAGGACTGGCCCGCGCACGACTCGCTGACCCACCAGCAGAACTACTACGCCTGGGTCGAGCGGGCCTGGCGAGGCGGCCAGCGCGTGCTGGTCAACGACCTCGTCACCAACGGCGTAATCTGCTCCGTGTACTTCTTCAAGGACCGCAGCTGCGACGAGATGACGTCCATCCGGCTGCAGGCCAAGCTGACGTACGACATGCAGGCCTTCATCGACAAGATGTACGGCGGCACCGGCAAGGGCTGGTTCCGCGTCGTCACCGACAGCGCGCAGGCCCGTGAGGTCATCGAACAGGGCAAGCTGGCGGTCATCCTCGGCGTCGAGACCTCCGAGCCCTTCGGCTGCAAGCAGATCCTCGACATCGCGCAGTGCAGCAAGGAGGACATCGACAAGGGCCTGGACGAGCTGCATGCGCTGGGCGTGCGCAGCATGTTCCTGTGCCACAAGTTCGACAACGCCCTGTGCGGGGTCCGCTTCGACTCGGGCTCGCTCGGAACGGCCATCAACGTCGGCCAGTTCCTGTCGACCGGCACCTACTGGAAGACCGAGACCTGCAAGGGTCCGCAGCACGACAACCCCATCGGCAACGCGGCGGCGGCCGCAGCCGAGGCGAAGCTCCCGGCGGGCGAGGAGGTCCCCTCGTACAGCGCCGACGCACAGTGCAACGTCAGAGGGCTCACACATCTCGGCGAGTACGCCGTACGGGGCATGATGGACCGCGGCATGATGCTGGAGATCGACCACATGAGCGTCAAGGCCGCAGGCCGGGCGCTCGACATCTTCGAGTCCGCGTCCTACCCCGGCGTCCTGTCCTCCCACAGCTGGATGGACATGGACTGGACCGAGCGGGTCTACGGTCTCGGCGGCTTCATCGCCCAGTACATGCACGGCTCCGACGGCTTCATCTCGGAGGCCAAGCGCACCGAGGCCCTGCGCGACAAGTACGGCGTCGGCTACGGCTACGGCACCGACATGAACGGCGTCGGCGGCTGGCCGGGCCCGCGCGGCGCGGACGCCCCGAACAAGGTGACGTACCCGTTCAAGAGCGTCGACGGCGGCTCCGTGATCGACCGGCAGACCACCGGCGAGCGCACCTGGGACCTCAACACCGACGGCGCCGCCCACTACGGCCTCGTCCCCGACTGGATCGAGGACATCCGCCGCGTCGGCGGCCAGGACGTGGTCGACGACCTCTTCCGGGGCGCCGAGTCCTACCTCGACACCTGGGCGGCCTCCGAGAACCACGAGGCCGGGGTCAACCTCGCCCGCGGCGCGAGCACGTCCGCCAGCTCCTCGGAGTGGAGCCTGTTCACGAGCTACCAGCCGGGGCGGGCCGTCGACGGCGACGGCGGTACCCGCTGGGCGAGCGACTGGAACGACGACCAGTGGTACAAGGTCGACCTCGGCTCCACCCGCGTGGTCAAGCGGGTCACCCTGGACTGGGAACGCGCCTACGCGAAGTCGTACCGCATCGAGCTGTCCACCGACGGATTGAACTGGCGGACCGCCTGGTCCACGACAGCCGGTGACGGCGGCCTGGACACCGCCCGGTTCAGCGGCACACCGGCAAGGTACGTTCGCGTCCAGGGGCTGGACCGAGGCACCGACTGGGGCTACTCCCTCCACGAAGTCGGCGTCCACAGCGGCTGACACCCACGAGAGGGGCTCCATGGCACGGTTGCCGTCCGCCGAGCGGCGGCGACAGCTCACCGAAGCGGCGATCAGGGCGATGGCCCGGGACGGCGTCCCCAGGACGACCACCCGGTCCATCGCCGCCGAGGCGGGCGTCTCGCTCAGCGTCTTCCACTACTGCTTCGACTCCAAGCAGGAGCTGATCGAGTCCGTCATCACCACCATCACCGGGCACTACGTGACGGTGGTGAAGGAGGCCCTACAGCCCCGGGCCACCCTCGAGGAGACCGTCCGGGCCGGCTTCGAGGCGTACTGGGACCACGTCCGCGCCCATCCGGACGAGCACATGCTCACCTACGAGCTTGCGCAGTACGCCCTGCGCCAGCCCGGCTTCGAGCACCTGGCACGCCGCCAGTACGAGCTGTACGCCGAGACCTACGCCGAGCTCATCGAGCAGCTGCGGCAGACCATGGGCGTCCGGCTGCGCGTACCCGTCCCGGTACTGGCCCGCTATCTGGCCGCCATGACCGACGGCCTCACGCTCAACTACCTGGTCCTCGGCGACGACGCGGCCTGGACCGGCATCCTCGACACGGTCACCGCGCACATCGCCGGGCTGGTGTGCGAGACCTGACGGGGGCGGTCACCCCGGTACGGCTGCCCGACCGCGGGCCTCCTCCTTCGCGTCCCGCCGGAAGAGCCACCGCATGTCCGGCTCCACCGCGAACCGCAGTGCCCGCCGCACCGGGGGAGTGCACAGCACGGTCACGACCACCGCTGCGACGACGCCGACGACGACCGGGCCGATGGGCTGCTGCATCCAGGCGGGGTCGTACCAGCCGAAGTACTTGGAGGCCTGGGCGACGAACCCGTGCAGCAGATAGCCGTACAGGGTGCCCACGCCCAGCACCGTGCACCACAGCCGCCGCCCGGGCACCCAGGCGAGGAAGCAGGCCACCAGGACCAGCGAGCAGGCGAACAGGACCGGCGTCATCACGGCCCCGTACCACTGGGGCGCGCCCAGCTCCTCGGCACTGTCGCGGTGGTAGAACCAGGCCCCGGCCATCCGCGGCACCGCCCAGTACGCCACCACGAACGCGCCCGCGAACACCGGCACGGCCGCGATCCGCACCGCTCGGCGTCGCACCATCCGGAAGTGCTCCGGGCGCAGCAGCAGCCCCAGCACGAAGTACGGCAGGAACTGCAGGGTGCGCTGGAGGTCGAGGTCGTTGCCGATGGACGGCGAAAGGGTGGCCAGCATCGCCACGGCGAGCGCCAGCGGCAGCGGCATGCGCACCCGCCGCCACAGCGGTGCGCTGAGCCGCCACAGGAAGAGGGACGCGAGGAACCACGTCAGATACAGCGGGTCCAGCAGGCTGATCGGGCGGTCCGGCTCCTGGTCCGTCCACCTGGTGAACAAGGTGTACGCCGTCTCGAAGACGACGTACGGGACGACGAGACCGGTCACCAGCCGTCTGAGCTGCTGCGGGCGGCCGTCGAAGCTGCGGGAGAAGTACCCGGAGATCACGATGAACGCCGGCATGTGGAAGGCGTACACCAGCATGTACAGCGCGTTGACCGTCCGGCTGCCGTCCCGCAGCGGTTCCCACGCATGGCCGACCGCCACCAGGACGATCGCCGCGTACTTGGCGTTGTCGAAGAAGGCGTCCCGCTGTTTCGAAGGCGCAGGTGGCAGGGCCGTGGCAGGCGCGGGAGCCGTGACGGTGTGATTCGGCATCCCACGCGTCTCACCACTTATGGCTCCGGCAAACCTCCGCGGACGGCCACGGCCCCCCGGGCGCCGGGGGACGGCGTCATAGGGCCGTAGGGGTGTGGTCGTAACCCGTGTGATCGCTCCGAATGGTGCGACCCGAGGGATTGGCTGACGGTGGATCACGTCAGGCCTGGCTCCAGTGGTGATGAAGCGTCAGCCGCCCAGGCCGTGACGGAAGGACTCACTATGCGCTCTGTCCGCATGCTGCTCGCCACCGCGACGGCCACGGCCGCTCTGGCGATCGCACCCGCCGCCTACGCCATCACGACGGGCGACTGGGACCAGGAAGACACCACCCACAGCAAGGATCACGACAGCGACTCCCACAGCAAGGACCACGAGGAGGAGTCCTCCGGCAAGAAGCACGAGGACAACTCCTACAGCAAGGAGCACGACGAGGAGAGCAAGCACGACGAGCCGCGTGGCGGAGTCCACACGGGTGGCGGAGCGCTTGCGGCCCTGTTCAAGGGCGACGACTGGGGCGGGGACAAGGAGAAGGACGGCTCGGACGGCTACAAGGACAAGGACGAGGAGGGCAAGCACGACAAGGAGGGGAAGCACGACGAGGGGAGCAAGTACGACGAGGAGAGCAAGCACGAGAAGCCGCACGGTGGGGTGCACACGGGTGGCGGAGCGCTTGCGGCCCTGTTCAAGGGCGACGACTGGGGCGGGGACAAGGAGAAGGACGGCTCGGACGGCTACAAGGACAAGGACGAGGAGGGCAAGCACGACAAGGAGGGGAAGCACGACGAGGGGAGCAAGCACGACGAGGAGGGCAAGTACGACGAGGAGGGCAAGTACGACGAGGAGAGCAAGCACGAGAAGCCGCATGGTGGGGTGCACACCGGTGGCGGAGCGCTTGCGGCCGTGACCAACGGTGATGACTGGGGCGGCGACAAGGACCCGAAGCACGACCCGGACAGCTACCGCAGCAAGGACGAGGGACACGGCGACCACGACAAGGGCTCGTGGAAGGAAGAGGAGCACGGCGACGACTCGTGGAAGGGCGACCACGAGAACGACTCGTACGGCGGCGACCACGACAAGGAGTCGTGGGGTGGTGGCGACCACGACGGGCCGCGCGGCGGTATGCACACGGGCGGTGGCGGTCTCGCCTCGTCGGGTGTCACCGCGGGCGGTCTGGCCGTGCTCGGTGCCGCCGGCGCCGGCATGTACGCGCTCCGTCGCAAGAAGGCCGCCGGATCCGTGGCGTGACCGATTGCCCGATGACCTAGCCGCTGTGGCCGCCGCACGTGCGCCGTGCGTCGCGGCGGTCCCGCGGGTCGTCCCCCCTGTCCTCCTTGTATGTCTCCGTCCTGCTGTGTCCGCTGCCGTGCCCGAGTGAGGTGGTGCCCCATGGCCGCCGGCTGTCCCTCGTCCCCCGAGAACGACCCGGCCCGTTCCGACACCGGTTCCGCGACCCGGCGGATAAGGCGTGCGGCCGCGGTGACGTTCTGGAGCGTGGTCGCCGTCCTGGTTCTGGTGGTGACCCTGCCCGGAGCCCAGGACGGGGCATCCGAGGGCGGCCGTGCGCAGCAGGCCCTGCCGGCGGTCGGACCGCAGGTTCCGGGGGCGGCGGAATCCCATGCCCCACCGGGTGCCAGGTCGGACTCGCCGGCCCGGCGCCCCGTGGGCAAGCATCTGGCGCGGTCCCGGCCGGTGCGTCTGCTCATCCCCAAGATCTCGGTCGACGCGCCCTTCACCGACCTCGCCATCGGCAGTGCCGGCCGGCTCAACCCTCCGCCGGCCCATGACACCAATCTCGTCGGCTGGTACGCCAAGGGGGCGTCCCCCGGTGAGACGGGCACGTCGATCATCGCCGGCCACGTGGACACGGCCACGTCCGCCGCGGTCTTCGCGAGCCTGAGCGAGCTGCAGAAGGGGGACCGCTTCCAGGTGCTGCGGGCCGACGGGCGCAAGGCGTCCTTCGTGGTCGACAGCGCGGAGACCTTCGACAAGGACACCTTCCCCAGTGAGCGCGTGTACCGCGACACCGCCCGGGCCCAGGTCCGGCTCATCACCTGTGCGGGGGACTACGACCGTCAGGTGAGGGACTACACCGCCAACCTGGTCGTCTTTGCCCACCTCGTCTGAACCACTACCTTCCGTATCACGCCACTCCGCGCTGACCTCGTGTCTTACAGTGACTGCGACCAGTTCCGGTGACAGATCCTGTGAGGTAGTCGCACACCATGCCGACCGAGACGTTTGAGTTCCAGGTAGAGGCCCGTCAGCTGCTCCAGCTGATGATCCACTCGGTCTACTCGAACAAGGATGTCTTCCTGCGGGAGCTCGTCTCCAACGCATCCGACGCGCTCGACAAGCTGCGCCTGGAGAAGCTGCGGGACGACGCCCTGGACGCCGATGTGTCAGATCTGCACATCGAGATCGACGTCGACAAGGAGGCCCGCACCCTCACGGTGCGGGACAACGGCATCGGGATGTCGTACGACGAGGTGGGCAAGCTCATCGGCACCATCGCCAACTCGGGAACGGCCACCTTCCTCCAGGATCTGAAGGAGGCCAAGGACGCGGCCGGGGCGGAGGGGCTGATCGGCCAGTTCGGCGTCGGCTTCTACTCCGGCTTCATGGCGGCGGACGAGGTGACGCTGGTGACCCGGCGGGCCGGCGAGAGCCAGGGCACCCGCTGGACCTCGCGCGGCGAGGCCACGTACACGCTGGAGACGGTCGCCGACGCACCGCAGGGCACGTCGGTCACGCTCCACCTCAAGCCCGCCGACCCCGAGAACCAGCTCCACGACTACACCTCGCCCTGGAAGATCAGGGAGATCGTCAAGCGGTACTCGGACTTCATCACCTGGCCGATCCGGATGGTCCCGGAGGCTGCCGCCCCGAGTGACGGTGACGCCGAGGGCGACGGGGACACCGCGCCCGAGCCCGAGACGCTGAACTCGATGAAGGCCCTGTGGGCGCGTTCGCGCGACGAGGTCTCCGACGACGAGTACCACGAGCTCTACAAGCACATCAGCCACGACTGGCGCGAGCCGCTGGAGACGATCCGGCTGCAGGCGGAGGGCACCTTCGAGTACCAGGCCCTGCTGTTCGTCCCCTCCCACGCCCCGCAGGACCTGTTCGCGCGCGACTTCAAGCGCGGCGTCCAGCTCTATGTGAAGCGCGTCTTCATCATGGACGACTGCGAGGCGCTGCTGCCGCCCTACCTCCGCTTCGTCAAGGGCGTCGTCGACGCGGCCGACCTGTCGCTGAACGTCTCCCGCGAGATCCTCCAGCAGGACCGGCACATCCGGATGATGCAGCGCCGGCTGACGAAGAAGGTCCTGTCCACGGTCAAGGAGTTCATGACCAAGGACTCCGACCGCTACGCCACCTTCTGGCGGGAGTTCGGCACCGTCGTGAAGGAGGGCCTGCTCACCGACACCGAGAACCGCGACGCCATCCTCGCCGTGTCGTCCTTCGCCACCACTCACGCCGACGACGAGCCGACCACGCTGGCCCAGTACGTCGAGCGGATGAAGGACGGCCAGGACGACATCTACTACATCACCGGCGAGTCCCGGCAGAGCATCGAGAACTCCCCGCACATGGAGGCGTTCCGCGACAAGGGCATCGAGGTCCTGCTGCTCACCGACCCCGTCGACGAGGTGTGGGTCGACGCCGTGGGCGAGTACCGGGGCAAGGGGCTGCGCTCCGTCACCAAGGGCGAGATCGACCTGGCGGCCGACGGCGACGAGAAGGCCGGCGAGGAGCGCGAGAAGCAGGCCGAGGACTACGCCGGTCTGCTCGGCTGGATGCGGGAGCAACTGGACGAGGACATCAAGGAGGTGCGCCTGTCGGCTCGGCTCACCGTCTCCGCGGCCTGTGTCGTCTCGGACTCGCACGACCTGACGCCGGCCCTGGAGAACATGTACCGCGCGATGGGCCAGGAGGTGCCGCGGACCAAGCGGATCCTGGAGCTCAACCCCGGACACCCGCTGGTGAAGGGCCTGAACCAGGCGTACAAGGAACGCGAGGACCGCGCCGAGCTCGCCGAGTCCGCCGACCTGCTCCACACGCTTGCGGTGCTCGCCGAGGGCGGTCAGCCGAAGGACCCCGCGCGGTTCGTGAAGCTGGTCGCGGACCGTCTGGAGCGCACCCTGTAGGCGGTGCGCCGTAGGCCATGTGGTCGTGTGCGCGGGCCGTTGTCAGTGGCCCGCGCTACCTTCCTTGCAGTCGGCTTGCGGCCCCATTCCTGGAGGATTCATGGCCTCGCGTCTCAACCCCTACATCACCTTCGCCGGCGACGCCCGGCAGGCGATGGAGTTCTACAAGGACGTCTTCGGCGGCACCCTGGTGCTCAACAGCTACGGCGAGTTCGGTCAGAAGGACACCCCGATGGCCGACAAGATCATGCACGGCATGCTGGAGGCCCCCAACGGCTTCACCCTGATGGGCGCCGACACCCCGACGGACGACCACCGCCCCGGCAACAACATCTCCGTGAGCCTCAGCGGCGACGACGACGCCGAGCTGCGCGGCTACTGGGAGAAGCTGTCCGACGGCGCCACGGTGACCGTGCCGCTGGACAAGCAGATGTGGGGCGACGTCTTCGGCATGTGTACGGACCGCTTCGGCATCACGTGGATGGTCAACATCGCCGGTCAGGCCGGCTGAGCGCGAGCTGTCAGGCCGTCTCCGGCGCGGCTGCCGGGGTCACCGCTCCGGCAGCCATTCGCTCAGCGCGTCGACGAGCCGGTCGAGGGCCGGTTCGGCGACGGAGCGGTCCGTCATGACGGTCCCGCCGTCGAAGCGGAGCGTGTACTGGAACATGTCCGCGCCCTCCGTGTCCTTGGTGAAGTCGGAGACTTCGTCCAGTGCGGGGTCGCCGAGCAGCGTCCGCAGCTCGGTGAACTCCGCAGCGCCGGTGCGGCGGACGGCGCGTTCCCCCTTGTCGTCGGTGTGCACGCTGCCGTCGCCCCGCAGGGTCACTTCCTTGTGCACGCCCGCGTAGCCGCCGGTGACCACCATGGTCACCAGTACCTGATCCGGCCCGGTGACCGGGACCGGCGAGGCACTCCGGGATGTCGAGGGACTCCGGGACGCAGAAGGCGAGGGTGAGGGCGAGGCCGGGGGAGCGGGGGAGGTCGTCGCCTGCGACGGCGGGGATGAAGCCGAGGTCGGCGGTGCGGGCGAGTCGGCGCACCCGACCAGACCCAGTGCACCCGCCACGACCAGGACGACTGCCGCACGTCCACCGAACACAGCGCCCCCACCCGTCTGTCGCGTCAACTGAAGTGTCCCTATCACGGAATGGGCGGCTCCGGGACCAGCCCCTGGTCAGTCAGGGCACGGTGATTTTCAGCCCACCTGCTGACGTACCGCCCAGCAGGGCAGGTACGGGGCGTAGACCACGCGCGGCCAGGGAAAGGAGCTATACGGCAAACCGCGGGGAGTGTCCGTCAGCGCCCGGAGTGTCGGGCCCGCAGCGCTGAGGAGGGGCCAGGCATGGGCGGGCAGCCCTTGTTTCTCGAACCGCGGCTGGAGTCGCGGCTGCGCTCGTTGCTGAATGTGCCGGGCCTGTTGCACACGCTCACGGAAGCCCTCGGGTCGCCGCTGAACGTCGTCGTACCCGACCAACTCGCCGACAACCTCCAGCAGTTCCGCTCGGTGTACGGCAGCCACCATCTCTCCGGCCAGGTGTACTTCGCGCACAAGGCCAACCGGTCCAGCGCCCTGCTGCGCCGGCTCGCCGCCACGGACGCCGGCGTCGACGTCGCCTCGCTCGGGGAGATGCAGCACGCCCTCGGCGCCGGCTTCACCCCCGACCGGATCACCGCGACGGGGCCGAAGAACCCGGAATTCCTGTGGCTGGCGGCCCGTACGTCGGTCACCGTCAGCCTCGACACCCTTGGCGAACTGGAGCAACTCGCCACGCTGGTACGCAAACACGCCCTGCCCAGGACCCGCATCCTGCTCCGGCTGTCGGGCTTCGAGGCGTCCGGCGTACGGGTGCTGAGCCGACGCAGCCGATTCGGTACCGATGCGGGCGAGTTGGAGCCGCTGCTGGAGGCCGTCGAGCGGCACGGCGACGTGGCCGACCTGGTCGGCGTGGCGTACCACCTGGACACGACGAGCCTCACCGAGAAGGCCACGGCGCTGGAGGGCTGTCTGCGGGTGCTGGAGGAGTGCCGGAGTCGGGGGCTCAGGCCACGGGCCGTGGATATCGGGGGCGGATTCGGCATCAACTACCTTGCCGACGGCGGCCAATGGGACCGGTACACCACCCAACTCACCGAAGCCGTCCTGGGCACCCGCCCACCGCTGACGTACGGCGGCCACGGCTACGGCCTCCGCAACGAAGCAGGCACCCTGCGCGGCATGCTCGGCCTGTACCCCGCTCGCCGCCCGGTCGCCGGCGCCCGCTACCTCGACGAACTGCTCGCGCACCCGGCCGCGTCCCTCGGCGGACGCCCCCTGGCCGCCCAACTCCTGGAGCACCTCTACGACCTGCACACCGAACCCGGCCGGGCGCTGCTCGACCAGTGCGGGCTGACCCTGACCAAGGTGCTGGAGGTGCGCGACCAGGAGCCCGGCGGCCCCCTTGCCGTACGGCTGGCGGCGAAGGCCGACGACGTGGCTCTGGAGGAGCACGGGGTGCTCATGGACCCCGTCGTCCTGCCACGGGACCCGACGAGCTGCGCCGCGGCTGCCGGGGCCGACACCGGTACCGAACCGGTCGCCGTTCACCTCTTCGGCAACCTGTGTCTGGAGTCCGACCTGATCACCCGCCGCACGGTCTTCCTGCCCCGCCGCCCCGAACCCGGCGACCTGCTGGCCTTCGCCAACACGGCCGGCTACTGCATGGACTTCCACGCCACCCGTGCCCAGCACCAGCCCGTCGCGCGCAAGGTCGCCGCCTGGCAGGAGGGCGACGCGTGGCGCTGGTGCCTGGACGACCAGTACTGGCCGACCACACCCGTGGGGGGAGCGCAGTGAGGTACGACAGCATCACCGAGGCCATCGGCAACACACCGCTGGTGCGCATCGACCAGGCCGTGCACGGCCTGAGGCACATCGACCTGTACGCCAAGCTGGAGTTGCTCAGCCCCTTCGGATCGGTGAAGGACCGGGCCGCCTGGAACATGGCGCGTCCCCACCTGGCCGCCGCGGCCGGGGAAGGCGGCCAGGTCGTCGAGCTGTCGAGCGGCAACACCGCCAAGGCCCTGGCCGTCCTCGCCGGCATGCACGGTCTGACCTTCAAGAGCGTCACCAACCGGATGCGCATCCCCGAGATCAAGGACCTGCTCCTGCTGCTGGGCGCGGAGATCGAGGAACTGCCCGGTCAGAGCGAGTGCCTGGACCCGACCGCCACCGACGATCCGCTCACACAGTTCCACCGGGCCCTCTCCGAGCCCGGCAGCACCTTCCTGCACACCGACCAGTACTTCAACCCGCGCAACACCGAAGCCCACTTCACCGGCACCGGCCCGGAGATCGTGAAGGACCTGGACGGCCGGGCCCCGGACTGGTTCATCGCCTGCGTGGGCACCGCCGGCTCCTCCACGGGCGTCGCCCGCGCCCTGCGCGAGCACGACCCCGCCGTACGGGTCGCCGGCCTGGTCGCGGCCAAGTCCGACTTCATCCCCGGTATCCGCACCATCGACGAGGCGCACGAGGTGGGCCTGTTCGACCCCGGCACCTACGACACGATCGAGGCGGTCGGCGCCGACGAGGCGATCGAAGGCATGCTGACCCTCAACCGCCGCTGCGGCATCCTCGCCGGCCCCACCGGCGGCGCTGCCTACTTCGGGGCCGTACGCCAACTGCGTCCCATCGACGAGGAGTTGGCGGAGCGCGACCGCGAGGAAGGTGCGGAGCGGCAGTCGGCGGTCTTCATCGTCTGCGACCGCGTCGAGAGCTACCTGAGCTACGTCCGGCAGCGGCGCCCCGACCTCTTCGGCCGCCCGCGCCGCAGGAACTCCCCGGCCGATCTCTCGGACGCCGAGGTGCGCACGGCACCGGCCATCGGCGTCGCCGACGCCCAGAAGTGGATCGCCACCGGCGAACCGCTCGTCGTCGACCTGCGCAGCCCTTACGCCTACGCCGCCCTGCACATCGACGGGTCGGTCAACATCGTCGACGAGCTCTTCGAGGAACTCCTCCACGGCGGACTGCCGTTCAGCCGCAGCCGCCCCGTCCTGCTGGCCTGCCCGGTCGGCGAGAAGTCCGCCCGCCACGCCGCCCTGCTCACCCGGATGGGGCACCCGGACGTCCGCAGCCTGACCGGCGGCGTCATCGCCTGGCGCGACGCCGGCGCACCCCTCGTACGGGACTGACGCCCATGACCCTGCCCAGGACCGACACTCAAAGCCGCACCGTCATAGGGGAGTTGGGCGCCTGGCAGCGTGCGCTGCGCTCCAGGTTCCCGATCATCACCGCGCACCCGGAGCTGGCCTACCTGGACAGCGCGGCGACCGCCCAGAAACCACAGGACGTACTCGACACCGTCCACACCTACCTCACGACGACCAACGCCAACGCCGGACGCGGCACCTACCCCTGGGCCAACCGGACCACGACCCTGGTCGAGCAGGCCCGCGACCGGGTGAAGCGATTCCTCGACGACCCCGCCCCGGAACGCTCGGCCGTGCACTTCACGAGCGGCACCACCGAGGGCCTGCGCACCATCGCCCGTGACTGGCTGCCCGGGCTCCTCGCCGACGGGGACGAGATCGTGGTCCCCGTCGCCGACCACGAGGCCAACATCGCGCCCTGGCTCGAGGCCCAGCGGGAACTGGCCCGGCAGGGCGTCCACATCCGCGTGCGGCCGATGCCGTACCAGCGGGCGTCCGGCGACTACGACCACACCTCGCTCGCCCAACTCGTGGGCCCCCGGACCCGGTTCGTCGCCGCGAGCCACGTCCATCACGTGTACGGCGGCAACATGAACATCCACCGCATCCGGCAGGCGGTCGGCCCGGACGCCGTCATCTGTCTGGACGCCGCCCAGAGCGTCGGCCATCTGCCGGTGTCCGTGGCCGACCTGGACGCCGACTTCGTCGTCTTCTCCGGGCACAAGGCCATGGCCCTGCCCGGCACGGGTGCCGTCTGGGCCCGCCAGGCCCGCGGGCCGCGGTTCACGCCGGGCGGCTGGTCGGGCACCCCCAACACCGTCGGCATCGCATCCCTCGCCGGCGCCCTGGACTGGCTGGACGCGGCCGGCACCGAACGGATCGAGCAGTGGACGGTCGCCCTGGCGGCCCGGCTCACCGACGGTCTGCGCCACCTCGACGCGTACGAGGTTCTCGGCTGCCAGAGCAGCCTGGCCGCCGACTCGTCCGTGCAGCGGCGCCAGGGCATCGTCACCTTCCGGCACCAGGCCATCGACTCCGGAGACCTCGGCTTCATCCTCTACAGCCACGGCTTCATGATCCGCTCCGACCAGCACTGCCAGGGCAGCGCGGGGGAGCGCACCGGGTCGGTGCGGGTGAGTCTGCATGTCTACAACACCGCAGAGGAGGTGGACCGGTTGTTGGCCGTCCTTGCCACGCTCGGGTGACGTACCGCCATCAGGGGGAATGGGAACCGTTTCCACCTGTAGGGTCTGCGCAGAACGGTGCGGACGGGTGCGGAACGGCGAGGTGCACGGCGGGATGGGGCTGAGCCTGGCGACGGCGGAGCGGTGGGTGGAGCGCTGGGAGCGCCAGCAGCAGCGGTACGCCGTCGACCGCGAGGAGCGTTTCACGGTGATCGCCGATGTCGTGGAGCAGGCCGTGACCGGCCGCTCGGGCCGGCCGCTGGTCGTCGACCTCGGCTGTGGTCCCGGGTCCTTGGCGGCCCGGCTGGCCCGGCGGCTGCCGGACGCGGACATCGTGGGCGTCGACATGGACCCGCTGCTGCTGGAGCTGGCCCGCACCCATCACGCGGACGCGGCCCGCTATGTCGACGCCATGATCGGCGAGGAGGGCTGGACGCACGCCCTGCGCCTCGACCGCCCGCTGGACGCCGCGGTGTCGACGACGGCCCTGCACTACCTCGGCCCGGACGCCCTGCACCGCACCTACCGGCAGCTCGCGGCGCTGCTGCGGCCCGGCGGGGTCCTCGTCAACGGCGACCACTTCCCGCACGACGACACCGCGCTCGCCGGACTCGCGGGGTGCGTCGGACACCGCCACGCCGAGCGGGGGGACGCTCTGGCGCACGAGGACTGGGACGCCTGGTGGACGTCCGTCGCGGACGATCCCGAGCTGGCCGACCTCCACGCCGAACGCCGACGCCGATGCCGACGGCTCCAATCGGCCACCGGAACCGACAGCGCGGCGCACCTGTCCGTGGCCGCGCACGAACGGCTGCTGCGGCAGGCGGGGTTCGGCCATGTCGGGGCCGTCTGGCAATACGGCGACAGTCACGTCGTCGTCGCGATCCGCTGACTCGGGCCGGCCGTCGCTCCCCGGTTACCAAGCACAGCTAAAGGATTCATCAGGCATCTTGACAGCGTGCGTACTGTTTCGCGACGTTTGAGCCTCGCCGCACCGACGTCGGCAGGATTCGACTTGGGGGGAATGTGGCGAGGCGCCGATAGGCGCTTCTTGGGGGATTCTGGGGGGAGCGGTCGCCATGCGGTCCACTAGCGCCATCACGATTCACAGACCCGAGGAACTGAACGAGTCGCTGCGCCGGGCGTGGCACCGGGCGATGGACGAGTCGCCCGACTACGCCAACCCGTTCCTCGCGCCGGAGTTCGCGATCGGGGTCGGCAGGTCCCGCGGTGGGGCGCGGGTGGCGGTCCTGCACGAGGACGGGGAGGCCGTCGGCTTCCTGCCCTTCGAGCGCAACGCGTACGGCGTCGGCAAAGCCATCGGCCTGGGCCTCTCCGACTGCCAGGCCTTGGTGCACCGGCCGGGCGTCACCTGGGACACCCGGGAACTGCTGCGGGCCTGCAATCTGTCCGTCTTCGAGTTCGACCACCTCGTCGAGGAGCAGAAGCCCTTCGGCCCGTACGTCACGGGGACGTTTTCCTCGCCCGTGCTCGACCTCAAGCCCGGCGAGGGCAGTTACGCGGACTGGCTGCGCGGCGCCTACCCGGGGCTCGCCAAGACGACGCTGAAGAAGGAGCGGCGCCTGGGGCGGAACGTGGGCGAGGTCCGGTTCGTGTACGACGAGCGCGACCCGCGCGTGCTGCGCACCCTCATGCGGTGGAAGTCCGCCCAGTACCGCAGAACGGGGCGGATGGACCGCTTCTCCAAGCCGTGGATAGTCGACCTGGTGGACCACCTCTTCCAGGTCCGCGAGGAGCACTTCACCGGCATCCTGTCCGTGGTGTACGCCGGAGACCGGCCGGTCGCCGCGCACTTCGGCCCGAGGTCGCGCACGGTGTTCGCGGCCTGGTTCACCGCCTACGACCCGGAGTTCGGCTATTACTCGCCGGGACTGATGATGCATCTGCGGATGGCCGACGCCGCGGGCCGGGACGGTGTGACGGTCATGGACATGGGGCGCGGCGAGAAGGAGTACAAGGACTGGCTCAAGTCCCGTGAGCTGCGGGTGGCGGAAGGGTTCGCGGTGCGCCCGCACCCGGTGGCGGCGGCACACCGGATGTGGCGCAGACCGGTGCGCGGCCTGAGAAACACGGTCCTGGCCCACCCCGGGCTGCGCGAGCCCGCCGACCGGCTGCTGAAGACCGTCGGCACGCTGCGCACCTCGGTCCTGACCCACTCGGGAGGCGCGGGAGCCCGCCCCCGCTGAGCGGCGCCCCGCCCCTCGTCCTTCGCCGTCTAGGCGTCGTAGCCCTGGCCCTCGCTGCCTCGGAACCCCCGCACGGGGCCCTCACGATGCCCGCGAGTGCACACCGCCCGCCTCGGGCGGCCCTTCGTCGGACCCTTCCACGGAAGAGGTGACCATGCCGTACGGATCGCGGCTCGCCGCGATGATGACACGGCGCATCGGACGCGAATGCGTCTACACGCCCTCGGCCCGACTCGCCCTGTACCTGGCGCTGCGGCGCTGGTGCCGGCCCGGCGGGCGGGTGTTGATGTCCCCGGTGAACGACGACGTGATCCTCTTCGTCGTCCTCGCCGCCGGACTGCGCCCCGTGCAAGCCCCCGTGTCCCAGTGGGACGGCAACATCGACCCGGCCGCCGTACCGGAGACCACGTGGCGCAACGTGGACGCCGTTCTGACCACCAACCTGTACGGCATGCCGGACCGGGTCGTCGAACTGCGCCGCCGTTGCGACGAGTTGGGGATCCCCCTGATCGAGGACGCGGCGCACGCCATCGGCACGCATGTGGACGGGCAGCCGATCGGCACCTTCGGGCAGGCGGCGGCGTTCAGCCTGTCCAAGCATGTGGCGGGGATGGCCGGCGGTTTCCTCGCCGTCGAAGACGTACGCACCCGACGGGAACTGGAGCTGCTGCGCGACGACCTGCTGACCCCGCGCCGCCTCCGCCACGACCTGACCACCACCCTGCGTCCACTGGCACGGTCCGCCGTACGCTCGCTCCACCTGGTGCGCCCGGTCTGGCGCACGATGCAGCGCCTGGGGCTGCTCGAACGCGACGACTTCCGCATGGCCCTGCACGCACCCCGCCTCGCCGGCAGCGCACGCCATGCGCCGAGCCTCGCCGCGTACGAGCCCTGGGTCCGGGTCGACCTGCACGGCTTCCGCTCCCGCCACGGAGCCCTGGTCCGGGGGCAGTTGGAGCTGCGGATGGCTCTGCTGGACGGTGACCTCGCCCGACGCCGGGCCGGTGTCTCGCTGCTGGCGGGCACCACCTGGGCCACCCCGGCCCTGCGCGAGCGGACGGCACACGACGGCTCCCCGGGACTGTTCCGGGTGCCGCTCCTGGTCCACGACCGCAACGCCCTCGTGACACGTCTGGTGGACCACGGCGTGGTCGCCGGCTACGTCTACGACCCGCCGCTCGACGACTACGCGGGCGCCGAGTTCGTCGAACCGTCCCCCGACCCCTCGGCCGCCCGCTGGTTCGCGGCACACACCCTGCCGGCCGACCCGCTCCTGGCCCGCAGGATCTCCGACGCCCTGACGAAGGAGCTGGCGACCCCGGCTCACCCTCCGATCCCGGCCCGGACACCCGAACCCGACACCACCACGACGACTCCGCCCACACCCCTGGGCCAGTAGAGAGGCCAGTAGAGGGGCCGGCAGCGAGGCCGGGGGAGAACGGGCGGCTCGTCCGGCACCGCGCCGCCCGGCCCCTCCTTGCCTACCCTGGTGGTGTGGCTCGGTCGAACGACGAGGTCGCCGCACTGTTCCAGGAGTACGCGGATCTGATCTCCATCACCGGAGGAGACGCGTTCAGGGCACGTGTCTACGAGAAGGCCGCCCGGGCGATCGGCGGCCACCATGCCGATGTGTCCACGCTCGACGTCAAGGCCCTGAAGGAGATCCCGGGCGTCGGCAAGTCGATCGCCGAGAAGGTCGTCGAGTACTTCTCCACCGGCAGCGTCTCGGCCGTCGAGGAACTACGGGCGAAGATCCCCGCCGGGGTCCGGCAGCTGACCGCCATCCCGACGCTCGGCCCGAAGAAGGCCCTGGTCATCTACCAGGAGCTGGGCATTTCCACGACCGAGGGGCTCGCCGACGCCATCCACGAGGAGCGGCTGCGCGACCTGAAGGGCTTCGGGCCGAAGACCGAGGAGAACATCCTGCACGGCATCGCCCTGCTCCAGTCCGCCGGAGACCGCGTCCTGATCGACGCCGCCATGAGCCTCGCCGAGGACATCGTCGCCGAGATGTCCCAGGTGACCGGCTGCAAACGCTGCTCCTACGCCGGCTCGCTGCGCCGCGTCCGCGAGACGATCGGCGACATCGACATCCTCGTCGCTGCGGGGAAGGCGGAGCCGATCATGCGGGCCTTCACCGAGCTGCCGTACGTCTCGGAGGTGATCGCGCACGGCGCGAAGAAGACGTCGATCCGCACGGACAGGGGCCTCCAGGTCGACCTGCGCGTCGTCCCGCCGGACTCCTGGGGCGCGGCGATGCAGTACTTCACCGGGTCGAAGGCCCACAACATCCGCACCCGGGAGATCGCCGTCCGCCAGAAGCTCAAGCTCTCCGAGTACGGGCTCTTCGACACCGAGACCGGCAAGAAGATCGTCTCCGAGACCGAGGAGGACGTGTACGCCCGGCTCGGCCTGCCCTGGATCCCGCCCACCCTGCGTGAGGACCGGGGCGAGATCGAGGCCGGACTGCGCGGCGAGCTGCCCGACCTGATCCAGGAGACGGACATCCGGGGCGACCTGCACACCCACACCGACCTCACCGACGGGCTCGCCCCGCTGGAGGAGATGGTCGCCGCGGCCGCCGAGCGCGGCCACGCCTACTACGCGGTGACCGACCACGGTCCGGACATGGCCATGCAGCGGATGACCGACGAACGGATCCTGGCCCAGCGCGAACGCGTCCGCGAGCTCGACGGGGAGTACGGCAAGCGGGGCAAACGGTCCGGCATGCGGGTGCTGCACGGCGCCGAGCTGAACATCGGCCCCGACGGCGAGGTGGACTGGCCGGCGGAGTTCCTCGCCGGCTTCGACCTGTGCGTGGCCTCGGTGCACTCGCACTTCAACCAGGGGCGCGAGGCGCTGACCCGGCGGATCGTCCGGGCCTGCGAGAACCCGCACGTCCACATCATCGGGCACCCCACCACCCGGCTCATCGGCAAGCGCCCCGGCATCGACGTGGATCTCGATGCCGTGTTCGCCGCGTGCGCACGCACCGGCACGGCCCTGGAGATCAACTCCCATCCCGACCGGCTGGACCTGCGCGACGAGGACATCCTGCGGGCCAGGCGGCACGGCGTGAAGTTCGCCGTCGACAGCGACGCCCACGCCGTCACCCATCTGGCCAACCTGCGCTACGGCGTGGGCACGGCCCAGCGCGGCTGGCTCACCAAGGACGACGTGATCAACACCTGGCCGCTGACCCGGCTGCGGCGCTTCCTGAACAAGGGGGTGACCCCGAGCAAGGGGCTCACAGAAAGGGCGTGCCCGGGTCGACTCCGGACAGGACCCGGCCGTAGATCTCCAGATTGGTCGCGGGATTCACGAACGCGTGAAGGCTCAGCGCGTGCAGATCGCGCACCGCCCGCTGGATGGGCACGTCCCGGTGCAGCGACGACGCCCCGGCCGCGGAGCCGAGCAGATCGACGGCCTCCTTGCACAGCCGCGCCACATAGCCGCTCTGCGCCCGGATCCTGGCCCGTTCCTCGGGCGTGTACGGCTCGCCCGACTCGGCCCGCGACTCGATCAGGGCGACGAACTCGGCGGTCAGCAGCTCGGCGCAGGAGATCTTCATGGCCGCCTCGGCCGCCTGGAGATGGGTGACCGTGGCCTCGTTCTGGCGCTGGTGGAGCGTGTAGGTGATGCCCCGCCGCCGGCTGCGCTCGGTGAACTCCGCCAGAGCGGACCGGGCCAGGCCGAGCGCGTTGGGCGCCGTCCACACGCAGAACAGCAGCAGGACGGGCATCCGGTAGAACGGGTCGTCGGCGTTGGTCTTCGACCCGATCTCGCCCGCCAGCAGCGGCGCGACCGGCAGGACCCGATGGGCCGGAACGAAGACGTCCCGCGCCACGACGCTGTCGCTGCCGGTCCCGGCCAGCCCCGACACGTACCAGTCGTCGAGAATCTCCAGCTCGGCCATCGGTACGGCCGTCCACAGCAGCTCCGGCGGCCCCTCACCCGACTCGGACTCGACGCGGACCGTCAGCAGGTGCCAGCCGGCGTCGTGGCAGCCGGTGGCGAAGCCCGAGGTGCCGTTGACCAGATAGCCGCCGTCCGAGCGGACTGCCGTCGCGTCCGGCACGAGAGTGCCGCCGACCTTCGCGTCCGGGTTGGTGAAGATCTCGTCCTGCGCCTCGTCGGGGAAGAGTGCCGCGATGTAGGAGCAGCCGGCCTGGATCACCGTCTTGAAGGCCGTCGAGCCGCACGCCGAGGCGATCTCGGCCACCGCGTCGACCTGGGTGCGCAGCCGGCTCTGGTAGCCGCCGTACCGCCGGGGCACGTTCATCCGATGGATGCCGGCGTCCGTCAGTGCCGCCGCGACCTCGGGGGTGACCCGCCGCTCCTGCTCGGCGCGCAGCGCGTGTTCGCGGACGCGTGGGCGCAGGGCGCGGACGCGGTTGACCAAATCGGTATCGGTGCCGGCTGCTGTCATCGGTGACCTCCCGAGCACGACGAGTCATCACCGTGACGCGGATGCCGGACGCTGTCAACGGGCCGTCTGTATAAGGGAGTTGAAGCGCGCCACAGCCCTGGTCGACCCTGTGATCTTCGTTCGTTTGAGCGGCGGTCGAAAAGGGGAGCGTGCGGGAGGTGGGCCGAGCCGGACGGGTCGGGCTTTGCTCATCTCGCCGCACAGGGGTTGTCCTTACATTCCGTCCCTGCCTAGGGTCGCCCTCGAAGTGCAAGCGCTTTCTGAGCGGGCTGTCCGCCGTACGAGGAGAACTGCATGTCCCCAAGCCCCGCCCGCCGCCGCGTCGCGGTGATCGGCACCGGCGCCATCGTCAGCGGCAGCCACCTCCCCGCGCTGAGATCCCACCCCGACCGGGTGGAGCTGGTCGCCGCCGTCGACGTGGACCAGGCCCGGCTGAACGCCTTCCGGGAGCTCGCGGGCGAGGACGTCGCCGGGTACACCTCGACCGGCGAGATGCTGGACGCCGTACGCCCCGACCTGGTCCTGATCGGCACGCCGCCGTCGCTGCACCGGGAGCAGACGGTCGCCGCGCTCAAGGCGGGCGCCTGGGTGCTGTGCGAGAAGCCGCTGTGTCTGTCGCTCGCCGAGTACGACGACATCGCGGCGGCCGAGGAGGCGTCGGGGGCGTATGCGTCCGTGGTCTTCCAGCACCGCTACGGCTCCGGCGCCGTGCACGCCCGTGAGCTGATCACGAGCGGTGAGCTGGGCTCCCCGCTGGTCGCGCACTGCCAGACGACCTGGCACCGGGACGCCGCGTACTACGCGGTGCCGTGGCGCGGGCGCTGGGCCACCGAGGGCGGCGGGCCGACGATGGGGCACGGCATCCACCAGTTCGACCTGCTGCTGCACCTGCTCGGCCCGTGGGCGGAGATACGGGCCATGGCCGCGCGTCTGGTGCACGACACCGAGAGCGAGGACGTCTCGACGGCCCTCGTACGCTTCGAGAACGGCGCCCTGGCCACCGTCGTCAACAGCGTGCTGTCCCCGCACGAGGTGAGCCGCATCCGCGTCGACTGCGCGGACGGCACGGTCGAGCTCACCCACCTGTACGGCCACCGCAACGACGACTGGGTCTACACCCCGGCCCCGCACGTCCCCGCCGAGCGCGCCACCGCCTGGCGCACCCCCGCCGCGGACCAGCCCAGCTCCCACACGGCACAGCTCGGCGCCCTCCTCGACGCCTACGACAGCGGTGTCCGGCCGCCGGGCAGCGGCCCCGACGCCCGGGCCACCCTCGACTTCGCCGCCGCCCTGTACAAGGCCGCGTTCACGGGAAGCCCGGTGCTCGCGGGCGAGATCCGGCCCGGCGACCCCTTCTACCCGGCCATGCACGGCGACCACCCCCACTGGGCCCCCAAGGAGCGCGCATGAGCATCCGCGTCACCCACGCGCACGGCGACCACATCGCCGTCACGGCCGCGAACGGCACCGAGATCCTGCGGTACGTCTACCGCCCCGACCCGGAGGCGTTCGAGTCCCGCAAACCGTACGCCCACCCCGTGCGCACCCTGGCCGGACACACCGTGACCGGCTACCGGCCCAACGACCACCGCTGGCACAAGGGCCTGCAGATGACGGCGAGCCATCTGTCGGGGCAGAACTTCTGGGGCGGCAACTGCTACGTCCACGGCGAGGGCTATCTGCCGCTGCCCGAGCGGGTCGGCTCCATGCGGCACGACGGCTTCACCGAGTTCACGGTCGAGGACGACCGGCTCGCCTTCAGCGAGGAGCTCACCTGGGTCGAGAACGGCGGCGAGGAGTGGGCGCGCGAGGTGCGCGGGCTGACCGTCCACTCGGTGGACGAGGAGTCCGGCGCCTGGACCCTCGACTGGTCGATCCGGCTGACCAACGTCCGTGACGAGCCCCTGGCGTTCGGCTCGCCCACCACCGCCGGCCGTGAGATGGCCGGCTACACCGGACTCCAGTGGCGCGGCCCCCGGGACTTCACCGGCGGCACCGCGTTCGGCCCCGACCTCGACGGGGGAGCGGGCGTGGACGCGGGCAAGCTGATGGGCACACAGGGCCCGTGGCTCGGGTTCACCACCGAGCACGACGACATCGACGGGCACTCCACGCTCGTCTTCGCGCATGCGCCGGAGAACCTCGACGAGCAGGCCGCGATCCACGAGTCCCACTGGTTCGTGCGCTCCGAGCCGATCCCGACGGTGGCGTTCTCGTGGGCGTTCTTCGAGGAGTTCGAGCTGCCGCCGGGCGAGTCCTTCGCCTACCGCTACCGGGTGGTCGTCGCGGACGGGGCCTGGGACCGGGAGCAGGTGGGCGCTCACCTGGAGGGGCTGCCGTGGTGAAGCCGAACCTTCCGCATCCGCTGCCCGGCGCCGTCGGTCTGTCCCACCTCAGCGCCTATGACTGGGAGGCCGCCGACGGTGTGTGCGGTGGCAGCCCGCATCTGCACCTGGTGTGCACGGAGGCGTACGTCGTCACCGGCGGCCGGGGGGCCGTGCAGACGCTGAGCCCGGACGGCTACCGGGACATCCCCCTGGAGGCAGGCTCGGTCGCCTGGTTCACGCCGGGGACCGTGCACCGTATGGTCCAGGGCGGCGACCTGCGCATCACCGTGCTGATGCAGAACAGCGGGCTCCCCGAGGCCGGGGACGCCGTGTTCACCTTCCCGCCCGAGGTGCTCGCCGACCCCGAGAAGTACGCCGCCGCGGCGGCCCTTCCGCCCGGCACCGGACCGGAGACGGCGGCTGCCGCGCGTCGGCGCCGGGACCTCGCCGTCGAGGGGTACCTCGTGCTGCGCGAGGCACTCGTCGCCGGTGACAACGGCCCCTACGCCGAGTTCCAGCGCGCCGCCGCCCGGCTCGTGCGCGCCAAGGTGCCGAACTGGCGGGAGCTGTGGCGGGCCGGCGCCCTGGCCACGGCCGAGCGCACCGGCGCCCAGCTCGAAGCGCTGGAGGCGGGCGAGCCGGCGTATCTCGCCGACGCGACCGCGTACGAGACCGCGCCCACGAGACTCGGCGGCTTCGGCATGTGCGGGCGCCGCGACGAGTACAACCTGCCCGGGACGACGCTGCCTTACGGCGGCGAGTAGCAGCCGGCGAATCTCAGGCCGGCGGGGAGCAGGCCAAGGGGGGCCGAGGGGGGCCAACAGAAATCCCGAGGAAAGGAGAGGTGACCTCGGCATGCCCGGACACAGGACAAAGGGGTTCTGCGCGTCGGCCGCCGCACTCGTGCTCTGCGCGATGGCGGCCGGTTGCGGCGGATCCGGAGAGTCGGTCGGCGGCGGCAAGGTCGTGCTGCGCTACACGTGGTGGGGCAATCCCGACCGCGCGGAACGCACCGAGCAGGCCGTCGCCCTGTTCGAGAAACAGCACCCGAACGTCCAGGTGCAGACGTCGTTCTCGGCCTACGACGCCTACAAGCAGAAGCTCGCCACCCAGGCGGCGGGCGGCGACGCCCCGGATGTGATGCAGCTCGACTACCGGCAGATCGACCAGTACGCCTCGGGTGACGTCCTGCTCGACCTCGCGCAGCAGAAGGCCGTCCTGCGCACCGGTGAGATCGACGCGGGCCTGCTCGCGACCGGGCGGCTGGACGGCACGCAGTACGCGATCCCGCAGGGCCGCGGCACCGAGACCGTCGCCCATGACGTCAAGGCCTGGAAGGAGTCCGGCGTTCCGCTCCCGGGCGGGAGCTGGACCTGGAGCGAGTGGGCGGACGCCATGCGCGCCCTCGCGGAGAGGACCGGCAAACCCGGCGCCACCGACCCCGGCCAGAGCGAGGACTGCTTCGAGGTCTGGCTGCGCGGCCAGGGCAAGTCCCTCTACACCAAGGACGGCGGGCTCGGCTTCACGGCCGGAGACCTGACCCGCTGGTGGACCTTCACCGACGAGCTCCGCCGCGAGGGCGTCGTCTCGCCCGCCGAGCAGACCACCCAGCTCGACGGCTCCGTGGAGAACACCCCGCTGGGGCGCGGCGAGGCCATCTCCGACTCCAACTGGGACGCACCGGCGAGCGGTTACCTCGCCCTCATACCGAGCGGCGTCGCGCTCGCGCCGATGCCGTCCGGAGAGGACGGCACCCCCGGCCAGTACTTCAAGCCGTCGATGTTCCTCGGGGTCGGCGCCAACACCGCCCACCCGAAGGAGGCGGCGCAGCTCGTCGACTTCCTCATCAACGACGAGAAGGCGGCGCAGATCCTCGGCGCCACCCGCGGCATCCCCGTCAACGAGTCCGTTCGCAAGGCGATCGAGCCGCAGCTCAAGGACTTCGACCGGACGATCGCCGACTACCAGGCGTCGTTGGAGGGCTCTCTCAAGGACCCGCCGCAGGCCCCGCCCTCGGGCGACAACGCCCTGCAGACCACCTTCCAGCGCGACTACGACCAGGTGTCGTACGAGCGCATGTCGCCGAGTGAGGCGGCCGAGAACTACGTCACCGAGGCGAAGGCGGAGCTGAGGTCATGACCACCACCGACATCTCCGCGCCCGCCGCCGGGACAGCGCGGGCCACCGCGGCCCCGAAGCGCCGGCCCAAGCGCGAACCACAGGGCCCCGCCTGGGTGTTCCTGTCCCCATGGGTGCTCGGCGCGATCGTCCTGACGCTGCTGCCGATGGCCGTGTCGCTGTACCTGTCCTTCACCGACTACGACCTGTTCAACCCGCCGCGCTGGGTGGGCCTGCGCAACTACGTCCAGATGTTCACCGAGGACCCGCGCTACTGGCGCTCCGTGGTGACCACACTGACGTACGTCGTCATCGCCGTGCCCCTGCAACTCGCCCTCGCGCTGGGCGTCGCGCTCGCCCTGAAGTCCATGAAACGCGGCAAGGGCTTCTACCGGTCCGCGTTCTACGCCCCGTCACTGCTCGGCGCGTCGATGTCGATCGCCCTCGTCTGGCGCGCGATCTTCAACGACGGCGGCACGGTGGACAACCTGCTCGGCACCGGCGGCTGGGTCAACAAGCCGGGTTGGGCGTTGCTGGCCGTGGCGCTGCTGACGGTGTGGCAGTTCGGGGCGCCGATGGTCATCTTCCTCGCGGGCCTCCAGCAGATCCCGGGCGAGCTGTACGAGGCGGCGGCCGTGGACGGCGCCGGGAAGTGGCGGCAGTTCCTGTCCGTCACGGTGCCCATGCTGTCCCCGGTCCTGTTCTTCAACCTCGTCCTGCAGACCATCCAGGCCTTCCAGGTCTTCACGCCCGCCTTCGCGATCGGCGCCGGCAAGGGCGGCCCCGCCGACTCGACCCTCGTCTACACCCTGTACCTCTACGATCGCGGCTTCGTCGCCTCCCACATGGGCTACGCCTCCGCCATGGCCTGGGTGCTGCTGATCGTCATCGGCGCCGTCACCGCGGTGCTGTTCCGCACCTCGCGCTCCTGGGTCTTCTACGCCTCCGAGGGGGACCGATGACCACCACCACAACGCCGCTCGTCCGCAAGCCCGTTGCCTGGGGACGGATCGCCCTGCACGTCGGCTGTCTGGCCGCGCTGCTGGTCATGCTGTACCCGCTGGCGTGGCTGCTGGCCACCTCGCTCAAGCCCGCCGACGAGGTCATCGCCAGCCTCAACCTGCTGCCCAGCCACCTGGAGTGGTCCAACTACAGGACCGCTCTGGACGGCGTGAACGACGTCTCCATCTGGCGGCTGCTGAGCAACTCGCTGCTGATCGCGGGCGGCGCGGTCCTCGGCAACGTGATCAGCTGCTCGCTCGCCGCCTATGCCTTCGCGCGGCTGCGCTTCCGCTTCCGTGGCCCGCTGTTCGCGTTCATGATCGCGACGATCATGCTGCCGCATCACGCGGTGCTGATCCCGCAGTACATCATCTTCAACCAACTCGGCCTGGTGAACACCTACTGGCCCCTGATCCTGCCGAAGTTCCTCGCCACCGAGGCGTTCTTCGTCTTCCTCATCGTGCAGTTCATGCGCGGACTGCCGCGCGAGCTGGAGGAGGCGGCCCGGATCGACGGCTGCGGCCCGTTCCGCAGCTTCTTCAAGATCGTGCTGCCGCTCACCCGCCCCGCGCTGATCACCACCGCGATCTTCACCTTCATCTGGACGTGGAACGACTTCTTCACGCAGCTCATCTATCTCTTCGACCCCGAGAAGTTCACGCTCACGCTCGCCCTGCGGTCGTTCGTGGATGCCTCCAGCACCTCGGCGTTCGGCCCGATGTTCGCGCTGTCCGTCATCGCGCTGCTGCCGATCGTGCTGTTCTTCCTCGCCTTCCAGCGCCTCCTGGTGGAGGGCATGGCCAGCTCCGGACTCAAGGGGTGAGCGGCATGAGTGGACCGAGTGGGCCGATCGGGACAGGGGCACGAGAGGCGGGCGAGGTGTTCGGCCCGCGCATGACCCTGTTCGCCGACGTGCTGAGCGTCGGCCTCGCCACAGCCGTGGCCAGTCTGCCGCTGCTGACGGCGCCCGCGGCGCTGTCGACGGCGTGCGCGGTGCTGCGCGGCGCCCGGGAGGAGCGGCCGGCCACCGCCGGACGGTACTTCGCGCTGCTACGGCGGCGACTGCGGGCCGGCGACCTGGCGGCGGGCGCCCTGGTGTCGGCGGGCGTGCTGCTGCTCGCCGTCGACCTGGCGCTGGCCGGGGCGGGGCTGCCGGGTGCGCCGCTGTTCGCCGTGCCGGCCGCCGCGATCGGTGCGTGCGCCCTCGTGACCGGCCTCAGGGCCTGCGCCCGCCGCGAGTCGCTCACCGACTGGCGTGCGGCCGTGCGCGGGGCCGCCCGGGACTCCGTACGGGACGTGGGAGGCAGTGGCCTGGTGCTGCTCGCCGTGGCGACCGCGGCCCTGTGCGCCTGGATGATGGTGCCGCTCGCGTTCCTCGCCCCGGGGCCGCTCGCCCTGGCGGTCACCGCCGTGGACGTACGGAGGGAGGGTAGGCACAGGCAGACGGGGGCACGCCGCGCGGAGCGCGAATTCATCCCCTGATCTCCTCGCATGTCCCAGAGTTAACGGGTCATTAGGTCGCTTGAGGTGTAAAAGGACTGTTGGGGTGTCAATCATCTTGTCATGAACCTGCGGCCCGACGGGCGGGTCGCAGCCTCATGGAGGTGTGGAATGCACCGCACACTCGCCACCGGTCTTGCCGCCTCAGCCCTCTCCCTCATGGCCGTCGTCGCCACCGCCCCGGCCGCAGAAGCCGCCCCCGCAGACAAGCCCCAGGTCCTGGCCAACTGGACCCAGACCAGCGCGTCGAGCTACAACTCCTGGGTCGCCGCCCGCTCCAACCAGTCCGCCTGGTCCGCGTACGGCTTCGACTGGTCCACGGACTACTGCTCCTCCTCGCCGGACAACCCGTTCGGCTTCCCGTTCTCCACGTCCTGCGCCCGGCACGACTTCGGCTACCGCAACTACAAGGCACTGGGCACGTTCAGCGCCAACAAGGCGCGCATCGACAGCGCCTTCTACGAGGACCTCAAGCGCGTGTGCGCCGGCTACGGCGGTGCGTCGCAGACCGCCTGCAACAGCACGGCCTGGACCTACTACCAGGCCGTGAAGGCCTTCGGCTGATGAGCCGCTGAGTGACCGTACAGAAAAAAGGGGGGCGCCGCTTGAGCGGCGCCCCCCTTGTCGTGACGATTCAGCTCGTGGCCCGGAACGAGCGCAGGCGCAGCGAGTTGCCGACCACGAAGACCGACGAGAAGGCCATGGCCGCTCCGGCGATCATCGGGTTGAGCAGACCGGCCGCGGCGAGCGGCAGGGCGGCGACGTTGTAGGAGAAGGCCCAGAACAGGTTCGACCGGATGGTGCCGAGCGTCCGGCGGGAGAGCCGGATGGCGTCCGCGGCGGCGCGCAGGTCGCCCCGCACCAGGGTCAGGTCGCCCGCCTCGATCGCGGCGTCCGTACCGGTGCCCATCGCCAGACCCAGGTCGGCCTGGGCGAGCGCGGCCGCGTCGTTGACGCCGTCGCCGACCATCGCGACCGAACGGCCCTCACTCTGAAGCCGCTTGACGACGTCGGCCTTGTCCTGCGGCAGCACCTCGGCGACGACGTCCTCAGGAGCGATCCCGACCTCGCGGGCCACGGCGTGCGCGACGGCCCTGTTGTCGCCGGTCAGCAGGATCGGGGTGAGCCCGAGGGCGCGCAGCCGCCGGATCGCCTCCGCGCTGGTCTCCTTCACCGCGTCGGCGACCTCCAGAACCGCCCGTGCCTCACCGTCCCAGGCGACCGCTACGGCGGTACGACCGCCCGCCTCGGCCTCGGACTTGGCCCGCCGGAGCTCCTCGGGCAGTTCCATCGCCCACTCGGCCAGCAGGCGCTCCCGGCCCACCAGGACCGCATGTCCGTCGACGACGCCCTGCACCCCGAGGCCGGGTATGTTCGCGAAGTCCTCCGGCGTGGGAAGCGAACCCAGCTTCTGCAGTGCCCCATCGGCCACGGCACGGGCGATCGGGTGCTCCGAGGCGTGCTCCAACGCGCCCGCGAGAAGCAGGACGTCGGCCTCGTCGGCGTTGTCCGCGGTGTGCACGGCCAACAGGGTCATCCGGCCGGTGGTCACGGTGCCCGTCTTGTCGAGGACGATCGTGTCGACCCTGCGGGTCGACTCCAGCACTTCCGGGCCCTTGATCAGGATCCCGAGCTGCGCGCCACGTCCGGTGCCCACCATCAGCGCGGTCGGCGTGGCGAGGCCCAGGGCGCACGGGCAGGCGATGATCAGTACGGCGACCGCGGCGGTGAAGGCGGCGACCGGCTCGGCCCCGTTGCCCAGCCAGAAGCCGAGGGTGGCCAGCGCCAGGGCGATCACGACCGGCACGAACACGGCGGAGATCCGGTCCGCGAGCCGCTGCGCCGCTGCCTTGCCGTTCTGCGCGTCCTCCACCAGCCGGGCCATCCGGGCGAGTTGGGTATCGGCACCCACCCGCGTGGCCTCGACGACGAGCCGGCCGCCCGCGTTGATCGTGGCACCGGTGACCGGGTCGCCCACGGCCACCTCGACCGGCACGGACTCGCCGGTGAGCATCGAGGCGTCCACCGCCGACGAGCCCTCGACGACGGTCCCGTCGGTGGCGATCTTCTCGCCGGGCCGCACCAGGAAGCGGTCGCCGGCCTTCAACTCCGAGACGGGTATGGTCCGTTCGGCGCCGCTCCCACCCAGGACGGTCACGTCCTTGGCGCCCAGCTCCAGCAGCGCCTTCAGTGCCGCACCCGCCTTGCGCTTGGAGCGTGCCTCGAAATAGCGCCCGGCCAGGATGAAGGCGATGACACCGGCGGCAGCCTCCAGATAGATGTTCCCGGAGCCGTCACTGCGCGCGATGGTCAGCTCGAAGGGGTGCGTCATGCCCGGCTCGCCCGCCGTGCCGAAGAACAGCGCCCACAAGGACCACAGGAACGCGGCCGAGGTACCCACCGAGATCAGCGTGTCCATGGTGGCCGCGCCGTGCCGCAGATTGGTGAACGCCGCTTTGTGGAAGGGCCACCCGGCATACGTCACGACGGGCGCCGCCAGCGTGAGCGACAGCCACTGCCAGTACTCGAACTGCAGGGCCGGGATCATGGCCATCGCGACGACCGGCACCGCGAGCGTCACGGCGGTGACCAACCGTTCCCGAAGCGGCCGCAGTTCATCGGGCCCGGCGCCGCTCCCGGCCTCCTCGCGTGCGGGCGGCGCGGGCTCCCGCGCGGTGTACCCGGTCGCCTCCACGGTGGCGATCAGGTCCTGGACGGACACGTCGTCGCCGTAGCTGACCTTCGCCTTCTCGGTGGCGTAGTTGACGGTGGCGGTCACGCCGGCCATGCGGTTCAGCTTCTTCTCGACGCGCGCCGCGCACGAGGCACAGGTCATGCCGCCGATGGCGAGCTCTACCTCGGTCGTGGGGTCGGACGCGGTGGTGGTCATCCCAGCTCCTCGTGCGGGGTGCGGGCGGAGCCCGGTGCGGACGGGCCCCGGCGATTCGGGGTGCGGGTCAGGCGGCGCGGCCGGTCAGCTCGTAGCCGGCCTCGTCGACGACCTCGGTGATCAAGGCGTCGTCGGGCTCGCCGGCGCTGGTGACGGTGACCTGGCCGGCCGCGAGATCGACACCGACCTCGGTGACGCCGTCCAGCGCGCCGATGGCCTCGGTGAGCGTGGCCTTGCAGTGGGCGCAGCTATACCGGACACGGCGTACGTGGTGGTGGTCATGGGTTCCTCCAGAAGGGGCTCTGTCCCGGTCGACCTGGGTACGGGGTAGGGGTATCCTTGCCGGTGTCCATGTATACCCCTAGGGGGTAGGCAAGGCAAGTGGGGAACCGGGTTGACTTCATACCCCCTAGGGGTATCGTGAAGTGCAGTGAAGGATCATATCGAAGGACCGACCCGCAGGAGACCGCCATGCATGCCGGACTGAGGATCACCGCGTTCGCCGCCGCACTGACCGCGACCTTCGGCACCGCCTACGGCGTGGGCAAGGGCGTCGACCCGGTCGTCGAGGACCCGGCCCCCGCCCGCCACGAGAGCCACAGTGAGGCGTCATCGGCGCCGGAGGGCGGCGGGCACGGCGGCGGGCACGAGGCGAAGCCGGCCGGCGGGCTGCAGATCTCCGAGGGCGGCTACACCCTCGACCTGCGGACCCCGGGCGTCACGGCCGGACAGCGCTCCGACCTGAGCTTCGTCATCCGCGACGACGACGGACGTGCCGTCACCGCCTACCGGCGCGAGCACGAGAAGGAACTCCACCTCATCGTGGCCTCACGCGACCTGGGCACCTACCGCCACCTGCACCCCACCCGCGCCGCCGACGGCACCTGGAGCACCCCCGTCGAGCTGCCCCGCGCGGGCGGCTACCGCGTCTTCGCCGACTTCACCCCGGCGAAGAAGGACGCCGAGAACCTCACCCTCGGCGCGGACCTGGCCGCCGCCGGCTCCTACGAGCCGCAGCCGATGCCGGCGCCGAACACCACGGCGAAGATCCATGGCTACGAAGTCCGGCTGGACGGCGCCCTGCGCCCGGGCAAGGAGAGCGAGCTGAAGCTGAAGGTCTCTCGGGGCGGCAACCCCGTCACCAACCTCCAGCCCTACCTCGGCGCCTACGGCCACCTGGTGGCCCTGCGCTCGGGCGACCTCGCCTACCTCCACGTCCACCCCAACGGGGAGCCCGGCGACGGCAGGACGAAGCCCGGCCCGGCGATCTCGTTCACGGCGACGGCGCCCAGCAGCGGTGCGTACCGGCTGTTCCTCGACTTCAAGCACGAAGGGGAGGTGCACACGGCGGAGTTCACCGTGCGGGCAGGTGCGACGGCGCCCGTCTCACAGGCGCCCGGGCACGAGGACGGGACCGCGGAGCACGGGCACTGAGCGGCGGTTCAGATCCGCCCCGCCCGCCGCTGCCTGCGCAGCAGCAGCCCCAGGTACACCCCGCCGACGACCGCGGTCACCACGCCGACGGGCAGTTGCGCCGACTCGTGGATGCGCTGGGAGACGAAGTCCGCGGCGACCACGAGCAGTGCGCCGGTGCAGGTGGCCGCGAGGAGGTTCGGGCCGGGGGCCCGGGTGAGCCGACGGGCCAGCTGGGGGGCGATGAGGGCCACGAAGGGGATCGGGCCGGCGGCTGCCGTGGCCACCGCGCAGGCCGCCGTACCGAGTACCAGGATCACCAGCCGGGTCCGCTGGACCGGCACCCCGAGCCCGCCCGCCACGTCGTCGCCCATTTCCAGGATCCGCAGCCTGCTCGCGGCGAGCGCCACCAGCGGCAGCACGAGGAGCAGGCCGAGGGCGGCGGGGCGGACGTCGCCCCAACCCCGGCCGTTGAGGCTGCCGTTGAGCCACACCATCGCCTGCGCGGCCTGCGTGAAGCGGGCCTTGGCCAGCAAGTAGGCGTTCACACCCTGGAGCAGGGCGCTCACCCCGATGCCGACCAGCACCAGCCGGAAGCCGTGGACGCCCTGCCGCCACGCCAGCAGATACACCAGCACGGCCGTCGCGAGGCCCCCGCCCACCGCCCCGAGGGCGATCTGGCCGCCGGTGCCGCCGACGAGCAGAACCACCAGCAGGCCCCCGGTGGCCGAGCCGTAGGTGAAGCCCACGATGTCGGGGCTGCCCAGCGGATTGCGGGTCAGGCTCTGGAAGAGGGCACCGCTCAGCCCGAGCGCCGCGCCGACGAGGATGCCGGTCAGCAGACGGGGCAGCCTCAAGTCGTTGATCACGAAGTCGGTGCGCGGGCTGCCGTTCCCCAGCAGCGTGCGGACCACGTCCGGCGGGGAGACCGTGTACTCGCCGGTGCCGAGCGCGAGGACACCGACCGCGGCGGTCGCGACCAGCACCAGCACACAGACCGCCACCGCGCGCACGTCCACGCGCAGCGAGAGACGGTGCGAGCGGCTCCGTACGACATGGGTACGGGTGCGTGGCGGGGCCTGCGTCGTCATGCCGTCACCGTCCTGCGGTAGCGGACCAGCGCGATGAACACCGGGGCCCCGACCACGGCCGTGACCACACCCGCGTCCAGTTCGTCGGGGCGTACGACGACCCGGCCGAGGACGTCGGCGAGGAGCAGCAGGGCGGGTGCGAGCAGCATGGACAGCGGGAGCGTCCAGCGCTGGTCGGAGCCGGCGATCATGCGGGCGATGTGCGGGACCGCGAGGCCGACGAAGACCAGCGGCCCGACGGCCGAGGTCGCCGCGCCGCACAGCACCGTCATGGCCGCGAGGCCCAGGAAACGCGTCCGGTCCACATGCGCGCCCAGCGCCCTGGCCCCGTCGTCGCCCAGCGCGAGCGCGTTCAGCGGCCGGACCAGCGCCAGCGCGAGCAACAGGCCCACCGCGACGAACGGCGCGATCGTCGTCAGCGTCCCGCTGTCGGCCCGGGCGAGCGAACCCACGCTCCAGAACCGCAGTTGGTCCAGGGCCTGGGCGTCGAGCAGCATCAGGGTCTGGCTGATGCCGGTGAACACGGCGGCGATCACGGCACCGCCGAGGGCGAGCCGCTCGGGAGTGGCACCGCCGCGTCCGCCCGAGGCCAGCGAGTACACCAGCAGACCCGCCACCACCGCGCCCAGCATGGCGAACCACACCGAGGCCCACAGGCTCGTGATGCCGAGCACCGTGATGGACAGGACCACGCCGGTGGCCGCGCCCGCGTTGATGCCGAGCAGTCCCGGATCGGCCAGCGGGTTGCGGGTGAGCGCCTGGATGAGCGCGCCCGCGACGCCGAGCGCGGCTCCGGCGGCGATGCCCGCCAGGGTGCGCGGTACGCGGACGTCCCAGATGACGGAGGCCGCGGTCGACCCGTCGTCGTGGAACAGCGCGTCCATGACGACGCCCGGCGACAGGGCGCGTGAGCCGACCGCGAGGCTGAGCACGGCGGCGGTGATCAGCAGGAGCAGGGCACCGAGCACGGCCAGGGTGCGGGTCGGGTTGCGGCGCCTGGTGGGTCGCTTTTCCGTCCGTACAAGTGGGGCCCTACCGGCCTCAGTTGCCACCGATGCCCTCCGCGCGGAGGCGTTCGGCGATCAGCCGGCCGAGCGCCTTCTTGTCGATCTTGCCTACCGACGTCCGGGGAAAGGCCTCGATGACCTCCACCCGGTCGGGGAGCTTGTACGCGGCGACCCCTCGCTCGGTGAGGAACGCGGCCAACTCCCGCTGTACCGGGGCCTGTCCACGCGGGACGAGGTAGGCGCAGGTGCGCTCGCCCATCGTCTCGTCGGGCATGCCGACCACCGCCGCGTCGTGCACGGCGGGATGGGCGAGGATGTGGTTCTCCAGCTCTTCGGCGGAGATCTTGTCGCCGCCCCGGTTGATCTGGTCCTTGGCCCGGCCCTCGACGACCAGATGCCCGGAGGGCAGGACCCGCACGAGGTCGCCGGTGCGGTAGTAGCCGTCGGTGGTGAAGGCGCGGGTGTTGTGCTCGGCGGCGCGGTAGTAGCCGCGCAGGGTGTAGGGGCCGCGGGTGAGCAACTCGCCGCTCGCGCCGGGCGGGACGTCGCGGTCCTCCTCGTCGACGACGCGGACTTCGTCGGCGGGCGACATCGGGCGGCCCTGAGTGCCGATCACCAGCTCGGGCGGATCGTCGAGCCGGGTGTAGTTGAGCAGCCCCTCGGCCATGCCGAAGACCTGCTGGAGCGTGCAGCCGAGGGCCGGTTCGACCCGCGCGGCGGGCTCGGCGCCCAGCTTGGAGCCGCCGACCTGGAGCAGGCTCAGCGAGGAGAGGTCGGCCTCCTCCCACTCGACGGCGTCCAGCCACAGCAGCGCGATCGGCGGGACCACGGCGGTGGCGGTGACCTTCTCCCGCTCGACCAGCGTGAAGGCGTCCTCGGGGCTCGGCGTGGGGGACAGCACCACGGTGCCGCCCGCCATCAGGGTGCCGAGCAGACCGGGACAGGCCAGCGCGAAGTTGTGCGCGGTCGGCAGTACCACCAGATAGACGGTGTCCCGGTCGAAGCCGCAGACCTCGGCGCTCGCACGGACGTTGTACGCGTAGTCGTCGTGGGTGCGAGGGATGAGCTTCGGCTTGCCTGTCGTGCCGCCGGACAGCAGCAGGACCGCCACATCGCCGGGGTCGGGCACGGCCGGCGGGACCGGGTCGGCGTCGATGTCGGCGAGCGCGGTGAACTCCGCGGCGTCGCCCGTCACCAGCACGTGCTCGACCCCGGGCACCGCCTTGCGCAGGCCCCGGGCGAGCGCGCGGTGGTCGAAGCCGTCGTGCAGATCCGGGATCGCGTACGCCGTGGCGCCGGACACCTCGGCGACATGCACGATCTCGCTCTCGCGATGCGCGGGCAGGGTGAGCACCGGTATCGCGCCCGCCCTCAGCAGCGCGAAGAAGAGCACCACGAAGGCGCCCGTGTTGGGCAGTTGGACGACCACACGGTCCCCGCCGGCGATGCCGAGCCGGCGCAGTCCCGCCGCCATGCGGTCGGCGCGCAGATCGAGTTCGGCGTACGTCCACCGGTTGCCCTCGGCGTCGACGAGCGCGGTCCGGTGCGGTGTGCGCCCGGCGCTGTCGCTCAGCAGCCGGTCCAGCGGCCGGCCTTCCCAGTAGCCCTCTGCGCGGTACTTCTCGGCCAACGGCTCCGGCCAGGGCACCCAACCGTCGAGCATCCTCAACTCCCGCCTGCTGTTTAGGAAAGGCTTGCCTAATGATTCATCGGGGTCAAGCCTGGAGGTGTGATCTGGACGGCGCCGCGCCACGGAGGCTAGGGTCTTAGTGAATTAGGTTAGGTTAACCTAAGTCCAGGGAGGTAGGTCCTTGCTGCGTTATCGGAGCGCGGAGACGGAACTGCCGGGAGACCCCGTCCAGTTGGCGGCGAAACTGGCGGAGTCGGGCGTGTTCGACCAGTACGTGATCTACGAACAGAACGGCGACGTCCGGTTCGCCGGAGGAGCGCTCGGCGAGATCCGGGTCGGCCGCTCCGAGATCCGCCGCCGATGGCTCGACGAGGAGACCGCGGCCCCGCTGGGATCGCATCCACTGCATCAAGTCCACGAGGAACTCGGCCAGTTGGCGGTGGAGGGCTGGACCGCGTACGGCTGGATGGCCTTCGAGTTCTCCCATCTGTACGCCGGTCGCCCCGACCGGGCCGGCGACGACGACCTGCTCCATCTGATCGTCCCGCACAGCGAAGTGAGGCTGCGTCAGGAAGGCGCAGTGATCCGCAGCGCGGACCAGGAGACGCTGGACGCGCTGATCGCGTTACTCGACGGCGCCGACGCGCCCCGCACCGCCCTGCCCCGCCCCATCGACGTCTCGGACGGCGAGGGGCGTTACCCGGACATGGTGGCCCAGGCCATCGAGGAGATACGCACCTCCGACCTCCAGAAGGTCATACTCTCCCGGTCGGTGGACGTGCCCTTCCCGGTCGACTTCGTCGCCACCTACGTCCACGGCCGCTCGCACAACACGCCCGCCCGGTCCTTTCTGCTGAACGTCGGCGGGCGCCGGGTCGCCGGATTCAGTCCCGAGACCGTCGCCGAGGTCAGCGCGGACGGCGAGGTCGTCACCCAGCCCCTCGCCGGCACTCGCGCCCGCGGCTTCGGCGATCTTGAGGACGAGCGCCTGCGCGCCGAACTCCTCGCCGATCCCAAGGAGATCTCCGAACACGTGCTGTCGGTCAAACTCGCCGAGGAGGAGATGGCCACCGTCTGCCGGCCCGGCACCGTCTCGGTGCGCGACCTGTTGAGCATCCGCCGGCGCGGAAGCGTGCAGCACCTCGGCTCCAGCGTGCACGGCCTGCTCGCCGAGTCCGCCACCGCCTGGGACGCCCTGCGTGCCGTGTTCCCCGCGGTGACCGCCTCCGGCATCCCCAAGGCGCCGGCGTACGACTGCATCGCCCGGCTCGAAAAGGAACCACGCGGCATCTACAGCGGCGCCGTGCTGCGGGCCGGCAGCGACGGGTCGCTCGACGCGGCGCTGGTGCTGCGCAGCCTCTTCGAGGAGGACGGCCGCACCTGGCTGCGGGCCGGCGCCGGCATCCTCGCCGGTTCGACCCCGGCCCGGGAGCTGGAGGAGACCTGCGAGAAGCTGCGCAGCGTCGCCCCCTACGTGGTCCCGGCACAGGGTCAGGGGCGCGCGTGAAGCTGGGAGAAGTCGTCGTCGACGTGGCGCCGTTGCGCTCCAGCCGGAACTTCAGACTGATCTTCGCCACCCAGGCGATCTCCATGGTGGGCACCCACCTCACCTCGGTGGCGGCCAGTCTGCAGATCTACCACCTCACCGGATCGTCGGTCCAAGTGGGCCTGATGAGCCTGGTGCTGGGCCTGTCGCTGCTCGTCGGCCTGATCACGGGCGGCCTGCTGGCGGACCGGGTCGACCGGCGCAAGGTCATGCTGGTCACCCGGGCGGTGACCGCGGTGGTCATCGCCGGGCTCGCGGTGAACGCGGCGATGCCCGACCCGCAGGTGTGGTTCGTCTTCGTGGCGGCCGTACTGGCAGGCGGCACCGCCGGGTTGGGCGGCCCGGCCCTGATGGCGGCCACCCCGGCCCTGGTGCAGCCCGGGCAGTTGGCGGCGGCGGGCGCGCTGACGACCCTCACCGCCCAACTGGGCGGCATGGTCGGACCGTCGCTCGCCGGCATCATCGCGGCCGGGCCCGGCGTCGCCATGTGCTTCGCGATCGACGCGGCCATCTACGTCGTGGGACTCGCCCTGCTCGCCCCGCTGCCGAAGCTCGCCCCCGAGGAGCCCGCCGAGAGACAGCATCCGCTGAAGGCGATGGGGGAGGGGCTGCGCTTCCTGCGCAGCAACCAGGTCGTGGCCGGACTGCTGCTGATCGACGTGTGCGCGGTGGTCTTCGCGATGCCGTACGCCCTGTTCCCCGAACTCGGCACCGAGCACTTCGGCGGCGGCCCCTCCACCGTCGGCCTGCTCTACACCGCACCCGCGGTGGGGTCCTTCTTCGGGGCGCTGACCAGCGGCTGGACCGGCCGGGTGCACCACACCGGACGGGCGCTGATCGGCGCGGTCGCGGTGTGGGGCGTGGCGATCACCTGCTTCGGCCTCAGCCCCAACCTGTGGCTCGCCCTGGCCTTTTTGGCCCTGGCCGGCCTCGGCGACACAGCCTCGGAGATCCTGCGCCGGGCCCTGCTCCAGCACTACACACCGGACCGGCTCCAGGGCCGGGTCGGCAGCCTGTGGCTCGCCCAGGCCACGGCCGGCCCCTCCGTCGGCAACGTCGAGGCGGGCCTGGTGGCCAGGGCGCTCGGGTCGTCGAGCGGGGCCGTGGTGCTCGGGGGCGTGGTCTGTCTGGCCGGGGTGGGCGCGCTGGCCCTCGCCATGCCGGGACTGCGGAAGGCCACGCTCAGCCGGCCTCCGGATGCCGACGGGGACGACCGGGCGGCGCCCGCCGAGGCGTCCCCGGCAGCCGACTGACCAGCCGACGGACCAGCCTCGCACGACAGGGCGGAGGACCATGCCGAGCGCGCGGATCAACGGAATCCGGCTCCACTACGAGGACACCGGCACCGGCGATCCGGTGGTCCTGGTGATGGGCCAGGGTGCCGGAGGCCGGGCCTGGCACCTCCACCAGGTGCCGGCGCTGGTCGACGCCGGCCATCGGGTCGTCACCTTCCACAACCGGGGCATTCCACCGACCGACGAGTGCCCGGAAGGCTTCACCGTCGACGACCTCGTGGACGACACGGCGGGACTGGCCGAGTACCTCGGACTCGCGCCGTGCCGGTTCGTCGGCGTCTCCATGGGTGCGTACGTCGTCCAGGAACTGATGCTCGCCCGGCCCCGACTGGTCCGGCAGGGCGTGCTGATGGCCACCCGTGGCCGCACGGACGCGCTGCGCGCCGCGATGGCCGAGGCCGAACGTGCCCTGCACGACGGTGAGGTGGAGCTTCCCACGGCCTACTCCGCCTGGATACGCGCCCTGCAGAACCTGTCACCGGCCACCCTGGACGACGACCGGCAGGTCCAGGACTGGCTGGAGCTCTTCGAGTTCTCACCGCAGCTTCAGGGGCCGGGCGTGCGGGCCCAGTTGGACCTGGAGGTCCCGGCGGGGCGACTGGCGGCCTACCGGGCGATCGACGTGCCCTGTCTGGTGATCGGCTTCGCCGACGACGTCATCCTGCCGCCCCACCTGGGGCGCGAGGTCGCCGACGCCGTACCGGGTGCCGTCTACCAGGAGATCAAGGGCTGCGGCCACTACGGGTACCTGGAGCGTCCGGACGAGGTGAACCGGGTGCTGCTGGACTTCTTCCGCGATGGTCCCGTCGCGTACGAACCCGGGCCCGCTTCCAGCCCCGCTCCCGGGTTCGCTTCAACGCCTGCTTCCACACCCGGCGATGTTCGTTTAGGTTAGCCTCACCTAAGTTGTCTCCTCAGGGGGTCATGGTGCACCGCACCTTGCTGAACGGCAAGATCCACCGAGCCACCGTCACCCAGGCAGATCTGCACTACGTCGGATCCCTGACGATCGATCAGAACCTCATGGACGCCGCCGACATCGTCGAGGGCGAAGCCGTCCAGGTCGTCGACATCGACAACGGCGCCCGACTGACCACGTACGCCATCACCGGCGAACGCGGCAGCGGCGTCATCGGGATCAACGGCGCCGCCGCCCATCTCGTCCACCCCGGTCACCTCGTGATCATCATGTCCTTCGCCGCGCTCGACGAGGCCGAGCGCGCCGCCCACCGGCCGCGGGTCGTCCACGTCGACAAGGCCAACCGGATCGTCGCGCTGGGCGCCGACCCCGCCGAACCGGTACCCGGCGCGGCCGACCAGTTCTCCGGCACCTTCACCCACCCCGCGCCACGCCAGGCCGGCGAGCAGGAGAGGAACTGAGCCATGGCCAACCCCTTCGACGACGACAGCGGCGTCTTCCGCGTCCTGGTCAACGACGAGGGCCAGCACTCCCTGTGGCCGGACTTCGCGCCCGTACCCGAGGGCTGGTCGTCGGTGCACGGACCCGGCGACAGGGCAGCCTGCCTGGAGTACGTCGAGCGGCACTGGACGGACATGCGCCCGCGCAGCCTGGCCGAGACCATGCGCCGGGCCGAGGGCTGATGGCCGGCCGCCCGGCCGTGGAGGACGTCCTCCCCCTGTCGCCCATGCAGGAGGGGATGGTCTTCCACGCCCTGTACGACGAACAGGGCCACGACGTCTACACCGGCCGGATGACCCTCCGTCTCGAAGGGCCGTTGGACGAACGGCGCATGCGGGTGGCCGTCGAGAAGCTCCTCGCCCGGCACGCCAACCTGCGCGCCGCGTTCCGCTCGCAGCGCTCCGGACGGCCGGTCCAGGTGATCAGGAGTGCGGTCAAGGTTCCCTGGCAGGTCACCGACCTGTCCTCCCGGCCCGCGGACGAGCGCGGGCCCGCCTTCGAGAGGCTCCTGGCGCAGGACCGGGCCGAGCGGTTCGACCTGGCCCGCCCACCGCTGGTCCGTTTCCGGCTGGTCATCTTCGACGAGGGGCACCACCGCCTGGTGATCTCCTCGCACCACCTGCTCTGGGACGGCTGGTCCGCACCCGTCCTGGTGCGCGAACTCTTCCAGCTCTACACCTCGGGCGGCGACCTCGAATCCCTGCCCCATGTCCGCCCCTACCGCGACTACCTGGCCTGGCTCGCCCGTCAGGACCGAGCGGCCGCCGAGCGGTCATGGCAGGCCGCGCTGAACGGACTTGACGAGCCGTCACTCATCGCTCCCGAGGCACGGAACCTCCCGGCCGAGGAGCCCGAGCGGCTGGCGTGGGAACTCTCCGAGCAGTCCACCGAGGCGCTGATCGCGGCCGCCCGTACCCACGGACTCACGGTCAGCACCGTCCTCCAGGGCCTGTGGGCCGTCCTGCTGGGCCGGCTGACCGGCCGCACGGACGTCGTCCTCGGTGCCACCGTCTCCGGCCGCGACGCAGACGTCCCCGGCATCGACGCCATGGTCGGCCTCTTCATCAACACCCTGCCGGTCCGCGTGCAGTTACGGCCGGGGGAGCCGCTCGCGGACCTGCTCGTCCGGCTCCAGTCCGAGCAGTCCGCCCTCCTCGACCACCGGCACCTCGGACTCGCGGACATCCAGCGCGCCGCCGGGCAGACCGTCCTCTTCGACACCCTGCTGGTGTTCGAGAGCTACCCCATCGACGACGACGGCATCGCCCGTGCGCTCGGTCCCGACGGACTGCGCATGACCGCGGTCTCGGTCCACGACGCCACCCACTACCCGCTGACCCTCACCGCCCTGCCCGGCCCCCGGCTGACACTCACCCTCAGCCACCGGCCGACCGTGCTGGACCGTGCCGCGGTGACTCGCGTTGCCGAACAACTCACCTTTCTCATAGGGGAGTTCACTCAGGCGCCGACAACCCCCATCGCCCGCCTCGGTGTCCCGCCGGTCGACGAGCCCCACGCCCGGCGTGATCTCTCCCTCCCGCACGATCCCTCCTTCCCGCACTCAACGGTCCGCGCCCTGTTCGAGGACCAGGCGGCCCGCACCCCCGATGCCGTCGCCGTCCTCCAGGGCGACACCACCCTGACCTTCGCCGAACTCGACGCCCGCGCCGACCGGTTGGCTGCCGCGCTCACCGCGCGCGGTGCCGGCCCCGAGTCCGTGATCGGCGTGGCCCTGCCTCGCAGCCCGGCCCTGGTGACCGCACTCCTCGCGGTACTGAAGGCCGGAGCCGCCTGCATGCCGGCCGACCCCGGCTACCCGCCCGACCGCATCGCGCTGATGCTCGACGATGCCCAGCCCCGCCTGGTGATCTGCGATCCGCCGACCGCACAACAGCTCGTCATCAGGCGGGAGTTGGTGTGCCCGCCGGACGCGGAGGCCGCCGTAGGCCGACAGCGTCGACCGCAGCTGTCGCCCGAACACCCCGCGTACGTCATCTTCACCTCGGGCTCCACAGGCCGCTCCAAGGGCGTGATCGGAACCCAGCGGGCACTGGCCAACCGCCTCACCTGGGGCCGCGAGCTGGGCGACGCCTCGCCCGGCGTCCGTGTCTCGAAGAGCCCCCTGAGCTTCATCGACGGCCTCACCGAACTGCTCGGCGCGCTGATAGCGGGCGACGCGGTGGCACTGGCCGACGACGAGACGACCGGCGACCCGACGGCCCTCGCCGCCCTCGCCGACCGCCACGAGGCAACGCTCCTCACCGCAGTGCCCAGCCTGTACACCACCCTCGTCGAATCCGCCCCGCCGGACGCCTTCTCCTCCGTCCGCACCTGGATCTCCAGTGGCGAAACCCTCCCCGGCGAACTGGCCGAGGCCATCACACGGCGCTGGCCCCGGGCCCGGCTGGTCAACCTCTACGGCTGCTCCGAGGCGGCGGGCGACAGCCTGATCCACGTCCACGACGGCGGCGAAGGCGCGGTTCCCCTCGGCCGGCCGATCGCCAACACCCGCGCCCATGTCCTGGACCCGTTCCTACGGCCGTCCCCCTTCGGCGCGGTCGGCGAGCTGTACCTGGCCGGCGACGGCCTGGCCCGCGGCTACCTCGACCAACCCGGCCGCACCGCCGAACGCTTCGTCGCCGACCCCTTCGGCCCACCGGGCAGCCGCCTGTACCGCACCGGCGACTTGGCCAGGCTCCGGCTGGACGGCACCGTGGAGTTCCTCGGCCGGGCCGACGACCAGGTGAAGATCCGGGGCTTCAGGGTCGAACCCGGCGAGATCGAGGCGGCCGTACGCGCACTGCCGGGTGTCGGCCGGGCCGTGGTCGTGGCCGGACAGGACGGCTCAGCGCCCCACCGCCTGGTCGCCTACGTCGTGGCAGCCCCCGGCACCACCACCCACGAACCCGAACCCCTCGCCCTGCGCCGCGCCCTCGCCGAGCGGCTCCCCGGTCACCTCGTCCCGTCGGCCGTAGTGGTCCTGGACGAGCTGCCGCTCACCCCCAGCGGCAAGCTCGACCGGCGCGCCCTGCCGGCCCCCGACTTCACGGAGACGTCCACCTTCGAACCGCCCCGCACCGAACCGGAGAAGGTGCTGTGCGGGCTGTTCGCGGAGGTGCTCGGGCTGGAACGGGTCGGCGTCCACGACGACTTCTTCGAACGCGGCGGCGACAGCATCGTCTCGGTCCGGCTGGCCGACCGCGCCCGCAGAGCAGGACTCGCCCTGTCCCCACGGGACGTCTTCACCCACCGCACCCCGGCCGCTCTCGCCCGGGCCCTGCCCGACGAAACCGGCCCCACGCCCGAGGAGTTCACTCCGACCGGCGCCCCGCTCGTGTCACTCAGCCAGTCGCAGCTCGACAACGTCAAGGCGAGGTGGAGGACTCGATGAGCAAGGCACCCGGGGACGACGGTTCCCTGGTCGAAGACGTTCTGCCGCTCTCCCCGCTCCAACAGGGCCTGTTGTTCCACGCCCTGTTCGACGAGGGCGCCCAGGACGTCTACACCATGCAGTCCCTGGTGGAGATCGAGGGCCCCCTGCGACCCGCCCTGCTGCGCACCGCCGCCGAGGAGCTCTTCGCCCGGCACGCCAACCTGCGCAGTGCCTTCCTGCACGAGGACCTCGATGAACCGGTGCAGGTGGTGCTCAAGCAGGTCCCCGTGCACTGGACCGAAGCTTGGGCCTCCGACGACGCGGCGCTGTCCCGGATGATCGAAGCGGACGCCTCAGCCCGCTTCGACCTCACCGACCCACCCCTGCTGCGCCTCACGCTCACCGAACTGGCCCCCGACCGCTGGCTGCTGGTCCTCACCAACCACCACCTCCTGCTGGACGGCTGGTCCATCCCGCTGCTGGTCCGCGAACTTCTCCAGCTCTACGCCGCTCAACTCGCCCCCGGCACCACGGCCCCGCTGCCCGCCGTGAGGCCGTACCGGGACTTCCTGGCCTGGCTCGCCTCCCAGGACCGGGAGGCCTCCGCCGACGCCTGGCGTACGGCCCTGGCCGGGGCGACACCGACGGTCCTGGCGTCCTCGGCCGCCGGGCTGGTCCCGGTGCCACCCGAGCTGCACACCGTCCGGCTGACCGAGGAACTGACCGGCCGTGTACAGGACTTCGCGAGGAGCCGGGGTGTCACCGTCAACACCGTCGTGCAGGGGCTGTGGGCGCTGCTGCTGGCGCGGCTGACCGGCCGGACCGACGTGGTGTTCGGCGCGACCGTGGCGGGCCGGCCCGCCGAACTCGCCGGTGTGGAGTCCATGATCGGCCTGTTCATCAACACCGTGCCGGTCCGGGTGACCGTACCGCCCGGCGAGCGGGCGGGTGCCTTCCTGCGCCGCCTCCAGGACGAGCAGTCGAGGCTGATGGGCCATCAGCACCTCGGCCTGACGGAGATCCAGCGCATCGCAGGCACGGGCGACCTCTTCGACACCTTGCTCGTCTTCGAGAACTACCCCATCGACGAGACCGCGGTCGCCGAGGCGGAGGCGTCCGCCGGCCTCCGGATCGTCGAGGTCAAGGGCGCGGGAGCCACCCACTATCCACTGACCTTGGCCGTGCTTGCCGAGCAACAGCTCGGCGTCGTCTTCGAGTTCCGCCCCGACTGCTACGACCGCACGACGGTGGAGCAACTCGCCGGACGCTTCGAGCGCCTGGTCCTCGCCGTACTGGCAGACCCGGAAGCCCCCTTGGCCGCCCTGCACGTCCTCGCCCCCGAGGAGCGTGCTGCCCTGCTGGCGGGCGGGGCGGGGGAGCGGCTGCCGGGGCGGTACCGCACGATGCCCGAGGCGTTCGAGGCGCAGGCGGCGCGGACGCCGGACGCGGTGGCGGTGGTGGGGGACGGACAGAGCCTGACGTTCGAGCAGTTGAACACGGCGGCAAATCAACTGGCCCGACACCTGGTCGAGTTGGGCGCCGGACCGGAACGGATCGTGGCGTTCGCCCTGCCGCCGACCCCGGACATCATGGCGGTCCTGCTGGCGATCCAGAAGGCGGGCGCCGCCTATCTGCCACTTGACCCCGCCTGGCCACAAGAGCGGCTCGCCGGGATGCTGGCGGACGCGAGTCCGGTGGCTCTTGTCACTACGACGACTCCGGTGTTCCCTTCCGTCCCCTGCGTATTCCTCGACGCTCCCGACACCCGTCAACTCCTCGCGAACACACCCACCGCCAACCTCACCGACGCCGACCGCCAATCCCCCCTCCTCCCCGAGCACCCCGCCTACGTCATCTACACCTCCGGCTCCACCGGCCGCCCCAAAGCGGTGGTGATCCCGCAGCGAGCCATAGCCAACCTCTTCGCCGCCCACAACGCCGCCCTGCACGAACCGGCCTCCACGGCGGTGGGCGGACGCCCTCTGAGGATCGGCCACGCCTGGCCCATCGCCTTCGACGCGTCCTGGCAGCCCATGCTGTGGATGTTCGCCGGACACGAGCTGCACATGGTGCCCGAGGACGTCCGCCGGGACCCCGCCGCCCTACGGGACTTCCTCAGCCGGCACGGCATCGAGTTCATCGAGCTGTCCCCGTCGCTGCTCGGCGAGCTGGTCGCTCAAGGGGGCGACTGGCAGGCCGAGTTGAAGGTGCTGGGCGTAGGCGGAGAGGCGGTTCCGCCGGACCTGTGGCGCACCCTGCGCAACACCGACGGACTCGCCGCGCACAACCTCTACGGCCCCACCGAGTGCACCGTCGACTCCGCGGACTGCGACCTCGCCCGCGCCGAGCGCCCCGCCATCGGCCGCCCCGTGGCGGGCGGCACCCTCTACATCCTGGACGGGCACCTCAATCCCGCACCGGTCGGCGTCGAGGGCGAGCTGTACGTGGCGGGCGCCGGCCTGGCGCGCGGCTACCTCGGCCAACCGGCCGCCACCGCGAGCCGTTTCGTCGCCGACCCGTTCTCCGCGGACCCCGGCGCGCGCATGTACCGCACGGGCGACATCGCCCGCTGGACCGCCGACGGCCTGGTGGAGTGCCTGGGCCGGGTCGACGACCAGGTCAAGATCAGGGGCTACCGGATCGAACCCGGCGAGATCGAGGCCGTCCTGCTGGAGCACGGCCTGGTCGAGCGCGCAGCGGTCGTCGTCCGCGAGGACACGCCCGGCGTGCGGCGCCTGGTCGCCTACGTCATCCTCTGCGCGCCGCCGACCGAGAGGGCCGAGGACACGGCCGAGCTGCTGCGCCGCGCCGTGGCCGGCGTACTGCCCGACTACATGGTGCCGTCGGCGTTCGTCCCGGTGGACGGGTTCCCGCTCACCCTCAACGGCAAGTTGGACACCGCCGCGCTCCCGGCCCCCTCCCGGTCCGCGGGGCCGGCCGGGCAGCCGCCCCGGAACCCCGTCGAGGAGCGGCTCGCCACGCTGTTCGCCGAGGTGCTCGGGCTGGACACCGTAGGCGTGCACGACAGCTTCTTCGCCCTCGGCGGCGACAGCATCGTCTCCATGCGGCTGGTCAGCCAGGCGCGGGCGGCAGGTCTGGCGATCTCACCGCGCGACGTGTTCGAGCGTCCCACGATCGCGGAACTCGCCGAACGGGTCGACGCCGCCGAACGCGCAGGCACAGCCGTACGCCGGGCCGCCGACCCCGACGCGGGAACCGGCGACATCCCCCTCACCCCCGTGCTGGCCTGGCTGACGGAGCAGGGCGGGCCGCTGCGCGCACTGAGCCAGGCGCGGTTCCTCCGTACCCCCGCCGACCTGGACCTCGACGAGCTGCACCGCATCGTCCAGTCCGTCCTGGACCGGCACGACCTGCTGCGCTCAACCTTCGCCCTGGCCGAGAACGGCGCGTGGCGCTTCGAGGCCGCTCCCGTGGGCTCGGCCCGCGCTGCCGACTGCGTACGGCGGATCGACGCCGAGCGGCTGGACCACACGGCGATCGGCACGCTGGTGCCGGAGGCGTTCGACGAGCTGGTCGCCGAGCTCGACCCGGCGTCCGGGGCGATGGCGCGGTTCCTGTGGTTCGACGCGGGCCCCGGTCGCGAGGGACGGCTCCTGGTCGTGCTGCACCACCTGGTGACCGACGCGGCGTCCTGGGGCGTTCTGGTCGCCGACCTGGCCGCAGCCCGGGAGGGCAGGGACCTGCCGCCCGTGGGCACGTCGTTCCGCGAGTGGGCGCGGGCACTGCAGGACCTGGCACCGGGCCGAGCGGCCGAACTCACCTTCTGGAAGGGCGTGCTGGACCGGCCCGAGCCGCCTCTCGGAGGAGGACCACTCGACCAAGCACGGGACACCAGGGCAACGATCCGCAGACACTGGATCACGCTGGGCCCGGACCTCACCGCACCCCTGACCGCCACTGCCGTCCAGGACGTGCTGCTCACCGCGCTGGCGCTGGCGGTACCGGCCTGGCGCACCGCACCCGATTCCCCCGACCCGACCGACTCGTCCCTCCTGATCGCCCTGGAGGGCCACGGCCGCGAGGAACACCTCCTGCCCGGGGCCGACCTGTCCAGCACCCTCGGCTGGTTCACCAGCGTCTTCCCGGTCCGGCTGGACCCCGGCGCCGCGCCCGGAGCGGACCAGGTGCGACGCATCCGCGACCAGCTGGCCGCCCTGCCCGACAAGGGAATCGGCTACGGCCTGCTCCGTCATCTCAACCCGGACACGGCCGCCCAGCTCTCCCCACTCCCCGAGCCGCAGATCCAGTTCAACTACCTGGGCCGGATGACGATGGGCGAGCGCCAGGAGACTCCCCTGTTCACGAGCGCCCCCGAGACCGGGGCCATGGGCAGCGGCGCCGACCCCGAGATGCCCGCCCCCTACGCCCTCGTCGTCGACGCGGTGATCACCGGAACCGAGCTGTCGGTGTGCTGGCAGTGGCCGGAACGGCTCGTCACCGACGCGGAGATCCAACGGCTGGCCGCGCTCTGGACCACGTCCCTCGAACTGCTCCTGAAAGGCGGAGACCAGTGACGGAGACCCCCACCGCCGACCTCGCGGCCCGCAGGCGCGAACTTCTGCGCCGCAGGCTGGAGAGCGCCGGCCTGGCCGACACCGCGGCCCGCTCCGATCGGATTCCACGACGCCCCGCGGACACGGCCCGGCTGCCGCTGTCGTACGCCCAGTCCCGGATGTGGCTGCTCCAGCAGCTCGACCCGGCCAGCCCCGCGTACAACGTCTGTCTGGCCATCCGCCTGCGCGGCCCCCTCGACCCGGGCGCACTCCGCACGGCCTTACAGGGCCTGATCGACCGCCACGAGGTACTGCGCACCCGCTACCCTGCCGCCGAGGACGGCACGCCGGAGCAGATCGTGGACGCCGTGGCGGAGGTCGACTTCGCCACCGCCGACCTGCGCGCACTGCCGGATGAGGAGCGGGACCGCCGGGCGACGGATCTCGCCCGCACCGCCTCGGCGGCCGCCTTCGACCTGGCCGCCGACCACCCGTTGCGCACCCTGCTCGTCCAGTGCGCGGAACAGGACCACACCCTGATCCTGACCGTCCATCACATCGCCTGGGACGGAGGGACGTTCAACGCACTCTCCCGAGACCTGAGCGCCCTCTACCGTTCGGCGGCCACCGGAGAACGGTCGGGGCTCGGACAACTACCGCTCCAGTACGGCGACTTCGCGCACTGGCAGCACGCCACCTGGACCGACGAGCGACTCGCCGAGCACCTCGACCACTGGCGAACCGCCCTGGTCCCCGCGCCTCGCCCTCTTGCCCTGCCCACCGACGCCCCACGCTCCGCCCGCCCCACCGCGCACGGCGACCGCCGCTTCCACACCTTCGCCCCCGACGTCAGCGACCGGCTCACCGCCTTCGCGCGGGGCGCCGGCGCGACCCCCTTCATGGTGCTGTTCGCCGGGCTGTCGGCCCTGCTTCACCGCATCACCGGCGCCACCGACATCCCGATCGGCTCGGCCGTCATGAACCGCGACGTCCCGGGTCTCGAAAAGCTGATCGGCAACTTCGGCAACACGCTCGCCCTGCGCGCCGATCTCGTCGGCGACCCAGGCTTCGCCGAACTCGTCGAGCGGGTACGGCAGTTGTGCACGGAGGGCTACGCCCACCAGGACATGCCCTTCGACAAGCTGGTGGAGCAGCTGGGGCCGGAGCGTCAGCCGGGGCGCTCCGTCTACTTCGACGTCATGCTCCTCTTCCTCACCCAGGGACTCGAAGGCCCGCAGCTGCCAGGGGTGACGGCGGAATGGGAGACCGTCCACAACGACACCACGCAGTTCGACCTCTCCCTGGAAGCGTTCCTCACCGGCGGCCGTCTGCGGATCGAGGCCACCTACCGCAGCCGCCTGTTCACCCCGGACACCGTCGACCGACTGCTCCGGCATCTGGAGACACTCCTCGCCGAAGCACTCGCCGACCCCGAACTGGCGCTCTCCCGGCTGCCGTTGATGACCGTGTCCGAGCAGCACCAGGTCCTGGAGGAATGGAACACCACCGAACATCCGGTTCCCGGCACCCACCTCACCGGCCTCCTCGACGAGCAGGCCGCCCGCACCCCCCACGCGCCCGCCCTCCTCGCCGACGACGGTCGGCCCGCCCTCGACTACGCCGAACTGCACACCCGCGCCAACCGCCTCGCCCGGCTGCTGATCTCCCACGGCGTCGGCCCCGAGCACCTGGTGGGGATGGCCCTGGACCGCGGAACCGACCTCGTGGTGGCGCTCCTCGCCGTGCTGAAGGCCGGTGCCGCCTACGTCCCACTGGACACCGGCTACCCGGCAGAGCGGCTCGCGTTCATGGTGGAGGACGCGGCGCCCACGCTCGTGTTGACCGCCGCGGACACGGCCCGAATCCTGCCCCCCGGAGTACCGCTGCTCGTGCTCGACACGGGCACGGGCACGGACACGGGCACGGGCACCACCGCCTTCGACTCCGCCGAACTCACCGACGCCGACCGCCTCCAGCCCCTGCGCCCCGAGCACCCCGCCTACGTCATCTACACCTCCGGCTCCACGGGCCGCCCCAAGGGAGCCGTCGTCCCGCACGCCGGGATCGTCAACCGGCTGCTCTGGATGCAGGAGGCATACGAACTCGGGCCTGAGGACCGGGTGTTGCAGAAGACGCCGGCCAGTTTCGACGTCTCTGTCTGGGAGTTCTTCTGGCCATTGATCACCGGGGCCGAACTCGTGCTCGCCCGTCCCGGCGGCCACCGCGACCCCGGCTACCTCGCCGAGCTGATCCGCGACCGGCGCGTCACGACCGCGCACTTCGTCCCTTCGATGCTGCGGGTCTTCCTCGACGACCCTGCCGCCGAACAGGCCCGAGGCGTCCTGCGCCGGCTGGTGTGCAGCGGCGAGGCCCTGCCCGCCGAACTCGCCGAGCGCTGCGCCGAGTCGCTGCCCGGAACCCAGCTGCACAACCTGTACGGGCCCACCGAGGCCGCCGTGGACGTCACCGCCTGGCCGTGCGCCGAGGGGACGAGGTCCGCCACCGGTCCCGTACCGATCGGCCGCCCGGTGTGGAACACCCGCACCCTCGTCCTGGACGCCCACCTGCGCCCGGTCCCGCCCGGCATCCCCGGCGAGCTCTACCTCGGCGGCGCCCAGCTCGCCCGCGGCTACCTCCGCCGCCCCGGCCTGACCGCCGACCGCTTCGTCGCCGATCCGTACGGCCCGCCCGGCTCCCGCCTCTACCGCACCGGCGACCTGGTGCGCTGGAGCGCGCAGGGGGCGCTGGAGTTCCTCGGCCGGGCCGACGACCAGGTGAAGATCCGCGGCTTCCGCGTCGAGCCGGGCGAGACCGAGGCGGCCGTGGCCGCGCTGCCCGGCGTGTCCCAGGCGGCAGTGACGGTACGTCAGGATCAGCCGAGCGACCCGCGGTTGGTCGCCTACGCCGTATCCCAGCCCGGCACCACGCTGGAACCGTTGCGGATCCGGCAGGACCTCAAGGCGACGCTCCCGGAGCACCTGCTCCCTGCCGCCGTCGTGATCCTCGATGAACTGCCGCTCACCCCCAACGGCAAACTCGACCGCGCGGCCCTGCCCGCCCCCGACCTCTCCGACCTCACCACCGCCACCGCTCCGCGCACCGAGGCTGAGGCGACCCTGTGCGCCCTGTTCGCCGACCTGCTCGGGCTGCCCTCGGTCGGTGTCCACGACGAATTCTTCGCCCTCGGGGGCCACTCCGTCCTGGCCACGCGCCTGGTCGCCCGTATCCGGGCCGAGCTCGGCGCCGCCGTCCCGCTGCGGGCGGTCTTCGACACGCCGACCGTGGCCGCGCTCGCCCCGCTCCTGGAGGCCACGGTCACCGAGCGACGCCCCGCGCTGCGTGCGGCCCGCCGCCCGGACCTGGTGCCGCTGTCCTCGGCGCAGGCGAGGCTGTGGTTCCTCCACCGGCTGGAGGGCCCGAGTCCGACGTACAACATCCACACCGCCGTACGCCTCACCGGAGCACTGGACGCCGATGCGCTGCGAACGGCACTCCACGATGTCGTGGCCCGGCATGAAGCGCTGCGGACGGTATTCCCGGACACAGACGGGGCGCCCTGCCAGCGAATCCTGCCGGAGGCGGCCGTCCCCTTCGAGGTGGTGCCGACCCGCCCGGCGGAACTCGGCACACTGCTGAGCGAGGCCGCCCGGTACTCCTTCGCGCTGGACGCCGAGATCCCCGTACGGGCGACGTTGTACGCCCTCGCTCCCGACGAGCACGTCCTGTTCCTGCTCGTCCACCACATCGCCACCGACGGCTGGTCCGCGGAACCACTGCTGCTCGACCTGGAGACTGCCTACGCGGCGAGGACGCGCGGCACCCGGCCCGCATGGCCGCCGCTCGCCGTGCAGTACGCCGACTACACGCTCTGGCAGCGGCTGTTGCTGGGCGAAGGTGGCGTTGCAGAGTCCGAACTGGACTACTGGGTAAGGCAGTTGGAGGGGCTCCCGGAGGAACTCCAACTCCCCGCGGACCGACCGCGCCCGGCCGTTGCCGGCTACCGGGCCGGTGCCGTGGACTTCACCCTCGACGCGGAGCTTCACCGCAGGCTACGAGACCTGGCCGCCGAGACCGGCGGCACCGTCTTCATGGCGCTTCAGGCCGCCCTCGCGGTCCTGCTGGGCCGGCTGGGTGCGGGCGACGACATCCCCCTCGGCACCCCGGTCGCCGGACGGGGCGACACGGGCCTCGACGATCTCGTGGGCCTTTTCGTCAACACCCTGGTGCTGCGCACCGACATCTCCGGCGACCCGACGTTCCGCACGCTGCTCGCCCGTGTGCGCGAGACCGACGTGGACGCCTACGCCCACCAGGACCTGCCGTTCGAACGACTGGTGGACGCGCTCGCCCCGACCCGCTCGATGGGCCGCCACCCGCTGTTCCAGGTGATGCTCGCCCATCAGCAAGCCCCGGACGGGACACGGGACTTCGCAGGGCTGACACTCGGTGAACTGCGCGTCGACTTCTACACGGCGAAGACAGACCTCGCCTTCCACGTCTTCGAACGGCAGGACGGCCACGGCATCACCGGCGCGCTCGTCTTCAGCTGTGACCTGTACGACCACGAGACCGCGCAGGACATGGTCGAGCGGTTCGTGCGGCTGCTCGGCGAGCTGGCCGGGAGTCCGGACCTGCCGGTGACCCTGGCCGACGTCCTCACCCCGCGCGAGCGCTCCCTGATGCTGGGGGAGTGGAACGACACCGCGCACCCCATGCCCGCCACCACCCTGACCGCCCTGGTCGAGGAGCAGGCGGCGAGGACTCCCGACCTCGCCGCCGTGGAGTACGGCATCGAGGGCGGTACGCGACTGACGTACGCCGGGCTCAACGCCCGCGCCAACGCCCTTGCCCGGCAGCTGACGTCGCTGGGCGTCGGGCCCGAGCGCCGCGTCGGCATCCATCTGGAACGCTCGGTGGAGATGGTCGTGGGGCTGCTCGCCGTGCTGAAGGCGGGCGGGGCCTTCGTCCCGCTGGAGCCGTCCTGGCCGGCGCGCCGGATCGCCGAGGTGTGCCGGAGCGCGACGCTGACGGCGGTGCTGGGCAAGCAGGGTGACGGAGCCGTCCTCGCCGACGACGCCCCGCCGTTCGTGGAGGTGCGGCTGGACGGGCCGCAGGAGCCGGAGAACCCGGCCGTCCCCGTCGATCCCGAAGGCCTCGCGTACGTCATCTACACCTCCGGTTCCACCGGCGTCCCCAAAGGCGCCATGATCCGCCACCGGGCCATCGCGCACCGGCTGTTGTGGCAGCGCGAGTTGCTCGGCTTCGGCACCGGGGACGCGGCCCTGTTCAAGGCGCCGCTCGGCTTCGACATCTCCATCAACGAGATCTTCCTTCCGCTGGTGAACGGCGGCCGGGTGGTGATCGCCGAGCCGGGAGGCGAACGCGACGTCGACTACCTCCTCGACACCGTCGAGCGGCACCGGGTCACCTTCACCTACCTCGTCTCCTCGATGCTCGACCTCCTGCTGGAGCTGGACGGGTTCGCACGGCGGGCCCGCTCGCTCAAGCACGTGTGGTGCGGCGGTGAGGTGCTCACGCCCGAGCTGTTCGCCCGCTTCCGCGCCGCGAGCCCGGCGGTGATGTACCACGGGTACGGGCCGGCCGAGGCCACCATCGGCGTCAGCCATGTCGTCTACCGAACCGGCGCGATCCGCAGTGCCGTCTCCATCGGGCGGCCCAACGGCAACACCCGGCTCCACGTCCTCGACGACCGGTTGCAGCCCACCCCGGTCGGGGTGCCCGGCGAGCTGTACGCCGGTGGCGTCTACCTCGGCCGCGGCTATGTGAACGACCCGAGCCGCACCGCCGACCACTGGGTCGCCGACCCCTTCGGCCCGCCCGGCGAACGGCTCTACCGCACCGGCGACCTGGTGAGGTGGCAGCGCGACGGCACCCTGGAGTTCCTCGGCCGGGCGGACAACCAGGTGAAGATCCGCGGCATGCGCGTCGAGCTGGAGGAGATCGAGGCGATCCTCGAACAGCATCCGGGCGTCCGGCGCGGGGTCGTCGTCATCAGGGAGGACGCGCCGGGCGTCAAGCAGCTCGCCGGGTACTACCTGGCCGCCGGTGGCCTCGGCGACCTGCACGGCTGGGTCCGGGAACGGCTGCCCGAGCACATGGTGCCGCGCACGCTCACCGCCCTCGACGCCTTCCCGCTGCTGCCCTCCGGCAAGGTCGACCGCGGCTCGCTGCCCGCGCCGGAGACGACGGCTCCCGGTGCACCGGCTCGGGAGCCTGCCAATGAACGCGAACGGCGGCTCTGCGAGTTGTTCGGATCCGTCCTCGGGCTGGGGCGTGTCGACGTCGACGACAACTTCTTCGAACTGGGCGGCGACAGCATCGTCTCGATCCGGCTGGTGACCCTGGCCCGCAAGGCCGGTATCTCCCTCAGCCCCCGGCAGGTCTTCCAGACGCCGACCCCGGCAGGCCTGGCGGCCGCGTCCGCCGAGCCCACCGACACCGGCCTCGTCGACGAGCCGGTCGGCGAGACGGACCTGACCCCGATCATGCGCTGGACGGCCGGCCCCGACGGTTCCTACGACGGTCTGGCCCAGGCGGTCCTGCTGGTGACCCCGCGGGACCTCACCCACGACGCCGTCGTCGACGTACTCCAAGCGGTACTGGACCGCCACGACATGCTCCGCGCCCGGCTGACCGACCAGTTGGCGGTGCCTGCCGAAGGAGCGGTGCGTGCGGGCGATGTGCTGAGCCAGGTGCGGGAGGCGGCGCTCGACGATCAGCTGGCCGCCGCCGTGGCCCGGCTCGACCCCGCGGCCGGGCGCATGCTGCAGGCCGTCTGGTTCACCGACACCGGCCGACTGCTCCTGGTGGCCCACCACCTGGTCGTCGACGGCGTGTCCTGGCGGATCATCACCTCCGACCTGGCGGAGGCCTGGCAGTCCGGGCGGACCGCCCCGCGCACCGGCACGTCCTTCCGAACCTGGAGCAGGCTCCTCGGTGAGGAGGCCCGCAAGGCCGAGCGGGTGCGCGAAGTGCCCTGGTGGACAGAGGTGTTGGAGAGCGGCCGGCCGCTGCTCGATCGCACCGTCGACGCCGGTGGCACGCTGCGGGAGCAGAGGCTGGTGCTCCCGCCCGCGATCACCGGACCGCTGCTGACCGCGGTGCCCGCCGCCTACCATGCGGCCGTCCCCGACGTCCTGCTCACTGCCTTCGCACTGGCCGCAGCGGCCTGGCGGGAGCAGCGCGGCGACCTGACCGGCGGTTCGCTGCTCGTCGCTCTGGAGGGGCACGGGCGCGAGGAGGGCATCGCCGAGGGCGTCGATCTGTCGGCCACGGTCGGCTGGTTCACCACCTTCCACCCGATCGGCATCGACCCCGGCCCGCTCGACCTCGACGAGGCCCTGTCCGGTGGACCCGCCGCGAGCACGGCGCTCAAGCGGATCAAGGAACAGCTGCGCGCCGTACCGGACCACGGACTCGGATACGGCCTCCTGCGCCACCTCAACCCGGACACCGCGCCCGCCCTGGAGAAACTGCCGCGGCCGCAGGTCCTCTTCAACTACCTCGGCCGATTCACCGCGTCCGGCCCGGCGGGCGAGCCCTGGGAGCTGGCCCCCGAGGCCCCCATGCTGCCGGTGCCGCCGCCGGACGGCGGGGACAGCGGGCGGCCCGTGGCCTTCGGACTGGAGATCAACGCCGTGGCCGTCGAGGAGGCGGACGATGTCCGGTTGCATGTCTCCGCGTCCTGGCCGGGCGCGTCCCTGACCGAGTCCGAGGCGAGTGAGCTGCTCGGCCTCTGGGAGCGCGCCCTGCACGGCCTCGCCCGGCACGCCGAGGAGGCCCCCGCGGGCGGCCTCACCCCGTCGGACCTGCCCTTGGTCGAACTGACCCAGGCGGACATCGACGACTTCGAGAACGACTTCGACGACTTCTGAGCCATCACGGACGACTGGACGACTTCGGAGGAACCGGTGACGCAGCACCACCCGACCGCGGACGAGCTGCTCCGCTCGGTCACCGACACATTCGGCTCGGAGGCAGCACCGAGCGACGACGACAGCCTCATCGCCTGGGGTCTGGACTCGATCACCCTGATGAAGATCGCGGGCGGCTGGCGCAAGCAAGGCGTCCGGGTCAGCTTCGCCGAACTGGCCAAGGAACCGACCCTGCGCGCCTGGCGAGAGCTGCTGGCCGCCCACGTCCCGGCCGCGGCGCAGCCCGCAGAGCGGACGCCGACCCTGCCGCCCCCCGCCCCCGAACCCCGTGAGCCCTTCCCGCTGGCCGTCATGCAGCACGCCTACTGGATCGGCCGAGGCGACGAGACCACCTTCGGTTCCGTCGCCGCCCACCTCTACGTCGAGTTCGACGGCTCGGGCGTCGACCCGGAACGGCTGGACACGGCCGTACGAGCCCTGGCGGCCCGCCACGGCATGCTCCGCGCCCGCTTCACCGACGACGGCCGCCAGCAGATCCTGCCCGACCTCGCGCTGCCCGCGACCGTCGTCAACGACCTGCGCACCCTGGACGCCGACGCGGCGACGGCCGCACTGGAGGACGTCCGGCACTCCGCCTCGCACGCCCGCCTGGACATCGCGGCCGGCGAGGTGTTCTCCGTGCAGCTCTCGCTGCTGCCCGAGGGGGCGAGCCGGCTGCACGTCGACGTCGACATGCTCGCCGCCGACGCCCTCAGCTACCGCGTGCTGCTCTCCGACCTCGCCAAGCTCTACGAGAACCCCGCCGCATCGCTCCCCCCGATCCGCACCAGCTACCCGGAGTACCTCGCGGAGCGCACGGACGTACGGCGGCTGAGCCGGGAGCAGGCACAGCAGTGGTGGCAGCGGCGGATCCCCGAGCTGCCGAGCGCACCCGAACTGCCGCTGGTACCCGAGCCGGAGCGCACCGACCCGACCCGGGTGACCCGCCGGCATCACTGGCTGCCGCCGGAGGAGAAGCGACGGCTGACCGCGCGCGCCCACCAGCACGGGCTGACCCCGGCCATGGCGGTGGCGACTGCCTTCTCGGAAGTCCTGGCCGCCTGGAGCGGACAGCCGCGCTTCCTGCTGAACGTGCCGATGTTCGACCGCAGGGGCTCCCACCCCGACGTCGACCTGCTCGTCGGCGACTTCACCAGCTCGGTGCTGCTCGACGTCGACCTGGTCGAGCCGGGCTCGTTCACCGAGCACGCGCGGCGCCTCCAGGACCGTATGCACACCGACGCGGCCCACTCCGACTACTCCGGCGTCGAGGTCCTGCGGGACCTGTCCCGGCAGAACGGTGAACAGGTCCTGGCGCCCGTGGTGTTCACGAGCGCGCTCAATCTCGGCGAGCTCTTCGACTCGGGCGTACGGAAGTCCTTCGGCAAGCCCGTCTGGATCATCTCCCAGGGGCCGCAGGTACTCCTCGACGCCCAGGTGACCGAGGTCGACGGCGGCCTGCTCGTCAACTGGGACGTCCGTGAGGACGCCTTCCCGGCCGGCATGGTCGACGCGATGTTCGCCGCCTTCCACGGGCTCGTCACCCGGCTCGGCACCGACGACACGGTCTGGGAGCAGCCGCTGCCTGCCCTGCTGCCGGCCGAGCAGTCCGCGGTCCGCGCCAAGGTGAACGCCACCGAGGGGCCGCGCACCCACCGGCTGCTGCACCAGGGCTTCTTCGAGCGGGCAGCCGAGCAGCCGGACGCTCCCGCACTGCTGTGGGCCTCCGAAGGCGCCCTCTCCTACGGCGAGTTGGCGGATCGTTCGCTTCGAGCTGCCGGCGCGCTGGTGGAGCGGGGCGTACGCTCCGGCGACACGGTCGCGGTCAGTCTCCCCAAGGGCCCCGACCAGCTCACCGCCGTGCTGGGCGTGCTGGCCGCCGGCGCCGCCTACGTGCCGATCGGCGTCGAGCAGCCTGCGGCCCGCCGCGACCGTATCCGCACAACGGCCGGGTTCCGCGTCGCGTTGACCGACGGACGCCCGGTCGAAGGCGTCGATGCCGTGCCGCTCGCGGAGGCGGTGCGCTCGGCGCCCCTGACGGAACCTGTGGCGGCCGACGAGGAGCAGCCCGCCTACGTGCTCTTCACCTCGGGCTCGACCGGCGAGCCCAAGGGCGTGGAAGTGCCGCACCGCGCGGCCATGAACACCATCGACGACCTCAACGACCGCTTCGGAGTGGGCACGTCGGACCGCTGTCTCGCCCTGTCCGCCCTGGACTTCGACCTTTCCGTGTACGACACCTTCGGGCTGCTGAGTGCGGGCGGCGCGGTTGTCCTCGTGGACGACGGCGACCGGCGTGAGGCGAGCCAGTGGGCCGACCTGGTGCGCACGCACGCAGTGACCGTCCTCAACTGCGTACCCTCACTCCTCGACATGCTCCTCCTCGCCACCGCACCCGGTGAACTCACCGGCCTGTGCGCCGTGTTGCTCGGCGGCGACTGGGTCGGCACCGACCTGCCGGGGCGGCTGGCCGAACGGGCGCCGGGCTGCCGGTTCACGGGACTGGGCGGGACGACGGAGACCGCCATCCACTCCACCGTCTGTGAGGTGACGGTGCATCAAGTCCCCGCGCACTGGCGGGCGGTGCCGTACGGCACACCGCTGCGCAACGTCCGCTGCCGGGTCGTCGACGTACACGGACGGGACTGCCCGGACTGGGTGCCGGGGGAGCTGTGGATCGGCGGGGAGGGGGTGGCGCTCGGCTATCGGGCCGATCCGTCCCGCACGGCTGAGAAGTTCACCGAGGCGGACGGGCTGCGCTGGTATCGCACCGGTGACCTCGCGCGGTACTGGCCGGACGGCACCCTGGAGTTCCTCGGCCGCCGGGACCACCAGGTCAAGGTGCGCGGGTTCCGGATCGAACTGGGCGAGGTCGAGGCGGCGCTCGCCGGTCACCCCGCCGTACGACGTGCCGTCGCCGGGCTGACCCGGGGCCAGGGCGTCCAGCTCGCGGCCGCCGTCGCCGCCTACGCGGATACGGCCGAGGAGGAGCTGCGGGAGTGGGCACGCTCCGTGCTGCCGCCGCACATGGTCCCGGCCCGGATCGCCGTGGCCGAGGAACTGCCGCTCACCTCCAACGGCAAGCTCGACCGGCGCGCCGTACAGGAGCTGTGGCAGGTGGCGGAGACGGACACGCACCGGGCACCCGGCACCGCCCTGGAGACGGTCGTGGCCCGCGTCTGGCAGGACGTCCTCGGCGTCGAACGCGTCGGCCTCGACGACGGATTCTTCGCCCTCGGCGGCGACTCGGTGCTGGCCACCGTGATCGTCGGCCGGCTGCGCGAGGCGCTGGACACCTCGGAGGTGACCGTACGCTCGCTGTTCGCGACCCTCACGGCCGGCGGGATGGCCAAGCGGCTCTTTGCCGAGGAGGAGACGCCGGGGCGGCTGGAACAGGTCGCCGCGATCCATCTGGAGATCGAGGACATGTCGGCGGCGGAGATCGACTCCGCACTGCGCGACACATGAGAAGGAGGGGTGGGTGCCGTTCGGGCACCCACCCCTCCTCCGTTCCCCCTCGGGCTGTTCAGTCGAGTTTCTTGAACCCGGGCTCCAGGTTGCCCAGCGCCCACGGGACACCGAGCGCGGACGGGCTGCGCAGCTGGCTGATGGTCGCGACGTCGGTCACGACGTACCTGTCCTCCTGCACCGCGGACATGTTCTTCACCAGGTCACTGGACTCGAAGGCCTTCTTCAGGTCCGGCGTGGTGAACGCGATGACGACCAGGTCGGCGTCGAGCTTGTCGAGCTGTTCGAAGGACAGCTCACCCGTGGGGCTGCCGTTGACCGTCTTGATGTTCTTCACCGCCGGGGGCAGGCCCATTCCGACCTCGCTCATCAGCTTGGCGGCGAAGTCGTCCTCGGAGGCGATGGTGAAGATCTTGGCCGGAGTGTTTCCGATCGACAGGCTGTAGGTCTTGCCCTCCAGCTTCGGGTGCTTCGCCCTCACCGCGGCGATGCTGTCCTCGGTCGCCTTGATGACCTGCGCGCCCTGCTCCTCCTTGCCGACGGCCTTGGCGACCACCTGGACGTGCTCCTGCCAGGTCTGCTGCCCCCACGCCGTCTCGTAGCCGATGGTCGGCGCCACCGCGGCGAGCTTCTTGTAGTCCTTGTCCAGGGTGAAGTCGGAGGTGGCGAGGATCAGATCCGGCTGGAGGGACGCGACCTTCTCGTAGTCGACCGCGGTCAGGGTGTCGAGGAGCTCGGTCTTCTCGGTGTCGATCCTGTCCTTCAGCCACGGGTAGACGCCGTCCTTGCTGAGGGCGTCCTTGGAGACGGCGACCGGCGTGACGCCCAGGGCGTACAGGGCGTCGATGTCGTCGGTGCCGCCGTTGCCGATCACCACGATCCGCTCCGGCGCCTCGGTGACCTTCGTGGTGCCGAACTTGTGCTTGATGGACACCGGGAAGGCGGACGAGGCGTCCGCCTTCGCGTCGCCGGAGGCATCGGTGGAGGCGTTGGAGTCGTCTTCGACGGAGCCGCAGGCTGCCAGGGCGGCCGCCAGGGCGACGGTGAGAAGGGTGCTGAGAAGCTTTCTCGACATGCGCGCCAGTAAAGCAAGGTAAGGCTTGCCTTAGCAACGCGTATCGGACAACTTCTTTGATTTTGGCCGTAGTTGACGTTGCTCGATCACGGCTGAGCGGTCAGATAGCCACCCATGGTGCGGAAGTAGTCGGTTGCCGCGTGCTCCGTGCCGTCCTCGGTGCGCAGTCGCCGGATGACCAGCCCCGGGTGGCGGCCGCTGTGGGCGTCCGTGCCGGCCACGATGACCACGCCGTCGCCCTCGCGGATGAAGATGCGCCCGGGTGTGCCGCCGTAGCGGCCCTCGGAGACGGCGGCCGAGACGATCCTGATCCGCCGGCCCCGATGGAACGTGTACGCGTTCGGGTACGGGTCCGACTGGGCCCGGACGAGGCGCTCCAGGCGCTCCGCGGGCCAGCTCCAGTCGATGCGGCTGTCCTGCGGGGACCGCTTGTGGAAGAAGCTCGCGCGGCGGCGGTCCTGGGTCTGCCAGTGCGCGGCGGCCCTGCCGGAGTCTATGAGGTCGAGCGACTCGCGCACGATGGGGGCGATCAGGTCGACTGTGCGGTGGAACAGGTCCGTTGCGGTGTCGGTCGGTCCGACCACCACCGAGCGCTGCACGAGGATGTCCCCGGCGTCGAGGTCGGCGTTCATGCGGTGCGCGGTGACACCGACGCGCTCCTCGCCGTTGATGAGCGCCCAGATGATGGGGGAGAAGCCGGCGTAGGCCGGCAGCAGCGAGTCGTGGACGTTGAGCGTGCCGTGCGGGGGGAGGTCGAAGATCTCGGGCGGCAGCCAGGTGCGCCAGTTGTTGGCGACGAGGATGTCGGGCCTGGCCTCGCGTACCGCGGCGAGGAGTTCGGGGTCGTCGGGTCGGTTGCGCAGAAGGACGGGGACGTCGTGCTTCTCGGCCAGTTCGGCGACGGAGTCGCCCCAGATTTTCTCGTAGGCGTGGTCGCTCTTGGGGTGGGTGACCACGAGGACGACCTCGTGGTCGGAGTCCAGCAAGGCCTGGAGTGTGCGGTGGCCCCAGGTCTGATAGCCGAACATGGCGACGCGCATGCGGTTCTCCCCTTCGGCAGGCTCCATTGCAAGGTAAGGCTAACCTTATCTAACATGTGGCTGCCTGAGGGAGGCGATGCCACGGTGAAGTCACCGCTCACGGGATCGGACACCATCCACGACGTCCTCGGAATCGGCTTCGGGCCGTCAAATCTCGCCCTGGCCATAGCGATTGACGAACACAACGCGAACCTGCCGGCCGACAGTCGGACCAACGCCCTCTTCCTTGAGCGCCAGCAAAGTTTCGGCTGGCACCGGGGCATGCTCATCGATGACGCCACGATGCAGGTGTCGTTTCTCAAGGACCTTGTGACGCTGCGCGATCCGGCCAGCGACTTCAGCTTCCTGTGCTTTCTGCGCGAGCGTGGCCGGCTGATCGACTTCCTGAACCAGAAGACCCTCTTCCCGCTCCGCGTCGAGTTCCACGAGTACTTCGAGTGGGCCGCCGAGCGGGTGCGGCACCTCGTGGCGTACGACCACGTGGTGACCGCCATCGACCCCGTGCGCGACGACACGGGCGCGGTCACGCACTTCGAGGTCGTCTGCCGGGACCCGGAGCGGCCCGGCCGTCATGTGACGTATCGCGCCCGGGACATCAGCGTGGCGGTCGGCCTGGAACCGCATGTGCCGCCCGGCGTCGACCTCTCCGAACGCGTCTGGCACAACAGCGAGTTACTGCCCCGCGTGACCGAACTCGCCGCCTCCGGTGAGCCGGTGCGTCGCGTGGTCGTCCTCGGCGCGGGGCAGAGTGCCGCCGAGACCGTCGACTATCTGCACCGCTCCTTCCCGGAGGCGGAGGTCTGCGCGGTGTTCGCCAAGTACGGCTACACCCCGGCCGACGACAGCCCGTTCGCCAACCGCATCTTCGACCCGGAGGCCGTGGACGTGTACTTCGTCGCACCCTCCGAGGTCAAACAGTCCCTCTTCGACTATCACCGCTCCACCAACTACTCCGTCGTCGACATGGAGTTGATCGAGTCCCTGTACGCCACCGCGTACCAGGAGAAGGTCAACGGCCGGGAACGGCTGCGCTTCCTCAACGTCTCCCGCATCCGCGGCGTCCGCGAGCGCGGTGACGGAGGACTCGACGTGGCGGTGGAGTTCCTGCCGACCGGGGAGCAGCAGCTCCTCCAGGCCGATGTGCTCGTGCACGCCACCGGCTACCGGCCCCGCGACCTCACCGCCCTGCTCGGCGAGGCGGCGAAGGTCTGTCTGCGGGACGACGGGGACGCGCTCCGGGTCTCGCGCGACCACCGCGTGGAGACCGCGCCCGATGTCACCGCCGGGATCTACCTCCAGGGCGGCACCGAGCACACCCACGGACTCACCTCGACCCTGCTGTCCACCACCGCGATCCGGGCGGGGGAGATCCACCGGTCCCTGCTGGCCCGCCGTACGGCGTCCGTCTGAGCGGGTCAGACCGCTTCCGCCGCGGGCACGGCGGGGTCGAGGACGGCCACCACCCGATCCATGGACGTCACCACCCCGCACGTGTCCGCCACCCACTCGAGCGCGAACTCATGGCTGCCAGCCGACGCGTCGGCGATGGCGTCCGCGACGACGAAGGGCTCCAGGTCCTGCACCCAGGCGTCGGCGGCGGTCATCAGCACGCCGACCCGGGCGAACAGTCCCATGATCACGACCTGGTCCCGCTTCAGGTCGCGCAACCGACTGTCCAGCCGGGTCCGGGCGAAAGCGCTGTGCTTGCGTGCCGTGAGCACGGCGTCCCCGGTGCGCGGCTCGACCTGTTCGGCGAAGGCCTCGCCGTCCCGGTCGGCCGGTCCGTCCGGTCCCTCCGGCCCGGCGGGCCGCCGTACGTACAGGGCGGGTCCGCGTTCCCCGGCGGGCACCGAGTGGATGACGGGCACGCCCGCGGCATGCGCAGCGCGCACCAACCGGGCGGTGTTCGCGAGGAGTTGGGCGACCGGGGCTCCCTCCTGGTCCAGTACGCGCACGAAGCGCCGCTGTAAGTTGAGCACCACCAGCGCCGCGCGACCCGGGTCGAGGGTCCACCCGGTGGTGTCCTCGGGCAGCATCGCGGGGGTCGGCATGACGTAGGGGAAGATCGAGGCAGGCGTCATCTCGGGTTTCCCTTCAGCAAGTTGGGGAACCCTATTTAGGTTAGCCTCACCTAAGTTCGATGTCTTGTCGGTTGGGCCTGTGAACTGACCTCAGCCCAGGGCGCGATCCAGGTTGAACGCCGCACTGATCAGGGAGAGATGGGTGAACGCCTGCGGGAAATTGCCCTGTTGCTCGCCCGTGCGGCTGATCTCCTCGGCGTACAGGCCCAGATGGTTGGCGTACGTCAGCATCTTCTCGAAGGCCAGCTGCGCCTCGTCGACCCGGCCGGCGCGGACCATGGCCTCGACGTACCAGAACGAGCAGATGGAGAAGGTGCCCTCGTCGCCGCGCACTCCGTCGGGGCTCGCCTCGGGGTCGTAGCGGTAGACCAGCGAGTCGGACACCAGTTCCTCGGTGAGCGCGTCGAGAGTGGACAGCCACTTCGGGTCGGTCGGCGCGATGAACTTCGCCATCGGCATCATCAGCACGGCCGCGTCCAGTACGTCACTGTCCTCGCACTGGACGAATGCCTTGCGGGTCTCGGACCAGCACCGGCTCATGATCCGCCGGTAGATCCTGTCCCGGCACTCCTGCCAGCGCGGCAGTTCGGCGGGCAGCCCGCGGCGGTTGGCCATGCGGATGCCCCGCTCGATCGCCACCCAGCACATGAGCCGCGAGTACAGGAAGTTCTTGCGTCCGCCGCGGGTCTCCCAGATGCCCTCGTCCGGCTGGTCCCAGTTCTCGCACACCCACTCCACCAGCGCGCACACGTTGTCCCACTGGTCGCTGGAGATGGGCTGCGCCCACTTGTCGTAGAGGTAGATCGAGTCGATCAACGCGCCGTAGATGTCGAGCTGGAGCTGGTCGGAGGCGGCGTTGCCGATGCGCACCGGAGCCGAGCCGAGATAGCCCTCCAGGTGGTCGAGTTCGCGCTCGGGCAGATCGGTGCGGCCGTCGATGCCGTACATGATCTGCAACGGACCCGTGGGCGAGCCGTCGCCCCGGCTGACGTGCTCGGTCAGGAACTTCATGAAGGCCTCGGCCTCGGTCGTGAAGCCCAGCCGCAGCATCGCGTACACGCAGAACGCGGCGTCGCGCACCCACATGTACCGGTAGTCCCAGTTGCGTTCGCCGCCGAGCTGCTCGGGCAGGCTCGTCGTCGGCGCGGCCACGATGGCACCGGTGGGCGCATAGGTGAGCAGCTTCAGGGTGAGCGCGGAGCGGTGCACCATCTCCCGCCAGCGGCCCCGGTACTTGGAGGCGGACAGCCAGTTCCGCCAGTAGGCCACCGTGCTGGTGAACTGCCTCTCGGCCTCGGCCCGCGCGCACCGTTTCAGCTCGAGCGCCCCGCTGATCCGGTCCAGCGCCAGCACCGCCGACTCGCCCTGGGAGAGCTTGAATTCGCCGTGCACATCCGGCCCGTCGATCTCCAGCGGCACGGTTGAGGTCAGCCCGACCGACAGCTCCTCCGACTCGAAGACCGCCACCTCGCCCTCCATGCGGACGGTGTGCTGCCGGGTGCCGTACTCGAAGCGGGGTGCGATGCGCGTACGGAACGGGATCGAGCCGCGTACGCACACCACACGTCGGATCAGCCGGTGCCGCTCGACCTCGGCGACATCGTCGTCGACCGGCATGAAGTCCTGCACTTCGCCGACGCCGTCCTCGGTGAAGAACCTGGTGATCAGGACGTTCGTGTCGGGGAAGTAGAACTGCTTGGTCCGCGCCGGCACGGAGGCCGCCAGCTCGAAGCAGCCGCCCCGCTCGGCGTCCAGGATCGCCGCGAAGACGCTGGGCGCATCGAAGGACGGGCAGCAGTACCAGTCGATCGTGCCGTCGATGCCCACGAGGGCCACGCTGCGCAGATCGCCGATCAGGCCGTGATCGGCGATCGGTACGTACCGCGACGCCCCCGGTGTGCCCGTCTCGATCGGAGTAGTGCTCATCGCAGCCTCCCTGGCCCGCCAAGCGCCTCGCTCCCAGCGTAGGTGGAATCGGCCGGAGGCGGGCCGGGCGGCGGGATCCCGGGGCTGCCCGGGGGCTCAGACCGCGACGACCCGCAGGCCCGCCTCCTCGAAGCGGCGCAGGGTCTCCGGATCGGCAGCCGTGTCCGTGACCAGCGTGTTCACCGCTTCGGCCGCGCAGATCCGGGCGAACGCCCGCTGGCCCAGCTTGCTGGAGTCCGCGGCTACGACCACGCGCTCGGCGCGCTCGCACAGCAGCCGGTTGATCGCGGCCTCCGCCTCGTCGTGCGCGGCGGCGCCGTGCGTGACGTCGAAGCCGACGACGCCGAGAACAGCCACGTCGATCGTGATCTGGGACAGCACCCCGTCCGCGAGCGGCCCGATGAGCTCGTACGACTGCGGGCGCGCCACCCCGCCGGTGACCACGATCTTGAACTGGGGACGCACGGCCAGCTCATTGGCGATGTTGAGCGCGTTGGTGACGACGGTCAGGGCGGGCGACCCGGCCGCGAGGTCGCTGCGCACGGCCAGGGCACGCGCCACCTCGGTCGTCGTCGTACCGCCGGTCAGCCCGACCGCCTCGCCGGGGGCGATGATGTCGGCCACCGCCTTGGCGATGCGCTGTTTCTCGGAGGCGTGCCGGGCCGTCTTGTAGCGCAGCGGCAGCTCGTACGACACTCCGTGTACGACCGCCCCACCCCGCGTCCGCACCAGCATCTGCTGCTCGGCGAGCTGATCGAAGTCGCGCCGGATCGTGGCGGCCGAGACCTCCAGCTCGACGGCCGCCTCCTCGACGTCCAGCCGGCCCCGCTCCACGAGCAGCTCCAGCAGCGCCTTCCAGCGGGCGTCGCGCGACATCCACCCTCCATTCCTCGATCTCCCGCGACCTTAGCGCACGCTTCTTCCCGCGTTTGCTTGATTATGCTCGAAAGTGGGAGCTATCTTGCAAGAACAATCAGATGACCTAGTTCAAGGCTCCATCAGAGGTTCGGAGGACGGCGGCATGACGCATGTCGAGGACGAGCTCAACAGTCAGCCCGAGTGCTGGACCCGCGCCGCGACCGAGGCGGCCGGCCTCGGCGGGGTGCTGCCGGCGCCGGGGGAGCGGGTCGCGGTCGTCGGCTGCGGGACGTCGTATTTCATGGCGCAGGCCTTCGCCGCGCTGCGTGAGGGGTCGGGCCGTGGCGAGACGGACGCCTTCGCCGCGTCGGAGTTTCCGCACGGGCGCTCCTACGACCGTGTCCTCGCCCTCACCCGCTCCGGTACGACCACCGAAGTGCTGGACCTGCTGGGGCGGTTGAAGGGGCGTACGCCGACCGTCGCGATCACCGCCGACCCGGACACGCCCGTCATGGCGGTCGCCGACGAGATCGTGGTCCTGGACTACGCGGACGAACGGTCCGTCGTGCAGACGAGGTTCGCGACCACCGCCTTCACCCTGCTCCGCGCCCACCTCGGCCTGCACACCGACGCGGTCGTGGCCGACGCGCGCGCCGCGCTCGCCGACGAACTGCCCGAAGGGCTGGTGGAGTGCGGGCAGTTCACCTTCCTCGGCCGTGGCTGGACCGTGGGCCTGGCCAGCGAGGCCGGGCTGAAGATGCGCGAGGCGTCGCTGTCGTGGACGGAGGCCTACCCGGCCATGGAGTACCGGCACGGCCCGATCAGCATCACCACCGGCGGCACCGCGACCTGGATGTTCGGCGAGGCGCCCGAGGGGCTGGCCGAGCAGGTGCGCGCCATCGGCGGGCTGTGGATCGAAGGCGGCCTGGACCCCCTCGCCGAGCTGGTCCGCGCCCAGCGGCTCGCGGTCGCCGTCGCCGCGGCACGCGGCCTCGACCCGGACCAGCCCCGCCACCTCACCCGCTCGGTGATCCTCGCCCCCTGACCCACCCCTGACGCGCCCACGACACGCCCCTCCGGCGGCGTGTCCGACGCGTCCCCTTCCGCGCCGAGAAAGGACAGGCCGTGCCCCTCGTGACCACCGGCGAGCTCGTCACCCGCGCCGCCGCAGCCCGCTGTGCCGTCGCCGCCTTCAACGTCATCACCCTGGAGCACGTCGAGGCGGTCATCGCCGGTGCGGAGTCGGTGAGTTCACCCGTCGTGCTCCAAGTCAGCGAGAACGCCGTCAAGTTCCGCTACGGGCGGCTCCTCCCGCTCGCCCGCGCCGCCGTCGCCGCTGCCGAACGCGCCGCCGTCCCCGTCGCGTTGCACCTCGACCACATCCAGAGCGACGACCTGCTGCGCCAGGCGCCGGACGCGGGCTTCAGCTCCGTGATGTACGACGCGGCCCGCCTGCCGTACGCGGACAACCTGGCCGCAACGAAGGCCGCCGCCGACTGGGCGCACGCCCAAGGCCTCTGGATCGAGGCCGAGTTGGGGCGCCTCGGCGGCAAGAACGGCGAGCCGCCCCTCGACGCCCACGCCCCCGGTGCCCGCACCGACCCCCCCGAGGCCCACGCCTTCGTCACCGACTCCGGCGTCGACGCCCTCGCGGTCGCCGTCGGCAGCTCCCACGCCATGACCACCCGCACCGCCACCCTCGACCACGACCTCCTCAAGCGCCTCGCCGCCACCCTGGACGTCCCCCTCGTCCTGCACGGCTCCTCCGGGGTCCCCGACGACGAACTGACCGCGGCGGTCGCGGGCGGCATCGCCAAGGTCAACGTCGGCACGGCCCTCAACATCGCCATGACCGGAGCGATCCGCGAATTCCTCGCCGCCCATCCCGAGGCGGTCGACTCACGCAAGTACCTCAGCGTGGGACGCGAGGCGATGGTGCGGGCGGTGGCGGACATCATCGGGGTGCTGAGGGCACCCTGACCGACCACTCCCTGCTCTCCCTGCGGCTGCTGCTACGGGCCATGACGCTGATCCGGCGCCGCGACGTCGAGGCGTGCCGCCTGAACCGCTACCGCGCCGGGGACACCGACCGCCCCGTCACCTCTTGACGGCCCTCAGCACCACGAACTTCGCGTCGCTGGCCACGAGTTGACTGTTGCCGAACAGCCGCCGCAGCTTCACGTGATAGCCGAGGTGCCGGTTGCCGATGACCCACAGCTCACCGCCCGGCCGCAGCGCGCGCCGCGCCCCCGTGAACATCCGCCAGGCCGTCGAGTCGGTCGTGGCCTGGTGGGAGTGGAACGGCGGATTGTTGAGCACGAGGTCGACGCTCCTGGCCGGCACGCCAGCCAGCCCGTCCCCGACCCGGAACTCCGCGTGCCCCGGCACCCCGTTCGCCTTGTACGTCGCCTCCGCCGAGGCCACCGCCTGGAAGGACTCGTCCACGAACAGCACCTCGGCCTCCGGGTTCGCCAGCGCCATCGCCGTACCGACGACACCGTTGCCGCACCCGAGGTCGACCACCCGCCGGCCGCCCTTGCTGTCGGGCAGGTGGCCGAGGAAGAAGCGCGTACCGATGTCGAGCCGGTCTGCGCAGAAGACACCCGCGTGATTGACGACCGTGCGTCCCGAGACCGCCCCGATGCCGTCGGGGAGCGTGTACGCGTACGGCCACGGGTTGGCGGGCCGCTCCGACGCCGGCTGAGGCGTGCAGAAGATCAGCCTGGCCTTCTTCTCGGCGAGCGAGGTGCGGGTCGGGCCGAGGATCCGCTCGAACAGCTGGAGCGTCGAGGTGTGGATCTCCTTCACCATGCCCGTGCCGACCACCACCGTCCCCTCGTGCACCGCGGGGGCGAGCCGCAGCAGCTGGTCCTCCAGCAGCGCGAGACTCTTGGGCACCCTGACCAGGAGGACGTCGACGCGGTCCGGTGGCGGGTCCTGCGTCGTGAGCAGCCGGACGTCGCCGGGTCCGGCGCCATGGCGGGCGAGGTTGGCCCGGGTCGCCTCCTGGGCCAGGTAGGAGTCCGTGATCTGCACCGGCCGGTGCGCCGCGAGCGCCGTGACCAGGGCGCCCCAGCGGTCACCCACGACCACGACCGTGCCGGACAGCGGAACGTTCTGCTCGGCCAGATGCCTGAGGAGGTACTCGTCGGAGGCGTCCCAGGCGCGCAGCCTGTCCCGCGGGTCCTCGGGGAAACGGGACAGCGCGAGCTCGCCCCAGGGCGTCGTCATACGGTCGTTCATCGTGCGTCAAGGCTAAGCGACCCCGGCGGCGCCGCTTGCCGATCCGCAGCTCACGGCCGGTGGGGGAGGATGGGGGACGAGGATGGGAGACATGGACGCCGAGCTGTTCCCCCGCGAGCGTACGGAGGTCGCGCCGGGCGCGGTGCACGTGCCCGGCTGGCTGGACGCGCAGGCCCAGCGCGAGCTGCTGGAGGCCTGCCGCGCGTGGGCGCGCCCACCGGCCGGCCTGCGCACGGTGCGCACCCCCGGCGGCGGCACGATGACCGCCCGCCAGGTCTGCCTGGGCTGGCACTGGTACCCGTACGCCTACGCCCGCACGGTCGTCGACGGCGACGGAGCCCCGGTGAAGCCGTTCCCCGGGTGGCTGGGGGAGCTGGGCCGCCGCGCGGTGCGCGACACACTGGGCGCGGACCTGTTCGGCGGGCCGGAGGCGGCGTACGACATCGCCCTGATCAACTTCTACGAAGCCGACGCCCGCATGGGCATGCACCGCGACAGCGACGAGAAGTCGGACGCCCCGGTGGTGTCCCTGAGCCTCGGTGACAGCTGCGTCTTCCGCTTCGGCAACACCGAGACCCGGAGCCGGCCGTACACGGACGTCGAGCTGCGCAGCGGCGACCTGTTCGTGTTCGGCGGTCCCTCGCGACTCGCCCACCACGGTGTGCCGAAGGTGCAGCCCGGCACCGCACCGCCGGAGTTGGGGCTGACGGGCCGGCTGAACATCACGCTCAGAGTGAGCGGCCGGTAGGCCGCCGGAGCTGCGGCTCATGGGAGACTCGCCCTCATGAGCGGCAAGGCGGACCCCCGGGCGGCGGGGGAAGGGACCACCTCGAGGACGCGGTTGGACCGGGGGCGCGGCGCGCTCGGACCCGCGTTGGAGCTCGTGCACACCGGACGCGCGCCCACCCGTGCGGTCCTCACCGCCGAGCTCGGCGTGACCCGGGCGACGGCGGGCGCGGTCGCGGCCGAGCTGGAGGCGCTCGGGCTGATCCGGGTCGACGCACGGCCCGGTGCGGCGGCGGGCTCGCAGGGGCGGCCCTCGCACCGGCTGGCGGTCGCCGAGGACGGCCCGGTCGTTCTCGCCGCGCAGGTGCACGCCGACGGGTTCCGGGCGGCGCTGGTCGGCCTGGGCGGCCGTATCGTCGCCACCGCGCCCGGCTGCGAGACCGTGGACGCCGACCCGGCGAAGGTGCTCGGGTCCGTCGTCGAGGCGGGCGCCGACCTGCTGCGCACGACCGGACGGCGCTGCGTCGGCGCGGGTCTCGCCGTACCGTCCGCGGTCGCCGAACCCGACGGCCTGGCCCTGAACCCCCTGCACCTGGCGTGGCCCGTGGGCGCCCCCGTCCGCCGCATCTTCACGGAGTGCGTGCGCGCTGCCGGGATCACCGGACCGGCGTTCACCGGCAACGACGTCAACCTCGTCGCGCTCGCCGAGCACCGGCACGGAGCGGGGCGCGGCGCCCGCGATCTGCTGTGCGTGGCCACCGGGCACCGGGGCGTCGGCGGTGCGCTCGTGCTGGACGGCCGCCTGCACACCGGCAGTTCGGGCCTGGCCCTGGAGGTCGGTCACCTCACCGTGAACCCCGAGGGCAGGCCCTGCCACTGCGGCAGCCGCGGATGTCTCGACGTCGAGGCCGACCCGCTGGCGTTCCTCACGGCCGCCGGCCGCGAGCCCGGCCCCGAGCTCTCCCTGCTCCAGCAGGCCAAGGACCTGATCCGCACCCAGTACGACGACCCCACGATCCGCGTCGCCACCGAGGCTCTCATCGACCGCCTCGGCCTGGGACTCGCCGGCCTGGTCAACATCCTCAACCCCGACCGCATCATCCTCGGCGGCCTCCACGCCACCCTCCTCGACGCCGACCCCGACCGCCTGCGCGCCGTCGTCGCCGACCGCAGCCTCTGGGGGCAGAGCGGCAGCGTCCCGATCCTCGCGTGCACCCTCGACCACAACAGCCTGGTCGGCGCGGCCGAGTTGGCCTGGCAGCCGGTCCTGGACGATCCGCTGGGGGCGCTGACCTAGGGCTGTTGCGAAAGTGGTGGCTGGCGCGCGACGCCGCTTTCACGACAGGCCCTGGACGAGTCCGCACAGGCCCTAGACGAGTCCGCCCGGCGGCAGCCCGAGGTCGCGGCGTGCCGCCGGAGAGTCCGTGTACACCCGCCACTCGCCGACCAGCCCACCGGTGACGCGGGCGGTCCACAGCGCCGGACCGGCAAGCTCGGGCCGCGAGCACAGGGAGTATCCGGACACCGAGACGACCTCGTCCCCCACGGTCACGTCGGTGAATACGTTCCGGTAGTCCGCGAAGGCCGCGAAGAACGCGCGCCACGCCTCGATGCAGGCCTGTTTTCCGCTGACGGTGTCGCCCGCGGTGTCGATAAACGTGTGGTCGTCGGACATCAGCGAGGCCAGCTCGGTGAGGTCACGGTCGTTGATCGCGGCGTTGAAGCGCTGGACGACATCCACGGCATCCATCCCGGCCTCCTTTCCCCCAGTCTCCTGGCGGTCACCTCCATGCTCGGCCGCAGCGGGGACGACCGCACCCCCGGCCCACGGCCGCACACCGGCAGGCGGACCTGGGTACCCTTCGTGACATGCGGATCTCCGTCTCCTCCGACATGGACGAACCCGTGGCCCGCAGTCTCGTGGCCGAGCTGCGCGCCCGTGGCCACGCGGTGGTCACGCACGGGGCCCTGAATCCCGACTCGGACCCCCAGTGGGCCGCGTGCTCGGAAGCGGCCGCCCGCGAGGTCGCCGACGGGACGGCGGACCAGGCGGTCGTGTGCTGCTGGACCGGCACGGGCGCGTCGATCGCCGCGAACAAGGTGCCGGGCGTACGGGCCGCCCTGTGCGCGGACGCGTACACGGCGGACGGCGCCCGCCGCTGGAACGACGCCAACGTCCTCGCGCTCAGCCTGCGCCTGACGTCCGAGCCGCTGCTCAAGGAGATCCTCGACGCCTGGTTCGCCGGCGAGGCGAGCGACGACGCCGAGGATCGTGAGAACGTGGCCCGCATCGGCGACCTGGACATCAGGGAGCGGTGAGGCTCTCCGAGGTGGGGGAGCCGACGGGGGCGGGGGCATCGGCGTACTGCGCGACTCCCTCGCCGAACGACCAGTTGATGGGTTCGTTCTCGATGAGGTTGACGAACACGTTGCGAGGCTCGGTCCCCGCGTAGGCGTGGGCGAGTTCGGCGATCCGCCGGTACAGCGCCTGCTTCTGGGCGGGAGTCCGGCCCGAGCGCAGGGTGATCGTCACGTACACGATGCCGTCGTCCCGGTGGATGCCGAGATAGCCGTCGTCGTAGCGCAGGGTGCTGCGGGTGCCGTCGTGGCCGGCCAGCACCTGGAACCGGTCATCGGACGGAATCCCGATTGCTTCGACCAGGGCGTCGTGCACGGCACGACCGAGCGCGTCGAGCCGCTCGGGGTCGGCTCCCAGGGCGTCGATGCGGACGAAGGGCATGGGTCGGTTCTCCTGTCGCTAGTCGCTAGTCGCTAGTCAGCGCAGTCAGGCAGGTGCGTCGAGCGGCAGCCGCCCAGGCACGGACAGGTGCAGCACCTCGTACACGTCGCCGTCGGCCTTGGGGGTGTCGGTCTCCCAGAGGGAGAAATTGATCAGCTCCCAACGGCTCGTGTCCACGGCTGCCGCCGCGAGTACCGCACCGTCCTCGTCGGCCAACCTTTCGGTCTCGCGCTCCGCGTTCGCCGCCAGACCCGTCAACTGCACGCCGTCCGGGACCTGTTGACGCCGCAGTACCGCCACCCGCGCAGGCGAATGAGCGGCGCCCTCGTGCGCCAGCACGGTCCACTGACGGACCGACGGCCGTCCGAAGTCGTCGGCGATGCCCTGGAACGGGCCGCCCCAGAGGAAGGCGTTCATGCCCGCGACGGTGTGCCACAGGTAGAACGGCGCGTACTCGTTGACCGGTGATCCGTGCACGCCGCGCTCGCGTATCAGGTACGCCTTGAGGCCGAGCCCCTGCCAGTCGTCGAGAAGGTGCCCCTTGCTCGCCACACGACGCCGGATGATCTCCATGTCGTAGTCGGCGGGCAGGGTGATCCGGTACTGCGTCGCGTGCATCGTTCGGCCTTCCTGGTGCGTCCGGTGCGGTTCCTGGGGCGGTGCCGTTCCTAGCGCGGCGCAAGAAGGGACAGCAGGCCCCGGACACCCATGTCGAACGCGGCGGGCGAGCCGGACGCGCGGGCGAGGACGTAGCCGCCCTGGACGGTCGCGACGATCGTCGCCGCGATCGCCTCGCCGTCGAGCCCGGGCGCGAACTGGCCCTGCTCCTGGCCCTCCTCGACGATCCCGGCGAGCCGTTCGCGCAGCCAGTCGAGCGTCTCGTCGACGGGCGCCCGCAGTTCGTCGCTCGCGACCACGTCCGGGTCCATCGTGAGCCGCCCGATCGGACAGCCGCGCAGCACCTCGCGCTCACGCCGCAGATACGCCTCGATGCGCTCGTACGGTGTTCCCGGACCGTCGAGTACTCCCGCGGCGGTAGCCCGCATCTCCTCGGCGGTCCGCCGGATCGCGGCCAGCGCGAGATCGGGCTTTCCCTTGAAGTGGTGGTACATGCTGCCCTGCCCGGCCCCCGCACGCTCCAGGATCGCCTTGGGGCTGGTGCCCACATAACCGCGCTCCCACAGCAGTTCGCGAGTGGACTCGATCAGTCGGTCGGGAGTGCTCATGCTCCCTACTGTACATACTAGTAGTTACAGAAGTCGAGCCCGTCCGGAGCAGCAGAACCGGCCCCGCCTACTCCCCGCGAGGTACGCACACTGCCGCTGGCCGTACGACGACCCGGACCCCCTCACGGCGCGAGTCTCGAGACATCACCGAAAGACCCGACCGAACCGACCCGGGAGATGACTCGAGATGCAGACCCTGGCACACTTCGCCGACGGCGGCCCCGGCCCGTGGATCCTCCTCTTCCCGCTGATCTGGGCGGCCGTCGTGATCGGTGGCATCACGCTGCTGCGCCGCACCGTGTGGCGCGGACGCCGCGGCCCCGGGCGGCCCACCCCCGACGACAACTCGCCCATCACCGTGCTCGGCCACCGCTTCGCCTCCGGCGAGATCGACGAGGACGAGTACTGGCGCCGGCTGTCCGTCCTGGACGAGCAGTTCGGCCGCACGGGCAAGGGCGGTGCGGCATGACCGTCACGACCACCACGACAGGTACGCCGACGGCCGCCCGCGTCGTGGACGCCGTGAAGGTGTACGGCACCGGCGACACCAGCGTGAGGGCCCTGGACGGGGTGAGCGTCGACTTCCCGGTCGGCCGCTTCACCGCGATCATGGGGCCCTCGGGCTCCGGCAAGTCCACCCTGATGCACTGCGCGGCCGGCCTGGACACGCTCACCTCGGGCACCGCGCACATCGGCGACACCGAGCTGAGCAGCCTCGACGACCGTCGCCTCACCCTCCTGCGCCGCGACCGTGTCGGCTTCGTCTTCCAGGCCTACAACCTGGTACCGACGCTGACCGTGGCGGAGAACATCACGCTGCCGCTGGACCTCGCGGGCGGCAAGGGCGACCCGGAGTGGATCGACGCGCTGATCGACGTCGTCGGCCTGCGCGGCCGGCTCCACCACCGGCCCTCCGAGCTCTCCGGCGGCCAGCAGCAACGCGTTGCGGTGGCCCGGGCGTTCGCCGGCCGGCCCGACGTCGTGTTCGCCGACGAGCCGACCGGCAACCTCGACTCCCGCTCCGGCGAGGAGGTCCTCGGCCTGCTCGGCCGTGCGGCGCGCCAGTCGGCCCGCACGGTCGTCATGGTCACCCACGACCCCGTGGCCGCCGCCCACGCCGACGAGGTCGTCTTCCTCGCGGACGGCCGCCTGGTCGACCGCATGGAATCCCCGACCGCCGACAAGGTCCTGGACCGCATGAAAGCCTTCGAGGTGCCGTCATGAATGCCTCCGTCCGCCTCAGCGTGTCCTCCCTGCGTGCCCACAAGCGCCGCTTCGCCGGCACGTTCCTCGCGGTGTTCCTCGGCGTTGCCTTCCTCGCCGGAACCCTCGTCATGGGCGACACCCTGCGGGCCGGCTTCGACACGATGTTCGGGAACGCGACCAGCGGCACGGACGCCGTCGTCCGCAGCGCCGACGCCATCACCACGCCCGGCGAGAGCGAAGGCGTGCGCGCGCCCGTCGACACGGACCTGGTGCGCACCATCGAGCAGGCCCCCGGCGTCGCGGCGGCCGCGCCCAGCATCCAGGGCGCCGGCCAGCTCATCGGCAGGAACGGCGACCCCATCGGCGGGCAGGGCCCGCCCACTCTCGCCGGCAACTGGATCGACGACCCCGAGCTGAACCCGTACCGCCTGGCCGAAGGCCGCGCCCCGCAGAAGGCCGGCGAGGTCGTCGTCAACCGGGGCACCGCCGACCGCGGCGACCTGGGGATCGGCGACACCACGACCCTGCGCACACCCGACCCGGTCAAGGTGACCATCGTCGGCCTCGCGACCTTCGGCGGCGAGGACGGCATGGCCCAGGTGACCTTCACCGGCATGACCCAGGCCGACGCCGAGAAGTACCTCACCGCCCGCCCCGGCGAAGCGGCGACCATCCAGGTGCGGGCCGGACCGGACGTCAGCCAGCAGCAGCTCGTCGACGAGCTGACGTCCGTCCTGCCCAGCGGCGTCGAGGCCATCACCGGTCAGGAGTCGGCCGAGGAGAACACGGAGATGATCTCCAGCCAGTTCCTGACCGTCTTCACCACCTTCCTGCTGGTCTTCTCCGGCGTGGCCCTGCTCGTCGCGACCTTCTCCATCCACAACACCTTCGCGATCGTCGTGGCCCAACGCACCCGCGAGAACGCCCTGTTGCGCGCCCTCGGTGCCTCGCGCCGCCAGGTCACCGCGTCGACCCTCGTCGAGGCGACCGCCGTGGCCGTCACCGCGTCGGTGGCCGGCCTGGCGGGCGGCATCGGTATCGCGGCCGGCCTCCAGGCGCTGTTCCCGGCGATCGGATTCCCGTTCCCCGAGGGCGACTTGGTGATCAGCGCGATCTCCATGGCGCTGCCCCTCGCGGTGGGCATCGTGGTATGCCTCGGCTCCGCGCTGCTGCCCGCCGCACGAGCCGGCCGTACCGCGCCGCTGGCCGCCCTGCGCGAGACGGCCGTCGACACCTCCGGCGCCTCCCGCGCCCGCGCCGTCACCGGTCTCGGTCTCATCGCCCTCGCGCTCGGTGTGACGCTCACCGGCGTCCTGGTGTCCCCGACCATGTGGCTGGCCGCAGCCGGCGCGGTCCTCGCCCTGGCCGCCTTCGTGGTCCTCGGCCCGGTCGCCTCCTCGACGGCCGTACGGATCCTCGGCGGCCCCCTGGACCGACTCCGCGGCGTCACCGGCGGGCTCGCCCGCCGCAACGCCCTGCGCAGCCCGAAGCGTACGGCCGCCACCGCGAGCGCCCTGATGATCGGTGTGGCCGTCGTGTCACTGTTCACCGTGTTCGGCGCCTCGCTGAAGGCGACCATGGACCAGACCGTGTCCCGGTCGTTCGCGGGCGACGTGGCCGTCAGCACCCCGTCGTTCGGCGCGGGCGGCAGCGGACTGAGCCCGCGCCTCGCCGACGCGGTCCAGCGGCTGCCCGAGGTGGACACGGCCGTCGGACTCGGCCGGGGCGTCGCCGAAGTCGACGGCAAGGGAAGGGCGTTGACGGTCACCGACCCGGTCGCCCTGGAGCGCACCTTCGACCTCGGCTCCGTCAGCGGCTCCCTGCGCGACCTCGGCACCGACGGCATCGCCATCACCGAGAAGGAGGCCGACAAGCAGAACCTGACGACCGGCGACAGGACCCGGCTCACCTTCACCGACGGCCGCCAGGTGACCTTCACGGTCCGAGCTGTCTACGGCCAGTCCGAACTCGCCGGCGATTACGTCATCACTCGCGCCGCCTGGGCCCCGCACCGCACCCAGGACGCCGACACCCTGCTCGCCGTCTCCTTCAAGGACGGCGTGGGGACGGACGAGGGCAAGGCGGCGGTGGAGAGGGTTGCAGACCAGTACGGCAACCCCGACGTGCAGACCCGCGACGAGTACGCGCAGTCCTCGGCCGGCGGCATCGACATGATGCTCACCCTGGTCTACGCACTGCTCGCCCTTGCCGTGCTCATCGCACTCCTCGGCATCGCCAACACCCTCACCCTGGCGATCCACGAGCGCACCCGCGAACTGGGCCTGCTGCGAGCCGTGGGCCAGACCCGCTCCCAACTGCGCGCCATGGTCCGCTGGGAGTCGGTCCTGGTAGCAGCCTTCGGCACAGCCGGCGGTCTCGCCCTCGGCGCCTTCCTCGGCTGGGTCCTGGTCAAGGCCTCGGACGGGGCGAGCGACAGCGCCTTCGCCTTCGCGATGCCGCCGCTTCAACTCGCCCTGGTGGCCCTGGTCGGCATCACGGCCGGAGCCCTGGCGGGGCTACGCCCGGCACGACGGGCGGCCCGCCTGGACGTACTACGGGCGATCGCCACCGAATGACACCGGTGACGACACCGTCGAAGGTCCCCTCACCGCCCGGTCAGCCGACAACGGCCGACCGGGCGGGAGCATGCTCGGGCCGGCGCAGATCGACCGGCGCCCCGACCTCCGCGAGCCGACGTACCGGCTTGTCCACCGTCCTGCGCTGCGGCGGTCGCGCGGCCGTGGCCCGCGGCGCCAGGGCCGTCGGGAGCGTGAACCAGACGACCTTCCCGGACTCGCCGTCCGGCCGCACACCCCAGCTCTCGCTGACGGCGGCCACCATCGCCAGCCCGCGACCGCAGGTGGCGAGCGTGTCGGCGGCCCTGACGTCCGCCACGACCGGCAGTCGCGGGTCGTGGTCGCGCACCGAGACCATGAGCCGGTCCAGCAGCAGCTCGATCTCCACGGTGCACATCTTGTCCGGCCGGGCGTGCTGGTGGACGTTGGTCAGCAGCTCGGTCACACCGAGCGCGGCGCGGTCTATCAACGCGTCCAGATGCCAGTAGCGCAACTGCGCCGATACGATTCTGCGGACCTGACCGATCCGCGACGGCAGGGCTTGGAGCTCCACCGTGCAGTGCCTGCTTGGGTAACTGATCACGGCTGCGACTCCCCGACTGAAGAGGTCCGGAAGAACACGGAGTACGGATCCAGCAGGGGACTTGAGGAAAACGGCCGCCTGCTGTCGTGGCCGGCGGGCTGGTTCGCAGCGTTATCGCCGGTAAACCCAGAGTGACGTGAGACCAGCGTGACGCAGGGGACGCGGTACCGCAACTCGCAGTGACTCAGCCCTTACGTCCCGCAGCCTTCCGTACGGCCTCTATGAACCGGCGCGCCGCGGGAGGCCCCGCCTCTCCGGGAGCGGGGTCGTGATCACCCAGGGTCAGCGAGTAGCGCTTGCCGTTGATGTCGGCCAGCGCCTTGTCGTCCGGCGAGAACCACGGCTTGGACGCCCGAACGGCCTGCACCGGCGCACTGTCGATCTCGCTGCCGTAGCTGGTGAGCAGCTGCACCCTGCCGTCGCTGATCCGCACCTGCCCGGCCCGGGTCAGCGAGCGCAGCCGCTTCCCGATCCGCACGCCCGTGGCCCTGAACTCAGGATCCGCCATGCCCCGCCCCCTTGTGCGCGTCGGTGTGCCGGCCGGTCCTGCGCGGGTGCCGGCCCTGGTAGTGATCCAGTGTGCACCCCGTTCGGGATCGTCGTCCCTCCCGGGCAGTGTGCCCGCGTCCCGCGCCGAGCACCAGTACGCATGTCCCCCTGTTCGCGGTGCTCGGAGCACTCGCGCGAATGCGCCCCCAGGGCCCGGTGAGGTCACGGCCCAGGGGTGCCTTTGAGGCTCTCAAAGGTGTGTTTATGCAGGTGAGAAGCGTGCGGAAGATGTCTATGCTCGAAGTGACGGCCCCGCGAGTCGCCGTTGTGGCCGAACATGAGGAGTACCGCCGTGAGCACCCTTCAGCAGACCCCGTCCGGCGTGACCCTCGACGTCGACCAGAGCGACGCTGCCTATCGCACCTGGCTGAAAGAAGCCGTCCGCAAGGTCCAGGCCGACGCCAACCGTTCGGCCGACACCCACTTGCTGCGATTCCCGTTGCCGGAGCACTGGGGCATCGACCTGTACCTCAAGGACGAGTCGACCCACCCGACGGGCAGCCTCAAGCACCGACTCGCCCGCTCGCTGTTCCTGTACGGCCTGTGCAATGGCTGGATTCGGCCGGGCCGCCCGGTGATCGAGGCGTCCAGCGGCTCGACGGCCGTCTCCGAGGCGTACTTCGCGAAGCTCATCGGGGTGCCCTTCATCGCGGTCATGCCGCGCACGACGAGCGCCGAGAAGTGCCGTCTGATCGAGTTCCACGGCGGGCAGTGCCACTTCGTGGACGACTCCCGGAAGATGTACGAGGAGTCCGCCCGCCTCGCGGTGGACACCGGCGGCCACTACATGGACCAGTTCACCTACGCCGAGCGGGCCACGGACTGGCGCGGCAACAACAACATCGCCGAATCCATCTTCCGCCAGCTGGAGTTGGAACGGTTCCCGGAGCCCGCCTGGATCGTCGCCACGGCCGGCACCGGCGGCACGTCGGCGACCATCGCCCGGTACGTCCACTACATGCAGCACGACACCCGCATCTGTGTGGCCGACCCGGAGAACTCGTGCTTCTTCGAGGGCTGGACCACCGGCGATCCGGACGTCACCTGCGACTGCGGCTCCCGTATCGAGGGCATCGGCCGGCCGCGCATGGAGCCGAGCTTCGTGCCCGGCGCGATCGACCGGATGATGAAGGTGCCGGACGCGGCGAGCGTCGCCGCCGTACGGGCCCTGGAACAGGGCATCGGCCGCAAGGCGGGCGGCTCCACCGGCACCGGGCTGTGGAGCGCTCTGAAAATCGTCGCCGAGATGGTGGCCGAGGGCCGGCAGGGGAGCGTGGTGACGCTGCTGTGCGACCCGGGGGACCGGTACCTCGACAAGTACTACTCGGACGCCTGGCTCGCTGAGCAGGGCCTGGACATCGCGCCGTACGCGACGGCCATCGAACAGCTGTTGCAGACGGGCGTCTGGCCCGAGTGACAGAACCGTCTACGGTGTCAGCCGTTTGTCCAGTGCGGTCACCGCGTCCCGGAACGCCCGGCCGACACCGGGCCGCGCGAGGCCGAAGGCAAAACGGAACGGCGCCGTGCCGTCCACCGCGAACGTCCACTGCACCCGCGTGCCCGACCCCGCCGGGGCGAGCCGCCACTCCTCGACCATGGCCCGGGCACCCGGCGCGTTGGTGATGTCGATGCGGTAGGCGTACAACTCGGGGCTCTTCGTCGCGAGGATCGTCTCCTCGAAACGCGTACCGCCCTTGAGGCGTATCTCGCGCCGGGCACCGTCGTCGAGCGGGCGGGCCAGCGTCACCGCGGAGAACCACTCCGTCCAGCCGGACACGTCCTCGGCCAGCGCGTGGTGGACCGCCTCCGGGGGAGCGGTGATCTCCCGCGCGAAGACGTGCCGTACGGGCGCGGTCCCGACGAAGTCGAGACCGACCTCACGCAGCAGATGAGCCATGGACGAAACCCCCTGTGCCGACGCTGGACCGGGCACGCCACCCTAGCTGGCGCTCCGTCAGCTGTCTGCACCGCGGGACATCGCCTGGCTCAGAGGCCCGCATCCTCGTCGGGCTCGCCCGCCACGACCAGCCGCAGATGCTCCGCGATCTCGGCGCGCGCCTCGCTCTCGAGACCGGAGTCCGTCACCAGCGTGTCGATCTGCTCCAGCGCGGCGAACGAACTCAGCCCCACCACACCCCACTTGGTGTGGTCGGCGACCACCACGACCCGGCGCGCCGACTGCACCAGACGCCGGTTGGTCTCGGCCTCCGCGAGGTTCGGTGTGGACAGGCCGGCCTCGACCGATATGCCGTGCACTCCGAGGAACAGCATGTCGAAGTGGAGCGCTGCGATCGCCTGGTCGGCCACCGGGCCCACCAGCGAATCGGAGGGAGTGCGAACCCCGCCGGTCAGCACGACCGTGGCCGCGCCCTGCCGGGGGCCCGATGTGCGCTGCGCGGCGTGGAAGACGTCGGCGACCCGCACCGAGTTCGTGACCACCGTCAGGTCGGGCACGTCCACCAGCTGGTGTGCCAGCGCGTACGTCGTCGTACCGCCCGACAGCGCGATCGCGGTGCCCGGCGCGACCAGCTCGGCCGCGGACCGCGCGATGTCCTCCTTGGCCGTCAGCTCCAGACCCGACTTGGCCTCGAAGCCAGGCTCATGGGTGCTGGCCTCGACCACCGGAACCGCGCCGCCGTGCACCTTCTCCAGCACGCCCTGCCGGGCGAGCGCGTCGAGGTCGCGGCGTACCGTCATGTCCGACACGCCGAGCTTGCGGGTCAGCTCGTTGACGCGCACCCCGCCCCGTCGCCGTACCTCGTCCAGGATCAGGGCGCGCCGCTGCTCCGCGAGGAGGTTCTGATTCTCACTCACGTACGCTCCGGTCCTTTCGCCTCAAGCTGTCCGACCCGCCCTGCGCACCTGCTCTGATAAGGACATTCTCGTCCCTCCCGGTGCGCGGGACGCCCCATCCTCGCACGGGTCGGTACAGGTCGCGCCACTGGCCGTACCGACGCGCGCATGTCACTTCCGCATCTGCCGTTCCCCTGTTCTTCATACGGATCGGGGAGATTCCGTGACGAGAGGTGTAAGGGACCCCCCACGGGGAGATCCTTGTGCCCGCACGGACAGAAGCCGAAGGCTCGTCACGGGGGAAGTGCGAAAAGTGAAACGTGCGCAGGACCGCGCCGCAGCCCTGGAACTCCTGGTCCACGGGGTCGGCGGCACCACGCCGCAGGAGATGCTCGACGATCCGCGCACGGTGCGGATCACCGGCGACGACACGGCCGCCGTGTTCCGCCGCGCCGACGACGTCGACGCCGAGGACCGGCCGGACGACCACCGGGACGGCCCGGTGCCCGAGGCCTACGTCTGGTGCAACCTCACCTCGGGAAACAGCGCACGCGCCCTGTGGCTGCTGTTACTGCCGTTCATGGTGGTCAACCTCGCCCACTGGATGCGCCCCACCACACAGGACCGCCCGCGGACGGTGCGGCTGTACGGCCTGCTCGTACGGCTCGCCGGGCTGACGCTGACGGTGCTGCTCGTCGCGGCCGCCTGCGAGGTCGCCCTCGACCTCACGGCCTGGCAGTGCGCGGGCACGCGCGCGTGTGCCGACCGGCACAGCTGGCTGGGCTTCCTGTCGCCGCTCGCCTCGGACGGCGGCTGGTGGAGCAGACCCGGCCGCAGGCTCGCCCTCGCGGCCCTGGTGCCCGCCGCACTGACCGGCCTGCTCTGGTACCTCTCCCGCCGCACCTGGAGCGCATACGAGTCCCAGCAGCCGATGTCCCGTGAGCCCGGGCCCGAGGAGGAGTCCGGCGGCACCTCCCTGGGCCGCCCCGGCTTCTGGTACGGCCGTCGCCTGGTCGCCCGGCTGCGCGCCGCGCACACCGCCGCCGGCCTGCTGACGGTCGCCGCCGCGGTCGGCGCGGCAGCGGCACGCTTCGACCGCAGGCCCGGCGGACCCGCGCTCCTCGACACCCTGGGATGGCTTCTGGAAGCGACGATCCTCGCGGGCGCGGCCGTCGTGGTGTGGGTGGTCAGCCGCCGGGGCCGCAGCGAGAACCGCCTCGACCAGGAACTCGACGAGCATCTCGTACGGCGCCTGCCGCTCGCCGCCCTCGTCCTGCTGGTGCTCGCCCTGGCGTACGCCGGGTGGGAACGGCCGGGCTGGCAGTCGACGGGCCGCCTCCCGGGCGACCCCACCTTCGGCGCGATCGCCTTCCTCCAGGGCCTGCTCGTGATCGTGCTCGCCGTCGTCGCCCATGCCCTGCACCGCACCCGGCCCGACCCGCGCGCCGCCATGCGCGGCCTCGCCGGACCGGCCGTGGTCATGCTGGCCTGCGCCCTCGGCGGGGTGATGTCGGGCGGCGTCGCCCAGCGGGTCGCCGACTGGCTGGACGGCACGCGCGCGTCCATCGCGGGCCCGCCGGTCCTGCTGACCTGGCAGGCGTCCGTGATCCCGCCGCTGCTGGTCCTCCTGCTGCTGCTCTGCGGCGGGCTGGCATGGCGGGCCTGGCTGCTGCGCCGCACCGAGCTGGGCACGGTGGAGCTCGACTACGCCGGGGAGCCCCGGGACACCGCACGCACCCGCCGTATCGCTAGCACGCGCGCGATGGCCACGCTCACCGACCGCGCTCCCCTCGTCGTCGCCGTCATCTCCACCGCGACCCTGCTCCTGGGCGCCGGAGCCCTGGTCGGTGCCATGACGACCGACGAGACACCGAGCGAGGCAGCCGACGGGTCGTACGCCTTCGTGCACGGCGCCGCCGAGACCGCACAGGCACTGGGCTCCTGGCTGATCGGCCTCGGCTTCATACTCTTCGTCACCTGGGGCCGACGCGCCTACAAGGACGCCTCCGCACGGCGCACCATCGGCATCCTGTGGGACGTCGGCACCTTCTGGCCCCGCGCCGCCCACCCCTTCGCACCGCCCTGCTACGCCGAGCGTGCGGTGCCCGACCTGACCTGGCGGATGGCGACCTGGACCCGGGCCGATGACGGTCGCCGCCTCGTCATCTCCGGGCACTCCCAGGGCAGTGTGCTCGCGGCCGCGGCGGCCTGGCAGCTGACACCCGCCGACCGCAAGCGGGTCGCGCTGCTGACCTACGGCTCCCCGCTGGAACGCCTCTACGGCCGTTGGTTCCCCGCCCACTTCGGCCCGGCCGCCCTCGCCTCCCTGCACGCCGAGGTGGACTGCTGGCGCAACCTGTACCGCGTCACCGACCCCATCGGCGGTCCGGTCCGTCTGCCCGGCAGCTGCACCCCCGAAGTGGACCGCGCGGCTCTCGAGGACCCCTTGGCGTACGGCCGCACACCTGAACATCCCTTGCCCGCCCCCATCCTCGGCCACGGCGACTACCAGGCGGATCCGGCGTTCGCCGAGGAGCGGGAGCGGCTGCTGGCCAGGCTGAAGCCGGAGTTGCCCGCACAGCGGCCGGAGGTCGGTGCCGAGGGCTGACCGGGCGCCGAGGTCAGCCCAGCTCCGGCAGATCCTCGTCGTACAGCAGCGTGAGGTCGTCCGTGCTCGGCTCGTCCAGCTGGGCGACCCGGCTCGCGTGCCGCTCCACCATCGCCTCGAAGGTCTGGCGTGCCGTGCGACCGTTGCCGAACGCCGGGCCCTTGGGGATCGCCGTGAAGTACTTCAGCAGGGCCTCGCCGAGGCCGGGGCCGAGCCGGTACTCGTGCTCCTCGGCCTGCTGCTCCACGATCCGCAGCAGTTCCTCGGGGCCGTAGTCGCTGAAGGTGATGGTCCGTGAGAAGCGGGACGCCACACCGGGGTTGATCGACAGGAAGCGCTCCATCTCGGCCGTGTAGCCCGCCACGATGACCACGACCGCGTCCCGGTGGTCCTCCATCAGCTTCACCAGCGTGTCGATGGCCTCCTTGCCGAAGTCCCGGCCCGAGTCCTCCGGCGACAGCGCGTACGCCTCGTCGATGAACAGGACCCCGCCGCGCGCCTTGTCGAAGGCCTCCTGTGTGCGGATCGCCGTGGAGCCGATGTGCTCGCCGACCAGGTCGACGCGGGACACCTCGACCAGATGTCCCTTCTCCAGGACACCCAGGGAGGCGAGGATCTCGCCGTAGAGGCGGGCCACCGTCGTCTTGCCGGTGCCGGGGGAGCCGGTGAAGACCAGGTGGCGCTTGACGGACGCCGCCTTGAGGCCCGCCTCCTGACGGCGCCGGCCCACCTCGATCATGTCGGTGAGGGCGCGCACCTCGCGCTTGACGCTCTCCAGGCCCACCAGCGCGTCCAGTTCACCGAGAACGGCCTTGGACGTCCGAGACGGCTTCTCGGGCTCCGCGGTGGCGATCAGCGGCTCCTGCTCGGTGCTGCGCTGACCGGGGATCGCGCCGAGCAGCCCGGGGGACTGCCGCGCCGTCTGCAGGGCGGGTTCCGGCGCCGACGGCGGTTGCCTGACGCCCGCGCTCTCGTCGCTGGTGCAGTCCTCCACGTCGGGGCCCGCCCCGGCCGCGTCCGGGCCGCCCTCCGCGAACTCGTACCCGCCCCGCGCGCACCGCTCCGTACGGCACTTGCGCAGCGTCGTGCGGCAGCCGTCGATCACATGGAAGCCATAGCCGGCGCTGCCCCTCACCCGGCAGTTGAGGAAGGTGCCTCGGCCGCCCGCCGACACGTAGAACCCGGCCTCCGCCGGGGACTCGACCGTGCAGCGCTCGATGGTGGGGTCGGCGCCCTTGGTGACGATCACGCCGGTCTGGGTGCCGTCCAGGGTGCAGTTGTTGAGGGTGCCGCCGCTGCCGTGGTCCCGGAACCAGGCGCCGGTCGCCGCGTCCCGGATCCGGCAGTCGTCGAGCTGCGCGGTGGCGCCGTCGCTGACCGACACGGCCGTGTTGCGCACCTGCGACAGGTCGCTGTCCACGACGTCCGCGCGCGAGCCGCGGTCGAGGACGAACAGTGCGTCCGGCACGTCGTGCACCCGGCAGGAGTCCAGCACCGCGGTGGCGCCGTCGCTGACCCACACCGCCGGGTAGTCGCCCGTGCTGTCGAAGATCTCGCACTGGTTGGCGTCCACGCGCGTGCCCGGGTCCCACACCGACAGGCCGTTGCGACCGAACTGACGCACCGTCGTGCGGGTCAGGGTGAGGACGGAGCGGGAGCGCAGGTCGACCGCGTTCTCCGGGATGTCGTGGATACGGCAGTCGGCCAGGGTCAGTACGGCGTCCGTGTCCAGCGTGACACCGTCGGCGGTGGTGCGGTGCACATCGCAGTCGGTGAGGTGGGCGGTGGCACGTCCGGTGATCTGGACGCCGGAGCCCCGGACCTCGTAGACCTCGCAACCAACTGCCTCCAGAGCGGAGTTCTCACCGGTCGCCGTCAGCCCCGAGCCCGAGGCGTGGTGAACCCGGCAGCGCTCCAGGCGGGGGTGCGCACCACCGCGTACGGCGATGCCGGCCTGGCCGGCCGCGACGACCTCGCACTCCTCGAACACGCCGCCCCCGCCGTCGAGTACGGCGATGCCGATGCCCGCCGGGTTGTCGACGGTGCAGCGGCGCACGGTCGGCCGCGCGCCACCCCGCACCTCGATCCCGGCCGCGGACCGCGTGACGATGCGGACGTCCGACAACTCCGGGGTGCCCTCCTCGACGAGCAGTGCGGGTGCCGCAGCGTCCTGGCCCTCGACATGCAGGTCCTGAACAACCGCCGAGGCGCGCACGGTCAACGGCACACCGTCCAGGGGCGCGATGCGCACCGAGCCCGGGGAGCCCTCGGGGCCGCGCAGGGTCACCGCCCGCTGGACGACGAGGTTCTCCCGGTAGGTGCCCGGCGCGACGGTGAGGACGTCACCGTCGGTCGCGGCCTCCAGGGCTGCGGCGAGCGATGCATACTCACCCGTGCGGCGCCGCCACCGCGATGTGCCGGTGTGCGTCACCTGGACCGTGCCCTGTGCCATGGCGTTGATGTGCCCCCACCTCGTAGTACGCGGGTTTTGCTCCCGAAGAGTTCGGCCGGTCCACCGTAGCGTGCGCGCGGGCGGTGGGTTGACCAGAGCGGTAAGGCCGTCAGCTGCCGGTGCCGGTCCGGCCCCAGTCCGGGCCCGCCTTGTCCCAGGCCTGGTCCCAACGCGCGTACCGGCCACGGACCATGCGCCAGACGACCAGCCGTCTGCCGCCCTCGACAAGGCCGATGGCCAGCAGGGCCGCACCGACCCCGGCGAGCACGGCGTGCGTCGCCGCGGTCGCGGAGTCCAGGGGGCGGGCCACCGTGCGGCCCTGTTGGTCCGTCCATATCTTGAACTGGTCGCCGGGCTGCGGGGTGTCGAGGCCGGCCATGACCTGCCCCTGGTGCACGCTGCCGTCCGGCGCGGTCCAGTCGGCCACCACGCGGGTACGACGGTCCCGTCCGGTGGTGGCCTCGGGGTCGGCGTCCAGCTGGGAGCCCTGCAGCTTGCGGACCACGGTCGCCGTCACCAGATGCCGGGCCGCGCGCTGGTCGCGCACGGACTCCTGAAGGGTGTCCTGGGCGAGGTCGCCGACCAGGGAGCCGACCACGGGTGTGACGACCAGGATCAGCAGCAGGGCCGCGAGGGCGACCCAGGCCTCGGCCAGATCGGTCGCACGGCACAGCGGATTGTGCCGCCAGCGCCAGAGTCCGCTGATCGCCCGCATGTCCCGCCACCCCCTTCCCGCTCCGTGATAGCCCCTCCCGGAGCCGCTCACCCGCGAGCCCGGCGAAGAGAGAGCCAAATCACCTGCCGCCAGGGCTTCTCATGAACTTCTCACGAAATGCCCAACGCACGGGCCCCCGGGCCCGGTTCCCGCATGTCGTCGCTCGTGGGAGATCTTTCTCAGTCGAGGACCGTGACCGGGTCACCGGCCCGGATCGTGCCTCGTGAGAGGGGCACCAGGTTCTGGCCGAACACCAGCTTGCCGCCCAGCCTGCGGTGCCTGCCCAGGGTGTGCAGGGGCTCCCTGCCGCGGTCCGCGGTGGCCTGGTCGGTCGTGGTCACCACGCAGCGTCCGCACTTCTTGGCGACACGGAAGGTGACCTCGCCGATGGCGATGCTCGACCAGTCGTCCTCGGCCCAGGCGACGGTGCCCGACACGACGACGTTCGGCCGGAAGCGGTTCATGGGCAGCGGACCCTCGGCCGGATGATCACCTCGGGCCAGGAGGGAGTTGAGGGCGTCGAGGGAGGCGGTCGTGGTGACCAGCAGCGGGTAGCCGTCGGCGAAGCTGACCGTCTCGCCCGGCAGGGCGTACTCCGGGTCGACGGGCCGGCACGTGCCGGGATCGGCCATGTGTACGAGGCGCACCTCGATGCCGAGATACGTGCTGCACCAGTCGTGCGCGGCCTCGTCATCGGCGGGGGCCGCCTCGACCTTGTCGCGGAAGATCTCCATCGGCACCGTGCCGGACGCGCGTGGCACGGGCACGGTCAGCGGGTCCGTGCCGGGCGCGGACAAGCGGACACCGCCGCCGGGCAACAGCTCGGCGGCGGCCAGGGCGAGGCGCGGTTGCTGGCGCTGCGTCACGACCTTTCCCCCTGCGTCGATCAGCGCCCAGCGTCGATCTCCGGCCAGCCCCCAGGGCTCCACGACGGCTGTCCGGGGCGTGGTGCCCCGGAACGCCTTGACCGGATGAACGTGGATCGACTGCAGCTGCGCTTGCCCCATGGGGTCATCGTGCCAGGTGGCGACGACAACCGTTGGGGAAGGGGTCAGTAGCCGCGGTACTGCTGGTTGTTGTACGGGTCCTGGTAGGGAGCCGCGGGACGGGGAGCCGCGGGGCGCATCGCCTCGTAGCCCATGCCGCCGGGGGCCACCGGACGAGGCTGCTGCGCCTGCGGACCCGGATAGCCGCGCGGCGCGGCCTGCTGCGGGATGTAGGCGGCGGGCGCCTGCTGCAGCGGAGCGGGCTGCTGCGCATGCGGATAACCGTAGGAGGGGTGGGACGGGGCCGCCGGGAGGGCGGGCAGTGCCGACGGGAGCGCGGGCAGGTGGCTGCCCGGGGCGTCGTACGCGGCGGGGACCCGGATCGGGGCGATCTGCGGGGTGCCCCGCTCGGCCACGAGCGAGTCGTAGATCGGAGTGTCCGGGAAGGAGGCGGAGTAGTAGCCGCCGCCATAGGTGGAGCGGGGGGAGGTCATGGCACATAAGGTAAGCCCACGATGTGCTGGTTGGGGAGACCGATAAGAGGGTTGTTTTATGTGTCCGCAGTGACGCTGGATCCCCAATGCGAGCGAACTTGGCAAAAAGGGACGCCAATCCGCGTTCGGATCGTGTAAATGCCGAGCTCCGGGCGGGTTACCGGCGGTTGACCGGCGGTTGACCACCGGTGTTCATGTGCCCCTCATGGGAGTTCGAAGTCGCGGAGAATAGGTTGACCCTGTAAGAAGCCGATGAGCTGCCAGGACGTGCCTGGCACGGTGACCCGTGATGGGGGCGGACATGTCAATGCCGAAAGGATCGAATGTTCCGGTGCCGACGACGGCACTGCGGGTCGAATTGGGCTGGCGCTCCGGACCGGGCGTGCCCGACGCGGACGCCTCGGCTCTGTTGCTGGTCGGCGGAAAAGTCCGCTCCGACGCGGACTTCGTCTTCTACAACCAGCCCGAGCACTCCTCCGGCGCCGTCCGGCACGAGGGCAAGCGGGACGCCGGCGGCCGGGTGACCGACAGCGTGCTGGTCGACCTCGCGCGCGTGGAGCCCGCGATCGAGACCGTCATCCTCGCCGCCTCCACGGACGGCGGATCGTTCGGCCAGGTCCCGGACCTCTACATCGAGGTCAAGGAGGCCGCCCAGGGCACCGCCGTCGCCCGCTTCGACAGCACGGGCGCCACCGTCGAAACAGCTTTCGTCCTCGGTGAGTTCTACCGCCGTCAGGGCGCCTGGAAGTTCCGTGCCGTCGGCCAGGGCTACAGCAGCGGCCTCGAGGGCCTGGCCATCGACTACGGCATTACGGTCGACGAACCCCAGAACGCGGCTGCCGCACCCGCGCCCGGAGCCCCGCCTGTCGCGCCCCCGATGACCACGCCCGCACCCCCGCCTCCGGCGATGCAGCCGCCCGCCATGCCGTCGGTTCCCCCGCCCGCACCCCAGGCTCCGCCGGTCAGCCTGAGCAAGGTGACGCTCACCAAGGCGGCGCCCTCGGTGTCGCTGACCAAGCAGGGCGGCACATCGGGCGCCCTGCGCGTGAACCTCAACTGGGAGGTGCGCAAGCAGTTCTCGGGCTGGGCCGGCAAGCTGGGCCGCCCGGTCGCCATGCACAACGACCTCGACCTCGACCTGTGCGCACTGTACGAGCTGACCGACGGCAGCAAGGGAGTCATCCAGTCCCTCGGCAACGCATACGGCGCCCTGCACCAGCCCCCGTACATCCACCTCGACGGCGACGACCGCACCGGCGCCTTGGCCAGCGGCGAGAACCTCACCGTCAACCTCGACCACCAGCGGGGCTTCCGGCGCATCCTGATCTTCGTGACCATCTACCAAGGTGCGCGTTCCTTCGCCGACCTGCACGCCACGGTCACCCTCACACCGCAGCACGGCGCCCCCATCGACTTCTCGCTCGACGAGTGCACGGTCCCCTCGACGGTGTGCGCCCTCGCCCTGATCACCAACACCGGCAGCGACCTGGTCGTCCAGCGCGAGGCCCGCTACCTGGTGCCCGAGCGCGGGGTGAGCCCGCAGCGCACGGTCGACTACGCGTACGCGTGGGGCATGAACTGGACACCAGGTCGCAAGTAGTCAGCCGCGAACAGTCAGACCTCGTCGGTCACCGCGTCCGGACGTGCGTAGGTGCGGCCCTTCCAGGCCGCGCCGCGCCCCCGGTAGTGCTGCACGGCGGAATCGATCGTCATCAGGAGATAGAGGAACGCGGTGAACGGCAGCAGGGGAGCGAGCCACAGCGGCTGGCGGTAGTAGCGGAGCATCGGTACATACGTCCCCGTCATCACCAGCCACGCAAGGCCGCCGACGACCGCCGCCACCGTGTCCCCGCCCGCTGGCCCCGCGACCACGGCCACGGGCGGCACCAGATAGACCAGCGCGAGCCCCGCGACCGTCCCCGCCAGCAGCAGCGGGTTGTGCCGCAATTGCGCGTACGCACTGCGCGAGACCATGCGCCACAGATCGCGCAGCCGCGGATACGGGCGCACGCTGTCCACCCGCTCCGCCAGCCCCAGCCAGATGTGGCCGCCGCCGCCCTTGACGGCCCGCGCGAGCGCCACGTCGTCGATGACCGCGTGCCGGATGGCGTCGGGAATCCGCGCCCGCTCGGCCGTCTCGGCACGCAGCAGGACGCAGCCGCCCGCCGCGGCCGCCGTCCGCGTCCCCTTCTTACCGATCCGACGGAACGGATACAGCTGCGCGAAGAAGTACACGAAGGCGGGTACGACCAGCCGCTCCCACAGACTCTCCACCCGTAGCCGGGCCATCTGCGACACGGCGTCGAAGCCCCCGGTGCGCGCCGCAGCGACCAGCTCCCGCAGGCTGTCGGGCGCATGCGCGATGTCGGCGTCCGTCAGCAGCAGGTACTCGGGGTCACGCGCGCGTGCCAGGCCGATGCCGTGGCGCATCGCCCAGAGCTTGCCGGTCCAGCCGGCCGGCGGTTCGCCGGGGGAGTCCACGGTCAGCGGCAGTCCGCCGTGCCGTCGCGCCAGCTCGCGCGCCAGCTCCCCGGTGCCGTCCGAACTGTCGTCGTCGATCAGGAAGATCTCCGCGTGCCCCGGATAATCCTGGGCGAGCAGGGACGGCAGAGACGCCGGCAGGACCGCGGCCTCGTCGCGCGCGGGGACGACGACGCAGACCGACGGCCACCGGTCCGGTTCCGTCCGATGCGGAAGCCTGACATCCGTACGCCAGAAGAAGCCCTGGCAGAGCAGAAGCCACAGCCAGGCGGCGAGTGATCCTGCGGCGGTCCACGCGATGGCGCTCACGCGCGAAGTCTGCCCCACCTCGGCAGCCCGCAAGGGGCCATCGACTATCGTGGCCGGGTGAAGATCGCGCTGATGGACTCCGGAATCGGCTTGCTCGCGGCCACCGCCGCAGTACGGCGTCTGCGACCCGACGCAGATCTCGTGCTCTCACTCGACCCGGACGGCATGCCCTGGGGTCCCAGGACTTCCGAGGATCTCACCCAGCGTGCCGTTGCCGTTGCCGTCGCCGCCGCCGCGCACCGGCCCGACGTGCTGATCGTCGGCTGCAACACCGCGTCCGTGCACGCGCTGCCCACCCTGCGCGCCCGCCTCGAACCAGCCATTCCGGTCATCGGCACGGTCCCGGCGATCAAGCCGGCCGCGGCCGGCGGCGGCCCCGTCGCGATCTGGGCCACGCCCGCCACCACCGGCAGCCCCTACCAGCGCGGGCTCATCAAGGACTTCGCCGACGGCGTCACCGTCACCGAGGTGCCGTGCTTCGGGCTGGCCGAGGCGGTCGAGCACGCGGACCAGACGGCGATCGACACCGCCGTCGCCGCGGCCGCCGCGCTGACCCCCGAGGACGTGACGACCGTCGTCCTGGGCTGCACGCACTACGAGCTCGTCTCGGACCGCATCCGCGCCGCCGTCCAGCGCCCCGGCTTCCCGCCGCTCGTCCTGCACGGCTCCGCCGGAGCGGTCGCCGCGCAGGCGCTGCGCCGGCTGGGCGAACAGCCCGCCCCCACGGCTGAAGCGAGCGGCACCCTGACGGTGCTGCTGAGCGGCCGCGAGGGAACGCTGCCCGAGCGCGCTCTCGCCTACGACGAAGGCCGTCTGCTGCAGGCGATCAGCCCCGCCCGGTAACCGGCGGTCACCAAGCGGACGCCCGCGGTCCGTCCTGGCCCGGTCGGCGCAATCACCCTCTGCAGCGCGGTACCAGCAGAGCGAAATCTGAGTAACCTCATAGCCATGAGGGACCACCCCCACGGCAGGAAGCCGCACCCCGATGTCTGGACCGGGCGGGCGACCAACCGGGTCCAATGGCTGCTGGCGCTCGTCGGCGGCGCATGCCTGGCGCTCGGGATCGAGCTGGCCATCGACTCGCCGTGGACGGACGGCGTCCTTCCGCTGGTCATGGCCGTCGTCGGCTGCATCGCGGCCGGGCTGCTGGTCCTCTTCGGCACTCTGGCGTTCGTGCACGTCGCCCTGAGGGTCGACCAGGAGTGCCTCGAGGTGCGCTGCGGCCACATCGGTGTGCCGCGCCGCCGAATCCCCCTGTCCGAGGTCGTGGGCGCGGATTTCGTCCCGCATGTCACGCCGCGCCACTGGGGTGGCTGGGGCTACCGGTGGCGGCCCGAGAAGGGCACCGCGGTCGTCGTACGGCGTGGTGAGGGCCTGGTGCTGCAGTTGTGGGACGGGCACACGTTCACGGTCACCGTGGACGACGCGGAGGCAGCCGTACGGGTCATCAGGGACCGGCTGCGGACCCGGACGGCCGACACGGCGCTCTGAGAACATTTCCCGCGAGCCGGCCCTTGGCGGCCCGGTGTGTCTGCGGACCCCTGTATCCCGCCCCGGGTCATGGGGTCTGCCGCTCGCCACGCGCGTGTGCGTCGATCTCGTGCGGCATCTGCTCCTTGACGATCGGACGTGCAGTGGCCAACCCCGCCAGCAGGCCCGCGCCCACCGACACGGTGGTGAAGCTCAGCGCGTTGCCGACCGCGGCGATCGCCGCCAGCGCCGTCAGGGCTGCGCCCGCGGTGAGCGCGACCGGGGTGGGGCGCGCGGTGCGCCACAGGGCGAACAGCATCCAGCAGAAGCCGGCTGCCAGTAGCAGCACGCCTATGACTCCCTGCTCCGCCGCCTGCTGCAACAGCGCCGAGTGCGGCTTGCCGTCGGACGGCAGCGTCTCGCTCGCCGTCGTACTGAGCTCCCCGAAGCGCCCTGGGCCCGCGCCCAGGACCGGGTCCCGGCTCGCCAGGTGCACGGCGTCGTGCCACAGCTCGATGCGGTGCCGGGTGAGCTGACCCTCCAGCCAGGCGGCGAGTCCGTCGGGCGCCACGTTGCTCGCGACGGTCCAGGTCAGGCCGGTGACCGCCGTGGCGCTCAGGGCCAGTCCGGCGATGCCCACACCGCGATGGCGGATGTGGCCGGCGGCGAGCGAGCACAGCACCACCGCGGAACAGGCGACGAAGCCGGTGGTCGAGCCCAGAACCGCCGCTGTCACCGCGATTCCGGCGGCAAGCATGCGCAGGCCCAGTCGCAGGGCTGGTGCGGAGGCGGTCCAGGCGGCGCAGCACGCGGCGCCGGCGGCGAGAGTCAGTACGGCCGCGGTGGCCCCGGCATGACCCAGCGGGACGTCGATCCGGGGCCCGGGGGAGAGGTGCGGAACGGCCAGAGTAAGGCTCACTCCTGCCAGTGCTCCGGCGCAGGGCGCGGCGACGGGCAGCAGCGCCCCGGTGATCCGGCCCGCGGCATAACCGGCGGACACGGCGAGGATCGCGAGAAGGACACCCTCGGGGCGGCCGTCGTGCACGGCAGCCGAGATCAGCGACCAGGCGGCGCAGACACCCAGAACCGCTACGCCCGTCGCGTCAGAAACGTTTCGTCTGTCGTAGTCCTCACCCGGACCTGCCGCAGACGTCATCCCCGTGACACCCACCCCGCCCCCCGAACCCGGTCCCCCGACCTGTGACGGGCCCCGGCCGCCCGGACCTGACCGGCCGGTACGACTGAGGCTCGGGCATACCGTAACGGGTGATGGCCGATTTGTGGACGTGTCGTGCAGGAACGATGCGTCACAGGAAGAACCGGGTGCAGGGATGCACTGTGCGCCTTGGTCTGCGAGGGGACGGACCGTGCGCCTCGGCCGGGGGACCACCTGTGCCCACGCCCGCGTGCGCAGGCCCGGGCCCCGCTGCCGTCGGACCGCGCTGTCGGAGCCAAGGTCGGCCGCCGTACACTCCCGGAGTGACCGTCACCGCAACTTCCGTGGGCGAGTCGGACCAGTTGGAGCCGCAGATCGCGACCGCCTCGCGCGCGGCACGGCTGGCGCGCCGCCTGGTTCCGGCCCTCGCCGCGGCGCTCTCCGGAGTGCTGCTCTACGTCAGCTTCCCGCCCCGCACTCTGTGGTGGCTGGCCCTGCCGGCCTTCGCCGTCTTCGGCTGGGTGCTGCGCGGCCGCAGCTGGAAGGCGGCCTTCGGCCTCGGCTATCTCTTCGGCCTCGGCTTCCTGCTGCCGCTGCTGGTGTGGACCGGCGTGGAGGTCGGACCCGGGCCATGGCTGGCACTGGTCGTGATCGAGGCGATCTTCGTCGCGCTGGTGGGCGTGGGCGTCGCCGCGGTGTCGAAGCTGCCGGGCTGGCCGGTGTGGGCGGCGGCGCTGTGGATCGCCGGAGAAGCGGCACGCGCGCGTGCGCCCTTCAACGGCTTCCCCTGGGGCAAGATCGCCTTCGGTCAGGCCGAGGGCGTCTTCCTGCCGCTGGCCGCGGTGGGCGGCACGCCGGTGCTCGGTTTCGCGGTCGTCCTGTGCGGATTCGGCCTGTACGAGGTCGTACGCCTGGCTGTCGAGGCGCGGCGCACGCGAGTCGTACGGCGGTCCACTGCCGCGGTCGCCCTGCTGAGCGTGGCCGTACCGGTGGTGGGCGCGGTGGCCGCACAGCCCTTGGTCAGCGACAAGGCGGAGGACGGCACCGCGACCGTCGCCGTCATCCAGGGCAATGTGCCGCGCGCCGGCCTGGACTTCAACGCCCAGCGGCGGGCCGTACTGGACTACCACGCGCGTGAGACCGAGCGCCTGGCCGCCGAGGTGAAGGCGGGCAAGGTAGCCCAGCCCGACTTCGTGCTGTGGCCCGAGAACTCCTCCGACATCGACCCGTTCGCCAACGCCGACGCCCGCGTCGTCATCGACAGGGCCGCCAAGGCGATCGGCGCGCCCATCTCCGTCGGTGGTGTCGTGGAGCGGGACGGCAAGCTGCTCAACGAGCAGATCCTGTGGGATCCGGTCAAGGGGCCCGTCGACACGTACGACAAGCGGCAGATCCAGCCGTTCGGCGAGTACCTGCCGCTGCGCTCGCTCGTCGGGGCGATCAACGAGAACTGGACCTCGATGGTCCGCCAGGACTTCAGCCGGGGCAGCGAGCCGGGTGTGTTCACCATGGACGGCGCCAAGGTCGGCCTCGTCACCTGCTACGAGGCCGCTTTCGACTGGGCCGTGCGCTCCGAGGTGGTCGACGGCGCCCAGATGATCTCCGTGCCGAGCAACAACGCGACCTTCGACCGCAGCGAGATGACCTACCAGCAGCTCGCCATGTCCCGGGTCCGCGCGGTCGAGCACAGCCGGACCGTCACGGTGCCGGTGACCAGCGGGGTCAGCGCGATCATCATGCCGGACGGGACGATCACGCAGCGCACGGGCATGTTCGTGCCCGACTCGCTCGTCCAGAAGGTGCCGCTGCGCTCCACGGAGACGCCCGCCACGCGGCTCGGCATCCTCCCGGAGATCGCGTTGCTGCTGGTCGCCGCGGGTGGTGTCGGCTGGGCGATCGGCGCCGGCATGCGCACGCGACGCGCCGGCGACGTGCAGCGGTAGGCGGATCGCGCGCCCCGGAAACCCACCGGGGGCGCCGTCACCGGCCCATTAGGGTCGTGACCATGGCTACTCCTGACTTCATTCGTACGATCCGTGCTTCGGCCGGCCATCAGCTGCTGTGGCTTCCGGGCGTCAGCGCCGTCGTCTTCGACGAGCAGGGAAGGGTCCTGCTGGGGCAGCGCGCCGACAACGGCAAGTGGACGGTGGTCAACGGCATCCCGGACCCGGGCGAGCAGCCCGCCGCTGCCGCCGCGCGGGAGGTGTACGAGGAGACGGGTGTCCGATGCGTCGTCGAGCGGGTCGTCCTCATCCGGACCGGGAGTGAGGTCACCTATCCCAACGGCGACATGTGCCAGTTCATGGACGTCACCTTCCGCTGCCGGGCGGTCGGTGGCGAGGCGCGCGTGAACGACGACGAGTCCCTGGAGGTGGGATGGTTCGAGGTGGACGCGTTGCCCGCGATGGACGAAAGTCAGCTGTTCCGGATCAAGCAGGCACAGTGCGATGAACCCACGTGGTTTGAGCACATGACCTCGGACTGAAGTATGGGCTGCGGCCATATGTGGTCAGGTGAGGGCGCTGCCTAGGGTCGAGCCATGACCCCGCCCAGCACTCTTCCCGCTCAAGGCTCGTCGTCGCCCTCTCCACTCGACCTCGGCGGCCGCACCGCCCTTGTCACCGGCGCCGCAGGCGGCATCGGCCGCGCCTGTGCGCTACGGCTGGCCGGCGCGGGGGCCAAGGTGAGAGCGGTCGACCGGGATGCCGCGGGGCTGGAGGAGCTCGCGGAGCGGAGCCGGGGGCTTGCGGGCGCCGTCGAACCGCACGTCCTGGACCTCACCGACCTGGACGCCGCCGAACTCGCCGCCGCAGGCACTGACATCCTTGTCAACAACGCCGGGTTGCAACTGGTGCGCCCCATCGAGGAGTTCCCGCCGGACGTCTTCCACACGGTGCTCACCGTCATGCTGGAGGCGCCGTTCCGGCTCATCCGTGGCGCGTTGCCCCATATGTATGGGCAGGGCTGGGGCCGGATCGTCAATGTGTCCTCCGTCCATGGGCTGCGTGCCTCGGCCTTCAAGTCGGCCTACGTGGCCGCCAAGCATGGTCTGGAGGGACTCTCCAAGACCGCCGCCCTGGAGGGCGCACCCCACGGCGTCACCTCCAACTGTGTGAACCCCGCCTATGTGCGCACTCCACTGGTGGAGAAGCAGCTCGCCGACCAGGCCGAGGCGCACGGGATTCCCGAGGAGCGGGTGCTGTCCGAGGTGCTGTTGCAGGACAGCGCGGTCAAGCGGCTCATCGAACCGGAGGAGGTCGCCGAGGCCGTTGCGTATCTGTGCAGCCCGCAGGCGTCCTTCGTGACCGGCACGTCGCTCGTGCTCGACGGTGGCTGGACAGCGCACTGATCGGGCACGGTGATCGGGCGGGCTGATCAGGCACGGTGATCTGGCGGGCTGATCAGGCACGGTGATCGGGCGGACTGATCGGCCGTGCGGTCGGTCGTACTGGTCGGCCGGTGGAGTTCCGAGTTATCCACAGGGCTGACGAGGTGGCGGTGCGATGAGTAATCCTGTCGGTATGTCTCGCGATCACGTGCAGCCCGCCGAGCGTTCCGCCGCCGATGCCGGAGCGCCCCTGAGCAGCGCCGAGGCGCCGTTCCTCGAATTGCTGGCCCGGGGCGCGTCCGCCGACGCCTACGAGCAGCCGGTGCTGCTCGCCCGCGCCGAGGGCAGAGCCACCGAGCAGATCGCCGCGCTCGAACAGGCCAAGCTGATCGCGCTGCGCGTGCGCTCCGAACTGGAAGGGCGCCGCAGGCGAGAAGCCGAACTGTCGGCCCTCTTCGAGACGGCCCATGACCTGGCCGGGCTCCGGGACCTGGACGCCGTACTGCAGGCGATCGTGCAGCGTGCCCGGTCGCTGCTCGGCACGGACGTCGCCTACCTCAGCCTGAACGACCCGGCCAAGGGCGACACCTATATGCGGGTGACCGAGGGCTCGGTCGCCGCCCGCTTCCAGCAACTGCGGCTCGGCATGGGGGAGGGCCTCGGCGGCCTGGTCGCACAGACCGCCCGCCCGTATGTCACCGACGACTACTTCAAGGACGAGCGCTTCCAGCACACCCTCGCCATCGACTCCGGCGTGCGGGACGAGGGACTGGTCGCCATTCTCGGAGTGCCGCTGATGCTGGGACACCATGTGATCGGCGTCCTCTTCGCGGCGGACCGGCGTGCCCGGGTCTTCGAACGGGAGCAGATCGCGCTGCTCGGCTCCTTCGCCGCCCTTGCCGCGGCCGCCATCGACACCGCGAACCTGCTCACCGAGACCCGCTCGGCCCTCGCCGACCTGGAGCGGGCCAACGAGATCATCCGTGATCGCAGCGGAGTCATCGAACGGGCCTCGGACGTGCACGATCGGCTCGCCGAACTCGTGCTGCGCGGCGGCGGTGTGCACGACGTCGCCGCCGCCGTCTCCGAAGTCCTCGACGGCACGGTCGAGTTCAAGGAGGCCACCGCCGCACCGGCCGGGGCGCTGGAGACCTCCCGCGTGGAAGGCCACGCGGTACGACACGAAGCCGACTGGATCGCCGCCGTGGCCGCGGGCGGCGAACTCCTCGGCGCGCTGGTCCTGCGCGGCCACCCGGGCCTCGACCCCGTCGACCAGCGCACCCTGGAACGGGCAGCGATGGTCACCTCCCTTCTGCTGCTCGCCCGGCGATCCGCCGCCGAGGCCGAACAGCGTGTCCGGGGCGAGCTGTTGGACGACCTGCTCGACGCCCGCGACCGCGACCCTCGTCTGCTGCGCGAGCGCGCTGCGCGGCTGGCCGCCGACCTCGATGCCACCCACGTCGTCCTCGCCGCCCGCCTAGAAGCCACCGCGGCCGACGCCGACCAGGAGGCAGCCGCCCGCAGACGCCTGTGGTCCGCCGCGTCCCACCTCGCCGCAACCCGGCACGGTCTGGCCGCCGCCCGCGACGGCGGCACGGTCCTGCTGCTCCCTCTCGAAGCATCGGACACGGCCACCGCGCTGGCCCGCCGCGCCGCCCGCCATCTCGGCACGGCCGTCCACGAGGCGGTCACGGTCGGTGCCTCGGCCCCGGTCGAGAACCTGGCCGCCCACCCCGACGCGGTGGCCGCCGCCTATGAGGAAGGCCGGCGCTGCCTGGACGCCCTGCGGCTGCTCGGCCGCTCCGGGGACGGTGCCGCCGCCGAGGACTTCGGGTTCGTGGGGCTGCTACTGGCCGGCGACCGCGACATCGCGGGCTTCGTGGACCGCACGATCGGCAAGGTCGTCTCCTACGACGACCGCCGCGGCACCGACCTGCTGCGCACCCTCGACGCGTACTTCGCCTGCGGGATGAGCCCGGCCCGCACCAAGGACGAACTGCACGTCCACGTGAACACGGTCGCCCAGCGCCTGGAACGCGTCGGTCGCCTCCTCGGCGACGACTGGCAGAACCCAGCCCGCGCCCTGGAGGTACAACTGGCCCTGCGCCTGCACCGGTTGTCCACACCGGAACAGCGCTGACCCCCGCACGCGCAGGCGTACGGGGGCCAGATCTCGGACCGAGGTCCGTGGTGCTTCAGACGGTGTGCGCGTCCGCCGGCCGGGCCGCCGCAGGCTCCGCGTCGTCCGCGGGCTCGATGTCGGCCAGATCGCGGTGGCGGGTCTCCTTGGCCAGCCCGACCGCGATCACCGTGAGGACGGCCGCGGCGATGACGTACAGGGCGATCGGGGTGGAGTTGCCGTAGTCGGCCAGCAAAGCGGTGGCGATCAGCGGTGCGGGGGCGCCTGCCGCGACCGAGGCGAACTGCGCGCCGATCGAGGCACCGGAGTAGCGCATCCGAGTCGCGAACATCTCGGAGAAGAAGGCGGCCTGGGGCGCGTACATGGCGCCGTGCAGGACCAGCCCCACGGTCACGGCGAGGATCAGGTTGCCGAAGCTGCCGGTGTCGATGAGCGAGAAGAACGGGAACATCCACAGCCCGACGCCGACCGCGCCGAGCAGGTAGACGGGACGCCGGCCGATCCGGTCCGACAAGGCACCCCAGGCCGGAATGACGGCGAAGTGCACGGCGGAGGCGATGAGTACGGCGTTGAGGGCGGTCTGCTTGGAGATGCCGGCCGAGGTGGTGGCGTAGACGAGGATGAAGGCGGTGATGACGTAGTAGCTGATGTTCTCCGCCATACGCGCGCCCATCGCCACTAGCACATCACGCCAGTGGTGCCGCAGTACGGAGACCAGCGGGGCCTTCTCGGCCGTGGCCGCGTGTGCGACCTTGCGTGCCTCTGCCTGGGCCAACGCCTGCTTGAAGACCGGCGATTCATCGACAGACAGACGAATCCACAAACCGACGATGACCAGTACACCGGAGAGCAGGAAGGGGATTCGCCAGCCCCAACTGACGAAGGCGCTGTCCGACAGCACGGCCGTCAGCAGCGACAGCACGCCGGTCGCCAGCAACTGGCCTGCGGGGGCGCCGGTTTGCGGCCACGAGGCCCAGAAGCCACGCCGCCGCGCGTCCCCGTGCTCGGACACCAGCAGCACGGCCCCGCCCCACTCACCACCGAGCGCGAAGCCCTGCACCAGGCGCAGTACGGTCAGCAGCACGGGCGCGGCGGTGCCGATGGTCGCGTGCGTCGGCAACAGCCCGATCGCGAAGGTCGCCCCACCCATCAGCAACAGACTCAACACCAGCAGCTTCTTACGGCCGAGCCGGTCACCGTAGTGCCCGAACACCAGCGCACCCAGCGGACGGGCCGCGAATCCGACGGCGTACGTCAGAAAGGACAGCAGCGTGCCGACGAGCGGATCGGAGTCCGGGAAGAACACCTTGTTGAAGACGAGGGCGGCGGCGGAGCCGTAGAGGAAGAAGTCGTACCACTCGATCGTGGTGCCGATGAGGCTGGCGGCGACTATGCGCTTGAGATTCCCGGGTGGTGGGGGAGCGGTTGTTGCGGAGGCCATGTTCGCCACTTCCTCGTGTGCGGTGGGGACGGGTAGGTGTCGGGACACCGTAGAAACCTGCAGGTCAGGCGCACATGTGGTGGGACACCATAGTTCGGGGCGTGGCTATGCGTCAGACCACCATGACCGCTCGGACTTGGTGCTGGCTATGCTCCGTTGAACTGGGACATTTAGGACTGATGGTGAGAGCCGTTCCGCGGCAGTAAACCCGACCGACCGGCCATCGATGCCGGTCCCGTCCGGAATCGACGTGTCCAGTTCCGCCCTGCGGTTGCTGTCGGCAAGCCCAGCCGACGCCGGCCCACCTGCGCCGCGGGCACACCTGCGCCCAGCTCGCCGCCGGGTTCGGCGTCGGCACCACCACCGCCTACCGATACATCGCCGAGACCGTCGAGGTTCTGGGTGCCCACGCCCCGACCCTCGCCGAGGCGATGACGACAGCCGTCACTTCCACTCGCCACCAGTGCCCAAGTGGGCGTGCACTTAGCCGGGTTGACCGCGCGGCGGATGACCAACGGTGCGCGGAGTCATCCGTGTCGCTCACGGTAGCGCCGCCCCGGAGACACCACCCCCAGCTCTGACCCTCAATGCCTGCGGGCGGGTTGGTGGACGTCCACAGCGACCGCTGCTCAGGGTTTGGAGGATCCGCGCTGCAACCCTCGCCAAACGTCGGCCTCATCACGTCCACTACCTGCGTTTCAGGCTGAACGCCCCAGTTGGTGACCTAGGAACGGCAACGCGGAGGCCTGTAGGAAAGTTCCAGCGCGACTCAACCCACCCACCAACCAGCCTGCGGCCCGGGGGCATACACAGTCATGAGCTCGCGGGACGGGGCCTGAAAGGACCATCCAGCGTGTCTGGACAGACGAAAAGAAGACGCTGCCTGTTCCGAATAACCACCGCCGTCACCGCCGCGGCCCTGTTACTCGGCACCGGCGTGGCGTCTGCCGCCGACGGCCCGGCTCCCAACGGGGACGGGAACTATGCTCCGTCGTCGCGGCCGGCCGCCGGGCCGGAGAAGGGCACCCGAGCCGGTGGCCGCCCCGCGTCGGGGAGCAAGCCGGAAGCCGGACCCACATGGAAGCAGAGCGGCAATGTGTGGCAGGTCGACCGCACCGTGGCGCAGCTGCGCAACTCGGTCACGGACCCGGACGGGGACAAGGCGAACCTCACCTTCGAGGTGTGGACCGTCGACACGGCCGGGAAGCCGAAGGCCAAGGTGAAGCTCACGGGCCAGAACGCCGACCCGGCCAATCAGGGCGACGTGTCCGCCGAGTACGGCGTCATCGTGTCGAAGATGGTGGCCTCGGGGTCGAAGGCCACGGTCACCGTCCCGCACGGCAACCTCAAGCCCGCCACCACCTACGCGTTCCGTACCTCCGCCTACGACGGCTCCCTGTACGAGACGGACTGGTCGCCCTACGCGACGTTCAAGACCCGGGCCCGGCAGGTCGACATCACCCTCCCGGCGCCGAAGAGGGACGCGACGGACCCGGCGTTCGACACCTCCTGGCAGCCGGTCCCCGGCTGGGGTTCCGTGCAGACCAGGGACGCCGAAGGTGAACAGCACTGTGAGGCGACCGCGCGGGGTGACCGGCTGTGCATCGCTTGGGAGCCGGCCACGAAGGCAGACTTTGAAGCCGCCCGCGAATCCAGGGCGAGGCTGAAGTCCACGCGGGCCGCGAACCCGCCGCTGCACGACTCCTGCGAAGTGGGCGCCACTCAGGGCACCTACCTGTCGATCTTCACCCGCGACAAGGCGTGCATGTACGGGAAGTTCTCCGTCCAGGTCACCGATGAGGCGGGCCTGGAGGAGAAGGGCTATCAGGAGTTCTTGTACTCCTCTCACATGAGCACGGCGCTGACCGGCACGGAGCTGAAACTGTGGGCCCGTGTCACACCGCTGCCGATGCCCGCAGGACACATGCCGTTCCCCGCCCAGCCTGGGGCGATCAAGCTGACGATCTCCCCGCAGTGCTCCGCCGGGTGCGCGGACAAACCCTCCTATGCCTGGGACGGCAAGCTGATGTGGGGCGGCTCCTACGACATCGATCCCCACGAGGAGACTGCGACGGCCACCGTGCAGTGGTCCGGCGGGGTGCCGGACGAGTCCGGGAAGAAGGACTCCGACCTCTCCCAGGCGCTGGCGTTCGCACCGTACGCGACGTTCTCCACGTCGGTGCCGGAGACGTTCCCGACAGACAACAGTCAGGGTTTCCTCGGCAACCCGGTGTTCGTGCGCTGCGACATGGTGTACTCCCCGGCGGGCTGCGTGTTCCGGGACTACATGCCCGGCTATGTGTTCAACACCGCCAAGACCCCAGCGGCTGCCGCGCACGCCTGGCTGACCCAGGCGAAGATCCGCGAAGGTGCGCCACTGAGCTACCTCCCCGACCGCAGGGGCGATACGGGCGAGCACGGTGAGCGCAACAAGTACGGCCGCGACCCCGACGCCAACCGCAGGGTCATCTGCCCGGACAGCTGGGCCGCCAAATCCGGCCACCCGGATACCACACCGGTGACCGACATCTCCGCCAGCGACAAGCCGTCCTGCGACGAGTTCACCTTCGCGGCGAGTTACAACAGCGGCGGAATGCCCTCCGACATGGGCGGCACCAACCAGGTCACCTCGGGCGACAAGTGCGCGCAGACCTACGCCACCAAGCTGTCGGACGGCACTTGGCGACTGTACGATGACGAGCGCACAGCCGCTCCGACCTGGTCCGAAGTATGCGGCCGGTCCGCGATGTCCGGGTGGGTCAACTCCACCTCGATGAGCCGCTTCCCCACGTTCGCCAAAGAGCTCCGGCTGATTGATCAGGACGCGTATTTCGTCAGGACGCCGGGCTTCGACAAGTGCGACGCCTCGAAGCCGACGATCAAGTGCGACATCCGGTAGCACGATACTGACGCACACCTCATGTGTGGCCCGGGGCCGGTCACAGGGCCGACCCCGGGCCGCGCCACACCGGAGAACGGAGACACGCAGTGAGTTCCGGCGGGATCACATGGATAGCCGACGGGGACATCTCCTGGCTCGGCTACTGCATCAAGCTGGCCCGGGGCCTGACCGGCGAACAGCTCGCCGCCCGCCTCGCCGCTCCCGGCGGCCCCGTACCGGTCGAGGCCACCACCGGGCCGCAGGCCGAAGAGCTCATCGACGAGCTCGACGGGGAGCGCGGCGACGCCGACAGCATCGCCGTCCGCTACGGCGACCACGCCGGCCTGGGCTTCGCCCTTGCCTACGGCCACTGGCCGTCCGTCCTCGGGCCCGCGTACCACGACGGGACATCCCGAGACGGGGTCCACGTCTTCGAGCTCTACTACGAGAAGCAGAACCCGAAGGTCCCGCCACCCGCATTCGCCTACTTCCACGACGACCAGTATGTGTGCGGCTTCGACATGTACATGTACACCTGGTCGCAGGAGATCACCGGCCCCGGCGCCGACCTCATCCGCGCTGAAATCGACGCGGCCGGAATCCCGGAGGAGAGGGAGAGGGACACGGCGCACCGTGCCTCCCTCGCCGTTCTGGAGCAGCGCTTCGAACTGGCGCTGCCGCGTGATCTGATCCTCGACGCGTCACTGCCCACTGCGCTCGTCAGAGGGCAGCAGCCGCGATGAGCCGTCCCCGTGATCGCGGGCGGCCCCCAGCGCTCCAGTTGGTTCGGGGTGCGCGCCGCGCCCACGTGCCCATGGCCCGGGTCCTTGAAGAGCCTTCGGCCGTGCATCGTGGTGCCCCGACATCGTCGTGCGGCTCGGCTCGCCGGCACGAGAGCAGCGAGGACACCTTGGACGAGGCACGGTTCTCGCATCGGCGTAAGCCTTAGCGTGGTTCGTGGATGCTGAAGAAGAAGAGCTGTACACCGCCGAGAAGCTCCGGTGGGGCCTCTCGCGACTGGCTTCCCGGATGCGGGCCGAGCATCAGGAAGGCCCGAACCGCTGATCCGGCTCTCCTCATCGATCCTGGCCAACCTCAAGCACCGCGGTCCGCTTGCCATCAGTGAACTGGCGGCGATCGAAGGGGTGCAGGCCCAGTCGCTGACCCGTGTCGTGCAAGACCTGGAGCGTCAGGGCAGGGTCACACGCCGCCGCCGCCGCAGCAGCAGCGACAAGCGGCGACAGGACATCCAGATCACCGAAGCGGGCGAGCAAACGTTGCGCGAGCACGTGAGGGACGGCAACGCCTGGCTGGCGTCAGCGCTCGCACGGACCATGACGCCGGCAGAGCGCGGTCTGCTGCGGCTGGCCGGAGAACTGATGCAACAACTCGCCGACCCGGGCCCTTCAGAGTCCGGGGCAGGCGGAGGTCTCCGTTTCGGGATCGGAACGGTAGTCAGTTCGCATCCTCGTTGTCCCTACCGGAGGTGCCTCTCAGCCGGTCGGTTATCGCACGTCCCGCGGCGACGGGCGAGGGTGTGCTCGGCAACCCGAGTCGTTCGGACAGATCCGCGCTGTGCAGGTCCACGGCCGTCTCGATCAGAGCGGACAGATTCTCGCTGGTGGAGCGGGCCCGTACCGTGGCCACGGCGAAGATGGCCGCGCCGAGGAGGGCGGCGGGCCACCACCATGCCGAGATCGCGAGGTAGAGCATGCCCCAGCCAAACAGCCTCGCGGCATCGCTGGTGCCGCCCCGGGCGGCGGCGATCTCGGTGCGTAGCGAGTCTGGGAGCACCGTCCACAGCCGGGGCCAGACCAGAGCGAGGTCATCCAGGCCGTTGATGCGCTGCACGCGCTCGGCGGTTCGGGCGTAACGGTCCCCGATCCGGGTGGGCCGCACCGGGCGGGCCGGGCCCAGCCGGACGCGTTGTCGTTGACGCCGCAGAGCCAAGGCGTCGGCGCGCCCTGTATCGGTCCCCTGGGCGTCGAGTTCGACGGCGTGCAGAACAGCCTCCCGCAGTCGGCGTGTTGCCCAGTCCCATCGGCGGCGGCGCGCAGTGAGCAGCCAGGCGGCGGGCGGCAGGGCGCCGGGAAGTGCCCAACAGCGCTCGGCCAGACCGCCCAGGGCGCCCGCGAGAAGGCCGACCGCGCCGGCGGTGAGCACGGCCGTGACGGCCAGCAGGATGACCACGGCCGGTGTATGCAGGGCGGGTTGCCGGGTGAGCCAGTCCAACCAGTCGCTGAGCCGGTCGAGTTCGAAGGGCGCGTCCTGGCCCAGCCGCGTTGCTGAAACCAGGACCGCGACCCACAGCAGCCCAGGTGCCACCAGGGCGGTAAGCCAGCGGTCCATCAGCCTGGTGGCCAACTCCACCAGGAACGTGTTCACCGTGTTCCCGGGCGGGGCGCATAGGGGGTCATGGCATTCGCGCCAGGGTCGGCAGCCGCGCACACCGGGGTACCCTCGCTCTCCCCGGCGAGCACCACACGCGTGCAGCGTGCCAGCGGGCACGTCCATCCCAGAGTTTCGGGGCCGGCGGGCATTCCGTGTGGCAGAGCGGGAATCGGGCCGCGCACTCGGCTCGTCAGGCCCGGCAGTCCGCGCTCGGCGGCGGCCCGGCCGATCGTGTCGAGCAGTTCCTCCAGCCGGGCCGGGTCGGGCTCCTCACGGCCTCTCAGCAGGGTCAGCAGTTCGTCGAGTGCGCCCTCAGCGGCTCCCTCGCGAACGGTCTCCCGTACCGAGGGCCAGCGACTGAGCTGGCCGCAGAGTGCCTTGACCCGTTCGCGAACCTCCATGTCCACGCTCGTTGTTCCTCCCCGTCCGGCCTTGGCTTCTCGCGTGCGAACGGGCCGGAGCGTACACCGCGTCGCCCTATCGGCGGATACGATTCTGATGACAGATGCCGATCGCGGGGGGATCTGCAGTGCCGGACCGTCTGGCGGCGCTCGCCGCTCTTCAGCAGTGCCTGGACCGCTGCGTCAGGGATCCCCTCGGGATTCTGGAGCCTGAAGCCGAACGCGCCGCCGTCGGCCTCACAGCCGTCGTCGAACCGGAATCAGACCTCGAGGCGGCCCGGATACTGGGCTCCTACCACTGGTTACGTTCTCAAGTGCTCGCCCAGCGTGGCGGCATGGGCGACCTGGACGCGGTCCTGCGGTTCATGCTGCCTGTCTACTGGGCCGACCCGGACCTCGTGCCGGAGCCGTTGCGCACGGCCTTCCGCATGGAGGCGGGGCTGGCACCGCTCGTGCGCGAGGGCCCGGAGGCGTTGGGACGCCGCGCCTCCGCCATGGTGTTCGCGTTCGACCGCTCCGGCGAGCTGCAGGACCTGCGCACCGCTGCCACGTATTTCCGTGCGGCGGTGGCGCGCACGCCGCACGGCCATCGAGATCGCCTCGTGCGCCTGAGCGACCTCGGAGTCTGCCTCCGGGACCTGTACGCACGCACCCAGAACCAGGACGTGCTGGCGGAAGCCATCACGACCGAGCGTGCGGCGCTGCGGCTCGCACGTGGACGTTCCGGCTACGCCCTGCGGGTGACCAGCCTGGAACATGTTCTTGGGCTCCGGGCCAAGTACACCGGCGAGCCGCGCGCGTACGCGGAAGCGGTCCAGGCCGTACGGGAAGCGCTGGATGCACTGCCGCCGAACTCTCCGGAGCGCGCCGCCGTACTGAGCTGCCTTGCTGGTGCTCTCGGCCGTGAGTACCAGGTCACCGGCGGGCTCGATGGTCTGGACGAGTCGCTGCGGGCGATCCGCGAAGCGGTGTCTCTTACCCCGCAGGACCGCCCGGACCGCACCATGTACCTGGTCAATCTCGGAATCGCCCTGACCATCGCGCACAAGCGCACCGGACGGCCCGGCCTGCTCGAAGAGGCGGTTGAGACCGGACGCGAAGTCGTACGGTGCACCCCGCCTGACGACGCGGCACGCATCGACCGCCTGGCAAGCCTCGGTTCCCGACTCCTCGAACTGTCCATGCGTGATCAAGTCCCCGACCTGGTGGAGGAGACGGTACACATCGGGCGGGAGACACTGGACGCCGTTCCGCAGGACCACCCCGACCGCTTCAAGCATCTGAACCACCTGGCCCTGGCGCTCCACTTGAGCCATGCGCACTCCGGTCGCGTCGACGACATGGAGGCTGCGGCCGAGGCCCTGCGCGAAGCAGTGGCCCGGACGCCGCGGGAGCACGCCGGACGTACCGAGGTGCTCAACCTCCTGACCATCACCCTCGAAGCCCTCTTCCACGCCGACGACCGTACGGACGTGCTGGAGGAATTCGTCTCGGTCGCCCGGGAATCGGTGCCTGCCCTTCCGCCCGACGAGCCTGAACGCGCGCAGCGGCTGGACCAGCTCTGCACCACGCTGCAGACGCTGTACGAGCGCACCGGCGATCCGGAGCGGCTCAAAGAGGCGGTGCGGTACGGGCGGGAAGCAGTGGATGCCACTCCTCGCGATCACCCCCGCCGCGCTGGCCGGCTGACGAACCTCGGAGGCGCCCTCGCCCAGCTGCACGGGGAGACCGGCGGGGCGGGCTCCCAGCACGCCGACGGGACCGGCCTGCTCCGAGCGGCAGTCGCCTGCGAGCGCGAAGCCGTGGCGCTCACCCCCGTCGGCGAACCCAAGCGCCCGCAGTACCTCAACAATCTCAGCACCGCTCTGCAGCGCCTGTTCGCACGCACCGCGCACATGGCGGACCTGGAGGAAGCCGTGGAGGCCGGCAGGGAGTCTGTGGCCCTGGCCGGCCCGGACGACCCCAACCGGGCCATGTACCTGACGGGTCTCGGCGGCGCAGTCCGGGCCTTGTACCTTCACGTCAGCCGGATGGAGCTGCTGGAGGAGGCAGTACGGGCCGAGCGGGAGGCCACGGCACTGATCCCGCGCAAGCATCCCCGACGCGCCATGTATCTCAACAACCTGGCGAGCACGCTGCAGATTCTCTGGATGCGTACGGAGCAGCCGGATGTGCTCGACGAGGCGATCGAGGCGCAGCGGGAGGCCGTGCAGATCACGCAGGGCAGCCACCCGGCCCGAGCCGGACGTCTGATCGGCCTGGTGAGCCTGTTGAGGATGCATTACGACCGCACCGAGCGCATGGAGGTGCTCCGGGAAGCGGTGGCGCTGGCGCGGGAGGCACTGGCGCTCATTCCCCGGGACCACCCGAATGCCGCGAGGCACCTCAACAGCCTGGCGACCGTCTTGCTGATCGCGTTCAAGAACGCGGTGTCGTCCGTCAGCGTCCAGGATGTCGCGCGGTTCGAGAACCCCATCGAGGGCGCCATCTCCCAGCTGTTCTCCTCTTTGCCCTTCTTCGACGCGGAAGTCTTGGACGAAGCCGTCCAAGCCGCGCGCGACGCGGTGCGGCTCACCGCCCGCGACCACCCGGAGCGCGGGGAGTTCCTGATCAACCTCGGGCACGCCCTGGAGGCCAGGGCCGAGCGGGGCGGGCCCTCGGGCCTACTCGACGAGGCGCTTCGCTGCTACCGCGAGGCCGGGGACAGTCAGACGGCCACCACCTTCCTGCGTATCTCGGGGTACCGGCGGTATGCGAGGGTGGCCGGACTCATCCCCCACCATGCCCGGACCGGACTCCAAGCCATCGAGGACGCCATCCAGCTGGTGGAGACGTTCGCCCCGCGCAGCCTCGTTCGGCCGGACCGGCAGCATCAGCTGAGCCGGCTGAACGAACTGCCCGGTGAAGCGGCGGCAGCCGCCTTGCACGCGGGTCGGACCGTCCGAGCGGTCGAACTGCTCGAACAGACGCGTGGGATTCTCGCTGCCGACGTCCTGGCGCAGCGGAGCCCCGAGCAGATCCGCCTGCGCGCACACGCACCCGAACTGGCCGAGCGGCTGGACCGGTTGCGCACCCGTCTCGCCGAGCTCGATCCGCCGAGTCCGGCGGCGGAGCAGGAATCCCCGGGGCGCGGCGATGGCGAGCCGGTCGGGACGTCGGGGCGGCCGCTGTCCGAGGAACGCATCGAAGCCCATCAGGCCTGGCAGGAGCTGGTCGAGCAGATCAGGCAGCGGCCCGGATTCGGCGATTTCCAGCACGCGCCGACTGCTGCACGACTGGCGCGCCAGGCCCAGGACGGTCCCGTCGTCTTCGTCAGCACCAGCAGCACTCGCTGTGACGCCCTCATTCTGACCGCAGGGACAGACTCGCCCGTCCAGGCCGTGCCCCTGCCAGGGCTGACTCAAGCGAAGGCGTACGACCAGGCGGACCGGCTGCGCGCGGCTCACCGGAATGCCGCGGACCCTGGGATCGATCCTCAACGGCGGATCACGGCCCAGCGCGAGATCCTCGACGTCCTGGAATGGCTGTGGGACGTCGTCGCCGAACCCGTCCTGACCCGGGTGGGCCACACGTCCTGCCCCGCCGCCGAGGAGTCATGGCCCAGGCTCTGGTGGTGTCCCGTCGGCATCATGGCCTTCCTCCCGCTGCATGCTGCCGGCCACCACGCCGAGCACCGCGGCGCACGTTCAGGCGGGACGGCGGCCCCGCGTACGGTCTTGGACCGCGTCGTCTCGTCGTACACCACCACGGTCGGCGCCCTGGAACACGCACGCGCCCGCGGCGCCGACGCCGGCGCGCCGACCACCGTGGTCGTACCGGTGCCCGACACTCCTGGCAGCCCACTGCCCGGAGTCCGCGGCGAGACGCGTGCTATCAGCGCGCTCATCCCTGGCGCTCATCTGCTGGCCGATCCGACCCGCGACAAGGTTCTGGAGTCCCTGCACGGACACCGGATCGCCCACTTCGCCTGCCACGCACTGGCCGATGGAACCGACCCCGGGCGCAGTCGGCTGATCCTGCCCGACCATGCCCGCGCACCGCTGACCGTCACGGACATCAGCAACCTTCATCTGAACGTTGCGCTGGCCTACCTGGCCGCCTGTGAAACCAGCGTCACCGCCGCCAGACTGGCCGACGAAGCGCTCCACATCACGGCCGCGTTCCAGCTCGCGGGCTATCGACATGTCGTCGGTACCCTCTGGTCCGTCGACGACCGTACCGCCATCGAGCTGGCGATGGACTTCTACGGCCACCTCACCGACAACGGAACGATTCCGCCCCGGGTCGAGCGCAGCGCCCACGCCATGCACCACGCCACGCGGCGCCTGCGTGACCGGTACCCCGGCACCCCGACGTTGTGGGCAGCGCACACCCATTCGGGTCCGTGAGCGCAGGCCGTCCAGTTCTCCGGGACGTCCGGGAGAAGCCGTCGAGCTCCGCAGAGGGCGCGGCGAAGCAGGACGGTCGGCACCGAGTTGGCACGCCACCCTGCCCGTGCTGGTTCCGTGCTGACTTCGGCCGCCGGAATCATAGGAGACCTGGGTGGAGGGATGAGGGCCCGGTCAGCCGAGATGGAGAAGGCCGGCTTCGACGACGGCGCGGCCGAAGGGACTGGCGAGTTCGGCGAGACGCTCACAGTCCGCGTCACCCAGGACGGCGTAGGCGGGGAGGGCCAGGCGGTCGGTGCGGTCCTCGATGTGCCGGCGCAGGAGTGCGCCTTCCGGGCTGAGGGAGTCGCCGTCGAGGAGACCTCGCGTGCGTAGGCGCTCCTGGGTGCCGGCCCACTCCTCCTCGGGCCACGCACGGCTCGCCTTGAGGAAGTCGACGGGAACCTCACCGGTCGCGGCGTGCAGAACCAGGGCTTCCAAGCCTCCGACGCCCTCGCTCAGCAGGCACGCGACATGGCCGTCGCCACGGAACTCCCGGAGCAGCGTCTGAGCATGCCACAACTGCACTACCGGCTCCTGCGGCCAGGGCAGTGCGGCATGCGCGGCGAACAGCGGCCGGCCCTGCGCGTGTTCGCAGGCCGCCTCAGCGGCCCGGCGGGTCAGCGTCAGCACCTCGTCGAAGTTGGGCAACCCGTGGATTCCCGCCCGTCGCAGGGCTTCGCCCGCCGCGGCGTACCGCGCGTCCAGCACTTGCTGCGGCGTAGTTGCGTCCCAGGCCCCATCGACCGCCTGCCGTACGACATCGGGGTTGAAGTTGTAGAAGGTCGAGATGACCAGCTCGGCGGATGCGCGGCCGAACGCGGCGCTCCTGGAGGTGAAGTACCCGGCGCGACCGCTCAGGCCGAGGTCCGCGTACCGTCGCCTCCCCTCGGGGACGAAGTAGATCATTGCGTGGACGGGCTCGAGGCGGCGCCAGGCCGCGCGCGCAGTCTCCATGGGTCACCTCTCCGGAGAGTCGACGAACGGGAAATTCGCTGCGGGTTCAGTACTCGCCGTGCGCTCGCAAGTGTTCGAGCAGTAGGCGGCTCAGCGTTTCGGGCGCCTCCTCGGGGATCCAGTGACTGACGCCCTGGAGGGTCTCGAACCGGTACGGCCCGTTGACCCATCGCTCGGTCTCCTGCGCGGCTGCCGGGCCGAACGCGCTGTCCTCCGTGCTCCAGACGTACAGCGTGGGCAGGTCGACAACGTCGATCGCGCCTTCGGGGCGGCCGGCCCGGTACCAGTTCAGCGCCGCGGTGAGAGCGCCGGGCCGGGACAGGTGGCGTACGTAGGCGTCCGCACTGTCTTGCGGGACCTTTCCGGCGTAGACATCCCGAAGCTCTTGGGCATCGTGGGCGAGCATGCGCTCCTCGGTCGCGGGTGTTTCGCGCCAGTCGATCATGTAGTGGGAGCGTTTGCGCTGATCCTGGTCGGTGCGCAGGGCGGTGGCCAGAGCGCCGGGGTGCGGGGTCGAGACAACCGTCAGGGTGCGTACGCGGTCGGGGTGGGCGTGCGCGGTCCACCAGGCCACCGCGCCTCCCCAGTCGTGGCCGACCAGGTCGAACGCCGCCCAGCCCAGTTCCTCACCGATCGCGACCACGTCGTCCACGAGAAGGCCGATGCGATAGTCCTCGGGCCGCGCGGGGCGGGCGCCGGGGGAGTATCCACGCTGGTCGGGTGCCACCACCCGGTAGCCGTGCGCGGCCAAGGCCTCGATCTGCCGTCGCCAGACCAGCCCCGTCTGCGGAAAGCCGTGCAGCAGCAGCACCGGGCGGCCCTCGGGCGGTCCCGCCGCGATCGCGTCGAACAAACCCGCACCCGTGGAGATGCTCAGCTGAGTCACGGCCCACCTCTTTGTACCGACTGGTCGGTACCTTCCAGGCGCGGGAGCGAACTGTCAAGACCGAGGCATGATTGAACCTGACGCCGAATTCAACTATAACCAGTCGGAAGGCCGACCCCTGGCCCCTGCGGCCATGGCATGTCATCGGTCATCCGAGGAGTCGGTCAATGCGCCCTCTCCCCGCCGGAGTTGGCGTTCGGCACCCCCACCGGCAACCGAGCCCGGATCGCGGCGTTCGAAGTTCCGGTCCGAGGGCCCGGACGAACCGGACCAACAGGAAACAGTGAGGCGACATGAGGGAAGCAGTCATCGTTTCGACAGCACGGACGCCGATCGGCAAGGCGTACCGCGGCGCGTTCAACGACACCCAGGCGCAGGAACTCGGCGCCCATGCCCTTTCGCACGCGGTGCAGCGCGCCGGGCTCGAGGGAGGTGAGGTCGAGGATGTGATCTTCGGCTGTGCCGTGCAGCAGGGGTCCTCGGGTTTCAATGTCGCGCGGCAGGCCGCTCTGCGTGCCGGACTTCCGGACATCGTGTCGGGGATGACGATCGACCGGCAGTGCTCGTCGGGTCTCATGGCCATCGCGACAGCCGCCAAGCAGATAGTCGCGGACGGAATGCAGGTCGCTGTCGGCGGCGGTGTCGAGTCGATCTCCTTGGTGCAGAACGACCACATGAACACCCACCGCATGACGGACCCCTGGCTGGTTGAGCACACGCCGGACATCTACCTGCCGATGCTGCACACGGCGGAGATCGTCGCCGAGCGCTACGGCGTGAGCCGGGAACGCCAGGACGAGTTCGCGCTGGTGTCACAGCAGCGCACCGCTGCGGCGCAGGACGCCGGCCGATTCGACCAGGAGATCGTCGCGCTCGACAGCGTCAAGAAGGTCCTGGACAAGGAGTCCGGGGAGGTGCGGGACGAGGCTGTGACCCTGACCCGGGACGAGGGCAACCGCGCGTCGACGACGCTCGAGGGCTTGGCCGGGTTGGCGCCGGTGCTGCCGGACGGCCAGGTGAGCGAGCATTCCAGCGTCACGGCGGGCAACTCCTCGCAGTTGTCGGACGGGGCCTCGGCGTCGGTGCTGATGGAGTCGAAGGAGGCCGAGCGTCGCGGACTGGAACCGCTGGGCGTCTACCGGGGTATGACCGTTGCCGGTTGCGGGCCGGACGAGATGGGCATCGGGCCGGTGTTCGCCATTCCGAAGCTGCTGAAGCAGCACGACCTCACCATTGACGACATCGGCCTGTGGGAACTCAATGAGGCGTTCGCTTCCCAGGCGTTGTACTGCCGCGACGAACTGCACATCGACCCGGAGCGGTTCAACGTCGATGGCGGCGCCATCTCGGTCGGTCATCCGTACGGCATGACCGGTGCCCGGCTGGTGGGGCATGCCCTCATCGAGGGCAAGCGCCGGGGCGTCCGGTATGTGGTGATCTCGATGTGCATCGGCGGCGGAATGGGCGCAGCCGGACTGTTCGAGGTTGCCTGAGGTGTCGACCGTGACGGACAAGGCGCGAACCGCGGTCCTCGTGGACTTCGGTGGGGTCATCACCTCCAGTGTGCTGCGGGCTTTCACCGACTTCGGGGCCTCGCTCGGCGGCGACCCGCGCCTGCCGCTCGACCTCCTCGGCAAGGACGAGGCATCACGCACCCTGCTGGCCGACCACGAGTGCGGCCGTATCGACGCCGAAGCCTTCGAGCGAGGATTCGCCGCACGGCTCCGTGCGCACGGAGCCGACGTGGTGGCCGAGGGGCTCACGGCCCGCATGCAGGCGGCGATGTCGATCGACCAGGACATGCTCGCGCTGCTCGGTGATCTCCGAGCCGCCGGCCGTCCCGTTGCGCTCGTGTCCAATTCCTTCGGTACCGGAACCTACGACGGGGTCGAACTCGCCGCTGTCGCCGACGTGATCGTCATCTCCGCCGAGGTCGGAATCCGCAAGCCCTCCCGGCGGATCTACGCGATCGCATGTGAACGCCTCGGCATCGAGCCCGAGGCGGCCGTCATGATCGACGATCTGCAGCAGAACCTCGACGGAGCGGCGCGGATCGGAATCGAGGGCGTACTGCACACCAGTGCCGCCGATACCCGCCGCCAACTCGCCGAACGCTTCGGGATCACCACCTGACGGTCCACCGAACGGGCGCAGTGAGGTCGGTCATCCGGCCGCACCGCCCGAGGACTTGATGCCGAAGCCGGGCCAAGTCAACCCATCGGAGCGGGTGCGACCCGCACCATCACCTGCTCTCGTCCCGGAAGGCACGCCCATGACCAGCGTCTTCGATCCTGTGTGCCGCCACGCGGCCGCCACTCCCGACAACATCGCACTGCGCGGCGCCACGGATCAGTGGACCTACCTTCGGCTGCGTGACGCGAGTACGCGGTACGCGGGCGCCCTGGTCGCCGCGGGCCTGTCCCCGGGGGACCGGGTGCTGCTCGCGGCGCCGTCGGTGCCCGAGTTCGTGGTGGCCTACCTCGGGATTCAGGCCGCGGGCTGTGTCGTGGTGCCGGTCAACACGATGTCCACCCGGCCCGAGGTCGAGTACGTTCTCGGCGACGCCGGATGCTCATTGGCGATCGCATGGCACGCCCTCGGCCCCGCTGTCGCGGAGGCGGCCGCGGCGCTCTCAATGCCCTCTTGGACGCTGTCCCCGGGCGCGTCGGCCGACGCTGCTCCTGTCGGCGTCGTCGACCGGCACCGCGACGAGACCGCGGCCATCCTGTACACCTCGGGAACCACGGGGCGGCCGAAGGGGGCCCAACTCACCGTCGGGAACCTGCTGTCCGCCGGGGAGATCGGCGCCGAGTGCAGCCGTGCCTCCAGCGCCGACCGTACCGGCACCGGACTCCCGCTGTTCCATGTGTTCGGCCAGGCATCGGTCATGATGGCGACCTTGACGGTGGGCGGCTCGATGTCGTTGCTGGCCCGGTTCGACCCGGCGTCGATGCTGGACATGCTCCGCCGAGACCGGCTCACCATCATGGCCGGTGTGCCGACCATGTGGAACGCGCTGCTGCACGCGGCGGGTGATGCGAACCCGGCGGACTTCGCCGGGCTCCGTGTCGCCGTCTCCGGCGGCGCGTCGCTTCCCGGGGAGATCGCCCGGGCCTTCGAAGCCGGCTTCGGCTGCACCATCCTCGAAGGGTATGGGCTCACCGAGACCACCGCGTTCGGCACCTTCAACGACATCGACCGCGGCGGCAAGACGGGGTACACCGGCAGGGCGGTGCCGCGGACGCGGGTTCAGGTGCGTGACGACGAGGGCCAGGAGTGCCCGCCGGGCACCGTCGGAGAGGTCCACATCAAGGGACCCACAGTGATGCGCGGCTACTGGAACCGCCCCGTGGACACCGCCGCGGCCCTCTCGTCCGACGGCTGGTTCCGGACCGGCGACCTCGGTGAAACCGACACGGACGGGGACCTGCGCATCGTCGACCGCATCAAGGACCTGATCATCCGCGGCGGTTACAACGTCTACCCCGGCGAGGTCGAGGAGGTTCTCTACGAGCATCCGGACATCGTCGAGGCAGCCGTGATCGGCGTTCCGGACGAGCACTACGGCGAGGAGGTCGCCGCGCTCATCGCGGCCCGGCCCGGTTCCGGGCTCGGTGCCGGCGAGGTGTCGACCTGGGCACGAGAGAGGCTGTCCGCCTACAAGATCCCGCGCATCGTCCGGTTCGTCGACGCGCTCCCCAAGGGCCCGACCGGGAAGATTCTCAAGCGGTCCATCGACCGTACCGCTCTGACCCGTGACACGCCGACCGCCGACATTGCCGCCGGCCGCCACTGAGCGTCCCCGGCGTCCCCACCTTACGGATTGTGAGCATGGTGTCGGATTCAAGTACAGTTTCCGGGATGGACACCACTGCTCCCGAGGAGATCGACGGCGACGAAGCGCCACCCATGGCGCCCCTCTCGCACCTTCGCGAGCCGCCCACTACGAAGCGCGGAGCTCGGACGCGGGCCGCATTGGTGAAAGCCGCACGGAAGGTGTTCGAACGGGACGGCTACCTCGACACCCGCCTGACCGACATCACCAAAGAAGCTCAGTGCGCGGCGGGATCCTTCTACACCTACTTCGCCAACAAGGAAGAGGTGCTCGCCGCCGTCCTCCTGGAGGCGCAGGAGGACATGATGCACCCCGGCATGCGCCGGGTGCAGGGCACCGACGATCCCTATGCGGTACTTGAGGCGAGCAATCGCGCGTACCTCGAGGCGTACAAACGGAACGCGAAGCTGATGGGCCTGCTCGAGCAGGTCGCCCAAGTGGAGCCGGAGTTCCGCGACTTCCGGAGCCGGCGCGCCGACGCGTTCATCCGCCGCAATGCCCGCGGCATCGCCGACCTGCAGGCGCGGGGTGTCGCAGACCGTGAGGTCGATCCGATGATGGCCTCCCGTGCGCTGTCGGGCATGGTCAGCGTCATGGCCTACAACGCCTTCGTACTCGCCGAACGGCAAGAAGAAGGTGCTTCGGCGGACTTCGAGGAGCTCGTGTCCACGGTCACCCGGCTCTGGGCGAACGCCCTTCGTTTCCCCGACCACCGCTGATCCGGCGGCTGCACCACACCACCTGCCTCACAGCACCCGGCACCGCCGGGTGCTTCTCCTTTTTGCCTCCTCCGCAGGGGCGGTCAGTTCGTTCTTCTTCGTGCGGTGTCCTGCATCCTGCTATTGAACTTGACGTCGGATTCAACTATACAGTTCAGCAGAGCACGGCCCCACGATCTCGGGGCCGGCCCCGGCCTCGCACGCCCCGCCACCGAGAGGGTTCGCTGTGAACGTTGCACAAAGAGTCGCTGTCGTCACCGGTGGTGGCGCAGGCATCGGCAGTGCGCTGGTCGCACGGCTCGCTCGCGCAGGCGCCCGGGTCGTCGTCGCGGACCTCGACGCGGACAGCGCGCGGGCGGTGTCGGAGAGCGTCAACGCCGACCATCCGGGAAGCACCGTCAGCGCCGCCGCGGACGCGTCGGACACCGAGCAGATCCAGCAGTTGGTCGACCTGGCGGAGAGCACCTTCGGCCCGGTCGACCTCTACTTCGCGAACGCGGGCATCGCCGGGGCGCCCGGCCTCGACGCGAGCGAGCAGGACTGGGACCACTCGATCGACGTGAATCTGCGCGCCCACATCCGTGCGGCGAGGCTGCTGGTACCGGGGTGGCTCGAGCGCGGTGAGGGCTACTTCGTGAGCACGGCCTCGGCGGCGGGACTGCTCACCCAGATCGGCTCCGCCACGTACGCCGTCACCAAGCACGCGGCGGTCGCCTTCGCCGAATGGCTGAGCGTCACCTACGGCGATCGCGGGGTCCGGGTCAGCTGTCTGTGCCCGATGGGGGTGAACACCAAGCTGCTGTACTCCGGGGAGGACTCGGGGGACGCCCTGGGAAGAGCCGCGACGCGAGCCGTCACCTCCGCCGGTGACGTCCTCGAGCCGGCCGAAGTCGCCGGCGCCGTCCTGGCCGCAATCGACGACGAGCGCTTCCTCGTCCTGCCGCACGAAGACGTTCTTGAGATGTACCGGCACAAGGGCTCGGACTACGACCGGTGGCTGCGCGGAATGCGCCGGTACCAGAGCTCCCTGCTGGCGCAGGCATGACCGGCGCGCCGGGCGAGCTCGTCCTCGCCGAACACCGAGGGCCGGTGCTGGTGCTCACGTTCAACCGGCCCGCCAAGCTGAACGCCTGGACCGAAGAACTCGAGGACCGCTATTTCGCGCTGCTCGACGCCGCCGAGGACGACCCGGACGTACGTGCCGTCGTGGTCACCGGCGCGGGACGCGGATTCTGCGCCGGAGCCGACCTGCAACGGCTGCAGGCGGTCGGCGAGGTCTCCGAGGCGGACAGGGCACGGCGCCGTCCGCGGGACGTTCCGCGGACCCTGCGCAAACCGCTGATCGGAGCGGTCAACGGGGTGGCCGCCGGCCTGGGCATGGTGGAGGCGCTCTACTGCGACATCCGCTTCGGCTCGCCCTCGGCCCGGTTCACCACGGCATTCGCGCAACGCGGGCTGATCGCCGAGTACGGGATCTCCTGGCTGTTGCCCCGGCTGGTGGGGCACAGCCGGGCAGCGGACCTGTTGCTGTCGAGTCGCATGGTGGAGGCCGAAGAGGCATTCCGTGTCGGACTCCTCGACCACCTGGTCCCCACCGCCGGCGTGGTGGATGCCGCTGTCGAGTACGCCGCCGATCTGGCGAGGCGCTGCTCCCCGGCATCCATGGCCGTCATCAAGAGCCAACTGAGCAACGACGCGGACGGCACCTACGCCGATTCCGTGAGCCGGGCGGAAGGCCTCATGCTCCAGGCCTTCCGCGGGTCCGACGTCGTCGAAGGCGTGGCCAGCCATCTGGACAAGCGCCCGCCCAACTTTCCCTCCCTACCCGTCAGGAGTTCGGATGTCCCTGTTTGAGATGTCGGACCGCGCCAAGAAGTACCGGGCGGATCTGCTCGAGTTCATGGATTCACGCGTCTACCCCGCCGAGGCGGTGTACGACGAGCAGATGCGCGCGTCGGGCGACCCGCACTTCCACCCGCCGGTCATCGAGGAGCTCAAGGCCGAGGCGCGCAGGCGTGGACTGTGGAATCTCTTCCACCCGCACCCGGACCGGGGCCCCGGTCTGACCAATCTCGAGTACGCGCCGCTGGCGGAGATCATGGGCCGCAGCCACATCGCCTCCGAGGCCTGCAACTGCAACGCGCCCGACACCGGCAACATGGAGGTGCTCACGCTGTTCGGCAGCGACGAGCACAAGGAGAAGTATCTGGGGCCCCTGCTCGACGGAACGATGGCTTCGGCCTTCGCGATGACCGAGCCGCGGGTCGCCAGCTCCGACGCCACCAACATCGAGCTGCGGATGGAGCGCGACGGCGACGAGTACGTGCTCAACGGCCGCAAGTGGTTCGCCTCGAACGCGATGCACAAGAACTGCAAGGTGCTCATCGTGATGGGCAAGACCGACCCCACGGCGGCCCCGCATCGCCAGCAGTCGATGATGGTCGTCCCGATCGACGCCCCCGGGGTCACTGTGGTCAGGAACCTCCCGGTGTTCGGGTACGCGGATCGCGAGGGCCATGCGGAGATCGTCTTCGAGGATGTCCGGGTGCCGGCCAAGGACGTGCTCAAGGGCGAGGGCGAGGGTTTCGCGATCAGCCAGGCCCGGCTCGGGCCCGGTCGTATACACCACTGCATGCGAGCCATCGGCGCGGCCGAGAGGGCGCTGGAACTGATGTGCCGGCGTGCACAGTCACGGGTGACCTTCGGCAGTCCGGTCGCCGAACGGTCCAACATCCAGGACTGGATCGCGGAAGCGCGTATCGACATCGAGATGATCCGCCTGCTCACGCTCAAGGCCGCGTATCTCATGGACACGGTCGGGAACAAGGAAGCGCGCACCGAGATCGCGGCCATCAAGGTGGCCGCCCCCGACATCGCGTTGAAGATCGTCGACCGCGCGATTCAGGTGCACGGGGGAGCCGGAGTGACCGACGACTTCCCCTTGGCGATGATGTACGCGCATCTGCGGACGTTGCGGCTGGCCGACGGTCCCGACGAGGTTCACAAGCGGGCCATCGCCAAGCAGGAACTGCGGCAGTACCGCGACGCGACGGCGGCGGTGAACTGAGGTGACAGGACTCGATCTCACCGGTCGCACCGCCGTCGTCACCGGGGCCTCACGCGGTATCGGGCTGGCGGTCGCCCAGGCCATCGCCGCGGCCGGCGGAAACGTCGTCCTCACCTCCCGGTCCCAGGAAGCCGCGGACGCCGCCGCGGCCCAGGTCAAGGGCACGGCGGTCGGCATCGGTGCGCATGCGGTCGACGAAGAGGCGGCCCAGCGCTGTGTGGAACTGACGCTCGAGCGCTTCGGCAGCCTGGACATCCTCGTCAACAACGCGGGGACCAACCCGGCGTTCGGGCCGGTCATCGACCAGGACCACGGTCGGTTCGCGAAGACCTTCGACGTGAACCTGTGGGCGCCCGTCCTGTGGACGGGGCTGGCCACGCGGGCCTGGATGGGGGAGCACGGCGGTGCGGTCGTCAACACCGCGTCGGTGGGCGGCATGGCCTCCGAGGCGAACATCGGGTTGTACAACGCGTCGAAGGCCGCACTGATCCATCTCACCAGGCAACTGGCCCTGGAGCTCTCGCCGAAGGTCCGCGTCAACGCGGTGGCACCGGGTGTGGTGCGTACGAAGCTGGCCGAGGCTCTGTGGAAGGAACACGAGCAGGCGGTGTCCGCCTCGGTGGCGCTGGGCCGCATAGGGGAGCCTGCCGATATCGCCTCCGCGGTCGCCTTCCTCGTCTCGGACGCCGCGAGTTGGATCACCGGCGAGACCATGGTGATCGACGGGGGGCAACTGCTCGGTGACGCGCTCCCGTTCAGGCAAGGGGCCGGCGTCGGTGTCTAGCGCGGACCTTCACGGAATCGACGCCGGGGCGGTGGGCCGCTGGTTCGCAACCCTCGGCGTCGACTTCGCCGGGCCCTTGGCCTTCGAGCGGATCGGGCTGGGCCAGTCGAATCTGACGTATCTCGTACAGGACCAGGACGGCCGCAGATGGGTGCTGCGGCGCCCGCCACTGGGTCGTCTGCTGGCGTCGGCGCACGACGTGGCCCGCGAGGCGCGGATTCTGAGGGCCCTGGAGAGCACCGCCGTCCCGACCCCGCGGGTGCTCGGGCTGACCGATGATCCCGCCGTGACCGATGTCCCGCTGCTGCTCATGGAGTTCGTGGACGGCGAGGTCGTCGACAGGATGTCGATCGCGCGGTCGTTGACGCCCGAGCGTCGCCGGGCGATCGGGATGTCGTTGCCGCGGACGCTGGCGAAGATCCACGCGGTCGGTCTCGACGCGGCCGGGCTGACCGGTCTGGCCGGCCACAAGCCGTATGCGCAGCGTCAGCTCAAGCGGTGGTCGGCCCAGTGGGAGAAGTCCAGGACCCGCGAGCTGCCCACCCTGGAGGACCTCACCCGGCGCCTCGTCGCGGCCGTGCCGGAGCAGCGCGAACTGACGCTCGTGCACGGAGACTTCCATCTGCGCAACGTCATCACCTCCTACGCCAGCGGGGAGGTGAGCGCGGTGCTCGACTGGGAGCTGTCGACACTGGGAGACCCGCTGGCGGACATGGGCAGCCTGCTGGCCTACTGGCCGGCCAGGAGTGAGAACACCTTCAGCGACTTCGTCCCGACGACTCTCGACGGCTTCCCGCCCCGCGAGGAACTCGTGGCTGCCTACTCGGCGGCGTCGGGACGGGACCTGACGGCGTTGGGCTACTGGCACGCGATGGGACTGTGGAAGGTCGCGATCATCGGGGAGGGCGTCATGCGCCGCGCGATGGACGAACCGAAGAACAAGGCCGCGTCCGGAACGCCGACCGCTGCGCGCATCGACGCACTGGTGGCGAAGGCCCACGAAGTCGCGGACATCGCAGGTATCTGACCACCCGTACGTCAGACCCGGCGTGGGCGCGGTGCCAGCAACGCCGGCCCTGGCCCGGCAGCCGGTGCCCGGTGACCGGGATTCGGGTGCCGTCGGGCTGTGGCCCCGTCCTGTCGCCCGCCACGCGCAGGGCGTTTCAGCCAGTCGGTGCCGTCAGATGGATCAGGATGCCGCATACCTCGTCCACGATCTCCAAGGCCTCCGTCTCGTCCCCGCAGTCGCCCAGCTCGCGTGCCGCACCGCCGATCACGGTGGTGAGCACTCTCACCCGAACCCGGCCGGCACGTCGCTTCTCGTCCACCTCCAGGAGCCGGGCGTTGCGCCGTACCCACGCGCGGTCCCACTGGCGGCGCAGGGCGTCGAAGCCCGCGGGACCGTCGTCCTCCGCGATGAGTCTGCCGAGTCGCCGGTTGTCCCAGGCACCCTCCAGGTACGCCCTGGCTCCCGCCACGAAGAGGGCGATGGGGTCGTCCACGCCACGGCCTCGCTCGGCGGTCAGCGTGGCTGCGGTCCGGCGCTCCTGTTCCTCCCGGAACTCCTCCCAGAGGGCGAGGTAAAGCCCTCGCTTGCCGCCGTAGTGCTGGAAGAGGCTGCCCACCGGGATGCCGGCGCGCGCCGCGATCTCGGCGAGACCGGCGTCGGCGTAACCGCGCTCGCCGAACACCTCCAGCGCTGCGTCGAGAAGCGCACTGCGGACCGTTCGGTGCTCCCCGGTGGCCGCCTCCGGCCGGTCCATTCCGTCCTGCCCGTCCGCCGGCTGACGTAGCGCCTCGGTCCCGGCAGACTCCACGATGCCGCTCACAGGCAGTCCCCACCTTCCCCGGCCCCGTCGCGGATGGCGAGGGCGACCAGCAGTTCCAGGAGGTCGGCGATCCGGCGCGGATTGCGCCCGGTGCGTTCCTCGATCCGGCGCAACCGGTAGTGCGCCGTGTTGTGGTGCACCCGCAGCCGGTCGGCGGCCAGCCGCAGGTTGAGGTCGGCCTCCGCGAAGGCCCGTATGGTGACCGCCAGCGTGTCGCCACGTCCGCGGTCCTCCTCCAACAGCGCACGCACGCGGGGATCGACCAGCTGCCGGGCGAGGTCGTCGGCGCGCAGCGCCAGGTAGTCGAACGGGGACAGCCGCGGCAGTGCCGCCACCCCGCCCCCGCCCGGCACGAGGTCGAGGGCGGCCCGTGCCTCCTCGTAGGCGCGCGGCAGTTCGCCGGCGCCCTGGGCGACCGTGCTGATGCCCATGGACAGCATGGTTCCCTCGCGCGCGAGCCGTTGCTGTACCGCCTCGAAGTGGGCGCAGATGTCCTCCGCGTCCATGCCGGTGCGGACCACGGGCACGGCCACCACCTCGCCGTGCCGCACGACGACCAGGGTCCGGCCGGCCCAGGGACCGGCAACGCCGATGGATGCGCTGGTCGCATAGCCCTGCTCGGCCGAGGTGAGGTCGCCGGTGCGGGTGTCGCCGACGCACACCGCCACGACCGCCATCATCGGCGAGTGCGGTCCGATGCCGTACGCCTGCGCCGCGGCGAGCAGCGGACCGCGCGCCGGTGCAGCGCCGGCCAGGAGCTGGTCCAGGAGATCCCGGCGCTCCCGGTCCGCGTCGGCGACCACATGCTGCTGGTACTCGACATAGGCCTGCGCGGCATGAGTGCTGGCGTAGTCGACGTACCGCATCAGCGGTGTGACGAGGGACAGCGCGGCCTGCTGCGCCTCGGGGGACGTGCCCGCGCAGTCCAACAGCTCGTCCCACAGCACCTGCCGGCCCACCCGGAAGGCACTGATCCAGTCCTCGAGGGCAAACCCCGCGCGTGCCCTGCGCATGGCTGCCGCGCGGCTGAAGACCAGGTCTTCGGGGGCGATGTCCTGGTCTCCGGCCAGCGCCGCCAGCTGCATCCGGTAGTGCGTGAGGACCTGGTCCCGTACGTCGTCGAAGAACCGTTCGTCCTGCAGCGCGTACGACGGGATCTCCGTGCGCATCACCGCAACGGCGGTCTTCGCCACGTCCTCGAGCCGGTCGTGGACGGTGTGCAGAATCCGGTGCCGCTCCCGGCTGAGGGGTTCGGAGAGTGCGGGGGCGCCCAGGGCGGGTCCGCGAGGCATGGCGCCGATCGTCGCTGGCCTCGTGGTGTTCCGTCAACAGGCCCGGTGGGCGAGATGCCGGAGGCATTGGGCGTGGCGCACAAGTCGGTGGCCGCGAAGTTGGGTGCTCGCACCCAATGTGCGCTCGGAAGGCCCCCACTTACTGTGACGCTCGCCCACCCCCCAGCACCTCGGAAGGGGCGTCACTCATGCTCGCGGTCGACGGTATCAGCGTGCGCTTCGGCGGGATCACGGCACTGGACGGTGTCGCGTTCACCGTCGAGCCGGGCACCGCCGTGGGGCTCATCGGACCGAACGGAGCCGGCAAGACCACCTTGTTCAACTGCCTCACCAGGCGCTGCACCCCCGATGCGGGGACGGTCCGGTTCGAGGACGAGGACCTGCTCGCCCTCCCACCGCACTCCGTGGCCGGGCGCGGAATTGCCCGCACCTTCCAGAATCTGGGTCTGTTCCCACGGCTCACGGTCCGGGAGAACGTCATGGTCGGCTCCCACAGCCGGGGGCATACGGGACACCTCGCTGCGGCGCTCCGGCTGCCCCGCGTCCGGCGGGAGGAGAGGGAACTACGTGACCAGGCGGACGACTTGCTACGGCGTCTCGGTCTGGCGGATGTCGCCGACCACCCCGCCTCCGGGCTGCCGTTCGGCACGCTCAAACGCGTCGAACTCGCCCGGGCGCTCGCGGTACGGCCCCGGCTGCTGTTGCTCGACGAACCCGTCAACGGGCTCAGCCACGGCGAGGTCGACCAATTCGCGGATCTGGTCCGGTCGGTGCGCGAGGACTTCGACCTGACGCTCGTGGTGGTCGAACACCACATGGGGTTCGTGATGGGCCTGTGCGACAAGGTCGTGTGTCTCGACTTCGGGCGCAAGATCGCCGAGGGCTCGCCGAAGGAGATCCAGCGCGACCCCGCGGTCATCGAGGCGTACCTGGGGGTGGCGGCATGACGGAATCCACCCCCGACGGCACCGAGGCCGGGCAGGCGCATGCGGAACCGGACTTCCTGAAGGTCGCCGGCCTGCATGCCGGATACGGGCAGGCCCGCGTGCTCCAGGGGCTCGACTTCTCCGTCGCACGAGGCGAGGTGTGCGCGGTCCTCGGGCCCAATGGCGCGGGCAAGACAACCACTCTGCGGGCCCTGTGCGGCATGGTCCGCGGACGCGGCTCGGTGACGTTGAACGGTACGGAGCTGCTGGGTCGCTCGCCCGAGCAGACCGCGCGTCTGGGCGTGGCGCACGTACCCGAGGGCCGCGGCACCTTCAACGACCTGACCGTCGAGGAGAACCTGCGCATCGGCGCCCACGTGCGCACCGGCCGATGGAAGCGGGGCCGTGCCGAGCGCGCAGGCGTGGCGGCCGATCTGGAGCGCATCTACGGCTACTTCCCCAAGCTGCGCCAGCGGTCCCACCAGGCCGCCGGCAGCCTCAGCGGCGGCGAGCAGCAGATGCTCGCCATCGGCAGGGCGCTGATGCTGCGGCCCTCGCTGCTGCTCCTGGACGAGCCGTCGCTGGGGCTCGCGCCGCTGGTCACTCGCGAGCTGTTCGAGATCGTCCGTGCCGTCAACGAGGAGGAACGCACCACCGTGGTCGTCGTCGAGCAGAACGCCCAGCTCGCGCTGGATGTGGCGCACCGGGCACACGTACTGGAGGCAGGCCGCCTGGTGCTGTCCGGGCCGTCCCGGGAGATCCGTGAGGACGGACAGGTCGCCGAGGTGTACCTCGGTGTCTCCGTCCGCACCGGAAAGGACGGGTGAGTGCCGTGACCGAACTGCTCCAGCAAGTGGTGGAAGGAGTCGGCTCCGGCGCCGTCTATGCCAGCCTGGCGCTGGCCCTGGTGCTGATCCACCGGTTCACCGGGATCGTCAACTTCGCTCAGGGTGAGCTCGCCATGATCTCCACCTACGTGGCGTGGCAACTCGTGGCGTCCGGGATGTCGTTCTGGCTGGCGCTGCCGGTGACCCTGGCGGTGTCCTTCGCCGGCGGCATGCTGGTCGAACGGATCGTCATCCGCCCGGTGCAGAACGCGCCCGAGCTGACGATGGTCATCGTCACGGTCGGTCTGTTCATCTTCGTCAACGCGATGGCCGGTCTGATCTGGTCGTTCACCGTGAAGGACTTCCCGCAGCCGTTCCCCGACGGCGGGATCGACCTGGCCGGGGTGCGCGTGGACTGGTCGAGCCTCGGGATCATCGCGGTGGTGGCCGTCGTGATGGGCCTGTTGTACCTGCTGTTCCAGCACACCTCCGTCGGCCTGGTGATGCGGGCGGTCGCCTGCAACCCTGCCTCCGCCCGGCTGTCGGGCATCCGAGTGGGCCGCGTGCTGATGCTCGGCTGGGGGCTGGCCGCGACAGTCGGTGCGGTGTCGGGCGTGCTCGTCGCCCCGCTGCTGTTCCTCGAGCCCAACATGATGGGCGGGGTCCTGATCTACGCGTTCGCCGCGGCCACCCTCGGGGGCTTCGACAGCCCGGTCGGTGCGGTCGTCGGCGGCCTGGTCGTGGGCGTGGCCGAGACGCTGGCCGGGGCGTACGTGGACGTGATCGGTGCCGATCTGAAGGTGGGCGTGCCCCTGCTGATCATCCTGGCCGTGCTGCTGGTGCGGCCCCAGGGCCTCTTCGGACGGGCGGCGGTGGAGCGCGCATGAGCACGATCACCGCAACACCGGGCACCGACCGCTCCCGCCGACTGCGGGCCGCGCTCACCGCGCTGCTCGCCGCGGGCGTCGCCGTCGGCGCACCGTTCTACTTCGCCCCCTTCCAGGTCTTCCAGCTGACCATGGTGCTGCTGTACGCCGTGGCGCTGGCCGGCCTGAACCTGCTGGTCGGATTCGGCGGGCAGATCTCCCTCGGGCACGGCGCGTTCTTCGCGGCGGGGGCCTACACGGCCGCGGTCATGCTCGACCGCTACGACACCGGCCACTTGGCCACGCTGCCGGTCGCCGCCGTCGGATGCTTCCTCCTCGGCCTCGGTTTCGGCGTGCCCGCCCTGCGGCTGCGCGGGCTGTACCTGGCCCTGGTCACGCTCGCGTTCGCGGTGTTCCTGCCACCGCTGCTCAAGCGGCTCGAACCGGTGACGGGCGGCTCCATGGGCCTGACCGTGGACAAGCTGCAACCACCCGCGTGGAGCGGGCTGGCCGAGGACCAGTGGACGTACTTCGTCGTCCTCGCCGTCACCGCTGTGGCTCTGCTGCTCGCCCGCAACCTGCTGCGGTCCCGGGTCGGTCGGGCACTGCTCGCGGTGCGGGACAACGAGAGCGCCGCGGAGGTCATGGGCGTACGGCTGTCGCTGCACAAGACCCTCGCCTTCGCGTGGAGCGCGATGTTCGCGGGCGTCTCCGGATGCGTCTACACCTGGGTGATCGGCTTCGTCTCACCCGACTCGTTCAGCTTCGTGCTGTCCATCACGCTGCTGGCCGGCCTGGTGGTCGGAGGGCTCGCCTCACTGTACGGACCGCTGCTGGGCGCGGCCTTCGTGATGTACGTGCCGAACGTGGCCCAGGACATCAGCGAGGCGGCACCCGGCGTGGTGTTCGGCCTGCTGATCATCGCGGTGATGTTCGTGGCGCCGACGGGACTGGCCGGTCTGGCGGGCCGTGTCCGGGGCGCCGCCGCCAGTCGCCTCACCAGCACCACTGCCCCCGCCGTCGGCGACCGGAAGCCCGACTCCGAACCCTCCGCGCCCCCCACCCCGGCGGATCCCGAACCTGTCGATGCCGAACCCGTGGGCGCACCGCCCCGCACGGAAAGGGACTGAATCACATGCGCAAGACGACCACTCTGCGGGCGGCCGCGGCCGCGTCCGCCGCCCTGCTCCTCGCCACCGCCTGCACCAGCCAGCGCGGGCAGGACGACAAGGACACCGCCGCCGACGGCGCGTGCCAGGGCCAGCAGACCACCGGCATCACCGACAAGACCATCAAGCTGGGCGGCATCTACCCACTGTCGGGACCGGCCTCCGCGTACGGCACGATCAGTAAAGGCGTGAGCGCCTACTTCAAGCACGTCAACGACAAGGGCGGCATCGACGGCCGCACGGTGGAGTTCACCGTCCGCGACGACGGCTACCAGCCGCCCAAGGCGGTCGAGGAAGCCCGCAGACTCGTCGAGCAGGAGAAGGTCTTCGCCGTCTTCCAGACCCTGGGCACCCCGTCCACCGCCGCCGTCTGGGACTACCTCAACAAGCGGAAGGTGCCGCAGCCTTTCGTCGCCACCGGCGCCTCCGTCTGGGGTACGGACGGCAACCACCCGTGGACCACCGGCTGGCAGCCCAACTACATCGCCGAGGCGCGGGTGTACGCCAAATACCTCAAGGAGGAGAAGCCGAAGGCCAAGGTCGCCGTCCTCTACCAGAACGACGACTTCGGCAAGGATCTGCTCGGCGGGTTCAAGGAGGCCCTCGCCGGCAGTGGCATCAAGGTGGTCGCCGAGGAGAGCTACGAGGTCACCGACCCCTCCGTCTCCGCACAGATGACAAGCCTCGCCCGGTCCAAGGCGGATGTGCTGCTCAACGTCACCACGCCGAAGTTCGGCAGCCAGGCACTCGCCGCCGATGCCAAGAACACCAAATGGAACCCGCTGCACATCGTGAACAACGTGTCCTCGTCAGCCACCGTGCTCAAGCCTGTCGGGTTCAAGAACGTCCAGGGCGTGGTCTCCGCGACCTACTTCAAGGACCCCGCCGACCCGCAGTGGGCCGACGACGCGGAGATGAAGACGTACCAGGACGCGCTGCGCAAGTACGCGCCCGACTCCGACCCGGCCAACCAGTTCAACGCTTACGGCTGGGCCGCCGCCTCCAGCCTGCACAAGGCCCTGGACGCGATGAAGTGCCCGACCAGGGAGGGGATGCGGGACGCCGTGCGCAACCTCAAGGACGTCAAGGTGGACATGCTGCTGCCCGGTGTCACCCTCTCCACCGGGCCCGATGACGCCTTCCCGATCGAGACGATGCAGCTGATGCGGTTCGAGGGCGAGCGCTGGCAGCTGTTCGGTGAGCCGGTGGACACCCGCAAGGAGTTCGGCCCGCTGGCGAAGTGAGCCGACGGGGGCGGCCCCGGTCGATGCCCTGTCCCTGGGGACCGCCCCTCATCGGCGTGTGATTCATCACAGCAAGTTATATTGTGCACAATTTAATTGTTGGCTAGATTTCGGGAATCAACGGCACTGTCACAGAGAGGCAGCACCATGGATCCCGTCCGCCATGAGGATTACCGCCCCGCCGAACGTCCCGGCTATCAAGCCGAGTTGGACGCAGTCGTCGCACAGGTGGCGCAGCGCACCGGCGCCTCGGTCGAGCGCGAGGCCGTCGGCCGCGCCGTCCGTACTGCCCACGGAAAGACGTACGGTCTCCTCAAGGCCACCGTCACGGTCGGTGACAACCGGGGCTTCCACGCCCAGGGCATCTTCGCCCGGCCCACCGTGTACGACGCCGTCGTCCGCTACTCCAACGGCCTGGGCCACCAGCGTCCCGACCACCAGCTGGGCGCGGCGTGCGGGATGGGCATCAAGCTGTTCGGCGTCCCCGGCCGGTCACTGCTGGCCGATGAACCGGACACCGGTACCTTCGACCTCAACCTGATCAACAATGACGTCTTCTTCGCGAACACCGCGTACGACTACATGGTCATCGAGGAGCTGTTCGCGGAGCTGCCCGAAGGCCTGGCGAACCCCGCCCGCCGCAAGACCTGGATGGCGGAGTTCCTGACCCGCCGGGGCACGCTCACCGATCCCGCCGGCTGGCTGTGGGACGAACTGTTCGCCATGCTCTCGTTCACCACCGTCCCGCGCAGGAATCTGCTTTCGTACACCTACAACAGCATGGGTGCCTTCCGATACGGCGACCACATCGCCAAGATCCGTACCGTGCCGACGGCCGAGTCCCTGGCCGCCCTCACACACCAGATCGTGGACGTGCGCGCGGACAACGAGGCGTTCCGCCGCACGCTGGTTGCCGAGGCCACGGAGCGCGACCATTCCTTCGAGCTCCAGGTGCAGCTCAACACCGATCTGGCTCGCATGCCGGTGGACAACACCTCCGTGAAGTGGCCCGAAGAGTCGTCCCCCTGGCTGACCGTCGCCCGTGTGGACCTCCCGCGTCAGGACATCGGCGGGGAGGACAACGTGGCGGCCGCCGACGCCACGTCGATCACACCGTGGCGCTCCCGGGAGGAGCACCGACCCATCGGCGAGATCCAGCGGGTGCGGCAGGAGGTGTACCGGCGCTCGTCCATCGAGCGGCACCGCATCAACGGACAACAGCGGCACGAACCGGTGAGCAGCGCGCAACTGCTCGGTTGAGCCGGCCGAGTCGTGTCCCGCTCCGTCACACCACCATGCACCCGCCTGCCGGACCTGACCGACAGTCAATACGGCTGAACCGCCCTACCCCTGCTCGGGAACGGCCATCTCGCCCAGCAGCGACCAGTCCTCCTGCGGAATGGTCGCGTTCACGATGCGGGGTGTCTCGATCAAATGGGGCGGCAACGTCTGCTGCGCGGCCCTGAAGTGCGCCGACTGCACGTGAGCAGCGCCTGCTTCGTCATCGCGGAAGGCCTCGACCAGGACGTATTCCGTGGGGTCGGTCACGCTTCGCGACCAGTCGAACCAGAGGCAGCCGGGCTCGCGGCGCGTGGCTTCGGTGAAGTCGGCGGTGATGTCCGGCCACCGGTCGGCATGCTCGGGGCGGACTCGGAACTTGGCGGTGATGAAGATCATCAGCCTTCGTGTCTCCTTGGACGTACGTCGTCTCGGCAAGATCGTACGACGTAAGCCGCGCACGGGCAGTTCACCCGCGCCAGGAGTGCCTGTATGAGATCAGTTCGTACACCGCCGGGCCTCCGGCCGCTACGGCTCGATACATCCGACTATTTTTTCAACTCCGGGCCTTTGAAGCCTCATTGACAAGCGGGCGCTGCGATTCCATGCTCTGGACATCCGATGATTGGAGAGCCGTGGTGCAGGAATCCAGTTCATTCGTGAGACGCCAAGTACTCGGAGCCGCGGCGGGTGCAGCCGCAGCGGGCGTGATCCCCGCGGCGGCCCCGTCCCTGGCCGCGTCCGCGCCGCCGGGCGGCGCGGAAAAGAGGGCTGTGCGGGTCGGCAAGGACGGCGTCTGGGGCGCCGTTCCGGACCCCGTGCCCGTGCCGCTCGATGCCTATGCCGACAACGACGGCATCGACACCGCCTCGGTGCGCGGCGGGGACTTCGACGGGTCCGGCTACACCTTCCCCGGTGAGGAACTGACTGCCGGTCGCGTCGAAGTGGACGGGGTGTCCTACCTCTTCCCCTCATCCGGTTCCGGCGCGAACAACGTGGTCGCGATGGGGCAGCGCATCGAGCTTCCCAAGGGCCGTCATCTGTCGCTGCTGTTCCTGACGGCCGGCAGCTACGGCGACGCGGCCGGTACCGCGACCGTGCATTACGCGGACGGATCGACGACCACGGCCCAACTCGGCGGAGGCGACTGGTACCAGGCGGGCGGCTCCCTCTCCGCCCCGTACCGGTACGGCCCGGACGGCACGAAGGACGAGCACCGCGTCGGCATCGGGTCGGCGGAGGTGTGGTGCGATGCCAGGCGCGAGGCCGTCGCGGTCACGCTGCCCGTCACGCACCGACCCGAGCCGAACAAGGCCTCTCTCCACGTGTTCGCGCTCACGGTCCAACCGGCCGCCCAGGGCAAGGCCCTGACGCTGCGTCCTGCCCGCTCCACGGCCTCGCTGCTGGATCCCGGCGGCGCCCAGAGCGTGGAGACGACGCTCGTCAACGCGGGGACGGAGCCCGTCCTCGCGGCCGACGGCGTGACCGTGCGCGTGGACGTGCCCGGTGCCCGCACGGTGCGACCCGTGTCGGTGCCGCGTCTCGACCCGGGCGAGCAGAGCCGCCTCCGCATCGGGATACGCAGCAGGGGACAGACGCCACCCGGAACCCAGCAGGACGGCAGTGTCATCGCCCACGGCCGCGGCGGGCGGGCCGCCGTCGCGGGCAGCCGGCTCACCGTCGGTGTGGCCGACTACGAAGCGACGGACAACTCCCTGGCCGGGCACCAGGCGCCGTACTGGTTCAGCGACGCCAAGTTCGGCATCTTCATCCACTGGGGCGTCTACTCCGTCCCGGCCTGGTCGCCGGTCGGCAAGCAGTATGCCGAGTGGTACTGGAACCACATGCAGGACCGGAACAACGCCTTGTACGCCTATCACGCACAGACGTACGGCGAGGACTTCGCCTACGACGACTTCATCCCCATGTTCCGGGCGGAACGGTTCGATCCGCGGGCGTGGGTGGAGCTGTTCCGGGACGCGGGTGCGCAGTACCACGTCCTGACCTCGAAACACCACGAGGGCTTCGCGCTGTGGGACACCAAGCTCTCCGAACGGAACTCGGTGAAGATGGGGCCCGGGCGGGACCTGGTGCGCGAACTCTTCGACGCGTCGGCGAAGTACACACCCGAGCTGCACCGCGGGCTGTACTTCTCGATGCCGGAGTGGTTCAACCCCGACAACCCCTGGATGGGGCATGCTCCGCGCAATCCCTACACCCTCGAACCGCTGCCGTACACCGGATACGTCTCCGGCAAGGACTACGTGAAGGACTATCAGGCTCCGCAGATGCTGGAGCTGATCCACGACTATGCCCCGGAGCTGTTGTGGTGCGACATCGGCGGGGTCAACGACAGCCGCAACGTCCTGGCCGAGTACTTCAACCTCGCGAAGAACAGCCGCAAGCCGGTCGACGTGGCGGTCAACGACCGAGCCGGAATCCCCTTCCACGACTTCACCACGCCCGAGTACACGACCTACGCGAACACCGTCGTGGCGAAGTGGGAGTCCAGCCGAGGCCTGGACCCGTTCAGCTACGGCTACAACCGGGCCACTCCCGATGACGCGTATATGACGACGCAGGAGGTCGTGCACAACCTCGTCGACATCGTCTCCAAGAACGGCAACCTGCTCCTCGACATCGGCCCGCGTGCCGACGGCACCATCCCCGAGATCATGCAGACGCGGCTGCGTGAGACCGGCCGCTGGCTCAAGGTCAACGGCGAGGCGATCTACGACACCACCTACTGGTCCCGCATGGCGCAGCTCGGCCAGGACCTTCGTTTCACGGTGCGGCAGGGCAAGGCGTTCTACATCCACTCCCTGGCCGAGCCGGGAAGCCGCCTGACGGTCGAGGCGCCCGTGCCCATCCGCAGCGGTGACAAGGTGACGCTGCTCGGCCACGACCGGCCGCTGACCTGGGCCGTACGAGGTGGAGCACTGGTCATCGACGTGCCGGGGGCCGCTCGGGCGGCCGGGGAGCACGTGTGGGTCTTCAAGGTGGAGTGGAGCGACTGAGCGTCCCCTCGCGGGCACCCGCACGGGGTGGGCAGTACGTCCCTTCGAAGTCCGATCGGTGAACCGGTCCTGCACCGGACGGCCGGCCGATGCAGACTGTGTCTGCCGTTCGCCTGCCGGCGCGTGCGGTGGTCCTTGGGCGTGCGGAGATCGACGGAGATCCGATGGAACGACGTCAACTGGAGTACTTCATCGCGGTCGTCGAGCACGGCGGTTTCACGGCCGCGGCCAACGCGCTCCACGTGGCGCAGCCTTCCCTGTCGCATGCGATCCGCACCCTGGAGCGCGAATGCGGCGGCAAGCTGTTTCATCGGCTCGCGCAGGGCGTCTGCCTCACCCCCGCCGGTGAGGCCCTGGTGCGGCCGGCCCGGCAGGTCCTGCGCGACCTGTCCACCGCGAGTTCCCTGGTGCGGGAGGTCCTCGGGCTCAGCGGCGGCCGGCTCGACATCGTTTCGCAGACGACCCTCTCCGTCGACCCCCTGGCCGACATGCTGGGCCGCTTCCACCGCGCGCATCCGAAGGTCAGTGTGCGCGTGGTCGACCCGGAACGGGGGCCCGCCGTGGCGCAGCTGGTCCTGGCCGGGCAGTGCGAACTCGGTCTGGTGGACGCCTCGGTGCCCACGGCGGACCTCAGCGGGATCGACCTGCCGGAGCAGGAGATGCATGTGGTGCTGCCCGCCGAGCACCCGCATCCGGCGGGCGACACCATCACCTCGCGTCAACTGGCGGCGCTGGACCTGATCGTGACACCACCGGGCACCGAGACCCGGGCGGCGGTCGACGACGTGTGCACCGCACTCGGCGTCGCACCGCGCATCGCGGTGGAGACCGCGCACCGCGCGATGATCGTGCCCCTGGTCCTCTCCGGCGTCGGCGCCGCCGTACTGCCCTCTTCCATGGCCCGGGACGCCGCACTGCGCGGGGCGCGGATGCTGTCCCATCGTCCGCGGCTGCTCCGTCACGGCCGACTGGTCTGGCGGTCGGGTCAACTGTCCCCAGCCGCCCAGGCATTCGTGGACCTGGCGTCCTCGCCCGCCCGGGACGGGCATATCCAGTAGGTATAGAAAGTCTCTACCGCCATCATTCAAAACCGGTTCACGTGAACTCAAGCGACTTCATTGACCGGCCCCGGCGGCGACTGACACCTTGACTGCATCGCAGGTCGGGGCATTTTCGAGTCCTCAACAGCGTTCTGCAACGCCGGTACTCAGGCTGCGAAAAAGAGGGTGTGATTTCCCCGTCGGGCCACCGAATCGGAGCATTGAATGACTGAGTTCGACGCGGGACGGCACATACTTCCGCGGCCGGATGTCCGCCGGCCGCCGACGTCCGCGATGGACGTACACGACCAGGAGACCGCCTTCACCCCCATCGGCCCGGTCCCGCCGCCCGAGGGCGCCCCGAACGTGGTGATCGTGCTCGTCGACGACCTCGGCTTCGGCACCTCCAGCGCGTTCGGCGGACCGTGCGAGATGCCCGCCGCGCAGCGGCTCGCGGACAACGGGCTGCGCTACACCCGCTTCCATGTGACGGCCCTCTGCTCGCCCACCCGGCAGGCCCTGCTGACCGGACGCAACCACCACTCGGTCGGCATGGGCGGCACCACCGAGATGACCACCGCGGCCCCCGGATACAACGGGTTCCGGCCGCGCAGCGCGGCGACCATGGCCCAGATCCTGCAGGGCAACGGCTACAGCACGGCCGCCTTCGGCAAGTGGCACCAGACCCCGCCGCGCGAGATCAGCCCGGTCGGTCCGTTCGACCGCTGGCCGACGGGGGAGGGGTTCGACACCTTCTACGGGTTCATGGGCGCCGAAATGAACCACTGGTACCCGCTGCTGTACCAGGGCACCACCCCCGTGGAGCCGGATCGCCGGCCCGAGGACGGCTACCACCTCTCGGAGGACCTCGTCGACCACGCCATCGACTGGGTGCGCACCCAGCGCACGCTGACTCCGGACCGGCCGTTCTTCACCTACCTGGCCTTGGGGGCCGCGCACGCCCCGCTGCACGTCGGCCGCGCATGGCAGGAGAAGTACCGCGGACGGTTCGACCACGGCTGGGACCGGCAACGCGAACTGACCCTGCAGCGGCAGCGGGAACTCGGCGTCGTTCCCCCGGAGGCCGAACTCGCGCCGTGGGCCGAGGGCGTGCCTCACTGGCACGAGCTCAGCGACAATCAGCGCCGGCTGTCGGCCAGGTTCATGGAGACGTTCGCCGGCTTCACCGAACACGCCGACGTCCAGGTCGGCAGGCTCGTCGACGCGCTCGACGAACTCGGCGAACTCGACAACACACTCTTTCTCTACATCCTTGGGGACAACGGCGCCTCGGGCGAGGGAGGCATCGAGGGGACGATCGTCGAGCACCGGCTCGGGCACGGCGTGGTGGACGACCCGGACGAGATGATCGACCACCTGGACGAGATCGGCGGACCGCTCACCTACCCGATCGCACCTGCGGGGTGGGCGCTGGCCCTGAACACCCCCTACCAGTGGACCAAGCAGGTGGCCTCGCACTTCGGCGGCACCCGCGACGGCATGATCCTGCACTGGCCGGGCGGGGTCACCGAGCCCGGCGGGCTGCGCCACCAGTTCTCGCATGTGATCGACATCCTGCCGACGATCCTGGACTGCGCGGGAATCCCTGCGCCGTTCAGCGTGGACGGGGTGCCCCAGCAGCCCATCGAGGGCACGAGCATGCATCGCACGCTCACCGACCCCGCCGCGACCGAGCACCGCCGTACCCAGTACTTCGAGATGTGCGGCAACCGGGGCATCTACCACAACGGCTGGATGGCGGTCACCCGGCACGGCATCCCCTGGGAGATGGTGCCGGACAAGGACCGGCGGTTCAGCAATGACGTCTGGGAGCTCTACGACATCGACCAGGACTGGAGCCAGGCGCGCGACCTCGCCGCCGAACATCCCGAGAAGCTGCGCCGGTTGCAGGACCTGTTCCTCATCGAGGCGGCGAAGTACCAGGTCTTCCCCCTCGACGACCGGGTCACGGAACGGGAGAACCCCGCCGTGGCGGGCCGTATCGATCTGGTCGGCGAGCGGACGTCCATCACCTACCGCGCGGGGATGCGACGGTTCACCGAGGAGACCACCCTCAACGTCAAGAACCGCTCGCACAGCATCACCGCGGACGTCGATCTTCCGGACACGGAGGCCGACGGCGTGATCATCTCCCAGGGCGGCCGATTCGGTGGCTGGAGTCTGTACGTCACCGGGGGCAGGCCGGCCTACGCCTACAACTACTTCGGTATGAACCTGTACACCGTGCGCGGCGACGAACTACTGGTGCCCGGGCGGCACGAGATCCGGCTGGAGTTCGACTACGACGGCGGAGGGCTCGGCAGGGGCGGAACCGTCGTTCTCCTGGTGAACGGCGAGAAGCACGCGACCGGACGGGTCGCGCGGACCATCCCGTACTACTTCTCCTTCGACGAGACACTCGACGTCGGAGTGGACTTGAGCACCCCGGTGACGGACGACTATCCCGCCCTCGACAACGAGTTCACCGGCACCATCCGCACGGTGCGCATCGACCTGGACGACCGGAGCGCCGCGTCGTCCGAGTTCGACGGGGGACTGCACCGGCGCGTGATGGGGGCGCAGTGAGCTGTTGCACGCCGTCCGGCGGCCGGGCCGCGGACCGGGCGCAGCCCCGGCCGTCCGCCGTGCGGCAGGCCACACCCGAGGGCATGGTGGCCGTCCCCGCGGGTCGGTTCCTCATGGGCAGCCAGGACGAGCTCGCCCATCCGGCCGACGGCGAAGGCCCTGTGCGCTCGGTGGACGTGGACGCCTTCTGGATCGACGCCTGCACGGTGTCCAACGCACAGTTCGCCCAGTTCGCCGCCGAAACCGGATACCGCACCTGCGCCGAGCGCATCGGCTGGTCGTTCGTGTTCGCCGGGCTGCTCCCGGACGATTTCCCGCCCACCCGGGCGGTGGCGGCCGCCCCCTGGTGGCGCCAGGTCGAGGGCGCCGACTGGCGCCGTCCCGACGGACCGCAATCCGCCTGGGAGACCCGGCCGGATCATCCCGTCGTCCATGTCGACTGGGACGACGCCCGCGCCTACTGCGCGTGGGCCGGTAAACGGCTGCCCACCGAGGCGGAGTGGGAACGCGCCGCCCGAGGGGGCCTGCACGCGAAGGTGTTCCCCTGGGGCGACGAGTTCGAGCCCGGTGGGCGCCCCCGGATGAACGTGTGGCAGGGAGACTTCCCGAACCGGCACCCCACCGCCGACGGCTGGTACGGCACCTGCCCCGTCGACGCCTTCGAGCCCAACGGCTTCGGTCTGTACAACGCCACCGGCAACGTCTGGGAATGGTGCGAGGACCCGTTCTCCCCCTACGTCGGCGGACAGCCGCGTGTCACCAAGGGCGGCTCGTACCTCTGCCACGCCTCCTACTGCCGCCGCTACCGGGTCGCCGCGAGGCAGGGCCTCTTTGCGGACTCGGCAACTGGAAACGTGGGGTTCCGGTGCGCCCTGGACCTGACCTGACCCCTCTTCCCCCCTCACCATCCGCACGGCGCGAGGCGCCCGGCGCACAAGGAGCAGGACCATGGCACAACGAGCAAGAAGGTGGCGCCGCGGCGCCGCTGCGACGGCCGTACTCGGCCTCACCCTGACCGCGTGCAGCGGGGCGAAGGTCGGCGAGGACACCGCCGGGACGGGCGGCGGTCCGGGCGAGTGCGGCACCTTCAACCTCGCCGTCAGCCCGTGGGTGGGCTATGAGGCGAACGCGGCGGTCATCGCCCATGTCGCGGAGAAGGAACTCGGCTGCAAGGTGGTCCAGAAGGATCTGAAGGCGGAGATCGGCTGGCAGGGATTCGAGACGGGCGAGGTCGACGCCATCGTGGAGAACTGGGGCCACGACGACCTGAAGAAGAAGTACATCACCGAGCAGAAGACCGCGGTCAACCTCGGCTCGACCGGCAACAAGGGAATCATCGGCTGGTACATCCCCCCGTGGATCGCGAAGAAGTACCCGGACATCACCGACTGGCAGAACCTCGACAAGTACGCCGCGAAATTCAAGACCTCCGAGTCGGGAGGCAAGGGACAACTCCTCGACGGCGACCCGTCGTACCAGACCAACGACGAGGCCCTGGTGAAGAACCTGAAACTGGACTTCAAGGTGGTGTACGCGGGCAGCGAGACCGCCCTGATCCAGGCCTTCCGGGACGCCGAGAAGAACAAGAAGTGGGTGATCGGCTACTTCTACGAGCCACAGTGGCTGTTCTCGGAGGTGCCGCTGGTCCACATCGATCTGCCCCAGCACACGGCGGGCTGCGACACCGACCCCGCCGAGGTCGCCTGCGACTACCCGGTGTTCGACCTCGACAAGATCGTCAGCACCCGCTTCGCGAAATCCGGCAGCCCGGCCTACGACCTGGTGAAGAGCTTCACCTGGACCAATGACGACCAGAACACCGTCGCCAGGTACATCGCGCTCGACAAGATGACACCGCAGGCGGCCGCGAAGAAATGGGTCGCGGCACACCCCGACAAGGTGAAGGCCTGGCTCGGGTAGCGCCGTGCGGGCGGTCACCGAGCCGGTCACCGAGCCGGTCACGCTTCGACCGGTCACAGACCGCCGAGTTTGCCGGCCGCGTCACGTACGGAGCCGAGCGCGTCCACGACGGCGTTGCGCCGCCTCGCGCCGGCCGCTCGGTCCGCCGGGACCAGCCGTGCGGCGGCCTGCACGGCGTAGGCGTCCGGGTCGCCGAAGGCGGTTCGCGGGTGCTCTCCCGTCTCCGCGCAGTGCGCCGTGACCTCCTTGACCGCCTGGAGCACGACTGCCCGGTCCACGCCCGGCTGCATGGCCAGCCGTACCTGGAAACGCGCCATCCACTTCTCGCGGTCCTTCTCCGCCGTCGCGTCCGTCGTCCGGTCCTTCTTCGCCACGTGCTCTCCCGGGTGATCTACAGCCGTCTGTTGTGGAGTTGGACGTCGAGACATCGAAGCGGGTTGCTTGAGCGGAAGAGCAACTGTTGGACAGCCGGCTCAGCCCCGGGCCACCGCGATGGCTCCCGCGAGCCGCTCTCCCGCCTCGTAGATCATGTACGGGACGCCGCCGTCGGTGCCGAAGGAAGGCGCCGCGGCGCGCCCGTTCTCCGGAGCTGCGCTGCGCGAGTTGTAGAAGACGCCGAGGTGGGTGCGCTTGCTGAAGTCGTTGCCGACTTCGGTGATCATGATGTCGCCGCCGCTGGACTTGTCCTTGTTGTAGACGACGTAGGTGCTGTTGTTCCGGTGCAGGAGGTGCGGACCGCCGACATTGACGGCGCCGACGTCGCCGTGCCGGATCAGCGGCTGCTGGTCGTAGCTCCAGGTACGGCCGTCGGCGGACCAACCCCATCCGATGTCACGGTGGTTGGTGGTGTTGTTGAGCATGAAGACCATCACGTAGCGGGCCCCGCGCGAGGGCAGGTCGTGGCGGAAGACACGGGCGTACGACGTCTCCGTGGTGCCCGCCGGGAGCATGGACGTCGACAGCACGACCTTGTCGTACGTGAAGTGGATGCCGTCGGCCGAGCGGGCGAGGCGGGTCGTGGTGTTCTCTCCGTGGAAGTACAGCCAGAACTCCTTGGCGTCCTGGTTCCACAGGACGTGGGGCGACGAGACATGGCTGACGGAGTAGTGCCCCGGCCACGTGTTGGAGACGATCGGGTTCGACGGGTACTCCGTGAACGGCCCCTCCAGTGAGTTGCCGTACGCCAGGCAGATGCCACCGGGAGCGTCGTGCGGCGCGTAGTACAGGTAGTAGCGGCCGAGCGGGGAGTTCACCTTGTCGTAGACGCCCCGGATGCAGGGGAAGATGATCTCGCCGGTGGGGTTGTACTTCAGCTGGGACGCCGTCAGAAGGGTGCGAACGTATTCGTAGTCGGGGAATCCGCCGGGCGCCGCGGCCGCGGGCTGCGTACCGAGGGCCGTCCCGACGGTGAGAGCGGCTCCGGTGGCGGCGCCGGCGCGCAGGAAGAGACGCCGGTCGAAGTGGTGCTCGTGCATGGTGGGCTCCAATGACGGAGGGGCTCAGAGGTGGGTGGCGGCGGTGACGCACAGGCCACCGAGGGCGACCGCCCACACGTACGGCAGGGTGCGCACCATGACCTGTTGCGGAGTGACACCCGCGTACTGGGCGCTCCACACGGTCTGGGTGCTGGTGGGGTCGGCGACACCGAAGACCTGGTTGTACGAGGTGGTCATGCCGAGGACGGCGGCCGCGGGGTAGATGCCGGTGGCGATGAGGACTCCGGCGATGCCCGCACCGAGCCCGAACACGTTGAGAGGGCCGCGGTAGAGGCACAGTGGGACAAGAAGGGTGAAGACGAGGACGAACAGCACGGGGTTCTGCGGACTGACGGCCTTCACGAGCGGTTCGAGAGCGTCCACGGCGCCCGGCAGTTTGACGGCCGCGAGCAGGATGCCGATGGCGATGAACAGGACGATCGGCGGGGCGGCCACCTCGAAGCCCCCGTACAGGGTGCGCAGCAGCCGCTTGCTCATCGCGCCGGGCCGGGTCGTGGTGACCAGCGCGTACAGGACGCCCGCCAACAGCGAGGGGATGATGGCGAGTTCGAAGCCCAGGGCGAGCACGAGCGGGACGGCCGGGGCGAGCAGCGCGTACCAGGGCGCGTCGCCCAGCTCCGCGCGGCGTGAACGAGACTTCGCGCCGGAGGAGTCGAGGGACTTGAGCGACCAGGCGTGCTCGGTGCCACGGCGTCGCGTCTCGACAAGGACGAAGGCCAGGGCGGCGACCAGGGCGAACGGGAAGAGCTTCACCATGAAGCCGCGCACGGTCGGGATCGGCAGTTCCAGCGCGGTGGAGAAGAACTGCCACACCGGCAGCTCGAAGGGGATGCCCACAGCGATGCCCATCAGCACCGTGCCCGCGGCGGTCACCTTGGGCACGCCGACGGCGATCATGGCGGGGATGCCGATGATGCCGGCGAGCATGGCGGCCGGCGCCGAGCCCGTCACCGTTCCGACCAGTGCGGACACGGCGAGGACGCCGAGCGCGACCACGGTCGGGCGGTCACCGCCGAACTCGACGATCTTGCGGACGAGCGTGCCCGCGATGCCGGTCTCGTCGAGGAGCTTGCCCAGCCAGGAGCCCAGAATGATCGCGATCATGGTGGCGGCCAAGGCCGGCGCGCCTTCCTGGAGAACGGTGTCCAGCACGCTGTTCTCGCCGGTGAGCGGTGCTCCGGCGAGGAAGGCGATGACGACGGCGAGCAGCACCAGCGCGAAGGCGGTGGGGAGTCTGCGGGTGAGCATCAGGCCGACGCCGGCGGCCATGACGAGGAGGATGACGACACCCATGGGTCAGTTCTCTCTTCCGGGCCGGGTGAGCGCTGTGCGAAGCGCGGCGGTGAGGAGCAGGGGGCTGCGGCCGAGCCCGCAGACGGTTCTGGCGTAGGCGTGGGCGGCGACCTCTTCGGCACCGGCGACATGGCCGGCCACGCGGTGGCGGCCGAGGCGCAGCACGGTGTGACCGAGCGCCTGCTTGAGCGCGGCCTTCGCCGGGCCGTGATGGAGGTGGGCGTGCGCGGCCTCGTGAGCGAGAGCCGCCGCGCGCACCGAACCCGGCGGGTACCAGGCACGCCAGCCGCGGGCGTCGACCAACTCCTCGGCGAGTGCGAGCGTGTCGGTGTAGAGCTCGACCGTCGGGGGCCGTGACGTGTAGCGGGCGAGCAGCATCCGCTCCAGGCCGTCGTCCCGCTCGACCACCAGCGCGGTGGACGGGACGGGGACGAGCCGGGATCCGAACTCGTCGGCCCTGCAAGCCCATTCGCGCAGCAGCCGCGGATCACGGCCCTCGTGGGTCGGCGTGGCGGCCAGCAGCCGGACGGCCCATTCGATGTCGTCGACGTCGCCTATGTCGTCAACGCCGGCGATAGCTGTCAACTCCCCTTCTTCTGAGGTGAGTTCGATGGCCGTCATGACCGCACCTCCAGAACCGCGACCACCGGCTCGTCGGCGGCGCGGGCACGCAACTCGCTGCGGGCCAGCGCGAGCAGAGGCTGTGGATCGAGGACGCCGGACAGGTCGGCGATGCGGGAGCCGAGCAGCAGCCGCAGGGCAGGAGCGCGGACGCCGCCGTCGCCGTACGAGGTGGACTCGCTCACCAGCCGTGCCAGCACCTCGGGGGCGCCGGCCACGGTGGTGGTCTCCACGCGGGCGTCGGCGGCGTGGTGGCGTACGACGCCGTCCATGTCGACGATCCGTACGGGCCGGCGGGCCGCCCGCAGGCGGCGGTGCGTCTGTGTGCCGTAGACGGTGTGCGCGGCGGTGCCCGCCAGGAGATGGACGTCCGTGGGGTCGGTCCTGAGACTGGCCGCCGCGGCACGCAGCCGCTCGGTGTCGTCGGCGCGGTGGGACCTGTCCTGGGTGCGCAGTTCGGTGGCGCCGGTCGCGACCGCGCGCACGGTGCTGGTCTGCGGGTCGACGGTGACCTCGACCTCTACGCCTTCGGCTGCGGCACCCTGGGCGACGACCGCCCGCTCCGCCTCGGCACGGACGGCGAGGATCTGCTCCTGCGAGGCGCCGGGCACGATCCGCTCGACCTGCTCGCGGACGAGCGCGAGGGCGACGCCGATGGGGCTGATGACCTCGTTGTGGCGGGCGATCCGGCCCTCCATGCCGCTGGTGTCGGCGAGGTGCGGGGTGACGGACGCGGCACCGCCGCCTCCGCCGACGAGGACGGCCGTGTCCTTGTCGAGGCGGTAGTCGCGGATCATGGCGTCCACCACCGTCTTCACCTGGGCGACGCCCGCGTCGAGGATCCGCGTGGCCGCGGTCGCGACGTCGGTGCCGAGCACGGCGGCCAGCGGCGCGATCGCGGCGCGCGCGGTCTCCGGGTCGCAGCGGGCGAAGTCGCCCTCGGGCACGCGGCCCAGGGCATTGGCGGCACACGTCATGGTGACGGCGAACCGCCCGCCCGCCGCGTCGAGCACGGCGTAGTCGGCGGGGTCGCCGTCCATGGGCCGGACAGTGGCCACCTTGGCGTCGCGCAGTTGGTCGGGAGAGGCGAAGCAGGCGTACGGCAGCCCCGCGATGTGGGCGCTGCGCGGCCCCACAGCCGTCACCCGGCCTTCGTCGATCCGCACCATGGAGCCGCCGCCGACGCCGACCGTGCGCACATCGAGGGCGTTCAGATACGAGGTCTTGCCGAGGATGGTGGCGTGCCGGACGGCGACCTTGCCGCGGCGTACGACGCTGATGTCGGTCGAGGTTCCTCCGGTCTCCAGGAACGCTCCCTCGCTCACCCGCTCCTGCATCAGAGCTCCCGCGACTCCGGCGGCCGGTCCCGACAGCACGGTCAGGAGCGGCCGTCGGCGCATCTCGTCGAGGGCCATCACGCCGCCGTCGCAGCGCATCACCATCAGGGGCGCGGTCACGCCCGCCTTGGTGATGGAGGCGTCGACGAGGTCGGCGGTGGCCAGCATGCGAGGCAGGATCGCCGCGTTGACCACGGCGGTGCGGGTGCGCTTGTGCAGCCCGTACAGCGAGGTGATCTCGTGCGCGGCGGTCATCGGCAGCCCGTACTGCCGTGCCGCGTCCAGCACGGCCTGCTCCCCCTCGGGCCGGTCGACGCTGAACGGCTGACTGGCGACGAGGACTTGAGCCCCCTCGCCCTTCAACTGCTCGACGGCTCGGCGGACGGCCGCCGCGTCGTCGGGGTCGGCGACATGCGCGTACGCCAGCGGGAGTCTTTTGCCGGGGGCGAGTTCGAGCTTGCCGAACGAGGCGAGGCGGCGGGTGAACACCGCCGAGGGGCCGGTCCCGATGCCGATCAGTCCGACGGTCGCGACGTCGCCCTCCAGGAGGGCGTTGGTGGCCTGGGTCGTGCCGTGCGCCAGGAAGGCGACGTCGGTCGGGGCGGAGCAGGTCTGTTCCAGAAGCCGGTCGAGCGCCTCGACGATGCCGTGTGCGACGCCGTCCTCGTGATGGTGGCTGGTGGGGACCTTGACCTGCCCCAGGAGTTCGAGAGTCGTGGCGTCCACGGCCACGGCGTCGGTGAAGGTTCCGCCCACGTCGATGCCGACGCGGATGCGGGGTGTGTTCATGCCCAAGCACCTCCTTGTGCTGGATCGGTTCGCGCGGGCGCAACTCCTCAGCGCGCCGGGTTCGTTCAGTAGCCGCGTACGTCCGGCCAGTGGCGTTGCACTCCGTCGCGGTCGAGCAGCCGCGCGAACTCCTCGAACCGCTTGTCCTCTGCCTGTACCTGGTGCGGCTCGACGTCCTCGGCCACGCAGTGGGCGGCCAGTGCACCGGCGACCTCGCCGACGTTCCACTCCACCGGGTGGAGCCGGTAGCAGCCGTTGGTGATGTGCGTGGTGCCGATGTTCTTGCCCGCGGGCAGCAGATTGCGGACGCGTCGCGGCACCAGCGCCCCGAGGGGGATCTCGAAGGGCACCGAGCCGATGTCGACGTAGTTGTCGCCGCCGGTCGAGGGATGCAGATCGATGCGGTACCCGCCCACGCCGATGGAGTCCCGGTGCCGGGTGCCGCCGTACGGGCCGACGAGGTCGATCGCCACGTCGTGCTCGGTGACTGTGGTGACGGCCTTGATACGGCGGGACTCGCGGACGTACGCCGCCTTGGCCAGGCCGTCCGCCGTGCCGGTCACGTCCGGGCGGATCCGCAAGCCGGGGAAGCCGGTGCCGCCGTCCGGGCGCGGTGCCTCGGTCTGCAGCCAGTACAGCAGCGACAGCGACAACTGCCGTGCCTCGCGCAGCGCCTCGGCCTCCTGGCCGATGTACGGCTTGAGCCAGTAGTCGTTGAGCGGCCAGTTGACGAGCGTGATGTCGGAATCGAAGGCGCCCGGCGTGTGCAGCTTGCGGGCGAGGATCCGGCGAAAGCCCCACAGTTCCTTGTCGCCGGCGTCGGCGCTCTGGTCGGCGGAGACACCGAGCGGGTCGAGTTCGGGATTCGGTACGAAGGTCCGCGGCACCGGCTCCAGCGTGCGCGGGTCGGGCGCCTCGAAGCCGAGCAGCGGACCGGGCCAGAACGAGGGCCGGTAGCCGCGCCAGAAGTCGTAGTCCGCCGGCCGGTCGATCGTGTGGTCCTCGCCCTCGTGGTGGGAGAGCGCGAAGCAGACCGTGATGCCCTGCTGGTTGTCGGGCTGGGCCTCGTCCGGGGCGTGCGGCTCGTCGAACTCGGCGCGCGCCTCGGCCCCGTTCGCGTGCTCGACGCCCGCGAGGTGGAGGAGTTCGCCGGTCTCGGTGGCGTCCAGCACATAGCGCGCGGTGAGGGTGCGGTGTGTTCCGTCACGCAGATCCCGCAGGGTCACCGCCCGTACGACATCGTTGTCAGTCTCGGCGGAGACCGGCCGGTGCTCGGTGAGTACGGTGAGCCGGCCCGCGGCACGGTGGGGCGCGAGCATGCCCTCCAGGACGGCGAGGGCGACCCCGGGCTCGTGGCAGATCTTGCTGACGCGGCCCGCTCCCGGGTTGAGTCCGGTGAGCGCCAGGGCCTCGGCCCGCAGCGGGTACCAGTGGCGGTAGTACCGCCGGATCTCCTCGCGCAGCCGCCGGTACGTGGCGGTCGTGCCGAACTGCTCCACCCACGGGTGCTCGTCGGGCGGTACGGCCTGGCTGGTGAGCTGGCCGCCGATCCAGTCCGTCTCCTCGGTCAGCACGACGCTGCGTCCTGCCCGGCAGGCGGCGAGTGCGGCGGCCACGCCACCGAGGCCGCCGCCCACGACGAGGATGTCTGCTTCGGGTATCACGCTTCTCCTTGCTGCCGGATCGGGGTCACACAGGGGTGGGGCTGGTTCGGACCGTGCTCAGGGACGGGCGGGCGGCGGTCCGGTCGTCGGTCCGGGCCGGAAGGCACAGCCGACGAGCGGCTCGCGCGCCTCCTCGCCCGCGACGAGCGCGGCCAGCAGACGTACGGCCGCGGCGCCCAACTGCGGCCGGGGGATGTCGAATCCGGTCGGTACGGGCTCGCTCGCCAGATCGGAGGGCGGGCTGCCGAGCAGGGCGAGGGACGCCTCCGCGGGGCAGTCGAGGCCCGCCTCACGCACGGCGGACAGCAGGCCTCGCCAGACGGCCCCGGTGTCGGTCTCCTCCGCGACGAAGGCCGTCACGCCCTCGTCGGCCCAGGCACGCAGCCGTTCGGGCGTGAGCTCCCGCTGCGGATCAGCGGACCGGAAGACGGACGTGGGCCCGGAGGACAGACCTGCCGCCTCCAACCCCTCCAGGAAGCCGCGCTGACGGTCCGTCGAAGCGGGCGCGTCGTCGTCCTCGCGGACGAGGACGATCCGTCGATGCCCCAACTCGGCCAGATGGCCCACGACGTCACGGGTGGCTCGGACATAGTCCGCGCCCACCCAGGCCACGCCCTCCAACTCCTCGCGGCGCCCCAGGTGTACGACCGGGAAACCGTCCTCGACCAGCCGCTTGAGCTCCGCCCGGGGCGTGTGCCGACCGATGAACAGGCAGCCGTCCGCGAGCCGGACCCGGCTCAGGGCTTCGGGACCCGTGGCCCCCGCGCCACCCGTGCTCGACCCGGTGAACAGCACCAGGTCGTACCCGAGTGCCGCCGCCTCGCGCTCCACGCCGACCAGGAAGGGGTAGTACGAGTGCTGCACATCGGTGGGGAACGTGGCGGTGAAGCTGAAGACGCCGAGCAGGTTGTTGCGGGCGGCGGCCAGCCGCCGGGCGGCCGGATCGGGCACGTAGCCGAGACTGCGGGCCGCTTCCAGGACCCGTTGGCGGGTCTCCTCGGAGATGAGGCGCCCCTTCCCGTCCGGCTTCGGGGAGAGCACCAGGGACACGGTCGCCTGCGAGACCCCTGCGAGCCGAGCCACCTCGGCCTGCCGGGGTCGTGACGTACGTCCGGCCGGAGCGGGGGTACGTCCGGGGCGCTTCCTGGGTTCCACGGTGGCTGCTCCTATTAATGCGTATTACCTAATGCGCATTAACGAGACTGCACCTCCCCGCCCAGCGGGTCAAGGCCCGGGACGGAAGTGGTGCGGGCGACCTCTGCGAGAGCTCAGGGCCGAAGCCGTCCGTCGGAGCGCACCTGGGCTGCAGCGCCTGCTCGACGAAAGGGGTGAGACCGCGAGGCCGGGGTAACCGCGTTCGTACGTGGGCCTTATTGCAAGGGCGTTGTGGTCGACCGTCTCAGGAGGACAGCCGTGCCAGGCATATTGGACAAGATCAAGCAGTTCAGCAGGAGCCCGCAGGGGCGACGTGCCGTGGAGGAGGTACGCCGGGCCTCTCGCGATCCGCGGCGCCGGGCCCAGGCCCAGCGGCTGCTCGGCAAGCTGCGGGGGCGGCGCCACTGAAGCGCCCGGTGTGCTTCTCTCGGCGCCCGGGCGCCGAGCCGACGGCTGTTCGCTGAAGGGCGCGGGGCGTGTCGGCGCCTTCGGTGCGTCGAGCGGTCCGCACGAGTGTCGCGCAGGCCATGGGGGCGCATTGTCAGTGGCAGGCGCAACAATGCGGTGCAGCAAGATCAACATTGGGTCCGGAACGAGGCGTGCGCTGTCCGTCCTCCACCCTGGAAAGGCCGTACAGATGCCCCTCGCGACCTCCCGCGCCTCGTATTCCGTCGCGGACGCCGACTCCGCGGCCCACACGGTTCACCCTGCGCGCCGCGGCGAACCCGACCGTGCCGGGCGGGTGGCCCGAGCGGACCTGGCCTGCCCGAGCGCACCCTTCCAACTGCACCCGCCCAGGTCCGCGGTCGCGCTCGACTCCCTCGCATCCGAGGTGCTGCGCATCGTGGCCGACTCCCGCACACCCGTCTTCGTGACCGTCCACGAGGGCGGACGAACCCGCTACGGCTACTGGCGCCCGGTCGACGCCGCCACAGGCAGAGGCGGCTGCTACGTCGCCCTGCCCACCGATGTGTGCGAAAAGCTGCGCTCCGGCGGACGCATCGAACTGGGCGAGCCCGTCACCGATCCGGCCAAGACCACCTACCGGATCAGGCCCGCCCGTACTCGGGCGAAAACGGGACGCCACGAAGGCAGCGCGGCGTGACCGGCTGAAGCCGTCGCACTGCCGCTGCCGTACCCCGGAGAAGAGAGCCCGAACGGGGCCGGCGCGCCGCCCGACTGAACGACGGGCGGTGCGGAGGCTAGGGCTTGGGGATCCAAATCCTGGTGTACTCCTCGTGGTACGGCTCGGTGTCCCTGTACGTCTCCTCCTTGCCGACCGCGATCACGGTGTCGTCGTGCCGCAGCACATGGCGCAGCTCGATCGTCGCGGTGGAGGAGGCCAAATCATTGTCGGCGGCGGCCAGTTCGGACCAGGTCCGTCCGTCCCGTGAGGTCCAGACGGCCCCGACGGTCCGCTTCCCGTCCGGGAGGTTCGCCGCACCCACGCCGATCAGCGTTCCGTCGACGTCCACCACGCTCGACAGCCGCTGCTCGGTGAGGGGTACGGCGGTCGGATCCGGGAGCTGTCCCGTCCCGAAACGACCGGTCCGCTTCCAGGAGTCGTCGGAGTTCCGCGTCCAGCATGCGGGTGGGCCGTGCACGTCGTAGGGGGATTCCAACATGTCCATGGCGCGCGTGCGTTCAGGTGTCGCGACCGTGGCGCCGCAGATCAGAGGGGAGCCCTGGTATGTCAGGGCCGCCGTCGGCCACAGCGCACCGGGGAGCCGGTTCGCCATCGACATCCGGGCGCCGCTGCCGTCACGTGAGGTCCATGCGGCGGGCGAGTAGACGGATGCGGGGGTGTCGTCGGGCGAGGCCGCGGGCGGCGGCGGATCCTGTTGGTATCCGGCCGTCATCACCTGGTCGTCGAGGGAGAAGACACCGAGTTCGAAGAGTTCTGTCTCCTGACGTGGCAGGGGTTGCGCGACTCGCCCCCAGGTCCAGCCGTCCACGGAGGCCCAGATCTCCACGTCGGTGTCCGCACCCTGGTCGGGATCGTCCGTCGGCTGGATCAGGGCGACGACACCTGTATCGGTGCCGGCCGCACCGTGCAGGATTCCCGCAGGCGGCGGTGTTCCGCGGCCGGCCCCTGCGGCGGGCGTCCACCGTCGGCCGTCCTTCGACGTCCAGACCTGAGTGGTCTGCCGACCCGAGGCCACGAGAAAGCCGCCCTTGCCGGACATGGCGACGGCCCCGATCGCGTCGAGGTCGTCGTTGCGGCCCGCCGGTCCCAGGTCGGCCGCCTGCCACGTGCGGCCGTCGGACGACACGAAAGCCTTGGGCAGCAGCCGGAATCCGAGTTCGGCCGAGGGGTCCTCCTCGCTCGCCATGCCCGCGACGACGAATCCGTACGGGGTCGCCGCCGCGGCCCGCGTCTCGAAACCCTCGGGGAGTCGGGTGCCCGATACCTGCGCCCACGAGTCGTAGGCGGGTCCCTCGGGACGGTCGTCGGACCAGGGGTTCGCCAAGGCCGCGATCACCACAACCACCACAACCATCCCAGCCATCACCGCGATCACCCGGAATCCGGGCCAGGGGCGGCTCATGGCGTCGTCCCCGTGTCCGGAGACGCCCCGGATGCGGCGGCGGGCGCAGGCGCACAGTCCTCGCAGCGGGCATCGGGCCGCCATCGGCGGCGCTCGCTGTCGTAGCTGTACGACGGGGACTGCGCGACGGACGTGGTGCGGAACGGTTCGCCGTGGTCGGAGACCACCGTTTCGCGGCGCTCACCGCCGTCGATCCAGGCCAGGTGGAGAACCCAGTCGCAGTCGCACGAACGCGTGTCCACCCAGATCCAGAACTGCTCGGGGTCCCCCTCGGAGACCTTGAAGGGGAACGTGACGGAGTGGTCCTGCCCCTGCCCGGCAGGCTCCGCGCCGCCCCCTTCTCCGGTCACGTCTGTCCCACGGGCCGGGGCAAGCAGCGGGTTCGGTTTGTCGAGGTCCAGTACGAAGGAGCGAAAGCTGAAGGAGCCACATCCCTCGGCCGGTGGTTCGAAGGTCCCGGCGATCGGGCTCCTGCGGGCGACCACCTCGACGCGAGCCCCTGTGAGCACGACGGCCGCCGCCGACGGGCTCTGCACGGTCACCACCAGGACGTTCCCGCGGGCGATGACACCTGTGGCGGCCAGGTCGCCCGGTGGCCCCAGCCTGCTCGGCCGTACGGGCTGGACTCTGCCCTTCCCGGCCTCGCACCCGTTCATGGGGTCGCGCCACGTCGCGTCCCATGCCACCGCGGACCGTGCCGAAGGATCGTCGCCGAACAGGCCCATGACGCCCGAGATCAAGTGTGCGCCGAAGCCCGAAATCACGGCGGTCCCGAGCGCGGCACCAGCCGCGACCGCGATGCCCACCAGACGGGCGCGTCCGCTGCGGGGGCGGCCGTCCTCGCCGTCCCCCTCGTCGTCGGCATCACCCGACGCCGCACTACCCGATGACGGATCATCGGGCGTCGGACCAGCGGACGATGGATCACCGGGCGGCCCACCACCGGACGACGGATCGGTCGACGGAGGATCGGGAGCAGAGGGCTCCGGCACCGCCGGATCGGGCTGAGGCGTTGGACGGTTGGCGGACGCGGACGCGGACCCGGACCCGGACCCGCAAGCAGTGCCGCCCGACAGCGGGTTCGGCGGGTTCGGCGGGTCCGGTGGGTCCGGCGGATCCGCCGACGGTCGACCGGGATCGTTGCGCGCCAATGTTTCTTCCCCCCGAAGCCGGCTCGGCAACGTCGCAGAGCGTGCGCACAGCATGGCACGGTGTGAAGGCGCGAGCCCCGGGATTTCGCGTGAACGAGCATTGCCGGAAGGCGAGTTGATTCCACCAGCCCCATACATGCGATCCAGGCTCGTGCCGGCCGGAGTGATCACGGAACCCGACTCCCCGAAGCCGGGCCGCAAGCGCAGGCACGCCGCAAACGATCACGCCCGGCATTCGCCCGCACCGACCCCGAGTTGCCGCCCGCCCTAACGATCCCGCCGCTCGCCCCCGTGGCCCGACCGGCACCCACGGTTGCTTCCCAGCCCACCCCGACCCTAGGATGAATGCGCTTTCATTCGCGTGTCGGCGCATCGCACGACCAGCACGGAACGGGGGATCGATCATGAAGGGCGCCGCATCGTGAGCGCCACACCCACGGTGTACGACGTCGCCGAGCGCTCCGGCGTGTCCATCGCGACCGTGTCCAGGGTGTACCGCAACCCCGACTCCGTGCGGGCCGCCACCCGTGAGCGTGTCCTCGCCGCAGCCCGGGAGCTGGGATACGTACCCAGCGGCAACGCCCGTGGTCTCGCCAGCCGTTCCACCGGCGTCCTCGGCCTGTGCTTCCCCGACTACGCGGACCCGGACACCGCGGACATCGAGGACGACGACGCGGCGATGCTCTACTCGGACCAGATCATCCGGGGCATGGAACGCGCCGCCCGCCGTCACGGCTACGCCCTGTTGATCGCCGCATCGCTCGAAGGCGGCCCGGAGAGCCTCGTCGCCAAGGTGGCCGGACGGGTCGACGGCTTCGCGGTGCTCGCGCGGACCGTGCCGACCGAGGAGCTGGAGGTGATCTCCCGGCGCCAGCCGGTCGTCCTGCTCGCCGGCCCGCGCGCGGACCCGTCCCTGGACCACCTCGACCATGTGGAGGTGGCCAACGAGGACGGCCAGTACGAGCTGACCCGACACCTCCTCGACGATCACGGACTACGCCGCCTCGCCTATGTCGGAGTCGACGACACGTCGCCCGACGTGGAGGCCCGGTTCCGGGGCTTTCGCCGGGCGTGCACGGAAGCCGGAGTCGACACCGGGGCAAAACCCGCGCTGCGCATGCCGATGATGACGCAGGCGGAGGGCGCCCGAGCCGCGGATCTGCTGTGCGAGGCGAGCGGCGAGCGGCCCCAGGCCTTCGTGTTCGCCAACGACCAGATGGCCGTGGGCGCGCTCCAGGCGCTCGAACGGCGTGGTGTGCGGGTGCCGGACGAGGTGGTCGTCACCGGATTCGACGGCATCCCCCTCAGCCGCATCGTCCGTCCCTCCCTGACCACGGTGCGCCAGCCGATGGTGCGCCTGGGGGAGGCAGCCGCCGAACTGCTGATCCGACGTCTGCGCGAGGAGGGCAGCGCGGAGCCGGTGTCCCTGGTGCTTCCGGTGAGTCTGGCCCGCCGGGCGAGCTGCGGCTGCGCCGATGCGGGGTCGGGGACGTTCGGGGCGGTCTGAGGGACGCCGTGCGCGATGCACTTGTGTGATGAGGCCGGGCGAGCACCGAGGAAGATCACTACTCTGCATGAGTGCTTTCCTACGACGAGTTGACGTCACCTGAGCGCGAGCTGTGGGACGCGTTCCCCGAAGGGCGGCGGGTGGACCTGCGTACAGGTACGCCGGAGGAGGACCGGGTCGCCGACGGCGCACGGTGGGGACCCGAGCGGACGGTGCGGGCGGCGGTGGTCGCCGCGTTGTTGCTCGGCGCGAACATCGGGCAACCAGGCGCGGTGGCGCGTCTGAGGCTCACCGGGGCACGGATCCGCGGACAACTGGACCTGGCCGGCGCGCAGATCGCCCATGCCCTCTGGCTGGAGGAATGCTGGTTCGACGAGGCGGTGAATCTCCTCGGCGCGTCGACGCAGACCCTTGTGTTCACGGGCAGCCGGATACCCGGCATCGAGGCCGACTCGGCCCGCATCGAGGGAAACTTCTCCCTGCGGCACGCCGTGGTGGAGGGCGGCGCCCCCACCCCCTTCAACCGCTTGAGCACCGCCCTGTCGCTCACCGACGCCCGGGTGGGCGGCGGACTGCTCCTCAACGGCGCCGAGTTGATCGCACCCGACGGGTGGGCCCTGTCGGCCGGTGGCCTGGCTTTGGAAGGGGGCATGTTCTGCCGAAACGGGTTCGTCGCACACGGGGAAGTCCGGCTGATGGGTGCGCAGTTGCCGGGCACCCTGGCCATGCAGGGCGCCCGACTGGAAGGACCAGGCCCACGCGGCGTGGCGCTCACCCTCGACAACGCCACGGCCTCGTCGCTCAAGTTCTCCGAGGGATTCACCGCGAACGGCACGGTCCGGCTGCGCGGCACCCAGGTCACGGACAATGTGACCTTCGACGGAGCCGTCCTGAACGGCCCGCCCACCGACGACGGAAACGCCCCGGCCCTGATCGCCATGCACCTGCAGGCCGTCGACCTCGATCTCACCCTCGCCCGACCCCCATCCGGCACCCTCGACCTGCGGGGCGCCCAGGTGTCATACCTCCACGAGAACGAGTTCAGCTGGCCGGAGAGGGTGGAGCTGGACGGCTTCGTCTACGGCTCCATCAAGACGGCGAACGCGAACGACGAGCGCCAGGAGTCCGTGGGGGACCGTGAGTCCGTGGCCCGACGTGTGGCATGGATACGCAGCAGCCCGGGCTACAACCCACAACCGTACGAGCAGTTGGCGGCCTGGTACCGCAAGGCCGGGCACGACGACGACGCACGCCGCGTCCTCCTTGCCAAGCAACGCCACCGGCGCCGCGCCCTGTCCCCGACAGCCCGCGTGTGGGGCCATCTCCTCGACGTGACTGTCGGCTACGGCTACCGCCCCTGGCTGGCCGGCGTCTGGCTCCTCGCGCTGATCCTGCTGGGCACGTTGGCCTTCGGAACCGACTCCCCCAAGCCGGCCAAACCGGGCGAAGGCTCCCCGTTCCAGCCCCTCGTCTACACCCTCGACCTCTTGATCCCCATCGGGGGCCTGGGGCAGCGCACGACCTGGTACTGGTCGAATGACAGCCTCCAGGGGCTGGCCTACCTGCTGATCGCCTTCGGCTGGGTGCTGACGACCACCGTCATCGCGGGTGTCACCCGCGCCCTCCAGAAGAACTAGCGGGCCGTTGGCCGACCAGCCCTGAGCCGTGCTCGACGCGCCGAAGGGCGACCGGCGCGCCATTCTCGTGCACCTGGATCGACCAGCGCCTCGTTCCCGTCGAATCCCGCCGGCCACCGGCGAAAGAGATCGCCCGTGACGCGGTTCAACGCCGCCGCTCCTCCGCCTCGCCGTCATAGGCGTAGTGGCCCGCCTCCAGCCCTCCAACTGCCATGGCCCGGCCAGTACCCCATAGACCTCGAACTGGCAGGGCGGCGGTGCCGAACTGGGCGCGGGTCGCCTGCACAGGGGCCCGTACGCGCGACGTCGCCCTCGCCGCCTCGAAGTAGGCCAGGACATCCATGGTGTCCGGATACGTGCGGACGTGACCGCGCGCCGACTCGCCACTGCCGGTGCGGGAGAGTGCCAGTGCAACGGGTGGCTGCCGAAGCCGGGCACGGTGAGCCATGCCGCCGCGAACCGGCGGTCCCACGGCAGCGCGAGTGCCCCGATCCCGCCGAAACTGTCGAGCGAGGACACCAGTTCCAGGAGGGATGCCGCGGCACCCCACAGACCGGCCACGCAGTCGTCGAGGACGTAGGTGTGGCGAGATCCGTGCGGCCGAGCTCCGGGAGCCCGTGCGCGAGCGACTCGGCACCGTCGCCGATCCGGGCAGCGGCAGCGGCAGCGACAGCGGCATCGGCAGCGGTACACCCGCTCCGCTCCGACACCCGCGCTGCCGCCGTGGCCCTGCCCGATCGCGAAGCCATGACGCCGGGGCCCTTCGACCGGTAGCGGCAGCAAAGCTGCGCAGCGCGCCCGGCGAGGATGACGTAGGAGATCTCCCGCACCTGACAGCCGTCGCGCTCCCCGACGAACCGGCCGTCGGACACCGCCTCGGCGGTCGCACCAGAAGGCGTCGGAGTCAGGCGGCGCGGCGGGACCGCCGATGACCAGCAGGTCATCGGGGGTGTGGCCGTGCCAGGGGCCGAAGGTCAAGGGCGGCTGGGGAGCGGCGTGCGGCGCCTGCAATCACCCCGCGCGAGCCACACCGTCGGGCGCCTGGGGGATGCGCGGACAGCGGCATCTGTCACAGATTCTTTCGCTATGCATTGATCCGCTTTACGTTGCTGTCGCACCGGTCGGTCATGCAAGGCCTCGTGCCACCGGTGCCCCGCGGACCGTCCGCCGGGTGTCGCGCCCGTTATCGGAGTGTGACCATGGCCCCTCTTGTCAGGCCCCGAAGCGCTGCAACAGAGTGATGTATGCGCTTACAGGCAGCGCATACATTTTCATCAGAGCTCAAGGAGGAGCCCTCCATGAACCGCGCCGCCGTAACCGGGTCGCTCGCCCTCACCCTGGCGTCCGCGCTCACCCTCACCGCCTGTGGCGGCTCGGGTGGTGCGGGCGTGGCAGCCGATGCCGAGCAGACCCTGACCGTCTGGGCCATGGGCACGGAAGGTGAGAAGCTCGGCGACGTCGCCAAGGAGTACGAGAAGACGCACTCCAACATCACCGTCAAGGTCACGCCGATCGGCTGGGACGTCGCGCACCAGAAGCTGGTCGCCGCGGCCGCCGCCGGGAAGCTGCCCGACGTGGTGCAGATGGGCGGGACCTACCTGGGCGAGTTCGCCGACATGGGCGTCCTGGAACCGGTCGACACCAAGACGTTCAAGGAGGACGACTTCTTCCCCGCCGCCTGGGAGCAGGGCTCCTACGACGGAAAGGCCTACGGCGTCCCCTGGTACGTGGACACCCGCGTGCTGTTCTACCGCACCGACCTCGCCGCCAAGGCCGGCATCAAGAAGGCCCCGGCCACCATGGCCGAGCTCCAGGGCGCGGCGAAGGCCTACCAGGAGAAGGCCGGCTCCAAGTGGGGTCTGTCCATACAGCCCCGCGGCCTGGACACCGTGCAGAGCTTCTACCCGTTCTTGTTCTCGGCGGGCGGCGCCATCATCGACGACGACGGCAAGGCCGTCGTGAACTCCTCCGCCGCCGTCAAGGCGCTGGAGAACTACGGCAGCTTCTTCAGCAAGGACCTCAGCGACAAGTCCGTCCAGCCCGGCTACGACGTGACCAAGGACTTCAACACCGGCTCCGTGCCCATGTTCTTCGGCGGCCCCTGGATCACCAGCCTCCTCGACGAGAACTACCCCGACATCAAGGGCAAGTGGGCCGTCGCCCCGGTCCCCGTCGACCAGGCATCCGTCTCCATGGCCGGCGGCTCCAGCCTCGCTGTGTCCGCCGACAGTGACCACAAGGCCGCGGCCAAGGAGTTCGTCTCCTACCTCACCGACACCAAGGGCCAGGCCGACTGGTTCGAGCGCACCAAGGACCTGCCCGCCAACACGGCCGCCTGGAAGTCCGGCGACCTGGCCACCGACCCCACGCTCCAGATCTGGCGCAAGCAGATGGACTCCGCCAAGAGCACTCCCTCCCAGCCCAAGCTGACCGAGATCACCTCCAAGGTCGACGCGGCCGTCGAGTCGGTCACCCAGGGCAAGTCCGGCGCGAAGGCCGCCCTGGACAAGGCCCAGTCCGAGATCGAAGGCCTCGTGCAGTAAGAGAGCGTGCCCTCCCCATGTCCCTCACGACAGGACCTGCCGCACCCCACGCGGCCGTCGACAAAAGCCCCGAGCCCGGCACACCTTCGCCCCGCGGGCGCCGCTCCCTGAGCAGGCACAACCTGACCGGATGGCTGTTCTCCACACCCTTCCTGGTGCTGTTCGGCCTGTTCATGCTCTTCCCGATCGTCGCCACGCTCCTGATGAGCTTCACCGACTTCGGTGCCCGCAACGTCACCCGCCCCTTGGAGGCGGAGTTCGTCGGCCTGGACAACTACACCCGGCTCTTCCAGGACGACACCTTCCTCAAGGCCCTGTTCAACACCGCCTACTTCGTCGTCGTCGGCGTACCCGCGACGATCGTCCTGGGGCTCCTCGCGGCGATCCTGCTGAACAACGGCATCGACCGGGCACGCACATTCTTCCGGATCGGCTTCTACGCCCCCGTCGTCACGACCATCGTGGCCGTGGCCATTGTCTGGCGGTTCGTGCTCGACCCCTCTGACGGCCTCATCGCCTCCCTCGCCTCCGAAGCCGGCCTGACGGCGCCGGACTTCCTCGGCTCCGAAACCTGGGCCATGCCCTCCCTGATCGCCATGGCCGTATGGCGCAACCTCGGCACCGTGATGGTGCTGTGCATCGCCGGCCTGCAGGCGATCCCGGCCGAGGTCCGCGAGGCCGCCCGCCTGGACGGCGCGGGTGCGTGGCAGGAACTGCGCCGCATCACCGTCCCGCTGCTGCGGCCCACCTTGCTGTACGCCACCGTCATCACCTCCATCGGCTACCTCAACGTCTTCGAGGAACCGTTCGTGATGACCCAGGGCGGACCCTCCGACTCCACCCTGACGGTCTCCCTGGACATGTACCGCGAGGGCTTCAACTTCTTCCACATGGGCTACGCCAGCGCCATGGCGTACGTCCTGTTCGTCGTGATCATGGGCATCACGGTGCTCCAGCTCCGCCTGCTGAAGGACAACACCCGATGACCGCCGAGACAGCCGTCAAGGCACACCGCCCGCGCCGCACCGGACGCGTGCGCAAGCCGCTGCTCTACACCGTCGCCTCGGTGGGACTGCTGGTGATGGCCACCCCGTTCCTGTGGATGGTCCTGTCGGCGTTCAAGAGCCGGCAGGACCTCACGGCGAACCCGCCCGTGTGGATCCCCACCCACTGGACGCTGGAGAACTTCACCGCTCTCCTCGACCAGCTCGACATGCCGCGGTACTTCCTCAACTCGCTGATCGTGGCCGTCCTGGTGACCGTGAGCAACCTGCTGTTCTGCTCGATGCTCGGCTACGCGCTGGCCAAGCTCGACTTCACCGGACGTTCCAAGGTCTTCGGCGTGGTCCTGGCGGCGCTCATGGTCCCCGGCAACCTCATGATCCTGCCGCTGTACGTGCTGATGAACGGCATGGGCCTGATCGACACCTACGCCGGTCTCGTCCTGCCGTTCGCCGCGGGCGCCTTCGGGGTGTTCCTGATGCGGCAGTTCATGCTCCAGGTCCCCGACGAACTGCTGGAGGCGGCCCGACTGGACGGCGCGGGGGAGTGGTACATCTTCTGGCGGATCGTGTTGCCCCTGGTCAAACCGGCTCTCGCCACGCTGACGATCTTCACGTTCCTCGGCTCCTGGAACAACTTCATCTGGCCCCTGATCGCCACCAACGACCCCGACAAGTACACCCTGCCGGTGGCTCTGGCGACCTTCGCCAACGATCCCAACCGCACGGTCGCCGGTGGCAACGGCATGCTGATGGCCGGCTCCCTGCTCGTGGTCCTTCCCGTCCTGTTCGTCTTCGCCGTCCTGCAACGGCACTTCACCCAGGGCATCGCCACCGCCGGCATCAAGTAGCCCCCGACCACCACGTCACCCACCCCGGCGCCCGCCCTCACCGCCCCGGGGCCGGGCCGCCGTGCCCACACCCCCACCGCCTACCGGAAAGACAGCGACACAAGATGACGCACCGCACCGCCACCCCCTTCCCCGACGGCTTCCTGTGGGGCGCATCCACCGCCGGTCACCAGATCGAGGGGAACAACGTCAACAGCGACTGGTGGCGCAAGGAGCACGATCCGGCGGCCGGCATCGAACAACCCAGCCTCGACGCCTGCGACAGCTACCACCGCTGGGACGAGGACATGGACCTCCTCGCCGAACTCGGCTTCACCGACTACCGCTTCGGCATCGAGTGGTCCCGCATCGAACCCGTCCCCGGCACCTTCTCCCACGCCGAGATCGCCCACTACCGGCGCATGGTCGAAGGCGCCCTCGCCCGCGGGCTGCGCCCGATGGTGACCCTGCACCACTTCACGGTCCCGCAGTGGTTCGAGGATTTCGGCGGCTGGACCGCGGACGGCGCCGTCGACCTCTTCGTCCGCTACGTCGAGCACTGCGCGCCGATCATCACCGACGGCGTGCCGTACGTGTGCACCATCAACGAGCCCAACATGATCGCCGTCATGGCCGGTGCCGCGAAGGCCGGCGACCAGGGCTTCCCGCCGGCCGGCCTGCCCACCCCGGACGAGGAGACCACCCACGCGATCATCGCCGCGCACCACGCGGCCGTGAAGGCGCTGCGCGCCCGGCACCCCGCCATCAAGGTCGGCTGGACCGTCGCCAACCAGGTGTACCAGGCGCTGCCCGGCGCGGAGCAGATCACCGCCGGCTACCGCCACCCGCGCGAGGACGTCTTCATCGAGGCCGCCCGCGGGGACGACTGGATCGGCGTGCAGTCCTACACCCGCACCAAGATCGGCACCGACGGGCCGATCCCCGCCCCTGAGGACGCCGAACGCACCCTCACTCAGTGGGAGTATTACCCGACAGCAGTCGGCCACGCCCTGCGCCACACCGCCGACGTCATCGGCGACGACACCCCGCTGATCGTCACCGAGAACGGCATCGCCACCGCCGACGACAGCCGTCGCGTCGACTACTACACAGGCGCCCTCGACGCGGTCGCCGCCTGCCTCGACGACGGCCTCAACATCCAGGGCTACCTGGCCTGGAGTGCCCTGGACAACTACGAATGGGGCTCCTACAAGCCCACCTTCGGACTCATCGCCGTAGACCCCGACACCTTCGCGCGCACGGCCAAGCCGTCCGCCGCCTGGCTCGGCGCCCTCGGCCGCGAGCGCACCCTGCCCCGCATCGGCGGCTGAACCACCAGGACGGGCGAGGGCCGGCCGGCCCTGACACCGGCCGGCCCCCGCCACACACCCCGTTCGACTCCTCGGCACGCCCCGGCACCACCTCACCCGCACACCCGTCCGCCCACGCAAGGGAGCCAGTCCCGATGAACCGTCGAAGCTTCCTGACCGCCGCCACCGCCACCACCGCTGCGGCCGTCACCTGCGCGACTCCGTTCACCGCCCACGCCGCCCCCGCATCCCGCTCCGCCACCGACCGCCGCCTGCTGCACGAGTGGTTCACCGCGACGCACCGCTCCATGGAGGCCATGACGACCGAACTCGGCCTGGCCGCCGACAAGATCGACGTCAGCGGCAGCGGCACCCCGGCGCCCTCGGCCCAGACCTCGCCCACGAACATCGGCTGCGGCCTGTGGTCCACCGTCGCCGCCGCCGGACTCGGCGTCATCTCCGAGACGACCATGCACCGCCGCCTCGACCGCGCACTGAGCGCCGTGGAGCGCCTGGAACGTGCCCACGGGTTCTGGTTCAACTGGTACGACGCCCACGACGGCTCCCTGCTCACGACCTGGCCCGAGACCGGCGACCCGATACGCCCGTTCCTGTCCACCGTCGACAACGCCTGGCTGGTGACCGGCCTGCGCATCGCCGCCCACGCCGACCCCACCCTGCGCTCACGCGTCGGCGCGCTCCTCGCCGACGCGGACTGGTCGTACTACTACACGCCCTACGACCAGGCCGACCCCGTCGCCGGGCCCGGCCAACTGCGCGGCGGCTACTGGCCGGACAAGCCCGGCAAGGGCGAACCCACCGGCCACCACTACGGTGCCCTCAACACCGAGCCCCGGATGGCCAGTTATCTGGGCATCGCCGACGGTTCGCTGCCCACCGAGCACTACTGGCACCTCTTCCGCACCCTGCTGCCCGGGGCGGGCCAGGAACAGGAACCCGAGGGCGCGTACGTCGAGATCGACGGCGTGCGGGTGTGGGAGGGCCACTACACCTACCGGGGCCGCGACCTCGTCCCCACCTGGGGCGGCTCGATGTTCGAGGCGCTGATGGTCCCGCTCTTCGTGCCCGAGGCCGAGTGGTCCCCGAACTCCTGGGGAACCACGCACGAGCGCTTCGTCCGCAGCCAGCTCGAACACGGCCTGGACGAGCAGGGATACGGCTACTGGGGCTTCTCCCCGGCCTCGATTCCCGAGGGCGGCTACCGCGAGTACGGCGTCGACGCCATCGGCATGCAGGAGGACGGCTACCACTCGCTCGGGGTCGTCACCCCGCACGCCAACTTCCTCGCTCTTCCCCAGGCGCCCACCGAGGCCGTCGCCAACCTCCGTGGCCTGGACAGCGCCTTCGGTGCCTACGACGACCGCTACGGCTTCCGCGACTCGGTCGACGTCACCACCGGCCGCGTCAGCGACTTCGTCCTCGCCCTCGACCAGGGCATGATTACCGCGGCCCTGGCCCAGCACCTGCGGCCCGGTCTGCTCCAAGCCCCCTTCCGCACAGGCGGCTTCACCGGCCGGGTGCGGCCCTTGCTGCGTAAGGAGCGGTTCTCGATCTGAGCCGAGAATCTCCCTGCTAGGGTGCGCCGATGTCGTCGATCAAGCAGTTCCAAGTCACCTTTGACTGCGCAGAACCTGAGCGAGTCGCTCGCTTTTGGTGCGAGGTGCTCGGGTACGTCCTGCCGAAGCCGCCGGAGGGGTTCGCCACTTGGGACGATTACAACCGCTCGCTGCCTCCTGAGGATCGGGGTGCATGGGCCGCCTGCAGTGATCCCTCGGGTGTCGGCCCGCGACTGTTCTTTCAGCGCGTTCCCGAAGGGAAGGTCGTCAAGAATCGGGTTCATCTCGACGTGCGGGTCGGCACCGGGCTCGTGGGTGAAGAGCGCCTCGCCGCGCTTGAGGCCGAGTGCGCACGCTTGGTCCCGCTCGGCGCGGTACGCGTGCAGCTATTGCCTGCCGACGACGAGAACGAGTCGTGCATCGCGATGCAGGACGTCGAGGGCAACGAGTTCTGTATCGACTGAGCACCCTCCGGGACGGCGAAGCGGGGAGGCGGTCAGAAATTGCCGGCTTGGGTGAATGACTATTCACCAGCTATGGTGAATAGTCATTCACCCGCTGCCTCGCCAGGCGCTGCCCGCTGGAGTGCCGATGGACCAGACCGCCGCGATAGGCAAGCCGCCCTGCGTGAGCACCCTCCGAGACCGGCTCACCGTGCCGGTGCTCGCGTTCGGCGGCATCCTCATGGCCGTCATGCAGACCGTGGTCGTGCCCCTGCTGCCCGACCTGCCCCGGCTGACCGGCGCCTCGGCGGGCACGGTCTCGTGGATGGTCACGGCCACTCTGCTGTCCGGCGCGGTCCTCACCCCGGTGCTGGGTCGGGCCGGCGACATGTACGGCAAGCGGCGGGTCCTGATGTCGGCTCTGGGGCTGATGACCCTGGGCTCGGTCGTGTGTGCCCTGACCTCCGACATCGGAGTGTTGATCGCCGCCCGGACGCTGTCCGGAGCGGCCGCCGCGGTCGTCCCGTTGTCCATCAGCATCCTGCGCGACGAGCTGCCGCCGGAGCGCCGGGGATCGGCCGTGGCGCTGATGAGTGCCACCGTCGGCACCGGGGCCGCGCTGGGCCTGCCGCTGGCAGCCGTGATCGTGCAGTACGCGAACTGGCACACCATGTTCTGGGTGACCAGCGCCCTCGGAGTGGCGGGCGTGACGCTGGTCTGGTGGGCGGTACGGGAATCGCCGGTGCGACAGCCGGGCCGGTTCGACGTTTCCGGCACGCTGGGCCTGGCCGTCGGGCTGGTGTGCCTGCTGCTGGGGGTGTCCCAGGGCGGGCAGTGGGGCTGGGGCAGCGCACGGGTCGTAGGCCTGTTCGCCGGAGCCCTCGTCGTGCTCGCCCTGTGGTGCAGGCAGCAGCTGCGAACGAAGGAGCCGCTGGTGGACCTGCGGCTGGTCGCCGAGCCCAGGGTCGGCCTGTCTCATGTGGCCGCCCTGCTTGCCGGGTTCGCGTTCTACGCCAACACCCTGGTCACCGCCCAGCTGGTGCAGGCCCCCACGGCCACCGGGTACGGACTGGGTCTGTCGATCGTCGCCACCGGCCTGTGTCTGCTGCCCAGCGGCGTCGTCATGCTCCTGCTGTCGCCCGTCTCCGCCCGGATCTCCGCCGCACGCGGGCCGCGTGTCACGCTCGCGCTCGGGGCCGCAGTGATCGCCGCCGGCTACGCGGTCCGTATCGCCGACAGCCGCGACCTGTGGATGATCATCACGGGAGCCACGATCGTTGCCACCGGGACCACCCTCGCCTACTCGGCGCTGCCCACGCTCATCCTGCGAGCCGTGCCTGCCGAGCAGACCGCATCCGCCAACGGCGTCAACGTCCTGATGCGGACGATCGGCCAGGCCGGCTCCAGCGCGGCCGTGGCCGCCGTCCTCGTGCACCACACCGGTTGGGTCGGTGGAGCGCCGGTGCCCACCCTGCACGGCTACCAGGTGGTGTTCGCGACAGCGGGCGTGGTCGCACTCGGAGCCGCGGCCGCGGCGCTGTGCATCCCCGGCGACCCCGCACAGGCGGTCACGGAACGGCCGGAGCGAACCGGCGACAGCCCCCGGGGCGCGCGCGACGAGGCGATGGAGGGAGCATGAGTGCCGTGAGCACTCCACCCGTCACGCCCGGACCGGCCCGCAGGGACGCCGAGTCGACCAGGGCGGCCATCCTCAGGGCGGCCCGCTATCTGCTGGCCCGGCACGCCCACGCCGACATCACGCTCAAGGCTGTCGCCGACCGCGCCGGGGTGAGCCCGCCGCTGATCCTGAAGTACTTCGGCAACAAGGACACGCTGTTCGCCCAAGTCATGTCCTTCGAGGCCGACGCCGACGCTCTGCTGGCCGCACCACTCCCGGAACTCGGCCCGCACATGGTCCGGCACGTCCTGGTCAGCCAGTCCGAGCAGGGCGCCGACCCGCTGCTGCGGATCGTGTTCGCGCCCCTGCACGGTGAGCAGGGCGACATCCTGCGCGCCAACTTCCGCACCCAGGTCACCGACCGCATCACCGCCCGCCTCACCGGCCCCGACGCGGGCCTGCGGGCCGAACTGGCCGTGGCCACCCTGCTGGGTCTGGGCGTGATGTACGGCATCGCCCGCGGCACCGAGATGCGTGCGAGCACGGTCGACGCCTTGGTCGACCGGTACGCGCCGGCGGTGCAGGCGTATCTCACGCCCTGAGCGCCTCTCCCATCAGTCCGTGGCAGTGGCTCCCCGGGCGGTGAGGGTCCGATCGAGGAGGGGCAGCAGTCGGTCCCAATGGCGCTGCAGCGCACCGGGGTTGAAGGCGTCGGTGTCGGACATGGTGAAGCCGTGGACGGTGCCGGGGTAGATCTCGGAGGTGTAGCCGACGCCCGCGGCGTCCAGGGCCCGGTTGAGCTCGCCGAGCGCCTCGGGAGTCAAGTCGGTCTCGGCGTGGCCGAGGTGGACCTGGGCCGTGAGCGTCGAGAGGAGGCGACGCAGGCTGTCGGGCCCTTCGACGCCCACGGGGCCGTGGAATCCGGCCACGGCGGCCACCTGATCAGGGTGGGCGGCGCCGGTGCGCATCGCCAGGAGGCCGCCTATGCAGTAGCCGGTCACCGCGACCGGTCCCGCGGCCACCTCGGGCCGGGAGGTGAGGAACCGGAGATAGGCATCCGCGTCGCTCAGGACACGTTCGGCGGTGTGCGCCTCGATCAGAGGCATCAGCTGGGCGAAGACCGCAGGCCGGGCCTCTTCTCCGATGAACTCGGGAAGCTCGATCACCGGCGCCGGCCCGTGCCGGTAGAAGAAGTTGGGGACAAGCACGTAGTACCCGTGCCCGGCCAGTTCGCAGGCCATCTCCCGCAGCACGGGCCGGATGCCGAAGCCGTCCGCGTACATCAGTACCCCTGGGTGCCGCTCGCCTCGGTCGGGGCAGGCGGCGAACGCGTCGGCCTGGCCGTCCGCGGTGGGAATGTGCAACATCTTGGTGAGCATGAGTTCTCCTGTCGTGGTCGACGTGTCGAAGGGTGATCAACACGACAGGGAGGCGGAGCCCGCGCAGTAGCGCCGGATCCCCGATCCAACAGCGGGCCGGCACCGGCCCGTACGGCGCTCAGGGGAGCGCCGGGTCACCAATCCGTGTGTGGCGCAATGCCGTCCCGGTAGTCATCGCCGCACAACGTAGCCCACGGGACAGGGGCGATGCCAGTGACTGGAGTGCCAATAGTGTGACCGCATGCCTGACATGTTGAGTTCCGGGAAAACCCGCGCCGCGCTTGCCACTTCCGCGCGCGTATCGGTCGAGTTGCTGTTGGTGTTCGCGACGGTTGCGGTGGCCCTGTGGGGTCTCGCCCGCATGTGGTCGGTCGTGTGGCCGGTCATCATTGCCCTGTTCCTCACCACACTGACCTGGCCGATGACTCGTGCGCTGCGGCGGCGTGGGTGGCCCTCGGCGCTGGCCGCGTTGCTGGTGACCCTGCTGTTCCTCCTGGCCATCCTCGGCATCGTGGCGCTGATCGCGGTTCCGGTGGCGTCACAGTCGGGCGAGTTGAGCGATGGTGTGGTCGAGGGCATCAAGAAGATGCGCGAGTGGGCCGCGGGGCCACCGCTGAACATCGGCGACGACCAGATCACGACTGCCCTGGACACCGCGGCCGCCCGGGTCCAAGGCAGCGTGGGCAGCTTGGTCAACACTGTCGCCACGGGAGTGGCCACCACGCTGAGCGGCTTGGTCACGGCCATCCTGGCGGTCTTCCTGATGTTCTTCTTCCTCAAGGACGGCCCGCGATTCCTGCCGTGGCTCGCCCGCCAGTTGCCCGGACGACTCGCCAAGGACGTTCCGGTCCTGGCCGAGCGAGCCTGGGACACCTTGGGCGCGTTCATGCGTTCTCAGGCACTCGTCGGCCTCCTCGACGCCGTCTTCATCGGCCTCGGCCTGTGGATCCTGGACGTACCGCTGGTGCTCCCGCTGACGGTGCTGACCTTCGTCTCTGCGTTCGTGCCCATCGTGGGCGCGGTGTTCGCCGGTTTCGTCGCGTGTCTCATCGCGCTGGTGTCGAACGGTCCGACGGACGCCCTGATCGTGCTGGCGATCATCCTGGTGGTGCAACAACTTGAGGGCAATGTGTTCCAGCCCATGATCCAGAGCCGTGGGCTCGGCCTGCACGGCGCGGTGATTCTGCTGGCGGTGACGTTGGGTGGCAGTCTGGCCGGCATCGTGGGCAGCCTTCTCGCCGTGCCCGTCACCGCACTGATCGCGGTGATCTGGAACTACCTTCGGGAGCAGCTCACCGACCCGCCGCAGGAACCGGAGGCCGACAAGTCGCAGACCGGTGTCGCTGTCCCGGAAATGTGACACCCACCTGGCAGCGACCCCTTGCCCGGTTCAACGCCGAAACCCTCAGCGGGGCCGGTGGCCCCGACCCGCCCTACGCGCGCACCGGCTCCGCCACCGGTCAACCCCTGCCCGGCACAGATCCGATGCGAGTTCCCGCAGTCCGCTCGCCCTCATGCGGCGCGGCCTGGTGCTCGGCGCCGAGGACGAAGTAGTCGGCATCCTTCGGCCGCTGGGCCCCCGGGCGTGGACGGGGCGCCGGTTCGAGATGGGGGATGTGCTTGGAGCAGTGCACATACGCCTCCTCCACCGTGATTTGCACCCAGAATTCGGGCCTGCGTCCAGGAGCGGTGTCCACAGGAAGGTGGGGGTAGGCCCGCCGCTGCTCGTCGTCCCGGTGGAGCCGAGCTCCGCCATTGACGTGCAGGCCGATGTGGTCGTGGGCGAAGTCGACGAAGAGCAGGCCGATATGCGGGTTCTCGGTGATGTTTCCCGCACTGGCGAGGACCCCGTTCCCACGGTACTCGGGGTAGGTGAGAGTCCCGTCGTCAAGCACGGTGACGAAACCCGGGGGACCGGCACGGAAGGTGACGTCGCAGGCTCCACCGGCGTCCGACGTGGACAGGAACGCCATGGTCTGGCGCCCTATGAAGTCCGCCATCTGTGGTGTCAGACGGGCCTGCACCTGGCGGTCGTAGAAGGTGGCGGCCTGGTCGGCCGTGCCGAGAAGGTGCTGCAGGCGGCGCTCGCCGACGGAGCCGGTGGACTCGCGGGTGTGGTTCACGGAACGCGCTGCCTTCCTCTTGCCTGCAACTGGGCGTGGCGCCACGGCACTCTAACGCTGGATGGAGCGCGCTGTCGTGGTCGGCACAGGTATCCGACTGCGCAGACGGCGAGGCAGGCGAGGCCGGCGAGAGCGCGACCGTCGGGCGTGGCGTTGGGGAAGAACAAACGGGCGGGGCGGCGTCTTCGCCGCCCCGCCGTGCTGAGTGCGCTGGTCAGCGGACCGTCCGCGCCGCCTCGGAGCCAGAACCCGGAGTCGCGTCCGAGGACGGGCCCGGGCCGGCCGTCGCGCAGCGCGAGCGTCCACACCGGGACTACTCCGTGCCGTCCGCCGGCAGGCGCTCCGGCAGCCCGAGCCGGGGGAACCGGTCGTCGTGGAACGTGATGATCTCGGTGATCGCCCCGCCGGTGACGCGCAGGACGTCGATCGTCAGCGGCAGGTACGCGCTCTCCCGCTTCTGCCAGAGGTAGAAGGCGACGGCGGGCTGCCGGTTCACGGAGGTGGGGACGGCGCGCAGGCCCTTCATGCCCTCGAAGCCGCTCTCGACCCAGTCGTTCACCACCGCGTCGCGGCCGACGTGCAGGCCCGGCGTGGGCGGCATCGAGCAGCGGACGTCGTCCCGCAGCATGGCTGCGAGCTCCCTGACATCCGTGGCCAGGCTGGCCTCGGTGTAGCGGCGCACCAGCTCGCGCGTTCCGCTGTCCTCCTCGCCGCCGGTCCAGTCCTGCCGCTCGGCGGGCAGGTGCTCCCGCATGCCGGCGCGGGCCCGCTGCAGCGCGCTGTTCACGGAGTTGACGGAGTCCCCGAGGGCCTCCGCGACGTCCTTCGCCGGCCAGCCGAGCACGTCCCGCAGGATCAGCACGGCCCGCGGGCGCGGCGCGAGGTGCTGGACCGCCACCAGGTACGCCAGCTCGATCGTCTCCCGCGCGACGGCGATGGTTTCCGGCTCGTCCGCTTCGCCCGCGGGCAGCTCGTCGAGCAGCCGGTCCGGGTAGGGCTGCAGCCACAGCACCTCGCCGCCGGTCGCGGGCTCCGGGCGGCGCTTGGCCAGCAGGTCCAGGCAGGCGTTGGTGGCGATCCGGTACAGCCAGGCCCGGAACGTCGACCGCCCCTCGAAGGTCTCCCGCCGCCGCCAGGCACGGAGGAACGTCTCCTGCACGGTGTCCTCGGCGTCCTCGAACGAACCGAGCATCCGGTAGCAGTGCACATGCAGCTCCCGCCGGTGCCGCTCCGCCAGCCCCGAGAACGCCGGCTCGTCCACCTCGCCCAGATCGCTCACGCCCAGCTCCTCCAGCCGCATGTCAGCACTCATCACCGTCATCCTTCCGTCTCGTCGTGTCCCGTCGTAGGTGTGACGGATGCGGGCGCGACAACTCATCACCAGGGTCCGTCGGCATGGCCGACGGCATGGCTGATCCAGCGACGGAGCCTCCGGTGCAGCTCTTGCTCAATCTATCGATACTCGATAGATTCCCATCGCAACTCGATGGAAGGATGGGGTATGGGAAAGCTGGCAGTGCGTGCGCTTCGCGCCGTGCTCGTGGTGGTGCTCGCCGGCACCGTGTTCGTGCAGGCACTCATGGTGTGGGTGTTGGTCACCGGGAGCGACCCGGAGGACGGGTCGCTCCCACTGACCCCGCTGCGCGTGATCGCGATCCTGGGCATGGTGTCGGCCCAGGTCGCCGTGGTCGGCGTATGGCGGCTGGTGACGATGGTGCGACGCGGAACAGTGTTCTCCCATACCGCGTTCCGGTACGTGGACGCCGTGATCGGCGCGATCGTCGCGGCTGCCCTCCTGTGGTTTGCGGTCACGGGCATCAACGCGCCGGGCCAGCGGGACGACCCGGGCGTCACCGTCATCATGGGCGGGATCGGCCTGGCCATCCTGGGGGTCGCGCTCATCGTGCTCGTGCTGCGGATGCTGCTCGCCCAGGCCGTCGCGCGCGATGTCGAAGCGGCGCAGATGCAGGCCGAGTTGGACGAGGTGATCTGATGCCGATCGTCGTCGACATCGACGTGATGCTGGCCAGGCGGAAGATGTCCGTGGGGGACCTCGCGGACCGCGTAGGGATCACGCCCGCCAATCTCGCGGTACTCAAGAATGGCCGAGCCAAGGCGGTGCGTTTCGCGACGCTCGCCGCGCTCTGCGAAGTGCTCGCGTGCCAGCCGGGCGACCTGCTGCGCTGGGAGACCGAGGACGCCGCAGGCGGATGACGTGCCCCGCGTGGGCGTACCGGCTTACCGCTGCTGACCGGTGTTCTTGGGGGCGGGCGAGGGGTGTTGCGTCGGTCGGGGTGCGGTCATGTCGAGCAGGAGCAGAGCGTCATGGTCGGGACTGCCGGGTTCGGCGGTGTACACGCCGATGCGCTGGCCGGGGGTGCCTTCGACGTGCAGTGACTGCGAGGTGAGGGTGACCTGGCCGACCAGCGGGTGTCGGAAGGTCTTCTGTGCGGGCTTGCGCCCGGTCACTTCGTAGCGTTCCCACAGGCCCGCGAAGTCGGCGCTCTTGAGGAGGAGTTCGCCGACGAGGTTGGTCAGGTCCGGGGCGTCGGACGCGGTGCCGGCTGTGGCGCGCAGGCGGGCGACGCATGCGGTGATCTGTCGGTCCCAGTCGGTGAACAGGTCCCGGGCCGCGGGGTGGAGGAAGAGGTAGCGGGCGAGGTTGCGGTGCTTGGCGGGCCAGTCGTCCAGCCCGGCGTAGAGAGCGAGGCCGCCGGGGTTCCAGGCCAGCATGTCCATGCTGCGGCTGATGACGTAGGCCGGGTTCGGGCGCAGTGACTCCAGCAGCAGCTTGAGGTGGGGGCGCACGGTGCGGCTCGGGGCGGGTGGCGGCTCCGGGGCGTAGCGGGCGGCCCGAGCGGCGAGCTCGCGCAGGTGCTGATGCTCCTGGTCGTCCATGTGCAGGGCGCGGGCCAGCGCGTCGAGGACGGAGGGGCTGGGGCGGGTCTCCTTGCCGCGTTCCAGGCGCACGTAGTAGTCGATGCTGATGCCGGCGAGGGTGGCCAGCTCCTCGCGGCGCAGCCCGGGGGTGCGGCGGATGCCGGCGCCGACGGTGAGGCCGACGTGTTCGGGGCTGGTCTGGGTGCGGCGGGCGCGCAGGTAGCGGCCCAGCTCGGCGCCCTCGCTGTGCGCGCTCTCGGATGCCATGCCTCCAGTCTCACCCGCTGCTCGTCCGACGTGCAGGCGAGAGGGGGGCCCTGCCATTACCCCCGAAGAGCCCGCCCTGCCACCCCGGCGCAATCCGGTCGAAGGTGAAGGAGCAAGACGCCGGTGCACCGGCCGCCGCCAGAGCCGCCGCAGGCACGAACTGGCTGGTCGGGCGAGAGTGAGAGTGCCGGGCGACGGCATGAACCGGAGAGGGCGAAATGCGCTACATCAAGCTGCGTGACCTGGAAGTCTCCCGGATCGGACTGGGTGCCATGGGAATGTCCCACGGCTACACCGGTGCGGGCACCGACGATGCCGAGTCGATCAGGACCGTGCACCGGGCGCTGGAGCTGGGCGTCACGCTCATCGACACCGCCGAGATCTACGGCCCGTACACCAATGAGGAGCTGCTCGGCCGGGCACTGAAGGGGCGCCGGGAGCAGGTGGTGCTGGCCACGAAATTCGGCCTGGTCTCCCACGGCGGGGACGGCGCCTGGAATCTGGATTCCAGTCCGGCCAACATCCGCACGGCCGTCGAGGGCTCCCTGAAGCGGCTGGGCACCGACCACATTGACCTGTACTACCAACACCGGGTCGATCCGAACACACCGATCGAGGAAACCGCCGGCACCGTCGGCGAGCTGATCGCCGAGGGCAAGGTCCGCGCCTTCGGTCTCTCGGAGGCCGGCCCGGACACGATCCGCCGCGCGCACGCCGTCCAGCCGGTCACCGCGGTGCAGTCGGAGTACTCACTGTGGACCCGGGGTGTCGAGGAGCGTGTCCTGCCCGTGCTGCGGGAGCTGAACATCGGCCTGGTGCCGTTCTCGCCGCTGGGCCGCGGTTTCCTGACGGGCACCGTCCGCTCCACCGACCAGTTCGACGGCTCTGACTTCCGGCGTGGCAATCCGCGCTTCTCCGGCGAGAACTTCCAGCGCAACCTGGCCATCGCCGACGAGGTGCAGGCCCTGGCCGCCGAGGTCGGGGCCACGCCCGCGCAGGTGGCGCTGGCCTGGCTGCTCGCCCAGGGCGACGACATCGCCCCGATCCCGGGCACCAAGAGGGCGGCCCGCGTGGAGGAGAACAGCGCCGCCGACGCCCTCACGCTGACGAGCGGGCAACTCGGCAGGCTCGCCGGCCTGCCGCCCGCCGTCGGTGACACCCACACCGAGGCCCAGGCGCAGATGCTCGAACGCTGAATGTCACCCGCCGCCCGAAGCGCCGGTCGGTCCCACCCCCGTTCTGGAGTAGGTATCCCTCATGCGTGCAGCTGTGATGTACGGAGCCGGAGACGTCCGCGTCGAGGACCGGCCCGACCCGAAGATTGTGCAACCCACCGACGCCGTGGTCCGCACCCTCGCCTCCTGCGTGTGCGGCAGTGATCTGTGGCCCTACGGGGCGATGCCCGCCACCGAGACCGGCCGGCCCATGGGGCACGAGTTCCTCGGCGTCGTCGAGGAGACCGGCACGGATGTGACCGGCCTGAAGGCAGGTGACCTGGTTGTCGCTCCGTTCACCTACAGCGACAACACCTGCGACTACTGCGCCAAGGGCCTGCACATCTCGTGCCGCAACGGTGGCCGGTACGGCTTCGACGGTGTCGACGGCGGTCAGGGCGAGGCAGTCCGCGTCCCGTACGCGGACGGCACCCTGGTGAAGCTGCCGGTGGCCGCCGACTCCGCGCTGCTGCCCTCCTTGCTCGCGCTGTCGGACGTGATGACCACTGGGCACCACGGCGCGGTCACCGCCGGCGTCGGGCGCGGGGATGCCGTCCTGGTCGTCGGAGACGGTGCGGTGGGCCTGTGCGCGGTCATCGCGGCCAAGCGGCTGGGCGCCGAGCGGATCGTAGTCGCGGGCCGCCACGAGGCGCGCACCGAATTGGGCCGCACGTTCGGCGCGACCGATGTCGTCGCCGAGCGCGGCGAGGAGGGCATCGCCCGCATCCGTGACCTGACCGGCGGCGTGGACAAGGTGATCGAAGCGGTCGGCACCCGCCAGGCGCTCGACACCGCGCTGGGCGCGGTCCTGGACGGCGGCACCATCAGCCGCCTGGGCGTCCCGCAGTACGAGCAGGGACCGATCGGCTCGGCCGAGTTCATGCGCAACATCACCCTGACCGGCGGCGCCAGCCCCGCCCGCGCGTACATCGAGCACCTGCTGCGCGACGTCCTCGACGGCACGATCGCCCCCGGCCGCGTCTTCGACCAGACCTTCACCCTCGACCAGACGCCGGCCGCCTACCGGGCCATGGCCGACCGCCAGGTCCTCAAGGCCTTCATCCGCCCCTGACTCCCACCCGCACAGCGAAGGACACCCCGCTCATGCAGACCGTCACGCTCAACAACGGCATCGAGATGCCCCTCCTCGGCTTCGGCGTCTACCAGATCCCGGCCGAGGACACCCAACGCGCCGTCTCCGACGCGCTCGCCGCCGGCTATCGCCTGCTGGACACCGCAGCCGCCTACGGCAACGAAGAGGCCGTAGGACGCGCCATCAAGTCCAGCGGCATCGCCCGCGCGGAGCTGTTCGTCACCACCAAGCTGTGGGTCCAGGACGCCCCGGCCGAGGGCAACACCAGGCGGGCGTTCGAGATGTCGCTGACCAAGCTGGGTCTGGACCACCTCGACCTGTACCTGATGCACCAGCCCTTCGGCGACGTCTACGGTCAGTGGCGCGCCATGGAAGCTCTCAACCGCGAGGGCCTGGCCAAGGCGATCGGGGTCGCCAACTTCTATCCCGACCGGCTGGTCGACCTGATCGTCAACAACGAGATCACCCCGGCGGTCAACCAGATCGAAACCCACCCGTTCTTCCAACGCGCCGACTACCAGGACCTCATGTGCCAGCACGGTGTGCGGATCCAGTCCTGGGGCGGCTTCGCCGAAGGCAGAAATGACCTGTTCACCAACCCGTTGCTGGCCGAGATCGGCAAGGAGTACGACAGGTCGGTGGCGCAGGTGGTTCTGCGCTGGCTCACCCAGCGCGGCGTCATCGCCATCCCCAAGTCCGTGCGGCCCGAGCGGATGGCGGAGAACATCGACGTCTTCGACTTCCAGCTCACAGATGAGCAGATGGCGCGGATCTCCACCCTGGACACCGGCAGCTCACTGTTCTTCGACCACCGCGATCCGGAGGTCGTCACCTGGCTCGCCGAGCGTCGCCTCGACGCATGACCGCCGCCCCACGACGACGCGCCTTCCTGCGGGCCACCTTGATGACCGGACTCGGCGCTGTGACCGGAGCCCAACTCACCGGCTGCTCCTCCCCTGCGAGGCAGGGCAGGGGGAAGGTGTTGCTGGTCTACTTCTCGCGTCCGGGCGAGAACTACCACCACGGCGGACGCACCGTCCTGCGGGTCGGCAATACCGAGGTCCTGGCGCGCAGGATCAGCAGTCTCATACCGTGCGACGTACACCGTATCGAGGCCGCCGATCCCTACCCGCGGGACTACGACGAGACCGTCCGCCGCAACGTTCGCGAACAGGACGATGACGCGCGCCCGGCCATCAAGGGCCGGTTGCCCTCCCTCGACGGCTACGACACCGTTCTCCTCGGCAGCCCCATCTGGAACGTCCGGGCGCCCATGATCATGACCACGTTCGCCGAACAACTCGACTTCCGCGGCAGGACCGTCGTCCCGTTCACCACGCACGCCATGAGCGGCCTGGGCACGACCGCACGCGACTACGCGCGCTCCTGCCTCGGCGCGAGGATCGCCCCGGGTCTCGCAGTGCGCGGCGAAGAAGTCGCAGACGCCGATACCGACATCCAGACCTGGCTTCGCGAGCGCGGACTCGCCGGCTCGTGACGAAGTTCCACCGTGGCGGGGCGGCTGAGCCGTGAGGTGAAGGTCCGCCTCATTTTCCGGCCCCCTCACTACGTCGTGCCTCCCGCAGCGGGCGCCGCGCTGTTGCCCGGCGGGGACGCGGCCCCTCCGGCCGGTGGGGGCACGATCGCGGCGCCGGGAGCCGGCTGAGTCACCGGCTGTGGTGGGTAGCTGATGTGCACCACACGCACGAGCGCACCCGGCACGAAGACACACACCGCCTTCGAGCGGGTGCGGGGCACGTCATCCGGCCCGGTCCAGGCGATCGGCTGCTGGAGCACGAGATCGCGCCGGGCCGGGTCGGGGTCGGTCGATACGTAGCGCACATAGCCTTCCACGAGGCGCCCGTCGGACAGTTCGACGGCCACGAAGGGCTTCCGCCGGTCCGGGCCGGCCCGGTCGGTGAGGGCGTACACGGCCACCGTGCCGTCCCGCAGCCCCGCGCCCGTGCGCCTGGGCGACGTCCGTCCCGCGTACACCCCGGCCAGCGAACTGAGCACCATGCTCAGCGTCATGGTCACCAGCGCGGCACCGATCCACGACCAGGGGCGGTCCCGGAAGTCGGCCGCCGCCCTGTGCAGGGCGTCGACCGGTACGAGGAAGGTGACCAGTTCCCCGGCCAGCAGCGTCAGCAGCAGTCCGGCGGAGGTCGCCAACGCACCTACGCTGAACAGCTGGACGACCTCGATGGTCGACGACCGTGTGTCCTGTGGACGGTAGCGGCGCAGTGCCTGGTGGAACGCGAAGCCCGGCGTCATCGCGGCGAGGAGGATCACCGCGGCGATGACGCTACTGGGCACGAGGCTGCCCCTGCGCGCCGGCGTCCGGAGGCTGGGCGGGCGGCGCGCTCGTCACGGCGGGCGGCAGTTCGAGGTCGGGTTCGTCGATCAGGTCCTCCACGACGAAATGCCTGTCGTCAAAGCCGAACTCGTCCTCCCAGTCGTCGCTGCCGGACCCACCGGTCCCGTCAGGTCCGGGTCCGTACGGGGGCGTGTGGCGCTCGGTCGCCATGGGGCGTGCGTCCTTCCTGTGCGGGTGCGCTGCTCACATGCGGTGTCGGTCGTCTTCAAGTCCGATGAGCGTTCTCTTCAAGGCCGGTGAGCGTCCTCTTCAAGGCCGGTGAGGGTCCTCGAACGTCGTGGTGATGCTGACGAGCCCCGCCCACAGTCGTGGCGGCACCGGGCCGACTTCCGCGCGGTACCGACGCTGGGCGGTGCGCAGGGCAGTCGACGGCGGGACGCCCTCCGCGAGGAGCCGGTAGAGGATGGCCAGGATGCGGGCGGTGGGGTGGCTGTACCGGGGGTTCTTTGCCCTCCCGTCCGGCAGCGGAAAGATCCCACCGATGACGGTCTCGGCACCGCGGCACAGGGCGACCGTGGGAATGCCGAGCGGGTCGGTGCCGCGGCGCTCGTCGAGCTCGGCGGACAGGCAGGCGTTGATGAGCAGAGTCCGCGGGAAACGCAGGGTGAGCATGCGGGCCGCCGACAGCTGAGTCCGCCGGTCCAGGCGAAGCGCGTGGGCCAGTCCGGGGCTGTCGTTGCCGTGCACGGAGGCAGCGCCGACCGAGAAACCGGCGCCGTCCGGACCGAGCACCGTCAGCAGTTCCGCGGCGGTGCGGGCATGGACGACCTCGGTGCCGTAAGCGGCGTCGAGAGCGTTCCGTTCGAGGTCCAGGCCCTCGGCGTTGACGCCGGCGAGATAAGCGAATGCACGGTTCTCGACGGCGCCGGTTGCTCGCTCGTCGCCGCCTGCGGCCGCGCTGTCCGCGAGTGACAGGCTGGGCAGCATGGCCAGGACCGCACGGTCCAGCACGTAGCCCTCGGGATCGTCCGGTTCGACGCTGAGCGCGGCCCACGGCACCCGCCACAGGCGTGAGTCGGGTTCGATCAGCAACTTTGGCACCGCGCCTGCGGGGTTGGTGTTGCGCAGCAGGTCCACCAGGCCGCTGGGCAGCAGGAGTTGGGCGAGGGCCGCCCAGGGTGTGGTGTCGCGGGCGGTCAGATGGCGGAAGCGCGGTGTCGTCCGCCAATCGGGAGCTTCCGCGCGGACACCCTCCGTTTCGCCGTCTGCGCTGTCCGGCACGCTCTGGGCGGGCGTCGGAAGCGCCGGGCCCTGGCGCAGGTCTTCGACGCCGGTGACCTCGCCGAGCAGGACCCCCGCGGCGCCCTCGACCGGGTGGAGGAACGGATGCTGTATGCCGTCCGGGTCCGTCCACAGCCCGGCGACGCAGTTCGTCCGGCCGTTTCCGACGAGCCGAAGTTGCAGCACATGGCTGCTCCAGCGCTGCGCGTACGCACGCGGGTCGCCAGTCCGTCCCTCGTCGCCTGCGCTCAGCGCCCACCGAAACCGTAGGGAAACCAGCGTCTCCAGACGTTCGTACGCCCGCGCCACCTGCTGCTGCCCAGCGCGCGGAGGCGAGGCCGGCGCGTGAACCTCGGCGGCCCGCGCCGCCCCCGGTGGCGTCGTGCCCTCGGCGCCGGCCAGCGTGCTCAGCAGCCCGACGATCTCGGCCATGCCTTCCTGCTCGATGTCGTCAGGCGTCCGCAGGATCAGTTCGCCGCGGAGCATGCGGCGCAGGGCGGTCCGGTTGCCGAGTTCCAGTAGCAACGCGAAGGCCTCCAGGGCCTGTTGGTCGCCGCTCAAGTGCAGGCTGTGGGCGGTGGCGTACGCCGCGAACTCGTGCTCGCTGTAGAGGTCGACGTAGAACGTCTGCGCGTCGCGCCAGCCCCAGCCGGCGCGTAGTTCGGCGACGCCGCGCATCATTGCCAGGTAAGCGGCCAGGGCTTCCTGGTCGTTGCCGTGTGCGTGCGCGACCAGGGCGGTGGAGATCAGGTGGCGGACGCGTTGGGGCAGGGCGCAGTCGTCGTGCCCCAGGACTCGTGCCGCCTCGGCTGTCCACCGGGCGGCGTCGTCGGTGCGGTTCTCCGCCAGGGCCAGGATGGCGAGCATGTCGCACGCGATCGCGTGCTGGGGTCTGCAGCGCCACTTGGCGGCGAACTTCCGTGCGGCCGTGGCGTGTTCGACGGCGCGGGGGATGTCGTCGGCGTCGAGGGCGATGTTGGTGAGGTAGAGCTCCACGCGGACCCGGCTGAGCCGGAACATGAATCCCCCGCCGACCTCCAAAGCCTGTGTCAGGGTGCGGTGGGCGTCCTCGTTCCGGCCCAATGTGAGCTGGATCCTGCCGAGTTTCTCCAGCGCCTCGGACCAGGTGGAGCGGTTCGTGCCCTGCTCGTGGTGGCGGACCGCGGTGACGGCCTCCCGTTCGGCGGTGGGCAGGTCGCCCTGCGCCACCGCGATGTCGCTGCGCAGCATGGCCACGTTCGCGGCAATCAGCGGCAGCCGCTCTGTGGCCGGATGCGCGGCGACGGAGTCGATCAGTTCCACGGCGGCGGCAAGATCTCCGGCCTCGCCCAGTTCCATCGCCCGCTGCAGCCGGTCGGTCAACGGCTTCAGATGCACGGCCTCGCGGCGGACCTCTTTGACGCCGACCATCGGCCCCTGCCGGCCGTGCCTCACCGCGAATACGACGACGACCACGACCAGGAACACGACCGGCGGATACCACGAACCACCCATGATGGCGCGGGAGACGAGGTACGAGAACACCGATGCCCCGACAAATCCCTTCCACGAGAAGCGAGTTGGAACCCTCTCGACGGATTTCTCTTGGCCCCTGCCAACCTGCGTCACGACGCCCCCCGGCCTCCGCCCCACGGCCCCGCCCCACGGCCTGCCTGTGCGGGTAGGACGCTGAGCTTACGGACAGAGAGCGACGAGAGTGACGGAATCAGTAAATGTGACCAACTGGCTGCATTCGAAGCCGGACCCTAGTTGTAATGCGGCCTCAGATGGAGCGAGTTGATGGGCGACAGGTCCCGGTACTCGCCGTGTCCCGCCGCGATCGAGGACGTGCAGTCGTTCGCGTTGTAGCTGAGGCACAGCTCGACGACCGCGCCGTCGTACTGGTTGTTCAGCACCCAGTGGTTGCCGTACTGGTTGCTCAGGTTGTGCGCACCATAGGTCCAGTAGATGTGGCTCGGCGACACGGCCGGGTTCTGGTTCTGCGGGTAGACACAGACCGCGCCGTACGGGCAACCGGCCCAGTCGGCGGCCGGCGCGGCCTGAGCGGTACCCGTTGTGATCAGGGCCGCGGTGACGGCCGCGAAGGCCGGCGCTGCGGCGCGCCTCAGCATGTTGCGCATATGGGTTTCTGCCTCTCCTGGTGAGCGTTGGGCGTATGCCCGATCGCTGGAACCGTATGGAGCGGGCAGGCGGGTCGCACCCTGACACATGACTGGGACCGATGGGTCGGCGGAGTCCTTACGTTCGCGGGAGACCACCGAGCCCAGGGGGAGTCCTGTGATCAACAGAGTTCGCAGAATCCAAGAAACTGAAAGAACGGGGTCCGGAAGAACGGGGTGGGGAGAACGGTCATGGGGTCGCCGGGTGCGACTCTTCGTGGCCGCGCTCGTGACCGTGATGAGTCTCGGCCTGCCGGCCGTCTCGGCCACTCCGGCGGCCGCCGCCCCGGGGTGCGCGCCGCTCCAGTCCGGTGCGAGCGCGGCAGCGCAGGCGGCCGTCGAGGTCGCGTGCCGGTCCGTCGGTCAGCAGTACGCGTGGGGTGGCGGCCACGCACAGGGCCTGCCCGGTCCGAGTCAGGGCCAAGTCGACCCCACGGACACCGACTCGTACGCGGACCCGACACTGTGGAGCTTCGACTGCATCGGTCTGGTGCGCTGGGCCTGGTACAAGGCGACCGGCCGGGACCTCATCACCGAGCGCACGACGCAGGCGACCTTCGCGGCACCGGGGTACGCACACACCAAGTTCCTGAAGTCGCAGGGGTCGGGCGTTCTACTGCCCGGCGACATCATGTACTTCGGCCGTGAGGGCTTCGGCCCGACGCACGTCGCGCTCTACCTCGGCAACGGCAAGATGGTCGAGGCACCGCAGTCGGGCATGAAGATCCAGGTCAACTACATCAGTGCCCGCTGGGATCGCTACCAGGGCGCGTTCCGCCCGCACGCCGACGTCACGCCGATGGTCTGGTCCTGGGACGGCCGCGGCTCCTTCCACAAGACCTGGGGGCAGCCCAACCTGCGGCAGAACTCGAACACGGGCAGCGGCATCAACTTCACCAACGGCAACGGCATCTCCGTGAAGGTGCGGGTGCTGTGCCAGCGGGTGGGCGAGCGGGCCACGGTCGACGGCATGGTGAACAACGTCTGGTCGTTCCTGCCGGACTACCACAGCTGGATCAGCAACCTCTTCGTACAGGGTCCGGCCGTGCTCAAGGACGTGCCGTCCTGCGGCGACTACCCGGAGATCGGCGGCACAATGGCCGGCGCGGAGAACAACACGTCCTGCGGCGACGGTACGGAGCCCAACTCTGCGGGCGCCTGGACGGCCAAGTCGACCACCGTCTTCGGCCGCACCGTGGAGCTGCGCTACAGCAGCACCACCCAGTGCGCCTGGGGTCGCATCATCGGCGGCACGGTCGGCGACGAGATCTGGGTCGACCGCAGCGCCGACGGGGGCGAGACCTGGGACTCGATGCTCGGCTTCACCACCATCACCTCGGGCAACGACGCGTACACCACTCAGTGGAACGACGCCGGTCTCGTCATGCGAGCCTGCGGCACCAACGGCCCGGGCGGCGGCATCGAATGCACCGGCTGGTTCTGACCCGGAAAAGGATTTGAGCGAGGGGGCGCCCCGTCGCTAATTTCGTGTCGGACCGTGAAGTCGTCGTATGGAGGTGAGACCCGTGAACACAGTTACCCATGGGTGCTCCCTCAACCCGTCACGGTCCGGCGGCTGACGTTCGGTGTCGCCAGGAGCGCCTGAGATCGAGGCACTCCTGGAGGGATACTCCGATGAGCACAAAGCCTTTCACGTCCGGCCCGAGCGAGAACGCCGTGGTGATCACGCGCGTGGCGGACAGGCAATGGCATGCACTGGATGACGACCTGGTGGTCGGTCGGGGGCATGCGGCGCACCGGCCCGACGGACGCTTGTTCGTCAGCATCGACGCCTGGCGCGACGCCACCTTCGACCGGCTCGCCGAAGCGATGCTGGCGGAACTGCCCGCGCCGCTGTACACGGTGGTCGACGAAGCCGACGTCGAGCTGACGGCCGGCTGGCGGCGGGCCGGGTTCACGATCCGGCGCCGCGAGTGGGAATACGTCGTGCCGACCGACCCGGGGGACACCGGGCTGGAAGCAGTCCTGCCGCCTTCGGGCCTGACGATCGTGCCCGCCGGTCAGGCCGACGAGAGTCTGCTGCGGGCGGTGGACCGTGCGATCCGTGACGAAGTCGAGGCGACCGTCGGGTGGCGGTCGATGCCTGCGGAGGTGATTCCACGCCCCGAAGGCGACACCATCGTCGACCCGTCGAAATACGCGGTGGCCGCGGCGCCGGACCGCTACCTGGGTCTGATCCGGGTGGTGACGGCGAACCGGCCGCGCATCGGGCTGGTCGCGGTCCGGGCCGGCGAGCGGCGCCGTGGCATCGCGCGGGCGCTGCTGGCCCACGCGCTGGGGACGCTGCACCGGTCCGGGTACGCCGAGGCCTGGACCGAAGTCCATGAGTCCAATCAAGCAGCCTCGGCGTTGTTCCAGGGCATCGGCGCCCGCCCGATGAGCAGCAACCTGGAGCTGGTGCGATGACGAGGAACAAGAATGTCATCGAAGTCGAGGGCAAGGTCGTCGAGTGCCTGCGCAGCGCCATGTTCACCGTGGAGCTCGACAACGGCCACCAGGTGCTGGCGCACGTCAGCGGGAAGATCCGCAAGAACTACATCAAGATCGTGCTGGAGGACCGGGTGCTGGTGGAGCTCCCGCCGTACGACCTGACGCGCGGCCGGATCGTGTTCCGGTACCGGAACTAGCGGCGGTCGGCACCTTCCGCGGTAGTTGATCCCGGGGCCCCGGTCACGACGTTTCGTGACCGGGGCCCCGATGGTGGCTGTGCCTCGTGGCTCATGCCGCGCGGGACTCGCTCCCGGCGCGGCGGTCGCGCCGTCTCGGCGTCACTGCGGGCCGGGCGAGGCCAGGTTGTCCACCAGCATCGCCAGAGCCGACTTCGGGACGGTTCCGCTCGTGTCGCTGTCGGTCTGCCTCCAGGTCGGGCTCGAGTCCGTGGAACTTGAGCCCTTGGTGTCGTTGACCCCCTGGAAGATGCCGAAGTCAATGGGCCCGTCGTCGGCCGAGGCGGGGAGGGCGGCTGTGAGGAGAGCTGCTCCTGCGAGCACGGCGGCAGTGATGATCTTCATGCCCGACTCAACGAAGAGATCCGCGTCAGGATCTTCTGTCCCGCCCTTTTGGCGGAGCGTTCGGGCACCGGGTCCGCCGGCGAACCCGCATCCTCAGGGGTGCCGCGGCATGCGCTCGATCGCCACCATGGCGGCATCGTCTCCCAGATGTCCGCCGACATGCCGCATCAGGTCCCTGCACAGGTGGGCCAGGAGAGCGTCGGGACTTGTGTCGGCCTTGCCGTCCACCCGTTCCGCGAGAGGGTAGAAGGCGCCCTCGCGGTTGCGGGCCTCGATGACGCCGTCCGTGTAGAGCAGGACGATGTCTCCGTGCTCGAAAGCGAACTGTTCTTCGGACAGCTCGGTCTCCACGAAATCGGTGAGACCCAGAGGTGGAGCCGGGTCGCGCACTTCGAGGGGACTGACCTGCCCGCCACGCAGCAGCAGAGGCGGGGGGTGGCCGCAGTTGATCAGGTGAAGGACCGGCTCGTCGTCCGGGATGTCCAGCGCGGCGGCAGTGATGAACGCCTCGCCTCGATCCTCGGTCGCGGCGTCCAGAGCGGCTGGGTCGTCCAGGTCCGAAGAGACGGTTCCCTCGAGGAAGGCCATGAGCGCCGGAAGATCGGCCTGCCTGTGGGCTGCGCCCCGGAAAGCGCCGAGCAGGAGGGCGGCATCCCCGACGGCTTCCAGGCCCTTGCCCCTGACATCGCCGATGATGATCCGGGTCCCGTGCGCCGTACGAGCCGCGGCATACAGATCGCCGCCGATCTGCGCCTCGGATTCGGCGGCCAGGTAGACCGACGCGATCCGCAACGAGCCGACACGTTGGGGAAGCGGCTTGAGCACCACCTCTTGCGCAGCCGTCGCAACCGACCGCAGCTGACTGACTTCCCTTTCATGGCGCTCACGCCGGGCGGCGAAAGAGGTCGCAAACGCTGACATCAGGATCAGAATGATCAGCTGAGAGGAGTGGTTCAGATCGGCGAGGCTCGTGCGCACCACCGCCACCACGGCCTGGGCCGCTACGGCGATCGCGCCGACGCATGCGGTCGTGCGAGGACCGGCGAACGACGCCGTTACGGCGGGCGCGGCCACGAGGAACGGCCCGAGGTGGACGCTGGGCGGAGCCAGGATGTCGACCACCGTGACGATCACAATCATCATGATCGGCACCGTCAGCAGCAACTGAGGTGGTTCCTGTGACCAACGATGATCTTTGAGGCGTCGCGGAACCATACATTCTGGATACACCCCGCCGCGCCCCGGCGCCCGCACCGACGCCCGCAGCCTTGATCGCCGTCCCGCCGTCCCGCCGTCCCGCCGTCCCGCGCCCCCAGCCCTGATCGCCTCTTGGCCCGAGATCGGGATTGACGCCGTTCCGGCCGGTGACCTTGCTGTCGAGGCCATGCCAGCGGCGGGAGGCGGCCGTGGGCGACAGGGGGAACGACAGGTTGCCAAGAACGAGAACCGCGAACACGTCAGCCGCGCGAGGTGGTTTCCCTGACCCAGGGCAGCGCGAACCGTTCCAACACCACCAGAGCGAAGTAGAGCAGGATGCTCATCAGCCCGATCAGGATGATCGCGGCCCAGGCGGTGGCGGTGTCGCCGACCCCGCCTGCCTGCACGATCAGAAAGCCCAGCCCGCTCTCACCGGCCTGGAACTCGCCGATGACCGCGCCGATGGCGGCGAGCGGCATGGCCACCTTCAGCCCGACGAAGATCTGCGGCAGTGCGGCGGGCAACCGTACTTTCCGGAACGCCTGCCAGCGGGAGGCGTCCAGCGAGCGCGCCAACTCGGCCAGGTCCGCGGGGGTCGACGTGAGGCCGGTCGCGGTGGACAGCACGATCGGGAAGAAGCAGAGCAGGAAGACCATGGTCAGGACCGGTTTCTGCCCCCAGCCGAGCGCCCCCACCAGCAGCGGCCCGAGCGCGATCTTCGGAACCGCGTTGACGGCGACCAGCAGCGGCATGAACATCCGCTCCAGTACCCGCGAGCCCGCCAGTGACAGTCCGATCAGAACCCCGCAGACGCTGGAGAGAACGAACCCGACGACGGTCTCCACCGTGGTGTCGCCGGTGTGTTCCAGGAACCGGCCCGGCGCTGCGGTGAACGCCGAGAGCACGGCACCCGGCGGAGGCAGTACTGCCGGGTGGATCACCTCCAGCGCCGACGTGAGCAGCCACCACACGCCGAGCGCGACCAGCAGCCCGGCCAACGGCAGCAGTACGGCGTCGATGCCGGTTCTGCGCTGCGCTCCCGGTCCGACTCGCGGCACCGGCACCGGCACCGGCACCGGCTCCGGGCCCGCCGCCGGGGCGGGCGGCGGCTTCGAGAGGTCGGTCATCCCATCCTTCTCCCCGTCCTGCTCCCCGCGCGGCGCGATCAGCCCTTCGGCACGAGGTCGAAGTCGATGATCCGATCAGGGGTCATCCCCTTGGGCAGCGCGCCCGCGTCCTCCAGGATCGCGATGCTCCTCGCGACCCGCGCGGAGTTCAGCGTCCCGACCGCCGTGCCGGCACCGTCCGGCGTGACGTACTCGGCCATCAACTCCAACTCGGCGGCCGCGGCGGCCGGGTTCGTGGCGTCCACGTTCCGCTTGAGGATCTCGGAGGCCTCCTTCGTGTGGGCGAGGCTGTACTCCAAACCCTTGAGCAGCGCATTGCTGAACCGCTTCACCATCTCCGGGTCCTGCTCGGCGATCTTCGTGGACGTGATCAGCACGTTCCCGTAGAGATCGGGTATCACGTCGCTGTACGGCAGCAGGACGGCCTTCTTCCTGGTCACCGTCTCGATGGTCGGCCTACCCACCACGAACTGGCCGATGCCGTCCACCGCGCCGCTGGCGAGCGTCCCCATCAGCGTCTGTGCCTCGCCATTGACCCAGGTCACCTTGCCGGCGTCCACTCCGGCCAGTCGGGCGTAGGTCGGGAAGAGGTTGCGTACGACGGAGCCGGGCGTGTCTGCGAGCCGCTTGCCCTCGAGGTCCTTCGGTGCGGCGATGCCGTTGCCCTCGGTGGTGGCGATCGCGGCCATGGTGTGCTGCTGGATGGCGGCCACCGCGACGAAGTCCTTCGCCTGGCCGCTGCCCATGTGCAGCAGACCGCCCGTGAGGTCGATGGGGCCGAACTGCGCCTGCCCGCCCACCACGGCCGGGATGATGCCGCCGGTGCCCTGGCCAGGCTTGATGTCCACGTCGAAGCCGGCCTCTTCGAAGTACCCCTTGTCCTTTGCGACCCAGGCGTACGCGTCCCGGCCGAAGTTGCCGAACGAAGTCAGATAGGTGACCTTCTTGAGTGCCTTGTCGTCGTCACCGTCACCTGTGCCGGAATCCGAGCCGCCACACCCCGAGACCAGTGCCAGCGCTGTGGCCAGGGCCGTCGCCGCGACCGTACGGGCGAACCTGTTCATGCGCACAGTGTTGTCCTTTCCGACCGCCAACCGTGGCGAGGGCATGACACTTGGGGCAGGCAACAGCCTACGAGTGCACGGCAGTTGTGGGCCAGGTGTGCGGCAGTGGGGCATTCAGAGACGGACGACAGGTACCGCTGAGCGGCCCGCCACGGGTAGCCTGACCGGGCGTCACGAACCGGCCGGCACGACGATCGCCAGTGGATGGGGAGACCGCCGGATGATCAGACTCACCGGTGTGTCCCGGAGCTTCACCAGCCGGTCCGGTTCGACGGTGGCGCTCCAGGACATCGGCCTGCACATCGCCGAGGGCGAATTCGTGGCGGTGGTGGGCCGGTCCGGGTGCGGCAAGTCCACACTGCTCAGGCTGATCGCAGGGCTGCTGCCGGTCACCGAGGGCGAGATCACGATCGGCGGCGAACAGGTCGAGGGAGCCAGGCGGGATGTCGCCATGCTGTTCCAACGGCCGGCCCTGCTGCCCTGGCGTTCCGTCCTCGACAATGTCCTGCTGCCCGTGGAGATCTTCGGCTGGCGCAAGTCCGAGCACCGCGACCGGGCGTACCGGCTGCTGGAGACGGCCGGACTGAGCGGCTTCGAGAAGCACCGGCCGCACGAGCTGTCCGGCGGCATGCAGCAACGCGTCGCACTGTGCCGGTCGCTGATGGGCGAGCCCCGGGTGCTGCTCATGGACGAGCCGTTCTCCGCACTCGACGCGCTGACCCGCGCGGACCTCGCGGTGGAGCTGCAACGCATCCACATCGAGAACGCATCCACCGTCGTCTTCGTCACCCACTCGATAGACGAGGCCGTGCTGCTCGCCGACCGCGTGGTCGTGCTCAGCCCGCGCCCGGGCCGGATCCGCAAGACCGTCGACATCGCCATTCCCCGGCCGAGGACCCTGGGCCGAACTGCGCACCTGGACGAAGTGGCCCGCTGCACCGCCGATCTGCACGAGCTGCTGATGGAACGGGACATATCCACGTCGCTCGAAACGGAGGGGCGATGACCGCGCGGATCTGCGTCTTCACCGAGCCGCACCGCGGCGCCGACTACGACGATCAGCTGCGCTTCGTGCAACACGTCGAAGCCTGCGGGTTCGAGGGGTTCTTCCGGGCCGATCACTACCAGGCGATGGGTGCCGATCCCGGGCTGCCCGGCCCGACCGACGCCTGGCTCACGCTGGGCGCGCTCGCCCGCGAGACCTCCCGGATCCGGCTGGGCACCCTGGTCACCTCTGCCACCTTCCGGCTACCGGGCCCGCTGGCCGTGACGGTGGCGCAGGTGGACCGGATGAGCGGGGGGCGGGTCGAGCTGGGCCTCGGCGCCGGTTGGTACGAACGCGAGCACACCTCGTACGGCATCCCGTTCCCGCCCGCCCCGGAGCGTTTCGATCGGCTGGAGGAGCAGCTGGCCGTGATCACCGGCCTGTGGCGAACGCCGGCCGGCGAGCACTTCAGCCACCACGGTGACCACTACCGACTGCTCGACGCGCCCGCCCTGCCGAAGCCCGTACAGGTGCCGACGCCGCCGATCATCGTCGGGGGCCGCGGGCCCAAGCGCACCCCGCAGCTGGCCGCTCGGTATGCCGACGAGTTCAACATGCCCTTCAAGTCGGTGGCAGAGACTGCCCGGGCCTACCGACGAGTCGCCGAGGCTTGCGAACGGACCGGCCGGGCCGCCGCCGGCCGGCCACCGCTGGTGCTCTCGACCGGCGTCGTGGTCGCGATCGGCCGCACCGCCGCGGAGGCGCAACGGCGTGCCGCCCCCCTGCACATCAAGAGCGCCCTGCCGCCGGAGGACCCGGTGATCGGATCTCCGGCCCAACTCGTGGAGCGGCTGGGCGAGTTCTGCGCCATCGGTGCCGAGCGTTTCCATCTCCGACTGGTCGACTTCACCGACCTCGACCACCTGGAACTCATCGCCGGCGAGGTGCTTCCGCAGCTGTAGCACGTGAGTGCCGAGGCAGGCAGCAGGGCTCCGGCCCTCGGTTCGACCCCCTGAGTCCTGCTGCCCACGGAAGCGGCCTAGCTGTTGGGGACGGTGTCCTCGAACGTGGTGCCGGCTGTGCGGTAGGCGCTGATCCTGGCCGTGACCTCAGCAGGGCTCAGGACCTGGTCCTTGACGTGCAGGACGTAGTCGACCTGTTCGTCGTAGGACCGCGGAGTCGTGCTGGTCTGGCCCGCGAGGTCGATCAGCCACTGGTTGAAGTTGATGGACATGGGGCGCTCGGGCAGGTAGGCGGCGTCGTGCGTGCCGAAGAGCCGGCCGTCGACGTAGTACTTGATGGTGCTGTTGTCGATGGTGAGCACCAGGTCGTGCCAGCCCGCCCAGCTCTGCCGGGACTCGGTGTGCTGGTTGACGGCCTGCCAGGGATCGGGGTTGTAGGTCTCCCAGGACGTCGTGTACAGGATGTTGGCGGGCTCGCCCCAGCCGCCGTTGGGCAGGTACTCGAAGTCGTACTCCGCGTAGTCGTCGGCCATGGGCGCCTTGAGGTCGTTGATGGTGAAGAACGTCTGGACGAGGCGGTCACCGTCCGGTCCTGACACGGGCGCGTCGGAGAACTTGACCCGGGCGGCGTAGGTGCCGTTCTTGAACTTCATGCTCTTGGTGAGGACTTCGGTCTGCTTGGTGCTCTCGGGCGTTCCCGCGGTCGAGGTCCGCAGGTTCATCACCGAGTTGCCGCCGGAACCGGCGAAGGTGACGTTCTCCGGGGACCATGTGGCACCGGGCACTCCGGGCCCGCCGGAGTTCGAGCGAACGCTCCAGCCGTTCGCCGAGATCCTCGGGTCGCTGGAGCCGGTGTAGTTGAAGTCGTCGAACAGGCTCTGTCCGCCTGCCGGAGGATCGGTGGGCGGGTCGGTCGGGGGATCGGTCGGCTCGTTACCCTCGGGGGCAGTGCCCCACACCGTGCTGCCGGACACCTGGGCGGTGATCTTCGGCCAGTCCGCGTACGACGACCGGGAAGCGCTGAAGGAGTAGTCGTCACTCTGGTTGAGGGGCTGCCAGTCGGCCCGGTGGAAGCGCAGTTGCATGTCCCCGGTGTCGGCACCCGGAGCGAGGGTGCCGGCCCCCGCGGTGAAGCCGATGTCCAGGTAACGGTCGGCCGTGGCCGTGGGGTTGGCAAGCGTGCCGAAGGTACCGGTGGTGTCGGCGCAGCCCTTGACCGCCCAGGAGCAGGCGAAACGGTAGGCGGCGCCGGCCGAGTCGGCCTTGAAGTAGTAGCGCACCTTGACGGTGCTGAGCGGGAGGGCGCTGTCGCCGGTGTTCCTGACCTTGAGCCAGGGTTCGGCCTGGTCCGCCGTGGCGCCCGTGGCGCTGGTCCGGTACTGGACGGTCACGCCGGCCGCCGCGGCGCTCGCGGTGCCCGTCAGGGCGGTGAGACCGGCGGTGCCCATGGCCATGGCGACAGCGGCGGCTGCGGCGACGCGCAGCCTGTTCGGCGTGGTTCGGGACTTCATGCTGAATCCTTCCGGGACGGGATGTGGGGTTCGTCGTGCTCGGGGGATCAGGGCTGTGCTGTGGTGCGGCTTCAGGGACGGCGGCTGACGCCGAGGGCGTCGAGGCGCGGAGTGTGCCGGGCCAGACGGGAGCGGAACCCCTCCCACGGGGTGGGACCGCTCCAGGCTCGGTCCGCCAGGGCGCACAGGCGCGGATACGTGAGGTACTCGAGGCGGGCGGGCGTCTCGGCGTACTCGGTCCACAGTTGCGCCTGACTGCCGAGGATTCGGGCGGCGACTTCGGGTGCGGCACCCGCGGGGACGGGATCGTGCGCGTGTACGTCCCTGAGCGCCACGACGGCTCCTGGCTGTGCCGGCTGCTCCTGGGTTCCGCCGCTCTGCGGATAGTCGAAGTAGGTGGCGCGGTAATGGGCGTTGATCACGTCGTGGCCGCGCCCTGCGGCCGCAAGGGCATGCGCAGGGTCGCGCCAGGCCATCACGGTGAAGTCGTCGGACAGCTCGGTGCCGGACTCGGCCCAGCCGACCGGCCGGCGTCCGTTCCGGGCCAGGAACACTCCGACGCGGCCCAGGAACCACCCGTGCAGTGCGTCCGGACCACTCAGCCTCGCGGCGCGGGCGCGCGCCCTGGCTTCCGGGCTCTGCTCCCATTCGGTGGTGGGGCACTCGTCGCCACCGATGTGGATGTAGGGGGAGGGGAAGACGTCCATGACCTCCTCCAGCACGGTGCGGCAGAAGTCGAAGACCTCCTCGTGGACCCCGAGGACGGTGTCGCAGACTCCCCACCGGGTCCACACGTCCAGCACCCGGTCGGGACGGTTGCCCAGGTGCGGATACGCGGCCAGGGCGGCACGGACGTGGCCGGGCATTTCGATCTCGGGCAGCACGGTGATGCCTCGGGCAGCCGCGTACCGCACCAGGTCGGCCAACTCGGCGCGGGTGTAGGCGCCGCCGTGCGGCACACCGTCTTGGTCGTCGCCGCCGGCACCGGTCATGGACTGGGCACGATGGGAGCCGATCTCGGTGAGCTTGGGGTAGGCCGCGACCGGCATCCGCCACCCCTGGTCGTCGGTCAGATGCAGATGAAAGACATTGATCTTGTGCAGGGCGAGGAGGTCGACGTAACGGCGCAGGTAGGACACCGGCTGGAAGTGGCGGGCCACGTCGAGCATCGCTCCGCGCCAGCGGTGCCGGGGGATGTCCGTGATCTCCACACAGGGCAGTGACCAACGCGCACCGCGCTGCGGCGAAGCCGCCAAGGCCTGCGGGGGCAGGAGCTGACGGATCGTCTGCACTCCGCGCAGCAGGCCGGTGGTCTGTGCGGCGCGCAGCAGCACGGAGTGCGGTCCGACCGTCAGCCCGTATCCCTCGCTGCCGAGTCCGGTCAGGGCCGGATCGAGGGCCAGGACGACGGCTGCGTCCTCGGCGGAGCGCAACGGCAGGCCGGTGGCAGGGGCGAGCAGGGTGCGCAGCAACTGGGCGGCGGGTTCGGCACCGCTGCTGATGCGCAGGCAAGTATCGGGGCCGAAGGTGAAGTGTCCGGCTCTGGCATGCGCCTTGGTGGGGTGGGGGAGCAGGGAGAAGGCCACGGGCAGGGGGGCGGGCACAGCTGTCTCCGGGGGTCGGGGGTGCGGGACCGGGCAGGGGAGCGTCAGCCCTTGACGGCGCCGGCGGCGAAGCCGGCCGTCACATGGCGTTGGAGCAGCAGGAACACGGCCAGCGCGGGGAGGGCGAAGAGCGTGGAAGCGGCCATGGTGGCGCCCCAGTCCGTGCCGAAGACGTTCTGGAAGGAGGACAGCCAGACGGGCAGGGTGCGGCTGTCCTGGTGCTTGATGATCAGGAAGTTGGCGTAGGTGAACTCGTTCCAGGCGGTGATGTAGCCGAACAGCGAAGTGGCCATCAGCCCGGGAGCGAGCAGGGGGAAGGCGATGTGCCGAAAGGCCCTCAGTCGCGTGCAGCCGTCGACCTGTGCCGCCTCCTCCAGCTCCGGAGGGATGGCGGCGATGAACCCGCGCAGCACCACGATGGTGAACGGCAGCGTCATCATGAAGTAGACCAGCGTCAGGGTGGGCAGCCGGTCGAGCATGCCGGTGTCGCGGGAGACGATGTACACCGGGATGATCAGCGCCTCCCACGGCGCCATCTGCGCGATGAACACCATCAGCATGAACTGGCGTCTGCCGCGCCACCGCATGCGCGCCACGGCGAACGACGCACCCAGCGCGACGAGCAGGGAGAGCAGGACGGCGCCCAGGGTCACGAGGATGCTGTTGCGCCAGAACAGTCCGAAGCCTTCGGCGTCCACAGCGGCACGGAAGTGGTCCAACGTCCAGGTCCGGGGCAGCAGTTGGGGACTGTCGGACTGGATGTCCCGGTTGGGCTTGAACGCGGTCGCGACCATCCAGTACACGGGGAAGAGACAGACCACGACGATCACTCCGGCGGCGATGTGCAACGGCATGCGCCGAAGCCGAAGCCGAAGCCGAAGCCGGGAGCGGGGGCCCGCCGTGCCGCTGGTGACGCCTCGCGGGACGCTCATAGGGCCTCGCCCTCCTGGCGGAACATCTGGCGGAAGTAGAAGACGAGCACGCAGGCCAGCATCAGCACGGTGACCATCGAGGCGGCCGAGCCGAGGTCGTAGCGCTGACTCGACAGAGCGGTCTGCACGGCGTAGACGGGCAGGATGGTGGTGGCGTCGCCGGGGCCGCCGTTGGTCATCACCCAGATCTGCACGAACGCCTTGAAGGTCCAGATGACCTCCAGCGAGAACACCAGCATGAAGATCGGCCGGATCATGGGAAACGTGATGGCGCGGAAGATGCGCCGTGCCGAGGCGCCGTCGATGCGTGCCGACTCGTACAACTCCGTCGGCACGGTGACCAGGGCCGAGTACAGGGTGATGGCCGCGAACGGCACCGACTGCCAGACGATCAGCGCGACCAGGATCGTAAAGGCGGCCGGACCGTGGGCGAGCCAGGGATAGCGGTCGAACGACGTGAACCCCAGCTGTTGCAAGGCCCAGTTGACGATGCCGAACTCCGAGTGGAACAGCCACTGGAAGACCGTCGTGGCCGCGATCACCGGCATGGCCCAGGTCAGCACGAGCGCGCTGAGTACGGTGACACGGCCCACCCGGCCCAGCCGCTCGATCACCAGGGCGACGAGGGTGGCGAGCAGCATGATCAGGGTGACGTTGACGGCCATGAAGAGAAACGTGCGGCGCACCACCTGCCAGAAGTGGGCGTCCGTGAGCAGGGTCTCGTAGTTCCGCAGGCCCACGAACCGGGCGTCGCCTTGGATGAGTTGACGCAGCTGGAAGTCCTGGAGCGATATCAGCACCGTGCGGACCAGGGGGTACGCGAGCAGATACAGCATGCCCAGGATCGCGGGGGCGACGAGCAGATAGGGCCAGGCTCCGCTCCCGACGGGCCCGCGCCTGCCCCCGCGGCCCGGCCGGGCGGAGCCGCCTGCCGGTCGGGGGAGCGAGGTGGGTGGCGCACCGGCTTCACGGGCGACCGTCACGATGTCCTCTCCTCTCGGTGTGCGGCTCGCTCTGTGCGACTCGCGCTGTGGCGGCGGGTCCAGGGGTACGGGCGGCGTTGCGAACGCGGCGGCGACGACGGCTCAGGATCCGGTCGCCATGGCCGCAGTGATCGACGCGGACGCCTTCGCGGCCTCGGCCCGGGCATCGGCGCCGGTGAGCACGGCGGTCATGTAGTCCTTGATGGGGTTCTTCGCCTCGACGGCGGCCCAGCCGGGGGTGTTGGGTGTCGCCCGGCCGACGGCGGCGCCCACGGCCATCGCGGAGGCACCCGGGTCGGCGGCGACCGCGTCGGCCAGGGTCGTCTTGTTCGGTACGTAGCTCATGGCTGCGGCGAGCTTGCGCTGCCAGGCGTCACCGGTGAGTGCCTTGATGAACGTGAAGGCGGCGTCCTGCTTGCCCGATGCCACCGGGATGATCAGGTCGGAACCGCCGATGAACACCGAACCGGGCCGTTCGGCCGTCTTGCCGGGGATCGGGAAGAAGCCGAGCTTGCCCTTGAGTTCGGGATTGTTCGAGAGGACGACGCTGGCCCCGCCGGGCGTCGAAATGATCTGCGCCACCTGCCCCTTGGCCATGACCTCGGCCTGCGGGGGCTCTGCCTCGTCGGAGTCCTTGGGGCCCTTGCCGAGGGCTTGCAACTGCTCGTAGAAGCTCATGCCGCGTACGGCCTCAGGGCTGTCGAGCGCGCCTGTCCAGGTGTCGCCGGACCGCGTGGCGAGGTCGCCGCCCTCGTCCCAGATGAACCCGGCCAGCGCGTACCACATCTGGCCCGGCAGGTAGATGCCCTGAGTCCCGCCCTTGTTCAGCTTCTCGGTCGCGGTGATCCACTGGTCGCGGGTCTTGATGGCGGCGGGGTCGATGCCGGCTTTCTCGAACAGGTCGGTCCGGTAGATCACGACCCGGTTGGCCGCGTAGTACGGGATGCCGTACTGCTTGCCCTCGTAGGCGCCCGGTTCGGCCAGCCCCTTGAGCCAGTTGCCGCCGCCGAGCTCGTCGACCCTGCCGCTGAGGTCGAGCAGCCCGCCGCTCTGCGCGAACTGGGCGACCTGGGTGTTGCCCGTCTCGATGACGTCCGGGGCGTCATTGCTCGCGAGGGCGGCGGTCACCTTCTCGCCGATGCCGTCCCACTCCTGGATCTGGACCTTCACGTCGATGTCCGCGTGGGCTGCCTCGAAGCCCGCGACGAACTCCTTCTGGAACTGCGCCGAGACGCTGTCGCGCATGAGCCAGACATCGATGGTCGTCCGGCCGTCGGCGGATTCACCGGACGAGTCCGAGTCGCCGCCGCAGGCACTGAGGCCGCCGGCGAGCATCAGCGCGGAAACACCAGCAAGCATGCGGAGCTTCACAGTTCACCCCTGGGAGGAAAGCACCACGCCACCTGACCAGTTCATCGACTGGTCAGGTGACCTCTTGTTGGTCGATGAAGGTGGCATAGACCAATCGAGGCGTCAACCCTCCGCGCTGGCCTGGCTGTTGGTGGAACGATTCACGCTGAGCCGTGCCGTGGTGGACGGTTGATGGCTACACTCCGCCTGACCAGTACCCGACCAGTGGTAAGAAGGAATGAAGACTGGTCAGGTGAAGTCACGGACGCGGGGCGGGAGCAGCAGCATGAACGCTGACGAGTCGGGGACGGTTCTCAAGCGAGAACGCGTCCGGGACCACATCCTCGAACTCATGGAATCGCTCAACCCCGGCGACGCCATCCCCTCCGAACGGTCCCTGTGCGCTGATCTGCACGTCTCCAGGCCAACCCTGCGGGCAGCCGTCGACGAACTGGTCGCCGCAGGACTCCTTGTGCGCGAGCACGGCCGAGGCATGTTCGTGGCACCGGAGAAGATCACACAGGAGCTGGTGTCGGACCACCGGACCATGGTCGTCCCCAGGGCATCCGGCGCCTGGACGAGCCGCCTGCTGGAGTTCACCACCATCGCCGCCGGGGCCCGGGTCGGCCGCAAACTGCACCTGTCTCCCGCCGCCGACATCGTCTACGTGGCGCGGCTACGGCTCGTCGACGGCGTCCCCATCGCCATCGAGCACCTGCACATCCCCGCGAGCCTGGTGCCCACGCTGACCGCGCAGGAACTCGAAACGGGCGACCTGTACGAGCACCTGCACGACCGCCATGGAGTCCGGGTGAGCGAAGCCGTGCAGACGATCGAGCCGACCGTCGTCAGCCAGGCCGAGGCCAAGATCCTCGGGGTGCCGCATCTGTCGCCGGCGCTCCTGTTCGAGCGCCTCACCAGCGACACCAACGGCCGGGCCGTCGAGTACGTCCACTCCATCTACCGCGGCGACCGCTACCGCATCGTCACCCGCCTGACCCTGGGGGGTCCGTCGGCCGGCGATGAGCAGGCGACCCGGACGGAATCCATCCCGGGCATCCCGCCCGGTGCCTTCCCTCAGCAAGAAGCCGTCGTTCTCACGGCTCAGGGAGACGTCCATGCCGACCGGTGACGGGCGAGGTCCATCTCGCCCTCACCTGCACCCGATCAGGTATGCAGCCGATTGGATGTGCGGCCGGTCAGGTGTCAGGAGGAGCGGGTCAGCCGGGAGGGCGACCCCGTCGTCTGACTGCCCTCGTCCTTCAGGGCCAAGGTGTCGGCGCCGGTCTTCGCCAGGGTGTAGAGGTTGCCTCGCGTGCACAGGACGCCGGCCGACGGATCCGTGGGTGCGCTGGTGACCGCCTCGAAGACCATGGACGTTCGATGCGTCTCCCGCAGGCGCAGCGTCTCGGTGCACCCGAGGTCCCGGCCTGTGCCGTCCTCGGTCACGTGGCTGATCTGTCTGCCCACGATCTCGCCCCGTTCCGCAGCATGGAGGGTGACGGTCACGGCCACCCGCGTCGTGCGCGCGTTGACGATGCCGTCGCCGGCGGGGCTGCCGGGTCCTGTGCCCTTCCAAGTGCCCACCCAGGACACGGGCAGAGCGTTCCCGGCAGCGGTGGCGGAAGGAGAGGTGGAGGCGGGCGGGGTCGTACGACCGTTCCCGCCCGCCGCGTCATCAGCGCCGTTGGCCCAGGCCAGCGCCGTGATGACGGCCGCGGTCACCACCGTGCCCGCGGCCACGGCGGCCGTCCACGCCCGCGCCGACCGCCGGCCGGGCGTGGCACCGGCACCGGACGGGGCGTCCGGCACGAGGCCGGGAGCGGGACCCGACGGGAGGGCGCGTGGAGGGCCGTACACGATCGGGGAGCCGTAGTCGGTCGGTGGCCCGAACCCGGTCTGCGGTGCCGGGTTCGGCGCTGGTTGTGACTCCGGGGGGAGCGGTGCCGAGTGTTCCAGCAGGGCCGCCAGCTCGGCTTCCCGCGCGGTGATGTCCGCCTCCAGGCCCGGCGGCCGTGCCGAGGCCCAGACGCCGGGTTCGGCCTCGAGCCCCTTCAGCAACTCGTCCGCGGAGGGACGGTCCTGGGGTGACTTCTCCAGGCAGGCCCTCAGCAACGGCGCGAGCGGCTGCGGCACGCCGTCGAGCGCGGGCTCCTCGTGTGCGATGCGGTAGAGCAGTTGGGCGGCGGACGGATCCTCGCCCGGGTGCAGAAAAGGCCCGTTCCCGGTGGCGGCGTACACCAGGACCGCGCCCAGCGCGAAGATGTCGCCGGGCTCGGCCGATATGCCCCCGGTGACCTGCTCGGGTGCCATGTAACCGGGGGAGCCGATGACACCGCCGGTGCGGGTGTGCCGGGTGTCGTCGGTCGCTCGGGCGATTCCGAAGTCGATGAGCAGCGGATGGCGGCGGGCGAGCAGCACGTTGGACGGCTTCACGTCGCGGTGCGCGAGCCCCGCCCGGTGAACGGCCCGTAGCCCCTCGGCGAGTTCCGCCGCCAGAGCCCGGACGGCGGACTCGGGCAGCGGGCCGTCGGACGTCACCCAGTCCGCGAGGGAGGGCGCGGCCACGTACTCCGTGGCCAGCCATTGCGGCCGGTGCCCCGCGGGGCTGTAGTCGACGACCGACACCGTCCACGGCGAGCGCACCTGGTCGCTGCTGGCGATCTCGCGGGCGAAGCGCTGCTCGAACGCGGGGTCGAGGCCGAACTCGGGCCGTACGGTTTTGAGGGCCAGCGGACGACCGGACGCGGTCCGGGAGAGAAACACCTGCCCCATGCCGCCGGCGCCGAGTCTCGCCAGCAGGGGGTAGCCGCCGATGGCCGGCGGATCGGTGGGATCCAGACGTCGCATGAACCTCTCCGGGCACTGCTGGGGACGGACATCGCCCGTGTGACACGCGGGTCTGTCCTGCACGCGATGCATTCATATCAGTTCATATGCTGAGTACCTGGCGGGACGGGACCGCGGCAGCGGCAGCGGAGCCCGGCTCCACGGCTCTGCCGCCCGCGGCATGAACGTCCCCGAGTGCAGCCGTCACCAGCACTGCGTCACACGTTCGGCCGCGCCATACAGGAGCCTCACATGCCCGACAGTGCCCCCGAGCCCCGTCCTGTCACCGCAGCCGCAGTCCCCCTGGGCACCGGCACCCGCCGATGGCTCTTCCGCCCGCCCCGGCGCCACGGCGAGGTCGACACCAGTCGCAGCGTCAGCTTCCTCGAGCTCTTCTACGACCTCGTCTACGTCGTCCTGGTCGGGCAGGCGGCCCACACCTTCGCCGAGGACTTCTCCTGGCGGGGTACGGCAACGTTCGCCGTGGTCTTCGGGCTGATCTGGATCGCCTGGCTGAACGGCACGCTCTTCTACGAACTGCACGGCCGCGAAGACGGTCACACCCGCTCGCTGATCTTCGTGCAGATGCTGCTGCTGTCCCTCATGGCGGTCTACGTCGGCCACGCCGACGGCGACGACGGCCGCACCCTGGCGGCACTCTACGCACTGCTGCTGGCCCTGCTGAGTTACCAGTGGTATTCCGTGTATCGACAGGACGAACCGGAGCTGCGCAGGACGCCCCGTCGCTATCTGACCGTCATGGTCGCGGGCATCGTCCTGATCGCTGCATCGGCACCTCTGTCGGCCGACGGCCGTCTCGTTCTCTGGGCGGTGTTCGTTGTCGCGTGGTGCAGCGTGGAGTGCGTCATTCTCATCTTCTGGCGCAGAGCGCCGAGTTATGACGTCGTGACCGAACCCATGGTCGAACGCTTCGGACTCTTCATCATCATCGTGCTCGGCGAAGTCGTCATCGGTGTCGTGAACGGCCTGACGGACACCGAACGCAGCACACTCGTCACGACGGCGGGCCTGCTCGGGCTCGCCATCGGCTTCGGCTTCTGGTGGAACTACGCCGACTTGGTGTCCCGACGACTGCCTCGCGAGTCCGGCCACTCGCTGGCGACGTGGATCTTCACGCACCTGCCGATGGCCATGGCCGTGGCGGCAGCCGGCGCGGGCATGGTCGGGCTCGTGGACCACGCCACCGATCACCGGACGCCAGTCGCCCTGAGCTGGCTGATGGGCGGGTCCGTAGCCGTCATGCTGATCACCACCGTGGTGCTTCTGCCCACCCTGGCGGACTACGACCGCTTCCCCGCCGTCTACAAGTCGGTGCAAGCCGTGCTCGTCACAGCGGCCGTCGGCGCCCTCCTTGCCGGCTGGTCCCGTCCCGCCCCCTGGCTCCTGGCCCTCATCCTGCTGCTCCTCCTTTCCGCGACCTGGGTTTTCGCATTCGTTCGATGGCTGAGACAAGGCTCCCTGATCAACGAGATCCCAGCCGACTGACACCGCTCCGCCTGTTCGGCGTCTTCTTGTATCGACTGTTTGACACAAGATTCCGACCAGGGCATCTTGTACCCACCGTTTGGTACAAGATGCCCTGGGGGATCTCCACGTGCTCGACACCGTCCCGCTCCAGTCCCGGCTCCTCGACCACGCCGACCACTACGCCCGCTGGTCCGGCCTGGCCATCGGCATCGTGGCCGCACAGCAGTTGGTCATGATGGAGAGCGGCGACATCACGATCCCTCTCGTGTTCGCCATCACGGCCTTCGGCCTGTGCGCCGTGGTCGGTGTCCTGCTCGGTGACGCCCTGACCCTGCGTCCCCAGGAAGCGGTACGCACCGCGAGCCTCGCCCCGCGTCTGGTCAGAAACCACGTACCGCCCCGCATGGCGCCGTTGCTTCTCCTGCAGGCCGCCTCCCTCGTCGCTCTGCTGGTCATGGGCGCCCTCACGGCCTCCTCCGGCCCCGACCGGACAGGCGGAGCGGGCCGTGTCATCAACGTCGCCTGCCAAGGGATGGGCGCATCCCTCGGTCCCTGGCCCGGCCTGTACTACAGCGGCCCGATGTTCGCCGCCCTCGCGGTCGGAACCCCCGCCTGCTTCTGGGCCCTGCGCCGTATCGCCTACGGGCCGGGCGACTACCAGCAGCGCCGCGACCGCGCGTGGGCGATCACGGGAGCCTGGGGGCTGTTGGTGTCGAGTCAGGTCCTGCTCGTCGTCCTGATGCTGCTCGTCGCGCTCACGGAAACGACCTGCGCAGGCCCGCTCGGCGCCGCCACCGTCGTGGTGATCTGCCCCCTGGGTCTGCTGAGCCTGTTCACGTTCGGGTGGTCCCTGGTAACCGTGGTGGCACCGCGGGCGGTTGACGACGAGGTAGCAGACGATGGGACTTTCGCCGATGAGTGACCGCACCGTTCGCGTCGACACCACCAGCCAGGTAGCGCCGTACGAGCAGATCCGTGCCCAGCTGGCCGCGCTCATTCGCACCGGCCGGCTGACCGAGGGCGAGCGCCTGCCGACCGTGCGACAGCTCGCTGCCGACCTCGGTCTGGCACCGGGCACCGTGGCCCGCGCCTACCGCGAGCTGGAGGCCGTCGAGCTGATCCGCACCCGCCGAGGGGCGGGCACCAGGGTGGCGGCACCGCCGTCCGGGCCGCAGACCCATGATGCCCCCGAACTCGGCACTCTGGCCCGGGACTTCACCTCCGCCGCCCGAGCACTGGGAGCCGACACCGAGGACATCCTGACCGCCGTCCGCGACGCCCTCGGCTCGGAACCCGCCTCCGCTTCGGCCACCGACAGCGGGGCGGGCGGCCACAGGACGACCGAGGCGTCGGTGAAAGTCACCGGCGTGAGTCGCAGGCGTGAGGCACAGGCTTGAGCGACAGCCGTAGCCGACGAACGCCGCAAGCCGCGGCGGCTTCTGCGTCCGCGGGCTGAGCGCTCCTCCCGGTAGCCGTTACGCCGGGTCGATACGGAAGACGCTGCCGCCGATCGCGAGCACGTACAGTTCGCCGTTGCCGCCCTGCGCGAAGGAGATGACCTCACCGCCGTTGACACCGAGGTCGTTCACGGCGGTCACCTTGCCGTTCTTCAACTGCAGGGAGCGGACGGTGCCGTCGCAGTAGTCGCTGTACACGTACTGACCCTTGAGCGCCGGGATCGCCTTGCCCCGGTAGACGAAGCCGCCGGTCACGGAGCAGCCGAAGTTGGCGCGGTCGTACTCATGGACCGGCGGCACGTGGTTCGCGGGTTCCGTGCCGCCACGGAAGGGATGGGTGCCCTCCATCTGGGCCCAGCCGTAGTTCTCTCCGCCCTTGCTGCTCGCCGGCGCCCAGTCGATCTCCTCCCAGTCGTTCTGGCCGACGTCACCGATGAAGAGGTCGCCGGTTCCCGAGTCGAAGGAGAACCGCCACGGGTTGCGCAGCCCGTACGCCCAGATCTCGTCCTTCGCGTTCGGGTCGTTCACGAACGGGTTGTCCGACGGGATGGCGTACGGCTTGCCGCCCCTCGGGTCGATCCGCAGGAGCTTGCCGAGCAGTGTGTCGAGGTTCTGCCCGTTGCCGTGCGGGTCGCCGCCCGAGCCGCCGTCGCCGAGCGCGATGTAGAGGTAGCCGTCGGGGCCGAACTTGATGTCGCCGCCGTTGTGGTTGGCATAGGGCTGCGTCTGGGTGATGACCGTACGCCGGGTCTGCGGCTGGACCTTGCCGTTCCGTACGGCGAACTCGTCCACGGTGCTGGTGCCTTCGAGGTTCGTGAACGAGATGTAGAAGTGCGCGAACCTCTTGTCGAACGCGATGCCCAGCAGCCCGCGTTCGCCGTCGGTGGTGGTCTCGGCGGATATGTCGAGGACGGGCTGGCTGAGTCCGTTGCTGTCCAGGACCCTTACGGTGCCGGGGCGTTCGGCGATCCAGAGTTTCCCGCCGGGACCGGCGGCGCCGGCCGTCGGATTCTGGGCCGTGGTCACGTTCTTGAGGGTGACCTTCGCCGCTTGCTGTGGCGAGGTGGGCTCGTCGGCCGACGCCGCGGTCAAGGCGAGGGTAGCGACGAGACAGACGGTGCCGATGATCGCCGTGCTTCTGGTGCGAACTCTCACCGAGATCCTCCTAGAGGCGGTGAATCGGCAGGTCACGCGGCTGCCGGGGCGTGTCGTGGGGCGCCGCTCGCGTCAGCACGCAACCTGGTGGGGGGGTGGGGGGAGAGAACGGTGTGCTTACTGGCTCGCTACGGATGAGGATACTGAGACAGCACCGCTTGGTATAGACCAGCTGCGTCAGAAGTCGCCGCGAAGACGGTGTCTCGATTGGCGGGCCGTGATGACAACTCCCGCTCACCCCGCCTCACCCGCATCGGCGGGCGGGGCCGGTCAGCGTGAGACCGGTCCGACGCGGCGCACCCACACGGGGAAGGGTGCGGCCTCCGGCTCCGGCACGGTCTGCTCGGACTGGTCGCGCGCCTCCGCAAGGTCCGACCAGGCAACCACCCCCGGCTCCCGGTGGCAAAGGAAGCCCTCAACGACAGCACTGAGATCGCCGCAAGGCACGTAGGCGCCGCCAAAAGGCAGCTCGTCAGTGGTCACCGACCCGGTTGAGCACCGGAGCTGCCCAGCCTGCTCGTCGTGCCACACGTAGAACGTCGCCACGCCCGCGAAGCCCATCTCGCGGATACGGCGCCGGATGCCGTCGGCGGTCCGCTCGAAGGCGGAGACCACCTCCGGCACGGACAACGCCTCTCCGTCCTCAGCTTCCGCACTCAGCGACCAGGTGTTGGTTTCCCACTCCACCCGCCGGTCGTTCGGCTCCAGCACCACCGGCTCGTCCGCCACCTCGGCGATCCATGTCAACAGCACCCCAGAAGTATCCCGGCACAGCTCGGATGCCGGGCCGAGCATCGCACGACACCCTCATGCACGTTCCGCACCGGACCGGTCGGGTGTCAGTACGTGGTGTGGAGTTGCTTGGTGACTTCGGTCAGGTCGGCGATGAACATTGCGGCGAGTTCGGCGGTGAACCCGGTGCGTACCACCAGGCGCAGGACGGAGATGTCCTGGCAGGGGGCGGGGAAGGCATAGGCGGGCAGATGCCAGCCTCGTGCTCGCATCGCCTGGGCGACGTCGAAGACCGTGAAGCCCGGCGTGCCGGGTGTCAGGCGGAAGGCGAAGGCCGGGAGTTCGGAGCCGTCCGTGAGCAGTTCGTAGGGGGAGATGGCCTGGATGCGGGTGGCGAGCAGGCGGGCCGTCGTGCGGTTCTTCGCTGCCAGGTTGCGCAGTCCTTCGAAGCCGTACCTGAGGAAGCTGTAGTACTGCGCGACGACGTGGGCGCCCGGGCGGGAGAAGTTGAGGGTGAAGCTGGGGGAGCGGCCGCCGAGGTAGTCGACCTCGAAGACCAGGTCGTCGGGGAGGGCTTCGGCATTGCGCCACAGGGCCCACCCGAGGCCGGGAAAGACGTGCCCGAACTTGTGGCCCGAGGTGTTGATGGAGGCGACGCGCTCGAGCTGGAAGTCCCACATGAGCCCCGGGTCGAGGAATGGGGCCACCATGGCGCCGGACGCCCCGTCGACATGGACGGGGATGTCGGTGCCGGTGGCGGCCTGGTACCCGTCGAGGGCCACGCAGATGTCGGCAACGGGCTCGTAGGAGCCGTCGAAGGTGGACCCGAGGACGGTCACGACGCCGATCGTGTTGTCGTCGCAGTGGGCGGTGAGGGTGTCGGGGGTGAGGTGGTAGCGGCCCGGTTCCATGGGGACGAAACGGGGCTCGACCTCGAAGTAGTTGGCGAACTTCTTCCAGCAGACCTGGACGTTCGCGCCCATGACGATGTTCGGGCGGGCCGTGTCCTTGCCCTGGGTGCGCCGCCGGTCCTGCCAGCGGCGTTTGAGAGCCAGTCCGCCGAGCATGGCTGCCTCGCTGGAACCGGTGGTGGAGCAGCCGCGGACCTGCTCCGGGTAGGGCGCGTGCCAGAGCCGGGCCAGCATCCGCACGCAGCGCTCCTCCATCGCCGTGATCTGCGGGTACTCCGCGCGGTCGGCGAGGTTCTTCTCCGCGGTCTCCGCCATCAACTGCTGAGCCTGTGGCTCCATCCATGTCGTCACGAACGTGGCGAGGTTCAGCCGGGCATTGCCGTCGAGCATCAGCTCGTCCCGCACGCGGCGGCCGACCAGTTCCGGTGACGACGCCGACTCGGGGAGTTCGTCGACCGGCAGCACGAGGGTGTCGGTGGATGGGTGGCCGGGGTGGGGCGAAGAGGTGGAGGTGTCGGACTCGCTTGCGGGGAGGGCGTCGGCTTGCGGGATGGACATGAGTACGTGGATGCCTTTCTGGCCTGTGTGACCCCGTGCACTCCGACGCTAGATCCATGGGCGGCCCGCCATCCGTGCCGATTACACCGATCCGGTGACCGATTTGCAGACTGATGAACTGGATTTTCCCTTGTGCATACTGCTGGCGTCGCCGGAACGCGGTGGCCCTCCTCGGCGGCGATACGTCAGTCGCTCCGGGGCCGTGGCGCCGTTCAGGTCCGGCTGTGTCTCCTGTCCGTCGACCGGGGCCGCTGTTCGGGTCGGGGTTCCTGCCGCGCGGCGCGTTCTCGTGGGGCCGGCTTGGGGGGTGGCGCAGGATGCGGGGTATGTTTCCCGGTTTCCTGGCCCGGGTGGTCGAGCTCCTGTCGGGCCGTCAGGGGCGTTCGCTGCATGTGAGGGCGGCCGGAGCCGCGACGGTCGTCCTCGCGGTCGTGATCCTGGTGGGTTCGGGCCTCGTGGTGTCCGCCGAGCGGGGTGCGCCCGGGGCGCGGCTGACCTCGTATCCGCGGGCGCTGTGGTGGTCGGTGGAGACCGCGACGACGGTCGGGTACGGCGACTTCTATCCGGTGACGTTGTCGGGGCGGCTGATCGCGGTGGTGGTGATGGTCGTCGGGATCACGGCCTACGGGATGGTCACCGCGGCCCTGGCCACCTGGTTCGTGGGACGGGACGAGGAACGCCGACACCGACGCATGCACGAGGCGGAGCAAGCGGTGGAGCAGACGTATGCGGAGGTGACCCACGCGGTGCACGAGCGTTTCGATCGCCTCGAACGAATGCTGGAGGGCGACGGCAGGAGGCCGTGACTGCACCCTCCATACGGTGATCGACGTCCGTCGGCCAAGCAGACGAGTAGCCGGCGCATCGGCACGTCCTGGTCCTCCGGCGCCCAGGCCAGGAGCAGGTCGAACACACGTCGGTCGCCGTCGAGCTTCAGCGAGTCCACCGGGATACGGCCGTACAGGGCGAGGACCAGTTCACCGGCCGTGCCGCGGGCGGAGGCGGCGGCCGCGTCCGGGGCCTCGCCGGCTGCGGTGGGCATCGGGAGACGGGTGACCCGTGTGCCGTCGGCGGAGAGCGTCAGGCGCCAGGAGCGGCCCTCGGCGGCGTGGTGGTCGACGACGGTGGGCTCGTGCGGCCAGGCGGCCGTCCCCGCGCAGCAGGTGGACCACGTCCAGCAACCGCGATCCGGGCCGGCCTCCCGTAGGGCGTCCGGCAGCCGCTGCGTCGATGCGGCCGGCCAGGCCGGCAGGGCCTCGCGCTCCCGAGGTGCAGCCGGGGCGACTTGCACAGCCGCCACGGCGGACGCGCGACCGTCAGGAACAGGCCTTGAGGAACTCGATGAGCGCCGCGTTCACTTCCGCCGGGCGTTCCTGCTGTGTCCAGTGTCCGCAGCCCGCCAGCTTGAGGGGCTCGCGTCGGAGGTTGGGCATCCGGTCGGGGAGGCTTGCGATGAATTCGGGGGTGCCGGGGAAAGCGGGGACCAGGTCGCGGTCGCCGTAGATGTACAGAGCGGGCGGGGTGACGACCGCGCCGTGCCACGGTGCGGTCAGTTCCCAGTTGCGGTCGAGGTTGCGGTACCAGTTGAGGGCGCCGGTGAAGCCCTGGGAGAAGCTGTCGGTCAGTGCGTCGAGGTCCTCCTCGGTGAACCAGTCCGGCAGTACCTCCGGGTCCGGCATGGCTGCGAGCCAGCCCCGGTCCGGGTCGACCAGCGGCTGCTTCATCTCGCCGGAAACGGCGCCGGGAGCGTCGCCGGAAGCCGAGTAGAAGAACTTCCGCAACGCGGTGCGCGTGTCCTTGGCGAACTCGGCGTCGGCTGCACCGGGACGGTTGAAGTAGTTCCAGTAGAAGCGTCCGCCGAACCTCTTGTCCATGGCGGCCAGCGGTGGCTCGACCCCGCGGGACGGGGGCGGCACACTGAGGCCGGCCACTGCGCGGACCACGTCAGGCCGAAGCAGTGCGGTGTGCCAGGCGACCGGCGCGCCCCAGTCGTGCCCGACGACGAACGCCTGCTCCTCGCCGAGGGCGTGTATCAGGCCGACGACGTCGCCGACCAGGTGGAGGATGGTGTACGCGTCGACGGCGTCGGGGTGGTCGCTGCGGCCGTAGCCACGCTGATCGGGGGCGACCACGCGGAAGCCCGCGTCGGCCAGGGGGCCGAACTGGTGGCGCCAGGAGTGCCACGACTCGGGGAAGCCGTGCAGCAGTACCACCAAGGGGCCTTCGCCTTGCTCGGCGATGTGGAGCTGGATCCCGTTCACGTCGATCATGCGGTGCGCAACCATGTGCACGAGCGTACGTGCCGTGTTGTTCGGGCAGTTGTCCCGGTCCCGGGCGAGATACGCGAGGTCACGCGGGGGTGTGCGGCGGGCGCGTGGTGGCGAAGCGCCGTCGGTAGTCCGTCGGGGTCGTGCCCAGGTGGCGGGCGAAGGCGCGGCGGAGGGTTTCGTCCGTGCCGAGTCCGCTGTGGTGCGCCGCCGAGGTCACGCTGTGGCCGTCGAGGAGGAGTTGCTGTGCGCGGTTGAGGCGGACGCGTTCGACCCAGCGGGCGGGTGTGGTGTGCAGTTCGGTCCGGAACAGCCGGGTCAGGTGCCGGGTGCTGACGGTGGCCGCTGCGGCCATGGCGGGCAGGCTGTGGTCGGCGGCCGGGTCCGCGAGCACGGACGCGGTCAGTGAGTTCAGCAGGTCGCTGCGGGCCGGTGGGGTGGCCAGGGCTGTGGAGAACTGCGCGCGGGCGGGAGCAGGGGCTCCGCTTCGACCCTGAACTGCTGTACGTGGGGGCGATGTTCCACGACCTGGGGCTGACCGAGCGCTTCCGGCGCACCGACCGGCGTTTCGAGATCGACGGTGCCGACGAGGCCCGCCGCTTTTTGCGGGCCCACGGTGTGACGGGCGGGCCGGCCGACCGGGTCTGGACGGCCATCGCCCTGCACACCACCCCGGAGATCCCCCTGCACATGGCACCCGAAGTGGCCCTGGTCACCCGGGGTGTGGAGCTGGACGTCCTGGGCATCGGCTACCACGCCGTCTCCGACGAGCAACGCGCGGCCGTGGTCGCGGCCCACCCCAGGCCCGACTTCAAGAACGAGATCCTCGCCGCTTTCACCGGGGGCATCGAGGACCGCCCCGAAACGACGTTCGGCAACGTCAAGGCGGACGTGCTGGCCCACTTCTCGCCCGGCTTCGTACGCGGTGACTTCGTGGAGGTCATCCAGAACTCGGAGTGGCCCGAGTAGCCGGGTGTGCGCCCGGCAGCGCGGCGGGGCTGGGGTGCCTGGACGCGCTCAGGCATGCAGCGTGGGGCGATAGATGAGCTCCTGGATGTGGCCGTCGAGTGTCCGGTGCTCGATCAGTTCGAGGTCGAAGTCGGCCGCACCCTGGAAGATCGGGTCCAGCCCGGTACGGCCGGTGATCACAGGGAAGAGCGTCACCTGGACGCGGTCGACCAGGCCGGCGGCCATCAGCGCACGGTTCATCGACAGGCTGCCGTGCGAGCGCAACGGTACGTCGGACTCCTCCCTCATCCGGGCGACGACGTCGACGGCGTCGCCGCTCGCAACGGTCGCGTCCGGCCAGTCGAGGGGTCCTTCCAGGCTGGTCGACACGACCGTCGTCGGCATGTTCCGCATCCGCGTGACCCAGGGGTCACGTACCTCGGACTCCTCGGTGCTCGCCGCCAGCATCTGCGCGAACAGCCGATACGTGTTGGCCCCGAAGATCATCCGTTGCTCCTCGCCGTACAGGGCGAGGCGGTGGTCGAGGAGTTCGGGGCCCTGCTTGCCCCAGTAGCCGGTCCAGTCGCCGCCGGCGGCGCCGTAGCCGTCGAGGCTGGAAAAGACGTCGAAGGTGTACGTCGCGGTCATGATGCCCTCCTTGCGTGCGGGTGATCGCCTGCTGGAAATACAGACTGGCAACCAGGACGACACTCATCGCGTGACCGGCGACGCGACACGGCGGGCGAGAAGAAGAGCGTGACCCGCACGCGCCGGAAACAGGTCGGAGACCGCCTCGGATTGACGGATTCACGTCCACTCCCGCCGGGCAATGGGTCAGGGAATGTCATGAGCACGACTCCTCTTCCCCCACAAGGAGGTCGATCATGCACGTACGCAGGATGACCGGCGGCCTGGCCGCTGCCTGTGTGGTGTCCCTGTCCCTGATGGGTGGCCAGGCGGTGGCCGGTCCGCTCGACGAGGCGGACACCCCTCTGGCCGCCCGTGTCCTCACCTACGACGCCGGCGGCTCCGCGGAGTTCAGGAGCGCCGTCGACCGGGGCGCGGCGATCTGGAACGAGAGCGTCGACGCCGTCGAGTTGCGGCCGGCCGACGCCGGGCAGCGCGCGAACATACGGGTCCTCGCGGACAACGGCTGGCCGCGCGCCCTGCCCACCACGCTGGGCAACGGAACCGTCTACATCGGGCGCCAGGCCGTCGACCAGGGCTACGACACGATCCGCATCTCCGCCCACGAACTAGGGCACATCCTGGGCCTGCCCGACCGCAAGCCCGGACCGTGCTCCAGCCTGATGTCCGGTTCCAGCGCCGGTACCGCATGCACGAACCCGTACCCGGACGCGGCGGAGAAGGCGGAGGTCGAGGGGAACTTCGGCGGCGCGCTCGTCGGGCGGGCACCGGCGGCCGGCGCCGAACTGATCGTGGACTGACGCGTGCCGCACCACGCCCCCTGAGGCGGACGAGCCCGCCCGATGCCCTGCCGGCCGAAGTGCCGCAGGCACCGGGCGGGCTCGGATCAGCGGGTGACGTCGCCCTGTTCGATCCCGGCACCGGCCCGCCTGCTCGAACGGCCGCCGAGCGTTTTCGGGCCGGGCAGGATGGAACTCGCCGGCAACGCTGTCGGCGTTCCCGCAGAGTCCTGACAAGGGTGGTGCGCATGACCTCCGACGGCCGATTCCCACAACCGGCCTCACTCGGCACCTGGCCGACCCCGCTCGAGCCCGTGCCGCGCCTGGCCCGCGCACTCGGTCTCGGGCCGGACGACCTGTGGGTCAAACGGGACGATCTCACGGGCCTGGGCGGCGGCGGAAACAAGATCCGCAAGCTCGAGTGGCTGTGCGGCGCGGCGCTGGCCGACGGCGCGACGACCCTCGTGACCACAGGCGCCCCGCAGAGCAATCACGCGCGGCTGACCGCGGCCGCTGCGGCCCGGCTGGGCCTGGGTGCCGTACTCGTGCTCGCCGGCACACCCGGATCGTCGGCGTCCGGAAACCTGGCCCTGGACGGGCTCTTCGGCGCCAGGGTCGTCTGGGCGGGGTCCGCAGGCGGCGAAGCGCTCGCCGCCACGGCGGTTCAGGTGGAGCAGCAGCTGCGCACCCGGGGCGAGGTCCCGGTGCTGATCCCCTTCGGCGGTTCCAGCGTGACCGGTGCGCGCGGCTATGAGGAGTGCGGGCGTGAACTCCTCACGCAGGCCCCGGACATCTCCACCGTCGTGGTCGCACTCGGCTCCGGCGGGACCATGGCCGGTCTGGTCGGCGCACTGGGTGCCGAGCGCGTCCTCGGCGTCCACTGCGGCGCCGTCCCCGACCCTGCCGGGACCGTGGCCGCGCTCGTCTCCGGGCTGTCCGCCACACACCAGGTCCCGGAAGCGCTCAGAGTGCGGCTCGACCAGGTGGGCGACGGATACGCCGCACTGACCGAGCCCGTCATGGCCGCGCTGACCCTCACCGCCCGTACCGAAGGTCTCGTGCTCGATCCCGTCTACACCGGGCGCGCGATGGCGGGCCTCGCCGCAGCCGTCGAGGACGGCGACATCCGCCCCGGCCGGCGCACCGTCTTCCTGCACTCGGGCGGCCTACCCGGACTCTTCGGTCACCAGGCGGCCCTCACGAGAGCGGAGGCCGCGCTGACCGCCGACGACTGAACGGCTCGCCGCCGAGGCACAGGGGCCAGGGGCGAGGTGCCTTCTCCTCGGCCGCTGACCGCGCGTGCGGGGGCGGCGCAATGCAGGGATGCTCGAATGGGTCGGCTTGCCGGCCGGCAGCCATCAGCCGACCGGACGAGATGCCCTGGAGGCGGAGATGACGTTGAACCGGCTCGGCCTGGTCGTGCACGGCGGCCGTCCGGAGGCCGTCGAGGCGGCTCGGGTGGTTCGAGCGTGGTGTGAGGAGCACGCCGTGCGGTGCACGGACATCGACGTGTGGGGCGAGGACGGGCACCGCCGCGGTGCCCGTGCGGAGGTCGAGGCCGCGGGCAGTCCCGACCTCGTCGTCACCCTGGGCGGAGACGGCACCTTCCTGCGCGGCGCCCGGCTGGCCGCGCAGAACGACGCCCTGGTCCTGGGCGTCGATCTCGGGCGGGTGGGCTTTCTGACGGAGGTGCCGGCCTCCGGGGTGCGTGCCGCGCTGGACGCGGTGCGCGAGGACCGGCTGACGCTCGACACTCGCATGCTGCTCGCCATGCGCGCCTCCTGCCCCCTGAAAGTGCCGGCGGGTCTGGAGGAATGGGTGCGGTACGGCCGTGGCCCGCTCCTGCCGCCGCCCCCGGTGCGCCCGGACTGCGACATCAACGACGAGTGGGGCATCCCCCTCGACGTGACCGCGCTCAACGACGTCGTGCTGGAGAAGCTGGCCCGGGACCGCCAGGTGTCGGTCGGTGTGTACGTCTCCGGCAGGCTCCTGGCCGCCTACTCCGCGGACGCGCTGCTGGTGGCCACCCCGACCGGCTCGACCGCCTACAGCTTCGCCGCCGGCGGGCCCGTCGTCTCGCCGCGCGCCGAGGCCCTCGTCTTCACGCCGGTCGCCCCGCACATGGCCTTCGACCGGTCGATCGTCACGGCTCCCAACGAGGTCGTCGGACTGCGTGTCCTCGAACGGTCGGGACCGGCGGCCGTCAGCATCGACGGGCAGGTGCGGGGCGTGCTGGACCCGGGAGACTGGATCGGCGTGTACGCGGCGCCGCGCCGGCTGCGGGCCGTACGGCTCGGCCCGATGGACTTCTACGGCCGGCTGCGCGAGCGGATGAACCTGACCGACGCCCCGGCCGCCGTCGCCGACGGGAGTCCGGCGCCCCTGTGGTCGGTGAGCACGCCACCGCCTGGTGACCTTGCCCATCTGGCGCTGCTGGGGGTCCCGGACGGTCCGTCGACCATTCAGTGACAGCCGGTCGAAGGGGGCGCCGGCCATGGCGCGGTGCACGTCCGGTACCTCGTGATGCTGCCGTCTTGCCCCGCGCAGGAAGGCACCTGCACGGGGCGTCGGCGGGTTGTGCGGAGTCAGGCGCAGAGCACGCGCGTCTCCGGCGTGAAGACCGGGCCGCCGCTGGCGTTCGTCGCGTCGCTGAACTCGGCGTAGTAGTACGAGTAGAAGCCGATGTTGCCGTTGCAGCCCGAGTCGGCGGCGACCTGGAGGGTCAGCGTGACGGTGCGGCTCTGCCCGGGCGGGATGGTGGCGCCGTAGTTCTGGCCGAGGTTGCTGGGCCCGGTGCCGGCGCAGGGCGTGCTGCCGGCGGCGGTGGCGAGGGTGCAGCCCGTGAAGCCGTACTTCAGGTCGGGGCGCTGCGTGGTGAGCCACGTCGGCTCGATCGTCTGGTAAACGAACAGGACGTCGTACGTCTTGTTGTTGGTCAGCGTCATCGAGAGTTGCACCGTGCCGCCGGGTGTCGTGGTGGCGGAGTCGGCGGTGAACGTCAGGGCGGCCGGGGCCGGGTCGGCGCTCGCGCTGGGGGCCAGACCGAACACGGCGAGCAGGAGACCGAGGACGGCGGAGAGACCCAGGCGTCTCATACGTGGTGATCGCATGGCCCGGGAGGCTAGGCATCCGGCGTGTACGTCGTCTGCCCCTCGAACGGCGCTGCGGTCATCGACCGGCCGAATGTGTGCCTCGTGTAATGGGTGTGCGTCGACGATGTGAATCCCCTGCTGGGGGCGCATATGTGCACGGCAAGAGGCGGGACGGGCCGCCTGCCGGGTGCGGCGAAGTGCCCGTAGCCCGCGAGGTGACTGATGCCGATATTGGCGTGATTACGGATGTGCCGGGTGCCGTGGCGCGTCGCCCGGTGCGGAGGTTCTCGGGCATTCGTCGATTTCCGGCCTGGGCGGACACTGACGGTATGACCCGGACTCTCGTGGACCCGTACTCCGTCCCGGACGAACTGCGTCCCTACCTCCAGGAGGTCGTCCACCGCACGCACGCCCTGTACGGATCGCACCTGGTGAGCGTCATCGCCGTCGGCTCCGTCGCGCTCGGCGACTACCGGCACGGACGCAGCGACGTCGACGTGACGGTGGTCGTGGACGGCGCCCTCCCCGGCCGAGCGCGCCCCGGCCGAGTCCTCCCCGAGCTGGCCGCCGCACTGGCCCACCCCGCCCTGCCCTGCCCCGCGACGGGACTTGAACTCGTCGTCTACGACCGCGACTTCGCGGCCCGGCCTTCCGGCGAGGCCGGGTACCTGCTGGACATCAACACGGGACCGCTCCTGCCCGAACGGGCCAGCCTCGACCCGTCGCAGTCGCCCGCGTTCTGGTACGTCATCGACCGTTCCGTCGCCCGGCAAGCAGGCCGCGTGCTGTACGGCAGGCCGGCGCGGGAGGTGATCGCCGAGCCCGCACGCGCCGACGTGCTCAGGGCGCTCCGGGCCTCGGTCCGGGAGCACAGTGCCGGTGAAGGGCATCTCGCGGACAACCGGGTCCTCAACGGCTGCCGCTCCGTGCAGTTCTGCCGTACGGGCCGCTGGCAGGCGAAGCGCCGGGCGGCGGAGGCGGTCGCGGCAGCCGAGGAACGCTTCCGTCCGTTGTTGCATGCCGCACTGCACAGCTACGAACGCCCCTCCCGCACTGCCGCGACCACTCTGCCCGCCAACGACGTACAGGGCTTCCTGGCCTGGGTGGCGGAACGCGTCGACGAGTCCGTCGACGCGGACCGGAGCGGGTAGCGCCGCACGCCCCACCCCCTCAGCCTGTCGGCGCCCCCAGCCACAGCGCACGGACCTCCGGACCGACGTCCGGGCCGTTCGGCCCCTCGATCCCCTGGACGAGCAGAGTCAGGCCCGGCCATCCCGGCGGTACCCAGAGCGAGTCCGGGTCCCCGCCCGAGAAGGCGGGCCGGTCGCCGACCCAGACGCGGCCCACGCACTCACCGCCGGCCCATCCGGTCACCCGCACCTGCGCGGCGTCCAGCCGGACGAGGTATCCGTCCGCGGACGAAGGCAGGTCGACGTCGAGCCACGCCTCCTCTCCCGGTTTCAGGGCAAGGGGCAGTCGCACCGCCTCCGTACGGTGGCCGGGGCGGGTGGCGAACTCCGTCAGCAGCTCGTCGTCCTGCACCGCGCACGACCAGTCCCGTACGGCGTCGAGCGCGAGCAGTTCGGCGCGCAGGCCGGGACCGCTGGGGTGGTGCGGCAGCGTGACCGTGACGTGGTGGGTGCCGGCGGGCAGCAGCAGCCAGGGGTTCTCGGCGTGGACGGTCACCGGCTCGCCGTCGTCGACGCTCACCCGCAGCGGTTCGACGACCCCGCGCAGACGCAGCGCCGACGGGGTGGGGGAGTGGACCGTACGGGAGTAGCCGACCGGGGCCGCGACGCGGGTGCTGCTCCAGCCGCCGAGCGCGCGGGTCGGCGCCGGGGTGCCCGCCCAGTGTCCGTGCACGGTCCACAGCGACGACACGTCCGTCGTCGTGCGGACCTTCCAGAGGGTGCCCAGCCCGCGCAGCGCGCCGAGGCGGAGCGCGGGCAGGCGGGCGTCATCGAAGTTGGCGTGGCCCCAGATCTCCACGACGGCCTCGATCGCGACGCTGCCCGTCACGTCGCGCACGTCGATGCGCCGCGCCGCGCCGAACCCGGCGATCGGCGGGTGCGACCGGCCCGCGACGGACAGGTCGACGATGTCCGCCGCGCCGGTGAGCAGCAGCTCATCGATGTCCGTCAGATCCGTGGCGGTCCGGTAGGCGCCACGGCCCCGATACACCCCGAGTGACTCCAGCGCCGGCGGCAGCGCGTGCAGCCCGGCCGGCTCCTCGGGGGCCCTGTCGCGCCGCCGCCGCACCTCATGTACGGCACTCGGCGCGGACTCGCCGGGCCGGTGCGGCGCGTCGTCCACCTGCACCGTGCCGCCCGGTTCGACCGACCGCAGCCGCGCGGCCTGAGACGTCGGCAGGACGACGAGCGCCACTCCGCCCACGGCCTGCCGCTCGGACACCGGGACCTCGGTCCGCGTCCCGTCCAGGACGACGGTGACCGGCACGTCGGACGAGAACACCAGCACCCCGTCGGCCGCCGCCACGAGGTCCGCCGAAGCGAGCGTCAGGGTCGCGTCCATGCCCCACGGCCGCAACGGCACATCCACCGCCATCAGGGGACACGAACCCGGTGCGACCGCGACCGGCACGCCCCGGACGACCGCCGTACCGGGAGCCGTTCCCAGATGCGCCACGGCCACGAGTCGGCCGCCCTCGGGGAAGCCCAGCGCCGCCGGGTCCGAGCTCGTCGGGAAGTCGCAGGCCACCTCGGTGTCCAGGGCGCCCGGGACGGCGACGGCCAGTCGGTCGCCCCACACCTCGACGACCCGCGCCAGCACCTGCGCCTCGGCGTATTCCGGCCGCTCCACGCCGGTCGACGTGACGTAGCCGCCGAAGTCGTAGCCATGGCTCATGAAGTTGCCGGGGCGACCCCAGTTGCCGCTCGACGGGGTGTACCCGAAGTTCCAGCCGGACGACTGGAGATACGGCGCGATCAGCTTGGCTCCGCCCGCCAGCAGCCGCCGTAGCGTCCGATGGCGCCGGTTGGTCTCGGTGACGAGCAGCGGCACTCCGCGCTCCGCGACGAGGGCGGCATAGCGGCGCACCTCGGCCTCGATGTCCGGGGAGTCGTCGTCCGGGTAGAAGTTGCAGGCCGGCACGACACCGTCCACGTCCCCGGTGGCGCCCGCGAGGTCGCCCTGGCCGGAGCAGGCGATCAGCGGGACGGTGATGCCGTGACCGCGTGCCGCCTCGCGCAGGGCGGTGAGGTAGCCCGGGCGGTCCGTGCAGTCGAAGAAGTCGAGCTCGTTCTCCAACTGCACCATGATGACCGGCCCGTTCGCCGGATGCTGCCGCTCGGCGAGCAGCGGCAGCACCTGGTCGAACCAGGCGATGACCCGCTCCAGATACCGCGGTTCGTTCTGACGTACCCCCAACTCCCCGTCGAGGCCCAGCCATGCGGGCAGGGCGCCGCCGTCCCACTCGGAGCAGATGTACGGGCCCGGCCGTGCGATGACGTACAGACCCACCTCATGCGCGAGGTCCAGGAATGCCGCAACGTCCCGCCGGCCCTCGAACGACCAGCGGCCCGGCGCCAACTCGTGGAAGTTCCACGGCAGATAGACGTCGACGCAGGTGTATCCCGACGCCCGCACCTGTTCGAGCCTCTCGCGCCACTGCTCCCGGGGCAGGCGGAAGTAGAACAGCGACGCGCACCTCGAGTGACGGTTGAGCTAACCCTCGTTAAATCTCCCTACAAGCCCTTGATTCCTACGAGTTTCAACCTGCACGACTCGCACACCACCGAGGTCCGCTCGAACCCGGTGTCCCGTGTCGCCGCTTGCGGCAGCGAAGTCGGGACCCCTCCCGGGGGTCGTCCCTACGATCGCGGCATGTTCTCGGGACGAGGTGCGATCAGGCGGACGTGGCCGTTACCGCCGGCTGTGGCCGCCGGAGTGCTGCTGGCCGCGTGCAGTGGCGATCCGGCGCCTGCCAAGCCGACGCCGTCGCAGGCGAGATCGTCGGCGTCGGCCACCGCTTCAGTGGTCCCGGACTCCTCCGCGTCCGCAACGACATCGCACCTGACGCGGGACATCAAGGCCGCCTACGATGCCGCGACCGACGCGTACCCGGACGTCGACCTGGACAAGTGCACGAGGACGACTTCCCTGGACGACAGGCGTTGCGGGGCCGCGCTCAAAGCGGCCGAGAACGTCGCCGCCGACACGGAACGACGGCTGCGGGTCAAGAAACCCGAGTACGCGGACGTGTTGTACAGCCACGTCTTCCTCACCACCAGCGCAGTCAAGGACGGGATCGACCGGCTGCGTGACCCGATTCCCTGTTACGGACTCAGCGACGCGGCAGAGCCTCCGCCGCCGCTTCGGGCAGAGGCCGAGAGCATCTGTGCCGAGGGCGCCGACATCTTCAAGAGCGAGTGGGGGATCTTCCTCAGCAGCGTCACCCCTTGAGCTGCAAGTTGGCGTACCGCTCCAGGCCCGGCGCCCCTCACGGCAGCAAACGCTGTTCCTTCGCCACCGCCACCGCGCCTGCCCGGGTGTCGACGCCGAGCTTGTCGTAGATGCGGCGCAGGTGGGTCTTGACGGTGGCCTCGCTGATGAACAGGGCGCGCGCGATGTCGCGGTTGCCGATGCCGCGGGCGAGCTGGGTGAGGATGTCACGTTCGCGGTCGGTGAGGGTGGGGCGGGGTCGGCGGAGGTTGGCCATGACGCGGCCCGCGACCGGCGCGGACAGGGCAGGGCGTCCCTCGGCGGCGGCCTGGATCGCGGCGAAGAGTTCGTCGGGGCGCTCGGCCTTGAGCAGATAGCCGGTGGCGCCCGCCTCGATGGCGCGGGTGATGTCGGCGTCGGTGTCGTAGGTGGTCAGGACCAGGACGTGGGGGGAGGCGCCGGGGGCCGACGTCAGGCGGCGGGTGGTTTCCACGCCGTCGATGCCCTCGCCCAGTTGCAGATCCATCAGCACCACGTCCGGCGCGAGTCTCGCGGCCAGCGCGAGCGCTTCCTCGCCGGTGCCGGCCTCCCCGACGACCTCGATGTCAGGCGCGCTGTCGAGCAGCGCGAGCAGGCCGGCCCGTACGACGGCGTGGTCGTCGCAGACCAGGATGCGTACGGCAGCGCGGTCGGGGGTCATCGGGGCGCCTCCAGGGGAACGGCCGCGGACAGGACGGTGCCCTCACCGGGCGCGGAGTCGACGGTGAGGGTTCCGCCGAGCGCGCGCAGCCGGGCCCGCATGGCGGGCAGTCCGTGGCCGCGTTCGGCGCCGGGGGAGTCGGGAGTTGCGGCCGGGTCGAAGCCGTGGCCGTCGTCGGAGACGTCCAGGACGGCCTCGTCGTCGAGCAGGGTCAGGGTGAGGGCGGCGCTGCTCGCGCAGGCGTGCTCGCGGACGTTGGCCAGGGCGCCCTGGGCGATGCGCAGCAGGGCGGACTGGACGCGGTCGGGCAACTGCGGGAGGCGCTCGGCACCGTCGACGTGGACGTGTACGGAAAGGTCGGCGCCGGACTCTCGCCCGGCCAGCGTGCGCAGGGCCTGATCGAGGCCACCGCCGGCGAGGTCGGCGGGGGCCAGGTCGTGTACGAAGCGCCGGGCCTCGGCGAGGTTGTGCGCGGCGACGGACGCGGCGGTGCGCACATGGGTGCGGGCCTTGTCCGGTTCGGTGTCCCACACCCGGTCCGCCGCCTGCAGCAGCATCTGCTGGCTGGACAGGCCCTGGGCGAGCGTGTCGTGGATCTCCATGGAGAGCCGCTGGCGTTCGCCGAGAGTGCCCTCGCGGCGTTCGGAGGCGGCGAGTTCGTGGCGGGTGCGGATCAGGTCGTCGATCAGGACGCGCTGGCGCGCGGTGTGCCGTTCCATCTGGAGGAAGACGGCGGTGGCGAGGGCGGCGACGGCGGGCGGCGCGAGGACCAGGTTCGGGTCGAAGCGGCCCGACAGCTGCACCTGCGCGGCGACGACGAACACCGTCAGGACCGCCACGAGCACCAGAGCCGCGCGGGCCGGCAGCGTGCGAAGACCGGTGTAGAAGAGGGGCACCGCGCACCAGGCGAAGCTGGGCGCGAGCACGACCAGGACCATCCACACCACGACGACCAGCGCCAGCCAGGCCGAGTGCCGCCGCGTGGGCCGGGGGCGCGTGCCGCCGGCCCTCGGCCCCAGCAGATGCAGGACGGCGAGCACCACGCACAGCGCGATGATCCAGGGAGTACGCGGTTCGCCGGGATGACGCAGCACGAACCGGGCCAGCGCTCCGCCGAGCAGCAGGAAGAACGCCGCGTGCATCACGACGCCGAGCCACCGGGTGTCCACGGTGCTCGGCTCGTACGACCGGTTCGGCATCCTGGACCCGCCTCCTTCCCTGCTCACGCCCGCTGAACTGGGCAAACACCTCCATTGTGACCCGGCGCAGGGCCCGGGCAGGTCAACCGATCGGATGACCCCGGTGTCGTCCGTCGCGCTGCCCCCATCCAGCCGGAACGTCGACGGTCCCGGCCCTGTTTCGGGCCGAGGGTGGAGAGCGGACGAAGCGGGGCGGCAACCGGGCCGCCCGCCCACCGAAGGAGTGGACCGACCCATGAACCCCGTGCACAAGAAGTTCTCCCGCCGCGCTCGCGTCGCCACCGGCGGTGCCGTGCTCGCCGTCGTCGCCCTGGCCGGCTTCGGTGCCGTGTCCGCCAACGCCTCGGCGCCCGCCGCGACGCCCGCGACCGCCACCTCGGCCAACGCCGCTGCCCGGGCCACGACCACCTCCACCCATCTGACGATCGACGCCGCCACCAAGGCGGCACAGGCCGCGCTCGACGCCGCCGAGAAGGAGAACCAGCGCGTCACCGTCGCCGTCGTCGACCGCAACGGCAACACCGTCGTCACCCTGCGCGGCGACGGCGCCGGCCCGCAGTCCTACGAGTCCGCCGAGCGCAAGGCGTTCACCGCGGTCTCCTGGAACGCCCCCACCTCCCAGCTGGCCGAGCGCCTGGAGCAGGCCCCGAACCTGAAGGACATCCCCGGCACCCTGTTCCTCGCGGGCGGCGTCCCCGTCACCGCCGGCAACGCGCCCATCGCCGGCATCGGCGTCGCGGGCGCTCCGTCCGGCACGCTGGACGAGAAGTTCGCGCAGGCGGGGGCGAACTCGGTGGCCCGCTGACACCTGGACCGCTTCACGCGCCGCTGCCGAGCACTTTGGCGGTGAACCTCGCTAGTTGCTCACGCAGCTCCTCGCGTGGCTCCGCCTTCTCCCCGGCCAGGTATGCGACGAGGTCGGCCCGGGTGGCGGCGAGCAGCGCGTGGGCGGCGAAGTCGCTGCCGGACATGCCCGGAACGCGGTCCAGGAGATCGCGGAGCAGGGAGTGCCAGCGCTCGTAGTGGTCCGCGTGGTAGGGGCTGTCGGCGCCGGTTGCCTCAAGTGCCAGTGCGAGATGGCGGTTGTCGAGCTTGAAGCACAGGACGGCGTCGAGCAGGGCCGGCACGCGCTGGAGGGGCGGCGTGGCCGGGCCCAGCGGCGCAGGGCCCTCTGCCACGGCGATCCTCAGGGGTTCGAGTCGCGCGCTCACCAGCGCGTGGATCAGGCCCGTGCGGTCGCCGAAGGCGCGGAAGAGGGTCGCCTTGCCGACGCCGGCCGCCGCCGCGATGTCGGCCATGGTGACCTCGTCGGGGCTCCGGCATTCGGCGAAGAGGGTGTCGGCGGCCGCGAAGGCGGCTGCCCGGTTGCGGGCCGCGTCCTTGCGGGGCTTGCGTTCGGCCGTGGGCGTCGGCATGGGGCTCCTCCGTTGCTCCTCCGCTTGAAAAGCGGACCTGCGGTCCGTATCGTTCACGGAAGAAGCGGACCGCTGGTCCGTATCGTACGGGAGGACACGCCCATGCCCGCAACCACCTCACCGGCAGATCTGTACCGCCACAGCCTGCGGCTGCTGCTCGACAAGGACATTCCCGCCTGGGTCGGCCTCTGGGCCGACGACGGCGTCATGGAGTTCCCCTTCGCGCCCACGGGCTGGCCCGCGCGGCTGGAGGGCCGGGAGGCCATCGCCGACTACATGCGCCACTACCCGGACCACATCGACCTGCACGACTTCCCCGACCTGCGGATTCACGAGACGACCGACGCCGGGACCATCGTGGTCGAGATGCGCGGAGTGGGCCGTACGGTCGAGACCGGAGGTGTCTTCGACATGACCTACATCGCCGTCGTGACCGTCCAGGACGGTCGCTTCACCTCCTACCGCGACTACTGGAACCCCCTCGCGGTCCAGGCACCCGGCGTGGACTTCACCGGAACCAGCGCCCGATGACCGTCGCCCGCACCGCTCTCACCCGCACCGCCCTGGTCATGGGCGCCACCGGCACCACGGGCAGCCGTACCGCCGCACAGCTGATCGCCGCCGGCCACCGCGTCAAGGCCGCGAGCCGTCGAGCCACGCTGCTGCCGGGCACGGAACCGGTCCGCTTCGACTGGTACGACACCGCCACCTTCGGCGCCGCCCTCAGCGGGGCCGACAGCGTCTACCTGGTGCCGCCGATCGGCGATCCGGACCCGGCCGCGGTCATGCTGCCCTTCCTCCGGCAGGCCCGCGCCTGCGGTGTGGAGCGTGCCGTACTGCTGAGTTCCTCGGCGATCCCCGAGGGCGGCCCGGCGGTGGGAGCGGTGCACCGGGCCCTGCCCGGCCTGTTCGACGAATGGGCGGTGCTGCGGCCCTCGTGGTTCATGCAGAACTTCACCGGCACGCACGCCCACGCCGACAGCATCCGCGACCACGGCGTCATCCGCACCGCCGCCGGGGGCGGACAGGTCGGCTTCGTCGACGCCGACGACATCGCCGCCGTCGCCGTACGTGCCCTGACCGACGACCGCGCCCCCGACTCGGACCTGATCCTGACCGGGCCGGAAGCACTCAGCCACGACGACATCGCCGCGATCGTCACCCAGGTCACCGGCCGCCCCGTCACCCACGACCGCCTGACCCACGACGACATGCGTGACCGTCTCGCAGCGATGATCCCGCTGGAGTTCGCCACGATGCTGGCCGAGATGGACCGCGCCATCGCCGGGGGAGCGGAGGACCGGACCACCGACACCGTCCTGCGCGTGACCGGCCGCCCGCCGAACGGGTTTCGGGTGGTTGCGGAACGGGAGCTGGCACCGACGCAGGCTCAGACGGTGCCGGAGACCGGTCCCACCCGGTAGGGGAGCGTCGCCGCCGCCCCGGTACGGAGACCCGCCCCGCGGGGAAGGATGACCCTCATGGCGAGCATCGTCGTACTGGGTGCCGCGCTCGGCGGCCTGCAGACCGCTCTGCTGCTGGCCGCGGACGGCCATCAGGTGACCGTGCTGGAGCGCGACCCGCATCCCCCGCCGTCGGATCCGGACGTGGCGTGGGCGCGGTGGCAGCGCCCCGGCATCCCGCAGCTGCGCCTCACCCACCTCCCCCTCGCCCGTTGGCTTCAGCTGGCTGAGGCACACCTGCCGGACCTGGCCGGGCAGATGACGGCGGCCGGGGCCGTCCGCATGAACGCGCTGGCACCCGAACCGGGCCTGCGCGGTGGCCTGTTGGCCGCCGACGCGCGCTTCGACACGCTGGCGGCCCGGCGGTGTCTGCTGGAGTACGTCGCCACGCGCGCGGCCGAGGCCGCCGGTGTCCGCATCGAGCGGGGGGTCGCGTGCCGGGGCCTGCGGAGCCGGCCGGATGGCGGACGCGGCGTCGGCCGTTCCGCGCCCCACTCCCGCGCACCGCACGTCACCGGGGTGGACACCAGCACGGGACCACGGACCGCCGATCTCGTCGTGGACTGCACTGGGCGCCGTTCGCCGCTGCCCTCGTGGCTGCGTGACCTCGGTGTGCCGGGCCCGGTCGAGGAAGCGGGGCGGCGCGGATTCACGTACTACTGCCGCTACTTCCGGTCGGCCGACGGCGCCCTGCCCGCGAGTACGTTCCCCCTGATCGAGGAGCACGGTTCGCTCGGCCTTCTCCGCATCCCGGCCGACCACGGCACCTACTCGCTCGGCCTCATCAGCCGCAGCGACGACCACGAACTGCGTCGGCTGCTGCGTCACGAACGCGCATGGTCGGCCGCGGTGCGCCTGTTCCCCGGCGCGGACGCCTGGCTGGAGGGCGGTTCCCTCACCGACGGGGTCCAGATCATGGCCGGACTCACGGACCGCAAACGGACCCTGTACGACGCCGAACTGCCCCTTGCCACCGGGCTGGTGGCCGTCGGCGACGCGTGGGCGGTCACCGTGCCGAGCATCGGCCGCGGACTGGCGATGAGCCTCCAGCACAGTCTGATGCTGCGTGACGTCCTCCGGCAGAACGGCACCGGTGACCCGGTCGCCCTCGTCACCGCCTTCGGCCGAGCGACGCGGGACGGGCTGGGGCAGGTGTACCGGCAGTGCACCTCCTACACCCGGCACCGCCTCGCCGAGATGGACGCTCACGCAGCCGGCCGCCCCTACCGGCACCCCGACCGGGACCGGGCGAGGGCACTGACGCTCCTTGCCGGCCGCGACCCCGACGCACTGCGGGCGGAGCGGGCCGGCGCACATCTCCTGCCCGGTGCGGGGGAGGAGCTGAGCGCTCCGGCCCTGGTGGAGGCGGTGACGCGGGCCGTACCGGAAGTCGAGCAGCGTATGCCGCCGGGCCCCTCGCGGTCGGAGGTCCTCGACGCCCTCCGCGCCTAGGGCCGAGTGCCCGGGCCTCGGCGTACCTCATGCACGCCCCTCCGCCCGCGTGTCAACGAGCGCGTACAACCCACTGACCCGCGCCCCACGCAACCGCTTCGCCTCGATCGCCTTCATCCCGGCGTGCAAGGCGGTCGTGCCATGGCGGTACGCGTCCTCGATCGGCTCGTAGTATGTGAGGGCGAAGTACGCGAACGGAGCCGGGCGTTCGGGGTCGATGCCGACCGCGCGCAGCCAAGTGGTGCCGCCCTGGTGGTAGTAGAGGCAGAAGCCGGTCATGCGGTGACCGTCGTAGGCGGCGACGACTCGGGCGCGTTCGCCCATGGCGTCGGCCTGTCGTTTCAGCAGGCCCGTCATCGCGTCGGTGTCGTCACCGTGGCCGTGGGATCGCTGCAGCGCGGCCAGAAGCCGCCCGGCGTCCTCGTAACAGTCCATGAGGTACAGGTGACGTACGTCGAGCTCCGCCGCTTCGAATGCCGCACGTTCGTGGCGTATCGCCACGCGGCGCTTGGACGGCAGGGCCGCCAGATAGTCGTCGAACCCGGCGCCGGGCAGCGGAATCGTCGCGTCGTCCTCCATGCGGTGCGGGGGCGTGTCGTACAGGGGCGCGAGCCGCTGCATGGCGGGTTCGGTCAGATAGGGCCACCAGTGCGAGGTCCCGTGCCGGCCGGCGTGGTCGCGTGCCGCAGCGCGGAGCAGGGACAGGCATTGGAGCTCGACATCGCCGGGAAGGCCCGGGTCGGTCAACGGCGTGTTGTGGTAGCCGCGTCGGGCGCCCGCGATCACGCGCGGCCTCTGCGCGCCGGGCGGCAGATGCGCGGGCTCGTAGTAGGTGTTGGGCTCTCTGTGCACGAGGTACAGGGGCGCGGCCGCGGCCAGGGCGCCGTCGTGGTCGCGGATCACCGCGTACGAGGCGGTCGCGGTGGGGTCGCTCTCCTCGCCGGCGAGCCAGCGGTGCGACAGGTACACCCCCGCGTGCTCCGCGAGCCGGTCCCAGTCCGCCGCCGGCACGTCGTGGACGCTGCTGACGATCTCGGTCTTCATGTCTGCTTCCTTTCGCCGTGCGCGGCAGGGGACTTGAGGGCGGGGATCGCCGCAAGGGCGACGAGACACGCCACGCCCTGCACGGTCCAGGGGAGCAGGGCGTGGGTGTCGAGGAGGCCGGTGAACAGGGCGGGGGCGGCGATGTTGCCCGCGGACCAGGAGAGTTGGTAGAGGCTCTGCCGGCTGCCACGGGCGGCGCCGGGGGTGAGCGTCACGGACAGCTCGCTGACGGCCGGCGAGTAGAAGATCTCGGCCAGGCTGAACAGCACGATCGCAGTGACCAGTGCCGGCCATGCGGGCAGGTCGGCGTCGGGCAGCGCCGGCGCGGCGAACGCCGGCATGGCGCACACCAGCAGGACATGGCCCAGGGCCATGGTGTGCCGGGGCTGCCCGGGGGCGGCGTGTGCCGTCAACGGGCTGGTGAGGGTGGAGACCATCGCGGTGTTCACCGCGAGCAGGATGCTCGCGGACCAGGCAGGCAGCCCGAGCGTCTCGGTGGCGTACACGGCGATGAGCACCGACAGTATGGCCTGGGACAGGACGAAGGGGATGTTGCACGTCACCAGGAGCAGGTATCGGCGCATGTCGCCGGCGTCGGACCTGGCGCGTGCCGCCCGGTCCTCGCTCGGCGGCTCTTCGGGGGCGCCCTGCGTCGACGGGCTCTTCGGAACGGGCCGCGGCGGCGGGCTCGTCGGAACGCGGGCGAAGCAGAACGCCGCCAGCAGATACAGCGGTGCCGCCGTGGCGACGAGCCACGTCAGGGCGTCCGTGCCGAACAGGGCCAGCGTGCCTGCCGCCAGCAGCGCCCCGACACCGATGCCTATGTTGCGCAGGCTGCCGGTGAAGGCGAACCAGCTGCGTGTCTCCGCGGCCGGTGCGGCGTGCAGGATCAGCGTGCGCTGTGCCGTGTAGTAGGAGTTGATGCCGGACTGCACCAGAAGGTAGGCGCCGGCGATCTGCCAGGGCCGCTCGGCGAGGAGGAAGGAGAGGAAACCGGCCGCGCTGACGACGTTGGCGATGACGGTGAGGCCTCTGGGACCGCGCCGGTCCATGACCCGGCCGGCGACGAAGACGACGGGCAGGGCGGCCAACTGGCCCACGGTGACGGCCGCTCCGACCGCGGCGAGGGGCAGATCGCGCACGGTCGTGAAGTACAGCAGACCCACTGGCAGAAGCATGCCGTTGCCGAGGGAGTCGATGAGGTTGCCGGTGATGAACCGGCCGTGTCCGCGTGTGGCCGGGATGCCGAGCACGCGACGCAGCCGGGACACACAGGGGGCACGGGGCGTGACGGTGCCGGTCATGGGGTGAGCAGGGCCCGGATCTTGCCCAGGATCTCCTGACGCGGCCAGCCCACTGTCCGGTGCAACTCCTCCAGTTGCTTGACGGTCTGTTGCTCGTCCCCCTCGGTAAGCGTGAACACGACGATGTCACCGTGACTGGTGTCGTCGATCACCAACTCGTGGGCCGTCACCAGATTCAGACGGGCAGTCAGTTCCGTCCGTGCCGGCTCCGGAAGGCGTTCGGGGGAGAGGAACTCGATGGCCCATCCCGTACGTCGCACGGGGGCCGGGCTGTAGTGGCCGCGGGCCATGGCCGCCAGGGCGTCGAAGGTGTTCGTCGTGGAGGCGGCGCAGGACAGTGTGGTGGCGCCGCCGATCCGGGGGTTGATCTCCAGGACCACGTACCGCGACCCGGTGTAGATCATGTCGACGTTGACGGAGCCGTGGACGCCGAGGCCCTCGCACAAGGCGATCAGCTTCGCCGCGACGGGTTCGAAATCGGCGTCGGCCTGCGGCCGGGGCCCGCACCAGCGCAGGTCGGCGAAGGTGAACACCGGCTCGGTGCCCGCCGTGCCGGTCCAGCACACGGGCAGTACACGGTACTTGCCCGGCTCGCCCACCACATCCACCGAGCACAGCGCTCCCGCCACACACTCCTCGATCACCGCGGACACCTCGGGCGGATCGGCGAGGTACGCGTCCAGAGCGGCGGCGTCGGGCAGCGCCCTGATCCCCATGCTGGTGGAGTCCCACAACGGCTTGGACAGCAGCGGATGGCCGATGCCGGCGGCCGAGGCGCGCAGGGCGTCCGTGTAGGCGGGAAACGCCACCCCGCGCCCGGCGAGCAGATCGGAGTCGACCTTGACGCCACGCGGGGTGTCCAGGCCCGCGCGGGCGAGGAGTTGCTTGGTCTCCCACTTGTCGCACAGGGCCAGGGTCGACGCCAGCGGGGTCATGACCGTGGGGATTCCCCGGGCGTCGAGGATTGCCTTGACGGTGGCGTCCCGCAGCGCGTTCTCGCAGGGCAGGGAGATGGACACGGCGGCGTCCGCGCCCCACGCGGCGACCTCGTGGGCCAGTTCGGCGGGTGTGACGGCGGGATCGAGGCGGCGGCGCGTGCCGGGGAAGTCCCCTTCGTCCGCCGTGCCGTGCGTGTGGAACAGGCAGCTCTCGACGCCCTGTCGGGCCAGGTCGCGGACGGTTCGCTGGATGTACGGGTCGGCGCGTCGGATCTCCACGGACCGCAGGAACGCGATCTTCCGGACGGGACTGGGCACGGATCAGCTCACTTTCACCAGGGAGTCGGCGATCACTTGGCCGGCAAGGCGGCGGGCCTCGTCGACGGACGCGGCGCGTGCCACGACGTGCCCGACCCGGCCGGAACTGTCGGCCGGTGCGGGCACCCGTTGTCCGGGACGAATGTCGATGTGGCTGTGGGTGCCGGGCAGGTCGGGGATGAGGACGTCCTCCACCACCCCTGCCCGGTCGGGCAGCAGAAAGCGCAGTGCGGCCGCCTCCTCGCGGGTCGGCGCGATGTGCGGCAGCCGCCCGGTGACGGCCTGCAGATAGGCGACCGCTTCACTGACGCCGGTCGCGGCCTCGACGATCTCGCAGATGTTGTCGCCGGGCAGCCGGGCCCCGGTCTCGATGACGACAGGCTCGCCGCCGGGAGGGACCTTCACCTCGGTGTGGGCGATGCCGTTGCGCACCCCGACGGCGAGCGCCGCACGCGCCGCGGTGTCCTGGACCGCCCGTACCGTGCGCGGGTCGAGGCCGGCCGGGCAGGAGTGCCCGGTCTCCACCCGGTAGGTGCCCGCCGTGGTGTCCTTGCGGACCACGGGCAGCGGATAGGGCACGCCCTCGTGCACGACCGTGTCGGCGGAGAACTCCTCGCCGGGCACATAGCTCTGCAGCAACACCCGTGAGTCCAGCGGCAGACCGTGCGGCTCGGCGCGGGTGAACCGCCCGGCGGCGGCCACCGCGGCATCGAGTCCGTCCGGGCCCGCCACCACGCTCACGCCCCAGGAGCCGCCCTGCTCGGCCGGCTTGACGACCAGCGGCCACCCCAACCGGCCGGAGGCGGCCACGGCGTGCGCCTGCTCGGCGCCGGTGACCACCGCCTCCGCGGGGGCCGCCACACCCGCCGCGCGAAACGCCTCCGCCATGAGGATCTTGTTGCGGGCTGCCTTGGCGCGCAGCGGATCGTTGCCCGGCAGGCCGAGGCGCGCGGCGAGCAGGGCGGCCAGCGGGGTCAGCAACTCCCAGCAGGCCGCGACTCCTGCGATGCGATGCTCCCGGCAGAACACCTCCATGTCGTCCAACGCGCGCTTGGTGTCGGCCAGTTCGGTCAGGCACACCCCGGCGAGGCCGCGGGCCAGCCACGGTTCGTAGCCGGCGTGCACCCGCTCGTCGGTGGCCGCGTACAGCCGTATGCCCAAGCGGTCCGCTGCCTCCGTGAGGAAGCGTCCCGCGTTGCCCATCGGCTCGATCACCATCACGCCGGTCGTGCCCGGCTCGTCGCTGCTGTCCACGATCCCAGTGGATCGGTCACGGCGGCGCACCGTCCATCGGGCTGTTCTCTGAAAACAACTTGCTGATGACAGGCCCGAGTTGGCGGAAGCCACAACGATGACGTCCCGCCGGGGTGCGGGAGTTGGTGCACAACACCGATAGCTTCAACAAATTGTTGCGTGTTCGGATCGGGGTGCACGGTCAACCGAACGGCATGGTGCGAAGGAGTCATCCTCGTGAACAGCCCGCACGACCAGCTCGCCGAGTACATCCAACAGGGCGTCATACCCCCGTACCAGTACTCGTATCCGCCCCGCTCCACCTACCGGCCGCTCGAGGAGGGCGCCTGGGACATCCACGACGTATGGGCGAGGGACCTGGCCAACCACCCGGTCCCGGAACTCAACCTGTATCTGCACGTCCCGTTCTGCCGCTACAAATGCGGGTTCTGCAATCTCTACACCGTCATCTCCACCGACGAGGACCTGTACGACGCCTACACCGACGCGCTCTGTACGCAGCTCCGCGACCACGCGGAGATCATCCGGGCGCGCCGGTTGCGGACCGTCTACATCGGCGGCGGCACGCCCGCGCTGCTGTCGACCCGGCACTTCGAGCAGATCTTCGCCACCCTCGGCGAGATCTACCCCAACTGGCGTTCCACCGTCGAGGAAGTGGCCCTGGAGGCCACCCCGGACTCCATCGTCGCCGACCCCGACGGCTTCGGCCGGCTGCTCGGCATGGGGCTGACGCGCGCCAACATCGGCATCCAGTCGCTGGTCCCGCAGGAGATCCGCGAAGCGGGGCGGGGCCAGGCGGGCGAGGACGTCATCCGCCGGGCCGTCGAGATCGTCCACGAACGCGGACTGCCGGACCTGTCGACGGACCTGATCATGGGATTCGCGGGGCAGACCCCCGAGACCTGGCGGCACTCGGTGGACGAGCTGGCCAAGCTCGCCCCGACGACGATCTCCACCTACTTCCTCACGGTGCGACCGGACGCGTGGTTCTCCAGGACCGGCGCGTACCAGTACATGTGGAAGCCGGAGCTGTACGAGCGTTACGACTACGCCCGCGAGGTGTTCACCGCCCATGGCTACGTCCAGGAGGGCTCCGTCCGCTACAAGAAGCCCGGCCGCGGCGGGTACGTGCAGAAGGTCCTCACCTTCCACGGCGTGCCCCTGCTCGGCCTCGGTGTCGGCGCCCGCTCCTACAGCTCCGTCCTCGACTACATGACCGGCAGCGTCAAGCCGTCCCTGAGCGAGGTCGCCGACTACATCGAGAACGCCAGGGCCCACCGCCTCCGGCCCACGACGGGGTTCGCCCTCACCCCGGAGGAGATCGTCCGCAAACGGCTCGTGCTCGACACCTTCGACCTCGACCTGTCCGAACTCGACCGCTTCGGCCTGGACGCGATCGCCCCCGAGGTGGACCGGATCCTCGACGCGGCCCAGGCCAACGGCTTGATCCACCGCGTCGGCCCGCGCCGCGTCCAGCTCACACCGAAGGGCTTCAAGTACCGGGACGTTTTGTCCTGGATGTTCTACTCCGACCACGTCAAGAAGCTCGACCGCGAGTACTACGAGGGCCTCCACGACGCCAACACACGGGCGCGCAAGAACATGGGTACGCCGGTGCGGATCACCGGTATCGGCACCGCACGGGAGACGGTGTGAGCGACCTGTTCATCGCCGCGGGCGGCGGCGGGGACCCCCTGGGCACCGCGATCACCGCGGCGACCGTGGGCCGCGTCCTCACCGGCACACCCCTCGGTGAGACCACGATCGCCACGTACGCCTGGGAACGCCTCGAAGTCGACCCCACCCCCGGCCCGCTCGGGGCCGTGCACTTCGCCGACCTCGCACACCATGCGGGCATGCCGGTGATCGCCCCCACCACACGGCCGATCCCGCCCGCCGGCTCCACGCTGCCGGCCCTGGCGGCGGACCTGCCGGCACGCCTGGCCCTGCTCGACCCATGGCAGGGGCTGCCGGCACTGGCCGAACAGATCCGGCGCCTCGCGGACACCGGACGCGACCACGTCCGCATCGTCGACGTCGGCGGCGACATCCTCGCGCACGGCGACGAGGACACCCTGTGCAGCCCCCTCGTGGACGCCCTGGTCCTCGCCGCCTGCCGGCTCGCCGGGGTGCCCGCAACCGTGTACGTCGCCGGGCCCGGAGCCGACGGGGAGATCCCCCAGGCCGACGTACTGGACCGCCTGGACGGCGACGCTCTCACCCCGCTCGCGCAGGACGTGGCCGCGGTCCGCGCAGCCCTGTCCTGGCACCCCTCGGAAGCCTCCGCCCTGTTTGCGGCGGCCGTCGACGGCGTACGCGGACCGATCCGTACGGTGAACCACCTCATCCCGCTCACGGACGCGTCCGCCCGCATCCAGTCCGCCACCCTGGACGATGCCCTCGCCCACAACACGGTCGCCGCCCACCTGCTCGGCGTACTGCCGGCGACCCTGGAGGCCGCCGCCGACCTCTCGGCCGAGCTCACGCAGATCCACGAGCTCGACCGAGAGCGCGTCGCGGCAGCGGAGCCGTCGGCACCCGCCCGAGCCGCGCTGCCCTGGACCGAACCGGCCGCATGGGAGGCGATACGTGACGCGGCACAGGGCGCCCCGCATGTCACTCTCCGATTCGCCGCCCTCGCGCTCGGCTTGACCTGGCGTCAAATCCCGTCCCTACGCGCTCTGTTGGGCGCGCGGGGTCCGGTGCTGGCCGTGGCCTGAGGCGGGCGCCCGATTCGGCGCCGCAGCGCGTTGCGGCGCCGAATCGGCGGGGCAGGTCACGGTATTTGATATCTCGCCGGTACATGGCCGTACTCAACTGTCAAAACGGACCCAAACAGGGCGTTCTTGGCAGGGAGTCGTGAAGGTTTTCAGGCCGATGTGACTTTCCCCATTGCGCCGCCCGAACGGTCCCGTGAGTCTCTCGTGGAACATGCGTCCGAAGAACTGTTATCCCGGGCTCACCGATCGATCTCCCAAGTATCGGACAGCATCGTTCGGCGTCGAGGACAGGGAAGTTTTGATGAGTACAGAGCGCAACTCGGAGTCGGTGGCACTGGTGATCGCTGCCCGGGGCGGCGAGCCGGCGGCTCAGGACGCCCTGGTCAGCGCCTACCTCCCGTTGGTCTACAACGTCGTGGGCCGGGCGCTGAACGGCTCGGTCGACGTCGACGACGTCGTGCAGGACACCATGCTCCGAGCCCTCGACGCGCTGGGCGGGCTGCGTGCTCCCGAGAACTTCCGTTCCTGGCTCGTCGCCATCGCGATGAACCAAGTGCGGGCGCACTGGCATCACCGGCAGTCGGCGCCGGGCGGAGTCGAGGAGGCCGAGGATCTCGCGGATCCGGGCGCCGACTTCGTGGACCTGACCCTGATGCAGCTCCAGCTGTCCGGACAGCGCATGGAGACCGCACGGGCGACCCGCTGGCTGGAGCCCGACGACCGGGGGCTGCTGTCGCTGTGGTGGCTGGAGTGCGCCGGCGAGCTGACGCGGTCCGAGGTCGCCGAGGCCCTGGAGCTGTCGCCGCAGCACGCGGCGGTCCGGGTGCAACGGATGAAGGCTCAGCTGGAGGCGGCCCGCGTGGTGGTGCGGGCCCTCGACGCGCGGCCGCGCTGCGAGGAACTGCAGGGCGTGCTGGCCTCCTGGGACGGCCGGCCCTCGGCGCTGTGGCGCAAGCGAATAGCCCGGCATGCCCGTGGTTGCTCCCATTGCTCCGGTTTGTGGAGCGGTTTGATGCCCGCAGAGGGGCTGTTGGCCGGTCTGGCGCTGGTCGCCGCGGCACCCGCGCTGCTGGAGAGCGTGCTCTCCGCCGCCGGCGGTATGGCCCTGGCCGGCTCGGCGACCCAGCTGAGCGCGTCGGGAGGCCACGGCAGGTCGGGCCGGGGAGCCGGCGCCCGGTCCGCCTCCCGTACCGAGGCGCGTCGACGCCGCCGCAACCGCCGCCGGGCCGTCGGCGGCGCAGTCGTGGCGGCCTGCGTGGCGGGCGGCGCCCTGTGGTACTTCGACACGGACCCCGGAACCGGCAAGGAGGAGGCGGCCGCCGCGGGGACCCCCGGCGCTCCCGCCGCGGAGCTCTCGGAACCGAGCCCCATCGAGACCTCCCCGTCGGCGTCGAAGTCGCCGTCCCCGTCCGCGTCGCCCTCGAAGAAGGCGAGCCCCTCCCCGTCGGTCCGTCCGACCAAGAAGAGCGTGCCGGACCCCCGGCCCTCCAGCCGGCCGACCCGGACCGCGACCAGCACCCCGCAGACACAGGCGGCCCCCTCGGGCGCCGTCGCGCAGGTGGTGGCGCTGGTGAACAAGGAGCGGTCGGCGGCCGGCTGCGGTCCGCTGTCGGAGGACTCCGAGCTGAACCAGGCCGCGCTGCGCCATTCCGAGGACATGGACGCCCGCGACTTCTTCGACCACACCAACCCGGACGGCGCCGACCCCGGGCAGCGCGTCACCGCCGCGGGCTACACCTGGTCGACGTACGGAGAGAACATCGCCCAGGGCCAGCAGACGCCCGAGGCGGTGATGGAGTCCTGGATGAACAGCCCGGGCCACCGTGCCAACATCCTCAACTGCTCGTTCAAGGACATCGGCGTGGGCATCCACAAGGCTTCCGGCGGCCCGTGGTGGACCCAGGTATTCGGCGCCAAGCAGTGAAGCCGAAGCCGTGGCCGGCGGTAGCGTCCCGCGCCGCCGGCCGTCACAGCATGACGTGCTTGACCTGCGTGTAGTCGAGCAGGCCGGTCATGGAGAGGTCGCTGCCGTACCCGGAGTGGCCCACGCCGCCGTGCGGCATCTCCGACACCGTCGTGCCATGGGTGTTGACCCAGACGATGCCGGTCCGCAGCGCACGGCTCGCACGCATCGCCCGGTCGTGGTCGCGGGTCCAGACGCTCGCGGCGAGTCCCTGGGTGACCCCGTTGGCCAGGCGGAAGGCCTCGGCCTCGTCGGAGAAGGGCTGGACGGTGACGACCGGCCCGAACACCTCGCTGCGTACGATCTCGTCCTCCTGCCGTACCCCGGCGACCACCGTGGCCCGGTGGAAGTAGCCGGGGCGGGGCAGCGCGGAGCCGCCCGTGACCACCTCGGCATGGCCGGGCAGCCGCTCCAACAGGCCGCTGACTCCCGCCAGTTGAGCGGCGTTCGCGAGCGGCCCGAAGTCGGCGCTCTCGTCGTCCGGGGCGCCGGGCAGCAGCCGGGCCGCCCGGTCGGCGAAGAGGTCCAGGAAGGTGTCGTGGATCCGCCGGTCGACCAGGATCCTGGCCGCGGCCGTGCAGTCCTGGCCCGCGTTGTAGTAGGCCAGTGACGACAACTGCTCGACCGCGTCGTCGAGATCGGCATCCGCGTGGATCAACACCGGCGCGTTGCCGCCGAGTTCCAGGTGCAGCCGCTTCAGGTCGGCGGCTGCCGCGGCGGCGATCTGCTGCCCCGCGCGGACACTTCCGGTGACGGCCACCAGCCGGACGTGCGGATGGGCGACGAGAGAGCGTCCGGTGTCGCGGTCTCCGCACACGACGTTGAGCACGCCGGGCGGCAGATGCTCGGCGGCCAGCCGGGCCAGGAGCGTGGCCGACGACGGGGTGGTGTCGGACGGTTTCAGGACGACCGTGTTGCCGGCGGCCAGCGCGGGGGCGACCTTCCACACGGCCATCATCAGCGGGTAGTTCCACGGGGTGATCTGGGCGCAGACGCCGACCGGCTCGCGCCGCAGCACGGAGGTGCGGCCCGGCGTGTACTCCGCGGCGGCGGCGCCCGGCAGGTTGCGGGCGGCTCCGGCGAAGTACCGCAACACGTCCACGACCGCCGGGAGTTCGTCGCCCAGGAACAGGGCGCGCGGCTTGCCCGTGTCGGCCACTTCGGCGCCCGCCACCGCACCGGCTTCCCTCTCCAGGGCGTCGGCGATCCGCAGCAGTGCGGTCTGCCGCTCGGCCGGAGTCGTCAGCGACCAGCCGGCAAAGGCCTCCTCGGCCGCCCGGCAGGCCGCGTCCACGTCCTCGGCGCCGGAGAGCGGCGCCGTGCCGTGCAGGAGTCCGGTGGCCGGGTCGATCAGCCGGAGGGTGGCGCCGGACGCGGCCGGCACCTCCTTTCCGCCGATGTGGTTGAGGACGATTGCGAGGTCGTCGGTGTCAGCCACGGCGCAGCGCCTCCTCGGCGGCGGCGCGGCCGGTGCGGACGGCGCCCTCCATGTATCCGGCGACCCACTGGTCGGAGCCGCAGACGTAGAACGGCGGTTCATGCGTGCCGTGCAGCGGACCGACGGCCATGACCTCGCCCGGCGGCCACTGGGTGACGTATCCCTGGGTCCACGGGTCGGTGCCCCACAGCCGCAGATGGCAGGCGGCCGGCCGCAGTGCCTCGTCGCCGAACATGCCGGCCATCTCGGCGAGCAGTTCGGGCGTGCGCAGATGAGGTGGCGTCCCGAGCAGGACGCCGTAGCGCTCGGGCGGGATCAGGGCCGACAGGACGCCCTCGTTCTGCGGCCAGGTGCTGCCCAGCACCCCCTCCGCCTCGGACAGGCCGTTCAGGCCGGCGTCCCGCCAGAAGGGGCGGTCGTAGACGGCGGCGAACTTCGCGGCCGTCGCGTGGCGTTGCCGGTGCAGGGAGGCGAGCCGGGCCTCGCTGACTCCGCTGACGGAGACGTCCCGCAGCGGTCCGACCGGCAGTGCGCTCACCACAGCCGTCGCCGTGAGGACCTCGCCGGTGACCAGGCGTACGGCGCAGCGGTCGGGGCGGATGTCCAGGGCGGCGACTGGGGAGCCCAGCCGGATGTGCGGGCCCAGTTCACGGCCCATCACCTCGGCGAGCGTCGCCGAGCCGTCCGCGAGCCGCAGTCCCTCCCAGTCGTCGTAGTCGTAGTCGCCCTTCCCCGATCCGGGCACCGCCGCGCTCTTGCGCAGCGCGGCCAGCAGCGAGATCCGTTCGTACGAGCCGCCGGCCAGAGCGAGTTGGCCGATCTCCCACAGTCGTACGACGGCAGGGGAGGCCTGCCGGGAGCGCAGCCAGTCGGCCACGGACAGCCGGTCCAGGGCACTCCCGTCGGGGTGCGACCACGGGTCGTCGGGGTCGACCGTGGCGGCGAGCGCGCCGAACTCCGCGCCGAGCCGCTCGTGGAGGGCCGCGTCGCCGGGGCCGAACCAGTGCGGGGGATCGCCGGCCGAGCTGCCCTCCGGCGTGGCGCGGGTCATACGGCCGGGTTCGGCGACATAGCTGGGAACCAGCTCCAGGCCGAGTTCCTTGGCCAGTTGCAGGTACGCGGTGTGGGCACGGCCGACCACTTCGCCGCCCAGCTGGACGAAACGGCCGTCGGGGGTGCGGGTCTGCTCGACCCGGCCGCCGACGCGGTCCCGGGCCTCCAGGACGAGCACGTCGGTGCCGGCGGCGGCCAGGTCACGGGCGGCACTCAGGCCCGCCAGACCGGCGCCGAGCACGATCACGTCGTGATGCATCAGCTTCGCTTTCGTGACAAGAGCTCGTACGACAGAGCTGGTGAAGAGACAGCTCTGTCGTACGGCAGAGCTCGTGAAGTGACAGAGAGTCAGGCGAGGACCAGACAGTGCTCGGGCCGCCAGCCGAACTCCACCGTCTCGCCGCCGCTCCAGCGGTCCTCCATGCGGGCTCGGGCCGTGTTCTGCTCCAGCACCGACAGCGTGACGCCCGGGGCGAGTTCGATGAGGTAGGTCGTGGTCGGGCCGCTGTAGACGGTCTCGCGGATCACGCCGCTCAGCATCGACATGCCCGGCTCGAAGTCCGACAGCCAGATCTTCTCGGGGCGCACGGACACGCTCACCGCAGTCCCGTCCGCGATGTCGGAACGGGGGCCGACGGGCAGGGCGGGCCCCTTCTCCAGGGTCACCTCACCGCCCCGGTAGGTGCCGGTCATCAGGTTGGAGGTGCCCATGAAGGAGGCGACGAAGCCGGTGGCGGGGTGCTCGTAGATGTCCTCGGGGGTGCCGCACTGCTCGATGCGGCCCGCGTTCATCACGGCGATCCGGTCGGACATGGTCAGCGCCTCGTCCTGGTCGTGGGTGACGAAGACGAAGGTGATGCCGACCTCGCGCTGGATCTGCTTCAGCTCCACCTGCATCTGCCGGCGCAGCTTCAGGTCGAGGGCGGCCAGCGGCTCGTCGAGGAGGAGGACGGCCGGACGGTTGACCAGCGCCCGGGCCAGGGCGACGCGCTGCCGCTGCCCGCCGGAGAGCGTACGGGGCCTCCGGTCCGCGAACCCGGCGAGCTGGACCAGGTCCAGCATCTCCCCGACGCGCTGCCGGATCTCGGTCTTGGCGACGCCTGAGCGCTTGAGGCCGAAGGCGACGTTGTCGGCGATGCTCAGATGATCGAACAGGGCGTAACTCTGGAAGACCGTGTTGACGTTGCGCTTGTTGGGCGGCAGCGCCGTCACGTCCTCACCCGCGAGCAGCACCGATCCCTCGGTGGGGTCGCTGAACCCGCCGATCATGCGCAGCGAGGTGGTCTTGCCACAGCCGGACGGGCCCAGCAGGGAGAAGAAGTGGCCGGCCTCGATGTCGAGGTCCAGGTGGTGCACGGCGTAGGAGTCGGCGAACTGCTTGGAGACGCCGTCGAGCCGGACGGCGGGGGTCGCGTCCATGGAAGTCACTCCCCGGAGAGGATGTCGAGGCCGCCGCGGCGGCCGAAGAGGCGCGGGATGAACAGGGCCAGGGCGATCAGGGCGATGGATCCCGCGAGCATCAGGGTGCCGACCGCGTTGATGGTGGGCTGCACCCCGAAGCGGATCGCCGAGTAGATCCGCACCGACAGCGGCTGCGGGTCGACTCCGGTGGTGAAGTAGGCGAGCACGAAGTCGTCGAAGACCAGCGCGAAGATCAGTACGGCCGCGGCGAGCACGGCGGGCAGCAGGGCCGGCAGCGTCACCAGCCGGACCGCCTGCCAGCGGGTGGCGCCGAGGTCCATCGCGGCCTCCTCGACCTCCGGGTTCAGTGCGGCGACCCGGGAGCGGAGGATGACCGTGACGTAGGAGATGGAGAAGGTGATCTCGGCGAGCATCACGGTGCCGGTGGACAGCGGGATGCCCAGCCCCTTGAAGAGCAGCATCGACGCCACGCCCGTGACGATCTCCGGCGTGATCAGCGGAACCAGCATGATCAGGCCGGCCAGCGAGCCCAGCCGGGTGCGAGACCTGACCAGACCGAGGGCCAGCGCCACCCCGAGGATCACCGAACCGGCCATCGCCACCAGGGAGATACGCAGGCTGGTGCCCAGGGAGGCGATGAGGACGTCGTCGTGGACGAAGGCGCGGTACCAGCGCAGGCTGAACCCGTCGAACACGGTCAGCGACTTCTGGGAGTTGAAGGAGAACAGCGCCACCACCGCGATGGGCAGATAGAGCAGCGCGAAGAACAGCCCGGTGACGGCGATGAGACCGCGGGGCCTGCGGTTGGCGCGGCCGCGCCGGGTGCGGGTCCGGGCCTTCGGGCGGGCCGACGGAGCGGTGGCGGTCGGCAGCTTGAGCAGGGTCATCCGCGGGCCTCCGCCTCGTCCTTGCGGGTACGCCGCAGATAGCCGAGCATCCCGATCAGCAGGACCAGCATCAGCAGCATGGTGAGCGCGGAGCCCAGCGGCCAGTTCTGGCCCTGGAAGAACTTGTCCTGGATGAGGTTGCCGATCATGATCTGGTCCGGGCCTCCCATGAGCTGTGCGCTGACGAAGTCGCCCATGGCGGGCAGGAAGACCAGGACGAGCCCGGCCGCCGCGCCCTGCCGGGTGGCGGGCAGGGTGACGAAGAAGAAGGTGCGGACCGGGCCGCCGTACAGGTCGCGGCCGGCCTCGATGAGGGAGACGTCCAGCCGTTCCAGGGCCGCGTACAGCGGGATGATCATGAAGACGACGAAGCCGTAGACGAGTCCCGCGACCACGCCCAGGCCGCTGTTGAGGATCTTCGTGCCGCCGTCCGCGATCCCGACCGCGCGGAGCGTGCGCAGCACGGGCCCGTCGTCGGAGAGGACCACCGACCAGCCGTACATCCGCACGAGGTAGTTGGCGAAGAACGGCACCACGATCGCGGCGATCAGCGCGTGCTTGTACCGCCCGCCGTACAGGGCGATCGTGTACGCCACCGGATAGGCGATCAGCAGCGAGATCAGGCAGGTCAGCAGGGCGTAGCCGAGGGAGCGGGCCATGACCTCGGTGTAGGCGGGGTCCGCGAGCGCGCGGACTCCGGCGAGGCTGAAGCCGAAGCGCGGGTTGCCCAGTTCGTCGGTGGTGCCGACGGCGAGGACGCCGACGAGGACCAGCGAGGCGATCAGGAAGCCCGTCATCCAGAGGGTGCCGGGCAGCATGAGCCAGGTCCAGATACGGGTGCCGTTGGCGTTCGGGCCGTGGCGCCGGCTGCGTGAGGAGGGGCGGGGCAGTGCCATGGGTCAGCCCGCCTTCACATGGGTCCAGGCGGCGTCGCGGGCGTCCTCCGCCGCGCTGCCGCCGTTGCGGAAGAACACGTCGGCCTTCAGGTCGTCCTGGGTGACCAGGCACTCGGGGAAGGGCTCGACCAGGTCGGCATAGACCTTCTCGGTGCCCGCGACCGGCATCGGGTAGCCGATGTACTCGATGTTCTTCTTCACGTTCTCCGGCCGCAGCATGTAGTCGATGAACAGCATCGCGGTGCCGGGATGCGGGGCGTTCCAGGGGATGGCGTAGCAGTCGGAGTTGATCGGCGTGCCCTCCTTGGGGGCCTGGAACCCGAACACGGAGGGGTCGTCGGCCTGGTTGAGCATGGCGGCCATGTCACCGCTCCACGCCTGCTGGATCAGCGCGTTGCCGTTGAGGAGGTTGTTGTAGCTGTCGCTGGAGAAGCCGCGCAGCCGTGGCCGCAGGGTGCCCAGCAGGGAGGTGATGCGGTCGAGATCGCCGGTGTCGCCGGTGCTGACGTCGAGACCGAGGGCGAGGGCGCCCATGCCGAGGACCTCGTCGCGGTCGTCCAGCAGGAAGACCTTGCCCTTGGCCCGGTCGCTCCACAGGTCCCGCCAGGAATCGGTGAGCTCACCGATCTTGTCGCGCCGCCAGCCGATGCCGGTCTTGTACGCGGTGAAGGGGACGGTGTGCGCGGAGCCGGGGTCGTACCACGGATCCGCGAAGTAGTCGTACGTTCCGAAGATGGCCTGGGAGTGGGCGAGCCCGGAGTGGTCGATACGGCGCAGCCGGCCTCCGCGGACCAGCCGCTGGGCCCACTTGGCCGTGGGGAAGATGATGTCGTAGCGGTTGCCGGCGTTGAGCTTGGCGACCATGCCTTCCATCGAGTCGAAGTTCGACTGGATGACCTTGACGCCGTACTCCTTCTCAAAACCCTTGAACACGGACGGGTCGACGAAGTCGGCCCAGTTGAAGTAGACGAGATCGCCGTCGACGCGCGCCTTCACAGGCGCCAGCTGTTCGGCGTCGGGCGTTTTCGCGGGCATGAACCCGCAGCCGCCGGCCGCGGCGCCCAGCAGGCCGAAGGCGCCTGCCCGCAGCACGGCGCGTCGAGACGGCGGTATTGCCTCGGGGGACATGAACGTCCTCTCCGTCGAGGAACGGCACAACTCCAGGGCGGGACCGGCTGGTCGGCTCACTTGGGGCCCTGATTCCGCAGTGAAGACCGGTCTGGGGAGGGTGCGTGCGCGCGTCAGACTGCGCGCGGTAAGGCTGCACGCAGGCCTACGGCGGCCTCGTGCGGATGCGGCGGACGCGCCGCGCCGAAGGGCGTCACCCGGCGTCCCTCTCCAGGTCCTCCCGGACCCGGCGGGCGAACCAGCCGACGCCGGCCTCGCGCTGTGACAGCGGGCCCGGCTCGAAACCGGGGGTGCGCATACCGGCCTGCACGCGCTCCACGAGCTCGGCGTCCTCGTCGTTGGTGACCCAGCCGATGTGGATGTTGATCCGCCGGGCCAGCCGGGTGCGGACGCTCTCCCCGTGCCGGGTGTAGAAGCCGCCCGGAATCGCCGCCCGGTCCTGGGCGGTCGGGAGGGCGGTCCACGCGAGCACGTGGTCAGGGTAGAAGTCGATGAGCGTATTGGGATAGATCACGGCGTACCGCCACACCCTCCGGTCGGCCTCGGTCAGCCCCGGCATCGGGGTCGCCAGCCGCTGGTAGAGCCGCTCGGTCCAGTTCGAGGACGGCTTGTCGCGCAGCGGGGACTCGAAGAGTACGTAGTTCTGCTGCACGTCCACCGTGTACGCCTGGTAGTCGAGCAGTCGCATGAGGGAGGGATGGGCCACGGGGACGTGGTAGCCCTCCAGATAGTTGTCGACGATCACCTTCCAGTTGGCGTTCTGCTCCTCGCCGTCCGAGACGTCGTGGATACGGTGCTTGCCGACCGGGACCAGGCCGGGCCCGGCGTAGTGGCCGACGGCCTCGGCCAGCCCGGCGCAGCTCTCGGCGAGCGGGGTCGCCTCCATGTCCAGGTTGACGAAGACGAAGCCGAGGAAGGACTCGACGTTGACCGGGTGCAGTCCCAGCTTGGGCTTGTCCAGGCAGGGGATCCGACGGGCCTCGGGGGCCCCGACCAGCCGTCCGTCCAGCTTGTAGGTCCAGCCGTGGTACGGGCAGCGGATCGCCTTGCCCGACGGCTCCGGCTCGGTGACCAGGCGGGTGCCGCGGTGCCGGCAGACGTTGAGGTGGGCGGCGAGTCCGCCGTCCTCGGTGCGCACGACCAGCACCTCACGGCCTGCGGCGGTGGCGGTCAGCCGGGCGCCGGGGCCGGGAAGGTCGGACTCGTGACAGACGAGCTGCCAGGACTTGGCGAAGATGCTCTCGGTCTCGGCCTCGGCGATGGCCGGATCCGTGTAGTAGCGGGCGGGCAGCGCTTCCCCGGGGTGATCGAGGGGCGACCGGGTCGGCTGGGGCGACTCGGGCGGGGGAGCGGAGACGGTGTCTGCCCGCGTGGTCGAGGGATGCATTGGGGTCCTCCTCCGCGCCGCTACGGCGGCGATGGGCGGTGAGGGGGTGAGGGCCGGTACCGACGGCCGGTGGGGCGCCAGGTCTGCTCGTTGCAGGGCGCCGGACCAGCCGCAATCCGGCTAACTGATTGGTTAGTCAGAGTGGGACCATCGAGGTGGCAAGTCAAGACTTGTGGGCTGACTAATTAGTTAGTTAGTCTCGTGGCAGGCGGATGGCCCGGGACCCGCAGACCGATGCCCGGGCGCACACCGCAAGCCCGCGGACCACCGTCCGCGCCACAGCGGGCGTCCGGATCCGGACACCCCGCACAGCTCCCGCCCCTTCGCGTCACGGCACCGGAGCATCCGCACACACGTCATCCCGACTCACGTCATCGCCGCGCCGCCCCCGTCTCCGGACCACCCGGGAACGGTGCGAACCCGGAGGCACGCATGAGCGCTCGCCGCAGTCTCGTATGGCTCGGCCTCACACCGGAGCCCGAACAGGAACTGCCCACCGCGGTGGCCGCCCTGCGCGCCCCGGAGGACGGCAGCCCGCCGCCGGCCCTGGTCACCGCCGAACGGCACCGCGTCGAGCGACTGGTCCTGCGCGGTACACAACGCGGCTGGCTGCGCTACCTCGGCGAGGTCACCGACCTGGTCGTCGAGGCCGCCGCCGGCTCCGGGACCGCCGATCCACGGGCGGCGCAGGTGGCGGGCGAGGTCGTCCTCGACCACCACCGCATGCTGATCGGCCTGCCCGGGACCGGATACGCCCGCACCGCGACGCAGCGCCGGGATCTGGAACGGGCGCTGGGACTCCTGCGAGCCCGCCGCACCCCTGCCCGCACTGGACACCACCAGCACAGGAGCACCGTATGACCGGCGTGTACTCCCTCCTCCCCGAAGGGCGCCACGGCCTGCTCGCTCCGCCCGGAGGCGGCGAGGACGTCGACGGCTACCTCGCCGTGGGCGGTTACGCGCCGCTCGTCGCCCCGGACCGCCTGCTCGACCGCATCGCCGCGACGGGACTGCGCGGCCGGGGCGGGGCCGGGTTCCCCGCCGCGGTCAAGCTCCGTGCCGTCCGGGACGCTCCCGGCCCGCGCGTGGTCGTCGCCAACGGGGAGGAGGGCGAGCCCGGCTCCGTCAAGGACCGCTGGCTGCTGCGGCACCGCCCGCATGTGGTCCTCGACGGTGTGCGGCTGGCCGCGGCCATGACCGGCGCCGAACGCGGCTTCGTGTACCTCTCCGACGACCGCGCCGAGCAGGCCGTGCGACAGGCGCTCGCCGAGTCCGCGCCCGAGGTGCGCATCGACGTCGTACGCACGCAGCACACCTACGTCGCGGGGGAGGAGACCGCGGTCGTACGCGCTGTCAACGGCGGCCCGGCCCTGCCCACGGCGAAGCCTCCCCGCCCGTTCGAGAGCGGTGTCGGCGGGGCGCCCACGCTGGTCGCCAACGTGGAGACCCTGGCCCGCGTCGCGGTGATGTACTCGCGCCCGGACGAGGCGGACTCCGTCGCCGGAGCTCATCTGGTGACCCTCTCGGGCGCCGGTGCCGCCGGTGCCGCGCTGGCGGAGGTTCCCGCCGGTACGCATCTGAAGGTCCTCGCCGACCTGTGCGGACACGGTACGGCCACTGCGGTCGTGCTGGGCGGCATGTTCGGCGGGCTGTACGGCGAGGGCTGGACGGACCTGCCCCTCGACCACGACGGCCTGAAGGAGGCCGGCGGAGCCCTCGGCTGCGGAGCGCTGCACTTCCTGCACCCCGAGGACTGCCCGGTCGGCGTGGCCGCCGAGGCCACCGCCTACCTGGCCGCTCAGAGCGCCCGGCAGTGCGGGGTGTGCGTGTCCGGCACCGGGGCGCTGGCCGCAACCCTCACGGCCGCGGCCCACGGCGAGGCGGGCCACGACTCCGTCGACAAGCTGCGCCGCTGGTCACAGCAGCTGCCCGGCCGCGGGGCCTGCGGGCTGCTGGACGCCGCCGCCCGCATCGTCGGCAGCCTCCTCGCCCACTTCCCCGACCGGATCGACGCCCACCGCCGCTCCGACTGCCCCGCCTGCGCGGGCGCGGCACCCGAGGACGGGCGCCGGTTCACGGTGCCGGTGCCCTGAGCCGCATCCAGGCCCCGTACGCCCCCGACCCGCCGCACCGAAAGGACCGCACCATGAAACTCCTGCTGGACTCCACCCGCTGCCAGGGCTATGGCCTCTGCCAGGAACCCGCACCCGAGCTGATCGACCTCGACGAGTGGGGCTACGCCCAGATGCGCGCGACCGAAGTGCCGCAGGGCGACGAGGAAGCCGCCGAGGCCGCTGTCGCCGCCTGCCCCAACTCCGCACTGCGGCTGGTGAAGTGACATGGGACGTGACCTGTCGGCCCTCTTCGACCCCGTCTCCGTCGCCGTCGTGGGAGCCAGCGACGACCCGGCCAAGTACGGCCACGCGATAGCCGCCCAGGCCGTCCGCGCCGACGGCCGCCGTCCCGTGCACCTGGTCAACCGCCGCGGCGGCACGGTGCTCGGCCGTACCGTCGCCCCCAGCCTGAGCGCGATCGGTGAGCCCGTCGACCTGGCGGTGGTCTCCGTGCCCGCCGCCGGCTTCGAGGACGCCGTCGACGAGGCCCTGCGGTGCGGGGCCCGGGCGATCGTCGCCATCACCGCCGGTTTCGCCGAGACCGGCGACGCGGGGCGGATACGGCAGCAGGCCGTCGCCGAACGCGTACGTGCCGCCGGTGCCGTGATGGTCGGCCCCAACTGTCTTGGGATCGCCGACAACACCACCGACCTCTTCCTGGCCTCCGACACCTTCACCCCCGGCGCAGTCGCGCTCCTGAGCCAGAGCGGCAACCTCGCCCTCGAACTCCAGCTCCGCTTCCGCCCGCACGGCCTCGGCTTCTCGCGGTTCGTCTCGCTCGGCAACCAGGCCGACGTCACCCTCGTCGACCTCCTCGCCGACTGCGCCCGGCACGAGGGCACCCGGGCCATCGCGGTCTACGCCGAGGACTTCGGCGACGGACGCGCCTTCGCCGAGGCCGCCGCCGACGCCGGCAAGCCCGTGGTGCTGCTCACCGCCGGACGCGGCGACGCCTCCGCGCGCAGCGCACAGTCCCACACCGGCGCGCTGACCACGTCGGCCGACGTCGTGACCGCGGCCTGCCGGGACGCCGGCGTGGAACTCGTCGCCACACCCCGCGAACTCACCGTCGCCGTAGCTGCGTTGAGCGGCGCGAGGCGGGCGTCGGGACGCAGGGTCGCCGTGCTCACCGACGGCGGCGGACACGGCGTCGTCGCCGCCGACGCCGTCGAAGCGGCCGGCCTGACCGTGCCCGAACTCCACGAGCCGACACGGCAGCGGCTGAGGGAAGCCCTGTGGGAGCAGTCGGCCGTCGCCAACCCCGTGGACCTCGCCGGCATGGGTGAGCAGGACCCCGCCTCGTACGCGGAGACCATCGCCGCGCTCCTCGCGGCCGAGGAGGTCGACGCCGTGCTGATGACCGGCTACTTCGGCGGCTACGCGGCGGCCGAAGGCGGGCTCGGCGGAGGCGGCAAGGCCCTTGCGGACGGCGAGAAGGAGGCCGCTCGCCTCATCGCCGCCCGGCACCGCGCCACCGCGAAGCCGCTCGTGGTGCAGTCCATGTACCCCGAGTCCCCGAGCTGCCGTACCCTCGCCGCGGCCGGCATCCCGGTCTTCGCCGCCACCGAGGACTCCGCCCGCGCCCTCGCCGCGACGGCACCCGCGGCACAGCGCACCGGTGTCACCCCCCTTCCCGTGCCGGCGTCCCCGCTGCGCGAGAGCGGCTACATGGAGACGCGCCGAGCCCTCGAAGAGGCCGGCCTCAGCTTCCCCGCGGCCCGCGAGATCCACGACGAGACCGAACTGCTCGCAGCTGCCGAGGAGTTCACCGGCCCCTACGTCCTCAAGGCCCTCCATCTGCTCCACAAGTCCGACGCGGGTGGGGTGGTACTCGGCCTGGCCGGACCCGACGAACTGCTCGCCGCCTTCCGGGAGATGCACGCCCGGCTCGGCGCCTCCTCCTACTCCGTGGAGGCCATGGCCGACCTGACCGACGGCATCGAGCTGATCGTCGGCGTCAACCGCGACCCGCGCTTCGGCCCGGTCGCCATGGTCGGCCTGGGCGGAGTGCTGGCGGAGGCCCTGCACGACGTCGCCTTCACCCTCGCCCCCGTGCCCGCCGAACGAGCCGTGAGTCTGCTGCGCGGACTGCGCACCGCCGCCCTCCTCGACGGGGTGCGGGGCAAACCGCCCGTCGACGTCGAAGCGGCCGCGAAGGCCGTCGAGGCGATCACCGCGTTCGCCGCCGCCCACCCGGAGATCGCCGAGATCGAGGTCAACCCCCTTCTCGTACGCCCCGACGGAGCACTCGCCCTCGACTCCCGCGCCGTACTCGCCTGACCCACCCCTCCCCGCACGCCGAACCCCCGACCTGACCGAAGAGGCCCCCATGGACATGCGCTACACCCCCGAGCAGGCCGACCTCAAGCGCCGCGCCGCCGAGTACGCCCGCCTGCTGATGCGGTACGAGGACCAGTCCGAGCAGGCCGGCGGACCCCTGCCGCAGCAGCTGGTGACCGAACTGACCCGGGCCGCCATGGACGCCGGCGTCTACGCCATCAATATGCCCGCCGAATGGGGCGGCGCCGGACTCAGCCTGCTCGACCAGGTCATCGTCGAGGAGGAGTTCGGCAAGGTCACCAACTGCCTCTGGGACATCCCGTGGCGGCCCGCCAACGTGCTGGCGTACGGCGACGAGCGGCAGCGCGAGAAGTACCTGCTGCCCGTGATCCGCGCGGAGAAGTTCGACGCGTTCGCGGTGACCGAGCCGGGCGCGGGATCCGACCCGTCCTCCGGCACCTCAACCGCCGACCGCACCGACGGCGGCTGGGTGCTCAACGGTGAGAAGTGGTTCGTCACCTGCGGCGACATCGCCGACTTCCTGCTGGTGCAGGCGGACGCCGGACCCGAGCGGCAGCCCACCCTGTTCTTCGTGGACCGGGCCGCGCCCGGCGTCGAGATGACCCGGGTCCCGCACTTCATGCACTCCGCCGTCAACGGGCACCCCGAATTCACCTTCACCGACGTCTTCGTCGCCGACGAGGACGTGCTCGGCGGCGTCGGCAACGGCTACGAGCTCACGAAGGAATGGTTCACCGACGAACGCCTCATGATCGCGGCCCGCACCGTCGGCGCGGCCGAGCGTGCCCTGCAACTCGCCCGGGACTGGGCCGTGGAGCGCGAGCAGTTCGGGGCGCCCATCGCCTCGTACCAGCTGATCCAGGGCATGCTCGCCGACTGCGCCGTCGACATCGCCGTCAACCGTGCCTACACCCACCAGGTCGCGTGGGAGGCCGACCAGCCGGGCACCGACCGCAAGACGCTGCACGCCAAGGCCTCCACCGCCAAGCTCGCCGCCAGCGAGGCCGCCGGCCGGGTCGCCGACCGCTGTCTGCAGATCTTCGGCGGCCGGGGCTACGACCGCACCTACCCCGTCGAGCGCATGTACCGCGAGCTGCGCGTCGACCGCATCTGGGAGGGCACCTCCGAGATCCAGCGCCTGATCATCGCCAACGAGCTCATCAAGCGCGGCACGCGCGCCCTTGCTCTGCCCACGCCCTGAAACCGCCCACCCGTCACATCACCGCACAGCGAGGACTTCCATGGACTTCCGTCTCACCCCGCGCCAGGTTCAGCTCAAGGCCGACGCGCGCGCCCTCACCGACTTCATCGCCGGCTACGAGATCCAGTGCGAGGAGGACAACGGCCTGCCCGCCGACGCCCACGCCAAGGTTCGCGACGCCGTGCTGGACGCCGGACTCCATGCCGTCAACATGCCGGCCGAGTGGGGCGGCGCCGGCCTCACCATTGCCGAACAGGTCACCGTGCAGGAGGAGTTGGGGCGGCTCACCGGCGCCCTGTGGGACATGGTGTGGCGGCCCGCGAACGCGCTGCGGTTCTGCACCCCCGAGCAGCGCGAACGCTTCCTCGTCCCGGTGATCAACGGCGAGCGGCGTGACTGCTACGCCGTCACCGAGCCCGGCGCCGGCTCCGACCCGCAGAACCTGGCCACCACGGCGACGAAGAACGACCAGGGCTGGGTGCTCAACGGCGAGAAGTGGTTCGTGACCGTCGGCGACCACGCCGACTTCATGATCGTGCTCGCCGCAGCAGGACCGGAGCGTGCCCCCACCCTCTTCCTGGTCGACAAGGACACCCCCGGCATCGAGATGACGCGTGTCCCGCGCTGGATGCACACCTTCGTCTACGAGCACCCCGAGTTCACCTTCACCGACGTCCAGGTCGGCGAGGACGCGGTGCTCGGCGGTATCGGCGAGGGGTACGACATCACGCGCTCGTGGTTCACCGAGGAGCGCCTCATGATCGCCGCCCGTACGATCGGCGCGGCCGAGCGGGCGCTGGAGCTGTCCCGTGACTGGGCCGTGGAGCGCGAGCAGTTCGGGGCGCCGATCTCCTCGTACCAGCTGATCCAGGGCATGCTCGCCGACTGCGCCGTGGACATCGCCGTCAACCGTGCCTACACCCACCAGGTCGCCTGGGAGATCGACCAGGCCTCGGCCGAGGACCGCAAGACCCTGCACGCCAAGGCGGCCATCGCCAAGCTCGCGGCGAGCGAGGCCTCGGGCCGCGTGATCGACCGGTGCCTCCAGATCCACGGCGGGCGCGGCTACGACCGCTCGTATGCCGTCGAACGGCTCTACCGCGAGCTGCGCGTGGACCGTATCTGGGAGGGCACCTCCGAGATCCAGCGGCTGATCATCGCCAACGAGCTCATCAAGCGCGGCTCCGGGGTCCTGGACCTGCCCAGCGCCTGACCCGCACCGCCGCAGACCAGAGAGAGGGACACGGATGACCGACATCAACCGCGTGGGAGTCGTCGGCTGCGGGCTGATGGGCGTCGGCATCGCCGAGGTCTGCGCACGGGCCGACGTACCGGTCACGGTCGTGGAGCGCGACGCGGAGGCGGCCCGGGCCGGCCGCCTCCGCATCACCCGCTCGCTCGACCGGGCCACCGCACACGGCAGGCTCAGCGACGAACGACGGGAGGCCGCCGCGGCCCTGGTCACCGTCGTGCATGACATCGAGGCGCTGCACGACCACGACCTGGTCATCGAAGCGGTCGCCGAGGACGAGGCCCTCAAGATCGACGTCTTCACCCGCCTCGACTCCGTGATCACAGGCGACGACACGATCCTGGCGACCAACACCTCCTCCATCCCGGTCATCAGGCTCGCCGCCGCGACGACCCGCCCCGACCGGGTCGTCGGCGTGCACTTCTTCAACCCCGTTCCGGTCCTGCGGCTCGTCGAACTCGTGCCGTCGCTGCTCACCTCGCCCACCACGGCGGCACGGGCCGAGGAGTTCGTGACCGGCACCCTCGGCAAGGAGGTGGTCCGGACCCGGGACAAGGCGGGGTTCGTCGTCAACGCGCTGCTCGTGCCCTATCTCCTGGCCGCCGTCCGCATGGTGGAGTCGGGCAGCGCGACCGTCGAGGACGTCGACCGCGGCATGGTCCTCGGCTGCGCGCACCCGCTCGGCCCGCTCGCCCTGACCGACCTGATCGGCCTGGACACCACACGCGCCATCGCCGAGTCGCTGTACGCCGAATTCCGCGAGCCCCAGTACTCGCCACCCCCACTGCTGTCCCGCATGGTGGAGGCCGGGTTGCTGGGACGGAAGTCCGGGCGGGGCTTCCATGCGTACGACGCACAGGGCCGTCCCGAGGCCGCGGCACCGGCGGGGCGGCCGTGAGGGAAGATGGTCATGGCCTACGTCCACGGAACGAGGGGAGCCCGAGGGTGAGCACGAAGGTGCGCACGGCAGACACACGCGAGCGCATCCTGACCGCGGCGTGCGAGGTCATCGCCGACATCGGGTTCGAGAAGATCCGGATGCGCATGGTCGCCGAGCGGGCCGGTGTGTCGACGGCGCTGCTGCACTATCACTTCGACACGCGCGAGAAGCTCTTCACCGAGGCGATGACCCACTCCTTCGCCAACACGGCCGTCGACGTCGAACGTGACGCGGAAACTGCCCCGGCGGCGGTCATTCTCTCCCGCATCCTGCGCAACCTCCTGCCCACCGACCCCCAGCTCCACCAGGACTGGCGGCTCTGGCAGGAACTGTGGGTCCGGGCACTGCGCGACGAGACCACGCGCGTCTTCGCCGTGGACCTGTACGCCCAGCTGCACGCCTGGGTGGGCGACGCGGTACGACGCGGTATCGCCTCCGGCGAGTTCACGCCGACCGACGTGGACGACCTCAGCACCCTCGTCCTGTCCCTCAGCGACGGCTACGGCATCCGCCTCATGCTGCGCGACCCGACGGTCACCCTCGACACGGCGCTCACCTCCATCTGGCGCCATGTCTCCGCTGCGCTGGGCCTGCCGGCGACCGTGCCGACGGACTGAGCCTCCTACCCGAATGGCCCATCGCCGCTGCGCCGGAGGAGGCGAGGGTGGGTGAGTGGTGTGAGCGTGGTGGAAGGGATGCGCGTGCACACTGCGACGAGGAGGCGCGATGACGGCGGACGGACGGGCCGAGGGCGGCACTGCATGCGCTGACCCCGGGCAGGACGTGGGCGTCTTCGAGCAGGTGAGCGCGGTCGCCGACGCCGTCCTCTACGAGGGCTACCTGCTGTATCCGTATCGGCGCTCCTCGGCCAAGAACCGCGTCCGATGGCAGTTCGGGGTGCTGTTCCCCCGGGACTGGGTGGAGTCGGACGGTCCCGTCGTCCCCGGTGTCTCCGGCTCCGCCGACTCCTGGTACCAGCAGACCGAGTGCCTGCTGAGGCTCCGGGAGCCCGGCGCGGCCGTACGGGTGCGACTTCGCTGTCTGCAGATGCAGCGCAAACAGGTCGAGGAAACGGGGCGGGACGGCGAACACCGCCCCGTCGAGTCGTTGCGCACCGACGACGGCACGACACATCTGACCTTCGACGAGGCCGTACCGCGCGAGTTCGATGCCGTGGTGCCTCTGGACGAGCTCCTTCGTGGCGAGCACACCGTTGCGGTGACAGCGCCGGCCGGTGCGGAGGTCGAGCACCTGCCGGGACACGCCGCGCGGGTGGTGCGGCGCCGCGAGGAGGTACGGGCGAGCCTCACCGTCGTCGCCGAGCGGCTCGCGCCGTATCTCTGCCGGCTCCGGGTGCGCACAACGAACACGGGAGCCGCGCCGGATCCGCGAACCCCGCGCGACGAGGCCCTGCGCCGAGCGCTCATCGCCACGCACACCCTCATCGGCGGTGACGGCGTGGAGTTCGTCTCGCCGACCGATCCGCCCGCGGACCTGCGTGCCCATGCGAGCGCGTGCCGCAACGAGTTCACGTTCCCCGTGCTCGGCGGTGACCCCGACGCGGTCGGGCGCGTCCTGCTGTCCGCCCCGATCATCCTGCCCGACCACCCCCAGGTCGCCCCGGAGAGCCCCGGCGACCTGCACGACGCGGCGGAGATCGACGAGATCCTCACGCTCCGCACGATGCTGCTGACCGACGAGGAGAAGCGGGAGGCGCGCGCCACCGACCCGCGGGCCGCCGCGATCCTCGACCGGGTCGACACCATGCCTCAGGAGGTCTTCGAGCGGCTGCACGGCGCCGTCCGTTCCCTGACTCCGTCAACCCATGCCGCCCCCGCCGCCCCGGCGCCCCTGGCAACCCCGCCCGCCGAACGACCGGCCTGGTGGCAGGAAGGCGCCGACGACGGTCTCTCGCCGTCCACCGACACCGTGCTCGTGGACGGCGTACCCCTCGGCGCAGGCAGCCGCGTAAGGCTCCGCCCGCGGGGACGCGGAGCCGACGCCCAGGACATGTTCCTGGCCGGGCGGACCGCCGAGGTCGCGGCCGTGTTCCATGACGTGGACGGCAGCGTGCACCTCGCCGTCACCGTCGACGACGATCCCGCGGCCGAACTGCACACCTGGTACGGCCGTTTCCTCTACTTCCGGCCGGACGAACTCGAGCCACTGGAGCCCGCTCCATCCGAAACCCCCCGCAGCGGAGGCCGATGACATGGCAACGCACAGCAGTACCGCCGAGGTCAGCAAAGAACCCAGTCGCGGCGAGGACCGCGAGGGCTTCGACGAGATCACCATCCTGTGGATCTCCGAGGGCATGAGCTGTGACGGCGACACCGTCTCCCTCACGGCCGCCGACCAGCCCTCCATCGAGGACCTGGTCCTCGGTCTGATCCCGGGCCTGCCGAAGGTGAACCTGGTCAACAAGGTGCTCTCGCCCAGTCTGGGCGGCGAGGACTTCCTCGCTCCCTACCGGGCCGCCGTGCGGGGCGATTTGTCACCGTTCATCCTGGTGATCGAGGGTTCGATCCCCAACCAGAACATCATCGAGGGCGACGGCTACTGGACGTCCTTCGGCAACGACCCGGAGACCGGTGAGCCGCAGACCCTGAACTGGTGGATCGACCAACTGGCCCCCAAGGCCTGGGCGGTGGTGGCCGCCGGCACCTGCGCCACCTTCGGCGGCATCCACGCCATGTCCGGCAACCCCACCGGCTGCATGGGCCTCGCCGACTACCTCGGCTGGGACTACACCTCCCAGGGCGGCCTGCCGATCGTCAACGTGCCCGGCTGCCCGATCCAGCCCGAGAACTTCATGGAGACCCTGGTCTGGGTCCTCTACCACGCGGCCGGCTCCGCGCCCCCGCCCCCGCTGGACCACATGCTGCGCCCGCAGTGGCTGTTCGGCAGGACGGTCCACGAGGGCTGCGACCGCGGCTCGTACTACGAGCAGGCCAGCTTCGCCAAGGACTACAACTCCCCCAAGTGCCTTGTGAAGACCGGGTGTTGGGGGCCGGTCGTGAACTGCAACGTGCCCAAGCGCGGCTGGATGGCCGGCATCGGCGGCTGCCCGAACGTCGGCGGCATCTGCATCGGCTGCACGATGCCCGGCTTCCCCGACGCGTTCATGCCGTTCATGGACGAGCCCCCGGGCGGCACGCTGTCGTCCCTGGCCATCAAGCCGTACGGGGCCGTCATCCGCAGGCTGCGCGGCATGACGAACGAGCTGGTCAACCACGAGCCCAGGTGGCGCCACAACAAGCGCAAGCTGACCAGCGGCTACGACCCGCACTGGCGCCCCTGATGGCACCCCGCGCGCAGCTCCCGAAGCCGCACGACCCCCACCTCACGACCCACCCGCACATCACCGACAGCGAGGGGCAGCACCGCAGATGACCACCACCGAGGCCCGGTCCACGGAGCGCAAGCCGCCACAACTCGTGGACATGTCCTGGGATCCGATCACCCGGATCATCGGGAACCTGGGCATCTACACGAAGATCGACTTCGCCAACCGGGAAGTCGTGGAATGCCACAGCACCTCGTCGCTCTTCCGCGGCTACTCCGTGTTCATGAAGGGCAAGGACCCGCGCGACGCGGGCTTCATCACGTCCCGGATCTGCGGCATCTGCGGCGACAACCACACCACCTGCTCCGACTACGCCCAGCAGATGGCCTACGGCGTCAAGCCGCCCCCGCTGGCCGAGCACATCGTCAACCTCGGCGAAGCGGCCGAGTACATGTTCGACCACACGATCTTCCAGGACAACCTGGTCTTCGTGGACTTCTGCGAGGCGATGGTCAAGGCCACCAACCCCGGTCTGCTGGCCCGCGCCGAACGCACCGATGCACCGCGCGGCGAGATCCACGGCTACCGGACGATCGCCGACATCATGAAGGCCTTCAACCCCTTCGAGGGCGAGGTCTACAAAGAGGCCCTGAAGGTCAGCCGCGTCACCCGTGAGATGTTCTGCCTGATGGAGGGGCGGCACGTCCACCCGTCCACGCTGTACCCGGGCGGCGTCGGCACGATGCCGCAGCCGACCGCCTTCACCGACTACCTCAGCCGGCTCATGCGGGTCATCGACTTCGTGAAGAAGGCCGTCGCCATGAACGACGACGTCTTCGACTTCTTCTACGAGGCACTGCCCGGCTACGAGGAGGTCGGCCGCCGCCGCGTCCTGCTGGGCTGCTGGGGCGCCTTCCAGGACCCCAAGGTCGTCGACTACCGCTACGAGACGATGAACACCTGGGGCAAGGCGATGTACGTCACGCCCGGCATCATCGTCGACGGCGAACTCGTCACCAACAACCTCGTCGACATCAACCTCGGCCTGCGCATCATGCTCGGCAGCTCGTACTACGAGGACTGGGTGAACGAATCGCCCTTCGTCACGCACGACCCGCTCGGCAACCCCGTCGACATGCGCCACCCGTGGAACCAGACCACCGTCCCGGTGCCGCAGAAGCGCAACTTCGACGACAAGTACAGCTGGGTCATGAGCCCGCGCTGGTACGACAAGCGGACCGACCAGCACCTCGCCCTCGACACCGGCGGCGGCCCGCTCGCCCGGCTGTGGTCGACCGCGCTGAGCGGCCTGGTCGACACCCCGTACATCAAGGCCACCGGCCACAGCGTGCGCATCTCGCTGCCCAAGGGCGAGACCCTGCCGGAGACCACCCTGGAGTGGCGCATCCCGCAGTGGAGCAACACCATCGAGCGCGACCGCGCCCGGCCCTACTTCGTCGCCTACGCGGCCGCCATGGCTCTGCAGTTCCTGGAAGAGGCCATGGGGCTGGTGCGGGCGGGCGAGACCAAGGTCTTCGAGAACTACGAGGTGCCCGACGAGGCCATCGGCTGCGGATTCCACGAGGCGGTCCGCGGCGTGCTCTCGCACCACCTGGTGATCAAGGACAAGAAGATCGCCAACTACCACCCGTACCCGCCCACCCCGTGGAACGCCAGCCCGCGCGACATCTACGGCACCCCCGGGCCGTACGAGGACGCCGTCCAGGGCCAGCCCATCTTCGAGGAGAACGGGCCGGACGACTTCAAGGGCGTCGACATCATGCGCACCGTCCGCAGCTTCGACCCCTGTCTGCCGTGCGGGGTCCACATGTACGTCGGCAAGGGCAAGACGCTCACCACCCTGCACTCGCCGACGTACGGGGCGAACCATGGCTGAGGCCGGTGCCGCCCGGCTGGCGGACCCGGATGTGGAGGCCCGGCTCGCCCGGCTCGACGAGCTGCTGGCGGGCCTGGAGTCCGCACCCGGCCCCACCACGCGCTCCGCGACCGAGGCGGTGGGACTGCTGACCGAGGTCTACGGCGAGGCGCTGGCCCGCGTCATGGACCACGCGGACGGTCAGCTGGCCGAGCGCCTGGCCGACGACGAGTTGCTGGGCCACCTGCTGGTCCTGCACGACGTCCACCCGGAGCCCGCCGAGCGCCGGGCGGCCCGCGCGGTGGAACGGCTGCGTCCCGCCGTACAGGAACGCGGCGGTGACGTGGAGTGGGCCGGCGTGGAGGGACAGGTGGCCCGGGTGCGCATGACGTCGGGCGGCGGATGCGGCTCCGGCTCCGGGTGTGGTGCCGGTGCCGGTGCCATGGACGTCACCGACGCGGTCCGCGAGGCGGTGCTCGCCATGGCTCCCGAGCTGACGGCGGTCGAACCGCTGACGGCCGCTCCCCCGGCCCCCGCTCCCGCGTTCGTACCGCTCGCCACACTGACGCACCGGGGCGCACGGTGACCACCGACGGAGCCCTGGCCCGCCTCATCCGCTCCTCGGCCGACCGCACCGCGGCGGCCGGGGCGGAGGCCTGCGACCTGTGCGCCGCGCCGGTGCCGGACGAGCACGCGCACCTGTACGACACCGGGCAGGACGAGGTGCGGTGCGTCTGCGGCCCCTGCTCGGTGCTGTTCGCCGGTGCCGGTGCGGGTGACGGGCACTACCGGCTGGTGCCCCGGCGCCGGATCCGGCTGCCCAAGGTCGACACGGCGGCGCTGGGCGTACCCGTCGGCCTGGTCTTCTTCGTGCCCCGTGCGGACGGCACCGTCACCGCGCAGGGCCCGAGCCCGGCGGGTGCCATGCGCTGGGAGGTGGACGCGGCGGCCTGGGTCCAGCTCGCCGAGACGTGTCCGCAGCTCGCCTCCGTGGAACCCGAGGTGGAGGCACTGCTGGTGAACACCGTCCACGGCCTCGACCACCACTGGATCGTGCCGATCGACGACTGCTACCGGATGGTCGCCGTCGTACGCCGGGAGTGGCGCGGCCTGTCCGGCGGCGGCCAGGTCTGGCCGGCCGTCGAGCGGTTCTTCGAGGACCTCACCGAGCGGTCCTGAGCACGTACTCCGCAGGTCGGAGGCGAGGAAGGAGATCACCCCATGGGCAGCATCAGAGTGGGCCGGGCCCAGGCGAAGCCCGACACCCCCGGGCACGTGACCGGCATGCACCAGGGCAACCGGGGGCGGTACAAGGACCAGAAGGGCCACCACGAGGACGGCACCGCCGACGCGCGCCGCTCCACCGGGATCCATTGGAAACGGCATGACGTGCTCGTGGAGACCATGCCGAACATCTCACCGGGATGAGAGACAGCAGGGAGTCGCCGCACATGAAGGTCCAACGAGCACATAGGTCGGCTGCCACGGGCAGACGAGCCGGGATGAGCGGACAGCGGGTGCTGATGGCCGAGGCGGCCCTGGTGGGCGGCCTGGTCCTCGCCGCGCTGCTCTGGGAGTTGCCCAGCCTCAGGCGCGAGGCGCGGATCTGGCGGATGTCCGGCGGGTTCCGCGCCGGTCGCCGGTACCCGTGAGCCGGTTGTGCACGAACTGTCGATCGCGACCGCGATCATCGAGCGGGCCGGTGAGCTGGCCCGGGCCGACGGGACCGACTCCGTCTCGGCGGTGACCGTCCGGGTCGGCGAACTGGCGGGCGTCGTCCCCGACGCCCTGGATTTCGCCTTCGAGGTGGCCCGAGACGGGACCCCCCTCGCCGAGGCACGGCTCGTGGTCGAGCAGATCCCCGCGCAGGCCTGGTGCGGCCCGTGCGCCGAGGAGTTCCCGGTGGGCATGCCCCCGTTCTTCTGGTGCCCGCGCTGCGACGAGCCCTCCACGGACCTGCGCAGCGGCCGGGAACTGGAGATCACCGGAATCGAGCCGTTACCGGCCTCGGCATAGCGTGCGTGGGCCCCGCCGAACACCATCGGCGGGGCCCACGCACGTCCGGACCGGATCAGCAGATACGCGGCAACTGCTCACCCAGCGGCAGATCCACCACCCGGGTCCCGCCGAGCCCCGTCGCGACCACCACCATCCCGGGGTGGTCGGCGACGCACTCGCCGATCAGAGTGGCCCCGGCGCCCTGCGGGTGGGCGCGCATCGCCGCGAGGACATCCTCCGCCTCCGACGGGGGCACGAAGGCGACCAGCCGGCCCTCGTTGGCGACGTAGAGCGGGTCGAGCCCCAGGAAACCGCAGGCGTTCGCCACCGCGTCCGGCACCGGAATGGCCCGCTCCCGCAGCCGCACACCGGTTCCGGAGGCCCGCGCGATCTCGTTGAGGGACGCGGCGAGGCCGCCCCTGGTGGGGTCGCGCAGTACATGGATGTCCGGGGTGACCGCCAGCATGGCCGCCACCAGACCGGCCAGCGGCGCGGTGTCGCTGGCCACCTCCACCCCGAACTCCAGGCCCTCCCGCACACTCATGATCGCCACCCCGTGCAGGCCGATCGGTCCGCTGACGATGACGGCGTCACCGGGCCGGGCACGCTGGGGGCGGATGTCCACCCCGTCGGGCACGAGTCCCACCCCGGCAGTGGTGACGTACACGCCGTCGCCGTGCCCGGACTCCACCACCTTGGTGTCACCCGTGGCGATCGTGACCCCGGCCGCCCCGGCCGCCGCGCCCATGGCCCGCGCGATCCGTTCGACCACGGTCAGCCCGACGCCCTCCTCCAGCACGAAGGCGGCGGACAGATACGCGGGCCCGGCGCCGCTCATCGCCAGGTCGTTGACGGTGCCGTTGACCGCGAGGTCGCCGAGGCAGCCGCCGGGGAAGAACAGCGGCCTGACCACGTAGGAGTCGGTGGAGAACGCCAGCCGGGCACCGCCCAGTTCGAGGACGGCGGAGTCCGCGAGCCCGGCCAGCATGGCGTTGCCGTAGGCGGGGGTGAAGATCTGCTCCATCAGCTCCGCCGACAGCGCACCGCCGCCGCCGTGCCCCATCACCACGACCCCCTGGTCGCGCAGTGGGGCGGGGCAGGACCAGTTGGCCGGGTCCACCGTCTCGGCGAGTTGTTCAGGCAACGGGGTTCATCTCCTCCCGCGCGGCCCGGTCGGCCTGCGGAGTCGGCGCGTTCATGCGGCGGTACAGGTAGTAGGCCGCGCAGGCACCCTCGCTGGAGACCATGGTGGCGCCGAGCGGAGTGCGCGGAGTGCAGGTGGTGCCGAACGCGGCGCACTCGGTCGGCTTGATCAGCCCTTGGAGGACCTCGCCACTGCGGCACTCGGCGGGCTCCTCGGTGCGGATGCCGCTGACGTCGAAGCGGTGCTCGGCGTCGTACGCCCGGAAGGCGTCGGCCAGCCGCCAGCCGCTCAGCGGGATGCGCCCGATACCGCGCCAGTTCCGGTCGGTGACCTCGAACACCTCCTCGATCATGCGCACGGCGGCCGGGTTGCCCTCCTCGCGCACGGCGCGCGGGTACCCGTTCTCCACCCGGTGCTCACCGCGCTCCAGCTGGCGCACCGCCAGGCGGATGCCCTCCAGGATGTCCAGCGGTTCGAAGCCGGTCACCACCATCGGAACGCCGAACCGCTCGGCGAGCCCCGGGTACTCGGCCGTCCCCATCACGCTGCACACATGCCCGGCGGCCAGGAAGCCCTGCACCCGGCACTCGGGCGCCGTCATGATCGCCTCGATCGCCGGGGGCACCCGCACATGCGACACCAGCAGGCTGAAGTTGGTCAGGCCCAGCCGGCGCGCCTGGTGCACGGCCATCGCGTTGGCCGGGGCGGTCGTCTCGAAGCCGATCGCGAAGAACACCACCTCCCGGTCCGGGTTGCGGCGGGCCAGCTCCAGGGCGTCGAGCGGGGAGTAGACCACGCGTACGTCGCCGCCCTCGCCCTTGACCCGGAACAGGTCGCGGTCGGTGCCCGGCACCCGGAGCATGTCGCCGAAGGAGCAGAAGATCACGTCGGGCCGCGAGGCGATCTCCAGGGCCTTGTCGATGACGTCCAGCGGCGTGACACAGACGGGGCAGCCGGGGCCGTGGATCAACTCGACATTCTCGGGCAGCAGTTGGTCGATGCCGTGCCGGATGATCGAGTGGGTCTGCCCGCCGCACACCTCCATCAGGGCCCAGGGCCGGGTGGCGGTGGCGCGGATCTCGTCCAGCAGCCGCCGGGCGAGATCGGGGTCGTTGAACTCGTCGATGTACTTCACCGGGCCTCACTCCCGCTGTCCTGGCCATCCGCCACCGCGGCGCCGCCCGCCTCCTTGGCCGCCTGGTCCCAGGCGTCCCCGAACTCCTCCTCCAGCAGCCCCAGTTCCTCGAAGAGCTTCAGGGAGGCAAGCGCCGACTCCTCGTCCAGGCGCTGGAGCGCGAATCCGACGTGCACGATGACGTACTCACCCACCTTCACGTCGCTGACGTACTCCAGACACGCCTGTTTCTGGACCCCGCCGAAGTCGATCAGCCCGGTGAGCGGATCCGCGGTGTCGTCGATGGCCACGACCTTGCCGGGCACTGCCAAGCACATGCGTCACTCCTTCTGTCGTTCGTGCGCCGCGACCACCAGCTGGCCGAGGGCCAACCCGCCGTCGTTCGGCGGGACTTCGCCGTGCCGGAGCAGTGTGAAGCCGTCCCCGGCCAGCAGCCGAGTGCACTCCTCCTCCAGCAGCGCGTTGGCGAACACCCCGCCGCTCAGGGCGACGGTGGTCAGCCCGGTGTCCCGGCGCGCCCGCCGGCAGCCCGCCGCGACGGCCCGTGCCACGCCGCGGTGGAAGCGCGCGGCGAGTACGGGAGCCGGTGTGCCGCGGCGCAGATCGGCGACCAGCGCGACGAGCACGGGCGCCGGATCGTAGGCGCCGTCGGCGAGTCCGAAGGCGTACGCCGAGGTGTCGGCGTCCCAGGCCCCCGCGGCGGCGGACTCCAGCTCCATCGCCGCCTGCGCCTCGTACTGCGCGCGATGACATACGCCGACGAGCGACGACACCGCGTCGAAGAGCCGGCCCATGCTGGAGGTCGCCACACAGGCCAGACCGCGCGTCAACTGGCGTTCCAGCAAGGCAAGTTCGTCGGGAGCGCAAGCGCCCACGCTGGGCAGGTCCGTGTCCCACCGCACGCCTGCCGCCCACAGCCGGGCCAGGGCAAGGCGGCACGGGTTGGCCACGCCCGCGTCGCCGCCGGGGAGCGGAGCCGGGGTGAGCCGGCCGTAGCGCCGGAAGCCGGTGTAGTCGGCGAGCAGGATCTCGCCGCCCCAGACGGTGCCGTCGTCGCCGTAGCCCGTGCCGTCGAAGGCGACCCCGATCACGGGTGTGGTGCCGTCGAGGCCGTGCTCGGCCATCGCCGAGGCGATGTGGGCGTGGTGATGCTGGACGAACACGGGGGAGTGCGCGGGCAGTTGGGAGGCTCTCTGCCGGGCCCAGCGCGACGAGTGGTATCCCGGGTGCCGGTCGGCGGCGACGAGTTCGGGGCTGACGCCGGTCAGTGCCCGCAGCTGGGACTCCGCCCGCCGGGCCGCCTCCAGGGTGGCCAGCTCACCCATGTCGCCGATGTGCGGCCCGAACCAGGCGTGGTCGCCCTCGCCGAGGCACAGGGCGTTCTTCAGGTCGCCGCCCACGGCCAGCGCGGGCCGCACCGCGACCGGCAGACGCAGCGGGCGGGGTGCGTAACCCCGGGACCGGCGCAGCACCTGCTCCGTGCCGTCGGGGCGTACCCGCAGCAGGGAGTCGTCGCACGGCGACGCGATGGGCCGGTCGTGTGCCAGCCAGGCGTCGGCAAGCCCGGCCAGCCGGGTCAGGGCCTCGGCGTCGTCCGTGACGATCGGTTCCCCGGAGCGGTTGCCGCTCGTCATGACCAGCACCCGCGGGCCGGGCGGATCGCCGGGGAGGCCGAACAGCAAGGTGTGTACGGGGGTGTAGGGCAGCATCACACCGACGTGCGGGCTGCCGGGGCAGACGCCGGGCGCGAGGGTGTTGTGCTCCGCGCGTCGGCGCAGCAGGACGATGGGGCGCCGGGGGCCGGTGAGGGCGGCCGTCTCGGGTGTGGACGGCACGGCGATCCGCCGCACGACATCGAGGTCCGCGCACATCACCGCGAACGGCTTGCCGCCGCGTGCCTTGCGGGCGCGCAGCGTGTCGACGGCCCGCGCGTCGGTGGCGTCGCACGCCAGGTGGTAGCCGCCGAGGCCCTTGACGGCGACGATCCCTCCGGCGGCGAGCAGCGCCCGTGCCGCTGCCAGGGCATCGGCGTCCCGCGCGGGCCGGACGGCGCTCCCGGCAGCGGGCACCAGGCGCAGCCGGGGGCCGCAGTCGGGGCAGGCCACGGGCTGGGCGTGGAAGCGGCGGTCGCCCGGATCGCCGTACTCCCGGGCGCAGTCGGGACACATCGGGAAGCCGGCCATGGTCGTGACCGCCCGGTCGTACGGCATGCCTGTGGCGATGGTGAAGCGCGGCCCGCAGTGCGTGCAGGTGACGAACGGGTGCCGGTGGCGGCGGTCGGCCGGATCGGCCAGCTCCCGCAGGCAGTCGGCGCAGGTCGCCGTGTCGGGCGGCAGGAGCGTGCGGCCGGGGGAGCGGTCGGTGGAGCGGATGGTGAAGGCGTCGTCGGCGCCGGTGACGGGCAGATCCTCGAACCCGACGGCGGTGACGGAGGCCAGCGGCGGGGGCTGGGCGGCGAGCCGCTCGCAGAAGTCGGCGACACCGTCCGGCGGGCCCTCCACTTCGATGAGGACACCGCTCGCCGTGTTGCTCACGAACCCCGCCAGGGCGAGGTCGGAGGCCAGACGGTGCACGTACGGGCGGAAACCCACGCCCTGCACCGTGCCGCGCACGATGACGCGGCGGCGCAACGCCTCTGTGGTGGGCGCCGTCACGAGACGCGGCCGGCCGCGAGGCCGGAAGCGGCGTCCTCATGCGTGTGGCTGCGGTCGTGGGTGTGGGTGTCGCTGTGTGTGTGAGCGTGGCTGTGGGGGCGGGGCGCCAGCGGAGGCCGGTGGACCGCGGCCCCGTCCCGCACCGCGAGCACCCGGTCCAGCAGGGTATCGACCCCGTCGCCGGTCCGGGCGCAGGAGAACATCAGCTCCACCCCGGGGTTGACCCGCTGGATGTTGGCGGCGAAGGCGGCCTGGTCGAAACCGGCGGGCCCGGCCAGGTCGGTCTTGGTGAGCACCACCAGATGGGCGGAGCCGAAGGCCGTGGGGTACTTCAGCGGCTTGTCCTCGCCCTCCGTCACCGCCATGAGCACGATCCGCAGGCTCTCGCCGAGGTCGTAGGAGGCCGGGCAGACCAGGTTGCCGACGTTCTCCACGAACAGCAGTGAGGTGCCCTCCGGCAGCCAGCTCTCCACATGGCCGCGCAGCTGCCGGGCCTCCAGATGGCACAGCCCGTCGGTCAGCAGCTGCTTCACCGGCGCCCCCGAACGGGCGAGCCGGCGGGCGTCGTTGTCGGTCGCCAGGTCGGCGGTGAGGGCGGCCACCGGGATGGTCCGCTCCACCGCCCTGGCCAGCACACGCCCGAGCAGTTCCGTCTTGCCGCTGCCCGGGCTGGACAGCAGGTTGACCACGCTCACACCACGCCGGGCCAGTTCCTCGCGCAGGCTCGCGGCCAGATCGTCGTTCTTCGCCAGGACGGCCTGAGTGACCTCGTCCACGGAATCGCACATGAGCGCTGCTCCCAGCGGGGGATCGGGGGTTCGGACCGCTATCGATCCTCCGCGCCCTCGGCCACCAGGCGCGGGAGACCGGCCGCGCGCGGGTCCGTGGATTCCTCCGGGCGGCTCAACGGGGGCGTGGCCGCCGGGTCGGCGAGGAGCACCGGGACCATCGTGTGCAGGGCGGCGACGGCCCGTCCGATGGCGTCGCGCACGGTCGCGCTGATGCCCGGCGCGATGTCCTCGTCGCCGCGCGGCCGCAGCTCGGGCTCGCAGGCGAGGACGAGGACGCGTGGGAGCGGCTCGTCGCCCAGGTGGCCGGCCAGCGCCAGGACCTTCGCCGGGTCCATGCCGTGCGCCTCGGGAACGGGCCCGCCCGCGGTGCCGTCGGGGAGCTCCGGCTCGATCAGCGACAGGGTGCCCGGCTCGTGTCCCCGTACGGACGCGTCGACAAGGACGGCCGTGTCGTAACCGTCGAGCAGCTCGTACGCGAGGTCCATGCCGCGGATGCCGAAGTCCCGCACCCGCACCTCGGGCGGCAGCGGACGCAGGTCCAGGGCGCGGACCACCTCGGGGCCGAAGGCGTCGTCCCCGAGGAAGATGTTGCCGACGCCGGCCACCAGAAGGCGGGTACTCATCGCGCACCCCCGGTGGCCAGTGGGTTGGCGGAGCCGCTCGGCTGCTTGCGGACGAAGGCCGAGCGCAGACAGTGGTACGGGGCGCGCGGGTCGAAGAAGATGGCGCGCATGCGGGCGAGTTCGTCCCGCCGGTACTCGCCGAGCGGTCGCCGCGCCTCGTCCGCCTGCCGCGCCGCGGCCCTGGCGGCGATCCGTTCCGCGAGGTCCGGGTCCTCGGCGAGGGCGGCAGCCATGTGCTCGACCTCCCCGGTGAACTCCCGCGCCGGGACCGGCACCAGACGGTCCACCAGCCCGATCCGTGCGGCCGCCGCCGCGCTCACCGGCAGCGCCTCGGTCGTCAGCCGCGCGGCCGTCCCGGCTCCGACGCGGCGCGGCAGCGTGTACGTCCAGTACTCCGACCCGTACAGGCCCATGCGCCGGTAGTGCGGGTTGAGGACGCTGCCCGTGCGGCACCACACCTGGTCGGCGGCCAGGGCGAGCATCACGCCGCCGGCGGCCGCGTTGCCGCCGAGGGCCGCGACCACCAGGCGGTCGGTCGTGCGCACTACCGCCTCGACCAGGTCGTTCATGGCATTGAGGTTGGCCCACGACTCGCCCGCCGGGTCGGCCGACGCCTCGATGACGTTCAGATGGATGCCGTTGGAGAAGAAGTCGCGGGCGCCGCCGAGCACCAGCACCGAGGTAGGACGGGTGAGCGCGCGACGGTACGCGGCGAGCAGCCTGCGGCACTGGTCCGTGCTCATCGCGCCGCCCGGGAAGGAGAAGGACAGGAAGCCGACCTCGCCGCGCTGCCGGTAGCGGATGTCGGTCCAGGTGGCGCGGTCCGCGGGCGGTTCGAGCGGGACGGTGTCCTCCGGCAGCCAGTGCGGGCCGCCGTCATGGCGCGGGGTCCCCTGGCCGGTGCCGGACGGAGCCGGGAAGCCGGCGAGCACCGAGGCCGCGGGGCGGCGGAACGGCGCCGGGTCGCCTGAGCTCTTGCGGGGGCGCAGCTCCGGGATCCAAACCGCGCCGTCCCGGGTGGCCCGGCAGACCGCGCCGGACCGCGTCGCGAGCAGTTCGCCGGGGCGCCCGCGCAGGTGGTCCTCGCCGTGCCCGCCGTGCAGGAACACCTCCCGGCCGCACAGTTCGTCCAGGACACCCGGCTGCGAGTCGGCCCCACGGAGCTTGCGCAGCACCGTCGCCGTGCTGTCGTTCTCCCAGTCGATCCGTCGCCGCTCCTGGCGGAGGAAGTCGCGCCACACCACGGCAATCGCGGGATCGCTCTGTGCCTTCGGCTTGAACGATCCGTCGGCGAACCGTTCCACCGCCAGCAGGACGGCGGCCGAGGCGGCGTCGGAGACCTCGTTGCGGTACAGGTCGCTCTTGCCGGCCGCCGGCACCGGGAAGGACCCGTCCGCCCAGATGGCGCCCGCGTCCATCGCCGCCTCGGCCTGAAGCACCGTCACACCCCAGTGGGACGCCCCCTCGGCGATCGCCCAGTCGAGGGAGGACGGGCCGCGGTCGCCGGGTGGGCCCGGATGCACGATCAGACAGGTGTGCTCCTGCCACACCTCCTCCGGCAGCGCCGTCTTCAGCATCGGAGCGATGACCAGCTCCGGACGCGTCTCGCGTACGGCGGCCCGGACTGCTTCGGGGCCGTGCGAGGCGAGTACGACCTCCACCCGGTGCCCCTGGTCGGACAGTTCGGCGTACACACGCTGGGACAGGCTGTTGAACGCGCTGGCGACGAGCAAGATGTCCATGACAGGCAATATCGCCGGTCGGGGGAGGGCCGCGAAGGACCACGGCGGCGTTTCGCGGCTCGCCGCCGGTTCCCGTCCGCCATCCGGATCGCATTCCCGGCCGGTCGCGCCGCTGCCCGGCGCCGCCCGCCTACCCGAACGGGGTGGTCTCCAGCAGCTCGCCGGCCATCCGCCGCGCGGGCAGCTCGGTGTGCTCGGCGACGCGCCGGAAGGTCTCCTGGGCGGCGCGGGCCGGCCACTCGGGGGGAAGGTGCCGGGCGGGGAGCCTCGGATCCGTGCGGATGGTCCACAGCCATTCGCTGACCAGCCGCAGCCGGGTTCCGATCGGGTCGTCCCCGGAGCCGGCGTCGAGGTGGGCCGTCCACCGCTTGTCGAAGGTGACGTAACGAGCGGCGATGCTCTCCAGGTCCCAGGTGCCGTGGATCATCTGCGCGATGTCGGTGCTGTCGTCCGCCAGGGCGTGGAAGATCTTGACGTGGTCGGCCAGATCGAGCTCCGAGACCACCGCGGCGACGTCGACCTTCCCGGGGGCGATCCACAGCCCGCTGTACAGCGCGCCGAATCCGGACCAGGCCAGCCGGGAGCGCAGGTCGTGGCGCCGGCGCTTCCAGGAGTCGGGGAGGGAGAAGCCGAGCAGGGTCCAGGAGCCGTCCCAGTCGTCGTTGACCGCGCCCTGCTTCCAGATGCGGGTACGGCCGTCCTCCAGGACGCGCGTCGCCTGCGGGGTCAGGCCGAAGTACATCTTGCGGCCGTCGCGCCGGCGCCGCAGCAAACCGCGGTTGACCATGCGGGTGAGCGTGGAGCGTACGGCCTGTTCACCGACCCCGACGCGGCCGAGCACCTCGATGATGCTGCCCGAGTAGACGCACAGGTCGCCCTCCTCCAGGACGTGATTGCCGAAGAAGGCGAGCATGAGCGACTGAGGTCGCGGCTGCGGGCCCTCCGAGGTGACCGGGGTGTCCAGGATGTCGTCGTCCTCCACGGTGCACAGCGTACGACCGCCCACCGCCGGCGCGGCGGGCGGTCGTACGGCATCACCGGCCGTCGGCTGGGTGGGCAAGGTCGTAGGGACGCGGGTACGGGGCCGGGCGGTACGGCACATAGCGGGTGGGTGTGGTCGGATCGGCCGCCGTGGCACGGGAGTTGAGGGACGTCGGGTCGGTGCCGACCCACCTGCCGGCCGTGAGGCGGTCCTCCAGGGTGTGCAGGGCGGCGAGTTGCTCGGCCGGGCTGAAGGTGCAGTGGCCGGCGTTGTCGGTGTACGCCTGCCGCAGCCGGGACGCCGACCCGGCTGCGGTGACGGCCCGCTGCAGGGCGCTCTCCGTCTGGACGGGGACGAGGGCGTCGCCGATGGTGTGCACGGACAGCTGCGGCTTGGTCAGCTTGCCTGTGAAGGAGCTGGTGCCGCTCATCCACGCCACGGCGTTCGGGTCGGCGCCGATGCGCGGGGCGCGCTTCAGGGTGGCGAGGTCGGCGCGCAGGGACAGGCCGGCCTTCCGGTACAGCTCGGTGACCTCCTTGCGAACGGAGGACCGGCCGAGCAGCTTTGCGTAGTCGACGCCGGTGTTCCAGGACATGTTGCCGCCCGCTCGCGCCTCCGCCTCCTGACGCCGGTTGAAGGCGGCGATCTTCAGCAGGCCCTTGACCGCCTCGTACTGGTTGGCCTGCTGGGCGTCCCAATCGGTCGCGGCCGGCCGGGGCTGCGTGGGCTGGTTCCAGGCGGGGATGTTGTGCAGGGCGGCGGCGAGGGCGATCCTCGCCCGCCCCTCGGCCGTCGTCTGCGCCGAGTCGACCACGGAGGTCAGGGCGTCGGCGGCGGCGTCGGCGGCCGACTGATCGGCGATGTTCACCAGCGGGACGTCGGTGCCGGGCGCGAGGAGCATCTTGATGGCGAAGACGGGATCGAGGGTGTTGTTCCAGTTGGCCACCCCGCCGTGGACCAGGCCGCACAGGGAGATCGAACCGTCGATCCGGTCCGGGTGCCGCTCGGCGATGGCGGTGGTGACGAGTCCGCCGTACGACCGCCCCCAGGCGATGGTGCGGGACGCCGTCCCGAAGCGTTCGGTGAAGGCGGTGAGGGTCGCGAGCTGATCGGGGACCGCGTCCGTCACCGCCCAGCCGGTGGTGGCGTAGGAGGAACCCGCGAGGGCGTAGCCGTTCTTCAGGAGCAGAGCCTTCGTGGCGTCGTCCGGGGCGTCCTGGGCGGGGTTGGCGGGGCCGGTCGCGTAGCCGTGGCTGAACAGCAGGACGGTGCCGTTCCAGTGGGCGGGGACGTCCATCATGTACGTGGCGCCCGAGGGGAGTCGGCCGTCGACGTGGGTCGTGTCGGAGGCGGCGGCAGCGGTCGTGGTGGGCAGCGCGCCGGCGGCGAGCAGGAGAGCGGCCGCACAGGCGATACGGGTATGGCGGCGGACCCGGCGTACGTGCCTCCGTGAGGTCGCAGTCTCGGTGGTCACGCGGAGATCCCCTCCGTCCGGCGGGAGTTGGGGCGTTCGGGCGTCGAGCCGGACAGGGACGTACGGCTGGTCTCGCGCACGAACCAGACGGTCACCGCGGTGATGAGCGAGCCCCCGCAGATCAGCAGGGCGACGGGGGTGCCGTTGCCGCTGCCGGCCACCAGGCTTCCGGCGATCATCGGGGAGAAGCCGGCGCCGATCAGGGTGGCTCCCTGGTAGCCGAGGGAGGCGCCGGTGTAGCGGACCCGGGTGCCGAACATCTCGGTGAGCAGGGCGCCCAGCGGGCCGTACATCACGGACTGGGCGATGCCGTGGCCGAGGACGACGGCGAGGATCAGCAGCCCGGGCGACTTCGAGTCGACCAGGGCGAGGACGGGGAAGGCGAGCGCGGCCGAGGTGACGGCTCCGGCGAGGACGACCGGGCGGCGGCCGACGCGGTCGGACAGCGCGGAGGCACAGGGCAGGACGACCAGGGCGACGCAGGCGGAGACCGTGAGCGCGGTGAGCACCTGCGGGCGGGCGTATCCGATGCCGGTGGCGTACGCGATCAGGTAACTGGTCAGCAGGGACTGGGCGGTGAAGGCGCCGATGCCGACACAGCAGGCCAGCAGCAGCGGCCGGGGACGCCGCAGGACGTCGACGATCGGCAGCCGCGCCTCCGTGCGCTCCTTCTTCACCTCGGCGAAGAGCGGGCTCTCGACCACCTTCAGCCGGACGAAGAGGCCGACACCGAGCAGCACCACGCTCAGCAGGAACGGCACGCGCCAGCCCCAGGCCGTGAACTGGTCCCTGGGCATGGCGACCACGAAGGTGACGACGACCGAGGAGAGCAGGGAGCCGAGCGGGGCTCCCATCTGCGTGAAGCTCGACCACAGTCCGCGGCGCTTCTCCCCGGCGTGCTCGACGACCATGAGCGTGGCGCCGCCCCATTCACCGCCGATGGCGATGCCCTGGACGACACGCAGGGTGATCAGCAGGACCGGCGCCCAGACGCCGATCGTGCCGTACGTGGGCAGCAGGCCGATGAGGAAGCTGGCGCCGCCCATCAGGCCCATCGTGAGCAGCAGCATGGACTTGCGGCCGAGCCGGTCACCGAAGTGCCCGAAGACGATGCCGCCGAGCGGGCGGGCGACATAGCCGGCGGCGAAGGTGCCGAACGCGGCGATCGTGCCGACGGCCGGGTCGGCGCCCGGGAAGAACAGCTCGCCGAAGACCAGGGCGGCGACCGTGCCGTAGACGAGGAAGTCGTAGAACTCCACTGCGGTACCTAGCAGCCCCGAGAGGGCGACTCTGCGCAACTGCCGGGTCCGCTCAGGGCTCGTCGACGGTGACGGTGACGGTGATGCGACGGGGGACGGGGGCATCGCGGTCTCCCTTGACCGGGGGGAAGGACACCGTGAAGGTAGGCTCTGTGATTACTGTCGTCAAGAAAGTGCACAACATTGCCTGATGGCCCGGCCGGCCCGGTAGATCACACCCCTGGCATGGGGCGCACCGTGAGCATCTGCTGCGCCTGTCCGACCGGACCGTCGACGTCATACAGGACCGTGCTGGTCAGGCCCTGCCCGGAGGGGCCGAAGGTGACCGTGGTGTCCAGGCCGGTCCAGGCGCCGCGCGGTTGGCGGTGAAGGTGGACGGTGAGGTCGACGTTGGGGAACATCCACTCGGTGGGCGGCTGCCGGACGGCGATTCCGTTGGCGGTGTCGACGAGGGTGAGGTACGCGGCGAGCGGGCTGACGGGGACGCCGGCCACCAGGGTCAGGGGCGTGGTGATCCACGCGGTCGTACGGCCCGGCCGGGGCGGTGTGACGGGGCGGACGTCCAGGGAGGCGATGTAGCCGCCGGGCCAGAGCTCGGACATCGGCCACGGGGCGAGTGACTCCGGCGCGGTGAGGCGCTCGTCCTGGCCGCCCGCGACCGCGCTGGTGTCGAGCCGGGCCAGGAACCAGGCGCGGGCCCGGACCACCGGGCGCCCCGCGATCCGTACGACCGCTTCGACAAGCTCGATGGTCCGCCCGGGACGCACTGTCTCCATCTCGATCTCGCACTCGTCGAGAGCGAGGCGGCCGAGGATGTCGTAGCTGAGGCGGGCGAGAACGAGCCCGTCGTCCCGGGCGGCCGCGCGGTGGCGCTCGATGGCGTGCACGACGAGCCCGCCGAGCGGACTGAAGTGCTGCTCGTCCTGGTGCCAGGCGCCGCCCGCGTGAGGAGTCGGCTTGTAGCGGTTGTCGTCGATGGCTTCGAAGTAGCTGTCGGGGGTCAACGGGTGTTTCTCCCAGGGGTGTTGAGAACGTCATTGGGCAAGGGTGTTCACAGGGCGTTGAGCAGGACCACGTAGACGGCGGTGCCGGCCCCGACGCTGAGGATGGTGCGGCGGCCGAGGGCCAGATGGGCGCCGATGGTGACGGCGACGGCGAGCAGCGCGTACCAGGTGCCGTGCGGATCGGTCGTGATCGTGCCGTGCAGTGCGGTCACCGCGAGGATGGCGAGGATGCCGACCGGCATCCACACCGCCAGTCGCCGTACGATCGCCGAGCCGCGCAGTCGTCCGAGCACGGCGAACGGCACGGCGCGCAGGGCAAGGGTGATGGTGAAGACGATCGCCAGGACCGCGACGAGATACGACGTGCTAGGCATGCGAGGCCTCCTCCCGGCCGGTGCGGCGGGCGGTGACGGCGTGGCGGGCCAGCAGCAGGGCCACGAACAGCAGCAGCGCGGTGAACATGGCCGTGCCCGGGGTGAGGGCCAGGGCGACGGTGACGCTCACGCCGGCGAGCAGCACCGACGGCAGCTCCTTGCGGGAGCGGAACGCGTCCAGGGTGAGCACGGTGAACAGTGCGCACAGCGCGAACTCCAGGCCTTTGACGGGGCCGGGCAGGACCGCACCCAGGGCGACCCCGACCAGTCCGCCGCCGACCCAGTACGCCCGCAGGCGATCTGCATGGCCAGCAACCGGGGTCCCGAACGCTCACGCTCGGGCAGGGAGGCGCTCACCGCGTACGCCTCGTCGATCATCGCGTAGACGGCGTACGCCTTGGCCACCGGGTGCTTGACCAGGTGGAGCGGGAAGGAGAACGCGTAGAAGACGTGCCGGAAGTTGACGACCAAGACCGTCAGGGCTACCGCGGCGAGCGGGGTGCTGGTGGCCACCATGCCTACGAGCAGCAGCTCCAGAGAGCCGGCGAACGCCGCCAGGGACAGGGCTGGAGCGAGCCACCAGGGCAGCCCGGCCTGCATGACCATCAGCCCCAGGGCCATGCCGAGGGGGAAGATGCCGAGGCCGGCCGAGAGGGAGTCGCGGGCGCCTTGGGATATCCGCGTCCGGCGGGTGGCGGACGCCGAAGCGGCCGGGAGAGTGAGTACGTCCTGTTGCACGGCTCCATCGTCCCGTAGAAGCCGTGGCATGTGGTTGCGAATATTGCTCAGGCCGACCGCTCTGGTGCAACATTCTCATTGTGGATGCAATCGACAAGGCAATCATTGCCGAGCTGGAGCGGGACGGGCGGCTGACCAACGTGGAGCTGGCCCAACGGGTCGGACTCACCACCGGGCCGTGTCTGCGGCGGGTGCAGCGGCTGGAGGCGGACGGTGTCATCCGCGGCTACCGCGCGGTGATCGACCCGGACTCCGTGGGCCGCTCGTTCGAGGTGTTGCTCGACCTCAGTCTGGAGGCGCAGGACGCGGAGACGGTCCGCCGCTTCGAGGAGACCCTCCAGCAGGCCGACGAAGTGCTGGAGCTGCGCAGACTCTTCGGCAGCCCCGACTATTTCGTGCGGGTGGCCGTCGCCGACCTGCCCGCTTACGAGGCGTTTCTCAGCGGGCGGGTCATGACGATCCCCCGGGTCAAGAACGTCACCTCCCACTTCACGATGAAGACGGTCAAGCCGGGCCCGTAAGGGAGACGGCCGGTGCGGCGGCGCGCATCCGGTCTCACCTCCAGCCGAAGCGGCGGTCCACCACCGCCGCGAACTCCTCCAGGGTCAGCACCTCGTCGCCGTTCTGGTCGGCTGCGTCGAACAGTGCCGACGAGGCGTACTCGTCTCCTACGGCCCAGATCGGCAGATCTCCCGAAGCGGCCAGGGACGGGCCCTTGCTGCGCAGAGCGATGATCACCTCTTCGCGGGTCAGGGTCCCGTTCTCGTCGAGGTCAAGTGCCTCGAACAGCTTCCGGGCCTTTTCGCTCATCGTGTCACCCTCGTCCTTGTCGTCGGCCGTCGGGCCGACCCACCCCGTTACCAGATGAGAACGCCTTTTCCCCCGCTCGGGTTCCCTTTTCAGCGACGAATGCGCGTGCGGGCGATGAGCCACATCAGATACGGCGCTCCGACGGCCGCCGTGAGGACGCCCACCGGCAGCTCGACCGGGGAGAACATCCGTCGGGCCAGCAGGTCCGCGACGAGCACGATCGTGGCGCCGGCCAGGGCGGAGGACAGCAGTGGGATCTGGGCGGTGCGGGTCAGCCGGTGGGCGATCTGGGGGGCCAGCAGCGCCACGAAGTCGACCGGGCCGGCGGCGCCGGTCGCGACGGAGGCCAGTACGACGCCGAGCGCGGTCAGACCCAGCCGGACCGGACCCAGCCGCACGCCCAGCGCGGTCGCCGTGCTGTCGTCCAGGGACACCATGCGCTGCGCGTGCGCCGCCCACAGCAGGACCGGGACCATGGCCAGCAGGACCCAGGCGAGCGGCGCGGCCTGGTCGTAGCCCCGGCCGTTGAGCGAGCCCGTCAGCCACACCTTGGCCTGCTGGGCGACCAGATAGTCGCCCTTGGTGAGGAACAGCCTGGTCAGCGAGCCGAGCGCGATGGACACGCCGATTCCGACGAGCACGAAGCGCGTCGCGTGCAGGCCGCCCCGCCAGGCGAAGGCATAGACGAGCACGGCGGCCGAGAGCCCGCCCAGGACCGAGACGTACGGCAGGACGGTGTACGACGTGAGCCCGAAGGTCATCGCGGTCACCGTTGCCGCGCCCGCGCCGTGCGTGACGCCGATGACGTCCGGACTGGCGAGCGAGTTGCGGGCGACGGTCTGGATCAGCGCGCCGGAGACGCCGAACGCGGCGCCGACCAGCAGGCCCGTCACGAGTCGGGGCAGCCGGAGCGTGCCGACGACGAGCTCGTCGGGGCTCGGCTGCCCGAGCAGCACCCGCACGACCTCCGTGGGGGAGACGTACGACTCGCCGACGCACAGGGACACGACGACCGTCACCGCGAGTACGGCTGCCAGCAGCACGGCGACGGCACACGCCCGGCGGTGCAGCAGGAAGCTGCCGTCCCGCACACGGACGACGGTGTAGCCGGAGGGCCGGAGGCCACGAGGTGCGGGGGCGGTTCGATCGAGGGGCTGGGTCACGCCGGCACCGTCGCCTTCCTGCGTACCAGCGCGACCAGGAACGGCACGCCGAGCAACGCGGTCATCACGGCCACTGGCACCTCCGAGGGCGCGAAGAGGACACGGCCGAGCACGTCCGACACGAGGATCACCGCGGGACCCAGCAGCGCGGACAGGGCCAGCACCCACCGGTGGTCGGCGCCCACCAGGGCCCGCGCGATGTGCGGGACGGCGAGCCCGACGAACGCGATCGGACCGGCGACCGCGACGGCGACCCCGGTCAGCACGGTCGCGGCGAGCGCGCCGACGGCCCGCAGCAGCGCGACCCGGTGACCGAGCCCCCTCGCCACGTCGTCCCCGAGCGCCAGAGCGTCGAGCCCTCGTGCCACGACGGCGACCAGCAACAGCCCCACCAGGACGAACGGCCAGGTCTGCGCGACCACGTCACCGTCCCGGCCGCCGATCGAGCCGACGTCCCAGAAGCGGAACTCGTCCAGGGCGCGGGCGTCGGTCGTGACGATGGCGGAGACGATGGAGGCGATGAACGCGTTCATCGCGGCCCCGGCCAGGGCCAGTTTGACCGGCGAGGCACCGCCGCGTCCGCTGCCCGCCACCGCGTAGGCGGCCACCGCGGCCAGCCCCGCACCGGTGAACGCGAACCACACATAGCCGGCCGGCGAGTGCACCCCCAGGAACGCGATCGCGCAGACGACGCCCAGCGAGGCGCCCTGGCTGACGCCGAGGACGCCGGGCTCGGCGATCGGGTTCCGGGTGATGCCCTGCATGACGACCCCGGCGACCGCCAGGGCGAGCCCGACCATGACGCCGATGACCGTGCGGGGAACCCGCAGCGCCCGCACGACCTGCGCGTTGTCGCCGGCGCCGCCGTGCAGCAGGGCGTCGAACACCTGGGCCGGCGGGATCTGCCGGCTGCCGAGCGCGAGGCTCAGCAGGACGGCGACCAGCAGCAGGAGCATGCCCGCGACCGTCCAGGCGACACGACGCCGGGTGGCACGGGACATGCGGTTCCTCTTGCTGGTGCTCATGCCGTGTGGCAGCCGAATTCCCCTGTCCGTACAAGGGCCTTACTTGGTTCTGTGCAAGGGCCTTACTCGGTGAGGTACTTCTCCAGGTCCGCGAGGACCTCGTCGGTCGCGGTGACGCCCAGGCCCAGGTACCAGGTCTCGTCCGGGACGTCGTACGCGTGCCCGGCCTTGACCGCCTTCAGGTTCTTCCACAGCGGGTTGCCCTGCGCGCGGGACTTGTCGGTGGCCTTCGCGTCGCCGTACACGCCGGTGAAGATGTAGTCCGCGTCCGCCTGGTCGATGTTCTCGGCGCTGACCTCGGCGGCCAGGTCCTCGATGTCCTGGTTCTTCGGGCGCGGGATGCCGGCGTCCTTGAGGATGGTGCCGATGAACGACGCGTTGGCGTACAGCCGGATCACGCCGTCGGGCAGGTAACGCACCATCGACACGGTCGGCTTGTCGGCGCCCAGCTGGGCGTCGAGCGCGTCGACCTTCTTGTCGTAGGCGGCGAGCTTCGCCTTGGCGTCGGCGGTCTTGTCCAGGGCCGCGGCGTTGAGGAGGTAGTTCTCCTTCCACGTGAAGCCGGGCCGGATGGAGAAGACGGTGGGCGCGATCTTCGACAGCTCGTCGTACTTGTCCGCGGCGCGCAGCTGGCTGCCGAGGATCAGGTCCGGCTTGAGCCCGGCGATCGCCTCCAGGTTGAGGTTGTTGATCGTGCCGACGTTCTTGGGGCTGCCGGCGTCCTTCTTCAGGTAGGAAGGCAGCTCGGGGGAGCCCTCGGTGGGGGCGAGGCCGACCGGCTTGATGCCGAGGGAGACGACGTTGTCGAGCTCGCCGACGTCCAGGACCACCACACGCTTGGGCTGGGAGTCGATGACCGTCTCGCCCATGGCGTGCTCGATGGTGCGCGGCCACTGGCCCGGCTTGGCGTCGGTGCCCATCGCGGCGGTCTTCTCGGCGGCGGACGCGAAGTCCTTGCCGCCCTTGGCCACGTCCTTCTTGTTGCCGGACCCGGCCGCGGAACCCGCGTTGTCCGAACCGTCGTTGGAGCTGCCACAGGCCGCGAGGGACAGTGCGGCGGCGACGGCAAGAGCGACGGCGGCTGTGCCGCGGCGCCGGTGAAGCATGACAGGGCTCCCTATGGTGCACAGGTGGCCTTCTATTAGGCCAGCCTCACCTTATCCGCACGGTCTCCGTGTGCCGTACACGGGGGCTGTGTGGCTCCTGTCACGGTCCTGTGCTGAGGACGGGGCTTCCTTGGCGCCCTGACCTGCCAGGACGCCAAGCAGTGCGAGCGCGTGCGGGTCAGGTCAGGGAGCAGGTGGAGTCGTTCAGCGAGAAGGCGGCCGGGTTCGGGTTGGCGCTGCCCATCGTGGCCGTGAAGCCGAGGGTGACCGAACCTGCCGGGGGGATCGACGCCGTGTACGACGCGGAGGTGACGCTCACATCGCCGCCGCTCTGGGTCGCGGTGCCGCCCCACAGGTTGCTGACGCGCCGGCTGTCGGGGAAGGTCCAGCGCAACGTCCAGCCGTTGATCGCCGAGCTGCCGGTGTTGCGGATGGCGATCTCGCCCTGGAAGCCGCCGGGCCACTCGCTCGCCACCCGGTAGGCGACACCGCAGGTCGCCGACGAGCCTGCGGACGACGTCATGACCGCCACGGTGCCCGAGCGCTGCGAGCGGTTGCCCGCCGCGTCGCGCGCGTAGACGGCGAAGGTGTACGAGGTCGCCGGGGTGAGACCGGTGACCGTGGCGGAGGTGCCGGTCGTCGAGGTGGCGGCGGTCTCGGTCGTGCCGGCGACGCGGATGACGTCGTAGCCCGTCACGCCGTTCGCGTCGCTGGAGGCGCTCCAGTTCAGGGTGGCGGACGAGGACGTCACGGCGGAGGCGGCCGGCGTCCCGGGCGTGGTCGGGGGAGTGGTGTCGCCGCCGGAGGCGGAGTAGACGGTGGCTTCCTCGGACGTGGCGGCTATGCCGTTCGCACCGTTGAAGATCCACTGCCCCCAGGACGTCAACTGGTTCGGGTCGAAGTTCGTGACCATGTCCAGGTACTCGACCCCGCCGCCGTTGCCGCTCCAGGACCAGCCGAGATAGCCGAGCCCGAGCTGCCGGGTGACGGCGAGGACGGTGTCCTCGTCGGGGTCGCCGTCCGAGTGGTTGTGGCCGAACTCGCCGATGACGATGGGGAGTTGGGCCGTCACGAAGCGGTTCAGATAGTCGCTGATCCCGGCGGCCGTGTCGAAGACGCCGTACATGTGGATGGAGAAGACCGTGTTGGCGTCCGGGTCGGCCGCGAACACCGAGGCGGCGTTGTCGCGCATCGTGAACGCCCAGTCCTGACCCCAGTTGGGCGCGTCGACCATGAGGGTGTGCCGGAAACCGGCGGTGCGCAGCTTCTGGACGGCAGCCTTGGTGTCGGCCGTCCACGCCGTGTAATTCGTGTTGCCGTACGGCTCGTTGCCGATGTTGACGATGACGTAGTCCTCCTGGCCGAGCACCGCGCTCTGCACAGCGATCCAGTAGTCGGCGGCACGGGAGAGGGTGACGGCGCCGCTCTGTTCGCCGTAGCCCGTGGTGTCGTGGACCTCCAGGACACAGATGAGCCGGTTCTGCTTGCACTGGCCGACGACGTTCGCCACGTCGGCGGTGTCGTTGCGGGTCCAGCGGTCCCCGCTGGAGAGGACCACCCGCGCCGTGTTGGCGCCCTTGGCCTTGATGTGGGCGAGGGAGCTGACGCGGTCCGGGTACCAGGTGTGGGCGTGGTTGACGCCCCGCATGACGAAGTCGTTCCCGTTCGCCTCCAGCAGCCGCCCGTTCGCGACACGGAAGCCCGGCGGCGCGGCATGGGCGGGCGTGACGAGGGCCAGCAGCGGGAGGAGAAGCCCCAGGAGGGCTGCGGCTACGGTGACCGGCCGTGGGACGGCCGAGGTGCGGGATCTCCTGGGGGCAGCCAACATCCCTGAGCGTGGCGGGAGTTGTAAGCCTGATCGGCGAGTGTCGCGCATGGTGTTCCCTTTCCCGAATGGAAGTGGGAGCGCTCCCATATCTCATCAAGCCACTGTTGTTATTGGTGCGTCAAGGGGTGGGAAATACGGCTGCGATGCTGTCATGGAGAGCACCGACCGAGGAGGCGCCCATGCCTGAGCCGTCCGTCCTTGCCGCGCTGGTGTCCGGGCTGCGGGGTGGATCGATCGAAGTCGTCGACCTCACCTCGCCCCTGTCGTCGTCGACACCGGTGATCCAGCTGCCGCCCCAGTTCGGGCAGACCGCCGTCTTCGAACTGGAGGAGATCAGCCGGTACGACGACCGTGGCCCCGCCTGGTACTGGAACAACTTCCGCAGCGGCGAGCACACCGGCACCCACTTCGACGCCCCCAACCACTGGGTCACCGGCAAGGACCTCACCGACGTGGCCTCGGTGCCGGCCGGCAAGCTGATCGCACCCGCGGTCGTCCTGGACTTCACCACCGAGGTGGCCAAGAACCCCGACTTCCTGGTCGAGGTCGACCACGTGAAGGCCTGGGAAGCCGAGAACGGCCCCTTGCCCGCAGGCGGCTGGCTGCTGCTGCGTACCGGCTGGGACGCGCGCTCGCACTCCCAGGAGGCGTTCCTCAACGCCGACGAGAACGGCCCGCACACCCCCGGACTGTCGGTGGAGTGCGCCCGTTGGGTCGCCGAGGAGTCGCCGGTGACCGGCCTCGGCGTCGAGACGGTGGGCACGGATGCCGGGGGCGCGCACTCGTTCGAGCCCGCCTTTCCGTGCCACTCCTACCTCATGGGCAGCGGCAAGTACGGTCTGACGCAGTTGCAGAACCTCGCCGCGCTGCCGCCGACCGGCGCCGTCGTCATCGCCGGACCGCTGCCCATCGTCACCGGCTCCGGGGCTCCGGCGCGGGTGCTTGCCCTGGTGGAGCGCTCATGAACGTCGCGGAAGCGGTGGGCCGGGCGCTGTGCGCGGCCGGGGTCGGCCAGGTCTTCGGGGTGGTCGGATCGGGCAACTTCCACGTGACGAACGCGATGGTCGCGGCGGGGGCACGGTTCGTCGCCGCACGCCATGAGGGCGGTGCGGCGACGATGGCCGACGCGTACGCCCGGACCAGCGGCACGGTCGCCGCCGTGAGCGTGCATCAGGGGCCCGGCCTGACCAACGCGATGACCGGAATCACGGAGGCGGCGAAGAGCCGTACGCCGCTCGTCGTCCTGGCCGCCGAGGTGACCGAGCCCCGGTCCAACTTCTATGTCGACCAAGAGGCGTTGGCCCGCGCGGTGGGCGCGGTCACGGTCCGGGTCACGTCGGCGGAGGAAGCGGTCGAGCAGGCCTGTTCGGCGGTACGGCTCGCGGTGGGGGAGCGGCGTACCGTCCTGCTCAACCTTCCGCTGCCGGTGCAGGCGCTGGAGGTGCCCGACGGCGCGCCGGCGCAGGCGGCGCCCCCGCCGCAGCGGGCCGCGGTCGAGCCGGACGCCGACGAGGTGGCTGCCTTGTCCCGGCTGCTCGGGCAGGCCCGACGGCCCGTCTTCGTGGCCGGCCGGGGAGCACGCGGGCCGGGCTGTCGCGAGGCCCTGGAGTCGCTCGCCGAGCGGCACGGCGCGCTGCTGGCGACCTCAGCCGTCACCCACGGGCTCTTCCACGGCAATCCCTGGTCCTTGGGCATCTCCGGCGGCTTCGCCTCGCCCCTGGCCGCCGAACTGCTCCAGGGCGCCGACCTGATCGTCGGCTGGGGCTGCGCCCTCAACATGTGGACCATGCGGCACGGCAACCTCATCGGCGCCGACGCCACCGTCGTACAGGTCGACGACGAGACCTCCGCGCTCGGCGCGCACCGGCCGGTGCACCTCGGCGTCACCGGAGATGTCGGGCTCACCGCGCGCCAGGTGTTCGCGGCGGGGGACGGACAGCGGCAGGGGTATCGGACCGCGGAGGTCCGTGCGGCCATCGCCGCTCGGGTGCGGCTGCGTGACGTGCCGTACGAGGACCGGAGCACGCGGGAGCGGATCGATCCGAGGACGCTCAGCATCGCGCTCGACGACATCCTGCCCGCGGAGCGGGTGGTCGGCGTGGACTCCGGCAACTTCATGGGCTACCCGAGCGCGTACTGGTCGGTGCCCGACGAGAAGGGCTTCTGCTTCACGCAGGCCTTCCAGTCGATCGGGCTCGGGCTGGCGACCACGATCGGGGCGGCGCTGGCACAGCCGGACCGACTGCCCGTGGCGGCGCTCGGCGACGGGGGTGCGCTGATGAGTGCCGTGGATCTGGACACCGTGCGCCGGCTCGGGCTGCCGATGGTGGTCGTCGTCTACGACGACGAGGCCTACGGCGCCGAGGTGCACCACTTCGGTCCGCACGGGCATCCACTGGACACGGTGCGCTTCCCGCCGACGGACATCGCCGCAGTGGGGCGGGGCTACGGCTTCGAGGCGGTGACCGTGCGGACCCGGGCCGACCTGAAGGCGGTGGTGGACTGGGTCGCCGGGCCGCGGACCGCGCCGTTGCTCGTCGACGCCAAGGTCGTCGCCGATCGAGGGTCGTGGTGGCTGGAGGAGGCGTTCCGCGGCCACTGAGGGCGCGGGCTCCGCGAACGTCGACCCGCCCGCCGCAGGTCAGCGCAGGGCGGCAGGCGGGTCGACGTGGGCGGGATCAGACCGCCGGGGCCGGGTAGGTCGGGTACTCCACCCCGGAGACGTGCTGGACGACGCGGATGACCTGGCAGGAGTAGCCGAACTCGTTGTCGTACCAGAGGTAGAGGATCGCGTTGTCGCCCTCCACCTTCAGCGCGCCCGCGTCGATGATCGAGGCGTGGCGCGAGCCGATGAAGTCGCTGGAGACCGCGTCGGGGGCCGTGATGAAGTCGATCTGGCGGCGCAGCGGCGAGGTCAGCGACACGTCACGCAGGTGGTCGAGGACCTCCTCGCGCGTCGTCTCCCGCTTGAGCTGGAGGTTCAGGATCGCGATCGACACGTCCGGCACCGGGACCCGGATCGAGCTGCCGGTGATCCGCGCCTTGAGGTCGGGCAGCGCCTTGGCGACGGCGGAGGCGGCGCCGGTCTCGGTGATGACCATGTTCAGCGGCGCGGAACGGCCGCGGCGCTCGGACTTGTGGTAGTTGTCCAGCAGGTTCTGGTCGTTGGTGAACGAGTGGACGGTCTCCACGTGACCGCGCAGCACGCCGTACTCGTCCTCCATCGCCTTCAGCGGCGGGACTATGGCGTTGGTGGTGCAGGAGGCGCAGGACAGGATCTGCTCGTCCGGCTTGAGGGTGTCGTGGTTGACGCCGTGCACGATGTTGGGGACATCGCCCTTGCCCGGCGCGGTCAGGACGACCTTGTCGATGCCGGGGCGCAGGTGCTCGGACAGGCCCTCGCGGTCGCGCCACTTGCCGGTGTTGTCGATGAGGATGGCGTTCTTGATGCCGTACGCCGTGTAGTCGACCTCGGACGGGTCGTTCGCGTAGATCACCTTGATCGCGTTGCCGTTGGCGAAGATCGTGCTGTTCGCCTCGTCCACGGTGATCGTGCCCTGGAACTGGCCGTGGATGGAGTCGCGGCGCAGCAGCGAGGCGCGCTTGACGATGTCCTGCTCGCCGCCGCCGCGCACGACGATGGCACGCAGCCGCAGGCCGTTGCCCGAGCCGGACTTCTCGATCAGCAGGCGGGCGACGAGGCGGCCGATGCGGCCGAAGCCGTACAGGACGACGTCGCGGCCCTCGCGGCGCTCGATCTTGTTGGCTCCGGTGGCACCGGCGACGGCCTCGGCGGTGAACGCCTCCACGGTCAGACCGCGGTCGTCGGCCTTGTACGTCGCGGCCAGCATGCCGATGTCGATCTGCGACGGGCCGAGGTCGAGCGCGGTGAGGGCCTGCACGAACGGCAGGGTCTCGGTGACCGAGAGCTCCTCACCGGCGATCTGCCGGGCGAACCGGTGCGTCTTCAGGATGCTGACCACCGACTTGTTCACCAAGGAGCGGCTGTGGAGGAGGACGGTGACGTCCCGCTCCCGGTGCAGCTTCCCGATGAGCGGGATCATCGACTCCGCGATCTCCTCGCGGGTCTTCCAGTTGGTGAACGAGTCGTCGTTGACAGTCACGGGCCTATCTTTCGAGCTAGGTGGCGCTCATATGCTAACCGCAGGGTGCGACGATCGTTCAAAGGGGGGTCGGCGAGATGGGCGATTGCCCCAGTTTGCTACCTTTTACCCCTATGTTGAGGAGGAGTGAAGGGTGGAGCTGGAGCTACGGCATCTGCGCGTGCTGTGTGCCATCGCGGACGCGGGGAGCGTGGGCCGGGCCGCGGCGGAGCTGGGCTACTCGCAGCCCGCGATGAGCACCCAACTCCGGCGGATCGAGCGGTACTTCGGTGAGTCGGTGTTCGAACGCGGGTCGGCCGGGGTGCGGTTGACCGCGTACGGCTTCGAGGTGGTCGCCCAGGCCCGCGACGTCCTCGCCCGTGCCGACGCGATCGGACGCCGGCCGGCCTCCGGCGCCGCTCCCTCGCGGCGGACCCTGCGTGTGGCGGCGACCAACTCTCCGATGCTCGCGGGCATGCTGTCGGGTGTCCGCGCCCGGCTGCCGGACGTCTCGCTCGCGGTGAGCAGCGTGTACGCCTCCTCCCGGATCGTCGAACTGCTGGAGGAGGGCGGGGTGGACGTCGCCATCGCCGCGGACTACCCCGGCCGGGAGCTGGAGCACTCCGACGCCGTGGCCCATCGCGGGATCGTCACCGAGCCGAACTTCGTCGCCCTGCCGTCCCGCCACCCGCTCGCACAGCGCGCTCAGGTCGCCCTCGCGGATCTGGCCGAGGAAGCCTGGTTCCTGACGCCGGACGACGGCGCCGGATGGCCCGGCGTCTTCCACGCGGCCTGCGCGGCGGCCGGCTTCAGCCCGTCGGCGGTGCACGAATTCCTGGGCGACCGGCTGGAGTTGCAGGGAATGATCGCCGACGGGCACGGCGTCGCCGTCGTGCAGGCGACGACGCGCCCCATCTCGCAGGTCGTCGTCAAGCCGCTGATCGGTACGCCGCTGTGGTGCCGTTACGTGCTGGCGTGGCGGCGTGACGTGGTCACCGAGGCGACGGCCGACGCACTGCTGCAGTCCGCCACCGCCGCGTACCGTGAACTCGTCGGCCAGTCCCCGCACTTGAGGACGTGGGCAGCTCGCATGTGGAACGTGAGCGAGGCGTAGCTCCCGGCTCCCCTGCGGCACAACTCCCGGCTCCACTTGGGTCACGCCCACGACGTCCGGCGTTATGGCCGGTCAGTGCAATGTGCTATGTCACACGCCATTGTTGGGCCGGGCGGGCGTTGAGACAGTGCCTCACACGCCTCAGCACCCGTATCGAGGCGCATCCATCCGTGGAGGAATCCAGATGCGCTACCGCTTCGTGCTGCCCAGACACCTGGCCGCCGCGCTCGTCGCATGCGTCACCCTGGCCGGCCTGCTGTCGACGCCCGCACTCGCGACACCCGCGGCCGAGACCACCCCGCTCCCCACCGGGTCGGGCAAGTCGACGCCACCCCCGCCCCCGACCGCATCGACCGTCGACGCCACCAACCACGCCGCCGAACGCGACCGGCAGCGCACCCCCGCCCACCTGCCGCCGCTGACGCCGACGCCCGATCCCGACAGCCCCGGCGCGCAGGTCGCCCCGAAGGCAGCCCCGTGCAGTCCCGCCGACTTCGGAAGCAGAACGGGATCCGCGCTGGTGGCCTTCGTCAAGGCCTCGACCACGGACTGCGTCAACAGCCTCTTCGCGGTCACCGGCACCGACGCCCGCGCGGTCTTCCGTGAGGCCCAGATGGTCACCGTCGCCGAGGCGTTCACACGCACGGCACAGAGCTATCGCGGCGACAACTCCGCCCGCATCTGGCAGCTCGTGCTCTTCCTGCGCGCCGGCTACTACGTGCAGTTCAACAACCCCACCGACGTCGGCCCCTACGGCACCCGCCTGGCCCGGAACACCGTCCGCGGCCTGGACACCTTCTTCGCCCGCACACCATCGAGGGACGTCACGGCGGCGAACGGCGACGTGCTGAGCGAGGTCCTCATCCTCACCGACAGCGCCGACCAGCAGGCCCGCTATCTGAACGTCTACCGGCGGGTGCTGAACGGATACGGCCGCTCCTACGACGCCATCCCCAGCATGCTCGCGGCCGTCAACGCGGTCTACACCCCGCTGTGGCGCGGCAATTGGAACGCGGACTACGTCAACGCCGTGGCCGCCGACCCGTCCATCGTCCGGACCCTCCACAGGTTCGCGCTCGACCACTTGGACCTGCTGCCCACCGACCGGGCGTATCTGGCGTCCAACGCCGGGATGAACCTGGCCCGTTACGTCGAACACCCGGCGCTGCGGGCCATGGTGCGACCGCTGACCCGGCAACTGCTGAGCGCGTCACGGATCACCGGCCCCACGGCCGGGCTGTGGGTCGCGGTGGCGACGCAGGCCGAGTACTACGACAAAGCCAACTGCTCCTACTACGCCGTCTGCGACCTCACCGGCCAACTGACCAGGGCCGCCCTGCCGATCACCCACCCCTGCGACGCGACCCACACCATCCGCGCCCAGGCACTCACCACGGCCGACCTCGACGCGGCATGCGACAGCGTGCTCGGCCAGGACGCGTACGTACACGAACTCGTCAAGGACGACGGCCCCATACCCGGCCAGTACCTGTCGACCATCGACCTCGTCGTCTTCGCCGGCCCCGCCGACTACCGCACCTACGCCGGGGCGATCTTCGGGATCAGCACGGACAACGGCGGCATGACCCTGATCGGAGACCCGGAGGACCCCGCCAACCGGCCGTTCGCGGTCATGTACCAGAAGGAGCAGGACAACGGTCACGCCGCCCGCATCTGGAACCTCAACCACGAGTACACGCACTACCTGGACGCCCGCCACAACATGAAGGGCGACTTCGCCCAGCAGATCTCGGTGCCGGACGTCTGGTGGATCGAGGGAGTGGCCGAGTACGTCTCCTACGGCTACCGCGGCATCACCTACGACCAGGCGATCACGGAGGCGGGCAAGCACACGTACCGGCTGAGCACGCTGTTCCAGAACACGTACACCAACAGCGACGTGACCCGCACCTACCCGTGGGGCTACCTCGCCGTCCGCTACATGTTCGAGCGCCACCCGGCCGACGTCCACCGGATGCTCGCCCGCTTCCGCGTCGGTGACTACGCGGGCGGATACGCCGTCTACGCCTCCGACATCGGCACCCGCTACGACGCCGACTTCGACCAGTGGCTGACGGAGTGCGCGGCCGGAGCCTGTACGGCCGGTGCGGCCGTCGGCCGAGGTGGGTCCGAGGTACATGCACGCGGCTTCTGAGCCCCGGCCCGTGACCCGCGCGGGGGTGATCCGCGCGGGCCACGGGATCGCGGGCGTCAGCAGGTGGGGCGTTGGGCGTGGGCCGGGTCGAGGGCGTTGAGGACGAGGCGGGTGGCCGGGGCGTTGTGGCTGATGGAGACGTGGTCGGTGTCCTGGGGGCGTACGGCTCCGGAAGTGGCCAAGGCGCTGAGCATCCATCCGCAGACGGCCCGCAAACGGCTGCTCCGGCTGGAGGAGCTGTTCGGTGACCGGCTCGCGGACCCGCGCTTCCGGTTCGAGGCCCTGCCGGCGCTGCGCACCCATGCGTCGCGGGCCAACGCCGGTTGAAATGCGGGCAGTTACCAGTCGCGCGCGCTTCCCAGCAGGTGGTCGCGGACCAGCGCGACATGAGCACTGCCGGACGAGCCCGGGCGCTGCACGAGGAAACCGGTGTTGATCGGTGGATCGTCCGGGTCGTGCAGCAGGACCAGTGCGCCAGACGCCAGCTCGGCCGCGCACAGGTAACGGGGGAGCACGCTGAACCCGGCACCGCCCGCCACCGCGGCCCTGACCCCGTTCAGGTCGGGCATGGTGACCGCAGGGTGACGCACCAGACGCTTGCCGAACACATGACGCCAGTAGCGGCGCACGATCGGCACGTCCTCGGCGTAGGCGACGAGCGGCACGCCGTGCAGCGCGGCGGGCCCGGCCGCCGCGATCCGCGTCGGACCGCCGATGCGCTCCGCCCAGGAGGGAGCCGTGACCAGCACGAACTCCTCGTCCATCAGCGGCACCGAGGCAAGCGCGCGACCACGCGGCCGGTACGTCGACAGGACCAGGTCGTGGCGGCCGGCCCGCAGCTCCTCCAGGAGCGGCTCGGTCAGGCCGGGGGTGACGCGCAGCCGTACGCCCTTGTCGACCAGCGGCGCGAGAGCCGGCATGACGCGGTGGGTCAGCAGCTCGGCCGGACCGGCGAGATGCACCGGTTCCGCAGGCTGGACGTCGGCTGAGCCGCCCGGCCCGGTGACGGTGGCGAGGGCGTCCAGCGGCTCGACGATCCGGGAGGCGAGCTCGTCCGCGTGCGGAGCGGGGGCGACGCCGCGCGCCAGCCGCTGGAACAGCTCCCGGTCCAGCTGCCGCTCCAGCGTGCGGATCTGTGTGGTGACCGTCGGCTGCGACAGGCCCAGCACCCGGGCGGCGGCGGTGAAGGAGCCGGTGCGGTACACGGCCAGGAACGTGCGCAGCAGGTTGAGGTCCACCGGCGCCACACCGCTGAGCTGGGTACTCTCCTCCATCTCATCGGAATCTCTATGTCTCATATGTGTGAGCCTATTGGATTCCAATGGCACGAGGTGCGTACCGTCGGGACATCGACTCACCGTCTCTCGAAAGAGCACTCCATGTCGAAGATCCTTTTCGTGCTGACCGGCTCCGACCACTGGACGCTGGCCGACGGCACCAAGCACCCCACCGGCTTCTGGGCCGAGGAGGCCGTCGCCCCGTACGAGGCGTTCACGGCCGCCGGGCACGAGGTCGTCGTGGCCACGCCGGGCGGAGTCGTTCCGCACGTCGACAAGGGCAGCCTCGCGCCCGAGTTCAACGACGGTCAGGAGAACGCCGACCGGGTCGCCGCCGTACTCGCCTCGATGGCGGAGCTGCGGCAGCCGGTCCGGCTGGAGGACGTGAACCTCGACGACTACGCCGCCGTGTTCTACCCCGGCGGTCACGGCCCGATGGAGGACCTGTCCGTCAACGCCGAGTCCGGCAGGCTGCTGACCCTCGCGCTGGAGAGCGGCAAGCCGCTGGGTGTCGTCTGCCACGCCCCGGCCGCACTGCTCGCCGCCACCAAGGCCGACGGCACCAACACCTTCGCCGGTTACCGGGTGGCCGCGTTCACCAATGCCGAGGAGACCCAGGCCGGCTTCGCCGACAAGGCCAAGTGGCTGCTGCAGGACCGGCTCACCGAGGCCGGCGTGCAGGTCCAGGTCGGCGAGCCGTGGGCCCCGCACGTGGTCGTCGACCGCAACCTGGTCACCGGCCAGAACCCGTCCTCCGCCGCCCCGCTCGCCGTCGAACTGCTCGAGAAGCTGGGCTGAATCACCTCGCCGCCCCGCCCGCGCACCCAGTCGCCGCGGCGGGCCAGAGTGGCTGCAACGGACGAGGACGCCTCGTGCGCGACACGCATCGAGACGTCCTCGTCGGCTACGCCTGACTACTGCAGGAACGAGCCTTCGGCGCCCTCAGCGCCCTCAGCGCCCTCGGCGTCACCGAAGCCCGCCCCCTGATCCATGCCCTGGCTGCCTTCACTGCCGAAGGCGGCGCCACCCTGGTCGTTGAACGTGGGCTCCTGCCAGCCCTGGCTCTCTTGGCTTCCGGCGCCGAAGCTGCTCTGGTCGTCGACATCGGCGTGGGCGGCGGCAGCGCCGCCGAAGACGACCAGAGTGCCGAGAGCGGCGGCAGCAAGCGCGGTGCGAATACGCATTCGTACTCCTGTTTCAGTGGGTGCTGTTGTCACATGAACATCACCCTCGGAACGCAGCGGGTACACCAAGAGCCACTCGGATGAGTGACTGTCGCATGGCAACCAGCGCGACGGACACCGGCAGACGGTGTTCCGCGGCGGGATGAGCGGTGCGACGATGCCAGAATGATCACATCCCCGGACCCACTCGACGGCCGGCCCGCGAGCCGAAGGCTCCAGCTGGAGACCCACGGCCTCGATGTGATCGCCGACGCCGAGCGCAAAGGCACGCCACGCACCCTGTTCTGGCCCTGGTTCGGGGCCAACGTGTCCATCCTGGGCCTGAGTTACGGCGCCTTCGCGCTCGGCTTCGGAATCTCCTTCTGGCAGGCGCTGGTCGCCGGAGTCGTCGGCATCGTCTTCTCGTTCCTGCTGTGCGGGTTCGTCGCCGTGGCCGGGAAACGCGGCTCCGCGCCGACGATGGTCCTCGGCCGTGCCGCGTACGGGCTGCGCGGCAACCGACTGCCGTCGGTGATCTCCTGGGTCCTCACGGTCGGCTGGGAGACCGTGCTGTGCGCCCTCGCCACCATGGCCACCGCGACCGTCTTCGGCCGGCTCGGCTGGGGTGGCGGCACCGAGACCAAGGTGGTCGCGCTCATCCTGGTCGCTGCGTTGACCGTGGTCGTGGGCGTCATGGGCTTCGACCTGATCATGCGGCTGCAGACCGTGATCACCGCGGTCACCGGCGTGCTCACCGTCGTCTACGTCGTCCTCGTCGCCGACGACATCCACTGGTCCGTCGTCAGCGCCGTACCCACGGGCTCCGCCCAGGAGTTCATCGGCGCCCTCGTCTTCATGATGACCGGCTTCGGACTCGGCTGGGTCAACGCGGCCGCCGACTACTCCCGCTATCTCCCGCGCACCGCGTCGAGCCGTGGCGTGATCGGCTGGACCGCCTTCGGCGGTTCCCTGGCCCCGCTGCTCCTGCTGGTTTTCGGCCTCCTGCTGGCAGGCTCGTCCAGCAAACTGGGCGAGGCCGTCGCCGCGGACCCTATCGGCGCCCTGACGACGATCCTGCCGACCTGGTTCCTGGTCCCGTTCGCTGTCGTCGCGGTCCTCGGCCTGGTCGGCGGTGCGGTCCTCGACATCTACTCGTCCGGCCTGGCCCTGCTGTCGGCGGGCCTGCCCGTGCCGCGCTATGTGGCCGCGCTGGTGGACGGTGTCCTGATGATCGCGGGCTCGGTCTACATCGTTTTCGTCGCCGACGACTTCCTCGGCCCGTTCATGGGTTTCCTCACCACGCTCGGCGTCCCCATCGCCGCCTGGTGCGGCATCATGCTCGCCGACCTGACCCTGCGCCGCCGCGACTACGACGAGCCCGACCTCTACCGCCCGACCGGCCGCTACGGCGACGTACCGCTCACCCCACTCCTCCTGACCCTCACCGCCACCGCCCTCGGCTGGGGCCTGGTCACCAACTCGACGGCGAACTGGCTGGACTGGCAGGGCTATCTGCTCGCCCCACTGGGCCTCGGCGGCCGGTCCGGCTCCTGGGCCTACGCCAACCTCGGCGTCCTCGCGGCCCTCGCCCTCGGCTTCCTCGGCACCCTGGTGCTGCGTCGCGGACGCGTCCGTGCACAGGAGGCGCAGGAACCGAGCGCCGCGGCGGACGAGGGGGCGACGGCCGTATGACCACGGGGTTGCTCACCGTCATCGACATGCAGCGCGTCTTCGCTGACCCCGACAGCCCTTGGGCAACCCCGCGATTCGCCGAAGCGGCGGCGGGTGTACGCCGGCTTCTGCCGACGTTCGGGGACCGGGTCACGTTCACCCGGTTCGTGGCACCCGAGAGCCCGAAGGGCGCCTGGCGGGCGTACTACGAGCAGTGGCCCTTCGCCCTGCGACCGCCAAACGCTCAACTCTGGCAGCTGGCGGACGAGTTCGCGCCCCGCGCACGGCACGTGCTCGACGCCACCACCTTCGGAAAATGGACCCCGGAACTCGCCCGACGCGTCGCCCCGGAGGGCCCCCTCGTCCTGGCCGGCGTCAGCACCGACTGCTGCGTCCTGTCGACGGCCCTGGCCGCCGCCGACGCGGGCGTCGAGGTGCTGGTCGTCGCCGACGCCTGCGCGGGTGCGGACGACGACTCGCACGCCAAGGCGTTGCACGTACTGGACCTGTACCGGCCGTTGATCCGGGTGACGACGGTCGCCGAAGTCGTTGCGGAGACGGCCTGAGCCACCCCCATCGGCCGGTTCACCTCCGGTGGTCACGGCTCCGAGGTCTCGGACTCCAGTGAGGTCCGGGTCGCCGTGCCGTAGACGCCGGACTGTTCGCTGAGGATGACGCGCGTGAGCTGGTAGGTACGGACCGAGCCCTCCACCACGCGGTCGTAGTCGCCGTCGATGTCCCCGGCGTAGAGGCCGATCTGCCGCAGGCGCAACTGGAGTTCGGTGACTTCCGGTCCCTCGTCGCCGAGGCGGAGGACCGGGGGCCGACCTTCCACGGCGGTGGGTTCGGGAGCGGGGGCGCTGGTGCCGGCGCCCGCGGTGGAGGGGGCCGTGGTGGGGGAGGAGTCGGCCGGGGTCGCCGAGCTGTCGGTCGGGCGCTTGCTGGGCGAGGATGCCGGGTCCGAAGCCGACGATGCGGTGGCCGTAGCGGCGGACTGTCCCTCGGGGGATGTGCCGTCCTCGGTGGAGCTGTCCGGGACGGGCGGCCGTACGTCGTCGGATGCGGCCCCGGCCCTGGAGGGGCTGTCGTAGAGGTGGAGCCCGCCCAGGACGGCACCGGTCACCAGGACGACCAGGGCGGCGCCCGCTCCGGCGATCAGAAGGGGGCGGTGTTTGCGTGGGGGGTCTTGCAGGGGTTCCGCGTCGAGGGCGGGAGACACGGGGCTGTCATCCGCGTCTCCCGCGTCCCCTTGTGTCGCCAAGTCCCTTGGAATCTCCAAGTCCCTTGCTTCCTGCGGGACTTCCTCCACGATCGCCGGGCCCACCGCCCCGGCATCGTCACCGGGCTCCACGAACGGCCGTATGCGCAGTGGAGCGAAGTCCTCCGCAGCCGCCGCCTCAGCCGTGCGCGCGTCGCGGCGGGCGTCGGAGGCGAGGCGGGCGCAGGAGCAGGCCGGAGTTCCGTCCGATGCCCGGGGTGTGTCGCACTCCGGGCAGACGGGGCCGTTCGGTTCGCTCACGTGAGGTCCCTCTCCGTGCAGGATCCTGAGTCCAGGCATATGTCCTGCACATAATCTCCATCCCCGTGTGCGTGGGTGGAACCGGGGCCTCCGGACCGACCGGATCAAGCCGCGCGGGGACAGAGGTCGCTACTGGGACCGGCGCGGCGACGTCCCCGCGGTGGGCCGGTCGAGGTGGGCGGTGAACCAGTCGCGGGCCAGTTCGGCGACGGTGGTCAGGGTGCCGTGTTCCTCGAAGAGGTGGGTGGCGCCCGGGACGACGGCGATCCGGTGCTCGCAGTGCATCCGGTCGGCGGCCAGGCGGTTGAGGCTGAGCACCTGGGTGTCGCGGCTGCCGACGACGAGCAGGGTCGGCGCCCGCAGGCGGGTCAGCGCCGCCGGGGTCGCCAGGTCGGGCCGGCCGCCACGGGAGACCACGGAGCGGATGCCGGAGCGGGACAGCGCGGCGGCCTCCAGCGCCGCGGCGGCCCCGGTACTGGCCCCGAAGTAGGCGACGGGCAGACCGGTTTCACTGCGCAGCCACAGGGACGCGGCGTGCAGGCGGCGGGCGAGCAGGAAGATGTCGAAGACGTTGTGCCGGTCGTGCGCCTCGTCGTCGCTGAGCAGATCGAGCAGCAGTGTGGCCAGGCCGGCGCGGTTGAGGGCGGAGGCGACGTAACGATTGCGCGGGCTGTGCCGGCCGCTGCCGCTGCCGTGCGCGAACGCCACGGCCGCGGGTGCCCCGTCCGGCACGACCAGGTGGGCGCCCAGCCGGGCCCCCGCGGCGGGGATCAGCACATCCCGGCTCGGCCCCGATGAGGATGCCCCCTCGGGGGACTGCCCGGCGGAGGAGCGCGGCGCGCGGGCGGCCTCGGCGAGCAGGTACGTGACCTCGGCGTCCGAGGTCTGGGCGAAGTTCCGGTACCAGGCGCCCACCGAGCCGAGGGCCCGCAGCGGCTGCGGACACACCACCTCGTCGGCGGCCCGCCGCAGCCGGGCCATGCTGTGGGTGGGCCCGACGGGCACGGCGAGCACGACCCGGGACGCGCCCTGGCCCCGTACGACCCGACAGGCCGCCTCGGCCGTGGCACCGGTGGCAACCCCGTCGTCCACCACGACCGCGACACGTCCGGCGACCGGCAGCGCGGCCCGGCCCTGCCGGTACTCGTGCACACGCCGGTCCAGCTCGGCCCGCTCCGCTCGCTCCACGGCGTCCTGCTCGGCGGAGTCCAGCCCCGCCTCGCTGATCACGTCCTGGTTGAGGACACGGACCCCGTGCTCGCCGATCGCACCGAACCCCCACTCCGGCTGCCGGGGCACGCCCAGCTTGCGCACCACCAGCACATCAAGCGGGGCGCCGAGATGCCGGGCCACTTCGGCCGCCACGGGCATCCCGCCGCGCGGCAGCCCCAGCACCACCACGTCCTGACCGCGCCACTCCTCCAGCGCCTCGGCCAGCAGCCGCCCCGCCGCCCTGCGATCGTCGTACCGCATACGTCGCCTCCCGCGCCCACGAGGGGGGGAGCCTGTCCTTACCTCTTCAGGCTACGACTGTTCGCCCGCCGTGGACGGATGCGTGCCGACCGTGTGCGGACGGCTCACGCACGAAGCCTCACGCGCAGTCGCCCCCTTCGCGAGCAGGGCCGATTTCGATTGCGCTCGCCGCCCGGACCGCGGCATCGTTCCCGCACACTTCCCGGCCGCGAGGAGGTCCACGGTGCCCGACGTTCCGCCCCGCCGCCTGGCCCTCCTCGGAGGCGGCTTCTCCACCGAGGACGACGGTCTGCTCGACGACTGGCTCCTCGGACAGGCGCGCACACCTCGGCCCAAGGTCTGCTTCCTGCCGACCGCTAGCGGAGACGCCCTCGCCTACACGGAGAGGTTCCTGACCGCGTTCCGGACGCGCCCCTCCTGCGCTCCCTCCGGAGCGGACCGGCTTCTGTGGGAGGCCTACGAGCGCTACCCGCCGGGTGGGCCCATCTGCTGTTCGTGGAGGGGCAGCCCACGGCGTGGGCCGAGGAGAGGGAGCGTCTCGCGGAGCGTGGCTGCCGGGACGCGCTCGGTGTTCGAGGGGTCTTCCGCGAGCTGATTCCCGGTCGCGACTACTTGCCGGCCGGGCCCGCCAGTGGGCCGGGCAGGACCGTGTGTGGTCGGACGTGGTCGCCGAGTTCGGAGAGCCCTCGGCGCTGTTCGGTGGAAGCAATCCGCTGTACGGCAAGACACTCGGCTACCTCACTGGAGACACGGCCCGGCCGATCGTCCATTTCCACCTCTGGAACGGCGGCCCGAACGGCGACGAACCGTCGTGGCCGCCCGCGCACGAGGAACCGCTCCTGTTTGCCGTCCGCTTCGGCGACGGCCCGTTTCGCGAGACCTTCACCTTCACCCGGAAGGCCGTCGGCTGCGGCCGGCCGCGGAAGGGTGGTGCTGAGCCGGTTCCGGCGGGGGCCCCGGCAGCTTGGCGATTTCCGGTCGGTACCGGTGCACGGTTGCCGTGTTCAATCACTTGGTATCGCGTCACGCATCACGGCACGAACGGACGGCCCCACACGTCAGGAGGCATCGTGATCGCCGCGCCCGAGCCCGGACTGACCGAACGTGACATCGTCGAACGGGCTGTGAACCTGCGGCCCGTGCTGCTGGAGCGTCAGCCGGAGACCGAACGGCTGACGCACTACCCCAAGGACACACACGACGACTTCCTGCGGGCCGGCTTCTACCGGATGCTCCAGCCGCGCCGGTACGGCGGCTACGAGTTCGGCCTGCCCGCCTTCTACCGCGTGGTCACCGAGATCGCCCGCGGCTGCCCCTCCACCGGCTGGGCCCTGTCGCTCACGGCCGCCCACGTCCTCCAGGTCGCCACGGTCTTCGAGGAGCGGGCGCAGGATGAGATCTTCGGTGCCGACGGCGACTTCCGTGCCGCGTCCACCGTCGCGCCCATCGGTGTCGCCCGACCCGACGGCGACGGCCATGTCGTCCTCGACGGCACCTGGCCGTACTCCTCGGGCGCCCCCTACTCCACGCACTACGTCGGCCAGACCCTGCGCGCCCCCGACCGCCCAGGCGCCACGCCCGGACCTCCGGTGCTGTTCGTCGCCCCGCGCTCGGTGTGGACGGTGCTCGACGACTGGCACGGCGTCCTGGGCCTGCGGGGCAGCGGCTCCAACAGCATCCACATGGAGCAGGCGCGCATCCCCGCGTACCTCACCCGTGAGGCGAGCCTGCTCGACCTGCCCGTCGAGGGCGGCAGCTTCGGCTCCGCACTGCACGGCAACCCCATGTACGCCGGGCGGGCGCCGAGCTTCTTCCACGGCGAGCTGGCCGCCATCATGATCGGCACCGCCTACGCCGCCGCCGACGAGTACGCCCGGGTCGTCGCCGACCGCCCCCTGATCCTCGAACCCGGCCGTACCCGGGCCGAACTCCACGACTACCAGCGGCACCTCGGCGAGGCGCTCGGAGTCATCCACACGGCCGAAGCAGCGTTGCAACGCACCGCCGGGGAATGGATGGAGACCTGCCACCGCAACGCCACCGGCGGCCCGCCGTTCACCACCGCCGAGGACAACCGCCTCGCCCTCATGTTCCTGAACGCGGGCCGCATGACCTGGGACGTCCTCCAAGGCAGCCTCTTCCGCACCGCCGGCTCCAGGCACGCGCGCGATGGCGAGCGGATGCAGCGCTACTTCCGGGATGCGGCCACGTACTGGACCCACGTGGGTCCCAGCATGGCCGAGCCCCTCGCCCGCCGCGTCGGCTGCGACCGCCTGGGGCAGTCGTCCGCCCACATCCCGTTGATCCCCTGAGCCCTCCGCCGCGCGTTCCCCTGCGACGGACCCCTCTGACACGTAAATACATGCAGGTCAGGGCGTTTTCGGGCAGGGGTGGTGACCGGGCGGTGGTGATGCGAGGGCCGTCCGGTGTCTGGGTGGACGGAGTTTCAGGCCGCGCTGTTCATCGGGTCGAGGGTGACCCGGTAGCCGAGCTGGTTGAGCTGGCCGACTGCTTTGCGGGCGGCGCGTTCGGGGTCGCGCTGGGTGAAGTAGGTGCCGCCGAGTTCGTGGTAGGGCCGTTGGTCGGTGAGCATGTGCCAGATCGCGGTGATGATCGAGTGTTCGATGGCGACCAGGGCCTTCATCGGGCCCCGGCGGGCGGTCAGGCGTCGGTAGCGGGCCTGGAGATAGGTGTCTTTGGTTCTCACCGCACCGAACGCGGCCAGGCCCAGGGCGCCTTTGAGATGCGGGTTTCCGGGCCGGACCTTGGTGGTCTTGCTCCGGCCGGCGGAGGAGTGATGGCCGGGGCAGACGCCGGCCCAGGAGGCGAGATGCTTGTCACTGGCGAAGCGGCTCATGTCGCCGCCGGTCTCGGCGACGATCACTTCGGCGGTGGTTTGGTTGACACCCGGGATGGTGTCCAGGAGTTCCAGGACGGGCCGAAAGGGAGACATCGCCTCCGCGATCCTCGTGTTCAGCGTGTCGAGCGCGGTCGTGAGGTGGTCGTAGTGGTCGAGGTGGACGCGGGCCAGGAAGCCGTGGTGTTCGCGAAAACGCCCGGTCAATGCCTCGGTGAGCTCGGGAATCTTGTTGCGGAGGCGACGCTTGGCCAGGTCGGCGAGCGCGTGCGGGTCGTCCTGACCGGCGATCAGAGCCTCCAGCATCGCCCTGCCGGAGACACCCATGATGTCGGCGGCGACCGCGGAGAGTTTGATCCCGGAGTCTTCCAGCATCTTCTCCAGCCGCTGGACGATCTGTCCGCGGGTGCGGGTGAGTTGAGTGCGCATCCGGGTCAGATCCCGCAGTTCGCGGATCGGCTGCGGCGGCACGAACGAAGCCCGCACCAGGCCGTGCGCCCCGAGTTGGGCCAGCCAGGCCGAGTCCGAGACATCAGTCTTGCGGCCGGGCAGGTTCTTGACCTCCCGCGCGTTGACCAGCATCACATTCAAGTCCTCGGAGAGCAGGAAGTAGAAGGGCTTCCAGTAGTCCGACGTCGCTTCCATCACTACCAGCGTCACGCCTGCCGCCACCAGATGATCACGCAGTTCAAGGACCGAGTTGGTGGTCGCACCCCAGGTAGTGATCTCACTGGTGAACGTTCCCCGGCGTTTGCCACCCGGCGTCCGCACGCAGACCTTGGCGTCCTTCTTGCTGATATCCATCCCCGCGCACCGCTCGTGCAGCACATCCATGGTCCCGTTCCCCTTCCGGCCGAGCAGACAGTCCACAGGAACTGCCCGCTCCGGGAGGGCCAGGGCAAATCAGGAATCTGACACCCGTGCTCACAGCAACACTCCACGGTTCCCGTGGACGGCCCTCAGCACCATGCTGACCAACGAGCTGCACAGCATCACAGAGGAGTCGGTTTCGACCGGAACGACCAGCCCACGATCATGCTCGCGGCCATCGCACCAACCCGGCAGAGCGCGCGAGAAGCACCCGCAGCACACCACACCATTTACCACGCCCCCGGCGCGCACCGAAGGTGCGCTGGGTTGCTGACCAGCATTCCCATCCCCTGCACGCCAATAGGAATGCTCCGGTCCGGATCGGGTACGCGAGCAGGGCCGCACCAGGGTCGATCACGTCCCGGGCGGCCCGCATTACCGCCGCTACCAGGGGATCTGCCATGGAGACACCAGCGAACGACAACACCGCCACACCGGCCCGGCGTGCGCTGGACGCGCTGGCCGGGAACAGCGAGGACGCGACGGCGATGGACACGCTCGCGAGCAGCGACGTCCTCGTCCCCGTCCCCGACGACGCCAATGAGCAGGACGCCATCGACCCCGGCGCCGTGGCGCTGCCGGTCATCGAGCGGCCGGGCGGCGAGCCGGTCGTCCCCGTCTTCACTTCCGAGCCCGCGATGGCCGAGCTGCTGCCCTTCGTCTCCCGCTACCGCCTGGTACCGCTGGGCGCACTCGCCTCGCAGTGGCCGTCCGAGGACCTGGCCCTGAGCATAGACGCCGGCTCCTCACACCCGCTGACCCTGACGTCGGAGGGGGTGCGGACCCTGCTGGCGCGGCCCTAGCGCCGACGACGATCGGCCGTACAGCGCCGTCGACGAAGTGAACACATGAAGGGGACGAGTGGCACCCGAGCCGCTCGTCCCCTTTGTGTCGCCGGTGAAGACCGGCCGGTGAAGGTCGGCCGGAACTGCTCCCCGCCTCAGGGTGCTTCGGCCGTGCGGAGAGGGAAGATCCCACCGGGAGGGCCGACGCGAAAAGGGTGGGGGGTCGTCTTGAGGTTCGTCCTGCTCGGTACCGCCGCCGGAGGCGGATTCCCACGGTGGAACTGTGCCTGCGCGCGATGCGCCGCCGCCCGCGACGGCAAGCTGCCCGCCCGCGGCCCGGAATGCGCGGCCGTCACCGGCAACTCCCGCGACTGGTGGCTGCTGAACACCTCGCCCGACATCCGCACCCAGCTCACCGCGGCCTCCGCCCTGTGGCCCAGCCCTCGGCACACTCCCGTACGGGGAGTGCTGCTGACCGACGCCGAGGCCAATCACGTGGCGGGCCTGTCCGTGCTGCGTGATGTGCCCGGACTCAAGACATACGCGTCCCCGCCCGTCCTCGCCGCCCTGGCCCCGGCGCGGGCGGCCCTCGACCGTCACGACCCGTGGGAGTGGGCGGACAGTCTGACGGAGGGCGGGTTCGTGCTGGCCGGCGGCCTGGTCGTCACGGCGCACCCCGTCGCCGGGGCACCTCCGGCGTACGTCCCGGCCCGGGCGTCCGACGAACGCTGGGTGACGGCGTACCGCGTCGAGGACCTGGCGACCGGCTGCGTACTCGTGTACGCGCCCCGCGTGCACACCTGGAGCCCAATGCTGGACGACCTGATCGAGACGGCCGACTGCGTCGTCATGGACGGCACGCACTTCGCGGCGGACGAGACGCCGCAGGCCGGGCGCCGACTGTGCGTCTCGGGACCGGCCGGCAGCCTCGCCGCCCTGGAACGGCACCCGCACGCGCGCCGGATCTACACCCACCTGACCGACACGAACCCCCTGCTCGACCCCGCCTCGGCGGCTCGTGCGCAGGTGACCGAGGCGGGCGTGGAAGTGCTTCCGGACGGGGCCGAGTTCGTGATCTAACGGCCCGATGCCCGATGCCCGATGCCCGATGCCCGATGCCCGATGCCTGACGCCGGTAGTCCGACGTCCGACTCCGGCCTCAGTCGCTCAGCATCCGCGCCAGCGCGTCCCGCTGCAGCGGGAGCACCTCGGCGTGCAGGTCACGCCCCTTGCGGGTGAGGGCGACGTACACGCCGCGCCGGTCCTCCGCGCAGACGGATCGCTCCACCAGGCCGTCCTTCTCCAGCCGCCCTATCAGCCGGGACAGGGCGCTCTGGCTGAGATGGACCCGTCCGACCAGGTTCTGCACCCGGCACTGCTCGCCCTCCTTGGGGGCCGCTGTCGCGAGGATGTCGAGTACCTCGAAGTCGCTCGCGCCCAGGCCGTGCGGATGCAGCACGCGGTCGATCTCGCACATCGTGCGCGCGTGCACCGAGAGGATGTCCCGCCAGCGTTCCTCGAGCCCGGCGTCGGCCGTCTTCACTGCCATACCTGGCACGGTAGCACCGATCCGGCCATTTGTTGCCTGTGCAACTAGTGCGCGCGCAACGGAATCGTGGGCAGGCTTCGGGGGCGGGTCTCAGCCGGTCACGTCCTGAAGCAGCCCGACGAGATTGCCATCCGCGTCCTTCACGGAGGCGATCAGCCGGCCGCCACCGACGTCGTGGACGTCCTGCAGTGCCTCGGCACCTGCCTCCAACAGGGCGGCGAGGGTCGTCCTGATGTCGTCGACGTGCCAGTAGGGGACCGGACCGGTCATGCCCTTCGCGTGTCCGTTGGGGTCGAGGCCGACGTCCTGTCCGGCGTCCTTGAAGCCGACGTAGTACGGCTCGTCCGCATACGGTTCCGTGCCCAGCAGGGCCTTGAACAGGGCCTTCGCCCCGTCCAGGTCCTTGACGGGGTAGATGATCGTGTTGACTCCGGCGGTCATGACGCCCTCCTGTCGTGAAGTGTGCTCGACGGTTTCGTCGGTGGTTTCACGCTAGGGCGGGGGAGTCCGGGGCCGCTTCTTCATTCCTGACCGGTCGCGGACGGAGGGTGCGCTGCACGGCCGCGTCGCCGTGCGGCCCGCCCCCGCGGCCCGCTCACGCGACTACGTCGACTCCCGCTTCACCAGCACCGTCGGCAGGATCACCGCAGCCGGGTCCTCGCCGCCGATCTGCGCGAGCAGCAGCCGCACCATCTCGGCGCTGATGCGGTCGTAGGGCTGGTGGATCGTCGTGAGGGCCGGGGTGGCCTCCGTCGCCGCGGCGGAGTCGTCGAAGCCGCCGACGGCCACGTCCTCGGGCACCCGGCGGCCGGCCCGGTGGAGCGCGGCCAGGGCGCCCTGGGCCATCAGGTCGGACGCCACGAACAGGGCGTCCAGGTCGGGGGCCTGTGCCAGCAGCCGCTCGGTGCCCGCCTCGCCACTCGCACGGCTGTAGTCGCCGGAGACGATCAGCCGCTCGTCGATCTCGACGCCCGCCTCCGTGAGCACCTCCTTGTAGCCGGCGAGTCGGTCGACACCGCCCGGCGTGTCCAGCGGACCGCTCACCACCCCGATCCGGCGGCGGCCCACGGACAGCAGGTGGCGCACCATGTCACGGGCCCCGTCCCGGTCGTCCGCCGCCACGTAACTCACCTTGGAGCCGGGCCCCATGGGCTTGCCGCACTGGACGAGCGGCACACCGGCCTCGCGCAGTTCCTCGGCGACCCGGTCTCCGGAGTGGCTGGACACCAGCAGCACCCCGTCGACGTGCCCGGCCGTGATGTACCGCGTGATGCGCCGCCGTTCGTCCTTCGTGCCCGCCAGCATCAGCAGCAAGGGGATGTCGTGCGCGGCCAGCGCCTGCGTGCAACCGCTCAGCAGGACATTGAAGTTGGGGTCCTCGAAGAACCTCTCCTGCGGTTCGGTCAGCAGGAAGCCGATCGAGTCCGACCGCCCCGTGATCAGTGAGCGGGCATGCCGGTTGACGACGTAACCCGTCTTGCGGATCGCCGCGTTGACCGCCTCCTGCGCGGTCGGGCTGACGTAGTGCCCGCCGTTGAGCACGCGCGAGACCGTGCCCCGTGAGACTCCGGCCTCGCGCGCCACGTCGTGGATCGTCGGCGGCCTGCGTCGGCCCCCCGTGTTGCTCATGGTCATGACTTTACGGCCCCGGAGAGCAGGTCCAGGCTCCAGAACCGCTGGATGACCAGGAAGAGCGCGACCAGCGGGAACACCGCGAGGAACGCGCCGGTGATCACCAGCGTGTACAGGGCCGGGGTGTTGGCGCCCTGTTCGAGGAGCGTGTACAGACCGAGCGTGATCGGGAACTTCTCGTCGTCGCTGAGCATGATGTACGGCAGCAGGAAGTTGTTCCAGATCGCCACGAACTGGAACAGGAACACCGTCACCATGCCGGGCACCATCATCGGCAGCGCGACCCGCGTGAAGATCCGCCACTCGCTCGCCCCGTCCATCCGCCCGGCCTCGACCACATCGGAGGGGACCGCGGCGGCCGCGTAGATCCGCGAGAGGTAGACGCCGTACGGCGAGAGGATCTGCGGCAGCAGCACCGACAGGTACGAGTCCGTGAGATCGGCCTTCGCGAGCAGCAGGTACTGGGGGATGGCGAGGATGACCGGCGGCATCAGCACGCCCGCCAGCAGCACGTTGAAGATCGTCTCGCGGCCCGGGAAGCGGTAGATGGCGAGCGCGTAGCCGCTGAACGCCGAGACGACCGCCGACAGCAGGGCGCCGAGACCGGCGTACAGGGCGGAGTTGCCCATCCACTCCCAGTAGACGCCGTCGCGGTAGGCGCTCAGGTCCGCGAAGTTGTCGGCGAAGCCCGTGCCCGGCAGGAAGGTGAACGTGGAGAACAGCTCGCTGCCGGACTTCGTCGCCGCGATCACCACCCAGGCGACCGGCAGCAGGCAGTACACCGCGCCGAGCAGCAGCGTGACCGTCGGGACGAGCGCGATCCGGCGGCGCAGTGGCGGGCGGCTCTGCGCGGTGCCGGGGGCCGTGTCGGTGGCCGGCCCGGTCTTGCTCACAGCAAGAGAACTCATCGTGCTGCCTCCTGCTTGTTACGACGGTTCGCGGCTCGCAGAAAGCCGAAGGACAGCAGCAGCGTCGCCAGGGCGATGATCGTGGCCTGGGCGGCCGCCGCGTGGATGTCGCCCTTGCCGAAGGCGTCCTGGTACACCTTCATCAGCGGACTCCACGTCGTGGACACGGAGTTGGTGAGCGGCTTGAGGGTGGTCGGCTCGTTGAACACCTGGAGCGTGGCGATGATCGAGAAGAAGAAGGTCAGCACCAGCGAGGGCGCCACCATCGGGATCTTGATCCGCAGTGCGATCTGCAGCGGCGTGGCACCGTCCAGCTCGGCCGCCTCGTACACCTCGGCCGGGATGGCCTGCAGCGAGGTGTAGATGACGATCATGTTGAAGCCGGTGCCGCCCCAGACCGCGATGTTCGACAGGGCGAGATAGAGCGGTCCGCCGTCCAGCAGGTCCGGCTGCGGCAGTCCCAGCCTGTCGAGCACGAAGTAGAACGGGCTGACGTCCGGCAGATACAGAAAGCCCCACAGCAGCGCGGCCACCACGCCCGGGACGGCGTACGGCAGGAAGATCGCGAGCCGGGTGAACGGCGCCAGCCGCACCTTCTCGGAGTCGAGCATCAGCGCGAACAGCAGGGCGAGGCCCAGCATCACCGGCACCACGATGCAGCCGTAACCGAGCACGCGCAGCGCGCCGTTCAGCAACTCGCTGTCGGTGACGGCGTCGGTGTAGTTCTCCAGGCCGGCCCAGACCTCCTTGCGGGCGCCGGAACCGAGCCCGAGTCCGGAGACCTGCACCTTGCGGAAGCTGAGCCAGATCGCGTAGCCGATGGGCAGGGCGAAGAAGAGCAGGAAGAGGACGCCTGCGGGGAGGAGGAAAAAGTAGGGGGCGCTTCGCGCTCGTTTGAGGGTGGTGGTGGGAGACGGGTGGGCGTACGGGGCCCCCTTCACCCCGTACGCCCTCCGGCTTGTGCTGGTCACTCGGAGACCTCGAAGCCCTGCTTCTTCAGGTCGGCGACCGTGTCGTCCTGCATGGACTTCAGGGCGGCGACGAAGTCCGACTTGTTCTTGGCGGCGGAGCCGAAGGCGTCCTTGAAGGTCGTGTAGGCGACGTTCACGTTCGGGCCCCAGGCCGACGGAGCCGTGGTCTCGGCGATCTCGGAGGCCTTCGTGTAGAAGTCGGGCTGGTTGGGGAAGTAGTCCGGCGGCGTGGTGAACGCGCCGCTGAGCTGGGCCGAGGTGGAGGCCGGGTAGATGCCGCTCTCCTTGGCGAGCGCGTTGAGGGCATCGCCGTCGGTGTTCAGCCAGGCGGCGAACTTCGCTGCGGCCGCCTTCTGCTCGGAGTCGGTGGTGACGGCGGTGGAGGAACCGCCCCAGCTGCCGGTGACGTTGTCCGAGTCGGACCACTGGGGGAGCGGGGCCATGGCCCACTTGCCCTTGGTGTCGGGCGCGGCCGTGGTCAGGGTGCCCGGGGCCCACACGGCGCTGACCCAGGCGATCTGCTTGCCGGTGTTGAGCGCCTTGTTCCAGGCCGGCGTGTACATCGGCTGGTTGTCCACGGCGCCCTCCTTGACGAGGTCGCCCCAGAACTCGGCGACCTTCTGGGAGGCCGCGTCGTTGATGCCGACCTTCCACTTGTCGCCGGAGGCCGTCCACCACTTGGCGCCGGCCTGCTGGGCCAGGCCCGCGAAGAGGCCGGAGTCATTGGCGGAGAAGGTGGTCAGATCCTTGTCCGGGGCCTTCTTCTTCAGCGTGCGGGCGGTCTCGGCGAACTCGTCCCAGGTGGCCGGGACCTTCAGGTCGTACTGCTTGAAGAGGTCCTCGCGGTAGTAGAACATCATCGGCCCGATGTCCTGCGGGACCGCGTAGACCGCGTCCGTGCCCAGCGTCGTCTGCTGCCAGACACCGTCGGCGAACTTGCCCTTCGCGTCGCCGACCTCGCCCGCTATGTCGGCGACCGCGTCATTGCTGACCAGCGTCGGCAGTGCCTGGTACTCGGCCTGGACCAGGTCGGGCGCCTTGCCCGCCTTGTGGGCGGTGAGGATCTTGGTGACCAGCGTGTCGCCGGACGCCTGCTTCTTCACCGTGACCGTGATCTGGTCCTTCTTGCCCTGGCCCTGGTTCCACAGGTCGACGACCTTGTCCATCCCGGGCGTCCAGGTCCAGTACGTCAGCGAGACCGGCCCCGACGGGTCGTCACTGGCGTCTTCGGAGCCGCAAGCGGCGAGGGCGGTGGCGCCGAGCGCGATGGCGACGGACGTGGCTGCGCTTCTGACGAAGAGCCGCCGACGCTTCGTGATGGGCATGGATCTCTCCCCTGACCTGGGGTCTCCGCCTGCCGCGAAGACCTGCCATGCTTCTGTGAGCGTTCACAGTAGAGAAACATCCTGGACACTTGTCAATGATTGTTGCTGTGCGGTTATGTTGGGCTCGCGCCGCCGAGGAAGTGTGTGCACGTTCCCAGCTGATCGATCAATCGGGAGACATTCCATGCCGGAGACCACCCCCAGGGGCCTCACGAGGCTCGCCTTCGGTGGGGACTACAACCCCGAGCAGTGGCCGGAGGACGTCCGGCAGGACGACGTCCGGCTGATGCGGGAGGCCGGCGTCACGATGGTGAGCGTCGGGATCTTTTCCTGGGCCCTGCTGGAACCGTCACCGGGGGCGTACGACTTCGGCTGGCTGGACCGCCTGTTCGACCTGCTCCACGAGAACGGCATCCGTGTCGTCCTGGGCACGCCCACCGTCTGCCCGCCGGTGTGGTTCTACCGCGCCCACCCCGAGGCCCTGCCCGTCACGGCGGAGGGTGTGCGATACGAGTTCGGCTCCCGCGCCGCCATCTGTCACAGCAGCGCCGACTACCGCGCGGCCGCCGTGAGCATCACCACCAAGCTCGCCGAACGCTACGGCGACCACCCGGCGCTCGCGATGTGGCACGTGCACAACGAGTACGGCGTCCCCGTGTCGGCCTGCTACTGCGACTCCTGCGCGGCACACTTCCGGCGCTGGCTGGAGTCGACGTACGGCACGGTCGAGTCCGTCAACGAGGCCTGGGGCACGGCCTTTTGGGGGCAGCGGTACTCCGAGTTGGAGGAGATCAACCCGCCGCGCCGCACGCCGACGGCCGTCAACCCGGCCCAGGCGCTGGACTACAAGCGGTTCGCCGATGCCACCATGCGCGAGAACTTCCGTATGGAGCGGGACATCCTGCACCGCCTCTCACCCGGCGTCCCGGTCACGACGAACTTCATGACGGCCCTGAGCCAGTGCGACTCCGTCGACTACTGGGCCTGGGGCCGCGAGGTCGACATCGTCACCAACGACCACTACCTGATCACCGACGGCCGCCGCACCCACGTCAACCTCGCCATGGCCGCCGACCTCACCCGCTCGGTCGCCGGGGGAGCGCCCTGGATCCTGCTGGAGCACTCCACCTCGGGCGTCAACTGGCAGCCCCTCAACCCCGCCAAGGCCCCCGGCCAGATGGCACGCAACTCCCTCGCCCACGTCGCACGCGGCTCCGAGGGCGCCATGTTCTTCCAGTGGCGGCAGTCCCGGCGCGGCGCCGAGAAGTTCCACTCGGCGATGGTCCCGCAGGGCGGCACCGGCACACGCGTGTGGCGTGAGGTCGTCGAACTCGGCGCCGCCCTCGACTCGTTGGGCCCCGTGCGCGGCACCCGCACGCAGGCCGACGTGGCGATGCTGTGGGACTGGCACTCCTGGTGGGCGCAGACCCTCGACTGGCGCCCCAGCGAGGAGCACGACCCGCGCGAACGCGCCGACGCCTTCTACGAGGCGCTCTACGACCGCCACCTCACCGTCGACTTCGCCCACCCCGAAGCAGACTTGTCGAGGTATCCCCTTGTCGTCGTACCGGCCTCGTACCTGATGACCGAGGCGGCCGGGCACAACCTCACGGAGTACGTCGAGAACGGCGGCACCCTCGTCGTGTCGTACTTCTCCGGCATCGTCGACGAGCACGACGCCGTGCACGAGGGCGCCTACCCCGGGCCGCTGCGGGACGTCCTCGGCCTGACCGTCGAGGAGTTCTCGCCGCTGCTCCAGGACCAGCTGGTGCGCATCACCGGCCCCGACGGCTCCGAGCTCAGCGGCGACGTGTGGAGCGAGTTCGTCGTCCCGCGCGGCGCCGAGACCGTCTGGACGTACGCCGACGGCCTGACCGCCGGCCACCCCGCCGTCACCCGGCACCGCCTCGGTGAGGGCACCGCCTGGTACGTCTCCACCCGCCTGGGCGCCGAGGGCCTCGACGCGCTGCTGGGCTGGGCGATCGAGGACGCGCAGGTCGCTCCGCGTGTCGACCTGCCCCGCGATGTCGAGGTCGTGCGCCGTGACGGCGAGTCGGGCAGCTACCTGTTCGCGATCAACCACACCGCGTCGGACACCAAGGTGCCGCTGGAGGCGCCCGGCACCGAGCTGCTGACCGGCGAACGAGCCGCGGGCCGCCTCGAGGTCCCCGCGGGAGCCGTGCGGGTCGTGCGACTCGACGGCTGAGCCGACTCCCCTCCGCCCGCGCGTGCCACGAGCCGCGGGCGGAGGGGCTCCTCACCGCAGTTTCCCCACCGCGGCGGTGAGGGATCTCCATCCCCATACGTCGAAGGGACGACGGACGACGATGTTCCATCCCAGACGCACCCTCCGAGCCCTGCTGCTGCCGCTCGCCGCGGGACTCGCCCTCACCGCCCTGCCCCCGCAGACCGCTGCGGCGGCGAGCACGCTCACCAACGGCGGCTTCGAGTCCGACGGCGCCGGCACCGCGACCCCGGCCGGCTGGTCCACGTACTCGGCGGCCGGCCAGAGCGCGGCCTCCTTCACCGAGGCCGGTGGCCACGGCGGGAGTTACCGGCTGACCCACTGGGCGTCCTCCGCCTACAAGGTGGAGACGTACCAGCACCTGTCCGGGCTGACCAACGGGAGTTACCGGCTCACCGCCTGGGTCCGCTCCGGTGGTGGCCAGAACTCGGCGTACATAGCGCTGAAGAACTGCGGCGGCGCCGAGCAGCGCACCGACCTTCCGGTCTCGGCGAGCGGCTGGATCCGTATCGTCGTGCCGGTCGCTGTGACCACGAACCAGTGCACCATCAGCATCAACAGTGACGCGAACGCGGGCAACTGGATCAATGTCGACGACCTGACCTTCGCGTCCGGCACGGGCGGCACGTCGATCCACGGCGCCGACATCTCCTCCCTCGCCAAGAGCGAGGCCAAGGGCGGCGTCTACAGGACCGGCTCCGGCACGACCGGCGACGCGATCGCCATCCTGAAGAACGCCGGCATGAACTACGCGCGCCTGAAGGTCTGGGTCAATCCGGCCGACGGCTACAACAACAAGACGCGCGTGCCGGCCATGGCCAAGCGCGTCAAGGCGGCCGGCATGAAGCTGCTGGTCGACTTCCACTACTCGGACACCTGGGCCGACCCGGGCGCCCAGAGCAAGCCGGCCGCCTGGGCCGGTCACTCGTACAGTCAGCTCAAGACCGACGTGTACAACCACACCTACGACGTGTTGAACGCGTTGAAGGCCCAGGGCACCACGGCCGACATGGTGCAGGTGGGCAACGAGATCAACGGCGGCATGCTGTGGTCCGAGGGCTCCACGGACAACTGGTCGCAGCTCGCCGGTCTGCTCAACTCCGGCTATGACGCGGTCAAGGCGGTCAACTCGGCCACCACCGTCGCGCTGCACCTCGCCAAGGGCGGAGACCTGTCCGGCACCCGCTGGTGGTTCGACAGCGCCGTCGCGAACGGCGTGAAGTTCGACGCGATCGGCCTGTCCTACTACGGCTACTGGCACGGCTCGCTCCACGACTTCCAGACGACCTTGGACGACGCGGCCGCCCGCTACGGCAAGCCGGTCTTCGTCGCCGAGACGGCCTACCCGTTCCGGCTGGACAGCGAGGATTCGCACGAGGAGATCATCAACACCACCGGCGAACTCGTCTCCGGCTACCCGGCGAACACGGCCGGGCAGCGCCGCTGGATGAACGACGTGACGAGCATCGTGGAGGCCGTCCCGAACGGCCGTGGCCTCGGAGTCTTCTATTGGGAGGCGACCTGGACCGCCGTCACCGGCAACGGCTGGGACCCGACCGACGCCTCCTCCGGCAACGGCTGGGAGAACCAGGCCCTGTTCGGCTACGACGACACGGCCCTGTCGTCGATGGCGTGGTTCAGCCATCGATGACGCCTTGAGTCCGTTGAATTCGTGACAGCGGGGCCCGGCCGCACCCATGCGGCCGGGCCTCACCCCCTCGGGGCCGAACAGCCCCATGTCGTACGGCCGTTCGGTACCGGACAACGGTGCGCGAGTCCCGGACACCACGGCTTCGACTGCGGGACAGTGGGAATACGCGTTACGACGCGGCCCGACGGAGGGGGGACGAGGTGCTGAGGACTCCCGTCAGCGCAACGCGCCTGGACATCCTGGAGTGGCTGAAGGATCCGGTCGCGCACTTCCCGAAGCGGCGACATGGTGATCCCGTCGAGGACGGCGTCACCGCGGACGCCGTGGCCGCGAAGCTCGGTGTGCCGCGCAAGGTCGCCGAGACCCACCTCGGCCTGCTGGCGGGCCTCGGCATGCTGCGCACCAAGCGGATCCGGCGGCGTGTGTACTACCGTCGCGACGACATGCGGATCGCCGAGGTCGCGCGCATGTTTGAGAAGGGCTGGTAGGCGGAGGCACGGAGCAGGGAGCCGAGGGGTCTTGGCGCAGTACGGCGGCGAAGGGAACACACACATGCAACGCCCGGGGGCGCTCGTCCCGCACCGCTACGTCGCGATCGGCGGCCGGGGCCCGGAGGACGTGGTCGCCGATGCCCGCGGCCGTGTGCTGACCGGTGTCGAGGACGGTCGTATCCTGCGCCTCGACGGCCTGGCGGACTCCTCCGAAAGCCGTGCCGAGGTCCGCGTCGAGGTGCTCGCCGAGACCGGTGGCCGGCCACTGGGCCTCGAACTCCTCCCGGACGACGCCCTGTTGGTGTGCGACGCCGAACGCGGACTGCTCCGCGTCGACCTCACCGACGGCACCGTACGCGTCCTCGCCGACTCGGCGGCGGGGGAGCGGCTGCGGTTCTGCAGCAATGTCGTCGCCCTGCCCGACGGCAGCATCTACTTCACCGTCAGCAGCCGCCGGCACCCCCTGGAACACTGGATCGGCGACGTCGTCGAACACACCGCCACGGGCCGCCTCCTGCGCCTCGCCCCCGGCAGCGACACCCCCGAAGTCCTCCTGGACGGGCTCCAGTTCGCCAACGGTCTCGCCCCGAGCGCCGACGGCTCCTTCCTGGTCCTCGCCGAGACGAGCGAGTGCCGTCTCACCCGCTACTGGCTCACCGGGCCCCGCGCCGGACACAGCGAGCCCTTCGCCGGGAACCTGCCGGGCATGCCGGACAACCTCTGGCGCGGCACACCCGACGGACCGATCTGGGTGGCGCTGGCCGGCCCGCGCGTGCCCCCGCTGGACATCCTCCATCGCGCCGCCCCTGCCGTACGCCGCACCGCCGCGCGCGTCGCCGTTCGCGCCCCGTTCCGGCCCACGGGCACGATCGGCGTGCTCGCCGTCGACGACACCGGCCGGGTCGTCCACCACCTGGCCCGCCGCCACTCCGGCTTCCGCATGGTCACCAGCGTCTGCGAGACCGGCGGTCACCTGGTACTCGGGAGCCTGTGGGAGCGGGGCGTGGCGCTCTGCGAGCTGCCCGAGCCGAAGTGACCCGCCTTCGCGCCCGGGGTTAGGCTGTTCCACGGCCGCGATCACCCTCGCGGCGCGGCGGTGGGGCCCGCCGTACCCGAACCGCGGCGCACCTGCCGCCAACGGTCCCTACTTGCGACCGCGCCCGTCTGCCCGGGCCCCGGCGAGTAGGAGACGTACGACCATGACAGCCCCGGACACCGAGAGCGTCAGCGCCGCGCGGCAGCCCGCATGGCGGACTTGGCGGACGCAGGCGCCGATCGTCGCCATGGTGGCACTCGGCGGAGCCATCGGCGCCACGGCCCGGTACACGGCCTCCTTGTGGTGGCCCGCCCAGCCCGGGGGCTTCCCCTGGGCGACCTTCTGGATCAACGTCGTCGGCTGCGCCATGATCGGCGTGCTCATGGTGATCATCACCGAGGTCCGGCCCGCCCACCGCCTCGTCCGCCCCTTCGTCGGCACCGGAGTGCTCGGCGGCTTCACCACCTTCTCCACCTACGCCGTCGACACCCAGCACCTCGTCGACAGCGGCCACCCCAGCACCGGACCGGCCTACCTCGCCGCCACCCTGATCGCGGCACTCACGGCGGTCTGGCTCGCGACGGCGGCGACTCGCCGCGTCCTGAAACGGAGGCAGCCATGACCAGGCCGACCGGCAGCGCCCTGCGCCTCACCGTCTTCGTCGGCGAGCACGACACCTGGCACCACAAGCCCCTGTACTCGGAGATCGTGCACCGCGCCCACGCGGCCGGCCTCGCGGGCGCCAGCGTCTTCCGCGGCATCGAGGGCTTCGGCGCCTCCGCACTGATCCACACCTCACGGCTGCTGTCCCTGAGCGAGGACCTGCCGGTCGCGATCGTGATCGTCGACGCCGAACAGCGCGTACGCGCCTTCCTGCCGCAGCTCGACGAACTTGTCACCGAAGGGCTCGTCACCCTCGACGACTGCGAGGTCATCCGGTACTCGGAAGGTGAGAAGTCGCCGTGAACTGGCTCCTGGTGATCGCCGGTGCCGTCGTGGGCGCGCCGCTGCGCTACCTCACCGACCGGGCGGTGCAGTCCCGGCACGACTCGGTGTTCCCCTGGGGCACCTTCGTCGTCAACGTCAGCGGCTGCCTGGTCCTCGGACTGCTCACCGGCGCGGCGGCCGAGGGCGCCGCGAGTTCCCACCTCCAGCTGCTGCTGGGCACCGGGCTGTGCGGGGCCCTGACCACGTACTCGACCTTCTCGTACGAGACCCTGCGGCTGACGGAGACGGGGGCCGGGCTGTACGCCGTCGTCAATGTCGTGGGGAGTGTGATCGCGGGCCTCGGTGCCGCATTCGCGGGCGTGGCGATCGCCCAGTCGGTGTGGTCGTAGGCCGCGACACCGCCGTTGTTGGCGCAGGAACCACACCCGTACCTGGTAGGACAGTGCGCGCCACTGCTGTCCCGTCGACCCGGAACTGGATCCCATGAGCGCCATCAGCGTCGGTCAGGCCGTCGTCCTCGGAGCCATCGAGGGGGTGACCGAGTTCCTGCCCGTGTCCTCGACCGGGCATCTGAAGATCGCCGAGGGGCTCATGGGCATCCCCGTCGACGACGACGCGGTCATCGGGTTCTCGGCCGTCATCCAGGTCGGCGCGATCGCCGCCGTGCTCGTGTACTTCTTCAAGGACATCGTGCGGATCGTCTCCGCATGGCTGCGCGGGCTGCGGGACAAGGAGGAGCGGTACCACCACGACTACCAGTTCGCCTGGTGGGTGATCTGCGCGACGATCCCGATCATCGTCGTGGGCCTGGCCGCCAAGCCGCTCATCAAGGGGCCGCTCGCCTCTCTGTGGGTGGTCGCCGGTTCGCTGATCGTCGGCAGCGGCGTGATGTGGGCCGCGGACCGGATGGGCCGGCACAAGCGAGGGGAGGACGACACCTCGTTCAAGGACGCGATGCTCGTCGGGAGCTCCCAGATTCTCGCCCTGCTCTTCCCGGGCTTCTCGCGCTCCGGCGCCACGATGTCCACCGCGCTGATGCTCGACCTGGACCGGGTCGCCGCCACCCGACTGTCCTTCTTCCTCGGCATCCCGGCCCTCACCGGAGCCGGCATCTACGAGCTGAAGGACGCCCTCGGCACGACGGGCACCGCCGTGCTGCCCCTGGCCGTCGGCACCGTCGTCTCCTTCGTCGTCGCCTACGCCTCCATCGCCTGGCTGCTGAAGTTCGTCGCCAAGCACTCGTTCAACGCCTTCGTGATCTACCGGGTCGTGGTCGGGCTGCTGCTCTTCGGGCTGCTGGGCGCAGGCGTGATCAACAGCTGACACAGGCGCCCGCCAGTCGGCCGGCCGGGCGGTGCGCGGTCGGCCTCCGGGTTCACACCCGGTGAACCTCTCCCACCGGCACCCCTTGACACCACCCACACCTCACCCGGAGTATCACTCCCGTGAACCTGTCAGACAGCCGGACAGCCGGACAGCCGCCGCGGCGGATCAGCGCCATGGAAGCCGTCCTGGCGCACCTCCGCAATGCCATCGAGCGGGGCGAGTACGCCATCGGCGACAAGCTCCCGTCCGAGGCGGAGCTCTGCCGCACCCTGGAGATCAGCCGGCCCGTGCTGCGCGAGGCCCTCAGGGCCCTGCAGACCATGGGCCTGACCGTCTCCAAGACCGGCAAGGGCACCTTCGTCGTCGCCAACGCGGTCGAGGACCCGACCTTCGGCGACTACGCGGCCAGCGACCTGCTGGAAGTGCGCCGGCACGTCGAGATCCCGGTCGCCGGGTACGCGGCACTGCGCCGCACCCCGGAGAACCTCGACCACCTGGCGCACCTGCTCGACCGCATGGAGCGGGAGACGGACACCACCGCCTGGGTCGCGATGGACACCCTCTTCCACCTGGCCGTGGCCGAGGCCGCCCAGAACCCGGTCTTCCGCCGGGTCATCGAGGAGATCCGCGACGCACTGGCGCGTCAGTCGGCCTTCCTCAACGAGCTGGGCGGCCGGCGCGAGCAGTCCAACCGCGAGCACCGGGCGATCGTCGAGGCGCTGATCGACGGTTCCGAACTCGACGCGACCGATGCCATGGCCCACCACCTGGACCGCGTCGAGACGACCCTCACCGACATCGTGCGCCCCGCGCGCACGGACAGCACCACGGAAGGCGGACCCGAGGCGTGAGTGAGCAGTCCCTGCACGAGGGCGTGCAGAAACGTTCCAGCCATGTCGACGCCGGAGATGCCGGCTACAGCAAGTCGCTGAAGTCGCGGCACGTCAACATGATTGCCATCGGCGGAGCCATCGGCACCGGCCTGTTCCTCGGCGCCGGCGGCCGGCTCGCCGACGCCGGCCCGTCCCTGTTCATCGCGTACGCGGTCTGCGGCGTCTTCGCCTTCCTCGTCGTGCGCGCCCTCGGCGAACTCGTCCTGTACCGGCCGTCCTCCGGCGCCTTCGTGTCGTACGCCCGGGAGTTCATGGGAGAGAAGGGCGCGTACACCGCGGGCTGGATGTACTTCCTGAACTGGGCGACCACCGGCATCGCCGACATCACCGCGGTGGCGACGTACACGCACTACTGGGGCATGTTCTCCGACATCCCGCAGTGGGTGATCGCGCTCATAGCCCTCGCGGTCGTCCTCACCGTCAACCTGATCTCCGTGAAGATCTTCGGCGAGCTGGAGTTCTGGTTCGCGATCATCAAGGTCGGCGCGCTCGTCGTGTTCATGTGCATCGGCATCTTCCTGCTGGTCACCCAGCAGCCGGTGGACGGCCACACCCCCGGCCCGTCCCTGATCACCGACAACGGCGGCCTCTTCCCCAACGGCCTGCTGCCCATGCTGCTGATCGTCCAGGGCGTCGTCTTCGCCTACGCCTCCGTCGAGCTGGTCGGCGTCGCCGCCGGTGAGACCGAGAACCCCGAGAAGATCATGCCGAAGGCGATCAACTCGATCATGTGGCGCGTGGGCCTCTTCTACGTCGGCTCGGTCCTCCTGCTCTCGATGCTGCTGCCCTGGTCGTCGTACAAGGCCGGTGAGAGCCCCTTCGTCACCGTGCTGTCCAACATCGGCATCCCGGCGGCCGGCGGCGTGATGAACCTGGTCGTGATGACCGCGGCCATGTCCTCGCTCAACTCCGGCCTGTACTCCACCGGCCGCATCCTGCGCTCCATGGCGATGTCCGGCTCCGCCCCGAAGTTCACCTCGGTGATGAGCCGCAGCCAGGTCCCGTACGGCGGCATCCTGCTGACCAGCGGTATCTGTGTCCTCGGCGTCGGACTCAACTTCGTCGTCCCGGCCGATGCGTTCGAGATCGTGCTGAACTTCGCCGCGATCGGCATCCTCGCCACCTGGGGCATGATCATGATCTGTCACCTGCTCTTCTGGCAGAAGACCCAGAAGGGCGAACTCGACCGGCCCGGCTACCGACTGCCGGGCTCCCCCTGGACCGAACTCGTGACGCTGGCGTTCCTCGCCTCCGTCCTGGTCCTCATGTACGCCGACGGAGGCGCCGGCCGCACCACCGTGCTGTGCCTGCCGCTGATCGTCGGGACGCTGGTCGCGGGCTGGTACGCCATCCGCGGCCGTGTCGCCCGCACCGCCACCAAGACCGACGCGTAAGACCCGTGTCGGTCGACGAACCCTCATCGACCCACGAAACCAGGCCGTGATGTACAGCAGCTCCATGGCGGACGCACCCCTTGTCCGCGAACCCCTCCACGCGCCCGTCGCCCACCTCATACGCGGCGGAATGATCGAAGGCACCCACTACGGCTCCGTCGTCGTCCTCGGCGCCGACGGCAAGGTGGACTTCCAGCTCGGTGACATCGAGGCCGCCTTCTACCCGCGCTCCGCGCTCAAGCCCGTCCAGGCCGTCGCCATGGCCCGGGCCGGGCTCCCGCTCGACGGCGAGCTCCTCTCGCTCACCGCGGCGAGCCACTCCGGCGAGGAACGCCACCTCGCCGGAACCCGGCGCATCCTCGAACTCGCCGCGCTCACCGAGGACCATCTGCGCAACGTCCCCGACATGCCGTACGACCCCGTCGTCCGGGACGCCTGGGTGCGGGAGGGCCGCCTGCCCTCCCGGCTCGCCCAGAACTGCTCCGGCAAGCACGCGGCGATGCTGTACACCTGCGCCCTCAACGGCTGGTCCCTGGACGACTACCTCGACCCCGGGCACCCGCTGCAGCAGGCGATCGCCGAGATCGTCGAGGACCTCACAGGGCAGCGGATCGCGCGGGTGACGGTCGACGGGTGCGGGGCGCCGCTGTTCTCCGTCTCGCTGCATGGCCTCGCCCGTGCGGCTGCCCGGATCACCACCGCGGCGCCGGGCACGCCCGAGGCTCGGGTCGCCGACGCGATGCGGGAGCACGCGGAGATGGCGTCCGGATCGGGGCGGGACGTGGCCGCGCTGATGCGGGCCGTGCCGGGGCTGCTCGCCAAGGACGGGTTCGAGGGGGTGCAGGTCGCTGCGCTGCCGGACGGGCGTGCCGTCGCCGTGAAGATTGCCGATGGGGCCAATCGGGCGCGGGTGCCGGTTGCCGCCGCGGCTCTTGCGTGGGCCGGGATTGATCCGGAGTTGCTCGCCGAATTCCAAGGAGAGGCGCTGCTCGGGGGCGGTCAGGCGGTCGGGTGTGTGCGGCCCGTTCGTTCGTTGGAGCCGGTTGCCTTTTCGGCCTGCGCCTAAGGATGTGCCGGACATCCGGTTCGGCGACTGCGGGCCGCATGTCGCTGGTCGCGCCCGCGCGGCGAAGCCGCATATCGATACAGCCCCGCGCCCCTGAAGGGGCGCTCACCCTCACGCCCCTCAGAAAGAGGACCCGTCCCCTCATGACCACCGCCACCCGCAGTGAGCACGACCTGCTCGGCGACCGTGACATCCCCGCCGACGCCTACTGGGGTGTTCACACCCTGCGCGCCACGGAGAACTTCCCCATCACGGGGACGCCGATCTCCGCCTACCCGCATCTGATCGACGCCCTGGCCGCCGTCAAGGAGGCCGCTGCTCTCGCGAACGAGGAGCTGGGGCTCCTCGACCCCGACAAGGCCGCCGCCATCGTCGCCGCCTGCCGGGAGATCCGGTCCGGCAAGCTGCACGACCAGTTCGTCGTGGACGTCATCCAGGGCGGTGCCGGCACGTCGACCAACATGAACGCCAACGAGGTCGTGGCCAACCGGGCGTTGGAGCTGCTGGGGTTCGAGAAGGGGCAGTACCGGCACCTGCACCCCAACGAGGACGTCAACCTCGGCCAGTCGACCAATGACGTCTATCCGACCGCCGTCAAGATCGCGACGGTGTTCGCGGTGCGCGGGCTGCTCAAGGCGATGGCTGTGCTTCAGGACGCGTTCGCCCGTAAGGCCGTCGAGTTCCGCGACGTGCTCAAGATGGGCCGTACGCAGTTGCAGGACGCGGTGCCGATGACGCTCGGGCAGGAGTTCTCCGCCTATGCCGTCATGATCGACGAGGACCGGTCCCGTCTCGCCGAGGCGGTCGAGTTGATCCATGAGATCAACCTGGGTGCGACGGCCATCGGTACGGGGCTGAACGCCCCCGCCGGGTATGCAGAGTCGGCCCGCCGTCACCTCGCCGAGATCACCGGGCTCCAGCTGGTCACCGCCGCCAACCTGGTCGAGGCGACCCAGGACTGCGGTGCGTTCGTCCAGATGTCCGGCGTGCTCAAGCGCATCGCCGTCAAGCTCAGCAAGAGCTGCAACGACCTGCGGCTGCTGTCCTCGGGGCCGCGCGCGGGCCTGGGCGAGATCAACCTGCCCCCGGTGCAGGCCGGTTCGTCGATCATGCCCGGCAAGGTGAACCCGGTGATCCCGGAGGTCGTCAACCAGGTCGCCTTCGAGGTGATCGGCAACGACGTCGCCATCACCATGGCCGCCGAGGCCGGACAGCTCCAGCTCAACGCCTTCGAGCCGATCATCCTGCACTCCCTCTCGGAGTCGATCACCCATCTGCGGGCCGCCTGCCTGACGCTCGCCGAGCGCTGCGTGGACGGCATCACCGCCAACACCGAGGCGCTGCGCCGGACGGTGGAGAACTCCATCGGCCTGGTCACCGCCCTGAATCCGCACATCGGCTACACGGCAGCCACCGACATCGCCAAGGAGGCCCTCGTCAGCGGCCGCGGCGTCGCCGAACTCGTCCTGGAGAAAGGCCTGTTGCCCGCCGAGACCCTCGCCGACCTGCTGCGCCCGGAGATCGTCGCGGGCAGCGGCCAGGTGTCGGCCTGAACCGGCCCTGATCCGCTGAAGCGCACCGGGACCGGCAGGGAGGCACAATGGTGATCATGGCAGCGTCGACGTCGTCACTGACCTTCCAGCCGATCCTGGAGCGCATCGCGGAGGAGATCGGGCGGACCCCCGGCCGCGGCCGGCCCGCCGACTACATCCCGGCGCTCGCGGCCCGCGACCCGCGCAGCTTCGGCATGGCCGTCGCGGAACTCGACGGCACGGTGTACGGCGTGGGGGACTGGCGCGAGCCGTTCTCCACGCAGTCCATCACCAAGGTCTTCACCCTCGCGCTGGACCTGGCCCGCGAGGGCGACGAACTCTGGGAGCACGTGGGCCGAGAGCCCTCCGGCAACCCCTTCAACTCCCTGGTCCAGCTGGAGTACGAGAACGGCATCCCACGCAACCCGTTCATCAACGCCGGTGCCCTCGTCGTCACCGACCGACTCCAGACCCGTACCGGAGACGCGGCGGGCGAACTCCTGGCGTTCCTGCGTACCGAGAGCGGCAATCCCACCCTGGACTTCGACAGGGACGTCGCCGCCTCCGAGTCCACGCACGGGGACCGCAACGCCGCGCTCGGCCACTTCATGGCGTCGTACGGCAACATCGACAACCCCGTGCCGGTCCTGCTCGACCAGTACTTCCGCCAGTGCTCCATCACGGCGTCCTGCGCCGACCTCGCCCTGGCCACCACCTTCCTGGCCCGCCACGGCGTCCGCGCCGACGACACCCGCCTGCTCACCCGCAGCCAGGCCAAACAGGTCAACGCGGTCATGCTGACCTGCGGGACGTACGACGCGGCGGGCGAATTCGCGTATCGGGTGGGCCTTCCAGGGAAGAGCGGCGTGGGTGGCGGCATCATCGCGGTGGTACCGGGCCGGTGCACGTTGTGCGTGTGGAGCCCCGGCCTGGACGAGCGAGGCAACTCGGTGGCAGGAGTGGCGGCTCTGGACAGATTCACGACACTGACAGGTCTCTCGGTGTTCTGACGGAACCACTCAATGCCGGATGCGGACATGCCTTCGCATTGGATCACCGTCCGGCCACACTCCGGCTGCCCTCCGGAGGGGCCGGCGTCAACTCAAGGCCACCCGGCGTTGACACCCTGACCGAGTGTTGGCCATGGCTTTCCCCATCGATCTCCGCCGCTGCCAGATCCTCGGTCTGGCCGGCACCGCCTTCCTCGCCCTGGGCGGTGAGTCGGCCGGTGCGCTGCCGGTCCGGGAAATCCTGGCCCCGAGCTCGGCACACGCGGCGCTGGGCCTGGTCGGCGTGTACTTCGGCGTCGTCCTGCTGATAGCGGCGTGGCTGATGCTCGGGCGCCTCGTGCGCAGCGCCGATCCGCCGACGCCTCGCGCCCTGCTGCTGGTGCTGGCGGTGTGGGCCACCCCGTTGCTGATCGCACCGCCGCTGTTCAGCCGGGACGTGTACAGCTATCTGGCCCAAGGGGCCATGGTCGACGCGCACATCGACGTGTACTCGTACGGCCCCTCCCACCTCGGCGGCCCGCTCGCGGACGAGGTCGCCCCGCTGTGGCGGCACACGGGAGCCCCGTACGGCCCGGTGTTCCTCGGCGTCGCCTCCGCCCTGTCCGCCGTCACCCGCGGTGAACTCCCCGCCGGGCTTCTCGGCATGCGCCTGATAGCCCTCCTGGGGGTGGCGCTGATGGCGGCCGCGCTGCCTCGCCTGGCCCGGCACAGCGGAGCCGACCCGTCCGCCGCGCTGTGGCTGGGGGCCCTCAACCCGCTCGTGCTGCTGCACCTGGTGGCGGGCGCCCACAACGACGCCATCATGCTCGGCCTGCTCGGTGCAGGCCTGGTCGCCGCGCTCGGCCGGTGGCCGGTCCTGGGAGCCGTACTCGTCACGCTCGCCGCCCTCGTCAAGGCGCCCGCGGCGCTGGGCCTCGCCGCGGTCGTGCTGCTCCAGATGCGGGCCGGGCACCACCCGGTGAGGGCCATGGTCACCACGGCGGCCGCGTCCGCGGCCACCACCGTCGCCGCGACAGCAGTGGCGGGCACGGGCTACGGCTGGATAGGCGCCCTGGACACCCCGGTCTCCTCGCAGAACTGGGCGCTCACCAGCCTGCTCGGCCGTGCCACCGCCTCCTTGCTGGAGCAGGCCGGCAGTGATCTGGCGCCGCTGGCCGTGCCGGTGTGGCACACCTTCGGGCTGGTGCTCACCGGGGTTCTCGTGCTCCTCATATGGTGGCGCTGGCGACCGCGCCCCGTGTACGCGCTCGGTCTGAGCCTGGCGGCCGTGGCCGCCTTCGGACCGGCGATCCGCCCCTGGTACGCCCTGTGGGGCCTGTTCCTCATCGCCGCCGCCGCGCCCAGCACCTCGGTACGGCACCGGGTGGCGGCCCTGACGGGAGTGCTCGCGCTCGCCGTCCTGCCCAGCGGCGGCGCCGCGGACGTCGGCCAGCTGGTGCTGGCGGTCTCCGGTGGCGTGCTCGCCGTCGTCGTTCTGTGGCAGGCGCATCTCGCTGCGCAGGCCCCGGCTCTGGAGCGCACCGCATGAGACTTCCGCGTACCGACCGCGGCCGGCTCGTGCTGGTCCTCGTGCTCGCCGCCGCCGTGACCGTCTTCACCGCCACCGTGCCGCTGCTGCGCGACTGGTTCGACCTGCGGGTCTACTACGGCACCGTGGACAGCTGGAGCCACCACGGCGGCCGTCTCTACGACTACCGGGTGCCCGGCACGACGTACGGCTTCACCTACCCGCCGTTCGCCGCCGTCGTCATGCTGCCCATGGCGCTGGTCGGTCTGCACGTCGCGATCGCGGTGGCGCTGCTGCTCAACCTGGCGGCACTGGCCTTCTCGCTGCGGGTGCTGGCAGGACGGTCCTGGCGGCGCCACGGCTGGTACGGCTGGGCCCTCGTCGCCTGCGGGCTGGCCCTGTTCGAACCGCTGAGGGACACCTTCAGCTTCGGCCAGGTGAACATCCTGCTGCTGGCCCTGGTGCTCCTGGACTGCCGGCTGCTCGCGACGGGCCGGGAGCGCTGGGTGGGCGTGGGCATCGGGCTCGCGGCCGCGATCAAGCTGACGCCGGCCGCGTTCATCGGCCTGCTGCTGGTGGCCGGGCGCTGGCGAGCCGCCGCGGTTGCCACGGCCGTCGCGACGGCGGCCACGGCGCTGGCGGCCTGGGTGGCTCCCGACGCCTCCCGCTTCTACTGGACGCACGCGATGTGGGACACCACCCGGGTGGGCCGTCTCGACTACGTCTCCAACCAGTCGCTGCAGGGCATCCTGGCCCGGCTGGACGTGTCGAGCCGCGAGGTCTGGGCGGCCGTGGTGCTGGTGGTCCTGGGCGTCTGGGTGGCGCGCACCCGCCGCGCGGTCGTGGCGGGGGACTGGACGGCGGCGTTCGCCCTGACCGGGCTGACCGCCTGTCTGGTCAGCCCGATCACCTGGGTCCACCATCTGGTGTGGCTGCTGCCGTCCTTCGCCGTCCTCGTCCGCGCCGGGCACCTGCGGATCGCGGGCGCCCTGTACGCCGTGCTGTGCACCAGCGTGGTGTGGCTGTGGTTCGACGACGCGTCCGGCGTCGACGGCTTCCTCGGCAGCAACACCTACGTCTGGATCACGCTCGGCCTGCTGCTGTGGCTGCCCGTCGGTCAACTCGGCGTCGACCGCTCGACCCTGCCCCGGGTCACCAGCGACACGGCACCGGCGCCCACTCCTGCCGCGCCCGCGATCGCGAAGGCCTCGGCCCAGCCCGGCTCGCGCTCCGGTTCCACCGCGGCGACCACGGGCACCGTCGCGGGCCCCGGCCTCGGCTTGACCCGCAACCCGTCCAGCGAGCCCACCGGTTCGACCCGCCCTGCCGCTCCGAACCCCCAGTCGAGCAGTTCGCCGGCCTCCTCGTAGACGGCGAACCCGCCCGCCCGGGGATTCATCACGGTGACGACGAGGGTGCGCTCGCCCCGGCGGGCGGCGGCGATGAGTGTGTTGCCCGCATGGCTGGTGTAGCCGTTCTTGATGCCGATCAGGCCCGGATAGCGGTCCACGCCGTTCGCGCCGGTCAGCAGCCGATTGGTGTTCTGGATCCCGTACGACCAGCCGCCCCGGCCGGGGAACCGCGCCTGTGCGGTGCTGCAGTACCGCGCGAACTCGGCGTTGCGCAGCCCCGCCCGGCCGAACACCGCCAGGTCGTACGCCGAGGACACCTGGCCGGGCGTGTCGTAGCCGTCCGGCGAGACCACGTGCGTGTCGAGGGCGCCCAGGGAGCGCGCCTTGGCCTGCATGTGCTCGGCCGTGTAGCGCCAGCCGCCGTTGAGCGAGGCCAGCACCCGCACGGCGTCGTTGCCGGAGCTGAGGAACACGCCGCGCCACAGATCGGCGACCTGGTACGTACGTCCCTCGGCGACCCCGACGAGACTGCTGCCGGGCCCGATCCCGGCGAGCTCCTCCTCGCGCACCGTGTGCCGGATGCCGCCGGGCAGGGTCGGCAGCACGGTGAGGGCGAACAGTGACTTGAGCGTGCTGGCGGGCGGCAGCTTCCGGTGTGCGGCGTACGCGGCGAGCACCTCGCCGGTCTCCGCGTCGGCCACCAGCCACGACAGCGCGGAGACACTTGGAACTCGGGGTGCCCCGTCGTACGGCCGCACCTGTGTGCCGGACCGGTACAGCAGGGTGGGAGGCGGCGTCGCCGCCTGGTGCCGGCCGGGAGTGTCGGGGTCGCGTGCGGGGCGGGCGACGGCGGTGGCGGGCGCGAGCGCCAGCAGGCCGGTCGCGCACAGCGCGCAGGCGGACACCAGGGCCCGGGAAGTAAATCCGATCTTCATACCGTCAACGTAGGAACGGACGCGCCTTACATCGCGCTGCCCGGGCCGGTCGCGGCGCGTCGGCACCCGGACGGGCGATGCCGGCGCGGATCTGTCATTCGCCGGGAAGTGTCGGCTGGATCCGCCGGAGGAACGTGGCGTTGTCGGGCGTTTCGCGCATGCGCTCCAGGAGGGTTTCCAGATTGGACTGGCCGTCCCGGGTCTGCAGGGCCCGGCGCAGTCCGCGCACGGCGGTCAACTCGGCCGGGGGGAGGAGCAGTTCCTCGCGGCGGGTGCCGGAGGGGTTGATGTCGACGGCGGGGAAGACCCGGCGGGAGGCGAGGTCCCGGCTCAGGCGCAGCTCCATGTTGCCGGTGCTCTTGAGCTCCTCGAAGTAGAAGTCGTCGGCCCGGGAGCCGGTCTCCACGAGGGCCGTGGCGAGGATGGTGAGCGAACCGCCCTCCTCGGCCAGGCGCGCGGCGCCGAAGAACCGCTTCGGCCCCTGCAGCGCGGCCGCGTCGACGCCGCCGCTCAGGGTGCGGCCGCCGGACCCGGCCGCGTTGTTGTGCGCCCGGCACAGCCGGGTCAGGGAGTCGAGCAGGATGACGACGTCCTCGCCCGCCTCGACGAGCCGCTTGGCGCGTTCGATGACGAGCTCGGCCAGCGCGATGTGCTGCTTGGGCGCCCGGTCGAAGGTCGAGGCGTACACCTCGCCCCGCACCGAGCGTCGCATGTCGGTGACCTCCTCGGGGCGTTCGTCGAGGAGCACCACCATCAGCCGGCACTCCGGGTGGTTGCCCGCGACGGCGGCGGCGATCTGCTGGAGCAGCACGGTTTTGCCGGTCTTGGGCGGGGCGACGATCAGGCCTCGCTGACCCTTGCCGACAGGGGAGATCAGGTCGTGGACACGCCCGGCCAGGCCGGACGCAGGGTGTTCGAGGCGGATCCGCTCACGCGGGTGAAGCGGCGTCAGGTCGCCGAAGCTGCGGCGGTTCTTGGCGGGGGTGCGGCCATTGACGTGGGCGACTTCGGTGAGGGAGCGCCGGTCGCCGCGTACGCCGTCCACGAGGTCGCCCTTGCGCAGGCCGTGGCGGCGGATGAGCGCGGGGGAGACCTGGACGTCGGAGGGCGAGGGCAACAGGTTCTCGGCGCGCAGGTGCCCCTTGCCGCTCGCGTCGATGTCGAGGACACCGGTGACGGCCGGGGCCTGCTGCTGGACTGGGGGGTGTTCGAGTGTGGTGGTCATGGTGGTCGGTCCTTTCACGGACGGAAGGCATGGGACATGCGGAGGGAAGGGGTGTGCCGCGGATCGGGAAGGCGGTCAGAGCGCCTTCGGGCGGCGGGAAACAACACCTCGGACACGGCACAACCGCTGGTCACGAGATGGTGATGAGAAGCCGGTACGCCTACCGGGGAACTGAGAGAGAACTGGCACCGGCGCCACAACCGGGCGTACACAGGTGCTGTCGTGAAGGTAGCACGAAGGCTCAGCGCGTGGCGAGCATTCCGTAGAGCAACGGGATGCGGGGCTCGGGCAGACGCCACCAGCCGGAGGACGTGCGCTCCATCTGCGGCCAGCGCTGCCAGGGCAGCTCTTCGCTCTCACGCAGCCGCCTGACGGTCAGTCCTGCTCCGCTCAGCGCGTTTACGACCTCTCCTATTCCGTGCATCCACTCATAACTGTCCGTGGCGCCCTCGACGGCAGGCCCGTCGGTGTAGGTGCGTGTCGCGTCCCGGTGCACGGCGCCGTCGCCGCCCAGGTAGTCATGGCGCAGAAGCAGCTCGGGCCCCTCGCCCGGACCGGGCTTGGGGCCGAGGGAGTTGAGCAGCGGGTGGAACTCCACGATGTACAGCCGCCCATCCGGACGCAGGAGTTGGGCCACGACCCCGGCCCAGCGGTCGAGGTCGGGCAGGTAGCACAGCGCGCCCTTGCCCGTGTACACCACGTCGAACTGCCGCCGCCCCAGGGCCTCCACGGCGTCGTACACGTTGGCCTGTACGTACGTGACGTCGAGCCCGGCCTGCTGCGCGATGCCGCCCGCGGCGGCCACGGACTCCGCGGAGAAGTCCAGGCCGACGGCCCGCGCCCCGCGCTGCGCGAAGGCGATCGTCTCGGTGCCGAGGTGGCACTGCAGATGCAGCACATCGCGGCCTGCCAGCTCACCGAGGTCGTCCCACTCGAAGGAGGCGAACCAGCGCGCGGGATCGAGATCCCGGTCGAGGCCGTAGAACCGGCTGGCGAGGTGGACGGGGGTGCGGGCGTCCCAGTTCGCCTGGTTGGCCGACATCATCCGCGCGTGCTCGTCGGTGGTCATGTGGACATCCAATCGCGAACGTGCAGTGTGCGGGGGGCAGAAATTCCGGGCGCGCGCCGCCCGGGGTGTCGATTCGGTCCGGTCCCGTTCGTCGGTGGGGTGTAGGAAGCTCATGAGGACCGGGAGGATCCATGAAGTACATGCTGCTCGTCTGCGGTGACGACACCGCCGACGCCTCGGGCATGGCCCCTGTCGAACCCTGGGTCGAGGACCTCGGCGACCGCCGGGTACGCCTGCACGGCCACCGGCTCGCGCTCCCCGACCGGGCCGTCACCGTGCGGGTGCGCGGCGGCGAGGTGCTGCGCAGCGACGGCCCGTTCGCGGAGACGAAGGAGTACGTCGCCGGGTTCGACATCCTGGAGTGCGACAGCTTGGAGGAGGCGATCGAGGCGGCCGCACGGCATCCCGTGGCCGCCGTCGGGGCCATGGAGGTGCGGCCCTTCTGGGAGGACGAGGACGCCGAGACCCGGATCCGCGCGCTGGACGCCGAGCTGACCGCGGCGCTGCGAGAACGCGACATCGACCGGATGGCCGCCTGCTACACGCCGGACGTGTCGGAGTTCCGCGACGGCCGGGAACACCGTGGGGTCGAGGCCCTGCGCAAGTCGATGGAGGAAGGGCTCCGGAACGTCACCGGCCCCGTCACCCGCGAGGTGCTGGACTTCCGCGTCCACGTCGACGAGAGCATCGCCTTCGGCCACGCCCTCGTCCGCCTGCGCGGCACCCGCACTGACGGCGCGCCGCTCGACGACCTGATGCGCGTCACCACCGGCTACCGCGATGCCGGTCTGCGCTGGCTGATCGCGCTCGAGCACGTCTCTCACGAGCACATCTCTCACGAGCACGTCATTCACGGAACGGAGGAGCGGTCATGAAGTACGTCCTGTTCATCTGCACACCGGTCGGCGGCGAGGAACTCAGCCCCGAGGAGATCGCCGAGGACCCCCGCTTCACCTCGTACATCGACGAGGTCCGCAGCCGTGACGTCGTCAAGGGCGGGGCCCGTCTGCGGCCGCACACCGACGCCACGACCGTCCGCGTCCACGGCGACGAAGTGCTCCTCAGCGACGGGCCCTTCGTGGAGTCCAAGGAGTACGTCGCCGGCATCGACATCATCGAGGTCGCCGACCTGGACGAGGCCATCTCGCTGGCGTCCCGGCATCCGGCGGCCCTCGGCGGCGGCTCCGTCGAAGTGCGGCCGGTTTGGGAGTGAGCGCCGCGAACGACGTCGAGAAGGCCGTCGCCGAGGCCTTCCGCGAGGAATGGGGCCAGGTCGTCGCCACCCTGATCCGGGTGACCGGCGACTGGGACCTAGCCGAGGAGTGCGCCCAGGACGCCTTCACGCAGGCCCTCGACCGGTGGCGGCGCGACGGAGTGCCGCGCCGCCCCGGCGCCTGGCTGACCACGACCGCCCGCAACCGCGCCTTGGACGTACTGCGCCGGGAGGCGGTGGGGGCGGCGAAACTCCGGGAGGTGGCGGTGCTGGCCCGCGACGAACCGCCGTACGGACCCGAGAACGACAGCGGTGACGGCAGCGGGGTGCAGGACGACCGGCTGCGGCTGATCTTCACCTGCTGTCACCCCGCGCTGCCCATCGAGGCCAGAGTCGCGCTGACACTGCGCACGCTCGCGGGACTGACCACACCGGAGATCGCGCGCGCCTTCCTTGTCCCCGAGGCGACCATGGCGCAGCGCCTGGTGCGTGCCAAGCGGAAGATCCGCAACGCCGGAATCCCGTACCGGATCCCGCCCGCGCACCTCCTGCCCGAGCGCACGACGGGCGTGCTCGGTGTGATCTACCTGCTGTTCAACGAGGGATACGCGGCCACCGCCGGCGCCGATCTCGTCCGTACGAACCTCTGCGCCGAGGCGATCCGCCTGGCCCGCGTGCTGGCCCGGCTCATGCCCGACGAGCCCGAGGTGCTCGGCCTGCTCGCGCTCCTGCTGCTGCACGACGCCCGCCGGCACACACGCGTGGACGCCGCCGGCGACCTGGTGACCCTGGAGGACCAGGACCGTACGGCCTGGGACCGCGCCGAGGCCGACGAGGGCGCCGCTTTGCTGGAGACCGCGCTGCGGCGCGGTCGCCCCGGGCCGTACCAGATCCAGGCCGCCATCGCCGCCTGCCACACCACCGCGCCCAGTGCCGAGGACACCGACTGGGCCGACATCGCCGCCCTGTACGGCGAGTTGGCGCGCCTGGTGCCCTCCGCCGTGGTCCGCCTGAACCGTGCGGTGGCCGTCGGCATGGCCGACGGCACGGACGCGGGCCTCGCCCTGGTCGCGGAGCTGGAGGACGAGGGCGACCTGGCCGGGTACCACCTGCTGCCGGCCACCCGCGCCGATCTGCTGCGCCGCAGCGGCCGTTCGGACGAGGCGGCGCAGGCGTACCGCAGCGCGCTGGAGCTGGTGGAGAACGACGCGGAACGGAGGTTCCTCGAAGAGCGGCTCGCGGAGTGTCGATCCGGGTGAGGGCCGTTCGTCGGTGGGGTGAAAGCGCCCTTCAGCGGCGCCGACAACACCCGTACGACACTGGAGTTCCCGATGACCGCCTCCGACGCCCGCCGCTGGTACGCCCTCGCCCTGCTGTGTCTGGCCGGGTTCATGGTGATCCTGGACGCGCAGATCGTCGTCCTCGCGCTGCCGTCGATCGCATCCGACCTCGGCTTCTCCGCGAGCGGCGCCCAGTGGGTGATAAGCGCCTATCTGCTGAGCTTCGGCGGCCTGCTGCTCCTCGGCGGCCGGATCGCCGACCTGCTGGGCCGCCGTCGCGTGTTCGTCACCGGCACCCTGCTGTTCGGGCTGTCCTCGCTGCTGTGCGGGTTCGCCTGGGCGGCCGGCGTGCTGGTGGCGGCGCGCGCCGTACAGGGCGTCTCGGCCGCTGTGATGGCGCCGAGCGCGCTCTCCATCCTGCTGAACACCTTCGACGAGGGGCCCGAGCGCAACAAGGCCCTCGCCATCTGGTCCGGCAGCGGCGGCTTCGGCGCCACCGCTGCCCTGCTGGTCGGCGGCCCCCTCACGGACGGGCTCGGCTGGCAGTGGGTGTTCTTCCTCAACGTGCCCGTCGCACTGCTCCTGCTGGCCCTGAGCCCGGTGCTGCTGCGCGAGAGCCGCACCCGGACCCGGGCCCGCTCCTACGACCCGGTCGGCGCCCTCACCATCACGGCCGCCCTCGTGGCCTGCGTGTACGCCGTCGTCGAGGCGCCCGGCGCCGGATGGCTGTCGGCCCGGACGCTCGGCCTGCTGGCCGGCGCCGTCCTGCTGGCGCTGCTCTTCGTCCGCATCGAGGCGCGGTCCGTGGCGCCCCTCGTGCCGCTGCGGCTGATGCGCTCGCGGTCCCTGATCGGCGGCAACCTGGTGGTGATCCTGCTCGGCGCCTGCGCCTTCGGGATGTCGTACACGCTCTCCCAGTACGGGCAGGCCGTGCTCGGGTATTCGCCGCTGGTGTTCGGGCTCGCCAACGTCGTGATGCCGGCCGGCGCGGTCGTCGGGTCGTACGCCGGTCAGGCCCTGGTCACCCGCGTGGGCGCCCGTCCGGTGGCGATGGGCGGGCTGGCGCTGGTCGGCGCCGGCAGTCTGCTGCTGGCCGGGGTGCCGGTGGACGGCGGCTTCGTCCGTGACCTGTTGCCCGGGCTGATCCTTTTCGGGCCGGGACTCGGCGCCTGCGCGGTCGCCGGGGCCATCGCCGCGCTCACCGGAGTGGGGGAGCGGGAGTCGGGCGTGGCCTCCGGCATCAACACCGCGGCGTTCCAGATAGGCGGGGCCTTCGGGGTCGCGGTCGTCACCTCCGTCGCCGTGTCCTACGCCACCGGCCCGGAGCCGCTCGCGGCACTGACGGCCGGCCACCGGGCCGCGTTCACGGCCTGCGCCGTGCTCGCGGCGGCAGGGCTGGCCTGCGCGCTGGTGTTGCTGCGCGGGCCCCGGCGCCGACGTCCCGAGCGGCCGGAGACGGCCGTCACGCCGACTGCGCCTGCGCCTCCTTCGCGATCCGGTCGAACTGCGCGCCCATCGCCTCGGCCAGCGCCTGCAAGCCCGACAGCGGACGGACCATGACCATGAAGTCGTCGATCAGCCCGTCCTCGTTGACGTGCAGGAAGTCGCACCCGGTGATCTCCCGGTCGCCCACGCGCGCGGTGAAGACCAGGGCGTGATCGCGGCCGCCCGGGTCGTTGATCTCGCGCACATAGCGGAAGTCCTCGAAGACCCGCACCACAGCGCGCAGGATCGCCGCCGTGATCGCCTTGCCGGCGTACGGCTTGAACACGGCCGGGCTGGTGAAGACGACGTTCTCCGCCAACAGGGCCTCGACGGCTTCGGCGTCGCCTGCTTCCACCGCCTCGCGGAACGCGCGCATCGGATCACCTCATAGTCAAATAGTTGAGTAGGTGCCGATGAGAATAATCACCTGCTGTTAACGTGTCCACATGTCCCTCAAGTACGCCGTCCTCGCCGCCCTGCTGGAGGGCGAGGCCTCGGGTTACGAGCTGTCGAAGGTCTTCGACGTCTCGTTCGCCAACTTCTGGCCCGCGACCCCGCAGCAGCTCTACCGGGAGCTGGAGCGGCTGGCACAGGACGGTCTCGTCCAGGCCCGGTTCGTGCAGCAGGAACGACGGCCGAACAAGCGGATGTTCACGCTCACCGAGGCCGGACGCCAGGACCTGCGGGCCTTCGCCGCCGAGCCGCCCCGGCGGCCCACCGCCATCCGCGACGAACTCCTGATCAAAATCCAGGCCATGGAGGACCCCGAGGCCGCCCGCGCCCTGATCGAGGAGCGCATGACGTGGTCGCGCGGCAAGCTCGACCGCTACGAACGCGTCCGTGACCGCCTCCTCGACGGGCGGACCGAGGACGAGTACCTGCGTGAGTCGGACCGCATCGGGCCGTATCTGACGCTGCTCGCCGGAATCTCCTTCGAGCAGGAGAATCTGCGCTGGTGCGAGCGCGTTGCCACCGTCCTGCAGCACCGAGTGGCCACGGGGTGACGCGGATGTTCAGCCCCGAAGGCCCTTCCCTGCGCGAACTCGCCGTCCAGGCCCTGTCGTCCGTCGAGCGCGGATACGACCTGCTCGCCCCGAAGTTCGACCACACGCCGTTCCGCACGCCGGATTCCGTGCTCCGCGCGGTCACGTCGGCGCTCGGCCGCACGGGCCCGTACGACGACGGCCTCGACCTGTGCTGCGGCACGGGCGCGGGTGTCGAGGTGCTGGCGGAGGTGTGCCGGCGCAGCGTCACCGGCGTCGACTTCAGCGCCGGCATGCTCGACGTCGCCCGGCGACGGGTGCGGGTCGGGGAGCGGCGCGTCGGCTGGGTTCGTGCCGACGCCCGCGCCCTGCCGTTCGCCCCGGCCTTCGACCTCGTGGTGAGCTTCGGGGCGTTCGGGCACTTCCTTCCCCGCGAACTGCCGGGCCTGTTCGCCCAGGTCCACTCCGTCCTGCGGCCCGGCGGGTGCTTCGCCTTCCCGGTGGTGGCCCCGCCCCGCCCCGCGTCCCTCGGCTACTGGATGCTGCTGGGCTTCGACACGGTGATGCGGGTGCGCAACGCCGTGTGGCGGCCGCAGTTCGTCATGTACTACCGGGCCTTCCGGCTTGCGGAGGTACGCGACGAACTGGCCCGCGCCGGCTTCGAGGTGGAGTCGCAGGCCCTGCCCGAGTTCGGACAGCGGCGGGACGGGAGCCCCCGTGTGCGGATGCTGGTGGCCCGGCGCCCGGACCGGGCGGGTCAGACAGCCGAGGGCAGCGTGAACTCGTAGACCAGAGCGTCCTGTTGGGCGTCCATCACGAGATCCGTGATCTCCAGCGGGCGGGCGTACTGGTCGTGCACCCGCCGGGTGACCCGCACCGAGGGTGCGCCCGGGAGCCGCGTGATGGTGTCCCGGTGGTGGAGGGTGAGGCCCGCCTTGCGCATCCAGTCGTAGGCGCGGCGCAGTTGGGCGGACGCGGTGCCCTCGGTGTGGTCGCCGTCGGCGCGGTCACGGCAGCGGGCGAGCTCCGCCACCTCGGCGAGGGCCACCGCCGAGAAGGACGTCACTGCCGTACGCCGGCCACGACCGTCGGCGCCCGCGGACTCGTAGTGGTGCACCAGGGTCGGCCGGTGCGTGGCCAGCCCCAGGGCGGCGGCGTGCTCCGGCGGGGGAGTCTCCCAGGCGACCGTCGCCCGGTCCACGGCGCCCGGGCCGGCCGTCCGGGCACCGACCGGGAAGGTGAGGGTCGACGGGGTCTCGACCGGCGGACCGGACAGGGTGGCATGGCTGCCCCGCCGGTCGGTGGCGACCAGGCCGCGGTGGCGCAGCACCTCCAGCGCCTGCCGTACGGTCTCCCGGCTGACCCTGTAGTGCAGCGCCAACTGCCGCTCCGACGGCAGCCGTTCACCGGGTGGGACGGTTCCGTCGCTCAGTTCGTCGAGCAACCGGGTGGCGATTCTCCAGTACAGCGGCTGCGCTTCGGTGAGGGGGCGGTCGTGCGGGGTGGTGCGGGCCATGCCGCGCCTCCTGTTGGTGACGTGTTGTAGCCGTGCGGGTTCGTTGCGCCACCAGATCTAAGCATTGGTCTAAACCACGGCGGAAGGGTGGTCTGTCACTTCGGCCGAAACGGTCCGCGCGGACAGGCCGTCACAGGGTGCCGTACAGGGCGTCGATCAGCGCCATCTTCCGCGGGTCGTCGGCGATATGAGGGCCCATCCGGTTCATCACATAGCCCAGTGACACCCCGGCCTCCGGGTCGGCCAGACCGCAGGAGCCGCCGAAGCCGTCGTGTCCGAAAGCGCGCGGGTTGGGCCCGTACGACCCGTTGGCCCCGCTCAGCCACAGGCCGAGCCCGACCTCCGTCTCGCTCTCGAACCCGGCCCCGAGCACCAGATCCCGGCAGGCGCCCTGCCCCTCACGCACCCGCTCGGCCGCCTCGGGGGAGAGGACGCGCCGGCCGTCGTACGACCCGCGCCCCGCGAAGATGCCGTACAGCGCGGCGACCGCCCGAGCCGTGCCGTGCCCGTTCGCGGCGGGAACCTCGGCAGCCCGCCATTCGACCGAGTTGGCCTGAGCCGCCCTCACGGCCGGGTTGGCCAGCGCGGCAATGGCGGCGGGCGCCAACTGGCTGAAGATCGCCGCCTGTTCACTGCTCGACGCGACCGGCGCATGCACCAGCTCGGCCGCCCGTCCGTACTCCTTCTTCGGCAACCCGATCGCGAAGTCGATGCCGAGCGGCCCGGTCACCTCCCGCTCCAGGAAGGCCCCGGGCAGCAGCCCCGAGACCCGCCGCACGACCTCCCCGACCAGGAATCCGTACGTGAGCGCGTGATATCCGGACTGCGTCCCCGGCGCCCACCACGGCTCCATCGCCGCGAGCCGCTGGGTCGTCAGCTCCCAGTCGCAGAGCTGCTGAAGCGAGTGCGGCTCCCGCAGCCCGGACAGACCGGCGCGATGCGACAGGAGATGCCGTACGAGGATCTGCTCCTTGCCCGCGGCGGCGAACTCAGGCCAGTACGCGGCCACCGGCGCGTCCAGGTCGAGCAGCCCCCGGTCGGCGAGAATGTGCGCGCACAGCGCCGTCGGTCCCTTGGACGTCGACCACACGTTGACCAGCGTGTCGCGCTCCCAGGGGCGGCCGTGTGCTGCGTCGGCCCAGCCGCCCCACAGGTCCACCACGGTCTCGCCGCCGACCCTGACGGCGACCGCGGCGCCCAGCTCCCCGCGCTCCCGGAAGTTCGCCTCGAACGCCGTCCGCACCGCCGCGAACCGCGGATCGCAGTGCCCGTGCACCTGTGCCTCGTGCTCCGTCATGCCCACCCCTAGTCGTCCGCAGACGTCCGCCGGAAACCCGGACCGCGACCGTGCGACCGGGCTCCCTGAACGTACCGACTGGTCGGACTGGACGGAAGGCGTCGAACAGGCCGAACGCACCGAGCTCACCCGAAGAACAGCGCACCTTCCGGCTCCCGACGACCCTCGACGGTGTGCCGGTAGTCGCGGGTCTCGACGGCGAGCCCGGCGGCGTCGAACCGCACGAAGACACACCCGGCGAGCGTCGACGGCGCGCCGTCCTCCTCGGCCAGGACCCGGAACTCGGCCACGGCCACACCGTCCACGCCGACGACCGGCGCGCAGAAGCGCACGTCGGTCACCCGCTCACCGGCGAACACCAGCGCAGATACTCGGCCGGCGCCGCCCGCCCGCGGTGCGGCTCGCGGAACGGCATCGAGCGGTGGACGCAGTCCTCGGCGTACTGCTCCAGCAGGGCGTCCGCGTAGTGTGCCGTCCAGGCCGACTGCCGACCCGGACGAACCGGTCCGCGGCCTCACGCGTCTCCATGCCGGACCTCTCAGGCGTGCGCGCGCAGCCAGTCCAGCTTGGCCGCCTCGTGGAACGGGCCGCCGCCCTCGTGGTCGTTGAAGTCGTACACCTCGATGGCCTTGTCGTCGTGGGCCCAGGAGTTGAAGGCCGCGAAGACGGTGGACGGCGGGCAGGTCTGGTCCTCCAGGGCCGCCGAGAACAGGGCGGGAGCCCGGCCGCGGGCCGCGAAGTGGACGCCGTCGAAGTACGACAGGGTGCGCAGGACGTCCTCGGTGCGGCCCCGGTGCGTCTTGAGGTAGAGGGCGATCTCGCGGTACGGGTGGCGGTCCGTCAGGGTCGCCGCGCGCGGGTAGTCGCACAGGAACGGTACGTCCGGCGCGACCGCCGTCAGGTCCGGGACCAGGCCGCCGACCGCGATCGTGATGCCGCCGCCCTGGCTCGAGCCCAGCGCGACCGTGCGTGAGGCGTCCGTCAGCGGGTGGGAACGGGCCGCCTCGACGGCACGGACCGCATCCGTGAACACCCGGCGGTAGTAGTAGTTCTCGGGCGCGTCGACGCCGCGCGTCATGAACCCGGGGTACGCGGGCCCCGCCCCCACCGGGTCCGGTGTGCCACCGCCGGCGCCCCATGCGCTGCCCTGGCCGCGCGTGTCCATCATGAAGTGCGCCCGGCCCGAGGAGGCCCACAGCAGGTTCTCGTGCGGCAGGCCGCGCCCGCCGCCGTACCCGAGGAACTCCACCACCAGCGGCACCGGCTCGGTGGCCCCGGCGGGCAGCCGCAGCCAGCCCTTCACCGGGTGACCGCCGAATCCGGCGAACGTCACGTCGTACACCTGCACCGTGGCCAGCCCCGTGTCGACCGGCTCGAAGCGGGCGTCCAGATCGTGTCCGCGCGCTTCCTCAAGGGTCTTGGACCAGAACGAGTCGAAGTCCTCGGGTTCGACGGACTTGCTGCGGTACTCGCGCAGTTCGTCGAGCGGAAGGTCGAACAGGGCCATGGAGGACCGCCTTTGCCAAGAGTGACTGCGGATGATCACACCGTACGCGGATGATCGGACGACTCGCCAGAACTTTCCGTGCCGTGTGCCTACGATGGCGCCATGACGTCTGCCGTCGAACCCCCGGTCAGGGCCGCGGAACTGCTGGTCAAGGACGCCGAACTGCTCGTCGTGGACGGAGACCGGGAGATCCCGGGCGGCTGGCTGGCCGTCACCGGTGGTCGGGTCACCGGCGTCGGCACCGCCGGGAGCGAGCCCGAGGCCCGCACCACCGTCTCGGCGGCCGGTCGCCTCGTCACTCCGGGCCTGGTCAACACGCACCATCACATCTACCAGAACCTCACCCGCTCCTACGCGCCCGCCGTGAACGGCTCCCTGTTCGACTGGCTGACCACCCTCTACCCCCTCTGGGCGGACCTCGACGAGGAGGCCGCGTACGTGTCGGCGTACGTCGGCATGGCCGAACTGCTCATGGGCGGCTGCACCACGTCCTCCGACCACCTCTACGTCCATCCCCGCCCGCGCCTGGTCGACGCCGAGATCCGCGCCGCCCGCGACATCGGCTTCCGCTTCCACGCCACCCGTGGCTCGATGACCCGCTCCGTCGACGACGGAGGCCTGCCGCCGAGGAGCGTCACCCAGACCGAGGACGAGGTGCTGGCCGACAGCGAGCGCCTGATCACGACGTACCACGACCCCGAACCGGGCGCGCTGGTGCGGGTCGCGCTCGCGCCCTGCTCACCCTTCTCGGTGACCAAGTCACTGATGACGGCGACCGCCGAACTCGCCGAGCGCCACGACGTGCGGCTGCACACGCACCTCGCCGAGGACCACGACGAGGACACCTACTGCCTGGAGACGTATGGCTGCCGCCCCGTCGAGTACTTCGAGCAGACGGGGTGGATGAGCGACCGCAGCTGGGTCGCGCACTGCATCTACCCGACCGGCGACGAGCTGCGCCGCCTCGCTGCCGCCGGTGTCGGCGTTTCGCACTGCCCCAGCTCCAACATGCTCATCGGTGGCGGCACCGCGCGCGTGAAGGAGATGCGGGAACTCGGCCTGCCCGTCGGCATCGGCTGCGACGGCTCCGCCTCCACGGACCACGCCTCGCTCTGGATGGAGACCCGGGCGGCCCTGCTGCTGGGGCGCTACCGCGGCGGACCCGGCGCGATGACGGCACGCGACGCCCTCGACATCGCCACCCGTGGCTCGGCGCGCTGCCTGGGCCGGGACGACGAGCTGGGCCACCTGCGGCCCGGGGCCTGCGCCGACCTGGTCGTCTGGGACCTGCACGAGGTCGCCCTCGCCGGCGCGCTCAGCGACCCCGTGGAGGCCTGGCTGCGCTGCGGGCCCGCCCGGGCCTGGACCACGGTGGTCGGCGGCCGGATCCTGGTGGACCGGGGCGAGCCCCGGCTGGCCGCGCTGGCGGACGCGCTGCGCGGGCACGAACGGATCGCACGGCGTATGCAGAAGAGTGCTTAGGCGGATGGCGGCAGTGGGTGGGCAGGCGGCAGTGGGTGGGCAGGCGGCGCGCTGGGCAGGCGCCGCGGTCACGCCCTCCGGTCCGTCCAGTCCGGCTCCGTCTGGGCCCACTCCTGCTCCCACTCGGCCAGCCGCCGACGCATCGCGCTGTGGCGCACGACGGCGTGGCCGAGCAGAATCACGGCGACCGCGCCGCCCGCGGCACAGACGCCGATGGTGACGGTGTGCTGCCAGACGGCCATGCCGCTCGCAGGCGGGGCCGTGCTCCGGCCCCGGGAGTCCAGCCACACGTCGACCGTGTCGCCGGCCCGCGTGCCGGCCGGAACGCGCGCCGTGGCCGTACGCGGACCGCCTTCCGGCTCGGTCCAGCGCACAGTCGTTCTGGCTGACGGCTGCCGCCCGCCCTGTGCCATCGGAACCGTGCCGGCGGACTTGCCGATGACCTCGGCCCGTACATGCCGGCGATCGGCCCGCTGCTCCCGGGCCACGCCCCGGGCGCCGTCATGGGCCCACCATGCGGCGACCACCCCGACCAGGGGTGCGACCACGAGCAGCAAGAGGGCCACGGTGAGCACCGTCCACGCCTCGACGACATCCGACCGGCGCCGCAATGGACTGCGCCGCCAGCGCCAGCCACGCACCCGATATCGCATGGCGTCCAGGTACCCCGTACGCCGGACATGGTTCCTGACGATCCCGGACGAAATGTGTCCCCGTGCCGCCGCGGTTCAGCCGAAGCGTTCGATCCGGATGCGGTCCACGGGCTGACCTGCCGCCACGAGCAGCCGTGAGGCGTGCTCGGCGAATCCATTGGAGCCGCACACATAGGCCTCCCACCCACCGGGAGGCCGCTCGGCCAGGAGGGGCGCGACATGTGCGGCGGCCATACGTCCCACGGGCACACCCTCCGGCGCACCGCGCGTGAACACAGGCGTCGTCTCCGCGCCGTACTCCCGGGCGTAGATCAGCTCCTCGGGGCTGCGCGCCGACACCAGCAGTCGCAGCGGCACGTCCAGGCCCCGTGCCCGGTGGTGCCGCACCATCGACATCAGCGGTACGACGCCGGAGCCGGCGCCGACCAGCAGCGCGGGCCGGTCGCCGGGCCAGGCGAAGAAGCCGCTGACCGGGCCGCGCACCTCGACCGTGTCACCGGGCTCGGCCACCGTGTGGAACCAGCCGGACACCTCACCGTCCTCGACATGGTCCAGGGTGAGCTCGATGTGGCCCGAGTCGTCCGGTGCGGACGCGATCGAGTAGTGGCGTTGGGCGACATAGCCGTCCTCTGCCGTCAGGCGCAGCATCAGGTGCTGGCCGGGCAGATGGCCCACCCAGGACGGCACCGCGAGTCGGAACGTGGTGGCGTGCGGGGTCTCGGGGCGGATCTCGGTGATCGTGGCGGTCTGCCACATCGCTGCGGCCTGCTCGCCGACGGCGATCCGCCCGGGCACCGCGAAACGGGTCGGGGGAGTGAACGCCACGGCTGCCTCGGCTGCCACGGTTGCTTCAGTCACGTCCATCGCCTCAGTCACCCGAGTACCGCTGCTCTTCCCACGGGTTGCCGCGGGCGTGGTAGCCGTTCTGCTCCCAGAAGCCCGGCTCGTCGTGGTCGAGGATCCGCAGGCCGGCGATCCACTTGGCGCTCTTCCAGAAGTACAGGTGCGGCACCAGCAGCCGTGCCGGGCCACCGTGCTCCGGGGCGAGCGGCCTGCCGTCGTACTCCCAGGCGATCCAGGCCCGTGAGCCGGTCAGGTCGGCGAGCGGAAGGCTGGTGGAGTACCCGGTGTGGGAATAGGCGACGGCATGTGTGGCGGACACATGGGGCCGGACCACAGCAAGGAAGGCGTCCAGCGAGACGCCCCCGAACCGCACGCCGAACTTCGACCAGCTCGTCACGCAGTGGATGTCGCCCGCGTACCCGGACGCCGGCAGCTCGTGCGCCTGCTCCCAGTTCCAGCTCCGTGGCTCCTCGACCAGACCGTCGATGCGGAAGGTCCACTCGGCGGGCGTCAGCTCGGGCGTGACCTCGGCGGACAGGACGGGCCAGTCGTCGCCCGCGTCGTACTGGCCGGGCGGCAGTGACGCGTTGTGGACGCGTGGGCGTCCGGTGAAGCCTCGGGTGACGTTCATACGGGTGGTGCCTCCAGGCCGCCGTCGGCGGCGGCCCGCGGGTCGAGCCTGATCAGGACTTGCTCATTCTTGCTCATTCAACCGTACGCGTTCCGGTGGCCCGCCTTCGTCGGTGCACGGGAGCGTTCGTGATCGTTGGGGTAGGGTTGCCCTCCGGCCGGGACAGTCCCCGCCGCATGGAGCCCAGGAGGTGAGACCCATTACCGCTGTGTCAGGTCGGGTGCTCTCACCTCGAATCGGCGCGGATCACCGCCGGTAGGCGACCGCGAGAGCATCCTTCGGCTTCCGAAAGGCTCTCGGCTTCCATGCCTTCTCTCTCCTCCCCGTCGTCTTCGCCGTCGCCCTCTTCCTCCTTGCCTTCTGCCCCCTCGCCGCCCGCTCGCGACGCTGTCGTGACCGCACTCCGCGCCGCCGGCTGCGTCTTCGCCGAGGACGAGGCCCGGCTGATCCTCGCCGCAGCCGGCACCCCGGACGAGCTGGCCGCCATGGTGGACCGACGTGTCACCGGCCTGCCCCTCGAACTCGTCCTGGGCTGGGCCGAGTTCCGCGGGCTGCGCATCGCCGTGGAACCCGGCGTCTTCGTGCCCCGCCGCCGTACCGAGTTCCTGGTCGAGCAGGCCCTCGCCCACGCCCGGGACGCGTTCGTCGTCGTGGACCTGTGCTGCGGCTCGGGCGCGGTCGGCGCGGCGCTGGCCGCGGCACTCGGCCCCGTCGAGCTGCACGCCGCCGACATCGACCCGGCGGCGGTGCGCTGCGCCCGCCGTAACGTGGCCCCCTTCGGCGGTCGGGTGCACACCGGCGACCTGTTCGAGGCGCTTCCCGGCACCCTGCGCCGCCGGATCGGGATACTCGCGGCGAACGTGCCGTACGTACCCACCGACGAAGTCGGACTCCTGCCCGCGGAGGCCCGCGACCACGAGCCGCACGTCGCTCTCGACGGCGGCCCGGACGGACTCGACGTCCTGCGCCGGGTCGCCGCCGAGGCTCCCCGATGGCTGGCCCCCGGCGGCTGCCTGCTGATCGAGACGAGCGAACGCCAGGCGCCGACAGCCCTGGCGGCTTTCACTCGCAGTGGGCTGTCGTCGCGTCTGATCGTCTCGCAGGAGCCGTACGTGGCTGTCGTTGTCGGCCTCAACCCTGCGGACCGCTAGGCCGATTGGGGCGCCGCCGATCAATCAGGCGGCAGAACACGGGCGATGAGCAGTGCCACGTCGTCGGAGTTCTCGGGCTGGTGGAGGGTGCGCAGCAGGAGGTCGCAGACCTCCTCCAGCGGGCGGTCGGGGCCGTCGAGGAGGTCCAGGAGGGCGGCCAGGCGTTCGTCGAGGGGGTGCTGGCGGGTCTCGACGAGGCCGTCGGTGTAGAGGACCAGGCGGTCACCGGGTTCGAGGTCGACGGTCGTCGTGGAGAACGCGACTCCGCCGACGCCCAGCGGTACCCCGGTGGGCAGTTCGAGGAACTGCGGGTTCCGGCCGGGGCGGAGGCGGGCCGGCGGCAGGTGCCCGGCGTTGGCGATCAGGCACTGGCGCTGCTGCGGGTCGTGGACGACGTAGACGCAGGTGGCGATCGAGTGGTCGAGGCCCTCGGTGATCTTGTCGAGGTGTTCGAGGAGCCGGGCCGGTTCGAGGTCGAGGGAGGCCAGCGTGTGCGTCGCGGTGCGCAGCCGGCCCATGGTCGTCGCGGCGGCGATGCCGCTGCCCATCACGTCGCCGACGACGAGCGCGGTCTTGCCGCCCTCCAGGGGAATCACGTCGAACCAGTCGCCGCCGACCTCCGCGGTGGCGCCCGCGGGCTGGTAGCGGGAGGCGACCTCCAGGCCGCCGGTCACCGGAGGATGGCTGGGCAGCAGGCTGCGCTGCAGGGTGAGGGCGGTGTCGCGGGCGTTCTGGTACCAGCGGGCGTTGTCGATCTGCACCGCCGCGCGGGACGCCAACTCGCGGGCGAGCAGCAGGTCGTCCTCGCTGAACGGCAGCGGATTGCGGGTGCGCTTGAGGTCGAGGGCGCCGAGCACCTCGCCGCGCGCGATCAGCGGCACCGCCAGATAGGAGTGCACGCCGGCGCGGCCCAGTTGGACGGCGGCCTCGGGTGAACGGGCGATGCGCGGCAGGTCCTTCTCCTCGACGTGCGCAACCATGATCGGGCCGGCGGTGCGCACACACTCGGTGACCAGGCGGTCGGGACCGTAACGGGCGACCTGGCCGGGCTGGTCGGCGGCGTCGAGGGCCACCGTGTCGTGCCCCGCCTTGACGGCGAGCGCGCGGATCACCGCCGACTCCGCGGGCCCGAGGCTGCTGCGTCTGCCCTCCACCACGGCTTCCAGCAGATCCACGGCCGCCACGTCGGCCAGCTCCGGCACGGCGACCTCGGCCAGCTCGTGCGCCGTGCGGTCCAGCTCCAGCGTGGTGCCGATGCGCGCGGAGGCGTCGGCGATCAGGGCCAGACGCCGCCGCGCCGTCTCGGCCTCGACAGCGGCCTGGTGCTGCTCGGTGATGTCCACTGCCATGCCGGCCACACCGAGCACCGTCCCGGCGGAGTCCTCCAGCCGGTACAGGGACATGGACCAGAAGTGCTGCACGTCCGGGTCGGCCAGGGTCCGGCCCATGATGCGCTGGTTGATGAGCGCGTCGCCGGTCCGCAGCACCTCGCGCAGAGCCGCTTCGATGGCCTCGGCGGCGTCGGGGTCGGGCAGCAGCTCACGTGGTGTGCGGCCGAGGTGCTCGTCGGCCGGGATGCCGTTGAGCTGTGCCAGCGCCGGGTTGACCGAGACGTAGCGCAGCTCGGTGTCCATGACGGCCAGCCCGATGGGAGCCTGGGCGATCGTCCGGGTCGACAGGGCGACGTCCCGCTCCACCTGGCGGACCGTCGTCTGGTCGGCGCACAGGCCCAGTGCGTAGACCTCCCCCTGGTCGTCCAGCAGCCGCATGTTGCGGAACTCCACCAGCCGAGTGCTGCCGTCCTTGCGCCGGATCGGGAATGCCCCGGCCCAGCCCTCACCGGTCTCCATGACGTCGGCGAACAACTTGACGACCAGGTCCACGTACTGCTCGTGGACCATGATCCGGGCGGCGTACTCGCCCAGTGCCTCCTGCGCGGGATAGCCGAACAACTCCTCGGCCTGAGGGCTCCACAGCACGATGCGGCCCTCGATGTCCAGCACGACCGAGGCCACGCCGAGCACATCGAGCAACCCGCTCGGCCCTACCGGCCCGCGCGTCGGCTCATCGCCCTCGGCCACGGGACGTTCGGCTGCTGACATCCGCACCGCCTTCGCCCATCCTCCTCGCGGCACGCCATTCCCCCATGCCGACTCCCCTTGTTCTACCGCGTTCAACCGTCTCCGGGCCCACTCGGTCGTTCACCTCCACCATCCCTCAACACGATGGCGGGCGTCCGCCGAAGTCATCACCGGGGCACGTGACTGTGGCCGATCAGACAGCGCATGTTCGCTCGCTTGGTCTGTACATGACCATACGGGCCCGCCAGACTGTCCGCCGACCCGCACCCACCCCCCAAGGAGTCGGTCCCATGGCCCTGCGCGCCCGGCAACGTTGTCAAACCGCTCTCACCTGCCTCGTCGCCCTCGCCTCAGCCGCCGTGCTGTCCACCGCGACACCCGCACAGGCCGCCGACACCTGGACGGAGGTGGGCTCCGACCGCGCCGACCCGCTGACCGAGAGCCAGGGGCTGACCTCCGTAGAGGTCCCGGCGAACAGCGCGAACCGTTACACGGGCATCGGCACCATCCCCGCCTCGGTCAGCAGCCGCGGCTGGAACCACGTGGGCGACCCGGACGCCTCCTACAACGGCTACTACATCGAGCCGTACCAGGCGGACTCCGGCAGCGCGAAGATGTTCCGGGTACAGGCGCCGAACGGGACCTGGTCCGAGTACGTCCACGCGCTGGGGTCCGGCGAGGCGCTGAACAACTCCTTCGTCGCCATCACCCCCGGCGGCCAGTGGATGGTCTCGGGCGAGTGGGGCACCATGACCCGTCTGCTGGTCCACCCGACCCCCGGCGTCAACTCCGGTACGTCGCCGTCGGCGAACCTCCCCTGGACGTCCAGCATCCGGCTGGACCACGCCGTGCGCGACATCCAGGGCTGCGACTTCCTCAGTGCCACGGCCCTGCTGTGCGCCTCCGACGACCCGGCGGGCACCCTCTTCGGCATGACCAAGCCGCTGCTCCGGATCGACCTCTCCGCCGAGCCCGGCTCGTCCGACGTGACCGGACATGTCACGGCCCTGCGCCAGCTCCCGCTGCGCAGCTCCTGCTCGGGCGAGTTCGAGACGGAGGGCATCGACTACGACCGCCGTTCCGGCACCCTGCGCGTGATCGTCATCTCGCCGGGCTTCTGCGTGCTGACGGACAGCAAGACGTACCGGTTCACGCGCTGACCTGCCGGTCGACCGCGGCCGGGCCCGTCCTGGGCGCGGACGGTGCGGTTCCGCCGGTAGTGCCGGGCCGAACGTGGTGCTTTTCTTGGGATTGGGGTCCGGTTCCGCGGGCAACCCGTGGCACCGCGGTGCGGCCACGAGAGGAGCGATCACGATGGTCCGTGAACGACTGCACGAGGAACCCGTCTCCGTCGAGATCAGCGGATGCAGCAAGGAAGACGCCCGGATCGTGTTCGACGCGCTGAATGCGTGCTTCGAGTCCGACCGGACCCCCGAGGACGTGCCGCAGCAGCTCCATGAGACGCGCCCCATGGTGTGGCTCGGCACGTTCGAGGTGACGGACGCCCAGGAGTGCCCGGTACCCGCCCGGCTCTCGGCGTCCGTCGAGGCCGATGCACAGGGCGGCTACTGGGCCATCGAACGGCTCCGTACGACGCTCGACTCGCTGTTCACGGTGCACGACCTGACCTCGGCCTCGGGCGACCAGGAGAGGGAACTGCACGTGGTGCTGGAGAGCCGGTCCGGCGTGTCATGAGGTGCCCGTCCGGCTCCTCATGACGACCGGCCGAGCAGGCTGAGCACGGCACGCCGGTAGACGGCGTGGACGGCGGGCAGGTCCTCCAGACAGGCCCGCTCGTCCACGCCGTGCAGCCCCTCGTACCGGACGCCGAAGCCCGCCGTGGCCGGGATGCCCTCGCCCGCGAGCAGGTTGCCGATGTTCGACGGCCCGGCGGTCTTCGGCCGCACGATCAGGCCCTCCACGGCGGCGGCATCCAGCAGCGCCGCGGCGGGCTGCCGGTCCGTGCCCAGTCGATACGGCGGCCAGGACGCCACCGGCGTGATCGTGGCCGGCCGCGGTACTGACACCTTCGCGTCCAGCTCGGCCACCGCCTCGCGGACCAGTTGCTCGGCGGCGCGGGCGTCGAAGGCCGGGGTGGTGCGGATGTCGACGCCCAGCTCGCACACGTCGGGCACCACGGAGAAGCCCTGGCCGCCATGGCACGAGGTCACCGTCAGCTTCGGCGGCAGGGGGAACTCGCCGTCGGCGCCCGGGAGGTCGGCTTCCTCCAGGAGCCGGACGAGATGCGCAGCGCGGGAGACCGCGCCGGGTGTGGAGCGGCGTGATCCCGAGTGGCCCGAGGCCGCGTGCACCGCGATCGAGGCCCGCCACAGACCCCGCCCGCCGACCACGACCTCGTCGAACCCCGGGTAGCCGATCATCACCCCGGCCGGGCGGGCCGCCCGCCGGTCGGCGAGGTAGGCGCGGGCGCCCCCGAAGCCGCCCGTGTGCTCGTCGACGTCGAGGAGTACCGCGAGCCCTCCGTGCAGGGCGCCGGCCCGCCCGTGCAGCTCGGCCGCGATGCCGCAGAACATCGCCGCGGCGAGCTTGGAGTCGGCGGCGCCCCTGCCGCGCAGCCAGCCGTCGACGACCTCGCCGGAGTCGGGCGCGAACGACCAGGCGGCCTCGTCGCCGTAGGGGGCGGTGTCGACGCAGGCATCCAGCGCCCACCAGGGGCCGGGCCGGCCACCCGCGACTTCGACCAGCAGGCCGACGGTGTCGCCTGAGTCGCCGTGGAGGCGGCGATACGGCAGCCCACGCCCGGCGAGCCAGTCCTCCAGGACGCCGAGGACGGGCCCGTAGCCGTCGATCCCGGCGCGGCTGGGACAGCGGATCAGACGCTGGGCGAGGTCGATCACGTCGGCGGGGGCGGTCACGGGGCCACCGTGTGCGGTCATGGCGCCACTGTGCCCGAGCGCGGTCGGTGCCGGGGGCGGGCGGCAGTGGTCGGCGTCACCCCTCCCTGGTTGTGCAACTAGTTGCATAAACCCGGTGCGGTCCTCTACAACTACGTCAGGCACGACACCGCCCACGGAGGGTCCTCATGAGCCGTTACCCGCACCTGCTGAGCCCGCTCGACCTGGGCTTCACCACGCTGCCCAACCGCGTCCTCATGGGCTCCATGCACGTGGGACTGGAGGAGGCAGAGCGCGGCTTCGAGCGCATGGCTGCGTTCTACGCCGAGCGGGCGCGCGGGGGAGTGGGGCTCATCGTCACCGGTGGCATCGCCCCCAACGACGCGGGGCGGCCCTACGAGGGCGGTGCCAAACTCACCACCGAGGACGAGGCCGCGGAGCACCGGGTCATCACCGACGCCGTGCACCGCGAGGGCGGGCGGATCGCCATGCAGATCCTGCACTTCGGCCGGTACGCCTACCACCAGGACCTCGTCGCCCCCAGCCCGCTCCAGGCGCCGATCAGCCCCTTCCAGCCCCGTGAGCTCGCCGACGCCGAGGTCGAGCGGACCATCGACGACTACGCCCGCGCCGCCCGCCTCGCCCGGCAGGCCGGCTACGACGGCGTGGAGATCATGGGCTCCGAGGGCTACCTCATCAACGAGTTCATCGCCCGGCAGACCAACCGCCGCACCGACCGCTGGGGTGGTTCGTACGAGAACCGCATGCGCTTCCCGGTCGAGATCGTGCGGCGGGTGCGCGAGGCGGTAGGCGAGGACTTCATCATCGTCTACCGGCTGTCCATGCTGGACCTCGTTCCCGGCGGATCGACCCTCGACGAGGTGATCAAGCTCGCGAAGGCCGTCGAGGCCGCCGGAGCGACGATCATCAACACCGGCATCGGCTGGCACGAGGCCCGCATCCCGACCATCGCCACCTCGGTCCCCCGCGGCGCGTACACCTGGGTCACGAAGCGGCTGATGGGCGAGGTGTCGGTGCCGCTCGTCACCACCAACCGCATCAACACCCCCGAACTGGCCGAGGAGTTGCTGGCCGACGGCTGCGCGGACATGGTGTCGATGGCCCGCCCGATGCTCGCCGACCCCGACTTCGTCGCCAAGGCCGCCGCCGGGAAACCGGAGGCCATCAACACCTGCATCGGCTGCAACCAGGCCTGCCTCGACCACACCTTCAGCGGCAAGATCACGTCCTGCCTGGTCAACCCGCGCGCCTGCCACGAGACCGAGCTGACGCTGTCCCCGACGCGACTGCGCAAGCGGGTCGCCGTCGTGGGCGCCGGACCCGCCGGCCTCTCCTGCGCCGTGAGCGCGGCGGAACGCGGCCACGAGGTCACGCTGTTCGACGCCGCGAGCGAGATCGGCGGCCAGCTGAACGTCGCCCGCAAGGTCCCCGGCAAGCAGGAGTTCGACGAGACCCTGCGCTACTTCCGCCACCAGCTCGACTGGCAGGACGTGGACGTACGGCTGAACACCCGCGTGGCGGCCGACGACCTCGCCGGCTACGACGAGGTCGTGGTCGCCACCGGCGTCAGCCCGCGCACCCCGGACATCCCCGGCGTCGACCACCCGAGCGTCGTGGGCTACCTCGACGTCCTGCGCGACGAGGCCCACGTCGGCGAGCGCGTCGCCGTCCTCGGCGCGGGCGGCATCGGCTTCGACGTCGCCGAGTTCCTCACCGACGGCGGCGACAAGGCGAGCGAGGACCCCGAGACGTACTTCCGCCTCTGGGGCGTCGACATGGACTACACGGGCCCCGGCGGCCTCGCCGCCCCCGAGCGCCCCGCCCCGCCGCGCACCGTCCACCTGCTCCAGCGCAAGACCAGCAAGGTCGGCGCCGGCCTCGGCAAGACCACCGGCTGGATCCACCGCGCCGAGCTCAAGCACCGGGGCGTCACCATGGTCCCGGGCGTGCGCTACGACCGTATCGACGACGCCGGACTCCATGTCACCGTCGGCGAGGAGAGCACGGTCCTCGAGGTCGACACGATCGTGCTGTGCACCGGGCAGGACCCGCGTCGCGACCTGTACGAGGCACTCATCGCCGCGGGCCGCAGCGCGCACCTCATCGGCGGCGCCGACGTGGCCGCCGAGCTGGACGCCAAGCGGGCCATCAAGCAGGGCACGGAGCTGGCGGCGAGCCTGTAGCGGCGAGTGGTCGTGTTCGTAGGATGACCTCCTCGCGTCCCTAGGATGAGCTCCATGTCACTCCCGCACGCGATCCTCACCGCCCTGCTCGAAAAGCCGTCCTCGGGGCTGGAGCTGACCCGTCGCTTCGACAAGTCGATCGGCTACTTCTGGTCGGCGACGCATCAGCAGATCTATCGCGAGCTGGGAAAACTGGAGGCCGAGGGGTTCATCCGCACCCTGCCGAGCGAACAGCCGGCCCGCGGGCAGAAGAAGAGCTACGACGTCCTGCCCGCGGGCCGCGCCGAACTGGCCCGCTGGACGGCCGCGTCCCAGGACCCGAAGCCCCACCGCGACACCCTGCTGCTGCGGATGCGTGCCGCGGCCGTCGTGGGGACCGAGGGCATCGAGGCCGATCTGCGGCGCCATCTCGATCTGCACCAGCGGCAGTTGGCCGAGTACGAGCAGATCGAGCAGCGCGACTTCCCGCCCGGCAAGGACAGCTCCCAGGACCGGTTGCGGCACCTGGTGCTGCGCGCCGGCATCGATCTGGAGACCTTCTGGACGCAGTGGCTCACGCACGCGCTGGAGGAATTCGCCGAGCTGCCGGGGCGGGAGCCTGCGTGAGCCGGCCCGGCAGCTGTGCGGGGGATACGGCCCTCAGAGCCGGTACGGCTTGGCCTTGCGGCGCAGATACCAGGCCGCGGCCAGGCCGCCTGCGCCCACCAGGACGCCGCCGCCCACCAGCGTGAGGGTGCCGAAGTCCGTCGATGAACCGCCCACGCCGCCCATCACGCCGCGCGAGGGCGAGGTCCTGGGGGTGGGTGTGCGGGTCGGGCTGGTCGAGACGATGACCGACTGGGTGCCCGCCGTCGAGCCGTTGGAGCACATGACGATGACGGTGTACGTGCCCGGGTTCACGCTCGACCACGCCGCCGACTGGAGCCGGTCCGTGCCGGACAGGGAGACCTGGCGCCCCTGCGAGAAGTTGGCCTGGCTGCTGGTGAGCAGCGAGGCGGTGCCCCAGCTGCCGTTGACATTGGTGCACGCACTGGTCGTGACGGAGACCGTTGACCCGGTGGTGCTCACGGAGATCCCCGATTGCGCGGCGGCCGAACCGGCGGCCACGACGAAGGGGAGTGAGGCGGCTGCCACGGTCAGGCCCGAGCGGAGGAAGAGCGATGAATTGCGCATGGAATGCCCTCCGGCGGCACGGTTGGCGGTACATCCCTTGCGCCGCCTGGGGTCGGGAACGCCCGTGCTGCCTCAGGGGCAGCCAACGCGCCCCGGGTCCGCACCGCATGCGGGCCGCCCCCGGTCAGGTGACGCCTTGCTGCATCCGGGGGATGCCCGAGCGGCTGTCAGCCCCGCGCGCCGGTCGTCACCGTCCGCTCCGCCGAGAAGCCGCCCCAGGTGCCGTCCGGTAGCCTGCCCCGGATCCGCACCCGGTGACCGGCCCCGGACTCGGGGCCCAGGTAGAAGCTGTACGTGGCCTTGTCGCGCGGCGGGTTTCCGCCGTACACCAGCGAGGTGGCCGCCCTCCCGTCGAGCTGGATCTGGTACTCCGCGACGACTCCGTCCGTGCGCGGCGGCACCCAGCTCAGGTCGAGGTGGTACGCCCCGTCCGCGCGATGCGTCGTCGCCCGGAAGGCGGTCGGCGCGGTGCCGCGCCCGTCGTCCGTGCCGGGTGTGCTGATGCGGACGGGAGCCGTGGCCGGTGACAGGTTGTCGGCCGCGTCGCGGGCCCGGACGGTGAAGGAGTAGCGGGTGCCCGGCCTGAGGCCGGTGACCACGGTCGCCGTCTGGTTGCCGCCCACACTGTGGATCTTTGTGCCGCCCTGATGGATGTCGTACGACACCACGTCTCGGTCGTCCGTGGCCGCCGCCCACGACAGCTGAACCGCGCGGCTGCCGACCGCCCGGCCGGCGATCTTCCCCGGCCGCGTCGGAGCCGCGCGGTCCGCGGCCACGGCCCTGGGAGTCGTCGCCCGGACCTCCTTGCTCGGCGGCCCGAGACGCCCGTCCTTGTCACGGGCCCGGACGGTGAACGCATAGGTGGTGGCGGGCTTCAGCATGGTGACATCCACCATGTGTGCGGAACCCGGCACTTCCTTGACCTTCGTGGGGCCCCGATATACCTCGTAGACACGGATCCCGGGTTCCGTGGAGACCGCGGTCCACATGACATGCACGCTCGTCGCGCTGCCCGCGGCGGCCGTGACACCGGAGGGCGCCCCCGGCGGCCGGGCCCCGTCCCCGTCCGCGCCGCCCCACGTACAGGACGAGAGCAGCGCGAGCGCCGCGCAGAGGGCGGAAACAAGTGCCAGAACGCGTCGCACGACTCTGCCTCCCGGGGGCGGCCTCGCGGTAATGGTCCGGACCAATATGACGCGACTGACGCGATCACATCAAGAGGGCGGTCGTGGGTGGCCGTTGGTCGGCCGTCCGGGGAGTTACGTATGCTGAAGCTCCTCACGGCTGAACTCACCCTGAGGACAGGGGAGTTCAAGCCGCCTGCGCGGGCCCGCTGTCGTCGCTGACCCCGCGCCGGACGCGGGTGGCCGGGCGGCCGGGTCCTGACGCGGACTCAGGCCCCCGGCCCCTGGCGGAAGTTCGGGGACGGTGGTCGTGTCGTGTCGCCGGGCGAGGGGCCGTCAGACCGCCGACCAGCCGTCGTCGACCGGCAGGATCACGCCGTTGATGTGGCTCGCCGCGTCCGAGGCCAGGAAGACGATGGCGGCAGCCTGCTCCTCGGGCTGGGCCAGCCGGCCGAGGTTGACGAAGTGCGGACCGAGGGCGGCCGGCCCGTGCGCGTCCTGCGCCGCATCCACGACGATGCCGGTCTGCGTGCCGCCCGGGGCGATGGCGTTCGCGCGGATCCCCTGCTTGCGGTACATCACGGCCAGGGACTTCGTCAGCCCCACCACGCCGTGCTTCGACGCCGTGTACGCGGCGCCTGCCGCGCTGCCGCGCAGGCCGGGGCCCGGCCACCGCCCGGACGGCCGGAAAGCGCGTGCAGTGCGGCCGAGGGGCCCTGGCGGGTGGCCGACAGGTGGGCGCTGTGGGCACCGGCCGCCGTCATGGGAGCGAGACCTCGTGCGTCGGCCGCCAGAGCCCCAGGGAGCCGGCCACCGCCCGCAGAGCGGCACCGGTGGGGAGGGCCCGCGGCGCGTCTCCCAGGAGCGGGAACACTGCCGCGGCGCCCTCGCCGCGATGGTTGCCGTAGGCCGCCTCACACCTTCCGGTACGTGTACGCCTCCGCAGCCGCCGCCTCCACCGCCGCCAGGTCGCCGCCCGCCGCTGCCGTGACGACCGCGGCCACCGCGCCCTCGACGAACGGGGCGTCCACCAGGCGTGTGTTGTCGGGGAGTTCGTCGCCCTCCGCGAGCAGGGCCTTCACGGTGAGGACCGCGCTGCCCAGGTCGGTGAGGACCGCGACGCCGGCGCCGCGGTCGACGGAGGCGGCAGCGGCGGCGATCAGTTCGGAACTGGTGCCGAGTTCACCGCCCTCGGTGCCGCCCGCCGGGGCCACCGGCACGGTCGTCGAGCCGCCCGCGAGCCCCTGGGCCAGTTCGGCGACCGACGCGGCGACCTGGGCGCTGTGCGACACCAGAACGACGCCTACGAGCCCCTCGCCCTTGGCCGCGTCACTCATCGTTCGCCTCCGCCAGGGCCGCGATCAACAGCGCCGACGACGTGGCGCCGGGATCCTGGTGCCCGATGCTGCGCTCGCCGAGATAACTCGCCCGCCCCTTGCGGGCCTGCAACGGCGTCGTCGCCAGGGCACCCTCCTCGGCGGCGGCCCGCGCCGCGGCGAAACCGTCGCCGAGGGCGTCCACCGCCGGTACCAACGCGTCGATCATGGTCTTGTCGCCCGGCGCCGCGCCCCCGAGCGTCATGACCGCGTCCATACCGGCCCGCAGCGCCTGGGCGAACTGGTCCTCGCTCACCTCGCCGGCGTCCCCGAGGGCCTTGCCGGTCCGCCGCAGCAGGGTCCCGTACAGCGGGCCGGACGCCCCGCCGACCGTGGAGATCAGCTGCCGCCCGGCGAGCATCAGGATCGCACCGGGCGTCTGCGGGGCCTCCTTCTCCAGCGCCTTCGCGACGGCGGTGAACCCGCGTTGCAGATTGCTGCCGTGGTCGGCGTCCCCGATGGGCGAGTCGAGGGAGGTGAGCCGTTCCGCCTCACGGTCGACGGAGGCGGCGGTCGCCGTCATCCAACGGCGGAAGAAATCGGCGTCGAGCACTGGATCTCCTTGCATGGCAGGTGCGTTGCGGTCGTCCGGCTCCGGATCACATACCCCACCGCAACCCCGGCGTCTTCACCGGCGCGTTCCACAGCCGCAGCAGCTCCTCGTCGACCTGGCACAGGGTGACCGAGGCGCCGGCCATGTCGAGGGAGGTGACGTAGTTGCCGACGAGAGTGTGGGCGACGGTCACTCCGCGCTGGGCGAGCACCCGCTGTACCTCGGCGTTGAAGCCGTACAGCTCCAACAGCGGTGTCGCGCCCATGCCGTTGACCAGGACGAGCACGGGATTGCGCGGGGTCATGTCGTCGAGGATCGCGCCCACCGAGAAGTCGGCGATCTCGCCCGAGGTCATCATCGCGCGCCGTTCCCGGCCGGGCTCGCCGTGGATGCCGATGCCCAACTCCAGCTCGCCGGGCGGCAGATCGAAGGTGGGGCTGCCCTTGGCGGGGGTGGTGCAGGCGCTGAGGGCGACGCCGAAGCTGCGGGAGTTCTCGTTGACCTGCCGCCCGACGGTTTCGACCCGCTCCAGCGACTGACCCTCGTCGGCGGCGGCACCGGCGATCTTCTCCACGAACAGGGTCGCGCCCGTGCCGCGCCGCCCGGCGGTGTAGAGGCTGTCGGTGACCGCCACGTCGTCGTTGACGAGCACCTTCGCTACCTGGATGCCCTCGTCCTCGGCCAGCTCGGCGGCCATGTCGAAGTTGAGGACGTCGCCCGTGTAGTTCTTCACGATGAACAGCACACCCGCACCGCTGTCCACTGCGGCGGCGGCCCGCGCCATCTGGTCGGGCACCGGCGACGTGAACACCTCACCCGGACAGGCCGCCGACAGCATCCCCGGGCCGACGAATCCACCGTGCAGCGGCTCGTGCCCCGACCCGCCACCGGAAATGAGGGCGACCTTCCCCTGCACGGGCGCGTCGCGCCGCACGATCACCCGATTCTCCACATCGACGACCAGCTCGGGATGAGCGGCAGCCATTCCGCGCAGTGCGTCCGCGACCACGGTCTCCGCGACGTTGATCAGCATCTTCATGGGTACCTCCTGGTGAGACTGGCTCCGGCCCCCTGACCTGAGCTTGTCCGGGCAGGGCACGTGGGGCAAGGCTTCGATCTTGGCGGTCCGTAGCGGTCGTGGGCGGGTTCGGGAGGTTCCGGCGGCACGGCGTGTCGTCGCCGAAGACCTGATGTCGGCAGTATCGCCCTTGCGGCAGCGAAGGTCACGTGCGCGGCTGCTCCAGGGCGCTGACCAGTCAAAAGGGGGGAACGGCGGCCCCTCACCGGCCGCCCGCTTCGGCGCCGATCCACCGGGAGGAGGGGGCCTGCTGCTGTCCCGCCTCGGCGAGGGCGGTATGGGAACGGTGTGGCGGGCGCGCGACGAGACGCCGCACCGCGATGTCGCCGTCAAGGAGGTGCGGGCCCCCGCCGGGCTGTCCGCCGCGCACATCGAGAGGATGTACACCCGGCTGGAGCGCGGGCCTGGGCCGCCACCCGCATCCCCAACCGCAACGTGGTGACGTCGTGCGGCGGCGGGGCGATCGCCGATGTCGCCCTCGCGCAGCAGTGCCGGATCCCCGTACACGGCGCTCGACAGCGAGCCCGCGAGCCCGCGACCCCGCGACCCCGCACGCGGCGTGCGGCGTCGCGGGCCGGCGGTCACCGACCCGGCGCTGACACATGATCGCGGAAACTTGCGGCAGCTCTCGACCTGTTGTCCGAAACCCGGCGCCTCCGGCTCGGCCGGTGCCGATCAGCCGGAGGCGGTCGTGTGCGCGAGAGTCCGGGCCCGTCAGGGGACCTCCGGCCCCCGGCACTCGCTCATCGCGTCGATCAGCCAGCGGGCCAGGTAGTCGGCGAACGAGGAGCGCGGGAAGAGCCGGTACGTCGGCTCGTCGTCGACCTGCCACAGCAGTACCGCTACGGGTCCCACCGTCGTGGACACCGCCCGGCCGGGGCCGAAGACCCGGGGATGCAGGTCCAGCGGGCAGCCCTTCTCCAGGACCTGCCGGGCGGCCGGGCCGCCGAGCTCCAGTGTGGTGCGGTTGGCCGAGACGTCCACGACCGAGCCGGGATCCGCTCCGAGTGCCTCCTTCAACCCGGCGGCCACAAAGGTGCCTTCGGACAGTACGAGCCATTCGTCGGGACCGAGCCAGACGATCGTGTGGGCGCCGGACGCAGTGGTGTGTCCGCACTGTTGGGGGAGTGGTGTCCCCAGGGCCTTCGCCACGCGGTCGGCCGCCTCGGAGGCGGGATCGACCCGCAGGTTCACCATCGTGAGGAACGGCCGCTCGGTCAGCGCGACGCCCCGGACCCCGGTGACGGTGGCGGCGCGCATCCGGTCCTCCAGATGGGCCAGGGGGCTGGTGCACAGTGCCACCGGGCCGGAGCCTGTGCCGGTCGTGGGCTCAGCCATCTCGCTTGGTCCCTTCGGGGTCGTAGAGGACGAAGTCGGTCACCTCGACGGGAACCAGGACCTCGCCCACGGGGGCGAGCAGGGTCTCGCCGATCCTCGCCCGCCCGTCGGCGACGAGCGCCAGGGCGAAGGGGCGGCCGAGGGCCGGGCTGTGGTAGCTGGAGGTGACGTGGCCGAGCATCGGCACGGGCACCGTCTCCAAGGAGACGTCCGGTGCGACGAGCTGGGCGCCCTCGGGCAGCCGGGTCGTGCGGTCGGCCGGCAGCAGGCCGACCAGTTGCTTGCGGTCGGTGCGGGAGGTGTCGGCGCGGGAGTAGGACCGCTTTCCGATGAAGTCCTTCTGCTTCGAGACCACCCAGGACATGCCCGCGTCCTGCGGGGTGACGGTGCCGTCGGTGTCCTGGCCGACGATGATGTAGCCCTTCTCGGCGCGCAGGACGTGCATGGTCTCGGTGCCGTACGGGGTGATGCCGTACGGTCGGCCGATCGCGTACACCTCCTCCCAGACCGACAGGCCGTACCAGGCGGAGACGTTGATCTCGTAGGCGAGTTCACCGGAGAAGGAGATCCGGCAGATGCGGGCCGGGATGCCGGAGGCGAGGGTGGTCTCGCGGAAGGCCATGAAGGGGAACGCTTCGTTCGACAGGTCGACGTCGGGGGCGAGATGGCCTACGACCTCGCGTGACTGCGGGCCCACGACGGCGATCGTCGACCACTGCTCGGTCACCGAGGTGCAGTGGACGTCGAGTTCGGGCCACTCCGTCTGCAGCCACTCCTCCAGCCAGTCCAGGACCCCGGCGGCACCGCCGGTCGTGGTGGTCATGAAGTAGCGGTTGTCGTCGAGGCGCAGGGTCACGCCGTCGTCGAAGATCATGCCGTCGGGCTTGCACATGACGCCGTAGCGGGCCATGCCGGGCTTCAGCTTCTTGAAGGCGTTCGTGTACATGCGGTTGAGGAACTCGCCCGCGTCCGCGCCCCAGATCTCGATCTTGCCGAGGGTGGAGGCGTCCATGAACGCCACTCCCTCACGGGCCGCCCGGCACTCGCGGGCCACGGCCGTGTCCATGTCCTCGCCCGGCCCGGGGTAGTACTGGGGCCGCTTCCACTGTCCGACGTCCTCGAACACCGCCCCTTGAGCGACATGCCAAGCGTGGATGGACGTCGTGCGCTCCGGGTCGAACAGCTCGCCCCGCTCACGCCCGGCCAGCGCGGCGAAAGCGATCGGCGCATACGGCGCGCGGTAGGCCGTGGTGCCGATCTCGCCCAGTGAACCGCCGAGGGCCTCGGCGATCACGCCGATCGCGTTGACGCCGGACGTCTTGCCCTGGTCGTTCGCCGTGCCGAGCGAGGTGTAGCGCTTGACGTGCTCCACACCGCGCATGCCGGCACCGGTGGACCGCCACACGTCGGCGACGGTGACGTCGCGTTGGAGGTCGACGAGATGGGTGTCCCAGGTGGCGGGTTCGCCGTCGGGGGCAGGGACCAGCCACAGTGCGCGTACCGGGCCGGGCTCGGCTCGGTCATCGTCGGGCGCCGGTACGACGACCGGGAACCCGGCGTCCGACGCGGACCGTGCACCGGCCCGTGCCCCTTCGGCCAGACAGCCGTCGAGGTCGTACGTCCCACGCGCCGCCCCCACGACCTGCTGGTCCCGCACGGTTCCGTCGGGGACGAACGCGACCAGCTCCTCGTCCCAGCGCAGCCGGCCCTGACGCTGGCTGTGCAGGTGCACCACCGGGCTCCATCCGCCCGAGACGGCGAGCAGGTCGCAGTCGAACGACTCTGCCGCACCGGTGAGTTGGCCGTCCTCGTCGAGGGCCTGCACGGTGACGCCGGTGAGCCGTCCGCCGCCCGCGGCGGACACCACCGCGCTGCCCGTCAGCACCCGCACCCCGGTCGCCCCGGCGACCTCGGCGGCCCTGCCGGACAGTTCGGGGCGCGCGTCCACGACGGCGGCGATGTCGATGCCGGCGGCGTGGAGATCGGCGACGGTGTCGTACGCGCTGTCGTTGGTCGTGCTGACCACAGCCCGCCAACCCGGCACCACCGCATACCGGTTGAGATACGAACGCACGGCCCCCGCGAGCATCACCCCGGGCAGGTCGTTGCCGGCGAACACCAATGGACGCTCGTGGGCTCCGGTCGCCAGGACGACCTGGCGGGCCCGGATGTGCCACAGCCGCTGACGCGAGACTCCCTCGGACGGGTCGGGGGCGTCGGCCCCGAGGTGGTCGGTGCGCCGCTGGAGGGCCAGTACGTAGTTGTCGTCGTACGACCCGAACGCCGTGGTGCGTTGCAGGACCACGACGTCGGGGGCGGCGTCGAGTGCCGCGCGTACCTCGGCGACCCACTCGAGGCCGGTCCGCGTGCCGGAGAGCAGCGAACCGCCGGGCTCGGGCTGGTCGTCGACGAGGATCACACGGGCGCCGGAGCCGGCGGCAGCGGCGGCGGCCGCGAGCCCGGCCGGTCCGGCCCCGACCACCAGGACGTCGGTGTGGACGTACTTCTTGTCGTAGACAGCGGGGTCGGGTGTCGGGTCCAGCCGGCCCATCCCGGAGAGGGTGGTGGCGGACAGCCCGTCGTACAGCTCCACCGTCGTGGCCGGGAGCATGCCTTCCGAGCACGAACCGTCGATCTGGAGCAGGGCGTTGGGCTCCTCCACGCCGGCGGCGACGATGCCGCGCGGGCGGCCGCGGTAGAGCGACGGGGCGACCTCGACAACACCGTTCGCCAGCATCGCAGAGGCGACGGTGTCTCCTGGGTGACCGGTCAGCTCCCGCCCGTCGACGGTGAACCGCAAAACGCGGGCACGGTCGATACGGCCCCCCTGCCGCCGCCGGAATCGCTGGTCGGTCATCGGTTGTTCCCTCCGGCCTGGGGCAGTTCGGGGCGGGGCTCGTCGAGCCGGTAGGAGCGCAGCACCTCGTAGGTGACGGTGTCGCGCAGGACGTTGAACCAGCGACGGCAGCCGGTGCTGTGCATCCACCGCTCGGCGAAGGGGCCCTTGGGATTGTCGCGGTAGAAGACGTACTCGGCCCACTGCTCGTCCGTGAGGTCGGCGGGGGTCTCGGGGTAGGGGACATGGGCCTGTCCGCCGTAGTGGTACTCGGTCTCGTCGCGGGGGCCGCACCATGGGCAGCTGATTCGCAGCACGGTGTCCTTCTCTCAACAGGCTTTCAGTGGGCGACGGCTGCGGCGCCGTGCTCGTCGATCAACGCGCCCGTCGCGAAACGTTCGAGGGCGAACGGGGCGTTCAGCGGATGCGGCTCGCCCGTGGCGATCGTGTGCGCGAAGGTCCAGCCGGCGGCCGGGGTGGCCTTGAAACCGCCGGTGCCCCAGCCGCAGTTGACGTAGAGGTTCTCGACGGGGGTGGTCCCGATGATCGGGGAGGCGTCCGGGGTGACGTCGACGATGCCGCCCCACGTCCGCAGCACATGCGCCCGGGCGAAGACGGGGAACAGCTCGACGGCGGCGGCCATCTGCTGCTCGATGACGTGGAAGGAGCCGCGCTGCCCGTAGCCGTTGTACGAGTCGACACCCGCGCCCATCACCAGCTCGCCCTTGTGGGCTTGAGACACGTAGACGTGCACGTGGTTCGACATGACGACCGTCGGGTGCACCGGCTCGTGCAGCTCGGAGACCAGCGCCTGCAACGGGTGGGACTGCACCGGCAGCCGTACGCCCGCCCGCTCGGCGAGCACACTGCTGTGCCCGGCGGACGCGAGACCGACCCGGCCGGCGAGGATGCGGCCCCGGTTGGTCTCGACGCCCACGACCCGGTCGCCGTCCTTGAGGAAGCCGGTTACCTCGCAGCCCTGGATCAGGTCCACGCCCATCTCGTCGGCTCGGCGGGCCAGCGCCCAGGCGACGTGGTCGTGCTTGGCGATACCGGCCCGGGGCTGGAAGGTGCCGCCGAGGACCGGATAGCGGGTGCGGGGCGAGACGTTGAGGATGGGGCAGACCTTGGCGACCTCGTCCGGTTCGAGCCACTGGGCGTCGACTCCGTTGAGGCGGTTGGCGTTGACGCGCCGCACGCCCTCGCGGACGTCCTGGAGGGTGTGCGCGAGGTTGAGGACGCCGCGCTGGCTGAACAGGAAGTCGTAGTCCAGCTCCGCCGGGAGGCCCTCCCACAGCTTGAGCGCGTACTCGTAGATCGCCGCGCTCTCGTCCCACAGGTAGTTCGAGCGGATGATCGTGGTGTTGCGCGCCATGTTGCCGCCGGCCAGCCAGCCCTTCTCCAGGACGGCGACGTTGGTGATGCCGTGGTTCTTGGCGAGGTAGTACGCGGTGGCCAGGCCGTGCCCTCCGGCGCCGACGATGACGACGTCGTACGAGGAGCGCGGCTCGGGGTTGCGCCAGAGGAAGTCCGGGTGCTCCGGCAGCGGTTCGGCGGTCATGCCGTGGCTCCGTCGAGGTGGGGGTACAGGGGGAACGCGCCGGCGAGCTTCTCGACCCGCTCGCGCAGCAGGCCCGCGTGCTCGTCGCGGAACTGCTCGTCCTTGAGGGCCTCGGCGATGATGTCGGCGACCTCCCGGAACTCCGCCGCCCCGAAACCCCGGGTGGCCAGGGCCGGGGTGCCGATCCGCAGCCCCGACGAGACCATCGGCGGGCGCGGGTCGAACGGCACCGCGTTGCGGTTGACGGTGATGCCGACGCGGTGCAGCCGGTCCTCGGCCTGCTTCCCGTCGAGCGCGGAGTGGCGCAGGTCGACGAGGACCAGGTGGACCTCGGTGCCGCCGGTCAGGACGGTGATCCCGGCCTCGGCCACGTCGTCGGCCAGCAGCCGTCCGGCGAGGACGCGGGCGCCGTCGAGGGTGCGCTGCTGGCGTTCCTTGAACTCCTCGCCCGCCGCCACCTTGAAGGCCACCGCCTTCGCCGCGATGACATGCTCCAGCGGGCCGCCCTGCTGGCCCGGGAAGACCGCCGAGTTGATCTTCTTGGCCAGGTCGGCACGGCTGAGGATCACCCCGCCGCGCGGACCGCCGAGGGTCTTGTGCGTGGTGGTCGTCACGACGTCGGCGTACGGCACCGGGTTCGGGTGCAGGCCCGCGGCCACCAGGCCGGCGAAGTGCGCCATGTCCACCATCAGGTACGCGCCCACCGCGTCGGCGATCCGCCGGAACGCGGCGAAGTCCAGCCGCCGGGGGTAGGCCGACCAGCCGGCGACGATCATTCTGGGCCGGTGCGCGAGCGCGAGCTGCTCGACCTCGTCCATGTCGATCCGCAGGTCGGACTCGCGCACGTGGTACGGCACGACGTTGTACAGCTTGCCGGAGTAGTTGATGCGCATGCCGTGGGTCAGGTGACCGCCGTGCGCCAGGTCGAGGCCGAGGATCGTGTCGCCCGGGTCGAGCAGGGCGAACATCGCGGCCGCGTTGGCCTGGGCGCCCGAGTGCGGCTGCACGTTCGCGGCCTGGGCGCCGAACAGCTCCTTCACCCGGGCGATGGCCAACCGCTCGACGACGTCGACGTGTTCGCAGCCGCCGTAGTAGCGACGGCCCGGGTAGCCCTCGGCGTACTTGTTGGTCAGCACCGAGCCCTGGGCCTCCATGACGGCGGCCGGGGCGAAGTTCTCCGAGGCGATCATCTCCAGCGTGGACTGCTGGCGGTGGAGCTCCGCGCCGACGGCGGCGGCGACATCCGGGTCGAGCTCGCGCAGCGGGAGGGAGAGGGGAGAGGTGGACGTGGTGATCGACGGGTTCGCTGCCATCTGTGCACCATCCTGGGAGCCAACTAATGAGCAACTGATATATCAACCTCTGCGGTACGGTATGAGAGCTCGCCGGACAGGTCAAGGGGGCCTCATGCAGAACGTGGCGACCGCGCCCAGGGGCGAGGAAGTGTCCCTCGCCGAGCGGGCCTATCGCGCCATTCGCGACCGGCTCGTCATGCTCGAGATCCGTCCGGGCGCGCCGATCAACGAGGACCAGCTGGCCCAGTCGCTCGGAGTCGGCCGGACGCCGGTGCGCGAGGCGCTCAAGCGGCTCCAGTACGAGCGGCTCATCACCACCTACCCCCGACGCGGCACCTTCGCCACCGAGGTCAACATCACCGACCTGGCCCACATCTCCGAGGTGCGCCTGGAACTGGAGCCCCTGGCCGCCGCCCAGGCCGCACGCCGCGCGACGGCCGCCGACCGGGCCGTACTGACGGCCCTGCGGGTGGAGCTGGAGAGCGAGGGGCCCCGGCAGCGCGACGCCGCCGAGCTCATGCACCTGGACCTTCAGGTCCACCGCGCCATCTACGCCGCCACGCACAATCCGTACCTGGAGGACACCCTCGTCCGCCACGACAACCTGGCGACCCGTATCTGGTGCCTGTTCGTCGACCGGCTGTCCGACATGGCCGGCCATGTCGAGGAGCACGGACCGCTGGTCGAGGCGATCGCCGCCGGGGACCCCGACAAGGCGGCGCAGCTCGCCCGCAGCCATGTCGAGGGCTTCGAACGGGCCATCCGAGACGCGATCTGATGCGCGAGGTGCGATGGTGGTGCCGACCATGCCGACAACTCGCCCTCGCGCTAAGGGAGTTGGTGAATTGCTTCCGCGTCAGTCCCGTGACGTGAGGATGCTCAGCGCGTTGGCGGCGACGATGGCGCCGATGCTCGCCCACTCCGGCCCGCCCAGGTCCTGACCCAGACCGATCAGGCCGACCACGGCCGCGAGGACCGGGTTGACGCTCATGAACAGTCCGAAAGCCCGGGCCGGGACGTGCCGGAGGGTGAACAGGTCCGCGAGGTACGGCACGGCCGAGGAGAGGAGCCCGGCGGCGACGGCGCAGGCAAGGGCGCCGGCCGTGGGCGGGTGCTGGACGGCGATGACGACGCCGACCGGCAGGAACATCAGGGCGGAGATGCCGGACGCGGCTGCCGCGCCCTGGGCTCCGGGGATGCGCCGGCCGACGGTGCGGTTGAGCAGGATGTACGACGCCCAGCAGACCGCGGCCAGCAGGCCCAGCGCCAGCCCGGCGTAGTCGGTCGTGGGCTGCGGACGCATGAGGGTGATGACACCGGCCGCGGCGATCAGCGCGCAGCACACGTCCACGCGGCGGCGCGACGTGGCCAGGGCGATGGTGAGCGGGCCGAGGAACTCCAGCGTCACCGCCAGTCCCAGGCCGACGCGCTCGATCGACGAGTACAGCGAGAGGTTCATGGTGCCGAACACCAGGGCCAGCGCGGCGACCGGCCACCACTGACTCCAGGTGAACGAGCGCAGCCTCGGCCTGCTCACGGCCAGCAGGACGACGGCGGCGACGTACTGGCGCACGGCGACGACACCGACCGGGCCGAGGACGGGGAAGGCCAGGGAGCCGATCGCGGCGCCGGTCTGGGTGGACAGTCCGCTGCCGATCATCGTGGCCACACCGGCGAGACGTCCGCCGGTCTGCTCGGGGCCGTCGAGCGGAACCGGGGGCGAGGCCACCGGAGCAGGCGTGGACGCGGGAACAGGCGCGAGCGCGGTGGCGGACGCGGGTGCGGGGCGGGTGCGCATACGCCGATCGTGCGACCGCTCGATCTTTGCGCAAAATGCGTCCGCGGAGCCATCTATACGCTTGAGTCATGGATCGAGCCACGGATCTGGAGCTGCGGCAGCTGCGCTGTCTCGTCGCGATCGTCGACGAGGGCACGTTCACCGACGCCGCGATCGCCCTCGGCGTCTCCCAGGCGGCCGTCTCCCGCTCGCTGGCCTCGCTCGAACGCGCCCTGGGCGTAAGGCTGTTGCGGCGGACCTCCCGCGAGGTGACGCCGACGGGCACCGGACTGCGGGTCCTGGCGCACGCCCGGCGGGTGCTCGGCGAGGTGGACGACCTGGTCCGGGAGGCCGCCTCCGGGCACGCCCGGCTGCGGATGGGCTACGCCTGGGCGGCGCTCGGCCGGCACACCCCGGCGTTCCAGCGTCGCTGGGCCGCCGCCAACCCCGGAACCGGCCTGCAACTCGTCCGCGTCAACTCGGCCACCGCAGGGCTCGTGGAAGGCGCCTGCGAGCTGTCCGTCGTGCGCAGGCCGGTGGACGACCGGCGGTTCGAGACCGCCATCGTCGGACTGGAGCGGCGGCTGTGCGCCGTGGCCGCCGACGATCCGCTGGCCCGGCGCCGCTCGGTCCGGCTGGCCGACCTCAGCGGCCGTACCCTCCTCGTCGACCGCCGCACCGGCACCACGACGACCGATCTGTGGCCGCCCGACTCGCGTCCGGCGACCGAGGAGACGCACGACGTCGACGACTGGCTCACGGTGATCTCCACCGGCCGCTGCGTCGGCATGACCGCCGAGGCCACCGCCCACCAGTACCCGCGCCCCGGCGTCGTCTACCGGCCGCTCAGGGACGCCGAACCCATCGCCGTACGGCTGGCCTGGTGGCGCGACGACCCGCCTCCCGCAGCTCAGGCGGCGATCGAACTGCTCACAGCGCTCTACCGGGGCGACTGACGCACGCTCAGGGGCGCCCGGGCGACATCACGGGGACGGAGCAGGACACTGGGCGGAGCAGGACATGGGGGCGGGAAGGGCCCTATCCACTTCTCGCGGATCCTGATTGCGCGGTGCGCGGCCGTCATCCGCTTCCCCGCGCCGGTCTGGGTCCTTCCCGTCACCTCCAGCACACCATGCGCGCGGCCGATGCGCCAGGTCCGGTCGGCGCACCTCGGCGGCAGGAGGCGGCGGCAGCGGTGCCAGGTGGTGACAACGCGGGCCCGGCGGGTACCCATGAGCGGATCCCGCCGGGCGCGGGAGCGCCGTCGAGTGGAGGTGAGGGCGTCGTGCGGTTCGCGTTCTGTGACGCCGGTGCACACGGACATCCCCCGGATGCCGTATGCGCACGGTGCTGCCCCGCACACGGCCCGGCCGCCGACCTGCCGCGGCGGGGGTGACTGATGACATCCCCCCTCACCCCCGACGGGGCGCGCGAGGCGCTCGCCCCCGCCCTGCGCGACGTGCGCGCCGTCGTCTTCGACACCGACGGAGTGATCACCGACTCGGCCCGGGTGCACGCAGCCGCGTGGAAGGTGGCCTTCGACGGCTACCTGCACGCCCACCCGCCCGACGACCCCGGTCAGCGCCGCCCCTTCGACGCGGGGGACGACTATCTGCGCCACGTGGACGGCAAGTCCCGCCTCGACGGCGCCGCGGCCTTTCTCGCCGCACGCGGCATCGACGCGTCGGACGAGACGGTGCGGGCCGTCGCCGAGGACAAGGAGCGCCTCTTCACCGAGAGGCTGCGCGAGCACGGTGTCGATTCCTACCCGGGGACCGTACGGCTGGTGAAGGCCTTGCGCGCGGCGGGCGTGCCCCGCGCGGCGGCCTCCGCGTCCCGGCACGCGGGTGAGCTGCTGGAGCGGGCCGGGGTGCTCGGCCTGTTCGACGCCCTGGTGGACGGCGGTGAGGCGGCCCGCCTGGGTCTCGCGGGCAAGCCGGAGCCCGACCTCTTCCTGGAGGCGGTCCGCCGGCTCGGCGCCCCCGCCGGTCAGGCCGTCGTCGTCGAGGACGCCCTGGCGGGCGTGGAGGCGGGTCGGCGCGGCGGATTCGCCCTGGTGGTCGGCGTGGACCGGGCCGCGGGTGCGGACACCGGGGCGCGGCTGCTGCGGCACGGCGCCGACATCGTCGTACGGGACCTCGGAGAACTCTGCGCGGGAGGAGCGCCGACGTGATGGATCGGAGTCTGGAGGCCGCCGAGGGAGCCGACCTGCTCCCGGCGGCCGAAGAAGCGCAGCTGATCTCGAAGGCCGATGGAACGGATCTCGGCTCGGAGGTCGACGGAACGGGCTGGAGCTGGGAGTACGCGGGCTACAAGCCCGGCGACGAACGACTCCGGGAATCCCTGTGCACGCTCGGCAACGGCTACTTCGCCAGCCGGGGCGCGCTCCCCGAGTGCGCCGCCGACGAGGTCCACTATCCGGGGACGTATGTGGCCGGCATCTACAACCGCCTCACCTCCAAGGTGGCGCGCCGCCGGGTCGAGAACGAGGACATGGTCAACGTCCCGAACTGGCTGCCCCTGCGCTTCCGCCTCCCCGGCGGGGACTGGATCCTCCCCGACACCGCGAACGTGCTCGACCACCGCCTGATGCTGCACCTGTCCGTGGGGCTGCTGGAGCGCCGCACGCGGTACGGCCTCGGCGACGACGGTGTGCTGACGGTACGTCAGCAGCGGATGGTGCACATGGGCGACCCTCATCTGGCCGCGCTGCGCACCGAGTTCACGGCCGAGGGATTCTCCGGCCCGCTCGAAGTGGAGGCAGCCCTGGACGGGGGCGTCACCAACTCCGGCGTGGCCCGCTACCGGGACCTCGACGGCCGCCATCTGACCCACATCCACAGCGGCACCTCCGCACCGGACACGGTCTGGCTGCGCTGCCGCACCCGCACCTCCGACATCCGGATCGGCATCGCCGCCCGGCTGGCCACCGACGCCGACGTTCCGGTCACCATCAGCCACGAACGGCCGTACGCCATTCAGCGATTGACGATCGACCTGGCCCCCGGGCGTACCGTCACCGTCGACAAGACCGTCGCCCTGCACACCTCGCGCGACCCGGCGATCAGCGACCCGCTCCACGCCGCCGTCGACCGGGTGGGCAGCGCCCCCGGCTTCGACGCGCTGGTCGGGTCGCACCTCACGGCCTGGGCCCAGCTCTGGCGCCGCGCCGCACTCGATGTCCCCGGCGAGTCGGGCCTCATCCTGCGGCTGCACCTCTTCCACGTCCTGCAGACGCTCTCCCCGCACACCGCCGACCTCGACGTGGGCGTCCCCGCCCGCGGACTGCACGGCGAGGCCTACCGCGGCCACGTCTTCTGGGACGAGCTGTTCGTGCTGCCCTACCTCAACATGCACTTCCCGGAGGTCTCCCGCGCCCTGCTCCGCCACCGCCACCGACGCCTCGAACAGGCCCGCATCAGCGCCAGGGCGGCGGGCCACAAGGGCGCGATGTACCCCTGGCAGAGCGGCAGCGACGGCCGTGAGGAGACCCAGCAGCTCCATCTCAACCCGCGCTCGGGACGCTGGCTGCCCGACCACTCCCGGCTCCAGCATCACGTCGGCTCGGCGATCGCGTACAACGTGTGGCAGTACTGCGAGGCGAGCGGCGACATGGAGTTCCTGCACACCAAGGGCGCCGAGATGCTGCTGCAGATCGCCCGCTTCTGGGCGGACAAGGCCGTCTACGACGGCAGCCTGGGCCGCCACCGCATCAAGGGCGTCGTCGGCCCCGACGAATACCACGAGGCGTACCCGGACGCCGGCGCCCCCGGCCTGGACGACAACGCCTACACCAACGTCACGGCGGCCTGGGTGCTGACCCGCACACTCGAACTGCTGGAGAACCTGCCCGAGCCCCGCCGGCGCGAACTCGCCGAGCGCACCGGCCTGGACGGCAGCGAGCTCGAACGGTGGGAGGACGTCTCGCGCACCCTCCACGTCCCCTTCCACGACGACGTCATCAGCCAGTTCGCGGGCTACGGCGACCTGGCCGAGCTCGACTGGCACGGCTACCGCGGCCAGTACGGCGACATCCGGCGGCTGGACCGGATCCTGGAGGCCGAGGGTGACACCGTCAACCGCTACCAGGCCTCGAAACAGGCCGACGTCCTGATGCTCGGCTACCTCTTCGCACCGTCCGAACTGGGCAGTCTGTTCCACCGGTTGGGCGTCCGGCTGGACGAGCACATGTGGCAGCGCACCGTCGACTACTACATGCACCGCACCAGCCACGGCTCCACCCTCAGCGGCCTGGTCCACGGCTGGGTCCTGGCCCGGTGCCGGCGCAGCGAGGCGTGGACGTTCGTCCAGGAGGCCCTCCAGGGCGACATCGCCGACGTCCAGGGCGGCACCACCGGCGAGGGCATCCACCTCGGCGCCATGGCCGGCACCCTTGACCTCGTCCAGCGCGGACTGACCGGCCTGGAGACCCGCGGCGGCGCCCTGTGGCTGGATCCCGTGCCGCTGCCCGAACTGTCCTCCTACGGATTCGCCCTGCGCTACCAGGGCCACTGGGGCGTACGGCTGCGCCTGGAGCGCGGGCTGCTGGAGATCGAGGTTCCGTCCTCCGACGCCTCACCGATCGACGTACGGCTGCCCGGTCGCGGTGTGTCGCTGCAGCCGGGGGACACAGGGCGGCTGGTGCTTCCCGACTGATCCGACTGACCCGGCCCATCGGCGGTTTCGCTCCTCGTGACGTCCCGCCCGGTGCGGGATACGGCCGACGGGGAGACGCTGGGAGGACAACCCTCGCGGATCCTGCGCGGAAGGCGGATCCCGCGCGGAAAGGGGAGCGCGATGGACGGCCCGGTTGTCGTAGGGGTGGACGGCTCGCCGTCGAGCATGGCGGCCGTGGAGATCGCGGCGCGCGAGGCCGGGCTGCACGGCGTGGGGCTGCGGCTGGTGCACGCCTTCGGCCGGCCGCCCGCGCACATCCCGCACGGCGGGCGGCCCTTCGAGCCGAGCAGCGCCGGGATGCGCGAGCTGATCGACGGCACGCTCACCAAGGCCGAGCAGCGCGCCCACGAACTGGCGCCGCACGTCGAGATCACGCGTGACGTCGTCGTGGGAGAACCGGTGACAGTGCTGGAGTTCGAGTCGCGCACCGCGTCCCTTGCGGTGGTGGGAAGCCGGGGCCACAGCCGCTTCGGCGCCCTCCTGCTCGGCTCCACCGCCGGTCACATGGCCGCCCACGCCGCCTGCCCCGTGCTGGTGGTGCGCGGCAGACCGGACCCGGACGGGCCCGTTCTCCTGGCCGTCGACGGATCGCCCGCGGCCCGCGGAGCCGTCGAGTTCGCCTTCGCCGTGGCGGCCGCGCACGGCACCGACCTGGCGGCGCTGCACGCCTGGAGCACCCGCTCCGAGCGCGCCTACGAAAGCCCCGCCGACCCGCCCTTCGTGACGTACGACGAGGGCCGGTTGCACGACGAGGAGGAGCGCGTGCTCGCCGAGGCGCTGGGCGGGCTGCGTGAGCGCTATCCCGACGTCGCCGTGCGCCGCAGGCTGGTGCGCGGCCGGATCCGCCACACCCTCGTCGAGGCCAGCGCCGATGCCGGGCTCGTCGTGGTCGGGGCACGCGGCCGGGGCGGATTCGCCGGACTGCTCCTCGGCTCGGTCAGTCAGGCCCTGCTGCACCACGCGCAGTGCCCGGTCGCCGTCGTCCGGTCCGGCGGGGAGTGAGGCTCACAGGCTCGCCGCGTGGTCCGGGACGTAGTTCTGCAGATCGCGCGGCGGCCGCCGGTATCCGGTCGACTCCGGACGCTCGGGCAGGTCCAGGTCGGGCGGGTGTACGGCCTGGTACGCCACGGAACCCACCAGGTGGGCGATCATGTTCAGCCGGGCCCGGCGCTTGTCGTCGCTCTCGACGACATACCAGGGCGCCTCGGTGATGTCGGTGTGCACCATCATCTCGTCCTTCGCCCGCGAGTACTCCTCCCAGCGGGCGACCGACTCCAGGTCCATCGGGGACAGCTTCCAGCGCCGCAGGGGATCCTCAAGACGGCGCCGGAAGCGTTCCTGCTGCTCCTCGTCGCTCACCGAGAACCAGTACTTGCGCAGCAGGATCCCGTCCTCCACCAGCATCCGCTCGAAGAGGGGGCACTGGCGCAGGAAGAGCTGGTACTCCTCCCTGCTGCAGAAGCCCATGACGTGCTCGACACCGGCGCGGTTGTACCAGCTGCGGTCGAACAGCACGATCTCGCCGGCAGCGGGCAGATGCCCGACGTACCGCTGGAAGTACCACTGGGTGCGCTCGCGCTCGGTCGGCTTGGGCAGCGCCGCGATCCGCGCGATCCGGGGATTGAGGTGCTCCGTGACCCGCTTGATCGTGCCGCCCTTGCCCGCCGCGTCCCGCCCCTCGAAGACCACGACCAGCCGGGCGCCCTCGGCCCGCACCCACTCCTGCAGTTTCGCCAACTCCAACTGCAGACGCAGCAGTTCCTTCTCGTACGCCTTGCGCGGCAGCTTCTCCACCTTGTTGCCGGCCATGCCGCCTCCCAGCTTCGAACGCCAGAACAGCACCGTACTGACCGGCGACGGTCACTGCACGTCCACGGCAGGAAGGGCGGGCGCCGAAGGCCTCACGTACCGCCGCTACCGAACGAGCCGCTGCCGCCCTCGCTCCAGCGCGGCCGTTCCTGCGACGGGCTGGTGCGGGAGGGAATGTTGCCGTGGGCGGGGAGGTCGTGCGGGGTGACCCGCTGGTCGCTCTTCGGTACCTCGGCGGGCTCCCGGTGCTCCCGGACCTCGTGGACCGGGCCCTCGGCGGGCAGCCTCGGCTGTTCCTCGGGGCGGGGCGGACGCGGTTCCCGGCGCCTGATCCGGGCGCCCAGGACAAAGGCGCCGATCAGCAGCGCCACGACGACCACACCGGCGACGAGCAACCCGCCGGCGAGCGCGCCCCGAGCTGCGGCGATGTCCATCCAAGTGGTGTCCATGGGCTCGCGGGTACCCCTGGCACCTCGATGAACACGTACGGCATCCCTGATGAACCCGTTTGCCGCGGCCGGCCGGAAGGGCAGGCCGGAACGCGAGAGAGTGGGGTTTGGTGCCCCCGGCTCCGGCTACCCGCCCCTTGTGACATCGACAGCATCCCAGCAAGAGCTCGTCCAGTTCCTAGAGGACCGCTTTGCGTGCGCACAGGCCTGCACCGAGTGCGCCCGGACCTGCGCCCTGCGTGCGAGCCTCGTCGATCCGGACGCGGCCGAGGACCAGGACCTCGTGCGACGCAAGGGCATCCTGTGCGCAGAGGTGTGCGACGCGACCTGCCGTGTGCTGTCGGAGCAGGGCCGTATGGACGAAGGGGCCGAGGCCGCCATCCGCGTCCAGCTGGAGTGGACCCGGACCGTGTGCCTGGAGTGCGCCCACGTCTTCGACCGGCACCCGGGCGCCGAGGACGCCGCGAAGGCCTGCCGGGACTGCGCGCGGGCCTGCACGGACTTCATGAGCACGCTCGACTGACGCTCCCACCGCCAGCGCCGCAGCGGGGCAGACCGCATCCCGCCGCTCCTCGCCATTCCCAATTTCTGGAACACGTTCTACGGTGTGCGCCGACAGGACCGGCCTTGGGGAGCCTGGAGGCGCCGTGCATCTCGAATACTCGCCCGAGCAGCAGCGGCTGCGCACCGAACTGCGTGACTACTTCGCCAAGTTGGTGCCGGACCTCGCGCAGACCCGCTTCACCGACCCGGGCGCCCAGAAGCGCTATTACCGCAGGACGATCCGGCGGCTCGGCACGGACGGCTGGCTCGGCGTGGGCTGGCCCGAGGAGTACGGCGGCCGCGGCCTGACCGCGATGGAGCAGTTCATCTTCTTCGACGAGGCGGCCCAGGCGGGCGTGCCGCTGCCGCTGATGGCACTCAACACCGTCGGCCCGACGATCATGCAGTACGGCACGGACGAGCAGAAGGCGTACTTCCTGCCGAAGATCCTCTCCGGCGAGCTCGACTTCGCGATCGGCTACAGCGAGCCCGACGCGGGCACGGACCTGGCGGCCCTGCGGACACGCGCCGTGCGTGACGGCGACGAGTACGTCGTCAACGGCCAGAAGATCTGGACGACCAACGGCGACACCGCCGACTGGGTCTGGCTGGCCGTCCGCACCGCCCCGGACGCCCCGCCGCACAAGGGCATCACCATGCTCCTCGTCCCGACCACCGACCCCGGCTACTCCTGCACCCTCATCAACACCCTCGCCTCGCACGACACCACCGCCAGCTACTACGAGAACATCCGTGTCCCGGTCTCCCGCCGCGTCGGCGCCGAGAACCAGGGCTGGCGCCTGATCACCAACCAGCTCAACCACGAGCGCGTCACCCTCGCCGCCCACGGCACCATGGCCATCCGCGCCCTGCACGACGTCCAGCGCTGGGCCATGGAGACCAAGCTCGCCGACGGCCGCCGGGTGGCCGACCTCCCCTGGGTGCGCCGCCGCCTCGCCCAGACCCACGCCCAGCTCGACGCCCTCAAGCTCCTGAACTGGAAGATGGTGAGCGCCGTACAGGACGGCACGCTCACCCCACAGGACGCCTCCGCCGTGAAGGTCTACGGCTCCGAGGCGCGCCGGGACGCGTACGCCTGGCTGATGGAGATCGTCGCCGCACCCGGTGCGCTGAAGGAGGGCTCGGCGGGGTCCGTGCTGCACGGTGAGCTGGAGCGCGGCTACCGCTCGGCCGTCATCTTCACCTTCGGCGGCGGCAACAACGAGATCCAGCGGGAGATCATCTCGTGGATCGGGCTGGGGATGCCGAGGGTGCGGCGTTAGCCTGCGGGCATGGGCGATCCCGGGTTGTTCACCCCGAGCTCCGTGACCTGGCAGATGCACGGCGACCCCATGATGTGGGTCGCCGGAATCCGCGCGCTCTACCTCCAGGCCCTCCATCCGCGGGCCGTGCGCGGCGTCATGCAGAACAGCGACTTCCGGCACGACGCCTGGGGCCGCCTCCTGCGCACCGCCAACTTCGTCGGGACGATCTCGTACGGCACCACCGAGGCCGCCGAGAAGGCAGGCACGCGCGTGCGGAGGATCCACAGCATGCTGGGCGCGACCGACCCGGACACGGGGGAGCGGTACGGCGTCGACGAACCCGAGCTGCTGCTGTGGGTGCACTGCGCCGAGATCGACTCGTATCTTCAGGTCGCGCGGCGCTCCGGCTTCCGCCTCACCGACGCGCAGGCCGACCGCTACATCGACGAACACCGGGTCAGCGCCCGCCTGGTGGGCCTGGATCCCGACGCCGTACCGGCGAACCGGGCCGAGCTGGCGGCGTACTTCGAGAAGGTGCGGCCCGAGCTCGCCTGCGGACCCGAGGCACGCGCGGTGGACGACTTCCTGCTCCGCCCTCCGACGCATCCCCTGCTCGTCCCGGCGCGCGAGGTGCTGTGGCGGCGCGTGGCGCACCTGGCGTACGCCGCTCTGCCGCCGTACGCCCACGAGCTGTACGGCAGACCGGCGCCGAAACCCGCCACCGTCACCCGTCAGTTGCGTGCCACGGGCACCCTGCTGCGCGCTGTTCCCGCACGTCTGCGCTGGCAACTCCCGCCCAAACACATCCTGCGCGCCATGGCACGACTCGGCCCCGGCTCGCGCCCGGCACCGTACAAACTCGGACGATAGCTCGCCATACTGGACGAGCCGGGGGAGGGCAAGGCTGACCGTGACGGGGGGCGATCGCGGGCGATGGGGGACAGCAGGCTGATCCAGGGCCGGTACCGACTGCTCGATCCGATCGGGCGGGGCGGTATGGGCGAGGTGTGGCGTGCGCGCGACGAGTCGCTGGGCCGGCATGTCGCCGTGAAGTGCCTCAAGCCGCTGGGACCGCAGCACGACCACTCCTTCACGCGTGTCCTGCGGGAGCGGTTTCGCCGCGAGGCCCGGGTGGCCGCGGCGCTCCAGCACCGCGGGGTGACCGTGGTCCACGACTTCGGCGAGTCCGACGGGGTCCTGTTCCTGGTCATGGAACTGCTCCAGGGCCGCAACCTCAGCCAGCTCCTGGAGGACAACAAACACCATCCGCTGCCCGTCCCGGACGTCGTCGACATCGCCGACCAGGTCGCCGCCGCCCTCGCCTACACCCACCAGCAGGGCATCGTGCACCGCGACCTGAAGCCCGCGAACATCATGCGGCTCGCCGACGGCACGGTGAAGATCTGCGACTTCGGCATAGCGCGCCTCGCCCATGACATCGGCTTCACCTCCCGGCTGACCGGCACCGGCATCGCGATGGGCACCCCGCACTACATGTCGCCGGAGCAGATCGGCGGGGAGGAGGTGGACCAGCGCAGCGACCTGTACTCGCTGGGGTGCGTGCTGTACGAGATCGCCACCGGAGTGCCGCCGTTCGACCTGGACGACCCCTGGGCGATCCTCGTCGGCCACCGCGACACCGTGCCCCGGCCGCCGCGCAGCCACCGCGCCGAGCTGCCCGAGTACTTCGAGCAGGTCATCCTCGACCTGCTGGCCAAACTCCCCGAGGAACGCCCGCACGACGGACGCGAGTTGGGCCGCCGGATCAGCCTGGGCCGTACGACACCGACGTATGTGCCGACCGTGGTGACCCCGCAGCCGGACCTCAGGCCCCCGGCGCCCGTGACCCGCGAGCCCCGCCTGCCGTCCTGGACCCGCGGCATGACCACCGGCCACAAGGCCACCGGCGCGGGCCTGCGCACCACACCTCCGGACGCCGGGGCCGGCCTCACCGGCGAGTGGATCCCACGGCCCACGACCGGCCGGCCCGAGGAGGCCGCCGTACCCGACGAAACGCCCACCCCCTCGGCTGCGGCGCTCGCCGCGCTGGCCGGACGGCACAACGCAGGTCTCAGCCTCGGCCGACTGGGCCGCTGGAGCGAGGCGGGCGAGGTGCACCGGGCCGTCGCCGCCGAGCGTGAGCACCTCCTCGGCGCCGACCACCCGGACACCCTCGCCAGCCGCTACGAGGTCGCCTTCACCCTCAGCCGCACCGGCCGGGCCGCCGACGCCCTGCGCGAGTACAAGCACGTCGCCCGCGCCCGTAGCCTCTCCCTCGGCCCCGACCACGCCGAGACGCTCGCCGCCCGGCAGGAAATGGCCTACGTGCTCGGCCAGTTGGGCCGCCACTTCGACGCGCACCAGGTCTACACGTCCGTACTGACGGCAAGGGAACGCGCCATGGGCGCCGACCACCCCGACACGCTGCGCTGCCGTCACAACCTGGCCTTCAACCTGAGCAGACTCGGCCGTCTGGAGGACTCGTACCGCATGGCCGGGGAGGTCGCCGTCGCACGCGCCCGCGTCCTCGGCCCGCACCACCCCGAAACCTTGGTCACGCGCTACGAAGTCGCCTACGCCCTCGGTCAGTTGGGTCGCTGGGCCGAGGCCCTGCAGACCTACCGCGAGGTCGCCGACGCCCGCGCCCAGGCCCTCGGCCCCGACCACCCCGACACACTCGCCGCCCGCTACGAGGTCGGTATCAGCCTCGGCCGCCTCGGACGCAGCGCGGAGGCGCTCCAGCTCTACCTCGACCTGATCGACGACCGCACCCGCGTGCACGGCCCCGCCCACCCCGAGACCCTGCGCGCCCGCCACGGCCTCGGCGTGAACCTCGGCCGCCTCGGACGCTGGGAGGAGGCCCTCGCCGAGTCCCGGGACGTGTGCGCGATCCGTGAGCGCGTGCTGGGACCCGACCACACCGACACCCTGGTCAGCCGCCGCGAGGTCGCGGTGAGCCTCGGCTGGCTGGGCCGCTGGCCGGACGCGCTCACGGAGTACCGCAGGGTGGCCACCGCCCGCGAACACGTCCTCGGCGCCGACCACCCCGACACCCTCGCCAGCCGGAACGACGAGGCCCACTGCCTGGAGCAGCTCGGGCGGGGCGCGGAGGCGGTCGAGCTGTACCGGAGGGTGGCGGTCCTGCGGCAGCAGCGGGCGTCCGGAGCCCGGTGAAGCCCGGTGGCGGGCCGTGACTGCGGCGCGTTCACCTATGGCCGACCTAGATCATCACGTGTTACGAAGAACCATGCCAGCACACGAGGGACACCCGGGACACCGTACGTACGACGCCGTCATCGTCGGCGGAGGCCACAACGGTCTGGTCGCCGCCGCCTACCTGGCCCGGGCCGGACGGTCCGTGCTGGTCCTTGAGCGGCTGGACCGGACCGGGGGCGCCGCGGTCTCCACGCGCCCGTTCGCCGGCGTCGACGCACGGCTCTCCCGCTACTCGTACCTGGTCAGCCTGCTGCCCAAGAAGATCGTCCGGGATCTCGGCCTGGACTTCCGCGTCCGCACCCGCAACGTCTCCTCGTACACGCCCGTGGACCGGGACGGACAGCCGACCGGGCTGCTCGTGGGCGGCGGCGAGCGGCGCACCCGGGAGGCGTTCGCCCGGCTGACCGGCGGCGAGCGCGAGTACGCGGCCTGGCAGCGCTTCTACGCCATGACCGGCGAGGTCGCCCAGCGCGTCTTCCCGACACTCACCGAGCCCCTGCCCAGCCGTGAGGAGCTGCGCCGCCGGGTGGACGACGTGGAGGCCTGGCGGACCCTCTTCGAGGAGCCGATCGGCGTCGCGATCGAGGACCGCTTCATGGACGACCTGATCCGCGGCGTGGTCCTGACGGACGCCCTGATCGGCACCTTCGCCGACGCCCATGACGCCTCGCTCAAGCAGAACCGTTGCTTCCTGTACCACGTGATCGGCGGCGGCACCGGCGACTGGGACGTCCCCGTCGGCGGCATGGGCGCCCTCACCGACGCGCTGGCCACGGCTGCGCGCGAGGCGGGCGCGGTCGTCGTCACCGGGCACGAGGCGGTACGGATCGACACGGACGGCCGTACGGCAGAGGTCAGCTATCGCACGTCCGACGGCGAGGGAGTCGCCGCCGCCCGGCACGTCCTGGTGAACGCCTCCCCGCAGGAACTGGCCGCCCTCACCGGCGACACCACCCCGGCCGCCGCCGAGGGCGCCCAGCTCAAGGTGAACATGCTGCTCAAGCGCCTGCCCCGGCTGCGCGACAGCTCCGTCGACCCGCGCGAGGCGTTCGCCGGCACCTTCCACATCGCCGAGGGCTACGACCAGCTGGCCGCCGCCCACGCCCAGGCCGCCGCCGGCGAACTCCCCGCCGCCCCGCCGTCCGAGATCTACTGCCACTCGCTGACCGACCCGACGATCCTCGGCCCCGCCCTCGTCGAACGGGGCTACCAGACCCTCACCCTGTTCGGCCTGCACACCCCGGCCCGGCTCTTCGAGCGCGACAACGACGCCGTACGCGACGAACTGCTGAAGTCGACACTCGCCCAGCTGGACGCCCACCTCGCCGAACCGCTCGCCGACTGTCTGGCGACGGACGCCGACGGACAGCCCTGCATCGAGGCGAAGACCCCGCTGGACCTGGAGCGCGACCTGCGCCTTCCCGGCGGCAACATCTTCCACCGCGACCTGGCCTGGCCGTACGCCCAGGAGGACACCGGCCGCTGGGGCGTGGAGACCCGCCACCCGAACGTGCTGCTGTGCGGGGCGGGCGCGGTGCGTGGAGGAGGGGTGAGCGGGGTGCCGGGGCACAACGCGGCGATGGCGGTGCTGGAGGCGGACGGCGACTAGGGCCTGTTGCGAAAGTGGCCTCTGCCGCGCGACGCCCGGCACGCGCAACAGTCCCTAGGCCGGTCCCGCTCAGGCCCGGACGCCGCCGTCCACCCGCAGGATCACGCCGGTGACGTAGGACGCGCGGTCGCTCAGCAGCCATGCGGCAGCCTGCGCGATCTCCTCGGGGTCGGCGGCCCGGCCCAACGGGTTCTGTGCGGTGAGCCGGTCGATGATGCCGGTGGAGTTCCGCTCCCACTCGTCGACCATCTCGGTGAGGGTGAGGCCGGGTGCGACGGCGTTGACGCGGATGCCCTCCCGGCCGTACGTGACGGCGGCCGACGCGGTCAGGCTGTTGACCGCCCGCTTCATGGCGCCGTACACGGGCAGCTCGGGGTTGGCCGCCAGGCTGCCCACACTGGAGTTGTTGACGATGGCCCCGCGCCCGGCGGTGGCGCGGATGGCGGCGATCTCGGCCTTCATGGCCAGCCACGGCCCCCTGAGGTTGACCGCGGCGACTCGGTCGAACTCGGCATCCGGCAGCTGGTCCAGCGGGCCGGGCGGCTGGATCGTCGCACCGTTGTTGAAGGCGACGTCCAGCCGGCCGTAGAGCTGCACGGCCCGCTCGACGGCGGCCCGGACACTGTCCCCGTCGGCCAGGTCGCACCGCACATGGTCGGCGGTGCCGCCGGTCGCCCTGATGTCCTCCGTCACCGCCTTGAGCTGCGCTTCGGTGCGAGCCGCGAGCAGCACGCGGGCGCCTTCCCGGGCGAACAGCCGAGCGGCGGCCGCGCCGATGCCGCGACCGGCGCCGGTGACGAACGCGACCTTGCCGTCCAGCAGGCCTGTCGGTGTGATCGATGGGTTGTCCATGCCGATGGGTGCGTTGTCGGGTGCGTTGTTGTCCATGCCATCGAGCCTGCGACCGGCAGCGCCGCCCATCCAGGCACCGGTGGTACCTGGCTCGGCGCCCCTTCGCCCGCGCACACTGGAGACGTGGACCGACGAGAGATGGCGGACTTCCTGCGCAGCAGGCGCGAGCGCATCGCCCCCGGCGACGTGGGGCTTCCGGCCGGGCCGCGCCGCCGCACCCCGGGGCTGCGCCGCGAGGAGGTGGCGCAGCTGGCGTTCATCTCGACCGAGTACTACACCCGCCTCGAACAGGCCCGCGCGCCGCACCCGTCCCGCGAGGTACTGGCCCAGCTCGCCCGCGCCCTGCGCCTGACGGACGCCGAGCGCGCCCACCTCCACCATCTCGCCGGGGCCCCGCCCGGACCGCCGCCGGGACCGGCGCGCGAGGTCCGGCAGAGCATCGTCGACCTGATCCACCGGCTGCCGCACGCCGCGGCGACCGTCATCTCGGCCACGTTCGAGATTCTCGCCTGGAACGACCTCGCGGCCGCCCTGATGGAGGACTTCTCCGCGCTGCCCCGCCGGGACCGCAACCTCGTCCGGCGCGCCTTCCTCGGACCGCACCGGGACGGGCGGACGCTCTACGGCGTCTCGGACGTGGCCGAGTTCGCACGGAACTCGACGCAGCAGTTGCGCGCCGCCGCGGCCCGCTACCCGGACGACCCGGAACTCACCGCGCTGATCGGCGAACTCCTGGACGGCAGCGCGGAGTTCACCCGGCTGTGGGCGGCCCACGACGTGACCGCCGCACCCACGCTCCGCAAGACCTTCGACCACCCCGTCGTCGGCCCCGTCACCGTCAACTGCGACGTCCTGGACATCGCCGACCGCGACCAGCGGGTCGTCATCTACACCGCCACCCCGGGCACGCCGTCCGAGGAGGCGCTACGACTGCTGTCCGTCATCGGCACGCAACGCCTGGACGTGCCCGGCTGAACGGTCAATTCCCTGAGGCGGTCCACCCGCTTGCCGTGATCCGCGCCGCGTCCGCAGGCCGGGCCTCGTCGAAGAGGACGGAGTGCGCCGTCTCGACGTGCAGACCGTCGACGTACGCGCCGCGGCCCACGTACAGCTTGTCGGTGGCGTACCGCCAGCGGAGTACCAGCTGCCGGTGCGCGGGGAGTTGCGCCACGAGGCGGTGCCAGACGCGGCCCGACCAGCCGGTGACCGTGCCGGTCGGGTGGGCCTGCGTGCTTTCGCCCGGGCGTTTCGTCGTGAAGGGGAGCGGAGCCCAGGTCGTGCCGCCGTCCGTCGTGGACTCCAGGACGAGGACGTCCGCCTGAGGCTCGGTGTCCCACCACAGGGCGCAATGCAGCTCCGCCTCGCCGGAGGACGTGTCGAGGGCGGGGAGCGCGAGCGTCGCGCTCGTGGCGGTCGCCATGCCCGAGAACCATGCGGTACGGCCGTGGCGCGGACGGACCGCTACGGCACGTGCCATGTTGTCGGCGGCGGCGACCCGGGGCGCGGAACCGGAGCGCCAACTGCGCACCGGGTGGACCGAGTTGCCGAGCACGACGAGGAAGGAGTCGGTCGTCGGGTCGAGGACGAGGGAGGTGCCGGTGAAGCCGGTGTGCCCCGCGGTGCGCGGGGTGGCCATGGCGCCCATGTACCAGTGCTGGTAGAGCTCGAAGCCGAGACCGTGCTCGTCACCGGGGAAGGCGGTGTTGAAGTCGGTGAACATCAGCTCCACCGACTCCGGCTCCAGGATGCGGCATCGTCCGTAGGCGCCGCCGTTGAGCAGCGTCCGACCGAGGACCGCCAGGTCCCACGCGTTCGAGAAGACGCCGGCGTGGCCCGCGACCCCGCCCAGACTGAAGGCGTTCTCGTCGTGCACTTCGCCCCATACGAGCCCACGGTTCAGGCCCGACCACGGCAGCCGGGCGTCCTCGGTCGCCGCGGTCCGCGGCTTCCAGGCGGCGGGCGGGTTGTAGCGGGTGCGGCGCATGCCGAGCGGGCCGGTGATCTCGTCGTGGAGAAGCGTGTCGAGACTCCGGCCGGTGATCTTCTCCAGGACGAGCTGGAGGGAGATCAGATTCAGGTCCGAATAGAGGTACCTGGTGCCCGGCGGGTTCAGCGGCGCCTCGTTCCAGATGAGTTGGAGCTTCTCCTCGTACGTCGGCGCGTTGTAGAGCGGGATCCAGGCGCGGAACCCCGAGGTGTGGGTGAGGAGCTGACGGATCGTGATGTCCTGCTTGCCCGCGCGGCCGAAGTCCGGGAGGTAGGACGTGACCGTGGCCTCCAGCCGGAGCTCACCCCGTTCGATCTGCTGTACGGCGAGGATCGAGGTGAACAGCTTGGACACCGAGGCCAGGTCGAAGACGGTGTCCTCGGCCATCGGGATCTGCTGGGCGGCGGGGAATTCGACCCCGGTGTCGGTCTTCTCGTCGTACGCCTCATAGCGCACGGCCATCCCGATGGGCTGGTGCAGGGCCACGGTGCCGCCGCGGCCGGCGAGCAGCACGGCACCGGCGTACCAGGGGTGCTTGGGGGAGGGGTCCAGGAACCTCTCCGCGTCGGTGACGAGCCGGCGGAGGTGGGCGGGGAGGAGGCCGGCGCGTTCGGGGGAGCCGTGGCGCAGGGTGGGGCTTGAGGTGCGCGCCGCCGCTGCGGCTGCGGCCGCCGGTCCCGCGGGCAAGGGCGCGATGATCAGAGCGCCGCCCAAGGCCATCGCGGCCCTGCCCAGTTGACGCCTGGTCAGTCCGGTTCTGCCGTCGGTCATCGAGGTTCCTCCCGCCACTCCGGCTGAAAGTATCTTTCCGGGATCACCTTGCGTGGTGAAACTTTCGTGTCAGGTGGGAGTGGTGTCAACGGGACGGTCGCCCAAGAGATCTGACGGTCTATCAGAAAAGGCCTTCCGTCGTCCGGAGGTCTGCGGCATTCTGCGCCCATGCAGACGGAGCTGAGCAAGAAACTGGGAGTCGAGCACGCCATTTTCGGCTTCACGCCGTTCCCCGCCGTCGCCGCGGCCATCAGCCGGGCCGGCGGTTTCGGAGTGCTCGGCGCGGTCCGCTACACCGCCCCCGACGACCTCAAACGCGACCTCGACTGGGTCGAGGCACATGTCGACGGCAGGCCCTACGGGCTGGACGTCGTCATGCCCGCGAAGAAGGTCGAGGGCGTCACGGAAGCCGACGTCGAGGCGATGATCCCGGAAGGGCACCGGCAGTTCGTCCAGGACACCCTCGCCAAGTACGGCGTGCCCGAACTGGCCCAGGGGGAGGCGTCCGGCTGGCGGATCACCGGGTGGATGGAGCAGGTCGCCCGCACCCAGCTCGACGTCGCCTTCGACTATCCGATCAAGCTGCTCGCCAACGCCCTCGGGTCACCGCCCACGGATGTCGTGGAACGCGCCCATGACCGGGGCGTGCTCGTCGCCGCACTCGCGGGCAGCGCCCGGCACGCCCGCAAACACGCCGAGGCCGGGATCGACATCGTCGTCGCCCAGGGCTACGAGGCGGGCGGCCACACCGGTGAGATCGCCTCCATGGTGCTCACCCCCGAGGTGGTGGAGGCCGTCGGCCCTCTGCCCGTACTGGCGGCCGGAGGCATCGGGAGCGGCCAACAGGCGGCGGCGGCGTTCGCTCTCGGCGCCCAGGGTGTGTGGCTGGGCTCCATGTGGCTGACCACCACAGAGGCCGATATGCATTCCCCCGGCCTGACCCGCAAACTGCTCGCCGCCGGGTCGGGCGACACCGTCCGCTCCCGCGCCCTGACAGGCAAGCCCGCACGCCAGCTGCGCACCGAGTGGACCGACGCCTGGGACGACCCGGACGGGCCCGGCACCCTCCCCATGCCCCTGCAGGGACTCCTCGTGGCCGAGGCCGTCTCCCGGATCCAGAAGTACGAGGTCGAGCCGCTGCTCGGCACACCCGTCGGCCAGATCGTCGGCCGGATGAACAGCGAACGCAGTGTCCAGGCCGTCGTCGACGACCTCACCCGCGGCTTCGAACAGGCCGTGCAACGCATCAACCGCATCGCCGGAAGGAGCGGCCAGTGACGAGCACCCCCGCCACCCCCACCGTGAACACCCCGCCGGTCGGCTTCTGGGCCCAGGCCGCCGCCGATCCCGACCGCCCGGTCCTCGTCGCCCCCGACGGCGAGCAGTGGACCGCCGGACGTCTGCACGCCGCCGCCAACCGTCTCGTCCACGGCCTGCGCGCGGCCGGCCTCGGACGCGGCGACGCATTCGCGGTCGTCCTCCCCAACAGCGTCGAGTTCTTCACGGCGTACCTGGCCGCCACCCAGGCCGGCCTCTACCTGGTCCCCGTCAATCACCACCTCGTCGGCCCCGAGATCGCCTGGATCGTCGCCGACTCCGGCGCCAAGGTACTCATCGCCCACGAGCGTTTCGCCGACCCGGCCCGCCAGGCCGCCGACGAAGCCGGCCTCCCGGCCACCCACCGGTACGCCGTCGGCGAGGTCGAGGGCTTCCGGCCGTTCGGCGAACTCGTCGACGGGCAACCGGAGTCGGCACCCGCGGAACGCGAGCTCGGCTGGGTCATGAACTACACCTCGGGCACGACGGGCCGCCCCCGCGGCATCCGCCGCCCGCTGGCCGGCAAACCGCCCGAGGAGTCCTACCTGGGCGGCTTCCTGGGCATCTTCGGAATCAAACCGTTCGACGCCAACGTGCACCTCGTCTGCTCGCCGCTCTACCACACCGCGGTCCTCCAGTTCGCCGGCGCGTCCCTGCACATCGGGCACGGGCTGGTCCTGATGGACAAGTGGACACCGGAGGAGATGCTCCGCCTGATCGACGCCCACAAGTGCACGCACACCCACATGGTCCCGACCCAGTTCCACCGCCTCCTCGCACTTCCGCAGGACGTAAGGGGCCGCTACGACGTCTCCTCCATGCGGCACGCCATCCACGGCGCCGCCCCGTGCCCCGACCATGTGAAACGGGCCATGATCGAGTGGTGGGGCCACTGTGTGGAGGAGTACTACGCCGCCAGCGAGGGCGGTGGGGCCTTCGCGACCGCCGAGGACTGGCTGAAGAAACCCGGCACGGTCGGCAAGGCCTGGCCGATCAGCGAACTCGCGGTCTTCGACGACGACGGCAACCGGCTCGCGCCCGGCGAACTCGGCACCGTCTACCTGAAGATGAACACCAGCGGCTTCAGCTATCACAAGGACGAGGCCAAGACGCGGAAGAACCGCATCGGCGACTTCTTCACCGTGGGCGACCTCGGCTGCCTCGACGAGGACGGTTATCTCTTCCTCCGCGACCGCAAGATCGACATGATCATCTCCGGCGGGGTCAACATCTACCCCGCCGAGATCGAGTCCGCCCTGCTCGCCCACCCGGCCGTCGCCGACGCCGCCGCCTTCGGCATCCCGCACGACGACTGGGGCGAGGAGGTCAAGGCCGTCGTCGAACCGGCTCCCGGCCATGAACCCGGCCCGGCCCTCGCCGCCGCGATCCTCGACCACTGTGCCGGACAACTCGCCGGGTACAAGCGGCCCAAGAGCGTGGACTTCATCGCCGAGATGCCGCGGGATCCCAACGGGAAGCTGTACAAGCGGCGGCTGCGGGAACCCTACTGGGAGGGGCGCACGCGCCCCGTGTGACATCAAGAACGCATACGAGGCGCCTCCAACGCCCTGGCGAGGCCTGCCGCGTCGGTGCCGATCTTGCGGTACACGCTGGACAGCAACTGCCGCACGCCTTGCTCGGTCACGTGCAGCTCCTTGGCGATCACCGTCACCGGGCTTCCCTCGACGGCCAGTTCGGCCGTACGGAGCTCTCGCGCGGTCAGTGTGTCCGCCTGCACGTAGCGCAGGGGCAGCGGGCGCAGACCGGCCGTCGAGAGTTCCTCCCGCGCGCGGGCGGCGAGTCCGTCGGCTCGGCAGTGGACGGCGCCTTCCAGACCCTGGTAGAGCCGGTCGGCGGCCTCCTTGAGCTGCCCGTTGCGGGACAGCGCGGCGCCGTGGCCGACCTGGGCGCGAGCGAGTTCGTACGCGGCGGGGGACTGCTCCAGGCGGTCGATCGCCTCCGCGTACAGGTCGAGTGCGGCCGTCCCGCCGGTCACCTCGGCGAGGGTGTGCAGCGCCTGCCCGATGGTGGAGGCGGCGCCGAAGTCCCGGGCACGCTTGACCGCGTCCTGGGCGTGATGGATCGCCTCGTCCGGGGCGGTGGGGGCGAGCGCGGTCGCGAGCCGCAGCTGCCACGGGCACCAGGCCGGGTTGCGCCATGCCCGTCCGTCCAGCCAGTCCCCCACCGCGGACAGCAGCGCCGCCGCTTCCGCGTGCCGTCCCTCCGCCAGGAGCAGTTCCGCGTACACGGTGCGCGGGTCCGGATAGATGACGGCGTTCGGAGCCATCTCACCGAAGTGATGGGCGTCGGCGAGCGCGCGAGCCTCGGTGATCCGACCACGGGCCAGCAACGTCTGGATCAGGACGCTGACGCCGTACCACTGGGCGGCCACGACGCCGTCCACCTTGTCGGCGATGCGCAGGCCTTCCCGGACCAGGTCCTCGGCTTCGGCCAGACAACCTCGGTGGTAGCGGACATAGGCGGCGATGGTCTGGCCGAAGGCCAGGTGGGAGCCGTGCCAGCCCTTGCCCACGCACTCGGCGATCCCCTGCTCGAACAGCTCCTCGGCCCGTCGCGGCTGGTCGCCGTACATGAACACCAGGGCGACCGAAAGGGGTACCTCGAAGCCCCGGTTCTCATCGGTCCAGCTCATGCCGCCGCGCAGGGACTTCTCCGCATAGGTGAGGGCGGTCCGGCGCGGTTCGCCGCGCAGGACGGCATCCCAGGCCCGCAGCCCCAGGATGTAGCGCTCCTCCAGGCTGCGGCCGGGCAGCTGCTCGGCCAGCCGCGCCAGCGTCCGGGAGCGGGCGGGTGAGTCCGGATCGTCGGCGCGCATCGTGCTCCAGACGAACTGATCGGCCTGCATACGCAGCTTGACACGCGGATTCGTGGCCTTCCGGGCCTCCTCGGCGGCTACGGTCGCGGCCTCGTCCATCCGATCGGTGTGCGCGAGCGCCGTCGTCAGCCGATAGACGATGGAGGCGCGCAGGTCGGGGTCGACGTCCGGCTCCGCCAGCGCCTGTCGCAGATGCCGCACCGTGGCCGTGGGCTCGATCAGGAACGTGGCGCACGCGAGTTCGTGCAGGACCGCGGCGCGGTCCTCCGGGATCGGTGGCTCCTTCAACGCACGGGTGAGCATACGCCGGGCGGCCTCGGTCGCCCCGGCGCAGAGGTACTCGCGAGCGGCCTTGCGCAGGCATTCCACCGTCTCGGGGTTGCCCTCGCAGGGCACCTCCAGCAGATGCCTGGCGGCGGCGGTGGGGCCGTATCCCGCGTTCAGGACGGCCTCCGCGGCCGCGTTGTGCAGACCGGCCCGGAAACCGGAGCGGATGGACCGGTAGATCGTCGTGGTGATCAGCGGGTGGACGAACTCGAGCTCACCCTCGGGGCCGTGGCCGTCGGTGAGGATCCGGGCCGCGCGCAGCTTCTGGGTCGCCTCGGCGGCGGTCTCGTCGCCGAGTACCGCGATGCTCGCTGCGAGCTGTGGTGAGAAGGGCGACCCCAGCACGGCAGCGGCGTGCGCGAAGCGGACGGTCGCGGTGTCGAGGCCTTCCAGACGCTCGATCAGACCCGGTCCCTTGATCGCGGCGGCCAGTTCACGCATCGCGGGCAGGTCGTGCTCGCTGCCGCGCAGTTTCCGCTCGGCGAGGCCGATGGCGAGCTCCACCGTCTCGAAGGGGCTCCCTCCGGTGGCCGACCAGCATTCCTTGCAGAACACGTCCTCGGCTCTCTCACCGACTTGGTTCCTGATGATCTGTGCCACGCCGTCGGCGGTGAGGCATGCGAGGTCGTGGGGGCGGTCTGCGTGATGCCCGACGAGCGTACGGAGTTCGCCCGCTTCGTACGGCAGTTCGTCGGGCCGGTAGGCGACCACGATCAGCAGGGGGAGGTCATCGACCCGTGAGGCGAAGGAATCGAGCCAGCTCAGGGACTCGACGTCAGCCCAGTGCAGGTCGTCCAGGAGCAGGACGACGGGTGCCTTCTTGATGGTGAGGCACGTCATGACCCAGTCGAGGCCTTCGCGGACCCCGGTCGGATCCGGTGCGGGGGCCGGGCCCCTCGCTTCGAGCCCGAGCACGGCGGCCATGACGTCGTACCAGCTTCCCAGGAAGGCGCGGAGTTCCCTTGCGTCCATCCTCGCCAGCGTGGGCTGCACGAGCTGGCGCACCACGCGGAACGCCGACCCCTGTTCCTTCTCCCCGCCCCTACCCGACAGCACGGTGAATCCCGATGCCATGGCGCGCTCACGTGCTTGCGTGATGAGTGCTGTCTTGCCCAGTCCGGCGGGCCCGCTGAAGGCGAGCAGCCCCCTGTGCCTGGCTTGCGGCACACCCTCCGTGGTGCGTCGCAGTTCCTTGAACGCGGCGTCGAGGGCGTGAAGTTCCCGTCGGCGCTCGATCAACGTCCGTTGTTCCGTGATCGGGTGCCGAGGCTCCATCGCCATGTGCCGTACCGCCTTCTGTCGTTCGGCTCGGAGGAGCCGAGCGTACGCCTCGCCGAGGTGTGGCAGTACGAATAGGGCACCATAGGGTGAATCGTGATTGGTAGGTGGGAGAACGCCCGCCCGTTGGGTAGTGGACACGGATGGACGTCTCCCGGGTGAGGTGCCGGCGGGAGCCCGACAGGGTGGACTACGGCACGGCGGGCACCGACGTCACATCCGCGTAGCGAGGCACGGTGCGGGCCCAGTCGTAGCACCCGCGGATCCAGCCGATCATGCCCTCCACATAGCCGATGCCCGTGGGACTCAACGCCGGTTTGATTCCGGCATGGAGCCTTTCGAACTGCTCGATCGCGGTGTTGATCTCCTCGATGGCCAGGAGCACGGCGGCCGGCAGGGAGCACCGTCGTTCGCGCTGGTGGGCCAGGGCCAGGTTGATCATTTCGCCCGCGTGCTGCTCTTTCACCGCGGAGAACAGGTCGGCCGTCCACACCGCCACGTCGGCAGACAGCCGGCTCAGTCGCCGCACGACGGGATGATGCACCTCGGCGTCGGTCAGTTCGCTCGCTCGGGCGCCCTCGTACAGCGGGTAGAACGGCTCGACGCCCGCGGTCAGCGACCGTATGGAGGTGCAGTCGCCGATGCCCAGGACAAGGGGCTGGGTCTGGGCCACGGCTTCGTACAACAGGCCGTGCACGTATTCACAGCACTGCCAGGCCCATCGCGCGGCCTGCGCGGGTGAGCACTGTTCCCGGACCTGGCGGTGGAGATCGGACAGGGCGGCTCCGAGGCGAGTGCTGGGCGGTCGCCCGTCCCGCAGAATCGCGACACTCTCGCACAGCATGGGCAGCAGCCTGCCCGGAGAGCTTCGGCCGAGGTCCTCGGCAAGGTCGTCGAAGACGAACTGATAGGCGATCTGCTGGGCCACGATCTGAAGGACGCCGGAATCCACAGTGGGGCTGGTGTAGCTCGCGAGTTCGGCGGGGCGAGTGCGGGCGATCATCGCCGCCACATCCGGTTCGTCCGTCAGCCCCCATACCCGCAGCCATGTGTCTACCCCGGCCGCGGCCTCGGTTTCATGAGGGTTCCGCCGGAACGGAAATGGCATGTGGAGGTTGGTGTCGATCAGGTCCCGGAGATTGGAGTCCGGCATTCCGTCCGGTACGGCCAGCGTGATCTCCTCATGCGTTGTCGACAACGTGGTCACCTGCCGTTCGGGGCTCGCAGACCATGACCAGTGAACGCGGTCCCATCGTGATCCCGGGGCGCTGTTTCCGTTCGGCGCGATCCGGCAGATGACGCAGGCGCCGGCGGCCGGCGATGGTCGCGAGCGCGAGTGTGGCCTCCACCATCGCGAACTCGTCACCGAGGCATTTGCGGCTGCCCGCGGAGAACGGCATCATCGCGCGACGTTGTTCGGCGGTGGGCTGCCCCGGCAACCAGCGGTCGGGATCGAAACGCTCGGGTTCCGGGAACGACGAGGGATCGTGGTGCAGGAGGTGGGGGCTGTACAGGACGGTGGCGCCCTCGGGCAGGCGGCATCCGCCGAGTTCCGTCTCCTTGGTGGCGACGCGCGTGAACAGCCAACCGGGCGACGAGTGGCGCAGCGTTTCGGAGACGACGCACCGGGTGTAGACGAGGTGTGGCAGATCCTCGGGACCGGGCCGCCTGCCTTCGGCGAGGAGGGAGTCGAGCTCGGCGTGCAGACGTCGCTCCGCCTGCGGATTGCGGGCCAGCAGACTGAAGGCGCCGGCCAGGGTGAGCGCCTGGGTTTCGACGCCCGTCAGCAGCAGCGTGATCAGGTGATCGTGGACCTCCTGATCGGTGATCGCCCTCGTCGGTCCGTCGCCGTTCGCGGCCTTCAGCAGCGTGCCCAGCACGTCGTCGTGGTCGGCTCCCCGGCGACGCTCCGCTATCGCCGCGTCGATGATCTCGTGCAGGCGCGAGAGCGCACGCCGATAGCGGCGGTTGGCGGGGGTGGGGAGGCGGAACAGAGCGTCGATCGGCACGACCGTGCGGACGAAGAGGCCGCGGACGACCGCGGTGAGACAGTCCCGCACCTCGGCGGTCGTCCGGTCGTCCAGGGAGTCGGAGAGGAGAACACGGCTGGTCACCCGTGTCGTGAGCGCCATCATCGCCTCGGTGACAGGGATGTCCTGACCGTCCGGCCATGCGCGGCACACCGCGTCAGCCTCCTCGGTCACCAGGTCCGTGTACTCGGCGACGTGGGAAGGGCGGAAGGCGGGCTGCAACAGCCTGCGCTTTTCCCGATGCGCCGGCTGTCGGCAGGTGACGAGGCCGTCGCCCATCAGCTTCCCCAGCCTGTCGTACAGCGGGCCCCCCTTGTCGAAGGTGTGCGGATCCTTGAGCATCTCGTGGACCAGCTCGGGGTGGCACACCATCCAGGCACGCTGGGGGCCCAGCCGTATCTCGACCAGATCCCCGTACGAGGGCAAAGAATTCAGAAACGCAAGCGGTCGGCGGAACAACGCGATACCGTGACCGAGGACGGGGAATATGCCTGGAGCAGTACCTGTTCGCCATACTCGCTCCTGTGCGGGAACAACACGGCTCATGAATACCTCCTGCCTGACGCGGCACGCGAAATCGCAGTACGTGCCACGGACTTGATACTTGAGACAAGTCCTGCCCAGTCCGAGCGGTGTTCGGTTTCCCGAAACCTTTCTCCAAAGGGGCGCACAGGAGCACGGAGAGGCAAAAGAAGCACTCGGCGAAATGGTCGTTTGCGATCGTGCATCGACGGCCGTGCTCATCCGTCACTCAAATGTGGTCCCGCCCCATACGGGACGGGACCACAGTCGCTCAGCGTTCGCGCACGCGGACAACCTTCAGGACGGGCGACGACAGGATGTCCTTCTCACAGAACCGCGCCGTCACCCACCTCTCACCCGAGAACAACCGCGTCTGATCCCGGAAGTGGGCCGAGTTCGGGTTCGACGACTGCGCGTACGTCAGCAGCGTGCGGGCCACCGGACAGCGGCTGCTGTCCCAGCCCACCGCCTGGATGTGGCTGGAGCCGGTCGTCACCTCGGTGTAGCCGCCCTGCGCAGCGTTCCACACCGGCTCGATCTTGTTCCACACACCGAGTCCTTCGGTGCCGCCCGGAACGGGGATGCGCTGACCGTTGCGTACGACGAACTGGTGCTCTCCGAGGCGGGAGTCGAGGGCGATGCCCGCAGACCGCATTTCGGCTACCGCGTCCGCGAGGGCCGTGGCGAAACCGGGAGCCCCGGTGTTGAGGGTGTTCGGGGTGCGCACCGGGTCCGCCGGCGAGAACGGCACCTTCCATCGCTGGGCGGCCGGCACCTTCGCCGTCAGCTTCCGCCAGAACCGGTCGAAGAGCAGGGCACCCCGGCTGCCGGTGTCCATGGTGCGGTCCCACGCCGCGAGCACCGGGCAGGCTTCGGAGACGTCAACCGCCTTGCCGTCGCTGCCCGTTGCCGTACCGCCCGGCAGCGCGGCACACGCCTTCGCCGTGTCGGTCGCGGCCAGGGCGGCTGCCGGAACCCGGTTCCTGAACTGTTGGCGCTCCAGATCCCGGACGGTCAGACCGCCCCGCTCCGCCATCGCCGCCACGTCCTCGACCGCACCGCGGGTGCGCAGCGAGCGCTGCGTGCCGATGGTGCCGAAGACCCGCTCGTAGCCGGTGAGCGGCCGGTCGGCGTTGGCCAGCCAGGCGCTGTCGTTGGAGTTCTCCGCGTACGGCGCGTCCTTCAGCGTCGGCATGCGCGCGGGCCCGAAGATCCCGGCCTGGACGGCGTCGGCGTCGCTGCCGAGCGCGCAGTCGCCGCGGGAGCCGTCGAGGACCGCGAGCCCCGCAGCCGGGTAGGTGGCCTTGCCGAGGTCCGTGGAACACCGCCCCGCCAAGTCGTCGGTGATACGGGGCAGCACCTGCGACTGGGTGTAGAGGGAGTGCCCCGAGCGGTCCGCTGCGATGGTGTTCACCCACGGGAGCCCTTGGTGCCGGGCGAGGGTCGCCAGCACGTCGGCCGTACTGCGCGCCTTGCTGAAACCGAGCGAGGTGTCGGCGAACCGCATGTTGGCCGCGTTCGGGTCGTTGAGCGCGTACGCCGTCGTCGCCGTCCAGGGCAGCGGGAGGTCACCGTCGGCGGACGCGACCACCGGGCCGTACCGCGTCCACCACTGGGCGCGGCTCACAGGCGCACCGCCCTTGACCGCGACGGTCACGGTCCGCTTCTTCATCCGCTCGGCCCTGCCGTCCACGAGGTAGACCGTGGGGTCGGCCGGATCCAGCGTCAGCCTGTGCAGATTGAACGGGACCCCCGTCGCGACGGTGTGGCTCCACGCCACATGGGAGTTGTAGCCGATGGAGATCGCCGGCGACCCGAGCAGCGCCCCGCCGGCGACGTCGAGCTCGCCCGGAATCGTCTGCTGCGCCTGCCAGAAGCGGCGCCCGCCGTGCCACGGGTAGTGCGGGTTGCCCAGCAGCAGACCGCGCCCGTCGGCCGTGGTGTCTCCTTGGAAGGCGACCGCATTCGACCCCATGTCCGCGTCGCCGGTCCGCTCGCGCACGGCCCGGATCAGGGCCGCGGCGTCCGGGCTCGTACCGACGCCCTTGGCGCGGTCGGCCGGACCGGCGGGCGGCCGGGCCGAGGTGATGTCGTCCACGGCGCCGCCCTGGCCGCCGAGCACCGCGAAGGCGTAGGAGCGGGCGGCCACGTCCAGCGGGGTGATCGGCCGCACCCACGCGGCGCCCTTGCACGCGGGGTCGGTGATCCTGTTCTGCTTCAGCCAGGTGTTGTAGCCGGCGGCGAAGCCACGCATGAGGTCCCTGACCTGCCGGCTCGGGCCGCGCGGCGCGGGTTCGGCGAGGAGCTTCTCCACCGTGCGGGTCTGACGTACGCCACGGAAGTACAGGTCGCTGGAGAGGTTCGTGGTGGCCGAGGACAGTGACAGGTCGGTCGCCGCGTCCGGGCCGAAGAAGCGCGAACGCTCGCCGCGCACGGTCACGAACCCGTCGGCGAGCGTGCACACCTGGTCTGCGGCCTGCGCCCAACCGGTGCCGAACCCCATGGACCTGTAGTCCTTGGCGACTATGTGTGGAATGCCGTACTCGGTATAGCGGACGACGGCGGACAGACCGCCGTGCGAGAGTTGTTCGTGCCGGTTGTGCCGATCCTGCGGGTCCTGCCGGTCGGCCGCGGCCGCGGGCAGCCCGGCCACGGTGGCGAGCAGGGCGACGGCCGCGACGACGAGCCGTCTGGGGCGGGTGCGCATGGTGCCTCCCAACGTCATTGAGGGAAGGAGCCGTTGAGCGTACCAACGGGTATGTGTCCCCGGTCAGTGTCGGGCATCCTTGTTGACCCGTCCCTTCGACGCACCGAGGATCATGTGTCATGACGCCAGGACACGGCAGCACGGTTGACGGAGTGCTGCGCCGCAGCGCCCGACGCACCCCGGCCCGCGTCGCGGTCGAGGACCGCGAGCGTGCGTGGACGTACCAGGAACTCGACGAGGCCGTCTCCCGCGCGGCGAGCGTCCTGCTCGACCAGGGCCTCACCCCCGGCGACCGGGTGGCCGCCTACGGCCACAACTCGAGCGCGTATCTGATCGCCTTCCTGGCGTGCGCCCGCGCCGGCCTCGTGCACGTCCCCGTCAACCAGAACCTCACCGGCGACGACCTCGCCTACATCGTCCGTCAGTCAGGCAGCGCCCTGGTCCTCGCCGACCCCGGCCTGGCCGGCCGGCTTCCCGACGGCGTCCGTACGATGCCGCTGCGCGACGCCGACGACTCACTGCTGGCACGGCAGGCCACGGCAGCCGTCCACGACGGCCCGGAGCCGCGCAGCGAGGACCTGGTCCAGCTGCTCTACACCTCGGGTACGACGGCCCTCCCGAAGGGCGCGATGATGACCCACCGCGCCCTGGTCCACGAGTACCTGAGCGCGATCACCGCCCTCGACCTGAGCCCCGGTGACCGTCCCGTCCACTCGCTGCCGTTGTACCACTCGGCGCAGATGCACGTGTTCCTCATGCCGTACCTGGCGGTCGGTGCCACCAACATCATTCTGGAGGCGCCCGACGGCGACCGGCTCTTCGACCTGATCGAGGCCGGCCGCGCCGACAGCCTGTTCGCCCCGCCCACCGTGTGGATCGGCCTCGCGGGCCGCCCCGACTTCGCGACCCGCGACCTCGACGGACTGCGCAAGGCGTACTACGGCGCGTCGATCATGCCCGTGCCGGTCCTGGAGCGGCTGCGTGAACGATGGCCGAAGCTGGCCTTCTACAACTGCTTCGGGCAGAGCGAGATCGGCCCGCTGGCCACGGTGCTGGCCCCCGACGAACACAAGGGCCGGATGGACTCCTGCGGCCGAACCGTCCTCTTCGTGGACGCCCGGGTGGTCGACGAGAACGGCGCGGACGTGCCCGACGGCACCTCCGGCGAGATCGTCTACCGCTCCCCGCAGTTGTGCGAGGGCTACTGGGACAAGCCCGAGGAGACCGCGGAGGCGTTCCGGGACGGCTGGTTCCGCTCCGGGGATCTCGCGGTGCGCGACGCGCACGGCTACTTCACGATCGTCGACCGGGTGAAGGACGTCATCAACTCCGGTGGCGTACTGGTCGCTTCACGTGAGGTCGAGGACGCCCTGTACACCCACGAGGGCGTCGCCGAGGTCGCCGTGATCGGCCTGCCCGACGAGCGTTGGATCGAGGCCGTCACGGCGGTCGTCGTCCCGCGCGGCGAGGTGAGCGACACCGAACTGATCGACCACGCGCGCGAGAAGCTCGCCCACTTCAAGGCGCCGAAGCGGGTGGTGTTCGTGGACGGACTGCCGCGCAACGCCAGCGGGAAGATCCTCAAGCGGGAGCTGCGGGACCGGTTCGCCGAAGACTGACCTCGCCGGGACCGGTCCCAACAGGCCCTAGCGGGGGCGCAGGTCCTGGATGCGCCGGATCTTGCCCACGGAGCGTTCCAGCGACTCCGGTTCGACGATCTCCACGGCGACCGACACCCCGATGCCGTCCTTCACGGCGGCCGCGATGGCCTGTGCGGCGGCGTCCCGGGTCTCGGGGGACGCGTCGGGGCGGGCCTCCGCCCGAACGGTCAGGGCGTCGAGCCGGCCCTCACGGGTGAGCCGCAGCTGGAAGTGGGGTGCCACACCCGGCGTCCGGAGCACGATCTCCTCGATCTGGGTGGGGAAGAGATTCACCCCGCGCAGGATGACCATGTCGTCACTGCGCCCGGTGATCTTCTCCATCCGCCGGAACACCCGGGCGGTCCCCGGCAGCAACCGCGTCAAGTCCCGGGTGCGGTACCGGATGACGGGCATGGCCTCCTTGGTGAGGGAGGTGAACACCAGCTCGCCCTCCTCGCCGTCGGGCAGCACCTCACCCGTGATCGGGTCGACGATCTCGGGGTAGAAGTGGTCCTCCCACACATGCAGCCCGTCCTTGGTCTCCACGCACTCCTGTGCCACCCCGGGCCCCATGACCTCCGACAGGCCGTATATGTCCACGGCGTCGATCGCGAACCGCTCCTCGATCTCGCGGCGCATCTGCTCGGTCCAGGGTTCGGCCCCGAAGATGCCCACCCGCAGGGAGGTTCCGCGCGGGTCGACGCCCTGCCGTTCGAACTCGTCGAGGAGGGTGAGCATGTACGACGGCGTCACCATGATGATCTCGGGCCTGAGGTCCTGGATCAGCTGGACCTGGCGGGCGGTCATGCCGCCGGACGCGGGGATGACCGTACAGCCCAGCCGTTCGGCACCGTAGTGTGCGCCGAGCCCACCGGTGAACAGCCCATAGCCGTACGCCACATGCACCTTGTCCCCGGGCCGGCCGCCCGCCGCCCGGATGGACCGGGCCACCATGTCGGCCCACACGGAAAGGTCGCCGTCCGTGTAGCCGACCACCGTGGGCCGACCGGTCGTGCCGCTGGAGGCGTGGATGCGGCGGATACGGTCCTGCGGCACGGCGAACATCCCGTACGGGTAGTTCTCGCGCAGGTCGGCCTTGGTCGTGAACGGGAAGTGCGCTAGATCGGCGAGCGAACGGCAGTCGTCGGGCCGTACGCCCGCCTTGTCGAAGGAGTCCCGGTAGAAGGGCACGTTGTCGTACGCGTGCCGCAGCGAGGTCCGCAACCGCTCCAGCTGCAACGCCCGCAACTCCTCCGGCGCGAGCCGTTCCCCCGAGTCCAGCAGCTCCGTCGCATCCGCCATGGGGACTTCTCCCTCGCCAACCGCGCCAATTCGGGCGACCGATCATTCGGTCTGGGTGTTTGAGATCAGTAATCCAGGCGCGGATTGATCAGGCAAGGGGGCGGGCCGCACTTTTTGCGCGTCGGGCCTGTTGCCGTGCGGGCAGCCGATGACCAAGATCAGAGCCATGCCGACCTTCACCTCCGCCGACGGAACCGAGATCGCCTACCACCTGCGAGGAGAGGGCGAACCGCTCGTCGTGCTGCCAGGCGGGCCCATGCGGGCCTCCGCCTATCTGGGCGACCTGGGTGGACTGGCCGCGCATCGGCAGCTGGTCCTGCTCGACCTGCGCGGCACAGGGGACTCCGCGGCGCCGGTGGATCCGGCAACCTACCGCTGCGACCACCTGGTGGACGACGTCGAGATGTTGCGCGCCCACATGGGGCTGGACCACATGGACGTGCTCGGGCACTCGGCGGGCGGGAGCCTGGCCATGTTGTACGCCGCTCGCCATCCGGAGCGGGTGGCGCGGCTGGCGCTGGTGACCGCCACGCCGTGGGCGTTGGGGATGCCGGCCGCTGCCGAGGAACGGCTGGTCGCCGCCCGGTCGAGGCAGGGCGAGCCGTGGTTTGCGGAGGCATTCCCGGCGTTCGAGGCATGGCTGGCGGGGACGGGCGACTTCGACCCCGTGTTCGCGCCCTTCTTCTACGGACGTTGGGACGACGCGGCCAAGGAGCACGACGCGCGCGGCGATCACGAGTTCAACGACGAGGCCGCCGACATCTACGGCTCCGACGGAGCCTACGACCCGCCCACGACCATCTCCCGGCTCGCCCGACTCACCGCCCCGGTCCTCGTCCTCGCCGGGGCGTTGGACGGAGGCCCGAGTCCGGAGCTCGCGCGCCGCACCGCCGACGTCCTTCCGAACGCCGAGTGCGTCGTGCAGCCCGGTGCCGGGCACTACCCGTGGCTGGACGACGCGGAGTGGTTCGTACGGTGTGTCGTCGCTTTCCTGGAGAAGGCGAGTTCCCCGCACCTGCGCGCAGGCTGAGTACGGCCCGCGCCGACGGTTCGGACCCGGTCGCCGGCCCGGAGGCACAGGGCGGGCATACCAGGCCGCCCGCCGGAGCAGATTCAGCACGATGACCGACCACCTTCACCACCGCACACCCGACGCACCCCGACCCGCCCGCCTGGTGCTGGCGGAATGGGCCCGCGCCGTCACGGAGGCCCGCTGGTTCGCCCTCACCGTGCTCGGCGTGATCCTGGCCAACGCGGCACTGCTGGGCGCGGAGACGTATCGCGGTCTGGTCGGCGACTGGCACCTCTGGCTGACATACGCCGAGCACGTCTGCCTCGCCGCCTTCACCGCCGAGATCGCGCTGCGTGCCTGCGCACACGCCGACCGGCCCCGGGACTTCCTCCGCGACCCGTGGAACATGTTCGACCTGGCCGTCGTCGTCTGCGCGTTCCTGCCGCTCGTCCGCGAGAACGCCACCGTCCTGCGGCTGCTGCGACTCGCCCGCGTCCTGCGCACCGCCCGCTTTCTGCCCCAACTGCGCATCGTCATGGTCGCGGTCGCCCGCAGCCTGCCCGGCACGGTCAGCTTTCTGCTGGTGGGCGCCCTGTTGCTGTACGTCTACGCCATGGTGGGCTGGGTGTTCTTCGGCCTCCAGGACCCCGAGCAGTACGGCTCGATCGGGCGCGCCGTCCTCACCCTCTTCCTGCTGATGACGCTCGACGGCCTGGGCGAAGCGGTCCACGCCGGCCTGGAGATATCGCCCTGGAGCGTCCTCTACTACGCCTCCTACGTCCTGATCGCGTCCTTCGTGCTGGTCAACGTCCTCATCGGCGTCGTCATCAGCTCCCTGGAGGAGGCCCGAGAGCTGGAGGAGGAACGGGAACAACGCCACCGGGGCCCTGTCACGCACGAGACCGGCCGGCCCGGGACCGATCAGGCGGGCCTCAGCGGACGCGACCAGGAAATCCGGGCCCGCATCGCCGTCGCCCGACGCGCCCTCGACGACCTCGAAGCGAACCTTCGGGGCCATGCCGTGCGCCGTCCCCGAGGGACGGAGGGCAGTGCGCCCCGACGCTCGGCATGACCCGACCCGACCCGCGCGGTCCTTACTTCGCCTGCGGCCCGTACGCCGTCATGAAGCGGTCCCGGAACTTGTCCATGCCCCATGTCGGAGCGTTCTGAGCGGGCTTGAGGCCGTCCGTCCAGTTCCAGTCGGCGATCTTGTCGAGGACCTTCGGGTCGCGGGCGACGATCGTGACGGGGACGTCCTTGCTGGTGCTGCCGGCGGTGACGGTCGGCACGGGCTGGTGGTCGCCGAGGAAGACGAGGACCGTGTCGTCGGTGCCGTAGCGCTCGACCCATTCGGTGAGGCTGTGGATCGAGTACTCGATGGCGCGGCGGTACTCGGTGCGGACGCGCTCGGGGTCCTTCCAGACCTCCTTGGGGTCCGTGCCCTCCTTCTTGATCCCGTGGAACACCGAGCCGTCGCCGAGGTCGTCCCAGTCGACCATGCGGGCGATCGGGGACCAGGGGTTGTGGCTGGAGGCGAGGATGATCTCCGCCATGATCGGCTCGCGGTCCTTCTTGCCGTGCTCCAGCCGCTGGAAGGCCTCCAGGCTGAACTGGTCGGGCACGGGCGTCCAGCTGAAGTACGGGCCCTGGTAGCCGAGGTGCTCGGAGTCGTAGATGTGGTCGAGGGCGAAGAACTTGCCCTCGGGCCATGCCCGACGCACACCGGGCACGACTCCGACCGTGCGCCAGGCGCCGGTCTTGCGGAAGTAGCTGCCGAGCGTTGCGCGGTCGCTGGTCGTCAGACTCCGGTACCGCTGCTGGTTCTTGATCCACAGGCCGGACAGGAAGGTGGAGTGGGCCAGCCAGCTGCCCGCACCCGTCACCGGGGACTTCAGCCAGGCGCTGCGCGACTGGAATCCCGCCGCCTTGAGCGACGTCGTCCCCTCCTTGAGCACGGCGTCGATCTGCGGCGCCATCGCCGGATCGTCGATCGCGACACGGCCGTAGCTCTCGATGAACGTGAACAGGACGTCCTTGCCGCGCAACCCCGTGAGCAGCTGGTCCGGCGGCGTCTTCGCGAAGGCGTCCACGGCCGCCTGCTTCTGGAAGACCCGTCCGTCCCGGAGGCCCGCGCGCACCTGCTCGACACGGTTGTTGAGGAACTCGGCGTTGCCCTTGGTGGCGAGCGGCACGCCGGTGACCTGGATGCCCAGGGTCATGCAGGTGATCCACGCGGTGCCGAGGATCAGCGTCGTGCGGGCGGCGACGGCACGGTTGCCGACCATGAGGTTCGTCACCCGCACCATGGCGAGCGTCATGAGGACCAGCACGGCGACGATCAGGACGAGCACGCCGACCACCGCCAGCACCTGCCCGGTCCGGCCGAAGGACTCCCGGACGAACTCCGCCGCGTCGTCGAGCAGGATCCAGTCCAGGACCAGGTCGAAGGGGCGGGCCAGCACCTGGTAGAAGCCCATGTCGACGAACTTCAGGACCGTGAGCAGCCCGAGCAGCGCCCCCGAGACCACCGCGATCAGCCGCCGTGACCGGGGCGGCAGCGCCAGCAGCAGCCCCGCCAGCAGGATCCCCTCGGCCGGGAGCCGGAAGAACGCCTCCGGGCCGAGCCGCTCGAGGCGGTTCGGCACCAGGAGCGCGAACAGCAGCAGCGCCCCGGCGAGAACGGTCGTCCCCACGGTGACGCCGCGTGCCGTACGGGGGTAGCGGCGGCGCCAGCCGAACCAGCCGGGGGAGGAGGAGCCGGGCGGCTCTGCAGGGCTGCTCGCCTCAGCGGGGTCGGCCGCAGCCGAGTCCGCCGACTCTCGTGTTACTTCCTCTGTTGCCTCCTGCGACACCCGGAGGTCCTCCCGTGCGGTCTTGCGATGGCATGGCAAACAGCGCCCGATGAACGAGCCTGCCACCACGAGTACGTCCGCACGTCACCTTAGGTTCAATCAGACCTGCCCGGAATTCATCAGTCCGCTGCCGCCGCCACCTCGCGCGCCCACCGGTAGTCCGCCTTGCCGCTGGGCGAGCGCCGGATGGAGTCCGCGATCACCAGCTGGCGGGGGATCTTGTAACCCGCGAGGTGGGAGCGGCAGTGCGTCTGGATGTCGGCCAGCGACGGCCGTACCGCCCCCGTCCGCAACTGCACGACGGCCGCCACATGATGCCCCCACCTCGGGTCCGCCACCCCGGCCACCAGGGCGTCGTACACGTCGGGGTGGGACTTGAGCGCCTGCTCGACCTCCTCCGGGTACACCTTCTCGCCCCCGGTGTTGATGCACTGCGAGCCGCGGCCGAGCACCGTGACGACGCCCTCCGCGTCGACCGTGGCCATGTCGCCGAGCAGCACCCACCGCTCGCCGTCCTTCTCGAAGAAGGTCTCGGCGGTCTTCCCCGGGTCGTTGTAGTAGCCGAGCGGCACGTGACCGCACTGCGCGACCCGGCCCACCTCGCCCACGGCGACCGGCTCGTGGGTCGCCGGATCGACCACCTGCGTACGGGAGTTGACCCGGATGCGGAAGCCGCGCGCGGGGCCGGAGTCCTCGGTCGCCGTACCGTTGAAGCCGGATTCCGAGGAGCCGAAGTTGTTCAGCAGCATCACGTTCGGGACCAGCTCCTGGAACTGCCGGCGCACCGTGTCCGACATGATCGCCCCGGACGACGACACGCTGAACATCGACGAGCAGTCCGTGCCCTTCATCGGCCCGTTCAGCGCGTCGACCAGTGGCCGCAGCATCGCGTCGCCGACCAGCGACACGCTCGTGACCTTCTCCTTCTCGATCGTCCGCAGAACCTCCTCCGGGACGAACTTGCGGTGGATCACGATGCGCTGGCCGAAGTTGAAGCCGATGAACGCGGTCAGCGTGGACGTCCCGTGCATCAGCGGGGCGGTCGGGAAGAAGGTGATCCCGTCGCCGCCGGCCGCCACGCGCTCGGCGACTTCCTCCGGTTTCTTCACCGGCTCGCCGGTCGGCGCGCCCCCGCCCAGACCCGAGAAGAACAGATCCTCCTGGCGCCACATCACGCCCTTGGGCATCCCGGTGGTGCCGCCGGTGTAGATGATGAACTGGTCGTCGCCCGACCGCGCCGGGAAACCGCGCTCCGGCGACCCGGCGGCCTCGGCTTCCGTGAAGGACACGGCGGGCACGACCGGCGCCCGGGCGGCACCCGGGCTCACGCTGCCCACCCGAACCAGGTGCCGCAGCCCGTCCACGCGCGGCAGTGCCGCCGCCACCCGGTCCGTGAACTCCGCCTCGAAGACCAGGGCCACCAGATCGGCGTCCCGGTACAGGTACACCAACTCCTCTTCGACATAGCGGTAGTTGACGTTGACCGGAACGATCCGCGCCTTCAGGCAGCCCAATACCGTCTGCAGATACTCGATGCCGTTGTAGAGGTGAAGCCCGAGGTGTTCGCCGGGGCGGATCCCGCTGTCGATCAGATGGTGCGCGATCCGGTTGGCGGCCGCGTCCAGCTGCGTGTAGGTCAGCCGGCGCTCCAGGCCCGTGCCCGGGTGGTCGATGTGCACGAGCGCCTCGCGGCCTGGAACCGCGTCGACGACCGACTCGAACAGGTCGGCAATGTTGTACTCCACCGCTCCTCCTGACCTCGGCCACGGCCTGGCTCTCCAACGGTTCGCCGGTCATCAGAGCAAAGGGCGGCACAACTGTGAAGCCTCCGCGCAAAAGAATCTGACTGTCTGTCAGAAAACCCTTGAAGTGCCTTCGCGCCTACTGCAACCTGTTCTCGTTCTTTCAGAGGGGAGACTGGTCATGGCTGGGACGGAACACCTCGCCGTGCGGCGCGAGGGCGCCACACTGGTGCTCACGCTCAACAGGCCCGAGGCGAAGAACGCGCTCTCGCTGCCGATGCTGGTCGGCCTCCACGACGGCTGGGCCGAGGCCGACGCGGACGAATCGATCCGCTCGATCGTGTTCACGGGAGCCGGCGGCACTTTCTGCGCGGGCATGGATCTCAAGGCCCTGGCCGGGAACGGCATGGCGGGCGAGCAGTACCGCGACCGGCTCAAAGCCGATCCCGACCTGCACTGGAAGGCGATGCTCCGCCACCACCGGCCGCGCAAGCCGGTGATCGCGGCGGTCGAGGGGTACTGCGTGGCGGGCGGCACCGAGATGCTCCAGGGCACGGACATCCGGGTCGCGGGCGAGTCGGCCACGTTCGGGCTGTTCGAGGTGAAGCGCGGTCTGTTCCCGATCGGCGGCTCCACGGTCCGCCTGCAACGCCAGATCCCGCGCACCCACGCCCTGGAGATGCTGCTCACCGGCCGCCCGTACAGCGCCCGCGAGGCCGCCGGCATCGGCCTGATCGGGCACGTCGTCCCCGACGGCACGGCACTCGCCAAGGCCCTGGAGATCGCCGAACAGATCAACGCCTGCGGCCCGCTGGCCGTCGAGGCCGTCAAGGCGTCGGTCTACGAGACGGCCGAAATGACCGAGTCCGACGGTCTCGCCGCCGAACTCAAGCGCGGCTGGCCGGTCTTCGACACGGCGGACGCCAAGGAGGGCGCCCGCGCCTTCGCGGAGAAGCGGCCACCCGTCTACAAGCGCGAGTAGCGCTGCGCCCGCCAGGGCCGGTTCACCGGCTGCGTGCCGTCTGTGGCTGGTCGCGCCCACCCGGCGGAGCCGCACACGTCACAGCCCCGCGCCCCTTCTGCGCGCGACTCGCCGACGCCGCTCATGTACCGCCCGGCCGCCACACAAGCCCCGGTCCCGAAGGAGGCAAGCCCTCGATGCCCGAAGTCCTCAAAGCTCCCCTCGTCGTGGAGTTTCCATTCACCCGCTCCGTCGGCCCCGTCCAGAGCGCCTTCCTCACCGGCCTGCGCGAACGCGTCGTGCTGGGGGTGCGGACCAGCGACGGCCGCACGCTCGTACCTCCCGTCGAGTACGACCCCGTCACCGCCGAGGAGATCCGCGACCTGGTCGAAGTCGCCCCCACCGGCACGGTCACCACCTGGGCCTGGAACCACGCCCCCCGCCGCGACCAGCCCCTCGACACGCCCTTCGCCTGGGCCCTGGTCCGACTCGACGGCGCCGACACCGCCCTCCTGCACGCCCTCGACGCCCCCGGCCCGGACGCCGTCCACACCGGCATGCGCGTCCGCGTCCGCTGGGCCGGGGAACGCACCGGCGCCATCACGGACATCGCCTGCTTCGAGCCGTACGACGACGCCCTGAAGGACAGCGGCCCGGACGACGGCAGCTCCGCCGAACCGGCGCACCACACCGGCCGGTTCGAGGACCCGATCACCGGCATCGTCGCCGCCGCCCGCCTCGACTACACCTACTCACCCGGCCGCGCCCAGACCGCCTACATCAACGCCCTGGCCGAACGACGCAACGTCGGCGAACGCTGCCCGTCCTGCCGCAAGGTGTACGTCCCGCCGAGGGGTGCGTGCCCCACATGTGGCGTGGCCACTCTGGAACAGGTCGAAGTGGGTCCCAGCGGCACAGTCACCACGTTCTGCATCGTCAACATCAAGGCGAAGAACCTCGACATCGAAGTGCCGTACGTCTACGCCCACATCGCCCTCGACGGCGCCGACCTCGCCCTGCACGCCCGTATCGGCGGCATCCCCTACGACCAGGTGCGGATGGGCCTGCGGGTCGAACCGGTGTGGACTCAGGGCTCCCGCTTCCCCGACCACTACCGGCCCACGGGCGAGCCCGACGCGGACTACGACACCTACAGGGAGCTGCTGTGAACCGCGAGATCGCCGTCGTCGCCTTCGCGCAGACCGACCACCGGCGCACCAGCGAGGAGCTCTCCGAGGTGGAGATGCTCATGCCCGTCCTGCACGAGGTGCTCGCACAGACCGGCCTGAAGACCGCCGACATCGGCTTCACCTGCTCCGGCTCCAGCGACTACCTCGCCGGTCGCGCCTTCTCCTTCACCCTCGCCCTCGACGGCGTCGGCGCCTGGCCGCCCATCTCCGAGTCGCACGTCGAGATGGACGGCGCCTGGGCACTGTACGAGGCGTGGACGAAGCTGCTGACGGGAGACGTCGACACAGCACTCGTGTACTCCTACGGCAAGTCCTCACCGGGCCCGCTCCGCGACGTCCTCACCCGCCAGCTCGACCCCTACTACGTCGCCCCCCTCTGGCCCGACTCCGTCGCCCTGGCCGCCCTCCAGGCCCAGGCCCTCATCGACGCCGGCGACACGGACGAGCCCGCGCTGGCCGCCGTCGCCGCCCGCAGCCGCACCGACGCGACCGCCAACTCCCATGCCCAGCTGCGGGGTTCGGTACCGCACGGGGATTACGTCGTACGACCGCTCCGTACCGGCGACTGCCCGCCCATCGGTGACGGCGCCGCCGCAGTGATCCTCGCGGCGGGGGAGCGGGCCCGCGAACTGTGCGACCGGCCCGCCTGGATCCGCGGCATCGACCACCGCATCGAGGCACACAGCCTGGGCGTCCGGGACCTGACCGACTCGCCCTCGACCCGCCTCGCCGCCGAGCGGGCCGGCGCGTTCGAACGGCCCGTCGACACCGCCGAGTTGCACGCGCCCTTCACCTCCCAGGAGATCGTCCTGCGCAAGGCGCTGAAGCTCGACGACGGCGTGCGGGTCAACCCGTCCGGCGGGGCGCTCGCGGCCAACCCCGTGATGGCCGCCGGACTCATCCGCATCGGAGAGGCCGCCGCCCGCGTCCACCGGGGCGAGTCCGACCGGGCGCTCGCACACGCCACGTCCGGTCCCTGTCTGCAACAGAACCTGGTCGCCGTACTCGAAGGGGATCCGCGATGAGCAAGGAGCCCGTGGCCGTCGTAGGCATCGGCCAGACCAAGCACGTCGCGGCACGCCGGGACGTGTCGATCGCCGGGCTCGTCCGGGAAGCGGCCCGAAGCGCCCTCGACGACGCCGAGTTGACCTGGGCCGACATCGACGCCGTCGTCATCGGCAAGGCGCCCGACTTCTTCGAGGGCGTCATGATGCCGGAGCTGTATCTCGCCGACGCGCTCGGTGCGGTGGGCAAGCCCATGCTGCGGGTGCACACGGCCGGCTCGGTCGGCGGATCCACGGCGCTGGTCGCCGCCAACCTGGTCGCGGCCCGCGTGCACGGCACCGTACTGACGCTCGCGTTCGAGAAGCAGTCCGAGTCGAACGCCATGTGGGGGCTGTCCCTGCCGATCCCCTTCCAGCAGCCCCTGCTCGCCGGGGCGGGCGGCTTCTTCGCCCCGCACGTGCGCGCGTACATGCGGCGCAGCGGCGCGCCCGACACGGTCGGCTCGCTGGTGGCGTACAAGGACCGGCGCAACGCGCTGAAGAACCCCTACGCCCACCTGCACGAGCACGACATCACCCTGGAGAAGGTCCAGGCCTCGCCCATGCTGTGGGACCCCATCCGCTACTCGGAGACCTGCCCCTCCTCCGACGGCGCCTGCGCGATGATCCTCACCGACCGCGCGGGAGCCGCCCGCGCCCCCCGGCCGCCCGCCTGGATGCTCGGCGGCGCGATGCGCAGTGAGCCCACCCTCTTCGCCGGCAAGGACGCGGTGTCGCCGCAGGCCGGAAAGGACTGCGCGGCCGATGTCTACCGGCAGGCGGGGATCGCCGATCCGCGCCGGGACATCGACGCCGTCGAGATGTACGTGCCGTTCTCCTGGTACGAGCCCATGTGGCTGGAGAACCTCGGCTTCGCCGCCGAGGGCGAGGGCTGGAAGCTCACCGAGTCCGGCGTGACCGAGCTGGACGGCGACCTGCCCGTCAACATGTCGGGCGGCGTCCTGTCCACCAATCCCATCGGCGCCTCCGGCATGATCCGGTTCGCGGAGGCGGCCCTCCAGGTGCGCGGGCAGGCCGGAGAACACCAGGTGGAGCGGGCCAGGAGGGTCCTCGGTCACGCCTACGGCGGCGGGTCCCAGTTCTTCTCGATGTGGCTCGTGGGAGCGGAACCCCCGACCTCCTGAAAGGTCCCCCTCACGTGGCCTGTCGGCACCCGGAACCGATCGCTAGGCTGGCCCGCGGACGACGAATCGGGAGGAGCACGGACGTGGCCGAGAGCACCATCCAGCAGCAGCCGATCACGGGCTGGGACAAGCCGGAGCTGGACCTCGCAGACGCCGATTGGCACTCGAGCAGCCGTGGCCTGGGGGATGTCCAGATCGCCTTTGTCGAGGGGTTCATCGCGATGCGCAACAGCGGCCGCCCGGAGAGCCCTTCCCTGATCTTCACACCCGCCGAGTGGGGTGCCTTCGTGTCGGGCGCGAGGGAGGGCGAGTTCGACCTGACCTGACACCGTGGACGCAGGCGAGCCGACGGGCGGTCGCCCCGCACGTCGGCCGCCTTCGGGCCGATCCGGGGGTGTTCCGCCCGTTTTTCCGGACACGCGACCTTGAGAACGCCTTACGGGCCGACGCCTGAGCCAGGCTGGCCCCGGAAGGGGGAACGGTCGTATTTCCGGAGGTGAGGAACCCATGAGCACCCTGCCGGTCATCGCGGCGGTCGACGGCTCGGACGACAGCCTGGTCGCACTGGACTGGGCTTTCGACGCCGCCCTGGTGCGCGAGGCGCCGCTGCGGGTGGTCCACGTGCAGCAGTACGCCACCTGGGCTCAGCCCGTCGCGCTGCCCACCGGGCGACCGGATCCGGAGGACGATCCGGTTCTCGAGCGGGTACGCCGGTATCTGGACGGGAGAACGGAGCAGCCGGCGACGGAGTACGTCGCCCTCGGGGGCGCTCCCGCCGCGTTGCTTTCCGAACTGGGCTCCACCGCCGAGCTGTTGGTGCTCGGCAGCCGGGGGCGCGGCGGCTTCGCCAGCCTGCTGCTCGGCTCCAACGGCATGGCCGCCGCACGCGATGCCGGATGTCCTGTGGTCGTGGTACCCAAGCCGGGACGTGAGGTCCACGACGACATGCCGATCGAGCCGGGCCCGCGTGTCGTCGTCGGCCTTCAGGTCGACAGCCCGGACGACACCACCCTGGCTTTCGCCTTCACCGAGGCCGCCCTGCGCGGCGCCCGGCTCCAGGTCATCGCCGCCTACAACTGGCCGCTGCATGTCTGGACGGCGGCCACCGCCCAGATCGTGCCGCCGTCCGAGGACCAGGACGCCGTCGAGGCCGAGACCCGCACCCTCGCCGAGGGCGTCCTCGCCCCGCACCGCGAGCGCCACCCCGAGGTCCACGCCGCGCTCCACATCGCCCCGGGCGACGCGGCCGGCCGGCTCGTCTCGGCGTCCAGAGACGCGGACCTGGTCGTCGTGGGCCGCCACCGACGCCGCGTCCTGGCCCCCGCCTCCATGATCGGCTCGGTGACCCACGCCGTCCTCCTGCACACCGCGAGCCCGGTCGCGGTCGTACCGCCCACGCCACCGGAGGAGTGAGCCCCGGGGCCCGTCACGCCGCGCCGAACCAGGCCTCGGCCGGGGGCCGGCGGCGCGCGGTCATCCGGGGTGCCCAACTCCCGCGCCCGCGCTGCTGCTCCACCGCCCCGGTGCGCTGTACGTGATCGTTCGCCACGGCGCGGAGCGGCTGGAGTCCGCGTCCGTTTCCACCGGTGGGCAGCATGATCGGGACCCTGAGGTCCTTGCTGCCGGAGGCAACGGAAACTTCGCGGTGTCCGGCGACGCGAGGGATCACCAGGGACCCCCCGCCGACGGGCCAGGGAGCACGCCTCGAACCCATGCCCGCACGTCACGCAACAGGCCCGGCCACGTACCATGGCGACATGTCGTTCCTCCGCCGCCGCAGCGCCACGCCCGCCGGGCCCGACTTCGACGTTCTGGCCATGGACCCGGGCGACTGGCCCGGCAACCTGGGCGCCGGGCTGCTGCCCGCCCCCGACGGCAGCTGCCAGGGCGTTTTCCTGCGCTACGACCTCTTCGGCGGCCGCGGCCCCGCGATGATCATCGGCAATCTGCCGGAGGGCTCTCCCGCCCGCGAGGTCGACGAGGACGAGATCCCGTTCGAGGTCGCGCAGCTGCTGCTGGCACTGGAGAACGACGAAGAGGTCACCGTGGTCGGCAGCGAGGACGTGCCGGTGATGCAGGGCGACAACCTCCTGATCGTGCGGCGCCTGAAGCTCTCCGAGAGCCGGATCTCCTGCGTCCAGTTCGACCGCAGCGACAACGTCCTGGTCACCATCGCCGCGTGGGACCGCCCCATCACGGACGACCTGTACGCCCTCCTGAAGCCACTGCCCGCGGAGCTCTTCCAGCAGGGCTGAATCGCCCCCGGCTACGAGCCCGAGGACAGCGCCCGCACGTCCGCCGCCCGCACGTACGCCACCCGGTGTCCGAACTGGATCTCGTAGTACATGTCCTTGCCGGTCACGACCCGGTGCGAGGCCGTGTCGAAGCTGACCGCGTAGTAGTACTCACCCGGCACCTTGGCACCGACCACGTACCTCTGGCCCGCGGGCAGCGTGTACGGCAGCGGCGACACCGCCTGGGCCGGCACCTCCGACGGATAGGCGGAGGCCTCGGGATAGGCGCGTCCGTACACCGGCACGCTCTTGACGCCGTCCTTGGGCGTCACCACGAGGCCGGCCGCGTGCACCGCGGTCGGCTTCGCCGCCGGGTTCTTGAACCAGGCCTTCTGGCCCAGGTACCAGATCGCCGTCCAGTCGCCGTCACGACCGGCGACCGCGTACTGCTGGCCGGTCGAGACCCGTGACGACAGGTCGTTGACCCCGGTGGTCGGGGCCGAGCCCAGGCCGATGTCCTTGACCAGGGGATACGACACGCCCGGCCCGGAGTACAGCCGCACCGCGCTCGAACCGTGGTCCGCGCACGGCCGGCCCGCGGACACACAGCCCGTGAACGCGGGCCGGTTGGTCGCGTAGTCGGGGCGGATCGTCACCAGGCCGCCGTTCGGGCCCGCGGTGGGCACCAAGGGCCGGCCCAGCAGCTCGAAGTAGTGCCGCCAGTCCCAGTACGGGCCCGGGTCGGTGTGCATGCCACTGATCGTCGACGACGTCGGACCCGGCACGGTGTCGTGACCGAGGATGTGCTGCCGGTCCAGCGGGATGCCGTACTTCTTGGCGAGGTACGTCACGAGGCGTGCGGAGGACCGGTACATCGCCTCCGTGTACCAGGCGTCCGGCTTCGCCAGGAAGCCCTCGTGCTCCAGGCCGATGGACTTGGCGTTGATGTACCAGTTGCCCGCGTGCCAGGCGACGTCCTTGGCCTTCACATGCTGGGCGATGTGGCCGTCGGTGGAGCGCAGTGAGTACTGCCATGACACATAGGTCGGGTCCTGCACCATCTTGATGACGCCCTCCCAGGCGCCCTCCGTGTCATGGATGACGATGTTCTCGATCTTCTGGGACGCCGGCCGGTCTCCCAGGTCGTGGTTGCCGTAGTCGCTGTCGCCGAACTCCTCGTACGGCGCCGGGATCCACTCGCAGGACACCGTGGGCGGGCACTCGGTCTCGGCCGCACCGGGCTTGCGCAGCCCCGCCCGCCGCAACTGCCCGGCGTCGGGGGAGAGGCCCGGATGGGCGGCCAGGGCGACCAGTTGCCCCGCGTCCGTGTGGCGCTCCTGGCCGGTGCGCATCACGTCGTAGACGTCGTTCGCGTACGCCGCCCCGGTCGCGGTGTCGTCGGCGCCGGCGAAGCGGGCCACCGCGCCGTACCACTCGGCAGGGTCGGAGCTCAGCGGTTCGCCCAGCTCCTTCTGTGCGGCGGCGAGCAGGGCGGCGCCGCCGGCCACGTTCGCTGCCGGGTCCGTACGCAGCCGCTCCGCGCTCAGTCCGGTCAGTTCGGCCGCCTTCGGCAGCGTCCTGAGGCGCGCCGGGATCTTGGCCGGCTCCGGCAGCTTCGCCTTGGGGAGCAGGGGCGCGCGGGCGCTGTCGCCGCGCGCGTCCTCCGAGCCCTCGCTGTGGTGCGGCGGCGCCTCGGCGAGGGCGGTGCGGGCGTCGGTGAGATGCATCGGGCCGTAACCGCCGGTCACACTGGGCGCGCCCTGGTGGGAGTCCCACCGGGACTGCAGGTAGGAGACGCCCAGCAGGACGCTCTGCGGCACGTGGTACTCGGCGGCGGCGGACGCGAAGGCCGACTGCAGACCTTTCTCCGAGCTCCCGGCGTCGGACGGCGCCGCGCCGAGCAACGGGAACAACAGAGTCGCAGCTGCCAAGGCGGTGACGGATCCTCGCAAGGGAGCCTCCAGGGACGGTCGGGCGCGATGAGCCGTGCGGGGGCCGGGCGTGCGTCTGTGGTACCGGCTGTCCGACGATCCGTCAATCATGCCCATGGTCAGGCGAATTCCCCTGTCAACCGGGATTCCCGGGAGTTTCGTCGTGGCGGTCTCCTGGCCTGCGGGGCGTCAGTGGTGTACCCCAATGGGACCGCTATGGGGCCGTTCACACGAAAGCCCGCGGTACGCCGCTGTCTCCAGGGCGCACCGCGGACCATCGTCCCCGTCAGCGAGTACCGACCGCCGCGCGCACGGCCCGTCGGGCCAGTTGGCAGTCGTCGTGCAGCCGCCTCAGCAGCAGCCGCTGTTCCTCGCCGGACGGCGCAGCACCCGGGTGGGCCACTCCCGGTGCCGCCGGGGTCGGAGCGTCGTGCATCGAACGCTGCACGGCCGTCTCATACGTACGGATCTCACGGGTCAGCACGAGCATCAGGTTCACCAGGAACGCGTCCCGTGACGCCGGACCCGTCGACTGGGCGATCTGGCTGATCTGCCGCCGGGCCACCGGCGCATCCCCGAGCACCGACCACAGCACCGCCAGGTCGTACCCCGGCAGGTACCAGCCCGCGTGCTCCCAGTCCACCAGCACTGGACCGGCCGGTGAGAGCAGGATGTTCGAGAGCAGTGCGTCGCCGTGGCAGAACTGGCCCATGCCCTGCCGGCCCGCGCTCGCCGCGATGCCGTGCAGCAGCTTCTGCAGATCCCCCAGGTCCCGGTCGGTGAGCAGGCCCAGCTCGTGGAACCGGGAGATCCTGGTCGCGTAGTCCAGCGGTGCGTCGAACGTGCCCGCCGGCGGCCGCCACGCGTTGAGCCGGCAGATCGCGCCGAGCGCCGCCCTGATGTCCGCACGCGGCGGCGTCTCCAAGGGGTGGCGCTGCAGTGCCGCCACCCGGCCCGGCATCCGCTCGATGACGAGGGTGCAGTTGTCCGGATCCGCTGCGATCAGTCTCGGCACACGCACCGGAGGGCGGTGCCGGACGAACGAGCGGTATGCCGCTATTTCGTGGCGGATCCGCTCCGACCACTCCGGGGAGTGGTCGAGTAAACACTTGGCCACGGCCGTGCTGCGCCCGGTCGTGCCGACCAGGAGGACGGAGCGCCCGCTGCGGCGCAGCACCTGCACCGGAGCGAACTCCGGGCAGATCCGGTGCACCGACGCGATCGCGGTGCGCAGCTGGGCGCCCTGGGGGCCGGACAAGTCGAGTCTCCCGCTGAGCGGTTGGGTGCCGAGCCCCGCGGCGCGCGGCGGCCGGCCCGCGCCGAGCACGGGGGCTGTCGCCGGCCGCGCGGGGGCGAGGTAGGGGCCGCTGCCCGCCGGGCGGGAACGTAGCGACCGGGGCGGGGCGGACACGGAGGACGATGCTGCGTACATGGGAGAAACAGATCCCTTCGTGTGCCTGCGACGACAATGCGCTGCCCGATCCGGCCGCCCGGGTGCACCCTGGGGAATGCACCAGCCATATTCCAAAGGGCGACCGGGTCGGGGTGGCGCGTTCCTACCTGACACCCGATGCGCAGTGGCACACCATCTGGCGCACCCTGGCGAACCCTGGCGAATAGTCGCCCGGCATCTTTCACCGGGCTACTGTCAACTCAGCCGAGAACCTGGGGGCTTGACGTGAGCGGAGAACCCAACACCCGCCTATCGGACCTGTTCGGCCTGGCCGGCTGGTCCAAGGGCGAACTCGCGAGACTGGTCAACCGGCAGGCGGCGGCCATGGGCCACCCCCAGCTGGCGACCGACACCTCGCGGGTGCGGCGGTGGATCGACATGGGAGAGATCCCGCGCGATCCGGTGCCGCGGGTGCTGGCGGCCCTGTTCACCGAGCGTCTCGGCCGTGTCGTGACCATTGAAGACCTCGGTCTGGTCCGGCACGGGCGTGCGGGGAAACGGCCGGACGGCGGGAGCATCGAGCATCCCGACGGTGTGCCGTGGGCGCCCGAACGGACCGCCGCGGTCCTCACCGAATTCACGGGAATGGACCTCATGCTCAACCGACGCGGCTTGGTGGGCGCGGGTGCCGCGCTCGCCGCGGGATCCGCACTCAGCAGCGCCATGCACGACTGGCTGCACACCGACCCGGCCCTCAAGGCCGACGCTCCCCAGTTCGACGACCCCCTGCACGCCGACCCCGCCGGGTTCGACCGCTACGAGGCCGCCCCCATCGGGTCGCAGGAGATCGAGGAACTGGAGCGCTCGGTCGAGGTGTTCCGGGCCTGGGACGCGGCCCGCGGCGGCGGGCTGCAGCGCAAGGCAGTCGTAGGACAACTCAACGAGGTGGGCGGCATGCTCGCCTACCATCACCCCGAACATCTCCAGCGACGCCTGTGGGGCGTCGCCGCCAACCTCGCCGTCCTCGCGGGCTGGATGTCGCACGACGTCGGCCTGGAGCCCACGGCCCAGAAGTACTTCGTCATCGCCGCCCACGCGGCCCGGGAGGGCGGCGACCGGCCCCGCGCCGGGGAGGCGCTCTCCCGAGCGGCTCGCCAGATGGTGCACCTCGGCCGGCCCGACGACGCACTCGATCTCATGAAACTCGCCCAGTCCGGCTCCGGCGACGAGGTGCTGCCGCGCACCCGGGCCATGTTCCACACCATCGAGGCCTGGGCACAGGCGTCGATGGGCAAGGGCCAGGCCATGCGCCGCACCCTGGGACAGGCGGAGGACCTCTTCGTCTCCGACAGGAGCGACGTGCCGCCACCGAGCTGGATGCAGACCTTCAAGGACGAGGATCTGTACGGCATGCAGGCCCTGGCCTACCGCACGCTGGCCGAGTTCGAGCCGGGCGCGGCTGCCCACGCGCAGCACTTCGCGGAGAAGGCCCTGGCCCTGCGCGTCGACGGGCGCGAGCGGTCGAAGATCTTCGACCATCTGTCCATGGCGTCCGCCTGCTTCATCGCGGACGACCCCGAACAGGCCGACCGTTACGCACGACTGGCCCTGATGTCGATGGGCTCCAACTCGTCCGGCCGCACTTGGGACCGGCTGCGCCAGATGTACCGACTCACCGCCGAGTACTCCAGCTACCCGAAGATTTACGAACTGCGGGAGGAGATCCAGTTGGCGCTGCCCAAGGTGAAGAAGTCGGGCGGCGGGAACAGCGCGCGGGCGTAAGGCGCCGAAGTTCTAGGACGTCACCCTGGCCACGAGCACACAGGCATTGTCCTCGCGCTCACTCTCACCGAACTCCTCGATGACCAGCCGTACGCAGTCCTGTGCGGTGCCTGCCTCGCCGATGCGGGGGCCCAGGCCGAGGAGGCTGTTCACGGAGTCCGCTGCGCTGTGCCCCGGCACCAGTCCGTCGGTGTGCAACAGGAGCACGTCGCCCACCTCCAGGGCCTCTTCGGCCTGCGCGTAGACGGCACCCGAGGTGGCTCCGAGCAGGACGCCGTCCGGCGCGTTCAGCCTGCGCCCCGTCCCGTCGCGGAACAGCAGCGGGGCGGGGTGTCCGGCCTGCGCCCAGACCAGGGTGCGGGTCTCGGGCCGGTAGCGGCAGCAGACGGCGCTGCCGAGAGCCGGCTGCACGGTGGCGTCGAGTAACTGGTTGAGCCAGGACATCAGTTGGCCCGGCTGGGTGCCGGCCATCGCCATGCCCCGTACGGCCCCCAGCAGGGTCGCCATGCCCGAGGCCACGGCGACGCCGTGCCCGGTGAGGTCGCCGACGCTCAACAGCGTTTCGCCGTCGGCCAGTTCGAGCGCGTCGTACCAGTCGCCGCCGATCAGCGCGCTTGCCGATGCCGGCAGGTGCCGGGCCGCGAGGTCCAGTGTCCGAGGGCCCTGGTGCGGGAGCCGCAGGGAGCCACGCCACGGCGGTAGCACGGCCTCCTGCAGCTCGACCGCGAGCCGGTGCTCGGTCTGTGCGTGGTGCCGGTCGTGCTGGAGCGAGTCACGGGTCTCGCTCACCGCCCGCCGGCAGCGGCGCAGTTCGCTGACGTCCCGCAGCACGGCCCACATCGAGGCGGTGCTGCCGTCAGTGTCGAGCACGGGCTCGCCCATCATGTGCACGGTCCGGGCCTCGCCGTCCGGCCGTACGATCCGGAACTCCCCGTCGATGGGCTTGGCGTCGATGAGGCAGTCGGTGACCATGGCCGTCAGCCTCGACCGGTCCTCGTCGAGCACCAGGGACGGCAGCTCGTCAAGGGTGAGGGGCGGAGCGGCGGGGTCGCGCCCCAGGATCTCGTAGAGCTCGCCGGACCAACTGGCCTCGTCCGTCAGCAGGTTCCACTCCGCGCTGCCGACCCGGCTGAGCAGCGAGCCGCGCCGGGGAGCCGGCGGCACGGCCCGGCCCATGGGCGCGGCCTCGGGCGCCGGGGAGGCGAGGGCCGGGCCGTCCCGCAGCTGGGCCAGGTGCTCGTCGAGGTCGTTCAGGTGGTGCAGCGCGAGGTCGCACAGCGCCCGCTGCCACCGCTCCTGCGGATCCGAACCGTCGCTCTGCGTGTCCCGCCGCACGGCGTCGACGTCGCCCTTGAGCCGCCGCGTCTGCGTTATCAGCGCGTCGACCGAGCCGCGTCCGGGCGGCTGAGCGGCGGGGCGGTCCGCAGAGAGATGGGACGGCATGACGCACTCCGATGCGGGGACGGTACGACCAAGGATGACGGAAGGACCGTTACGACTGTCGCACAGCCGGCGACGCCCTGTAAGGGATTTGGCAACACCCGATTCGGTGGTGCGTCCGGCATATGCCAGAGTCTCCACGGAGGGCTCATCCGATACGGATGGTGTACGTCGCCGGATGGGTCAAGTCGTAGGCGGCGTACGCCACTTGGCGGTCTGCGTAGGTGATTGTAACGGCTGTCATTCGAGTGTTCGACGGTCGCGTGTTCTAGGGGTGGAGCGGCGACGGGTACCCCGCGCGGGGTTGCACTCATCGGTAGTGATGCAGGTCACAAAAATGATGTCCACTTGGACGTAATGCGAAGGGCACTTGCGGGGTCGTAAGAGGACAGCGGCAAAAACGAGCCCGACCGCCGACCCGCAGGGGAGACCGCCCATGGACATCGCCCTCGAGCAGCCCGCCCACGCCCGTCTGATCACCGGCGACGAGCGCGAGCTGTCCGTGCCCGCCAAGCTGCGCTACGCCTCCACGGACCCGCTGGCGGTGTACATCGACTTCCCGGGCGACGTCTCCCTCGACGGCCACGGTGCCACCTGGACCTTTGCGCGCAGCCTGCTGGAGGCGGGGCTGGGCGGGCCGGCCGGGGACGGGGACGTGCACATCTGGCCGTGCGGCGAGGAGCGCACGGTCGTGGAGCTGCACTCGCCCTACGGCATGGCCCTGCTCCAGTTCGACACCGCGGCCCTCAACCGCTTCCTGCTGCGGACGTACGCGGTGGTCGCGTCCGGCGAGGAGGACCTCGGGGCGGTCGTGGAGCGTGGCCTCAGTGCGCTCTTCGGCAGCGTATGAGGTGAGCGCTGCGCGGCAGCGTGCGAGGAGGCGAACGGGGCCGCCGCTGTGCCTCCTCGCACGCTCCGGCGTCAGTACCGCAGCACGCCCGCGATCCCCTGGGCTTCGCTCAGCGTCCCGTCCGGCACGAAGCGGACCTCGGCGCCGGTCTCCAGGCACTGCTCGACGATCTCGTCCACGATGTCCTCGCGGGCGTCGAGGTCGCCGCTCTCCGCCGGGATCAGATGGTCGCCGTCCTCGCCGCGCACCGTCACGCGGTAGTTCTCCTCGACGGCCAGCAGCCGCACCCGGCCCTCGCGCGCGCTGCGCCACACCTCGTCGACACCGGCGGCGAACGCCTTGCGGCCGAGGGCGGTTTCGAGTTCCCGGGCCACGGCGTCGGTCCCTCTGAGGTTCTCGGCGGCGATGACCGGCCGGACCGCCTGCCACACCGCCTCGCGGGTGCCGTGCGCGAGCCCGCCGTGGGGGACGTGCACGGCGGATTTGGTGATGCCGCCGATCTCGTCCAGCAGGGACAGCGCGGCCGGCTCGCCGGTGACGTACAGCTGCCCCGGGCTGTGCTGGAGGACCGCGCCCAGTGCGGAGTCCGCCTCCTTCAGGAAGTGGCGGGTGTCCTCGTCGCGGAACTTGCTCGGCACGTCGCCGATCTGTTCCTGGCGCTCCGCGTCGAAGTTCTGGATGTCCCGGGTCAGCGGGAAGCCGCCGACTCGGGCCTCGGTGACGCGGTCCAGGGCGCCGTGCCACAGGGTGACGCGGTCCGTGGAGACCGACAGGACCCAGAACGGCCGCTCGGCGGCCTGCGCGGAGACGAGGTTGCGGGTCAGGAAGGTGTCCGAGAGCACCACGCGCTCGGGCACGGTACGGGCGACCGACCACACCTGGTGCTCGCCCGGAGCGGCGAAGATCACCAGGCCGTCCTCGGCGTACGTCAGATCGATCTCGGAGAGGGCCTGGTCGAGCTGCCGTTCGACGTCGACCCGGCGCTCGCGGGTGACCGAAGGATCGGCCTCCAGCTGTTTCTTGGCCTTGGCCACGACATTGCGCAGCCTGACCTGGTCCTGGGCCCGATAGGGCTCCCGGGGATGCGTGGGCGTCAGCACGGACACGGCCGGGTAGGGGCGCGGGCGCCGCAGCTCGATGAGGGTCGTGGGACTGAGTGCGTGCTCCATAAGAGCACGATAGGACCGATTCACCGATCGGGCATTAGGGGCAATCCATCACCCCCGCCCGGGATCTACTCCCGGCGCTCCTCGGCCCCGCACGAGCTGCCGTCCGCCGGCAGCGTGCCGTAGAGCAGGAAGGCGTCGACCTTGCGGTGCACGCACTTGGAAGAGGCGTATCCGGTGTGGCCGCTGCCCTTGTTGTCGAGGACCACGGCCGACGAGCCGAGTCGCTTCGCGGTCTCCTCGGTCCAGCGGTACGGGGTCGCCGGGTCGCCGCGGGTGCCCACGAGAAGCATCTTCGGCGTGTGCACGTCCTTCACGTCGTCGCGTATGAAGTCCGTGCCCTTGGGGCGGCCGTAGCACATCAGCACCCCGGTGAGCCGGTACGGGCCGAAGACCGGCGACGCCTGCTCGTACTTTGCTCGCAGGCCGTCGAGACCGTCGACGATCTGCTTGCCGGTGGGGCGGTCGGGGTCGTCCGCGCAGTTGACCGCCATCAGGGCCGCGGGGAGGTTGTCGAGGGGCACGTCCTCCTCGTCGACCAGGCCGCCGTCGGGCTCCTCGGACTCCTCGGGGGTGCCGTTCTCCTCGGGGTCGTCGGTCTCCCCGCGCCGCCAGGGCGAGGCACCGCCGGACGCGAAGGCCTCGATGGCGTGGGTGTCGCCGTCCTCGACCAGCGAGGCCAGGGCCCGCTCCAGGGAGGGCCACATCTCCTCGCTGTAGAGCGCCTGTCCGATGGCACCGACCAGGTCCTGGCCGGTGAACGGCTCGCCGAACGCCGACGGCACCGGATTCTCGTCCATCGAGTCGACGAGGCGTACGACCTGCTTGCGGGCCTCGCGCGCGTCCTGCCCGAACGGACAGGCGATGTCCTGCACACACCAGTTGATGAACTCGTCCAGCGCCTGCTGCTGCCCCCTGGCGCTCGCCACGCCCTGTTCGGTCAGCGACTCGGTCAGCGTGTCCACGCCGTCGAGCACCAACCGGCCGACCTTGTCGGGGAACTGGGCGGCGTACACCGAGCCGAGCCGTGTGCCGTAGGAGAAGCCCAGGTAGTTGAGCTTCTTGTCGCCGAGGGCCTGGCGCATCACGTCCATGTCGCGCGAGGCGTTGATCGTGCCTATGTAGGGGAGGACGGGGCCGGAGTGCCGGGCGCACGCGTCGGCCGCCTTCTTCAAGTGGGCGAGGACGGACTGCGGATCGCGGCCGAGTTCGGTGCCGTCCTCGGACATGTCGATGTTCTCCTCGCCGTCCCCGCAGCTGACCGGCGAGGACCTGCCGACGCCGCGCGGATCGAACGTCACGATGTCGTAGCCGTCCGTCAGCTCCATGAACTCCTTGCCGCCGGTGGTGGCGAACTGGGGGATGCCCGCGCCGCCCGGCCCGCCGAAGTTCACCAGCACCGAGCCCTGCTTCTCGCCCGTGGCCCGGTAGCGGGCGAGCGCCAGGTCGAGCGTCCCCGCCTTGGGGCGGGCGTAGTCGAGAGGGACGGTGACCTTGCCGCACTGCATGTCCTTCGGCAGCCCCTCGCCCGGACACTTCGCCCAGGTGACCTTCTGCCGGTAGAACCGCGTGAGGTCGGGTTCGGGGCTGTCCGTGGCCGCCGGCAGCCCCGTGCCGAGCAGGGCCAGTCCGACCGCGCCGGTCACCGCGCAGCGGCGCAGCACGGGCCGCGTTGACAGGTGGGCAAGCATCGATGCCTCCAGGGACGCCCGTCGCGGACCGGTAAACGGCGTCCTGGCTCACGATAGGCGGGCCCCGGAATGCACGCCTCCGGACGTGCGGGTCCGCCCGTGCGGGCGTACTCTGTGCCCTTTTCGTTGCCGGTGGAAGTTTTTACCGCTAGTTCGACAACCCTGACACTCGATGGGGTGAATGGCCGATTAGCCATAACTCGGATGGTTCGCCTGCGTTTTATCCGGTGCGGGTGAGTGCCCGCGACCATGTCTGGAAGGCAGGGAACCTATGAGACGGGTTACCCGATACGGTGTGATCGCCGTCGCCGCCTCGGGCGCGATGGCTGTGACGTTCCCGGCGTATGCCGACTCCGCGGCGGATGGTGCCGCGGCCGACTCGCCGGGGCTTCTCTCCGGCAACACCGTTCAGCTGCCGGTGCATGTGCCGGTGAACGTCTGCGGGAACACCGTGAACGTGGTGGGGCTGCTCAATCCGGCCGTCGGCAACACCTGCGTCAACGAGGACGGTGGTGGCAAGAAGCGTGCGGCGTCGCACAGCGGGGCTTCGGCCCAAGGCCGCGGAAAGGATTCGCCGGGCATCGCGTCCGGCAACGTCGTGGAGCTCCCGGTTCACCTCCCGGTGAACGTCAGCGGGAACAGCGTGAACGTGGTCGGGGTCGGCAATGCCGCGATCGACAACGAGTCGGTGAACGGTCCCGGCGACCGCCCTTCCGACACCACGAAGCCGGCGCCGAAGCCGGCCCCGCCCCGGGCGCACCAGCCCCGGCCGGCCCCGCCCGCGCCCGTCCCGCAGGGGGAGCCCGAGGGCACCCTCGCCCACACGGGCGCGGACCAGGCCCTCGCCGCGGCAGCGGCGGGCGGCACGCTCCTCGTAGTGGGCGGAGCCGTGCTGTACCGGCGCTTCCGCCCGCAGGCGGTGAGCTGACCCGCGCCTCGCGCGCGGCAGGGAAGGCCCCACCCGGCGGGCGGTGGGGCCTTCGTCATGCGCACATCCGTCCGGACGGCCCCCTGTGCGAGGCAACGGCTTGATCATGCCGTGACGTGCTCCCCGAAGATCCGCGAGGATGCTGTGGGCGCGGGCGATCACCCCGCCCGCATCCCCCGAACCCGCACGGAACGGAGCACACCCATGACGTCCCCGGCCCCCCAGGACCTCGTGATCACGCAGGCCGGCCTCGCCGACTGGCCGGTCGTCCGCGGATGGGCCGTCGACGAGGGCTGGAACCCGGGGCTCGCGGACAGCGAGGCGTTCTTCGCACAGGACCCCGAGGGCTTCTTCATCGGCCGGATCGACGGCGAGCCCGTCTCGGCGATCTCCGTCGTGAATTACGGAGCCGACTACAGCTTCCTGGGCTGGTACCTGGTCCGCCCCGACGTCCGCGGCCAGGGCTACGGCCTCACCACCTGGAAGACCGCGCTGGCGCACGCGGAGAACCGCACGGTGGGCCTGGACGGCGTCGTCGACCAGCAGGACAACTACCGCCGCTCCGGCTTCGAGCTCGCCCACCGCACCTTCCGCTTCAGCGGAACGGCACCCGCCGTCGAGGCCCCCGCCGACGTCAGCGCCGTACGGCCCGAGGACCTGGCGGATATCACCGCGTACGACAGCGCCTGCACCCCCGCCGACCGCCCCCGCTTCCTCGCGCAGTGGCTCACCGGCCCGGGACATCACGCCGTCGTCCGTCGCACCGGTGGCCGCGTCACCGGCTACGGCGTGATCCGCCCCGGCCACGACTGCCCGCGCATCGGCCCGCTCTTCGCCGACACCCCCGAGGACGCGCGGGCCCTGTTCGCCGCCCTGGCCGCGGAGGCGGCCGGCCGCGAGGTCGCCGTCGACGTGCCCGAGACCAACCCGGCGGGCGTCGCTCTCGCCGAGGCGGCAGGCTTCACGCCCTCCTTCGAGACCGCCCGCATGTACACCGGCCCGCTGCGGCCCTACGCCCAGGAGCGCGTCTTCGGCGTCACGACGCTGGAGCTCGGCTAGCGAGTGCGGGTCGCCGCCGGCCGCCGTAAACGAGGCCCCCGTGGTCCGGCGGTATCGGGTCGGTGTCGAGGCGGGTGTCCGCCGGCTCGCGGGGGTGGGGGCGTCGAGACTCCGAGGCGACGTCTGGGTATGTGCCGGTCAGTACGGTGGCGACGCCGTCCGGACGGATGACGGCCCACACGGGCGCGAGGGCGGCCGGAACGGTCATGTCGACGGTCGTGGCGGCCGCGGTCGGCGTGACGCAAGCGGTCATCAAGCGCCGAGCAGGCGGCATGTGCAAGCGCCTTCCCCCCGTCGAGGAGACCTCATCTTCGGACGGGCGCGGACCGTTCGGCCCCCCGGGCGGTCCGCGCTCAGCCCTGTCGCCGGGCTCAGCCCTGAGGCCGGTGGAAGCGGACGTGCAGTGCGCGGATGTCCTCCGTCAGCTCGGGCACCGGGCCCTCGACGGCCACGCCCGGCGCGATCTCGCGGATCGGAAGCGGCCGGACCGGCGCGGCGGGCACGCCCAACTCGGCCAGCCATCGGGTCAGTTGCTCGGACGAGGCGACGTACACGATGCGTCCCAGGCCGACCCAGGCGTGCGCGGCCGAGCACATCGGGCAGTGCTCGCCCGAGGTGTACACCGTCGCGGCCGCCCGGTCCTCGGGCGTCATATGGGCCGCGGACCAGCGTGCCAGCTCGAACTCGGGGTGCCGGGTGCGGTCGCCCGAGGCCACTCGGTTGTGGTCCTCGGCGAGCACCGCGCCGTCCGCCCCCACCAGCACCGAGCCGAACGGCTCGTCCCCGGCCTCGAGAGCCTCGGTCGCGAGCGCGACGCAGCGGCGCAGATACGGCAGTTCGGCGTTCTTCACGGCCATTGTGTGGGCCTCCTAGCTGAGTTTCCCTACGCACCCCCAGCTTCGCCCACGCAGGGCCGGACGGCGGGGAGGGACGGGCACGGTGACAAAGGTGTTGCCCCGGCAGCTGCCCGGTGATGGGGTTCACCCATGGATCATGCCGCGGTGCTCGCCCTCTTCGACCGGGACATGCGTGAAGGCGCACGGCCCGACGGTCCCGACGCGCTGGTCGAGCGCGTGGGCGGGGTCGTGCGCCAGGTGTCGTCCGCACACGGCTGGAACGGCGTCGTGTGGTCCGACCTGGGCGACGCGAACGTCGACGAGGCGATCGCCGGACAGATCGCCCACTTCTCCGGGCTCGGGCGGGAGTTCGAGTGGAAGCTCTACGGCCATGACCTCCCGGCGGACCTCGGACAACGCCTCCGGGACGCCGGCTTCACCTCCCGGCCCGAGGAGACGTTGATGATCGGCGAGGTCGCCGACCTGACCCTGGACGCCGAGCTGCCGGAAGGCATCCGGGTCCTGCCCGTGACCGACCGGGCGGGCGTCGACCTGGTGGCCGAGGTGCACGAGAAGGCCTTCGGCACTGACGGCTCCGGGCTCCGGGACCAACTGCTCGGCCGGCTCACGGCCGCCCCGGACACGGTGGTCGCCGTCGTCGCGCTGGCCGGTGACACTCCGGTGAGCGCCGCGCGGATGGAGCTCGTGCCCGGGACCCGGTTCGCCGGGCTGTGGGGCGGCGGGACCGTAGAGGGCCGGCGGGGTCGCGGTCTTTACCGCGCACTCGTCGCCCATCGCGCCCGCGCCGCCGCGGACCGCGGCTACCGGTACCTCCAGGTCGACGCCATGAGCACGAGCCGTCCCATCCTGGAACGGCTGGGCTTCGAGCCGCTGACCACCACGACGCCGTACGTGTACACGCCGTAGTGGCGTGGCTCGCCGCGACGGCCTCGCCGCCCTTGCGGGCCGTCGCGGGACTCACCTGAACGTACGCCGCCCCTGGGTGTCCCCGGGTACGGCGTCAGCGGCGCGCCTTCGTCCGGTCCAGTGCGGCGACGCCGAGCGCCGCGAGGCCGATCTGGATGAGCCACTCGACCCAGTCGACGCCGTCGGTGTCGGCCACGTCGAGGCCGGCCGCGATGGCCGAACCGATCAGCGCGGCCACGATGCCGACGAGGATCGTCCACAGGACTCCGATGCGCTGACGGCCCGGAACCACGAGCCGTCCGAGCACTCCGATGATGATGCCGATCACGATGGCACTGATGATGCCCGAGATCTCCATTTCGCCCCTCTTCCTCCTGTCCCCGCACAGGTTGAGTTCCCCCTGAGGGGAGGGACAGTCCGTGCCGGTTCAACCGGTGGCCGGCGCCCCTCCAACCCCCGAGTCGGCCCAGCCGGTGACGGTCACCAGCTCCGCGGCGATGTCGATCACCGAGCGGCCGTCCGTCACCACGCGCACAACACCTTCGGGCGCCCGCTCCTCGAGCAGCCGTGCCTTGCGCGCACTGCTCCTCGTCTCGTGCTCCAACTCGGAGCCCAGCTCCCGCCCGGCCAGCCGCTGTTCGGCGGTCTCGTCGGTGGCGGTGAGCAGGACCCGTACGAGCCGTACGCCGTCACCCATGGCCCGCCGGAACATGGGCGCGGCCTCGTCGAGCACGCTCACGGTGTTCGTGTAGACGAGACGCCGGTGTCCGAGGGCGGCGTAGTTCCCCCACACGGCAGCCAGGTTCCGCTCCGTGATGCCGGCACGGTGCGGGTCGCCCGGCGGCGCCGGATGGATTGCCCCCATGAAGTCACCGTCGATCACCGCATGCGCGACCTGCGCCTCCCGCAGCCGAGCCGACACCTCCCAGCCGACCGTCGTCTTGCCGACCCCGGCCCTTCCGCCGATGAGCAGTACTTCCGCATGGTCCATGCGGGCAGGGTGCCCGGGTGCCGGGACGCTTGGCGAGGTGTTTTGCTCGTGCAGGTCAGTGGCCGTCCAGCCAGGACCTCAACTCGCCGTCCGGTTGCAGGGATACATGCAGACCGTTGTTCTCGCCGTGCGCGGCGTGGCCGTTGGCGACGAGGGTGTCGAGGTGGGTGGTGCCTGCGTGGAGGTCGGCCTCGTAGTGGTTGTCCGTCAGCTTGTAGAGCTTCGCCTTCGTACTGCCGTCCGCCAGCGTCGGTGTGGCGACCAGGACGCGCTTGGTGACCGGCTTGGGCTTCGGCTTGGCCTCCTGGACCCAGGACGTGACCTTGCCGTTCGGGTGGAGGGTGATGTGCAGCCCGTTGTTCTGGGCGTAGGCGGGCCTGCCCTGGGTGTAGAGGGCGCCGTACCGGGAGCCCTTGGCCCAGAGCTCCGCCTCGTAACGGTTCTTGCCGGTCTTGTAGACCTTTGCTCGGCTGACCTTGTCCGCGAGCTTCTCCGTCTTCACGTACACGCGCTTGGTTGTGGGGTGCTGGGTGACGGACCTGGCGGTCGGGGTGGAGGGTGCGGCGAGGGCGCCCGCGGCCGAGACCCCCAGCGCGGCGGTGACGCCGGTGGCGATGAGGGCGGTGCGCAGGGTGCGGGGAGCACGCATCAGTGAATCGTCCTTCGGTGGGGTTAGTTCGTACCGACGCATCCGAAGCTACGGATCCTTCGTCAAGGGATCCCATATGTCCTGTAACAGGCATTCGGCGTCTATCGGTCGAAACAGGCAAGGCGTCTCACCTGCCTCGATTGACATGCAGGTAATTGCCTGCATAACGTTGAGTGTGCGATCAGAGAGCGACCCCGAGATGGACCAGGTCTTCAAGGCGCTGAGCGACGGAACCCGCAGGCGGCTCCTGGACCGGCTGCACGAGGACAACGGGCAGACGCTGGGCGAGCTGTGCGCGCGGATCGACATGGCGCGCCAGTCCGTGACCCAGCATCTGGCCGTCCTGGAGGCCGCGAACCTGGTCAGCACGGTGCGGCGGGGGCGGGAAAAGCTGCACTACCTCAATCCGGTCCCGCTCCACGAGATCCAGGAGCGGTGGATCGACAAGTTCGAGAGCCCGCGCCTGCGCGTGCTCGGGGCCGTGAAACGACGAGCCGAGGAAGCCATGACCGACAAGCCCACGTACGTGTACGTCACCTACATCGAGAGCACCGCCGAGAAGGTCTGGGACGCCCTCACCGACGCCGACCTGACCGCCGCCTACTGGGGCCACAGCAACGTCTCGGACTGGCGGACCGGTTCCCGCTGGGAACACGTCCGTACGGACGGGTCGGGCGTCGCCGACGTGGTGGGCACCGTGGTGGAGAGCGAGCGACCCGGCCGCCTTGTCACCACGTGGGTGGCACCCGACGAGGAGGGGCAGGACGACAAGTACTCCCGGGTCACCTTCGACATCCAGCAGCATGCCGGGATCGTCCGACTCACCGTGACCCACGAGGACCTGCCGGACGAGAGTGCGCGTGCCGACGTGGCGTCCGGCTGGCCGGCGGTGCTGTCCAACCTCAAGTCGCTCCTGGAGACCGGCCATGTCCTGCCCCAGGAACCGTGGTTGATGCCGACCCGCTGAGCGGCGGTGCCCGGAGGCGGACGTGCGTAGGCCGGACCGCGGGAGCGGACCGGCCTACGTGTCCTGCTCGCGGTGTGCCGCTACGGCCTCGGGGTGCTCTTCGCCGCTGTACCGGCGCACACCAACCCCAGGATCACGGCCAGCGCGCCGATGATGATGTTGTTCACGATGACACCCGCGTCCGGGCTCTCCCCGACCACCCACGGCGCGATGATCATCCAGACGCCCATCGCGCAGAAGGCCCAGCTGAGGCCGTACATGCGTTCCGGGGCCCGGGTGAATCCGAGGGCCAGGAGGCCGATCGCGATACCCATGATCAGGTTGTGGGTCACGAGTGCCGGCTGGCTCGTCGTGTAGTGGAGTATCCAGGGGGATGCCGCGCAGTACAGACCGAGCAGGAACACCGGTCCGTCCACGAGCGCCACATCGCGACCGCCGAGCATGCGGGCGTAGCGGTCCCGCATTTCGGATACATCAGGGTGGGCTGTTATGTCACCTCTGCTGGGCGAGACGTTGGCCATGACTCGTCTCCTTTGACTCGCAGGCCTGACCGCGTCCGGTGCGGTGTGCGGTAAGCGCCGCCTCATGCCATTCTGCGCTTATTTATTCTTTATGTGTAGGGCTCGACGGGTTCATGACGATGTCAGCGGAGTAGCTCTCCGGAAACTTCTCGCCGGTGTCGGTGTGCAGGATGTCGATCCGGGCGGGTGCCGTTCGTGTAGGAGGTGAGAGACCGGCAGACCACCACGTCGTCCGAGGAGACCGCCATGAAGTACTACCTGCTCAATGTGATGCAGCCCGTCGGAGAACCGCCCGCCCCGGACGCCCTCGGCGAGATCGAGAAGAACCTCGACACGCTCAACCGCGAGCTGCGCGAGGCCGGCGCCTGGGTGTTCGCCGGGGGGCTGCACGGCCCGGAGTCGTCCACCGTGCTGCGGCCCCGCGACGGCGACGTCCTCGTCACCGACGGACCGTACGCCGAGGGCAAGGAGATGCTCGGCGGCATCAGCCTCATCAAGGCGCCCGATCTGGACGCGGCCCTGGAATGGGGCCGCAGGCTGGCGCTGGCGACCACACTGCCGATCGAGGTGCGGCCGTTCATGGGCGAAGCCGAGGACTGATGACGGCCACGGACGTCGAAGCCGTCTTCCGCGCGGAGTACGGCCGCGCGGTCGCCGTACTCGTCCGCTTCCTCGGCGACATCGACCTCGCCGAGGAAGCGGTCCAGGACGCCTTCGCCACGGCCCTGCGGCGCTGGCCGGAGACCGGCGTGCCGCCGAGCCCCGCCGGCTGGATCATCACCACCGCACGCAACCGCGCCGTCGACCGGCTGCGCCGCGAGTCCACCAGGACCGAACGTCACGCCCAGGCCGCCCTGTTGCACACCGCCGACGCACCTCCCGAGGAGGGCCCCGTGCGCGACGACCGGCTCCGGCTCATCTTCACCTGCTGCCACCCCGCCCTCGCCGTCCAGGCGCAAGTCGCCCTCACCCTGCGTCTGCTGGGCGGGCTCAGCACCGCGCAGATCGCGCGCGCCTTCCTGGTGCCGGAGCCGACGATGGCCCAGCGGCTGGTGCGGGCCAAGGCGAAGATCCGCAACGCCGGCATCCCGTACCGCGTGCCCCGCGACGCCGACCTGCCGGACCGGCTCGCGGGGGTGCTGGCCGTCGTCTACCTCGTCTTCAACCAGGGGTACGAGGGTGAGGCGGGCCTGTGCGCGGAAGCCGTACGCCTCGGTCGTCTGCTGGCCGAACTCATGCCGGACGAGCCCGAGGTGACGGGGCTGCTCGCGCTGATGCTCCTCGTCGAGTCCCGCCGGCCCGCCCGGCAGGACGAACGCGGGGGGCTCGTACCGCTGCCGGAACAGGACCGTGGCCGCTGGGACCGTGAACTGACCGCCGAGGGACAGTCGCTGGTCCGCCGGTGTCTGCGCCTGGGCAGGCCGGGGCCGTACCAGATCCAGGCCGCGATCCAGGCGGTGCACAGCGACGCGCCGACCTCGCAGGCCACGGACTGGTACCAGATCCGGCAGCTCTACGACCACCTCCTGGCCGTCGCTCCCAGCCCCGTCGTGGCGCTGAACCGGACCGTCGCCGTGGCCGAGATCGACGGCCCGGCTCCGGCCCTCGACCTCGTGGACGCGCTGGATCTCGACGGTTACCACGTCTTCCACGCCGTCCGCGCGGACCTGCTGCGCCGCCTGGGCCGCCACACGGAGGCCGTGCGAGAGTACGAGTCCGCCCTCGCACTGGCGGAGAACCCCGCCGAGCGCGCGTACCTCGAACGCCGCCGTCAAGAACTGGTCCGCAGCTGACGGCCGAGCCGGGCCCGTAGTGGCGAAACCGGGCCGACAGCCCAGGAAGGCGCAGGTCAGCGCCCTGGTGAGAGGTACTCAGGTGGCGCAATGATTCGGTAACACCACTGAGCGGCAACGGTCGGTATGGTCACCGCATGCCAGCAGAACGAACCCGCGAGCACACCGCGCCGCTCGCCGCAGCCCGCCGCCGGCGGCTGCGTGCCGACCGGGCGCGGCAGCTCGCGGATCTGCTGCGGCACCTGGTGCTGACCGGGGGATTTCCCAGCGGCGTGCTGCCGCACGAGGACATGCTCGCCACCGACTACCAGGTGTCACGGAACACCGTCCGGCACGCACTGGACCTGCTGCGCGCCGAGCAGCTCGTCGAGCGGCTGCCCGGCGTGGGCACCGTCGTCGTCGCCGAGAAGTACTCGCACGGCCTCGACCGGCTGATGGGACTCGCGGAGACCCTGCGGGAACACGGCCAGGTCAGCAACGAGGTACGCACCATGGGTCCGGTCGCCGCGCCCGCCCCCGTGGCCGAGCGACTGCGGCTGCCCACCGGCACCGACGTCCTCTACATCGAGCGGCTGCGCAGGCTGAACGGGCTGCCGCTCTCCCTCGACCTCACCTATCTGCCGCTGGACATCGGCAGTGAGCTGATCGGCGCCGACCTGGAGAACACCGACGTCTTCCGGTTGCTGGAGCAGATCACCGGGCAACCGCTCGGGCACGCGGAGATCACCCTGGAGGCCGTCAACGCCGACGCGCACTCCGCCACCGTCCTACAGGCACCGCGCGGCACCGCCGTGCTGATGCTGGAGCGCCTCACCCACCTGTGCGACGGCAGGCCCGTGGACCTGGAGTTCATCCGGTTCCGCGGGGACCGGATCGCGATGAGCGGGCTGCTGCGCCGCTCCCTCTGACGACGCGCCACCGCCAACCGTTTCTTTCACCCCTCGCAGTACCTCACTGGAGACAGCCATGCCCTTGGTGCCCCAGCGGGCCGACGTGCCCGTGACCGTCGACGAGTCGAAGTGCATCGACGGCTGCACGCTCTGTGTCGACATGTGTCCGCTGGACTCACTGGCGATCAACCCCGACAGCGGCAAGGCGTACATGCACGTCGACGAGTGCTGGTACTGCGGCCCTTGCGCCGCCCGCTGCCCCACCGGGGCCGTCACGGTCAACATGCCCTACCTGCTGCGGTGAAAGGCCCACTCCCGATGAAACGCACGACTCCTGCAGCCCTGCTCGCGGCAGCTCTCGTCAGCACGCTCGTCACGGGCTGCGGCGGCAATGCGGCAGCCGGCGACGACAAGCACGTCACCGTCACCGTCGGCTACCAGTCCAAGACCATCAACACCGTCACCGCCGGCACCCTGCTGCGCTCGCTCGGATACTTCGAACGCGAACTCGCCGCCCAGGGCAAACGGGACGGCGTCTCCTACAAGGTCAAGTGGCAGGACTACGCCACGGGCGCGCCCATCACCGCGCAGATGACCGCAGGGAAGATCGACATCGGATCCATGGGCGACTTCCCGCTGCTCATCAACGCCGCCCGCGGCAAACAGCTGAACCGTCCCACCCGGCTCGTCTCGGTCACCGGCTACAACCTGCGCGGCGCCCTCAACACCGTGGTCACGGCCCCGGACTCGAAGCTCGCCTCGCTGGAGGACCTGCGGGGCAAGAACGTATCCACCAGCATCGGGTCCGCGGCCGACGGGACCCTCGTACGGGCGTTGCAGCGCGCCGGGCTCGACCCCGAGAAGGACATCCGCAAGCTCAACCAGCAGCCGTCGGTGGGCGCTTCGGCACTCCAGGCAGGCAGCACCGACGCCCTCTCGCAGTTCGTGGCCTGGCCCGGGCTGCTCGCCTTCCAGGGCAAGGCGAAGGCGCTGTACGACGGTGCGGAACTGAACCTGCCCACCTTCCACGGGGTGACGGTCCGTGAGGACTTCGCAGAGCAGCGGCCCAAGGTGCTCGACGCCTTCCTCGCCGCGCAGATCGAGGCGACGCGGTACCTGAACGAACACCCCGTCCAGGCCACCGAGAAGGTCGCCGAGGCCACCGATCTGCCCCCGGAGGTTGTCTACCTCTACAACGGCAGCGGCGGCATCGCCACCTTCGACCCGAGCGTCAAGCCGCAGCTCGTCTCCGCGCTGAAGAAGGACGTGTCGGTGCTGCGCTCGGCGAAACTCGTCGGCGACGTGGACGTGGACGCCTTCGTCGACGACGCCCCGATCAAGCGCGTGTACGGCAAGGAGTACGCCGAGCGGCTCGCCGCCACCTCCGAGGCCTCGCGCAGCGAGGTATGGCTCAAGGGCGAGAACAGCACCCGTCCCTTCGACTCGCCCGCCGCACTGCTGAAGTTCGTCGCCGGGCACAAGGACGACGTGCGCGCCGCCTATGTACCGGACGCCACCACCGGCACCCGCTGGTACGCGGACAAGGCGGTCTGGGTCCAGGACGGCAAGGAGCTGCGGCCGTTCGTCACCGGCTCAGCCGCCCGCGCGTACGCCCAGGCGCACCCGGGCTCCCGTACGGTCTCCTACGCCACCGCACTGAAGCAGGCGTCATGACCGCGGTGACCGCCCCGCCGAGGAAACCGGGGAAAGCGGGCAAGGCTGCCGCGCGGCCGGCCCCCGCTCGGCGCACGGCCCGCCTCCGACCGGTCGTACGCGTGCTGTCACTGCTTGCGGCGCTCGCGGTGTGGCAGCTGCTCACCACGCTGGACGTCCAACTGTGGCTGCGTTTCGACCAGTTCCCGTCCGTCACCGACGTGGCCCGGGAGTTCGGGCAGCGACTCGCCGACGGCGCGTACTGGCAGGACGTGAGCGACAGCCTGCGCAGGATCGTCACCGGGTTCCTGCTCGCGGCTGTGCTGGGCGTCGCCGCGGGCGTGGCCGTCGGGCGCTCCCGCTGGGCCGCGGACCTGATCGGACCGGTCCTGGAGGTGCTGCGGCCCGTCCCGGCGATCGCGTTGGTACCCGTGGCGATCCTGCTGTTCCCCAGCAACGAACAGGGCATCGTCTTCATCACCTTCACCGCCGCCTTTTTCCCGGTCCTGGTCGCCACCCGGCACGCGGTGCGGGCACTGGCCCCGGTGTGGGAGGAGGCGGTGCTCACCATGGGCGGCGGACGGTGGCGGGTGCTCGCCTCCGTGGTGCTGCCCGGCGCGCTGCCGGGGATCTTCGGCGGACTGTCGGTCGGGATCGGCGTCTCGTGGATCTGCGTGATCTCCGCGGAGATGATCTCCGGCGAGTACGGAATCGGATACCGCACGTGGCAGGACTACACCGTCCTCGACTACCCGGGCGTGTTCACCGGCATCGTCAGCATCGGCATGCTCGGCTGGCTGACGTCCACCGTGGTGGAGCTCCTGGGACGCCGCCTCACCCACTGGCTGCCGCGACGCGAAGGGAGCGCCACGTCATGAGCACGCAATCGGACACAGCCGCCACCGACACCGCAGCCACCGACACAGCCATCCATACACCCTCCACGGCTTCTACGGCTTCTACGGCCTCGCGGGCCGGACTCCCCGCCTCCGGCGCACGGCTCAGCCTCACCGGGACGGACCTCGGGCGACCCGGTGCCGTCGTACTGCACGGCGTGGACCTCGAAGCCACCCCCGGCGAGATCCTGACGCTCGTCGGCCCGTCCGGGTGCGGGAAGTCGACCCTGCTGCGGACGCTGGCCGGGCTGCTGCCCGCGCTCGCCGGACAGGTCGCCCAGGACGGGCGGCCCGTCACGGGCCCCGGCGCTGACCGGACGCTCGTCTTCCAGGAGGACGCGCTGCTGCCGTGGCGTACGGCCCGCGCCAACGTCGAACTGCCGCTGGCCATCAGAGGGCTGGGCGGCGCCGAGCGCAGGGCCAGGGCGGAGGAGTGGCTGGACCGGGTCGGCCTGCCCGACCTGAAGCGGCAGTTGCCGCACCGGCTGTCCGGAGGGCAGCGCCAGCGGGTGCAGCTCGCCCGCGCGCTCGCCGGGCAGCCGCGGGCCGTGCTCATGGACGAGCCATTCGGCGCCCTGGACGCCCAGACCCGGGCGGGCATGCAGCAGTTGCTGGTGGAGGTGCTGCGCGGGACCGGCGCCACCGTCGTCTTCGTCACCCACGACGTGGACGAGGCACTGTTCCTCGGCGACCGGGTCGCCCTGCTCGGCGCGGGCGGCCTCACCGGTGTCCGGACGGTACCGCGACCCCGCGACCGGGGCGCCCGCGACGACCCCGCGACGGTCGCACTGCGCCACGACATCCTCGAGTCCCTCGGCTCACGCGGGTCCTGAGCGGGCGCCGATGTGCAGGTACACGCCCTGGGTTTCCTCGGTTCCGGCCTGTCCCGACCGCCCTCGGCTCCGGCATGTTCCGAGCAACCCCGGGCCCGGCACATCCCGAGCGCCCTCAGCCCCGCACGTCCTGAGTGACCTCGGCCCCTGCACGTCCCGAGTGACCCGCGGCCCACGCACCTCCGAAGCAACCTCGCCCCCCTGCGTTCGAGTAGGCCGGCCCCACGTCCCGAGCACCCGGCTCCCGCGCGTCCCTCGGCTGCGCCCCGTACGTTCTGAAAGGCACCCCCTGCCATGACCCCCGCGACCGCGACCGCCACCCTGACGGAGATCCCCGCCCTCGACTCGGCCGAGGAGCTGAGCTGCGACGTCCTGGTGATCGGCGGTGGCACCGCCGGCACCATGGCCGCGCTCACCGCCGCCGGGCGCGGTGCGTCCGTGCTGCTGATGGAGAAGGCGCACGTACGGCACTCCGGAGCGCTGGCCATGGGCATGGACGGCGTCAACAACGCCGTCATCCCCGGCCGTGCCGAACCGGACGACTACGTCGCCGAGATCACCCGCGCCAACGACGGCATCGTCGACCAGTCGACGGTCCGTCAGACGGCCACCCGGGGCTTCGAGATGGTGCAGCGCCTGGAGTCGTACGGGGTGAAGTTCGAGAAGGACGAGCATGGGGAGTACGCGGTCCGCCAGGTGCACCGCTCGGGCTCGTACGTGCTGCCCATGCCCGAGGGCAAGGACGTCAAGAAGGTGCTCTACCGGCAGCTGCGCAGGCGGGAGGTGCGTGAGAAGGTCCGTATCGAGAACCGGCTGATGCCGGTGCGGGTCCTGACCGCCGAGGGCAGGGCGGTCGGCGCCGTCGCGTTCAACACCCGCACCGGTGCCTTCGTGGTCGTGCGGGCGGGTGCGGTGATCCTCGCGACCGGCGCCTGCGGACGCCTGGGGCTGCCCGCGAGCGGCTATCTGTACGGCACGTACGAGAACCCGACCAACGCGGGCGACGGCTACGCGATGGCGTACCACGCGGGCGCTGAGCTCACCGGCATCGAGTGCTTCCAGATCAACCCGCTCATCAAGGACTACAACGGCCCGGCCTGCGCCTACGTCGCCAACCCCTTCGGCGGCTACCAGGTGAACCGGCACGGGCAGCGGTTCGTCGACTCCGACTACTGGTCCGGGCAGATGATGGCCGAGTTCGCCGCCGAGGTCGCCTCCGACCGCGGCCCGGTCTACCTCAAGCTCAGCCATCTGCCGGAGGAGTCGATCTCGGCCCTGGAGTCCATCCTGCACTCCACCGAGCGCCCCACCCGCGGCACCTTCCACTCCGGGCGCGGCCACGACTACCGCACCCACGACGTGGAGATGCACATCTCCGAGATCGGCCTGTGCGGCGGGCACTCCGCCTCGGGTGTACGCGTCGACGACCACGCCCGCACCACGGTCCCCGGCCTGTACGCGGCGGGCGACCTGGCCTGCGTCCCGCACAACTACATGATCGGGGCGTTCGTCTTCGGTGACCTGGCCGGCGAGGACGCGGCCCAGTACACGGCGTACCGGGGCGAGTTGCCGCAGGACCAGCTCGCCGAGGCCCACGAGTTGATCTACGGGCCGCTGCGCAACCCCGACGGCCCGGCTCAGCCCCAGGTCGAGTACAAGCTGCGCCGCTTCGTCAACGACTACGTCGCCCCGCCCAAGAGCGGCGCCCGGCTCTCCCTGGCGCTGGAGCACTTCGAGCGGATGCGGGACGAGATCGCCGAGATGGGGGCCCGGACGCCGCACGAACTGATGCGCTGCGCCGAGGTCTCGTTCATCCGTGACTGCGCGGAGATGGCGGCCCGGTCGTCCCTCGCCCGCACCGAGTCCCGCTGGGGCCTCTACCACGAGCGCCTCGATCACCCTCAGCGGGACGACGCGCAGTGGCTGCACCACCTCGACCTGCGCAAGGGCCCGTCCGGAGCCATGGAGTTCACGGCGCGTCCCGTCGCCCCCTACCTCGTGCCCGTCGACGAGTTCACCCCCACCGGCGGTGCCTCCCGTCACCTGGGCGAGGTGGACCCGCTCCCCACGGCGACGGCGGGACGCCGCGAGGTGGCGCCGGCAGCGGCCACCGCGGAACCGGGTGCCGTCGCGCCGTCCGACGGCCCGACGCACGGAGCCTCGGAGTCCAACCGGGAACGGATCCTCGAACTCGTCGCGCTCTCGGAGGAGGAACCCGATCTCCCGGCGCTGGAGCCCTATCTGAAGGACCCGGACGCGGCCGTACGCCTCGCCGCCGTGAAGGCACTGACGGAGACGGCCCCTCCCGGAACGGGCCCCGCGCTGGGCTCCGCGCTGACCGACAGCGACGGACAGGTGCGCGCCGCGGCCGCCTCGTCGCTGCGCGAGCTGGCCGAAGTCCTCACGGCGGAGCCGGAGTTGCGGGCCCCGTTGGTGTCCGCACTCACCGCAGCGGATCCGACGGCACGCGCGGCGGCCCTGGACGTGCTGCGTGCCCTGCGCCTGGGCGACGCGGTCCTGTTCGGCGGGCACCTGGCCGACCCGGACACCGAGGTGCGCCTGGCCGCCGTACGCGCCCTGGTCTCGGTGGACGCGGTCGATGCCCTGTCGGAGGCGGCCGGCGACCCCGCGCGTGAGGTACGGGTCGCCGTGGCGCGCGGGTTCGCCGCCGTGGCCGCGCACATCGCGCGGGCGCAGCAAGGTACGCCGCCCGCCCTGCACGGCCTGATCCACGACCCCGACGCCCTCGTCCGTGCCGCCGCCCTGGAGGCCCTGGGCGTCCTCGGCGTCCCGGACGGACTCCTCGCCACGGTGACAGCGGCGCTCACCGACCCCGCCTGGCAGGTCCGCGCGGGCGCCGCGAAGGCTCTCGGCGGGGCGGCGCCGGAGGACGGCGTACCCGCCCTCGCCGAACTGCTCCGCGACACCGACGCCGATGTGCGCAAGGCCGCGGTACTCAGCCTGCTGCGGCACGCCGCACACGACGACGCCCGTACGGCGCTGGCCACCGCGGTGGACGACCCCGACGCCGATGTCCGGGCGTACGCGGGCCGAGCGGTGCGGTGATCCGGCGCCGCTTCCACCCACTCCCTTGAGCTGTCCGGCGTCACGCGGCCCGGAGCCGCTCGTACGCCGGATCACCGTCCTCCTGGCGCTCCCGGCCACGACGGGAGCGCCCGCCCTAGCCGGCGATGCGCGCCCGACGCGGTTCCACGGTCATGAGCATCTTCCCGGGGCGCACGGTGGCCCGGGCCACCGGATCAACGGTCTGGCCCGGGGCCAGCGTGAACCGCACCTGCCGCAGGATCGTCGCCAAAGCAGTGATCAGCTCCATAGTGGCGAACCGGTCGCCGATGCACCGGTGCTTGCCCGCCCCCCACGGCAGAAGGGCTCCCGGCGGGGGCTTCGGCGTACCGTCCAGCCATCGGGCGGGATCGAAACGCAGCGGCTCGGGATACAGGTCGGGATCGCGGTGCAGGGCGTGCTGGGCAAAGGCGAGGTTCGTGCCGGCGGGCAGGGTCCACGTCCCGAGTCTGGTCTCGGTGAGGGTGCGGCGGGTCAGGATCCATCCCGTGACGTGCAGCCGCAGCACCTCCTTGATCACCCGGTCCAGGATCGGCAGTTGGCCGGCGTCCGCGAACGTGACCGGCCGGTCGCCCAGCACCTGCTCCAGTTCGCCCAGCACGTCGGCCTCGATGTCGGGATGCCGGGCAAGCTCATAAAGCACCCAGGCCAGTACGGTGGCTGTGTTCTCCGTCCCGGCCAGGGCGAGCGTGAGGACCTCGTTGCAGATCTGCTCGTCCGTCATCGGACGGCCGGTCTTCTCGTCCTCGACACTCATCAGCACGGACAGCATGTCGCCGCTGTTATGGCCGTCGCCGCTGGTGCGCAGATCCGCGATCGCCTGGGAGATGGTGGTCCGAATCGCGGCACGAGCCCTGTCGAAGCGGCGGTTGAGCGGAATCGGCAGGCGCTTGACCCAGGCGGGCAGCATGATGCGCAGGCCGACACTGTCCATCACCGAAGCCATGTTCTGGCGCAACTCGCGGAACGTGGAGGCGTCGAGGCGGTTGGAGAAGACCGTCCGGGTGAGCATCTCCAGCGACAGACGGATCATCGTCTCGCGCACGTCCATGCGCCGACCCGGCTCCCAGGTGGCGAGCTCGGCCTCGGTCGAGGTGCGCATGATGTCGACGTACCGCCCGAGTTCGGGGCGTGCGAAGGCCGGGTACATCTGACGGCGTTTGGCGCTGTGCTCCTCCCCGGCAACGGTGACCACGGAGTCGCCCAGCAACACCCGCATCTCGTCGAAGAAGGGGCCCTTGTCGAGAGTGCTGGCGATCGGGTCGGTGAGCATCGCACGGATCATGGCGGGATCCTGGACGACCAGCGTGCGGGTGCCCGGCTGGAGTGTGATCTCCACCAGCGCGCCGTATCGCTCGCGGAGTGAGGCCATGAAGGGGAGGGGGTCCGGGAAGAGCCGGAAGAGGTGACCGAACAACGGTAGCGATCCCGTCGCCCGGGGTATGGGGGGAGACTCAACTGGCGTCACAACGCGTCCCTTCTCGGTGATAAGACGCCAGAATGACTTCCCTCCGTCCACCCTCCGACAATCACCCGGACGGCGTGTCCTGCACCACGCACGAGCTGTCGGGCGCCTCGACTCCCTTGCCTCCCGGGCCGGTTGATTGGTCTACACCTTATTTGGTCTACACCCTTGACTGGTACATACCAAAGCGGTTGAGTGTGTCTCCACACCCCCCACCACGGCCGCCCCCACGCCGTGGCCGACCCCGTCGGCGCGTGCGCTCAAGGCTCTGCTTTGCCCTGCCTTGTCCGGGTGCGGCCGTGCTCCGCAAAGGAGTTGATCCTGTGTCGAGGCGCCGCATAGCCGCACTGCTGTCCTCGCTCGCCCTGGGCAGCGCCGCCCTGCTGCTCCAGCCGGCCCCGAGTGCGTCCGCCGCCGGGTTCGTCGTGAGCGAGTCGCAGTTCAACCAGATGTTCCCGAACCGGAATTCGTTCTACACGTACAGCGGCCTGACCGCCGCCCTGAGCGCCTACCCGGGCTTCGCCAACACCGGCAGCGACACGGTGAAGAAGCAGGAGGCCGCCGCCTTCCTCGCCAACGTCAACCACGAGACCGGCGGCCTGGTCCACGTCGTGGAGCAGAACACCGCCAACTACCCCCACTACTGCGACCGGAGCCAGCCGTACGGCTGTCCCGCGGGCCAGGACGCCTACTACGGCCGCGGTCCCATCCAGCTCAGCTGGAACTTCAACTACAAGGCCGCCGGTGACGCGCTCGGCATCGACCTGCTCAACAACCCCTGGCGGGTGCAGAACGAGTCGGCCGTCGCCTGGAAGACCGGCCTGTGGTACTGGAACACCCAGTCCGGCCCCGGCACCATGACCCCCCACAACGCCATGGTGAACCAGGCCGGCTTCGGCCAGACCATCCGCAGCATCAACGGCTCCCTGGAGTGCGACGGCAAGAACCCGGCGCAGGTCCAGAGCCGCGTGGACGCCTATAACCGGTTCACCTCGATCCTCGGCGTCACCCCGGGCGGCAACCTCTACTGCTGACGCCCCGGCGCCCGAGGCGTGTGCGAGACTCCGCCGATGACCTCGCAGACGATCACCGCGCGCGCCGCGGGCACCTGGAAACTCGGCGACCTGTCCGTGAGCCGCGTCGGCTTCGGCGCGATGCGGCTGACGGGCAGCGCCGCCTTCCATCACGGGACGCCAAGCGACCGGCAACGCTCGATCGCCGTACTGCGCAAGGCGGTCGAGCTGGGCGTCGACCACATCGACACGGCCGCCTTCTACTTCTCCGCCCTGCGCGCTGCCAACGAACTCATCAACACCGCGCTGGCGCCGTACCCCGACGACCTGGTCATCGCGACCAAGGTCGGCCCGTTCCGTGACTGCACGGGGGAGTGGGGCACCTCGGCCCGCCCCGACCAGCTGCGCGGTCACGTCGAGGAGAACCTGCGCCAGCTCGGCCGCGACCACCTGGACGTCGTATACCTGCGCCGCATGCGGCAGGACTCCATCGCCGAGCACTTCGGCGCGCTGGCCGAACTGCGCGAGGCGGGCCTGATCAGGCACCTAGGCATCTCCGCCGTGGAGCCACGGCACCTCGCCGAGGCGCAGTCCGTCGCGCCCGTGGTCAGCGTGCAGAACCGGTACGCGCTCGACCGGCCGGACCCCGAGGCCGACGAACTCCTGCGCCTGTGCGGCGAGCAGGGCATCGCCTTCGTGCCGTTCTACGCCGTCGCGGGCGACACCGGGGAGCGGGGCGCGACCGGCGCCCACGACGACGAGGTGCTCGCCGTGGCGCAGGCGCACGGGGCAAGCCCCGCCCAGGTGCGTATCGCCTGGACCCTGCAGCAGGGCCCGCACGTCCTCGCCATCCCCGGCACCGGCAACCCCGACCACCTCGCCGAGAACGTGGCCGCGGGAGCCCTCCGCCTCACCGACGACGACCTGGCCCGGCTCAACACGGCGCGACAGCACACCGGTTGAGCCGAAGCCTGCACTGCATTGCTCAGCCGGCGAACCCGGTCACCGGATAGTGGTCGGAGAGGTTCGTGTACGTGTAGTCGGTGCCCCAGCTCGACACGGTCCAGGGCGCGCTCTGCTCCTTGACGACGTCGTTCTTCCAGACGGTGGGACGGGCGTGACCCGCGCGGTGCAGGACGTAGTCCAGGTCCTCGCGCGGGTCGTCGGGGTAGCGGTCGCGGGCTATGGAGTTGTCCGCCGTGTCGAAGGAGTACGGGTGCCCGGTCCGCGCGTCGGCCCCGACCAGCCCGCCGTCGGCGAGCATCGAGCCGTACTCGGACGTGTGCGAGTCGACGTTCATGTCACCGGCGACCAGAACCTGCTCGTTCGCGGGGATGTTCTTGGCGTCGAGGAAGGCGTCGATCGCCTTGAACTGCCGGCTGCGCATCGCCGCGGCCTCACCGGCGTCGCAGCCCGGGTCGGTCGACTGCGCGTGCGTGCCCACGACGTGCACCTTGGTGCCGTTCACGTTCAGCACCACGTACGCGAAGCCCTTGTTGGACCACCAGTCCGACCCGCACGCGTCCTTGTACACGTACTGCTCCTTGCGCAGCACCGGCCACTTGCTCAGAATCGTGACCCCGCCGTCCTCGGGCGTGGTCGCCGAGTACGCGCCACCGGTCGCGTCCCAGCCGCTCTTGCTGCGCCCGACCACCGGCGTCTGGTACGGGTAGCGGCCGGCGAGGGAGCTCTTCAGCGCGTCCGAGGAGGAGTTGTCGAACATCTCCTGGAACACCACGACGTCGTTGCCCTGTACGAACGGCGCCTCGGCGATCTCGGCGGCCCGGTGGTCCTGGCCCCAGTTCGGGTACAGGGTCTTGCTGAAGAGGAAGACGTTGTACGACAGCACCTTGAGCGGCGGCGCCTGCTCGGCGGCCGACGCGACGGGCGCCGAGCCCGCAAGACCGGCACCGGCGAGCGAGAGCGCGAGCACGACCGAGCCCTGTGCGCGGCGGTGTGCGGAGAGCGTCACTGGATCTCCCTGTGGTTGAAGGGGGTTGCGTGGCGCCGCACATCAAACCATCAGGAGTTACTCCCAGGTAACACCTGTGCGGGAAATGGATGGCGTAGGGACGTACGCGCGAAACTTGTTCAGACAAGCCACATTCCGTTTCGCATGAGATGCCGCTGCGGCAGTTCATGCTGCTCGTGCCACGCCTGCACCGCGCACGGCCGTACTCGGTAGTAGGCATACGTCGCGGAGTCGTTCCGTGGATCCCAGCCCGTCTTCGCACGGAACGCCTCGGCAGCCGCGGCCGGCACCTCGTCGATGTCGTGGACCTCCACCTCGCCGTCGATGAGCACGACGTCCCGGGTGTCCCCGAAGGCGAGCCGGGTCCGACGGCCGGTACGGAGGTTGCGCCCGGTGGGGTTGCCGGGGCGGGTGGCCATCCAGAGCGCCTCGCCGTCCCAGACGAACCACAGGGCGACCAGACACGGCACCCCGTCACCGTCCGCCGACGCCACCCAGATGTCCATCTCCCGTTCCAGTCGCTCCAGAACGTCCTGCTTGCGGCGCTCGGGGCTGCGCGCCCCCTCCGTGATCGTCATTCCCGGAACGCTAGTCGCCGGCCGACTGCCGCACCTCGGGCGGCGGGCGTAGGACTGCGGTCCCGGTCGGGACTGGCGCCGTCCACGTTTTACGTATAACCTCTCCCGTCAATCGCACCTCTAGGAAGGCCCCGATGAGACACATCGCCCTGGTCACCCTCGTCGTCGACGACTACGACGAGGCGATCCGCTTCTACACCGATGCCCTCGGCTTCCGGCTGGTCGAGGACGCCCCGCGCCCGGACGGCTCGCGCTGGGTCGTCGTGGCGGCGGACGATCAGGGCACCGCACTGCTGCTGGCCCGCGCCAAGGGCGACGAGCAGCGGGCCCGGGTCGGCGACCAGACCGGCGGGCGCGTCGGGTTCTTCCTGCACACCGACGACTTCACCCGCGACCATGCCCGCATGCTCGCCGCGGGCGTGGCCTTCCTGGAGGAGCCCCGGCACGAGTCCTACGGCTCGGTCGCCGTCTTCCAGGACCTGTACGGCAACCGCTGGGACCTGCTCCAGCCCGCCGGCTGATCCGACTCCCGGCTGATCCACCTCCTGGCCGGCGACCTCCGCCCGCCGCTTCGAACCGCCCCGCTCAAGGAAAGACTCCGCCATGACTGCTACGCGCGTAGACGCCGACGTCATCCGTCGCCTCCCCAAGGCCGTACTGCACGACCACCTCGACGGCGGCCTGCGCCCCGCCACCGTGGTGGAGCTCGCGGAGTCGGTCGGCCACACCCTGCCCACCACCGACCCGGACGAGCTCGCCGCCTGGTACTTCGAGGCCGCGAACTCCGGCGACCTGGTCCGCTACATCGCCACCTTCGAGCACACCCTCGCCGTGATGCAGTCCCGCGAGGGGCTGCTGCGCACCGCCGAGGAGTACGTACTGGACCTGGCCGCGGACGGCGTCGTCTACGGCGAGGTGCGCTACGCCCCCGAGCTCAACACCAACGGCGGGCTGACCCTCGCCGAGGTCGTCGAAACCGTCCAGGAGGGCCTCGCCGCGGGCATGGCCAAGGCAGCGGCCGCCGGCACTCCGGTGCGTGTCGGCACGCTGCTGTGCGGGATGCGGATGTTCGACCGGGTGCGCGAGGCGGCCGACCTGGCCGTCGCCTTCCGGGACGCCGGTGTCGTCGGCTTCGACATCGCCGGCGCCGAGGCGGGCTTCCCCGCCGCCGACCACGTCGACGCGTTCGATCACCTGCGCCGCGAGAGCGTGCCCTTCACCATCCACGCCGGTGAGGCCGACGGCCTGTCCAGCATCCACCAGGCCCTCCAGGTGTGCGGCGCCCAGCGCCTCGGTCACGGCGTGCGCATCACCGACGACATCGTGGACGGCAAGCTCGGCCGCCTCGCCGGCTGGGTGCGCGACCGCCGTGTCGCGCTGGAGATGTGCCCGACCTCCAACCTCCAGACCGGCGCCGCGACATCCATAGCCGAGCACCCGATCACCACGCTGAAGGACCTCGGCTTCCGCGTCACCCTCAACACCGACAACCGTCTGGTGTCCGGTACGACGATGACGCGCGAGATGTCCCTGCTGGTCGAGCAGGCCGGGTGGACGGTCGAGGACCTGCGCACCGTCACCGTGAACGCCCTGAAGAGCGCGTTCATCCCGTTCGACGAGCGCAAGGCCCTCATCGAGGACGTCGTGCTGCCGGGCTACGAGGCCGAGCTGTGAAGCTGCCCTACGACACCAGCCCGCGGACGTAAGCGGCCTGTCCGACGTGCTGGAGATCGTCGGACAGGACGCTGACCAGCCGTGCGCCCAGGGTCACCGGCGGATCCCAGCGTTCGTCCACGATGCGCTCCAGATCCTTGGCGGCCACCTCCCGCAGCGCCCCCAGGGTCTGGGCGTGCACGGCGTCGTAGTAGCCGGTCAGCAGGTCACCGGAGTCGACCCGTACCTTGGCGACCTTCGCCGAGGTGTGGCCGTAGCCGGTGTCGTGGCGCGGCAGGTCGAGTCCGAAGGTCTTCTGGAAGTCCTGGGTCAGCCACACCTGGTCGAGGCCGAAGGCGTCGGCGATGTGGTCGTCCTGGACCCGGGTGAGATGCCAGATCAGCCAGGCGACCGTGTTGGCGTCGGGGGAGGGGCGGGCGTGCAGGCCGTCGTGGTCGAGGCCCTCGACGGCGGCGTGGACTTCTTCCTGGATGCGGTTGTACCCGTCGATGAGGATGTCCTTCGCATGCATGGCTCCACCATCGCGCACCCGTCCGTCATGCGCCCTCTGTTTCCAGCAGCGCCATGAGCGCCCGGGCCGCCGGACTGGTGGCCTGTGCGGGCGGCAGCAGGGCGACCGTCTCGTAGACGGTCTCGCCGGTGCCCTTCACGGGCAGCGCCGTCAGTGAGCGCCGTTTGTCCCGGAAGTGGCGCGGCACGACGGCGATGCCGAGGTCCTCGTCCACCAGGTCGAGCAGGCTGTGCACGTCGTTGACCTCCAGGGCGACGGTCCGGCGTACGCCCGCGGCTGCGAAGACGGCGTCGGTGGTGCGGCGCGGCCCCCAGTCCGGGTGGAAGTCGACGAAGACCTCGCCGCCCAGCTCCTCCGGAGTGACGGCGGCGCCGCCGGTGGCGAGCCGGTGGCTCGGATGGCACAGGACGGTCATCGGCTCGCCGGTCAGCGGTACGACCCGCAGCTGGTCGGTGTCCTCCTGGGCGGTCCGGACGGCGAAGGCCAGATCGAGGCGTCCGGCCGCGACCTCCTCCGCGAGGGCGCCCGAGCCCGCCTGGCGCAGACAGATCTCCACGTCCGGATGTGCCCGCCGGAAAGCTGCCAGCAGCCCTGCCACATGCACCCCGGCGATGCACTGCTCGGACCCGAGCGCCAGCATCCCGCGCAGCACGCCCTGCACCGCCGCCACCGCCTCGTGGGCGGCCCGAACCTGGGCGAGGATCCGTTCCGCCTCGCACAGCAGCGCCCGGCCCGCCGGGGTGAGGGTCACCCGGCGGGTCGTCCGCACGAACAGCGGGGTCTGCAACTCCCGTTCCAGGGCGCGGATCGAGGCCGACAGGCCCGACTGGGACACCAGGAGGCGCTCGGCCGCCCGGGTGAAGTGCTGGTCCTCGGCGACCGCCACGAAGTGCTGGAGATGGCGCAGTTCCATGATTGAGCAGCGTAGCCGCTGAATCCCATCTGATTTACCTGTTGGACCACTGCCAGCAGGTCAAGACAGAGTGGACGGCGACTGGAACACCGGCTCCTCGGAGCCGTCCTCCCCGTGCCCACCCCTCTGGAGTCGCGTTGTACACCGCACACACCGACCGCTACGCGGACATGCCCTACCGGCGCACCGGCCGCAGTGGACTCAAGCTTCCCGCGCTGTCCCTCGGCCTGTGGCACAACTTCGGCCCGGCGGACCGCTCGGTCGAGCACCAGCGGGCCATCCTGCGCCGCGCCTTCGACCTCGGCGTCACCCACTTCGACCTGGCCAACAACTACGGCCCGCCGCCCGGCGCCGCCGAGTCGGCGTTCGGCGAGGCGCTGAAGGCGGACTTCGCGCCGTACCGGGACGAGCTGATCATCTCCACCAAGGCCGGCTATCTGATGTGGCCCGGCCCGTACGGCGAGTGGGGTTCGCGCAAGTACATGCTGTCGTCGCTCGACCAGAGCCTGAAGCGGATGGGCCTGGACTACGTCGACATCTTCTACTCGCACCGCCCCGACCCGGACACTCCGCTGGAGGAGACGATGGGCGCCCTGCACTCGGCGGTGCAGCAGGGCAAGGCGCTGTACGTCGGCGTCTCCAACTACTCGGCGGAGCAGACCCGGGAGGCCGCCCGCATCCTGGGCGAGCTGGGCACGCCGCTGCTCATCCACCAGCCGGCCTACTCGATGCTCAACCGCCGCCCCGAGGAGGAGGGACTCCTCGACGCCCTCGACGAGCTCCAGGTCGGGTCGATCGTCTTCTCCCCGCTGGCGCAGGGCCGGCTGACCGCCCGCTACCTCGACGGCATTCCGAAGGACTCGCGGGCGGCGAGCGGCAGCCCGTTCCTGAACGCCGACGCGATCACCGACGAGCTGCTGGGCAAGCTCCGCGCACTCGACGAGATCGCCAAGTCCCGCAGCCAGACCCTGGCCCAGCTGGCCCTGGCCTGGGTCCTGCGCGGCGGCCGGGTGACGTCCGCGCTGGTCGGTGCGAGCAGCGCGCAGCAGATCGAGGACAGCGTCGCGGCCGCCCGCAACCTGGACTTCGACGCCGACGAGCTGGCCCGCATCGAGGCGATCCTCAAGCCGTAAGGCGTTCGCTGACCTCCCAGAGGCGGGCCGCCGCCTCTGGGTCCACGGCGTAGGACAGCGCGCCCGGCGTCTCCGCTCCGGCGCGCCACTCGGCCTCGTCGGCCTCGGTCACCAGGGGGCTGACGTCGCCGTTCTCGCAGTAGACCCCGCCCAGTCCGGTCAGCCGCGGGCTGGTGGCGCACCAGATGCCGGTGGCGGCTCCCTGCTCGACCGTCTTCAGCTGGCGGGACGGGTCCCGTACGGGGCGCCCGTGCTCGTCGAGGACGCCGGCCGCCCGGACCACCTCCGCGGAGACGTGCTTGGCGAGGCCGGTCTCGATGATCGTGCCCGGGTGCACGGCGAAGGCCCGCACCCCCTGGTCCCGCCCGCGCCGGTCCAGTTCCACGGCGAAGAGCGCGTTGGCCGTCTTGGACTGGCCATAGGCGGCGAACGCCTCGTAGGGCCGGTGCTCGAAGTGCAGGTCGTCGAAGTCGACGTTGCCGAAGCGGATGCCCCGCGAGGACACGGCCACGACCCGCGCGCCGTCGGCCGCGACCAGCGCGGGCCACAGCCGGGCGACCAGCTGGAAGTGCCCCAGATGGTTGGTGGCGAACTGCGCCTCGTACCCGCGCGCGTCGCGGGTCAGCGGGGTCGCCATGATCCCGGCGCTGTTGACCAGGATGTGCAGCGGACGCCCGGAGGCCAGGAACTTCTCCGCGAAGGCGTCGATCGACGCCGGGTCCAGCAGGTCCAGGTACTCGACCTCGGCCCCGGGCACGTCCTGCAGCGCGGCGCGTGCCCGCTCCAGGTCCCGCGCCGGCACGACGACCTCGGCGCCGGCCGAGCGCAGCACCCGGGCCGTCTCCAGGCCGATGCCGGAGTAGCCGCCGGTGACGATCGCCACCTTGCCGGTCAGGTCGACCCCCTTGATCACCTCCTCGGCGGTGGACGCGGCGCCGAAGCCGGAGGGCAGGGGGTGCTGTGCGGTGGTCATGGTGCGTATCTCCTCAAGGTGAGCCGACCAGACCACCGTAGGTTCGCGTCTCCGTACGATGAATGCTTGAGAATCCGCATTACTTGCGTGATAGTTCGAGCATGACCGCAGATCCGCTGTCCGAGGCCCTCGCCGTCGCCGATGCCCGCAGCGTGTTCTCCGGTGGTTTCACCGCCGGCGGCACCTGGGCGATCCGGCTGCGCGGGCGCGACAAGCTGAAGGTGGTGGCCGTGGTGCGGGGCAGCTGTCTGCTGGTCCGCGAGGACGGCGGCGAACCGTTGAAGCTGTCCGAGGGGGACGTGGTGGTCTCCGACGGGCGCCAGCCGTACGTCATGTGCAGCGAGCCCGGTGTCGAACCGCTGGACTCCGCCGACGTCACCGTGGACCCCGTCACCCGGACGGCGCGGCTCGGTGACGGCACGGACGAGGACGTCTCCTGCGTCTCCGGGCACATCGACCTGAGCCGGGACAACGGCGAACTGCTGCGCCGGGCGCTGCCGGAGCTGATCCACGTCCGGTCCGACGCGGCCGAGGCGTCGGCGCTGCGCTGGCTGATCGGGCAGCTGGCCGAGGAGATGAAGACACGCCGGGCCGGTGTCGAGTTCGCCTCCGACCAGCTGGCCCAGCTGATGTTCGTACAGGTGCTGCGGGTCTGCCTCGTCGAGTCCGAGGGGCTGCCGCCGGGCTGGCTGCGTGCCCTGGCCGACGAACGGCTCGCCCCGGCCCTGCGGCTGATGCACGGCGATCCGGGCCACCCCTGGCAGCTGGAGGACCTCGCCCGGGCGGCCGCGATGTCCCGGACCACCTTCGCCGTACGGTTCAAGCAGGCGGCCGGGGTGCCGCCCCTGACGTATCTGCTGAACTGGCGCATGAGCCTGGCCGCCCGCGCCCTCAGGCAGGACACGGCGTCGGTCGCGGCACTCGCCCGTTCCGTGGGCTACACCTCCGAAAGTGCCTTCAGCAACGCCTTCAAGCGGGCCGTGGGCGTCGCCCCCCGGCGTTACCGGGAGGCGGTCAGGAGCTGATCCGCTCCTCCAGGCGCACGGTCACGGTGTCGCCCTCCGCCTTGCCGATGACCTTGCGGATGTCGGCCTTCACGGGCAGCTTGTGCGTGCCGTCGCCCATGGCCATGAACGAACTGCGGAACGGCTGCCCGTCGATCGTGCCGCGGACCTTGACGAGCCCGCGGGTGCCGAAGAACTCGACGCTCCTCGGCCAGACGAGATAGGTCCAGCCGCCCTCACTCGGACTCTTGCGCAGGACGGCCGTGAACTCCTCGTCCAGCTTGGCGGTGGTGGTCATGGTGGTTCCTCCGCTCGCGGTGGTCACGTACTGAAGAGACCACCGCGAGCGCTCGAACTCATCGCCGAACTCACGCCCCGGCCGGCACCCGGTCCAGAAACCCGAGGACGGACAGGATCCGTCCCTCGATGTCCAGGGTGATCACATCGGACCCGGCGACCGGCGCCGCCTCGTCGGCCTCGCTCACCAGCTCCCAGGAGAAGCGTGCCGTGTCGTGGTGGCCGTCGACGGAGCCGGTCCGCCGGAAGACGAAGCCGGGGAACTGCGCGTGCGCCGCCGCGACGACGGCCACGATCCCCTCGTGGCCCCGGACGTCCGCGAGCGGGTCGGTGTAGCCGCCCTGCGGGGACCAGGCGACGGCGACCGCCCGGGCCAGCGCGTCGGGCTCGCGGGTGTTCCAGGCCTCGAAGTAGCGGGCGACGGCGATCTCGTAGCGGTCGGTGGTCACGGGCACGGACGCGGACATGGGCGATCAGCCTCCAACGAGGTCGTCACTGGTGGGAATCCGGATCCCGCTCGCGGTGACCCGGTACCGCAACGATGCCCGCCGGCGCCGGAAAGCTCGATTACTTCCGAGGTAATGCCCGGTCACGCACGGGGTTGACGTGTACCCGCCGTGTTTCGGCCAACACCGGCTGTGAATATGCCAGGAGACTGGCCGGAAAGTCATGGTGACAGTGTTTCAGTAGTGAACATACTCAACTACGAGGGTGCCTCACATGGGGCGACGGCCCCCTTACGCACCGCTCACGAGCCGCAGGGAAAGCGAGGTCCGCCGACAGGCGAACACGGCAACACGGGGGAGGTCACGTGCACGACGAGTTCCTGTGCCATGTCACCGCATACGGCGTCTGTGGCGGCCGACGGATCGGTGTACCCCTGGGAACCTACCGGGCACCCACCCTGGCCCTCGCGCTGTGGTGGTTACGTGACCGGGCCTCGTGGATCGCCCAGCGATTAGACCCGCGACCGGACGCCGAGCACTTCCCTGCGAATGCGCTCGTCCCGGTCGCGGACAATGTGCCCGACGTGCCGGCCGTGCTGCGCGCATGGTGCGGCGACGACGATCAACAAGACCTGGTCGCCGACGAGTTGGCGGCCGGACGACTGGTACGGATCGCCGTGAGCGACGAGACCACCGAGTACGAACTGCTCGCCGAGTCGATCGACGCCCTGCGGATGCAGCGGACCACCGCGGCGCTGGTCGTACCCGTCGCCTGAACCTCCGCCGCTGCCGAAGGAACTCGCCCCGAGCGCGGGCGGACGCAGCGGGCGCGGGCGGCGCATATCTGGGCAGATCGATAGAATCCTCGCATGGCGGAGCGGCCGGTCGCACCGACTGCGCCCGTACTGGTCCTGGAGACCGAGTCGGGCTCCACCGTGATGACCCCCGGCCGTGACTACCGCGTCGGACGCGACCCGCTCAGCGACGTCGTCATCGACGACGCCCGCGTCTCCTGGCACCACGCGGTACTGCGGCCCGGCGCCGACCACTGGACCCTCGCGGACGAGAACAGCACGAACGGCACCTACACCGAAGGTCACCGCATCCGCGAGTGGGACGTGGGGCCCGGCACCGTCATCCGCTTCGGCAACCCGTCCGACGGCCCCCGCGCGGTGCTGCTGGACCGCCCGGGCCCGCCGGCCGCGCCGGAACACCCCTCGGCGATCGCCATGCCCGGCCGCACCGGCACCTTCCGCCGGCCCACCTCCGTGAGGCCCCTGCCCACCCGCACCGTCCGCATCGGCCGCGCCGCCGACAACGACCTGGTCATCGACGACCTGGTCGTCTCCCGCCACCACGCCGAACTGCACGCCCTGGCCGACGGGACGTACGAGATCGCCGACCTGGGCAGCCACAACCGCACCTACCTCAACGGCAGTCCGGTCACCACCGCCCCGATCGGCCCCGGCGACATCGTCGGCATCGGCCACTCCGCGTTCTGCCTGGTCGGGGACCAGCTGCAGGAGTACGTCGACACCGGCGAGGTCTCCCTGGAGGTGCAGGACCTCGCGGTCGCCGTCGACCACGGCCGCAAGACCCTCCTGGACCATGTCTCCTTCCCGGTGGAGGAGAAGTGCCTTCTCGCCGTAGTCGGCCCGAGCGGCGCCGGAAAGTCCACGCTTCTCAACGCCCTCACCGGCCAGCGCCCCGCCGACCACGGCACCGTGCTCTACGACGGCCGCGACCTCTACCGCGACTACGCCGAGCTGCGCCAGCGCATCGGCCTGGTCCCGCAGGACGACATCCTGCACGCACAACTCACCGTCCGCAGCGCCCTGTCCTACGCCGCCGAGCTGCGCTTCCCCCAGGACACCGCCAAGGCCGAGCGCCGGGCCCGGGTCGACGAGGTCATCCACGAGCTGGGTCTGGAGCAGCGCGCCGGGCAGCCCGTGCACAGCCTCTCCGGCGGGCAGCGCAAGCGCGTCAGCGTCGCCCTTGAACTGCTGACCAAGCCGTCGCTGCTGTTCCTCGACGAGCCGACCTCCGGGCTCGACCCCGGCATGGACCGCTCGGTGATGAACATGCTGCGCGGTCTGGCCGACGACGGCCGCACCGTCATCGTCGTCACCCACAGCGTGCTCAGCCTCGACATCTGCGACCGGCTCCTCGTCCTCGCCCCCGGCGGACGCATCGCCTACTACGGCCCGCCCGAGGAGGCCCTGCTCTTCTTCGGGTTCGAGCACTGGCCGGAGGCCTTCGAGGCGTTCGAACGCGACCAGGAGCGGGACTGGGCGGGCGACTACCGCAGCTCGCTCCACCACCGGCAGTACATTGCCGACGCGACCGGCCAGCCCCGGCAGCCCCGCACCGGCCCGGTCGTGATCGCCCGGCCGCCCAGGCCGCGCAGCCGCGGCGCCCAGCTCGGCACGCTGATCCGCCGCTACACCACCGCGCTCGCCGCCGACCGCACCTTCCTCGCGATCATGATCGCCCTGCCGTTCGTGATGGGCGCGATGGCACGCGCCCTGGCCGGCAGCAGGCTGACCCAGGAGACGGCGATGAACGCGCTGCTCATCCTGTGCGTCGGCGGTGTCCTGACGGGCGCCGCGAACGCCGTGCGCGAGCTCGTCAAGGAGCGTGTCATCTACCGGCGGGAGCGCGCCGTCGGCCTGTCCAGATCGGCGTACCTGATGTCCAAGGTGGTGGTCCTGGGGACGATCACCGTGCTCCAGGCGGTCGTACTGACACTGGTGGCCCTGCTCGGCGTGGACCTCAACGCCCCCGGCGGCGAAGGCGTGTTGATGCCGCCGCTCGTCGAGATCACCGTCGCCGTCGCCCTGCTGGCCTTCACGGCGATGATGCTCGGCCTGGTCGTCTCCGCCCTGGTGCACAAGGAGGAGGTGACGATGCCGCTGCTGGTGCTGCTCGCCATCGTCCAGGTCGTCTTCTGCGGAGCCCTGCTCAAGCTCCACGGCGTACCCGGCCTGGAGCAGCTCTCCTGGGTGGTGCCCTCACGGTGGGCGCTCGGCGCGATGGCCGGCACCTTGGAGCTGTCCCGGCTGGTCCCCGGCGACCTGACCGGGGACCCGCTGTTCAAGCACGCGGCCGGCGTGTGGCTGCTCAACGTGGCCATGCTCGTCGTGCTCTCCGCGGTCTTCGGCTACGTCGTCTCCCGGCTGCTGCGCCGCCGCGAACCCGTCGTCATGCGGAAGTAGGCGAGCGCCCATGACGTCCCCCGGCTTCCGGCCCACCCACGTCGTCCCCCAGCACGGCATGCCCGCCTGGGAGGCACCCGACCCCGGCCGGCCCACCGTGCCCCTGGATGCGTTCCTGCCGGTCCAGCTCCTCGAACGGCAGGGCGACTGGGGGCACATCCTGTGCGCCAACGGCTGGTCGGCCTGGGTCGACGGCCGCCACCTGGTCGCCGTCCCGCAGGACCCGCCCACCGCCGACGCCGGACCGCTCACCACTGCCGCGGACCCGCGCCCGCTGCTCGCCCGAGTCGAGCGGGTGCTGGCCGGGTACCGGTCCGCGGTCGACGACCTCGCGGCCGGCGGCCTGGACGGCGAGTCCTTCCGCGTCCGCACATCGGGGCTGCGCATCGGGGTCGTCGTCGACGGGGAGTCCATGTGGCTCTACGACGCCGAGCACGGCCGGTGGGTGTACGCGGACGGCACCCGGCTGAGCACATACGCCACGGACGAGGGCCCCCGCGCCGCCACGGACCCCGGCCACGCCCCGACGCAGGTCGTGACGCCCGATGGTCCGTGACACGAGCCTCTTCTCCGGCCGCCCCTCCGAACTGATCGGCCGGGAGATCGCGGGCTACCGCATCGAGCGCGAGATCGGGCGCGGCGGCATGGCGGTCGTCTACCGTGCCCTCGACCTCCGCCTCGACCGCACCGTCGCCCTCAAGCTCCTCGCCCCCGAACTCTCCCGCAACGACACCTTCCGGCGCCGCTTCACCCACGAGTCCCGGGCCGCCGCCGCGATCGACCATCCGCACATCGTGCCGGTCTTCGAGGCGGGCGAGACGGACGGCGTCCTGTACATCGCCATGCGCTACGTCTCCGGCAGCGACCTGCGCCATCTCCTCGACCGCCAGGGCCCGTTGACGCCCCCGACGGCCCTGCGCATCGCCGCCCAGGTCGCCTCCGCCCTCGACGCGGCGCACGATCACGGCCTGGTCCACCGGGACGTGAAACCCGGCAACATCCTCGTCGCGCGCGGCACCGACAGTGATCACCCCGAGCACGTGTACCTCACCGACTTCGGCCTGACGAAGAAGTCGCTGTCCCTGACCGGCTTCACGACCGTCGGCCAGTTCGTCGGCACCCTCGACTACGTGGCCCCGGAGCAGATCTCGGGCAAACCGGTCGACGCCCGCTGTGACGTCTACGGCTTCGCCTGTGTGGTCTACGAGTGCCTGGCCGGCCACCCGCCGCTGCGCCGAGACAACGACATGGCCCTGCTGTGGGCCCACCAGTACGACCAGCCACCGCCCCTGACCGAGGCGCGCCCGGACCTCGCCCCGGCCGTCGACGCCGTGTTCGCCAAGGCGCTGGCCAAGAGCCCCGACGACCGGCAGGACTCCTGTCTCGCCTTCGTCGCCGACCTGCGCGCCGCGGTCGCGGGCGGTGCGGCGCAGGGGCACGCGCCGACGGAGGTGGACCTGAGGGTCGTGGAGCGGGCGAAGGAGTCCGCGAGGGACGAGCCGAAACCACCGCCCCGCTGGGCCGAGCCGGTCTTCCGGCGGTGACCGGCACCGGTGAGGCCGATCATCCCTCCACGCGCGGCGGCACCTCGCCCCTGTGCCGCACCCGCTTCGCCGGCAGCCCACCGAGGAGCCCGGTGACCAGCCCCCACAGCAGTGCCAGGCCGATGGCGCCCCACACCTCGGGCCGCAGGAACAGTTCGCCGCCCAGATCCCCGCCGAGGTCACCGATGCCCAGCACCGACAGGCCGTAGTGCGCGGACGTCCGGCCGACGAGGCAGATCATCAGCACCGTCAGCGCCAGCGCGACCGCCATGTGCACGGAATGCTGCCAGGCGCGTATCCGGGCGGGTGAACGCCTCGCCATCACGAACGCGGCAGCCAGCAGCAGGACCGCGTCGACGGCGACCAGCCACCACACCCGGCCGTCGTGCTCGGCGAGCGTGCCCAGATTCAGCTCGGCCGCCTCGCGGCCGCGCAGCACCTCGTCGAGCACCTGCGGCATGGGCAGCCCGAACGGCCCGTCCACCCGACCGTTCCAGGTCGCGCCGAGCCCGATCGTCAGGGCGAGCCACACCAGGTTCGGCAGACCGAGCAGGATCACCGCGAACGTCTCGGCCGCGTGTCCGCGCGTCGCCGCCACGACCAGGCCGATGACGACACCCAGCACGACGTATGCGAGCAGCAGCGCCACCATGGCGTACGCGGCCGGCCGCACCGACTCCTGGAAGCGCAGCAGCCGGCCCGGCAGCGGAGCCCCGCGCGAGACCAGCAGGGCCAGCACCAGCACGCCCGCCAGCCACAGCAGCCCGAAGAACAGGGTCGCCGGGATGTGGGTGGTGAAGCCGACCTCGGGCGAGATGCCGAACAGGTCCCCGAGGTCGCCGAGCGCGTCCTCCCCGAGGTCGCGCAGGGAGAGGGAGAACGTCTGGCTGGCGGCGAGGGCCAGCGCCAGGAGCGCGACGAGCCACAGCGCGGCGATCCTTACGGCCCAGCCGGCCAGCTCCCCAGCTCCGGCGACCGCCCGGTGCCGCAGCGGACGCAGGAAACCGGCGGCCAGGACGAGCGCACCGGCGAGCGTGACGGACAGCGGGATCACAGTCAGCCCGGCGTCGGACTCGGCCAGCCCTCCGGCGTTGCCCGAGAGCTCGATCGTGCCGCCGACCGCCGTGACGACGGTCGCCGCGACGACGCGGGGGAAGGCGTTGTCCGGGAGGTCTGCGGCCCCGGCCGCCCACAGCCCGAGCGTGGCGACCACCCCCATCGCCACCAGCCCGGCCAGGACCGCGAGGAAGGCCTGCACCCAGCCATGGGCGGCCACGGCCGTTCGGGAGGGGGTCGGCGAACTCACCCTGCCCACGCTAAGCAGCGCCTCGGCACCACGCCCGCCAGGAGGGCCGTCCGCGTCGGCTTGCGGGCGGCGCGGCACCGGAGCACAGAATGGGACCACCGTAGAGAAGCGACAAAAGTGACAATGGTGCGCGGCGAGTGCGCGGCGGAAGCGCCACCTGTCACGCTGGGAAGAAGGCTTCGTGAGCGTCGAACCTCCGTCGTCCGGCCGCCCCACAGGACCGCCCTCGGGCCCCCTGTCGGGTCCTTCCCAGCCACCCTCCGAGCCGCCCTCGCAGCCCCCACCGACCGGCGGCACCGGAGCACCCGGCCCCGAGCCGCGGCGCCCTTGGTGGCGGTCCGCGCCCCGCGTCGCGGCGATCGCCGTCGTGGTCGTGGCCGCCGTGATCCTCGCCGTCGTCCTCTCCCGTGGTGACGGCGGCGACGGCGGCACCGGCACGAGCGCCGACGGGGAGGTCTTCCTCCAGGCCGCCGGCAAGACGGGACCCGACCCGTTCACCGAGTCCACGGCCACGGACAGCTCCGCCCCGCCCGCCACCCCCACCCAGGCCACCGAGTCGGCGCCGTCGAACGCGGTACGCGGGGTGGAGGGCGGCGCGCCCGGCCTGTACGGCGGCACCCGCGACACCGCCGCGTGCGACGTCGAGAAGCAGATCGACTACCTCCGGGCGGCCCCGGACAGGAACAGGGCGTTCGCGTCGGTCGCGCGCGTCGACGCCGACGACGTCCCCGCATATCTGCGCGCGCTCACCCCCGTCCAGTTGCGCTTGGACACCCGTGTCACCAATCACGGCTACCGCGACGGCGCCGCCACCCGCTACCAGGCCGTCCTCCAGAGCGGCACGGCGGTGCTGGTCGACGACCGCGGGGTGCCCCGGGTGCGCTGCGCCTGCGGCAACCCGCTGACCCCGCCGGTCGCCCAGCAGGGCACGCTCGAACGGACGGGAGACTCCTGGCCGTCCTACCGCTCCTCGAACGTCGTCGTGGTCGTGCCCTCGACGACGGTCATCAACGTGTTCGTCATCTTCGACGACGAGCGCGACGAGTGGGTCGCCCGCGAGCGCGGCGACGACGGCGACAAGGACAAGAAGACCGACCGACCGGTGAAGCCCTCCCCATCGGTGAGCGTGTCGACGCCGACGTCCCCGAGTTCCCCGTCCAGTCCGCCGCCATCGACCCCGGAATCGCCCGCTCCGGAGACCTCGGCCCCCGAACCCCCGACGACCGAGCCCGAGTCGCCCGAGCCCCCCGCCCCGCCGCCGGACGAGGACACGACCACGACGTCCCGGTCGGCGCCCGCGGAGGGCGCGTCGCAGTCGCCGCCGCTGTGACGTACGGCGCGACCTGCACGGGGACTGCGCGGCCCCGCTCTGGGTAACAGGACTGGTGCAGCAGCGTCCGGCCGGGGCCGGCTTCCGAGAGAGAAACGCATGATCGAGCACGTGGACGGGGCAGTGATTCCGACTGGTTTCGACGTGCCCGTGGAACCGCTTCGGCGGGCGGCGCACTACAGCGGTGAACCGGGATGCATCGCCGAGGCGCGGTCCTTCGCAGCGCTGTTCCTCGGGCGGCTCAGGACCGAGTGGTGCGCCACGATCGGGCAGCCGGCCGAGGACAAGGTGCTGTTGGTGGTCAGCGAACTGGTCACCAACGCCGACCGGCACAGCAACGGCCCGTACATCCTGGATCTGGAGGGCACCGACGACGCGGTGACGGTCTGCGTGTACGACAGCAGCGCCGCCCTGCCGCGCCGCTATCCCAAGGATCCGCAGCGGGTCGGCCGGCACGGACTGGAGATCGTCCATGCGCTGGCCGCCGAAGTCGCCGTGGAACGGGTGCCGGTCGGCAAGCTGGTGCGGGCGGTGCTGCGGCTGGCCGACGAGTGACCGGCGGCCGGGAATTCGGTGCCGGTTCGTAGCCGCGATTTCCCCCAGGGCAGAACGCCGGTCCCTTCCCCTGCCGTCGCACGCTCATAGGCTGGGAAAGTGAGCAAACAAGCGCCGAACGAAGCCCGCGTCATTCCCCTGCGCCCGCCGGCCGCGCGCCCGGGAACGACCCGCCCCGCGTCCGAACGCCCTGCCACCCCGGCACCCGCGCCCGCCGCCACACCGCCCGCCCCGGCAGCCAAGGAACCCCTGTGGCGCGACCTGGTCGGCGACGTCCTGCGCCGCGAGCGCCTCGCCCAGGAACGCACCTTGAAGGACGTGGCCGACGCCGCCCGGATCTCCATGCCGTACCTCTCGGAGGTGGAGCGCGGCCGCAAGGAGGCCTCCTCGGAGGTCCTGGCGGCCGCCGCCCACGCCCTCGGACTCGGCCTCGGCGACCTGCTGTCACAGGCGCAGGGCGAGCTCCTCCGGCTCACCGCCCGCCGCGCCCCCACCGGCAGCCGCACCAGGGCCGGTTCACGGTACGACGGGATGTGCCTCGCGGCGTGAGGTCGCGCCGGCGCCTCAGACCCGCGCGAGGCGCCGGCTCACCACCTCGTCGGCGAGGCCGTACGCCACGGCCTCCTCGGCGGTGAACACCTTGTCGCGGTCCATGTCCGCCCGCAGGGTCGCGATGTCGTGGTGGGTGTGCCGCGCCAGCACCTCCTCGACCTGCGAGCGGATCCGGACCATCTCCTTGGCCTGGAGGGCGAGGTCGGACACCATGCCCCGGCTGCCGCCGGTGGCGGGCTGGCCGAGCAGCACGCGCGCGTGCTCGAGCACGAACCGCCGCCCCGGATCCCCTCCGGCCAGCAGAACGGCCGCGGTGGAAGCGGCCTGGCCGACGCAGAAGGTCGAGATCGGTGCCTGCACGTAGGTCATCGTGTCGTAGATCGCCATCAGCGAAGTGAACGAGCCGCCGGGGGAGTTGAGGTAGATCGCGATCTCGTTCTCCGGAGCCGAAGACTCCAGATGCAGGAGTTGCGCGATGACGACGTTGGCGACGCCGTCGTCGATCTCCGTACCGAGGAAGATGATCCGCTCCGACAGCAGCCGGCTGAACACGTCGGAGGACCGCTCGCCGTGCGCGGTCCGCTCGACGACGTACGGAATCGTGTAGTTGCCCATGTCACAGCCCCATCCGTCGCTTGGAGGCGGCCGGGCGGACGTCCGCGAGGGACTCCACGACCTGGTCCACCATGCCGTACTCCCTGGCCTCCTCGGCCGTGAACCAGCGGTCGCGGTCACCGTCCCGGGAGATGGTCTCCGGGCTCTGGCCGGTGTGCTCGGCGGTGATCCGTTCGATGGTCTTCTTCGTGAACTCCAGGTTCTCCGCCTGGATCTCGATGTCGGCGGTGGTGCCGCCGATGCCCGCCGACGGCTGGTGCATCATGATCCGCGCGTTCGGCAGCGCGTACCGCTTGCCCGCGCTGCCGACGCTCAGCAGGAACTGGCCCATGCTGGCCGCGAAGCCCATGGCGAGCGTCGCGACGTCGTTCGGGATCAGCCGCATCGTGTCGTAAATGGCCAAGCCCGCGTGCACGGAGCCGCCCGGGCTGTTGATGTACAGGCTGATGTCGGTGCGCGGGTCCTCCGCGGACAGGATCAGCAGCTGCGCGCAGACCCGGTTCGCGGAGACCTCGTCGACCTGGGTGCCCAGCAGGACGATGCGCTGGCCGAGGAGCTGGGCGGCCAACTGGTCGTCGAAGCGGGTGGGCGCGGTGTCGCCCTCCTCGGCCCGCGGCGCGAGCGTGGTGAGTGGAGTCATCGGTTCTCCTCGTGGTGGCAGGGATGCCTTCGACTCCACTCTTGACCTCGGACGACGCCGGAATGCGGTTTCTCTGCCCGCGGCAGATTCGCTACCGGCAGAGCGGCGGTCCAGGTCTCTGCCGCGTCAGCCCTCGCCCTTCTCACGCATCTGCCGGAAGAACGCCCGTACGTCCCCCACCAGCAGGTCCGGCTCCTCCATCGCCGCGAAGTGCCCGCCCCGGCCGAACTCCGTCCAGCGCACGATGTTCTCCGTCCGCTCCGCCTTGTGCCGCAGGGGGATCTGCGGGTCGCCGAAGAAGGACGCCACCGCGGTCGGGGCGGTCGAGGGCTCGTGCTGTGCGGCCACCCGGTCACCCTGGGCATGGGCGCGCTCGTAGTACACCCGGGCGGACGATCCCGCCGTGCCCGTCAGCCAGTACAGCATCACGTTGGTGAGCATCTGGTCACGGTCGACGGCCTCCTCGGGCAGCTGCTCGGAGTCGGTCCACTCCTGGAACTTCTCGACGATCCAGGCGAGTTGGCCGACCGGCGAATCCGTGAGGGCGTACGACAGGGTCTGCGGCCGGGTGGACTGCACGTGGAAGTAGCCCGTCGATCCCCGGAGCCACTGGGCCCACCGCCGCCAGGAGGTGAGCGTCCGCTCCCGCTCCTCGGGGCTCAGCGCCGCCAGCTCCTCGTCAGTCGGCTCGGTGGACGCCTGCGCGCCGGGCAGGAGATTGAGGTGGATGCCGATGACCCGGTCGGGGTGGACGCGGCCCAGCTCGCGGGAGATCCCCGCGCCCCAGTCGCCGCCCTGGGCGCCGAACCGCTCGTAGCCGAGGCGTGTCATCAGCTCGACCCACGCGTCGGCGATGCGACGCGCCTCCCAGCCGGTCTCGCGGGTCGGGCCGGAGAACCCGAATCCGGGAATGCTCGGCAGGACCACGTGGAAGGCGTCGGCGGGATCACCCCCGTGCGCCGCCGGGTCCGTCAACGGACCGACGATGTCCAGGAATTCCACGATCGAACCCGGCCAGCCGTGCGTGACGATCAGCGGGGTGGCGTCGGGCTCGGGCGAGCGGATGTGCGCGAAGTGCACATGCGCGCCGTCGATCTCGGTCGTGAACTGCGGCCACTCGTTCAGCCGTGCCTCCGCCGCCCGCCAGTCGTACTCGTGTCGCCAGTGCCGCACCAGCTCGTGCAGGTACTCCGACGGCACGCCGTAGGCCCATCCGACCCCGGGCAGCTCGTCGGGCCACCGGATGCGGTCCAGGCGGTCGTGCAGGTCGTCCAGGTCGCTCTGCGGAATGTCGATACGGAAGGGATGGATGCCGTTGACGGCGGGAGAAGGCGTCATGACGGCGATGCTAGTTCCGAACGGTGTAACGGCCACGTGGATTATCCGGCCGCGCGACCGATGAGTTCCGGGGCGAGGATCGGTCGGTACAGGTGACAGCGTTCCGCACGCCCAGGAGGTACCCATGGCAACCGACGGATTCACCACGTGTCTCTGGTACGACGGCCAGGCCGAGGAGGCCGCCAACTTCTACGTCTCCGTGTTCAAGAACTCCGGCATCGGCAAGGTCGCGCGCTACCCCGAGGGCGCGATGCAGCCGGCCGGCTCCGTCATGACCGTCGAGTTCACGGCCAACGGCCACAAGTTCCTCGCGCTCAACGGCGGCCCCCAGTTCAAGTTCACCGAGGCGACCTCCTTCATGATCTTCTGCGAGAACCAGGAGGAGATCGACTACTACTGGGAGAAGCTCACCGAGGGCGGCGGCGAGCCCGGCCCGTGCGGCTGGCTCAAGGACAGGTTCGGGCTGTCCTGGCAGGTAGTCCCGGACAGTCTCGACGCCATGGTCACCGACCCGGACCCGGCGAAGGCGGCCCGCGTGACCAAGGCCTTCATGGAGATGGGCAAGTTCGACATCGCCGCTCTGGAGAAGGCCTACGTCGGGTAGTGAACCGGCCCGCCGTCAACCGGCGGCGTGCGTGCCGATCACCCGGGTGACCTCCCGGGCGATCCGCAGGATCCCGGGCGAGCGGACCGGGCACGGCCTCGGCTTCGAGGTCGTCGGTGCCAGACAGAAGTGCAGGTAGTCGTCGTCACGGTGCAGGGCGGTCCGGTCGCGGTCCGGCTGGGTGCAGTACTCGGCGTGCGCGCGCTCGTACGCCGTGCACGGCAGGTACTGGACCCAGGCGTGACGGGCCCCGGCCGCGCTCAGCGCCTTGGCCGCGTCGGCGAGCAGGCCGCCCGAGGCGCCGGCCCGCACCTCGTACAGGGCGTTGACGCGCCGGACCCGGTCGGGAGTGATCGGATCCGGGCCCTGCAGCACCCAGACGATCCGTGTCTCACCGGCCGCGGCGATCTGGTCGGTGAGCCGCTTCAGGTCGGCCTCGTACCGCTTGAAGTACTTCCCGGGCGAGGCGTCATGGGTGATCCCGTCCATGCACGGGGTGTAGCCCCACGCGTTCCCCCAGAACTGCAGCACCACGAAGTCCGGCCGCAGCCTGCGCACCAGGGCGGCCGCCTTGTCCGCGACCGGCACGAGGGACCGCTCGCCGGTGCCCTCCAGGTAGTCGCACAGGGTCGTACCCGAATAGGGGGCGCTCGTGTACGTCGCCCCCAGCTCGCGGCGCAACTCCTGCCCGAGCACGTCCTGCGCCTCCATGGCGAGGGAGTCGCCCAGGTACAGCACGGTGGGCGCCTTCGCAGGGGCTTTCTCATCGGTGCCGGTGCCGGTGCCGGTGCTCGCGCTCGGGGAGGCCGGCGCCCGCTGTTGCGTGGTCACCGACGCCTGCGGTGCGTCCGGAGGCGGCGCCGCCTCCGGCTCGGACGCCGGATCCCCGCACGCGCCGAGCAGCACGGCGGCCAGCAGTAGCCCCACGATCCACGGCCTGCGCATACGGCAACTCCCGCCCCGGGCACCGAAAACGGTTCCCCAGGCAAGCACAGCCGGGCCCAAGGCGGAAGGCACGCGTCGGCCATGGCCCACCCATGGCCGACGCGCACCCGACGGTCGGTCAGACGCGGTCCGCCGCGATCAGCAGGTACTGGAAACTGCCGTTGCGGTACGCGTTCAGGAACGTGTCCTCGATGCCCGTCACCAGGTGCTCGGCCTCACGGCGCAGCTCCCAGTAGGGCATGGTCGCCTCGGTGAGGTCCTCCACATGGACCGGGACGAGCCGGTTTCGGGCCATGGCGCGGAAGTACTCCGAGCGTGGGTGGATGTCGCAGATGTAGTGGGCGTTGATCAGGGACACCTCGCGCGAGGCGCGGCCGTAGGTGTCGTTGTAGCAGCCGGTGATGGTCACGTAGCGGCCGCCGCGGCGCAGCAGCCGGGCGTGCTCGGCGAACAGCAGGTCGAGCTCGACGTACATGGTCGACTCGTTGTTCCACGAGGCCGCATACGCCCCGGTCTGTAGCCCGGTGTCGAGCATGTTGCGGTGGTGGTAGCGCACCCGGCCGTCGATGCCCCGCTTGCGGGCCTGGGCGTTCGCGAACTCCGCCTGCTTCTGCGAGATGGTGACGCCGTCGGCGTGGCAGCCGTACCGCAGATGCGCCGTAACGCTGCCGCCGCCGCGCCCGCAACCGGCATCGAAGACGCGGTCGGTGGGGGAGAGGGGGCCGAGCCGGTCGGCGAGCAGTTCGGCCTGGGCGTGCTCCAGCCGGTGCAGTTCGGTGGTGATGCGCTCCCGCCGCAGGTCCGGGTCGCGTTCGTCGAGCACGGAGCGGTCGGCGGCTCCGATGCCGTAGTGATGGTGGTAGAGGTCGTCGAGCTTTCCGAGTTCGAGGTTGACCGGGTTCTCCTCGGCGTTCCAGTAGTCCGCGACGCGGGTCTGGTACGTGGACTGGGTCGGCACCGATGCTGCCTTGGTGCCGGCGTCGGGGGCGATGGTCAACGGTGACTCCTCGTGCTGGTACTTGTGACGCTCTGTCATTCGATCGCGCTTTACCAGTAGTTGGGCAGGTGGTAGCGGTGGGTGTTGGTGGAGTGCCACTCGTGGTTGCCGGCCACCCAGTCGGACAGGCCCCGGGCGTACCGCTCGACGAGCGGTGAGGTGGCGGACAGCAGGGCCGACTCCTCCTCGAACGCCTCCATGATCCGGTTGTGGATCTCGACGGCCTTGAGGTAGGCGGCCTTCAGACCGCAGTGCTCGTTCGCGGCGATGACCTGTGGCAGGTTCAGATGGTCGGGGTCGCTCGCCAGCTCCTTGGTGAAGGAGTACAGGTCGTTGACGATCGTGGTGGCGTTGCAGGCGAGCGCCGTGATCCGCTGGATCTCGGGGCGGGCGTAGACCACCTCGGGCAGTTCGTAGCCGTCCACGGCGTCCACGATCGACAGACAGGGGCGGAAGTTGTTGAACTGCCGCATCACCAGGTACTCCCAGACCTGCGGGACATACCGGGTCTCCGCCCAGGCGGCCTCGGCGAGATAGCCCAGGTGCAGCCGGGCGATGTCGTGGACGAAGCGGTCGGTCTGGCTCGGAGTGGCGAAGGCGGCGTAGTCCTGGAGGGCGAAGTGGTACGAGCGCAGCGGACCGTCGGCCCGCACGCCGTGCCGCCACTGCTCCTCCAGCTCGGGGATGCCGTGGTACGGGTCGAGCGCCGACTGGGCCATGATCAGCCGGCCCCCGAGGCCCCGGCGCGCTCCGCCCCGGCCCTCGTCCTCCTCGCAGTAGCAGGAGTCGACGACGTTCTCGGCGAGCAGCAACTCGCCCGCGGCCGTCAGACGTTCCAGATCGAGCGCCTGAGGATGCTGGAGCACCACGGCCCGCCCGAACTGGAACCCCGAGAAGTCGCCCTTCCACGCCTCGGGGAACAGATCGAGATGCCGGGCCCACTCCTCCAGCCTGCGGTCGACCTCCGCGGCCTTCACGGGGTCGGCGGGGGCCACCTGCCGGTACCGGAGCCCGGGAATCGCCCCGGTGCGCCGCTGGGTGCCGAACGAGCTCGCGATGTTCGGCGGTCCCGGCAGTGCGAAGCCGGAGACGGGGGAGGACGCGCTCATCGGGTGCTCCACGCGGTCACTCGGCCGTCCGGCCGATCTGGGCGTTCTCCAGGATCCCGACCGCGTCGGGGACGAGGATCGCCATCGAGTAGTAGGCGGTGACCAGGTAGCGCATGATCGAGTTGGCGTCGATGCCCATGAACCGCACGTTCAGGCCCGGCTGGTACTCCTCCGGAATGCCCGTCTGATACAGACCGATGGCGCCCTGGTCGCCCTCCCCGGTGCGCAGCGCGATGATGCTGCTGGTGTGCTGCGGGCTGATCGGGATCTTGTTGCACGGGAAGATCGGCACACCCCGCCAGGCGGGGATCTCGTGCCCGTCGACATTCGCCGTGCCCGGCACCAGACCACGCCGGTTGCACTGCCGGAAGAAGGCCGAGATCGCCTTCGGATGGGCGATGAACAGCTTGGTCTTGCGGCGCATCGACAGCAGTTCGTCCATGTCGTCGGGGGTCGGCGGCCCCGTGAAGGTGCTGACGCGCTGCCCGTGGTCGGCGTTGGCCAGCAGCCCGAACTCCCGGTTGTTGACCAGCTCCCACTCCTGCCGTTCGCGGATCTCCTCGATGGTGAGGCGCAGTTGCTGCTCGGTCTGGTTCATCGGGTCGTTGAAGAGGTCGGCCACCCGGGTGTGCACGCGCAGCACGGTCTGGGTGAGGGACAACTCGTACTCGCGCGGCGCGAGTTCGTAGTCGACGAAGCCACCGCCGATCGTCGGCTCGCCGATGTGGCCGGCCTGCACCGGAACGTCGGCCTCGCCCTTGCGGTTCATGGGCAGCTTCTGGCGTTCGCCGTACGCCTCCAGATGCGCCGCGAGGGACGGCACCCGGTCGACGAACTCCGCGACCACGTTCCAGGGGAGTGCCAGCAGGACACCCGACGTCTCCGCACGCACCGAGCTCAGCCACAGCGGGTCGGACTGGCCGATGGCCTCGTCGCCGAGCTGGTCGCCGTCGGTGACGACCCCGAGGATCTCCTCCTCGCCGTACTTGCCCTCGGTGAAGCGGGTGAAGCGGCCGTGCACGACGAGATAGGCCTCCGTGACCGACTGCCCGCCCGCGACGAGCACCTGGCCGGCCCGGACCTCGCGCACCCGGAAACGGGTCGCGATCTCCTTGAGGACATCGATGTCGGAGTAGCCGCGCAGGGCGGGCAGTTCGGTGAGCGTCTGCGGGATGACCTTGATGTCGTCGGCGCCGTTCTGCTCGAACTGCACCCGGCCACGGCCCACGCGCAGCTGGAGGCGCCGGTTGACCCGGTAGGTACCGCCCTTGACGTCCACCCACGGCAGCATCTTCAGCAGCCATCGCGAGGAGATGGCCTGCATCTGCGGTTCGGACTTGGTGGTCGTGGTGAGCTGGCGCGCCGCATGGGTGCCGAGACTGGTGAGTTGTCCGTCGGCGGAGGAGGCGGAGTCGTCGGTGGCGGGTTCCGTGGCGCTGTCGGGTACGGACACGTATCTCCCTAGAGGGTGATCGGGCGTGAGCGAAGTGGTCGGTGACGACGGCAACCGCGGGCGCGTGATGAGGGCTGCCCAGTGGCACTGGTGAGCCGCACGCGCCGCAGGGACAAGCCAAACAGCGCAGGTGGTGGGGTCGGTACGGCGTGAAGGGGGCGGTTTGATCACCTGAGTGGTGCAAACTCTCCCTGGAAGCAGAGGGCACACACGCATGTGCCCGCACGCCGGTCGCGTTCGGCTCGACGTGCGGGCGCGTGGGGCGCGCGACCTGCGAGCTCTCGCACTTCGTGTCCCGTCCGGCGCGCGGCCACGAGGCTCAGGAGACGTCGTTCACCAGTACGGCCGCTCCGTCGAAGCGCCCGGCCTTGAGATCCCGCAGTGCCTCGTCGGCCCGGGAGAGCGGATACGTGTGCGTCGTGGCGCGCACGGAGTGCTCGGCGGCGAGTGCCAGGAACTCACGGCCGTCCGCGCGCGTGTTGGAGGTGACGCTGCGCAGCTGCTTCTCGTAGAACAGCTCGGTCTCGTAGTGCAGTGCCGGGACGTCGGAGAGGTGGATGCCCGCGACGGCCAGGGTGCCGCCCCGGTCGAGGGCGCGCAGCGCGACCGGGACCAGCTCGCCGACCGGCGCGAACAGGATCGCGCTGTCCAGCGGCTCGGGCGGCATCTCCTGCGCGTCGCGCGCCGAGGCGGCGCCCAGATCGAGCGCCAGCTGCCGCGCGGCCGCCCCGCGCGTGAGGACGTGCACGGTGGCGCCCTCGGCCATCGCCACCTGCGCGCACAGATGGGCACTGCCCCCGAAGCCGTACAGCCCGAGCCGCCCGCCCGGTGGCAGCGCGGCGCGTCGCAGGGCGCGATACCCGATGATCCCGGCGCACAGCAGCGGCGCGCCCGCCACGTCGTCCAGGCCGTCGGGCAGCCGGTAGGCGAACGCGGCCGGCACGGTCGTGTACTCGGCGTACCCGCCGTCGGCGTCCCAGCCGGTGTACGCCGAAGCCGGGCACAGGTTCTCGGCGCCCCGCGCGCAGTACCCGCACGAACCGTCCGTCCGCCGCAGCCAGGCCACCCCCACCCGCTCCCCTATACCGAAGCCGCTCACGGCCGCCCCGAACCCCGCGACCACGCCGACGACCTCGTGCCCCGGCGTCACACCCGGCCGGTGCACCTCCAGATCACCCTCGGCGACGTGCAGATCCGTGCGGCACACACCGCACGCCCGCACGCGCACGAGCAGCTCGTCGTCCCCCGGCACCGGCACCGGCTTCTCGACCGGCCGCAGGGACCCCGACTCGACCGGCCCCGGCTCGACCACCGACCACGCGCGCATCGTCCCGTCCGCCATACCGTGTCCCGTTCGTCGACCGGCTGCCGTCCACCCCCAGTCTGGAGCGGAACAGGGCATTCGGCGCGCGGCCGGAGGGCCGGGTGACTAGCGTAAGAATCCGGACAACTCACCGATCCGGGAGAGGGCCGCAACCATGGCCGTGAAACCTGATGGAACGCCGATCTGGGCCGACGCGATGTTCAGTGACGTCGAGGGAGCGAAGAGCTTCTACGGCGACGTCCTGGGCTGGACCTTCGGCGAGGAGTCGACGGAGTTCGGCAACTACACCCAGGCCTACGCGAACGGCAAGGCGGCCGCCGCGGTGGTGCCGCCGATGCCCGGTCAGGAGGGCCAGTCGCAGTGGTGCCTCTACTTCGCCTCCTCCGACGCAGGCGCGAGCGCCGCCAAGATCCGTGAGAACGGTGGCGAGATCCTGATGGAGCCGATGGCGGTCGGCGAGTTCGGCAGCATGTGCCTGGCCCGGGACCCCGGCGGTGTCGTCTTCGGTGTCTGGCAGCCCGGCACCCACAAGGGCTTCGAGACGGAGATGGATCAGCACGGTGCCTTCTGCTGGTCGGAGATCTTCACCCGCGAGCCGGAGAAGTCCGACGCCTTCTTCCCCGCCGTATTCGGCTATGGGCAGCAGCAGATGGAAGACGGCGAGATGGACTTCCGCCTCTACACCCTCGGCGCGGACACCATGGCCCTGGGCCGGATGAAGATGACGTCCGACTTCCCGCCCGACATCCCGCCGTGGATCAACGTCTACTTCAACGTCCCCGACTGCGACGACGCCGTCGCCAAGGCCACCAAGCTCGGCGGTGTGCTGCGCTTCGGCCCGATGACCAGCCCCTTCGGCCGGTTCGCGGCGCTGAGCGACCCGCAGGGCGCGAACTTCTCGGTGATCGACACCGGTACGACCGAGGGCGACATGCCCAAGCTCAGCGACGTCTCCTGACCGACTCCGCGATTCCGGGCACCCGGCCCGCCCATGGCATGATCGGGCACATGCTTGAACGTGTAGTGGCCGCGTGCGACGGGGCTTCGAAGGGAAACCCCGGACCGGCGGGCTGGGCCTGGGTCGTCGCCGACGAGACTCAGACCCCGGCCCGCTGGGAGGCGGGACCGCTCGGCAAGGCCACCAATAATGTCGCGGAGCTCACCGCCCTGGAACAGCTGCTCACCGCGACCGACCCGGGCGTACCGCTGGAGATCCGCATGGACTCGCAGTACGCCATGAAGGCCGTCACCACCTGGCTGCCGGGCTGGAAGCGCAACGGCTGGAAGACGGCCGCCGGAAAGCCGGTAGCCAACCAGGAACTGGTCGTACGCATCGACGAACTCCTCGACGGCCGCACGGTCGAGTTCCGCTACGTCCCCGCCCACCAGGTCGACGGCGACCCCCTGAACGACTTCGCCGACCGCGCCGCCAGCCAGGCCGCCACCGTGCAGGAATCCGCGGGCAGCGGGCTCGGCTCACCGGAGCCGCCGCCCTCCCCGGACACCCCCAAGGCCAAGGCGGCCCCGCGCCGCAAGGCTGCCGCGCCCCGGAAGAACGGCAGCTCCTCGCGCACCATCAAGGCCAAGTTCCCCGGCCGCTGCCTCTGCGGTCGCGGCTACGCGGCGGGCGAGTCCATCGCGAAGAACACGCAGGGCTGGGGCCACCCGGAGTGCCGGACCGCCGAGGCATGACCACGAGCCCTGCGGGGCTCAGGCCGCGTCGAACGTGTAGTGCGCGGTGTGGTCCAGCAGGTCCGCGGGGCGTACGTCGTTCCAGGGCTTCATCGTGTCGCCCAGGTCGATCACGTTCGGCGTCCCGGCGGCCGGCAGATAGGCGGAGCCGGGGTGCCGGCGCTGCCAGTCCGCCCACAGCTTGTCGATGTAGGCGTGGTGCAGCCAGAACACCGGGTCGTTGGGCGACGCGCCGGTCGCCATCTGCCCGCCGACCCACACATGCACCCGGTTGTGCAGATTGACGCCGCGCCAGCCCTCCAGGTGGTTGCGGAAGCCGTCGGAACCGCTGTTCCAGGGCGCCATGTCGTACGTCGGCATGGCGAGGACGGATTCCACCTCGGCCCGGGTCGGCAGCTCGCGGACGCCGGCGCCGAGCGCCCGGCGCAGAAACGTACGCCCGTCGACGCGCACATTGATCTGCCAGTTGCCGGTCGACGCCGCGAACGGCCCGTCCATCACCTGTCCGTCGCGGCTGCGCCCGGTGCCGCCGAGGAAGTCGGGCGCCCACAACGAGGACCGTATCGACCGGTCGCTGCTCCAGTCCCAGTACGGCAGCGCGACCGAGGCGTCCACCTCCTGCAGCGCGCGCTCGAACTCGAGCAGGAATCTGCGGTGCCAGGGCAGAAAGGACGGTGAACGGTGTCCGGTGCGCTCGCCGTTGTCGGTGTCGCCGACGATGAAGGCGTTGTGGGTCGTGACGAACTCGTCGTAGCGGCCGCTGCGCTTCAGCTCCAGGAGCGCGGAGACGAATCGCCGCTTCTCGTCGGCGGTGAGCAGGGCCTGGTTCTTGCGGACGGTCATGGTCGCTGGTGCTCCAAAGTGCGGGTGGGGCGCGGCAGTCGGCGGATCGACGGCCGACAGTCGGAGGTCGGCCGGTACTTCAGTCGGCGGGTCAGCCGGTGGGGAAGGGGAGGAGCGCGGCGCCCTGGAGTTCGTCCACGGCGGCGCCGGCCGCGGCGCGGGGCGTGGGCACCGGGTCGTAGTGGCTGACGACGCTGATCCAGCTGCCGTCGGCGTTGCGCATCACATGCAGTTCCACCCCGTCGACGAGCACGGCGTATCCGCCGCCGTGGTGCTCGTGACCGCCGCCCGAGGCCGGCCCGCCCTGTATCCGTCGGCCCTTGTAGACCTCGTCGAAGGGCGTCGGGGTCGGGGTCGGGGCGTGGTGGTCGTGCCCGCCGGTGGACCCGGTCGACGCGGTGGACCCGGCCGGAGTGGCGGACGCGGTGGTGGCGGTGGGGGCGGTGACCGTCTGGACACCGGCCACGGTGGCGAGGGCGGCCGCGGCGGTGAGCGCACGGCGACGGCTGAGTTCCGGCATACGGACCTCCTGAGTTCGTTCGGTTGACGACTCCGCATGCCTATCGGGCCGGACGAGAGCGGAAGAAATCGCTCGACAGTGGTTGGCCCCGATCCGGACAAGTAACTACATGTCGTGCAAGGTTGAATGAAGGTGATCTTGCCGCGGTGGTGGCCGTGATGACCCGGAACGGGAAATTCCTCCCCCGGTAGATCGCGTTCCGGAAGGTCCTTCGCCGGCGGAGCCGGCGCGCGTGGCCCACCTCACGCGCGGAAAGTGGCGCGATCCGCAATGCCGCGGGATGGGGTGCCCGCCCTGCTACTCTGCCGAGCAGATATGGCCGATTTGAGTATTTTCAAGGGGTATGTGTGAAGATCGCCTGTGTCGGTGGCGGGCCCGCCGGCCTCTATCTCTCGATCCTGCTGAAGCTGCGGGACCCGTCGCACGACATCACCGTCCACGAGCGCAATCCGGAGGGCTCCACCTACGGCTGGGGCGTCACGTACTGGCGCGGACTGCTCGTCAAGCTGTACGAGCGCGACCCCGTGTCCGCTCGCGCCATCGAGGAGAGCTCGGTCCGCTGGGACGAAGGCGTCGCCCACGTCCGGGACGTGACGGCCCGTCGGCCCAGCGACTCGGGGCACGGCATCGGCCGCCACCGGCTGCTGGAGATCCTCGCCGAACGCGCCCGGGCACTGGGCGTACGCCTGGACTACGAGCACGAGATCACGCCGGAGAACCTTCCCGCCGCCGACCTGATCGTCGCGGGTGACGGCGTCCACAGCTCCCTGCGCACCCAGTACGCCGACCACTTCGGTACCCAGGCCAGAGCCGGCCGCAACCGCTACCTCTGGCTCGGCACCAGCAAGGTCTTCGACGCGTTCACCTTCGCCTTCGTCGAGACCGCCCACGGCTGGATCTGGTGTTACGGGTACGGCTACGGCAAGGGCTCAGGCTCGGATGCCAGCACCTGCGTCGTCGAATGCGCCCCCGAGACCTGGACCGGCCTGGGCTTCGACACCGCGAGCGAGGCCGACGGACTGGCCCTGCTGGAGAAGCTCTTCGCCGGCGTCCTCGACGGCCACCCTCTCATCGGCCGCTCAGGCCCCGACGGAAGCGACCAGTGGCGGCCCTTCCGCACCTTCGCCAACCGCACCTGGCACCGCGACAACCTCGTCCTGCTCGGCGACGCCGCCCACACCACCCACTACTCCATCGGTGCCGGCACCACCCTCGCCCTGGAGGACGCCATCGCCCTCGCCGACGCGCTGCACGAGCACCCTGTCCCAGAGGCGCTCGCCCACTACGAACGGGAGCGCAAGCAGGCCCTGTTGTCCATTCAGAGCGCGGCCCGCTACAGCGCCCAGTGGTACGAGAACCTGCCCCGCTACCTCCAGCTGCCCCCGGACCAGATGTTCGCCCTGCTCGGCCAGCGCCACTCACCCCTGCTGCCGCATCTGCCGCCGCAGCTGTACTACAAGATCGACCGGGCCGCCGGGCAACTGGAGGCCATGCGCCGCCTCAAGCGCTGGCTCGGACCGAAGGTCGCACGCACCGTGCACGCCAGGGCCCTGGCATCCCGTACCTAGCCGTGCCTCACCGGAACAGCCGGTCGAGGAACGCGTTGCCGAACACGCCGTGCGGGTCGAGGCGGTCCAGGACGCCGGAAGCCTCGCCCCACACGCCCTCCCCGAAGGTGCCCGGCACGACCGTGCCCAGCACCTCCCCGTCGCTCCACGCGGCCTCCTTCGTATAGGCCCAGCCCTTCGACCACTCCACGCGGGTCATGGCGTACTCGCCGTCGAAGGTGCGCAGCAGAAACCGCTCGATCTGGCTCAGGAAGGCCTCCGCGTACGGCGTCCCGGGCAGCGTCAGGATGTTCAGCCAGACGGCGGTGTCCCACTCGGGACGGTCGTCGCGCGGACGGAGTGCCGACAGCAGCGGGGTCCGCGCCCCGTCCAGGCCGGCGTCGGCCGGATCGTCGAGGCCGGTCACCCGGATCTCCACCGACCCGTTGACGGGGAACTGCCCCCGGTCGGCGTACGCCGCGAGCCGTTCCCGGTAGAAGGCCGTGAACTCGGCGACGACGCGCTGTACTTGCGCTCTGTCGGTGAGCACCGCGTAGCCGTTCGTGGCGATCCTCAGCGTCGTCGGCCGCAGATACAGCAGCGTGTTCTTCGACGGCCCCCAGATGTCCGCCGACAGCGTCGCCACCAGTCCGAGCGCGGCCACGTCGTACTGCGCGTTGCCGAGCACCGGCGCCAGATACCAGGCCCCGTCCGACGCGATGTGCCCCACCAGGTCCGCGACCGGCGTCGGGACGCTGTCGGAGAACGGGTAGTTGTACGGCCTCGTCACGCGCCGCGAGACCGGCGGCCGGGTGGGGGAGACGCTCCACACCTTCAGCCACGGGAACTCGGTGAAGGCGAACCAGATCGCCTCGACCCGCCCGGCCCGGTCCAGGTGACTCGCGAGGGTGCGTCCGTCGGTGCCGGGCGCGGCGAAGAGCTCGCGCGCCGGGATGTCCGTACGGCTGACGCAGCGAAGGTTGGTGTTCGCGCCCACGCGCAGCACGACCTCGGTCACCAGGGAGCGCCCGAGATGGGCCAGCAGGGCGGCACAGTCCGCCTCGTCACGGCCGTACGTCCGCAGCACGTAGGCGCCCCTGGCGTCGTCCCAGACGACGGCTGTCAGCGACAGCACGAGATTGCTCAGCGAACCGTACGTGTGCCCGGGCAGCCGCTGTTCGCCCCGCGCCGGTACGGCGGTGCCGTGCGCGTCGACGGCCAGGGCGCCGCCCAGGGTGAGGTTGCCGGGCGCGGGCACGGCGGTGATGCCGAGACCGTGTTCCTCGAGGCGGGTGAGCAGGGCCTCCAGGGTGACTCCGGTGCCGGCGCGCACGGTCGTCGGCGACTCCACGGACAGGCCGGTGAGATGGGTGGCGGTGTCGACGAGGAGGACCGGGGCGTCCGCCGGGGTGCCCTGCGTGATCGTCAGCGGTGACCAGCCGTGCGAGGCGCCCCGGGCGCGGACGCTCCAGCCGTGCCGCCAGGCCCAGTTGACGACGGCGACCACCTGCTCCGGGCGGGCCGGTGTGCAGGCCCACAGGCCGTCGGCGGTGATCTCGCCCACCCAGTTGCGGTACGCCGAGCGGTGGAGCGCCACATCGGCCGGGAAGTCGGGCAACTCCTGTGCCGCGGCGGCCGGATCCGCCGGCAGCAGGGTCGGTACGGCGGTCAGGGCGGCTGCCGTGCGCAGGAAGCCCCTGCGGCTGAAGTCGTCGGTCACGGGCTCACGCTAGGGACCGCATTGACAGGCACCGCTCGCCTGTCGAATTGATTCACCCGTGTGAGTGATGGATTCACAGGTGACGAGGCGGAGGGGCCTGTTCCGCGCACATGGATGACGAGTGACACACTGACGTCATGGACGAGCGTGTAATCGGTAGGTCGGGTCAGCGGGCATCCGTCGTCGGTCTCGGTACGTGGCAGCTGGGCGCCGACTGGGGAGACGTCGACGACAAGGAAGCCCTGGCGGTGCTGGAGGCAGCGGTCGAGTCGGGAGTGACCTTCTTCGACACGGCCGACGTGTACGGCGACGGGCGCAGCGAGCAGACCATCGCCACGTTCCTGCGCGCCAGGCCCGAGCTGGACATCTTCGTGGCGACCAAGATGGGCCGCCGGGTCGACCAGATCCCCGAGAACTACGTCCTCGACAACTTCCGCGCCTGGAACGACCGTTCGCGGCGCAACCTCGGTGTCGACCGCCTCGACCTGGTCCAGCTGCACTGCCCGCCGACCCCCGTGTACTCGACGGACGAGGTGTTCGACGCCCTCGACACCCTGGTCGCGGAGGAGCGCATCGCCCGCTACGGCGTCAGCGTGGAGACCTGTGAGGAGGCGCTGACCGCGATCGCCCGCCCGGGTGTCGCGAGCGTGCAGATCATCCTCAACCCGTTCCGCATGAAGCCCCTGCGCGAGGTGCTGCCCGCCGCGCACGAGGCCGGCGTCGGCATCATCGCCCGGGTTCCGCTGGCCTCCGGCCTGCTGTCGGGCAAGTACACCAAGGACACCGTCTTCGCAGCGAACGACCACCGCACCTACAACCGGCACGGCGAGTCCTTCGACCAGGGCGAGACCTTCTCGGGGGTCGACTACGCCACCGGCGTCGAGGCCGCCGCCGAGTTCGCCGAGCTCGCACCGGTGGGCTGCACGCCGGCCCAGCTGGCGCTGCGCTGGATCATCCAGCAGCCCGGTGTGACCACCGTGATCCCCGGCGCCCGCACACCCGAGCAGGCCCGCGCCAACGCGGCCGCCGCCGCACTGCCGGAGCTGTCCGGGGACACGCTCGCCGCGATCCGGGACCTCTACGACCGGCGGATCCAGGACCAGGTGGAAAACCGCTGGTAGACGCGTGCTGTCCGGGAGCGGTAACCCACTGCTCCCGGATCTTCACCGTTTGAGAGTTCAACGCCGGGGATACCCGGCACGCATGACCGAGAAGGAAAGACGGACGGGCCGCGACGAGACCGAGGACGAGCGGGCCGACCGCATGTGGACCGACCTCCTCCAAGAGGTCCGGGTGGCCCAGATGGGCGTCCAGATCCTGTTCGGCTTTCTGCTCACCGTCGTCTTCACGACGAAGTACGACACGCTGAGCGACACCGACCAGACGATCTACATCGTGACGGTCGTGCTGGGTGCCACCGCCACCGGAGCCCTGATCGGACCGGTCTCCCTGCACCGTCTGGTGTCGGGGCGACGCATCAAACAGCATGCCGTGCAGTGGGCCTCCCGGCTGACCCTGGTCGGCCTGCTCCTGCTCCTCGCCACGACGGCGTCCTCGCTCCTGCTCATCCTGCGGGTCGCCACCCACGACGACTACGTTCCCTGGCTGGTCACGGGCGTGGTCGTCTGGTACCTGCTGTGCTGGTTCGCGTTGCCGCTGTGGGCACGCCGCCGCCACACGGAGTGAAGCGGCGGCGCCCCGCAGAGGTGAGCGGCTACTGCTCCCGCCCGGGGCCTGACCGGGCTCCGCGCAGGGCGGTGATGCACGTGCTGATGGCCTGCTGGAGCTCCTCCAACTGCTGGACCATGTCGTCCTCGACGAACTCCTGCACATCGTCGAAGGTCAGCTCCTCGAAGACCTTCGTCGCCCGCTGCAGGCTGCTGTAGAACTTCGTTCGCCGCTCCTGCACGCGCAGCTCGGGATCGGCCTCCACGGTCTCGGCGACGAGGGACTTCATGGTGTCGTAGGCCTCGGTGGCCCACTCGCCGGTGTCCTGCTCGTCCTCCAGCTCGTCGATGAGCGACAGGTGCCGCTCGGCCTCCTGGCGCAGGTCGACGGGCGCGTCCACGGTCTGCCCGGCCGGAGTCTTGATCTGGCCGGACTCCGCGATCTGGCGGACGTAGCCGATCCGGTCGGCCGCCCGGCTCTCGGTGGCGACGGCCTTCTTCAGGTCGTCGGTACGGACGACGTCCCGCGCCAACTCGGCCTGCAGATCGGGGTCCTCGCGGACCCGGTCGAGAAGTGCCTGGCGGGCGGCGCGGGCGGTCGAGGGGTCGGCGAGGATCGCGGCGCGCAGCGCGGTGGGGTTCTCGGCGACCTCCAGCGCCTTCGTCGGGCGGATGCCCTCGGCCTCGGCGGCCTCGGTGATGGCGGTGCCCCGCTCCGAGGTGGCGCTGTTGCGGGAGACGTAGTAGGTGAGCCACACGTCGGAGTCGGGCAGCTCCACTTCCTGGCCCGGCGTGAGCGTCTCGAAGTGCGGCACCAGACCGTCGTCGGCGGCGCGGTCCCAGGCCTTGTAGTAGCGCATGACGCGGTCGGCGGAGCACCCGGCGAGTTCGGCGAACTCCTTCGCGGACACCTTCGGCGTCTCGCCCGCGCTCTGCCCGCCGGGCCGTACGCTGCGCGCCACCATCAGGCCGAAGGCCCACCCTCCGGTCCGCGCGTAGACGCCGAACTCACGCGCGTCCCGCGCGACGAGATCGGACAACGGGGGCTGGGGCGCGGGGGACGTCTCGGGCGGGACGAACGCCAGTGTCACGGATGACTCTCCTGTTGGTGCTGCTCGGAAGGCACCGCCGGGAAGGCTCAGGTGCCGACCGGCAGCCTATGACACCCGCGGGCGACGCTCTCGCGGTCCCCGATGCCGTCCGGTCCGGTGCGCGTGCGGTGACGTGCGAAGCGCATATCGTGTGCCTCAGCCGAGCGCGTCCCGCAGCGCGGGCAGCAGCGTCGACTCCGCCCAGTCGATGTACGGCCGTTGCTCCTCGCCCCCGATCTGCACGAGGGCGACCTCGGTGAAGCCGGCCGCGGCGAAGGGACGGACGGCTTCGACGAAGGCATCCACGTCGTCGCCGCACGGGATCGCGTCGGCGACGTCGTCCGGCGTGACGAACTGGGTTGCCGCCTCGAAGGAGTCCGGGTGCGGCAGTTCGGCGTTGACCTTCCAGCCGCTGCCGAACCAGCGGAACTGGGAGTGGGCGCGCTTGATCGCGGTGTCCCGGTCGGGATCGTAGCACACGGGCAGTTGCCCCACGCGCGGCTTGCCCGCGCCGCCGTGCCGGTCGAACGCCGCGAGCAGGTCGGCCTTGGGTTCCGTGGCGATCACCAGGTCGCCGAGCCGGCCCGCGAGCTCGCAGGACTGCTCACCGGAGACGGCGATGCCGATGGGGGGCGGCTGGTCCGGCAGGTCCCACAGGCGGGCCGACTCCACGTCGAAGTGCGTGCCGCGACGGTTCACATGGCCGCCCTCGAAGAGCGCCCGGATGATCTCCACCGCCTCCTCGAACATCTCGTGCCGTACGTCCACGGACGGCCAACCACCGCCCACGACATGTTCGTTGAGGTTCTCCCCGGAGCCGAGCCCCAGCCGGAACCGGCCCTCGGACAGCAGTTGCATCGTGGCCGCCTTCTGCGCGACCACCGCCGGGTGGTAACGGAACGTCGGACATGTCACGTAGGTCATCAGCGGAATCCGCGACGTGGCCTGGGCGGCCGCGCCCAGGAGACTCCACGCGTACGGAGAGTGACCCTGAGAACGCAGCCACGGAAAGTAGTGGTCCGAGGTCACAGAGAAGTCGAAGCCGGCTTCCTCGGCGCGGACCAGGTGGTCCACCAGGTCACGAGGGGCGGCCTGCTCGGTCATCATCGTGTATCCGATCTGCACCATGCGGCCCGAGTCCCCGGACACGGGTGGTGAAAACGGGATCGACGGGACGGACGGGGCGGGGTGCAGAGTCCGGGGCGCGAATGGCTCTGTCATCGCCCCGGTATCGGAGAGGATGCTCGCATGAGTGTTCGCCCGCTGCCTTCGAGCACGCCCGCCGCCCAGGGCGTCGACGCCTCCGGTGTCCTCGCCTTCCTCGACGCTCTCGACGCCGCCCCCGACATCGAGCCGCACAGCCTGATGATCCTGCGCCACGACCGCCTCGTCGCCGCCGGCTGGTGGGCGCCGTACACCTCCGAACGCCCGCACCTGCTCTACTCGATCAGCAAGAGCTTCACCGCGACCGCCGCCGGGATCGCCGCCGGCGAGGGGCTGATTCGGCTCGATGACCCGGTGATCTCGTACTTCCCCGAGCTCGACGCCGACATCACCGATCCGCGCAGCCGCGCGATGCTCGTACGGCATGTGGCGTCCATGGCCAGTGGGCACGAGACCGACGCATTCGACGATGCGCGGGCACGGGACCGTGAGGACCTCGTCCGCGGGTTCCTGCTGGTGCCGCCGCCCCGCGATCCGGGCACGTTCTTCGCCTACAACCAGCCCGCCACCTACACGCTCTCCGCCATCGTCCAGCGTGCGAGCGGCCAGTCGCTGACCGAGTATCTCCGGCCGCGTCTACTGGACCCGCTCGGCATCGGCGAGGTCGCGTGGCTGCGCTACCGCGGCGGCCCGGAGCTCGGCTTCAGCGGACTGCACGCCACCACCGACGCGATCGCCAGGCTGGGCCTGCTGTATCTGCGGGGCGGGGTGTGGGACGGCCGGCGGCTGCTCCCCGAATGGTGGGTGGCCGAGGCCACGCGCCCGCAGATCTCGAACTCCGGATTCATGCCCGGGGACGACTGGCAGCGGGGATACGGCTTCAAGTTCTGGATGTCCCGGCACGGCTACCGCGGCGACGGCGCGTTCGGTCAGTTCTGTCTGGTGCTGCCCGAGCAGGACGCCGTGATCGCGACGACCGCGGACACCTGGAACATGCAGGCTCTGCTGAACCTGGTCTGGGAGCATCTGCTGCCCGCGTTCCGCCCCGCGCCCCTGACGGGAGGCGAGGCGGCGGACGCGGCCCTGGCCGAGCGGCTGGCGGGCCTCGCGCTGCCGCCCGCTGCCGGTGAGCCCGCACCGCCCCAGCGGGCCGAGGCCTGGTCCGCCGCGGCCTTCACCCCGAACGGCGATGTCGGCGGGAACCCGGCCAGGCTGAGCGCGATCGACCTCACGCCGGACGGGGACGGCTGGGCCCTGACGCTCACCGAGGACGGCCACCCGTTTCGGCTGCGGCTCGGGGAGCCCGGCTGGACCGTCACCGAGGGGCCGGTGCCCACCGCGGTCAGCGGCGGCTGGACCGACGCGGACACCCTCGTCGTGGACATCGCCTTCCTGGAGACCCCGCACCACCTGGACGTGACGTGTTCGCTCAAGGACCGGACGTTCACGGCGCGTTGGCGGACCGAACCGCTGCACCGCCTGCCGCTGCGGGCGATGTGCGCACCCCGCGTGCGGGCCTGATCAGGCTTCGGGCACCTGGAAGGTCCGCAGGACGGTGTCCAGGGCCCCCTGGTTGTCGGCGTCGTTCCAGTCGCCCGCCGGGGTCGTCCAGCGCAACGAGTACCCGACGTGGTCGCCGATGAGGAAGCCGCGGCCGAAAGTGCGCACCCGCGTGTCGTCCACGTCGGCGAGCCACTGGATGTCGGCGGCCTTGTAACCCTGGTACGTGGTCGCCTCGATGTCGCCGATGCGTTCGTAGTCGGTGGCGGACTGCTTCAGTTGGGGCTCGACATCGTCGCGCCACACGGCGACGGGGTCCGGGCCGACGCGTTCGCTGTAGGTGACCGCGAGCGTACGCGGATCGCCTTCCGCGGCGAACACGACCCGGTACGCCAGGTCCGAGGCACGCGTGGTGCTCAGGGGTTTCCAGTCCTGGGGCAGGGCGACGGAGAAGCCCTCCGGTGAGGTGTACGTCCGGAATCCGGAGGGCAGCGCGGTGCCCGAGGGGGACGCGGTGGGCGATGCGCTCTCCGGCGCGCTCTTCGTGGGGGAGGCCGTGGGTTCCTTCGTGGGGGACGCGGTCGGAGCCGGAGTGGCGGGCTCCTTGGCAGAGGCCGACGGACTGGGTGCCGTACCGGCTGCCGAGGGGTCCGAGTCGTCCGACCGGTCGCTGGTCACCACCAGGACGGCCGCGGCTACCGTGACGACGGCGAGCGCGGTGCCGGCGATCATGGCGCGCCTGCCCCAGCCCGGTCCGACGACGTACAGACCGCGCAGCCGGGGGCGCGGCTCGGCCGGCATGGGCGTCTCGGGATCCTCGTTGAGGACACGCACGAACGCCTCGCGGACCACGGGTCTGCTCAGCCGCTCCCTGGAGTCCTTGCGCAGCAGTCCCTGCACCGCCTGGGTGAGCGGCCCGGCACGCACCGGGGCGCGCAGCGGAAGCCGGTCCACGCCCTTCAACGTCGCCTCGGGCCGGTCCCGTTCGCGGTACGGCGGGCGCCCCTCGACCATGGCGTAGAGGATCGCGCCGAGCGCCCACAGGTCGGACGCCGGTCCGATGCGCTCGTCGCGGGCCTGCTCCGGTGAGGCGTACGACGGCGCGGCGACCCGGGGCGCAAGGGTCGCGCCGGCCAGTCCGAAGCCGGTGACCACCACGGTGCCGTCGCCGCGCACGAACACCTGGCCGGGGCTCAGTTCGCCGTGCGTGATACCGGCGACGTGCGCCGCCTCCAGGACGTCGAGCAGTTCGAGGCCGATGCGCGCGGCCCGCACATAGTTGAACGTGCCCTGCTGGGTGAGGAGTTCACCGAGGGGCGTGCCGTCGATCCACTCGGTGACGATCCACAGGTTCCCGGCCTCCTCGACGGCGTCCACGACCGTGGCGACCGCGCCCGGGCGCAGCAGCCCCATCTGCTCGGACGTGCGCAGGATGCGCGAGGTTGCCCGGCGCCTGTCGTCCGGGCTCGGTGCGTCGGGGAGCCCGATCTGCGTGAGGAGGAACGGGCGTTCGGTCTCGATGTCCTCGCCGTAGTAACTGACGCGGTTCGTCTCGCTGTGCACGACATCGACGAGCCGGTACCTCCCGGCGACCAACTCGGATGTGGAGACGCGCGCCTTGACCATGGTCATCCCTCGCTGAACCCCTGATTCTCATTTCTCACAGGAAGTACGAGAGACGGGACAGGAAGCGTTCAACGAAAACCTCAACTAAAGCGCCGTTCCTTTCCTTTGGTTCTTACGCGTGAGTAACCTGACGAAAAAGTAAGGAATTCGAGACGGCGTTTCAGTGAACACCGAAATCCGCCGTCCAGCGCAGCACATCCCCGGTTGTCGCGTTGCCCCCGCACACCACCAGCCCGAGCCGCGCGCCGTCTTCGACCCGCTCCAGGACGCGCCGGGCCGCGGGCAGCAGACAGCCGGCGGCCGGCTCGGTCCACAGCTTGGCGTGCTCGGCGAGGTCGAGCACGCCCCGCACCGCCTCCCGGTCCGGGACCACGAGCACCTCGTGGACCAAGGCGGACACATGGTCGTACGTCAGCCGGGACGCGGCCGGCGCGCACAGCGTGGAGACGATCGACGACAGCGCCACCGGCACCGGCCCGCCCGCCGCAAGCGCTTCGGACATCGCCTCGGCTCCCTCGGTCTCCACGCCCCAGATCCGTACGTCCGGACGGCGGGCCCGCAGCGCGACCGCGACGCCGGAGACGAGTCCGCCGCCCCCGACGCTGACGATCACGTCCGTGAGGTCACCGGCGTCGTCGGCGAACTCCAGCCCGACGGTGCCCTGGCCGGCGATCACCAACGGGTCGTCGAAGGGGTGGACGAGCGTCAGCCCCTCGTCCCGCAGCCGTGTGACGAGAGAGAACGCTCCGTCCATGTCGTCCGTCAGCCGCACGGACGCTCCGGCGCCGCGGGCGATCTCCACGGCGCGGGCCGGCGCCGAACGCGGCATCACGACGGTCGCCTTCACATCGAGGACCGCGGCCGTCATCGCGAGGGCGATTCCGTGGTTGCCGCCGCTGACCGCCACGACCCCGGCCGCGCGCTGGGCCCCCGTCAGCGACAGCAGCTTCGCCGTCGCCCCGCGGGCCTTGAACGAGCCGGTGCGCTGCAGCAGTTCGAGCTTGGCCGTCACCGGGACGCCGAGCAGGGCCGACAGGCCGGGGCTGGGCACGGTCGGCGTGTGGACGACGTGGCCGGCGATGAGGTCGGCCGCGGCTTCGACGTCGGAGATCCCGATCAAGGCAGTCACCTTTCCGGCGTGGGGCGGGGTCCACGCCGTTGGCACCCTGACGCGGGAGGCGGCGCCGGTCAACTCGGGCTCGCCACGGGCGCCACGGTGTCGGGCGATCACCGCCCGCCGCGAGCCGGGCCCTCACAGGTCGCGTCGCACCAGGAAGTCGAGCAGCGACCGCAGTTCCCCGGAGGGATCGGCCTGCGGTGGTACGTCGGCCTGAGGGGCTGCGCGGCGGTCACATGACGCCGGTCAGCGTGGGCTCGCCGCGGGCGCGATGATGGTCGGGCGATCACCGCCCGCCGCGAGCCGGGCCCTCACAGGTCGCGTCGCACCAGGAAGTCGAGCAGCGACCGCAGCTCCGCGGCGGGGCCGGCCTGGAGTGGTACGTCGGCCAGAGCGGCCTCCACGGCGGTCACATGGCGTCGCGCCTCCGCGAGCGCGGCCGAGCGGCCGCCCGCCTCCTCGATCAGCGAGGCCACCTCGGCGGGGTCGGCGGACGACTCCAGGAGCGCGGCGAGGGGGCCGCCGGCGGGCGAGTCGAGCGCGGCCAGCAGGGGGAACGTCTTCTTGCGCTCCCGCAGATCGCCGTACACCGGTTTGCCGGTGACGGCCGGGTCGCCCCAGACGCCCAGCAGATCGTCGACCACCTGGAAGGCGATGCCCAGATGCCGCCCCGCCCGGTCGAGGGCGGCGACGGTCGCGGGCGGCGCACCGCCGAGCAGGGCGCCCAGCGCGGCCGCACAGCCCAGCAGGGCACCCGTCTTGTGCTCGGCCATCGTCCGGTACTCATCGGGCCGCACGCGCTCCGGCCCCGTCCACGGACGCGTGGCGAACAGCAGGTCGTCCGCCTGCCCGCGCACCAGGTCCTGCAACGCCGCGGACAGCAGCCGTACGGCCCGCGGGCCCGCCGGTGCGGCGGCCAGCGTCTCGACGGCGAGCGCGAACAGCGCGTCACCCGCGAGGACGGCGGGTCCCGTGCCGTACGCCTTCCACACGGTGGGGCGGCGGCGCCGGGACGTGTCGCCGTCCATGATGTCGTCGTGCAGCAGGGAGAAGGCGTGCACCAGCTCCACCGCGACCGCCCCGGGCACCGCGAGCCGCCCGGCCGCGCCGGCCGCCTCGGCCCCGAGCACGGCCAGCGCCTGCCGTACACCCTTCCCGCCGGAGGCTGCGGCGGGCGCGCCGCCCACCTCGCACCAGCCGAAGGAGTATGCGGCCATCTCACCGACCCACGGATGTGTCCGCTCCACGGCCTCCCGCAGTGCGGGCCGCACCAAGGCGCGGCAGCGGTCGAGGACTTGGCGGGCGTCGGGCGGGGCCTGAAGGGAGGAGGGGTGCTCCTGGATGCCGGACGGAGCCCGGAGAGCGGAAGGGGACGCCGTCACCGTACGACCCCCGCCCCGGCGCCGGCCATGGCATCCTCGCCGACGCCGAACTCCTTCTGCGCCCGCGCCACCATCTCCCGGGCGTGCCGCAGCCCGATCCGCTCCAGCACACCGGCCAGCTCGGCCAGTTCGGCGGCGGTCTCGGCACGGTCGCGCCCCAGCTGGGCCCGCGACTTGGCCAGCCCCAGCCGGGACAGCGCCTGGCCGCGCGGCTCGCTCATGGCACGGAACTCGGCGAGCGCCTGCTCGTACAGGTCCCGGGCCTCGGCGTAACGCCCGGCGCGGTAGAGGACGTTGCCGCGCATCTTGTGGTTGTAGGCCAGCGCGCTGGACAGCTTCATCGCCCGGCACGTGGTCTCCGCCTCGGACAGCAGGGCCAGTGCCCGTGGCGTGTCGCCGTCGCGCACGGAGACGACGTCGGCGAGTCCGCGCAGCGCCCAGGCGTGGCCACGCCGGTCCTCGGCGCCCGCGGCGATCTCGGCCGCCTCCTCGAACAGGTCGTACGCGGTGTCGTACGAGCCGGTGTTGCGGTGGATCTGGGCGATGCCCTCAAGGGCCCACACGGTGTGCCGCGCCTCGCCTCGCCGCCGCGCCTCGGCCAGCAACTGCTCGTGCAGCCGGTGGACGGCGTCGTAGTCGCCCTGGATGCGGCCGGTCTCGGCGAGCCCGGCCAGGGAGTAGCCGCGTACGACGATGTCGCCGCCGCGCTCGCCGAAGTCCGCCGCGAGCTGAAGCAGCCGCCGGGCCAGGGGGAACGCCCCGCGCTGTCGCGCCAGCGTGCCGCCGCTCCACAGCGCCCAGGCCATCGCCGGGGTGTCGCCGGCCTCCCGGGCGGCGCGGTAGCTCGCCTTCCACGCCCGGTCCGCGTCCCCGATCTGCCCCAGCCGGCGGTGCGCCTCGGCGACCGCGAGCCCTGAACGTGCCGCCTCGCCGTGCTGCCCGGCCTGCTCGGCCGCTCTCAACTGCTCGGTGCCGGCGGCCAGTACGTCGGTCAGCGAGGAGTTCACGGACAGCTTGGTCAGGGCTCCCTGGTACTCCGGGGCGAATGCCTTGCCGTACATCGATGCCTCTCGATCGATATACACGCCATCTCTACTCTCTGTGTATACGCAGTGCGTATACACAATCGGTATACATGGCGTGTATAGAGCGTTGAAAACCGGCCCTGGCCGGAAAGGGCGGCCAGGGCTTCACTTGTTGTCGATCAAGACGTCGGCAAGGCGGACGGGGTTGCTCGTGAGGCGCAGATCACCTCACGGGGGCGGGATCAGTGCTGCTGGGACTTCTGCGGGGTCGCCTCGCTCGGCCGTACGACGACATGGCCCTGGCCCTGCAGCATCAGCTGCACGGCCTCCCCGGAACCGCCGCGCAGCATCGAGCCCAGGGACTGCGAGCGGTGCAGCGAGGTGTCCAGGCCCGCGGTCCACCCGACGACGGCGTCCGTGTCGACGTACACCGGGTACTGCGGCGAGACCGGGATGACCAGCGGATTGCCCTCACACACCAGGCCCAGCCTGCCCTGCCCCGTGAAGACGCTGTTGAACAGGCCGCCGCCGGTGATGCCGGCACCCTTCACCGTCGCTATCCGGTACGACAACGAGGCGTCGAAACACAGGACGTTGCGGCCGTTGACCGTGAACTCGTCGCCGGGGTCGACGTCGACGACGAAGCAGTTCTGCGCCTCGTGCGCGAACCAGGCCTCGCCCTGCCCGCGCACCGCCATCAGCGGCAGCCCCTCACCGGTCACCGCCCGCTTGAGCATGCCGCCCACGCCCTGACCCTTGCGCTCGAACTGGAGGTTGCCGCGGTAGGCGACCATCGCGCCCTGGCGGGCGTGCATCTCGCCGTTCACCGCGTACTTGATGCATTTGGCGTTCTCGATCGTCATGCCCGGCGCCGTGGCGGGCTGGACCATGTGCTCGTTGGAAAAGAGGTCACCCTTCATGCGGGCATCCTGTCCCGGAGGCTCCCGTTCTGCCTAGATCGCGGCGTGTCGGATTCCCCGGACCGTCAGGCGCCGAAGAGCTGGGTCCAGTACGTGCCGGCCGGCCCGCCGCCCGCGAAGCCGATTCCTATGTGGGTGAAGTCACGCTTGAGGATGTTGGCGCGATGGCCCGGGCTGTTCATCCAGCCCTCCACGACCTCGGCCGCGGAGCGCTGGCCGCACGCGATGTTCTCGCCGATCGAGCGCATGCGGGAGCCCGCGGCGGCCGCCCGGTCCCAGGGTTGGCTTCCCTCGGGCGAGGTGTGGGAGTAGAAGGCACGGGCCGCCATGTCGACGCTGTAGGCCTGCGCCGCGGTGCTGAGCGCGGGATCGACGGCGAGGGGACGCAGCCCGGCCCGGGCCCGCTCCCGGTTGGTGAGGTCGACGACCTCGGTCACGGTGCGGGACAGGTCGCCGGGGGCCAACGGCCTGGCCCAGAGCGCCGTCCAGTACGTGTCGCCCGAGCGGCCGCCCGTGACGTGCGCCAGCGCGGCGTGGGTGAAGGCCGGGTCGTGCAGGGTGCGGCGGGGCTGTTCGGTGCGCAGGCAGTAGGCGACGAACTCGGCGGGGGTGCGCGGGCCGGAGACCAGGTGCTCGCCGACGGTGAGATACGCATACCCGGCGCCGGTGATGCGCTGGTACACGGAGACGCCGTCGCGGCCCTCGACGCCGAGCTGCCCCGCCGCTGCCATGGCGGAGGCGTGGGCCTGCGCGGCGGAGGCCAGGCGGGCGTCGACGGTGACGGGCGGTGAACCGGCACTGGCGCGCGCGGAGTTGACCAGGCCCAGGAAGCCGTCGCGATCGGGGGAGGGGGCGTGCGGGGCGGCGACGGCGGACAGGGTGTGCATCGCGGACCGGGCCGCCGGTCCGGCCGGAGTGATCGCTGCGGGTGCCGTGGCGACCGGGGTCGGCGTCGCGTCCTCGACGACGTCCACCCCGAAGTCGCGCGCCAGCCCCGCCAGCCCGTCCGCGTACCCCTGCCCCAGCGCCCGCAGCTTCCAGCCGTCGCCGCGCCGGTAGATCTCCGCGAGCAGCAGCAAGGTCTCCTGCCGTGGGCGCGGCGGGGCGAACCGGGCGATCGCGCGGCCGCCCGGACCGCTGACGTGGACCACGGGGGCCGGCAGGCGGCCCAGGGGAGTGCCCGGGTCGGCGGGGCTGACGACCACCGTGACCCGGGTGGCCCCGGGGCGCAGGCGCGGCGGGTCGACGGTCAGGGTGTCGCCCCGGAGCCGGGCGCCCGCCGTGGACGGCTGGTTGTAGAACACGAAGTCGGCATCGCCGCGGACCTTGCCGCTGTCGTCGGTGACCAGCGCGGACACGTCGAAGGGGCCGGGCACCCGGACGGTCACGCTGCCGCCCGGGAGGGGCAGATTGCCCCCGGGAACCAACTCGCTCATCGGGCTGTCCTGGTGGGTCGTTCGAGATCCGGTGGGGATGCCGGTGGTGTTGTCGTGGAAACGTCCACCGGATCTCGCGGGTTCCCGCCCCGTCCTCGCCCTCAGCCCGCGTTCGGGCCCAGCGGGAGCCGGATCCCGGGTTCGATGTCCTCGTGCCGTTCGACCACGGCGGCACGCTTTTGCGGCTTCGTCTGCTTGCCGCAGAACGCGGACTCCAGGGTGCCCATCATGGAGTTGAGGACCGTGCCGTTGTTGGAGGTGTTGGCGAGCGCGGCGAGGCTGCGCCTGCCGTCCTTGGAGGCGAACGCGTACGTGTAGTAGCCCTGCACGGCGCCCGTGTGGCCGTACACGGAGACCCCGCACGACAGATCGCGGCGCCGCAGCCCGAGCCCGTACGACTGCACGCCGCCCGCCGGTACCCAGCGCTGCATCTGGGCCAGCTGTGCCCGGGAGGTGAGCCGGCCGCCGAGCAGGGCCGACAGGAACGTGTTGAGGTCGCGCGTGCTGGAGATGACCGCGCCCGCGCTCTGCGCCCACGACGCCGTCTGCTCGGTGGCGTCGACGAGCGCCGCGCCGGCCGTGTCCGGCGTGAGATAGCCGCGGGTGTGCCGGCCGGGGATCTTCTTGCCGGGGTGCACGTAGAAGGTGTCGCGCAGCTTCAGCGGCTCGATGATCCGGTTCCGGTACTCGGTGCCCACGGAGTGCCCGGTCAGCTTCTCGATGAGCATCCCGGCGACGACGAAGTTGGTGTTGGAGTAGGAGTACGCGCCGCCCGGCTTCGTGGTCCGTGCCTTGCTCAGGGACCGGTTCACCAGCTGCCGGTAGGTGAACACCTTCGTACGGACCGCCTCGAAGCCGGGAACCGTCCGCGCGAACATCTCGTTGGTGTAGTCGTACAGGCCGCTGCGGTGGCTGAGTACATGCCGGACCGTGATGCCGTCGTCGGGCAGGAGCCCCGGCAGATAGCGGTTGACCGGGGCGTCCAGCTTGAGCCGCTTCTCCTCGGCCAGTTGCAGCAGGACGACGGCCGAGAAGGTCTTCGTGACGCTGCCGATGCGGAACCGGTCGGCGTTGTTGATGGCCCGGCCCGACTTGCGGTCGGCGACGCCCACGGCCGCCCAGTGGGCCGTGCCGCCGTCGTCGAGGCGCGCGATCGCGCCGGGTGCGCCCTGCCGCCGCGCCGTGCGCAGGACGTTCCAGATGCCGTCGACGTCCGGGGCGGGCAGGGCGGCTGCCTTGGCGTCGACCGCGGCGGCGCCGGGTCGCCCGGGCGCGGCGTGGGCGGGAACCGCCAGGAGAGACATCACGGCCGCCGCCACCGCCGTACCTCTGACCACCGTTGCTGAGACCATCCGGATTCCTCACGTTTCTGTCGATGTGCTGCTCATACGAGAACGATCAGCTTCGTGCGGGGCAACCCTCTCGCATCCCGTCAGATCGCCACAGACGACGCACAGTTGGACAGGCAGGGATCACCGGGTGGGAGTCCTGCAGTGTTCGTCAGGGAATCCTGCTTCTTTTATTGACGGCGGAAAATAAGCCATCTAGGTTCCGGTCATGTCCTCGATCCGCCGTGCCGAGACGTTCCCGGCGAACACGCCGGCCGCCTCGCAGATCTTCACCACGGTCCTGAGCCATGGGCCGCTCACCCGCCTTGAGGTGGCCCGGCGGGCGGGACTGTCCCCGGCCGCCGTCACCAAGGCGGTCCGGCCCCTCATCGAGGCCGGCTACCTCGTGGAGGACGCGGACGAGCCGGCCCGGCCCGCACTCGGCCGCCCCGCCAACCCGGTGCGGGTCGACGGGGGACGGGCGCTGTTCATCGGCGTCAAGGTGACCGGCGACGAGGTCATCGCCGTCCTCACCGACCTGTGCTGCCGCATCCGCGTCGCCCGCCACGCCCCGCTCCCGGACCGGGAGCCCAAGCGCGTGCTGGCTTCGGTCGCCGAACTGGCGGGCGAACTGCTCGCCGAGGCGGGCGGCTCGGGCGTCCCGGTCCTCGGCCTCGGAATCGCCGTCTCCGGTGACGTGGACCGCGGCGCCGGAGCCGTCCGCTACTCCCCGTTCCTGGAGTGGCGGGACGTGCCCCTCGCCGAACTCGCCTCCGCGACCACCGGATTGCCGGTCACCGTCGACAACGACGTACGGGCCCTGACCGTCGCCGAGCAGTGGTTCGGCGCCGGCGTGGGGCTCTCCGACTTCGCCGTGGTGACCGTCGGCGCCGGCATCGGCTGCGGCCTCGTGGTGCACGGCCGCGTCGTCGCCGGTGCGCACGGCGTGGCCGGGGAGATCGGGCACGTGACCGTCGACCCGGCCGGCCCGCCCTGCCACTGCGGCAACCGCGGCTGCGTGGAGGCCATCGCGGGGGACGCCGCGATCGTCCGGCGGATCCGCGAGACCACCGGCGTCGACGTCGCCGACACCGCAGAAGCCGTGGCCCTCGCCCACCGCGGTGTCGCCGGAGCGCGCGAGGCCTACGCGCGCGCCGGCGAGGCGATCGGACGCGGCATCGCCACCGTGGCCAACCTGCTCGGCCCCGAGCGGGTGATCATCTCCGGCGAGGGACTCGCCGCCTACGACCTGTTCGCCGAACAGATCCGCGACGCCTTCGGCGCGGCCGCCTTCGGCTCCGCCGCCCGGTGCGACGTACAGACCCGCCCGCTGCCCTTCGAGGAGTGGGCGCGCGGGGCCGCGGCCACCGCGATCCAGTCCTTCATCAGAGCCGACGACCAGCGCCAGAACCGCTGAACCAACCCAGGGAGGTACGACCCATGAGGTCATCCTCGTACTCCGTCATGCCCGCACGCGCCCTGAGAGCCGTGGTGGTCCTGGCCCTCACCGCCGGTGTCACGGCCGCCGTCCCCGCCGCGCAGGCCGAGACCCCCGCGCCCCCGGCCGCCCCGGCCACCACCGTGGCCGCCAAGCCCTACATGGGCTGGACGAGCTGGACCATGCAGTCGTCGAAGTACCCGGACCTCAACCCGAAGGGCGACTACAGCTACCTGTCCGAGGCGAACGTCATCAAGCAGACCGACGCCATGGCCGCCAAGCTGAAGAAGTACGGCTACGAGTACGTCAACATCGACGCCGGCTGGTGGATGGACTGGTCCTGGAAGTCGCAGTTCGACGAGTACGGCCGGCAGAAGGCCGACCCGGTGCGCTTCCCCAGCGGCATGAAGGCCGTCGCCGACCGCATCCACGCCAAGGGCCTCAAGCCCGGCATCTACCTCCCGGTCGGCCTGGAGAAAGGGGCGTACAACGACGGCAAGAACCCGATCTGGAACGCCGCGGGCTGCACGACCGGCGACATCGTCTACGACGACCTGCGCACCACCAACGGCTGGGACAGCGCCTACAAGATCGACTTCTCGAACCCCTGCGCGCAGAAGTACATCGACTCCCAGGCCCAGATGTTCGCCGACTGGGGCTACGACTTCCTGAAGCTCGACGGCGTGGGCCCCGGCTCCTTCAAGAGCGGCGACAACTACAACAACGTCGCCGACGTCGCCGCCTGGCAGAAGGCCATCAAGACCGCCGGCCGCCCGATCCACCTGGAGCTGTCCTGGTCCCTCGACTACGGACACGTCGAGGACTGGAAGAAGTACTCCAACGGCTGGCGCATCGACACCGACGTCGAGTGCTACTGCAACACCCTGGTCACCTGGGAGAACTCGGTCGACGACCGCTGGGACGACGCCCCGGCCTGGACCGCCCACGCAGGCCCCGGCGGCTGGAACGACCTCGACTCCCTGAACGTCGGCAACGGCGAGATGGACGGCCTCACCAAGGCCGAGCGGCAGAGCTACGCCACCCTCTGGGCGATAGCCAAGTCCCCGCTCTTCACCGGCGACGACCTCACCGAGCTCGACTCCTACGGCCTGTCGCTGCTGACCAACCGCGAGGTCATCGCGCTCAACCAGAGCAGCGCCCCGCCCGCCGAGCCCGTCACCGCCTCCGACCCGCAGCAGGTGTGGGCCGCGAAGAACCCGGACGGCACCTACACCGTCGCGCTGTTCAACCTGTCCGACGCGCCCGCCTCGGTGACCGCCAACTGGCCGACCCTGGGCTTCAAGGGCAAGGCCTCGGTGCGCGACGTGTGGAACAAGGAGAACCTCGGCTCCTACACCGACAAGATCACCCAGGCACTCCCCGCGCACGGCTCCCGCCTGTTCACCGTCACCCCGCGCGGCACCGACCTCGCCTGGACCGCCTACGAGGCCGAGGCGGGCACCCTGAGCGGCAACGCCTCCGTAGCCGACTGCTCCGCCTGCTCCGACGGCCGCAAGGTCGGCAACCTCTACACCGGCGGCAAGCTGACTCTCGACGACGTGGTGGTCCCCAAGGCCGGCACCTACCAGATCAAGGTCGCCTACGTCAGCGGTGACGCCCGTTCGATCTCCGTCTCGGCCAACGGAGGCGGCGGCACCTCGCACAAGTTCGCGTCCACGGGCGACTGGGGCACGGTGAACAGCGTCCACGTGGCGGTGAAGCTGAAGGCCGGGGCCAACACGATCACGTTCGACAGCGGGACCGGCTACGCGCCGGACATCGACCGGATCGACGTGCAGAAGTCTCTCTGACCTCCCTCCGTCGGGGCCCGGCAGCGCGCCGGGCCCCGGCCCAGACGCATCCGGAGCCCCGCATGAACACCAGCCCGAACGAGCCGAGCCGAAGAACTCTCCTCTCCCTCGCCACCACCGCGGGCCTCACCGCCGCCCTCGGCACGCTGCCCACGTTCACCGCCTCCGCCGCTCCTGTCCGCCCCGCCGAAGTCCCGCTCCCCGCCGACGCCGCTCGCGAGCGGCTGTGGTGGCAGGCACCGGGCGACGAGGGCTCACTCATCGAACAGGGCCTGCCCCTCGGCAACGGCCGCATCGGAGCCCTCGCGAGCAACGACCCCGGCCGCGAGCTCCTCCTGATCACCGACGCCACCATGTGGACCGGCGGCCTCAACGACACCCTGGACCAGGACGGCCAGTTCCCCTACGGCCGCTCCGACTTCGGCTCCTTCACGCTGCTCGCCAGGCTCACCGTCGACATCCCCGCCCACGACCTCGGCGCCGTCTCCGGCTACCGCCGCACCCTCGACCTCGCCCAGGGCCTGGTCACCAGCTCCTACGTCCGCTCCGGCGTCACCTACCGGCGCGAGATGTACGCCAGCCACCCCGACGACGTCATCGTCCTGCGCTTCACCCAGAGCGGCGGCGGCCGCTACACCGGCTCCATCACCCTCACCGGCACCCACGGCGAGAAGCCGACCGCCGCAGAGTCGTTCGGCGCGGCCCTCCCCAACGGCCTGCGCTACGGCGCCGCCGTCAAGGCCCGCGGCAGCGGCGGCAGGGTCACCGTCAACGGCACCCGTATCGACTTCGCCGGCTGCAAGGACCTCACTGTGGTGGTCACTGCGGGCACGAACTATGCGCCCGACGCCGCAGCCGGCTTCCGTGCTCCCTCCCTCGACCCGGAGCGCCTGGCCCGTACGAAGGTCCGCGCCGCCGTCGCGGAGTCCGCCGACGCCCTGCGCCGCACCCATGTCGCCGACTACCGCGCCCTGTACGGACGGCTCGGCCTCTCCCTCGGCACGTCCACGGACGCCCAGCGCGAACTCGACACCTGGGAGCGCCTGCACGCCCGCAGCCGCGATCCCGAACCCGACCCGGAACTGGAAGCGGCCTACCTCCAGTACGGCCGCTACCTCATGATCACCGGCTCGCGCGACAGCCTGCCGATGGGCCTCCAGGGCCTGTGGCTGGACGGCAACGACCCGGACTGGATGGGCGACTACCACACCGACATCAACATCCAGATGAACTACTGGATGGCCGACCGCACGGGCCTTTCCCCCTGCTTCGACGCCTTCACGGACTACTGCGTCGCCCAGCTCCCCTCCTGGAACGACACCACCCGTCGCCTGTTCAACGACCCGCGCAACCGCTACCGCAACTCCAGCGGCAAGAACGCCGGCTGGGCCGTCGCCTTCTCCACCAACCCCTACGGCGGCAGCGGCTGGTGGTGGCACCCGGCGGGCAACGCCTGGCTGTGCACCACGTTGTGGGAGCACTACGAGTACACCGGGTCACGCGAGTACCTGAAGAAGATCTACCCCCTCCTCAAGGGCGCGTGCGAGTTCTGGGAGGCGCGGCTGCTCACCGTCACCCTCCCCGGCACGTCGAAGGAGGTGCTCGTGGACGACAGCGACTGGTCTCCCGAGCACGGCCCACAGGACGCCAAGGGCATCACCTATGCTCAGGAAGTCGTGTGGACACTGTTCGGGAACTACTGCACCGCGGCCGCCGCTCTCGGGCGGGACACCGACTACGCGGATACGATCGCCTCACTGCGCAGAAAGCTGTACCTGCCGCAGGTCAGCCCGACCACCGGCTGGCTGGAGGAGTGGATGTCGCCCGACAACCTGGGTGAGACGACCCACCGCCACCTGTCCCCGCTGATCAACCTGTTCCCCGGCGACCGCATCCGCCCCGACGGCTCCACCCCGGCCGACATCGTCGCGGGCGCCACCGCCCTGCTCACCGCGCGCGGCATGGAGAGCTTCGGCTGGGCCAACGCCTGGCGCAGCCTGTGCTGGGCCCGCCTGAAGAACGCGGAGAACGCCTACCAGCTGGTGGTCAACAACCTCCGCCCCTCGACCGACGGCAGCAACGGCACCGCGTTCAACCTCTTCGACATCTACGAGGTGGAGCGCGGCCGGGGCATCTTCCAGATCGACGCCAACTTCGGCACGCCGGCCGCGATGGTGGAGATGCTGCTGTACTCGCGGCCGGGCCACGTCGAGCTCCTGCCGGCGCTCCCCGACGCCTGGGCCGACTCGGGCCATGTGAGGGGCGTCCCCGTGCGGGGCGGTTTCGAGGTCGACCTGAGCTGGCGCGACGGACGCCCGACCGAGGCCCGGATCCACAGCGTCGGCGGCCGCACCACGACGGTCGCGTACGGCGATGTGTCCCGCACGGTCACCCTGCGAACCGGCGCGTCGGTCACGCTGAAGGACTTCGCCAAGTGAGGGCCGGGCTCCCGCTGGCCGCCGTCCTGCTGACGGTCGTCGCCTGCCAGTCGCCGCCCGCAGAGGCGACCGCCGACGCGAGCGGCGTCGTCACCTGGGCGGCGAGCGCCGACCGCATGGCGGACGGCGTCGCCGGCCGCAGCTACCGGCTCGTCGTGCACACCAGCGTGGGCGGCACCGACACGCGGATCAGGCTGTCCAACGCCTTCGGGGACCGGCCGATGACCTTCGACAGCGTGTACGCGGGCATCCAGAAACAGGGCGCCGAGCTGCGGTCCGGCAGCAACCGGCGGCTGGCCTTCGGCGGGAAGCGCACGGTCACCGTGCCGGCCGGCGAGACCGTGTGGAGCGACCCGCTGCCCGGCAGGCTGCCCGCCGCGACCAACCTCGTCGTCAGCCTGCACAGCCCGGACGCGGGCGGCCCGGCGACCGGCCACTGGATGGCCATGCAGTCGTCCTACGCGACCCAGGGCGACCACACCGCCGAGGAGGGCGGCGCCGCCTGGACCGTCCCGACCGGCTCCTGGTTCTATCTCGACGCCGTCTCCGTGCGCGCCCGCGCCGGCACCGGAGCGGTGGCCGCCCTCGGCGACTCCATCACCGACGGCTGGCAGTCCACCACCGACCTCAACCGCCGCTGGCCCGACTACCTCGCCCGGCGACTGCAACGCTCGGACACGGCGGTGAAGGGCGTGGCCAACGAGGGGATCTCCGGGAACAAGGTCCTCGCGGACGGCCCCGGCGAGAGCGCGCTGAACCGGCTGGAGCGGGACGTCCTGTCCCAGCCGGGCGTGCGGACCGTGTTCCTCTTCCAGGGCGTGAACGACATCAAGGCCCATACGGGCGTCACGGCCGACGACCTGATCGAGGGCTACCGCGAGATCATCGACCGGGCGCACGCGGCCGGCAAGTGCGTCGTCGGCGCGACCGTCGGCCCCTACAAGGGCTGGCTCGAATGGGACCCGGCCGGTGAGGCAGTGCGCCAGGAGGTCAACGAGTTCATCCGCACCAGCGGCGAGTTCGACGCCGTCACCGACTTCGACCGCATCCTGCGCAGCCCCTACGACCCCGCTCGGATGCTGCCCGCCCTCGACGGCGGCGACCACATCCACCCCAACGACAAGGGCATGCAGGCGATGGCCGACGCCGTCGACCTGACCGCCCTGGACTGCGACACCACAGGCTGACGTGCACGACGGGGCGTCAGCCCACCGCCTCCTCGCGGGTGATCAGACCCTCCCGATAGGCGATCGCCACGGCCTCCGTACGGCTCGCTGCGCCCAGCTTGGCGAGGATGTTGGAGACGTGGACGCTCGCCGTCTTGCCGGTGATGTACAGCTCCTCGCCTATCTGCCGGTTGCTGCGGCCGAGGGCGAGGAGCCGCAGCACGTCCTGCTCGCGGGCCGTGAGCAGGGAGGAGCGGTCGGCGGAGGTGTCCGCGAGGCGGCCCCGGCGGATCAGGGCGTCCACCCGCTCCAGCAGCAGCGTCGCACCGAGCCGCTTCGCCGTCTCCCGTGCCGTCCGGGCCTCGGTGGCCGCCGCCTCGCGCTCGTCCGACGCCAGCAGGGCCTCGGCGTGCCGCACCCGACAGCGCGCCCGCTCGTACTCGTCGCCGTAGTCGAACGCCGCCACCGCCTTCGCCCACGCCCGCACGTCAGGCCCGGACACCGTCCGCGCCCACTCCGCCTCCGCGCGGGCCAGCCACGCCATGCCTTCCGGACCCTGAGGCCTGCTGTCCCCGCCGCGTGCCGCCGTGCCCCGCGCCAGCTCGACCAGTTCGGTCGCCGTGGCCGCCCAGCGGCGCAGCCCCGGTTCGTCGCCGGTCAGGCGCAGCTCCGCCGCCCGGTCGGCGACCGCGGACAGCGCGAGGGCGGCCAGCCGGACCGTGGCATCGGGGAGCGCCCCGGCGTCGTCGGTGAGCGCCGCGACCGAGGACCGCATCCGCTCCACCGCCGCCTCCGCGTCACCGCGCCACGCGGCGGCGTCGGTGAGCGCGATACCCGCGATGAGCGTGCCCATCCAGTCGAAGGGCCCCGCCAGCAGCGCGCGGGCATCCTCGACGGCCGCGAAGTCACCGCGCGCCAGAGCTACGTACAGCGCGGGACCGGTCGTGTATCCGCCCGCCGCCGGCAGCACGCCGGCGTCGGCCGCCGCCACGCTCACGCACTCGTCCCAGCGGCCCAGCGTGTACAGCACGAGCAGCCGCAGGTACCGCATCTCCAGCGGATACAGCGAGGACAGCAACCCGGCACGCCGGGCCCGGTCCAGCCCTTCCGTCAGCCAGGGCAGCGACTCGTCGAGGTCCCCGGACTCGAAGCAGCCGACGGCGAGGCTGAACAGGGCGCGCATCTCCACCGGGGCGTTGCCCGAACGCCGCGCCAGATCCCGGGCCTCGCGCAGCCGTGCACGCCCCTGCGGTGTGCGCCGGCCACCGGCCTCGAGAACGGCCAACGAGATGAGCAGGTCCGCCCGGGCGTCCGTCACCTGGAGTTTCTCGGCGGTGCGCAGGGCCTCGCGGGCGACCCGCAGGGCGGTCTCGTTCTCCCCGACCTGGCGGGCCGCAAGGACGTGCGTGGCCGCCGCCCACACCCACGTCCGCGAGGGGGGCTCCGCCGGGATCAGGGCGAGCGCCTCGCTGCTGTAGGCGAAGGCCGCCGTCAGGCTGTCGACGCCGAGCAGGTTCCCGGCGAGCGTGTAGCGGACCCGGGCGGCGAGTTCGGTGTCGGTGTCCTGGCCGGGGGCCGCGAGCACGGAGCGGGTGAGGGAGACCGCGCGGTGCGACTCACCGGCGTGCGCGGCGGCGGCCGACGCGCGCAGTGTGAGCGTCACCCGGTCGGTGCCGTCGCCCGACGGCCGCGCGGACGGCTCCACCGACGACCACAGGTCCAGGGCGCTCTCCAGGTGCCGTAGCTCCTCGGCGGGCGCGCCGACCCGGTGCGCGTGGTCGGCGGCCTCCAGCGAGGCGGCCAGGGCCTCGGCCAGATCGTGGCTCTCGCGGTAGTGGTGGGCGCGCTCGGCCGCCGTCTCGTCGGGACGGCCGCGTCCGGCGAGCAGCCGGGCGAACGCACCGTGCAGCCGGGCCCGTTCACCAGGGAGCAGATCCGCGTACACCGCCTCACGCGCGAGCGCGTGCCGGAAGGCGTACGTGTCGCCTTCCCCTGCCACGAGCAACTGGCGCCCGATGGCCTCACGCAGCGCCGACTCCAGCTCCTCCTCCGGAATGCCCACGGCACCCCGCAACAGGTCGTGTTCGACGCGCCGCCCCGCCACGGCGGCCGTCCGCAGCACCTGCTGGGCGGTGTCGGACAGCTGCTCGAACCGGATGAGGAGGACATCGGCCAGCCCACTGGGCACCCCGCCGGCCTCGGTGTCCGTCGCCGCGACCAGTTCCTCGGCGTAGAAGGCGTTGCCCTCGGCCCGCTCGACGATCCGCCGGACCGTAGTGTCCGGCAGCGGCCGCTCCTGGACGGCGCGCACCAGCCGGGCCACCTCGGTGTCGGCCATCGGGCGCAGCTCCAGCCGCTCCACGGCGGGCAGCCGCACCAGTTCGGCCAGCAGCGGGCGCAGCGGATGACGCCGGTGCAGGTCATCCGCGCGGTACGACGCGAACACGGCCAGCCGATGGGCGGGCGCCCCACCCGCCGGCCGCTGCAGGATGCCCCGACTCAGCAGGAACCGCAGCAGATCCCTCGACGACTGGTCGGCCCAGTGAAGGTCCTCCAGCACCAGCAGCAGCGGCGCGACGTCCGCCAGATCGGCCAGCAGCCCGGCGACGCCCTCGAACAGGCGCAGCCGGTCGCTCACGGCGTCCGTGTCGCCGCCCAGCAGCCGTCCGACCACCGGATGCGCGGCGAGGACCTCCGCGAGCCGCTCGTCACCGGCGAGCACGCCCAGCACCTCGGTGAACGGCAGATACGGCAGCCCGACATCACCGAGATCGACACAGTGCCCGGTGAGGACGATCATCCCGTCCCGAGCCGCCCGCCCCGCGACCTCGTCCAGCACCCGCGTCTTGCCGACCCCGGCGTCCCCGGCGATCAGGACGGCCCGGGCCTCACCGTCCCGGGCACGCTCCAGCGCCGTGGAGAGGCGAGCGAACTCGCCCTCTCGCCCGATGAGCGGCGTGGTGAAAGAGGTCTGCGACACGGATACATCCTGTCACTCACCTCTGACAGAGCTCGTGGCCCTCAGGCGCGCAACGTGTTCGCCCAATCGGCAGGGACCCGCCCCGCGGGCCCCGGGGTGGGCTGCTCGGCCGGATGGCTGTCCGGTGCCGCGAGCTCGGGCCCCGACTCGTACATCTCGTTCGTGCCGTAGTTCCAGTACCAGCTCTCACCCGGCTCGAAGCTCTGCACGAAAGGGTGTCCGGTATCCCGGAAATGCGCCGTCGCATGCTTCGCGGGCGAACTGTCACAGCACCCCACATGCCCGCACTGCGCACACCGCCGCAGATGGAACCACCACCCGCCGGCCTCGTCGCACTCCGGGCACCCACTGCCGCTCGGCGGCACGTTCGGATCGATGCCCTTGACGTCGTTCATGAAGCCTCCTCGGACGTGAGTGGAAGCAGGACCTGGAAGCGGGTGTCGCCCGGTTCGGACTGCACCTGGATCGTGCCGTGATGCTTGTTGGTCACGATCCGCCAGGAGATGTCGAGCCCGAGCCCGGTGCCCTCACCCACGGGCTTCGTCGTGAAGAACGGATCGAAGATGCGCCCCCGGTTCTCCGCCGGGATGCCGACGCCCGTGTCACGGAACTCCACCAGCAGCCGGTCGTGATCCGGAGCCGTCCGCACCGTCAACGTCCCTTCGCCGCCCGCGCTGTTGATGGCCGAGACGGCGTTGTCGATGAGGTTCGTCCACACCTGGTTGAGCTCCGCCGGGTACGCCGGGACCCTCGGGAGCGAACGGTCGTACTCCTTGACGACCTTGATCTGCGGGCCGATCTTGCCCGACAGCATCAGCAGGGTGCTGTCGAGGAGTTCGTGCACGTCGGCGTTCTGGAAGGGCGCGCGGTCGAGCTGTGAGTACTGCTTGGCGGCGTCGACGAGATGCGAGATGCGGGTGGTCGAGTCGTTGATCTCGTCCATCAGCAGCTCGGTCTCGACGGTGTAGTTGAGCCATCCGATCGCGCTCGGCAGGATCTCCTCGTCGACCGCCGTCGCGACCTGGTCCAGCCAGTCCACGTCGAGGCCGGCCTGGACGAAGGTGGGCGCGATCCGCCAGCCGTCCTGGATGCCCTGGTCGTCGAGCCAGTCGGTGAGCGCGTCCTCCCGGTCGGCGGCCTCCAGCGGACTCAGCGTGGGGGCCTTGGCGACCCGCTCGGCGGTGCGTTCCTGGATCTCGATGAGGTTGGCGATGACCTCGGGGGAGTACGAACCCTGAGCGATGATGGCGAGCTTGTGCCGCATCTTGCCCACGCGTTCGCGCAACGTGGCGGTCGCCCGTACGGCCGCCGCCGCGGGGTTGTTGAGCTCGTGCGTGAGCCCGGCGGACAACGAGCCGAGCGCCAGCAGCCGTTCGCGCTGCCCGATGGCCTGCTGCGTGCTCTTCGAACCGAAGAAGAGCCCCTCCAGCAGATGCACCGCCATCGGGAACCACTCCTGCATGATCTCCGCGAAGGTGTCCGCGGGCAGCACGAAGAACCGCGTCGGCTCCGTGACGCGCATGGAGTTGTTGTAGACCTGCCGCACCCGGTCACCCAGATACGCCTGCATGGACCCCGCGTACACCCCGCGCTGCGAGGTCCGCGTCACCTCCACGTCGTCCCCGGCGACCCGGCGGGACAGCACGACCGTGCCCTCGATCATCACGTAGAAGCAGGTCGAGGGGTCACCCTCGGTGTACACGGGGCCGGGCTCGTACTGCTCCACCCGCCCCTCGTCGCACAGCCTGCCGAGCTGCTCGGGGGTGAGCTTCTCGAACAGGAACAGGGACCCGATCTCCTGGGCGTTGCACGGCATCGACTGCCCGCTCATGACTGCTCCAGATAGCGGTGGACGAGCATGACGGCCATGGCTCCCTCCCCGACGGCGGACGCGACGCGCTTGGCGGACTCCGAGCGCGCGTCGCCCGCCACGAACACGCCGGGCACGTTGGTCTCCAGGTGGTACGGCGGCCGGTCCAGCTCCCAGCCGGCCGGCGGCCGCCCGTCGGAGGCCAGGTCGGGCCCGGCGAGGATGAACCCGCGTTGGTCCCGCAGCACCGTCTCGTCCAGCCAGTCGGTCAGCGGGGCCGCGCCGATGAACACGAACATCCACTGGGCATCAACCAGTTCGGTGCGCCCGCTGTCCGCGTCGCGCAGCGTCAGCTGCTCCAGATGGTCGGAGCCGTGCGCGGACTCGACGACGGTCCGGGGGCGCACCGAGATGTTCGGTGCCTCTTCGATCTGCTGGACCAGGTAGTGCGACATGGACGCCGACAGGGACTCGCCGCGGACCAGCAGCGTCACCGATTTGGCGCCCCGCGCCAGGTACATCGCCGCCTGCCCCGCGGAGTTGGCGCCGCCGACGATGTACACGTCCTGGCCCTGGCAGGCGGGCGCCTCCGTGAGCGCCGACCCGTAGTACAGCCCGCGCCCGGTCAGGTCGTCGCAGCCGGGCGCCGCCAGCTGCCGGTACGACACGCCCGTCGCCAGGATCACGCTGTGCGCGGCGACCGCCGAGCCGTCCGAGAACCGTACGATCCGGGCGGCCCCGCTGACCTCCAGCCCCGTCACCTCGCGCGCGGTGAGGATCTCGGCGCCGAACCTCGCCGCCTGCCGCCGGGCCCGGTCGGTGAGCTGCGCCCCCGACACGCCGTCCGGGAAGCCGAGGTAGTTCTCGATTCGGGAGCTCTGCCCGGCCTGCCCGCCCGTCGCCGACCGCTCCACCAGCACGGTCCGCAGCCCCTCGGACGCCCCGTACACGGCCGCGCCCAGCCCGGCCGGGCCGCCGCCGATGACGACGAGGTCGTAGAAGTCGGCCGTCGGCATCGTGGCCAGCCCCACCTTCGAGGCCAGCTCGGGTGCCTCGGGCGCCACCAGGGGCGTCCCGTCCGGCGTGATGACCAGGGGCAGCCGCTGCCCGTCCTGCTCTGCGGCGGCCAGCAGCCGCTTGCCCTCGGGCTCGTCGGCGGAGTACCAGCGGTACGGCACCTGGTTGCGGGCCAGGAACTCCCGTACCTCCGAGGAGCGCGCCGACCAGCGGTGGCCGACCACCTTGGTGCTGGGCACCGGGCGGTAGTCGCTGCGCCGCCAGGCCTCCAGCAGGTCGTCCAGGACCGGGTAGAGCTTCTCCTCGGGCGGATCCCACGGCTTGAGCAGGTAGTGATCGAGATCGACGACGTTGATCGCGTCGATCGCCGCGCTCGTGTCCGCGTACGCGGTCAGCAGCACGCGGCGGGCGCCGGGGTAGACGTCCAGGGCCTGTTCGAGGAACTCGATGCCGTTCATCTGGGGCATGCGGTAGTCGGCCAGGATCACGGCCACGAGATCGCCGCGCAGCTTCAGTTCGCGCAGCGCCTGCAGCGCGGACTCGCCGGACTCCGCGCGCACGATCCGGTGCGACTCGCCGTAGCGCCGCCGCAGATCGCGGGCGACCGCCCGGGACACTCCCGGGTCGTCGTCCACGGTCAGGATGACGGTCCGCGCTGCGTCGGACGCCTGTGCCATACGTCTCCCACCCCGGGCTTCGCGTTCACGGCGCGGCGGCGAGCGTCAGGAGGCGCGGTCGCCGAGCCGACTTCCGGCCATCGTATGTTCGATCCGCCCGCTTCGCTCAGGTATGCGGGCGCCGACCGCGCTCAGGTGCGTCGTGGGCCGAGCACGCAGAACTCGTTGCCCTCGGGATCCGCCAGCGTGACCCACGGCTCGTCGCCGCTCTGCCCGACGTCCGCGTGGCGCGCGCCGAGGGCGAGGAGGCGGGCGACCTCCGCGTCCTGGTCGTCGGGGCGGAAGTCGAGGTGGAGGCGGTTCTTGACGGTCTTGCCCTCGGGGACGGGCCCGAAGATCAGGCCGGGCAGCCGGTCCCGCTCGGGCCGGATCTCGAACTCGTCGGCCGAGTCGTTGAGCACGACCCAGCCGAGAGCCTCGGCCCACCAGCGGCCGAGGGCCACGGCGTCGGCCGCGTCCACGTTCACCTGCTCCCACTCCAAAGCCATGGGCGCAGCGTAGTGAAGACTGGGCTCGACGGACGTGACCGCGACACGAGGAGGCAGCCGGAATGACGCGCCCGATCACGGCAGGGGTGGACGGATCGGAGGAGAGCCTCGCCGGGCTGGCCTGGGCCGCCCGCGAAGCCGTCCGCCGGGGGCTCCCCCTGCGGGTGGTGCACGCCTGGCGGTTCCAGCCGCACGACGCGATCGACACCGGGGACGAGGACACCCACGCACAGTGGGCGCGCGAGGGACTGGCCGAGGCGGCCCGCACGGTGACCGAGCGGCACCCGGGCCTGGACGTGACCACCGACATCGTCCAGGGCCCGCCCGCCGAGACGCTCATCGCCGCCGCGGGCGAGGCCGAGATACTGGTGCTGGGCTCGCGCGGCCACGGCCGTGTCGTCGGGTTCCTGCTGGGCTCCGTCGGGCAGCAGGCGATCGCCGGGGCCACGCGGCCCGTCGTGCGGGTACGGGCCGGGGACGAGCCGTCCGCTGAAGCCGCCGGGCGCGAGATCGTCGTGGGTCAGCAGGGCGACCCCGAGGACAGCGCCGCCGTGCTGCGGTTCGCGTTCGAGACGGCCGCGGCGCGTGGCGCGACCGTGCGCGCCGTGCGGGCCTGGACCCTGCCGCCGCTGTTCGCCTACAGCCCGGGCTCCCTGAAGCTGCTCGACGAGGCCGGGGGACTGGAGCCGTACGAGAAGAAGGCCCTGGGCGAGGCGCTGCGGCCGTGGCGGGAGCGGTTCCCCGACGTCGCTGTCGTCGAGCACGTGGAGATGGGCAGCGGCGGGCAGGTGCTGCTGTCGGTCTCCGGGCGGGCCCAGCTGATGGTCGTGGGGCGCCGTGCCCACCGCACGGCCGTGGGCGCCCGGATCGGCTCGGTGGCGCACGGCATGCTGCACCTCGCGGACTGCCCGGTGGCCGTGGTGCCGCACGACTGAGTCAGCCGGACCTCAGCCGGACCTCAGTCGGACCTCAGCCGGACCTCAGTCGGACGTCGTCGGCTGCAGCGTCTCCCGGGCCTTGGGCAGGATGTTCGTGATGTAGTCCTCGACCACCATGTCCAGGGCGATGTCGTGCTGCGCCCGCTCGGACAGGTACCAGCGGTGTTCGAGCAGCTCGTGGTAGATCTCTGCCGAGTCCATGGAGCCGCGCAGCTCCAGCGGCACGGCCCGCACGGTGGGGCGGAAGACGTCCCGCACCCAGCGGTGCGCGAGGACCTCGGGGCGGGCGCCGAGGGGGTCGCCCGGGGCGTAGTCGTCCTGGGTGGCCATCCAGCTCTCCAGGTCGTTCAGGAGACGCCGGGCCTGGTTCTCCTCGGTGTCCAGGCCCGTCAGGCGCAGCAGTTGCCGCTGGTGGTGGCCGGCGTCGACGACCTTGGGCACGAAGGTGACCGTGTCGCCGTTGGCGGCGTGCTCGATCTGCATCTCGGCCACGTCGAAACCGAGGTCGTTCAGCCGCCGTATTCGCCGCTCGATGTAGTGGTACTTGCCCGCCGGGTACACCGACGTGCGGGTCAGCTCCTCCCACAGGCTCTGGTAGCGCGCGCAGATCTCGGTGCCGAACTCGATCGGATCCACCGAGGGGTGCAACGCCCCGGACGCCTCCAGGTCCAGCAGTTCACCGCTGATGTTGACCCGGGCGAGATCCAGGTCGTAGTCGCGCTGGCCGTTGCTGAGCCGCGGGTGCAGGTCGCCCGTCTCGGCATCCACCAGATAAGCGGCGTAGGCGCCCGCGTCCCGCCGGAACAGCGTGTTGGACAGCGAGCAGTCGCCCCAGGCGAATCCGGCGAGGTGAAGACGGACCAGCAGTACGGCCAGCGCGTCCATCAGGCGGTGCATGGTCGCGGGCCGCATCGTCGTCTCGAACATCGAGCGGTACGGCATCGAGCCGCCCAGGTGCCGGGTCACCAGCACCGACTCCAGGGAGCCGCCGTCGGCGTCGGTGCGGCCGGTGACCACGGCGAGCGGGTCGACGGCCGGGATGCCGATGCGGTCCAGGTCGCGCAGGAGTTCGTACTCGCGCAGTGCCGGGCGCTCGGCGAGCTCCTTGACGGCGATCACCTCGTTGCCGGCGCGGGCGTAGCGCACGACGTGCCGGGATATACCGCGCGGCAGCGGGACCAGGACCTCGTCCGGCCACTCCTCCAGCGGCAGCTGCCAGGGCAGTTCCAGCAAAAGCCCGGGGTGCTCCGGGTTCGTCGCGCTGATCTGCAGTGCCATGGGGCGTTCGTCCTCGCCTAGCCGTGATCGTCAGCCCACCTTAGAGCGCGCGCTCCCGGGCCTGAAGAGCGGCTTCCCGCACCGCTCCACGGTGCACGGGGCCGTGCCCGGGCAGCAGCACATCCCCCTTGAGGCCTTCGAGTACGTCCAGCGAGGCCACGGCGCGGGCCCGCTCGCGGTGGAACATGTCGGGCAGCAGCTGCGGCCCCTTGATCCGGGAGGTGGGGTGCCCGCTGACCAGGGCGTCGCCCGCGATCACCACACCGGCGTCGGGCAGGTGGTAGGCGCAGTGCCCGTCGGTGTGACCGGGTGTGTGCACCGGGACGGGCCGGCCGGGCAGGTCGAGGGGTCCGGCCGACGGGAACGGCTCGGGGGAGGTGACCGGGACGTGTGCGGTGCCGCCGGAGCGGATCGCGTGGACCGCCCAGGGCAGGACACCGGGGCGCCAGCCGTTCCTGAGGACCGTTCCGACGTCGACCTGGTGCAGGAACTCCCGGCGTGCGTGCGGCACTTCGGCCTCGTGGAGGTACACGGGCGTGCCGTACGTGGCGCGCAGGTACTCGGCGTTGCCCAGGTGATCGGTGTGCGCGTGCGTGATCAGTACGGCGCTGACGGCCTCCGGTGAACTTCCCACCTCGGCAAGCGAGGCGAGGAGCTGCTGCCGGTCCCCGGGGTAGCCCGTGTCGATGAGCGTGGCGGCGTCCCCCTCGCTGAGGATCACCCAGTTGGTGTTGCTGCCGTGCACCAGATAGGTGCCGTCCGCGACTTGCTGCACATCTGCGCGCATGATCGTCCCGCGTGTGAGGTCCGTGCTCGACGGACACAGCAAAGCAGATCGGGCGGTAAGCGCGTTCGGCGGGTCCGGACGCATCCCGAACAGGAACCGCGTCAGCCGCGTCCTGCGGCCGATGAACGGCGAGAGGGCTGCCTCCGGCACCGTCCACCGGAGGCAGCCCCCGCGCGCACCCGAAGCGGCCGCCTCTCCGCCTCAGTGCACGCCGTGCGGGCGGAACTGGATGCTGATGCGCGGTCCCGCGGCGCGCGTGGTCTTCGGTATGGAGTGTTCCCAGGTCCGCTGGCAGGACCCGCCCATCACGATGAGGTCGCCGTGCCCCAGCGGCCGGCGCACCGTCTCGCCGCCGCCCCGCGCCGGGCGCAGCAGCAGATCCCGTGGAGCGCCCACCGAGAGGATCGCGACCATCGTGTCCTCGCGTGCGCCCCGCCCGATCCGGTCCCCGTGCCAGGCGACACTGTCCCGGCCGTCGCGGTAGTAGCAGAGCCCGGCCGTGGTGAACGGTTCGCCCAGTTCCTCGGCGTAGTGCGCGGACAGGGCGTCGCGCGCCTCCACCAGGACAGGGTGCGGGAGCGCGTCGTCGGCGCCGTGGAAGGCGAGCAGACGAGGTACGTCGACGACGTTGTCGTACATCGTGCGCCGCTCCGCACGCCAGGGCACCTCGGCCGCCAGGTGTTCGAACAGGGCGTCGGCCCCGCTGAGCCAGCCGGGCAGCATGTCGATCCAGGCGCCGTGGCCCAGCGGGGTACGGCGGATCCCGGTGAGGGACCCGAGCCGCAGCTCGTCGGTCTGGTCGAACAGGGAGCCCTGGAGGTGCGTGGCCATGGTTCCAGCGTACCCCTGAATCGAAAGTCTGTTCCCATTGATTCCCTCGTTACCCCTCCCGCTTTTCTCGATCTTGCTCGGACCCTTTGGATACATTGATGTATCGGATACATTCCCGTATCGAATGGAGGTCCGGACATGGCGGTGGAGGGCACGACCAAGCGCGTCACCAGGCGCCGGGTCCGTACGCGGGCCAATCTCCTCGACGCCGCGTTCGCGGTGTTCGCGGCCAAGGGATTCGGCCGTGTCTCCATCGAGGAGGTCTGCGAGGCCGCCGGCTACAGCAGGGGCGCCTTCTACTCCAACTTCGACAGCCTGGACGAGCTGTTCTTCGCCCTCTACCAGCAGCGCGCGGACGTGATCGCCGAGCAAGTGTCCGGGGCGCTCGCCCTCGACGGGCCCGACCTGGACGTGCCGGCCGCCGTGGACCGGGTGACGGACGTGCTGCTCCTGGACCGCGACTGGCTGCTGGTGAAGACGGACTTCCTGGTGCACGCCGCCCGCGACCCGGCCGTCGCGCGGACCCTGCTGGAACACCGCGCACGCCTGCGCGGGGCGATCGCCGACCGCCTCTCCCGCGCCCAGGTGCGCAGCGCACTGCCCGCCGTACTCGGCGACATCGACGGCGCCGCACACGCCGTGGTCGCCGCCTACGACGGAGTCACCACCCAACTGCTGCTGGACAAGGACGTCGAGCACGCCCGCGTCTGGCTGGGGCAACTGCTCACCGCGCTGCTCACCGACGGCAGCGACACCACCGCATGAGGACATGAGGAAGGGACGGTCGCCATGGATGCCGACGTCATCGTCGTCGGAGCAGGACTCGCGGGCCTGGTCGCCGCGAGCGAACTGACCAGCCGGGGCCGCAGGGTCGCGCTGGTGGACCAGGAGAACGCCGCCAACCTCGGCGGGCAGGCCTTCTGGTCGTTCGGAGGGCTCTTCCTCGTCGACACCCCGGAGCAGCGGCGCCTGGGCATCAAGGACTCCCTCGACCTGGCCTGGAACGACTGGCAGGGCAGCGCGCAGTTCGACCGGGTGGACGACGAGGACTCGTGGGCGGTGCGCTGGGCGCGCGCCTACGTCGAGTTCGCGGCCGGTGAGAAGCGGACCTGGCTCGACACGCACGGCATCAAGTTCCTGCCCACGGTCGGCTGGGCCGAGCGCGGTGACCTGCGCGCCGACGGCCACGGCAACTCCGTGCCCCGGTTCCACATCGCCTGGGGCACCGGCACCGGCGTGGTGGAGCCCTTCGTCCGGTACGCCGAACAGGCCGCGCGCGACGGGCTGCTCACCTTCTACCACCGGCACCAGGTCGACGCACTGGTCATAGCGGACGGCGCGGTGAGCGGCGTGCGCGGCACCGTCCTGGCCGACGACGACGCTCCGCGGGGCGTCGCCTCCAACCGTGACCGGATCGGCGAGTTCGAGCTGACCGCCCAGGCCGTCGTCGTCACCAGCGGCGGCATCGGCGCCAACCACGACATCGTCCGCCGCTACTGGCCCGAGCGGCTCGGCACCCCGCCCACCGAGATGGTCACCGGCGTCCCCGCCTACGTCGACGGCCGGATGCTCGACATCAGCGCGGAGGCGGGCGTACGGCTGGTCAACCGCGACCGGATGTGGCACTACACCGAGGGTCTGCAGAACTGGGACCCGATCTGGCCCGGCCACGGCATCCGCATCCTGCCCGGACCGTCCTCCATGTGGTTCGACGCCCTCGGCCGCCGGCTGCCCGACCCGTGCCTGCCGGGCTACGACACCCTGGGGACCCTCAAGCACCTGCGCACCGACGCGGACATCGCCGGCCACGACCACTCCTGGTTCATCCTCAGCCAGAAGATCATCGAGAAGGAGTTCGCGCTGTCGGGCTCCGAGCAGAACCCCGACATCACCGCGAAGGACCGCGCCGGGTTTCTGAAGGAGCGGGTGCTCGGCAAGGGCGCCCCGGGGCCGGTGGCGGCGTTCGTACGCAACGGCGCGGACTTCGTGACCGCCCCCAACCTGGAGCAACTGGTGGAGAAGATGAACCAGTTGACGGACAAGCCGCTGCTCGACGCGGAGGGCATCCGGCGCCAGATAGAGGCCCGTGACCTGCAGATCGCGAACCCCTACAGCAAGGACGCCCAGGTGCAGGGCATCCGCAACGCCCGCCGCTACGTCGGCGACCGCCTCGGCCGCGTCGCCACCCCGCACCGCATCCTCGACCCCGCGGCCGGCCCGCTGATCGGCGTCAAGCTGCACATCCTGACCCGCAAGACCCTCGGCGGCATCCAGACCGATCTCGACTCCCGTGCGCTCGGAACCGACGGGACGCCGATCGATGGTCTGTACGCGGCCGGCGAGGTCGCCGGCTTCGGCGGTGGCGGCGTCCACGGCTACAACGCCCTGGAGGGCACGTTCCTCGGCGGCTGCCTGTTCTCGGGCCGCACGGCAGGACGGGCCGCGGCGCGGCAGACGGCCTGACGACGGCGTACGGCCCGTCTCCTCACGCCTGGAGGAGACGGGCCAGCACGGCTGCGTGGCTCTGCTCGGGAGTCTTCGACGAGGTCAGCAGGGTCACCGAGCCCTTGCCCGCCAACTCCCTGACCCGGTCGAGGAGTCCGGCCGCCTCGGGAGCGGCCAGCTCCGCCTCGTAACGGTCGGCGAACTCCTCGTACGACCCCTCACCCGCGTGATACCAGCGGCGCAGCTCGGTCGACGGGGTGAGTCCCCTGGGCCACTCGTCGACACGGGCCGCGTCCTTCGACATGCCGCGCGGCCACAGCCGGTCGACCAGGACGCGCACGCCGTCCTCCGGTTCGGGTGCTTCGTAGACGCGACGGATGCGAACGCTCATGGCCGGCCCCTTCTCGGATGCCCGCGCTCGGATGCGCGTGGCGACCCGTCGAATCCGACGGATCCTTACAAGTTCCTTACAAGTGTCGGTCAAGGTCGATGCATGATCACGCACAAGTCCCGTGTCGCCCTGCTGGTCGCCTCCCTGCTGCTGACCGGCTGCGGCGCCGGTGCCACGGCGACGCCGGATGAGGAGCCTGCTGTCACCCGCACCCCCAGGCCCGCCCACGCCGCCGAAGCCGCCGCCCAGGCCGCCGCCGAGGCGGCCGCACGGAAGCTGCCCGGACTGGGCCCGGTGACCTGGGCCAAGGTGCCGTCCGAGACCCGGCAGGCCGTCGTCGTGACCGGACGCGGCAGGGACTCCTCACACTCCACCGTCGTCCTGTACGAGCGCACCGACACCGGCTGGAAGGCGGGCAGCAGCTGGCCCGCTCGCAACGCGTTGCGCGGCTGGACCGACCACCACCTCGCCGGCGACCTGCGCTCACCCATCGGGGTCTTCACCCTGACGGACGCCGGGGGGCTGCTCGATGACCCCGGGACCAGGCTGTCGTACGACTACGGTGACGGATTCACCGCCAGCGGTACCGGCTTCGAGGGCGAACCCCTCGCCGGTTCCTTCGACTATGTGATCGCCATCGACTACAACCGCAGGAGCGGCTTGTCGCCCCTCGACCGGGCCCGCCCGCTCGGCACCGAACTCGGCGGCGGTATCTGGCTCCACGTGGACCACGGAGCGCCCACCCAGGCCTGCGTCAGCCTCGCGCGGGAGCACATGAGGCTGCTGCTGCTGGCGCTGGATCCCGAACGGCATCCCGTCATCGTCATGGGCGACGCCGAGTCGTTGGCCCGCTGACGTCCCCCGAACGGCTCAGGGTTCCCCGCGTGTCCGCTCCGCGATCCATGGTCATCCGGCCCGCTGCCGCAACGCCCTTCGCTCGTCCTCGCTCTTGCCACCCCAGATCCCGATGAACTGCTCCGTGTCGAGTGCCCAGCGCAGACACTCCTCCCGGACGGAGCAGCGCCGGCATACGGCCTTCGCTTGCTCCGTCTGCAGCAGGGTCGGTCCGGACGTGCCGATCGGAAAGAAGAGGTCCGGGTCCTCATGGCGGCAGCCGGCGTGGTCTCGCCAGTTGTCCATCAAAGTCACCTGCGATCGTCGACGTGCCCTCGGTGGAGCATTACTCGTTTTCGAGTCGCCTGTCGATGCGCAAGTGAAACCCGGTTGGACACCGGCGAATCCAGTCACTGTTCGCGCATACCCCACGGGGAGCCGTACGCGGTCAGCAGGTCCAGGAAGGGACGGGCCGGGAAGGCCTCCGGGCCCAGCACGCCGGCGCCCGACCAGGCGCCGGTGGCGAGGAGTTCGAGGGCGACGACCGGGTTGACGGCCGTCTGCCACACCACGGCCTGGCTGCCGTACTCCGCCATGGACCACTGGTTGTCGACCACGTGGTAGAGGTACACCTCACGCGGCTTGCCGTCCTTGACGCCCCGCACCCAGGTGCCCGCGCAGGTCTTGCCGTGCATCCGGTCGCCCAGCGTCGCCGGGTCCGGCAGACATGCCGCGACGACGTCCCGGGGCGAGACCGCCACCGGCCCGGCGGCGCTCGGCACGGTCACCGGCTCGGTGCTGTCCAGGCCCAGCAGGTGCAGCGTCTTCAGCGTGCCGATGAACTCCTCGCCCAGGCCGTACTTGAAGGTCACCCGGCGCGCGTCGACCCAGCGCGGCATCAGGAGCACCTCCTCGTGCTCCACGTTCACGCACTCCACCGGGCCGATGCCCTCGGGGAAGTCGAACACCTCGGGCTCGCTGAACGGTTCGGTGGTGAACCAGCCGCGGCCGTCCTCGTAGACGACCGGCGGATTGAGGCACTCCTCGATCGTCGTCCAGATGCTGAAGGACGGCGCGAAGTCATAGCCGTCGACGGTGAGGTTCGCGCCGTCTCGGACGCCGATCTCGTCGATCTCGTCGAACAGTTCGTCGGCCGCGTGCCGGGCGAACACATCCGACAGGCCCGGCTCCACGCCCATGCCGACGAGGGCCAGCGCACCCGCCTTCTCCCAGTCGGCCGCCGCTTCGAACTGGGCGTCGCCCAGCTTCACCCCGCACTCCTCGTACGGTCGCTCCGGGTGCGGCCGTGACAGTGACATCGCCATGTCGACATAGGTGGCCCCGGCGGTGCGGGCGGCGCCGAACAGAGGCATCACGAACCTCGGGTCGGTGGCGTTGAGCAGCACGTCGCACGCGTGCCGCGCCAGCAGTGCGGCCACCGCCGCCTCGTCGTTCGCGTCGACGCGCTCCGGCCGGAACCGGGCGTCGCCGCCGAGGGCCGCCACGGCCGCCTCGGCGCGCGCGAGGTCGTAGTCGGCGACCACCATCGCCTCGAAGAACGGACGCCGGGCGGCGATCCGGGTGATGGCGGTACCCACACCGCCGGCACCCACGAGCAGTACACGCATGACAAGACTCCCTCGGCTTGAAGGCCTACGACGTGGTGGGGCCCCACAGGAGATACAACGCGGCCCGTTCACGTAAGGTCAATGGCGTTGGCATAAGGCGGAGCGTGCGGCATGGACTGCGGCACAGGGACGGAGAGCATGGTGCCGAAACCGGTCGTTGTGGAGGAGAAGCGGCGCCGACGCCGTCCCACGAAAAGCGGCACCGTGCTGTCCGAGCGGCTCATCGTCGAGACGGCCCTGCGCATGCTGCGCGAACACGGCAGCGCCGGTCTGACCGCCCGCCGCCTCGGCCTGGCCCTCGACGCCGACCCGAGCACGCTGTACCGCTACTTCCGCGGCATGGACGACCTGACCCTCGCCATCGGCGACGCCCTCATCGGCCAGGCGCTGGAGGGCTGGGAGCGGACGGGGGAGTGGCAGGAGGACCTGCGCGCCGTCGGGCTGCGCATCCACGCCGCGTACATGGCCCATCCGCAGGCCGCCGCGCTGACGACCAGCCGGGTCACCGGCCGGGCCAACGAACTCGCCGCCGACGAGGCCGTGCTGGACGTCCTGCGGACCGCGGGGTTCTCGCTGCCGGACACCGTGCGCATCTACCACGCCTTCATCGATCAGACGCTGGCGTTCGCGGCGCTCGACGCCGCGTCGTTGGCTCTGCCGAGTGACTCGTTGCGTTCGGACGAGGGCATGTGGCGGTCGACGTATGCGCGGTTGCCTCGGGCCACCCATCCCCGGATCGCCGAGGCGGCGCCCCTGCTGGCGAACCGGATGGTGACCAGTGCGTATCCGACGGCGCTGGACATGCTGGTGGCCAGCGCGGCCACGGAGTTGGAGACACGGGAGTAGTTCCCCGCACCCTTTCAGGATGTTGCAGAACCGTCGGCAACAAGGCGCCCGGCCCGCTCAGCCGCGCAGCGCCTCCGCCGCCGTCGCGGTCACCGCCTCCGTGACCGCCGCCAGCGCCGGTGAGTCCAGCTTCCATTGCTGCCAGTACAGCGGGACGTCGAGTGGCCGGTCCGGGGCCAGCTGCACGAGGCGGCCGGCTTCGAGGAGGGGTTCCGCCTGGACCTCGGGGATCAGGCCCCAGCCCAGTCCGGCCACTACGGCCGACAGGAAGCCCTCCGAGGTGGGGACGTGATGCCGCAGGGCACTCGCGCCCGTGCGGGTGTGCCGCAGCCTGCGGACGAACGAGTCCTGGAGGTCGTCACTGCGGTCGAAGGACAGCACCGGCGCCCGCATGAGTGCGTCCCCGAGCGAGCCGCCCAGATGCCGCTCGGCGAACTCCGGGCTCGCCGCCGCCAGATAGCGCATCCGGCCCAGCGGCCGTACGGAACACCCGGCCACGGGATCAGGCGACGAGGTCACCGCGGCCATCACCAGGCCCTCCCGCAGCAGCATCGCGGTACGGCTCTCGTCCTCGCGCCGCAGCTCGAAGCAGAGCTGCGGCTCCTCCGGCACACAGGTCAGCGCCGTCAGGAACCACGTCGCCAGCGAGTCGGCGTTGACCGCGATCGACACCTGGGTCGCCTCCCCGGCGCCGCTCATGCCGAGCTCGGCGCGCGCGTCCCGCTCCAGCCGGGCCAGCTGACGGGCGAACCGGACGACGACCGCGCCCGACTCGGTCGGCCGCACCGGTTTCGTGCGCACCAGCAGCACCCGCCCCGTGCGCTGCTCCAGCGCCTTCACCCGCTGACTCACCGCGGACGGCGTCACATGCAGCGCCGCGGCGGCCGCGTCGAACGTGCCCTCGTCGACCACGGCCAGCAGGGTCCGCACCTGGTCGAGGGGAAGCTCGGTCAGCTCACTCTTCACGAGGGCTAATGATACGTAAGAATCTTTAGCTGTACATCAAGAGATCGCTTCCCTAGCGTCAATGGCATGACAACCGCCTTGACCACCGCAGCCGCCGGATTCGGCACCGGTCTCTCCCTGATCGTCGCCATCGGCGCCCAGAACGCCTTCGTTCTGCGCCAGGGAATCCGCCGTGACGCCGTCCTCGCCGTCGTCGGCATCTGCGCCCTGTCCGACGCGCTCCTGATCACCTTGGGCGTGGCCGGTGTCGGCGCGGTGGTCGTGGCGTGGCCCGGGGTGCTCACGGCGGTCGCCTGGGTCGGCGGGGCGTACCTGCTCGGCTACGGCGCCCTCGCCGCCCGCCGCGCCGTCAAGCCGGGCGGCGCCCTGCTCGCGGACGGCGAGGGCGTGCGGTCATGGCGGCGGGCCGTGCTGACGTGCCTCGCGATGACGTGGCTCAACCCGCACGTCTACCTCGACACCGTCTTCCTGCTCGGCACGGTCGCCGCCGACCGCGGCCCGATGCGCTGGACATTCGGCCTCGGCGCCGTACTCGCCAGCCTGTGCTGGTTCGCGGCGCTGGGCTTCGGCGCGCGCCTGCTGAGCCGCCACCTCGCGAAGCCCGTCGCGTGGCGCGTCCTGGACGGACTGGTCGCCGCGACGATGATCGTCCTGGGGGTCTCCCTCATCTCCGGGGGCGGCGGCACCTGATCCGTCCTCCGAACACCCGCCCGGTGCTGAGATAGTGATCCCCGACGAGAAAGATGTAACGAGCATCCAGGAAGCGCGTGGACACCAGCGAGAGCAGCACCGAACCACAGGAGAAGGACCCGTCCGCGGTGATACCCGAGCGGCGCGGCTGGCGACGCTGGGCCATGGACACCCGGCCCCTGCGCCGCCCGGCCTACCGCCGCCTGTGGTCCTCGACCATCGTCACGGCCGTCGGCAGCCAGCTCACCGCGGTCGCCGTGCCCAAGCAGATCTACGACATCACCGGCTCCTCGGCCTGGGTGGGCGCCGCGAGCCTCGCCGGTCTGCTGCCGCTGGTGGTGTTCGCGCTGTGGGGCGGGGCCATCGCCGACAGCATGGACCGGCGCAAGCTGCTGCTGGTCACCAACAGCGGCATCGCGGTCACCTCGGTGCTGTTCTGGCTCCAGGCCGTCACCGGGATCGCGTCGGTGGCCGTACTGATGGTGCTGCTCGCCGTGCAACAGGCGTTCTGGGGGCTCAACGCCCCGGCCCGCAGCGCCTCCATCGCCCGCTTGGTGCCCGCCGACGAGTTGCCGGCGGCGAACGCCCTCGGCTCGACGGTCATGCAGACGGGCCAGGTGGTCGGCCCTCTGCTGGCCGGCGTGCTCATACCCGTGATCGGCCTGGCCGAGCTGTACCTCATCGACGCGCTGGCCCTGTGCGTCACCGTCTGGGCCGTCGTACGGCTGCCCGCGCTGCCGCCCCTGGCTGCCACCACCCAACGCCGCGCGGGCGTACGGGAGATCGTGGACGGCTTCCGTTACATGGCCCTGCACAAGGTGCTGTTGCTGTCCTTCCTGGCCGACATCATCGCCATGGTCTTCGGCATGCCCCGCGCCCTGTTCCCGCAGCTCGCGAGCCAGACCTACGCGCCGTACGGCGAAGGACTCGCCCTCGGCCTGCTGTTCGCGGCGATCCCCATCGGTGCCGTGCTGGGCGGACTGTTCTCCGGCACGTTCTCCCGGGCCCGCCGGCATGGCTGGATGGTGATCGGCGCGGTCGTCGCCTGGGGCGCCGCCATCACCGGATTCGGGCTGAGCGGCAGCCTGTGGCTCGCGGTGGTGTTCCTGGCTCTCGCCGGGGTCGCCGACATGGTCTCGATGGTCTTCCGCGGGTCGATCCTGCTGTCCGCCGCCAGCGACGAGATGCGCGGCCGGATGCAGGGCGTCTTCACGGTCGTCGTGGCGGGCGGCCCACGCCTCGCCGATGTTCTGCACGGCACGGCGGGTTCGGCCTTCGGCGCGCGCACGGCGACCGTGGGCGGCGGACTGCTCGTCGTCGCCGCGATGCTGGGCCTGGCCGCGGCGGTGCCCGCCCTGCGCCGCTACCGGGTCTGAGGGTCAGATGGCGCTGTGCCGATGCTGCCCGTACTGCTCCATGAGCCTGCCCCGGGTCATCTCCAGCCGGTGCGCGAGGATTTCGGCGACGTGCCGGATCAGGGACATTCCGAGCGCCGGTTCCTCCTCGCACAGCCGGAGCACCGCATCGGCCTCGAACTCGTAGGCGCGCACTTGGCTGAAGGCCTCCGCGCCGAAGTCCCACTGGTACGGCGGGAACAGCCAGGACCAGCCGAGCAGATCACCCGCGCCGAGGCTGGCCACGGTGACCCGTTGCACGGATGTCACCCGCTGGTCGAGGGTGACGGCGCCCGAGCGGATGACCCAGAAGCGGTCGGCCGTGCCGCCCGCCTCGAAGATCCGGGCGTCCTCCGGGAAGGAGACCTCCCGGGCGAGCGCCATCAGGTGCTGGCGCTGGGGCGGCGGAAGGGCAGTCAACAGTTTGATCGCTTTGGTCATGACACGGGGCTCCTCACCGACGACTGAGGTTCCGGTGCTTCCCTGCGTCCATTTCAGCCGCTACGGCGGCCGTGAGCACCTCGGCGGAGCGTGGTTTCGGTTTTGGCCGGAAATCTTCGCGGGAGTGGGGCGCCCGCGGGCATTAAGAAGCCCTGGCTGGACGGGGGAGACCAGCCAGGGCCGTATTTGGTGGTGCAGGGGGGACGATTGCGGTCTTCCCGCGGTCTACCCCGAGACCACGTATGAATGAACCGTAAACCATCTCGGCGGGTTCCGCGTAGCCGAGACCGGGGTAAGTGACCGGTTTCACTCGCCCTCCGCCACCACCCTGACCGTCTCCAGTCGGGGATCGCTCGGATCGGGGAGGTTCATGCCCGCGGCGAGACCGGTGACCAGATAGCGCAGGACCGCTCCGGTCAGCCGCTCACCCGGCAGCACGACCGGGATCCCGGGCGGATACGGCGTGATCATCTCGGCGGCGACGCGTCCGGCGGCCCTGTCCACCGGGACGTCCTCCGTGGCGGCGAAGAACGCGTCCCGCGGTGTGACGGCCTGCTCCATGCGCAGCTGCGACGGCGGCGGCACGTCGATCCGGGGCGCCGGGCGCAGCTCGGGCGCCGCCTCGGCGAGGGATTTGAGCGCGGCGAGCAGTTCGCCGGCCGTCCCGTGGTCGTCGCCGTGGGTGATCTGGGTGGCGATGCGGCGGTGGTCGTTCAGATGGGCGTCCACGTTGCGGTGCTCCCGCAGCCAGTCGGCGGCCTGGAATCCGCAGATGCCGAGACCGTCGAGGTCGATGACGACCGGCAGCGGGTCGAAGTCCGCGGCGAGTCCCTCGCCGCAGAAGTCGTCCCGGTCGTTGACGTGCATCCCGTCGATCTCCTCGACGGCGGCCCGCACCTCGGCCACGAGATCGAGCGCGGAGCCCATGATCTCCTCGCCCCGCAGGGCCATCTGCCGCCGCCAGCCGTCCATGCCGGCGAAGATCAGCACCGATGGACTGGTGGTGCCCAGCAGGTCCGCCCGCATGCGCAGCACCGTCGCCGGGACGAGATCCCCCTGGAGGTGGAAGACCGAACCCTGCTCCAGGCCGCTGCCCATCTTGTGGATGCTGGTCACGCAGATGTCGGCGCCCGCGTCCATCGCCCACGACGGCAGCCCGGGATGGAACGGCAGATGCGCACCCCAGGCCTCGTCGACGACCAGCGGGCGCGAGCGGCGGTGACAGACGTCGGCGATCGCCCGCAGGTCCGCGCAACTGCCGTACGGCGTCGGGCTGGTGACCAGCGCGCCCTTCGCATCGGGATGGCGCTCGAAGGCCGCCTCGAAGTCCACCGCGGACGGAGGGTGGGCCAGATGCCGTTCGGCGTCCCACTGCGGCTCGACCCAGACGGGCTCGATGCCGGACAGGACGAGACCCGACACGACCGACTTGTGGGCGTCCCGGCCGAGCAGCAGCTTCTCGTGTGGACCCGCGACGGCCAGCATCGCCGCCTTGACGGACAGGGAGCTGCCGCACGTGGTGAAGTACGTGTGCTCCGCGTGCACGGCGTCGGCCATCAGATCCTCGGCGTGCTCCAGGACGCCGCTGTGGTGCAGCCGGTCGTCCAGACCGCCCGACGCCAGTACGTCACCCAGGAACACCGCGTCGCCCAGCACCTCCCGCACCGCGGGGTCGGCACCCCGGGCCTGCTTGTGGCCGGGCGGCGTGAACGACGTCCGCCCCTGCCGGTGGTAGTCGGCCAGCGCTTCCAGGACCGGGGCCCGGCTGTGATCGGCTGTCATGCGCCCTCGGGTGCCCACCGGGGGCGGTGCCAATCGGCGGCGCCGGTCAGCCGGCCTCGGTGTGCGAGCCGGGGGAGAGGAACTCGTCCAGCACGTTGATCACGCTCTCGTAGGCGATCATCCGCACGGCGGCGTCCCGGGCTCCGGCGGGGTCGGCATGCTCCAGCTCGTTGCTGCGGGCCTGCCAGACCCGCTCCTCCCGTCGGGCGTAGGCCCTGGCGCGTTGCATGCGCCTCAGCAGTTCGTCTGAGTCCACGACTTCGGTCATGACTTCCGCATACCCCGGTATCGCCGGGACGAGCCCTCATCCCCGGTATCGCAGGGAACGTCATCCGTCCGATGCCTTCACGGGCACGCCCAGGGGACGGGCCAGACCGGACACGGCCTCGTCGAGGCGTTGCAGATGCCGCAGGACACGGTCGGTGACCCGGCCGTAGCGCGGTGCGCCGGGGACGGTCCGGCCCAGGAGCGAGGCGATGCTCGGGCCGGTCTCGAGGCCGGCCGTGGAAAGTTCGTCGGTGACGTGCGCGGCGATCGCCTCGATGTTGTGCGCGATGCGCCCCGCGGCCCGGCGCAGCCGGGGGTCCGCCGCGATCGAGGGATGGGTGGGCAGCAGCTCGGCGGTCGCCGCCAGCGCACGCGCGTGATAGGCGCAGGTCTCCAGCAGCGCGACGACGTAGCGGGCGGTCTCCTTGCGGGCCCGCAGCGGCGTCACCGGATGCGTGAGCGGCTGCACGGCGGCCCGCAGGTCCGCCAGCGCCTGGTCCAGCTCGCGTGACTGGTCGAGCAGCTCGACGGGCGGACCGCCGCTGAGCTGGTCGACGGCGCTGCGGGTGACCTCGCCGAGCCGTTCCAGCACGGTGGCGAGCAGTTCGTTCGTACGGCGGTCCGTCTGCACCGGCAGGACCACTGCGGCCGCGATCACCCCGCAGGCCGCGCCGAGCGCGGTCTCCTCGATGCGCAGCACGAGCACCGAGAGGCTGTAGGTCTGCAGCAGGGTGTACAGCAGCCCGAGCGCCGCGGTCACGAAGAAGGACGACAGCGTGTACGACAGCGGTGCCGAGTAGAACATCGCGAAGACGAACAGCAGCACCAGCGCGAACGCCGTCCAGGTGTGTCCCCCGACGGCACCGGCCAGCACGATGCCGGCCAGGACGCCGAGCACGGTGCCCAGCAGCCGACGGTAGCCCTTGACCAGGATCTCGCCCGTGGAGGCGGTGTTGAGGAACACGATCCAGCAGGTCAGCACCGCCCAGTACCAGCGGTCACGGGACAGCAGCTCGCCGCCGATGATGGCCAGCGTCGACCCCACGGCCACCTGCACGGCGGCGCGCGTCGTGGGGCGCCGCAGTCCGGCGGGCTCCTCCGAGGGGGCCTCCTCCTCCGCGTCGAGCACGGCGTCCTCCGCGTCCAGCTCCTCGCGTGAGCGCGCCGTGGCCGGGCTGTCGTCCGACTCGTCCGGGGTCCCGCCCAGGGCGATCCGCAGCCCGAGGACCGCGCGGGCGGCCTCGCCGATGGCCCGGAAGGCGTCCTGCACGGCGGGGGAGGCGTCGGGCAGGTTCTCCTCGTCGCGGTAGGCGAGGAGCCGGTTGCGGACCTGGGACAGCGCGGTGCCGGAGGCCTGGCCGACGGGGTGCAGGACGAGCAGGCGCAGGGCCTCGAGGTCACGGCGCAGCGTGACGGTCGCCTCCTCCCGGACGGGATGCCGGCTGCCCGACGGGACGGGGGCGCCCGGCAGGTGCATGGCCAGGGTGTCGGCGCGCTCGGCGCCGCGTGCGGCGAGGAGCGACAGCCCCAGGCGCTCGGCCGCGATCTCGGCGTCCGCGACGCGCCGTTGGACGAGCCGGGCCATGGCCTCGTCGGCGGTTCCCTCCTCCAGCCGGCCCTGGATCAGCAGCGCCGTCTCGTGCAGGCGCGCGGTGCCCTCGCGTACGTGCTCCAGGGCCCGGTCCGCCTCCTCCGGGCCGGCACCGAGCAGCTCGAGCTGCGCCGACAGCAGCTGGGCCAGCCTGGCGCGGAAGGCGCTGCGCAGCCGTTCGAGCACCCCCGTCGGTGTCTCGGGGACGAGCACGAACCGCACCAGCGCGCTGCACGCGAAGGCCACGGCGACCGCGCCGCACAGCTGGGGCAGGCCGGAGACGGTGGCCCCGACGAAGAGGGACATGAAGTAGGTCTGGAAGCCGATCAGGCCGAGCGCGGTGCCGCGGTCGCCGAATCTGCGGCCGTAGACGGCACAGAAGATGAGCGCCACGAAGAACAGGTCGCCGGCCACGACATGACGGTGCAGCAGTGCCGCCAGGGTCATCGAGGCCAGCGCCACCGGGAGGCCCAGGGCGAGGGTGACGGCCTGCGGCCCGCGCTGTTTCTCCCGGATGGCGAAGGTGGCGACCATCGCCGCCAGCGCGCCCGTCACCAGGTGCGTCACATCGGCGCCCAGCAGGGCGAGCACGGCGACCGCGAGGGCGATCGCACCCGCCGTGCGCAGCCCCGCGGCCAGCCGCAGCAGCCCGGGGTCCGACGCCGCGACACGGTCCCGCACGCGCGCCCGGACCGGCCCTCCCGCTGACCTCACGCCGACGTACTCTCTCCCGCTCTCTTGCCGGTCACACCGCGAACCGTAGGACCTCGGCCGAGGCCGTCACCTCACTCAGCCGTCCCTTCGGTCGCCTGGGATCCGCCCTTCCCGGCCACGCGCTCCTGCAGCTGCTCCGGCGTCAGGTACGCATGGATGAACTCGAAGTCCCTCAGCTTGGCCGGCCTGCGGGCCTGGAACCCGGTACGCACGAAATCGTCCCCGGCGACTGCGTTGAGCAGCCAGTTCGTCATGACGCGCGTCTTGGCGACATTGGTGCGCAGCGCCGACCAGTGGTAGCCGCGGGCGACGGCCATCGCCGGGAGGCCCTTCAGCTCGATGCCGAGGGGCTTGGAGACGGCGTCGCGGCCGCCGAGGTCGACGACCAGGCCGAGGTCCTTGTGCTCGTACCGCCGCAGCGGCTGGTTGCGCAGGGACGCGATGACGTTGTCGGCCACGACCTTGCCCTGGCGCATGGCGTGCTGGGCGGTGGGCGGGCAGACGGCGCCCTCCTCGCCCTTGGCGATGTCGGGTACGGCGGCGGCGTCGCCGAGTGCGAACACACCGTCGTCGCCGGGCAGTTTCATCTCGGCGGTGACCGCGAGCCGGCCCCGGACCGTGTCCGCGCCCAGCGTGGCGATCAGCGGGCTGGCGACCACCCCGGCGGTCCAGATCAGGGTCCGGGTGGGCACCACCCGGCCGTCGGTGAAGGTGACCTCCTCGGGGCCCGCCTTGGCGATGGACACGCCCAGCGAGATGTCGACGCCGCGCCTGCGCAGGATCTTCTGCGCCGCGGTGCCCAGCTTCTCGCCCAGTTCGGGCATCAGCCTCGGCGCGATGTCGATCAGATGCCACTTGATCAGCTGCGGGTCGAGCCGCGGATAGCGCTTGACCGCGTTGTGCGTCAGCATCTGTAGGCAGGCGGCGGTCTCGGTGCCCGCGTATCCGCCGCCGACCACCACGAACTGCAGCCGGGCGGCGCGCTCGGCCGGGTCCTGGCTGGCGTCGGCGAGGTCCAGCTGGGAGATGACGTGGTCGCGCAGGTAGGCGGCCTCCGCCAGCGTCTTCATGCCGTAGGCGTGGTCGGTGAGCCCGGGGATGTCGAAGGTGCGGGTGATGCTGCCGGGGGCCAGCACGATGTAGTCGTACGGCTCGTTGACGATCCGGTCGGTGATGGTGCGGATGACGCAGACCTTGGCCGCGAGGTCCACGCCGATCGCGCCGCCCGGGATGATCCGGGTGCGGTACCTGCGGCTGCGGCGCAGGGACACGGCGATCGACTGGGGCGTCAGGACGCCGGAGGCGACCTGGGGCAGAAGTGGCAGGTAGAGCTGGTAGGAGGACGGCGTCACCAAGGTGATCTCGGCCTCGTCGGCGGAGAGTTTGCGTTCGAGTCGGCGAACGCAGCCGACTCCGGCGAAGCCTGCGCCAACCACCAGGATCCTGGGTCGTGTCACGGTGATCTTCCCTTCTGCGGCTCCAGGCGGTCTGCCTCGACGTCGTTCGCCTGCCCCTGGATCGCGGCTTCGCACGCCTCGATCCCACCGCGCCACCGGCCGTTCCGCCAGCCGGGTGCGGCAGGCAGATGAACCCGTCGTCAGCCACCTTGCCCCAACCGGCGCGGGGGCACACCGGTTCGGGTGTGAAAGACGTGTCCGCTCGATCTCTTGACGACTGATTGGTCTGAACCTAACGTCCGTCTCGATCGTCCATGTCAGGGACCGCAGTTCACATACGTGACCATATGTCTCTCGCCATACGCGTGGCCAGGTGCGTGACGTGCGGTCCACCCCCCATCCGACAGGAGGCAGGATGTTCGTACGCCTGCGCACCCTCACCGTCACCACGGCGCTGTGCGCCACATCCCTGCTCGCCGCCCCGCACGCCTTCGCCGAAGTCGAGCCCGGCGGCTGGCAGTCGGTGTCACCGAGCTACACCGTGCAGGAACGGGGCTGCGGCCAGGTCGACGGCCTGACGTTCCGGCTCACCTGCTCCACCGCGAGCGGCGACCAACGGGCTGAACGGCGCTACGCCACCTACACCGGCGGAACCCGCCAGTTCGAGGGCTACTTCCGCATCACCAGCCTCAGCGGCACCCGGATCAGCCTCAAGCAGACCTTCAACGAGTCCGGCTCCGGCCCGTACTTCATGCTCGCCGTCGAGCGCGGCGGCCGGCTGTACGCGGTGCACGGCGGCGCCACGCTGTCCAACGCCGGCACCGTCGGCGCGACGGTCCGCGTCAACACGGTCCACCAGGTCGGCGTCGAGCACCGTACCTACATCAACGGCTCGCTCAAGCACACCTACGACAGCCCCGGCGGCAGCTTCTACGACAAGTTCGGCGCCTACCGCACCAACAGCGGCAGCGGACAGGCCACCGTGGAGTGGAGCAACGTCCGCTTCTGGCGCAAGTAGCGGCCGCCGTATGCGAGGAAAGGCGCGCATCGCGGCGTCGGCAGCGCTGATCCTGGCGCTGCCGGCCTGCTCGGCTCGCTCGGCCGGCACCGCGGACACCGACGAGCCCCTGCGAGGTGTCCTCACGACACCCACGGACATCGACCTCGACTGGACGGACGACCGGCCGGGAGTCGCGGGTCACCTGCTGGAGTTCGCGACCGAGGAAGCCGGCCCCTACACCGTCCTGGACTACCTGCCCCGGCAGGTGTCGGACTACCGCCACCCCGACCTCATGCCGCACACCACGTTCCACTACCGCCTGCGGACCTACCGGGGCCCCGTCTCCCGGCCGGCCCGCGCCGAACTCCCGGACGGCATCCGCTTCACCTGGACCGACGCATCCTCGGACGAGGACGGCTTCCTCCTGGAGATGCGCAGGAGGAAGAGCACCGGGTACGAACCCGTCGCCGTCGTCGATCCGGACGTCACCGCCACGACCCTGGTCACCCTGCCCGGCGAGAAGAACGCCTCCTTCCGGATCCGCGCCTTCGTCCTCGGCGAGCAGTCCAATGTCGTACGGCTCACCACGGGCGAATAGGCGCGCTCAGCCGAAGACGTTGTCCGCGTCGTCCCAGTGCGCCGGCTCGTCCACCATGTGGTCCCGCGGCATACGCGAACGCGCCTGGTACATCGCGTCGATCTGGAGGGCGTAGTGCCGCACGATGGCGTCCCGGCGCAGCTTCATCGACGGCGTCAGCAGGCCGCTGGCCACGTCGAACGGCGCCGGGAGCACCCGGAACACGCGGATGGACTCCGCGCGCGACACCGCGCTGTTCGCGGCGGCCACGGCCCGGCCGAGCTCCTCCCGCAGCGCGTTCTCCTCCCGTGCCTCCCGGATCCGTGCGTCGCTGCGCACCGCGAGGGAGTCGCGCCAGTACGCCAGGAAGTCCGGATCCAGGGTGATCAGGGCCCCGACACAGGGCCGGTTGTCGCCCACGATCACCGCCTGATGGATCATCGGATGCATCCTCAGGCGCTGCTCCAGGAGCGCCGGGGAGACACTCTTGCCGCCACTGGTGATGATGACGTCCTTCTTGCGCCCGGTGATCGTCAGATAGCCGTCGGAGTCCAGCCGCCCGAGATCCCCGGTGGCCAGCCAGCCGCCGCGCAGCGCCGCCCGTGTCGCGGCCTCGTCGTTCACATAGCCCTGGAACACCGACGGCCCGCGCACGAGGATCTCCCCGTCGTCGGCCACCCGGATGTCCACCCCCGGCAGTGCCTTCCCGACCGTTCCCGACAACTCCCGGCCCGGCGGTGGTGCCGTGACCCCGCCGCAGGTCTCGGTGAGACCGTAGGCGTCGTTCACATAGATGCCGATGCCCTCGTAGAACAGGGACAGTTCACGGTTCAGGGACGAGCCGGCGGACGTCGCCCGGCATACCCTGCCGCCCAGCGCGGCCCGCAGTTTGCGGTACACCGTGCGTTCGTACAGGGCGTGTTGCAGCCGCAGATCGTAACGGGGCCCGGGCCCGCCGCCCAGCCGCTGCCGTTCCAGTGCCGCCGCGAAGTCCCGCGCGGTGTCGGCGGCCCGCTCGAACAGCGCGCCACGGCCGGCCTGCTGGGCCGTGCGCAGGAAGTTCTTGTAGAGCTTCTCGAAGATCGACGGTACGGCGCACAGATAGGTCGGCCGGAACGTGCGCAGCGCCGCCGACAACGCCTCCCCGTTCAGTTCGGGTTCATGGCCCATCAGCATGCCGCCGCGGATGGCCAGCCCCTGCACCACCAGGCCGTACACATGGGAGAAGGGCAGGAAGGCGAGAACCGACGCCTGCTGCTCGCCGGGCGGGATCACGGTGTGGCCCCAGCCCGCGAGGAGGGTGTCGCAGGTGCTCGCGAGACCGCGGTGGCTCAGCGCGCAGCCCAGCGCGTGCCCCGTGGTGCCGGAGGTGTAGACGACGGCCGCGGTGGAGTCCGGCAGTACGATGCGGCGCAGCGAATCGACCGTCGCGAACGGGATGAACTCACCGCACTCCACGAGCTGTTGCAGCCCTCCGGCGTCCAACTGCCAGACATGCCGCAGCATCGGCAGCGATCCGCACACGGAACCCACCGTCATGATGGCCTGTTCGTCCTCGACCACCACGGCCACGCATTCGGCGTCCCGCAGGATCCACTCGACCTGGTCGCGCGACGACGTCGGATAGATCGGCACGACCTCGGCGCCCACCGCCCACAGGGCGTAGCAGAACACCGTCCACTCGTACCGGGTGCGGGCCATGACGGCCACCCGGTGGCCCGGTGAGATCCCGGACGCGATCAGGCCCTTGGCCAGATCGGTCACTTCGTCGCGCAGTTCCACGGCGGTGACCTCCTCCCAGGTGGTGGAGGAGGGATCGGGGTGGCGCGCGAGCATCGGCAGTGTCGGATCGAGGGCCGCCATCTCGAAGACGCTGTCGGCGAGCCCGCCGGTCAGGGGCGTGACGGTCCGGGGAGCGAGGCCGAGGTCGCGCATGCGCTGCTCCTGATGTGTACCGGGTGTGACATCACCGATGAGTTCCGTTATCGGCGGTGCCCGAATCTAGCCCAGCTGAGAGCGCATGGTGTCGAGAACTGACAATTGACCCCGTACGGTGATCTCAGCCGCGCGGGCAGGGCGACAGCCACACCGTGGCAAGGGGCGGCAACGTCAGCCGAATGCGGCTTTCCTCCGGCTTCAGCGGGTCGGGGTTGACGACATCGCCGCCGCCGTACCGGGCGGCGTCCGTGTTGAGGGCTTCCTGCCACGCGATGACGTCATCCGGCACCCACAGGGCGTAGTCGTGACGCACGACGGGGGAGAAGTTGGAGACGGCGAGCAGGGGGCTGCCGTCGGCACCGAACCGCAGGAACGCGAAGACGTTGTCGTCCGCCGCATCCCCCAGCACCCACCGGAAGCCGCCCGGGTCGGTGTCCCGCTCCCAGAGAGCCGGCGTCGTCCGGTACAGCCCGTTGAGGTCCCGGACCAGGTCCTGGACGCCCCGGTGGTCGCCCGCCGACGCGTACCCGGGATCCAGCAGCCACCACTCGGGACCGTGCTCCTGGGACCACTCGGCGCCCTGCGCGAACTCCTGGCCCATGAAGAGGAGCTGCTTGCCCGGGTGGGCCCACATGAAGCCGAGGTAGGCCCGGTGGTTGGCGCGTCGCTGCCACCAGTCACCGGGCATCTTGGACACCAATGCCTGCTTGCCGTGCACGACCTCGTCGTGGGAGATCGGCAGGACGTAGTTCTCGCTGTAGGCGTACACCATCGAGAACGTCATCTCGTTGTGGTGGAACTTGCGGTGCACGGGCTCCTTGGCGATGTACTCCAGCGAGTCGTGCATCCACCCCATGTTCCACTTCAGCCCGAACCCCAGCCCGCCGCTGTCGGTCGGCCGGGTCACCCCGTCCCAGGCGGTCGACTCCTCGGCGATGGTGATGACGCCCGGATTGCGCCGGTACACGGTCGCGTTCATCTCCTGCAGGAACGCCATCGCGGCCAGGTCCTCCCGCCCGCCGAAGGCGTTCGGTGCCCACTGCCCGGACTCCCGTGAGTAATCGAGGTAGAGCATCGAGGCGACGGCGTCCACCCGGAGCCCGTCGATGTGGAACTCCTCGCACCAGTACGTGGCGTTGGCGACCAGGAAGTTGCGCACCTCGGTGCGTCCGTAGTCGAACTCGTACGTCCCCCAGTCCGGGTGCTCGGCCCGCCGCTCGTCCCCGGGTTCGTACAGCGGTTCCCCGTCGAACCGGCTCAGCGCCCAGTCGTCCTTCGGGAAGTGGGCCGGCACCCAGTCCACGATCACCCCGATGCCGGCCCGGTGCAGGGCGTCCACCAGGTACTTGAAGTCGTCGGGCGTCCCGAGCCGCGAGGCCGGCGCGTAGAAGCCGGTGACCTGATAGCCCCAGGACCCTGCGAAGGGGTGCTGGGCCACCGGCATGAGCTCGACATGGGTGAAGCCGAGGTCGTTGACGTACGCGGGCAGTTCGTCGGCGAGTTGGCGGTACGTCAGTCCCGGGCGCCAGGAGGGGAGGTGCACCTCGTAGACCGAGAAGGGCGCTTGATGCACCGGGACGTCACCCCGGTGCGCCATCCACTGCTCGTCGCTCCACTCGTGGTGCGAGGCGTGCACGATCGACGCCGTGTCCGGTGGGACCTCCGCACGGCGCGCCATCGGGTCGGCCTTGAGGAACCGGCCGCCGTGCCGGGAGGTGATCTCGAACTTGTACCGGGTGCCCTCGCCGATGCCCGGCAGGAACAGCTCCCACACCCCGGACGCCCCGAGGGACCGCATCGGGAACGCCGTCCCGTCCCAGCAGGTGAAGTCCCCGGCGACCCGCACGCCCTGCGCGTTCGGCGCCCACACGGTGAAGCGGGTGCCGGTCACGCCCTGGTGGGTCATCGGCTCGGCGCCGAGCGCCTTCCACAGCTCCTCGTGCCGGCCCTCGCGGATGAGGTGGAGATCCAGTTCACCGAGGGCGGGCAGGAAGCGGTACGGGTCGTGGACCTCGCACGCGTCGGACCCGTCCTCGGCGTACGCCACCAGCAGCGTGTACGCGGGGATCCTCTTCAGCGGCAGTACGCCGGAGAAGAGGCCGCCGCCCTCCGAGACCAGCGCGGTGCGCTCGCCGTCGGCCACGACGCTCACCGCACGCGCGAACGGGCGCAGCGCCCGGAAGGCGATCCCGCCCGGGACCGGATGCGCCCCGAGCAGCGCGTGCGGATCGTGGTGGGCGCCCGACAGCAGGCGCTCACGGTCGGCCGGATCGAGTGCGGGCGCGGTGGCGCGCCGGCCCGGTCCGGCCGATTCGGGGCGCGAGGTCTCGTGCAGGGCCATGGGTCAGGCTCCTCTCACGGCGAGGCGTTCGATCGCCGCCATCGGTACGGGCAACCAGTCGGGTCGGTGCCGGGCCTCGTACAGGACCTCGTACACGGCGCGGTCGGTCTCATACGCACGCAGCAAGCCGTGCTTCTTGCGCGGGTCCCAGCCGGCGTGGGCCGCATAGCCCGCGCAGTAGGCCTCCCGGCAGCGGCGCGCCCACTCCGGACGCCACGGCCGGCGCTGCCGGGCGGCGTAGTCGAAGGAGCGCAGCATGCCGGCGATGTCCCGTACCGGCGAGTGGACGCCGCGCCGCTCGGCGAGCGGGCGGGACGGCTCGCCCTCGAAGTCGATGACGAACCACTCACGGCCCGCCCGCAGCACCTGCCCCAGGTGCAGGTCGCCGTGGATGCGCTGGTCCGGCGGCCCGGGGTCGCAGCTGGCGAGGGCGCCGAAGGCGGTGCGCAGGCCGGGCACGTAGGGCTGCAGGGCGGGGACGAAGTGCGCGGCGATCTCCAGACGCTCGGTCATCGCCGCCGCCATCTGGGCGTTCTCGCCGTGCGCCCGGGACGGGAAGGCGGACGCCAGCGCCAGATGTACCTCCGCGGTCGCCCGCCCCAGCTGCCGGGCCTCCGCCGTGAAGTCGCCGCCCGAGGCCAGTGCGTTCAGCGCCAGTGTCCAGCCGTCGGAGGCGTCACGCAGGAACGGCTGCAGCACGCCGAGCGTCGCCTCCCAGGGGTGCGTCGTCCGGAACCAGGCCACGGGGGCCGGGACTCGCCCGCAGCCCTGCTCGGCCAGCGCGCCGGACAGCTCCAGGTCGGGATTGACACCGGGCTGGATGCGCCGGAACAGCTTGAGGATGAACGTATCGCCGTACACCAGCGAGGAGTTGGACTGCTCGGCGTCCAGCACCCGGGGCACCAGCCCCGCCGGCACCGACACGGACGGGTCCGCCTCGAAGCACAGCGGGCCCGCCGTGCCGGGATGCCGCAGCCGCTCCAGGAGCAGCTGGGCCGAACGGGGGTCCTGCAGCGCGTCGAAGACCGTCAGACCGGCCAGCGGCCCCTCCTCCGCACGGCCGATCAGCGCCCGGCCGAGCCTCGGCGACAGCTGCTGGCGTACACCGAGCAGCAGCTGGTAGCAGTCACCGGCCGGGGGAGCGCCGCCGGGCGCGGGCACCGCGGAGTGACCGGCGTGCACCAGCAGATGCAGACAGCCCGGGAACAGCTCCGTCATCGACAGCAGTGCGAGGTCCGTGACGGGCCGGTCCTTGCCCGCGAACCAGCGCTGCCGTGGCAGCCACTCGCGCAGCAGTCCGGCGAGCGAGGCCATGGGGCTCGCGTCGACCGTACGGCTCGATCGGGGAGTTGCGGTCTTCTGCATGGTGACCCGTCCTTTCCTCGGCACACGCTCGAAGCTCACGCTCAAAGTCGTCGGCCGATGCGGGATGCGACTCGGGAGAGTCGGAACCAGTAGAAGCCGTGGCCCCCGAGGGTCAGCAGATACGGCAGTTCGCCGATCGCCGGGAAGCGGACCCCGCCGAACAACTCGACCGGATGCCGGCCGGCGAACTCGCGCAGGTCGAGTTCGGTGGGCTGGGCGAAGCGCGCGAAGTTGTTCACGCACAGCACCAGGTCGTCCTCGTATTCGCGCAGGAAGGCGAGTACCGCCGGGTTGGAGGACTGGAGTTCGGTGTAGGAGCCGAGTCCGAAGGCGGGGTTCTGCTTGCGGATCTCGATCATGCGGCGGGTCCAGTGCAGCAGCGACGACGGCGAGGCCATCGACGCCTCGACGTTCGTCACCTGGTAGCCGTAGACCGGGTCCATGATGGTCGGCAGACAGAGCTGCCCCGGGTCGCAGGTCGAGAAGCCGGCGTTGCGGTCAGGCGTCCATTGCATCGGCGTGCGGACGGCGTCGCGGTCGCCGAGCCAGATGTTGTCGCCCATGCCGATCTCGTCGCCGTAATAGAGGATCGGGCTGCCCGGCAGGGCGAGCAGCAGAGCCGTGAACAGCTCGATCGAGTGCCGGTCGTTGTCGAGGAGCGGGGCGAGACGCCTGCGGATTCCGATGTTGGCGCGCATGCGGGGGTCCTTGGCGTACTCCGCCCACATGTAGTCGCGTTCCTCGTCGGTGACCATCTCCAGGGTCAGCTCGTCGTGGTTGCGCAGGAAGATGCCCCACTGGCAGCCGGACGGGATGGCCGGGGTCTTGGCGAGGACTTCCGAGACCGGGTACCTCGACTCCCGTCGCACGGCCATGAAAATGCGCGGCATGACGGGGAAGTGGAAGGCCATGTGGCACTCGTCGCCACCGTTTTCATAATCGCCGAAGTAGTCGACCACGTCTTCGGGCCACTGGTTCGCTTCGGCCAGCAGCACCGTGTCCGGATACATCGCGTCGATGTCGCGGCGGACACGCCTCAGGAATTCATGAGTGGCGGGAAGGTTCTCGCAGTTCGTGTCCTCCTCCGCGTACAGATACGGCACCGCGTCCAGCCGGAATCCGTCGATTCCCAGGTCCAGCCAGAAGCGGAGGGCGGCCAGGATCTCCTCCTGGACGGCCGGGTTCTCGTAGTTCAGGTCGGGCTGGTGGGAGAAGAAGCGGTGGAAGAAGTACTGCTTGCGGACCGGGTCGAAGGTCCAGTTGGAGGCCTCGGTGTCGACGAAGATGATGCGGGCGTCGGCGTACTGCTTGTCGTCGTCGGCCCACATGTAGTAGTCGCCGTAGGGGCCGTCGGGGTCCTTTCTCGATTCCTGGAACCACGGGTGCTGGTCGCTGGTGTGGTTCATGACGAAGTCGATGATGACCCGCATGCCGCGCTGGTGGGCGGAGTCGACGAATTCGACGAAGTCGGCGAGGTCTCCGAATTCGGGCAGGACGGAGGTGTAGTCGGAGACGTCGTATCCGCCGTCGCGCAGGGGTGATTTGAAGAAGGGCGGCAGCCACAGGCAGTCGACGCCGAGCCATTGCAGGTAGTCGAGTTTGGCGGTGAGGCCTTTGAGGTCGCCGACGCCGTCGCCGTTGCTGTCCTGGAAGGAGCGGACCAGGACCTCGTAGAAGACGGCGCGCTTGAACCAGTCCGGGTCACGGTCCTTGGCGGGAGTGTCCTCGAAGGTGTCCAGCACGGGCTCGTTGACGGTCATGACGCTCAGGACCCTCCGATCTGCGGTGGCGAAGCCTGGACATGGAGCACGTGCGCGGGGGCCCTGCCGGGCTCCAGGCGTACGTAGTTGTTCCTGCCCCAGCGGAAGGTCTCACCCGTCAGTTCGTCGTGCACGGACAGGGAGGCATCCCAGTCCAGGCCGAGGTGCGGCATGTCCAACGAGACCGTGGCCTCCTGGGTGTGGTGAGGATCAAGGTTGGCGACCACCAGAACCGTGTCCGGGCCTGTGCGTTTGCTGTAGGCGATGACCGAGTCGTTGTCGGTCCGGTGGAAGCGGAGGTTCCTGAGCCGGTGGAGGGCGGGGTGGCCCCTCCGGATGGTGTTGAGCTTGGTGATCAGGGGGGTGACGGTGCGGCCCTCGTGTTCGGCTGTTTCCCAGTCGCGAGGACGCAGCTGGTACTTCTCCGAGTCGAGGTATTCCTCGCTGCCGTCGCGCAGGTGGGTGTTCTCGCACAGTTCGTAGCCGCTGTAGATGCCCCAGGTGGGGGAGAGGGTGGCGGCCAGGACGGCGCGGAGTTCGAACGCGGGGCGTCCGCCGTGCTGGAGGAATTCGTGCAGGATGTCGGGGGTGTTGGCGAAGAAGTTGGGCCGCATGTAGGAGGCCGTTTCGCCGGAGAGTTCGGTGAGGTACTCGGTGAGTTCCTGTTTGCCGTTGCGCCAGGTGAAGTACGTGTAGGACTGCTGGAAGCCGATCTGGGCCAGGGTGTGCATCATCGCGGGGCGGGTGAAGGCCTCGGCGAGGAAGATGACGTCGGGGTCGGTGCGGCCGATGTCGGCGATGACCTGCTGCCAGAAGACGACGGGTTTGGTGTGCGGGTTGTCGACGCGGAAGATGCGCACGCCGTGGGCCATCCAGTGGCGCAGGATGCGCAGGGTTTCCTCGACCAGGCCGTCCATGTCGGCGTCGAAGGCGATGGGGTAGATGTCCTGGTACTTCTTCGGCGGGTTCTCGGCGTGGGCGATGGTGCCGTCGGGGCGGTGGTGGAACCACTCGGGGTGTTTGTCGACCCAGGGGTGGTCGGGGGAGCACTGCAGGGCGAAGTCGAGGGCGACTTCCAGGCCGAGTTCGCTAGCCCGGGCGACGAACCAGTCGAAGTCGTCGAGGGTGCCGAGGTCGGGGTGGACGGCGTCGTGGCCGCCTTCGGGGGAGCCGATGGCCCAGGGCACGCCGACGTCGTCGGTGCCGGCGGAGAGGGTGTTGTTGGGGCCCTTGCGGAAGGTGGTGCCGATCGGGTGGATCGGCGGCAGGTAGACCACGTCGAAGCCCATGGCGGCGATGGCGGGCAGTCGGCGGGCGGCGGTGCGGAAGGTTCCGTGGGGCTGCTCGGGGGTGCCCTCGGAGCGGGGGAAGAACTCGTACCAGGAGCCGAACAGGGCCCGCTCCCGTTCCACCAGCAGGGGCAGTGGGTCCGAGGCGGTGACCAGGTCCCGCAGCGGATACCGCCCCAACACCGCGTCGACGTTCGCCGCGAACGCCGCCGCCAGCCGCGACTCGGGCGGCAGTGAGTCGTCCCGCAGCGCGTCCGCGGCGGCCCGCACCGTGGCCTGCTCCGTCTTGTCGGGCACCCCGGCCGCCGCTCGTTCGTACAGCTCGCCACCGGTCTCCAGGACGAGTCCGACGTCGATTCCGGCCGGGATCTTGATCTGTGCGTGGTGCCGCCAGGTGGCCACCGGATCGCTCCAAGCCTCCACGTGAAACGTCCAGCGGCCCATGGCCGACGGGGTCACCTTGGCGCTCCAGCGGTCGCTGCCCGGGGCCAGTTCGTGCATCGGCGTCCACGGGCCGGGCAGGCCGTCCGGGCCGGTCAGTACGACATTGGCCGCGACGGCGTCATGGCCCTCGCGGAACACGGTGGCGGTGACCTCGAAGGTCTCTCCCACGACGGCCTTGGCCGGGTGTCTGCCGCACTCCACGGCCGGCCGTACGTCCCGTACCGGGATGCGGCCGATGGTCCCGGTACCGGCACCGGTCCTGCTCTTGGTCCTGCCCATGGTTCACCTCCACCGTGCTCGAGGCCGGGCACCAGGCCCGGCCGGGGGATTCAGGCTGCGCCGGAAGGACGTCTGCCTTCCCGCTGGAAACTCCACCGCCGCGTTCCCGGCGGGCCCCGCCGTGCCGAGACGCTCGCCGTGCGCGGCCGTTCGTCCAGCTCGCTGAGATAGGCGGCCGGAGTGATGCGCAGATAGCGTTCGGCCGCGTCGGCGGCCTCGCGCGCGCAGCGCTTTCCCATCAGCACGCAGAGGGTGTAGCCGGTGTCCTCGAAGGTGGCACGGACCGTCAGGTCGGCCGGGGCCGCGAGCATGGCGCGTTCCCAGGCCCGATATCGCCGCAGTTGCCGGGCGACTTCGGCTTTGGCCGGTAGCAGCATGGCGCCGTTCACCTTCCGGACTCGATGACGCGTTTCCCGACCGTCGGGCGGAAACCCGTGCGCGCACGCACGGGTTCCGTTTCGGGTATCGAGGTCTTCACACATGGTGCACGGTCGACGACTCAGCGTCCTGTTGGATCTTCAACTACCTCAGGGGTGTCCTCCTGTTGCACGAATGGCCTACCGCCCCCACCCTGGAGTCACTCAGAAGCGATCAGCGCTCACGCTCCGTACTCGGGGCCCGTCCCGCAGGGGCGAGGAGAGCGGGAGCTTTCGCGGTGAGGAGGTAACGACGGTGAAGACCGCAGTGCCCTGCTACTACCACCTCGACGTGGAAGTCAGCCCCGAACGGGTGGGTCAGGTCAGCCGAATTCTGGCCGCTCACCTCAGGTACTGGGACCTGGAGACGCTTGTCGAGCCCGTCCGCCACAGCACCGAGATGCTGCTGCGGGCCATCGACGAGCACGCGAGGGACAAGAACACCTCGATCGAGATGTGGTGGAACGGCCAGCACCTCATCACCGCCATCGGCGACAACAACCGTGCCCTGCGCCCGGACCACGAGCTGCGTGCCTGCCTGCAGCACCTCGCCGCCATGAGCGACGGCTGGGGGTGCTGCGCCACCGAGACCGGCGCCAAGGTCATCTGGTTCTCGCAGCGCGCCCGCGCCGGCGAACGTGCCCCGCTCGTGCCGGCCGCGCCCGCGCCCAACCTGCTCGAGGCGCTTGAAGTGCCTCGCGAGGCACCGGTCACGGCCATCGCCGCCGCGGCGGGCATCCGGGACGGCGTCCTGGAGGAGGCCCGGTGACCGCGCGGAAGCGCAGCAAAGGGGTGCCCGCCTGGAGCGGGCACCCCTACCCGCTGGGAGCCGCCTTCGACGGACAGGGCACCAACTTCGCCCTGTTCAGCGAGGTCGCCGACCGCGTCGAGCTCGTCCTCGTCGACGACAAGGACCGGCACACCCCGATTCCGCTCACCGAGGTGGACGGCTTCGTCTGGCACGGCTATCTGCCCGGCGTCGGCCCGGGACAGCGCTACGGCTACCGGGTGCACGGCCCCTGGGACCCGGGCCTCGGTCACCGGTGCAATCCGGCGAAGCTGCTGCTCGACCCGTACAGCCGGGCCGTCGACGGCCAGGTGGACAACCATGCCTCCCTGTTCGAGCGCACCCCCGGCGCCCCGTCCCCGGGCGACAGCGTCGGGCACACCATGCTCGGCGTCGTGACCGAGCCGTACTTCGACTGGGAAGACGACCGCCCGCCCAGACGGCCGTACGCCGACACCGTCATCTACGAGACCCACGTACGGGGCCTGACCGCCACCCACCCCGACGTCCCGCCGGAACTGCGCGGCACCTACGCCGGGCTCGCGCACCCCGCGGCCGTCGAGCATCTGACGTCCCTCGGGGTGACCGCCGTCGAGCTGATGCCGGTGCACCAGTTCGTCCAGGACGGCGTGCTGCTCGACCGGGGGCTGTCCAACTACTGGGGCTACAACACGATCGGCTTCTTCGCGCCGCACAACGCCTACGCCGCCCACGGCACCCGTGGTGAGCAGGTCAACGAGTTCAAGTCGATGGTGAAGGCGCTGCACGAGGCCGGCCTCGAAGTGATCCTAGACGTCGTCTACAACCACACCGCCGAGGGCAACGAGCGGGGCCCCACCCTCTCCTTCCGCGGCATCGACAACGCCTCCTACTACCGCCTCGTGGACGGCGACTGGGCGCACTACTACGACACCACCGGCACCGGCAACAGCCTGCTGATGCGCCACCCGTACGTGCTCCAGCTGATCATGGACTCGCTGCGCTACTGGGTCACCGAGATGCACGTCGACGGCTTCCGCTTCGACCTCGCGGCCACGCTGGCCCGGCAGTTCCACGAGGTGGACCGGCTCTCGGCGTTCTTCGACCTGATCCAGCAGGATCCGGTGATCAGCAGGGTCAAGCTGATCGCCGAGCCGTGGGACGTCGGCGAGGGCGGCTACCAGGTGGGCAACTTCCCGCCGCTGTGGTCGGAGTGGAACGGCAAGTACCGGGATGCCGTACGGGACTTCTGGCGCGGTGAGCCCGACTCGCTCGGCGAGTTCGCCTCCCGGCTGACCGGCTCCTCCGACCTGTACGCGCACAGCAGGCGCCGCCCGCGCGCCAGCGTCAACTTCGTCACCGCGCACGACGGGTTCACCCTGCGCGACCTCGTCTCGTACAACGACAAGCACAACGAGGCCAACGGCGAGGGCAACCGGGACGGCGAGAGCCACAACCGGTCCTGGAACTGCGGCGCGGAAGGCGACACCGACGACCCGGCCGTGCGCCGGCTGCGCGCCCGCCAGCAGCGCAACTTCATCGCCACGCTGATGCTGTCGCAGGGCATCCCCATGCTCGGCAACGGCGACGAACTCGGCCGCACCCAGCGCGGCAACAACAACGCCTACTGCCAGGACAACGACGTCTCCTGGATCGACTGGGGACTCACCGACGAGCAGCGCGCACTCGCCGACTTCACCCGTTACGTCATCGGGTTGCGCGCTGCTCACCCCGTCCTGCGCCGCCGCCGCTTCTTCAAGGGCGAGACGGCCACCCACCCCGACCAGCCGCTGCCCGACCTGGTGTGGCTGCTCCCGGACGGCCGCGAGATGACGGACGAGGACTGGCAGGACCCCGACGCCCACTCGGTCGCCGTCTTCCTCAACGGCGACGCCATCGCCGAACCCGACTGGTGCGGCCGCCCGGTGGTGGACGACTCCTTCCTGCTCCTGCTCAACAGCTACTGGGAGCCGGTGGAGTTCCAACTGCCGGACGCACCGTTCGGTGACCGCTGGACCCCCCTGATCGACACGGCCGAACCACAGGGCCCTGCGGACGAGTCGGAGTACAAGGCAGGCACCGCCGTCCTGGTGGAGCGCCGCAGCCTGCTGCTCCTCTCAACGCCATCACGGCAACGCCCCTGAGGGGCGCGGGGCCGTATTGATGTGCGGCTCCGCCGCGTGGGCGCGACCAACCACAAACGAGCCCGCACACGACCACGAACCCATCGCGGCACCCCACCGGTCGCTACCGAGAACGCCGCGAAGTCACCGTGAACTGCGCCCCGTCAGGGTCCCGCAGCACAGCCTCGTCACTCCCCTTCGACAACACGCTCCCCCCATGCCGCTCGGCCGCCCGCGCACAAGCCCCCACGTCCGTGACAGCGAAATGCACCTGCCAGTGCGGCCGAATCGTCGGATCAGGCGCAGCCTCCAACGCCCCCGACTCGATCCGCGCCACGACATCGCCCCGGCTGCGCAGCACCACCTCGCCACCCTCGTAGCGGACCTCGCAGCAGCCGGACCCCTCCGACGCCCAGTCGAGGACCTCGCCGTAGAACATGGCCGCGTCGAACGCGTCGCGGGTGTGGAGCCGGATGAACGTGGGCGCGGCACGCCGCCAGGTCTCCCAGTTGGAGGGGAGCTCTCCCTCCCAGACGCCGAAGGTCGCCCCGTCCCGGTCGGCCAGCAGCGCCGCGCGCCCGGGCGGCAGGGAGAGCGGGCCGACGGCCGATGTGCCGCCCCGCTCCTGCACCCGCGCCACGGCCTCGTCGGCGCTGGGGACGGCGAAGTAGGGGGTCCAGGCCACGGCCATCTGCCACATCGTGGCGACCGCCGCGACCCCGGCCACCGGCACGCTGTCCGCTAGCGCGACCCAGAAGCGGTCGCCCAGCTTCGCGGGCCGCCAGCGCCACCCCAGCACGGCGCTGTAGAACCCGTGGGTGACATCGAGATCACGGCTGGTCAGACTCACCCAGCAGGGTGCGCCGAACACGGAGTGTGTGGACACGACCTCGGCCGTGCTGTTGGAGCTTGTCGCATCGTGGTTCATGGCAGTCGCTGTCCTGGTTCTCGCCCGAGCCGGCGGCCACCGGTCTTCTCTCAGTGTCCAGCCGGATTCGCTCCGAGGCCTGCCGAGTACCCCCGGCGTGGCGCCGAAACGGCCCGCCGGAGCGACCCTGCCCTTCGCTGGCACGAGGCAGGCAAAACGGCGACCATGGTGGCGTGGCAGCGACACCGCACGAGCCCGCGGACGGGACCGACAGGATCATCGAGCTGGAAGAGGAAGTCGAACAGCTCAAGGAGGCGATGGTCTCGCACGCCGTCGTGGACCAGGCGATCGGCATGACCGTCGCCCTCGGCCGCGTGGCGCCGGAGCAGGGATGGGCGGTGCTGAAGGACGTCTCCCAGCACACGAACATCAAGCTCCGCCAGGTCGCGGAGCTGATTCTCAGCTGGGGCCGGGACGGGGAGATGCCGCCGGAGATCCGCGTCGAACTGGAAGAGGCCCTCGAGCGTTACGGCCCGACGCAGATTCCGGGATCGGCCCAGGACTGACTCACTCCTGCGGTGTCAGTGGGCTTCGGCGAGTATCTCCTCGCGCAGCTGCGCGAAGCAGCCGCTCAGCAGCCGGGAGACGTGCATCTGTGAGATGCCCAGCTGCTGTGCGATGCGGCTCTGGGTCATCCCGCCGAAGAAGCGGAGGTAGAGGATGGTCCGCTCACGCTCCGGAAGCCGTTGCAGACACGGCTTGACCGTCACGCGGTCGACGACCACTTCGTACGCCGGATCCGGGCCGCCCAGGGCGTCCCCCAGCGCGTAGCCGTCCGTGCCGGGCATCTCCGCCTCCAGTGAGAGTGCGGAGAAGCACTCCAGGGCTTCCATCCCGGCGCGCACCTCGCTCTCGCTCAGTTGCGCGTGCTCGGCGATCTCGGCGACGGTGGGCGCGTGCCCCGAGGTGCTCTGTGACAGCTCCTTCATGGAGCTCCGCACCCGGTTGCGCAGGTCCTGGACCCGGCGCGGTACGTGCAGCGTCCACATGTGGTCGCGGAAGTGCCGCTTGATCTCGCCGGTGATGGTGGGGACGGCGTACGCCTCGAAAGCATGGCCGCGTGCCGGGTCGTAGTGCTCGACGGCCTTCACCAAACCCAGGGCCGCCACCTGGTACAGGTCTTCCAGGGACTCGCCGCGGCCCTTGAAGCGGACGGCGATCCGCTCGGCCATGGGCAGCCAGGCCTGGACCAGCTCGTCCCTGAGCAGCTTGCGCTCGGGTCCCTCGGGCAGCCCGAGAAGGTGGTCGAAGGCCGCCGCGGTGTCGGGGGCGTCGTCGTGGGGGTGCTGCTTCGTTCTGGTGGTGGCACTCATCAGGTGCGCACCTCCCTCAGCGGTGCTGACTGGACAAGACACCGTAGGAGGCACGCACTCGGACCTCAGGAGGTCACCCAGGATCCGGGCGGGCCGGCTCCCACGGACGTGCCTCCTGTCCGAAGCACATATGCCACTTTTCCCCGCAATGGGGCATCCGAAACAAAATTCATGAATGCGACTACGTGTGACGGCGGATTCACTCGGCGTCCGGCAGGGACACGCAGCCGCCCTTGACCCTGTCTTGGGGTTATTACCTCTGCTACAGAGGTAATCTCGAAAACGTGGAAGACGACGCGGCCCTCCCCGAGGAACTCGCCGACGCACTCGTCGGAGTCCAGCGACTGATCCGACGCCGACTGCGGCGCGACATGGCTGCCCCGCAGCTGCGCGGCGCGGAGGTGGAGCTCTTGCGGCTGGTCGTGGAGCGGCCCGGCATCGGGATCTCGGACGCCGCCAAGGAGTTGTACCTGGCGGGCAATTCGGTGTCCACGCTGGTCAACCAGCTGGCCCGGCAGGGCTACTTGCTCCGCGAGACCGACCCCGCCGACCGCCGCGCCGCCCGACTGCTGCCCACCCCCGCGGCCGAGGCCCGGCTGAGCGAGTGGCGCGGACGGCGCGCCGATCTCGTGCGCCGCCAGGTGTCCCGACTCGACGAGCCGGACCGGGAGACACTGCTCGCGGCGATCCCGGCGCTGCGCAGACTGGCCGACTCACTGCGCGAGGAGACGGAGCGACCATGACTCAGGACGACGTCACCGAGGCCGTGGCCTGCACCGGGCTGGCCTACGCCTTCGGTGACACCAACGCGGTGGACGGACTCGACCTGACGGTGGCGCAGGGCGAGGTCTTCGGCCTGCTCGGTCCCAACGGCGCCGGAAAGACCACGGCGATCCGCTGCATCACCACCCTCCTGCCGGTGCCCACGCGGATGGTCAGCGTCTTCGGGCACGACGCGGCGAGCGACCGCATGGCCGTACGGCGTCTGCTCGGCTACGTCCCGCAGCAGCTGTCCGCCGATTCGAGCCTGACCGGCCGCGAGAACGTCGTCCTGTTCGCCCGCGTCTTCGACGTGCCCCGTCGCGAACGCGCCGCACGGGTCGGCCAGGCCCTGGCCGCGGTCGGCCTCACCGATGCCGCCGACCGGCTCGCCGGCACCTACTCGGGCGGCATGGTCCGCCGCCTCGAACTCGCCCAGGCCCTGGTCAGCGCACCCCGGCTGCTGATCCTCGACGAACCGACCATCGGCCTCGACCCGATCGCCCGCACCGGAGTGTGGGAGCACATCAACGCCGTCCGCGCCGCCACCGGCATGACGGTCCTGGTCACCACCCACTACATGGACGAGGCCGACCAGTACTGCGACCGGGTCGGCCTGATGCACCACGGCCGCATCCGGGCCCTCGGCACGCCGGACGAGCTCAGGGAAGGGCTCGGCGCCCGCAGGCGTGCCGCGGGAGCCGCCGGCACCGACCCGCTGCCCACGCTGGAGGACGTCTTCCGGGACATCGCCGGCAGCGGGCTCGACGAGAGTTCAGGAGACTTCCGCGATGTCCGAAGCACCCGCCGCACCGCACGCCGAGTCGGCTGACCGGGACCGCGCCGACGGTATCGACCTGCTGCTACGGCCGCCCGAGCCCCGCGCCGGCTGGCGGGTGCTGCCCGCCCGCGTCCTCGCCATGTGCGCCGTCGAGCTGCAGAAGCTGCGCCACGACCGCACCGAGCTCTACACCCGCGCGGTCCAGCCCGCCCTCTGGCTGCTGATCTTCGGCCAGACCTTCACCCGGATCAAGGCGATCCCCACCGACGGCATCCCCTACATCGACTATCTGGCCCCCGGCATCATCGCCCAGTCCGCGATGTTCATCGCCATCTTCTACGGCATCCAGATCATCTGGGAGCGCGACGCCGGCATCCTCAACAAGCTGCTCGTCACCCCGACCCCGCGCTCGGCCCTGATCACCGGCAAGGCGTTCGCGGCCGGGGTGAAGTCCCTGGTGCAGGCGGTCGTCGTGATCGTCATCGCGGCGGTGCTCGGTGTGGCACTGACCTGGAATCCGCTGAAGCTGCTCGGTGTCGCCGCGGTCGTCGTCCTCGGCTCGGCCTTCTTCTCCTGTCTGTCGATGACCATCGCCGGCATCGTCCTCAGCCGCGACCGGCTGATGGGCTTCGGGCAGGCCATCACCATGCCGCTGTTCTTCGGCTCCAACGCCCTCTATCCGCTGTCGGTGATGCCGGGCTGGCTCCAGGCGGTCAGCAAGGCGAACCCGCTCAGTTACCAGGTGGACGCCCTGCGCGGGCTGCTCCTCGGCACCCCCTCGCACCTCGCGCTCGACTTCGCCGTTCTGCTCGTGGCCGCCGCGCTCGGCATCGCCGCCGCCTCCTCGCTGCTGGGCCGGCTGGCGCGCTGATCTTGGTGCTGAACGTGATGTGCGGCACGTGGGTGAACAGGCCTGCCGGGCCCGTGAGCGGATTCTTCCTGCCCACGGCTTGATCGGTGATCAAGGGGGCGAATGGGCTGGCCACAGCGCATTCTGCTCATTTGACAGTGCACTGAGCGCAAAGATAGGAAGCAGCTCTCTGGGTCGAGAGGTGGACTGTGTACGAGCCGAACGTGGTCGGGGACTGGCACGAGTACGACGAGCATGCCGGTCTGCGTGTCCGCGTCCACCAACTGGAAGCCGCCGAGCCGCCGCGCGGACGCGACGAGGCCGCGGAGGGGCTGGCGTACTTCAGGGTCCGCGTCACCATCGAGAACCGCGGCGAGCGGCACCTCGGTATCCACCTCGAGGACGGCCAGATCGACGTGCGGATCGGCCGCGAGGGCGAGGCGGCGTTCATCGACTGGCGCAACTCGCAGTTCATCGAGGGCTTCGACGTCTACCCGCTGCGCCGCGCCACCGCCGTGCTGTACGCCGCCGGCCCGGAGGCGAGCCTGAGCCAGGTCGACGTCCAGATCCAGCTGCGCGTCGAGGAGGAGTGGGCCGACCGCCGGCTGTGGAGCGGCGGCCTCGGCCTCCAGGAGGACTCCGCCGGCGCCCACGCCGCCACCCTGCGCGACGGCCTCGCGCTCCAGGTGAGCAACTTCCTGCGGGAGCAGGCCGAAGAGGGCACCGCCTGACGGGCGCCCCGGTGAGGGGCGCCGCCTGGTGGGGTTATCGAGCCCGGACGGCAGTCCCTAGTGCGGGATGCCGTCGATGATCTCGCGGGCGCCCTGACGCAGCAGTGCGACCGCGACCGACGTGCCGAGGGTCGCGGGGTCCAGCCGGCCGGCCCATTCGTGGGCGTTGAGCCTCGTCTTGCCGTCCGGGGTGAACACGCACGCCCGCAGGGACAGTTCGCCGCCCCGATCCACGCGCGCGTACCCGGCGATCGGGCTGTTGCAGTGCCCCTGCAGGACATGCAGGAACATCCGCTCGGCGGTGGCCTCCCGGTACGTGTCCGGGTCGCCGAGGCCGCTGACCGCGTCGATGAGTTCGCTGTCGCCCTCCCGGCACTGAAGCGCGAGGATGCCTGCACCGATCGGCGGCATCATCACCTCGGGGGAGAGGGCCTCGCTGATCACATCGGTGCGGCCGATGCGCTCCAGGCCGGCCACCGCGAGGAGCAGCGCGTCCGCCTCACCGGCTGCCAGCTTCTCCAGCCGCCGGTTGGCGTTGCCGCGGAACGGCACGCATTCGAGGTGCTGGTGAGTGGCGGCCAGCTGGGCGACCCGGCGCACCGAGGAGGTGCCGATGCGGGTCCCGGCCGGGAGCTCGTCCAGGGTGAGGCCGCCGGGGTGGATGAGGGCGTCCCGGATGTCGTCCCGCTTGAGGAACGCCGCGAAGGTCGTCCCCGCGGGCAGCGGCCGGTCGGCGGGGATGTCCTTGACGCAGTGCACGGCGAGATCGGCCTCGCCCGCCAACAGAGCCGCGTCCACCTCCTTGGTGAACGCCCCCTTGCCCTCGACCTGGGACAGATCGCCCATCCACTTGTCACCGGTCGTCTTCACCGGCACGACCTCGGTGCGCACACCGGGGTGCAGGACCGCCAACTCGGCGCGGACACGCTCCACTTGGGCGAGGGCCATCGGCGAGTCGCGGGAGACGATACGGATCAGCTCAGGCACGGACATGCCGACACGATAGACCGTCACAACCCCCCGTCCGCACCGTACCGCCCCATTCCCGCCCGGCCCTTGCACTCTCCCGCCCGGTCCGTGTCACTCGCCCGGCCCTCATCGCCCGCCCGGTCCCGGCCCTCCCCGCGCGCCGGCCACGTCAGCACCGCCAGCGCCCCCACCGTGAGCAGCCCGCCGACCAGGAACGTCCCGCGCACCCCGACCGCGGGCAGCAGCACGCCCCCGAGCAGCGCACCGGCGGCGATGCCCACGTTGTAGGCGGCCGAGTTGGCCGCGAGGGCGGTCTCGGTGCGGCCCGGTGCCACCTGGAGCACCTGGCTCTGTGTCGCCATGAACGCGGTCGCGACCGAGGCGCCGAGCAGCATGACCAGGACGACAGTCGCGGCCGGGACATGTCCTGCCACGTGGAGGCCGAGCAGCGCCACCGCCTGCGCCGCCACCGGCACGGTCAGCGTGGCGCGAGGGAAGCGGTCGAGGAGGAGCCCGGCGACCGTGACCCCGGCCAGCGCCGCCCCGCCGAACGCCAGCAGCACGGCACTCACCGCGTCCTCGCGGAACCCGCTGACCTCGTCGAGGAAGGCGACGACGTAGGTGAACCCGGCGAAGGCACCGGTCACCGACAGGACGGTGACGGCCAGCACGACGAGGAACCTGCGCCGGTCGGGAGCGGCGCCGTACGCGGAGTGGCCGTCCTGCGGGCGGGACGACGGCAGCAGGGCGCCGATGGCCACGAGCGAGACGAGCGCGAGCACGCCGAGCAGGGCGAAGGGCGTCCGCCAGCCGGTGTGCCCACCGAGCCAGGTCCCGGCCGGCACCCCGGCCACCGTGGCCAGGGAACCACCGACGGACAGCAGCCCGATGATCCGCCCTCGGCGCTCGGGCGGGAACAGACCGACCGCGACCGGCCCCATGACCGACCAGAACACCGCCTGCGCCAACGCCGTCGCCACCCGCGCCGCCAGCAGCACCCCGTACGACACACCGCCCAGCGCCGACACCCAGCTGCCCACGGCGAGCAGCCCCAGCAGCCCGGCGAGCAGACAGCGGCGCGGCACGGACCGGGTGACATGGGCGAGGGGCAGGGACACGACGGCCACGGTCAGCCCGTAGCCGGTGACCAGAGCGCCCACGGCCGTGAGCGACACCCGCAGATCGTCCGCCATGAGTGCGAGCAGGCCGACCGGCAGATTCTCGGTGGTGTTGAAGGTGAACGCCGCCAGCATCAGCGCCGCGACGACGGCGGCACGCCGCCAGGGTGCCGGACGTACGTTGCCCATCCATCCGCCTTTCCGACAGGGGGAGTCGGGGCAAGCCTGCGGGGCCGCGGCGGGCGCCTCTACTCTTTCGGTCCAGGACGAATCGCCGCTCACGACGGGGGTCGCCATGCCGCTCGCCCTGCACCTCGGCACCGCCGACCTCACCCGCTGCCGGTTCGCGATCTCGCCGCTGTGCCAGACCCACGAGGCGCTGCGCATGCTCCGCCGGCCCGCCCGGCACGGCTACCACCGAGGTTGGCTGCGCCGCATGCGCCGTGCTGTCGCCGGCCTCGACCTGGCAGAGCTGTGGCTGTTCATCCCGCCCGTCGGCGGCTACACCCCGGACTTCCTCGGCCCGCCGCCGCAGGAGCCGTACCCCACCATCGAGGACGAGCTGGCGAGGATGCGCGCCACCGATCCCGTCCTGGCCCATGCGGAGATGACCCGCTCGCTGGCCTGCACCCCCGGACTCGCCGAGTCGGCCCGAGGGCGCGCCGCGCTCGACGACCCCGCCGCCACCGTCCGGCGCCTGGCCGACCTCACCGAGCGGGCCTGGCACGCGCTGCTCGCCCCGGACTGGCCGCGCCACCGTGCCGTTCTGGAGGCGGACATCGCGCACCGCTCGCGCCGGGCCGCAGACGGCGGCCTCGACGCGCTGCTCACCGGCCTGCACCCGGCCGTGGACTGGGCCGGCCAGACGCTCACCCTGCGCAGGTACGCCGATGTGGCGGATGTCCAACGGCCCGACGGCAGGGGCGTGTTGCTCATGCCGAGCGTGTTCGTGTGGCCGGACGTGGTGAGCGGCTTCGCCCGGCCCTGGCAGCCGTCGGTCATCTACCCCGCCCGAGGCATGGGCCACCTGCACACCACCCCGGCACCACGCCCGCCGGAGGCACTCGCCCGCCTCGTCGGCCATCAGCGCGCGGCCGTCCTCGCCGGTCTCGCAGTGCCCGCCTCGACGACGGACCTGGCGTGCCGTCACGGGCTGGCCCCGTCGACGGTGTCGGCCCATCTGTCGGTTCTGCGGGAGGCGGGCCTGCTGGAGTCGCGGCGTCAGGGCCACTACGTGCTGTACGGGCGGACGGCCCTGGGAGATGCCCTGGCCGACAGGCGGTTCACACCAGGGGCGGGCTGATCTCGACGGCGCGCCGGGCCGCCGCGAGGGCGACGTCGTCACCGACGTCCAGCGCGGTGTCGGTGAACTTGATGACGTGCTCGTCACCGTGGGCGAGAGCCCGCTCCATGACCTCCTCGCGCGTCAGCCGCGCGGAAGGGGCGCAGGCAACGGCCTCGACGGGGGCGTACATCGCGGTGACCGCCGCGGTCGCCGTCCAGGCCGCCCGCAGGCTCGGCACCCACTGGTCGCGCGGCAGCGAACCCAGGGTGCGCAGCACGGCGTTGGGCGCGGTGGCCGCGTGCACGAGCATGGTCGGCTCGCCGTGGCCGTGGGTGGCGTAGCGGTGGGTCGCGGCGTGCACCAGTTCGGTGAGCCGCTCGCGGGCCGTCTCCGGGTCGGTCACGTCGTCCGCCCAGGCGGGCAGTCGGCGTACGGCGGACAGCCGGTTCCGGAATCCCAGGTGCCCCGCCTCGATCGCGGGTACGGCGTCCAGGGCGGCCGTCGCCGTCGGCGCGCCGGGCAGCGGGACGACACCGGTCACGGGCTGGTGCCGTGCCGCCCAGTAGCCCAGCGCGTGCGCGAGTTCGGTGAGCCGGGGCGCGTTCTCGCCCGCTTCGAGAGCGCGCACGGCATGGCCGACACGGATGACCGTGTGGGTGGCGCCGCCGTACAGGCCGGGCAGCAGGCGCGGCCACCACTCGGCGAGGACGCTGCGCCACGGACGCTCGGCGAGCACGCGGGAGTAGTGGTCGGTCCAGTCCGTGATCCGCCGGGGATCCCCCAGCGCCGCACGCCAGTTGTCGTCCGTGACGGGGGCGACGCGGACGGGGAAGTCCTCCAGCTTGTCCCGGTAGAGGTCCACCCAGCGGTGGACGGCGCCCGCGTGTCCGTGGGCGGCGAGCGCCTCGACGACCATGGGGGCGTGGTTGGACAGCCAGCCCTCTCGTTCCGGGCCGGATGCGTGGAGGCGTTCAAGGGCTTCTTCGAAGTGTCCGCTTGTGGCGATCGTGTCCATGAACCGGACGCTATGACGCGCCCGGGTGCGCAGGTATCGGGCGCGGGACGGAAGCCCAGGTGCCGGGGGGCCTAGGTCCCGCGCCCGATGTGACTCGGGCTCAGGTGTCGGAGCCGAAGGGGTCAGGCGTTGGGGTCGAACGCGATCCCCGACGGCTTCGCCGACGCCAGGTGGCTTGCGAAGCTGCCGTCCTTCAGGCCGAAGTTGGCGCTGCCGAAGTCGTACGTGACCAGCTTGTCGCGCACGCCCGCCGGGTAGCCGTTCCAGCCGACCAGCGGCGGGTACTGCCAGGTGCCCTTGTGGTTCTCCGGCGGCTCGTCATTGGAGTTGGCGAGCCGGAAGCAGTGCGTGCTGATGCCGTCCTTGTGGTACACGATCTTCGCGTGCGTGCCGTCGAAGCGCACCGACGACGCCGGACTGATCGTGAACGAGCCGTGGTTGGACGTCGAGACGTACTGCACGGCGTTGTTCTGCACCCACACCACGACGTGCTCCCAGTCGTGCCGGTGCCCGCCGATGCTGCTGCCCGCCACGGCCTGGTCCTTCTCGAAGTACAGGCCGTACATGTAGGCGCACCAGCCGTTGTTGCACTTGTAGCGCGAGTAGCCGTTGGTGTTGTCGAGGTCCGAGGCGTCCCGGCAGTTGCCGTTGAGCGCACCGGTGGGGTTGAGGCCGCCGTTGACGGTTCCGTCGGGGCCGATGGCGGGGGTGGAGTAGCAGCCGTCGGTGTCGTAGTCGAAGGCCGGCTGGTAGGTGTTCTCGGCCGAGTCGGCGTTGGCGGGCAGCGCCCCCGGCGGGGCGGCGAAGGCGACGCTGGGGAAGGCGACGACCAGCGCGGCGGCACCGGCCAGACCGGTGAGCCATCTCTTGCCATGCGTGCGGAACGTCTGTGACGACACTGCGTCTCCTCGGGGTCCAGGCGCAGCCCAACGGCTGTGGGGGGAACGGCAGTTCAGGATCCCGGGTTTTCACTTACGCGCCAAGAGCCACGGGCGTACCGGCGGGTGAAGGACAGCGCAATAGTTGCCGCCCAACCTGTGTGCCGGATGTCGGTGTCCGGCGGGCGTGCCAGGCGCGCGTGTCAGAGGTCGTCGGGGAGGTCGGCCGACGCGTCCTGCGGCGTGAGGTCGGGCCGCAGGCGCAGCCAGGACGGCTGGCGCAGCATCCCGGACCGGGTGCGGACGCTGTAGCGGACCTCGCCGACCAGCCGGGGCAGCACCCAGTGCGCGCCCGGCACGCGCGGGGCGGGGTCGAAGGGGCAGGTGTCCGTCTCGGACGCCTGCAACAGTTCGGCCAGGTGGGCCCGTTCGGCCTCGCTCCAGCCGGTGCCCACGCCGCCCACGTAGCGCAGCCGCCGGGACGCGTACTGGCCGACCAGCAGCGCGCCCGGCAGGCCGGTGAGCCGTCCCTTGCCGGGCAGCCACCCGCCGACGATCACATCCTCGGTGCGCATGTTGCGGATCTTGATCCAGGCGCGGGAGCGCACCCCGGGCTCGTACACCGAGTCCAGCCGCTTGCACACCAGCCCTTCCAGCCCGTGCTCACGGGTGGCCGCCAGAGCTTCTGAGCCGTGTCCCACCAGGGCGCCCGGCGTCGACCAGTACGGCCCGCTCAGGTCGAGGCCCTCCAGTTGCCCGCGCCGCCGGGAATAGGGGACCTTGAGCAGGGAGCTGCCCGCCAGGTGCAGTACGTCGAAGAGCACCAGGTGGACGGGGGTCTGCGCGGCCATCCGGGCGGCTCGTGCCGGGGCGTGCGCGAGGCCCATGCGGGACTGCAGCAACTGGAAGTCGGCGCGGCCCTCTTCGTCCAGCGCCATGATCTCCCCGTCGAGTACGGCGGGAGTGGTGCCGAGCGCGCCGCCCAGCGGCCGCAGTTCGGGATAGGCGGCCGTGATGTCCTCACCGGAACGGGCGCGCAGCAGCAGGCTGCCGTCCCCTTCCAGATAGATCACCGCCCGCTGGCCGTCCTGCTTGGTCTCGTACGCCCAGCGCGCGTCCTGCGCCGCGGGCGGCAGGGAGCCGGGCGTGGCGAGCATGGGAGGGATCAGCGGCAGGCTCACGGGTCAGTTGTCGACGCCCCGGCGCGCCGCCACGCACCCTGGCGGCCGTTTTCGCCTGAACGGCGGCTTTACCCGGACGGCGGACGGGACCTCAGTGGTCGCCGTTCGGCGGAACGGCCCGTACCAGGCCCGACTGATAGGCCATCACGACGAGTTGGGCACGGTCGCGGGCGCCCAGCTTCGTCATGGCGCGGTGGACGTGGGTGCGCACGGTCAGCGGGCTGACGAAGAGCTTCTCGGCGATCTCCTCGTTGGAGTGGCCCTCGGCCGCCCACGCCATGACCTCCCGCTCGCGGGCGGTGAGGGCGGCGAGGTGCTCGGGTGCGGCCGACTGCGAGCTCTCGGCGGGGGAGGCCAGGAACCGGGTGATCAGCGTGCGGGTCGCGGTGGCGGAGAGCAGGGACTCGCCGGCGGCCACGGTCCGGATGCCGTCGAGCAGCACGTCGGCGGTGACGTCCTTGCCGAGGAAGCCGCTCGCCCCGGCGCGCAGCGCCTGCGCGACGTACTCGTCGATCTCGAACGTGGTGAGGATCAGCACCCGCACCGCCGTGAGGTCCGGGTCGGCACAGATCGCGGACGTGGCGGCCAGTCCGTCGGTGCCGGGCATGCGGATGTCCATCACGACCAGGTCGGGCCGGTGGGTCCGGGCGAGGTCGACGGCCTCGGCGCCGTCGGTGGCCTCGCCGACGACCTCCATGTCCGGGCAGGAGTCGATCAGGATCCGGAAGGTGGCCCGCAGCAGGGCCTGGTCGTCGGCGAGCAGGACGCGGATGGTCATGGGCGGGGAGTCTTCCGGTTCCGGATCGTTGGACAGGGCTCAGCTTTCCCGGATCGGCCCGCGATGTCGTCGTGCGGCTGCCGACAATCGTGCCTACTCGCAACGCAGTACGTGCCGCGGGTCATGTCATCCCCGAGCAGGACGGCAGGGGCCGTGGCCGCGCACGGCCGCGGGCTCACCACACGCACGGCAGCTCCACCTCGATGACCGTCGGCCCGCCCACGGGGCTCGACATGCGCAGCGTCCCGTCGAGCGCCGCCACCCGCCGCCGCATCCCGAGCAGTCCCGAACCGCTCGACTCGGCGGCACCGCCGTGGCCCCGGTCGGCCACCTCGACCTGTAGCCCGCGCCGCATACGGGCGATGCGCACCGTCGCCGTGGGTGAGCCGCTGTGCTTGGCGACGTTCGTGAGGGCCTCGGCCACCACGAAGTAGGCGGCCGCCTCCACCGCCGCCGGGGCCCTCGGGCCGTCGTCCTCCAGCCCCGCCATGTCCACGGTCACCCGCACTCCGGCTCCGGCGGCCGGCGCCCGGACCGCGCCGACCAGGCCGCGGTCGGTCAGGATCGGCGGATGGATGCCGCGCACCACGTGCCGCAGCTCGGTCAGCGCCTGCTCGGCCTGCTCCTGGGCGTCGTCCAGGAGCAGGCGTGCGGTGCCCGGATCATGGTCGTTGGCACGCCTGGCGAGGCCGATCCGCATGGACAGCGCCACCAGCCGGGCCTGCGCGCCGTCGTGCAGGTTCCGCTCGATACGGCGCAGCTCGGCACCGTGCGCGGCGATCGCGTCGGCCCGGGTCGCGGTCAGCTGCTCGACCCGGGCGGCCAGCAGCGCCTTCGGCGACGGCCGGAGCAGCGACGTCGACCAGCCGGCCTCCAGATCGGCCAGACGCGTGATCCACGGCAGGACGACGGCCCGCCGACGCAGCAGTCCGCAGCCCACGCCGTCCACGACCAGGCCGACGGGCCACAGCGGCAGGGCGAGGACGAGCAGTGCGCCGTAGACGTAATAGGCGGCCATCCAGCGCAGGTCGGTGAGCGTGCCGGGATCGCGTACGGCCGTCCGCAGCCGTTCGGTGAGCGGGCCGTCGATGACCTGGTACGCCTCGGGGATCTCCCGCCCCGTCCAGGCGGCCGTCAAACGCCGCTTGGCCCCGGTGATCCGCCGCACGAGCAGCACCGTCTCGGGCAGCAGCCAGGCACCGATCACCGTGACCGTCCCGATGGCGGTGATCAGCAGCACGGTGATGAAGAGGTACATGCCGAAGGCCATCGCGGCGGCCACCGACAGATGGACGGTCGCGCGTCCGGCCCGCCGCACCGTCGCCCGCATGTCTCTGACGCCGGGTGCGGCCCGCTTCACCATGTCCACCGTCTTCGTCGTCACCGCCTTCTTTCAATCAAGTGACTTAGATTGTAGGTCTGTGAAACCGTGTGCGGCTCGAGGGACTGGCCGTCGCGGTGCTCTGCGAAGTCCCGGTGCGGTGGTGAACATGGCAGGCAGGACGCTGCGGGAGGAACAGGTCAGCGCGACCAGGGAGCTGCTCCTGACCGCGGCCGAGCGGCTCTTCGCCGAACACGGGGTGTACGCGGTGTCCAACCGTCAGGTCAGCGAGGCCGCGGGGCAGGGCAACAACACCGCGGTCGGCTACCACTTCGGCACCAAGGCCGACCTGGTCCGCGCCATCGTCCGCAAGCACGCCGCGCGCATCGAGGAGATCCGCGCCCGGCTGCTCGCCGACCTGGCGGACCCCGACGACGTGCGCGGCTGGGTTGACTGCCTGGTCCGCCCGGCGCTCGAACACCTCGCCGCACTCGGCAGCCCCACCTGGTACGCGCGGTTCTGCGCCCAGGTCGTCTCCGATCCCGCGCTGCACCGGATCATGGTCGAGGAGGCCCTCACCTCCCCGTCCCTCCAGACGATCATCGAGGGCCTCGAGCGGTGCCTGCCCGACCTCCCGGCCGAGGTGAGCGCCGAACGCGGTGAGATGGTCCGCCACCTGATCGTCCACGTGGCCGCCGACCGCGAGCGCGCTCTCGCCGAGCACACCCCCACCCCACGCTCCAGCTGGGACGACGCCGCCACGGGCCTCGCCGACGCGGTCGTCGGCATGTGGCTGGCACCCGTCACACCGGCCCGCTGACACCACCGCACCCGGAGCACGACAAGGAGCGCGACCGTGAAACCGACCCCCAGCCAAGACCGCCGGCGCGACGCCGGGCGAGGCGGATCATGAGCTCTCGGCAGACGGCACAGCCCGAGGCCGGCGCCACTCAGGAGCCGCCCCCCTTCGAGCGGGGCGCCGGTGCTGAGCAACCCGCGTGCACCCGGGGCGACGGCCCGGATGCATCCGCACGTGCGCCGGGTGTCGCCGGTGAGGCAGCGGACACCATGCGCGGTGCTCGTCGGGAGGGAGCCGTTTGGGTGTGCGGCGCCGGCGTGGAGGCGTGTGCGATGGCGAGTGAGGCGGGTTCGGGGGCGTCCGAGGTTGTGGGGGACAGGGTCGATGGGCCACTGAGTCTCGTGTGCGGTGCTGTCCGGGAGGAGTCCGTTCTCGCCCGTCGCGCTGAGTGGGAGGCATCCGCAACAGCGCCTGACGGTGGCCTGGAGGTATCCGCGATTGCGCGGCTCGCCGCCCATGAGGCACCGGGCCTCGCTCGCAGTGCCGTCCAGGAGGCACTCGCGCCCGCCCCCGCCCTGGACGCATCTGCCTTCGCCCGGCGCGCCGGCGATGAGGCACCCGCCCTCGCGGGTGGCGCCGCCCCGGGGATATCCGCCTGTGGGCGCGCCGCCCCCGATGAGCCCCCCACTCTCGCGCGCACCCCCGCCTCGCAGCCACCCACCCCCACCCTCACCCCCACCTCCGCACCCCCCGACAGCCGACTCGCCCTGGCCCGCGGTGCCGGTCAGCGCATCCTGGTCGTGGCCGGCGAAGCCGACCTCGCCGAACTGCTCTCGACCACCCTTGAGTTGGCCGGATACCGGATCAGCCTCAGCGGCACCGGCGTCGACGCGCTGGCGTGGATCGCGAGGCGGCGATTCGATCTGGTCGTCTTCGACACCGATGTGCCGGACATGGGGCGATTCAGTCGGGAGCACCGGCCCCGGCTTCCGTATCGCCCGCCCGTCCTCCTCCTCAGCGGATGCGACCGCCTGCACCGGCTCGTGCCCGAACTCGGTCCGGGGGAGCGGGACTACGTCACCAAGCCCTTCCGGGTGGCCGAAGTCCTCGCCAGGATCCAGGTCTTGCTGCGGGGCACCCGGCCGGGCCCGGCAACGGGTCATCCGCTGCAGTACGGGGATCTCGTGCTGGACGACGCGGTGTGCCGGGCGCGGCGCGGGACGCGGGCGCTCGAACTCACGCCCGCGGAGTACCGGTTGCTGCGCCATCTCCTGGCCAACGCGCACCGGGTGCTGTCCAAGGAGCAGATCGGCCGCTACGTCTGGGGAGACCACCGCGGCGACAACGCGATCGAGCAACTCGTCTCACGGCTGCGCCGCAAGGTGGACCGGGATGCCCCGTCGCTGATCCACACGCGCCGGGGTTTCGGCTACTGGCTGGGCAGGGGCGAGAGCCGTACCTGAGCCCGGCGCCCCTGTGATCTGAGCCACGTCAGCCTTCTGTCAGGAAACTGACCGGGTCGCGTCAGGCCCCTCTGTTTGCCTGTGCTCATCGAGGCCTCGACCCTTCGCCCGGCGCTCCACCCCACCCGGAGCCCCCACATCCGAGGAGAACCATGGCCGACATCCTGACCGACCCCGCGCCCGAAGCACCGGACGCCGTCCCCGAGTTCCCGATGCCCAGGGAGTCCCGCTGCCCCTTCGACCCGCCGCCCACCCTCAAGCAGCTCCAGGAGCAGGGTCCGCTGACCAAGGTGCGGCTGTGGGACGGCAGTGAGCCGTGGCTCGTGACCCGCTACGCCGAGCAGCGCGCCCTGCTGGGCGACGCGCGCGTCAGCGCCGACACCGACAGCCCCGGCTATCCCACCAAGGCCAGCCCCGACGCCGGCGAGGGCAAGCTCAGCTTCATCATGATGGACGACCCCGAACACGCCCGGCTGCGCCGGATGGTGACGGCGCCGTTCGCGGTCAAGAAGGTCGAGGCGCTGCGGCCCGCCGTGCAGCGCATCGTGGACGGCCTGATCGACGACATGCTGGCCGGCCCGTCCCCGGTGGACCTGGTGGACGTGTTCGCGCTGCCGATCCCGTCGCTGGTCATCTGCGAGCTGCTGGGCGTGCCCTACGAGGAGCACGGCTTCTTCCAGGAGCACACCAGGACCATGGTCCGTACGACCGCCACGCCCGAGGAACGGGGCAGGGCGAGCCGTGATGTCGCGGGCTACCTCGCCGGACTCGTCGGCAAGCGGCTCGCCGAGCCGAAGGACGACCTGCTGTCGAGCATCGCCGGCCGCATCACCGCCGGTGAACTCACGCACCAGCAGGCGACCGAGATGGCCCTGCTCCTGCTGATCGCGGGGCACGAGACCACCGCGAACATGATCGCGCTCGGCACCCTGGCACTGTTCCAGAACCCCGACCAGCTGGCCCTGCTGCGCGAGACCGACGACCCCAAGTTCGTCGCCGGGGCCGTCGAGGAACTCCTGCGCTACCTGCACATCACCCACCTCGGCCGACGCCGCGCGGTGACCGAGGACATCGAGATCGGCGGCCAGGTGATCAAGGCCGGCGAGGGCGTCATCATGGTCAACGAGATCGGCAACCGCGACCCCGAGGTCTTCACCGACCCCGACCGCCTCGACCTCACCCGCGACGCCCGCCGCCACGTCGCCTTCGGCTTCGGCGTCCACCAGTGCCTGGGCCAGCCGCTGGCCCGGATGGAACTCCAGGTCGTCTACAGCACGCTCTACAAGCGCATCCCGACACTGAAACTGGCGGCCCCGATCGAGGACGTCCGCTTCAAGACCGACGCGTTCATCTACGGCGTCCACGCACTGCCCGTCTCCTGGTGACGGCTCCCCCTCACCCGCACGCGAACAAACCTCGCACACGAACAAAACCCCGTACGAAGAAGGGAATCCGGTCATGAAGGTGGAGCTGGAAGCCGACAAGTGTGTCGCGTCCGGACAGTGCGTGCTCGCCGCGATGGACGTGTTCGACCAGGACGACGACGGCATCGCGATCCTGCTCGACGAGCAGCCCGCCGCCGAACACCTCGACGGCGTACGCGAGGCCGTCGCGATCTGCCCGGCCGCCGCGATCCGGCTGGTGGACCAGTGAGGCGCATCGTCGTCGTGGGTGCCTCGGCCGCCGGACTCGCGGCGGCCGAGACGCTCCGCCGCGAGGGCCACGACGGCACGCTCACCCTGGTGGGCGACGAGCCGCTCGCCCCGTACGACCGCCCCCCGCTGTCGAAGCACCTGCTGGCCGGCGAGTGGGAGCCCGAGCGGCTGGCGCTGCGCACCCCGGACGACCTGGCCGGTCTCGACCTCGACCTGCGCCTGGGGGTGGCCGCCACGGGCCTCCGACTCACCGACGGCACAGTGCGGTTGGCCGACGGCTCGACGGTTCCGTACGACGGCCTGATCGTGGCCACCGGGGTACGCCCGCGTCGCCTCCCTGGGCAGGGCGGGCATGTGCTGCGCAGCCTGGACGACGCCGTGAGGCTGCGGGACCGGCTGACCCCGGGCAGGCGACTGGTCGTGGTCGGCGCCGGGTTCCTCGGGGCCGAGGCAGCCGCCGTCGCCTGGCGGCTGGGCTGCGAGGTGACGCTCCTCGAACCCGCCCCGGTCCCGCTGGCCCACGCCGTCGGCACGGAGGTCGGCGAGATGCTGACGCGGGCGCATCTGGAACGGGGCGTGGACCTGCGCTGCGGCGTCACCGTCACCGAGGTCACCGGGAGCGGCGTACGACTCGCCGACGGTGAACTGGTCGACGCCGACGAGGTGTTGATCGCGGTCGGCTCGCAGCCCAACACCGACTGGCTGGACGACAGCGGGCTCACCGTCGGCGACGGCGTGGTGTGCGACGAGTACTGCGAGGCCGCTCGCAACGTGTACGCCGCGGGCGACGTCGCCCGCTGGTACAACCCGCTGTTCGGCCGGTCGATGCGGATCGAGCACCGCACCAACGCCGCCGAGCAGGGGATGGCGGCCGCCCGCAACCTGCTCAGCCCTGACGGACGCAAACCGTTCGCCCCGGTGCCGTACTTCTGGTCCGACCAGTACGACATGAAGATCCAGGCGTACGGCTTTCTGCGCGGCCACGACGAAGTCGCGATCGTGGACGGTGACCTGACGGAACGCCGATTCGTCGCCGCCTACCGCACCGGCGACCGCGTGACCGGCGCGCTCGCGGTGGGCATGCCGCCCCGCGCGATCAGGCAGTGGCGACAGGCGATCGCGTCCGGCATGAACTGGCTGGAGGCGGTGGGCGGGCAGGTCGCAGGCGCCAGGCAAGCCGTAAATTAATTGAGTTACGCAATGAGATGGTAAAGTGGGCCCATGTCCACACCACCGCTCCCCGAACTCCCCGAGGCGCCCGCGTCCCCCGAAGTGATCGAGATCGAGCGCGCGCTCACCCGCATCACCTATCTGAGCACACGGGCCCGGCAGCACGACCGGCTCATGGCCCTGGCCGACGTGCCGCTGGACCGGGCCGCCGTGGCGCTCCTGCGTCAGGTCGCCGACTCGGAGTCACTGCGCCCCGGGGAGCTGGCCAACCGGCTCGGTGTGGAGGCCTCGCACGTGACGCGCACGGTGCAGCAGTTGGAGAAGAGCGGCTACGTCACCAGGGTTCCGGACCCGCAGGACCGCCGCGCCCAGCGCATCGAGCTCACCGAGCCCGGCCGGCAGGCCATCGCCCGGGTCCGCGAGGCCGGCGCCCGCGGTATGCAGCTCGCCCTGTCCGACTGGACTCCCGAGGAGCTGCGGCAGCTGGCCACCCTCTTCCACCGCATGGTCGACGACTTCCTCGCCCACGCCGTCGACGAGGACACCGAGCAGCAGCCGGCCGGCACCGTCTGACCGGCCGGCCACCGCACTCTCACGCCGACGCGGTGCGAGTGCGGTGACCGGAGGCCTCGGACCCCGGGGCGCCATCGGGCTCGGCCTGTCCGGGCGAGGCAGGCTCCCGCAGCCCGCGCAGCAGCAGTCGTCCCAGCACGGGCAGCGCGATCAGCGGGACCAGTGCCGTCCGCAGCGAGGTGGCGTCGGCCAGCGCGCCGATCAAGGGAGCGGCGAGGCCACCCACGCTGACGGCCAGCCCCAGCGTCACTCCGCTCGCGGTGCCCACCCGGCGGGGCAGGTAGTCCTGGCCGAGCGTGACGTGCAGCGAGAACGGGACATACAGGCCGGCCGACGTCAGGGCGACGAACAGATACACCGCCGGCCCGGGAACGAGCACCACCCCGGCCACCGCGAGCGCGGACAGCGCATAGGCGTGGCGTACGACCGCGATGCGCCCGTACCGCTCGGCGAGCCGGCCCCCGGCCACGGTGCCCACCGCGCCGCCCGCGTAGAGCACGCACAGCGCGGCCGTGCCGGCCACGTCCCCGCCGCCGGTGCGCTGACGGACGTACAGCGAGACGAACGCGCTCAGGCCGACGAACACGATCGACCGGCACACGATGGCGCCGGACAGCCGCAGGAACGACGGCCAGTCGTCGGTGCCGACCCCTTCGGCCCTGGGCCCGGTCGCGCCACGGTCCGCTGCCGTACGCACCGTCGCGGCGCACAGCGCGGCCCCCGCGACGGCCGGTACGACCAGCAGGGGAGAGGCGCGCAGTCCGCCGGTGGCGATCACCGCCGCCACCAGCAGCGGTGCCAGGGCGAAGCCCACGTTGCCGCCGAGGGAGAACCAGCCCATCGCCGTATGACTGCCTCGCGAGGCGGCGCGGGCCGCGCGGGCCGCCTCCGGGTGGTAGGCGGCGACCCCGATCCCCGACACGGCGACCACGGCCAGCGTGAGTGCGTAGGAACCCATGACGCCGCTCAGTGCGACCCCCGCGCCGCCCAGCAGCGCGCTCAGCGGCAGCAGCCAGGGCATCGCCCACCGGTCGGTGAGCGCCCCGAACAGCGGCTGCACCACCGACGACAGCAGGGACGCGGCGAGCACGACGCCCGAGGCGGCGGCGTAGCTGTAGGCGCGCTCGGCGACGAAGAAGGGGACGAGGGCGGCGACGGCACCCTGGTACACGTCGACACAGGCATGGCCCAGGGACATCAGGGTGATCGCTCGATTGCGTTTCTCGGTCACCCCGCGATCGTCGCCGCGCCCGGCCGTGGCCCGCTTCCGATAATCTGCCGAAGTATGTCGGACATCCGCCACACGCCGACCGCGCCGACCCGCGCCAAGGTCCTGGCCGCCGGGGAACGCATCGACGCCCACCGGCACGACGACCACCAGATCGTCTACGCGGGCTCCGGCGTCCTCGCCGTCACCACCGACGCCGGCACCTGGTTCGCCCCCGGCAACCGCGCCATCTGGGTCCCGGCCGGCACCGTGCACGCGCATCGCGCCCACGGCCACCTCGACCTGTACCTGGTCGGCCTGCCCGCCGACGACAACCCGCTCGGCCTGGACGCCCCCACCGTGCTCGCCGTCAGCCCGCTCCTGCGCGAGCTGATCCTCGCCTACACGCGTGACCCCGCCGACGACGGCCCCGAGCGCCACCGCCTGCTCGCCGTCCTGCGCGATCAACTGCGCGCCTCGCCCCAGCAGCCCCTGCGCCTGCCGACACCCGCGGATCCACGCCTCGCCGCGGTCTGCGCGCTCGTCCACGCCGACCCGGCCGACTCGCGCACGCTCGCCGCGCTCGGCGCCGCGACCGGGGCCGGCGAGCGCACACTCAGCCGGCTCTTCCGTGCCGAATTCGGCATGACCTTCCCGCAGTGGCGCACCCAGTCGCGCCTGTACCACGCGCTGCGGCTGCTCGCCGAGGACATCCCCGTCACCGCCGTCGCCCACCGCTGCGGCTGGTCCTCCGCCAGCGCCTTCATCGACGTCTTCCGCCGCTCCTTCGGACACACGCCGGGAGCGCACAACCGCCGCACGGAACAGGGCTGATGACCGGCCAGGGGCGGGTGGCGGGCCATGACCTACCCTCCGGTAGCATCCGGCGGCAGGCCATCCAAGGAGGATCCGTGCCCCGGTCCGAACGCTCACCCCTGCTGCTCGCCGGCCTGCTGGCCACCTCGGGGGTCGCCCACTTCGCCGTCCCACGCCAGTTCGACGCCGTCGTGCCGCGCGCCCTGCCGGGAAAGCCCCGGACCTGGACGTACGCCAGTGGCGTCGCCGAGCTGGCGCTCGCGGCCGGGGTGGCGCTGCCGCGCACCCGCAAGGTCGCCGCGCTGGCAGCAGCCGGCTTTTTCGTCGGCGTGTTTCCCGCGAACGTGAAGATGGCCGTCGACTGGCGGCACCGCCCCACCCCGCAGAAGGCCGCGGCCATCGGCCGGCTGCCGTTGCAGATCCCCCTCGTGCTGTGGGCCCGAGGCGTCGCGAAGAACACGGAGGGACGGGCATGAGCGCACAGCTGAAGGTCGGCGACAAGGTCGAGGACTTCACGCTGCCGGACGAGACCGGCACCACCCGCAGCCTCACCGAACTGCTCACCGAGGGACCGGTGGTGCTCTTCTTCTACCCCGCCGCCCTCACCCCCGGCTGCACCGCGGAGGCCTGCCACTTCCGTGATCTCGCCGCCGAGTTCGCCGCCGCCGGCGCACGTCCCGTGGGCATCAGCGGCGACGCGGTCGAACGCCAGCAGGAGTTCGCCGACCGGCACACGCTCGGCATGACCCTGCTGTCCGACGCCGACGGGAAGGTCCGGGACCGGTTCGGTGTGACCCGCGGCTTTTCACTGGCCCCGACCAAACGGGTCACCTTCGTCATCGCCCAGGACAGCACCGTCCTGGAGGTCGTCCGCAGCGAACTGCGGATGAACACCCACGCCGACCGGGCCCTCGCCGCGCTGCGCAAGTGACCCGACTGTCGCCCGGGGCGCGGCGGCAGCGTGCGCCAAGGCGTGACGGGCGGTAACGGCTGGGCGTCGCGGTTGATGCGGTGCGGCCGAGGACTCATGCTGGACCACATGGAGCGCGTCTCCGCTGCGGTGATCCTCGATGCCCAGGGTGTGGTCAAGGGGTGGAGTGAAGGTGCCCTGCGGCTCACCGGGCGCACCGCCGAGGAGGTCGTAGGACGGCCCGGGCGCGAACTGCTCGCCGAGGAACCGTCGCCCGCCGCCGTCGCAGCGCTGGCCGGCACCGTAGTGCTGCGCCACCGGGACGGCTCGCACGTACTTCTGGCGCTGCGGGCGCACAGCGTGCTGGGCGAGGACGGCGCACGCGACGGCTACATGGTCGTCGGTGAACCCGCCGAGGGGCCGGAGCCCACCCTCGCCGAGCGGGCCTTCCAGCAGGCCTCGATGTCGATGTCGGTCTTCGACACCCGGCAGCGCTACCTGCGGCTCAACGATGTCGCCTGCCAGGTGATGGGCGTGCCCGAAGAGGTCCTGATCGGCCGGCCCTTCCCGGAGACCGTGGAGGACGCGGAGCACAGCCGGGGCTTCCACTGGCATCTGCGTCAGGTCGCCGAGACGGGCCGGCCCGTCCGCTACGAGAGCTTCACGGGAGCCCCGGCCCTGAACCGGGAGCACGCCTGGAGCATCCAGATGTGGCCCGTACGGGACACCTCCGGCGACGTCGTGGGCACGGCCCTCGCGGCGTTCGACAGCTCCGACCAGTACTGGGCGCGGGAGCGGCTGGCCCTGCTGAACGAGGCGGCGGCCGCCATCGGCACGACCCTGGACGTGGTGCGCACCGCCGAGGAACTGATCGGGATCATGGTGCCCCGGTTCGCCGACTTCGCCAGCGTCGACCTGTTCGACTGGGTCCTGGGATCGGAGGAGCCCCCGGCTCTGGCCGGCACCGACATCGCCCTGCGCCGCGTCGCCCACGGCTCCGGCACCGAGGGCACCCCGGAAGCGGCCGTGCACCTGGGAGGGGTGGACCACTACCCGCCCTTCTCGCCACCGGCGCGGGCCATCCTGCACGGCGACGTGATCCAGAGTCAGGCGGGCGAGCCGGCGTTCATGCGGTGGATCGCGGAACGCAACGCCCGCGCTCCGTCCGGCCGGTCCCACCGCGTGGGCGCCCACTCGATGATGGCCGTGCCGCTGCGGGCCCGTGGCACCACACTCGGCGTCGCGGTCGCCGTGCGCATCCGGCAGTCGGACGACTACGGAGCGGACGACGCCGTGTTCGCCGAGGAACTCGCCAGCCGCGCAGCCGTCTGCATCGACAACGCCCGCCGCTTCGCCCGGGAGCGCACCACGGCACTCGCCCTGCAGCACAACCTGCTGCCCCGGGGACTGCCCGGACAGGCGGCCGTCGAGGTGGCGCACCGCTATCGGCCGTCCGGATCGCAGGCCGGCATCGGCGGCGACTGGTTCGACGTGATCCCGCTGTCCGGCGGCCGCGTCGCCCTCGTCGTCGGTGACGTCGTCGGACACGGCATTCCGTCGTCGGCCACCATGGGCCGCCTGTGCACGGCCGTACGCACCCTCGCCGACGTGGACCTGCCGCCCGACGAACTCCTCACCCACCTCGACGACCTGGTCACCCACCTCGCAGGAGACGACAGCGACGAGGTCGCCGAACTGGGCGCCACCTGCCTCTACGCCGTCTACGACCCCGTGAGCCGCTGCCTCAGCCTCGCCGCCGCGGGCCACCCGCCACCGGCCCTCGTGCTGCCCGACGGCACCACCCGGATCGTCGAGATGAGCGCGGGACCCCCGCTCGGGGTCGGCGGGCTGCCCTTCGAAGCCGTGGAGGTGGAACTGCCCGAGGGGTCCCTGGTCGCCCTGTACACGGACGGTCTCATCGAGGACCGGGACCGCGACATCGACCACGCCACCGTCGAACTGTGCCGCGCGCTGACCGCGCCCGCCGAGACCCTGGACGCCCTGTGCGACACGGTCCTCAAGGCCGTTCTCCCGGAGGACCCCAGCGACGACGTGGCCCTGCTGCTGGCCCGCACCCGGGCCCTGGGCGCGGACCGCATCGCCACCTGGGACGTCCTGCCGGACCCCGAGCACGTGGCGAGAACCCGGCAGGCCGCCACCGACCAGCTGACCGCGTGGGGCCTCGACGAGGCGGCCTTCGTCACCGAACTCGTCGTCAGCGAACTCGTCACCAACGCCATCCGGTACGGCGCACCGCCCATCCAACTGCGCCTGATCCGCGACCGCACCCTCATCTGCGAGGTCTCCGACGGCAGTTCCACCTCCCCGCACCTGCGCCGGGCCCACGCCTACGACGAGGGCGGACGCGGACTGCTCCTCGTCGCCCAGCTCACCCAGCGCTGGGGCAGTCGGCAGACAGGCAGCGGCAAGACGATCTGGGCGGAACAGCCGCTGCCACCGGTGTGATCCCTCGAACCGGTGTGATCACTCGGAGGGCCGTCCGGGTTCGCCGGCACATCCGCCGAGTTCAGCCGGCGGCCCGCCCCGACGGCCGCTCCCGTACGACCTCCTCGGCCGCCCTGTCGTTCCGCAGCCCCAAGTACCGCGGATGGCGCAGCATGCCGTCGCGGGTCCACTCCTTGAGCCAGTCCCCGGACCGGCGCGGCTGGTAGTGCCCGTCGGCCCGCTTGGCGATCAGCCCCTCCCAGCCCCGGGCGCAGGAGGCGGCCGGCAACTCGGCGCCGCCCTCGTCGCGGTGGGGCGTCATGCGCAGCGGGGTGCGGTAGGCCAGGGCGCGGCGCAGCAGGGACTCGCGGCGGCTCCGCAACCAGGTCCGCTTCCGGGCACGCCTCGCTCAGCAGCCGGCGCTGCTCGGCGGGGAGCGAGTCCAGGAGATCGGTCGCCACCGCTCACCCCTCGTCGCCCTCGGCGGCGACCTGGCCGAGCGTACGGCCGGTTTGCACCGAACGCGCCCGGTACGGGTCGGGTGTGCCGTGCCCGCGCGTCCGTCCCTTACCGGCCTTCACCAGCAGCCACGCCTCACGGTCACCGTCCTGACCGCTGCGGAACCGGGTGAGGGCGTACTCGCCGTGCAGCTTCGAGCCGCTCAGCCGGAAGGTGGCATGGCCGCGCTCGAGCGACTCGCCGAAGTCGACCGGCCGCCCCTTGCGGTCATGGCTGAGCGGCTCATACGTCCCGTTGTCCCAGACGATCACCGTGCCGCCGCCGTACTCGCCCTTCGCGATCACGCCCTCGAAGTCCTCGTACTCCAGCGGATGATCCTCGGTGGGCATGGCGAGCCGCTTGTCGTGGGGGTCGTCGGAGGGCCCCTTGGGCACCGACCAGGACTTCAGCACGTCGTCCACCTGCAGCCGGAAGTCGAAGTGCAGGGTGCTCGCGTCATGGATCTGCACCACGAAACGCGGCTGGGCACCGGAGGCCGCCGAGCCGCCCTCCGGCTCACGGGTCCGCCCGAAGTCACGTTTGCCGCGATAGTCCCGCAGCCGGTCCTTCTCACCCACGGTCGCCTCCTTCCCGGGCGCCCCGAGTACCCCGCGCCGCGTCCCCGACGCCGCCGGGAACCCGGTCGGCCACGCCCGCTCAGAACTCCTCGTGCACCTCGGGGTCGCCGCCGAGGCGCCGCTGGGCGCGGTCGGTGACGGCGGCCATCCGGGTGTCGTCCAGGGTGAACCCGAAGATGTCGAGGTTCTCGCGCTGCCGCTCCGGGCTCGCCGACTTCGGGATGGGCAGGGCGCCCAGCTGGGTGTGCCAGCGCAGGACGACCTGGCCGGGAGTCACCCCGAGGCCGTCGGCGATGCCCTGCACGACCGGGTCCTCCAGGAGGCTGGTGCCGCGGCCCAGCGGGCTCCAGCTCTCGGTGACGATGCCCTTCCCCGAGTGGAAGGCGCGCAGCTCGTCCTGCGGGAACATCGGATGCAGCTCGATCTGGTTCACGGAGGGCAGGACCCCGGTCTCCTTCTCCAGCCGGTCGATGTGCGCGGGCGTGAAGTTGGAGACCCCGATCGACCGGACGAGGCCGTCCTCGCGCAGCTTGATCATGGCCTTCCAGGAGTCGACGTACTTGTCGACGCGGGGGAGCGGCCAGTGGATGAGGTAGAGGTCCACGTAGTCCAGGCCGAGGCGGGCGCGGGACTCCTCGAAGGAGGCGAGGGTCTCCTCGTGGCCGTGATGCCGGCCGGGGAGCTTGGTCGTCACGACGATCTCCTCGCGGGGCACGCCGCTGCCCGCGACGCCACGGCCGACGCCGGTCTCGTTGCGGTAGTTCGTCGCCGTGTCCACCAGGCGGTACCCCACTTCCAGGGCGCCGCGAACCGCCTCCTCGGCCTGCGCGTCGTCCATCGGCCAGGTGCCGAGACCGAGGGCGGGGAGAGTCGTACCGTCATTGAGCGTGTGGGTCGGGATGCTGATCACTTCCGGACCTTCCCTTGACTGTGTCGTGCATCCAGCGTCACGGATAGGGTGAGCCGTGATCAACCGGAACGGCGGGGGACGAGGGCAGCGGACGGCATGGGCGGCATGGAGGAGAAGCAGCCGACGGGACCGGCACGTCCCACATCACGGGACGTCGCCCGGCTCGCCGGGGTGTCGCACACGGCGGTCTCCTTCGTCTTCAACGGCCGCGCCGAGGGCAACCTCTCGCCCGCCACGCAGGAACGCATCCGGCAGGCGGCCACCCAGCTCGGCTACCGCCCCGACCCCGTCGCCCGCGGCCTGCGCCGCCGCCGCACGGCCGTGATCGGCCTGGTCACCGACGAGATCGCCTCCTCACCCTTCGCCGGCCGGCTGCTGCGCGGCGCCATGGAGACCGCCTGGGGCAGCGAGCACCTCGTGCTGACCATCGACTCCGGCGGCGACCCCGCCAAGGAGGACGCCGCCGTCGCCGAACTCCTCGACCGACGCGTGGACGGCATCATCTACGCGGCCATGTCGCTGCGTCGCGTCCGCGTCCCCGAGGGCCTGCACCGCACCCACTCCGTCCTCGCCAACTGCCTGCCCGAGGACGACTCCCTGCCTGCGGTCATCCCCGCCGAGCGCGCCGGCGGCCGGACGGCGGCGCGGCTGCTGCTGGACGAGGGGCACCGCAGGGTCGCCATGGTGGGCGGGCAGGACGACATCGCCTCCGTCGACCGGCTGCGCGGCTTCCGCGACGCCCTGCGTGCCGAGGGGATCACCGTCCCCAAGGAGTGGGTCGTGCGCACCGGCGGCGAGATCACCGGCGGGTACGAGGGCGCGCTGCGCGTGCTCGACGGCGTCCCGGCCGACCTGCGTCCCACCGGGATCTTCTGCTACAACGACCGGGTCGCGGCGGGCGCCCTGCACGCCGCGACCCGGCTCGGCATCGCCGTCCCCGGCGAGCTGTCGGTGGTCGGCTACGACGACCAGGAACACATGGCCGAGTTCCTCACCCCGCCCCTCACCACCGTCGCGCTGCCCCACCGGGCGATGGGCGACGCCGCCGCACGGCTGGTCCTCGACGCCATCGAGACCGGCAGGACGCCGCCCGCGACGGTGCGGCGCCTGGCCTGCCCGGTGATCAGCCGTGCGTCGGTGGGACCAGCTCCCAGCCGGTGACCGCGATCGAAGCGCCCGTCACCACGAGTTCGGCCACGTCGTCCGGTCGCCGGTAGACCCGCTCGGTGACCGTCGCCTGGTCGCCGACGAACAGCTCGAACAGCGAGCCGTCGACGAGGATCCGCACCTCGCCGGCCGGGGCCCGCACCACGATCGGCCCTGATCCCTCGCGTCCTGTCCGTGGCCAGTCGCCGCGGTCCAGTGTCACGGTTCCGTCGTCCGGGTCCAGAACGACCGTCAGCTCGGCGCCCGAGGCGGACCGGAGCAGGCTGACTGTGGTGCGGCCGGACGCGGTGACGGTCAGGTCGTACGCCTCCGGCAGCACGGTTCGACGGTCCGCCGACGTGGCGAACGGCTCGGCCGCACGCAGCAGTTCGAGCTCCGGCGCCGGTACGACCCGCAGGGTCCCGCCGGGATGCACGTCCACGACCCTCGGCGCGGTCAGGACCCCGGCCCAGCCCACGCGATCGACCTCGCCCTGCTCGCGGGCCTCCCAAGACCAGCCCCACATCAACGCCCGGTCCGGCTCCTGGAGCACGGCAGGGGCGTAGAAGTCCCGCCCATGGTCGAGGCGCCCGCCGGTGCGGGCCGCGAAGCGCAACTCGGCCTCGCCGTACGGGTCAAGACGGCCCGTCAGATAGCCGGTGGTGCAGGGGTTTCCGTCCCACAGCGACAGCACCAGCACCCAGTCGCCGCCCGCCGTCGAGTACAGCTGCGGGCACTCCCAGCCCACCGCCCCGTCCCCGAAGGCATCCGCCGCGACCGGGTCGTTGCCGTCCAGGAACACCCCCGCGAACCGCCAGTCCGCCAGGTCGTCGCAGTCGTACAGCAGCACCGACGGTGTCCCGTCGGCGTGCCCCGCGCCGACCAGTGCCCAGCGGCGTCCGCCGCTCCTGAACACGAACGGGTCGCGGAACATGACCACGTCGAGGTCGGCGGGCGGGCCGGTCACGACCGGTGTCGGCAGCGGCTTCCAGTCGGTGAGCGTCTCGTCCTCCGGGACCACCGCCCGCGCCAGGCAGATCGTGCCGAGGCCGGTGTGGTGGCGGTCGACGCCCGTGTACACCGCGGTCGGTGTGCCGTCGTCGTCGACCACGCACCCGGACCAGCAGCCCGCCTCGTCCGGGCCGCCGGGCATCGGGGTGAGCGCGATCGGATGGTGCTCCCACCGGACCAGGTCGGCGCTGGAAACGTGTCCCCAGTGGACGTTCGTGTGCACGGGGGCGGCGGGATTGTGCTGGTAGAAGAGGTGATGGCGGCCCCGCCAACGGAAGGGCCCGTTGGGGTCGTTGATCCAGTTGGCGGGGGGACGCACCCGGAAGCGCGGGGCGCTGGGGTCCGGGGACTGAGCGGTGAGGCTCAACGGTTGACTCCTGCGGACGTGATGCCCTCACGCAGAGGGCGCTGACCGACGACGAACACGGCGACGGCGGGGATCATGGAGAGGACGACACCGGCGAGCACCACGGAGATGGAGCCGGTGCCGAGGTTGCCCTGGAGGGAGACGAGGCCCAGCGGCAGCGTGTAGTTCTGGCCGGAGGTCTCCAGGATCAGCGGGCGGAAGAACTCGTTCCAGTGGTAGTTGAAGGCCAGCACACCGACGATCGCGAGACCGGGCGCGGCCAGCGGCGCGTACACGGACCGGAAGATCCGCCACGGCCCGCAGCCGTCCAGCATCGCCGCCTCGCCCAGGTCCTTGGGCATGCCCAGGAAGTACTGGCGCATCAGGAAGGTGCCGAACGCGGTCGGGAAGGCCGGGATGATCAGAGCGAGCAGGGTGTCGGTGAGCCCCATCGACTTCAGTACCAGGAACACCGGCACGATCGTGACCTGCAACGGCACCATCATGGTCGCGAGGACCAGCCCGAACAGCGGCTTCTTGAACCGGAATTCGAGACGCGCGAACGCGTAACCGGCCAGTCCCGCCGTGATCATCTGGCCCACCGCGATCAGCGCGGTCACCAGCGTCGAGTTCAGGGCGAGCAGCCATACGTCGATCTGGTCGAAGACTCCGCGGTACGCCTCGACGGACGGGTCCGTCGGGATGATCCGCGGCGGCAGGTCGAAGGCCTCGGCCGGGGTGCGCAGTGAGGTGGTGACGGTCCACAGGACCGGGCCCAGGGTCAGCAGCGCGCACACCGCCAGCGCGGCGATCCGGGCCCATGGCGCGAGCGAGTGCCGGGTTCGGCTCAGGGAGAGGGTTGCTTGGCTCATCGGACTCACCGGCTCACTGGTAGTGGACGAAACGCCGGCTGAGCCGGAACTGGAGGGCGGTGACCGCCATGATCAGCACGAACAGCAGCACGCCCACCGCCGAGGCCTCGCCGAACCGCAACTGCTCGAAGGCGCTCTCGTAGATCACCATCACCGCGGTGCGGGTGGCGTCACCGGGACCGCCGTTGGTGAGGACGTACGGCTGCTCGAAGACCTGCAGCGCGTTGATGATGCCGACCACCGACGCGACGAGCAGCGTGGGCGAGAGCAGGGGGAGCGTGATGCCCAGGTGCTTGCGCAGACCGGTCGCGCCGTCGAGGGAGGCGGCCTCGTGGACCTCCTTGGGGATGTTGTTCAGGCCTCCGACGAACAGCAGGAACGAGAAGCCGAACTGCTGCCAGACGTAGACCAGGATCACCGTGGCCATCGCCGCGTTCTCGGACGTCAGCCAGGGCACCGGAGCCACACCGACGAGCCCGAGCAGCCAGTTCACGACCCCGAAGTCCTGGTTGAACAGGTACTTCATCACCACCGAGATCGACGCGGCGGACAGCACCAGCGGGAAGAAGAACGCCGACCGGAACACCGAGCGCAGCCACACCGGCATCCGCCCGTTCACCGCCAGGGCCAGCACCAGCGCGATCAGCAGTTGCAGCGCCACCGCGAACACCATGAAGACGAGCGTGTTGCGGAAGGAGACCAGCACGGTCGAGTCGGTGAAGACCTCACGGTAGTTGGCGGCCCCGGCGAAGCGCGGGGAGTCGATGACGTTCCAGTGGAAGAGGCTCAGCACCACCGATCCGACGATCGGTACGACCGTGAAGACGACGATGCCGACGATCGTGGGCGCCAGGAACAGCGTGGCCAGCCGCCGCGCGCCGCGGTCGCGGGCGGAGGGGCGGGCCGTGGGGGCCGACTGCGCGGCCGGCCGCTTCGGCCGTACGGCGGCCGGTATCCGGGTGTTCGTCATACGTCACGCTCCATGGCCTTCTCCAGATCGCCCTGCATCCGGCGCAGCGCGGGGCCCACCGCACGCCGGGAGGACAGCGCGGTACCGGTGTGCTTGAGCAGCACCTGCTCGACCTCGGCGACCTGCGGCGGCGCCGGGATCGGCCCGGTGTCGGGGAACTGGTCGAGGGTGTCGTAGAAGACCTGCCAGCGGTTCGGGCCGGTCTCGCGGTAGCGGTCGGCGGTCAGCATCGAGCGGCGCGCCGGGGTGGTCTGGTTGGTCGTGAACAGCCGCGTCAGGGTGTCGTGGCGGGCGGCGTACTTGATGAACTCCCAGGCCTCCTCCTGCCGCTTCGACGTGCGCAGCAGCGCGTAGCCGGCGGCGCCGTACTGCATGCGCTGGGTGCGCCAGCGCGGGAAGTACTGCACGTCGAAGCCGTCGGCCGGCATGCCGGCCTGATGCAGGCCGCCGGCCCAGAAGCCGCCCGCGGGCGTGACCCCGACCCGGCCGGTGGAGAACACACCGATCAGGTTCTGGCCGTTGCCGCCCTCGGGACGGGTGCACAGCCCCTCCTGGATGAGGGAGGCGAGATAGTCGTACGCCTCCTCGACGCGTGCGTCGGTGGCCTGCGGCGTCGTCCACCGGAAGCCGCCCCCGCGGCCCTGCCGCTGGGCGTCCGGGTAGAAGGAGTCCCACAGCCAGGCGCCACCGGGTGCCTTGGACTCAGTGAGCAGGTTGGTGTCGTTGGCGAACAGCCAGGGCACCACGCCGCCCCACAGCCGGTTGGTCCAGAAGTACGGCGTGAACTGGGAGCCGCTGGACCGCTTCATGTCCCGCAGCAGCGCGGTGAAGTCGTCGCGGGTCCAGTCGGCCGCAGGGAAGGCTGCCCCCGCCCGCTCCAGCACCTGGTTGTTGAGGTACATGTCGGCGGCGTTGAACTCGACCGGCAGCTGGTAGAGGCTGCCCTCGTACATCATCGACTCCACCAGCGAGGGATGGACGTCGGCGAAGTACTCGCGCAGCTCCTCGGCGTCCCGCCGCACCCAGTCGTCGAGCGGGACCCCGAGACGCTGCGCGAACAGCTGGACGCCCTCGGTGGCGACGTAGACGAGATCGGGCGCGGTGCCCGCCGCGATCTGGGTGAGGATCTTCGCGAAGAAGTCCGACCAGTCGACGGCCTGCACGGCGTTGATCCGCAGCTTGATGTCGGGGTGGACCTTGCTGAAGCCCTCGGTGAGCGTGCGGACGGCCTCCGGTCCGTAGGCGGGGCCGAGTGTGGCGACGACGAGGGAGCCGTCGTTCCGGCCGGGTATGTCGGCTCCGGTGAGCCGCTCCCAGCTCGCGGCGGTGCCTGCCAGCGCGGCGGCTCCCGCGCCGTAGGCGCCGTACCGCAGCAGGGTGCGGCGGGTGAGGTGCGAGTCGGTCATCTAACGGGCCTAACTCGTGTTAGTCGAGTAGTGATGCCCAGATGATGGGAAGCGGGCCACGGCCCTGTCAATAGGTGCGAACCACTTGACCTTTAACGAGTTAGGTCGCACAGTCCTGATCCCACGAGTCCCGTTCTGACACCTCTGACGAGAGGAACGATGCGTGATGCGAGGGATGTCCAGGAGAGCGCTGCTCGCCGGTTCGGCGGCGGGAGCCTCGGCCGCACTGCTGGCGACCGCACCGACGGCCGCCGCGAAGCCCAGGAAGGCGGCAGCCACCTGCACCAGTTACCGCGCCCAGTACCACTTCACGGTCCCCGACCAGTGGAAGAACGACCCCCAGCGCCCGATCTGGATCGACGGCGAGTATCACTACTACTACCTGTACAACCCGGACTATCTCGCCGGGGGAACCACCACCGGCACCGCCTGGCGCCTGGCCACCAGCACCGACCTGGTCTCCTTCACCGACCGCGGGATCGCCGTGCCGAAGGACACCACCCCCAACGGCGACGTCTGGTCCGGCTCGGCGGTGATCGACAGCGACAACACCGCGGGCTTCGGCGCGGGCGCGGTGATCGTCCTCGCCACGATGGCGCCGGACGAGGTCACGCAGGCGCAGTACCTGTACTACTCGACCGACGGCGGCCGCACGTTCACGCCCCACGGCACCGCCCCGGTCCTGCCCAACCCCGGCGTCCGGGACTTCCGCGACCCCAAGGTGATCCGCGACGAGGAGCGCGGGCGCTGGGTGATGACGCTCGCGGAGAACGACAAGGTGGGCTTCTACCACTCCACCGACCTGAAGTCGTGGACGTACGTCAGCGGCTTCGTCAAAGGCGGGATCGGCGTCCTGGAGTGCCCGGACCTGTTTCGCATCACCGCCGACGACGGCACCGCGAAGTGGGTGCTCGGCGTCAGCGCCAACGGCAAGGGCTCGGGGCTGCCGAACACGTACGCCTACTGGACGGGCTCCTTCGACGGCACCGCCTTCACCGCCGACGGCGCCGACCCGCAGTGGCTCGACCACGGCTGGGACTGGTACGCGGCCGTCACCTTCGAGAAGCACCGGAGCGACGGCTCGGTGGACCCGTCCGTGCGCTACGCGATCGGCTGGCTCAACAACTGGGACTACGCCAACATCACGCCCACCATCGACTGCGACGGCTTCAACGGCACCGACTCGATCGTCCGCGAGACCACCCTGAAGCGGGGAACCGACGGGACGTACCACCTCGCCTCACAACCGGTCGCCGCCCTGCACGACCACGTCTCCCGCACGGTGAACCTGGGTGACCTGGAGGTCACCGGCACCCGCGTGCTCGACTACCAGGGCACGGCCTACGAGGTGACCTGCGAGATCACCTGGGACCAACTCACGGGCGCCGGACTCCAGTTGCGCCGGTCACCCGACGGCGCCCGCCATGTCGACGCCGGGATCTACGGTGACTACGCCTTCCTCAACCGCCGCCCCACCGTGAACCCCGACGCCTCCGGCAGATGGCAGGAGAGCCACAGCCCCTTCGACCCGTCCGCCCGCACCGTGCAGCTGCGGATCCTGGTCGACCGTACGTCCGTCGAGATGTTCGTCGGCGACGGACGGTATGTGCACTCGTCGGAGGTCTTCCCGTATCTGATCGACACCGGGCTCGCGCTCTTCACGATCGACGGCACGGCGGTCTTCCGGAACACGGTGATACGGGAGTTCGCGGTCTGAGGCTCCGTCGCGGCGCTGTCGCCAGGCCCGCCGAACACTGTCACGATCTTCCTGGGGCCGGCTCGGACCGGGGCCGGTGCGGACGGACGACCGACGGAGCAGGCATGACGACGGACAGGGCCACAGCGGACGGGACGGAGCAGCTCGCGGGGATCGAGGTGAAACCGGTCGCCGGGCACATCGGGGCGGAGATCACGGGCGTCGACCTGGCCGCGGAGCCGGCCGACGCCGTGGTCGCCGCGATCCGGGCGGCCGTACTGCGCTGGAAGGTGGTGTTCTTCCGCGGGCAGCGGCTGGACCACGCCGGGCATGTGGCGTTCGCGCGCCGGTTCGGCGAACCGGTCGTCCTGCGCAAGCGGGGGAGCGCCTCCCCGGCGGACTTCCCCGAGATCGAGACGACCGCCGACCGGCTGGAGCTGGGCGGGAAGTTCGGCATGGAGCACGACGAGTGGTTGCGGCGCCGCCGTCACACCCTGCTGCGCGGCTGGCACTGCGACCACGGCGCCCGCGTCGACCCGCCCGCCGCGACGATCCTGCGCGCCGAGACCGTACCCCCGTACGGCGGCGACACGACCTGGTCGAACCTCGCCGCCGCGTACGCCGGTCTGTCCGGCCCGGTGCGGGAGTTCGTGGACGGGCTGCGGGCCGAGCACCGCCTCGGCGTCGGCTACCAGCCCCGGCCCGGCGACGACGCGTACGTCCGTCATCTCCTCGACCATCAGGTTGCCACCCTGCATCCGCTGGTCAGGGTCCACCCCGAGACGGGGGAGCGGATCCTGTACGTCAACGGCTACTACGTCGAGCAGATCGCCGACCTCTCCCGGGCGGAGAGCGCCGCCGTCCTGGAGATGCTGCTGGACCAGGCGACCCGCCCCGAGTACACGGTCCGCTTCCGCTGGGAGCCCGGCAGCGTGGCCTTCTGGGACAACCGGGCCACCATCCACCTCGCCCCCGGCGACAACGCCCACCTCGACTTCCCCCGCACCATGCACCGGGTGATGCTCGCCGGTGACGTGCCGGTGGGGGTGGACGGCAAACCGTCGGAGCCGATCACCGGGACCGAGCGGGGGCGCTGGTAGCCGACGCCCCCGGTCAGCTCGGCACGCTCGGCGCGCTCAGCCGGCGATCAGGTCGCGCAGCGCCTTCACGATCTCGTCCGGCGCCTCCTCGGCCATGAAGTGACCGCATGTGACCGTGGTGTGCCGCAGATCGGGCGCCCAGGCACGCCACAGCGCGGCGGCGTCGAAGCCGAGGGCGGCGCCCCAGTCCTGCTGGAGCACGCCGACCGGCATCCGGAGCGTGGTTCCGGCCGCTCGGTCGGCCCGGTCGTGCTCGATGTCGACGCCGGCCGAGGCCCGGTAGTCGGCGACGATCGAGGGCACGGCCTCGCGGCAGGCCGCCAGGTAGGCGGCGCGGACCTCGTCCGGCACGGCCCGCCGGTCGGACGTCCAGATGTCGAGGAAGTGGCCGAAGAAGTCGTCCGGCGCCGCGCCGATCATGCGTTCGGGCAGGCCGGGCGGCTGGGCCATCAGATAGAGGTGGAAGCCGACGGCGGCGGTGACGCCGTGCATCACCTCCCACATGTCGAGCGTCGGCAGCACATCGAGGCAGGCCAGGTGGGTGACCGTGGCCGGGTGGTCGAGCGCGGCACGGAAGGCCACCAGGGCCCCGCGGTCGTGCCCGGCCAATGCGAAGCGCTCGTGTCCGAGTTCACCGGCCAGGGCGACGATGTCCGCGGCCATGGTCCGCTTGGCGTAGACGGTGCCGTCGGTCTCGGCCGGTTTGTCGCTGGCGCCGTAGCCGCGCAGGTCCGGGCAGATCACGGTGTGGTCGGCGGCGAGGTCCGCGGCCACGTGGCGCCACATCAGGTGCGTCTGCGGGAAGCCGTGCAGCAGGACGACGGGCGGGCCGGAGCCGCCGACGGCCGTGTGCAGGGACACGCCGTCGGCGACGGGGACGCGGTGGTGATCGAAGCCGGCGATGACGGGTGTCGTCATGGCTCCGCTCCTTCCGATGCTTGTCGATGGGTGGAGGATCTCTCTGAGGGGTTCTGTCGGGAGACTCCTCGTGAGGGATCTTGTTCCCCGATCGTCCCTGGGGCGGATGAGCAGCGAATGAGCAGCGCCCGGGCGACCCGGGTCGACGGAGGGAGATGGTGGAGGACGTGGGCCGTGGCTTGGGTTTCGGTGTGCTCGGGCCCGTGACCGCCTGGGGCGCGGACGGGAACGCGATCGCCCTCAAGGGGCCGAGACACCGCTCGGTGCTGGCCCGGCTGATCGTCGCCAGGGGCCGTGTCGTGCCCGTCTCCCTCCTGGCCGACGACCTCTGGACGGACCCGCCCGCCGACGCCGTGGGCGCCCTGCGCACCTTCGTCGCCGCACTGCGCCGCGCCCTCGAACCCGACCGCCCGCCCCGCGCACCGGCCCGGCTGCTCGTCACCGACGGTCCGGGCTACGCCCTGCGCGCCACGACGGACGCGGTGGACGCCTGGCGTTTCGAGCGGACGGTCGCCGACGCGGCGACATGGCAGCCCACGGAGGCAGCCGTACGGCTGGAGGAGGCGCTGGGATGGTGGCGCGGCCCCGCCTACGCGGAGTTCGCCGAGCAGCCGTGGGCCGGGGCGGAGACCCGCCGCCTGGCCGAGCTGCGCCTGCACGCCGTGGAACTGCGCGCCGAAGCACTGTTGGTCCTCGGGTCGGCCGACCGTGCCGCCGCGGACCTTCGGGCGCACGCGGCCGAGCATCCCTGGCGCGAGAACGCCTGGCGCCTGCTGGCCCTGGCCCTGTACCGCACGGGCCGGCAGGCCGACGCCCTGGAGGTGCTGCGGAAGGCGCGTGCGCTGCTGAGCGAGCAACTGGGTATCGATCCCGGGGCTGGTCTGCGGGCCCTGGAGACCGACGTCCTGCGGCAGGCCGGGCACCTCGACCGGAGCGAGCGCGAGCGTCGGGCCGAGCACCTTGACGAGGGCGGTGCCCAGCCCGGCCGCGCGGGGGAGTCCCTCGGCCAAGTCGCGCCCATTGACCTCAGTGAGCGCGTCCGCCGGGGCGAGTACCTCGGTGAGGCCGAGCGCCTTCCCCGGCCCTCCGACCTCCCCCGGACCACCCCCCTCGCGCCGGCATCCACCCCCGCCGGCCGGGTCTGGGAGCAGGTGGCTGCCGCCTACGACCGTGCCGTCGCCCCCGGCGCTCGCGCCCGTCTGGAGTCCACGGCAGGTCTGCTGCGCAACCTCGCCGTGACCGGAGGCAGCGGACTGCTGGCCGCCCGGGAGCACCGGGTGGCGGCCATCGCGGCCGCCGAGGAGCTGGGCGACGCCGAGCTGACCGCCCGCGTCATCGGTGTCTACGACGTCCCGGCGATCTGGACTCGCCTCGACGACCCCGAACAGGCGGCACAAGTGGTCGCGGCAGCCGAACGCACACTCGTCGCCCTGCCCGCCGAGGAGCACGAGGCGGCCAAGGTCCGGTTGCTCGCCACGATTGCCCTGGAGTCGCGCGGCACCCCGCATACCCGTGGTCCGCAGGCCGCCCGCCAGGCCGAGGAGACGGCCCGTCGGCTGGACGATCCGGCGCTGCTGGCCTTCGCCCTGAACGCGGCCTTCATGCAGTGCTTCGACAGCACCGGACTGGCGCCGCGCCGTGCCGAGATCGGTGCGGAACTGGTCGCGCTCGCCACCCGCCATGGCCTGACCACGTTCGAGATCCTCGGCCACCTGATCCGGCTCCAGGCCCTGAGCGCCCTCGGCGACTTCACTGCGGCAGACCGTCACGCGGCCGCCGCCGACGCACTGGCCGTACGTCACGAGGCGCCGCTGGTGGGTGTGTTCACCGGCTGGTACGCCGCGCTGCGGCTGGATGCCACCGGCCGGGCGCCGGTGACGGAGGTGGAGGCGGCCTACCAGGGGGCGGCCACCCTGCTGCACGGCGCGGGCATGCCGGGCCTCGCCCAGGGCCTGCTGCCGCTCGCGCTGATGTGCCTGCGCGTGCGGCACGACCGGCCACTGCACTTCGACGACCGGACGGACTGGGGCCCTTACGCGCCATGGGTGCGCCCCCTGCTGCTCCTCGACCGAGGCCATCGCCCCGAGGCGGCCGAGGCCCTCCACGCCACACCCGAACCACCCCGCGATCTCCTCCAGGAGGCCCTGTGGTGCCTCACCGCCCGAGCGGCCCTGGCCCTCGGCGACCGGCCGGCCCTGGCACGCGCACACACCGCCCTCTCCCCGGCGGCGAACGAACTGGCCGGAGCCGGCAGCGGGTTGCTCACCCTGGGCCCGGTCTCGGCGTTCCTGCACGACATCACCGCTGTCGTTGGCAGGACAGCCGTCACCAATTGATCATTTGTTCCGGTGAACCGCTCGACGAGACTCGTCGTCGTACAGGTGAATGATCGACAACGCTCTGCGCGGGTACCGGACCCCGGCGGGCACGTCCGCGGGCCTGTCCCGTGCGATGAGGAAGGAAGCGCATGCCGACTCCCGGGCGCCCTACCGCCGACACACTCCTCGACGTACTGCTGGACGCCACCGAGGAGGCACCCGGGCAGGTCGTCGTCCACGTCCGCGGAGACGGCAGCGAACGCACGGTCACGTTCGCCGAGCTCCGCGACGACGCGCTGCGCGTGGCAGGTGGACTGCACGCGGCGGGACTGGAGCCCGGCACGCCCGTGCCGCTCCTCGCGGGTCTCGGCGAGGACTTCCAGCCGATGTTCTGGGGAGCGTTGGCGGCGGGCCTCGTGCCGGTGCCGCTCGCTCCGGAGGCGCGTCGGGTGGGGCCGGTGCGGGAGTTCCTCGGCAGGCCCGCCGTCGTCGTGGACGAGACCACGGAGGCGCTGCTCGCCGAGATTCCGGGACCGGTGAACGCGCTGCGCCTGGGTGAGCTGCGCAAGGCCGGCCCGCTGCGCTCACTGCCCCGGCGCCGCCCACAGGACCTCGCGTTCCTCCAGTTCTCCTCAGGCAGCACGGGCGCCCCGAAGGGCGTGGAACTCACCCACGAGGCCGTTCTCGCGAACCTCCGCCAGATCCGTACCGCCATGGCGATCACACCGGACGACGTGGTGGCGAGCTGGATGCCGTACTTCCACGACATGGGACTGATCGGCACCCACCTCGTCCCCGTGGCGGGCCGCCTGAAGCAGGTGCGCCTGGAACCGCTGACCTTCGCCAAGCGCCCGGTCCTCTGGCTGGAGGCGACGGCCCGGCATCGGGCGACTCTGCTGTCGGCGGCGAACTTCGCGCTGGCGCTGGCGGCACGGCGGGTGCCGGACCGTACCTGGGCCGGACTGGACCTGAGCTCCGTACGCCTGATGCTCGTCGGCGCGGAGCCGATCGCCCCGCGCGTATGGCGGGAGTTCACCGCGAAGGCGGGGACGGCACGACTGGACGCCAGGGCCATGCTCCCGGTGTACGGGCTCGCCGAGGCCACGCTCGCGGTGACCGTGCCTCCGCTCGGCGAGACCGCCGTGCCCCTGCGACTGGACCGGGCGGCACTCAGCCGTGGCCGGGCCGTTCCCGGGGAACCCGGCCCGGACGCTGTCGAGCTGATGGACGTGGGCCGTCCCGTCCCGGACTGCGAGGTCCGTGTCACCGACGATTCCGGCGAGCGGTTCGGCGACCGGCGTATCGGTCACATCGAGGTACGCGGGCCTCAGCTGGCTCGCGGCTATCACCGGGCGTCCGAGGCGAGCGCGGCCGCGTTCGACGGCGGGTGGCTGCGGACGGGTGACCTCGGCTTCCTGAACGAGGGCCGACTGTGTGTCACCGGTCGCCACAAGGACGTCGTCTTCGTGGGCGGCCGTACTTTCCACGCCCCCGATCTGGAGGAGACCGCCGCCGCCACTCCGGGACTGCCCGGCGGGACGGTGGCGGCGATCGGGTCCACCGATCCGTCCACCGGAGCCGACCGGGTCGTGGTGTTCGTGCAGTGGGCTCGGCCCGCCTTGGCCGAGGCCCTTCCCGTGCTCGACGCGGCGGCGGCCCGGGTCCGGGAGGCGCTGGGCCACGACGACGTACGGGTGTTGCCGCTGCCGCCGGGGGCGTTTCCCCGGACGACGAGCGGCAAGCTGCGGCGCGCCGTGATGCGCGAGCGGTTCGAGGCGGGTGCCTATGCGGAGGTCGAGGGACGGTTGTCGGCGGCGCGCGGCGTCGCCCTTCATGCGGGCCGGGCCTCGGTGGATGAGGCTCGGGACCAGGAGCGCGGTCCGCAGAACGGTGCTGTGCCGCGCTCGCGGCGTGACGTCGAGGACGTGATCCGGGGGATCTGGGCACGGACGCTGGAGCTGTCGCCGGCGGCGATCGACCGGAACGACCGCTTCTTCGCCCTCGGAGGCTCCTCCCTCAAGGCGATGGCCGTGCTCGCCGGAATCGAGGACGCCTTCTCCGTCACGGTGGAACCTCGCCTGCTGCGCGACCATGACACCGTGGCCGGCCTGACTGGGCATGTGCTGGCCCAGCCGACAGAGCGTGACGGTGCGTCAGATGCCGGAGCGGGGGCGAGCGCAGACGGCAGAGGGGCGGTGCAGCCGGCCGGCGAGGGGCCGGGCATCCGGCCGGTCGGGGACCCTGCGCGAAACCCCCCGGTGGCGGTGCTCGGCATGGCCTGCCGCTTCCCCGGTGCGGACACGCCCGAGGCCTTCTGGGAACTGCTCGCGTCCGGTCGGGACACGGTGACCGCCGTCCCCGAGGACCGCTGGGAGGGCGAGGGCCGAGGAAAGCAAGAGGGCCGCGAGGGCCGAGGCAACTACGAGGACGGCGAGGACGGCGAGGACGGCGAGGACAGCAAGGACGGCGAAGACGGCGAGGGCCGAGGCGACGGGTCCGAGAAGGCCCCCGGCGCTGCTCCGCGCTTCTCCGGCTCCTTCCTCCCCGACCCCGCCGCCTTCGACGCCGCCTACTTCGGCATGGACGACGAGGAGGCCCGTGCCACCGATCCGCAGGCCCGGGTCTTCCTGGAACTGGCCCACGAGGCCCTGGAGCGCGCGGGCTACGCGGGGCCGCGGCGGACCGGCCGCAAGGTCGGCGTGTTCGCCGCGGTCGGCGACAGCGGCTACCGCGAGATCCTGGCCGCCGCCACCGACGGCGACCTGGCAGCCCACGCCGGCGCGCTCACCGGCAACCTGCCCAACCTGATCGCCGCCCGCCTGTCCCAGGCACTCGACCTCGACGGCCCCGCCCTGGCAGTGGACACCGCCTGCTCCTCGGCGCTCGTGGCACTCCACTTGGCCCGCCGCAGCCTCCAGAGCGGCGAGTGCGACATCGCCGTCGTCGGGGGCGTCCAACTCGCCCTCACCCCAACCGGCCACCGACTGCTCGAACGCGCCGGTGCGCTCTCCCCGACGGGCGGTAGCCGCCCCTTCGGTGCCACCGCGGACGGAATCGTGCCCGGGGAGGGCGGAGCGGCCCTCGTCCTCGCCCGCCTGGACGACGCGCAGCGGTCGGGAGATCCGGTCCTCGCCCTCGTGCGCGGCACTGCGGTCAACAACGACGGCCGGTCGCTGAGCCTGCTCGCCCCCAACCCGCGCACCCAGCGCGAGGTCATCACACAGGCGTACGGCGAGTGCGGCATCGACCCCGCAGCGGTGTCGTACGTCGAGGCGCACGGAACCGGCACTCCGGTCGGCGATCCCGTCGAGGCACAGTCGCTCGGGCATGCGTTCCCGCCCCGCGCGGACGGGGTGCCCCGGCTGCTCGGCTCGGTCAAGGCGAACATCGGGCACCTGCTCAACGCCGCGGGCATGCCGGGCCTGGTCAAGACGGTCCTGGCGCTCCAGCACCGGCAGGTCCCGCCCACCCCGAACACCATTCCGGCCGCGCCGTACCTGCAACGCGTCGCACCCGGCTTTGAACTCGTCACCGAGCAACGGGAATTGCGGGCCCAAGGGACGGGGCCCCTGATCGCGGGCGTCAACGCCTTCGGCTTCGGCGGCACCAACGCCCACGCCGTCCTTGAGGAGGCACCTCGGCGGACAACCTCCGCGAGTCCCGCCGCCGACGGGCCGCACCTGCTCACGCTGTCGGCCCGCAGCGACGACGCCCTGCGCGCGGCAGCCACCGAACTGGCCGCCCATGTGCGCACGAACCCGGACCTGCACGAGGCGGACGTCTGCGCCGCCGTGAACTCCGCGCGCGACGACGGTCCCCACCGTCTCGCCATGGTCGCGGACGGCGACCTCGCGGAACGCCTCGACGCGGCCCGCGCAGCGGACTTCACGGTCGCCCGGTCCCGCCCTCGGACGGCGTTCCTCCTCCCGGGCCAGGGGGCACAGCGGCCCGGTCAAGGACGCACCCTGTACCGAACGTCTCCGGTGTTCCGGGACGTCCTGGACGAGGCCTCCTCGCTGACGGGGCCCATACGCGGGCGCTCCCTCGCCGAGTGGTGCCTCGACCCCCGTATGGATCCCGAGGAGCTGGCCAGGACGGAGGTCGCCCAGCCGCTGCTCGTCGCGTTCGGGGTGGGCCTGGCCCGTCAGTTGGCGGAGTGGGGTCTGTCGGCCGACGCGGTGGCCGGGCACAGCGTGGGGGAGATCGCGGCGGCGTGTGTCGCCGGGTCGCTCACTCTGGACGAGGCGGTGGGGTTCGCCGCGGAGCGCGGGCGGCTGGTCGGCGAACGGGCCCGGCCGGGAGCCATGGCCGCGGTCAGGTGCGACGAGGACACCGTCGCCGGGCTGGTCTCCGCGTCCGCCGGTTCGCTGAGCGTCGCCGCCGTCAACGGGCCCGGGCAGGTGGTGATTTCGGGTGCCGAGGACGCCGTCGACCGTGCCCTCGCGGAACTGAAGAGCCGGGGCGTGGCCGCACGCCGGCTCCGTGTCTCCCACGCCTTCCACTCACCGTTGTTGGAGCCGGTCCTCGATCCACTGGGGGACGCCGCCAAGACGCTGACGGTCAAGCCGGCGGCCGTACCGATGCTGAGCACGGTCACCGGCGACTGGCGGCCCGACCTCACGCCCGCCTACTGGCAGGCGCATGCCGTCCGGCCGGTGCGGTTCGGTGCCGCCGTGGCGAGGCTTCTGGAGGAGGGGTACGACACCTTCGTCGAGCTCGGCCCGGGGAACACCCTGGGCGGGGCAGTCCGCGCCGTCGCGAGGGCGCAGGGCGTCTCGGACGTCTCGGTGTCGACGACAGGAATTCCCTCCGTCCCGGACCGTGACGCGGACCCCTCCGGTGCGGGGGCGCTGCTGGAGACGGCAGGCCGACTGTGGACGCGCGGTGCTGCCCTGGATCGTGCGGCTCTGGACCGGACGGCCCGGGCCGGCGACCGTCCCGCGGTGCCGGTCCCGACGTATCCCTTCCAGCGCAGCCGCTTCTGGCCGGGCAAGCCCGACGAGGCTGCTGTGGTGCGGCGCCTCGACTGGAGGGACGCACCGCTCACGCCCGCGGCCGGGCCCCGCGCCGTGCGGCTGATCGGCGCCGACCGGGCACTCGGCCGGGCCCTCGCCGAGAGGCTCACCGACCGTGGAGTGACCGTACTGAGGTCCCCCGGGCCGACCGGGACGTCGGCGGATGTCCTGGTGTTGCTGGGAGAAGAGGCGGGCGCCGGCGACGGAGGCCCGCAGACCCCGGACCCCGCCATTTCCTCCTTGCGCCAGGTACTCGACCTGCTCTCCCCCGACTGTTCCCGCCTCCTGGTGGCCACCGAGGACGCGTACGTCACCGGCATCTCGCAGGAGTCGGCGCGCCCGACGCAGTCACTCCTGCACGGTTTGGCCCTCGCACTCCCGGAGGAACACCCAGGACTCGCCGCCCGCAGCGTCGACCTGTCGTCCCGCGACCCGCTCGACGCGCAGGTCGATGCCCTGGAACGTGAGCTGTACTCGGCCCACGAGCCCGGCGCCGAGGGCACGGTCGCCTGGCGCTCCGGGCGCAGGCTCGGCCGTACGCCGGCCCAGGTGGCGGACGTATCGGCGGCGCACGAGGACCTGCCACCGGACGGTGCGTACCTGATCACCGGGGGCGCGGGAGGGCTCGGTTCCGCCCTCGCACGCGACCTCGCGGCGCGCGGCGCAGACGAACTGATCCTGACCGGACGCTCCCGGACCGTCCCCGACGAACTGCTCGCCGATCTCCGTGCCCGCGGCGCCCGGGCCCGGTACCAGGCGGCGGATGTCTCCGACGAGGCCGACGTCGACGCGCTGTTCGCCACACTGCCGCCGCTGGACGGGGTGTTCCACGCCGCCGGTACGGTTCGGCCCGGCACCCTCCGCACCAAGACCGACGCGGAGATCGAGCAGACGCTCGCCGCGAAGGTGCGCGGCACGCTGCTGCTCGCCGAGGCGCTGCGTCGGCACGGCCAGGAGCCGGCCGTACGCGTCGCCTTCTCCTCGGTCTCCTCGGTACTGCCCGGCCTGGCGGGCGCGCTCGGCGACTACGCGGCCGCCAACGCCTTCCTCGACGCCTTCGCCGCCGCCGAGCGCACGGCGGGCCGGCCCTGGCTGGCGGTCGGGTTCGGGCCGGTGGCGGACGCGGGACTGGCCGCCGGGTCACCGGCCGAGGCACGGCTGCGCGCCCGCGGGCTGCGTCCCATGACCACGCGGGCCGCGATCGCAGGACTGCGGACGGCCGTCGCGACCGGTGCCGCGCACGTGCTGGTGAGCCCCACGCCGACGCCCGTGGCCGCCGCTCCGGGCCGCCCGCCGGCCGCGACCCGCCCGTCACCGGCCGTAGCCTCGCCTGGCGCCGCGCCTTCGTCGTCGGCCAACGCCCCCGCCGTAGCAGACCCTGGCCGCACCGCCGACCTGATACGCGGCCTGCTGGCCGAGGCCTTGCACCGCGCCCCGGAGGACATCGGCGACGACGAGCAGTTCCTCAGCCTCGGACTGGACTCACTGACCGCCGTCGACCTCGCCCGTCGCCTGGAGAGGGAACTCGGGCTCCCCCTGCCCGCAACCCTGCTCTTCGAGTACCGGACGGTCGGCGAACTGGCCGCCCACCTCAGCGCACAGAACCCGCAAGCCTCCCATGCGCCCGCCACCGTGAACCGCGCCCACGACAACGGCCCGTACCCGCTCACCCCCCTCCAGCGCGCCTTCCTCACCACCGAGGAGTTGTACGAGGGCATCACCTCCTACGGCTACATCCGCCAGACCGTCCGCGGCCCCCTCGACCCAGCCCTCCTCGGCCGAGCCCTCGCCCAACTCGCCGCCCGCCACCCCATGGTGCGTCTGCGGATCACGGGAGACGGTTCACCGCCCCGCCAGTACACCGCGACCGCCGAGCCCACGGACCGGGCACCCCGCTGGTACGAGGTGCACGAGCCGGACGACACCGTGCCGTCCCTGTCCGACCTCGAACAGCGGCTGTACAACCGCCCGTTCGACCTGACCGCCGAGGATCCGGCGCGTGCCGTCCTGGTTCGCGATCGCAGGGACGAGCACCTCGCCCACCTTCTGCTGGTCGTGCACCACAGCGCCGCGGACGGCTTCAGCCTCAAGGTCCTGTGCGAGGAGCTGTGGTCGCTCTACACCGCGCTCGCCCACGACCGTCCCCTTGAACTCCCCGCCCCACGCGCCGAGTTCGCCGACTACGCAGCCCTGGTCACCGCCGACCGCCAGTCCCCGGCCTTCACCCGGGACCGGCAGTACTGGAGTGACCGCATCGCAGAGCACAGCGCGACGGCCGCGTCCATGACCCTGCCCTACGACGGCGACCCGGAGGCACTCCCGGCGCCGCCGCTCACCCACCACCAGACCACCGTTGACGCCTCACTCACGGCGGCGCTGCGGGAGGTGGCCGCCCGCCACGAGGTCTCCCTCTTCCATCTGCTCCTCGCGGTGTACGGCCGCTGCCTCGCCCGCTGGAGCGGACAGGGGGCCGTCGCCGTGAACGTGGCGCGTGCCCGCCGCGAGGCAGCCCTGCCCGGGATCGACCGTCTCGTGGGCCCGCTCGCCGACACCCTGCCCGTGTTCGCCGCCGTCGACCCGGCCGAGCCCGTGACCGTACTGGCCCGGCGGTTGCAGCGGATCTGGCGGGAGGCGGAGTCCCACGCGACGCTCGCCAGCCCCGACATCGCCGCGCTGCTGCCCACCACCGGCCCCGCTCCGCGCACGGTCGCCCCGGCCGGGTTCAGCTTCGCCCGTTTCCCGGTGAGCCACGGCCAGGACTGGCCGGTCACCGTGACCCCGACCGCTGCGGCCACCGCCTCCGCCGCGACCAGGCTCGGCCTGCTGTGCTGGGAGTCGGACGAGACCCTGCGCCTCTCCTGGAACCACCCCGCGCAGCTCTTCCGACGCGAGAGCGTCGAACGCCTCGCGGGGGAGTACCTGGAGGAACTGCGGGCCGCGGCCGGTCAGTTGATCCCCGCGCAGCGGCACGACAGCGACGCCGGGATCGTCGGCCGACTGTGTGCGCAGTTCCGGGCGACACCGCGAGCCGTCGCGGTGGACACCGGCCGTACCACGCTCACCTACGCCGGACTCGACGCCGCCACCGGCGCCCTCGCGGACCGGCTGCGAGCGAGTGGCGTACGCCCCGGCGACCTGGTCGGCCTGCTCACCGAGCCGGGCCCGGACACGCTCGTCGGCGTCGTGGGCATCCTGCGTGCGGGCGCCGGCTGGGTGCCGATGGACGCGACCCATCCCGTGGCGCGGCTGCGGGACCAGGTGAAACGCACCGGGGTCGGCGCAGTGGTCTGCCACGGCGCGACGCGGGAAGCCGTCGCCGCGCTGGACGGCATCACACCGGTGGCCGCCGACGAACAGCCCCCGGCCGAGCAGTCTCCGAACGAGCCGCCGCCCGCCGACCCGGACGCCGTCGCCTACGTGATCTTCACGTCGGGTTCCACGGGCCGTCCCAAGGCCGTCCCGATCACCCACCGGTCCATGCTCAACTACCTCGACTGGTCACTGGCCACCTTCGGATACCGCCCCGGAGACCGCCTCGTGCAGACGGCGTCCGCCTGCTTCGACGCCTCCGTACGCCAGTTGCTGGCACCGCTGCTGGTGGGCGCCACCGTCCACACCCTCACCCGCGACTTCCTCCGAGACCCGGAAGCCCTGCTGGACCGGATCGTCAACGACCGGATCACGGTGTGGAGTTCGGTCCCGACACTGTGGGAGCGGCTGCTGACCGCCGCCGAGATCCGCGCCAGGCAGGACGGGACGCCCCCGGACCTGTCGGCACTGCGCTGGGTCCACGTCGGCGGCGAGGCGCTGCCCGCGGCACACGTACGCCGCTGGTTCGACCTGCTCGACGGCTGCGGGGGACCGGAGCACAGGATCTCCAACCTGTACGGGCCCACCGAGTCCACCATCAACGCCACCTGCCACGTCATCGACGCCCGACCGGCCGACGACGTACGCCAGTTGCCCATCGGCCGGCCGGTCGCCGGGACCGAACTGGCCGTCGTCACCGAGGACGGGCGTCCATGCGCCCCCGGCGAGGCCGGTGAACTGCTCATCGCCGGAACAGGTCTGACAGCCGGATACCTCGGCGAGCCGCAGCTCACCGCGCGGGCCTTCGTCGAGCGCGACGGTCGCCGCTGGTACCGCAGCGGCGACCGGGTCCGCCGGGCCGCGGACGGGGTACTGGAGTTCCTCGGCCGCCTCGACGACCAGGTCAAGGTCCGCGGCCACCGTGTGGAACTCGGCGAGGTCGAGGCCGCGCTGCTCGCCCACCCGGACATCGCCCGCGCCGCCGTGCTGCTGATCGACGGACGCCTGGTGGCGTACCTCGAACCCCGGTCCGGCACGGCCGAGCCGGACGCGCGCGAGGTACGCGCCTTCCTGTCCCGCGTCCTGCCGCCGTACATGCTGCCCGGACGCATCCGCACGCTCCCGCTGATGCCCCTGACCGGCACCGGCAAGGTCGACCGCAACCGGCTGGCGTGCGAGAGCAAGGGGACGACGAGCACGGATGCTTCCGGCGTCAGCGCCGATCAGGGTGGGGAGCCCGGAGCCCCACCCGCCACTGCGACCGAGCACACCGTTGCGCGCATCTGGTCTGCCCTGCTGGACGTTCCGGAGGTGACCCGCGAGGACGACTTCTTCGAACTCGGCGGTGACTCCATCATGGTGCTGGAACTCTTCGCCCGCCTGCGCGAGCAACTCCCCGCGGTCCCACGGCCGACGACGGTCTACACCCACCGCACGCTGAGCGCACTCGCGGCGGCTCTCGATGCCGCAGCCGACACTCCCGTCCCCGGGCCGTCGCCCGACTCGACTCCGGACTCCGCGCCCCCGCAGCTCGCCGGCCCCTATCCCCTCACGCCGTCCCAGCGCGGATTCCTGCTCGCCGAGACCATCGACCCGGGGGCGGGCTCCGGCTGGCTCGCCCGGTTCCGGGTGCGCGGGCCGCTGCGCCATGACGTCCTCCAGCGCGCCGTCGACGTGCTGGTCGCCCGGCATCCGATGCTGCGGACCGTCTTCCCCGCGGGCGCCCGTCCGCCGGTTCAGCAGGAGCTGCCGGACTCGTTGCGCCTGCCCGTGGAGACGGAGACCCTCGCGCACCCCGACCTGCTGGAGCGGCGGATCGCCGAGGAGGCCGGACGCCGACTGGAGCCCTGGGCCTGGCCGTTGCTGCGGCTGCGGCTCTTCACCGTGGCACCCGGCGAGCACGTGCTCGTCGTGCACGCACACCACCTCATCGGCGACGGCTTCAGCGCTGCGCTCCTCGCCAGGGAACTGCTCACCGCGTACGACCGCCTCGACCGCGGTCTCCCGCACGGCCTGCCGCCGCTCGACGGCACCTTCCGCGACCACGTAGCCCTGTCCACCGCCCGCCCGCAACCGGACGGACCCGAGGCCCAGGACTACCGCACCCGCCTCCGCGCGCCCTACACGCCCCCCGTGCTGCGCCGACGGACCACCCGGGAGACCCCTGAGTCCCAACCGGCCTTCCACACCACGGGCTTCACCCTGGACGCCGCCACGACCGGCGGACTGCGCCGACTCGCCCGAGCGGCACACCGCACCCTGTACGCACCGCTGCTCACCGCGTACTACCGCGCCCTGGCCGAACTCACCGGACAGCACGACCTGATGCTCGGCCTCGCCGTGACCGGACGCGAGGAATCCACCCCGGACGCACACCGGCTGTTCGGCCCGTTCGCGGAAGCGGTGGCGCTGCGCCCGGCCCTTCCCGGAAGCTCTGGAGAGGACCGGCCGGGCTTTGCCGACGACTTGCGGCGTCTTGCCGCGGAGGCGGACCTGGCCAGGGCCGAAGGCCCCAGCGACGTACGCACGGCGGCCGGACTGCCGTGCCACGCCCAGTTCTTCTTCACCTTCCTCGACTTCACTTCCCTCGGCTCCGAGGAGGTCCGGGCCGGCCTGACCCTGCACGCGGACGAGTCCGACACCTCCCTCGCCCCTCCGCCGGTGGGCACCGATGTGTTCGTCGCCGTGCGGCCGTTGGCGGACGGTGCAGGCCTGCGCATCACCGTGCGGGCTCCGGCGGCGGCCCTGACCTCGGACGAAGTCACCGGGGTCGCCGAGGAGATGCGGAGGCAACTGCGGGCGGCGCTCAGGGATGCCGATCCCGCCCCCGCACGCGAGGGCCACCGGCGGCGCCCCCACCTCGACGCCGCGCTCGTCGGCTACCTGCCCGCGCCCCACCACCTCGCCGCCCTCGCCGGACTGCCGTACGACAGCCCCGGCCTCGGGCGCGAGGAGATCCGGGCGCTCCTGTTCCCGGACGGCCGGCCCCGCCTGCTGGAGGAGACCGGCACCCCGCTGGGGAACTCCGGCTTCGTCGCCCTTCCGCTCTTCGCCGACGAGCTGGCCCCGGCCGGCGACCTGGCGGCCCGCACCGCCCGCGCCGTCGAACACGCCGCCTCACTCGGCGCCCGCTGCGTCTCGCTCGCGGGCATGATCCCGTCGCTCACCGGCTACGGCTACGACGTCCTGCGGGAGACCACGACCAGAGCGGAGATCACCACCGGACATGCGTCGACGACCGTCGCCGTGGTCAAGACCGTTCACGCCGCGCTCGCGGCGACCGACCGTCGCCTCGACGATCTCTCCCTCGCCGTCGTCGGATGCGGCTCGATCGGCACCTCGTCCCTACGACTGCTGCTCGCGACGGCATCCGGTCCACCGGCCCGGCTGCTGCTGTGCGACCTGCCCGGCAGCACCCCGCGACTCGAACGGCTGGCAGCGGACCTGGCATCCGCGTATCCGCCTCCGGCGATGCTCGTGCAGGTCGTGGAGTCGGGGCCGACGCTGCCCGCGGAGGTCTACGGGGCCGACGTGATCGTCACCGCCGTCAGCGGCGCGTCGACCCTGCTGGACGTCGACCGGCTCCGCCCCGGCACGATCGTGGTCGACGACTCCTTCCCGCACTGCTTCGACACCGGGAGGGCACTGGACCGGATGAGCCGGGAGCAGGACGTGCTGGTCATCGGCGGCGGCCTGCTGGCCCTCGACTCGACCCGGACCCGGCTCAGCCAGGACCTGCCGGCCGTGGCGAGCGCCGGCTTCGCCCTGCGGTCCCGGATTCCGGCAACCATGGCCTCGTGCCGACTGGAGTCACTGCTCCACGCCCACCTCAGGGCTTCCGGCCGGCCGCAGAGCGAACTGCCATTGACCCACGGCCTCGTCGACCTGCCCCGCGCCCTCGCTCACTGGGAGGCGGCCGAGGCCGCCGGGATCCGGCCCGCCCCGCTGCACCTGCTCGACCGGGTCATCGTCCCGGGCGCCACCCCAGCGCCGGCCCGAGCCGGCCGGCGAGGTCGGTGAGGATCTGCACATAGTCCTCGTGCTCGAAGGTGAAGGGCAGCGCGAACGCCACCTCGTCCACCTCGCGGAACGCGGCGTGGGCGTGGAGGCGTTCGGCGATCTCCTGCGAACTGCCGACCAGGTCCGGCGCGAACAGCAGCCGCGCCGGACCCTGCGGTGACTTGGTCCGCGGGGTCCGCTCGGCCACGTACTCCTCGTACTTCGCAATCTGCTTCGGCGTGGCGGAGTCGGTGGGGATGACGACGAGGCCCTGGGAGACACGGGCGTTCTCGCCGTCGGGATGATGGGAGCGGAAGGCGCGGATGTGGGCGAGCTGGATCTGCGCGAAGTCCGGTGCCGCCGCCGTGTCCTCGGGGCCCTCCGCCTTGACGACGCTGCTCGTCAGGAAGTTCATCCCGTGCTCCCCGGCCCACTGGGCGGAACGCAGGCTGCCGCCGCCGTACCACATCCGGCCACCCAGGCCGGGGGACTGCGGCTGGACGCGGTCCGAGCTGTATTCGATGTGCGGCTGCCGCCGCGCGGCTTCAAAGCCCTCGACCCCGCTGAAGTCCGTGGCCGGCTCGCCCCGCACGAAGTCCAGCAGCCGTCGCACCCGCTCGTACCCGAAGTCCTCGGCGTCGGCCGTGTCGGGGTAGAGGGCCTCCTTGACCCGGTCGTAGTGCATCGGTGGGCCCACGCTCACGCCCGGGTTGAGGCGGCCGCCCGAAAGGAGGTCGACGGTCGCCAGATCCTCCGCAAGGCGCAGCGGGTTCTCCCAGCCGAGCGGGATGACCGCGGTGCCGAGTTCGATGCGGCTGGTGCGCTGCGAGGCCGCCGCCAGGACGGCGACGGGGGAGGAGATGCCGTACTGGAGATGGCGGTGGCGCAGCCATGCGCTGTCGAAGCCGAGCCGTTCGCCCAGCTCGATGATCTCCAGCGTGGACTCGTGGCCGCGGCGCGGATCCGCCTCGTCGAACAGCCCGATGGTGAGGAAGCCCAGCTTGCGCAGCGGGCGTGAGGTCGACGGCATGAGCCCCTCCATCATGGAAGCTTCATTGAACCTTCAATGGCGTACGGCACTGCCAACTCGATCAACGCCCGCGGTGTTCCCGCCGCCTGCGATCAGTGCAAGGGGATCGTGACCTCGTCCTCGACCGGGGGGTCCACCTCCTGCGCACGGTTGCCGGTCGCGGCGTAGCAGCGCAGCCGGACGGTCTCCGGCGTGACGTCCAGGCGTAGGAAGCACTTGAAGAACGGCGGGCTGTAGGTCGCCGAGCTCGGTGAGAACAGCTGCGTGTAGATCTTGCGCACGGGCAGGCGGAACCGGGCGGTGCGGTCCGGACGGCGGCCGGCCCCGAGCAGACTGGCGACCAGACGGGTGCGCCAGGTGATGCGGGTCGTGGTCTGCTGGGCTCGGGTCAGCGGGATGCCCAGGCGCTCGGCGACGACCGCGGCGGCCTCCGCCTCGGTGACGGTGAAGAAGCGACGCAGTCGCAGCCTGCGGCCGTACAGCTTGCTGTAGAAGGCCAGGGAGTCCCCGCGCAGCGGATAGCAGCGGAACTCCTTCTCGGTGACGTTCGCGACGTCGACCCGCGGGATGGTGTGGGTGGCGTGCATGAACGCACCGCCGCCGCCCGCGACCACGTACTGGATCGTGCGGCCGTCCACCTGGACCGGATAGCGCTGGTAGTTGTGGATGTCACCGCCGATCGCCGCGACATAGCGGTGGGCCGGGTCACGGACGATCTCGTCGACGGTCCCGCCGCCCTCGATCGTGCAGGGATGGTGTTCGCCGTCCACGTACAACGGCGATCCGGTGATGAGGATCTTCGGGCGGGGGTCCTTGGACACCTCGCGCAGCCACGCGCCCTGTTCGGCGTCGATGGTGCCGAGGAGTCCGGTGTCGATGCCTATGATCCGCACCGGACCGGCGTCGATCGCCCAGTACGGCCCCGGCTGGACGGCCTGTTGGACCTCCGCCGACCTCAACTTCCTTGCGTCCGCGAGATGGTGGCCGTCACCCTTGCGCGGGCGGTGCCACAGCAGTGACCGCAGCCGGGCCCGGCTCAGCGGACGCGGCGTGGGCTCCGGCGCGAGGGGCGGGGCGTCGTCGCAGAAGACGCGCATGAACGCGCCGAGGTCCTCGTACCAGTCGTGGTTGCCCGGTATCGCGTAGATGGGTGCCCGGTAGTCCTGGTACGGCCGGAAGAACTTGGTGCCGTAGTCGTCGGCACTGCCGACCGGATAGATCACATCACTGGCGAGAACCGCGAACCGGGTGTCCTGACCCGTCTTCAGAAAGCCGGGCACGACGGCGTATTGGGGATCGTCGCCCTCGCCGGTGTCGCCGATGACGAGGAACGAGAACCGGTCGGGGTCGTCGCGCCGGATCACCTTGTCGGCGGGCGCGCCGGCAGCCGTCCGCTGCGCCACCCAACGGCTGCGGGTGCGGCCCGTGGGGTCCCCGAACCAGGACGCCAGCACGCCGTTGCGGGCGGCCCACAGCATCTTGGGGTCGAGCCAGGAGATCTTCTCGACCCTGGGCGGCATCAACCGCTTGTACGTGCCGAGTTCGGGGGCGCCCCAGCCGGCGCCTTCGGCGGTATCGCGTGAGGATTCAGACACCCGTGCACCGTAACAATGATCTAGAGAAGGACGAGAGGGGGGAGCGCGGACCCGGCGCGTCGCCGCGCTCCCGGGTCACTACGTGCGGGCGTACGGTTCCCGGTCGGGGCGCGGGGTGTGGGCAGGAGCCCTCAACCTGGGGTCAACTCCGGTCGGACTGCGGCGAGTTTCGGCCGAAGCCGCGCTCTGGAATGCCTGCCGGGAAGCCGGCGCGCCACGGGCTCCGGAGTTCCCCGCACTGGCGGACCACAAGTGGTGGCCGTCCACCGGATGTGGCAGAGATGGAGTGGCGGAGAGCGACGGCAGGCAGTGACGGAAGGGCCGGACATGCAGGAGCTCGCGATCATCGAGGCACCGTCCGTCCTCGGCCTGCGGCCGTCCGGGGTCCAGGAGCTGCCGACGGCGCTGCTCGACGCCGGCCTGCTGAACGGTCTCGATGCGGTACGGACCGGCCGCGTCGAACCGCCCGCCTACGACCCGACGCGGGACCCCGTCACCGGAGTCCTCAACCCCCAGGCCATCGCGGAGTACTCCGCCCGACTGGCCGACGCGGTCGGAGACGTCCTCGGCCACGGCCGTTTCCCCGTCGTGCTCGGCGGAGACTGCAGCATCCTGCTCGGCAACCTCCTCGCCCTGCGCCGCCGCGGACGCCACGGCCTGCTGTTCCTCGACGGCCACACCGACTTCTACCAGCCCTCGGCCGAGCCGTACGGCGAGGCGGCCTCGATGGACCTCGCCCTGGCCACGGGCCGCGGCCCCCGGCTGCTCACCGACCTCGAAGGCCGCGGCCCCCTGCTGCGCGACGAGGACGTCGTGGCCCTCGGTTTCCGCGACGCCGACGAGTCGGCCCGGGCCGGCATGCAGCCGCTGCCACCCGAGCTGCACGCGATCGACCTCGACGGCGTGCGCGCCGCCGGCGCCGCCACGGCAGCGCGCGGTGCGGTCGACCGGCTCACCGCCGGCGCGAGCACCGGGTTCTGGGTCCACCTCGACGTCGACGTCCTGGACGACGCGATCATGCCGGCGGTGGACTACCACCTTCCCGGCGGGCTGACCTGGGAAGAGCTGGAGAGCGTGCTGCGTACGGCACTGGGCGACCCGCGAGCCGTAGGCCTCGACGTCACGATCTTCAACCCTCGCCTCGACCCCGACGGCACCATCGCCACCCGGCTGGCCGAGTGCCTGCGCCGGGGACTGTCGGCACGGACGGATCGGGGGCCGCAGGACTGAGCGGGCCGCCGACGCATGCCGGAGACCGGTCAACTCCCGTGCCCGGCAAGGGGAGGTGTGATGTGGACGCCGCACGCCTGCACGGGACGCCGGAGCGCCGATGTTGCCGAACCGGCAACGAGGTTCGCGACGCCCGGGCGTGCGCCCCCACGATGGCGGCACGATGCGCCGAGCCTCGTCCTGCCTCCCGAGGAGGCGGTGCCCGGCGCCCACCGATCGGCACTTCCGGAGGAGCCATGTCGCACCCCGCCCAGACAACGGACGCCACACACCGCCTGGTACCCGCTCCCGCCGGAAGGCTCCATCTCGTGGAACAGGGGACAGGTCCGCTGGTCCTCCTCGTGCACGGCTTCCCGGAGTCCTGGTACTCGTGGCGCCACCAGCTGCCGGCGCTGGCAGCGGCCGGATACCGCGCGGTCGCCATGGACGTGCGTGGCTACGGTCGCTCGTCCAGGCCTGAGGCGGTGGACTCGTACCGGATGCTGGAGCTGGTGGAGGACAACGTCGCCGTGGTGGAGGCCCTCGGCGAGCGGTCCGCGGTGATCGTGGGGCACGACTGGGGCGCGACCATCGCCGCGAGCTCCGCGCTGCTGCGGCCCGACGTGTTCCGCGCGGTCGGGCTGCTGAGCGTGCCCTACACCCCGCCCGGCGGTCCGAAGCCGAGCGAGGTCTTCGCGCAGATGGGCGGCCCGGACGAGTTCTACGTCTCCTACTTCCAGCAGCCCGGCCGGGCCGAGGCCGAGATCGAGCCGGACGTACGAGGCTGGCTCGCGGGCTTCTACGCCGCACTGTCCGCCGACACCCGGCCGGCCCCCGACGCCCCGGACCCGCACTTCGTCGGCCCCGGCGGCACCCTGCGGGACAGGTTCCCCGCCGGCCGACTGCCCTCCTGGCTCGACGAGTCGGACCTGGACGTCTACGCGGGAGAGTTCGAACGGACCGGCATGACCGGTGCCCTGAACCGCTACCGCAACATGGACCGCGACTGGGCCGATCTGGCCGACCACACCGGCGCCCCCATCCCCCAGCCCTCGCTGTTCCTCGGCGGCGCGCTGGACGCCTCGACGACATGGCTGGCCGACGCGATCAAGGCCTTCCCCGCGACCCTGCCCGGCCTGCGCTCCTCACATGTCCTCGACGGCTGCGGCCACTGGATCCAGCAGGAACGCCCCAAGGAGACCAACGAACTGCTGACCGGATGGCTCGCATCCCTGCCGTCCCCGGAAAGCGCGTAGCTGCCACGGACCAACACGGACCAACACGGACCGGCACGGACCGGCACGGACCGGCACGGACCTGTGCGGTGCATCCCGCCCGCACAGGCTCAGGTCCCCACCGGAACCGGCCGCCGCAGCACATAGGCCGCCGCGCTCGAGACCAGGACGGTCATGCAGGCGATGAACACCAGGCCCGCGCCCTCCAACCCCATCAGTTCCGTCAGGACGCCCACGCCGATCACCGGAACCGAGATGCCCGTGTAGGCCACCACGAACAGCGTCGAGATCACCGCCGCCCGCTGCTCCGCCGGAGACGCCGCGGCGATCGCGGACAGTGCCCCGCGGAACAACAGCCCCTGCCCGGCCCCGCCGACGATCGCGCTCAGTACGACCAGCCACAGCAGGTCCCACCACAGTGCGCCCGCGAGCAGCGCCAGGCCGCCGATGAGCACGGCGCAGCCCAGCGGCAGCGATCGCCCCACCCCGACCGGGCCGACGGCCAGTTGCCCGGCGGTCGAGGCGAAGAAGGCCAGCGCGACGACCAGCCCGCTGACGGCGTGATTGCGTTCGTGGAGGGACTCGGCCAGGAACGCCGGGCTGACCGCCGTGAACACCCCGAACAGCGCGAAACCCGCGAACGAGGCGATCGCCGCCGGCGCGAACACCGCCCGCACCTGCGCGGGCAGGCTGGGCCGTTGCGGCCGTACGGTACGCAGCGACCGCCGCTCCCGTACGGTCTCCGGAAGCCACGCCAGCACGGCGACCGCGCACGCCACGAGCGCGAGGTGCACGACGAACGGCAGGTACAGCGGCCACGGAGCGTACTGCGCCAGCACTCCGGCGAGCAGCGGACCGCAGCCCAGCCCGCCCATGTTGGCGGCGGTCGCGATGAAGGTGGCCCGGGAGGCGCCGCCTTGCGGGGCCAGCTCCATCACGTACGCCGTCGCGGCCCCGGTGAGCAGACCGGCGGACAGCCCCGACAGCAGTCGCCCCGCGTACAGCCAGCCCAGCCCCGTGGCGCACAGGAAGCAGACGGCACTCGCGGCCGCGAACCCCAGTCCCGTCAGAATCACCGGACGCCTGCCCACGGTGTCCGAGGCATTGCCCGCCAGCAGCAGCACGCCGATGACGCCGAAGGCGTACACGGCGTAGACGACGGTGACCGTCAGCTCGGAGAAGCCGAACTTCTCCTGGTAGTGGCCGTACAGCGGAGTCGGCAGCGTGGTGCCGGCCATGCACACGGCGAACACCGCCCCGCTGAGCACACACGCGAGCCACCCTTGGCGATCACCGTCCATGCCGCCGACGGTAACCCCGCGCGCCTGACGGATGGACCGTCGGGCGGCGCCCGGCATGTCGCGTCGACGTCAGGCGTCGTACTCGTCGGGCAGCCGCAAACCGGGCCCGCCGACCTGCATTCCGAGCGGCTCCGCGCGGCCCTTCGGCTCCTCCCACACCTCCTGGCGGCCGAGCGCGGTGAGGTCGAGGTGCGGGTAGCCGTTGTGGAACTCCTCGATGCCGCGCCCGAACGTGGAGTACGTGTGGAAGACGCCGTCCCCGACGCGCAGGAACGCGCTGATCCCCGGGTAGTCGCCGCGCATGGCCTCCGACCAGGTCATTCCGACCTCGGCCAGCTCGGCCTCGGTGCGCTGGTCGACCTCGACCGGTGCGACCCGCTCGTCGACGGTGGAGTGGAAGTCGTAGTTGAAGTCGCTGCCGGCGGACGAATACCAGGGGAACGTCCACCCCATCCGCTCGCGGTACGCGGCGAGCTTCGCGTACGGCGCCCGGCTCACCGCAGCCAGCGTTGTGTTACGGACGTGCAGCTGCCGCAGCCTGGCGGGGAACTGGTCGGCCGCGGAGGAACAGCTCGAACAGCCCGTGTCGCGGGGGTGCTCGGTGCCGTCCGCGTCGATGTCGTAGGTCCACATGAAATGGTGCATGACGAGCTGGGGCCGCCCCTCGAACAGATCGAGCAGGCCGACCTGCCCGTCCGGCCCCTCGAAGGTGTACGGCTTGTCGACGCGCACCATCGGCAGCCGTCGCCGCTCGGCGTTGACCCGGTCGCGGGCCCGCGTGAGCTCCTTCTCCTTGGCCAACAGCTCCCTACGGGCGGCGACCCACTCCTCGCGCGACACCACCTCCGGCAGGTTCGCCATCGATGTCATACGAGTTCTCCCCACACATCAGGTGCCGGCGGACGAAGCGGGCACACGACCAGCTTGCTCCTGCCTCACCGGTGACGCATATCCGCGGTCGGGCCCGCTACGCACCTCGTGGGTCCTCCATCGGTCCACCCGACCCCCAGTCCTGCCCGCGCGAATGCGTAACCGATGGGTTACGCTTTCTCCGTGGACGAACTGACGGACGTGGCTGACGCGATCGCCGATCCCGTGCGCCGGGAGATCCTGGTCATGTTGCGACACGCTCCGCTGACGGCGGGCGAGATCGCCGCCGGGTTCTCCATCAGCCGGCCGGCGGTGAGCCGCCATCTGCGCGTGCTGCGCGAGAGCGGCCTCGTCCGGGACGAGCAGGCCGGACGTCATCGGCGCTATTCGCTCGACCGCTCCCGGCTGGGGCCTCTCACTGCCTGGCTCGCCCAGTTCGACACCCAGCGGTCCGACTGGTCGCAGCGTCTCGCGGCGCTGGAGACCGAGGTCCACCGGACGCGCCGGGACCGCACCCGTTCGACCCCCGCCGACACCCCGCGAACCGCGCACCAGGAGGACACGGCATGAACCCTGAACCCACCGGGCAGCTCGTACCCACCCCGACGGGGTACGACCTGATCCTCACCCGCACCTACCGTGCCCCCGTCGACGACGTCTGGGCGAGTGTCACCGAACCGGAGCGCACCGCCCGCTGGTTCGGCCCCTGGCGCGGCGAGGCCGGACCCGGCCGGACCGTCGAGGTGCAGCTGGTGTTCGAGGAGTCGGCACCCTGGTACCCGATGCGGATCGAGGCCTGTGAACCACCGCACCGACTCGCCGTCATGACGGATGACGCCGTCGGCTCCTGGTCCCTGGAGCTGGTCCTGGCCGAGGCCGACGGCACCACCGAGCTTCGGCTGATCCACCACCTCACCTCCACCGAACAGCTCGGCGAGACCGGCCCGGGCTGGGAGTACTACCTGGACATGCTCACCGTCAGCCGCACGGGCGGGCCCCAGCCCGAATTCGAGCAGTACTACCCGGCGCAGAAGGCCTACTTCGAGTCCCTGAAGTAGCCGGCAGCGGGGGCGGAGGCGGGGACGGGAGCGCTGCGTAAATCCGGTCGCGGCCCAGGAACGGCGGAACTACCCTCGCCTGGGCCGGTCTTGCCTGCTGATCGGACAGCAGGACAGGCCCGGGGGGTCGGTGCGAGGCGGGGGACAGCGCAAACTTGGACGGTACGGAACTCGTCGCGGCGGTGCGGCGCGGGGACGCAGAGGCCGTGCGGGCGCTGCTGGAGTCGGGAGCCGCCCCGGACACGGTCACGGATGACGGGCTGCCGGTGCTGTGCCTCGCGTTCACTGCTTTCGACGCCGGCGTCGCGCAGGCGCTGGTCGAGGGCGGCGCGGATCCGGACCGGGTGCTGCCGGACGGAACGACTCCGCTGGTCCGGGCGGTCGAGGGCGGTTCACCGGCGATGGTGGAAGCCGTCCTGGGCCGGGAGCCGCGACTTCGCCTGCCCGAGGCGGAACGGGAGCAGCTGCTGGCCCTGTCCCGGCGCCGACTCGGGCCGGGTGCGGAGGGCGAACTCCGGCGCAGGACGGGCGCGTCCGGCCCGGCCCGCCGGGTCCGGGTGCTGGACGACGAGTACGACCACGTGGAGCAGCTGACCCTCGGCGGTCGCACGGTCCGCGCCGGGCACAGCGCGATCCTCACGAACCTGGAGTGGGCCTTCCGCATCCTGACGCCCGTGGACGAGTTGGTGGCCAGGGCGGTGGCACCGCGCGATCCGGACCATGTCGCCTGGGCGTCCGTACGGTGGGTCCTCAGCGAACGCCGTAGCAAGCAGACGTGGGAGGCCGTCACGGCGCATCGGCACAGTCCGGATCCGCACCACCGCAGGTTCGTCGTCGACGTGATCTTCTGGTACGTGATGGGGCACGGGAGCTGGCGGAACTCCTACGAGAAGGAGTCGGCGGACCTGCTCGTCGCATGGACCGCCGAGGGTGAGGAGGACGCCGAGACCCTCGCCGAGGTGCTCCGCGTCCTCGGCGAGACGGAGCACCAGGAATTGGAAGCCGTCGGACTGCGGCACGCCGATCACCCGGACCCCCGTGTCCGCGCCCGGGTTCCCGACCTGCTGCTCCGCTGGGGAGCGCCCTCGCCTGGTTGGAGCCCGCAAGCCCGGGCGGCACTGCTGGTCCTTGCCGGGGACGAGGACTGGGGCGTGCGTGATCAGGCCGGCCGGGCGCTCGCTGCGGCGCAGGACGGCAGCCGCGAGGTCACGGACGCCCTCGTCGCGCTGCTGCGCGATCCGGTGGCCGCTGTGCGGGGCGCCGCCGCGGAAGCCGTCGCGCACTGTAGGGACAGCGCTGCGGCAGTCGCCGACGCCCTCGCGGCCCTCCTCGACGAGGACGAGTTCACGACGCGGCTCAACGCGGCCTACGGCCTTCTCCGGTGGGGCGACGCGCGCACCGAGGTGGCGATCAAGCGCGTCGGCTCGCTCTTCCGCCCCGGTTACGAGCACGACCACCGCCTCTCCGCGTTGTGGACCTGGCAGTGGGAACGGGACCACCCTCCGACGCCCACCTCGCAGTGACGGCCCCGGTGAACCCGGGTCAGGCGGACAGCACCGCCGAGATCAGCCCGTGGACCCGTTCCTCGATCGCGTCGCGGATCGGGCGAACGGCCTCGACGCCCTGCCCGGCGGGGTCGTCGAGCTGCCAGTCGAGATAGCTCTTGCCGGGGAAGACGGGACAGGCGTCACCGCACCCCATGGTGATCACCACGTCGGAGGCCTGTACGGCCTCGACGGTGAGGATCTTCGGGGTCTGCGCGGTGATGTCGATCCCGACCTCTGCCATCGCCTCGACGACCGCGGGGTTCACCTGCTCCGCGGGCGCCGATCCGGCGGAGCGAACCTCGATCCGCTCGCCCGCGAGGTGGGTGAGGAAGGCGGCGGCCATCTGGGAGCGGCCGGCGTTGTGAACGCAGACGAACAGCACGGAGGGGCGCGGGGTGAGGGTGCTCATGGGGGTCCTTGCAGGAGGAGGGGCTCAGGAGGGGGAGAGTTCGCGCTCGCTGTGCGAGGCGGCGGCAGCATTGCGGGCCCGGGCGGGGTGGCGGCCGTACACCACTGCGACGGCACCCAGTCCCAGTGCGGCGCCGACCAGTTGGGCGGCGACGAACGGGGCCACCGAGGTGGGGGCGATCCCGGCGAAGGTGTCGGTGAAGGCACGTCCCACGGTCACCGCGGGATTCGCGAACGACGTGGACGAGGTGAACCAGTACGCGGCCCCGATGTACGCGGCCACGGCCGCCGGGGTCACCGAGACACGGCCGATGCGTCCCAGGCCCAGCACGAGGAGGATCAGCCCGGCCGTGGCGACGACTTCGCCCAGCCACAGGTGACCGGCGAATCGCTCATGCGTGGAGAACCGCACCAGGGGCCTCGCGAACATTGCGTCGGCCAGGATCGCCCCGCCGATCGCCCCGGCCACCTGTGCGGGGACGTACGCGGCGACCTCTCGTGGGGACGGCCCGGTGCCGGCGCGGCGGCCCGTGAACCAGGCGGCCAACGTGACGGCCGGGTTGAAGTGCGCGCCGGAGACGGGTCCGAGCAGCGTGATCAGCACGGCCAGACCGAACACGGTGGCCAGGGAGTTGGCGAGCAGTTGCACGCCGATGTCGGGTGACAGCGCGGTGGCCTGGATCCCGGAGCCGACGACGACGGTGACCAGCAGCCCGGTCCCGAGTGCCTCCGCGGCGGTGCGGCGGCCGAGCGAGGCAGTCATGCGGGCACCTGACCGGCCTGCGGGGTGGTGAGGAATCCGGCCAGCCTGTCCAGCGCGCCCGGCAGCACCCAGTAGTACACCCACGTGCCACGGCGTTCGCAGTCGATCAGACCCGCCTGGCGCAGCAGCTTCAGGTGGTGGGAGATCGTCGGCTGGGACAGGTCGAAGGCGGGTGTCATCTCGCAGACGCAGACCTCGCCGCCCTCCCGGGAGGCGATCATCGACAGCAGGCGCAGCCGGACCGGGTCCCCGAGCGCTTTGAACACCTTGGCCAGCTCCGCCGCCCGCTCGTCGTCCAGCGGTGCGGACGCCAGCCGGCCGCAGCAGTCGCCGTCCGTGTCCTGGCCGATCACCGCGAGCTCTTGTTTCGACATGCCTCTATGTTGACGTTTTTCGATCCAAGGCGCAAGCTTGCATCAAAGAACATCAATACAAGCCGCTCCGGGGCGCGACCGTGCCCCGCCACCGAGGAGTCAGACATGACCGAGCAGTCCACTGACCTGCGTGAAACCGTCCGCATGCGATACGCCGCAGCCGCCGTCCAGGTCAGCGAGGGCGGCACCGCCTGTTGCGGGCCGCAGCCCGTCGAGGTCGACGAGAACTTCGGCTCGACCCTCTACGCCGCCGACGAACGAGACGCCCTGCCCGCCGAAGCGGTGGCCGCCTCCCTCGGCTGCGGCAACCCCACGGCCGTCGCCGAGCTCCGTGAGGGCGACCGCGTCCTCGACCTCGGCTCGGGCGGCGGCATCGACGTCCTGCTCTCCGCCCGCCGCGTCGGCCCGACCGGCAAGGCGTACGGGCTGGACATGACCGACGAGATGCTCCAACTCGCGCTCGGCAACGCCCGGAAGGCAGGCGCGACCAACGTCGAGTTCCTCAAGGGCACCATCGAGTCGATCCCGCTGCCCGCGGACACCATCGACGTGGTGATCTCCAACTGCGTGATCAACCTGTCCGTCGACAAGCCCGCCGTCTTCGCCGAGACCTTCCGCGTCCTCAGGCCCGGCGGCCGCATCGGCGTCTCCGACGTCGTCGCCGACGACACCCTCACCCCGAAGCAGCGGGCCGAGCGCGGCGACTACGCCGGCTGCATCGCCGGCGCCCTGTCGTTCGCCGAATACCGGCAGGGACTGGAGACCGCGGGCTTCACGGACGTCGAGATCACCCCGACCCACCCGGTCGCCGACGGCATGCACTCCGCCATCGTCCACGCCACCAAGCCCGCACCGGCGCAGTAGGTTCCCGCAGCGCGTCGCGCCCGGCCGGAAGCTCGCGTCCCAGGAGTGCGAGTGGGGACAGTGCCATGATCACCGGGGACAGCAGCATGCCTGCCGCCGTCACCAGGAGACTTGTGCGCAGCCCCCACTCCTCCGCGAGGAATCCGCCGAGCAGGGAACCGAGCGGGGTCAGCCCTCCGCCGACGAACGTGATCGTCGCGGCCGCGCGGCCCTGCATCCCGTCCGGAGTGACGGCCTGCCGGACGGCCATGACCGTGACGTTCACCAACTGGCCGCCCAACCCGAACACGAAGCCGACCGCCAGGAGAGCGGCGACCGTTGCGGCGGACGAGCCGTGCAGCGCGGGCACCCACAAGAACACGCCGTCGCCGAGTGCCGCCGCTCCCACGAGCACCGCACCATGACCGAACCGGCCCGGCAGACGCGCGGCCAGCAGTGAGCCCAGCAGCGCACCCGGTCCCACCGCCGCGAGCGCCAGCCCCACGACGGTGCCCGAAAGGTGCAGTTCCCGCGGCAGGAAGAGCAAATAGACGGTCATCACGGCCGCGAAGGAGAACTGGAAGGCGGCCGAGGCAAGGCAGACGGTCCGAAGTGCGGTACTCCGGGCGACGAAGCGCAGGCCCTCATGAATCCGCCGCCAGACCCGAGGGGGGTGTGGGTGTTCCGGGCGGTCGGGGAGCGATTCGGGTCGGCGGATCCGCCGGATCGACAGGAACGACAGCGCGAAGAACAGCGCGCTGGAGGCGGCGGCAATCGGCGCCGACAGCAGCGACACCAACGCACCGCCGAGCGCGGGACCGCCGATCTGCGCCGCGGACCGGCTGCCCTCGAGCGCGCTGTTGCCTCGCACCAGTTGGTCGCGTTCCACCAGTCGTACGAGAGACGCCTGGTAGGCCACGTCGAAGAACACGGACAGCGCCCCGACGGCGAAGGCGAGCGCAAGCAGGCCGGGCGGGCCGAGCCGGCCGAAGAGCCCGGCCAGGGCGGCGGCGCCCAGGGCCAGCGCCCGGCCGACGTCCGTGAGCACCATGGTCGTGCGCGTCCGCCACCTGTCCACCCACGCGCCGGCGAAGAGCGAGAGCAACAGGATCGGCGCCTGCCCCACCGCACGCAGGGCGCCCAACTGGCCCGCACTGGCGTGGAGCGTCAGGACGGCGAAGAGCGGCAGAACCACCAGACTTGCGTGTTCACCGAGTTGGGAGGCTGTCTGACCCAGCCAAAGTCTGCGGAAGTCGGGATTCCGCCACAGGCTCGACGGAGCAGGGCGACCGGAATCGGATACGCCGGAATCGGATGCGGGAGAGGAAACGGACGGCACGGGGGATCCCTTGGGTTGCCGACAACGAGGCCGTCACCCGGCGCACCACAGGTGCGCCGACGGTTCAGGCAGAGGAAAGCTCGCTGTGCCGCAACATCAAGGGCAGCACGCGATGACAGGCCGGAAACGGCCTACAACGTCAACGCGCGCCGGGAAGACCGACCATGTCTCAGCTCCTCGTGACTCACTCGCCGCACCCGGACCCTAGCCCTCGGCGGCCCGACGCGAAAGCCCGCCCCGCCCTCGACCCGGCGATGTACCGGCCGGCCGGCAACACGCCCGACGCGAGCCCTGGTTCGGCCATTCGGCCGCCGTCGGCTCGCGCGGCCTGCCGGGCCCCGATGTCGTTGTCACGGATGCGTGCCCGAGCCCCGCTCCCGGCGGTGGTGGTCGGGCGCTCGGCATGAAAGGACAACGCATGCGCGGATCTCGTCCCGTGAGGGCCCGTCGGAGAGGGGCCGTGGCCGTCGCCGCGACGATGGCCCTCTCGACGGCACTGGCCGGCCAACACCTCGCCGTGGCCGACGCCGGGCCGGCACCCTCGGTCCCGGCTCCTCGGCTGGCCTGGAAGCCCTGTCAGCTGAACACGGACTACGACTGTGCGACCGCGAAGGTGCCCCTGGACTACGCGAAGCCCCGCGGGCGCACCATCGAACTGGCGGTCGTGAAGCGCAGGGCCACCAACCCCGGACGGCGCATCGGCACCCTGTTCTTCAACCCCGGCGGGCCCGGCGGACCGGGAACGATCCAGTTCCCGCAGAACTACAAGGTCTTCCCGAAGGAGGTACGCGAGCGGTTCGACCTCGTCAGCTGGGACCCCCGGGGGATCGGCAACAGCACCGCGGTGAACTGCTTCGAGACCCCTGAGCAGGCCGCGGAGTGGAACGCGTCCCACCCGGTCGGCTTCCCGGTCGGCAAGGCGGAACGGCAGGCCTGGATCGACGCCTACCGGGAACTGGGCCGGCTCTGCAACGAGCGCGATCCGGAGCTGCTGCGCCACGTCGGGACGGTGGACACCGCCCGTGACCTCGACCAGCTGCGCCGGGCGGTCGGCGAGCAGAGGCTGACGTACCTGGGAATCTCCTACGGCACCATCCTCGGCGCCACCTACGCCAACCTCTTCCCCTCCCGGGTCCGTGCCATGGTCCTGGACAGCAACGTCGCCCCGGACGCGTTCACGAACAACGGCAACGACAACGCCCGGCTACCGGTCTTCCTGCGCACGGGCTCCGACCGGACCGGGGCAGCGACCCTCGCCAAGTTCCTCGACCTGTGTGGAGCCGCGCCCGCCCGCAGGTGCGCGTTCTCCGCAGGCAGCCCGGCAGCCACGCGGAAGAAGTGGGACAGGCTGATGGACCGTCTCCGGGAGCGTCCGGTGGGTCCGTGGACCTATGCCAGGACCGTGGCCGATTCCATCAACCACCTCTACGTGGTCCACCCCGGATGGACGGAACTCGCCGTCCTGCTCCAGGAACTGTGGGAGGGCCGCGAGCCGGGCCCGGCACCCGCCCCGCCCGCCGATCCGCTTCCGTACCCGGTCCCCTATCAGGGCGAGGAGCAGGCGGCCGCCGTGGAGTGCGGAGACACCCCCAACCCCCGCAACCCTTACGTCTACCACCAGCTGGAAGAGGCCAGCGCCGCCCGTACCGGCGCCGCCGGACGCTTCTGGACCTGGGCCGCGGAACCGTGCGCGACCTGGCCGGCCGTATCCGCGTACCGCTACAGCGGCCCGTGGAACAGGCCGACGGCCCCCATCCTGGTGGTCGGTACCTACTACGACCCCTCCACCCCGTACTCGAACGCCCAGGACATGGCCAAGGAACTGGCCAACGCACGGCTGCTCACCAACACCGGGTACGGGCACACCGCCCTGCTGAACCCCAGCCGCTGCATCAACGCGCACGAGAGCCGTTACCTCATCGACGGTGTCCTCCCGCCGCCCGGAACGAGGTGCACACAGGACGCACCGCCCTTCTGAGCGCCGACACCCGAGCATGGTGAGAGCCCCGGACCACACCGTCCGGGGCTCCTCGGCGACGTGAGGCTCAGAACGTCCGCTGCAGCAGATCGAGCAGCGCCGCCCAGTGCCGCTCGTCCGCGGCCTTGTCGTACGCGGCGGTGTCGGCCTGCGTGTATCCGTGGTGGGCACCTTCGTAGACCTCGTACCGGTGGCGTACCCCGGCCGCGGTGAGTGCGGCGGCGAGGCGCTCCATCTGCTCGGGAGGCATCGAGTGGTCGGCGTCGGCGTGGCCGAAGTACAGCTCCGCGGTGACGTGTTCGGCGGCCAGATGCGGGCTGTCCGGCGCGTCGGTCGCCAGCTGCCCGCCGTGGAAACCGGCCGCGGCGGCCACCCGCTCCGGGTAGGCGCCGGCGGTGCGCAGGGCGAGCCGCGCGCCCATGCAGTAGCCGGTGAGGGCGACGGGACCGTCTGCGAACTCCGGCCGCTCCGCCATCCAGCGCAGATAGGCGCCGGCGTCCCGCACGGCCAGGTCGGGCGTCAGGGACTGCATGACCGGGCCGATGCTGTCGAACAGCCCGGGCCGCGTGGCGGGGTCGATGAACTCGGGCAGATCGAACACCGGGCTGCGCCCGTGCCGGTAGAAGACGTTCGGCACGAGGACCGCGTACCCGGCGCCGGCGAGCCGGTCGGCCATCGACCGCAGGTGCGGACGCAGCCCGAAGGCGTCCTGGTAGAGGAGGACGCCCGGCCGGGGAAGTCCGTCGCCCGGGTGGGCCAGGTAGGCGTCGGCTGCACCGTCCTCGGTGGGGACGTCCACGTCTGTTCCCTGTACGGAGGTCATGGGGGTTGCCTCTCTGCGCGGTCCACGGCGAACGGGTCGCCGACCCGGCGGAACCGGGTCGTCTCGCACATGGTTTCAGGCACCACACATACGGGCCGCGTCGCCCCCTCCCACTTGGGGACGGCTTTACTCGAACCGGGACGTGTCCCCCGCTCCCTTCCGCACGATCTCGGCCTCGCCACCCGAGAAGTCGATCACCGTCGTCGGCTCGGTGCCGCAGTCCCCGGAGTCGACGACCGCGTCCAGCACATGGTCGAGCCGGTCCTTGATCTCCCAGCCCTGGGTCATCGGCTCGTCCTCGTCGGGCAGCAGCAGCGTGCTGGACAGCAGCGGCTCGCCGAGCTCCGTGAGCAGCGCATGGGTGACGACGTGATCGGGGATGCGCACACCGACCGTCTTCTTCTTCGGATGCTGGAGCATGCGCGGCACCTCCCTCGTCGCGGGCAGGATGAACGTGTAGCTGCCGGGCGTCGACGCCTTGATCGCGCGGAACACGTCGTTGTCGACCCGCACGAACTGGCCGAGCTGCGCGAAGTCCTGGCAGACGAGGGTGAAGTGATGCCGGTCGTCCAGGCGGCGAATGGTCCGGATCCGGTCGATGCCGTCACGGCTGCCGAGTCGGCAGCCCAGCGCATAGCAGGAGTCCGTCGGATACGCGATGAGCGCACCCGCGCGGACGCTGTCCGCGACCTGGGAGATGGTGCGCGGCTGAGGATTGTCGGGGTGCACGTCGAAGTACTTCGCCATTCACCGAGCCTATGCCCTGGAGACCATGCGGCTGCGCAGGCACCCGAATAGCTGGTGCGTCCATGTATCGGTTCGGCTGGTCGGGCCGTTCGGCACCGTCTGGATGAGGGCGGGTGAGGTAACGTCCCGGGCGGTATGCCGTGAGTGACGTGCAGGACGAGGTGAAGGCCGACATGGCTGGCAGAGAGGACGGGGTCCGTCGGACGGGGGCGAGGAGCGCCGACGCCTCCGCGTGGGCGGAGGAGTTGCTGGACCACCTGCGGCCGAACGGACGGGACATCGGCAGGGTCGTCGCCTGGCTCGCCGACGCCGTGCAGGGCACCGCCTCGCTGCAGGACGACACGGGCGCGCTGCTCGCGGGCACGCTGCCGGACCTGGACGACGACCTCGTCGCGGCCGTCGCCGCCGGCCGCATCGCGTCGGCCGCCTGGGAGGGCCAGGGCCGCCACCTTCGTATGGTCCGGGTGTCGTATCCGAACCCGGCGTCGGCGGGCGTGCTCGCGGTGGCGCGCGAGACCCCCTTCGACCGGCGCAGCTCCGACATCCTCACGCACACCGTCCAGGTCATCGAACTGCTGCTGAAGGCGGGCGAGACGACCGCCGCCGGGCGCCGGCTCGAACGGGCGACGTCCGACCTGCGGCTGGCGATCCTGCAGTTGCTGATGGTGGAGGACACCGTCTCGGCGCGGCGCGTCGCCGCGGGACTGTGGCCCGGCCTGCTGGACACGGAATCCGCCTGCGTCTACGTCGTCGAGTGCACCGTGGAGGAGCGCGACCGGCTCGCCGAGGAGTGCATCGACGTGACGGGCGAGCAGGCGCTGGTCGTGCTCTGCCCGGCGGTGGACGAGCACGTCATCGTCGTCACGCCCGGCGAGGCCGCGGCCCGGGAACTGCGGACGCTGATCGGCCCCCGCCCGCGCACGTTCATCGGCGGCAGCGCCCGGCAGAGCCTGGCCCGCACCGCCACCGCCTACGGGCAGGCGGTGAGCGCCCTCGCCGTCGCGCACTTCCGGCCGGAGAAGGCCGCCGTCTACGCCGAACGCACCCACCCCGAGCGCCTCATCGACCCGGCGCCCCTGCGGGGGTGGGCGGCCCGTGTCCTGCACCCCCTCGACACCCTCGCGCACCACACCCGCGCCGAACTGCTCGCCACCACTCGGCTGGGCCTGGAGTTCACCGCCGTGAGCGCGGCCAAGGTCCTCGGCGTCAGCCGCAACACCGTCCGCGCCCGGATGGAACGCGTGGAAGCCCTGCTGCATACGGACTTCTCCGACGTGACCGCCCGTGCCGTGGTCCACCTGGCACTCAACACCCAGGTGAGCCTGGCGGACGTACCCGCCGCCGACGGTTCCGGGCAGGCGGCTCAGGCCTCGCTGCCCGACCTGCTGTCCGGGCCCGCCCTGCGCACCTGGGCGCAGGACGTGCTCGCGCGCCTGGAGAACGACACGCGGGACCTGCGCCGGACCCTGCGCACCTGGATCGCCGAGGGCGGCAACGCCGAACGCGCCGCGCAGACCCTCGGCGTGCACGCCCAGACCGTCCGCGAGCACGTCCGCAGCGCGGAACCCGTCCTGGAACGCCAGCTCCTCGCCGGCGGCAGCGACCTGTACGAGGTCGTCCTGGCCCATCTCGCGGTGGGCGATCTGGACCAGCCCGTCCTGCCCGCGCCGAAATCGGGCCTTCCGGACTCACTTGTGCACAGGTGAGCCCCGAGGGCGGCGCATCGGGCACGGATGCGATACCCAAGGCCTCCGTCATCGACGTAAGTTCGTCTTCCCGCGGGGGCACGACCGGAACGGGGGACCGGTCGCGTCCCCGCGCGCGAGACCGTTCAGGCCCGCAGCCGCACCGGAATCTCCTGCCATCCGAACGCGATGAACGACGGCACCTGACGCAGCTCCTCCGCACCGACGGCGAGTTGCAGGCCGGGGAAACGTTCGAAGAGGGCGGGCAACGCCGTCAGGGCCTCGACGCGGGCCAGCGGAGCGCCGATGCAGCGGTGCACCCCGATCCCGAACGCCAGATGGTCGTCGGCCCCGCGTGACGCGTCGAAGCTGTCAGCGTCCGGCCCGTAGTGCACGGGGTCCAGCCCGGCGGCGGCGTACGTGGTGATGATGGCGTCCCCGGCGGCAATGGTCACGCCTCCGATCTCGATGTCGGTGACGGCGAACCGCAGGGGGAGGGACGCGATCGACGGATGCACCCGCAGCGTCTCGTCGATCACCGCGTCCCAGCCGATCTCCCCGGAGCGTACGGCGGCCAGTTGCTCGGGGTGGGTCAGCAGGGCGACGACCGCGTTGCCGATGAGATTGACGGTCGTCTCGAACCCGGCGCCGATCACCAGCAGCAGCGTGTACACCAGCTCCTCGGCGCTGAGCCGGTCACCGTCCTGGTCGCGCACCCGGATGAGCTCGGTCGTCAGATCGTCCCCGGGGTGCTCGGTGCGGTGGGCGATCAGCGCCCCCAGCACCGTGCTGATCTGCTGCTGCACGAACGCGGCGTGCTCCGGGCTCGGGTCGGAGGTGTCCATGATGGCGGCGATGAGCCCGGCGGTGTGCTCCCGCAACTCCTCGGGCACACCGAACAGTTCGCAGATCATCCGCATCGGCAGCGGGTGGGCGAACCCGGCCTTCAGGTCGACGGCCGCGCCGGTCGCGTCGTCCGCGCCGCCCTTGTCGAGCGCGTCGAGCAGCTCCGCGGTGATCGTCTCCACCCGGGACCGCATTTTCTCCGTGCGCCGCTGGGTGAAGCTCGGCGCCACCAGCCTGCGCAGCCGCGTGTGGTCGGCCCCGTACGTCGAGAGCATGTTGATCACGCCGACCCAGCCCAGGATCCAGCCCCAGGAGGGGTGTTCGCCTATCTCGGGCCACAGCCGCCAGTGCCGGCGCGGGTCCTTGCTGACCCGTGCGTCGAGGATGAGCTCCTTCAGGGTGTCGTAGCCCGTGGGCGCCCACGCGGGGATGCCGCCGGGCAGCTCCACGGGCACGATCGGGCCGAGGGAGCGCAGCCGGGCCATCTCGGCGGTGATGTCGGCGCCGAACGGGTCGATGGCGACTCGGTCGGTACGGTCGGTCACGGTCACGACGGAACTCCTGGCTGGTCGGGGGAGCGGGGGCTGAACCGGACGGGCAGTGAGGTCAGCGAGCGGTGGAAGGGGCCGGGCCGCCAGGTCAGGCGCGCCCGGGGCAGGACCGGCTCCAGGTCGGGCAGCCACTGCGTGAGCCGCTCGATCGCCTCGGTGGCGATGAGCAGCGTGTGCTGCCGGACCGGGCAGGCGTGCGGGCCCGCCGACCACGACAGGTGCGAGGCGTCGTTGGGGTGGCGTCCGCCGGTGACCTCCTGCTCGGCGAAGTGCGCGAGCGCCCCGTAGGAGACGACGACCGGCACCGCGGCCCTGATCCAGGTGCCGTGGAACGACACCGGGTTGCGGGCGTAGTGGATGCCGTAGTTGGCGAGCGGCGTCTCGTGATGGAGGACCTCCACCACCGCGTCCGTCACGGGGCGGGCGCCGCTGGTGAGGGTGGAGTAGTACACGGGGTTGCCGAGGATGCGGGAGAGCGCGTTCGACACCAGGTTGGCCGTCGGCTCGTGTCCCGCGCCGAGGGTGAGGAACACCTGCCAGGTGACCTCCTCGGCGGTGAGCCCGGCGGGGTGGTCGAGGAGCCGGCTCGGCAGGTCGTCGCCACGCCGCTCGGCCTTGGCGGCGATCAGCTCCAGTACGTAGCCGCCGAACTCCGCCTCGCCTTCGGCCGCTTCGGCGCCGCCCTCCATCAGCTTGCCCAGCGCGGCGTTGAGCCGGTCGCTCTGGCTGTCGGGCATCCCGAAGAGGCTGTTGAACACCAGCGCCATCAGCGGCCGGGTGAACTCGGCCACCAGATCCGCCTCGCCCTTCGGCCCGAACCGGCCCACCAGCACCCGTACCGCCCGGTGCACGCGCGCCCGCAGGTCGTGCGGCTCGATCAGGTCGAAGGTGTCGATCAGCGAGGTGCGGTAGCGCACGTGGGCCTCGCCGTCGGCGAACAGCGTGTTGGGCCGCCAGCGCATCATGCCCAGGATCGGCGAGTCGTCGGCGACCGTGGCCTCCCACGGCCGAGGGTCGTGCGAGAACGTGTCCGTGTCGTGCAGCAGATCCAGCGCCGCCCGCCGGTCCGTGACGACGTACGCCGGCACGCCCGGCGCCAACTCCGCCCAGCCGACCGGGCCCTGGGCGCGCAGGGAGTCGTAGTAGCGGTACGGATCCAGCGCGAAGCCGTCCTCCCACAGCCGCACGGGGGCGGAGCGGGAGAAGGTCTGCCGGTCGGGGGAGTGGGTGGTCACCGGTCCTCCGGAGCGTGACGGTCGATCAGGTGCTGGACCAGCGCGAGCAGCGCGTCGACGGACGAGTCGGCGTCCCGCGCGTCGCAGGTCACCATGGGTGTGCCCGCCTCCAGGTCCAGGGCGGCGCGCAGCTGTTCCTCGGTGTGGTGCCGGGGCGCGTCCGGAAAGGCGTTGAAGGCGACCGCGTACGGCAGCCCCGACTCCTCCACCAGCCCCAGCACGTCGAACGACGCGTCGATCCGCCGGCTGTCGACCAGGACCAGGGCGCCCAGCGCGCCGTACGCGATGTCGTCCCACAGCGCCCGGAAGCGTTCCTGCCCGGGTGTGCCGAACAGGTACAGCACCACTCCGCCGGGCAGGCTGATCCGGCCGAAGTCGACGGCGACGGTGGTCGTCGTCTTGTCCCGCACCCCGGCGAGATCGTCCACCTGCGCGGACGCCTCGCTGAGCGGCTCCTCGGTGTGCAGGGGCCGGATCTCGGAGACGGAGTCGATCAGGGTCGTCTTGCCCACCCCGAAAGGGCCGGCGACCAGGATCTTGACCAGGTCGCGGGCGGAGTCGGGCAGGTGGATGTCCGCGGCCGGGCCTGCCGTGTCGCGGACGCCGGTGTCACGGGTTGTGCTTGAGGGCGCGAAGGCCATCGGCCACTCTCTTCAGCAGGTCGGGGTCGAAGCGTCCGGCGGGCGGGATCGGCGCACGGGCCAGCGCCAGGTCCCGGTCGACGAGTTCGGCCGCCAGGACCCGCACCGCGGACACCGGCAGCCGCAGCAGCGCCGCGGCCTCCACGACCGTCAGCGAACCGCCGTGCAGGGCATCGAGCAGGGCGAGTTGGGCGGCCGGAAGACCGGCCGACGCGGGTGTGCCGGTGCCCGTGAGCACCGACAGCCGCTCCAGCTGGGGCCGGCTGGGCCGGGCCACACCGCCGGTGGACAGATACGCGGGAACCAGGGGACGGCCGCCGCGGCGGCCCGTCATGCCCGTGCGTCGCCGTCGCCGCCTCGGGGCGCGGCGGCCATCGCCTTCTCGCCCAGCCGCGCCACCTGCGAGTGCACCCGGTGCGCGAGCAGGTCGAGGCGCACCTCCTCGTCCCCGTAGGCGGCCACACAGGTGCCGTGGTCCGTCGGCACGATCAGCACATACCCGTGGTCCGACTCGATCACCACCTGCCGTACCTCGGCGCCCTCCCGGTCGGCGAACGCGGCAGCCGCCGTACGGCACGCCGCCTGCACGGTGCTGGTGATCGCGGCCACCCGCTCGGCCGAGGGCCGGCTGAGCGCGTCCGTGTACCCGGTCACCAGCCCGTCCCGCGTGAGCAGCACGGCGGCGACCACGTGCGGCACCTGCAGGATCGGATCGAGCACCCACGCCGTGTCTCCCGTATCGCGGCTGGTCATCGAGCCGTTCCCCCTTCATGGTCGGTCTGTTCGGTGTCGTTCGCCGCGGCTTCGGTCGGCCGCTGCGCCGCACGCTCGCTCTCCGGCTCGGTCTTCGGTACGGCGGTGGAGGCGTCGTCGGCGTCCTCGTCGGCAGCGGACCGGGCGGCTGCGGTACCGGCCTGCAGCGCACCCAGCGCGGCGGCGGCCCGCTCCGGCCGGCGCACCGCGGGCCGCGAGGCGGGCATGTCACGCGCCGCCGCGGCGACCTGGGCACGACGCCGGCGCCGGGGCAGGCCACCCGTGTCGCGCGGGGCGTGATGCCCGGATACGGGGCCGGAGGCATCGACGTCGGGTTCGGCACCGTATCCGTGCGAGGCACCGGATCCCTCGGCCACCGGGGCGACGTCGACGGATGCTCCGGCGTCGCGTGCATCGCCGGCGGATGCTCCGGTTCCGGGGGCATCGTCGACGGATGCTCCGGTTCCGGGGGCGACCGTCGCTTCGTCGCGGGAGGACGTGCGCGTGGAGCGCGGCGCACTCGCCGCTGGCGGTCGCTCGGCGGGGTCGATATGGCTGAGCAGATGGCTGTCGACGCGCAGCACCGCCCGCACCCCGCCGTAGGGCGACGGCGACGAGACGTCCACGCTCAGATCGAACTGCCTGGTCAGCTGCCCGATCGCGGCGAGCCCCATGCGCGGCGGATCGCCGAGGTCGGTGAGGAGAATCGGCTCCGACCCCGCCACCAGCCGCTGCGCGCGGGCGCGTTCCTCCTGGGTCATGCCCAGGCCCGCGTCGTCGACCGTGACGCAGACGCCGTGATGGACGTGCTCCAGGTTGACCACGACGTCCGTGTCGGGCGCGGAGTGCCGCAGGGCGTTGTCGAGGAGTTCGGCGACGATGATCGCGACGGGCTCCACGGCGTGGGACACGAGCGCGGTGCCGGCGGTCAGGTGGTTGTGGACCCGGACCCGGTGGTAGCCCGAGAGCCGGGCCTGGCCGCCGGTCACCGCCTCCACCAGGTGCGACTCCTCCCGGGCGAGCCCGACCCAGGCCCCGCACACCACGGCCGCGACCTGCGCCCGCCGCAGCGACTGCTCGTTCTCGTGGTCCAGTTGGAACAGGGTCTGCGCCAACTCCGGGTCGTCGTACTTCTGTTGCAGCTGACGCAAGGCGTCCTGCAGCCGGTACAGGGCCGCCTGGATCTCGCGTGTCGCCCCGCGCATACCGGCCTGTGCCGCCGCGTCGATGCGGGTGCGCTGGGCGGTCAGCTCGGTGCGCAGTCCGCTCAGCACGTTCTCCAGCGCGGGACCCAGCGGCGACTGAGCGGTCTGCGGATGCAGCGGATCGGGTACGGCGACGTGGGGGTGAGCCAACTGGCGGGCGGCGGCCGGGACGCGCTGTGTCGCCAGATGCTCCACCTCGGCGGTGAACGCCTCCAGTACGCCTTCGAGTCGGCGGCGCAGGGCGGTGATCTCGGCGCGCTGCCTGGCCTGTTGGCGCTGTGCGCGCAGCAGCCCGCCGCCCAGGGCGAGCGCGGACAGCATGCCGACGGCGAGACCGCCGGTCGCCAGGTCCGGTAGTTCGATCATCGAGTCGGTTCCCAGGAAGTCGGTTCGGGGCAGTCGGGCAGGGCTCGGTCCGCAGCCTTGGGACGAGGCGTTCGCAGCACAGTACACACCGTCATCGACCGATCTCGCACGGTCGATCGATACTTGATTTCGCAACTGCCGGAACTCTGCTCACTTCTGCCTGGGACTGTCTGTATTGCCTATGGCGTAGGGGAGTTGGTGTCTTTGTCTGCCCCTGGGGGGTGCCCTATGGGTCTGTTCGGACGGCGGGGTGCTCGGCCAGGAACGAGAACGCCGGGGGTGGCCGTCGGGTGTGCGACATACCTCACTGCGCGAGCTGTGTTCGGACACGTAGGGTTAACACCCGTTCGGCCCGTCGGACCGAACGGAGTTGCTATCGTTCAACTCGCCGGTAGCAAGCCACACGGGGGACGTGAGGAGTCGGCGGATCAGCGTCGTCGCTCCTCGGCGAGTCGTCGGGACGAACGGTCGGGCAAGGGGGCCCGGGCCGGTCAGGCTGCTGTGTCCATCCAGCGGCTGAGCCTCGAACTCCAGTTCCTCGCCCACCGATCCAGACAGGTGAGACTCGCAACATGGTTCGATCCCTGGTCGATCTGCTGACCAAGCACGCCGCCCACCACCCCGACCGAACCGCCTACCGCTACCTCGCCACCGGCGACTGCGACGGTGCGATCCAGGAGATCTCGTACGCCCGTCTCGCCGACCGGTCCCACGCCGTCGCCGCCTGGCTCCAGGAGCGCGGCCTGGCCGGCTCCCGCGCGATGCTGCTGTACCCGCCCGGCCTGGAGTTCATCTGCGGCTACCTCGGCTGTCTTTCGGCCGGTGTCGTGGCCGTCCCGGGCGTCCCGCCGCAGGGCCGTTCGCAGAACCACCGCGCCCTCACCCGGATGAAGCGGCTCATCGCCGACGCCGACGCCAAGGTGATCCTGGGCGGCCGCGAGGTGATCACGGCCCTGTCCGGCATGGTGGAGCACCTGCCCGAGCTCGCCGACATCACCTGCGTCGCCACCGAGGACATCCCCGACGAGGCGGCCGCGGCCTGGCACGAGCCCGACCTCACCGCAGACTCGGTCGCCTTCCTCCAGTACACCTCCGGCTCCACCTCCGCCCCGCGCGGCGTCGTGGTCACCCACGGGAACCTGCTGGACAACGAGCGAGTCATCACCGAGCGCATGGGCCACACGCCGGACGCCCTCGCCGAGTACGACCACGAGATGTTCGTCAGCTGGCTGCCCGTGTACCACGACATGGGCCTCATAGGCCCCGTGCTCAACACGGTCCACCTCGGCGCGACCGCCACCCTGTTCTCGCCGCTGCACTTCCTGCAGCAGCCCCAGCGCTGGCTGACCGCGATCAGCCGCTACCGCCCGCACACCAGCGGCGGCCCCAACTTCGCGTACGAACTCGCCCTCAAGCACGCCGGTCCCGGACTCCTCGACGGCCTCGACCTCAGCAGCTGGCGCGTCGCGTTCAACGGCGCCGAACCCGTACGCGCCGCCACCCTGCGCCGCTTCACCGAGACCTTCGCCCCGGCCGGCTTCCGCCGCGAGGCCCTCTACCCCTGCTACGGCCTGGCCGAGGCCACCCTCATGGTCACCGGCGGCACGGTCCACACCCCGCCCACCCTGCTCCAGGCCCCCGAAACCGGCCCGCACGCCGGCCGGACCGACGCCGCGGCCGTCAGCTCGGGCCGCCCCGGCGCCGACCTCACGGTCGCCATCGCCGACCCCGAACGGCACGAGGAACTGCCCGAGGGCGACGTCGGCGAGATCTGGGTGCGCGGCGCGAGTGTCGCCAAGGGCTACTGGCGCAACGCCCTCGCCACCCGCGAGACCTTCCGCGCGACGCTGGCCGGCCACGAAGGCCGCTTCCTGCGCACCGGCGACCTCGGATTCCTGCGCGACGGCGAACTCTTCGTCACCGGGCGCCTGAAGGACCTCATCGTCATCGACGGACGCAACCACTACCCGCAGGACCTGGAACTGACCGCCGAGATGTCCCACCCGGCCCTGCGCCCCGGCTGCACCGCCGCGTTCTCCGTGGAAGCCGCGGAATCCGGGGAGTTCGAGGAGTCCGCGGAATCGGGGGAGTCCGTGGCAGGGCACGACGGGGGAGCCGGCGGTGAGCAGCCCGTCGTCGTCGCCGAGATCGCCCCTGACGCGGCGGCCGAGGCGGAGAAGATCATCGACGTCATCCGCAGCGGGATCGGCGAGGCCCACGGCCTGTCGGTGCGTGACGTCGTCCTGGTCCAGCCGGGCACCATCCCCAAGACGTCCAGCGGCAAGATCCAGCGCCGCGCCACGCGCACGGCCTACCTGGGCGGCACCCTCGCCGTGCTCGACGCGCCCGTCCTGAGCTGACCCCGCCCGGTCCACCGTCGTACGGCCACAGCACTTGCCCGAATCCACGAGGACACCTGTCTACATGCCTGCGCACGAGTCCCCGAAGCAGTCCTTCGAGCCGTCCCTGACCACACCGGAGGGGGTGCGGGCCTGGCTGGAGTCGGCCGTCGCCGAGGCGGCCGGTCTCACCCCGCCGACCGTCGACCCGGACCGCCCGCTCGCCGAATTCGGCCTGGGGTCAAGGCAGTTGGTGACGCTGGCCGCAGAACTGTCCGCGCTGACAGGGCGGGCCCTGGACCCGTCTCTGGTGTTCAACCACCCGACCATCTCGGCGCTCGCCGACGCGGTCTTCGACGAGGGGCCCACGCAGGCGGTGACCGCGGCTTCCACCCGGGCGGGAGCGGCCGGTCGGCAGGACGACGACATCGCCATCATCTCCATGGCCTGCCGCCTCCCGGGCGGCGCCGACGACCCCGAGGCCCTCTGGCGGCTGCTGGGCACGGGCGAGGACGCCATCACCGAGGTCCCGGCGGGCCGTTGGGACACCCAGGGGCTGCACGACCCCGACCCGGAGGCCACCGGCAAGGCGTACTCCCTGCGCGGCGGCTACCTCGCCGGCATCGACCGCTTCGACGCGCCCTTCTTCGGGATCTCACCCCGCGAGGCCGCGGCCATGGACCCCCAGCAGCGGCTGCTCCTGCAGACCGGCTGGGAGGCGATCGAGCGCGCCGGGATCGTCCCGGACACGCTGAACGGCAGCTCCACGGGCGTCTACATCGGCCTGTACGACAGCGGCTACCTCGCCTCGGCCGCCCTGGACCAGCTCGACGGGCACGTCGGCACCGGCTCGGCGTCCAGCGTGGCGTCCGGCCGCATCGCCTACACCCTCGGCCTCCAGGGCCCGGCGGTCACCGTCGACACCGCCTGCTCGTCCTCCCTGGTCGCCCTGCATCTGGCGGCTCGGGCCCTGGCCGACGGCGAGTGCGACCTCGCTCTGGCGGGCGGAGCGACGCTGCTGGTGACGCCGCGCGGGCACGTCGAGTTCAGCAGGCTGCGCGGACTGTCGCCGTCCGGGCAGTGCAGCCCGTTCTCCGCCGACGCGGACGGCGTGGTGTGGGCCGAGGGCTGTGGCGTGGTCCTGCTCAAGAGGCTGGCGGACGCGCGCCGCGACGGCGACCGGATCCTCGCCGTCGTCAAGGGCTCGGCGATCAACCAGGACGGCCGCAGCCAGGGCCTCAGCGCGCCCAACGGCCCCGCCCAGGAACGGGTGCTGAGGGCCGCGCTCGACTCGGCCGGACTCCAGCCGCACGACCTGGACCACATCGAGGCGCACGGCACCGGCACCCCGCTGGGCGATCCCATCGAGGGCCGCGCCCTGGCCGCCGTCTTCTGCCCCGACCGCCCCGCCGACCGCCCCCTCGGCCTCGGCTCCCTGAAGTCCAACATCGGCCACACCCAGGCCGCCGCGGGCATCGCCGGTGTCATCAAGACCGTGCTGGCCCTGCACCACGAGCGGATACCGGCGTCCCTGCACGCCGACACCCCGACCGAGCACATCGACTGGACGCACAGTGGTCTCCGCGTCCTCCGCGAGGCCCAGGCCTGGCCGCGGGACGCCGATCGGGTGCGACGCGCCGGTGTGAGCGCCTTCGGTATCAGCGGCACGAACGCCCATGTGGTGCTGGAGGAGGCGCCCGAGGAACAGACGCATACGCAGCCCCAGCCGCCTGGTGACCTGCCCGGCACGACGCTCTTCCCGCTCTCCGCCCGCACCCTCCCCGCACTCCGGGGACAGGCCGGACGCCTTCTCGAAACCCTCGTTCAGCAGCCCGAGTCGCCGCTCCCTGCCATCGCCGCGACGCTGGCCCACCACCGCACCCACTTCGAGCACCGAGCCGTCCTCCAGGCGAGCGACCGCGACGAACTGCTCACCGCGCTACGAGCCCTCGCCGCCGACGGGCCCGACGCCGAGCAGATGGTCGGGCCTCAACAGACCCTCTCCGCAGGCAAGTTGGCGTTCGTGTTCCCCGGGCAGGGCTCCCAGTGGGCCGGCATGGCACGTGATCTCCTCGACCGGGACCCGGTGTTCGCCGACGAGCTGGACCGCTGCGACGCCGCCCTGCGCCCATTCACCGACTGGTCGGTGACCTCCGTCCTGCGCGGCGACGCCGGCGCCCCGGCCCTGGACCGTGTAGACGTCGTCCAGCCGGTGCTGTTCGCCGTGATGGTGTCCCTCGCCGCCGTGTGGCGCGCCCGTGGCATACGGCCGGACGCGGTCGTCGGGCACAGCCAGGGCGAGGTCGCGGCGGCCTGCGTCGCCGGGGCGCTCAGCCTCAACGACGCCGCGGCCGTGGTCGCCCTGCGCAGCCAGGCCCTGACCGAACTGTCCGGCAGCGGCACGATGGCCGTCGTCGCGCTGCCGCACACGGAGGTCGAGGCCCGCCTCGCCGACCACGGCGGCGAGATCAGTGTCGCCGCCGTCAACAGTGGCCGCTCCACCGTCATCGCCGGTGCCGTCGACGCCGTGGAGGCCCTGCTCGCCGACCTCGACCGGCAGCAGGTCTTCGTCCGCAGCCTCGACGTCGACTACGCCTCCCACGGCACCCAGGTCGAGCCGGTCCGCGCGACGATCCTCGACGAACTCGACGGCGTCACCACCTACCCCACGTCCGTCGCCTGGTACTCCACGGTCACGGCCGAACCGGTCACCGAGGAACTCGAAGCCGACTACTGGTACACCAACCTGCGCGAACCCGTCCGCTTCGCGCCCACCGTCGAGCGCATGGCCGCCGACGGCTACCGCTGCTTCGTCGAACTGAGCCCGCACCCCGCACTGCTCACCGCGCTGAGCACGATCGACGAGGACCTGGTCGCGGTCGGATCGCTGCGCCGCGACGAGGACGGCCCCGCCTGCCTGGACCGCGCCGCCGCCGAACTCCACGTCCACGGACGGCGAATCGACTGGGGCCGCCTCGTCCCGCACACCACCCCCACGGATCTGCCGACATACGCCTGGGACGCGCGGCGCCACTGGATCGAAGCCGCAGCCTCCGCGACCGCCCCCGGCCTCTTCGACCGCGCCGCGCACCCGTTGCTCGGCATCCAGCTCCAGGCGGCGGACGAGACCCGCTGGACCTTCCGCAACGAGTGGTCCCCGGCCACCGCGGACTGGCTTGCCGACCACGCCGTCTTCGGCCGGACCGTGGTCTCGGGCACGACCCTGCTGGAGCTCTGCCGCGCCGCCCTCGCCGTGGCCCGCCCGGACACCCCCGCCGACGTCACCGACCTGCTCCTCCTCGCACCGCTGACCCTGCCCGGCACCGGCACGGTAGAGGTGTCCGTCGAGGTGGTCACCGCCGGGACCGTGCCGGAGATCACGGTCCACAGCCGGCCACGCGGCCAGGAAGCCACGGACTGGACCCTGCACGCCACCGCGTCCGCCGCAGAGTCCGCTGCCGAGCCGACCGACGAGCCTCCGACCTGGCCCGAGACCGCCGAACAGGCCTGGAGCGAGGACGCCTACGAGCGACTGAACGGGCTGGGCCTCGGCTACGGCCCGGCCTTCCAGGGCGTACGACGGGCCGCCGCGACCGGCGACGGGACCCTGATCGCCCACCTCTCGCTGCCGCCCGTGGCCCGTGACACGGCCGACCCCTATCCGCTGCACCCGGCGCTCCTGGACGCCGCCCTCCACGTCGCCGCCGCTCTCGACATCTCCGACCAGCGGGTCCTGCTGCCGGTCGCGATGGCCCGCTGCGTCCTGCCTCCCGTCGGCGCGACGGACCTGACCGCGTCCGTCCGCCGCACCGGCGCCTTGGGCACGGACCTCACGCTGGACGTCACCCTGTGGGACGCCGACGGCTTCCCGGCAGGCCGGCTGGAGGGCGTACGCCTTCGGGCCGTGAACCCGGCCGACCTGGCCGGCGCCTCGGAGAACGCCCGGCACCTGTACGAGGTGGCGTGGACGGCCGTACCGGAGAAGACGGCGGTCGTACCGGAGCGGTCGGCCGAGACGCCCGGCACCGCATGGACCGTCCACGGCGACGAGTCGGACCCGGCCGTCACGGCGGCCCTGCGCGACCTGCGCGCGGCCGGCGGCCAGGTCGCCGACGAGGGCGCCGACACCGTCGTACGATTCTGGCCCCGAGCGGCCGCCGGCATCGAACCGGCCGCCGCAGCGCGTGAGCTGGCGGCCACGGGCCTGGCAGAACTCCAGACGCTGATCGCCCTCCCGCCCGGCGAGGCTCCCGTACGCACCATCTGGGTGACCCGCGGAGCGATCGCGGCCGCCGACGGGGACACCGTCCCCGAGCCCGCCCAGTCGGTGCTGTGGGGCCTGGCCCGAAGCGCCCGTACCGAGCACCCCGACCTCGGGCTGGTCCTGCTCGACGTGGACGACAGTGACGAACCGCCTCTGCTCACCGCAGTGGCCCCCGCCGATGAGCCAGAACTCGCCCTGCGGGCAGGTGAGTTGCTCGCACCGCGCCTGGTCCGTGCCCATCCCGTGCCATCCGGCCCTCCCGTCGCCGCGATTCCCGCCGACGGCACCGTGCTGATCACCGGAGGTCTCGGCGCGGTGGGCCGCAACATCGCCCGCGTCCTGGCCGAGAACGGCGTACCTCGCCTGCTGCTGACGTCCCGTCAAGGCACTGAAGATCCTCACGCCGCCGAAGTCGCCGCCGAACTGGGCGCGTTCGGCGCCGAGGTCGAGGTCGCCGCCTGCGATGTCGCGGACGAGGCGGCCGTGGCGGACGTACTGGCGCGCTTCGGTGACGAGTCGCCGCTGCGCGGCGTCGTCCACTGCGCCGGAGTCCTCGCCGACGGCGTCGTTGCCGAACTGACCCCGGAACGCCTTGCCCACGTGCTGCGCCCCAAGGTCGACGGTGCCGCTCACCTGCACCGGCTCACCGCCGGCCACCCGCTCGGCCTCTTCCTCCTGGTCTCCTCGGCCGCGGGAGTCGTGGGCAACGCGGGCCAGGCCAACTACGCCGCCGCCAACGTCTTCCTCGACCAGCTCGCCCACCACCGGCGCGCCCTGGGCCTGCCCGGCACCTCGGTCTCCTTCGGGGCCTGGGCCGGCGAGGGGCTCGCCGCCGAGCACGCCGACCTGGAGCGGATGGCCCGACTCGGCCACCGCGCCATCACCCCCGAGCAGGGCCGCGAGCTGACCGAGCTGTCCCTGCGGCGCGACGCCTCGCACCTGGTGGCCTGGGCCCTGGACCTGCCCAGGCTGAGGTCCGCCGCGCCGACAGGAGCACTGTGGCGCTCCCTGCTCCCCGCACCCCGCGCGGCCCAGGCCGGCAGCCACACCCTGGCGGACCGGCTGGCCCGGCTCCCCGAGCCCGAACGTGCCGCCCGCGTCCTCGCCCTGGTCCGCGAGGAGGCCGCCCACGCGCTCGGCCTGCGCTCGGCGCAGTCCGTCCGTCCCGACCAGCCGCTCCGCGACCTCGGCATGGACTCGGTGACGGCGGTCGACCTGCGCAACCTCATCAGCACCCGCATCGGCACCAAGCTCCCCGCCACCCTCCTCTTCGACCACCCCACGCCCACCCGGCTGGCCGAGTACCTGCTGGCGGGCGCTCTCGCGACAACAGGCCGTACGAGCCGGAAGCCCGTGCCCGTGGCCTCGCCCGTGCTGTCTTCGGACGAGCCGGTCGCCCTCGTCGCCATGGCCTGCCGGGTGCCCGGCGGGGTGAGCGACCCGGACGGCCTGTGGCGCCTCGTCGCCGAGGGCCGCGACGCGGTCGGACCGTTCCCGGCGGGGCGGTGGGACGTCGAGTCGCTGTACGACCCCGACCCGGACGCGCTGGGCAAGTCGTACGCCCGGGAGGGCGGCTTCCTCGACGACATCGACTCCTTCGACGCCGGCTTCTTCGGCATCACCCCGAAGGAAGCGGCGGCCATGGACCCGCAGCAGCGGCTGCTGCTGGAGACCGCCTGGGAGTCGCTGGAGCGCGCCGGAATCGTGCCCGCCGACCTCGCGGGCAGCACGACCGGCGTGTACGTCGGCATGTTCGGCAGCGACTACCTGTCCGGCACCCGCCTCGACCAACTGGACGGCTACGTCGGTACGGGCTCAGCGCTGAGCGTGGCCTCGGGCCGGCTCGCCTACACGCTCGGGCTGAACGGCCCCGCGCTGACCGTGGACACCGCGTGCTCGTCGTCGCTGGTGGCCGTGCATCTGGCAGCGCAGGCGCTGCGGGCGGGGGAATGCGATCTGGCACTCGCCGGCGGCGTCACGCTGATGGTCACGCCGCAGACCTTCGTCGAGTTCAGCAGGCTGCGCGGCCTGTCGCCGACGGGGCGCTGCCGCTCGTTCTCCGACGGAGCCGACGGCGCCATCTGGGCCGAGGGCGCCGGCATGGTCGTACTGAAACGACTGAGCGACGCCAGACGGGACGGCGACAGGATCCTGGCCGTGCTGCGCGGCACCGCCGTCAACCAGGACGGCCGCAGCCAAGGCCTGTCCGCGCCGAACGGGCCCGCGCAGGAGCAGGTGATCCGGCGCGCACTGGAGCAGTCCGGCCTCCGGCCCGACGACATCGACTACGTCGAGGCGCACGGCACGGGCACGACCCTGGGCGACCCGATCGAGGCGAACGCCCTCGCGGAGGTCTTCGGTGCCACTCGCACCGGCGAGCGCCCGCTGTACCTGGGCTCGCTGAAGTCCAACATCGGGCACGCACAGGCGGCTTCGGGCGTGATCGGCCTGATCAAGGTCGTGCAGTCCCTGCACCACGAATCCCTCCCGCGCACCCTCCACGCGGACACGCCCAGCCGCCACGTCGACTGGACGGACAGCGGCTTGCACCTGTTGCGGGACGAGGTGGCCTGGCCCGCGTCGGCGGCACGGGTACGGCGCGCGGGTGTCAGCGCCTTCGGGATCAGCGGCACCAACGCGCACGTGATCGTGGAGGAGGCCGTCCAGGCGCCGATGCCGGAGCCTGTCGTCGAACTCCCCGCCGGACAGCGCCTGTTCGTCCTGTCCGGCCGCAGCGAGGAGGGCCTGCGCGGACAGGCCGCCGCCCTGGCCCGGCACCTCGCCGAGGACACCGGCGCCGCCGCACTGCCCGACCTCGCCCACACCCTGGCCCGCCACCGGACCCACTTCGAGCGGCGCACCGCAGTCCTGGCCGAGGACCGGGACGAACTGCGCTCCGTGCTGGGTGAGTTGGCCACCGGGCGGATCACGCTGCCGCCGTTCCGGGAGGAGCTGACGGGCAAGGTCGCTTTCGTCTACTCCGGACACGGCGGTCAATGGCCCGGCATGGGCCTGGACCTGATGACCCAGTCGGAGGCGTTCCGTGCGGAGCTGACCCGGATCGACGAGGCGGTCCAGCGGCACGTCGGCTGGTCGGTGCTCAACGCGCTGCGCGCGCCGGAGGAGTTCACCCCCCTGGAGCGGACCGAGTATCTGCAGCCGACACTGTTCGCGGTGAACGCGGCACTGACGGCCGCCTGGCGCTCGCTCGGCGTCACAGCGGACGCCGTGGTCGGGCACAGCCTGGGCGAGATAGCCGCCGCCCACAGCGCGGGCGCCCTCACGCTGGACGACGCCGTGGCCGTCGTGACCGGGCGCGCCCAGGCGGTCGTACCGGTCGCGGGCAAGGGCGGCATGCTGTCCCTGGATCTGCCGCGCCCGCGCGTCGAGGAACTCCTCGCGCCGTACGCCGGCCGGCTGTTCGTGGCCGCCGTCAACAGCCCGCACTCCACGGCCGTCTCCGGCGACAGCGAAGCGCTGGCCGAGCTGAGCCGGAGCCTCGACGAGCACGGGATCGAGGCCCGGTCGCTGTCGACCCCGTTCGCCTCGCACACCCCGCTGATGGCCCCGCTCCGCGAGGACCTGCTCGACCACTGGTCCGGCATCCGGGGCACCGGGACCGCCATCCCGCTGTACTCGACGGTGCTGGCGGAACCCGTGCCCGGCGACCGTCTGGACCCCGCCTACTGGTACGCCAACCTCAGCGAGCCCGTTCGCTTCGCCGACACGATCACCCGCATGCTGGACGACGGCTACCGCTACTTCGTCGAGCTGAGCCCGCACCCCTCGCTCGGCTCGTCCATCGAAGCGGTGGCGGCGGACGCCGGAATCGACGCGGTGAGCGTCGGCTCGCTGCGCCGCCAGCGGGGCGGACGGGACGTACTGCTGCGCAGGTTGGGGGAGTTGTACACGGGCGGCCACGCGCCCGACTGGTCGGCGCTGTTCCCCGAGGGCCGACGCGTCGACCTGCCCACTTACGCCTTCGCCCGCGAACGCCACTGGCTCGCACCCGCCCCGGCCACCGCGACCGGCGCCTCGCCGCTCCTGGGCACCCATGTCGAGGCCAGTGACGAAGCCGACCGGCACCTCTTCCAGAGCGAGGTGGACCTGCGTGACAGCCGCTTCGCCTATCTGACCGACCACCGGGTCACCGGCGAGGTCTGGCTGCCCGGCGCCGCCTTCCTCGACATGGCGCTGGAGGCCGCGTGCGCCGTGCAGGACGGCGACGACGTACGGCTCGCCGACGTCAGGTTCCTCCAGGCGCTTCGCCTCGACGAGTCCCGGCCGACCCGGCTGCAACTGGTCCTGCGGCCCGCCCACGACGGCTTCCGGGACTTCACCATCGCCTCGGCGCCCGCTACCGGCGGCGGACAGGGTGCCCGCTGGGAACGCCACGTTGCCGGACGTATCGCCGTCACGCCTCTCACGCCTCTCACGCCTAAGGAGCCCATCGCCGAGCCCGCTGTCGAAGCAGGTGAATCACTCGCCGCGCTGCGCAAGCAATGCACCGAGCCGGTCGATCTGCCCGCCGTCTACGGCGCCCTCTCCGCCCTCGGCATCGACTACGGCCCCGCCTTCCGAGGCCTGGAGTCGGGCCACCGAGCCCCATCCACCGCCCTCGCCCGACTCACCGACAAGCCCGCCGCCGGTCACCTCCTCCACCCGGCCGTCCTCGACGCCGCCTTCCACACGGCCGCGCTGCCCGGCGACGCGCCCCAGGGACGGGCGTTCATCCCGGCCGGAGTCGGCCGGCTCCGCCACACCGGACTCCGCTCCACCCCCGCGTGGGTGACCTGCGAACTGCGCTCCGTGTCCGGCGACACCGCGACACTCGACCTTCGGCTGTACGACGACAAGGACCAACTCCTCCTGGAGGCGGAGCAGTTCGAGCTGGCAGCGCTCTCGCCCCTGGACGGCGCGCTGTTCGAGACCAGCTGGCAGCCCCGCCCGAACGCCAACGAGGCCCCTTCGCAAGGGAGCTGGCTGATCCTGGCCGACGAGTCGGGCGTGGCAGCCCGACTCGTCGAGCGGCTGGGCACCTCGGTGCCGTACGTGGTCGCCCGCAGGGGCCGGGAGTTCGCCGTCGAAGGCCCCGGCCGCTACGTCCTCGACCCGGCCGACCCACAGCACCTGGGCCGCCTCCTCGATGAGGCCTTCGCGAGCGAACCACCCGAGCGCGTCGTCCAGTTGACCGCACTCGACGCTCCCGCGATCGAGGACGCCCGTACGGCCGAGGAGGCCGCGCGGCTGTGCTGCCTGAGCACCCTCCACGTGGTGCGCACGTTCGCCGAGCGGGCGCAGGGAACGGCGCCCCGGCTCTTCGTCGTGGCGCGAGGCAGCCAGGCAGCCGGCGACAGTGCGCAGGTGACGCAGCCTCAGCAGGCGTTGGCCTGGGGCTTCGGCCTCGCGGTGGCGCAGGAGCACCCGGAGCTGAGGACCACCCTCGTCGATCTGCCTCCGACGGACGGCGTCGACGCCCTGTGGACCCAGCTGCGGCACGCCGACGAGGAACGGCTCGTCGCGCTGCGCGAGGCCGGGCGACTGGTGCCCCGTCTGACCCGCACCCGCCCGGACGACGCCGGGCACGGCGCGACCACCCCGGACGGCGTGTATCTGATCACCGGTGGTCTGGGCGGTCTCGGGCGTGTCGTCGCCGAGCGCCTGGTCCGTCGCGGCGCCCGCCGGCTGGCGCTCATGAGCCGGAGCGCGCCTGCCGCGGAGGCCATGGGCTGGATCCAGGGACTCGAAGAGCGGGGCGTGACCGTGCACTTGGCGCGCGCGGACGTCGCCGACCGTGACGGACTGACCGCCGCCCTGGACGCCGTACGACACGCACTCGGCCCGATCGCCGGGGTCGTGCACGCGGCCGGCGTCCTGGACGACGCCACCATCGCCAACCTGACCGACGAGCGTGTCCTGCGCGTCCTCGGCCCCAAGGTCCTGGGCACCGCCCTGCTCACCGAACTGACCCCGGACGCCACGGACTTCGTGCTGTTCGCGTCGGCGGCCGGACTGCTCGGCTCGGCCGGGCAGAGCCCGTACTCGGCGGCGAACGCCTTCCTGGACGCATGGGCGCACCACCTCTCCCGCACGGACCGCCGTGCGCTGAGCCTGGACTGGGGCGCCTGGTCCGGGGTGGGCATGGTGTCCGAGTCCGGCGTCCGCGAGGCGGAGACGGGCCGCTCGGGTCTGGTCGCCTTCTCGGCACAGGACGGCGGCGAGCTCTTCGAGCGCGTGCTGGGCACCGCCCGCCGCCAGCTCGCCCCCATGGCCCTGGACTGGGAGATGCTGTCCCTCGACCCGGATGCGGCCCGCACCCGCCCCGTCCTGGCCGACCTCGTCACCGTCCCCACGGGTACGCCGGGCACGGACGACCTGGTCAAGAAGGTGTTCGCGGCGAAGACCGAGACCGAGCGGGCCGTACGCTTGGAGGCATACGTACGCGCCAGGGTCGGCGAGGTGGCCGGCGGCGCGGTCCAGGTCTCGGCCACCACGGCCCTGAAGGAGCTCGGCCTCGACTCCCTCATGCTCGTGCGCCTGCGCAACGCCTTCGCCCGTGAACTCGGCGTCGAACTCCCCGCCGCCACCGTCTTCTCGGCCGCCGACATGCGCGGCCTCGCCCAGGCCCTGAGCACGGCGCTGCCCGAACGGCAGACCACGGCACAGGACGACGAGCCGCAGCAGGCCATCGAGGTACCGGCGACGGAGCTGCACCCCGCGACCCGCGACGTCGTACGACTGCTGCGCAGCGCCCAGCCCGGCATGCCGGACGCGGCCCACGCCGTCGGCCTCGCCGTACGCCTCACCACGCCGACCACCCCCGAGACACTGACCGCCGTCCTCGCCCGCCTCACCGCACGGCACGCGGCCCTGCGGACCGCCATCGTCACCGCGGCCGAGGGAGGGCGCGAGCTGCGGGTGCACCGCGAACTGCCGGAACCGCTGCTGCGGTGGACGGTCGTACCGGACGAGGTCTCCTTCGACGCCGCCGACGGGCTCCGCGAGCTCCTTGAACCGCCGTTCGACCTGGAAGTCGCGCCGCTGTGGCGCTTCGAGCTGCTGGACGGCGGCGAGCGCGGCCAACTGCTCGCGTACGGCGCTCACCACGCCGTCAGCGATCTGCAGTCGCTGCTGCTGGTGGCGAGCGAGATCGACGCCGAGCTGTCCGGCAATGTGCTCGGCGACACCGTCACCAACCGCGATATCGCCTTGCTGATCGAGGCCCAGCAGACCGGTGAGCAAGCCGACGGGAGGGGTGACGGAAAGGCCGACAACCGAGCCGACGGCCGGGCCGAAGCCGCCGCATGGCGCGAGGCCTTCCAGGGCAGCGCACGCCTCGACCTCACCCTCAGCCGACCGCGCCCGGAGAGCCGCTCGTACCGCGCCGGCAGCGTCACCGTGCCCATCCCCGACGGCCTCATGGAGCGCCTCTCGGCCGCCGCGAGCCGACTGGCCGTGACGCCGGCCGCCTTCTGCCTCGGCACCCTGACCGTCCTGCTGGCCAGGAAGCGCGAACTCGAACGCTTCGTCCTCGCCGTGCCCGTCGACACCCGCATCCACGCCGACGCGTACGACGCCTTGGGCTTCTTCGGTGTGCCGGTGCCCTTCCCCGCCGAGGCGGGCGCGGGGGAGCGGATCGAGGAGGTGCTGCGCCGCACCGACGGGCGGCTGCAGCGGGTCCTGGCCAAGGGGGCGATGTTCTCCGACGTACTGCCGGTGCTCGCCCAGCAGGGCCTGTACCGGGCGAACGCGCCGCTGGTGGAGGTGTACTTCAACTACGTACGCGCCGCAGGCGGGTTGACCGGCCTGGAGGTACTGCCGGCGGGCACGGGCTACTCCGACCTCGACCTCATGATCACCATGACGCCGGACGCGGGCCGGATCCGCCTGGACCACAACCTCGACATCCTCGACGCGGCGACAGTCGCAGAGCTGGGGGAGGCGCTGGTGCGTCTGCTTGCGGAGTCGGCGCAGGACGCGACGGGGCCGGTTCGCACGACGCCGGCTCCGACGCCGAAGACGTTGGAGAGGGTCACGGCTGCCGTCGAAGAGCCGCCCACAACGCCCGCCCACACCCTCGCCCTCGCCGCCACCTTCGCCCTCGGCAACCTGCCCCTGATGTGCGAGACGGCCGTCAACGAGTCGGTACGGGACGGCAGCGGGACGACCGTCGCGGAAGCCCCGTACCACCACGTGCTGGCGAGCCTGCGCGACCCGTCCGGTGTGTTCGCCGACCCGGCCACGACGGCGGGCGTCGTACTGCTGCGGGCGACGGACCTGCAACGCTTCGGCACCGTCGACGACGCCCTGCTGGCCGAACTGCGGACCGCCTACCCGGCCGCCCTGCGCACGGTGGCCGAGCGCACCCGCAAGCCGCTGATCGTCGGCTTCCTGCCCGCCGCGCAGGGTGAGGACCGCTTCGGGCACTGGGAAGCGGAGATCGCCGCCGCGTTGGCGGAGGTGCCGGGCATCGCCGTACTCGGCCCCGACGACTGGACCCGCCACCACCTCGTCGAGGAACGCTTCGACGAGCGCACCGAACGCCTGGCCCATCTCCCGTTCACCCCACAGTTCCAGGCAGCCGTGGCCCTCCGCCTCGCCGAGGTCGTACGCGCGGTCCGGCGCCCGGCGCCGAAGGTGATCGCGGTCGACGGCGACGAGACGCTGTGGGGAGGCGTGGCCGGAGAGATCGGCCCCGACGCCGTGGACCTGACCGGGCCGCGAGCCCTGCTGGCGCGCCGGTTGCTGCAGTGGCGCGCGGCAGGCGCGCTGCTCGTGCTGGTCAGCAACAACGACGAGGACACGGTCCGCGCGGTACTGGACCGACCGGACAGTCCGCTGAAGGCCGAGCACTTCAGCGTGCTCTCCGCGGCCTGGGGTCCGAAGCCGACCCGCCTGGCGGACGTCGCGCAGACGCTCAACCTCGGCCTGGACAGCTTCCTGTTCCTCGACGACAACCCGGCCGAGATCGCGAAGATGCGCTCGGCCCTGCCGCAGGTGCTGTCGGTGACCTGCCCCTCGGTCGCCGAACTCCCGGAGTTCTTGCGCCGGTTGTGGCCGCTGGTACCCGCCGCCGCGACGGCCGAGGACGCACTGCGGGCGCGCTTCTACGAGCAGGAGCGGGAGCGGGACACCGTCCGCGAGCAAGCGAGCTTCGAGGAGTTCCTGGACCAGCTGGAACTGGAGGTCGACATCCGGGCCCTGGCCGACGCCGACGTCCAGCGGGCGGAGCAGCTCGTGGCCCGCACCAACCAGTTCACCCTCCGCGCCCGCTCCACGGACGGCGGCGACGTCGCCCGGTGGCGCGAACGCGGTGAGGTGTGGACGGCTGCGGCACGTGACAGGTTCGGCGACTACGGCCAGATCGGCCTGCTCGCCGTGCACTGCCAGGGCGACCAGCTGGACGTCATGGCCTGGCTGATGAGCTGCCGCGCACTCGGCCGCGGCGTCGAGGAGCGGCTGCTGCAATGGCTCGCGGACCGCGCCGAGGAACTGGACTGCGCCAAGGCCCGCCTCACAGCGGAGCGCACGCCGCGCAACACCCCGGCCCGCCGTCTGCTGTCGGCACTGGGCGGCGGCGACCAGGACGACGACCGACTGGAGACCGTGGTCACGCCGGAGCAACTGCGGGCGTTCCGCTCGTGGCGGCGGCAGTGACGGCCGGCAACATGCCGGTCAGTACCGATCAAGGGGCAGGGCAACACCGTGAAGGGCTCTCATGCGTGAGGTGAACGAGAACGTGTCGGCAGCCGCCGAACAGCGGGCGACCGAGGAGGAGATGGAGCGGGGTGGACTCGGACTGTCCGTGACCGACCTGCTGGCCAGGGTCGCGGCAGCGGCTGCGCCGCCCACGCAGCCGGAGGCCGAGGGACCTTCAACTCCGCGGCAGACGGTCGCGATCGGCGCGGGTGCGCCGTCCGGCACCGGCACCGACAGCCCCGCGCCGCCCGACGTGGACACCCTCGCGGCCGCCGTCGCAGCCGTGGCCGGCCGTTACGTCCCCGCAGGGCGGCTGTCGCCCGACGCCGACTTCTTCGACGCCGGGGGCACCTCCGTGAACGCCGTGGAGCTCGTCGCCGCGCTGGAGGACGAGCTGGGCATGGAGATCGACCTGGACGAGGTGTTCGCCGATGCCCGGCCGATCAACCTGGCCAGGCGAGGGTTCGGGAGCAGCACCGGGTTCGCGGCTGCCGTACCGGAAACGGCCGTGACGGAAGCCGCCGTCCCGGAAGCCGCCGTCCCGGAAGCCGCCGTCCCGGAAGTGACTGCACTGGAATCCGCCCCACCTGCGCCGGTCCGCACGGTTCAGCGCCCGGCCGCCGCCGCCCCACCCTCGGCCATCACCGCCCCGCCCCCGACCGCGGCCCTGGCGCGCCCCACCCCCTCGGACGCCATCGCCCGCCCCGAGGACCTCACCCAGATCCTCGCCGACCTGGCCCTGGCCGACCGCCTCCCCTTCACCGCCTCGCCCGACCCCCTCCCGCCCCGCCGCATCCTGCTGACCGGCGCCACCGGCTTCCTCGGCAGCCATATGCTCCTGGATCTGCTGCGCCACAGTGACGCCCACGTCTACTGCCTGGTCCGGGCCGCCGACGAGGAGGCGGCGACCTCCCGGCTCGGCGACGCTCTCAAGAGCTACTCGCTGCCGTGGTCGTCGGAAGTCCGCCGCCGCATCACCGTGCTCCCCGGCGACATGCGCGACCCCCACCTGGGCCTGTCCGACGACCTCTGGAACACCCTTGCCCAGGAGCTGGACAGCGTCGTCGGCGTCGCGGCCGCCGTGGACTTCCTGCGCGGGTACCAGTCCCTGCGCAGCAGCAACGTCCTAGGCGCCCTCACCCTGGCCGAACTCGCCGCGACCGGGCGTCCCAAGCCCCTGCACCACATCTCCTCCATCGCGGTCTTCAACGAGGCCGGCATCCCCTCCATGGGCGAGGACGACCCCTTCGCGCACATCGACCGTCTGATCGCCGGCTACGACCAGACCAAGTGGGCCGCCGAGGTCGCCCTGCGCCGGGCCCGCGACCACGGCCTGGTCGTCACCGCCCTGCGCCCGGGCGGAATCGGCGGACACAGCAAGACCGGCGCCTACAACCCCCAGGACCTCAGCAGCGGGCTCATCTCGGCCTTCGGTCGTTTCCGCACCGTCCCCGCCTTCCGCTACCTCAACGCCGCCCCGGTCGACTGGGTCAGCCGCGTCGCGGTCGCCGCCGTCTGCGAACCCGACGCCTGGGGTTTCGACTACAACCTCACCGGCGTCCCCAACACCCTCGACGACGTCGTCCAGGACATGGCGCTCGGCGGCATGCACGTCCGCGTACAGGACTGGGACGAGTGGCGCACCGACGCCCTGGCCCGCCTCCAGGCCGACCCGGTCCCCGAACTGGCCTTCCTCACCCGCGTGTTGCAGAGTCCCACCGCCCTGAAACTGTGCGAGGCGACCCTGAAGGGCCCCGCCGCCGTCGCCGACCGGACCACGGCACTGGTCGAGGCACTCGGCCTGACGCCTGCCGCCCGCTACGACGCCCGGGCCCAGCTGAGGACGTTCGAGCGCCTCGCCGGCGACGGTCTGGCCCGCCTCCCGCACAAGGACGACCAGCCCTACCTCTGGTTCGACGAGACCACCGAGGGCGGCGTCGGCCCCGTCGGTGCCGCGCCCGACACGCCTTGCTCGATGGCCCTCACCCTCTCGATCGCGAGCATGCACCAGCTGGTGACGGACCGCCGTGTCGACGTCCGCGGCCAGGTCACCTGCCCGGCCGTGCACCCCGAGCCGCTGACCGTGGAACGCGGCGACATCTGGATCCGCCCCGAGGAAGGCATCCCGCACCACCACGGCCTTCGCCACCAACTCCTGCGCTACCGCATGGAGTTGACGGACGTCGACGGTGGCCGCTGGTGGCTGGAGGGTCACAAGTACGCCCGCGCCCGCCGCGACGTCTGGCGCCAGACCCGGGCCCTGACCGTGGAGCTCGGCCGCGAGGGCGAACCGGCGAGCCTGGCCGGCGAGGTCGTCGTCCCCGCCGACTCCTACGTACGCGACCAGATCGACGGCATCAAGGTCGACCCGCGCCTGACCAGCCAGGAGAAACGCGCCGCCAAGCTGACCTGGCTCGCCTGGTTCGGCCTGGAGATGGGCCGCGGCCTGCTCGGGCCCTTCGCCCGCGCCGCCGCGGACCTGCTCGACCTGCGCCGCACCCAGACCCCCACGGAGCACCACCGATGATCTTCCGGACGACGAACGCCAGGACCGCCAGGCCGGCCCTGCGCAAGGTCAGGACCACCACGACCCTGCGCCCCCTCCAGCACCGCCTCGACCCGGCCAGGATCGAGGAGATCCCGTTCCACACCAGTGACGGGGTACGCCTCGGCCTGACCCGCATCGACACCGGCGACCGGGGCCGCCCCGCCGTGCTGCTCCTGCACGGACACACCGCCTCGGCCGACATGTTCCTGCTGCCCGAGACCCGCAACCTGGTCGACGTCCTGCTGGACGAGGGCTACGAGCCCTGGCTGCTCGACTGGCGAGGCAGCTGCCGCCTCCCGTACAACGAGACGGGCCGCCGCTACACCTACGACGACGTCGCCCTCTACGACATCCCCGAGGCCGTCCGCCACATCCGCACCCGCATCGGCGACCGCCCCCTGTTCGCCGTCGCCCACTGCATCGGCTCCCTCACCCTCTCCCTGAGCATGACGGCGGGCCTGGTCCCCGGGCTTGCGGGCGTGGTGTCCCAGGGCGTGTTCCTCACGCCGAAGCTCGCGGGCCGCACCTCCCTGCGCATGACGCTGGCCGGGGAGCTGCTGAAGTCCCGTATCGACCACATCCCCGTCGACTTCCGCAAGGTCGGCCTGCGGTCGAAGTACACCCCGCTGTTCGCCCTCGCCTCCCGCAAGGCGACCTGTCCGGACCCCACCTGCCAGATCCTGCACAACTCGGCCTGGGGAACCGGCGCCTCCCTGTTCGTGCACGAGCACCTCACCGACACGACCCACAACCGCCTCGCCGACCTCCTCGGCCCCGCCCCGCTGTGGATCCTGCCGCACCTGCGCCGCATCGAACTGGCCCGCACCGTCGTCCGCTGGCACGACACCGACCAGCGCTACCGGGCCCTCCCGCAGAACGCCCTGGACGCGGCGGCCCGCATCGACACCCCCGTCCTGCTCCTGGCGGGCAGCGAGAACGGCCTGTGGCTCGACTCCCAGGAGCTGTGCCGCGACGTCCTCGCCCACCGCCAGCCGCAACTGGACGTGACCTACACCGAGATCCCCGGCTACGGCCACCTGGACACGTTCCTCGGCAGGGGAGCGGCCCTGGACGTGTTCGGGCACATCCTCGATTTCCTGGACGAACGGCGGTGACGGCGGCCTACGACGCCGGTTAACGTACCGATCAGTAACCAGACCCTTTTCGCCGTACCCCAGGAGGCCACCCATGCCGCAGCTCGAAGTCGACGGCGCGACGCTGACGTACGACGACGAGGGCCCCCGCGAGGGCTCGGGTGTGCCCCTGGTGTTCGTCCACGGCTGGACGGCGAACCGGCATCGCTGGGACCACCAGGTGGCCCACTTCGCCGAGAAGCGGCGCGTCGTCCGGCTCGACCTGCGCGGGCACGGCGAGAGCAGCGGGGCGGGAGCGCGCACGATCGACGACCTGGCCAAGGACGTGCTCGCCCTCCTCTCCCACCTCGAGATCGACCGGTTCGCGATCATCGGCCACTCCATGGGCGGGATGATCGCCCAGACCATCACCCTCGCCCATCCGGAACGGGTTGAGCGCATGGTGCTGGTGAACTCCATCGGCAGGATGGCCTACAGCCGGGGCCGCGCCCTGCTGATGGCGGCCTCGACGCTCGCGCCCTTCAAGCTGTTCGTCGCCACCAACATCCAGCGCGCCTTCGCCCCCGGCTACCCGCGCGAGGAGATCCGCGAGTACATCCGCGCCTCCGCCGACACTCCCCGCGAAGTCGTCATGACGCTCTACGGGGCCATGCGTGCCTTCGACGTCCTGGACAGGGTCGGCGAGATACGCACGCCCACCCTGATGGTGCACGGCTACCACGACATCCAGCTGCCCCTCGGCCAGATGCTGCGGATGGCCAAGGCCTACCCAGACGCGGTGATCCGCGTCCTGGACGCCGGCCACGAACTGCCGGTGGAGAAGCCGGCCGAACTGACCGCGGCACTCGACGGGTTCCTCACCGGCCGGGGATAGGCGGGAAGGGCACGCGGCAGACGGACATCCCGCTCTGGCCTCGGCCCGACCGGGCGCGTTATTTAAGGCTTGCCTTATATAAGCTGTCGCTGTCATAGTGAGGCCGTGCACGCATTCGATGTGCTGGGTGATCCGGTCAGGCGCCGGATATTGGAGCTGCTCGCGACCGGCGAGCAGGCATCGGGCGACATCGGTGCCGTGATCCAGGACGAGTTCGGAATCTCCCAGCCGGCCGTGTCGCAGCACCTGCGGGTGCTGCGCGAGAGCGGCTTCGCGTCCGTGCGGGCGGAGGGCACACGCCGGCTGTACGCCGTTGATGCCGCGCCGCTGCGCGAAGTGGACGCATGGCTGGAGAGGTTCCGCGGCTTCTGGGAACAACGGCTCGACGCCCTCGGGACGGAACTCGCGCGAGGCAAGCGCGAGCGCAGGCTGAGAAAGGAAGCGAGCGAGGATGAGTGAGATCGTCGACGAGTTGAACCGGCTGCACCGGCAGGTCGGTGCACGGCAGGTCGGGACCGGCGAGGCCCGCACGGTGCTGCTGCGGCGCACGTACGAGGCCGAGTTGGCGGACGTGTGGGACGCGGTGACGTCGCCCGAGCGGATCAGCCGCTGGTTCCTGCCCGTCAGTGGGGAGTTCAAGGTCGGCGGGCGCTACCAGCTGGAGGGCAACGCCGGTGGCGAGATCCTCGAATGCGAGGAGCCCTCGCGGCTGCGGGTGAGCTGGCTGTACGGGCCCGACCCGGGATTCAGCGAGGTCGAGGTGCGGCTCACGCCGGAGGGCGAGGAGCGCACGGTGCTGGAGCTGGAGCACGTGGCCGTCGTGCCGGACGAGTTCTGGGACCAGTTCGGGCCGGGCGCCGTGGGCGTCGGCTGGGACCTCGGGCTGTTGGGCCTCGCCATGCACCTCGCGGGCGGCGGGATGAGCAAGGAGGAGTCCGAGGCCTGGCAGCTCTCGGACGAGGGCAAGGCGTACGCGACCCGGTCCGGTGAGCTGTGGGGTGAGGCCTACACCGCCTCGGGCGCCGACGGGCAGGTCGTGGCGGCCACTACGGCGGCGACGATCGCGTTCTACACCGGCGCCGGGGCGTAGGCGCTTGCTGCGGCAGTCGTAGGGCGGATCGAAACTTTCGGTCCGTCAACGGCTGTCGAGAGGGGCATTCTTGAGCCAACTGAGGTTCCTGGGCGTGCAGTCTGTTGACGGCCATGGGTGTCGCTCCTAGGGTCTGCCGCGAAATTCGGAAATCTGTCCGAAACTTTCGAAGCCCTAGGAAGGAGACGAGATGGTGACCCGCACATCCGTCGACCCGCCTCCCGAGCGTCGCCCTCGACACTCGCGCACCCGCACCGCACTGGCCCTCGGCATGGCGGGCCTGCTCGCCGCCGGCGGCGTCACCGCCCTCGCGGGCACCGCCGAGGCCGCCAGTACCCTGGGCGCCGCGGCGGCCGAGAAGGGCCGCTACTTCGGTGCCGCCGTCGCGGCGAACCACCTGGGCGAGGCCCCGTACGCCTCGACGCTCAACACCGAGTTCAACTCGGTGACGCCGGAGAACGAGATGAAGTGGGACGCCACCGAGCGCACCCGCGGCACCTTCACCTTCGGCTCGGCCGACCAGATCGTGAACCACGCCCAGAGCAGAGGCATGAAGGTCCGCGGGCACACCCTGGTCTGGCACTCCCAGCTGCCGAGCTGGGTCGCCGGCCTCGGCACCGCCGACCTCAGATCGGCGATGAACAACCACATCACGCAGGTCATGCAGCACTACAAGGGCAAGATCCACTCCTGGGACGTCGTCAACGAGGCCTTCCAGGACGGCAGCAGCGGCGCCCGGCGCAGCTCGCCCTTCCAGGACAAGCTCGGCAACGGCTTCATCGAGGAGGCGTTCCGCACGGCCCGCGCCGCGGACCCGGCTGCCAAGCTCTGCTACAACGACTACAACACCGACGGCGTCAACGCGAAGAGCAATGCCGTCTACAACCTGGTCAGGGACTTCAAGTCCCGCGGCGTACCGATCGACTGCGTCGGCTTCCAGTCCCACTTCAACAGCGCCTCCCCCGTCCCGTCCGACTACCAGTCGAATCTCCAGCGCTTCGCCGACCTCGGCGTCGACGTACAGATCACCGAGCTGGACATCGAGGGCTCGGGCACGGCACAGGCCAACAGCTACACCAACGTGACACGGGCCTGCCTGGCCGTCTCGCGCTGCACCGGCATCACCGTCTGGGGCGTCACCGACAAGTACTCCTGGCGCGCGAGCGGAACGCCTCTGCTGTTCGACGACAACTACACCAAGAAGCCGGCGTACAACGCCGTCCTGACCGCGCTCGGCGGCTCCTCCTCAGGCGGCGGCGATCCCGGCGCCGCCTGCACGGCCACGTACAGCAAGGCCGAGGAGTGGAGTGACCGCTTCAACGGCAAGGTCACCATCACCGCGGGGAGTTCAGGGATCAGCAACTGGACCGCGACCGTCACCGTCACAGCCCCGCAGAAGGTCTCCGCGACCTGGAACGGCACACCCAGCTGGGACACCGGCGGCAACGTCATGACGATGAGGCCGAACGGCAACGGCACCCTGGCCGCCGGAGCATCCACGAGCTTCGGCTTCACGGTCATGAAGAACGGCACCAATGCGGCGCCGGTGGCCGGCTCCTGCACGGCTTCCTGACCCATACGGTTTCCTGACCGAATCGGGACCGGTTTCGGACCGGCACCGGACGGGCTCAGGACCGGTGTCCGGCGCGGCGGCTCTTCCACCCGCGCCGGACACACCTGTCGCTCAGCCGACCCGCAGCGTCTTCTTGGCCAGTTCGTACGCCGGCAGCATCGCCCGGTGCTCCTCGGTGTCCATCCCGCCGAGGTGTATGACGACCGGCCCCTTCTCGGTGGTGACGGCCAGGGCGGTCTCCTCCTTCGTCTCCTCCAGGAGCTTGCTCGTGACGAGGTACTTCACCTCGGCACCGGCGAGGTCACCCGTCTTGAACGCGCTGTACTTCGCCTTGCTCACGCCGTTCTCGTCGGCCAGGAAGGCCTCCAGTACGGTGCGTGCGTCGTCGTCACCCGGCTCGCCCGTCCAGACGCGCAGGAAGCCGATGTTCCCCGCCGGCTTGGCGTCGACCTCGCAGGCGGCCGTGACCGGGCCCTGGTGCAGCAGCGCGTCGGCGATCTCCTGGGCCAGCTCGCTGTCCTCGGAGTCTCCCGACCCCTCACCGCTGCCGCCGGCCTCGTCCTTCCCCGTCCCGCCGTCGACGGCCTCCGCCTCCCAGTACTGGGCGATGTCGAAGGTGACGGGGAGCTCGCAGTCCGATCCGGCGGCGCCGATGGTTCCCCCGCGCTTCACCGCCGTACCGTCGTCACTCGCCGCCTCGGCCGACGCGGCCGCCGACGTCGATGCGCTCGCCGACGCCTTCGGGTCGTCCTCGGCCGCCCCCGAACAGCCCGTCAGCACCCCTGCCAGCAATGCCACCTGCGCCACCCGGCGCCGTACGTGTCCCGCCCCCACCAACATGGTGATCTCCCCACCCGATCCTGCTCTTTCTGATCTTGCTCAGGCGGCACACAGTATCCGAGACCACTGACAGGGCAGCTCCTGGCCCTGCGGCATCATGAGGCGATGACCTCGCTGACCTTCGACCGCTACTGCGACGCGATCGTCTCCCAGACCGAGCGGCTCACCGCGCATGTGCGCGGCGCGGACATGACCTCGCCGGTGCGCTCCTGCCCCGGCTGGAACCTCGGCCGGCTGCTGCGGCACGTGGGCGGCGACCACCGGTGGGCCGAGGAGATCGTACGGACCCGCGCCACCGGTCCGATCCCCGACGACGGTGTGAACGACCTGACCCCGTACACCCACGAGCACGAGGACTTCCTCCTCCCGTGGCTCACCGAAGGCGCGGCACGGCTCAGCGCCACCCTGCGCGCCGCCGGCCCCGACGCGCAGGCGTGGAACCCGTCCGACGAACGGTCGGCGCCGGTGGCGTTCTGGGCCCGGCGCATGACCTACGAGACCGCCCTGCACCGGGCCGACGCCGCCCTGACGGTGAGGGCTGAGTACGCGCTCGATGGCGACCTCGCCGTCGACGCGGTGCAGGAATGGCTGGAGTTCTCGACGTTCCCCGAGGCATTCGAGCCGGGTCCGGACCTGCCCGACCTGCTCGGACCGGACCGTAGGCTCCACTTCGACGCGACCGACGCCGGCGAATGGCTCGTCGACCTCACGGGCAAGCACCCCGTCTGGCGCCCCGGGCCCGGCGACGCCACCGCGACCGCACGCGGCCCGGTGACCGACCTCCTCCTGTACTTCTACCGTCGGCCGACATCCGCCGTGGAGACAAAGGGCGACACCGCGCTCCTCGACCTCTGGCGCACGCGTGCGGGCTTCTGGCTGGAGGCGCCGGGGGCGTGACCTACTCGACGGCGGCGCGCGTGACCACCTTGATGTTGAACAGGTGCGCGCCCACGCCGCCCGCGATCCCCATGAACAGCAACGCGAAGTGCTCCTGTCCGCGTGCCGTGCGGATGCCGCCGATGTCGAGTTGCGACGACGGGGCCCAGCCGAGGTCGGTGAGCAGCCGGCCGGTGGTCCGCTTGGCCTCGGCGTCGTCGCCGGAGAGGAAGACGGTGCTCGCGCCCTCGAGATCGTTCGGGGCGATCATCACGGTGGCGTCCATGGTGCACAGTGTCTTGACGACCGGGGTCAGGGGGAAGGCCTCCTGGATCTGTTCACCCAGGCTGCTGTTGGGGTGGGAGAGTTCGGTGTAGTCGTCGCTGAGGCCGACCCCGACATCGATCAGCAGGATGCCGGCCAGCGCCGGTGCCCCGATCGAGTGCAGCAGTTCCACGGAGACGGTCCCGGGGGTGGCGTTGACCAGAACCTCCGCGTGGGCCGCCGTCTCGCTCAGGCCTGCCACGGGGAGGCCGAGGTCAGTGCGTTCCTTCGGATTGCGCGAGCCCAGTAACACGTCGTGTCCTGCGGCGCTCCATCCATGGCCCAGTGCTCGGGCGACGTTGCCGGTGCCAAGTAGTCCAATACGCATGGAGTGAGGCTAGGCGGGGCGCGGGCTCGGCAGATCGGGCCGCGGGCTCAGGTGGACCGGGACCAAGGTCGTAGTTCTGTGGTCGCTCACCCCTCGCTTTGCTGAACCGGCAATACTGTTTGTCTCCCTCCATCGCCTCCCGCAGGCTTCATGAGCGTGGGACCGGGCAGGCTTCCCGCCTGTCCGAGTCCCTCCTGACATCTGTGCATACGGGAGGCGTCATGACCGAGACATCCGACCTGAAGGCCGCCGAGTTCTGGGAGGCCCGCTACCGCGATCGCGACGGGCGTCTGTGGAGCGGCCGCCCCAACGCGCTGCTCGTGCGTGAGGCCTCCGACCTCGCACCCGGAAGCGCGCTCGACCTCGGATGCGGCGAAGGAGGCGACGCGGTGTGGCTCGCCTCGCGCGGCTGGCGCGTCACCGGCGTCGACATCGCGCACACGGCTCTGGAACGCGCAGCCCTGCACGCCGCCGACGCCGGTGTGAGCGACCGTACGTCCTGGGAACGGCACGTGCTCGGAGAGACGTTCCCCGAGGGTTCCTTCGACCTGGTGAACGCTCAGTTCCTGCAGTCACCGGTCCCGCTCGACCAGCAGCGGGTTCTCCGGCGGGCCGCAGCGGCGGTCGCGGCCGACGGCACCTTGCTGATCGTCATGCACGCAGGCTGGCCCTCCTGGCAGACCGAGCCACCCTTCGAAGCGGAGTTCCCCACCCTGCGGGGCGTCCTCGACGAACTCGCCCTGCCGGAGGCCGACTGGAGCGTGGAGACGCTGGACACGGTACGCAAGCCGAGCGAGTCACCCGAGGGGCTGGAGGGCTTCCGGGACGACCACGTGTGGCGACTTCGGCGCACCGGCGTCTGACGTACGGCGTCGATACAGGGCTTACCGGTCATACGAAGGTCACCTCCGCCGTGGCGTGCCGTTGCTCGCGGTGGCTGGCGATGCGCAGGTCGGCGCGGTCGCCCGAGGGTGTGCCGCAGGCCACGATGCCTTCGCCGGCGAAGGCCGGGCGGCGCAGCCGGTACGACAGCTCGCGCACCTGCCGGTCCGGGGCCTGCCGCCGCGTCAGTTCCAGCATCAGCAGGGCGAGCAGGGGGCCGTGGACGACGAGGCCGGGGTAGCCCTCCTCGTCGCGGCAGTACGGGGCGTCGTAGTGAATGCGATGGGCGTTCGCGGTGAGGGCACTGAAGCGGAACAGCAGCGCAGGGTCCGGGCGCAGCGGAAGCTGCCAGGGGTCCTCGGCCTGCGGGAGCGTGGACGCGTCGAGGGCGGTCGGGTGCTGAGCACCGGCGCTGCCGCCCGACCGGTAGACGATGTCCTGCTCCTCGACGAGACACGTCCGGCCGTACTGGCGGAACTCCCGGCGCTCGGTGACGAACAGCATCTCGCCGGAACGGCCCTGTGTGGCGGTGACCGAGGCGAGGCTGCTGACGCGTTCGGCCGGTTCACCGAGGCGGAGCGGTTCGGTGATCTCGCAGCGACCGCCGGCCCACATGCGCCGGCGGTGGGGGACGGGCGGCAGGAAATGGCCGTGGCGGGGGTGGCCGTCGGCGCCCAGCTCACGCTGTGCGGGCCATGCGAGGAAATGGAGCCAGTGCCAGAGCGGGGGAAGAGGATCGCCGGCCGTTGCGGCGGGATCGGGCAGGTTCAGCACCGCTGAAAGGGCCGCCGTGGGACCGGGGGACAGCGGGTCGCGGTCCGTCACCGGCTCAGGAGTCCATGACTCCACGTACGAGCTGAGTGGGGTTGGCGCGGTCGGCATCGGTGGTCTCCAGGGGGTGCGGGGAGGGCTCGCGTACAAGGAGAGTGGCCAGGAAGGTGAGGGCGATGCATCCGGTGACGTACCGCAGTTGACCATGGTGGCCCAATCGATCGCCGGACCTGCGATTCGCATGCGGGGTCTGGAGACCCGCCGGCTCACCCTCCAACTCCTCGCCTCCGGGACGGCCGGGCAGATCGCCCTCAACGCCGTCCGCATCCGCATCCACGGCGGTTGGCTACTCCACCGAGTTCGACGTCGAGCGCACGGTCGTGAAGAGCGTGCCGATGCGGCCCAACCGCGCGCCGGTCGGAGTCAGATCGACACCTCGGACCAGACCTGGCGGACAGCATCCAGCGCCGCCGCGCGATCGGCCGGGACCAGCCCGATTCGAGTACGCCGGTCGAGCAGGTCGGCCTCGTCCAGGGCGCCTTCGTGGCGTACGGCCCACAGCAGTTCGGCGTTGGTGACGGGATGTCCGGGCAGCACAGGTTCGGCCAGCCGGGGATCGTGCTCGGCGAGTGCGTGGATGGCAGGTGCCTCCGTGCCGTAGCGCTGGATGAGGCGGCGTGGTGCCTGGAGGGAGCCGAGGGCGGCGGGTGATGCGGCGCCGACGAGGGGCAGGGTGGCCGTGGGGGAGGGGCCGGCGGTGAGCCGGCGGGCGGTGACGGCCGCGTCGACGGCGTCCTGCGCCATGCGCCGGTACGTGGTGAGCTTGCCGCCGACCACGGTGATCACGCCGTCCGGCGAGGTGACCACCGCGTGCCGACGGGAGATGTCGGCGGTCCGCGGAGCCGAACCGGAGCGTGCCGTCGGCGTGGTGTCGAGCAGGGGGCGAAGGCCCGCGAACGCGCCCACCACGTCGTCGCGTTGGACGGGGAGGTCCAGGACGGAGCCGAGGACGTCGAGGAGGAAGCCGATGTCCGTCTCGGGCACCTCGGGAACGTCGGGGATGTCGCCCTCGACGGGCTCGTCGGTGAGCCCGACATAGACGCGGCCGTCGCCCTGGGGCAGGACGAGGACGAAGCGGTTGGTCTCGCCGGGGACCGGGACGTGCAGCCCTGCGGGCAGCGGGCCGAGGTGGTCGGAACGCAGGACGAGGTGGGTGCCGCGTGAGGGGCGGATCCGGATGCCCTCCACCAGGTCGCCCGCCCAGACGCCGGACGCGTTGATCACCGCGCGGGCCTTGATCTCGCCCTCCTCGCCGGTGAGTTCGTCGCGTATGCGGGCGCCGGACGCGGTGAGCTCCAGAGCCCTCACGCGGGTCAGGACGCGTGCGTCGCGTGCGGCGGCGGTGCGGGCGATCGCGGTCACCAGGCGGGCGTCGTCGGTGAGCCGGCCGTCCCAGGACAGCAGGCCGCCGCGCAGACCCTGGGTGCGCAGGGCGGGGGCGAGGTGCCGGGTCTCCACGACGGAGAGCCGACGCGGGGCGGGCAGGGTCGCGCGGGCCGTGCGGGCCGCCAGGCGCAGGGTGTCACCGGCGCGGAATCCGGCCCAGGCCAGGGCGGACTGACCGCGGGAGACCAGAGGGGTGAGGGGAAGCACGAAGGGCTGGGCCCGCACCAGGTGCGGTGCCGTGCGCTCCATCAGCACCCCGCGCTCGACGGCGCTCTCATGGGCCACGTCGAGCTGTGCCGAGGCGAGGTAGCGCAGCCCGCCGTGGATGAGCTTGCTGCTGAAGCGCGAGGTGCCGAAGGCCAGGTCGTGGGCGTCGACGGCGACCACCGACAGACCGCGGGCCGCGGCGTCCAGGGCGACCCCGGCACCGGTCGCGCCCAGCCCCACGACCAGGACGTCCACGGCCGGACCGCCGACCGCCTCGGCCAGTTCGCGCGAGCGCCGCGCGGCGGACAGGGACGATCCGGGAACCGGGGGAGGGGGAGTGGCGGGGCTCATGGCGTGAGGGTCCTTTCCAGGATGCTGCGCAGTTCCGCCAGGAAGGCCTCACTGCTCAGGTCGGCGTCGTCCTCGTCGGTCATGGTCCGCAAGGACAGGGTGAAGGACTGGACGATCAGCAGCAGGGCCCGTGCCTGCCGTTCGACATGGCCGGCGCGCACCGACCCGTCGGCGTGGCCTTCGCGCAGGCCGTCGGCCAGCAGGGCGAGAAGGGCCTGCTGGCTCGCACCGCGGCGGTCGAGGACGTAAGGCAGAAGCAGTTCCGGATCGACGTCGACGATCTTCCGGAAGAGCGGATGGGCGCGGAAGGCCCCCACCCCGGTCACGAGCCCTTCGACGATCAGACCGCGCGCGCTCGTCCCGGGCCGCCGTTCGGGCATGGCCGCCGTGGCCACCGCGACCCACTCGCGGGTCATGAGGTCGCCCACCAGGGAGCGCACATCGGGCCAGCGTCTGTACAGCGTCATCCGGGAGACACCCGCGCGGCGGGCCACGTCGGTCAGCGTCGTACGGCGGACTCCGACGGCCAGGACGCAGTCGCGCACCGCGTCGAGCACTGCATCGCTGTCCGAGTGGTTGTGACGAATAGGCGTCATGTGTCACAGTGTAACGCCTGCGGGGCCGTCCGGGACACGGCATCGCTCGAATCGACCGGTGAGGACAACAGCCAATGGACATGCTGTGGAGCGGCTGGGGCGACCCGGCCAAGGCGGCGCCGCTGCCCGAGACCGTGACCGGGCTGCTGCGCGACTGGCTCGGCGTCAAGCCGCGCACCGCCGAGCCGGTCGCCCTGACGGACATCGCCGTACCCGAGCCGGGACTCGAACCCGCCGCACTCCAGGCCCTGTCCGCAGCGGTCGGCGGCGAGGAGCACGTGCGCACCGACGCGGAGAGCCGCATCCGGCACACACGCGGCAAGTCCACCCCCGACCTGCTCCGGATGCGCGAGGGCGAGGTCGACGACATTCCCGCGGCCGTCGTTCTCCCCGCCGACCACGACGACCTGCTCGCGGCACTGCGCGCCTGCGCCGAACACGGCCTGGCCGTCGTCCCGTTCGGCGGCGGCACCTCCGTCGTGGGCGGCCTCGCCCCCGCCCGGCGCGGCCCCTTCGTCGCCCTGGACCTGCGCCGCATGGACCAGTTGCTCGCCCTCGACCCGGTCTCCCGCACCGCCACGCTGCAGCCCGGGCTGCGCGCGCCCCACGCCGAGGCGCTGCTGGCCGAACAGGGCTTCACGCTCGGGCACTTCCCCCAGTCCTTCGAGTGGGCCACCATCGGCGGGTTCGCCGCCGCCCGCTCCAGCGGCCAGGCGTCCGCCGGCTACGGCCGCTTCGACGAGATGGTCCTGGGCCTGACCGTCGCCACCCCCGAGGGCACCCTCGACACGGGCCGCGCGCCTCGCTCGGCGGCCGGCCCCGACCTGCGGCAGCTCGTGCTCGGCTCGGAGGGTGCGTTCGGTGTCATCACATCCGTCACCGTGCGGATCCGTCCCCTGCCCGCGACTCGCGTGTACGAGGGCTGGCGCTTCGACTCCTTCGAGGCGGGCGCCGCCGCGCTGCGCCGCCTCGCCCAGGACGGCCCGCGCCCGACGGTGCTGCGGCTGTCCGACGAGACGGAGACGCTGATCGGCCTCGCCCAGCCCGACGCCATCGGTGCCGCCGTCGACGGGCAGCAGTCCGCGGGATGCACGGCGATCGCCGGTTACGAAGGCACCGACGAGGACACCTCGTACCGCAGGGAGCGTGCGTCGGCCGTCCTCCGGGACTGTGGCGGAACCCCGCTGGGCGAGGAACCCGGACAGCGCTGGGCGCACGGCCGCTACTCGGCCCCCTACCTGCGGGACTCCCTGCTGGACGCCGGGGCGTTCGTCGAGACGCTGGAGACGGCGACCTTCTGGTCACGCGTGCCGGAGCTGTACGCGTCCGTGCGCGACGCCCTGTCCACCACGCTCACCGAGGCCGGCACCCCGCCCCTGATCATGTGCCACATCTCCCACGTCTACGAGAACGGTGCCTCGCTGTACTTCACCGTCGTCTCGGCGCAGGGCGACGAACCGGTGGTGCACTGGGAGAAGGCGAAGCACGCCGCCAACGAGGCGATCCTCGCCGCGGGCGGCACCATCAGCCACCACCACGGCGTGGGCACCGACCACCGCGACTGGTACGTCCGTGAGGCGGGCCCCCTGGGCATCGAGGCGCTGCAGGCCGTGAAGCGCCGACTGGACCCGAGGGGACTGCTCAACCCCGGGGTCCTCCTGCCCCTCGACTGACCCGTCCAGACTGTTCATCCCCGGGAGTCCCTCGGGGCCCCCGGGTCCGCCCGGTCCTTCCGCTCATCCACCTCCTCCGCCCGCCTCCGGCAGCACCCTCCCGTCGGCCCGAAAGGCACCCCGATGCGACAGTTCACCGCCATCGTCAACCCCACGGCGGGCGGATCCGCCTCAGCTGCCGCACTGCTGAACGTGGCCAGGCCGCTTCGGGAGGCCGGGGCCGACCTGGAGACCGAGTACAGCCGCAGCCTGGCCCACGCCCAGGAACTGGCCCGTGACGCCGGGGAGCGGGGCCGGGTGGTGCTCGCCGTCGGCGGCGACGGAATCGCCGGCGGTGTCGGCGGGGCCCTCAGCGGCACCGACGCCGTGCTCGGCCTGGTCCCCGCCGGCCGCGGCAACGACTTCGCCCGGGCGCTGAACCTGCCCACCGAGCCCGCCGCCCTCGCCGAGGTACTGCTCCACCACGAACCCCGGCAGGTCGACACCATCGAGGTCGAGTCGGCCGTGCACGACCGCACGGTGGTCCTCGGCAGCGTGTACGCGGGCGTCGACGCCCTGGCCAACCGGCACGCCAACGAGGCCACACTGCTGCGCGGCTCGGCCTCCTACTACGCGGGCGGCCTGCGCGCCGTCACCACCTGGCGCCCCGCGCGCTACCGCGTCACCGTCGACGGCCAGGAGTACCTGCACACCGGCTACACGGTCGTGGCCGCCAACTCCGGCTACTACGGATCCGGCCGCCTGATCGCCCCCGACGCCCGCGTCGACGACGGTCTGCTGGACGTCGTGATGATCCGCGAGGCGCCGCGGCGGCTCTTCTTCGCCCTGATGAACGAGCTCAAGACCGGCGCCCACGTCCAGCGTCCCCAGGTGCAGATCCTGCGAGGCCGGGAGATCCGTATCGCGGCCGACCGTGAGGTGCCCTACGGCGCGGACGGCGAGGTGGAGGCGACCCTGCCGGTCACGGTCAGGGTTCTGCCGGGAGCGCTGCGCGTCCTGTGCTGAGGCCGGGCCACCGGTGTTTCCACGGCGGCCGAGTCCGGCGACCGGCCGCCTGCCGTGGCCGAGTCACGTCGTCTCTGCGGGGTACGCCCCACCCGCTCGCTTCTGCGGGGTATGCCCCACCCGCAGGTAATAGGTCCTCCGAAGGACGCGCGCCGTCAGCAGATCAAGCGTCTTCCGCGTGTCACGCGCCTTCCGCAGGTCATCGGCCCTCCGCAGGGCACGCGCCTTCCGTAAGCCATCCACCCACCGCCGGTCATCCGCCGTCCACGGGCATCCGGGGGCGCGCCGTCGTGAGCTGCTGCGGGGCGGAGGTGTGATCGGCCTCGGCCTGGATGAGCAGCGAGAGCAGTTCGGCAACCGGCAGTCCGGCCTCGGCGGGGTGCCGCAGCACCTTGCCGGCCTCGACCCGGTAGGTGTTGGCGCGTCCCTCGCGGGTGTGGGACAGATAGCCGTCCTGTTCCAGGTCGGAAATGATCTTCTGGACAGCCCGCTCGGTGAGCCGGCAGTGCGCCGCGATGTTCCGGATCCGAACGTTGGGATTGTCGGCGATGGCCGCGAGGACGCGGGCATGGTTCGTCAGAAACGTCCACCCGGTGTGCGGCTCAGGGACTCCGTCCATGGCCCAAGACTACGGCCGGGTGTTCACGAATACAAATACACGCACTCGATTTCATGTATCTGTTGACGTGTTCCGTAGTTCGGGTTCACTCTTGTAGCGAGACGGGGAGTATCTGAGGGAGAGGCGGTCATGCCCGAGCTCGCGTCCTCTGCGCAGCCCCCCAACAGGGGCGCTGCCGACCGTGTGAACCACGACGGCGTACCGGCGGCGGCTTTGTCGTGGCCGCTCGTCACCACAGTCCGCGCGGACGGCGACAGGGCCATGGTGAAGGTCTCCGGAGAGCTTGACCTCGACAGCGGCGAGCGACTCCAGAGCGTCCTGCGTGAGGCCCTGAATCGCTCCGTCCGCGGCGTCGACCTGCATCTGGAGGGCGTGTCCTTCTGTGACTGCTCGACCCTCAACATCCTGCTCAACATGCGCCACTTCGCCCTGGAGCAGGGCAAGACGGTCGCGATCCACGCAACCAGTACGGCCGTCGACCGCCTGCTCTCGCTGACCGGCACGCACTCGCTGTTCGGCCGGCTCGACCCGGACGGGCATGCCGCGGTCGATGGGCACGCCCAGGACCCGGAGGCGCCCGAGGGTGCCCATCACGATCTGCGGATAGAGGTCGCCCAACTGCGCCGGGCCATGCAGACCCGGCCGACCATCGACCTGGCCCGCGGCATCCTGATGGCCTCGTTCAGCCTGAGCTCGGAGGAGGCCTGGACGGTACTGGTCACGGCCTCCCAGAACACCAACACCAAACTGCACTCGCTGGCCGGGGACCTCGTCACCGCGGTCAAGGGCGATGCGCTGCCCGATGAGGTGCAGGAACATCTGTCGGCCGCGGTCGCCAGGGTCAACGCCGTCGTCCCCGAGCACTGAGGGCAACACTCCGCACGTCAGGGTTGCGTCGCGAACGGGCACCCCGGCAGGGTTCGGATGTGCCCACCTTGCTGATCGTGCATCACACGCCCTCGCCCAACTGCCAGGCCATGCTCGAAGCCCTCATCTCCGGTGCCACGGCGCCGGAGATCGAGAACGTCGACGTCGTGCGCCGGCCGGCGCTGTCGGCCACCGCCTCCGACGTACTGGCCGCCGACGGCTACCTCCTCGCCACCCCGGCGAACCTCGGCTACATCTCCGGAGCCCTCAAGCACTTCTTCGACCAGATCTACTACCCCTGCCTGGACGCGACCCAGGGCCGGCCCTTCGGCTACTACGTGCACGGCGGCAGCGATGTCACCGGAGCGGTGCGGGCGATCGACTCGATCACGACGGGTCTGGGCTGGCGCCGGGAGGCGAATCCGGTGACGGTCACGGGCGAGCCCACCAAGGCGGACACCGAGGCCTGCTGGGAGCTCGGGGCGACGCTCGCCGCCGGTCTGATGGGCTGACCTGGACCGCGGCTTATTCCAACACCCCACAGTGACCAGGGTGTTTACCTTCGTTGTGAGAAATTTCTGTGAATCCGTGAGGCGTTTGAACACAACGCGGCCCGTCTCCGTATTGGACCGGGGGATTTTCATGCCCTGACCGATCACGAGGCGTAGGAGTACTTCCTTGGGACGCAGCACGCGAAGACGCCCCACGGGCGCACGGCGCGCGACTTTTGCAGCGGTCGCGCTGATGTTGGGCGGCGGCGGCCTGGTCGCGGCCAACGTCTATGCCTCGGCCACCGAGGACGGCGGAGCGGATCCCGCCCGGACGTTGTCCACCCCGGCCGGCACGATCGACTGCCCGGATGTCGGCAGCGAACTGACGGATGTGCCGGACGGAGCGCGGGAGGACGTCGCGAAGGAACTCGCGCTCCTCGACCAGCAGATAGCCGAGGCCTACCAGCGGCTGCAGGAGTCGGCTCAGGCCATCCAGCAGGACGAGGGCTTCGCCGACAGCGCGATCATGAACCCGCTCAAGGACAAGCGGGCCGCGACGATCGAGCGGATCGCCATCGCTGTCGACCGCGTGGGAGACCGGCCCGAAGGCCTCGACTCCCTCGCCTCCTGCACTCTGCGTGCCGCGGACAACGGCACAGGTGAGGACGGCGACGGCGGCGACCAGGAACAGGGCGGCGACGACCAGGACGGCGCGGACCAGGGCAACCAGCAGCCCGGGAACGGCGACCAGGAGGGCAACGGCGGACAGGCGGGCAACGGCCCGGTCGCAGCGGACTTCGTGGACATCAAGTCCGTCCAGCCGAACGTGGCCGGCGCGGCCCAGCAGAAGGGAGCCTCCCGAGGCACCTTCGCCACCAGCTGCGGCGTCAACGAGAACGGCCTGTTCAACTCCGACAACGTCATCGTGGCCCCCGGCGTCTCCAACGGCGCCCACCACTTCCACGACTACATCGGCAACCAGTCCAACGACGCCTTCGCCAGCGACGAGGACCTGGCGAACGCCGAGACGAGCTGCGTCGACCAGGGCGACAAGTCCACGTACTACTGGCCCGTGATCCGGCTCCAGAACGGCAGCCAGGAAAAGGACGCCAACTCGCCCGGCGGTGGCATCGAGGGCAACGCCGGTGAGATCGTCACTCCCAAGGAAGTGACGCTGGACTTCGTGGGCAACCCCCGCAGCAAGGTCACCGAGATGCCGCGCCTGCTGCGCATCATCACCGGCGACGCCAAGGCGTTCGTGAACGGCACCGCAAACGCCAACGCCTCCTGGAGCTGCACCGGCTTCGAGGACCGGCAGCTGAAGGACAAGTACCCGCTGTGCCCGCAGGGCAGTGACGTGGTGCGCACCTTCAAGTTCCAGAGCTGCTGGGACGGACAGAACATCGACAGCGCCAACCACCGCGCCCACGTGGCCTTCGCGGCGGCCGACGGCAGCTGCGCGAACGGCTTCAAGGCCATTCCGCAGCTGGTGCAGCGGATCGTGTACGACGTCGACGCGCCCAGCCTCCAGGACGGCGGGAAGACGACCCCGCTGTTCGCGGTGGACTCCTTCCCCGAGCAGCTGCACAAGCCGGTCACCGACCACGGCGACTTCATCAACGTCTTCAGCGAGGACCTGATGGGCGAGATGGTCGACTGCATCAACGAGGGCCGCAAGTGCGGCGCCGGAGCGGGCGACGGCGGCGAACCGGGCGGCGAGGAGCCGACCGAGGAGCCGACCGAGGAGCCGACTCAGGCTCCCACCACCCCGCCGGGCGGGAACGACGACCCGGGCAACGACAAGCCGGAGCCCGGTGACGGAGGGGACAAGCCGACCGACGCGCCGGCCACCGAGGACCCCGCGACGGACGAGCCCGCCACGCAGGAGCCGACTGAGAAGCCGGCGACCGAGAAGCCCGCGACGGACGAGCCTGCGACCGAACCGGCGGAGGAGGACGGCAAGCCCACCCTGTCGAGCACGGTGGCGCCCAAGGCCGACGGAACCCCCACGGCGAACGAGGTCGACAACGGCCAGGGACAGGGCGACGACGGCGCCGGCTCGGGAAGCACTCCGGCGCAGACCCAGCCCGCCGCGGGCGGCGACGACTCCGGCGCCGGTTCCGGGACGGAGCCGCAGGCGGTCGGCAACGGTGACCTGGCGGAGACGGGCACATCGCTGTGGCCGGCCGCGGCCGGCGCCGTGCTCCTGATGGGCGGTTTCCTGCTGCTCATGCGCACGAGGCGCCGCGCCGAGTGAAGGCGAGGACGGACACCCCGTAACGGCGTTCGACGCCGATACGTTCCAGGGGGCTCGGACCGGTCATCCCGGTTCCGGGCCCCCTGGCCTTTGCCGGCTCGCAGCTCCGTCCGGGAGGTGCCGCTGCCGTCATCCGCCGATCACGGCGTGGGGATGCCCGCCGGCCGCGCCGGGCGGCCCAGACGGACCGGGACGCCGGGGGAGTACAGGACGCTGACCGGGGCGGTGCTCGGTGCGGGCAGCCTGGCGGCGGTGATCAGGTTCTCCTCGCAGCTGATCAGCTCGGCCCGGTACAGCGGCCACCGAGGATGGTGGTTGGGCAGGTACGCCACCGGTTCGGGACCCCCGAAGAAGGCGTTGTGCATGCCCCAGCGTGCGGTGAGGAAGTGCTCCAGCTCGGTGGGCTCCTCGATGCGATCACCGGTGCGTACGGTGATCCGGCTGGACGCGCCGCGCGGGCCGGGCCAGCGACGGGAGCTGGTGTACGTGACCGTGTCGCCGGCCGAGCGCACGGCCATCCGGGACCACAGATACGGCAACCGGAATCCGACCCGTCCCATCACCACCGGGATCAGCCGGGAGGCGTCCATCGACCGGAACACGACGCCGCGCCGTCCGTGTGCGTCCACGGAGTAGAGGCGCACGTTGGTCTCGGGAAACGTCCCGAGATACGGCACCCCGGGCAGCCGCAGCCAGCCGACCCGATGCATCCGGAATGCGACGAGGCCGACGTACGTGACCCCGTCATGCGTGTCCGGAACGGTACCCCGCGGCAGCAGGTCAGCCACCACGTCCGGCTCGACGGCCCAGTGGATGAAGGCCAGGTCGAGCCACTGCTGGGTGAGGAGCGGGGTGCGTATGTGGGCGGGGGCGTCAGGGGTGACAGGAGACGGTTTCGGCACACAGCCAGGATGTCAGAGTCGTGCTCCGAAGCCCCAGGCACTGCCGGGCCCCGCGCGCCGGACCCTGTCCGTCACCTGCCCTACGGCCCCTCATAGCGCGCGGCGACACCGGCGAGATACCCCCGCAGCATGAGCCTGGCCTCGTCGAGCAGCCCGGGGTCGCCCTCCGGGTCTCGGCGGAAGGCCTCCTGCGCGAGGGCGTCGGCGGCGAGGACCGCGGCATGGCAGGCCAGGGCGAGCGCCTCGTCGTCCCGGGCGACCCCGAGGGTCAGCAGGATGCGCCGGACTCCGTCCGCCATACGGCGCTTGTGCTCACGGTCCGCGGCCCGGGTCTGCTCGGTGAGGCTGCTGCCGAACCACAGGGCCCTGAAGCCGTGCTCGGTGCGATAGATCGCGGCGTACACGTCGATGAGCACACCGACCGGGTCGTCCCACTGCTCGGCCGCGGCAGCGCGTACCAGGTCGTCCATGGCGCTCTCGAGCCGGACGAAGTACCCGGCCGCGAGGGCATCGATGATCGCGTCGCGGTCGGGCAGGTACTGATACAGCGACCCGACCGAGACCTGCGCCTCGGCGGCGATGCGGGTCGTGGTCAGCGCCTGCACGCCCTCGCTGATCAGAACGCGTTCCGCCGCCTGAAGCACGCGGGCGAGGCGGGCCTTGCTGCGCGCCTGCTGGGGAGTACGGCGCAACGGGACATGCCACGCGTCGCCGGCGGGTTGCGGGGCGGGATCGCCCATGTACGGCCTCCGAACCTGAACGTGACATTGTTTCAGGTTTACGTTAGCGTCGCGTACATGACCGACTCAAGCTCAACGCTGGGTCAGGAGCGCGCCGCCGTGGCCGAGGCGTGCCGTCGGCTGGGGGCGGAGGGCCTGCTCATCGGCACGGCCGGCAACGTCAGCATGCGGGTCGAGGACCGTGTCGCGATCACGGCCACGGGCGCGGTGCTCGCGGAACTGACGGCCGACCAGGTGACCGTGGTCGACCTCGACGGAAACGTCGTGGCCGGGACCCTGGAACCCACCTCCGAACTGGACCTGCACCTCGGTGTCCACCGCCGCTACGGAACGGGCGCGGTCGTCCACACCCACGCCCCGATGGCGACCGCGCTGTCCTGCGTGCTCGACGAACTGCCCTGCATCCACTACCAGTTGCTGAGCCTGGGCGGCTCGGTGCGCGTGGCGCCGTACGCCACCTTCGGCACACCGGAGCTCGCCGAGTCCGTCCTGACGGCGCTGGAGGGCCGTAGCGCCGCGCTGATGGCCGGCCACGGCTCGGTCACGCACGCTCCCACGCTGGCCAAGGCGGTCGAGCACGCCCTGCTGCTGGAGTGGGCGTGCGGCGTCTACCGGCATGCGGCCGCCCTCGGGAAGCCCCGTGTCCTCGACGAACACCAGCAACTCGCGGTGATCGAGGCCGCGCTCGCCCGGAACTACGGCACCACCCACCCCGTACCGCCCGTGCAGGAGGGACACCGATGAACGTCGTCACGATGGGCGTGCATGTGCTGGACGTACTGGTGCGGCCGGTGGAGGCGATTCCCGAGGGCCAGGGCGCGACGCTGGTGGACGACATCAGGATGACCGCCGCCGGAACGGCCGGCGGCACTGCGCTCACCCTCGCCAAACTCGGCGCGTCGGTGAGCAGCGCCGGGGCGATCGGCTCGGACCCGACCGGGGACATGCTGGTCCAACTGCTCGGCGCGGCAGGCATCGACACCCGCTTCCTCGTCCGCCGCACGGACACCGCCACCTCCGCGAGCGTCCTGCCCATCCGTCCCAACGGCGACCGGCCCTCGCTGCACCTGCTGGGCGCCAACATCACGTACGGCCCCGACGACGTGCCCTGGGACGCGATCGCCGAGGCGAACCACCTCCACCTCGGCGGCCCCGAACTCATCGGCGCCGACACCGCAACGCGCGTCCTGTCGTACGCCAAGGAACACGGCGTGGTGACCTCGGTCGACCTCCTCGCGCCCGGCGCCCTCGGAAGTTTCGAACAGATCGAATCGGTCCTGCCGTACGTCGACCACATGCTGCCCAACGAGGACCAGGTCCTCGGCTTCACCGGTGAGGAGGACGTGGTGGCGGGGGCGAAGAAGCTCCTCGCCGCCGGAGCGGGCCTGGTCGCGGTCACCCGCGGCGGTGACGGGGCCCTGCTGGTGACCCCCGAGGGCTCCGAGAAGGTGCCCGCGTTCGCGATCGACGTCGTGGACACCACCGGCTGCGGCGACGCCTTCTCGGCCGGCTTCGTACGCGGCATGGGCCTGGGCCGCAGGCCGTACGACTCCGCCGTCCTCGGCTGCGCCGCGGCGGCCTTGGTGGCCCAGGGACTCGGCAGCGACCACGGAGACTTCGACCTCGCCGGCGCGGATGCGTTCGCGGCGAGGTGCGAGCCACGCGGCTGATCTTCCGGGCAACGAGGCGACGGGGCTTCAGCCACGGGGCGTCAGCTGAGGGCCGTCTCCACGTCCGTCTGCCAGTACGTGACGCTCAGGGCGCTGTCGTAGTAGACGCCCTTCGCCGGCAGGGACGGGGTGGCCGACGGGCCGCCGGAGCTGTTGGGGGTCTTGCCCTGGAAGGCGACTGTGAGTGCGCGGCCGGTGTCGCCGCCCGTGCCGCTGTCGTCGGCCGCGCTGAGCCGGACGCCCGCGTAGCCGGAGGCGCCCGGCTCCAGCATCGGCACGGCCTGCGGCTTGGTGTCGTCGAAGGCCTGCGGCACCCACTGCATCTCGTCGAAGCGGAGCACCGGGTAGTTACATCAGGGCGCACGGCTTCGAGCCGGTGTTGGTGACGGTGAGCAGCATGTGGTTCAGCGAGCGGGGGACGGGCTGAGCCGTGGTCCTGGTGTTGGAGCCGTTGCAGATGGTCACGTCCCCCGGTGCGTTTGCGCCCCCCTTCGCGCCCTCGCTCGTGCCGCTGCCCCCGCTGGTGCCGTTCTCCGCGGGCTTGCCCGCCTGCGAGGGCTGGGCCGACTGCTGCCCGGAGCCCGCGCTCTGCCCCGGCCGTTGGGACGACTGGTCCTGCGCAGGCTTCGAGGCGTCTGCCGCCGCGGACGGTGACGTCGGCTGCGAGGCGCCCTCGTCGCGGGTCCCGGAGCCGTTCTCGCATGCGGTGAGGGCGAGGACGGCGACGGCGGCGCCGGTGGCGGCGAGAAGGCGGGCGTGACGGAAGGTGCGCATGGCTGATTCCTTGTCGGTGCAAAGGACTTGAAGGCATCCGCTCGACCGGATGCCGGGAGCGGCGTGCTTGGATGACCTGAGCTTGTCCGGTGATCCGTCCCGGCCGCCACGTCCGTCGGCGATCAGGGACACCGGAACGGCTGCAATGGATCTGACCTGGAGAAACCCCCATTCCCTGGAACGGGGGAACGGGACACGGGGGATGGAGGAACGGTGTCGGAAGGCACGGCTGCGACCGATTTCGCGGCGTTTCTGCGGCAGTTGAAGGACCGCTCGGGGCTCAGCTACGGGGTCCTCGGCAAACGACTGCACATGAGCACCTCGACGCTGCACCGGTACTGCAACGGGGATGCCGTCCCCACCGACTACGCGCCCGTGGAGCGGCTGGCCCGCCTGTGCAAGGCCTCGCCGGAGGAACTGGTGGAGCTGCATCGGCGGTGGGTGCTGGCGGATGCGGTGCGGGGGAGGAAGGGGGCGGCGGAGGCGACCGCATCCGTTGACGGGACGGCCGTCGGGCCCGACCCTGACCGGGCCGGGTCCGAGTCCACGCCCGCTACCGAGCCCACGCCGGGTCCGGCCCCCGCCGACGTTGCCGGCCCCTTCCAGCTCCAGCGCAGCCACCCGGCCCGCCCTCGCCGCCGTACCGCACTCCTCGCCGGTGTCGCGGTGGCCGCCGTTCTCGGGGCCGCCGCACTCGCCATGAATCTGCGGTCGGACGGAAGCCAGGGCGACGACGACCGGGGGCGCAGCGTCGGTGCCGCCGCCTCGAAGGACGTCACCGCCCCGACCACCAAGGCCTCGCCGCAGTCGTCGCCGTCCGACTCGCGGAGCACCAAGCCCGGTGGGACGAACTCCTCGTCCCCCTCCGCAACCCCGACGAAGAACGCGCCCAACGGCGGCGCAGGCGCCGGTGCCAAAACGGACGCCGAGCCGCCGCTGACCGTGAACGTCCGCCCGTACAGCTGGGAACACCCCTGCTACCAGCACTACTTGATCGACCGGCCCGCGACGGACATCGGCCCGCCCCCGGTCGAGCAGGACGCGCCGGCCTGGGTCGGGGCGAACAAGGCGGTGACGGCCGGGGAGCAACTGGTGACGCTGACCGTCCAGGGCACCGGCAAGGAGACGGTCGTGATCGATGGCCTTGACGTGCGCGTGGTCCGCAAGGACACGCCACTGGCCTGGAACGACTACGTGATGGGCGTCGGGTGCGGCGGTGGTGTGCCGACACGTCCCTTCACCGTCGCCCTCGACGCCGCGCGTCCCGTCGTCGTGGCCGGAGCCGGACAGCGCGACTTCTCCTTCAAGGTGAGCGAGTCGGACCCGGAGGTCTTCAAGATCACCGCCGATGCCTCGGCGTACGACGTGACCTGGTACCTGGAGCTGACCTGGTCCAGCGGCGGCCGGAAGGGCACGCTGGTCGTCGACGACAACGGCAGGCCGTTCAGGACGAGCGGCAACAACGGGCGACCGGCGTACGAGTTCCCACTTGGTGGCGAGAAGTGGCTGAAGTCGGTGGAGGGATAGAGGGGAACCCGGCGGTGTCGCGGCGCCTTGAACCAGGATTCGCGGTGACTCGCGATTGGCGGACGGATCGGATCGGGGCCGCTCTCCGCGGCGAGAACCCCACAGTGCTGCGGCGACTCGGGTCCGGGTTCGCGGTGATCGGCGACGTCCAGTTCCTGCCGGGCTACGCCGTTCTCCTCGTGGACGAACCCGGTGTTCAACGCCTCTCCGACCTGCCGAAGGCCAAGCGGCTGGCGTTTCTCTCCGACATGGACCTGCTCGGCGAAGCGGTCGAGCGGGCCTGTCGGCGCCTGGACCCCGAATTCCGCCGGGTCAACCTGGAGATCCTCGGCAATACGGACCCGTTCCTGCATGCCCACGTTTGGCCACGGTACGAGTGGGAGCCGACCGAATGGGTGGGCAAGCCGGTATGGCTGTATCCGGCTGACCGGTGGCGTGACGAGCGATTCAGGCTCGGTCCACAGCATGAAGCGCTGAGGGATGCGATCAGCAGCGAATTGGACCAGTTGCGATCGATGCCCTGACGGAGCGGGTCAGGTGCCCGCCACGTTCTCAGGAGGCGCCAGTTCGCGTTTCGTAAGGCCTTTCGGGGAATGTGACGCCGAAGCGCACCCGTACCGTCCGACATGGCCGCTCTCGGCGTAGCCGAAGCAATGCCGGGGCAGCTCTGACGCGTGTCTGATGGATTCTTGCATGTGCCGGCCTGGGCCCAGACTGTGGTTCTGGCCGGGGGCCTTCTCATTTTCGGCTTGTGCGGGATGCTCGCCCGTCCCTGGGCGCGCCGACGGTTCGACGACGATCCGGAACACGACGAGCGCGTCACCTTCCTGGTCGAGGTCGTCGGGGTGTTCTACGCGTTGCTCGTCGGGCTGGTCGCCGTCGGTGCGTACGACCACTATGTGGAGGTGAAGAGGCTCGTCAACCAGGAGGCCTCGCAGCTGACCACCGTCTACCGCGCCGCACAGTCCTTTCCCAACAGCCGTCGCTGCAGGCTCCAGTCGCAGATCCGCAACTACGCCGAGAACGTGATCGACGACGTCTGGCCCAAACAGAAGCAGGGCCGGATCGAGGAGGACCAGGGCAGGCTGGACGCCGTATTCGAGTCGCTCATGTTCTACGAGCCGCGGAACGCCCAGGAGTCGAACGCGCAGTCCGTCACCCTCGAAGCGTTCAACGAATACAACAACCTTCGTCGGGAACGGCAGGGAGAGGTGGAGATCGGCCTGCTGCCCGGTCTCTACATAGTCCTGTTTGTCGGCGCGGCCGTCGTCATCGCCGCGACCTGGGTTCTCGTCGGTGTCAGGCTGAGCGATCACTTGGCCATCACCGGCCTCCTGTCGCTCTTCATCGGCGTCTTCCTGTCTCTGGTCGTGGCGCTGGACTACCCCCTCCAGGACAGCAACTCGATCCCGCCGAAGTCCTGGACGGTCGCACTCACGAAAGGAATGGGTGTTCCCGACGAGGGCGCGAAGCAGGTCGGCACCTACTTCGGAGAGTCAACGGCGGACCGGGTACCGGGCTGTCTCCTGAACGTGTCCGACTACGTGTCGTTCGCGAGCTCGGAGAAACTCCCGGAGTGAGGAAAGGCGTCCGAGTCCTGGTGAAACCACGACTGCTGTCCCGTTTCGCGTTGGCGGGATCCCTGATCGCCTTCCTCGCACTTGCCTCGGCCGCCTGCACGGGGAATCACGCGGACGAGAAACGCACGACGGTCACCGTCGCTGCCGTCGACTTCATGCGCGACATCGACAAGCTCGTCGACGACTTCGAGAATGACCACCCGGACACGAACGTGAAATTCGCCTTCCTGCCCGAGAACACGCTGCGGGCCAGGGTGCCGAAGGACATCGCCACCGAGGCCGGACACTACGACGTCGTCGCCATCGGCCCGTACGAGGCACCGATCTGGGCATCACGAGGATGGCTCACCCGCCTCGACGGCTACGCGGGCCAGGGCGGCTACGACATGGGGGACTTCATCCCCACGGTGCGTAAGTCGCTGTCGTACAACGGCGGCCAGTACGCCGTGCCCTACTACGGCGAGTCGTCCTTCCTGATGTACCGGAAGGACCTCTTCGCGAAGGCCGGCCTGACCATGCCGCAGCGTCCGAACTGGCAGCAGGTCGCCCGACTGGCGGCGAAGCTCCACGACCCCCGGCACGGCGTCGCCGGGATCTGCCTGCGCGGCGGACCCGGCTGGGGAAACCTGCTCATGCCCTTGAACACGGTGATCCTGACCTTCGGCGGCCGCTGGTACGACGAGCACTGGAACCCTCGGCTCACCTCCCCCGAAACGAAGAAGGCGGTCCGCTTCTACGTGGACCTGGTCCGCCTGCACGGCCAACCTCGGCCGGCCGAGGTTGGACCCGCCGAGTGCCTGAGGACGATGCGGCAGGGCAAGGCGGCCATGTGGTACGACAGCACAGCCCTCGCCGGCAGTCTTGAGGACCCGAACAGCAGCAAGGTCGCGGGCCGACTCGGCTACGCCCCCGCCCCCGTGGTGAGCACGGCAAGCTCGGGATGGCTGTGGTCCTGGTCGCTGGCGATCCCGGTCACGTCGAAAAACCCGCAAGCCGCCTGGGAGTTCGTCTCCTGGGCGACGTCCAAGGGCTACCCGAAGCTCTACGGCGAAAGGCTCGGCTGGGTTCGTGTGCCACCCGGCAGCCGGCTGTCCACCTACCAGTTGCCCAAGTACCAGCAGGCCACCAAGGCGTTCGTCGCCCCGACGCTGCACGCCCTCGACGCGGTGAACCTCGTGCACCCCGGGGTGCACGAGCAGCCGTGGGTCGGCATGTCCTACGTCGGCATCCCTGAGTACGCGGGCCTCGGCAACCGCGTGTCCGCGGAAATCTCCGCCGCGATCGCCGGCCGCCAGTCCGTCGACGAGGCCCTGGCCAGGTCGCAGATCTTCGCGAGGGACGTGGTCGAGGGGGGTGGGTACAGGGATCAGGGAGGGGAGCGGGAGTCGCCTGAGCAGTGACGGCCCGCCCCCGTTGGCATGAATCGCCATGCGATCCACTCCGCGCGATGGGTACACACGAGTTGCATGTGATCGGTGACTGGCGCGCGGTCGACTGAGCCGGGCTCGCCCCTCAGCTTGTCCTTGGCGGCCCGACCCTCACCCTCTCTTCCCGGATCCGCGTCAGGCTTCGAGGCGTTCCGTGTACGCCTCGGTCGGCGGAGTCGGGGTCGGACTCGTCATGCCCACCGACCAGAACCCGGTGGTGCCGGGGACGGACGTCACGGCATTGAGAAACGGCGCCGGCGCCGTGCCGGCCGGGCCCCGGACGATGGTCCAGGTGCTTCCGTCCCGGCGTAAGTACGTACTGCGGCTCTGGTCCTGGAAGTTCCAGCCCGAGATCCACGCGGCACGCCCCTGCGCATCGCCCGCGATTCCGGTCAACGAGCCGGCGACGACGCCCGTTTCCACCCGCGTCCAGGCCGTGCCGTCCCAGTGGCTGAGGGACGGGTTGCCCGGACGGCCGGGCGGCCCGCCGACGCCGAACTCGGTGCCCACCGCCCATACATCGTCGGGGCCGGCCGAGTGGAGGTCGGCGATGCTGAGGCGCAGGCTCGGGACCGCGGGCAGTACGGTCCAGGCTCCGTCCCAGCGGGCCACGAGCCCGGACCATCCGCCCCCGTTCGACTGGTCGCCGCTCACCCAGACCTCGCCCGGCGAGCGCAGGACCACTCGGTACAGGTTCACGCTCGCCACGGGCAGCGGGTCCAGCCATCGCCAGTGTTGCCCGTCTCCGTGCAGCAGACGGGCGGCGCCGCCTCGGCTGCCGCAGATCCACACCTGCCGGTCCGGGCCGACTGCCACCGCGTTCAACCGAACGTCCGCCTCGCCCTGGCCCGGGAACGCGACCTCGCGCCAGGTGGTTCCGTCCCAGCGCAGCAGCGGGCTGCCGGTGCCGACCGGCTGGCCCACACTCCACGCCGCGGTGGCACAGACACCGGCGACATCGCTCAACCGCGTGTGGTTCAGATGCGACAGGTCGGTCTTCGTCCACGCGCTGCCGTTCCAGAGCATGGCCAGCGCTCGCCCCTGCGACGAACCGCCGCGAGCCTCCTCGCCCACGGCCCAGGCCAGTTGAGGTCCGACGGCGGCGATACGCCGCAGCTGCGCGGCCGGAACGCTGCCGGGTGCCGGTACGGCCTGCCACCCTGCGTACGGGGCGTCGGTACGCCGGCCAGGGCCTGGCCCGGGCCGAGCGCGACCCCCGAGAGTGCGCCGATCGCCCCTGCCACAAATCGCCTTCGTCTCACCGCGGTGTCCCTCCAGGCCGATAGGGCGGATAGGAGGGACACCGTGAACCAACGAGCCTCAGAGGTCTAGATACGGGGATGACAAAGCTCGCCGGGGAGCTCGTTCAGTACCTGCGGCCGGCGTGCAGCTCCAACCGCTCCCCGGTGAACCGCTCGCGGAAGCCGCGGTCGTGCGAGACCGCGACCACCGCTCCCGGGTACGCAGCCAGCGCCGCCTCCAAGTCCTCGATCAGGTCGAGCGCGATGTGGTTCGTCGGCTCGTCGAGTACGAGCAGGTCCGCGGGCCGGGTCACCAGGATCGCGATCTGGAGTCGCCGTTGCTGGCCCGCCGACAGCGCGGCCACCGGTACGTGCAGGTCCTCCTCACGGAACAGGCCCAGTGCCAGTAGCTGTTCGGCGTACTCCTCCGGTAGCCCGGGCCGCCCTGCCGCGAAGGCGGCGAGCAGCGGGAGCCGTATGGAGCGCGGGGGCAGCTCCTGCGCGAGGTACCCGATCCGCGCGGGGCGGCGTACCGCGCCCGCGTCCGGCTCCAGGTCTCCCGCCAGGACGCGCAGCAGTGTCGTCTTGCCCGCTCCGTTCTCGCCGGTGACGAGCAGCCGCTGTCCGGGCGCGATCGTCAGCGTCCCGTCCAGCCGCAGCCGCTCTGCGACCATCACGCCGTCGAGTTCGGCGAGCGGGCGCTCGACGGCCTGCTCGCCGCCCGCCGCCGACAGCGCCGCCGTGAACCGCAGCGGTTCCGGGGGCGCCGCGACCGGGTTGCGCCGCAGGTGGGCCAGCCGTTCCCGGGCCGCACGGACCTGCCCGCCGAGCTTCGCCTCGTGCGAGCGGCGGTGCTTGCCGAAGCCCTGCCGGGGGTCCTTGCCGGTGCCGGCCAGCCGCTTCCCGGCGGCCTCGACCAGCTCCTCGGTACGGGCCACTTCTTCCAGCCAGTCCGCGTGCTCCTGAGCCGCGCGGCGGCGGGCGGCGGCCTTCGCGGTGCGGTAGCCGGTCCAGCCGTCGCCGTACCGGTGCACGGTGTGCGCGTCGCGGTCGACTTCGAGGATCGTGGTGGCGATGCGTTCGAGGAAGCCGCGGTCGTGGGTGACCGCGACGACGGTGCCGCGGTGTGCGCGCAGCTGGTCCTCCAGCCAACGCACGGCCGTCGCGTCGAGGTGGTTCGTCGGCTCGTCCAGGAGCAGCAGCTCGGGCGCGGCGGCCAGTACGCAGGCGAGCGCGAGCCGTGACTGCTCGCCGCCGGAGAGTGAGCCGAGGGCGCGGTCGCGGGTGATCCCGGCGATCCCGAGCCCGTGCATGGCGGCGTCGACGCGGGCGTCCGCCTCGTATCCGCCGCGTTCCTCGTACGCCATCAGCAGCTCGCCGTACGCCGCGAGTTCGTCAAGCGATGCCTCGCCGAGACCCTCCTCCGCCTCGCGCAGGCCGCGCTCCATGTCGCGCAGTTCGGTCAGGGCGAGGTCCACGGCGTCCTGCACGGTGCAGTCAGGGTCCAGGTCGAGGGTCTGGGTGAGGTGGCCGACCCCGCCGGGGAAGCTGACGGTGATCTCCCCGGCATCCGGCACCTCGGCTTCGGCCAGCAGTCGCAGCAGGGTGGATTTGCCGGAGCCGTTCTCGCCGATGACGGCGGCCTTCTCGCCGGGGCGGACGGTGAAGGACACCTGGTCGAGGACGGTGCGGGTGCCGTAGGACTTGGTGACGTCCTTGACGGACAGCTGGGCCACGGCCGTGGGGGCAGCGGTGTGGGCGCGTTCGCGCATGTGACTTTCCCTGGGAATGCGAAGTGTCTACGGGCAGCAGAAACGGCGGCATCGGCCGTGCCCGGACTCAGAGAAAGAAGAAGAAACGCATACGCCCACTGTAGCAAGACGATGCGTATCGTCTCAACTCGAATGCCGGTCCCGTCGACATGCGCTCCGGAACCAGGTGTGTCACAACGGGTGAAAGCCCCTGCGGATCAGGAGTCCTCCGTGCCCTTCGTTCCGTGCATCAGCGTGTCCGACACCGCTGCCAGCCTGGCCTTCTACGAGAGGCTGGGCTTCGACGCCGACTCCAGCACCTCGCGCCCGGGGGACGACCTGCACATGCTCCTCCACAAGGGCGAGTTCTGCGCCATGCTCTACCGCAACACCGACCTCAAGCAGTGGCTCCCCGTCCTCAGGGACCAGCCCCTCGGGTTCGCCGGCATGTTCTACTTCGCCGTCGACGATCTCGACGCCTTCTACGAGCACGCCGCCCAGCACGCCGAAGTCGTCAAGGAAATGACCACCGACGAGACAGGCCAGCGGATGTTCTACATCCGCGACCTGGACGGCTACGTCATCGGCTTCAACGACAAGGCCGCGCTGAACGCCGGCGACCTGGGCAAGTACGCCGAGCCGACGTGATCGGGGTTGGGTCGGCGTCGGCACCGGCGCCGATAGCGTGGTGGTGTGGCTGACCTCGACGAACCGATCCACGTCGTCGCTCCTGATCCGGCCTGGGGAGACCAGGGGTGGACGCTGGTCCACGACATCTCGGCAGCTCTGCGCGGACTGCCCGTGGATGTGGCGCACATCGGTTCCACGGCCGTTCCAGGACTTGAGGCCAAGCCGGTCATCGACGTTCAGGTCGGCTGTCCGGCCGGCAGAATCGAGGTCGCTGTCGCCCGCATTGAGCGGCTGGGCTTCGAGTGGCTGGGGGAGGCCGGCGTTCCCGGGCGGCAGTACCTGCGCCGGCGTTCCGGTCTGCCGGTCAATGTCCATGTGGTCGGGCGGCAGGGGCGATTGTGGGCCGACAACCTCCTCTTCCGGGACTATCTGATCACTCATCCGGACGCGGTGGCCCGATACGCAGCCGCGAAGCGGGAAGCCGCTCGCCGGGCGCCGACTCTGCTGGCGTACTCGGATCTGAAGGCGCAGATCGTGGCGGAGATCATGGGGGCGGCGCGCGGTGCCGCGGACGGCGGGCGGGCTTCGTAGGGCTGTCCGCCCGGACGGTCCTGGCCCCGCCCGGCCGGGATTCGGCCTTTGGCTGATCCTCTTCTTGTGCTCGGGTCCACCCACCCCTCACAGGTTTTAGTAAGGTTAGGCTAACCTGTGCCGCGTGCAAGCAGGTGAAGAGACCTCCGCGGCGGTGCGCCCCCGCGGTCATGAGCTGTCGGCCACGGATGTCACCGTGGCCTACGAGGGCGTGGACGTCGTACACGACGCGTCGGTGACGCTGCGGCCGGGTGAAGTGACCGTGCTGGTGGGCCCGAACGGCAGTGGCAAGTCGACGCTGCTGCGGACGATCTCGCGGTTGCAGCGGCCCAGGAGCGCGACGCTCGTCATCGACGGCGCCGACGGACTGGCGCTGACCCCGCGTGAGTTCTCGCGCCGCGTGGCCCTGTTGACGCAGGGGCGACCCACGCCCAGCGGCCTGACCGTACGGGACGTCGTGGAGTTCGGCCGCTACCCGTACCGGGGCCGTTGGGGCAGGGCCGACCCGGGCGGCCCGGCGGCGGTGGAGCGCGCGCTCGTCATGACCGGAGTCGCCGAGCTCGCCGAGCGGGGCGCCGAGCATCTCTCCGGCGGACAGCTCCAGCGGGTATGGCTCGCCGGCTGCCTCGCGCAGGAGACCGGCGTACTGCTCCTCGACGAGCCGACGACCTACCTCGACCTGCGCTACCAGATCGAACTCCTGGACCTGATCCGCGACTTGGCGGACGACCACGGGATCGCCGTGGGCGCCGTCCTGCACGACCTCGACCAGGCCGCGGCCCTCGCCGACCGGATCGTGCTGCTCCACGAGGGGCGGATCGTCGCGGACGGTCTCCCCGAGGACGTACTGACGGCTCAGCGGCTGACCGACATCTACGGCATCCGCATCGAAGTCGACACCGACCCCTTGACGGGCCGGCTGCGCACCCGCGCGATCGGCCGGCACCACACGCGAACCGAAAGGCTCAGCACCCCCTCATGAGACGCCTCCTCACGACCGCGGCGGTCGCCACCGCCGCGGCCCTCACCCTGACCGCCTGCGGTACGACCGAGCCCGCCGCCGACAGCAGCGACGCGAAGAAGACCGGCGAGGCCATCACCCTCACCGATGCCTCCGGCAGCAAGGTCGAACTCGACGGGCCGGCCAAGAAGGTCGTCGGAACCGAGTGGCACGAAGTCGAGCTCCTGGTGTCGCTGGGTGTCGACCCGGTCGGCGTCGCCGACGTCAAGGGCTACAACACCTGGGACACCGCGGTCCCGCTGAAGAACGAGCCCAAGGACATCGGCACCCGCGGCGAGCCCAGCATGGACACCATCGCTGCGCTCGCGCCGGACCTCATCGTCGCCAGCACCGACCTGCCGCCGGCGGCCGTGAAGCAGCTGCGCAAGGTCGCCCCCGTCCTGGAGGTGCGCTCCGCCGACGCCTCCGACCCGATCGGCCGGATGACGAAGAACCTCGACCTCGTCGCCAAGGCCACCGGCACCACCGAGCAGGCCGAGAAGCTGAAGGACGAGTTCGACGCGAAGGTCGCCGAGGGCAGGAAGGCCCTCGCGGACGCCGGCCTCGACGGTGCCGAGTTCGCCTTCGCCGACGGCTACGACATCTCCAACCAGGTCTCCATCAGGCCGTTCACCAGCGGCTCGCTCATCGGCGCGGTCAACGAGGAACTCGGCCTGAAGAACGCCTGGACGGTCAAGGGCGACAAGGACTACGGGCTCGGCACCACCGACGTCGAGGGGCTCACCAAGCTGGGCGACGACGTGCAGTTCGCCTACATCGCCAACGACGGCGACAAGAGCAGCACCCCGTTCACCGCCACCGGCGCCCTGTCCAAGGACAAGGTGTGGACCTCGCTGCCGTTCGTGAAGAAGGGCAACGTCCACCGACTGCCCGACGGTATCTGGATGTTCGGCGGCCAGGAGTCGATGGGGGCGTACATCGACGCCCTCGTCAAGGAGCTGACGAAGTAACACCATGGCCGTCACCGCGACAACTCCCGCCACCCGTCCGCCCGCGGCCCCCGCCACGTCCCGGACCGGTGCGGCCGCGGTGACGGCCGCTCTGGTCCTGCTGGTCGCAGGCCTGGCGGTCGTGGACATCACGCAGGGCACGGCCGCCGTCGGCGCCGGCGAGGTGTTCAAGGCGCTCACCGGCCGGGCCGACCCGGCCGATGCCCCCGTCGTCATCGCCTCCCGGCTGCCGCGCATGGCCGCCGGGCTCCTCGTGGGAGCAGTGCTCGGGATGGCGGGTGCCACCTTGCAGGCGATCAGCCGCAACGTGCTCGCCTCGCCCGACACCCTCGCGGTCAACGCGGGCTCCTACCTGGGGCTCGGGCTGGCCGCCGTCACCGGCGTCTCGCTGCCCCTGCTCGCCTCCTCCGGCGTCGCGTTCGCCGGGGGCCTCGTGGCGGTGTCCGTCGTGCTCGGCCTGTCCGGACTGGGCGCGGGCACCGTCCGGCTCGTGCTCGCCGGCAGTGCCCTCGCCCTCGGCCTGACCGCCGTGACCGAGGGTCTGCTCCAGCTCTTCCCTCAGGAGACCCAGGGCCTCTACAAGTGGAACCAGGGCAGCGTCGCCCAGAGCGGGTTCGACGGCGTGGCCCAGCTCGCGCCGCTCGGCGTCGCCGGCCTCCTCGGGCTCCTGCTGGTCGCCCGCCGGGTCGACGCCCTGGCCCTCGGCGACGACGCCGCCCGCGGGCTCGGCGTGCCGGTGCGTGCCACCCGGGTCACGGCGGTCGTGTGCGCGGCGCTGCTCTCCGCGGCGGCCGTCACCCTCGCCGGGCCCATCGGCTTCGTCGGCCTGTGCGCCCCCGCGCTCGTCCGCCCCCTCGCCCGCAGGTTCCGCGGGTTCACCCGGGCGCAGGCGAGCCTTCCGGTCGCGGGCCTGACCGGTGCGGCACTCGTCCTCGGCTCGGACGTCCTGCTGCGGGCCCTCGTGCCGACGGACCTGGCGGTCGCCGTGCCGACGGGTGTCGTCACCAGCCTGGTCGGTGCCGTGTTCCTGATCGTGATGGCCACGCGGCTGAAGGACACGGCCGCGGCCGCCGCACCCGACCGGCTGCGCATTCGCAGCCGGACCGTCTTCGTCACCACCACGGTCGTCCTGGTGGCGGTGCTGGTCGGCGTGACGATCGCCGCGGTGCTGCTCGGGGACAGCAAGCTGCTGCTGGGCGACGTCGTCAACTGGGCGCAGGGCAGGGCAGGCCGGGCCGTCTCGTTCGTACTCGACACCCGCGTGCCCCGGGTTCTCGCGGCACTCCTCGCGGGCGCGGCACTCGCCCTGGCCGGGACCCTTGTCCAGGCCGTCACACGCAATCCGCTCGCGGAGCCCGGTGTCCTGGGCGTCTCCGGCGGGGCAGCGCTCGGCGCGGTGCTGCTGGTGACGACCGTGCCGCTGGCCGGATCGTGGAGTGTGGCCGGCGCGGCGTTCGCGGGCGCGGCTGTCAGCTCGATCATCGTCTTCGGGCTCGCCGCGCGGGGCGGGTTCCAGCAGAACCGGCTCGTCCTCGTCGGCATCGGCATGGCCACCGGCTCCACCGCGCTGGTCAGCCTGCTGATCGTCCTCACCGACCCGTTCAACGCGGCGAAGGCCCTCACCTGGCTGTCCGGTTCCACGTACGGACGCACTCTGCCCGACATCGCACCGCTCGCGGCCGTCCTCGCGCTGGGCGTGACCGTCGCGGTCCTGCGGCGCGCGGAACTCGACCTCGTGTCCCTCGACGAGGACACCCCGAGGCTGCTCGGGCTCAACCTGGCGCGCGGGCGCCTCGGTTTCCTCCTCCTGAGCGTCCTGCTCGCCGCCACCGCGGTCGCCGCCGCGGGCACGATCGGCTTCGTGGGCCTGGTCGCCCCGCACGCGGCCCGGGCGCTCGTGGGCCGACCGCACGTCAGGGTGATCCCGGTCTCCGTGCTGCTCGGCGCCGCTCTCGTCTGCACGGCGGACCTGCTCGGCCGCACCGTGATCGCGCCCGCTCAACTCGGCGCCGGCCTGATGACCGCGGTGATCGGCACGCCGTACTTCCTCCACCTGCTCGTGCGCAGCCGCCGGTAGGAGACCCGGCGAACGGTAACCCGCGGGGCGTACGGCGACCGCGGGGACCGTTCACCGGTCGAGCCATCGGCGCGGGTCCCCGCGATGCCTCCCGCTCAACCGGCGCGGCCCGCCACGACGTCGGCCGGGTCGACGCCCTCGTGGTGACGGCTCATCGGCACCGCCATCGGCGTTCCGCTGACCGGATCCTCGCCGACCACGCACCGCAGCCCGAAGACCTCCTCCACCGTGGCGGCGGTAACGACCTCGGCCGCAGTGCCCTCGCCCACGATGCGGCCGGCCTTCATGGCGACGATGTGGTCGGCGTACCGGCATGCCTGGTTGAGATCGTGCAGCACCATCACGACGGTGCGGCCCTGCTGCCGGTTCAGGTCGGTGATCAGGTCGAGGACGTCGATCTGATGGGCGAGGTCGAGGTACGTCGCCGGCTCGTCCAGCAGCATCACCGGCTTACCCTGCGCGACCGCCATGGCGATCCAGGCGCGCTGCCGCTGGCCGCCGGACAGCTCGTCGACGGCCCGCTGGGCGAGGTCGGCCATCGCGGTGGCACGCAGCGCCTCGTGCACGGCATCCTCGTCGGCGGACGACCACTGCCGCCACCACGTCTGATGCGGTGAACGGCCCCGCCCCACCAGGCCGATGACGGTCAGCCCCTCGGGGGCGACCGGCGACTGCGGCAGGATGCCCAGCTGCTGCGCGAGAGCCCGCGTGGGGATCGAGTGGATCGAGCGCCCGTCGAGGTGGACGGCACCGCCCTCGGGGGTCAGCAGCCGGGCGAGCGCGCGCAGCGGCGTGGACTTCCCACAGGCGTTCGCGCCGACGATCACCGTGATCCGGCCGGACGGGATCGTCAGGTCGAGATCCTCGACGACGACCCGGTCGTCGTACGCCGGCCGCAGGCCTTCGGCGCGCAGGTCGGGGCCGTCGCCGGAACTGCCGTACGCCGCCTGGTACTTCGATGACACGTCTTCAGCCTCCTGAACCGGCGCGGTTCGCGCGGACGAGCAGCCACAGCAGGACGGGGCGCCGAGCACACCCGTGACGATCCCGACCGGAAGCTCGGTGTCCGGGATGAGCTTCCGGGCGACCAGGTCGGACACGAGCACCATCACGGCGCCGGTCAGTCCGGCGGCCACGGGCGGCGGGTACGAGGTGCCGGCCAGCCGCTGGGCGACCTGCGGGGCGGCGAGCGCGACGAACGCCACCGGCCCGGCGCTCGCGGTCCCGAACGCCACCAGCCCGACGGAGACCAGCAGCACGGCCACCCGCACGGTCTGGACGCGCGTGCCGAGACCGCGGGCGACATCGTCCCCCAGCTCCAGGGTCCGCATTGCCGCCCGAGCAGTTCGTGGACGATCAGCTCGGTGCCGGGGTCGCCCGCGCCGACCAGGGCGCGCATCACGTCGGTGAGGGGGAGGGAGATGTCCCCGACCGACGTCTCCACGCAGAACGCCAGAAGGGCGAGGGCGGCCAACACCAGGCACGGCCACCAGCCGGGGCCGCAGCACCCCGGACACGGGCGGCACGTCGAGCCGGAAGGCGACCCGGTCGGCGGTACGGCGCGACGGCGGCCGGTCCGCGGGGTCCTTCCGGTCCGGAACGGGGGCGAGTTCGGCGGTCATGGGCTCACCGCTCCGCGACTGAGGGCGTCCGGCACGGTTCACAGCTCCGCGAGTCGGCGCCGGCGGACCAGCGCGATGAAGAACGGGCCGCCGATGAAGGCGACCAGAATGCCGGCCTGGATCTCGGTCGGACGGGCGACCAGGCGTCCGGCGATATCGGCGGTCAGCCGCAGACAGGGCGCCAGCACGGCCGACAGGGGGAGCAGCCGGCGGTGGTCCGGGCCGATGCCGGCCCACTGGGTGAGGACGCGGGCGATGTGCGGCACACCAGGCCGACGTAGACGTGTTTCCTGTGGAGCCGCGCGGATGAGGCGGGTGTCACGGCAGGGTGGTGCGGTGGGGTCTCAGGTGCCGGTGTCGCGGGAGTCCGACCACGCCTGCCAGAGGGCCGCGTACGGGCCGTCGGCGGCGCGCAGTTCGTCGTGTGTGCCGGTCTCGACGATGCGCCCGGCGTCCATGACGACGATGCGGTCGGCGGCCGCCGCCTGGCTGAGGCGGTGGGCCACGATCAGTGCGGTGCGGCCGTCCACGGCACGGGCGACCGCCTTCTCCAGGGCACGCGCTCCGGCACTGCCCGCCTCGGCGGTGGCCTCGTCGAGGATGACCAGCGGCGGATCGGCGAGGATCAGCCGGGCCAGCGCGAGCGCCTGCGTCCGGTCGCCGCTCAGCCGGTGTCCGCCGTCGCCGACCACCGTGTCCAGGCCGTCGGGCAGCGCCTCTGCCCAGGCGAGGGCGTCGACGCGGTCGAGCGCGGACCGCAGTTCGTCGTTGGTGGCGTCGGGGGCGGCGAGGCGGAGGTCGTCGGCGAGCGGGCCCGCGAAGACGTGGGTCTCCTGGGTGATCAGGGCGACCGTGCGCCGTGCGGTGACCGGGCCGAGCTCCGTCGGCGGGACGCCACCGACCAGCACGGTGCCGGAGGCGGGCGGCTGGATACCGGCGACGAGCCTGGCCAGCGTGGTCTTGCCGGCCCCGCTCGCGCCGACGAGCGCCACCCGCTCGCCATGATGGATCGTCAGGTCGATGTCGTGCAGAACAGGGTGCCCGGGCCGGTACGCGTGGCTGAGCGCGCGGACCGTCACCTCGATGGGGCCCGCCTCGACCGGGCGGGCCGGTCCCGGCGGCGGGGCCTGGTCGGTCACGCCCACGAGCCTGGCGAGGCTCGCCGTCGCCGACTGGGCGTCGTCGAGGAGGACTAGGGCGGCGTTGACGGGGGCGAACAGGCTGTGGAAGTACAGGGCGGCCGCGGTCGCCGTACCGATCGACGCCGAGCCCTGGCGGACCGTCCAGTAGCCGGTGACCAGCACGGCCGTCAGCCCGATGTACTCGGCGATGTGCAGCCGGCTGTAGAAGCCCAGGACCAGCTGCACGCCGCGCATCCGCAGTGCCGCCAGCGACCAGGACCGCTCGCCGACCCGGTCGGCGTGCTCCCGCTCCAGCCGGAAGGCCCGCACCGTGGAGCTGCCCGCGACCGTGTCGAGCAGTTGCTGCTGCTGGGCACTGCCCGCCGCACGCTGCTCGGCGTAGAGCGGAACGGCCCGGCTGACGTACCAGCGCGCGGTGGCCGCCTGCACCGGCACCGCCAGCAGCGCGGCCAGCAGGAACCGCCAGTCGAGCAGGGCCATCGCGCCCAGCGTGAGGACGATGGTCAGCAGCGAACGGGCCAGCTCCGGCAGAGCGCCCCGCACCGCCTCGGCGATCAGCGACACATCGGCGGTGACGCGGGCGGTCAGATCACCGGCCCCGGCCTTCTCGACCCGCTCCAGCGGCAGTCCCAGCGCCCGCTCGACGAACCGCTCGCGCAACCGGGCCAGCGTCGTCTCGCCCAGCCGCGACAGCAGCGAGAGACCGAACCCGGAGCTCACGCCCTGTGCCACGGCGACGGCCACCAGCAGCACCGCCGTCGTGGTGAACGCGTCGGCGGACGCGCGGCCCGCGGCCAGATCGACGATCCGGCCCAGCAGCGGCTGCACCAGCAGGCCGATGGCCGTGGCCCCGACCATCACCGCGAACGCCGCCATGACCAAGGGCCGTTGCGGTCGCAGCAGTTCGGCCACGGCTGCTCGCGTACGCGCGGGTGTGGCGACGGGGAGGAGGTCGGCGCCTTCGGACGTAGCTCCGGCATCGGACGGGGTCATGCGAGCACCGCCGTACGGTAGTCGGCGCAGTCGTGGACCAGTTGCTCGTGACGGCCGCTCGCGGCGACCCTGCCCCCGTCGAGGAGGACGACCCGGTCCGTCACTGCCAGGAGGGCGGGGCTCGTGGTCACCAGCAGCGTGGTGAGGCCGGCGCGTACATCCCTCACCCCGGCGGCGATCCGCGCCTCCGTCACGGCGTCGACGGCCGTGGTGGGCTCGTGCAGGACGAGGACCGGCGCTTCGGCGGCCAGTGCCCGGGCCAGCGCGACGCGCTGCCGCTGTCCCCCGGAGAGCGAATGCCCGCGCGCGGCAACGGCCGTGTCGAGACCGTCGGGCAGTGTGCGTACGACCTCGTCGGTGCCCGAGGCGGCGATGGCGGCCGTGACGGGCGCGCCGGTCCGGGCGTGAGCCGTGGCGGCGACATTGTCGAGGAGGGTGCCCTCGAACAGGTCCGCGTCGTGCTCGGCGACCAGGAGCGCGGCCCGCAGCTCCGCCAGGCCCAGGGCGGTCAGTTCCGTCCCGTCCAGTTCGACGGTCCCGGCGTCCGGGTCGGCGCGGCGGCCGAGGCAGCGCAGCAGGGCCGAGGCGCCGGCGGGATCGGGGGCGACGACGCCAACGGTCTCGCCGGGCGCGATGTCGAGATCGACCCCGGTGAGGGACCCGTACGACAGGCCGCGCAACCGCAGCCGCCCCTCCACCCGGCGCAGCACGTCGCCTTCGGACGACGGGCCGGGCTTCACGGCGTGTTCGGCGCCGAGGACTTCGGCGATCCGGGCGGCGGACGCGCGGCCCTGGGCCAACTCGGCGTTGACCCAGGAGAATTCGGAGAGCGGGCCGATGAGGAACAGGGCGAGCGCGACGGACGTGACGAGCTCGCCGAGGCCGATGTCGCCGCGCGCGGCCAGCCGACCGCCGACGAGTACGACCAGGGCCAGGAACGCGCCGGTGAGCATGGTGACGACCCCGCTCTGCCACGCCTCGGCGCGTGCCGCGCGCAAGGTGGCGGTGAGCGAGTTGCGGCTGACCCGCCGGTAGCGGGCGACGGCCGCCTGCTCGGCGCCGATGCCCTTGAGGACGCGCAGTCCGGCCACCAGGTCCGCCGCGACGCCCGATGCCCGCGCCGCACGCTCCTGCTCGGTCTCGCTGCGCCGCTCCAGCGGCTTGCTCAACAGGTGCACCAGCCACAGCAGCAGGGGAGTGCCCAGCAGCACGAGCAGCCCGAGAGTCAGGGACACGCGCAGCAGCACGACCGCCCCGACCGTCAGACCGGTCGCGGCGGCCACGCCGACGACGAGGGCCATCGTGACGGCACCGACCCGCCGGGCGTCCTCGGTGGCGGTGTTCGCCAGCTCGCCGGGCAACCGGCCGTCGTCCGCGCCTCCTTCGGGAGCGAGGACGCGGCCGATCAGCTCGGTCCTGAGACGGTGCGCGACCGTCACGGAGGCCCGCTCACCGGCCCGTGCACCGAAGCGGAAGCTGAAGGACAGCCCGACGTACACGACGGCCAGGACCCCGAGCCACAGCAGCAGACCGGCGACGTCCCCGTCCACCACCCCGCGGTCGATGGCCACACCGATGAGCACCGGCACGAGAGCCTCGCCCGTCTGATGGCCCATGCCCAGCACGGCACCCAGGACGACATCGCGGCGCTGTTCTCGCACCGCCCGCCACAGGACGGTCCGTCCCGGCAGGTCCGCCTTACTCACGCACCCCTCCGGAGCGGATTCACAGTGCACGAACACCGTGCGCACAAAGTTAGGTAAGCCTAACTGTAACCCCTTTGGGTGACCACCCCTCGACCCCCCCCCGTACGACCGAGGGGCCGCCCGGCCTGCCAGGGCCTGTCGCAACAGGCCCTAGGCGGCGTTGCGTGCCCTCTCCGCATGCGCCCGGACGATGTCCGCGTACCGGTGGCCGCTGCCCTTGATGGTGCGGGCCTGGGTGCGGTAGTCGACATGCACCAGACCGAAGCGCTTGTCATAGCCGTACGCCCACTCGAAGTTGTCCAGCAGCGACCAGGCGAAGTAGCCGGCCAGCGGGGCGCCCTTGCGGGCGGCGGACGCGCACGCCGCGAGATGGCCGATCAGGTACTCCTGGCGCTCCGGGTCGTCCACCGTCCCGTCGGGCCGTACGACATCGGGGTAGGCCGAGCCGTTCTCCGTGACGTACAGCTTGCGGGCGCCGTAGTCCTGCGTCAGCCGGAGCAGCAGGCGCTCGATGCCGGATGCGTCGATCTCCCAGTCCATGCCCGTGCGGGGTACGCCGGGACGGCGGATCGTGCGGACGTGCGGGGCCGGTCCGGTGGGGTCGTCGGCGACGGTGGAGGAGAAGTAGTAGTTGAGGCCCAGCCAGTCAAGGGGCTGCGCGATCGTCTCCAAATCGCCCGGCTGCTCCGGGAGTTCGACGCCGGACGCGGCGGCGTAGACCTCGCGCATGTCCTTCGGGAAGCCACGGCCGTGGACCGGGTCCAGCCACCAGCGGTTGGTGTGCCCGTCCTGGCGCCGGGCCGCCGCGACGTCCTCGGGATGGTCGCTGGCGGCCTCGACGGCGGACAGGTTGTTGACGATGCCGACCTGGGCGCCCGGTGCCGCCGCCCGGATCGCCTGCGCTGCCAGACCGTGGCCGAGGAGGAGATGGTAGGAGGCGTGGACGGCCGCCGAGAGGTCGGTCAGGCCGGGCGCCATCTTGCCTTCCAGGTGCCCGATCCAGGCGGAGCACAGGGGCTCGTTGAGCGTGGTCCAGTGCTGGACACGGTCGCCTAGACGCTCGGCGACGACCGCCGCGTACGAGCCGAAGTGGTGGGCGGTGTCGCGGGCCGGCCAGCCGCCCCGGTCCTGGAGCGCCTGCGGCAGGTCCCAGTGGTAGAGGGTGACGGACGGGGTGATGCCCGCCTCCAGCAGGCCGTCGATCAACGCGTCGTAGAAGTCGAGGCCCTTCGCGTTGGCCGGCCCGTCGCCGCCCGGCACGACACGCGGCCAGGCGATCGACAACCGGTAGGCGTTGGTGCCCAGCCGGCGCATCAGCGCGATGTCCTCGCGCCAGCGGTGGTAGTGGTCGCAGGCGATGTCGCCGTGGTCGTCGTTGTCGATCTTGCCGGGAGTGTGCGAGAACGTGTCCCAGATCGAGGGGGAGCGGCCGTCCTCGGCGACGGCTCCCTCGATCTGGTAGGCCGACGTGGCCGTGCCCCACAGGAAGTTCTCGGGGAGTGCGGCAAGGTCGATGGTCACGGAATTCCCTTCGGAGACAGCGGAGGCGGAGACAGCAGCGTGGGTCACTTGACGGCTCCCGCCGTCAGACCGGTGACGAGATAGCGCTGCAGAAGCAGGAACCCGGCGACCACGGGCACGCTGACGACCAGCGAGGCGGCCATGATCTGGTTCCAGTACACGTTGTTGAGCGTGGAGTAGCCCTGGAGGCCGACGGCCAGCGTGCGGGTGGTGTCGTTGGTCATCACCGAGGCGAACAGCACCTCGCCCCAGGCGGTCATGAAGGCGTAGACGGCGACCGCGACGATGCCGGGGATCGCCGCCGGCACGACGACCCGGAACAGCGCCCCGAGGGGGCCGCAGCCGTCCACCATCGCCGCCTCGTCCAGGTCGCGCGGCACCGAGTCGAGGTACCCGATCAGCATCCAGATCGAGAACGGCAGCGAGAAGGTCAGATACGTCAGGATCAGACCGCCGCGCGAGCCGAACAGGGCGATACCGGTGGCGTTGCCGATGTTGACGTAGATCAGGAACAGCGGCAGCAGGAAGAGGATGCCGGGGAACATCTGCGTGGACAGCACCGTGACCGTGAAGACGCGCTTGCCCCGGAAGTTGTGGCGGCTGACCGCGTACGCCGCGAACACCGCGATCACCACCGAGCAGACGGTCGCCGCGCCCGCCACGATCAGCGAGTTCACGAAATACCGGGCCAGCGGGATCGTCGACCAGATGTCGATGTACGGCCGGATCGTCAGCTCGCTCGGCAGCCAGCGGAACTCCCCGGAGACGTCGGCCAGTGGCTTCAGCGAGCTGGAGACCATGACGTAGACCGGCACCAGGACGAACCCGGTGAGCAGGGTGAGGAAGACCCGCCGGGACCAGTAGTAGGACCGCGGCGGAGCCATCGGCGAGCGGGGCGCCCGGGAGGTGCTAGACATCGGCCGTCTTCCTTCCTCGGGAGGTCAGCAGGAGGTAGACGCCCGTCACCACGAGCAGGAACAGCAGCAGCAGGACGGACATGGCGGAACCGGTGCCGAAGTTCCAGGTGACGAACGACGCCTGGTAGATGTGGACCGAGATGAGGTCCGCGGCCTGCGGAGCGGTCCTGCCGAACAGGACGTACGGCGTGTTGAAGTCGTTGAACGTCCACAGGAACAGCACGAGCACCAGGACCTGGTTGACCGGACGCAGCGAGGGCAGGGTGATCCGGCGGATCTGCTGCCACATGCCGGCCCCGTCGAGGGCTGCGGCCTCGTACTGCTCCTTCGGGATGTTCTGCAGACCGGCCATGACGATGAGGAAGGCGAACGGCCAGCCCTTCCACACCGACACCACGAGCAGCGCGACGAAGCTGTTGTCGCCGATGAGCCAGAAGGACGGCTTGTCGGTGATGCCGAGCTGGTCGTGCAGGACGTGGTTCACCAGCCCGTTGTCGTGCTGGAACATGAACACCCAGGTGATGACCGCCGCGTACACGGGCAGCGCGTACGGCACCAGGAACAGGGCGCGCAGCAGGCCCCGGCCGCGGAAGGTGTCCTGCATGTAGATCGCCGCCGCCGTACCGATCAGCCAGCACAGGCCCACCGACAGCAGGGTGAAGGCGACGGTGACGAGGAAGGAGTGCAGCAGCGCCTCGCCCACGGGGGCGTCGAAGTCCACCGACACCTCGTAGTTGGACAGCCCCGTCCAGGGCGCGGTGCCCCAGTCGCGGATGTAGAACTGCGTGAGCTCCTTGAAGCTCATCACGATGCCGATCACCATCGGCACCAGATGGACCAGCAGTTCGAGGAGCAGGGCCGGCAGGAGCAGCAGATACGGCAGTGCGATACGGCGGATCCGCCCGGGGCGGCGGAAGCGGGGCGTCTGCTCCGCCGACCCGGACGAGTTCTTGTGCGGGGCCGCCTCTGCGGGAGCAGCGGTCGTCATCGTGCTCACTTCGTCGGCATCTGCTGCTGGGCCTTCTCGAGCGCCGCCTTCACCGAGTCGGTGGTGACCGGACGCCCGGCGGCCGCGTCGGCGAACAGGTCCTTCACGGCCGTACCGACGGCCGTCTCGAACTGGGACTCGTCGGCGACCTGCGGCATCGCGGCGGCGCTCTGGGCGAGGGTGTCCTTGAGGACGGCGTTGGCCCCGGCGTTGAAGGAGGCGTCCGACTGGGCGCCCTTCACCGGCGGGATCGAGCTGAACGCGGTGTTCAGGACCTTCTGTTCCTCGTCGCTGGTCATGAACTTCACGAACTTCTTGGCGCCGTCGACGTTGTCGGTGTTCTTGAACACGGCGAGGTTGATGCCGGCCACGATGGAGTTGACCTGCTTGTCGGTGCCGGGAGCGCCGGACTGCACCGGAACGGGGGCGACACCGTAGGAGTCCGCGCTCATGCCCTGGGACTCGAGGTTGGCGGACGCGCTCTGCCACAGCAGCATCGCGGTCTTGCCCTTGGCGAAGTCGCTGACCGACTGGTTCTGGGCGTACTCGGCGTTGCCCGGCGCGATGACCTTGTCCTTGGCCATCAGGTCGACGTACTGCTTGATCGCGTCGACCGCGCCGTCATTGGCGAAGTCGGGCTTGCCGTCGGCGGTGAAGAAGTCGGCACCGTGCTGCTTGGCGAAGACGAAGACGTGGTGGATGTTCTCGGACGGGTTCGAACCCTCGGCGCCCAGGCCCCACTTGCCGTCCCCCGACAGCTTCTTGCCCGCGGCGACGAGGTCGTCCCAGGTGGCCGGGGGCTTGGCTATGCCCGCGTCGGCGAACAGCTTCTTGTTGTAGTAGAGCGCGTACGCCATCGAGTACAGCGGTACGGCCGCCGGGTCCTGGCCCTGCGCGCCGGTCGAGCCGAGCGCGGAGTCGACGAAGCGGTCCTTGCCGCCGATCGCGGTGAAGTTCTTCTCGTCCCACGGCAGTAGCGCGCCGGTCGCCTGGAGGGAGGCACTCCAGGTGTTGCCGATGTTGAGGACGTCGGGGCCCTGGCCCGAGGTGGTGGCGGTGAGGATCCGGTTCAGCAGGTCCGACCAGGGGACGACCTCCAGCTTCACCTCGATCCCGGTCTGCTTCTTGAACTTGTCGAGCTCGGGCTGGAGGACCTTCTTGTCGACCTCGATGCTGGCGCCCTGGTTGGAGGCCCAGTAGGTGAGCGTCTTCGGTGAGTCGTTGGACCCGCCGCCCGTCGACGAGCCGCCACCGCAGGCGGTCACGGCGGTCAGCAGGGAAACGGTGACGGCACCGACGGCCGCGGCTCGGATTCTGCGCATGGCTCAGGCGTCCCTTTCCGGAGGGATACCCAACGCGAGCGTTCACTTCCCGAACGCCGCTCATGGGTTAATTTAGAGCGTGATTTAAGACCCGAAGGAAGGGCGCGTCAAGAGATCGCGCGGCGGTATGTTGCTGTTCGGGCGCGTCGGAAGGGACCCACATGGCAGGGCGGAACGGACGGACAGTGCGTGACCTGCGACGGGGCAATCGCACCGTCGTACTGCAACGGTTGTATTTCGACGGCCCGTTGAGCCGCTTCGAACTGGCCCCGGCCACCGGGCTGAGTGGCGGTTCCATCAGCAACGTGGTCGCGGAACTCGTCGCCGACGGCCTCGTCGAGGAGGCCGGAACCGTCGAGTCCGACGGCGGCCGTCCCCGCACCCTGCTGCGCGTCGCCCCCGCGGGCGGCCACATGATCGGCGTCGACGTCGGCGAGACCCGCGTACGCGTCGAGCTCTTCGACCTCACCCTCACCGAACTCGCCCGCACCGAACGGCCGCTGGAGCGCCAGGGCTACGACGTCGAAGTCATCGTCGGGCACATCCGCGACGGCATCACCGAGGTTCTCGCCGAGACGGGCATCGCCCCCGAACGGCTTCTGGGTGTGGGCATCGGCGTGCCCGGCATCGTGGCCCGCACCCCTGAGCAGGGCGCCGTGGTGCACGGCCAGACGATCGGCTGGGACGCCGTACCGCTCGAATCGCTGCTCCGCTCGACGTGCGAACTCCCCGACTCCGTCCCGTACTTCATCGACAACGGCGCCCGGACCCTCGGCCAGGCCGAGATGTGGTTCGGCGCCGGACGCGGCGCCCGCAGCGCGGTGGTCGTCCTCTTCGGCTCCGGCGTCGGCGCCTGTCTCGTCACACAGGAGGTGGAGCAGGGCCGGTCCGTCGAGTGGGGGCACCTGACCGTACGGGTCAGGGGGCGCCGCTGCCGCTGCGGCGCCCTCGGCTGCCTGGACGCGTACGCGGGCGCGGAGGCGCTCCTCGACCGCTGGCGCGAGGAGGGCGGCCACCCACCGGAGGGCACCGACGAGGAGACCGCACTGACGGCGATGCTCGCCGCGGCCCACCCCGCCGAGGGCGCCGAGGCCGACCCGGCGGCCCTCGCCGTCCTGGAGGAGGCCGCCGAGTACCTGGGCGCCGGCCTGTCCGACCTGATCAACCTCTTCCAGCCCGAACGCATCCTCATCGGCGGCTGGGCGGCACTCCGGCTGGGCCCCCGCATCCTGCCCGCCGTACGCCGCCACGCCACCGCCTACGCCCTGCGCCATCCCGCCGAGCGCGTCTCCATCGACCTCGGAGGCCTCGGCCCGGACGCGGTCACGGTCGGCGCGGCGATCCTGCCGCTCGCGGAGTTCTTCGCCGGGGGCGGACAGCGGAAAATTCCATCGGGGCAGGGCGGGAAGCGGCCTAGTGTGGCGCGGTGACTACTCAGGTGATCGTGCTGAACGGCGGTTCCAGCTCGGGGAAGTCCGGGATCGTACGGTGTCTGCAGGCCGTACTGCCGGACCCGTGGCTGGCGTTCGGGGTCGACTCGTTCGTCGCCGCCCTGCCCGCGAGGATGCAGGGGGCGGACGGGGGGATCACGTTCGCGCCGGACGGCGGTGTGAGTGTCGGGGCGGACTTCCGGGTGTTGGACGCGGCCTGGATCGAGGGGATCGCCGCGATGGCCCACGCGGGCGCGAGGGTCATCGTCGACGACGTCTTCCTCGGCGGGGCAGGGTCCCAGCAGCGGTGGCGGAAGGCGCTGGGCGACCTCGCCGTGCTGTGGGTCGGCGTCAGGTGCGACAGCGCGGTCGCCGCGGGCCGTGAGGTCGCACGCGGAGACCGGGTCCAGGGGATGGCCGCGCTCCAGGCGCACGTGGTTCACGAAGGGGTCGGCTATGACCTGGAGGTGGACACGACGCACACCGAGTCCCTGGTGTGCGCGCGAACCATCGCCGCGCGGGTCGGCTGACGGAGTCCAACTCCTTGGCGCCGGGCCGAGGCCCCTGCGCGAGTCGCCGCCTACTGCGGCTCCGTGGCGATCTGGATCAGGTTGCCGCAGGTGTCGTCGAGGACCGCGGTGGTGACGGGACCCATGTCCAGGGGCTCCTGGGTGAAGCGGACGCCGAGGTTGCGCAGGCGGTCGTACTCCGCGTGGACGTCGTCGACAGCGAACTGAGCGAGGGGAATGCCGTCCTGGACGAGGGTGTCGCGGTAGGTCTTCACGGCCGGGTGGCCGGCGGGCTCCAGAAGCAGTTCGGTGCCGCCGGGCTCGTCGGGGGAGACGACGGTCAGCCAGCGGTCCTTCTCGCCCACCGGGACGTCATGCTTCTTCATGAAGCCGAGAATCTCGGTGTAGAAGTGCTCGGCCTTGGTCTGGTCGTCGACGAAGACGCTGGTCAGGTGGATCTTCATGGGGTGCTCTCCTCGGGTCCGGATGAGTCGCGCACGAGCCATCGCTCGGTGATCTGCCGCAGCGGAGCCGTGTTCAGGTCATGGAATTTGTAGCGGCCCTCCCGCCTGGTCTCGACGAGCCCGGCGGCCTCCAGCACGGCCAGGTGCTGGGAGACCCCCTGACGCGAGATGCCGAGCTGATGCTTCATGCTCAGCCGCGCACAGATCTCGAACAGTGTCTGCCCGGACTTCTCCGTCAGCTCGTCGAGAATCGTGCGGCGGGTGGGGTCGGCCAAGGCTTTGAAAAGGTCGTCGGCCACGACCCCAGCATAGGCAAGTGTTCGCTTGCCTATCAAGTCGGGATGCGTCGCGTCCCGAACCGGCGCAGCAGGCCCCAGTGGCCTCCCTCTTCCGCGATGTCCCGCCGGCTCCTACCGTTCCGTACGCGTAGCCGCGCTCAGCCTGGGAACCAGCAGCGGTGAAAGCTGTACGAAACAAAGTCACGCGGCCGACGGCAGCGGGCCGAAGAAGGTGTGATGGCGACCGAATCGCGTGGGGGCGGGAAGAAACCGCCGTCCGAAGAGATCGAGGACTGGGAGGCAGCGTTTGACGGGGGATTTGGTGATGTGACGAGAGCCCGCCTCAGCGCGGAGGAGTTCCTGACCACGCTCGCGCGGTCGGTCGCGCCGACGACGCCCGAGTACCGGGACGACATCCTGCTCGTCGTCAGCGAGCTGGCGGCCAATGCGATCCAGTACGCACCGGGGCCGCTGCGGCTGGTGATGCGCAAAACGTTCGACGGGGTGCATGTGACGTTCAGCGACACGAGCACCACGCCACCGGAGCCACGCCCGTTCCACCCCGGCAACGGCACCGGCGGCGGCATCGGCTGGTACCTGATCCACACGCTGTGCGACCAGGTCAGTGTGGTGGTGCGGGACGACGGCAAGGACGTGCACGCGTTCCTGCCCTGGTGAGGGGCGCCCGCCCGTGCGGGCGGACTCTCAGCCCCTCACGCACCTCAGCCCCTCATGCAAGGGGCACAAGCACGCTGACCGTCTTGCCGCCCTCGCGGCGCCGCTCGATGTGGATCTCGCGGGTCAGGCGGATGATCAGCGGCCACCCGTATCCGCTGCCCTCGTGCACGAGCGGCAGCGTGCCGGGCCCGTAGGCCGCGGAGGGCACGGCGTCGCTGTAGTCGTGCACGCTCAGGCCCACGGCATCGGGCAGCAGGGCCACCTCGAACCCCGCGAGGCCGCCGCCATGCCGGATCGCGTTGGTGACCAGTTCGGACACCACCAGCAGGAGATCCATGACGGCCCGCTCACTCGCCGGGTCGGACGGCGCGCGCCATCCCTCCGCCACGAGCGACCGCACATAGCTCCGTGCCGCCGCCGCGCTGGTGATCGGGACCGGCCTGGCAGGCGCGGTCCCGACGTCCCCGGCCGGACGGCGTTCCATCGGCTTCACGGCTGCTCGTACGCTGCCCGCGGAATGCTCGTCACTCCCCGAGCATCACAGGCGCGCACCAAGAAGACTGCGGCTCCCGTCACTTCACCATTCCTCGCATGTCGTTGTCTCCGCTCCTCGTCGTCCGACCGCGTTCCTGGCGCTCTGCTACCCGGACTCTCCCGAATCATGGGGCAAAGTGGCGTAGTACGCACCGACGGCGGACAGGTACTCGGGATCGAGCGTCTCGCGGTCCGTCCGGAAACGGGGAGCCGCCTTGGCCTCCTCACGGGTACACCCCACAGTGATCAGCCGGGCCGTCATGTCGACGCCGGTGATCATCCCCGCGGGGATCAGCAGACTCCTGCCGAAAACCCATACGCCCGTGTCGACGATCAGGTGGCGCAGGGGAGTGTCGTCGGCCTGGCGGTCCACATGGCCGACGACGCCGTCGGCCGCCTCGACCTTGAACCCCGTGAGCGTCCGTCCCTCCTGGTGGCCGCTCCCGGGACGGTACGACCAGATTCTGTCGATGCTCACATCGCCTCCCTCTCCTTGCCGCTCAGGGCGGTGTCCCACTTTGGCACCTCAGCCGACCACCGCCGGCCCCTGCGCCGCCGGAGGCTCCTCGGCTGCTACGCCCGCCGTGACCACGCGTCGCTTCACCTGTATGCCTCGTACTCCTCGACGAGCCTGCGCAGCATCGCCGGATGGGGCATCAGCATGGGTATCCGCTCCTGGATGAGTGCTGGGGGGCGATGGAAGGCACCGGGAACCGGGGCCGACCTTGCGTCGCCCGCCGACCCGCCCGCACGGCGGTCCGGTGGTGGCCGACGTGGCCTTACGGCTGGTTCCCCCGGTCGAGCGCCTCTTCCCGCACCTGCGCGCAGCACCGGCTGATGAGGCGGGAGACATGCATCTGGGAGATCCCCAGCTGCTCGGCGATACGGCTCTGGGTCATGTCCTCGAAGAACCGCATGTACAGGATGGCGCGCTCCCGCTCGGGCAGCCGCCGCAGCCCCTCCTTCGCCGCCTCCCGGTCTACGACGACGTCGTACGCCTCCTCATTGCCGCCGATGGTGTCGGCGAGGCTGAAGCCGTCGTCGCTCGAGGACATTTCGGCGTCGAGGGAAAGGGTGCTGAAGCTGTCCAACGCCTCCAGCCCCGCGTTGACCTCCTCCTCGGTCAGCCCGGCACGGGCGGCGATCTCGGCGACCGAGGGGGTGGAGCCGCCCGAGGTCGTGACGAGGTCGCGGCGCGCGATCCGTACCTTGTTGCGCAGCTCCTGGACGCGACGGGGAACCCTGAGGGCCCACATCCGGTCGCGGAAGTGCCGCTTGATCTCGCCCGTGATGGTGGGCACTGCGTAGCTCTCGAAGGCTCCTCGTCCCGGCTCGAACCGGTCTATCGCCTTCACCAGCCCGAGGGCCGCGACCTGGCGCAGATCGTCCAGCGACTCACCGCGGTTGCGGAAGCGGCCGGCGATGCGGTGGGCCATGGGCAGCCACGCCCGGGCCAGTTCGTCGCGTACGGCGTCGCGCTCGGGCCCTTCGGGCAGAGCGGCCAGCCGGGTGAAGTCGGCCGCGGTGTCGGGGGCGTCGTCGTGGACGCGTCCGCCGGCCACGCGGGGACGGGCAGAGTTGTCGGAACCATGTGCGGACGTTTCAACCAACATGAGGAACAGCTCCCGAACGACGTACTCAGGGAATCTCCGTGGGAAACGGTGCAGAGGGCTCGAAGGCCCTGGAGCGGTCACACCTGTCGCACCGTGGCGCCTCTGGTCCGAAGCACGAAAATCCGCATGCCCCGCAACTCCCCACGCAAACGACCGGACGTAGAAGGGCCGTCCGATACCGGCGTCCACGGGCGACGGACTGCCGGCGGGCGACCGAGTGGGGCGCCGCGCCGCTCCGGTAAGTCCGCGGAGGAGGTGGCCGGATCGACCGTTCTCAAGGGCGTCTTCACGCCAGAACTCACCTCCGTGCCGCGATCCGAACGACACAAGAGGAGTGAGTTGCTCGAACTCGGGCACGCGGGGAAACGACAACAAGTTCCGGCGATCGGGAGGGCAGCATGGCAGCCGTGACGGTGGCGCAGGCAACGGCCACGGCACAGGAGACGGTCACGACGCAGGGGGCGGCGCTGCCGCGGGTCGAGGAGCCGACGAGGGTGAGCCCTCAGGACGCACGTGGGTTGTCGCGTCAGTTCTTCGATCGACTGGTCATGCTGGAAGAGGGCACGCACGAACACCAGTACGTACGTAACACGCTGATCGAGATGAACCTCTCGCTGGTGCGGTACGCGGCTTCGCGGTTCCGCACACGTGGGGACTCGGTGGAGGACGTGGTCCAGGTCGGGACCATCGGGCTGATCAAAGCCATCGACCGCTTCGAGGTCGCGCGGGAGGTCGAGTTCACGACGTTCGCGGTCCCGTACATCGTCGGCGAGATCAAGCGGTTCTTCCGTGACACGAGCTGGGCGGTTCATGTGCCGCGCCGGTTGCAGGAGGCGCGCGCGGAGTTGGCGAAGGCGACCGAGGAACTCGGTTCCCGGCTGGGCCGCATGCCGACCACCCGCGAACTCTCGGAGCTGATGTCCCTCTCCGAGGAAGAGGTGATCGAGGCCCGCAAGGCCTCCAACTGCTACCAGTCCGCCTCCCTCGACGCGGCCGTCACGTCCGACTCCGAGAACGGCGAGTCCGTTCTGGCCGACCTCCTCGGCGAGGAGGATCCCTCGCTGGAACTCGTCGAGGACTTCCACTCGTTGGCACCCCTGATCGCCGGGCTGGACGAGCGGGAGCGCCGGATCATCCATCTGCGCTTCGTCGAGGAGCTCACCCAGGCGCAGATCGCCGAACAGATCGGCGTCTCCCAGATGCACGTCTCGCGCCTCATCAGCCGCATCATCAAGCAACTGCGCGCGGGGTTGCTGGAGCCCGGGGTCGCCTGACCTGAAGCACCCCGAGTCACCCTCACCGGCCGACGCCCACCTGGGCGTCGGCCGGTTCGCCTGAGTGGCACCAGCAAGTGTTGCTGCCCTGTCGGTCCTTGGCCTGTCGGTCCTTGGCCTGTCGGCCTGGGTGCCACGGCGTTTGCACGCTGGCCCACCGGTCTGTCCCGTCGACCCCACCGGCCTTCTGGCGCCTACCCACTGGACTGTCGCGTCGGCCCACCAGCCTGTCCGCGTCGTCGTCCGGCCAGGCGCGTGGCCAGGTCAGTCTCTCCGGGGCGGATCAACATCCTCGCCCCGTCCGATCAGGTCGGTAGCCGACCCGCTGGCGTCGGGCCCTGACGACCCGGTCCCGGCCTCGCTGACCCACCCGGCCCTCCGTGCCGGTCACTGGCCGTTCCCGTTGGCCCGCCGGCCCCACGACACTGGCGGCCTATGGCCCACCGTCCCGTTGGCCCGCCGGCCCTCCGTGCCCCGGCGGCCGACTTCTCCTTCTCCCCCTGACCCCCGGCCTCCTGACGCTGGCGGCCTATGGCCCGTCCCGTTGGCCGGCCGGCCCTCCGTGCCCCGGCGGCCGACTTCTCCTTCTCCCCTTGACCCCCGGCCTCCTGACGCTGGCGGCCTATGGCCCGTCCCGTTGGCCGGCCGGCCCTCCGTGCCCCGGCGGCCGACTTCTCCTTCTCCCCTTGACCCCCGGCCTCCTGACGCTGGCGGCCTATGGCCCGTCCCGTTGGCCGGCCGGCCCTCCGTGCCCCGGCGGCCGACTTCCCCTTCTCCCCTTGACCCCCGGCCTCCTGACGCTGGCGGCCTATGGCCCGTCCCGTTGGCCCGCCGGCCCTCCGTGCCCCGGCCACTGGCCTCTCCCCTTGACCCACGACTCCTGAGGCTGTTGGTCACGGGCCCGTCCCGTTGCCCGCCGGCCTTTCCGCCCGCTGGCCCCGGCCTCTCCCGCTGGCGCATCGGGCCCCATGACACTGCCGGTCACCGGCTCGTCCCGTTGCCCGTCGGCCTCTCCGCGCCGTCCAACCGGCCAGTCCCATCGGACCACCGGCCCTCATTGCGCTGCCCCACCGGTCTGGCCGCCCGTCCCGTCCGCACCCGGCCCAGTCCGCGTCGGCCCCGGCCGGTTCCGTCCGCAGCGGCACTCTCTCCGCCCCTGCCCATCATCCGCACCCCGTCCGATCAGGCCGGCAAGCCGATCCGCCCCGACCATCCCCCGACCATCCCCCGACCCGTCCCCGTCAGGCCCTGTTGGCCCACTCCGGGCACTCCGTCGGCAGCCGCAGCACCGCGGTGACGCGCTTGCCGCCCGTCGGGAGGTCGGAGACCAGCACCGTGCGGGACAGCCTGCAAACGATCGGCCAGCCGCGGCCTCCGCAGCGGTGGCGGCCCTGGCGGTCGATCGGGTCGAGGGTGACCGGCCGGCGGCGTTCGCGGTCGCTGACGGACAGATACAGGTCCTCGCCGACGACCTCGACGTCGAAGCCGGTGACGCCGCCGCCGTGCAGCATCGCGTTGGTCGTCAGCTCCGACGCCACCAGCAGCGCGTCAGAGAGGGTGTCCGGCTCGCAGGCGGCGCCGCGTGCGAGCGACTGTTCGGACAGAACCCGCCGCACAGCGCCGCGCGCCTCCGCCGGACTCCGCGGCCCCCGGCGCACACGGCCCGCGCCCGTTGAGGTCTTGGTGACACCGGTCCGGTACTGCTCACTCATCCTTACGCTCCCTGACAGAGGCGAGGAGGCCCGAGTTCCCGAGTTCCCTTCCTTCCTCCACATCGTGTGATGTCTCTCTAATCGCGTGACCCGTCGACCGCCCGCCAAACCGCCCGCCCGGCCCTTGCACGCAAAAGCAGTCAGAAGGAGCCGCCGGAAGCGTGACGGCGGGCGGCTCGCTCGCACGTGCCCCGTGTGCTGGGGAGATTCGGGGGTAGGCGGCCGAACGCATCGATGGACGGTCAACACGCGTGCAGCACAGGAGCGTCATGCCCGAAACCGCCTGCGACGGGTCAGCGAGAGGCGCGACAGGCCGGTTGCGGGGAATTCTTCGCTCCACGATGCATTGAATCCGTCCGTCGGGGCACCCGTCACGATCGCCAACGCCTATGGAGGTACTTGTGTCCGTTGCCCAGAATCCCTTGTCGATCAAGGTGGAAGTGCCCCGGGAGGATGCCGTGCTGCTCACGGTCGAGGGCGACCTGGACATGGATACAGCGACCGAGTTGCAGCACCATCTCGCGAACCAGCTGCACCATGGCCGACGGAACTTCATCCTGGACATCGCCGGCGTCCCGTTCATGGACTCGTCCGGCATGAACATCGTGCTGAGGGCGTATCAGGAGGTACGGGAGATTCCGGGGGGCGTGTATGTGATCTCCCCGACGCCCGCCGTCCGGCGGATCATGGATCTCACAGGTGTCAGCATCACCGTCCCGATCGTGGGGAGTGTCGAGGAGGCGCTCGCCACCGCGGACGCGGGGCCGGAGTCAGGGCCTCCGGCCGGCACGGTGGAGTGATGACCGCTTCGGACTGAAGACCGCTGCCCGAAGAGGCAGTTCATCGATCGCGAGCCGCACCCGCATGCCCAACAGTTGCCGTTTGACAACTATGGTCATGAGGCAACAGAGTGAGCGAGTCAAGCGCGGGAGGGGTGTGGAACGTGCCGGTCAGCAACGACGACGGCCCGCGTCGCCGGGCGGCGGCGCGTACCCGGCCCTGTCCCGGCGCCGCACCGGGGCGTCGGCGGGATTCAGGCACTCCTGACGTCTCGGGCACTCCTGACGTCGGAGGCCTCGTCGCCTTCGTGGATCTCCGCGGACGCCGCGGCGCAGAACGCCTCCAGGCCCTCCAGCAGTGCGGTCCGCTTGGTGGCGGGCATCTGCTCCAGCACCGACTGCAGTGCGGCTTCGCGTCGCGCGCGCAGCTCGGTCAGAAAGGTCCGTCCGCGACGGCTCAGATGCAGCCGCAGCTCGCGGCGGCTGGAGGCGCTGGGTGCCCGCTCGACGAAGCCGACCGCCTGCAGGCGGTCGCACAGCCGGCTGGTCGACGGCGGCGTGGAGCCGAGGGCCTCGGCGAGCATGCGCAGGTTGATGCCGTCGCTGTGCTCCAGGATGAACAGCACGCGGATCTGGGAGGCGGACACCGGCGCCGTCGAGGCCCGGCCCCACAAGACCTCCAGCAACTCGGCCGCCTCGGAGGTCACACGCGCCACCTCGTCCGGCCGCGGTTGCGAGTAGGAGGAAGTCACGCTGCCACTCTTTCAGGCTTCACGGGCACTGTCAGCCCACCGGTTCGGACAATACGTGCAGAACACTAGATACGGACAAGAAGGACCGACGGACGGCGTCCGCGGCAGCGCGGGTCCAGCGCCGTCACTGTGACAAGAATGGCGTATCCAACATCGTGAACAGATTCGTGGCAGCCGAGCGGGCACTTCGCTCCGCGGCCCCGCACCAACTGGTGGACGCGGTCCGCGAAGCACTGTGCGACGACTACGCGGCGAAGACCGTCCAGCTCTACCTGGCCGACTACGGCCTCGCCACGCTCCAGGCCGTCCACACGGCTCCGAGCCCGCCCGAGTCCGTGCCCGCGTACGGCACGCCCGCCGGACGGGCCTTCGGGTCCCAGGAACCTTTCGTCGAGAAGCTGAACGACGGCCAGGTGCGCCTGCACCTGCCGGTGACCGTACGGGGCGACCGACTGGGCGTCCTGGCCGTTACGATGCCCTCGGCGGACCAGGCCGAGGAGTGCCTGGACGAACTGGCCGAGGTGGCGAAGGTGCTGGGGCACGAAGTGATCGTCGCCGACAGGGACACCGATCTGTACATCCGGGCGCGCCGCACCGACCGCCTCACCCTGGCGGCGGAGATGCAGTGGCAACTCCTGCCGGGCCGCTCCTGCACCCGCCCCGAGTACGCGGTCGGCGCCCAACTGGAACCCGCCTACGCGATCTTCGGCGACAACTTCGACTGGTCCGGCGACGCCGACCGACTGATGATCTACATCACCAACGGCATGGGCGAGGGCATCGAGGCTTCCCTCCTGACCAACCTGGGCATCAACGCCCTGCGCAACGCACGCCGTGCGGGCCTGTCCATCGCGGACCAGGCCGCACTCGCCGACCAGGCCGTCTACGCCCAGTACCGCGGAGACGCCCACCTGTCCGTGCTCCTGCTCGACCTCGACCTGCGCACCGGCAGGCTCCAGGTCGTCGACGCCGGCTCCCCGCAGATGCTGCGCCTGCGCGGCCGTACCGTCACCGTCGTCGAGTTCGAGGCGCAGCTGCCCCTCGGCATGTTCGAGGAGACGGACTATGTCGCCCAGCAGGTCGTCGAACTCGAGCCCGGGGACCGGCTCATCTTCGCCAGCGACGGGGTGTACGCCGTCGCCGCGCCCGGTGGTGGTGAGCAGTACGGGGAGCGCGCGCTCGCCCGGGCCATCGTGTCCACCAGTCTGCTGCCCGCGGCTGAGGTCCCCCGCGCCGTCCTGAGGGAACTGGCCGGTCACCGGGGCACACCCGTGCCCGACGACGATGCGCTCGTGGTCTGCCTGGACTGGTTCGGGCCCCGGCGGGCATCGTGACCGAACAGTCCGGCGCTCCCTGTGGGATCGGGGCGGCGCACACCATATGAGGAGGGAAGTACGTGCCGGAGCAGCAAGCGGCAAAAGATCAGACCGATCCGGCTGAGGAGGTCGGGGACTTCCTGCGGCAGCGCCGGGAGCAGATCGCACATCGCTGGGCCGACGCGGCGCTGTTCCGGACCGTGTTCACCGTCTCCCGGGACGAGGCGGTGGAAGCCGGCCGGGCCGTGGTGGAGGCGCTCGCCGCGGTGGCCGCGTCGGGGCGTGTGGAGGACTCCGAGGCGGACGGATTCACCGTCGTCCGTGAGCAGTTGGCGCGCACGGCGCACTCCCGGGCGCGGGCCGGCGCCACCCTCGGGCAGATCTCGGCCGAGATGGACGCCCTGCGGCGACCCGTCACCGACCTCCTGCTCGACGAGCTCTCCGACGCACCCGCCGAGCACGTCCGGGAGTGCACGACGGCCCTGACCGTCCTGATGGGTACGCTGCGCCTGGTGATGCACGAGACGACGACGGTCGCGGGTGAGGAGCTCATCAACCGCCAGCGGCTCGAACTGCTCGAAATCGCCACCCCGGTGATCAAGTTGTGGGAAGGCATCGTCGCCGTTCCCCTGATCGGCACGCTCGACAGCGCCCGCAGCCAGGTGGTGATGGAGACGCTCCTGGACGCCGTCGTCGAGCAGCACGCCCGCATCGCCATCCTGGACATCACCGGAGTGCCCACCGTGGACTCCCTGGTGGCGCAGCACCTGATGAAGACCGTGGCGGCGGCGCGCCTCATGGGAGCGGAGTGCATAGTCTCCGGGATCCGGCCGGCGATCGCGCAGACCATCGTCCACCTCGGCATCGACCTGAGCGACGTGCTCACCCGCGCCAGCCTCGCCGACGCCCTGGCCTACGCCCTTCAGCAGCAGGGCGCGCACATCGTGGCGAACCCCACATCGACCGCGGAGCCGCGGTGACGGGCGTGGCCACCTTCCCGTACGAAGGCCATGTGCCCGTACTCAGGCTCGGCGGGGTCCTTCTGGTCACCCTCCAGGGAGACCTGTACGACGGCACGGCGGAGCAGCTCCGCCAGGACATCGGCGAGACGGTCTCCGACAGCGCGATCAGAGGCGTCGTCATCGACCTGTCCGGGGTCGAGATCGTCGACTCCTTCATGGGCCGCGTGCTCAGTGACGTCGCGGCCATGACCAGGCTGCTGGCGGCTCAGACCGTGGTGGCCGGGATGCGCCCGGCGGTGGCCATCACCCTGGTGGAACTCGGCCTGACGCTGCCGGGGCTGCGCACCGCCCTCAACACCGAGGAGGCCATGCACCTGCTCGGCGCCGAGGTGTCGGCCCTGCCCCGCGGCCGGCTCGCACGCCAGGAGCGCCCGTGACCCACAGCACCGGCAGCGTCTCCGCCTGCCTGCCGATCCACTCGGACCTCGATCTGGTGCGGGTGCGGCAGCATGTGCGGCAGATGACCGCCCAACTCGGGTTCGGCCTGGTCGAGCAGACCAAACTCGTCACGGCGGCCAGTGAGCTGGCGCGCAACGCCCTCGTGCACGGCGGCGGGGGACAGATGGAGTGCCTGGAGGTGACCAGCGGCGGGATACAGGGGCTGCGTCTCGTCTTCAGCGACGAGGGCCCCGGCATCGCCGACCTGGACCAGGCCCTCAGCGACGGCTACACATCCGGTGACGGGCTCGGGATGGGGCTCGGCGGATCCCGGCGCCTGGTCCACGAGTTCGCCATCGACAGCAGCCGTGGCAACGGCACCACCGTGACGGTGACGTCCTGGATCGCGGGGCCGCCCCGTCCGCGCGAGGCGCCCTGATGCCGCGCGTCTGGGAGGTGCCGGTGCACGACTCGACCCGCGTACGCGGCGTGCGCGTGGCGGCCGGGGCCGCGGCCCGCCGTGCCGGGCTCGCCGAGGACCGGGTCGTCGCCGCGGAGCTCGTGGCCACCGAACTCGCCACCAATCTGCTGAAGCACGCCGGTGGCGGGCAGATACTGCTCGACCTCGTGGGTCCGTCCGTTCCGGCCTACGGCGACGAGAGGATCTCCATGGTGCAGATCATGGCCGTCGACCACGGGCCGGGCATGCGCGACAGCGACGCGGCGTTGCGCGACGGCTACTCGACCGCCGCCTCCCTCGGTGCCGGTCTCGGCACCTGTCGGCGCACGGCCGACGACTTCGGCCTGCACAGCACACCCGGCCGGGGAACGATCGTCATGGCCAGGATCGGTCCCCGCCCGAACCGGGACCCCGCCGGCCCGCTTCCGGTGCGGGCCGGGGGAGTCAACATCCCCCTCGCGGCCGGGGAGTTCTCCGGCGACGCCTGGGCGTGCGTCCGGACGTCGGACCACGTGACGTTGATGCTGGCCGACGGCCTCGGCCACGGCCCCCTGGCGGCCCGCGCGTCCACCGCCGCGGTGGAGGCGGTGCGAACCGCGCCCCACCTGCCGCCGGCCGACCTGCTGCGGCGGCTGCACGGCGCCCTGCGCGACACCAGGGGCGCGGCCGCGGCCGTCGCCCAGCTCGACGTCACCGCCGGACGGCTGTACTTCGCCGGAGTGGGCAACGTGGGCGCCCGGCTGCGCCGCGGCGACAGCTGGCACGGGCTGGTCTCGCGCCCCGGCATCGTCGGCGCCCACTTCCCCGCACACCTCCCCGCGCACCAGGAGACCTGGACGGACGACTGCCTCCTGGTCCTGCACAGTGACGGCCTGCCGAGCCGCTGGAGTCCCGGCCCGGCCGTTCACGCCCCGACGTCCCTCGACCCCGCCGTGATCGCCGCGTCGATCGTGCGGGACGCCAGCAGCGCCGCCCGGCCGGTACGCGACGACACCGCCGTCGTCGTGCTGAGCCCCTGCCCTCCGGACCGCTCGTCATGACCCGTACCTGGTACGTCAGCAGCATCACCGACGCCGCGCAGGCCCGCATCGCCACGGCGCGGCTGGCCGCCGCGTGCGGAGTGCCCCCCGTCGAGCGCACCCGCCTGGTCTCCGCGCTCACCGCACAGCTGAAGCAGTGCCTCACCAAGGGCGGTGACTGGCGGGTCGGCGTGGCAGCGACCATGTCACCCGACGGGGGCGCCTTCAACGTCGAGGTGGCCCCGGCGAACCGCCGCCCCGAGGACCGGCAGCCCCCGTGGCGCGCGTCCGCGCCCTGCGCCGAGGACGCGGACGTCTCCGGCGGCGAGCACGTGGCCGACGATCCGGCGACGCTCGCCGAGGCCCTGTTCGGCGCCGACGAGGACGCGGCCCTGCTGCTGGAGCGGCTCGACGAGCAGGAGGCGCTGGTCGCCGTCCACCGCGAGGAACTCCACCAGACCAACCAGGGCGTACTGGCCCTGCACGCCGACCTCGACGCCGCCGGCCGGGCGCAGCGCGAGCTGTTCGACGCCGAGCAGAAGGCCCGCAAGGAGGCGGAGAACGCCCGCGGCCGACTGACCTTCCTGGCGGATGCCAGCGCCGCCCTGACGGCCTCCCTCAACCCCGAGGCCATCGTGCGGCTCCTGCCCGCCCTGCTGGTGCCGAGATACGCGCGCACCGTCGACGTCTGGCTGTTCGACGGGGTCGACGACGCGCTGCGCAGCGGTCCCCATCCGGCCGCCGCCGTCCGCGCCGCCCGCCGCGGGCGCCCGCAGTACGCCGCCGACCACCCCGGCGGTCTGCCCGGCGTCGACGACCAGCCGCCCTCGGCCCTGGATCCCGGCCGGCCCCTCCTGTGCATCCCCCTGCTCACCCGCCGGACCTCGCAGGGCGTCCTCACCCTCGCGCCCCCCGATGAGCGGTGGGACGCGGACGACGCCGTCATGCTCATCGAGCTGACCCGCAGGGCCAGCATCGCCCTGGAGAACGCCAGGCGCTTCGAGCACAACCGCGACATCGCCGAGACCCTGCAACGCGCCCTGCTCACCGACCTGCCCACCACGGAGGGTCTGACGCTGGCCGCGCGCTACCTCCCGGCCACCCGGGGCCTCAACATCGGCGGTGACTGGTACGACGCCTTCCGCCAGCCCGACGGCAGCCTCATCACCGTCATAGGCGACGTCACCGGCCACGGGCTGCACGCCGCGGTGATGATGAGCCAGCTGCGCACCGCCCTGCGCGCCTACGCCGTCGACGGCAGCAGCCCCGGCCAACTCCTGACGCGACTGCACCTCTTCCTGCACCGCCTGCGCCTGGACCTCTACGCCACCGCGGTCATCGCGCGTTTCCACCCGGACGACCCCACACTCACCTGGGCCGCAGCCGGCCATCCGCCACCCGTGCTGCGCACCCCCGACGGTCAGGTGCACACGCTCGACGCCAAGCCCGGCGCGATGCTCGGCATCCCGCTGAAACAGGAGATCGGCGACCACACCGTGCCGCTCCCGCCCGGATCGACGCTGGCGCTGTACACCGACGGGCTGGTGGAACGCCGCGCCCACGGGATCGACCCCGGCATCCAGCGACTCACCGAGGTACTGGGCGACTTCCGCCCTGCGGAACTCGAAGACGAACTGGACGCATCGGCCGACCGGCTCCTGCACCCGCTGCTGCACGACTCCGAACACGACGACGACGTATGCCTGTTGCTGTGCCACGTGCACGGCGACGCGCGGCGGCAGCGGGCGGCTGAGTCCTGAGCGGCGCGCTCAGTGTTCGGGCCCGGCGTCCGCGCCGGGTTCCGGTGCCGTTTCGGGGGCGCCGGGGAATCCGCCCTCGTGGAAGACGCGCAGCGCCTGTTCGAGCGGCGCGCGCTGTGCGGGAGGAACCCCGTCGAAGGCGGTGGCCAGCCGCAGCGACAGCCGCTCGGTGACGTCCCCCAGGAACGTCCGCCCCTGCGCCGTCACCTCCAGGTGCACCTCACGCCGGTCGCCGGGATCCACGCAGCGCCGGAGCAGCCCGGCGTTCTCGAGCCGGTCGCAGAGCCGACTGGCGGTGGGAAGCCCGACCCGCAGATGCTCGGCCAGGGCGGTGACGTTGAGCGCCGGTCGACGGCGTACGGCCCGCAAGGCACGTATGTGGCGCGGCGGCAGCCGCGGACTGGTCTCCTCGACGGCCGAGAACCAGAGCGACACCAGGTTCTCCACGGCGTCGACGAGCGTCCGACCGACGAGGTCGGGGGCGCTCTCGGGATCCGGTTCGCGGCCCATGAAGACTTCTCTCTCGGTCGACTCAGGCCTGGGCTCCATCAGTGTTGGGGCCTACCCGAAGCGCGGGAGAGTACACAGGCGAGCTGTCACCCGTTCCGCGGCCTACTTGCCGGGAGCCCTGAACGCGACCTGCCGCCGGGCCGCCTCGTCGATCTCTTCGAGGGTCAGCAGGGGAGTGGCCTGGGTGTGGAGGGCCCCACTGGCCTTCACGGTGAGGCTGACGGCGGCCATGGAGACGGGATCGGGGAAGTCGATGATGCACACGAAGTCGTGCTCACCGAAGGCGAAGTACATGGCTTCGACGGTGCCGCCGAGTCCGCTGACGACCTGTTCGACAGCGGCGCGACGGCCGCTCGCGCCCTCCTTGAGCAGCCCCTTGGTGCCCTCGGCCGTGTAGGTCGCCTGGATGAGGTACTTCGGCATCGGGACGCTCCCTGACCATCGCTTGTCGGTGACAAGGACGGCCTTCCCGTCGTCACGGCGACTGCCGCTCACCGCCCGGGTGGATTCACTCGTTGGCAGCCGGACTTCACGCCCCTGCGCTGTCGGAAGTCGCCACCAGGTGGCGGGCGTAGGAGGCGTCCAGCCCGTCCGGGCGGAAGAGGATGCGGTACATCAGGGGGGCGACGACGCGGTCGATCACCGTCTCGACGTCGGGAACGGCCTCCCCGCGCTCGACCGCGCGGCCCAGGATGACGGCGATCTGTTCGGCCGCGTACTGCGAGCACTGCCCGGCGTTGCTGCCGTCCGGGTCGCCGAGCAGGGCGTCGCGGATGTAGGCGCGGCCCGTGGGGGAGGCCATCTCGTCCAGGAACTGCTCGGCCCAGGCCGTCAGGTCGGAGAGCAGGTCACCGTGTTCCTCCGGCGCCGTCTCCGGGCGCAGGCGCTCGACGGCGACGTCCGACAGGAGTTCCTGGAGGTCGCCCCAGCGGCGGTAGATCGTCGACGGCGTCACCCCCGCGCGCTGGGCGACGAGCGGCACGGTCAGGGCGTCCCGCCCCACCTCCGAGGCGAGTTCGCGCACCGCGGTGTGGACCGACGCCTGAACCCGGGCGCTGCGCCCGCCCGGGCGCACCATCTGTCTGCGAGCCATACAGGGATTGTATCCGCTAAAGCGAATCCTTGGCCTTAGTGGCTCCAGTGCGGACGGGCGCGACGTCGGCCACGCTCAACTCGTACGCGTGCCCGACCCGCAGGAGCACGGCCTCCCCGAGACCGCGCCCGAGGAGCTGCATGCCGATCGGCATCCCGGCGCCGTCGTGGCCGACGGGTACGGACAGTGAGGGTACGCCCGTGATGTTGGCGGGGGCCGAGAGACGTACATAGGCGTCGGAGACGCTCTCCACCGTGCCGTCGGACCAGGTGACCGTCTCCTGGTCGGCCGGTACCGCGGTCGTCGGGACCGTCGGGGCGGCGATCACGTCGACCTGCTCCAGCAGCCGTGCCCACTCCTGCCGCATCAGGGTCCGGGCGCGCTGGGCGCGCAGATAGTCCCCGGCGGGCATCAGCTCGCCGGCTTCGAGGAGGATGCGTACGTCCGCCCCGTACAGGTCGGGCATCGCACGCAGCGTCCGCTCGTGGTAGGCGGTGGCCTCGGGAACCATCAGGCCCCACTGCGTCGCCCGGATGTAGCGCGTCATCGGGATCTCGACCTCGACGAGCCGTGCGCCGAGCGTTTCCAGCCGGTCGATGGCCCGCCGGACCGCGGTCTCGACCTGCGGGTCGACGTGGTCGAAGTAGTAGTTGCGGGGTACTCCGACGCGCACCCCCGTCAGGTCCGCGCTCGTCGCTCCCGACCCATCGGTACCCGGCCCGTAGTCCTCGGCGGGGACGGGCAGTGAGGCCGGGTCGCGGGGGTCGTGTCCGGCCAGGGCGGACAGGACCACGGCCGCGTCCGCCACCGTGCGCGTCAGGGGGCCGACGTGGTCCAGCGACCAGGACAGCGACGTCACGCCGTGGCGGGGGACCAGACCGTACGTCGGCTTCAGGCCGACGACCCCGTTCAGTGCGGCGGGCACCCGGATCGACCCGCCGGTGTCGGTGCCCAGGGCGAAGGTCGCGGTCCCGGCCGCCACGGCCACGGCCGACCCGCCACTGGAGCCGCCCGCGACCCGCCCCCGGTCCCGGGCGTTGCGTGTCTGCGGGGTGGTCAGCCCGTAGGCGAACTCGTGCGTATGGGTTTTGCCGACCAGGACCGCACCCGCCGCCGCCAGGCGTGCGGCCACCGTGCTGTCGGAGTCGGCGCGGTGACCGGCCCGGACCTGCGAGCTGGCCGTGGTCGGCAGGCCCGCGACATCGATGAGGTCCTTGAGGCCCATGGGGATCCCATGCAGCAGCCCCCGGAAGCGGCCCGACGCCGCTTCACGCTCGGCCGCGATCGCCGACCGGCGCGCCTGCTCGGCCACCGCCGTGACGTAGGCCCCCAGCTGCGGCTCGACCTCCGTGACGCGATCGAGGACGGAGTCGACCAGCTCGACCGGCGACAGCCGCCGCTGCCGTATCGCGTCGGACGCGGCGACGAGGGACAGCTCAGACGGCTGCATCGTGCTTCTCCACTCCGGGTCGGCGGCCCGCATCGAAGACGGAGGCGGGCGGGGTGTCACCGAAGTCGAGTTCCCGCAGGACCGAGACGACGGAGTGAATGTGCTGGGCGGTGGCCGCCACCCCGGCGTGGCGGGCCTCGTCCAGGGACAGCCCGGCGCGGGCGGCCCAGCGGGCTGCCTCCGGCGGCGTGAGTTCATCGGCGGACATAAAGCTGCTCCTGTAAAAGCTAACGGTTTGCTTTAAGTGACCGTAGGGCCTAGCTTTGCTTAAAGCAAACCTGTTGCGTTTAGAAGGAGGGACCTCATGCGCAGGACCACTCACACCCCAACGGCCGACGACGCCGCCGCTCCGGGCTCCATCCCCTCCTGGACCGTGGGCGACCTCACCGTTCACCGCATCGACGAGATCCTCCTGCCACCGGCGACCGGGCCCTGGCTGCTCCCCGACGCGACCTCCGACGTGGTCTCACGGCACGACTGGCTGCGCCCCGACTTCGCCGACCGCCAAGGCACCCTGCACCTCGACAGCCACAGCTTCGCCTTCGAAGCGGGCGGCCTGCGCGTGCTCGTCGACACCGGCATCGGCAACGGCAAGAGGCGCGCGAACCCGGCCTGGCACAACCTGCGGACCGGCTATCTCGAGCACCTCACGGCCGCCGGATTCCCCCCGGACTCCGTAGACCTGGTCCTCCTCACCCACCTGCACACCGACCATGTCGGCTGGAACACCCGTGAGGTCGACGGCGAGTGGGTCCCCACCTTCCCCAACGCCCGCTACGTCACCTCCCGTACCGAGCGGGAGTTCTGGGACGCGTACGACATGGACGAGCCGCGGCGGCACATGTTCGACGACTCCGTGATCCCGGTCGAGAAGGCGGGGCTGCTCGACCTCGTCGACGTCCGGCCCGAGGGCACCGACATCGCCCCCGGACTGCGGCTGCTCCCCACCCCAGGCCATACCCCCGGCCACATCGCCGTGCAGCTGTCCGACAGCGGGGAATCGGCGCTGATCACCGGCGACGCCCTCCACCACCCCGTCCAGTTCGCCCACCCCGCCATCGGCTCCTGCGTCGACATCGACCCGCGGCAGTCCGAGGAATCTCGCCGCAAGCTGATCGGCTCCCTGGCCGAGACGGACACCCTCGTGCTGGGCACGCATTTCCCGCCGCCCACCGCAGGCCGCGTGATCACACACGGGGACGCCTATCGGCTACGGCCGGTCCGCGCCGCCTGACGCGGTAGCGACGGCACCGTCCAGGCCGGGGTCCACATGGATCTTGGGGCCGGGCCCGGCACCCTCCGGTCGCTCACCCGCGAGAACCGGGCCGGCCTCGTCGAGACCGACGGTCGCTGCGACGAGGGGCCTGGGGTCGACCGCCCCGGACGCATAGGCGCGGATGGCGGCGTCCAGCCCGGGCGAGGCCGACAGGATGCCCACCGCCGTCACGTCCTTGAGCACGAGCGCGCGAGTGTCGATCCTGCTCGGCTCACCGGCCAGCCCGATGTACACGACCCGGCCGGCCGGTTCGACCAACTCCAGTGCTTTCTGCGGCAGATGGGCCGCGTTCGTGGCATCGACGACCGCGTCGAAGGGCAGGTCCGGCAGAGACCGCTCGTCCCATACGTGTTCGAAGCCCAGGGCGTGGGCGAACGCGGGGGAGTGGCCGGGGCGGTCCAGTAGGTGGACCTCCGCGCCCGCCGCCCGAAGGAACATCGCGACCAGGAGACCGATGGTCCCGGGCCCCACCACGAGAGCACGGCCCCCGGAGCGGACCGCCGCGGCCTGTGCCGCGCGCAGGGCATTGCCGCCCGGCTCGACGAGCGCGCCCAGTACCGCGTCGACCGAGTCGGGCAGGGCGTGCAACGAGAATGCCGGTACGGCGAGTTGCTCCGCCAGCGCCCCGGGTCGCGCGCCCCGGATGCCGACCTCCTGGCGCTTCTCGCACACGTGCTGATGCCCCCGCAGACAGCGTCGGCAGTTGCCGCAGCCCAGCATCGTGTCGCCCATGACACGGCGCCCGGTCCAGGCCGGGTCGACGCCCTCGCCGACCGTCGCGACCCGCCCGGCCCACTCGTGCCCCGGCCGCATCGGGTAGGAGGAGTGCCCTCGGTGGAGGTACGCCATGGCACCGGTGAAGAACTCCATGTCCGTGCCGCACACGCCGACCCGCTCGACGTCGACGACGACTTCACCCGGTGCGGCCACCGGCGCCGGGAGGTCCTGGACCTCGTACGCGCCGGGCGCGGTCAGGACGAACGCGCGCATGAGCCGAGGGCAGTCGGGCCGTCCCCGACGGGGTCTGTCGAGCCGTCATTCGTCTGCGTATGCTCCATGGCGTTCCAGACTGTAGACCTCCGTACCGACTGCCGGAAGAGGTCCCATGGTGAGGCTGCGCAGCGCACAGTGGTACGCGGGACAGGACCGCAACGCCTACATCCACCGCGCGTGGATGCGCAGAGGCGTGCCCGGCGACGCGTTCACCGGCCGGCCGCAGATCGCCATCGCCAACTCGGCCTCGGACCTGGCCCCTTGCAACGCCCATCTCGACGAGGTCGCGTCGTCCGTGCGCGACGGCGTGTACGAGGCGGGCGGCATCCCGCTGGACCTGCCCGTCGTGTCCCTGGGCGAGACGAACGTCCGGCCCACCGCCATGCTCTGGCGCAACATGGCCGCCATGGCCACGGAGGAGATGCTGCGGGCCAACCCCATCGACGGAGTCGTCCTGCTGGGCGGCTGCGACAAGACCATACCGTCGCTGCTCATGGCCGCCGCGTCGGTGGACCTGCCCGCCGTCGTCGTGCCCGGCGGTCCGATGCTGACCGGGACGTTCCGTGGTACGCCGCTGGGCTGCGGCACCGATGTGTGGCGGCTGTCGGAGGAGGTCCGCGCGGGCACTCTGTCGCAGGAGCAGTTCACCCGCTCCGAGTCGGCGATGATCCGCAGCCGCGGCCACTGCAACACCATGGGCACCGCCTCCACCATGGCCCTGGTGGCCGAGGCCCTCGGCACAGTCGTCCCCGGCGTGGCAGGGACCCCCGCCCCCGACAGCCGTCTGCTGGAGGCCGCACACCACACCGGCCGACTCGTGGTCGACATGGTGGGCGCCGACCGCAGGCCGGGCACCTTCCTCACCAAGGCGTCCTTCCACAACGCGATCGTCGCGCTGGCCGCCATCGGCGGCTCGACCAACGCCGTCGTCCACCTCCTGGCCATCGCCGGCCGCCTGGGCATCGGCCTGTCTCTCGACGACTTCGACCGCATCGGCTCGCGCGTACCGGTCCTGGCGGACCTCCAGCCGGCCGGCCGCTTCCTCATGGAGGACTTCCATCGCGCCGGAGGGCTGCTCGCCGTCCTGCGCGAGGTCCGCGACCTGCTCGACCCCGACGCCCTGACGGTCACCGGCGAGCCGTTGGCCGCCGCCCTCGACGACGCCCCGATCTGGGACAGCCAGGTCATCCGCACCCGCGCCGAACCACTGGTCGCCGAGGGCGGCATCGCCGTCCTGCGCGGCAACCTCGCACCCGACGGCGCCCTCATCAAACCGGCCGCAGCCTCCCCGCACCTGCTGCGCCACCGGGGCCGGGCCGTCGTCTTCGACTCCATCGAGGACTTCCACGCCCGCATCGACGACCCCGGACTCGACGTGGATTCCGACTCCGTCCTCGTCCTGCGCGGCTGCGGCCCCAAGGGTTACCCGGGCATGCCCGAGGTCTCGAACATGCCCCTGCCGAAGAAGCTGCTCGCACAGGGCGTCCGTGACATGGTCCGCGTCTGCGACGGCCGGATGAGCGGCACCGCATACGGCACGGTCGTCCTGCACGTGGCCCCCGAGGCCGCGGCCGGCGGCCCTCTCGCCCTCGTGCGCACCGGGGACTTCGTCACCCTGGACGTCGAAGCCCGCCGTATCGACATCGACGTACCCGACGACGAACTCGCCCGCAGAACCCCGAGCGAGGCCTCCGCCAAGGCCTACGCCAACCCCCGGCGCGGCTGGGAACGCCTCTACGTCGACCACGTGCTCCAGGCCGACAGCGGCGCCGACCTCGACTTCCTCGTGGGCTCCAGCGGCTCGGACGTCAGCCGCGAATCGCACTGACCGCGGAAAAGAGATCAGGTCCACCGGGCCCGCATGGTGCGGACCTGATGGACCTGATAGCCCTGATATGCGGCTGAGGCTGGGTCAGGCGACGATGCCGCTGTCCTCGACGACGATCTTCTTGGCCGTCGCGCCCGAGCGGCTGCCCAGGGCCTCGACCGCCTTGACGACGTCCTCGCCCTCGATGACCTCGCCGAAGACGACGTGCTTGCCGTCCAGCCACGGCGTCACCACGGTGGTGACGAAGAACTGCGAGCCGTTGGTGCCCGGGCCCGCGTTGGCCATGCTGAGCAGGAACGGCCTGTCGTGCTTCAGCTGGAAGTTCTCGTCGGCGAACGTCTCACCGTAGATGCTCTTGCCGCCGGTGCCGTTGCCCGCGGTGAAGTCACCGCCCTGCAGCATGAACTCCGGGATGACCCGGTGGAAGGGCGAACCCTTGTAGCCGTAACCGTGCTGGCCGGTCGCCAGCTCACGGAAGTTGCGTGCGGTCTTGGGCACGACATCATCGAACAGCCGGAAGACGATACGGCCGAGGTCCTCGCCACCAGCAGAAATATTGAAGAACACGTTCTCGCTCATGGCCCTGATTCTGCACAATCGACGCGGCCAGGTCGAACTGACCGGGCCGGGCGGCTTCAGAACGTGCCTCAACCGCCCAGAAGGGGTGCCGAAAAGCGGCAGTGCACGCGTTGGGCATGTGCGGGGTCGAGAGCGTTCAGGACGAGCTGGGCGGCGTTCGAGTCGTAGGCGATCGACAGGTGCTCGGAGCGGTCCTGGGGACAGACGTCCTGGAGTGTGATGTTGCGTACGGTCGCGCCCGGCCCCGCCGTCAGGAACTGGTTGTGGTACGGCGTGACGGCCTCGTCGTACCGGGTGGCGATGACGGTGTACGCGACGCCTCGTTGTGTGTCGCCGTCCCGGTCCAGCGTGGTGTTCACCCGGGACCCCACCATCTGGTCCGAGAACGCCTGCCCTGCCACGGCCGACACCGTCGGGTTGAGGCCGAGCGCGGTGGTGAGGGTGCCCAGACCGGACAGGGTCGTGCCGTGGTTGGACGGGGCCAGAGCGATGAGCCGGCGCACCTTGTTGTGCGACGGACGCGCGGGGTTCGTGCCGCCCTCGAACCGCAGGTACCAGCGGGGCAGCAGACCTCCGCCCTGGGAGTGCCCCACCAGGTCGACCTGGCGGGAACCGGTGGCCTTGAGGACTCGGTCGACGTAACGGGCGACCTCGCGGGCGGAGTCGGGGATGTGCCGGGTGCCCTTGAAGGGAACTCCCGGTGCCCCGCCGTAGTTGGGCGCGAAGACGCAGTACCCGGCCCTCTTCAGCTGGGGCGACAGCATGCTCCAGTTCGTGTGGGCGTTCGTGAGGGTCGCGTGCAGCAGGACGACCGGGCGGGGGTGGGCAGCGGTAGGCCGGCACTTCCAGTTGTTCGCCCTGGGCGGCGCGGCTTCCGGCTGGAGGGTTCCTCGGACGAAGGCGGCGGGGGCCGCGGTGATCCCTCCCTCCGGCGGGGTCGGACGGTCGGCCGCGACCGATGTACCGGGTAGGCCGAGTGCCAGAGCTGTGACCGCACCGGCGGTTGCCCACCAGGTGATCAGGCGGGAACGCGGCGCAGGCCGGACACGGCGATGGGACATCTCTTCCGCTCCTCGTCAGGGTCAGTCACAGCGGCTGACGATCAAGATCCTCAAGGAGCGAATGCCGAGGTCGCGGGCGCTCCGCACCGAAGACCCCCGTTGGAGTGGCGGCTTTCATTCGTGCGGCTCCGCGTCCCGGCCGCGGCGGGGCCGCGCCGCAGCCCGTGCATCGGCGCAGGAGGAGGTCCGACAATCCGGGGTCCGGTGCGTGCGTGAAAAACGCGGAGATGGGGACTTGGCGTAAAGACCGGGCTCAGCGGCGATCCCCTTGGGGGCTGACCTGGTCAGGCTCCTCTGGTTCAGACCACGAGCCGGGGGAGCCGACTGTGCCGCTTCACGACAGACCGCCCCGCTCGCAGATCATTGCGGCGACCTCGCGGAGCTTGATGTTGTTCTTCTGCGAGTACCGGCGCAGTATGTCGAACGCCTGTTCCTCTGTGAGGTTGTGGCTGCCCATGAGGATGCCCATGGCCTCGCCGATCATGTGGCGGGTGGCGACGGCGTTCTCCATCTGGGCGTGCGCGCGGGCACTGGAGAACGCGACCGCGGCGTGGGAGGCCAGCAGCCAGCCGGCCAGCTCGCTGGCCTCGGTGAACGCGCCTCGCTTGCGGGAGTAGACGTTCAATGCACCGAGATCTTCGTCCTCGGTGTACAGCAGGAAGCCCATCATGCTGCCCACCCCGAGCTCGTGGGCCTGGGGGGCGAAGGAGGGCCACTTCTGCTGGTCAAGGGCGAAGTCAGGGATACGGAACACCCGCTCTCCGTCCTTGGTGTGAGCGGCGTCGAAGCAGGGCCCCTCGCGCAGCCGCTCCTGCAGCTGGTCACTGAGGACGACCAGTTCCTCCGTGGGTGCCAGCGTCTGGACCTTCTTGCCGTGCAGCACCAGGATGCCGGCCGCCTCGCAGCCCTCCACCAGCCTGGTGGCCGAATCGGTGATCCGTTCCAGGGTGGCATCCACCGACTCCTGCGAGAGCAGATCCCGAGCCATCGACGCCAGCTCCTGCGCGAACCGAGCCCAGTCCATCGCACCCGCCACCTCTCGGTTCGCCTCGGTGAGGCTGTGCACCCAGCATTCCACGTGGGGGTCGCCGAGTGTCGGGACGGGGCTTTCGGCGGCGGTCACCTGGAACGGAGCAGCGGTCGTCCGCGGAGGAGCGGGTGCCGTCGAGCACCACACAAGCGCGAGCGGTGACATCGTGCGCAGGGTCGTCGCCGAGAGTGACGCAGGAGAAGCCCTAGGCGCTGTTTCTCGGATCATGTGCGGAGCCAGATGATGAGTGCTGCGAGGGTGACGGTGCCGAGGTAGGTGTCGGCCCGTTTCTCGTAGCGTGTGGCGACAGCGCGGAAGCCTTTCAGGCGGTTGATGGCACGTTCGACGGTGTTGCGTTTCTTGTAGTGTTCGCGGTCGAACCCGGTGGGTCGGCCACCTTGGGAACCGCGGTTGCGTCGGTGTCTGCGTTGGTCGAGCCGTTCGGGGATGGTGTGCGATATCCCGCGTCGTCGCAGGTAGCGGCGGTTTTCACGGGATGTGTAGGCCTTGTCGGCCAGGACATGGTCGGGGCGGCTGCGGGGCCGGCCGACGCCGATGCGGGGCACCGACACCCGCTCCAGGACGGGCTCGAGTTGGGGGCCATCACCGAAGTGTCCGGGTGTCAGGAGAAGGGCGAGTGGCCGGCATCGTCCGTCGGCTGCGAGGTGGATCTTGGTGGTGAAGCCGCCGCGGGAGCGCCCCAGACACTCGCCGATCTGACCACCCCCTCCAGCCGGACGGTCAGTTTCCGAAGCACCGGATCGACCTGGTTCGTCCGCGGGCGGGCCCCCCTTTGAGGAACCGCGGCAGGCGCCGTCTTCCTTGCCCCGGCGGCGTGCTGGTGGGCACGCACCGTCGTGGAGTCCACGGACACGTCCCAGTCGATCCGGCCCCCAGCGTCCTCTGCGGCCTGCACCTTCGACAGAAGCATCTGCCAGGTCCCGTCCGCCGACCAGCGACGATGGCGCTTGTAGACCGTCTCCCACGGCCCGAACCGCTCCGGAAGATCCCGCCACTGCACCCCCGTACGGACCCGATACAGCACCCCGTTGATCACCCGGCGGTGATCACTCCACCGACCCCCACGTACACCGCCACGAGGTAAGAACGACTCCAGCCGAACCCACTCCGCATTCGTCAGGTCTCCACGTCCCATGCAGTCAGCCTGCCCCCAACACTCCACCCACGAAGGGAGATCCGAGAAACAGCGCCTAGCAGCCGGCCCTGTCCAGGGCACGGCCCAGGAGCTCGTCACGGCGCGCGTGCAGAGCACTCAGCGACGCCTCGACGATGCCCGCCAGGGCGACCGGGCACACCAGGTGCTCCAGCGGAGTCGCTTGTGCGCGCTTGCGTTCGTAGAGGGGCGTCCTCCGGGGGTGCTCAGCATGACGCCGAGTTCGACGACGGCCGGGCCGCTGCGGGGCGGGGCCGGGTGCCGGTCGTGTTGGCACGTCGCGTCGGCATAGCGCGGGAGTGTCACCTCCAGCGCCGCGACGCGAACGCCGCCCCGGAGGAGAACCACCCCCGAGAGCGGTGGGCTCTGCCGCGCAATGTCGCCGGACTGGCTCGGATCGTGCTGGACATCATCGTCGTCGAGTACCGGACGCCGCCCTGGACTCCGGCACGCCGCCGGAGCCGGGCGCCCAAGCGATTCCCGTTCCTGAAGTCGGCCGCCTGGCCCCCAAGTCCCCTACGCCCTCTCGGACTTCCCCGGCACGCACAGCCACGCGAGGCCTGCGGCTGTGAGGTAGGCGAGTGCGCCGATGGCCATGCTGGTGCGCAGCCCGGTGTTGTAGTTGGTGGCCGTCGCGAGCAGGCTGCCGCCGAGGGCCACGCCGGTGGCGCTGCCGATCTGGCGGGTGGTGTTGAACAGGGCGGAGGCGGCCCCCGAGTACGCGGGGGGTGCCGCGCCCATCACGGTGGCGGTCGAGCCGGTGAGGGCGAAGGAGGTGCCGAATCCGGCGGCCATCATCGGCGCCACGAGCAGCGCGTATGCGGGATCGGCTCCCGCCGCGGCCCAGCCGGCGAGCCCCGCGGCGGCCAGGAGCATGCCGGAGATCACCAGCGGACGATCGCCCGTGCGGCGGGTCAGCCGCCCGGACAGGACGGACGCGAACATGGTCATCGCCACCGCAGGAAAAAGTGCCAGCCCGGTGCCGAGGGCGCTGAAGCCGCGCTGATGCTGGAAGTACAGGCTGGCGGTGAACACCATGCCGTAGAAGCCGAAGTTGAACAGCAGGCCGATGGCGGCTCCGCCGCTCATGGTGCGAGAGCGCAGCAGGTTCAGCGGCAGGGCGGGGGCGCGGGCCAGCCGCTCGCGGACCACGAAGGCCCCGGCGGCCAGCATGGCCAGGCCCACCCCTGCGAGCACCGCCGGGTCGGACCAGCCGCGCCGTCCGGCCTCGTTGAGTGACGCGGTCAGCAGCGCCACCGCGGCCACGACCGCGACCTGCGCCGGCCAGTCCAGGGACCGGTCGGCACGCCGGGGCGAGCGCGCGACGTGACGCAGCGTCAGGGCCAGACAGGCCACGCCGACGGGCAGGTTGATGAGGAACACCCAGCGCCAGCCCACCGTGGAGACGAGCAGCCCGCCCAGCAGCGGTCCGGCAGAAGCCGCGATGCCCGCCATCGAACCCCACAGCCCGAAGGCCCGTGATCGTGCGGCCGGCTCCGGGTAGGCCTGCTGGAGCAGCGCCAGCGAACCGGGCACGATCAGCGCCGCGCCCAGCCCCTCCACCAGCCGGGCCGCCACGAGGGAGGCGGTGTTCGGCGCGAGCGCGCACGCGGCCGACGACACCGTGAACACCGCCACGCCCGAGCAGAAGACCCGACGATTGCCCAGCCGGTCGCCCAGCGCCCCACCGGTCAGCAGAAAGCCGGCGAAGACCAGGGTGTAGCCGTCGGTGATCCACTGGATGCCGGTCAGCGAGGCCGACAGTTCCCGGCCGATCACCGGCACGGCGACATTGAGCACCGTCACATCCAGGATCACCATGAAGTATCCGGCGCAGACCGCCAGCAACGGTGCCCAGGACCGACGCCCGACCTCCGGCGCCGACTGCTCCGCGAACGCCACGGCCCCAACTCCATCCCGTCCGCGGAGGCTCTGGATCACCAGTCACAGTAAGGGACATTCAGTCCATATTGATGGAGCCAGGGTCTTGATCGGTGGAGCCAGGGTCTTGGCCGCGACCTCCGAGCCCGCACCCCACCGCTAGACTGCGCCCATGACGTACTTCTTCCACCTCCGCTAGGCACCGTCGGCGAAGCGAGGATCCCCCGTCGCCGACGACGCGGGGCAGCGGAGCGCTGTCCCGAGTGCTGACGTGGAAGAAGAAACAACACCATGCACACGCCCCTCGTGGCGCGCTGCCTCCGCGGCCTGGAGGCCGTGGTCGCCGCCGAGGTTCTTGGGTCCGGGCTCGGCGCCGTCACCGAACTGCGCCACCGCGAAGTCCATTTCCGTACGCACCGGTCCGTGCCGGCCCTGCGCACCGCCGATGACCTGTTCCTGCTCATCGCCCGGCGCCCCGACATCGGACCGACGCGACAGGCCCTGCACGACCTCGCCGAGCTTGCCGAGCCGACCGCGATCGACCACCTCCTGTCCCTCCGTCGCCACAGTGCGACGACGCCCGCCACGGACATCACCGGCATGGACATCTCGGCCTCCTTCCTCGGCCGGCGGACCTTCACCCGGTACGACGCCGAGGACGTGGTGGGACAGGCCCTGGCGCGGCGCCTGCGCGTCCCGTACCACTCGCGGCGGGCAGGAACCCCGCCCCCGCCCGGCTGCTGGGGCTGGCGACTGACCTTGGACGGATCGCGGGCCACGCTCATGCTGCGGCTCGACGACCGTCCGCTGCACCGCCGCGCCTACAAGCAGCGCACCATCCCGGGCACCCTGCACCCGCCGCTGGCCGCGGCCATGGCCCGGCTGGCCGACATCCGCCCCGGCCAGGTCGTCCTCGACCCGTGCTGCGGCGCCGGCACGCTGCTGATCGAGGCGGCACTCGCCCACCCCGACGCCCGCTGCCACGGCTTCGACCTCTCCGCGGACGCGGTCGCCGCGGCCTGCGCCAACGCAGGCGAGCTGCCCGTCGCCATCCGCCGTTCCGACGCCGGCCGCCTCCCCCTTCCCGACCACTCGGTCGACCGCGTGCTGTGCAATCCGCCCTGGGGCGCACAGGTCCAGGCCCGCGGCCTGCTCGCGACCGCCCCTTCGCGCTGGTGGACGGAACTGCGCCGCGTCCTGGCCCCCGACGGCACGGCCGTACTCCTGCTACCCGACCCCGACGACCTCGCGGCCGCCATCCACCACCACTTCACGCCTGTACACGTGGAACGGCTGCGCCTGTTCGGGGCACAGCCGTTCCTCGTCCGTCTGGCGCCGGCAGCGGGTGCGGGCAGGGTGACGGCTACTCAGCCACGCGGCCGAGCCACTTCAGGCCGTCGATGAGGAAGCGGTTCTGGGTGGGGCTTGCGAACGTGGAGGACAGGCGGGTGTTGGTCTCGTAGTTCATGGCGTTGTGGCCGAAGTTCGCGTACAGCATCCGGTACTGGGTGTTGGTCCACAGGATCGGGTAGTAGCCGCTGTACCAGGACTGGTTGGGGTCGGTACCCAGGGGGAAGCTCGACGGGTCGACCGACGCCAGGATCTTGATGTTCGGCTTGGTGCGCAGGTCGTTGGACCAGCTGTACCACTCGCTCACAGCCGAGGTGAACGTCGCCGGCAGCGCGGTGGTCGAGGGGTGCGTACGGTCCTCGGTGCGCAGGTTCGCCGTCGTGGGGCCCCAGGTGTTCGACCTGAAGTTCCCGCTGCCGAGGAAGGAGTTGTAGTACCAGGGCCACGATCCGGCGTCGGTCGTGAACGCCGAGACGTGGAAGCCCATCCAGCCGCCGCCCGCCCGCATGTACCGCTCGAAGCCGGCCCGCTGGGCCGCGCTGTCCGGCGCGTCGTCCAGGAAGAGGACGACCTGGTAGTCGTTCACCCCGCCGTTCGCGAGCAGGTTCCAGTCCGTCGTCGCCCGGTACGTGAAGTTGTTCTGAGCGGCGGTGCGCGGGAACCACTCGTTGGCTTCCTTGACGAAGTCGATGTGTGCGGCGTCCCAGGTGCCGTTGTAGAAGGCGATGACCTTGAAGGCGGGTGCCTGGGGCGCGGCGGAGGCGTTGAGCCCGGCGGGCGCCGGGACTGCTGTCAGTCCCAGCACCAGGGCCAGCCCCGCCAGCAGTCGTGCTGCCAGCCGCCTCACGGGTGGCTCACCAGGTTGGCCACGTTGGTGGACGAGTTGGACGGGCCGCCCCGGTCGTTGATGACGTGCCGGATGGTTCCGGTACCGCCGAGCGAGACGGTCACCATGTTCTGGAAGCGGACGCCCGGAGTGTTGGGGACCTCGAAGGCGCGCTCTGCGGTGACGGACGGGTTGACGTTGAAGAAGCAGTAACTGCCCAGCCCGTACGCCTGGTGGCTGGTCACGGAGTTCGCGACCTTGTAGGCGGCGTAGCCCTGCGTGGAACCGTTCATCCAGGCGGCCTGGTTGGGCGGGTCGTACGGCATTTCGTTCTGGTAGAAGTACGTCCGCCCGCCGTTGCCGTTCCAGATGGTCTGGTGCTTCTGGTAGTGCTCGACGAACAGGCCGTACATGGTGACGTTGTCGCCGTTGACGATGAGGCCGGTGTCGCCGGTGTTGCTGTTCCAGCCGATGCCGGTGCCGTGGTCGCCGCGCCAGATCCACATGTGGTCGCCGATGACGTTGTCGCTGTTGACGACAAGGCTGGTGGTCGCCTTGCCCACGGCGGCACCGCCGACACGGAAGTACACGTCATGCAGGGAGGTGGGGTTCGCCGCGTGGTCGGCGGCGGCGCCGGACGGGCCGACCTCCACCAATGTCTGAGAGTTGGTCGTACCGGCGTCGAAGAGGACGCCCGCGATCTTCACCCCGTCGACGTCGGCGACCGTCATGGCCGTGATGCCGTTGTCCGGGATGAACGTGGCCAGACCGAGCCCGAGGACGACGGTGTCCGGGCGGGTGACCCGCAGGGTCTGGTTCAGGTGGTAGACACCGGGGGTGACCAGCAGGTTCTTGCCCTCTGCGAGAGCGGCATTGATCTGCGCGGCCGTCGCGCCCGGCTTGACGACGAAGAACTGGTCGATGCCGAGCGAGCTGCCCGCCGCGGCCCCGTTCGCCCAGGTCGTGGCCGAGGAGTTGGTCCGCAGGGAGGGCACGAACACCCGGTAGGCGCCCGCGTTGTCGACGTACAGGAACGGCTTCTCCCGCACGGTCGGCGTCTGGTTGACCGTGGTGTACGGCGGGTTGGGGAACGTGTTGCCCGGTACGCCCTGGCTGCCGACGAAGACCATGTTCCAGTTGGAGCCGGTCCAGCTGCCGAGCTGGGAGTTGCGGGTCAGCCACTGCTGCTGCGTGCCGGAGCGGACCTGCCCGTCGATCTTCGTGTCGGCCATGAAGCCGCCGCTCGACCAGCCGCCGTCGCTGAGTTCGAGGTTGCCGCGGACGTGCATGCGCCGGTACCCGGACGCCTGGGAGACGGCCCAGCGGTCGGTGCCGCCCGTGGGGTTTACCGAGAGGTTCTCCGCGCCCCGCCAGAAGTTCTGGGTCGCGTTCTGCGGCGGGAACCAGTCCGCCTCCACGTGCACGGCGCCGTTGATCGTGACCGAGTCCGGTGACTGGCCCAGGCCCAGGACCTGGGTGTAGAAGCCGACGTTGACGTCGTTGCTGTACGTGCCGGGCTTGAACATCACCGCGTAGCGCTGGGAGCCGAACTGGTTCGTCTCCTGCTGCTGGAATATCGAGTTCAGCCGGCTCTGGATCGTGGACGACGGCATCGACGGATCGAAGACGACCACGTTCGGGCCGAGGTCGACATCCCCCGGGGCGGTGCTCACGGGCGCGACCTGGAAGCGCTGGGCGGCAGATCCGTTGCAGGTGTACTGCACCAGCTGGACGCTGTCGGCCGTCGAGGCGGACGGTACGTCAAGGCACTTGCCGCTGTTCCGGTTGACGAAGTGGTAGGCGCCGCCGCCCTCGTCGACGGCCTGCCACTGCTGGTTGTTGCCGCCGCCGTACGTCCACAGATGCACGGCCGCGTTGTCGGCCGTGGACACATCGCTGACGTCCACCACCTGCTGGGCGTCGTTGCGGTTGTTGATCCGCACGTAGCCGTCGCTGGTCGATGTGAAGCTCCACTGCTGCGCCGTGCTGTTGTTGCAGGCGTACTGCTGCACCGCCGTGCCGTTGACGGTGGCGGCCGCTCGTGCGTCCAGGCACTTGCCGCTGCCGCTGTTCACCACCGTGGACCAGCTGGTGGGGAGGGCGGCGGCGGAAGGGGCCGCGTCGGCAGCGCGTTCCGGAACGGCCTGGGTCGGCTGGACGGCGCTGAGGAGCGAGGCGGCCGTGGCGGCGGCGACGAAGGCCGCGGTCAACGGACCGCGGCCTCTGATGGCTGGTCGCGAGGTAGGGGGCATGTCTTCTCCTGCGCCGACGAAGCGGCATGAGTGGGGGGTGAAGGGGGGTGAGGGGTGACGCTTATTTCAATGCATGATTTAAGAAGTGACGGAAACCACTGTCAAGACTTTGGTATAGGCCAACTCCGATGTTGTGTGCGTCGTCGATCCGCAAACCCGGCAGGGGAGTTGGGCCGCCCGGCTGAAGGACGCACGACCATCCGGACGGCTGCCAGCGCGCCGTGCCGCCGGGCGCGGCGCGGGTGATGTGCCCTGAGATGTCAGGACGGATCACCCGCGAAGGAGACACACGGCATGCTCGGACAATCGCACGCGTACAGCGGCTTCTCGGTCGACGATCTCGACGTGGCCCGCCGTTTCTACGGTGAGACCCTCGGCCTCCAGGTGGAGGAGACGGGACAGGGCGAGATGCGGATGCTGACCGTCAAGCTCGGCGGTGGCGCGCACGTCTTCGTCTATCCCAAGGACACGCACACCCCCGCGACGTTCACGATTCTCAACTTCCCCGTGGACGACATCGAGGCCGCCGTCGCCGAACTGGACCGGCGCGGCGTGACCCTTGAGCGCTACTCCGGCTTCGACCACGACGAGAAGGGCATCGTTCGAGTCGGCCAGGGTGGTCCCACGGCGATCGCATGGTTCACCGACCCCGCCGGGAACGTGCTCTCCGTGGTCCAGGAGGACTGACCGACCGACTTCGGCATCGTGAGGCGACCTCTCATCCATACGGCGGTGTCACCGGGGCCCGCTGCCGCCCCGGCCCGCCCCCGTCGCCGGGCACGCCGCGGGCCGCGATGTGAGACTGCTGAACGACGCGCCCGAACCGCGTCCCGCGGTCGCGACGAGAGGAGACGAGGTGGTGACGGCCGAGCCCGGCGACGGTCTGCTGGAGGAGTTCCTCGCCGACCCGGAGAACGCGGCGCTGGACCTGTCCACCGCGGTGGCCCGCTGCTCCAAGGCCCTGGGACTGCAGCACGCGGTGATCTACCTCGCCGACCTCCAGCAGCGCCGGCTGGTCCCGCTGACCGACGCGGGCGCCCCTCTTCTGGTCGACGACTCGCTCGCCGGCTGGACGTACCGCACCCAGTCCCTGCGCGTGGAGGAGTCCGAAGCCGGCGGCATGACGGCCTGGCTCCCCCTCCTGGACGGCGCGGAGCGGCTCGGCGTACTCGCGGTGCACTCCCCGACACTGACGCCGCCCTCGCTGCGCCGCAGCCGTACCCTCGCCGCTCTCCTGGCCATGATGATCACGTCCAAGCGGGCGTACAAGGACTCCTTCGTACGACGGACCCGCACGGAACCCATGCAGCTGCCCGCCGAGATGCTGCGCGCCTTCCTGCCGCCCCGCACGATCGGCACGGCGCACGTCGTGTCCACGGCCGTACTGGAGCCCGCCTACGAACTCGGCGGCGATGCGTTCGACCACTCCCTCACCGAGACCACCCTGCACGCGGCCGTCCTCGACGCCATGGGCCACAACCTGGCCTCGGGCCTGACCACCGCGGTGTCACTCGCCGCCTGCCGCAACGCCCGGCGCACCGGGGCCGATCTGCCGGAACTGGTGCAGAGCGTGGACGACGCCCTGGCGCGATGGCTCCCCGACCAGTTCTGCACCGGGGTCCTCGCCCAGCTCGACCTGGCGAGCGGCGTACTGCGCTGGACCAACTGCGGACACCCCGCGCCCCTGCTCATCCGGGACCAGCGGCTGCTGGTCGACGCCATGGAGAGGGAGCCCGAACCGCCGATGGGGCTGCCGTCCCTGCTCGCCCAGCGCACCCGGCAGACCCATGAAATCGCCCTCCAGCCCGGCGACCGGGTGCTGCTCTACACCGACGGCGTCACCGAGTCCCGTACCCGGGACGGCGGCATGTTCGGTCTGGAGCACTTCACCGACTACATCATCCGGGCCACCGCCGCGGGCGAACTGGCGCCGGAGACCCTACGGCGACTGATCCACTCGATCCTGGACGCACAGCCCGGGAGCCTTCGGGACGACGCGACACTGCTGCTGTTCGAGTGGTGGCCGCCGACGCGGTGAGTGGCGGCCAACGGGTACTGCCCTACGCGGTGGCGACCGGCTCGTCGCCCTGCGCGGGTGACGACGCGGCGATGAGCTCGAAGGACCGGAGGCGGTCCTTCAGGGCGTACACCGGTGACACGAGCATCAACTCTTGCGCGCCGGTCGCGTCGGTCAGCTCCGTGAGACGGCGTACGACGGCCTCGGGGTCGCCGTACGCCTGATGCGCGTGGAACGCAGCCAGGGCCTGCCGCTCCTGGTCGGTGAAGGGATGCACGGCCGCTTCGGCGGGGGTCGGAAAGGCGACGTCGCTTCGCCCTTGGAGAAGTCCGACCTTGACGACGTTCATCGGCCCGACGAGCCATTCGGCCTCTTCGCGCGTCGGGGCGCACACCGCCTCCACGCACAGCAGCACACGAGGGCTCGGGCACCAGCGGGACGGCACGAACTGGGCGCTGTAATGCTCGATCGCAGCAGTGGTGTTCTCGGGGCGGAAGTGGTGGGCGAAGGCCATCGGCAGACCGAGCTGCGCGGCGAGAGCGGCACCGGCGGTGCTGGAGGCCAGCAGCCACGGCTCGGGCAGCGAGCCGAGCGCGACCTCGTCCACCAGGAAGCGCAGGGTCGCCACCACGTCGTCGCGGTACTCCTCGTCCGTCGCCGGCCCCGCCCCACGCCGCAGCGCCAGGGCCGTCGCCTCGTGCACGGTCCCCGGGCCGCGGCCGATCCCGAGATCGACGCGATCGGGGTGCAACGCGGCGAGTGTGCCGAACTGTTCGGCCAGCATGATCGGAGCGTGATTGGGGGCGAGGACACCTCCGGAGCCCAGCCGGATCGTGGACGTCGACGCGGCGGCGTGAGCGACCAGCACCACCGGCGGGAAAGCGCCGATGGCGGGGGAGTGGTGATGCTCGGCGTACCAGAGCCGTCGGTAGCCGAGCCCTTCGACGCCACGGGCGAACTCGGCCGTGTCCCTCAAGGTGTCCGTGGGGTCCGTACCGCTCTGGACCATCGCGACTTCGAGTACGGAGAGCGGCACACCCATCATGTGATCAGTATGGCCGAACGCGTCGTGGTTGGAGGACACTTGCACGGTCAGCCGGTCAGCCGGTCAGCCGGTCAGCCGGTCAGCCGGTCAGCCGGTCAGCCGGTCAGCCGGTCAGCCGGTCAGGGGTCGCCACCGGTCCTTCACCGCGTGGCCGACCCCGCTGCGCCACACCAGCGCCCCACCGACCAGGCCGGGCTTGTCCCGCGTGGCCAGCGCCGGAGCTTCGAGCATGTCGGCGGCCTCTTCCAAGTAGGTGACCAGCGTGTCGAGTTCTTCGCCCGGGGCGTCGTTGTAGCGGGACCAACGGCCCAGGTAGCCGGTCGCGGTGTCCAGATACAGGCCGGAGGTGCTGTCAGCCGGGCTGTGCGAGACAACCGGAATCCAGGTTGCCCTCCACACGGTGATCCGCTCGTCCTCAGTGCGGCCCGCGTTACGGGTGTCGTGGTCGGCCTGGTGGTCCAACCTCCGCCGGTAGACGTCGGCGACGGCGTCCAGGGTCATCAGGGCCTCGTTGCCCGGAAGGCATCCCGCGCCCCAGCCATCGGCCCCTTCGTCGCCTGCGCTCAGAAGCCACAGGGTGCGCAGCTCGGTGGGTATGCGGACGCCGAGATCGTTCTCCAAGGCGGCGATCGCGGAGAGTTCAGCGCCGGAGCGGAGAGCGGCATAGGAGTCGGGGGCGGTGAGCTGGAGCCGGCGGATGATACGCAGCCAGGCGTCGGCGATCTGCCGTACGGTGACGGCCTCGGTTGTCGGGTCGACGGGCTGGACCTGCTCCTGACCTGGGTCCTCCTCCTGGACGGGCACTACGGGCACTACGGGCACTACGGGCACTACGGGCTCGGCGGAGGGGGCGAGGTTCACGTACCGGATCTGGATCCAGTCCGGCTCGCGGATGTAGCCGACGGCCAGGTCGGGGCAGTCCTCGTACAAGTCGCCCTCGACGATGACGGTGAGGATGCCGGGCAGACTGGACGGCGTGCCCATGTCCGGGTCGTCTGCCAGTTGGCCGGCCAGGACCTTCAGGGCGTAAGGGGCTCCCGCCCCGAACTGGGCAGCGGTCTCCCGCACGAACGGGGGGAGCTCGACGTTCAACGGTCCTGTACTCCTTGCTGGTTGGCCGGGCTGGGCCGGGCCGGGCGGTACGCGTGATCAGTTCCAGATCATGTTGATCTCACGCCCGAAGTTGACGTACTGGGCCCGCCGGAAGGCGTTCGCCATGGGGACGTTGCCGAGGTCCGTGGCGGCTCGGATACGGGGAACACCCTGCTCGGCGAGGATGCGGGTTCCTTCGGCGAGGACGTCGTCGATGTAGCCGTTGCCGCGTTGCGCGGGCAGGACCGCGAGGTAGGCGATGATCGGGTTGTAGCCGTTGTGGGCAGGGACCACGAACCCCACCGGTTCTCCATCCGGCAGTGTGGCGATCCGCCACCAGTCTCGCGGGCTCGTGTAGCGGGCGAGTTCCCCCTCGTAGTGCTGGGTGGCCGCCTCCTGGGGGGACATCCGCGTCAGTTCGTCACGGCCGTGTGCGTCCAGGGTGCCGTCCAGGGCCAGGGCCATCAGGGCCACGAGTTCACCGGCATCCCGGACCGGCCGGAAGAGCAGACGCTTGCCGGGTACGGGAACCGGCGACGTCGGACTCCACTCCAGGCGCAGGCGCTCTACGAAGAGCCGGGCACCGGTCCGTTCCAGTACCGTCATGCGGTCTTCGACGACCTGCCTGGTCGCCGCGTTGTCACGCCATTCCGGCGGGATGAAACGGCTGTACTCCGGGGGACGCGAAGGGTCCGGGAGGACAGCGGCCATCGCCGTCCGCAGAAGCCGCACCCCGATGTCCGGGCGATCGGGACCCGGTGCGCTGTCGTCGATGTCGAGGACATCCAGGATCAGTGGTGCGTCCCCGCCGGGCCGACTCCACCAGGCGGCCCTGGCCAGCAGGCGGTCACCGCGCTGGGCGACCCACATCCATTCGCGACGTCGACGGCCGGCGGCAAGGTCGTCGGCCAGTTCCGGGTTGAGGGCGTAGGGCAGTTGAGAGAAGAGGTCGAGTTCCTCGCGTCCGGTGATCGGAGGCAGGGTCAGGGCGTTCTGTTTTACGGTCAAGGCACACTCCGGTGAAGGCGCCCGTCCGCTCCGGGGGTCAGATGCGGTCCGCGCCCCGGGAGGACACAAGCGCGGTGATCATGGGGAACATCGGCTTACCCCTCCTCTCGCTGTCGTCCCCCTCAGCCCTTGTGACCGGGGGGTCAGCCGTAACGTCTATCCAAGGGCGGCCAGGTCCGCAAACTCTTTTCGCGCACAGGGGCGTTCACGCCTCGGCGCGGGATTCGCGCAGGGGGCGATCGGGACGTGGGCCGGGCGGGGGCGGCCCTGACGGGGTGGATGGCCCTAGGCGTCGCGGTAGGCGCTGTGGGCGAGGTCGGCGATCCGACCCACGACCCACAGTCGCCTGGCCGGTCACCCGCAAGGAGCTCACCGCCGGACGGCAGGAGCTGACCACTCCGGCCGAGGACCAGGAACACCGGGACGGGCAACGGTTCGACCCGACGTGCGGCACGGCCGGAATCGAGCTCTCCCGTTGCGAAGGAACCCAGGCCCGCGCGGTTTTCCGACGGCCGCCCCCGGAGCCGTCCGGGATCAGCGGCTCACCGCGGTCTCCTGCTCCACACGTGACAGTTTTTCGGGGTTGCGTACGGCGTAGAGGCCGCTGATGAGGCCGTCGTCGATGCGGACGGCCAAGACCGTGTTGATCCGGCCGTCCAGCCGGAGGATCAGTGCCGGATGGCCGTTGATGTGCGCTGATTCCAGCGTCGCCGCGGCGCCGAATCGCCCCAGCCCGGCAACCAGCGGCGCCACCTCGGCAGCACCCACGACGGGCGCCGGCACGGCCTGCACGACTCCGCCGCCGTCGCCCAGCAGGACGACGTCCGGCGCGAGAACATCGAGCAGCCGTTGCAGATCCCCCGAGTCGACGGCCCGCCGGAAGGCGTCGAACGCGTTCTGCGCCTCGGCCGGAGATACGGCCCCGCGCGGGCGGCGCGCTGCGACGTGCGCCCGAGCGCGGTGGGCGATCTGACGGATGGCGGCCGGGCTCTTGTCGACGGCTTCCGCGATCTCGTCGTATGGCAGGTCGAAGACCTCGCGCAGCACGAACACCGCCCGCTCGGTGGGGCCGAGAGTCTCCAGCACCAGCAGCATCGCCATCGAGACGCTGTCCGCCAGCTCGACGTCCTCGGCCACGTCGGGTGCCGTCAGCAGCGGTTCCGGCAGCCAGGGGCCGACGTAGGACTCCTTGCGCCGGCGAAGCGTACGCAGTCGGATCAGTGCCTGGCGGGTGGTGATCCGGACCAGGAACGCGCGTGGATCGCGCACGGTGTCGAGATCGACGCCGGCCCACCGCAGCCAGGTCTCCTGCAGGACGTCCTCCGCGTCGGCGGCCGAGCCGAGCATCTCGTAGGCGACGGTGAACAGAAGATTCCGGTGTGCGACGAAGGCCTCGGTGGCGGAGTTCGTCCCGTCGCCGGGAGCAGGAGGTTCAGCGGTGTCCTTCGGTCGCGCGCTGCGCTCGGTCACGGCTGACTCCCACCTCTTCGCTGTCCGGCGTCCCTCACGCACAAGATGCCGGTCCCTGCTGCTTTGTGACATCCGATCTCGGTGGCGCACGTCACACCATCGTCGCTGTCACAAGGAGCGGAGCGTCGGCATCTGGTGTTCGTCCGGACGCCGCGCGAACGATCCGCGCGGTACCGCTGTCGCACAAGTGAGGACGAAGCCCATGGAATCCCGTTTCAACCTGATGACCAACGAGGTCGGCGCCAAGGTCGGCAAGCGGATGTACAACGTGAGCCTGGCGATCAGGGAGTCGTCGCTGCCCAAGGCCCTGCAGGAGTTGGTGGAACTGCGTGCCAGCCAGATCAACGGCTGCGGTTGGTGCGTCGACGTGCACACCAAGGAAGCCGCAGCGGCCGGTGAGACGTCGGTACGGATTCACCTGGTCGCCGCCTGGCGCGAGTCGGCCGTGTTCACCGAGGCCGAGCGGGCCGCACTGGCGCTCACCGAGGAGGGCACCCGGCTCGCCGACGCCCACCACGGCGTGTCCGACGAGACCTGGGCGCAGGTGCGCAAGCACTACGACGACGACCAGATCGCCGCGCTGGTCTCCCTGATCGCCATGATCAACGCCGCCAACCGGCTCGGCGTGATCACCCGGATGCAGGGAGGTTCGTACGAGCCTGGCATGTTCGCCGACTTGTCGAGCTGACGGTTAGGTGACGTGGGGCCCGGCTCGGCCCGGTCCATTGGGGCGGGCCGGCCCCGCGCGTGTCCGAGCGAAGGTAGGAACCGCGTTGCTGCTGGGGCCTATTGGGCTGTGGCTTCGAGGATGGAGAAGGGCTCGGCGTCGGCGAGCGGGGTGACCGTGGTGAGGGTCAGGCCCGCGCGCCGGCACAGGTCCTGGAAGTCGTTGCCGGTGCGTTCCTTGCCGCCGAGGTTGACGAGCATGTTGAGGTCGCTCAGGTAGGTGATGGCGTTGTCGAGGGTGCAGCACTAAAGGCGTGGTTGGTTCTGGCGCTGGTCGGGCGTGGAGGGGCAGGAATTTCGCGCTCGGTCGGCTTGCGGGGCAACCGTCCGGCGACAAGTAGGGCGACGAGCACGGCCCGGGGTTCACCGGGAGGTCCTCCACGGCCTCAAGCCGTTGCTTGCTTCGCCATGCGCTCAGCCCAGTCACTGACCGAACCACTTGGGTCCCCCCGGACGCTGACCAGATCGAGCGGCCCGCGACTGACTCCCTGAGTACCAGTAGTGCCGACCAGGCAACGATATGCCGCGTGCCTCTGCGGCGTAGCCGTGCGGCTCAGGGAGGCGACGGTGGTTCCGGTACGGGAGGTGTCCGGGGTTTTGGGTGAGAGACGTGGAGGCGTGCTCACTCCGAATCTGGTCGTCGGCAGATCTCGGTACCGTCTCGGCACAACGTGTCGAGCAGAGGGGGACTCATGCTTCTGAAGAGGCTGGCCGCAGTTGGGGCCGTCGTCGCGCTCGCAGTGGGCCTGAGCAGTACACCGGCGAGCGCGACACCACGCACCACTGGGTTCCAGAACCAGGCCACGGACAAGCCATGCTTGGACTTCCGTGCCGATTACGGCCCGTACGTCTTCAACTGCAACGGCACCGACTACCAGAAGTGGCACTGGAACGACGACTTCGAGTACAGCGCGCTGCGGCAGGTGGCAACCAGGCTGTGTCTCACGCTGCGCAACGACCAGCTGACCATGAAGCCCTGTGCCGCCGCTGACGATGCAGCCCTGTGGCAGATCGACGAGACGGACCCACGGCTGATCCGGAACATGGTCAGCCGCAAGTGCCTGGCACGGATGGCGAACGACCGCGTCTCCACCGCGCCGTGCACCGGAGGCAACTCCCAACGCTGGACGATCCGGTAGGCCTCGCCCAGCCAGGCGGCGTTCGCGCCAGTGCCAGTGCCAGTGCCAGTGCCAGTGCCAGTGCCGGCGCCTGCACTGCATCGAAGGATGTACGCCGTTTTCGTCCGGCCGCACGATGATCGGGCCGCAAAGCGCGGAGAACCTGAAGGCATGCCCAACAGCCTTCGCGCGTCCTTTGACGACACGTCCTCCGCCCGGTCCGCGGCCCCGGCCCGGCTGCCGTTGCTCGATGTGCTGCGTGGAGCGGCGATTCTCGGCACGTTGATGACCAACGTGTGGATCTTCGCCACGCCTGGCTCGGAGTGGGCGTTCCTGCAGGGGACGCCCATGCCGGACCCGCTGGGCGAGCCGGCCGAGGCGCTGTTCCGGTTTCTCGCGGACGGGAAGTTCCTGTCGCTGCTGACGATCCTGTTCGGTGTAGGTCTGGCCATTCAGTACGACTCCGCCGCCCGCCGCGGCACCCCGTGGCCGCGCGGCTACCGGCCCCGCGCGCTGTTCCTGTTCGCGGAGGGCACGCTGCACTTCGTCCTGGTCTTCGGGTTCGACGTGCTGATGGGGTACGCACTGACGGCCCTGCTGATCGCGAGGCTGCTGGCGCGTTCCGAGCGCGTACGGCGCGCGGTGATGTGGACGTCGGTGAGTCTGCACGTGGCCCTGATGTCGCTGATCACGGTCGCCCTGCTGGCCGCGCCCTCGGACGACTCCGGGAACGAGGTGTCCGACGCGGCGGTGGACGTGTACGCCCACGGCAGCTGGTTCGACCAGATCGCCTTCCGGCTGGAGAACGCGGTCCCCCTGCGAATGGAACCCGTCTTCTCCTTCGGCCTGCTGGTCTTCCTCTTCCTGCTCGGCGTCCGCCTCCACCGCGCCGGCGCCTTCACACCCACCGACCGGGGGCGGCAACTGCGCTCGCGGATGGCTGTGTGGGGCCTGGGGGTGGGCATTCCGTTCAACGCGGCCCTGTGGCTTGGCGGGGAGGAGTTCTTCTTCCTCGGCCGTTATGTCGCCGCCCCGGTGGTCGCCGTCGGCTACCTGGGTCTGGTCGGCGTCGCCCTGGACCGCGGGTGGTTCCCGGCCTTCCTGACCCACGGGCTGTCCGCGGTCGGCCGTACGGCACTGTCCTCCTACGTCCTGCAGAACGTGCTGTGCATGCTGGCCTGCTACGGCCTCGGCCTCGGCCTGGCCGAACACTTCGCCGACAGCGGCCCATGGTGGGTGATGGGCCTGTGGGCCACGGTCTGCGTCTCCCTCGTCGCCGCCTCGACCCTGTGGCTGCGCCACTTCTCCCACGGCCCGCTGGAGTCAGTCCAGCGCCGGGTGCTGCGCCGCTGAGGCGCGGTACAGCGGGGTGGGCGCCTTGGAACCGCCGCCGTCGCCCGGCTCCGTGCCGAGAGCCACGACATCAAGGACGAAGACGTCGCCCGCCTCTCCCCGCTCAAGGTCCGGCACATCGACTTCCTGGGCCGCTACCTGTTCAACAGCAAAGCCGGCGGCCCCGGCCAGGGCCTGTGCCCCTTCCGGGACCCGGACGCCGCCGAGGACGACGAGGACTGACGGCCGGCACACCCGTCCGCCCCGGCCACTCGTCGCGCCCCGCGGGGGCCTGGTGCCCGACTTGGTGTGACGCCTTCGCGGCAGGCGTCACACCAAGTCGGGTGCACTCTCCTGGGCGGGATCCTTGGATGCCGGGTGATCCGGGCCGCCGACCGGGGCGGCGGCACGCAGCGCCGCTTCGACCCGGCGGTTGCTGGTCATGGATGCCGTGACGGCCGTCATCGCCAGGAGGAGGCCGGCGGCGGCGTAGAGCGGGGTGCGGATGTCGTAGGTGGTGGCCAGCCAGCCGCCGAGGAAGGCCCCGACGGGGGCGGCGCACATGGCCAGCATGCGGGAGGTGGAGGCGACCCGGCCCATCAGGTGGGCGGGGACGATCGCCTGCCGGAGGGAGGGCGCGAGCACCATCGTGGCGCCCATGCCGGCCCCGCAGACGGCGAGCGCCAGCCCGGCGACGTACGGGTTCGGGGCAGCGGCCAGGCCGAGGATGGCAAGCCCTTCGACTGCGGCCGTGCAGGTCAGTGCGGTGCCGGTGCCGAGCCGTCGGCCAAGGTAGGAGGCGATCCCTGCCCCGAGCAGGCCGCCGGTGGCCTCCGCCGTGAGGAGCAGGCCGAAGCCGTAGGTGTCGATGCCCAGGCGGTCGTGCGCGAAGAGGGCGAGGACGGTCTCCACAGCGAGGAAGGCGACGTTCCCGACCGCCGGGCGGAGCGCCAGCCCGAGCAGCACCCGGTCCCGGAAGACGTAGGAGGCCCCGGCCCGCGCTTGCCGAAGCAGCGACTCGCGGACCTCCGGCACGGGCCGGGGCATGGCGGGCAGCGTACGGACGAGCAGCGCGGAGAACAGGAACGACACCGCGTCGGCGAGCAGCGGAACCGCCCGTCCGAGCGCGAGCAGCGCACTGCCCGCAGGCGGCCCCGCGAAGCCGGACATGGCGGTCTGGGCGCCGCGCAGGCGGGAGTTGGCGCGCTCCAGGAGCGCGGGGTCGCGGCGGAGCAGATCCGGCAGGTAGGCCGTGGCGGCCGTATCGAAGAACAGCCCGCCGAGGCCGAGCAGGAAGGCGACGGCCGCGAGCAGCGCGATGCTCAGCACGTCGAGCACGGCCGCCGCCGCAGGCATCGCGAGCAGCACCGCACGTGCAGCGTCCGCGACCCACATCGTGCGCCGACGGTCCCAGCGATCGACCAGCGCACCGCCGAGCACCCCGAAGAGCAGCCACGGCAGCGTCCCGGCGGCCGTGACGACGGCGAGCGCCATGGGATCCCGCGTCAACGTCAACGCGAGCAGCGGCAGCGCGGCATGCGACACCCCGTCACCGAGCGAGGACACCGTCTGCGCGGTCCACAGCCGTCCGAACCCGGTCGGCAACTTCTGAACGTCCGAGGTCACTTGGCGTCCCCTTCGGCCTGCTCGCGCCGTGCCGGGTGGAACAGTGCGAAGACGAGTGACGCGTCCGGCAGCGACGGATCGGACAGCTCCCGGTACTCGTCCGCCAGCGCCTCCAGCCGCGCTCCCAGCTCCGCGAACTGCCCCTCGGTGAGCCGCAGATGGGCCATCCGCACGTGCCGCTCGCCGTCCCCCGGCGACGCCTCCAGGTCCGCCACCGCGTGCCGCATCAGCACATCCGGCCCGCCTTCGCCCGGATCCGGCAGCGCGATCGCCCGCGCGGCCATCGCGTAGTACCGCTCGGTGACACCCCGCACCTTCCGCGTCCGGACCACCTTCACCAGGCCGGCCCGCTCCAGCAGCCGTACGTGATAGCTGGAACTCCCCTTCGCAAGGCCCACCCGCGCGGCGATCTGCGTAATCGTCGCCGGCTCGAAGCGGAGCACGGCCATGATCCGGTGGCGCGTGAGATTGGAGACGGCGCGCAGCTGTTCGTCCGTGGTGACGTGAAACGTCTCGGGAAGATCGTCGGTAGGCATGCGAGCAATGGTCAACGATTCTTGACCATTGCGCAAGGGGATTCGCACGGACCTCCGGAACCTGCTGTCCGGCGCGCGAGACCTTCCGTCAAAGCCCCCCACCCCGCTGCCGATCCGGGGAGTACCGGGTACGCCCGGGTGTCGACCGGCGGGCAGGAATCGGAGCGGCGGCTCGACGCGCTCACTGCCGCCGGGTGCCGGGTGCCGGGTGCCGGTAGGCGCCGCCCCCTGACCTCTACGAGAACACCTGAAGCGGGACCCCGGGGCCACAACCACTGCCGCCCCCGCCTCGGCGACACGCCCTGACGTAGCGTCAGACAGGGCAGGTAGACACCTACGCTGACGGCATGGGCCACGACGACAGCGAGGGCGCCGGGGGCCCGCCCCTCCCGGCCGGCGGTCCAGTGGCCGGGGCGGGTAAGGATCCGCGGACCACGGCCGATTGGCTCAACTGGCTCAAGGAACGGCTGTACGCGACCATCACCATGATCTCGGTGGTGATCGGCCTGACGGTGGCCGAGCACCCTTCCTCCGCCGGCGCCGCGGCCAGTGTGGCGGCCGCCGCGGTGGGCCTCTGGCTCGCGACGCTCGTCGCCGACGAGCAGGCCCACCGCACAGTGCACGGCCGGGTTGCCACCGTCGCGGAGCTGCGCCGGATGCTGTGGGTCAGCAGCCCGTTGCTGCTGTCCGCAGTCGGCCCGCTCGTCCTGATCGGCTCCGCGGCCTTGGACGTGATGGACCTGGACACCGCCCTGTTCGTCGCGGCCGGGGTCAACGTGGCCGGCTTGTTCGGCTGGGGCTGGTACGGCGGCGTCCGGATGGGCAACAGCACCATGGCCGGCGTCCTGGCCGGCGTGCTCGACGCGGTGATCGGGCTGGCCGTCGCCCTGGTCAAGGCCGCCGCCGGCCACTGACCGGCCGTACCGGCGCGCCGTACCGACGCGGTACCGCCCGTATCGGCGTCGTACCGGCCGTACCGGCGCCGTAACGGCCGTCCCTTCCCGGCACCCGCGCCGGCCCACTCCCCCTCCACATCGCTCAACTCACGCCGCCCCACCCCAAGATCGGTCACCAAACACGGCTCAGGCGCTGTCGTCGCCCGACCTCGCCCCGACCGCTTCCGGTTCGTCGGTGCGGCCTCGCAGTGCCTGGCACACCGACCAGACGACGGCGACCACCGGTACGGCCACAACGGCGCCGATCACCCCGGCCGCCACCGCTCCGCCGACGACCGCGAGCGCCACCACCACCGGGTGCAGGCGGACGGCCCAGCTCATCACGATGGGGTGCAGGAGGTGGCCCTCGATCTGCCCGATGACCACGATCAGGGCCACGACCAGCAGGGCGATCAGTACGCCCTTGGAAGCCAGCGCGACCACGGCCGCGACCGCGAGAGCGATGGGCGAGCCGATCAGCGGAATGAACGCGGCCGCGAACTCCAGCAGCGCCAACGGCACGGCGAGGGGCACCCCGAGAGCGAGCAGGGCGATGCCCACGAGGACCGCGTTGGTTCCCGCGACCAGCAGGATGCCGTGCGTATAACCGGTGAACGTCCGCCAGGCGGCCGCGCCCGCGACGGCGAAACGCTGACGGGCCGCGACGGGGAGCTGGTCGCACAGCCATTGCCACTGCTTCTCGCCGGAGTGCGTGAAGAAGACCGCACAGAACAGAGCCAGGGCCAGCACGGTCAGCACCTCGAGCAGCCGGCTCGCGCCGCTGAGCGCCGTACTGATGAGGGTCGAGCGGTGACTCGACAGGAGTTTGCCGATCCGGGACTGGAGATCGTCGAACACGTCCGCGGGGAGCCGGAACGGAGGCTCCTCCAGCTGGCGTTCGATCCGGTCGATCCCCGTCACGAACTCCCGCTCCAGCCCGCTTCGCTGGTCCGCCACCGTCTCACCGACCAGGGCCAGCGCCCCGAGGACTAGGACGATGCCGCCGATGAGGGACGCGGCCACCGCGAGCGGCCGGGGCATGTAGCGGGCGAGGAGGCCGGCCACCGGGCGGAGCACGGCAGCCATGACGAGACCGAGGAAGACGGCGACGGCGATCCGGTGGAACTGCCCCAGCACGGAGAAGGCGAAGCGGACGACGATGCCGACCGCGATGATCCGCCATGCGTACGCGGCGGCGGTTCGCAGCAGCCCCGGCACGCGCGACTCCACGCCGCTCGGATGCTCGAGCGGCGTGGCGGGCGGATCGGGGGGCGTGGCCATCTCATGCCCGTACCACCCGACGGCCACCGGACCGCGCAGCCGACGCGCAATTCCCCCGAAGGCCGGTACCGGCAGAGCCCAAGCGGCTTGTCGGGCGGGCTGCCGGGCGAGTTGTCACCGTGCTGAGCGTGCGTCAGTTCACCGAGCCGAAACCTACCGGCCCTTCTCCGCTAACATGTTCGAACTCGCGATGATCGCCCTCATCGCAACTCTTGACCCAAAACCGTACCAATCAGAGCAAAGTGACCTGTTTACCTAACATCTGAAAACCGGCCAAACAAATTGATACCCATGTCGTCGCGGGCGTTCTCGCGAATAAAAAACAGAATCAAGTTCGTCTTCGCCGTGTGGCGTCAACCGCGGGCGATGCTGTGGACCGCGGCGGGTCTGGTGACGCTCGGGTTCCTCGTCGCGCTGGAGATCGCCGCGCGCCACTACGGCATACCGGGGCCGATCACCACACAGGTGCGAGAGGTGATATTCCCGCCCAAGTCGGGTTTCCTGCTCTACGCCGGTATGGCGTTGATGATGGTGGTGCTCACCCGGCGACAACGGTTCATCGCGGTTGGCGCCGCGATCGGCATCGACCTCATAGTCCTCGTGGTGCGGTGGGCGGCCGGCATAAAGGTGACCGAAGGCCACCCCTTCGGCAACGGCGCGTTGTGGGTGATGCTTGGCTGCGCGGTCATCGCCGTCACGCGCCGCACCGGCGCGGAACGTGCCCTGCTGCTGAAGGGTGTCGGGCTGGGTCTGCTGCTGGTGGCCGGCCGTAAGACCGGCGACGCGTGGCTGCACATCACGTCGAAGACCCGCCCGGTGGTGCTGGACCAGTACATGGCAACCGCCGATCAGGCGCTGGGCAACCCGTCGTGGCTGGTAGGCCGGATCGTTCGGGCCACCGGCCCGGCCGGCGCCCATGTTCTCGACTACGTCTACGTCCAGCTTGCGGTCGCCTCAGTCGTCGTCGCGCTGTACCAACTGCGCCACGTGGCCGTCGAGCGCCGCTTCCCGAGCCATCATCTGGTGCGCACGTTCCTCGTCGTCGGCCTTCTCGGGCCGGGCATCTACATGATCTACCCGGTGGTCGGACCGGTCTTCGCCTACGGCGTCGACGGCGGCCAGTGGGCGGTGGCCAACCTGTGGCCGGAGACGGCACCGCCGATCAGCACGCCGCACGCGATGCCGTTCGACGAGATCACCCCACGCAACTGCATGCCCAGCCTGCACACGGCCTGGGCCACCGTGATCTTCCTGCACTCCCGCAAGGGGCCGCGGATTCTGCGATTCGCAGGCAGCTTCTGGCTGATTGCCACGCTCGGCGCAACTCTGGGATTCGGCTACCACTACGGCGTGGACCTCGTCGCCGGCGTGGTGTTCGCGCTGACGATCGAAGCGGCGATGCGTTCGCTGGCCCGTGGCTGGGATCGGTCGGGAATCCAGCTGGTCGCCTACGGCACGACCGTCTTCGCGGCCCTGTTGGTGTCGTATCGCTATCTGCCGATGGAGATGGCCAGATATCCGTTGGTGTTCGGCCCACTTCTCATTCTGGCGATGGTCTCAGTGATCCTCGGCTACATGCGGACCACCAAACTCTGGGAACCGAAGGCCGCACCGGGGCGACAACTGGAACCGCAGCCCGAAATGGTCTGACTCGTGGCGCACCAGGTTCTGTGCCGGCCCCTCAAGCTCGGTGCGCCATGGGCCGGAGGCATGATTCCGACCCGGATCGGAAACCATCTGTGATGATTTGATCACTCCGTGGAGTTTTCGGTGGCGGGCAAGGAGCAGCGTATGGACTCGGGCAGGCGTCAGTTCCTCGGTAGGTTCGGAGCCGTGGTGACGGGAGTTGCGGCCCCCATCGTGCTCCCTCGGCACGCGGTGCAAGAGAGCAACGCCGCCCCGGACTTCAGCCCCGGTACGAACGCGGCGACGGACCTGCGAACCGGCACCGCCACCGCCACCGGCACCCGTCACGAGCAGTTCATGTGGCGGGCCATCGAGGAGGCTCGGAGGAACCCCGAGTGGCCGTTCGGCGCGGTGATCGTGGACAACCGCACCGGCGAGGTCCGGGGGAGTGGGGTCAACACAGGGGCGGACAGCCCGCTGCTGCACGGCGAGGTGGTCGCCATGAATGACTACATGGATCGCCACGGCAACCAGGGCTGGTCCGACACCACCCTCTACACCACGGGCGAGCCCTGCTCGATGTGCATGAGCGCGATGGCATGGGCGAATCTACGGCGCGTCGTCTGGGGAAGCTCCATCGACGACATCCGCCGCACTGACATCATCCAGATCGACCTGTCGGCACGGGAGGTGGCCGCCGCCGCACGGTCCTTCTACCGTCCCGAGCTGCTGCTCGGCGGCGTGCTCGCCGGCCACACGAACCGCCTCTTCCGGGACGCCCAACGGCTGCGCCAAAGCATCCCGGACGTGCCTTCGGCCGATCTGTCGTGACGTTGGCTCTCCGGCGATGAATTTCTGCGGCGGGACCGGTCGACAGGTACGACGACCCCCGACGAGAGGAACCGACCATGGCCACCGCGGAGACCCCACACAGCCCCGACGGCACATTCCCCACTTACCTGCCGGACACGGAACCACAGACGGCCGCGGGGAAGGTGCTGTTGCACTTCTCCATGTCGCTGGACGGGTTCGTGGCAGGGCCGGAGCATTCGATGGACTGGCTGACGGGCATCTCGTCCCGGCCCGGCATCATCGAGGAGTACGTCGAGACGACCGGCGCCGTGCTGGGCGGTCGGCAGGGCTGGGATGCCTACCCCGAGCCCGGCGCCGTCTACGGCGGCGCGTGGCAGGGGCCGCTCTTCGTCCTGACGCACCATCCTGAGGACGCCAAGCAGGCCGAGGACGTGACATTCCTGAGCTGCGACGTGGCCGAGGCGGTGCGGATCGGGCTGGAGGCCGCGGGCGGCAAGAACCTCGAGGTCTTCTCGCCCACGATCGGGCGGCAACTCCTCGAACGCGGACTTGTCGACGAGATCGACCTGCACATCGCGCCGGTGCTGCTCGGCGACGGGGTCCGATTCTTCGACAACCCCGGGGGTGTGCCCATTCGGCTCGAACTGCTCAACGGCAGCGACCGAACCGCGGAGGTGAACCTGCGGTACCACCCCGTCGCGAAGAGCTGACGGCTCTCGGAGCGCAGGATGAGGGGGCACGAACGGGGTACCCGATGTGTCATCGGGAGGCTTGGGCTGTGGAACTGAGCGACTGGTTGCTGACCTCGGCCGAGCGCGGCAACAGCGCCACACGCCTGGACAGCCGTCGGTCGGGCCGACAGGCGTGGTCGTACGGCAACCTGGTGCGGCCGCTCGTCCATGGCGCGTCGTACTTCCCGGCGCTCCTCAGCGCGATCCGTGCGCAGCGTGCAGGAGACCTGCTCCTGTTCACCGACTGGCGCGGCGACCCCGACGAGCGCCTCGACGGACCGGGCAGCGAAATCGGTGCCGTCCTGGCTCGGGCGGCCCACCGAGGAGTGATCGTCAAGGGGCTGCTCTGGCGCTCCCACCTGGACCGTTTCCAGTTCAGCGAGGCCGAGAACCGGCACCTCGGCGACGCGATCGAAGCGGGCGGCGGCGAGTGCCTGCTCGACATGCGCGTACGCCCCGGCGGCTCGCACCACCAGAAGCTCGTCGTGCTCCGGCATCCCGGCCGACCGGATCAGGACGTCGCGTTCGTCGGCGGTATCGACCTGTGCCACAACCGCAACGACGACGCTGCGCACCGCGGAGACCCCCAGTCAATGCGCATCGCCGCCGCATACGGACCCCACCCGGCGTGGCACGACATCCAGCTCGCGATACGCGGACCGGCCGTCGGCGACATCGAGGCCGGCTTCCGCGAACGCTGGGAAGACCCCGCGCCCCTCACCCGCAGCCCGCTCGTCCGCCTGCGCGAGCTCGCTCACGACGAGGACACGCGTGCCGACACACTGCCGGCCCAGGCCCCCGACCCGCCGCCCTGCGGCACGCACATCGTCCAGGCCCTGCGCACCTACCCCAACCGGCTGCTGCGCGGCTACGACTTCGCACCCGACGGCGAGCGCAGTATCGCGCGCGGCTACCGCAAGGCGCTGCGCAGGGCCCGGGCCCTGATCTACCTGGAGGACCAGTACCTGTGGTCTCCGCACGTCGTGGAATGCTTCGCGGAGGCACTCGACGCCCACCCCGGCCTGCGCCTGATCGCGGTCATCCCCAGCGTCCCCGAGCAGGACGGCCGGCTCACCCTGCCGATGAACCAGATCGGCCGGATCACGGCCCTGGACAGGCTGCGCCGGGCCGGCGGCGGGCGCGTCGCGGTGTACGGGCTGGAGAACCACGTCGGGACGCCGGTGTACGTGCACGCCAAGGTGTGTGTGCTCGACGACGTGTGGGCCTCGGTCGGATCCGACAACATCAACCTCCGCTCCTGGACCCACGACTCGGAACTCACCTGTGCCGTCCTGGACGAGAGCCCGGACCCGCGCGAGCCACGCGACCCCGGCGGCCTCGGGGACGGCGCGCGCACCTTCGCCAGGGATCTGCGCCTGGAACTCATGCGTGAGCACCTGGATCTGGAGGGACCGGGAGTTCCAGACGCGCCTGACGCGCTCTGCGATCCCCTGAAGGCCTTCGACGCCTTCGCCGCGAGCGCCGCCGCACTGGATGTCTGGCACGACACCGGCCGCCACGGCCCCAGACCTCCCGGCCGTCTGCGTACCTATCGCCGGCCGAACCTCTCCCGCACGGCCAGGACGCTCTACACGCCTTTGCACCGACTGCTCGTCGACCCGGACGGCCGACCGTTCGGGCTGCGGCGCCGCAACGAGTACTGACCAAGCGCTCGGCTTTCGTTCCGGTCAGGAATCGAGAAGCGCCGATCCTCAGCCCTGACTAGCGTCATACCCATGACTTCCATCGAATTCGTCACCCTCGAGGTGGCCGACACCGCCGCCGCCGACAGCTTCTACGCCACCGCCTTCGGGCTCGGCAGCCAGGTCCGCCTGGCGGCATCCGAGGCACCGACGACCGGCTTCCGCGGGTTCACGCTGTCGCTCGTGGTGTCCCAGCCGGGCAACGTCAACGCCCTCGTCGACGCCGCCGTGGCAGCCGGTGCCACGACTCTGAAGCCCGCCACCAAGTCTCTCTGGGGCTACGGGGGCGTCGTACAGGCTCCGGACGGGACGATCTGGCAGATCGCGTCGTCGTCGAAGAGGGACACCGGCCCGGCCACCCGGGAGTTCGACGAGATCGTGCTCCTGCTCGGCGTCGAGGACGTGAAGGCCAGCAAGCAGTTCTACGTGGATCACGGCCTCGCCGTCGCGAAGAGCTTCGGCGGCAAGTACGTCGAGTTCGCCACCGGCTCGGGCCCGGTCAAGCTGGCCCTCTACAAGCGCCGTGGCCTGGCCAAGGTCGCCGGCATCTCGCCCGACGGCACGGGATCGCACCGGCTCGCGATCGGCAGCGATGCCGGGGCCTTCACCGACCCGGACGGCTTCGCGTGGACGACGGCGTCGGAGACCGCCTCGCTGTGAACCGGGCGACGCACGGGGCGGCGGACACGGTTGTCGCAGGCGCGTCCACCAGGTTGCGCGCGCCGGCTGTCGCCGTGGCCGCACGGTCCATCGCGCAGCGGTGACAGCGGCACCGAGCCGACCCCCCGAGTGCTGGAGGCGTCCCGACCCTCACCACCTTCAGTGGACGAACTCGGGCGCCTGATAGGGGGCCCACCAACTGGTAAGGGCCCAGATCCCCAGGGCGGCCGCGGCGACGGCGGCCAAGGCGGCGAGCCACGGGTGGTGGAACCGGCGCAAGGTGAGCAGCCAGACGGCGAGCGGCACCAGGGCGCCGCCCGCGGCGACCAGCGGCAGGTCGATGTAGAGGACACTGAGGTCCCTGTGGAGCCCCTCGAAGCCGCCCTCCACATTGACCCGTGCCAGTGGGGCCCAGGCCAGCAGCGCCGCCACGGCACCCAGACCGGCCACAAGGAAACCCGCCAGGCCCTTGATCTCTTCCCTCATGTCAGGTTCGGACGCCGCACCCCGGCAGGCAGTTCCAGTCCGAAGAGCTGTGCCGCGTTGTCGTGGCACACGGCTCGCAGCCACGCGTCGCCCAGTCCCAGCCGCTCCAGGGCCTGGAGCTGGTGGATGTACGGGTAGGGGATGTTCGGGAAGTCGGAGCCGAGCAGGATGCGGTCGCCGAGGCCGGCCAGACGGGGCAGGGCACGGCGAGGGAAGGGCGTGAGCTGTTCGGCGAAGTCGGTGAACGCCATCGTCGTGTCCAGCCGCACCTCCTCGTACTGCTCGGCGAGGTCGAGAAACTCCTCGTACTCGGGCATCCCGAGGTGCGCGATGATCAGCCGCAGCCGGGGGTGCCGTGCCAGTACCCGAGCGATCGGGTCCGGCCCGGTGTGCTTCCCGGGCGCCGGCCCGGAGCCGCAGTGGATCACGATCGGAATGCGGGCTTCGGCGAGCAACCCCCACGCCGGGGCGAGCAGTTCGTCGGCCGGATCGTATGCACCCACCTGCACGTGCGCCTTGAAGACGCGCGCACCCGCCTCGACGGCATCGCGGACGTAGGCTTCGACGCCCGGTTCGGGGTGGAGGGTCGCGGTGTGCAGACAGTCGGGGGTGCGGCGGGCGAAGTCGGCTGCCCAGCCGTTCAGCCATCGGGCCATGCCAGGTTTGTGCGGGTAGAGCATCGCGGTGAAGGCATGTACGCCGAACTCGCGGAGGACGGTGGTTCGTTCGGCTTCCTCCTTCCGGTACGTGATCGGCCATTCGACTCCGCCGGTCAGCGGCCCCAGGGCGTCGAAGTAGCCCCACACCTTGTGCAGGACGCGTTCGGGCATGAAGTGCGTGTGGACGTCGACCAGTCCGGGGAGACCGAGCCGACTCCAGAAGCGGCGGACTGCGGCGGCCTCCCCACCGGTGACGTGATCGGCGGGGCCGGGCTCGGAGGAATCGGCGGGGTGGCCGGGTCCAGGTGCCATGCGGTGATCCTTCGATGTCGCGATCGGCTTCAGCGCAAGGGGGCTTCGAACACGATGCCCAGGTGCCGTAGGAGGCCGTCCCGCTGTTCGGCTGTGGCCAGGACCATGTAGTCGTCGCCGAGGTCCGCGCCTTCCTGCTCGACGCAGCGGAACTCCCGGGGGTCGTCATGGGGGCTGAGCGATTCGATGGCCGCCTGCGCCGCTCCCATGTCGAGGTAGTCGTTCGACTCCTGCTCGATGCCGAAGGAGAGGGGCCGGCCGTTGCATTCGAAGTGCATCGTTCCCAGGCCGCAGTCCTCGTCGTCCGGGTCGCTCTTGTCGAAGCGGTAGTGGGAGACGGTGACGCTGCCGCCGGTGAGGGCTGCGGCCTCGTTGAGGAGCCATTCGTAGTGCTCGTCGGCGAAGTCGACGTCGTCGGAGTGGATGGACACGGCCACGCCGAAGCATTCGAGGGCGTCGGCGACTTCGCTGCGTCGTTCCATCGGCTCGGTCGCGTAGTCGGCGGCCTCGTCCAGGACTGTCTGGGCCTGCTCTTCGGTGATCATGCCGAGATCGGTGAGGACCTCGCCAATCCGCGCATAGGTGATCGACTGGGTGTTCGCCATGCGTGCATCCTGTCAGCTGCCTGTGGGGAGGCGCGGAGGCGGTCGATCGGTGGCTCCAAATTGCTTCTCTCACGGCTTACTTCATGTCTTGACGAAAATGGTCCATACCTTTAGGTTCACGGGTCAGCCAGGCACCGTGCGACGCACTCACCGTTCACGAGGTGAATGCGCATCGGTTGTTCACACCCCCCACGAAGGGCTCCGCGCGCATGCCCAGACCTCTCCCCGCAGCCTGCTCACTCACCGTGCTCTGCCTCGCCACCGGCCTGCTCACCGCGTCGCCCGCGCAGGCCGCCACCGGCACCGTCACCGGCCTCGCCGGCAAGTGCCTCGACGTCGCCGGAGCCAACTCCGCCAACGGCACCGCCGTACAGCTCTACGACTGCAACGGCACCGCCGCCCAGCAGTGGACGGTCGGCAGCGACGGCACCCTTCGGGCCCTCGGCAAGTGCCTTGACATCACCGGCAGTTCGACCGCGGACGGGGCCAAGGTGCAGCTGTGGACCTGTACCGGCGCGGCCAACCAGAAGTGGTCGGTCTCGTCCGCGCGTGACATCGTCAACCCGCAGGCGAACAAGTGCCTGGACGTCACCGGCAACAACGCCGCCAACGGCACCCGCATCCAGATCTGGAGCTGCGGCGGCGGCGCCAACCAGAAGTGGAACGCTCCCGCCCCCGGCGACGGCACCAACCCCTCCGCGCCGATGGCCGTGGCACCGTACCTCTACAACGGCTGGGGAAGCCCCCCGAACCCCACCACCGTCACCAACGCCACCGGCGTCAAGTACTTCACCCTCGCCTTCGTCCTCAGCAACGGCTACTGCAACCCCCAGTGGGACGGCGGCCGCGCGCTGACCGGCGGAGTCGACCAGCAGACGATCAACACCGTGCGGGCGAACGGCGGTGATGTCATCCCGTCCTTCGGCGGCTGGAGCGGCAACAAGCTGGAGAGCTCCTGCTCCACCGCGAGCGAACTGGCCGCCGCCTACCAGAAGGTCATCAGCACGTACGGGCTCAAGGCCATCGACATCGACATCGAGGCCGAGGCCTACAGCAACCCGACCGTGCAACAGCGCACCGTCGACGCCCTGAAGACCGTCAAGGCCAACAACTCCGGCCTGAAGGTCTACGTCACCATCGGCACCGGCCAGAACGGTCCCGACACCAGCCTGATCAACCGGGCGGCGAACTCGGGGCTGACCGTGGACGGCTGGACCATCATGCCGTTCAACTTCGAGGGCGCCGGTCAGAACATGGGCAACCTCTCCGTGCAGGCGGCCGAGGGCCTGAAGAACTCGCTGAAGAGCGCCTACGGCTACACCGACGACCAGGCCTACCGGTCCATGGGCATCTCGTCCATGAACGGCATCACCGACCAGAACGAGACCGTCACGGTCAACGATTTCCGCACCATGCTCGCCTACGCCCAGCAACACCACCTGGCGCGGCTGACCTTCTGGTCGGCCAACCGTGACCGCCCGTGCACCGGCGGCCCAGCCGACAGTTGCTCCGGCGTGAACCAGTCCGACTGGGACTTCACCCGCGTGTTCGCCGGCTACACCGGCTGATCCAGCCACCCCCCCACCGCCTCTTGGCCCCTCAGCGCACCGAAGGAGCGTCCTCGACCATGCCTGTTTCCCACCACAGACGGTCCGGTACCAGACGCGGTCCCGTCGGCCGGTTCGCGGTCTTCGCCGTACTCTCCGCCGTTCTCACCACGCTGTTCACCGTGACGCCCGCCCAGGCGGCCGACGGCACGATCACCGGACTCGCCGGCAAGTGCGTCGACGTGGCGGGCGCAAGCAACGCCAACGGCACCGCCGTACAGCTCTACGACTGCAACGGAACGGGCGCCCAGATCTGGTCCAACCAGGGTGATGGAACCCTGCGCGCGCTCGGCAAGTGCCTGGACGTCGTCGAACGCAGCACCGCCGACGGCGCGGCCGTCCAGCTGTGGGACTGCTCAGGTGGCGCCAACCAGCAGTGGGTGGTCACCGCGGCTCGCGACATCGTGAATCCGGCCGCGAACAAGTGCCTCGACGTCCGGGAGAACAACAGCGCCAACGGCACCCGGCTGCAGATCTGGAGCTGCACCGGCGCCGCCAACCAGAAGTGGAACGCGCCGGCGAGCGGTGGCGGCGGCAACCCCTCCGGGTTCGTCGTGAGCGAGTCGCAGTTCAACCAGATGTTCCCGAACCGGAATTCGTTCTACACGTACAGCGGCCTGACCGCGGCCCTGAGCGCCTACCCGGGCTTCGCCAACACCGGCAGCGACACGGTGAAGAAGCAGGAGGCCGCCGCCTTCCTCGCCAACGTCAACCACGAGACCGGCGGCCTGGTCCACGTCGTGGAGCAGAACACGTCCAACTATCCCCACTACTGCGACTGGAGCCGGCCCTACGGCTGTCCCGCAGGTCAGGCGGCGTACTACGGCCGCGGCCCGATCCAGTTGTCGTGGAACTTCAACTACAAGGCCGCCGGTGACGCGCTCGGCATCGACCTGCTCAACAACCCCTGGCGGGTGCAGAACGAGTCGGCCGTCGCCTGGAAGACCGGCCTGTGGTACTGGAACACCCAGTCCGGCCCCGGCACCATGACCCCCCACAACGCCATGGTGAACCAGGCCGGCTTCGGCCAGACCATCCGCAGCATCAACGGCTCCCTGGAGTGCGACGGCAAGAACCCGGCGCAGGTCCAGAGCCGCGTGGACGCCTATAACCGGTTCACCTCGATCCTCGGCGTCTCGCCGGGCGGCAACCTCTACTGCTGAGCCGGGAGCCGTGATGCGCAAGCTGAGATCCCTTGCCAAGGTCGCCCTCGGCGCCCTCGGCGCGATGACGCTCGTCGTGGCCCTCCCGGCGAGCGCCCACGCGAATGTCCTGACCCTGCTGCCGCAGAACGCCGACGGTCTGGAGCAGACGTTCTCCCCGGCCTACGACTACGACGGCGACGGCTGCTACGCCACGGCCGCCATCGGCGCCGACGGGACCCTCAACCCGGGTCTCAAGCTCGGCGGCGACGTCAACGGCAATTGCCACGACTACGCGCAGCTGGCGAACGCCAACACCTACTCGCGCGCGAAGTGCAACAACGGCTGGTGCGCGGTGATGTACGCGAGCTACTTCGAGAAGGACCAGATCACCCTCGGTCCGGCGGCCCTCGGGCACACCCACGACTGGGAACACGTCATCGTGTGGATCAGCAACGACCAGGCCGAGTACGTGTCGGTGTCCCAGCACAACACCTACCAGCTGGCGGCTCGTTCGGCGATCCGCTTCGACGGCACCCACCCGAAGATCGTCTACCACAAGGACGGCGTCTCCAGTCACTGCTTCCGGTTCGCCAACACCAACGACGAACCGGCGGAGAACGCCACCGGCAACTGGTTCTTCCCGCGCTTGGTGGGCTGGGAGGGCTATCCGGCCGGATACCGAGACAAGCTCATGAGCGCCGACTTCGGCTCGGCCACGATCAAGATCGACGACGGCGACTTCCAGTGGGCTCTCAACTACGCGAAGCCCTCCGGGATCCCCTTCGACGCCTACGCGTGACGCTCCACAGTGCACGGCCCCGCAGGGTGATCGCCTGCGGGGCCGTCCCTTTGGCGTGCGGTGGCTATGCCCCGTGTGCCTTGCGCGCCGCCCTGGCGAGGTCCATGTCCGTGGTCTCGGGGGCGAGGAACTGCGAGACCAGACCACCGACGGCGAGCACACCCGCACCGATGAGGAGCACGAACTCCGCCCCGAACCGCTCCAGTCCCATCGGCAGCAGGAAGGTGCCGATGGCCGCGCCGACCCGGCTCATCGCCGTGGCGAAGCCGACGCCCGTGGTGCGCAGGGCGGTCGGGAAGACCTCCAGCGGATAGACGGCGGTCAGTGCGCTCGAAGCGGCGTTGAGGAAGATGAAGAACAGGAACCCGCCGACGATGACCGGCGTCGATGTCGGCCACAACGCGACCAGGGCCAGACAGCCGGCGGTGATCCAGAACGGCGGGATGAGCAGCCTGCGCCGGCCGATCCGGTCGACGACGAGGCAGCCCGCCGTCACGCCGGCGACAGCGGTGAAGGAGTAGACGAGCAGCGCCGCGACCGCGTTGTCGCCCATGTTGAGGGCCTCGAAGACCTGGGTCCAGAACGTGCCGATGGCGAAGTACGGCAGCACCAGAGCCGCCCAGAAGACGCTCGCGAACACCGTGCTGCGCAGGTGCCGGCGATGGAACAGCGCACCGAACCCCTCCTTCGCGGGCGCGTCACGCTCCTCGAGTTCCGCGTCGACGTCGACCTCGATGCCGTACTTCTCGATCAACGCCTCCGCTTCCTCGCGGCGCCCCTTGCTCAGCAGCCAGCGCGCCGACTCCGGTATGCCGCCGCGCAGCGCCACGCACACCACGGCGATGACCGCGCTGCTGGCCAGCGACCAGCGCCAGCCGCCGTCGACCTCGGCGAAGAGGGCGCCGACGACGGTCGCCAGCGCGTAGCCGACGTACCAGCTGATCTCCAGGCTGGCCAGCAGCCGGCCGCGGCCCTTGCGAGGCGCGTACTCGGACAGCAGCGGCGCGCCGATCGCGTACTCGCCGCCGATCGCGACGCCCATCAGCAGGCGGATCAGGAAGAGTTGGAGTCCGTCGGCGACGAAGAACTGCAGGACCGAGCCGATCAGGAAGATCAGCATGTCGACGAGGAACACGGGGCGCCGGCCGAACCGGTCCGCGAGCCGTCCGAAGAGGGGGCCGCCGACGAAGATGCCGATCAGCGGGGAAGCCCCGACCAGTCCCTGCATGAGGGGCGAGAGATGGAGGTCGGCGGTGAGCGCGGCCATCGCCATGCCGATGCCGCCGATGATGTAGCCGTCGATGCCCTGCCCGATCTGGGTGGCGAGCTTCAACTTGGTGTGCAGACGGCGGCGTTCACGGGTGAAGTCGGGAACTTCGGGAGTACTGGGCTGGTTCTGGGTCGCAGGCGTCATTGCCATGGGCGGTCCTTGTCCTGAGCGGCGTGAGCCGAGGGGGAGGGCAGGAGGGCGAGCGGGGGAGAGCGGGGGAGTGCGGTGATCAGAGCGGCCAGTCGAGGGCGATGTACTGCGTCTCCAGGAAGGCTTCGATGCCCTCGCGACCGCCTTCCCGGCCGAGACCGGACTGCTTGACACCGCCGAACGGGGCAGCGGGGTCGGACAGCAGACCGCGGTTGACGCCGACCATGCCCGCCTCCAGGCGTTCGGCGATCCGCAGGGCGCGGCCGACGTCGCGGGAGTAGACGTACGAGGCGAGACCGTGCACCGTCGCGTTGGCGCGCGCCAGCATCTCGTCCTCGTCGGTGAACGTGGTGAGGGGCGCCACCGGTCCGAAGACCTCCTCGTGCAGGATGCGGGCGTCGTCGGGCACGTCGACGAGGACGGTCGCCGGGTGGAAGTGGCCGGGCCCGTCCGGCGTGGTGCCCTGCGCCGCGATCTTCGCGCCGCGCCCTAGGGCGTCGTCGACGAGCGCGCGGATCTTGTCGACCGCCGCCCGGTTGATCATGGGGCCGAGCGTGACGCCGTCCTCCATGCCGGGGCCCGTCCGCACAGCGGCCATGGCGGCGCCGAACTTCTCGGTGAACTCGGCGGCGACCGACTCGTGGACGTAGAACCGGTTGGCGGCGATGCAGACTTCGCCGCCGCCGCGCATCTTGGCGTCCATCGCGCCGCTCACCGCCGCGTCGATGTCGGCGTCCTCGCACACGACGAAGGGGGCGTTGCCACCGAGCTCCATGGTCACGTTGACGACGTTCGCCGCAGCCTGCTCCAGGAGCAGCCTGCCGGTGGCGGTGGAGCCCGTGAACGAGAACTTGCGGACCCCCTCGTCGCCGAGCCAGGCCGAGACCACCTCGGGGGCGCGGTCGGTCGGCAGGACGTTCAACAGCCCGTCGGGCAGGCCGGCTTCAGCGAGGAGGGCGGCGATGGCGAGGGCGGTGAGCGGGGTCTCCGGCGCTGGCTTGAGCAGGACGGGGCAGCCCGCCGCGAGCGCCGGGGCGATCTTCCGGGTGGCCATGGCGGCCGGGAAGTTCCAGGGCGTCGCGAAGGCGGTGACACCGACGGGGTGCTTGCGAACGGCATGCCGGAAGCCGCCTGCCGGTGCGTCCGCGAAGGAGGAGCCGATCCGGACCGCTTCCTCGGCGAACCAGCGGAAGAACTCGGCGGCGTAGGCGACTTCGGCCGCCGCGTCACGGTAGGCCTTGCCGTTCTCCAGCACGATGAGCCGGGCGAGGGTGTCCGTGTGCTCGCGCATCAGCTCGAAGGCGGTGTGCAGGATCTCCGAACGGCGCCGGGGCGGTGTCGTACGCCAGCCGGCCGCCGCCGACCGGGCCGCCTCGATCGCCGCGCGGGCATCCTCGGGTCCCGCCGCGGAGACCTCGCGGATCAGGTCGCCGGTGGCCGGGTCGTGGACGGGGCAGGTCCGTCCGTCGGCGGCCGGGAGCCAGCTGCCGCCGAGGAACACATCACCTTCGGCGAGCGGGGCCTTGGCCAGGAGGTCGATGCCGGCGAGGTTCATGAGCTGCTCTTTTCTCCGTTCCGGACGGGGGCTCGTCCGATGCGCGGTGAATTTACGAGGGCGTCATGGGGCCGACAAGACAACCTCGGCGGATCGCAACCGTGGTTGCTGTGAGGGCAACTCGCCCACCGGTCGTTCGGCGCGGGAGCACGGGCAGCAGTGGAGCCGTCAGGTCAGGCGGGCGCGCACCTGCGGCGTGCGCCGAGGTTCCCAGCCCAGCAGCGACGACACCCGTCCCGCCGCCCGTGCCGCCGTACGCCCCGCCACGTCGAGGCGGTCGCCGAGCCGGGACTTGGGGGCGGAGATGTTGATGGCCGCGACCACCCGGCCGCGGAAGTCGCGCACCGGTGCCGACACCCCGACCAGGCCCTCCTCGAACTCCTCGCTCACCCGCGCGTAACCCAGCCGTTTGGCGTCCTGGATGCGGGCCCACAGCTCCTGCACCGGCATCTCGCCGGTCGTGCCGAAGCGGACGTACAGCTCATCCGGTGTCGCGTCGGCGAGCAGGACGCGGCCCGCGGACAGCCGCCAGGCGGGCACCCCGCGCCCCTCCCAGCCGTGGACGCGGAAGGAGTGCCCGGAGACCGACAGCAGGGTGAGGACCTCACGCTCGCTGAGCACACACAGGTGGCTGGTCTCCTCCAGGTCCGCCGACAGGGTGTGCATGACCGGCTCGGCCACTCGCACCAGGCGGCTCTCGGAAGTGCGGGCCACCAGGGAGAAGAGCCGCCAGCCCAGCCGGTACTCCAGGGTGTCCGGGTCACGCTCGACGATGCCCTCGGCGGCGAGCGCCTTCAGGGCCCGGGAGACCTGCGTCTTCTCGCGGCCCACCAGCTGTGCGAGGCGTACGACGCCGAGCCCGCCGGCGTTCTGCGCCTCGTCGGACGCGAGCGCCTCCAGCAGGTCGATGTCGCGGCGCAGGCCATGTCCGCGGGAAGCCGAGGAAGAGTCGGTCACGCAGGTCATCGTATGCGGGCACACCGGTCGAGGAACCCCCAGGTCAGGCGTGAAGTTGTCAGGAGAGCAACCGGCATTTCGATTCCCGCGACCGCCTTGCGAGGGGATGGCGGCCGACCTAGATTCGCCGCATCGAGCCGGATGAACTGCGAGGTATGCGAGCTTTGCGCTCACTCGCCGGGTCCACCGGCCCGCCACAGCTCCCCGCTCCCGGAGATCCAGGAGATCCCATGCCTTCGCCCTTTGCCCCGACCGCGCTCATCGGCGAGTCCTTCGTCGGTGAGGGCGCCAATGCCGCCCACACGAACGTCGTGATCGGACGCAAGGGCGGCCCCGTCGAGACCGCCTGGGCGACGGCGCTGGCCACACCGAGCGCAGGGCACGTCCCGTTCATGACGGTCGTACGGCCGTCCGTCCCCGTGAAGCCGCTGACCCTGTTCGTGGCCAAGGCCGCCGCGGAGGGCGAGCTGCACCAGCGTGCCACCTGGGGTTCCGCCCAGGCCGGGCTGGCGCAGGGGATCTCGGACGCGGTCGACGCAGGGCTGATCCCCGCGGAGGAGGCCGACGACCTGCTGATCATCGCCGCGATGTGGATCAACCCCGCGGTCGACGACCTGGACGAGTCCTTCCGCAACCAGCGTGCCGCCGCCCACGACGCGATACGGGCCGCCGTGACCGGAACCCCCACCGTCTCCGACGTACAGGCTGCCGCCAAGCAGGGGCCGACGAACCCGTTCTACACGCCGACCGCCGAGGTGCTCGCCCGATGAAGATCACAGACATCACCCTGGACCGGCTGCGCCTCGAACTGGACCCGCCGTTCCGCGCCGCCTGGGACCCCGAGCCGCGCCGGCACTTCGACGCCACGATCGTCCGCGTCCACACCGACGAGGGCATCACCGGCATCGGCTCCGGCGACCTGATGGACGGCTTCGAGACGTACAAGCACCTGTTCGTCGGCGAGGACCCGCTCGACATCACCCGGCACGTCAAGGCGATCGAGACCGCCAACTTCCACGGCGCCCACTACTGGCCCCTGGAAGCGGCCCTGTGGGACATCATCGGCAAGGTGCACGGCCGCCCGGTGTCGGAGCTCTTCGGCAACGCGGCGAAGCGACTGCCCGCATACGCCTCCTCGGGCGAGCTCAAGTCACCCGAGGAGCGTGTCGCCACGGCCCTGAAGGTGCGCGAGGCCGGCTTCCGCGCCATGAAGATCCGTATCGACCGCAACCGGATCGACGAGGGCGTCGCGGCGGTGCGTGCCGTGCGCGAGGAACTCGGGGCCGACTTCGAGATCATGGTCGACCTCAACCAGTCCTGGCGGATGGCCGGCGACACGGCGAACGCCTCCGACCTCGCGGGGACCCGCAAGACCATCGCCCGGCTCGCCGAGCTCGACGTGTTCTGGGTCGAGGAGCCGCTGCCGTACGCGGACCTGAACGGCTTCAAGCGGCTGCGCGCCGAGAACCCGGGCGTCCGCATCGCCGCCGGCGAGATGCACCACTCACCCACCGAGCTGCTGCGCTACCTCGAAGAGGACGCCCTCGACATCTACCAGATGGACGTGGTGCTCGCGATCGGCATGCACCGCGCCCGCACCCTGGCCGAGCTGGCGCAGCTGAAGCACCGTCAGTTCACCCCGCACAGCTGGACCAACGGCATCGGCGTGCTCGCCAACCTGCACGTCGCTGCGGGCGTCGGCGGCGGCCCCTTCTTCGAGTTCCCCTACGACCCGCCCGGCTGGACCCCCGAGCGCCGCGACTTCATGCTCGCCGAGCCCGTCCGCGTGAACGCCGAGGGCGACCTCGAAATCCCGGACAGGCCCGGCCTCGGCGTCGAGCTGGACGAGGACGCGATCGACCGCTGGAGGATCAAGTGACGTACACGATCGACGAGTTGCTGATGCGCAGCCACGGCGAGTGGCTGGCCGCCGCGAGCAAGCTCACCTTTGAGACGCGCCCGTTCATCGACGGCACCTTCACCGACGCCACTTCCGGCGACAGCTTCACCAGCGTCTCACCGCGCGACGGTTCGGTGCTCGCGGAGGTACAGGCCGCGGGCGCCGACGACGTCGACCGGGCGGTACGGTCCGCACGCGCCGCCTTCGAGGACGGCCGCTGGCGCGACCTGGCGCCGCGGGAACGCAAGAGGGTCCTGCTGCGCTGGGCCGACCTGATCCGGGCGAACGCCGAGGAACTGGCGCTGCTGGACACCCTGGAGATGGGCAAGCCCATCACCGAGTCGGTGCGCATCGACGTCGACAAGGCCGCCGAGACCATCGCCTGGTACGCCGAGGCCATCGACAAGACGTACGACGAGGTGGCCCCGACTCCGGGCGACGCGCTGGCGCTGATCACCCGGGAACCGCTGGGTGTCGTCGGCGCGGTCGTGCCGTGGAACTACGCGCTGCTGATCGCCAGTTGGAAGCTGGCCCCGGCGCTCGCCACCGGCAACAGCCTCGTCCTCAAGCCCGCCGAGCAGACCTCCCTCGCGGCCCTGCGGCTGGCGGCACTGGCCACCGAGGCCGGGCTGCCCGACGGCGTGTTCAACGTGATCCCCGGGCGGGGCGAGGTCGCGGGGCAGGCCCTCGGCCGGCACCCCGAGGTCGACAAGATCGCCTTCACCGGCTCGGCCGAGGTCGCCCGGCTCTTCCAGGTGTACGCGGGTGAGTCCAACGGCAAGCAGGTCGCCGTGGAGGCAGGCGGCAAGTCGCCGCAGCTCGTGCTGGCCGACGCCGACATCGAGGCCGCCGCGTCCGCCGTGGCATGGGGGATCTTCTACAACGCGGGGCAGACCTGCAACGCGGGCTCCCGTGTCGTGGTCCACGCGTCGGTGAAGGACCAACTCCTGGACGCCGTGCAGCGGATCACCGCCGACACCTTCCGCGTCGGCGACCCCCTCGACCCGGCCACCGTCATGGGGCCCATCGTCGACGAGGCCCAACTGGCCAAGATCCTCGGCTACATCGAGCGCGGCAGGACGGACGGGGCGCAGGTGCTCCTCGGCGGCGGACGCACCCTCACCGAGACCGGCGGCACCTTCGTCGAGCCGACCGTGCTCGACGGCGTGGCGAACACGTCCGCCGTCGGCCAGGAGGAGATCTTCGGCCCGGTCCTCGCCGTCGTGTCGTACGACGGCGACACCGACGAGGGCGTACGGCTGGCGAACCAGAGCGACTTCGGGCTCGTCGCCTCCGTCTGGACCCGGGACGTCACGGTCGCCCACCGCACCGCCAAGCGACTGCGGGCCGGCACGGTCTGGATCAACACCTTCGACGCCAGCGACGTCATCACCCCCTTCGGCGGCTTCAAGGCCACCGGCGCGGGACGCGACAAGTCCCTGCACGCGCTGGACGCGTACACGGCACTCAAGACGACCTGGATCAACCTGGCCTGACCGGCCCGCCACCTCACTCCACCCCGTCACCTGCACACCTTCACCTGCACACCCCTACAGAGCTGTAGCGAGGACAACGATGAGGATCGGTTTCATCGGACTGGGCAACATGGGAAGCCACATGGCCCGCCACCTGATCCACGCGGGCCACCTGGTCACCGTGCACGACACCCGGCCCGAGGCCGCCGCCGAGCACATGGCGCTCGGTGCGCGCTGGGCCGACACCCCGGCGGCATGCGCCGCCGATGCCGAACTGCTCGTCACGATGCTGCCGAATCCGCGCATCGTCGAGGACGTGCTGCTGCGCGGCGGCGCCGCCGAGGCGCTGCGCGAAGGCGCCCTGTGGATCGACATGTCTACCTCCACGCCGGCCGCCGCGGAACGGGTCGCCGCCGAGGCGCTCGACCGGCGCGGCGTACGCCGTCTGGACGCCCCCGTCAGCGGCATGGCACGCGGCGCCGAGGCCGGGCGGCTGCAGATATTCGTCGGCGGGACCGCGGACGACTTCCGCATGTGCCTGCCGGTGCTCGAAGCCATGGGCGATCCCGACAAGGTGCTTCACGTCGGCCCGCTCGGCGCCGGCTACACGGTCAAGCTGATGATCAACCTGCTGTGGTTCAGCCACCTCGTCGCCACGTCCGAAGTGCTGGCCATGGGCGTGAAGGCGGGCGTGGACCTCGGCGTGCTGCGCAGCTCGCTGCTCGCCAGCCCGGCCGCCTCGAACTTCCTCGAGAACGACATCCTGTGCGTCCTGGCCGACGGCGACTACGACGACTCCTTCGCCATGGCCCTCGCCTGCAAGGACCTCGGACTCGCCATCGACCTCGGCCGCGATGTCGGCGTCTCCACGGAACTGTCCGCGCTCGTGGAGCAGATCTTCCGCCGGGCCAAGGCGCACCACGGAGACCTGGCCGGCGAGATGAGCCCGGTCCGCCTCTACGAGGCCCTGGCCGGAGCGGACTTCCGCCTCCCGAACCCGGCCGCCGCCCACGACGACGCGGCGCTGAGCTCCGTGTGATCCGCTGGATCCGTTCGCGTCCCGCCGGGCCGGTCACGCCGGCTCGGCGGGGCACAGTCCCCACTCCCTCACCCCTCTGAGCACCGTCCCTCTCCCTTCCGAGCACCGCACGTCCCGCCGCGTCTTCAGGAGCCGAACGCCATGGGCGAGTCCCGCACCGACCAGCTGACCATCGACCCGACCTGCCGCATCGAGTTCGGCCCCGGCCGCATCGCACACCTCCCGGAGCTGGTCTCCTCCCTCGGCCTGAGCCGCGCGTTCGTCGTCACCGACCGGGGTCTGCGGGCCGCCGGCATCGTCGACCAGGTGCTCAAGGTCCTGGACACGGCGGGCGTGGAGCACGGCGTGTACGACGGCGTCGGCGCCAATCCGTCCACCGGCAACGTCGATGAGGGCGCCGCCCGGGCGCGCGCCTTCGGCCCGTCGGTCGTCGTCGCCCTCGGCGGGGGCTCCGTCCTCGACGCGGCCAAGGGCATCTCGCTCCTGGTCGGCAACACCGACGCGGCGGCCGCCGACGCGGACGCGCTGTGGGATGCGCTCGACGGCCTGCCGCTGATCGCGATCCCCACCACCTCGGGCACGGGCGCGGAGACCAACGGCTTCGGCGTCATCGAGGACGCCGCCGCCTGCCGCAAGGTGTACATCGGCCACCCGTCGGTCAAGCCCCGGATCGCACTACTCGACCCGGAGCTGACCCTCGGACTGCCCGCCCGGATCACGGCCGCGACCGGTATCGACGCCCTCGTCCACGGCATCGAGTCGCTGGCCTCGCGCGGCACCAACCCGGTCTCGGCGGCGTACGCCACCCAGGCGGTGGCCATGGTCGGGCGCTGGCTGCCGGCCGCCCACCGCGACGGCTCGGACCTGGAGGCCCGCGCCCAGCTGATGCTCGGCGCCCACCTGGCGGGCCAGGCGCTGACCATCTCAGGCCTGGGCCTGGTCCACGGCATCGGCCACGCCCTCACCGCCCACACCGGCACCCCGCACGGCATCGCCCTCGCCGCCGTCCTGGAGGAGGTCCTGGAGTTCAGCGCCCCGGCCGCCCAGGACGCCTACGAGCAGACCGCCCGCGCGCTACGCCTTCTCCCGCCCGCCGACGGCGACTGGACCCGCGCCGCGATCGACGCCGTACGCGAGATCTCCGGCGCGCTCGACATCAAGCAGCCCCTGCGCGACCTCGGCGTCCGCCCGGACATGCTGCGCCCGATCGCCTCCGGCGCCCTGGCCGACGCGGTGACCCGCAACGCACCGCGGCAGCCGACGGAGGGGGAGATCGTGGGGATCCTCGAAGCGGTGCTCTAGCCTCGGGCGTTCACGAAGGGCGCGGTCCGGTCGGTGACGGAGAAAGGATCTCGACATACCCGTCGGTTCCGTGCACGCGGATCCGCTGCCCGTCCCGGATCAGCCGGGTGGCCTGCTCCACGCCCACGACGGCCGGCAAGCCGTACTCGCGGGCGATGACCGCGCCATGGGTCATCAGACCGCCCACCTCCGTCACCAGGCCCGCGATGCCGACGAACAGCGGCGACCAGCTGGGGTCCGTGAACGGCGTGACCAGGATGTCGCCCGCTTCGAGATCGGCGTCCGCCATGTCAAGGACGACGCGGGCCCTCCCCTCGACGGTCCCGGCGGACACCGGCAGGCCGACCAGGGCGCCGGCCGGCACGTCGTCGCGCCGGTACGCCCCGGTGACGGCCTCACCATCCGAAGTGAGCACCCGGGGCGGTGTGAGCGCGTGGTACGACCGGAACGCGTCCTTGCGCTGCTGGATGAGCGGGCCGTCCACCTGGTGCGAGCGCACGACGTCGTGGAGTTCCTGGAACGTGAGGTAGAAGACGTCCTCCTTCCGAGGAAGCACGCCTGCCTCCACGAGGCGCTCGGCCTCCTCCGACAGAGCCTGCTTGTAGACGAAGTAGCGGCTGATGATGTCGTACTTGGGGTACTCCCGGTATCCGATGAAGGCCCGGACCCGGTCGATCATCCGCTTGGCCTCGTCGGCCTTCCGGTCCCCGTCCGGCAGGGCCCGCAGGCGTGACAGCACGTCCTGTTCCTTCTTCTTCGCCTTCTGCCGCCCCTGCTCGAAGCGCCGCCCGGCGGCGCCCGGCTCGAAGTTCCTGACATGGTCGAGGATCACGGGCACGAGCGTGGTGGGCCGCTCGCGCCACCGTGGCCTCGTGATGTCGATCTCGCCGACGCAGCGCATGCCGTACCGGTCGAGATAGGCCTCGATGGCGTCGCGCGCTTCGGTCCCGCCCTCCGGCTTCGCCAACTCGTCCAGGAAACCGTCGTCCTCGACGCCTTTCAGGAACGCCACCACCTCCGCATGCGGGCGAATCACGTCCGCGACGTCGAGCAGGGCCAGGCCCATCTCCGAGGTGACGTTGTCGGGTGCGGACAGCGTGAGCGTGTCAGCCGTGTTCTTCTCGCCCAGCCACTCCTGCAGCTTGTCGTTGAGCCACCACGTGGCCTCCATCCCCGCCATGATCGCCCGGATGTTCAGCGGATCACCGAGAACGCGCTTGTGCTCCTCGAACGCCTCCAGCAGGAAGTCGAACAGCGCCGGTCCGGTCTTCGTCCGGATGTCGCGCTCCAGAGCGGCGATGGACTCCTGGCTGCGCTCGATCAGTTCGGTGACGATGGCCGGGTCCGGGTCGGTCCCGTACGGAGCGGGTGCACCGCCGGCCGGCGGCCTGCCGGGATCCGCGTCCGGGACCGACGGGACGAAGCCGTCGCGGTCTAGGACCGTCTCCAGAGCGTCCCTGATCAGCGGATCGCCCTTGCTCATCGCGTCCAGGAGGGCGGCGCGGCTCGCGGGCGAGGCCAGGCGCCGGGTGACGTCGACGAACAGCCTCCCGCCGGCCTCGTGCATCGGCACCATGGCCGTCAACTGCCACATGGAGAGCCCCAGGGGCTTCATGGGGTCGGTCATCATCTGCCCATGACCGACGGAGACATAGACGTGATTCTCCTGGTCGTCGGCCGTCGGGATGGGGAACAGCGTCGTGATCGGCCGGCTCTGAACGATCTGGAAGTCATCGCTGACCAGGCACCATTCGATGTCCTGCGGGCGGCCGAAGTGCGCCTCGATCCGCCGCCCGAGCTCCACGATCCGCACGACCTGCGCATCCGTCAGCGCCGGCTGCTCCTGCCGCTGTGCGTCGATCGCCACTTCCTGCGTACCGCCGGCCGGAAGGGCGTGAACGGCACGCTGTTTGGCGGCGATCGCCTTGGCGACGACTTCGCCGTGCCGCACCTTGAAGACGTCCGGGTTGACCAGGCCGGACACCAGAGCCTCGCCGAGGCCGAAGCCGGCTTCCACGGTGGCGACCTTCCGGTTGCCCGTGACGGGGTCGGCCGTGAACAGGATGCCGGCCGCATGCGGGAAGACCATCCGCTGCACGACCACGGCCATGTGGACCGTACGGTGGTCGATGCCGTTCCGCCGGCGGTAGGTCACGGCCCGCTCGGTGAACAGCGAGGCCCAGCACCGGCTGACGTGCTGGAGGATCGCCGCCGGCCCCACGACGTTCAGGTACGTGTCCTGCTGGCCGGCGAAGGAGGCCGTCGGCAGGTCCTCCGCCGTCGCGCTGGACCGGACGGCGTAGGCGGCCTGCTCCCCGAGCCGGCCGAGCGCCCGGGTGATCGCCGCCGCGAGATCGCCCGGGACGGCGGTCCCCTCGATGGTCCGACGAATCTGCGCACTGAGCGTGCGGATCGCCTCCCGGTCGTCCGGGTTCACGTGCGACAACTGCTCCAGCAGACCGTCGATCGACGGTGCTTCCGCCATGATCCGCCGGAAGGCGTCCGTCGTCACGCAGAAGCCCCCCGGCACGCGGATGCCCTCGATCCGCGACAGCCCGCCCAGCTGCGCGCCCTTGCCGCCAACGACCGCGACCTGCGTCTCGTCGACCTCGTGCAGATCCAACACGTACTGCTCAATCACTTCGCTACCAACTTTGCCGTCGACAACAACACACGCACGTCGCGCCCCCGTTTCCGCAGGTTGTGGCATCGGCCGACGATTCTGCGCCCTGACCCGGGTCTTGCGGCAAGCCCCCCGGCGCGCTATAAGTTGAGAGTGGCAAGGAGACATGTCTCCTTGCCTTTTCCGTTTGGCCTTCCAATGGAGCAGGCACACCGGTCGGCCGCCTCCACCAGGACCCACGAACGATCGCGGCTAGCCGCTGTAAGGACGCCGCACACACCCTTCGGGCAGGGCGGCGCCGGTGCCGCGCAGGTATTCAAGGGCGGCAGCGAAGGAATAGCAGTCGAAAAGCGCGGAGTGCTCTTCACCGGTTGCGGGCTTCGGGAGACCGAGCACCTGCCACAGGCGTCCCACGTTGACCGTCGCCGTCTCCGGCGCGAGAGTGTTCAACCAAGGTCGGATATTCAGGAAATGGGCAGCGAGGTAACCATTCTTGACCTCTTCGCCGCGCGCTCGCGCCCAGCCCACGTTCTCCCCGAGGACCACCATGTCGTTGCCGTAGGAGAGCACCGACTCGCCCCGGCAGAACCCCAGGAACTCGCCCAGTGCCTCCGACGGGGAAATCGCCTCTCGATCCAGCGTCTCCTGGTCGATGCCGGTGAGATCAGTGAAGTACGCGGAAAGCCGGGGGTTGGTCATGGGCTGCACCAACGCCTCGAACTCCTCGACGACGGAACAGTCCTCGCGCAGGCGCAGCGCACCGATCTGGACGATCTCGCGAAGCTGACCGGTCGCTCCCCAGTCCTGCTCCAGTGCCCCCGGCCATGACGTGAACTCAAGGTCGAACACAACGAAAGTGGACACAACGAGTCTCCCTCTGGCGTGAGTCGCCGTCAGGTTACCCCGGCGATGACAGGCCTCCATTGGCATGGAGGGTTTCCCGCCACACCAGCTTTTCGGTAGTCGTCACGGAGTCGGCATATTTGTCAGTGGCCAGTACCGCTTTCATTTCCTTGCGGGCCGGTCGCCTCTATCGCCTCCGAGCGGGCGACGTGTGAATCCGCAAAATCGGCGAGCGTGCGGAAGTCGTCGTCACGGAGACCGATTCGGGGGTTGACGTGGTGCAGAAGCCCAGGACTCCGGTGGTGGGCGGTTACGTACCCCTCGTCGAGATCACTCTGCTCGTCGTCCACCCAGGCGAAGGAACGACCGTTGGCGTAGTCCACAAGGGGACCGGTCTTCCAGTGGACTCCGTCGGGGCGTTCTTGGAGCAGGGCGTCGCCGAACTCGACGAAGGGGAGCTCGGGAAGGCCGAGCACCGGGGCGATCCACCGATTGGCGTCGTCCATCCATGTGGTGGCCCAGCACAGCTCGTAGTCGAGCCGAAGCAAGGCTTGCCCGTGCTCAGGGTTGAGCCAGACCCGCAGGGGCCGCCGCCGGACCGAGTGTCCTCCAGGTTCCCTCGGGGTCCCGCTTTCCTGGGGCACCCTGAGTGTGATGTAGCCGTCGGGGCGCTTCTCCGGTTTGGCCGCATAGGGGTTGAGTGGCCCGTCCACATCCAGGAACAGCAGTGGTCGGTTCACGATCTCTCCCTTGTCGGTCATGCTCGTCTCGTACGTGCCGTACCAGTGGATATCCGTGCCCGACGTCGCCGCCGGGGTCGAGGCCGACCGACCGTGTCGTGTCCAGACGGTCCACCTGGGACCACAGCGGCCAGGTTGCGCGGATCGGAGGGAGCGGCGCGGCCACGGCCCTGGCGCTGTGATCATGGGTTCCCGTCCTGGAGAAGGTGGATCAGCGGCCGGTCGTGCCGTCGATGAGTTCGCGGAGGATGTCCGCGTGGCCCGCGTGTCGGCCGGTTTCCTCGATCATGTGGGTGAGTGCCCAGCGGATGCTGGGAGCGGGGCGGTGCGGCTGCGGCCGGGGGACCGGTGCGCCGAGATCGGTGCACCCGTCGAGAACGTCGTTCGCGCGCTTGACCGCGTCTCGGTAACGGGCGACGACATCGGCCACGCCGTCCGCCGGTGCGGCCTGGAACGTCGCGTGCCAGTCGGTGACGTCCTCTCCGAGGAACATCGAGCGCTCCACGAAGGTCAGGTGGTTGAGCAGGCCGAGCAGGTTCGTGCCCGACGGCACCGCGGCTGTCCGTACTTGCGGCTCTGGAGCGCCGTCGACCTTCGTGGCGATCGAGGTGCGGAGGTAGTTGAGGAATCCGCGCAGGACCTCGGACTCGTTGCTTCCGGTCCGGGGCGGCGGGGTGTCGCGGCGGCGGTTGCGGCGCTTGGTGCTGGGCACCGTTGTCTCCCTTCCTGGGCAGTCGATACCCGCGGCGATTTCCCGCGGGCTCGGGTGGCGGATGTCGGGATCCTGGTTCCACGACCACGACCACGACCACGACCACGACCGTGACCACGACCACGACCGTGACCGCGACCAGGACCATGTCCATCGCGCGGCCGAGCCGTGATGTGTCGTGTGCTGTCGGAACGCACCCAGTCTTGCCACGCACCCCACGACCTGGCACGCAATCTTGCGGTTACGGCAAGATGGCGTGATGGACCGCAAGACGGACGACGACGTGCTTGACGGTGTGGGGCCGCGCCTTCGTGCGCTGCGTCGTGCCCGGGGCATCACCCTCGCCGACCTCGCGGCGACGACCGGCGTCTCGGAGAGCACTCTGTCCCGGCTGGAGAGCGGGCAGCGCCGGCCGAGCCTGGAACTGCTGCTGCCGCTGGCCCGCACCTATGACGTCCCGTTGGACGAGCTCGTCGGCGCCCCGCGCACGGGCGACCCCCGGATCCACCTCAAGCCGATCAGCAGGTTTGGGATGACGTTCGTGCCCCTGTCCCGGCGACCCGGCGGGGTGCACGCGTTCAAGATGATCATCCCCGCCCCGCCGGAACCGCTCGAACCGACCCCGCAGACCCACGAAGGCTTCGAATGGCTCTACGTGCTCAACGGACGCCTGCGGCTCGTGATCGGCGAGCGCGATCTGACGCTGCCGCCCGGTGAAGCAGCCGAGTTCGACACGTCCTTGCCCCACTGGCTGGGCAGCGCCGACGGCGGCGCGGTCGAGCTTCTCATCCTGTTCGGCCTGCAAGGGGTCCGTGCACACGTACGCACCGACCCTCATCGATCGCCGCCGGCGGGGAGCCGGCGGTGAACCACCGATGAGGGGCGCGCCGAGAGGCCCGCACCGACGACCGAGACCGCCACACCGGTGAGAGGACATCCGAACCATGGCATCAGCCAGGCAACGACCGCTGACCGGACAGGGCCAGGCGGCTGTCGAGGCATTTCTGCTGGACCGCGGAGCCGCCGGGATGCCTCATCCCGGCGGCACCTTGCTGGAGCACCTGCAGCGCGTTCAGCGGTTGTTGGCCGAATGGGGAGCCGACCCCGACGTCCAGGCAGCGGGTCTGTGCCATGCGACGTACGGAACCGACGGTTTCGCACCGACCCTGCTTCCCCTCACCGACCGGGCGACGCTCGTCGCGCTGATCGGCGAACGGGCGGAGGCGTTGGTGTACCTGTACGCCAGCTGCGACCGCGCCACCGTCTATCCCCGTCTCGACGGCACCGCCACAGTCGCCTTCCGAGACCGTTTCACCAGCCGTGAGCACAGTCCAACGCCCGACGACCTGCGGGCGTTCCTCGAGATCACGGCAGCCAACGAACTCGATGTACTGGCACACAACGCGGAACTCGCCGAGCAGCACGGCCCCGGGCTCTACGGCCTCCTCAAGCGGACCGGCTCATTGCTGTCGCCTGCCGCGCAGGACGCCGTCGCCCGGCAGTTGGCATAGGGCACCGCGCCGGCCGGTTTACGGAGTCGGCGTCCCGCACCGACTCCGGTGCGCCTGCTCAGGAGTTCGTCGGGGAATGAGCTGGTCGAGTGTCTCGGGGCAGTCCAGGGCGGCCGCCTCGGCCGAGCGCGGCTCTCCTTGGGGGTGCGCCGGATCTCCTGGCAACCCCACCCACCTACCCTCGGGACTCACCCGGCACCCGCGCCCTCGCGGGCGATGCGGCACCACGTGCCCTGTCCACCACCATGCAGGCCGGGCGGCCCTCCTTGCCGCCAAGGGTGACCCCGGATGGGGCGAAGGGGGCGATGCGAGACGGGTGATGGCCTTCGGCTCGGACGGCACCAACGGGTTGACGGCCGGTGACCTGCCACCTCGCACGTCGAACTCCGTTCCGCGGAAGACTCGTTGACCCGAGGTCAATATTAGTGGTTCAGTGGATGAGTCACTGATCCACTGAACGGTTGGAGGTGCCGGGATGGAAGCACTGCCACGCGAGACCGTCGTCGACGTCCTTGAGAAACGGCTGCGCGAGGACATTCTCGCCGGGCGGCACCCGGCGGGGAGTTATCTGCCCCCCGAGCGTGAACTCGCCGACGAGTTCGGCGTCAACCGCACCACGCTCAAGCATGCCTTCGGCCGGCTGGCGCAGTCAGGGCTCCTGGAGACGCGGCACGGAGTGGGGACCCGCGTCCGGGATTTTCTGCGCCTCGGCGGCGCGGATCTTCTGCCGATGCTCGTGCGGCACAGTCCGGACTGGATCGGTGAGATCTTCGAAGTACGGCGCAGTATCGGGGCGTTGATCGCGGAGCGTGCCGCTGACCGGGCCACCGAGGCCCAGGTCGCCGAGCTGCGGACGCTGCTTTCGGCGGTCGGGGACGCGGACGGCGCCGACGACGTGCAGCTGGCGGACGCCGAGGTGCACCGGGCGCTCGCCCGTGCCACGGGCAACCGCGTGTACGTCCTGCTGACCAACACCCTGTTCAACGCCTATCTGCCGGTGCGCGCAGCGCTGGTCGCGCCCTTCACGGAGGCCGGCGCGGCCCACGACCGTCTGGCGCCGGTCGTCGAGGCCGTCGCCGCCCGCGACTCCGAGGCGGCGCGTGTCGCGGCGGGCGCCTATCTGTCGGCGACGGAACGCATCATGCTCGAGGGCCTGGCGCGCTCGCGCGAACGCCGGGACGGTGCGCTGTGACCTCACGCGGAACGGAGTTCCAGGAGGCGATGCTGGGGCGCGTGCACCTGAGCGACGAGGATCGTGAGCGCCCGATGCGCCTGGACCTTGTGGTCCGGTCCGACGCCCTGATGCTGCCCCACCGCACGACTCAGGCGCGCCTGACGGGAAGGGTGCGCATAGCCGGGCGGGCGGACGATGCCGAAGCCGCCGGTGAGTTGGAGATCTCGCCGCTGGCCCGCCGCAGGATCCGCTACCGGATCACGTTCGCCATGGAGGGCCGGCACCTGGTGTTGGACGGCTGGAAGTCCATCTCACCCGCGCGTCCGCTCTCTTCGATGACCTTGCTGCCGTACACCCTCTACGAGGACGGCGAACGGGTGGGCGAGGGCACACTCCGCTTCCCCCTCGCCACCGGCCTGTTGCCCTTCCTGGCGAGCTTCCGCTTCCCGCGCTCGGCGCAGTCCGCACCCGCACCCGCAGCCGACCGGCATCTGGCCTCGCGGTGGGACGGGAATCCCGGGCGCACGGAGGTCTGGTACACGACCCTGACCGACCCGGTGACGGGCAGCGGAGTGTGGCTGCACCACGAAGTGGTGGCGCCGACCGATGGCTCCGGCGCCTACGCGCACGGCTGGGTCGCCGTCTTCCCGAAGGACGGTCCCGCCGAACACGCACGCTTCGGCCCCGTGCCGTGGACCGACGACCAACAGGGCTTCGCCACCGAGGAGATCAGCGCCCGGCCCGGCCGTCTCACCGGTTGTGCGGGGCCGTTCACCTGGTCGCTCACCGAGACGCCCCTGAGTGCGCCGGTCCACACCTTCCCGCGCTGGTCGTGGCGGCGCCCCTGGCTGCCGGCCAGTCACATGCTGCCGGCCGCCCGTTGCCACTACAGCGGAACAGTCCGGTACGGGGCCGACGAACTGCGGCTGGACCGGGCGGTCGGCGCGAGCGCCCGTATCTACGGCCACGGCAACGCCCGGCGCTGGGCGTGGCTGCACGCGGACCTCGGCGGCGGTGACGTCCTGGAGATCGTTGCCGCAGTGTCCATGCGCCGCGGACTCGACCGACTGCCACCCCTGGTGTTCCTACGGCTGCTGCAGAACGGGCGTACCTGGCCCCGTCGTGCCGAGCGCGCCGCCGTGGGCTGGGCGGGACTCGGCCGGTTCCGGGCGGACATCGGCCTGCCCGAGTGGCGTGTGGCCGGCCGCGCCGGCAGGCGTCGCATCCGGGTGACGGTGACCCAGCCGCCGCAGCGGACGCTGGCCCTCGACTACACCGATCCCGACGGATCTCCCGCGGTCTGCCGCAACACCGAGACCGCCGACGCCGTGGTCAGCCTGGAACGCTGGTGGGGCACATGGCGACCGGAGGCCACATGGCGGCTCTCCGGCACCGCCCACGCGGAGGTCGGCGACCGATGACTCCTTCAACTTCCCCTGGACTCACGGCTCTTGCCGAGACACTGCTCGCGGACGACGGCACGGCCGAGTGGACCCGGGCCGTGCCACGGCGCCTCGAGACGCTCCTGGCTGCCATGCCCGCCCCCGCCCGCACCGCGATACACGGCGCGACCAAGGCGATCAACGCCTACGCCGTCGCCCGCACCGGCCGGCGGCTGCCCGCACTCGGGCCCGCGGAACGCGAGCAGGTCATGGCGTCGCTCGCCTCCCACCGGGCACTGCTGCCCCTGCTGGACGCGGTCAAGGTACCGGTGCTGCTGGCGGCCGGTACCGAACGGACGGCGCACCAAGGCCCCGCAACCTCAGTGGCCGTGGCCGACGATCCGCCGCTCGACTGCACCCCTTCCCGGGAGTGGCCGACACGTTCCACCGCCGATGCCGTCGTCGTCGGATCGGGGGCGGGCGGCGCGATGGCCGCCCGGACCTTGGCCCGCGCGGGGCTGCGAGTCGTCATGGTCGAGGAGGGGGAGCACCACACCACCGCGTCCTTCGGACGCAGGGCGCCCCTCGACCGCTTCACCGACCTCTACCGCGACGGCGGCGCCACGCTCGCCCTCGGAAACCCACCTCTGGTCCTGCCCGTCGGCCGCGCGGTCGGCGGCACCACCGTCGTCAACTCCGGAACCTGCTACCGCACACCGGACCACGTCGTCACCCGCTGGTTGAGCCACCACGGATTCGAAGTCGCCGAGGGCTTCGACGCACACCTCGACGAGGTGGAACGCACCCTTCGAGTGGCGCGCCAGCCGGTGGACGTCCTGGGCAACAACGGGCTGCTCGCCCTGGCCGGCGCGAAGGAACTCGGCTGGGCCGCGGCGCCCCTGCGCCGCAACGCCCCCGGCTGCCGGGGCTCGTGCCAGTGTGTCGTCGGCTGCCCGACCGGCGCCAAACAGAGCGTCCAGCTGTCCGTGCTCCCCGACGCCTGCGCGGCCGGCACCGCGATCGTGACGGGCGCCCGCGTGCTGCGGATCCTCACCGACCGCGACCGGCCCGGCGGTCCCCGGGCCGCAGGAGTGGTGGTCAGCCGTCCCGACGGCAGTGAACTGGAGATCCTCAGCTCCCTGGTCGTGGTCGCCGCCGGCGCCCTGCAGACCCCGCAACTGCTGCGCCGCTCGGGTCTCGGCGGGCACCCTCGGATCGGCCGGAACCTCAGCGTGCACCCGGCCATCAGTGTCGCGGGCCGCTTCAGCCGCCCGGTCACCGGCTGGAAAGGGGTCCTGCAGAGTGTAGGAGTGGAAGAACTCCACGCCGACGGCATCCTGATCGAGGCCACCGCGGCGCCCCCGGGGATGAGTTCGTTCGTGCTGCCGGGCGTCGGACGCGAACTGCGCCGCGAAGTGGAGGAGACGGAGCAACTTGCGACCCTCGGCGCCATGGTCGCCGACCGCCCCTCGGGCCGTGTCCTCGGCCGGGACCGCACCCTGCTGCGCTACGACCTGGCACCGCGAGATGCCCGGCGCCTGCTCCGAGCCCAACGCGCCATGGGCCGCCTGCTGTTCGCCGCCGGCGCCGAGGAAGTACTGACCGGCGTCCCCCACGCCCCCCGCGCTCGCACACCCGAGCAACTGGAGGCGCTGCTCGACACGGTGACGGCTCGGCACCTGCACATGTCCGCGTTCCACCCCACAGGCACGGCCGCCGCCGGGACGGACCCGGAGCGGTCGCCGGCCGACGCCGAGGGACGCCTTCGCGGCGTGCACGGTGTGCTCGTCGCCGACGGGTCCGTGCTGCCGAGCTGCCCGGAGGTGAATCCGCAGTTGAGCATCATGGCGGCCGCTCTGGCCGTCGCTGAGCGCTTCGTGGCGGATGACTGAGCCAGGGACCGGCCCGCCTCCCGGGCCGCAGGCTACGGCGCGAGCGCGTCGGCCAGCTCGGCGATGACCTGCGCGTGGCACGGCTGAGGAACGCACCAGCAGCCGAGCCTGCGGCCACGGAGGGCGGGCAGCAGATCGAGCAGGTCCGGACGGCTCAGCAGATGGGCCCGGTACTTGTCGATCACCGCCTCCCGGGTGCCGTCCCGGCCGGGCCGGAAGGGACTTGCGAGCGGTGAGGCATCGAGGTCCCATCCGCCGCGGCGCATCGCGCGGCCGACGTAGACGACGTCCGCGTAGTCCGGGTCGTCGCGATGCCCTTTCATGTTGACGACCGTCGTCCGGTTCACGTCGTTCATACGCACCCTCAGTCCGCGCCGGGCAGGGGGAACAAGGCGCAGGTGGCGGTCCCGTGCGCATACAGCTTGCCGTCGGCTGCTCCGACGAGCCGTGCCTGTGCGGTCGCGGTCGTGCGGCCGACGTGGACGGCGGTGCCCTCGCAGCGCAGCGTGGGCGTGGTGTCGAGCACCGGCCTGACCATGTTCACACCGAGCTGGACGGTGGTGTAGGCACGGCCGGCCGGGAGGGCGCTCAATACGGCGGTGCCGAGCGCGGAGTCGAGGAGGGTGGCCATATAGCCTCCGTGGACCGTGCCCATGGGGTTGAAGAGGTGTTCTCCCGGCTCGCCCTCGAAGACGGCCTGCCCGTCCTCGACCGCCACGAGGCGAAACCCGAGGGTGGTGCAGATCGGGGCCTCGGGCAGACGGCCGTCCAGGCTCATACGGGCCAGCTCGATGCCGGAATGGGCGCCGGCGGTCGCGTAGCTCGTCGGCGGTTGCCAGGTGTGCGTACGTGAGCGGGATGGGGCGGAGGGCACCCCGTCGCCGGTGGTGCTGCCGCCCTTGGTAGCGGGCTGTGCCATGGTCTCTCTTCCTCAGCCTGCCTCGGCCGGCCGGGTCAGGGCCGTGGCCGATGCGTGGGTGTGTGGAATGCGCCGGCCGACAGCGCAGGTCAGGGCGCTGCCGGCCGGCGGCGGGATCAGGGGAGCTTCACCGCCAGGAGGTCGACCGGCCGGATGTCCGGAGCCTCACTGAGCATGGTTTCGGCCGCCCCCATCAGCGCGGCGGCGATCTTTCCCTGGAGGTGCCCCTGACGCCCTTGCTCGTCGGCGAAGGTGTCGAAGACCCCGAAGGTGGTCGCGTCCTGCCGGAACGCGAACCAGGTGACGGTGTGCTCCTCCTGCTGCGCCAGTTGGACGGCGTCCCGCAGCAGAGCCTCCACCTTCTCGGCGTATTCCGGCTTGGCCTCGATGCGGGCCAGCAGCCCCAGCTTCGTCATGCTGCATTCCTGTCTGTGGTCATGGCTGAACGTGCGGCTGTCTCTGGTCATCGGTGAACCTTCGGTGCTGGTACCGGGCACCGGATGTCGTCCGGACACCACAAAACTAGGCCGCCGCAGCCGCCTCGCCCAGCGTCGGAAACGACGCTTCCGATATCGTTTCCGTCATGGATGTGGCTGTACTGGCATACGACGGGGTGTTCGACTCCGGGCTCTCCGCCCTGCTCGACGTGATCGACGGGGCGAACGCCATGCGCGAGGAACTCCCCAAACCGCCGCCCGCCTGGAACGTCTCCACGGTCGGTTTTCGCCGCCGGATCCGCACCGGAGCCGGGCATGTGGTCGAGACTCTCCCCGCGGACACGGCGAAGGGCGCGGACCTGCTGCTGGTGCCCGCGCTGGCCGAGCGACGGCCCGACGCCCTGATCGCCCATGTGTCGGGTTCGGCCACCGAGCCGGTACGACGCCTGGTGGCCGCGACGCGGGCACGCCGCACCCCCATCGCGTCCGCTTGCACGGGCACGTTTCTGCTGGCCGAGTCGGGGGTGCTGGACGGGCACCGGGCCACGACGAGTTGGTGGCTCGCACCGTACTTCCGTATGCGCTACCCGGCGGTGACCGTCGACGAGACCCGCATGGTCACCATGTCCGACGGGTTGACCACGGCCGGTGCGGCGTTCGGGCACGTCGACCTGGCGCTCGCGATCGTACGGATGAGCAGCCCGGCCCTCGCGGATCTGGTTGCGCGCTACCTCGTCGTCGACGAGCGCCCGTCGCAGTCGGCGTACACGATCACCTCGGCTCTCGCACAGAGCGACCCCACGCTGGCCGCCTTCGAGCGCTGGGCCCGGGTGCACCTGGACCAGCCGGTCTCGATCGCCGACGCGGCACGCACCCTCGGCGTCAGCGAACGCACGCTCCAGCGCATCGTGCGCCGCACGCTCGGTACCTCACCCGTCCGCTTCGTCCAGGACCTACGCGTCGAGCACGCCTCACACCTGCTGCGGACAACGGACCTGCCCCTCGAAGCCATCGCCCGCAAAGTCGGCTACGAACACGCCAACACCCTGCGCATCCTGCTCCGCGAACGCACCGGAGAGACGGCGAGCTCCCTGCGGGCGCGATGAGTTCCGGGCCGGCCGAGGGGGAGTGCATCAGTGCGGGGAAGCGGCACGGCTGCCGGAGCACACACCGCGGCGGCGCGGAGCCGATGTGTGCTCCGCGCCGCCACGGTGGCGTCCGGTAGGTGATGCGCTAGCGGCGGGACGCGGCCCTGCCTCGCCGGTACAGGAAGGTCCCGGCGGCCAGCAACGCTCCGCCGCCGGCCGTGGCGGCCAGGACACCGTCATCGATGCCGGTGTCGGGCAACTCTCCCTGAGGGGCCGGCTTCTCGGGTGCATGCCTGGCCGGCGCCGGAGTGGGTGAGGCCGGCGGGGTGGTGTGCGGCGGAGGCGTGGGCTTGGGCGGCTCCTCGGGGCCGTATCCGGTCGGTTCGTCGGGCCCGTACCCGGCTGGTTCGTCGGGGCCGTATCCGGCCGGTTCATCGGGCCCGTACCCGGACGGTTCGTCCGGGCCGTACCCAGCCGGCTCCTCCGAGCCGTACCCGGTCGGTTCGTCGGGCCCGTACCCGGAGGGTTCCGACGGCCCGTACCCGGACGGTTCCTCGGGTCCGTAGGAGGATGTCTCCCGTGTGCCGGACGCGTCCCCACGGCTGTTCGTGGACGGTTCCCCTGTGTGGTGTCCGGACGTGTCGTGCGAGTCCTGGCCCCACATCTTGTCGAACCGGGACATGGTGTCTTCGACCTTGGAGTGCATGGCGTCAAATTGCTTGACGTCGAACGGCTCGTCCGGGACCTCCCACTGGAACGCACGGCTCGACGGCGCTGTGGGCGCGTCCGCCTCTGTGCCTTGTGGATCGTGGGCCGCGAACGCCCATGTGCCGCACAGGGACAGGGCGCTTGTGGTGGCGGCCACGGCCAGTGCCCTGCTGAGGATCTGTCGCACTCTAGTTGTCTTTCTCTCGGACGGCAGGGTCGCGGCGTGTGCGAACGCAACGCGCACCTACGCACTCGCCGAGACGCGCAAATTGTGCACGAATGGTGAAGGTTCACAGGTGCTGAAATGCTTGTACTGCTCGGGAATTAACCCAATCGTCCGTCTGTGGGGCTGGTTGGCCCGAAGTGAAAAGGCCCTGCCGCGCCGGAGATGAACCCGGCGAGGGAGGGCCTGAGGCTGCTTGGGGACCGGCGCTTCAGACGATGCGCGTCCCCGCGCCACTGACTCGGACCCGCGGGTCACCCGCGCGCAGCGTCACGGTGAGTTCACCAGGGCGGCCCAGATCCGCGCCCTGGTACAGCGTGAGGACGGCGTCCTGATCGACCAGGCCCAGCTCGCGCGCGTACGCACCGAACGCGGCGGCCGCGGCGCCGGTTGCCGGGTCCTCGACGACGCCGCCGACGGGGAACGGGTCACGGACGTGGAACACGGTGGGGGACTCCCGCCACACCAGTTGAACCGTGGTCAGGTCCAGGCGGTGCATCAGGGCTTCGAGGCGAGTGAAGTCGTACCTGAGATCCGCGAGGCGGGCGCGTGTTGCCGCCGCGAGAACGAGGTGGCGGGCGCCGGCGAAGGCGACGCGGGGCGGGAAGGCGGTGTCGAGATCGGCGGCCGGCCAGTCGAGCGCGGCGAGTGCCTCAGCGAGGTCGGCGTCCCCGATTTCCTCGATGTACGGCTCCACGCTGGTGAGCGTGGCCCTGATCGTCCCGCCCTCCTCGGTGACCTTCACCGGCACGGTGCCCGCGCGCGTGGCGAACACCAACTCCCCGGAGCCGATCCGTTCGGCGAGCGCGACCGCGGTCGCGACAGTGGCGTGCCCGCAGAACGGCACCTCGGCCCTGGGGCTGAAGTAGCGGATGGTGTACGCCCGTCCCGCCTGGCCGACGAGGCCCTCCGGGGGCGCCGTCAGGAACGCGGACTCCGAGTACCCGAGGTCGGCGGCGATGGCCAACATGTCGTTGTCGCCCAGGCCGGCGGCGTCCAGAACGACGCCGGCGGGGTTTCCACCGTCGGGCGTGCTGGAGAAGGCGGTGTAACGCAATACCTCGGGCTGCTGCGGCGAGTTCGTCGTCATGATCGTGGCAACCGGGGCGGGCTTGCGGTGATTCCCGCGGGTGGCCCGCCTGCCTCTCAGCCCTTCACCGCCCCCGATGTGAGGCCCTGAACGATGTGTCGGCTGGCGAAGGCGAACAGGAGCATGGTGGGCAGGATCGTGAGCACGGCCGCCGCGGACATCGAGCCCCAGTCGATGTTGAAGCTGGAAATGAAGCCGTTCAGGGCCGTGGGCACGGTCTTGTTGCTGTCGCTGTTCATGAGCGTCACGGACAGGAACAGCTCGTTCCAGCAGTTGACGAAGTTGAAGATGAAGGCGGCGACGATGCCGGGGCGCATCACCGGCAGCAGGACGCGGAACAGCGCCGTGAACCGGGACAGGCCGTCGATCATGGCGGCCTCCTCCAGCGCGTCCGGGATGTTCTCGAAGAAGCCGCGCAGCATCACCGTGCAGAAGGGGATGCACACCGCGATGTAGACGAGGATCAGGCCGAAGCGGTTGTCGACCAGCTGGAGATCGGTCATCAGCAGGTACAGCGGTCCCAGCGCGATGAACGACGGGATCATCTGGGTGACCAGCGCGGCCATCAGCAGCGCGGACTTGGTGCGGAACTCGAAGCGGGCCAGCACATACGCGGAGAGCATCGAGATGGCCGTGGCCGTCGCGCCCGCCACGGTGGAGACGATGAGGCTGTTGGTGAGGTAGGTCCCGAAGTCGGCCGTGCCGAACAGGCCGCTGTAGTTCTCCAGGGAGAACCGCTCGGGCCAGTAGGCGAGCGGGAAGTGGAAGATGTCGCCGGGCGCCTTGAGCGAGGTGACGGTGATCCAGTAAAGCGGGAAGACGGTGAAGAGCAGCCACACGCCGAGGAAGGTGAACTTGACGGCCCGGCCGGCCGCTGACTCCTTGCCGATCACGGCCTCACTCCTTTCTTCTCGCGCGTGGCCAGGAGGAAGAACACCGCGAACACCAGCAGCCCGGCCACCACGAGGAGGCCGAGCGCGGAGGCCCTGCCGTAGTCGCCCTGCTGAGTGATCTTGATCATCCAGGTGGTCACGATGTGCGTCTCGTTGTTCGGCCCGCCGCCGGTCATGCCGAAGATCAGGTCGGGGAAGTTGAAGATCCAGATCACCCGCAGCAGCACGGTCAGCGCCAGCGTGGTGCGGATGTACGGGATGGTGACCTGGAAGAGCGTGCGTGACTTGCTCGCGCCGTCCAGTGCCGCCGCCTCGTAGAGCTCGTCGGGGATCGACTGGAGCGCGGCCAGGATCATGATCGCGAAGAAGGTGACGCCGTACCAGATGTTGGCGATGAGCACGGCCACCATCGCCGTCTTCGGATCCGCCAGCCACGCGATCGGCTCGTCGATCAGTCCGGCCTTCTGCAGCAGGTCGTTGACGACCCCGAACTCGCTGTTGAACAGCCAGCGGAACAGGATGCCGATGAGGAATCCGGAGATCGCCCAGGGGAAGAAGATCAGCGCCTGGTAGAGGCCGCGGAAGCGGAAGTGGCGGCGCAGCCACAGGGCGAGGGCGAAGCCGATCACCAGCTGGGGGACGATCGAGCCGACCACCCAGACCCCGGTGTTGCTCAGTACGGTGCCCCAGGCGGGGTCGGCGAAGACATCGCTGAAGTTCTTCAGCCCGACCCATGAGGTGTCCGTGAGGTCGGTCAACTTCCAGTTGCGGAAGGCCATCTGACCGCCCGCGATCATGGGGTAGTAGGTGAAGACCGCGACGAAGACCGCCGCCGGCGCCATGAAGGCGGCGATCTGCAGGCCACGCCGGGTGGTGAACTCCCGCCTCCGGCCGCCCCCTTGGGGGAGACCTCGCTTGCGGGAGGCCTCCCCCCTGCCCGACCCCGTCGTCTTCGCCGTACTTGTGGATGTGACGGACATGCCTACTGCTCCTGCTGCCACTTCTCGGTCCAGTACGCGTCCCAGCCCGTGAGGAGCTTCTTGGGCGTCGTCTTGCCCAGGATCAGCTTCTGCACGTCGGCGTCCGCCTTCTGCTGCCACTCGGCCCACCAGGTGACCCCGCGGGGCTGGGTGACGACCAGGTACTTGTCCGGCTGCTCGGTCATGGTGACGTAGCTCGACCAGGGGCCGGTCTTGTAGAAGGGGTCGCTGGTCGCGGACTTGAGGATGGGCACCAGGCTGTTCTTCTTGGTGAACGTCGTCGATGCCTCGCCCTGGGAGAGGAACTCGACCAGCTTCACGGCCTCGGCCTTGTGCCCGCTGCCCTTGGCGACACCCCACCCGGCGGTGGCCAGCGGCTGCACGGTCTTGCCGCCCGGGCCTGCCACCAGCGGCGCGGTGCCCCACTGGCCCTTCGCGATCGACTTGGACTCCGAGACCGTGGCGATCACCTCGGGGTCCTGGAGCAGGAATGCCGTCGACCCGTTGGAGAAGGCCTCGACCATCTCCGGGTAGCCCCAGGAGACGGACGACTTGGGGGACGCCTGCTTGAAGAGCTTGAGGTAGTTCTCCATCGCGTCCTCCGCCTCGGGGGCGGAGAAGATCGTACGGCCGCTCTTGAGCTTGAAGCCGTTGGCCGGGTCGACCTGGTCGGCTAGGTAGGCCTCGATGGCGGCGGTGGCGTTGCTGTTGGAGTTGGCGCCGCCACGGAAGGCGTAGCCGTATCGGCGCTTGGCCGGGTCGTGGATGGCGGAGGCCTGCTCCACCAGTTCCGCCCAGGTGGCCGGCGGCTTGCCGAAACCCGCCTCCTTGATCAGGTCCGTGCGGTAGAAGAGGCTCAGGCCGTAGAAGCCGTACGGGACGAAGTACGTCCTGCCCTTGGCGTCCTTCGAGGCGTTGACGGTGTTCTCCGTCATCGCCTCCCAGCCCTTCCAGCCGTCGAGGTCCTTCTTCATGTCGTAGAGCCAGCCGTTGTTCGACCAGGGCCCGACGGTGATGTCGCGGACCTCCAGGACGTCCACTCCGCTGCCGGACTGGAGCATCTGCTGGAGCTTCTGGTCGGCCTGCTCGGTGGGCGGGGAGACCAGGTTGACCTTGATCTTGGCGTTCTGCTGCTCGAAGTCGGCTATGAGGTCCTTGAGCAGATCGGTGCGGGTCGGGTTCGTCAGGCTCTCGACCATGTTGAGGGTGACTGTTCCGCTCGCCTCGGGGCTCATGGTGGAACAGCCGGTCAGGACCATCGCGGCGGCGGTGCCGAGCGCGAGAGCTGCCGTCCTTCTTCTCATTGTGCTGACCTCTTCCTTCAGTTTTCTCGTGCCCACCTGCCGAGGACGGGGACGCATTCCTCGGCGAAGTACTCGTAGTCGGCGGCGGTGTTGTAGACGTGAGCGGAAAGGCGCATGTAGCCGACGCCGTCGAAGCTGGTGAACGCCGCCTCCACGCCCAGTTCGAGGGCCACCCGGTCGCGCAGCGCGTCGGCCTCGATCCGGTCGGCGGCGAGTCCGTCCGGGAGGCGCACCAGGCGCATCCCGGGCACGGGCATGCCGACGTCGACCGCGGTGTCCGCGCCGGTCGGTTCGGCGAACGCCGAGCCGATGACACGGGCGCCGTAGTCGGCCAGGTCGTCCATGTAGCGGCGGACGGCGGTCCAGCCCCAGGTGCGCTCGATGAAGGCGAGGGACGTCGGCGCGGCCAGGTAGGCGGTGGCGTCGATGGTGCCCTGCTGGTCGAAGCGGTCGGGGTAGGGATCGGCCGCTGCCCACGAGTCGATGAGCGGGTAGAGCCGCTCGCGCAGCGGACCGCGGGCGACCAGCGCCGCGGTGCCGCGCGGGGCGCAGCCCCACTTGTGCAGGTTGCCGGTCCAGAAGTCGTAGGTCGCGTCGGCGAGCGGCGCGGCGAGGAGTCCTGGTGCGTGCGCGCCGTCGACGAGGACGGGGATGCCGCGCCGCCGGGCCTCCGCCCCGATGCGTTCCACCGGCAGCCGACGCGCGGTCGCCGACGTGATCTGATCGACGACGACGAGTTCGGTGGCCTCGCAGAACTCCTCGACCACGGCCTCGTAGGCCTGGTCCGCGTCCGCGTCCAGCGGAACTCGGGCGGTACGGACTCGGCCGCCCCACCGGCGTGCCAGCCGCTCGGCACCCATGGTCACCGCCCCGTAGCCATGGTCGGTGACGATGATCTCCCCGCCCCGGCGCAGGGTGAGCGCGGCATAGACGACGCTCGCGCCGGCGCTGGCGTTGGGCACCAGGGCGAGGTCCCCGGGACTGACGCGCAGGAAGTCGGCGAGCTCGACACGGGCGGCAGCGAGCCGTGGGGGCAGCGCCGGGAACCACACCACGGGCGAGCGCTCCATCTCCACGCGCAGCAGTTCCTGCCGCTCCTGCGCCACGAACGGCACCGCCCCGAAGGATCCGTGGTTCAGGTGCTTGAGGGCAGGATCCAGCGACCACGCCCGGTCGGCGGGCCGGCCGTCGGCCAGCAACAGAGGGCGCGGCGCGGTGGTCACCTCGGTCTCGCTCACAGGACTCCAGATCTGGGCAGGGGCGGGCCGACGGAAGGTCGGACTCCGCCGGACACATCTGATGACTCGGCATCCTGCACACCTTTTCCGGCGGAAACAAGGGTCGTACAGTGAAAGTCATCAGATGACTTTCAGGCGGTACGCAACCGACACATCTGATGACTCGCCACACCTCGCTACAGTGCTCCGAGGGGACCGCGGCATGATCGCTGTCCCGTCAGGGGAGGAAGAGGGGACGGATGTCCGCAGTCGAGAGGGCGTTCCACGGCCTACGGCACATGATCGCGTCGGGGCGGCTCGGCCCGGGTGAGCGCATTCCGCCCGAGGGAGACCTCTGCGAGGAACTGGGCGTCTCACGCGGCTCGCTGCGCGAGGCCGTACGGATGCTCGCCGCCCTCGGCGTCATCGAGCCGCGGCACGGCTCGGGTACGTACGTCTCACAGCTGCGGCCCGAGGACGTGATCGGCAGCCTCTCCCTGACCCTCGAACTCCTCCCGCTTTCCGGCCTGTTGGAGGTCTACGAGATCCGGCGCGTCCTCGAGGCCCACGTCGCCGCCCAGGCCGCGGCACGGTGCACACCCGAGGCGGTGCGCACCCTCTTCTCGCTCATCGAGGACATGGAGGCCACGAGCGACCCCACCAAGGCCTCCGAACTCGACCACCGCTTCCACGCCGAAATCGCCCGCGTCGGCGGCAACCCCACCCTGGCCACCCTCCTTGCGGTCTTCCGTTCCCGCTCCCGCAAGTACCAGGTCTTCACCTTGCCCGAGGGCCCTGAACTGCGCAGGAAGAGCGACGACGACCACCGTGTCCTGGCCACCGCCATCGCCGACCGCGACCCCGTCGCCGCGGCCGGCGCGGCGCAGGCGCACGTCGCCCAGACGGAGCGGTGGCTGCGCGCGTTCATGCCGCCGATCGAGGAGGCGCACGTCCTGGACAGGGCGGACGAGGCCGACGGGGCTTAGGTCGCTCACCGTGAAGCATCCGGCAATCACGCAGAAATCCGCCGCTGCCGCGGTACCGTATTGCCGAGAGTGTGGTTAACCGCGAGCGTGATGCGCACATGGTCCAGTCCTCGAATTCATGAGGTACCCGCATGATGCCGATCCGAATGGGACACCGTGACTGACGCCGCCGCTCGCGCACGGCAGCGGGTGGCGGTTGCGCAGTGCGACACGGCTGAACGCCTTGCGCTGGCGCGAGAGTTCTACGACACCGTGCCGGGCGGCTTCTCCCGATACGGGTACGCCGAGTTGAGCTTCATGCGCTGGTCGGCCGCTCGCGGAGTACTGGAACCGGAGTCTGCCGTTCCGGCCGGTAGCCCGTGGTGGCGCAAAGTCAATGAAGGGCTGTTGACGGACAAGGTCGAGGCAGGTCTCTTGACCGTAGGTAATTCAGGAAATGCCAGCAGCCACAGCGTTCGATACTGGATCGACTTCATGGGGAAACCGTCGCCGACCCGGTGGTACCGGGCGCATAACGCCAGCATTGTCGCGGGCTATCTGAAGTATGAAGGCCTGGCGTCCGAGGAACTCAAAGTCGAGCGATTCATGATGAATGTCGCGCTGATTCGAGTTCTTTATACCCATGCCATGCTGGCGAATCCGCGACTCGCGCTGGGGCGTCGGCTGGCCTTCCTCGGGCCCCGGCTGGTCGACCCGCGCCACCGCAGCGTCAAGATGTTCCTCGACCTCGGCCGCTCGTTCCCGAGGGAGTACCCGGTGGCCGGATCCCTCGAAGAAGTCGTCCTCGCCGAGCACGCCCTCGCCCGCATGCTCGACTACGGCCTGATCGCCCCTCGCCTTCCCGCGCTCTACGAGTTCGCAGCCGAGGCACTTGAGGAGCCCCGGCTGACCTCCCTCCTCGACGACGGCGTGCCGGCCTATGTGTGGCCGCACGCCGACCGTTCGGTCTGGTTCATCGGAAACACGGGACCGCACCTGCGGGCGATCGCCCGGACGACCGGGGTACGGCTGCTCTGGGCGCCCTCTCCGTACCGACGGCCGTACCGGAGGACGCGAGGCTGAGGCTGGTTCGGTCCGGTTGGCATGCGCCGGGGTCCGCGGGCAGGATGCTGTCCATGCGCAAGCCGTATCAGGCCCAGGCCCCGGCCCGTCCGGGCAACCGCGCCGGCGCCACCCATGCAGTTCTGTCGCTGTGGTCGCAGGACTCCGTGCTGTCGATCGGTTCGGTCGGATCGGTACTGTCCGTCGGCTCCGTCGGGTCCGCTCTCTCCATCGGGTCGATCGGCAGCGCTCTGTCGGTCGGCTCCATCGGTTCCAGCCTGTCGCTGCTGTCCTTCGGGTCGTGGCTGAGCACCGGTTCGGTGCTGTCCGCCCAGTCGACATGGTCGGCGCTGTCCTGGCGTTCCTCACGCAGCTTCCTGTCCTCCGAGGGCAGGCGGGTCGCCGGAGTACTGGGGGTCGCGGGCGCGGCGGCGGGAGCGGCGGTGCTGCTCGCGCGCACGACTCGGCCCGGGCGCCAGGTGTAGCGACTCGCGGGGTTGCGAGCCCGCGGGGATGCGCGGATGTGCTGCTCGTGCGCCCGGGCGTGCCTGCGCTGCCGGCAGCGGCGTCCTTGGGCCGTTCGGCGCGCGCCCGGCGCGCCTCGGCTGCGCAGGCGGCCCCGGGTGGAGGATCGGTGGGACGGCGGCCGTGGGACGTGCCGCCCCGGTATCGCTCGGCTGTCTGAAGAGGTCGGTCATGATCAGGGACATTGAGTCCGGCGAACCCTGTCGCACCCTCGATGCCGCGCGGGCGGCGGCGTGACTGCCGCAGCAGGAGGGGGCGCCCAGGGCGGCGGCCGTTACGGCGAGGAGGTCTTCCGTCCCGAACAGGCGGGGGAGGGCGAGCGTATCGATTTCGGTGCGCTCGCCTACGACGACCTCACCATGGGCCGGCTGCGGGCGCTGGGGGTCGGCCCGGGCTGGCGCTGCCTCGACGTGGGCGCCGGAACGGGCACGGTCTCCCGTCGGCTCCTGGGCGAGGCCGGAGTGGACAGCGTGCTGGCCGTCGACCGTGACGTACGTTTCCTCACCGAACGGCCCGCACCCGGACTGGATGTCCTGGAAGCCGACCTCACGGCCCCGGACTTCGTCCCCGGCACGTTCCGGCTCGTCCACGCGCGCTTCGTGCTGATGCACCTGGCCGAGCACGACCGGCTGATCGCAGCACTGGCCGAACTGGTCGCGCCCGGCGGTGTGCTGGTGCTCAGCGACGCGGTCGACCTGACGAGCGACCGGACGCCCGGCACGCCGTACACCCAGGTGATGCGGGCGATGTGGCAGGGGCTGGGGACAACCATCGGCACCGATGTCTCCTGGGTGCCGTCGTACCCGGACCTGCTGCGCGGGGCCGGGCTCGTGCCTGTCGCTGCCGAGATCCATGTGCCGCCACTGGTGCCGGGCAGCCCCATCAGCCGCTTCTGGGCGGACACTTGGGAGCGGAGCAGAACGGCGATGCTCGCGACCGGCCTGGTCGACGACGCGGGTATTGATACGGCGATCCGCTACCTGGGCTCGCAGGAGTGCGCCGCGCTGTCGGCCGGCATGCTCACCGCGTGGGGATGGAAGCCCGAGGCGGGAAGGGCGTAGGTACGCACTCCTTCGGTGCCGCCTTGAGCGCCGCTTTCACCGCCATGGACTCCGCGACCTCGTCGGCCGCGGCACCGGAGAGCGGAGAGCCGGAGAGCCGGAGAGGGGGAGAGGGGGAGCTGGTCGGGGGGCAGACCGGTCTCCGGCGGGCCGTCTGCGGGTGCGGTCCTGCCGACCGTGGAGCACGCTGGGACATGGGGCAGCCGTACCCCCGAGCGATCGCAGTACCTCGGAGGTGGGTCCCGTGGCGCACAGGGATCCCGGCGGGCGCGTCGACGAGGCAGCCGCCCTGATGCTGGAGGCGCTGTTCACGCAGTCCCCGGTGGGGCTCCACCTCATCGACACGGACCTGCGGGTGCTGCGCGTCAACACCGCCACTCCCGGCATGCGGAACCTGTCCATGGACGACCTCCGGGGGCGCCCGGTCCGTGAGGTCTACAGCCTCGTGGACGACGACGTGGAGGCGCTTCTCAGGGGCGTACTCGACACCGGGGTCCCCGTGCGGCAACGCATCGTCCGGGCGCATGTCGAGGGGGATCCGCACGAGCGGAACTTCGAGGTCAGCGCGTTGCGCCTGGAAGGCTCCCAGCGGTCGGTGCTCGGGGTGGCGGTCACCGCGGTCGACGTCACCGAACGGGAGAGAGGCCTGGCCCGCACCAGGATGCTCGACGTGGTGCGGGAGCGGGTGGGACGCACGCTGGAGCCGGCCTTGATCGGCGAGGAGATTGCCGCGGCAGTGGTCCCCGCGTTCGCCGACGTCGCCGTCGTGGACGTGGTGGACGCCGTGCTCCGCGGCGATGATCCCCCTCTCGTCCCGCCGCCCAACGGCACGCACGTCATACGCACCGCATTCCACGGCGCCGGCAGACGGCCGCCGCCTGCCCGTTCGGTGGGCGACGTCCGCCGCCTCGCAGGTCCGACGCCCTTCACCCAGGCCCTCGCCGACCTGAGCCCGAGGGTGGTCCAGTTGCAGCCGGACACTCCGTGGCTGGCCGCCGATCCCGCACTCGCGGAGGCGATCCGGTCATCCGGAGCCCATTCCCTCCTCGTGGTTCCCCTGACGCTGCGCGACACCGCCCTCGGGATCGTGAGCCTGTACCGGACGGAGCACTCGCCGGCATTCGACGAGGACGACCGCGCTTTCGCAGTCGAGTTGGCCACGCACACCGCACTGTGCATCGACAACGCACGGCGCTACACGCGTGAACACACGATCGCCGCGACGGTTCAGCGCCAACTGCTGCCCCGTCGGCCGGAGGCCCACGCCTGGCTGGAGACCGCCTATCTCTCCGTCACGGGTGCCGATCCCGGTGCCTGGTACGACACCACCACGCTCTCCAGTGCCCGCACAGCGATCGTTGTCGGCGAGGTGTCGGGACGCGGTGTGCACGCGGCCGCGATCATGGGACAGCTCCGCACCGCCGTACGCTCCCTGTCGGTCTTCGACCTCACCCCCGACGAGCTGCTCGCCCGTCTGCACGACACGGCGGGGCGCCTCGCCGCCGAACGGGCTCACCTCCCGCTCAGCGACCCGCTGCGCCAAGAAGCGCTCACCGCCGACTGTGTGTACGCGGTCCACGACCCTCTGACCGGCACGTGCACGATGGCGGCGGCCGGCCGACTGGCCCCCTTGGTCGTACGGCCGGACGGGACGGTGTCCCTCCCCGGCGCACCGGCGGGGCCCACGCTGGGGAGCACGGAGGGCGCGCCCTTCGCGGCCGTCGAGATCGACGTACCGGCCGGCAGCGTCCTGGTGTTCGCCAGCGACCCGCTCCTCACTTCGTATCTGGCCGAATTCCCGGGCCCGTTGGCCACGGTGTCCGAATACGCCGACCGCCCGCTCCAGGAACTCGGCGACGCCCTCGTCTACTCGCTACCGGCGGATCTGGGCGTCAGTGACGCCGCGGTGATCGTCGCGCGCACCCGGGCGTTCCCTGCCGACCGGTGCGCCGCATGGCCGCTGGACCCCGAACCGGCGTCCGTGGCCGACGCCCGACGCCGTACGCGCCTGCAACTCGCCGAGTGGAACGTGGATGACGAGACCGCCTACAACATCCAGCTCATCGTCAGCGAACTCGTCACCAACGCCATCCGGTACGGCAGATCACCGCTCGAACTGCGACTCATCCATGACCGCACCCTGACCTGCGAGATGCGGGACGCCGGCTCGGCCGCCCCCCACCTGCGCCATGCCGCCACGGCCGACGAGGGCGGGCGAGGCCTGTTCATCATCGCGCAGCTGGCTCAGGCATGGGGGACCCGCTTCAGCACGCTGGGGAAGACGATCTGGGCCGAGCAGGCACTGTCCGGCACCACTGGGTCCGAGGGCTCGGTCTGATGGCCGTTGACGCTGCGCCGCGCCGATCGAAGGCCTCGGCGCGGCGTGAGGTCAGCCGACCGGTGGCATGTCCGTGGGGCTGGAATCCAGTCCCGGGCGTTTGGCGGACCAGGCGCCGCGCGTGAAGTCCGGGATCTCGACCGGGCGGCCGTTCCTCGCCAGGGACGCCGCGCTCAGCGGGACCGCCGAGCACCAGGCGGCGGAGTCGTACACGTCGATGTCGGGTACCAGCCCTGCGCGCATCAACTGGACGGTGCGCCACTGCAGGACGTAGTCCATGCCGCCGTGGCCGCCGTTGTTCGCGGCGTCGTCACCGACCTTCTGCCACAGCCAGTGGTCGTACTCCTTGCGGTAGTCGGCGAAGTCGCGCCAGGTGTGGCCGCCGTGATCCGGTTCGAGATAGACGCGCGCGCCGGTCGGGGCGGGCCCGGTGTAGTCCTCGACGATCCCGCGGCTGCCGGCGAGGGTGTTGATCCTGCTGTACGGCCGGGGCGAACTCACCTCGTGCTCGGCCCGGATGATCCTGCCCTTGTCGGTCTCGATGAGGCAGGTGACCAGGTCACCGTTGATGTACGTCTCTTTCCAGGACGGGTGGTCGCGGGGGACGAAGCGTTCGCGGTAGTCGGCCAGTCCCTTCGGGGCGGTCGCGGTGGCGGCGAGGGTGGTCATCCGGTCGCCGCGGTTGATGTCCATGGCCGCCGCGATCGGGGCCAGCCCGTGCATGGGATAGAGCGACGCGGTGCTGCGGGTGTGCCACAGCCGCCGCCAGGAGTCGGTGTAGTACGTGTCGGAGAACAGGAGTTCACGCAGGTCGTGCTGGTAGCCGCCATGGCCGTTGGTGATGTCTCCGAACAGGCCGGCGTGCGCCATCCTCAGCATGGCCAGTTCGTTGCGGCCGTAGCTGCAGTTCTCGGCGAGGAGCAGGTGCCTGCGGGTCCGCTCGGAGGTGTCGACCAGGTCCCACAGCTCGCGCAGTTCGGTCGCGATGGGGAGTTCCACCACGGCGTGCCTGCCGCTCAGCAGTGCGGCTCTGCCGTGCTCGTAGTGGAACTCCCAGGGCGTTGCGATGTACACCAGGTCGATGTCGTCGCGCCGGAGCATCCGGGCGTAGGAGTCGGCTGATCCGCCGTATTCGGCGGGGCGGGGCTCGCCCTTGCTCACCAGCCGGTCGGCGGCGCGGCGCGCGCGGTCGGCGCGGATGTCGCAGACGGCGGTCACGGTGCAGCCGGGCACGGCCGCCCAGCTCTCGACCATGCCTCCGCCGCGGTTGCCCAGGCCGATGACACCGACCCGGACAGTTCTGTGGACCTGGAACGGCACACCGATCATCGACTTCTGTCCGGGACGGCGGCGGGGCACCTGTCCGGTCGCGGCGGCCGCGGCCGGGGCCGCGGCGGTCATCCCGACCGCGGCCGCGCCGGTGGCGACGGCTCCGCCCAGGAGCAGTCGGCGTGAGACAGCGGGTGTTTCGGACATGACGGCAACACTCCTCGCTGAGGTGGCTTGCATCACTGCCGGGGCACTGTGGGGACTGTCGGGGCATGACTCTGCGGGCTTCGACGGTTCATGTCAATACGTGCTCGATAGAGAGCAGTTCCGAGCAGGAACAAGCATGAGTGGGTGGTTGGCAGGGTGGTTGGCAGGCCGTCGGTCCGGTCGGCACGGGGCTGGGCAAGGAGCCTGGTGAAGAAGCGGAAGCAGGTGTTGCTGACCACTCCGTCCCATAACCTCGTGTGTGGAGACGCCAGATGCCGTGGGCATCCGGATCGAGGAGGCGATGATGTTCGGAAGGGGCACGCAGTTGTTCGCGGCCGCGGTGATCGTCGCCTGCATGGTGCTCGTCGGCCCCAGTGCACCGAGCGGTGCCCTCTTCGCCAGGTCGGTGCCCGTCGAAGCCGTCAAGGACGTCGTCCCGAACCGGGTCATGACGTGGAACATCTGCAACCCCTGCGAGGTCGGCAACGTCGACCGGGCCGCGGAGATCGCCGCGTACGCGCCCCAGGTCATCGGCCTGCAAGAAGCGTGCGTGCGTGACGTCGAGAGGATCCGGGAGTACCTGGAGAGCCTGCACGGGCTGGTCTACCACGTCGAGTACGGGACGGTTCTTCGAAGTTGGGGCCGCTGCGGAGGAGTGCCGTGGAATCCGGGCGCCTACGGCCAGGCGGTCCTCTCAGCTGCACCGATGACGGACGTGGTCAACGTGGAGTACCCCGACGGAGGATCCGAGGACCGTGGGTACATGGCGGTCACCACCATGGTGGGCGGCCAACCCACCCGCGTCTTCAACACCCACCTCGCCCATCGGCGTCAGGAGGAAGTCCGGGCGGCCCAGGTCGGCGTGGTGGCCGCGGAGGTCGCCCGGCACGACCGCGCCATCGTGGTCGGCGACTTCAACGCTGTTCCGGACGCTGCCGAACTCGCCCGGATGTGGGGCCTGGCCGCGGATGCGGACCCCCAGTGTCATCCCTCTCCCGTCGGCACCTGCCGGACGACCACGGACTGGCACAGCAAGTTCGACTACATCTTCCTGCGAGACATCGTCCCGCTCGAGCACCGTGTGCATCCCAGCGCGTACTCGGACCACCACTTGCAGTACGCCGACCTGGACGTTTAGGGACCGTCTGCACCGCTCGACCGCGATACTCAATCCGGCCTTCAGCCCTGGGTCAGCCCGTCGCGGCCGACTTCAGGCGCCTTCGGTGGGCCCGGTTCGTGGCCATCAACGTGTCGAGGGCTTCGCGGGTGCGGATGAGGTCCTCGATGTGCTCGGAGAGCCGGTCGCGCTCCTCCGCCATGCGTTCCAGCGCGGCGTCGGACGTCTCCTCGCTGGGTGAGTCGACGCAGGGCAGCAGTTCGGAGATGGTCCGGCTGGACAGGCCCGCGGCGTACATCCGCTGAAGGAACGTGACACGGTCGACGTGGTGCTCCGAGTAGTGCCGCTGCCCGCTGGCGCTGCGGGTGCTCGAGAGCAGGCCCTGTTCCTCGTAGTAGCGCAGGGATCTGACGCTGACTCCGGCCCGTGCCGCGAGCTCGCCGATACGCATGCCGCCCCTCCCCGTTGTGATCCGGAGCACAACCCTTGCCTCTGACGTCAATGTCAGGTTTTAGCGTAGCCGACGTGCCCGGATGCGGGGCACGACCGATGACGAAGGAGACACGACGTGACGACCCTTTTCTCCGGTTACCGGCTGGGCGCCCTGGCACTGCCCAACCGCGTGGTGATGGCGCCGATGACACGTGTACGGGCTGCCGCGGGCGGACTGGCGACGCCGTCGATGGCGCGCTACTACGCCCAGCGGGCCACGGCCGGCCTGATCGTCACCGAGGGGGTGCAACCGAGCCTGGTCGGGCAGTCCAACCCTGGCACTCCGGGGCTGTACACCGACCAGCAGGTGGCCGCCTGGCGTCCGGTGACCGACGCGGTGCACACCAACGGCGGCCGGATCTTCGCCCAGATCATGCACGGCGGACGTGTCTCGCACCCCGACACCACCGGTATGCAGCCCGTCGGCCCCTCGGCCGTCGCGGCCGTCGGTGAGGTGTTCACCCCCAACGGACCGCTGCCCGCGCCGACTCCGCGCGCCCTGGACACGGCAGAGGTGCCCGAGCACGTCCAGTCGTACGCGGACGCCGCACGCCGTGCCGTCGACGCCGGTTTCGACGGTGTGGAACTCCACGGCGCCAACGGCTATCTGATCTCGCAGTTCCTCTCCTCCAACGCCAACCTGCGCACGGACCGGTACGGCGGCTCGGTGGGCAACCGGATCAGGTTCGCCGTCGAGGCGGCCGCCGCGACCGCCGAGGCCATCGGCGCGGACCGGACCGGTATCCGTCTCTCCCCCGAAGGCGCCTTCTGGGGCATCGAGGAGACCGACGTCGCCGAGCTCTACACCGCGCTCCTGACCGAGCTGTCCCGGCTCGGCCTGGCCTACGTCCACCTTGAGGCCACCACCGACGAGGAGACGCTTCTCGGCCTGCGCCGGGCCTGGTCCGGCACCCTCGTCATGAACCCGGTTCTGCCGATGGGCCCGAAGCAGACCGGCCAGGCCGACGCCGACCAGTGGCTGAACCTGGGAGCAGATCTCATCAGCTTCGGGCGCGCTTTCATCGCCAACCCCGACCTGGTGGAGCGTCTGCGCACCGGCCTCCCGATCGCTCCGGCCGACGACGCGACGTACTTCCAGGGCGGCGACCACGGCTATCTCACGTACTCGGCGTACCAGCACTCGGCATAGCCACGAAGGGACCGGCGTCTTCCAGGCCCTACTGCGTTGCCGTCTCCGCCGCCTTCTTCAGGGCATCGAGCCAGGAAGCGAGCGAGTCGTCCAGCGCCGCGGCGAGGTTGTCCCGATCGGCGTCGATCGGAGCGCCCGCCCAGGATTCCCGGGTACGGACCACGATGTCGTCGCCGTCCTCGGTGAACGTCCACTCGTGCACGCCGGTGATGCCGTGCGCGGGGCCGCCCCACAGAATGCGGTGCCGCTCGGCGTCGACCGCGTAGATGGTGGAGTCGATGGTCAGGCCCGCGGTCGCCCAGTGGAAAGTGCTGCCGGGGGCGATGGGGCCGTCGAGCCGGGCCTCGGTGATGGCGTGCTGCCAGGCGGGCCAGGAGGCGATGTCGGTGTGCAGGTGCCAGACCCGCTCGAGGGAAGCGGCGATCCGGATGGAGTGGTCGGCGACGATGGGGGCGTTCTCGTCGATGGCCGTGGGGTAGGTCATGGCAGTTCCTCTGTGTCGGGGTGCCCGGGCCGCCGTGGGGGAGTGGGCGGCGGCCCGGGCTGCTGGGGAGGGTCGGGTGTTGTATGGCGGAGTGGGGGAGCCGGAGGCCTTGGCCTCCGGAGGGGGCCGGCGGTCCGGGCCGTATCGGTGAGGCGGCGGACCGGGTGACCGAGCCGGGTCGGGTGGGTCAGGCGGGCAGTTCGGCGTCGGGGATCCAGTGGCCGTGGATGCCGGCGGGCACCCTGCGGGGGAGTTCGACGGCGGCCACGGTGCTCAGGTCGCTCGCGTCCAGGACCAGCAGTTCCGATGCGTCGGCTGTGAGGTCGCTGACGATGGTGAGCAGGTAACCGTCGTCCTCGCCGGTTGCGCCCTCGGCGGGTGCGAAGACGGCCTCGCCCGGCATCCGGCCCTCGCCGTGCGCGAGCAGCTTCTCCTTGCCGGTGAGCGTGTCGAACTTGACGGTGTGGTAGCCCGACAGGCCCGCGCCGGGGAAGGCGATGGCGTAGCTGTAGCGGTGGGCCGAACCGGTGTGGGCGTCGTTGATCGACGGGAACTCGGTGGCCAGGTCGTTGAGGGACTCGGTGGTGACCTTGCCCGTGGCCGGATCGATGAGCCACCGGTACATGGTCGAGCCGGCGTCGGGGCTGGTGCCGTAGCCGGGGGCACCGACCCACCACTTCCACGAGTTTTCCCAGGCGGAACGGTCGAAGCGCGGTGCTTCGAGGACGATCCGGCCCTGCGCGTCGGTGTAGGCGTTGGCGACGTGCAACAGCGCCGCCTGGTCGGCCACTTCGAACCAGGTGGTCCTGCCCCCGGCGCGCGGCATCACGCCGATGCGCAGCGGGACGTCGTCGTGCCAGCGGTAGGGGATGCCGGAGTGCTCGGCGTGGTCGAAGACGACGGGCGAGTTGATGAAGACCACGTGCTCGCGGGTGATGGCGAAGTCGTGCATGAGCGACGGGCCGGAGCCGTCGACGACCTCCGACTTGACGATGTCGCCGGAGGCGTCGGCCACGTAGTAGGTCAGGTACGGCGCGAAGGGGCTGTAGCTGAAGAAGTGCAGCTCGCCGGTTGCCGGGTCCTCCTTGGGGTGGGCGGTCATCGCGCTGGTGAGCTTGCCGCCGAAGTCGTGCACGCCGATGGTGTCGAGTTCGGCGCTGACCTCGTAGGGAAGGTTGGCCTCCTGCAGGGCCAGGTAACGGCCCCCGTGGAAGATGATGTTGGTGGCGGCGGCGCTGACGTCGAGTTCGGTTCCGGTGAACGGCACGCCGTCCAGGAAGGGTGTGCGCACCCACCGGTTGCGGTACCACTCGGCCCGGCCGTCGGTGAGGCGGATGCCGTGGATCATGCCCTCGCCGCGGAACCAGTGGGTGGGGGTGATGCCCGGTTTGGGGTTGTGGCCGTTGCGGAAGTAGCGGCCGTTCAGCTCGGGCGGAAGGGTGCCGCGCACTTTGAGGTCGTGGCCGGTGATCTCGTCGGTGACGGGGGTGAAGTGGCCGCTGACGTACGGCTTGTCGAGGGTCATGGTCATGCCTTTCGTGTCGAGGGAGTCGAGACGGCCGAGCGGGCCGAGTAGGCCGAGAGGGCCGAGATGAGCAGGGCCAGGGCGGCGCAGGTCGCGAAGGCCGATCCGGGGGAGGGGAGCAGGGTCAGGAAGGACAGGCCGACGGCTCCGCCGATCTGCCGGGTGGCGTTGACCAGCCCGCCGGCCAGGCCGTTGTCGGCTGCCGCAACGCCGGTGGAGGACATCGCGGTGAGCCGGACGAAGGCCACTCCCAGCCCGGCACCGATGAGGAGCGTCGGGCCGAGCAGGTCCACGGGGAAGGTGCCGTGGGCCGGGGTTCGGGACAGCCAGGCCAGTCCGGCCGCGAGGACCAGCAGGCCTACGGGGAGCACATGGCGGCCGGAGACCTTGCCGACGGCCCACGACGAGAGGGTGATCGTGAGGGCGAGGGGCAGCTGGGTCAGCCCGGCTTCCAACGGCGAGTAGCCGAGGGCGCGTTGCTGGTAGAGGGGGAGGAAGTAGAACAGGCCGAGCCAGACGGCGCCCAGCAGAGCCATCAGCACGTTGGGCACCGCCACCACGCTCATACGCGCCGGCAGCAGCGGGGCGGCGCCGCGGCGCTGGAGCACCACGAACACACCGAGCAGCGCCAGCCCGATCACGGCGAGCGGCCACGGGCCCGACAGGCCGTAGGTGAGCGCGACCAGCCCTGCCGTCACCGTCACCGTGCCCACCGCGTCCAGGCTTCCGCCGCGTGGCCGGTCGGCCTCGACCAGCCGCCAAGTGGCAGCCAGGACGGCCAGGGCGAGGGGCACCATCACGACGAACACCGCACGCCAGCCGTACAGGCTGGTGAGCAGCCCGCTCAGCAGCACGCCCGCCGCTCCGCCGGCACCGGAGACCGCGCCCCACACCCCGAGCGCGGTGCCGCGCCGCCTGCTGTCGGGGTAGAGCGTCAGCACGAGGGCCAGCGCCGTGGGCGCCAGCAGCGCGGCACCGATGCCCTGCACGGCCCTGCAGGCGATCAGCACGCTCGCGGTGGGCGCCAGCGCCGCGCCCAGCGAGGAGAGGGCGAACAGGCCGATGCCGAGCAGGAACACGCGGCGAAGGCCGTATACGTCACCCGCGCGCCCGCCGGGCAGCAGCAGCGCGCCGAAGACCAGTACGTAGGCGTTGACCGTCCACGCCTGGCCGGCGGCCGACAGATCGAGCCCTGTCCGGATCTGGGGCAGCGCGACGTTCACGATCGACGTGCTCAGCACGACCAGGAACTGGGCCGTGGCCAGGACCGCCAGCGGTATCCAGCCGGTGGTGGCGGTCGTGTGCGGTGCGGTGCGGGTCATGACTCGACACTCGCAGCGGGCGACTGCCGTTCGCGTCGGTAGTCATCGCCTATACGGCGCCCTACGGGAGACTCTTGAGGGCGGATCACACTCCTCGTCGCGGCCGACGACCGAGTACGACTGAGGGATTTCCCTGATTCCCCCGTCGTGCACGACCGCGTAGGTTGTCGATCATGCCCGAGACATACACGGATGTGCTGATCGGTCGTCAGGACGAGATACGCCGGCTCGACGCCCTGCTTCAGGCGGCGCGTCAGGGCCGGGGCGGTGCCCTGGTGCTGCGCGGTGAGCCGGGCATCGGCAAGAGCGTGCTGCTGCGGCATCTCGATGAGGCCGCGACCGGATTCCTGGTGATGCGGGCGTCCGGGGCGGAGTTCGAGATGGAGCTGCCGTACGCCGCGCTGCACCAGTTGCTCGCCCCTGTCACCGGCCGGCTGACGGAGCTGCCCGCGCCGCACGGCAAGGCGCTGCAGATCGCTTTCGGTCTCGACACCGGCACACCCGATCCGTTCCTGGTCGGCGTCGCGTCGCTGGGCCTGCTGGCGGAGACCGTGCAGGATCGCCCGCTGCTGTGTGTCGTGGACGACGCACAGTGGCTGGACCAGGCGTCCGCCAAGGCGCTGGCCTTCCTGGCCCGCCGGATCTCCGCCGAACGCATCGCCCTCGTGTTCGCGGCGCGCGAGCCCAGCCGCATGCCCGAACTGGACCGGCTACCCGCCCTTTCACTGCAGGGACTTGGCGAAGCCGATGCCCGCGCGCTGCTGGCCGCGGCGGTCCGCGCCCCGTTGGACGAGCGGGTGCGCGACCGGATCCTGGCCGAGGCGCGCGGCAACCCGCTCGCGCTGCTGGAGCTTCCCAGGACCGCCGGTCTCGCCGGGATGGCGGGCGGTTTCGCCCAGCCGGACTCGGTGCCCGGCGTGATCGAGCAGAGTTTCCGGTCCCGACTGGAGCTACTGCCGCCGGATGCCCGGCTGCTGGTGACCGTCGCCGCCGCCGACCCCATCGGTGATCCCGGGCTGCTGTGGCGTGCGGCCGCACTCCTCGGTGTCGACGCGGCTGCCGCCGAACAGTCCGTCCCGCTGGTCGAGTTCGGCACCCGGATCCGCTTCAGCCATCCCCTCGCCCGCTCGGCCGCCTACCGCGCCGCAGCCCCGGAGGAGCGGCGCCGGGCGCACGAGGCGCTGGCCGCCGTGACCGACCCGGTCGCCGATCCCGACCGACGGGCCTGGCATCGCGCCCAGGCCAGTGCCGGCCCCGACGAGGAGGTCGCCGACGAGCTCGAGGTCTCCGCCACCCGCGCCCAGGAACGCGGCGGCCTCGCCGCGGCGGCGGCCTTCCTCGAGCGCTCCGCCGCGCTCACCATCAGCCCGGTCCAGCGCGCCGAGCGGGTCCTCGCGGCCACCGCGGCCAAGCTTTCGGTGGGCGACTTCGACACGGCGGCCGCCCTGCTCACCACCGTCCCCACCGACGAACCCGGCCAGGCCGCCAGGGCCGATCTGCTGCGCGGGAGGCTGTCGTTCGTCCGCCGCCGCGGCGACGAAGGCCCCACCGCCCATCTCCTGCGCGCCGCCGCCCGGCTGGCGGCGACCGACCCCGGCTGGTCGCGGGAGTGCTACCTGGACGCCATCGAAATGGGCCTCCTGCTCGGCGGCCTCGACCAGGTGGTGGAGACCGCAGGAAAGGCGGTCCCGCCGCCGGGCGATCCGGTATCGAGCGCGGCGGCGGTCCTGACCGGCCTGATCAGCCTCGTCAGCGACGGGCATGCGGCGGCGGGGGAGATCCTCAGGCCGGTCCTCGGCGACACCGACGACCAGGTGTGGGCCAGACGTCCGTCGCTGGGCTTCATGGTCGCCACCGAACTGTGGAACTTCGACGCCCTGCACGCCATCGCCACCCGTGCGGTCACGGCCGGCCGCGAATCGGGTTCCTTCCACGCGCTGCCCATCGCACTGGCCATGCAGGCCACCGCGAACGTCCACACGGGCGACTTCGGTACGGCGACGGAGCTGATCTCCGAGGAGGAGGCGATCGCCGATGCCACCGGCGCGGCCCCGCTCGTCTACCCGCGCCTGCATCTCGCGGCGCTGCGCGGACGACACAAGGAAGCCGCCGAACTGTTCGCATCGGTGGACCACCGGATGAGCCTGAGCGTGCAGTGGGCGACGGCCGTACTCCACAACGGCCTGGCCGACTATCCCGCCGCGCTGAAAGCGGCGAAACAGGCCATCGAGTACGGCGCCGTCGGCACGGCCGGCCTTGCCCTGCCCGAACTGGTCGAGGCCGCCACGCGCTGCGGCGACACCGATGCCGCCGCCGCGGCCCTCGCCTCCCTCCAACAGCGCACGCAGGCAGGCCGCCACGGATGGGGACTCGGCGTCGAGGCCTACGCGCGCGCCCTGGTCACCGAGGACGAGTCCGCCTACCAGGAGGCGATCGCCCTGCTCGACGACAGCGCACTGGTCGTCTACCGGGCCCGCGCACATCTGCTGTACGGGGAGTGGCTGCGCCGCCAGGGCCGACGGCGTGACGCCCGGTCCGCGCTGCGGCTGGCGCACGAGCCGCTGTCCGACCTGGGGTTGGAGGCCTTCGCCGAGCGCGCCGCCGGCGAGCTGCGCGCCACGGGCGAGCAGGCCCGCAGCCGCACGTCGAACGCATCGGACCAGTTGACGATGCAGGAGGTGCACATCGCACGCCTGGTCGCCGACGGCGCCACCTCCAAGGAGGTGGCGGCGAAACTGTTCCTCAGCCCGCGCACGGTCGACGCGCACCTGCGCAACATCTTCCGCAAGCTTCAGCTCACCTCACGCAGGCAACTGCGAGACCTGCCGGGCATCCGTTAGCCGCAGTGTGGTGGCCGCCGCCTCGGGCCCGTTCATCGACTCCACCGGGCCGGGCCACCGCAGCCCGTACTTGGCCCGATAGGCATCGGAGACGCGCCGGACGAGCCCGGGATCGTCCACCGGCCGCAGGATGACGGTCCGCCGGACCCCGGCCACCTCCACCTGCGTGTCCGCCTGCCGCAGGACCCGCCGGTACCAGGCGCTGCGCCGTCCGAAGGCCGAGCGGACATACGCGTTCCCGTCGACCACCACCACCCAGACCGTCCTGGCCGACCACCGGCCATCCGCATGCCGTACCCGCAAGTCGATCTCCGCCGCGTCCATGACCGTGTTCATGGACCCACCTTCACCGTGCCGGCACTACCTACGCGTCGGTGGTCATCACCTACATAGGCGGGCTTCGCCGACGCGAGAGTGGCGCTCTCGGAACGAGGGTGAGTGCCATGACGAACACCGACATGTACCTCGCAACCGACACGGCCTCGAAGAAGAACAAGGGCACCAAGAAGAGCAAGACCCAACGGCGCGCCGCCAAGGCACTGGCGTACTTCGCCCTGATCTTCACCGGGCTCGCGGTCCTGGCCGAGCCGTGGCTGCTGATCCCGGTCGCCGCGCTGATGCTGGCGATCGCGCTCTGGGACTGACCTGGGCGCCGGGGCGTCGCGCGTCAGAATGGCGACTGTTCCTCTCCGCGTCCCCTGAAGCTACGGCAGGTGGAAGACGCGTCCGAGTGCGTCTGCCAGCGCTGGCACGGTCCCGGGTGCAGCCAGCGGTGACAGCCGTGCGCTCAGGTATCCGTCCGGGCGGATGAGAAAGGCCGTCGGGCCGTCGACGCCGTAGAGCTGCTCGAACTCCGCCGCGCCGTCGCTGAAGGCGGGCAGGTGCGGTCCGTTGGCATCGCTCTGTGCGCGGGCGGCTTCCGCCGTGTGCTCGTGCCGGGTGACGACGAACGCGGTCACCTTGCCGCCTGCCAGCCGGTGGACGGTGGCGGCGGCCTCGCGGCACGCGGTGAGTGCGTCGGCCGAGTCGGCGTAGAGCACGAGGACGTGACCGCGGTCGCGCAGCAGGTCATACAGGCGCAGCGGTGTCGCGGCCACGCCTGCGACGAGGTTGCGGCAGTCGGGAGCCCGCTCACCCGGCCCCGGCCCCTTGCCAGGCCCCTTCCCCGGACTCGGCCTTGGCGATTCCGAGGCGCCGTTACCTGCCGCTGCCGCTGCCCCCGCGCCGCCGGCCGCGACCACCGGACTGTCCGGGTAGGCAACGAGCAGCTGCGCCTCGCGCAGCATCACCGTCGTCATGTCCTGCGAGGGGGCCCGGATGCCCTCGGTGGCATGCCGGACGGTGCGGCCGACCACTTCCTCGCCGACAGGCCGGCGCTCGGCGTCATAGCTGCCGAGGAGCTGGTGACGGGCGTCGCCCGCCAGCGTCAGCGCCAGCTTCCACGCGAGGTTGTGGGCGTCCTGGATACCGGTGTTCATGCCCTGGGCGCCGGTGGGCGGGTGGATGTGCGCGGCGTCCCCGGCGACGAAGACCCGGCCGACGCTGTACCGGTCGACGAGGCGGTGACTGATGCGGAAGACCGACGACCAGCGCAGGGCGGACGCGGTGGTGGGCTGCGGGGCCAGCCGGTCGAGGACCGCCTGGACGTGCTCGATGCGGGGCGCGCGCCCGCCCTCCAGCCCATGGGCGACCGTCTCCGGCGAGGGCCTCCCACGGGTGCCGTCGCGAGCCGCCGACAACTCATCGGGTGCCAGCATCGACATGCGGTAGCGGCGATCGCCGGGCAGCGGGATGCAGACCAGGACATCGTCGACACGGCCCCCGGCGTCGTGGTGCACGGCCCGCACCCCGTAGCCCTGGGGAAGGCTCCAGTCCACCTCCACATCGGCGAGCATGTACTCCTCGGCAAACGCACCCCCCTCGAAGGCGAGTCCGAGCTGCTTGCGGACGGTGCTGTGCGCCCCGTCGCAGCCGATCAGGAAGCGTGACCGCAGCTCCTGCTGGGTGCCGGATGCCGTGACGATCCGGCTGACGACCCCGTCCTCGTGCTGCGTGAACCCCACCAGCTCGGTGCCCCGCTCGATCCCCGTACCGAACCGGGCGAGATGTTCCTCGAGGATCCGCTCCGTCTCGTACTGGGGCAGGGCTGCGAAGACGTACGGGACCTGGGGCGGCAGCCTCAACTCGATGCGGGCCTGTTCGACACCGTCGGCGTACATCAGCTGTCCGCGCAGCGGCACGGCGACCTCCAGAGCGGCGCGCACCATGCCCATCCGGTCCCAGATCTCCAGGGTCCGCGGCTGGACGCCCACCGCCTTGGCGTACGGCAACCGGGCCAGAAGCCTGTCGATGAGCCGGCAGGCGACACCCTGACGCCGCAGCTCCGCGGCCGCGGTCAACCCGACAGGTCCCGCACCCACGATCAGCACGTCCGTGTCCACCACAGGCCTCTCCGACCAGAAGAGCCTCCTGCTGCCTTGCCTCCATCGTCCACCGTCGGCACGGGACGAGCGACTCAACAGGGGCACCGAAGGGCAGCGACTCAACAGGGGCACCGAAGGCCGCTGACACGGCGCTGTCGCTGCGGATCGGCCCGGTCCGGCGTGACCAGCGCCGGGAAACGGGCACACGACTGATCAAAGAGATGGTCCCGCCCGAACGATCCAAGGAGCACTTGATGTCCAAGCCGCCGCTGCCTTCGGAGGCCGTGGAATTGCTGCGCCGAGCAAACCCGTGCGTGATGGCGACGCTGCGTTCGGACGGCACACCGGTGTCCACTCCCACTTGGTACCTGTGGGAGGACGGCCGCGTCCTGATCAGCCTCGACGAGGGCCGCGTCCGCCTGAAGCACCTGCGCCGCGACCCGCGCGTGACGCTCACCGTCCTCGACGGCGACGACTGGTACACGCACGTCACCCTGATCGGCCGCGTCGTCGAGACGCACGACGACGAGGGCCTGAAGGACATCGACCGTATCGCCACGCACTACATCGGCAAGCCCTACCCGGACCGTGTCCGGTCCCGCGTGAGCGCCTGGATCGAGGTCGACCGCTGGCACGGCTGGGGCGCGATGAAGGACAGCGACCAGGCTTCCGGCTGACAACCCGCCCGCAGAGGAAGGCGGCGGCGACCCCGGGCCGTAGTCGCAAGGGGTGGACCCTCCCCCCGTGGGAGGGTCCACCATGATGGCGTGCGGGACGAACTTCTCACCATCGGGCGCTTCGCCCGACTGTGCCGGCTCAGCGTCAAGCAGCTGCGCCACTACGACGAGACGGGGCTGTTGGCCCCGGTCCACGTGGACGCCGGCTCCGGCTATCGCTACTACGCGCCCGAGCAGGCACGCGACGCCCTGACCGTCGCCCTGCTCCGGGACATGGATCTTCCGCTGGCCGTGATCGCCCGGGCCCTCGCCGCCGAACCCGAGGCCAGGGCACGGATACTGCGCGCCGAACGGGACCGGCTGGCCGAACGGATCAGCAAGGACCAGGCACGGCTGGAGATGTTGGAGCGACTGGCAGAACGCGGCCTGCCCGGCTACGAGGTGACGATGAGTCAGGAACCGGAACGGCGCCTGGCCGTCGTACGCGCGGTCTGCACCCCGGCGGAGATCGGGGAGAAGGTCGCAGAGTGCGTGGCACGGCTGCTGCCCGGGCTCGGCCGGGCCGGGGTCGCCTGGGAGCCGCCCCTGTGGGCTCTGTACCCGCTGGACCTGCAAGAGCCCATGGAGATCGCCGTGGGAGTCCGGACGCCGCCGGGGGAGGCGACGGCAGTGGTTACGGACTTCGAGGTGTTGCCCGGCGGACCCGTGGCCGAGACCGTGCACGTCGGCCCGTACGCACAGCTGCCCCTGGCCTACAACGCCCTCTTCGCCGCCATCCACGAGCGCGGGCTGCACCCGAAGGCACCCGTACGCGAGTCCTATCTCGTCGGCCCGGCCGAGGCGCCGCCGGAAGACCTGCTGACCCGGCTGATCATCCCGATCCAGGAGAGCACGCCATGACATTGCCGGACGTCGACTCCCGCGGTACGCAGCACTGCGAGACGACAGCTCTGGGAGTGCTGCTGCGTACCCAAGGGCTCGATCTGTCCGAGCCCATGCTCTTCGGCCTAGGCTCGGGTCTGTCCTTCGTCTACTGGGACAGCAAGAGGATGGCCTTCCCTTTCCTGGGGGGACGAGTGAAGCCCTTCGACCTCACCAGGAACCTGGCCTCAAGACTCGGGCTGGAGCTCGTCGTGCGGGAGACCAGCTCCCCCCGCAGGGCGTGGGAGAACGTGGCAGCCCCCATCGACGCGGGCCACCCCGTCGGACTGCAGCTCGACAGTTTCCATCTGGACTACTTCGGGTCGAAGGTGCACTTCGGCGGGCATGTCGTCGCCATGTACGGCTACGACGACCACGACGCCTACCTGGTGGACACCGACCAGCAAGGCGGAGCGGTGACCACGAGCCTGGCCGGCCTCGCGCAGGCAAGAGCCGCACGCGGCCCGATGACCGCCAAGCACCGGTCCTTCACCCTCTCCGTTCCGACGGACCTGCCCTCCCCTCAGGTCCGGATCACCGCCGCCATCACCGCCTGTGCCGACGCCTTCCTCGACCCGCCCATCGCCAACCTGGGCCACCGCGGCATCGAGAAGGCCGGCAAGCTGGTACGCACCTGGCTCCAGCGCACCGACGCCCCGCAACGGGACCTGCCACAGGCCGCGCTCCTGATGGAGAAGGCCGGCACCGGCGGCGCACTGTTCCGCAACCTCTACCGCGACTTCCTCGCCGAGTGCACCGACCTGCTCGACAGCGGTCACCTGCGCACCGGGCACAGGCTGTACACCGAGGCGGCCACGCTGTGGACGGAAGTCGCCGCACTGATCACGAAGGCCGGTGAATCAGGCGACACACAGTGCCTCGACCAGGCAGGGACCGTCCTGCGCGATCTCTCCCGCATCGAGCGCGAGGCCATGCAGTCCCTGAGCCGGCTGACCGTGCCGGTCCGGAGTCCGACACCTCCCGCAAGAGCCGATTGAGGTCGATGGAACCGGTTCGACCCGTGATGCGCGGGCACTCGGGCGTGACCGACGGGCAATCCGGTCGAGGCACCCTGGAGGTCTCCGTGGCCGTTCGTCACCGTCTGATCCAAGTCGGTCCGAGTGCCGTGTGGGCCGTCCTCGCCGACGGCAGCCGGTACGCGGAGTGGGTGGTGGGGACCGCGCGGTCCGAGCCGCTTCGCGGGCGGTGGCCGGACACCGACGCCGCGATCCGCTACGAGGTCCGGCTCGGCCCCGTCCGGCTGTTCAACGAGACGGTCGTTCGCCGCTGCGAGCCCGGCGTTTCCATGGAGCTGGAGGCTCACGCCGGCGTGCTGGGCACGGCACGTATCGCGATCGAGCTGCGGTCGTGGGGAAAGAAGTGCCTGGTGCTGGTGGACGAGCACCCCCTCCAGGGAGCGGGCGGCCGGCTGCACAACGTGGGCTTCGAGGCGCTGATCCAACTGCGCCACCGGGCCATGCTCGCCCGCCTCGCCCGGCTCTGCGAGAGCGAGGCGCAGGACGTTCGCCGCGCCCCACAGGGGGCACCGGCCGCTTCGGCGGCGTCGGGCATGGATGGAGCCGGTCGTGCCTGACGCCGTGGTGATCGGCGCCGGCCCCAACGGATTGGTGGCCGCCAACGTGCTGGCGGACGCCGGGTGGAGCGTCGAGGTGCTGGAGGAACAGCCGGAGCCGGGCGGCGCCGTGCGCCACGACCGCGGCGTCGACCCCGACTTCGTCAACGACCTCTTCAGCTCCTTCTACCCGCTCGCAGCCGCCTCGCCGGTTCTGTCCGCCCTGCGGTTGCAGGACTACGGGCTGCGGTGGAGCCACGCGCCCAGTGTGCTGGCGCATCCCCTCACCGACGGCCGCTGCGCCGTGCTGGACCGGCACGTCGGCGCCACCGCGGCGTCCCTCGAGGCCTTCGCGCCGGGCGACGGAGCCGCCTGGCAGCGGCTGCACGGCGTGTGGCAGCGCATGCAACCCGATCTCCTGGACGCTCTGTTCACCCCCTTCCCGCCCGTCCGAGCGACGGCGCGGCTGGCGTTCCGGCTGCGGGCCGCGGGCGGACTGCGTATCGCACGCTCCCTGGTACTCCCGGTGCGCCGCATGGGGGAGGAGGAGTTCCGCGGCCAGGGCGGCCGGCTGCTGCTGGCCGGCAACGCCCTGCACGCCGACCTCGCCCCGGAGTCGGCGGGCAGCGGCGGCTTCGGCTGGCTGATGGCCATGCTCGGACAGACGTACGGATTTCCCGTGCCCGTCGGCGGCTCGGGCGCCCTGACTCAGGCCCTGATCCTGCGCCTGAAGGCCCGCGGCGGGCGGGTCCGCTGCGGGCAGCGCGTCGAGCGGATCGTCGTCCGCGGCGGGCGGGCCGTCGGTGTGCGGACGTCCGTCGGCGACGCGGTGCCGGCACGCCGGGCGGTGCTGGCGGACGTGTCGGTGCCGGCCCTGTACGGCGAACTCCTCGAACCCGAGCATGTGCCCGATCAGCTCCTGGACGACCTGCGTCGTTTCCAGTGGGACTTCGCCACGTTCAAGGTGGACTGGGCGCTCGACGGCCCGGTGCCCTGGGAGGCCGATCAGGCGTCCCGCGCCGGCACCGTGCACCTCGCCGACGGCATGGACGAACTCACCCGCTTCGCCGCGCAGATCGCGATGCGGCAGGTTCCGGACCGTCCCTTCCTGCTGTTCGGCCAGATGACCACCGCCGACGCCTCACGCTCCCCGCTGGGCACCGAATCGGCCTGGGCCTACACTCACGTTCCCCGCGAGATCGGCGCCGACGCCGCCGACGAGGGCCTTACCGGGCGCTGGGACACCAACGACCAGGAACGCATGGCCGACCGGGTCGAACGCCAAGTCGAACGTTTCGCGCCCGGCTTCCGCCATCTGATCCGCGCCCGCCGCATTCTCGCGCCCCCGACCCTGGAGGCCCTCGACGGCAACCTGAGCGGCGGAGCCATCAACGGCGGCACGACCGCGATCCACCAGCAGTTCGTCTTCCGGCCCGTGCCCGGCACCGGGCGACCCGAGACCCCCGTCCCAGGGCTCTTCCTGTCCTCCGCCGGGGCCCACCCGGGCGGCGGCGTGCACGGCGCACCGGGAGCCAACGCCGCCAGGGCCGCCCTGCACCGCCACCGGCCACCCGGCCTCGCGCGCGCCCAACGCCTCCTGAGCCGACGTGACCGCACCGGAACCGCACGCTGACTGATGCAGACGTTCCTGCCCCACCCCGACTTCCGGCAGACGGCCCTGCTCCTCGACCGGCGCCGACTGGGCAAGCAGCGGGTCGAGGCACTCCAGGTCCTGCGCGGTCTGACCGTCCCCGGCTACGGGTGGCGCCGGCACCCGGCCGTACGGATGTGGGCCGGATACGAGGAGGCCCTCGTCCGGTACGGCTTGGAGATCTGCCGGGTCTGGCGGGAGCAGGGACACCGGGACAGCTGCGCTGCCTCCCTGGTCGCCGGGCCGGCCGTGCACCGACCGGGCGTTGCCGTACGCGATCAGGCGGAATTGGCCGCCGCCGGTGAGCTGCCGCCCTGGCTGGGCGACGGGGCCTTCCACGAAAGCCACCGTTCGGCACTGGTCCGCAAGGACCGCGCGGTGTACGGCGACCTGTTTTCCGGCGTCCCCGACGCCTGCCGTACGTGTGGCCGGCATCGGACCGTGAACCCCGGTACGTGCCCACCGGCAGGTGAGGCTGACGGGCGTGGCCGGTTCGGGTCGGCATCGCGGACACTGGCAGCAGGAGAGGGGAGGCCGACCGTGCTGACCTCAGTCCGTGACCAACTGGGCCAGGCCCTGTTCCGCCGCGTCGCCGGCCCCGACGGCCCGGCGACGCGCGCCCGCATCCACGACACTCCCGGGCCGCGCTGGTTCGGCCCGGATCGCCCGATCCGCACGGTCCACGGTGACGCCTCGATGTTCATCGGCGGACTGAGCGCGCTGCTGCTGCAGTCCCTTCATCCGCTCGCCATGGCGGCCGTGGCCGGGCACTCCGGATACCGCGGCGACCCGTGGGGCCGACTTCAGCGCACCAGCGCCTTCCTGGCGGTGACGACCTACGGCACCGCCACGGACGCCCGGCGGGCCGTCGACCACGTCCGCGGCATCCACCAACGGATCCGCGGGACGACGGCCGAGGGCGTGCCGTACCACGCGGCTGATCCACACCTGCTCGGCTGGGTGCACGCCGCCGAGACCGACAGCTTCCTGCGCGCCCACGAACGCTACGGAGCACACCCGCTGGACGCCGCTGCCTATGACGCCTACGTGGCCGACACCGCACGCATCGCCGAGGCACTGGGGGTGATCGACCCACCACGCGACCGCCGCGAACTCGCCGAGCGGCTGTCCGCCTACCGGCCCGAACTGCGGGCCGGTCCCGAGGCCCGCGCCGCCGCCCGCTTCCTGCTCCTCCAGCCTCCCCTGCCCCTCGCGGTGCGTCCCTTCTACGGTGGCCTGGCCGCGAACGCCGTCGCACTGCTCCCGCCCTGGGCCCGCGGCATGCTGTGGCTGCCCCGGCTCCCGGTCGTGGAGGACCTCGCCGTACGCCCCACCGGCCAGGCACTGACCCGGACCATCCGCTGGGCCATGCACCGCTGAGGAGCGACGGCCACTCAGGATGAGCTGACCGGTGCCTCGCCCTTCTTGTCCGCGACGCCGATGCGGAGCGCAATCCTGGTCGTTCCGAGGTAGACGAGGCTGGAGGAGTCAAAGACCCAGGTGGAACCCTCGGGGGCGTCCTTGAACGTGAGGCCTATACCCTCCCGTCCCGCGGCGTCCTTGACGTGGTCCACCACCTGCGCGCCCGGGAGCTCGGCCATGGCGCGGTAGAGCCCGGCGCTCAGATCGGGCAGCAGGGTGGCGTTGTCGATGATGGCCCCGATGTTCTCGAGTGCGATTTCCAGGCGGCGGTCCGGTCCCATCCGGGTGTCGCTGTAGAGCCTCTTCAGCAGCGCGTCGGGATCGGTGGGCAGCGCCTGAAGCTGCCGGAAGGTCAGGTAGCCGGTGCCGTACATGGCCATGGTCATCTTCTTGTCAGGGTCGTCCACCGCGACGCCCTTCCTCAGCCCCGACCGCTTGCCGTCCACCGAATCCCACTGCTCGCTTCGGACGGCTCCCTCGCGCTTGGCGAGCTCCGCGGGATCGTTGAACTGGACGCCCAACTCGGCGGCCGATCCCTGGGACTTGGTGTAGATGTACTGGTCGTCGCGGACCGTTGCCGCCGGACGCTTGGCCGCCGCCAGGGCAATCCCGGCGCATGGCGTCTAAACGCATCCGGATCCCCGGCCCGCACACGGGCGCGCAGTGAAATCTCCACACTCCCCCCTGTCCGCTGCCCGGACCACGTTGCGGTGATCCGGGTCACAGCACCTGATCGGTCGGTGCACGCGCTGCGTCCGCGGCAGCTGATGAGCGCCGGCGTGAACGTGGCAGCCGGGTCCTCCACGGGTACTCGGAGGCTGCACGGCGGTGAACAGCATCGCCCCAACTTCGCGGAGTGACGTTCCCATGACTCAGCATGTCCGCGACGTCATGACGACCGACCCGATGACCGTGGAACCACAGGCCTCGGTGCAGGCGGTGGCCCGGATGATGCGCGACGAGGACATCGGCGCCGTACTGGTCACCGAGGGTGAGCGGCTGCGCGGGCTGGTCAGCGACCGTGACCTGGTGGTACGCGCGATGGCCGAGGGCGGCGACCCGGACCGTACGACCGTCGCCCAGGCGTGCAGCGAGGACCTGGTCACGGTCGGGCCCGACGACGACCTGATTCTCGCGGTGCAGGTGATGCGCGAGCATTCCGTCCGGCGTGTGCCTGTCGTCGACCGAGAAAGCCGCCCGGTGGGCATCGTCGCCCTCGCCGACCTGGCTATGGAACGTGATCCCGGCTCGGCCCTCGGCGACATCAGCGCTGCGCGCCCCAACCAGTGAACCGGCAACGCCCCATGGCCGACACGCAACCGAGAGGAGGGCGCGCCATGACGAACCCTGATCGCGAGCCCACACCAACCCCAGGACACGACCCCAGAAGGAGGGGCGTACCACCCGGTGAGACCCCGCCCGCCGAGGATGACACCACGTCCGCCATCTCCTATCCGCAGTCCGAGCTGCGCAGGGGCTGGGGCCCCATGCCGATTGTCCTGATCATGCTGGTGGTGGTGCTGGTGGCGATCGGGCTGATCGCGATGGCGGTGGACCTGATCGCGTAGCGTGAGCGGGCGAGCACGGCATTCGGCGGCGAAGCCGGGGCCGGGGTTTCCGGCTGCCCGAGCGCTCACGGGTTCCCTCACTTACGCTCGTTTGCGCGAGCTGCATCTCAAACGCGCAGGCGGCAGGGCTTACGTCCCGGGGGACTGGGAACTCAGAGCACACCACAAGCCGCCCCACCGCCCGGGGTCGGGTCGCCCCCTCCCTTGCGGCAGGCGCCGGGATTCGTAGGAGTGAACGTGAGCATGCGCATCGGAGTGGAGGAAGAGTTTCACGTCCTGGAGGTGGAGAGCGGAATGCTCGTGCCGCGAGCCGACGCGATCCTGCGACGGCTTCCGGGACGGACCTACACCACCGAACTGCATCAGTGCACGGTGGAGTCCAACAGCTCAGTGCACACGTCCCTGCACGACCTCTACGCCGACCTCACGGGCCTGAGACGGCGGCTCGACGCGGCAGCCTCCTCGTTGGGGCTGGCCGTGGTGGCCGCCGGCACGGCCCCACTGGCGCCCGCGGCCTCGGCCCACACCACAGCCGGGGCACGCTACCGCCACATGACCGAGGAGTACCGCAAGGTCGCCGACGAGCAGCTCATCTGCGGCGCCCAGGTTCATGTGGACGTGCCCGACCGCGACACCGCCGTACGGGCCATGTGCGAGGTCTCGCCCTGGCTGCCGGTGCTGCTGGCCCTCTCCGCCAGTTCGCCGTTCTGGCAGGCCGCCGACACGGGGTACGCGAGCTGGCGCACCCTGCTTTGGCAGCGCTGGCCCACCGCGGGGCCGGTCGGCTGCTTCCCGAACGCGGCCGAGTACGACGCTGCCGTGGAGGACTTCGTGCGCGCCGGGATCATCAGCGACGCGGGGATGATCTACTACGACGTCCGCCCGTCGGCCCATCTGCCCACGCTGGAACTGCGCACATGTGATGCCTGTCCGCGCCCCGAGACCGTCGTGCTCATCGCCGGACTGTTCCGTGCCCTGGTGACCGAGGCCCGCGAACGCATCGGCCGAGGCGATGCCCCCGGGTGCGCCAGGCGGCACGAGTGGCTCCGGGGTGCGTCATGGCGTGCCGCCCGGTCGGGACTCGAAGGGACGCTGGTGGACCCCGAGACCCACGAGGAGGCACCCGCGCACACGGTGGTGCGCAAGCTGCTCGTCCGGCTGCGGCCCGCGCTGGAAGCCCACGGGGACTGGCACACCGTCCGGGAGCTCACCGAGTCGGCCCTCGCGAACGGAAGCGCTGCCCGGCGGATGCGCCGTGCGGCACAGGACGAGGACCTGCTGGGCTGCGTAGACATGCTGATCGCCGAGACCCGCGGCGAACACGGCCGCCGCAGGCCGCCACTGTCCGACCGCCGCCCCGCCCGTGCCGTCGTCCAGGACGGCTCAGCCTCCTCCGTCGTCCCGGGCGGCCCACCTCCGCCATAGCCCCCGGGGCAGCGGACGGCATCGGCCGCCGGCCCGCCAGTGGCCGCCCGGCGGCCACGGCGAAGTTCTCATCCCCGCGCAGAAAGGTCTCGTGATGTCTCGCAGCACCGCCCAGACCCTCCTGACCGGCGCCCGTGCACCGGCACCCCCGTGCAGGCGCGCCGACGTCGACGCGAGGAAGGGAGGCGGGACGTCATGTGCGGTCTGACCGGAGAGGTCCGCTTCGACGGCAGGCGAGCCGACGAGGCGGCCGTCGAACGCATGGCCGACCGGCTCGCCGCCCGTGGACCCGACGGGCAGGGCACCTGGGCGCGGGGTCCGGTCGCACTGGGACACCGGCGACTGAAGATCATCGACCTCTCGGACCGGGGAGCCCAGCCGATGACCGACCCCCGCGGTCAGGTCACCGGCGTCTTCAACGGCTGCGTGTACAACCACCCTGAGCTGCGCGAAGAGCTGCGCGGCCTCGGGCACCGATTCGAGTCGACGTCGGACACGGAGGTCGTGCTCAAGGCCTACCAGCAGTGGGGCACCGCCTGCGTCGAGCACTTCCTCGGCATGTTCGCCTTCGCGCTCGTCGAGCACCGGACCGGCCGTGTCGTCCTCGCCCGGGACCGGCTCGGCATCAAGCCCCTGTACCTGGCGCGGACACCGGACCGGCTGCGGTTCGCCTCGACGCTGCCCGCTCTCCTCGCCGGCGGAGACGTGGACACCTCGCTCGATCCGGTCGCCGTCCACCAGTACCTGAGCTGGCACGCCACCGTCGCGGCGCCGCGCACCGTCCTCAACGGGGTGCACAAGCTCCCGCCCGCCACCGTGCGGGTCGTCGAACCGGACGGCACTCATCGGGATCACTGCTACTGGCAGCCGTCGTACACACGCCGGCCCGAGTTCGCCGGCATGGGTGCGGACGAATGGCGTGACGCGGTGCTGGACGCGCTGCGCACGGCCGTGCGCCGCAGGATGGTGTCCGACGTGGAGGTCGGTGTCCTGCTCTCCGGCGGCCTCGACTCCAGTCTGATCGTCGCGTTGCTGGCCGACGAGGGCCGGCACGACCTGATGACGTTCAGCGTCGGGTTCGAGACGGAGGGCGGCGAGAAGGGCGACGAGTTCGAGTACTCGGATTTGGTCGCCCGCGAGTTCGGGACCGACCACCGACAGCTGATGGTTCCCTCCGACCGGGTGTCGATGGCTCTGGACGGGGCGGTCGCGGCCATGAGCGAGCCGATGATCAGCCACGACGTGGTCGCCTTCTACCTGCTGTCCGAGCAGGTCTCCAAGGAGGTCAAGGTCGTGCAGAGCGGCCAGGGAGCCGACGAGGTCTTCGCCGGCTACCACTGGTACCCGCAGCTGGCGGAGGTCTCCCGCGAGGACGAACCGGAGCGGTACGCCGAGACCTACTTCGACCGGCCGCATGCCGACCTCGCCAGGGTCCTGCAACCGGACATGCTGCCGCGCGACGACGTATCGGGCAGCTTCGTCCGCAGCCACATGGCGGTCCCGGGGGCGGAGACCGCGCTCGACGCGGCTCTTCGGCTCGACACCCACGTCATGCTCGTCGACGACCCCGTGAAGCGGGTCGACAACATGACCATGGCCTGGGGCCTGGAGGCACGGGTTCCGTTCCTCGACCACGAGCTGGTCGAGCTGGCGGCGGCCTGCCCGCCGGAGCTGAAACTGGCCGACGGCGGCAAGGGTGTGCTGAAGGAGGCGGGCCGCAAGCTCCTGCCTCGCGAGGTCGTCGACCGGCCCAAGGGCTACTTCCCCGTGCCGGCCATCCGGCACATGGCGGGCCCCGTCCTGGAACGCGTACGTGAAGCGCTCCAGGCGCCGGAGGCGAAGCAACGCGGCCTGTTCCAGGAGTCGTACGTGACCGAGCTCCTCGCGGCGCCCGACGAGCACCGGACCCATCGGGGTGCGAACGCCCTGTGGCAGATTGCTTTGCTGGAGATATGGCTGCAGACCCACGGAATCAAGTGACCGACGCCGGGGGCATGCGGGTGGCGCACGGCCCGGCACCCGCGTTCGCGGGAGCCGGGCCACTCACTTCGGCCACCGTGGAACCCCCGGACAGCCGGACGGGGGACCTGTACGGTGCGGCCCGCGCCGCCGCTCCCGCGCCCCTCCCGTTGCCCGAGGCAGGCGGCCCCCGTGACGCCGTGACCCGGCTGCGCGCCCACGGCTGCTGGTACCCCTCGGCCAACGCCGACGGCACCGAGGTGGCGTTCATCTGCGACCGAGGCGGCGTCCCCCAGCTGTGGGCCGGCTCCGTCGACAGTGACGACGTGCGGCTGCTCGACTCCTCACCGGACCCTGTGAAAGAGGTGTCCTGGTCACCGAACGGACAGTGGATCGCGTACACCACCGCGCCGGGCGGCGGAGAGCACACCCGGGTCCTGTGCGTGCGGCCCGACGGCACCGGCCGGCGCCTCCTGGCAGGGGCCGATCCGGCCAGTTCCGCCTATCTGGGCTGCTGGGCCCACGACGGCTCGTCCGTCGCCGTCACGTTCGCGGCCCCGGCCACCCAGCAGTACGGGATCATCACGGGGACCGCCGTGAGGGACCCGGACCTTGCCGACGGCCGCCCCGACGGCATCGGTCCGCCCCCCGACTGGGCGGACCGCGACCGTCGCGCGACACTCCTCGGCCCAGCCGCGTACGACGGGGCACCAGGGGAGCAACCGAGCCGAACGGCAAGTGATCTGCGGACTCCGGCGGCGCCCACGGTACGTCCCGACGGGGGCCTCTCCGTCTACCTGATCGATCCCGACGGCCTGGCTTCCCCCGCCCTGCTCACCACGGAGACCCACGCCGCCTCCCTCCGCGTGTGCGATCTCAGCCGAGACGGCAGCCTCGCACTGCTGCGCCGCGGACCGCGCGGACGCAGGGAGGCGGTCGTCCGACGCACCGCCGACTCGGAGAGCACCTTCGCCATGCCGGTCGCCGACGGCGACCCTTGGATCGGCCGGTTCTCTCCCGACGGGCGGACACTGTGGCTGCGCAGCAACGCCGACCGGGAGTACGCGGCGCTCCTCGCGGTCGCACTGGATGCCGACGGCGGCTCACGCGGTGTGTCCCTCGCGGCGGAACGCGAGGGCGTCGACCTCGAACTCCTGACACTGGCGCAAGACGGCCGCACGGCCGCGCTGGCATGGAACGTCCAGGGCGCGACCGAACTGGAACTCGTCGAGACCCACCCGACCCGACAGCCCCCCGACGACACGGGCCCGGCACGGCCCGTCCCCCTGCCTCACGAGGTCGCCACCCGCGTGACCGCCGCCGGCGCCGGGGGCCTGCTCCTGGCGCTGTCCGGCTCGCAACGCCGACCGGGCCTCTGGCGGGCCCACGAGGGCGTGTCCATGCAGCGCACTCCCTGGTCCTCCAAGGACGAGGACGCCGTCCCGCCGGGCCGCCCTCCGGTACGCCCCGTCCCGCTGCGTCTCACGGCGAGGGACGGGCTGCCCCTGAGCGGTTGGTACTACCGGGCGCCGGGCCGGGCCCCGGACGAACCGGCGCCCTGCGTGATCCACCTTCACGGCGGTCCCGAAGAACAGGAACGGCCGGTGTTCAACCCGCTCTACCACGAGCTGGTCGGGCGCGGCCTGGACGTCTTCGCCCCCGACGTCCGAGGCTCCCTGGGCCACGGCCGGTCGTTCGTCGACGCCGACCTGGGAGCAGGGCGCTTCGCGGCGTTCGACGACGTCGCCGACTGCGCGGGCCACGCGGTCATGGCAGGCCCCGCCGATCCGACGCGGCTGGCGGTCATGGGCCGCTCGTACGGCGGCTATCTGACCTTCGCCTCAGTCGTATGGCACCCCGATCTGTTCCGCACCGCGGTCGCGGTCTGCGGCATGTCGGACTTCCTCACCTTCTTCGCCGGCACGGAGCCCTGGATCGCGGAATCGGCCGCTCACAAGTACGGCCACCCGGACCGCGACCGCGAGCTCCTGCGCACCCTGTCGCCCATGAGCCGCATCGACGCACTGCGGGTCCCGCTGCTCGCCGTCCACGGCGAACACGACACCAATGTGCCGCCGGGGGAGTCCCGGCAGTTCGTACGCGCCGCGCAGGAACGCGGCATCGAAGCCGAACTGCTGACTCTGCGCGACGAGGGCCACGACTTCCTGCGCGCGGACAACCGGCGACTGTTCCGCCGGGCCGCGGCGGACTGGCTGGAAGGCCACCTCCACTTGTGAACCGGCCTCATGCGGGGCCCAGCTCCACCGTGGTCGTGACCCGTGTGACGGCGGGCCTGGCCGGCACAGAACCGAACCCGAAGCGCACCGGCGGTTCGACGGGCGCCAGCTCACCGAGGTCCTGACCCTCCCATGCGGCCGACGCAGCGGAGACCGGCCGCAGATCCCGTGCGCCGTACCACTCGCGGCGGCCCGCACCGGCACTGCCCCGTGTCCGCACGCCGGGCAGCAGCACACCGGCAGGCCGGTCCGTCAGCGCGCTCCATCCCGGACGGCGGGCGAGGAAACCGGGTACGGCGCACAACAAGAGCCCCAGCGGCCCTCGTCGGCCGGTGGTGAAACACAGGTCGAGAGGCCCCGCCGCGACGGTCCAGGTGCCGTCGGCCACGCGTACGTCCACCGGGGTGACGCGTACGGCGTCGAAGGTGTAGGTGCCGCTGATGAAGCCGGCCGTCTCCGGTGTGGGCGCCAACAGGAACCGTTCCCCGTCGGCCCGCTCCAGCATCACGTCGCTGAACCGCCCGAACGGCGACCGCTGCCAGCGTCCGAGCACGATCCGCGTTCCGGAGGACGTGCCCAGACCGGCGATCCAGCCGTCGAAACGCAGCCGCGGCGCCACCACAGCAGGCGAGTCCCCCACACAGGGTCACAGGAAACGGGCGGGACAGACGGCCCCGCATGGGCGTAGCGTCCTCATATGGGCTAGCACGGCTACGTGCGACGTCCGAATGCCGCGCCCCGAGGGGAGCAGTCGGCATGACCGGTACGGGTGATCCGGCCCCGGACGACGATGCACCGGATGCCGCGTTCGCGGAAACGGTGCGCCGAACCGGCGCGTCCATCGGCGCGCTGTACCTGCTCGCACCGGACCAGCGGCTGCTGTGTCTGGACGTCCTGTGCGGGGTGCCGATCGAGTTCGCCGCACCGTGGGCCAGGGTTCCGCTCGCCTCCCCGGCACCCGTGGCCGACGCCGTCCGTGAGGACCGCCTGGTGTGGGTCGGCAGCCAGGACGAGATGGTCCGCTCCTACCCGCGCACCGCGGTGGTGCTCCCGTACCCGCTGGCGCTGGTCGCCGCGCCGGTCACCGGCGTACGGCCGCTGGGGTCCCTGCTGCTGATGTGGCCGGCCACGCGCCCGCCGTACATGACCCAACGGGAGCGAGGCAACATCACGTCCAGCTGCCGACGGCTGGCCCGGCTGCTGGAGGAGGCCGCCGAGAAGCCCGGATCCCCAGCCCACCGCGAACAGCCACGCGTCGTCCCCGTCGGCACCGGTCGCCGAATCGTGAGCACCGATCCGGCCGTCGCCGACTTCGTCGAGCGCCTGCCCGGCGGAAGCTGCGCCCTGGACCTGGAAGGGCGCTTCACCTACGTCAGCTCCGGTGCCTGTGAACTGCTGGGCTGCGAGGCCGGCCGTCTGCTGGGCACACGGCCCTGGCAGTCCCTTCGCTGGCTCGACGACCCCGCCTACGAGGACGGCTACCGCGCCGCGCTGATCAGCCGGGAACCCGTTTCCTTCACCGCGTGCCGGCCGCCGGACCAATGGCTGGACATACACCTTTACCCGGACGCCAGCGGCATCAGTGTCCGCATCGTTCCCACCGGCGGGCCCGCGCCGCCCTCACCGGCGCCCCGCCGGTCCATGCGCACCGCCACGCCGGCCCGCGGCGGACAGCTGTACCAACTCACCCACCTCGCCGCCGCGCTGACCGAGGTCGTCGGCGTCCAGGACGTCGTCGACCTGGTCGCCGACCAGATCATGCCCGCCTACGGCGCCCAGGGCCTGGTCATGTCCACGGCTGACGCCGGCCGGCTCCGTATCACCGGTCACCGCGGCTACCCCGCCGACACCATCAGGCGGCTCGACGGCCTCCCCCTCGACACGTCCTTCACCCCGGCCGGCAAGGTGCTCAGCAGCGGCATCCCCGCGTTCTTCGCCACCGTGGACGAGATGCGGCGCGAATACCCCGAGGCACCCCTGATCAGCGGCAAACAGGCCTGGGCGTTCCTGCCACTGATCATCTCCGGCAGGCCCGTCGGTGTGTGCATCCTGTCCTACGACAGCCCTCACGACTTCCCCGCCGAGGAACGGGCCGTCATGACCTCCCTGGCCGGACTCATCGCCCAGGCCTTCGACCGCGCCCGCCTGTACGACATCAAACACGAGCTCGCCCACGGCCTCCAGCAGGCGCTGCTCCCGCGCAGCCTGCCCGCCATCGCCGGCCTGCGCGTCGCCGCCCGCTACCTGCCCGCCACGCGCGGCATGGAGATCGGCGGGGACTTCTACGATCTGATCCGGCTCGGCGACACCGCGGCCGCGGCCGTCATCGGCGACGTCCAGGGCCACAACGTCGCAGCCGCCGCCCTGATGGGTCAGGTACGCACCGGTGTGCACGCCCACGCGACCCTCGGCACGCCTCCCGACCAGGTCCTCCACCGGATCAACCGGGTCCTCACCGACCTCGCCCCCGACCTGTTCACCAGCTGCCTCTACGCCCACCTCGACTTCGCCCGCGGACGCGTGACCCTCGCCAGCGCCGGCCACCCGCCACCCCTGCTGCGCCGCCCCGACGGGGACACACGACCCGTCGCCGTCCCGCCGGGGCCCCTCCTCGGCATCGACCCCGACGCCGACTTCCCCGTGACAAAGATCCCGCTCACCGCCGGGACGCTGCTCGCCTTCTACACCGACGGCCTCGTCGAAACACCGGGCACCGACCTCGACGACTCCATCACCCAGCTCGCACACCATCTCGCCGCCGCCGACGACCGAGACCTGGACGGCCTCATCGACACGCTGCTGAGGAAGGCCGCCACCACCGCACAGCGCACCGACGACATCGCCCTGCTCGTCCTGCGGCACGAAACGCACCACTGACGACAGAGGGTGACAGCGCCTGCCCGGCCGCCCCGCCGGCCTCCTCAGGAACGCTCGTCGGAGAAGCCCGGTTCGTCGTGGTGGGCGGAGGCCTCCGCGACCCGCTTGAGCCCCGATGCCGTGGCCGGGTCCCCGACCTTGGCGGGCTCGTCGTGCACGGGGCCCGCAGGACGGTCCTGGTGGAAGTGGGAGGAAGCCAGCGTGTTGCCGGGACCGTGGGGCTCCGGACGGGCGTCGTCGGCGTCCAAGGGGATATGGCCGGAGTCGGCCGCACGGCCCTGCCTGCCCTCCTGTGCCGCACCGGCCTCGGCGTTCGGGGCCCTGCCGTCCTCGGCCGCCTCGCCCTGCCCGCCGTGTGGCGGACGCGGCTGGGTCAGCCACGCGACAGCGGCGCCGGTCACGGCCAGGGGCCACTCCACCACCCCGGCCACGCCGAGTACTCCGGCTCCGGTGTAGACCGCGATCCGGCGGCCACGAGGAGAAACCGCCCCGATCCGGTCCAGGGCACTGCCGGCGACCTTGCTCACCTGCTCGGCGCCGGGCAGGCGCCGGAGCCCGGAACCGACGACCCGCAACGGGAAAGGCAGATCCGACGGACTCGTCCTGACCTGGCTCATCTCGAACTCCCTCCGCAGGTCTCCAAGGGTCTTCGCCCCGGGTTTCCACTCTCACACCGCCTATCCGGTGTTCAGGAGGTTTGTACGAATGATGCCCTGACCAGGCACGCTCAGTGATCCCTCCGCTGCGACAGACTGCTCATGGCTCAGTCCACCCGGACGCCCACGATGCAGGTGTCGTCGTCCGTGTCGGACCTGCTGTAGGTGAGCAGACGGTCCAGCTGCTGTTCGAGCGTGGGCGGGACCGTGCGGGCAGCCGCAAGCAGCTGGGCCAGCGATTCCTCCACGGTACGGTCACGGCGTTCGATCAGACCGTCCGTGTACATCAACAGCGTGTCGTCGACGGCCAGTTGGACCTCGTGTTCCTGGTACGCCGCTTCGGGTACGGCACCGAGCAGCATGCCCTTCACCAGGGGAAGCGGCGTCGCCTCGCTGCCGCGCACCAGTACCGGCGGCAGATGACCGGCCCTGGCCCAGCGCAGCGTACGGCGCTCGGGGTCGTACAGGCCGCAGACCGCCGTGGCGGTGACGGCGCCCGTCAGGTGGTGGGCCACCATGTTGAGCCAGGCCAGCAACTGGGCCGGTCCGGCACCCGTCACGGCGAGTCCGCGCAGCGCGTTGCGCAGGACGACCATGCTGGTGGCCGCCTCGGTCCCGTGCCCGGCGACGTCTCCCACGCACAGCAGCACCAGCCGGGACGGCAGCACGACCGCGTCGTACCAGTCACCGCCGACGAGCTGCTGGGTCTCCGCGGGCCGGTAGCGCACGGCCACGCGCAGGCCGGGGGCCTCCAGCGGGGCCTGCTCCGGGGGCATGATCGCGTGCTGCAACTGGAGGGTGAGCCGAGCGCGTTCGATGGCCTGCTGCTCGGTGTGGGCGAGCTGGTCACGCGTGGCGGCGAGCGCGACCTCCGTCCAGTGGTGGGCGGAGATGTCCTGGTAGGCGCCCCGTACGACGAACAGCCGGCCGTCGGAGTCGAGTTCCGGCTCGGCGACCACGCGGATGTGCCGAGTCACCCCGTCCGGCCGCTGGAGCCGGAAGGCCGTGGACGCGGGACGGCGGCGGTGCAGCAGGGTGCGCAGAAATCTGCCGATGGCGACCGCGTCGTCGGGGTGGGCATGAGCGGGCAGGTCCTCCAACGGAATCGGACCGCTCGCTGCGGGCTTGCCGTAGAGGCTGTAGAGCTGAACGTTCCAGGTGATCTCGCCGGTGAGGAGGTTCTCCTCGAAGCCGCCGATGCGGCCCAGGCGCTGAGCGTGCTGCAGCAGGCTCGCCAACCGCGCCGTTTCGTCCTCTATGCGCCACAGGAGCAGGACGCTGCCGCCATGCCGGCTGATGTTGATGTCGGCGACCGCCGCCAGCGGGACCTCGTCGACCAGTGACGTGAGCCGCATACGCTGGGCGCGGAACGGCTCGCCCGTGGCGTAGACCCGCTCGATCTGCTCGAACAGCTCGCTCTCCCCGGCGACCATCGGGTACGCCTCCAGCAGCAGGGAGCCGTTGACGACACCCCGCGGCCGGCCCGTCGGGTCCAGGAAGCGGCTGTTGACATGGTGGATGTGGAAGTCGACGAGTTCCCCGGCGGCGTCCAGCCGGGGGACGAGCACCAGAGCAGGGTCGTGGAGGCCGTCGGCCAGGTCCGTCAGCTCGGCGACGTCCGGCAGGACGGCGGGCCGCGCGGCGCCGTCGGGGTGGTGCGGGGCGGAGGTCTCCAGGGTGTGCGCACACAGCTCGGCCAGGGCCTCGACCTGACGGACGATCTGCGGCGGCTGAGGTTCGAGCGGTGCGGGCCAGACGATCTCCAGTACGCCGTGGATCCGGCCGCCGGTGCCCGCAGGCAGGGCGACCCGGCCGCCGTCCGGGTGGTGATGCCCGCCGATGGAGGGCAGCCCGGTCTCCGACAGACAACCGATCCACTGGCCCGTTCGCTCACCGAGCCCACGGCGCGCCACGGTCGCCACACCGGGCGGCACATATCGCCAGCGCCCCGCCTCCGCGAGCGAGAATCCCGCGCTGCCCGCCAACGTGAGCGACCCGTCGCCGCCCAGCGCCCAGATGGCCACCGCCTCCGCGCCGAGGGGCCTCAGCGCGTGCTCCATCAGTGAGTCGGCCACGGCTTGGGCGTCGCGGGCGGCCAGCGCACCGCTCTCGGCGGCCCGTAGCCGTACGGCGGAGGAGCCGCTCCTCGGCGCGCCGGTGACCTCGGCGCCGCCCGCCGTGGCCGCGAGGAAGGCGGAGGTCACTTCGGAAAGCCGGTCACGCGAGGCCTGGTTGATGACCTCGACCGCGAATTCGAGCGGTGTCATGCCCGCCTGCTCGGTCAGCTCGGCGAGCTGCCGGGCCGCCTGTGCCGGCCCGCACCGGAGCCGCTCGACGAGGATGCCCTTGGCCAGCTCGATCAGGGCACGCCCGTCCGCCTCCGCCTGGGCCGCCCGTACCTCCCGGCGCAACCGATCCACGGTCGCCGCGAGCCTGCCGACGGGGGAGGGGTTCGGTGTTCCGGCGGGTGGCCTGCCCGCCGGAACACGGGCGGATTCGGGCTCTGCCGGCTGGTGGGGATGGGTCACGGTTGACCTGTTCCTCGGCTCGGACGTCCAGGGACGCCGGGTGGGCGGCTGGTTCGGGCGGCGGCATGACAGCCCGTCACATGGACAGCCAGTGCTGGACGCGGCCGATGAGCTCGTTGGTGTCGACAGGCTTGGTGACGTAGTCGTTCGCGCCGGACGCGAGACTCTTCTCCTGGTCCCCGGGCATGGCCTTCGCGGTGACCGTGATGATGGGCAGGTTCGCGTACCGGGGCATCGCGCGGATCTCCGCGGTGGCGGCGTAACCGTCCATCTCCGGCATCATCACGTCCATCAGGACCAGCGAGATGTCCGTATGGGCGAGGAGTGTCTCGATGCCCTTGCGGCCGTTGTCGGCGTGCAGGACGCGGAAGCCGTGGAGCTCCAGCGCCCCGCTGAGTGCGAAGAGGTTGCGCGCGTCGTCGTCGACCACGAGCACCGTGCTGCCGACGAAGGCCTTGTCGACGACCTGCGCGATCGGTCGCTGGGGTTCCTCGACGCGTACCAGCGACAGCACGTCCCCCGGTTCCTCGGCGGACAGGTGCAGGGTGATGCGTTCGCGCAGATCGTCCAGGCTGGACAGGAAGTCCAGCGGGCGGCCGTCCGCGCGGGAGCGCAACAGCTGCTCCTGCGCCAGGTCCACGTGATGACCGGTGTGCACGAGCACCGGCACGCTGGCCAGCGCCGAGTCCCCCTCCATGGCCTGCAGCAGACGGGCGCCCTCGTCGTCGGGCATGTCGAGCTCCAGCACGACGCAGTGGCAGGGTTCGGCGGCCAGGGTGCTCGCCGCTTCCTGCGCCCCGACCGCCGTGATCACGTCGATCGCCCCGAGCGGGTTGTGGGGGTCGGTGGCGATGTCCGCCACCGCGCGCTCGGCGACCAGGGTCAGCAGCCCGCGAGGACGGCCCTCGACGACGAGCAGGCGGCGCCTGCGCTGCTCGGGAGCCTTGATGGCAGCGGCCTCCGACGGGGAGGCCGGCAGAAGCTCGGCGGGGTTGGCATGCGGCTGGTCCGCCCCGAGTCCGCCGCCGTCGAGCAGATCCTCGAAGTCGGCCCGCGTCACCGGAAGGTAGAGAGTGAAGGTGCTGCCCTGGCCCGGCGTACTGTCGACCGTGACGGCGCCGCCGAGCAGATGGGCGATCTCCCGGGTGATCGACAGGCCGAGGCCGGTGCCGCCGTACTTGCGGCTGGTCGTGCCGTCCGCCTGCTGGAACGCCCCGAAGATCGTCTCCAGCTGCTGCTGCGGGATGCCGATGCCGGTGTCCTTCACCCGGAAGGCCGCCACGGGGGCGCCGCGCAGGACGCCCACGGGCACCTCCCGGTCCGCTGCGGGTTCGATACGCAGCTCGACGCCGCCCTGTTCGGTGAACTTCACCGCGTTCGACAGCAGGTTGCGCAGGATCTGACGCAACCGGGATCCGTCGGTGAGCAGATCGGCCGGGGTGCCCGGCGCGGTCGCCACCGTGAAGGCCAGGCTCTTCTGCGTCGTCATCGGCCGGAACGTCGCCTCGACGTACTCCAGGAGCCGGCGCAGCGGGATGCGCTCGGGGGCGACGTCCATCTTGCCGGCCTCGACCTTCGACAGGTCGAGGATGTCGTTGATCAGCTGCAACAGGTCCGAGCCCGCCGAGTGGATGATGCCCGCGTACTCGACCTGCTTCGGGGTGAGGTTGCGCGATGGGTTCTGCGCCAGCAACTGAGCCAGGATCAGCAGGCTGTTGAGCGGCGTACGAAGCTCGTGGCTCATGTTCGCCAGGAACTCCGACTTGTACTTCGACGCCAGCGCCAGCTCCTGCGCACGGGTCTCCAGTTCCTGTCGCGCCTGCTCGATCTGCAGGTTCTTGGCCTCGATGTCGCGGTTCTGCGAGGCCAGCAGGGACGCTTTCTCCTCCAGTTCCTCGTTGGAGCGCTGGAGTTCGTCCTGCTGGACCTGCAACTCCTCGGACCGCGCCTGGAGTTCGGCAGTCAGCCGCTGGGACTCGTCCAGCAGCTCGTCCGTGCGGGCGTTGGCCACGATGGTGTTGAGGCTGACGCCGATGGTCGGCATCAGCTGGGCGAGGAAGTCCTGGTGGATCTGGGTGAAGCGAGCGAGGGACGCCAGCTCGATGACACCGAGCACCTGGTCCTCGACGACGATGGGCAGGACCACCAGGGCGCTGGGCACGGCCTGCCCGAGACTGGAGGAGATCGTCACATAGCCCGGCGGCAGTTCCTCCACGCTGATGGGACGGTGGTTGCGTGCGGCCTGCCCGACCAGGGAGCGCCCGACGCGGATGCGCTCGGGCCGGCCGGTGTCGTCGGGATAGCCGTACGAGCCCACGAGCCGCAGGTCGGAGCCACGCTCGGTGTCCTCGGCGAGGTAGAAGGCGCCGTACTGCGCCGAGACCAGTGGCGCGAGTTCGTCCATGACGAGCTCGGCGACGACGGGCAGGTCGCGGTGGCCCTGCATCAGTGCGGAGATCCGGGCGAGGTGGGTCTTGAGCCAGTCCTGCTCCTGGTTGGCCCGTGTGGTCTCACGCAGGGACCCCACCATGGAGTTGATGTTGTCCTTGAGCTCGGCGACTTCGCCCGATGCCTCCACCGTGATGGAGCGGGTCAGGTCGCCCTCGGCGACGGCGCTCGCGACCTCGGCGATCGCACGGACCTGGCGGGTGAGGTTCCCGGCCAGTTCGTTGACGTTCTCCGTCAGCCGTTTCCAGGTGCCCTCGACCCCCTCCACCTCCGCCTGTCCGCCGAGCCGCCCCTCGCTGCCGACCTCACGGGCCACGCGGGTGACCTCGGCGGCGAACGACGACAGCTGGTCGACCATCGTGTTGATGGTGGTCTTGAGCTCCAGGATCTCGCCGCGGGCGTCCACGTCGATCTTCTTCGACAGATCACCGTTGGCCACCGCGGTCGTGACCAGGGCGATGTTGCGGACCTGTCCGGTCAGGTTGTTGGCCATGGAGTTGACGTTGTCGGTGAGGTCCTTCCACGTGCCCGCCACGTTCGGCACGTGCGCCTGACCCCCGAGGCGTCCCTCGGTACCGACTTCGCGGGCGACACGCGTGACCTCGTCCGCGAACGCGGAGAGCGTGTCGACCATCGTGTTGATGACGTCCGCCAGGGCAGCGACCTCGCCCTTGGCCTCCACCGTGATCTTCTGAGAGAGGTCGCCGCGCGCGACGGCCGTGGCGACCTTGGCGATCGAGCGGACCTGGCCGGTCAGGTTGGACGCCATCACATTGACGTTGTCCGTGAGGTCCTTCCACGTCCCCGACACCCCTCGGACGGTCGCCTGGCCGCCCAGATTGCCCTCCGTGCCCACTTCGCGCGCGACGCGGGTGACTTCGTCGGCGAAGGCGGAGAGCTGGTCGACCATCGTGTTGATGGTGGTCTTGAGCTCCAGGATCTCGCCGCGGGCGTCCACGGTGATCTTCTGGGAGAGATCGCCCTTCGCGACGGCAGTGGCCACCTGGGCGACGTTGCGGACCTGCGCGGTCAGGTTGCCCGCCATGAAGTTCACGGAGTCCGTGAGGTCGCGCCAGGTGCCCTTCACGCCCTTGACGTCCGCCTGTCCGCCGAGGCGTCCCTCGGTACCGACTTCGCGGGCGACGCGGGTGACTTCGTCGCCGAAGGCGGAGAGCTGGTCGACCATCGTGTTGATGGTGTTCTTCAGCTGGAGGATCTCGCCGCGGGCGTCCACGGTGATCTTCTGCGACAGGTCGCCCTGCGCGACCGCGGTCGTCACCTGGGCGATATTGCGGACCTGGGAAGTGAGGTTACCGGCCATGAAGTTGACCGAATCGGTGAGGTCGCGCCACACACCACCGACACCGGGCACCCGGGCCTGTCCGCCGAGGCGTCCCTCGCTGCCGACCTCGCGGGCGACGCGGGTGACTTCGTCGGCGAAGGCGGAGAGCTGGTCGACCATCGTGTTGACGGTCTCCTTCAGCTCCAGGATCTCGCCGCGTGCGGGGACGTCGACCTTCTGCGACAGGTCGCCCTTGGCCACCGCGGTCGCCACCTGCGCGATGTCACGCACCTGCGTGGTCAGATTGCCCGCCATGGCGTTGACCGAGTCGGTCAGATCGGCCCAGGTCCCCGAGACGCCCGGCACCTCTGCCTGGCCGCCCAGCGTGCCTTCGGTACCCACCTCCCGCGCCACTCGCGTCACTTCCGACGTGAACACGGACAGCTGGTCCACCATGCCGTTGAAGACCGTGGCGATGTCGCCCAGGAGACCCTCGCCGTCGGACGGCAGCCGGGTGCCGAAGTCACCGTCCCGTACGGCGGTCAGTCCGGCCAGCAGCTGCCGCAGCTCCTGCTCGCCCGGGGGTCCGTCGACGGCCTCGATCATCTTGCTGGTCATGGGCACCCTCGTTCCGCTCCCCAAGAGCCCTCACCCCGAGGACTCGGAACCGCGCCGGGCCTGTGAAGGCCCCCTCACCGTCCGGTTTCCGCTGTTCACAGGTCTCGACCGGATGAGAAAATCCCGTGAAGATTAGCTCAGTTGCCAGGCGACAACAAAAGCCTGACGCAGAGGTTCCGGCTGGACGGAAACCCGCCCTTCCTGGAGGCATGTTCGACGGGATCCGAGGTACTCGGAAGGATTCGCTCGGACTTCGAGAACGGCGAAGTGGTCTCCCTCGGGGTGTCGTACGCACCCGCTTCGGGGGTACCCGGGACCGCATGCCGAAGAGGGTGAAGTATGCAGGTTTTGTCCTGGTGTTCTTTGCGCTGCTGGCCGTGGTGATCCGGTTCGGAGGTACGGGAGTCGGCTGGGGCCATGCCTTGCTGGGTGCGCTCGTGGCGACGCCGCTGGGCCTGTGGATGATCTGGTTGCGCCGTCGCATGACGGAGCAGGCACAGGAGTGGGGACGACGGAGGTTCCGACCGTGGCCTGAGGAGCGCCGCCGCTGAGGCCTGCGGTCGCCAAGGCGTACGTGGAGACTCGCTCGGCCTGCTCAGCAACGGGAGGCATCACCGCCTTGGCGGACCGGCACCACAGCACCGCGGGTGGATCCGCCGAGCCAGGTTGACAGGGCCGTTCCTGCGGCGCCGCGTCTTCTCGGTGCGCCGCGGGTTGTTCAGGGTGAGGGAGCGGCTTACTGAACAGCCGGGCGGGCACTGGAACCCATCGAAGGGCGATGACGTGAACCGTATCCGCCGACTGACAGCCGCCAGCCTGGCGACTACCGCCGGTGGGCGCCGCCGGGCCACCACGACGGCCGTGACACCGACCATGGCGGGCACACTCGGGTTCGGCCCGATGACGCCGGCGGCGTCTGCCGCCACGGGCCCTGTTCAACAACCTGACGCGGTACTGAGCCTGTAGTCGAACCCCGGCGCGCTGGGCCTGTCTGCTGGAGGAGTGTCCGGTGTTTGCCCGGTCACGGGCTGACTTCTTTGTGTCATCGGTCTGTACGGCAGCCGAGCAGCCGCGCACGAGACTGTCTGTCACGACCGCGACCCGGCAAGCCTGTGGATCGGGTGGGCCGGCGCGGCCGTGTACAGGACGACGAACAGGGGAGCGCAGCCGTGAGTGTGCAGCAGTACGACGAGATCGGCGAGGCATTCGAGGGGTTCAAGTCCCTGCCGTTGACGCGCTATGGGGAAGTGCCGAGCTTTCTGGGATTGGTCGGGGAAGTGAGCGGCAGGTCGATCCTTGACCTTGCGTGCGGCACCGGTTTCTACAGCAGGGAGTTCAAGCGGCGCGGCGCCACGGATGTGCTCGGTGTCGACATCTCCGTCGAGATGATCGCCGCCGCGCGGGAGTTCGAGCAGCGTGACCCGCTGGGTGTGCGTTACGAGGTCGGTGACGTGGCTGAACTGCGGCCTTTCGAGCGGCGCTTCGACATCGCGGTGGGAGTGCAGTGCCTCAACTATGCCGAGGACATCGCGGCGATGGAGCGGATGTGCCGCAACATCCACCGGAGCCTGGTGCCGGGTGGAGAGTTCTTCGTGTTCGCGCAGAAGCCCGACTACCGGTTCGACTGTCCCTCGCTGGAGAAGTACGGGTTCCGCTGCGAACCGACCGGCGAGGAAAGGGAGACGGGTCCGGGGGTGCGGGTCACGGCTCTCCTCGACCCGCAGCCCGTCAGCATCGTGGCCACGGCACCGCGCCGCGAGGTCTACGAGCACTGTCTGCGGGCGGCCGGATTCAGTGAGGTGGAGTGGGTTCCAGTGCAGGTGGCCGACGCGGGCATCCGTGAGTTCGGCGAGGATTTCTGGGCTGACCTCCTCGCCTACCCGCCGCTGGAGATGCTGCGCTGCTGCGCCTGACGGACCGACCGGCTGACTGGCCAGGCCTGGGGTTGTCCCGAAAGGATTGAACGACGGCCGTACCGTCTGCAAGGGCGGCGCCGTCGACTGGATCCACCGGCAGTCGGGCGCCGCCCAACTCCTGGCCTGGCTCAGCCCCGGCCGCACCCACGGACCGGGCTTTCCCACCGACCGTAAGGCCCCGGACGACCCCGAGCCTGTCATGCCGGCCCGGCCACTGGCCGTCAGGTATGACAGGCTCGCCGTCCGCGTCAGGAATTCATGGTCGCCCGATCGGACTCGCTGCGCAGCACGCAGAATTCGTTGCCTTCGGGATCAGCAAGGATTGCCCAGCCCGAACCATCGGGATTCCGGTGATCGGCGACAAAGGCGGCACCGAGGTCCAGCAGTCGGCCCACCTCCTCATCGCGCGACGTCTCAGGGCGCAGACACAGATGGATCCGGTTCTTGATCGTCTTGGCCTCGGGCACCTGATTGAAGTGCAGCACCGGGCCCTCCGCCAGCAGCACCTGAGTCTCCCGGTCACCGGGTTTGTCCTCCGGATGCAGCGGACGTCCTGTCACACCGCTCCAGAACCGAGCCAGCTCGTAGGCATCCGCACAGTCAATCGCCACGTTCTGCAACATCGAGACCATGCGCGCGAGCCTTCCTGATCTCCACGCCGAACGCCATCCATGAGGTCGTCCCATCAGGGTTCCGTGCCCACTGCTGCAGCTCGCCTGTGGGAGAGCGTGATCTGGCGGCTGACAGTGTCGATGTCCAGGACCTTTACCAGGAGAGTGTCACCGGCCTGGATGCCGAGTTGAGGGGCGTCCGGATTGCGGCCGGTGAGTTCGGAGTTGTGAACCAGCCCCTCGAAGCCGTCCTCCGCCTCCTCGATGCGTACGAATACGCCGAAGGGTACGAGTCTGGTGACACGACCGGTGATCGTCTGGCCGATCTGTCCGATCAGCAGCGCCATCGGATCTTCCTGCAAAGCCTTGAGGGAGAGCGATACGCGTTCGCCGATGGGGTCGACATCGAGAATCTCGGCGCTGATTTCCTGACCAACGGTGACGATGTCGGAGGGATGGTCGATGCGGCGCCATGACAGTTCGGGGATATTGATGATCGCGATGAACCCGCCGATGTCCACGAAGGTGACGCCGAAGCTCGCGATATGAGTGACCGTGCCGGTGACGATTTCGCCTCGGTGAAGGGTCTTGAGGAATGCCCAGTTCCGGTCGCTCGGCGTCGGCTCGGTCCGCCATCGCGCTCGGACCACCCCGTCGCTGTCAGGCATGACGGCGGTGAACAGGGGCGCACACTCATCGGCGTATACGGGCAGGAGCGCTGCCGCGGCGGCGCTGGAAATCCGAGCGGCCAACTCCGGGAAGGCATCCTCGTCAGCGAGGGCGCTGTGGATCCGGCCATCACTGTCCTGCCAGACACCTTCGACGAGGCCCTCGGCCGGTAGGGCACCCAGGACCGCGTCGATATCGGAGGACAGGTCTGGCCACACGGCCAAGCGGGCGCGGGGAGCGATCCCGGCGCGCACCGTGTCCATAGTGTCGCGCGTTAGACGGTGCCACCTTGAGGCGCCCTCAAGGTGTGTCTCTTCCAGGAGCCCTGCACGGCATGAGGCGACTGCCCAGCGCAGACAGGCCCAGAAGTCGTCGTCACCAGGCCGCTGGATCCCTTCGCCATCGGTGTCCATCTCGTAGGGAGAGGAGTCCAAGCGTTCCGGGAACAGCCCCAACGCGCGGGTTCGGGCCACTGCCTGCTCGCAGGGTTGGACGCTGCTGATGTAGAGGTACTGGTCCCATCCCACGTGGACCGCGAACGCGCCTTCCACCTCCAGCCGGCACGAGGCGCCTTCGTCGCGCAACATGACACGCACGAGCTCCAGCGCGACTTCGAGCGGTACCTGAGCTCCGTCGTGAAAGCCGGTCGGGTCGGCGGGGAAGAGTCCGTCCAGCCCGAAGCCGTCCACCGGGGGCTCCAGGCCGAAGTGCGTGAGGGAGGGCACCTGCGGTTCACGTACGGCCAGGTGGTCGACGCCGGTGGACCTGGCGAAGGCCGCGACCGCCTGGAGATAGGCCGCCTCGACCTCGCCGTGATCGCTGACGGTGTCCTCGGTGCCGATGTAATGCCCGTGTTCGTCACGGTCGGCGGGGTCGAACTTGGTCACGCGGTAGACGTAGGGGAGTTGCACCGCTCCATCATCCAGCGCGCTCCTGCCACCCCGCCAGGAATTACCGGGCGAGGTGAGACGGAGGAGTGGGGCAAGCTCGTCAACTGGTCGTCATGGGGGGTGGTTGCAAGCACGGCTGCCGGTCGGTGATCAGATCACTGGGATCTTCACGAAGCGTGTTGCCGTCGCGAACTCCGTCTCGATGCGGGCCGCCGTGGCACGGAGGTGGGGGAGGAGGTCGGTGGTGCACTCTTCCGGGGTGCGGCGGCTGTTGTGCATCGCGACGTTGACGGCTGCCACCACCTTCCGGTCGCGGTCGTGCACGGGTACGGCGATCGAGCGCAGCCCCTCGTCCAGTTCACCTTCGTTCAGCGCGTAACCCTGCTCAGCCACCTGGTCCAGCAGCCCCTCCAGCCGTCCGCGATCGGTGACCGTACGGCCCGTCAGTTGCTCCAACGGGCCGACGCGATCCAGGACATCCCGGCGCTCGGCAACCGGCAGCCCGGCGAGGAGCACGCGTCCCATAGAGGTGGCGTAGGCGGGAAACCGGGTGCCCACGGTGATGTTGACACTCATGACGCGGTACGCGGGGACGCGAGCGGTGTACCGGATGTCGCTGCCCTCCAGCACCGCCATGGAGGCGGAATCCTGCACTCGGGCTGCCAGGGCGCCGATGTGGGGCTCGGTGAGCTGGGCGAGGGAGGTGCGGGACATCGGTGGGAAACCCAGCTCCAGGACCCGGGGGGTGAGCCGGTATCGGCGGTCTTCGGCGACAACGTAGCCGAGGTGTTCCAGCGTGATCAGTACGCGCCGGGCCGTGGCCCGGGGCAACCCCGTCGCCTCGGCCACGCCGGTGGTCGACAGGGACTCGTGGCCCGAGCCGAAGGCTGTGATTGCAGCGAGGCCGCGGGCCAGCGACTCGACGAACTCCCGCCCGATGACCTGTTTCGACGTACCGGTCCAGGTCGCTGTCCCGACCGGCGGTTCCGACCTGGGGACGGGGATGCGGCGCAGGGCCTCCTCCATCCGCGCCACCGTTCGCTGAAGCCCGGGCAGGGTGGCGTCACGCAGAGAGGCCATGGTGTGCCGACTGGTGTGGCTGACCACGCTGACGCCGCAGACCCGGCGTCCGCACGGGTCGCGTACGGCGACGCCGAGCGCGAGCAGACCCCCGGCGATCCGCTGGTCGTCCTCGGCCCAGCCACGCTGCGCGGCCTCGGTGCAGACGTCCGGGGAGAAGAGTGCCCGCGGATCGCCTCCGGGAGGTTCGGCCGGGAATCCGTGGATCGTCGGCAGGGCAGGTTCCGCGTGCCACTCGGCCCAGGTCTCGGGGGACCAGTCGGCTGCCATCAGCGCCCCGGGCGCGGCCCGTTCCACCGGCAGCAGGTCTCCGATGCCGAAGCTGAAGATTCTCGCCCGGCGGTGTTTGACCTGGTGGATCATCCGCAGGCCGGTGCCGTCCGGAACGGTCAGTGACACCGACTCGTCGAGCTGGTCGGCGAGTTCGCGCACGTGCGGGCCGAGGACCTTGGGGATGTGTATGGCGTCGAGATAGGCGTTGCCCAGTTCCATCACGCCGGGCAGGACCGTCACGTCACGGCCGTCGAGCCGTACGTATCCCATGTGGGCCAGCGTTGCCGCGATCCGGTCCACCGTGGACCGGGCCAGCCCGGTGGAGTACGAGAGGTCGCGAAGGCTCAGTGTGCCGCCTGCCTCGGTCAGCGTCCGCAGTACGACCACCCCGCGGACCAGCGGGGTGATGGCCTCGGCCGGTGCCACCGGGGCGGAGGGTGAGCTGATGAGGCTGGTCATGGGCGCTCCGTGGGTCGATGGCGGATGGGTACGGGGCTGATGGCAGCGACCCTAACGGCCCGGCCGACGGGTGGGCCGGGCCGACTGATGAGCCTGAGAATCCCTCTCCGGGTGATGAGCCTGAGAGTCCCTCAGCCGGTGTGCCGCAGGGCCCGGGTTCGTCCGCCGGCGGTGGCCGGATCCACCCGGGGGCCTCGCGGCACAGGTCAGTCCGCGGAACCCGCCAGTGCCGGTTCGCGGTTGGCTGCCCTGTCCGGCCTGCCCCGCTGAGCCAGCGGGACCAGCGAGATCGCGGCTGCGGCGAGCACGGCGGCCACGGCGAAGGTGGTGAAGCCGAGCTCCGCGTTGCCGCCCGCGATCACCATGCCGCCGAGCCAGGGGCCGACGACGGCGCCGGTTCGGCCCACTCCGGTGACCCAGCCGAGACCGGTGGCGCGCTCGCCCGGCGCGTACAACCGTGCCGTGGAGGCGTAGACCATCACCTGGGCGCTGAAGAGCCACACACCGGTGATGAAGACGACCACGTAGGCAACGTTCAGCGGCAGTTGGGCGCGCAGCAGGAAGGCGCCCGCGGCGGTGAGGAGGAACCAGATCGCCGAGATCTTGACCGGTCCGAAGCGGTCGGCCGTACGGCCCGCGATCAGCATCCCGACGATGCCGCCGGCGTTGATCACCATGAGGAACGTGATGGAGGAGGAGAGCGAGTAGCCGGAGGCGCGCATCAGTTCGGGCAGCCAGGTGGAGACGCCGTAGACCAGCAACAGGCCGGCGAAGGACGCGATCCACAGCAGCGGCGTCGCCAGACGGGTGCCGGGAGCGAAGAGGGCGCCGATCGCGGCCATCCGTCCCTTGGCTCCGGCGAGAGGCGACTCGGCGGCACCCGGGCGCTCCAGACCGTACCGGTCGGCGACGGCGTATGCCTGCTCCGAGCGGCCCTTCGCGAAGAGCACACCCGGGGACTCGGGCAGCCACCTCACCACCAGCGGCAGCGCGATGACGGCGGGGAGCGCGCCCGCCCAGAAGACCCAGCGCCAACCGTGATCGGGGGCGACGACCAGGCCGATGCCCGTGGCGGCCATGCCGCCCGCGTGGTACGAGGTCATCATCACGCCGGTGGCCAGCGCCGCCCGACTCGGCGGAGCGAACTCCGCCACGAGGGCCAGCCCGATGGGCATCAGGCCGCCCAGCCCCAGACCCGATATGAAGCGACCTGCGCCGAACACCGTGGCGTCGGGCGCGACCGCGCACAGCGCCGACCCCAGTGAGAACAGCAGGATGCTGCCCGTGACCAGGGGCTTGCGGCCCAGCCAGTCGGTGAGCGTGCCGGTCGCGAGAGCGCCGATCAGCATGCCGAAGGTGGTCCAGCTGCCCACGGTGCCCGCTGTCGAGGGGGAGAAGCCGAGGGCCGGGTCATCGAGGAGGTGCGGCATGACCGCGCCGTAGATATTCACGTCCATGCCGTCGAAGAAGACGGCGAGCCAGCACAGTGCGATGACCGGGGCCACGGCTTTGAACGAGCGGGTCGGCGGGGACGCGGGAGGTGCCACGGGTTGCTCACTTTCTGTCACATCATCGTGATGAGCGAGGCGGGGACGTGTCTCGGCTCAGGTGCGGGCGATCCGCTACGGCCCGCGGCCCGGTGGGGCCGGAGGCGCTCACCGCCGCGGTTGTGTGCGACTAGTTGCCCGCCTGGTGAAAATTGGTTCAGTTTTGGTGCGGAGGAGTCTGCGGTTGGCTCGGTGGCCTGTCAACCGGTTCGGGGCGCAGACGAGTGGATGTGGCCGCTCCGCCCGAGAGGTGGAGAGCGAATGAGGTGACCGAGTGATGCAGCGAAATGCCCGGTCGAGCCGATGGCTGCGACCGGGCATCTCGCCGGTGCGGCCTCAGTCGGCGGCCGACCCCTGGAAGCGCCCGACCCAGTACGCGGTGCGGTCCAGGTACGCCGTCTGTGCCGCCTCTCCCGTCCGGCCGTACGCCCCGTTGTACGTCCGGTAGCCGTGGCCGGCCGGCGGGGTGGAGTCGGCCGGCTCGATGGAGCTCCCTTCGTGCCACTCGTTGAACGAAGTGACCGACACCCAGGTCGGCGACCCGCCGATCGCCGGATCCAGGGCGTTGGACCACTGCCGGTCGTACGCCGCGCCGTCGGCGCGCTCCACGGTGGGCGTTGCGTTGCCCGGCACCGCCCGGTCGTCGATGTAGCCCGGCGCGACGGACGGGGCCCAGATCAGGCCATGGGCGCGGGCGTAGTCGCCGGCCTGCTTCCAACCGGGGGCCGTGGCACCCGCGATGCCGTCGTAGGTGTACATGCCGGAGAAGTGCGCGATCTTGGTGGTGTCCGTGGTCTGGGCGAGGACGATGCTCGTGTCGGTGACCTGGTCCAGTGCCGTCCAGTCGGTGATGTCGAGGCTCTGGAAGACGTAGAACGCGCCCTTGCCTCCGTGGTCCGCCGAGCGGTGGAAGGCGGGGTGGCTGCCGTAGGTGCGGTTGATGTACTCGATGTCGGCGGCCGTCGACGCCCCGGTGCGGCCCGAGTACGGCTCCAGATGCCAGGCCACCTGGATGCCCTGCTCCTGCGCCGCGTCGAGGACACCGCGCGCGAGCCGGTCCTCGTAGCCGTCCCGGCCCCACCAGCTGTAGACGATCACGCCGGCGCCCGACCGGGCGACCCACTTCATGTGCTGGTCGACTGCGCCGTCGAAGTCACCGGAGTCGTACGGGCCGAGTGCCGGGTAGAGGTCGGCACCGATGGCTTCGGGTGGAGTGTGCCCGCCCTGCTGCCAGTGCCGCCAGCCGCCGTTCACCGCCGGGCTCCCGTACCAGGGGTAGTAGAAGAGGTGGACGTCGTCGGACAGGGGCCCGGCGTTGGGTTCGGCGCCGAGGCTGAAGGTGTCGATGTCGAACAGGGCTCCGCCGCCTCCGGTGAAGCGCAGGAAGAGCGGGCCTGACGCGGAGCCGGTCAGGGTTGTGGTGACGGTCGTGAAGGTTTCCCAGCCTCCGGTGACCGGTACCGTCACCGAACCGAGCGGAGTGCCGCCGGCCGAGCCGGACCGGATCTCGATGGTGCCGCCCGCGCCCGCGGAGGACACCTTCGCCGTGAAGGTCTTCGCCCCCGCGGTGGTGACATTGGAGTAGCCCGCCCAGTCCCCGTTCTCGATGTAGCCGAGCGTCTGTCCGCCGCTGGCCGGGGCATGCGCGGCCACCTGCACACCGGAGCCGGAGCTGTACGACTCCGCCTCGATCTGCCCGTTGCCGGCCGGAGCCGAGCAGTTGGCCGTCGCCTGCCCGGCCGCGTACCGGACTCCGCCCAACAGCAGGGAACGGAAGGCGGGGTCGGCGTAGGACTCGACGGTGTGGCCGAGCCCGGTGTAGAAGGATCGCCCCGTGCCCTGGCCGTGGCACCAGGTGATGGGATGGTCGGCGCCCATCGAGCCGCCGCTGTAGGTGCCTTCGTCCAGTGTTTGCAGGACACGCACGTTGGGGCGGGGGTTGATGCGGTAGTTGTACCACTCGTCGGTGCGGGTCCAGGTCGCGCCCAGGTGGGCGGTGGCCGGGTGGGTCCGGTCCTCGTTGCGGATCGTGGCCTGCTGGATCGCCGGGTGGCTCTGGAACCAGGCGCCGACGAGCTGTCCGTAGTAGGGCCAGTCGTACTCGGTGTCGGCCGCCGCGTGCACGCCGACATAACCGCCGCCGGAGTCGACGTAGGACTGCAAGGCGTTCTGCTGTGCGGAGTCGAGGACGTCGCCGGTGGTGTTGAGGAACACCACGGCCTCGTAGCTCGCGAGGTTCGACGCGGTGAAGGCCCCGGCGTCCTCGGTGGCCGTCACGGTGAAGTCGTTCTGCCCGCCGAGTGTGCGCAGGGCGTCGATGCCGGCCGGGATCGCGTCGTGCCGGAATCCGGCCGTCTTGGAGAACACCAGGACCTCGAAGGCGGCCGCGTGTGCGGTGCCGGCCGGTGCGAGCAGGGCGCCGAGCAGGCCCAGGGCCAGGGCCGCGGTGCCGTGGCGCAGTCGTCGCATCAGGATGCTCATGGTCATCGCCCCTTTCGCGCGGCGGAGGCGGACGAGGCGAGCGTGAAGGTGTCGACGTCGAACAGGGACCCGGAGCCTCCGGTGAAGGTGAGGAACAGCGGGCCCGATCCAGCGCCGTTGAGTGCGGTGCTGACGGTGGTGAAGGTGTCCCAGCCGCCGGTCACTGGCACGGTCACGGAGCCCAGCAGGGGCCCGGTCTGCGAACCGGAGCGGAACTGCAGGGTGCCACCCGCACCGGCGGACGAGATCCGGGCGGACACCGAGGCCGCGCCGGCGGTGGAGACGGAGGCGTAGCCCGCCCAGTCGCCGTTCTCGATGTAGCCGAGCGTCAGACCCCCGCTCGCCGTGCCATGCGCCGCGGACTGTACGCCCGAGGCGGAGCTGTACGACTCCGCCTCCCACGGCGTGGTCGTGGTGGAGCCGGAGCCGAGCGTGAAGGCGTCGACGTCGAACAGATTGCCCTGCCCGGTCGGCCCCCGGAACACCAGGAACAGCTCGGTGGTACCCGCGGGCGCGCCGGAGAGGTTGGCGGTCACGTCGGTGAAGGTGTCCCAGCCGCCGGTCACCGGCACGGTCGCGGTGCCGAGGAGGGCGCCGGTGGCGGAACCTGCGCGTACCTGGAGGGTGCCGCCCGCGCCGCCGGATGCCACCCGGGCGGTGAACTTCGTGGCGCCCGCGAGGACATACGGCTTGAACGAGATCCAGTCGCCGTCATCGGTGAACCCGACCGTCCTGCCGCCCTCCGCCGTGGCGTGATCGGCGATCTGGATGCCGGACTGGGCGCCGAAGTGCTCGCCCTGCCGATGACGTGGTTGCAGGGTGCGCACGGAGTGCGTGGTCAGGCCGCCGGCGTCGGTGTACTCGGCGTCGAAGACACCGTACAGATTGGCGGCGCTGTCGTGTTCACCGTCGGCGGGGACGGTGAGGTTGCCCTCGCAGCCGTTGGTGGAGGTGATGGCGTGGGTGTGGCTGTCATGGCCGATGAGATAGGTGACCTTCACCTTGGAGCAGTCGACGTTGCCGTCCTCGGGGTCGCTGACCTGCACCCTGAACGGCACGGTGTCACCGAAGGCGAACGGCTGCCCGTCCAGGGGCTGTTGCAGGGTCACCGTCGGTGCGGTGTTGCCGGCGGTCACCACCAGGCTCGCGGTGCCGGTCAGACCTTCCGGGTCACGGACCGTGAGGGTGGGCCGATAGGTGCCCGCGCCGGTGTACGTGTGGCTGGGGTGGGCCTGCGTGGAGGTGGTGCCGTCGCCGAAGTTCCAGGAGTAGGTCAGCGCCCCGCCCTCCGGGTCGGAGCTGCCCTGGGAGGAGAACCGCACGGTCAGCGGCAGGGTGCCGGAGGTGCGGTCGGCGGAGGCCTGGGCGACAGGATTGCGGTTGCTGCCCGCGATGTACTCGATGCGGTACAGCGCCGAGTTGTTGCTGCCGGTGCCGTAGTCCAGGACATACAGCGCGCCGTCGGGCCCGAAGTCGGTGTCCATCACCTGGGTGCCGTTCCAGGGGACGTCCTCGATCGCCCCGTAGGAGCCGTCGCTCTTGACCTCGATGGCCTTGATCCACTGGCGGCCGTACTCGGCGGCGAAGTAGCGGCCGTCGAGGGACTGCGGGAACTTCACCTGGGAGGTCGAGTTGGGGTCGTAGCGGTAGACCTCGCCGCCCATCGGGGACTCCGAGCCCCCGCCGAACTCGGGCGGCGAGCCGTCCAGCCCGTACTTGATCCAGCTCGGCCTGGCCGGGGGCAGCTGGGCCTGCCCGGTGTTGCGGAAGGAGTTGTTGGCGGGCCCGCCCGCGCAGTTGTACTTGGCGCCGGAGGGACCGCTCGGGAAGGTGTACTCGTTGTACGTCTCACCCGTGGTGTTCGTGCCGGTGCAGTACGGCCAGCCGTAATTGCCGGGCGAGGTGATGCGGTTGAACTCGACCTGACCGCCCGGTCCCCGGTTGGGGTCGGTGCCGCCTGCGTCGGGGCCGTAGTCACCGAGATAGACCGTGCCGGTGGGCCGGTCGACGGACATCCGGAACGGGTTGCGGAAGCCCATCGCGTAGATCTCGGGTCTCGTGCCGGCGGTGCCCGGTGCGAAGAGGTTGCCCGAGGGGATGGTGAACCCGCCGGCCGCGGTCGGCTTGATCCTCAGCACCTTGCCCCGCAGGTCGTTGGTGTTGCCGGAGCTGCGCTGGGCGTCGAACTGGGGGTTGCGGTTGGTGCGTTCGTCGATCGGCGCGTACCCGGACGAGTCGAACGGGTTGGTGTCGTCGCCGGTCGTCAGATAGAGGTTCCCGGCCGCATCGAAGTCGATGTCGCCGCCGACATGGCAGCACTGGCCGCGGTCGTTGGGCACCTCCAGGACGACCTTCTCACTGGCCATGTCCAGAGTGCCGTCGGTGCGCAGCGTGAACCGCGACAGGTTGAGATGGCCCTTCCAGGGCTCGAAGTCGGCGGCCGTACCGGTCGTGGGGGCGTCGCCTGCCGGTGTGCTGAGCTTGGGGGAGTAGTAGACGTACACATACCGGTTGGAGGCGAAGGCGGGATCTGCGGCGATCCCTTGCAGGCCCTCCTCGTCGTGCGTGTAGACGTCCAGTTTCCCGGCCTGCTTCGTGTTGCCCGCGGCGTCCGTGAGGCGGATCGTGCCGTCACGGGCGGTGTGCAGGACCGACCGGTCGGGCAGTACGGCCAGGGACATGGGTTCGCCCATCTCGGCCGCGCCGGTGGCGAGTTGCACCTGCTGGTAATCGCCGGGCGGAAGATCTGCCGGGGCGGCGGAGGCGGCGGAGGCGGTGGTGGTGGCCGTGGGAGTCGCCGTGGCGACGCCGGCCAGCATGAGCGCGAGCGCGGTGAGCGTTCTCAGCCCCGCGCGAGGGCGCCAAAGCATGGGGGGTTGTCCTTCCTGACGGTGAGAGATGTCAGGCAAGGCGCGCGCCGGCCGCGCTTGCCGGGTGGGGTGCGGGGCACGACGACGGACCTGTCGGACCACCGCGTGGGAGCGCTGTACGTGAATTGCGCTGTAGGCAAAGGGAATTGCGCCCCTCTGATGGCATTTTGCATGCTGGTGGCCCCGATCGAATATGTCAAGGCCCTGTCAAAATGCTGGTCGGAACCGACTCGCCGCCCACGGTGGGCTCCGGCGTCAAAGTGTCGGCCTGCCGGGTACCGGTACGCCCGAGGGTGATGGCCAGAGGGCGCGTGGTGCCTGCCTTGAGGGTGGCGCATCAGCTCTGCGACCGCTCAGAACGCCTCCGAACTGCTCGTCCAGGCTCGTCCGCCCGGGATCGGGCACGCGGAGCTCGGTGTGTTGGTCTGGCCGAGCCTGCGCCGAACTGGTCGGCGGCCCGCTGCCTTTCGGAACAGGTCGCGGAGCGGTTGGCCGGGGTCAGTGCGCCCTGGTGCATCGCGGCAGGATGGGCGCTGGATCTGTTCCGCGGACGGCAGTCTCGGCCGCACGGTGATCTGGAGATCGCGGTGCCCTCGGCGGGGTTCACGGAGATTCGGGAGCGCTTCCCCGAGTACGCGTTTGACGCGGTGGGCTCGGGACGGGTCTGGGCGAATGCAGACGCCGAGGTGCTCGCGGCCACGCACCGGACCTGGCTGCGGGATCCGGTGAGCGGTCAGTTCCTGTTCGACGTCTTCCGCGAACCGCACGACGGCGGAACATGGATCTGTCGTCGGGACGAGAGCTTGCGGCTGCCGTACGACGCGATCGTCGAGCGGACTGCAGAAGGCATCCCTTATCTGGTGCCGGAGCTGGTGCTGTTGTTCAAAGCGAAGGCGGCACGACCCAAGGATCAGGCGGACTTCGACGGGGCCCTGCCGCAGCTGAGCCAGGCGACGCAGGCCCTGGCCTGGGCAACGTACCTTCCTCCCAGCCGCACGTGACCTGTGATCGGAAGCAGCACCCCTTGCCGCTAGCCGTCGCGTGGGTCTTCCTCGGCATGGGAGGCACGCTCGGGCAGGTGCGGTGCTGCGCCGTGGCGGCGCTGGCGGCGGCTGAATTCCGTGACGGCGTGCCACAGATCGCGTCGGTCGGTGTCGGGCCAGAGGGCCGGTGTGAAGTACAGCTCGGCGTAGGTGGTGTGCCAGGGCAGGAAGTTGGACGTGCGCTGTTCGTTCCCGGTGCGCCACAGCAGGTCGACGTCGGGCATGTCGGGGTGGGGCAGGTGCTGTGCGAAGTCCTTCTCGCTGATCAGGTCGGGATCGAGCTGACCCCTTGCTGTCGAGCGGGCCAGGGCGGCGGCGGTGCGGGTGATTTCGTCGCGGCCGCCGTAGTTGATGCACATGGTCAGGGTCAGAGCGCTGCGGGTGCGGGTGGTGCGCTCGCGAAGCCGCAGGAGATCGACCAGGTCGGCGGGCAGGCGGTCGGCGCCGCCGTGCCAGCGCAGGCGGACGTCGAGGTCCTGGAACGGGTTGGCACTCACCTCGCCGTGGAGGAGGTCGAGGATCGCGTGGATCTCTTCTGCGCCGCGTTTCCAGTTCTCGGTGGAGAGGGCGTAGAGGGTCAGGTGGCGCAGGCCGATTTCCAGGGCGCCGTAAACCGTCTCGCGTACGGCGGTGGCGCCGGCGCGATGGCCTTCGTGCCGGGGGAGACCGCGTTGCTGGGCCCAGCGGCCGTTACCGTCCATGATCACGGCAACGTGGGTGGGCATCTGCCCGGCCGGGATCTTCGGGGGCCGCTCGCCGCTGGGGTGCGATGGCGGCGTACGGAACGTTGACCGTGGGACACCCCGGTGCAGGCCGGGCGGTCTTCGCTGCACGGCACCGTTCGGGGGCGGCACGGTCACCGGGGTCAGGCTCCAGGCCAGGGCTGCGCGGACTTGGGCGGGGGCGAGGATGCGGGCGCTGGTGAGGAGCGGGGGCCGGGGCGGGGTGTGCAGGACGGTGGGGCCGGCGCTGGTGACGGCGTCGAGCTGGGAGCGCAGCAGGGCGGCCATCGTGTGGCAGATGGTGGCGGGAGCGGGGTGCATTCCACGAGTGAGCAAGGGCTGGTTCACCCATTGGCGGGCCAGCCCGGTCAGGTGGCTGATCATCTCGGCGACAGGGGGGCTCCAGCGCCCGTGCATCAGATCGTCCGCGGCCCCGGGGTGCTGGTCGAGAACTTCGTCGGGCAGGAGGAGGTCGTGCTGGGCGAGGTCGGCCGACAGGTCCGTGAGGGTGTCGGTGAGCCGGAGGCCGTCCAGGAACTGCTCGTAGACCTCCTGGTTGTCCATGCGCAGGGCCACGGGCACGCCGGCCCGGTCGAACAGGTCGCGGAGCAGGTCGAACCACGGCAGCAAGTTGTCACGTGCCCAGCCTCGCCACGCAGGCCAGTCGGGAAAGTGCCGGCCGTGAGCGTCGTCGCGGACCAGGAGCATCGCCCCGTGCAACCGGCTCAGGTCCAGGCGCCAGCGCAGGGCGGTGTCCACCAGGGCATGGCGGATCGGGTCCGAGCTTGTTCCGTCGTCCAGTTCCTGATCCAGTGCGGTGATCCACTCCTCGACCAGGGCAGCCCGCTCAACTGCGGTGGCCGTGCGGTCGTCGGCCAGGTCGTCGATGGCGTTGGCTGCTGCCCACAGCGCCCAGCACGCCGGGCGCAGGGCGGCGGGCACCAGCTGGATCAACGCGTACTGTGCCGGGTCCTGCTGCTTGGTCTGTCGCCGGCACAGCCGATAGGCCGACTGCAGCGATGGGTCATCACTCATCACCGCCCGCCCCGACAGGGAGCGATACACGGGCCGCGCGGCGGTGGTTGGCTGTTGCGCTGATGCGGGGTTGGTGGGGGACATACCGCGCACAACGAGAGCACTGCATCCGGGTTCCGCGGGTCGACAGGCCGTTTCAGCAGGCCAAAGATCCGCTGTGGGCCGTGGGTCACGTGGTGCAGGCACTGAGGCTCGTCCACTGGCGGCCGCCGCCAGGGCACTTCGGGTCCGCCGACGGAAGCATGGCGCCGTAGGAGGGCAAGGTAGCGGGTGATCGGGGTGTCGGCTCCGGAGCTCGTGACGGGTTCTGCAGTGCGAGGTCGACGATGCTGGTCATGACGCCGGCGAACATGCGGGATACGAGGCCCTGGAGATCGTCCCAGTCCTGGCGGGTGGCTCGCTCGATGAAGAAGCCCGCGAGCGACTGCTGCGTAAGCGGTGAAGTGGCCGGCACAGGGGCCGTCACGGAGCTCGGCAAGGTCGCTCAGATTTCCCCGGCCCGGATCACGGAGACGACGGATCGCCTCGGCAGGCTTCGAGCGGCAACCACCACACCGCTTCCGGAGCGCCCGTTGCGCCCCCGTCGCCCGCGGCAACCGCGTCCAGATCGGGTTCGGCCTGCCGAACGCGCAGGTACGGTGCCTACACCAGGCGCTCGTCCGACGCCTTGTCAGCGCGAAGAGGGCGGATGTATAACGTTGTAAAAGTCAAGCACTGGGACTCGGCGCCAGGCTCACGGTGACCACACCGTACCCGCACCGACCACCCGAGTCGGGCCGCTTCGAAAGGGAATGCCGTGCGGGTCAGCCTCAAGGACGTCGCCGCCCACGCGGGGGTCTCCATCAAGACCGTCTCGAACGTGGTGAACAACTACCAGCACGTCACCCCCGCCATGCGCGAACGCGTCCAGCGGTCCATCGACGCGCTCGGCTATCGGCCCAATCTGGCCGCCCGGCACCTGCGCAAAGGCCGCACGGGCATGATCGCCCTCGCCCTGCCCGAACTCGGCAACCCCTACTTCGCCGAACTCGCCGCCGCCGTCATCGATGCCGCAGCCGCCCACGACTACATCGTGCTGCTGGATCACACCGGGGGACGCCGCGAACAGGAACTCCTGGTCAGCCAGGGCTTCCGCGCACGCGTCATCGACGGACTCATCCTCAGCCCCATCGAGTTGGAGACCGAAGACCTGCGCGACCGAGCGGAGAACGTCCCGCTGGTGCTGCTCGGCGAGCGTGACTACGACCTGCCGTACGACCACATCGCCATCGACAACGTCGCCGCGGCCCGCGCCGCCGTCCGGCACCTGGTGGGCCTCGGACGCCGGGAGGTGGCGTTCATCGGCGACCGACGCGGCCGCAGCGAGCCCGCACAGTTGCGCGTACGCGGCTGGCGAGAGGAACTCACCGCAGCCGGACTACCCGCCGACGACGGGCTTGTCGCCGCCACCGACGGCTGGGGACATGCGGACGGCGCGGCGGCCATGACCCGCATCCTCGACTCCGGCCGGCGCCCCGACGCGATCTTCGCCTACAACGACCCCATGGCCATCGGCGCGATGCGCGTCCTGCACGAGCGCGGACTGCGCGTCCCCGAGGACATCGCGGTCGTCGGCTTCGACGACGTCGTCGAGGGGCGTTTCGGCGCGGTGACGCTCACCTCCGTCTCGCCGGACAAGGAGGCCATCGGCCGACTTGCCGTGGAGTCGGTGCTCGCCCGTCTTGGCGATGATGCTCCCGAACCCCGCCGTGTCTGGGCGGACTACCGCCTGGTCGAGCGGGAGAGCACCGTCGGACGCGGGTCGGCGAAGGACGGGCCCCAAGCCTGACCCGCCCGTAGTCAACTACGCCGCGAACCCCGTCAGTCGGTCGACCCACCCGGCGGGGCCAATCGGCCGTGCCGCCGTCAGGCGGGTTTGGGTGCCGCGTCAGGCGACTTCGGGTGCCCCGTCTTCGCCGTTCGCTCCGCCTCCGCCTCCGCCTCCGCCTCCGCCTCCGCCTCCGCAGGGCCCAGCACACGGCAGGGCCCTGCACCGCACCCACCGAGGCCGACGGCCCACCGATACCCCCGATATCCCCGATACGCCAAGGCCGGCCCCGGCGTTCAGATGCTCGTGCCCCTTCGGCGCGTCGGCGGCCAAGCCCCGCGTGCGTCACATCCCTCCCAGTAGCGGCGAAAGACCCTGGCCGCCCTAGGTCCCAACGCCGTACGGGAGTTGACAAGCGCCGCGAAGGGCGGCCATGTGGCAAGCGCTTCCCCCGTACCCCCGCCTCCTCGTGATGCACACAGGTGTGCGCACAGGGGGTTTACAGCATCCTTCCAACGATGTAAAAACCTCCTTGCAGCGGGCCCGACAACGTTGCCCGCCGGGGGAGATGCACCGTTTCCGCTCATGCGTCAGCTCCCCAGTTCCCTTTCAGCGTCGCCCGGATCGGGGTCACCATGCAGCGCACCACTCACCGTCCTCGCCTCCTCGCCCGCCCCGGGGCCGTGGCCTTGGCCGCCGCGGTCGCCCTGACCGCCGGCGCCTGCGCGAAGTCGGAGGACGACGCGTCGAAGGACACCAAGTCCCCGGCGGCCGCCGGGGCCGAACAGAAGGTCGTCACACCGAAGCCGGGCAGCAAGACCTGCGCCATCGACGCCTACGGCGCCGAGAAGCTGGATCTGAAGAACGCGACCGTGGGCTTCTCCCAGTCGGAGAAGGAGGCCAACCCGTTCCGCATAGCCGAGACCCAGTCCATCAAGGACGAGGCGAAGAAACGGGGCGTCAAGTTGCTCACCGCCAACGCCCAGTCGCAGTTCTCCAAGCAGATCAGCGACGTCCAGGACCTGCTCGCCAAGGGCGCCGACCTGCTGGTGATCGCCCCGCTCAACTCAGACGGCTGGGACCCGGTCCTTCAGGCCGCGGCCGCCAAGAAGGTCCCGATCGTCACGATCGACCGCAAGATCAACGCCACCGCCTGCAAGGACTATGTCTCCTTCATAGCCTCCGACTTCGTCGAGCAGGGCCGGCGCGCCGCCGACCGGATGATCGAGGCGACCGGCGGCAAGGGCGAGGTCGCCATCCTCCTCGGCTCGGCCGGGAACAACGTCACCACCGAGCGCACCAAGGGCTTCAAGGAGCGGATCGCCGAGAAGGCACCGGACTTGAAGGTCGTGTTCGAGCAGACCGGTGACTTCGCCCGTGAGAAGGGCCAGCAGGTCACCGAGCAGCTCATCCAGTCGAAGCCCGGCATCAAGGGCATCTACGCCGAGAACGACGAGATGGGGCTCGGTGCGGTGGCCGCGCTGAAGGGCGCGGGCAAGAAGGCGGGCGACGTCAAGATCGTGACGGTCGACGGCACTCGCAACGCCGTCCAGGGCATCGTGGACGGCTGGATCAGCGGCGTCATCGAGTCCAGCCCCCGGTTCGGCCCCCTGGCGTTCCAGACCCTGGACACCTTCACCAAGGGCGAGGAAGTCCCGCAGGACGTCATCATCCAGGACAGCGCCTACGACGCGGACAACGCGAAGACGGAGATCGGCAAGGCGTACTGACCCACCGGGGGCACGGGCAACCGTGCCCCCTCGCCTTCCCCGCACCACGTTCCGCACCACTCTTCCTGGAGGCACAGGTGGCACCCCCCGCCGAAGTCCTCGCCGTCCGTGGACTCAGCAAGACCTTCCCCGGCGTCCGGGCACTGGACGACGTGGACCTCACCCTGCACGCCGGTGAGGTCCACGCCCTGATCGGCGAGAACGGCGCCGGCAAGTCGACCCTCATCAAGCTCCTCACCGGCGTGTACCGACCCGACGCCGGCGAGATCACCTTCCAGGGCCGCAGAGTCTCCTTCGCCACGCCCCTGGAGGCGCAGAAGGCGGGCATCTCGACCATCTACCAAGAGGTCAACCTGATCCCGCTGCTCAGCGTGGCCCGCAACCTCTTCCTGGGACGCGAACCGCGCAACCGCTTCGGTGTCCTGGACATCGCCCGCATGAACCGGGAGGCCGAGGAGACCCTTCGCGGCTACGGCGTCCGCGTCGACGTCCGCCGACCGCTGCGCACCCTCGGGGTCGGCGCCCAGCAGATGGTGGCCCTGGCCCGTGCCGTCGCCACCGACGCACGCATCGTCATCATGGACGAGCCGACCTCATCCCTCGAACCGCGCGAGGTCGAGACCCTGTTCTCGGTGATCCGGCGGCTGCGCGAGGCGGGCATCGCCGTCGTCTACGTCAGCCACCGCCTGGACGAGCTCTACGCCGTGTGCAGCACGGTCACCGTGCTCCGCGACGGCCGGCGCGTCCACCACGGCCGCCTGGCCGACCTCGACCGCCTCGCCCTGGTGTCCACGATGCTCGGCCGGGACCTGGGCGAGGTCCGCGAGGAAGGCCTCACGAAGTTCACCGGGGACCACCAGGCCGCCGACACCGAACCGGTGCTCGACGCCGAGGAACTGACGGTGCCGCACAAACTGCACGGAGTGTCCCTGAGCATCCGGCCCGGCGAGGTCGTCGGCCTGGGAGGACTGCTCGGCTCCGGACGCACCGAGACGGCGAAGGCCATCTCCGGTGCTCTGCCCGTCCGTTCGGGCCGCGTCACCGTGGCCGGCGTCCCGCTGCGTGGCGGTTCGGCACCGGCCGCCATCCGGGCGGGCGTCAGCCTGCTGCCGGAGGATCGCAAGAGCGAGGGCATCGTCCCCGGCCTGTCGGTCCGGGAGAACATCGCGCTCGCCGTCCTGCCCCGCCTGTCCCGCTTCGGCCTCGTCTCGGAGGCCCGCGTCGACAGCGTCGTCGACACCTTCATCAAGCGGCTGCGGATCAAGGCGTCCTCGCCCCACCAGAAGGTCGGTGAACTGTCCGGCGGCAACCAGCAGAAGGTGCTGCTCGCCCGCTGGCTCGCCATGAACCCCAAGGTGCTGCTGCTCGACGAGCCCACGCGCGGCATCGACGTCGGCGCCAAGGCCGAGGTGCAGAAACTCGTGGACGAGCTGGCCGCCGACGGCCTGGGCGTCCTGCTCATCTCCTCCGACCTGGAGGAACTGATCGAAGGGTCCGACCGCGTGGTCGTACTGAAGGACGGTGCCGTCGTGGGCGAGTTGTCCGGCGACGACGTCACCGAGGACAAGCTGATGCGCACCATCGCCGGGGACGCCGCGGTGGAGCACCTGGCCAAGGAGGTGGCCACCGATGGCTGAGGCCACCCTCCGCACCGCCCCGCTGGACAAGGCCCGCGCGCTCCAATGGCTTCAGACCTACGGCGTCTACGCGGGCGTGGCGGCGTTGCTCGTCGTCAACACCGTCATCACGCCGCACTTCCTCTCCGCGGAGAACTTCCGCACTCAGGCCGTCCAGATCGCCCCCGTCATCATCGTCGCCCTCGGCATGGCCCTGGTCATCGGCACGGAGGGCGTCGACCTGTCGGTCGGTGCCGTCATGGCGCTGGCCGCCTCCGTCACCGCGCTCTACCTCGGCTACGGACTGCTGCCCGCGCTGCTCGTGGTCGCGCTCTTCGCCGCCGGGGTCGGACTGGCCAACGGTGCGCTGGTCGCGCTCGTCGGCGTACAGCCCATCGTGGCGACCCTGGCGCTCATGGTCGGCGGCCGGGGCCTCGCCCTGGTGCTGCTGCCCCAGCTGGAGGACCTGCGCAACCCCTCCCTGGCCTCCCTGGGTTCCGGCGACATCCTCGGCATCCCCTACCTGATCCTGATCGCCGCCGTCCTGGCCCTGCTGGTGGCCTTCGTGGTGCGCCGCACCACCTTCGGACGCCAACTGCTCGCCATCGGTGACAGCCGCCCGGCCGCGCAGCTCGCCGGGCTGCCGGTGCGACGCGTGCTGATCACCGTGTACGTCGTGTGCGCGCTGCTCGCCGCCGTGGCAGGGGTGCTGGCGACCGCCCGCCTCCAGGCCAGCGACCCGACCTCGCTCGGCAACCTGATGGAGCTCTCGGCGATCACGGCCGTCGTCGTCGGTGGCACTCCGCTGACCGGCGGCCGGGTCAACATCGCCGGCACCGTGGCGGGAGCCGTACTCATCCAACTGCTCACCGCCACCCTCATCAAGCACGATCTGCCGCCCTCCTGGACCCAGATCGCCCAGGCCATAGTGATCGTCGCCGCGGTCTACGCGGCACGGGGACGGGGGAAGCGATGACCGTCACGAAAGCGGACGCACCCGTGACCACCGCGAGCAATGAGCCGACGGGGGAGACCGAACCGGTCGGCTCCGCGCGCTCCGAGAGGCTGAGCGCCCTGATCCAGCAGCACGGCGCGCTTGCCGTGCTGGTACTGGTCTCCCTGGTGGCGTCGTTCTCCTTCGACGCCTTCGCCACCGGCGACAACATCGGCAACATGGCGACCAGTTCGGCCTTCCTGGCGATCGTCGCCCTCGGTATGACCTTCGTGATCATCACCGGTGGCATCGACCTGTCCGTCGGCTCCCTGTTCGCCCTCGGCGGCGTTCTCGCGGCCTGGGGGTCACGGCACGGCACTCTGGTGGCCCTGCTGCTGCCGCTGGCGGTGTGCGGGCTGATCGGTGTCGTCAACGGCCTGCTGGTCGCCCGTTCCCGCCTCGCCCCGTTCATCGTCACGCTCGCCGCCATGCTGGGCGCGCGCGGCCTGCTGCTCGCCATCACCGACGAAGGCGCGGACACCTTCCTCATCGGCAAGGGCTCGTTCCTCGCCGAACTGGGCCAGGGCACCACCCTGGGCCTCGGCAACCCGGTGTGGATCACCTTGGCGTTGTTCGTCGTGGGCGCCGTGGTCCTGCGCCGCACCCGCTTCGGACAGCACGTCTACGCGGTCGGCGGCAACGAGGACGCGGCAGCCCTGATGGGCGCCCCCGTGGCCCGCACGAAGATCCTCGTCTACACCCTCTCGGGCCTCCTCGCCGGCCTGGCCGGCGCACTCAACGCCGCCTGGCTGGCCTCCGGCGTCACCATCCTCGGCAACGGCATGGAACTGGAGGCCATCTCCGCCGTGGTCATCGGCGGGACCCTGCTGTCCGGCGGCCTCGGTTACGTCAGCGGCTCACTCGTCGGCGTGCTGCTGCTGAAGGTCATCCAGAACGTCATCAACCAGATCGGCTCCCTCGACTCCTCGTACCAACAGGTCGTCAGTGGCGGCTTCCTCGCCGTCGTCGTCATCGCCCAGACGTGGCTCGGCCGCAGACGGCAACTCATGTGACAAGCCCCGGCCCCGGCGGCCGAGCCTCCACGGCCCGGCCGCCGACCAGTTCTGGTCTCCGGCATCTCTGCTGTAGCCCACGTGTGTACGGTGGCTTTCATGCAGCTTCGGTACAGCTTTCGCCTGTACCCGAATCACACCCAACGCGGCGCGTTGGCGCGGGCATTCGGGTGTGCGCGCGTCGTGTTCAACGACGCCGTGCGGGCCCGCGAGGAGGCCAGAGCAGCGGGACGCCCGTTCCCGAAAGCCGGGGAGTTGTCCACGCGCCTTATCACGCAGGCCAAGCAGACCGAGGCCCGCTCCTGGCTGGGCGAGGTCTCCGCGGTCGTGCTCCAGCAGTCTCTGCGTGATGCCGAGACGGCCTACAAGAACTTCTTCGCCTCCCTCAAGGGCGACCGCAAGGGTCCCAAACTGGGGGCGCCGAGGTTCAAGTCCCGGAAGGATGCCCGGCAGTCAATCCGGTTCACTGCCAACGCCCGCTGGTCGGTCACCGACGGCAGGCGATTGAGCCTGCCGAAGATCGGGACTGTCAAGGTGAAGTGGTCGCGGGCCCTGCCCACCACCCCTACCTCCGTTACCGTGATCAAGGACGGGGCCGGGAGATACTTCGCATCTTTTGTCATTGACACCGACCAGGCTGCCGACGCCGCCAAGACGCCCGACAGCCACCAGCGGGTCGGCATCGACCTGGGTCTGAGGCACTTCGCGATCCTCGACGACGGCACGAAGATCGACTCTCCGCGATTCTTGCGCCGCGCGGAGAAGAAGCTGAAGAAGACCCAGCGGGAGTTGTCCCGCAAGCAGAAGGGGTCCAAGAACCGGCAGAAGGCACGCGTGAAGGTCGCCCGCGCGCATGCCCAAGTTGCCGACGCGCGCCGCGAATTTCACCACCAGCTCTCCACCAAGCTGATTCGCGAGAACCAAGCCATCGGCGTGGAAGACCTGGCGGTGAGCGGACTGGCACGCACGAGACTGGCTAAGAGTGTGCACGATGCGGGCTGGTCACAGTTCGTGGCCATGCTCGTCTACAAGGCTGACCGGTACGGACGCACGCTGATCAAGGTCGGCCGGTTCGTGCCGACCAGTCAGACCTGCTCGTACTGTGATCATGTGGATGGACCCAAGCCCCTCCACATCCTGGAATGGACCTGCCCCGCTTGCGGAGCTCTCCTCGACCGGGACATCAACTCCGCACGCAACGTCAAAAAGGCCGCCGGACTGGCGGTATCAGCCTGTGGAGCGCCGATAAGACCAGAATCCGTTCTGGCACAGCGCAATGAAGCAGGAAGCCAGGGATACCCTTCCCAAGCGCGTTCCGCCTAGCGGCACGGCAGGGGAGGGAAGGCCAGAATCCCTGGGCTTCAGCCTGGGGAGCAAGTCAAAGCTTCGAGTCGCGCAACTACCCCGGCGGGTACCTGCGTCACTACAACGTCGAGTTGCGGCTCGCCACCCGGGTGGTACCCAACCTGGGACAACCCCACCCCCTTCACGGAGGCCACACGGACCGTGGAGGCCCGATGGCCGCCGTGACCGGAGGATAGCGAACCGATTGAGCCCCGGCGGGGGAGTGGTGTCCCCGCCCGGGCCCGTTCGGTGCCGCTTCTGCTACGGCTTCTCGTCCGTGTAGAGCGCGCTCACCTCCTCGGCGGTGAGGGCCTTGTCGTAGGCGTGAACCTCGTCGACCGCGCCGTTCCAGAAGTCGGTGTCGTTGCCGCCCCACTGGGCGCGGCCGACGGCCAGGGCGCCGGTGCTCGGATAGGCCGCACCGCCGGTGGCGCTCGCCGCCGGCTTTCCGTCGACGTACAGCTTGATCGTGTTGTCGGCGCTGTCGCGGACGCCGACCAGGTGGTACCAGCGGCCCTTCTCCGGGGTGGTGACCAGGCGGGCACGGCTCTCGCTCGGGGTGCTGAAGGCGAACGCGCCCTGTCCGTACTGGAGGTAGAACGGGCTGGCCTGGCGCCGGGTGTCCTGGCTGACCGCGGTGGCGTAGTTGCCGGGGATTTCGTCCAGCCGGACCCACGCGGACACCGAGTAGCTTCCGGTGGTGTCGAGCACCGGTCCATCGGTCTCGGCGTGCTGGCCGTTGCCGTCGAACTTCAGCGCGCTGCCGCTGACACCGGGCGTCCAGGTGGTGCCCTCGCTGAGCGTCATGGCCTTGGCGTTCGGACCGGCGTCCTTCGCCGAGCCCCCGGTGCCCTCGTCGAGGGCCCAGTGCCCGCCGCCCTTGAGCGTCTGCCGTTCGCCCGCGGCGGCACCGGCCGCGATGACCTTGCGGTTGACCTCACGGACCCGGACCGGGTCGACCTTGATCTCCCGACGGTCGTACGTGTACAAGCCGTTGAGCTCGTTCTCCAGGTCGGAGATCTGCGTGTAGACCGAACCGGACAGCTCTGCTCCGGCCTGGTCGAGATAGAACTTCTCGGTGTTCTCGACGTACTTGCGGGTCAATGCCTCCTTGTCGTCGACACCGCTGTAGATCACCGTCGGAGCGCCCGGCCACATGTGCCCGGGGGTGCGCAGGGTGAAGCCGCCGTGCTCACCGTCCATCGCGGCCCGCTTGTCGTCGGGGAACGGCGGGTCCTCGTTGTTGTAGTCGTGGTGGTCGATGATGTCGCCCTTGCCCGAATCACCCTTGGAGTTGCAGCAGTTGACACCGCTGTGGGCGTTGACGACACGGGACGGGTCGGCCGCCTTCACGGACTCGGCGATCCTGCCGGTCTCGGTGCGGTCCCACTCGCCCCAGCCCTCGTTGAAGACGATCCAGCCGATCACGGAAGGCGCGTTGTGGTGCTCGCGCATCATCTCCCGGCCCTGGTCGACGAAAGCACGCTGCCCGGTCTCGTTCGTGATGTTGCCGGAGACGAAGTCCTGCCAGACCAGCAGGCCGAGCCGGTCCGCGTGGTAGAACCAGCGCGCGGGCTCCACCTTGATGTGCTTGCGCACGGCGTTGAAGCCGAGCTCCTTGTGTGCCTTCAGGTCGAACGCGAGGGCCTCGTCACTGGGCGCGGTGTACAGGCCGTCGGGCCAGAAGCCCTGGTCGAGGGTGGCCAGGGAGAAGACCGGTTTCCCGTTGAGCACGAGCTTCTGGAAACCGCCCACCTTCGCGACGCCTGTCTCGCGCATGCCGAAGTAGCTGCCGACCTTGTCGGTGGATCTGCCGTCGGTGAGCTTTACGTCGAGGTCGTAGAGGTAGGGGTCGTCCGGGCTCCACAGGCGCTGGTTCGAGACCGGCAGGCGCAGCTTCTTGTTCGCCGGCCCGCTCACCTTGCCGACGACCTTGCCGCGCTTGTCGCGGGCGACCGCCTCGACCCGGGCCCCGGCGGACGCCTTGCCGGACTCGACCGTCACCGCGAGGCTGCTCGTGTCGATGTCGGGGGTGGAGACAACGTTATCGATCGCTGCGACGGCGACCGGCTCCATCCAGACGGTCTGCCAGATGCCCGACGACTGGGTGTAGAAGATGCCGCCCGGGTTGGTGGACTGCTTGCCCATCGGCTGGTCGGCGCCCCCGGTGTCGGTGACCGCGACCACGACCTCCTGCGGCCCGTTGCCCTTCAGCGCGTCGGTGATGTCGGCGCTGAAGGCGTCGTAGCCACCGGTGTGTTCGGCGACCTTGGTGCCGTTGACGAAGACGCGGGCCTGGTAGTCCACGGCCCCGAAGTTCAGCTTCAGCCGGTTGTCCTTGCCGTCCTTGCCGACCTTCCAGTCCTTGGGGACGTTCACCAGCCTGCGGTAGAACATGTGGTCCTCGTGCCGCTCCAGCCCGGAGAGCTGCGACTCCACCGGGTACGGAACGACGATCTTCTCGTCGAGGTCCTTGCCGAACACCGGCTGCTCGCCCGCCTCGGCGCCGCTGAACTGCCAAGGGCCGTTGAGATTCTTCCACTTGGAGCGCACCTGCTGCGGACGCGGATACTCCGGCAGCGGGTTCTTCTCGTCGACTCTGTCGCCCCACTTGGTGGTCAGCCGGTGGGTGGAGGCGTTGTCGGCATAGCGGATGACCTTCGGTACGGTTTCGCCGCCCGACGTCAGGCCGCCCTCGCCGTCGTAGGTGACCCGCACCTGCTGGTTCTTCTGCACGGGTTCGGCGAGCGTCACGAGCAGGGAGTTGCGGTCCCCGGGATCGACGGTGACCGACTTCAGGGGCATGGCCGTGGTGTCGGCCTCGACCTTCAGATGGTCCTGCACGGCCCGAAGGTCGCCGACCCTGCCCTCGAACCGGGCCCGCAGCCGGCGTCCGTCCGCGGCCACGGACATCTCCACCGGGTAGACCTCGAAGCCCTCGGGCGGAGTGAACGCCGACATCGGCACGAGCTGCTTGGACAGGCCCGGGCCGGCCCAACGCAGGAACATGTTGGAGCCGCCGAAGTCCTGGAACATCTCCAGACGGAAGTCGTGCTTCTCGCCGCCGGTGAGCCGGATCGCGGAGCTGGTCTGCTCCTTGTCCCAGTCCGGCTCCCAGTGGTCGATGACAGGCTCGCCGTCGATGTAGAGCCGGAAGCCGTTGTCGCCGATGGCGTAGAAGGTGTACTCGCCGGTGGCCGGTGCCTCGATCTGGCCCGTCCAACGGGCGGTCGTGTGCGCCGTCTTGCCGGTCAGCTCTTGGAAGGTGCTGGTCAGGCCCGAGAAGTTGATCTGCGGATCGAGCAGCGTGCCACCGAGTTCGGCGAAGTCCCGTGCGCCCGGGGCCGACATGCTGAAGTACTCGCCCTTCAGGCCGTGCACCTCGACGTCGGCTGCTTCGGTGGAACGCACTGAGGCGCTGCCGGTCGGCTCAACTGCCGACGCGGTGGCGGCCAGACCGCTCGGGGGCACAACGAGAGCGGCCGTAGCCAGCAGCGCCCAGAGTCTGGCCCGTGGGCGGATGTGTTGTCTTGTCATCGAACCTTTCCTCGCACAGAGGCCGCGGACCGGGGCCGGTCACATGGAAAGACCAGGCCGCAGGAATGACGGAAGACCGGTACGGACGCGGTCGGGCAGCTCTTTCAACGTTGGAAATTCTTGCGACAGCCGAAATGACAACACGGCCCTCGACCTCTGTCCAGACCTCGCGCACCACTGTGTCGCTCACCCTCACCAGGCTTCTGCGGCAGGCGACTTGTGGCACTGGGCCCTCCTTGGCGTTGACCTGCTGGCGACTCGTAACGATGCGGCTGGAGAGCTGTTTCCAGGTCGCACGAGGTGCCCCTCACCTCCGGGGCAACGATCGGGCCGTCTCGGCAGTCGTAGGGAGTGACGGACTTCCCGTCTCCGGCATCCTCTGCCAACTACCGTTCCCCTTCCGGTGGATGGCAGCAGGGCCTGTCACCTCTGGGAGGGTTCATGAGCCGCTACGCCGCACCGCTCGGCGACAGACCGAGCGGCGGGCACGACATCGCTGCGCCCACCGCCGGCGCACGCGCCCCGCAGGGCAGGCCCGTCGGTCGCGGGGTGGGCCGCGGTGTCGTGCTGGGGGCCGTCGTCGTTCTGCTGGCTGGTGTTGGCGCCCCGGCCGATGCCGCGGCCGGTGAACCGGTGGTCAGCGGTGCCACCGTCAACTCCGGACGGGACGTCGTCGTGGGTATCACGCACGACGTGGTGTTCCCGGTCACGGTCGGCGGATCGGACGACTCGGGCCTGTCCTTCGTAGACGTGGATCTGAAAGGACCGCATGGCGGCTTCTACACCACCGACGCGTTCTGCGAGAGTGCGACGGCCTGTACGACGGCGTTCACCGTCAACGCCCACCCTGCTCCAGGCAGCGACGATCCGGTGGACCTGGCCAACGCCAACGCGGGAACGTGGTCTGTCGACGCCTTGGCCGACGCCAACGACGGCGAATCCGTCTTCGCCCCGCGCGTGGGGTCGTTCAGCCTCAAGCGTGCGGCGCAGCTCACCGTCAACGCGGCCCCGGAGCCGGTGACCAAGGGCGCGCGTATCACCGTCACCGGCAAGCTCGTGCGGGCCAACTGGGACACCTATCGGTATGCCGGATACGCGGGTCGGACCGTGCAACTGCAATTCCGCCCGAAGGGCAGCAGCACCTACACCACGGTGGTCGCCGTAAGGAGCAGCAGCACCGGCACACTGCGCGCCACGGTCAAGGCGGTCGAGGACGGCTACTGGCGTTGGAACTTCACCGGCACGACCACCACCGGCCCGGCCAAGGCCACCGGTGACTACGTCGATGTACGCCCCTGATCCGCTTACGACGTCACACCTCTCTGCGCCGACCGGGCGCCGACGCGCCGAATGGTTCCCGCTCGGGCCACTGCTGCGGCATGTGAGGATGTGCGAATGTCGTCGCTGAGGAAACCCGGGAGACGGGCGGTCGGGCTCGTGGCCGCGGCCGGTGCGGTGCTGGCGCTGACCGCCTGCGGACCGGGGGGACCCGATGACGCGTCCTCGGGGGACCGTGAGGCGAAGTACAAGCGCGTCATCGAAGATCCTCGCCCGCGCCCGGCCGACGTCATCGAGATGGCCGGCGCACCCACCGCAGTGGTCCGCGCGGGCGACGGCTCGCTGCTTCTGACGTACGACGCCGGCAATGTCGAGGACGACGAAGGGCCGGCCGCGTCCGCGTGGCGCATCATCGGCCCGAACGGCGCTACGGTCGCCCAGCACGCGGAACACACCGACGCGGAGGCGGCACGGGCCGCGTACAAGGGAGTGCCCGGCGGCTTCGTGCGGGTGCCGCCGGGTGAAGGAGCCGGGGGAGCCTACGCCCTCGACGTACGCGGCAAGCGGCAGAAGGTCGTCATCACCGGGACCCCGTTGCGCAGCCGCCCCGGTGACGTCCTGCTCGCCGAACTCGAACCGACCCTCATCTACCGCCCCGCCACGCGCACGGTGGCGCCACCGGCCGGCGTGCCGCAAGACGCCGTCCGCCTCGCCGTCGACGAGCGGGGCACGATCTGGAGCCTGGACCAGTCACTGACCGAGGACCCCGACCGCGTCCTGTGGCAGCGCGACGGCCGCACCCAGGGCTCCACGGCGGTCCCGAAGCCCTACGCGGGTGGCGTCCTCGTCGCGCGCGATGGCACCGCCGCGCTGTCCCTCACCCGGGGCGAGAGTGTGGGCGGTCTGCTGGTGACGACGGACAGCGGCACGCACTGGCGGACGGTACTCGGCGGCGGCGTTGCCTGGAGGGACCTGAAGCGCGGCCCGGAGGCATTGGACCTTGAGGTCCTCGACGACGGGCGACTCCTCCTCGGCGAGGAGGGCGGCCGCTACTGGCTCGCCGACGACCACACCAACAGCGCCTTCCACCAACTGAAGACGCCGACCGCATTCACGTCGCTCACCGTCCACGGCAACACGCTCTACGGCATCGCGGACGCGACGACAGCGACGTACAGCCTGGTGAAGGGCGAAGGGCTGTGGATCTCTCGTGACGGCGGCCGTGCTTGGCGGCGCCACACATAGCGCGGATGGCGACGTTCGCCGAGCCGCGGGAGGTCGTGTGGGTGCCGCTCACATGGCCGGGGTACCGGTGGCATGAGGCCACGTGTTCCGCTTTGTCCTCTGGCCAACGCGCGTAGACCGCGGGCACCATTCTTCCTGCACCACCTGCACAGCCGCCCCACAGGAACCGTGGCCCACCGCAGGAAGGTCCCCGTATGAAGGTCACCCAGGCCTTGAAGCTTCGCTCGGTCCTGACCGCTCTCGCCCTCGTCATCGCCCCCGGCGCCGTCGTCATTGGCACCGCCGGCGAAGCGTTCGCCGTCACCAAGATCAGTCACGCCACCGCGACCTCCATGTTCCAGCAGGTCGGCATCACCTGGTCGTCGTCCGGGAACTGCTCCAACCGCAACAACCCCACCTGTACGTCCTTCGAGCAGCTCAACCTCGCCACCGCCCAAGGCGCACAGACGCTCAAGCGTGCCAGCGGCTGTGCCCTGAACATCACGGGCGGCACCGAGACCGGACACGCCTCCGGCACGTACTCGCACTGGAACGGCTACAAGCTCGACTTCGGCAAGTACGCCTGTCTCGGGAACTACATCAAGAACAACTTCACCTACATCGGCCCGCGCGGCGACGGGGCTCCCCAGTGGCGTTCCGGCTCGGGCAACATCTACGCCGACGAGGGCAACCACTGGGACGTCCTCTACTACAACTGCGGCGGCTGCTGACCTGCCCGAGCGATCAGCAGGGCTACGTCGTCGTGGTCGTGATCGTCACGCAGGGTGTGCAGGAGAACGTCGCAGGTGGCGTCGATGGAGCGGTCGGGGTCGTCCAGGACGGCGAGGAGGGCGTCCAGGCGTGCGTCGATCGGCTGGTCGCGGGTCTCGATGAGGCCGTCGGTGTACAGGACGAGTTGGTTGCCGGGCCCGAAGTCGATCGAGGTGGAGTCGAAGGAGATACCGCAGCCGCCCAAAGGCGCGCCAGTGGGCAGGTCGAGTAGCTCACGTGTGGCGTCCGGGCGGAGGAGTACGGGCGGTAGGTGTCCGGCGAGGGCGACGCGGCATTGCGCGGTGTGGGGGTCGAAGACGGCGTAGACGCAGGTCGCTATGGTGCCGAGGTCGTCCGTGATGTGGTCGAGGTGGTGGAGGACCTGGTCGGGGGGTAGATCGAGGTCGGCCAGTGTTCTGGTCGCGGTGCGCAGCTGTCCCATGCTGGCGGCGGCTGTGACGCCGCTGCCCATGACGTCGCCGACGACGAGAGCGGTCTTGTCGCCGTTCAGGGGGATGACGTCGAACCAGTCGCCGCCGATCTCGATGGTGGCCTGGGCGGGGCGGTAGCGGAAGGCGACATCGAGACCAGGCCGCTGCGGAGGGGGGTGGGGCAGCAGGCTGCGTTGGAGAGTGAGGGCGGTCCGCCGCTGTTCTTCCACGGCGCGGTGTCGGTCGGTGACATCGACGCTGGAGGTGGCCACGCCCAGCACTTTTCCGTTGGGGGATTCGAGCCGGTAGAACGAGATCGACCAGGCGTGATCGTTGTCCGGGTCGGCCGCCGTGCGGCCGACGATGTAGTGGTCGACAATCGGTGTCCCGGAGGCGAGGACTTCACGCATGACACCTTCGAAGGAGTCGTCCAGGTAGGGCACCACCTCGTGGACGTGGCGGCCGATGTGCTCGGTGGCCGGCACGCCGTTCATCCGTTCCTCCGCGGGGTTGACGGAGATATACCGAAGATCGGTGTCCAGCATGCCGAGCCCGATCGGTGACTGGGACACCAGCTGGGCGGACAGCGCCAGGTTCCGCTCCATCTGCCGTAGCGTTGCCTGGTCCGTGGCCAGACCCAGAGCCCAGTACTCACGGTGTTCGTCCTGCAACCGCATGTTGCGGAACTCCACCAAGCGCCTGCTGCCGTCCTTGTGCCGCACGGGAAAGATCCCGGCCCAGCTCTCGCCGTCCTCCATGACCTGGGCGAACAGTGCCAGCACCGTGTCGAGGTGCTCTCTGTCGATCAACAGCCGGGCCGCGTACTGGCCCAGTGCCTCCTCGGCGGTGTAGCCGAAGAGGATCTCGGCCTGCGGGCTCCAGAGATCGATCCTGCCCTCGGCGTTGAGGAGGACTGCTGCCACGTTCAGCACATCCAGCAGGCCGCCCGGCCGGGACGCAACCACACCCGACGTGCCGGGATCACCCCGGAAGGGTTCGGTCGGCCCCATACCCGACCTCCTTCCCCGCCGCATCGGGCTGCCGTGCCGCTGGTCGGAAGTGTTCCGGCGCAAGTGCCTGCCCTCCCATCGTCCTCCACCGCGGCCGACGCGTGCACGCCAGCACCGACGAGGAGCAGAGCGTGCCGGACGCTCATCTCGCCGGGTTCGTCGGCGGCGCTGGTCACGGCGGCGGGCCTGCACTTCGCCGGGGGCAGGCCCGCCGGAAGGATCGACGGATCGGACGACCGGTCTTCGTGGGCAGCGGCATGCCAACGCGGACGACCTTCTCGGAGCTGCCGGCAGACGCCCGGTCCTACGCCTTCCGGGCAAGACCGCCGTGCTCGGCGACGACCTCCCCGGTGGGCGAACCCGGCTCCGGTCGCCACTGCGTCACCGAGACGACGCCAGGTGCGATGAGGTCCAGACCGTCGAAGAACGTGGTGATCTCATCGACCGTGCGCAGGTTGTAAGGGACGGCGCCGCTGCTGTTGTAGGCGTCCTGGGCCTGCTCGAAGACCGGGTCGATGCCGCGCGATCCGTCGTTGATGGAGAGGTAGCTGCCCGAGGGCAGGGCGCTCATCAGCCGGGTGACGATGGAGCGGGCCTGATCGTAGTCGGGGACGTGGCCCAGGATGTTGCTGAGGATGAGCGCGGTGGGGCGGCCGAAGTCCAGTGTCTCGGCGGCGGCTGCCAGGATGCGGTCCGGGTCCGTCACGTTGGCGTCGATGTAGGCGGTCGCACCCTCGTGGGTGGAGTAGAGCAGGGCGCGAGCGTGGGCGAGCACCATCGGATCGTTGTCGACGTAAACGATCCGTGTCTCGGGGGCCAGCTGCTGGGCGACCTCATGGGTGTTCTGGGCGGTTGGAAGACCGGTGCCTATGTCCAGGAATTGCCGGATGCCCGCCTCGGAGACGAGATACGTGATGTTGCGGCGCAGGAAGGCGCGGCTGGAGCGGGCGATGGTGACGATGCCGGGGAAGACCGCGGTGTACGCGTCGCCTGCTTCTTCGTCGACGGGGTAGTTGTCCTTGCCGCCGAGCCAGTAGTTCCAGATGCGGGCGGAGTGCGGAACCGAAGTGTCGATCTTCTGATGGTTCGCCGGTTCCGGCGTCGTCACGGGGTCGGTCATAAGTCGTGTCCGTTCTTGAACCGCAGTGTGGATGTTTCACGGCACAACCTACGTCCGAACGCCCTGTGTATCCGCAGCAGTTCACACTTTCCCGGTGGCCATGGCCCTCAGCGTCTCGAAGGCTGCCGCTGTCGGGCCGGCCGGTTCGGCCTGATAAACGACCAGTTGCTGGTGCGAGGCCCCGTTGACGGTGAAAGTCGCGAACTTGATGTGCAGATCTCCGACATCGGGGTGTTTGAGGTGCTTGCCCTCTTGGGCCTTCGCCTTCACGTCGTGCATCCGCCAGATTTCGGCGAACTCCACGCTCTGGGAGGACAGTTCCGCTACGACGTCGGCGATGCGGGGCGATCCGGGGTCGTGTCCGTACGCGGCCCTGATTTCACCCACGCAGGAGTGCGCGGCTCGCTCCCATTCCTGGTAGAACTCGCGTCCTGCGGGGTCGACGAACATCATGCGGGCGAGGTTGTCGAACTTCTCGAACCCGCTGTGGAGGGCTGTGGCGAGAGAGTTGGCCGCCATGACGTCGAGGGCCGGGCCGATGACGAAGGCCGGAGTGTGCTCCCATCCGTTCATCAGCTGCAACAACTGCTCGCTGACGTCCGTCTCGCCCCAGTCGCGTGGTCGCTGCGAGGCGGTGAGGCAGAGGCGGTTGAGATGGTCGGTGGCTTCTGCATTCAGTTTCAGGGCCCGTGCCACGGCATCGAGGACCTGCGGGGACGGGCCGTTCTCGCGCCCCTGTTCCAGCCTGATGTAGTAGTCGGCGCTGACCCCGGCGAGCTGCGCGACTTCCTCTCTGCGCAGTCCCGGCACCCGGCGTCGCCCGTGTTCGGGAAGACCGACATCGTGTGGCTTGATGGCTTCTCGGCGGGCTCTGAGGAAAGCACCCAAAGGTGTCCCACTGCTCATGGGGCAAGACTAGGCGTTTTGCGGCCGACCAGAACAAGCAGTCGTAGGGGAACGATGGAGGCAATGCCGGGGCGGCGGGGATGTTCAGGTGGCCGAGGCGTTCAGTACGTACTCGCGTGAGGCGTGCACCTCATTGCGCAGGGCGTTCAGGTCGATGTCGAGGACGTGTCCGTCCCACTTACGGGGCTCGCCGTTGATGAGAACGGCGCTGATGTTGCGGGCGTCGGAGCCCAGCACGATCGTGCCGATCGGGTCGTTGAGCGGCATGTTGTTGAGGTCCTCGGCCTGGATGACCAGCAGGTCGGCCTTCTTGCCCGGAGTGAGCGAGCCGGTGACGCCGGCCAGGCCGTTGGTGTGGGCGCCCTGGAGGGTGGCGAAGTCCAGGACGTCGTGAGTGGTGATGCGCAAGAGCTGATTGTCGGTGCCGTAGGCGGCGTGGACCGCGCGCATCCGCTGGATGGCGTGCAGTGCCCGCATCTGCGTGAACATGTCGCTGGCCAGGGCGACTTCGACGTCGATGCTCAGTCCGGGGCGGATGCCGACGGCGAGGGCCTCGTCGACGGCCGGTATCGCGGTCTCCAGTCCGATCTGGGCGTCGGAGGTGGGGGCGAGGGCGACCGTGGTACCAGTCCCTCCCATGGCTTTCCACGCCTCGGAGGTCAGTCCCGTGGAGTGGATGAGCGTGACGTCGGGGCTGAGGATGCCGTCCTTGGCCCAGCGCAGGACCGCCTCGGAGGAGGACGTGCCGAAGACGGCATCCACGCTCACGCCGATGCCCAACTCCTCTGCAACGCGCGCGAGTTCGGGGCCGTAGGCGAGAACCGGGCCGGCGATCTCGTCGGTGGCCAGCGTCGCCAGGCGCAGCGTGAGCAACTGCTCGCTGCTGCGGAAGTACTGGTCCTTGAGGCGGGTCAGGTCGCCGGGCCACTGCCGGTCCCACTCGCCGAAGTGCGGCCCCATGGCGGCGTGCACGCCGCGGATGCCGGTGTCGACGAGGGCCTCGATGGCGGCGTCGGAGTGCTCGCGGGTGCGGGAGTTGTGGGAGAAGTCGAGCATCGTCGTGATGCCGCTGTCGATCGCGGTCAGGGCGGCCAGCCGGGTACCGATGTACATGTCCTCGGGCCGGTAGACGGTGGCGTATCCGGCCAGGGTGGACATGACGTAGCCGCCGAGGTCGTCGACGTCCGGCATGATCCGACGCAGCTGGGCCTGCCAGGCGTGGCGGTGGGTGTCGACGAATCCGGGGGTGAGGATCGTGCCGGTGGCGTCGACGACCACGGCACCGTCCGCGTCGAGGTGACGGCCGACGGCGGTGATCGTGTCGCCCTCGACGAGCAGGTCGCCGCCGTTGATGACGCCGAGGTCAGGGTCCATGGTGACGATGGTCGCGCCGGTGAAGAGGATGCGCCGCCGGTCGGCCGGCCGGCGCCGGAGCTCTTCGAGGACGGCGGCGCTGGTGGTGTCGTTGACGTTCATGAGAGGTCTTCCTTTGGTACGGCGGACGGGGCCGTGAGGTTGGGCCGTGGGCGCCGTGGGCGCCGTGGGCGCCGTGGGCCGTGGGCCGTGGGATGGAGAGGGAGGGGGGAGGGTCAGCCGAGCTTCATGACATAGCCCGCGTGGTGCAGTTCGGCGCCCTGGAACTCGCCGTAGGCCCAGAAGCCGAGGTTGTCCAGGTAGTCGATGCGGTCGCCGTCGATCCAGTACCGGCCCTGGTAGGCGTGCGGGCGCCCGCCCCGGGTCTCGTCGTAGCGGCCGTCGGCAGTGAGTTCCTGGTGCAGGAAGTCGTTCCTGTCGATCCAGACGCCTACGCGCGGGCTGCCGGTCAGGTCCGCGGCGGCCGGGATGCCCGCCTCGGGGGCGGTGGCCCGACCCGGAACGTCGGTGCCGGCCCACAGGACAGGGCGGCCGGCTGCGACGAGTGCGCGGACCTGCCCGGGCCGGGTCATGAGGGTGGCCACCGCGCTCGGCACGTCGGCGGCGAGTTCGTCTGGCAGCACCAGAAAGTCGGGGGTGTTGCCCGGGGCCAGTGTCGCGACGTACTCGGAGCGGTGGCCGCGGCCACCGGACAGTGCGACGGTGTCCACGACGGCTGGCGCGATGGTCAGGCCGGTGCAGTCGACGACGATGGCGTCGTCGTCCCCCGCCGCGGTGATGATGCCCGGGCCGACCCCCACGAGCAGGGAGCCGACGAACAGGAGGTCGGCGCCGCTCATGGTTCCGATCAGCGGGTCCATCGTCAGGATGCGGGCGTGGGCGAAGAGGACGGGACGCCCCTTGTCATTCGACAGGATCTCCTTGAGGGACTCGGAGTTCCAGCTCACGTTGTCGGTATCGGTGGTGCTCATCGCCTGCTCCTCAGTGGGGTCGCCGCGTCGGTTTCCCCGCTGCGCGAGATGAGCGCCGGTGCAGGTCCGAGGCGAGAGTTCGGCAGCTGCGGGGGCCGCCCGACCACCAGGTTCGGCGCGCGGTGGATCCGGAACCAGGCCGCGCTGTACCTGGGTGTCGGGCACCCACGATCCGTCCCCGCCCGCGAAAATGGGGCATGGGCCTCGGCCCACGCCACTGCCGCACCGCACCGGACCGGCCGGACCGTGGGACTCGTCGTTCAGGATCCTGGGTGCGCGACACCCAGGAAGCTCCCACCTGGGGAGACTGCGGCCTGGTTGCCGCCGGCCGCCCCGGTGACCGTAGAGTCATGACCAGCACCGACACACCCCGCGACCCTCACCCCTACGTCGGGATGTGGGTGACAGCGGACGGCTTCATCCGCCAGGAACTCCTGCCCGACGGCCGCTACGACGAAGCCCGCGGCAACCGCCGCAGCGCCTACACCGGCAGCTATACGGTCACCGGCAACCACATCGACTACGTCGACGACACCGGCTTCACCGCCACCGGCGACGTCCGCGACGGCGTCCTCTTCCATGAGCACCTGGTGCTCTACCGCGAGGGCGACGAGCAGACCCGGCGGGCACCTCGACCGTAGCCAGGATCCACAGGCTGGAAACCGCACTGGCCTCGGGACGCGTCCGACTGCGGCGACTCCGGACGCCGGCGGCCCCGCCTGACGACGGCCCTGGCCCAGGTCAGCTCTCGCGCCCGTGACCAGGTCGCCGACGAACTGTTGACCCGCCTCGGCGTTGCAAGGGGCGCTCCCGACGACATTGCCCTCATGGTCGTCCGCTTGTGACCGAGAGGGATCCGCTTGAGGAGCGGCGGCATCGGATGCCCACCGTGGCCTCAAGCGGATCACGGCCATGGATCCCGCCCGTTGGAGGAAGCAGTCGACGGTCAAATGGGGCCCTTGGCGGGCCGGTTCGCCCTACCCACGGCTACCGGCCTGACCGCCCGGCCTCACTTCAGGTGCCGGCCGAAGAACCGGTTCCCGTCGTCCACCTCGAACCACGGGGTACCCGTGTGCCCGCCCAAATTGGCGTGCAGTGTCTTCTCCTTGGCTCCGAAAGCCTCGAACAGGTCCAGGGCCCGCTGCCGGGGGTTCCCTTCGTCGTCCCACTGCAGCAGGAACAGCAGCGGAATGGTGACCTGTCGGGCCTCCTCGCGCTGAGCGGTGGGCACATAGCCCCCGGCGAAGAAACCGGCGGCTGCGATACGCGGCTCGACCACCGCCAGCCGAATGCCGACGGCGGTCCACCCCGAGTACCCGACCGGGCCGCCGATCTCGGGCAGCGAAAGGAGGGCGTCCAGGGTGGTCTGCCAATCCGGGACCGCATGTGCGACCAGCGGGCCGACGACGGACTCGAAGATCTCGTCGACCGGCTCGCCGGTTTGCATCGCCCGGCGGAGGTCGGCGCGGGCCTTCTCGTCGGCGGCGGAACGGGGCCGGTCACCGCACCCGGCGGCGTCGATGGTGGCCACCGCGTAGCCGTACGCCGCGGAGTGCCGGGCCCGGGCCACCAGCCGCGATTGCCGCCGGGGCAGGCCGTTGTTGTGGGCCATCAGGATCAAAGGGACCGGTGTGGCCGGTGCGGCAGATTCCGGTGTCCACAGGGTGCCGGGGATCTCGCCGAGGGTGAATTCGCGCTCGAGGACGCCGTCGTCGAGGCGCTGTTCGGAAGTGAATTGCATGGTCGTGCCTTTCGGGAGTGCGCTTGAACGGCGCTCCCGGACGACCTGCCTATCGCCCGACCGTGACCCCGGAGGGGAGCACCCATGTCGATACTGCGTTCACGGGTACCACCTCCTCGTTCTCTCGCACGGCCTCCGGAAAAGTAGCGGTGGGCGCCGTGGTCCACCAACGGGTTTTCGCGGAGGCTCCGTTGCCGGGTATCACGGGGTCACTCGCCTTGAGGTCAAGGTCGTGTAGTCAAGGGCTTCGGGCCTGTGTGGTCACGGCGACGAGTGCTGCGGCGGTGACGGTGCCGAGGTGGAAGTAGGCGCGTTTGTCGTAGCTGGTCGCGACCGCGCGGAACTGTTTCGGCTTGTTGATCGCCCGCTCGACAGTGTTGCGCTTGGCGTACCGCTCCATGTCGAAGCCGGGTAGCCGGCCACCGGTGCTCCCGCGCCGCAGACGGCCGACCCGCTTGGTCGGTTCGCGTCCGGGATGACGTGCCGGATACCGTGTCCACGCAGGTAGGCGCGGGTGTGACGGTTGCTGTGGCCCTTGTCGGCGCTGACGCTGTCGGGTGTCGTGCGAGGCCGGCCGATGGCCAGGCGGGACACCCGGATCCGTTCCATGACAGCCTCGAACTGGGTGCAGTCGGCCCGCTGACCGGGCGTCAGGACGACCGAGAGCCCTTCGCCCTTGAACAGCAGCACCGGCGCCGCGCAGTGTCCCCCAGTGCAGCGGCAGCCGCCCGCAGGTGCGCCTTTCGCCCTTGAACAGCAGGCCCGCAACCTGCCCGCAGCCGCGCGATGTCCGCAACCCCGGGCCCAGTGGCGCCCGCAGGAGCGCGTGCACCACCGACAGATGCGTCACAAGTGCGCGTTCTACGCGTTCGGGTCCCAGTCTGCGAGCTGCTCCATCGGCTCGGTGTCGCCGGTGGTCTCCAGGCCGTCGAGCGGGACGCGCTCGTAGAAGTAGAGGACGAGTTCGCTCGCTGCGCCTCGCATCGCCATGTCGCCCGGCTCCGCGTCGGCGGCGAGGTCGTCGCAGCGGACGCCGTCGGCGTTGAGGGTCAGGCGCCAGGAGCGGCCCTCGGTCGTGTGCAGGTCGATGGTTGCCGGCTTGAACGGCCAGGGGACGGTCGTCGCCGAGACGGTCGTCAGGAACTCGTCGACGCCCTCGACCGCGACGTCCGTCGGCAGCGGCTGTGCGGCGCCCTGGGTGAGCTGGGCGTCGTAGGTGTGGACGGCGATCTCCTGGATCTGGTGCCGGGCCACGGCTCCGCTGGTCTCCGGGGCCTGCGAGCGGCCCCACCAGGTCCAGCAGCCGCGGTCCGGGCCGGCCTCGCGCATCGCGTCGAGCATGAGGTCCGTCGACTCGGCGAGCCAGGCGTCCAGGGCTTCGCGGTCGCGGGGCGCGGTCGGGGCGCCCTTCGGGTCCGTCCTCGCCGGGGGCTCAGCCCCCGGGCCCGCCGCGACGATGGCGGCCTGGCGGCGGCGGCCGTCACCGAGGTGCTGCGCCAGTTCGCGCAGCGTCCAGTCCGGGCAGGTCGGGACCTGGATGTCAAGGTCGGGGGCGGACGCGATCGCAGCGCGGAACGCGGCCGAGCGGTCTTCGATCAGCCGCAGGACCTCGGGGAACTCCAAGATGTTTTGCACTGCGGCTGTGTACCACGGCGCTCCGGCCGCCGGGTAGCGAATTTGTCGGACGAACGCGTCAACGGCCGGGCGGGGCGCCGGCGCCGAAGCCGTCCTGAAAATCCGCGCACTGCTAGCCAACGGCGACTTCGACCGCCACTGGACATACAGCGGCCTGAGTAGTGTGTGCGGCCCGGCGGCGCCGGCGCCAGAGGAGCGAAACGAGAGCTAGGCCGTGGCCTGGCGATCAGGTTGAGCCGTTGATAGGACTGCGGGGCATAGGGGTGATCTGACGGATGCTCAGTGGGAGCCGCTTGCGCCGTTCCTCCCGGTGAGCAACGGGCGGTGTGGCCAGTGGCGGGATCACCGCCAGGTGCTGAACGGGGTGCTTTTCCGGATCCGCACCGGTGTGCAGTGGCGTGACCTGCCGGAGCGCTACGGTCCCTGGAAGACCGTTCACGAGCGGCATTGGCGTTGGTCGGCGGATGGAACGTGGGAGCGGCTGCTCCAGCGGGTGCAGGCCGAGGCGGACGCGGCCGGGGACATCCACTGGGACGTGTCCGTGGACTCCACCTCCGTGCGCGCTCACCAGCACGCGGCCGGTGCCCGACACTCGCCGCCCCCGCGCGTCAAAGGGGGCTCCTCCCAGGCAGTCAGGACTGCCCGGCTTCGAAAAGGAGCGGTACGCCAAGCGCAACACTGTCGAGCGGGCGATCAACGAGCTGAAACAGTTCCGCGTGGGGGTGACCAGCTACGACAAACGCGCCTACGTCCACCTCGGCACCGTCACCGCCGCAGCACTCGTCATCTGGCTCCGCTCATGATCGCCAGGACAGCCCCTAGGAGGCGCCGGGTGCGGTGTTCCTTTTGCCCCGCGCATCGGCGACGGCGTACGGCAGTCCGGGAAGGAGCAGCGCCGGGGCGACCCACAGTGGCAATGTGAACAGCGCCCCGTCGCCGACCAGCCACTGGGAGAGCAGCACTGCGCCCAAGCCGGCGACCAGGGCGACCGCAAGATTCCTACCGAGCCCCAGGCGGCCGCGCCGCAGTTCCCAGGCGACCGTGACCGCTGCGACGACGGCCCAGAAAGCGACCTCGTCAATGCTCACGACCCGTTCGGTGGTCCACCGGACCAGGCACGTGGCCAGCAGCAGCCAGCCGATCACGAAGCAGACCATCGCCGCCGTGCGCAACAGCCGTCGGGGGAAGGGAGTTCGGGCCCGCGCCCAGGACGCGGCGAACTCCTTGACGTCGTCGCCCACGACGTCCTGAGGCGTGCGCCCTGCGGCCGCCGCGTCCTCCAGATGCGCGGAGAGCTCGTCGAGCATCTCCCTGACGGATCCGTCGTCGATGCCCCGGTACTCCCAGTTGCTGCGGCAGACCGCGAGTACCTGCTGGTTCGTCATGGTTCGCTGGTCCTCCGTCATGGTGCGCTTCCCCCCGTGGGTTCGGTGTCGGTCAGGATCCGCCCCACACGCCCGCTGAAGGCGTGCCACACGGCCCGGCCACTGGTCAGTTCGGTACGTCCCGCTTCGGTCAGGCGGTAGTACTTGCGTGGGGCGCCACCGCTGGCCGACGGGGCGCTGTACGAGGAGATGAGCCCCTCCCGCTCCATCCGGGCGAGCAACGGATAGATACTGCCTTCGCTCACGAGATCGAGCCCGCTGTCGGTGAGTGCCGTCACGAACTCAAAGCCGTAGCGCGGCCGTTCGGCGATCAGCGACAGCAGGCACAGATCGAGCACTCCACGCAGCATCTGGCTACGACGCTGGTCACCGCCGGCGGGCCGCCCCTTTGTCATGCGGTACAAGATAGTCAGCCATTGCCATGCGTCGCAAGATACTTGTAGTGCATGGCAATGAGATCGCACGGTACGTCGTGTGTGGGCGGGGTGAGACTGTCCAGGTCGCTGGTGCCCAGGACGGCGTGGCGGGCATCGGTCACGGTGCCGTCGGCGAGCAGGACGACCTCGGTGATGTCGGCGCCGATGTCCACCACGAGCAGCGGCCGGGTCAGATCGGCACCGGCGGCCGTGGCCACGGCTCGTGCGGAGCGGACGGTCAGCACGGTGTGCGGCCGCAGGGGCTCCAGTGCGGTGCGGCATCCCTCCGGGAGGTGACTCCACCCTGGACGGGCGTGGTCAGGACGATCAGGCGACTGCCGAATCGCGGCAGGAGGTGGCCGAGCAGGCGGTCGAGCATCCGGGCGGTGGCGGGGTGTCGACGATGGTGCCGCGCAGGATGGGGTGGATCGTGCCGTCGACGGGCAAGGTCACCGTGGGCACGTCGAGGATTGTTCGGCGTGCGACACCCAGGCGCGCGTTCGGGCGCTGCCGAGGTCGAGGGCGATGCCGGAACACTGGCGGTACAAGGGCCAGGTACGGTTCGGGGCGGTCGCGGTACGGGGTCGGGCTGGTGTCGTCATCGTCCGGCCTCTCTGACCTGCTGGCAGCGGGCGCAGTAGCGGGCCTGCGGCACGATCATCAGACGCTCGCGGGCAATGGGCCTGCGGCACAGGTGGCAGGGGCCGTAGCGGCCCTGATCCATGCGCGTCAGGGCCGCTTCCACGTCGGCGAGCACCATGCGGGCGGAGGCGGCGAGCTTGACGTGCACTTCGAGCTGAGAAGCGGCCCGCCGGTCGAGCAGCGCCTCGGTGCGGCTCGTGGCGGGGACTGTGAGCTGCTGGAGCTGTTCCTGGCGGAACAGACGCTGCTCGTGCAGGTTCTCGCGCAGCGCGGCAAGGTCCTCGACCGACAGGGTCGTGTCGCGGCCGCTGATGATCTGCTGGTTCACCACTTCACCCCTCGGGCAGGGCGGGAGACGGAGACTGGGTGGGCGGTTGTGTCAGGCGGCATTGCGCCGGCAGGAGACGCAGAAGCGTGTGTAGGGCAGGATCTCCAGGCGCTCGACCGGGACGGGCGTGGAGCAGCCCAGGCAGATTCCGTAGCTGCCGTCGTCGACACGGGCAAAGGCAGCCTCGATCTCCTTGAGGACCCGTTCAATCGTGTCCTTCTGTACCGACATCAGCTGCTCCGTCGCGTCAGGCCCGGCCTCGTCCATGGCCTGCAACTGCGTCAGCCGGGAGCCTCGTTCGTGTTCCAGGCGTTGGCGGGCCTCGTGCGCGGTCAGACGCACAGGACGGGTTTCGGTGCGGGGCGTATCGAGCGACATGGTCGGTCCTTACCTACGAAAGACGGATGGTGCGGATGGCGCGGATGCCGTACGGAAGCGGTACTGGGAGCCGAGGCGTCGGGGGGATCACGGTTGGTGGTCATGCCCCCACCGTGTCCGACACGCCGCGTGAAACCCATCGGGCGTGATACCCATCTGCGGCCGTTACCGGTGCCCACCGCGCCGTATGCACGCCGAGGTGCGGAAATGGGCATTGGAGCCCATCGACGGATCCAGCCGGCCGGGGCAGGCTGGCAGCAGGCCGGTCAGAGCAGTGGCCGCGGCTCATGCTCGGGGAACGCGGCGACCGACAAGACAGACAGAGCCGTGTCACGAAAAGGAAGGCGTCATCCCGGTGTCCCTGTTCTGGCGGATCTTCGCTCTCAACGCCGTGGTGCTGGGAGGCGCGACCGCACTGCTGCTGTGGGCTCCGGTGACCGTTTCCGTACCGGTCCTGCTGACCGAGGCGATCATCCTCGTGGCCGGCCTGGCTGTCATGCTGATCGCCAACGCCGCCCTGCTGCGCATCGGGCTCGCCCCCCTGGACCGGCTCACCCGGTTGATGACCACCGTCGACCTGCTGCGCCCCGGGCAGCGGCTGCCGGAGCACGGCCGCGGTGAGACCGCCGAGCTGATCCGCACCTTCAACGCCATGCTGGAGAGGCTTGAGCATGAGCGGGCCGCGAGCAGCGCCCGCGCACTGCTCGCGCAGGAGGCCGAGCGGCGCCGCATCGCCCAGGAACTCCACGACGAGGTCGGCCAGAGCATGACCGCGGTCCTGCTGACGCTGAAACGGGCAGCGGACGACGCGGATGAGCCCTTGCGCGGTGATCTCCAGCAGGCACAGGAGATCACCCGGGGGAGCCTGGACGAGGTCCGCCGTCTGGTGCGCCGGCTACGGCCGGGCGTACTGGAGGATCTCGGCCTGGTCAGCGCCCTGACCTCGCTGACCACCGAGTTCGCCACCCACACCGGGCTGCGCGTGGTGCGCCACTTCGATGTCGGCCTGCCCGAACTGGACCAGGAAACCGAACTGGTGCTGTACCGCGTCGCTCAGGAGGCCCTGACGAACGTGGCCCGCCACGCCGAGGCCGACCGGGTGGAGGTGCGCCTGACCCACACGGACGACACGGTGGTGCTGGCCGTCGCGGACGACGGCAGAGGGACAGGAGTCGCACGGGAAGGCGCGGGGCTCCGCGGGATGCGCGAGCGGGCGCTGCTCATCGCGGCCACGCTGGATGTCACCTCCCAACCGTCGGCCGGCACACAGGTCCGGCTGACCGTGCCCGTTTCCAGGAAGCAGTCATGACCACAACCGACACGCCCGTGATCCGGATTCTCCTCGCCGACGACCACGCGCTGGTGCGGCGCGGCGTGCGGCTCATCCTGGACCAGGAGCCGGACCTTCAGGTCGTCGCCGAGGCCGGCGATGGCGCCGAGGCGATCGGCTTGGCCCGCACCCACGAGGTCGACCTGGTCGTGCTGGACATCGCCATGCCCCGGATGACCGGCCTGCAGGCCGCTCGCGAACTGATCGCGCTGAAGCCGGACCTGCGCGTGCTGATGCTGACCATGCACGACAACGAGCAGTACTTCTTCCAGGCGCTCAAGGCCGGCGCCAGCGGGTACGTGCTGAAGTCTGTGGCCGACCGCGACCTGGTCGCCGCCTGCCGGGCGGCCATGCGTGACGAGCCCTTCCTCTACCCGGGTGCGGTCACCGCCCTCATCCGCAACTACCTCGACCGCGTCCGTCAGGGCGAGGAACCTCCCGACCAGGTGCTGACGCCCCGGGAAGAGGAGGTGCTCAAGCTCGTTGCCGAGGGCCACTCCTCGAAGGAGATCGCCGAGATGCTCTTCATCAGCATCAAGACCGTCCACCGGCACCGGGCGAACCTGTTGCACAAACTCGGCCTGCGAGACCGTCTGGAACTCACCCGCTATGCCATCCGCGCCGGCCTCATCGAACCCTGACCCGGTTCGCCCTTCTGAACTGCCTCAAGGTTCCGGCTGCCACTCCCCAGCCAGGACCTTGAGGTCCCCGACAGCCCGGACAGCCCGGCTCTCACCGAGCCACCGCCAGACCAAGAAGGGGACGGCGCATGGCACGCTCCTTGCAAACCGTCCCCCGCGCGGGTGGCCTCGGCCCAGCCGCAGTGATCGTTGTCCTGCTGGCCATCCTCGCCGCTGTGGTCAGCCCGTCGGCGCAGGGCAACCCTGACTTCACCGACAGCGCGGCTCTGACTCCCGGAGTTGCACAGGCCGCCGGCGAACCGCACGCGGACGATGGGCACTTCGCTGTCCGCAACGCGCTGGTCCGAGGCCATCGCGACATCCCGGACGAGCGTCTTTCACCGCCGGTCACCGCCACCCTTGCCTCGTGCATCAGGGCCTACTGCCCGCCGCAGTCCGCACACACGTCCCTGCCGACGGCGAACCGGCCTGCATCTCCGCACCTGACAGGCCGTCACCAAGGGCGGGCACCACCACCAGCCTCAGGCACCTGAACCTCTCCCAACTTCCTCGTCACCGCTGCCACTGCCCTGGCCGTGGTGTGCCTGCCGGAGGCCCACTTGACCCGCGCCCTGCGCATCCGAGGGCTGCTCGCCCTCGCTGCCCTTGCCCTGTCGCTGTACGTCGCCCTCACCGTCCCTGTCCACCTCGGACTCGATTTGCGCGGCGGTACACAAATCGTGCTGGAAACCCGCCCCACCGCCACCGCCACCGCCGACGCCGGCAGCGATGCCACCGACCGAACCCTGGAGGTGCTACGCGGCCGCATCGACGCGCTCGGCGTCGCCGAACCCACCCTCGCCCGATCCGGCGACAACCGGATCGTCGTCGAACTGCCCGGCGTACAGGACCCGGCCAAGGCCGCGGACGTGCTCGGCCGCACCGCCCAGCTCACCTTCCACCGCGTCGTCGGCACGGCCACCGGTGCCGACGACACCGCCAAACCGCTGCCCAAACGACCACGCCGGCAAGTTCTGGCCGACGAGTCCGGCCGGCTCCTGAGCCTTGAAGCAGCCTCGCTGACTGGCAAGGACGTCAAGGAGGCAGCCGCCCGGTTCGACCAGCGAAGCGCTGCCGGATGGCAGGTCGCCGTCGACTTCGAGGGCTCCGGCCGCGACGGCTGGGCCCGCCTGACCGGCCAGGCCGCCTGCCACCCCGCAGGGGATCCATCCCGCCGCGTCGCCATCGTCCTGGACAACAAGATCATCTCCTCGCCGCAGGTCGACCCCACGGTCGGATGCGGTTCCGGCATCAGCGGCGGCACCACTCAGATCACCGGATCCTTCACCGCCGACGAAGCCAAAGAACTGGCCCTGCTCATCAACGGCGGCGCGCTGCCCGTACCCGTCGAAACGGTCGAACAGCGCACCGTCGGCCCCACCCTGGGCGCGCAGGCCATAACCGCCGGCGCCTGGGCCGCCGCCGTGGGCACCACGCTGACCGCGCTGTTCATCATCGTGATCTACCGGCTCATGGGCGCTCTGGCCACCATGGCGCTGGCCTGCTACGGCCTGATCTCCTACGCGGCGCTGGCCGCCCTGGGTGCCACCCTCACCCTGCCGGGTCTTGCCGGGTTCGTGCTGGCCATCGGCATGGCCGTCGACGCCAACGTCCTGGTCTTCGAACGCGCCCGTGAAGAGTACGCCGCCCGCAACCGGCCCAGCCCGCGCTCGTCCCTGACCGCGGGATTCCGCGGCGCCTTGAGCGCGATCGCCGACTCCAACGTCACCACCCTCATCGCCGCCGGCCTGCTGTTCCTCCTCGCTTCAGGGCCCGTGCGCGGCTTCGGCGTCACCCTGGGCATCGGCGTCCTCGCCTCCATGTTCAGCGCCCTGGTCATCACCCGTGCCCTCGCCGAGTACGCCGCCTCCCGGCGTTGGCTGCGCCGCCGCCCACGCCTCACCGGCATCGCCCACACCGGCGCGGTCCGCGACCGCCTCACCCGCACCAACCCCCACGTGATGCGCAGCCCCCGGCGCTGGCTGGCCGCCTCCGCCACCGTCCTGGTCCTGGCCGCCTCCGGAATCGCCGCACGCGGCCTTGACTTCGGCGTTGAATTCACCGGAGGCCGTCTCATCGAATACACCACCGCCACCCCCGTCGACCCCGACCGCGCCCGCACCGTCCTTGCCGACGCAGGGTTCCCCCGCGCCGTCGTCCAGACATCCGGCGACACCCAGCTCACCGTCCGCACCGACCAGTTGACGAACGCACAAGCGGCCACCGTCACCCAAACCATCGGCGCCCTGGCCGGCGACGCCGACAAGATCCGCGACGAAGCCATCGGCCCCAGTCTCGGCAAGGAACTGCGCCAGGGCGCTCTGATCGCTCTCTCGGTCGCCCTGGGCGCTCAACTGCTGTACCTCGCGGCACGCTTCCGCTGGCTATTCGGCACATCTGCGGTCGCTGCCCTCGCCCACGACGTGGTGATCCTCACCGGTATCTTCGCCTGGCTCGGAAAACCCATCGACGGCGTCTTCCTCGCCGCGCTGCTCACCGTCATCGGTTACTCGGTCAACGACTCCGTCGTCGTATTCGACCGCATCAGGGACCTGAGCCGACGCGACCCCAAGGCACCCTTCGCAGCCATCGCCAACCGAGCTCTCCTACAGACCCTGCCCCGCACCATCAACACCGGCATGGGCGCCGCCTTCATCCTCACAGCCCTGACCGTCCTCGGCGGCGACTCCCTCACCGACTTCGCCCTCGCCCTGCTCATCGGCCTCGCCGTAGGCACCTACTCCTCCATGTTCACCGCCACACCCCTCGCCATCGAACTCCACAAACGCACGCAGGCAAGGCTCGGTTCCCCGGCGCTGCCGGAAGTGACCACTGCCCCGGCAGGCCACCGAGGTCGCCACCCATGACCTGCGCACGATGGCGTCGGTACGCACCCAGAAATGGGTACTGCGCCCGATGGCGAAGCCGCGCGGCCGCATGTGACGGTGGCATGGATCCCAACCTGCCGCCGGTTCCCGCAAGGAGGGAGTCATGCCCCACCCCGGTACCGATCCCCGGCACTACGAAACCCGTACGCAGCCGAGCGGCCCTCATGCCGCCCGCAATCCGCGAGCGGGGCGTCAGCTGCGCGAAGACCGGCGACGACGAGGCCGGGCCTGGGCCCTGCTGACCCTCTCCGTGGCGATGCTGATCACGGGCATGACGCTGCCGCAGGGTCTGCTCCTCGCGGCGGGTCTGGTCACGGCTGGGATGGCGACATATCTGCTCGTGCCGCCTCATGGCCCGGATCGCCCCGGCCAGTTCTTACCCGCGTCGGCCCGTCACGGCAGCGATCACACTTGATGACAGCCCGGCACCACAAAACTGCACCTCGGGCTGCACTTGGCAGCAGCTGGCACCTGTGTTCGGCCCGGCCTGGCCCTTGGTCTACCGGCGTCCGCCCAGTGGAGCCGGGACCGGGTCCGGCTCCGGGCCCCGGCCCGGGCCCGGAGCCACCGTGTCAGCCTGGACGAGCCCGCGTCCATGGTGAGTTGGACTGGTCGCTGTGCGCCATCGACTCGGTCAGCGTACGGGGGCAGTAAAAGGGGGCCGCGGCCGATCGCGTCGCCTCGTTCCGGCGGAACAGGTCTGTCTCGGTTGGCAGCAGCGAGCCGAGACCTGCGCCGGCTCAGCGGGCCATCCAGCGATCCATCTCCCGCGCCCGCGTGTCGAGCGCGGTGACGACCGTGGCTGACACGGCCCAGGGACTGCTGGGGACCTGCACGTCGCGCCGGACGCCACCATCCACGTGGTCGGACCCCGCTTCGGGCATCTCCACCTCGATTCCCGCGCGCCGTGCGAGCGCGACCGCCGTCGCCACGAACCCCTCGGAGAGCGCGAGGATCACGGAGTGCCCCGTCCGGCAGTGCCAGGCGACCAGGCCGCGTGCGAACTCCGCGTACACGACCGGATCGACCTCGAGTGTGTCCGGGTCACCGCAATACTTGCCCTGGCCGATTCCCGAGGGCAGCTTGAGCTCCGTCTCGAAGACCTCGACCTGCCGGAGGAAGGGGCGGCCGGCACCGCTCGACGGGTTCCATAGAGTCTCGTCACCCATCTCCAAGTACATGCTCATCGCCGATCCCCCCGCTCAGCCGCCCGGCACAGGGTAGGAGATCGGGCGGTTGGTGGGCACCTGGGTAAAACGGTGCCGGTATGCCGGCTGACGGACCGTTACCTCTGCCTGCACCGCTCTTTACATCGATGTAATAGCTGTGGTGCCATGGACAACCGCCAGCGCATGTTGCGCTGTCCGCAACCCAAGCCACTTCGAGAGATGTGGGGAGTCGCCGATGCGCGCTCGTTCCGTCACCACCTTGGTGACCGCCCTGTCCGCCCTGCTCGTCAGCCTGATCTGGGTACCGCAGGCCACTGCCACTGCCACTGCCACGGACCGCACGGTGAACGCGGCACCGGTAGCCGCAGCAGCGGGATCCTTCCGCAATCCGCTCAACACAGGGCCCGACCCGTTCATGACGTACGCGAACGGGGCCTACCACCTCACCACCACCCAGGGCGACAGCATCAAGATGTGGCGCTCCTCCTCGCTGAGCACCTTGCTCGCGGGCGACCCGATCACGGTGTGGAAGGACACCGACGCCTCACGCAACCAGCACATCTGGGCAGCCGAGTTCTACCGCTTCAACAACCGCTGGTACATGTACTACACGGCCGATGACGGAGTGGACGACCACCACCGGCTGTACGTCCTTGAATCGCAGGCCGACGATCCGACGGGGCCGTACCACTTCAAGGCGAAGCTCGCCCCGCCCAACCACACGGACGACTTCGCCATCGACCCAGGGATCCTCCAGCACAACGGCAAGCTCTACCTCGCCTACAGCGGCATCAACGCCTATCAGCACAACGGCGTGAACATCGCGCCCATGTCGAACCCCTACACCGTCTCCGGCAACGCCATTGCCCTCGACGGGGCCGGAGGATGCCCCGAGGTCCGTGAGGGCCCCGAGTTCCTGTACCGCAACGGCCGTACCTGGATGACGTACTCGGCGTGCGACACCGGCAAGCCCGACTATCAGGTGTGGATGATGTCCCTGCCCAATGGCGCCGACCCGTTGGTGCCCGGCAACTGGATCCAGCACAGCGGGCCCGTCTTCTCACGCAACGATGCCAGGGGCGTGTTCGGTCCCGGTCACCACGCCTTCTTCCGTTCTCCCGACGGAACGGAGGACTGGATCATCTACCACGCGAAGACCACGTCGGTCTTCACCTACACCAACCGCACGACCCGTGCCCAGAAGATCGGCTGGCGTGCCGACGGCAGCCCGGACCTCGGTACCCCGCTCGCCCTGGGCGCCACGCAGGACCTGCCCGCCGGCGACCCCGGGTCGGGCAACTACTGGATCAACGACGACGGCCGTTCCAGTGGCAGCGGCACAGTGACGTACCAGGGTGCCTGGAACTCGGGCACGGGCTGCGCGGCGCAGTGTTTCTGGAGCGACGATCACTGGAGTGACAGGGCCGGCAATACCGCGACGTTCAACTTCACCGGCACCAGGATCGCCCTGCTCTCCGTGAAGGACACGGGGAACGGCATCGCGGCCATCCGCATCGACGGGGGTGCCGAACAACGCATCGACTTCTACGGAGCGATCCGCACCGGTGAGACGCTTCAGTACCTCAGTGCGCGGCTGCCGTACGGCGCGCATACGCTACAGGTGCGCGTCACTGGGGAACGCAATTCCTCCTCCGGGGCAGCGTTCGTGAGCGTGGACCGCGCCGAGGTTTACACCGACTGACGTTCCCCATACCGGAGCGACGAACGGGCCGACTGCAGGCGGGGTTGCTGGGAAGGGCTCATCGGATCGCGTCCGCGTCGGCCAGTAGGCCGACCACGGTCGACGCGGCGGTGCGGTGCCAGTGCCCGCTCCGACGGAGCATGGCGTGGCCCCCTCCGGCCATGATCTTCAGTTCGGCCCGTGCGCCGGCCGCACGCGCGCGGCTCACGAACGACGCCGACGCGTGTGGATCGGTGACCCGGTCGCGGTCACCGTGGAGCACGATCACCTCCTTGCCTCGCAGGTGTGCCACCGGCTCCCCTTCCGGGCACCAGGGCGCAAGCGCGAGGACCGCCCGTACCTGCGGGGCGACGGCCGCGCGCAACGCCGCACGGCCTCCCATGGAGTGGCCGACCAGGACGACCGGTACGTCTTCGGCCAGCGCGGCAAGTTCCCTGAGCGCCCGCCGGGTGTCGCGGACAGGATCGGCGTCGTGACCGTTCCAGCCGCACACCCTGTAGCGCACCTCTGCCAGCAGGACATCGTCATCCGGCGTGGCCGCCGCGACTGCCCGTACGAAGGGTCTCATCCGGACCGGTGAGGGATACCAACTGCGCGACGTGGCCCGACTGTGCGCTTGGCCGCCGTGGAGGAACAACACGGCTGCGCGAACCGAGCGAGGGCTGCGCCGTGCCAGCAGCGCGGCTGCGCTCTTGCGCGTAGCCGTGGACGCGGACGTGCGTTCGTTGCTGCCCATCCATCCTCCTGAAGTGCCGCGCTCGAACCCCGGGGGGATCCAGTCCGATCGCTGATCAACGAGCGTCGCCGACCGTGTTGCAGCGTAGAGGGTTTACACAGTGACCATGCGTTCGCCTCGTCCTGCGCCGGGTATTACGCTTGCTGCTCCGTGTGGCCGGGGGAGGCCGCCGATTCATGGGGGGGATGCGCCATGCGCGCCTACGTTCGCCGTGCCTGTGTGCCGGCAGTGTTGCTGTCCGCCGTTCTGTTGGCGGGGTGTTCGTCACAGAGCGACTCGGGGGATTCGGTCGCAAGCCAGGAGCCGGCGGGCGAAGCACCGGTCGGCGAAGCGGCCGTCGAGGCGTCGAAGTCTGCGTCCTCATCCGGTCCCGGCCCCGTTCTGGAGGTCGGGGAGACGGGCGAGTTCGCCACTGGCGAGACGGACGAGGACGGCGAGAAGTACGAGGTCACGTCGAGGATGTCCGTCAAGGTCGTGAGTGCGGATTACGTGACTGCCGAGCAGGCCGACAGGTCGAACGAGCCGGAGAACGGCCAGTACGTCAAGCTGACGCTGACGTTGAAGAACGTGGGCGCTGCTCCGGCGGAGATCATGACGTACGGCAGGATGGAGTGGGAGGACACCGACACGGCTGCTCAGGACGCCTCCACGCGGGACGGCGCCGGCGACGGGCGGAGTCTCGACAGGGCGTACGAGCCCGGCCAGTCCGTGACGGGACATCTCATCCTCGACGTCGGCGACGAGGGCGGGACCGTCAGCTACAACGGGTCGGAGGATCCCAACGCTGACGGCCCGGTGTTCTCGGTGAACCTCCCGGAGTAGCGGCGGCCTGGTGTCGTGCTGCCGGATGATCCGATGTCGAACCGGGGGCGCGGCAGCCGGCACGCATCTGCGTCACCGCGCGACCAGCAGCACCCCGGCGTACGAGACGCCTGCCACGACCAGCCATGCCGAGAGGCCCAGCAGCGCCGTCCGCGCGCCGGTGCGCGCGAGGGAGGGGAGGTCGACCGCGCTGCCGAGCCCGAACAGGGCTGCGGCAAGCAGGAGTTCCTGCCCGGTGTGAGCGGCGTTCAGGACTTCGGCCGGCAGCAGCCCGGTGCTGCGCAGAGTCACCGCCGCGAGGAAGCCGACGACGAAGAGCGGCATCAGCGGCGCCCGTTTGCGGTCCGGCTCGCCCAGCCCGACCACGTCACCCCTCGGGCGCCGCGAGGACAGCGCGACGGCGGCGACGAGCGGTGCGAGCAGCGCCACCCGCACCAGCTTCACCAGCACTGCCTCACCGAGGGCCGTGTCACCGGCTGTCTGCGCCGTGGCGACGACCTGGCCGACATCGTGCACGCTCGCGCCGACCCAGCGCCCGAACTCGGCGTCGCCCAGTCCCAGTGGCCCCTGGAGCAGTGGCAGTACGGCGATGGCGAGCGTCCCGCAGAGAGTGACCAGGGCCACCGAAGTGGCCGCGTCTCGCTCGTCGCTGCCCCTGGCCTCACCCACGGCGCCTATGGCTGAGGCACCGCAAATCGCGTACCCCGCGGCGATGAGCAGGGGCTGGTCCCTCGGCAGCCCCAGACGCCGAGCCAGCCACCAGGTGCCGGACAGCGTGGCCAGGACGACAGCCAGGGTCATGACGACCGTCGCCCAGCCGAGCCGGGCCACGTCGTCGAGGCCGAGCTGGAGCCCGAGGAGGACGATGCCGACACGCATCAACCGCCTGCCCGCGGAGCCCAGTCCGGGGCGGGCGGATCCCCGTACCACGCTTCGCAGCCGGGGGAGGTGGGCGGCAATGATCCCGAGCACCACGGCGACGGTGAGCATCGGCACAGCAGGAACGAGCCGGTGGACGGCGAGGGCGACGGCGAGGCCGCATGCCGCGAGGAGGAGTCCCGGGTGCAGGGCGGGCGTTTCACGTTCCCGGCTGGGTCGCGCTTGACGCTCCCTGAGGAGGGCCATCAGCAGTCGGCGGGCAGCTGGTAGACCCGGCGGACGCTGCTGCCGAGGCGGGAGATGTCCGCGCCGTAGACGTGCAGCGAGATCGCCGTGGAGGGGCCGGCGTTCCAGACCCGGTGGATGTCTCCGGGAGGGGCGAAGCCGCAGACCTCACCCTGCTTGTTGAGCACGTCGGTGGTGGCGACGAGCCTGGCGGCGCCGTCCGCCGCCGGGAGGAGCCGGTAGCGCCGCTCGCGCTCCTGGCCCTGGTGCACCCCCGTGGTGCACCAGGACACGTGGTCGTGGACGGACGTTCCCTGGCCTGGCAGCCAGACGAGCGCGACGACGGAGAAGCTCCCGTCGTGCTCCGCGTGCAGCAGGTGCTGCCGGTACTGGGTCGGGTCGCTCTGCTGTTGCTCGTCGGTGAGCAGGTCGGGCGCGCCCAGGTGGGGTGCGAGACGTTCACCGACGAGGTGAGCGGTCAGGTCGGGCGGGAGGCCGCGCCCGACGTCTTCTCGTAATCCGGCGAGAAGCGCTTCAAGACGGTCGGTGGTGCGGGCCGCGGTGAAGGCACCAGGAGCGGTCGTCGCAGAAGTCATACGCAGAGCGTCCGACCGCTCCTGCCATCACGTCCAACGACAGTTTCTTCGCATGTCCCAAGGAGTGCTTATGGATTGAGCGGTCAACAACCCATCTTGCTCGCGGCCACGGCCTTCAGTTCCTGGAGAACGAGCGCCGTGGCGGGGATGCGCAGATGCTCCCGCAGGACGTAGGCCGAGACCTTGCGCCGGGAAGCGGGCTGAAGCGGCCGGCCGGCCACCTTTGCGCGGTGCATGAAGGCCAGCACCAGCGCGGGAACCATGGCCACGCCGAGCCCTTCCGCCACCAGGCTCTGCACCGCCATGTTGTCGTCCGTGGTGAAGGCGATGTCGGGTACGAAGCCCGCCTCCTCGCACTCGTGCAGCAGGTTGGCCCGGCAACGCGGACACCCGGCTATCCAGCGTTCCCCTTCCAGGTCGGTGAGCTGGACGACCCTGCGCCGGGCGAGCCGGTGTCCGCTGGGCAGCAGTACGGTCAGCTGGTCTTCCAGGAGCGGGGTCTCCACCAGATCGTCCGGGACGTGCTCGTGCAGTCCCGGGTAGGTGAACGCCAGGGAGATGTCGCACTCGCCCTGCGCCAGGCGGCGAAGGGACTCGGGCGGCTCGTTCTCCAGTAGATCGATGCGGATACCCGGGTGGGCAGCCGCGAGACGGGCCAGAGCCTCGGGCAGGAGCGTGGAGTTGGCACTCGGGAAGGAGCAGACACGGACCCGCCCTGCATGCAGCCGGGCGAGGGCGTTCATCTGCTCCTGCGCCGCCGACAAGGAACCGAGTATGTCGCTGGCGTGCCGCGACAGCGTCTCGCCCGCCTCGGTGAGCCGTATCCCGCGGCCCACCCGGACGAACAGCGGTATGCCGACGTCCCGTTCAAGAGCCTTCATCTGCTGGGTGATCGCCGGCTGGGTGTAGCCGAGAGCGCGTGCGGCAGCCGAGTACGAGCCGGTCCGCACGACTTCGTGAAAGGTTCTCACGTACCGGGAATCGAACACCGCTGCATCATAGGGAATACGGGGCCACGGCGCTTGAGTGGTGGCCCCGACTGGCGTGACCGTGTAGCGGCGATGTGGAGTGAAGGACGCGAGCGGGCCCCCGGCAGGCGTCCGGGCCCGGTCAGCCGGTGTCGAGGGCGCCCACCAGGCTGGCGACCGTCACCGTGTTGAAGACGAACGCGATCGCCGAGTTGGCCGCCACCGTTCGTCGCATCTCGCGGGAGATCACCGAGACATCCGTCGTACCGAACGTCGTCATGACCGACAGCGCGAAATAGACGTAGTCGGCCCAGGCGGCGGACTGGCCGCCTGGGAACTCCAGGCCCCGTTCGTTCTCCAACAGGTTGTCGGCCTGGAAGGTGACCGCGAAGGACACGCACACGCAGATCCAGGCGGTGACGACGAGGGTGAGCGCCGCCACCACCCGGGGTTGGACGGGAAACTGCGAACCGATGTGCCCCGGGCGCCACACGACGGCCACCACGAGCGCGGCTGTCGCGATGAAGAGCGACACTCCGGGCCCGGGCGCGGTCCCGAGCACGTAGCGCTGCATCACCGTGCCGCGGGCGCTGCGCTCGGCCCAGCTGCGGATCCGCTCGTCGGAGGCGTTCGAGAACGCGGGCAGTGTGACAACGAGGTAGGTGAAGAGATAGGCGAACAGCACGAGTACGCCCGCATCCACCACCGAGAACGGCGCCGTGCCGTCGTCAAGCACGAGCACGAGGCCGAACAACGCTGCCACGCAGGCCGCGACGAGGCTGCTCACTCCCGCTCGACGGCGTTCGGAGAGCCAGGAATGCACCGACGAGCTCCTCTAGATCGTGGTAATCGTCATGGTTTCTCCCTTTTCGGGCGAGCCGTAGCCTAGCGGTCGGGTGTCGGTTTTCAGCCGCCCCCTCAGCTCGCGCCGCCGGCGCAGCCCGCAGGCGGCCCAGGCGATCTCGCCGCGGACCAGGTCGTCGACGGCCCGGTCGCGCGCCCACCTCCGGTCGGTCGCGGGCAGGGGCGGCGTCATCACGCGGCTCCCTTGACGAGGTCGGCCGCCTTCTCCGCGGCCATGATCGTGGGCGCGTTGGTGTTCCCGCTCGGCACCGCCGGGAACACGGACGCGTCGACGACCCGCAGGCCGTCGACGTCGTACACACGCAGTTCGGGGTCGACCACCGACCCGATGGCACAGGTCGAGGTCGGGTGGTACAGGGTCTGCCCGGACCGCTGTGCCCAGGCCAGGAGTTCGGTGTCGGAGTCCGCGGCCGGCACGTCGTACGGCCCGGTCACGAGGTCGGCCACCGCCCGCTGCTCGGCGATCTCCAGGGCGATCCGGATGCCGGCGACGAGCGCGTCCCTGTCCCTGGCCGTCGTCAGGTAGTTGTGCACGATCCGGGGCGCCACGTCCGGGCGCGGTGTACGCAGGGCCACCGCGCCGCGGCTGGTCGGGGCGAGCACGCACGGGCCGAAGGAGAACCCGTGCTCGGCGACCGGGCCGAGCCCCTCCTGGTGGAACAGCACGGGCGCGGCATGGAACTGCAGGTCGGGGGCGTCCAGTTCGTCCCGGCTGCGGAAGAAGCCGCCGGCCTCGCCGATGTTCGAGGTCAGCGGGCCGCGGCCCTGGCTCTGCAACAGCGCCGCGTTGTCCGCACTCGCCGCACCGATCAACGACTCGGCGTCGGTACGGAAGTTCAGCAGCGCCACGTAGTGGTCCTGGAGGCCCTGACCGACCGGCAGATCGCGCACGACGCCGATGCCGAACGCGGACAGCGCTGCGGCCGGGCCGATCCCGGACAGCATCAGCAGCTTCGGCGACTCGTAGGCGCCCGCGGAAAGGATCACCTCGCGTTCGGCGCGCACCACCTCGACCGTGCCGCCCCGCTCCACCTCCACACCCGTCGCCCGGCCGCCCTCCAGCACCACGCGGTGAGCTCGGGCCGAGGAGAGCACGGCGAGGTTGTGGCGTTCGAGGGCCGGGTGCAGATAGGCCACCGCCGCGCTGCAGCGCAGTCCGTTGCGCTGTGTGAGCTGATAGCGCCCGACACCGAACTGCGTCACGCCGTTGAAGTCGTCGTTCGCCTTGTGCCCGGCCTGCTCGGCGGCCCGCACGAACGCCGACGTGAGCGGATGCGAGGACCTGCCCTCGCTGACCGTCAACGGGCCGCCCGTGCCGTGGAATTCGTCCGCGCCGCGCTCGTTGTCCTCGGCGCGTCGGAAGTACGGCAGCACATCGGCGTAGGACCAGCCGGTCGCCCCGGCCGCGGCCCAGCCGTCGTAGTCTGCCCGGTTGCCCCGTATGTAGATCATGGCGTTGATCGAGCTGGAGCCGCCGAACACCTTGCCCCGGGGCAGGTAGGCCCGTCGCCCGCCGATCCCGGGCTCCGGGTCGGAGTCGAGGTCCCAGTCGACGTCGGACTTGAACAACTGCGGGAAGGCGGCCGGGACATGGATCTCCTGCGCGGCGTCGGGGCCGCCCGCCTCGATCAACGCCACCCGGACCCCGGGGTCCTCCGACAGCCGTGCCGCGAGCACACAGCCCGCGGATCCGGCGCCGACGATGACGTAGTCGTACATGCTCATCTCATCCCCTTTGATGGGAAAGGCAGTTCGGGAAAGCAGTTCGGGAAAAACACTCTTGGGAAGAACCCTTGTGAGAGGGAAGGCACTTCTCGGGCGTGATGACCGAGGTGCCGGACCGAGAGCACGCGTGAGGAAGTCGAGCCGGTCGGCCGGAGCGCGCCGCTGACAAGGGCCCTGGCCGACGTCGAAGTGGCCGACGGGGTACTCGCGCAGGTGCGCCCCCCGACCGGCCTTCCTGGCGGTACGACGCGCAGCGCCGGGCGGTGCGACCAGGTCCTCGGTGCCGACCTGGAACAAGACCGGGCACGTCAGGCGGCCGGCGAAGGTGATCGGCCGGTTCAGGCCCACTCCCAGGGCCGCGCGGGCGCACACCTCGTTGCGCCAGGTCTGACCGGTCACCGTGGAGGGGATCTCCTCGGCGTCGGTTGTGGTCATCGTCGCGAGCGCCCCGGCAGCCCGACGATCGGCAGAAGGTGCGGCGGTCGCTGGGTGAGGGCGCGGGCCAGGTCGCGCACCCCCTGCCCGGCCAGGCTCATCAGCCGTCCGGCCCCCGGCATGGCGTACGACGTGCCCCACAGGGCGATCCGGGCCGGGTCGACGCCGGGCAGACGGTGGGCCGCCGTGGTCATGCGCGACATCACACCCAGTGCCGCGCCATGGCCGAGACATACGGTGGCGACCCCGACGACTATGTCCTCGGCGCCAATGCGGCCGGGTTCCTCAGGGTGGCGAAGGCCATGATGGTGCAGGGCGTCATCGAGCAGGACGCTGCCGCGGTAGGTGGCGTACGACCGGATGCCGAATCGAAAGGTGTGAGACACGGACATGCCAGCCACGGGATACACAGCGGTCGAATACGGCGGCGTCAGCGTCCTCGTCGGCCCGCGACGGGGCGCCTATCCGTACGGCAACTCACTCCTCGTACATGGCACGAGCGCATCGCTGGTCGTGGATCCGTCGCTGTCGCTCGTCGAGGCCGCGCCGCCCGCGGACCTGGTCCTCGTCAGCCACGCGCACGAGGACCACATCGCCGGTCTCGGCAGCTACGACGTACCCGTCCACATCCATCGCGGCGACGTCGACGCGCTGCGCTCCCGCGCCGCCTTGGTCGCCGGGTACGGCCTTCCGCCCGGTGACGTGGACGAGGTCGACCGGACGATGCGCGACCAGTTCCACGTCCACGGACGTGCCGACGCGAAGGCATTCGACGACGGCACGGTGTTCGACCTGGGTGGGCGCACGGTGACGGTCGTACACCTCCCCGGCCACACCGAAGGCCACAGCGGCTTCCTGGTCGAGCCGGACGGCTTCCTGTTCATCGCCGACATCGACCTGACGTCGTTCGGCCCGTACTACGGCGACGTCGGCAGCGACCTCCCCGACTACGAGGCCTCCATGCGCCGTTGCCGTGACATTGATGCCCGCTGGTACGGCACCTCCCACCAAAAGGGCGTGATCGAGGGCCCCGCGGAGTTCCGCCACCGGCTCGACGTCTTCGCCGCTGTCGTCCAGAAGCGGGAAGCGGCGCTCCTGGACTTCCTCAGCGAGCCACGCACGGTCGAGGAAATCGTCGAGCACCGCCTGGTCTACCGACCCCACGTCGAAGGTCCACACGTGCGGCCGGTCGAGCGCAGAACGGCCGTACAGCACCTGGACCGACTGGAGAGCCTAGGGCGAGTCGAGCAGGTGGAGCAGGGTCGATTCCGCGCGAGATAGCGGAGCGTGACCGCCAGAGCCTTGCGGGACTTGGTCGGCTCACCTACCTGTTTCCCGGCAACTGGAACTACGACTTCTGCGTCACCGCGGTCAACGGCTCGGCGGAATCCGGCAGGTCGAACTGCGTGGCCCTCCCGAAGCCACCCCCGACGGACCCCATCGAGCCCCCGTCGACGGGCAGGCCCCCGACCACAGGAAAGTCCCCGTCGACGGGCAAGTCGCCCTCGGCGGTGGGGAAGGACGCGGCAGGGCTGAGCCCGACCCTCATGAAGCTCCTACGCCTACGCGCCAAGCCGGCCCCGAACACCACGGGCGGCATACCGGCGGGCTGAGGAACGACAGGCGTGGCTTCGGGTGCGGTCGGCTGCGGCCGGGCGCACCCGAAGCGGTCCTCCGCGATGCTCGGGCGTGCCCTGGATGAACGGGCGCCGCGGCGTCGGACTCATTCAGCCGACCTGCGGTTGCGCTGGACCGAGGAGAAGAAGGACCAGGCGATCAGGACGACGCCGACGAGGCCCGTGATGACCTCGTGGATCTCGTACCGGATGGTGACGAGCAGGATCACGGCGAGGGCGCCGATCGCGTAGTGCGCGCCGTGCTCCAGGTAGACGTAGTCGTCGAGGGTGCCCTGGCGGACCAAGTAGACCGTGAGGGATCGGACGTACATCGCGCCGATGCCGAGTCCGAGCGACATCAGGACGATGTCGTTGGTGATCGCGAAGGCGGCGATGACGCCGTCGAAGGAGAAGGACGCGTCCAGGACCTCCAGGTAGAGGAACATGAAGAACGCGGCTTTGCCGGCCATCGCGATCGCCGGGACCTTCTTGCCGCTTCTCTTGGCCTTTTCCTCGGCCTCGTGCTCGCGCTGCTCCTCTTCCTCGAGCTTGTTCTCGAAGTAGCCGGAGAGGCCGCCGACGATCAGGTAGGTGATCAAGCCCGCGATGCCGGCGATCAGGACGGTCTCGGCCTTGTCCGCATAGATGCCCCCGTGCTGGTGGGCGTTGGTGGCGAAGGTCATCGCGGAGACGAGCAGCACGACGAGCGCGATGCAGACGGAGAGCATGTCGACCTTGCCGAGCTTGGCGAGCGGGCGCTCCAGCCAGCCGAGCCACTTGATGTCCCGGTCCTCGAAGATGAAGTCGAGGAAGATCATCAAAAGGAACATGCCACCGAAGGCGGCGATCGACGGGTGGGCGTCGGTCACCAACTGCTGGTACTTGTCCTTGTCGTCGAGCGCGAGCCGTACCGCTTCGATCGGGCCGATCTTGGCGCTGACGGCGACGATCACGACCGGGAAGACCAGGCGCATGCCGAAGACCGCGATCAGGATGCCGACGGTGAGGAAGATCTTCTGCCAGAAGGCATTCATCTTCTTCAGGATCCCGGCGTTGACCACGGCGTTGTCGAAGGACACCGAGATCTCGAGGATGGACAGGATCGCCACGATCCCGAAGCCGGTCCACCCCCCGTACAACACCGCCGCGACCAGGCCGAGCGCGGTGACCGCGAACGACCAGCCGAACGTTTTCAGAAGCACTGGCTACCCAATCGTCTTGTACGGGGCTCCCCGCGCCGTACCTGCCTTTACGAAACATTGACCTACGTAAGTGGGACCATCCTACGTAGAGGAGCTGCTCAACTGCCGTCGCTGCCTCGGGAGTTAAGACGTAGCCCGGCGCTGCGGAGGTGGTAATGGACGAGGACGGCCTGGTCGACGGCGGAGGTGTAGTGCAGGCCGGACCGAGGTGGGTGTGTCCTCAGGAGCCGCAGTCGTGGCGGGCGTCGCATTGCCAGCCGGAGAAGCCGCCTTCGCGGGGGTTGTCGATGTCGTGGTCGAACTGGAGGAATCCCCAAGCCACCCAGGCGATGATGGCGATGCAGAGGGCGAGCCCGGTCCAGAGGGCCGGCTTTGCCAGCTCCTTCAGGAGGGCTCCGCGGCCCGCGTCGTCCTCGTGGATGTACTTGATCTCGTCGCCCTCCTTCTCCCCGACGAGACGGTACTGGAAGTGGTTGAGGGCATGCCGTCGAGGTGGTGCTGGGCCAGGCCGTCGGCCGTTGGCCAGGTCTTCGGAGCCGCCTCCCGCCGGAGGTTCTCGCCGCGCAGCCTCAGGCCCGTGACCGTCTCCACCCACGGAGGGCCAGCCCTCAACGCGCCGCGCATGCAAGGGAATTGCCCAGATCACTGCCGTCCGCTACACGCTCTGGACGTCGTTCAGCGTCGAGCACCCAGCGCCGTCAGCGCCGCCACAGTCATCGCCGTGGCCGCCGACGGCAGGGCCAGGGGCAGGTGCGGGGCGAACTCGGGGGAGTGGTTGGCCGGGAGTGCCGCGAAGCGCTCCGCCGTGCCGCCCGCGCTCGCCGTCGCGGCCCACTGCCGCGGGCCCACCACACCGACCATCCAGTAGCCGAGCGGCACCCCCGGACACCCGTGGATCTCCCGCCCGGCATCGCCGTACAGGCCGAAGTCCTCCGTCGCCATCGACGGCGGCCATGCGCCCACCCGCTCGGCGCCCAGCGCCTCTCGGTGGGCGTCACGGATCGCCGCAGTGAGCTTCTCGTCCGGCAGGGTCACCGGCGAGCGGGACACCATGGTGATCTCCGGTTCGCGCGGACAGCCTGACGCGGTCGCCTCGGCCCCTACGATCCGCTCGACCGCCGCCACGGCGCGGTCCAGGGCCGCCGGGGTGAGAGCCCGCACGGTGATGCCGAGCGCTGCGCTCTCCGGTACGACGTTGCTGTGCGTGCCGGCGTGGAGCGAACCGACCGTGACGGTCGTCTGCTCGGCCGGCGCGCTCTCGCGGGCGACGATGCCCTGCAAGCGCATCACGACCGCCGCGGCGGCCAGGACCGGGTCCACCGTCAGCTGCGGCGCCCCCGCGTGACCGCCACGCCCGTGCAGGGTGACGTCGAGGCTGACGCTGCCCGCCAGCACCGGCTGCCCGTGCCCGTGGGCCACCATTCCGCCCAGCAGCGGCGCCGTGTGCTGCGCGAGCACGGCGTCGGGGCGGCCGAAGCGGTCGTAGAGACCGTCCGCCAGCATCGCCCGCGCGCCCGTCAGGATCTCCTCCGCAGGCTGGCCCACGACCACCACCGAGCCACGCCACTGCGGACGCGCACGCGCCAGCAGCGTCGCCGCGCCGAGCGCCGCCGCGATGTGCAGGTCATGCCCGCAGGCGTGCATGTGGGGGCCGTCGGCGGCGTACGGCAGTCCGGTTCGTTCCCGGACCGGCAGTGCGTCGAGTTCGGCGCGCAGGTACACGCGCGGGCCCTCGCCGTTCGTGAGGACGCCGACCACACCGTGTCCGCCGATGCCGCGCGTCACGGTGTACCCCTCCGCCTGGAGCGCGTCCGCGAGGCAGGCCGCGGTCCGGATTTCGGCGCCGGACGGTTCCGGGTGCTGGTGCAGGTCCATGGCGAAGGTGACGAGTGGGCGCAGCACGGTGTCCAACTGCCGCAGGACGGGCTCGTGTCGGCCGGTGCGGACTGGTGCGGCTGAGCTCATCCGGGCATGATCCGGCGGACCGGCAGCCAACCGCCGTCACATCACTGGCAGAACAGTGGCAGATCACTTCCAGATCACTGACAGATCGCTGTCACTTCGCTGACCGAACCCCGGCGTGGCACTGGCACGGGCCGTCAGCGCTCTGTCAGTGCTTCGCAGCTGGTCGCGTCAGTGGTGCCCGGTCCAATGAGGAGGCCCAGCACCCCCGGGAGGAGCCCGGTGGTGTGACCACGTCAGGAGTCATCATGGCTGACAAGTCGACCCTCGCCGCCCTCGCCGACGAGATCCTGGAACTCGAGTCGGAGACCTTCGAGATCTCGGACTACTCGGACGCCAGCGAGGTCGTGCTCGCCGGTTCCACCAGCTGCTCCTCCACCTCGACCTGCTCCTCCACCACCAGCACCACCTCCTGCAGCGCCTGATCCCACGGATTCGGCACGCGGCGGACGGCCGGGTGCCGCTCGTCACTCCTTCAGGAGCGGCGAGCGGCGCCCGGCCGTCGGCGTATGGCCCCTACCGGGTCTATTCGCGGTGCACCGGGCTTCAGCTCGGTGGTGAAGCGAATCCATAGCCCGCTCTGACCTCAGCTGTGCGCATGGATCCGCAGGGTTCACCTCGGCCAGAGCTAGAGCGGCCGTTCTGCTGCTCGGCGGGAAGTTAATGAGCAGGTGGACGCGGTTGGCCTCGCCGTTGAACTCGACCAGTTCGGCCTCGCAGTCTTCGCACATGGCCCGCCTGATCTCCTCGCAGTGTGTCAGGTGCCGGTCGGTGAAGACGCAGTGCAGGTACGTGGTCACGAAACGCGGAAGGTGCAGTGACGGCCTGTACTAGTGTTCTCGTCCGTACCTCTAAACCAACTGTGTAGCGTGATCCGCATGCAGCTTCGGTACAGCTTTCGCCTGTACCCGAGCGCTGGTCAGCGCACGGCGTTGGCGAGGGCGTTTGGGTGTGCGCGGGTGGTTTACAACGATGCCCTCAGGGCTCGGGAGAGGGCCCGTGCCCAAGGGCTGCCGTTCCCGAAGGCCGGGGACCTGTCGAAGGCGCTGATCACCGAAGCGAAGAAGACCCCGGAACGGGCCTGGCTCGGTGAGGTTTCCGCCGTCGTTCTCCAGCAGTCCCTGCGCGATCTGGACACGGCCTACCGGAACTTCTTCGACGGCCTCAAGGGCAAGCGGCCGCGCGTGGGCGCACCTCGGTACAAATCCCGCAAGGACCCCCGACAGGCCGTCCGGTTCACCGCGAACGCCCGCTGGTCCATCACCCCAGGACAGAAGCTGCGCCTGCCGAAGATCGGAGACGTGCGGGTGAAGTGGTCCCGCACGCTGCCCTCGACGCCGTCCACGGTGACGGTGGTCAAGGACTCGGCGGGCCGGTACTTCGCGAGCTTCGTCGTGGAGACCAGCCCGGAAGAGGTGCTGCCGCAGACGACGCCCGAGCTGGGCATCGACCTTGGTCTTGGCCACTTCGCGGTCCTCTCGGACGGTACGAAGGTCGACAGCCCGCGTTTCCTGCGCCGGGCCGGGAAGCGCTTGAGGAAGGCGCAGCGCGCTCTGTCCCGCAAGGAGAAGGGCAGCAAGAACAGGAACAAGGCCAGGATCCGCGTCGCACGGGCACACGCCCGTGTCGCGGACGCGCGCGGCGAGTTCCATCACCAGCTCTCCACGCAGCTGATCCGCGAGAACCAAGCGGTCGCCGTGGAGGACCTGGCGGTGAAGGCTCTCGCCCGCACGCGCCTGGCCAAGTCCGTGCACGACGCCGGCTGGTCGGCGTTCGTGAGCATGCTGGAGTACAAGGCCGCCCGGTACGGGCGCACCTTCGTGAAGATCGGGCGGTTCGAACCGACCTCTCAGGTGTGCTCCGTGTGCGGCGCCAATAACGGCCCGAAGCCCCTGCACGTCCGGGAATGGACATGCGGGGCATGCGGGGCAGTTTTGGACCGGGACATCAACGCGGCGGTCAACGTCGCCAAGGCGGCCGGACTGGCCGTGACAGCCTGTGGAGCGCGGGTAAGACGGGCCCCTGTGCCCGCGCCGCGCATCGAAGCAGGAACCCACTCGACACCGCAGCTGTCAACGCCACGGTAGGCGAGAATCTCCCCCTTCAGGGGGAGAGGATGTCAAGGAAACGGATGCGGCACCCGCCGGATCTCCCCCTCCGCGAGATCGGTCTCCCGCAGTCCTGCCCGGCGCGCGGCAGTTCGCAGGCGCGGCATCCGCAGGGCCCGCTGGCGCGACCAGCCGAAGTCGATGGGCAGCAGACCGGGCGCCAGGACGCAGACCGTGCGCAGGCCGATGCGTTCCTGCTCCGGAGTGGTCTGGTCGACCACGACGACATCGAGGCCGGCTCGTACCAACTCGTCGCGGCACAGCGCCACATCGTCCAGCAGATCGCCGGTGCGAGGCCGTCCGCCCGACTCCCAGGACGCGTACACCTCCGCCATCGGACGGACAGCTGTGGGTTCGTGGTACGGCGTCACGTGCGTCGCCGTCCCGGGCAGCCCGTACAGCTGGGCGTGGTCCTTGAGATGCTGCACCTTCGTGAAGTCGGCGGCCATGGCCTCCAGTTCGGTGCGCCGTTCGCGCACCTGGCCCGGCAGGTGCGGAATGTATGTCAGTACCTCCGAGAGGGCTCCCTCCAACGCCGCCGCCGGGTCGAGGGAGGCGCCCGCGCCGAAGGAGTGGATGCCGGGGCCGCCGTCCCGACGGACCGCCAGGCCTGTCACCACCGGTACGGCGAGGTCGATCCGGTTGTCGAAGGCGTGCACGTCGTAGCCCTGCAGAGCGGCGCGATCGATCATCGCGCGGACGATGGGGTCGGTGACCGTGGTCAGGTCGATCTCCGTGAGCCGGATGCCGCCGTACCAGGCGAGGAGGAAGGCGTCCCGCTCGATCAGTTCGAGCAGCCCGCCGAGCACCGCCTCCTCCAGACAGCTGCCGATCGCACAGCCGTTGGAGCACTCGAAGACGAAGTTGTCCGCCGCGAGCCCCGCGCTGTAGTGGACGAGCCGGGCCGGTACCAGGAGCGGACGCTCGTCGCGCAGGGAGTACCCCCAGACCCACGGGATCGGCCGGTCCGGGTCGAAGGGGTCCACGAGCGGATCGTCGCGGTAGGTCCCGGGCGCGTAGAAGCCGCAGTCGGCCGGGTCCAGCGCGTCCTCACCGAGGCTGTTGTACGACGCCGCCAGCAGCCGAGTGCCGCGCCGCCGGTGTGTCCCCGCGTACCGCTCCAGGCCCTCCAGGAAGGCCAGGTTCCGGCTCGCGGAGAAGCCGTTGGCCTGCCCGCTCCAGGTCACGTCGGTCAGACCGGCGTACCCGCGCATGAACACACTGCCGGCGACGGGCGCCGTGGTGGGCGAGGTGATGTTGAGCCAGGTGCCCGCGCCGAGCAGGCCGGTGACCGGGTTGGCGAGTGCCGCCGGCGCGAGCCGGTAGGAGGACACCGGCCGCAGCCGGTAGCTGTCCTCGGCCGGCTTCGGCCTGCTGACCAGGGCGAGTTGGGCCGACTCCCGGGTGTCCGAGCCGCCGGTGCCGCAGTGCGGGCACAGCGGGTCGGCGTACAGCGGGAAGGTGCGTACGCCCAGCGTCGCGAGGTCGAGGCAGGACACCTGCGGCAGGGCCCGGTCGGATGGCGTCTCGCCGGGCGGATCCGGGTTTCCGAGGATGACCGCCTCGTACAGCGCGCGCACGGCGGTGGTGACGAAGTCCGGCAGCTCCGGCCAGGCCGGGGCGAAGCTCCACGGCGAGCCCGTCTCCAGCGCGTCCCGCTCGGTGCGTGAGCGCAGCCGCTGCCAGCGCATCGCGAGGCAGGTGCCGCACGCCCGCGCGTCCGCGTCGCCGCCCCAGGGGCCCACCAGCACCTGCCGGGACGTCAGATGCACCAGCGCGGCGGGCCGCACATCGGCATACGGGTCGTCCCGCACTGCACGTGTTCCGAGGGGCACCACCTCGGGTCCGGGGCCGTGCGGCCGCGACGTCCGCGTTCGACGGGTCGAGGGAGACGGTGAGCCGGACCGCTCGTCCAGCGCCGACCGCAGACGCAGCCGTGCCTGCTCCAACGGCAGGCTTTCCAGCACGCGTGTCATGCGCGGTTGCTCCAGCGGAAGGTCTTCAGCCCGATCGCCGCGAAGACCACGGTGAAGCCCACGAGCGCGGCGCACCCGATCCCGATGTCGCCGAGGCTGCCGTTGCCGGTGAGTGCGGCGGAGACGGCGTCGTTGAAGTAGCGCAGCGGCAGCGCCCGGGAGATCGTCTGCAGCCACGACGGCATCAGGTCCAGGGGGAAGAAGGAGCCGGACAGGAACGCCATCGGCACCATCATGAAGTTCGCGATCGCGGCCACCGCCTCCGGCGTGTCGGCGTACGAGCCGATGATCACGCCGATCGACAGGAACGCCGTGATGCCGAGCACCAGCACGGGCAGGGCCAGCGGCCAGCGGGCGTCGAGCTCCAGGCCGAAGCCCGGCAGCATCGCCACCGCGACGAAAAGCACCGCCTGGACCGCTCCCACGGCCAGCGCCAGCACGTACCGCGACGCCAGGACCGTCGGCAGGCTCGTCGGCGTCATCCGGATCAGCCGCAGCAGATCGTCGCGCCGCCACTGCATCAGCGTGAACGCGATGCCGAACACCGCCGCGTTGGCCACGCCCCACGACATCACGCCGGGCGCGATGTAGGAGATGTACGGCCGGCCGGTCTCCTCCACCTCCTGGCCGCTGAAGATCAGCCCGAACACCAGCAGAAACACCAGCGGGAAGGCGAAGGTGAAGAAGAGTGTGGCCGTGTCGCGGACCTGGGCCCGGTAGCCGGACGCCGTGAGTGCGCCGTATGCGCTCATGCCTGGTGCTCCGTGTTCTGCGCGTGCGGGATGTCGCCGGTGGTCGCGTCCGACGTGAGCTGGAGGTAGACGTCCTCCAGGGTGGCGGTCCGGGTCTGTACGCCGTCGAGGCCGCCGAGGGCGTCCAGCGCCGACATGACCTTCCCGGACACCTTCGTCTCCAGGACGAGGCTGCCGCCGCGAACCTCCGCGCGGTCGACGCCGGGGACCGCCTCGGCCTCCGCCACCGTCATCCGCTCGGGCGGCAGCAGCAGTGAGGTCGGTGCGCCCGCCGCGCCGACGAGTCCGCGCGGGGAGTCCAGCGCGGCGATCCGGCCCTCGACGAGGATCGCCACCCGGTCGCAGAGTGCCTCGGCCTCGTCCAGGTGGTGGGTCGTGTACACGATCGTCCGGCCGGCTTCCTTCAGTCCGCGCAGCACCTCCCACAGATCGCGTCGGGCCTGCGGATCGAGGGCGGCGGTGGGCTCGTCGAGGAAGATCAGCTCCGGGTCGTGGACGAGCGCGGAGGCGATGGCGAGCCGCTGACGCTGGCCGCCGGAGAGGTTCTCCACACGGGTGTCTCGCCGGCCCACCAGGCCGACGGCGGCCAGCGTGCGCTCGACGGCCGCCGTGTCCGCGCGGTACAGAGCGGCCACGGTCGCCAGGTGCTCGTGCGCCGTCTGCCGTACGAAGAAGGCCGACGACTGGGTCTGCACACCGAGCCGGGGCAGCAGTGCGACATTGCGGGGCCAGGGTGCGCCGCCCAGCACGTCGACGGTGCCGGCGTCGGCCTGGCGCAGGCCCTCCATGATCTCCACCAGAGTGGTCTTGCCGGCGCCGTTGGGCCCGAGCAGGCCGAAGAACTCTCCGCGGTCGATGCGCAGCGACACCGCGTCCAGCGCCTGGCGGCTGCCGTAGCGCTTGCTCACCCCCTCGACGTGGATCGCGGTGTCCGCCGCGCGGTTGCCGGGGTCCGCCGGCACGGTTTCGGTCTCCGTCATGAACAGCTCCTCGGAACAGGTCCGTCAGGGGGTGAGCAGGACAAACGCGGCCGTGGTCAGGCCGGCCGCGATCAGACAGACCAGAACGGACGAGCCGATCCCGTATGCCGTGTACAGGGCCCGCGCCCGGCGCGGGTAGGCGGCCGCGGCCCGCCGGTCGCGCAGGCGCAGTCTCAGGTAACGCCCGCTCTCCGGGGCGAGGTTGGACACACCCAGGGCATGACCGAGCATGGTGTACCCGTCGAGGGGCGGGAGTGGCACCAGGTTGACCAGTGCCTGAACGCTGCCCAGCAGAAGCAGTCCCGAAAGCACCCGGCGCGTCGGGTCGCCTGGCTCAAGTGCCGCCCACCAGGCGGCGAAGGGCAGCAGGAACAGCAGGTTCGCGAAGGCCCCGGCCACGCCGACCACCAGCGGGTGCCGACGGCTCGCGAGGAAGCGGTAGTTGTCGACCCGGCAGTACATGATCGCCACGGGCAGCCGCCAGCGCAGGCCGATCTCGCTCACCGTGCCGCCGTGGTGCCGGGCGGCCACGCCGTGCGCCAGCTCGTGACAGGCGGTGCTCAGCCACAGCAGGGTGAACACGCCCACCAGTGCCACCGGTTGCCGGAGCAGCCACCATGTGTCCCGTACGAGCGGGCCGGCGCCCGCGGCCAGGACGACCTCCATGACCAGGCAGAGCGTCAGCAGGGCGATCAGGACCGGCGGGCATAGGAGCGGGCGCAGGGCCCGGTGCAGTCGCCCGGTCGTCGCCCCGGCGTCGGCGACCAGTCGCAGGCTGCCCTTGTAGAGGTTGCCGGTGAAGGGCGAGGAAGGCGGGGCCGCGGGGACGTCGCGGGCGGGCGCTCCTTCGAGGAGCCGCTTGGTGCCCAACAGGCCCAGGAGCTGCTGCCAGTTGGCCTCACCGAGGCGTCGCCCGAAGGCGGCTGCGTATTCGGCGCCGATCTCCTCGAGGCTGCGGTCCCCGTCCAGCCGGGAGATCAGGAAGTACTCCTTCGGCCCCACCTCGAACGACGAGCCGTCCGCCGGATCCTTGATCAGGTGCACGGTGGCAGGACCGCGCAGCAGGGGCGCGCTGAGCAGGATGTCCGGCCGCAGCCGGGGCCGGTGTGTGAAGACGTCGGGTGTCATGAGAGGGACTCCGACGCGGCTCCGGTGCCCGAGCGCAGCACCCGGCCGAGGATGTGGGCGAGGTACGCCTCGTCGCGGATCGTCACATGCAGCCGGTTGTTGGTCATGTGCATGTATGGCGAGAGGAGCAGCGGCAGGGCGAGCGCCGGGTCGGTGACCTGCTCGTCGCGGGTGCCGTCCCAGGACCGGAAGACCAGGTCGCCCGCCTCGGCCAGCGCGATCGCCTTGTGCCGCAGCTCCAGGCAGTGCGCCGCCCAGCCGCGCAGAAACGCGGGCAGCCGGTCGAGCCGGTTCGCGGCGACGGCCCGGCGTATCTCGTCGAAGCGGCGGCCCAGCCGCGGCGCCATCTCGGCGTAGCTGCGGTCGTACTCCGAGGAACCGATGAACCCCGTGCCCGGGAACGCGCGGTGCCAGAAGTCGTAGTACCGCTCCAGATAATCGGCGAGGTCGTCCTCGTCGGGCAGGAAGCAGCTCGCCATCACCATCATCAACTGGGCCGAGGTGCCGAGCAGTACGGTCCTCAGGTGCAGGTTCATCGAGCCCAGTGCCCCGATGACCAGATCGCTGGAGTGGGCAAAGTGCCACTCCGCCAGCGCGACTCCGGCCGGCCCGCCGTACTTGCCGTACTCCGGCTCGTACGGCTCGTAGGAACGTGAGTTGTTCGGGCGCAGCCGCATCCGGCCGTCCTCGCCCATGAAATCCCCGCGATCGCGCTCCGGGAACTCGATCTCGAAGAGGGTGTTGTAGAACTCGTTGAGGAACCCCGAGTCGACCTCGTACAGCGCCGGACGGCTGCGCAGGAACGTGTCGACGGCTTCCTCGGCCCGGCGGCGCACCTCGGCCGTTGCCTCCTTGCTCGCCGGCCGCAGCCGGAGCCGCACGTGCGGGCCCTCCAGCCAGTAGTTGATGAAGAAGTGCCCGGCGAGCAGCCCGTCGCCGGTCAGGTCCCGGATCAGCGGGCCCACGCACTTCACCAGCAGGGGCTGCGGGTTGGCGGCGTAGAAGATGTGCATGGCCTGCCACTTGCCGGGGTCGGGGGTCGGGTCGGTCATGCGGGGCTCTCCTCGAAACGGCTGTGTGAGGTGAAGGTCTCGACCGACAGCTCGGCCACGTGGCCGCCACGTTCGGAGACGACGTGCAGGCCGCTCTCCGCCGGGAGCATCTCGCGCAGCTCGATCCGGTCGTCCGGCGACTTGACCAGTGCCTCGAAGGCGGTGAGCGACAGCGGGCTGTCGAAGTCGAGGTACTGCGGCTTGGCGCCCGCTCCGCCCCGGGGGCCGCTGGAGACGGTGACGAAGACGTGGCCGGGCAGCCCGTGCGTGCGGCGCCAGCGCCGCCAGGCCAGGAACACCTCGTCGTCCGGCGTGCCGGCCGGCCGGGTGGGCAGCGCCGCGGCGGTCGTGGACCAGCCGCGCCGGGCGAGCACGAGGTTGCCGTGCCGCACACGGGGCCGGCGGGTGACGCCCTCGTGCGCAGGGCCGTGCGGGACACCGGCCCAGACGTCGAGCGGGGCCATCGAGGTGGGCGACAGAAGAAGCAGTGTGCGCGGGGTCTCGGGGAGGGCGAGCGGCACCAGGTAGCCGAGGTACACCGGGATCACCTCACGGCCGAGCCGCTCGGAGCGCAGCAGCAGCCTGTCCTCGTCCTCGTCGTGTTCGAGGCGGAGATCCTCCAGGTGGATACGGCGGTCCTCGGGGACGCTGCTCGACTCGCCGGGGCAGACGATCTGGTACTCGGTCAGGCGTCCGTGCAGGTTGAGGTTGGTCGTCACAGGCCCGCCGGTCAGCTCGGCGAGCACGGCTCCGGGTGGCGTCAGCCGGGTGGCCTGCTCCCGGAGCGGTTCCGAGAGGCCGGGGCCGGACGGCTCGTCCCAGACGTGCGTGAACCGGCTGAACGGGAACGACAGTCCGCCGTAGGAGCGATTGAGCACCATCAGCGGCTCACCGCCCTCCGTGGTGAGCTGGAGGTGGTGGCTCTGCGGGGTGAACGGGGCCCGCAGGCCGTCCAGTTCGGCCGCCACCTCGTCGAGGTGCGCGTCGTCCAGCACGACGTCCGTATCCCCGGAGTGCCCGGCCCACAGCGCGCGCATCCGGTCGATGAACGTCCGTCGGGCCCGGTCCAGGGACTTGAGGTCGGCCAGACCGAGCCAGTTCTCCTCAGGTACGTACTCGCCTCGCGCGTCGAACGGGGACCGCTTGGCGGTGAAGGAGAGGTACTGGTCGAAGAAGTCCTCGTGGAAGTCGTGCACGAGACCGAGCAGGTCGTCGCAGCGGCCGCCCTTGCCGTACCGGGCCAGGAAGAACCCCTTGAACGTCACCCGCTGAGGCAGCGTCAGGTCGAAGGCCGGCAGGATCCGCTCCACCGAGCGCAGCGCGCCGCCGCCCGTGCCGGTCCAGGCGCCCAGCCCGCAGGACACGTCGACTCCGGCGTCGGCGTCCTCGTAGAGCAGGGTCTGCGGCAGGGACGGCTCCTCGATGCCCAGCAGCTTCTGAGCCTCGCCGAGACCGGCGCGCAGCCGGCGCAGCAGCCGCGCACGCCTGGCTGTGTCCGCGTGCGGGTAGGCGTCGATCAGCTCGGCCGCGGTGTTCAGCTCTCCGGCGAGGTCATGAGCCCACGGCCGGTCCAGTGCCCGCAGTGCGTCCTGGAAGGAGCGCAGCGGGTCGGCGGTGTGCACGTCGGTGTCCAGGCTCGGGACACGGATCATGCCGAGCTGGAGCAGCGCCGACACATACGTTTCGCACAGCAAGGCGTCGGCGTCGTACTCGGCGCGCAGCCAGTCGACCACCTCGCCGTAGCGCAGGTCCCGTTCGCTCAGCAGGGCGATGAGGCGGTCCAGTGTGCCGCTGCGGCGCAGGAAGAACAGCCGGTCCTTCACCGCGTCGAAGGTGACCGCCGCGTCGTCGTCGCCGGTCGTGACCCAGCGCCGCACGTACCGCACCCGCTGATCGTCGCCGCCCCACCCGGACGCGAGCCGCACCGGCAGATCGGCGCGCAGTGCGGGAGAGGCGAGGATCTGCTCCGCGAACCGCGCAAGGACCACGACGTTCAGCCGCACCCGCCCCCGCCACTCGGCGCGCAGCGCGATCGACGGGTCGTCGCCGTCGCCGAACGTGCCGAGGGCGACACCCGTGAACGTGCTGAACGGGCTGGTCTTGCAGGCCGTCCGGTACAGGTAGGACAGCACCGAACGCTCGATCTTCCGCAGCCGCTTGTCCGGCCGTTCACCCGCGCCGAGCCGCACATAGGACTCCAGCCGCCCTTCCAGCGTCGGTGACGCGAGCAACAGCCCGTGCCGCAGCCGGTCCTCGTCGAGCAGCGCCCGCAACACGCCCCGTGTTCCGGCGAGTTCATCGCCGAGCAGCGTGGCCCCCCGGCGGTGCAGCAGGTCGAGCGCCCGCCTGCTCTCCAGCCACTGCCCGGTCCGCTCGGCCACGGCCGGGTCCAGCGCCTCGATGAGGTCGAGTGCGGGCGGGTCGCCCTTGGGCAGGCGGTTGTTGAAGATGTCCCGGCGCAGCGCCAGCAGGTGCCGGCGGCGGCCGTCGCCGGGGAAGAGCCGGTCGGCGGCCGGGACGAGCGCGTGCAGTACGTCGCTCAGCTCCCGGCCCCGCTCCAGAAGCTCCTCCTCGGCGGCCAGCACCTCGTCGGCCCAGCGGGCGGTGTCGGGGCAGCGCAGGGCACGGACGGACTCGACGGGCAGCCCGGCGACCCGCAGGAGGAAGCGGTGCCCGGGCTGCCAGCTGGTTCTCGGTGTCACGGCGGCCCCCTGTCAGACGATGTCGGAGCGGAAGTCGGCAGGACACGGACGCTCGTTGCCGAGCAGCATGATCAGCAGCGGCGCCTCGCCGGCGTCCGCAAGCCCCAGCTCCTCGATGTACGAGATGTTGTCGAAGCCGAGCGCCACACCGGCGCCCAGCCCGAGGGCCGCCGAGGCGGTGTAGAAGCTCTGCGCGATCGCCCCGACGGTGGCGTTGACCAGCCGGTAGCCCCGGTCGCCGACCGCGTCCAGCACCGCCGTCGTCCGCATGGTCGGCACGATGACGGCGCCGGCCTGTTCGAGGTTGTAGTTGGACAGGAAGTAGGTGCGCTGCAGGAACGAGCCCGGCGCGCCGGGCGCCACCAGGTGCAGCGTGTGCGTGTCGGGCTCGTAGGCGTACGCGCCGGGCGTGACGCCGTCGACATGGTTGACGAACGCGTACAGCCGGGCCTGACGCGGGGTGCCGGCAGGCTCCGCGTCGCTGTCGAGCCGCGTCCCCGCGCAGGCCGCGAGCGTGGTGGCCAACTGCGTGGCCGTCACCGGGACCGTCGCGTCGAAGCGGCCGAAGCTGCTGCGCCGGGAGCGCAGGGCCGTACGGACGCCGACGTCCGGGAACCCCGCGGGAGGAAGGGCGACGGGGTCGGTGGTCGTGGCCGGCGGGGCGGGCGCGCTGGGCCGGAGCGCCTCGGGGCCGGGCCGGTCGGTGGCGTGCTCGGCGGTGGCACGGTGGATCCGGTGCAGGGTCTCGAAGTCGAGGACGGTCCGGGACCGCTCCTGGTCACGCCGACGGACGGCCGCGCCCGGCGTCCCTGGCGAGGTGCCCTCCGCCTCCGTACCGTCCCACAGCAGCGGAACGACCGCGAACAGCCCTTCCTCGTCCTCGCCCAGCCCCAGCAGCCGGGCCAGCTCCGCCTCGTCGAACCACAGCGCGGGGGCCACCCTCAGTCCGCGGGCACGCGCCCAGACGCGCCAGGTCTGGAGCAGCGCGCCCACGTCCATGCTCACGGCGTGGAAGGAGAAGCTGTTGTATTTGAACGCGTTCTGCCAGTACTTGACGCCGAGGACCAAGAACTGGTCCGTCGCCGCCCCGTACGATCCGAGCGCCGCGGCCACCTCCCCGCTCACGTCGCCGGCCAGCAGCCGCTGCATGGCGTGGCGAGGCGGTGAGTAGTAGTGCACGCCCGGCGTGAGCGGCCCCGACGGGCCGGAGATCCAGTAGATGCTCACCGGGTAGAGACCGCCGCCCGAGGCGGTGCCCCGGGACCAGTTGGCCTGCGTGTAGTGCGGGAGGGCACCGAGGTCGGTGTTGGCCTGGACTCCGAGACGGCGGCCGGTCAGGCCATAGGAGTCCAGCAGCATGCCGGAGAGCAGGGGCAGCGAGAAACGCCCCGCGTCCGGCATGTCGTCGGCCAGGAGGCCGGCCGTGACCGTGGCGTCGGCGGGGTAGGGCGCGTCGGGCAGCGGGAACGACTCGGCGCCCGGGTAGTACTTCGCCTTGCGCGGACGGTCCGCCCAGTCGGGCACGAAGTCAGCCGGCTCCATCGGGATCCGGCCCCGGTGCATGATGGCCGTCGCGTATTCATGGGCGTAGCCCATGGGACTCTCCTCTGCTGGGCGTGGAGGGTTGTGGGGGATGGGGAGATCGCGGGTCGTCAGGGGAAGGGGTGCGGAGCCGGATTGAGGTCGGCGGCCTCCAGATCCCGGTCGCGCAGGCCCGCCTCACGCAGAGCCGTACGCAGCCGCGGCATGCCGAGAGCCCGCTGGCGCGACCAGCCGAAGTCGATCGGGAGCAGGCCGGGTACGAGGACGCTGAACGTGCGCAGTCCCAGCCGTCGTTGTTCGGGCAGCGTCTGGTCCACGACGACGACGTCGAACCCGGCGCCGGTCACGGCGACGACACACCGTTCCAGGTCGTCCCGCAGATCGGGCGAGACGGGCGCTCCGGTCGCGTCCGGCCAGGCCAGATCGGAGACCGCGAGCTGTTTCGTGACCGTCCGGCCGCGCAGCAGGAAGTCGGCATGCGCGCCCATCTCGGGGATGCCGTAGACGAGCGGATGGTCGTGCAGGTCCGTCACCTGTGAGAAGTCTCCGGCCATGGCGCGCAGTCGGGCCTCGTCGCGCTCGGTCCGTCCCTGGAGGTTCACCGCGTCGGTGGCGATCTCGCACAGTGCCGCGTCCAGCGCGGACTCCGGGTCCAGACCGGCACCCGCGCCGAAGCACATCCGGCCCGGACCGCCGTCGACGCGTTCGGCGACGGCAGTGACGACGGGGATCGGGAACGTGACGCGGGTGTCGAAGAAGCGGGCCCGGTAGCCGTACATGGCCAGTCGGTCGACCATGTTCCGGGTGGCAGGGCGGGTGCTGGTCGCCGGGTCGATCTCGGGCAGGGACTGCCGCCCGTACCAGGTGAGCAGGAAGGCGTCCCGTTCGACGACCTCCATCAGTCCGAAGTAGACGGCCTCTTCGGCACAGCCGCCCGAGGCGCAGCCGTTGGAGCTCTCCTGCACGAACCGGTTCTCCAGCCCGGGCGCGTGATAGTACGTCAGGATCTCCGGCACCAGCCGGGGCGCCCGGTCCCGCAGCGACCAGCCCCATACCCAGGGGATCTCCCGATCGGGGGCGAAGGGCACGACGTGCGGGTTGTCGCGGTGGAAGGCCTCGGAGTACAGACCCACTTCGCGCGGATCAACGGCGTCGGCGCCGAACTCCGCCGGCGTCCCCGTCACCCGGGTCCGCTTGCCGCGCGCCCGCATGCCGGCGTACCGCTCCAGCCCCTCAAGAACGCCGATCCGCGCGCTGGCCCCGTAGGACGCCGCGTGCCCGCCCCAGAACGTCTCCCGCAGGTACTCCCCGGAGCGCATCGAGAAGCAGCCGATGGTCGCCGACGTCGACGTGGACGACACGTCCTGTACGAGGGACGGGCCGAGCGCGCCGCACACCGGGTTCGCGAAGGCCGCGATGTCGATGCCGTAGGCCTCGACAGGACGCAGTCGAAAGGACCCGGGCGTGTGCTTGGGCGCGGAGCCGAGCGAGACGACGGCACCCTCCGGCGTGTCGGCGACCGGCCGGGAACACGCCGGGCACTGCGGATCCGGCACCAGCGGATAGCCACGCACCGACAACGACTCCAGATCCAGCACCCGTACGTCCGGGAACGGCTCGCGCGCCGGGGCCGTGTGCGCCTGTGCCACGACCACGGCGAGCGCGTCGGCCGCGAACGGGACGGCGTAGGGCCACGCCCCCGACTCGTGGGCGGGACCGCCGAGTTCCAGTGCGTCACGCAGAGGCACGGAACGCACCGCCTGCCAGCGCCGGCCCAGACACCGCGGACAGGGCGAGTCGCCCATGGGGCCGACGATCGCGTGCCGCGCGTAGAGGTGCACCGGCACCGGCACCGGCTCGTGCGCGCCGTACTCTCCGGCGAAGGCGTCGTCGAACCCCAACGCGCGCACCGACACATCGATGTGGCCCTGCCCCTGTCGGTCGAGCGCCGCCCGCAGCAGGCCGGTCATGAGACGGACGGCACTCGGCACGCTGACCGCCGGAGCCGTCGTCTCAACCGACACGCCGGGCCTCCGACGTCAGTAGTACGCGCACGACGTGGATGCCGGCGCGTTCGAGGTCCGCGGAGCCGGTCGGTACGACGAGTGCGTCCCGGGCCTGTTCGCCGAGCCGGCGCAGTACGTCTGCCCAGGATGTGCCGGCGTCCGGGTCGGCGGTCACAGTGCCGATCACCGTCAGGGCGCGCGGGTCGAGATCGCTGAGCAAAGGATCCCCGAACGACGTGTCGTCGGCCGGCCCCTGCTGCTCCAGCTGAACCTGCCCCAGCAGCTCCCGCAGCGCCGCCACGGCCGCGGCCCGGTACGACAGCTCGGCCCCGACCGACCAGCGGGTACCGGCCCGGGCGAGGACGACCGACACGCCGGACCGCTCCCGCTCACCGAGGTCGAGCAACTCGGCCTCGACACCGAGGTTGCCGGCGGAGCGCATCAGGAAGGTGAGTTCGGGATCGGCGTCGGCGGGCACGGTCACGCCGGGCACGGCGGCACCTCGGACCGTCCGCCGGAGCGCGTCGTACGCGAGCGCCGACAGCATGCCCTGGGCGGCGGCGTCGGCCACGCTCGCACCGGCCCGCATCCCGGCGCTCGTGGCCTCGAAGAGCCGCTCCGGATGGCCGGCACCGAACGGGCGCACGGCCTCGCCCGGCACCAGGAACCGCTCCTTCGTGAGCAGCGAGACCGCCGCCTCCCACTCCCGTACGTCCGCCTCCGTGCCCCCGAGGCCGGTGGCGGTGGCCAGCTCGGCCGGGGCGAGGCGGACCGCGGGTGCCGGCGTGGTGGTGCGGGCGTGCGGGACGACGTGTTCGGCGTACGTCTCGGCGGCGCGGTGCAGGGCGCGCAGCCGGGCGCCGGCCACGTGGTGGACGTCGGCGGCGGCGATCCGCCGGGGGCGGCCGTGCCCCACGCCGAGTTCGACCACGCTGAGCTTCAGCGGGGTCTGGGTGATGTCCTCGTCGTCGTAGCGGCGGAAGACACCGGCGTGCGGCCGCAGCAGCACCGAGCGGCGGTTCAGCTCCGCCACCAGCTCGTCCGCCTCGCGGGCGGTGTCGACGGTGGGCAGCGCGAAAGCGTCGGTGTCCCCGGTCGCCAGATCCACCTCGGGCACCTCGGCGAGCGTGTCGTCGGCGCAGAACGGGCAGCGGGGATGCGGGAGCAGGGGCTCCGAGGCAACATCCAGCGACTCCGTGTCCTGCACGATCAGCTGCCCGGCCGTCTCGGCGGGCAACGCGCCGGTCGCCGACTTGAAGACCTCGAACCCGAGCAGGTTGCCGAGCATCGCGGACAGCGGACCGCCTGCAACCGGCGTGGTGGCCGGCAGGCCCAGCGCCAGCGCACTCCACACGTCGGCGGCCGGAGCGGAGGCCCCGTTGGCGCCGAGACGCAGCACCGCACACGCCCAACACCCTGTTGTCTGAGCCGACATGGCCGGTCCGGCGACCGATTGCCGCCCGAAGGACCAGGCCGGCAGGAGCGTGCGGCCCGCGGGCACGCCGGCCCGCAGCAGCGCAAGAATCACCCGCGGCGCGTCCGGCCCGCCGGTCACGACGACGACGTCGTACCCGTCCAGGCTGTCCCAGCTCACCGGCCCGTCCGCGAGGTCGCGGACCTCGACCGGGCAGCCCTCGGCCGCGGCGGCCGCCGCCTCCTGCGCGATTGCCTCGCGGTCGAGGTCGGGCAGTAGGCCGACGGCCGCGCCGCCGTTGCGGATCAGACTCAGCGCACACCAGCGGGCCACCAGGTCGGTGCCCACGACGGCCACGCGCGTGTCACGGAACCGCTGGAAGCGCCGCGCCGCGTCGTCGGCGTAGTGGTCGACATAGGCGATCTGCGCCTCGAACCGGCGGGCCACGCCGGCGGACGGCTCCGGCTCGGCGGACGCGTCCGCCGCGGGTCCGGACGGGACGTCACGCGCGAAGCCTCGCTCGTACAGCGTGCCGACAAGCTCGCCGACCATGGCGCGCTGCCGGTCGCCGAACCCCTCGCAGATCTCGGCGACCGTGTGCTCGCCGTCGAAGTGGGGCACGAGAAGCGTGGCGAACCGGTACGCCGACTTGGCCGTCAGCCGGAATCCGCCGTCGGCGTTGTGGAAGAGGACACCGTCGGGGGTCTGGGTGAACAGGACGTCACGGCGGATCCGGGGGCGCGTCGCGGCGACGGCGTCGTACCGTGCGGAAAGCATGCGGATGTCACCTCGGGTCGGAGGGGCGGTGGGGGCGGGGGACCGGGTGGTGCGGGGGGCAACGGGAGGCGGTCAGCCGGGAGTTCGGGCGGGCGCGGCGAGCTGACGCGCGTAGATCCTGAGCAGTTCGTGGATGCGGTACGGCTTGGGCGGGCCCTCCTCGACGAATCCGGCGTCCGCGAGCTGTTCGAGCACCTCGTCGGGCGGCGGCGAATCCGGGTTCCCGCCGCCCTCGAATTGCGCGGCGAGCAGCAGGAAGGCCTCACACAGATGGGGATCGAGCCGCCGCAGAGCGGCTTCGAAGACCTGGGGTACGGACATCAGCGGCTCGTCGGCGAGGGAGAGGCGTGCGGGCAGGTCCTTGGCCAGCCAGCTCACGCAGTCGGCGATGCCGAGGCCGGGCCGGGTCAGCAGACGGGCGGCGGCGATCCGCAGGCTGAGGGGGAAGTGCCCGCACATGCGGGCGAGTTCGCGCGCGGCGTCCGGTTCCTGTCCGACCCGCTCGGCGCCCAGGGTCGCGACCAGGAGGTCGTAGGACTCCTGCTCGCCGAGCGTATCGAGGCGATGCACGACGCCGCCGTGCGTGGCGACCAGGCCCGCGAGTCCGCGTCTGCTGGTCACGACGGCGGCACCTTCGGCGGGGGAGGGGAGCAGGGGCCGTATCCGCCCGGCGCTCGCCACATCGTCGAGGACGAGCAGCCGACGCCCCGGGCGGCTCGGGGAGGGGAGCCGCTCCATGGCCTCCGCCGTACTGAGCGCACTGCCGTCAGGGTCGGTCATGGCCAGGGTGAAGCAGCCGCCGGGAAAGGCGTCCTGAACCAGGTGGGCCGCCTGGAGCGCGAGGGCGGTCTTGCCGATGCCGGGGGCTCCGGAGATCACCACCAGGCCGGTCTGCGGATGATTGGCGGTCAACGCGCATTGAATCGCGGCGAGTTGGGTGGTGCGTCCGGTGAAGCAGGGGACGGGGGCGAGGGAGGGCACGGAGGTGACGGTGTGGCCGGGGGTGGTGTCTGCGGTTCGGGCGGACGTCGGGTCGTGCGCGGGGTCGTGTGCCTTGTCGTGAGCCGTGGAGGCGGCAGGCGGAAGGGCCGCGACAGCCGGTGCCTGTTCCTGTGCCGGAGTTTCGGCCGGCGCCCGACACGGCAGATCGGCCCTGGCGACCCCGCCCGGCAGTGCAGCCGGTCGCGTGGATGCCCGTGCCTCGATCGCGGGGAGGACCTTGGGGCCCGGGGCGGTGTCCAGCTCCTCGCACGGAGGATGGCCAACTCCAGCCGCTGGAGAGGCGCGCCCGGATCGATGCCGAACTCCTCCTTCAGCCGCTCCTTGACGGCCCGGATCTCCACAAGGGCTTCTGTCTGGCGGCCGGTTCGGTACAGCGCCTCGATCAACTGCTCAGCGAAACGTTCCCGCTCCGGGTGTCGTCGGGCCGCGTCCCACACGTCGGTCAGGACCTCGCGACATCGCCCGCGCGCCAGTTCGATGTCGCACAGCCGCTCCAGCGCCCTGAGCCGTTCCTCCGACAGTCGGGGTGCCTCGTCGCGGTGCAGCATGTGCGAGGAGACGTTGGCGAGTACGGGGCCCTGCCACAGGGCGAGGGCCTCGCGCAGTACGTACGACTCCGTCTCGGCGTCGCGGGCGGAGCCGGCCGACTGGACCAGGCCGCGGAAGCGGACGAGGTCGAGGGTCTCGTGGTCCATCCGCATCCGGTAACCGCCCGGTACGGCCTCGATGGTGTCGTTGGCTATCCCGTACTTCGCGAAGATCCTGCGCAGCCGCAGGACGCAGCTCTGCAGGGCGGCCCTGGCCGTGGCTGGGGGCTCGGTGTCCCAGACGGCGCGTAACAGATAGTCGGTCGAGACCACCGCGCCGGAGTGAATGAGCAGGGCGGCCAGGAGATTCGTGGGCTTGGAGGGCTGTAGGACGGCGGCGTGCTCACCGTCGGTGATACTCAGGAGCCCTAACAGCTGGAACCGCATCCTACTTATCGCTCCGTTGTGTCCTCTGGCGGTCCTGGCGCGCGGCTGATCGAGCTCGCTCCTGGGCCCGGCAAGAATACTGGTGCAAACGTCGGCGGCGTTGACGGATTAGGGGACGCGCGACGACCGGAAAGAAAGCCGTTTCTGTGGCAGCAATGTCCGGAAGCCTATTGCGTTGGCTTCCTTGCGTGTGCCAGCGGATACGTTAAGCCTGAGGTTGCGGCAAGTCGATCCCCTGGTTTAAGAATATTGCCCCGGTGTCGGAATTTCGGCTGTATTCCATGAACGTCTCACATGGGCCCTTTGTCGGCCCTGTGAGGATGATCAGGTCGGAACGCTTTCATAAACTCGCAGGTCAGTGTCGGTGAGGTGGCGGTTGTACGTCCCGCCGTGACGCTTCGTCGGGTCGGGCCCCGGTTGCGATCGCAAGGTGAACGGGCTTCTTCTTTCCGTGCGGAAGCGATTGTTCCGTCATTGGTTCAATCCAATTCGGCACGTTACCTGGGGTAACGTATAACTATACGCGCGAACGAATTCAGGGTCCCCGACTGTCATGTGAAGTGGACCGGTCGAATAAGGACGCCTGAATTCCTTCTGACCGTCCGGGTGCGCTTGCGGCACCCTTCAACTGTTGGGGTTGCATGGCCGATGTCACCCCACCCTGCCTCTGCTCGACAAGGTCCCCGCCGTCGCGGTGCCGACGGCCGACCACGACGGCGGTCCGCCTTCCGCATTGCGTACACCGACAAATCGCGGGCAGGCGGATGTTGAGGAACGAGTGAACAGCACGCGTTTCTTACGGCGGCGACGGAGGTGGATACGCCATGGGCGCGAAGGTGTTGGAGCGGTTTCCAGCGGGAGCTCCGCGTGGATCGTGGCCGGCGGAGGAGTGTGCGGCCCGGCTACGGGATGAGGGCGAGTCCGACGCGACCGTCGTCATGGACCTGCAGTCGGACGCGTTCCTTGTGGTCGTCGGGGACCGTGGCAAGGACTGACGTGCCGTAGGGCTTCACGCGACGTGGGCTTCGGTCGCGGTGGCGCGATCCATCCAGTCACCGAGGGGCCGCAGTTCCTTCCGCTCCTCCTGCCGTGCGTCGCTGTGGGCCTCCGGCCGGCAGCCGCGATCGTCCGATGGTGGACCCGTCCGCTAGGAGCCGATGCAGAACCGGATGACCGTGCCGTCAGCGTCAGTGTGCACACGCACGAGGTCTGCGACGCAATGCACCAGCAGTAGGCCCCTGCCTCCCCGCTGGTCACGAGCGGGCGGACGGCGCCCGACCAGCGGATCGCTCAGATACCCGCGGTCGCTGACCTCGCACACCACCTGAGCGTCCTGCGCCCACACTCGCACGGTGCCGGAACCGCCCCCATGTATGACGCTGTTGGTGGTGAGCTCGGCCACCGCCAGCGCCAGGTCTTCCAGACGCACTCCCTGCAGCCCGAGTTGTGCTGCGCACTCGACGGCGAAGTGCCGCGTGGCCGACAGCTCCCGTGCACCGAACTCCCGCGATTGGGCCGACGTGGGCACCGGCCCCAGCGGCTGGTTGTACAGCTCCACGATGTGCCCGGGGGCAAAGGACGGGCTCGGATGCTGGGATGGGCCGGAGACGATCAGCGGGTGGGTGGCATACGCGTCGGCGAGGACGCGTTCCTCGAGCCGGTCAGCGTCATAGGGACACAGGATGGTCGCTTCCCGGCCTTGAAAGGCGGGGTTGATCAGTGCCTCGTGCTGGGCGCAGGCCGGGTACTCCAGGCTGCTGCGGCCGGGCCAGATCGGCTCTCCGATGATCCGGACCCGCGTGGCTGGGTGGGCGTCAGTGAAGGCGCGGAGCACGTTCGGGATGATCCGCCCCGGGTTGCGGCCGGCTTCGGTCATGTCGATGAAGCGTACGGATCCTGCGTCAGCGCCCAGAGCTTCCTTGAGCATGGCCAAGTTCGGGCCCGGCACGGCGACCGCCACCGGCTCCCCGCCTTTGAGTCCATTGCGGATGAAGGGGACGGTCCCTTCGAGGTACTCCTGCTCACCCCGGTAGAACAGTGCTGGGTGCACGAAGGGTTCGGTGGCAGCCGATCCGGTCGTCATGACACCACCTCGATCCCGTGCAGCTTCGGCCACACCCCTGCAACGTCGGCGAAGTTCACTGCGGACAGGTCCAGATGACACTCCGGCGCATCGCTCCGAACGAGTCCGTCCAGCATCTGCTCCCCGTCTCGGTGCGTGGCCGGCGTGATCTCACTGGCCACCCGCCACCCCCTATCACCGGTCAGAGGTGACACAGTCAGCTCGCCGTCCAGCGGGGTGGGCAGTGATGTCGTTCCCTCAGCCTCCGGTGAACCACGCATTTTCTGTCACCTCCAGTCACATGTCGGCCGGAGACCAGTCTCTCGCGCGCAATAACAGGGTGCGAACCGTTCACCACAACTTGCGGGTGCCATCTGTTCTGGAGTGAGGCCGGGAATGGCGCGGGAGGCGCCTGGCGATGGTCCGGGGCGTCCGGGCTTATTGAGGCTCGGGGACGTCACTCGGATCTCGCGAAGTGAACGCCCCCCATGCCGATCCCGGCCCTCAGCCCTCGCTGCATCCATCTGGCGGGGCGGATGCGGGCGGCGGCTCGAAGCAGGCTGTGACGTCCTTGCCGCGAGGGCAACGGCGTGCCGCCACCTCATGGGCGAGGGCGTCGACCAGGAACAACCCACGTCCACCGGCGGCTTCGTCGCCGGCGTGGCGCTGTTCGGGTAGCTGGGCCGAGGCGTCATGCACTGTCACGTGCAGGCATTCCTCGTCCCGCGTGAGGATGAGTTGTGCTGTGGTGTGGGCGTGAATGTGCGCGTTGGTGACCAGCTCGGACACGGCCAGGACGATTGAGTCCACCAGATCGGGTGCTGTCCGTTCCCACCCGAGGGCCACCAGATGACTGCGCGTCCAGTCCCTGGCCGTCTTCACTCCACTGCTGATCGGCAGCGAACGGGCCCATCCCGCAGCTCTCATGTCCTGCGCCATTTCTTCTCCTCCGGGCCAATTGAGTGCGTGGTCCGTGTGCCCGGAAAGTGCAGCTCCTCACCCTCATGACGCCGAACCCGTGCGTGGGTTCGCGCCGTGTGAGCCGCGGCTTGAGCCGGCGCGTCTGCATGCTGCTCCACGCCGCGCCGGGTTCGGCACTGCTTCCGCGCTTCGCATGGTTGTGGGTGTGAGCGCGGAACGAAGGGGTACGCGCTGTCGGTCAGCCGTTTCAAGCGGCAGCGGCTGCCGCGGTTCTGGGAGAGGAACATCATGGCCATCACGAGCACGCCTGCAGCGCATACGCAGACCAGCGAGCTGCCGGAGGTCGCCGATCCCTCTCAGGTGGCGCCGAAGGATGCCCGAGAGCTGTCCAAGGTGTTCTTCGATCAGCTGGCGGTGTTGGAGGAGGGCACTGGGGAGTACCAGTACGCGCGGAACACGCTGATCGAGATGAACATGTCCCTGGTCCGCTTCGCGGCCGGCCGGTTCCGCAGCCGAGGGCCGGAGGAGATGGAGGACATCGTCCAGGTCGGCATGATCGGGCTGATCAAGGCGATAGACCGCTTCGACCTCTCCCGGGAGGTGGAGTTCACCTCGTTCGCCATCCCCTACATCGTGGGTGAGATCAAGCGGTTCTTCCGCGACACCACCTGGGCCGTGCACGTGCCCCGTCGGCTGCAGGAAGCCCGCGTCCAGCTCGCGCGCGCCACGGAGGAACTGCGCAGTCGCCTGGGGCGCACCCCGACGGTGAACGAGCTGTCGGAGCTCATGAGCCTTCCCGAGGAAGAGGTGCACGAGGCCCGCCTCGCCGCGAACGGCTACAACTCCTCTTCTCTGGACGCCACCCTCAGCGGCGGCGAGGACGGCGAAGCGGTGCTGCAGGACTTCATCGGCGCCGAGGACCAGGCTCTCGAGCTGGTGGAGGACTTCCACGCTCTGGCCCCGCTGATTGCCGAACTCGATGAGCGGGACCGGCAGATCATCCACATGCGGTTCGTGGAGGAACTCACCCAGGCCAATATTGGCGAGCTTCTGGGCGTCTCGCAGATGCACGTCTCCCGTCTGCTGTCCCGTACCCTCGCCCGTCTGCGTGAAGGCATGCTCACGAATCAGTGAGTTGCCCGCCCCGAGTGTGGCCGGAATTGGGTTCTACGGGACTGCATAGGGACTTGCCTCTCCCGTACCCCACGCTCGCGCCTTCCAGCACCTAGTGCGCAGGGGTGGCGCGCGTGTGTGGGGGAGGCCCTTCGCCCAGGCCTCGACACCGCACGCACACCGCCTCTCGGTTAGCGCGAAGGCGCTGCCGCCCTACTGCGGCAGCGCCTTGCCCGCTGGGCGGGGCGGGGTGCCGGTCGGGTCAGATCCGGCCGCCGGTCATGCGGGTGATCGGCCCCAGTGTGCGCCGGCCCGCACGCCGACCCGCCGCGTACGACGCCACGCCCAGCGCGGTCAGCCCGGCGCCGGCGCCCGCGACGACGATCTTGCGGTTGGCGATGAGCGTCCAGGTCGTCTTCGCGAGGGCGACGGCCTGCCCCGAGGCGGCGACGACGGCCTGGCGGCCGGCTTCGACGCGCTCGGCTGCCGTGTGGGCGACCGCGGTGGTCGCCGCGGCCGTCCGCTCCGCCGTGCCCGCGGCGGCTGACGCCGCGTCACCGGCCTTGTCGGCAGCCTTGCCTGCCGCTTTCGATGCCGGAGCGGTCGCCCGCGACGCGGTGCGACGAGCCTTGGCCGCCGCTTCCTTCGCGGATACGGAGTCTTGACTGGTGTCATTGTTCGATGGGCTCATGGACATCGCGTTGCCGTATCCTCCGGCAGCAAACATGTTCGAGCAAGGTCGCGTTTCCGGGCTGATCCTCGCCCGACTCCGGTTCACCGGGCACCGCTTGTGCCACCTGCGCCCCACGGTGTGTCACGAGTCCGCCGCCTGGTCGCCGCCCGCCGGTGAATGACCGGGCCGAACGTCGGCATCACTCCAAGGTGACGTAGGCGCCGACCGACTCCACGCGGGCGGCGGCGACGACCAATGCGGCGGCAACGGCATCCTGGACGGCCACCCCAACTGACTTGTACAGGGTGATCTGGGTGGGTGAGGTGCGGCCCGCTTTGTGGCCGGAGATGAGTTCGCCCAACTCGGCATGCACGTCCTCGGGCGTGATCACGCCGTGCCGGATGGGCATCAGCAGGTCGTTGCTGCCGGCCGGGAAGGGAGCCAGAGCGGCTTGGCGCGACTCGACGCACACGAGCGCATCGGCGATCGTGGCGTCGTCGATCTCACGACCGTCCGGGTTGTAGCCCACCGAGGTGACGTGCACGCCAGGAGTCAGCCAGGGACGGCGGACCACCGGTTCGAGAGCGTGGGTGGTCGCCGCGGCGATGTGGGCACCGTCGAGCGCCTCGACATAGGTGGGCACCGCCCGCACTTCGACGTCCAGCTCGGATGACAGCTCTGCGGCGAGGTCAGCGGCTTTCGCCGGGACTCGGCCGGCGATTCGGACCTCGCGGATGGGGCGAACTCGGCACATCGCACGGATGTGGGATCGGGCCTGTACTCCGGTGCCCAGGACCGCCAGTAGCGTCGCGTCCTCGCGCGCCAGCAATCGGGCCGACAGAGCGGAACAGGCAGCGGTCCGTGCTGCGGTGATGGCCGTACCGTCAAGCAGCGCGGCAGGCGCACCGGTGGCCGAATCGAAGACAAGGATGGCCGCTTGATGGGTCGGCAGTGGAGTTCCGGAATTCCGCGGGAAGAGGGACACCAACTTGGCCATGAGCACATCGGCCGATGGCACGTAGCCCGGCATGGCGGCCAGGAAGCCTTCCTGCTCGGGCACGAGCGCCGCGATCCGGGCCGGTGCCGAGGCGCTGCCCGAGCTGAGGTCCGCCATGGCCGGGGCCAGGGCGTCGATCAGCGCGTCCAAATCGATGAGGGCCTCGACCTGCGAGCGCCCGAGCACAAGCATCCGGAAAACCTCCTGAGGGGCAGTCGCGCCCGACGACTGGTCGGTGAAAGCGTTGTCCTACGGCTCCTTCCCCTGCTGTGACACGCCGTCCCCCTTGAGCATGTTCATCCGTACACACTGGGCAGGTTCGTTCGTCTGCATGCTGGGACTACCCCCTGCTCACCGGCCACGCGGCCCGGCGGCAAAGGCCAGCGGCGGCGCGATCGCCTGAGCATCCGCCCCTTGGCCGACCCACAGGGCGATGAACAGCGCGGCGGTCGCCTCCAGGAGTCCCGCACGTTGGAGACCGCCTCATGCTTCCGGGGCTATTCGCAGTGGACCGGGCTTCAGTCCGGTGGTGAGGCGAACCTTTGGCTCGCTCTGACCTCGGTTGTGCGCACGGATCCGCAGCGTTCACCTCGGCCCAGGCCAGGGCGGCCGGTTCTGCTGCTCGATGTACTGTTTCACGATGCTGAGCGGGGCGCCGCGTACCGTGTCCACGGACCGGGCGAAGTACGAGCCGGGCCACAGTCGTTGTGCCGCCAGTTGTGGCGGACGAGGACGGGGTACTCCTGGCGAGCTTGAGGGAGGACATGCTCTTGAGGGGGGTTCACGAGCTTGGACGCGGCCATCTTCGGCGGGAAGTTCACGAGCAGGTGGACGTGGTTGGCCTCGCCGTTGCACTCGACCAGTTCGGCCTCAAAGTCCTGGTACACGGCCCGCGTGATCTCCGCCCAGTGTGTCAGGTGCCAGTTGGTGATGACGAAGTGTATGTGCTTGGTGACGAAATCGCCCAAGATGCAGTGACGGCCTGAATGAATGTTTCGTCCATGCCTCAAGGCCCAATTGTGTAGCGTGATCCGCGTGCAGCTTCGGTACAGCTTCCGCCTGTACCCGAGCGCCGGTCAGCGCACAGCGTTGGCGAGGGTGTTTGGGTGTGCGCGGGTGGTCTACAACGACGCCCTCAGGGCTCGGGAGAGGGCCCGTGCCCAAGGGCTGCCCTTCCTGAAGACCGGGGACCTGTCGAAGACGCTGATCACCGAGGCGAAGAAGACCCCGGCACGGGCCTGGCTCGGCGAGGTGTCGGCGGTCGTGCTCCAGCAGTCCCTGCGCGATCTGGACGCGGCCTACCGGAACTTCTTCGACGGTGTGAAGGGCAAGCGGCCGCGCATGGGCGCGCCCCGGTACAAGTCCGGCAAGGACACCCGGCAGGCGGTCCGGTTCACAGCGAACGCCCGCTGGTCCATCACCCCGGGGCAGAAGCTGCGCCTGCCGAAGATCGGCGATGTCAAGGTGAAGTGGTCGCGCACGCTGCCCTCGACCCCGTCCACGGTGACCGTGGTCAAGGACTCGGCGGGCCGGTACTTCGCCTCCTTCGTCGTGGAGACCGGCCCGCCGGGAGAGGTGCTGCCGCCGACGAAGTCTGAGCTGGGCATCGACCTGGGGCTCGGTCACTTCGCGGTCCTCTCGGACGGCACGAAGGTCGACAGCCCGCGCTTCCTGCGCCGGGCCGAGAAGCGCTTGAAGAAGGCGCACCGCGCCCTCTCCCGCAAGGAGAAAGGCAGCAAGAACCGCGACAAGGCCCGTCAGAAGGTTGCCCGTGCACACGCGCACGTGGCCGACGCGCGCCGCGAGTTTCACCATCAGCTCTCCACCAGGCTGATCCGCGAAAGCCAAGCGGTCGCGGTGGAGGATCTGGCGGTGAAGGCTCTCGCCCGCACGCGCCTGGCCAAGTCCGTGCACGACGCCGGATGGTCGGCGTTCGTGGGCATGTTGGAGTACAAGGCCGCCCGGTACGGGCGCACCTTCGTGAAGATCGGCCGGTTCGAACCGACCTCTCAGGTGTGCTCCGAGTGCGGCGCCAAGGATGGCCCCAAACCCCTGCATGTCCGGGAATGGACATGTGGGGCATGCGGGGCGGTCCTGGACCGGGACATCAACGCGGCGGTCAACGTCGCCAAGGCGGCCGGACTGGCCGTGACAGCCTGTGGAGCGCGGGTAAGACGGGCCGCCGTGCCCGCACCGCGCAGCGAAGCAGGAACCCACTCGACACCGCAGCCTTCAACGGCAGCCTAGGCGAGAATCTCCCCCTGCAGGGTGAGAGGATGTCAAGGGCTCGCAGCCCACACCTGCGCGTGAGCTGCCTCATTATCCCCGCACGGGTACGACCCGTGGTCGGCGACTCGAACCCGGGCGGCCGCATGCGCCACACATCCTCGTGACAGAGATTGAACGCCTTGACCACATGAGCTCCCGGAGCCGCCGCGGCCAGCTGCTGCGCCGCCGAGGGGCCTCCTTCCGCCAGCAGTCGGAAACCCGGCCCGACCGGATTGGAACAGTCGAGCAGGACCCTGCCGTCCAACGCTGCCCGCAGCTCCCGGACCACGACCGCCCCAGCCCCGAAAGGCAGCGCGGCCAGCACCACCTCACCGAACTCGGCCGCCGCGCGCAGACTGGCAGGCGCCGCGCTGCCTCCGATACGCGTCGCCAGTCGCTGCGCCTTGTGCGCGTCCCGTGCCCCGATGGTCACCTCGTGCCCGGCCCGCTCCCACTGGGTGCCGAGTGCGTCCGCCATGTTCCCTGTTCCCAGCACGCCGATTCTCATCACGCGTTCCTCTCCCCGCCTGCTTCGACCGTTCAGCACGACGCTAGGGAGCCTCTCGGGCACCATTTGGTAAGTGACGACCGATGCCTTCCTCGCCGACTGCCGTGCCCGTCTCGCCTTCGACCTGTTCTCCAACACGTGGAATGCCGTGGTGCTCTGGGCGCTGCGCGACGGCCCAAGGCGGCCCGTCGAACTGCGGGAGCGCATCGGGGGCATCAGCTCCAAGGTCCTCACCGAGACGTTGCGGCGCCTGCAGTTCAACGGACTGGTGGCACGGCACGCCCATCCCGGGGCACCACCTCGGGTCGAGTACCAACTCACCGCTCTGGGACGGACCTTGTTGGCCCCCATCGACGCCGTCGGGGCATGGGCTTTCGAGCACGGTGACGAGGTCATGGCGGCCCAGGACGCGGAATGCGTCGCCGCCACGGAGCAGTCCCTTCACACCGCTGACCAGGGGACCTTCCCGGGCTCTCGGCCGGCCACTGTCACCGCGGCCGGCCGGCAGGCTCAGGATCCGCCGCGCTCGCGGGGGATCTTCTGACCTGCCTCGACCGCGACCGGCAGCCGGTTCTCGGCCGGTGGCAGCGGGCAGGTGGCCAGGTCCGTGTAGGCGCACGGCAGGTTCGTGGCGCGGTTGAAGTCCAGGACGACCGTGCCGTCGGCGGCGGGCGGCTCGACGGCCAGGGCCCGGTTTGCGGCGTAGGTGGTGACCCCGGAGGTCGCGTCGGTGAACAGAACCGTCAGCGCGCCCGCACCATGTCCGGGGAATGCGGTGAGGGACAGTCGGCGCCCCTCCACGTCGAACTCGATCCTGCCCGGAGCGTCGTACACGTGCTCAAGGCCTTCGACGGCGGCGCCCACGGTGGTCGCCCGCGGCTCGTCGAAGGGGATGTACCGGCCCGTCACGGCCCAGCGCGGGTCAGGGGCGTAGGCCGGTGTGCCCGTGAAGGCCGTGAGCAGGGGCGCGTCCGGGTGCCGGGGGCGCACGATGTCGTTGCCGCCACGCTTGGCGACCTCGATGACGGCGTCTCCCCACACCGCGTCGACCCCGTCGCGCTCGGGAAGGACACCGAAGCGGTGTTCACCCCGCACCGGCGTTCCGTCGACGACCAGCTCCTCGCCGTCGTCGAGATTCACGACGACCCCGTCGGGGCCGGTGTGCCACGCGCCGGGTGCGTCGGGGAAGCGCTGCGGCCGGTCGTCCAGCCAGTGCAGACCCGTGATCGCCAGGAACCCGTGCGGGTCGGCGAGCCGCGCCTCTTGGGCGCGGTGCCACTCCAGCCAGTCCACGGTGAAGGCATGGAGGTCCTTCGCGGTCGTCCCGGTGGTCATGAGTTCTCCTTCGTCACGCGAGGTTCGGCCTCGCACAGGGGGTACGGGAAGATGTCGGGCCCTCGGCCCGACGGGCGTACTCAGCCGGCCAGTTCGCCGAGGAGTGCCCAGGTGCGCCGGCGGTCCGCTTCTCCCGCGATCTCGGTGCCCGAGAACACGACCTCGGTGGCACCCGCGTCGCGGTATCGCCGTACCTCGGCTTCGACCCCCTTCTCGTCGCCGATCACGGCCAGGTCGGCGGCCCGTCGGCCGCCGGAGAGTTCGATGACCCTTGCGTAGGACGGGATCTGTTCGTAGAACGCGAGGCTCTCGGTGGCCCTCGCCCGTACCGCATCCACATCGTCCGTGACCACGCCGGGCACCAGAGCCACGATCCTGGGCGAGGGCCGGCCGGCGGCCTCGGCAGCGGCGGTGAGGGCGGGAACGATGTGCTCCGCCAGGGCGCGCGGTCCCGCCAGGTAGGGCAGGATCCCGTCCGCCAGCTCCCCGCTGACCCGCAGCGCCTGCGGCCCCATTGCGGCGACCAGTACGGGGACGCCGCTCTCGGCGCCCGGTACGCGCGCCGAAATGGGGGTGGCGGCGGTGAGCAGCTCGCCGTGGAAGTCGGCCGTGCCGGTCTGTGTCAGTTGCCGTAGTGCGGTGAGGAATTCACGCAGACGGGCGATGGGGCGCTCGAAGGGCAGGCCGAAGCCGGTCTCCGTCAGCAGTTTCGTACCCAGGGCCAGCCCGAGATGGTAGCGGCCGTGGGTCGCCGCCTGGGCGGTCTGGGCCTGGCTGGAGACGATCAGTGGGTGGCGGCCGAAGACGGGGATCGCGGAGGTGCCCACCTGAAGTCCGGTCACCGCGCGCCCTACGATCGCCGCGAGCTGGGGTGAGTCCGCGCCGAAGGTCTGGCCGAACCATGCCGACCGCAGACCAGCGGCCGCGGCCTCCTGGGCCAACTGCACGGTGGCGTCGACCTGGTTCTGCGCGTCGGACGCGTTGAGCACTACTCCAACAGTCATGCCAGTCACAACGGGCCCCGGCCGAACCCGCATTCCGGTCCGTGTGTGACACCTTTTTGTCAGTCATGTGTACAGGCGTCGGGTGGGACACCGACGTCCCGGAAACCGGCGGAGAGCCTTCAGGACCGCCTTGACCGACCCCCGTCCAGGCCGGGCGGGCGCGGATCGGTGGGTGAGAAGTTCGCGTGAGCGCCCATTCATCGCAGGACCGCAGGGCCGCCACCACCGACGGGGTCCACCGATGCTGGTGCACGTCGACGTTGGTCAAGATGCTCCTCCCGCGCGGCCGACCCCGTCCGCCCCGCACTCCTACCGACGCGCCGGGCAGGAGTGCGGGGACCGAGCACAACCGGCGGCCCCATTCGGCCGGATCGCCACGCGGGCCTCGTCTTCGCGTCAGCACCGCGCGTTGCCGTCGCCTCGCGCGCCTGACGGTGCTGAGCGATCCGCGTCGGCGGCTGCCGGCAGCGCGTCACCTGTTTGTGATGATCCTGCTGGCCGCTGCATGCGCTGTTGGCCAGGGCCCGTTCCTGGACCGTGATCGGGCAGCGTGGTATTCAGCACCGCCGTAGGTGCCTGGGCGGCCGACCAGCACCTCGAGCCGCTGGTCGAGTCCCTGACCGCCCGCTACGGTCGGCGCTTCGATCTGCAGGACATCCACCATGCGGCCGACGACCAGGGCTGCGGCCGGCTCAGCCCGCCGACCGTCGTGCTTTGTCACTGGGGAAGCGCGGCTGATAGCTGCGGGATACCTCATGCACCTTGCGCAGGCCGAGGAACCCCAGGACGACCGCGGTCACGATGGCCGTGGCGGAGGCGACCAGGGTCCGCAGGGTGTCCCCGGCGCCGGCGGCCTCGCAGACCACCGCGGCCAGAACAGCGGTGACGACGGAGTTGATGACGCCGACGACAACAGGTGAGCCGGACAGCCAGTGCGTCACCCCGATATGGCGGCGGAAGCTGTAAGTCGTCCAGATCCCCGGTGGGTCGTCATGGTGGCTCGCGATGAAGTACGGCTCGAGCTCCGGTGCGAGCTCGACGTACGCGTGCCGCAGCCGGTTCATACCGATGATCAGCCAGGCGTCCTCGATGTCCGCCTCGATCAGCCGGAAGTACGTCCCGAACCCGACGAGCAGGACGACCGGCAGCACCAGCAATGCGAACGTCGTGAACTCGGACCCGAACCCCGCCGCGTTGGCCACCAGCGAGAGCGCCACCACCACGGCCGACAGCACCGTCAGATACGTCCCGGTCCGGCTGAAGATCTCCTGCCACGTCATGCTCCGCGTCGCCAGCAGACTCCAGTGCTCGGTCGCCAGAAACTGCGCATGCGGCGTCCCGGCATCAACACCCTTGAGTTCTCTCATCCCCCGAGTGTGGGACCTCAGTGGTCGACGAGTTCGAAGGGCCCGCCGGTGGTGTCAGCGGTGAGTTCGACGAAGAGCCCTCGATGTCGTTGGCTTCGGGAGTCTGCCCGGACCCGCATGCCGACGTGGCGGTCGGTGACCCCGGCCTGACCGAGGCGGAGCAGTGCGGCTGTCCTGGGCGCTACGCGGTCGGCATGCCGGCCTCTCCTGCTCCAGCTCGTGCACCCTGGCGCTCAACGCCCCCCCGCATGCGCTCCAGACCTGACGGGCATCCTTGCGGAAGAAGACCTGGCAAAGGGGAGGATACGGAGTGAATCAGGCATCCCGCCTCAGGGTCAGGCCACCTCGACCGCCCGGCGTGGACACCCTTCACCACACCCCGCGCAGCGGCCTCGAGGCCATCCGCGAGCCGGGCCACCGCAGGATGGTCGCGAGTGTCCTGGCCTCCGGCCTCGTCGACCGGATGATCGCCTTCACCGAAGGCTTCGAGCCGCCGGTCGACATTCAGCAGGCCCGAGTCGACGCAGAGCAGCTCGCGGCCGAATTCGCTGCCTACGGCGTCACCGTACCCGCGGCCACGACGCGTCACATCACGCTGATGCGGGCCCTGATGGTGCCCATCGCCGACGACGCGCTCGCCCTCGCCCTCGATCGCATCTGGGTGTTCACGACCCACACCGACGACGTGTGCTGCCACGACCCCGCCGAAGCAGAAGCCATCATGCGGGCCGGCATGCTGACCGCGCCGCCCGGATCATCGCCGAACACGCGCTTCATCCAGCACATGTTCAACGAGATCGCCCCCTTCTGCGAACCGACGTTCCTCGCGGTCTACAAGACGTTCTTCTACCAAGCGATCACCGGCGTCCTCATGGAAGCGGAGTTCACACCCCAGACCTCAGACGACGTCGACAGCGACTACGTCCGCATCTTCAACGGCTTCTCCCAGTTCTGGTTCACCTCACTGCAGTTCACCGATCCCTGCCTCGACGCATGCTCCCAGCGCGCGTTCTGGTCGGCGGCCCTGAGCCCCTGTGTCACGTTCCTCAACGACATCAACGACGTCCTGTCCTTCTACAAGGAGGCGGTGCACGGCGGGGACTTCGTGGCCGGCCGGATCTACCGCCGCTCGGTCAAGGAGAACGTGCCCTACCTGGCTGTCTACCGCGAGATCCTCGAGAGCGGTCTGACGGCCTACCGCCGCGTCCTGGCCCTGGCCGACGACGAGCAACGCCGTCATCTCGACCGCTACATGCAGGCGTTCATCCACTGGCACTTCCGCAGCCCCCGCTATGGCTGGCAGAAGATCTACCCGGGTCTGACCTCGATCCATGTCTGACGCATGATCCTGCAAGGCGCGGTCGGGCCGTCTGAGGGATGTGGCCACCAGCCGGGAGGGCTGGATGTGCGGGATGTCTGAACCCGGCCGGCGGACTCTCCTGCGACGGCTCGTTCAACGCGTGCAGGGCCGGGGCTCCACCATCTTTGCCTGACCGACCTGGCACGTATGCGGTGGGAGTCGCACTTCGACATCACCTCTTCCGATCCCACACCGAGCAGCAGCGGATCGAGAAGCTCCTCCGGGATGACCTCACCGTTGGCTGTGGGCACTGGCCCCGCTGGGGGGATGCGCTCCGTCGGTGCCTCCGTTCCTCACGAGGCCGGCGGATCCGTGGCGGCCGCCATCGAAGCCCTGGGTACCGGCGTGGCCCTTGCCGCGGCCCGGACCACCTTCCCGAGTCCATCCCGTTCGCCGAGAACAGTTACCAAGCGCTCACCCACGCGCCTGGAGCACTTGGCTATTCAAGTATCGATGGCGGACTTCGCGACCCGCTGGCGCGGAATGCCTCAACCGCTCGCGCGGTATTCGAGGACGCACCCGGGCAGCCCCGCTCCGCAGCGTGCCCGTACCGACACGGGCGGCGAGTGCTGGGTCGCTGGGGAGATGCGCGCCCGCAAATGTGGGAGGAGGGTGGAGGGAGAGGTGCAGCCTCCGAGACGGGGCGCCGGGGCGAAGGCAGGCGCTGGGGAGCTGGGGGCGTAGGCAGGCGCTGGGGCCGGACGGCGTGGCCGCGCGCGACCTGAGCAGCCTGATTCCGCTGACTTGACTTGAGGCAATTCATGGAAACCGAAACAAAAGCCACTTTGGCCGCAGCCCTCGCGACCGGATACGTGCTGGGCCGCACCAAGAAGGGCAAACTCGCCATCGGTGTTGCCTCCGTGCTCGCCGGTCAAGGACTACTGAGTCCGAAAGAGTTGGTCAGCCGAGCGCTGCGCATGGCGTCCGAGAGCCCTCAGGCCGCCCAACTGCTGGACCAGGTCCGCGGAGAGCTGATGGACTCCGCCCGCACCGCGCTGTCCGCTACCGCCGACCGCCGCCTCGGAGCGCTGGCGGGCTCGTTGCAACAGCGCATGAGCTCTCTTGGGGAAAAGCCCGACGACGAGGAAGAAGAGCCGCTCGACGAAAGGGAACCGGACGACGAGGACGAGGCAGCAGAGGAAGAGGAGCCGGAGGAAGGGGAAGAGCCGGAGGAGACACCGCCCCCTCGAAGCCGAGCGAAGAAGAAGACTCCCGCAAAGCGGTCCGCAGCCAAGACACCTCCAAGGAAGAAGGCTCCCGCTGGGAAGAAGGCCGCCGCGTCGAAGCCGACGGGGAAGAAGGCCGCCGCGTCCAAGGCGACGGGAAAGAAGGCCGCCGCCGGCAAGACACCCACCCGCGGCAGCCGAAGGAGGTAGGCCATGGCCAAGACGGAGGAGAAGAGCACTCCGACCGGAACCTCCGGCATGGACCAGCTCAAGGAGCAGCTGTCCGCGTACGCCGCGGCGCAGGGCCAGCGGATGGTGGACAAGGCCGGAGACAAGATCAGTGATCTCGCTCAGGGCCTGGGAGACGTCGGCGACGGCAACACCACGTTGCTCAACGTCGGCAAGCGCGTGCTGGGCGGCGGGGAGTCACCGGTCAAGGCGTTCCTCAGCGAGAAGGCAGGAAACGTGAAGGACAAGGTGGTCGACTCCGTCAAGGGTGCCTTCGGGGGCGGCGGCAAGGCGGGGAGTGGGAAGGTCACGAACATCGTCGAGGTCATCGACGTCGGCAAGCCACTGCGCACCGTGTATGACCACTGGACCCAGCTCGAGGAGTTCAGCTCCTTCGCCAAGGGTGTCGAGAGCGTCTCTCAGTCGGACGAGATCGAGAGCGGCTGGAAGGCCAAGATCGCCTTTTCCAGCCGTAGTTGGAAAGCCACCGTGCAGGAGCAGATTCCCGACGAGCGCATCGTCTGGAACTCCGAGGGGGCCAAGGGCACCACGCGCGGTGCCGTCAGCTTCCACGAACTGACTCCGGACCTCACGCGCGTCGTCGTCGTGGTCGAGTACTACCCGTCCGGCTTCTTCGAGAAGACCGGCAACATCTGGCGCGCGCAGGGACGTCGCCTGCGACTCGACCTCAAGCACTTCATGCGGTACGTCACGCTTTCCGACGACGAGGACCTGGAGGGCTGGCGCGGAGAGATCCGCGACGGCGAAGTGGTCCGTTCACACGAAGAAGGTCTTGAGGACGACGCCGAGGAGGACGAGCCCGAAGAGGGTGAGGTGGACGACGGCGACGCCCGGTACGAGGAAGAGGAGGAAGACGAAGACGAACTGGAGGACGGAGACGAAGAGGAAGACGAATACGAAGAGGAGGACGAAGCGGCCGGTAACCGGTAGACGCAACTGGACCGGCGAGACACCCCGCACCGGCCCACGTCACACGCGGTGAGGTCACTGCGTGGGTGCCCTGTCCGGGGGCGTCGCGGCCCGCCAGGTGGCCGATGACCGGACCGGCCAGTCCCAGGGCGACGACCACCAGGAACGCCGCGAGCCCACCGTCACTGTCGCGGAGAGCCCATACGTCGGACCTCGTTCACCGTCGGCATGTGAAAGGGCAGGCCCCTACTGCAGTGCGCGGACCGCGGCCGAGAACACCGGGGGCATCCGGGATGCTGCAGGGACGATGAGACGGGCGGTGCCAGGACGACGGCTCGCGGCCAACAGGGCCCCGGTCAGCAGCCGGTGGCGCCGGGTCAGCCGGGTCCAGGCGCGCTCGTATGCGGCCGGTTGTCCGGCGGCCAGGCAGCGGATTGCGGCCTCGGAGGTTGCCAGCGCGAGGGCGATGCCTTCGCCGGTGAGGGCGTCCAGGTAGCCCGCGGCGTCGCCGACGAGCAGGACACGGCCGGCGGTTCTGTGCCGCACGCGCTGTCGCAGTGGTCCGGCGCCGCGTACCTCCGTCGCGGCCGGGCCGCGCAGCGACGCGGTGAGGGCCGGGAAGTCGGCCAGGTGTGCGTCGTATCCCCGGCGGCTGCGGCTGAGGACCGCGACGCCGACCAGGTCGTGGCCGATCGGTGTCACGTAGGCCTCGCCGTGCCGGGACCAGTGGACCTCCACGTAGTCCGTCCACGGTTCGATGCGGTAGTGGCGGCGCAGTCCGTAGCGGCCGTGCGGGCGGGCCGGCAGTTCCAGCCCCAGGCCGCGGCGCACCGGGGAGTGCAGGCCGTCGGCGGCGATCAGCCAACGGGCCGTGGTGCCCGCGGCGGTGACCGTGTCCGCGCTCTGGCGCACCTCGCCGACCTTGCCCGGCAGTATCCGTACGCCGAGGTCGAGCGCGCGCTGGTGCAGCGCGGAGTGCAGCGTCGTACGGCGGATCCCCAGCCCACCGTGGCCGCGGAAGGACGCTTCGGCGCGGGTGGTGCCGTCCACGTAGCGGATGCCGCGCAGTTCGCGGCCGGTGACCTCGACGCCCAGTGCTCGCAGCGCGGCGACTCCGCCGGGCATGACTCCTTCTCCGCAAGCCTTGTCCACAGGCGTGGTCCGGGGTTCGACGACGGTGGCCTCCAGTCCGGCGAGCGCGGCGTGGATGGCGGCAGCCAGTCCGGCGGGGCCGCCGCCGGCCACCAGTACGTCGATCATGCCGACGCGGGCACGGTCGCGGTGGCCAGTGCCTGGTTCTCGCAGCGGATGCGCACGGTGAGCAGGGCGGCGTTGAGTGCCGTGAACGCGGCGGCGGTGGCCCAGGCGGTGTGGACGAGGGGCAGGGCCACGCCCTCGGCGACGACGGCCACGTAATTCGGATGCCGCAGCCACCGCCACCGGTAGGGGCCGCCCGTCACCAGCGGTAGACCGGGTACGACGATCACCCGGGTGTTCCATCGAGGGCCCAGGGTGTGGATGCACCACCACCGCAGTGCCTGGGCACCCGCGAGCACGGCCAGCATGGGCCAGGCCAGGGCGGGTACGAAGGGCCGGTCGGCCAGCCATACCTCGGTCGGGCAGGCGATCAGCAGGCCGGTGTGCAGGGCGACCATGGCCGGGTAGTGGCCCTGCCCGGCCTCGGTCGCGCCGCGGGCGGTGGTCCAACGTTCGTTGCGGTGGGCGACGACGAGTTCGGCGACGCGCTCGGCGGCGACGGCGGCCACCAGCAGTCCGTACCAGATCATGTGTCCTTCGTGTCCCTCGTGTCCTTCGTGTCCTACGTGTCCTTCGAGGTCCGAACTACCAGCGCAGCAGGACGAGTTCGCAGGCGAACCCGGGCCCCATGGCCAGCAGCAGGCCCGGCGTGCCCGGCGGCGGGCGGCGTTGGGCCAGGGTGTCGCGCAGTACGTGGAGCACTGACGACGAGGACAGGTTGCCCACGTCGGACAGGTGACGCCAGGTCACATCGAGTGCCTCCTCGGGCAGGTCGAGGGCCTCGGTGACGGCCTGAAGGACCTTGGGGCCGCCGGGGTGGCACACCCAGGCGGTCACGTCCTTCGGCTTGATCCCGTGGTCGCCGAGGAACCCCTCGACGTCGTCGGCGAGGTAACGGCGCACCACATCGGGGACCGCCGGGTCGAGGATGACCTGGAAGCCGGTGCTCTTGATGTCCCAGCCCATGACGCGCCCGGTGTCCGGATACAGGTGACTGCGGGAGTCCACGATCGTCGGGCCGGCGGGCTCTTCCGGGCGGCCCCGGCGTTCCCCGCCGTACGCGACGACCGCGGCGGCGCCGTCGCCGAACAGCCCCGTGGCGACCAGGTTGGCCATGGAGGCGTCATTGCGCTGGAAGGTCAGCGAGCACAGTTCGACCGACAGCAGCACCGCCACGTGGCCCGGACGGCCCAGCAGGTAGTCATGCATACGGGCCAGGCCGGCGGCGCCGCCGGCACAGCCCAGCCCGAACAGGGGCAGCCGTTTGACGTCCGGCCGCAGTCCGAGGCGGCCGGCCAGCCGTGCGTCGATCGAAGGGGTGGCGATGCCGGTGACGGAGGTGAAGATCAGCAGGTCCACGTCGGCGGCGGTCAGGCCGGCCATGTGAAGAGCGCCTCGGACGGCCTTGGCGCCCAGGTCGGTGGCGGCGGCGATGAAGACGTCGTTGGCGGCGCCGAATCCGTCCAGTTCTCCGTATCGCTCGAGCGGCAGGGTCATGTGCCGCGAACTGACTTTCACGCTCCGGTGCAGCCGGTCCAGGAGCCGGCGGTCGCTGCCCTCCGGCAGACAGGTACGGGCCACCATGTCGGTGATCTCGGACTGGCTGCGACGGTGCGGTGCGAGGGCACCGTGAACGGCGGCGATCCGCGTCATGTGGTTCCCGTCCGGTGACCGACTGGGGTGAGTTGCTTCCCACCCTTTCCCCGGACCGGGCCTTCATCACCATGGATCGCCCGTCCGGCCGTTCGCCACGCGGGCGCGTGCTCGAGCCGGGCGGGGCCGGGACGCCTACGATCGGCCGGGTGGGCACTCCCGAGCAGTCGACGGTCGGCGGCCCGGCCGCGAGTTGGGCCGGCCGGGTGGGCGGCCTGGCCGGATCGTGCCACCCCGGGCCTGTCGCGGCGGTCACCGCCCTGATGACCGCCCTCGCCGTCACCGCCGGCCAGGGCGCCGCGCGTTGTGTCCTGACCGCCGCCGCTGTGCTGACCGGGCAGTTGTCCGTCGGCTGGTGCAACGACGCGTACGACGCCCGCCGGGACATCGCCGCCGGCCGTCGGGGCAAACCCGTTGTCGACGGCACGGTCGGCGTGACGGAGGTGTGGATGGCCGCGTATGGCGCGCTGGCGCTGTGCGTGCCGCTGTCGTTCGCCTGTGGCCTGTGGGCGGGCGCCGTTCACCTGACCGGGGTGGCAGCGGCGTGGGCGTACGACCTGTGGCTCAAGGCGACAGCGTGGTCCTGGGCGCCGTACGCGGTGGGTTTCGCCGCGCTCCCGGCGTTCGTGGCACTGGGGCTGCCGGGGCAGCCATGGCCGGCCTGGTGGGTCGTCACCGCCGGGGCACTGCTGGGAGTCGGCGCGCATCTGGGCGATGTGCTGCCGGACATCCACGGGGATCTGGCGACGGGCGTACGGGGCTGGCCGCACCGGCTGGGCCCGGACGGCGCGCGGCTGCTGCTGCCGGTACCGCTGGTGGCAGCGTCCGCGGTACTGGCGCTGGGGCCCGCCGGACCACCCGGCAGATGGGGAATCGCTGCGCTCGCGGTGGCCGGCCTCGTCGCGGTGGCGGGGACGGTGCTGGGACGCCGCTGGGAGCGAGCGGCTTTCGCGGCAGCGGTCGCCGTGGCGGTGGTGGACGTGGCGTTGCTGCTGCTGCGCGGCACCGGGATCGCCTGACGAGCGAACGCGGCCCGGCCGGACCGGCGTTCTGGCGCTTCGGTCGTGATCACCGCGAGCCGTTGCTGGACGCGATCGGCGATCCCCGCCAGGACGCCCTACGTCGCCCGCCGCCGCCAAGCCGCCCGGGAGGAGGCGCGGCGCCGTGCGGAACGGGAAGCCGCGGAGCAGGAGGCGCGGCGGACGGTGTGCGCCGAGTGCGGGCAGATGTTCACCGACGACGGGCGACCGACGACTGACGACCGGCGGTCGCGACTGCCGTCTGAATGGCGACGGCGTTAGCACCGCGACGCGCGGCATCGCCCCGCTGTCCAACCTCGCCCTCACGAGGTAACTCCCGCCCCATACGAGACCAGAGAGGTCCAAGGGAGGCGGCTCCCCACCTCTCCGGCTCGGATCTCCGGCTCGGAGAGCGCTCAGTCGATGCAGAACTCGTTGCCCTCGATGTCCAGCATCGGGATGCACGCATCATTGCCGTCATACAGCGTTCGCACGTGTAGCGCGCCGAGCGGGACCAGTCGGGCGCATTCGGCCTCAAGCGCGGCAAGGCGCTCTTCACCCACGAGTCCGGTGCCGACCCTCACATCAAGATGCAGCCGGTTCTTGACGGCCTTCCCTTCGGGGACGCGCTGGAAGTACAGTCGCGGGCCCACACCTGAGGGATCACTGCAGGCGAACCATGAATCCCGCTGCTCAGGTGGCTGCGAACGCTTGAAATCGTCCCAAGTGGCAAACCCCTCCGGTGGCGGCGGTACGACGTACCCCAACACCTCGCACCAGAAACGAGCGAGGCGCTCAGGTTCTGCGCAGTCAAACGTGACTTGGAACTTCTTGATCGCTGACATCGGCGCACGATAACAGGGCACTCTGCTGCTCATTCCCCAAGCTGCGCCGGATGCGGGAGGCGCCCTCCTGGCGGATCACTGCGGGTGCGGGTGCCTGCCGTTCAGGGCCTGTTCGACGGTGAGGTGACAGTCGATGAAGGTGTCTACGCCGACGAGCCGGACGACGCGCTGTACGGGTTCGGTGAGGGCGGCCAGGCGGAGCCAGCCTCCGTCTGCGGCAAGGCTGCGGTGGGCGGCGATGAAGATGCTGATGCCGGTGGAGTCCATGAAGCTGACGCTGCCCATGTCGACCACCACGCGGGAGGGGGCGGGCGTGGTGGCGTTGAGGGCCTGCTGCAGCGGTTGGCTGGTCTGCTGATCGATCTCCCCGGTGACGGCGACTACGCGGATTCCGTCGTCGACGGTGGTGGTGACCGACAGCTGGCCCAGTTGCCCGGTCTGTTCGGTGCCCGTCATTGCTTGCTCAGCCATGACTGTGATCCTGGCACGCCCCGATCGTGGACCCAAGGGCTGCCCGTACCGTGTGGGTGAACTCCGTGGATGGCGGAGCCGGCAACGCGCGTTTTGGCGTCATCGTGCGTGAGGGAGTCAACCGGCCGCCCAGGGGTAGGCGCGGGCCTGTGAAACGAGGGCGACGGGATTGACTAAGGGAAGTGGACCCGCTGGGTGAGGACGGCAACGCCCAGGACGGAAGTTCCCACGTGCAGGCCACGGTAGCCCTGGAGGGCGGCGGTGCGACGATCGCGCAGGCCCGTCACCTGGCCGTCAGCTTCCTCTCCCAGGCGCAGGGCCGGCACGGGGTGCCGGTGTCGCAGCGCGCGATGGAACTGACGCAACTGGTCGTGAGCGAGCTGGTCACGAACGCCCGCAAGTACGCTCCGGGCCCGGTGCTGATGCATTTGGGCATTGCAGGGGAGTGGGTGGAGGTCGTGGTGTGGGACTCCGACCCGGCCCTCCCGGTGGCACGGGCCACCGATGCCGACCGCATCGGCCAGCACGGTCTGGAGATCGTCATGGCAGTCGCCGAGAGTTTTGAAGCGTATCGGGAGCCGGTCGGCAAACGCATCACCGTCCGCATCGCCCTGCACGATGATGCCGACGCCTCCGCGAGCCGGCCCCAGTAGGCCACCCGTCGGCCGTCGACGCGTCTGTCCGACAACTGCGGGCGAGTCGACGCCAACGCGGGTCAGGTGACACGGCCGGAAGTGGCGCGACCGAGGCCGAGCACGGCGGCGGTGCCGACGAACGCATGCGCATGATGACCTGGTTCGCCCCGCAGGGCGAACGCGGCATCGGCGCCTACCGCCAGGGATTCGTGCGCCGCGCTGCCGGCCCGGTCTTTGTTGACCGGAGATCCGATTTCGACAGAAGTTGCCGAAGCCGTGGACATGGACCTCCCGGATCATTGCGTGGTGACGGTGTTCCGGTTTCCGGATCGGCCCACCGTCGATCACCCCCGACCACCTGCCCGATCTCGTACGGGACTTCGCCCACGCCTCGGCCGCCCGTGCGCCGTCGGCGCGTCCATCGCACCGCTGCCGGAGCTGGCCGACACTCCGGACCGCGGCCGGCGGATCACGGGCAGCCCTGCTGCGGCGGGCGTCCGCGTGGCTGTGGCCGCACACCCAGGCGGTTGCTTGCGACGAACTCGCTGTATCGGACGTGCCGTTCGTCGACCACTGGCTCCGTACGGTGACCCGGCGCCTGGAGAAGGGCCCCTGGACCACCGTCTGCGCCTGTCCGTGAGCTCACGGGTGTCGAGTCTGGATCGAATCGGGGCGTGCGCACGCTCTGTGCCGTCGTCCCCCCCGGCGCCTGTCGGGAGCATGGTGCTGAACGCGTAGGGCGCGCTGGACCGGACTCAATTGGCGCGACGCGCCCTTCGGCCGGTCCTCATATGTCGTCGACGAATCCGGCTGATTGCCGCCGCCTTCACGTCAGGCTTGACGGGTCGGCTGCCTCGTCGTCCAGGGGCGTGTCTGCGTCAGCCGGACTCGGGGCGGGCTGTGCGCCCTCGGGCAGGGCTTGTTCGGCCCAGATCACCTTGCCCTGCGGGGTGTAACGGGTGCCCCAGCGATCAGCCATCTGTGACACCAGGAACAGGCCCCGGCCTCCCTCGTCCGTCGTCGCGGCGTACCGCAGATGCGGTGAGGTGCTGCTGCTGTCGGCCACCTCGCAGATCAGCGCGCGGTCGCGGATCAGCCGCACGTGGATCGGCCCGGCGCCGTAGCGGATGGCGTTGGTGACCAGCTCGCTCAGAATGAGCTCCATGGTGAAACCGAACTCCGAAAGGTCCCACGCTTCGAGCCGCTGGGAAACAGCGTCGCGCATACCCGCGACGGCGGCCGGGTCCGGTGGTACATCCCAGTCGGAGATCCGATCGGGCGGCAGTTCTCTCGTGCGGGCGACGAGCAGGGCGACGTCGTCCTTGGGACGCCCGGGGAGCAGGCTGTCCAGCACGTCCTGGCAGGTCTCCTCGGGCGGCCGGCCGGGGTGGCCCGTCAGCGCATCGCGCAGCAGCTCCATTCCCACGTCCAGGTCGCGCTTGCGGTCCTCGATGAGGCCGTCGGTGTACAGGACGAGCTGGGTTCCCTCCGCGAGGCACAGCTCCGCGGTCTGGAACGGCATGCCGCCGAGGCCCAGAGGCGGACCGGCCGGCACGTCCGGGAAGGTGACGGTTCCGTCGGGGTGGACCAGCGCGGGCGCCAGATGCCCCGCACGTGCCATGACGTAGCGACGCGTCACGGGGTCGTAGATCCCGTACAGGCAGGTGGCGCCCACGACGCCCGCAGCACTGTCTGCCGTCTCGTTCTGGTCGATGCTCCCGACCAGGTCGTCCAGATGGCTCAGCAGCTCGTCGGGTGGCAGATCGAGCGCGGAGAAGTTGTGGACCGCGGTCCGCAGCCTGCCCATCGTCGCGGCGGCGTGCAGGCCGTGGCCGACCACATCGCCGACGGTCAGTGCCACCCGGCTCCCCGGCATGGGAATCACGTCGAACCAGTCTCCGCCCACGCCCGCCTGGGCGGGGAGGTACCGGTAGGCGATGTCGAGTGCGTTCTGGTCGGGCATCGCCTGCGGCAGCAGGCTTCGCTGGAGGGTGACGGCCAACGCGTGCTCGCGGGTGTAGCGGCGGGCGTTGTCGATGCTTATCGCGGCACGGGCCACCAGTTCCTCCGCCAGCGACAGGTCCTCCTCGTTGAAGGGCTCATGCTGCTGCCCGCGCCAGAAACTGGCCATGCCCAGCACGACGCCACGGGCCTGGATGGGGGCGGTGATGAGGGAATGGATGCCGTAGTCAATGATCGCCTGGGCACGCTCCGGGTCCTGCACGCGCCAGCCCGTGGCGGTCGGCAGATCGCTCACCAACTGCGAGTGACCGCTGCCGTAGCCGCGTGCCTGGGGAGTGGAGGGAAGGTAGTCGAAGAGCCTGCCCTGTTCGGAGAGCGGGTGGTTGCCCTGGATGCCGGACACGGCCGCGCGTCGCATGTCCGTCCCCGTGGGTGCCGGCTCGTCGCCGTGCAGGACGGTGTCGGCCAGGTCCACGGTGACGAAGTCCGCGAAGCGAGGAATCGGGACCCGCGCCAACTCGTCGGCGGTGCGCAGCACGTCCAGGGTGGTACCGATGTTGAGTCCTGCGTCGTACAGCAGCCTGAGCCGTTCCCGTGCCACCTCCGCCCTGCCGGTCACTGCCTGTAGCTCGGTGGAGTCGCGCAGCGTCACCACCGTTCCCTTGGGGCCTCCCTTGCGATCCGTGGGCCGCTGGCTGACCGCGAGCAGCCGTTCTCCCGCGAGGTGCACCTCGTCAGTGGCCTCGCGCCCGGAGGCGAGCAGTGCCTTCGTCTCTGGATCGAGGCCCGGCAGTCCCGAGACGAGCCGTCCCTCTACGTCCGGGGGCAGCTCCAGCAGTCGTCTGGCCTCGTCGTTCGCCAGCATCAGGCGCCCGTCGGCGGCCACGATCAGGACCCCTTCCCGGACGGAGTGGAGCACCGTGTCGTGGTGCTGGTACATCAGGGTCATCTCGTCCGGGGCCAGGCTGTGTGTCTGCCGTCGTAGCCGCCTGCCCACCAATACCGTCACACCGATGGACAACGCGAGCGCTCCGGCCCCGGCGCCCAGGATGATCGGTAGTTGCCTGGTCAACTGACTTTCGACGTTCTTGACCTTCATCCCTGCCGAGACCAGGCCCACCACCTTGTTGCCGGCGTTCTCGATCGGGACCGTCGCCTGCACTTCGCGACCGAGCGGGCCGTCGACGCTCTCCACATAGACTTTCCCCGCCAGTGACGGTCCGATCTCGCCCACGAACCGCTTTCCGATGCGGCCCGGCAAGGGGTGCGTGTACCGGATGCCCTCGGTGTCCATGACCACGATGAAGTCCACACCGGCGGCCCGGCGCGCTTCCTCGGTGAGCGGCTGGAGAATCTTGCTCGGATCCGGGGTCTGCAATGCCGCCAGGACGCCTGGTGAGTGCGCGAAGGTCTGCGCCACGGCCGTGGAGCGGCGCTTGGCCTCGGCGCTGGTATCGCGCTCCGACTGCAGGATGAGAGCGAAAACGCCGCAGGCCACGAGCAGCACCACGAGGGCCACCTGGAAGATCAACACCTGCCCGGCCACACTCCGCGTGCCCTTGCTGATCACGCGCTTGACCGAGAGGTGTTGAAAACGGGCGAAGCGATTCGCCATGCGACCTTTTTAACACTGGTGATCCCGAGCGGCCAGGGCCCGCCTGATCCTTGCCTGCCGGCCTCGGGAGTCTGGGCGGCCAGGCGTTGCATTGTCCTCGGCTCCTCCGGGCAGGGCCGTCCGCCGCAAAGGCCGGCGTGCGGTGCATGATTTTCTCCGCGCCCGATGCCCGTTTAGGCCGATATGATGCATTTTGTGATCACGTCTGCACGGCTGAGGCGCCGCCGCCCCGCCTATAGCGGCCGATGGGACGCTGCCCGGCTGTCACCCGTGGTCCTGACCGTCCTCATCGCCGTCCTGGCGTTCTCCACACCCCGGGAGATCGCCATCAGCCGCATTCTGCCCGCCGCACCCGCCCTTGCAGCAGCGATGTGGCCCGTGCTTCCCACGGTCCTGCTGGGGGCGTTCTGCCTGCTGCTCATGACAGTCCTCAGCCTCTTCTACACCGATCTGGGGACGCAGTACACGTCGGCCGCAATCGTCGCGGTCACCTTGGCGGCCGCATACGGGAGTCATGTCCGACTTCAGCGAGAGGAAATACTCTTCCAAGTCAGGCTCGTCGCCGACGCCGCCCAGAAGGTGCTGCTGCGCCCGATGCCGCGCCGCATCGAGGACGTCGAGATCGAGTCGTTGTACCTGGCGGCCCAGGAACAGGCCCGGATCGGCGGCGACTTCTATGAAGCCATCGGTACGCCGCACGGGGTCCGGCTGCTCATAGGCGACGTACGGGGCAAGGGCCTGTCCGCAGTGGGGGTGGCCTCGGCGGTGATCAGTTGCTTCAGGGAGGCCGCGTACGACGAGCCCGACCTGCAGGGCATCATCCATCGCCTGGAGACCACCGTCACGCGCCACAGTGCGGTGTTTCCCGCCCAGGACCAGCCCGAGCACTTTGCCACCGCTCTCCTCGCCGAGATCCCGCCCGACGGCGGCCACATACGACTTCTCAACTGCGGACATCCGCCGCCGCTGATCGCGCATTGCGGGAAGGTCCGGGTCCTGGATCCCGCCGTCCCCTCCCCGCCCCTGAACCTCGCAGCGCTTATCGGTGACCGCTACTGGGTCGACAGCGTCGCCTTCGCCCCGGGTGACCAGTTGCTGCTCTACACGGACGGCGTATCGGAGGCCCGGGACCACGCCGGCCAGTTCTTTCCGCTCCCGGACTGGATGCAGCGGCAGGGCCTGGAGCAGCCCCGCGAACTGCTCGACCAGCTGCACCGGGATCTGCTGCGGCACAGCGGCGGAAGGCTGGATGACGACATTGCCGCCCTCGCGCTGAGGCGCTCCGACGCACAGGATCGGGGAGCCCTCGGCGTGGAAGGCTGATGACGATGCTGGTTCGGCTGATTCGTGCGCCTGCGATCAGCCAAACTGCCCGTTCAGCACGGCGTAGTCGAATTCCCCTGCGCTGCGGAAATATGCATTCAACTATTTACGTGCATGAAGTGGGTGCTGCGGGGCACCTGATTGCGCGGAGGTTGATAATCATGGTTCCCCTGCTTCTCGTTCTGCTTCTCGCCCTGATCCTTTTCGGTGCCGGATTCGCCCTCAAGGCGCTGTGGTGGATCGCGGTCGTCGTCCTGGTGGTCTGGCTGCTGGGCTTCGTGGTCCGGCCGGTCGGTCACGGCGGCCGCAGGAGCCGCTGGTACCGCTGGTAAACAACACCCTGCGCGAAGGGCCCCGCCGAAGATCGCCGGCGGGGCCCTTCGGGATGTCACCGCGGCGCACGCATCCACGGAATTCCACATCGGACCAATGGGGGCGTATTTGCGGGGCAGGGGGTCATGAAACTGTGACGGGCACTCGCAGATGCCGCCTTCCGGCAGTTTCCGGGGCCTCCCCGGGATGCCCCGCCGCTACGGCCGCGACGCCGCTCGGGTCTTTTCGTGGGCATGCGGGTACTCCGCGGTGCGGTGCTGGAAGGCGAGCACCTTGGGGTTCTGGACGACGCCCTGGCGGATCTCGATGGCGTGCCGGATCGTGTCGTCGGCGTCCCAGCCGTCGGGGCCCTGGAGCACGGTGTCCAGATACGGCAGGAGGGCCTCGCTGTTCTCCCAGGTCGCGGAGTTCCACAGGTAGGAGGGGCTGTGGTCCACCCCGTAGTACCTGACATGGTCGCCGACGGTGAACATCGGGTCGGTGAAGGTGGTCGGCCGGGCCCAGCCGAAGCCCATGCCCTCGTCGCAGGAGACGTCGATGACCAGGGTGTCGGGGGCCAGCTTGGGCAGGTCCTCGTCTATCAGGAACATCAGCGGCGCGTCGGTGTCCTGCAGCACGCAGTTGACGATGATGTCGTGTCCGGCGAGGAACTCGGCCAGCGGTAGAGGGCCGTCCTCGGTGAGGGCGACACTGCGTCGTGGGGCGAGTGTGTCGTCGGCCTTGTCGTGGTCGAAGTGGACGATCCGCGCGGAGTGGATGGGGGAGCTGACGGCGGTGACGCCACGCGCGGTGAGGACGTCGACGTCGTGCACGCCCAGGGCGCCGAGCGCGGTCACTGCGCCGCGGGCGGTGGCGCCGAAGCCGATGACGGCCGCGCGCTGCCGTCGCCCGTAGTCGCCTGTCACGCCGGTCAGTTGCATGGCGTGCAGGACCGAGCAGTACCCGGCCAGCTCGTTGTTCTTGTGGAAGACGTGCAGGTTGAAGGCTCCGCTGCGGGTCCAGTGGTTCATCGCCTCGAAGGCGATCAGGGTCAGCCGCCGGTCGATGGCGGCCTGGGTGACCTTCTCGTCCTGGACACAGTGGGGCCAGCCCCACAAAACTTGACCCTCGCGCAGTTCCGCCAGGTCTTGGTGGAGCGGTTTGGCCAGCAGGATGACATCGCAGTCGGCGATGAGTTCCTCGCGCGTGCGGAAGCCCGCGACGAGCGGGGCGAGCCGGCTGTCTGGGACGCCGAAGTACTCTCCGTAGTTTTCCTGGAGGTAGATGCGTTTGCGGAGACCGGCGTCGATGCGGTCGAAATGAGCGGGGTGAACGGGCAGACGGTGCTCGTTTTCCTTGCGGGTCTGCGACATGATTCCGAGCGTGAGCTGCTGCAAAATGCCCCTTTGGTTGCTCCCTGTCTAGCACACCGGGGCAATCCCGCAGCCGAATGCGCCAGGCAGGACCAGGGACGGGCGCACAGGCGGGCGCCGGTTCCGGGCGACTCCGCGTGGCCCTGGGCGCTTCCGGGCAGCGGCATCGGTCTCTGCGGTGATCAGGCCGCACGGTACTGGTCAGCTCTGTCGAGTGCGGCCGATGGGAGGCCAAGCGCAGACCGATCGCTTTGCGCGGCTGTACATGATTCCCGGCATGGGGCACTGTGCCGGCGGCCGGCCGTCGAACACTTCGGACTTGGTGCCGCAAACGGATTGTTCGCCCAAGGGGTCGTCCCGCCAGAGGTGGCCCGCCAGTTGCGTGTCAGCTCGAAGTCGGACTCCCCGTGGCAGCAGGCTTGGCGGGAAGGCGGGGCCGAGGCGTTGGCCTCCCGGGGCGCGAGCGGGCAGCTCTGCAAGCTGTCGCCGCAGTGTCGGGAGAAGCTGGCCGGCTACCTGGAGCAGGGGCCGGCCGCGCATGGCTGGGACCAGGACCGGGTGTGGACCGGGGCGCGGGCGGTGACGCTGATCGGCAGGAAGTTTCACGTCTCCTGCAGCGTCTCGGGCGCGACGAGGCTGACGCGCCGGATCGGCTTCACGCCGCAGGTCCCGGCCGGCAGGGTCACGTAACGCGACGAGAAGGCCGTCACCTCCTGGAAGGAGGTGACATGGGCGGAGGTAGACCACCCGGGCGGCCTGCGGCGGCTGAATCTGCTTCGAGGACGAAGCGGGGTTCACCCGCAGGCCGCCGACCGGACGTACCTGGGGACGGCGCGGCATCACCCCGGTCGTGAAGGTGAACGGCCGCGACTTCGGGCGGGTCTCGGTCGCCGGGCTGATCGGCCGACTCAAGCGCCTCCAGTACCGCCCCGACATCCTCGACGGCTTCCTCGCCGGGATCGGACTCGCCATCGACCTCCCGCCACCATCACACTGAAGCGCTTGATCAGTTAATCGGTTGCATGCCACCGAGACGGGGTGTCAGATCCTGGCTATGACGATTGTGCTGAGTACGCCGACGGCCGACGGGGTGCGCGAGGCCATTGCGGCGCTGCGGGAGTGGCAGCATGACGAAGCGCCGATGCAGCTGCATCCCGGGGACATCGGCTGGAACTACCGGTTCGGAACGGCCGAGACGGCCGCGGCGGTACGGACCTGGAGCCGGAACGGACGGATCCTCGCCGTCGGGATGCTGGATTCGCCGACGCTCGTGCGGATGACGGTCGCTCCCGACGCTTTCCAGGACGAGGACTTGGCGCGGCGGCTCGTCGAGGACTTCTCGCTGCCTGAGCGCGGCGTGCTGCCGGAAGGAGCGGTGTCCATCGAGGCGCCTCAAGGCCTGCTGCTCCACGACCTGTTGACCAAGGAGGGCTGGGGTGTCGACGACCCGTGGACGCCGCTGTTCCGCGACCTCGCCCAAGCGGTGGAGGACCCCGGCGTGCGGATCAAGGCGATCGGCCTGGAGCAGGCACAGGACTTCGCCGACGTCCTGCGGTCCGCGTTCAACACCACCAAGCCCACGCGCGAGTACCGGCACGAGATGTCCGCGGCACCGTTCTACGCTGACGCCCGCTGCCTGGGTGCTTACGACGACCAGGGCAACGCCGCGGCGGTGGTGACGGTCTGGTCGGCCGGCCCGGGGAAGCCAGGACTGGTCGAGCCGATGGGCGTCCACACGGACCACCGAGGCCGCGGCTATGGCCGGGCGATCACCGTCGCCGGGGCGGCCGCACTGCGGGAGATGGGCTCGTCGAGCGTGCGCGTGTGCACGCCGAGCTCCAACGTCGGCGGCGTCGCCACGTACAAGGCGGCCGGGTTCGCGGCGAGGCCGGAGATCGCCGACCGGATCCGGAAGGTCTGACGTCGAGGTCTCCGGACCTTCTCACCATGCCGGAGCACCTCGTACGGCGGCCATGCGCGGGCGGGCGGTGGGTGTTGCGCGACCCGCGCCCGGGCGACCCGAGCCGCTTCGACCGGACTGTCGACAGCGCCCCCGAACGGGCCTGGGTGACGACGGGGCGGGGACACCGAACCCAGGCGTCACCCGCCCCGACCGTGGGGAGATCCGAAGCCCTGTTTTAGGACCACGGTCTCGACCACCCTTCCCACGTGGGGGAGAGGGACCCTTGTGGTTGATGTCGACACGGGCTGAGGTGATGGCGACGGAGTACAACCAAAGGATCCCGCTGGTGAGGCATCTACTGAGCTGTGGGGCTCAGAAGGCGAACGCCGAAGCCCCCTGCGTTTGCTTTATGCAGGGATTGGCGAAGGTGTGCTCGTAGTTCACCCGCGTACCGCGCCATACACCTTCAACGGTGACGACAATGGGACGGTATTCCTTGGTGCAGGGCCGTCCCGTCTCGTTTCCCCGGAGGGTGGCTAAGCGGTCGAGGTCCCCGTTCACGCGGTCCAGGTCCGCACAGGCTTGTCGCGGATCGGGGTGAGTTCCCGTAGTGGTGTACGCACAGTTCACGGTGACCGCGCGCTCCGGTGCTGTGATGGCGGCCTTCTCGCCGTGGCCGGTGGTCATGACCAGGGACGAAGGGGCGTACAGCGAGGCGGGGGCGCTGTGGGCGGGCTCGCTCAAGGGACCCGCGAGGGTTGCGGTGAGCAGGGCTCCTGTCATTGCCCAGCGTGTCATCGGTTGCATGGTGTATCTCCTTTCTGTTTGCGGTGCTCAGTGCCTCGTAGTACCCGTCTTGTTGCGCCTGTCCCACGGCCAAGCAGTTGGTGTCTTTGCTGTCGTGGCAATTCAGACCAAATTGCCTATTCAATCAGTGGCTTGATCGGCTGACCACTCTTCACGGTTGAGGAGGTGAGCGGCTTTTCATTTGGTTCGTCGGTTGCAGGCGTGGCCGATGCACTCGCGTGCGAAATGGCCTGAAACCGGGAAGGGGTGTTTTCGGCCCGGGGTTCGCGCGCTGGCCCGAGCCGTCTCGGACGGGAGCTGGTGCGAGTTCCGCTCCGCGCTGGAGTGCAAGGCAACTGGTGCGGGCGGGACGTCATCGCGCGGTCGACCGCTTCTTTCGCTCCTCCAAGCGCACTCGTGCGTGCTGGTGTTGATGGGAGTGCGGCTGGACGGCTCCAAGGAGCTGAACGCGCCGGCCGAGGGGTTGGGTGAGTCGGCGGAGTCGCGGGCGGAACGCCCTACCGAAGTCCGCCCAGCCCAGCGCGGCGAAGTCGATGCAGCAGATCTGCACCGCGGATGATCGGCTCAAGCAGCTGACATGGATCAGCGCACAGCCGGCGACTGGACGTTGTGCAAGGGGTGCGGCGTGTGGGCGGACTTGGTCCCCGACCACATCACACTCGACGAGTGGGGCGGTCCGTTGGTCGACGGGATCCCGATCCCGGCTCGCCCGGTGAGACGCGCACGTCGTGCAGTCGCCAACTGCCAGTAGTCGCCGTGAAATTCACGGTTGGGTGAGGCCTCCCGCGGCTGTCGGGCCTGCCGGTTGTGGAGTCCTGCGTGTGCCGGACTCGACTCCCGGATTTTGCTCTCCTCTCTCTTGGCGTTGGGCCCCGCCACCAGGAGTCTGTGGTGGACACGTCAAAGCGGCGTGGATGAAACCGTGGCTTGCAGGAGGACTTGGTGCTGAAGAGCGCACGGATCCGGAAGGTTCCGGTGATCGTTGCGGGTGCTTTTGCCCTGGTGTTCGCGGTTCCGGACGTTGCTTTCGCCGCTCCGCCGCCAGCTCTACCGGCCAACGCGGACGCCCTGGACCGCGCGTTCCAGCCCGGGTACGACTACGACAGCGACGGCTGTTACGCGGTGCCCGCGATGGGCCCCGATGGCTCCATCAACGGCGGGCTGAAGACCACCGGGTCCCTCAGCGGGAGCTGCCGGGACGCATCGGACCTTCTCAACACCAACGGGTATTCGCGCTCCAAGTGCAACAACGGCTGGTGCGCCATCATGTACGCCTCCTACTTCGAGAAGGACCAGGCCATCCCGGGCTGGGACCCGTTCGGGCACCGGCACGACTGGGAGCACGTGGTGGTGTGGGTGCAGGACAACGAGGCGAAGTACGTCGCCACCTCGGCCCACGGGGACTTCGACATCTACCCACGCGACAGGATCCGTTGGGACGGCACCCACCCCAAAGTCGTCTACCACAAGGACGGCGCGTCCACTCACTGCTTCAGACCCGCCAACTCCCAGGACGAGCCGCCGGAAAACCATCAGCACACCTGGCAGTACCCTGCCCTGATCGGCTGGAACGGCTACCCGGCCGGCCTGCGCGACAAGCTGGCCGCCGCGAACTTCGGCAGCGCCCACTTCGGGCTCAAGGACGGCAGCTTCGAAGGGAACATCGCCGAGGCGAAGCCCTCGGGGATCCCGTTCGACCCCTACGCGTGAGCTCTCGGGCGCTGGACTTCGTCACCCTCCGGCATCCTGATGGTCAGGAACGGCCTGGCGGCTGGGGCTTGTCCCACAACGATGCGCAAGTAGTTGCAGCAGAGCGGGCGAGAGAGGCGACGAAGCCGGTCAGGGCGGTGAAGTCGTCCTGCCGCAGGCCGATGCGTGGGTTGACATGGTGGAGCAGCACTGGGGCGGGGCGGGGTGGATGGTGGAGATGTGCGCGTGGTCGGCGTCGGTCTGCTCGTCGTCCACCCAGGCGAAGGGTCGGCCGTCGGCGTAGGCCCACCACGGGCTCGGACTTCCAGTGGACTCCGTCCGGCCGCTCTCGCATCAGGTGGTCGCCGAAGTCGACGAACGGCAGTGGCGGGAGGCCGAGGACGGGCCCGATCCACTGGTTGGCATCGCCCATCCAGGCGCGCGGCCCGTCGATGTCCAGAAACAGCAGTGGTCTCCGGCTCACAGTCCCCCTGATCATCACGGCCCCAGCGCAGCGGCACCGCTTACCGCCGAATCGGTACACCGGTCGCGACTGACCAGCGCCACCGCGCAGGGTCCTGTTACGGGCTCTTAGAAATGCCTACGCAGTAGCGGTCGGGCGTACGGCACTTCAGCCGGCTTGCGGGGCGTGAGTTGGAGACGATGGTTCGGCGGTGGCGGCGAGCAGGGCGGTGTCGTCGTCGACCCGGTCGGGGGTGTTCAGCAGTTCCAGGGCTCGTTCGGTGATCTGGTGGGGGTCGGTGCGGGCGGCGGCGGGCAGCGTGCCGCAGGTCTGGCGCAGGGCCTCCATGCAGCCGTCCAAGGACAGCGCCCGGTTTTCCACCAGGCCGTCGGTGTACATCAGCAGGCTGGTGCCGGGCGGGAACGCCACCTCGAGGTCGACCGGGGTGCTGCCCAGTCCCAGCGGCAGCGCCGGGGGCAGCTCCAGATAGGCGGTGTCGGTGGCTATCAGCAGGGGCGGCAGGTGCCCGCTGGCTGCGTAGCGCAGGCGGTGGCGGTGTGGGTCGTAGACCGCGTACAGGCAGGTGGCGAAGCGCTCGGCGGTGAGCGATTGCATGTAGGCGTCCAGCCTGGCCAGTACCTGGGCCGGGCCGGCGCCCTCCATCGCGAGGCTGTGCAGGGCGGAGCGGAGTTGGCCCATCACGATGGCGGCTTCCACGTCGTGGCCCATGACGTCGCCGATGGCCAGCCCCACGGCACCGTCGGGCAGGGCGAGCACGTCGTACCAGTCGCCGCCGACCTCGGCGCCGCGGTTGCTGGCCCTGTAGTGGGTGGCCAGGCGCATCCCGGGCACCTGGGGCAGGCTGTGGGGCAGCAGGGCGCCCTGCAGGGTCAGGGCGAGGCGGCGCTCGTTGTGGTACCTGGCGGCGTTGTCATAGGCCAGGGCCAGGCGGTGGGCGAGGTCCTCCAGATACTTGTGTTCGACCGCGGAGTAGTCGGTGTGCCGGACCAGTACCAGGGCCCCCAGTGTCTGGTCGTGTGCGTGCAGCGGCAGGGCCAGCACCGATGTGGGCGGCGAGTGCGGGCCGGCAGGGGCCGGGGCGGTGCCGTTGATCGCGTGGGTGGCGGCGGCGGCCAGGGTCTCGCGGGCAAGAAGGGGGGTGCCGGCGATGTATTCCGGGGGCGACTGTGCCGGGGCGTGTTTTGCGGTGGTGAGGTGGATGCTGATCTGGTCGGCGAAGTCGGGCAGCAGGATCTGGCCGACGGTTTGAAGTATCTGGTCCGGGTCGAGGGTGGCGGACAGCCGCAGGCCCGCGTCGGCCAGGGAGGCCAGCACGGCCAGCTGGTTGCGGGTCTCGGTCAGGACCTGTTCACGCAGCCGGGACAGTTCCAAGCCGGTGCGGACGCGCGCCAGCAGCTGGCGCGCGGAGAAGGGCTTGGCCAGGTAGTCGTCGGCACCGGCCTGGCGGCCCCGCACGGATTCCTCCTCGCCGGCGCGGGCGGTGAGCAGGACGATGGGCAGGCGGGCGGTGCGCGAGTCGGCACGCAGCGCGCGGACCAGCTCGAAGCCGTCCATGCGGGGCATCATCACGTCGCTGAGCACCAGCTCCACCGGCTGCGCCAGGGCCATCTCCAGGGCGGCCCGGCCGTCGGCGGCGAGCAGTACGTCGTAGTCGGGCTCCAGAAGCTGGGCGAGGTAGGCGCGCATGTCGGCGTTGTCGTCGACGATCAGCAGGCGGGCCCGGCGGGGGCGGTCGGTTTCCAGCCGCCCGGGGGCGTGGCGGGCATCGTGGGTCGCGGGGGCGTGCGGGGTGCGTGCCGCGGGGGTGGCAGCGGCGGGGACGGGGTCGGGCGCCAGCCAGCCCAGCGCCTCGTCCACATAGGCCGTGGCGCGGCCGGATCGGCCGCCTCCGCCTTCCCTGGGGGTTTCCCCGGGGGATCCGGCGTCGGCTGCGGGCCGGTCCGGGTGGGGCCGATGGGTGGCGGCGAACGGGAGGTCCACGGTGACGCTGGTGCCCTGGCCGAGCCGGCTGTCCACGCCCACGGTGCCGCCGTGCGCTTCCACCAGGTCCTTCACCAGCACCAGGCCGAGGCCGCTGCCCTCGTGGGAGCGGGAGCGGGCGCCGCGGACCCGGTAGAAGCGCTCGAACAGGCGCGGCAGCTCATCCGCGGGGATGCCGGTGCCGGTATCGGTCACGGTCAGCCGGGCGCGGTCGCCGGCCGCGGCCACCTGAACCCGGGCGCCGCCGGTGAAGGTGAACTTCAGGGCGTTGCTGAGCAGGTTGAGGATGATCTTCTCCCACATCTCCCGGTCCAGGGACACCGGCTTGGCCAGCGGCGGGCAGTCCACCTCCAGCGTCAGCCCGGCCGCCTCGAAGGCAGAGCGGAACACCCCGGCCAGCTCGGCCGTGGCACCGGCGAGGTCGACCGGCTCGAGGGCCGGACGTAGCTGCCCGGCATCGGCCCTGGCGACCTCCAGGAGGGTGTTGACCTGCTTCAGCAGGCGCAGGGCACCGCGCTCGGCCAGTTCCAGCTGCTCGCGCCGCTCAGGCCGGTCCTCGTCGGCCAGGGCCTGCTGGAGCGGGCCCAGGAGCAGGGTGAGCGGGGTGCGCAACTCATGACTGACGTTGGCGAAGAAGGTGGTCTTGGCCCGGTCCAGCTCGGCCAGCGCCTCCGCCCGCCGGCGCTGCTCGTCGTGGGCGAGTGCGGCGGTGAGCGCCCCGGCCACGGCGGCGGCGAGCACTTCCAGAAAGTCCCGGTAGGCCCCGGCAGGCGGGAAGCAGGGGTTTATGCCCACGACCAGGACGCCGCCCACCTGGCCCGCGCAGTCCAGCGGCAGAGCCAGCGCCTCCTCGACCGGAAGCCGGGAGGCCGCGGCGTGCTGTCCGACGGTGTTGGCGCCGGCGAGCGCGGCGGCCGGCAGCGTGGCAGGGGCACCGTCGGTGACAACCTCCGTCAGCCGGGCCGCGACCTCCGACCCGGCGGCCGTATTCAACGAGACGGGCTCGGGCGCCTGCTGGAGCCCGGTGGAGGCCGCCGGATGCAGCATGCCCGGCTCGGAGGCCAGGTACAGGCTCAGGAACGGGATCTCCTCGGGATAGGAGCCCAGCACCTCCGCGACGACGCGGGCGACCTCGTCCGGGGTGAGCAGCCCGGCGGTGCGGGCGCCGGTCTCGCTCAGCAGGCGCAGCCGGCGCTCGCCCAGTACCCGGCCGGTGGTCTCGGTGATGATCTGCAGCACGCCGCCGGAGGTGCCGTCGTCCAGCAGCACGGGCTGGAAGGAGGAGTCGAAGTAGCACTGTTCCAGAAAGCCGTGGCGCTCCATGATGAGCGGCTCATCGGGAATCAGCATGGACTTGCGGGTGTCGGTCACATAGTGGAAGTGGGAGCTCACGGGGTGGGCCCACACCTCGGGGAACACATCCTTGTAGGGCCTGCCGAGGGCCCAGGGATGCTTGGCGCCGACAATCGGTGAGGAGCCCAGGTTGTACAGCGTGGCGAATTCGGCGCCCCAGTACAGAGCCATGCCGTGCTCAGAGGTGAGCATCAGGCGCAGGGTGTCCACCAGGGGCCCCGGCCAGGACTCGGGGGGCCCGAGCGGCGTCGCCGCCCACTCGATCCCGGCCAGCAGCTCGCCGAAGGCGCCGGCCTCGGCGAACATCCGGGCCGCCGCGGTGCTCGGGTCATCGGGCCGGGTCATCGAGAAATCTTCCTCCTGGCGCCTATGCGATTCGCCCGCGCCCTCCCAGCGCTGCCGACAGCCACTCACTGCGGATCTTCCGTGCAGATCGGACGCCGGATCCGACGGTTCTTGCTGCACTGCTGCCGAAATTGCAGTATCAAAATATCCCAAAATGCGATTTGTCTAAGAAGTGTAAACTTTCACGTTCCGCAACGCCGGGGCCCCGGCCCTCAGCCAGACGTTCCTCTGGCCCGGCAGCACGCGAGGCCGGTGCCCCTACGACGGAAGCAGCCGCGTCCGGTGCCGTCTGGCGCCTGCCGGGTGCGTCGTCCCCTTTCTGGCCGGGACGGCGGAGCGAGGGCAAGGAGGCGGCTGTGAGCCCTAGGGACACGTCCCTTCCGGGGAACCCGGTGACCTCCCATCAGGGCAGGAAGGAACCACGTGGGCGACGTCGCGGACCGTGACGGCGGTGGAGCGACTCAGCGTACGGGCGACGTACGCCCCGTTGCTCGGTGCCGTCTGGGCGTCGAACCCGCCGGACAGGGCGAGGGCCGGGATGTCGCTGCGCTCCGGCGGGGGTGACTCAGCCGAATCAGAGGCAGGCGGCACGCGCTTCGTTGCCGCCACGTCGTCCGCATGCACGTCCTCGGACCACGCCGTAGCGTTGACTACGTGCGTTCCGCCAACACCGCCTCGGCGTCGCCCGGGAGGCCCGTGGCTGTCGGTAGGGAACGGGATCACCTGGCAGAGCGCAGGCAGCTTCCGCATTGGGGGCGCCGGCTGCCAGAGCGTCCTGGTCCTTCTGGCAACTCGGCCCGGTGCCGACCGGCGCCGCAGCACGGCACACCGGTAGCGGCGCGTCCGCAGCGGACTTGATGACCTCAACCCTCCGAGTTCGAGATCGCGCTGGGCCGATCTCGTTCCAGGTGGCGAAAGCAGGTGGTGTCCGTGAATCGGATGGCGTCGTTGTGTACCGCCGGGGGCGCTGCGGCTGTGGTCGTGCGGGCCGGTGCCGCGAACCCGCACAGCGGTGTCCGGGAGACGGGGAGTGGAAAAGCCGATCTGACGACGGGGCGCGCCATCACCTCGAAGACCGTCTTCGACATGGTCTCCAACTCCAGGCAATTCACCGCAGACGCGGTTCTGTTGCTGGCGGGGCGGCACCGACTCGCGCTGAACGACCCCCTGTCCGACAACCTCGACAACCCTCCGGTCCGGGCGCGGGACGTCACGCTGGGCGACCTGATGCGACATACGCGTTTCTCCTACTCCACCTCCAACTGCGTCCTCCTGGCACATGTCGTCGAGAGGGTGACCGGTAAGCGGTTCCGGACCTTCATCCAGCAGGAGTTCTTCACCCCGCTGGACGTGCGCATGACTTTGTCCCCGGCAGTGGACGTTTCCGGAAGGGCGAAGTCGTACGACGAAAAGGGGGACAGCATGAGCCCGGACCGCAACACTGCCGTCACCGTCGTGTGCAACGCGGGCCCACCCGACAACTTCCGTGCGGCGAACCAACTGCTGGACATCTGGACCAAGTGATGCGTCAGGGCCGTCCGGCACCTGCCGCCTCGCCTCGCCCACGACGCTTCGGAAGGTCCATCCTGCCCGTGCTCATCCTCATCGCCTTCTTGATCGTGGCGGCGGTGACCGTTGGCTCGTGGCTGCAGTTCACCGAGCGGCAGGCGGTCGACACGGTGCACACCGTCGGATCCTCGGCCGCCGACCGGGTGGATGTGGAGGCCGTCGTCCAAAGCGTCGACGCCGCGGGCAGAGAGCTGGTACTGCGGGTCTGGGTGACCCCGCGCGGGACCCTCGGCGAGGCGAACGGGGCGGCCCCGGTGGCCGATCTCAGCCTTCAGACCTCGGGGGCGACCGTCAACGATCTGGAGTTCGCGGCGCATGAGCGGCTCGCGACGAGCGACGTGCACGTTGCGCTCACAGGCGGATCGATCAGTGACTACCCGTTCGACACCTACGAGACCGACATCGCGTTCCGGGCGCAACTGGGCGGCAAGCAGGTGCCGGTACGGATGCTGTTCTCCAACGCCGACACGCTCTTCTCGGTCTCCGCGGAACCTGCGCCCTCCCGGCAGGATGCCGTGGTGGCGCTGGAGCTGGCGCGATCGGGCAGCCTGCTCGTCTTCGCGGTCTTCATGATGGTGGTGATGTGGGCGCTGACGGCGGCCGTGCTCATCGGGGCCTGGTACCTGACGACCAGCAGCGAGGGCGTGGTCTGGCCCGGCTTCGCCTGGATGGCCGCCACCCTGTTCGCCCTCGCCGCGTTCCGCAACACCGCCCCCGGCACACCCCCGATCGGCTGCGTGCTGGATTGGTTCGCCTTCCTGTGGGCCGAAACCATCATCGCCCTCTGCCTGATCACCGTGGTCATCACCGGCGTCAACAAGGCACTCCACCGGGACGCGCCGCCCACGTAGTGGCTCCGCCGAACTGGGCCGGCCACGCCCACGGTCAGGCGTATGTGGCGGCACGCCAGGATCTGAGGCGGGTCTACTGCCCGGAGATGTCAGTGCGGCGGGCAAGGACTGGCGCCGTTGCCCGCCGCATGGCTCTCGCCGGATCAGCTGTAGGGGATCACCAACGCGGACTTGGCCGTGCCCGTCTGCAGTTTTGAGGTGCCGTTGCCGATGGCGCTCCAAACTTCGAGACGTACGGTGCCGCCCTTGAGGCTGCCCGGTGTGCCCGTGGACGCCTTGAGACCTCGTGCCTGCGTGTACTCCTCCCATCCGGCGACCGGGTCGGTGGCGAAGTAGTTGTACGTCTCGGTCCGGTCGAAGGTGCCGTCACCGGTGAGGTCGTAGCTGACACGCGCCTGTTGGCCGAGACCGACCGTGGTGTCGGCGTCCACCTGGAGCCGGAACGTGGTTCCGACGCCCGGGGTGAGCGTGCCGTTGACTCCGCGGACCTCGTAGACGAGGGGCTGGTGCGGGGCGCCGTCGTGGTTGGCGCCGCCGGCGGAGGCGATCGTGTCGCTGCCCAAGGTGCCATCGGTCGCTGTGCTCAGGACGCCACCGCTGCGCAGCTGGAAGGTGTTCCCGGTCGGCGGATCGGGGTCGGGGTCCGGGTCCTGCGACCCCGACCCGGTGCCGGTCGCGGTGGAACGAGCAGGCACGGAAAGGGTTTTGCCGTCCGAGAAGGTGACGGTACGGGCCGACGATCCGTGGTTGTGGGCGACGTATGTGCGGGTCGTCCCCTTGGTGAGGACGGCTGAGGTGGGGATGTCGCCGGTCACTGTTGCGTCCGGGGCGCCGAGCGTGTCGAGGGTGTTGATCCAGTGGTAGGTGTGTGCCTTGGACTCTCCCTGCTCCGGGGTGTAGCCGGCGTTGCCCGCGTCCCACTTCGCCTTGGCCGTGGCCGGGTCGGCCAGGGACTGGAACTCCCAGAGGATGTCGCGCCATTCGACGGCCGGGCCCCCGTTCTCCCGCTCCATCTCGGCGATGTTGCGCCGTATGGCGGCCTTCTCACCGCCGAGATGGAGTGATCCGCCGGTGACGGGCAGGACATTGATGCCGTGGATCTCCTCGGGGTTGGCGGTCCACCAGGTGGCGTAGGCGGCGCCGCTGCCCCAGACCATGCCTGCGGTGTCGTGCCCGAACGAGGAGGGGAAGACCTGCTCGTCGGCGTCGAACCAGTACTGGGCTATGGATTCCGACTCGGTGGTCAGCAAGTAGGTGCCGAGGTCACGCAGCGAGGAGTCGCCGGTGGCCGAGCCCCACAGAACGAGGGCTGCGCTGAGGTTGGTGGACTCGGAGGAGGACTCCTGGTTGTTGCCGGCGGCGAAGCCCTGGTGGCCGGATGCCCAGCTGTGGCCGGCGTAGACGTCGAAGCCGCGCAGGAAGGGGAAGGAACCGTCGGTGCGGCTGGGGTTGGCGGTGTCCCGCACGAGGGTCTTGACCATGCCGCCCCATGCGGAGTCGGCGGCCCATCCCTGGTCGTACTGGGCGACGATCGCCGCCGCGTAGACGTAGTAGCTGTAGTGGAAGTGGTGGTCGTTGAGCTCGGTGTCGCTGCCGTAGGACGCGGGATAGCCGGTGAGGGTCTTCCAGTCCTTGTCGTAGCTGAACTCGTTCGCGCCGCCCGCGGTGAACCACTCCTGGAGCTTGCCCTTGATCAGGCCGAGAAGCCTGTCGCGGATGCCGGTCTCACCGATCTGCTCGGCCACCGGAACGAGTTGGGCGAGGCGCCCGAGGGCTTTGCCGGTCCAGTAGGTGTCGGTGGCCCCGGAGAAGGGGTCGGCAGCATTCACGACCTCGTTCAGGTATCCGCGTAGCCGGGCGGCGTCCACACCGTTCGACTTCGGCAGTGCGGGCAGGACCGCCGCCGCCTTCTGTGTCGTGGTGAACGAGGCCGACTCGCGGACCTTCATGGTTCCGCGCGGTGAGACGTACGTGTAGGAGGTGAGGGCGTCCGTGGTGTTCAGCCACTGGTGGCGGTAGAGCGCCTGGAGGGTGCCGCGCTCGGTGCCTTCCTTCGCCTCCGTGGTGAGGGTGTAGGTGGCGTTCACCGTGCCACCGGTGTAGCTCCAGGTCACCTTGGAGTCGGTGACGAAGCTGTAGGCGTACTTCTTGAAGGTTGCCAGAGCGTCGGTGTTCGGCAGCACGGCGACGGAGAAGTAGTCCTTGGAGCCGAGACCGGCGGTGATGGTGGAGCCCGCGACGTTCCAGTCGCTGCCGGTCGGCGCGAAGAGGGCGTAGTGGTGCCCGCCGACGGTGATGCCGAGGACGTTGGTCTGGTCGGCGAAGACGGTGGGCGCACCGGCGGTGGTGATCTGGGCGTTGCCGCCGGAGCCCTTCGCGTATACGAACGGGGAGCCGTGGCCGATGGTGGTGCGCAGGGTGCGGGCACCGTCGGACCACAGGGGCGTGACCGTCCAGTCGGACCAGTCGTCGGCCTTGGTGTCGGGGGAGTTGAGGCCGGCCAGTCCGATGGTGAGGTCGCGCTTGTGGGCGTACTCGTACTGTCGGCCGTCACCGACGATCGCGGGCGACGTCGGGTAGCCGACGTCGAGCCCGCCTGCCGTGGCCTGGTAGGTGAGGGGATGCCCGTACATGGGGGTCGACCACGGGTTGTCGCCGTAGCGCTGGAAGGCGAGGGAGGACCACCAGTCGTTGGTGGGCACGGGCCGGTTCCGGGCGGCGGTGGTCAGCTTGGGTGTGACGGGTGTTCCGGTGTTGGTCGTAGGGCCCGACGTGCCGGCGGGCCGGGTGTCGGAGTAGCTGCCGGAGCCTACGGGAACGGTAGCCGCGGCCGCCGGTACGGCGGCCGGGACCAGGCCGACGACGGCGAGCGCTGAGGCCAGCAGCAGTATGACGGCCGGTCTGGTGCGTGGGGATGGCATGCGGCACCTCAAGTCTTCACAGAAGAGGAGTCTGAGAGCGCTCTCAGATGGCCGGAACGTAAAGCCTCTGTAATGCACGTGTCAATGCATCGAACGCGCCCGGGAGTTGACGACGAACCAAGTCCGTTATGTCTTCGTCCCTTGATGACGAAGCTCGGTGAGGCCGGCTCCCGGCGGGCGCGGACCGGCGCTACGGCTGGCAGTTCCCTTGCTCCGGCCGGTCCGGCCGAACGTCCCTCACTTGTGACCAGGGCTTCCGCCTCCCGAGTTCGCGGGGCGGAACGTTCCCAGGCGCACGACAGCGTCGGTCACCGACGACGATGGCTGGGGCGGAGGGCACCTGCAACTGTCAGCTGCTCGAGGCGTCCGCGACGACAACTGCCCCTGAGGTGACCGGAATGGACACGTCTCCGGGGCAGTGCAGGCAGTGCTGACAGCAGGCGGGGGATGCCGCACGTATGTGTTCTGCGACGGCAGACATTCTGGTGTTGGTGTGCTGGGAGACCTCCCGCAGCACGGTGAAGCCGTCCCACGGCGCTACCTGGCCCACGACGGTCAGGACGCCGACGGTCAGTACGCCGATGGCCTGGTCGACCACGGCGTAGGAGACGACTGCCTGGTGCAGTTGCTGATTGTCCGCGCTCAGCCGCTCCACCTCAGCCCGCAGATTGCTGCCTGCGGCGGGGGCGCCTGGTCAGAGCGATGAAGCCCCGGTCGGCGCGAGCGCGCGGTGACCGGGGCTTCATTCCGTACACGCGCCGGGTGAGTAGCGAGCGCTCGGGTTAATGAAGCCAAGCCTCGCGGCACCTGAACAGACGGGGTGAGGGCCCGGGGTCGGGCATGTGGCCAAGCCGGGCCCTCACAAGGGGTGTTACTCGGTGATCTTCAGGAGCTTGTTGGGTGTGCCCGCGCCTGGGCTGGTGATCTTGTCGGGGGTGGCGCCGTTGGTCAGGGCGGTGGCGACGTCCGCGGGGGTGGCGTCCTTGTGGCCGGCGAGGTAGACCGCGGCGGCGCCGACGACATGGGGGGTGGCCATCGAGGTGCCGGAGAGGACCTTGGTGCCTTCGTCGCTGTCGTTCCAGGCGGAGGTGATGTCCGAGCCCGGCGCGTAGAGGTCCACGATCTCGCCGAAGTTGGAGAAGTCGGACTGGGCGTCGTCCTTGGTGGAGGAGGCGATGGTGAGGGCCTCCTTGACGCGGGCGGGGGAGCCCTTGCCGGCGTCGGCGGAGTCGTTGCCGGCTGCGACAGCGAAGGTGACGCCCGCGGCGATGGCCTTGCGAACGGCCTCATCGAGGGCCTCGTCGGCGCCGCCGCCCAGGCTCATGTTGGCGACGGAGGGCCCCTGGTGGTGCTGGGTGACCCAGTCGATGCCGGCGACGACCTGCTCCGTGGTGCCGGAGCCGTTGTCGTCGAGGACTCTCACGGCAACGATCTTCGCCTTCTTGGCGATGCCGTACGTGGCACCGGCTATGGTGCCGGCGACGTGGGTGCCGTGACCGTTGCCGTCGTCGGCGCTGTCGTCGTTGTCGATCGCGTCGAAGCCGTGCGTGGCGCGGCCTTCGAAGTCCTTGTGCGAGATGCGGACGCCGGTGTCGATCACGTAGGCGGTGACGCCCTCGCCTGCGGAGTCGGGGTAGGTGTATTTGCTGTCTCCGGCGGTGTCGGCCTGGTCGATGCGGTCCAGGCCCCATGAGGGCGGGTTCTGCTGCTCCGCGTTGATCGTGAACTTCTTGTTCTGCACGACCTTGGCGACGGCCGGGTCGGCGGCCAGGCGCTTGGCCTCGGTCTGTGAAAGGCCGCCGGCCGAGAAGCCGTTGATGGCGGAGCGGTAGGTGCGCTTCAGTGTGCCGCCGTACTCGTTGGCCAGCTCCTGCTTGTCGGCCTGCTGGTCGAGCATGACGATGAAGCTGCCGGCGACGGCGCCGTCGGCGTTCGCTCCGTAGATCTTGCCCTCGGCGGGCGCCGCGGCGCCGGCGGAGAACGGGTTCAGCAGCGTGACGCCTGCCGCGGCGGCCGCGACGGTGACGGCGGTGAGCCGGATCCGGTTCGAGCGCTTGTGAGTTGCCATGAAGAGGGGTCTCCTCGCCGGTCTTTGTGGGGGGTTGAGTGTTCAACCGCAAAATCTCCGGTGATCTGCGGTGGAAGCCGTGACTCATTGATGTGCTCATGCAGTGGATTCCATGCACTCGCGACCCGATCAGCCGCGGGTCAGCGCGGGAACCGGACAGAACCGGGCCCCGCCGCGACACGCCCGGCTCTCCTTCGCATGTATGGGGCTTCCGTCGAGAAAACGTGAACCTTCCCTGCGTCCCCGTGTCGAACCGGTTGGGCAGGGCAGACGCGCGCGCTGCGCGCGCCGAGCGTGAAAGCCCTGCGGAAAACGTGGGTGCCGTGAGGAGGCGCAGCAGTCAGAGAAGCTACTCGCGGGTATCGAATCGGCTTGAATGATCTGGGTGTTGAGCTTCCGCTTCGCTCACCTCACCCTGATTCGTGTACTTGCACAGAGTGTGTCCCCCGATGAGCTCGATGGGAGGGTACGGGGCCTGCATCTGGTCCCCATGGGGCCGCGGCCTGTCCTGCGCGAGGAAATCGCTGAGGTCTTGTCCGCGATGGGCCTTCGCCTGTTACCGGTTCGCCGGCGTGGTCTACGTCACGTTCGTCGTGGACACCTTCTCCCGCCGCATCGTCGGCTGGTCCTTGGCCACGTCGAAGGAGACAAGGCTGGTCCTGGACGCCCTCGAGATCGCTCTGTGGCAACGAGACCGGGACCAACGCCCCTTCCAGAAAGGCCAGTTGATACACCACAGCGACGCCGGGTCGCAGTACACATCGTTCGCGCTCGTCGAACACCTCGAGCGGGCAGGCATCGCCGCCTCGATCGGCTCGGTCGACGACGCCTACGAAAATGCCCTGATGGAGTCCACGATCGACCTGTTCAAGCAATGCCGCGGAGTTAACACGCCGCCCGCCACGTCAAGTTGACCTCACGGCGTCGGCGAAGTCAGCCACTCCGGGGCGAGGCGGTATCGTCCTCGTCCCTCCCTGACACGTAAATACATGCAGGTCAGGGCGTTTTCGGGTAGGGGTGGTGACCGGGCGGTGGTGATGCGAGGGCCGTCCGGTGTCTGGGTGGACGGAGTTTCAGGCCGCGCTGTTCATCGGGTCGAGGGTGACCCGGTAGCCGAGCTGGTTGAGCTGGCCGACTGCTTTGCGGGCGGCGCGTTCGGGGTCGCGCTGGGTGAAGTAGGTGCCGCCGAGTTCGTGGTAGGGCCGTTGGTCGGTGAGCATGTGCCAGATCGCGGTGATGATCGAGTGTTCGATGGCGACCAGGGCCTTCATCGGGCCCCGGCGGGCGGTCAGGCGTCGGTAGCGGGCCTGGAGATAGGTGTCTTTGGTTCTCACCGCACCGAACGCGGCCAGGCCCAGGGCGCCTTTGAGATGCGGGTTTCCGGGCCGGACCTTGGTGGTCTTGCTCCGGCCGGCGGAGGAGTGATGGCCGGGGCAGACGCCGGCCCAGGAGGCGAGATGCTTGTCACTGGCGAAGCGGCTCATGTCGCCGCCGGTCTCGGCGACGATCACTTCGGCGGTGGTTTGGTTGACACCCGGGATGGTGTCCAGGAGTTCCAGGACGGGCCGAAAGGGAGACATCGCCTCCGCGATCCTCGTGTTCAGCGTGTCGAGCGCGGTCGTGAGGTGGTCGTAGTGGTCGAGGTGGACGCGGGCCAGGAAGCCGTGGTGTTCGCGAAAACGCCCGGTCAATGCCTCGGTGAGCTCGGGAATCTTGTTGCGGAGGCGACGCTTGGCCAGGTCGGCGAGCGCGTGCGGGTCGTCCTGACCGGCGATCAGAGCCTCCAGCATCGCCCTGCCGGAGACACCCATGATGTCGGCGGCGACCGCGGAGAGTTTGATCCCGGAGTCTTCCAGCATCTTCTCCAGCCGCTGGACGATCTGTCCGCGGGTGCGGGTGAGTTGAGTGCGCATCCGGGTCAGATCCCGCAGTTCGCGGATCGGCTGCGGCGGCACGAACGAAGCCCGCACCAGGCCGTGCGCCCCGAGTTGGGCCAGCCAGGCCGAGTCCGAGACATCAGTCTTGCGGCCGGGCAGGTTCTTGACCTCCCGCGCGTTGACCAGCATCACATTCAAGTCCTCGGAGAGCAGGAAGTAGAAGGGCTTCCAGTAGTCCGACGTCGCTTCCATCACTACCAGCGTCACGCCTGCCGCCACCAGATGATCACGCAGTTCAAGGACCGAGTTGGTGGTCGCACCCCAGGTAGTGATCTCACTGGTGAACGTTCCCCGGCGTTTGCCACCCGGCGTCCGCACGCAGACCTTGGCGTCCTTCTTGCTGATATCCATCCCCGCGCACCGCTCGTGCAGCACATCCATGGTCCCGTTCCCCTTCCGGCCGAGCAGACAGTCCACAGGAACTGCCCGCTCCGGGAGGGCCAGGGCAAATCAGGAATCTGACACCCGTGCTCACAGCAACACTCCACGGTTCCCGTGGACGGCCCTCAGCACCATGCTGACCAACGAGCTGCACAGCATCACAGAGGAGTCGGTTTCGACCGGAACGACCAGCCCACGATCATGCTCGCGGCCATCGCACCAACCCGGCAGAGCGCGCGAGAAGCACCCGCAGCACACCACACCATTTACCACGCCCCCGGCGCGCACCGAAGGTGCGCTGGGTTGCTGACCAGCATGAACTGATCGGCTCACCGGTGTCGGCCACGTCGTTCAAGAACTCGTCGCCGGAGAAGTTGCGGTCGACGAGCAGCAGCATGCCCGGGTCGAGCAGAGGCAGCAGCCGTCGGGCATAGGCGGGCTCACCGGTGCCGTCGGCCCGAACACCGCGCCCAGCAGGCCCCGGGTGCCGGTCTCGCACAGCGCCATCAAGCGGACATGTGGATACCCCCTCGACGCCTCGGTGACGCCGGGTCTTGCCCAGATGGCCTCGGACACGGAGAGTGGCGGGGGCCTCCAGCGAACTGCAGCCGTCGAAGGTGACGGTACGCCACCGCTGGTAGCACACGCCTGTGGTGGAGGGACGCGCCAACGGGCCGGCCACGACCTCGAACAGTTCCCGAAACGGCGCCGGACCGAGGCGGCGACGGACCTCGCGCAGCGCCTTCTCCGACGGAACCCACCAGGTCAGGGCGCGCATTCCGGCGATCATCTTGCCCCAGACGCGCAGGTAGCCGACCTCCGGGAAGAGACACAGGGCCAGGACGAAGTACACCCCGACCCGTGAGGGCAGCCGGCGCAGCCTTCGCTCCACCGAGCGCGTGCGCTGCAGCACGTCGTCAACCAGCTCAAAGGGCAGGTACTGCGTCAACTCACCCAAGTGCCCTGGAGCGAAGATGCCAGCAGCGACCGTGACGGCGCGCGTGAACGTCGAAGTGGCAGACTGGTCAGGCAACGGGACCTCCGCTCAGAGTGAAGACCTTGGTCGGCTTCAATGCTGTAACGGAGGTCCCGTTCTTCACGTCCCGCAACGACCACATGAGACAGATCAACTTGACGTGGCGGGCGGCGTGTTGACTCCGCGGCATTGCCTGTTCAAGACCGAGTTGATCAAGCCCCGTCGGCCATGGAAGACACTTTCCGAGGTCGAGCCGGCCACCGCCGAGTGGACCGACTGGTACTGCCACCGTCGACTCCACGGTGAGTTCGGGCACATCCCACCGGTCGAATACGAGACCAACTACTACCTCGAAACCACGAAACCCCAGGTCGCAGTCACAATCTAGAGTCTCGATCAAACCCGAAACGGTTCACCTGCCACGACCAGCCAAGCCGGTCCGGCCAGCAGCCACACCCCCGAGATCTCGTACCGAACCCCGAACCGCTCCTCGATCAACGCTCCAACCCGGGCCAGGGTCCACCTCTGACCCTGGCTATTCAGCGGAATTGGGTGATCTGACGCCCCGGTAGCAGGAAAGGTGCCTTGACCTGCGAGGATGCGAGTGTCTAGTCCGTATCCGATGCAAGAGTCAGGGCACCTTTCTGGTGAGCGAGCGTACAGGGTGGGACCGTCGGCTGCGCGTGCGGGCCGACGGCAAAGGGCTGGTCGGGCACGCCGGGGTGGTGCTGCTGCGCAGGTGCGCGGACCAGGTGGGGCTGACCGGGGCGCTCGCGGCCGTGCTGCCAGTGGGTGTCGGGCACGGCTGGCGGGAGCGTGCGGCGGTCGTCGTCCAGCTTGCGGTGGCCATCGCGCTCGGCGCGGTGAACCTGAGCGAGGCCGAGCAACTTGCCCTGCACCACCGCAACTTGTCCGGTCCGGCCGCATCGGACTCCACCACCCGCCGCACCCTGGCCGCCCTGGACGAGTCGGCACTGACGCGGATGGCGAAGGCCCGGCGGACGGTGCGCCGGCACGTGTGGTCTTTGCTGCACCTGCGGCCTGGAGGATTCCCCTGGCTGAGCGTGGCCGGGCGGCGGCTGAAGGGCTGGATCGTGGTCGACATGGACGCCACAGTCATCACCGCGGCCTCGAAGAAGGAACGAGCGGCAGCCACCTTCAAGGGTAGCTTCGGCTTCCACCCGCTCGCCGCCTGGTGCGCGAACACCTCCGAGTGCCTGGCCATGGAACTGCGGCCCGGCAACGCCGGGGCCAACACCGTCGCCGACCACCTGCGGGTCCTGGCCGCCGCGTTGGCCCAGATACCGCACTCCAGCCAGGCCAGACTCCTCATCCGGGCCGATGGCGCCGGCGCCACCCACGGGCTGCTGGAGCATCTCGTGGCGCTCAACACCGCGCGGCGCACGGTGCGCTTCTCAGTCGGCTGGAAGATCACCGATGAAGACGAGGCCGCGATCGCGAAGCTGCCCGAGACAGCCTGGGAGACCTCCCTGAAACAGGACGGCTCCCTCCCCTGAGTTCCGCAGTTCGTGGGCACGTAAGGTCTGCCGGGCGGTGTCGGTGCAGGTCACGGTGTTGCCCGTGGCGTTGAGTCAGGAAAACGCGTGGGCACACGTTTTCTGAAGTGAGGGTTGAATCCTCCTGGGGTGATCGTTCATGCTGTGGGCATGTACTTGCGGACCACCCAGCGGAAGAAGAAGGACGGGACGGCGGTCCGCTACGTGCAGCTCGCGCACAACCACCGCGTGGGCGGCAGTACTCAGGCCGAGGTGCTGCACAACTTCGGCCGCGAGGACCAGCTCGACACCGACGGTCTGCGCCGCCTGGTCACTTCGATCAACCGTTACCTCGGCGAGGGCGGTGACGCGGCGGCACCGGTGGCCGGCGGCGGCCTGCAGGTGACCGGCTCGCGTCCTCTGGGAGCGGTCTGGCTACTGCAGGGCCTGTGGCGGCAGTTGGACATCGACGCCGCGCTCACGAAGATCCTGGGCGCGCGCCGATTCCGCACCGACGTCGAGCGCGTGCTGTTCGCCCTGGTCGCCAACCGCGCCATCGCCCCGGCCTCGAAGCTCTCGGCCGCCGAGTGGGCCGGCCGCGACACGGCGATACCGGGCCTGCAGGCGATGGACGAGGACCAGGCATACCGGGCGATGGACCTGCTGGTGGAAGCCGACGCCCAGGCCGAGGTCCAAGAAGCGGTGTTCTTCGCGGTCGCCAACCTCCTCAACCTCGAAGTCGACCTGCTGTTCTTCGACACCACCAACACCTACTTCGAACGCGACGAGCCCGACGCGGGCGAGAACCCGTTTCGCACTTACGGCAAGAGCAAGGACCACCGCGACGACCTGCCGCAGATCACCATCGGACTGGCCGTCACCAAGGAGGGCGTGCCGGTTCGCTGCTGGTGCTGGCCCGGTGGCACCAGTGATCAGGCGATCCTTCCGCAGGTCAAGGACGACATGCGCGACTGGAAGCTGGGACGGGTGATCACCGTGGTGGACCGCGGCTTCTCCAGCGCGGACAACCTGGCCTACCTCACCCGCGCCGGCGGCCACTTCATCGCCGGGATGCGCATGCGCGACGGCAATGACCTCGCCGAGGCCGCCCTCGCCCGCCAGGGCCGCTACCAGAGCGTCCGCGACAACCTGCGGGTCAAGGAGGTCAAGCTCGACCAGGCCCCTGGCCGACGCTTCGTCATCTGCCACAACCCCGCTCAGGAGGAACGCGACCGCCACCACCGCGAGGAGGCGATCACCCGTATCGAGGCCGAACTGGAGCGCATCCGCACCCAGCGCGAACGCGACGCCAAGCGCCTGACCACTGCGAAGGCCCGCGAGCGCGCGGAGGCCACGCACGTGCGCGCCGAATGCGCTCTGATCGAACACCCCACCTTGAAGCGGTGGTTGAGGACATCGAAGAGCGGACGCCTGGCGATCGACCGCGCCAAGGTCAAGGCCGAGGAGCGGCTGGACGGCAAGTACTTGCTGACCAGTTCCGACCCGCACCTGACCGCCGAGGAGATCGCGGTCGGCTACAAGGCGCTCCTGGAAGCGGAGCGCGGATTTCGCGACCTGAAGACGGTGCTGGAACTGCGGCCGGTCTTCCACCGCCTGGAACATCGCATCCGCGCGCACGTACTGCTGTGCTGGCTCGCCCTGCTGCTGATCCGCGTCGCCGAACGCCGCACCGGCCAGACCTGGAACCGGATCAGCACCGAATTGGGCCGCGTCCACGAGGTCACCCTCACCGGCGACGCCGGACAGCTGACCCAGACCACCCCGCTCACCAGCGAGCAGGCCACGATCTACCGCGGCTGCGGCATCAAACCACCGCCCCGGATCACCGCCGCAGACCCCGCCTGACCAGCCACAACCTAGCCGCGTGGGCACACGCACACCCGGCCACGTTCCGCATGTTCCCGCAGCTCAGACCCCATATCGGCCGCATCCGCATGCCTACCAACTGCGGAAGTCAGGCCTCCAGGCCGCCTACTTCGTGGCCGAGCTGACCGGCCTGAACACCCGGGAGGGCTGGCCCGACGGCACCCGGCTGATCGTCCGGCGGGTCAAGCCGTCGGGCCGGCAGATCAAGAAACTTACCGGCTTCGAGCGCAAGACCGGCTGGCGCTACAGCATCACCGCGACGAACATCGGCCGGATGTGGGGCATCGCCGGCTCCCACCAGCCTCAATTCCTCGACGTCCTCCACCGTGATCACGCTGAAGTGGAGGACCGGGTGCGGACGAACAAGGCGATGGGCCTGCACAATCTCCCATCCAAGTCCTGGGATGTGAACCGCGGCTGGATGCTCGCCGCGAACCTGGCCGCCGACCTCGACGCCTGGCTGAGGCTCCTGGGCCTGCACGACGTCGACGACCTGGCCGACGCCGAGATCGACACCATGCGCTTTCGCCTCTACCACCTGCCCGCCCGCCTCACGAAACACGCCCGCTGCCGCTGGCTCCGCATCGACTCCACCTGGCCCTGGGCCAAGGCGTTCACCGCCTGCCGGCAGCGACTCACTGGACTTCCGGCCCTCACCTGACGGACCGGCTCCGTCCCGACGAAGACCAGAACGGAGGAGACCCCCACCACCCCGGGCCCGTGGAACCCGGCGCAGCCGCAGCGTCACGCGACGGCCCACCCCCGACCGGCAGGGGACATTTCAGGCGAACCGCCGAGCCACTCAGCGACCAAACCCCGCTGACGGATCGAGGCTGATCATCCCAGCCGAACGCGGTCGGCCCGCCTTCAGCAGGCCCTGGAGTTCCTCCTCCTGTTCGTCGCTCAGATACGCGTTGTTGCCCGTCCCCTTGGACCGGAGCGCTTCCACCCCGCCCTCACGCCAGGCCCGATGCCACAGACCGGCCGCCTGCCGGGTCACGCCGAGCGCTTCCGCGACCCTGACCGGCCGCATTCCTTGTTCGAACAATCCGCTGCCTGCAGCCGACGCCGCTCCAGCTCAACTGGGCTCAACAGCCGACGGGTTCGAGTCCTCATGGATCCGTTTTGCCGCACACACCCGCCGACAAACGGCACCTCAAAGATCAGTACCTACGGCGCCATAGGTTTCATCGGCATACTCGAGTAGCACCGGCTGCCCACCGGATGTCACACCCACCATGGTTCCTGTCACTTTCGCTTCAGTGGGCACCTCGCAGCCGAGTGAGACCTTTTCGCTATGTGCCCTAATGGGAGGCGATCTTTGCCCGCCTTGTTGCCTGCAGGGCCTCGGACTGCTGCGTTTCACTCAATACGGTACGACGTGGTTGGTGGGCGGACGCACGAGCACAAGGCTCCCACCTCGACCTAGGGAATGACCCTGAAGTGCGGCGGGCATCTGTCGAGCCCAAGCGCCCCGTCGGGGCGTGCAGTAGCCCCGACCTGACTAACAGTTAAGGAAGTAGTAAATGAATCTCAACAAGGCTGCATTCCGGGCCAGGGGTCGCCTGGCTACGTTGCGATCTCGGCGGACCTTGGTGGTGGCTGCCAGCATATGTGCCGCAGCGACAGTGGCAGCAGCGGGTACGACCAGCCCCTCACTAGCGTCCGCGCAAACGGCTGCAGCACATTCTTCGCTGCACGAGGTCACGAAGCCCTGCAAGCACAATTGCCCGGGTCCTCGGGGGCCTCGGGGTCTTCGGGGTCCTGTCGGACCCAAGGGCAACCCTGGTCTTCACGGTGTTCAGGGGCACCAGGGAGTTCCGGGTATCCCCGGCCCTCAGGGGCACCAGGGAATTCCGGGTATCCCCGGTGTTCAGGGGCACCAGGGAGTTCCGGGTGACCCCGGTGTTCAGGGGCACCAGGGAGTTCCGGGTGACCCCGGCGTCAAGGGAGACAAGGGCGACCAGGGCGTGCCCGGCACTCAGGGGCACAAGGGAGACCAGGGTGTGCCCGGTGTTCAGGGGCACCAGGGAGTTCCGGGTGACCCCGGCGTCAAGGGAGACAAGGGCGACCAGGGCCTGCCCGGCGTCAAGGGAGACAAGGGCGACCAGGGCCTGCCCGGCGTCAAGGGAGACAAGGGCGACCAGGGCCTGCCCGGCGTCAAGGGAGACAAGGGCCTGCCCGGCGTCAAGGGAGACAAGGGCGACCAGGGCCTGCCCGGCGTCAAGGGAGACCAGGGGCCTGGCGGGACCTCTGGGTGGGAGAGGGTAAGAGGAGATAGTCCGACCACCATCGCACCTGGTTCCACTCAGCATGCGACAGCCACATGCCCTGCGGGTAAAGTCGTCCTCGGCGGGGGATTCGAGGCCTCTCCGGGCGTCCAGGTCTATTGGAGCCTGCCCAGTACCTCGACGACTTGGATAGTGAATGGAAAGAATACCAATTCGACCAATGCTATCATATTCGCTTTCGCGATCTGCGCGAACCAAGCCCCTTGATTCCCCATCGAAAAGCTAACGCAATACCGATGCCGTATAGTCCCGCCTGAGATATGAACCACTGAAGGGTTCTGGCGATCCAGGGGAAAGTCACCTTTCCATCATTCGGGGCTAAGCGGCTCCGCCGTAGTTCCTCGGTCGCTGTTTGCGGACAACTACCGTTCACGAGCACGGAGTCGCTTGGACATCTCGTGTTGCAGCCGCTCGCGCATTCGGTAGGCGTTTGAAGAGACCACCTCGCTTACGCGGGTGGTCTCTTCGGCCTCCGCGCCCCCGGGCCAGCGTCCGCACCCTCCCCGCCTAATGGCGCCGAGTAGATTCTCATCCCTCGGGGCGCGCTGGAACCGGCACTGGCCACGCTGAACCGCGACGAGCAGATGCTCCGCATCCTGCGCATGCCCCCGTTGCCGTGCTCGGTGTGCGTCGATCCGAGCGCCACCGCCCGCCCATACGACAGCCTCGAACACGGGGCCGCGTTGGGTTGACCTGTGCTGGGACCACGCCCTGCTCACGAGGCCCCGCCCCGGACGCCGGGACGGGCTCTTTCTGTCTGAAGAGACATGCTCACGTACGATGTTGTCGTGTGGTCCATCCGTCAGCCCTCTGGACGGCCCGAGCCGTGGGAGCTGCGTTGGCCGGTGGGCGAACAGCCGCATTCCAAAAGGTACAAGCTCCGACTGCAGGCCGATGGGCACCGTTCGGAACTCATGGCCGCACTGTGAGAAGGCCAGCAGTTCGACGTGGAGACCGGTCTACCCGCAATGGAGTTGGCCGCGCTCGCCATGCCCACGTATTACGAGAATGCAAAGGCGTACGCCCTAATGAAGTGCCCTGGGAGTTGTCTTCAATTGTCACGCCACATTAGGAGCGATGCGAGGGTGACGGCGGCTTGGTAGGACTCGGCGTTCTTGTCGTAGCGGGTGGCGATGCCGCGCCACTGCTTCAAGCGGTTGATGCAGCGTTCAAGGAGCAAGCCGCAGTGCTGACATTTGCGCTGGCCGGAACGGTCCGCCTGCTGCGGGACCGGCGGAGCGGGACAGGCGAGGGGGGTGGGTCGCGGTGGCAGGAGGAGACGCGGCTGTGCCCCCCAGTCGAAGCCCGCGATAGCGGGCGCCCCGAGCTGGGAGTCGTTCCCGGAGGTGAACCGGGTGGTGGTCCAGCGGTTGCTGGGCCTGCTGGTGGAACGGATGGCAGCAGCGACACCTCCCAGGAGCAGGGACGGGGGTGCGGGCGATGACGACGGTCAGGCGGCCGTGGGAGCGGCTGGAGGGCAAGGTCCAGCCGTGGCATCGTGATCGTCTTGCCGCCGTGTATGTCCGGCAGTCGACCGCTGGCCAGGTCAAGGAGCATCAGGAGTCCACGCGGCTGCAGTACGCGCTGGTCGGGCGAGCGGTCGCGCTGGGGTGGCCGGCCTCGCGGGTGCTGGTGATTGATGAGGATCTGGGGCACTCCGCGTCCGGAGTCGATGCCCGGCCCGCCTTTCAGCGTCTGGTCTCCGAGGTCGGCCTGGACCATGTGGGGATCGTGCTCGGGATCGAGATGTCACGACTGGCGCGGACGGGCCGTGAGTGGCATCAGTTGCTGGAGTTGTGCGCGTTGTCGGGCGCTCTGCTCGCGGACCCGGACGGTGTCTACGACCCCGTTGATCACAATGACCGGCTGTTGCTGGGGCTGAAGGGGACGATCAGTGAGGCGGAACTGCACCTGATCAAACAGCGGATGTGGTCCGGGCGGCTGGCGAAGGCCCGGCGCGGTGAGCTGGTCGTGGCGCTGCCGGTCGGTTACGTGCGCCGTCCGTCCGGCGAAGCGGTCCTGGATCCCGATGAGCAGGTCCAGGCCGTGGTCCGCCTCGTCTTCGATCTGTTCGACCGGCTTGGGACGATCAACGCGGTGCTCTGTTTTCTGGCCGATAACAACATCCAGTTGGGGGTGCGGCTGCGCGAGGGGCCCGATCGGGGGGAGTTGCGGTGGCGTCGTCCCAGCCGGGCCGGAGTGCAGAACATGCTCCGTCATCCGGCTTACGCTGGAATCTACGCCTACGGCCGCAGCAGGATCGATCCGCGGCGCCGTCAGGCGGGGCGGCCGTATACCGGCCGGGTGTGTACCGAACGTGAGGACTGGTACGTCTACCTTCCGGGCCTGCTGCCCGCCTATATCAGCGTCGAGCGGTACGAGCGGAACATGCAGCGGATGGACGCCAACCGGGCCCGGGCCGAGAGTATCGGCGTGGTGCGCGACGGGCCGGCCCTGCTGGCAGGGCTGGTGGCTTGCGGGCGCTGTGGGAAGAAGATGTCGGTGCGCTACCAGCGCGGGGCGGGCGGGAAGTTGCACCCGGCCTACGTCTGTGGATCGGACAAAACGACCTTCGCGAGCGGGCAGTGCCAGCAGCTGGCCGGCGACTGCGTGGACGAGCAGGTCACCGTGTTGCTGCTGGCCGCGATGGCCCCGGCCGCCGTCGAGGTGTCCCTCGCCGCAGCCGAGCAGGGCCAGGCCCAGCGCGCTCAGGTGGACCAGATCTGGCGGCAGCGTCTGGAGCGGGCCGAGTTCGCCGTGGACCGGGCCCGGCGCCAGTACCAACTCGCCGAACCAGAAAACCGCCTGGTCGTACGACAGCTGGAGAAAGACTGGGAGACCGCGATGGGCGAGCGGCAACGTCTCAAGGAGGAGTACGACCGTTTCCTGGCCGTGCGGCCCCGCACCCTCAGCGCCGCCGAGCGCGAGCAGATCCGCGCCCTGGCCGCTGATGTCCCCGGCATCTGGCATGCTCCCACGACCAGTGATGCGGACCGCAAGCAGCTGATCCGGCACCTGGTCGAGAGGGTCCACATCGAGGTGATCGGCACTAACGAGAAGGTGAAGGTCCAGGTCACCTGGGCCGGCGGGCATCGAAGCGAGAGCGAAACGGTACGTCCGGTCGCCTGCCTGACCGCTCAGCTACTACCCGCAACTCATCACCCGGGCCCAGCAGTTCGTGGACGCCGGGATGAACGCCGGGCAGATCGCCGACCGCCTCAACGCCGAGGGCCTGCGTCCTCCGAAGCGCAGCAAGACGTTCACCAAGAACGCCGTCCGTGACCTCCTGCGCTCCCTGGGGATCCAACGCTCACGCACCCCGGCCCGCCAGGCCCGCCCTGATCTGGACGAGCACGAGTGGTGGCTGCGTGACCTGGCAGAACACCTCCAGATGTCCGAAGTCACCCTCGACGCATGGGTGCGGCGCGGCTGGGCCACCGGCTACCTCCATCCCCAGGCCGGACTGCGAATCGTGAGCGCCGAGCCCACCGAGGTCGAACGCCTGCGCACCCTGCACCAAGTGCTCCGCGGGCAGCACAACCGCCGCCCCTGGATGAACAATCAGACAGTCGGCACGAACACCGAACCAGAAGGAGCAACCGGCGATGAGACCGAGCCGCAGGTATGACAGCACTGCGGCTTGCTTCTCTCGACCACGTTGCGCTGCTTGTCGAGCTGCTTGTCGAAGGTCGGCGGCCGGCCGCCCCGGCTGCCGCGCCGGAGCCGGTTGCGGATCTGGTCGGCCAGTTCGGGGATGGTGTGGGCGTTGCCGCGCCGTCTGAGCCAGGTCCGGATGGCCTTGGAGCTGTAGCCCTTGTCGCCCAGGACGTGATCGGGCCGGACGCGGGGTCGTCCGGGACCGGTCCGGGGCACCCGTATCGCCTCCATCACGGCGATGAACTGGGTGCAGTTGTTGGTGTTGCCGGCCGTGACGGTGAAGGCGAGAGGACGGCCCAGGGCGTCGCAGGCCAGGTGGAGTTTGCTGGTCAGGCCGCCCCGGGACCGTCCGAGTCCGGGGCTGCGGAGCCCCCTTTTCGCGCCCCGGCGGCGTGCTGGTGGGCGCGGACCACGGTGGAGTCGACCGACACGAGCCAGTCGATGTCGCCGGCCGCGTCCGCCCTCGCCTGGGCGGCCTGGAGCATTCGCTCGAAGGTGCCGTCCAGGGCTCATCGGCGGAAGCGGGTGTGCAGCGTGGCCCACGGACCGTACCGCTCGGGCACATCACGCCAAGCCGTCCCAGTGCGGAACTTCCACACGATCCCGTTGAGCACCGTGCGGTCGTCCAATCGCCTTCTGCCCCGCAACGACACAGGCAGCAGCGGCCGGACGAACTCCCACTCGGCATCGGACAGTTCATGTCGACGTATCACCCGACCATGATCCACCCTGCAAGATCATTTGAAGACTCCGCCTAGAGCGGCAGCGAAGCCCCGGGCGGGCATCGCGGAATCGCTCGCCTTGAGGGGCCTCGTGCTTTCCGGACAGGCATCTGACTATTGACTCACGCGACGATTCGCAACTTCTGGTACGCGGCGTGGGCTTCGCGGGGAGTACGGTAACCCACCGCCGAGTGAAGGCGTTTGTAACTGTACCAGAATTCGATCTAACGGGTGATGCACTGCCTGGCGATGTCGCGGGTCAGGTAAGTCACCCTCGAAACGCGCTCGTTCTTCAGGGCGCCGAAGAATGATTCGGCCAGGGCATTGACGCTCCTATAGTTCGTCAAGCCGCTTTGGCAGGATCGGGCCGGGCTTTGACCATCTGGTAAATCTCGCGGGCGAGAAACCGCTTGAGGCAGCGGATGATCTCTTTCTTTGTCTTGCCCTCGCTGGTGCGCCGGGCGACGTAGTCGATGGTGGGCTGATGGAAGCGCATTCGAACGATGACGCCCCGGTAGAGCGCGGAGTTCAGCTGGCGGTGGCCGCCGCGGTTGAGCCGGTGCCGGTCGGTCTTGCCGGAGGAGGGCCGGGACGGGGCAGACGCCGGCGAGTTTGGCGAACGCCGCCTGTGAGCGTATGCGTTCGGGGTTGTCACCGACTACAACCAGGACCTCGGCCGCCGTATCCGCGCCGATCCCGAAGGAGTCCACGAGATCGGGGGTCTGCCGGCGGGTGAGCTCGCCCAGCAGGCGGTCGTGGTCCTTGATCTCCTCGTCGAGAGCGAGCCAGCGGCGGGCCAACGACCGCAGGGAGCGTTTGGCCGGGGCCAGGACGCTGGTGACCTGGCCAGGACGCAGTCCCGCGCACCGTTCGATGAGCATCATCTTCGACAGTCCCTGAAGGGTGCGGGACTTCACGGCCGTATCCCGGCGATCTTGGTGTGGCGGATCATCTCCACCGTGCCTTCGGCACTCTTCGGTGTGGCGGTCGCAGTGCCCGCGAGGACAGCACGGGCGGCGTTCTCGGCATCAATGGGGTCAGACTTGCCGCGCCGGCGCCGCACCCGGCGGTCGGGCCGGTTGACCTCGATGACCTTATGGCCGTGTCTGCGCAGATGAGAGGCGAGACCAGCGCCGTAGGAGCCGGTGCCCTCAACACCGAAGCCGAGGACTTGTCCGAACTGAGCGGTCCACTGGACGAGTTGCTCGTATCCACCCCGGTCGGCGGCGACGCTGAGGGTGCCCTGGGTACCGCCGACGACGTCGACGACAACCGCGGTGTGCACGTACTTGTGGGCGTCGACCCCGACGACGACTTTCCCGATCGGCTCGGCCTGCAGGATGCTGGTCATGGCTGTCCGTTCCCCTCCCAGGAGACGGCGGTCAGCGCGAGACCATCGGCCGGGCGAGAGGACAGGACTGTGACGAGCGCCAGGTGGCAGCAGGCTCCTATGCGGTCACTGCCCGCGCGGCCGACGGCCCGCATCGAGCCCGCCGCGGAAGTGCCCGACAGATCAACAGCCAGGACACCCGCAGGGTCAGTCGTAAGCAAGAGTCAGGCCACTCCCACGGCGGTGACCCCATCCTCACAGTCGTAACAGGATCCGACACAGCCCCATGGACGCTTCAACGCCTTCCCTGACCAGTCGTGTTGTCAGCTTCACGGATGTGTACTGACAGCCGTGGTCGGCGTGATGGACGAGTGTGCCGGGCGTGACCTCGCGGGAGGCGAGGGCGTACTCAAGGACGGTGAGGACCAGGTCGGCGTCCGCCTTCTCGGAGGTCTCCCAGGCAACCACGCGGCGGGAGAAGGCGTCACGGATGGCTGACAGCCACAGTGGCCCCTCGTGCGTGGGGATCATCGTCAGGTCGGTGACCCACATCACGAGCCTCCCTCCAGGCTGTCCTCACACTCCACCTGACCAGCTCAGACTGAGGATGGAAAAGGCTCACTGGCTGCGACGCTACAAGTTCAAGCGCGGTAATTCATGGCCATTGGCCTGCAGCCCTGCTCTTGCTGCTCAGCTTGAACTCGTAGACGCCGGCTGGTGGATCACGGTGGTTCGATCACCAGGCCGGTCTCGGTGAGGCAGCCGTTGATCAGGTCGGGCCGGTACTGGATCTTCTTGAGCTTGCGCTTGACGATGCGGACGAGGCCGCCCAGGTCGGCGGCGACGAAGTTGGCGATGGAGCGTTTCAGGAGTGACCAGACGCCCTCGGTGGGGTTCAGCTCGGGTGCATACGCGGGCATCTGGATCACACGCAGCCACTCCTGGTGTTCGTCGGCGAACTCCTTCATCTGTGCACACAGGTGCACGTTCAGGTTGTCCCAGCACCACACGAGCGGCGCGTGCAGCTGCTGGTGAACGGCGAGGATCAGTTCGCGGTACTCGTGCCAGGCGAAGCTCTTGGGCTCGCCCTTGCGCCCGTGATAGACGTGCAGCCGGTAGAAGAAGTGCGGGCGCTCGCCGGGGCGGAAGCAGACCGCGCCGGCCACGTTGACCCGGCCGGAACCTCTGCCACGCACCCTCACCACGGGCCGTGCCCCGCGCGGGGCCCATGTGCGGCCCTTCGGCGGCCTCAGGCCCTGCCCCGCCTCGTCCTCGAAGCAGATGTAGGCGCCCAGGTCCGCCGCACTGGTTTTACCTGCGGCCACACCTCCTGCTTCCACACCTCGATGGCCTCCTCGTCCCGCTCGGCGGCCCGGCGCACCGGGACCTGGCACGACCAGCCGTGGCGCCGCATCAGCTTCCACACGCCCTGCACCGTGTAGCCCACATGGAACAGCCGCCCGATCAGCGCCTTGATCCGCTTCAGCGTCCACCGCTGGTCGTCGGCGAATCCGTGCGCCGGCGGGCCGCGCCGCAGTTCTGCTTCCAGACGCGCGAACTGCCGCGCCGACAGACGCTCCGGCGACACCGGTCCCCTGGAACGCAGGGCCTGCACCCCGCCCTCGCGCCACCGCTGACGCCACAGTCGCACAGTGCGCGGCGCTACCCGTAACTCCGCCGCGACCGCACCAGAACTCTCGCCCTGCTCAAATAACTCAGCGGCCTTCAGCCGCAGTTGTTCACGTCGTTCCTGCTCGGCAGGCGTATACCCGCCCCTCTGCGCATACCGCATGAACCTGCCATACCGCAGGGATCAAGGACCGTCACGCCCTCTCGGCGTCTACGAGTTCAAGCTGAGTGGCTTGTTGGAGAGTTTGTGGCAGAGGGCCGAACACGCGATCCAGTGGAAGCTGGATGCCAGAGCCTCCGGGCTCCTGGAGGAGCGGGACGGCAGACCGGTGAGGCTACCGAGGAGCTGCGACGCACCGTCGGGTTGGATGAGGAGGTCTGATCACCACCGATCCTGCTGCGATGTGCAGAGCCGAATTCGAGTTCGGCTCCAGCGGGCATATCCGTCCCCGCCATCACCCGTACCATTTCGCGTGCAGCTTTTAGCGTGAAAGGTTCACTCTCAAGGATGACAAACATTCTCTCGGATGAGAGTGTACTTGTGGTGGCCGACCTGCCCCGTACTGTGGGGTCGGAAATTCCGGTCCAGGACTTCGCTGGTAGGAGGCATCCAGTGGGCAGCATCAATTTCCGGACGGTCGGCGCAGGCGGCCGTACCGGTCGACCGCTGGTACCTGTTCTGGTCATTGCGCTCCTACTGGCACTCACAAGTTGCTCGCAGGGCGGTCAGGCCCGACCGGGCGACAGCCCGACGACCGGTACCGGAGCTTTGGATCCGGTGGTCCAGGAGGCGAAGAGGGCAGTGGCTGCGGCGAGCAGGACTGGACCGTCTCGATGGACGGGTCCTGTCACCGGACCGGCAGCCGTCAGTGGACGCCGCCTGGTCATTTATGTTTCCGAGACACTGGCCAATGGAGGCGTGACCGGCTCGATGGAGGGGGCTCGCGAAGCCGCCAAGGTCATCGGGTGGGATTTCCGTCTCATCGACGGCGGAGGCACGCCTTCTGGCATCACTGCCGCCCTGCAGAAGGCCATCGATCAGAAGCCGGACGGAATTATTCTTGGTGCCTTCGACGCGCAGGGCGAGGCACCATTGCTGGCTCAAGCAAGTAGCAAGGGCATTACGGTGGTCGGGTGGCATTCGGGTGACAACCCTGGGCCGCTCACTGACCCTGCGGTCTTCTACAACGTAGGGACAGACACCACCAAGGTGGCGCAACTTGCCGCGCAATTCGCCATTGCTCGGTCAAACGGCCATACGGGTACGGTGATCTTCACGGATGACTCCATTCCGATCGCGCACTCCAAGGCGCAAATCATGCAAGACACCATCGAGTCCTGCAAGGAATGTTCAGTACTGTCCTACGTCAGCATCCCCCTCGGTGCCGCCGTTGAACGTACCCCGCAGAAAGTAAATCATCTGCTTTCCCGCTTCGGATCGCGCTGGACGGACTCCGTTGCCATCAACGACCTCTACTATGATGGCGCCGTTTCTTCCCTTAGGAAGGCAAGGAAGCCCCCTGCCGGACCGCCCTTCAATACTTCTGGTGGTGACGGTTCAGTCCCTGCGTTCAAACGAATTCGGGCAGGCGAGTACCAGACCGCGACAATTCCGGAACCGCTTCACGAGCAGGGTTGGCAGCTCATTGACGAGCTGAATCGCGCCTTCGCCGGATCGCCTCCGAGCTACTACATCGCACCGCTGCATGTGGTCACCAAGAAGAACATCGGATCGGGCAACGTTTATGAGCCGCCGAATGGGTATCGGGATCACTACCGTGCCGTCTGGCAGCGCTGACACGGGAGCTGTCGTTCTTGATCACGACTGGTCGCGAAGGTCCGGTCGGGTATCTCAGCCCCGGCCTTGCCCGACCGGCCTCGTCCGGACGCCTTATCACTGGCCATCGGTGCTTCTGCCATGACCGGGAGTTACACCAACGAGATGCACAGTCCCGGTGAAAGAGGCTCAGGGTGCGCTGCGAAGGTCCTCAGCGCTGGTGGTGGGCTGGGCAAGGGCGGCGGCCAGGGTTTCTATGCTAAGGGGTTTTGTTATGTAGTCGTCCATGCCAGCGGCGATACAGGCCTCACGGTCTTCAGGCAGGGCGCTGGCGGTCAGGGCGATGATGCGTGGGCGTTGCCTGCCGGGCCATTCTCGCTGGATGGCCCGGGAGGCATCCATCCCGTTCATGACGGGCATGTGAACATCCATCAGGATGACGTCGTAAGGCCGGTTACGCAGCGCATCGAGCACTTGGGCGCCGTCGCTGACTGCGTCTGCCGAATAGCCAATCTTGTTGAGCATGCGCAGAGCGAGCTGTTGGTTGACGTTGTTGTCCTCGGCCAGCAGGATCCGCAACGGTGCCGGGGCGGGCCGGGGTGCTGTCCGGGTTGGGGGGTGCTGGACTGCGAGGCTTTGGTCGGACGGTATCAGCGTCTGGCACAGGGTGTCGTGCAGCTGTGCGGCCCTGATCGGCTTGGTGTGATAGGCGCTGAACAGCGTCATGTCCTTGGGGCGGGCCTCCGGCTTGCCCAGGGAGGTCAGAAGAATCATCGGCAGGCCCTCGCGACAGCGCTTGATCTCTCGGGCGAGGGCTACGCCATCCATGTGGGGCATTTGCATGTCCAGGATTGCTATGTCGAACGGGTCGCCGTTGCGGATCCATTCGAGGGCCTCCCTGGCTGATCCCGTGGCGCGCACGTGCATTCCCCAGGTCTCGCCCTGGCTGGACAGGATCATGCGGTTGGTCGGGTTGTCGTCGACGGCCAGCATGTGCCGACCGCGCAGATCGTTTTCGCCAGGAGCCTTGGTGTGCCGCAGCTGCGGGGATACCTCACGAGTCGTTGCCGTGAAATGAAATGTCGACCCCTGGCCGACTTCAGATTCGCACCAGATCATGCCGCCCATCTGTTCGACCAGCCGCTGGCTGATGGCCAGCCCTAGCCCGGTCCCGCCGTAGCGGCGGGTGGTGGAGGAGTCGAGCTGCTCGAAGGGCAGGAAGAGCTGGCTGATCCCGTCCGGGGGGATACCCATCCCGGTGTCCCGAACCGAGAACTGCACGGTGAACGCCTCCTGGCCCTCCGGCGCCGCTGACTGAGGGCCGTCGTGTGCCGGTGGCAGCCGACTGACTGTCAGGACGACCTCGCCGGTCTCGGTGAACTTGACGGCGTTACTCAGGAGATTGACGAGAATCTGACGCAGCCGCATCCCGTCACTCATTATTTCGTCCGGCAGGTCCGGGCCGATAACGTAGGCGAGGTCCAGACCGGCCTTCTCCCTGGCCTTGGGTGTGATGAGATCGAAGGCCGACTCGATGCAGCGGGACAGGTCAACGGGTGTCTGCTCGAGCTGGAACTTCCCGGCTTCAAATTTGGAGAAGTCCAAAATGTCGTTGATGATCGTCAGCAGGCTGTCGGCGCTGTTATGGATGATCTCGGCGAAGCTACGCTGCTCGTCGGTCAGGGAAGCATCAAGCAGGAGTTCCGTCATGCCCATCACAGCGTTCATTGGGGTACGGATCTCATGGCTCATAGTTGCCAGGAAAGCACTCTTCGCTCGGGTGGCGGTCTCGGCCGTCTCCGCCGCGGTCTGCAGCGCCGTACTGGTGATCTCCCGTTCACGTACCCGGCCGAGCTGGCCGACCAGGTCTGCGATCAGTGCCGTGGTGGATTTCTCCAGGGGCTCTGTGTCGCTGGTGAAGAATTCGACCACGGCCACGATCTCCTGGCGTGCCGACACCGGAAACGCAACAGTTCCGCGGACTCGTGACTGCGCGGGAGGAAGGGCTGGCAGGCCGGTCTCCGCCTGCAGCGGGACGGGGCCTTGGGGCTGGCCGCTGGAAAGGGCACTCTGCACCAGCGGCGACGGCGCGCGGGCAGCCTCGGCCTGCACCTGCTTCCACCATGATGCTGGTGTGCTGGTCTGGGTGTACCAGGCGGGGCAGGCGAACAGGAGGGGTGTGTTTTCGTCGTCGGGCGACGGCGTGACGATGTAGGCGTGCCCGGCCGGCCAGTCCAGGTACGTGCAGATCAGGGTCAGCCCGTTCTGTAGGGCCTCATCCCATGTCATGGCCTTGTTCGCAGCGGTGGCCACGCCTTGTAGCAAATGCAGGAGCTTGGTGCGCTTGTGCAGTTCCTCGGTCCGCGCCCGGACTTTGTCTTCGACAGCCCTATGGCTTTCCTGCAAGGCGAAGTAGCTTGCTTGCAGGTGGTCGGCCATGGTGTTGAACGTGTCGGCCAAGGTGGCCACCTCATCGTGGCTGGCCACGTGAGCCCGCCGCTCCAGGTTGCCGGCTGCCAGCGCTTGGGAGGCATTGGCCACGCGTGACAGGTTGTGGACGATACGGCGGGACGTGAGGGTGGTCAGTGCCAGGATCAGCACAAATGCTATGCCGATGCTCGCCAGGAGCATCGCGTTGCGCTCTTCCATCCGGTCGATTCGGGAGTGCACCATGCGGTCATACTGGTCGAACAGAGTGTTCCACAACTGTGTGTTGACTTGGAGCGCCGCACCGGGCAAGGGCTGCGTGTCAGCCAGGGACAGCCCGGGCTCCGATGATGACACTTCGAAATTGGCGGCGCCGATAAGGGCGCGGACCGCGCCGTTGGTCTGATTCAGTAGAGGCAGCACACTAGACCGCAGCGACGTGTTGTTGGAGGAGGTTGAGCTGATGGCGCGATTCAATGAATCCTGCAACTTCACCAGCTGCTCGTCGGCAAGGCCAGCCGCCTGAATGAGTGCTGTCCGGTCGGTTGGGGCCAGACTGCTTCCTTTTAGTACGATGATGTTCAACAAGTCCCCGAGGCGGCCCACCTGATTCACCAGTACCGGCTCGTTCATCAACAGGGCGGTCATGGTGTAGTAGCTGTCAAAATCCGGGTCAAGTATCAGTTCGGATGTCTCGCCGACATAAGAATATTGCGCAAGGACATTTGCCACCAACTGTTGCGTCAGTCCCGAACTCAGGGCCTCCGCCGGGGCCAGGCCCTTGACCCTCCGCCAATCGGCGTGCAGCGCCGCCGGCAGGATCCGTACCAGGTTCTTGGCCTCCAGATCGGCTTTGAGTTGGCGTTGCAGTGAAGGGGCAGTGCTGCTCAAGCGGGCGAAATCGCGGTCGACCAGTCCCTGTGCCGCCTGGAGTTGCGACGGTGACACGTCCCCGCCTCGATTGGTGATCGTCGCCAGCGAGCGGTAGGCGACCAGGTCGGAGGTCAAGGTACTCAGCGAGCGAAGGTACTGGGTACCGCGCAATTCGTTGTGGGCGAGGTCGGCACTTTCCCTCTGCTGGGCGACCAGGTAGGTGCACGCCAGAGCAAGCGGGACCAGGAAGGCTATGACGATGAGTGCGAGTTTGTGCCAGATCCGTAGGTGGAGGCGTTTGACGCGGCTGGGCGCGTCAAACTGGGGCGAGGCTTGAACTGGTGACGTCGGGAGCACGTCATTGCTGTGGCTCATGGTCATCTGCCGATGCGGCCGAAATCTCTGGTACTGCCAGTTTGCCGTAGTCACGCACAGAACGCAGACGCAGACTGCCCGCGATGGCCGCACGCGGGGGCGGGCGGGACGAAAATCCGGCGGGGAATAGTGAGGGTATGCTCCGCGCGCACCTGGACTCGCCGAGCATGGAAGCCTGCTGGTGCCCAGGGCTTGCGTAGGCGTGCCATCGCTGGTGACAGAGGCGGGAGTGTTGGTGGCGGCGGCGCCAGGTGGACCACGACAGCGGGTGTTCGGGGTCTCGCCGGGGCGGCGGAAGGATCATGGCCGGTAGCAGGCGGAGGAGTCCGTGGCTGCTGAGGGGGACGAGGTCGGCTTCGGCGGGGCAGGTCTGGGCGGCGCGTTCGAGGGCGGCGGTGGCGACCGGGAAGGCGTAGGCGACCAGGCCGATCACACCCATGCGGTGCCAGGAGTTCCATGTGATCTGGCGCCCTTGGCGAGGTGGCAGGTCTCCTTCGCGTCCTGGAAGTCGTTTCTGGTGGCATGTGTACGTCGGATGCGTCGGGGTGCCGGGGGATCGTCGGCAGGAAGGTGGAGCTGCGGTTGATCGAGGACTGCTCGGCTCAGGTGATGGGGGGTGCGCCGCGGGTGGTCTCGGTGGAGGGGGAGGCCGGATCGGGAAGACGTCGCTGCTGCGAGAAGCGATGGTCGGTCTTGAGGGGCTCGCGGTGTGGTGGGCGGGATGCGACGCCGCGGAACAGGACTGGCCGTTCGGGGGTGGTGGACCAGCTGCTGCGGCACGTAGACTCGCACTTGCTGGCGCAGTCCCCGGTGCTGACCGGGGGGCTCGGACCGATAGTGGAGCCCATGGCGGTGGGGGCCGAGGTGATCACCCTGCTGGGCGCGGCGGAGAACCTCAATCCTGTCGCGATAGTGATCGATGACGTGCCCTTGGCTGATGACGCCATTGCTGGATGGCGTTCTGCCAGTACTTCCTCGGCTCCTGAGATGAGGCCGCAGTGCACGCGGAACAGGGGATGGTCGAGGGCGAAACCGCCGGATATAGAGCGGGCCACACTCCCGGACACGCCGTGGACAGCCATCATCGCCGCGGGCCAGGGCCGCTGGTGGACTGCCCAGAAACACCTGCAGGCATACGCACCTGGTCGCCCATGCCACGAATGTTCGGGCGCTACCCGATCGTAGCCGTTGCCGCACTGGCCCAAGCACGGGGAGACCAGGCCAGCATGCTCGACGCCCTCCGCCAGAACCCGAACATGCCCGACACCGGGCAGCGCCTGCTCATGCACCCCTGGCCCTGTCCCTGCAGACCGAGGCCCTCATCGGCACTGGCCACCTCCACGAGGCTCAGCAGACTCTCGACGAACTGCGCTAGCTCGCCGACGAACTGCCCTATCTGCACGCCATCACCGCCTGATCAGCCGGCCAATTCACCGAAGCCCACTACGATGCCGAGGCCGCAGAGGCCGCCTACAGCAAGGGGCTGCCCCCGGGTGAGACGGACGTACCGTTCCACCAGGCCCGCCTCGAGCACGCCTACGTACGGACGCCTCGTCCTTGCCACCGGTGAGCGCCACCGCGCGGCCGACCTCTTGCACTCCGCCCACCAGCGATTTGCCACGCCCGGCGCAGTTCCCTTCGCCGAACGTGCCGCCGCCGACCTCACCGTCTGCGGTGTCCACCCTGCTACCAGCACCGCGACATAGAGCCTCACCGAACGCGAATACACGGTCGCCCGGCTGGCCGCACAAGGGAAAGCCAACCGGGAAATCGCCGCAAAACTCTACGTCAGCGGAAAAACCGTTGAATACCGCCTCGGGCACATCTGCACCAATCTCGGACTCACCTCCCGCCGCCGCCAGCTCCGCACCGCTCTGTGAACCGCCGGGTCGATTGAGCTTCTTCAGCGTTGCTTCTCCAGGGTGAGGACGCCCTTGGCGGGTCCGTCAAACGAGCGATGCAACTGGGTTGTTGACTACTGGCGGGCTGCTGAGAGTCGGCCGTCGAAGGTGATGTCGAAAGGCGTTCAGCGCGGTCTTCCAGCACATGGTCCAGCGGGCCTGGCCCTTGCCGGTGGGATCGAGAGACATGATCGCCATGTAGACGCACTTCGGCGCGGCCTGCTCGCAGGAGAAGTGGCCGCGGGCCTTGACTGCGCGCCGTATCCGCGCGTTCACCGACTCAATAGCGTTGGTGGTGCAGATGATGCGGCGCATCTCGGTGTCGAACCGCAGGAACGGGGTGAACTCCTCCCAGGCGTTCTCCCACAGCTTCACGATCGCCGGATAGTTCCTTCCTCACGCGTCAGCGAACTCCGCGAACCGCAACAAGCCACTTCCTCGGTCGGTGCGGTGCAGACGGGCTTGAGGAGTTTGGCGATCTTGTCCCGGTCCTGGCGGGCTGCGTAGCTGAAGGAGTTCCGCAGCAGGTGCACCACGCAGATCTGCACGATCGTGCAAGGCCAGACCGCCTCGGGCCGGCCCTTGAGCCCGTCGCAGACCAGCATCAGCACGTCGTTGACACCGCGGTTCTTGATCTCGGTGAGGATGTGCAGCCAGTGCTTGGCGCCCTCACCGCCGTCCCCGGCCCACAGGCCCAGGATCTCGCGCCGGCCCTCGACAGTGACGGCCAGGGCCACGTAGATGGGCCGGTTGGCGACGGAAGACGTGCCCTCCACGCCTTGAAGCAGGGCGGCATCGAACCTAGAGCGTGACGCACACGAGCGCCCCGCCCTACGGGCCCATGGCTCGAAGGTCCTCGCACTGCGGTTTCAGGCTTAGTCGTCACCCTCCAAGCCCGACGACTTCACCCCTTCCCAGCTCCAGCACACCGCCTCAACGCCCGCCTCACCCAAGCCACGGGGGCACCCCTAGGGATGGGTGCCCCAAGGACTAGGGGTTTCCCCTGATTCCTGCGGCCACTGGATGGCATTGACTGAAGACAGATAAGAAAACAAGGCGCTTCTCGATCAGTGGACGTTTGTGACAGGGAGAACCTGCACACTGCAAGGCAACCGCTCGCCCGGATAGTGAAGATCCGGCGGTAGCCAGCCCGAGAGTAGACCCGAGCAGCACAGTTCACCCGGAGAAGCCTCTTTGCCGCCCAGCGGCACAGCCGGGGTCCTGTCGCACGGAGCCGTTCCTGCGCTTCAGGCCAGGTGACGTGCCGGCTCGTGGCGCTGCACTACGCCTGCCACCGCAGGCGAACGTTTATCCGTCGACGCGGCACCGCGCCCGACTGTCCAATCGCGATCGGTGATCGATATGCGCAAGATTCTCATCCACAAGCAGCCGCGGACACCTCGGCCCATTTCACCGCCAGACCTGCGAACTCCCTCTGGTCGTCCCATGCCGTTCTGAGGACGATTGCACCTGGCCGCACAGCGGAAGGACTGCCTGCCTTCCCTGCCGTATGTGAAGGTGCGAGTTTTGTTCACCCCCCTGGTCTGGGGCAGCGGTAGCAACTCGATGGCGGCGATTCACCGCTTCCTCGCGATCCCTAACTGGACTCGTTTTCCGCGATTGCCCGCGCTGTTGATCGAGAAGGTCAAGGAGTGACCCGTTCCGCGCCTTGGGTGAGGTCGACTCGGATGACCCTGCCGATGTCTCCATCGGTGGGTTTCCCCGAGCAGCCGCCCAGTGAAGTAGGCCGCCGACGAAGGGCTGTCCCGTAACTGCTGGTCACGGGTGAGATGATCTTGATGTGACTGGTGTGATCACGGCGGCGGAGCCGTCCTGGACAGCCCCGTTCACCGGGCTGAGCCCCCGCCTCTTCGGCAAGCTGGTGACCGTGTTGCGGCGCGAGGGTGCGGATGCGGTCCGCAAGGGGCCGGCCATGGAGCCTCCCGCTGGAGGACCGGGCTCTGCTGGTCGCGGCGTACTGGCGCACGGACTTGACGATGCGCCGGCTCGCCCTGCTCTTCGGGGTGTCCAAGTCGGCAGCTGACCGCATCATCGACCACCTCGGACCGATGCTCGCGCTCCAGCCCCGCAAGCGGTCGCCAAGGACACCGTGCTCATCGTGGACGGCACCCTGGTCCCCACCCGCGACCAAACGGTGGCGGAGCAGTCCAAGAAGTACCGGTACTCGACCAACCACCTGGTCGTCATCGGCGCAGACACCAGCCTGGTCGTCGTCGTGGGCCGGCCTCTCGCCGGAAACCGCAACGACTGCAAGGCGTGGGAGGAATCCGGCGCCAAAGCCGCCGTCGGCAAGACCGTGACTACATGGTCAGTTGGCGGTTGTGCTGGGTGTGGGGAGTGGACGGTGGGGATGGATTGTTCCGGACGGCTTGTGGGAGCTGGCCAGGCCGCTGCTGCCGGTGGCGCGGATTCGGCCGCAGGGCGGCGGGGTCGCGAACATCGATGATGAGGCGGTGTTTGCCGCGATCATCTACGTCCTGGTCAGCGGCTGTGCATGGATGGTGTCCCCCGTCGTGGTGTTGCCGATCAACTGGTGGGCGTGTTCGGGGTGTTGGGTAGTGCGGGGGCGCTTTCGGGGCGTTCGGAGTAGAGCTCGTCCATGCTGCCTTCGGGGAGGTAGCGGCGGGGGAAGGCGATCCATTCGTCGTGCATCTCGAACAGCACGGCGGTGACGAGCCGCAAGAGCGCGTCGTCGTTGGGGAAGACCTGGACGACGTCGGTGCGGCGCTTGATCTCCCGGTTGATCCGCTCCAGCGGGTTGGTCGACTGGATCTTCTTCCAGTGCCTCGGTGGGAAGTCCGCGAATGCTGTCAGGTCTTCCTTCGCGTCGAGGAGCATGGCTTTGACCTTGGGGAACTGGGTGCCGAGCATGTCCGCGACGGTGTCGAGCTGGGTGCGCACGAGGCCGGCAGTGGGCTGGGTGAAGATCGTGCGGATCGTCGCGGCAACCATTTCACCGGAGTCCCGGTCGATCACGCCGAAGACGTTGCGCAGGAAATGAACCCTGCACCGCTGCCAGGCGGCGCCCAGCATCACCTTGCGGACCGCGGCGACCAGACCCGAGTGCTGGTCGGTGACGACGAGGCGGACCCCGGACAGTCCGCGTTCACGCAGGGAGCGCAGGAACTCCTTCCAGAACGCCTCGCTCTCGCTGTCTCCGGCCATCAGGCCCAGGACCTCGCGGTTGCCGTCCTCGGTGATGCCGGTGGCCACCACGACGGCCCGGGAGACAATCTGGTGGTTGACCCGCCCCTTGCAGTACGTGGCATCCAGGTAGACGTAGGGGAAGCGGACATGGTCGAGTGGGCGGGTGCGGAACGCGGTCAGCGGTTCGTCCAGCGCCGCGCAGATCCGTGAGACCTCCGACTTCGAGATGCCGCTGTCCCCACCCAGGGCTTTGACCAGGTCATCCACGCTGCGGGTGGACACACCGTGCACGTATGCCTCCATGATCACGGCATAGAGGGCCTGGTCGATCCGGCGCCGCCGTTCCAGCAGTGACGGGAAGAAACTGCCGGTGCGGACCTTGGGGATCTCCAGGTTCAGGTCGCCGGCCAGCGTGGTCAGCACCTTCTCGCGGTGCCCGTTGCGGATGGTGGTCCGCGTCGGCGTGTGCTCGTTCCACTCCGCACCGATATGGGCACTCGCCTCGGCCTCGATCAGCTCCTGCACCATCCGCTCGGCGATGGTGCGGATGAACTCGATTCCGTCGGTCGAGCGTAGTGACTCAAGCAGCCGTATCAGCTCAGACTGGGACAGGGCCATCGTGTACTCCTCGTGGTTGAACTGGCTGTTCACCAAGAAGAGTTACGCGGTGGCCCACCCCCTGTTCAGGGAGCGGCACTCACCCGTGGAAGTGCGCCCCGGGCAGACGCCCGCGCACTCCCAGCCGCTGATCCGCAACACCACGACGAGGGACACCATCTGTGCATGGCGGGCGTTGCCACCGTGCTTCGGGGCGTCGAAGTCGACCGTGCACCGCCGCTTCGCCATCTGGTCCCGGGCCGGGGTCTGGGGCCGGCTGTATCAGAAGGTTCTCCAGCTCATGGACGAGCAGGACCTGGTCGACCTGTCCCGTGCAGTCCTCGACTCAGTACATGTCCGCGCTAAAAAAGGGGCGACTTGGAGGTCCGAGCCCCGTGTACCGGGGTAAGCCCGGTTCCAAGATGCATGTCCTGTCCGACGCGAACGGACTGCCCCTACGGGTCGGGGTCTCCGCGGCCAACACCCACGACAGTCTCGCTCTGAAGCCGATGCTGTCCCATTTCCACATGGGACACGAATCCCACGCGGCCGACTCCAAACCTGTACGCCTTCATGCAGACAAGGCGTACGACATCCCTCACCTGCGGCGATGGCTGTGGGGCAAACGCATCGGCGTCCGCATCGCACGCAAGGGCATCGACTCCAGTGAGGTTCTTCAGAGTGGCCACTGATCGGGTGACCGGCGGCGGGGCGTAACAGGCGAGGCCCTCGGGCTGTTGAGCGAGATGTCTCACGTCTCGACTCGCCAGCCAGGGGGCCTCGTTGGTGACCTATCCTTGCGCACTCGACCTGCCGCATGCACTGGTGGAGTGGGTGACCATGCTGATCGTCACCCGCGAGGGTGACCGCCGCTGCAAGCTGCGCCCCTCCCAGCGGGCCATGGTGGCCCTGGTGTACCTGCGCGAGCACACCACCCTCGCCAAGATCGCCGCGGGCTTCCGGATCAGCGAAGCCACCGCCCACGCCTATGTACACAGCGTCACCGCGTTGCTGGCGGACATGGCCCCGTCTCTCACCCGCGCACTGCGGCGGGCCAAGCCCGACCACGTCCTCGTGGACGGCACCATCGCCGAGTGCGACCGGGTCGGCGACGGCGAACGCGACTACTCCGGCAAGGCCAGACGGCACGGAGTGAACATCCAGGCCGTCACCGGACCGACCGGCAAGCTGATCTGGTACTCGCCAGCCCTGCCGGGCCGCACGGTGGACATCACCGCCGCCCGCACCCACCGCATCATCACCGTATGTGAACGCCTGAAGATTCCCGTCCTGGCGGACAAAGCCTACGAAGGAGCCGGCGGAACCTTCTGCACACCATACAAACGGCACCGCGGCCGTGAGCTGACCGCGCACCAGAAGTCCGTCAACCGCGCGCACGCACGGCTCCGCAGCCCGGTCGAGCGGGCCTTCGCCCTACTCAAGTCCTGGCGGATCTTCCGCCGCGCCCGCTGCAGTCCCAACCGCCTGACGTCAATCGCCAAGGCCATCCTCACCCTGGAGAAGCACCGCTGAAGAACCTCAGTGAAGGACTCGGCCGGCGCAGGTGGGTCATCGAACGCAACGTCCTGGCTTACCGGCTACCGCCGACTCAACCACCGCTACGAACGGAAACCCGGCAACTACCTGGCCTTTCTTGGCCTGGCATCCGCCCTCTGCTGCTACAAACGGCTCCTCAAACTGACCATGTAGGACACGGTCTTAAGGTGCCCGTGGCTCGGGTCCCTTTCCGGCGGCCCTTTCCGAACCGGGCGGGCCCGATTTCCAGGGATCCGGCTCTCCAGTGATCACTTCCGGGGTGGTGCGGTGGGACGTCCCGCGTGGATGTCTTCTTGACAGCGCGGCAGATCACCAGGGTCTTGCGCCGTCGCATCGCCATCAGATGGACCCACGTGGGCCTCTCCCGGCGTCCGGGTCGGTTGAGATCAGCGAGTTTGCGGACGTGGTGGACCTCAACGTTCGTCCGCGTCTCCCAGATCTCGCAGTACTCGGCGAGGAGACCGTGGTCAGCTCGTTGCTCATGCTGGCCATGACCGGCCGGATGTCGGTGCGAACTTCCGCGCGCTGCCGGATGAGCGGGATCCCGCCGAAGCGAGCGACCAGCGTTTCTTCCCCTCGTCGCGGGGGACGGTGACCTGGATGCAGCGGCGTGCTCCGTCGGGTGTCTCCATCTTCCCAAGCTGTCTCCGTGAACATTGCATCGCCGCCTCCTGCCGAGGGCGCATATGCCATCGCCTCGAAGCATGCCTGTCCGAGTGGACGGTGATCCAGTCTTCTGAAAGGCTACTAGCCGGACAAACACGACATTTCTTGCCCGGGGTGCGCCCAACGAATGCTGGGCCCGCGCTGCGGTGGAGGCCTACTGTCGCCGGGTCACCAAGTGCGGCCCAGGCGGCGAGGTGGCATGCACTCCGGCAAGTGATGCCCAAGCCGATAGGGAGAGACTCGCATGAGGCGCAATCGAGTCAGTGTAAGCGTCGCAGCGCTCACCGGATGGGTTGTGCTAGTTGCTATGGGGGCTTGTGGTTCCTCATCCTCGGACGCGGACGGTGACGCGTCCTCCGCCGAGTCCGTGACGGACCTGGGTGGTATGGAGAAACTGATCGAGGCGGCGCAGGAGGAAGGGCAACTCAACGTCATCGCCCTGCCCCCCGATTGGGCTAACTATCGACAGATGATCAAGGTTTTCTCTGAGAAATACCGAATTAAGGTAGATTCACGGCAACCCGATGCCTCAAGTCAGGAGGAGATCAACGCCGCTAAGCAGCTGTCCGGGACGAGCCGTGCTCCTGACGTCTTCGACTTGGGGCAGAGCTTTGCGCTCGCCAACACAGGCCTCTTTGCCTCGTACAAAGTAAGTCAGTGGAAGGGCATTCCGGAGCACCTCAAGGACCCCGACGGCCGGTGGACGAATGATTACGGCGGCTATATGTCGGTCGGGTACGATGCATCAAAGGTGCCAGCGCCTGCCACCATTCAGGACCTATTGAAGCCTGAATATAAGGGAAAAGTCGTCCTCAATGGCGATCCTACCCAGTCGGCTTCAGCGTTCAGCGCTGTCATCACCGCGGCCCTGGCTAACGGAGGGTCTGCCGACAACATCGCCCCAGGTGTTGAATTCTTCGCTGAATTGAAGAAGAGGGGAAACCTTCTGCCGATCAATCCCACGCCTGCGACGATTTCGAGCGGACAGACCCCTGTCGTTTTCGACTGGGACTACCTGAATACCGCTTCATCTGTCAAATTCGCGGGAAAGATTGACTGGAAAGTTATCGTCCCAAAGAGCGCGGTCTTGGGATCCTACTACGCGCAGGCTATCAATAGAGAGGCCCCCCATCCGGCAGCAGCTCGTCTGTGGCAGGAGTTTCTCTACTCAGACGAGGGCCAGAACATCTTCCTGAATGGGTATGCGCGGCCGGTGCGTCTTGATGGGATGGTCAATGCAGGCACGGTCGACAAGAAGGCATACGGCAGGCTGCCAGCAGTCGAGGGCGAACCTATCTTCCCGAACCCCAAACAGGTAGAAGCCGCAAGGGCGTACCTGTCAGAGCACTGGGCGAATGCTGTCGGCTGACCGATGACCGAAGATGCTCGGAATCCGGCTCGGGGAATCAGGGCAACAACACGCATTGGCTTGCGTTACTTGGGAGTGCTCCCCTTTTTCACCTATGTAGGCATCTTCCTCATCTTTCCCACCCTGATCGTCGTGGTCGGGGCCTTTCAAGACGATCAGGGCAACGCCTCCATGGTCAACGTGCGGGCCTTGACCCACCGTGTGTACCTGGAGGCGTACGTGCGCAGCCTTCAGCTCTCAGCCACTTCTGCAGCAGTCGGCGCGATCCTGGGAGCACTCCTGGCCTGGGCGCTATCCACGGCAAAACCGCGCGGTGTACTACGCCGTGTAGCCAGCTCAGCCTGTGCCGTGCTCGCCCAATTTGGTGGCGTCACGCTCGCCTTTGCCTTTATCGCCACATTCGGTCTCACCGGACTAGTAACTGAATTTCTCCGAAACTATTTCTCTATTGACCTTTTCGCTCAAGGCGTATGGTTGTTCGATCTCCCGGGACTGCTGCTCGTCTATTCCTACTTTCAGATCCCGCTCATGGTAATTATCTTTCTGCCTGCATTGGAAGGAATGCGCCCCAATTGGCGGGAAGCCGTCAATAGTCTTGGTGGTACCACGTGGAATTACTGGCGGCACGTTGCAATTCCCCTCTTGCTTCCCTCCTTTATGGGCGCCAGCTTGCTGCTGTTCGCCAACGCCTTCTCCGCGTATGCAACTGCAGCCGCGCTTGTGTCACAGGGCAGCCCTCTTATTCCTCTAAAAATCAGGGCCTACTTCACGAGCGAGGTGTTGCTCGGACAGGAGAACCTCGGCAAGGCGCTCGGATTGAGTATGATCATGGTGGCCGCAGTTGTCATGGTCTTCTACGCGCTACTAATGCGGCGTGCGACGAGATGGTGGAGGTGACCGGGCTGAGCCAAAGGCCACTTCCTTCGCCGCTTTCCCCTGAGCATGAGGCAGCGCTACTGCCGTCCTCACCTAGCCGCCGCACCCGCCGCCAGACCATGCTGCGTTGGACGGTGCTGTTGCCACTGGGGGGATTCTTCCTGCTGCCGCTGATCGCCATGGTGGAATTCAGCACCCGCGAGGTGCAAGGACGCCGGGGCCTGCAGGCATGGGCAGCTATCGCCGACACCCCTGAACTGGTGTCGGCAATCGCTACGTCCCTGGCATTGTCCGGCCTCACCACGGTCCTCACGCTGGCCTTGCTGGTCCCGACACTGACTTGGGTGAGACTGAAACTGCCAAAGATCCGTCGGCTGGTCGAAGCTCTGTGCCTGCTGCCTCTGGTTATCCCAGCCATTGTCCTGGTCGTGGGCATTGCACCTGTCTACACTTGGGTCGCACGCCTCCTAGGAGAATCACCACTGACCCTCACCTTCAGCTACACCGTCCTCGCACTGCCCTACGCATCCCGGGCCATCGATATTGGGCTCACGGCGATGGACCTGCCCACTTTGGTCGAGGCGGCCCGGGGGCTGGGGGCTTCATGGCTCACTGTGTTGGTGCGAGTCGTCGTACCTAACATGCGAGGCGCATTGATGGCAGCGGCGTTGCTCACTGTCTCTGTAGTCCTGGGCGAGTTTACCCTCGCGTCCTTGCTGAATTTCAGTAATCTTCAAGTGGAGATCGACCTCTTGAGCAAGTCCAACGCGGAATCAGCAGTCGCTGTCTCACTGGCCGCGATCATTTTTGTCTTCGCGCTCTTGTTTGCCGTCTCCGCCGTCAGCTACCGGCGCTCGCGTCCCATCGACCAGGACCATGCATGACAACAGGGAGCAAGATGGCGATGTGGCACGTGCAGCTCCGCTCCCTGCGTAAGTCCTTTGGTGCCTCCAGCGCTCTGAATGGACTCGAACTAGGCATTCAAGCGGGCGAATTTGTAAGCCTGCTAGGACCGAGCGGATGCGGCAAGACTACAACCCTTCGCATCGTGGCCGGTTTCGAAACGGCCGATACAGGTCACATCCTCGTCAACGGTGCAGATATCACCCATGTACCGTCAAGCAAGCGAGATATGGGTATGGTCTTCCAGAGCTACAGTCTCTTTCCTAACATGACTGCACAAGTCAACGTGGAGTTCGGACTTCGAGTGCGCAGAATCTCTAGCATTCGCCGCCAAAAAAGGGCCGCGGAATTGCTTGAACTGGTCGGCCTATCGGAACGGGCAGATCATTTTCCGCACCAACTGTCCGGCGGCCAGCAGCAGCGAGTCGCCCTGGCCCGGGCTCTGGCTGCCACTCCCCAGGTCCTGCTGCTTGACGAACCGCTTTCGGCGCTTGATGCAAACGTACGGGCCACCCTGCGCGAGGAGATCCGCCGGATCCAAAGCGAGCTTGGCATTACGACACTGTTCGTCACCCACAATCAAGAAGAGGCCCTCTCCATGTCCGATCGGGTAGGCGTGATGCGCGAGGGCCGGCTGGAACAGCTTGCGGCGCCTTCGACCGTCTACCAGGAGCCAGCCACCGAGTTCGTCGCCACATTCATCGGCGCTGGTAATATCCTCCCCGCGGTCGCGCACGGCAACGAGGTCGTCGTCTACGGACAGCGCATCACCGCACCCGCGGCAGCTCGACATGGCCGCGGCACAGACGTCAATCTTGTCCTTCGTCCGGAGGAGATCCGCATCGCCCCGGTACAAGATGCAGACCCAGGTGCTCTCACCGGCGTGGTGATGACCCGGAGCTTTCTGGGGCCAGTCACCCGCGTGAGTGTCAAGCTGGAACACGGCACTGGACAAGTCATCCGTGTGGACATCCCTGCGTCCGCCGATGAACTACCTCCGGGCGCCCGGGCGGCCCTGTCCTTCAAGCCAGCCAACCCGCTCTTGCTGCGGACCTGACATCCGTCCCTGGTCTGCCGAACGCTTGTCGCGGCTGCTGGCATATTCGTTACTGGCCGTACTGTGGGGCTACCCTCGCGCTTTCGGGGGAGGTTGCGCAGGCCGGTGGCGCGGGCGGCCCGGATGCGGTCCTCGGCGCGTGCCCGCTGGCGGTGCCTCAGCTCCACCCGGCCCGCGTGGGCGGGCGAGATCCACACCAGGGTGCCGTCGGGAGCGGTGATGACCTGCAGGTTCACGCCATGCTTGCGGTGCTTTCCTGAGTAATCCGCGCGGCTGTCACCGACTCGGTCGCATTCGGCGAGTGTCCCGTCGAGCAGGACATAGCGTGCACCGACGGCTCTCAGTGCAGCGGTCAGGCCTGGTGCCCGGGAGGCCAGGAGTGTCACCACGGAATGAACGTAGGCGTGGGCGGTGCCCACGCTGATACCGAATCCGGCGGCGATCTGGGTGAGTGTGTCGTTCTTACGCAGGTACACCAGTGCGGCCAAGGCGCGCTGGGACGGTGGCAGCTTGCATCTGCGGTCACCCTCGCGAGTGACGATCAGCATCGTCACCCACTCCACGAGTGCATGCGGGACATCGAGTACGGCACGATAAGGAACCAACAGAGCCCCACCGGTGACGAGCTGAGCCTAGACACCTCGCTCAACATCTGTGGGGCTCTGACCGTTCCTCCACCGCCCCACCGTCACCCGATCAGTGGCCAAGTTGAAATGCTCGGTGAGTCGTAGTCCGTCGGCGCCGGTGAAGCGCAACTGAGCTCCGGGGTGGGGCTGTTCCTTGCGGACGATTAGCAGGGCTTGATCAAGTTCCGTAGGTGTCGCGGTTGTTGATGATGCCCAGGATCGGGAGTGCTCGTTCGGGTTCGTCGCGGATGGCCCGGGTGGTCTTGGCGATGTTGTTGGCTCCGAGGACCTTCAGCACGCCGATGGCGAGGTTGCGGAAGGTCGCCATGGCCCGGGGCGCGGTCCCGGTGTGGACGGTGGAGGCGTCCTCGGCGAAGGTGACGTCTCTGATGTGGTGCGAGGAGTTCTCCACTCCCCAGTGCCCGCGAATCGCGGCGGCCAGGTCGGCCGGGCAGGCCTGGTGGGCGTCCAGGCTGGTCACGGCGTAGACGCTCTCACGACTCTCGCGCCGGCCGGTGAGCTTGCGGCGGCGGTGGATGCGGATGGCCAGGCGGGCGTGGGGAAACGGGATTCCGCCGAGTTCGTCGGCGATTCCGCAGGTTTTGATCGAGCGGGACTCCCGCCGGCCGTGCCCGGTCCCGGAGGCGGTGTGCTGGACGGCGATGTCCCGCCAGGGCAGGGCCGCCAGCCGGCGGTGGGCGGTCGGCTGGTTGGTCTTGATCACGGCGATGTAGTGCGCTTTCTTCGTCTCGACAAGCCAGGAGACGTTCGCCTTGACCGAGTGCAGCGCGTCGAAGGTGACGACAGTGCCGGCCAGGTCCAGCGGCTCCAGCAGCGGGCGGAAGTGGGTGGTCTCGTTCGTCTTCGCGCCGACCTCCACCTGGCCGAGGGTCACGACTGGGCCGTGGGTGACCACCGACAGCAGGTGCCGGCGTGCCGAGGTGAGACGGGCCGAACCCTTGAGCGCTTTGCCGTCAAGGGCAAGGACGCGCAGCCGCCCGGGCGCGGGTGCCGCCGGCTGCCCCGTGGCCCTGGTCGCGGTGCCGGTGACGGCGTGGTGCCGGTCGGTCAGGTAGGCGCCCACCGCCCGGTCCAGGGCATCACCGTCCACGGCGCCCAGCACGCGCCCGATCGTCACGGGCGAGGGGGTGCGCCGCCACCCGAGCAGATGACGGCGGATACCCAGGGCCGCCAGTAGCCTGCCCGAGGCCCTCGCACCCCATTCGGCGAGCTCGTCGATGCTCTTCGCTCCCGAGACGACCGCGCAGGCACACACCAGCAGGATCGACGTCAGCGAGTACCACCGGCCCCGCCGCGAGCGTGGGTCGGGGATGGAGTCGAAGTAGGGACGCAGGTCGGCGACCTGGCCGACGTCCAGCGACCCCAGATTCCCCAGCACGGCAGGGATCGGAGAAGATACAGCGGCAGGCACGGGCCACCTCATGATCATCGGGCGTAAGACACCACAATGATCACGAAGCCCGTGCCTGCACTGCTATCTACCCCTCACGCAACAACTGCCGCGAGCATGGAACTTGAAGCCGCCCTGCGATTAGCGCAGACCAGCATCCTTGGGACGGCCTGCCAGCCGTTTCAGCAGCCGCCAGTGCCCGTCGATCAGATCGGCGGTGGTCCGCGAAGGCAGCATTCGTGCCGTGATTATCCTCGAGGAGCCCGACACCATGACCAGGACCGGAGGCCCACCCGTCTGCCCGTAGCGCTGGCCCCGGCCTCGGACCGGCCGCCATTCTGCCAACGCCCGTTGAAGGGGTCGGCTGTGGATCTGGCCGAGCCGGCCAACCGTGAGCTGTTGAAGCAGACTCCGACGATGCCAGCCACGGTGATCGCTGGGCGGATCGGGTGGGAACGGGGCCTGACCATTATCATGGAGCGGGTGCGGGAATTGCGGCCTGCCCACCTGCCGGTTGACCCGGTCTCGCGCCCCCAGGTGCGGCCGTTGACCTGGTCGGAGCGGATGCCGACCTGGTCGGCGAAGAGCACCTCGCCACCCTCCGCCTTTGCCCTGGCCCGGATCGCCGGCCACGCCTCCTCCCGCCAGACGCGGACCGCCTCCTGGTCCTGTTCGACGGCCCTCTTGTCCGGCCGCTGGAACGAGGGCCCCAGCGGCGCACATACTTGCCAACCCCTGCTCGGTCAGGCGCACCCGGTACAGCTTCGCGATCAGGTCCCCCACCCCGGCCCGCGTCCACAGCTGCCCGGCCAGACCCAGATCACAGGGACGGTGCTCCAGCACGGCCTGCCGGACCGTCTGCTGCTCGACCGCATCGAGAAGCTGATGTTTGCCGACCCGACGTCCACACTGCTGGGCTACAAGCGCCTCCCGCCCGCCGGCCAGCCACTTCGCCCACCAGTTGTCCACCGCCTTGAGCGAGACCTGGAACACCACCGCAACATCCTTGCGAGTCCGGCCCGCCACCAACGCGGCCACCGCCCGCAGACGAAGGGCTTCCCGCGCCGACGGCGACAACTTCCGTACGTCCCCCGCCAGTTCACTCACGCAGGGATCAACGACCCAGAACACCTACCGTTTCGAATCAATAGGAGGGCGACCCTTGCGCGCAATCGTTTTGAATAGCTTCTGCGCCCATCGAGCGTCAACGCCGACCTACGCCGCCAGATGGCAGGCGCGGGACGCAACGCCCACACACAGTGGCGCCACGTTCCGCACCCGGGCGGCAGTGTTTCTGCACGAAGGTGCACGACTTCGGTCAGCTCGTTGAGGTATCGGGAAACCCCTCTCTACCATGCTTGGAATCTCCTGGTCGATATCGGGTCTTCGCACGCACAGACGGGTGGACGGGGTGAGTCTGCAGCGTTTCGATAGTCACCTCTGGTGGCGCGACGCAGCGTGCTACCAACTGCACGTTCGCAGTCTGATGGACCGCATTGGTGACTGCACCGGCGATTTCGCCGAAGTCAAAGGGATGTCGTATCTGTGGAAGGTTAGCGTCGTCGAGGGCTGTCTGAGCCGTACGTGCCCTTCGCTGCAATGTGACCCGAGCTGCGACGCGGTCGTGCTGCAGCGGTCTCAACTCGCTGCTGGGCGGGGGCGGCCCGGTCGAGTTCGGCCTGCTAGCGATGGCTGCACAGCGGCTCGCTGCGGACCGTGGCGCGGCGCACGCACGCGCACTGAGCTGCTCCACCAGCGTAAGTCTTCAACTCTGCCCAACCTGCCCCTGTGCGCCCTGACCCTACCGTTCGCCTCGGCTGCCTTCTGCAGACCCGTCGCTGCGAGAGAAGGACATCAACAAAAATGCGCCGACAAAATACCCCACTCGCCAGCTGCATTGTGCTCATCTTGGTCTCAAGTGCAGCTACCTGCGACGACCTGGGAGACAGTGGCAACAAGGAGTTGAATGGCCTAAATATCTCCGTGGCCGGCGCCTGGACTGGAAGTGAGCAGAAGAACTTTCAAAAGGTGCTCGATAACTTCAATGACAAGACTGGCGCCAAGGCATACTTCGTGAGCACAGGCAACAACGTATCCCCTGTTGTAGGGAGAAAAATCGAGACCGGTAACGCACCCGACGTGGCTTTGCTACCGCAGCTCAGCGTACTCGAGCAGTTTGCTGACAATGGCTGGCTTGAGCCCCTGTCTGCAACAGCACGGGCAGCCGTGAACGACAACTACGCCAACGTGTGGAGGGAGTACGGAAGCAGACACGGCACCCTCTACGGCGTGTACTTCAAAGTTGCGCACAAGTCGACCGTCTGGTATAGCCCGGAGACCTTTGCTAGGGCTGGCGCTTGGCGTCCATCCACCTTCGAAGAGATGCTGTCTGCCGGACAAGCCATGTCCGACTCAGGTCTCGACGCCTTCGCCATCGCCGGGAAAGACGGCTGGACTCTTACTGACTGGTTCGAAAACGTCTATCTTTCCCAGGCGGGACCCGAGAAGTATGACGCCCTGGCAGCCCACGAGTTGAAATGGACCGACCCATCGATCGTGGATGCTCTCGCAGAACTGGGCAAGCTTTTCAACAAGAAGCACCTGATCGCGGGCGGCCCCGACGGAGCCCTCAACATCGACTTTCCCGGCTCGGTGAAAAAGGTGTTCGGACCGAAGCCCGAGGCGGGCATGGTTTACGAAGGCGACTTCGTCGCCGGTGTGGCCCAAGGTCAGTACGACAAGAGCATGGGCAAAGACGCTGACTTCTTCCCGTTCCCAGCTGTTAAAGGAGGTGCGGTCCCCGTCATCAGTGGTGGTGACGCCGCTGTCGTCCTCAAGGACGGAAGGAACGCTGCTGCCGGCATGAAACTAGTCGAATACCTTGCTACCCCGGAAGCTGCTGCCGTGTGGGCGAAGTTGGGTGGTTTCCTTTCTCCGAACAAGCAACTCTCCATTCACACCTACAATAAAATCACCACCCGCGCCATGGCCGACTCGCTGGTTAATGCGGATGATCGGGTTCGCTTCGACATGTCCGACCAGGCGCCGGCATCCTTCGGCGGTACTGACGGTGCCAGTGAATGGAAGATTCTGCAGGACTTTTTGCGCGACCCGTCCGACCCCAAAGCTACCGCCATGAAGCTGGAGGATGCGGCGGCCAACGCCTATCGAAACTGAGCCCATTTGTCCCGTTTCAGGGAAGGGCTGCCGCTGACTGGCCACGGGTGGGCAAATCTGCGCTGATGATGCCACGTGGAGGGAGCCGTTCTCAGCCTGCTCAAGGCACGTCTAACCTCGAGCTTTCGCGCGCCCAGCAGACTCGGAGGTCTTCGTGATGTAGCTGATCTTGAGTCGTAAGCTCGTCGTCGCCTGCCGGTGGAAGTCCGGTCCGGGTACTCAGCTTGAACTCGTAGACGCCGGCTGGTGGATCACGGTGGTTCGATCACCAGGCCGGTCTCGGTGAGGCAGCCGTTGATCAGGTCGGGCCGGTACTGGATCTTCTTGAGCTTGCGCTTGACGATGCGGACGAGGCCGCCCAGGTCGGCGGCGACGAAGTTGGCGATGGAGCGTTTCAGGAGTGACCAGACGCCCTCGGTGGGGTTCAGCTCGGGTGCATACGCGGGCATCTGGACCACACGCAGCCACTCCTGGTGTTCGTCGGCGAACTCCTTCATCTGTGCACACAGGTGCACGTTCAGGTTGTCCCAGCACCACACGAGCGGCGCGTGCAGCTGCTGGTGAACGGCGAGGATCAGTTCGCGGTACTCGTGCCAGGCGAAGCTCTTGGGCTCGCCCTTGCGCCCGTGACAGACGTGCAGCCGGTAGAAGAAGTGCGGGCGCTCGCCGGGGCGGAAGCAGACCGCGCCGGCCACGTTGACCCGGCCGGAACCTCTGCCACGCACCCTCACCACGGGCCGTGCCCCGCGCGGGGCCCATGTGCGGCCCTTCGGCGGCCTCAGGCCCTGCCCCGCCTCGTCCTCGAAGCAGATGTAGGCGCCCAGGTCCGCCGCACTGGTTTTACCTGCGGCCACACCTCCTGCTTCCACACCTCGATGGCCTCCTCGTCCCGCTCGACGGCCCGGCGCACCGGGACCTGGCACGACCAGCCGTGGCGCCGCATCAGCTTCCACACGCCCTGCACCGTGTAGCCCACATGGAACAGCCGCCCGATCAGCGCCTTGATCCGCTTCAGCGTCCACCGCTGGTCGTCGGCGAATCCGTGCGCCGGCGGGCCGCGCCGCAGTTCTGCTTCCAGACGCGCGAACTGCCGCGCCGACAGACGCTCCGGCGACACCGGTCCCCTGGAACGCAGGGCCTGCACCCCGCCCTCGCGCCACCGCTGACGCCACAGCCGCACAGTGCGCGGCGCTACCCGTAACTCCGCCGCGACCGCACCAGAACTCTCGCCCTGCTCAAATAACTCAGCGGCCTTCAGCCGCAGTTGTTCACGCCGTTCCTGCTCGGCAGGCGTATACCCGCCCCTCTGCGCATACCGCATGAACCTGCCATACCGCAGGGATCAAGGACCGTCACGCCCTCTCGGCGTCTACGAGTTCAAGCTGAGTAGCTGCCAGGAGGCCCGGTAGCAGACTGGCGGCGTCGGGGGGAAACGCCCGGCGTCGAAGCCCAGTGTCGAAAGCCCTGCAAGGGGGAGCAAAGCAGCGGTCCGTAGCATCACGCGAAGTCTGCGGCGTCGTTAGAGGCCCGTCCTTTGGGGCGGGGACAGGGAGTGCCGAGCCCCCGAAATCAGGGTGAAGGCCATGGAAGCGGCGAAGATCCTGGAGATGCAGCCGTGAGGGACTCCTCGGCGTATGGGGCATGGAACGTTGCGACGGTGACAGCGGGAACTGGGGAGGCCCTCCCCGGCCCGGCGGCCTGCGGACAGGTGCTGCCGGAAGCTGCGCGTCCTATAACCGGGTGATCCCCGGGAAGTGGGCGCGGGCCGGGTGGGCGTCGGAGGCGGCCGTAGTACCGCTATGAGTCGGCGGACAACACAACCGCCGGCCAGGGAAGGGCCGCTGCTTCGTCGATGTGCAGGTTGTCTGGAGGGGCTTGGTGAGTGCCGTTTCGGCTAGTGCCGCATCAGAGAACCTTTGCCCTGTGGTGATGTGACGCGCCGTTCGGATGCTGGTCCGGACGGCGCGGTGTCGGCCAAGCTGTCTGGGTGGCAGAACGAGTACGCGTCCGTGAGATCGATGACGACGAGGGGCAGCGCCTGCTGCGGATCATCCGTAGAGGCACGGGGTCGGTGGTGACCTGGCGGCGGGCCCAGATGGTGCTGCTGTCCGCGCAGGGCATGCCCGTGGTGAAGATCGCCGAGGTGACATTCACCAGCGCGGACCGAGTCCGGGACGTGATCCACAACTTCAACACCGACGGCTTCGACTCGCTCTACCCGAAGTACAAGGGCGGTCGGCCCAAGACCTTCACTCTCCCCGAACGCCGGGAGATCAAGAAGACCGCCAAGTCCAAGCCCGCCGAGCACGGCCTGCCGTTTTCGACCTGGAGCCTGGCCAAGCTGGCCGACTTCCTGGTCGCCGAGGGGGTGGTCGACGACATCAGCCACGAGGGCCTTCGGGTTCTGCTCCGTGAGGAGGGCGTCTCGTTTCAACGCATAAAGACCTGGAAGACCTCCCGCGACCCCGACTACGCCGCCAAGAAAGCGCGCGTCGAGCACCTCTACGCCATCGCCGACGGCGAGGTCATACCCGACGATGGCGAACCAGAAGTCGTCTTCTGCCTTGACGAGTTCGGCCCGCTCAACCTCCAGCCTCACCCCGGCCGGCAGTGGACCGAGCGCGGCGGGAAGCACAAGGACCCCGACCGGGAACCCCGCCCCCGCCGACGGGCCACCTACACCCGCCCGCACGGCGTCCGCCACCTCTTCGCCGCCTATGACCTGGCCCGGGACAGGCTCTACGGCCACATCAAGCCGAAGAAGAACCGGACGAGGTTCCTGGAGTTCTGCCGCTACCTGCGCAGCCTCTACCCGGCCGAGACCCGGATCGCGATCGTGCTCGACAACTTCTCCCCGCACCTGACCACCAAGAAGGACACCCGCGTCGGCGACTGGGCCACGGCCAACAACGTCGAATTCGCCTACACCCCGACCAACAGCTCCTGGCTCAACCGCATCGAGGCCCAGTTCACCGCCCTGCGCTACTTCGCACTCGACGGCACCGACCATGCCAGCCACAAGGAGCAGGGCAGCATGATCCGCCGCTACATCATCTGGCGGAACAAGCACGCCGCCGACGAACGCCTGCGCAAGGTAGTCGACAGGGCGAACGTTGCCTGATACGGCACTAGTAGGACTCCGTTAGGTTGCTCTGGCTCTGGGGTTTTGGCTGGTGGTGGATGTTCTGGGCAGGGGGCGGTGGCAGGTGGTGCAGGTGCCGGTCCAGCAGTTCAGCAGGTCCTGGATGGCGTCGAGGGTCTGGTAGAGGGTGAGTTGGCTGTATCGGCTTTTGGGGCCAGTCGCTGTTCGGTGAGGAACGCGTGGGCGGCGGTGACCAGGGTGACGTGGTGATGCCAGCCGTTCCAGGAACGTCCCTCGAAGTGGTCCAGGCCGAGGCCGTGCTTGAGTTCCCGGTAGTCGTGCTCGATGCGCCAGCGGATCTTCGCCAGGCGGACCAGTTCGGCGATTGGGGTGTCTGCGGGCAGGTTGGACAGCCAGTAGCCGGTGGGTGCTTCGGCGCCGTCGGGCCATTCGGCCAGCAGTGTGACCTCAGGCAGGACGCCGTCCCAGTGGCCGTGTGAGGCGAGGGCGGCGGCCTGGGCGAGGCGTTTGGATTTGATCCCGGCGGGCCGCACCTGCAGGGACAGGAAGTGTGAGCGCAGCGGTCCGCGGGATCCTTCCCGCCAGGTCACCTCGGTGAAGGCCTGCCGTCCGTGGCCGGCCACCAGCGCGGCCACCGGAGTCGGCCTGTCGCGGTAGCGGGGCTGCGGCTTGCGGCCGTTGCCGGACCAGGTGGGGGCCATGGGCATCGCATCATGCGGGTGGACGGTCACATCCGAGCGGATCGCCACCACGTAGTCGATGCTGCGATGTTCCAGGCCGTCGCGGAAGTCGGCGTTCTGTCCGTAGCCGGCGTCGGCCACCAAAACCGGAGGCACCAGACCCCATCCGGCCAGCTCATCGATGGTGTCCAGGGCCAGACGCCACTTCTCCCGGTGCCCGATCTCGTCGGGCATCCCGGTCTTGCGCCGGCGAACCGGATCGTGCGCCCACTCCTCAGGCACGAACAGGCGCCATTGCAGCGGACAGGACGCCGTGTCGGAGACCGCGTGCACACTCACTGCGACCTGGCAGTTGGCCTGCTTGCCCAGCGCCCCGCAGTACTGGTGGGCGACCGCCACCGACATCTTCCCGTCCTTGGGAAACGACACGTCATCGACCGCCCACGCGTCCGGACCGACCAGCGGCACCATCCGCTGCGCAATCCGCCGCCGCACCGGCAGCGGATCCCACGTCGACTGGTTCACGAACTGCTGCAGATTCTGCTCGTTGCCGTCCGGCAGCCGCTGCGCCATGGCCTGGATGGACTTGCGGCGACCGTCCACCATCAGTCCCCGCAGATAGCAGTCGCTCTTGGCCCGCTGGTCCTTGCGCGGCACCGAGGCGAACACATCAGCCACGAATAACGCCAACTTCGCCCGAGCCCGGTTCACTTCATGTGTATCCACACCTTCAGCGTTCCCCCAAACAGGACCGACAGGCAGACATAACGGAGTCCTACTAGTTCCGCCACGTCGGGATCCCTGAAGCTGGATCCGGTCCGAGCCTTGCAGCATGCGCTCTACCGGGCGGCCAAGGCCGGTCCCGGACGACGGTTTCACGCGCTGGGGGACAAGGTGAAGTTCCCCCCGGGTCCTGGACAGCGGGTGTTTACGCTGCGGGGGTGAGGTCTTGCCTGAGCAAGGTTCTCGTTTCGAGTGGGGTGACGTACCCGTACTCGGGGTGTCTGCGAAGTCGGCTGCGGTTGTACTCGATCTCGATGTAGCGGAAGACGTCGGCCCGGGCGGCCTCGCGGGTCTCCCAGACGGTGGTTCCGATCTCCGCTTTGAGGACGGCGAACCAGCTTTCCGCAGCAGCGTTATCGTAACAAGAGCCGACACGTCCCATCGACTGTCGCATGCGCAACTTGCGTATCTCGGTGCGGAATTCATCACTCGTGTATTCGCTGCCGCGGTCGGTGTGCATGATGCAGCCGTCCTCCAGACCGCCGCGTCCGGCCGCCATCCGCAGGGCGACGACCGGCAGCTCGGCACGGTGGTGGTCGGCCATCGCCCAGCCGATCACCTCCCGCGTCGCGAGATCGATGCAGGTCGCCAGATACAACTTCCCTTCCAGTGTGACGAGTTCGGTCATGTCACCGACGAGCCGCATCCCGGGACGGGGGGCGGTGAAGTCCCGGCCGATCAGGTCGGCGGTGAACACCGCCCGCCTGGCCTGTCTGGTCAGGCCCCGACGCCGGCGGCGGGTGATCCCGACGATCCGGTACTTGCGCATCAGCCGCTCGACCCTCTTCGGGTTCACCGCCCGCCCGGCCCGCCGCAGGGCGGCGTGGATCCGCGGGGCCCCGTAGGCGCCGCGCGATCCGGCGTGGAGCACTCGGATCTCGTCCACCAGGCGTTCCTCCTCGCGCCGCGCGACCCGGCGCGCTGACTCGGCCGCCCGGTGCGCGTAGTAGGTAGAGCGCGGCACTCCGAGCGCACGGCACAGCAGCGCAACGCTGTGACCTGCGCGCTTGTCGTCCGATGTCTTCTCCGCGTCGATGAAGCGGCACCGCGTGGCGGTGTCTACCTCATCTTGTCCTGCGCGAAGAAGGCGGTCGCTTTTCCCAGGATGTCGACCGTCTTATCCAGCTCGCGGACCTTACGCCGCAGCTGGGCGAGTTCTTCCCGCTCGGCGCTGGTCAGAGTCCCGGCAGGCCCCTCGCCCCGGTCGACCTTGGCCTGCTTCACCCAGCCACGCAGACCCTCCGGGCTCACCCCCAGGTCCCGGGTGAAGTTCCCCCAAGGCCGGGTAGTTAGCGTTTTTGCAGGTCACGCAAGGGAGTTGAGGAAGTCCTGACACGGAGCAACGGAGCTCGTTGGTACAGGCAGTCGTCCAAGACAGCTTGTTCCCGAAGGAGCTCCGTTGCCCGGTCATTGTGTCCTGCCGTCGCCACTGGCGACCATCACCCGTACGGTCACTGTGGCCGCGGGCCGGTTCGCGCCGGGTCATCTGGGGGAGCTGACGGCGATCGTGCCGTTCGAGCTGGTTGACGCGGTCTTGTCGGAGACGAGGGTCGTGCAGCGGCGGCTGCGTGATCTGCCCTCGCGGGTCGGGGTCTACTTCTTGTTCGCGATGTGCATGTTCCCCGAAGTCGGCTACCGGCTCGTGTGGGCCAAGCTGACAGCCGGCCTGTCCGGGATGGCGGTGGTCTGCCCGACCGGGAAGGCATTGCGTGACCTGCGCCGGCGGCTCGGAGTCGCGCCGGTGCGTGCGTTGTTCGAGGTGTTGGCCGGGCCATTGGCCCGGCCGACCATGCCGGGGGTGCGGTTCGGCCCGTATCGGACGGTGTCGTTCGACGGCTGCAGCTCGATCAAGGTGCCTGACAGCGAACGCAACCGGGGCTGGCTGGGGCGGTGCCCGCACGGTGGGTATCCCCAGGTCGAGCTGATGACGCTCGTCGAGACCGGCACCCGGGCCGTCATCGCGGCGGTCTTCGGTCCCACCCGGGAGGGCGAAACCTCCTACGCCACCAGGCTGTTGCACCATCTGGGCCCCGAGATGCTGGTGCTGTGGGACCGGGGCTTCGACGGCAACGACTTCCTCTCCGCCGTGCACGCCACCGGCGCACAGGTCCTGGGCCGCATCCGCCGGCGCCGCCGCCCACCAGTCCTTCAAACTCTCGCCGACTTCTCCTATCTCTCGGTCATCGGCGGCGCCCCGGTGCGCATCATCGAAGCCCAGGTGAGTATCACCTGCACCGATGGCAGCAACTTCGAGGGCTCTTACCGTCTGGTGACCACGCTCCTGGACGCCCGCCGCCACCCCGCCGACCGCCTCGTGCACCTGTATCACGAGCGTTGGGAGCACGAGAGCGCCTACTACGCCTTGCGCCACACCATCCTGCACGGACGTGTCCTGCGCTCGCACGACCCGGCCGGCGTCGAGCAGGAGATGTGGGCCCTGCTCACCCTCTACCAACTCCTGCGCCGCACCATGGTCCAGGCGGCGGAGTCCCGGCCGGGTACCGATCCCGACCGCTGCGGCTTCACCGTCGCCCTCCAGACCGCCCGTGACCTGCTGGTAGGTGCAGAAGGAGTCTTCGAGCAGGGCATTGGAGAGATCGGCCGGCGCGTCCTGTCAGCGCTGTCGCCCGCACGCCGGGGCCGCGTCAGTACCCGCAAGGTGAAGTCCCCCATCTCCCGCTACGCGGAAAGGAAACTGGACGGCCGCCCCGACGCCGGCAAGGCCGTGACCTCGACGGTGATCACTCTCCTGCCGCCGCCGACGCCGGAGCCCACACTGCCCACGACCACGGTCCCCCAGTACGTCGGCCCCGGCCAGACCAGCAACCGAATGACACGCGTCCTGGCCATCCTGCAGGCAGAACCCGAACGGCTCTGGCGCTCAAGGGAGATCGCCGAACTACTCGGCGACGTCACCCTCGTCGCCACCTACCGACAACTCGCCCGCTGGACCGAGAAGGGAATGATCAAGAGGGTTCGCACGGGACGCTACACGGCAGTCGCACCGGAAAGGACCCCCTTGCGTGACCTGCAAAAACGCTAACTACCCGGCCTTGGAAGTTCCCCCGTTGATCTGGACAGGTTGATACTGGGACGGTTGGGTCCCGGAGGAAGCAGTTCAGGTTGAGTGGCAAGAGCAATATGAGCAAGCGGTATACGGCCGAGTTCAAGCGCGACGCGATCGCGCTCGTCCGTTCGTCGCCGCATCGGAACGTCACCGAGATCGCCCGGGAACTGGGGGTCAGCCCCGAAGGACTTCGCGGCTGGGTCAAGCAGGCAGAGATCGATCGGGGTGAGGGGCCCGCGGGCGCCCTGACCAGCGATGAGCGCGACGAGCTTCGGCGCCTGCGCCGCGAGCTGGCCGAGGTCAAGAAGGCGAACGAGATCTTGGTAAAAGCCGCGGCCTTCTTCGCGAAGGAGATCGTGAAGTAGGTGATGCCTGCCTCTTCATCGATGCGGAGAAGGCCACCGAGGACAACCCCGATGGCTACAGCGTGGCGCGGTTGTGCCGCGTGCTGGGCATCAACCGCTCCACCTACTACGCGTGGCTCGCGTCGCGGCCCGACGCCGTCGAACGGCAGTGTGCCGAGGAGGAGTTGGCCGGACGGATCCGCGCCATCCACGCGAAGTCCCGGGGCGCCTACGGGGCCCCGCGCGTGCATGCCGAGCTCCGCCGCAAGGGGCATGCGATCAACCGGAAGAAGGTCGAGCGGATCATGCGGGAACGCGACATCCGCGGTATCACCCGCCGCAAGCGCCGCCATCTCACGAAGCAGGACACCAAGGCCGCCCCGGCCCCGGACCTGGTCGGCCGCGACTTCACCGCCGACAGGCCGGGCACGAAACTCGTCGGGGACATCACGTATCTGCCGACCCTCGAGGGCTGGTGGTACCTCGCGACCGTTATAGACCTGGCCACCCGCGAGGTGATCGGTTACGCGATGGCCGAACATCACCGCGCCGAACTGGTCACCGACGCCCTGCGGATGGCCGCCGGCCGTGGGGACCTGCAGCCCGGCTGCATCATGCACACCGACCGCGGCAGCGAGTACACGAGCGCCGAATTCCGCTGGGAGACAAGGAAGTTGAACCTGAGGCAGAGCATGGGGCGAACCGGTATATGTTACGATAACGCCGCGGCCGAGAGCTTCTTCGGCCTGCTGAAAGCAGAGATCGGCACTACCGTCTGGGAGAGCCGCGAAGCGGCCCGTGCCGACATCTTCCGCTTCATCGAGGTCGAGTACAACCGCACCAGGCTCCGCAAGCACCCCGAGTTCGGGTACCTCACCCCACTCGAAACACGAGCCAGGCTACGACAAGACTTCGCCCCTGCAGCGTAAGCACCCGCTGTCCAAGATCAGGGGGGAACTTCAGAGCCGCTATCAGCAGGGGCCCCCGTGCAAAGGCATCGGGACGTGTGCTCCGGCCCGGCGGGCCGGAGCACACGTCCCCGACGTGCTGGGATGTTGCTTGCACCGAACGTCAGAAGGCGAACAGATTCGTGACCTGGGCCTGCGCCAAACAGCTGTTGGCGAACGTCTGCTCGAACGATACTCGGCGACCCTCCCACACGCCGTCTGCGGTGAGGATGACGGGAGCGTAGATCTGCGGGCAGATGTGATCCGATTCGTCATTCAGCGTGAGCGCGGGCTGGCCATGGGCTCGTTCCAGGTCCGCGCACGCAGCCTTGGCATCCGGGTGTGTTCCATCGGCGGTCGGCTTACAGGTGAGAGTCACCGCCCGTTCGACGGTCGCCGTTGCCGCGTTCTCACCTTGCCCCACTGTCAGCACCATTGCGGAGGGCGCGTAAAGACTGCGGGGCTCACTCGCACCGGCAGGGTTGGCTGTCAAAGCAACGACGCCGGCGATCGCCCCCGCCATGCAGGCGATCCTGGTGACTGAGTGACGCATCAGAGTCTCCCTTTTTCTCGACTACGGAATTGACAGGGTTGCTCAGCTATCCGAGAACGCCACATCCACGAGCTTCACATCGGACATCGTCGACGTGGACAGATGGCCAAAAAAGCAAGGCCGCAGGCAGGTAGTCACAGCGCCTGTGCCAGCACCGACGTCTGTTCGTCTAGCCTGCACGCTCACGAATCAAGCGCTTTCACAGTTGTAAATGAGCCGTAACAGCTTGACCGGCATGCCGCCCTTCCGTCCGATACCGCAGAGAAATAGTTGAAGCGGCACGCAAACCCCCAGCGGCATCGCTTTTGCGTCAAGCTGACGCGGACACATGGAGCGTAAGAGAGGGTCTACAGATGAAAGATCTTCGACGGCGACCGAGAATCGGCCACGAATTTCCTACTCAGACCCTTTGCCGTTCGGGCCGACAGGACGATCCCCCCGTCTGGGAAGTTGCATTTTCATGCAACTGTTGGCTAGATCACCACCGGCTCGGTGGAATGTGATCGGTTCGTCCGCAACATTGGCATGATCTGGGGCACCTGAAATCCGAACACAACTGGGCAGAAAGTCCTGCCACACGTCAGAGAGGTAAGGCATGCGCACTCGTCGTCGATTTCTTCGAGGTGGAACCGCTGCACTCGCGGCGCTCGCCGTCGCCGGGACGACCGCTTCTATGCGCGGTCAGGAAAACACCCACAGGAACCCGACAGATCTCGGCGGTTCCGCCCATGCGCACCCCACAGCCAGTGAGCCGTTCGACGAGATGTACAAGGGCCGTCGCATCCAAGGATGGCCAGCTCATGATGGGCATCACGGGACCGGGAGTGGCTACCGCGTACTGATAGACGGAGCCGAACTCCATGTCATGCAGAACGGAGACGGGACGTGGGTCAGCCTCATCGATCACTACGAAGTCTTCGCGGCGCCGCGCGCACTGGCCCGCTCCGCAGTCGACAACCTTGCCGGCGCGGACCTCGTCCCTCACACCATGCACCGGTGATCATTTTAGAAAGTAGGACCTGACATGGCCGTACGGAAAAACCAATCCACGCTCACCTCCGCAGAGAAGCGGGATTTTATCGATGCAATCCTCGAGTTAAAACGCGGCGGTCGCTATGACGAATTCGTGCGCACTCACAACGAATTCATAATGAGCGACACGGATCTGGGTGAGCGGGTAGGACACCGGTCGCCGTCCTTTCTGCCCTGGCACCGAAAGTTCCTGCTTGAATTTGAGCAGGAACTCCAAAGGGTAATTCCCTCCGTGACACTGCCTTACTGGGACTGGAGCACAGATCGAACACCCGAGTCCTCGATATGGGCCATCGACTTCTTGGGCGGCAACGGACGTACTCGCGACGGCCAGGTGACGAACGGTCCATTTGCAAACCTCGCAGGCAACTGGTCCATCGACACACAAGTCGACACACGCCCCTTCCTGAGGCGCTCCCTAGGTGGCGGAGGAAGGCCTTTACCTAGCCGCGCCGACGTCGAAGCCGTCCTTGCCGTGGAAACATACGACACACCGCCGTGGAATAGCACCTCACAGGGTTTTCGCAACCTCCTGGAGGGCTGGCGCGGCGTCAACCTGCACAACCGAGTACACGTCTGGGTGGGCGGCCACATGGCAACGGGCGCATCCCCAAATGATCCGGTGTTTTGGCTGCACCACGCCTTCATCGATAAACTATGGGCGGACTGGCAAACACGGCACCCCGCATCGCCATACCTGCCCGACACTGTCACCGCGAACGTGGTGGCACTGGACTCCACCATGCGCCCATGGAACGACGTCACACCGCGCGACATGCTGGACCATACTCAGTTCTACACATACGACGTCTGAGCCGCGCCCGCCCTCACGTCTCCCACAGTCCGGGGCGCTGCCCCCATCACCACACCACGGCTAGGCCTGACATGACAGGAAAGGTGGTCGCTTTGAACAATGCCCAGGCACCGATGACGGCCCAGTGCCTGGGCATGACAACAGCTACAGGCTCAACCAGGTGACCTCTCCCCTGCGTGAAACTGGGGGCGTGCCGGTGTGGCGTCGTGACGGACCAGCCGGTCCCGTAGAACACCGTGTCCGCGTGGGCGTGGTGGCCGCAGGTGACGCAGGGGCACTTTTCGTGTGCGGGCCAGTTCTCATTGGCGGTGTGTCCCATGCCGGGCAACTGCCGGGAGGTGTGGGGGTTCCACTGCGATCACCTCCCGTCCGGCGCTTTCACCCTTGACGGGCCCAATCGCCGGGAACACTTCCCATCGGCACTATTGATGGAACGGTTGAGCCCGGCCTTCGCGGCAGCCCCGATGGATAGGAAACCTCCCGGCTTTTCGGAGTCTGGTTGCGGGGCAGGGGGCCTTGAGTGGTTCGTCGTGCGCACCGCCGAGCAGGACAGCCCGGGCCGCATGGGCATCCAGGCCAGCCGGTCGAGGGCGAGCTGGACGATCTCCAGCCAGATCTGATTCTGCGCGGTGTCGTACAGGGGCAGGTTGCGCAGGCCGGTGGCGCGGGCGGCCCGGATGCGGGCCTCGGCGCGTGCCCGCTGGCGGTGCCTCAGCTCCAGCTGCGCGATCGGGATGCGGGTGGTGTTGGTGGCCAAGGCGGTGAGTCGTAGTCCGTCGGCGCCGGTGAAGCGCAACTGAGCTCCGGGGTGGGGCCGTTCGCCGTCGCGGATCTCGCCGACGGGCTCGACGGCAGGCGTCCACGCGGTGGGCGGGACCTTGAGGGCGGCCTCGTGGATGGCGTCGGTGATAGTCATACCGACCGAGTACGACAGTCACCGGCCCCGCTTCGCGAGCCGGGCGACCAACTCGTGGGTTCCGCCTGCGGAGTCGGTACGCATCAGCGTCTGACGTTTACGCCGGTATTTCTTCGGCAGCTGGGCCAGGGCGAGTTGGGCCGTGGTGAAGTCGTCGGCGGCGGTATTGCTGCCTGCGTTGCCCGGCCTGAGCAGGCCGGCCACCGGCTGGGCGCCGCCACCGCTTCCGTGATCGACGAACCCCATCAGGGGATGGTGCCCGTAGGTCTTCTTCCAGGTCGCGGTGGCGTCCTGCTACTCGGAGTGCGCCAGCACCAGCTCCCCGTCCAGGTCCACGATCACCTGCCCGGTGGTGTCCGGCGACAAGGCTTCGGCCAACTTCCACACGCGCTCGCCCGTTTCGGCTCGTGCTGACCGGATGGCGGTCAGGGCCTTCGGGCCCGCCGAGGCCAGGCGTCGATGAGACGGGAGCCCGACGGGTCGGAGGCCACCGGCCCGAACACGGCCGGCTCGGCCCGCAGACATGACCGAACTCGTCACACTGGAAGGGAAGTTGTATCTGGCGACCTGCATCGATCTCGCGACGCGGGAGGTGATCGGCTGGGCGATGGCCGACCACCACCGTGCCGAGCTGCCGGTCGTCGCCCTGCGGATGGCGGCCGGACGCGGCGGTCTGGAGGACGGCTGCATCATGCACACCGACCGCGGCAGCGAATACACGAGTGATGAATTCCGCACCGAGATACGCAAGTTGCGCATGCGACAGTCGATGGGACGTGTCGGCTCTTGTTACGATAACGCTGCTGCGGAAAGCTGGTTCGCCGTCCTCAAAGCGGAGATCGGAACCACCGTCTGGGAGACCCGCGAGGCCGCCCGGGCCGACGTCTTCCGCTACATCGAGATCGAGTACAACCGCAGCCGACTTCGCAGACACCCCGAGTACGGGTACGTCACCCCACTCGAAACGAGAACCTTGCTCAGGCAAGACCTCACCCCCGCAGCGTAAACACCCGCTGTCCAGGACCCGGGGGGAACTTCAGGTTGACTGCGCGGGATCGCGAGGAGCTGGTCCGGGTGACCACGACGGGTGTGCGCGGAGAAGCTTCGATGATCATGCGTGCGCGGGTGTTGCTCGCGCTGGACACTTCGGTGGGTGAGGTGGACTCCAAGGAGGTGATCGCGACCCGGCTCGGTGTCTCTGGTGAGACATTGCGGCTGGTCGCCAAGCGCTTCGCCGAGACCGGTGGCGATGTCCGCGCCACGGTCGCACGGAAGAAACGCGACCTGCCGCCGGTGCCCTCGCCGGTGACCGGCGAGGTCGAAGCCCGGCTGATCGCGATGGCGTGCTCCCAGCCGCCCCCGGGCCATGCGCGGTGGTCCTTGCGGCTACTGGAGAAGCACGTGGCACTCGTCGACGACATCCCTGATCTGGACCACTCCACCATCGGCCGGGTCTTAAAAAAACGGAACTGCGTCCTCACCTGAAGAAGTGCTGGACCATCCCGCCCCGAGCGAACGCCGAGTTCGCGGCGCGCATGGAGGACGTACTGGCCGTCTATGCCCGACCCTACGACCCGGCGCGTCCGGTGGTGTGCATGGACGAGAAGCCCTACCAGCTCCTCACCCATGTCCGCGACCCCCTCCCGGCCCGGCCCGGCCGCGACGCGTGCCAGGACAGCGAGTACATCCGCTGCGGCACCTGCTCCGTCTTCGTATGGACCGAACCCCTGCGCGGACGGCGTCGAGTTCAGGCACTGACCCGGCGGACCCGGATCGACTGGGCCGGCCAGGTCAAGCAGCTACTGACGGTGGACCACCCCGACGCCGCGACCGTGGTGCTGGTGATGGACAACCTCAACACCCACACCATCGCCTCCCTGTACGAGGCATTCGAACCGGAGGAAGCCTTCGCCCTGGCCCAGCGCATCGAGATCCACCACACGCCCAAGCACGGCTCCTGGCTCAACATCGCCGAGATCGAACTCTCCGCGCTGACCCGGCAATGCCTCGACCGCCGGATCGGCGACCTCGACACACTCAACACCGAACTCTCGGCCTGGCAGAACGCCACCAACACCGACCAACGCCAAGTGGACTGGCAGTTCACCACCCATGACGCACGCATCAAACTGCGCCACCTTTATCCCAAGAATTAGCCACGACAGTCTACTAAGCGTTGTCCCGTAAATGATCTTTGACGTGCTGGATGACCTGCCGTTTCTCCGTCACCCGGCGAGGGTGATGTTGTGCAGGCGGGCGATGCCGAGCATGGCGTGGTGGACGCCGTCGCCTTTCAGGCGGCAGTCGCGGAGGATCTTCCATGTCTTCATGCGGGCGAAGGCGTGCTCGACGCGGGCGCGGACTTTGCGGTGGGAGGTGTTGTGTTCCTCTTTCCAGTCAGGGAGTTCGGTCTGGCCGGGTTCGCGGCGGTGCGGGATGACCAGGCCGGTGCCCCTGTAGCCGCCGTCCGCGATGACCGTTGTCTTGCCGACGGCGTCCTTCGCACCGGACAGTTCCCATGCCTTGCAGTCGTTGCGGTTGCCGGGCAACGGTCGGCCGACGGCGACGACGAGCCGGGTGTCGGCGTCGATGACGACCTGGTGGTTGGTCGAGTAGCGGTAGTTCTTCGACTGCTCGGCGACCTGGTGATCGCGGGTGGGGACCAGGGTGCCGTCCACGATCAGCACGGTGTCCTTGCGGAACCGCTTGCGTTGCTGGAGGGCGAGCGTGGGTCCGAGGTGGTCGATGATGCGGTCGGCTGCGGACTTGGACACCCCGAACAGCGGCGCCAGTTGGCGCAGGGTCAGGTTGGTCCGCCAGTAGGCTGCGACCAGCAGCACACGGTCCTCCAGCGGCAGGCTCCACGGCCGGCCCTTGCGCACCGGATCCGCCCCCTCACGCCGCAACGCGGTGATCAGCTTCCCGAACTGACGCGGGCTCAGCCCGGTGAACGGGGCTATCCAGGACGGCTCCGACGCCGTGATCAAACCAGACACGGCAAGATCATCTCACCCGGCACCAGCAGTTACGGGACAAGTCTTAGGTACCGTCAGCCTTCATTGCCGGATCACGAGGGGACATGACCAGGTAGCAGCAGATCGACATTGCGGTCATGCAAGGTGCCTGCTAGATCCGCGGTGGTGCCCCCCCAAGGGCTGTTGGCTGCCAGTTCACGGTGCAGAGACGGGAGCGAGGTTCGTCCGTCGATCAGGAGGGGATGGACGGGCGCGTTGTGGTCCACCATTGTGCAAAGCAGCGACAGAGCGCCGTCGCCGTTGTCGACTAGTTCGACCAGGCGACTCTGGCTTGGCCAGTCCATGACTGAACACGTGGTGACTTCCCAGAAACCAGGCCCGTATCCAGCCGGGTCTCGATGCGGGCGGACCTTGTTGATGTGGCGGTGACCGTTCAGCCAGAGCACGACGTTGGGAAACCGGTGCAGCAAGGAAATCAAGCCGGGGCTGCCCCGCGCTGCGTCAGGGGTGGCGGGATCGTTGCTGCCAACCAGTGTTTCGGAGTCGTGGTGGGAAAAGACGACTACCAGCCGGTCTTCGTGGCCTGAGTGGGTCTCGGTTCCGTCTGCTTGGCGATAGACGGAATGGGTTTCGAGGAGACGTTGCTCAAGCCACTGCACCTGGCGGTGGTCGAGCGATCCGCCGACGCCGCCCTGTATACGATTGGTGTCGAGGCCGATCAGGCGGACTCCGGAGTGGGGCTCGTCATAGGCGTAATAGGCCGTGCCCTCTCTCAAATTGTCTTGGGTGAATCCGTGTCCGTGGGGGCGACCCCTTGGGCGAAAGTGTTCAGCAACAAACTCTGCCCGAGTAATGCCACGTCGGTGTACATCCGCGGTGACAGGAAGTTGTTCGCCTGTGAGAAATATTTCTGGCTCTGTAGTGAAGTGTTTGGCTTCGTCTAGGTCCATTCCTGAAGGCAGGCCCACAGGTTTACGGCCGCCCACGAGGTACTCGAGTACGGGGCGGGTAAGTGCGCCAACGCCCTGTATGAGGGCCTCATGGTTGCCGAAGCAACCGAGCCATGGAAGGTTCAGACCTTCGCTGTCGAAGTCTCTGAGTGCGGAAAGGAGTAGCCCCGGGGCGTGAGGAAAGCCATACTTCTCGCGCCAAATGTCTGGGCCTCCAGATTGGATCACGTCCGGGTGCCAGAAGAACTCATCAGGCCAAGAGGCGCTTTGTATTCCCTCGTAAGAAGAGCCGCCCGAATTGGGGTGGACTTTGCCGCCTTCAAGTAGTGACATGAAGTTCTGCATTTCGTTCCACTGTGCATTGTCTATTCCGTCTCCGGTCGTCACGACTAGGTGGAGCGGGGTACCTGTGACCGGGCTGCTATCGATGTTGTTGAGGGTGTCAATGATTGCCTGCACCGCGTGCACCACCAGGGCTTCCTGCGGGCGCTGCACAGGCACGATTGCTGCGACGCGTGGATCACCGAAGTAGCGGTTGAAGAACTCAAAGCGCGCCGGTGACTGGACGTCTGCGATCTGGAAATCCGATAGGTGGGCGAAACACAGGATCGAACGGCGTCGGCGGTTCAGGGGGTGCGGCCGGTCGGCTCTGGCCAGGTCGTCCCGTAGCGTGTGACGCTCCCCGTCGAGCAGCGCCAGCTCCTGATAGGGCCGCTCCGTGCCGCGTCGCAGGATGCGTCCGGGGCCGATGGTGGCCTTGAGTGTAGTCGGGTGGCTGTCCATGATGCGCTCCTTTCGCCGGTGAGACCGCGCCGTGCCCGAGGGGTCCCGGGCTCAGGCCTGAATGGAGCGGACTGAGCAACTTGAACAACAGGGCCGCATGGCGTTCAGAACCTTTGGCGTGTGACCGGAGCTCGGGCCAGGGTGATGCGCTGCCGCTGGCCGCTGGACAACTGATCGGGAACGCGGCCTCGATTTGACAACCCGACCAGTTCAAGCAGCTCTGCCCCTCTTTTGCGTCGGTACGCATCCAACCAGAACTATTCAGTTTGCCTGATTGGTAGGCTTTCAGAAGGTTGCGGCGCAGGCCACTTGGAGAGGGATCCGTCCCATGAAGCGGCCCAGGCATATGCTCCACCGAATGTATCCGTGCCGTGCCGGAAGGCCGGAGCTCCCGGCGAACGTGCAGGTCGTCGGGACGACCGGCCGCACCCGACTGCGGAACAGCACTCGCTGCTTGGTGTCCGTGACGACCATGGACGTCAGGTGCCGTCCATGATCCCGATCTGACCGCCGGCGCCCAGGTGCCCGATGACCTTGGCCAGAGTGCGCAGCCCGATACCCGGCGCGACGCCAGTGCAGCCTCGTAGGTCGTCGCTGCTTAGTTGTGTCATGTCTGGGAGGCTGGTATCTGTCAGATCCTTCTCGCTTGTCAGACAGGGCTGTTGTTAGGGGTTCGCAGAAGAAGCGGCCGGTCAGGCTGACCACGCAGGACCGTGAGGAATTGGTCCGGGTGACCACGACGGGTGTGCGCGGAGCTTCGATGATCATGCGTGCGCGGGTGTTGCTCGCGCTGGACACCTCGGTGGGTGAGGTGGACTCCAAGGAGGTGATCGCGACCCGGCTCGGTGTCTCTGGCAGGGCGGCTTCAAGTTCCATGCTCGCGGCAGTTGTTGCGTGAGGGGTAGATAGCAGTGCAGGCACGGGCTTCGTGATCATTGTGGTGTCTTACGCCCGATGATCATGAGGTGGCCCGTGCCTGCCGCTGTATCTTCTCCGATGCCTGCCGTGCTGGGGAATCTGGGGTCGCTGGACGTCGGCCAGGTCGCCGACCTGCGTCCCTACTTCGACTCCATCCCCGACCCACGCTCGCGGCGGGGCCGGTGGTACTCGCTGACGTCGATCCTGCTGGTGTGTGCCTGCGCGGTCGTCTCGGGAGCGAAGAGCATCGACGAGCTCGCCGAATGGGGTGCGAGGGCCTCGGGCAGGCTACTGGCGGCCCTGGGTATCCGCCGTCATCTGCTCGGGTGGCGGCGCACCCCTCGCCCGTGACGATCGGGCGCGCGCTGGGCGCCGTGGACGGTGATGCCCTGGACCGGGCGGTGGGCGCCTACCTGACCGACCGGCACCACGCCGTCACCGGCACCGCGACCAGGCCCACGGGGCAGCCGGCGGCACCCGCGCCCGGGCGGCTGCGCGTCCTTGCCCTTGACGGCAAAGCGCTCAAGGGTTCGGCCCGTCTCACCTCGGCACGCCGGCACCTGCTGTCGGTGGTCACCCACGGCCCAGTCGTGACCCTCGGCCAGGTGGAGGTCGGCGCGAAGACGAACGAGACCACCCACTTCCGCCCGCTGCTGGAGCCGCTGGACCTGGCCGGCACTGTCGTCACCTTCGACGCGCTGCACTCGGTCAAGGCGAACGTTTCCTGGCTTGTCGAGACGAAGAAAGCGCACTACATCGCCGTGATCAAGACCAACCAGCCGACCGCCCACCGCCGGCCGGCGGGAGTCCCGCTCGATCAAAACCTGCGGAATCGCCGACGAACTCGGCGGAATCCCGTTTCCCCACGCCCGCCTGGCCATCCGCATCCACCGCCGCCGCAAGCTCACCGGCCGGCGCGAGAGTCGTGAGAGCGTCTACGCCGTGACCAGCCTGGACGCCCACCAGGCCTGCCCGGCCGACCTGGCCGCCGCGATTCGCGGGCACTGGGGAGTGGAGAACTCCTCGCACCACATCAGAGACGTCACCTTCGCCGAGGACGCCTCCACCGTCCACACCGGGACCGCGCCCCGGGCCATGGCGACCTTCCGCAACCTCGCCATCGGCGTGCTGAAGGTCCTCGGAGCCAACAACATCGCCAAGACCACCCGGGCCATCCGCGACGAACCCGAACGAGCACTCCCGATCCTGGGCATCATCAACAACCGCGACACCTACGGAACTTGATCAAGCCCTGTGTCTCTGGTGAGACATTGCGGCTGGTCGCCAAGCGCTTCGCCGAGACCGGTGGCGATGTCCGCGCCACGGTCGCACGGAAGAAACGCGACCTGCCGCCGGTGCCCTCGCCGGTGACCGGCGAGGTCGAAGCCCGGCTGATCGCGATGGCGTGCTCCCAGCCGCCCCCGGGCCATGCGCGGTGGTCCTTGCGGCTACTGGAGAAGCACGTGGCACTCGTCGACGACATCCCTGATCTGGACCACTCCACCATCGGCCGGGTCTTAAAAAAACGGAACTGCGTCCTCACCTGAAGAAGTGCTGGACCATCCCGCCCCGCGGACGCCGAGTTCGCGGCGCGCATGGAGGACGTACTGGCCGTCTATGCCCGGCCCTATGACCCGGCGCGTCCGGTGGTGTGCATGGACGAGAAGCCCTACCAGCTCCTCACCCATGTCCGCGACCCCCTCCCGGCCCGGCCCGGCCGCGACGCGTGCCAGGACAGCGAGTACATCCGCTGCGGCACCTGCTCCGTCTTCGTATGGACCGAACCCCTGCGCGGATGGCGTCGAGTTCAGGCACTGACCCGGCGGACCCGGATCGACTGGGCCGGCCAGGTCAAGCAGCTACTGACGGTGGACCACCCCGACGCCGCGCCTTCGCCCTGGCTCAACGCCTCGAGATCCACCACACGCCCAAGCACGGCTCCTGGCTCAACATCGCCGAGATCGAACTCTCCGCGCTGACCCGGCAATGCCTCGACCGCCGGATCGGCGACCTCGACACACTCAACACCGAACTCTCGGCCTGGCAGAACGCCACCAACACCGACCAACGCCAAGTGGACTGGCAGTTCACCACCCATGACGCACGCATCAAACTGCGCCACCTTTATCCCAAGAATTAGCCACGACAGTCTACTCGTTGCGCCCAGCACCTCGAACGCGTGTGATGGTGTCCACGCCGAACCAGCAGGCCAACACTGAGGGGCCTCGTGTTTTCCGGACAGGCATCTGACTATTGACTCACGCGACGATTCGCAGCTTCTGGTACGCGGCGTGGACTTCGCGGGGAGGACGGTAACCCACCGCCGAGTGAAGGCGTTTGTGATTGTACCAGAATTCGATGTAACGGGTGATGTCCTGCCTGGCGATGTCGCGGGTCAGGTAAGTCACCCTCGAAACGCGCTCGTTCTTCAGGGCGCCGAAGAATGATTCGGCCATGGCATTGTCGAAGCAGATCCCGGTACGGCCGGCAGAACGCCGCAGGCCGAACTCGCCCAGAACCGCAGCATACTCGGCCGACATGTAGTTGCTTCCGCGGTCCGAGTGGAATATTGCGTTCCTGGCGAGTTTCCTGTTCCGTGCTGCGTTACGGATGGCTCTGGCTATGAGAGGGGTTTGAAAATGGTCGTCCATCGCGTAGCCGACAACCTCCTTCGTGCAGCAGTCGATGACGGTCGCGAGATACAGCCAGCCCTCTCCGGTGGAGATGTAGGTGATGTCCCCGACGAGTTTTTCACCCGGAGCGTCGGCGGTGAAGTTCCGGCCCACGAGGTCGGGCACGGCGGCGGGCGCGCCTCGGGTGAGGCCGAAGCGTCTGGGCTTCGGCTGGCAGGGCTCAAGTCCCAGCTCCCGCATGAGCCGGCGGACCAGCTCCGGGCCCGCGGCGTGGCCCCAGCGATGGAGCTGGGCGTGGATGCGCCGATAGCCGTAGGTGCTGTCGGAATCGTCGAATGCTTTCTTGATCAGCAGTTTCAACTCCTCGCGTCGCTGCGCCGTCGCGGATTTCGGGCGGCCCCGCCAGTCGTAGTAGCCAGATGTGGATACGCCGAGTCGCTCGCACATGAACTCGACGGGATATGCGTACTCCGTTGTGTCGAGTCGCATCTCATCGATGAACTCGTACTTGCTCGCTACCGGGGATCCTTCGCGAAGTACGCTGCGGGTCGGGTGGCCCGAGGGAATTTCACCCCCGGGCTCCCACAGATCCCGGCGTGACAGTCTCCCGTCACCGGGCTCCTATCATCCTGGTCACCAGATCGAGTGGACCCATTTCCAGTGGGCGAAGAAAAGCGGGTACGCGGTGGTGACCTGCTTCCATCGCCGGTGGAAATTCTTGAAGGTCTTCAGCCGTCGATATTTCTTGCGGACCCAGCGCATCAGGTAGTAGTTGATGCGCTTGAGGAGGGGATACAACTCGGTGCGATAGAACGCACCGTAGTACTGCATCCAGCCGCGGATGATGGGGTTGAGCCATCGCGCGAACTCGCCGAGGGTGTAGCCGATGTGCATGTGGATCCGCCAGGAGCGGACCTCCATACTCATCTTCTTGAGGGCGTCCTTGCTGGGCGCCGGAAGGAATGAAGTGAAGATCTTTCCGTTCCGGTCTCGCGCTGGACGACGCTGGAACGTGAAACCGAGGAAGGTGAACGATGTTGCCGCGACATCATCGTGGCGCCCGTCTCTTCCGCAGTACACGATCCGGGTCTTGGCCGGGTGCAGTTGCAGGCCGACCTCTTCCATCCTGTCCCCGATCGCCTTCAGGACCGCATGGGCCCGGCGTTGGGAGTCGCAGTGCACGACTGCGTCATCCGCATAGCGTTCGAACTGGACGTCCGGGAAATCCCGGGAGAGCCACAGATCGAATGCGTAGTGCAGAAACAGGTTCGCCAACACGGGAGAAACAGCTGAGCCTTGGGGAGTTCCACGGCCCCTCTGCTGCAAGGTGCCGTCGGGAAGTTGCAGTGGAGCGGCAAGCCACCGCTTCACATACAACACGACCCACGCGGCATCGGTGTGGGTTTCCACCGCCTTGATGACGAGGTCCCAGCGGACGCTGTCGAAGAATTTGGAGACATCGAGATCGACGGCCCACTTCTTCTTCCAGCACCGCCGCCGGCATGCCTCAACCGCGTTCAGAGCCGACCTGCCCGGCCGGTAGCCGTAGGAGTCCGGGTGGAACACCGGTTCCACCCGCTTCTCCAGATGAGCGGCCACCACCGTCTGGGCGATTCTGTCCGCGACCGTGGGCACACCGAGCAAACGAACCCCGTCGCCATGCGACTTCGGGATTTCCACACCTTTCACCGGAGGAGGAAAGTAGCTTCCCGACGACATCCGATTCCAGATCTTGTAGAGGTTCCCCTTCAGATCCTTCTCGAACTCCTCGATCGTGCAGCCATCCACCCCCGGAGCACCCTGATTGGCCTTGACCTTCAGGTATGCCTCCCAGACCTCCGTCTTTGATATCTCGAACGACTTGATCTGCGACTTCAGCTCGCCCACGCAGCTCCTCCCAGGGAACTCCTGGTTGACCGAACAAACGAACCACGGACAATCCGGCCCCTTCGCTCCGCTCCCACCGCGCCCAGCAGGAGGTTCACCGCTACTACGAACCGGTCCGCCAACACACCTCGCATCGGTACTCAGTTCCTCACGGGTTGTCCGCTTGGAAGGCTCCCTTTCACAACACCGCGTGAAAAACGCAGAGTTGAGGCATCGAAGTGTGTCTTCCCACGTTCCGCACGAAAGCAGCAGACCAGATTCACGTCGCCTCCACGCCGGGCACCGCCTGGCCAGTAAACGGGTTTCCGCCAGACTAATCCCGGGCCAAAAAGTAACACCCGGTTCTGATGCCATTTAATCAATAACGACGCGTCAACAGCGATCCCCTGTAAGGGAACTGCGCTCCGTCTCCCTGATCCCCACCTGACGCCTCACGGACGCCTTTTCCACAGTCGCTCACCACGGTCGCGTCACCGCTTCCGCAGCATGTGGCGGTTTGGAGCCTCCCCCCCCGCAGGGCGACTCCGAAGGGCCGAAAGTCCTTCATCTCTCGTGCAGCACCGCGTTCAGCTACTCAACTACCGAAAGCAGCCTCCCGCGTTCGTGGCACACCTTTTTTCAGGAACGCATTCTCCATCTCGACTTCACGGATACGGCGTTCAAGTTCCTTCAGGCGAGCGCGTTCATCGTGGGACAGCTCGGTACCGGCAGGAGGTTCATTCCGTTCCTTATGCTTCTTCACCCAGCCCCGGAGGGTTTCGGGGTTCATACCGAGTTCACGGCCGACCTCGGTTACGGTCTTGCTGGAAGCCAGCGCGATCCGGACGGCTTCCTCACGGAACTCAGGCGTGTACTTGCTCGGTGGTGCCACTTCGATTCCTCGTTTCCAGTTCAGACGATCCTATTGGACGCCTGTCCGGAAACTTCGGGGCATCCCAGAACCCGCGGGCCCGCCAGGACGCGACGAACGCGTCGACACACACGGCCTGGAACTGCCACGGGTCTGTCGCCAGCGGTTCCTGCGGAACGGCACCGCCCGCGATGACCTGCAGTCTCGCCTCGCCCACCGGCTGGGATGCCCCGAAGTTTCCGGACAGGCGTCCAATAGGATCGTCTGAACTGGAAACGAGGAATCGAAGTGGCACCACCGAGCAAGTACACGCCTGAGTTCCGTGAGGAAGCCGTCCGGATCGCGCTGGCTTCCAGCAAGACCGTAACCGAGGTCGGCCGTGAACTCGGTATGAACCCCGAAACCCTCCGGGGCTGGGTGAAGAAGCATAAGGAACGGAACGAACCTCCTGCCGGTACCGAGCTGTCCCACGATGAACGCGCTCGCCTGAAGGAACTTGAACGCCGTATCCGTGAAGTCGAGATGGAGAATGCGTTCCTGAAAAAAGCCGCAGCGTACTTCGCGAAGGATCCCCGGTAGCGAGCAAGTACGAGTTCATCGATGAGATGCGACTCGACACAACGGAGTACGCATATCCCGTCGAGTTCATGTGCGAACGACTCGGCGTATCCACATCTGGCTACTACGACTGGCGGGGCCGCCCGAAATCCGCGACGGCGCAGCGACGCGAGGAGTTGAAACTGCTGATCAAGAAAGCATTCGACGATTCCGACAGCACCTACGGCTATCGGCGCATCCACGCCCAGCTCCATCGCTGGGGCCACGCCGCGGGCCCGGAGCTGGTCCGCCGGCTCATGCGGGAGCTGGGACTTGAGCCCTGCCAGCCGAAGCCCAGACGCTTCGGCCTCACCCGAGGCGCGCCCGCCGCCGTGCCCGACCTCGTGGGCCGGAACTTCACCGCCGACGCTCCGGGTGAAAAACTCGTCGGGGACATCACCTACATCTCCACCGGAGAGGGCTGGCTGTATCTCGCGACCGTCATCGACTGCTGCACGAAGGAGGTTGTCGGCTACGCGATGGACGACCATTTTCAAACCCCTCTCATAGCCAGAGCCATCCGTAACGCAGCACGGAACAGGAAACTCGCCAGGAACGCAATATTCCACTCGGACCGCGGAAGCAACTACATGTCGGCCGAGTATGCTGCGGTTCTGGGCGAGCTCGGCCTGCGGCGTTCTGCCGGCCGTACCGGGATCTGCTTCGACAATGCCATGGCCGAATCATTCTTCGGCGCCCTGAAGAACGAGCGCGTTTCGAGGGTGACTTACCTGACCCGCGACATCGCCAGGCAGGACATCACCCGTTACATCGAATTCTGGTACAATCACAAACGCCTTCACTCGGCGGTGGGTTACCGTCCTCCCCGCGAAGTCCACGCCGCGTACCAGAAGTTGCGAATCGTCGCGTGAGTCAATAGTCAGATGCCTGTCCGGAAAACACGAGGCCCCTCAGGCACACCTTCCTCGCGCCTGAACGGTCAAGGTGGCACCTGGAGAAAATGGGTGCCGCCACGAGATTCAACGAGGCCCCCAGGAAGGGGATACGGCCAGGTGGCAGCAGGAACTCTCGATGGGGAACAAGTGCCAGCCCCAGATGAATGGGGCCAGGTCTTCGGCGACGAGGTCCTCGCCACCGCCATCCTCGACCGACTCCTGCACCACTGCGAAGTGATCTCCATCAACGGTCCCAGCTACCGGCTCAAGAACCGCCTCAAGGCCATCGAGCGCGAGAACGAAGTCGCCTGACACCTCTGCACGTTTATCCGTACGCGACTCTGCACTTCAACTCGTACGCCGACAACGCCGACCACGGCCGTCCCGCCCATGAAGGAGAACAACCACGTGACCATGCTCGCAGAACAGGTCGACGGCGTCATCGGCCTCGACACCCACCGTGACACCCTCGCCGCTGCGGCCGTGAGCCCCATTGGCGGCGTCCCGGCCAGCACTGATGTCCCCGCCAACGCCCGTGGCTACTACCGGCGGTTGTTGGACTACGCCCGCCAGCACATCCCCGGCCGTCGTTGCTGGGGCCTGGAAGGCATTGGCAGCTACGGCGAGGGTCTGGCCGCCTTCCTCGATCAGGCAGGTGAACAGGTCTTGGAAGTCTGTCGACCCAAGCGCCCCGCTGCCCGTTGCGGGCGCAAGACCGACATGAGCGATGCGATCCGGTCGGCAAAGGAAGCCCTGGCCACCCAGCATTTGATCCAGCCGCGGCTCGGTTGCGAGCGCGAGGCCCTGCGCGTCCTGCTCGCCACCCGCCATGGAGCCGTCCGCGCCTCCACCGCCGCGATCAACCAGCTCAAGTCGCTGATCGTGTCCGCGCCGGACGAGCTCCGCGCCGAGCTGCGGAAACGCAAGCGGCTGGTCCAGATTGCCCGCTGTGCTCAGCTGCGAGACCGCCCGGCACAGGACGTCGAGCATCGTATGACCGCGCGGGCCCTGCGATCCACCGCTCAACGCACCAAGCCCTACAGGCCGAGGCCAAAGAGCTCGAGGGCGAGATGCTCGTTCTGGTCCGCGAGGTGGCGCCGGAACTCCTGGACCTGCTCGGCGTCGGGCCGATCACCGCGACCCAGATCCTGGTCAGCTGGTCTCATCCTGGCCGGTTCCGGTCCGAGGCCGCCTTCGCGTCCTTCGCCGGAGTATCGCCGATACCCGCCTCCTCTGGGCTGACCAACCGGCACCGGCTCATTCGCAGCGGCGACCGGTAGCTCAACCGGGCCCTGCACACCATCTCGCTGATCCGCATGCGGATCGATCCGACCACGAAGGCGTACGTGGCCCGCAGAGTCGCTGAGGGGAAGACCTCTCGCGACACGCAACGCTGCCTCAAGCGAGATTCTGCCGTCAGCGCTTCAAGATCCTCGAGCATTCCGACCGAGACGCCGGCATGAACTCCGAGAATCTCGCCCAAGCGGCTTGACGCGATATGGCAGCCTCGGGGGAAGGCGCTCCCGCGCGGCTCAAACGCCTTGGGTCTGGTTCGGTCCATAGGCAGTGGGCTGCAGTGCGGTGCGCAGTTGGCGGCGTCCGGTGAGTCGGAGCTTGGTATAGACGTGACCGAGGTGGTACTCGACGGTTTTGGGGCTGACGAAGAGCTCACGGGCGACCTCGTTGTTAGTCAGACCCTGGGCAGCGAGGTGGGCGACAGCATGTTCGCGTTCGGTGAGCGCCGCAGCCGGGTTGCGCAATTCAGGCGGGGCCGTGGGGGCGGTGGGGTGGAGCAGAGTGAGGTTGTGGGCGGTGCGTTGCGCGTGGGGGGTGGCCCCAAGGCTGGTGTGAATGTGGTGTGCCTGTTGGAGGTGGTGATCGGCCTCGGCGCGGTCACTGGGGCGGCCAGTAGTCAGGAGATGGCGGGCGAGGTCCCGGTGGAGGAAGGCGCGATGCAGGGGAATGTCGTCGCCGTAGTGGACCGGTGCGGCCAGGCCGGCCCGGTAGTGGTGGAGGGCCGTGGCGGTATCGCCGCGGGCAGCGGCGAGGCGCCCATGCAGCCAATGGCCGGTGGCGGCCAAAGAGGGCGCGTGGTCGGCGATCGGGTCGAAGGTGCGCAGGGCGTCCTCGGCGTGCTGAAGATCTTCGGGCGTGGGGCGGTGGTCGGTGGCGGTGAGAGCCTCGACATACAGCGGTACCCACGGCACCTGTAGGAGAGCGCGCATGCCCGGGGTGACGGCGGCGGGGTCGTCAAGCGCTCGGAGCGCCTGGCGCATGGCCGGCCAGTCGGCACGGGCCTGAGCTGCCACCGCTTCGGCCAGCACCAGGAAGAGACAGTTCAGTTCCGGGAAGACCCGGGCGGCCTTGCGGCAGGCTGCCAGCTGAGATTCGGCCTCCTCCTGGTGGCCCTGGTGGGCGTGGGCCATGGCCGCGATTGCGTGTCCAGGAGCCAGCCCGTACGGCCGCTCCTGGGTGTCGGCGACTAGCACGGCCTGCTCGGCACTGATGGTGGTGTCCGCCCAGTGGCCGGTGAGGTAACGGCCGAAGCCGAGCATGTAATGCTCGATGGGCGAGACGATAATGTCGCTGTCGGCGCGCTGGCGGGTGGTGAGAGTGGTCAAGTCGTCGACCCCTGCCCCGAGATGTCCGGCCCACACTCGCAAGGTGCCCCGGTAGGCCAGCAGACGGCTGTCCACGTGGGAGACCCGGCTAGCGTGCCCGGGCAGGCCCGCCTCAGCCAGTACCGCCAGCCCGGCCGGCGCTCCGTCGGCGTAGCCAGCCGCGATCGCGAGGAGACCACGGGCGTAGCGAGCTGCTGGGCCCGGTGGCATCTCGTCGATGACGGGGCGCAGGGCCGCGGCGACCTTGTGGCCGTCTGCCTGCAGGATGTGGGTGGCGCCGAGCCATGTGGCGGCGGTGAGGCGGGTAGCCGGGGCGGCGGCCGCGGCGGCTGGCACGAGGAGCTTTTCGGCGGTGACGAGATCCCCGCCCTGCCCAGCCAGGTAGCCGAGGACGGCGTCGCGGGCTGGACTGGGGGCACAGCCCTCGACGGCCTCGCGCAGCGTCTCGGCGCGGGCGACTGCTTGTACGGTGAGGAGTTGGGCTGCGGCTGTGATCAGGTGGTGTTCGCGGGCATCGCGTGTGGGGGCGAGATCGGCGGCCCACAGCTCGAGGGTGGCGGCGCGGTGGTAACAGCCCTGGGCGACCTGTCTGCTGGCCTCGTCGGCTAGCTGATCCGCCAGCTCCGGGTCGTCGTCGGCGGCGGCCACCCTGTGGTCCCAGGCTCGGTCCGAGCCAGCCAGGGTGGCGGCGGTGGCGTGCAGGGCGCGGCGGTGGACGGGGCTGATGGCGTGGTAGACGGCGTCGCGCTGAAGTTGGTGGTGGATACGCAGCGGGGTGGTTGGCTGGTCGGGCTGCCATTGGATCAGGCCGGAGGCGAGGGCTGCCTCCAAAGCAGTGGTGGGGTCAGACAGGTCAGCGAACTGGACAGTGGTGGCCATCGAGGTGGGAGCGTCCAGGACGGCGAGAGCCTCGATCAGGCGACGGGCGTCGGCGGGAAGGCGCTCCAGGGTGCGGCGGACCAAAGCCTCCAGGGTGGACGGCACCGGCAAGGGGCGAGTGAGGTCGGCCAGTGCCTGGGGGCTGGCATCAGCGAGCAGGGACCGCAGGTACAGCGGGTGACCGGCGGTGTGTTGCCACAGCCGGACCACGGCCCGCTGGCTCAGTACTCCGACACCGGACGCGGCCACCATCTGCACTGTCTCTTCCCGGCTCAAACCCGCCAACTGCAGCGGAAAGGTCCGAGCCGCACCGCGGGTCACGGTGCGCCAATCCCCCAGCGAGGCCGCCCCCGCCCCTGGCACTGAGTTTGGGAAGGACTCGGTAGTTTGAGTATCGCGGAGGCGGGCGATGGCCAGCACTAGGACGGGCTCGCTGTACAGGCGGCGCAGGACGAACGACAGCGCCTTTAGGGACTCATCGTCCGCCCAGGGAATGTCATCGATCACTACCGCCAGGGGGGACCTTTCGGCGGCCCCGGCTAGGACTGTCAGAAGATCGGCGCCGACCGCGAACGGGGAGGCTGCAGCAGTCGGCGCGGCTGTCGGCTCAGAGCCGTCCGCCGCGGGAGGCAGATGGCGCAGCAGCTGCTCGACCACCCCGTAGGGGTAATCCTGCTCGAAGCGGTCGCACGCACACCAGCACACCCGCATCCCGTCCGGCCCGGGCGCCAACGCACGCCGGGCAAGCGCCGTCTTCCCAATCCCCGGCTTGCCCTCGATCACCACCACCCACGGCTTGCCAGCAACCGCCTCAGCCCGGCACTGCGCCAATGCCGCCAGCTGCGTAGCCCGTCCCGCAAAGCCCCCCTCCCACACTGCCCCCAGCACAGCATCAAGCGCAGCTGCATCGGTCGCCGCGGAGGCCGCCGCGCCACGTGACTCGGCATCCACGCCTGGTCACCGCCTTCCGCCCTGCCGTGCCGTTCCCCCCCGAGCGTACCTTCTCCGGTGCGGTCGGTCGGCTGATCGTTCACCAATCCCGCTGACAACCCACGTCCAGCCAATAGATCACCGTCTCGTCGCCGTGGGGTGTAGATGCTGATGTCCCAGGTCCGGATCTGTCAAACGAGCGGCTCTGACCCGTAGTCGGTGGTGACGCCGGGTGTTCTCAGGGCAGGAGGATGCGGTGATGGGGGAGGTCGAATCCAGCGCCGTGCATCTGTCGCATGATCCTCTTGGTGCGGGTGTTGATGCCTTCGGTGCGGCCGTTGTGGTAGGGCAAGGTGCGGGCCGGCGTCCACGGCGGACCGGTCATTTTCGAGGCCATTGCCGTCCACCGCCGGGCCGCGCGGCCCGGCGGCGTGCCTGAAAGGTTCATTTTTTCAAGACGGGTAGGTGCCTCATCGGTTGTGGTAAAGCGGGTGTCTTGCGGATGCAATGGACAGCAGCCGGCAGCCAGGTGGGCGCCGGCCCGGGTGGGGCGGCCTTGGTGTCCATTCAAGGTCGCCTGTGCACCCTCATGGCTAACAGTGCAGCAGGTCTAGGAGTTGAAGTGACCGATTCAACCGTCGAGTGCAACGTCAAGGGAACCGTGAAGTGGTTCAACGCTGACAAGGGGTTTGGTTTCATCAGCCCCGTGGCAGGCAAGGGATCGCAGGACGTCTTCGTTCACTACAGCGCGATCAGTGGGAGCGGCTACCGGTCCTTGGATGCAGGCGAAGGAGTGACCTTCGACGTGGCTCGCAATTCCAAGGGCCTCCAGGCGGAGAATGTGCGCCGCGATCAGAAGCAGGTTTTCTAATGCGCCGGGCACGTCAGGTCGTGGCTGCCTGTGTCATGGCTCATGCACGGTGTAGTTGAGAGGTGCTCTGTGAACGTCACATCGTCTATCAAGCTGGCCGCACGTCAGGCTCTGGCACGTCATGCGCAGCGCTACAAGCACCGGGTGACGGCGCGGTGCCGGTCATGGTTCAGTCGCTTCGTGCGCTGACCTGAGCTGTGTCCGACGACCGTCTGCAGCTGCTGGCCCAGACAAGGTTGCCCCGGTGGGGCCGGGGCAACCGGGGCCGTTTATGGTTCCTGGCCACCGGCGGTGGACTGTCCGGCCCCTTATACAGGGACGGCAGCCGCTGCCAGTTCGAGCCTCGACCACGACGTGTGGCTGGGCGGCGACAGCGTGACTGGCCTCGACACTGACCACCCGCGCAGCGAGCTGGCCCGCCATAGCCTTTTGTATGTCCGGTGTGAGTGTGCCGTCCTGGTTGCACAGCACGTACCACGACGGACGCTCGCGCCATCCCACGGGGCCTGTGATGCTGCGGAGATCACCGCACCTGCGTAAGAGTGCCCGACCAGCACCATGGGACCGTGTTGGGCCAGCGGGCAGTGCACGACCGCCACATCGTCGAACAGCGACGTCGGCGGCAGCTGCACCGCCGTGACGGTGTGCCCGTGATCCAGCAACTCGCGGGCGAAGCATCTTAGTGCCGCCGGGACGGCAGATCGCGACATAAGAAGGAAGGTCTGCTCCATAGGGCAGACTTCGGGGCATGGTGAGGGCCCCGGGTAGCGGCGCCACACGTCAACAGCGAGCAGGAACACGACGGTCAGTGGCATGCCCACGCAGGGCCGCAGTCATGAGAGGGCCCGCGCTGCGATCACCCCGCGGTTACATGCCGGGCCGGCGCCGTGTGGTGGCCCGCCACGGTAAGAGCTGTCACGATGCCGCGCCCAGCATAAGACTGCTTGGTGTGTGCGCTGCGCAAGTGTGGGACACCGTCCGGCCGGCGGCCAGGTGATCATCTGGATGGTCTGCGTGAGCCCGCGACGGCACACGCGGGGCAGCCGGCCGGGCTGTGCGCCCACCGTGTTCACTGAATCCTACGGTCCTCGCTGAGCGGGGCGGTTCAGCTGTTGCGGGTGAAGACCTCGTTCTTGGTGGAGCCGTTGGAGTAGAGCTTCTTTTCGTCGGCTGTCATCTTGCCGGACTCGACCACGACGGCGTTGTGCTTGCCGTCCGTGCCGTTCGGGGCGGGGCCGGTGACCACGTCGGGCACGAACCAGTAGTAGTGGCCCCACTTGGGGTCGTCGTAGTGGGTCTGCCACGTGCCGGATATGTCCTGCATCACCTGGGCCCGGGGGATCCAACCGACGTCTCCCGGCTGGACGTTCACCGTGAAGGAACTCGTCTCCGTGTGCGAGCGCTGCCATGTGTAGTTGTACGTTGCGGTGACGCTGGCGGTGATGATGCCCTCGATGCCGCCGCCGACGGTGATCGTGCCGCCCACCGAGTGGGAGGAGCCCACGGTGTCGGCCCCTGACATCGTCTGGGCGGCGGGCGAGGCGGTGCAGTTGTAGAGCAGTTCGGAGACCTGGCGGGGCTTGCCGGGGTAAGCCCCGCGAGGTCTCGGGGGAGTTGAAGCTGCACTTGCCTTCGCCGGAAGCGCAGTCGGCCAGGGAGCGGCCGGTCAGGGCCTCGGTGAGTTCGGGGATCTTGTTGCGGAGCTTGTGTTCGGCCAGGTCCGCGAGGACCTGGGGGTCGGCTTCGCTGCGGATGAGGGCTTCGAGCATGGCCCGGCCGGAGACGCCCGTGATGTCGGCGGCGACCGCGGAGAGTTTGATGCCGGTGTCCTCCAGGGGCTTCTCCGGCTGCTGGATCGCCCGGCCGCGTTCACGGATTGCGGTGGTCCGGGCGCGGGTCAGGTCCCGTAGTTGGCGCACTGACTCGGGTAGGACGAAGGAGGGCCTGACCAGGCCGTGGGTGTCGAGCTGGGCCAGCCAGGCTGCATCGGAGACGTCCGTCTTGCGGCCGGGCAGGTTCTTGACCTGCCGGGCGTTGAGCAGGATCACGTTCAGGCCCTCGTCCAGCACGTAGTGGAAGGGGCTTCCGGTAGTCCGAGGTCGCCTGGATCGCAACCAGCGTCACCTGTGCGGCGAGCGGGTGGTCCCGCAGGGCGAGGACTGCGTTCGTCGTCGATCCCCACGTTGTGGTCTGGGTTGTGAAGGACCCCCGGCTGTTTCGTACTCGGGGTTCGGACGCAGGCCTTGGCGTCCTTCTTGCTGATGTCGAGGCCTGCGCAGCGTTCGTGTAGTACGTCCAGGGCCTTGCTTCCTCCCTGGCGGACGAACCCGTCGTACGTCGTTCCGGGAGGGCCAGGGTGTATCAGGAATTCTGACGCACGTGCTCGCATCAACACTGCACGGTTTCCGTGGGTGGCCCCCGGTACCACGCTGACCTGCGAGCTCACCGGCATCACAGAGGTATCGGTTTCGGCCGGAACGAGTTCCTCCGGCGTCCCGGACCGGCATCAGCCCATGTCGGGGGAGACAGAAGTATCCCCAGCGCGCCGCGGCATTTACCACGCCCTTGGCGTGTACCGAAGGTGCGCTGGATCGCTGACCTGCGAATGCTCAGGTTGAAAGAGGTTCACTGAGCCTCGTCAACCTAGATCAGCTGTTGATCGGACACAGACCTGCTGTGAACGCATGGGTGTCCTCCCGGGCCCGGCGTGCCTTGTTCTGCTGGTGACCGGGGTGGTGCCCTGCCGGCCCCGGGTTGTGCCGTTCTGCCCCGTGCGGGATTTGTGGTGCGCTGATGGTTTCGGCTGGCCACCGGGGCGTGCGTACCTGGTCGGCGTTGAGTTCTCGGGTCGATTGTCACTCTGGCTTGGTGTTCGTCGTGGTGGTGGGGCGGTCATTTCCGGGGTCGGGCGAGGGATTGTATGGAGATCGAGTGCGATTGCTGGGGGAGCCGTCGTAATGCCTTGTCGGCGGTCGGGGGTTAGCATGAAGTGTGAGGGAGCTGATAGTGGGCTCGGTAATCAGCTCGGTAATCACTGTGTGAGGGAGGCCTTGTGGCTGGCGACAAGCGGGCGGCATTCGACGAGATCGACACGGACGGCGACGGGTTTATTACGGCTGCGGAATTCGCTGCAGCGCTGAGGGCCGGCAGTGAGAACGTCTCTGACGATAATGTCGCCGTGATTATGGGGATGGCCGACAAAAACGGGGACAAGAAGATCAGTTTCGAGGAATACGTGACGTTCGTCCGCTGACCCTTGCTGACCCTTCAGTCCTAGAGCGCGGTTGGTGGCCGGGTGGGGTTCTGGCGTCGGTTCGGCGTTTGCGGTGGCAGGCACGGGCAAGGGCTTGGTGGAGGCGGCGCCATCGTGACCAGTGCAGACCGTGACGGATCCGCTGCTCACGCGATGGCTGAGGAGCCATCAGGATGAGGAGGCGGGCGGCCTCGAAGGCGGTGAGGTTTGATCGGGATGAGTTCACCGGGGACGGTGGGGTCACTCCGGTTCCACTGTGTGGGGCGGAACGGCTTGCGCGTCGCGGCGTTCGGCGGCGGCCTGGACCGCCAGGAACCCGGCGGCCAGCTGGGACAGGGTGACGTGCCGGTACCAGCTGTGGAAGTGGCGTACCTCGTAGTCGGCCATCCCGGCGGCCGACTACGCGAGTTTGATCGCTTCCTTCACCCGCCAGCGGGCGCCCGACACCAGCACGAAGTCTTCCACCGAGGTGTCCTGCGGGCCCCAGCCCAGGTAGTACCCGGCGTCTCGGGGCGGCGCCGGGCCAGCAGCCAGCGGGCGGTGCCGCTGCCGGCCGGTGCGTCCGGAGCGGGTATCCGGCGCACCCACCACTGCCAGGTACGGGGGTCCAGTTGGGAGGGGCCGGCGGGCAGTTCGACCCCGTCCTCACCCGCGCAGCGTTCCACGAGGCGGGCCAGGTGGCGCCAGCCGGGGCGGGGCAGCACACCCTGGTTGGCCTGCACCGTCACCACGTAGGGCAGGCCCAGGTCCTCCAGGTGCCGGCGGAGGCGCCGTCGCGGCCGCAGACCTCGTCGGCGGCCACCCACACCCGCCCCTGCGGCAGGTCCGGCACCGCCCGGTCGATCATCTGCTCGGCCAGGCGCGGCTTGACGGCGAAGGCGACCCGGTCGGGAACGCGCGCGCGGCGACACCGCTCACGGTCCTTTGTCCACTCGCGGGGCAGGTACAGCTCCCGGTCGATCAGAGCCTGGCCGGTGCCGCTCGCCCAGGCGGCCGGCACCCGCCCGCCTGGCAAGGGAAAACTCCGCCAGAGCGCCGCAGTACCGGCGCGCCACTCCGGCCGAGGCGTTGCCGCGCTTGGCGAAGCCAGTCTCGTCCACCACCAGCACGCCTGCTCCACCGGGCCCGGCCCCCGCCCCGTCGCAAGAGCGCCTCGCGGACAGAGTTTCCCCACTGCATCAAGGCTCGCTTCGCGCGCTTGTCCGGCGGCCAACGGCGCTCTTCGATCATCGCCAACCCGGCCGGCGCAGACTCTGCCCAAGCGCACCAACGGCCGCTTCCGGCCCGCACGCCACCGCCACCACGATCCGGCCTCGAGATAGGAAACGCAACAGCGGTCGGACCATAGCACCCCGATTCCGGGGCCACAGCGCACCCCTTTCCACCCGGTTGCCTACGCCAGTAGGTCGGATCAACCGAGGGCTGCGCAAGCGCGGCGGCGTCGGCCGGTCGCCGCCGCGTCGTCTCCATGTCTTCGCCACCGGCTGCACGTCGCCGCCCGTCCGTCGCCACACGCAGCGGCCACATTCCAACACGGGCACGGGGGCGAACGATGATCCCCAACGGTTACGGTCAAAATCGCTTTCCTGGCGGTCGCGCTGAGCGGGGACTGTCTGGCGAATGTCGGGATGCTGCCGGGCGGAGCGGCCGTGTTCGGACCGGTGGCCCCCGACCCGACCGCTTCCGGCTCATCGACAAGCTCGCCGCGTACGAATCGAAGAGTGAGCCTTTTCAACTCGGAACTTCGTGGAGGAAGGAAGCCGCCGCCGAACTGGGCAAATTGGTCAGGCATGTCACCCGATTGGTGGGCGCTCTGAAGAGGCTCGGTCTGAGCGCGATCCGGGGTCGGCGCGGGCCGAAGTACGCGAGCGGGCCTGGAAGTTGGGTGGCTCTTCTTCGCCGGACGCCACCGGACAAGCGATCGTGGAGTGGGACGGGGTACAGGCCCTGACCCATTCCATCCCTCAGGCTGCAGAGTTGAGACGTCAGACATCTCGCTCAACAGTCCGGGGGCCTCGCCTGCTACGCGTCGGCGCCGTGACGATTACTTGTCCTTCGCCTTCGTCGGTGGCAGCGCGAAAGCGGGAGCCCGAGAAAGCATGCGTGAAAGTTCTTCACATTCTCTCATTATTTCAGCGATGAAATTCTCCAAAATCTCAATTTTCACATTCATTATGGCGCGTATCCTCTCGGCCTTGGCGCCGTCAGATTCCTTGGCAGCATCCACTTCCAAGTTGGCGGCATCGCTGGCCAAATCCCTGTATTTCTCGCCGGTCTTGTACTTGGCTTGCTGCCGCTGTGAGTACACGTCCCTTTGCTGGAGGCGCGTATTGCTGCCCTGTCCACCATACAGCTGTTTACATTTTATTATTCCGCCCGCGAGAACACAAATGAAAAACACGAGCGCAAAGATGGACGCGATAAGGGATCCGATACCCAGTCTTTCCTCTCTGTCAGCCACGCCAGGCGCCGTGTCATTACTGCCGCGGACTGCTTCGCTGCTTGCCATCCAAGCCCAAGCGATGAACGCGCTGGATATTGCGGTCCCCAGGGTCGCTACCGGATAAAGGATAGAATTCGAGGCCAAAGACCAGCGTTGAGCCTCTTCTTCTTGCGTTTCGCCGCGAAGGTCTCGCTTAGAGAGCTCATGGTTCAGAGTGTACACACCCTCTTCCGCGTGAATATCATAAATCCTCCTGCAGTTCTGGACAGTCGCCCATCCGAGGTTCGTGAGATCGTACCAGATATCCCCCAGTTCGCCGGCCATCTCCTCAGGGGGATTTCCATTCCCGATCCAGCCTTCAATTGTAGGAACATCGACCCCGAAATACTTCGCCAGGGCCAGGTTGGTAGCGCGCACTACCAGTTCCCCATCCCTGTTTTCTTTTACCCCCGACTTTACTGCGCGATCGATGGTCACCTTCATTCGACGCTGTAGGTCATCAACAGAGAAATTCGAGTACTTCTTCTTACTCTTCGGCTTCACATCCGGGTCTTTACCTTTACTGTCTGCGAAGCCTTTGTCGCTGCTGGTGTCTTCCATGGCTGCACCGCCTTCCATGTCTCGGGTTCCGAGGTTGCTTCGAGTGGAGAGGAGTCATTGGAGGAATACCTTTCCATGATCCCTCTGTGGCGAAGTTTCAGCCGCTCCGGACGGCCTCAATGCGTGCTCACCTGAAGCGCAGGAATGTCAGCCATCGCCGTTCTCCATCTCCGCCAGCAGGTCCAGGACATTCGGGGTGATCCCGAACATTTCTTCAAGGAACTTCTCCGGCTTGTCGCCGTACTGGGCAAGTTTTGCGAGCTGGGGAAGGGTCTCCTCGAACTCTTCCTTGCTTTCGAACAGTTCCGATAGAAGGCGGGTGTCAGTAAGAGATTCCGGAGCAATATCGGGCATCTGTACAAGGGGCGCATCCGAGTCGGCGAAAAACTCGGAGAATTGTGCCAGCAGGGGACCGGCGGCAGCGAAGGCTTCGCTGTTTCCGAGCAGGTCCGATATCATGGAAATTGTAGCGGCTTGGGGCATCTGTGCGTCATTCGGCGCGGCGGTAATGTCGTGGGTGCCCATGTCCTGCCCGGAGAGTGCGCACCGCGACGCGAATTCGATCAGAGTCTGCTGTGGATCGGTGGCACCGCGTGCTTCGATTTCTGCCAGGAGGAGTGGGGCGATGGGGAGGCCGGCAGGCACTCCAGCGACCGTGAAAGTGTCCTCAAATGTGAGCTTAAATGAGTCGAGGAGGACATTGCTTACCCATGTCTTCATTGCAAGCACATACTCGGCATCGACAGCTTCCGCACCCACTGTGGCGCAAACGGCCTCGGCAATGACCGGCGCGTCCGCGGCGAATGCACACAGCAATGAGAAATCGGACACGGTCTGCTGTGGATCGGTGGCGCCGCGTGCTTCGATTTCTGCCAGGAGGAGTGGGGCGATGGGGAGGCCGGCAGGCATTCCAGCGACCGTGAAAGCGTCCTCAAATGTGAGCTTAAATGAGTCGAGGAGGACATTGCTTACCCATGTCTTCATTGCAAGCACATACTCGGCATCGACAGCTTCCGCACCCACTATGGTGCAGACAGCCTCGGCAATGGCAGAAGCGCCCGCTTGCACATCAGGTGTGCGCTCAGCTTTCACGCCAGGTGTGTGCATACCCATGGCCGTGTCCTGCTCGGCGGCTGCACATAGCCTCTCGAAAACGGACATGGCCTGAAGTCCATCACCGACGCCGAGGACCCGGAGTGCTCCCAGGAGCGGCTCAAGGATTTGAGCAGCCCCCTCGACCACTTTCCCGTCTTTGAAAACCAGGCCGAAGTCCCGGCCGATGAAATCGGTTACCCACGCCCTCACGGAGAGCACGTAGGAGGAGTCAGTTTGGCCCGCCTCCGCCACCTCACGGATCGCCGCAGCAATCCCTTCTGCATTATCCATAGAATTCCCCAGTGACGACAGGATCGATACTTCGCAAGGCAGAGCCCCTCCGCGCCCTCAACTGTCTCCCGGCCCAGACCCAGACCACCAGCCTGGCCAGGGCAGACCTAAGGGCACGGCCACGAACCCACTTGGCCCGCCTTCTTCTCCTGCGCAGTCACAGGTCTGGAGAGTGCAGACGAGCGGGACGGTGAGGTTCCCTCGAGATTGAGAGAGGGGCCAGAGCGGCGTCGTTCAGAGGTTCGATCCGATTCGATGCTGGTGCAGGTGACGGATATGGCTGCGGAGTTCGCGGGGCCGGAACGCAGGCAGGCACGGCCTCCGGGTGATCACGAGGCGTCGAGCCCCTGATCACCACATGGCGAGAGCCCGCCTGCCCGTTGATCATCGCCCACCCCGCCGGCCTGAGCCGCCCGCGTTGTCCGGTCCACCGGGCCCGGGGATGACCCGGGGCTTGTCTGCCTCGCAGGCGGTGCCGGATCCCCCGACGGGCGCAGGGACGGCGTCATCTCCTCACCTACATCCTCACGCTCGCCGCGTCCGCGTTCTGGCCGGTAGTCGGGGGCGGTGTGGTGTGGTCGTGGGGGATTGCGGTTTTCGGTGCAGGTGTTTTTGGGGTGGTTTGTTTACCGTTCCACGAAGTATCCGCCGCCGATGTATCCGTCGTCGTCGTCGCGGGTGGTTGGGTCTGGCTGGGGGTCTGGCCGGCGGGCCTGCTCGTTCGGTTCGTCGTCGTCTTCGTTGTCTTCGGCTTCTGTGGAGTAGGGCGTGGGGGTTGGGGTTGCGGGTCCGAGTTCGCTCAGGTCGGCTGAGGACGGCATGTGCTCCTTCATGGTCTCGGCCCAGTTGGTTTCCGCGGTGGACACTCCTTCGCGTGAGGCGTCCACTCCGAGAGCTTCGCATTCGTCGGCCGTCAGGAGCAGGGCAATGTTCTTCGGCGGTCTGTCTTTCGCCGTGAGCTGCTGCCATGCCTCGCGAAAGGTCTCAAGATCCTCCATTTTTTGGACCTGGGAGAGCGCAGTCACGTAGTCCTTGCCTCGGGACGCTTCATCCAGGAGGTCGGTGCCGTACAGGTGGGCGCATTTGACGTACGCCTGATGGAATTTCCTTTTTCTCCTTTTAAGCTCACGGGGATCGTCTTCGATTTTGCAAAGCATTCTTGCACTGTTGATGTCAGCCGTGATACCGCCCTTGATGAATCCCCTGGCCGCTGCGTTGCGGGCGGTGTCGTGGCGGGTCTCCAGTTCTGCGTAGGTAATCGGTTCGCCACTGTGGTCCAGGGCCTGGTCGAGAGCGCCTGCTCGCAGCATGGTGTCCTTGTATGTCGTTGTCCCGCCGGATCGGTCGGAGGCCACGAGTCTGACGTTGCTGGCATGGAGCATGAATCGGTTTCTCAACAGCCACTTGACGGCATTTTCATGGTTTTCCACCAGCGGGCGGTAGTGGCCGCTGTCGTTGTCGGCCACCGACAGCACGTCATCCACGGAGAAAGCCTGCTCGAAACCCGTGATGAGCGCCGTGCCTTGCTTGTTCGCGGGCAGGTCGCCTTCCGGCACCAGGACGGTGGCGCCGTCGTCGCTTTCCGTGGTGTACAAGGGCTGCCCTTCGGCGTCCGTGGCAGGGACCTGGACCTGGGCGACGGTGCAGATGCCTGCGCTGATGACTCGCCCGCCCTGCACGTTGCTGCTGTGGCGCAGCACGACCTCGACGACTCGGTGCCTGGACGGATCCTGCTCCGTCTGCAGGCGTTCGAGGAGTTGGGGGATATTTCCGAAGGTCTGCAGGTCGGCGTTCTGCAGAATCTCGGGCGGAATGTCGAGGTTTTGTGCCTGGCCGTCGACTGTCTCAAGTTTCCAGATCAGGTTCAGGTCGTCATTGAAGAGATAAAAGTTGAAGTCCGGGTCGAGTACCCAGCCGTAGCGCCCGGCGGGCACCCTCTCCCCGCCTTGCATGAACACCCACGGTTGGGGCGGCTCTGCCCCCTCGTCGAGCACACGAGTCACTTTGCGCCGGCTCCGTGTCTCCTTGGGCAGATACAGGACCAGCCGCGACGGCTTGACATCGTCTTCGACGTACGAGTGCCCCATCGGTACCGTGGCGTCGGGCGCCACCGTCGACTTCATGGCCTTCCGTTCCGAGGACGAAAAGCGCGCCTTCGCCGCTTTCCTCCGCAGGGCCCGCACGCCGTCGGCGTAGAGCATTTTCACTTCGCTGAACTGCTCGTCACTGGAGTACTGCATTTCGGAACCGCCCGCGCCGTCCGCGACCTGCCGGACCCACCATACCGGTTTGCGCTTGCGCAGCTTCTTCGGTTTATCCTCGTCAGGCTCCGCCGGTTTGTCCTCGTCAGGCTCCGTCGGTTTATGCTCGTCAAGCAGCTTCGGTTGGGACAGCAACGTCCCCTTCGGGGGTACGCTGGCGGCGGCCATTCGTTCGTCCCATTGGGCAAGAAATGCCGTCGTCCGTGCCCTGTCCTCCGGGGTGAACGTGCCATCGAGAGAGTATTCCCCTTCGGTGGCGGAGATCTCGCGGTAGAAAAGGGTCGTATCGCCGAAGACGTAGGACTGGAGCGCCTTCACCTCGAAACTGTAGGTGGGCTCTGCCGGTTCGTTCCAGTAAAGCAGGTAGCCGGCTTTGTCCTCCGCTTCGAGGACCTGGTTGTTGTCGCCGACGCTCTCGAGCCAGGGCGCGCCGCGGGTGCTGTGCCGCACGGCGCGAACGGTTGGCGTCAGCGCGCTCAGCACCATGCTTTCGATCACCCATTCGGGCAGGTCGAGGGGCGGTTCAATGTATGACGCGTCCTGGGGCGAGGGGACTCCCTCGCCCGGATCGGAATCGATCATGTAAGTCAACAGGCCCCGCAGGCCGCCCTCGGTCTCTGTGCCCCACAGCAGCGAGCGCAGGTCGGCCCGTTGGGCACACAGAGCGTCACGGAACGCCCGCCACGTATCGGGTACGGCTATCTCCCTGACGGCCTGCTTCACCGTCGCAAACTTAGGGTCCAACACACTCATCAGGATCTCCTCATGCTCCGACAGCTGCCCCTCTGCGGCCATGCCCGCGCCGGCGGACAGGTTCCCTACGGCCACCGCCGGCACCCTCACGCTAGACGCACCGGCCGCCGGCGGAGCGGGCCTGCAGGGCAGCCAAGAAGGAAGACCTCAGTTCCCGAAGCCAGGACCGGATTCAGCCGCATCCAGCGGCGCCGGGCCGGCTGTTGAGGTCTGCGTTTGCGGTGTGGCGTTTTGGCTGCGTCCTGACCAGCCGGTCGCGGTGACGAATCCGTGGACCGGGCCGGGCCGGTACTGCACCTGTTCGAGACGGATCCGGACCAGCTCGGCGGAGGTCATCGATGCTGCACGGGGTCCTTGCGGACGGTCCCGGCGCCGCCGGCGCGGCGGACGCACTGCAGCAGTCCGGCCGGCCTGGTCCGCGGACCGTTGGGCCTGGGCGCCGCCGGGCAGCAGATCACGCAGCAGCGCGTGGAGCCGGCCGGCCGTGCGGGCCCGGGCCCGGGCCGGCCGGGGGCCCGGGTCCGGGCCGGCTTCTCACGCCGTTCGTCCCCGAGAGCCGGCGCCGTGGTGTGGTCCTCGGGCTCGACATCCGTCCGTCTTTCTGCCAAGGGGGTGACGGTGGCTGCGGCCGCGGCGCCGATCGTTTTTGCGCCGTCCGCCGTGGGAGAGTTCGCGCACTCGACTGCTCGCCGCGGCAGGCACGTCGACGACGCTCGCGCCGCGGGCGACGAGCCGCTGAGCGAGATGCCGGCCCGCTCCGTCCGGCGTTGTCCACGGCCGGCTTGCGCTGCGGCCGCCGCTCGGCCCGGGCCGGCAGCCGCCGGTAGTCCGTCGGGCTCGCCTCGATCCGACCAAGCGCTCACCCGCCGGTACGCCGTCGCCGGGCTGGCGGACGACGGCGTGGGCGCGGGGCCCGGCGGGGCCGGGGTGCTGGTGGTGGACGAGACCGGGTTCGCCAAGCGCGGGAAGGCTTCGGCCGGGGTGGCGAGACAGCACTCCGGGACGCTCGGCGGGGTATTCCCCTGCCAGATCGGGGTGATGTGCGCGTGGGCCACCGGTGCGGGGCAGGCGTTGATCGACCGGGAGTTGTACCTGCCGCGGGAATGGACGGACGATCCGGATCGCTGCCGGGCCGCGCACGTGCCCGGGCAGCGCGGGTTCCTGACCAAGCCACGGCCGGCGGAGGCGATGATCGAGCGGGCGCTGCCCGGCCTGCCCCAGGAGACGGGGAAGGTGTGGGTAGCCGCCGACGAGGTGTACGGGCGCGAGCGTGCGTTCCGTTTCTTCCTGGAGGAGCATCGTCTGCCGTACGTGGTCAACGTGCAGGCGAACTCGCCGGTGCTGCAGCGTCCGGGCCGGCGGCACGCCGCCCGGCTGGTGGAGCGGGTCGCCCGGGAGGAGGACTGGGTCGAACTGCCCGCCGGGCCCTCCCAGTTGGATACCCGCACGTGGCAGTGGTGGGTGCGGCGACTCCCCGGCGAGGAGGAGATGGCCGATGGCCAGGCGTGGGCGCGATGGCTGGTCGCGCGACGCCGCCTGGAGGATCCCGGCAAACGCGACTACTACCTGGGCCGGGGCCCGACCGACACCCCGGTCGAGGAGATCGTTTTGGTGCCGGGTGCGCGCCGGCGGGTGGAAGAGGCGATCAAGCCGGCGAAGTCCGCCTGCGGGATGGCTGACTACGAGGTCCGCTCCTTCCACGGCTGGTACCGGCACGTCACCCTCGCCCAGCTGGCCGCCGCGTTCCTGGCCGGCTGCGACGCAGCCACCGCCCGCGAGAACGGCCCGCCGGCCCGGACCCGCTACGGCCGGCCCCCGCCGACAGCGCCCGTAGCCGAGAGAGGGGGACCCGCCTGATCCCAGCAGCCCGCCCGCCCCCGTCCGCTTCACCGCCTTCGAGATCAGGCGCCTGCTCATCTTGCTCACCCCGCTGCCCGAACGCCACCAACGCATCCGGCACGCCATGGCCTGGTCCGCCTACCGCCGCCTCCACCAGGCCGTCGCCCGTGCCTGCCACCGACGCCGCCGAACACGCGCTCACACCGTCCCAGCCGAACCCGACACACTGAGTCTTTCCCGGTAAGCGGCCGTCGCTCGCTGTGATCGTGATGCTTCCGCTGCGGCTCGTGTGGTCCCCAAGTCCGGGCAGGCGTAAGGCCCCTGGTAGGAACGATCTTGCGACGGATTGTTCTGACCGAGGGGCCTCACGTGCCGACCAGTGTCACATACACCGCGGTGCTCGACGTGGAGCGGTCCACCGCCGAGCACCTGGCTCGGCTGCTGCGCGACCACCGCATCGCGGCCGGAACCCGCAGGGGCAGGCGTGCGCCGGGCTGCTTCCGGCAGGCAGTGCTCGTCCTGCGCTGGTTCATCGACAACGCCCGCCTTTCCCAACTCGCCCGCGACAACGGCCTGTCGACCTCCACCGCCTACCGTTACCTCCATGAAGGACTGACCGTTCCGGCGGCCGGGGCACCGGACCTGGCGACTGCGCCGGAACGCGCGAAGGCCGCCGGGCTGACACATCTGAACCTCGACGGCACCGTCGTCCGCACGGATCGCGTCGCCGCTCCCGGCCCCAACGACGCGGACCTCTGGTGGTCCGGAAAACATCAGCACCATGGCGGGAACGTGCAGGTCATCTCAACCCCGGACGGCCGGCCGATCCGGGTCTCACCGGCCCGCCCGGGCCGCGAACACGACACCACCTGCGCCCGCCACCACGGTCTGCTTGACGCCCTCAACCGGATCGCCGCCGAGCTGGACATGCCGACCCTGGCCGACCTCGGCCACGAGAACGCCGGCGACGGCTTCCGACACCCGTACAAGAAGCCCGCCGGAAGCGAGCTGACCGAGGCCCAGCAGACGTACAACAAGGTCATCCGCGGCATCCACGGCGTCTGCGAGCGCGCCAGCTCCCTGCTCAAGACGACCTTCAAAGCCCTGCGCCGGATCAGCCTCGACCCCAGCCGCATCACGAAGATCGCCGCCGCAGCCCTCGTCCTGCTCCAGCTCGAGTACGACCGCACCATCTGATCAATCACGCAACGTCATGATCCGTTACTGGCAAAGACTCACTGACAGAACTCCTGCAGCCACCGTGATCTACAGCTGCCGTGACAGTGCCTGATCGGCCAGGCGGTAGATTTCCTGGCCTGTTTCGCTGGTGCAGGTTTCACCGAGCTCGGTCCTGTACCACATGATCATTCGGCTCATTTCGGCAATCTTGCTGTCTGCGTATTTGATGGATATTTCTGTTGCTTTCGCTTGGGCTATCAGTGTGTCATGGTCGGCGTCGCCTGCAGCCCGGGTGATGGCGAGGACGGCGGCGCCGTCGAAGGCCTGCTGCCGACTGCTTTCCCTGAATTGAGTAAACGCGCTCAGTCGTTTCTCCGCCAGGAGCAGTTCGCGGCGCATGTCGGCGACCTCCGAGATCTTCGCAAGGATCCATCGGTGGTGGCGAATGTAGTCTTCCGCTGCTTCCCGGGTGGCCTGTGAGGGCGGCGGTCTTTCCTTGTCCGGGTCCATGGCGTCCGGGGCCCAGTTGAGGTCCGCCTCTATTTCTTCGGACTTGAAATTTTTCCCGGACATGTCCTGGAGGAAATTCCAGAAAGGAAGGCGATACTTTCCGGGATTTATATTCTGGAGTATGTCGTGCTGATCGGGTACGTCATTGGGGCTGGCGCTGTGCATTGCGGAAATCGTATAGGCGGAGAGTGTTGGTCCGCATTCAGTTGCCCTGCGGATTTCCATTGTTAATCCTTGGGTTTTGTATGCGATGTGCCATTTGCGGTGATGCCGTCCTTGCCTGTGGCCGAACCCCTGTTGGGACGCCGGTCAGGCCCTCAGCCCCATGGGCAATCCCGCCACGCCGGGCGGGCCGTGGCCGGTGCGGCCGGTGGCGGCGGGGGTTGCGGGCTGGTGGCAGTTCCAGCACGTGCTGTCGGTGTCGTACCACGTGACATCGCACTGCCTGCATTCGAAGCGTTGCGCGACGATGGCTTTTTGCGCGGGGACCTGCGCGCTGACGGCTTTTTGTGCGCAGACCACAGGCCGGCACCACTGTCCTTGTGCAGGAAGCGGGGCCATCGGCGGGTGCCATGTCTCGTGCTGCGCCGGCGGCGCGTCGGGCGGGATGGGTTGCGGCATGCTTCGCATCCTGGCGCGGCGGGGGAGTGCGCTGGATGGGCCTTCGGGCACTTCCTCGGGCAGCTGTAACGTCCCCGCGGTCGGGACTGCCCGGCTCCCGGTTTCGGGCAGGCGCCGGCGCAGCCCATCGGAGCAGGTACATGCCGATGATCTCGCCCTTGATCGCGACATGCGACACGGACGGAGGGCGAGAGGTTGCCGCCCTGATCACTCGAGGAGAGGCTGAGCGGGACGTCACCGGGTCTCAGCGAGCGCGGACGGGACGATGGTGTCCCTCGTCGTGGTGTTGCGGATCAGCGGCTGGGAGTGCGCGGGCGTCTGCCCGGGGCGCACTTCCACGGGTGAGTGCCGCTCCCTGAACAGGGGGTGGGCCACCGCGTAACTCTTCTTGGTGAACAGCCAGTTCAACCACGAGGAGTACACGATGGCCCTGTCCCAGTCTGAGCTGATACGGCTGCTTGAGTCACTACGCTCGACCGACGGAATCGAGTTCATCCGCACCATCGCCGAGCGGATGGTGCAGGAGCTGATCGAGGCCGAGGCGAGTGCCCATATCGGTGCGGAGTGGAACGAGCACACGCCGACGCGGACCACCATCCGCAACGGGCACCGCGAGAAGGTGCTGACCACGCTGGCCGGCGACCTGAACCTGGAGATCCCCAAGGTCCGCACCGGCAGTTTCTTCCCGTCACTGCTGGAACGGCGGCGCCGGATCGACCAGGCCCTCTATGCCGTGATCATGGAGGCATACGTGCACGGTGTGTCCACCCGCAGCGTGGATGACCTGGTCAAAGCCCTGGGTGGGGACAGCGGCATCTCGAAGTCGGAGGTCTCACGGATCTGCGCGGCGCTGGACGAACCGCTGACCGCGTTCCGCACCCGCCCACTCGACCATGTCCGCTTCCCCTACGTCTACCTGGATGCCACGTACTGCAAGGGGCGGGTCAACCACCAGATTGTCTCCCGGGCCGTCGTGGTGGCCACCGGCATCACCGAGGACGGCAACCGCGAGGTCCTGGGCCTGATGGCCGGAGACAGCGAGAGCGAGGCGTTCTGGAAGGAGTTCCTGCGCTCCCTGCGTGAACGCGGACTGTCCGGGGTCCGCCTCGTCGTCACCGACCAGCACTCGGGTCTGGTCGCCGCGGTCCGCAAGGTGATGCTGGGCGCCGCCTGGCAGCGGTGCAGGGTTCATTTCCTGCGCAACGTCTTCGGCGTGATCGACCGGGACTCCGGTGAAATGGTTGCCGCGACGATCCGCACGATCTTCACCCAGCCCACTGCCGGCCTCGTGCGCACCCAGCTCGACACCGTCGCGGACATGCTCGGCACCCAGTTCCCCAAGGTCAAAGCCATGCTCCTCGACGCGAAGGAAGACCTGACAGCATTCGCGGACTTCCCACCGAGGCACTGGAAGAAGATCCAGTCGACCAACCCGCTGGAGCGGATCAACCGGGAGATCAAGCGCCGCACCGACGTCGTCCAGGTCTTCCCCAACGACGACGCGCTCTTGCGGCTCGTCACCGCCGTGCTGTTCGAGATGCACGACGAATGGATCGCCTTCCCCCGCCGCTACCTCCCCGAAGGCAGCATGGACGAGCTCTACTCCGAACGCCCCGAAAGCGCCCCCGCACTACCCAACACCCCGAACACGCCCACCAGTTGATCGGCAACACCACGACGGGGGACACCATCGACGGGACCGCGCCGGTCGTGGTGGGCGGAAGGAGCGCGTGCGATGAGGGTCATGCTGAGAGCGCAGCTGGACACTCAGATGTCGAATGAGGCGATCAAGAACGGCACACTGCCGAAAGTCATGCAGTCGATGACGGAACAACTCAAGCCCGAGGCGGCCTACTTCGGCCCCAGCCAGGGCGGGCGATCGTGCACCTTCGTCTTCGACATGCAGGACAGTTCAATGCTCCCCACGATCGCGGAGCCCCTCTTCGAGGGACTCGGCGCGAAGATCGAGATCCAGCCGGTGATGAACAGCGAAGACCTGCAGAAGGGTCTCGCCGCGCTGCAGGACTGACAGCCTCGTCAGCCGCCGGCAACGCTCGGTCCGCTGATCCAAGTCGCGATACGGAGTGAGAGAAGCAGGATCCGTCTGCGGGGTCACGCGGTCAGTGGAGCCTCAATAGGCGGGCCAAGCCTGTCGGCGATCTTGAAAACCGTCGTCGCAGCGATGTGACCGTGGGTTCAAATTCCACACCTACCGCAGGTGGACGGCCCCTGACCAGGCAGATCGGTCAGGGGCCGTCGTGTTGGGTCTTGCCCGTGAGTGACCGCTGTTCCCCGAGGTACCCCGCTGGATCGGGCACGGCTGAGGCACGCCCACCCCTCGCAAGTTGCCCCTCGATGCGAAGCAACTTGGGTGAACCCCTGACCTTGGGCGGCTGTGGCTCTCACCTGTACAAGGGTGGGCAGGCGTCCGCTCTTGTTCGCCGCTGTTCGCCGGCGTTATCACGCAGATCCGATAGCATGCGGCAGCAGCAGCTAGATTTTCTCCATACCGACGATGTGCGCACTGTCGAACACGACAATCTCCCTCCAGGGGGATAGATACATCGCAGAGTACCCCTTTTCCTTGAGGAAGATTCCAATCGCGGATTCGGACACGCCACTTCCTGCATAGACAGACTTGATCAGCTCCGTGAGGCGAGATTCATCCGCAGCGGACTCGATGAACGGGAATTCTGAAAAGTCGCCCTTCTTCACGGTCTGCTCGACCTTCTGCTGATCGATGAAGGCGACGGATCCGCTTATCCTTGCTGCAATCACCGGGCCCTTCCCCTTGACCCGCATATCATCGGCCGACCAGCTCCGTGCGCTCTGTACCGATTCCGTAAAATAGAAACCGTCCCCGAATCGTTTTCCGTTGCGTGACATCCCTGGTTTAAAACCTTCCTTAAGGAGATCATCTACATAACGACTCCATGTCCCATGGAACACGCGATCGAGAACCTTGACGGGCTTCTGGGCCGCACGCACAGGTGGTGCGGGGTCCTGCTGCGGCACAAAGGCCTGAGTGCCCCCGGATGGTGCTGCATCCGGGGGCTCCTGCATCCCCGACACGCCGCTGGCAGCGCCGGCCGGATAGGCACGGTTCCATACGAGAGAGCCGACGGCATTAAAGGAGGACCGATCGTCACTCCATACAGTGCCCTGGCTGTCGCAACTCGAGGCCGGGTGCCGTACGTTGAAATCGTCGAACACCTCCGCCCAGTCCAAGGTCCAGTACCGTCGGGTCGCCTCGTCAAGCTGGTAGCCCGTTTGCGGAGAAAAGAGGAACCGAAGGAGAGCGAGCAGATCCTCAAGGTTGGGTTCCCCTTCAGCAGCCGTGGTGTGGAGCACGCATCCCGTCTCCCGCCCGCGCTCCTCCCGCGCTTCCACAGCCGCTTCCAGCCGCAAGTACAAGGTCCGTAGATTGAGGTTCTTCAGAGTGGCCACTGATCGGGTGACCGGCGGCGGGGCGTAACAGGCGAGGCCCTCGGGCTGTTGAGCGAGATGTCTCACGTCTCGACTCGCCAGCCAGGGGGCCTCGTTGGTGACCTATCCTTGCGCACTCGACCTGCCGCATGCACTGGTGGAGTGGGTGACCATGCTGATCGTCACCCGCGAGGGTGACCGCCGCTGCAAGCTGCGCCCCTCCCAGCGGGCCATGGTGGCCCTGGTGTACCTGCGCGAGCACACCACCCTCGCCAAGATCGCCGCGGGCTTCCGGATCAGCGAAGCCACCGCCCACGCCTATGTACACAGCGTCACCGCGTTGCTGGCGGACATGGCCCCGTCTCTCACCCGCGCACTGCGGCGGGCCAAGCCCGACCACGTCCTCGTGGACGGCACCATCGCCGAGTGCGACCGGGTCGGCGACGGCGAACGCGACTACTCCGGCAAGGCCAGACGGCACGGAGTGAACATCCAGGCCGTCACCGGACCGACCGGCAAGCTGATCTGGTACTCGCCAGCCCTGCCGGGCCGCACGGTGGACATCACCGCCGCCCGCACCCACCGCATCATCACCGTATGTGAACGCCTGAAGATTCCCGTCCTGGCGGACAAAGCCTACGAAGGAGCCGGCGGAACCTTCTGCACACCATACAAACGGCACCGCGGCCGTGAGCTGACCGCGCACCAGAAGTCCGTCAACCGCGCGCACGCACGGCTCCGCAGCCCGGTCGAGCGGGCCTTCGCCCTACTCAAGTCCTGGCGGATCTTCCGCCGCGCCCGCTGCAGTCCCAACCGCCTGACGTCAATCGTCAAGGCCATCCTCACCCTGGAGAAGCACCGCTGAAGAACCTCATTGAGAGTGCTTCCGACACGGAATTCTTCAGTGTTGTACTGATTCCAGTCGACACGGTTGAGTGACGTCGGGTCCACGGCCGCCTGCATGGACCTGAGGACTTCAGCATCACGATATGGGCTGGGCTGGCCGGCGTAGCAGGAACAGATATCGGCCAGCCACTGGGGTTCACTCATGCGCTTCCCCGTCCTTACCTGCGAGCCCGACACAACTTGTACAAGAGCGGTCCAATGACGCTCCGCACAATATGTCCTGCCGCGCTGCAGAAGCACAGCCTGAAGTACCAGCATTCGGTCTGGCGGCGATTCCCTCCCGACGGGCTCATCGGGCACCCTCAAGCGACCTGAGAAGAAACCGGAGCATTCTCAACCACGAATTCATTGCACGCGGGCTGTGCGGAATCGCTTCGGTCGGGGCGACCGCCAGGCGGACCACGTCCTGCACACCACCGCACCCGTCCGGAGCGGGTCCGCCCTGGGTCCGCCCACACGTCGGCATGCGCCGCCCGGCGCAGCTCAGAGGGCATGCCCATGGAGGACATCCTCCGCTGCCTCGAACGCTACTTCGCGAGGCACAGGTATTGGACAGGCCGAGGCGAGGAGCAGACTGCCGTCCCCGCTCCTCAGCCCACCATTCCCCCCAGCTTCCGTCCCGTCCGCCGTCGACCCACACCGCGGTGGAGCGGGCGTGGTCCATGGCGTCCAGGTGGAGCGCCCCGCCGGACGTACGACCTGGACGCCATGGGCCACGTCTGCTCGGCTCTGCCTGGTCGACGGCGGGCGGGACGGAAGCCACCCCACACGCCACCCACGGACCCGCAGTCGGCGACGATGCCCCCTCCCTCCCGGTGCCGGCCGATCATGCAGTCGATGACGGAACAACTCAAGCCCGAGGCGGCCTACTTCGGCCCCAGCGAGGGCGGGCGATCGTGCACCTTCGTCTTCGACATGCAGGACAGTTCAATGCTCCCCACGATTGCGGAGCCCCTCTTCGAGGGACTCGGCGCGAAGATCGAGATCCAGCCGGTGATGAACAGCGAAGACCTGCAGAAGGGTCTCGCCGCGCTGCAGGACTGACCTGTTCAGCGGCCTGCAGCACTCGGTCCGCTGATCCAAGTCGCGACACGGAGTGAGAGAGGCCGGACCGTCTGGGGGGTCACGCGGCCAGTGGAGCCTTACTAGGCGGTCAAGCCTTTCGCCGATCTTGAAAACCGTCGTGGCAGCGATGTCACCTCGCAAGGGGTGATGACAAATTCCGCAAAGTGAATTCGACAGCGTCGGCGGGGCTGGAGTTTCGTCCATGAAGAAGAGTCGACCAGTCATTCCAGAGCTCACGAAACGTGAGATTCGGCAGCGATGCGGATTCGGATGCGTGCTTTGCGGTTTGCCGCTCTACGAATATGAGCATATGGCTGAGTGGTCCAAAGTGAAGGTCCACAATCCAAACAGCAGCGAGGTTAACCTCGATTCTTCGGTGGGGTTTGGTCGTTGAGTGGCCTGGTGGTTCGCCCGTAATGTCCCTCGCCGTGTGAGGGTGGGCCGTCGCGTCTCGCTGCGGGGTGCGCCGGGTTCCACGGACCCGGAGGCTGCTGGCCTTCCTCCTCTCGGTGTGCGTTGGGGCAAGGGGCTGGTCGTCAGGTGGCGACCGTCAGGTTGTTGATCCGCTTCCAGCTGGTCGTGAATGTCTCGGCCCAGGGCCAGGTCCGTTCGATGCGCAGGTGGCGGCGGCGTGCGTGGTGGGCGAGGCGGGCGGGCAGGTGGTAGAGGCGGAAGCGGATCGTGTCCGGCTCGGCGTCGGCGAGGTCCGCTTGGTCGTGGAGGGCCAGCAGCCGCATCCAGGCGTCGAGATCGGCGGCGAGGTTCGCGGTGAGCATCCAGCTCGCGTTCGTTTCCCAGGACTTGGACGGCAGGTTCGCCAGTCCCATCGCCTTGTTGGTGCGCACGCGGTCTTCGACCTCGGCGTGATCGCGGTGGAGGACGTCGAGGAACTGCACTTGGTGGGTGCCGGCGATGTGACCCATGTGCCGGATGTTCGTTGCAGTGATCGAGTAGCGCCAGCCGGTCTTCTGCTCAAACGCCGTCAGCTTCCCCAGGTGCCGGCGGGAGGGCTTGACGCGGCGGACGATCAGCCGCATGCCCTTGGGCCAGCCCTCACGAGTGTTCAACCCGGTCAACTCGGCGACGAAGTAGCCCTCTTGGACCTCGCCGTCCTGTCGCAGGGAGGTTTCCCAGGCGGCTTCGGGGAGGCGGGCGATGGCGCGTTCGTCCTCGGGCGTGATCGTCCAGCCGACGGTGTAGCGGACCGTGCGCCGCGTGGTGTTCAGCGCCTGAAGGCGCTTGAGCAGGCCGTGCGTGGCACCGGCGCCGTCGACCCGCACCAGGATCTTGGCCTGGGAGGAGCGGGGTATCTGCGCGAGCGCGGCATCCAGCACCCGCAGGTGATCGGCGACGGTGTTCGCGCCGGCGTTGCCCTCCCTCAGCTCCATCGCCAGGCACTCGTCGGTGTTGGCCAGCCACGCGGCCAACGGGTGGAAGCCGAAGGTGCCCTTGAACGTGCCGGCGGCGCCCTGTTTCCTGGAGGCCGCGGTGATGACCGTGGCGTCCATGTCGAGCACGATCCAGCCCTTCAGATGCCGCCCCGCGACGGTCAGATACGGGAAGCCGCCGGGCCGCAGGTGCAGCAGCGTCCAGACGTGGCGACGCACCCGCTGTCGTACCTTCGCGATCTGCGCGCGCGTCGTCTCGTCCGTCGTGGACAGCAGCCGGTGCAGCGTGGAGTCCGACACTGCCGGTCCGAACAGCGGGCCGTGGTGGAGCTGGAGTTGCTCGGCCTCCAGCAGATTCGTGGCGCCGAGCGTGATCGCGACGACGAGGCCGACGAGCGCGGTGGCCCGGTCCCGCCACGACGAGGTCGTGCCCGATGGAAGCACTCCCGCCAGTGCGTCGGTCAGGCCCACGCGGTCGGCGAGCCTGCGCAACAGCACTGCCCCGGCATGCCCGACCAGCCCTTTCCCGTCGGCCGTCACAGACAGACCGCGGTCCCACCCTGTACGCTCACTCACCAGAAAGGTGCCCTGACTCCTGCGCCGGATTCGATCTAGACACTCGCATCCTTGCAGGTCGGCGGCACCTTTCTGCCGTCAGGGCGTCAGATCGACCAATTCCGCTGAAGAGCCGGGGTTAATGATCAAGCTGAGTCGGCGTTGGCGTATATGCGGGTTTTGACTGCCTCGTTGACTCTGGTGCGCAATTCCTGACGCGGGGTCGGCTGAGTACGCGATGATCGCCTGAGCGGTCGCCTTTCCCGTCGTGCGGCCGCGGGGGTGATGTAGATGTCGATGCGGCCCAAGGGCCTGCCACCGGTTCCCGAGCAGACCGCGGCGGTGGCCCGCGCCGCGTTCCCCAAGGGCACCCTGGCGATACGGGTCCGCGACCGGCTCGCGGAAGTCTTCGCCGACGAGCCGTTCGCCGAGGCGTTCGGGGTGCGCGGGGCGCCGGGCCTCTCGCCGGGCGCCTTGTCGCTGGTTACGGTGCTGCAGTTCGCCGAGAACCTCACCGACCGGCAGGCGGCGGCGATGGCGATACGCGCGATCGACTGGAAATACGCCCTCGGGATGGAGCTGGCGGACACCGGCTTCGACCACAGCGTGCTGCCCCGGTTCCGGACGAGGCTGGCCGAGCACGGCCTGGAGCGCACGGTTTTCGACCGGCTGCTGGAGCACTGCAAGGAGGCCGGGCTGGTGGCCGCCGGCGGCAGGCAGCGCACCGACGCCACCCACGTCATCAGCGCGGTCCGGGACCTGAACCGCACCGAGCTGGCCGGCCAGAGCGTGCGGGCGGCCCTGGAGGCACTGGCGGTGGCCACCCCCGCCTGGCTCGCCGAGGCAGTCGACATCGCCGAGTTCGCGCACCGCTACGGGGAGCGGATCAACGGCTGGACGATGCCCACGTCCAAGACCAAGCGTGAACGGCTCGCCCAGGTGTTCGGGCAGGACGCGCTGACACTGTGCCGGGCGGCCTGGGCCGATGCCACCCCGCCGTGGATCCGCGAGATCGAGGCCGTGCAGCTATTGCGGCAGGTGCTGGTGCAGACCTACTACATCCACACCGACAACCGGGGGCGGGAGGTGGTCAGGAAGCGGGAGGCCGACACGGACGGAGTCCCGCCCGGCAGTATCCGCCTGGCCTCGCCCTACGACGCCGATGCGCGCTGGGCGGCCAAGGGCGAGGAACTGTTCTGGCTGGGCTACAAGGTCCATTTGACCGAGTCCTGCCACACTCCCCCCGAAGCCGAAGCCGAAGCCGAAGCCGAAGCCGAAGCCGAAGCCGAAGCCGAAGCCGAAGCCGAAGCCGAAGCCGAAGCCGAAGCCGAAGCCGAAGCCGAAGCCGAAGCCGAAGCCGAAGCCGAAGCCGAAGCCGAAGCCGAAGCCGAAGCCGAAGCCGAAGCCGAAGCCGAAGCCGAAGCCGAAGCCGAAGCCGAAGCCGAAGCCGAAGCCAGGGACAGGGAAGGACGCGGGGAGGAGGACGGCGGGCTACTGCCGCCGAACCTGATCACGGATGTGATGACCACCCACGCCGCCGTCCCCGACGTGCAGGCCACCGCACCCATCCAGCAGCGGCTGCGCGAGCACGGCCTGCCGCCCGGCGAGCACTACCTCGACTCCGGCTACCCCTCCGCCGACCTCATCCACGCCGCCGCCAAGCTCGGCACCGAAATGGTGACCCCCGCCCTGCTCGACCACTCCCGGCAGGCCAGGGCCGCCGAGGGCTTCGACAAGAGCGCGTTCTCCATTGACTGGAAGGCCCGCCAGGCGCGCTGCCCGGCCGGACGCACCAGCAGCAATTGGAACCCCGTCCAACAGCACCGCAGGGACGCCATCGTGGTCACCTTCGCCGCCACAACCTGCGGGAGCTGTCCTCTCCGCGACCGGTGCACCACCTCCCGCCAGGGCCGCCGGATGCTCACCCTGCGCCCCCGCGAACTGCACGAGACCCTCGCCGCCGCCCGCGCCGAACAGCAGACCGACGCGTACAAGGCCCGGTACAGGCTGCGGGCCGGCGTGGAAGGCACCATCAACCAGGCCCTCGACGTCACCGGGATGCGCAGAGCCCGCTACCGCGGCCTGCCCAAGGTCCGTCTCCAGCACGCCTTCTCCGCCACCGCGATCAACGTCGTGCGGCTCGACGCCTACTGGAGCGGACACCCGCTCGACCGTACCCGCAGCAGCCGCCTCACCCGGCTCAGCTACCAACTCGCAGGCTGACGCACGAATTGCGCACCAGAGTCCTCGTTGGAGCGCAGGGCTTGATCAAGTTCCGTAGGTGTCGCGGTTGTTGATGATGCCCAGGATCGGGAGTGCTCGTTCGGGTTCGTCGCGGATGGCCCGGGTGGTCTTGGCGATGTTGTTGGCTCCGAGGACCTTCAGCACGCCGATGGCGAGGTTGCGGAAGGTCGCCATGGCCCGGGGCGCGGTCCCGGTGTGGACGGTGGAGGCGTCCTCGGCGAAGGTGACGTCTCTGATGTGGTGCGAGGAGTTCTCCACTCCCCAGTGCCCGCGAATCGCGGCGGCCAGGTCGGCCGGGCAGGCCTGGTGGGCGTCCAGGCTGGTCACGGCGTAGACGCTCTCACGACTCTCGCGCCGGCCGGTGAGCTTGCGGCGGCGGTGGATGCGGATGGCCAGGCGGGCGTGGGGAAACGGGATTCCGCCGAGTTCGTCGGCGATTCCGCAGGTTTTGATCGAGCGGGACTCCCGCCGGCCGTGCCCGGTCCCGGAGGCGGTGTGCTGGACGGCGATGTCCCGCCAGGGCAGGGCCGCCAGCCGGCGGTGGGCGGTCGGCTGGTTGGTCTTGATCACGGCGATGTAGTGCGCTTTCTTCGTCTCGACAAGCCAGGAGACGTTCGCCTTGACCGAGTGCAGCGCGTCGAAGGTGACGACAGTGCCGGCCAGGTCCAGCGGCTCCAGCAGCGGGCGGAAGTGGGTGGTCTCGTTCGTCTTCGCGCCGACCTCCACCTGGCCGAGGGTCACGACTGGGCCGTGGGTGACCACCGACAGCAGGTGCCGGCGTGCCGAGGTGAGACGGGCCGAACCCTTGAGCGCTTTGCCGTCAAGGGCAAGGACGCGCAGCCGCCCGGGCGCGGGTGCCGCCGGCTGCCCCGTGGCCCTGGTCGCGGTGCCGGTGACGGCGTGGTGCCGGTCGGTCAGGTAGGCGCCCACCGCCCGGTCCAGGGCATCACCGTCCACGGCGCCCAGCACGCGCCCGATCGTCACGGGCGAGGGGGTGCGCCGCCACCCGAGCAGATGACGGCGGATACCCAGGGCCGCCAGTAGCCTGCCCGAGGCCCTCGCACCCCATTCGGCGAGCTCGTCGATGCTCTTCGCTCCCGAGACGACCGCGCAGGCACACACCAGCAGGATCGACGTCAGCGAGTACCACCGGCCCCGCCGCGAGCGTGGGTCGGGGATGGAGTCGAAGTAGGGACGCAGGTCGGCGACCTGGCCGACGTCCAGCGACCCCAGATTCCCCAGCACGGCAGGGATCGGAGAAGATACAGCGGCAGGCACGGGCCACCTCATGATCATCGGGCGTAAGACACCACAATGATCACGAAGCCCGTGCCTGCACTGCTATCTACCCCTCACGCAACAACTGCCGCGAGCATGGAACTTGAAGCCGCCCTGCCATTGGGGCCCTTGCCTGTCTCTACGAAGTACTTGGCGGGCTCCGTCAGCTCAGCCAGGACGTAGCCCCACTCTGTCAACACGAGGTTTTCATCCACGAATTTGCAGTCCACGTACAGGCCGAGGGTGTCGAGCATAGCCAGTGCACCCACGGCAGCGTTGGCATCATCTCCACTGGTGGAAGCTCGTAGCTGCTGGACCTCGGGTATCCCGGTCCCTCGTGTTCGGATATCTCGGCGTCCGCGGATCTGGTCCGGGCTGCACAGCCTCTCGTGCAGCGACAGGAACAGATCCCGCTTGTTCAGCTCCACCGCCTGCTGCGTTGTTTCCTCGTGGGTCTTCTTGCCGAAGCGGTATGCGGAGAACGCCACGAGGCCGGAGACGAAAGCAGCAGCGGCAGAGGCCACGGAGATGATGAAAGCAGCGACGACCATATGAGCAGGCCAGCACTGGGCTGCGGCCGAGGCCTCGCGGGTTACTCCAAATGGGCCCCGCTGTTGCCCTCTCCGTACCCTCGCCGGGCGCGACCGATGTGTGCCATACGAGTGCCAACACCCTCGGAAAGCCGCAGGTCAGGCCCAGCAAACCGCATCACCTATGCGGTTAGAGGTCACTGCGAGTTGCGCGCAATCACCGCCTGGCCGATCACCCAAGCAATCCGCCGCAATCTCCCAGCACGCCCGCGCTATCCCGAGCATCCTGAAGCCCCAACCAGTCGACACGGAGGACGACATGGCGCTCAGGTTCCTCGGCACGACCAGCGACGGCGGCGACTGCCCCACCCTCTACGAAGTGGAAGGCACCAGCGAGATCCTCGTACAGGGCGACGTGGTCAACGACCCCGAGCACCTCGCCCAGCTGCGGGACGTGAAGCCCTCCGAGACCTTCGTACGGGTACCGCGTGAGCTCCTCACGCGCTTCGCCCCGCGCAGCGAGCCGTCCGAGGTGATCCCCTTCCGGGACGTGGCGCACGTGTTCACCGACCTGAAGCACACCGCGTGGCGGCTGGAGACCCGCCGCGGCTACGCCACCGACCGAGGCAGCGAGACGTGGGCGCGCTGGAAGGCCGGCGAGGACGTCGCCCACGACGAGCCGGATGGGTGGCGCCGCAACGTCGCCGAGCAGGTCGCGCAAGGCAAGACCTTCGGCCGCGTCCGGATCGTCGACCAGCCGCTCACTCAAGGGCAGGAGTTCCTGCTGACGCGGGCGCCGAGCAACGTGGCCGTCGGCGACGAGGTGCGCTACCTGTGGCGGGCGGACGCCGTACAGCTCGGCCTGCCCGACTTCGACTTCTGGCTCATCGACTCCCGCACCCTGCTGCGGTTCGTGTTCGACGAGCAGGACACCACGATGGGCGTCATCGTCTCCGAGGACCCCGCCGAGGTGCTCGCCGCTTGCCAGGCCCGTGATGCTGCCTGGCACCACGCTGTGGCTGCCGCCGACTTCGCAGAGCGGGTACGTTCCACCATGTGAGCAGCGACTACCAATCCGGCCGTGTCGCTCTCGGTGCGCGCATGCGCGAGCTGCGCACCGAGGCGGGCCTGAACGGCAAGGACTTCGCCGAGCGGCTCGGCTGGCAGCGCTCGAAGGTCAGCCGGCTGGAGAACGGCAAGCAGACCCCGAGCCGTGACGACCTCGCCGCGTGGGCCGAGGCCGCCGGCCGGGCTGACGTGGTGACCGAGTTGGCCGGTCGGCTCGCAGGCCTTGAGACGCGTTACCGGTCGTTGCGAAAGCAGTACTCCAACGGCCACCGCGCCCGCCAGGAACAGGGCCTGATCGAGACGGAGCAGACGAAGCTGCTGCGCGCCGTCGAGGTGATCCGGATCCCCGGGTTGTTCCAGACACCCGAGTACGCGCGGGCCGTGTTCGCCGCTAACGCTGCATTCCGCGACGTGCCGGCCGCGGACATCGAGGACGCCGTGCGTGCCCGCATGCGCCGCCAGCAGGCCCTGTACGAGCCTGAGCGCAGCTTCCGCGTCCTGCTGTGGGAGGGCGCCCTGTACGCGCTGAACGCGCCGAGGCCGGTGATGGCCGCGCAGTTGGACCGGCTGCGCTCCATGGTCGGCATGGACACGGTGCAGCTCGGCATCATCCCCTTCGCTGCCGAGCTGCGCCGCAGTCCGTCTCACGGGTTCTGGATCTACGACCGCCGCCTCGTGATCGTCGAGACGCTGAGCACGGAAATGTGGCTGGACGACGACGAGTCCATAGCCCTGTACGAGCGCGCGTGGGACTGGCTCGCCGATTCGGCCGTCTACGACGCCACCGCACACCGGCTCATCGGCCGTGCGAGCGCCGCTCTCAACCTGTCGTAAGCAACCCGCGGCAACACCAGCACTCGCGCCCGCAATCCCGCGCAATCGCCGCACACACGCGCAACCTCCCTGCATACGGTCCTGGCCATGGCCCTACCGAAGTCCGACCAGCGGTACGAGGCCGGGGACGCGTGGCTCGCCGACTGCTCCGCGCACCCGGCCCTCATCCGTCCGGCATGGGACAGCGAGGCGCTCGCCCCGATCGTGTCCGGCGGCCGCTGGCTTGCTGCCGAAGCCCAACTCGCCACCCGCTACCCGATGGTCGTCCGCATCCCCGCCGAGCACCGCGGGCCGGTCCTCGCCGACCCGGAGATGGACAAGCTGTGGTGGCTGGTCCCGCTCGACGCGGCCGAGGAACTGGCCGACGTGCGGCAGCTCGTGGTGCGGCCTCCGGGCTGGTGCCTGCGCTGCCCGCCGACGGGGTGGCAGATGGACGGCCGGATGTGGATCACGCGTCCTGACGGCTCGGGCCGACTCACCGATCCTGCCGTACTCGCCGCCGCGTTCGGCCCTGGCGGGTACCGACTTCCCGCGGAGGCATCATGACGACGACCGAGACCAGAGCAACACCCGCCGACGCTGTCGACACCCCCACGCTCGGGCAGCTGCTCGTCGAGTCGGCCCAGAGCCGGCGGGGCTGTGCGGCCGCCCAGGCCCTGGCTGAGGAGGGCACGCTCCTCGCCCGGGACAACGTGCGCAGGGCCCTCGTCGTCAAGGAGGCCGGCCGTATGCGGGCCAACTGGGAGGGCCTCATGGGCCGCGTGTACACGCTCGGCCTCGACGAGCAGGACCGGGCGTTCATGGGCCTGGTGCTGTCGATGGTGGGCATCGGCACCACGCCACTGATTGCCCTCGAACAGCTCGATGAGCGCCGCCTGCTGATCCTGATGCGTGCGCTGCCGCTGCTCGCGGACAACGAGCGGATCGCGGTGGGCACGCGCATGTAGAGACTCGGCCGGTTTGGCAATGGCCGGCCCGAGGCGCGGCCGCTCCCGTCACCCCCGGCGGGGGCGGCCGCTCAGAGTTCCCGCCCGTCCACTCAGCACCCCAGGCAACACGAGGGGGCGGGCGGGGTCGCACCTCCCCCCGAGGCCACCCAGGGCGACAGGCAATCGGACCATCGCCCACTCAAGGTCACAACTCGGGCACATCCCCTCCACGCGGTGCACACGCGGCTGGATGATGCCGATCAAGCACCAACTGCCTTTGGGGGCTCATGACTGACGCCACGCCACCGCCGCCCATGCCCGACTTCCCGCCGCCACAGCGGAAGCGACGCGCACCCCTCACATGGTTCGCCGCAGCCTGCGTCGCCGCAGCCCTGGCCGGCGGTGGCGCCGCCCTACTCACCAGGGGCGACAGCGGGGGTGAGTCGATCGCGGACCCGGCCGCGTGCAAGGCGAAGCTCACAGAGAACTACCGCAAGGTCATGGCCAACGGAGCCAAGGGCCCGACACAGAAGTCGCCCACGGCATGCGCCGGCCTCGACGAGGAGACGTTGAACCGGATGACGGGTGAGGTCATCGGCGAGTACCTGGACAGCGACCAGGCGGAGAGGGATGTCGCATCGCTACTTCCCTCCCCGCTGGGGTCGGCGTCGGCGAGCGTGTCGCCCGAGTGCCGCACGTGGATCAAAGCTGAACTCCTCGACGACACCGAGGAGATCGACGCAACGCCGGGCTACGACGCATGCGGGCATCTGTCGGGAGAGGAGCTGCAGGCAGCGATCGACGCGGTGACGGAGGAACTGTCCGCGCAGATCACCCCGGAGTCGTAGGTCTAGGGGGCCCCGCCGTTCACCCGTGGACGACGGGGCCGTCGCGTCAGCCGACCTGCCGCAGCTCGCCCAGGTGAGTCTTCGTCCAGTGAACCCCGGCAGCGTCCGTAAATGCGATCTCAACTGCGCCGGTGCGGCTGGGATCGCTCCTGCGCTGGAACCAGCCAATCCGCCCAACACCCAAGGTGTCGAGGTGGTGCTGTTCCTGCCCCTGCAACTGCTCAAGGACCATGCTGAGTGACGCCTCAGCCCCCTCTGCCCGCGCAGACGCTGCTCTGACAGGAGGTTGGCCATCCTCCAGGCAGTGCACCTCCGCGAGGGGGTCGTCACTGCGGTTCCGCACCTTCACGTAGGAAGGTGTTACTTCGAGCTCGATCTTCCTGGCCTGGTCCTCGCGTCTGTCTTGCGCGGAGGCCAGAAGTTCCTGCCGTTCCAGGGCGAGCGTCGCCGACTGCTCGGCAATGAACTGCCGCTGTTCGCCGATCTGGTCGCGCTGGCTCTTCAGGGTCCAGAGTGTTGCGCCGGCCGCGATGGCAGCGAAGCTGGAGCCGACCCAGGTTGCGAGGTCGCCGCTGTCCATGCTGGCTCCTCAGCCGTAGTACTGGTCGGTGTAGGCCGGACCGCCGGGTTCGTCCTCGCAGCCTTGATCTCGGTCAGGGCTTCCGCCGTGGCTGATGACGAAGGCGTAGCTCTGGCCAAGGTCGCAGCCTTTGTCGGTCCAGGAGTTGGCCATGGCTGTCCAGACGATAAGGAGCAGCAGCGCGGTGATGATCTTCTGTGTGCGGGAGGGGCGCCAGCCGCTTCGGGGTGTGGTGTCAGGCATGCGCGCGAGTGTGACGTACGCGATGGATGTCTGATGTGCGTGTTGCTGGTTCGTGACGTATAGGGGCTCCGCCCGAGATGGACCGGGCGGGGCCTTCGTCATGCCGTGTGCTACTGCCCGCGCGGCGTACGCACCTTCCTTCAGCTCACCGGCCCTCACCTTGCCAACGAGTCCGTCACAGGCTCCAGAAGAGCCGTCAGCAGCCAGTCCGGCTGCGCACGGCGGGTCATGATCCCCAGCATGGCAGGCGGCTAGTGGGGGTCGGGCCAGCTCGTCAGCACGGTGCGCTCCTGCTCGTCGGTGAGGGTGACTCGGACCTTGGGCAGGCTGCCGTACGCGCCGATCCAGCGGGAGAACTTCAGGCGCGCGGCCGCCTCGCCGCCCCACCACCCGTGTATCACCGGGCGGTCAGCGACCGTCAGCGTGAGGTGAAACCGGTCACGGCTCTTCATGACGTCTCCGCGCCCAGTGGGCCCTGTCTTCGAACTCCTCCGCTGTCATGATCCGCATGGTGAGTCCGAATTCGGCGGCAAGCTTCCGCATGTCCGCGAAGATGCCCTCCACCGTTGTCGGCATCTTCAGCGCCGGCGGCCTCGTGAGCAGGGCGTGATCCCAGCACAGGTCAACCCAGCGCGGCCCGTGCTGGAGGCTGTCGTAGGGGCAGGCAGTGGCGCTCGGTCCGGTACACACCGAGCACGGCCACGGAGGCACGCGGAGGATGCGCTGCATCTGCTCGTCGCGGGCCGGCAGGGCAGGCGCAGGCGTCAGGGTGTCCAGGTCGAGGTGCTGCTGTCGCAGCAGTTCTCCCAGGTCCATACGGTCTCGCACGCGGCCTCCCTCTAGGTGCGGGCGGCAGCCTACTGTCTAGAATCGAACGTGTGAACGATCCTGTCCCGTCGAGACTCATGCAGCTCCGCTTTCTGGAGCGTGTGCAGCTGCGGGATCTGGAGCGCACCCGGCGGTGGATTGCCGATGAGGAACGCCGTGCAGCCGAGCGGCAGCGCGGCCTGCAAGCCCGCCCGCTGGCGCCGGACTGGCTGATCGAGCAGAGCCTCAGCCGGCACGTGGCGCCGGTGTACGTGCACGTCGGTGGCTGCCACATGGCGGGGAAGCGGTCGAAGGGCATGACGAGGGAGCAGGCACTGCGGGCGCTGGCGGATCGGGTGGATCCCTGTCCACACTGCCGGCCGGACTCCGAGCTCGGCGTGCTCGACTAGTCAACCGATCTTGTCGAGCATGTCCTTCTCAGACTCCTCCTTCTTCTTCTGGACAAGGCGGCTGAGCGCGTCTGCCGTGTTGTAGTCCGCCATGAGCTTCTGGATCTCACGGTTCCCTAGCCGATCCAACGCGGTCATACGAAGTGGCCCGTCGCTACCCTGCCGGTCTACACGAGTCATGATCTGCTCCTTGCCTCTGCGTGGCGGTCAGGCGCTCCGCGGCTGGCGCCCCGCCGACTTCTTCGCTGCGGTCTTCTTCGCAGGAGCCTTCTTCGCAGTCGTCTTGGCGGTCTTCTTTTTCGGCATCTCGTGCACCTCGGCGTCCTCGCCGCGGGACGCCTTGGCCTTCTGCACGGACTCCTGCAGCGCCGCCATCAGATCGACCAACTGGCCCGGCTTCTCAGGCTCCGGCGCCTCGGGCAGCGGCCTGTCTTCCCGTTTCGCCTCGATGATTTCGGCGAGGGCATCCGTGTAGCTGTCGCGGAACTCTTCGCCCTCCAGGCTGTCGCGGGTCATCGAGTCCATGAGGGAGAGCGCCCCGTCGATCTCCTCGTCGGTGAGTTCCACCGGCTCGGGCAGCAGCTCGGTGGGGTCGCGGATCTCGTCCGGCCAGCGCATCGCATGCAGCACCAGCGTGTCATCGCGCACCCGCACGAGGCCGAGGCGCTCGCGGCCAGACCATGCGTAGCGTGCGACGGCGACCTTCGACGAGCGACCCAGGGCCTTCACCAGTAGCTTGTACGGCTTCGCCGCGACCTGCCCCTTCGGTGCCAGGTAGTAGCCGTCGCCGATGCGGATCGGGTCGATCGACTCCAGCGGCACGAACCCGGCAATCTCGATCGCCTTCGCCGTCGGCAGCGGCAGGTTGCTCAGGTCTTCATCGGTGACGGCGACGACCTGGTCCCGGGCGTACTCGTAGCCCTTGCCGATCTCCGACTGGCTGACCTCGCGGTCCTCCAGCTCGCACACCTTGCGCACCCGGACGCGGCCCATGTCCTGCAAGTGGTACTGGTGGAACTGGATGCTGTGGGTCTCGGTGGCGCTGACCACGTTGATCGGCACCGTGACCAAGCCGAAGCTGATCGCGCCGGACCAGATGGTTCGGGGCATGACTAACCTCCGCGACTACCCCGAGCACCACCAGACTATGAGCGCCACAGTCGCCACGCATGCGCACACAACCCAGGCCCACACCGTGACGTCACGGCTAACGCACAGCGCCCGCGGCTGGCCTAGCCCCCGACCTTCTCTACCTCATCAAGCCCCGCCCTTCCGGGCGGGGGGCGGGGATCCCTCTCGGTCCACAGCCTGTGGAGGCCGGCCGACCTCGGCCGTGGCGCACTTGGAATTGACAAGACTCCACAGCTCCACCACGGGACACCGCAGCCTCTCTGTGCTCAAGCGCCCTCGGCGCAGCACCGTAGCCCCTCTTGGTCCAGGGCCCACGGCGTCGTGGCCCAGGTAGGGGCTCTTGGTCTTCGGCCATCCGGTCGCGCTGTCCCCATGGCTTTCCGGCCGCCGCTACGCAGGATCACACCCCACCGGCCCGCACTGCGGGCCGGCGCGGGCTCGGGGCTCGGGGCTGCGCTCCTGCCTTCGGCCCGCGCCGCCCCGGCCCCGGCCCCGCGCCACCATCGTTGCCCCGGGATGATCCGCGTTTCACGCTCTGGCCCGCCCAGGGGCCGATGCACCGGACCGAGCCTGAACCCCCCACCATGGCCCACACCACCAGGCCCGACCCGAGGACAAGGCACCGCACCATGGCCAACAGCACCCGATCCGCGCGAACCCTCAAAAGACGCTTTGATCCAAAAGCAGGTGCGCCACGGCTGAGGTCGGGCGGCCTCCACGGGCTGTGAACCGAGAGGGACGAGTGTTGTGCTCCTGCCTGAACGCAGCCACGGTCAAAGCCGATGCCTCCGGCGGGGGATCGGCCGGCACCGGGATCCAGGGGGCGCCGTTGCCGACTGCGGGCACATTGTGGCGAGCGTTGAGGGGCTTCCATCCCGTCCGCCGTCGACCCAGGCAGAGCCGAGCAGACGCGGCCCATGGCGTCCAGGTCGTTCGTACAGTGGCGCGCTCCACCTGGACGCCATGAACCACGCCCGCTCCACCACGGTGTGGGTCGACGGCGGACGGGATGGAAGCCGGGGCCAGTGGTGGGCTGATGCCGCAACGGAAGCGACGCCGGGCCCTGCAAGGCAGCAACGACTTCGGACAGTCCTCAGCCGTCGCCGACAAGCTGCGACCCCCCGGGCGTGGAGCCGAGTAACGGATGGCCGGCGGGCGGTCCGGGGAACCCGTGAGAGTTGCCTCGCGGTGCCGGAACGGCTTCCGGAACCCGTTCCGGCCATGGAGACGCGCCGTGTGCCACGGCCTGCGACGGAGTTGTCCGGGCAGTCGGCAAGGCATGCGGCTGGTACCGCACTCTGCCCTCACGGTACGGAAGGCACTGGTCAGCAACCCAGCGCACCTTCGGTGCGCGCCGGGGGCGTGGTAAATGGTGTGGTGTGCTGCGGGTGCTTCTCGCGCGCTCTGCCGGGTTGGTGCGATGGCCGCGAGCATGATCGTGGGCTGGTCGTTCCGGTCGAAACCGACTCCTCTGTGATGCTGTGCAGCTCGTTGGTCAGCATGGTGCTGAGGGCCGTCCACGGGAACCGTGGAGTGTTGCTGTGAGCACGGGTGTCAGATTCCTGATTTGCCCTGGCCCTCCCGGAGCGGGCAGTTCCTGTGGACTGTCTGCTCGGCCGGAAGGGGAACGGGACCATGGATGTGCTGCACGAGCGGTGCGCGGGGATGGATATCAGCAAGAAGGACGCCAAGGTCTGCGTGCGGACGCCGGGTGGCAAACGCCGGGGAACGTTCACCAGTGAGATCACTACCTGGGGTGCGACCACCAACTCGGTCCTTGAACTGCGTGATCATCTGGTGGCGGCAGGCGTGACGCTGGTAGTGATGGAAGCGACGTCGGACTACTGGAAGCCCTTCTACTTCCTGCTCTCCGAGGACTTGAATGTGATGCTGGTCAACGCGCGGGAGGTCAAGAACCTGCCCGGCCGCAAGACTGATGTCTCGGACTCGGCCTGGCTGGCCCAACTCGGGGCGCACGGCCTGGTGCGGGCTTCGTTCGTGCCGCCGCAGCCGATCCGCGAACTGCGGGATCTGACCCGGATGCGCACTCAACTCACCCGCACCCGCGGACAGATCGTCCAGCGGCTGGAGAAGATGCTGGAAGACTCCGGGATCAAACTCTCCGCGGTCGCCGCCGACATCATGGGTGTCTCCGGCAGGGCGATGCTGGAGGCTCTGATCGCCGGTCAGGACGACCCGCACGCGCTCGCCGACCTGGCCAAGCGTCGCCTCCGCAACAAGATTCCCGAGCTCACCGAGGCATTGACCGGGCGTTTTCGCGAACACCACGGCTTCCTGGCCCGCGTCCACCTCGACCACTACGACCACCTCACGACCGCGCTCGACACGCTGAACACGAGGATCGCGGAGGCGATGTCTCCCTTTCGGCCCGTCCTGGAACTCCTGGACACCATCCCGGGTGTCAACCAAACCACCGCCGAAGTGATCGTCGCCGAGACCGGCGGCGACATGAGCCGCTTCGCCAGTGACAAGCATCTCGCCTCCTGGGCCGGCGTCTGCCCCGGCCATCACTCCTCCGCCGGCCGGAGCAAGACCACCAAGGTCCGGCCCGGAAACCCGCATCTCAAAGGCGCCCTGGGCCTGGCCGCGTTCGGTGCGGTGAGAACCAAAGACACCTATCTCCAGGCCCGCTACCGACGCCTGACCGCCCGCCGGGGCCCGATGAAGGCCCTGGTCGCCATCGAACACTCGATCATCACCGCGATCTGGCACATGCTCACCGACCAACGGCCCTACCACGAACTCGGCGGCACCTACTTCACCCAGCGCGACCCCGAACGCGCCGCCCGCAAAGCAGTCGGCCAGCTCAACCAGCTCGGCTACCGGGTCACCCTCGACCCGATGAACAGCGCGGCCTGAAACTCCGTCTACCCAGACACCGGACGGCCCTCGCATCACCACCGCCCGGTCACCACCCCTGCCCGAAAACGCCCTGACCTGCATGTATTTACGTGTCAGCGGGTGTTGTGATGTAGGTCTCTCATCCGGCCGGCAGATGCGGTGTCCCAGGATCGACGCCGCTCCGCGCTGTCCACCGTCTCCAGGCGAGGCAGCACGGTGGCACGGGCCCTGTCCGCCACCCAAGGAGCCAGGATGTCCACCACGTCTGCCCCACCCTCACAGCCCGATGCAGCCCCCGTCACACCACGCAGCAGACGGCGTACACCCCGGCGTCTCGCCGCGGCCATTGCCTGCTGCCTGACCGCAGCCACCGTCGTACCCCTGACCATGACGAGCAGCGCATCGGCCGCGGACGGACCCTGCGAGACCGCCGGCCACACCGTCACCTGCACCTACACCGGCACCGGCACCGAACAGTCCCTCACGCTGCCCGACACCGTCGACACCGTCGACATCACCGCCACAGGCGCCGCAGGAGGCGACGCCACCCTCGCCAGTACTTTCCTTGGAGCTGGTGGCCGGGGGGCGATCGTCGACGCCCACGACGTGCCGGTCACCGACGCCGCAGTCACGGGCCACCAGCGGACCCTGTATGTCATGGTCGGCGGCCGCGGCGTCGACGGGAAGGCCCTCGGTGGAGGCGGCGAAGGCGGCTTCAACGGCGGAGGCGGAAACCCGCAAGCCGGCTCCACCTACGCCTACGGTGGCGGCGGGGGCGGTGCCAGCGATGTACGCACCAAGCCCGCAAGCGTAGCTCTCACCGAACAGGACAGCCGCCTCGTGGTCGCCGGCGGCGGCGGAGGCGCCGGAAGACGCGGCGGACAAGGCGGCACTGCAGCAGGCCCCGGCGGCATCAACGACTACGAGTCGGGCTACGGCGGCGGCCTGGACGGGCAGGACGGCGGCGGCTTCGGCACGCCCGGCGGCGACGGCGCAGACTCCAGCGGCGTTTTTTCCAACGATCCGCGCACGGGCGGTGAAGGGGGCGGAGGCGGCGATCCCCACGTCGCCGGAGGCGGAGGCGGCGCATCCCCCGACAGCTATGTCAATGGTGCCCCGTTCGACGGCGGACCCGGCGGCGGCGGGGGCGGTACCACCGGCGGCAAGGCAGGCCAGCCATGGGACTCGGACTACAGCGGAGACGTCGACGCGACGGACGGCACTCTCGGACAGGGCGGAAATTCAGGAGTCATAGTGTCGGCCGCGGCCGCGGGTGGTGGCGGCGGCTATTACGGCGGCGGCCCCGGCGGAACCGAGGCTCCGCTTTCCAATGCGGGGGGTGGGGGTGCGGGTTCGTCGTACTCGGTGACCCTCGACGCCACGGTCGTTCCGGTCCCCGCGGACAATCCCGTTCCATCCCAGGTGGTCATCTCCTACACCGTGCCGGACCTGGAGGCGGTGTTCACCGACTCCCTGCCCGCCGCGAAGATCGGCGACGACTACAGCCACCTCCCGATCACCGGACCGCCCACCGGCGGCACCGCCCCCTACGCCTACACCGCCACCGGCCTGCCCGACGGCCTGGACATCGACCCGGACACCGGACTGATCACCGGCACCCCCACCGGACCCGCCGCAGACGACCAGCCCGTGACCGTCACGGTGACCGACGCCGGCACCGGCAGCCTGCAACAGTCCGTCACATCGCAGGACTACACCCTCGACGTGAACAAGGCGGACAGCAGCACCACCCTGTCCTCCAGCCAAAACCCCTCGGCACCGGGCGAGTCCGTCGTCCTCACCGCGCACGTCGACAGCAATACCGCAAGCCCCGGCGGCGACGTGGTGTTCAGCCGCACCGGGAGCAGCACCCCGCTGGGAACCGCCCCGGTCGAGGCCGGTAGCGCCTCCTTCACCGTCCCCGCCGCATCCCTCAACGCGGGCGACAACGCCTTCACCGCCGCCTACCAGGGCGACAGCACCCACAACGGCTCCGCGGGCGAGATCGTGCAACGGGTGCAGTACACCACCACCGATCCCTTCTTCCTCTCCCCCATCGACCCCGACGCCGTCAACCTCCTCAAGGCCGGCCAGGCAGTACCCGTCAAATTCACCCTCGACGGCAACCAGGGCATGAACGTGATCGCCGCCGGCTACCCCCGCTACACCCGAACCGCCTGCACCAGCGAGGAAACCGTCGACCTCACCGACGAGACCACCACCAGCCAGGCCGGACTCACCTACGACAACGGCACCTACAGCTACGCATGGAAGACCAAGAAGGACTGGGCCGGCCAGTGCGGCACCCTCAACATCAAACTCGCCGACAACACCACCCACACCATCCAGGTCCGCTTCAAGTGACCACCTGAACCACACCCCACACCCCACCCCCCACCCCGAAAGGAACAACACCCCCCCTCACAACCCAACCAAGACCCCGGGCCCTCACCAGGCGTGCACCCCACCCCGGCGAGGGCCCACCCGCGACATCAGGCACCGAGGCGGCAACCCCAACACCCCAGCCGTGCCCCGCACAAGCCCTCCGCAACCGGCCGACCAACCCCGCAAACCCCGGTGACCGCCCCGCCCGAAGTCCGCACCGCGCAGGCGCTCCAGGCGGCCGGTTCCACGTGCACCATCGGATGACCCAACCCCCTTAACGGAACGTAAAGTTGGACCAGCCTCGCGACGCTCTACTCCTGGTCGCGCGCAACGTCAAGCGGGCCGCTGATGTCTGACATCACCGGCTGACATCAACAGCCACGAACAGTCCCGGCTGGCGCCGAACCCTGACGGCCGACTACCGGGGACATGCCGGACGAGGGACTGGGACAGGCCGAGCAAGGGGCCCAGAGCCAGGCTCTGACTGGCGGCCAATAGGTAGGCCGTCGACACATCTGTGTCGGAGCCTTGGGCGCTGATCACTGCTGGCATGATCACAAGCAGCCAGGCCAGCAGAGCCGGGCCGACGTTGACCGCCCAGCAGCCGACGGCCAAAACGGCAGGACACCGGAGGCACGTTGACTGCCGGGGTGGGTCCCTCCCTCAGCCCTTGGCCTTGGCCTCGGCTTCGATCTCGGCCTCGGCTACCGCGATCGTCATGCCAAGCGCCTCTGCGATGTTGCGCGCAGCCGTCATCACGTGGGCGGTACCCACGATGGGGGCGACGGCGACCAGGACGTCCTGCACCTGGGCGGCGGTCAGGCCGGCCCTGAGAGCAGGATCGATGTGAGCGAGGTAGGAGATGGGAGGCGCGTCCGAAGCGGCGAGCGCGGCGATGCGAGTGAGGATGAGTGTGTCCGGGGGCAGCCCACATCGCTCAAGAGAGTCGACCGTCATGGCGACGAGAGTGTCCAGGACCGGGGTGTCGGATGCTGTAGCCATTGCGAAGGGCCTCCTAAAGGCGCTGACGCTCCGAGACGGGCGCAGCGGAGGCGGACAGAACAGGCATCCGCAGGCGCCACGTTCTCCCTCAACCGTAGAAGCGTTCCGGGCATGGCGCGCGATGAGCCACGAGACCCGGCAGAGCGCGAAAGCCGTCCGGCACCTCGGCGAGGCGGTACAGCAACGAAGTACAGCAACCCCAGCAACCGCCAGCGCCCCGCGCCGGCCATCACAGGCGATCCGGCAGCCTGAATGACCTCAAATGACCGATCTCTGGAGAGCTACGGATCAGAAGTTGCCCGTGCCCCTGCCGTGGGAACACCGGGCAGTTACGGTTGCCGGACATGAGAAGGGCCCCTGACCAAAAGCCCAGTTCAGGGGCCCTTCTCAGTGCTCGCAGAGCGGAGGCGGTGCGATCTGAACCCACGGTGCCATCGCTGCCACGACGGTTTCAGGAGTGTCAAGCAGCAAGCCCGTCGCCCCCGTGGCACGCAGTCAAACGCCTCAGGGGGCTAAGGCTGATGCGTTCTCAGGCGTCGAGCTCGAGTAGTTGGAGTGCGTGGTCGGTTCGTGACCGGTAGTGGTCGGTTGGCGGCGGAGATGTTGTCCAGCCTGCCTGGCGGATGAGGCCGATGGCGAGGTTGCGCATGGTCGCCATCGTCCTGGGGGCAGGTGACGGGCAGGGCAGATCGACGTCTCCGCCGTGGCGCTCGAGAACGTCGATCAGCGAGGATGGCGCGCGAACGCGACACCCCTGTTCGTGATCAAAGGCTTCGAGAACCTTGACCATCAGGGGTCGCATTCGCCGCATCCAAGCGGATAACTAGCCATCAGGTCACGTAAGCCCACAAGTAACCTATCTTGCCGCGTGAGACCGCACGAACCCTGGCCTCCCAGGCCCCGACAGTCCGTAGCCGTCGGGGCCCGAGTCGACGGCGTCCCTCAAGAAGCCACGGTGGCGCAGACTGCAAATACAGAAAGAGTGAGATCTATTGTTCCCGTGTTCCTCCCCTGCACAAACCACGCATCGGTGTCGGGAAGGCTGGTTTCGACCACGCCGCCTGCCGCGCTATTGAAGTTGAACCCGCCTCCGAGGACTTTTTTACCTGTTGGACACTGTGCCTCATGAAAACGACCTTGCCCAGGCGGGACTATTACTATGCTTCGCACCTGTATCCAACCGGAAATTCCAGGTTCGCCTTGTGGGCCGGGTTCGCCTTTCTCGCCGGCGGCACCGACCTGGCCTTGAGGCCCTTGAGGCCCTTGAGGACCTTGAGGACCCTCAGGGCCGCGGGGACCGACAGGGCCGCGGGGACCCCGAAAGCCCACGGTGCCCCATTTCGTGCACCAGCGGTAATACTTAATCCAGCACGCATCGCTGCTTTTGTCTGGCGCAAATCGCGATGAAGCTACTTCCGCTACGGCTGATGAAGGATTGGGGCTGGCTGCGGCTGTTGCTGGTGTGGCGAATAGGGGCAGGAAGGCTAGGGGTAGGCTCAGTCCGAGTGCGGCGGCGAGGGCTCGCCTACCCGTTCGCGACGGTTGCAAGGCCGCAATGCGTGGCCATATTTGCCTCCCCTGCCCGTGTTTGACAAACGGGCGTCCCGCACCGTTTGCCGTGTTCGCAGCATCGCTCGTCGTATGACGGTGGGGTATGCAACTGGAGGGCTGCTCGCGCTTGACGGGGGACGGCTCGTGCTCGGCTGGGGTGATCTTGTGGGTCGGGTGTGAAACCTGACGGTCGTTTCTCATCTGGGTTCTCCATGGACAGACGCCGACTGCTTTGGCAGTAAGAGGGGGAGTCCAGGATGGCTCGATGCCAGTCGTCGCGGTTGCCCGTAGGGTTAAGGTATCGGGCAGTAGTTTTTATTGAGCCGCTTTCAGGCTCTCGGGCCGAAGGCCGGACCGCTGTAGGTTCTGCTGAACCGGGCCGCCGCAGCGAGTGTCGAGGTCGGTGACCATAGGGTTGATCGCGATCGCCTTCCGCTTGCGGGCTGGCAGCATGCCGACGAGCAGTTCGCGGGAAGTTTCGATCCCTTTCGAAGTCGGGTTCTCAGCCGTGTCGCCCGTGCTCTGTAAGCAGCTCCAGGTCGACTACTGTACATGCCTTCTATTCACCCAAAGTGATCGCTCGGCAGTCTCCGCTCTTGCTGCCGTTTGATGCTGCTACCGCCGTTTAGGCATTAAACCTCCGTGGCGAACGGTCCGATAATTACTTCTTGCGGAGGGTCATCTGATCAGGCGTCGCCACACAACGGAACGGTGTCGTCGTCGTGCATCGTGTCATTAGCGTCGTTGGGGACTGCGGGCACTCCTCGGAACAAGGGACTGGTAAAAGCGCTGCCGCGGAGTTCGTAGCGTCCGGGGGCTGTCACGGCAGCTGTAGTTCTTGATCACGGCTGGTCGTGGCAGCGGTGTCGTTGCTGGTGGCAGGCGGTTGCGACGGCTTGGTGACGGCGCCTCCAGGCGATCCAGCGCAGGACATGATCACGGTCGCGGGCGGCTGGGGGCAGCACGATGGCCCGCAGGAGACGGATGAGCTCGGGACAGGTCAGCGGGACGAGTCCGGGTTGCCGCTCGGAGCCCTCATGGATGGCTGCGGCCGTGAGAGCGAGGACGACGGCGGCGAACAGGGAGAACAGTGACCAGCGCATCCAGGAGTTCCAGCAGGTCACCTGACCCTGGTCGAGCCCGGTGAAGCCCTTTGTGAGCTGGAACGTTTCCTCGATCCGCCACCTGCGCGAGATCACTTCCATCAGTGTGGCGAGGGCGACGTCGCCGGGTGCCCAGCAGCGGAAGTAGGACACCTCGCCGGTGTAGCGGTGCCGCCGCGCGACCAGCACGCTCGTCCCCGCCCCGGCCGCGTTCTCGTTCTCGTTCTCGTTCTCGTTCTCGTCGGGAGTGTCGTCGGGGCGGACGTCGAGCCAGGCCCAGTCGTACTCGCGGGTGCCCTTGGTGCCGTGTCCGGTCTGCCGGCGCATCCACTGCTCGGGACGCACCTTGTTGATCAGTTTGCGGGCCTCCCACCGGCGGCCGCCCCCGTCGGTGACCTGGTACGTAGCGGCGATGCCGACCGTGTAGCCCAGACCCAGTGAGCGTATGCCCCGGCGCAGTTCACGCCCGCAGTACACCTCGTCGCCCGCGAACCAGCGTGCCTCGATCCCCGTGGCGAGTGCGCCGGTGACCATGGACAGCGCCTGCTGCGGCTTCGTCGCGAACCCGACCTCCTCCGGCACCCCGGCGACCTCGCGGCGTTCCTCGTCCGCGGCCCAGTCCGCCGGGAGATACAGGGCCCGGTCGATGATCACCTTCGTGGTCGCGGAGACCGCCGCCAGATGCACCGCCACCTGACACAGACCGACACCGCCGATCGCACCCGAGTACTGCCGTCCGGCTCCCACACACTCCGTCGAGGACTTCGCATCGCCCGTCTCGTCCACCACCAACACCACGTCCTGCCCGGCGAGTTCACCGGCCACCAGGCGGACGATCTCCTTCCCCGCCCGATCGTGATCGAACCGGGCACGGGACAACAGGTGCTGCAGCCGGTGAGGGCCCGGATGTCCCAACGCCTGCCCGAGCGTCCAGCAGTTCCGCGTGTCCACCTCCAGCAACAGTCCGGCGACCAACTCGGCGGCTGTCGCCCGCGTTTCACGCCGTGTGAAACAGCCCGCGACGGTTGCCATGACCCTCCCGAATGTCTCGCCCCACGTCTGCTCCGCTATCGTGGCCTCCGCGGCCACCGTGTCTTGATACGTCGTCACAAACGTTCATGATCGCGGTGGCCGTCCTCATGCCCGCACGCACCCCCGACAAGACACTGACCAGCCCAGACGCTGGAACTACAGCTGCCGTGGCTGTCGCCGTTACCCTTCTGCAGGTCTTGGCTGTTCATCACCGGCTGGATCTCGATCTTCGCGCCGAGCCCCTCGCAGAGGGGCTCCGCGATCGTGGGCAGCAGTGAACTGTCCTGCATGTCGAAGACGAAGGTGCAGGATCGCCCGCCCCCGGTGGGGACGAAGTAGGCCGCCTCGGGCTTGAGTTGTTCCGTCATCGACTGCATGACCTTCGGCAGTGTGCCGTTCTTGATCGCCTCATTCGACATCTGAGTGTCCAGCTGCGCTCTCAGCATGACCCTCATCGCACGCGCTCCTTCCGCCCACCACGACCGGCGCGGTCCCGTCCACGCTCGCTGAGAACCGGTGACGTCCCGCTCAGCCTCCCTCGGGGAGAGTTATGCCTGCACCCGGAGAACTGGGTTGACCTGCGTTAACCTGCGTTGACAACCGGGTGAGTGTCTAACTGCGTGACAACGCCGACGCACACTGGCGGACGAGCGGGGACGCCTACGGACCATCAGCGCAGACGGGCGGCACATCAGCCGATGGCCGAGCGCCCGCCCAAGTTCCTTCGGGACGAAGAGGTCTCGCTCTCAGTGCCGAGTCCGTGGGCCATGCCTGGGCCAACGCACCTGACGCGCCACATGGTTGATGCATCGGTGCAGGTCAGGGCCAATAACTGCCGCGGCAGGGCAACGGTCTTGAAAACCGTCGTGGCAGCGGTGTCACCGGGGGTCCAGATCCCGCCGCCTCCGCTCTGCGAGCACTGTGAAGGGGCCCTGCTCACGTCCGGCAACCGTAACTGCCCGGTGTTCCCCGTGGTTCCGCGCACGATCGGGTACGGCAGGGGCACGGGCACGGTGATGTGCAGCTCTGCAGAGATCGGTTGTTGGAGGTCATACAGGCTGCGGGGAGGGTCGTGAGAGCGGGTGTCGGGTCCTGAACGGCCGTGAACGTAGCTGAACGAGACGGAAACCGAGGGCCCGTGACCGGCTGCCGAAGCCACCGTTGCCGGTCGGAGCTAGTAGACTGTCGTGGCTAATTCTTGGGATAAAGGTGGCGCAGTTTGATGCGTGCGTCATGGGTGGTGAACTGCCAGTCCACTTGGCGTTGGTGGGTGTTGGTGGCGTTCTGCCAGGCCGAGAGTTCGGTGTTGAGTGTGTCGAGGTCGCCGATCCGGCGGTCGAGGCATTGCCGGGTCAGCGCGGAGAGTTCGATCTCGGCGATGTTGAGCCAGGAGCCGTGTTTGGGTGTGTGGTGGATCTCGAGGCGCTGGGCCAGGGCGAAGGCCTCTTCTGGTTCGAATGCCTCGTACAGGGAGGCGATGGTGTGGGTGTTGAGGTTGTCCATCACCAGGACCACGGTTTCGGCGTCGGGGTAGTCCACGGTCAGTAGCTGTTTGACCTGGCCGGCCCAGTCGATCCGGGTCCGTCGGCATGTCCAGGAAGGACATCTTCGGTTGCCTGAATCGCCTTATCGCCCGCGAGGTACCGGCATCTGAGACAGGCCGAAGCGAGCAGCGACTGTGCCTCCGCTTCCGTCCTCGCCCCTCGGCCCACCACTCACCCCGGCTTCCATCCCGTACGCCATGGGCCGTGTCTGCTCGGCTTGGCCTGGGTGGCTGTTGATGTCAGCCGGTGATGTCAGACATCAGCGGCCCGCTTGACGTTGCGCGCGACCAGGAGTAGAGCGTCGCGAGGCTGGTCCAACTCTACGTTCCGTTAAGGGGGTTGGGTCATCCGATGGTGCACGTGGAACCGGCCGCCTGGAGCGCCTGCGCGGTGCGGACTTCGGGCGGGGCGGTCACCGGGGTTTGCGGGGTTGGTCGGCCGGTTGCGGAGGGCTTGTGCGGGGCACGGCTGGGGTGTTGGGGTTGCCGACTCGGTGCCTCATGTCGTGGGTGGGCCCTCGCCAGGGGTGGGGTGCACGCCTGGTGAGGGCCCGGGGTCTTGCTTGGGTTGTGAGGGGGGTGTTGTTCCTTTCGGGGTGGGGGGTGGGGTGCGGTTCAGGTGGTCACTTGAAGCGGACCTGGATGGTGTGGGTGGTGTTGTCGGCGAGTTTGATGTTGAGGGTGCCGCACTGGCCGGCCCAGTCCTTCTTGGTCTTCCATACGTAGCTGTAGGTGCCGTTGTCGTAGGTGAGTCCGGCCTGGCTGGTGGTGGTCTCGTCGGTGAGGTCGGTCGGTTCGCCGCCGGTGCAGGCGGTTCGGGTGTAGCGGGGGTAGCCGGCGGCGATCACGTTCATGCCCTGGTTGCCGTCGAGGGTGAACTTGACGGGTACGGCCTGGCTGGCCTTGAGGAGGTTGACGGCGTCGGGGTCGATGGGGGAGAGGAAGAAGGGATCGCTGGTGGCGTACTGCACCCGTTGCACGATCTCGCCCGCGGACCCGTTGTGGGTGCTGTCGCCCTGGTAGGCGGCGGTGAAGGCGTTGTCGCCCGATTGGAGGGACGCGGCCGGGACAGTGAAGGAGGCGCTACCGGCCTCGACCGGGGCGGTTCCCAGCGGGGTGCTGCTCCCGGTGCGGCTGAACACCACGTCACCGCCGGGGCTTGCGGTACTGCTGTCGACGTGCGCGGTGAGGACGACGGACTCGCCCGGTGCCGAGGGGTTTCGGCTGGAGGACAGGGTGGTGCTGCTGTCCGCCTTGTTCACGTCGAGGGTGTAGGTGATGATCACCTGGGATGCCACGGGATTGTCCGCGGGGACCGGACCGGCGGTGGCGTTGGTGGTCACCGAGTACGACGAGCCTGCACCCCCACCCCCAGCACCGCCAAGCTCACCCTGGGTGTCGCCGGGGCCGCCGCCGTAATAGCCGCCGCCGCCGCCCGCGCCCACGGCGCCGAAAACTCCTGGGTTTCCGCCCTGTCCGAGAGTGCCGTCCGTCGCGTCGAAGCGATACTCGACGTCCAATGGCTGGCCTGCCTTGCCGCCGGAGGTGCCGCCCCCGCCACCGCCGGGGCCTCCGTCGACGTCGGATTCTTGAATTCTAAAGCTGTCGGGGGATGCGCCGCCTCCGCCGCCGGCGACGTGGAGATCGTCGCCTACGCCGCCTCCGCCTCCGCCTCCTTCACCACCCGTGCGCGTCTGGTGAAACACGCCGTTGGAGTCTGCGCCCTTGCCGCCGTGACTGTCGAAGCCGTCGCCGTCCTCCCCGTCCAGGCCGTCGCCGTACCCCGTGTCATAGTCGTTGATGCCGCCGGGGCCTGCTGCAGTGCCGCCCTGTCCGCCGTATCTTCCTCCGCCTCCGCCGCCGCCGGCGACCACGAGGCGGCTGTCCTGAAGGGTGAGAGGTGTGCTCGAGGAGGACCGCGTGCGTACATCGCTGGCACCGCCCCCGCCCCCACCGAGGGAAGTGGTACCGCTGCCTTCTTGCGAGTATCCGCCTCCGCCGTTGAAGCCGCCCTGGCCGCCTCCATCGGACTGTGCCCCGTCGGCGCCGGGACCGCCGACCATGACATACAGGGTCCGCTGGTGCTCCGTGACTGCCGCGTCGGTGACCGGCACGTTGTAGGCGTCGACGATCGCCCCCCGGCCACCAGCTCCACTGATGACAGAACCGCCGTTGGTCAGGGAGTTGCCTCCTGCGGCGCCTATGGCGGTGATGTCGACGGTGTCGACGGTGTCGGGCAGGGTCAGGGTTTGTTCGGTATCGGTATGGATGTAGGTGCAGGTGACGGTGTGGCCGGCGGTCGTGCAGGGTTCGTCTGCGGCCGATGCGCTGCTCGTCATGGTCAGGGGTACGACGGTGGCTGCGGTCATGCAGCACGCAATGGCCACGGCGAGACGCCGGGGTGTACGCCGTCTGTTGCGTGGTGTGACGGGGGCTGCACTGGGCTGTGAGGGTGGGGCAGACGTGGTGGACATCCTGGCTCCTTGGGTGGCGGACAGGGCCCGGGCCACCGTGCTGCCTCGCCTGGAGACGGTGGACAGCGCGGAGCGGCGTCGATCCTGGGGACACCGCATCTGCCGGCCGGATGAGAGACCTACATCACAACACCCGCTGACCAGTGCCTTCCGTACCGTGAGGGCAGAGTGCGGTACCAGCCGCGTGCCTTGCCGACTGCCCGGACAACTCCGTCGCAGGCCGTGGCGCACTGCGCGTCTCCATGGCCGAGCCGGCTTCCGGAAGCCGTTCTGGCCACCGCGAGGCAGCTCTCACGGGTTCCCCGGGCCGCCCGCCGGCCATCCGTTACTCGGCTCCACGCCCGGGGGGTCGCAGCTTGTCGGCGACGGCTGAGGACTGTTCAGAGTCGTTGCTGCCTTGCAGGGCCCGGCGCCGGTTCCGTTGCGGCATCAGCCCACTGTCGGCAACCCACCACTGGCCCCGGCTTCCATCCCGTCTGCTCGGTTCTGCCTGGGTCGACGGTGGACGGGATGGAAGCCTCTCAATGCTCGCCGCAATGTGCCCGCAGTCGGGAACGGCGCTCCGCTCGTCTTCGCTCCGCCCAAGCGCGGCAAGGTGCGTGATGTGCCCCTCGCCGGCGAGGTATCGGCCGCGCTGCAGGAGCACATGAAGCAGTTCCCGCCGGTCGAAGTTGCGTTGCCCTGGCTGACGCCGACCGGCCGGAAGGGCACGCATTGGCTCGTCTTCACGAGCAGCATCGGCGCCGCCATCTGGAGCCAGGGGTTCAACGACCAGTCCTGGAAACCCGCGCTGGCATCGGCCGGCATCATCCCCGCCCCCGAGAAGGGGCAGCGCTACGCGGCGGCCCGCGAGCACGGGATGCACGCCCTGCGGCACTTCTACGCCTCGGTCCTCCTGGACGCCGGGGAGAACATCAAGGCTTTGAGTCTCTGCCTCGGTCACGGCGATCCGGGGTTCACGCTCCGCGTGTACACGCATCTCATGCCGTCCGGCGAGAGCCGGACGCGCAATGCCATCTCCGCGATGTACCGGGCCGCCGGTTACGCTCACGACGGCCCAGAGACGGCCCAGGCTGCCTGAGACGGCCCCTCGTCGGTGGGAAACCTGCTGGTGAGGGGCCTTTTCATGCCCTCTCGCGGTAACACCCCATCTGCCTACGCGTCCACGCCGGCCCCGAAGGAAGCGACTACGACTGGCAGATCAAGACGCTGCACCAGGTCGGCGCACCAGAAGACTGGATGGCCCGCGCTTTTCCCGAGGAAGCGGTCCAGCACCACGACCAGCATTGTCAGGCGGGACGGCTGCAGTAGCAGGAGCGTCTGCCCATCGGCCGAGAGAAGGCCGCGCATGCCTGGGCCGGACTTGCCGTCGTCGGCATCTCCTATGACCGCGGAAGCCCTGCCGGCCCGCTGGCCTACCGCCGCGCAGAAGGTGGAACTCCTGCAGCCGAGGAGATACCCGGCCCCCATGGCGCGTTCGCGGGCAGCCGGCAGAACGTGCACGCGGGAGCAGTCACAGAAGGACAGGCTGCCGAGCATCGACCCGGCCGGCTCTGTTGGCCATGGCTTTCTCCGGGGCTGCTGCCGGCCGGGGCGACGTGGTGAAATCCGCGTCGCCGTCCTCGACTGCCAGGGTCCGGTCGGCTCCGACCGCGCTTGACACATGCAGACGCCCACCGGGCCCGCCTTGCAGGCCACTGTCCATGACACCAGCCCCAGGGCCACAGACCCCGCCGGTCAAAGGCCCAAGTCCGGTCTCCTGGACGTCAGTTCCCCTCATTCTTCTCGTGCGGTTCCGTTGGACGGATCTGCGCTGGCGGGCTGTTCGATTCGTGGAGACGTGACGGTGATGCGCGCTTTGACCTGACAGGCCGGATCAACGCCACGCGGTGCGTCTGATGGTCTGCGGCCTCGAGCCGGAAACGGAGCGGTACGAGTTCATCGCCGACGTCGATGAACTCCTCGAGGGGGTCGCCCCGTCAGCTGAAGGGGCGGCCTGCGTCCCACGCGCTGGGAGGTCACGTCGTGGATCTGCGCCGGCGCGATCATGTCCGACGCTCGTGCGGCCGGGCACGTGCCTCCCAGGCCGCGGCCCCATGGGGACCAGATTCAGGCCCCGTACCCTCCCATCGAGCTCATCGGGGGACACACTCTGTGCAAGTACACGAATCAGGGTGAGGTGAGCGAAGCGGAAGCTCAACACCCAGATCATTCAAGCCGATTCGATACCCGCGAGTAGCTTCTCTGACTGCTGCGCCTCCTCACGGCGCCCACGTTTTCCGCAGGGCTTTCACGCTCGGCGCGCGCAGCGCGCGCGTCTGCCCTGCCCGTCCGGTTCGACACGGGGACGCAGGGAAGGTTCACGTTTTCTCGACGGAAGCCCCATACATGCGAAGGAGAGCCGGGCGTGTCGCGGCGGGGCCCGGTTCTGTCCGGTTCCCGCGCTGACCCGCGGCTGATCGGGTCGCGAGTGCATGGAATCCACTGCATGAGCACATCAATGAGTCACGGCTTCCACCGCAGATCACCGGAGATTTTGCGGTTGAACACTCAACCCCCCACAAAGACCGGCGAGGAGACCCCTCTTCATGGCAACTCACAAGCGCTCGAACCGGATCCGGCTCACCGCCGTCACCGTCGCGGCCGCCGCGGCAGGCGTCACGCTGCTGAACCCGTTCTCCGCCGGCGCCGCGGCGCCCGCCGAGGGCAAGATCTACGGAGCGAACGCCGACGGCGCCGTCGCGGGCAGCTTCATCGTCATGCTCGACCAGCAGGCCGACAAGCAGGAGTTGGCCAACGAGTACGGCGGCACACTGAAGCGCACCTACCGCTCCGCCATCAACGGCTTCTCGGCCGGCGGCCTTTCACAGACCGAGGCCAAGCGCCTGGCCGCCGACCCGGCCGTCGCCAAGGTCGTGCAGAACAAGAAGTTCACCATCAACGCGGAGCAGCAGAACCCGCCCTCATGGGGCCTGGACCGCATCGACCAGGCCGACACCGCCGGAGACAGCAAATACACCTACCCCGACTCCGCAGGCGAGGGCGTCACCGCCTACGTGATCGACACCGGCGTCCGCATCTCGCACAAGGACTTCGAAGGCCGCGCCACGCACGGCTTCGACGCGATCGACAACGACGACAGCGCCGACGACGGCAACGGTCACGGCACCCACGTCGCCGGCACCATAGCCGGTGCCACGTACGGCATCGCCAAGAAGGCGAAGATCGTTGCCGTGAGAGTCCTCGACGACAACGGCTCCGGCACCACGGAGCAGGTCGTCGCCGGCATCGACTGGGTCACCCAGCACCACCAGGGGCCCTCCGTCGCCAACATGAGCCTGGGCGGCGGCGCCGACGAGGCCCTCGATGAGGCCGTTCGCAAGGCCATCGCCGCGGGCGTCACCTTCGCTGTCGCAGCCGGCAACGACTCCGCCGACGCCGGCAAGGGCTCCCCGGCCCGCGTCAAGGAGGCCCTCACCGTCGCCTCGTCCACCAAGGACGACGCCCAGTCCGACTTCTCCAACTTCGGTGAGGTAGTGGACATCTACGCGCCGGGCTCGGACATCACCTCCGCGTGGAACGACAGCGACGAGGGCACCAAGGTCCTCTCCGGCACCTCGATGGCCACCCCCCATGTCGTCGGCGCCGCCGCGGTCTACCTCGCCGGCCACAAGGACGCCACCCCCGCGGACGTCGCCACCGCCCTGACCAAGAGCGCCACCCCCGACAAGATCACCAGCCCAGGTGCAGGCACACCCAACAAGCTCCTGAAGATCACCGAGTAACACCCCCTCGCACCCGCCGCGCCCCGAGGCAGACCACGGCCCGCACGGCGCGGCGGGTGGCACGAGCCGTGGGCCGACCAGGCAAAAACTCGTCGCAGCCCAATCGGCCGCAACGGAAATCAAATGAGCATGCGGTTGAAGAGGTTGCGCTGGGCGGCGGCGTGCCAGTCTCCCTGGTCGTCGCGGCGGCGCCGGTAGTGGGTCTTGGCGCCGGGCGAGGCGGTGATGGAGGCGAAGGCCCAGAGGTAGCCGGCGTGGTTGAGCCGGTCGTTCCTGACCCACCTGCGGGTGATGCTCGACTTCTTGCGGGAGGCCCTGGTGATGGGCGAGGCGCCGGCGTCGGCGAAGCGGGTCTTGTCGTCTCCGGTCTCGGCGAGCACCCGGGCGCCGGGCTGGATGCCGAGGCCGGGGAAGCCGAGGGTGATCTCAGCGTCCGGGTGCTGGGGGAAAGCCTCTTCGACCGCCTCGTGAGGTCGTCGGCGGCGGTGCATGCGGCCTCCAACTGGACCAGGAGGGCGAGCATTTGCTTGCCCAGCGCGTCCTCGACCAGCGGCGGCTGGTGGGCGTAGCCGGCGCGGAAGACGCCACGGAGCCGCTCGGCCTCGGCCGTGATGCCGCGCTTGGGGCCGGCCCGCTTGAGCGCGGCCTCCAGCTGCATGCGGGTCAATCGCGCGGCCCGGGCCGGAGTCGGGGCCGCCTTCAGCAGCTCCCGGGCCTGCGGCCGGCACAGGCCGTTGCGCCAGGGTTCGAAGGCCGCCCGGGCGGCCGGGTAGTACTCCCTCAGCAGCGAGCGGAGCTGGTTGGACAGCTGCTGCCGGTTCCGCAGAGAGTCCTGCTGAGCACGGGCGAGAACGGCGATGGCCCGGCCGGGGCCGCTGTCATCGGGCAGCGGCCGGTGGGCGTGCATGTCGGTGCGCAGGATGTTCGCGAGGACCAGGGCGTCGCCGGGGCCGGACTTCTTGCGCGAGACCGAGTGCCGGTCGCGGTAGCGGCGGCGGCCATCGGGCTGATCGCGGACACCTGCCGCTTGCCGGTCCGCAGCACCGCGACGAGCAGGCCCCGCGAGGTCTCGACCGCGACCGGGATCGGGTTCTCCTCGCTGTCGCCGTACTCGACCAGCAGGGCCGGCAGGATCTTGTAGCCCGCGGCGTCGTCGGTGATGTGCCGCTTGGCCTGGCGGACCCAGTCCCGCACCGCCGTCTCGGTCAGGCCGACGTCCTTGGCGACCTGACCGACCGAGCGGTCACCGCGCCGGCACAGCTCGACGATCTCGGTTTTGAACTCCGGCTGAACGAGCGGCGAGGACGCGGCTTCTTCGCCGGGTAGCGGGAGCGCATTACCGCGCTCCCGCCCCCTCAGAACCGGACGTGCGACTCACGCCGCATCCGGCTCAAGCGGGCCTATGGCCGTTGGGAATTCGCATCCTTCTTCCGGTCACCGGCGCGAAGCTGCCGGTGGCATTGCGTGTGAATGACTTCCAGGTTTCCGAGGTGGTCGGAACCACCTCGACTGCGGTAGGTGAGGTGGTGCACATGAACGCCCCGGTAGAGCGCCGTGAACCAGCTCGCCCAATCGCGGACATCGTCGGGGTCATACCCCGCACCCTCGATCAAATCCTGACCGCACCTGGTGCACAGTCCCTTCTGGCGGTTCGCGAGGGAGAGGATTCTCTTCGATTCGATCTCCGGCAACCGCTTTCGGGCTCTGAGCGTCCAGTACGTCTCTAGTTCCGCGTCATCCCGCGATGCGTCGCTCTTGACGAGCGTGTGTCGCACGATAGGGGTCCAGGCGAACTTCACTAGATGTTTGGCCGGAGAGCCGAACACCCACTTGTCACCTCGGCCCTTGCGGAACTCTCCCCAGTAGCGCTCCCTGACCCACCGAGTGGTCTTGTTCGGATGAACTCGCAAGGCCCACCTTTTCAGGGTGGCGTACGTGTAGGCGTCGAGCGTCCTGAACGTTCGCTTTGAGACAGCGTGCCGATAGTAGGTCGACCACCCTCTCACGAAGGGGTTCAGGGTATCCACCAACCTTTCGGCTGACTGTCCGCGATGTGCTCGGACGATACCCTTGACCCTTTTCCTGGCTCGCCGTACTGCATCCTTACTCGGTTTGGTGATCATCTTGTCGTTGTAGCGCCGGACGTTGAAACCGAGGAAGTCAAATCCATCTTCGAGGTGGACGACGCGCGTCTTCTCCTCGTTGAAGGCCAACCCTCTCGGCTCAAGCCACTCCGCCAGCTGGACTTTTAGCTCACCCGCTTCGTCCTTCGTAGTGCAGATCGCTACAAAGTCGTCCGCGTATCGAATAAGGGTCGGGGATGGCGCCCTCCGTCCCGCCTGTGGCCGGTTGGCGCCAATTGCATCCCCCATCCCGTGCAGGGCGACGTTCAGCAGCAGCGGACTGATGACTCCGCCTTGCGGCGTGCCCTCGGTCGTGTGCGCGTAGGTGCCCTGCTCCATGACCCCAGCCCGAAGCCACCCTTGGATCTGCCGCCGGCCTGGGAACAGGCCGATGGTGTCCATCAGTTGCTCATGGCTGATGCGATCGAAAGCTGCCGACAGATCTGCGTCAAGAACCCACAGGCGCCGTGCTTTCTTCTGGGCCGCCGCTAAGAAGATCGCCTCGATGGCATCGTGGCATCCACGTCCCGGTCGGAATCCATAGCTCCGCCCCTCGAATCGTGCTTCCCATTCCGGCTCAAGGGCGTTCTTGGCCCTTGCCTGGTTCACTCGATCTCGAATCACGGGGATACCGAGCGGTCTTCGCTTCCCGTTGGCTTTCGGAATATACACACGCTTCACAGGCGCCGCAGGAAGACTGGGCTCGGCAAGGGTCTGCCGGGCCAGCTTCCCACGATTCTTCGGAGTCAGTGCAACTTCCCCGTCGATGCCTGCTGTCTTCTTTCCGGTGCTCTGCTGTGTCACCCGGCGCACGCTTGTCAGGGCGTTTGCTCTGGATCGCAGCATGAGCTTTTGCAGGTTGCGCACCTGCTTCAGGTTGCCGTTCCTAGCGGCCCTGTAGATTCGCTGGCGAAGTCGCTTTACAGACTCCTCTTCCTGGCGCCAGTTGATGCTGGTCCAGAATTCGGCGTCGCCCTCGGGTCCGTTCATCAGGCGAACCAACGAAGCGGATGCCACTGCGTCGTTCCCCCTCTGTCTAACTTGCGCCTCGGTGCAAGTTCCCACCCAGTGTCCTTACATGGCCTACCTGATCCACGTCAGCTCCCTTTCGGGTCCAGCCACGGACGGCTGGTATCCGCCGAGTTATAGCCAGAGGGGGGAGAGTCCCCTGCGTCTGGCCTTTCCTCTGGGCTTTCGCCCTAGCGGCATTCGCTTCTTGGATCATCCTGTTCCCGCACGGGACTTCCGCCTTCGTTACCTCCGGCCTACCGGCTGACAAACCGGACCCGTACGGGGTTTCCGCGTTCCACTACCAATAGTTGCATCCGGATTGGGCGCCCTCTGTGAGCCGACTCCCACGGTGACCTACGGAAGGGAATTGTTTCTTCCCGTGGCCCCGGGAAAACAGGGCCCCGCCGTGATGTGCTTCGCAGCACCAGGAGTTTCCACCGCCGATTGCTCGCCATAGACGCGGTGTAGATCTGACGACTCGTACGTACGAGGGTTCACGATGGTTCACCCGCCCGGACTTCCGCTTCGCTTGTGGCTCGATGATGGCCCACCGTCCCTTGAGCTTGACCACCTCGGCTCAGCACCCCCACGTTGCCGCGGACGCACCCGAGGCTGCGGACCGACCGTCGGTCACGGATCGGAGGAGCCACGTTCTCTCGCTGTGGCCCCCGCTACAAGGCAGCAACCTCGCGTCGCAATTCCCCATGCTCTCCATGATGGACATCATCCTTCCGGGGCTGAAGCCCCTGATCTCAGATGTCCGTCAAAGCGGATCAAGCCCAGGGATCCGGCGACCTTGCATGCCGCGTCGCGGGCGACGGTCAGCGCCAGACGGGTGCCGGCTGCGGGTCCTCCAGCAGGCCGGCGGCCTTCCGCGCCAACTCCGCACTATGCAGCGAAGACAGCTGTCCGAACCCCACTCTCATCGCCCAGGAGCCAGCCGTACCTCAGGCCGTGCCTTCATACCGCCTGCCCTGCGCCTTCCCCTCGTCCGGGGCTGCAATCAAATCCCCACTTTCAGGCCATTTCACGCCCCGAGTGAATCGGCCACGCCTGCATTCTGCGAAGGGAACGGATGGCCTCTCACCTCCTCCACCATGAGGACCGGTCAGCCAATCAGGCCACTGATTGAACGAGCAATGGGGTCCGAATTCCAATGGCCGGACAGAATTCGGCTCCAGCGGCCTGTGGCGACAGGAGCGAGGCGGGTACTTCGAGGCATCGGACACCGCAACAGAAAGGAGTTGCACCATGCGCCCGATGACACGCTGGGCCATGACAGGAGCCCTGCTCACCACGGCCGTTGCCGGCCCTCTGAGCGTGCCCGCCCACAGTGCGCCCGCCGCCGCACCGGCCTCGCTGTACGCCCCCTCCGCCTTGGTCATGACCACCGGCCACGGCGAGAAGGCCGCGACGGCCGCACCACAACGCGCTGTCACACTGAACTGTGCGTACACCACCACGGGCACGCACCCCGACCCGCGGCAAGCCTGTGCGGACCTGGACCGTGTGAACGGGAACCTCGACCGCTTGGCCACACTCCGGGGAAATGAGACGGGCCAGCTCTGCACCAGGGAATACCGTCCCATTGTCGTCACCGTTCAAGGGGTATGGCGCGGTACGCGCGTAAACTACGAGCACACCTTCGCCAATCCGTGCATAAAGGAAACGCAGGGGGCTTCGGCGTTCGCCTTCTGAGCCGCCACGGCTGAGGTAAAGCCGCTCATGGACGGGGCGGGCCGCACAGTTTTGGGTGGCCCGCTCGTTCATTGTTCAATGCCCCTGCGCAGCGCCCGGTCACAGCAGCAGACATCCTGCCTGAAGACGGGAACCACGTTCTGTGCAGCGAAGATGTGCTTGGGGTCCTCGAGCGGGACGAGTCCGAAGCGGGATCCTGCCGGGTCTGTCGAGACGATGTCAGCCGCGTCGACTGTGCCGTTTGCGCAGTCCGGTCTGGGTGATGCTCCCACTCGGCGACAGAGGCACGAACTGCTTGAAGACCACGACTCCCGGTCGGTCCAGTCACGGCCCTCGCCGCCCAGCGACCGTCTGACCGGCCACAGCCGTTCAAGCGGAACCAGTATGCGCGTGACGGAAGGGTCCTTCTCAAGCCAGAGCATCCGGGTCGATGCCCTGGGCCCGGGCCAGAGCGAACAGAACCCGCTCGATGCCATCCAATCGCTGTGTGATCGTGCGTTCTCCGGGTGCGCCGATGGCGTTGGCGAGTGAGTCAATGTTCCCGAACGCCGTGGTCTGCTGCTCGCGAATCTCCCCGAGCTGCTCACCATGCCCGGCCAGGGTGCGCCCCGTACGGAACGCTTCCGCCTCCAGGTCCCGGAGCCGTTCGTCGTGTGTCTTCGTCTCTCCCGCCATGCCCCCATCCTGGCAGATGCCACCCCGCGCCGATGCCGGTCGCCCGCCAACCCGTCAGCGGGGGTCCTCCCGCCAGGTCAGACCCATGCAAAGTAGCTGCCAAGAGAGCCCACCGGCATGACCGGCGCCGGGCCGTGCGGCCGCTGGGTCCACAGCTCGGACCAACTGGACCATCCCCGCCACAAAGTGATCTACCTGGCGAACCCCGCCGTCGGGGTCGCGGGCATCCACCCACGCGACCGTCACCGCGCTCGGCGGCGTCCCGCGCCCGCACAAGTCCACGCTGATCCCGCAGGCCACCGCCCTGCTCGCCACCGAGAACAACGAGCGCGGCCGCGTCCCCATCCTGATCATCGAGGAGGCACACCTGCTCGACCACGAGCAGCTGGAAGCGATCCGGATGCTGACCAACTACGACATGGACCTGTTGACTGAACTACTGGACTTCACTTGCCAGTTCAGCGGACAGCCCCTGGCTCGGGCCGTTACGTTCCCGATCCATGATTCGAGAAGACGACGATCGTCGGGACCTGGCCACGATCGCGGTCCCGTTGGCCGGGGCCCTACGGGCTACGGACGATCCGTGGGAGCCGTACCAACTGCATGACTTTTCGGGGCAGATCGTGCCGTCCGTGTCGGCGTACTTGAACGATCTCCAGGCTGCAGGGCGTGCTGCAACGACCCAGCGGTCCTACGGGATGGATCTGCTGAGGTGGTTCCGGTTCCTCTGGGCGATCGAGGCGCCCTGGGACCAGGTGACCCGCGTCGAAGCCCGGGATTTCTCCCGGTGGCTGCAGCTCACCGACAAGCCCCGGCGGAACAGGCCCGCTGCATCACCGGGGACATCTGGTTCACTGCGGCCGGGGACCCTGAACCCCGTGACGGGGAAGCCCTCGCCCGGCGTGAAGTACGCCGTGACGACGACCGCGCACAGCGAGAGCGTGCTGCGGCATTTCTACGACTTCCACCTTGAGACCGGGACCGGCCCGATGGTCAACCCCTTCCCGCTGGCACGGGGCCGCAGGGGCCGGGGCATCAATACCCACCGCAGCCCGATCGAGCCCGCGCGCAATCAGAAGTCCGGGCTGTTCCGTCCGGCACTGCCGCAGCGCATTCCACGCAACATCCCGGATGAGAAGTTCAACGAGCTGTTCGCCTTGCTGCCCTCGCTGCGAGACCGTGCGCTGGTCGCGTTCTGGATCTCCACCGGCGCCCGCGCCTCAGAGTTGCTGGGCGTCCGGCAGGCCGATGCCGATCCAGGCCAGCAGCTGATCACCGTGGTCCGCAAGGGAACGCGCGCGCTGCAGCAACTACCCGCGGCGCCCGACGCGTTCGTCTGGCTTCGGCTCTACCAGGCTCAGATTCACGGGCTGGTCCCGCAGGGGCGGGACGAACCACTGTGGTGGACGCTGCGCAGGCCGTTCCGGGCCCTGAACTACCACGCCGCACGAGCGATGTTCACCCGGGCCAACGCCGTACTCGGCACGAACTGGACCCTCCACGACCTGCGGCATTCCGCCGCTTACCGCATGGCACGCGACCCGCAGATGCCGCTCACCGACGTGCAATGGGTCCTCGGACACGGCAGCTGTAGTTCCAGCGTCTGGTCTGGTCAGTGTCTTGTCGGGGGTGCGTGCGGGCATGAGGACGGCCACCGCGATCATGAACGTTTGTGACGACGTATCAAGACACGGTGGCCGCGGAGGCCACGATAGCGGAGCAGACGTGGGGCGAGACATTCGGGAGGGTCATGGCAACCGTCGCGGGCTGTTTCACACGGCGTGAAACGCGGGCGACAGCCGCCGAGTTGGTCGCCGGACTGTTGCTGGAGGTGGACACGCGGAACTGCTGGACGCTCGGGCAGGCGTTGGGACATCCGGGCCCTCACCGGCTGCAGCACCTGTTGTCCCGTGCCCGGTTCGATCACGATCGGGCGGGGAAGGAGATCGTCCGCCTGGTGGCCGGTGAACTCGCCGGGCAGGACGTGGTGTTGGTGGTGGACGAGACGGGCGATGCGAAGTCCTCGACGGAGTGTGTGGGAGCCGGACGGCAGTACTCGGGTGCGATCGGCGGTGTCGGTCTGTGTCAGGTGGCGGTGCATCTGGCGGCGGTCTCCGCGACCACGAAGGTGATCATCGACCGGGCCCTGTATCTCCCGGCGGACTGGGCCGCGGACGAGGAACGCCGCGAGGTCGCCGGGGTGCCGGAGGAGGTCGGGTTCGCGACGAAGCCGCAGCAGGCGCTGTCCATGGTCACCGGCGCACTCGCCACGGGGATCGAGGCACGCTGGTTCGCGGGCGACGAGGTGTACTGCGGGCGTGAACTGCGCCGGGGCATACGCTCACTGGGTCTGGGCTACACGGTCGGCATCGCCGCTACGTACCAGGTCACCGACGGGGGCGGCCGCCGGTGGGAGGCCCGCAAACTGATCAACAAGGTGCGTCCCGAGCAGTGGATGCGCCGGCAGACCGGACACGGCACCAAGGGCACCCGCGAGTACGACTGGGCCTGGCTCGACGTCCGCCCCGACGACACTCCCGACGAGAACGAGAACGAGAACGAGAACGAGAACGAGAACGAGAACGAGAACGAGAACGCGGCCGGGGCGGGGACGAGCGTGCTGGTCGCGCGGCGGCACCGCTACACCGGCGAGGTGTCCTACTTCCGCTGCTGGGCACCCGGCGACGTCGCCCTCGCCACACTGATGGAAGTGATCTCGCGCAGGTGGCGGATCGAGGAAACGTTCCAGCTCACAAAGGGCTTCACCGGGCTCGACCAGGGTCAGGTGACCTGCTGGAACTCCTGGATGCGCTGGTCACTGTTCTCCCTGTTCGCCGCCGTCGTCCTCGCTCTCACGGCCGCAGCCATCCATGAGGGCTCCGAGCGGCAACCCGGACTCGTCCCGCTGACCTGTCCCGAGCTCATCCGTCTCCTGCGGGCCATCGTGCTGCCCCCAGCCGCCCGCGACCGTGATCATGTCCTGCGCTGGATCGCCTGGAGGCGCCGTCACCAAGCCGTCGCAACCGCCTGCCACCAGCAACGACACCGCTGCCACGACCAGCCGTGATCAAGAACTACAGCTGCCGTGTCGGACACGCCCATTTATCGACCACTCAAATATATATTTCGGCTCCGGTCGAGGACGTGATCGCCAGCGTGCTCGCGCACCACACCCGCCAACGCGGCGATGCCGATCGGCAAGCCGGCGGGGCTGGAGCTCAGGAGCCTCTGCGGTATCGGCCCGAGTCACTCGACATCCTCTTCCGCAGGGACGAGCCATGAACGTCGTCAAGGGACGGCACCGCCATGTCGACCCGCCGTCTCTCGCAGCCGACAAGCCCGATGCGTTCGGCCGGCCGACGGACGACGTCGCAGAGTTGCTCATCCGGTTTCCGCCCCGCTCGACCCCGGCCACGTGGTCGGCCACCGAGCGGACGCGCGAGCAGGTCCTGGAATGCCTGTTCGCACCGCCGTTCCTGCCCGACAACCCCACCAGCCAGGCCCAACGCCGCCGTGGGCTTCGACGGACGCTGGACTGGCTCGCCGACCAGCCCGGTGACACCTGGCAGCAACGCTGGAGCGCCGGCGGAGCCGAGGCCACCGCGGGCACCGCGGCCTGGCGGGCACTGGTGATGGACTGGATCCGCTCCAAGGAGATCGGATTCGTCGAGGACTCCTATCTTCACCTCGGCGGCGCTCTGCGGACCCTGATCTGCGCCGATGTGATCCGTCCGTCCCTGCACTGGCTCACCGCCCCCACCACGGTCCGCTACCTGGCCGCGGACATGGCACGCGTCCGCGATCCCGAGACCTTCGCCGAGTTGAACGCCTTGATGGAAGACGGCACGGAGCGGTCGATGGACAAGCCGCCGCCTGCGACCAGGATGGAGGTCCTCTGCCGGATCGCCACGATCATCGCGGCCAAAGGCGGCGGTGTCCGCGACATCGTCGTCGGCGATTGCCTGGAGCTGCTGGAGTACATCTCCGAGAAGGGCGTCGGCAACCGGCGCAAGCGCAACAATCTGAGCTTCTACCAGGCACTTCACACGCTCGACGTGTTCCCGGAGGACGCCCCGAACACCGTGCGGGTGTTCCGCACCCGAGGCCAACTGCCCATCGAGGAGCTGATCGACCGCTATGACATCGTCTGTCGTCCGGTCCGGGACCTCATCGTGGACTACCTCCGAGAACGCCAGGTCGGGCTCGACCACAGCAGTCTTCGTCACCTCGCCTACCAGCTCGGGCGCCTGTTCTGGAAAGACCTCGAGCTGCACCATCCGGGCATCAGCGACATCCGGCTCACCCCGGCGGTCGTGGCGGCACGGAAGAAGCGGATCCAGGTCGTCACCACCAAACGCGGCACCCGGCCCCGCGCCGGCGCCCTGAACTGCCTGACCACCGTGCGCGCCTTCTACCTGGACATCGCGCACTGGGCCACCGAGGATCCCGCCCGCTGGGGGCCGTGGGTGGTTCCCTGCCCGATCCGCCTGGAGGAGGCATCCCACGCCAAGGAACGTCAGCACCGCAAGTCGCGGATGGACCAGCGGACCCGCGAACAGATGCCGATTCTGCCCGTCCTGGTGGCCACGGCCGACCGAAGACGGCGGGAGAGCGCCGAGTGGCTGGCGGCCGCCCAACAGGTCGCCCCAGGCCAGGAGTTCACCAGCGGGGATCAGCGACTGCGCCGCTCGGTCACGACCCGGCAGGCCGGCGCCCGGATCTGGGCCGACGACCCGGAAACCGGGCAGCGCCGGGACCTCACCCTCGAAGAACACCGCGGATTCTGGACCTGGGCCGCGGTCGAGGTTCTTCGCGCCACCGGCCTGAGGATCGAGGAGCTGAAAGAACTCAGCCATCACAGCTTCGTCCAGTACGTCCTGCCCTCCACCGGAGAGCTCATCCCGCTGCTGCACATCGCCCCGTCCAAGACCGATACGGAGCGTCTTCTGGTCATCTCCCCAGAGCTGGCCGACGTCCTGTCGGCGATCGTCTCCCGCGTCCGCGACAGCAGCGGAGCAGTCCCGCTCGTGGTCGACTACGACCGGCACGAACGCACCTGGAACCCGCCCGCACCGCTGCTGTTCCAACGACGCCTTCGAGTGGAGAACCGGCCGATCGCCGAAGCCGCCATCCGCGGTCTGCTCAAAGACGCCCTCACCGAGTCCGGGATCACCGATGCCAGCGGCCAGCCTCTGGTCTTCCGTCCCCATGACCTGCGCAGGCTCTTCATCACCGATGCCGTCATGAACGGCATGCCGCCGCACATCGCTCAACTCGTGGTCGGACACAAGGACATCAACACCACGATGCATTACAAGGCGGTCTATCCCGAAGAAGTCATCAACGGGCACCGAGCCTTCATCACCCCTCGCCGATCGCTCCGCCCCACCGAGGAGTACAGGCTGCCGACCGAGGAGGAGTGGGAGGAATTCCTCGGCCATTTCGAACGCCGCAAGGTCGCCCTGGGCACCTGCGGGCGGGCGTTCAGCACTCCTTGCATCCATGAGCATTCCTGCTTGCGATGTCCTCTCCTGCGGCCCGAGCCGACCCAGCGAAACCGTTTGGCCGAAGTACACGACAACCTGCTCGCCCGCATCAACGAAGCCCAACGCGAAGGCTGGCTCGGCGAAGTCGAAGGACTCAAGGTCAGCCTCGCCGGAGCCCAGCAGAAGCTCGCCCAAGTCGACCAGATCATCCGCCAGAACACCGCCGTCGACCTCGGAATGCCCGCTGTCCCTTCGCACCTCGTCGGCAGCCACATCACCAGCGGACGCCACCCTTGGAAAGGATCCGCATGACCGTCCCGGACGAACACCTCCACCTGCGGCTGCGAGCACACGCCCGCGGCCTGCACAACTCGACCGCCGCCGTCGAACTCCTCATCGCCCACCGCTGCTGGCTCCACCGCGCCGACTTCCGGGACCAGTTCCTGTTCACCGGGACCGACTTCGACACCGCAGAAGTGACCACCTGCATCGACTGGCCTCGCTCCGTGATGGCCCTCAACCGCGGACGTCTTCCCTGCTCAGGAAGCGAAGCCAGGATGCTGCGAATCGCCGCCAGCATCGGCGAAGGTGTCCCCGTCGACCTACGCGAGGCCCTCACAGAACTCGACACCGTCAATACAGCCCTGATCGCGAACGCCGTCACCCGCGCGACCGGACACTGAACCGCAGGCCAGAATCACGAACAGCGACGAGTCACAAGTTCAGAGAAGACTCTTCCAGCCCGCTGGCATGCCTGCTGCACGGCCAGCCGACCCTGCGGCACAAGATCAAACTCGGTGTCCTGGCCGCCCTCGACCAGCGCATCCAGGTCCGCTACAACATGCCGTCCATGACCGGAGAGGAGACCAGTTCCTATCTGGTCCGCCACCTCGCGCTGGCCGGCCGCACCGACACCCTGTTCGCCGACGACGCGATCACACTGATCCACGACACCGCCCGCGGCTATCCCCGCGCCGTCAACAACCTCGCCGTTCAGGCCCTGTTGTCCGCCTGCGCCGAGGGCAGACCCATCGTCGACGAGACCAGCGCATGCGCCGCTGTCGCCGAAGTCACCGCCGAATGACGACCGCGCCCACCCTCGGCACCGTCAACATCCCAGTGACACCATGAAGATCAAACAGTCCGCCGGAACCCGAGCCGTGCGAGCGCCGGCGGCGCGATGCGGAACTGACCGAGCACACCCGCAGGATCCACGCCGACTCCGGCGGGATCTACGGCTCGCCCCGCATCCATGCCCAGCTCAAACGGGAGGGCGTGCACGTGGGCCGCAAACGCGTCGAACGCCTGATGCGCCAGGCCGACCTGCAAGGCGTCAGCCCGCGCCGCACCAGGGGCTTCACCCGCCGGGACCCCGACGCCGGCCTCGCCGCCGACCTGGTGCAGCGCGACTTCACCGCGCCCGCGCCGAACCGGCTGTGGGTCACCGACCTGACGATGATCCCCACGCACGAGGGGCCACGTGGCTGTCAGCCATCCGTGACGCTTCTCCCGCCGCGTGGTCGCCTGGGAGACCTCCCACAAGGCGGACGCCGACCTGGTCCTCACCGTCCTGGAGTACGCCCTCGCCTCCCGCGAGGTCACACCCGGCACACTCGTCCATCACGCCGATCACGGCTGCTCCGGGCAGTACACCTCCGTGAAGCTGACAACAAGACTGGTCAGGGCAGGCGTTGAAGCGTCCATGGGGTCGGTCGGCGACAGCTACGACAACGCCCTCGCCGAGAACCTGTGGTCCACGATCAAAACCGAGTGCATCCGCGGCCGCGTCTTTGCCACCCGGGCCGAGGCGAACCTCGCGCTGTTCGAATACCTCGACGGCTTCTACAACCCCCGCCGCATCCAGAAACGGCTCGGCTACCTCAGCCCCATCGAGTACGAGGAGAAGCACTACGCCGAACAGGCAGCAGCCGAACGGACGAACCTGAACACCCATCAACCCCAGCTGACCAGCTGACCAACACCTCCCGAGCAACGGGGGAAGCTCAGGGCGGGTAGCCGCGCTTCTCGGTGTAGTCGGACAGGATCGGCGCGAGGTCGAGCGCCTGGTCAACCAGGTCGGCGACGAAGCGGGCCAGGTGGTCTTCGGGCAGCCAGTCGTCCAGTGACGGCGGCAGCAGCAGGATCTGGTGCGGGTCGAATGCCCGGAACCGCTTGTACACCACCGTCGGACGTGCCCGCGGCTGCTTCGGCTCAACCGGCTCGGCATCGAATAACCCGTCCCTGTGGCGCATACCGTGATCATCTCGCACGAATGGTCACGAGATGCAGGCGGGTGGCCGCCGGATGCCTGCTCAGGCGACCGTCGACTGGAGCTGGTGCGGCATGTTCCAGCCCTCGGCGAGCCTCGACGGGTGAACGTTGTGGCCGCCGCCGAAGAACTCGCAGAACTTCATGATCAGCGGGTCCCAGCCGAGCGGGTCCACGTAGTGCGTCCCCGGGATGACCAGGTCTTCCGCGACATGGGCGCGAAGGACTTCGACCTCGAAGGCGGTGGCGTGCGACTCGGGGCCGCCGAAGGGATGGGCCGAGGCGACCTTGCACTCCAGCTGGACCGGACATTCCGCGGCTCTGGGGGCCCGGACCAGGTCCGATGCCTGCTCGGTCAGGTGGGCTGCCGAGAACTTTTCCGGCTCGTACCGGTAGCCCTGCTCCTTCTTGTAGTCCGGCATGGCCTGCTTCCCGGTGGTGAGCGCGATCCGGTCGACAGCATCGACCATCGCCGACGAGGGCAGGTTGAGCACGCACTCGCCCTCCCGCAGCAAGTTCGCGGTGGTCTGGGCGTTGTTGCCGAGACCGAGCATGCAGGACTGGCCCAGCCACCACGCCGAGGACATCGGCGCGAGATTGGCCGTGCCGTCTTCGTTGAGTGAGCTGATCAGCACCACCGGAGTTCCGAAGTACAGGACCTTGAGCCCGGGGACGACGTGCATGCGCTGTGCCTTTCGCGGAGTGCCAGACGGACAGGCCCGCGATCGGGAACACGAGCCTTCGCTGACTCTCTCGTGAGCGAGCCACTGGCACTGGCGGAAATGCGACATCGCGTTTCGGGCGAGGGAACGATCATCCGATGCCAGAACCAGCCCGGCGTCGGTTACTGGGACACGCTCCTAGCCGCCGGCGCGTACGGCACGGTCACGGGGTTGATACCGGATGACCTGCAGCGCATGGGCGAACTGGTCCGCCAGTACGCGAGTCTGCCGCTCGGCGGCACGGACGCGTCGGTCATTGCCGTCGCCGGGCGGATCAAGACGCTGCGCGTCGCCGCACTCGACAGACGCCACTTCACCGTGGTCCGCTCCCGCCGCGGTGAAGCGTTCACGCTCTACCCAGCGTGACTCATACCTCGTGCTTGACCGGCCTGATGTGAAGGTTCGGGGGCAAACGAGCGAAGCACGTGTGGGCGCGGGGCGAGGGCGGGTCGGCATGGAACAGACAGCAGGCGGCGAGGACGGGCAATCGCTGCTGGGGGACGTTCTCTCGGTGTCCGGCGCGTTCGAGGGCAGCGAGGACATCGCCGTTGCCCGCGGCCTGGCCCGCTGCTTCCTCACCGATGTGCAGGCCGTGCACGGGCTGCCGGTGTCCGGACGGGCGATGGGCATGGTGCAGCTCGTCGTCAGTGAGCTGGTTACCAACGCCCGGAAGTACGCGCCCGGACCGTGCCTGCTCACCCTGGAGATCAGCGGCGGTGCCATCGAGGTGGCCGTGTGGGACAGCAACCCGACCCCGCCGGTGATCCTCGCGCCTGACCCGACCCGGATCGGCCGGCATGGGCTGGAGATCGTTATGGCGGTCGGCCAGAGCTTCGCCATCCACCGTGAACCGGTGGGCAAACGGATCACCGCGGCGATCGTGCTGGCCGACGACCCCGGCGGGGATATCACCGGCCGTCAGCTGTGACAGCGTAAGACCCGGGTGTACGGGTAGCCATCTGGAGCCGGCCGGGGAAGGGCCATGGCGCCTGGGGAGGTCGCAGGGTCCTTCCCTGTCGGCGGGATCCGGCGACTGGCACCCACAGCCGGGGCAGGCATCGGCCGCTGATTCCTCCGCCGGCACCACGATTTCCGTTTCCGTCCGGCGTCTCTACGCGGAGTTTCACTGAACGGGCTTGACCTCGTACTCCGCGGTTGGGCGGCGGGGCACTGTCCGGGGGGCATGCAGGGGTGACGTTCTCGGCCTGCAGTCCCTTGTGTCCCTGGACGACCTCGAAGCTGACCTTCTGGCCCTCGTACATTTCCCGGTAGCCGGAGCCGGTGATGCCCGTGCAGTGGACGAACAGGTCGGGCCCGCCGCTGTCCTGCAGGATGAACCCGAATCCTTTTTCTGCGTTGAACCACTTCACCGTGCCGGTGGCCATGGGCGTCCTCCTGCCGTCGATGATCAACCAGCAGAGCACTGTGCTACAAACCGTGTCTACCCGATGCCCGTTGCCGGCTGTGCCGAACGGGGACGTCGCCAACTGACGACCGCATGCCCTTTCTGTGGGTGAGGGCCCCGGGACTTTCGAGGCCATGACGTCCCGGGGCCCCATCTCACCGGCAGGCTCAACCGGGAGGAGCGGATACGCACCCTGGTTGAGCCGGCCGAGGGCGCTCGGTCGCCCAGGGTGTACATCCGCATTCGCGCAGTTCAACGACGTTGCGGGAGGAAGGATGCGGGCGGATCGGCCTTGGGAGGCACGTCGGCCGACGTCTCGTCGGCGGTGACGTGGCCGCCTGGTGGTCACGCGCCACCGCCTGACCCCGGGCCAGAGCCGTGCGGCGTTCCTTGGCGGCTCTCGCGCTTGCAGCAGTCGGCCCGCACCGAGCAGAGGAGGGCGCGGACCGACTGCACCACGGCTGTCTTCCAGAGGTGTGTCCTCATCGCGGCAGCCGGAGATTCCGGCCGGGGGGTGAAGCCGGTTTCCTGCTCCGGAATCTCGCGGAGATGAACGAGTGAGGTGATCAAGCAGTTACGGCGCCAAGGCTGTCCGCTGGTCACCTGCGGGTCAGGGGCTTTGGCCATGGCACGAAGCTTGCCGAGAAGGAGGCGGCAGTCGGCGACGGCGTCGTGCGGCCCACCGAGGGGCTGGCTGCAGTAGGTGCCACGCTTGGCAGACCACAGACCGCAGACCGCAGACCGCAGACCGCAGACCGTGCCACACCGCGTAGGGCACCATGGCGTCGTGCCGGCGCAAGCGACCAGGCCAGGCCCGGGCGGCATGCACGTCGCCGAGGTGACGGCGCAGTTCCCGCTGGAATACTCCCCGGTCGAAAGCGGCGTGGCCACCACGGCATGCCCGTCCAGCACTTCGGCCAGCCGCGGCAGCAGCCACCTTGATTCTTGCCGTCAGCTGTTGGCTGCCAGGAGGGCTTGGGCCCGCCGGGCAAGTGCTTCGCGCACTTCGTTCGGGGACAGCACGGTCGGCGGGGTGCCCAGGTTGAGGAGGTAAGCGGCCAGGTGCTCGGCGCTGTTGCCGCCGATCCGGACCACGGTGGCTTCGGGGCCGTCGGGGCTGTGGGTGCCGATGGTGGGCGGGACCGCTTCCAGGGCGCGGTCCAGGGGCAGCGGAAGGCGGATGGTCGTGTACACGGGGTAGGTGACGCTCGCGATGCCCCGGGAGACCAGCTGCGCTGCCTCAGGGGGATCGGTCAGGTCGGATGGTTCGGTGGTGGAGTGCACGTCGCTCACCCGGTCGGCGCGGAACGTGCGCCACTCCTGCTTGACCACGTCGCGTGCCACCAGGTACCAGCGAAGGCCGGTATGGACCATGCGGTAGGGGTCGACCTCCCGGACAGTGGCGCGGCCGGCGTGGTCTCGGTAGGACAGGGTCGCGCGCAGCCCGCTGCTGCAGGCCCGCGTCAGTTCCAGCAGCATGGGCATGTCGATCTGCGGTTCGCCGGAGCGGGGGGTGTGATCGAGGGCTCCCTCCAGTACGGCCATCTGGTCTGCGAGGTGTTTGGGCAGGACCTGGCGGAGCTTGAGCAGCGCTGAAAGGGCGGCTTGACCGGTGCCGAGGACTCCGCTGAGAGCAGCCTCGCGCAGGCCGACGGCGACGGCCAGAGCCTCCTCGTCGTCCAGCACCAGCGGTGGCATCCGGGCGCCGGGACTGAGTCGGTAGCCGCCCCAGGGGCCGGGCTCGGACTCGACGCCGTAGCCCAGGTCCCGCAGCCGGGCGATGTCCCGGCGGATCGTGCGGTCGGTGACCGTCATCCGCTCGGCCAGGTCACGACACGTCCACACCGGGCGCGCGGACAGCAGCGACACCAGGCGCAGCAGGCGGGAGGAGGTCCTGGTCACAGTCAACAGTGTCCACCATGACCAGGACACAAGCTGTCCTGGTCATGGCCTACCGTCCGGTTCATGAGCACACCCGAGATACGTCTCCTCTCCATTGACTTCGACTGCCTTGACCCGCATGAGCCGGCGCGCTTCTACAGCAGTGCCCTGGATCTGCCCGTGCTCTACAGCAGCGACGACTTCGTCCTGCTCGGCAGGGAAGGGGCGCCCGGCCTCGGCTTCATCCGCCAGGCCGACTTCCGCCCCCCGACCTGGCCCGATCCGGCCCAGGGCAAGCAGGCTCACCCGGAACTGAGCGTCGACGACCTGGACGCCGCCCAGGAGCGGATGCTGGCCCTGGGCGCCACTGTGCCGTCCTTCCAGCCGCGCCCCGACGCATGGCGGGTACTCCTGGATCCGGCAGGTCATCCCTTCTGCCTGGCGAAACACGGAATCTGAGCTGCCCTTATGGCGAGTTCGAGGCCGGTTCCGGCAAGGAATGCGGTGAGGAGTCCGCCCCGGATGACAGGGCAGCCACGGCCGACACGCCGACTTCCAAAACCAACCGGCCGGGACACGTCTGTGCCGGGTCGGGCCGCGGACGGACACCGCGCCGCCGGCATACCCTGGGACAGCCGGCCGGCAAGGCAGACGGTTCACGCGGCACCCGGCCCGCCGTCACTACGGCACGCTACGAGGTCGTGTCCCGCGACGTGGCGGAGAGGATCAAGCGCTGGGCGTTCCGGGGCCGAGGCCCAGGGAGATCTGGAGATCTGTGCGGAGGTGGCTTTCCACGAAGCCTCCTGGCAGGGCGAGCTGGGCGCCCGGTCGGGCCGAGCCACCGTCCCTGGTCTGCGCATTCCAGTGCCTTGATCCCCTACACCACCTGACGGGACGCCACCCGCTACGAGCGGCCAACCCAGCCTGAGCGCGCCCCGCTCCATACAGGTCGGCGGTTCATGCCTCGGTTGCGGCCGGCGCACCCTCAGCTTCGACCCTCGCGCGTACGCCGCCCGGCCGGCCGGCTGGAGGCAGCCGGCCACGCCGTCGCCCTCACCCGGGCGGACGCCCTGGCGGCCGACCCCCTTTTTGGGACGCCTTTTTGGGACGCCGGTCGGGCCCTCAGCGGCCCCTCACCAGCAGGGGGGCCGCCATCCCGCCAGGTCGGGCGAGCCGTGGCCGGTGCGGCCGGTGGCGGCGGGGTGTGCGGGCCGGTGGCAGTTCCAGCACGTGGTGTCGGTGTCGTACCAGGCGACATCGCACTGCCTGCATACGAAGCGTTGCGCGACGATGGCTCTTTGTGCGGGGACCTGCGCGCTGACGGCTTTTTGTACCGGGAACACAGGCGGGCACCACTGTCCTTGTGCAGGAAGCGGGGCCATCGGCGGGTGCCATGTCTCGTGCTGTGCCGGAGGCGCGTCGGGCGGGATGGGTTGCGGCATGCTTCGCATCCTGGCGCGGCGGGGGAGTGCGCTGGATGGGCCTTCGGGCACTTCCTCGGGCAGCTGTAACGTCCCCCACCGGTTGGGAATGCCCGGCTCCCGGTTCGGGCAGGTGACAGTCCCCTGTGGCCGTGCAAGAGCCTGCAGCGGTCCGCCGACAGGCACGCCGCAAGATGCCCGGAGCCCGCCCGTCGTTGTCCACGCAGCCCGCCCGGTCCCCTCAAGGTGCCGATGTCCGGTCGAGTCGGTGTGCTTGTTGAGCGGCCCGTTGGGGCGGTGTTCTTCCGGCTGGAAGGTGATGGGGTGAGCACCCCAAAGGGGCCTGCCTCGTTCACGTGTGGACCGGGTGCGTGTCCGGGGCGGGGCTGCGGTCCCGCAACCGATACCGGCCCCCCTGGTGCATCAGTTCCGAGGAGGCCAGGAGCAGCCGCCACGACCCAGCTGACGGCGGCTGACCCCGACACGGGCACGGACCCCGGGAACGCCGTGACCGCTGGGCCCGCAAAGAACGACGAGGGCACAAGATGACCGAGTGCGACCCGCAGCCCACAGCGCCGCGAGATCTGCAGACCATAGCGGCCCTCCCACAGCTGCTGTTCGTCTCCGGCATGTCCGGAGCGGGCCGTTCCACGGCGGCGAAGTGCCTGGAGGACCTCGGCTGGTTCGTCGTCGACAACCTGCCGCCCGCGCTGATCCTCACCATGGTGGAGCTGGGGGCCCGCTCCGGGGGGAACGTGGCGCGGATCGCGGTGGTCGTGGACGTACGCGGCCGCCGCTTCTTCGACGATCTACGCGAATGTCTCGCCGGCCTCGAGGCCAAGCACGTCACCCGGCGGATCGTCTTCCTGGAATCCTCCGACGAGGCCCTGGTACGCCGCTTCGAGTCGGTGCGCCGCCCGCACCCCCTCCAGGGCGACGGCCGTATCGTCGACGGCATCGCCGCCGAGCGCGAGCTGCTGCGCGAGCTGCGCGGCGACGCCGACCTGGTGATCGACACCTCCAGCCTCAACGTGCACGAACTGCGCGCCAAGATGGCCGCCCAGTTCGCCGGCGAGGAGGAACCCGAGCTGCGGGCCACCGTCATGTCCTTCGGCTTCAAGTACGGCCTGCCCATCGACGCCGACCTGGTCGTCGACATGCGCTTCCTGCCCAACCCGCACTGGGTGCCGCAGCTACGCCCGTACACCGGCCTCAACGAGGAGGTGTCGGCGTACGTCGCTGGCCAGCCCGGCGCGAAGGAATTCCTCGACCGCTACGCCGAGCTGCTCCAGCTCATCGCGGCCGGATACCGCCGTGAGGGCAAACGGTACGTGACCATCGCCATCGGCTGCACCGGCGGCAAGCACCGCTCGGTCGCCATGTCGGAGAAGCTCGCCGCCCGTCTCGCCTCCCAGGGAGTGGAGACGGTGGTCGTACACCGGGACATGGAATGCGAATGACGGAGCATCCTTGAGTGCAGGCCCAGCCGTTGGCCCCCGGTGAGAGGCCACGCAGCCACAGCCAATAGAGCGACACCCAACTACGCAAACCCCGGGACACGCCGTCAGCGGTATGTACCCGGATCGCGGAATATTCCCTGTGCTTCCAGCCGGCGCAGCTGTTTACGGATCTTGCCGGCGGTTCCTGCCAACCCCAGTTTCTCACCCAGCCTCTCGATCGCTCCCTGGATACCTTTGGGGCTTGTTGGCGCCCCATTTCCCGTTCTTGCAGCTGTACCGGCGATGATCTTCACCGTGTCATAGCTGAGGGCTGCGCCGAGCAGCCACCACTCCACCTCGGTGAGACTGTCCAAGGCGCCCTGCACGTCCTCGGCGGCCGGTAGGGGGGCGGGACCCGGCCTGTAGAGGTCGGGGTTTTGCAGTTCGCCGTTGTGCTCCATGGCGTGCAGCTGCTCGCGGATCTCCTGCGTAGTTCCCTGCAGACCGAGCTTGCCCCCCAGGACGTCGATTGCCTTCTCAATGCCTTGCGGTGACGTGGGTGCGCCGGCGGGTTTGGCCTGCTGGGCGATCTTCCGGAAATTGTCGGTGCTGAGGGCCGCGCTGAGCAGCCACTGTTGTATGGGGGTGAGACGGTTCAGGGTGGGCTGCATGTGCTGGGCGGCGGGTTGGGGGGCGGGAGCCGGTATGTAGAGGTCGGGGTTTTGCAGTTCGCCGTTGTGCTCCAGGGCTCGTAGCTGCTCGCGGATCTCCTGCGTAGTTCCCTGCAGACCGAGCTTGCCCCCCAGGACGCAGATCGCGTCCTTGATGCCGGACGCTGCGGTGGGTGCGCCGGCGGGTTTGGCCTGCTGGGCGATCTTCCGGGGATTGTCGGTGCTGAGGGCCGCGCTGAGCAGCCACTGTTGTATGGGGGTGAGACGGTTCAGGGTGGGCTGCATGTGCTGGGCGGCGGGTTGGGGGGCGGGAGCCGGTATGTAGAGGTCGGGGTTTTGCAGTTCGCCGTTGTGCTCCAGGGCTCGCAGCTGCTCGCGGATCTCCTGCGTAGTTCCCTGCAGACCGAGCTTGCCCCCCAGGACGCAGATCGCGGCCTGGATGCCGGTATCTGTGGTGGGTGCGCCGACAGCTTCGGCCTGCTGGGCGATCTCCCGAGGATTGTCGGTGCTCAGGGCCGCGCTGAGCAGCCACTGTTGTATGGGGGTGAGACGGTTCAGGGTGGGCTGCATGTGCTGGGCGGCGGGTTGGGGGGCGGGAGCCGGTATGTAGAGGTCGGGGTTTTGCAGTTCGCCGTTGTGCTCCAGGGCGTGCAGCTGTTTGCGGATCTCCTGCGTAGTTCCCTGCAGACCGAGCTTGCCCCCCAGGGCGCGGATCGCGCTCTCGATGCCGGTATCTGTGGTGGGTGCGCCGACAGCTTCGGCCTGCTGGGCGATCTCCCGGGAATTGTCGGTGCTCAGGGCCGCGCTGAGCAGCCATGGTTCGTAGTCCGGTTGCTTCCGTTGGCGTTTCCTGGTGGGGGTGGGCGGGGGCTGGGGAGCAACGGTTTGCTGCAGGTCGTGGTAGGCGGTTTCCGGGTCGGTGTATGTCCTGCCGAGCCGGTGGCGGGCGAGGGCGATGATGTAGTTTGCGACGTCGATCTGCTGGACGTGTGCCCTGCCGCTGATATCGGCCAGGGTTGTGTGCAGGGGCAGGCGCCGGGCGAGGCAGGCGTTCACCAGGGCCTCGTGGTCCGGCGCGGGTGCGGCAGCGGGCACCGGGCCCGGGGTCCCCTGTCCGGCGCCGGACGGGGCCTGTTCCTTTGCCACGATGGCCTTCCAGGCCTGGTCCCAGTCCAGGCCTTGCAGGCTGACGGAGGAGTTGTAGGCGATTCGGGCCAGTGAGTGCTGTACCCGTTCCCGGCTGAGGTCCCACTGGGCAAGGTAGGCGGCCAGAGCGTCGAAGGTCAGGGCCTGCAGCTGCGGGTCGCGGACGCACCCGAGCACAGCCGAATCGTCGCTCTGATCCCGGTCCCCGTCCTGGTTCTGGTAGACGGTGGTGGTGTGCCCGGTTGCGGGCGGGGGCGCGGTGGCCGGGTGCTGCTGCCCGGCGGCGGGTGTGCTGCTGGTGACGATGGCCTGCCACAGGCCGTCGGGGTCGGCGCCGGCGGTGGGAAGGCGCAACCGAGCGGCCAGCCTGAGCAGCCAGCCGTCGATTTCTTGCGTCTCGTACTGCCATTGCGTCATGACGCCGGCACAGACCTGCTGGTACGAATAGCGGGCGTAGCCGTAGTCGATACACCACTGCAGCAACTGGCGGTCGTCGCCGATACCGGCGCTGGTGTACGGGGCCGGGGCAGTGGTGGGCACCGCGGCGTAGGCGACGGCGGTCGGCGGCCCGGCCGCCGCGGCCGCCTCAGCCGCCAGATGTGCCACTACCAGGGAGGCCAGGTCCTCATTGCCCGCGACGGTGATCCCGTAACTGTCCGCGACCTCCTTCAGTACACGGAGCGCGTCATTTCCCAGCTGCTCCGTCACACCCTGGCCGGTCCAGACGTCCGGGTCGCCCAGCCCGTTCAGGGCATTCCACACCCGTTCCTGGGACGTCGCGCTCTGTCCGAACAAGGACTGTGCCCCAGGCGCCGGTGTGGGTACAGCTGCCTGCTGGGGCTGCCGGCCCGAAGAAGAGTCATCCGCGTCAATCCAGGAACCGTCATCGAGGTCGAATTCCCACGGGTTCCACTCTGTCATCGCGCCTCCAAGCCTTGTCCGCCCTCCGGCACATCCCACCGTAGGGGCGCACTCCTGCGGGCCCTGCGCACCTCCAGGCAGCAGGACATGCACCACCAGCTGCCTCACACACTGCCCCGCAGAGGGCTGAAGGGAAGTGTCATCCCTGAAACGGCGGGGCCGGTCAAGGCCTGGTCTTGTCCGGGTTCTTCCTGTCGAGCTTCGTCCGTGATCATGTGCCGGCAGGCCGGGCCTTCTCCTCCATCGAGGAGATGAATGCCGCCTTCGCGGCCTGGGTGCCGCTGCGGCGGAGGCTCTGCGTCCGTTGCCGAAGTCCCCCTATGTGGTTGCCCAGCGGCATCTGCGTCACGTCGGAGGGGACTGCTTGGTCGCCTTCGACGCGAACCTCTACTCGGTGCCCGCCCGCAAGGTCCGCCCCCGCCGGCTGGTCGGGATCAGGGCCACGAAGTCTCAGGTCACACTGCGCTCCACCGTCGCTGACGCCGTTGCCGGACGTTGCTGGCCGTCCACTCGCGGGCGCTCGGCCGTGGAGCCCGCGTGGATACCCAGTCGGTCAAGGGCGCCTCCACCGTCGGCCGCAACAGTCGCGGCTACGACGCCTCGAAGAAAATGGCCGCAAGCGACATATCACCGTGGACACGCTCGGTCTGCCCATGATGATCACGGTGATGCCCGCCGACCTCCAAGACCGCGACGCCACCCGCGACACCTTCTGGCGGCTGCGTCTCACCCAGCCGCAGATCACCCAGGTCTGGGCCGACCGCGGCTACGCCGGCGAACTCGCGGACCGGGCCCGCAAACGCCTCTGGCTCACCTTGCGCATCGTCTCCCGCCCCAAGGGCGCCAAGGGTACGTCGTGCTGCCGCGCCGCTAGAAAATCGAATGCATGATCGACTGGTGCATGAACAGCCGCATCGTGCGCGACTACGAACGCCTCCCGCAGCACAGCGAAGCCCACCTGAACTGGGCACTCATCAGCATGATGACCCGGCGCCTGACCGGGAAAAGCCCCGCGCCAGCCAGTGGACGAAAGAGCCAGGCCCAGCAACAACTGACGCGCTCGTCCCAATTCTTCTGCACGTCGCGGTTCACGTTCACGGGCGGCGACCACTCAGAACGGGTGCGAGTCCCCCTCGGCGCTGGGCTGTTGAGGCTGCTGACGCGGCGCCGGCGCGGATGCCCCACTCCCGCCAGGCCGATAGGTCTTGCTGACCGACACGGTCGCATACGCAAGGGAGACCGCGATGTCTTCGGCATCCATCTCGACGACCGTGCGGCGCTGTCCCTCGTTGTCGTCGAAGGTCCGCTGCTTGAGTCGTCCGCTGACGATGACACGCGTGCCCTTGGTCAGCGACCCGGCAGCGTTCTCGGCGGCCTGCCGCCACAGCGAACACCGCAGGAACAGCGGTTCACCATCTACCCACTCCGCCCGCTCACGGTCATACGTCCGCGGCGTGGACGCCACCGTGAAACCGGCCACTGGAATCCCTGAAGCGGTGAACCGAAGTTCCGGGTCCGCAGTCAAGTTCCCCACAATCGTCGCCAGCGTCTCGCCCGCCACTGCCCATCACTCCCGCCGGATCGTCCAAAACCTCCGCCCACAGTAGCCCGTCGCCCCGACACTCCGGCGCCCGAACTCAGGCCATGAACAGCCGCTTTCAAGTATTCAGGAAGTAAAATATCTACTGAACACCGGCAGGAAACGTGACACCTGATTCCCGGACTCACCGACAAACCCAGGAGCCCCGAACCACAGGCCGCCCCGGCCCCGTCACGCCCTCAGCCGGCACCCTCACCACCTCTTCAGCATCCGCTACGAAGGATGGCCTGAGAAAAGAAGGTCCCACACTTGCTCGCGGAGCTTACGCTCCGCCTCAGTCGGCTGTTGGCCGCCCGTGAGAGCCTCAATCCACTGCCGCGCGAAAATCCTGAACATCCCCACTCCCGCAGTAGTCGAGAAGGATGTCCAGCTCATCGGCGTCAGCATCGGACCAGGTCTCCACGTCTCCCGTTACACGGCTCTTGCCACTCCGATCACCAGGCCACAGACGCCACTGTGGTCCATCAGCACCATGTCCAGAAGTCAGTCCTACAACCAACTCCCTTTCACGTTCAGGACACAACCCACCAGCCCACCCGGCAGCACGAACGCGCGATGAGAGTCCGCGACAAGTTCGCCCCCCGCTGCCGGTCCTTTCACGGCAGATCAGCTGCGCCGACCAGGCACTGAAGTCGACCACTCCCGGGTGGCCGTCCAGCGGACCCGGCCGACGTCTACTGTGCCGGTCTCCGGCACAGTAGACGTCGGCACGGGCCCGGTGGCCTGCCTCCGGTGGCCATGGTGGTCCGGATCTCCATGTTCGTCCGCAGGGCAGACAGGGCTATCAGTTCAGTCGGTCCACGAAATCTTCCGCCCCGTTGCCTTCTGGTAGAGCCGGCGCAGCTCCGTGCGGACGCTTTCCTTGTCTTGCAGTCCTGCCGTCAGGAAGTTGATCCACTTGTTAACTTTCTCCTGGCTCTCTACTGCAGGTTCCTTGCTCCCGTGCTCCCAATTCGCAATCGTTGCGTGCGATACGCCGACTGCAGCCGCGACATTTGTTAGGCGGAATTTCCCCTCTCCGCGGAGTTGACGCATCCGTTCCCGGAATGCCAGCATTGCGGGATCCCTGCCGCCTTCCCCGCCTTGGTATATTTCATTATAGAGCGTTTGAAGCTTTTCTTGAATTTTTGGGTTGCCTGTCACCGCCTGGATCCAGCGGCGTGCCCTGTCCGGATCGATGTAGCTGCCGGACTCGCCTCTCCAAATAAAATTCTGTGTGACACCGAACCTGTCTGCAATCTGCTGCTGCGTCAGGTTTGCGCGCAGTTCCTTCATTGTCTGGCTGAAAGCGTTTTCGCCAACGGCGCGTTGGCGTTGGCGTTGGCGTTTACGTTGGTTGTCTTTTTGTTCAGTGAAGTTAGGGTCTGGTGCGGGTTGTTTCCGCTTCCCGGGCCTTGATTGTCCGCTCGAGGATGGTGGAGCCGGGTGGGGTGTGGGCTGGTTTCGGGAGTGCTGCTGTTGGGTCTGGGGGTCGGGGGTCCAGGTGTATGTGGGTTGCTGGGGCTGGTTTTGGGTTTGCTGTTGCTGGTCGGCGAGGGCCCACTGGGTTGATTGCCAGGCGTAGGCGATTTGTGCATCGAGGGTTATGGAAGCGTCGGCTCGCTGGCGGTTGTATTGCCGCAGGTATGCGATCCGTCCGCGGGAAGACTCCCAGGCAGCGGTCCACCAGGCTGCGGGGTCGTCGTCGATTTCTTCCTCCTCCAGGAGTTGCGCCAGGCCGTCGGTGATGGTGTCCCATGTGGGTTGCTGGTCCATCAGGGCAACCCACGTGTCGAGCATGCGGATGAGGGCACCTTCGTCCATCTGTGACCAGGCGTGTGTGGCGGGGGGGTGGACGGGCGGGGCCGCGGCTGGTGCGGGTTGTGGGGGCGGATCGGGTGTCCAGACGTAGCCGGCTCCCTGGATCTGCTGTTGCTGTTGCGGGGCGGATACGGGTCCGGCTGCGGGGCGGGCGGCCGGCTGGTAGACGGCGTTGTACCACGTGTAGTAGGCGCCGACGAGATCGTCCCAGGCATCCTCGGCCCCATCGGCAGTAATGGGGCGGTTGCCGCACAGATTCGCCACGGTGGGAGAACTCCCGTACATCTGGCACAGCCACAGCTCATGATCGAGGTAGCCGTCGTTGTAGTGGGTCTGGAGCTGGTGGCCAAGCCATTGGAGATCAGGGTTTTGAAGGGTGGTGGACTGGAAGAGGATCGCCTGGAGGATGTTTTCCTCCTCGTTGCCGGCCTGCCCGGCGCTGCTGGCGGCAGGAGGGGGGTAGTTCTCCATTGTGTCTGTTCCGTTCTCCTGGCCCCGCCCCCCTTTTTTTCTGTGTCCCGGGCTGCGGGCTGCGGGCTGCGGGCTGGGGGAAGGACGGGAAGCGGAGGCGCTGTTCGGCCCTTTGCGGAGCAGGGGGCCGGTTGTCCTGCACCGCATTGTGCGGTCCGTGACCGTATCCGGCCCTGCCCTGGGGGGCAGGGGGCAGGGACGGCGGACCCTCCCAGGAGGGTGCTGCTGTTGTCGGGGGCGTGATCGGCTGGGGGTGTGACCGGGGGCGGGGCGGCCTGTGGTTCAGGTCGTGGCGGGCAGGCTCGTGCCGGCCGGTGATGTGGTTCCAGACGGTGAAGCGGATCATCATGTCGAGGCGGTGGCGGCCGGCGGCCGCCAGGTGGCGGTGGGGGTGGAAGTGGGGTGAGATCCCGGTGAACGCGGGATGGCGTCCCTTGTTGTGGTGTAGCCGATCAATGTGAGGGTGTGCGCCTGGGGGCGTACGGCCGCCTGGATTGCGCTCCCTGCCTGGCAGACGGCCACCATGCAATTCTCCCTGGTAGAAGGCCAATTCGACCAGGAGGTGCATGGTGGCCCTGTCCCAGCATGACTTACTTCGGCTGCTGGAGTCACTGCGTTCGGCGGACGGGCTCGAACTCGTCCGTTCCGTGGCCGAGCGGATGCTGCAGGAGCTGATCGAGGCCGAGGCGACGTCGAGGATCGGTGCGCAGTGGAACGAGCAGACCGAGACACGCACCGCGCTGCGCAATGGGCACCGCGACAAGACGCTGACCACGCAGGCCGGTGACCTGGACCTGGCGATACCTAAGCTACGCGCGGGCAGCTTCTTCCCGAGCCTGCTGGAACGACGCCGCCGCATCGACCAGGCCCTCTTCGCGGTCATCATGGAGGCGTACGTTCACGGCGTGTCCACACGATCGGTCGACGAGCTGGTCAAGGCGCTTGGTGCGGACAGCGGGATCTCCAAGAGCGAGGTCTCCCGGATCTGCTCCGACCTGGACATTCAGCTGACGGCGTTCCGTGGCCGGCCCCTGGACCACGTCCGCTTCCCCTACATCTACCTGGACGCCACCTACTGCAAGGCGCGGGTCGCCCACCAGATCGTCTCGCGTGCCGTGGTGATCGCCACCGGCATCACCGAGGACGGCGGCCGCGAGGTACTGGGCGTGATGGTCGGCGACAGCGAGACCGAAGTGTTCTGGACCCAGTTCCTGCGTTCCTTGCGTGAACGCGGCCTGGGCGGTGTCCGGCTCGTGCTCGGTGACCACCACGCGGGCCTGGTCAAGGCGATCCGCAAGGTCATGCTCGGCGCGGCCTACCAGCGCTGCCGGGTCCATTTCCTGCGCAACGTGTTCAGCGTGATCAGCAAGGACTCAGCGGAGATGGTTGCTGCGACCATTCGCACCATCTTCGCCCAGCCCACCGCCGATGCGGTCCGCACCCAGCTGGACACCGTCGCCGACATGCTCGGCACACAGTTCCCCAAGGTCAAGGAGATGCTGCTGGAGGCGAAGAGCGACCTGACCGCCTTCGCCGTATTCCCCGAACGACATTGGAAGAAGATCCAGTCCACCAACCCGCTGGAGCGGATCAACCGCGAAATCAAACGCCGCACCGACGTCGTCCAGGTCTTCCCGAACGACGACGCACTCCTGCGACTGGTCACCGCCGTGCTCTTCGAACTCCACGACGAATGGATCGCCTTCCCCCGCCGCTACCTGCCCGAGGGAAGCATGGACACGATCTACCCCGCCGAGCGCCCCGAAAGCGCCCCCGCACTACCCAACACCACCAACACGACCACCGGATGATCGGCTACACCACAAGAAGGGACACGACCGAACGCGGACAGGGACCGTTGTGCTGATCCGACGGACCGGAAGCCTTTCATCGCGCGTTCACGCTGCCGGGGGTGCTGTCACATGGGGAACGCGGGCGTCTGAGAGGGCATTTGATCTAGGCGGCGAGGAGGGGTGAAGGGAAGTGTCACCACTGAAACGGCGGGGCCGGTCAAGGCCTGGTCTTGTCCGGGTTCTTCCTGTCGGGTTTCGTCCGTGATCATGTGCCGGCAGGCCGGGCCTTCTCCTCCGTCAAGGAGGTGAATGCCGCCTTCGCGGCCTGGGTGCCGCTGCGGCGGGCGAAGGTCCACCGCACCTACGGTGAGGTCATCGGACACCGGGCCGCGCGCGACCAGACGGCTCTGCGTGGGTTGCCGAAGTCCCCCTATGTGGCTGCCCAGCGGCACCTGCGTCACGTCGGAGGGGACTGCTTGGTCGCCTTCGACGCGAACCTCTACTCGGTGCCCGCCCGCAAGGTCCGCCCCCGCCGGCTGGTCGGGATCAGGGCCACGAAGTCTCAGGTCATACTGCGCTCCACCGTCGCTGACGTTGCTGGCCGTCCACTCGCGGGCGCTCGGCCGTGGAGCCCACATCATGGACGAATCGCACTGGGATGGCCTGCCCACCGGCGCCGGCCGCCGGGTCACCACCGGCGACTCTCTGCCTTCGCCCGGCCGCGGCCAGCCGGTCGGATCGGGAACCGGACCGCTGCAAGTTCTGCTGAACCGAACCGCAGCCGCACGTGTCGGGGTCGGCCGGCGTCCGCTGTCCGTCTATGACGAGCTGACCGGCACCCGTCCCTTCACCGCCAACTCCCGCAGCAAGGACGTCCGTTGAGTGTCCGGCCGAAGACGCCACGGCAACCGCCGGCTCGGGTGCCGCGGCCATGGCCGCCTCCCGCACCAAGGAGAAGACCTGCCTCGGAGCCCGCTATCACCGGCTCGTACCCCGCCCGGGCAGGAAGAAGGCCCTCGTCGCTCTCGAATACCCGGTCCCGGCCGCGGACAACATGCTCGCTGACGGCGTCGCCTAGCACGACCTCGGGCGGCGGCCACTACGCCGAGCACGCCCCCGAGCGAGCCATGCGCCGCATCACCCCGTCAGGCCAGCGCCCCCGGCTTCACCGTCCACTTCGATCCCATCGAGGCCGCCGGAACACACCCCACCGATCACCCCACGGACCTGGGTCATCCTTCACTTTTTGGACCAGACCCGCTCGGAGAGGCATGTTGTCCCTTTGTGCCTGAACGGGAAACCTGCCGGGGAACCCGGAACTGGTGTCCAGGTGACAGCATCGGTACATGACGTGGTGGACGAAAGAGAACTATGCGGGAGAGATCGCTGCTCCGCCCGGGGCCCGGGAGTACTTTCGCGAGCTGAGCCTGCGCGGCCCGGAGCGTATCCCGCTGGGTGCCAGTCAAATGTTCGGAGTGGACGGCGATTGGATCGACGTTTTGCAGGACGTGGTCGTCGTCGAATTTCTGCTGCGTACGGCGAGAGACGCGACGACCGAGGGGACCGCGGAAGACGAATCAGTCACCTGCAAGATGCGGCTCTGGGACGTGCTCAACTCCTCCTCGGTCACCTCCGATGGGTCCGACGAGTTCACTGTCCGATTCGAAGCGGGGGAGAGCGGAAGGAAATGCCTGGTCATCCGAAACTTCGATCAGGTATCCCGACGGCGTGATACCCGTGCGCCCCGGTGTCTGTACAGCATTTGGCTGGAATCCAAGGACGAAAACGCGGAGGTGTGGGTCTCTCTGTACGCCTGACGGCCCGGGGCGCGGACCGCGTCGTGATCAACCCCTTTTCAGTTGGAGATCGGCGGGTCCGCAATAGTTCGGCGCTCGGCTGATGGGGGTGGAGGCCGTCCGGCCGGTGAGGCGCCTCTTCGCGGACAGGGACCCCATGCGGGACCACGGCCGCCGTGATCGCCGCCATCGGCGACGCCAGAGGTTTCCCCACCGCTGGACACCTCGCCCCTACACCGGACTCGCCCCCGCGACGAAGTCCTCGGGGACCTCCATCCGCGGCGGGGACGCACCCCATCGCGGTAACCGCCTGCTCGAACGCGCCCTGTTCCGGACCGTGTTCGCCGCGATCGGCTGCACCAGCGCCCTGTCCGCCCGGGTAACTGGAGTTCACGCGGGTTCCTGGAGACGTACCGCGGTCACATCAACGCACGTACGCAGGTGGGCACCCTGCACCGGCGAATCAGCGAGCGCCCGAAGTTCTCGCACTCACTGGCAGATTCCGCGAGTGGAGCCGGGAACTTGCCGAGGAGAGCGGGAATCCAGAACCTGCGCATCAGGCAATCCACGCCTCGCCGTGTCGATACCGATCCAACCCCCAGCGGAGGAAGAACGGCAACCCCAAGGGCGCGCCGGCCAAGTCCCGCCGGCCACGGACCGTGCCGGTCACCGCCGACCTGGTCGCCCCGTACACCGACTACCTACGAGTGCCACACCGCCGGCGCGGACGGCGGCGACATGGACTTCGTCCATCTCTTCCGCCCGCCGGTGGGCCGGCCGATGTCCTCCCTCAACATCAAGGGCGTGCTCGACCGCCTGGCTCGCGCCGCCGACCACCCCTTTTGCGCCTCCACATGCTGCGCCACTCCGCCGTGACCACGTGGCTGCGCGGCGCAGTGGGCCGGGCTCGGGCACTGCCGAGTGGGTCTGTCCAGGACCGTACAGACCCCAGGCCTGGGTTCACGCCCCGGCAGGGTTGTCAGTTCTGGTTGCGGGCGGTGTTGATGCGGTCGCGGAGGCGTTGGATGGTGGCCAGAACCCCGGCGCCGGTGTCGTTGAGTCCGAGCGCATTCCCCAGTTTTTTCAGCGCATTGTATACGGGGTGGACGGTTGTGTATCCGAGGGCGGTCTGTACTCCGGGGATGGTGGCGTTGTCGAGGGCTGCTTGGAGGGTGCGTCGGTGGAGGGGGTTGGTGAGGGTGAGGGTGTTGTTCACGGTGGTGTCGTCGGTGTGGAGGGTGTCGGCGAGGTTGCGTTCGGTGGTGTCGTAGGTGCCGGGGTCGGTGATCCGGTCTTTGAGTGAATGGATCTTCAGGCGGACCTGGTTGGGGGTCAGCTTCAGCCCCAGTTCCCGCCCCAGGTCCCGCCCCAGGTCCCGCAGCATTTTTTCGATGCCCGTTCGGGTGTACGTGGCCGTGCCGCGTGTCCGGGTGCGCTGGAGGGTGCGGGTGATGGTGTCGATGTTCTCGCCGCTGAGGGCGGCGCTGAGGATGAGGCGCAGGCGGTCGTCAGTCCCCACCGCGAGTCGGTTGGCGCGTTCGGCGATCGTTGCGTCGTCGAGGAGAGCGGTGTCGAGGTCGCGGTCGGCGGTGGTGTAGAGGCCGGGGTCGTTGATGGCGCCCGGCTTTGAGCGCTGCAGCTCGAGGAGCTTGGCGCGCATGGTGTCGGGTGTGTAGTGAGCGGGCATGCCGAGCGCGCGGCTCAGCCGGTCCAGGCCTCTGTCGACAGAGGCCGCGTTTTTGGGGGTGCCGTTCGCCCGCAGGGTCCGGGTGATCTGCGGGGCGCTGTCGCCGTGGAGGACGGCGGAGAGGTACCACCGGTGCGGGCTGGCGGGGTCGGCGGCGATGGCGTTGGCCCGGGCGATGTAGGTGGCGTCGTTCTCGTGCACGGCGTGGAGGGCTTCGTAATGGGCGCCGTGGTAGGTGCCAGGGTCCTGGATGCCTAGCACGCGCAGGTCGTTGAGCAGCGTCTCGGGTGCGGTGCTGAGGCCGAGCGCCTCCCCCACTGTCTGGATCGTCGTAGCCACCGTGTGTGCGGGGGCGGCGGTGTCGGTCGCTTCCGGACCGGTGTAGTAGATGCGGTAGGTGCCGATCTGGGCGGGATCGTGGCCGTGGAGGAGGCCGCTGACGATCCACCGCTGGTAGTCGCTCAGGCGGTCCAGGCGGTCCTGGACGGCCTGGGCGTCGACGGTGGCGAGGTCGACGGCGGGGGCGGAGCCGCTGCCGGTGCGCCGGCGTTTGGGTGCGGGCGGGCCGGTGTCCGGCCCGGTCGCCGGCGCCGGGTGCTGTGGGATGTTCCGTGCCGGGATCTGTGGCAGGGCCGGCGGGGGCGCGGGTGTGGGGGGTTGTGTGGGGTTGGTGAGGTAGGTGAGCCAGGCGGTGGCGTTGTCGGCTGGGGTGGGGGCGTTGTCGGGGTGGGTGTTGATGATGGTGTGGGCGGTGGAGGAGTAGCGGCGGGCGTTGTGGATCCAGGGGCCGGCTTTGGCGGGGGGAGGCTGGAGGCGGGCGGTGAGGTAGGTGTGGAGGGTTTTCAGGGTGGGTGCCGGGCGGGGGCCGCCGGGCTGGGGGTGGCTGTAGGGCTGGAGGAAGTCCTGCAGGGTCTGCTCGTCCGCGTCGGTCCACCGGCTGGCGCGCAGCAGGGTCCAGGCCTGGTACAGGTAGGCGGGGAGGTCTTCGGTGCTGGTGGGGGCGGGCAGGCCGGCGGAGGTGGCGGCGGGTACCAGTTGTTCGGTGACGAAGGTGGAGTTGCGGAAGGCTCCGGCCAGCCACGTGCGGGTGTCTGCGGGCCGCGGGCCGTCGCCGGCGGCTGCGTAGTGTGCGTCGAGATGCTCCTGCAGCCCGTCCAGGGTGGGCTCGGCCAGGCCGAGGTCGAGGTCGGCGCCGTTCAGGAAGCTGAGCAGGATTTCCTTGTCCCGTGTCGACCACTGCCACGGCGCAGCGGCCTCCCGCGCGGGTGCGTCGGCCATGACCTGGTCGTCCGCACCGTCGCCCCGGCCGCCGGCGGGCATGTCATCGGCGGCGGGTGTGCTGCTGGCGACGATGGCCTGCCACAGGCCGTCGGCGTCGACGCCGACGGTGGAAAGGCCGAACCGAGCGGCCAGCCCGAGCAGCCAGCCGTCGATTTCTTGCGTCTCGTACTGCCATTGCGCCATGACGCCGGCACGAACCTGCTGGTACGGAGAGCGGGCGTAGCCGTAGTCGATGCACCACTGCAGCAACTGGCGGTCGTCGCCGATACCGGCACTGGTGTACGGGGGCGGGGCAGTGGTCGGCGGCGGGGTGTAGGGGTTGTTGGTCGGCGGCCCGGCCGCCGCGGCCGCCTGAGCCGCTAGATGTGCCACTACCACAGAGGCCAGGTCCTCATTGCCCGCGGCGGTGATCCCGTAACTGTCCGCGACGTCCCTCAGTACACGGAGCGCGTCATTTCCCAGCTGCTCCGTCACACCCTGGCCGGTCCATTCTTCCACCGCACCCAGCTCGTTCAGGGCATTCCACAGCTGCTCCTCGGACGTCGCGCTCTGTCCGAACAAGGACTGCGCCCCAGGCACCGGTGTGCGTACACCTGCCTGCTGGTCCTGGCGGCCCGAAGCAGAGTTATCCGTGTCATTCCAGAAACCGGAATCATCCGCGGGGTCCCACGGCCACTCTGTCATCGCGTCTCCAAGCCTTGCCCCACCCTCCGGCACATTTCTCACCGTAGGGCCGCCCCCCTGCGGGCCCTTCGCACCTCCAGGCAGCAGGACATGCACCACCAGCTGCCTCGCACACTGCCCTGCAGAGGGCACCGTCACGTGGTCGAGGGCCTCGGCCAGGGTTGTCAGAGTGCGGAACGTGAGGTCTTGTCCGTTTCGTGGTTGAGGCTGGGGAGGGATTGCTGGTCGCGAGTGGGAGTCCTCAGGTGTTGGGGCGGGCGAACAAGCCAGGTTCGGGTTCGTTGAGGATGCCCCGGCTGACCAGGCGTTTCAGTTCGGGAGGATTGGCAGGTCGAGGGCCCGGCAGAGGTCGCGGGCGCGCATCGGCCGGCCCGCGTCGGCCAGGGCGGTGAGGATCTGCTGGTAGGCGGGGTGGTCCGGGATGTCGGGGCGGTCCGGCCCGGGGGCGGATGAGGGCATGGCAAGGGTGAGAGACCGGACTGCCGTCGGACGGAAAAGGCCGGCCCTCCTCCACGTGGAGCGGTCCCGGCACCATGGTCCGGCCATCCCAAACAGCAGCCCGCTGCTGGTCGACGTCACGATCACCTGGGCCGGAGGATTCGAGACCCACAGCCGGGCGGTGCGACCGGTCCTGCGCTACGACCAGCTGTCGTACTTCCCGCACCTGCTGCAGCGGCTGACCGATCTGGCCGGTCAGGGGCTGAACGTCGGCCAGATCACCGCACGGCTCAACGCCGAAGGGCTGCGGCCGCCCAAACGCACCACCCGCTTCACCACCGAGCAGGTCGGCAATCTGTTGATCCGCCACGACATCCGCGTCCCCGGGCACCGCCGCACCCCCGCCCCGGACCTGCCTACGGACCAGTGGACCGTCAAGACGCTCGCGGCGGAGCTCGACCTGCCCATCAACACCGTCTACTCCTGGATCTACCGCGGCTGGATCACCTCGGAAAGGCGCCCCGGCCTGCGATTCCGGATCATCCGAGCAGATGCCGCAGAGATCCAGCGGCTCCGCGCACTGCGCGACCTGCCCCGCGGCCATCACACAAAAACCCGCTGGCAGGCCCCGGTCCCACCCGAACCCCACAACGACACCGAGAGGCAAGAGCCATGAAAGACCATCCCGATATGGGGAGCACTACGGGTGGCACACCTCGACCATCCACCGCTGACCCGCGGTGATCACCAGCTCGGCCAGAGTGCCGGGGGTGTGGTGGCACAGGAAGTAGGCCACCTCGCGGACGAGTTCACCGTTGTTGTTCTTCTTGTTCGGCACGGTGGAGCGGCGGATCAACAGGGTCCGTGCCAGGCCGTGAGGGGTATCGGCCAGGGCGACGACGGCGAAGTCGTAGGCGCGCGGTCCCTTGGCCCCGTCCGCGCAACTGCGGCGCTCCATCAGTGTCCCGGGAAGCCTCGCTCACAGCTGCCGCGCCTGATGGGCAGGGCCGTCTGCCAGCGGCAGCACCTCGTTCTTCGGGATCGCCATCACGCAGCGGACCTGGTGTTCTTTTGAGCCAGGCGCGCAGGGCGCGCGAGCCGCCGTAAAGCTCGTCGGCCAGGAAGTAGCTGAAGGGCACCCCGGCCTCGAGCGCACGCTCGACCATGCGCCGGGCCGGCTCCGGTTTGGTGACAACGGCGCGGGCCCGCTCCTGGGGTATCGAGGCCTCCTCGCAGCGCCGACGGTGTTCCTCACCGCGGCCGGCCCAGTGCTGCCCGGCATACAGCTCCCGGTCGATGATCGCCCGCCCGCGCGAGGATCCGTAGGACAGGTGCACGCTGACCTGGGCGTTCTCGACCTGCCTGGTGACACCTGTGTACTGGCGGTCCACCCCCGCACTCTTGGTGCCCTTCTTGATGTCACCGGTCTCGTCCGCGATCAGCACCGCGTCCTCCGCCTGCAGCGAGTCCACCACGAACTCCCGCACCCGGTCGCGCAGTTCGTCGGCGTCCCAGGCGGCCCGGGCCAGGAAGTCGGGCAACCGGTCCAACAAGGCATGCCCGGCCGCCTCCGCGACCTGCCCCATGTTCTTGCGCGGCACATCCGACAGCAGCCCGCGCACCATCGCCCGCAGATTCTCCCGCGACGCCGGCCGACGGAATACATCGTCCACCGACACGCACAACGCCTCCAGGTCCGCCTCCCAGCACCTCCGCGGTCAGCTCATCACGCCGGACCAGACCCGACGGCAGCAACAGCCCCATACACCAGCAACGAGTCCGATCATCATCACGTCACGTGAACAACCGGCTGTAGTACCGGGCGAGGAGCCGGGTCTCTCGGGGGATGAACGGGCGCGGCTAGGCCCGAGCAGGAACGCGAGCTGAGTGAACTGCAGCAGAAGGCCGCTTCCTGGGAAAAAGGTCGCGGCGTCCTGTGCCGAGGAGTGCATCAATTTGCGCGGCCCGACGGCCGGAAAAGAGCCGGCGGGAGCCGCAGTTCGTGGCGGTGTGCATGTGGTGCGGCCGTCGTCGTCCAGGAGCAGGATCGTGACGGGCCAGGGCCAGGGCCAGGGGCGGGGCCAGGGCCAGGGGCGGGGGCCGGGGGACCGGGGAGGGCGGGTCACCGAGCCGGGGGAGTACGTGGCCGACCCGGATGACGTCAACGATGGTACCTGGCTCGACTCGGGTGAGCGGCTGGGCATGTCCACCGGCGTCGGCTGCGCTCGCGGAGCCGGGGGCGCCAGGAGGACGGGTGGCCGATCGGCCGTCCCCGCCATGCGCCACTGATCGGGCCCGGCGCCGTTTCGACCGGCCTGCACCGGCCCGGTGCTGCTTGGACGGGCCTGCAGCTGGATCGCCTGGCGTGGGGGCGGGCGTCCGGTGGGGGTGGGGTACCCACTGGACGCCCGCGGTGTGTGCTTGTCGTGTTCAGCTGCTCCTATGTTGTCTGCCTTGTCTGCGTTGTTGGGGGGGGTAGGGGTTGGGGGGTTAGGGGGCGAGTGTTTCGCATTGGGTGCCGAGGGGGGTGCATTGGTCGGTGCCGGGTCCGCCGTTGATGGCGTTGGTGCCGGTGCCGGCGCGGATGGTGTCGTTGCCGTTGCCGCCTTGGATGCTGTCGGTTCCGGTGCCGGTGGTGAGTTGGTCGTTGCCGTCGTCGCCCTGGACGCTGTTGGTGCCGTTGCCGGCGTTGACGGTGTCGTCGCCGGCTCCTGCCACGATGCTGTCGGTTCCGGTGCCGGTGGTGATGGTGTCGTTGCCGGCGCCGGACTGGACGCTGTTGGTGCCGTTGCCGGCGTTGATGGTGTCGTTGCCGGTGCCGGTTTTGATGCTGTCGGTGGCGTTGCCGGTGGTGACGGTGTTGGTGCCGTTGCCGGCGTCCACGGTGTTGGTGCCGTCGCCGGCGTTGATGGTGTCGTTGCCTGCGCCGGTGGTGATCTTGTCGTTGCCGGTTCCTGCGCAGATGAGGTCGTTGCCGCCGGCGCCGTTGATGGTGTCGTTGCCGTTCTTGCCGAGGATGATGTCGTTGCCGGGGGTGCCGGTGAGGACGTCGTTGCCGGCGGTGCCGTTCACGATGTGGACGGCGTGGGGGTCGAGGCCGGTGGTGGTGCAGGAGACGGGAGAGACGGTGAGGTGGTAGGTGCGGGTAGCGGGCGGCAGGTCGGATTCGTCGTTGGTGGCGGTGACGGTGAAGTCGGCGGTGCCGGCAGTGGTGGGGGTGCCGCTGATCAGGCCTGCGGCAGTCAGCTCCAGGCCGGCGGGCAGAGTGCCGTCGGTGACGGCGAAGTCGGTGTTGTCGGTGTCGTCGCCGGTTGTCAGCTGGGCGGTGTAGGGGACGTACTGGGTGGCGTCCTGGAGCGTGAGCGGCGTGATACTCGGGCCGACATCAAGGCGGAAGCTCACCCCGCGCGTGGGGACGCTGTATACGGCGTCCCCGCTGTAGTGGACGCCCAGGAGGTAGGTGCCGGCGGGCAGCTGCAGATCCCGGAACACGGCCTTGCCGTCGGAGACGTCTGCCTGCGCCAGGACGGGGCCGGGCCCCTCGGTCAGCGTGGCGGTGCCGGTGGGAGCGGGCAGTCCGCTGACACCGGATCCGGCTCGGACGTCGGCAGTCACCGTGATCTTGTCGGTGGCGGAGGGCGCGGACGGATCCGTCCCGGTGATTCTGACGGTGGTCGGTGCCTTCGCGACGGTGAGCGTGAACTCCTTGGACGCGGTCCCGGAACTGTTCTCGGCCGTGACCGTGAAGGTAGGCGTGCCGAGGTCGTCGGTGCCCGCCGGTGTGCCGGTCACGGTGCCGGTGCCGTCACCGTTGTCGGTGAAATCTGCCCAGGACGGCAGGCCTTGCGCAGTCAGGGCGGGAGTGGGTACGCCGCTGGCGGACACCGTGAACTCGCCTTCGCTGCCCAGCGTGAAAACAGCCGGATCCGTATCGGCGAACACCGGCGCACTGGCCTCGTACGTGATGGTGACGCTCGGCGCCGCACTCGTCAGGGCAACGGAACCGCCGTCGGGAACGAGGGAGGAACCTCCACCGCCACCGCCCGCACCACTGCGACCGGAGCCGGCGGGGACCTGGTCGCCGCCGCTTCCGCCGCCGTAGAGCCCGCCGCCTCCGCCGCCGCCGGTCCCCCCGGCGCCGCCGGAACCAAGCGTGCCGTCCGCCCCATCGGGTGTGCCGCCGCCTCCGCCTTCGGTAGCGGTGCCCGCGGCGCCGCCGGTTCCGCCGGCGCATTGGCCATTTCCGCCCGGCTGCCCAGCGCCCCCGCCCAGGCCTCCGACACATTGTCCGAAGCCGCCGCCGCCAAACTGGCCGATGTTAAACCGTCCGCCTCCTCCGCCGCCTGCCGCCACGACGAGGCGGATGTCCTCCTCGGCGCGGATGTCGGAGGCTCCGCCCCCTCCTCCTCCGCCGTCCGAGGTGCCGCTGCCGCCGCCGTTGAAGCCTCCGACACACTGCACACCACCAGTACAAGACCCGGCGGTTGCGTTTCCGCCGACCCGAACGTAGAGGGTCGGTACATCGTCCACAGCGAGGGTTGCCGAGACCTGGGCGCCCTGTCCTCCAGCCGCCCCGGCCGAGAAGCCGCCGTGGCCGCCGATCGCGGTCACCTCCACGGAGGTCACCCCGTCGGGGACCGTGAAGGTCTGTTCCTCCCCTGTGGATGTGGAGAGGAACGTGCAGGTGATGGTGGTGCCGGTGGGCTCGCAGTTGTTGTCCAGGGCGTGTGCGGTGCCGGACAGTGTCAACGGCATGACTCCGGCGATGCACAGGACTCCGGCCGAGCTCAGGGCAGTGGCCATCGTGGCCGGCCGCCGGGGGCCGCGCCGTCTGCTGTCCCCTCCGACGGGATCGTGGCCGGGCCTTCGGAACAGGGTGGTCATCGAGGCGAGTGACATCGCGACTCCTTGGGGGTGACGAGAGACAGGGCCGCGACGACCTTCTGGCCCACGGCAGCACGACGTGGTGCGGGCACCGCGGGTATCCGGGGGACACCCCCCTGCCAGCCAAATGAGAGACCCACATCACACCACGCCCACCTCGGGGCCACCCCGCCCCACAGGGCCGGTCCCGGTACCCCGGGCTCTGCCCGCGCGCCCGCCCCCGCGCACCGGGCAGCCGGTAGCGGCGACAGCGCAATCAGCAGCCCGGCCCGCGGGAGTTCAGATCGACCGCCCATGTCACGTCCCGGCCCAGGTCGAGCACATCACCGATGAGCTCCAGCAGTTCCGGCTCGTTGTTCGCCACTTGCCGCGAGAGCACCACCTGGGCGTCGCCGTCGATCACCGTGCAGTGATGTTCCGCCTTGCCCGCGTCCGTACCAGCCCACAGTTCGGGCACGGCCACCTCCATCGTCGTCCGTCGTATGTCCCAGCAGACGACCTCGCCGACGTGTCCTTACACAGCGATCCAGTTCGCACATCCCCATGAGCGGCCGAGTCGTCGCGGGGCTCCGGGCGGCCAGTCACAGTGAGCCACACCAACGGCATGAGGATGGCAGCCACACCCGGAACCCTGGGCCTCCCGATTGGACGAAGGACCAGGACGAACCCAAGCAAGAAGGTAAGGAGGATGTCGGCTGTACCGCCCGGGGTGGTCTGACCCGCCGAACCCTCGACGCTTCGGTTGTCCTTTCCGGGAATCGTCGACCGTCCGGGCGGTACGCGGCGTGCATGCGTCCGGGCCGGGCGCCGGTGACCTTGTAGAAGCTCGGCCTCAGCTGTCGTCCGCCGTGACTCCCCGCGGCTTGCCGCCGGGGCGGGCACACGAAGGGCACCGGGTTGTTGCCGTACTCCCGGGCTGCCGGATGCGAAGGTTCGGCACGGTGTCGCTGAGGTCCGCCAGGCACGCCTGGCGTGGGGGCGGGCGTCCGGTGGGGGTGGGGTACCCACTGGACGCCCGCGGTGTGTGCTTGTCGTGTTCAGCTGCTCCTATGTTGTTTGCCTTGTCTGCGTTGTTGGGGGGGGTAGGGGTTGGGGGGTTAGGGGGCGAGTGTTTCGCATTGGGTGCCGAGGGGGGTGCATTGGTCGGTGCCGGGTCCGCCGTTGACGGTGTTGGTGCCGGTGCCGGCGCGGATGGTGTCGTTGCCGTTGCCGCCTTGGATGCTGTCGGTTCCGGTGCCGGTGGTGAGTTGGTCGTTGCCGTCGTCGCCCTGGACGCTGTTGGTGCCGTTGCCGGCGTTGACGGTGTCGTCGCCGGCTCCTGCGACGATGCTGTCGGTTCCGGTGCCGGTGGTGATGGTGTCGTTGCCGGCGCCGGACTGGACGCTGTTGGTGCCGTTGCCGGCGTTGATGGTGTCGTTGCCGGTGCCGGTTTTGATGCTGTCGGTGGCGTTGCCGGTGGTGACGGTGTTGGTGCCGTTGCCGGCGTCCACGGTGTTGGTGCCGTCGCCGGCGTTGATGGTGTCGTTGCCTGCGCCGGTGGTGATTTTGTCGTTGCCGGTTCCTGCGCAGATGAGGTCGTTGCCGCCGGCGCCGTTGATGGTGTCGTTGCCGTTCTTGCCGAGGATGATGTCGTTGCCGGGGGTGCCGGTGAGGACGTCGTTGCCGGCGGTGCCGTTCACGATGTGGACGGCGTGGGGGTCGAGGCCGGTGGTGGTGCAGGAGACGGGAGAGACGGTGAGGTGGTAGGTGCGGGTAGCGGGCGGCAGGTCGGATTCGTCGTTGGTGGCGGTGATGGTGAAGTCGGCGGTGCCGGCAGTGGTGGGGGTGCCGCTGATCAGGCCTGCGGCAGTCAGCTCCAGGCCGGCGGGCAGAGTGCCGTCGGTGACGGCGAAGTCGGTGTTGTCGGTGTCGTCGCCGGTTGTCAGCTGGGCGGTGTAGGGGACGTACTGGGTGGCGTCCTGGAGCGTGAGCGGCGTGATACTCGGGCCGACATCAAGGCGGAAGCCCGCCTTTTTCACGGAATTCTTGTATATGGCGTCCCCGCTGTAGTTGATACCCAGGGCGTAGTGGCCGGCGGGCAGCTGCACGTCGTGGAACACGGCCTTGCCGTCGGAGACGTCTGCCTGCGCCAGGACGCTGCCGGGACCCTCGGTCAGTGTGGCGGTGCCGGTGGGAGCGGGCAGTCCGCTGACACCGGATCCGGCTCGGACGTCGGCAGTCACCGTGATCTTGTCGGTGGCGGAGGGCGCGGACGGATCCGTCCCGGTGATGGTGACGTTGGTCGGTGCCTTCGCGACGGTGAGCGTGAACTCCTTGGACACGGTCCCGGAACTGTTCTCGGCCGTGACCGTGAAGGTAGGCGTGCCGAGGTCGTCGGTGCCCGCCGGTGTGCCGGTCACGGTGCCGGTGCCGTCACCGTTGTCGGTGAAGTCTGCCCAGGACGGCAGGCCTTGCGCAGTCAGGGCGGGAGTGGGTACGCCGCTGGCGGACACTGTGAACTCGCCTTCGCTGCCCAGCGTGAAAACAGCCGGATCCGTATCGGCGAAGACCGGCCCGCTGTGGTACGTGATGGTGACGCTCGGCGCCGCATCCGTCGGGGAATCGGTTCCGCCGTAGGAGGAACCGCCACCGCCACCACCCGCACCACTAATAATGAAGTCAGGCTGATGGATGAGTATGCCTCCGCCGCCTCCGCCGCCGTAGAGCCCGCCGCCGCCTCCGCCGCCGGCGGCGTTCCACTCCGCGGTGCCGCCGGAACCAAGCGCGCCCCCTGCCGCGCCTCCGTCACCGGCAGCGCCGCCTCCGGTAGCGGTGCCCGGCCCGCCGCCGGCCCCGCCGTTGCAATCGCCAGGTCGGCCCGCCTCCCCAGCGGCCCCGCCCACGCCTCCGGCACATTGCCCAGACTGTGCGCCTCCTCCGCCGCCTGCCGCCACGACGAGGCGGGAATCATCATCGGTCAGAGGGATGTTGCGGGGCTCGGTGCGGATGTCGGAGGCTCCGCCCCCTCCGCCGCCGGCCCAGCTGTTGGCGCCGCCGTTGAAGCCTCCGATACACTCCACACCCGGAACTGCTTGACAAGTCCCGCCGGTTGCGTTTCCGCCGACCTGAACGTAGAGGGTCGGTACATCGTCCACAGCGAGTGTTGCTGAGACCTGGGCGCCCTGTCCTCCACTCACCCCGCCGCCTGACCTGCCGCCGTGGCCGCCGATCGCCATCACCTCCACGGAGGTCACCCCGTCGGGGACGGTGAACTGGTGTTCACCTGTGGTGTTGTATGTGCAGGTGATGGTGCCGGCGTTGGGGGGCTCGCAGTTGTTGTCCAGGGCGTGTGCGGTGCCGGACAGTGTCAACGGCATGACTCCGGCGATGCACAGGACTCCGGCCGAGCTCAGGGCAGTGGCCATCGTGGCCGGCCGCCGGGGGCCGCGCCTGCTGCTGTTCCCTCCGACGGGATCGTGGCCGGACCTTCGGAACAGGGTGGTCATCGAGGCGAGTGACATCGCGACTCCTTGGGGGTGACGAGAGACAGGGCCGCGACGACCTTCTGGCCCACGGCAGCACGCGACGTAGTGCGGCACCGCGGGGATCCGGGGGACACCCCCCTGTCAGCCAGATGAGAGACCCACATCACACCACGCCCACCTCGGGGTCACCCCGCCCCACAGGGCCGGTCCCGGTACCCCCGGTTCTGCCCGCACGCCCGCCCCCGCGCAACCCGGGCAGCCGGTAGCGGCGACGCTTTCACCCCGTCACGGTCGACGGTTTGCGTCCCGCACGCCGTCGACCCACACCACGTACACCGTGGTGGAGCGGGCGTGGGTCTGGGCGTCCAGGTGGAGCGAGCCACTGTACGAACGTCTGTGAGGATGTCGGCTGTATCGCCTGGGGTGGTCTGACCCGCCGAACGATTGACGCCTCGGTTGTCCTTTCCAGGGATCGTCGACCGTCCGGGCGGTACGCGGCATGCATGCGTCCGGGCGGGGTCGTGTCCCGCATGTGGTGTAGCAGCGATCACGGCGAGATGCAGGTCGCACGGCCAATCAGCCTGCACGACACCCCTGCTGACCTGACTGGTCATCAGGTAGGAGGCCTTGGCCGGGGCGGCCGGCGAGGAGCCCCGGCCCTGGCTTCAAAGAAGGTCGCGGCAACGTCGGCAGTGTCGCGCCGTAGGCGTCACCAACTGGCGCAGCGTCAGACCCATCCGGCCGGCGGGCGCCTGCATCTGTCCCACGGCCTGCACTTACGCGGTGATCGCTGCTACACCACTTGGCGGGACACCATCCCGGGCCGGGCGCCGGTGACCTTGTAGAAGCTCGGCCTCAGCCGTCGTTCGCCGTGACTCCCCGCGGCTTGCCGCCGACAGCGGGCACGTGACGGGCACCGGGTTGTTGCCGTACTCCCGGGCTGCCGGATGCGAAGGTTCGGCACGGTGTCGCTGAGGTCCGCCAGGCAGGTTAGGCGGCGGTCGCAGATATCGCACCACCGTGACCGATCCGGCTACCGCGCCACTGATCGGGCCCGGCGCCGTTTCGACCGGCCTGCACCGGCCCGGTGCTGCTTGGACGGGCTTGTGCTGGATCGCCGGGCGTGGGGGCGGGCGTCCGGTGGGGGTGGGGTACCCACTGGACGCCCGCGGTGTGTGCTTGTCGTGTTCAGCTGCTCCTATGTTGTCTGCCTTGTCTGCCTTGTCTGCCTTGTCTGCGTTGTCTGCGTTGTTGGGGGGTTAGGGGGCGAGTGTTTCGCATTGGGTGCCGAGGGGGGTGCATTGGTCGGTGCCGGGTCCGCCGTTGATGGCGTTGGTGCCGGTGCCGGCGCGGATGGTGTCGTTGCCGTTGCCGCCTTGGATGCTGTCGGTTCCGGTGCCGGTGGTGAGTTGGTCGTTGCCGTCGTCGCCCTGGACGCTGTTGGTGCCGTTGCCGGCGTTGACGGTGTCGTCGCCGGCTCCTGCCACGATGCTGTCGGTTCCGGTGCCGGTGGTGATGGTGTCGTTGCCGGCGCCGGACTGGACGCTGTTGGTGCCGTTGCCGGCGTTGATGGTGTCGTTGCCGGTGCCGGTTTTGATGCTGTCGGTGGCGTTGCCGGTGGTGACGGTGTTGGTGCCGTTGCCGGCGTCCACGGTGTTGGTGCCGTCGCCGGCGTCGATGGTGTCGTTGCCTGCGCCGGTGGTGATTTTGTCGTTGCCGGTTCCTGCGCAGATGAGGTCGTTGCCGCCGGCGCCGTTGATGGTGTCGTTGCCCGCGAGCCCGAAGATCACATCATCGCCCGGGGTGCCGGTGAGGGTGTCGTTGCCCGTGGTGCCGGTGATCGTTGCTGTCGCGTTCGCGCAGGTGAGGGCGTTGACAGTCTGGGTGAGCTCGGGGCTGGTCGAGCCGTTGTGCGTGGCGTCGCCGCTGTAGTGGGCGGTGATCTGGTGTGAGCCGATGGTCAGGGTGCTGGTGGTGAATGTTGCGGTGCTGGAGCCGCTCAGGGCGATGTCGTCACCGATGACGGTGGTGCCGTCTGTGAAGTCCACGGTGCCGGCCGGGGTGGGGTCGGTGACGGTCGCGGTGAACGTCACGCTCTGGCCGGCGATGGAGGGATTCGGTGTGGAGGCCAGGGTGGTGGTGGTGTCGGCATACGCCACCGTGTAGGTGCAGTCTCGACTCGTGGTGTTGCCGGCCTCGTCGGTGGCCGTGGCGGTGAAGGTATGGGGTCCCCCGGTGCTGGTGTCAGGGCTGCCGGTGAGATGGGTGTCTGCCAGACCCGAGCCGGCGTCGGTGGCCGTTGCGGTGAAGGTGGCACCGGACTGCTGCAGGGTGTAGGCGGGGGCCGGGTCGGGGCAGGCGATGACCGGGCTGATGGCATCGACCGAGAACGTGACGCTCTGTACTGCCTCCGCATTGCCGGCATTGTCGATGCTCGCGGCGTACAGGGTGTGCTCACCGCCGGACACCGGATCGTCGCCGGTGTAGGGGCAGGGCTCGTCGGGGAGTGCAGCGAAGTTCTGCGGGGCTTGGGCCGGGTCGAGGACACAGCGGGTTTGCGCTACTCCCGTGCCGTCGTCCGTGGCGGTGACGAGCGGAGTGACGGGGCTCTTGTACCAGTCGTTGGAGCCGTCGGGAGTGCTGGGGTTCAGGGCGAGGGACGTGTGAGGTGCCGTGTTGCCCGCCAGCGTGTAGGTGATGGTGATGCTCGGGTCAGCATCGGCGTCGTCCACCCGGCCGCCGAAGGGCACGAGGGAGGACCCGCCGCCGCCGCCGCCCGCACCGACGTCAATATAGGCACCCCCTCGTCCGCCTCCGCCTCCGCCTCCGTAGAGGCCGCCCCCGCCCCCGCCGCCGGGGCCGTAGAAACCGGGGGTCAAAGCGTCACCGCCGGAACCAAGCGCGCCCGCCGTCCCATCTGGTGTGCCGCCGGCACCGCCGCCGGTAGCGGTGCCCGTGCCGCCGCCGGTTCCGCCGTCGCACGGGCCGTTCATGCCCGCTTGGCCAGCGTTTCCGCCCTTGCCGCCCGTACACTGAGCGCTATATCCGGAGCCGGTTCCGCCGCCGCCTGCGGCGACGATGAGGCGGGAGTCCTTGGTGGTGAGGGGGGTGGTGCGGGGCTCGGTGCGCAGGTCGGAGGCCCCTCCTCCTCCTCCGGAGGTGTAGTTACTGTTCCCGCCGCCGTTGAACCCGCCGATACACTCAAAGTACCCGTTAGCACAGGCCCTGCTGCCTGTTGGGTTTCCGCCGACTTCGACGTAGAGATCCTGCCCGCTGATCAGGCCTTTGAGGTTGCCCGAGACTCGGGCGCCCCGGCCTCCGTCCGTCCCCCCGTAATTTTGGCCGCCGTGGCCGCCGATCGCCATCACCTCCACGGAGGTCACCCCGTCGGGCACCGTGAAGGTCTGCTCCCCCCCTGTGAAGCCGTACGTGCAGGTGATGGTGGTGCCGGTGGGCTCGCAGTTGTTGTCCAGGGCGTGTGCGGTGCCGGACAGTGTCAACGGCATGACTCCGGCGATGCACAGGACTCCGGCCGAGCTCAGGGCAGTGGCCATCGTGGCCGGCCGCCGGGGGCCGCGCCGGCTGCTGTCCCCTCCGACGGGATCGTGGCCGGACCTTCGGAACAGGGTGGTCATCGAGGCGAGTGACATCGCGACTCCTTGGGGGTGACGAGAGACAGGGCCGCGACGACCTTCTGGCCCACGGCAGCACGACGTAGTGCGGCACCGCGGGATCCGGGGGACACCCCCCTGTCAGCCAGATGAGAGACCCACATCACACCACGCCCACCTCGGGGCCACCCCGCCCCACAGGGCCGGTCCCGGTACCCCCGGCTCTGCCCGCACGCCCGCCCCCGCGCAACCCGGGCAGCCGGTAGCGGCGACGCTTTCACCCCTCACGCATCACGGGTCGACGGCTTGCGTCCCATACGCCGTCGACCCACACCACGCTGGAGCGGGCATGGACCAGGGTGTCCAGGCGGAGCGTCCTGCCGGACGTACGACCTGGACGCCCCTGGGCCGCGTCTGCCCGGGATCGGCTACGCGACGTCAAAGGGCGTGCTCTTTCACAGCGTCCGCGGCAGCGAGTACGTCTCCCGCCGGTTCAAGCGGTCCTGTAGCCGCCTCGGCGTGACCCGGTCGATGGGAGGCGTCGGCTCGTGTTTCGATGACGCCGTCAGCGAGGCGTTCAACAGGGTCCTCAAGGCCGCATACGTCCACCGGTATACCTTCGCCGCCCGCACCGAGGCGCCGGGCTGAAGACCGCCACGTGGATCACCGGCTTTTGCGACACCCGCCGACCGCACAGCGTGTGCGGGCAGCGCAGCCCGATCGATCACGAGCACGGCCACCGGGCCAACCCTGCCCTGGAGCCGGCCGGCAATGGCGACACGGCTCATCCTCGCCCTCGCGGCAGTCCATGCCGCCCGGGTCGCCCAGATCGCCAACCTCATGCTCGACGACGTCGACCTCGGCAATCTTCGGCTGACCATCGCCGGCGCGTCCGCCCGCTCGACGATCTCACGCGGAACCTGCTGCTGGACTGGCTGGAGCGCCGGCGCCGCGGGTGGCCGGACACCGCGAACCTCCATCTGCTGATCAATGCCGCCACCAAGACCAGCCGCGCCAGCAACCACTGGATCAGTGCCGCGATGCGCGGGCAGGGCGCCACGTTGGAACGGCTCCGCGTCGACCGGCAACTCGAAGAGGCCCTGACGCACGGGCCCGATCCGCTCCACCTCGCCGAGGTGTTCGGGCTCGACGCGAAGACCCGATGCGCTACGCGGACTCCGCACGGGCCCTGCTGGAGCAGGCCGCCGAGACCGACCCCGCGGGTTGACCGCGAACCCACGGGTCCATCCACTGGAATCAGGAGCGCTGGGAAGTGCGCGTCCGGCCCTGAAACTCTGCCCTCAGATCGCCGCAGGAGTGAAAGCGTTCGGCCGCGACCCGGGCGGATACTCGATACCACCTGCCGTCCGAACGATTGGGTTTCCATGCCGCTACTGTTTCGATGCGATCCACACCGCCTTAGCCAGCCCGAGTCTGAACCGGTGAGAAGGCGCAGGCGTACCCGACTAGTCGCCACGCTAGGCATGCTCGCAGTGCCCGTATGGGCATTGGCCGTGCCGGATGCCCATGCCGCTTCGACTGCACCGGGTGCCGGCCCACCCCTTTATGTGGCCGAATACACTCGCGGGACAGTTGTGAAGGTGGCCTCGGACGGAACTCAGTCTTCGATTATCGACGGTTTGAATACTCCATACGCGATAGCGGTGGACGCCGCAGGTAACCGGTACATCGCGGACCTTTACGGTGACAAGGTAGTGAAGGTACTCCCTGATGGAAGCAAGACCACGATCGCCCATGGTCCAGCAGACGGCGGCCCATCAGACCTCACAGGTATCGATGACGCCTTTGGGGTGGCCGTGGATAGCACTGGAAATGTTTTCATCGCTGACTACAAACACCAGCGGCTGGCCAAGCTGACCCCTGACGGCACCTTGACCACTCTTGCTGACGGCTGGGACGGCCCGACCGGGGTAGCCGTGGATTCCGCAGGAAACGTCTACGGCAGCAAGTACTGGCTTGGTCAGGTTGTGAAAGTGAAGCCCGACGGTACGCAGAAGATTATCGCCGACTTCGGGCCGAATACACATCCCGACGGTATCGCGGTGGATGCCGCCGGAAACGTCTATATCGCAGTGTCACTGAGTAATAAAGTGGTCAAGGTGAGCCCTGGCGGAAAGCAGACTCAAATCGGCGGGACCATGCTCTTTCCCTGGGGTGTCGCAGTCGACTCCGCCGGCAACGTCTATGTTGCTCAGCAGAGCGGCGGTGATGTGGTGAAGGTGCCGCCGCGCTGTACCAGCAACGACTGCCATATCCCCGTCGGATCCGGCCTTGCCAATACCGCCGGTGTGGCGCTGGCGCCTCTGCCGTCCGCACCAACGAAGGTGAGAGTGCCCGCACCATGGAAGGGTCTGACACAAGGCCGGGCTGCCGTGTCGTTCAAGCCAAGTACTTCCCCTTCTGTCGTCAGCTACACCGTCACCGCCCGCAACCTTACACACCCCAATAAAGGTGGCCAGATCGCCCAGGGGACCCGATCACCGATCACCGTGGCCGGCCTCAGCCCCGGCGACCGTTATACCTTCACTGTGACCGCAACCAACAGGGCAGAGGGAACCAGCACACCATCTGCAGCCAGCAAACCGGTCTGGATCTCTGCACACACCAGCCCTTGGTGGCGCATCCTCTGGTAACTGCGCGTGGCAGTCGTGGACACCGACCCGCGCGCAACCCCCGCCCAGGGGGCGTTGAGTCACGTTGTTGGTGACCGGGTGGAATGCTCTTCGGGTTGGTTGTGTGGCGGGTAATCGGCCGTCTCGGGTGCGAGGCCGTCGTGCAGGAATCCACCGCTACCCGGCGGAGATCATGCCGCACTGTGTGTGTCGGCACTTCCGCTTCCCTGACTTCATACAGCTCGAGACACCTGACAGGCCGCCGCTGAACCGGCAGCGGATGGCCTTGGCCCGCAGGAACGAGCGGTGTTGCCCCGAATGCTGCGCATGGCTCCCGGACGTCGCGCAGGTGAAACCGTCGTGCAGTCGCGACGCAATTGGCCGATGATCTCCGGCGGGAGCGGAATCCCGGTTCGACGGCGTGTCCGCGAGCAGCCCTCCAGCGGCCCCCGACGGTCGGATGATCACGCCGTCGGGAGACGGCCGCCGCCCGGCCTGGCAATGCCGTCAGTGCCATCCTCTTGGACGCCTGTCCGGGAACCTCGAAGAACCTCGGTGTGGTGTTGACTGGAACAGGAAGGGCGTGGGACCGGGTCCGCTCCGGCGGCTGGTCTGCCTGATGCGCAACGGGCTGAAAGAGGAAGTGGGAAGTGATCGTTGTGGACCCCACTGTTACAGCCATCCCGGTCAAGCGGGGAGTCGGCCGCAGGAGCGCGGGACTGATCGTGACCGCGGCACGGGCAGCGGGAGGCGTCGCTCCCCGCCCGTGCATGTGGCGGCTGCCCCATCGGGCAGAGTCGGCGGGGACAGCACGCCGGATCGTGCGGCTGGTGCTGCACGAGTGCTGTGACGTGGATGAAGACACCCTCAGCGGCGCCGAGCTCGTCGTGTCGGAACTGGTCACCAACGCAATCGAGCATGCCCGCCCCCCTGTTGTCCTGTATGTCGAAGCCGACAGCTCCGCCGAAGGCGGCACCTGCAGCGTGCATATCGAGGTAACGGACGGCGGCCCCGCGGCCCAGGACGGCGAGTGGACCTCCAGTTGTTCCGAGGACGAGCACGGACGCGGAAGTGGCATTATCGACGTGCTCGCTTCCGACCATGGCACCCGCCCGCTTGGTCACGGAGTCACCCACTGGGCCGACATGCCTCCCACAGCCGAGCAGACTCCCTGAACCGGCTCACTGAACCTCTTTCATCCTGAATAGTCGCAGGTGAGGAGCGTGTGGTGGCCTGGACGGTGCGGCCGTGTAGGCAGCGGTAGCCGGTGGCCTGTGAGACACCCGCGCCGCGGGCCGGGCAGTGCACGCAGGGACCGGTCGCGGAACCAGCACAGCACCAGGACCGCTTGCCGGAAGGGTCCCAGGGTCCGCGAGCCCTTGGCAGTGCCGATCCGACACCGATGATTGGCCGTCAGTTTCGCCGGCATCTCTATGGCATGGCGCGGAACGTCGAGCAGGGCAACATGGGTGACCAGCGTGAAGCCCCCGGTACAGACGGTCTTGTAAGAGGGACCTGTCCCGCCAGGGCTTCACGCCTATCTGCAGCCGCCCTCATGCACCGGCGACGGCGAGATCATTTCATTGAGAAAACCTCAGTTTTCACACAAGGGCGACCGTGAGCCCGCAGAAGCCCCGGTTTTACGAATTTGGATCCATCATTTGAAACAGAACATATCCGTCCTGCAGGCCCATGCAGCGCAGGCCGGGTCGCTGCGCGACGTCGTTAAATCCCTCAAACCAAATATCGAATAGCTGGGTCGGGTCATAAAGCACGACAGGATACCGCCCGTTCCCGTCGTCCATGAACCACACGAGGGTGTCAGTGGGCGGCAAATTATCGTCGGGCATCTGCCCAGGCCAGGAAACCACGTTCTCCTCGTTCGGATTTTTATTCTCGCGAACAACCCTCACATTTATAACAGGCATACTGCCGTCCTCTTCCAGCGATTCCTTCGGCGCCCCGGCTCCCCGGCTCCCCGAGTTCCATGAGTATTCCGGCCGGCCGTCGTCTTGAGTTGGGCCAAAAGGACAGGTCTGCTGTGTACAGTCTTTTTCCCTTTCGTGCACACCGTGTTTGCAGTCCGTGGAGCGACATCTGCCCCGGCCGCGGTGTTCAGGAGGTCACTGGAGCGGTTTAGGGGCTCGCAGTCTCTGAGGTGAAAAACCTTCCGCAGTTGATCGTCAGGCTGCGGGAGGTTCGGCGGTGCTCTGATAGCCGAGGTCGCGGAGCCCGGCGAGGTGGCGGGCCACTCGGCGGTCGGGGGAATCGGGTCGGGTGAAGTAGTCGGCGCCCAGATCGGGATCGGGCCGGCTGCGGTCGAGCATGCGGTTGATCGCGACGATGATGGAGTGTTCCACCGCTCTGCCTTGGCGTTTATGCGGCTCTGCTGCTTGCGACGGTCGTGATGGGATTCAGTTTGTCCTGTTTTCCGGCGGGGGGTGTTCATGTGCGCGATGCTTGTTCTTCACGCCCGTTGGCCGACCAGGTCCTGCGGTGCTCGTTCTCGGTGCGCCGGCCGGCTGAGGGGTCTTTTCCGTGGAGGCGGCGAAATCCTCGACGGACGCGTGGGGGTGTGAGGCGTCCTTGGCGCGCGGGCCGTTCCCAGGTTCTGCGGAGGTCTTCTGCGAGGGGCCGGGCAAGGCGGAGTTGGGTGTGGGCGGCGATCACGAGGTACTGACCAGCCAGGTCCAGTGATCGGCGGCGGCCGGCTCGCGGAGTTCGGGAGTCGTCCAGCCCAGCGTCTGCTTGGACACCCTGAAGGTGTGTTCAAGGCCGAACCTGCGCAGGAAACGCCTGCCAGAGCCGGTCCACATCCCAGGCGGTGGCGCCGGTGACTGACCACCACAGCCAAACCGGCCGGGGATTGCGCTCGCCCCGTAGATGGTCGACCTGAAGACGGACGACGGTGTTTTCGATGACCGGCAGCTGTCCTTCAGGGTAGTTGGCCCAGGCCGAGCGCCGGACCAGCAGTGGGTGCAGGCGGTCAACACCGCGGTGGCGTCGGCCTTGCCGTAGTGCGTGGTGTCAGTCAGCGTGGTGACGGACGGAACTGGCTGGGTGGCCGGATCCTCGAACGTGAACTCCGCCCCGCGCTTGGGCGTGCACCCGCGTTTGCCCGCCGGCTGCGGCAGGGGCGGGAAGTACACGACGCGCTCCGAGCGCATCCGGCCCAGCAGCTCAACGGGCAGCTCAACGGGCAGGTCAGCGAGCAGGAAAGCCAGGCGGCTCAGGTCACAGCCGGCATCGACGACGATCAGGACGGGCGGGGCGCCGCCCTGCCACTTGCCGGCCACATACAGCCGCTGGAACACCCCCCGGACCTGGACCGCGGTGACCGTGATCTCGTCGTCCCGGGGCCGCAGCCGGGGCCGGGCCACGTCCAGCTCGGCCGTCCACGACGTCCGGCCCGGCTGCGGAGCAGCGACGAAGGAATAGGGCCGCCCGGGGATCATCTGAGCCGAACCCTGCCCGGCCGTATGTGGGGCAGAACAGCCGGTCGCCGCTGGTATTCGCATCCGCCGCAGTCAGTTGCCGACATCGACCGCCCGGACCAGCCGCACCTCAGCGAGCGTGAAACCGGCGCGGGCCCGGCCGGCCGCGCGCGACCAGGCGTTTCGCCTCCGACCAGGGCCAGGTGAGGAGCGTGTGGATGGCCTGGACGGTGCGGCCGTGCAGGTAACAGTAACCGGTGGCCTGCGAATGACCGGCTGACTACCGCCGAGCGTGCGGAGTCGGCCGACCTCCGCACGGAGAATGCCCGGCTCAGGCAGGCGAATGACGTGCTGCGCACGGCGTCGGCTTTTCTCGCGGCGCAGCTCGACCCCACCCGCCCAGATGACGGCGCTTGCCGGAAGGGTCCCAGGGTCCGCGAGCCCTTGGCAGTGCCGATCCGACACCGATGATTGGCCGACAGTTTCGCCGGCATCTCTATGGCATGGCGCGGAACGTCGAGCAGGGCAACATGGGTGACCAGCGTGAAGCCCCCGGTACAGACGGTCTTGTAAGAGAGACCTGTCCCACCAGGGGCTTCACGCCTATCTGCAGCCGCCCTCATGCACCGGCGACGGCGAGATCAATTCGCTGAGAACCTCAGTTTCACACAATGCGACCGAGGCCGTCCCGCTTCATGAGCCCGCAAAAGCCCTGTTTTACGATTGGATCCATCACTCAAACCGAAGATATCCGCCGCCGCCCTCCCACCAGCCCGTGCAGCGATGGCCGATTCGCTGCGGGGAACCCTCAAGTCCCGTCCCCAGCACCCAAATATCGAAAGTTGCGTTCGGGTCACTCATCACATCAGGCATCGGTCCGTCCAAAAGCACCAAGGTATCGGCACTATCGTCGGGCATTACTCCCGTCCAGGAAGCCACCGCCGTCACCGGTTCTCCCTCGCGAACAATCGTCACATTTACCAGCGGCATGCTGTCGTCCTCTTCGTAGTGATTCCTTCGACGCCTCGGCTCCCCGAGTTCCATGAGTATTCCGGCCGGCCGTCGTCTTGAGTTGGGCCAAAAGGACAGGTCTGCTGTATACAGTCTCCTTCCCTTTCGTGCACACCGCGTTTGGCCGTGGAGCGACATCTGCCCCGGCCGCGGTGTTCAGGAGGCCACAGGAGCGGTTTAGGGGCTCGCAGCCTCTGAGGTGAACCTTCCGCAGTTGATCGTCAGGCTGCGGGAGGTTCGGCGGTGCTCTGATAGCCGAGGTCGCGGAGCCCCGCGAGGTGGTAGGCGGCTCGGCGGTCGGGCAAATCGGGGCGGGTGAAGTAGTCGGCGCCCAGATCGCGATCGGGCCGGCTGCGGTCGAGCATGTGGTAGATCGCGACGATCATGGAGTGTTCCACCGCCTTGGCTTGGCGTTTATGAGCTCTGCTGCTTGTGACGGTCGTGACGGGATTCAGTCTGTCCTGTTTTCCGACGGAGTGCTCACGTGCGCGATGCTTGTTCTTCATGCCAGTTGGTCACGTCATAGCCGGCATCGACGACGATCAGGACGGGCGGGGCGCCGCCCTGCCACTTGCCGGCCACATACAGCCGCTGGAACACCTCCCGGACCTGGACTGCGGTGACCGTGATCTCGTCGTCCCGGGGCCGCAGCCGGGGCCACGTCCAGCTCGGCCGTCCACGACGTCCGGCCCGGCTGCGGAGCAGTGACGAAGGGAATAGGGCCGCCCGGGGATCATCTGAGCCGAACCTCTGCCCCGGCCGTATGTGGGGCAGAACAGCCGGTCGCCGCTGGTATTCGCATCCGCCGCAGTCAGTTGCTGACATCGACCGCCCGGACCAGCCGCCCCTCAGCGAGCGTGAAACCGGCGCGGGCCCGGCCGGCCGCGCGCGACCAGGCGTTTCGCTGTCGACCGCAGTACCTCCGCCCGCGTCGGCACCATGTCCAGGCCGAACAAGACAGCCATTCTCCTGGCAGGTCAGCGGCCCCTGACGAAGCCGGGCCCGGTCCGCGGAATGCGCTGGTGGTCCACCGACAGCGCCGACCGGGCGAGCCCCTCACGCCACACCGACACCTGCGACTTCGCCGTGGTCGGCGCTGACGGTGTCTCCCCGGCCTGCCCCGTGGCCGGCGTTGTCCCCTCGGCCCGGGCGTGGGTCCGGGCTCGTCCACGGGGGCCGGTGCCTTGCCGACCTGCGGGCGGGCGATGGCCCACACCGGCTGTTCCCGCTCGGCCACGGCCAACTCGGCCTGAATACGGTCGGCTTCCTCCCTCAGCCCGTCCTCGCGACGGCGCGCGGCTCGAGCAGCGGGCGCTGTTCCGCAGCCCCACGACCGACGGCATCCACGACCTCCACCGCCAGCGACGACACGCCACCACTCCCACCGAAACGTCCGCGGTGCTATGCCCGAGCACCGAAAACGCAGTCCCCAAGTCCGGCACCCCCCAGGCAGGCAGGCGGGCGGGCCACCGAACCGGCCCGTTGTCCTGCCCTGCCGCCACCACACTCCTTCACGCGACCCTCCCTGCACGGCACGTTCCCCCGACATCCACAAAGGCCCCCGTGGAAACTGACTCAGGACACCCCCCCCACCCCCGCTGCGCCGGCACCGGACACAACCAGCGCACCCGCTCGGGTATCTGGGACCGAGCGGCCGACGACGACGCCCACCCGTGCGCCGTGCGGGCCTTCATCATCAGTTCCTGCGCCCTCATCCAACTGACCACCCTGTGCCTGCTCACCCTCAGCGGCAGCCTCCCCGCCACCCACGCCTACCTCATGGCAACACCCCCCGCCGCCGCAGCCGCCACAAGCCTCCTCGCCCTGCTCACCGCACACAAAACCCGCTCCCCACAAACCCCTCAGCGGCTCCCGCGGAGTTAGGCCGGCTCGGGGCGGCGCATTGACTGCGCCATCCGCTCGGCCACGTCCGCCCGGACCATGCCCAGATGCACGTACGGCGCTGCCGCTGTGGGTCACCATCGGGCGCACGCCGCCCCGCACGCGCTCGGGGAGACCGAGACAGGCCAGGGCCGCCCGGGATCGCATCCGCCGCGTCCGTGGCCTGCCGACGGCCCTCCCGGTACGTCTCCATGTCCGTGGGCGCCATCAGTGGCCCTCGCGTGGTCCCGGATCGCCGTCAGCTGTCCGGGCAGCCTGGGCGCTGTCGTGGCGTTCCCTGGCTGCGCTGAGCTTCGTTGGGGTGGCGCGGCAGGGAGATGAGCCGGTCCAACTGCCCGGCCATGACGAGCGGCGGCACGACCAGCCATCGCAGTTTTCTGGGACGAAGGTCCCGGAGGAAGGCCTCAAAAAGTCCAACCCGGCACTACCCAACCATAGTTGACGCAACAACAGCCCCTCCCCGATCTCGACGCTGTGCCTACACCACGTCTCATTCATGGACGGGTTGCCCATTACGTGATCACCGGCAGTCTTCCGAAAATACTGACAGCCGGTCAGATCCGGAGGCCACCAGGCCACCCGGATTAGCTGTCCGGTAGCCAATGCACCGGTGCCCTGGCGCACCGTTCAAAGAAAGAAGGAACTGTCATGGGTCAGTGGATCATTGACACAGTCGATGTCATCGTCCGAGGCCTGCTTTTCATCTTCGGCCTGTAATAGCGGCCCAGGAATCGGCCACACCAGCCGTCGCTCTCTGACCCGGCGCCTGGGCCATCCATGTAGTCCGGAATGGAATGTATTCCGGCTGCAAATGCCCTCGCAAAGGATCGGGTAGGCGGCCCGCACTTACTTCACTGAACCTCCTTCATCCTGTGCTGCAGGGTGAAATGGGCTGGTCAGCGGCGGTGGTGACGTGGCAGAGCCCCTCGTAGCCGGCGTGGTGATTTCCCTCATCACACCGGCTACGAGGGGCTCTGTTGGTTGGTTCCGCATCCTTCCATGCTCGACGTCCCGTACGAGCTGGTCGAGCATGTCGCCTGGGCATGAACGGAACTCTCCCTGGCGGAAGCTGGGTTGCTTCAAGCAGGCCTTGCTGGTCCTGGCCCACGTGCGGAAGAACGAGACCTTCGCTCGGGTGGGGCCGGGTTCGGGGTGTCGGAGGCGACGGCGTGGCGATACGAGCTTGGCCAGGAGGCCGGTCTGGGGCTTGGTGAGGGTGGTGACCTGCTGGAACAGGCCGGTGGGGCCGGTGAAGGTGCCGAGGTGGAGTCGGTCGAGTTCGCGGTGGACGGTCGGCCAGGTCACGCCGGTGGTGGAGGCGAAGAATTGTTCATCCCGCCATACGGGGTCTCTCAAGCTGGCGGCGGCGGAGGGAGAGGTCCTTCTCGTATCGTATATCTCGCAGAACGAATCATTCGGTCCACGGTCTTGCGCAAGAGTATGAAGAGGCGTTCAGCACGTACATGGTCGTCTCCGGTCACGATGACGTCCCGGTCAATTTCGTGAGGGAATGACCTGGACTCCGCCAGGCCCCGGCCCGGGTCGGCGTCCGTGCGGAGGTCTCCCCGGCCGCCCCCCGACGTGATGAACGCGTCCCGGATCGCGGACAGCCACAGGGGCCCCCTCACCGGTCGCAGTCATCGTGAGGTCGGTGACTCACAGCCGGTTCGGGGCGGGTGCGGTGAAGTCCCGCTCGACCAGGTCCGCAGCGGGCGCCCCCTCGCCAGGACAGCGTGAGTCAAAGACCGGGCGGGGCCTTCTCGACTCCGGCAAGGAACAGCCACCGCGGCCTGCGGTCGCGCAAGGCGCCGACCTGTCCGGGAAGGGTCAGCCCGAGACGCAGAACTCGTTGCCCGCAGGGTCCTGCAACGTGGTCCACGCAAGACCCTCCGGCGCAGTGTGCTCGCCGACGACCCTCGCCCCCATCCCCACAAGCCGGTTCACCTCGCCCCCACGGTCCGCAGAGGAGAAGTCAACATGGACACGGTTCTTGCCCAGCTTCTCCTCGGGCACACGCTGGAACCCCAGGACGAGGGGCCGGGCCGCGAGGATGACGAACCCGCCGAAGTCCTGGGCAACTTCCACCCCCAGGACCACCGCCCACCAGTCGGCGAGCTCCCGGGGTTCTGCGCAGTCAATCGTGATCATCTTCGCCGTCAGCTCCATGGACTTCACCGTAGGGCAGAAGGGACGACCGACGCCTTCAGCTACTGCCTGGCAACCCGGTGAACCTACGCGGTCACAGCACCTAGCCTTAAACCCCGTTCTCCTTCATTTCATTCATCCCTTGGGCTTTCAGAAGGGCGACCGCCGTCGCTGCCGGCCGCGACCACAGTCTGGCGCCGCTGGACGACGGCACCGTCCGCGCCTGGGGCGCCAGCAGCAACGGCCAGACACTCGTGCCGGTGGTTTCGAACGGCGGGACGATCACCGCGATTGCCACAGGCGGCGAGGATCACAGCCTGATGATCATCGTCTATCCCTACACTTGCGAGAATCTCCCGCCCCGGACCGGAGCCGGTTACACCTGTCAGAGCGCCGGCCCGCAGAACACCTTCACCGGCACCTCCGCCGACGACGTGTTCCTCGGCACCGGTGCCAACGACACCGGCAACGGCGGCGGAGGAAACGCCGGGAACGGCACCAACAGCGTCCAGTCCGGCGCCGGGAACGACACCATCACCACCGGCACCGGAACCGACAGCATCCAAGGCGGCAACGGCAACGACACCATCCGCGCCGGCACCGGCATCAACGCCGTCAACGGCGGACCCGGCACCGACCAATGCACCCCCCTCGGCTACACCACCACCCAATGCGAAGCACCCGCTCCCTAACCACCCGCCCCCGCCGCCGGCCACTGAGCCTCAACAACCAAGATCAGCCGTTGGCTGCGGACTTGATGCTTTCGTGATCACCGGCTCTCCAGTGATCACGGCGTGAATGATCTCGTGGAACGAAGAGCCGGCGTAGCCGCTGTCGACACACCACTGCCGTCCGCGGCGTCCCCCGGTGCACGGGATGTGTCATGTCCCGGCTTCCCCGCCAAACCCTGGCGACGGACCATGTGGGCAGCAGGAACACGTGGTTGGCACGGACTGTCTCCCTTTCGTCTCTTTTCTTGGCCGCTCGGGGGAGTGAACGTGAAACTCGGCCATACGCCTGTCACCGACGAGGAAGTTGCAGAGATGGAAGCTTCACAGCCTCTGACCAAGCCGGAACGCCCCTACAGCCCACCGGAGATGGTCATCGATGGTGTGGTGTGGACGAATCACTCCATGAGCAAGGCCTTGAGCGTCTACAAGGCACCGGGAAAGACCTTTCATATCACCGTGGAGAACAAGTCCGGAAAAGCACATGCTTCTCCCGAGGAAAGTGCTGGTGCCCTCTTCGGGACGGCTCTTCATGTCTACGCCTCGGGTCCGGTGGACAATTGGGTGGCGGCGGGCCTGCAGGGTGAGGTTGCCTACTGGCTGGGTGGAGGACGCGAAGATTCAATGCGCCAAATCTGCGCGGAGTTCAAGAAACAGTGGCCGGATGCCATGGAAAATATGGAAACCGCCTACGCAACGGCAAAGCAGCAGTACCTGATATCGAAGTCGAAGGCGGAGGCGAACAGGCCGGGGCTTTCGAGGGAAGAGGCAGATGCGATAGCCAGAATGGAAGCCAGGAAAAGGAGGAAGCTGGCACACCGGCTGGAACGTGCCATTCCAGTCCGCATAGAGATCGACCCGGAGCTGCAGGGGGTCTGGCTGGTCCAGCCCGGCGGCGAGAGCGCGGACCTTTACGCGCTCCCTACCGCTTTTTTCCACCCCGCGAAGACTTTCAAAGGCCTGTGGACCGAGCAGGCCCTTGGCATGGCTTCTCCCGGAGGATTCTTCCTGGCGGCACGGGAAGACGGCCGGCTGTACATATGCGCGACGCGCCGTCTGGCCGACCGGTATAAGGTCGACCAGGACTTCAGGGCCCTGATGAAGCTGCCCGAGGCCCAAATCTCTAATGGTCTGCTCCGCGCCGGCAACGGAAGCTACCGGGTCAGTCCGGAAAAGATCCAGAAAATTCTCAAGCTGGCCCCCGCTCGTTTCGACGCGAAACGACCAGGGGGGTGGTACCGGGTCGACACCGATGGCCGGAGCGTGCCGGTGCGGCCGGAAGACCCGGAGCTCGGCCTCTTCAGCGTGGAGAAATGGAAGACATGGCTGAATGATCTCCCCGAGGGCGTGTTCAAAGACTCGGTCGTCACTGTCACCACTGAAGGCGGTAAAGAACAGCGGTACCTGTGGCAGGGTACATGGCCGGCCGAGCCGGAGTTTGGAGCCGAGGGGAAATACCACAAGATTCTTGCATCCGATGGAGTCTTTGTTGTATCCCTCACGGACCGGAGGTACTTCCTGCCGATGAAGCCGGGCGTTGACCCATTCACAATGTGGAAGTCAAGCCTGCCCGAAATGAAGGGAAAGCTTCATAAATACGGCACCCTGGTCCTGCGCGCCGGCGGTCTGGTGTACATCGTCAAGCGCAACGAGCATGAGGAATTTCTTGCGGCGGCGGCAGCGCGAATGGGGGAAATCAAGATAAATACCCCAGGATGCTTCACCTACGCGCCCGGTTCGAAATTGGGTCCTGGCCGAAAAAAGATGATCATCGATCCCGCAGCGCACTCCGAACTGATGACGGAGCAGAAATGGAAGGACATCACCGCAGGTGTCGCCGAGGCAAAGTTCGACGAAGTTGCAGGCGTTATCTCCTTCCTCGACAATGGCGTCTACTGCACGATGAGCGTCATAAAAATGCCGGAGAAGAATTGTTCGTCCCGTCAGACGGAGTCTTACAAGCTGAAGACGGCGGACGGAGAGATCCTTCTCGTATCGGTTACCTCGCAGGGAGATTCATTCGGCTCCTGGGAGCCTCGCCGTACGAAGGAGCATGAAGATTGGATGTGGAGTCTTCCGTGGGGCTCGTACAACCAGGACACCCATGAGGCAATAGCTGACTTTGGCTCAGGAGAGCAGAGGTACAGGATGACCGTTTACACCTGGAACTCTATTGCGCTGAACCGAAAGATTGGAGTTACAAGCGAACCCGAGGGAACATTTTTTATGCTGGCTCTAGACGGTGACATAAAGAACGGGCACATGGGTCCGTTCGATTCGGGCTGGCCTCAGCTGGTTCCTGCCGATGAATGGGATGCGTGGGTGGCTGGAATGCCGGCTGCCGAGTTTCTGACCGACGTGGATGGGGACCCGGTTTTCGTCTTCGGCTACGGCCCTCAGACGCGGGTCTTCCGATTTTTCGAGACTGATTACAAGGAGCCACAGGTCGGCACAGCCGGCTGCATCTTGCTTTGGTTGGACGACGAGGAGGAGATGGTTCCTGTTCTCGCGAAGGGCCTTGACGACTATGACGTAAACGCAAAGAACCTGGAGCGCCTGATCGGACAGGAGGCGTACGCAGAGGTTGCCGACCGCCTGGCATGGCTGTACCCCGGGCAAGAAGACTACCTGGAGGAACTGGAAGCAGGCGGTGCGGAAGTCCCCCGGCTGTTGCATGACGGGGACGGTTTGACCCTGCACAACGAGACCATGCTGGCCAAGGCGCCTTTGAGCGCGGTGGACGGTACCGGCGCAGCAGCGGGCGCTGATTTCGTTTATGCCTACTTCACCGGCCAGACGCTCATCCTCTGGGGAACGTCGAGCGCGCAATTCTACAGTCAGCAGCAGCAGGAGGATCTCGCCTGGGACAGGGGATGGACGCAGATTCTCATCTTTAAGATCAAGGACGAGTGTGTGTCCGGGTACAGGCTGCAGGTCTGCGGTCTTGCGGAAGAGTATGAAGAGGCGTTCCGCGAGTACATGATCCTCTTCGGTCACAATGACGTCCCGGTCAATTTCGTGAGGGAGTACTGATCTTTAACCTCGATCCGTCAGCGGGGTTTGGTCGCTGAGTGGCTCGGCGGTTCGCCTGAAGTGTCCCCTGCCGGTCGGGGGTGGGCCGTCGCGTGACGCTGCGGCTGCGCCGGGTTCCACGGGCCCGGGGTGGTGGGGGTCTCCTCCGTTCTGGTCTTCGTCGGGACGGAGCCGGTCCGTCAGGTGAGGGCCGGATGTCCAGTGAGTCGCTGCCGGCAGGCGGTGAACGCCTTGGCCCAGGGCCAGGTGGAGTCGATGCGGAGCCAGCGGCAGCGGGCGTGTTTCGTGAGGCGGGCGGGCAGGTGGTAGAGGCGAAAGCGCATGGTGTCGATCTCGGCGTCGGCCAGGTCGTCGACGTCGTGCAGGCCCAGGAGCCTCAGCCAGGCGTCGAGGTCGGCGGCCAGGTTCGCGGCGAGCATCCAGCCGCGGTTCACATCTCAGGACTTGGATGGGAGATTGTGCAGGCCCATCGCCTTGTTCGTCCGCACCCGGTCCTCCACTTCAGCGTGATCACGGTGGAGGACGTCGAGGAATTGAGGCTGGTGGGAGCCGGCGATGCCCCACATCCGGCCGATGTTCGTCGCGGTGATGCTGTAGCGCCAGCCGGTCTTGCGCTCGAAGTCGGTAAGTTTCTTGATCTGCCGGCCCGACGGCTTGACCCGCCGGACGATCAGCCGGGTGCCGTCGGGCCAGCCCTCCCGGGTGTTCAGGCCGGTCAGCTCGGCCACGAAGTAGGCGGCCTGGAGGGAGCCGTCCTGTTTCAGGGAGGTCTCCCAGGCTGTCTCGGGCAGCTTCGCGATCGCGGCCTCGTCTTCATCGGTGATCTTCCAGCCGACTGAGAAGCGCACCGTGCGCCGCGCGGTGTTGAGCGCCACGAGATGCTCCAGTAGCCCGTGGGTGGCGCCGGCGCCATCGGCCCGGATGAGGAGTTTGGCCTGGCTAGAAGGTGGCTGCCGCTCGTTCCTTCTTCGAGGCCGCGGTGATGACTGTGGCGTCCATGTCTACCACGATCCAGCCCTTCAGCCGCCGCCCGGCCACGCTCAGCCAGGGGAATCCTCCAGGCCGCAGGTGCAGCAAAGACCACACGTGCCGGCGCACCGTCCGCCGGGCCTTCGCCATCCGCGTCAGTGCCGACTCGTCCAGGGCGGCCAGGGTGCGGCGGGTGGTGGAGTCCGATGCGGCCGGACCGAACAAGTTGCGGTGGTGCAGGGCAAGTTGCTCGGCCTCGCTCAGGTTCACCGCGCCGAGCGCGATGGCCACCGCAAGCTGGACGACGACCGCCGCACGCTCCCGCCAGCCGTGCCCGACACCCACTGGCAGCACGGCCGCGAGCGCCCCGGTCAGCCCCACCTGGTCCGCGCACCTGCGCAGCAGCACCACCCCGGCGTGCCCGACCAGCCCTTTGCCGTCGGCCCGCACGCGCAGCCGACGGTCCCACCCTGTACGCTCGCTCACCAGAAAGGTGCCCTGACTCTTGCATCGGATACGGACTAGACACTCGCATCCTCGCAGGTCAAGGCACCTTTCCTGCTACCGGGGCGTCAGATCACCCAATTCCGCTGAATAGCCAGGGTTAACCTCGATCCTTCAGTGTCCGGTCGGTGGTGAGTGTCTTGGCCGGGTGCCCGGTTTGTCCTCGGTGCCGGTGAGGCGGGCCGTCGCGTGACGCTGCGGCTGCGCCGGGTTCCACGGGCCGGACCGGCTCTCCTTCCTTGGCTTGTCGGGGTGGTGACCGTCGGCTGAGGGCCGGAAGCCGGGTGAGGCGATGCCAGGCTCCAGGGCGAACGCGTCGGCCCAGGGGCCAGGTGCGTCCAAGCGGAGCTGGCGGCGTCGGACGTGTCGGACGAGACGGGCCGGGATGCTGTAGAGGCGGTGGCGCATGGTGTCGGGCTCGGCGAGCGCCAGGTCCTCGACGCCGTGCAGGGCCGGGAGGCGGACCCAGCAGTTCAGGTCGTGGCCGAGGTTCGCTGCCGGCATCCATGCGGCGTTGACCTGCCACTTCTTGCTGGGAAGGTTCCGCAGGCCCATCGCCTTGCCGGCTCTGACGCGGTCTTCGACCGTGGCGTGGGAACGCGCGAGTGCGTCGAGGAACTGGGGCTGGCGGGAGCCGGCGATGCCCCACATGTGGCGGATGTTGGTGGCGACGATCGCGTACTTGAAGCCGGTGCGGACCTCGAGGGCGCTGAGTGTGCCGGGCGGAGGGCTTGACCCGGCGGACGCATACGGGTGTCGCACCCGGGGCTCGTGGGGGTGGTGTCCGGATGACCGGGATGGCCGGCAGTGTGACCCGGCAGCGCTACGACGAGCTGGTCAAGCTGGGGCGGGGCTGGGGTCGAGACGATGAGTAGCGTCCAGTGGCAGCCCGGGGACGCAGGCCTGGAGATCAAGCCGATGCGCTCCTACGGGGGCACGAACCCGTCGGGGAGCGACGGGATTCTTCTGCCGCACCAGAAGAAGAAGCCCGACGACCCCTACATCCGCACGGTCATGGCGCAGATGGGCGCGATCGAGTCCACCCTGCATTGTGGCCGCAGCGGTCCGCCCGGACCCCGGTCTCGCAGGTGTGCCCTGGAGGTTGTTGTCGGCCGCCCGCGCCGGAAGGAGGTTCCCAGCCGACGTGGTGTGGTGGGCGTACGACTGAGCGGATGACTGGGGCCAGCGGCAATGCTGCCCCCTGGGGTCGGCCTTACTGCCTGATGCATGGCGCAGAAGGCCCCCGTCTCACCGGCGTTCACAGACGATCCTGCTGAATATACATTATTCGATACGAGAGGTTGGCTTGGGCATGGCACTATATTTCGTAGCGCACTCCAGGTCCCAGGAATATCCACAGACCTTTGTCCCTGCAGGAATGAAGCTCACCTGTTTTGCAGACTTCGGACTTACGTCAGGAGTGGCGGCATCTCTCATGTCGGTGACGCTGATGACAGTAGTGGGGATGAACAGCGTGAAAACATCGCTTGTCGGCCCCAAGGAAATTGAAAATAGGGCACTAACGCCGCTTACCAAGAAGGAATTCGCAAGGATCAAGGGGGCGGCGTCGTCAGGGACGCTAATCCAGACCTTGGGGGGAGAGTGGGTTCCAGGGGATCGCATCAGCCTCTGTGAGGGCAAGGACGGCTTGTGCAGTGATGGGGTCCACCGCTGTGGTGGCCTGCTCTCGCGCCTCATGGAGTACGGCAGTGAGGTCTACCTGATTTGCTGTCGCGGAAGCGCCCCGGATGCAAAGGCAGATCATTCCCTTCAGCCATATACAAAGGAAGAGGAAAAAGACGCGGCCATTTACGCCGGAGCAATGGCGAAAGCCGATCAGATTCTTGATCTGTCATTTCGGTCCGATAAGACGGAATTCCTTCGATCCTACGACCGCCTGCCGTCGAGGAGTAAGAGCATTCTTGAGAGCCGCAAGCCAAATTATGTCCGCTGGGCTGGCGTCTCACACAGGGCTCAGGAAAAGTATGAGACCGCTGGTGGTGGCGATGCTGGGATCACAGCACTTCTGCGCCACTACATCGAGAGCAAGGCATTCCGGCACCTGGTGAAGCTGATGGGCAAAGGCAAACTTGGGGCGTTCCAGTCGGACCCTGCTTCCTTTGTGGCGTTTGAGGACGGCTGGTACCTTCTGGACCAGAGCGAGAGGGAAACATTGCGGAGCATGGACGGGCCTTTGCAAGAGGTCTTCGGCCGCAGACCGGACAGGAAGCTGCCTTCCGTGCCCTCCCTCAGCGATTCGGAAAGCGCTTTTTCCTCGTATGCGGCCACCCCCATCGAGACCAGCCCTACCGTCTCACCTCCGCCCGAGGTGTCCGGCAAGGTGGTGATCCCGGAAGGCGGGGAGTCATGGCAGCAGGAGGTCCTCTACTTCAGGTCCAGTTGGCAGATGCAGGAGTTCCGCGACCTCATCAGCTCCGCCAACCGTGAGACCCTCGCCAGTCTCGGCTCGGGCCAAGAGACTTCGTTCATCTCTGCCGACGGGATGATCTTGCTCGACCCCTCCGTTGCCTACCCGGCAATGGGCCGATACATGAGTTATCTCACCGGCTACCGGGAGGGGCAGTTGGTGAACGGCGATCCTGTGCTCATCAGTGGATGCGAAATGGATGATCTGGAGTGGGAGTACTTCCTGGAGACAGCCGTGAAGTGCGGACTTGAAGGATTCACATTCCAATTCAGCCCATCCGTCCAGTGATTTCCATGGGTCTGGCTGATATGGATCGTCGGACGGCGTCGACCTTCGCCAGACGCTGCCCAACGGCACCTTCCTCGACAGCCTGCGGCTCAGGGCTCGTGCAAGGTCGATGTGATCTTGTGAAGGCGCTGGTCAGGCCAGGCGTTACCAGGGCGACCGAAGCTCCGTTGAGGTGAGCGATTTCTCAAGTCGCTTGCTATCAACGGAGCTTCGATGCGTTGTGACTCTTCCATGCCTGCCGCGGTGCTGTCGTGCGTCGTCACCGGTGTGGGTGACGGGCCGCAGGAGTGGGATCCGAGGGATCGGCGTGGGCGCCGGTATCCGCTGCTCGCGCTGGTCCGGGCGGCGGCCTGCGCGGTGGTGGCCGGGGCCCGTTTCTGCGCGGCGATCGGCCAACACGCTGGAACGGCTGGGCCTTTTGCCGCGGGGTGTGCTGGGAGTTCGGCCGGCCGCATCGGTGGACACCGTGCGCCGGGTGGCCGAGAAGCTGAGAGGCCGTTTTCTCCCGTTGTTCCATCCCGGAATCTGCTGTTTGCTCTGCGGTGTCGGGTCGCGCCGGGAGATGACGTTCCCGCTGGTGGGACGGCGGGCCATGAGGTCGGTCATGGCGATGTGGATCATGGCTTCGGAGCGGACGGACAGGGTTTCGTACTATTCCGCGCTTCGCGTTATCCCGACCTGACACGAACCGCGCAGGCTGAGGCGGTGAACGGGTACGGGGCGGTCGGAATAATGCAGGGGTCGCGTTCTGCGGCTTGGACTGCCTGACTGGTTGGGAGCCCAGTCTGGAGGGCGGTCATGTATGAGCGTGATCCGTCGCGAGTAGTGGTGACGGGGCCGCTGGCTCCGTACGCGGTCGGCTTGTGTGCCGCGGTGCTGCACCAGGGCTACACCCCCAAGTCTTCCTGTGAGCTGATGCAACTCACGGCCCACTTGAGCCGGTGGATGGGTGCCCGGGGCGTGGAGCCGGAAGCCTTGGCAGGGCCGGTGATCGCGGAGTTCCTCGCCGTTCGTCGGCGGGACTACCGGAAGCGAACGAGCTCGCGTGCTCTCGTTCCTCTCCTCGCCCATCTGCGCTCGGTCGGGGCAGTGCCGGAGGCCCTGGTGCCCGTCGACGACAGCGAGGTGGGGGTGTTGCTGAGCGAGTACCGGCAGTACCTGCGGGACGAGCGTGGGGTGGTTGAGGTTTCGGTCCGCCGCTATCTGCCGCCGGTACGGGCGTTCTTGTCCACGGTGCCGTTGCCGCTGGCGCAGGGCCTGGCCGGTCTGACCGCCGAGCACGTCACCCGGTTCGTCCTGGAGGGGGCTGCGTGCCGCAGCACCGCCGATGCCAGGCCGCTGGCGGGGGCGGTGCCCACGGTGGCGAACCGGAGACTCGCCACGTTGCCGGGCCGCCTGACAGCCGACGAGGTGAACACGCTTTTGTCCGGATGCGACCGGAGCACCCCTGCCGGGCGGCGCGACTTCGCGGTCCTGACCGTCCTGTCGCGGCTCGGGCTGCGTGCCTGCGAGGCCGCCGCGATCGAGATCAACGATGTCGACTGGCGGTCCGGTGAACTGACCATCCGCGGCAAGGGCGGGCTCACCGACCGCCTCCCGCTGCCGGCCGACGTCGGCGAGGCCCTGGCTGACTACCTGATGCACGGCCGTCCCTCCGACTCTTCCACCAGCCGCCTGTTTCTCTCCGGGCGTGCCCCTCGCCAGTCCGTCACCGCCAGCGGCATCCGTGCCCTCGTCGCCCGTGGCTGCAAGCGGACCGGCCTGCCGCGGCTGGGCGCCCATCGGCTGCGGCACACGGTGGCCAGTGACTTGCTGGCCGCCGGAGCACCCCTGCCCGAAGTCGGCCAAGTCCTGCGGCACCGGTCCCAGTTGTCCACGGCGATCTACGCCAAGGTCGACCGAGTACGGCTGCGGGAATTGGCCCGGCCCTGGCCCGGGGAGGCGTCATGACCAGTCTGCGCGAGCACGCGGGGGACTACCTGACCATGCGGCGGAACCTGGGGTTCACGCTGGAGGGCCACGGCAGGATGCTGATGGACTTCATCAGCTACCTCGAAGGCGTCGGCGCCATCACCATCACCACCGACCTGGCGGTGGCCTGGGCTACGCGGACCGCGCCCGGCGTGAACCCGGCTTCCTGGAACAAGCGACTCACCGTGGCACGGATCTTCGCCCGGCATCTGCAGGCCCTCGACCCGGCCACCGAGATTCCGCACCCGGATCTGATGCCCCTGCGCTATCGCCGCATCGCCCCGCACCTGTTCGCCCCGGACGAGATCGTCGCACTGATGGCGGCCGCCACCGGGCTCCGCCATCCGCTGCGGGCGCTCAACTACGCCACCCTGATCGGTCTGCTGGCCGCCACTGGCATGCGCGTCGGTGAAGCCTGCGGACTCGACCGCTCCGACGTCGACTGGGACGCCGGGGTGCTCACTATCCGGGCGGGGAAACTCGGCAAGGCCCGCGAGGTCCCCGTGCACCCCAGCACGATGCAGGCGCTGCACGTCCACGACCAGCGGCGCGACCTGCTCCAGCCCGTGGTGTCGACCCCGGCGTTCTTCGTCAACACCCGCGGGGATCGCCTGGACGCCCATCACGTCCCCGAGACCTTCGCCCGGCTCCGCGACGCTGCCGGCATCCGTCCAGCGGCGGGCGGCCGGAAGCCCCGCATCCACGACCTGCGGCACACCTTCTGCATCGCCACAATGCTCAACTGGTACCGCACCGGCACGGACGTCCAGGCACAACTTCCACTGCTGTCCACCTACTTGGGCCATGTCGATCCGGTCTCGACCTACTGGTATCTCCAGGCGGCCCCCGAACTGCTCGCCCTGGCCGCAGGCCGGCTCGACGCCTTCCTCGGAGATCTCCCATGAGCTCACCGGCACCCCTCGTCCAGGGCTTCTTCACCGACCGGCTCGCCCACCAGCGCCAGGCAAGCGGCCACACCGTCGTCGCCTACCGCGACACCATCCGTCTGCTGTTTCGCTATGCGAGCCAGCAGACCGGCAAACAGCCCACCGACCTCGACCTCGCCGACCTCGACGCCGCCCTGATCGGCGCGTTCCTCACACACCTGGAGAACACGCGGGGCAACGGCACCACCACCCGCAACGCGCGACCGGCCGCGATCCACTCGCTGTTCCGATACGCGGCCTTCCGGTCCCCTGAGTACTCCGCCCTGATCCAGCAGGTGCTGGCCATCCCCTCCAAACGCACCGAGCGACGCGACGTCTGCTACCTCACCCGGGACGAGATCGAGGCCCTGCCGGCCGCACCCGACCTCAGCACCTGGTGGGGGCGCCGCGACCACACCCTTTTGCACCTGGCCGTCCAGACCGGTCTGCGCGTTTGCGAACTCACCGGCGTCCAACTCCAGGACATCTACCTGGGACGCGGCCCGCGCGTCCTTTGCCACGGCAAGGGCCGCAAGGACCGCGCCACCCCGCTCACTCGCCACACGGTCACCGTCCTGCGCGGCTGGCTCGCCGAACGCGGCGGAGACCCCACCGACCCGCTGTTCTGCACCCACCGCGGTGGCCGGCTCAGCCCGGATGCCGTCGCCCGCCTCGTCGCCAAGCACACCGCCGCCGCGTCCGTGGCCTGCGCGTCTCTCCGCACCAAGAACGTCACGCCCCACACCCTTCGGCACACCGCGGCGATGTCCCTGCTGCACGCAGGGGCCGACACCTCCGTGATCGCCCTCTGGCTCGGCCACGAGTCGCAGGAAACCTCGATGATCTACCTCCACGCCGACATGACGCTCAAGGAACGAGCCCTCGCCCGCACCACACCACCCGACAGCAAGCCGGGCCGCTACACCGCCCCCGACCCCGTCCTCGCCTTCCTCGACAGCCTCTGACCGCGCCCGTTATGCCGAGCACCAGCACCTCGCAACTCCGCTGACCTGCACGGTCGGTGTCAGCTCGGGATAACTCGAAGCGCGGAATAGTACGAATTACTCCGAGCTCGGAGTAACTCGTAGTCGCGGGCCAGTCTGCGGTGGAGCATGAGCCAGCCGGTTGGTCGGCCGCGCGGTGAGGTGCCCGCCGAGGCAGGTCCTGTTCCGCGCGGCCTCCCGCCGAGTGAAGACATGACGGTTGCCTGCGTGGAAGCAGGCCTCGGACTTGCCCTGCTGCCGGTGGTCAGTGTGAAAGCCGGCCTGGCATCCGGCGAAGCTCTGCGCCGCACAGAGCTTCCCTGATATCCCCGTCCAAATGCTGCGGCACCGCAGCCGCTGGCCGACCCCGGCAGCGCAGACCGTCATGGCTCGGCCGAGCCGACTCGCTGCTGACGGCTGGCCGGACGCGCAGTCCGGTAGCGGCCTGCAAAGTTGACCTTCAATGCTGACGGTGTACAGACCGCCAAGCCCTCCGCGCCGTCCTCTTCGACCCCATGCCGTGCAAAGTCCGCGGCAACGCCGTCCTGCTGCTGGACGGGCTTCTCCTGCTCTTCCCACCAGGGCCGCCAGACGCTCTTCGAGGACACCGTAAAGAAAACCAAGCACAAGCCGACGGATGGCTTTCCGGGCTGACTTCGTCGACGGCCGCCCCGTGCACCTGCACGGTGCCGCAGCTCGTCACGAAGATTTCCAACGCCGAGTACCTGGTCGAGTCGAGCGACCGGATGGGCCCCGCGGCCCCGCTCTGCCGGTGCCGGTTGCCGGACCTATGGCGCGCGGTGCGAATGGCCGAGACGCCGGACCTTCAGCACGCCCCTCACCTGAGGCGACCGCTCGGCGGGCGACTCCGGGGTCCCGTCTCCGGATGCAGCGGCGTCTTCGCTGGTCGCTGGCGGGGACGGTCGAGCATGTCCTCGATCCAGGCGGCAACCGTGTCCGCACCGGCCAGTACGGGATCTGTGCCTTCAACTGCACAGAACCGCAGGTGGTCCTTGACCGCCCGCCCGCCCGTACGCGTCGATCGTGTGGGAAGCCCGACCGGTGTTCGCCATGAACTGCAGCCACCGTCTGGCCAGTTGATGTTCAGGAGACTGGGGAACTTGCCCCACGGGATGGGGGCCATGACAGCAGGCCAGTAGTTGCGGCCGTGCCTACTTGCGCACGTGGAAGCGCAGCATGGTGACCCCGCCCGACTGGACGTTGCTGAACGGTTCCAGGTCGATCCGGTCGAGGCCCGGCGGGGCGAAGCGGACGCCGTCGCCGAGCAGCACCGGCAGCACGTACACCAGGATCTCGTCGACGAGGCCGTGCTGCAGGCACTGGGCGGCCACGTCGGCGCCGAGGATCTCCAGGTTCTTGTCGCCGGCGGCGCGGCGTGCCGTGGCCACGGCTTCCTCGATGTCGCAGGTGAGGAAGGTGACGTTGGGGTCCGGCTCGTCGGGCGGGCGGTGAGTGAGGACGAACTGCGGCCCGCCGTCGTAGCCGGTGTTCTCGTCGGACATGCGCTTGCCGACCTCGTACGTGCCCCGGCCGATGAGCATGGCGCCCGTGGCCGCCATGACCTCCGGGAACGTCGCCGACGTCATGTGCTCGAAGATCCAGTCCATCGTGTGGCCGGGACCGGCGATGAACCCATCGAGGGACATCACCCTGTTCACGACCACTTTGCCGGTGCTCGCATCCGTCATGCGTCTTCTCCAAGCAGGTGGAGGGCCGGGATCGCATCATAGGTCGGTGAGCGACATCTTCTCCGGCGGTAGCCACGACCTGGACCTGTCCAATGGCTACCGCCGCGGTGTTCATCGACGTGCTGATGCCGGCCGTGTCCGATCTCGCCTCCGAGGACTGGGACGTCCGCTTCGCGGCGCTGTTGACCCTGCAGGACCAGAACGTGATGGGGCGCGGTGCCGTCGGGTTCGACCTGGCGGAGTTCGACTGGGGTGCGACGGAGCGGGAACGCGCCCGCGCGAAGGACTTCGTGCTGCGTGCCACAGCACTCGCGGCGAGCGGACACCGCTGCTCCGCGCTCGTCGGTGCCGGCCTGGCGGCCGTCCAGACCGGCGGACGGGGCGGCGTCAGGCAGGGACGCCGAGCGGTGGGTGCTCGAGCACGCGGGGCTTGTACTCGACCAGCTGGATGCGGCCGTCGAAGGTGCGGTGCTCGATCATCTCGAGGGCAACGTCCGGATAGCCGTCGTAGATGCGTTCTTCGCCGGTGGCCCCGGTGATCACCGGGAACATCACGACCCGGAAGCGGTCGACGAGTCCGGCTCGTAGCAGGGACCGGCACAGGCTGAGGCTGCCGATCGTGCTGAGGAGCCCCGAGCCGTTCGACTTCATGGCGCGGACCGCCTCGACGGCGTCGTCGCGGACGAGCGTGGAGTTGGCCCACGTCAGTGGCTCCTCGAGTGAGGAGGAGAACACCACCTTGGACGCCTGCGTGAGCTCGTCGACGGACGCCTCTTCTTCGGGCCTGAACTCGTCCTGGCCATTGGGGACCTCGCCTGCGGCGAAGCCCGACATCAGGCGGTAGGTGTTCGCTCCCATCAGGTAGGTGGCCTTGGGCTGCTCGCCGAGCCATGCGAGGTACTCCGGGCCCTCGAGGCCCCAGAACCCGGGCCATCCCTCTCCCGATGCGTGGCCGTCGAGGGAGGTGATGAAGTCGACGAGAAGCTCCGACATGGCGGTGTCCTTTCCTAGGTGTCACGAGCTTGGACCGGGCGGGAGCAACAAACTCATCGGCCGCGCTGCGGAGTAACGAGAAAACGGCCTGGGCCAACCATCACGCTCAGCCGCCAAGTACCACGCTCAGGGGCCGACTGAAACGCTCAGCCACAACATCGCCAGGGACTCCCTGCTGGTGTTCTACTCGCGGTAGAGTGGCTTTATGGGTGAGCAGGACACCAGTATCAAGACCACCAGGGACGTCCGTGACCGCCTGCGGATCCTGGCCAGCGAGCGCGGCACCACCATGAACGAGCTCTTGGCGGAGCTGGTGACACGTGAGCTGACCGAGGAGGAGAAGGAACAGCGCGTGCGGCAGGCACTGGAAGAGGTCCGGCAGATGACCGGCGTGTCAGTCTCTGACGACGTGCGGGCCCGGGCCCGATCCTTCCTGCAGGATCTCGGACGGGAGCACCACGCCGCGTGATCCGCGTCCTGTTCGACCACACCTGCGTCCTGGCGCTCGCCGAAGGGGACGAATTCCTCAACGGTCTGTACGTCGAAGCCGGCTACGGCTACGCCGAGATCGTGATCCCCACCCTGTCCGCAGCCGTCGCCGAGCGTGAACGACCAGGCACCGGACAGCACATCCTGGGGCGCCGCTTCACCACGGCCGCCGACTTCACCAGTGCCCACGCTCTGGTGGCCGGCGCATGGCGGCAGGCGGACTGGCGGGTGATGCATCCGGCATCCTCAGTGATCGTCGCCCGGCAGGCAGGGGAGGACGCCACCCTGCTGTCCTTGGACACCGACCTGTATGCGGGCACCGGGGTCAGCCCACTGAACCCCATGAGCCCGTAACCGAAATCCACCCACGACGAGGACCCCTCCCCGCGGGACGGGGACACCCGGGCCCGACACGCCGCCGGCCTCGCCGCCCGGGGGCCAGGCCCACCCATGGCCCCCCCGGCCCCGCAACAGCCCCTGCCGGTGCGGCTCTTCCCGCAAGCACAAAAAATGCTGCGGCAACCTTGCCCGGACCTGACCAAATCAGAAGGCACCGCCGGCCGCTGCCGCTTCGAACTGAGCGTCCGTTTCACCATCTGGAACCGGATCACCGGCAACATCAGCATGCCCGCCACGGCCTGGACAACGGCGCCCTCCCGCCGCCCTGAGCATGCCCTGACGCAGCATCAACCAAGTGCGCTACCGACAACGTGACAATGCCCTTTCTTCCGGTGCGCGAGGCGGCGGCCAGACGATGGAATTCTCTGGCGGGTCTGCCGGAAAGTGACACCGCCCGGTGATTAGGCTGATGGCGGTGAATCTGCCGTTGCCTTGCCGAAAGCGACGGCGGAACGCTCCGGCGGGGATCCGGGCCACTGGCCGCTCTGGCACCCCGCCACTGCGCCGCCGCCTCGCGTTCTGGCCACGTAGTTGGCGAGGCGGCGGCGCCCGGAAGGCTATTTCAGGACTTGTTGATCATGGTGTGCTTTCGGGGACGGAGCAGATCGAGCTGGATACGCGCTCGTGACCACGGCCGAGACGGACCCTCGATCATCGCGGCGAACCGGAGCGCAGGGCCTACGCCTCGCCGGTCACCGCCCGGAGCAGGCACCGACTGAGTTCTCCCCGACCTGCCGCAGTGACGAGGACGTAGTCACCCGCCACTCCCACCTGAGTTCCGCAGTTCGTGGGCACGTAAGGTCTGCCGGGCGGTGTCGGTGCAGGTCACGGTGTTGCCCGTGGCGTTGAGTCAGGAAAACGCGTGGGCACACGTTTTCTGAAGTGAGGGTTGAATCCTCCTGGGGTGATCGTTCATGCTGTGGGCATGTACTTGCGGACCACCCAGCGGAAGAAGAAGGACGGGACGGCGGTCCGCTACGTGCAGCTCGCGCACAACCACCGCGTGGGCGGCAGTACTCAGGCCGAGGTGCTGCACAACTTCGGCCGCGAGGACCAGCTCGACACCGACGGTCTGCGCCGCCTGGTCACTTCGATCAACCGTTACCTCGGCGAGGGCGGTGACGCGGCGGCACCGGTGGCCGGCGGCGGCCTGCAGGTGACCGGCTCGCGTCCTCTGGGAGCGGTCTGGCTACTGCAGGGCCTGTGGCGGCAGTTGGACATCGACGCCGCGCTCACGAAGATCCTGGGCGCGCGCCGATTCCGCACCGACGTCGAGCGCGTGCTGTTCGCCCTGGTCGCCAACCGCGCCATCGCCCCGGCCTCGAAGCTCTCGGCCGCCGAGTGGGCCGGCCGCGACACGGCGATACCGGGCCTGCAGGCGATGGACGAGGACCAGGCATACCGGGCGATGGACCTGCTGGTGGAAGCCGACGCCCAGGCCGAGGTCCAAGAAGCGGTGTTCTTCGCGGTCGCCAACCTCCTCAACCTCGAAGTCGACCTGCTGTTCTTCGACACCACCAACACCTACTTCGAACGCGACGAGCCCGACGCGGGCGAGAACCCGTTTCGCACTTACGGCAAGAGCAAGGACCACCGCGACGACCTGCCGCAGATCACCATCGGACTGGCCGTCACCAAGGAGGGCGTGCCGGTTCGCTGCTGGTGCTGGCCCGGTGGCACCAGTGATCAGGCGATCCTTCCGCAGGTCAAGGACGACATGCGCGACTGGAAGCTGGGACGGGTGATCACCGTGGTGGACCGCGGCTTCTCCAGCGCGGACAACCTGGCCTACCTCACCCGCGCCGGCGGCCACTTCATCGCCGGGATGCGCATGCGCGACGGCAATGACCTCGCCGAGGCCGCCCTCGCCCGCCAGGGCCGCTACCAGAGCGTCCGCGACAACCTGCGGGTCAAGGAGGTCAAGCTGACCAGGCCCCTGGCCGACGCTTCGTCATCTGCCACAACCCCGCTCAGGAGGAACGCGACCGCCACCACCGCGAGGAGGCGATCACCCGTATCGAGGCCGAACTGGAGCGCATCCGCACCCAGCGCGAACGCGACGCCAAGCGCCTGACCACTGCGAAGGCCCGCGAGCGCGCGGAGGCCACGCACGTGCGCGCCGAATGCGCTCTGATCGAACACCCCACCTTGAAGCGGTGGTTGAGGACATCGAAGAGCGGACGCCTGGCGATCGACCGCGCCAAGGTCAAGGCCGAGGAGCGGCTGGACGGCAAGTACTTGCTGACCAGTTCCGACCCGCACCTGACCGCCGAGGAGATCGCGGTCGGCTACAAGGCGCTCCTGGAAGCGGAGCGCGGATTTCGCGACCTGAAGACGGTGCTGGAACTGCGGCCGGTCTTCCACCGCCTGGAACATCGCATCCGCGCGCACGTACTGCTGTGCTGGCTCGCCCTGCTGCTGATCCGCGTCGCCGAACGCCGCACCGGCCAGACCTGGAACCGGATCAGCACCGAATTGGGCCGCGTCCACGAGATCACCCTCACCGGCGACGCCGGACAGCTGACCCAGACCACCCCGCTCACCAGCGAGCAGGCCACGATCTACCGCGGCTGCGGCATCAAACCACCGCCCCGGATCACCGCCGCAGACCCCGCCTGACCAGCCACAACCTAGCCGCGTGGGCACACGCACACCCGGCCACGTTCCGCATGTTCCCGCAGCTCAGACCCCATATCGGCCGCATCCGCATGCCTACCAACTGCGGAAGTCAGGTCCCAGGGGGCACGTTCTTTGCGCGCGGCGGCCAGGACGCCCGGGTGGCGGGTGTCAGCGTTGCGCCGGCGCAGGTAGGCGTGCGGGGCCCGGGTCTGCACGGTGTGGTCGGGATAGTGCAAGTTGGCGATGGTGAACTGCCGCAGCGGTCCGAAGTGAGCTTCGATGGGGTTCGCCCAGGACGCGTAGTCGGGGTGAAGCACAGTTCGGTCTTGTTCTTCTTTGCCCAGCGGCGGATGTCGGCGCCCTGGTGGGCGGACAGGTTGTCCAGGATCACGTTGATCGGGGCGCCGTCCGGGCGGGCGGCGCGGATCGATTCCAGCGCGGTCAGCGTGTTCGCGGCTTTCATCCCACGCCCCACCCGACAACGCGACCGAGCCGTTTGGCGACATGACTCCACGACATGATCCGCGGCACGCATGTGGTAGGGGTCGTCGCGCCCCAGCCCCACAAGCACGCGACCAACGTAGTACCATGTATTACATGGAGGCCACGGCGCGCGAATTCAACCAGCAGTCCTCAGCACTGCTTGCCCAGGCCGAGAACGGCAAGCTGATCACCGTGACCAAGAACGGCCGCCCCGTCGCCCGCCTCGTACCGATCGATCACGAGGACGTGCCCCCGCACCCGACGACCCCCATCGGCCCCATCGACCTACCCGAGTTCGACCTGGGCGACCCAATGAGCAACCAGGACATGGACGAGATCCTGCGGGGCATGGGCCAGTGACCATCCCTGTCACTATCGCTGACACCAATGCCCTGATCCGGCTTCTCGCGCCGCGCGAGACAGGGCACACCGAGCACAAGGCCGCCTTCGAGCAGATGGCCCACCTGGTCATCTCGCCGCTCGTGCTTGCAGAACTGGACTATCTGGTCACGAGCCGGTCGAGCCCCGAGGCGGCGCTGGGGATCGCGCGGTTCATCGAGACGCAGCGCGCCTTGAACCGGTTCACCGTCGCGGACATCGCCCCGCACCTGTCGACTGCGATCGCGGTCGCCGACGGCTACACCGACGCACGCCGCGGCAAGAGCATCGGCCTCGCCGACGCGATGAACGTCGCCCTGGCCAAGGCCTACCGCACTGATGCCCTGTTCACGACGGACAAGGACTTTCGCATCATCCAGCCGCTCACCGGGCACGCGACGTTCCGGCTGTTGCCCGAAGACCTGTGAGGGCTCCGCCGCGTTGCCGGGTGGGGGATGATCTTCGGGCTGTCCGTGTGGGGAGGGGGCGTCGTGTCGTCGGTCGCGCCGTCGTACCGCAATCACCGCTACCCGGTCGAGGTCAACTCGCCCTGCGTGTGGCTGTACTTCCGCTTCGACCTCCGTGAGGTCGCGGAGCCGATGCTGGAGCGCGGTGTGATCGTCTCCTACGAGACGGTCCGGCGCCGGTGCCCGAAGTTCGGTCACCTGCGGGGCTGCGCACCGTGAGGTGATGCCCTCGGTCGAGCACCGCTCCCACAAGGGATGGATCAACCGGGCGGAGAACCCACACCAGCGCACGAGGCAGCATGAACGCGCGATGAAAGGCTTCCCGGCTGTCGGACCGGTGCAGCGGTCCCTGTCGGCGTTCACGGGGATCTCACCCATTTCCGACCCCACCGGCACCTCATGACCGCCGGACACCACTACTTCGAGATGACCATCGGATTCACGATCCGGAAACCAGATCACCGGCAGCGCCGGTTTGCCTGCCACGGCCTGAACAACAGCCCCCGGCCCCGTCACGCCCTCGGAAGACCTCACCGACAACGTGACTGAGCCTCTTTCATCCTGAGTAGTCGCAGGTCAGGAGTGTGTGGATGGCTTGGACGGTGCGGCTGATGCGGCGGGTTGAACAGCGTGCTTTGCGGAGGATCCGCCAGGACTTCAATTGAGCGAAGGCGCGTTCTCCCGGTGCTCGGAGGCGGGCGTGGTCGCGGTTGAACTGCTGGTACTGATCTTTATTTCAGCGCTTGACGGTCACTCCAGCAATGCCAGCCCAGTTCCGGCAAGGAATCCACGCAGGAGATGCGGCGCCTTCTTGATCTTGCTGAGCGCTGCTTCGGCGGCCTCCGCCAGCTCACGAATCGAACGGAATGCACGGTTCGCGAGGAGATCTTTGACGAGCTTCCACAGGAGCTCCACCGGGTTCAGTTCGGGGGGGTACGGCGGCAGCTGGACGATCCGCAGCCGGCGCTCCTGCCCCCCGGCCCACTCCCGCACCTCGGCGCTCGTGTGGCTGGAGTAGAAGCCCCTATGTTTCGTCAAGCGGGAGGACAGAGTTGGCTGGGGGCTGGATGTGGCGGTAGAGCTCGCGGGCGACGTATCGCTTGAGGCACCGGATGATCTCGCGCTTGGACATGCCCTCTGCGGTGCGTCGCTGCAGGTAGGCCTGTGTGCGTTCGTCCCAGCGTATGCGGGTCATCACGATGCGGTAGAGCGCGGCGTTCGCTTGGCGGTTGCCTCCGCGGTTCAGGCGCCGTCGGTGTGTCTTGCCCGAGGATTGCTCGACCGGGCTGACGCCGCACAGGGCGGCGAAGGATGCCTCGTCAGTGATCCGGTCAGGGTCGTCACCTGTGGCGATGAGGAGGGCCGCGGCACTGTCGGGCCCGACACCGACCAGGTCCAGCATCTGGGGCCGGCAGGAGCGGACGGCCCTGGTGGTGCGCCGGTTGAGCTCTTTGACCTCGTCGGACAGGTGCTGGATTCTGCGGGCGAGCAGGCGCATTGCAAAGACGGCCTCGCCTCGGTCATCGGCATCGAGGTCCGCGCAGGTGGCGACCAGCGCACGGTTACTCAGATCTGTGAATAGTTCGCGCAGGTCCGGGCCGATGGTCAGGACAACGGCCTTGAGCGCCGGGGTACGTGGCCTTGATGGCTGATTCCTTGGCCAGTCGCAGGACCCGCATGTCCGCTGCGGGGCCGTCCGCGGTCTTCGGCACGGTGGTGGCGCGTCCGGACAGCACCGCGCGGGCGGCTGCGTCCGCGTCGACGGCATCTGTCTTGCCGTGCTTGCGTCGGGTGGCACGGTCGGGCTGGTTGACTTCGACGACATCGATGCCTTCCCTGCACAGGGACCGGGTCAGCGCGGTTCCGTAGGATCCGGTGCATTCGACGCCCGCCCGGTGCAGGACACCGAACGACCTTGCCCAGGCCAGCAGTTGGCGATAGCCGACGGCGGTGGCCGGGAACTCCTGGTGGGCAAGCGAAGCGCCCAGGGTGGTGATGACAGCGGCGACGTGGATGTCCTTGTGGGTGTCCACCCCCAGGACCACTTCCTCGGCCGGGACTCGCTGCGCGGGCAGTGTCGGCTCGGGCCTGCTGGTGACGGTCACGCGGCGGCCGACCGCCTGCCGGGACACCCAGCAGCCGGGCCACCTGCACCTGCCTCACACCCTGTTCAAACAGGTCGGCAGCCTGCATCCGCCCGCCTCCCGCTCAGCCTGCCCCCAACGCGCTCCATTCGAAGTCCCCATACCTCCCTTATGCCCGCCCTGACAGATCGCCAAGAGCAGCCTTAAGATCAATAGAGGCACGATGAAATAGGTTCACAGACGATTAGAGCAGGGTGAACACGGCAATGTAGGGGTCAGGTTGACCGTTATCCAGGGGCGCTTGGCCCACATAATTGACCCCATTACGTTGCCATATATCTCGCGAAACCTCAGGAACCCAAATATCAAATCTTTGCCCCTGATCCTTGACCTCCGCAGGAGTTCCATTCTGGAAATACACGGCAGTGGAGTAGTCGTAATGTGCGTAGAGGGATCCGGACCAGCCTTTATTGGTACCTTCAAGGGGGTTCACGTCTTCGTAAACGACTATTGCTTCTTGGTTTGTGTTTGTGTTTTCCATGGCTTTCCTTCTGTTCCGGAGGGACTCTCCCGGCGATGGGTGCCGAGATGCTCGGTACGTCACGAGTATCGTGAGCTTCGGCTGCCTCTGGGCTGACCGGAAGGCCGGTTCACGACACAAGTCCTGTTTCCCTGAAGGCAGGCCTGGAGGGCAGGGCTTCTGCGTGTTCGGTTGAGTGAACCTCTTTCATCCTGAGTGTCCGCAGGTCAGGAGGGTGTGGATGGCCCTTACGATCCGGCTGATGCGGTTGGTGGAACATCGTGCTCGCCGGAGGACCTGCCAGGATTTGAGCTGGGCGAAGGCGCGTTCGCCGGGTGCTCGCAGGCGGGCGTGGTCGCGGTTGAACTGCTGGTAGTGCTCGGGCTGTTCGCGGTGGTGGTAGTAGGGGGTGCGTACCGTGGCGCCGGCGCCTTGGTGGGCGTGGTCGGCCAGGACGAGGATCTTCCGGGTCAAGCAGGCTTGGACGATGCCGTGGGCACGGGCGGAGGTCAGGTCGTGAGTGCGGCCGGGTGTTGCTCGTGAGAACCACAGCGGGGTGCCGTTCGATGCGGCGACGACCTGCACGTTAATGCCGTTCTTGCGGTGTTTTTGCGAGTAGTACGGCTCATCCGCACGGACGCGGTCGGTCGGGATCAGGGTGCCATCGACGATGACGAAGTCGCCCTCGCCCAAGCCGACGAGGACCTCGTGCAGGCCGGGAGCCCACGCGGCCAGGACCTCCACGGCCTCCTCCACGTACCGCCAGGCCGTCGCCTCCGAGACCCCGAACCCGGCTCCGACCTGAGCATACGTCTCGTTCTTGCGTAGATGGGCGAGTGCAAGTAGGGCCTGTTTGAAGCAACCCAGTTTGCGCCAGGGCGAGTTGATCTCCTGGCGGTGTTCATAAAGCAGCCAGGCGACATGCTCGACGAGTTCGTGCGGAAAATCGAGCGTGGCAGAATACGGGACTGCTGAGGAGAACGTACGGCGTCTGCGCCAGCGCATCCTCGCGGCGACGCAGGCAGGGGACCTGAAGAAGGTTCGCAACTTGCAGAAGCTGATGCTCCGCAGCCGCAGCAACCGCTGGTCAGCGTGCGACGGGTCACGGAGATCAACGCTGGCCGCCGGACGGCGGGCATCGACGGCCGGGTCGTGCTGACGGCCCCAGGAAAGGCCGAACTGGCCAGTGTGGCGAGGCGCTCGCCCAGGTCCCCGGTCGAAGGCGACGATCCTGGTGCGGGTGGACGGCGCGGGCGCCACCCATGGCCTGCACGAACACCTGCGGGATCTGAACAACATGCGGCGCACGGTCTGCTTCACCACAGGCTGGACCATCACCGACGAGGACGAGAAGGCCATCGCCCGCCTGCCCGAGAGGGCCTGGGAGACCTCGCTCAAGCAGAACGGAAGCCTCCAGGAGGGCTCTTCGTGGCCGAGTTGAGCGGGCTGAACCGCCGGGATGGCTGGATCAAGGGGATGCGGCTGATCGTCCGCAGGGTCAAGCCGTCCGGCCGGCAGGTGAAAGACCTCACGGCCTTCGAGAAGAAGACCGGCTGGAAGTACTCCACGCCGCCCTCCTGCACGAGGGGCACGAGGTGGCCCGCTGCACAGTCGAGCGCCTCATGCACGCGGCCGGTCTGCGCGGGGTGATCCGGGCCAAGAGCCCGCGCACCACCCGCCCCGCACCCGAGACCGACCGGCCCGCGGACCTGGTCGAGTGGCAGTTCACCGCGACCGCCCCGAACCAGCTGTGGGTCGCGGACATCACCTACATCACAACCTTCTCCGGCTGGGTCTACGCGGCCTTCGCCATCGATGTCTTCTCCCGCATGGTCGTCGGTTGGCAGGTCGCCACTTCCCTCTATACGGACCTGGCCCTCGACGCACTGGAGATGGCGATCTGGCGGCGCCGGCACACCGGCGCCGACCTCACCGGCCTCACGCACCACTCGGACCGCGGAGTCCAATACCGAGCCCTGCGCTACACCGAACGTCTCGAACACGAGGCCGCCGTGGCCTCGGCCGGCTCCAAGGGTGACTCGTACAGCAACGCCCTGGCCGAGGCGTTCAACAGCCTGTTCAAGGCCGAGCTGATCCGCAACAAAGGGGCCGTGGACCGGCATCAACGACATCGAGATTGCGGTCGCCGAATACATCGACTGGTTCAACCAGCGCCGCCTCCACGGCGAGCTCGGCCACGTCACCCCCGCCGAACACGAGGCCGCCCACTACCTCGCGGTCAAACCCCCTGCGTCACTCCAGAAAACCAGCTGACTCACTCTCCATAAAACCCGGGGCTTGACAACCATCTGCACTGGTCACACTGGTGAAGACTCAGCCAGACACGGGCCCGCACAGCCACTACAACAACGCGGGCACACCCCATAACTGTGATTGCAGTTATCAGGAGCTGCCGGTGATATGGCGCTCCGGTGTGCTGGTGACGACCCGCATCCAACACATTGCCAGGTCTACGGCTGCCTCTTCGCGTGTCTTTCCTCGCGGGCCGGGGAGGCCGTGCTTGCGAGGATGGCGGCCGCGACTCGGTCGGCAAGGAACCGTACGGCCTCGGCGTTCGTCCGGGGGGAACTGCCGGCGTCCTCCCATTGCCGTGCCGCGCGCCGGGCAGCGGCGTCGACGGCGGCGAAAAGTTCGGCGCCGGTGTCACGGATCAATCCGGCCGGGCCATCGTCCGGCGAAGGCGCCGGGGCATCCGTCGGTGCGGATTGCGCGGCCGCCGTTCGTCGCAGTTGGGCGAGCTCTTCAGCCTGTCGCCGCCGGTGCGCCGCCTGCCTGCACGCACCTGAGCACGTCCGCCGTGCCCGGCCGCGCCCTTGGACCAGCTCGGTTCCGCAGATCTCGCACTGAGCCATACCTGGCCCCCGGCTCGTTACATGACGACTATGGGGAACAGACTACGCCGCCGCCCTGGCTGAGAATTTGTCACGTAACGAACCAGAAGTGCGCGTTGGTTCGTTACGTGACACTTCCGGAGCGCTGGCGAGGCGGCCGCCACTCGGTCGGTGAGGAACCGGACGGTCTTGGCGCGTGTCCGGGCGTGTGCGCGTGACTACCCGCAGACCGGCGAGTACAGCGGACGCACCCACGATGGGACCCGGCGGCCGGAGAGCGAGCGGTGAGTCGAGCAGCAACCAAACGCTTCCGCTTCCGCCTGTTTGAGCTTCCCCCGGAGCCGGGCTGTGTCGTTGTGGACGACTCAGCGATGCCGGAGAAGGAGGCGGTCTGTGTCTCGGGCGAGGATCCGACTGCGGGGAGAATGGTGTCCCGCCGAGTGGTGTAGCAGCGATCACCGCGTAAGTACAGGTCGTGGGACAGATGCAGGCGCCGGCCGGCCGGATGGATCTGACGCTACGTCAGCTGGTGGTGCCTGTGGCGCGACACTGCCGACCATGACGCGACCTCCTCCGAAGCCAGAGCCAAGGGGAGTCGTGCAGGCTGATTGGGTGTGCGACCTGCATCCTCGCTGTGATCGCTGCTACACCACACTGCGGGACACGACCCGGTAGACACCGTAGTTAGCTTCGAACACCCGAGTGATCAGCGTCTTCAGCTCGACGTCGCGGACGGTGCGGGCGGTGCGGGCGGCGGGCTCGGCCCGGCGTTTGTGGTGGGCGTAGTAGGCGGAGGGGGCGATCTTGCAGTCGCGTGCGGTCAGCACACGGCAGATCGGCTCGACGCCGCCTAAGCGGTCCTTGTGCTCGTCGATGAACGCTACGAGCGTGTGTGTGGCCGGTCGCGCTCGGCCGCGAAGAAAGACGTCTTGGATTCAACCGGTCGATGCAACAGTGGCTGCGAGCAATCCATCGTCGTCCGTCATATGTCCCAGCAGACGACCTCGCCGACGTGTCCTTACACAGCGATCCAGTTCGCACATCCCAATGAGCGGCCGAGTCGTCGCGGGGCTCCGGGCGGCCAGTCACAGTGAGCCACACCAACGGCATGAAGATGGCAGCCACACCCGGAACCCCTGGGCCTCCCGATCGGACGAAGGACCAGGACGAACCCAAGCAAGAAGGTAAGGAGGATTGATCCGGTGCCGCTTCGGGTCGTGGTCCGACCCGCAACGTGACCGGCTGCGTGCCTTGGCGTTGATCTGCCGGCCGCCTGCCCGGAGCGGTATTCACTGCCGCCGGGCAGGGGACGCGTCCCGACAGGGCGATCCGTAGCCGTCCGCGACGTCCCTCGGTACACGGGACGTGTCCCATGTCCCAGCCTCCCCGCCAAACCCTGGCGACGGACATGGCGAGCAGCAGGAACACCTGGTTGGCACGGACTGTCTCCCTTTCGTCTCTTTTCTTGGCCGCTCGGGGGAGTGAACGTGAAACTCGGCCATACGCCTATCACCGACGAGGAAGTTGCAGAGATGGAAGCTTCACAGCCTCTGACCAAGCCGGAACGCCCCTACAGCCCACCGGAGATGGTCATCGATGGTGTGGTGTGGACGAATCACTCCATGAGCAAGGCCTTGAGCGTCTACAAGGCACCGGAAATGCTCTTCCACATCACCGTGGAGAACAAGTCCGGAAAAGCACATGCTTCTCCAGAAGAAGGTGCCGGTAATGAATACGGTACGGGTGACCTTTTCGGGACGGCTCTCCATGTTTACGCCTCGGGCCCGGTCGACAATTGGGTGGCGGCGGCCCTGCAGGGTCAGGTCGCCTACTGGCTGGGTGAAGGACGCGAAGATTCAATGCGCCAAATCTGCGCGGAGTTCAAGAAACAGTGGCCGGCGGCCGTTGAAGCAATGGAAACCGCCTACGCAACGGCAAAGCAGGAGTACCTGACATCGAAGTCGCAGAAGGAGGCGAACAGGCCAGGGCTTTCGAGGGAACAGGCAGATGCGATAGCCAGGATGGAAGCCAGGAAAAGGAGGAAGCTGGCACACCGGCTGGAATATGCCGCACCAGTCCGCATAGAGATCGACCCGAAACTGCAAGGGGTCTGGCTGGTCCAGCCCGGTGGCGAGAACACGGACCTCTACGCGCTCCCTACCACTTTTTTCCACCCCGCGAAGACCTTCCAAGGCCTGTGGACCGAGCAGGCCCTTGGCATGGCTTCTCCCGGAGGATTCTTCCTGGCGGCACGGAAAGACGGCCGGCTGTACATATGCGCGACGCGCCGTCTGGCCGACCGGTATAAGGTCGACCAGAACTTCAGAGCCCTGATGAAGCTGCCCGAGGCCCAAATCTCTTACGGTCTGCTCCGCGCCGGCAACGTAAGCTACCGGGTCAGCCCGGAAAAGATCCAGCAAATCCTCAAGCTGGCCCCCACTCGTGTCGACACGAAACAACCAGGGGGATGGTACCGGATCGACATCGATGGCCGGAACGTGCCGGTGCGGCCGGAAGACCCGAAGCTCGGCCTCTTCAGCGTGGAGAAATGGAACACCTGGCTGAACGATCTCCCCGAGGGCGTGTTCAAAGACTCGGTCGTCACTGTCACGACTGAAGGCGGTAAAGAACAGCGGTACCTGTGGCAGGGTACATGGCCGGCCGAGCCGGAGTTTGGAGCCGAGGGGAAATACCACAAGATTCTTGCATCCGATGGAGTCTTTGTTGCATCCCTCGCAGACCGGAGGTACTTCCTGCCGATGAAGCCGGGCGTTGACCCATTCGCACTGTGGAAGTCAAAGCTGCCCGCAATGAGGGGAAAGCTGCACCGCTACGGCACCCTGGTCCTCCTGCTCAACGACATGCCTGCATACATCGTCAAGCGCAACGAGTACAAGAAATTCCTTGTGGACGCGGAAGCGCGAATGGGGAAAATTGCCATAAATACTCCAGGATGCTTCGCCTTCGAACCCGGTTCGCAATTCGGTCCTGGCCGAAAAAAGATGATCATCGATCCCGCAGCGCACTCCGAACTGATGACGGAGCAGGAATGGAAGGCCATCACCGCAAAGTTCGACGAGGCAAAGTTCGACGAAGCTGCAGGCGTTATCTCCTTCTGCCACAAAGGCGTCGACTGCACGTCGCGCGTAATAAAAATGCCGGAGGAAAATTGTTCGCCCCGTCATACGGAGTCTTACAAGCTGACGACGGTGGACGGAGAGATCCTTCTCGTATCGTTTACCAAGCAGAAAGATTCATTCGGTCCCTTTGCGCCTCGCCATACGAAGGAGCATGCAAAATGGGTATGGAGTCTTCCGTGGGGCTCGTTCAACCCGGACACCCATGAGGCAATAGTTGACTTTGGCTCAGGAGAGCGGAGGTACAGGATGACCGCTTACACCTGGAACTCTATTGTGCTGACCCGGGGGATTGGAGTTACAAGCGAACCCGAGGGAAGATTTTTTACGTTGTCTGTGGACGGTGACAGAAAGAAGGGGTTTATGGGCCCGTTCGATTCGGGCTGGCCTGAGCTGGTTCCTGCCGATGAATGGAATGCGTGGGTGGCTGGAATTCCGGCTGCCGAGCTTCTGACCCTCGTGGAGGGGGACCCGGTTTTCGTCTTCGGTTACGGCCCTCAGACGCGGGTCTTCCGATTTTTCGAGACTGATTACAAGGAGCCAGAAGTCGGTACAGCTGGCTGCATCTTGCTGTGGGCGGACGAGGAGTGGGGGAAGGTTCCTGTTCTCGCGAAGGGCCTTGACGACATGGACGTGAACGCAAAGAACCTGGAGCGCCTGATCGGTCAGGAGGCGTACGCACAGGTCGCCGACCGCCTGGCATGGCTGTCCCCGGAAAAGGAAGAATACCTCGAGAAACTGGAAGAAGGCGGTGCGGAAGTCCCTCAGTTGTATTACGGGGACGGTCTGAACCTGCCGGGGGACGAAGGCCTGAACCTGGCCGGTCTGACCCTGCACAACGAGACCCTGCTGGACCAGGCACCTTTGAACGTGGTGGACGGCGCTGGCACAGCAGAGGGCGCCGATTTCGTTTATGCCTACTTCACCGGCCGGACGCTCATCCTCTGGGGAACGTCGAGCCCGCAATTCTACAGTCAGCAGCAGCAGAACGAACTCGCCTGGGACAAGGGATGGATGCAGATTCTCATCTATAAGATTGAGGACGAGTGCGATTCTGGGTACAGGCTGCAGGTCAACGGTCTCGCGGCAGAGCATGAAGAGGCGTTCAGCACGTACATGATCGTCTTCGGTCACGATGACGTCCCAGTCAATTTCGTGAGGGAATAACCTGGACTCCGCCAGGCCCCGGACCGGGTCGGCGTCCGCGCGGGCGGAGGTCTCCCCGGCCACCACCCGACGTGAGAACGCGTCCCGGATCACGGACAGCCACAAGGGCCCCTCACCGGTCGCAGTCATCGTGAGGTCGGTGACCCACAGCCGGTTCGGGGCGGGTGCGGTGAAGTCCCGCTCGACCGGGTCCGCAGCGACCGTGGCCGTGGGATCGCGGCGCGTGAAGCCGCCCACCGTGGGCTGATCCTCGAGATCTCGGCCTCGCGCATCAGTACCGGCCGACCCTGGTCGGCCCCTACCGCGAGCACCTGCGCGAGCGCCGGGCGGAGGACCCGGCTGTCCCCGTCACGCACCCTGCGGGAGATCAGGGAAGTGGGCTACACCGGCAGCGCCGATTCCTGGTCCGCTGCGTCACCCAGGGGCGTGTCGAGGCCGGCCACGCGAGCCTCTCCCGGCGCCGGGCCGCCGGCCTCCTGCTCACCAACCCGGGAACCTGCGCGAGGACCGGCGAACCCTGCGCGACCAACTCGCCGGTGCCTGCCCGGAAATGACCATCCTGACCGCCCTGGCAGGTGATTTTGCCGAACTGCCGGCCCCGGCCGAGGGCAACGCCGACAAGCCAACTCCGTGGATCACCCGGGCCCGGGGCGCCCATCTGTCCTTCCTTGGCTCCTGCACGACCGGCCTCGAACGTGACCGTGACGCCGTCGATGCCGCCCTCACCTTGTCGAACCACAACGGGCGAACCGAGGGCGTCAACCATAAGATCAAACCGGTCAAGCGGCAGATGTACGGCCGGGCCAAGCGCCCCCTCCTGCGCCGGCGTATCCTGCTCGACTGACACTCCACCGACCGCCGGCTACGAAATCCTTGGAAGACCCAAGTCCCTTACACGCCCCGACGGGCGAACGTTGCCTGATGCGGCTGATGCGGCACCGGGTAACCCTTGGTGTGCAGTTCCTCGTGGGGAATCGTCGCGGTGGGCCGCTGCCGCGTCCCCGCGTTGGTGCAGGCAGTCGTGGTGGCGGCGTCGTCGGTGGTGGTCACCTCGCTGGGTTTCGGGCCGCGTCCTGCCTGTTGACTTCCAGGACGGCAGTCTGCCCGGCCCGGCACGCCCGGAGCGTCGTGGGTGACCGGTTTGTGTGCCGAGCGGGACGTGATCCCTGTGGTGTGGGGAGGTCTGTCCTGTGGTGCCGGGAGATACGCCGGTGGTTGGGTCCGGCTGTGTGGGGCGCACCCGCCCGGCCCTTTTGCTGTCCGCGGGCCGGGGGTGTGCTGCGTGCCGGTCAGTCGGCCTGCGGGGCGGCGGGCGCACTGTAGAAGACGGAGGAACCCTTTTTGGTGCGCCGGGCCTGGTTCTTGGCCACGAGGTTCTCCAGGGTGGTGCGGACGACGGTGATCTTGATGCCGCGTTCGGGGTGACTGTCCTGCAGGGCCTGCGCGATCTGAGCGGCAGAGTGCGGCTGCTCCTGCCCGGCCAGGCGACGGCGGGTGAGTTCGACCAGGGTCGGCTTGTCGTCCGTGTCCGACGAGGGGCGCCGCGCGTTGTTTTTGGCTGTCGTGGAGGGCGTGGCTGCTGCGGGAGCGGGCGGCTGCACTGCCGGCGTGTCCCGCTCGGCGTCCAGCGGCGCGGGCTCCTGGTGCCGCGGCGAAGGCAGCGGGCTTGTGGATGCGCCCGTGCCCGCAGGTGCCGGTGCGCTCACGCCGAGAGCCTGAGCCACGGTCACCAGGACACTGTGGTCGCGCTGCAGACGGGACAGCTTCTCCTGCAGCGCCGAGATCTCGGCGCCGAGGCGTTCTTGCTCCTGGACGTTGTGTTCCAGGTCACTGGTCACCTGGGTGGTGTACTGGGATGTCACATCTGCGGCAGTGGCCGTCATGCCTGACATGAAGATGACCTTCCTTTGCTGTTCTCATACTCAAGCGCACGTGTACGTGGCACAGCCAAGCACATATACAGGCCGGTTCGGTACCTGTACCGCTGCGGCCGGGGCATCATTTCGGCTGCGGCCCGGGCGTCCGCTACCGCAAGTGCGCCGGGTGTGTGCTCCCGGCGCCGCCCATCTCAAGCCGGCCTGCCCGGTCTGTCACCGTCTTGACGGTTCAATGCGTGTGGGTGACCCGGCGGCAGGGCCGGTGCGAAAGCGGCGCCTGCCGCCCTGCCGCCGCACCTACCCACAGGCTGCGATGCGACACCGGTCCTGTCCGACCGGGCCCGCCTCCGCCTCGAGGCGGCATGTCCTCGCCCGGGTGCAGGGCTGTGCCCTGCCTGGTCTGCGCCATGAGGTGACCCGAATCTGCGAGTGACCCCCGCCGGGTGACGGGCGCGGGCGTGGCAGGGGGAGGCCTTCGAAACTGGTGAGCGGCATGTCTCATGTCCCGACTCGCCGGCCAGGGCCCTTGCCTGCGGGCGAACTGCCCTTGCGTACTCGGCCCGCCGCACGCGCCCGCTCGAGCGGGCGTCGACGCTGACTGTCACCCGGGAGGGTGACTGCCGCTGCAGGCTGCGCCAGCCCAGGGGGCCATGGCGGCCCTGGTGTATCCGTGTTGAGCACACCACCCTCGCCGAGATCGCCGCGGGCTTTTGGACCGGCGAAGCCACCGCCCACGCCTGTGCACGCAGGGTGACCGCGCTGCCGGCCGACATGACCCCGTCTGTGACCCGCTGCGGCGGGCGAACTCACCCGCTGAAATCAGCCAAGGGCCGGTGGACGGTGGCGCAGCGGCGCAGGGCAGCACCCCACCCCGCACTGCCGGCCTCCACACGGTGCCCCCGCTCCGCGTAAAGGGGCATGCCGGTGGGCCCGAAAGACGGCCCGGGCAGACGTCGGTGACGTGACCGCCGGGCCTCACGATGAACGGCAGAACCCGGCACCTCACGCACAGGGGGATACCTTGATCAGCCGATTCGACCTCGTGGTGGGTTCCGTCCGGGCGGCGGAACTCATCAACAGCTACCGCGAGCGGCTGGAGCGTGAGGACCTGCTGAGCAACCAGACTGCCCTGAACGTCGCCTGCATCGCCTACGCCACCGGCAACATCTACACCGTGATCGCGCCCGGCCAGATCTGGGAACTGATAGACGCGGCGGACGAGACCTTTCCGGCCGAACTCACCGTGGTCGGTGTGGAGGAGGACTGCCGTCACGGCAAAGCCGCCGTATGCCGCGACCGCGGCGGGACGCTGGTGCGCACCTCGCTCACCGTCCTGGACGAGAAGTATCGCCTGGTGGCATGGCCACGCGCGGCGGAGAGCCGCCACAGCTGAGAGTCCCCACACCGTGTCGAGTCGGCTGCCAAGCCCACGGCCGGCGAGAACGCCCTTGAGCCGGCGGCCGTCGAGGATGCACCCCAGGGCGCGGGCTGAGCCACCGGAGGGGTCAGGAAAGCGCGCATGCACGCCCGCCCCACAAGAGAGGAGCAGACTATGACAGCCAGCCATGCACAGGTCTACGCAGCCCTGCCCTTCAGCTACGAGGAGGTGCTTGCCCTTGCTGTTCAGCTCCGCAAGCAAGACATCAGCTACGCCCATACGCGGGCCGTGGGCTGCGCCGCGGAGTTCCTGGGCGTGCTCTCGGGCGACGGTGACAGCCGCCGGCCCCTTCCGCACATCTACAACGAGCTTGCCTACTGGGTGGGAAAGTGCAGATTCACTCTCCCCCTCCACACGCAGGAGGCGCTGTGGCATCCCGCCCCGGGACAGGATCCGGTGACCGGCCAGGTCTCTCTTGCAGACATCACCCATAGGATTCTCATCCCGCTCTTCGAGGCAGGAGTGACGCTGGAACTCACCCCCGCCGTGCAGGGTTGACGCCCCGCGCCCGTGCCGCCCGCCCCGCTGGAACGTAGGTGCTGACGGGGGTGAGCGCGCAGCTTGCGCTGATCAGGCGGAAAACTCTGCCACCGCTGTCCCGGCTGTGCAGGCGGTGAGGTAGCGCAGGTACTGCTGAAGCCCGTTCCACCAGGCCCAAGCGGTCGGAGGGCCGGCAGCCGACGGCAGGGGCCAGGAGGCTGTGAAGGTGACGACGCCGGGATGGGCACAATGCCGTGCGGCCCGGCTCAGCCAGGCCGCCGTGTCCGCAGCGGCCCACTCCACAGTGCTGCCAGGGCGGCGGACGAGAAGAGGGGGCAGCTGGTCGAAGGGCAGCTGCATGGCGAGAGCGTGCAGCAACACCTCGGCGTCCGCTGCGTCGAACGGCCCTGCCCCACCGGCAGGCACTGCATGGGTGCTACAGGGGCCGGCGGCACCGGGGGCACCGTGAGGCGAGGACACCGAAGCGGCCGCCTGCCGTCCGGGCAGGCCGCCGGCGGGCACCGGGACGACGCCTTCGGCGGCCGGCTCTTTGGCCGTCGTCTCGGCGGGCATCAAGACCTCCTGCGGCCACGGGGCCGGTACGACAGGCAACGCAAAGCGGCGCGGCGGGGTTTTGCTGGATCCGCGGGCCCAGGCGATGAGCACCGGGTCCGCCTGTCAGGCGACGCCGCCCGGTTCACCCGTAGACGAACAGGGAAACCGAAGTGCGTTTCCCGCAGGAGTGGAAGGGGGAGCTGCCGGGACTGATGGAGGTGAAGGCTTCGAGCCCCACCTCGTTGGCGCCTTGCGTAATGGGCAGGTTGGGGGAGAGCCCGAAGCTGATGCGCTTGGGGTCGTCCTCCCCGGAGCGGCACGTCACCCAACCTGCGTAGTGATCGGTGACGCCCAGCAAGGCGGGGAAGGGCCAGGACACTGCTGCTCACAAAACGCTCATTGGCGTGCAGGTGTTCGTCGGCGCAGTCGGTGGCAGCGCTGGTGCGTAGTCATCGGGCTTGAAGAACGACATGGTGCCATGGTCGATACGAAAGGAGGCGGTGGTGCTGCCCTGTGGGGCCGCAAGTCAAGGCAGCCTCCTGGGTGCGGCAGGGCACCGAGCGGGATATGTACGCCGCCGTCGCACAAACGGCCGCCGGACAACGTCGCCTGCGCACCCGGTGTGTGGGGCGGGGGTGGCCCGGTTTTCCTGCCGGATAAGCGGTGACACCCACGGCGGCCCGTACGTAGGCTCTGGTGGGCAGGTGGATCTCGGCGACCAGGGCAAGGCCGAACGGGGAGCCCGGGTAGGCAAGGACTGGATCGCTCCTGCGTCACACCGCATCTGACGTGCAGCCTTGCGCAACGGGTATCGGGTCTCCCGCAAACGTCGACCCGTATTCGGCGGAGGTGCGTTGTCGCCCGTCTCACCGGAGCGAGGTGGGGCGGGTTGGGTTGTGACGTGTGCAGTGCCGGCTTCGGCGGCTGAGTCTTTGGGCTACGCCGGCATCTGCTGTTGTCCGCGAGTTCCCCGTTCAATCTGGCGCGGTTGTGGCGCGGCTCGAGCTGTTCCGGCTTGTGGGCGCTCCGTTTCGAGAGAGCGGCAAGGATGCCCCAATTCCGGCGTGGACTGTCCGAGCGGGGCCGAGGTGAACACGAGGACTCTGCCTTGTCCTGCGGCCTGGCGGGGTGGGCAAGGGGGTGAGCCCTCCCGTGGTGGGGGAGGGCCCGGTGAGTTGTTCTCCCTATGCGGTGGGTGGGTGCTGTCGGGTCAGGGGGTGATGGCGAATACCTGGGAGGTGCTGTTGGTGGGGACGCCGGCGATGCCGGCGTGTTTCACGGCGTGGCCCTCGGGGCTGCTGACCTGGCTGAAGCCGGTCCAGCTGCCGTTCATGTTGCGGATGTTGAACCTGAGGTCGCCGTTTTGGTCGACGAGGAGGGTCTGGCTACTGCCGTTGGGCATTCCGGTGATGGCGACGCTGGTGGCGGAGATGTTGAGGGCTCCCCATCCGCTGTAGACGGGGCGCCGCCGGGGCCGGTGGGGGTGCGGAGGATGTGGTAGACCTTGCCGTCCGTGCCGATGGCGAGGAACTGGCTGGAGTTGTTCGGCATCGCCAGGCCGTTGGCCCCTGCGCCGACGGCCAGGTCCGGGCCGAAGCCGCCGTCGCCGCCGGGGTCCACCTGTGACCAGGTGGTCCAGGAGGTGCCGGCCGCGTTGCGGGTGGTGGTGTACAGGCCGTTGTTGTCGGAGCTGTATGCGTAGACCTGGGCGGTGCCGTCGCCGATGCCGGCGATGGCCACCTTCCTGGCGGGGAAGGTGCTTTCACCTGGCCGCCCCTGCATCTGGGCCCAGGGCGTCCAGGTTGTGTCGTTGTTGCGGATCCGGTGGTAGAGACGGCCGTCGAGTCCGATTCCGACGACCTGGGCGGAGCCGTCGGGCATGCCGGCGATTGCCGGTCCCAGCCCGCTGAAGGAGGCGGCACCGTTGTAGCCGTTGGGCTTCGCCCAGCCCTGCAGAGTGCCGTTGCTGTAGCGAATGTTGTGGTAGAGGAAGCCGTCCGACTTCTTCCGCGCCATATACTGCACGGACCCGTCGGGCATTGCGGTCATGGACTCGAAGTCAGTTTCGAATCCGTCGCTGCTGAAACTGTGCCACGTACCGGTGCTGGAACGGGAGCCGTAGTAGTCGGCTTTGGATGCGGCGGACCATTCGATCTTCACCGACGGTGCGTCGGCCGGCTCCCCTCCCCAAGGCATCAACCCGAAGATCATCCCACCCCGTCAGCAGCAACGTGACAGTGCCCCTTTACGGCCGAGAGCCGTCCATGAGCATCATCGTGGGTTGCCCGGTGTGCCGGGCGATCGCCTCGAAGTCGCGGTCGCAGTGCAGCAGGATGAGGCCGGACAGTTCGGCCACCGCCGCGACAAGAAGGTCGACCGGACCGGCGCTGCGGTGCTCGCCGTGATCGACAAGAATCTCCTGGACCTGCACCGCCCGCCGGAAGGCGCCGTCCGGGATTGGCGCCCACGCGTAGAACCCGCTCAGATACTGCTGCATCTGCTTGTGGTGCGCAGATGACCGTGCAGAGCGAAGGACCTCTATCTCCGTGACCTCGCACATGCCGACCAGTCCGGAGTCCAGCGCTTCTCCCCATCCCCAGGCGTCCGCGCCGTGTCGCAGGAAGCGTGCTACCGCTGAGGTGTCGGCCAGGTACTTCACGCAGCCTGACCCTTGTCGTCGCCGACGGTGGGGCCGGGGCGGTAGGCGGCCTTGTCCGTCAGGGCATCGAGCTCCAGGGCTTCGGCGGCGATGCGTTCTGCTGCCATGCGCGCCTCGTGGCGCCTGACCCGGTCACTGACCTCGCGCAGGGCACGGTTGACGGTGTCCTTCTTCGTCTTGGTGCCGAACGCGTCCTGCGCTACGGCCAGTGCGTCTTCGTCGATCTCGATCAGAGTCTTGCCCATTCAGTCCCTCTCTTCGTATATCCAAAATCTAGCATAGATATATGGAGGTGGTGGTCGCACAGTGGTCATCAGGTGAGCGGAAGCGTTGCCCGGTGGCATGATCATCTGCCTGGTCGGGGTCGCCGGAGGGGCTGTTCGTGGACACGGTGTCGTACGGACGGGGCCGGACGGCGTTGTCACGTTGTCGGGGGCGTGGTCGGCCGAGGGCGCGGCGAGGCCGGTGGTGGTCTGTGGTTCAGTCGGTGGCAGGCATGCCGATGCGGCCGGTGATGTGGTGCCAGAGGGTGAAGCGGATCATCATCTCGAAGCGGTACCGGCCGGCTGTCATGAGGTGGCGGTGGGGGCGGAAGTGGGGTGAGATCCCGGTGAACGCGGACAGGAAGCGTTGCGCGGCGCCCGGGCTGCGGAAGCCTTTCATCGCGCGTTCGCGCCGCCTCGTCGGCTGGTGGGAGTTCTCCGCCCGGTTGTTCAGTCCCTTGTGCGAGCGGTGCTCCACGAGGTTGTCAATTCCTTTATGTATGTAGAGGTATGCGGTCTTGCTGATCGGATCCGTGGGTTGGTTATTTTGGGTGGTCTTGCTGGGGTCAGAGGGTGAGGCGGTCGGGGAAGGCGAGCATGAAGTGGTTCATGGCGCGTTTCCAGCCGAGAGTCCGGTGCCGCGGACGCGTCCCTTGGGGATGGCGCCGTCACCGTCGATGTGGCGGCCTTCGATGCGGCGGATACCGAGGTAGAGGAGCCTGATGGCGGCGGCGGCGGCGTCGGCGTCGGAGGAGCCGGCGTGTCTTGGTGATCTTGCGGAGCTGGTAGTTGAGGGACTCGATGGCATTGGTCGTGTAGATCACGCGGCGTATCTCGCGGTCGAAGGCGAGGAAGGGGATGAACTCCTCCCAGGCGCGCTCCCAACTGGCGATCAGGCCGGGGTAGTTCTTGCCGTAGTCGGTTCGCAGCTCGTCGAGTGCCGAGAGCGCCTCGGACTCGGCGGCGGCGGTGTAGATCGGTCTTTCGAAATCTTGAAGGCGCCCGAGCGGTGCGGCTTCAGATTCTCCTCACGCCAGATGCGGGCAATGTAATGACACGACACGGAGACACCTTCCCGCCGCTTCAGATGGTCGGCCAGGGTCCGCGTCGACCAGTGCGACAGGCCGGATTCCGCCGGCGGCGACATCCTGGTCAAAGCGATCACCCGAGCCCGCACCTGCGGCGGCACCTGGGTACGCGGCCCGCCACGGCGCTGCTCCTCCAAGCCGGCCATGCCCCGCTCGGCATACCGGCCTTCCAGCGATCCACCGTCAGCGGCGCCACCCCGGCGAGCTCGGCGATGTCCTTGCGCCGCCGCCCTTCGCCGGACACAACACGATCCGTGCGCGAAGCGCCACACCGGCCGGAACATCCCGCGACCCGGCCAACTCCCGTAGCTCTGCCATCTGTTCAGAGGAGAGATCCATAGATTCACGGCGGGCTCCGAGAACCAGATGGTCTCTTACTCGGTGGGGACATTCACGGTGCCGGAGATGATGTCCTGCTTGGCTTTCCCTATCCGCTGTTTCGTTGCGTCGTCGAGGAAGCCCCCGGAGGTAGCGTATCCGACTCCATTGTTGGAGAGGCTGAAGCGCTGGATCCCGGTGAGGGGCTTTCCGTCCTCGACTGACTTGACGTAATCGAATACTGCGGCGTCGACGTTCTTGAGGGCAGAGGTGAGGATCACGTTCCTGTAGGGTGCCAGGCTGGACTGCTGGTACTGGTCGGAATCGACTCCTATCGCCCATGCGCCTCCGTGGGCGTTCACGGCGGCGATGACTCCCACACCAGATCCGCCGGCTGCGCTGTAAATCACATCCGCGCCGGCATCGAGTAGGTCGTTCGCCGCGGTTTTGCCAAGTTCGGGAGAGATGAATCCGGCGAAGTCCGGCGGCTTGGTCAGGTATTTTGAGATCACTCTGTTATCGGGCTTGACTGATTTCACTCCGGCGGCGAACCCGGCCTCGAATTTATGGATCACCGGAATATCTACGCCGCCGATGAACCCAATGATGTCGCTCTTCGACTTCAGTGCGGCAGCCACGCCGACCAGGTACGAGCTCTGTTCCTCGCTGAAGACCAGGCTAGTGACGTTGGGTAGCTTGACAGAGCTGTCGTCGACAATTGCGAACTTTATCTCCGGATGCTTCTGCGCTTCGACCTTTACGGCGCTGGCGAGCTGTGATCCGACCGCGATGATGGGGTCACAGCCACTCTGTATCGGCTGCTCCAGGAGGGATTCGTAGTCGGCTTCGCTTGCCGTGCTGGGAATGGTCAGCTCCTCAGTTGTGATGCCCAGCTGATTCTTGGCCCTGTCGAGCCCCTTGGCGGCGGAGTCGGAGAACGATTGATCACCCCGCCCTCCCCAGACCACGCCGACCTTGATATTCTTTGCGGAACTATCACTGGAATCACATGCGGTGATTTGAGTGACACCCAGGACACCGACTGTGACCGCTATGATGAACTTTACTGCCCGATACACGGATTCCCCCTTGAATCGTGCCAGTCATGTCATTCATTCGAGGAAGGCAGTAGGGTACGGTCTATTTTACCCACCGAACTTGAGAGTGCATGGGGCTGTCGGGGTGCAGTGTCACAGCACGCCCCCAGAGCGATGCATCACCGCCGCCGCAACGTCGGGGCCTCGCTGGTGTGTTCAACACGCCAGGTCGACGCCATGGACAGCCGCCCCACAGAATGGAATCTGTCGGCCGGCCGGACATCAATCATGTGAGGCTGCGCCAACGGCTTCCCCAAGGACGCTCTCATGAGCCATGACGGACCGCATGCGGAACCGGGCCCCCCGCCCGGCCCGGCACGGCTGCGCGCACGCCGTTTCGAGCCGCGCATCGGGCACAAGCTCGCCGCCATCGCTCTGGCGTTTCTCGTGCCGCTGGGCCTGGCCATGGCGTACCTGATCGGACAGCAGACCAACAGCGTCGATGCCGCCCGAAGCGAGCTCCGCGGTGTGCAGTACCTCCGCCCACTGAGCTCGCTGACCCTCGATCTGGTCCGCTTCCGTTCGCTGTCCACCGACGTTGCCGGCGGGGTCGCCGTAACACCCCAGCAAATTGCCAGCGCAGAGGCTGCTGTAGACAAGGATTTCTCCCGCCTGAGCACGGCAGATCCGTCGCTGCAGAAACAGCTCGACTCCGTTGTGACAGCAGCAGGCAAAGGGGAGCTGATGCTGTCGGCTCTCAACGCCCAGTGGAAGGGCGTCAAGGCGATTGGGCCGAAGGCAGCGCTGAGTACCGGTTACTCACCGCAGCTGGTGAGCAACGTCACATCGCTGTTCCCCTATCTCGGCAGGGTCTCCAGACTCAACCTGGACCCCGAGCCGACCACCTTCTACACCGCTGACGCGCTGCTTGCCGAAGAGCCCGAACTGGTCAATCAGACCGTCCATCTAGGAGACGTCCTCACCTCCCTACCGGCCGACGGGCAGACCAGCCTCGACATCATCCAGCTCACCGGGCTGCTCAGTCAGCAGCTAGGCCGCCTGCAGGACTCCCTCAGCCTCGCCTTCGACAGTGTCTCCGACTCCAGCACGAATGCCGCCCTGCAGCCCACGCTGGCACCCCTGCTGGATCAGGTAACCGTCACCGTCCAGCCCCTCATCAGCGCAGCCAAGCAGCAGTTCGGGAAAGCCGGTGCCCCCGGTTTGACGACGTCATCGGACATACGACAGCTGACCAATGCAGCCATCCAGTCCAATGCCCGGCTGTGGAACGCTCTGCTCGATCAGCAGGACCGCATGCTCAGCACGCGGATCGCCTCCGCCGAGGACTACAACACCACGCTGCTGACCGTGATCATCGTGTCGCTGGCGCTCATCGTGGCGCTGACCACCTTGTTGTCCCGGCGCATCGCGCACAACCTGGGCCACGTGGCCCACGCGGCTCGGGAACTCAGCGCAGGCCGCCTCGACCGGCGGGCCCAGGTGACCAGCCGTGACGAGATCGGGATGCTGGCCAGGACGTTCAACACCATGGCAGAACACCTGGAGGCGAGCTACACCGCCGTCGAGGACAAGGTGCGCACCCGCACCCGCACACTGCGCCTGCATCGAGGGGTGGCCGCCGCCGCGAACCGGGCGACGACGTGGGACGAGGCCCTCTCCGCCGGACTTCCGCTGATCTGCGATCACCTCGGGTGGCCCGCCGCCCATGCGTACACCGCTGACCCGGCAGGAGAAGACGGCACTGTCACACTCGAGGCCTGCCCGGTCTGGTATGTCCGCAACGAATGGCCGAACCGGCTTGAGGAAGTCATGCGTGAAAGCGCCCGCACGCAGGTGTCCCCAGCAGTCGTACGGGCCAGCGCCAGCACGCGACCGGAGGGCCCGGAGCGCTTGCCACCGACAGCTCTCGCCGCAGAACTCACCACATATGCAAACATTTCCGGAACAATCGCCTGTCCCGTAGTCGTGCACGGAAGCACCGCGGCCGTCGTGGAGTTCTTCGTCACCGGTCTCGAACCCCTCGACGAGGCCACCGTCAACCTGATGGAAGGCCTGTTCGAACAGCTCGGCCGAGTGAGAGAACGAGAGATCGCAGCCAAGGCACTCGAGTCCGCGGCTGTCGCCGCCGAAGCCGCCAGCCGCGCCAAAGGCGCCTTCCTGGCGACCATGAGCCACGAGATCCGCACCCCCATGAATGCCGTCATGGGCATGATTGAACTCCTGCTGGACACGCCACTGACAGCGGACCAGCGAGAACTCGCCGAAATCGTAAACACCGGCGCCGACGACCTTCTGGTGATCCTCAACGGCATTCTGGATTTCTCCAAAATCGAAGCCGGGAAATTCGAGATCGAGCAGCGGCCGATCGATCTGCGGGAGTGCATCGAATCGGCCTTCGGCCTGATCTCTCTCAAGACCCGGGAGAAGGACACCGTCGATCTGGCGTACGTCATCGACCCGAACCTGCCCGACGAAATCATCGGGGACGGCCTGCGGCTGCGGCAGATCCTGATCAACCTGCTCGGCAATGCTGTGAAGTTCACCGACTACGGGGAGATCCTGCTCACCGCCTCCCGGGGTGATGACACCACGCGAGAGAAGGCGGAGGCAGCAGCGAGGACAATGGGGGACGAAGGAGACATTCAGAGACCTCTGATCGTACGCTTCACCATCCGCGACACCGGGCCGGGCATCCCGCAGGAACGGATCGATCAGCTCTTCCAGCCATTTGAACAGCTGGACTCATCCACCACCCGCCGCTTCGGTGGTACAGGGCTGGGACTGGCAATCAGCCGGCGACTGGTCGAGATGATGGGCGGCAATATCTGGGTGGAATCCGAAGTCGGACACGGATCCACCTTCCACTTCACCATTTCCACTCGAGAAGTGCCTGCATCCCTGCGCCGGTCGTCGACCCGCTCAGCCGGACCGGACCACGACCTGCGAGAACGGCGAATGCTGGTCGTGGACGACAACATGACCAACCTCACGATCATGACCCGGCAGGCCGAAACATGGGGCATGAAGGTCCGCGCCACCCGCTCACCCCAGGAAGCCCTCAGCTGGGTCCGCGGCGGGGAACCCTTCGATGTGGCCATCCTCGACCTGCAGATGCCAGGTATGGACGGCGTCACCCTCGCACGACACATCAGCCGCCACCTGGACGGCATACCCATGATCCTGCTCACATCCACTGGCAGCCCCGAGGACTTGACGCTCTTCTCCGCCCATCACTCCAAACCGATCAAGTCGGCCCAGCTCTACGCAAGCCTCCACCGGGCCTTGGTGCCCCAGCGGACCGTACCCGCGCCTGCCTCGCCCCCCTCCCCGGCCCGCCCCGCTCCCGCACCACTGCGGATCCTGCTGGCCGAGGACAACACCGTCAACCAGCAGCTCGCACTGCGCATGCTGGCCAAAATCGGCTACGAGGCAGACGTGGTCGGCGATGGGGCCCAGGCCCTTGAGGCAGTGCGCAACCACACCTACGACGTCGTACTGATGGACGTTCACATGCCCGTGATGAACGGCCTGGAGGCTTCCCGGGCCATCCACCGGGAGCCGCACGCAAAACGACCGGTCATCGTGGCACTCACCGCCAGCGCCATGCCGGAGGACCGCGAAGCGTGCATCGCCGCCGGCATGGACTACTACCTCACCAAGCCCCTCAGCCTAGACGCCCTGGCCACCACCCTCTCCCGCCTCGGAGGAGCTATACGCAGAAGGAGCCACTGAGCCTCTTTCATCCTGAATAGTCGCAGGTCATGAGTGTGTGGATGGCTTGGACGGTGCGGCTGATGCGGCGGGTGGAGGAGCATGCTCTGCGCATGATGCGCCAGGACTTGAGCCGGGCGAAGGCGCGTTCGCCGGGGGCTCGGAGCCGGGCGTGATCGCGGTTGAACTGCTGGTAGTGCTCGGGCTGTTCGCGGTGGTGGTAGTACGGGGTGCGGAAGGTGGCGCCGGCGCCCTGGTAGGCGCGGTCCGCCAGCACGAGGATCTGCCGGGTCAGGCAAGCCTGGACGATGCCGTGGGCGCGGGCCGAGGTCAGGTCATGTGTGCGGCCGGGTGTCGTGCGGGAGAACCACAGCGGTGTGCCGTCAGGGCGGGCGATGACCTGCACGTTCATGCCGTGCTTCTTGTGTTTCTGCGAGTAGTACGGCTGATCGGCGCGGACGCGGTCGGTGGGGATCAGTGTGCCGTCAACGATGACGTGGTCGCCCTCACCGAGGCCGGTGAGGGCTTCATGGAGGCCTGGGGCCCAGGAAGCCAGCACCTCCAGGGCCTCGTCCACGTAGCGCCAGGCGGTGGCCTGCGATATCGCGAACCCGGCGCCGAGCTGGGCGAACGTCTCGTTCTTGCGCAGGTGGACCAGCGTGAGCAGTGCCTGGTCAAGCAGCGGAGCTTCCGCCAGCGGGTGTTACGTGCGCGGCGGTGCTCGTACAGCAGCCAGGCGACGTGCTCAACGAGCTCATGCGGGACGTCGAGCGTGGCAGGATACGGAACCAACAGGGCCCCTTCGGTCGCCGGTGTGCTGAGTGGAATCACCACGCCAACGACGAGGGGCCCTGCCTCGTCACCGCAGCCACTGACCAGCCCATTTCACACGCCAGCACAGGATGAAAGAGGCTCACTGACCTCAAGACCGGTAACTTGGGCTCGCAGATCATCAATACTGCAACCGCATGTGTGGGTCGTGGCCTCGGCGTCGGTAAGAGCAGCGGCGGGCTCGGGCCTGGCTGCGACGCCGGAAGTGACACTGGAACTTTCTGTTTACCTGAGCGCCTGTCGGACAGCCCACTTCCATGAAAATGCGAGGCCTGTGTGGGTTACGTCGGGTCGTGACGGATGGCGCAAGCGGTCTTCACGGGTTGAGCCGATCATTTTGCTTGCTCCGTTTCAGAAGTCGACAAAAACTGATGAGTACTTCAATGTCCGCAAGTATCGTTTCCCTAAAATAGGGCAGCAGGTTCACTTTACACCTGAGGGTGTAGAGAATCTGGAATTCCTCGAGGAACGTCAAGGCATTTTCTAATCCGAATTCGTCCAGGCGGCTCACGTCGGACTCATGAGGGCTGGAGCAGTCCGTGATACCGTCCATGAAGCCGTTGAGCGCCTCTAGCGTATCTACTCCTTCCCGGGCGGTATTGGGGGGTGTCCCGGTTTCCTTCTCCGGCAGAGACGACAGATGCGTAAGCAATAGTGTCACTCTGTCGTAGCTGAGCGCCCAGCGGGCAGCGATTTCTGCAAATTCGCCAAGCGTGCCGTTCCGTGGGGCCCGGCTTGCTGCCTTTCCGGGGCGGCTTGCGGAGAGGTGACTGGTCGCATCATCGGCGGGCGGGAAGCCTTCGACCGGTGTGTGCCAGCGTAGGGTTGACTGGTCGCATGTGTTCTCAACAGGTGGCGTTCTCTCGTCGCTTCTCTTTCCCTCGAGAGGGGCGCCCCTGGTGGCTGCGCTTTCTCCCTCGGAAGCAAGAACTTGCCGGATTTGGCATTCCGTTTGTAGCTCCGCAAGCCAGGCATCCCAGCCTGCTTTGGTTTTTATTGACGGCTGCGCAAGCGTATAGCCCAATCTTCGAAGGCCGAGAACGAGAGGTGAGCAAGTACAGGCAAGCCGCAGCCATTGCTGAGTCTCCAGCGGCGACTGCAGAGGAATGCGGATCATTATCCCGTCCGTGGTCGGCATCTGGGTGCCGCATTCGTGGATGTAACGGATGAGGTGACGCTCGTCCTCGTTTTCCCAAAGCTGCATAGCTTTTTCCCTTCGGGTGTGAATTGTGGCGAGGTCTTGCGTGCGGATGGATCTGGGCAAGTGGAACGTAGACAAATTTGGACGGCAGCGAACGGAAGATCGTGAATATCGCGAATGATGGCCCAAGAAACTCAATGGAGGTAGGTGAGGCCGGAGCGCTGAATGTAGCTACACCGCAGGGGAGCCACGGTGCAGAGGGTCCTTTACTGCATGGAGCGTCATGAACCGGCCCTAATGCGAGCGAGGCAACGCACTGCTTGTGAGTGCTCTCGTCGGACCGGGTTCTCTCGCGGCTGGCGGGTTCGGGCTGTCGCGCCGGGCTGAGGGCCGACAGTGAGGGCGCGACCGGGGCCGAGTCGGTGCTGATTCGGCTACCAGAGCAGCACAGGTTGCCCTGGCTTTGTGGCAGGCGTTAAAGGCCGCAGGCTTCAGATTGGCCGCAATGCCGAGGGGCGAGGCGGGGTGAGGAGGTGTTCAGAGAGCTTGCGCCCGGCCGCCGGAGCCTGCCGCGTGGTTGGACGTGTTCGGATGGGCCGATGCGAGGGCGAGACCCTCGGTGGCCGGCGAGTTCTTTGCTTGGGGCCGGCCCAGACGCCGGCCACGATGACGGTCTGGCCGTTGAGCGTCTGTCGCCGCCGCCCGTGGAGTGCGGTCCGCCGCCGCAGGTGCCGGCGCCGAGGGTCAGCGCCGGCGTGGTGCAGCCGGTGAGCAGGGTGGTACGTCGTCGCATCATCATCGATGTCCCTTCTGGTACTCCGGCTGCGGCAGCCACGCCTTGACCCCCGCGACACCGGGTGAAGCCGAACGGCCTGACCGGATCAGTTCGGCGGCACCCGCAGCCGCCGCGGATGCGGGCCCGGCTGCCGGTGCGGGGGAAGATCGGGTGGGTCAGGACGTCGTCGATCAGGCCCAGTCCCTCGCCCTGATCGATGGAGGCGGATCCGGGCAGCGCCGAAATCAGAAGGGCCGCCGTGCGGGCGCGGGCGCCGAGGCCGCCGACCTCGGCGGCGGGTGCGCCGTAGCGGGTGACGGCGCGGACCTGGTCATGATTGTTGAGGACCCAGGTCACCGTGGAAGCGGCGGTTTCCTGCATGGCCTCGGAGATGACCTTACGGAAGGCATCGGTGCCCCACAGAGCACCGAGCAGGTCGAAGAAGAACGCCCGGTGCAGCCCACCGGGACGGAGGTACTTCGCCTGTCCTTCAGTCGTTGGCACGGACACCTCGCCGGTCACCCGGCGTTCGCGGCCGTTGCGCTCGGCGTGCTCCATGGCGTGCCAGCTGTGGGGCAGTTCGCTGCTGTTGGCGCCGTGGCCGTCGGCGAAGTGCAAGCGGGCGCGGACCGGGCTGCCGGATGCGCTGGCCAGTGCCTCGCGGAACCATGGATGCTCGCCGGAGCAGTGGCTGGGGACGATGTCGAGCAGCACCTTGATGCCGTGCCGGTGCACGTCCGCCATCAACAGGCCGAACTCGGCGAGGTCACCGAAGAGCGGGGCGATGTCGCAGCCCTCGGCCACGTCGTAGCCGTGGTCGTGCCGTGGCGACGGGTGGAACCGACTCAGCCGAATCCCGTCGACACCGAGCATGTTTCGATACGACAGTCCCGCGCGGACCCCGGCGAGTTCGCCGATGCCGTCGTCGGCGCTGTCAAGAAAGTTGCGGACGTAGACCTGGTAGATCACCGCATCGCGCCACCAACGACGGATTTCAATGTGCTTGGCATTCACCCCCGTTGACCTTCCTGTGCGTGAGGAGAGGCCCGGACTCCGGCCCGGCGGCTGCACATAGGCTATGTGAGCGAGTGGTGAAGGAGTCAACGATCGTGTGTAAAGAGTGCACACTCGTGCAGCCCCGCTGTGCGAACAGAGGGCCGCACCTCGCCGATTGCCTCGCCCTCAGGACCTGGTCCAAGACGAAGAGGCCATCGGGAAGACCCTCCTCACTGCCTACCACCCAGCCAAGGGACGGGAGTTCGACACGGTGATCCGGCCCGGGCTGCTCAACGGCGTCATCGCGCGCAGCGTTGCAGACCGAGCCCAGCCACCGCGGGGAACGCGCCGAGCAACGGCGCACGTTCTGCCTTTGGTCTTGGCCGGTGCTCCGGCGTTTACTGGCGTATGACGGTCAGGGGCGCCCCGCTGCTGCTTTTGGCGAAGTAGGAGCCGGACTCGTCATAGAGAGAGCTGTGTGGTGGTCAACTGGGCGTGTCCCAGGACCTATTGGACTTCGGTCAGTGGCGTCCCCGGGTCTCTCCCCATCCGGTAGGCGGCGGTGTGCTCAGATCATGCAGGCTCCGGTTTGCCCCGATCATGGCGTTGACCCGCTGGAGCATCCGGTAAGCCGCCGGATAGGACAACGGGTGCAACGGGCGGCGCAACGTCCACCACAACGGACCGTCGGCCGCCGGCTCGACCGGCCCGTCCATCTCAGATGTCTGTCAAAGCGGATCAAAGCCAGGTGAGCCAGAAGACGTGCTCGGCCGGTTCATGCCGGATGTCGCAGGGAAGGGGGCGGCACCAACAACCGCATCTGACCCCAGAAATCAATCCAGGTACACCGTCTACTGGACAGGAACCGCCGGACGGGGAGGACTTCGGCCCGTGGCCGCCGCTCGTGCCGGCCGGCTCGTTTCATCCATGCAGTTCGGGCTGAGGGGTTTGTGGGGAGCGGGTTTTGTGTGCGGTGAGCAGGGCGAGGAGGCTTGTGGCGGCTGCGGCGGCGGGGGGTGTTGCCATGAGGTAGGCGTGGGGGGCGGGGAGGCTGCCGCTGAGGGTGAGCAGGCACAGGGTGGTCAGTTGGATGAGGGCGCAGGAACTGATGATGAAGGCTCGCACGGCGCACGGGTGGGCGTCGTCGTCGGCCGCTCGGTCCCAGATACCCGGGCGGGTGCGCTGGTTGTATCCGGTGCCGGCGCAGCGGGGGTGGGGGGTGTGTCCTGAGTCAGTTTCCACGGGGGCCTTTGTGGATGTCGGGGGAACGTGCCGTGCAGGGAGGGTCGCGTGAAGGGGTGTGGTGGCGGCAGGGCGGGCGGGGCAGGACAACGGGCCGGTTCGGTGGCCCGCCCGCCTGCCCGGGGAGGCGGGGTGAGGGTGGCTGTGATGCGGGCGGCAGCGGCCAGGGGGGCCTGCTGGTACGGGGCCTGCTGCGGGCGGCTGGGGGTGTGGTGTGGGCTGAGGTGAGGCCTGCACGTTCAGCTGCCTTGGCCGCTCTTGGGTGGGGGCTCATTTGCGTGTAGTGCTGGAGGGCCCAGGACAGCGAGGCGATGGTTGGGTGGGTGGGCTATGGCGAGACAGCCGGGGCACAGGCGGATGTTCAGTGTGGCGCGCTGGCTGGTGGGTGGGGGACTGCTGACGGTTTGGGGGTTGTCGGTGGTGTTCCTCGTGGTGTTGGTCGGGGGTGGCCGGGTAGGGGTGGCCGGGTATGTGGTGTGGGTGTGTGCGGCCGTTGCGGGGATGTCTGTGTTTGCCTGGTGTGCGGGGCGGGTGCGGCGTGCGGTGGCGGTGAGGGTGGGGCCGGCGCCGTCCGTCAGCGCGGGGGAACTGAGGTTGGCTTTGTCCAGGGGGGAGTTGCAGCTGCACTATCAGCCGCAGGTGACGGTGGGCGGAGACGTGGTGGCGATGGAGGCATTGCTGAGGTGGCCCGGCCCGAGGCGGCCCGAGGTGGGCGCGGAGGAGATTCTTCGGGCGGCTGATGCCTGCGGTATGGGCGGGCGGGTCACTGCTTTCGTGCTGGAATCCGCGGTGGCTCAGGCCGCGGTCTGGCACAGGCAGGGCTGGGCTGTGCAGATCGCGGTCAACTTTGCAGCGGCTGACGTGCTGCGTCCGCACTTCGCCGCTGGTGTTCTGCGCTGTCTGCGGCGTCATCGCCTGGCCCCGGAGGCGTTCAAGGTCGAGATCACCGAGCACGGCGAGTTGCGTGATGGCCGCCGGGCGGCTGGGGCCCTTGCGGTTTTGCGTTCTCACGGCGTGACGGTCAGTCTGGACGATTTCGGCACCGGTCATTGTTCCCTTTCGCGTCTGCGGATGCTTCCGGTCGACGAGTTGAAGATCGACCGGTCGTTCGTGTCGGGGATGATCACTGATGAGCGGGATGCCGCGATCGTGCGCTACTCACTGGGCCTGGCCCGCTGCCTGCAGCTGACCGTGGTGGCTGAAGGAGTGGAGACCCAACAGGAGCTGGACCGTCTGGTTGCCTATGGCGGGTGTCTCGTCCAGGGATGGCTGGTGTGCAGGCCCCTGCACGGTGCGGCGGCAACGCAGTGGCTCAAGGACCATGCGTCCTGCCTGCGTTGAGCGGTGCCCGCTGCCCGATGCCACCGCTCTGGTGCTCTCCCGCGCCCGGCAGGGCCGGTGCCTGCTGTGTGTGCTTCAGATGGCGTCCCGTCAGGAGGTGTAGGGGATCAAGGCACTGGAATCCGCAGACCAGGGACGGTGGCTCGGCCCGACCGGGCGCCCAACTCGCCCTACCAGGAGGCTTCGTGGAATGCCACCTCCGCACAGATCTCCCTGGACCTCCAACCCGGAACGCCCAGCGCTTGATCCCCTGCACCACGTCGCGGGACACGACCTGCTTCTTGCTCGCCGCCCGGCCTGCGGGCGCCCGGAAGGCGGCCGTGTATGGGGGCGGCGGGGAGCGCAGCAGGCGGCAAAGTGTCCTTACTGCAGGGCGCGGGCGTCGTTGGCGGGGCCGGCTGAAGGCGCCGCAGCGGGCCTCGCCGGGGCGGTATCGCGGCCGGAGCCTGGTCGCCCTCGGGCCTTCCACCCGGGAAGTGGACACCATCTCACGTGCTTATGCGGGTGTCATCGCAGTTGACTGTTGTTCGTAGGCGACGGGGCTGATCCGCCCGTTCGCCGAGTGGCGACGCCACCGCCCGCAGCCGGTGTGCGCGGCCGGCAGACCGTTCACCGCAAAGAGGGCTCTGCCGACCGGGGCAGGCCCCCGCGCGAACAGGCCGCCGGCCCGGCCAGGCCGAGACGGACCAGCCTTTTGGGAAGCGGATTTGGCATGATGGCCCGCCCTTGCTCGCGCAGAGCCCTCATCGAGGCGTCACTAGGCTGCCTCCCATCCCATGCACCGTCGACCATGCCCATCAGCCCCCGGCGGCGCCGCAGACCAGGCCAGTGGAGGTGAGCGTGGAAGCGGACGAGCTCGAGACACAGCTCAAGACAAACCTCGGGGATATGTGGAATTTCCTCGACAAGGTCTCAAGATTCTACGAACAACTGTATGAGCTCCTCGAGCTGTGGGAAATGTGGTGCCGCGACAGGCACCCCGATCTGTCGTATGCGGCCACCTACATTTCCTGCCACTTGCGCAAAGATGAAACAAACAAGCAAGCCTGCGCTGACGTCCTCGAAATTCAGAATCCCGAATTCCCCAAGAGTGGATCCGGCAACGACGACAGCTCCCGTCTGCTGTGGGCTGCAAACGAACTGATCCTGATCTACCCCTCTTGGGAGCACAGAGCGTGGGTCGAGGAAAATCTTGACTGGAACCAAAGCCGTGTGGTGCAGAGCCCGGTGCAGACCCCTGCGGTGCAGTATCCGGCGTCCGTCTACGGCACCGTCGACACGCAGGCCCCCTCTGGAGGCAACGGGCCCCAGCAGGTCGGTCTTCCGTCGGCCCAGGGACCAGGACGCCCCGCCCGCCCGGGCGGGACGAGTGCCGCAGTCCAGACGCCGGACACACCTGGTCAGTCAGACGTCCGACCGCGGCGCAGGCATGCCCGGGCGAGGCGGAAGGACGGGCCGGACGGGACGGCCCAGCAAGGGGCCAAGGCCCCAGAACGCCGGGCGCGAACGGACGGCGCGCGGACAGACGGCCAGCCGGAGCAGCAAAAGCCCGTCATGGGTGCGGTCCGGAAGAGAGCGGCGGCCCGCAGGGAGGAACGCGCACCGGGCCGGGGCGAAGAAGCGGCAAGGCCCGGCTCTGCGCAGCAGCGCGACCGGGCTCTTTCCGTCATGAGCGAGCGGAACACGATAATAGAAATACCCGGGAATGTGAAGGCCAATAGGCCGGTCAGCCCGAACGACATAGTGGACCTGATGCAAACGGCCAATCTGATTCCCGCTCCGCTGACGCTGGATAGCTTCCGCAAGCGCTTGGGAAAGCGTTACGTCATGCTCGAAGAAGGAGAGAGGAGGAGAGTCAAGATCGGGCGGGACGAGCAGGGTGATCTGGTGCTCAGGCGGAGCGGGGGCCGGTTCATTTTGTTCGTGCCGATGCAGTTCGATTCCGCGAAGACCGTGTGGGACACGGTGGGCGGGAGCCGGATGCGCTACTGGCCGGTGGGCGGATCTCTTCTTCTTATGCCCGAGCGGGATGCCAGGAGCAACGCGCTGCGTCCCTTCATGGAAGTGGTGTGCCTCAGCGGAGGGGCGCGCAAGATGGGCCTCGTGCGGCGCCATCTGCTGGTCGGCCCGCGAGGCAGGGAAACGAGCGCCCAGGCCATGGAGAAGCAGGCCTGGGAGAATTTCCTGAAGAGCGTCAGGCCCCGCTACAAACTTCAGGTTGTGGCGGCAAGTGAGATTTGAGCATTCCAGCCGCCTGCGGGCGGCCCCCGTCCTCGCCGCAGGTCCGGGCCCGGGCAGGCACGCCGCAACGGGCAGCCCTGCGGGAGCCGTTCGCGAGCAGGAAGGCTGCCCCGCAAGGCCTACTGCCAGGTGACGGCGGGCGGGAACCTGTGGGTGCGCCCGGACGCCGGGGCCTGCCGGGTCTGGGGCACGCGGCGCCGCCGTGTCCGTGCGCGCTCCCCGCAGCCGGTGCACCCATGAGGGGTTTGCGGCAGCGGGTCGCCTGTTCCCGTGCGGACTGCTCGCAGATGCCGTGCTCGCACGGCAGTCGGCCGGGCCGGGACCTGTGCCGCACGACCGTACGGCCGCGGGGCGGCCGTTTGACAACACACGACGACCAAGGGGTGCGTGGACGGTGATTCAGGAAGTGTCCGTGTCCGGCAAGCGGGGCGGTCTTGGTGCGGGGCCGGACGGGGGCGGGCACGCGAGAGCGCATGCGCCGCTCAGGGTCTTGTGGTGTTTGTGCAGGCGGCACGTTTTTCAGGTCCTCAAGAGCCTGGGCCGGGGGTGATCGCCGTGGCAGGTCGCCAGCGGCACCCTGTCACGGCGGCGATCACCCTGATCTGGCCGGTGCGGTCTCCTCAGCACCACAGCGCCGGCACCGCAGCGGTGCGCGCACCCGTGTCCCGGGCGAAGCCGCAGCCCGCGTCCGCACGCGTGTGCCCCTCGCAGGCCAAGGGCGGTATGCCGTGATCTTTCCCGGCCGCAGATGCAGGACAGCGTGAAAGGGCCGCAGTCTAGGCAGGGGTGGGCTCGGGGCCGCTGCAAGAGCCTGGGGCGGTGCCGGCGGCGTTGTGCACCTGCGGCAGGGCCGCAAGGATGTCGGCAAGCGTGCCGGCGACGGAGCCTGTGGCCAGACGGCGCAGCTGCTGCCCGAAGACCAGGCAGACGACGGTGCCGGCCAGGCGCTCGGCATCCGGCACACCCAGCGCGCCGAGGATCCGGGCGGTCAGCCGGTCATAGGCGGCGAAGCACTGGGCGGCGGGGACCTGCAGCCGCTCGTCCCGCCCAGCCTGCAGATACAGTTCGAAGGACGCGATGCACGTGTGGTCGGACTCCGGCGTCTGCAGAGCCTCCTCCACCGCCTGTGCGGCCCCGCCCACCTCCTGCCAGTCGTCGCTGCAGGCATCGGCGAGCAGGGTCAGGCGGCGTATCTCCTCGTCCACGAACTGCACCAGGCTCTCGCGCAGCAGTTCGTGCTGGGTGGGGAAGTGGTAGGTGATGGATCCCAAAGAGACCTCTGCCTCGCGGGCGATCCGGCGGTTGGCGAGGGCGGCGATGCCGTCCTGGCCGATGATGCGCACGACGGCGTCCACGATCCGGCGTCGGGCAGGGGCGGCGTTGTCCATGCCCGCCATTGTCTCCGGTGCCCGTGCGCCGGCCGGCCCGCCCCACGCACTGGGGGTGGACAGCGCCACCCCGCCCCTCTACCGTTCGTTCGAACGAACAGTTTGACCGGAGGGCAGGCATGCGCATCCAGGGCTCCACCATTCTCCTGACCGGCGTGACCGGCGGCATCGGGCAGGCCCTTGCGGCAGCGCTGGCCGCGCGCGGCGCGCAGCTCGTGCTGACAGGCCGCCGCCCCGATGCGCTCGCCGCCTGCGCCGGCCCCCTGGGCGCCCGGACCATCGTCGCTGACCTGGCCGATCCGGCCGATGTCACCCGGCTCGCCGAGGAGAGCAGCGGATGCGACATCCTCATCGCCAACGCCGCCCTTCCCTCCAGCGGAGAACTCCTCAGCTACACCCCCGAGCAGGTGGACCGGGCACTCGCGGTCAACCTGCGGGCGCCGGTGATGCTGGCCCGCCTGCTGGCTCCCGCCATGGTCAAAACCGGCGCCGGACACATCGCGCTGGTCGGCTCGATCTCCGGCAAGGCCGCCAGCCCCATGACATCCCTGTACAGCGCCACGAAATTCGGGCTGCGCGGCTTCGCTCTGAGCCTGCGGCAGGACCTTCGTGGCTCGGGGGTGGGTGTCTCCCTCATCCAGCCGGGCTTCGTGCGGGACGCCGGGATGTTCGCCGCCACCGGCGCCACCCCGCCCAGCGGCATCCGCACCGTCTCCCCCCACCAGGTGGCGCAGGGCACCGTCCGTGCCGTCGAACGCAACCTCGGTGAGGTCAACATCGCCCCGGCGGAGCTGAAGATACTCAGTGCCATCGCCGGCCAGTTCCCCGCCCTCGCCGAGAAGGTCCAGTCGCGCGCAGCGATCCACCGCTTCGCCCGACAGCTGTCCGGCGCCCAGGAAACCAGCCGCTGACCGCGGCGAAGCGCCGTTGCTCAAAGTCTCAGTGACTGAGGTCAGGGGGCGAGCGCTTTCGCATTGGGTGCCGAGGGGGGTGCACTGGTCGTTGCCGGTCCGCCGTTGATGGCGTTGGTGCCGCTGCCGGCTCCTGCGCAGATGAGGTCGTTGCCGCCGGCGCCGTTGATGCAGGTTGTTGAGGTCAGCTCGAGCCGAAGACCTCGACGCTGCACTTGGCTGCGCCACTGCGTTTGATCCGCCAGTCGCAAGTGATCAGCGGGACGCCGAGGGATTCGGCGAGCGCGACGTACTGGGCGTCGTAGGCGCTCAGGTTGGCGTGGAGGCTGCGGACCCGATCCCACAGAGCGAGGGTGTTGTGCTTGTCCAGGGGTAGCGCCGTGAAGTCAGCCATGGCCTTGGTCACCTGCTTCTCGGTGAGCTTGCCGCCGTGCTGCAGCCCCAGCAGCGCTGATTGGATTTCGTAGTCGATCAGTGTCGGTGCATAGACCGTGGTGGCTTCACTGACGCGCTTGCGGATGGCGCTGCCGGTGGTGCCGTGATGGGTAAGGAAGATCACCAGTGCTGACGTGCCGATGACGATCAACGGCCCACTCGTCCCTCGTCGATCGCTGCCAGGACGTCCTCGGCCGTGTACTGGGCAGTGGCTTCGCGCTCCAGCTGTGCAGCCATGTCCGCGATGGTGGGCTTGGTGGCCTCCCTGACGATCAGTTCCTGCATGTAAGCCTGGAGGGACTTCCCGGCCTGGGCGGCACGGGTCTTGAGGACGCGGACCTGGTCTTCGGGCACGTCCCGGATGGTGAGGACAGTCATGCCTGCATTGTAGCGAAAAATTCTGCATTCTGCAGATGCCGTGGGTCCGGCTCAGCACCCCACTCCCGCCTACGCATCCTCTCCAGTCGGATATCTGCAGCTGTCGGGGTGCCGGCCTCGTTCTGCGGGGCGGGGAGCCGGTGGTGTCGGATGCGGGGCCGTCATACAAGAACCACCGCTACCCGGTCGGGGTCATCTCGCACTGCGTGTGGCTGTATTTCCGCTTCCGCTCAGCTACCGCGAGGTCGAAGAGCTGATGCTGGAGTTCGGCGTGGTCGTCTCCCACGAGACCGTGCGTCGCTGGTGTGTGAAGTTCGGCCAGGCCTACACTGACGGGCTGCGCCGCAGGCGTCCGCAGCCCGGGTGACACGTGGCATCTCGACGAGGTGTTCATCAGGATCAACGGTGTGCAGAAGTACCTGTTGCGGGCCGTCGACGCCGACGGCAATGTTCTCGACATCCTCGTCCAGAACCGGCGGGACAAGGCCGCGGCCAGGCGATTCTTCCGCCGGCTGCTGAAGGGGACCGGGCAGGTGCCCCGGGTGGTCGTCACGGACAAGCTCGCCTACGCAGCCGCGCACCGGGAGGTGATGCCCTCGGTGGAGCACCGCTCCCACAAAAAGCTGAACAACCAGGCGGAGAACTCCCACCAGCCGACGAGGCAGCGCGAACAGTCCTAGGCGAGTCCCAACTCGGCGAGCAGCGCGGGTTTGTCCGCGGCGAATTTCGCGCCTCGACTTGGTCTTGGTGTTGGAGAGGTTTGACTTCGGTGCTGCCTTCCCTGGAGCCCACCCGGCCGGCCCCGACATCCGCACCGCCCGACCTGCGCCGCCCGCCCGTGAACGCAGTCGGTACGGTCCCGCCGCTCGCGGTGCCGGGCTTCGGCCTCAGACAACGGGTGGAGCGGCCAGATGGGCCAGGATGGAATCTGGCTGTGATCAGTTGATGTCCGGACCATCGGCCTCTTCCAGGAGACGCGCCGCGAGGTCGTCGGCCCACTGCACGGCCCAGGCGCGGAGAGCGGTGATTGTGGCGTCACCGAGCCCATAGGCGGCGAAGGCTTCGTCGTCAGTCCACTCGGCGCCTGTGAGGTTCGACTGCAGATCCTCGTGCTCGAACCGGCCACGGGCGTGGCGGCGGCCGAACTCCTCCAGCTCGGCGTTGGCCCAGCGGCGAGAGGCCGCGAAAACGTCGATCAGGTCGCGGGGCGCCCCGCGGTCGGCCAGGGCGCGGACTTTGGTCCCGATCACGTCCTCCGCCGCGAGGACGGGCCCGTACGGACTCTGGGCGACCGGCCGCCAGAAGATCTCCTTGAGGATGTCGACTTCGCAGTCCTGCCCGGTTTCAGGATCGGATACGGTGAAGCGGGCGGACAGCGGGGCGGTCTCCAGCGCTTGCACCTGCCAGCCTCGTGCTTCGAGACCGCTACGGAGCGCGGCCGCGATATCGGCCATGGGCGCCGGGTTCTCGGTGGCGACATCGAGGTCTTGGCTGGGGCGATTCACGAGGCGGTGCGCCCGCACGGCATATCCGCCGGTGAGGACCAAGGGATATGGGGCCCCGAGGGCGATCACATCCGCCAGGAGCCGTGTGTGCAGCTCCGGCATGTCCGTCACGCGGCTGCCCGGGTGCGGAGCGTGAGCTGGGGGAAGGCGTCTTCCCATACGGTGCGCACAGTGCGACCGACGAGGGTGCGCAGGACGGGCCACATCTGGAGGAGCAGATCCTGGTTGAGGTAGCGGGGCAGATCGTCGTGTAGGCCCTCGTGCAGGACGGTGCGGTACAGGCCCATGCGCTGGCGAGGCTTGCTCATGTCGTACGAGGTCATCCCCGACCAGGCCATGTGCACCGGCAGCTCCACGACCCCCTGAGTGGGGCCGTGCAACTCGTCCAGCGACTCTGGCAGACGCCGCCGGAACTTTTCCCGGTACAGCGCGAGGTCCTGGCTGTCCGCTCCCGAGAGGTCCCTCGGGGCGGGCACGGGGTGCTGTGGGCTGGAGGACATGGGTCCATTATGGGGGCGGGAGAAGTGGTACGGGCCGTGACGTGAGAGCCGGTGTCCGGGGTGAGCCACATCACCGGCACCACCGGCCTGTCCGCCACGGCATGAACGGCGGGTTACTCCGAGCCCTGGCACGTCCTGACGCGTCATCAGCCGAGCTCACTGCCGACAACGTGACAACGCCCATGCCGGAGACAAGCTGCCGGAACCGCTTCTTGCGTCCGTGTTTCTCCCGGGTCTTCTCGGCGGCGAAGTCCGGGTTCTCCATGCCGATCGCGTTCACCCCGGCCTGTTTGGTCCAGTACAGAAGCTGGGTGAGAGCGTGCCGGATCTGGGCGTCGCGGTGGTCGGCGGTGCCCGACAGGTCGTAGGGGAAGCGCCGCGGATCGCCCGTCGGGTTGCCGTGCCGGTCGAGCCGGTAGGCGGCGAAGTGGTCCGCGTTGGTGTCCGCACCGGCCATGCCCTGGGCCAGTGCGCTCTCCAGCCAGATCGTCTGCACCACGGGCCTGGTCCACGACGCGGTGAAGTACCAGCGGCCAGGTTCCACGTCCAGGTGGATGCGGTAGGCGACAGCCCCATTTCGTCTCGATACGGTCGCGCCGCTCCTCGCCCCGGCACGCCAGACGGCTCGCGGGCTTCAACGGGCAGATCCTGTCGCTGTACGCCCGTGGCATGAGCGTGCGCGGCATCCGCTCCCACCTCGCCGGCATGTACGAAGTGGAGGTCTCACCGGTCCCGATCAGCTCGGATCGGTCGCTTCGAAGCCGGTCCACCTCGCGGTCGGCGTTGACATGGACGGCTGCAAGGACGTCCTGGGCCTGTGGGTCGGGGATGAGGGCGAAGGCGCCACGACCTGGATGACGGTCCTGTCCGAGCTGCGCAACCGCGGCATCGAGGACGTGTGCATCGTCGCCTGCGACGGATTGAAGGGCCTGCCCGAATTTCCCGTTCAGTTTGGAGGAGTTCGTCGAATTGTTTTCGGGTTTCGAGGTGAGCAGCCGAGGTGCCGTCAATCGTCCGGGCCCGTCACAGCCGACGTACACGAACACCGGGAAGGTCGTCGAAGCGAGCTCGCTTGTCGTAGGTGACCACTGTGCGTGCGGTGGTCAGGGCGGTTGCCGCGATGATCAGATCGTGAGCTCCTCTGGGCTGGCCGGCTCTGCGTATGTGGGCGAGCAGCCGCGCATGAGCTCGCGCAATGTCCACGGTGTAATCCTCGACCGGAATTGTGGCGAGGATGGCGTCGACGAATGACTGGCGGGCAAGCCGGTTGGTGTCGTCGGCCAGTTCGACGCCCTGGAGCAACTCCGCGGCCGTGATGGCGGCGATCACCGGGTCGTCATCGTCCGCGAGTACATGGTCGAGGACGACCTTCCGGCGCTCGACCGCGATCAATACGCCGGTGTCCAGGATCAGTCGTTCCACGGATCGTCCAGGGTTAGCAGATCACGGGAGCCCATCACATCGCCCTCGAAGGCGTCGTCGAGGGTGCCGACGTAGGGCAGGAGAGCATCCTTCATCGCCCGGCCGGTGGCTTTGGGCGCCGGGCCGAGCACGGCCAGGCGTTTGCCCCCGCGGGTGATCACGATGGTTTCGCCGCGTTCCGCACTGTCCAACACGGAGGCGAAGTTCCGTGATGCTTCGGTAGCGGTCACCATCTTCATGACCTCATATTCTCAGAGAATCCGATACCCGACAAGGCGGCGGCCGAGCCTCTGATGGGGGACTGTCCTCTCTGAAATGATCACTCCGGAATCAAGCCGGTGGATCCGGGCTCAGGCAGCTCCTGAAGGAGATCGGAACGGGGGGCCAGTGTCTGACCTACTTGATGCAGTCGAAGCTCTACTCACCCGTTGTGTACACATAGAACACCCGGTACCTTTGAGGGCATGACGCAGATGCCCACAGAGTCCATCCGTGACGTTCGCGCGCACCTGGCCGACGTCGTCGAGCGGGCCGACCGCGACGACCAGCCAACCGTGATCACCCGTCGAGGCAAAGAGGTCGCCGCCGTCGTCTCGATAGACGTCCTGCGCAAATACCAGCAGTGGGAAGAGCGCGAGATCAACCGCATCGTCGATGAGCGCATGACGAACCGCGCGGCCGGTGTTCCGATCGAGGACGTCATGAAGGAGACGCTGGCACGCAGTGAGTGAATACCGCACCGTCTTCCGTCCGGAGGCGCAGGCTGAACTCCGGAAAATCCCCCGAGACGCAGCTCTTCGCATCCTGGCCAAGCTGACAGAACTGGAGAGCGACCCTCTGGGCTTTCACACCACTGCGCTCGTATCCCAGCCGGAGCGCCGCCGCTTGCGAATCGGCGACTATCGAGTCACTTACACCATCGACAACGGCGAGCTGGTCGTCTGGGTCGTGCACGTCGGGCACCGGTCGACCGTCTACCTTTAATCTTGGCCAGTGCTCCGGCGTTTACGCCGGGGGTGAAGGCCATCTCAGGACTGCTCTGACCCGCGCTGTGGGCACGGGTCCGAAGTGTTGCCCTCAGCCCGTGGGGCGCTTCTGGTTCTCGATGTACTGCTTCACGACGGTCAGGGGCGCCCCGCCGCAGCTTCCGGCGAAGTACGAGCCGGACCAGAAGTGACCGCCCCACAGGTATCGGCGCACGTGAGCGTCGTACTCCTTGCGCAGCAGCCGTGTGGATACGCCCTTGAGGGAGTTGACCAGCTTGGAGAGCTGGACCTTTGGCGGGTAGTGCACGAGGAGATGTACGTGATCGTCCTCGCCGTTGAACTGTTTCAGCTCGGCCTCGAAGTCGGCGCACACCTCCCTCATGATCTCTTCGCAGCGCGTCAGCATGGCGTCCGTCATGGCCTTGCGCCGGTACTTCGTGACGAAGACCAAATGAACGTGCAGGTTGTAGACGACGTGGCGGCCGGTGCGTACATCGGGGTTTGGGTTCCAGCGTGGTGACATGAACCAAGTATGTATGATGATCGCTATGCAGCTTCGGTATGGGTTCCGCCTATACCCGAACGGCCCTCAGCGCTCGGCGCCGGCCAGGGCGTTCGGGTGCTCGCGGGTCGTCTTCAACGACGCGCTCCGCGTCCGCGAGGACGCCCGCGCCGCCGGGCTGCCGTTCATCACCGCCGGCGAGCTGTCCAAGCGGCTCACCGCGTCGAAGAAGACGCCGGAGCGGGCATGGCTCGGTGGAGTGTCCTCGGTGATCCTCCAGCAGTCCCTTCGGGACCTGGACACCGCGTACCGGAACTTCTTCGACTCCCTCAAGGGCAAGCGCCCCAGGATGGGGCCGCCCCGCTTCAAGAGCCGTAAGGAACCGGCAGGCCGTACGGTTCACCGCCAACGCCGGATGGAAGATCACTCCCGGCGGGAAGCTGCGCCTGCCGAAGGTCGGCGATGTGAGCGTGAAGTGGTCCCGCTCCTTTCCCTCGGTCCCGTCCACGGTGACCGTGATCAAGGACGCGGCCGGGCGGTACTTCGCGAGCTTCATCGTGGAAACCGACGCGAACGAGGTTCTGCCCGAGGTCACGCCCAAGGTCGGCATCGACCTGGGCCTGTCCCACTTCGCGATCCTCTCCGACGGCACGAAGATCGACAGCCCCCGCTTCCTGCGCCGGGCCGAGAAGAAGCTCAAGGCGGAACAGCGCCGCCTGTCCCGCAAGGCCAAGGCCGGCAACAACCGGACCAAGGCCCGTATCAAGGTCGCCCGTGCCCATGCGCAGGTGGCCGACGCACGGCGCGAGTTCCACCACCAGCTCTCCACCAAGCTGATTCGCGAAAACCAAGCGGTCGCGGTGGAAGACCTGGCGGTCAAGGGGCTCGCCCGTACGCGCATGGCCAAGTCCGTGCACGACGCCGGATGGTCGGCGTTCCTGGCGATGCTGGAGTACAAGGCCGCCCGGTACGGGCGCACCCTCGTGAAGATCGGCCGCTTCGAGCCGACCTCTCAGGTGTGCTCGCAGTGCGGCGTCAAGGACGGCCCCAAGCCGCTGCACATCCGGGAATGGACGTGCGGGGCGTGCGGGGCCGTCCTCGATCGGGACATCAACGCGGCGGTCAACGTCGCCAAGGCGGCTGGACCAGCCGTTTCAGCCTGTGGAGCGCAGGTAAGACGGGCATCCGTGCCCGCACAGCGCGATGAAGCAGGAACCCACCCGAACGCAAGCCGGACATCCGGCAGCCAGACGGGAATCGCCCTCCATTAGGTGGGCGAGGATTTCAAGACACGTGATCCCGGCCCCACCCGGCACGGAATCGGCTTCAGACGGACCCAAGAACCGGATGAACCGCGAGGAGTGGGTCTGTGTGCTCACCGGTGTAATTGATGGTCATGGAAGAGGCATCGAGTGACTGACACTGTCACCGAGTTCGTGGCCGCCGTTGACCAGGCGGATCCGTCGCCCGAGACCGCGACGGTCGAGCAGAAACTGAGAGCCCTTCTCGAAACCGATGACCTTGAAGGGTGCTGCCAGCGGCGGAAGAACCGGTAGACCGCCTTCCACGGCGGCAAGTCCACCGGCATCTCGGCCCACTTGATCCCGTTGTTCACCAGGTACAGCACCGCGAGGTCCGAGGAGTACACGCGCTCCCGCAGCGTGCCATCGGCCGTGTTCCCCGCTCGATGCGCCTATACAGGCACAGCCGTGAGCAGCCGATTTGCCCGGCTCCACGGACTCGGATGTACTGAGGCGCACCAACGGGACCTCGGTTTCGGCGTGTTGCGGAAGTAGAGAGCCCGCACGCTAGAGCCAGGTCCCGTTGCTATGCCGCGATCTTTCCGATCACCGCGCCATCCGAATGTCATTCCACATCATGACGCCGCTACCCGGATTCGCGAAGGGTTTCTCAATCAGTCGCCGCGTCCGAACGCTGCACCGCAGCAACCCATGCGACGGTCTCGGCGCGGTCCGGTAGTGCCGGGTCACCGTAGCGGATCTCGGTCTTCCGCTCCCCTTGTGCAACCGTGAAGATGACCTCTCGCCACTCCCGCGGGTGGTGCTGCCCGAGACCGACCGGACGGACCTGTGCGGTGGCGGGGACGTAGGCGAAGTAGATGCCCTGCCCGTCTTCGCGGTCTGCATCGCTGATCAAGCGGAACAGAGGCCTGCCGTCGAAGGTGTCGGAGGGGTTACGCACGGCATTGTGTGCGAGGAACTCCGTGCCTTGTGTGTGCGAGGAGCCTGCCGTGGTGATGCCGGAGTCGTACGCACCCGCAATGTACAGCGCCTCTTCGACGTGGTTGGGGTCGCCATACATAACGGCTACGTTTGTTGCCGCGCCCCTTCTGATCTGTACCAGCGAGGGTGACTCCACGGTCGACCGCGCGATGTCGCCGGTAACGAAACCGCTGCCCTGCTGCTCGTGAAGCAGGTCGTATGTGAAGAACACCCCGTGTCCATCCACTGCAGGATACTTGTCGAGTACGAGGCGCCAGCTCGGCGGACCTCCGAGCTGGCCCCTCTGTACCCACTTGAGGTTGTCCAGACGGAGGCCGGAAACCTCGGCCGGAGATAATGTCTCGCCGGTCGCCAGAGGTTGCGCCGCGATACCCGGCGACGGGGCGGGGTGCGCGGCAGGTGCTGCGGCGCCCATGATTCCACAGCACGTCGCTACTACCGCCACGAGTGTGCGCTTTGAATACACTGCTACCTCTTTTTTTGTAGGCCAATCGTCACGACCGCAGCCAGTACAGCTGCGTGTCCGACCTTGGCGCACACCGTAGATCGCCGGCATCGGTGCCGGGCAATCGTGGAGTTCATTATCGGCCAGTGCCGAATGAGGCGTTGGCTCAAGCGCGCTCCTGCAGCGGATTTTGACCTTTGGCCCGACGCCGGTGGCCCGCTGCCGCTCAAACAGGCTTCTTCCTACTGCGTTCGCAGCCAGGACCGATCAGCTCTGCCTGCGCCCACTACGACAGGGACAGAGCCCAGGGCAAGCGCCATGCCGAAGCGCTCCTGTGCCTCACGGGACGGCGGGCCGACGTGCTGTTTGCGATGCTCCGCAACGACGCGTTCCACGATGTCCCACCCACTCGAATTGGCTGCCCACCGGCAACGATGACCAACCGTTTTGAATGGGCGTCGGCCGGAGCCCGTGGCGTCGAGGGGTGGTCCGGTACGGGTAGTGGCTGCGGTGGAGTTCAAGCAGCTGCGCATCTTCGCGCAGTCGGCCAAAAAGCTTCGGGACAGGGGCGTCTGCTTGCCGGTTGACGCTTTAGCCAGGCACCGAGCCCCGCCCTTCCCTTTCGAGCAGAATGGGGAGCCCTATACTGCCCTATAGGGCAGTCCGTTGATGTATTCCTGGACTGCTCACTGCATTCGGTGCCGACGCTGCTCAATCTTTTTCTCCACCAACCGTACTGTTTCCGGCCATGCCCGATGGAGTCGATGCTTTGCACACTGTGTGAACCCGCCAGAAGACATTCGGCCAGGATCCTGTGCATCCAAGGCGAAGCCCCCGCCCTTCAGTAGGGTCGCAATGTCCAGGCAATCCATCGGCGAGGCCCTTGAATCACGCTGGAGCCCAGGCTTGAGAGTCGTGGGCACGCAGGGGATGAATCCCGCACAAGCACCAGCCGCGCGACGGTGGATCCCAGCCAACTGCAGTCACTTCGCCAGGCACACAAAAGGGGTTCTGGCTGGGCTGAATAAGATCGCCCTGGTTTGCTGCCGTGGAAATCGGCGTGCAAGGCTGACCGGACTTCGATCTTCCGGAGACGAAGTATGTGCCACGTGAACAGTGCCGGAGTCGAAAGAGCCGGCAGGCGGACACTGCGAACAGCGTGCCCCTGACGCTCTTTTGATACCGCTGGCAGCTTGCGCCCGCGTTCTGACATCACCTGGGCAACCGCAGGCGTGCATGCCGAGCGGCTTGCCCAGATGAGTCTTGCGGACCCCCTCTGCCGACAGGGACGCGGCCCCCTGGCCCCTTGCCTGTCGCACAAGCCTGCCGCCACCCGGCACAAGGCTGGCGCGCCCCATTTCAACGGCCGGCACCAAAGAACCGGCCCACCACGGAAGGACACCGCATGCCACGCTCGAAGCGACACCATGTCATAGCACTGGCGGCTGCCACAGTTTTCCTGAGCGGACTCTCCGCACCAGCCGCATTTGCCGACACCTCTCCTCCGCAGGCACCGGTCACCAGCGCTGCTGCTGACCTGCAGCTTGACAATGTGCGCTGGACCCCGATGTCGACTATCAGCGGCTCCACGACGTGGCTGCTCCGCCTGGACAGCGACCCTGGTGTCGAGCCCGGAGGACGCTACTTCCTTTGGAACCCCGACACCTCCGAGCACGCCGGGAAGTTCGCGGTCGGCGACGATGTACAGGTGTCGACTGTCGGCACCTGGCAAGCCGCAATGTTCCGGCCCGACTACACCGCTCACCGCATCGAAGTCCGATACGGCGACCCCAGCACCCCTGAAGCGGGACGAGTGGTCGCCACCGTCACGCACATCTAAACTCGCCGCCATCGGTTGACGAGTCACTCCCGCCCTTGCCTCCCGCGAGGGCGGGACTTTTCCTCACCCACCCTGCCGTCGGGGTGTCGCACCGTCTGGGCCCCGAGATGCCGGTGCCGGGGGATCGGGGTTTCGACGGCAAGGACTTCCTCGCCGCCGTGCACGCCACCGGCGCACGGTCCCGGGCCGCATCTCCCGGCGCCTGCGGCCACCGGTCCTCCAGCCACTCGACGACTCGTCCCATCTCTCGGCCATCGGCGGCGTCCCGGCGCGCATCATCGAAGCCCGGGTGAGCCTCACCTGCGCCGACGCCGACTTCGAGGGCTCCTACCGTCCGGCAACCACGCCCGGATGGATGGTGTCCCTCGTCGTGGTGTTGCGGATCAGCGGCTGGGAGTGCGCGGGCGTCTGCCCGGGGCGCACTTCCACGGGTGAGTGCCGCTCCCTGAACAGGGGGTGGGCCACCGCGTAACTCTTCTTGGTGAACAGCCAGTTCAACCACGAGGAGTACACGATGGCCCTGTCCCAGTCTGAGCTGATACGGCTGCTTGAGTCACTACGCTCGACCGACGGAATCGAGTTCATCCGCACCATCGCCGAGCGGATGGTGCAGGAGCTGATCGAGGCCGAGGCGAGTGCCCATATCGGTGCGGAGTGGAACGAGCACACGCCGACGCGGACCACCATCCGCAACGGGCACCGCGAGAAGGTGCTGACCACGCTGGCCGGCGACCTGAACCTGGAGATCCCCAAGGTCCGCACCGGCAGTTTCTTCCCGTCACTGCTGGAACGGCGGCGCCGGATCGACCAGGCCCTCTATGCCGTGATCATGGAGGCATACGTGCACGGTGTGTCCACCCGCAGCGTGGATGACCTGGTCAAAGCCCTGGGTGGGGACAGCGGCATCTCGAAGTCGGAGGTCTCACGGATCTGCGCGGCGCTGGACGAACCGCTGACCGCGTTCCGCACCCGCCCACTCGACCATGTCCGCTTCCCCTACGTCTACCTGGATGCCACGTACTGCAAGGGGCGGGTCAACCACCAGATTGTCTCCCGGGCCGTCGTGGTGGCCACCGGCATCACCGAGGACGGCAACCGCGAGGTCCTGGGCCTGATGGCCGGAGACAGCGAGAGCGAGGCGTTCTGGAAGGAGTTCCTGCGCTCCCTGCGTGAACGCGGACTGTCCGGGGTCCGCCTCGTCGTCACCGACCAGCACTCGGGTCTGGTCGCCGCGGTCCGCAAGGTGATGCTGGGCGCCGCCTGGCAGCGGTGCAGGGTTCATTTCCTGCGCAACGTCTTCGGCGTGATCGACCGGGACTCCGGTGAAATGGTTGCCGCGACGATCCGCACGATCTTCACCCAGCCCACTGCCGGCCTCGTGCGCACCCAGCTCGACACCGTCGCGGACATGCTCGGCACCCAGTTCCCCAAGGTCAAAGCCATGCTCCTCGACGCGAAGGAAGACCTGACAGCATTCGCGGACTTCCCACCGAGGCACTGGAAGAAGATCCAGTCGACCAACCCGCTGGAGCGGATCAACCGGGAGATCAAGCGCCGCACCGACGTCGTCCAGGTCTTCCCCAACGACGACGCGCTCTTGCGGCTCGTCACCGCCGTGCTGTTCGAGATGCACGACGAATGGATCGCCTTCCCCCGCCGCTACCTCCCCGAAGGCAGCATGGACGAGCTCTACTCCGAACGCCCCGAAAGCGCCCCCGCACTACCCAACACCCCGAACACGCCCACCAGTTGATCGGCAACACCACGACGGGGGACACCATCCCCGGATGCCCGCCGTTACCCCGCCGGCCGTCTCGTGCGTCTTTGCCATGAGCGGTCTACTACGACGCCTTGCCTCACACCATCCTGCAGGGACGTGCCCTGCGCTCGCGCGACCCGGCCGGCGTCGAGCAGGAGATTGTGGGCCCTGCTCACCTCTTCTACCGGCTCCTGCGCCGCACCGTGGTCGAGGCGGCGGAGTCCGTGCCGGGCACCGCTCCCGACCGCTCCCGGCTTCACCATCGCCCCCCAAACCGCGCGTGACCTGCTGGGTATGTGCGCAAGGAGTCTTCGCAGGGCATCGGGGAGATCGGCCGCCGAGTCGTCGCCCCTGGCGCCTGCACGGCGAACCCGCGTCAGCACCCGCAAAGTGAAGTCACCCGTCTCCCGTCACGCAGCGCAGACCGTCAAAACAGTCCGCACGGGCCGCTGCACAGCCATCACCCGGATGACGAAACCACGTGCGGGACCTGCGGAAACGCTAACCACCGGCCTGGGGGAAACTCCAGCAGGTTGGAGAGCGCTGAGCTCACTGGCGTTGTGCCGGTCCGGTTGTGGGCAACTCCTGCGTACGACATTCCCGACGTTGCCGCAGTCGATCGCCCCGACCATTGCAGCAAGTAATGTAAGCGGCACAGAACGTAGCAGATGGGAAGAATGTGAACTCTCCCGACATCTCCGTGGTCGTGACCGTCTACAACGACGCCAAGCGATTGCCCGCCGCTGTCGCCTCCGTCGTCGCGCAAACCTACCGAGGTGTGGAGGTCTTGATCGTCGACGACCACAGCACTGACGGCTCGTGGGAGACGGCACAATCCCTTGCTGCCGGCCGGCCTGACCGCATCCGCGCCTATCGCCTGCCGGAGAACAGCGGCGGCTGCGGCGCGCCGCGCAACCGGGGTCTCGAGGCAGCGCGCGGCCGATACGTGATGTTCCTCGACAGTGATGACACGCTGCACCGCGACGCCTGCCGCAACATGGTGGATGCTGCTGAGCAGAGCGACGCCGACATCGTCTCGGGCATGTGCGTACGGGTCCATGTCGACTCCAGAGACGGCAAACGTGTCGAGTGGCACCCGTGGCTGTACTCCCAGACCCGCACCCTCGAGTCCATCGCCGAGCTTCCTGGCCTTCTGGCGTTCGATACGTTGTCCACCAACAAGTGCTACCGCCGCGACTTCCTTCGTGAATGGGACCTGACCTTCCTGGCCGGCCTGCCCTACGAGGACTTGCTCTTCACCGCCCAGGCTTATGTCGCTGCGCGGCGCATCACCCTCATCCCCAACCATGTCTACTCCTGGAACGTGTACGACAAGACGACGACAAGGTCCATCTCAAGCCGGCGCCACGAGATCACGAACTTCGCGCACCGCATGGAGATCCACCGTCGGGTGGACGAACTGCTGGCCGAGTACGGCATGACGGACCTCCGCTTCCACAAAGACGTGAAGTTCCTCAAGCACGACCTCGTCCTCCACCTGCAGGATCTGCCGTTGCTGGATGCCGAAAACCGGCACAGAATCGCCGATCTGGCCCGCCCCTACCTCGCCGCCCTGCACCCCGACGCTTACGCCGAGGCGCAGCCCCTCCAGGCGATCTGCGCCTACCTGATGGCCCGTGGGGACATGCGAAACCTTCTGCCGGCGGCGGACTCGCTCACCAACCCGGGCAAACTCTCCTCGCCGCTGAACGAGCGGGACGGCCGCATCTACTGGTGCGCCGAACACCTCGACGATCCCGCAGGCCGCCGCATTCTCGACGTCACCGATTCCGGCTGGCCCGTCCGCCCCCTCCGGCAGCTCTTCCTCCGCAACGAACTCACCCACTACGAAGACGACGGACGGGGTGCTGTCTCGCTTGCCGGTAGCATCGTGAACCCGCTGGGTCGCATCAAAAGCGACTCGCGCATTCGAGCCCAGCTGGAGTTCCGCGCCCGGCGCCGATCGCCGAAGGCCTTCCGGTTCCCCCTCACCTCACTGCGCCGCACCGAGCAGTCCCTTGAATGGCAGGCGCAGGTGCACCTCGCCAAACAGCTGCGTCCCCTCGGCGTCATCGACACGGTCTGGGACGTACGACTCCTGCTCGACGTCGACGGCGTACCGCTGCGCACCCGGCTTTCGGCGACCAGCGCCCAGCTCAGCGACGCCTCGCCGCTGCATGTGCGGCCCCGGCTGACCCGGCTTGTCGCCGACCGCCTGGAACCGAGCGTCTCGCGCCGAGGCCACCTCTCCTTTGTCCTGACCGCGCACGGCCCTGCCGCTCGGCACTCGAGCGAGATGGTGCGCTTGGCCATCGCGGGCCCGGCCGGTTCCCTGATCAAGGACGCGGTACGCAAAGGCCGCCGGGCCAAGCAACGGCTCAACTCCGGCGACACGAAGATCCGCGTGTATCACAAGGTCTTGTGCCGCCTGCCGATCCGTAAGGGGCTTGTCGTCTTCGAAAGCAACCTCGGCAAGCACTACAGCGACAGCCCCCGTGCCCTGTACGAGGAGATGCGCCGTCAAGGCGTTGCCTTCCGGCCCGTATGGTCCCATGCGGAAAGCCGACCCGAAGGCTTCCCCGCTGATGCAACCTTGGTACGGCGCTGGAGCTGGCGGCACCTGCGGGCCCTCGCACAGGCAGACTTCTGGATCGACAACCAGGGCATGCCGCTCAAGCTCGCCAAACGGCCCGGCACCACCTACATCCAGACCTGGCACGGCTCGGCCCTGAAACGAATGGGATTCGACGAGCCGACCTACCGGGCCCGCAGCCAGGCGGCACGCGCTCACTACCAGCGGGCACTGAACCGATTCGACCACTTCCTCATCCGCTCCGAGCATGATGTCCGCACCCTTGCCAAGGCCTTCCATCTCCGCGACGAGACCCTCATCAAGAGCGGCTACCCCCGCAACGACGCGCTCGTGGCCGCACGCGAGGAGGAGCGCCGAACCGGCAGACGACACCGCGGGCCGCTGGCGCAGGCGTTGGGTATCCCAGACGACAAGGATGTACTGCTGTACGCACCCACGTTCCGGGCCACGTTCGGCGGCCAGGTGCGCGACTTCGCATTGCCCTTCGATGCGGAAGCGTTCGCCGAACGCTTCGGGGGCCGTTACACCTTGCTCGTGCGCGCCCACTACCTCAGCCGTGTCGTACTGCCGCCTTCCGTAGGCGACATCGTCATCGACGTCACCTCCCACCACGACGTCACCCAGCTGATGTTGCTCGCCGATACTCTGATCACTGACTACTCGTCAGTGATGTTTGACTACGCCCTCCTGGACCGGCCCATGGTCTTTTACGCGCACGACTGGGAGGAGTATGCGAGCGCTGAACGCGGCACCTACTTCGACCTGCGGTCCAAGGCGCCCGGACCGGTCACCTTCACCGAGGATGAGTTTTTCAACGCGATCGACGCATTGAAGGACGCGGGAGAAGCCGACGCCGACACCCGGGCCCGCTTCGTGGCCGAATTCGGCGAGTACGAGCACGGCGACGCTGCCCGCATCATCATCGGCTCCTTTTTCAACCGCGGAGGCTCTCAGTGACCACGGCCCCCACGACACTCCACAGCACCGCACCCTCGATGGCCGAACCACGGGACATCTTTCTTGTGAGCAACAGCGTCGACGAACTCGGCGGTGCGACCACCTGGACGCACCAGATGGCTCGGCTCTTCACCGAACGCGGTCACCATGTCCACGTCATCGGTATCACCATGGCCGAAGTGCCGCAAAACCTCGGAGGCCAACCCACCTACCCCATCACCACCCTGTACGACACGGCCCCACGCAAGAGAACGAAGCGGCACGGCACGCGCGGTCGACTCGACCCTGTCCACACATACCGGGTGCGGGCCCACGAGGCAGACATGCGCAAGCACGCCTCTCGGCTCACAAAACTCTTCGCCGACGCCCTTCCCGGCGGTGTCATCATCGTCACCCAGGTGTGGGCCATGGAATGGGTCGCCCTCGCCGACACACACGGGATGACGGTCATCGGCATGAGCCTTGAGTCCTACGCCTACTCCCGCGCCTCGACCCGCTACGGCCGAGTCAAACGCCACTTCGCCGACGTCGACCGGCTCTACCTCCTCACCAGAGAGGATGCCGACCGCTGGATCCGGGACGGCATGAACAACGCGTCCTTCATGCCAAACGCCTTGCTCTCCTTCCCCAGCGAGCCCTCCCCACGCACCCAACCGGTAGTCGTGTCGGCGGGGCGACTCACTGACCAGAAGGGCATTGACATGCTCCTGGACACCTGGGCGGCGACAGCGCCACATCACCCCAACTGGCGACTCAAGATTTACGGCGACGGAGAGGACAAGGCAGAGCTGAAAGCTCAGTGCACCATGCTGGGACTCGACGACAGCATCGAGTGGTGCGGCCGCACTCACGACATCTACAGCGCACTGCGCGGCGCTTCCGTCTTCGTGCGATCGTCGCGAGGCGAAGGATTCCCACTGGCGTTGACGGAAGCCATGGCCGCGGGCGTGCCCTGCGCCGCGTTCGATTGCGCCCCCGGAGTCCACGAAATCATCCGCCACGGCGAGGACGGGCTGCTCGCCCAGACCGGCAACACCCACGAACTGTCCCGATGCCTGGATGCATTGATGTCCAACGCCGAGCTGCGTAACCGACTGGGTGACGCCGCGCGCGACAATATCCGTCGGTACACCCCCGACGAGATCACCCGCCGGTGGGAAAAGGAATTCACCTTCCTTGAACGGTGATCCAGTGCCAGCGGCCGGTAGATATCTCCGTAGAGGTTCTGCTTAGCAATGTGCGGCCATCCGCCTATTGATCTTTAACCTCGATCTTGAGGGTTATTGAACCTTTCATCCTGCGTATTCGCAGGTGAGGAGGGTGTGGACTGCTGCGACCACTCTGCCGATGCGGTTGGTCGAGCATCGGGTACGTCGAGCATGGAAGGGTACGGAACCAACAGAGCATCCCCTTGGCGCCGGTGTCGAGTGAGATCAGCACCGCCAACGACAAGGGGCTCGGCCATGTCACCAACGACCCACCCGACCTGCCCTTTCACCCCTCAGTGACAGGTTGAAAGAGGCTCAAGTGGAGTCACCACGCCAACGACGAGGGGCTCTGCCACGTCACCACCACAGCCCATTTCACCCTGCAGCACAGGATGAAAGAGGTTCAGTCGGTATCCGACTCGGTTCCATCCGGCCATTCCGGATGAAAACCTGTTCCGTAGAGATCTGGATGACCGGCATCCGACGGATCCGGAGGAAGCTTCATGGCTGTCCACACGTCAAGAGCGATGGTTACTTCGTCGGTGCTGTCCTTTGTGTAACCCCTGTTTATTGCAATCTGCATGTGTTTCTGTGCCCAGTCCGGCGTGACCACCACCTTATCTGTCTCCGACAGATAAAAATTCCACTCGCGTGACTCGATGCACTTCGCAAAGCCTTCGGCGAGCCGGTTCCGGATTTGGCCGCCGACGATATCGAACTGTGCCAGGAACTCTTCAATGGTGAACGGCCCGAAGGTCTGCGGATTATTTCCACTGTTATCCAAGCACAGAACAGAAACCGTGAATTGACTCAGTAGTGCATTTGCTTCACCCAGGCGCTGATATCGGCTGGGAATGGTCTGCGTCGGCGCCGCCTCGGGTGTAGCGTACCAATTCTCGTTATTGTAGTCCTCGTTATCGGAGGAGCCGTACATGTCAACATACTCTTCTTCAGAGTTTTCCATCTCAAGGCCCTCCATTTAAGTGCTGGCTGCAACGCCGAGGTTAACGCTTGAGTCTTTGGTCAGCACTTCCTTTTGGGGGAGACGAAGGGGCAAACATCGCTTCCGTCTCCTGTACGGCATGCCACCGGGGCTTGTCCCGCGACGGATCCCTCCCCGCCCACACGTGGCCCCATAACCATTTCCTTAGGGGCTTCCCCTGGGGCAGCAGGTCCCGGGGGAGGGGCACAGTCGAAGGCGTGCGGCTGTCGGCCGCTGCCCCTGCCGCACGACCCTGTGAGAGATATGAATGGCCCAGCACCGCACTGCCATGCCCGCCCTCCCGGCCATTCGCCCCGGCGACAGCGCTGACCTTCCTGCACTGCGGGAGTTGATCAACCGTGCGCGGCTGCCCGGGGAACCTGCTCTGACAGCTGCATCGGCACAGCACCTGGCTGCCCCAGGACACTTTGAGATGTGCGCCGGCGTGGACCCGTCCGGCGCTGTCGTCGGGGCCGTGGCGCTGTCGCAGCGGGCCTTCGACGGCAGCGGGCTGATCCACTGGCTGCACGCCCAGGACGACGACCCCGGCGTCATATCGGCCCTGCTCTCCCACGCCTGCCAGACACTGGGCCCGCGGCGCCTGTATGCCTTCAGCGAGCCCGCGATCTGCGCCCTGGCGCTGGTGCCGGGACTGCCCGTCGGGCACCACCACCGGCTCGCAGACCTGCTCATGGGCGCCCGCTTCGTGCCGTACGCCCGCCAGCGCTATCTCCTTTTGGACGACCTCCTCCTCCCTGGGCGACCCGCCCGCCTGCCCGATGAGCCGCCCACCGACGTCACCCGGGTGCGCAGCCCGCACGGCTGGCGGCTGCGCATACGGCATGGTGCAGGCACGGCAGCCTCCGCCGTCGTCCTTGCCTGCCCGGATGACACAGCCCTGCTGTGGCAGCTCAGTGTCAGCCCGGGCCACCGCCGCCGCGGCATGGGAAGCCGCCTGCTGCGCGAATGCGTCGACCTGGCGATTACCCGCGATGCGCGCCGTGTAGCGGTGTACATCGACCACGACAATGCCGCGATGGACAGCTTCCTGCAGGCCCATGGCTTCTGCCATGTCGATACCCTGGTCGCCTACGAGCGCAGGCCGTAAAGACCGCTGCCCGAGGTCTGCTTGGGCCTCCTTGGCGACGGGCTGCAGAGCCGGCGCATCCGTGCCGTGGCTGAGGAGTTGACAGAGGACTTCGCGCGGTGGGCGCAGCTGGGCAGGCCAACTCATCACTCGTCGGCGCCTGATGGTCCACCTCTTCGGGCACCACGCTCGGTCACTTCACGCGCCAGTCTTTCCTCATCGGTGTACCGAGGTGCACCGCAGAGCGGCCGGGCCGCCCGGCTCTCATTTCTGACCGCAGGGAGGTGTGTGGTGCAGTACGTCGTCCCCGATCTCCTGTTGCAGGCAGCTCGCAAGAACCCGTGGGCTCTGGCTGTCGTCGAGGACGACCAGGCCCTCACCTACAGCGAACTCGCCGTGCTCGCCCGCAGATGTGCCGGCTTCCTGGCCGGACGAGCCCGCCCGGGCGATCGGGTGGCGCTCGTCCTGCCACCGGAGACCCGCAGCCTGGCCCTGTTCTTCGGCGCCCACATGGCTGGTCTGATCCCGGTCCTCATCCACGAACAGCTTCCCGCGCCCCGGGTCGGAGGCATCATCGAGCACGCCCAAGCCGTCCTCGCGGTCACCTCCCGCCACCGCCGCGCGCTCGTGCGCCGCTACTCTGCCGGCGGCAGATCCATAGTCACCGCGGATGCGGCTGCGGGACCGCCGCTGAGGGCAGTGCAGCGCGTCATCGGCCACGACCTGGCAGCACTTGTCTACCCCTCCGGCACCGAAGACCCCCTCAAGGGCGTCATGCTCAGCCATGACAACCTCCTGGCCGGCGCGTTCACGCTGTGTGACTGCCTGCGCCTGACGGGACGCGACCGCGTCCTGACATTGCCTGCGTGGAGCAGCCACTACGGTCTGAACCAGGTGCTCGCCACCTTCGCCGCCGGCGCCGCCGTCGTCATCCCCCGCTTCACTTCCGCCTCAAGCCTGTGCCATCTCCTCAAAACCGCCGAGGTCACCGGACTTGCCCTGCTGCCCTCCTTCTGGCCGGCCCTGACCGGCAGCCGCTCCCCGTTCCTGCGCGAGGCCTATCCCCGTCTGCGCTACCTCACCCACTCCGGGAAAGGTCTGCCGCCGGCCGCGCTCAAGGCGATGAGATCCGCCCATCCCAAGGTGGAGGTCTTCGCCCTGTACGGTCACCCCGAGACACTGCACACAACATGCCTGCAGCATCCTCTGATCGACACCAAGCCCCGCTCCATCGGCCGGCCCGTCCCCAACAGCGACGTCCTGGTCGTGGACGAGAACGGACGGCCCTGCCCGCCGGGCACCCGCGGCCAGTTCGTACACCGCGGGCCGACCATCGCCCAGGGATACTGGCGTGACCCGGAAGCCACCGCCGCTGTCTTCCGCCACCATCCCGCCGACACCGCACAAGGCGCGGCCGAGTTGGTCGTGTATTCGGGTGAGTACGGCTACGCCGACGCCGACGGCGATCTCCACCACACGGTCTGCCGCGTGGACCAGCCCGCAGCGACAGGCTGAACACCGCCCGCTGCCTGCGGCCGGAAAGGCGCAGGTGCGGCCAGACGCCTCCAAGCCGCCTTGCGGCGACGCGAGCTGCCCGGGGGTGCTGCGGGGCCGTCGAGCCGGCGGTGCATCGCTGCTGCCGGATCCGGCCTCGGTCCTGCTGTCCGACGCTCGCCCCGGGCGGGCCGGACAGGGCAGCGCAGAGGGGCGACGTTAAGGCCCCGGCCTCGCCTCAGCCGGATGCGAGGCTGGCGAAGACGATGAGGTTTTCCTTGTACTGGCCGGTTCGTGAATTGAGGCTGCCGGCACAGGTAATGACCCGCAGCTGCGGCGTGGCCGTGTTCGCATAGACTTGATCCGTTGGAAATTTATTCCTCGGATATTTCTTGACGCGGTCCACGGTGAACCGTGCCGTACTTTTATCCTTGCGCGTGACCAGAATGGAATCGCCCTTGTCGACGGCTTCCAGCCGGGAGAAGACCCCTTTGCCGTACCGCCCGACAGTGACATGGCCGAGAAGCACAGAGGGGCCCGTTTCGCCGGGAGTGGGCGAATTCTTGTACCAGCCGACCGGGTCGTTCTTCTGGATCGGAGGCACAGCGACCGTGCGGTCCTTGTTGAGGCCCAGCGAGATGATGCGGCTGCTGATCTTCGCATCGGGGATCTCGACGCGCAGGGGCACCGACGCCTTCATCGCTGATGCCTGAACAGACTGCCCCGGAACCGGAGCATCGGTGGTCCCGGGCGAAGACAGATCGGCACAGCCCGCCGTAGCAGCGCTCAGAGCAACAACCATCATGGCTGCCGCCGTGCGTGTTCCCAGCCATGCGGCAGACAGCCGCTGCCGGCCATGGCGGGTCGGCTGAGGGGAAGAGGCAAGGGTCATGTGCAGTCCTGAGGCCAGATGGCGGGCTGAGCGCCACGAGGAGCCGACGAAAAGGGGCAGGTGCCGGCGGCGACCGCGCAAAACAGTTGCCGCCGGCAGCCCGCCCGGGGCCGTCCAGCGCCCGACCTGGGAGGGGACCGGACAGGCGTGGACGGCCCCCGGGGAGGGGGGTATCAGCCACGCTAGGAGGAGCGTCGGCCCGCGTGCAGGAGCGGGGATGCCGCAGGAAGGGCCGTGAGCGCTGCCCGAAAGGGCCGAGGTGTCGGCACCCGCGGAGCAAATAACAACCTGCGGCCGAAAGAGGAACCCGCCGCCTGGCAGACATATCCCCGCCAAAAGCGGTCCGGCCGGCGCCCACACAGCCCACCGGCTTCACGGGTAACGCGGCCACGTTCCCGCCGCACCCGTCATACCCTTTCCGCCGGCTCCTGCCGCCCCGTCGTTCCGGGAAGCCGCCCGCCCCCCTCTCCGTACCCTGACAGTTGCCCGAAAAGCGTTTACACCACTTCTCGCTATTCCCAGCATGGAGAGGGACAGTTCCTTTCTGCCCAGGCCCTGTACTTGCGCTTTGCGGAAGAAGGAGGGCGGCATCGTGGGTGCGGGAAAACGTCTCGACCAAGAGGAGTGGCCAGTGGGATCCGCTGTCTGGCGCCGGTCCCGCGCACACGGGCGATCGAAGCGTCAACGCCCTGGTCCGCTGTCCGGCACAAGCCCCGACACCACGCCCTCCCTGCCATGAGAGGGCGCCGCATGCCCTGCGCACTCCAGTGCCCGAACCCACTGAGCCTGATGGGCGCGCTCCTTGCGGCGATCGCCGTCCTGCTGGTGGCGGCACCTGCACTCGGGGCGGTTCCGTCCGCAGCCGGCCTGCCGAGCAACCGGTCCGCCGCCGGCACGACGGGCGGTGCCGCCTCGACCTCTGTGCCGCTCCCGGTATCAGCCAACAGCTCACCGCCGCCCGCGCCGTCGCCGGGCTCGGCCACCCCCCAGTCCACCCCTCCGGCGCGCAAGCCCACCCCGCCGCCGGCGGCTGTCCCCACCTCTGCGGAGCCGTCGGCGGCCGCCCCTCCACCCTCCATGTCGTCCCCACCTCCGCAACCGGCTCCCGAGGGCGGGCCCGTGCCCCAGGCGCCCGCGCCTGCCTCGTATCCGGTCACACCCCTGGGCCTGATCAGCCGTGCCGAAGTCATCCAGCGCGCCGCGCAATGGGTCATCGAGGGCGTCCCCTACAGCCAGACCTCGTGGTGGACGAACACACTGGGCACCTACCGGCAGGACTGCTCGGGCTATGTGTCCATGGCCTGGCGCCTGGACCAGAGGGCCAACTACTGGACCGGCAACCTGGGCACCGTCGCCCACCCCATCCCAGCCACCGACCTGCAACCCGGAGACATCCTTCTCTCCTCCCCCCACACGGTGATCTTCGCAGGCTGGGACGAGGTCTCCCACCAGCGCTTCAGCCTCTACGAGCAGCCTCGTCCCGGACAGACGGCGCGCTACACACGCAACGCCGCCTACGCCCACTACGCCTCCCGCGGATTCGTGCCCTACCGCTACGACTTCATCTATGACCAGCTCGGGCCGGGCCCCGTGCTGCCGGCCGCCTGGCTGTCCTCGGCCGTTGCAGGCCTGCCCCTGCCGGCACCTCCCGCCTACCTGCCGCAGCACACGACCAGCGCCGCCCTGCCCGCCCCACTGCTGGGCTGGACGGACGGGGCCCTCAGCCCCACAGGATGGACAGCCGGCCCCGCCCCGGCCACTCCGCCCGGGCAGCTGCCGCCGACCCCCCGCCCTCAGCCACTGCCTGCCTCCCCGCTCACGGCAGCCCAAACGTTGCTCTACCTGTCGGCGGTCCTGCGCACTCTGGGGCGGGGGATTGTGCATGCTGCGCCGCCACAACCGCCCGCCGGTATCGCACCGACCGCGCCGTACCGTCCAGGACCGCGTGGATGCCCGGCAGGACATCGCACCCGCGCACGACACCACCGCATCCCATGTCCCTAGGAAGGACCACTAGGGCAGCCCCCTGGGGTGCCGGTGGGCACACGTCGCGCAGGCTATGCACATCGCGGACTACCGGAACTTTCTCCGGCACACCACTGCGGCTCAGCGAACCGTTCAGGTATCCATCGGGTCCCCGCCGGAGAAGGACAGCCCAGAACACCTGGCGCCATCCCGACCATCCAACGGCAGGGCTCCGCACTACCCGCCTCCGGGGAGGTCGACCGATCCATGCCCACGCGCATCCCAGTCTACGTACACGCTGAGGACCCCATATCCGAAGCAGGCTTGGAAGCCACACTCAAGAGCCGCCCTGAAGTGCTCCTGGTCGACGAGGAACACATCGATGACAACGCGGTCGTCATCGAGGCGGCCGAGGGCCTGGACGAGGCCACCATGCGCACCCTGCGCAGCCTGAGCCGCAAAGGCTGCCGGCGCATCGTCCTGGTCATCGGCACACTCGACGAGAGCGGTCTGATGTCCGTGATCGAGATCGGAGTATGTGCCGTCGTCCGCCGCTCGGAGGCCACCGCACCGCGCCTGGCACAACTCATCGTGAGCGCCGCCGCGGGAGAAGGAGTCCTGCCACCCGACCTGCTAGGACGTCTGCTGCTGCAGGTCGGACGCCTGCAACGCCAGGTTCTGACCCCCATGGACCTTCACCTGAACGGCCTGTCCGACCGCGAGACGCGCATCCTGCGCCTCGTCGCAGACGGCTACGACACGCGAGAGATCGCCGCCCAGCTGTGCTACTCCGAACGCACCGTCAAGAACGTCCTGCACGACATCACCAGCCGATTCCAACTCAAGAACCGCTCGCAAGCAGTGGCCTACGCACTGCGCGAGGGCCTCATCTGACAAGGCGTTCACGCACTGAGCCCTTTCAGCTCGGCCACTGACGGGCGATGGGAGGGAGTGTCTAATCATCGGCGGATCCGGTGATCAAGGAGACGCTTCCCTGATGAGCGAGACCAATTGGTCGCGATGCCGGTCGGCCGAGCCCGCAGTGATGGGCCGCAGCTGACCGGGGAGGGCGGGCTGCAGCAGCCGACCAAGCGGGTCCCGGAGTCCGCCCCGGAGGGCGAGATCACCGGCCACGTCGGCTGCGACAAGCCCGACGCGACGGGCAGCGGCAACAGCCGCAACGGCACCCGGACGAAGACCGTGCTCACCGACGTCGGCCCAGTCGGGGTGAAGGTGCCGCGGGATGCGGCCGGCACGTTCGACAGCACTGGGTGATCGACCTCGACATCCAGAAGTCCTTCGACAACGTCTGGAACCTTTCTTCGCGCTCAGGCTGTCTCATGAGACAGAAGCAAGGCGCTGTCTGCCGAGGGTTGTGTGCCCATCCAGGACTTGGCGCTGACAACTTTCGAGACCGGCTTGTGAGTCACCCGCATCTGGCAGGGTCACGTCGGCAGTGATCGCAAAGCGTTCTGATCCAGGTGCCATGTGGATCCCCGTGGAAGCGGGTGCATCCCAGGACGCCAGCCGGGCCCGACGACGGACAGACGGTCGGGAATCTGCTGCTCGAAGGCCGTGGTGCGGGACGAAGGTGCGCTCATGGGATCAGGGTCCCCCGCACCACTGACAATCCGGCTTTTGGATGGACGACGACGGCCGACACCTCTGAATGCGGCTGTCGGCCGTCGATGCGGTCGCGGATCGCAGTGTGATGGCTGAAGTTCTGTCCCTTCAGCCCCTGAGTCCCTGCAGACCTGTCGGTCTGTCACCAATCTGCGGTTGGCCAGGGTTCGGTGAGTGGGAGCTGGCCGTTCATCACGGCGTCGCTGTCGGCGTCTAGGAGGGCTGTGGCAATGCGGTCGCGGAGCTTCGGGTCGGTGATCTCGTCGATGGTGCGCCAGGCGGCGTCGGAGACTCCTTCGGTCTGCAGTTCGCCGATGTCGGCGGTGGTGCGGAAGAGGAATCGGAAGTCGAAGTGCTGGTGGGCGGGCTCGTCCTTGGCCGGGTTGGCGTCGATGGGGTGGACATCGACGTGCAGCGGGACCTCGCCGAGTGGGGTGACGACGTGGGGCGGGATGCCAGTCTCCTCGGTGAGTTCGCGACCGGCGGCCTGCAGGAGCGTCTCGTCGGAGGGCTCCAGGTGGCCTCCTGGCAGCAACCACAGCTTTGTGACGTTGTGGTGGATGTGCAGGATGCGGCCGTCGGGGCCGACGAGGATCGCCCCGGCGGTGGCGTGTCCGGGGGACGTTTTGCGGCTGGTGAGGTCGTCGCTGTCGTCGAGGAGGCCGCGGATGACGTCGATCTCGCGTTTGTCCTCGGGGTGCTGGTCGAGGTAGGCGGTGAGGGTGGTGCGGATGTGGTTGGCCGTGACGGGCATGTTGATCACCTGTTGAAGTAGGAGAGCCAGGTCGCCGCGATGGCTTCACGGTCGGGTGCGGGGACCTCATGGATGCCGGGGGCGAGGTCTTCGCGGGTGAGCATCCTGATCGCGGCGAGGATCTCGGCCTGGATCAGGAAGATGAACGGCCCAGCGCTGGCGCCGTGGATGAAGTTGACGGCGTTGCCGTCGTTCGCCAGATAGAAGCAGTGGCCGGTAGTCCGGTAGCGGGTGACGTGGTCGCCGACGATCGTGCGGGTGTAGACGTCGGGGAGTTCGGCGAGGTCGAGTTCGTCCTCGCTGGAGGTGACGGTGGCGACGTAGGCGCCGTTGCGCAGGTGGGAGAAGTCCTCGCCGCGCAGGGAATCGCGCCGGTCGCGCAGAGCACCAGGCTGGCGCCGGTCAGGGCGGTCTCGCGGTCGCGGGCGACGGTGAAGCCCTGGGACAGGGCCTGAGTGCGGCGGACGGGGTCGATGTCGAAGACGGTGACCTGCACTCCTTTGGCCTGCAGGAGCCGGGCGATGGAGGAGCCGAGCTTGCCGAAGCCGATCACGAGGGCGGGCCGTCCGTGGAGGATGTCGCCGCGGCCGCGCATGACGGCCTCGGTCGAGAAGACCACGGACTGTCCGACGAGGAAGGCGATGCTCCGTGAGGGGGTCGGTAGCCAGCACGTCGGCCCGCCATCGGCCGTCGGGCCTGCGTACTTCGAGTTCGGCGTGCGCGCCAGCGTCGCGTGCGGCGTTCGCCAGTTCCAGCTTGAGCAGGTGGTGGGCGACGGACTCCAGGGCGAGTGCGCAAGTGGGGGTGCCCGGGGCGTGGGCGAAGAACCGTAACCCCGCGCGGGAGGTCTTCGCGTACATCGCGTGTTCCGCACTCGTCGCACGTCAGCGGCGCGGACGGGCGCACCTTCCACACCGCATCCCAGACGCGTCCGCAGCCGAGATCGGGCAGATGCGCGAAGACGGTCCCCCACTGCGCGTGTACAGCCCTGAACGCCATCGGCCCCCTGCTTCATCAGCGAGGAGCCCAGTGTGGCGCGGGCCACTGACATCGCATCAGGCTGCATGAAGGCGGACCGGCCATCCGCGCCCGACGGGCGTCGTACGGTGGTGCGATGTTTGCCAGCTACTACCGGACCAAGGGCGGTGCCCCGATGCTCGGAGTGCCCGCCGGGGAGCCGGGCCCCTTCGGTACGTACGAGGAAGAGGACCCGGCGTCGGCGGAGGTAGACCGGAGCGGGCCCGTCACGGATTTGTCCTCCCGCCCCGGAGATCAGTCCGGCTGACGCTACAGCGCGGCACCGCGCGGCGGTCAGTTGGGGCGGGAGGCGAGGAAGAGGCGGGCGCGCTCGTCGAGCTCGGCGGCGCACGGCACGCCGCGCGAGCGGTACGGGCGCAGGTCCCCGCGCAGCGAGCGGACCGCTTTGAGGGTGCGGGTGGACTTCACCCCGGCCATGGCGTCGATGGCCCGGTCCCAGGTGGCGCACGCCTGCTCGATGCCGCCCTGCTTGGCCTGCTGCTCGGCCTGGGCGACGAGGTCGAGCGCGATGATCCGTGCGTACGTTGCCCCGGGCCGGCTCGCGGCGGCGGTCGCGTAGCTCCGTGCAGAGTTGCCGCGGTCGCCGAGCGTCTCGAACACCTTCGCCGTACGGGAGTGGACGGTGGCTGCGGGCGGCCCCCAGACCAGCGCCCAGAACGGCACCTCGTCCCCGGTCGCCGCTCCGGCCGCGAGCGCGGCGTGGGCGCGGTCGACGTCGGCAAGCGCGGCCTGACGCTGGCCGGTCTTGGCGAGCGCGTGCGCGTGGGTGACGGCGAACAGCGCCTCGACCTGCGAGTCCACCCGTCCCTTGGCCCTGGCCCAGCCGGTCTCGGCCAGGGCCAGGCAGTGCTCGGGCCGGTGCAGCTTCATGCCCTGCTGCGACATGGTTCGCATCACGAACCCGTCCTGACCTGGGATTCCGGACTCCCGGGCGAGCCCCAGCGACTGCATGTAGTACCGCTGGGCGAGGCCCTGCTCACCGCTGTCGTACGCCTTCCACCCACAGAGGTGGGCCGCGGCGGAGGCGACGGACAGCGCCTCGGCGCGGGCTTCCTCGCTGCTGAAGCGGGCCCGGCAGAGGTCGCGGACGTCGGTGATCAGGTATTGCACGAACGCCGAGCGGCCGTGCTGGCCGCCGTGGCGCTCATCCATGTCCATGAAGAGCTTCACCATGTCGCGCACGGCCGTGACGTCGGCGTGCCCGGCGAGCGCGCCGCCGCTGACGGTGCGGGTGCGGGCGGCGGCTTCCTGGACAGACTCCAGCGGGAGGACGGAGGCAGCCATGGAGAAGGCGGAGGCGGCAAGGAAACGGCGTCGGTTCACGTCTGCGCTCCCGATGGCGGTCAGCGTCTCGATGGGGTCGAAGTCCAGCGTCAGCCCGATGCTTTCATCCTCGCCGCCGATGGGGGAACCGAGTCCGAGGTCTTCGCGGGTGATCCGGCGGCCCAGGCGCCGGGAGAGCGCCTCGGCCAGGTATCCGGGGGTCGCCCCCTCCGGCACGGCGCCGAGTGTCCAGTGGTGGACGGCCGACTTGTTGGTCCCCAGCCGCTGGCCGCTCTCCGACGCGACGGCCTTCACGGCGCGCGCGACGCCGTCGTACGGCAGGCCGGATTCGTCGATCAGCTTCTTGAGCTGGTGGTTCGCCGTGCGCTGGGTCATGGGGTCCCCGCCCTCGTATACCCGATATACGGCTCCGCGTGCTCCGTACGCTACCCGCCAACTCCCTTGCCCAGTTCACTGATTGACGAAGCCCGATGACGTTCCGTCAACGGGATGGGTCGAGTGGAAGGGGACCGTGATGAAGGACCAGACGCGTCCGTGGGAGTCCGTGTTCGCCGGGCCGGAGATCACCGCCGTACCCAGTGACACCGCGCGCTTTGAGGAGAAGCCGCAGGAGAGCTCGGACCAGGGTCGGTTCGAGGACTGATCCACCGGCACCACGAGCACCACCGGGGCCCGCGCTCGGCCGAGAGCCGCGCGGGCCCCGTCGCTTGCCCACCGGAGGAACGAAGGGAGTCAGGGGATGCTGACATGCACGGTCGATCTGCGGACGGCCTCGGGGCCGTGGCAGTGGTGTGAGCAGGGCGAAGGCTGCTGGGTACGGGGAGAGGACCGCATCCGCCCGCTGGCCAATCTGGCGCTGGAGGCGCGGGCGGTCACCGACGGCACCACCACGCTGATGGTGGTACGCGAGCGGGCTGCCGGCCGTGCCTCCCTGCTGCGGTCCATGGCGCCGGTGCGGGTCGACGCCGCGGTGTACGCCCGCGCCATAGAGGAGTGCCGCCAGTGGCCGCTCCAGTCCGTATGGGTCGAGGCGGGCCCGGACGGGCTGCGGCTGGAGACCGGGCTTGGCGGGGTGTGCCCGCTCTACCTCGCGTACGAGAACGGGCGGCTGGCCGGGTCGTGGCAGCTGATGGACCTGTCCGCCCACCAGGCCCCGGGACGGCTGGGAGGTGATGCGGCTGGTGACCGGGCATCCCCGCTACGGGCACGACACGTTGTTCACCAGCATCAAGCGGCTGTCCGAACGCTCGTCGGCGTACGCGGACGCCGAGGGCCTGCGCTTGGTCTACCCGGCCGCGGCCGAGCACGCCCAGTCCTCCGCACTCGTCGAGGGCACCGACGGCCCGGCTCTGGTGGGAGCGTTCGAGGCGCTCGTCGACCACATCTACGCCCGCCGCCCCCTCACCGCGGCACAGACCGCGGCGCAGCTGTCGGGCGGGAAGGACTCCACCAACCTCGCCGTCTCCCTCGCGCTCGCGCACCCGGGCCTGATCACGCCGTGCGCGCTGCTGATCGGCGGCGAGGCGGGGCCGCAGCAGATCGCGCGGCGCCGCATGGTCATCGACCACACCGGCTTCGCCCCGGACATCACGGTGCCCGCGACCGACCACCCGCCGCTCGCCCCGGGCGGGCTGCGCCGGGCCTGCCCCGAGGCGATCAGTCCGCTGGACGAGCCGCACCTGGAGGCCGCCGACGCGCTCGCCCAGGCGTTGATGGCGCGCGGCATCACCACGGTGGTGGCCGGGTTCGGCGGCGACGAAGTCGCCCGCGTCCGCCGCCCCGACGGCGGCCCCGTCCGTACGCCGGAGGCGCCGGCCTGGTGCGGCGAACGGGTCCGCGACCTGCTCGGCGAGGTGAACACCGGGATCTCCCCAGCCACCGTGGCGCCGGAGACCGCGCTGGTCGCCCTGGAGGTCGCCACCCCGCTCCTTGCGCGCCGGGGCCTGTGGACCCTCGCCCCGTTCACCGACCCCGACCTGGTCCGCTTCGGCCAGCGCCTCCCACTGGAGTGGAAGCGCGACAAGAAGCTGCTGACCGAACGCTTCGCCGCCCGTGGCCTCCCCGACGCCGTCGTGCACCCGGTGATGCGGGAGAACTTCGGTCACCTGATGAACCGGGCCGTGCACGAGTACAGCAGCGGCCTGCTCCGCGGCTGGGGCAAGGACCTGCACCTGGTCGAGCAGGGATTCCTTGATGCGGCCGTGCTCTCGGAGACCGTCGAGCGGGCGGCCCTCGGCCCCGATGAGGCGGCGCCGTACCGCACCGGGCTGTTCCTGATCACAGCCGTCGAGCTGGCTCTGCGGGCCCTGTAGACGCAGCGTCCACCACGCAGGCGAGTTCGGCTCAAAAGGCTCCGGCCGTCCCGGCGGACGCACCAGGATGGGGCGGGTGACACAGTCCTCGCCCGCCCCGAAATCCTCCGGCTCCCCGCAGCAGGTCGGCTACCAGAGCGACCCGCACTTCGAGGACATCGCGAACGCCTCCTGGTGGCGGATGGCCGCCCGGCTGCCCCGTACGCTCGCCGCCGCGGCCCGCCTCGGCTGGGCCGCCGACAGAGCGGCGATGCTCTGGCTCGGTCTGTGCCAGCTGGTCGTCGCAGTCTCCTCGGCCGTCGCGCTCGGAGCGCTGCCCGGCGCGATGAACCACCTCTTCGCCGGCGGCCAGGTCGCCGACCGGGTGAGCGCGGCCACCCCCGCGCTGATCGTGGTCGCCGTGGCAACCGGCGTACGGGCCGGGGCCGACGCGCTCGCCGTGTACGCCTCTGCCCGCCTGTCGCCGGAGGTCGCGACCGAGGCGGACCTCCAGATCCTGGCTGCTGCCCCGGAGGTGGAGCTGGAGGCGTACGACCGGCCCGGCTTCACCGACCGGCTCCAGGCCGCTGGAAAGGGCGCCGAGGCGACGGAGAACCTGATCGGCGACGCTCAGGCCCTGGTCTCCGCGCTCGCCCAGCTCGTCGCCGCGGCCTCGGTTCTGACGGTCCTGCACCCTCTGCTTCTGCCTCTTCTGGTGCTGGCCGTGGTGCCCAAGGGCGCGGCGGCGATCACCACCGCGAGGATTCAGCACCGGGCGGACTACCAGAACATCTCGGACAACCACCTGCGCTACCTGCTGCGGTACTACTCCACCGACCGTCGCACCGCCGCCGAGGTCCGCGCCACCACCATGGCCGGCTTCCTTCAGTCCTGGTACCGCCAGATCACCGACCGGATCAAGGCCACCCACCGTGCGGCAGCACCGAGGGTCCTGCGGGTCACGCTGCTCGGCTCGGCCGTCAGCGGGCTGATGCTCGGCACGACTTGGGTCACGCTCGGCTGGCTGGCGGCCACTGGTCGGATGGACCTGGCCATCGCGGCGACTGCCTTCATCGCGGTGCGCACCTCCACCGGCGCCTTGACCTCGCTGGTCATGGCCGCCGCCCGACTGTTCCGTACGTCGCTGTATCTGGACGACTGGCAGGTGTTTCTGCGCCGGGCGAAGGCCCTGCGCGCCGTACGTGGCACCGAGGTGATCCCGGCCGGGGCGCCTGCCGTGATCGAGGCGAAGGACGTCACGTACGCCTATCCCGGCGCCGACGCCCCGGCGGTCGACGGCGTCTCTCTGACCCTGCGGCGGGGCGAGTTGATCGCGCTGGTCGGGGAGAACGGCAGCGGCAAGACCACGCTGTCCGCCCTGCTGACCGGGTTGCGCGTGGCGAACGGCGGCGGCACGGTGACCTGGGACGGCACCGACCTCGCCGGGGCCGACCCGCACAGCGTGTGGTCCCGCGTCGGCCTGGTGCCGCAGGACTACACCCGCTGGCCGATGGACCTGCGCGCCAACATCCACCTCGGCCAGCCCCGCACCGCCGACGACGCCCTGCTGCTGGACGCGGCGAAGGCGGCTGGCGCGGACAGCGTCATCGCCAAGGTCCCGTACGGGCTCGACACCCTGGTCGCCAGCTCGAACTGGGGCGGCACCGACCTGTCCGGCGGGCAGTGGCAGCGCATCGCGGTCGCGCGAGCGTTCTACAGGGATGCCGCGATGCTGATGCTGGACGAGCCGACGTCCGCGATGGACCCGCGCGCCGAGCACCTGGTGATCCGCCGGTTCAAGGAGCTCGCCGTGGGCAAGGCCGCCGTGTTCGTCACGCACAACCTGGAGAACGCCCGGATCGCGGACCGCATCATCGTCCTCGATCAGGGGCGCGTCGCGGAGTCCGACACGTTCGAGGCGCTCCTGGACGCGGGCGGAATCTTTGCTGAGCTGTACAAACTCTCCCAAGACCGGTGAGCAATCCGGCTAGGGTGATTCAACCGTCGGCCCCGGTGCTGCCCTCCCCCCGTGGGACAGCACCGGGGCCGATCCGGCTTCCGGAGGCGTCCACTCGTCCCCACTGCCGTCGTCGTCCTCGTCGAGCTCGAGGGCGTCCGGGTCACGCAGCGGGCGCAGGCCCTCGCGCGGGGTGGAGGGGGTGAAGCTGTAGCGGCCCAGGACATTGAGGTTCTTGAACTTCAGCGGGGACAGGCGGGTGACATCCTCATCGCTGATCTCGTGGCCCTCAGCACGCAGCTGGGCGACCGCGGCGTCAATGTACTTCGTCGTCAAGAGGGTATCTGGGGCAAAGGGGGTGAACGGCTGGTATTCGCGCAGCTAGAGCACTTGCGGACGCATCTGCAAGTGACTGTCCCTGATCGCGACTTTGAAGGTGACAAACGCTCAGGGAGCCTCGCTGGCACACTCTTCGCATGGATGCTGGAACGGCAGCGGTTCTAGGAGCTGGGGTGGGAGTGATGGGGACAACCCTGGCTGCAACTATTGCTGGGATAGCGGGGCAGCGGCAGGTTCGAGCTGAGCATCGTCACTGGCGTCGTCAGCTCCGCCGTGATGCCTATGCCGCCTTCACGGGCAAGGCCGACGAGGTTCATGAGGCCCTGCGGGGTATCGAGGCTGAGCTGGCCAGGCCAGGTCATGATCTCGATGGACTGCGTCACCTTCTCGAAGAGACCCGCAGATTGCTTCGAGCGGACCTGGCGGATACCCAGACCGCAGTCGAGCTTGAAGGTCCGGAGGAATTGGCCCGGATGGCTGGCGAGTTGCGACAGTCGCTGTCGGCTTGTGTGGCAGCGATTCAGGCGAGAATCCTTGGACGGGAGAGCGGCGATGCGATTGACGCGAACCAGTCGAATCGCATCAGGAGTTACCTCGGCCATGCGTCGAATAAACGGCAGCAGTTTGTGAGCCATGCCCGCAGGGCCATCGATGTGTGAGGGCGTCAGGAGTAGGGGCTCTCAGGGCGGGTGGTGTGTCGGGGGCCGAGGCTGCGTCGCAGTTCGAGGTTCTCGCTCTGGGCGGCTTCGAGGGCCTGCCGCAGGGCTTGGACCTCGTCGCGGTGGCGCCGCTGTGCGGGTGCGCTGGTCCATAGCGGCTTTGCGGCGGGCGCGGTTCTTGCTGTGGTCGGTGTCGCTGTCGCGGACCGGACAGGGAGCGACCCACGGGCCCCACCGGGCCGGTTCTTCGGCAGCCCAGCGGGCGAGATCCTGGTAGAACGCCCGGACCCAGCTGAAGATGGTGTACGCCGACACGCGGCCGGACGGGGACGCCGTGACGGTCACGGACCATGCCGACGCGCTCCTTCCAGGCGGTGACGGTGTCGGCGTCCAGCCGCAAAGAGTCGATGCCGGGGTGGTGTTTCTCCAGGTCACGCCAGAACAGTCCGGCCAACGAGCGGGCCATGTCCTCGAGCGTGGTGTAGTCGACGTCCACCGCGCGCTCGGTGAGGTAGTCGACCAGGAGGTCGCGTATCGGGGTGCAGGCGATGCCCAGCCGGTCGACCAGGGCCGCCGGTGCTAACTGTCCGGGCAGCATCACGGTCTTCAGCCGGGCGGGGGCCTCGGGGCCCGAAGACGCCGAGTCCTGCCAGGAGTTGATAGAAGAGGTGCTTGCCGTGGTAGCCGTTGGTCTGGTGCTCGCCGATGGCGTGCTGCAGTTCGACGCAGTCGCCGATGGTGACGTCGCGGATGGTGCCGTCTTTGCAGGTCACGATCCAGGTGACGCGGTTGAGCGCGTTGTTGCAGTCGTTGGCCCCCGCGTGGCCGGTGGCCGTGAACTGGTCCTTGAGCGCCGCGAAGCCGTCGGGATCGGTGACGCTGCGGATGTGCGCCAGCAGTTGGGAAGGGCGCTGCCGCAGCAGCCACCGGTAGGCGGGGCGTGCGACTTGTCCGCCCAGCAGCGGGATCATGCCGCAGCACAGATCGGCTCGGTCGTACTTGCGTGCTCGCTGGTGCTCGGCGAGCCACTGCATCGGCACCCGCGGCCATTCCCGGCCGGCTTCCTCGGCTCCGCTGGCCGTCCAGCGTTCCTGCCAGGTGCGGCCGGGCTGGTCCTCCAGCCAGTCGAGCAGCTTGATCAGACCGCGGCGGCGTGTGCGCTGGTTGGTGTCCGTGTCCGCTGTGAACGGCAGCGCGAGCGTGCGCTCCAGTGCCTTCTCGCGCGGCTCCTCCGTCTGCCACAACGGCTCGGACGGCCGCCCTTGCCCCTCAACGAGAGGCAAGGTGTCCATGTAACTAAATACGAGGTGTTGTCGGTGGCGACCATCTCCGGCTTCACCCCGCCGTCGAGGTTCAGCAGGGCGTCCAGGATGTGCAGGGAGTCGCGGGGAGTGCCCGGGACCACCATCTGCCCGATCCCGAAGACCTGGTCGTTTACGGCGTTCAGCCAGGTGATGCCGCGCTTGAAGCCGAAGTGCTTCGGATTCGGGGCGGTGCTGATGGACTTCACCGGGACGACGAAGCGCAGGCCGTCGACGGAGGCGAGCAGCCCGTTGCCCCAGTGCGCCACGATCGGCACCTTCGCCTGGGCCTCGATCAGGGCGGCGTTGGCCGTGGCGATGGTGTCGGCGCGCAGGTAGTACTGGTCGACGTGGACCAGCCGGGAGCGGGTCAGCGCCTCGTGGCCGGGGTTGACCACCGGGGTCATACCGATGTTGCACGCCTCGCTCACCAGCAGGCGACGACCGAGGTGGTGAGGTCCTTCATGCGGGTCTTGCCGTCGCCCAGGTGTACGAAGGCGTCCAGGAACCCGGTCCAGGAGTGCACCCCGAACAGCAGGTCCGGAAGGTCGATCTTCGGGAGCATCTTCTCCACCCGGCGCCGCAGCAGGCCAGCGACTTGGGTACCCCGAGCGCTCCGAGCCCGTCCACGTTGAGCTTGGCCCGCCCGTTGGGCTGCACCTCGATGCTGACCTTCGCATCCGCGCCAGCCCCTTCGAGGGCAGCGTACCTCCCACGCGGCGTTGCGCGGAGGCGGGTTGAGGCTCTGACGGGCGGAGAACACCCGACTGAAGAGGAGCGCGACCTCCGCGAGCAGCTGTTGGACCTGTACAGCTCGCAGAACCCGAGATGAAGATGAGGATCCGAGCCCGGACGGCCCGAAGACAGCACCGGTTCACCCGGGGCCGTCTCCGGGCCGTGCAAGAGTGCTCAACGACGATCAGCGCTGACAACCAGCAGCAGCCACGTCGCAGTTCGCAGCGTTGACCGCAAGTCGCAGTCAGTCGCGGGTCAGCTGCCCTCAAGCCCCTCCTGCGGCGCATCAACGCCTACCTGGTGCGCTGGATCCGCAGAAAGTTACAACCGGGCTGGCAGGGTTCAAGAAAGCAAGGCAGAGACAGGGGGAAACGGTCTTCCCAGGACATCATCCCCGGGTATGTCCCAGCGGCAGTTGGGCAGCCATCACCGTGTACTGGCCCAGCTGGATCGGCAGCCCCGCATATCCCTGGGAGAGGTAGAACAGCTCGGCCTGCTGGGAGGACGCCTTGCGGGTGAGCATCGTCCAGCGCGCTTTGGTGTGGCGGTGTACTTGCCTGAGCAGCGCGGAGCCGACGCCGAGCCGCCACATGGACGGCATGACGTGGAGTTCCAGCACGACGAACGGAGTGCCAAGCAAAGCGAAGCTGCAGCTGTGGACGGCCGGTGCGATCGTGGCAGCCCAGGGCCACTGCAGCGTGAAGGGGGCTCCATAGCAGAAGCCGACGAGCCGGCCTTCGGAGAAGGCGCCCACGGCACACGTATGCGCTTCGCCCGCCCGGGTGGCGATCACACGACGACGTCGGCCGCGTTCCTCGTCCGTGAAGCCGTTGGCTCGGCCCTGTATCTCGGTTGCCTCGTCCACGAAGGCGCGCAGGTCGAGCTCGCGGTAGACCAGCGCGGCAGGAGCATGCCCCGACGCAGCGGATTTCGGCGGCGTGCCTGCGCCGCGGCAGCCCGCCGAGGCGGCCGGCGGCACATCAACGGCAAAAGACCGATGCGCGGTGATGCCGGCCGGTACGACAGGATGGGCTGCGGTCGGCGCAGGAACGACGCCCGGCCCTGCTGACCGGGCGTCCACAACGAGAGGCAGCTTGCCTGGCGGCATCGTGAACTCCTAGGCGCGCTGTCGCGTCGGGGCGGCAGACGCCGATGTCCCCGGACGCCGCGGACGGATACAGTGCTTCACTGTCCCGCCGTGGGGGGTATGTCCGAAGAGACCGACGTGCAGACTTTGGGGAAGCCGCGGGCCCGCCGGGAGACAACACACACGGGCCGCTCCCTGAGTGCCTGTCCGGCCCACGTTCGAAGACATCCTGCGCAGGCGGCTGCGCACGCACTCCTGGGAGCCACGCACCCGGGGCCCGGCCCGGGTCAGGAGGGCGGCAGGCTGGCCGGTGGCCACTGCTCATACCCCCGCAACGCGCGTTCCGCGTAGGCCGCCGCATACTCGTCTATGAATCTGTCCAGATATTGCTGGGAAGCGTCCGATCGGCACAGCAGAGCGTACTCGGGGGACGAAAACGCCCGCAGTATCCCAGTGCGATAGGCGGCGGCGTATGCATTGTGGTTGGGAGGGGCGCCGACAGCATTTTCGGGTACTGCGCAGGACAACTCGTGAGGATCGTCTGTCGGCGGATCGTCCGGATGGAAATCGTCCGCGCTTCCTCCGTTCGTCTGGGGCAAAGGGCACCTCGCGTTCTGCGTTTCTGAAGTCACTGGAGCTGACCGGAAAAGTACGCTGCAGGCGTACACGCCCGGGATTCATTGTGGCAGTCGACAGCGAGCACAACCGGCTGGCCCGCAGGAATCTTGATGGGCTGAGTGAAGTTCTGGTCTTGGGTTCGGAAATTCTCCAGTCCGAAGGGCATGAGCATAACGTTTCCACGGCGCACTTCCAGGTTTCCGGTGTCGCCGTTCGGATTGGACAGGACGAAGTCGTAGATGAGCAGCGTTTTCCCCTTGGGAGCCGTATAACTGAAGGTCTTGAATGTTCCTCCGTTCCCGGCCGGAACGAAGGTGCGCAGGGTGAAATCGACGGGACTGGGAGCGGCCGGGGTGGGCTGGCCGCTGCTACCGCCGTCGCCTCCCGAACCGCCGCCTCCCGGGGTGCTGCCCGAACCGGCGCCGCCACCTGTGGAGGCGCCGTCCCCGCCCGTCGTCCCTCCGCCTTGCTGCTGACCATTGGGCGCGCCTGAGGACCCGCTGCTGGGGGCGGCAGGCGAGGAGGGCACGGGTGTGGCTCCGGTGGCGTTCAAAGCTGCCTGCGCATTCTGGCTCGCATTGGCTGCTTGCTGACTGGCCTGCGCCACGCCTTGCGACAGCTCGCTCGCCTGGGCCGCTGCTGCCTGCCGTGCCTCCGACTTCAGGACAGGGCGCAGGACGGTCAGCCAGAGAACCGCAAAAAGGATCGCGAGGGCGACCAGGGCGACCAAAGCAGTGGGAAGCCACTTGGGAAAGATCTGCTCCTGCACCATGACCGCATCGGCGGTCACGGTATCGAAACCCTTCCCGGTGACCGACGCCTGGAACGGATGGGTCTTCGGCGGCCCCTTCAGGAACCGCTTCTTTGGAATGGCCTTGACCGGAATGAGCGTCGCTGTTCCAGGCTCGGTCACCACCCACCGTTGTTTTATGGAGAAGTCCAGCTGCTGCTCCGGGTCGAGGAGCGTGATGTCGACCCGGGTGGGTATGTTTCCCTCGTTGTCGATGGCGAGCCGATGGCGGCCTTTACGTGAGCCGCGTGAACCCTTGGGGGTGAACTCCGCAGATATTTTGGTGAAACTGTCGACGGTGACAGTTCCTTCCTCGACGACAGAACTCTCGGGGTCCTCACGCGAGGTGACTCGCACAGCGAAGGGCTTTTCGCCGGCTAGTACCGCCGACGTTTCCGGGGGCTTGAACTTGATCTGTGCCGTTACTTCCGAGTCGGGAAGCAGATTGACAACCTTGGGTTCGATATCCGCCCAGTCTGCAAAGTCGCCGATCAGTTCGATGCTGAAATGATCGACGACAAACCCTACGTTGCGGATCTCAACAGAACACACGGCCTCCCCGCCAGGGGACACCTGCACCTCGGCAGAGGTCATTGAAAGGAGCACTGTCATGCCCAGCATGCTCCGGTGGCGGAACGACCAAAACATCAGCGAAGAAGGTGGAAACAAGGGCAGTTCTTCCTGCCCCGAATACCTGCGATGGCTGCCTGTCAGGCGGGATGCCGGCGCCCGCCGGTGACAGCGGACTCGGCTTGGGTCCTGCACGGGCGCAAGGCCCGGGGCGACTCCGCCGCTGCCCCTTCAGTGCGCCCGATGCGCCCTTCCATGCCGGCAAGGCGGCGGTGCGAGACGGGTTTCGAGGACGGGGAGCGTCGACCGCGACGCGGTGCTCACGCGCGCTGCTTGCTGAAGAGCTCTATCTCTGTGACGGCAACGCTGTTGCCGCTGACCGACTTGTACGTGGAGAGCACGTGGATCTCCACCCACGTGACACCTCCGCCGTTCTTTATGCGAACCTGCTGAGGTCCTGACTGGTCCTTGAGCTGCACATCATGAGACTCCCCGTTGGAGAAAACCAGGTGCAGGTCCTTGGGCCGGTCGAAGTCGGCAAACTTATCACTTGCGCCATTGGTGAAGAGCGCGCGGTCGAGATCCACCGGTTGACTGAAGCTCAATGTGAGGGACTTTTCCGGCCCTGCACGAGGGGCCGCCCAGTACGTGTTGTTGTACTGGTCAACTGCGAGGCGCGCATGATGCGTGGCCAGCTGAGAGCTGGCTGTGACCCCTGTCGGTCGCACAGGGTCGTAACGTGGGTGCACGACAGCCGTAACTTTCCGGTTCATCGAATTGATGTGCTGGCTTACCCATGTATGGAACGGAGGAAGGACTGCGTAGGTGATAGTCAGAAGCAGAAATGTTATTCCCAGGATCAGGCGGAGAGGGCGGAGAATCTTGGACATCTCGGGCCCGCGCCTTGATTTGACGCCGGGCTGGCCGGGACGCTGTCCTGCCTTGAGCGTCCTCGGCTTCCGCTTCGGCATGAGACGACGCCACCAAGGCAGTCCCACGACCTCGGCTGTCTCCAGGGAGGTGCCGCACCGTCCGCAGAACTTGCGGGCCGGGGAGTTTCCGGTACCGCATTCACCGCAGATCTTGTCTCCCGGCTGCAGACCGGGCTGCGTTCTCCGGGCCTTGGCCGGACGCTTCTTCGGGGCGACCTGAGGGAGAACAGGCTCGGGCTGATCAGCGATTGGCAGTTCAGCAGTCTTGTCCGGTCCGGGCATGCGTTGCGGAAGGTCTGGCGCTTGCCGGACCGGCAGGAACAAAGCCGCTGCTGCCCTGCCCGTTGGTTTAGAGGACGCACTGTCGTCCTCGTCCTCGTCCTCGTCGTCGTCCTCGTCTTCGTCGTCCTCGTCTTCGTCTTCGTCGTCCAGCAGGTCGTCGAGATCGTCGTCGTCCTCGTCGTCGTCGTCCTCGTCGTCGTCCTCGTCCTCCTCGTCGTCTTCGTCGTCTTCGTCCTCGTCGTCCTCGTCGTCTTCGTCTTCGTCGTCGTCTTCGTCGTCGTCGTCTTCGTCGTCCAGGAGGTCGTCGTCTTCGTCGTCGTCGTCTTCGTCGTCCAGGAGGTCGTCGTCTTCGTCTTCGTCGTCCAGGAGGTCGTCGAGATCGTCGTCCTCGTCCTGGGGTTTGCCCATGCCGGGGGGGCCGCTCATCCCGGGGGGTCCGGGCATGCCGGGTGGGCCGCCCATGCCGGGTGGTCCGGGGCGTGGAGGCATGCCGGGTGGGCCGCCCATGCCGGGTGGTCCGGGGCGTGGAGGCATGCCGGGTGGGCCGCCCATGCCGGGTGGTCCGGGGCGTGGAGGCATGCCGGGTGGGCCGCCCATGCCGGGTGGTCCGGGGCGTGGGGGTGCGCCCGGCATACCGGGGGGGCCGCTCATGCTGGGGGGTCCGGGCATGCCGGGTGGGCCGCCCATGCCGGGGGGGCCGGGACGCCCGGGCATGCCGGGGGGTCCGGGCATGCCGGGTGGGCCGCCCATGCCGGGTGGTCCGGGGCGTGGAGGCATGCCGGGTGGGCCGCCCATGCCGGGTGGTCCGGGACGCCCGGGCATGCCGGGTGGTCCGGGCATGCCGGGGGGGCCGCCCATGCCCGGCATTCCGGGACGCCCGGGCATGCCGCCTGGCCCGGATGCCGCCGCAGCCGGTTCTGCCTTTCCGACGTCGGCATAGATCATGGACTGCACGCGCGCCAGGAGTCCCCGCTTCGGTGCCTTGGCCTCCTCCTCGGCCTGTTGGATGACCTCCTCGGAAATGACGGGCTTCTTGACGGATTCCCCGGTCCACTCCAGGAAACTGCCGCAGGAGCCGCAAAAGGTATCGGATGGCTGGTTGTGTGCCCCGCACTGCTTGCAGACGATCATGCTGAGACCACCTCCAGCCGGTGCACCACGTGAGCGGGTTTGGCGGCCGTGATGAGGTCGTCCAGCACTGCGATGTTCACTGCTTCGAGGTCGGGCACGATCACGCGGATGGCCAGCCGAGGTGTGTCTTCGCCGGGCATCGGCATGTCCGGGGCGGTCGCCCATGCGACGCCGCCGTTGTCGGCGATCTCCGCAGTGCCGCCTGTCAGGATCTCGATGTAGTCGCGCAGGCCGGTGATGGTTCCACGCGTGCGGTGGAGTTCGACAGCGCATGCGAGCGCCTTGCGGGCCCGTTCGGTCGGCCAGTTGCTGTCGATGGTGATGCCGACCCAACTGGCCAGCCATTCCAGGAAGTCGCTGGGAGCGTAGTGCGGATCGAAGTAGGCGGCGAGGCAGTCGAGGGTGGAGAGGACGGGTGAGAGGACATCGTCCAGCCCGGCCAACCAGCGCATCGCGAAGGGATCCTCCTGGTAGACCGCCGGCATCAGGGTTCCAAGCGGGTACGGAGTGGCCAGTCCGGGAACGCTTCCTCTCATCGAGCTTCCTCGATTCGGACGTGATGCTGGTAGGAGTAGATGAGGCTGTTGTCCGCGAGGGTCAGGTGGTTGGTCTCCAGCCCGCGTTCCCCTGTGATCGGGTTGGCTCCGAACAGACGGACTTCATTGACCATGTCGACGCCAGGAAGGCGCTGAAGCAGGGCGTGGATCTCTCCGGTCTGCACGTCGCGGCCGAAGGGCCATCCTGTGCTGTCGGGGCCGCCGGTGATGGGGTTGAGGTAGTTGTAGAGAGCGTCGAGCGCTGCGGTGCGCACCTCAGCCTGGTCTGCCTGGCGGCGGGCGGTGACACTGGCGACGATGGTGATGCCCTGATAGCGGGGCGGCTCGACCAGGACCCGTACGCCGATCAGCCGGACCTGGTCGAGCCGGGTGGCGATGCGGCGCATCAGTTCGGCGGGCGGTGCGAGGTCCTCGAAGCGGACGCGGCCGTTGTCGCTGGCGGCTGAAGGGACGACCAGTACTTTGACCGAGCCTGCGTCGACGGCTTGTTCACCGGCGGTCAGGCAGTGCACGCGCGTGCTGGGGGCTGCGCCTTTGGCGAGGACCTCGTAGTCCTCGGCGGTGACCGCGCGGGTGCGGGACCGCAGCAAAAGAGGGCCGCGGGTTTTGGCTTCCTCGATGGTTTCGCCGTCGCTTCCGCCGGTGGCCGCATCAAGGTTCTCCACTCGTGCCACGAACGGGACCGATGACTTGAGTGTCTGGACCGCTCCCTTGGAGACGTTGCCGCGCCGTCCGCCGCCCGTGGCGTAGCGGTGCAGGCAGATCACTGCCTCACGCGCAGGGACGGCGCCGTACTGCCGTATGGTGCCGTCGGGTTCGCGCACGGCAGGCCCGAAGTGAACGGTGCCGGTATAGCCGTCCAGCACGAAGTGCCGGTCGGCGGGACCGCTGGCGGCGAAGGAACGGACCGGCTCCCAGTCGTCCCAGCCGTCATCGGAGCTGATCTTGAGCTGTGCCGGGTAGGAGCCGCCGAGTACGGGGGTGCGCAGCACGGACAGGGTCTGTCCGGGCACGCCTTCGGACATCCCGAGGACTTCGTCCTGCACGACATCTGCCTGGATGGCCTCCACGGACCCGCCGATGGTATCGGCGCTGACGTCCTGGACGAGGGGAGAGGAGCTGTAGGCGGGTTGGCCCTCTTCGGTTTCGGTGACGATGGCGCGCAGCCAGCCGGCTCGCTCGCTGTCGATGACGCTCACTTCGTGCCGGCGGGGCAGGTGCAAGACGACGGAGCCGTCACGGTTGAGGCCACCGGTCTCGTCGTTGAGGACGGCGCAGTCGGCCCAGTCCTCGCCGTCCCATGCCTGCCATGTCAGCGGCGGGTCGCTGGGGTCGACGCCGACGCCGTCGATACGGCAGGTGAAGTTCAGCCGCACGCAGCATTGCGGAGCGGCATCGCTCAGGCCGATCAGCAGCGCATCGCCCGGGCTGGGGGTGGTGCTGAAGGCAGGGAAGCCGGTGTTGCCGGTGAGCCTGTCCGGGACGGCGTACTGGGAAGCGGCGGCATAGGTGCGTACGTGCTGCAAAGAAGTGGGAACGATCAGCAGGTCGTGGACGGTGGTGAAGACGATCGGGTCCTCGGTCTGGGTGCGCACGGTCGCGGCCTGGGTGCCGGAGGGGAGGACGTGGTCGGTGCGGGCGGGCGCGGACAGCCAGAACGTCAGGGCCGTGCGTGCGGGGGTGGGCGGCAGGATGTACACGCCGATGAGTTCCAGGAACTTGATGTACAGGCGGTCCGGGACACGGTTGAGCCGGTACAGCAGTTGGTCCGTCATGTAGGCGAAGGTCTCGATCAGGGTGACGCCCGGGTCCGAGACGTTGTGGTCGGTCCATTCGGGGCAGCGCTGCATGACCATGCGCTTGGCTTCGTCAACGAGATCCTGGAAACGGCGGTCGTCCAGGTGAGGCGCAGGTAGGACCATGTCAGTCGCTCCCTTCGTCGGGGATGCTGTAGAAGGGGAAGACCAGGTTGCGCTGGTCGTTGGTGGCCTTGGTCGTGTACCGGATGTCGATATAGATCAGGGCCTGATCGTCCGGATCAGGGTAGGCGTCGACGCTCTCGACAATGACGCGTGGTTCCCAGCGCAACAGTGCGTTGTGCACTTCACCGGCTATCTCCGCGGCGGTCTGGATGCTCGCGCCGCGGAAGACATAGTCCCTGAGACGGCAGCCGAACTCGGGGCGCATGGGCCGTTCGCCCGGGTAGGTCGACAGGATGAGCCGCATGGCCTTGATGAGGCAGTCGTCATTGGCCACCATGGCGATGCCGCCGCTGGCGGTGGTACTCATCGGAAAGGCCCACCCGATGCCGGTGAAGTCGGGGCGAGTGTTGTGCATCGCTCACGCCTCCTTCGGCCGGTCCTGGAGGGTGCAGTGCGGTGCCCGGGGCAGGCAAGGTGCCGCACACGGCGCAGATGCGCGCTCTGTTCCGTCCCGGTGCCTCGGATGGCTCCCACTGCTGCGGGCAGGGCCTGGGGACAGCAGGGCCCGCCTGCCGGGGTGGGCGGTTGAGCAGTGGTGCCGCGAGAGGTGCATGGGATTCTCCGGGGAATGCGGGGTCAGGCTCCGAGGTCGATGGAGGGAGACTTCAAAGCGATCGACTGGGGAGCGCTCATCTCGATGGAGGTCTCAGCAGTGAGGCTGATTTTGAGAGCCTTGACCGCGACTTCGGCGCCGCCCTCGACATTGACTTTGCCGCCCTGCCCGGAGTTGATGTTGATCGTGCCGCCCTCGCCGCATTCAATGGTGATTGTTCCAGCGGGATTGGAGCTCTCCGGCGGCACGGGTTTGCACGACAGCGTGACCGTGCCCATCTTCTGGTCGATGGACAGGGCGATGTTCTCGGACTTGGTGCCCAGCACCACAGAGGATTGCAGGCTGGGGCCCCCGACGGTCGCCACGTCGTGGAACGTCAGCCGGTTTCCTGTCGGAGAGGCGAAGCCCCGCCTGACCACCTGCCCGGCCACGGGCGGCATCACCGCGGGGCCGCCCAGTCCGTCCAAGTGGTAGCTGCTGTTGTTGTTGAGCAGGCCACCGATGACATAAGGGCGGCGCACATCACCGAATTCGAAGCCCACCAGAACCTCGTCGCCCACCTCGGGAAGGAAGTACGCCCCGCCGTCGGCTCCGGCGCCCACCTGCACCACCCGCGCCCAGTCGGTGACATAGCTGGGAGACAGCACGGGCAGCATCACCTTGACCCGGCCCTTGGGGGGCAGGCCGGTGTCGCCGGTGTCCGTGACGATGCCGCACAACAGGCCTTCGATACGCGGCGGCGCGCCCTGGCTGGCGCCCATAGAGGTCAGCCCGAGCAGGGACCGGTCGTGCCGGCCGCTCACCCAAAAACGTGTCCGGTAGCCGCCGTCGTCGGCATCAAAGACATGCTGGGCCCGCGTCACCCACCACTTGCCCTCGAACTGCAGGGGAACTCCGTCGACACTCACGGCGCGGCCGGCCTGGATGTCAGGGTGACCGATGGCGACCCCCTCCGCCTCGGCATACGTGCTGCCGATCTGCTCGGCCAGCCCCGCGGCAGCATCGGCGACAGCCATTTCAGGAAGGAGACCGTCGCCGGCAGGACGGTCGTTGACCACGAAAGCATTGGGATTGGGCAGGGAGAGCAGTTGCGCGGCAAGCCGGGGGTTTGCTGGAGGCGGCGGCGGAATCGGCACATTGAGGCCGGCGGCGCGCCATGCCAGAACGGCGGGTTTCAAGGTGATGTCCATGAGGTCGGCTGTCGAGCCGCTGACCGCCTCGCGAGCCACCATGGCCTTGGCATTGTCGCTGTCCCAGCTGCGCACCTCGACCATGGACGTCAGGTTGGCGGAGGTGACGCTGGGCTGGAAGGACAGCAGGTTCTTCTTGTAAGTGAGATCGAACCCTGGCAGCAGGGACAAAAGCCCTGAGCCGGAGGCCTTGCGGAAGTAGAACACCCCGTCCCTCACGCCGGTTTCATAGCCGATCTCCCGCGCACGCTGCTTGAGGAACTCCCAGTCGGTCTGGTTCACCTGCGGCATGTGTGTGTGGATGGTGAGCGTCGGCTCAACCTCCATCGGGACCAGGCCCGCCCCCTCGGCGATCTGCATAGCGATGGAGGAGTCCGTCTCCTGTGTGAAGACCCGGGTGCGGCGGGCGTGCTGCAGGCGGTGGGACCGGTCCAGGCCGCGGACCACGGTGAGGACCTGCATGTTCTCGCACACGGCCTCGATGGAAGTGACCTCTCCGCCCATCAGCTCACTGGCGTCGGGCACGCCCGCTGCCTTCCCCGTGATCACCACCCAGGAGCCGATCATCAGACCGCTCTCCATCGCCGAGTTGGTCGTGCTGCTCTCGAGGAAGACCAGCTCGAACATGTCCGGCATGTGCAGGTGCGTGTCCACGGAGACGCGGACAAGCCGGTCCGAGACCAGCGGCGACAACGGCAGCGCGGCCGGGAAGACCTCCCCGACCAGCACACCGGGACGAACGGTTTCCGCGGCCTGCGACAAAAGATTGGAGAACATCAGTCATCCCTCATCGGTGATCTCGGACATGTTGGGGAGATACACGTACTGCCCGGGCTTCACGCGCAGCGGATCATCGATCCCGTTGGCCTTCGCCAGAGCCCGCCAGTGCTTGGGATGGCCGTAATGCTCGGTCGTGATCTGTGTGAGGTTGTCTCCCTCACGCACCAGATGGCTGCTGCGCCCGGGCAGCCCTCCGGAACTGGGGTTGGTGGGCAGGGTTCCCAGAACGTTGGGCTGCTCCCGCATGGAGAGGGAAACAGTAGCGCGCAGGGGGAGCCCCAATTTGTCGAAGCGGTCGTAGGCGATGGTGACGTCCTCCAGCCTGACGAGGTAGAAAAACCCCGCGGCAGGTGGACCCCATTGGAACGACAGCAGGGGCAGTTCGGTGGCGATCGGGAACCCCGGTATCTTCAGCGACGCCAGGATCGTGGGGGGCGCGCACCAGCCCATGAGCAAGTCGCAGCGGGCCTTGGTGTCCTGGCCCGACAGGATGATGTCGCCGATCGAAATGCCGGCCAGCGGGCTCTTTTCCAGCAGAGTGGGGCTGGCGCCCTCCGCCATGGCGCGCGAGCTGGTCTTCGGGGTCCGCTTGAACTGGATCTTGAGGGGGTTGTAGTTGAACAGCACGAAGCCGGGCGCCGCCGGCGAGATGGACACGAGCTTGGCACGGTCATGGCCAGGCGCCCAGTTGGTGTATTGGGGAGGAGCAGTCACTTTCTACATCCCTTGGCTACAGGAATCCCTGGTGGACAAGGTCCAGAGATTCCAGGGCGACGGCAGCGGTTCCCATGGCGTCGAGAGACGGACCCGACCATTTCGCAGGGAACACGTTGCGCAGGGTCCAGACGGCAACAACCTCGGTCAAAGAGGCGTCGTACAGTTTGATCGTCGCCGTACAGCCCCGGTAGGTGCCCCCCGTAGGATCCTCCATCCATAGCTGCGAGATATCCCTCAGCCACTGCTGGACCCTGGGGGAGTCAACGGCCGACATGGCCCGCTCGAGCGTGATGACCTGATATTCGAGTTGTTCGGGAAGCACTGCGGCCGGCTGGTCGTAGAGTCCTCCCTCATAGTGGAACTTGTGCTTGAAGCTGACGGTCATTCCCTTGCAGCTTTTCCAGCCGCCCAGGCCTATGCCGTCCACGTCGACCTGGAACCTCTGAGTGATGCCCAGGGGCGGAGCGTCTGTCATGGGTCTGCACGCCTTCCCTGCGGTGGGGTCACTGGAACTGCGTTTCGTCGGAGAGGAATCCCTCGTGGACGAGAGTCAGGGTCTCCATGGCAACCTTGCTCGCGGAGGCCTCGAACTTTTCCACCGCCCACTTCAGAGGCATGACGTTGACCAGGTCCCAGCTGGCGATCTTCAGGTTCTCGCTGTCGCCCAGCTCGATGGTCCCGGTGAACCGCTTCCGGGAGTTCGCGAAGGAGCAGTTCTTGAGCCAATCCTGCACCTTCATCGTGTCCTGGCAGGCCGCTCGCTGCAGGACGATGTCGGAGTACTTTGTGGACCCGGGAAAATAAGTCCGGCGATTTCCCGAGTCACCTGCACGGTATTCACACAGATTCCATGAGACGTCCAAGCCGGACGCCGACGACCAGTAGCCGAGGTCGACGGTGTTGTCTTCGAGAACCACCTTGAACCGGTTGGCAAGGGCGAGTTGATCGAGGTTGCCCATTTCATTTCCTTTCTCATCTGTAATCGCTGAGCATGCCCGCGCGTGCGCGGTCGTTTCTCAGTTCCGCAGCCAGCCGGCTGCGCAGCCGGCTGTAGAGCCGGTCGGCCAGTTCGTCCAGGTTCAGGGCGTCCGTGGCGATCTGCTGTTTACCGGCCTGCGGGGCCGATGCGACTGCGGTGGTCAGGGCCGTTGTGGCCGCGGTGACCGCCGCGGTGCCCGTCGCGGTGCCCGTCGTGGTGACCGCCGCGGTGCCTGTCGCGGCCGGTTCGGTGCCGGAGTCGAGGTCGAGGGCGTCCTGGCCCGCTTCGGAGCGGGCGGGATCGACCCATTCGCCCGGGGACTCGAAGACGCCGAAAGCCTGTCGGATCTGCTTGCGTTTCTTCCCGAAGACTTTCAGGCCTGTCAGGGCGTCCAGTGTTCCGGCCAGTTCCATGCCGGCTTCGGCGGCCAGTGCTCCGTAGGAGTGCCCGGAAGAGACAATGATGGAGGGATAGATAGGTGATTTCTTCGTGCCGAGGAATGTCTTTTCCGGAGGGGCCTCGATCACGATGTCTTTTTCGGCTTTTGCCGAAGGCCGTTCAGTGATCTTGTAGTGGGTGATGCCGGCCTGCTGCAGTACCCTTTTCGCTTCTTCCAGTGTCATGCCCACGATTTGAGGCATCCGCAAGGGGTGCTCGTCGGAGGCCGAAGGCATCTTGGCTGCTGCAGCGCTGGGGCGGGCCGGCTTCTCGGCCGCAGCGGCACCGCTTGCCGCGCCGGCCGCGCCGTCCCCCTCCACCACCCCGGCGGATCCGGTGGGCAGGACGGGGAGCGTGGAGGCGGCCGGCGTGGCCGGCGTGGTCGTGGCCGGCGTGGTCGGCGCGGCAGAGGAGGTGCCCGGGCTGCCGGTAGCGGCAGGGGAAGTGCCGGGCGACGTCCCCGTCTGCTTCTCTGCGTCCTTCCTGGGCGGCGCAGACGTCTTTCCTGCGGACTTCTTCCCGGACTTCTCCGACGTCTCGGAAGCCGGTTTTTCCGTCTTTTCGTCGCGTTGGAAGACGCCGAACTGCTGGCGGACGTTCTGCGCGTACTCGTCCTTCCACTTCAGGCCCAGCATTGCGGTGGCTGTCTGGAGGGTTGAGGTGGCCGCATCGCTGAACGCGGCGTCCCGACTCCGGCCGCTGGAGATCGTCACGATGACCTGGGTTTCCTCGAGGTAGGTCTTTCCCTCCCCGGGTGACACCCCGATCACGATGTCTTTCTCGGAGGTGCTCTCCCGGTAGCGCCTGGTGATCGGGTTCCTCAGCTTTTTCAGCAATGGCTGCAGCTGGATCTCGGCCTCGCGCCAGGTCAGCCCGATGATCTGGGGGATCTTGGGCAGGGAACCGTATCCGCTGCCGTCGCCCTCGAGCTCGTTGAACAGCCGGACCGCCGCGTCGAATTCTCGTTCCTCTTTACGGCTGATGTCTTCGTCGGTGAACCCGGTCTTTCCGTCCGTCCTCCAGCGGACGGCCGTGTTCATCGCCTCGACCCGCCTGTTTTTGAGCCAGACAGGATCGGTGAGTTCCTCCTTGGACGCGTGTTTCCAGATTTCAAGCTCCGCCTCGTGCACCCCGATGGCGAAGTTGTCCCGCAGGTCCTCGATCCGGTTGTACCGGTCGTGGTTCAGGTCGCTGAGGATTTGCAGTTTGACCTGGAGCAGCTGCTCCTCGCCGAAGTGCTGGGTGACGGCGGCGGAGCTGTCGACGGAGTCGAGGGCCTCTCCGGAGCCGAGCACGAGGTGGCCGGCCCCGTCATGGTGGGCCAGGCCCTGCCGCAGCAGCTCTTCGGCGAGCTTGCCGATATACCGGGAGGGATCCAGGGCGGGGGAGTGCATCAGCTCTGCCGGGCCCGCGGCAGGTCCGGCGCCGGCCGACAGCACTCCCTCGCCGGCGCGGGCTTGGGCTTCCAAGGCTTGCCCGTGCGGCGTGTGCGGGTGCGGCAGGGCGGCACCCAGAGTGCGCTGCTGCACCACATGCACCAGTTCGTGTCCGAGCAGGGGACGGGCCCGGGGGCTGTCCAGAGGACCTTCATCGGCCGGCAGGAAGACCGCCCCGCCGCGGCTGAAGGCCCGCGTGTTGCGGCTGCGGGCCTCGGTGGCGGCCTCCGGGCCGCGGAAGACGGGAACGCGCGATATGTCGGTGTGGTAGCTGGCCTGGAACGTAGCGGCGACGGCGGGCGGGACCCGCTCGACACCGGGCGGGTCGGCCGGCGGCAGCACGACCTGGGCATGCGGCTGGGGCTGCACGGGAGTCGGACCGGGCTGGTAGCGCACCACCGGCGCCGTGGGCGCCGCCGTGGCCGTCTCACGCGCCGCAGGCGGATGCCGCAGCGCAGCAGGGGCTTCCCGTGCGGCGGCAGGCTGCGGCGCAGCAGGCGTTTCCCGTGCGGCGGCAGGCTGCGGCGCAGCAGGCGTTTCCCGTGCGGCGGCAGGCTGCGGCGCCGGAGCAGGAGGCGGGCCGGCGGCCGGTTCCTCCTCCGCATCGTCGTCGGAATCGCTGTGCTGCTCCTCGGCCGGATGGGTAAGAGGGGCTTCGCCGGGCGGCTGGGTCAGCGGCGCGCCCAGGCCGAGCCGGCGGCTCTGGCCCAAGTTGCGCCTGCGGGACGGCCTGGGCGCACCGCTGCCAGGCGCCGGCTGCAGTGGCGCAGGAGCCGGAGGGCCTGAGGCAGGCGGGGGCTGGGCGGCCTCGTCGGAAGGCAGAGGCCAGGGCGCCGTCCAGGACGTCATGCCCTTCAGCGGCTCGTCCCGGCTGGGCAGCGACGGCGCGGCCGGCTGGTCCGGCACAGCCGCGGCCGGCTGATCCAGCGCAGGGAAGAAGGGTGCGTTGCCGGCGGCCCGCAGCCACCCAGGGGCCCTGTAGGGCTCGGCGGGCTCCTGCGGCTGGCCCACCCAGGCATCCACCGCCTCGGTCAGAGGGGCCGACGGCTGGGGGCGAGGATGGTTCAGTGCCCGCACCGGCCGGGCGGCGGGCTGCGGCAGCGGTTCGACCGCCGGCGCCTGGGCCGTCGGGGGCCCGGGCGCCGCCGTGCGGGGCAGGCGCAGGGCGCGGCGCCGGGCGGCGGGCGGCTGCGGCTGGGAGGGGGCGAGCGCCGGGGCGGCCAGTCCCTCGACCCGACCCGCCGGAGCGGGCTCATCGAGGGGGACCGCCGTGCGGTGCAGCAGAGAACGGGTGCCGCTGACGTCGGGCAGGCCGGCGACCGGTACGGCGATCGCGGGCGGCGCAAGGACCGAAGGACGCAGGGCGGGCAGCGCTGCCCAGTCCCGGCCGGCCCTGGCCTGCCCGTCGGCTCGCGCCGTGTCACTGGCCGACCTGTCGGGCACGCTGCCATCCGCGGCCGGTTGCCGGGTGCCGGCACGGCGAAGCGGCCACCGCATGGCGACTCCTTTCTGTGCTGTTGCTGCCGGTCATCCGGCCATCCGGGTATGGATCTTTCCGACTTCCTCGATGAGACGCTCACGCACCGGATGCTCAAGATCGAGGATCGTCTCGAACGGCCAGTGCAGGTAATAGGCGACGTACGCGGCTTCCTCCCACAGGCGGTCAGCCGCGTACGTCACGATCCCCCCGAGGCATCACCCGCTACGTCCACGGCGAAGTCGTGACCGCACGCAGGGCAGGACACGGCGGCCTCGGTGTGGCCGTCCTGGTTGATGCGCCGGTAGAGGTCCTGCAGGAACGCCAGGTCGGAAGCGAAAAGGTTTTCGATGACGAAGGTGTCCACCTCCGACACCGACCCCAGACTGGTCACGGTGCGTTCCAGGAGCAGGACGGTCAGGTAGGCCGGGTTCTGCCGCACCCGCTGGTCTGTTTGCGGCAGCAGCTCGTCGCGGGCTGTGGCCAGCCGCATCACCCCCTCGCGGTGCACCTGGCCTGCCTCGTCGACGTAGCCGCGGGGCAGGACGAACGGGTACTGCGTGCGCATGCCGCCCTCGGCGGTGGTGGTCACGGTCACGGCGCCACCCGCTGCAGGTGCTCGCACACGAGGGTGACGGTCTCCATGAGCACCTCACTGCTGCCCGCCCGCAGCGCCCCGACCTCCAGCTTGGACGGCCAGGCGTTTTGCAGGTAATAGCGGGCGACAGGGGTGCCGTCGGAGCTGTACATGACCAGTGAGGCGCTCTTGCGGGCGGCGGTGAGGTCGCCGAGCAGCACCGTCTGGTGCCATGACCACAGCTCCAGGCCCGAGGTCTTGCCTCGCTTCAGTACAACGGTGGGGGGCTTCGCCTTGCCGGGCAGTTTCTTGAAGATGATTTCCTTGTCGGAGGAGGAAAGATAGTCCACCGGTTCCACTTCGGTGACGATGCCGGAGAGTTCCGAGAAGGAAGCGATTTCGTATCCGTCGATCACCACGGCGAACCGTGAGGCGGTTATCGCATCGTGCGGTTGAGCCATTACATGTCTCCTTTACCGGCTTTATTCCTCGAGTCCCGCGCCGTCGGCGTACTGCGAGATTCTGAACACGACGAATTCGGCCGGTTTGACGGGGGCGATGCCGATCTCCACATTGAGGATTCCCTGGTCACGGCTTGAGGGCGGGTTGTTCTCCTCGTCGCACTTGACGAAGAAGGCCTGATCGGGAATCCGGCCGAAGAGGGCACCGTCGCGCCATACGCCGCGCAGAAACATGGTGACGGTGCGTTTCACCGAGTCCCACAGCTTCTGGTCGTTCGGTTCGAAGACGACCCAGTTCGTTCCCTGCAGAATGGATTCCTCGACGAAGTTGAACAGGCGGCGGACGTTGATGTAGCGCCACTCGGCGTCGCTGGCGAGGGTGCGCGCGCCCCAGACACGAATGCCCTGGCCGGGGAAGGCGCGGATGCAGTTGACCCCGATGGGGTTGAGCTGGTCGTGCTCTCCACGGGTGATGTTCAGTTCCAGGGAGATCGCTCCGCGGACGACTTCGTTGGCGGGCGCCTTGTGGACGCCGCGGGTGGCGTCGTTGCGTGCCCATACCCCTGCGAGGTGGCCCGAGGGGGGAATGTGGACCGCCTTGCCCGCCGCCGGGTCCATCACCTTCACCCACGGCCAGTACAGCGTGGCGTACTTCGAGTCGTAGCCGGCCGTCTCCGAGCGCCAGGTCTTGATCTGCTGGGCGTTCATCTGCGGCGGAGGGTCGAGAATGGCCATCCGGTCGGCCATCAGCTCGCAGTGGGCGATCATCCCCAGCTGGACCGCCTTGACCCCTTCCAGGTCGATCAGGCCGTCCCGGTAGGCGCTCATGAGGTCCGGGACACTCAGCATGGTGACCTCGTCGATCGCCTCCAGGCCGGCAAAGCCCGTGCGGTCGCCGGAGTCGCCGACGTAGTCGCTGGCCGATACCCGTTCGGGAGCGGACTCGGAATCCGGTGCCGCCGGCGCCGGCAGGTCGACCTCGCCGTGGTTGGGCACCAGCTGGGCGGCGCCCTTGGCCTCCTCGATCACGATCAGCCGGGAACGCTGACGCACGGCGTGGACCACATTGCGGGGGCCCTTCTTGACCGTGACGTTGTCGAAGGTCTCCTTCTCCTTGCCGTCCTGCTTGATCACCAGCTTGAAGGTTCCTTCGGCCGGCTCGGACGGCTCGGTCACCACCACGGACAGCGATGGCGCAGCCTCGGCGTCGGATTCCTTGACCCGCACCACGAGCGCAGGCCGGGCACTGTCCCCGGAACCGGCGGTCAGCTCGGCCTGGGCCGGCGAAGCCGTTTCGGGCTCCTGCTCCTGCCCTCCTCCGATGCGCACCACATAGGCGGTGCCGCCGCCGTTGAGGAAGTACCCGTAGACGGCGTGGGCGAGGTAAGCCCCTTCTGTGAAGTCGCCGAAGGCCTGGGTGAACTGCGTCCAGTTCGTCACAAGGGTGGGCTCGTTATATGGGCCCTTCTGTGCAAAGCCGACAAACGCGCACACCGCGGTGCCCACGCCCTCGATGGGTTTTGAGCCGGAGGAAACTTCCTCCATGTACACACCAGGTGAGAGGTAACTGGGCACATGCCCTCCTGCAGCAACAAAGGTTCGGCTGACATCAGGAAGACTGTCAGCCCGTACCCGGCCTCTCCCATGGACCGCAGGGTGGCCAGCAAGACACCCAGTTCTGCGTCATCGTGCAGCGGCCTGTGTCCGCCCGGCGGCCCCGCAGCGGAGTGCGTTCGGGCCCGGCCCCGCGAGACAGTGGCGGACATGTTCCACGAAGTGGATGCCAGCCTGCACGCCTTCCTCACGGACCGTCTGCCCGAGGGCACCGCCGTCAGCTTCGACGCGCCGCCCGGTGCCGACGGACGCCCCGACGCACCGCAGGTCTGCCTGTTCCTGTACCACGTGGCCGAAGACGCCGGCGGGCGTGCCGCCGGGTGGGGGGAGGTCCGCGACGAGCACCACCAGGTGATCAAGCGGCATCTGCCCCTGCGCCGCTACGACCTGTCCTACCTCGTCACCGCCCTGGCGCCGTCGGTCAAGGACGAACACCGGCTGCTGGGAGCTGTGCTGGCCGCGCTGGTCAACTACGAGTCCTTGCCGACGGCGTGCCTGAGCTCGTCCCTGGCGGCGGTCGGACGGCCGGTCCCCCTGCGGACTGCCGTCCTCGACCCCGTCGCGCCCGGATGGAAGCTGTGGTCGGCGCTGCAGATGCCCCCGCGTGCCTGCCTCGACCTGGTCGTGACCGCGCCTTTGCTGCCTGACCGGCCGCTGGAGCTCGCGAGCCCCCCCGACATTCTGGATCTGGGCATCACCCCCTCCTCCGACCCGGCGCAGGCACGCCCTCCCGTCATGCCCGGGCCCGCCGCCTCGCCGGTGCGGCGCTGGACCACCGTGCGCATCAGGGAACGCATCGGCACCCGCACCGATCCGGACGTGCCGGCCCCGAGCGCACCCCCACCGCAGACCGACCCGCCGGCGCCGAGCGAGGCGCCGGCAGAAGAAAGGGGAGACAGTCCATGGGAGACCAGCTGATCGTCACTGGTGACCTGCTCCAGGTCACCATCACCCCTCCCGCCGTCGTCCCCGAGCTGGAGGCACCGTGTCCGCTGACCGGTACCAGCGCCACCGTGAAGATCACGAAGAGAGCCGCGTGCCTGGTCGGTGACGAACTGCCCCCGGCGCTGAGGCAGCCGATGGCGTACATCTCACCGCCGTTCGTGGTCCCCGGAACGGGAACCCTGCAGCTCATCCTGCAGCCCATCAACATGACGCAGATGGTCACGAACGACCACAAGCCGATGCTGCTGAAGGGCGCCATGTTCGATGCGATCTTCACCGTTGAGTCGCCGGCCATGCAGGTCACCCCGCTTGGCTCAATCCCCGATCCGGTTCCGGTCAAGCAGGGCGAGGCAATCTTCCAGACCACCAATACGGTGGCCCGCGGGCAGTGACCGGCGTCCGCCTCGGACCCCCGGGCACCCGTTGCCGGCCTGCCCGGAGAGAGGCCGGAGGGGAGAATCAGATAGATTGCCCGCTTTTGCGTCATGATGGGTGGTGTACCTGAGAAGAACACAGCGTAAGAACCGGGACGGCAGTGTGGTGACGTATCTGCAACTGGCGCAGAACCGGCGCAGCCAGGGAAAGGTCCGCGCCGAGATTTTGCTGAGTCTCGGCCGTGAGGACACGCTCGACCGTGCGGCGCTGCGCCGACTGGCCGATTCCATCAACAACTACCTCGACGGGCGTTCCCCTGGCCGGCAGCCATGACAGCGGCCGCTGTGCGGTAGGGCATCGCATGAACGCGGTAGGCCGGATGGCCGGGAAGGCGGAAGGGTGACGCAGGACGCCGGGTCGGGCCCTCCGAGAGAGTTCGTCGGCCGAGACGAGGAACTGAAGACCTTGCGGGAGTGCCTCGAGGCGGGACGCCGCGGGGTGCCCTGGCTGGTGGTGGTCCAGGGCCGTTCGGGCATCGGCAAGACCGCCCTGATCCGGCGGGCACTGGGCGCCTTTGCGGACACCACCGTGTGGTGGGCGGGATGCGACCCCGCCGAACAGGACTGGCCGCTGAGCGCAATCGATCAGCTTCTGCGCCGCGCCGACCGCGCCGCCCTGAGGGAATTTCCCGCACTGGACGCCCTGCTGCCCTCCTCCTCCGCCGCCGAGGTCGGCGCGCAGCTGCTGCAGCTCCTGGGACAAGCCGAGCAGTCCTCCCCCGTGGCCATCGTGATCGACGATGCCCACTGGGCGGACCCGGCATCGGCGAAAGTCCTCAGCTTCGTCGCCCGGCGCCTGTCCTCCGACTTCGTCACCCTGATCATGGCGGCCCGCACCGGCTCACCCGCCGCCCACCCCCCCCTCCAGGTACCCGGCACAGACAGCGCCACCACGGTGTGGAGCCGCCTGCCCGCCGGCGTGGAACGCGCCCGCACCATCGTCGTCGAAGGGCTGGGAGTCAAAGATGTCGCCCACCTGGCCGCGCTGCGAGGCCGCATCCTGGCACCGGCGACGGCCAAGCGTCTGCACCAGCACACCCAGGGCCACCCCCTCTACATCCAGGCCGTCGTCGCCGACGCCCAAGCCACCGAAAGTCTCGCCGACCCCGAACGCGCTCTGCCCGTCCCCTCCTCGCTGTCGGCCGTCGTGCACCGCCAGCTGGACCGGCTCCCCGACGACAGCCGCGCCCTGACCGAGGCCCTGGCGGTCCTGGACGTGCGGGTCCCGCTCGGGGCGGTCGGTCAGGTAGCCGCAGTCAAAGACGCCGAACAGGCACTCGGCCCGCTGCTGACGTCAGGTCTGGTGCAATGGTGGCCGACCGACCCCACCACACCCGTGCAGATCCGCCACACCCTGCTGCGCGAGACGGTCTACCAAGCTCTCTCCCCTGTCCGCCGCAGAGCCCTGCACGCGGCCGCCGCAGCTGTGGTCGACCACTCGGCCGCCTGGGCCCACCGCGTCGCCGCAAGCCACCGCGGCAACCAGCCCCTGATCCACGACCTGCGCGCCGAAGCCGGAAAACAGGCCGCAGCAGGCCGACCGGAACGCGCAGCAACCCTCCTGCTGTGGGCTGCTGATCTGTCCCAGAAGCGCACCGAACAAGAAGACGACCTGCTGAACGCCGCCGCCCACCTCATCCTCGGCAACGATTTCAGCCGCGCCGTCAAACTCCGCGACGCCGTCGAGCACTGCACACCCAGCCCGCTGCGCTCGGCCCTCCTGGGACAGCTCGCACAACACCACCCCGGCGGGTCCGCTGCCGCCGAACGGCACCTGAGCGATGCCGTCGAGGCCGCGGCCGCCGCCCAGGACACCTGGGTACAGACCCTGGCCAACATGTGGCTGGGCAGCCTGTACACCGCGCAAGGAAACGGCGAAGCAGCCCTCGCTCCCATCCGCGATGCCCTGCAGCTGGGCTTCCCCTACGGCCACGTGACGCAAGGCGCACAGTCCCTGCTGACCACCGCCACCCTCATGGCCAGCGGCCCGCAGGCCGGCCTGCAGCAACTGCAGTCACTGACGCACCTGCCTCCCGAGCCGGCTCGCGTGCCGGCCACCGCCACCCCCCTGCTGCGGCCCCGGGGCACCTGCCAGGTAATGGCCGGCGCCCTGCACGCGGCACGCGGGGATCTCACCACGCTCATCGCCCGCACCCGAGCCGGACATGCCCCCACCGTCTACCCGGCCGACCACTACATGCTCGCCATCTGCCACTACCTGCTGGGCGACTGGGACAACGCGACCGCCGCCGCCGACTACGCCCTGACCCTGACCGAGCTCGAGGACCTGCCCTACGGCATGGCCCCCGCCCACGCCGTGGCCGCCGCCGTCGCCGCCGGGCGTGGCCGCTGGCAGGTCGCCTCGTACCACTGCCGCGCCGACCCCCCTCAGGGCTGGCGCCGCGTCGATCGCCTGTACTCCCTGCTGGCGCAGGCCACAGTGGCCCAGGCACGCGGCGAACCCAACGACATGCACAGCGCCCTGCGTCCCCTGCACGACATCGCTCCCGGGTTTCTGCATGCCTGGCAACTGTGGTGGCTCCCCCTGGAGGCCGAGGCACTCATCGGCGCCGGCCGCATTGAGCAGGCGCAGCAGACCCTGAAGCGGCTGGACGCGTTCACTGCGTCAGCGCAAGCCACCGCCGCCTGCCTCCACTCGGCCACCGCCTACCTCAAGGGACGCCTGGCCGAGGCCCACCGTGACCCGCACGCCGCGCTCGACCACTACGCCGCAGCCCTCACTGCCCCCGCACCCCACGACGACCTGCCCCTGTACCGGGCCCTGCTCCACCAAGCCCACGGCCGCCTGCTGCTGGCGACCGGAGACCGCAAGAGCGCCGCGGACCAACTGCGCCGCGCCCACAGGGCCTTCACAGTCCTGGACGCAGCCCCCTACCTGGAGCGCACCACCGAGGATCTGATCGCCTGCGGACTGCATCCGCCCACAGGCGGCCTCGACAACCCCGCCGATCTGACGAGCCTCACCGAACGCGAACACGCCGTCGCCCACCTGGCCGCCCAGGGCCACACCAACCAGGAAATCGCCAACAGGCTCTACGTCAGTATCAAAACCGTCGAATACCACCTCGGCCACGTCTACACCAAGCTCGGCCTGAGCTCCCGCCGCCAGCTCCGCGCCGCGCTCGGTCAGCCGCCGACCGACCCGTCGGCCCGCACGCCATGAAGCCGGCTCCCCTTGTCACTCTGCGTTGCACGCTCGCTGTGAGCAGGCGTCCACACGCGCGAGGCCGGGCGGGCACGAAAGGGCAGTTGTCACGTTGTCGGGGGCGTGGTCGGCTGAGGGCGTGACGGGGCCGGGGGCCTGTGGTTCAGGTCGTGGCGGGCAGGCCGGTGCCGGCCGGTGATGTGGTTCCAGAGGGTGAAGCGGATCATCATCTCGAAGCGGTACCGGCCGGCTGTCATGAGGTGGCGGTGGGTGGGGGGATCGACGCACGGCCCCGACTGACTGCAGGATGCAGCCGGCGCCGTGCGGGCCGACTTGCTCAACCTGGCCGAGCAGCAGACTGTGGTGATGCTGGCACCAGGCAGCACAGACGGTCGCCCCGTCTCCATCGGCCGGGCTGTCAGAGGCGGAGGAGGGGCCATGGAAAGGCGTTCAGTTGTCGCTGCGGCACTGGCACTCCTCGTCGTCGCTGCGACAGCTTGCAGCGACACGAATAAAGAGTCATCGACTCCCGGCGTGAGCGACACGACGGTCACCATTGGCAGTCACACGTCGCTCACCGGACCGATAGCTGTTGCCGCCAGCCAGATCGCCCCAGCCTCCAAAGCGTACTTCGATTATGTCAATAGCAACGGCGGCATCCATGGCCGTAAGATTATCTTCAATTATCGGGACGACGCCTATAGTCCCGACAACACTGTGAGGGTCGTGCGCAGTCTGGTGGAACGGGATAAGGTATTCGCCGTCATGGGTGGCTTCGGTACTGTCACCCACCAGGCAGTCGTCGACTATTTGAACGACAAGAAGGTGCCTGACCTGTTTCCGATTTCTGGCTGCCCCTGCTGGAACAACCCTGAAAAATTTCCATATCTCTTCGGCTGGTATTCCGACTACCGTCGGGAGGGGAAAATTCTGGGTAGCTATATCAACAAGAATTTCCCCGGGAAAAGAGTGGCCTACCTTTACCAGGACGATGACCTAGGTAAAAGCGGCGTCGCAGGCTTGGACACGGTCATCCCACGGATCTCTGTGGTCGCCCGCGAGAGCTACCAGCCCAGCTTCAATGACATCACCCAGCAGATGCAGGCGATCGACCGCGCTAAGGCCGACGTCATTGTGAGCTTCTCCCTGCCCAGCTATACAGCGCTGCTTCGCCTGGCCCAACAGAAGTCCGGCAACACCGCAAAACTGGTGGTGAGCTATTCCGGCTCTGATCCGACGACTTTGTCCAGCCTCCTTGAATCCGCGGCTCCTGGAGACGGTCCTCGCGGCGAGGGTAACCCTCTCATCCAAGGGATCGTCACCGATGCCTGGCTTGTACCGATCGCCGAAACGTCGAACAAATGGATCCAGCTCGTGAAGATGATCCGCGATCGCTACCTGCCGGGACAGCCTCTGACCCGCTACACGGAGATCGGTGTAGCCACCGCGTACCTCTTTGTGCAAGCACTGCAGCGGACAGGCAGAGACCTCACCCGGCAGTCGCTGGTGGAGACGCTGGAAAAGGGCGGCTTCTCATCCGGCCCGGGGGTCACACCGCTTGACTACAGCCGTACCTCCCACGCCGGCTACACCGGCACTCAGATCGGCGTAATCAAAGGCAACGCCATCGTACCGCAGGGCACGCCCCTGACTACCGACAGTGAAGACGGCCCCGTACAGCCTTATACCGCCCCCTCCGCCCCGCCGCCCGCCAACGGCCTCCCTGAGAACTGAAAGAGCCAGAGGGCTGCCTACATCCGACCAGAGGGTTCTGTCACGTTGTCGGGTGGGGCAGGGGATGACCTTCGGGGTGTCCGTGTCCGGGAGTGAAGTCGTCGTGTCACCTGTGGTGCCGTCGTGCAGCAACCACCGGTACCCGGTCGAGGTGATCTCGCACTGTGTGCGGTGGCTGTACTTCCGCTTACCCCTCAGCTACCGCGAGGTCGATGAGCTCATGTCGGCAGCGCGGCGGCACCGTCTCCCACGAGACGTCGCTCCGATCCCGTTCCCCGTCATGGTTGTGGTAGACGGTGGTGGTGGCAGTGTGCCCGGTTGCGGGCTGGGGCGCCGTGGCCCGGTGCTGCTGCCCGGCGGCGGGTGTGCTGCTGCCGACAATGGCCTGCCACAGGCAGTCGGGTTCGGCGCCGGCGGTGGAAAGGCCGAACATAGCGGCCAGCCTGAGCGGCCAGTGAGGGGCCTCGACCAGACGGACGATTACGCAGTCCAAGACCGAGCCCGTTCAACCTGACAGTGCCCGGCCGGACGCCGCCGAATCAGAGCGGAAGGTCGTCGGGCAGCACCCGGAATGTTTTGTGATGGCCGAGCGGGCGCACAGCCCGGAAGTCGCGACGGTCGAGAGTGAGTACGGCGTCGGTGTCGTACTCAGCGGCAAGGGCCACGTTCACCGCATCCGCAAGATCCAGGTCCAGGTCGCGATAGCGGGCGCGCACCGACTGGGCGACACCCAAGTGGTCTTCCGTGATCTCGGGCATGACGACACGGCCTCGATGCATCCAGTGCCGGATGTCGTCGACTGCGCTGAGCGCCGCGTCACGGCCGATTTCACGCGTGGCGACGTGATCGATCTCGGCAAGCAGCAGCGGGGACATCACCAGAAGGCCCGCGGCCATGATCGCTTCGTTCGACGCATAGTGTTCGGGATGGGCGGAGTCGAGCGCTGCAAGGAGCCCGGACGTGTCCGCGATGACAATGATCACGCAGCCGTCCCGGACCCCGTCTCGCGACGCACAGCGTCGGCGACGGTGTTGCGCACCTCATGCTTACTGGGGGTGCGACCAGCCCCTTCGAAGGTGCGGGAGAAGAGGGGTTCGTCCCAGACACGATTGGCCATGGCTGCCAGATGGATGCCCTGACGAATGATCTCGGCCTCGCTGATGCCGCGCCGCTTCGCAGCTTCCTTGATGATGGCGAGGTCTTCCGGATCGGCGTAGACATTGGTTCGCTTCATGGACATGTACCAAACGTAGCGTATGTACCAGGTTGATGTATACCGGCAGGGGTGGCAGCTGCTGAGTAGTCCATCAGTGTGTCTCGGTCTCTGCTGTCTTGTGCCGTGACGGTGTGCGGTTCTCCGAGTGGGGAACGGTGCCTGATGGCGTGTCCTGCCTGGGACCTTCCAGACGGAAACGTCTGGAAAGCTGAGAGTCACTGAGACTCTGAGCAACGGTCTCGATCGTCTGCTGCTGTTCGCGGACCTGGCGGACCGGGGCGAGGGCGAGGCCGGTGAGCTGACCAGCGCCGAGCGCGAGGAGCTCAAGCGGCTGCGCAAGGATGGTGCTAAGTGGCCCTTCCTCCTTCTCACCGGCCGTAGGCGTGACGGCGTGGCACCGCTCACCGACCGAGCAGGTCCGCCACCTGTGCCTCACGCGTCGTCAATCACCGTTGTAGAGCCTGTCCAGTCCGACCAGCTGGATGCCGCGGTCCCGTTCGGCGAGGGCGCGTAGCTCATCGGTGAAACCGGCTCCGCTGAAGCAGAACAGGCGCGTGTGCTGGGCTTGCACGCCGTCGCGGGCCTGCAACAGGGCCCGGATGTGCTCCAGGCGCCGCAGGTGCCCCAGGCCCATGGTGTCGTTCCACTTGGCCTCTCCGATGGCCAGGAGCACCTCGCGGCCCTCGTGGTCACGCCCGAATACTGCGGCGTCGAGCTCATGACTGGTCTTGGCCGCCGGGTCGGGAACGGTGCCCGACTCCACGCGGGTGCGACGGCCGCCCAGTGTGTCCTCGGTGGCGTACCAGCGGATCCAAGTGCGGCAGATCTGTTCGAAGTGCGGGCCCACGACCCTACTGCGGAACGTTGCCTGCGACCGCTCCCATACCCGCGGGGCCTGCCCGGGACGCTCCAGGTCGCTCCACTCGGGACGCATCAGGGCGTGGTAAAAAGTCAGGATCGGCTCGGCGATGCGGTAGGCGGAGCGCTTACCGTGGAACGCATCCGGCTCGCGGATGATCATCCCCGTGTCCTGCAGCACGGTCAGTGCGTGCCCCAGGTCGGTGGACTTGCGCTCCAGGTAACTGGCGATGCCGCCGCGCGTGTGATTGCCCTGGGCAATGGCGGCCAGCACACCGTGGTACAGAGCGGTGTCCCGCAGATCCGGCTCCTCCGCCAGCAGGAACCGGGCCTCGCGGAACAACGGGCGCCCCGGGTTGAGCACATTGCGCAGCACCCAGGGCCCAAAGTCCGCCAGATCCGCTGGCGCGTCCCCCAATACGAACTCCCGCCCATACGCCGGAGTCCCACCCAGCACCGAATTGACCAACAGCGCCAGGTGCGGATCGGCGATCCCCCAGAACTGAGCGGCCAGCCGGAAATCCAACGTGGGCACGACCAGTTCCAGGCTGGCCCGCCCGCGCAGCGGGGCCGTCCCCGACAGCAGGCTCCCCATGAACGACAGCGCCGAACCGCACAGCAGCAGCCGCACCGGACCACCCTCGTGCCGGGCCTGCGGCCCCAACGCCCGTTGCAGCAGCGAGGGAAGCTCGGGCGACGCCTTGGCCAGGAACGGGAACTCATCCAGCACCACTACCAGCGGCCCCGCTCCGGGAGTGGCCAGGCCCATCATGACCTCCACCGCCTCCTCCCAGTGCGCGAACCGGTACGGCACCCGCCCCCTCTCGTAGCGCGCCAATGCCACCCCGAATTGGCGCAGCGACTCTGCCTCGGTCGCCTCACTCGCCGCAAAGAAGAAGCCCCCTCCTGTACGGCACAATCCGTCCAGCAAGTACGTCTTGCCCTGACGTCGCCGCCCGGAGACCACCCCGAGCGTCGCCTCCGGTCCCCCGTAGGAGGCGAACCGCACCAGCTCCGACCATTCGAAATTGCGATCGAACATGCCTGCCGGCTTCTCCACCAAACACCTCCTCCCGGTCAATAATTACTGCACCTATTATACGCGCACCTATCTTTGATTCCCGCGTACGTCGGTCGTAGCGTGGATGTGTCGGCCCTCGCCGCTCGACACCGGTCACGACCCGCGGGCGTTCGCTGTCGCCTCGATCCAACGCTGGTGGCTGGAGCTGCTTCGTGAGTTGGCCCGGGAGTCCGGACACAATGAGCAGCCCTGTACGACTGCGAGGTCGAGGGAGACTGCTCCGGGCAGGGTGGTGGCGGCAAGGCGGGCGGCGCCCCGTACCCGGACCGGCCTCACACGGGGATTAAAGGAAGCGGGAGACCGTCGTCAGGACACCGAAGCGCAACCCACGCAGTGGTGACACCGTCACGGACCTTCCAGACGGAAACGTCTGGAAGCTGAGAGTCACTGAGACTCTGAGCAACGGTGCCGTCCAGTATGACGGTTGCGGCGAGGGCCGGGTGCAGGCATAGGCGGATCGCCCGTAAGGGGCATCGTGATTTTCCGGCAGGCGCCTCCCGCGGGACGACACGGGCCGCGTCGAAGTATGCCCCAATGACTGCCCCTTTGGACATCGTTCGCGTGCTGACTGCCTGGTACCTATGGAGAACACATGTCTCCAGCGAAAACTTTGTTGCGTCACTGCCGCCGCTTCAACCGTGCTGCGCTTGAGGAGATATGAAGCCAGCCAGTGGTGGCGCGCGCCCTGCCTTCTCACATGTGGCCAGGTTCTGGGTGCAGCTGAGGACGGGAGCGTTAGTGACCACGCGGATACCGGCGTTCGTTCATGCCGAAGACCCTCTGTCGCAGGCGGGTTTGGAAGCAGCGCTCACGAGCCGGCCTGAGGTCACGCTCATCGACCGCACGGAGATAGGCAGCCGCACAGTTGCGGTGGAAGTCGCGGACCCGTTCACCGACACCACACTCAAGGCCTTGCATGCCTTGAACAGCCAAGGGTGTTCAAGGGTCGTGCTGATCACGGATGATCTGCCGGAGGACAGACTGATCGAAGCGGTGGAGGCCGGGGTGTGTGCCTTCGTGCGGCGCGGTGAGGCCACGGCTGATCGGCTTGCTGAGCTCATCGTCAGTGTCGCATCGGGGGAGGCGACATTCCCATCCGACCTGCTGGGGCGGCTGCTTCAGCAGATCAGTCGGATGCAGCGCGACGCCCCCGTTCCGCTCGGCGGAACCCCCACGGGCCTGTCGGAACGAGAGACACGCATCCTGCGTCTCGTCTCCGAAGGGCTCGACACACGCGAGATCGCTCGGCGTCTGAACTACTCGGAGCGGACGGTCAAGAGTGTGCTGCACGACGTCACTAGTCGCTACCACCTGAAGAACCGGGCTCAAGCCGTGGCGTTCGCAACGCGGGAGGGATGGATCTGACCCGCCTCCGGCCGTCCTGCACCGCCGCCGGACCATCGAGCCCCTTGGCGCCCGTCCTGACAGTGTCTGTCTGCCGGTGCGGCCCCGGCACAGCAACAACCGGTGGGTAGCGGACGAACCGCCGGACGGGATGGTGTTGTCGCAGCAGCGGTGGGCGGCTGGGGCTCACTGCGCCCGTGCTCCGGTGGAGGCCAGGATCAGTGTCCACCACGGGCCGCCGGGTGCCGAGTACATGCCGACGCCGGCCTGCGTGAAGGAACAGTTGGCTATGTTCGCCCGGTTGTGCGGGTTGGTCACCCAGGCTTTGACGACCGCTGGTGGATTGGCCTGGCCCCGGGCGATGTTCTCGCCGTAGGCGCTCCAGCGGTAGCCGGCTGCTGTGAGGCGTTCACCGGGGCCGATGCCGTCAGGGCCGACGTGATCGAAGTACCCGCGCAGAGCCATGTCGGCCGAGTGGACCTGGGCCGCCTTGGCCAGCGTGCTGTTGTAGGTGATCGGCCGGCACTTTCCCTTCGTGCGTTCGGCGTTGAGCAGGGTGATGACCTGCAGGGCGGGGTCGGTCGGCCCGGGCGTGGTGGAGTGTGGTGTCGGGGTGCCGGCCGAGGGTACGGCCGGCGTGGTCCCGGCTGCTGTGGGAAGGGTGACAGCGGGCGGACCGGTCCGGAGGCCTTCGGGCAGGGTGGTTGACGGCGTGGGAGTGACCGGCCCGCGAGGAGAGCTTGGAGTGTGCGTGGAACGGCTCAGCAGCTGTGTCACGCCGGCTGCGGATACGCACAGGGCGACGATGACCGCTGCGACGGCTGCCCGCCGCCGGCGTCTGGCCCGCTTGTACAGGCCGCCCGGGGGACGCCGTCCGGCAGCTCGCTTGGCTTTCATCCACGCGCCGAGGGGCGCGGGGGCCACAGGGCTCCCTGAGGTGCTGCGGCACACGATGCGGCGCTGCGTGGGGGGCGGCCATCACCGGGTGCGCGGGATGCGCTGCCCGCAACGGCCTGCTGGGGGGCGGGAGGCAGCAGACGTGGGGAGGCTGCCGGAGGGTTGCTGGAGGCGCGGGGCGCAGAGCATTGGGTGATCACGCACGTGCTGCGGCGGGGATTGCGGGGAGCTTCTCGGCCCGCCGTGGTGGGTGTCCCTTTGAACGGCGGGCCGGTGGGCAGGGAGCTGGAGTTGGTGGGGCTGACGGAGGCTGCCGGAACAGATCCGTAACGGCATGGCGCACCGTCGTCGGCAGGCCGTCGGTGTTCGGGGCCGGGGCCGCGGGGGAGAAGACCAGACCGGGTGCGCGGCGGGTCGAGGACGCTGCCGATTCGGTTCGTGTGCGGGCAGTGTGCGGAAGGGGCCGTGAGCCGTCCTGCAGCTCGGTACCGACCGCGGATCGGGAACGCATTCACGGGGAATGGCCTCCTTGGTGTGCCTGCGGCATTCAACCGGGACCCGGATTCGTTTACGGTCGTCCGGGCAGGGGCCGTGGGATGCCCTCAGCCCTGAGCGGTCGGGGCGAGGATGTCGCACAGATCTTCGGGGCGTACGGCCAGCAGGGCGGCGAGCTTGGCGACGTTTCGATGTTGCGGGCGGCGGGTGCCCTTGCGCCACATCTCGAGGGTGTCGCCGTTGGGGTGACCCAGTGATCGCGCTATCCGCAGGGGCGCGCGTCCGGGCTCGTTGAGGATCTGGTCGAGCTTGCGGGCAGAGAAACTCATGGCAGCTAGGTACTTTCGGGAGTAGGTGTAGTTCTTGCGGTAGACGGCGCAGGCGGGGCACACGGGCAGCCGTTCTCGTTTGTGGATCAGATAGCCCTCTTCCGTTCCGCAGGCGCCGGTCCATTCGGGCACGGCGTCAGGGTCGTCGATGGTGTCGGCGTCCCAGCAGCTGGGGGGCGTGTATCCCCGGCGCTGGGCGGTGTGCTGGGCCCGCACGATGTGGGCCTGGCTGATGCCGACGTGGGCGGGGTCGACGTTGTGGTACTTGTCGTAGAGCTCTGCGATGGCGTGGGCGGTGGTCGCCATGATGTAGCGGCGGCCCTTGGTCTGGGTGAGCAGCGTGGAGAGGTGCTGGTCGCTGACGCTGTCGTGCTGCCGGCTGAGCCATTTGAGGTTGTATCCCTGAGCGATCAGGGTCTGTATGCGGCGGAGGGTGGTCTGCGGATTGACTCGTGCCCCCGCACCGTGCTTGCTGATCATGGGGGGCTCGTACTGCATTGCCGTCAGTCGGTCGATCGTGGTGCGGCGCATCGCCACGATCGGTGTGGGGCGCCCGTTTTCTCCTATGCCCCGGTGGCCGCGGATGACGGAGAGAACGATGTTGAGTGACACACCGGACTGCTTGTGCATCTGCTCGGCCGACATTCCGCCCTCGAAGTACAGCTTGCGGATGTATGCCTGGACGTCCTGGAAGTCAGCACACAGTGCAGGCCTTCCGATGGCGGCGAGGTAAGCGCGCCGCTTCTGGTCGCGGCGCCGCTGGAGGACTGAGGACGGAACGTGTTCCATGATCTTCCTGTCTGGGGGAGGCCCGTCGGCGCGGATGGTTCCCTGCGTGCGGGTGCGAAAGGGCAACTGCAGGCCGGCTGAGAGGTCAGGAGGTCGCTGTGCCGTGTGGCAGGTGCAGCATCGGTATGCCTTTAAGAACACTTTTCATTGCCCCAGCGAGGCATCGGGGGCAGGCCCTAATGCCGACCCTGGGATGCGGACCAGGGGTAGGGCGGGGCCGCGGCATCTGCGGGGTGACCTGGCCTCTTTTGTGGAAGGCCGCCAGGCGGCATCAACGCGTCGGAGTGAAGCAGCAGCGGGCCGACCCCTGAGCGTCGGGATCTTCGACGCGGAACTTCAGGGCGCGGGGCCCACTCGTGCCGGCCGCCGACGCGATCAGGCGCACGAGCAGCTGCCCTTCCCTGTCGGCTCTGGCCTGCTCGACACGGTCACCCACGCGCAGGGTGACCCGCTGACGAGGAGCGAAGTACCGTCCCGTGACCGTGATGACTGTCTCCGCCGAGGCCTCCGCCGACGAGGTCACCACCTCGGGCAGCGTGCCGGTGGCGTTGAGGGGGATGGTGAGGTTCTGGGCGGTGGTGTTGAGGGTGAGGGTGGCGTTGCGGGGGCCGGGGGCTTGGGGGGTGTGGGTGAGGGTGAGGGTGCAGGTGTGGGTGGGGGGCAGGGGGGTGGTGCAGGTGTTGTCGGTGATGCGGTAGTCGTCCGGATGGCCGGGGCCGTTGATCTTGGCGGAGGAGACGGTCAGGGGATCGGTGCCGCTGTTGGTGACGGTGAGGGTGCGGGGGGTGCTCTGGTTGTTGATGCCGGTGGGCCCGAAGCCGAGGGTGCTCTGGTCGACGCTGAGGGCTCCGCTGGTGCCGGTGGCGTTGAGGGGGATGGTGAGGTCCTGGGCGGTGGTGTTGAGGGTGAGGGTGGCGTTGCGGGGGCCGGGGGCTTGGGGGTGTGGGTGAGGGTGAGGGTGCAGGTGTGGGTGGGGGGCAGGGGGGTGGTGCAGGTGTTGTCGGTGATGCGGTAGTCGTCCGGATGGCCGGGGCCGTTGATCTTGGCGGAGGAGACGGTCAGGGGATCGGTGCCGCTGTTGGTGACGGTGAGGGTGCGGGGGGTGCTCTGGTTGTTGATGCCGGTGGGCCCGAAGCCGAGGGTGCTCTGGTCGACGCTGAGGGCTCCGCTGGTGCCGGTGGCGTTGAGGGGGATGGTGAGGTCCTGGGCGGTGGTGTTGAGGGTGAGGGCGGCGTTGCGGGGGCCGGGGGCTTGGGGGTGTGGGTGAGGGTGAGGGTGCAGGTGTGGGTGGGGGGCAGGGGGGTGGTGCAGGTGTTGTCGGTGATGCGGTAGTCGTCCGGATGGCCGGGGCCGTTGATCTTGGCGGAGGAGACGGTCAGGGGAACGGTGCCGCTGTTGGTGACGGTCAGCGGCCGCTCCAGTGCCGCACCGCCCACACCGCGCGCCCCGAAGTCCGGCGCCTCGTCGTCCACGGAAACACTGCGCACCTCAGCCAGAGCCAGCCCCCGCACCGGCACGGTCAGCCCCGTACCCGGCCCACGGAAAGACACCCTGACGGCGGCTGAGCGCACTCCTGGCGCCTCGGGGGCGAAGCGGACCGCCACCCGGCAGGTATCCCCCCGGTGCAGCACCGCCTTTCGGCAGGTGCTGGAGGGCAGCACCTGGAAATCGTCCCCATGCACCCCCCCGACCCGCACAGCCCCGATGGACAAGGGCCCAAAGCCGGTGTGCTCCAGCGTCAGCACACCTTCGCTGTGCTGCGTGACGGCGGTGTCTTCCCACCGCATCCCCGAGGACGCCCTCAGGCCGGGAAGGAACGCATGAGCGAGAACCCGCCGGTCGCCCGCACTCCTGCCCGCCGAAGTGAAGGCCACCACGGCACCGTCGGCCGACAGCACCGGCGCGCCGCCGGCTGTGCCGACCGCCTGATCCACCGCGACCGCCTGCCCAAGCTGCCCCGCCCGGGCGCCGCGGCCACGCTCCGCGTCCGCGTGCCGGTCTCGCACCACCACCCGGGCCTCGCCCCTTGCCGGCCCCTCCACCCCATAGGCGCGAGGGTCGGTGCTGACAAAGGCCACGTACCGGCCGTCCGCGGACAGTCCCGGCCGCGTCCCGTCCACGACAGAGCCGTCCGTGTCCCGGGACACCACCTGGGACTGCGTTTCCTCACCGGCGCCCGGCCCAAGAACCGTGTTCCCGTCGAGGTCGCGATCGACGAGGACCACCTGCGAGGGCGCGCCGGGGGAGGGGGTGAAGGAGAACGCCACCACGCGCCCGCTGCCGGACACCACCGGTTCCCCCGCGCCCGGCATCCCGGCCCGCGTATCAAGAGCACCGGGACGGGATTTGAAGGGCGCATGATGCTCATCCACATCCAGCCGCGACTGCCGGCCGGTGGCCAGATCGATGCCCACTACTCCACTCACCCCAGTCGTGGGAGAGGACGCCAGCACCACCGTGGCCACCAGATCACGCCCGTCGGCGGACAACGCCGGAGAAGAAGCCTCCACGACACGCTGCCCCGGCACCCGGACACGGACTCGGTGGACACCGGCCGGATTGACCCGCCCGCGTTGGTCCTTGGCCAGCCGGGTGACGAACACCTCGCTGTGCTCGCGACCCCCCGAGGCCGCGGGCACAACGTTCTGCCACGCCACGGCCGTGCCCTGCGCGGCCAGGCTGGGCACCGCCTCCCGGTTTCCCGTGATGCGCTCGCCTTTGACCATGGTCGGCTTGCCTGCGTAGACGAACCGGTAATCCATGAACCCGGTCGGGGCTCGCTGGTCGAAGACCCCGTCACCCCTGGGATTGCGGTCACAGATGATCACATCGGGGCTGCGATCCGTATCCCCAGTGTGCAAATTCGTGGCTGTCGTAATAAAAGCCACGTACCGGCCGTCCGCGGAGATGGAGGGAGCGTAGCTGTCGCCGTCGGCGCTCTGCTCCCCGAACACCCGGTCGCCGGCGACGATCTGACCGCGCGAGATGAGAAACGTCTCACCCGCCAGGCGGTCCCGCACGTACACATTGCGCCGAAGCGTGGAGATATCCGAATCGAGTTCCTCGGAACTGGTGAACGCGACATACCGTCCGTCCGCCGATACAGAGGCATCACCGCCCGAGCGGGCAGCACCGGTCACGTCCCGGGACATCGTCTCCACGACACCCGGCGCGGCGGACGGCTCGACAGCGGCGACCCGCGGGGCAGACCGGGCGCTGAGCGTCAGCACCCCGGTCAGCACCACCACAGCCATCAGCAGACGTGAAAGACGCGACACTGCCACGTCCGATGCAGCCCACATCCGCTCTCCTTCGATACCGGCGGGACGAACGACGCTACTCGCCGTGCGCCGCTGCACCAGACGCCTTCCAACCCGCTCTTCGGACCGTTGAGATTTCCCCGTCGGCTGCACCGAGGCCCGCACCCACTCGAGGGCAGCCCGCCCCACTCCCGGTGCCGGGCACCTGCAGCTAAGCCGACACCGTGCACGGACGCGGCGGGGACAGAGCCGAGAAGGCAACCAGCCCGCAAGCGGTTCCCAACCCACGCAATTCCACCGCTGGTTGCTTCCACCGGCCCGCCAGGGCAGCCCGTCCCCGCCGCATCCAACGCCGAGTGCGGCCGCACCCGGCGTTCCCGAGCCGTTCTCGGCGAACACCGGCCAAGATGCCCTCCCGGCCAGCCACAAAGGCATGATCAGGCCTGCCGAGTGTCTGCCTGAAACGCCCTGGAACCCGCCCGGCCCGCGGGCGACACTTCCTGCGTATGCCGGGGACCGCGGCCCGGCATACGCCCAACATCCCTTACGACGCTGCGGCCGTGCCGCGACCGCAGGTATCCACCCGCATGTCCACGGCCGGCCCCACCGGGAGCGGCCATGGGCACAGCCCCCCACAAAAGTGCCCCCAGGCACCGAGCGCATCGGCACACGACCGCCGTACGGCCGTCACGGCGCACCCAGTACGCCCGGAACACGAGCTTGCTGGTGTTCATCGCCATTCTCGGCCTGGCCCTGGGCGCTGTCGCCTTCTCCACCCCCCGGACGGGCCCGGCCTTCCCGGACACCGGCGCCGACGGCGGAGGCATCCCGTTCGCCTCCCCACCACCCAATTCCGGTCCCGCCATCGTCGGTGCACCGACGATGGCGGCCGCCGCGACGTCCACCAGCGCCCAAGTCGCGGACATCCCACCCGCCGTGGCCAACGCCTACATCCAGACCGCCAACGCGACGGGGATCAGCAACCCCTCCTGCCATCTGGCCTGGACCGTGCTCGCCGGCATAGGCAAAGTCGAATCCGATCACGCCCACGGCGGCGCACTGACAGCGGACGGCACCACCCTGCAGCCCATACTCGGCCCCGTGCTGGACGGCTCGAACAACACGGCCGCCATCGCCGACACCGACGACGGCCGGCTGGACAGCGACACACGATGGGACCGTGCCGTCGGGCCCCTGCAGTTCATTCCCTCCACATGGGCACGCTGGGCCACCAGCACCCGTTCCGGAGTGACACCGAATCCGCAAAACATTTATGACGCCGCGTCAACGGCGGCCCGATACGTCTGCGCGGCAGGAGGCGACCTCGCCACACCAGAAGGTCTGAGAAGGGCCATCCTCGCCTACAACCCGTCCCAGACCTACCTGTCGGTCGTGCTCAGCTGGATCACCCACTACAACGGCACATCCGCTCCCCTGGGCACCACTGCCGGGGCAGCCGCCCTCCCACCCGTATCCACCGGCGCCACATCGCCCCCCGCACTCCAGACGCAGCCCAGCACGGTCTCCTCGTCTGCGAAGGCACCGAAGAAGACGTCGCCCCCGCCCCCCACCACCACTCGGCCGGCGACCAAGACGCCCCTCCCCTCCAGACCCACGACGTCCAGACCACCCACGACGTCCAGACCACCCACGACGTCCAGGCCACCCACCCCCTCATCGCCCGCACCCACCTCGCCGAGCCCCACCAAGACCTCACCCGCCCCCGACGCCTCCAGCCCCAGCGCCCTGTCATCGAGCACCACCAGCACACCCTGACCCCGCCTGGTGAGGTAGGAAGAGGCCCCAGCCTGCACTGTGGGCGACACCGTCGAGCCCTGCCCGGCCGCCGGACCCGGATCACCCGAAGACGTGCCTCGCGCCGCACTGCCAGGCACTGCCACCCATCCGGTGTTCCAGGTGCTTCGGACTGGCCACTTCACGGATCTCTCCAACACTGTCGGCCATCACCGCGAGCGTCTTCACACCCAGGTCGATCCCGACCGCCTCGTCCGGACGGGTCGACGCGTGCAAGGTCGCGCTTCACTTCGGCCCGGAAGGACACGAACCAGCGCCCGCGCTCGTGCCGGACGGTCGCCGACAGGACGCGGGCCGTCCCGCTCTGAACGCGTGCGAGGAGCTTCACGGTGGGCCCGTGGACACGGATCCTGCCCAGGCGGGGCAGCGTCACGTGCCGGCCGTCGATGTCGACGCGGATCGTGCCCGTGGTGAAACGGCCAGACAGGCGGTCCGGCTGAGGCTATTCCGGGTCCTCGGCCCCGCAAGTCCGGGCGGTTCCGCGTCGGTGCGCTTTCGACCCAGATTGAGGCTTTCCCAGTAACGGATCATGACGTTGTGTGATCGTTCAGATGGTGCGGTCGTACTCGAGCTGAAGCTGGACGAGGGCCGCTGCAGCGATCTTCGTGATGCGGCTGGGGTCGAGGCTGACCCTGCGCAGGGCCTTGAAGGTGGTCTTGAGCAGGGAGTTGGCGCGCTCGCAGACACCGTGGATACTACGCATGACCTTGTTGTAGGTCTGCTGGGCCTCTGTCAGTTCGCTTCCGGCGGGCTTCTTGACCGGGTGGCGGAAGCCGTCACCTGCGTTCTCGTAACCGAGGTCGACCAGGGTCGGCATGTCCAGCTCGGCGGCGATCCGGCTGAGGGCGTCGATCAGGCCGTGGTGGCGGGCGCAGGTGGTGTCGTGCTCGCGGCCCGGGCGGACCGGGGAGACCCAGATCGGCCAGCCGTCCGGGGTGGCGATGACCTGCACGTTCCCGCCGTGGTGTTTGTGTTTTCCGGACCACCAGAGGTCTGCGCCGTTGGGGCCGGGAGCGGCGACGCGGTCGGTGCGGATGACGGTGCCGTCGAGGTTCAGGTGTGTCAGCCCGGCCGCTTTCGCACGCTCCAGCGCGGTCGCGAGGTCCGGTGCCCCGGCCGCCAGAACGGCCAGTCCTTCATGAAGGTAGCGGTAGGCGGTGGAGGCCGACAGGCGGTTGTCGCGGGCAAGCTGGGACAGGCGGGTGCCGTCGATGAACCAGCGCAGGATCAACACCGCCTGGCGGAAGCAGCCCAGTGCACGCCTGCCCTTGCGGGTCCCGGCCGCGACACGGTGATCGCGCAGCAACCGGGCGAGGTGCTCGGCGGTGGACCGCTTCACATCGAGCACGGCGGTGTATGTGACACTGGTCGACACGTGGGGCCCCTCGGTCAGAACAATCCTTCGCAAGATCGTTCCTACCAGGGGCCTTACGCCTGCCCGGACTTGGGGAGCCCACGGGCCACAGCACCAGCATCGCGATCACAGCGAGCGACGACCCCTTACTGGGAAAGGCTCATTGCCCGACGGCAAGCTCGGAGAGGCTTCGGCCGTGGCCCGCTACCGAGACCCAGCCAGGTTCCACGGCCGAAATCAGCTCACCTGGAGAGCTGCGCTAGAACTGAGCTCAGCAATCCCGGGAACGACACCATCTCAACTTCAGTCAAAATGTCCCACCGGGACGAACACTCCCCGATGCCGGATGTGCAGCATCTTCTGTCGCGGGTGTATCCAGTTGATGCCCATCCGGGGCGCTCGACGGCATCACGCTCGACTCGGAATCCGTGAGGTCCCGGAATCCGATGCCGATTGGCCGAACGTGGTCAATTTTCCCCGACCATCCCACCAACCGTCCCCTTTCGGGTATTGTCAAGCCATCGCAACATGCACGATTCGGCGAAACGACGGAGGGGTGGTAGTTATGGCGCAGCGCACTGTCGTCATCTACACGGACGACATCACAGGTAAGCAGGGAGAAGACGTCGCTCTGCACTTGTTCAGCCTGGACGGCATCTCTTATGAGATTGACTTGGGAACGGAGAGCCACCAGAAACTGCTGGATGCCCTCGGCCCCTTCCTCAAGAGCGGACGCAAGGTGAAGGGGAATGTGCGGCGCCGGACAGGCCAGCGAGCATCGGGCGCCGAAGGCGGCCCGGATGCCGGGAAGGTGCGTGAGTGGGCCAGGGGACAGGGGCTGACGGTGAACGACCGTGGTCGGGTTCCCCGGGAGGTCCTTGAGAAGTACCAAGCAGCGCACAACTGAATTCGGCCCGCACCCTCACGAGTTCACGTTTTATACCGGCGAGGGGGTGATGAGGGTGATGCCTGACCTGCGGAAATTTGGTGAGTCAGCTGATACTGCTGAGCGGTTCAATGTATGGATGAACGATGCTCTGCGGGGTCGGCTTCCGGTCGGAGACCAGCGGGAAGTGGACGAACTGGTTATCGCTGGACGTCACATCCAGGCCATCGCGTTGATGCGTGAGCGCGTCGGCTTGCCGCGGCCGGGTGACGATGTGCCGCTTGCGTCCGAAGATCTTCCTGGTAGCCCGCTCACCGTGTCAAGGCTCGCATCCGGGCGGGCACGGCCCGCATCCTGTCCGCGGCCGTGCGGCACGAGCGTGGACGCTGGTTCGTGTCCCTCCGGGTGGAGACGGCCCGGGAGATCACCTGCGTCGACCGGCCGGATGCGGCGGTCGGGATCGACCTGGGCGTCAAGCACCTGGCGGTCCTGGCCGACAGCACCGGACAGATCCGTTACGAGCCCAACCCCAGGCACCTCGACAGTGCCCTCAGGCTGCTGAGGTTGCATTCCCGCCGGGTCGCACGGCGGCAGGGCCCTGACCGCAGGAGCGGGCGGAGGCCCTCGAAACGGTGGGAGAAAGCCAACGCCGACCGCAACCGCGTGCACCACCGGGTGGCGAACCTGCGCACCGACGCCCTGCACAAACTCACCACCTGCATCCGCAACGAGTACGGCACGGTCGTGGTCGAAGACCTCAACGCCGCCGGAATGCTCCGCAACCGGCGACTCGCCCGCCACGTCGCCGACGCCGGGTTCGGAAAAGATCCGCCGCCAACTGCTCTGCAAAGGCCGGCGCAACGCGTGTCCCACCATCGTGGCCGACCGCTGGTTCCCCAGCTCAAAAACCTGCTCGGACTGCGGCGCGACGAAAGCCAAACTGCCGCTGCACGTCCGAGTCTTCACTGCGATCTCTGCAGCCTGGTCATCGACCGGGACGAGAACGCAGCCCGCAACCTGGCCGCCCTCGCAGCGGCCCGCACGACTGGTCCCCGAGTGGCCGGAGACCAGGACACGCCCCGCGTGTCGAAACCCCGTGGAGCCGACCGTGAGACCCGTCGCCAACACCCCGGCCCGAACACCGGCCGGGGCGGACGGGCAGATGGCGCGAACCTGCCGCACCAGCGGCAAAGGAAACGGGAGACCGTCGTCAGGACACCGAAGCACAACCCACGCAGGGGTGACACCGACACGGACCTTCCAGACGGAAACATCTGGAAAGCCGAGAGTCACTGAGACTCTGAGCAACGGAACTGGACAACCCGCGGGGACGGGGACGGCTTCTCGACCGCCGTTTGAGAACCCTCAGCGGCGTGGCTCCTGCGGCTTTACGGCAGGGCGGCGAGTGCCATGGTGCGGTCCAGGAGGCCTTCAGCTGCCGCGGGGCCTCCTGATGCGAAGGCTCCCGTAAACGGCCCTCCCTGGTTCCCGGTAGGGAGAACCGGCTATCCGACAGCCGAACCCTAGCCGGACGTACGCAGCACCCCGGGAGAGGACTAGGGACAAGCCCTGACGCCAGGGAGGGCTGACTCGTGTGGACTGGAACGAACAGATGACGTCCCGACCACTCTCCTAGAGGTGCCCCGATGCATCAGATCCGTGTCAGGCCCCCTCAGCGGCCTCCTAGCAGTGACCGCCCACTCGATCTGCGAACCCCTTCTGGACGGCCCCTGCCGTACTGAGCGGCGGCACAAGACCCCTGGCAGGACCACCTTCGACCGAGGGGATCAGCGTAAGCGGGCGTTTGGCGACTTTCCGCCTCTAATGACTCGCTCGCGCAAATCATTCCATTTCACTCTCACTTGGAGGGGTAGGGGTCATGCCCAATTCCCACGCAACGACCAACCATGTAAAGGTCGGTCTTCAGCTGACGGGCGAGGACGGGAACGTTATCGCGCACATGGAGTTGAGCAAGCGAATAGTCGCCGACCTCCTGGAGTGCGGTCGCGTCACCGTAGTTGGAAGCGACTTCTCTTGTCGCACTGAATCGGGTTCGCCGCCGAAGCAAGTTCGTTACGTAACTCTCTATCTGACATGAAGGTCCATGCGGACCCTGCCAGAACTAGGGTCTGTCTTCAAACGGATCTTGCCCGGAGCAGGAATGATGCGAGAGTGACTGCTGCTTTGTAGGAGGTGGCGGTCTTCTTGTATCGGGTGGCGATCCCGCGGAAGTCGTCCCGACCAGGTCATCGCAGACAAGGCTTACAGCTCCCGAGGCTTCTGGGCCCGCCTGCGAAAACGCGGCCCTGCGCACCCATCCCGGAAAAGACCGACCAGCAACGGCACCGACTGAGGCACGGTTGCCGCGGCGGCCGACCACCAGGGTCCGGCCTGCAGTGCGGCCGGCCCGGGCCGGTGCGGAGTGCACGGATCCGCTCCGGGAGAGGGCGTGCGCAGACATTGTCGTGGCGTTGGCCGGGCGTCGGCAGGATCGCGAGCGGGCAGGGTCCTGCCGTCGCAGGCGAGGTGGATTTTGGTGATCGGTCCGCATCGGGATCGGCCGAGGGCGTGATCGTCCGGTTCGTCCCGACGATGCCGCCCCTTTTTTTCGGCCGGTGGCGGCGGCGTGCTGGTGGGCGCGGATGATGGTGGAGTCGATCTGGACCAGGCAGTCGATGTTGCCGTCCGCGTCCGCACGGGCCTGGGTCTGCTGCAGGGCCCGAGTGAAGATTCCGTCGAGCGTGTAGCGGCGGAAGGGGGTGTACGCGGTTTTCCACGGCCCGTGGCGTTCTGGCAGGTCACGTCAGGAGATCCCGGTGCGGATCTTGTAGACCATCCGGTTGATGACCTGCCGGTCTTCCACGCGAGGCCGCCCCGTTGCGGCCCGAGGTATCAGCGGAGCGGGTAGATCCCACTCTGGTCAGTGAGTTCATGACGACGTACCGCGGCATCATGATCCACCATCCAGATGATCTTTGAAGACGGAACCTGGCTAGTTGCCCCGCCTTCTTGCAAGCAGCCGAACGGCGGGCCGATCACGCTGCTGACGTACAAGGAGTCAACGTCCTGAGGGAGACGACGATCGACCTGTTCACGACGAGGTCATCCAATCCCGGCGGCCCGTGGAAGGCGCTCTCGCACGTCAAGCTCGCCACCGCTGGGTGAGTCGCCTGTTGAGCCAATTGACTCTGATCGCGGATCCCGGGCGTCGACCCTCTGGTCTGTTGTCAGGGCTTCCAGATCAGGCACCAGTAGTCGCGGTAAACGCCCACATCGATGCGGGGAACTGGGGGAACGAGGCGGGGGTCGGGCCTGCCCACGGCCGACAGGGAGCATGCCGGGTCACCGACCGTTCCTGAGGTGTACATGCGCTGAGCGGCGGCGACGGCAGTTGGGGAGGTGACCCACATCGTGGCGGGGGGTGTGCTGGCGGTGGGCGAGGGGGGAGGCGGTGTGGCTGTCTCCCTGTCCGCCGGCTTCGGCGGTGGCTGGGTCGATGGCTCGGCTGTCGAGGGAGAGAGCCCCGTCGTGGTGCTCGTCGGAGGGGGCTGTGAGGTCGTCGCTGTTGGCGGTGGCTGGGGACTGGGTGTGGTTGTGGTGTGTGGTTTTGCTGTGCTGGATGCTTCTGGTTGCGGTGCGGGGGACAGTGTCCTGGCGGTGGGCGGGACCAGGTCACCGGTGGCTGATGACACGGGTCGTGGTGTGCTGTCGTCCTCGGCTGCCAGCATGAATACACCGGTGCCGCTCAACGCGAGCACGGTGACGCCTCCGGCGATCCACCATGGGGACTTGTGCACGGGTCGGCGGGGGCTCATATCCCCAACTGTCCATCGGACTGACGGCCACCTCAAGCGGTATGCACGTCTGAAGGACGTGGCGGGATGCACGCCACCGCGTTCACGCGCCAGCTGTGAGGCGGGCGGTGTCGCCGGTCATCCGTGCCTGCCGCGCAAGCGGTGAACCAGGCTATGCATCGCGCTGTGCGGTCAGGGAGTGTATCCGAGGCCCAATTCCACCTGGTCAATGTTGGGTGACTGCCGAGATCACCACCGGAGGACCAAGGCGTCACTCCTCTATGTCCGCGGTCAAATCCGGTGATGTCATTGCCAGGCTCTGTGAGATCAGGGCCTGGCTCTTCTTCTCTTGTCACCGACAGTCGGCGCCCGCCGGGCTACCGCGGCCTGACTACTTGCTTGCGGTGGCCGCAGGAGGGCCGTGCCGCAGTTCCCTGGGCGGATCGGCCGGCGACCGCTGCCCGCGCGGCGTTTTCCGCTCGCTGCCCTGCACCGAGCAGCCTTCTTTTCGGCCGTTTGAAAGGCCTGGACCTGGTCCGAGCTGTATGCCGTGCGGCTCGGTTACCGGCCAGCTGGGCGCGGTAAGACGCTGCTTGCCAAGATCATGGGCCCGTGATGGGAACTCGTCATGCTCCCCTAGCGCAGCGGGCCGGATCCTGCACGGATATTCACGTCACCCACATCTCTGTGATGGCATGCCCACGCTAGCTTCACAAGTGGGGCTGGCGTCGCCATAGCGTCATCCATCTGAGGAGAAGTCATGGCATTACGTCGCTTGCTGGCCGGCGCCCTGGCCGTCGGGGCCGCTCTGAGCGTCACCCCCGCCCAGGCGCAGTCCCCGTCCACCAATCCGCCCGGCCAGATCACCGTGGAGGTCCAGACGGTCAACGGCTCGGGCTGCCCGCTGGGCACCGCTGACGTGGCCACCGCCTCGGACAACACGGCCTTCACCGTCACCTACAGCGACTACCTCGCGCAGGCCGGTGCCGGCTCCAACCCGATCGACTTCCGCAAGAACTGCCAGTTGGGCCTCAAGTTCCACATCCCGCAGGGCTTCACCTATGCGATCGCCCGCGCCGACTACCGGGGCTTCGCCTACCTTCAGCGCGGGGCCTTCGCCCAGGAGCGTGCGAGCTACTACTTCCAGGGCATGCCCCAGACGGCCCGCATCACCCACCAGTTCAACGGCCCCTACGCCGACAACTGGCAGGCCAGCGACGTGACCTCCTACGCAGACCTGGTCTGGGCGCCCTGCGGCGAGGAGCGCAACCTCAACGTGAACACCGAACTGCGCGTCTACACCGGCACTTCCGGCCCCGACAGGCTGAGCTTCATGAGCATGGACTCCACCGACGGGAGCGTCAGCACGAAGTACCACCTGCGCTGGAAGGAGTGTCCGGCCACCTGACGGCTGCGCTCCACCTCGCCGCAGTCTCCCAAAGGCCAAGAAAGGACACCATGCACCGGACCATGATCGCCGGTGGTGCGGCGGCCCTGCTGCTCGGCCTCGCCACGCCTGCACACAGTGCCTCCCACACCCCCACGGGCATCACCGTGCCACCCGACAAGATCGTCATTGAGGTGGCGACCGTGAACGGCTCCGGCTGCCCGGAAGGCACCGCCCAGGTGGCCGTGGCCCCCGACAACACAGCCTTCACCGTCACCTACAGCGACTACCTCGCCCAGGTGGGCTCCAACGCCTCTCCCACGGACTTCCGCAAGAACTGCCAGCTCAACCTCCGCGTTCACGTGCCGTCCGGCTTCACCTACGCCATCGTGCAGGCCGACTACCGCGGATACGCCTTCCTGCAACCCGGCGCCAACGCCATAGAACGGGCCAGCTACTACTTCCAGGGCATGCCCCAGACGACATACAAGTCCCACCAGTTCAAGGGACCGTTCGACGACAACTGGCAGACGACCGACCGCACCGAATACGCCGACCTGGTGTGGGCGCCCTGCGGGGAGAAGCGGAACTTCAACATCAACACCGAGCTCCGCGTGAATGCCGGCACCTCCGACCCGCTGACCCAGACGAATTTCATGACCATGGACTCCACCGACGGCAGCGTCAGCACCGTGTACCACCTGGCCTGGCAGGAATGCCCAAACCCGGCCTGACCTGCACCGCCAAAACCTGACATCGGGACAGCCGAGCGGACCACGAGCGCTCAGGTGTCCCGGATAGCCCACCCCCGGTGACGCAGCTTCCACCCCTCAAGCTGCGCCACACAAAGAAAACGGCAGGCCCGCCGATGCCATCGGCGGGCCTGCCCCTTTCGAGAGCTGGTACATCTTGCACCGGCTTCACAGCAGTCTCGACTACCGCAGTCCCGCCGCATATGAGACCGCACTCGCAGCCTGACCAACACACCGCTGGTGTCTGTCAAAGCGGAACAAGCGCAGTGCGCGGTTGCCAACCAGCGCGGACAGGGCACAGTCAAGGGAGCGCCGCGGTCCAGCACTGGGCGACCGTTCAAGTCCCGGGCCGGTCACGAACTCCCGCCACATGAGAGGCCGTCAGGTCGCTGCACTCGGAAACAGGCTCCTGACCAGCGGCGATAGCGAACTGCAACTGGAGTACTAGGCTGCGCTGATCGCGGGGATGAGGTCCGAGTGCTGGACGGCCAGGGGCAGGTAGGGCCAGGGGGTGCTGCGGACTTCGTACCAGCCGTTCCGGACGGGCGTGAGGATCTTCAGATGGTCCGTTTCCAGAACGTAGGCCCAGTCAACACCCGCTTCCGCGGCGCCGGTGGCGTCAAGCTCCCGGGGCGGGGCCTTGGTCTCTCCGTGGCAATAGCACAGGTTGGCCAGGCTTTCCTTCTTGTCGTGCCGGTAGCCGGTTTCTGAGGTGAAGTCGCCGCCTATCCTGTACCAGCCGGCTGGGTGGGCGTCGATCAAGTAGGCCTGGGCGACTGCGACGTGGCCATGAAAGTAGTGCGTCACGGCACGCAGTAGCAGGCCTTCCAGCCGGTCTGGCGACCCTCCCCGGGTGCAGAAGCGTCCGGTGAATCCGGAGGGCGTCGGCCGTGCGATCAGGGCAGTCGACATGCTTGATCAGTCCTTGCGACAGTTACTGGAGGGGGGAGGGCGGGTCGAGAAAGTGGGGCTGGCCGCGCGGGTATCGGTTGCCGGAATGAGGGCGCGGCATGATCTGCAGACGGGATGAGTTGCAGCATTTGTAATCAGGGGAAGGAGACGTGGGCGTAAACGGTCTTGCCGCCGTCCCGGGACCGGAAGCCCCAGCCGTCTGACAGGGCATCGACGAGACTCATGCCGAAGCCTCCCTCTGCTCCCCGCTTGTCATCATCAACAACCACAGGCAGGTCTCGGCCGTAGTCGTCCACCTCCACGGTCATGACGCGGTCGTGCCAGCTGGTGCGCAGGTCCGCCGGCCCGGGAGAATGGCGGCAGGCGTTGGTGACCAGTTCGGAGACGATAAGGAGAACGGCGTCAGCGCATTCGCGGATGGACGCGTCGCTCGCCTCGTCCAGCCCCAGGCTGTGCAGCTCGTGCTGAATGGCTTCACGGGCGTGTCGCGCCGCGGCCGGCCGGTGGGAAAGGTGCACGCACTGGCAGGTCTCGTGGCTGTCCCTTTTGGGGGGCCTACCTCCGGCCGGCGCCGGCTGAGCGCTTGCTTTGCTGCGGCTTTCCATGTTGTTGTGCTGGTCAGGCCGGGTGTCGTGGGGCGTCCCGGCAGTGTCCATGCGGCCCTGGCCGGAGCGGATGGTGGAGACTGTCAGCATGGGGATCAACTCCGAAATCGGAAAATCCGTGCTATTTCAGAGTGCCGACCAGGGACGGTCGCCTGCCTCGGGAGGTGTCCCTAGTCAGTCCCTAGGAGGACAGGGCAGGGGGTCCCCAGGGTTCCAGGGGGACGGGTGCCGAGAGCCTGCATGACGTGCCCATGAGCGGCACACCGTCAGGCCGAGAGGTAACCATCTCGTCGCGTGAAGTGAGTCGGCAGCGGGGCGGGAGCGGTGCCTCTGGGTCTGGCATGGCGGTGTGCCCCCTGTCGTAAGGATGAGTACGGATGACCTGGGGGGTGCCGCCGGGCTTCGGGGCACAGCTTGACCGCTGATGAGGAGCCTGATGATCGCCCGGTGGGGTGCGATGCCGGACCGCTTCACGGGTGGCATGTCTGCGAACGTGGTTGCCGGTGTCCGAGCCGAGGGCTTTGACCAGGCCGTCGACCGAGCGGGTGGAGACGCCGTGGACGTATGCCTCCATGACGACCGGGTAGAGGGCCTGGCCGATCCGGCGCCGACGCTCGAGCAGGCCCGGGAAGAAACTGCCTGTCCGCAGTTTCGGGATCGCGAGCTCCAGGTCGCCGGCCTGCGTGGTCACGGTCTCCTCCCGGTGTCCGTTGCGCGAGGTGGTGCGGGTGTCGGTCCTCTCGCCCCACTGCGCACCGATCCGGGCAGTGGCCTCGGCCTCGATCAGTTCCTGCAAAAGCCGCTCAGTGACCTCGCGGACGAGTTCAAGACCATCTGCCGAACGTAGTGACTCAAGCAGGCGAAGCAGGTCATGCCGGGACAAGGCCACCGGGCACCCCCTTGGACCGAACTGGCAGTTCACCAAGGACAGTTGCACGGTGGCCTGCCCCGTTCCCAGGGGAGCGTTCACCGGCAGTCGACGCACGCGAGAGCACGCAAACGGCGCACTTCCCAGCACAAGATCCGTTACACCACTCGGCGGGACGCCATCCGCTGGGCTGGGATGAGCGATCCCCTCGCGTCCTGCCTGGTTGCCCTGGGGGGCTACACGGCGGGCAGTGACGCAGTCCCGCACGGCCATCTCGTGTTCCTCGGATTTCAATGGGCAGACACCTCACGCCGCCTCCTCCCGACATGAAACGCGGGCCCCTCCGGACGGAGCCGGATCACCCATTTTCTGCACGGTGTCTGCGTCGACGGCTGCTTCCTGCCCAACTCCCTGGCGCGGCAGGAAACCTGCGGCGGCATGTAGCTCCTTCGGCCCGTCGTGTGCCTACGGCCCTCGGGGAGGCAGGGAAATGAGTTGTTCCGCACACAGTGGCTGATGTGCTTCTCTCCCGAGGTGTCCCGGCAGTCGGTTCGATACGGGTCTCACGTGACCCTCCCTTGGGGCATGCGGATCCGTTGACGCGATCACCGCTCGGTGCAGAAGTCACCACCGATCTGACTGTCAGCCGTGGCGTCGGCCTGTTCGCCGCTGCACGCATCCCGTGACGTTGCGTAAGAAGATGAGGAGATCGTCTATGCCGTCCACCCCGCCCGCGCCTCCGGCCGTGCCGAGGACGCGCTCCTCGGGCCGCAGGGCCCGCTACGAGCCGCGCCATGCGCGCAAGTCCGACCCGCCCTGGAAGAAGCAGCCTCCCCGCACCGCGGCTGCCGGTCTGATCGGGCTGGCAGCCTTCCTCGCTCCTTCGGCACTGGGCAGTTCAAGTGCCAGCGCCAGTACAGCAAGTGTCTGGGACAGCGTCGCGCAGTGTGAGAGCGGCGGGAATTGGAGTATCAACACCGGCAACGGCTTCTACGGAGGACTGCAGTTCACGCAGAGCACCTGGACGGAATTCGGCGGCGGCCAGTACGCCTCGCGCGCTGACCTGGCCACCAAGGAACAGCAGATCGCGATTGCCCAGAAGGTTCTCGTTGGCCAGGGGCCGAACGCATGGCCCGTCTGTTCTGCGAAGGCTGGACTGACACGGGAAAATGGGGGGGCGCCATCAAGCGCCCAGCCGGACACCACTGAATCGTCGCCGCCTTCACAAGATCACGGCCAGAAGCGTGACAGACAGGAGCCGCGAGCGGACCCGGATGCCGGTGACAAGGCCTCGCGGCACCCTTCTGGCACCTCGACGCGGTCCTACACCGTGGTGTCCGGTGACACTCTGTCGCATATTGCCCATGATCATCGCGTCAGCGGCGGCTGGTCTGCACTGTATGCCGCGAACCGGGACGTGATCGGAAACGATCCTGATCTCATCTACGCCGGGCAGGAACTGACCATGCGTAAGGCGGCGGCCTCGTCGGAGGGGCCCGGACGGCACCGGGCAGACGATTCCACCTCTCGGACCGGCGGGGAGGATGCCCACAAGACTGGAACAGGCAAGCATCGCGCGAGCGGGGGCAGCTCCCAGTCGGGCAGCGCAGCCGACTCACCGGCCTCGTCCGCAGGGCTGACGGGTCCCGTCGGTTCCACAGCGGTCAGCACTCCGTACCACGCGGCCGGCTCGAGCTGGTCAAGCGGCTATCACACCGGAGTGGATTTCCCCGTTGCCACAGGGACACCGGTCACGGCTGTTCGGGCCGGCACAGTGGTATCCGCCGGGTGGGGCGGCGCCTACGGCAACCAGGTCGTGATCCGGCACGCCGATGGCATGTACAGCCAGTACGCCCACTTGTCCTCGTTGAATGTCAGTACCGGCCAGGCGGTGGGGGCAGGTGACCGCATCGGATCGTCCGGCTCGACCGGCAACTCCAGCGGCCCTCACCTGCACTTCGAGATCCGCACCGGCCCTGGCTACGGTTCGGACGTCGACCCGCTGGCTTACCTGCGCAGCCACGGTGTGAAGATCTAGGCAGTCCGCCACGACCGGGTCGCACGGGGGGCGCCGAGCACGTTGTCCGTGCCCGGCGCCCCCCGTGCGTCGCGCAGAACTTGCCGCATCGGCCAGGGCACCGGATCCGCCCGGGACCTTGCCTCCGTCCGGCATTGCCGGACGGATGCCTCAGCGGGCCCCGAATGCCTGTGTCCACCACGGGCCGCCCGCCCCGTCATGTATGCCGATGCCGATTTCCTTGAAAGAACAGTTGAGAATGTTGGCACGGTGGCCTGGACTGTTCATCCAGCCGTCCATGACCTCCGCGGCCGTCTGCTGGCCCCTCGCGATGTTCTCGCCGTAGGTGGACCACTTGTATCCGGCAGCGGTGATGCGGTCACCGGGGTCTGTCCCGTCCGGGCTGACGTGGTCGAAAAAGCCCCGTTCCGCCATGTCGTTCGAATGGTTCACGGCCGCGCCGGCGAGCTGGGCGCTGGAGGTCACAGGACCGCAGCCCGCCGCTGTCCGTTCCTTGTTCACCAGCGCGATGACTTGCCCTTCCTCGCCGGAGGCACCGCCGTTGTCGGGCGCCGACTCGGGCGCGGGGGCCGGGACTGCGGGCTGCTGCGTCGATGGCGGCGCCTTGGGTGTTGGGGCGGAGGGACGAGGCGCCGAAATGCTGGACCGCGAGACCGACGGCTTCGCGGAAGCGGATCTGGAGACGGGCGGTGAAGGTGTGCGGCTGACGGCCGGGGAAGGGGAGACGACAGGCAGCTCAGCATCGGAGATGTGATTGCCGCTCGAGGCCGAGCCGCCGGGGTGCAGGAACACATACAGCGCGACGCCGGATGCCGCCAGTGCCACAACCACCCCGGCCACGGCGGCACGACGGCGGAACTGGCGTCGTCGGGTCTGCAGGCGGTCACTGCGTGGTCCCCTCGACGACGCAACTGCCGACCCTGTGCTGTGTAGCGGGAGCGACGCGACTACCTGCGTGGTCAACTCCCGGGTGGCAGCGGTCAGAGCGGCACTGGGAGGCACCAGGGCCAGGCCTGCCAACAGGCCCTCCGGCGGAGACATACCTCGCTGCAGCTCGGAGCAGCGCCGACAGCTCTCTGCGTGCCGGGATATCTGCCTCCGCCACAGGCTGCTCCGTTCCCCGTTCCAGGTTCTGAGCGTCTCGTACAGCTCCGGGCACGGCGTCGTCGCCTGCAACACCTGCACCACAACGCGGGCGGACTCCAGATGCGCCTTCATCCTCTGCACGCGCACGGCAGTGTGCTGGGCGGACAGCTCCACTGCTTGCGCGACCTCTGCACGGGTCAGCTCGCCCGAGCACTCCAGCCACCACAGCGACAGCAAGTCCTGGTCTTCGCCCTCCAGCCAGCGGGAAGCCTCCGCCGTCTCCAGATGCTGGCCCGACAGCTTCAGGTGCGTGACGGTCAGGGCAACGAAGTCCGCTGAGGGGTCGTCGAGTTCGCGAGCGGCCTCCAGGCCCGTGCCTTCGCAACCCTCGCGGTGGGTGTGGTGATCCTGCCGGTAGGCCCGCACACGGTTCATCGCTATCGCCACCACCCAGGAGCGGAAGCTGCCGGCCGAAGGCAGGGCACTGAAGCCGACCATGGCTCGCAGCACGGTGTCCTGGACCAGGTCGTCGGTGTCCGGACGACCGTTGAGCGCCCGCCCGATCACGTTGTAGACGAGCGGGAGGTGCATGGTGACGAGTTCCTCCTGTGCTTGCGCATCACCATTCTGTGCGGCCCTCACCAGTTCGACTTCCAGTTGTGTATGCATGTCTGAATCAACCCTGCTTGTCCGCGGGCAGCGATGTAGCCCTCGTCTGGGAGCCCCGGGGGCGGCTGCGAGATAACAAAAATCGTGTGCTGTTTGGCGGTATCGGCGAGAGGGATGAGAGTCAGGCGCCACAAGTGAATCGCAGCATGAGAGGCATGTGGAGACCTGCAGGCGGTGTCAAGACCGCTGATGCCGGGAGGCGCTGAACGATCTCGGACCGTGCCGGCTGTGACGGGTGCAGCGACCGCTGTGGAGGCCTGCAGACGTTGATCCCTCGCCCGTCCGTTCTCCCCTCAAGATCGCTCAAGTCGCCGTCTGCCGACGCCATATGGGCCGGGGCAGCCGCCTCCCATGGCGACCGTGTACGCGGCGACCGTCGCATGGTCGGCGGGCGCATCCTGGAGCGCCCCGCCCTGCTTGGTGCTCGGTGACTGTAATCGGTCCGTCCAGCCGGTCGCAAAGGACGACCCGGCACACCCGGATGTCCTCCCTTTCGGCCGCCCCAAAGGGAGGACGCTGCGAACTTCTGCCGGAGCAGGACAGCCGCTGCTCGGCTGTGGAACTCAACACCGCGGTTGCTCGGCGGCGGTAGCGTGAGCAGTCGCGGAAGAAAGAAGACGCGCAACAAACGAGTGAGGCAAGCCGTCTTCGCCCAAGGAATCCCGCGCTGTAGGCAGGCGGGACACGAGCAGCCGACGTCTCGCGCCCTGGAGCCGAGGATCGTCAATCCGTCCCTGGCCATCGAGTGACGGACGAAGACGTGCAACCTCTACGCGATTCCCGGCCGCAGAGGTTCTACGACGAAGACCGCATGTGGACCATGCATGGGCGAAGTGCAGTACCAACAAGGGCAATTCGCCGGCAAACGGTGCATGGCTCACTCTGCGGACCTGCAATCCCGAGTGGAACATGGCACAGTCGTGGCAGGTAGGTCCGTAGCCCAGTAGTTGCGCGCGAGCGTGTTGTGCCTGCGTAGGTGCACCAGCCGACCACGGCAGGGCGGCGCGCGGGACAACGGTCACCCTCGGGTGACGATGAGCATCGCGGCCCACTGGACCAAGGCGTGCGGCAAGCCGAGTGCGGCAGGATGCGGAACCAACGCGGCTCCTGGCCTGTGGGATAGCGATGACTCGCCTCGCTGCCCGTGAGGATTCGGACCTGCCAGATCCCCCTTTGAGGGCTCGCATGTTCACCGAGTCGATCGCGCAGCTGGACCAGTCCAACGCGCCGCGGGAGCCGAGTTCGTCAAGGACCAGGCGGTGGAGCTTGGCCCACGCCCTGGCCTTCGTCCACTCGGCGAAACGACGGTGAGCTGTCGCCCCCGAGGCCCGAACGACGCTGACGGCAACTGCTGCCACGTGCAGCCCGACGTGGCTACGAACACGATCGCAGCCAGCACCTCCCGGTCACCATGCCGGCGCCGTCCACCACCCTGAGGTTGCGAGGGAGCAGCTCAGCGATCCCCACCACGACCGACATCTGCCGAGTCGGCCAAATGCGACGTCTCAGGCGAGCGGGGATGTCACAGCCCGGCGTAACCTCGTCCACTGCTGAGGGTGGGGTCGGTGCGGCTCTGTATCGATGCCATTGACCACGGTGTGGCAGGGACATGGGGAAAGGCAGCCAGGGGGTAGATCTCCCTGAACCTGTTCAGGACCTGCCGCATGCCTTCAGCCGCCTGCTGTGCCTCGGCAATCGCATCGCCTCGCTCGGCAACCAGCTGAGTGTAGATCGGGTCAGTCGTAGTTCCATCACCAGCTACCACGCCACACCTCGTGAAGAGAGACAATCGTGAATGAAGGGTCGTGCAGATGAGCAAACGCACGATGCGGTAACCAGGTTGCCGTCGAAATCCCCGCAAGAGCTTCCCGTAAGGGCAGCAGGAAACGCTCCTCCTCGTTCATGTATGGACACGAGAGCCCTCCACTCGCGCAGGCACCCGTTGCCGACAAGACAGGAACCCATCGGTGCCCTTTCGCTTGCACGGCAAGTACTCACCTTTGCTGCTGCGGGATCAGAGAATGTCCGTGCTCCTAGCGACACGTATGCAGATTTCTCCAGGAGTGGCGCGTAAGAGAGGCACGACGTCGGGGTCATGCCCGGATGCGAGCTCCGGAGCAGGACGGACTGGGTCCGCCTGGCCTCCCCAAGCGCAGCACCCTCAGCCGGAACGAACAGAGCGAGGAACCATACAGTGATCGGCCCGTTCTCCAGGTGGACTGCACGGTCGGAACGACAGCAGTCGCTTCAAGCGGCGGCCCCTCGCCGGGTCATCAGCGGGGGAGACGGCATCCGGCAGGTGATCCTGGCACTGGCCTTGGACCCCTACATAGCGGGCGCACAGCCCTGTGCCCGCAGCGCCGAGATACATTGCGTGCGCGAGCATTTCGGTGCGCCTGCGCTGGATGACCCCCGCGTCGTACGCCGCTTCACATCCGACCTTCACGACATCTGCCTGCTTGGGGGCGACGGCTGGACGTGCATCTATTCCCGGAACCTGAGGCCATCTGCTTCAGTCCAGGCAGAGGTGACGGTGACCGCCGAAACTCCGCAGCTCGCTGCTGAGATTCTCGCGGACCTGATCACTGCCCACGGCCAAGACAGCACGGAAGAGTTCGACAGCGTGCCGGTCGGATTCTGGCACCTGTCCTCGCGAGGCGTGCCCACGCGTGTGTTCCGCCCCACTCGTGTGCCCGGCTGGAAGGACATCCGGTCGAATTACGCGAACTCGGCTGCAGCGCGCATTGATCACCTCGCAAATCTCACCCCGGCAACGCTGCAAGGAACCATCATCTTGATGCACGGTCCTCCCGGTACCGGCAAGACGACGGCTTTGCGGTCCCTGGTACATGCCTGGCAGAATTGGTGCGGCTTTGAGTACATCCTGGACCCCGAACACTTCTTCGGTTCGCCTGACTACCTCTTGCATGTCGCCACTCCGGCCCGGCCGAGGGACGACCGGTGGAGCGCACTGATCCTCGAAGACTGCGATGAACTGCTGCGCAGTGATGCGAAGAGAGCCATGGGGCAAAACCTCGGCCGGCTGCTGAACCTCAGCGACGGCATTCTGGGGCAGGGAGGGAAGACCCTGTTGATCATGACCACCAATGAGGACGTTCACAGACTTCACCCCGCAGTCGTCCGGCCCGGGCGCTGTCTGGCGCAGGTGGAAGTGGGACCGTTGAGCCAGGAAGAAGTCAGCCGCTGGAACGGAGGAGTGGCCGCGAACCTAGGGGCGTCCGCCACACTTGCCCAGCTTTACGCCCATGCGTCAGTAGCCACACCGCTCCTTGACACTCCTCGCCGAACCGGCGACTTCACTGGTGCCTACCTTTGAGCAGCCCGCGCCGGGAGCTGCGGGGAGGGCGGCGCTGGCGCATGCGGCGCGCACTGCCGTGGCCCTCGGGCCTTCCGGCGTCTCAGGGGAGCAGCCGCCGTCTGACCGGGCGTCCACGCCTGCTGCGGCGAGGGCGTGGCGAAGTGGCGGAGGCCAGACCCAAGGTCACGCGGATGCAGGCACCTCCGAGCGGGCCGCGGCCGATGTGCACGGAGCCCGCTGTGGCTGCGGCGGCGCGGCGGGCAATGTCCAGGCCAAGGCCGGTCGAGTGGGTGCTGTGTCCGCGAGCCAGAGCGGCGTCGGGATCGGGAATACCGGGTCCTGCGTCTTCGACGACCAGCTCCGCGGCATGGGCGGTGCGGGTCACGGCGATGGCGAATGCGGTGCCAGCGGCGGTGTAGCGGAAGACGTTTCCCACGAGGGCGTCCACGACGGCCGCGATGTCCTGGGCCGACAGCCCGACCCAGGTCGGCTCTTCGGTGATGCTCAGTGTGCAGCAGCGCTGCTGCTGTTCGGCGAGCATGGCCCAGAAGACGGCCCTGCGGCGGATCACAGGGGCGGCTTCGCACCGGTCGGCCCCCTGACCGGCGCGAGCAGCGGGTGCAGGAGCGTCAGTGCGCAAGGCTCGGCCCATCGGGCCGACGGCCAGCGGGGTGCGGGCTGCGGTGATGATGGTGTGGAGCTCGGACTCGAGTTCGTCCACGGCTGCTGTGATGCGTTGGGTCTGTGCGTCGGGCCGCATCCGTTCACAGGCCAGGTGCAGGGCTGTCAGCGGGGTGCGCAGCCGGTGGGAGAGATCGGCGACGAGTTCGCGCTCGATGGCGAGCAGTTCCGTCATCCGGTCGGCCATGGTGTTGAAGGCCCTACCGGCGTCCTGCAGCTCCCGGGGACCCATGGGCTCCACGCGGGTGTCCAGGTCGCCGTCCCCCAGCGCGCTGGAAGCACGGGCCAGTTCCTTGCTGGATCTGACCACCCTGGCGGCCAGGCGGTCGGCGACCAGGACGGATCCGACGACGAGCCCGGCGGCCAGGACGGCCATGACGGTCCACGATGCTCTCACCCCGCGGGTGAGTTCTGCGCGGGGTACGAAGTCCTCCACCACGGCGACCCGGCTGTGGGGGAGGACGACGGGCTGCAGGTGGATCCAGCCGTCCGCGATGTCCTGGGAGATGGATTCGCGGTCTCGCTTGGCGCGCTCGAGCAGGTGCGGCGGGGCGTGAGTGGTGCCGATGGTCTGGGAGTCGGGAAGGTGGAGGACCAGAAATTGAGCCTGGTCCAGGCTGCCTGCTGATTCACGTATGTCGGCGGGGTTGGTGGTGAGGGCCAGCAAGGGAGCCATGGCGGCGGCCCGCTGCTCGGCGGCCGTGATGCTCTGTTCCCTGGCCAAAGACATGACCAGGACCGCCAGCGGGATCAGGAAGGACAAGGCGATCATGGAGGTGACGGCGAGTGCCACGGCCGCCAGCGAGCGTCTCAACGGGGAGCCATCAGTTTTATGCCGACGCCGCGCACGGTCTGCAGGTAGCGGGGTGCCGATGCCCGCTCGCCAAGCTTGCGGCGCAGGGCCGACAGGTGGACGTCGACCGTCTGATCGTCGACATAGGGCTCGCGCCACACCTCATTGAGGAGCTGCTGCTTGGAAATGACCTGCCCTGCATGGTGCGCGAGGAAGGACAGCAGATCGAACTCCCGGCGGGTGAGCCTGAGTTCCCGGTCGGCCAGGAGCACGGTGCGGGCGGGCGGGTCCACCGTGAGATCACCGACGGATACCGGCTGCATCAGGTCGACGGCCGGGGGCCGCCAGGCACCATCGGTGTGATGGGCGGAGGAGGATGCCGCGCCTGCGGTGCGGCGCAGTACCGCAGACAGGCGAGCGACGAGCTGCCCGCCCGAGAACGGCTTGACCACATAGTCGTCAGCGCCGGCGTTCAGCAACCGGATGATCTCCGCTTCGTCGTCGCGAGCGGTGACCACCATCACCGGCACGGAGGAGATTCCGCGCATCATCTGCAGGACGTCGCCTCCGTCCAGGTCCGGCAGCCCCAGATCCAGCACCACGGCGTCAAAGGGATCCTGCGCCACTTCACGCAGAGCTTCGAAGCCGCTTCCTGTGCTGCGAACGGTATGCCCCTGCTCGGTCAGAATCTCGATCAGGGAGACACGGATGCGGGGATCGTCCTCAACGACAAGTACACGGGGCATCCTCGAACCCTATCCAGCGTCTTTCCACAGCCAACTCCGCGCTGTCGCACCAAGAGGTCATCTCATTTGGTGAGTCTGCGGTAGCAGATCAGGGTGCAGGCGATGCTGGTGAAGGCGAGGAAGTGGTCGGCTTTGCGTTTGTAGCGGCGGTGCCGGCGGCGGCATCCGGCGAGCCAGGCCGTTGGGTGCGTTCGGTGGTCCAGCGGTGGCGGCCGAGGCGTTGCGAGGTCTCGATGCCCTTGCGGGCGATGCGGAGCCGGATGCCTCGGCTGGATAGCCATCTCCGCAGGTGGTTGTAGTCGTAGCCCTTGTCGGCGTGGAGTTTGCGGGCCTGCGTCGCCGGCGTCCCCGGCGGGAGCGGATCGGCTGTATGCCTTTCATCAGCGGGATCAGTGCCTGGCTGTCGTGCGTGTCGGCGCCCGAGATGCCGATGGAGGGGGGCAGGCCGGTCCGCTCCGTGATCAAGTGGATCTTTTGGCCCGGACTTGCCCCGGTCTACAGGATTCGAACCTGGCAGGTCCCCCTTTTCAGGGCCCGCATATTGACCGAGTCGATCGCGCACCTGGACCAGTCCAGCTCTCCGCGGGATCCGAGTTCGTCGAGGACCAGGCGGTGGAGTTTGGCCCACACGCGGGCCTTCGTCCACTCGGTGAATCGCCGGTGAGCCGTCGCGCCGGACGGCCCGAACGACGCGGTCGGCAACTGCTGCCACGCGCAGCCCGAGGTCGCCACGAAGACGATCGCGGCCAGCACTTCGCGGTCGCCGTGTCGACGCCGGCCACCACCCTGAGGCCGCGACGGCGCCTTCGGCACCACGTGCTGGAACAGTTCCCACAACTCGTCCGGCACCAGCCGCTCAACGATCCCTGCCACGATCGGCAGCTTACCCAGCCAAATGAGATGACGTCTGAGGAGCATCTCTGCCGATCGCACCTGCGGCCGTCGCTTGCGCCCGCTACCGCAGCGCAGCGACCGGACCGGTCGCAGGATGCGGCAGATGAAGGCGGGCCGTACATCGCGAAATGCGGGCGCGGCGCCTGACGGGGCAAGGACCCTTGCCCGGATTGTCTGCCCAATAGTCTGCCCGATCGGGTGGCAGCGGGCCTTGTGGTGCTGAGGTCAGCGTCCGCCGAACGCCACCTCGTCGTCGGTGACATGCATGGCCACGGGGTGACTCTCGACCGGCAGAGTGCAGCCCTCGGAGGAGCTGCAGCTGGCATAGGTCAGCAGCGCAGCCGCCTTGCCGGTGCCTTCGGCGTGAATAGGCACAGTCAGGGTGACGGGCCCGTCGGGATAGACCGCAACGGTGCTCTTCACGCCCGGCACACTGATGTTGCGGACGTCGGAGGAAGCAGTCGGCTCCTCAGTGGCCGTGATCGCTCCGCCGAGGGCGATGACGGTGGGTCTGCCCACCCCTTCGACGCCGTCCTCGGGCAGATCGGTGCTGTAGAGATGGAAACCGTCGTCCGTGGGGGTGAACGTCACCTTCAGAGTGCCGTTGGGAGCCTTCCACTCGGCGACGCTGAGTTCTACGGTGACGCCGTTCCTGGTGAACTTGGTGGCCGGCGGAGGCCCTGCCGCCGGCTCGTCATCGGCCGCACACGCGCTCAGGGCGGCCATCGACACAACCGTCATGGCGATCGCGGCGGCATGGCGGGACCGGCGACTGCCTGCCCAAGCCAGCGCCCAAAGGGAAGAGTTGGTCATCACGCTCGGTTTCCCATGCAAAGGTTGATCGAAGGAGTCGCCGAGGTGACGACACCTTGCCTGCGGTCTGATGCTGACTGGCGCCGCAGAAGCCCACAGTCTGCTGAACGGGGAAGGCCGCTTGCTCACAGGACGGCCGTGGAGTCGGCGGTCCACAGTTGCAGCCAATACACGAGATCGCTCCATGCACCGGTGACCATCAACAGGCCCACGACGACAAGCATGCCGCCGCCGGTACGCAGGACCCACTGGTAGTGCCTCTTCACCCAGCCGAATGCGCCCAGGGCACGACGGAACGCCACTGCCGCCACGACGAAGGGCAGCCCCAGCCCCAGGCAGTAGGCAGCCATCAGCAGCGCACCGCGCGCCGCGCTGGCCTCACTCCAGGCCAGCGCCTGCACCGCGGCAAGTGTGGACCCGATACAGGGAGTCCACCCGACCCCGAAGACGATCCCCAACAGCGGTGCTCCGGCCAGGCCCAGTACGGGGCGCCGGTGGCTGCGGAACTCCCGCTGGGTGAAACCGGGCAGCACTCCCATGAACGCCAGGCCCATCACGATGGTGAAGGCGCCCAGCACCGTGGTGATGAACTCCTGGTGAGTCAGAAGCACGCGCCCGAAGTACCCGAACAGGGCGCCCCCGGAGACGAACACTGCGGTGAAGCCCAGGACGAACAGGACGGCACCCATGAGCATGCGACCCTTGCGCCCGCCCTGGGCATCGGCCAGGTCCTCGACCGACAAGCTGGTGACATAGCTGAGATAGCCGGGAACCAGCGGCAGCACGCAAGGTGAGAGGAACGACACCAGACCGGCCACGACAGCCACGGGAACAGCAATGACCAAGGCTCCCTCGATGAGAGCCGGAGCCTCCTGAACGGCACGCATACTCGTACCGGCGAGCATCATCGCAAGCTCCCTGCCGGCATCCCCAGATGTCTCGGCCGATGCAACTCCGCATCGCTGCCGCACACGCGCATGACGACGCCGGCCGATGCGCGTTGGGCCGTGACGGACAGGCCGCTCCCATACCGGCGCCGCCGCTCCTGGGGCGTCAGGGAGGACCTCACGTTCCTTCCTCCAGCACACGTGTGATCATCGACCGCAGTCCGGACACTGTCATCGGCCCCGACACACTCGCTGCGATCCGCCCGCGGCGGTCGACGACCAGGGTCGAGGGGATGGCCTGCGGATTGAGGATGTCGGCAGGGAACTGCATCAGCAGCCGCCCGGAGGGATCGTAGAGACTCGGAAAGGTCAGGCCGTACGTCTGCTCGAAGGAGCGAGCGGCCTTGGTCTGCCGGTCGCGGGTGTTGATACCGAGGAACCGCACGCCCCGCGGCCACATCTCGCGGTGGATTTCCTCCAGCACAGCGGCTTCGGCCCGGCATGGACTGCACCAGGACCCCCAGACGTTGACCACCACGATCTTTCCCCGGAAGTCGGCGAGGGCCGTGTGCCGTCCTTCGAGGTCGGCACCGGCGATCCTTGGTGCCGCATGCCGTTCAGCCAACCGGATCACCGCTGCTTCGGCCTGTTTTGTCTCCCCCTGGTCGTCCGAGGACTGGGCGTTGGAGGAGGTGCAGCCGGTCAGCGCGACCAGGGCGGTACCGAGGGCAGTTGCCAACCGCTGCGCGTGGCGCACCCTCACGCCCACTTGCGCAGCCAGGCATTGAGGCCGTCGGCGGTCAGGTCAGGCTTCCCCGTTTCCTGGGTGTCGGTGAGCACCGTTCCCGACGGGGACAGCACGATCAGTACAGGCATCTTGTAGCTACCGCCGCCCGGACTGTACTCGCGCAGAAGTGAGAAGTTGTCGGAGCCGCTGCTGCCGATGTCCACCTTCACCACGTGGTAAGAGTCACCGAGGATTCCTGCCGTATCTCCGGCGGCGAACACCTCGTCTGCGGCCTTGCAGTTCCCGCACCAGTTGGCGCCGAAGTCGAGCAGGACGGCCTTCCCGTCAGCTTCGGCAGAACGCAGTGCCGCATCAACGGCCGCCTGAGCGTCCAGCGAGCCGTCGTAACCGGTCTTGAACGGTGTGCCTGCGGCAGGAGCCGCCCTAGTGCGCTCAGGCTCGTCCGGGGCAGGCTCGGGTGCCTTGGCCTTTGCGGAGGCAGAGGGCGGGGCAGAAGCAGTGACAGTCTTCGAAGGGGAAGCCGACGGGGATGCCGAGACAGACGCCGACTGCTTCGAAGGGGTCGGTGTGCCGATGGCGGCAGGTTCGACGGTGGAGGTGATGCTGTGCCGCCCTTCAGCAGCAATGCCCGCAGCGGAGTCTTCCGCGGAATGCTGGGAAGCGGCATAAGTGGCGCCCATGGCCACAGCGATCACGGCCACCACCCCAGTGACAGTGAGGACCCGCCCCGTGCCGCGGGAACGGTGGGTGTGCCGGGCGGCACGGTGTTTGCGAGGACTCATCTCAAGTCACCTCAAAAGGCTCTGTGCTTCCGGAAGGCGAAGCAGTCCCTGTGGCGCGGACGCAGGGGATCCGGGCAGTCGGCACAAGCGCTCGGGCCGGCCGACGGGTCATGAACGACCGCGAGCATAGGGCCGGCCGATAGGGGCTACAGGCCCTCGACAGCGATCTTGAGGTGCGCTTAAGGAAGCCCTCACCCTCTGCTTCGTCACCGCGATGAACATATGAGGGGATAGCGTTGTGTAAGGTTGATACGCAGCGAAGCGGACAACGGGGATGAACGGGAGACCGTCGTCAGGACACCGAAGCGCAACCCACGCAGTGAGCAACGGCGCCAGCTGCCGGGCTGCAACGGGAGTGTCCCACCCAGAGGCAGCGGCGCCTGCGAATCGGGGCCGGCTCGGGGCCTTGTGTTCATGTGTGTCAGCTGTTCGGCCAGTATGGTGCGGTGTCTCGCTTCCCCCGCTACCTGCTCATCTGGGTGACCTGCACGACCGCCAGTGTCGCGGCTGTCATCGTCACCGTCGACTTCGTGACGCTTTCTACTCGGCCGAAGCCCCCGGTTGCCCGGCCGGCCCCCGAGGCGGTGCCCTCCGCCTCGCCGTCTCACCGTACCGCCGTATCTCGTCCGCCCGGGTCTTTCCCGGCCACCGCCCCGCCTTCGACGCCGAGCGACCCCGCACGGGATGCTGCCCCCACGACTACTGCGCCCGACCCCTCCGCTTCGGCCACCACCACGGCCAGTGCATCCCCGCCGGCACCGGTGCAGGCCGCCTCTCCAGACTCCCCCGAGGACTGTCTGGACAGTGGGCGGGGACCTCATACGGTGCCGTCAGAAGGCGGCAAGGCAACCGTGCGCTACGGGAACGGCCGTGTGTGCCTCATCTCCGCCATACCGAACCCTGGGTTCAGCGCCGGCACCACGCAGACCTCGGATCAGACGCTGATCGTCACGTTCACAAGCGGCAGCCACCGGTCACAGATCACGGCGACAACGGATCCGGTCGCCCGGGCAAGCGTGCGCGAGACAGATCATTGAGCCCTTTTCATCCCGAGCCTTGAAGTGTGGATGTGCAGGTGGGGTGGTGGGTGACGTGGCAGGGCCCCTGGTCGTTGGCGTGGTGACTTCACTCATCACACCGGCGGCCGAGGGGCTCTGTTGGTTGCACGCTCGACGTCTCGGACGAGCTCGTCGAGCATGTTGCGTGGCTGATCCATGCCCGTCGGCAGGAGCTGAAATTCGCCGTGGCGCCGTCTGGGTTTGTTTCAAGCAGGCCCTGCCGGCCCTGGCCCATTGGCGGAAGAACGAGACGTTTCCAAAGTTCGTGGCGGGTTTCGGTGTGTCCACGACTACGGCCTGGTCGGTACGCCGACGAAACGCTCGGACTCCTGGCAGCGTGGGCACCGGGTCTGCACAAGGCTCTCGTCGCACTGGGTGAGGGTGATTTCGTCGTCGTTGACGGCACTCTCATCGGCACCGACCGGATCGCCACGGATGAGCCGTACGACTTCCGGCTAGGACAGGCGTCCGTCGACGGCAGCACTGCGAGTCCGGGTCATGTCCCCCTTCGTGGTGTAGCCGATCAATCGGTGGGCTTGTTGGTGGTGTGGGGTAGTGCGGGGGTGCGTTCGGGGAGCTCGGAGTAGAGCTCGGTCATGCTGCCTTCGGGCAGGTACCGACGGGGGAAGGCGATCCATTCGTCGTGCAGTTCGAAGAGCACGGCGGTGACCAGGCGCTCGAGGGCGTCGGGGTTGGGGAAGACCTGCACGACGTCGGTTCTGCGCTTGATCTCCCGGTTCAGCCGTTCAAGGGGGTTGGTGGACTGGATCTTCTTCCAGTGCTGGAGTGGGAAGACCGCGAACGCGGTCAGGTCCTCCTTCGCTGCCAGGAGCATCTCTTTCACCTTGGGGAACTGCTCGCCGAGCATGTCGGCGACGGTGTCCAGCTGGGTCCGCACCAGTGCCGTGGCGGGCTGGGCGAAGATGGTCCGGATTGTCGCGGCCACCATCTCACCAGCACCTTTGGGGATGTGCGCGAAGCAGTTGCGCAGGAAGTGAACGCGGCACCGCTGATAGGAGGAACCCAGCATCACCTTGCGGATAGCGGCCACCAGTCCGCTGTGGTGGTCTGCGATGACGAGGCAGATGCCGCCCAGGCCGCGGGCGCGGAGCGAGCGCAGGAACTCGCTCCAGAATGCTTCGGTCTCGCTGTCACCCACGGCGACCCCCAGGACCTCGCGGCCGCCGTCCTCGGTGATGCCGGTAGCGATGACGACGGCCTGGGAGACGATCTGATGGTTCACCCGCACCTTGCAGTACGTCGCGTCCAGGTAGAGGTAGGGGAACCTGGTGTGGTCCAGGGGACGGGTGCGGAACGCGGTCAGCGGCTCGTCGAGCTCGCCGCAGATCCGGGAGACCTCACTCTTCGAGATCCCGCTGTCCCCGCCCAGGGCCTTGACCAGGTCATCGACCGAGCGGGTGGAGACCCCGTGAACGTAGGCCTCCATGATCACGGCATACAGAGCCTGATCTATACGCCGCCGGCGTTCCAGCAGGCTGGGGAAGAAGCTGCCAGTCCGGAGCTTGGGAATCTCCAGGTCCAGGTCGCCGGCTGGCGTGGTCAGGGTCTTGTCCCGGTGGCCGTTGCGCAAGGCCGTCCGTGATGCGGTGTGCTCGTTCCAGCCGGCACCGATGTGCGCGCTCACCTCGGCCTCGATCAGTTCCTGCAGCATCCGCTCGGCCACACTGCGGACAAGCTCGATTCCATCAGACGAGCGTAGTGACTCCAGCAGCCGTATCAGGTCAGACTGGGACAGGGCCATCGCGTACTCCTCATGGTTGAACTGGGCGTTCACCAAGGAGAGTTACGTGATGGCCCGCCTCGCGTCAGGGAGCGGCAGGCACCAACAGAAGTGCGCCCCGAGCACCCGCCCGCGCACGCCCGCACCTTGATCGGCTACACCACAACAAGGGACGCCATCCGAGTCCGGCCGCGGATCCCGGACCGACCCGGAAGAGTGGGCCTGTAACCGTTCGCTGGATTCTCAGTGAATCGCAGTGATTCGCCCATTACTGGACGAAGGTCCCCGTCTTACCCGGGCAGGGGTCGCCCGGTGCGGGGCAGACGCTTCATGGCCACCTGCCCCGCCAGGCGGGGTCTTACGGTCGGCTCCACGTCCGTTTACTGTCTCCGGGCCACTCCCGGCGACGTGCCGCTTCACGAGTGCGGCGAGGTTGAGTGCGGCATTCTCATCCCGGTCCAGGACCAATCCGCAGTCTTCGCAGATGTAGGTGCGTACCCGCAGCGGCAGCTTGGGTTTCACGTTGCCGCAGGCACTGCACGTTTTCGAGCTGGGGAACCAGCGGCCGGCGACTTCGAGCCGTCCGCTGTTCCAGGCGGTCTTGTAGGCGAGTTGCCGGCGGATCTCACCGAACCCGGTATCCGCGATCGAGCGGGCCGGCTTCCGGTTCTTCACCATGCCGGCGACGTTGAGGTCTTCCACCACCACGGTGCCGTACTCCCCGGCCAGGGAGGTGGTGAGCTTGTGTATGCCGTCCCGGCGCAGCGCGGTGACGCGGTGGTGCACGCGGTTGCGCTGGGCGTCGGCGCGCTTCCACCGGTTCGAGGGCTGCTGTCCGGTGCGCCGGTCGGGCCCTCGGCGGCGGGAGACCGTACGGGACAGGCGGCCCAGCTTCCGCTGTGCTTCGGCCAGGTGCTTCGGGTTCTCGGTGGCCGGGCGCCCGTCGGAGAACACCGCGAGGGTCTTCACCCCGAGATCGACGCCGATCACCGCATCCGGCCGGGTGGGCGTACGCTCCGCGCGCTGGACTTCCACGATGAAGGAGACGAACCAGCGTTCGGCCTCCTGCCCGACGGTCGCGGACTTGATCCGCGCGCTCCCCGCCTCGATGAGGCGGCCGAGCTTGCATGTGGACTCGTGTGTCCTGATCCGCCCCAGCACGGGCAGCACCACATGCATACGCCCGTCCAGCCGGATCACACCCGTGGTGAACCTGACCGAAGGCGTGGCCTTCCGCTTCGGCTTGAAGCGCGGGAAACCCATCCGCGGGCCCCTGCGCCTGCCCCGCTTGGAATCGGCCCAGTTCTTCAACGCAGACGCGAGCCGGTCAAGACCGGTGGCGTACGCCTCCTTCGAGCACGCCGCCCACCAGGGGGCAACGGCGTCCTTTGCCTGATTCCACGCCTTGCGCAGCCAGTACATCGACCACGACACCGTAGGCGTCAACTCCGCCTCGGCAATGCCGTAGGAGCGTTCCGCCTCACGCCGGGACAAGTTCGCCTTCACCACGGCCAGACCCCAGTTGTAGGCGACACGAGCCGCACCGGCATGCCGGAACATCGCACCGGCCTGACGCGGCGTCGGGTCCAGCGCAAACCGGTAGGCATGCGTCGTGATCACCCCAAGAACCGTACCTGCCCCCGCTGACAACCCGACACCAGCAACCCCAACGATCAAGAGAACCTGACGAAGGCCGAGATTCACTGATGGACTCCACAGCAGCTAGTAGCCCCGCTGAGCAGGGCCCGCGCCGGGCCGAAGGCCGGGGGAGGGCGGGCGCCCCATCCGCCGTGCCGGGATTGCTCCCGCCTTCCTGCAGGTGCGGTCCGCCCTGCTGGGTTGTGCTGTCCGGTGTCTGCCGCCCCCCTAGGGATTCAGGGCCGTGTCAAGCCTAGGGGGTTTCCCTGATGTGTGGTATACGCGCATGTTCTTGTATGGAGTCAGTGATCCGGTCAGACGAACCACACCACAGGCTCCCCGGAAGTGAACGCGATGTATGTCACCGACCTCGACAGCACCCGCCCCGAGACGGCAGGCGCCCCCCGGCACACCCGGGCCGGCGACCACCCCGCCCGCACCGCGTCCACCGAAAGCCTCTGCCCCGACCGGCGGGCCACGCCCGTCACCCGCGACCTCGACCACACCCCCCAGTCCGTCAGCCGCGCCCGCCACCTCACCCAGCAATTCCTGGGCAACAGCCGCAACGACGCCGCCGAGGCCGTCGTGCTCGTGGTCTCCGAACTCGTCACCAACGCCATCGAGCACGCCCAGCCCCCGGTGATGCTCCACCTGCACCGAGAGACCACCGGCAACCGCGTCTGGGTCGGCGTCACCGACGGCGGACCCGCCCCCGACGAAGCTTCCTGGACCTCCCCCCGCACCGACGCCGAACACGGCCGCGGACTGAGCATCGTCGACACCCTCGCCGACGCCCACGGCACCCACCACCTCACCAACGGCACCGCCACCACCCACTGGGCCCGACTCCACACCACCTAACCAATGCGCAGGAGGCCGACGAGGTCCTCACGGCAGCGTTTCAGGAAGGGAGCGGCACCGAGCGCCTGGAACCTGCTGTGCGCATGGCGCAGGTGCGCGATCGCAGCATGCTCCATCCCCTGGGCCGAGAGCAGCCGGCCGTACGCCTGCTCCAGCCGGGCCCGGTGGAGAGGGATGTTCTCCGGCCTCTCGGGCAACGCGAGACCAGCGGTGTAGGCGGCGGCCGCCTCGTCGATGGCGCCGTGGGACTCGAGCAGCAGCCCGGACAGCCATGCCTCCACCACAGCCAGGCTCGAGCCGTACCGGGTCAGCTGCTGCAGCTCCTCCACCGCGCTCGTGGCCTGGCGGATCTGCCCGGTTCCTACAAGAGCTTCGGCCAGCAACGGCAGCCACCAGGATCGGTACGCCCGGATCCAGCCGCCCGGATCGGTCCACAGCGGCAGCAGGGCCGCAGCCATCCCTTCATGATCGCCACGTGCCTGGGACAGGACGGCCTGTGCGAGTGCCGGGTACACCATGAATTGCGGGGGACCCACCTGGTACGCCCACTGCTGAGCGGCCTCGACATGTGCTTGGGCCCGCTCGAACTCTCCTCGGCCGGACGTAGTCAGTGAGGCCACCGCATACGCGCGGCTGCAAGCCCAGGAGTGTTCCAGCCCCTCGGCGACCGAGATGCAGTGTTCGGCATTGACGGCAGACCTCTCCCACGCGCCGAGCAGATACTGCCCCAGCGAAAGGCAGAAGTATGCAAGATCCCCGGACCATGCCTCGGACGATGTGGTCGGCGACGTGCTCAGGGCCATCTGCGCATGCCGTTCGCTGGCTGCCGGCTTCGCGGTCGCAATATGTGCCAGGGCCATGCACGCATGCCAGTATCCGCACGCTGGGACTTCCTGTCCGCCCATCTCGCGCGTCCATGGCTCCACCGCATCGCTGACGCGCGCCAAAGCTGCCTCAGGACCGTCAACGAGCAAGTGCCCGAGGAACATGGAGCTCCTGGCCGGGGCGGCGAGATGCGCGACCGCGCCGCTGGTGTCCAGCACTTGTCTGGCATACCGCAGGCCGGCTTCGCCCAGGCCGTGCCAGCACGCAAGCGACGCCATGAAATTTCCCGCTTCCGCGACGACCCACTCCGGGCCGGCTACCTGGGCTGCCTTCATCGCTGCCGTCAGCCGTTCCCGTGCCATGGCATACGCGCCCCGGTAGCCGGCCGCTACACCCAACGCACAGTCCTTCAGCGGAGACGGCGCGCAGGACTGCACGCTTTCCAGCAGCGGGTGCGCCCGGTCCATCCGGCGACCGGACAGCAATTGGATCACCGCTGTCAGCAGCCGCCGTTCGCGGTCCTCGCGTCTGTCGGCGAGATCGGCTGCCCACAGCAGCCACGTCGCCGCCAAGTCGGTGTCTCCTTCCGCGATCCGTTCCCAGGCCGCTTCCTCCAGCTCCGCAGCGATCAGCTTGGTGTCGGACTGCTGAGCAGCCGCGACCCGGTGCGCCCACTGCGAAGGCCCCTCCACCACGGAGACTGCAGCCGTGTGCAGCTCCCGGCGGCGTGTCGGCGTCAGCGCCGTATAGACCGCCTCACGCTGCAACTCGTGCGCTACGCCGATGAGCGTGGACCCGGCCCCCTGCCACTGCACCAGACCGAGCTGGAGCAGACGCTGCAGGGCCGGCTGTGGGTCGGCCAGGCCCGCCACGGCACCCCCGGCGCTCGGAGGAACGAACGCATTCAGCACGGCGAGGGCATCGAGCAGACGCCGGCACTCCGTGTCCAGGCCGTCCAGGCGCAAGCGCATCGTGGCCACCAGTGAGCCGGGCACCTGGAACCTGTCCCTGGGATTGTCGGAGTCGGCGAGTACAAGCTGCAGGTACAAGGGGTGCCCCTCGGTACGCCGGCACAGTTCTTCCAGCGCGCGCCGGCTCCAAGGGGCTGTGGTGTGCAAGGACGCGAGCGTCGCCACGCTGCCCGCGTCCAGCCCCGCCAAGGGCAGGTGGACCAGTTCGCCCAGATCCTCCACGAACCGGACAGCAGTGTTCCCCACCGCGGAGGTGCCGGGGCTGCTCGGGCATGCGGCCAGCACCAGCAGGGGTTCCCCGTGGCGCTGTCTCAGCGCCACCCGCAGCACCTGCACGGAGGTCCAGTCCGCCCACTGCAGGTCGTCCACCGCGACGGTGACTGGTCCGCTGTCCAGCAGTTCGTCGATGAGCAGGCGCAGCTGCACGCCGACCGCGGACAGCGCCGGGGTGGGAATGGCACCTGGCGCCGGGGTGAGCTTCGTGATGAAGGGGTAGCGCTGGACCTGTGCCTTCGGCACTCGTCCCGCCAGCTGACCGACCAGACCGAGGGGCATGTCGCTCTCGGACGGGTCGCATGTCGCGCGGAGCACCGTGAAGCCATCGAGAGTGGTGAGGAAGCGATTGAGCAGGGCAGTTTTCCCGATGCCTTCCTCACCGTGGATGCAGACCACCACGGGACCTCGGCTCGAGCGTACCTGCTCAGCGCTTACAGCCAGGGTTTCAAGCTCACAGCCCCGGCCGACGAAGACCTCACCGACAGTCGTGGTGTCGGCGCTTATGAAGCCGACCTCCATACCAAAACCGTAGCCCCCCACAGCCGATCGAAACAGTCAGAACCCCGGCGAAGTCGGGATCGGACAGGCCAGCCGGGGTGTCCGCGGGCGGAACCCGGTGGAGGCCTTCACATCTGGATCAGCCGCGGGCACTGGTGGGGATGCGCCGAAGTCACGTGGCCAGGGCGGAGCCCTGGCCCTGAGCGGTGATCATCACCAGAGGTGACAAGCCTCTGGGCGTCTTCGTCGACGCCTGTTCCAGGACGTCCCCGAGACTGCGGCGGTACACGGTGTGATGGCGGTGGTTCTACTCGCACTGGCCAGCTCCTTTGGCCCGTGTGCTTGATCGCGGGGGACCATCACCGGTGCAGGTGAGCAAGGTGACCGGGACCTCGCTGCCACAAGGAAACCCTCCGGTCACAGCATGAGTGCGCAGGCCTGGGCCCTGGCCCTTCGCGGGTTCCCGGTCTCTGGGCGGACGACGTCTCTACCCGCTTGTCTGCGCCTTGGGGCTGGCTGGGCAGGCACGACACTTCGCACAGTGAGATGACCCATGAAGGGAGGGCTCGTGTCTGACAAGCCGAAGTATGGCTGGACGGTGACGCTGCAGGTGGACGGCGAGGAAAAGACGGTCCTCATCAAGCCCCACGAGAGCGCAGGCAGTTATGACGCCGTGGCGCAGGCGGCCCTGCGCGTCGCGGGGGAGAGCTCTCCTTGCGCCGATGTCCGCTTCTCACGGCTCTGCGCCCGCTACCAGGACTACTAACCCAGGTCCGGCTCGCGCGGCTGCGCGGGGATGAGCCCCCACTCATCCTTCTGACGGCCGCGCACTACGGAAGGACAACTTCGCAGGAAGGCGCAAACAGGCCCCTCAGGTGATGGGTTCCCTGACTGAACCAGCCGACCTTCATGGGCCGCCGAGCGGTCTCTCCGCTCCCACACGCGCACGTACGCGGCACGGGAAACACGCGCTGAAAACGACGGATAGGACGATGCTGTGAGGAACGCATGGCGAGGAGCGGCCGACTGCAGTGTGGCTGCCCTGGCTGTACTCGTGATGAGCGCACTCTGCGCGGTTCCGGCGAGCGCGGACCCCGAACGCGACGACCGCGTCCGGTACGCCGATGCCGCCAACGCGGTCGACGGCAGTTACCTCGTGACCTTCAAGGCGTCCCTCCCAGAGGACTCCGCCAGGCGTCGTTCCTTGGTCAAGCACTACGAGGGCAAGATCGCCCACGTCTACCGCGAGGCCCTCAACGGCTACGCGATCAAAGCCTCGGCCGATGACGCTGAGCGTCTCGCGGCCGATCCGGCAGTGGCCTCCGTGGTACAAAACCGCACCTTCTCCATCACCGCGACTCAGACCGACCCGCTCTCTTGGGGCCTGGACCGCATCGACCAGAAGAGCCTCCCGCTGGACACCCGATACCGGTACTCCAACAAGGCCGGAGCGAACGCGACGGTCTACGTCCTCGACACCGGTGTACGCATCACCCACAGGGAGTTCGCCGGCCGCGCCTCCTACGGCTACGACGCAATCGACAACGATCTGTCTGCCCCGGACGGCCATGGTCACGGCACGCATGTGGCCGGCACAATAGCCGGTGTCTCCGCAGGTGTGGCCAAGAAAGCGAAGATCGTAGCCGTTCGTGTCCTGGACAAGTCCGGATCCGGTACCACCGCGCAGGTGATCGCCGGTATCGACTGGGTCATCGGGCACGCTGTGAGGCCGGCGGTGATCCACATGTCTCTCGGCGGCCCCGCTGACACCATGCTGGATGCGACTGTGCGCAAGGCAGTCGCAGCCGGCATCCCTGTCGTCGCCGCGGCAGGCAACGAAAGTCGCGACGCGGCCGGCTCCTCACCGGCCCGGGTGAGTGAGGCAATCACGGTCGGAGCCACGGACCGCTTCGACGCCCGCGCCGGCTACTCCAACTATGGTGCGGCACTGGATCTCTTCGCCCCCGGATCATCGATCACATCCGCTTACCACTCGAGCGACTCAGCGTCCGCGACCAGCTCGGGTACCTCGATGGCGGCCCCCCACGTCTCCGGCGCAGCCGCTCTCTTCCTCGCTGAGAACCCGTCGGCGACTCCAGCCCAGGTCGCCTCGGCCCTGAAGAACAGTGCCTTCGTCGGTGCGGTGTCAGGCGCGGGCCAGGGCTCACCCAACCGACTCCTCAAAGCGCCCGGCCCCGTCTACCGGAACGCGACCGACTTCGCGATCAGGGACCACTCCACGACCGAGTCACCGATCTCCGTCAGCGGCGAGCCGGGCAAGGCCTCGACGACCCTGGGTGCAGAAGTGCACATCCGGCATACATATATCGGCGACCTCCAAGTCAAACTGATAGCGCCGGACGGCACGCAGTACATGCTCAAGCGATTCGGTACTGGCGGCAGTTCAGACAACATTGACACCACCCACACGGTCAATGCCTCCTCGGAGTCAGCCAGCGGCACATGGCGGCTGCGGGTGACCGACAGCGCGTCCTTCGATACGGGGAAGATCGACTCCTGGGCCGTCCGCCTCTGACGGCGCGGCACAGGCGTTGGTGCGGGACACGCCGAACCAGGCGGCCGTGGCGGCGAGTTCACGGCTGGTGTAGGCAGCCGTGTCCCGAGTGGAAGATCGCCGGCCTGGACAGCGCCGGCGACTGATGTCGATGACCGTGGCCAGGCAGAGCCAGCCCTCGTCGTTGGCGATGGCGGGTGACGCGTGCGGATCACGGGTGCGGTGCCCGTCGTCTTCGATGCCTATGTCACCACTGATATCCGCCATGATCATATATGAAGGGCAGCGGTTCCTCTCGTGATCGACATCGACCTGCCACCGCCTGGTCCGTGAGCGGCGGACCTTCCGGGAACTTCTCGGAACACCAGCTCGTCGTCTGCTCGGACAGGGGAGGACTTTGGGTGTGATGCCTTCCCCGGGCGGTCTTCCTGTCTTTGCAAGCCCTGGGCCGTGGGTCAACAGGGCGGCGAATACGGCGAGGGAGAAGGCTGTTTGAACTCCTTGTTGCCGCCCGGGGAGGGCTGTTCGCCGCTGGTCGAGCCCGAGCCGCGGGCCGTCGGGGTCGGCCCGCATAGACGGCGAGGGGCAGCGGACGGGAAGGAGCATCCCGCTTGGGCTCTCTTGACAGACCGGTCAACCAAGGAGATCTTCTTCCCCATGACGGAGATCCTGGCGGAGGCCCCCGATACGCGCGGCCGGCTGGTTGGCGCAGCGGCCCGGCTTTTCCTGTCCCGCAGCTATCACTCCGTTGGTGTTGACGAGTTGTGTGCGGCTGCGGGAGTGCGCAAGGGAAGCTTCTACTACTACTTCTCCTCCAAGGCCGACCTGATGAAGGCCGTGATCGACCGTCACGCGGATGCCCTGTGGCTGCGCCTTGCGGCCACCGCGGACATTCCCGACATCGCAGCGCGGCTGCGTGGGCTCGTCGATGCAGTGGGCGCCATCCAGGGGGAATTCGAGTCGTACTTCGGCACGGTGGTGGGCTGCCCCTTCGGCAACCTTGCCGCCGAGGTGGCCGCGGCGGACGCGGATCTCGCAGCGCACCTGCGGCGGGTCTTCGGCACGTGGCAGCTCCGTTTGGCCGAGCAGTGCCGGCAGGCAGCCGCCGGGGGCGTACTTGTGGCAGGGACGGATCCGGATCAGCTGGCGCGCATCCTGCTTGCCCAGTTCCAGGGCATGATCCTTCTCGCGAAAACCGACAGCACCCCGGCCTGTGACATCACGGCCGCGCTGCATGATGTGCTCGACCACTATCTTGTCCAGGAGCGGCTCCGATGACATCCCGGCCCCTGAGTGTGGACTTTCATTTCGATCCGATGTGTCCGTTCGCCTATGCGGCATCCGTCTGGATCCGCGAGGTCCGCACGCAGTGCGACATCACCGTCAACTGGCGCTTTTTCAGCCTGGAAGAGGTCAACCGGGCCGAAGGCCGCAAGCATCCGTGGGAGCGGCGCTGGTCGTACGGCTGGTCGCTCATGCGCGTCGCGGCTTACCTGCGCCGTCGTGACGAGGCCTTTGCAGACGCCTGGTACGAGCGCATCGGACGGGAACTGCACGAGCACGGCGGCAAACCCCATGACCCCGACGTGGCCCGCGAACTGCTGAAGGAGATAGGACACGACCCGCGCCTGCTGGACGAGGCCCTGGCGGACCCCACCACTCACGAGGACATACGCGCCGACCACCAGCGAGTGGTGGACGCCGGCGGCTATGGGGTACCCACGTTGATCTTCCCTGACGGGCAGTGCCTGTTCGGGCCCGTGCTGATCCACTCGCCCACAGGAGAGCGGGCGGCGCGGCTGTGGGGCAGTGTCACCACGCTGCTGGAATTTCCTCACGTCTACGAGATCCAGCGGCCCAAGAGCGCCGCCGCCCATACCGACATCCTGACGGCGATGCAGCCGTACCTGGCCGGGCGTGACTGGGAAACCGTGGACCGGGGCAAGGTGGTCGATATCCCGCCCCTGCCCGCGATCGAGCCCGCCACAACGGACGGGGAGGGTCGATCCTGGTGAGTGGGACGGACATGCCGCGCGATGTCGCCGCACAGGCTTCGGACCGCAGCACGCTCATCGTGGCGCTGCACGACGTTTGGGACTCGCTGGACCACGTGCTCGCACGGCTGACACCAGTCCAGTGGGCGCTGCCTACCTGCCTGCCGGAATGGACCGTGAGCGACGTCATCGCTCATGTCATCGGCACGGAGTGCATGCTCGCCGGCGACCCGGTTCCCGCTGTCGCCCTGGATGTCTCCTCGCTCCCGCACGTTGCCAATGACATCGGCGCCGTGAACGAGATCTGGGTTCAGGCGCTGCGTGCTGCCCCCGGCGCCGAGATGCTTCGTCTCTTCCGGAACGTCGTCTCCCGCCGCCGCGAGGCTCTCGAGTGCACCACGCAGGCGGACTTCGACGCCCGGAGCTGGACTCCCGCCGGTGAGGCCACCTACGCGCGGTTCATGCAGCTGCGTGTCTACGACACCTGGATGCACGAGCAGGACGTCCGCGCCGCCACCGGCATCGCCGGGCACTGCCGCGGCCCCGCCGCTACCGTCTCATTGGCTGAACTCTGCCGCGCACTGGGCTACATCGTCGGCAAACGGGCCGCCCTGCCCGACGGTACGAGCGTTCGGTTCGACCTGGCCGGAGCGCTTCCCGCGCGGATCGACGTGATGGTGGAGGGGCGGGCCGAGATCGTCCAGCTCGACAGGACGCCTACCGTCACTTTGCGCATGCCCTCCGAGCTGCTGATGTGGCTCAGCGGCGGCCGCTCAAGCGCCTCTGAGCACAGCTCGGACATCGAGATCCGCGGTGATCGCTTCCTGGGGCTACGGGTCCTGGACCACCTCGCCTTCACGATCTGACCCGCCTGGCATGTCGGGAGTTTGCCCTCGTTGAGGATGAGGCTGATTGCGGATGGCCGGGACGGGGACCTACGTGCCGATGGAGTCTTCATCAGGGAGCGAATACAGCGGCTCCAGCACGCGAGCGTAGCCACGCACCAGTTCCTCCGCTTCCTCGACAACCATCCTGCGGACGCATGCCGGGGAGGCTTTTGGCTTTCTACGGTCCGGCGCCATGCGCTCCATCGGGCGCTCGACGCCTCGTCGAGGGGTGGCACGCCATTGCATGACCAGGACGAGTACGACACCAAGAACTGCCATCAGGATCCCGTACACCCTGTTACTGTCCATCACTCCTCCGTACTGCGTGTCCTTGGCCAGAGGGCGGGCCATCCCACTCAAGCACGTCGGATACAGGCAAACCGCTCTCGCGGGAGCCTGCCGGTTCGGTCGCCGTCCGGGGACGCCATAGCGATGCTGCGGCGGATGGCGGCCTGGTGCCGGATTCCTCGCAGCGGCGGGAGTCGTGCCGGTTGCCCGGCACGGGCCGGCGGCCACCACGATCAGGCGGGTGTCGGCATCGGTGACGATCTGAAATGCCGAGTTAGGGAAGATGCCTGTTGCCGTTCGATCGATGGATGCCCGGTTCTGACCTGAGCCAGCGAGAGTCAGCCACGGCGGTGGGTGCGTCGACTGAGCACCCGGCACGTGTGTTTCCAGCAACCCCGTACTGGCCTCAGCCACGCTTCTTCCATACGTCACGGGCCGTACTTCGATCCGGCCTGGGCGTTGCCGACGGTGCATGGGCGCTGGGCTCCGGCTGCGGCTCTGTGGGCCATGTGGCCTGGAGCGGCGGGCGGTTGGGTGGCGTGGTCGTGCTTGGTGGGTGTCGGCCTGGTCCTGGTGCTCGCAGTGGTCGGGTTGCTTCCTGGTCTTGCTGTCCGCCTTGGTGGTGTTGCACGCTGAGCGGGTGGGGGCCGCCGGAGCGGTGCACGTGAACCCCGCGTGGATCACGCGGATCGGGGATCTGGGCCAGGGCATGCGGCAGTCCCCCGGGGACGACCGCTCCCGCGTCAGCCTGCGCACGGGTCGGGCAGGGCGCGCACCCGGGCGTGATGGATACGGGAGAAGGTGGAGCGACGAGCACGGCAGATCGTGAAGCGTGAAGACTTCCATGATCTACAAGGGCCGTGCTCACTTCACGCCGGGGTGCCATTGATGATCACGGGAAGTGCAGCAGGACGGGCGTGTCCCGCGCGTCCAAAGCATGCAGTAGCCGCTGGGCGGGGGCGGGCGCAGACCCAACCGGTCTCTCCATGTATGCCGGGGACCCGGTCATAGGGGGGCAAGGGCCTTCATCCTTGCGGTGGAGGTGGGGGGATGCCGCTGGCGGGAGGGCGGGGAAGGGGAGCGGTGTAAGGGACGACCGGCCCGGCTCCATCATCGGTGATCATGGGTTTGCCCTGCAGGACGATGGCGTTGCCTTTGATGACGCCGATCTGGGCACCGGCATAGCCGGCGTGGGAGGTGCGGCTGTAGTCCAGAGGGGTCAGGCCGAGGCCGGGCGAGAGGCCGCCCTTTTCCAGCGTGTCCACCAGCGACTGCCGGGTCAGGTTCCTGCCCGTGCGCTGCAGCGCCTCCACGAACAGGTATGCGGCCGCTACACCCATTTCTGTGTAGCGGTCCAGGGGGCGGCCCGACAGGTAGCGGTCATGGATCATCTTGACCAGGACGATCCAGCTGTTGGAGGTGTCGCTGACCGGCACGAGCCAGGCGTTGGTGATGATGCCCTGGATCATCGAGCTGCCGGTAGCCGGGTCACCGGTCGCGGACGTCAGGAGACCGGACAGCGTCGTCGGGTCGGAGCCCGTGGAGACGAGAACGAGCCGCGCTGTGTTGCCGAGCTTCTTCTGGGCAAGGCGCAGCAAAACGTTGTAGTTAGTGAGTGAGAAACTGACGATGACGTCTGCTTTAGCCCGGTGAATAGCCCGCATTTGCGCAGTAACGTCGGTTTCGCCGAGCAGGTAGCTCTCCCGCGCGACCACGGAAGAAGGTGGAATGACTTTATCCAGTCCCTTGATCCCGCTTTCACCCACTTCGTCCCTCTGGTAGAAGTAGGCCACCTTCTTTCCCGGGAACGCCTTGCTGATGTAATCGCCGAGGATCTTGCCTTCCCGAAGGGAGCTGTACCAGCCGAAGGTGTATGGCAGTTTGACTGGATTGTTGAAACGGGCGGATCCCCCATTTGGGATAAGGTCAGGGACCTTGCGGGAGTTCAAGTAGTCAATGACTGCAGCGTGTGAGTCGGCGCCCCAGCCGGCGAGAATGGCGAACACCTTGTCTTTCTCTACAAGGTTCTGTACCACCTTGATGCTGTTATCCGGTTCACCGCCGTCGTCCCGGTAGGTGAAGATGATTTTCCGGCCGTGGACGCCGCCATTCGCGTTGACATGGTCGAAGTACGCCTTGGCTGCCAGTGGGAGCTGGCCCCAGGCGGGGGCCAGCGGGTGGCTCAACGGCTGGTGGCTGCCGATCGTGACCGTTGTGTCGGTTACCCCCGGTGTCGCGGACTCGTCACTTGGACGGCTGCATGCCGCGGCGGCGACGAGTACGAATGCCAGTGCGCAGGCGAGCCACGAACGCCTTGCCATGATGGCTCTCCTCGGCAGATGGTCGGCAGCCGGTGGGCCTGACATCACCACCGTGCTCCCACACAACGGGTTGGGCAAATTCTGACCAGGCTCCGAGCCTTCCGTTCGATTACCGAGCTGCATGAGGCAGCCCCGTGCGGCACTGCGCTACATCCAGAGACACCCCCGATCTTCTCACCGCATTCCTCGGCGGAACCGGCCTCGAGCTCAGCCCACCGGACCGATCCAGGACGGCACCAATGCTGTGATCACACCAGCCGCATCAAGATCACCTCAACCGTGACCAGCCACTGCGGGACAACTCTTTAGTGGTGATCAGTCGTGAGGGCGGACGGCAGTTCACGACGAGTGGTGAGATGAAGCTTCCTGTAGACGTGACTGAGGTGATATTCGACAGTTTTCGTACTGATAAAGAGTTTGCGGGATATCTCGGCATTGGTCAGCCCCTCGGCGGCGAGGTGAGCCACTGCGTATTCGCGCTCACTGAGGATTCGGGAGGACAGGCCAGTGGGGGCCTCATTCACCCGTGCGCCAGGCTGCAGCCGGGCCAGTTCCTCAGCAGTCCGGCGGATATACGGTGTAGCACCGAGGCGTGCGTAGTTGTTGTGAGCTGACTGCAGGAGGAGTGCCGCCTCGCTGTGATGGCGGGTGTCGTTCATCGCCAGGAGGCGGTCGGCGAGACCGTGATGGAGGAAAGCGTGATGAAGGGGGATGTGAACTCCCTCGTCAGCTGGCACCGCCACCCCTGCACGGTAGTGGCTCAGCATCGCCTCAGACTGACCTAGAATTTCGGCCAGATGTGCATGAAGCAAGTGTGAAGTAGCCGTCAGAGCGGGAGCTCTGCCGGCGAGCCTGTCGAATATCCGGATTGCTGCTCGAACGAGACGCACCTCTGAGGGCTGGGCATCCCTGGCATGCGCGACTGCCTCCGTGAACAAAGGAGCCCACAGCAGAAGGTGCAAAAGTCGATTGCCCGGTTCGATCGTGGCAGGATCCTGCAGCGCGCGCAGAGCGTCGAGCATGGCCGGACGATCTGCCCGAGCCTGCGCCATAGAAGCCTGCGCCACCATTTTGTACGTCGACGCCAACCGGGGGAATGATGCGGCGTGACGAGCGCTGTGCTCAAAATGCTCGGCAGCTTGGTCGACACGGCCTTGCTGCGCGTGCACTATGGCCGCCAGTGCATGCGCGGGGGCGTAGGACAACGGTTGTTCCTGTGCCTCTGTGATGATCAGTGTCTGCTCCACTGCGACGAGGGCGTCGTCCCAACGGCCGAGGAAGTACTCGGCGAACCCGCGCTGCCAGTAATCCGCCGGGCTGACGGAAAGGTTCGCGTGTGTACCCTGACGGGCGATCAGCGTAGCCAGGTCATCAATTCCCTCCTGCAGCTGGCCTGCCTCTACCCGCATGTACCCTCGCCACGCCAACAGGTGGGAGTCGCCAAGACTGACGTTGGCGGCCCGTTCAGGGATGTGCGTTTTGGCGATCACATCGAGTCCGGCGAGTGGGCCTTCTGTGTGGCCGGCAGCCATGGAGAGCAGCCCGACGACCCGATGCCTCGTCAGCCCTGCAGACAACTGATTGACAACCGGCTCAAGGGCCTCGGTAGCCTTGGACGCTTGGGAAAGCATCATCCGCACTAGACCAAGCCAAGTACCGGCCATGATCTGCATGGCCTCGCCGACCGCGGTTTGCCTGGCCCGCTCGAGCATCTCCACAGCAGCCACCGGTTCGCCCGCATAGGCCACAAGACGGCCCAGGACAATATCGCGGCCGGCACTAGGTGCGCAGCCCTCGATGGCCTTCCGTAGTTTTTGGGCTCCGGCATCGTCGTCCTGGAGCAGCAGGTAATTGGCTGCAGCCAGCAGGTGCTGCTCATACTGATCACGCCGAGGAACGAGACCGGATGCCCACAGTTCGAAGGTGGCTGCCCGGTGCATGCGGCCAGTGTCAGCCAGACGATGAGCTTCGGCAGCGAGTTGGTCGGCGAGATCTGAGTCGACGTCAGCTGCAACCGCTCTATGCGCCCATGCGTCGTCTGCACTGACCAGAGTGGCGGCCATGGTGTGGAGAGCCCGCCTGCGCACAGGTGTGATGGCGGCGTATATGGCATCTCGCTGAAGGGGGTGGTGAATCCGAACAGGCGTAATGGGCTGGGAAGGCTGCCACTCGACCAGCCCGCTGCCGAGTGCTGCATCGAGCGCAGAAGACGGCTCGGGCACCTCGGCCAGCCGAGCAGCGACGGCCAGCGGTATGGGGGCGTCGAGGACAGCGACAGCCTCGACCAGCCTCCGGGCGGTATGAGGCAACGCGTCGATCGTGTGTCGGACGACAGCCTCGAGTGTCGTGGGAACCGGCAGAGGCTGAGACACGTCGGCCAGCTGGTCCGGGCTATTTTCCGAAAGCAGGCTGCGTAGATGCAGCGGATGTCCGTCGGTGCGCCGGTGCAGCTGGCGCACCGCTGCAGCATGCAGGTCGTCGATCCCCGCCGAGGCCGCCAGCTGCGCCGTTTCGTCCACGGTCAAACCAAGCAGGCTGATCCGCTGCACACGGGCCGTGCCCCGGGTCAAAACCTGCCAATCCTGGGAACGCGGGCTCACGGAGTGGTCGGGTGGAGGAGCGAACGCATCAGAGCTGCGCGTGGTGATCAGGATGAGTATGGACTCGGTAAATAGGCGGCGTAGCGAGAACGCGAGGGCGTTGATCGAATGCTGGTCGGCGCAGGACAGATCGTCGATCACCAGGGCGATTGGCGCCCTCTCCGACGCTGCGGCGAGCAAGGCCAGCAGCCTGGCGCCGATCATCAGCGGCGAGGCAGTGGGGGTAATGGCGTCTGCAAGGTCAGAAAGGCCGGGCGTATCTTCGGGGAAGCGACGCAGGAGCTGTTCCAGCACACCGTATGGCCAGTCCTGCTCAGCTTGGTCACAGCTCGCCCAGTACACCTGCAGCCCGTCTGTACCTGAAGCCACCGCTTGGCGCACAAGAGCAGTCTTCCCGATGCCCGCCTCGCCCTCCACCGCGACCAGCCAGGGGATGCCCGTGGCCACCTGGGCGCGGCAGCGGGCAATCGCTGCGAGCTCAGTAAACCGCCCAACGAAGCCAGGCCCCCATGCAGCCGAGGTCAGCCCCCTGCCCACTGAACCCTCGACAGGGGTGACGACAGACGTCCAGGTCGTCGCTGCCGCGCTAACGTCTTCGTTACGGGAACCGGATTTCATGACCACCTGCTGGGGCTTTGCTACCCCCCCCGCTTACCTAGGTCAGGGTAACAGTCAAGTGTCAACCACTACGCGGTTGTGGCACCCGACGTCGTCGCGCTGTTGCAGGGGCTCGGTCTCTGTCCCAGATCCGCAAGGCCAGCCGCCGACGGCTGATCTCCCTGCCGCACTCTTCAGCATGATCTAGCGCGGAACCCTGGGCGTGAAGGACTCCGTTGGGAAATCCGTAAACCGGTGATGACGAGCGTGGCGGGCTGCCATGATCGGCCTGTTCGTCGATCGAGGGTGGGGCTGGATGTCGCTGGAGCCGCGGGCTGTGCGCGGAGTGCCGGAGCTGACTGCGCGGGTGGTGCGGGCTTCGTTTCCGAAGGGGACGCTTGCGGTCCGTGTTCGGGAGGCGCTCGGTCCGCTGTTCGAGGACGAGTCGTTCGCGGGGGCTTTCCCCGGACGGGGGCGGCCGGCGGTCTCGCCCGGGGCACTGGCGCTGGTGTCGGTGCTGCAGTGTGCCGAGGGGCTTACCGACCGGCAGGCCGCTGACCAGGTCCGGGCCCGGATGGACTGGAAGTTCCTCCTCGGCCTTGAGCTGGACGACCCGGGGTTCGACTTCTCCGTTCTTGGCGACTTCCGTGCCCGGCTGATCGGGCACGGCCTGGAGGAGAAGGTCCTGGACCTGGTCCTTGAGCGGATTTCCGGGGTCGGGCTGCTGCGCGCGGGGGGCCGGCAGCGGACCGACTCCACCCACGTGCTCGCGGCGGTGGGGACGTTGAACCGGATGGAGTTCGTGGGCGAGACCCTGCGGGCTGCCCTGGAGGCCCTGTCGGCGGCGGCCCCGCAGTGGCTGTCCGCGCTGGTCACCGCGGACTGGGCCAGACGATACGGCGCCCGGATTGACTCCTACCGCTTCCCCAAGGGGGAGAACGTGCGTCAGGAGTGGGCCGAGCAGGTAGGCCGTGACGGCTTCATGGTCCTTGAGGCCGCCTTCGGTCCCGGCTCTCCGGGCTGGCTGCGGGAGATCCCTGCCGTTCAGGTCCTGCGCCGGGCCTGGGTCGAGCAGTACCACCGTGATGGCGAGGGGGTGCACTGGCGGGAGGGCAAGGACCTCCCGCCGGGCAGACGCCGCCTGTCCTCGCCCTATGACCCGGACGCCCGCTACGGCGTGAAGCGGGGATCGGGCTGGTGCGGCTACAAGACGCACCTGAGCGAGACCTCGCGAATCCGATGTCCCGCATCTGATCATCCACGTGGTCACCACGGATGCGACGGTCGCCGACACCGAGCTGACCGACGTGATCCACCAAGGCCTGACCGCACGGAAGTTACTGCCTGCCGAGCACGACGTTGACGCCGGCTATGTCACCGCCGCGCACATCGTCACCGCCCGGAACGAGTACGGGATCGAGTTGGTGGGGCCGGTCGGACTGGACACCTGCCACGAGAACCACGAAGGCGAGCACTTCACGCAGAGCGCCTTCACCGTCGATTGGCAGGCCCGCAAGGTCATCTGCCCCGAGGCAAGATCAGCGCCAGCTGGTCCGACCAGCGAAAGAGCAGCCAAACTCCCGTCGCGCGGGTCCACTTCACTGCCCAGGACTGCGGGAGCTGCCCCGTACGCGAGAAGTGCACCAAGGCGGCGAACGGCAAATGGGGCCGCAGTCTGACATTGCTTCCCCGGGGCCAGCAGGAGGCGTTGGAAGCGCGGCGCCGCGAGCAGCTGACCGACGAGTGGCAGCAGCGTTACAACATCCGCGCCGGCGTGGAAGGCACGATCTCCTAGGCAGTGCGGCGCACCCGCATCCGCCGGACCCGCTACACCGGCCTGCCCAAGACCCACCTCGGCCACGTCTTCGGCGCCACCGCCATCAACGTCATCCGACTCGACGCCTGGCTCACCGAAACCCCACTCGGCGAGACCAGGACCTCGCATCTGGCCGACTTGACCTGGCCGCATAAAGGCCCCGCCCACACCCCGTTTACGGATTTCCCAACGGAGTCGGTCACGCCCGGGAGGAAGCGCTTCTCAAGATAGGGGTGACCCGCACAGGCGCACGGGTCTGCACTGTTGGCCTCAGTCGGGACGCTTCTGGTTCTCGTACTCCTTGATGATCGTCGGCGGTGCGCCGCCGCAGGATGCGGCGAAGTAGGACGGGGACCAGAAGTGGTCGCCCCACAGGTACGTGCGGATTGCCACCACGTCCACCGGCTACCAGGCCGCCGGGCGCGGTCTGAATCGGTACCACAAGCGGCAGCTTGACTTGCGGGCCAAGCTCCAGAAGAAGCGCACCGAGAGCGCGAAGCGCCGGTTGAAGGAGCGCTCCCGCCGCGAACAGTGGCACGCCGCGAACGCCAACCACATCATGGCAAGACGATCGTGACCGAGGCTGAAAGCACCTCGGCCGGGATCTCCCTGGAAGAACTCCGCCGCACTCCCAGCGCGCACGACTTTCTCTACTCCATCAAGCCCCGGCTGCGCTCCGCTCCGCCGGGCGCGCTTCCCGGCTCCGCCGACCTCCGCGCTCATGCCTTCGGCCCGCGCTGCGGGCGCTGCGCCGACGCGCGCTTACGTGTGGACAGGACCGGTAGCCAAGGGTAGATCAGCGCAGAGCGCGGCCCCCGGTCACAGCGGTGCCTCCGGCGGGGGATCGGCCGGCACGGGGATCGAGGGGGTGCCCCTGCCGGGCGCGGGCGCGTGGGGGTGGTCCCGTCCCGCACACCGCCGGCCCAGGCGAAGCCGAGCAGAGACGGCCCATGGCGTCCAGGTCGCACGTCCGGTAGGGCGCTCCACCTGGACGCCATGGACCGCGTCCGCTCCACATGCGTGTGGGTCGACGGCGTACGGGACGGGAGCCAGGGCAGGTGGTGGGCTGAAGCCGCCGCCGTGAGGGCAGGTGCGGAGGCAGCTTAGAGGGTACCGGGACTGGCCCCGTGGGCAGTGGGCCCCGCTGCTGAAGCTGTGGTGCGATTTGCATATCTCTCTCACCGGACCGACGGGTGCCGTGGCACCGGCCAGCTTTGCGGCGCCGCACGGCGTGCGTTGCCAAGTGCTTGTATGACAAATCCCGCTCTCACGGGACAGCTGGCTGACAGCTGGCCCGGAGGGGCGGCGTGCCCCACCGTCAGAAAGGACCCCCATGAGCACTCTCGAACAGGCTCAAGAATTCGCAGCGCAAATCGCATCGTACGTAATGACCGGGTTCTGGCCTGAGTCTGGGGTCACTGACCCCGTCAGCTACCAAACAATCACAGAAAAATTCTATCCGGAGCGGGCGACCAGAGCGGCCGACATAGTTAGCCATTGGGACGGCAGCCCGGATGATGACGTGAAGCAGATAATAAAGATCCTGCAAGATCCATCAGGGGGCTATGCGCTAGACGTGGACGTTGTGGCGGCCGCTCTATTGCCTATGTATTCCGCCGGGGGTGCAGGAGTCGACGCCCCAGATCCGGGCGGCGCGGAGTATGTCCCTGCATATCCCGGCACCCAGGAGAACGAGCCCCTTCTCACACTCGACGAGTGCGACGCGCTGAAAGTCCTTATGGATGCCTTTACTGGCCTCTCGCCGGATGCCGGAGAGGAACAGTTCAAAACAGAAGCGAAGAAGTATCTGACCGGGCTCGGGATCGACGCGGATGTGGTCGAAGAAGCGGCCGCCTCCGGGAATTGACCTATCGCAGATTCGGTATTTGGATACACGGGAGGAATGGCCATGGAATCGGAAGGAAACAGCTCCGGGGAGGAGCTCCAGTCTCTCACGAGCTCTGCCGTCAATAGTCCGGACAACGATTATAACCCCACGGATCCCGGCGCCGCAGAAAGTTCACCACTGCCTGCATCCCGGGAGATTAGGGGTGGTTCGCGGGTCAAGAAGGCAAACGAGGAGAAGAAGCCTCTCGGCATCGTACGGCCGGAGCTCACCATACAGTTGGAGCGCACCGACAAGGAAAAGGCGCTCCGTGCTATCGAAAGCGCGATCGACCGGATGGGCAGGGATGTGGGTGGCGCCGTTAAAGGCCCGGAAAACTTGGCGGACGTCCAGGACCGACAAACGTTTGTTAGACGTCTCATGAAGCAGATTCGAAAAAGGTATGATGGCCTGAGTCAAGGCGAACTTGACGATATCAAGGAGCATGCCTGGGCAGTTCTCGAGAGGGGGGTGAATATGCGCGACGTTCTCGTGGCTGAGGGGGAAACGTCCATGGAACAGAAGGCGAATACTCGCAGCAAGGGCAGGACCACGGGCGAGAAAGCGCAGCAGGTCGCGGGGGTGGCCTTGATACTGTCCGGGGTTTCGAGCATCGCATTGGGAACTGCTCAGACAATTCAAGCTATTGGGTGGGATACGCGTTTCGACAATGCGCCCGGCAGGGACACGACCCTCCCGGCCTCGGCAGGTAACGAGACAAACCCGAGTAACGCGGTGCCAGCGTCGGACCCAAAGTGGGCCGAGGGGCAGTGGTTTGGCCGAATGGCCGAGAGTAATTTGGCTTCCGGTCCTGCCTTCATTGGCGTCGGAATTGGTCAGATCGCTATGGGCGTTGCGGTGCTCAGGAACTACATGGGGTGGCTTCAGAAGTGTTGCGGCGACACCACCCATCAGCAAGACATCGACCGGGAAAACGCACAGGACGAAGCCAAACCCTACGATACAACGCTGGAAAGAACCTTCTGGATCAAAAAAGAATCCGACCAGGCCTGGGATGCGCAGCAGAGCAAGTTCACAGACCTGAAGCGTGAATTCGGCCGAGGGAAAAAGGGAGAAGATGCCGAGAGCGAAAGGATGCTGCGGTTGGAGCAGATAAGAGCCGAGCTTGCGCGGCTCGAAACAGTCGTGAACGTGCTGGAAAGACTCCGGATGGAAGCCGAATACTACAGGGACGAAATTTACAGAAGATATGCAACAAAGCACCCTCCGGGGTGACGGTCTCCGCATGTGGCCAGTGGCCCGTGGATGGGCGGTGGCAGTCTCGCCTGGCGGCACAGTGGCCCCAGGCCGCGGCATGAGCCCCTGCCGTTCCCCCAGCTGCTGACAGACGGTCGCACGGGTGGGGCGGCCCGGCCTCTCAAGTGAACAGTCCCGACGCTGGGCCGTCCGTGGGCCGTGTGAGGGAGCCCGAGGCCGGACAACGACGACGGACACTGACAACCGAGCCAGAGCCGCCAGCAGTGAAAGCCCAGGTCAGTACCGCTCAATCATACGGGTTTCCCTCGGCGGCGGTCGGGCAAGATGGAACGTTTTCTTCCCCTCGCGCGAGTACGGTCCCCAGGCACACCCGAAATACCGAGCCTCCCGCTCCAAGCCATCTACACCGGGCCCAGAGGGGCCAGGCGGTGGCGGCTGTGACGATGGGTGTTCGCCGCGTGAAGCGCTCGTAGCCTCCGATGCGCAAGTCGCTTCGGCCAACAGGCGGTTGTTCAGGTCTCACTTGTGGTCTCGGTTGCCGCTTCTTCCGTAGGCATCCGTATCGCTCCGCCGCGGTTTAGGGCCGGGTCAAGGTGACCTGCCACTCCCGCTCGGCCCTGAGTAGCCGGGCGTTTCGTGTTCCGCTCCGGCGACGACGAGGAGCGCGATGTGTATGGCGGTCGGCCTTTGTGTAGGAGGCTCAGCGCGTGGTGGCCAGCCATACCGGCGTTGGATTGGCGCCGCTGGGCAGGCGGTCGACCCGCAGGTGGATCACGGTCCCTTTCGAGAGCGATGTGTGTGATCTGACGATCACAATGAAGCGGGCGCAGCGTTTGATGGTGTGTCAGGGGCGAGTGTTTTAAGGGACACTCCTCACAGCATGCCCGCCCCCAGGCAACGGACAGTTGGACCAAGTGGGGGGTGGAAATCCGCAAATGCAGCTCAGTACACGTTTCGGTGTCTCCGGCCTGGAAGCACGGATGCGACCAGCCTGACTGCTGGGCCGCGACAGGCTTGCCCAGTAGCGCAGGCGTTCCTGTCCCATCGTGATACGGAACGGTTTTGAGCGTCCGCTCCGAACAGGCCTGGAATACACTCCGGAAACCGGGTCATCCGGCCCCGGCCGTCCGTGACGGGCAGACGAAGGTGGGCCTTCCACCCTTTCCATTTAATCGGGCAGGCAAGCAATGCCACACAAGAAACTCGATATTTTGACGGACAAAGGGTTCGTCATCCTCAACCGGGTAGGGGATGAGATAGACCCGCGGAGTGGACGTCTCCCACCTACCATGACTGGAAGTCAGGCGGGGATACGAACTTCGCTGTTCTCGCCTCGGCGGTCGGGGATGAAGACCCTCATGGCTTCTGGGAGCACGGAAAACCGGACAAGGACGGCGTCTGGACGCCGGCCGTCATGAAGTCCCCTTCCTTGCAACGGTGGGTAGAGCATGCCGGGACGAGATTCGGACGTGTACGCATCATCAAGCTGCAGCCCTCGCCCAGCTACGACAAGGTCGCCAACAGTTACCTCCATCTCGATGACAACAATCGCCTCAACCCCGACGGAGAAGGCTGGATAGTCCGTGCCTGGCTGAACCTGACTGATGACCCTGACAGTTACATGATTGTCCGTGAAGACAGAGACGACCCCGCGACAGAGAGCCGGATCCCCCTTCCTCGGGGGGCGCTGTTCGTCGTTGACACAGAACGGCTGTGGCACGCTGTGTACCACGCAGGGCCGGAACCTCGCTACGCGATGATCACCAGTTTTGAGAGCGGACCGCAGCTGCAGCGCTGGATCGAGCGCAACCAGCACCAGGCGCTGTTTCTCGGATCTCCTGACTTGGGCGGGATGTTGGGGCCAGGCTGACTCCGAGCCGTGCCAGGGCGTCCTGGGGTTCCCGATCCGTGGTGCACTGGGCGTGCGGCCAGCCGAATCGATGGACACCGTTCGCCGGGTCATCGAGCAGTTGCACCCTGACGGTCTGGCCGTGCTGCCGGCCTGCCGGTGCGGACCGTGACTGACCTGTGCGGCTGGCGGCGGATGGCAAGAGCGCCCGGGGTTCACGCACCCGGACGCGGACTGCGGCTCACCTCTTGGCCGTCATCGACCAGGATGACCAGGTCATTGCCCAGCCGCGGATCCCCGACAGACCATCGGTAGGGATCAACGTCCTGTCGACAATAGTGACGAAGGCGCCCTGCCCGGACCGACGAGGGCCTCGTGCAGGCCGGGAGCCCAGGCAGTCAGGACCTTGACTGTCTCGTCCGCGTATCGCCACGTCGTCGCCTCCGGCACCCCGGACCCGGCCCTCATCTGAGCGAAGGTCTCGTTCTTCGGCATGTGGGCCAGGACCGGCAAGGCCTGTTTGAAGCAACCCGGCTTCCGTCAGGGAGAGTTCGGTTCACGCCTTCGGGCGTAGATCAGCCAGGCGACATGCTCGACCAGCTCGTACCGGGACGTCGAGCATGGAAGGGTACGGAACCAACAAAGCCCCTCGGCCGCCGGTGTGATGAGTGGAGTCACCACGCCGACGACGAGGGCTCTGTCACATCACCACCGCCGCTGACCAGCCCATTTCACCTTGCCGCACAGGATGAAGAGGTTCAGTTGGGCGACGGTCCTGTTGTCGTCCGTCATGGCGGCGAGCAGGTGCGCGGTCGGCGCATCGCCGTCGCGGGAGCCGTGGGCGCTCTTGCCGTCCGCGGCCACCGACTCCGTCCCGGCCGGAGCCTCGCCGGTCAAGTCGGCCAGTCCGCCCGGGCGTGCACCGGTTACCACGGCGGATGCGGCGATCGGTAGCACTGCCACGAACGGGTGACGCACACCCGGCGAGGGTGCGGGTCCGGCAGCCTGACCAGTCACTCAGCCAGCGACAGCCCCGAACACCGCGCCAGTGCAGGCGACTTGATGAGACAGACGGTGGCAGACCGACGGCACATCGAGGCTCCGGTCCTGAACGGTGACTGGCAAAGTCATCCGTCCACAGCGGGAGCCTCGATCTGTTCGTAGCGGCTCTCACCGACATCGTCACCACGCCGTGACCAGCACCTTCACCCACTCGCCAGGACTTTGGAACAGCCCTGGGGCTGCACGGCGTTGACCACGTTGCCTTAAAGGGAATCTCAGTGCCTGCCTCTTGGAGTGATCTTTCCATGCTGAGCTTCCGAATCGGCTCGATCGAAATAGGATTCCGAAGGCCGCCGGGTTTTCCTGCAGGACTGGCCGAGTGACTGAACCTTGAAGCCGCCTGGGTACCCGCCGGTACTTCTCAAGCAGTGCGACCAAAGGAGCCATCATGAAGGCAGCAGTCATCACCCGGTTCGGCCAGATCGGCGATGTTGTGGAGGTCAGGGATGTCCCCGTCCCGGTCGTCGGGCCGCGTGATGTGCTGATCGAGGTCCGCGCGGCTGGCGTGAACCCGGTGGATTGCCTGATGGTGAAGGGCTTCATGGCGTCCGCGGAGCTGACGCAAATGCGGGTCCTTGGCAGCGAGGTGGCTGGTGTGGTGACCGCCGCTGGTGACGAGGTGACGCGGTTCTCGGTGGGGGAGGAGGTGTTCGCCCGGGTCGACCCGCGGGTGGGCGGGGCGTTCGCCGAGTATGTGGCCGTCCATGAGGAGCTGGTCGCCGCCAAGCCGGCGAGCCTGTCGTTCGAGGAGGCGGCCGGCCTGCCTCTGGTCGCGCTCACTGCCTGGCAGGCTCTGACCGAGCAGGCCGAGGTCGGGGCCGGAACGCGGGTGCTGGTCCATGGCGGGGCGGGCGGGGTGGGCTCCGCCGCCGTCCAGATCGCCAAGCATCTCGGTGCCGAGGCCATAGCCACCGCGAGTGCCGACGGGGTGGAACTGGTCCGCGAGTTGGGCGCTGACCAGGTTATCGACTACCGGGCCGAGAAGTTCGATGAACTCCTTTCCGGGGTCGACGTGGTCCTGGACACCATCGGCGGGGACACTCAGGAGCGTTCCTTCCGTGTCCTCAGGTCCGGCGGCACCCTGGTGTCCATCGTCCCGATCGCGGACGTGGAGGCCAAGAAGGCCCAGTGGGGGGTCCAGGCGCGCAGCTTCTTCATGCGCCCCAACGGCGAGCAGCTGGCCCGCCTCGCCGCCCTGGTGGAATCCCGAGAGCTCCGGCTGATCGTGGAAACCGTCTTTCCCCTCGACCGCACCTCCGAGGCCCTGCTCAAGGTCGAGCGCGGCGGCGCCCGGGGCAAGACCGTCATCACCGTCCGATCCTGACCCGCAGCTCCGCGCTGACGAGGGCCCAGCACACGATGAGGAGCACCTCGCTGCCTGAAGGGGAGAACCGCTCAAGCTCGGCTGGAGGAACCGCATACTCAGTGCGACCATCGGCCGCAGGGCAGCTAAGGGTTGTCCCGTAAATGATCTTCGAGTTGTTGGAGACGCGGTCGACTGCTGTGCGGCTCGTTCGCCTATCCGGCGAGGTGAGGTTGTGCAGGTGGGCGTTGCCGAGCATGGGGTGGTCGACGCGGTCGCCTTTCAGGCAGTCGCGCGGGGTCTTCCAGCTCTTCGTGCGGACGCAGGGCCGCTCGGCGCGGGTGCGGGCCCGCTGGTGTTCCTCTTTCCAGGCCGGAAGTCCATCGTCCTTGCGGCGGTGGTGCGGGATGAGTGGTCCGGTGCCCTGGTAGCCGCCGTCGGTGATGGTCCTCGTCTGGCCGACGGCGGCCCTGGCGCCGGATTCCTCGCAGTGGCGGGAGTTGTGCCGGTTGCCCGGCACGGGCTGGCCGGCCAGGCGGGTGTCGGCGTCGGTGACGACCTGACAGGCCGTGCAATAGCGGTAGTTCTTCGACTGCTCGGTGACAGGGTGGTCGCGGGTGGGGCCCAGAGTCTCGTGGGCGATGAGCATGATGTCCTTGCGGAAACGCTGACGCGGCCGCTGGGCGGCCATCCGCCCCAGCTGGTCGATGATCCGGGCAGCGGCCGACGTGGAGATCTCGAAGAGCGGAGCCGGCCGGTGCATCATCACCTCCGTCCGCCCGTAGGCCGCGACCAGCAGACCTTGATCCTCCCGAGACCGGCTCCACCGCCGCCCGCGGTGCACGTCAGCCGCGTGCCTGCCCCGGACGTCACCAACGTGCCGAAGCAGCACGGGCTCAGCCCGGTCAACGGACCCATCCAGGACGGCACCAATGCCGTGATCACACCAACCACACGAAGACCATCTCGCACCGTGACCAGCCATTACGGGGTAACCCTTGCGAATAGCGGCGACACCGTGCCGGGAGTTTCCATATGTCGCTGAATCAAGACCAAGCAATGGCGTGCGTAGAGTGGTTCGAGAGAAATGGACTTAATCGCGGAGGATTCGGAAGGATCCGGGAAGAGCAGGGTGACCTCCTGAATAGGGTGGTGGCACCCAGGGCGATATTCGAGGCTCCTGGCAAAGTTGTGGCAAGTTACTACGCTGTCATGCCGGAAGGTGGAAAACTGATCGTCTGGGGATGGCGCCTGCACCGGCTCTGCGCATCCGGCCTGAAGTCAGAAAACGATCTCAAAACGGCTCTTTCTGCCCTCAGTGCTTTTTCGCAATTCAAGGGAGGGCCGAGAATTATAGACAGGCTCGGAGACCTCTTCAGTTTGGACCCAGCTGGAACCCTCAGCGGGGCGCGATCGTCGGCCGAGCGCGAGAGACTATTTCTGGCCAAATGGCAAGAGGATCATGTCCTCGTGCAGGAATGGTTCACAAGGGTACATAAAAGATTCCTTGGTGAGTTGGAAGAGATTCGTCTCACCCTCACAGAAAATCTCGTTGAGGCAACGAGGAAGATCTTGGAGGACGGGGAATTCCTCCAACAGGCAGGGATCGCGTACAATCAGCCACCCGTATTCCGGGATTCCCGGACGGATCGTGACGCCACCAGCGCAACTGCGACAGCCACGCAAGCGAGCGCACGCCTCGAACAACTGAGGGAAACCTGGGGGCAGACTTCAGCTCCTGCCAAGGCCATGCTCCGATCCGCCATCGACTTCTACACAAGCCTCCTTGAAGCCGCTCGCTCTGAGGCGTTGACCTGGGAAGAGCCGTCTCAGGCCTTTCACGACGCAGTCGCAGGAGAGATAAAGAAGGCGACCAGAGGCATCGACGAGCTGGAGGAGCGGATGAATCGACCCGTTCCCGCCGGGACCGACCTCAGTCGAACTGCCGAGGAGATTCTGACCCTGTTTCGCCGCGCCAGGGCAGCCCTCGCACAATTGGCAACCGTGATCGACGAGTACGCGGAAGAGCCTCATGTCCTCCAGAACCTGTCGCGAGATCCGCAGCATCTGCGGTGGACGCCAGAGCAACTGCGCCTCGGCATGAACGACCTTGCCAAGACGGAGGAGATCCTCGCCCAGGCCACCTCTGTCGTCGACATCGCCGTACAGATCCAGACGCTGCCGAAGCCCGGCACGGATCTCGACTCTGCCACCTGGCCTCGGCGCCACATCGACGGCATGAAGGCTCGTGTCACACAGGCTCGTGAACGCCTGGAGCAAGCCACCACGGGCACTCCTCAGTCCGCTGACCTGTCCCTTGCCTCCGGACACCACAAGGCGGCGCAGGCAATCGACACCGCTCGGGCCACGCTCGCCATCGCCGAGGAACTGACCGACAACGCCAACTGGTTCCACCAATTCATAACTGCCGCGCACCGTGACGGGACCGCCAACACTCAGGGAGCCGAGTTCGTACCCGGCGTCACCTGGACCTCCCCCGCCGATTTCATCGACTTGGTCAGCACGAAACTTTGGGATCTGAACACCGCGGACGAGAACTTGCGGGGCGTACTGCTCACTTCCCCACCCGACACCAATGACATCGCGGTCCGGCTCTACGACCTGCGATGGGCAGCCGCCGGACTCGCCAGTTTGATCGACGGCATGGACGCGTACTGCCAACCCCAGCCATGTGACCTTGTCGACTGGCTGGTTTCCGCCGAGAACGCGGCATACTGCACAAAGTGGTCGACCCGCCAATTGACCGGTGCCAAGACATACCTGGAGCGGATGGACGAGGTCTACGAACTCGCCAGAACGGCTGGGCAAAACGCCCGAGACCTCAGGAAACTCGGAGGCCTGGTGGAGGATCCCACCGTGACCCCCTGGCCGCAAGGCCTGATCGAGGAGGTCATCCACCGCAGCACCCTCGCGCTTCAAGCACTGACTCAAACTCTCGCCACTCGTTCCGCTCAAACCTCCTGACTGTCCTCCTCTACACATGCATTCGGTCGGCCGGCGCATGCGCGCAACTGCCTTCTGCTTCTGCTCGCACCCGCAACGTGGCCCCCGCGGCCGACAACCCCAGGCGGCTCACCTTGTGACTGGGCTGCCCGTGCAGACGCGCGCGTTGCTGTGGTGCCATCGCTCAAGACGTCGTCGCCCCCGTGGAGCCGTGGAGCCGTGGAGCTGTCGGTCGACGAGAAAGACGCAGGTGCAGGCCCTGGACCGGACCCAGCCGGTACTACCGGTCACCTTCGCGGCCACGGAGAAGCGCACCCACGACTATGGGCGGCACGGCACCACGACCCTATTCGCCGCGCTGAACGTCACAACCGGTGAAGTGCTGGGCGAGTGCAGGCCGAACCGGAGCGGCGCGAACTTCCTGACATCCCTGAAAGAGGCCGTCAAGCCGCATACGGGGAAGGAAATCCATGTCGTCCTGGACAACCTCTCCACGCATACGACCCCGGACGTGAAGGCGTGGCCGGCGAAGAACCCGCACGTCCACTTCCATTCGCCCCCGTCGGGTCCTCGTAGTTGAACCCTCGAGATCTGGTTCGGGATCATCACCCGGCAGTCCGCGGCACGTTCGCAAGCGTTAACGTCCCCTGGTCAAACAGATCCGCGACCACGTCAACTCCTGGAACGAGAACGCGAAACCCTTCACCAGGACCGCTACCACCGACGTCCTCGCCAAGGTCCGACTGAACCTCTTTCATCCTGAGTATTCGCAGGTGAGGAGGGTGTGGATGGCTGCGACCACTCTGCCGATGCGGTTGGTCGAGCATCGAGCTTAATCAGGATCACGAGACACTAGTTCGCCAAAAAGACACCCACCAGAGTAGCCGGGTCGTACTGTTCGAGGGTCAGATACGTATCGACATATTGTTGCGCGACGGTCGAGTATATATCGAAATGCGCCCCTTGAAGCATGAAGTGCTGCAGCCGCCCCAGGTTCGGCAAATTATGGAAAGTCATCACGTAGCGAGTCATTTGATCATCTTCGGAGTCGCTGGAATCCCCGGTATCCGCAGGTGCGAGATCACCTGGCCACATGTGTACCGCCGCCATACCGCCAGCGACGTTAGTGCCCGTCAAAACGACAATTTCTGGCATGTTTTCCTCTTTCATTCCCTAGTAGTTTGTTTCCTGCGCTCAGAAGTCATGAGTAACAGGACTCATACTAGGAGCATCCCGGCCGGTGGCCGTTATAGATCGGTCCGAGAGGCCGAACGAACGCACCGAATCCACTGCCCCTTCGTGTAACCATCTCTGCTGATGGCAGGGCGGAAGTTGGGGAGGCGCACTTTCTTCGGCGCTGCCCTGCGCCGGGCCCCCAAAAAGGCAGACCGGTCGGCGACGAGGGCACGGGCCCCGACAAGGGGAAGACGAAGCCCCATGATGGGCCGATGGCCACCATTTCCGAAGCACCGCAAAGCGCCACGCCGGACCAGCGGCATGCCGACTGGCTCGAGCTCTTCTTCGATCTTGTCTTTGTTGCACTTGCCGCCCAGCTGTCTCATAGCCTGCATGGAGACCCCAGCCTGCGCGACTTCGCCATCCTGCTGGCGCTCTACTTCCCGCCCTGGTGGATGTGGATCAATTTCACGGTCTCGGCCAATCTCTTCGAGGACGATAGTGCCCGTCGCAGGCTGCTGCTGCTCTCAGCGATGGCTTGCCTGGCTGTGATGGCTGCGGCGGTACCCGACGTGGCGGGGGAGCGCGGGCCCATGTATGCGCTGGGCTATGCGGGGACCCGGTTCGTACTGCTGGGGCTTTGGTGGCCCGCGACCCGCCTCTCTGCGCCGGTCCGGGTGCCGAAGTGGCGGCCGCTTAGCTATTGCCTGGTATCCGGAGTGCTGTGGGCGGTCTCCGCGTTCACGCCGGAGCCCTGGCGCTATGTGCTGTGGGCGCTGTTGATAGTGGCCGAAGTGGCACTGCTGATCACCGCGCGTGGACTGCCCGGGCAGTTGCACAAGAAGCATCTCGTGGAGCGTGTCGGACTGTTCGTGATCATCGTGCTCGGCGAGTCGGTCTTCACCCTGGTCACCTCGACCGACCATGCATGGACCGCCCGTGCAGGCCTCACGGCTCTGCTCGGCTTTGTCCTGCTCGCCGCGCTCTGGTGGTCTTACTTCGACTTCGGAGTGGCCTCGGCCGAGCGGACACTGGATGCCGCCCAGGGACGTCAGGCCTATCTCCTCGTACGAGACACTGCAGGGTTCTTGCACTTCTTCGTGACAGCCTCGGTGATCTGCATCGCCGGCGGGCTCGCAACGACTGTGCACGAGGCCGGACACCACCACCTGCCCGAGGGGGCGGTCATCGCCCTGGCCGGCGGACTGGCGCTGTACCACTTCACCCTCGCCTGTATCGCACTCCGTTATCGCAGCCCGCTGGGTCGGGTGGCCACTTGGGCGGTTCCCGGCGTCGGCATCCCAGTCCTGGTGATCCTCCTCGCCAACTACCTCTCCCCTTGGCTGGTCGTCCTGATTCTCGCGACCGAGGCGATCGCCCATCTGCTGTATGCCAAGGCAATGACCCGCCACCGGCCCGTAGCCGGGATGCCATAAGGAGACGGCATGTACCTGACTGAGCTTCTTCGAGTTGGCCACTGATCGGGTGACGGGCCAGGGTGCGTAACGGGCAAGGCTCCGGACGGTTGAGTGAGAGATCTGACGTCTCAACTCGTTCGCCTGGGAGCCTTGTTGGTCACCTGTCCTGCCGCATTGAATCTTCCGCATGCTCTCGTGGAGTGGGTCACGATGCTGATCGTCATCCGGGAGGGTGACCGTCGGTGCAGGCTGGCGGCCTCCGCGCGGGCTCTCATCACGCTCGTGTACCTGCGTAAGCACGACACCTTGGCCTAGGAGTTGTCGTCAAAGTGTCACGCCCACATCAGGAGCGAGGCGAGAGTGACGGCTGCCTGGTACGACGCGGCGGTCTTGTCGTACCGGGTGGCGATTCCGCGCCACTGCTTCAAGCGGTTGAAGCACCGTTCCACGACGTTGCGCCGCTTGTAGACCTGCTTGTCGAAGGCCGGCGGGCGGCCGCCCCGGCTGCCACGCCGGGCCCGGCTGCCCACCTGGTCGGCCCTCTCCGGAATGGTGTGCGGGATGCTCCGGCGCCGCAGCCAGGTGCGGATCGCCTTCGAGCTGTAGCCCTTGTCACCGATGACATGTCCGGGCCGCACCCGCGGCCGGCCCGGCCCGAGGCGGGGGACCCGGATCGCCTCCATCACGGTGGTGAACTGAGTGCAGTCGTTGGTGTTGCCGCCCGTGACCACCAGAGCCAGCGGGCGGCCCAGGCCGTCGCAGGCCAGATGAATCTTGCTGGTCAGCCCGCCTCTGGAGCGTCCGAGCGCCGGGCTGCGGCGCCCCCTTTTCGGGCCCCGGCCGCGTGCTGGTGGGCCCGGACGATGCTGGAGTCGACCGACACCAGCCAGTCGACGTCCCCGGCCGCGTCAGCCCGGGCCTGCGCGGCCTGCAGCATCCGGTCGAACGTGCCGTCCGCGGCCCAGCGACGGAAACGGGTGTGCAGGCTCGCCCAGGATCCGTACCGCTCGGGCACATCCCGCCAGGCCACCCCGGCCCGGAACTTCCACACGATCCCGTTGAGCACCGTCCGGTCATCCAGCCGAGGCCGCCCCATCGACGTCCGGGGCAGCAACGGCCGCACGAAGTCCCACTCGGCATCGGTCAGTTCATGGCGACGTATCACCCGACCATGATCCACCAATCAAGATCACATTGACGACAGACCCTAGCTCGCCACCGGGTTCCCGGATCCGTGAGAGCACGGCCCACGCCTATCGCCGGCGTGGTCTACGTCGCCTTCGTCGTGGACACCTTCTCCCGCCGCATCGTCGGCTGGTCCGCGGCCACTCGAAGGAGACACGGCTCGTCCTGGACGCCCTCGAGATCACTCTGTGGCAACGAGACCGGGACCAACGCCCCCGCCAGGAAGGCCAGTTGATACACCACAGCGACGCCGGGTCGCAGTACACATCGTTCACGCTCGCCGAACACCTCGAGCGGGCAGGCATCGCCGCCTCGAGCGGCTCGGTCGGCGACGCCACGACAATGCCCTGATGGAGTCCACGATCGACCTGTTCAAGACCGAGTTGATTAAGCCCCGTCGGCCATGGAAGGCACATTCCGAGGTCGAGCCGGCCACCGCCGAGTGGACCGACTGGTACTGCCACCGTCGACTCCACGGTGAGATCGGGAACATCCACCGGTCGAATACGAGACCAACTACTAACCCGAAACCACGAAACCCCAGGTCGCAGTCACAACCTAGAGTCTCGATCAAACCCGGAACGGTTCAGTGGCGCTCGAAGGCGCGTTGGGCGTCCTCGTTCCGTTTCCCCGCCGGGAATCTCATCACCGTGAAACGCCGCGGCCGTAAGTGGGGTCGCGGGAAGCTGCCCAAGTTGGGATGGGTCACCTTTAGGTGGTCACGCCCGCTCGGCGGTGAGGTATGGTCTGCGACCGTCAGCCGCAGGGGCGGCCACTGGTTCGTGTCGTTCCTCGTCAACGACCAGGCGAGAACGCCCGAGCAGCATGCCATGCCGGGTACGGTGGCCGGGATCGACCGGGGCGTGAAGGCGGCGGCCGTCACCTCCGACGGCGAGTTCTTCGACCGGCCCTTCATCACCGCCGGCGAAGCCGTCCGCTTCCGGCGGCTTCAGCAGCAGCTCGCCCGCACGAAGACGGGCAGCGCCAACCGGGTCAGGGTCCGCGCCCGCATGAACAAGATCATGGGCCGGGTCACGAGCCGTCGCGCGGACTTCTGCGCCGTCACGGCCGCGTACCTCACTGCGAAGAACGCACTCGTCGTCCTGGAAGACCTCAAGACCCGCAGCATGACGGCCGCCGCGTCCGGCACGCTCGCCGAGCCCGGCAGCCGTGTGGCCCAGAAACAGGGCCTGAACCGGGCCATCCTCGACAAGGGATGGCACCGCCTCGAACTCGCCCTCACCAGCGCGGCCCGGTACACGGGCACGCGCGTGGTGAAGGTCAACTGCCGCGCAGCCCGGGCTGTGGAGCGGTGCGGCAGGGTGACGGCGGCTGACTTACACGGTGGCCGTAACTGCCTTTTCGATCGTGTCCACTACGGTGTGCGGCTGGGATACGGCGACAGAGTGGCTGGCCGGGACGGACACCACAGTGGCGCCGATGCGCTCGGCGATGCCTCGCTGGGCCTCGGGAGTGACCGTCCGGTCCTGCTCACACAACACATACCAGGAGGGCAGCTGCTGCCATCCCACCTCGCCTGACGCCTCCGACAGACAAGCCGGTGCGGCCGGACCTTGGGAAACGGCCATCACTTCTGCCTCACGAGGCGGCACATCACCGGCGAACAGCTCCGCGAACCGCTCTCGGTCAAGCGTCAGGTATCCCTGCTTGTCGGCCACCACCGCACCCAGTCCCTCCGACGGCGCGAAGCCTTCCAGGACCGCACCCGCGCTCTCTCCCGGCCGGGTCGCGACCGCTGCCACATACACCAGAGCCGACACCTGCTCCGTTCCATGCGAGGCATTGGAGATCACCGCGCCACCGTAGGAGTGTCCCGCCAGCACCACCGGTCCGTCGAACTGTGCCACCGCGCGCCGTACGACAGCCACATCATCGGTCAAGGAACTCAGCGGGAGTTGCACACAGGTGACGCTGTGGCCACGGTCCAGCAGCTCGCGAGCCACCAAGCGCCAGCTCGAGCCGTCCACCCACAGACCATGAACCAGAACCACATTCGCCACAGCTAGTCCCTCACTTCTGTATTGCACTCAGAGAACGCCCATTATTGACCGGACTCCCCAGCGCATAGTGGGCTGCAGCAACCATTGCCCCAAGAGGCGGACTTCTAGGCAATGAAACGGCTTTCACTCGCTGCAAGACACCATCAGGGCAACCCTTGATGGCACGCTTCGACGAGCGTGGCCCCTTGCGTCGAAGGCTTCTGCTGCCCAGGCCCTTTGTGAACACCATCCGTCCGCGAGCCGCCGGCCGGACCGGCACATCCCGGCCGGACGGTGCTCGCGTCCGACCGGGCCGGCATCAGGCCTGCGGACTCCTGTGGAGATTGAGTTGAACATTCATGTCAAGCCTCTCCTGGCGCTGTGGGAGTGGCAGGGCGAGGCCGCCTGCCACGGCATGGACATCTCTGTGTTCTTCTCACCCGGGGCGGAACGCGGCAGCGCGCGGCGCGCTCGGGAGGCCACAGCAAAGGAAGTCTGTGCTGGCTGTCCTGTGCAACTGCCCTGCGCCGAGTTCGCCGTCTCCACTGGCCAACGCTATGGAGTGTGGGGCGGACTGACCGAGTCCGAGCGCAACCGCGTCCCCCGTCCGGATCGCCGCTGACTGCAGCCGCCACCCGCAGTCCTGGCTGGACCCTTGCGGCGGAAGGAAGACTCGGAGTGCCTACTCACCTGATACAGCGTAATACCGCTGCGAGGGCCTGCCTTTTGCGTGCCGCCCACGCCCGAGCCTCGCGGGAGCGACCTCCACCTCCGCCCTTGAGTGAAGACGGGCGGTCATCCCCGCCAGTGCGCAGGCCGACGCTTCGTCGCAGCAGCTCAACAGAGTCAGGTCTCGGCGAGCGAGCCTGAAGACCAGGCACGCAGTGTCGCCGACGTGGATCTCAGGCTCGATCGAGGTCCAGGGCCGGCTCACCTCTGGACAGAGATCGCGCTGGCCGATGCGCGTGAGCCGCGGTGACGTTGGCCTGGGGCCTATTTGCTCAGCGCGTGGCGTGCTGGTTCCGCCCCGTCCAACCGTATCGGCAGGGGCACACGTTCGAGATGCGCCGGTTCAGCCCCGGGGGAGGCCGTGCACGGCAACGCCCAGATGCTGAGGGGTCAATGAACCGAGCCAGCCGACCTGGCGGCATCCGTTCAGCTGGAGCGGGTCGGCCGCAACGCCGGTGACAGCCAGCCCTGCAGCATGAGCCGCATCAACTCCCGGCTGCGAACTCTCCAGAGCGTGGGCCTTCTCGGGCGCCACGCCCAGCAGCGAGCACGCGGCGCGGTGCACGTCGGGGGCGGGCTTGGGTGCCAGGTCGCCTCCCGCGCCGACGGCCACGACGAATCGTCCGCGGAGGCCGGCCTCGTCGAGGAGCCGTCCGAGGAGGGGCTCGGGCAAGTTGGAGGTTATGGCCAGTGTGGTGCCCGTTTCGTCGAGTGTGTCCAGCAGCGCAGCGGCTCCCGGCATCAAAGGCAACGACGCCCACTCGGTGGCCCTGCCGAAGTAGTGCAGCAGCTGGGCTGCGGCTTCGTCGTCGGGCATGTCCACGCCCGCCTCACGAGCGAGTAGGGCGGCGGTGTCAGGGATTGAGCGACCAGGGCTGAGTACATGGTGCCGGTGGTACCAGATGCCGCCGAGTGAGAGCAGGAAGCAGCGTTCTGCAAGCGCCTGCAGCGGCTCGGTGTCCAGCAGCAGCCCATCACAGTCGAAGAGCACGGCCTCGGCGTGTTGTTGTGCCACAGTCATGGGGTAGGGGTTGACAACCGCTGCGTTTTTCATCAGTGAGCCTCAGTTTTCTCATATCTTGATGGTGTGAAGTTTTCCGAGTGGGAGGCGCGCAATGGCGTGCGCTACCAGACCGCGCGTGGGCGTGGGTGAAGGTGGGCCGTATGCCGGTGCCGGTGCGTCGGACGCCGTCTGGTATGTGGCTGGTCGGCGAGCCCACTCCGCAGGTGCCCGGTCGCGTCGTGGTGTACTGCCGGGTCTCGTCGGCGGACCAGAAGCCGGACCCTTGACGGGCAGGCGGGCCGTGTGGTCCAGGGGGCCACTGGTCTCGGCCTGCCGGTCGCGGAGGTCGTGACGGAGGTCGGTTCGGGGCTGAACGGGCGTCGGCGCGAGCTGCATCGGGTTCTGTCCGATCCGTCTGCCGCTGTGATCGTGGTCGAGCACCGTGACCGGCCGGCCCGGTTCGGTGTCGAGCACCTCGATGCCGTGTTGTCGGCGGCCGGGCGGCGGTTGGTCGTCCTCGATCCCGCCGAGGCGACCGGTGATCTGGTGCGGGACATCACCGAGGTGCTGACCTCGATGTGTGCCCGTCTGTATGGGCGTCGCGTGGCGAGGAACCGTGCCGCCCGTGCGGGTGGCTGTGGCGACCGGCGAGGCCGTTGAGTGAAGAAGTTCCGGCCGCGGCCCGGCTGTGTGGTGCAGGCGTACACGTTCGCTCTCGATCCGAATGCCGGGTGTGCGCTGCGCTCGCATTGTGGTGCGGCGCGGGCGGGGTACAACTGGGCCGTGTCGTGGCCGACCGCTGGTTCCCCAGCTCAAACACATGCTCGGACTGCGGTGCGACGAAAGCCAAACTGCCGCTGCATGTCCGAGTCTTCACCTGCGATCTCTGTGGCCTGGTCATGGACCGGGACGAGAACGCAGCCCGTAACCTGGCCGCCCTCGCGGCGGCCCGCACGACTGGTACCGGAGTGGCTGGAGACCAGGACACGCCAGGCGTGTCGAAGCCCCGTGGAGCCGACCGTGAGACCCGTCGCCAACACCCCGGCCAAAGTACCGGCCGGGGCGGACGGGCAGGTGGCGCGAGCCTGCCGCACCAGCGGCAAAAGGAAACGGGAGACCGTCGTCAGGACACCGAAGCGCAACCCACGCATAGGTGACACCGTCACGGACCTTCCAGACGGAAACGTCTGGAAAGCTGAGAGTCATTGAGACTCTGAGCAACGGCCACCTGCAGTGCATCACGCGGGGCAAGCCTCCTTCTGGCGTCCGAGCGGATGCCCAGTCGCCTGAATGCCTGGCCGAACTCTGCGAGCGGGTAGGCGTGCGGGACGGCGCGCTCGGTGGGTATCCGTCCGGTCGCGATCAGGTTGAGCGCGGCAGCGAACCTGCCGTCCAGCGATTCGATGGAAGCGACAACCCGCTTGCTGTGATCAGCTGGCCGCGCCGGGCGAGACGGGTCAGGCCGGCCTGCAGGCCGGGGCGGGAGTTGCCGACGACGATGTCGAGCCCCCTCTCCGAGGGGCTGCTCCCCCTCCGCGGATAAAACATCGGACAGCGAAGGCATCGCCACTTATGGGTCTCCTTCCCGGAACGCCCTTGAAGAGGGCGGATCATCATCACGGACCGCACAACAGGCTTTGAAACAAGACGAGTTGTACCGCCCGGGCAGGCTCGGTTGCATCGAGATCTTGACTTCAATTCCCGGAGACGTCAATTCAAGACCGGGGAGCCGGAACCGCCGGTTCGCCTGCCGCACATGAACCGTTGACCTGCGGTAACAGCTGCTCAGGTCAGTAGTGAAGGGAGGTGCGCACCCCCGGGGGGTGCGCCCTTGCGCATCGGTGTGTGAGGAGGAGTCCGGTCGATGCTGCCCTTTCGGGCAGTAGGGCGTGGAGAAGTTCCGGACACCTCGTCAGGTCATCTACCATCGTCGGTGGGAGTTGCAGCGTTCCTTCGTTTCCCGGTGCTCTGCTTTCCGGCTGTTCACGGTCAGGTTCGAGTGAATGGCAACGGTGTGAGCTTTTCGGACCTGTACAGGTGTGACCCGGCTACTGAGACGGCATCTGCTGCAGGCGGTGAGGTATCAGCCGCGGCCACACGGCCGCACATCAGCTCGTGCGGGCGGCGGCCCCCGGCAGAGAAGGCCTTCCCTCCGGCTCGGCATGCCAGTTCCTGATCAACAAGAGATGCGTGATGTGCCAGGTGGCCCCCTCATTCGTCGCTGAACCCACCAACGCCACCACACGGAACTCGCGGACGAACGACCCGGCGCACGGTATACGACACGATTCGAACCTGCCCGTTCGCGGCCACGTACACACAGGTCAGAACACTTCTGACCTTGATCAGTGCACGCCCTGCGGAACCTTGGCGCAGGTTCGAATTTCCTACCGGCCCCCGTCTGTGAGGTGCCCACAGACGGGGCCGGGCAGCACCGCGCCTTCGCATATATGCAAAAGCCTCAGGCCGACTGAATGTGCCACGAACCTAGAATGATCCGGCCGTGCTCGTGGCGGCAGAAGTCGCATCCTGGAGAACTGCGTGCGAAGAGACATGAGATCACTGCGTCCGAAGCGGGCCGGTGTGCTGCGCGAGGTGCGAGGGCGGCAGGGGAGCACCGAGCGGATCGTCGTGCTGGACGGCCTGCGGCTCGCGGCCGCGCTGATGGTCGTCGCCTATCACTATGTGGCGTTCGGCGGGGGCTGGGAGGGCTCACAGGCGGAGCTGTTCCCGGTGATCTTCCGGCCATCCGCCTACGGCTGGCTGGGCGTTGAGCTGTTCTTCATGATCAGCGGCTTCGTCATCTGCATGAGCTGCTGGGGACGCAGCGTCGCGGACTTCTTCACCTCGCGGGTGATCCGGCTCTACCCCGCCTACTGGCTTGGCGTGATCGCCACCACGACGATGGTGGCCCTGGTAGCCGGCGGCATAACGCCGCTCGCCTGGCGCGATGTACTGGTCAATCTGACGATGCTCCAGCGGCCGATGGGGGTCGACCCCGTCGACAGCGTGTACTGGACGCTCTGGGCCGAGTTGCGCTTCTACCTGCTGTTCGCCCTCGTCGTGCGGGGCGGACTCACCTACCGGCGGATAGTCGCCTTCTGTCTCGCGTGGGCGACCCTGGCACTGCTGGCCGGCGGATACGACCTCGGTCCCCTCGACGACCTGATGGTCGTGCCGCACTGCTGGTTCTTCATCGCCGGCCTCGCTTTCCACCTGATGTACCGGTTCGGGCCCAGTCTGCTGCTGTGGGGCATCGTCGCCCTCTCCTTCGCCATGAGCCAGCACACCGTGATGCAGACCTGGCGCCAGACCCTGGAGCACGTCGGACACAACATCCCCGGCTGGGGCGTGGCCGTGATCATCACCGTCTTCTACGTCATGATGGCGGGCGTCTCCCTGGGCTGGTTCCGGCGGATCGACTGGCGATGGCTGCCGGCGGCCGGCGCGCTCACCTACCCGCTGTACCTGCTCCACCAGTACATCGGCTGGGAGATCTTCCGCCTATTCCAGCCCTCGGTCGACCGCTGGGTCCTGCTCGGCAGCACACTGGCGGCCGTGCTGGCACTGGCCCACCTGGTGCACCGCTGGGTGGAGCGGCCCCTCTCTCGTCAGCTCCAGCACGCCCTGCACTCGGCCTTCGCCCAGATCCGTGCTGACAGCGCCTCCAGCGACCGGCATCCGGGGCCCCAGACCGGACCGCCGCACGACCTCGACCAACCCGCCCGTTGCTCAGAGTCTCTGTGACTCTCGGCTTTCCAGATGTTTCTGTCTGGAAGGTCCGTGTGGGTGTCACCCCTGCGTGGGGTGCGCTTCGGTGTCCTGACGACGGTCTCCCGTTTCCTTTTGCCGCTGGTGCGGCAGGCTCGCGCCATCTGCCCGTCCGCCCCGGCCGGTGTTTGGCCGGGGTGTTGGCGACGGGTCTCACGGTCGGCTCCACGGGGCTTCGACACGCGTGACGTGTCCTGGTCTCCGGCCACTCCGGTACCAGTCGTGCGGGCCGCCGCGAGGGCGACCAGGTTGCGGGCTGCTCGCGCCTGCGCAGGTCAGTCATCGACGCGACCGGGAAGCTGCCCGCGCAGCCCCTGGAACCGGCACTGGGTACCTTCCGGGGCTGCGCGGGGGCACCCGACGTTCTCGATTCCGGTGGGGCGAAGCCGTCCGGGAACGATCAAAGGCCTTGGGGATCGCGATACATGCCTCGTCACTCCTTCCAGCCGACGGCCGCCGTCCGGCCGGCCACCCGCCCGGACGGCCGCCGAGCTCCCACGGCCCGGGCCGCTCGGAGGCGACCTGTACCCCTGCTGGGCGGCGAGGCAGAGCCGCGTGCGTCCGGCCCGCGGGGGGAGGCAGGGCGCTCGATTCAGTCCTCGTCACGCAGCCGGAAGTCAGAATGTCCGCTGAGAATGCTCGATCCGCACTCTGGGCGGTCCCTGGTGACCTGCCACTGAGCCAACACCGCCAGCTGATCCTCGCTGCCCGGCTTCACACGCGCATCCGCCGGCCGACAGCGTGCACCGATGACAGGGACTCACCACGAAGCAAGGTCAACCGCAGTTTCGTTTATGCGCGCCGTCATTCCCACACGCGCGCAACCTGCTGTGTGACAGCTCCCCTCCCTTTACATCACGCAGGAAAACGCAGAACCGGTTCTGACGTAGCGCACCCTTGACCAGAGGGGGGTGCCCCTTCTGCCAGCTGAGGGAGCCCACCGGGAGGAATCTCGTTGAGGCCTTATGTCGGCTTGATAAGCCGCTGCCGCCGACGGCGGCGGTACGCGAACGCCCTCTGCATGTGAACGATCACGGTCCTAGCCATGGCGTGAGCCGATGGCCTGACGGCTCGTGACGGTGACGCCGAACCGTCCCCGCCTGGCGACTCGACCTTCCCTGCCTGCTCGGCCGAAGGTCCGCTGCGTCCTTCGCTTCCCCACGGAGATAGCCGATGACCCACAACGAAACCCTCGCTCTCCCGGGCGAGGCCACTGCACAGTCGCCTCGCCGCTCGGGTGAGTACATCGGTGCGCGCTTCCGGGCCAATCCTGAGACGAGCTGGTGGATTCGTACGGTGCGCACGTTGCTTCCGGTCTGGTTGCGTCGCCGTATCGCCCATCGGCTGTCACCGCACTATCGCCAGCGCCTCAAGCGACTGCTCGCGGTCTGCCCTTCCCCTGAGAAGGTGCGAAATCGGGCACGCAGCCGGCTGGCTGTGTACCGCTACCCCCAGGCCTTCGCCGACGGACGCCGGCTGCGCCTGGAGCGAGGTGTGCCCAAGGCCGTTCTGACACGGCCGGACATCACACCCTTGGCCGCGCGCCGCCACAACCTCAGCATGGTCTGCTCCACTCTCCAGCAGGCCGGAATCGACTACTTCTGTGTGCGGGGAAAGCACGATGGATCAACCGTCGTCGCCGTGTCCGAAACCGACCGCCACACTGTCCTGCGTGAGCTGGCTTTGCTGTGCGAGCGGACAGCAGGTTACGTCTCACCGCTGGGCAACACAGCCATCACCCCGCGCTCGAGCAAACCCGGATACGCCCGGGCCACCTGGCGAGCTCTCTCACGCACCGCTGTCATCCGCATGACCTGGTACCAGGCGGACCCCACACTGCGCCTTGTCCTGGGCACTGCATACGGGTGCGACCTCGAATTCTGGACGGCTGACGGAGATTTCCTGCTCGCCCCGCGCCCGAACCGGATCACCGACCGCATTCCCCGCCACGACACGGCTGTCCAAGCTCCCGACGCCCTGTTCAGCCAGCTGTACGCTGCTCACCATCGGCAGACAAGCCTTCGCGTTCGTACCCGGCAGCAGTTCCAGCCCACGCTGCCCGACGACATCACCTTCCCCATCGACGCCGTCTACACCTGGGTCGACGGACAGGACCCCGCCTGGCTGCAGCGCCGTGCCGCAGCAGGTGGACAGCCTTACCACGCCGAGGCCGCAAACTCAGCCCGCTACGTCAGCCACGACGAACTGCGCTATTCCCTGCGCTCCCTGCACCAATACGCGCCCTGGGTACGTACCGTCTATCTCGTCACCGACCAGCAGGTCCCGCACTGGCTCGACACCAGCGCCCCCGGAGTGCAGGTGGTCAGCCACCACGACATATTTCGCGACCCCAGCATTCTGCCCACGTTCAACTCCCACGCCATCGAAAGCCAGTTGCACCACATAGACGGCCTGTCCGAACACTTCCTCTACTTCAACGACGACGTCTTCCTCGGCCGACCCGTCCTTCCCCAGCACTTCTTCCGCGCCAACGGCATCACAAAGTTCTTCCCCTCACCCGCCCACATCCCTCTCGGGCCGCCCAGCTGCGACGATCCGCCCGTATGCGTGGCGGGCAAGAACAACCGCACGCTGCTCCAGTCCCGCTTCAACGTCTTCATCACCCAGAAGATGAAACACACCCCACACGCCCTGCGCCGAAGCGTCCTGCAGGAGATCGAAGACACCTTCAGCGACCAGCACCGCACCACAGCAGGCAACCGCTTCCGCAGCCTCAACGACCTGTCGATCGCCTCCAACCTGCACCACTACTACGCGCACCAGACCGGCCGGGCCACTCCGGCCGAACTGCGCTACACCTACCTGGACCTGTCGCACCCCCATACCGCCGCACGCCTCGACAGGCTCCTCGCCAGCCGTGACCGCCACTCTTTCTGCCTCAACGACACCGTGTCCGGCGAACAGGACATCGCCGACCAGCAGGCGCTGCTCAGCCCTTTCCTGAACAGCTACTTCCCCGTACCGAGCCCGCTCGAGCAAAGGGCAGGCAGCTGTTGAGTAATCCGTCAGTGCGTCTCGGTCTCTGTTGTCTTGTGCCGTGACGGCGTGCAGTTCTCCGAGTGGGAACGGTGCCTCTTGGATGGGCGCCGCCGAGCGGTTCGAGCGTGGGGAGCGCATCGGAGCAGTCGCCGAGGAGTTCCGCGTCACCGTGCCGACGGTGCGCAAGTGGCGCGAGGGCGGGGCGCAGGCGTTGCGCTTCCAAGGGGCCGGTGTCGGCCGAGCGGCTCTCCGCCCTCCAATGGGCGCGCATCAGCGCCCTCGTGGCCTGCGCCTTCATCACCCTGTCGCATTGCCGTTTCCGCTTTGGCTGTGCGCCAGGGCGGCCAACAGAGACTCCGCCAGATTGTCGGCGGACGTCCCGGTGGCCAGGCGTCGCAACTGCTGTCCGAAGACCAAGGCCACAACGGTGCCGGCGAGCTGGGTGGAGATTCGGGCCGATGGCCAGCCAAATCCCGTGCCGCGTGGTCACTTCCTCCGCCTTGATCACCAGCAGCTTCTCCGGCACGTTGCCGCGCCAGGACACGCCGGTCGGGCTGGTGTTGTGATCCAAGGTGGCGATGAAGTCCGGTTGCGCGGTCCAGGCGGCGGCCACTAGGTCATCGACCGTCCGCTGCCCGTCCGAGTGGTCGCTGTGCAGATGGAGGTCTCCGCGCTACCAGCCGCTGCCACGGCCGGATATCACCGAGGGAAGGATGTCGTAACGGACCGCGGGCAGTAGGTCCCCATACTCCACGGTCACCTGGACCTGCCAGCCCCTGCCGCCCACCTCACGGACCACCGGCCCGAGCGCCACAGACCACTTGCCCGGCCGGATCGGCCTGCCAGGTAACCCGCGTGGCATCCGCACCGGACAGCGTGAAGTCACGCCTGGCCCTGCTTGACCAACCGCGGAACCCGGTCGGCCCGAAGATGCCGATGCCCAGGTTGTTCGACCAGGTGCCGGGCAGGGACGGAGACTTCACCGACTCGAAGCCGGTACTCACCCCGCGGCCGATGAAGAACTCCCAGTCGTTCGAACGAACGGTAGGCCACATTCGTTGCCTCGGGAAGTGCTCGGCCCCGCCAACATGCCCCCGTCGAGCGGGCTTTGGCTTCCAACAAGAGCAGTCCGTCGAGCTGCATATACCGGTCGGTAGCTGCGGCTCGCATCCCGAGCGGCTGCGTGAGCACTTCGAAGACGGGGATTGGCCGCAGCGGTGCGCAGGCGCATGCCAGATCCGCATGGGCGATGCCGCTGTGGCCGCGATCGGTGTCCGACAGGCAGCCGGATCGGGCAGCGGCTGCTGACTTTAGGGCCGTCATGGGATGCGAAGAGTCAGCTCGATGCCGGAAGCCCATACGGTGTGGATCCGGCGCACCGAAGGTGTGCCTCATCGCTTCTCTGACCTTTCATTTGAGCCTTACGGCCCTGCGTTGAGGTGGGATCCCATTGAGTCGTAGGACGCGACGTATGCGTCGTGCGCTGATGCTGCTCGGCGCGGTGGTCATGGGGAGTAGCGGCATGGCGTCGCACGCCCTGGCCGGCCCGGCCGAGGGACTCAGCGCCCAGGGCGTCGAAAAGCGGCCGGTGAAGGTCTACGACCTCGCGCTGAAAGGACCCACGACCGGCAAGCGGGAGCTGCCGCGCACGGAGACCACGCAGTTCTCGCTCGTCGGCGTCTCCTGGACCGGGGCCGTCAAGCCGCTCGACGGCACGGCGCAGGTACGCACCCGCAGTCTGCAGAGCGGCGTGTGGAGCGCGTGGCACGACCTTGAGGTGGATGCCTCCCGGGCAGAGAAGCCGGACGCGGAGATGCGCGGGGCGTCCGCGCCGCTGTGGGTCGGTTCGTCCGACGGTATTCAGGCCCAGGTTGTCCACGAGGACGGCACGACGGCTGCCCTGCCCAAGGGACTCGAGGTCAACCTGGTCGATCCGGGTGTGGTCACTGACGTCGAGGCGAAGGTGAGCAAGCCGGAGCCGGCTGCGTTTGCCGCCGAGAGGACCGCCTCCCAGACGTCCGCCACGGAGGAGTCCACCGTTTCCCAGCCGCCCGTCACTTCCCGCGCCGGCTGGGGTGCGGATGAGTCGCTCAGTCCGGACCCGTCGGAGTACAACGCGGACGTGAAGGCAGTGTTCGTCCACCACACCGACGGCGCCAACGACTACTCCTGCACCGAATCGGCCTCCATCGTGCGCGGCATCTACGCGTACCACACGCAGGTCAACAAGTGGAACGACATCGGCTACCACTTCCTCGTCGACAAGTGCGGCACGATCTTCGAGGGCCGCAAGGGCGGCATCGACAAGCCGGTGCTGGGTGCCCACACCTACGGCTTCAACCGTGAGTCCGCTGGCATCGCGGTCCTCGGCCGGCACACCTCTGCCGGCGCTACCGACGCCGCGCTCGCCTCGGTCTCGCGGGTGGCGGCCTGGAAACTCGGCCTGCACGGCGCGGACCCGGCCGGCACGGTGAGTCTCACGGCCGGTGCGACCCAGACGAACTACTTCGGCAAGAGCTTCACTGCGGGCACGAAGTACACCTTCCCGCGCATTCCGGCCCACCGTGACGGCTACAACACCCAGTGCCCGGGCAACTCCCTGTACGCCAGTCTGCCGACGATCCGCACCTGGGCGGCCGGCCCGGTGCAGAACCTGAAGGTCACCTCACTCAGCGGCGCAACCATCTCTGGCTCGACGTACTACACGAAGGGCACGGTCACCGTGCGCTGGTCGGCCACCACACCATCCTCGCTGATCAAGAGCTTCGAGGCGCTGGTGGACGGCACCACCGTGTCCAAGACCTCCGGTGCTGACACGGCGACGAGCATCACCCTGCCCGCGGGCAGCCACACGGTGGCCGTACGCGCCACGCACCAGTCGGGCAAAACGACGACCACCGCGCCGCTCACCCTGGTCACGGACACCACGCCACCGGCATTCACGGCCAAGCCGAAGCTCTCCCTGCGCACCGGAACCGTCAACACCACAGCCGTCCCAGTCACCCTCGGCTGGAAAGCGACCGACGACAAGGCGCTTCGGTACACCAAGCTGCTCTCCCCGGCGGCCACCACCTTCAACGCAACCGCCACCGCCTCCAGCCACACCGCCACCTCAGGCACGACCACCACCTGGTCCCTGCAGGCATACGACTACGCCGGCAACTACCGCACCGCCTCCGCCTCCGCCACCCCGGTGATACTCCAGGAGGCCTCGGCGGCCAGGTCCGGCAGCTGGACCGTCCGCTCCTCCACGAGCTACCTCGGCGGCAAGTCGTACTCCAGCCGTTCGAAGGGTGCAGCCCTCACCTGGACGTTCACCGGCCGCTCCGCCTCCTGGGTGGTCTCCCGCGCCTCCAACTACGGCCAGGCGTACGTCTACGTCGACGGCGTGAAGGTCTCCACGGTCGACCTGAAGTCCTCAACGACCCTGTACCGCCAGGCCATCTGGACCAAGACCTGGCCGACCAGCGCCAGGCACACCGTCAAGATCGTCGTGGTCGGCACCAGCGGACGGCCCACCATCACGACGGACGGCCTTGTCTACCTTTGATCTTGGTCAGTGCTCCGGTGTTTATGACTCTGCTGACGAATGCGTGATTCGGTGGTCAGGCCGCGAGCATCAGGGCTTCGAGGCGGGAGGTGCGGGTGCCGCCGAGTGGGGTGCCGGTCAGCTATCGGTCGATGCGGATGAGGTTGAGTGCGGTGGCGGCGAAGACGTGGCCGATCCGCGCCAGGTCGTAGAGATGCTGGCGACCGCGTCGCTCCGTGCTCTCCATTTCCGTGTGCCGCGGCCCTGATTTCCGGGGTGGCAAGCGGTCTCGTGGATCATTTATATGGCACAGTGCTGTGCTGCTCGATCATTGACGTCAGGAGAACGACATGCCTACCGGCACGGTGAAGTGGTTCAACGCAGCAAAAGGGTTCGGCTTCATTCAGCAGGACAGCGGCAGTCCCGACCTATTCGTTCACTACTCGGCCATCGCCGGTCACGGGTACCGGGAGCTGTATGAGGGCCAGAAAGTCAGCTTCGATGTCGTACAAGGCCAGAAGGGGCCGCAGGCCGAGAATGTCACCCCTGTATGACGCCTGACATCCTACCGATGCCCAAACCTGGACCCGTCACCATCGCCTGGACGCGCCGCGGTATCCGTGTGCCATGACGGAATACCGCAATCATTGCGGGATGCCGGGTGGCGATGGTTCGGCTCATTGGATCTCTGCTCCTGCCCCGCCTGCCCGCCGTCATTTCGGCCGACTGGACCGCGATGAGGTCTCTCACTCCGTGCCCGCCCCAGGCCCCGTAGCTTCGAGCAATGTCTCGGACGGCGGGGACGAATCCGGCCCAAGTGCGGGCACGCGACGGTCTCATCGCGAACCTGGCCTCATCCTCGAAGACGACGAAGACGACGAAGACGACGAAGACCCCGAAGGCCGCCGCAGTCATTTCCCCTTGCGGCTGCACATCCTTCCACAAGCCCATCACGCCTTCGCTGCGCTCACAGCCCCAGTCGCCCCGTCCACAACCGCGCACATGGAGACATGACCACGGCTGTCATGCGCCAGGACGAGGCGGTCTCCGGTGCTCTCGCATGTGGGAGTCTGCTGCCATTCGGCAACCGCCCGTCATCTGGCGCCTCTCCACTCTTCTCTGCTCTGTTGTGCATGACCACGCCATTTGCTGTGCCAAGAAGGAATCCTGTTTCTCGTCGCTGCGTGTGGCTGCAGGCGCGCTGACGTTATCGGCGTCATCTTTTCATCGAACTGATACCGAACGGCTCATGCGGCTTTGGTGCCAACAGCAGAGTCGGTGCCGAGCGGCAGCTTCGGCAACTCCCAGGAGGGCGACATGGTCCAGTTCGGCCAGTTGCCCGTGAAGGGCCCGATCCGCCTCCTGAGCAGTTCCAGCGCTCGTTCGCGTGCCAGACCGATGTGTTGATGAAGTTCCTGGTTGACCAGCCCCAGGCGGCGAGCGTGCGCATACTCGTCCTCGTCCTTCCAGGAGTAGGACGACAGGTCTGGCGTAACGACAAGATCAACGAACAGATCAAAAGTGTCGATCCCGATGGGAGTCCGCTGAAAGGGCTGTTCAAAATTGACGTACCAGTGGACCGGTTCACCGGCAGCATCACGATGCAAGTGGACGCTGAAATACTCGCCGGCCTCGTAGTAGCTGGCAAGTGCATTCCCCTGCCACACCCAGGAGTCCAACTCCCAGGAACCCACAGCCAAGTCTCTCAGCCCTCGCTCGCCTCCGATACACGGACCAGTGCGCGCTGCGATAAGCGTCGTCGGCGCAAGCGTCCTGATGCCAGGCCACAGTGCCAGCTGAAGGGAGGAGCCGTCATCCCGAATGACCCGAGTGGGTTTCGCTGTCCATATTCGCGAACGCAGGACATTCCGATGGACAGCCGTCGCGCCGGACTCGAATCGCGGAAGTTCACACGCCATGAAGTCATCATGCGGATTATCTGGCATCCCGCACTGGGGACTGACGGACACCAGAAAGGGATCGTTTGAATGCCCGATTGGTCCAGGGCCGGCCGGGAGTACTTTCCGTAGGTGAACCGGCCTCACGCTTGGTGACCTGCGTTGATGGTCCTACGAAAGAGCTGATCGGTCGGATCGTCTCGAGGTCGCCTTGCCCGGCCAGTCACCCGTGGCTCGGGGCCGGTTGACTGTCAACTTGACCCGGCCCCAATGGACGGGCTTGGAGGTAGAGCCCAGCTGGCTGCTGGGCGGTCTCCTCCGTCCGGACACCCCCGACGGGGTGGCAGGGACGTATGACTCAAGCCCCGCATTTCACAGCTGCCTGGGGGAGCGGGAGAGGATCGCCTTGGCGGAGGCGGTACCGGTGCGGATCGCGGTCGGCTTACGAGATGACTGGTCGTAGTTGACGTCGATCAGGTCCCGGCGGATCGGCCTTGCCTTCGTCGAAGACAGTGAGGACGTCGAGGCGGCTGTGGGGCCTGTTCGCCGGCCGCCCCGCACCCGCCGGCTGCGGTCGCAGCACCCCGATCGATGCGCACGGCCTCCGGGAAGTGCACGGTGTCCTGCCCTATGAGGTATGTCCATCGATGTTCTGATAACCGCACAATCGGGGGCGGTAATCGGCCGGATTGGCGAGGTGGGTATGGGACGCAGGGTGCGCACGAGGCGCGGCAGTGGAACGGCAGCGTTGCTGACAGCGTTGATGTCTGCCTCCCTGGCCGCGGGCTGCACATCCGGGAGTTTGCCGTCCGACGGGCGGGGCCCCTCGGACAGCGGGCGGGTCTCGCGCCAGCAACCTGCACCGAGTCCGACAGCCACAGGGCCCGTGCTCGCCGTGAAGATCGACAACGCTCCCCGCGCCCGGCCGCACACCGGCCTGAATAGCGCGGACATCATCTACGTCGAGCAGGTCGAGGGCGGCCTGAGCCGGCTGATGGCGGTGTATGCGAGCAAGCTGCCGAAGGCAATCGGCCCGGTGCGCAGCGCCCGCGAGAGCGACCTGGAACTGCTGCGCCAGTTCGACGAGCCGACGCTCGCCTACTCCGGGGCGCAGCGCAAGCTGATCCCCCTGATCGACGCCGCGCCGCTGCGGGCCGAGCCGCCGGGCAGGACCTCGGGCGCTTACTACCGCGGAACGGATCGCCCCGCCCCGCACAACCTGTATCTGCGCCCCGACAAGCTGAGGCCCAAGGCACCCGGCACCACGACCCTGAACACGGGCTTCACCTACGGCGCCGCTCCCGCGGGGGGCAAGGCGGACACCTCCGAGACCGTGAACTTTCCCTTGACCCGCTTCACCTTCACCTGGTCCGCGAGCCACGGCCGCTGGCTGGTGGCGACGGACGGCACGAGCGCCACCACGACCGATGCCGGGCGACTGACCCCTGCAACGGTCGTCGTGCAGTACGTGAAGATCCGCAAGTCCGAGTTGCATGATTTCCTCGGCAACAACACGCCCTACACGGAGACGGTCGGCACCGGCCGGGCGAAAGTCCTGCGTGACGGCAAAGCCTTCGACGTCACCTGGTCCCGCCCGGCCGCCGAGGACGGCACCCGGTTCACGACGAAGGACGGCAAGCAGATCAACTTCGCCGAGGGGCAGGTGTGGGTGGTGCTCGCAGGGGCGTCAACGTGACCCGGCCCTGAAGGGCCGGCTCAGCTCGGCGTAGGTGTGCTTGCGTGGCTCGTACTGTGCCGGAACATCCCGCGTGAACGCCACACTGGACACCCAGTTCGCGGCGTCGTTGACCGCGTGCAGGGTTTCGAGAAGCGCGGCTGTCTGGCCGGCGTCCGGTGTTGGTTGAGTTCAATGGCGAGCGCGATCACGTCTACCTCCTGTTGCAGTTGCCCACCGAAGGTCGCCCTGTCCCGACTGGCCGGTTCCCTCGCAGGTCGGTGTGGCGCTGAGGGGAGGGAGCGGGGCCGGGGACGTGCTGCACGAACGCTGCGCCGGTGTGGACATCAGCAGGAAGGACGCCAAGGCGTGTGTCCGCAGCCCGAAGTACGAAAAGGCAAGGCTCGTTCGCCAACGAGAGCATGGCCTGGGGCTCGACCACGAACGCCGTGTTCGCCCTGCGGGATCGCCGCACGGGAGACGGTTACGGCGCCGTGGCCGGCCCCCGCTCACGGGCCGAGGTCGGCCAGCAGGTCGTCGAGTACCGTCTCCTCCTCGATGCGCACGCCGAGTCCGGTAAGGGTCGCGGGCAGATCCGGGTCCCACGCGGCGGTGGTCGGTGTGCCCGTCAGGGGCGAGGCCAGTGGGGTGGCAGCGACCGCGGTGCGGTAGTCGGCGGCCGTATAGCGCCAGGGGTGCCAGGGGACGCGGCGCAGCAAGGCCGAGGCGATACGCAGGCCGCCCCAGTCGAAGTCGCCGTGGTAACGCAGCGTGGTTCCGTGGGCGTGCAGGTGGCGCAGCAGGGTGAGGGCAGCAGCCGAGGGCTGGCCCTGGAGGCAAACTAGCGGCGGGCAGGCGGCGCCCAGGGTGTCGGCCGCGGTGGCCAGGACGGCCGGGTTCTCGCAGACGCGGACGACAGGGGGTGCCGTGCGCGGCGGGTACCGGGTGAGCTGCCGTAGCGTCAGGACTGCCGGTTCGCCCTCGTCGGCCGACCAGTCGAGGGCGGGGGAGCCGCGCAGGCCCAGGGTCAGGACGGTGGAGGACAGGGCGTCCTTGAGGAGCCCGGCCGATGCCCAAGCCTCGCGGCGCCACTCGGAGCCGCTGCCGTCCGGGAAGCCGGTCAGGGAGCGGGCACCGGACAGGACGAGGGTGGCGAGCGGGGTGCCGTTGTCGAGGGCGTGCGCGTCGCCGAAGGCGGCGGCGGCGAAGGCGGGCAGGGACACGGCGGGCTTGGCCGGCAGCCGACGCAATGCCTTGGCGGTGTCCTCCAGCAGGCGCTTCGCCGCTTGCGGAGTGCGGGCGAGCCGGCGTACGAGGCCGTCTGAGACGATCCGCTCGGTCCAGTCGGCCAGTTCGGGCCTGCCGGTGCGGGTGAGCTCGTCGAGCGGGGTGTACGCGTCCCGCCAGGCGTGCTCCTCCCGCTCGCGTACGTCGGCCAGCCGGGCGACAGGTCCTGTGAGGGCGGTGACGGCTGCTGCCAGGCCGTCGGGGCTGATGAGGGAGCGGCGCAGGACGGCGTCCACGGCGTCGAGACGAACGCTCAGCGCACGTCCGGCGCCCGGGGTGCGACCCAGCAGCCGTTCGGCGGCGGCCCGCTGGCCGGCGGTGGGGGCGCTCAGGGAGACCGGGCCGGTGAGGGGTTCGTCCCGCGCCATGCGGCGGCGTATGCGGTCGATCAGCCAGGCGAGGTCGGGCCCGCCGAGCAGCCGGGTCAGGCGGTCGCGGTCGACGGGTGCCGTGGGCTGTCGGTGGGTGTCCCCGAGCTCGCTCGTGTCCGCCCGCTCGCTCATGTCCACAGCGTGTCCTCGGTTTCGGCCATGTCCGGCGTTGCCCGCGGACCGGTCTGCGCAGGGATGCCGCCTGTCAGGCGACCCGGTTCGCTGTCCCTGACCCGTGAGGTCCCGTCCCACTCCCAGCGGGTCACCAGGACGGCCGGGATCTCGTCAACGCGGGAGAGCTGGGCGATGGCGATACCGGGCACCTGCGGGTAGCAGGCCCATTCGCGTTCGGAGGTCATCACCACGTCCAGGTCGAAGGCGTGCAGCAGGCCAAGGCACTTGGCGCGGGAGTCGTCGTCGACCCCGGCGAACGCCTCATCCAGGGTGACCAGCCGCGGAGCATCGGACCCGGCCGTGGCGTAGTGCGAGGAGGCCGCGGCGAACAGCGGCACGCTCACGGCCAGGACGCGCTCGCCGCCGGAGGCGGGCCCTGTGGCGGGAACCCATTTGCCGTGCTGGTGCCGTTCGATGCCGAACTCGTGCCAGGCGCGGTAGTCGAGGGCCGCGGTGAGCACCTCCAGCCAGCTGCCCGCGGTGTCGTCGGCCTGGCGGCGGGCGATCTCGGCCTGCAGGAACTCGCCGACCGCGGCCCGGTCCTCGGCCGTCCAGGCGTCGGCGGACTGGCGCAGCCGCTCGCGGGCCTGCGTCAGCCCGGCCGGCGCCCTGCGGGAGGGGCGCCACAGGAGCCGCAGTCTCATGCCGGTGGAGGTGGGCCGCTCCTTCAGTTCGGCGTTCATGGCCTGTACCTGGCGCTCCGCGGCGCCGATCAGCTCCTGCAGGGTGCCGGCGACCTCGGTCAGCAGGTGGGTTTCGAGGATCTCCCGCTCGTGCGCGGACAGGATGCGGGTCAGCTCGGCGACTTCCACGGCGAGGGCCTCGGCGAGGTCGGGGACAGCACGCGTACGTCCCTGATAGACGATCTCGACGACCATGCCGTCCTCTGCCATCCGGGCCGAGGCGCTGTGACCGCCCCGGGAGAGAGCGTCCTGGAGCTTCTTGTACTCCTCGCTGAGCCGTTTTTGCACGCGCTCCCAGGCGCCGTCGGAGTCGTCGGTGCCGGACAGGTCGCTCTCGACCGCGCGGGCGAGCGCGATGGCCGGGGTGGCGGCCCAGGGCCCGGCGGCCGGGTCGGGCACGGCCGCCTCGGGCAGGGCGACGGCGAGCAGCCCGGTGGCCGCGAACCGCTGGAGTGCGGCGATGGCCTCGGCGCGGGCCTCGGTGGCCTCGCGGACGTCCACTTCCAGGCGTTCGATGTGGCCGAGTGCCAGGTGGGCGCGCCGGTCTGCGGCCGTGTGGTCCTCACGTGCGCGGCGCTGCTCGCGGTCGCACACGGTGAGCGCGTCGGCTGTGTCGGCAAGGCGCCGCTCCAGCTCTGCGACAGCGGTGCCGACGGTGGAACGCAGGGTGGCGTGGCGCTCGTCGGCGGCCGTCGCGATCCGGGCCGTCTCCTCGGCGCGTTGGGCCAGCTCGGTGACCTTCTCCTCGGTCCGCCGGGCTTCCGTGCGCTCGTCGGCCAGGGCCCGTGCCGCGTCGGCCCGCTCGCGCAGCGCGGGCCACAGCCCGGCGAGGACAGCGGTGTGGTCGGCCAGGGCCTGGCGGACGGTGGCGAGGTCCGCCCGGCCTGTGGGCAGGTTCACCGCGGCGGCGGTGTCGGCGAGTTCGGTGGCGGCCTCGGCCTCCTGCCGGGAAGCATCGGCGAGTTCGGCGGCGTGTTCGTCGCGGCGGGCCCGGGCCCGGTGCGCGGTGTCCGAGGCCGCGGCGGCGAGGGCGTGCGCGTGGCGCAGGGCGGCGTCGTCGGGGACGCCGGTCAGTTCGGTGTCCAGGGTGGTGCGGCGCCGGACGACCGCGGCACGTTCGGCGCCGAGGCGTGCCATGTCCCCGGCGTACGCGGCGAGTTCGTCGTGCAGGGCGGTGATCCGGACGCGGCGGGCCTCCTCGCGGGCGCCCTCGCCGACGTACACGGCGACCTGCTTCGACCAGGTGCCGGTCAGCGCGCCGACGCGGAAACGGCCGTCCGCGCTTACCCAGGTGTCACCGCCCGAGCCGAGGCCCACACCGGCGAGGAGGTGGGCGACGGTATGCTCGCTCACCGCCGCGGCCTGGGGGTCGCCGTGGTCCACGGCCGGGCGGAGCACGTCGGCGAGCGTGTGCCCGGCGAGCGGGTCGGCGGGCGAGATTAGGACGTCGTGCCCGTCCGCGTGCAGGGCGGTACCGTCCGGGCACACCCAGGCGTCCAGGAGCCCGGACGCCTCCAACGCGGACTCCAGACCCGCCCGTTCACCGGCAGGGACATGGTCCCGGAACTCGACCAGCCGCCACAGGGCCGCGCCCGGGACCTGCTCGCGCAGCCCAGGGGTACGGGTGTGCGGCTGCGCCGGCCCGCGCTGGCCGCCCGCCTCCAGCTCGGCCAGCTCCCGCTCGGCCTCGGCGCGCCGGGCCTCAAGGCCGACCAGTTCCTGTCCGAGGACGGCTGCCCGGTCGGCCAGATGCGCCGCTCGTGCGCGATGGCCCTGACCGGCTGTCTCCCGTGCCGGATAGGGGCCTTGGCAGTGGGTCACCCAGTCCTGCAGCGCGTCGAGCAGCCCGGCGGGATCGGGTACGGCGAGTTCGTCGCAGGCGTCCAAGTGGGCGCGGACGCGGGCGACGAGGTCCGTGCCCGCCGTATCGGCGGCTTCTTCCCCCTCGGCCTGCCGCCGCGCGGTGTGGCCGGCCTCGGTGTCGGCCTCGTCCAGGCGGCGGGCGGCGGCACGCCGCTCGGCGGCCGTCCGATCGGCGCGGTCCGCCAGCTCCGCCACGTGCTCGACGGTGCGCCGCCTGCGGGCCACCACCTCCTCGGCGGCACGCCGCAGTTCGGTCTCCGACGCCCCGTCGGTGCGCGGCGTGCCGTCGAGGCGGGCCGCCGCAGCCGTGTCCCGGGCGCGCTCGGCCAGGTCGGCGACGCGTTCCTCGGCCGCCGCACCGCGCTGCTCGGCCGTACCGACGCGGCCCAGGGCTCGGGTGTGCACCTGGGCCGCGTCCTGGCGGTCGGTCTCGGCTCGCCTCAGCTCCTCGGCGGTGCGGCGTGCCTCGGCCGCCGCCTGTTCCAGCTCCCGGGCACTGCGCATCTCGGGACCCTCGCGCAGGGCGGCCTGCTGCGCCTTCAGCCGCGTGGCCCTCTCCTCCAGCTCCGTGATCCGTCCGGCCGCAGCCTCCCGGTCCGTCTCGGCCTGCTCCCGCTGGGCCCGGGCCTGGGCCAGGTCGCGGTGCAGTTGCTCGTAGCGGGCGTGTTCGCTGCGGGGCAGCCGGGCGCGGCGGCGTGCGGCCACGCGGGCGTAGCGCCGGTAGTGGTCCAGGAAGGCGGAGGCGGCCCGCTCGGCCTCGCCCGCCGCCCGCAGCTCCTCCTTCTCCTCGTCCAGGGAGCGGAACGCCTCCGCCACGTCGGCGATCACGGCCTGGTCCATCGGCGGCAGCGCCTCGGTCAGAGCGCGGGACAGGGCGGCCTCGTTGGGCCGTTTCGACAGCTGTGGCTGGCGCAGCTGGATGAGCAGGTCGACCAGGGCGGCGTAGCGTCGCTCGCCGAGGCCGAACAGAGCCTCGTCGACCGCGCGGCGGTACGCCGTGGCCGTGTCGTACACCATGCCGTGACCGGCGAGAGCCTCCACGAGCCGGTCCCGCGACAGGGCGGTGCCGGTCGCGTCGAGCAGGCTCAGCTCCTGGCCGATCCGCTGGTCGGTGACGGCGTACCAGTGGCGGGCGATGCCGCGGCCCGCCACGGCCTTCAGCCCGCAGACCAGGGTGCGGAAGCGGGCGCGCCCGGTGTCCTCCTCGATGCGGCCGAACTCGATCCAGGTGTAGCCGAGTCGCTCGGGGTGGGGGTGTTCCCCGCCCAGCAGCAGGTTCCACTCCATGCGCTTGCCCGGGTCGGCGTCGGGCTCCACCCGACGCGGCGACAGGTCGCCGTCCAGCAGGAACGGGAGCGTGAGGGCGAGCACCTTGGACTTGCCGGTGCCATTGTTGCCGCGCAGCAGCAGGCGGCCGTCGCGGAACCAGAACTCCTCGGTGTCGTAGTAGAAGAGGTCGACCAGGCCGATGCGCAGCGGCCGCCACCGGCCGGGCACGGGCTGGGGCAGGGCCGTCACGGTTGCTGTGCCTTTCGCTGGGTGCGGTGTGCAGGGTCCACGACGATGGTCTCGCCGACCGCGTACCGGGCGAGCGCGGGCAGTGCGGCCACGCCGGCGGGCGTGCGCCTCACCAGGCCGAGCCCGGTCAGTTTGGCCAGCGCCTGCTCGACCAGTTCCCCCTCCGTGCCCGGCTGCTTGGCGCTCTTGGACCAGAACGCGCCGTGGATCGCGGCCAGTTCCCGCACTCGGCGCTCCAGTTCACCCCGGCTGACCTCGCCGTCCGCGGCGGCGAGGTGCTCGGCGAGCAGCAGGGTGACGTGCCCGTGGGTACCTTGTTCGGGCATGCGTACGTCGGTGAGGTCGTCATGGGGGTCGACCATGGCGATGCCCTCGGCCCGCACCTCGGGCACCAGGCCGGTCAGTTCGCTGATGCGTGCGGTGAGGAAGGCGCGCTGGCGGGTCAGGTAGGCCAGCTCGTCGTCGGTGAGTTCGTCGTAGTACAGCACGGGGTCGTCGAGGAGGAGGCGGGTGAGTTTGTGGCGGATCGCGCGGAACCGCAGCTCGTCGCTGTCCAGGGCGCTCTCCGCGGTGAGTGCGTCCAGCCGCTCCTCGAAGCTGTCCGCGTCGATCAGTGACGGGCCGTGGCGGGCGGCAAGCAGCCCGGCCAGGACGCGGCGCTCCACGTCGTAGAGCACGTCGCCGGCCCCGCTGACGTAGGCGTCCTCGTCCCCGGCCACCCGGCGCAGCACCCCGTACCGCAGCAGCAGCCGTACGACGGCGGCGAGGTCCAGGCGCTCCTCGCGCCGCTCCAGTGTGAACTCCACACCGGCGGCGACCAGGTGCGGATCGGCGGCGTCGAGCACCACCTGTTCGGCGAGGCGGCCGAGCGCGATCTGGGCCTCCCCGCGTTCCAGTGCGGCCAGCGCCAGGCACAGCAGGACATAGCGGCGGCGGGTGAACGGCACACCGGCGCGGGACGCCTCGCGCGCCGGGTGGGTCGCGTCGGCCAGGGTGCCGGGCGTCCTGCGCAACCGGGCGGACTCCGCGTCCACCCGCAATGACCAGCCGGTGTTGCGGTCGAACCAATCGCGCAGCTCGGCGGCGTGCCGGCGCACCAGGCGGTAGGCCTCGGTGCCAGGGCCGCGGGCGAGCAGCAGCGGCTCCTTCAGCAGGGCGCGGGCGGCCTTGTGGAACTCGGCGGTGCGCCGGCTGTCCAGCACCTCACCCAGGGATGTGGTCACAGCGTATCCCGCGCTGGGATGCGCTGCGTGAGGTCGGTGATCTCGACGGTGTGATCGGGGCCCAGGAACACGCCGCCCGGCGTGCGGATCTCGGCCAACGGCGCGTCGTCGAGGGCGGTGAGGCGGATCTCCATCGTGCCGTCGTTGCTGGCCGCCGTGGTCGTGGTCGTGCCGGGCCGCCAGCTGGCCAGGGCATCGCCGAGCAGCCTGAGGAACAAGCCAAAGGTCACCGGGTCCAGCTCGCCGAGCGCGGACAGACAGGTGATGCCGTCCGTAGCCAGCCGGGCGCGGGCTGCCGCGATCTCCTGCGCCTGCTTCTCGGCGAGCTCGGCCAGCTGCCGCCGCTGCTCGGACCGGTCCTGCACTCTGCGGGGCTTGCCGCGCCGCTCGTAGCTTCCGGTACGGCGCAGCTGCGGGCTGATCCGCAGCGGTTCCGCCTCGGCCCAGAGGGTGGAGGGCGCCACGGGGCGCGCCGCGCGATCGGCGAGAGTGTCGGCGTCGACGGTGAGGTGACGGGCGCAATAGACGCCGAAGGCGGCGCGCCACAGCCGATGCCGCGCCCCGTCGTCCGGGGCTTCGGCGAACCAGCGGGCCAGAGTGCGAAAGTCCGCCGACCGGTCCGAGCGTCCGGCCCGCCGCTCGTTCAACTGCCGCACCACTGCCAGCAGTTGCGGGATCGCGCCGAGCGCGCGCCCGCGCAGCAGGCGGGCCTGGGACTCGCGGCCGTCCCCCGACACGAACCAGGCGGCCAGTCCGGCCCAGCGCCCCGCCCACCGCTCGTACGCCTGCGTTTCGGCGGTGTCCGCCTCGTCCGGAGCGGCATCGGCGGCCTCCCGCACGGCCGCCAGCCGCAGCAGCAGCCTCACCCGGCCCTGGCCCTCCAGTTCCCCGATGAGCAGGGCGATCCTCCCGCCCAGAGTGATCAGATCCTGGATGAACCGTTCCAGGTACTGGATCAGCCGGTCCTTGTAGGCGAGGAACACGTCCACCTCGACGCCGTGCAGGTCGATGGTGCGCTGCAGCGACCCCATGAACGCCCGAGCGTTCTCCGCCAGCGCCTCGAACCGGCTCGTCAGAGCGGACAGCGCCAGATGCGCCTTGGCCGCGTCCGGCTCTTCCTCCGTGGCGAGCACGAGTAGCGCCCGCAGGTGCGTGACGATGTCGTGCAACGCCACCGCCTGGAGTGCTCCGCGCCGCCCCAGCGCCTCGTCGTACACGGACAGCGCCTGCTCCGCGGCTTCGCCGGCCCGGGTGAGCTGGTAGATGAACCGTTTGCGGTAGAAGTCCTCGACCGCGGTGACCCGGGAGGTGTCCGGATCCGCCCGCAGATTGCCCCACCCGACGAGGCCGGTCAGCGCCTTGACGACGGCGTCCGGGCCGGCGGGGCGATGCTCCGGCGCCAGCGCAGCGTGCACGTCCTCGGGTCGCAGATGCACCGCGAACCGCTCCTTTGCCGTCAGGAACACGTGCATCACCTGGCGATACAGGACGGCGTTGGGTGCGGTGAGGTGGGCGAAGGGAGCGTATGAAGTCTCGGACTCTGTGTGTGCGGACGCGGCGGGTCCGGTGGGCCTGGAGCTGTCCGGCTCGGCAGAATGCGGCGTCATCGTCGTGGCATTCTTCCCGATGAAACCCCCGCCGCGTCAACCGAGGCCAAACCCTTGCGCTGCGTCAACCACGTGCGTGTACCTCCGCGTAGAGCCCCACCCATGCATATCGGAGCATATGTATTGAAACATCACCGTATGCACAGGGGAGTGCCATGAGCCGCACCGTGATCGATCTCGACGACGATGCGCTGGAGGCCGCCGCCAAGGAGCTCGGCACCACGACCAAGCACGACACAATCAACACCGCCCTGCGGGAGGTCACCGCCCGCTACCGGCGGCTGCACGCTCTTGGAGAAGCCCGCGAACCGACTACCTGATCGACACCTCCGCGCTCGCCCGTGTCTCCCTCGGCCGGACCACGGCCGAGTAGGACGACAAGATCGCTGCGGGACTCGTCGCCTGTGCGACATCACCGAACTGGAAGTCCTCTACTCAGCACGCTCGGCGCCGGACCGGGAGCACGTGAAGCGCACGCTGAACGCCCACTACACCAGATCCCCATGCCCCACGGCATCTACCGACGCACGCGCGTCGTCCAGGAACTGCTCACCGCCAAGGGCGAGCACCGCAGTGCGGGCCCGTCCACCACGACGACGACCGCGACTTCGAAACGATCGCCCGCACGACCGGACAGCCCATCCGCATCATCGACCTCAGGGACAGAGAAGCGCCGTGAGCGGACACCGGGCCCGCACCTCCTTCACAGCCCGTACCGGTCGAGGATGTTCATCAGCTTGCGCCGGCGTTTCAATTCTGTCCGGAGGCCGGCGAGGTACTCGGTGAACGCCTGCTGGGTCCCTAGGGTCTGTCGTCAATGTGATCTTGATTGGTGGATCATGGTCGGGTGATACGTCGCCATGAACTGACCGATGCCGAGTGGGACTTCGTGCGGCCGTTGCTGCCCCGGACGTCGATGGGGCGGCCTCGGCTGGATGACCGGACGATGCTCAACCAGCGAAGGCTCCATGGCGAATTCAGCCACATCACCCCCGCCGAGCTCGAAGCCGCCCACTACACGCCCGAACTCCCAGCAGCACTCCAGAACCAGCTAACTCACTCTCCACCAAACCCGGGGCTTGGCAAGTAGCGATAGGGCGCTGATGGCTACCGGCCCTGCTTCCCTCTCACGTGCCTTCAAGGACGGCATTTGGCATGGAGGCGCGGGCCACACTGAGCCAACTGGGAGGCAGTCGAGTTGGGTCTTCTTGATCTTGCCGGTCCGCCTCAAAAACCTACATGAGATTTGCATGTGTCCTGCCCCGCCCCTGTCCGCCGCCGCTTTCGTCGCGGGCCTGGCTCTGACCGCGAGCCGCGACTGAGGCACTGCTGCAGGCGTCCCATGGTGGGGCAACCGCTCTGTAAACTCAGGGGAGTTGGTGGCCGTGGAACGTACAAGGACGAGGAGCTGGCGGAGACGGGGCGGTGTCGCCCTCGGCATCACGGGGATCGTGGTGCCGCTGGCGCTCAGCGCGGCCCCGGCGCAGGCCGCCTCGTGCAACTTGAGCACCGGCCCGTACCAACGGCAGGTCGAGCAATTCCTCGGCCTCCGGGTCGATGGAAGGCAGTCCGCGACAGACTGCCAGGCGATCAAGGCGTTCCAGGCCAAGCACGGCATCACGCCGACGATGGGATACGCCGGGCCGATTAGCTGGCGCACGATGAGCACGATGCTGGCCCAGCGGGCAGCGGGCAACAACCCCAACAAGGCCGGCAAGTGCCCGACCAACAAGGGCCGCATCGCCTGTGTGGATCTGACCAGGCAGCTGAGCTGGATCCAGGACGGCACTAGGCTGAAGTACGGCCCGGTGCCGGTGCGGACCGGCAAGGACGGCACCGAGACCCGGACCGGCCTGAAGAAGATCTACTGGCGAAGCATCAACCACTGGTCGACGATCTACCACGTGTCGATGCCGTACGCGCAGTTCTTCGACGGCGGGCAGGCCTTCCACTCGACGACCAAGTCGATGTGGAACCCGCCCGGCTCGGGCGGCTGCGTCAACATGCGGACGGCGGACGCGAAGGCGTACTGGAACCTGCTGAGGAAAGGGGAAGACGTGTATGTCTACGGGCGCAAGCCCGGGACCTGACCGTTCCTAAATGAGCTTCTTCAGCCCGGTCAGGAGCTGGGCAAACTCTGGAGGGCCGGGTGTAGACGTATCGCTTGCTCGTGCCACGTTTGGTCGATGTGGACCACGCGGGTCTTCTCTGCGGAGAGCCGCAGTCCGAGCGGGGCCAGGAGGTCGGCGACCTGCTCGCGCAGGGCCTCGGCCCGCTGGGCCGGACCGCTGACCAGGACGACGAAGTCGTCCGCGTAGTGGACCAGGCGCCAGTTCCCTGTGCCGGTCTTGCGGCGCTTCTCCCGTTGGTACTTGCGGCTCATCAGGCTCTGCCACTGGGCGTGGAAGTGTTCGTCCAGCGCGCTGAGCGCGATGTTGGCCAGCAGCGGGGAGAGGATTCTCCGCCCTGGGGAGTGCCGGTGAGGGTGTCCTTGGCGATGCCGTGGTGCATGACCCCGGACTTCAAGAACGCCTTCACCAGGGCCGCAGCGCAGTTGGTCCCCGCCGCCAGAGGCGGCGGGGAATGGCTCAACGCCGCCGCCTATCGGCGGGCCTGAAAGCAGGCTCCGTTGTTTTTGTCGGGCCCGGTGCTGGAGCGTGGAGGCAGGTGCGCTGACCACTGCGTAGTACGTCGTTGATGGTGTGACGCCGTTCGGGCTTGCTTTTCTTGGTGTGGGTTGGCTGTGGATTCAGGCGACGGTCAGGACGATTTTGCCGGTGGTGCGGCCCTGTTCGCCGAGTTCGTGGGCCTGGGCGGCCTGGGCCAGCGGCAGGACCGTCTCGACGATTGGCTTCACAGCGCCCTGCTCCACGAGCGCGGCGATCTCGCGCAGGCCGAGGTGGTCCGGCTCGACCAGGACCCACATGGCCCGCACCCCGTCCTGGGTTGCGGGGACGTCGTCCGGGCCAGGCAGGGTGATCAGCCGGCCGCCGTGGCGGAGGACCTTCAGGGAGCGCTCGGCCGTCTCACCGCCGAGTCCGTCCAGGACGACGTCGATGTCGGTTACGGCGTCCTCGAATCGTACCGAGCGGTAGTCGATCACCTCGTCCGCGCCCAGCTGTCGCACCAGGTCGTGCTTGGCGGCGCTGGCAGTGCCGATGACGTGGGCGCCGCGGGCCTTGGCGATCTGCACCGCGAGGTGACCGACGCCGCCGGCTGCGGCGTGGACCAGTACCCGCTCGCCGGGTCGCACGTCCGCCGCGTCCACCAGGGCCTGCCATGCGGTCAGCGCGGCGAGCGGCAGCGCCGCCGCCTGCACGTGCGTCAGGCCCGCCGGTTTGTGGGCGAGGTGCCGGGCCGGTGCCACGACGTACTCGGCGTAGCCGCCTGCCTGGCGCGGGAACAGGGGCATCCCGAAGACCTCGTCGCCGGGGCGGAAGATGCTTACGCCGGGCCCGACGGCCTCGACGGTGCCGGACACATCCCAGCCGACCATGGGTACGGCGCCCCATTCGATGAGGGCTCCGCTGGCGCGGGTCTTCCAGTCCACCGGGTTGACTCCGGCCGCGTGTACCCGCACCAGGACCTCGTTCAGCCCCGGCTCCGGCCGCTCGACCTCGCGCTCGATGAGGTTCTCCGGTCCGCCCCACTGCTCCACGACCACCGCACGCATCTCTGTCAGCCTCGTTCTTTCGTCTCGATCGGCCCGCTGCGGGGAGGTTCCCCGGCGCGACGCGGTCCACGATGCGCTATCCCGATCCCTCGTGGTATTGGCCGTCCGGCCAGCATGTGACAGGATCTGGCCATGAGTGAAACTGGGCAGGCATCGACGCCGGACGGGTGGCATCAGGCGCACAAGCCGCCCCGCAGGCCGCGGCGGCATCGCATCGCTGTGCTCGCTCTGGCCGGGGTGCCGCCGTTCGAACTCGGCATCCCCTCCCGGGTCTTCGGCAGCGTCGTGGACGACGAAGGCCGCCCGCTGTACGACGTCACCGTCTGCACGGCGGACGGCGCCCCCGTGCTCAGCGACGCCGGCTTCACGGTGCAGCCCGCGGCCGGCCCTGAGGCCCTGGCCGCCGCGGACACCGTGATCATCCCGCCCACGCATGCCATGCCCGAGCTGGGCCGCGGCGGCCCCCTGCCTCCCGAGGTCACCGCGGCCATCGCCGGCATCCGGTCCGGCGCCCGGCTGGTGTCCATCTGCTCCGGGTCCTACGTGCTCGCCGCGGCAGGGCTGCTCGACGGGCGGCCGGCCACAACGCACTGGAACCTGGCTCCCGAGTTCCGCCGCGCCTACCCCAAGGTCAAGGTCGACGAGGAGGTCCTCTTCGTCGACGACGGCGACGTGCTGACCTCCGCGGGCGTGGCCGCCGGCGTCGATCTGTGCCTGCACATGATCCGCCGCGACCACGGAGCGGCCGCCGCCAACCGGGCCGCCCGGATGTGCGTCGTACCACCCTGGCGGGACGGCGGGCAGGCGCAGTACATCGACCGCCCCGTCCCCGACCCGACCGTCGCCAGCACCACCGCCACCCGCGCCTGGGCCCTGGAACACCTCGGTGAGCCGCTCTCCCTCGCCCAGCTCGCCGAGCACGCCCGCATGAGCCTGCGCTCCTTCACCCGCCGCTTCCGCGACGAGGCCGGCATGACCCCGGTGCAGTGGCTCACCGCACAACGCCTCGAACTGGCCAAGCAGTTGTTGGAGACCACCGACCTGCCGATCGACCTGGTCGCGCACCGAGCCGGCTTCGGCTCCGCGAACTCGCTGCGTACGCACTTGAGAACCGCCTTCGGCGTCTCTCCGGCCGCCTACCGAAGCGCCTTCAGCCGTTGCTCAGAGTCTCAGTGACTCTCGGCTTTCCAGATGTTTCCGTCTGGATGGTCCGTGTCGGTGTCTCCACTGCGTGGGTTGTGCTTCGGTGTCCTGACGGCGGTCTCCCGTTTCCTTTTGCTGCTGGTGCGGCAGGTTCGCGCCATCTGCCCGTCCGCCCCGGCCGGTGTTTGGGCCGGGGTGTTGGCGACGGGTCTCACGGTCGGCTCCACGGGGTTTCGACACGCGGGGCGTGTCCTGGTCTCCGGCCACTCCGGTACCAGTCGTGCGGGCCGCTGCGAGGGCGGCCAGGTTGCGGGCTGCGTTCTCGTCCCGGTCGATGACCAGGCTGCAGAGATCGCAGGTGAAGACTCGGACGTGCAGCGGCAGTTTGGCTTTCGTCGCGCCGCAGTCCGAGCAGGTTTTTGAGCTGGGGTACCAGTGGTCGGCCACGATGGTGGGACACGCGTTGCGCCGGCCTTTGCAGAGCAGTTGGCGGCGGATCTTTTCCGAACCCGGCGTCGGCGACGTGGCGGGCGAGTCGCCGGTTGCGGAGCATTCAACCGCCGCTGTTGACTTGGTGGTCAAGAGCCCTGCGCAGCTGGCGGCGGGACGTGAGGCCCAGTTTCTCGAAGATGTGGCCGAGGTGATACTCGACGGTCTTGGGGCTGACGTAGAGGTTTTGCGCGGTCTCTTTGTTCGTCATTCCCTCGGCCACCAGCCGGGCCACTGCACGTTCGCGTGCTGTGAGTGGCTCCAGCAGAGCGTCGACCGTTTCTTCTTCCGGCGGACGGGTTGCCTGTGAGCCGGCCGATTCCGTGGTGACGCGCTCGGTGAAGGGGGTTGCGCCGATCGTCAGGTATGTTTCCCGTGCTCTGTGGAAGCAGCGCTGAGCGGTGGCCGGGTCGGTGGGGAGCAGCAGGCGGGCGTAGGCGTGATTCAGTCGGGCTCGGTGGAAGGGAATCTCGTCGGTGTCGGCGGGCAGTGCCAGCCCGCTGCGATAGGCCATCGATGCTGTGTCGGAGTCGCCTTTGGCCATGGACAGGTCCCCGCTCAGCCAGCGGGCGCTCACCTTCAGGCCGGCGACGTCCTCGGCGATTGCTTCCAGGCGTCCAAGAGCTTCGGCCGCTTCGTCCAGGCGTCCGGTTCCGGTGTATGCCTCCACTTGGAGGGGCAGCCACCAGCTCTGCCAGCCGTTGCTGGGAGCGGGAAGATGCTTGAGAGCCTTGTCCATCGTGTGGGGGTCGCCCTGCGCCTGGCCGAGGATGACGCGAGCCAGCACCGGGTAGACCTGATCCAGCGGCAGCTGGGTGCGCTCGGCTGCCTGCTCGCTGGCCTGCAGTTGGTCGAGGGCGACCTCCCGCCTGCCTTGACTGGCCGCAGCCATCGAAGCGATTGCGTGACCGGCGGCGAAATCAAACAACTGTCCACTGGAGGTGGCCAGAGTGAGCGCATGCTGCGCGGTGAGGGAGGCGTCGTCCCAGACGCCGGTGAGGTACTGGAACGCGGCGAGAGTGAAGTACTCCGAGACCTGTATCTCCTGGACCTCTCCGACGCGCTGGCGGCGTACCAGTGTCTTGAGGTCCTCCATCCCCGCATGGAGCTCCTTTGCCATCTCGCGGAGGATGCCGCGCGGGTTCAGCAGCAGACTGGCCGCAAGTGCGGCGCGGGCGCTCTCCTCGCCGTCGGTAAAGGCTCGGCGGTCGGGGGCGGGCCGTGTCTCGGCGAGCGTGTCGGATGCGAGGATCATCAAGTGGCGCGCGTAGTTGACCGCACGCGGCTGGGGGAGGTCCAGCCCCGCAGCGCGGAGCACCAGGGGCAGGGCCTTCTCCCACTGGTGCTGGCGGGTGTAGATGGTGCCCAGCCAGACACAGGCCAGTTCCGCGATGTGCACCGGGCCCTGGGTGTCGGCTGCTCGGAGGGCTTCCGTCAGGCGCCACTGTGCTTCCTGAAGATCGCCTTGTGCGTAGGCGAGTCCGCCCAGGACACATGTGCGAGTGGGCGACTCGGTGCACGACCTGACGGCATCGGTCAGGTCGAAACACCGGAGGTAATCTCGTGCCAGGAGAAGGCGGATGGCGCCGGTGAGCAGTCGGCGTTCGTGGTCGTCCCGGCTGTCGGACAGCTCCGCGGCCCAGAGAATCAGCGTTGCCGAGCGGGAGAGCTGCCCCAGGGAGGCGAGGCGATCGGCCTCGGCGTCGAGTTCGACTGCCAGGGCGGGGGCCGTGTGGTCGGCGGCGGCCACACGATGCCGCCAGGCGGCGTTCGCATCCACCAGTGAGGCGGCCGCCGAGTGCAATGCCCGACGTCGGGGCGGGGAAACCGTCTGGTAGATGGCTTCCTGCTGGAGCGCATGCTTGATCCGTACGCGGGCGGGGACTTCTCGCGGCCACCACTGGACAAGCCCCGCCTCCAAAGCGGGCTCCAGCGCCTCAGCGGATGCCGGCACTCCTGCGACCTGGGCGGCGAGCGGCAGCGGGACGGTCTTGCCGAGAACCGCCAGTGCCTCGACGAGGCTGACGCTGTCGGGCTTGAGGCGGTCCACAGCGCGCCGTGTGGTCGAGGTCAGTGATTCAGGTGCCGCAAGAGGACGGTGCAGATCGGCGAGGTCGCCGGCCGGGATCGCGGCCAACAAAGAGCGAAGATACAACGGGTGCCCGCCGGTGTAGTCAACGAGCCGCTTGACGGCAGCGGGGCTGATCGAGTCCCTACCGGAGGCCGGCACCATCTGGCTGGTCTCCGCCTCGTCCATTCCCGTCAAAGACATCCGTACATAGTGATCAGTACTCGTTGCCGCCCGCTGCCACCACTGCCCGCTCTCCCCGCCGGGGAGAGCCTCAGAACCGGTACGGGCGGTCACAAGGACGAGGACCCGCTGCGTCCACAAACGCCGTTCCAGGAAACCGAGGACCACCCTCGAAGCAGTGTCCGACCACTGCACATCATCGACCGCGAGCACGAGCGGACGATGCGCCTGAGTCGTCGTGAGGATCCGGATCAGCTCCGCACCCACCTCGGCCGGTGCAACATCCCTGAAGGCTGCCTTCGCCAGCATCGCGGAACTGGTGAGCATCTGCGGCGGGAACCGGCGCACGAGCTGATCCACCACCCCGAACGCCAGATCCTGCTCCATCGGATCGCACGACGCCCACAGGACATCGAAATCATCGAGGCTGCTCATCAGACGCTGGACAAGCATGGTCTTACCCATGCCGGCTTCGCCCTCGATGACCACGGTCCATGACGCACCGCCGCGCACCTCGGACACGCATGCCTGCAGCTGCTCCAGCTGAGGCACGCGGCCGATGAAGCCGCCGGCCTCCGACGCCAGCAGCTCTCCGGCAACTGTGGAGACCTCTTCGCCCGCCATATCTCCGAATTATCCGCCCAGAGCACACCCGCGCGCGACGTCGTGTTATGGGTGACGGCGTCCGCGCTGCACTCGTCACTGCTACGCCGATGCGCATACTGGGGAGATGACCTCCGCCGAGGAGCTCTACGAAAGGACCGCGGAACTCGACGCGCTGCAGTCGGGCCTCGCCCGCGCACGGTCAGGCAGGGGCCAGGTCATCGTGGCGATGGGCCCCGCCGGGATCGGTAAGACCAGACTCCTCACCGAGGCCGGACGTATGGCGGCTGCGGACTGCGACGTGGCGGTGGCCCGAGCGGACAGCCTTCACCAGCACCTGCCCTTCGCCGTGATGCGCCAACTGCTTCAGCCCCTGGTCACGCAGCTCAGCGCCTCACAACGGCAGTGCAGGATGTCACCCGCAGCCAGCCGGGCGCTGCAGGACGTGACCGACTCGGCAGCACTGCCGCAAGCCGAGGAAGGAGTGACCGAGAGCCTGCTGGCGCTGACATTCGAGCTGTGCAAGGACAAGCCGCTGGTCTTCGTCGTCGACGACCTTCAGTGGGCGGATACCGCCTCAGTGAAGTTCCTGTTTCACCTACTGCCGTTGATCGAACGCCAACGCTGTTGCGTGATAGCGGCGCTCGACGACAACGACGAGGATGCGCCGGCCCTGCTGAACACGATCACCGCCGACCGGCGCTGTCACCTGCTGCGGCTGTCATCGCTCGGCCCGCAGACCATCGCCACCATCGTAGAAGCGTCCTCCGCCTGCTCCGGCTCGCCCCCGCCGGACCCCTCCTTCCTGCACACCTGCCACAGTGCCACCGCAGGCAATCCCCTTTTCCTCGGCGAACTGCTGCGCCTTCTGGCCCGGGAACAGGCTGCGCCCAGCGCCGACACGGTCGCCCGCCTGGCCCCCGTCAACGCACAGACAGTGCAGGACCGGGTGCGGACAGCGCTCGAGCAGCTGCCAAAGGACAGCGGCAGCCTCACCCGGGCGGCCGCAGTTCTCGGTCCGAGCCCCTCCCTGGCCCAGGCCGCCCGCCTGGCGGACATGCCGCTGGATGCTGCACAGCAGGCCATGGAGGAACTCCGGCGCGCCGACCGCATCCTGGACCCCACACCTGGTGGCGATGTCCGCTTCGTCCATCCGCTGGTGCATGCCGCCGTCTACGACGCCGTCCCGGCCGACGAGAGCAGCGCGGCACACGGACGCGCAGCCGCGCTTCTGCGTGCCGACGGGCAGCCGGAAGAGGCGGCCGTCCACCTTCTACGAACGCTGCCGGGCGGCGGCTTCGAGACCGTTCACCGGCTTCTCCAAGCCGCAGAGCTGGCCTGGGCCCGGGGCTCACCGGAAGCCGCCACGGTGTACCTGCGACGCTGCGTGGCTGAACCCCCGGATGAAGAGCAGCGCGCGTCCATCCTGTACGACCTAGGCCGCAGCTGCCTGCTAAACGATGCTGCAGCGGCGGCCGACGACCTGGACCAGGCGTACACAGCCGCCACGCACGCCCGGCCGCGCGCCGAGGCAGCACTGGCCCTGGGAGAAGCTCTGCTGATGCAACAGCGCAGCCAGGAGGCCATGGAGGTGTGGCAGCATGCGCTGGCTGAGGTGGCCGAGGACACCAGCTTGTTCCAGCAGATTCAGGCTTGTGTGCTGTCCCTGCCCCTATACGATCCCAGTCAGCCCACGCTGCGCCGTGCCACTCTGCGGCAGATCGCCGAGGTCCGCTCGCGTGCTACACGCTTCCCGCCGGGCGGAACGGCCCTGGACTGCGTGGTGGCCGGCCACGACGCAGTCCTTGGTGACCCGCGAGCAGTCAGCCGGGCCCTGCACGCGCTGCACGGACCGTCCTGCGACGAACTGGCCGACTTGCCCGGCGGCGAGGTCGCACTGGCCCTGGGCTGGCTGGTCCTCATCAGCGGCGACCAGGACGCAGTCCTCGCCAGCCTGGACCGAGCACTCGCTCATGCGCACCGGACAGAGTCACTGACCAGTGAGGCAATCACGCTGACCTATCGCGCCATGGCCGGTCTGGCCCACGGCAACCTGGCCCAAGCCGAGACCGACGCACAGCAGGCGGCTTCGGCAGCACAGGCAGCCTCCGCCTCACTGCTGCGGAACGTCCTGAGCCCTGTGTGGGCGGACACCCTGCTGGAAAGGGGCCTCCTCGAACAGGCCGAAACAGCCCTGGCCTGCGCCCAGGCAGAACCTGCCCCCGTGACAGACCTGACCTACCACGTGCAGTGCAGCCGGGCCCGATTGCTGCGCCTGGGCGGTCACACCGATCAGGCACTGGAAGCGGCCCTCGCAGCGGGCCAGTCCTTCACCGCGGCCGGAGGAACGAACCCGGCGCTGCTGCCGTGGATGTCGGAAGCGGCATGGTGCCTGCACGCGCTGGGCCGCACCGACGAGGCGCTGGACCTCGCCTACGAAGAACTACGACAGGCACGCAACTGGAGCGCACCACGTGCCTGGGGCCGGGCGTTGCGCACCCTGGGACTGCTGCAGACTTCTGCGGCAGACGGCCTGAAGTATCTCGATGCGGCTGTGCTCAGGCTCCAGCCCTCCCCGGCACGGCTGGAGTACGCCAAGGCCCTGGCAGACTACGCCGCCGCCCTGGCGGCCGCCGGACGGCAAACAGAAGCGTCCCAGGCCACCGCAGAAGCCCTCACCCTCGCGCAGCGCTGCGCCGCACCAGCGCTCACCGGGCAGATCCGCAGCGGCCGGCCGGCCGACCCGACGACCGAGCCTGTATGGGCTGCTGGTCAAGGATGAGACGATCTTGCTGTGGGTGGTGGGATGCCGGCGTTGGAGCCGTGCTGGACGTCCCCTTCGCCGAGCTGAGAGTGCAACGGTTCGGCAAGCTGATCACCGCGCTGCGGCGGCCGGATCGCCGGGGTGCAGCGACTGCTCGACGGCTTGGACTTCATGGCGTCTGTCGCCCTACCGATGTCCAGGCCGTGGATGGCGCTGGCGTCGCTGACGTGCGTCTTTCGTCCGTCTCCGGCTGGTGGCCTGCGACACCGTTCGAGACATCCGGATGAGAGGCATTGCACGGGGAAAGCCGATGATGATGCTCCCAATTCGGCAACCGTCGGCCAGGGTGCGGTGCAGCTGTGCCGGCAGGGACAGGGACCGAACAGGACATTCACAGGTGGTGAAGCCTGTCAGCAGTTCATGCTCGCAGGAGTGGGCCGCATCGAGGACACCTGCATCAGGAATCTCACGCCTGCGCGGCAGGCTGGATTTTCTGGATTTCCCGGGCGAGGCGGCCGAGTCCGTCGGTGCGGCCGGCGAGGTCCTTGAGCAGTAGTGGGTCCAAGGTGCCCTGCACCGCTGCCGGCAGGGCGTCAGCGAGCAGGTTGGCCCAGGATTCGTAGTCCTCGTCGAGTCGACGCAAGCGGCCTTTGAGGAGGAGGCCTTCAACGCGTGAGGTCAGCAAGAGCCCGTCCAGGGGTTTGGGCAGGTAGTCCACGGCACCCAGTTCCAGGCAGCGCACCACGCTGTCCATCTCGCCCAGAGAGGACATCATGACCACGGGGACGTCGCGCAGCTTGACGTCGTTTTTGATCACCTGGAGGGTTCCGTAGCCGTCGAGCTCCGGCATCAGAATGTCGAGCAGAACGAGATCGAACGTTTCTTCGCGGAGCATCTGGAGGGCGACGGAGCCGTTCTCGGCGGTGGCGGTCTGCAGGCCACTGACCTCGAGCCGGTAGGTGAGCATCATGCGGTTGGTGCGGTCGTCGTCGACCACGAGGATGTGTCCATTAGCGCTGCTCATTCCCCATTTCCTCCCTACGTTTCTCGAGGGCCGCGCGGGCGGCCTGGTATGCCGTGGTGATGCGGTCGACGAGTTCACACAGCGTGGTCGAGGGCGTGCCGGGTACAGTCCTCATGACTCTGCAACCAAGGCGAGCCCCATGCTCCGAACCAGTGCGTGCATGAATGCGACACCCACTCCGGGCGAGCCTGCCGGCCCCGACATGCTCAGCGCCTGCTGCAGGTCGATGACAGCCAGCATCGATTCCTCCCGAGAGAGGCCAGCCAAGGGGCGGACCGCTCCAGCCGTCGCAACACCGGCCGGACTTGATTTCGGTTGCTGCTCGTTCGTCGCACGGCTGGTGCCACCAGGCTCGGAGGCCAGTGCCACGGCCACTTCCTCGCGGGGCAGGAATGTCCCCGACGTCCTCTCAGCATACTGGTAGGCCCCGTCTCGGCCTTGGCATCGGCATTACCTGACCTGCGGCTGAGCGGTGCCCGCTGTCAGCACGGCGGCCGATCTCGTGCGGCGGGTCACGGTGGGCAGGAGCGACAGCCGGTGCGGGGCGTGTGAGGCATGTACGTGCCGCTTGATATCGGCTCTGAGGCGGGCACATCATCAATGCCAAGTGGGGTGGAAGCGGGTCCGATGGTGTCCGCTGCGGACACCAGAGCCGTACCCCCTCCGACAGCTTGGCCCGCTCGGCGAGCACGTCGCGCAGCTTGATCCGGGCGCGTGACTCCGAACACCGACAGAGTCTGATCGAACAGCTGCACCACGGAGTCGAGGGCATCGACCGCGGACTGCGCGAGCAGCGTCAGCAGGATCGGGTGGCGCCGGTTGACCTCTTCAACAACGAGACCACACCCGACCGGATCACCTTCGCCGACCGCAGGTACTCACCCCAGCCGGAACAGCAGACTCGGCGAGTTGTGCTCCATGGCGCGGGCCAGCAGGAACTCGTCCAGCTCCTTCAACTCCAGCGCCTTCGCCGGCTTCCACCCCAGATAGTCGGCGATCTCCCGCAGATGATCGGCGCGGGTGCCGTAGCGCCCAGCACGTTCTGGGCCTGGCCAAAATCATGTCGGCAAGTTGCGAGTTCCGCTCAATACACTCGGGCAGCTCGGTCCGTTCAGGCGGCTTGGACGGCATTCCGGAAATGAGAAGCGCTGGACATGGAGTATCAACCGGTGCAGGCCGCGACCGTCTGCTGCCTGGCTCCCTTTTCCGCGGGCAGGCCATCGACGCGCCTGACCCGCGCTGAACACGCTGCAATGATCGCGGGTGTCACCTCGGTGAGGACTTTCGTGCCGGGCGCTGTGTTCACCTCGCAGATCGTAAAGGCACCGCTGGACTCGAAAAGCAGGTCGACGCCGGCGATCTCGGCTCCCACCGTAGCCGCAGCACGGCAGGCCAACTGCTCCGCCTCCAGATAGCGTCCCAGGCAGGGTTCGGCCGTGCCGCCCAGAGCCGGGTTGGACTTGAAGCCCTTGATGCTGGTGCGTACCTCTGCGCCGACCGCGTGCCCGTCGACCACGACCACACGCAGGTCACTTCCGGTTCGGAAGGAGTGGTACCGGTCAACTTGACCCGGGCCTAAAGGACCGGGCTTGGAGGTAGCGCCCAACTGGCTGCTGGGTCGGCTCCTCCGTCCGGACACCCTTACTGGGTGGCAGGGACGCGTGACTCACGCCCCGCATTCCACACGCTCTCGCCACCTGCGGCGATGTTGTGGGAAGCGTTCCGGTCGGCGTGGGCAACGACCCCGCACCCCCGGCAGATGAAAAGCCCCTGGTCGACACGGTTGCGCTTGTCGACGTGGCCGCACTCGGCGCACGTCTGCGACGTGTACGCGGGATCGACGAAGACCAGGGGCACCCCGGCCCGCCTGGCCTTGTAGACGATGAAGTCTCCGAGCTGGGCGAAGGCCCAGGAATGGAGTGCGACCCGTTGGGGCTTGCGGAGCCGTACCCTCTGCCGGATTCCCTTGAGTTCTTCCAGGCAGAGTCCGGCAAAGGTGCGTTCAGCCTCGGTCACGATCGTCTTCGCGATGATGTGGTTGGTGTTCCTGACGTGCCGCTGTTCACGGCGAGAACGCTCCTTGAGCCTGCGCTTGGCGGACTTGGTGCGCTTGGCCTGGAGCTTGGCCCGCAGGGCAAGTTGACGCTTGCGGTACCGATTCAGGCCGCGCCCGGCGGCCATGTAGCCGGTGGACGTGGTGGCGACGTTGACGATGCCGAGATCCACGCCGATGAAGCCGCCCGGCTCATAGGTCTCCGCTTCGACAACGTCGCACGTGGCGATCAGATAGAAGTCGCCGTCACGTTCGATCAGATCCGCCTCGCCCTTGCGGTACTCGCGCAGTGTCCTGAGCGCGTCGGTGGAGCAGGCGAAGCGGACGTTCCTGATGCGTCCGGCGGTGGTCCAGATGGACACGGTCTGTGCGTCGTACTGCCATGACAGGCAGCGATCGTCATACGGCTGCGCGGCACTGGGACGGAACGTGATCGGCTTCGAGACGGCCTTGGTCCGGCGCTTCGACTTCGGCTTGCCCAGGTTTCCGGCGCGCATGTTGGCATGCAGCGTCGTGTACGCGTCGCGCACCTTCTTGATCACGTGCTGCGCTGCCTGCGCTCCGAGCCCTTCGGCCTTGAGGTGCGCGTAGGTGTGCTTGCGCAGTTCGTACTCACGCGGCACACCGTTGGCGAACGCCACCTCGGACACCCAGCACGCCGGCTCATTGACCGTACGCAGCGTGGAGCGCAGCGCGGCGGCCTGGTCGGCCTCCGGCATCAGCTTCACCTGCGTCACGATCTTCATGCGCTCATCGTACTACAGTTGATCTATGTCACCACGCTGGGAGCCAAACCCCAATATTCGCAGGGGTCGTACGGTCGTCCACACCCTCCACACCCATTTGGTCTTCACACCCAAGTACCGGCGCGGACCGTTCACCGACGAGATCCTCACGCGCTGCGAAGAGATCATGCGGGCCGTGTGCGCGGACTTCGAAACCGAGTTGGTGGAGTTCAACGGCGAACGCGATCACGTACACCTGCTGGTGCACTACCCGCCCAAGGTCGCCGTCTCCCGGCTGGTCGGCTCCCTCAAAGGCGTGTCCGCCCGCAGGCTGCGCCAGGAGTTCCCCGGCCACATTCGCACGTACCTGTGGGGTGATCACTTCTGGTCCCCGTCCTACTTCGCAGCATCCTGCGGCGGAGCGCCGTTGGCGATCATCAAGGAGTACATCGAGAACCAGAAGCGTCCCGACTGAGGTCAACAGCGCAGACCCGTGCGCCTGTGCGGGTCACACCTATCTTGAGAAGCGATTCCTCCCGGGCGTGAACCTAAAGGAGGGCGGTTTCCGCCTGCCGCGCCGTTGTCGGGTGCGGCTTCGAGTGGGTTCCTGCTTCATCGCGCTGCGCCGGGAGGAGTCCCGGTCTTATCTGCGCTTCCACGGGCTGCGACGGCCAGTCCGGCCGCCTTGGCGACGTTGACCGCCGCGTTGATGTCTCGGTCCAGGACGGTCCCGCACGCTCCGCACGTCCACTCTCGGTCATCAGGAAGCCGGTCTCGTCACCGACGGACACGGCGCGGGTCTGCCGAGGGACACCCTCTTCGTGTCAGGGCGCGGTCCAGAACTGAGCCAGGATGCCCTCCTTGAATACGGCCGGGCTGACGCTGAGGTCGCCGGAGAACGGCAGGTCGAGGACCAGCACCAGCAGAACGCTGAGGCTGAGGAGCGCGGAGACCGAGCCCACGAAGATCGTTTCAAGGCGGCGATCCTCCCGGCCGTACATGAACGTCAGCGGAAGAATCACCAGCGCGCCGCCGAACACCAGCGTTTGCAGCAGAGCCGGCAGATCCTGGCCGCTCGCGGCGATCCGATCCCGTCGATGGTCGACCACATTGTCGAGACTGTTGACGGCATGTTCCAGGAAGATCTGCTGGCGGCTGTCAGTCGGCGCGAACGACCGCAGTGCCTCATAGATGCCGTCGACTTCTGATGCAGTGTGGTCGTGGCCGGCGTGTCCCTCGCGCATCACCGGCCACTGCTTCTCGACCACAGTATGGACGTACCGCCCGACTGCCGTGTTGATCCTGTCCCGAGGGCCGGGTGGCAGGGCCTGTGCATCGCGGACGATCTGCGCGACCGCGGTCGCCTCGCCGGCCACCACGGTCTCCGCGTCCTGCATCTGTGTCCAGAGGTTGACGATCACGAAGGCCAGAATCACACCGTAGATCGCGCCGAACACGGACAGCAGCAGGGCAACCATCTCGTTGTGGGCGCCACCAGAAGTACTCGGGAACCAGCGACGGCAGAGCTTGTCGCCCAGCAGCGACAACACCACAATGCCGCCCACCACCAGCACGGCCAGCACAGCAGTCGACAAGTGGTCCAACAACCAGACTTCCATCCCGGGAGCATAGGAACCCGCTGCTCCCTGAGCGGATGCAGTTTTGAAGCTCTCCCCCCACCTGACCCGCCTCAGCCAGCGAGGGCGACAGCGGTTATGGAGGTCTCTGTGGAGGAAAAGGCACGCACCCACTGCGGATGATGTGCCGCGTCGCGAGCACACCTCGGCCGAGCAGGAACTTGACGTTCTCGCCACTCGGGCGAGAGGCCGGACAGCACGGACGCAAGCTCATCTCATCGGGGCAGGAGCTGTACCCGCTCCGCCGCACAGGAGGCGTGGGGACGTACAGTCACGATGCCGACGTACAACCTCGGCCGCTACGGCGGCCGGCTCCAGGATGCCAACCGGCGTGCCTCGTACGAGCACACCGAGTTCACGTTCCTGGGACTCACCTTCCGCACCCGCTCCGCGGTCCGCAGAGACGGCCAGATGTTCCGGGCATTCCTCCCCGCCATCAACGGGGAAGCTCTGCGCAGGATCAGTTCCGAGGTGCGGTCCTGGCGGCTGCACCACCGCACCAACCTGACCGAAGCGGACCTCGCACGGTTCATCAACCCGATCATTCGCGGGTGGCGTACTACGGGGCCTTCTACCAGAAGGCCCTCCATCCCCTTCTGGAACGCGTCAACGCCTACGTGATGCGGTGGATGCGCAAGAAGTTCAAACGGCTGCGGGGCAGGAAGGGAGCGCAGACGGCGTGGAACCAGGCCGTCGCACGACGCCCCCGGTTCTTCGCTCCCACTGAGCCTGAACCACACGCGCCCCCGCGGCTGGTGACCAGAACGACAAGAGCTGTATGACGAGAGATCGTCACGTACGGATCTGTGAGAGCCGAGGAGTGAGAATCCCCTCGGCTACTCGGCGGGCTAGGGTGGGTTAGGTGGCCAATCAGGCGGCCAGGGGCCCACCGATCGAAAGGGCAACGTGGCAGCCAACTCGGTCATGACAGTCTATTTGCGCGGTGGTCGGCGATGATGAGCGACCGGATGGCTGGGCTGCAGCAGAGCCTGTCTACAGGCTCCTGGATCGACGCTGTGACCGAGAGCGCTGCGATCTTGGGCGTCGACGGTCTGGCGGTGTCCATCCTGGACCAGAACCAGGTCAACGAGGTCCTGTGGCACTCAGGCGATCTCAGCAGCACCTTCGAGGACCTGCAGTTCACCGTCGGACAGGGGCCTGGCACCGATGCGGCCAGCACCGGTGAAATCGTCCTGGTCGCGGACCTGGAGGCCACGCCGCTTGAGCGATGGTCCGCCCTGGTCTCCGAGGCATCTGCGCTATCACTGGTGCGAGCGGTCTTCGCCTTTCCGCTGGGAATCGGAGCTGTCAGGCTGGGCGTGCTCACAGCTGTGCGCCGTACCCCGGGTCCGTTGAGCGAGCAGCAGGCCGACGACGCCGTGGTCCTGGCCGCCGGCTTGACCGCGCGGTTCCTAAACGGCAGCGCCCCACACTCCATGGGTGCCGCCCTCTTGCGGCCCATGGACGGCCTGCACAGCGCGGTGGTCCACCAAGCCACCGGCATGCTCAGTGTCCAGCTCAGCCTGCCCCTGCCACAGGCCATGGCGCGGCTGCGCGCCCACGTCTACATCACTGGCCGCCCCCTGACCGAGGTAGCCCAGGCCATCGTCGCGCGGCGGCTGCGTCTGGACGACAACGGGGACGGCCGAACCCTCCCCACCACAGACAAGGACTGATCGCCATGGCCATGACTCGCGAGCAGCACGTGACCGAGGTTTTCGTGGAGGTTGCGGATTCCCTGACCGGCGAGTTCGACGTCATCGAGCTCCTGCACCGGCTGTCGGTGCACAGCGTGGAACTCCTCAACGTCTCGGCGGCCGGCGTCCTGCTGGCCGACGCGCACGACGAACTGCAGCTGATCGCCGCCTCAGACGAGCACACCCGCATCCTGGAAGTATTTGCCCTGCAGCACTCCCAGGGCCCCTGTGTCGAGTGCTACACCACCGGACGGCAGCGCACCAACATCAACCTCCGCAGCCCCCAAGCGACCGAGACCTGGCCGCTCTTTACCGCCAGCGCCCGCCGGATCGGCTTCGAGGTCACCCACGCCATCCCGCTCCGGCTGCACCATCGGGTCATCGGCGCCCTGAACCTGTTCCAGACTCAGACGGGTTCCATCAGCCCGGAGGACGTCATCCTCGCTCAGGCGATGGCCGACATCGCCACCATCACCATCGTGCGGCAGCGTACCTTGGAGCAAAGCCAGCTTGAACGCGTACAACTGCAGCAAGCGTTGAACAGCCGTGTCGTGCTGGAGCAGGTCAAGGGCGTACTCGCAGAGCGCTGGCAGTGCTCGGTAGACGAGGTCTTTACCGCTCTGCGCAGCTACGCCCGGGCGCAGCGCCTGCTCCTGGTCGAGCTCGGCCGCCAGATCATCGCCGGAGAGATCGACACCGACCATATCCCACATTGAGTCGGCCGCTCTTTTCATTCTGAATTTCGCATGTCATGGGGGTGCGAATGGCCTGGACGGTGTGGCTTATGCGCCGGGTCGAGCAGCGTGCCTTGCGCAGGATCCGCCAGGACTACAGCCCGGCAAAGGGCCCATTCGCCCTGGAACCCTAGCCCGGCATGATCATGATTGAACTGCTGGAAACCAGTAAGGCCGTACAGCGTACGGAATGCGGCGCCGGCACCCTGGTAGGCCCAATCGGCTGGCACTTGGATCTGGCGGGTGAGGCAGGCCGGGACGATACCGCGAGCACGGGCCGCGAACAGATCATGAGAGCGGCCGGACATTGCTTGGGACAACCACAGGGGTGGGCCGTTCGGCGCCGCGATGACCTGCACGTTCATGCCGTTGCTCGTCTGCCTTGATGCGGCCGGTGGGATCAGGGTGCCGTCGACGAAGTCGCCGTCGCCCGGACACACCAGAGCCTCGTGCCGGCCCGGCGCCCAGGAAGCAAGAACCTCGAGGGTTTCGTTCACGTACCGCCAGGCCGTCACCTCCGACACCCCGAACCCGGCACCGACCTGCCGACAGTCTCGTTCTGCGCACGTGGGCCAGCACCAGGGCCCGCTTGAAGCAACCGAGCTTCCACCATCGCGAGTTGACTTCACGCCTGCGGGTGTAGATAAGCCAGAAAACATGCTCCACCAGCTCGTGCCGGACGTCCAGCACGGCAGGAAACGAAGACCAACAGGGCCCCTACGGTCGCATGTGCAATGAGTGGTATCACCACGCCAACAACGAGACTCGGCATCACCCAGCTGACCAGGACGTTTCACCCTCACCGGACAGGATGAAAGAGGTTTATAGGTCGGGTTTTCTGATCACGAACAAAGCGTAGTACCGTTAAAGAACCAGACGTCCCGGCCCCCGACGTCGCGGACATACCGGCCCCGGTCGGCATGCAGTCGGGAGTAACGGTGAACCCATTTCTTCTCAGCGCGCGTCTCTCACCGCGACGAGGCCCAGGGCAGCCGTCGCCACCACGGCCACTGCTCGCGCCACGTACTGCAAGCCACAGACCATGACCAGGTGGTCACGAACGGCCGGCTCCGGTCCCTGGTCCCGCATCCGCACCGACCCAAGACGTGGCGTAGCCCGGCGGCGGGTGTTGCTGATGCCGTGCCCGCACGCGGTCGCACACGACCAATGGATCATCGGCGCAACACCCCCTGCTGCAGGATTTCGAGGACGAACATGAGGTCACTGCCGCACCGTGAGCCCACCACAACAGAGCGGGACAAGCTGATCGGCGATGCCCATGGTCTCGCCGAGGAGCTGGGCCGCCGACTTGCCGAAGGCCTCAGAAGCAGTAGCTGGAGTAAGGAACGCATGATGGCGGACCCCTCAAGTCCGCTGGCCTATCTTGAGGCGCTGGGTGAGCTTGCCGGCGCGGTGGAATGCTTGGCCGACAACGCGGCCAGCGACGCCCGCTGCGATGGCGCAAGCTATGAGGAGCTGGCCCAGGCATGGGGGACCACCCATGCCGAAGCGGAGCGCAAATGGGGCACACCCATGGCTTCCGAGTTCCTAACCGACCCCGACCCGCTCGCCGCGAAGAACTACCGGCTCGTGCAGGCGCTGGCCAACATGGCGACCATCAGCGGCCAGCAGCGAGCCCTGGAGCGCGGCCGAGTCGAACGGGACCGACTCCAGAACGAATTGAACAGCCACATCGTCATGGAACAGGCCATGGGCATCCTCGCGGAACGCTGGCACGTCTCTGTTGACGACGCGCTCGTCGCATTCGGCGCCTCCACCTGCGACGACAGCCGCCGACTTGCCCGCGAGATCGTCGACGGCGCCGCGCGTGGAGGAAGCGTTGCCCAGCGACTGCCCGAGGGGTGACCCGACCGGGGCCAGGGAAACGTCAGGGGGCTAGCAGCTGTTGAGCTCGCCCGCCACGTCGCCGATGCCTGGTTCGGAGAAATCCGCCGCCAAGATCACGCGGTGTTCCGGGCCCGTTGCTCAGAGTCTCAGTGACTCTCGGCTTTCCAGACGTTTCCGTCTGGAAGGTCCGTGTCGGTGTCACCCTTGCGTGGGTTGTGCTTCGGTGTCCTGACGACGGTCTCCCGTTTCCTTTTGCCGCTGGTGCGGCAGGCTCGCGCCACCTGCCCGCCCGCCCCGGCCGGTATTTTGGCCGGGGTGTTGGCGACGGGTCTCACGGTCGGCTCCACGGGGCTTCGACACGCGGGGCGTGTCCTGGTCTCCGACCGCGACACCGGGCCGGTCGACGCGGGTGATCTCCCGGGCCGTCTCCACGTTCGTGCCGGACGGTCGCGGACAGGATGCGGGCTGTGCCCGCTCGGATGCGGGGCAACAGCTTGACGGTGGGTTCGTGGGTGCGGATGGTGCCCAGCCGGGGCAGCGTGACATGCCGGCCGTCCGACTCGACACGGAGCGTGCCGGTGGTGAACCGGCACGCAAGGCGCGCCTTGCGCTTCGACTTGAACCGGGGCATCCCGAGTCGTTTACCCCTTGCGCCTGCCCTGCTTGGACCTCGCGTAGCTGTCGAACGCCGCGGCAGCATTCGCCAGCCCAGTGTTGTAGGCCTCTTTCGAGTTCTCCCGCCACCAGCCGGCGAACCTGGGGTCGATGGACTTGGCCCGGTTGAACTCCTTGCGCAGCGCGGGCAGCGACCACGGCCGCCACGGCGTCAACTCCTCATCCCCGATGCGGTAGGAAGCTTCCGCCTTGCGCTGCCACCACGAGGCGATCGCCATCAGGCACCGATCCCCACTCGGCGAACCGCACACCGTCACGGCACAAGACAACAGAGACCGAGAGGCACTGATGGATTACTCAACAGCTGCCAGCCCCTGACGGGCGATGCGGCGCTTGATGGCGCGGCGTTCCTCCTCGGACCGGCCGCCCCAGACACCGTGGTGCTGGTTGGACTCGAGCGCCCATCGGAGGCACTGCACGATGACGGGGCAGCGCCGGCAGAAGGTCTTGGCCTCATCGATCTGCAGCAGTGCAAGCCCGGTGTTACCGATGGGGAAGAAGAGATCGGGGTCTATGCCGGTGCATACCGCGTTGCGTCGCCAGTCGCCGCCGGCCTCATTGGCAGGCGCGTAGGCGGTGGAGGGACTGAGGAGGTCGTCGATGCCTGGCATAGGTTCTCCCATTGTGATCGCAGCGCGCAACCGCTGCCGTTCGAGAGCGGCGCGGCGCCGGCTCACAGCACGTCCTTGATGATGAGCGCCCGCTGAGCGCACCGGCGGTGCAGCAGGGCGCGTACTCGTCCCCCGCGATGCTGTAGATCGTGCCCACGGCCCACGGGTCGATCTCCTGGTCGACGAACTGGCGTCCGGGTGGGCCATGGCGACGCGTCCCTATTCGGCCTGCCTCTGCCCGGGCGTACCTGCCGTCACTAGATCTAACCGAGGATGGCGGACACGCGGTGTCCGGATGACCGGGCGATACCAGCCCACCACCTCCGCCTGTACTTTGCGCGTCACGCCTCGATGCCGATATCAGCGTCGGCGACCAGGCCGCACGGCCACTCAGCCGGCCATTCATCGCCTCTTCTCCTTGCCGACAATCCTGTCGATTTGGATGGCGTCCCGTCAGGTGGTGTAGGGGATCAAGGCGCTGGAATCCGCAGGCCAGGGACGGCGGCTCGGCCTGAACGGGCGCCCAACTCGCCCTACCAGGAGGCTTCGTGGAATGCCACCTCCGCACAGATCTCCCTGGACCTCGAACCCGGAACGCCCAGCGCTTGATCCCCTATACCACGTCGCGGGACACGACCTCGATTTGACTATTCTGTTGCTCTTCCGTCCGAGCTGTGTTGTCGGTGCCTGAAGAGGCAACGACGGTGCCTTTCCAGGCACCGACCGTGGGAAGGGCAGGGAGCCACTGGTTGTCAGGTTCGGTGGAATCTCTTCAGCAGCAGCGGCCGGCGAACGTCGTCGACCGCCGTCCTGTCTAGGTGGTGGACCATCCACACAAAAGAGCTGATCACTCGGCCCCTGGGGGATGCCCGTGAGATCTGCGGAGCCACCGGTGATGTCCGGGTGCATCACATCCGGCCCTCGCCCATGCCAGATGGCCGCTGTCCGACTGGACGCGCGTCATGCTGGACGGGCGCCGCACGATCGTCGTGGCTTGCGACGCCTGTCATGACCGCATCCGTAAGGCTCAAGCGGCCAGATCATTCACGCGCGCGTGATCACGGGGGAGCCGGATGACCGTACTGGCCCTGTCGGGCCCCGGCGCTGCACCTGTCACACATGCGGCGGAACTGGGCCACGGCCGAAGTGCCGAGCTGGTCGAGCGGGGGAAGGCCACTGCCCGTGTCAGCGTGGGGGAGCGGCAGCCCGGTTCCCCTCAGGGGCGGCGGTGGTGGATAGTCAGGGTGTCGACGGCGGCGAAGCCCGCGTGGGTGAGGAGGCGGGCGCTGGCGTGGTCGTCTTCGTCTGTGTGAGCGATGAGACTGGTGGCTCCGCGCAGGTGGGCGATTTGCAGACACTGGGCGAGCAGGTTGGAGCCGATGCCGCGGTGGCGGTACCCGGCGCGGACAGCCAGGTACCGCAACAGCCAATGACCGTCGTCGCTGCTGTGCAGGACGGCGGTGGCCAAGGGGCTGCCGTCCGTTTCGAGCAGGGTGAGCTGCACGCCGGGCGGGTCGGTGAGAGGGCGCACCTCGGCGAGGGGGAAGTGTGACTGGGCTGGCGTGGGCGTGAGCGGGTGGTGGAGGTAGAGGCGGCTGGTGGCGGGCGTGAAGCCGGCCGCGCGCAGGGCACGGGTGGTGGCCGCATGGTGGTGCTCGGCGATGCCTGGCAGAGCATGGGTAGCTACTTCGGGGGGTTGGGTGGGCCCGGTGCCGCCGTACAGCATCCGTACGGGGCCTAGGCGAGCGCGTGCCGCAGCGATCAGCACGGCCACTGCCTCGAAGTTTTCCTGGGCGTGCAGCCAGCCGATTAGTCCTGCGTGGTCGTGGCTGCGGAGCGCGACGTGGACTGCTCCATGGATCTGGCCGGCGCCGTCGGTCAGGACCAGGGTGGCCGTTTCTGCCAGGCCGTTGCGGGCCGGGCCCGATACCAGAAGCGGGTCGGGTGCGGGCTGGCCGGGCAGGCGGTCAGCTGCAATCAGGGCGAGCACGGAAGGTTGATCCGCTGTTTCCATCGCCCGTACACGCATACCGCCCGCCAGCTGAACCCCTGCTGTCTGCACCGGTTTTCTCCCTCAGGACGCCGATCATGCGGCACTCTATGCCCAGAAAGGCCATTTCACCTTGCGTCGCTATGCGCACGTACGAGGGAACCGCTGCTCATGCCCGCAGCACACCAGGCTTGACACCCTTGACCTGAAATCTTGGACCACTGACGTTGCTGGCGTGGGGTGCAGGTGACGGCGAGGGGCTTTGGAGTCGGTGCGGTGTCGGTGTTCATTCGGGTGTGACGTTCTCGGCCTCTGGCCCTTTGTGGCTCTGGATGACGTCGAAGGTGACCTTCTGGCCCTCGTGCAGTTGCCGGTAGCCGGGGCCGGTGATGCCTGTGTGGTGGACGAACAGGTCGGGCCCGCCGCTGTTCTGCAGGATGAACCCGAAGCCTTTTTCCGCGTTGAACCACTTCACCGTGCCGGTGGGCATTTACGTTCTCCTCCCGTCGATGGTCAACCAGCACGCACTGTGCCACGGAACCTGCTCACTCGGCGCCAGGTGCCGGCGCTGTGTCGTGCTGCACCGGCTAGTCCGTGCAGGCGCGCGGCTGCGTTCTGGTTGCAGGGGCCAGCGGAAACTGTCTATCGGAGCGGGGTGCCGGAGGCTGCCGCCGCCCCGCTTGAAGGCCCCCGCCCTGGGGTTCTCGGCGCCGCGGGCCCGCAGTGACAGTGGAGGGGTTCGGGCGCGGGGCCAAAGCCTGATGAGGTACCGCGACCCGAGGACGGATCCTGTTCGGTGTGATGTCGAAAGTGTGATCGGCGCGGTCAAATCCGGAGGGCCCCCGACTGTGGGCCGGTGCAGTCGGGGGCCCCTCGCACACGGAACCGTCACGGGAGACGTGCACGTGTGTCTGCTGGTACAACGCAACCGCCTCCACCAGGTCACGCACCAGCGCCTGACCCACATCAGACAATGACGATCTGACTGTTTTAGGTGGTGTGGAGTCGGGCCCAGTGGGTGGTGGCGGTGCCGTTGGTGAGGTGGTGGGTGCCGTGGGCGTCGGCGAGGGTGTCGATGATGCTCAGTCCGCGGCCGTGTTCGGCGTCGGTGCGGGGGGAGGTCCAGGAAGCTTCGTCGGGGGCGGGTCCGCCGTCGGTGACGCCGACCCAGACGCGGTTGCCGGTGGTCTCGCGGTGCAGGTGGAGCATCACTGGGGGTTGGGCGTGCTCGATGGCGTTGGTGACGAGTTCGGAGACCACGAGCACGACGGCCTCGGCGGCGTCGTTGCGGCTGTTGCCCAGGAATTGCTGGGTGAGGTGGCGGGCGTGGCTGACGGACTGGGGGGTGTGGTCGAGGTCGCGGGTGACGGGCGTGGCCCGCTGGTCGGGGCAGAGGCTTTCGGTGGACGCGGTGCGGGCGGGGTGGTCGCCGGCCCGGGTGTGCCGGGGGGCGCCTGCCGTCTCGGGGCGGGTGCTGTCGAGGTCGGTGACATACATCGCGTTCACTTCCGGGGAGCCTGTGGTGTGGTTCGTCTGACCGGATCACTGACTCCATACAAGAACATGCGCATATACCACACATCAGGGAAACTCCCTAGGCTTGACACGGCCCTGAATCCCTAGGGGGGCGGCAGACACCGGACAGCACAACCCAGCAGGGCGGACCGCGGGCCGGACCGCGCACCTCCACCCGTGCGTACACGCGTGACCAGTGGGTTGCTGGATCTGGTGCTGACGCGGCTACGCAAGGGCGGATCTGCTCAAGCGTCCTGGCGGGCGCCGCATCGAGAACTACCGCGTCCCGGCGGTGAGCAGCCTGTGACGCATACGCCGAGCAGACCGGCGCCGACGGCTGCGGCTCCTTGCCCTCGTCCATGTCTTCGACGCTCCGGCCGGGCTGTCCGGACTTCCGGCGGTGCAGACCTTGAGGATGTTTCCCTGGGGCCTCTGCAGGTCAGTCGGTGGCCTTGCCGCTGCAGATGATCTCGTTGCGTGGCACGTACCGCGTCTCGTAGGTCTCCCGCCCGACTTCTTTGCCGCCGTTCTTGAAGACCCGGTCGACCGCCACGTTGAAGCCCTCGAGGGGCGTCTGGGGTACGCAGTCGTCGCCGGAGTCGTGGCGGGTTTTCGGCTCCTTCAGGTGGGTGCGTGGGGCTGTGACCGATTCGATCTTGTCGTACTTTTTGTTGCCGAGGAAGGTGACTGTGACGGAGGTGTTCGTGGCGTGCGCGGCGATGTAGATGGCGTTGCCCGAGTCGTTTTTGAACTTCAGGTCGAGGCTGTTCCAGGCAACGGTCGCTTCTCGGCCCTCGGGGTAGCGCTCTATGTAAAAGGAGTGGGCCCCGTGCTCCACCGGCTGTACGCCGGCGAAGAAGATGGCGTTGAAGGTGGTGGCGGCGACCGCGGAGACGCCGCCTCCGGCCGACTTCTCGAACTTGTCGTTGTTGATGATGATGCCCTCGACGAACCCGTTGGCCTTGGTCCGCTCACCAACGGTGCGGTTGAAGCTCCACGTCTCGTCAGGTAGCACGACCGATCCGTTGATCAGTTTCGCGGCCCGGCCTATGTTCGTGGTGCGGTACGGGGCCCGCTCGAAGTTGACCGTGAAGGTCGACATTCGCTCGGTGATGCCCAGGCGGGCGAAGTTGTCGCGGGTCAGCTTGGGTTTCATCTCTTCGGTGGCCACCGCTCCGGTACGGGCGGCCGTCCCGGTCCTGGTCAGCAGCGGCAGTACGGCCTTATGAAGCGTCTTGGCTGTGACTTCCTGTCCGGGCTCGCCGTCTGAGGCCACCACTACGCGCCCGTGTCTCAGGCGTAGCTGTGCGTTGACCGCCTTGTCGGTGGCCTGTGCGAAGGAACTGGCCGTCGTCGGATCGGCCAGGAGGCCCTTGCTGTCGAGCTGCGGCTTCAACCGGTGGGCGCTGTCCGGCTTCATGGTGAGGTGCTTGCTGAGCGTCGCCGGGCTGATCTCGACTTTCCGGCTGCCCGTGACGAGTGTGACCGGCGCCGACATCGCGGGGGTGGCGAACTCCTTCATCGCACGTTCCACCTCGGCCGTCCCGATCACGGGTTCGGCTGTACGGACCGGTAGACGGATCGGTTCCTTGCTTCGGCCGGGGATCGCCGAACCCAGCGCTTTGATCGCTCCGTCCATGTCCAGGGACTGCCCGGGCCTGGCTTTTACTGGCGTCGCCGTTCCCCTGCGAAAGGTGACGGCGCCCTCTCGGACCTTCCGGTCGTGTGCTTTGGCCGTTCTGGCCAGTGCGGTGCGTGCTTGGGTCTCTTTCACGCGGATCACCGGTTCGACCTTATGGTCGTTGTTGGTGAACAGGCGGCCGATCACGGTGACCGGATCAAGCCTCGACTGTGCGGCATGCGCGACAGTCTCCGCGCTGTCCAGCGAGAAGCCTCTCGCGTTGATAGCGGTGGTGCGGTCGGCGATGCGTACCTTCACCGGCTCGGTCCAGGCGGTGCCCAGGGTCTCGTCCAGCTTGTGCTGTGCCTGTGGGCGGCTCAGCCCTTCGATGTTCACCCCGGCTACCTGGGTGCCTGCGGGTATTGCGTTACCGGAAACCAACAGCTCTCCCAGGTACAGTCCGCCGAAGCCGACACCTGCCGCCCCCGCCACGAGCGCGACACGGCCTATTCGACGGCGAGTCGGTGACCGGGTGTCGGTGGGGGAGACGGATGAGCCGTGATGGTCTGAGCGGGGCACTGGTTCTCCTCGTCTGATGGTGCCGTGGTGCGGGCAGACGGGCATGGCCCGACCGTATGTGAAGCGATGATATGAAGGCGTTTGCGATAATTTTGTAGGTGGTGCTGCCTGCCAAAGTTCCGGCGCGGTTGCTCCAGCCCCCTGTACTGCGAGCGGGAGCCTCCGCTGATCGCAGCGTGGAGATGGTGGCGCACCTGCCTCGGTCCGGATGATGGCGTCCACGCCGATCAAGAGTCCGGCTGGTCGTCGAGGCATCGAAGTCCGTTCCGAAGGTCTTCGGTCGCCCAGCGCCGTCGGTCCGGATCTACGGGCGTCCGTCCAGCCCGGTAGCTACCGTCCGGTCACCGGCTTGGTGCTGTTTCCACGGGCGGGCTGCTCACGCTCCAGCACGGCCGCCGGGCCGCCAGGGCGATGCCGTCTGCACCGTCCGCGAACTCCTGCGTCGCAACAGGGAAGACGTCACCGCCGAACAACACACCCTCCTCAAGACCGAGTTGGGGTACATGGGGACCTACGGCCGGCAGATCTACGCCGCCGGGCAGGCGAAGGAACTCCTGCGTGATCTCCTCGGGCAGGCCGTCCACCGCACCCACGTCACCCCCGGCCGCTCTGCGATCTCCGTAGCTCGCCACCGCTTCGACGCCCACGTCGCCGACCACGCCCATCTGCCTGAGCTCGTCACCCTCGCCGAGGCCGCCGGGTGTTGATGCCCGAGTTACATACTGATCTTTGACTACGGGCTTGACGCTGGTGGGGTGAGTTCGAGGCCCTGTTCCTGCTAGGAATGCCAGGAGGAGTTCGGGGTGGCGTTGGATGTACCGGAGGGCGCTGCGGGTGGCCCGGTGCAGCTCGTCAATCGAACGGAAGGCCGGTTTGCGATCTTCTCCCTGGTGTGGGCTCACAGCAGCTCCGCGGGGTTCAACTCCGGTGCGTAGGACGGCATCTGGATGATCGTGAGCCAGTCCTGCCGCTGCGCGTACTGCTTCACGTGTTCGCTGATGTGGCTGGAGTAGTTGTCCCAAACGACGGTGACCGGCCCCTCCAGGCGGCGGTGGAGCAGGGTCAGGAAGCGCGGGAAGTCCTTCTTCGTGGAGCCGCCGGACTGTTTGATCGCGTAGATCAGCCGGGGCTCGGCACCTTCCTTGAAGCACGCCCGGGCGACCATGCTGATCTTGTCGTTGTGCTTGCCGGACATCCGCAGCACCGGGGTGTGTCCGGCCTTGCCCCAGGTGCGGCGGACCGGGCCGTTCAGCCAGGCCCCGGCCTCGTCCTCGAAGCAGATCCATCCGCCGGCTGCCGTGACCTGCGCAGATGGGAAGCTGCCGGCCACGTCTGCGTGCACCAGTTCGCCTCCTCGTTTCGCTCGATGGCCCGCACCTTGGGCACCTGCCAGGACCAGCCCAGACGGTCCAGCAGCCGCCAGACCCCCGAGAGCTCGTATGTGACGCCGAATCGCTCCTCGATCAGTCTGCCGATCCGCGCCAGTGTCCACCGCTGGTCCTCCCAGCCGTGCTCCACCGGACCGGCCCGCAGCAAGACCTCCAGCTCCGCTTCCTGCTCGGCGGACAGGTACGAGTTGCCGCCCGGCCCCGTGGACAACAGCGCGTCGCTGGCGCCCTCCCGCCAGGCCCGGTGCCACAGGCTGACCGCCTGCCGACTCGCCCCGAGCACCTCCGCGACCTTGTTCTGCCGCATCCCTTGTTCGAATAAGTCGGCCGCCTGCAAACGCCGCTGCTCCGCCTCAACCAGGCTCACCGGCCTGCGAGTTCGAGCCCCCATACATCTGGTGTGCTGCACATGGCCGACTCGTCAACCACGGCCTCAAAGATCAGTATCGTGCCCGCCCTGAATGTCTGCTTGTCTGCAGTGCCCGCCCTGAATGCTGCCCTGGAAGGAAGACCGCAGAGGCCCCGGGCGTGCTGCACTCGACTGGGATGACCGTTCCGCCAAATGGTGTAGGGGATCCCCGGGATCCGCAGGGGAGGAGGGCTGCTCCACCGGGCCAGGTGTCGGGCTCGCCCGCATGGCTCTTGAGCTGCCGCCGTGACCGAGACGGCGCAGGCCGGGGATCGGCAACGCTAACGCGTGAGTCCGAACCCCGCGTCGCGGGATCACGACTGACTTCAAATACAGCATGACTGGAGAAGAATTATGGAATTGGACCCCGCTCGCCTTCCTGACGTTTTCAAGGTAACCAACGCCGCATTCAAGGCTTGGGAGACAAATCCGTACACTATGCCGGACTTCCGGGACATCATTCGAGAGCTCACCGAATCCTTCGGCTGCAAAGATGTGCAAAAGGCATTCGTGGAGTACTGCCAGGCGAACCGTATTGACCCGGGCCCCGATATCAAATTGGCCGTCTACGAGGACCTCAAGGCGAAGATCAAAACCAAGGCGGCATTGCAAGGGCTGAACCCCAGGTCAGTCCAGATGGTCCACCTGAGCCGGCAGCGGAAGGAAGAACTGGGCACCCGGACCGCCTATCTGAACTGGGCAAAGGAAGAGCACGACAAGACGTACGCAAAAAATATAGAAGCGGCGCATGAAGCGCTTAACGTAAAGACTTCCTCTCCACCACCAGAATTGGATGATCCGGCGCGGGACGCGGTCGGTAGGCTGTATGGTCAGCTGGAAAGTGTGGGTCTGTTCATTGATGACTTGGCGAGCCGCCATATCTCCGCTTCTGCAGAAAAAAGTCCTGAGTGCGCTTCCTGGAACATCGGTGAGGAGCCAGGACTCGCACTCTACAATGACTTTGTGAGCGCACGGAAAACCGCGTCCCACGAGAACGGAACCTGGAGCAGTCTTTCCCAGACGGTCCAGCAAGAGGTTCTATTTGTGCTGGATGAGGTGAAGCGGCTCGTGGAGGAACAGGAGAAGCCGCGGGACGAGGATAGGCTGCCGGACCGGAAATTGTGGCCGAAGTGGGAACGATGGCTCGACGAAGTGGATGCTCTGGTGGGGCGAATCTTCGAATCCGTGTACCCCGCCAGCGCCCTGTGGGACGAATGCCTCCTGCAACTCGATGCCGCCGCGCTCCTGGAGTATGAATTCGCAGCGCAGTCGATGGCGCTGGAAGATGATGAAGCCGCCCCGCTTCCGGACCTGCCGCAGCCGGCACAGGAGGAGCGGAAGAGGAGGGCGAAGGCGAGGGGCAAAGGGTACGCAGACCCGAGCCGGGACAAGGAATTCGACAGGGAATTCGAAAAACATCCCAAAAAGAACAGGGACTGGGTAGTCACCTTCAAGCCGACGGACGAGGAGAGGGAAGATAACTTCCACGGGCAGATTGTACGCGCGCCGGCCAAAGGACCGCACGGTCAGGAGGCAATCCTCACATGGGGGCGCGATTACGCCACAGACAGTGAGCGCGGTTTCGTCATCTGCGAGGAGGAGATCTACATCTTCACGCTAAACGCTGCCTTCACCAGGAAGAAAAACGGATCACTCGAATATGTCAATCCCATAACGCCGGCGCTGTGGGAGAACGCGCCTGCCGAAGACGGCGACGTGAGCCAGTACTGCCTCATCCATCACTCATCCATGTCGCTTGGAGCTGACGTCCTGGCGGCCGGGACGCTGGTTTTTGATGACGGCGGGTACATTATCTCAGTAACCGATCAGAGCGGGCACTATGTGCCGGGCGAGAACGCGACGACCCGGGGCACTCTGTGGCTCCAAGCGAAGAAACTCATCGGGCCGGAGACGTCTATTAAGCTTCACGAGATAGAACCCAAGCTCAAGCAGAAGGAACTCGCACGGGACCGGAGCAAAGCGAGCCGCGCACACCACCGCGACCTTGAGGGGAGATTGAAAGAAAAGGCAGCAGAAAGACGGAAGAAGGCGGCGTATCCTGAATATGAAAAGGAATATGCAGACTATCAAGAGGAGGTGCGCAAGTGGGAGGTCGAACTCGCTAACGCGACTCTGCGTGCGGAGGGCAAGGACGAGGACGAGGGCGACAGGATAGTCGGGGAAGTATTGCAAATGCGGCCCAAACCTCCCACGCCTCCGGCGGATCCGGGAGAGGCAGGAGTGTATGAGGGAATGAAGGAGGAGAAGGAGGAGAAGGAGGAGGAGAAGGAGAAGGAGGAGGAACGGCCCTCCAGGAGCCTACCCTCGTCTAGGCCTAGGGATCGCAGGCGTGATGCCGTTAAACTCACAAACACAGGGTTTATGCTGCGGAGTACGCCTCCTAGTACGCGTGATGATTCGCCTCCTGATACGCGTGATGCGTCTCCGGGGACGCCTCCAAAGAAGCCGGAGAAGAAGAAGGGAAGCGGTAAATTCAGTATCAGGATACTGACGGGGAAGAAGAAGAAGAAGAAGGAAGAGGAGGAGGAGAAGAAGAAGAAGGATTGAAGGCCTGTGGGTTTGTAGCGGAGCTTTAGGCCAAGCCGTGAAGTTACGGTGGTACGGCTCCTCCTTCCTGGTCTTCGCCGGGTCGGGGTCCGCCGTCAGGTGACGGCGGGAAGCTTCGTCGCGTGGTGGCAGGCGGTGGCGAACGCCGATGCCTACGGCCACGATTGGTCCAGGTGGAGGGTGCGCCTGGGCGTGGGTGGTGCGTGCGGGCAGGTGGTAGAGCTTCATTCTGATCGTCTCCGGTTCGGCCTTGGCCAGTTGGGTTCGTCATGCGGGAGAAGCAGACGTGTCCGGACGTCGAGGTCGGCGGCGATCGTGGCGGCCAGGACCCAGGTTGTGTTGAGCTGCCAGGATTTCGAGGGCAGCGGTCCCAGGCCGACCCGTTTGATCGCTTTCACCCGGTCTTCCACCTCGGCATGGTCACGGTAGAGGGCGTCGACGAACCACACCTGCCCGGAGCCGGGCACTGTGGACAGTCCGTTGCGGGCGGGGATGTTCGGGGCGACGATCTGGTAGCGCCAGCCTGTGCGTTTCTCGAAGTCGGTCAGTTTCTTCAGGTCCCGGCGTGAGGGTTTGACCCGGCGCACGATCAGCCGCGTTTCCTCCGGCCGGTCAGGTCGCGCAGGCCGGTGATCTCGGCGACCTGGTAGGAGACCGTCTCGCCGTCGGGCCCCTTGATCTCGTGGATCTCGCCGTGCTGTCGCAGTGCGGCCGTCCACACCTGTTCCGGCAGCAGCGCGATCGCTTCTGCGTCCTTGGTGTGGATGGCCCAGCCCGTCACCCAGCGCACCCGGCGCCGGCTCGTGGTCAGGGACTGGAGGTGGTCGAGGACGTCATGGCTGAAGGCCGCACCGTCGATCCTGATCAGCAGCTTCGACCACAGCGGCAGCGGGAGCTGACGCAACGCGGCGGCCAGGAAGCTCTTGTGGTCGACGACGTCGTTGGCGGCCGGGTTGCCGGCCGCAGCAGCATCGCCAGGCACTCGCGGGTGTTGGCAACCCAGGCCCCGAGCGGGTGATGCCCCCACGTTCCCTTGAACGTGCCCGCCGCCCCTTGTTCCTGCTGCTGCAGGTCACGACGGTGGCGTCGAGATCGAGGACGTACCAGCCGGTCAGCTGCCGACCGCACACCGAAATCCAGGGGAAGCCTCCGGGACGCAGGGCGAGCTACGTCCACACCACGCGGCGTATCGCGGCACGTATGCGCTCGATCCTCGCCGCGACCGGGCCGTCGGCCGAGGCCAGGCACCGTCGCAGCGTGCTGTCGGAGACGGGACGCGGAAACAGGTGCCGCCAGTGCCGCTGAAGTTGCTCGGCTTCCAGAACGTTCGTCGCGCCGAGCGCCATCGCACAGGCCAGCCGGACCAACACGACGCCCCGGTCCCGCCGGCCCCGCCCGACACCCCGCGGAAACGCGGCGGCCAGGGCACGGGCGAGCCCGACACGATCGGCGACCTTCCGCAGCAGCACCACGCCCGCGTGACCGATCAGGTTCTTGTCATCGGCCCGCACGTCCAGCCGCTGGTCCCAAGCGGTAGTCTTCACCCGTTGGGTGCCTCTCCACGCGACGTTCTTGATCTAGACAGTCCAGATCATCGCAGTTCGGAGGCACCCTTCTTCTGTTGGGGCATCAGATCCCCCTTGCAGCTGAATACATGAGGTTAGGCACCGTTAGGCGCGCCGAGTGTCCGAGGGGGGTTTCATCCAGGGCCCTTGCAAGGCAATGTCGCGAAGTTTGGGTCCGGCCGGGGTCGTCAAGGGCTTCGGTGAAGTCGGTGTAGGCGGGCAGGGCTCCTGCTATGAGAGGTAGTCGACCAAGACAACTCTCGGTAACAGGAGCCCTGTTGATGCCTTACTCTGCCAGTTCTGCACGCCTGGATGTGTACGCTCCCGGGCACTCGTCGCGGGTCTCGCAGAGTTGGAGCCACTCGGCCAGCGAGATCCGGTAGCCGGAGGTGCTGATCGGTCTGTCACCGCGGAGGTTCGCGTCGGTGCGGGGGAAGAGGACCGACACCCCCTCGGGCCACTCCTCCAGGACTCGGCGCTGGTGGTCACGGAGCTGTTGTTCGAGTTCTTCATCGATGGGGACCAGCGCCTCGCGCTTCATCTTGTGATTGAAGTAGCGCAGGTAGGGCGCCCCTTCGGCGTCATCGACGACGGGGTCGAGCGGCAGGCTGATGGCGTCGGTGATGCGCAGGCCGCAGCGCATGAGGACGAGCGTGATCAGCCGTCGTGCGGGGTCCTGCCGGCGGGCGAGGTTGGCGGGGTCTTCCAGCTGGGCCATGACGTACTCGGCCACGGACCGGGGCAGCAGGGGCGGCGGCGTGGGGTAGTCCTCGGGGACGAAGGCCGCGTTGCCCGGCAGTGTCTCGTCCCAGCGGTGCACGCGGATCGTGCGCAGGAAGGTGTTGAGGTTGCTGATGTGCGCGTTGTGTGTGCTGCGGCCGCCCATCGCAGCATGGAGATCTGCCAGATAGCGTTCGAGTAAGGCGCGGTCGACCTGGGCGAGTCCGGTCACCCCTGCCGGGAGGAACGCGGAGAACCGGGCGACCATGCGCACTCCCGCGCGTACGGTGCCGGCACCGAGGCCGCCGGACAGCCGCCAGCGTGCCCAACGCTTGGCCAGATCCCGCAGCCAGGACTGGGTGATCTTCTCGAAGGTGATCGTCGATGTGTGCGAGTGGACGATGCCGAGATTGCGCAGCCGCCAGACGGGGCGGGGATATTCCGCTTCCCAGCCGCGACCGTAGACCAGTTCCTCGATGCGCCGGCGGGCGCCAGGAAGGAACCCAGCCCGTGGCCCAGTTGTCGGACGGACCGCGGAAGGTCTTCCAGAAATCTTCCGGCTCGTCGAGAAGGGACCGGACGTGGGCATCGGCGAGGGCGTTGACCAGGCGCTGGGCCCATGCGGGCCTGATCTTCTTGGTGGCTTCGTCATGGCGGCACTGCAGCGCGTACTGCATCTCCAGGCGTAGTTGCACGGGCAGTCTGCGCAGGTCGATGTGCTCGGACCCGCCGGGTCCGCTCTCCTCGTAGGAGGCGCTGAAGTCCTCGCTGTCGGGGCGTCCGAGCGCCTTCCAGCGGCCGTCGTGTCCCGTGCAGAACGCCGAGGTTCCCCTCACCCACAGGTCGCAGTAGCTGATCCGGCAGACCTCGGGCAGCGGTGAGTGCCCGGGGCTCGCGCACCCGGGCCCGGACCGCGGCTCATCTGCCGGCTGTCATCGACCAGGATGACCAGGTCATCGCGATGTCTGACAACGCCCTCGGCGCTGATCGGTCCTATCCTCGAAGGGGGCTGCCGTGGGGTTGTGGGAAGCCGGTGACGAGCATGAGTCTGGGGCCCGCTGAGGGGATTCCGTCAGTGACCGGTGGGCTGGTCGGCGTGGGGAGTGCTGTTGTGTCGGGGGTGTGGGAAACGGGCTTCGCGGGGCGGGAGGAGGAGCTGGAGACGGTGGCCCGCTGTCGTGGGGAGGCCGTTGCCGGGAGGCCGTGGCTGGTGGTGGTCGAGGGGGCCTCGGGGATCGGGAAATCCGCGCTGGTGCGCCGGGCGCTGGCGCCAGGCAAGGATGGGATGCGGGCCTGCTGGGCTGGGTGCGACCGCAGCGAGCAGGACTTGCCTTATGGGGTGGTCGATCGGCTACTGCGTCGCCTGCCGGCAGGTACTTCCGGTGTGCAGGAGCTGGCGGGTTCACTGGCGCCAGCTGCCTCGCCGCTGGCGGTGGGCGCCGATCTGCTGGCGGTGGTGGCCGCCGTGAGCGATGGCGGCCCGCTGGCGGTGGTCGTGGATGATGTCCCGTGGGCGGATGAGCAATCGGTGAAGGCGCTGGGGTTCATGGTGCGCCGCCTGTTCACCGAATCGGTCCTGGTGGTGCTCATCGCCAGGACCGGCGAAGCTGGCTCCGGCGGCACCCCCGCCGGGGGTGGATCGGGCTGGCAGGGCCTGGCCCGGGGCGCTGCGCCGGTGCTTCCGCTGCGTCTGAAGGGCCTGGGCAGGGGCGAGACGGCCCGGATTGTGGCCGGGGCGGGCTTCGGGGGGCTGGGGCGGGCGGCTGTGGACCGGTTGCACGAGTGGACTGCTGGGCATCCGCTGTATCTGCTGTCGCTGCTGGCCGAGGTCACTCCCGAGGCGCTGGCCGACCGCAGCCGCCCGTTGCCGGTGCCCTCCAGTCTGGAGGCGGTCATCCGCAAGAGTCTGGGGCGGCTTCCGCAGGAGTCGCGCCGCTTGGTGGAGGCCCTGGCCGTGCTGGATACCACCGTGCCGCTGGGCATCGCCGCCCAGCTGGCCGACTTGACTGACGCTTCTGGGGCGTTGGGGCCGGCCCTGGCCCTCGGGCTGCTGCGGTGGCAACCGGACAATCCCACCACCCCACTGCGCATTCACCACCCGTTGCAGCGCAACGCCGTCTACCAGGCCCTTTCCCCCACCCGCCGCCGCGCCCTGCACGCCGTCGCTGCCACGCTGGTCGGAGCGGACCAGGCCTGGGCCCACAAGGTGGCCGCCGCTTCCGGCGCTGCCGCCCAGTCTCTGGTTGAGGAGCTCGCCGCGGAAGCCGACCGGCTGGCCGACCATGGCTACCTGGACCGCGCCGCCACCCTGGAGCTGTGGGCAGCAGACCTTTCACCTACCCGCGACGGCCACGAACACCACCTCCTGACCGCCGCCACCCACCTGCTTGTCGGCGAACTGCCGGCCCGTGCCCTTACCTTGCGTGACGCCGTTGAACACTGCGTCCCCACTGCCCGCTGCGATGCGATCCTCGGCCGGCTCGCCTCGGTGAGAGGCGATTTCGACAGCGCCGAGCAGCTGCTCACCCACGCTGTTGCCACTGCCTCCGACGCCCAGACCCACTTGCTCGCCAGCACCTGGCTCGGCTCCAGCTGCATCCTGCAGATTGACGGGGCCGGGGCTGCCGCCGCCTTGCGCCCGGTCGTCGACGCCGTGCCGGCGGGGCCTGCTGCTTGCAGGGCGCGCGGCTCCCTCGCCACGGCGGTCGGGTTCGCCGACGGCCCGCGGGCCGGTCTGGAAGTGATCGCCGAGGCCGGCCTGCCCGAGCACGCCGACTCGGTGCCCAAGCCCGAGAGCAAGTTGCTGTATTTCCGGGGACTTCTGCGGATGCTCGCCGGACAGCTGTCGGCTGGCGCCGAGGATCTGACTACGCTCATCGCCCGCCAGCACGCCGACGCCAACATCCCGGTGTGGCCCTCCGATCATTACGCGCTGGCCCTCGCCCGCTACCTCACCGGACACCCGCAGGATGCCGCCATCAGCGCCGAACAGTCACTGCTAGTCGCCGACACCGCCGCGCAGCCATGGGGCCTGCCCCTGGGCCATGCCGTCGCCGTCCTCGTCCATGCCCTGCAGGGGCGTTGGGAACCAGCGTTGGAACACCTCGGAGCCTGCCGCCGCACCGCAAGAACCTTCCCGGCGTTCTCTTCCTTCTTCCTGATGCTGGCCGAGGCGACGCTGGCCCAGGCCAGGGCGGACCACCGGGCCATGCTCCAGGCGCTCCGACCGCTCGATGACCCGACCACCGTCCCCCCCGGCATGCGCACCAGCTTCCTCGTGTTGTGGGCGCCCCTGCTCATCGAGGCTGTCACCGCCGACCAACAGCCCTTGCCAGAGGACCTGCACCGAGCCGAAGACGCCCTCCACGCCAGCGCTGGCCTCGCCCGCAATACGCCCGCGCTGACCGCGACCTCACATTGGCTGCACGCCCGCCTCGCTGCCGCCCACGGCGACACCACAACCGCCCTGACCCACTACCAGGCCGGAATCAACGCCCCCACACGAGCGGGCGACGACATCCCCCTGCACCGCGCCTTCCTCCACCACGACCTGGCCCGCCACCTCTTGGCCACCGACGGCGACCGTACCCAGGCCACCAACCACCTCCGACTCGCCCACAAGATCTACACCACCCTCGGTGCCACCCCCTACACCCAACGCGCCGCCGACGACCTCACTCGCCTCCACCCCCACACCCACCCCACAGCCACACCCACTCATCTCCCCGCCAATGCCCTCACCGAACGCGAGCACCACGTCGCCCACCTCGCCGCCCAGGGCATGACCAACCAGGAAATCGCCAAGGAGCTCTTCCTCAGCCCCAAAACCATCGAATACCACCTCAGCCACGTCTACACCAAACTCGACCTCACCAGCCGCCGCCAATTGCGCGCCCTCCAATTCACCGCCGCATGACCCCCGAGGCTGAACGGAAAATCGATCTTCGGCAGGGCAGGCGGCAGCATCCGGGCCGTGTGCGGACCGGATGTCGGTGCGGTGGGCGGTCAGTCTGTGGTTGGGGTGAGGGCGACTTGGTGGCCGAGGGCCTGGAGCTGGCGGACGAGATCGCGGGTTTGCGGGCGGGACTGAGGTGGCGGGGAGTTTGAGGGGAACGGAGAAGCTGATCGGCGTGCTCAAAGGCGACAGTGTGTGGCCCCTCGGACGGCTCCCTCACCAGACTGCTATACGGGCTCACAGCCCAAGCACCAAGCGGCGTCGGCGGACAGCCCACGTACCGATTTTCACGCTCGCGAGGCGTCATCCGCAGGTGAACGGAAGACTGCTATATCGAGTCAAGCCGCTTGAGGAAGATCGTTAAGGTATGCTCCGCTATCCCGGTTGGAGCGTTCCAGGATCTTGAGCCTGAACCGCCCGGGTTTGATGGAGACATCGAAGACCCCGGGAGGATGCCGATCATGGCTGCTCCCCGTAGATACCCCGACGAGCTGCGTGAGCGTGCGACGCGTCTGGCGGTCGAGGCCTGCAAGGACCCGCTCGGCCGGGCTGGTGCGATCGAGCGGATCGCCGACCAGCTGGACGCACACCGTGGCCCTGCGCGGTGCCGGGCTACCTCGTGGTGGGGATGCCGTTAGCCGGAGGGGTAGCCGGCGAAGCGTCATAGGGTACGACGGGCCCATTGCCGTTATCGGTGGTCATGGGTGGGCCTTGGTACTCGATGGCGGTGCCCTTGATGCTGCCGACGCGGGTGCCGGTGCCGCCGGCGTGAGAGGTCTTGCTGAAGGCAAACGGGACGAAGCTCGGCCCGGTGAATCCGCCCTTCTCCATGGCGCTAACCATAGATTGCCGGGTCAGGTCAGGCCCGGCTACTTGAAGCGCCTGGACGAAGGTATAGGCAGCGGTCATGCCTGCGACCATGGCTGTGGTGAGCGGCAATGATGTCGCGTACTCGTTGCGGACCTTGGTGAAGAGTTGAATCCAGGGGTTTCTTGTTTCGTTGGGCAGGGGCGCCGCCGCGTCGGTGATGATGCCCTGGATCAGCGAGGTGGCGCTCTGGTCGGGGGTAGCGTCCTGCAGCAGACGCACGAGTGTGGTGGGCTCTCCGCCGCTGCTGGTACTCAGCACCAGCTGGGCACTGTTGCCGAGTTTGAGCTGGGCCTTGCGCAACTGTGCTGTGTACTGCGGGATTCCGAACGCCACAATCACGTCGGCCTTGGCCTGATCAATGGCCGCAACCTGGGGGGTGATGTCGAGGTTGCCGGGCTGGTAGACCTGACGGGAGACAACCGATGCAGCCGGGATTTCCTTGTCCAGTCCCTTGATGCCGTCCTGGCCCAGCTGGTCGTCCTGGGTGAAGTAGGCGACGCGTTTGCCCGGGAAGTTCTTCTTGATGTAGGCGCCGAGGATCTTGCCCTCGCGGACGTAGTCGGTGAGGTAGCCGAAGGTGTAGGGATACTTCTCGGGTGCATCCCAGCAGGTGCAGCCAGATGTCACGAGGAGGTCGGGCACCTTCCGGGCGTTGAGATAGTCCACGACCTTGGTGTGCGTCGGTGTGCCGAGGCCGTTGAAGATGGCGAACACCTTGTCCTGCTCTACGAGCTGGCGGACCACGCTGACAGTTCGGACGGGATCGTAGGCATCGTCACGATACTTGTAGATGATCTTACGTCCGTGCACGCCGCCACGGGCATTGACGTAGTCGAAGTAGGCCTTGGCCGCTGGCGCGACGTCGCCGAATCCCGGAGAAGCCGGCCCCGTCAGCGGCTGATGGCTGCCGATCGTGACGGACGTGTCGGTCACCCCCGTCGAATCGCCGCCCTCGGACGAATCGCTGCTGCAGCCGGCCGCCATAACCACGCATGCTGTCAGCATTGCGACGACACTTGATCGCTTACTCATCGCTTCCCCTTGCTCGGCGAAATGTCATGAGGGAGAGCATCCGGGGCCCCGCGCGGCGGCAAGCCTTGGCAAGTCCTCCCTGGATCCCGGCCGGAAAGATAATGATCATGGTGGTGAGGATTACTCCGAACACCCCATTAGGCAGGTTGTTCTCCACACGGACCGGAAGCTCCAACGCTACGGAGAAATTCGACACCCAGATCGGAACCAGCACCAACAGCAGCGAGCCCCAGATCGCACCCATAAGGCTGCCAAGGCCGCCGATGACGACCGCGGCGATCAACATCAATGACAAGATCAATGTAAACGCTCCTGGCGCAGCAAGCGAGGTCACCCACGCAAGCAGACCTCCCGCCAGACCACCGCAGACAGCTGAGACGACAAAAGCAATCAACCGTACCCGGGCAACGCGAATGCCGCTGAGTGCCGCCGCCGCCTCGTCGTCACGCACTGCCCTCAGTATCCTTCCGTACCGGCTTGCGGATAGATTTGCCAGCAGCCACAAAACAACGGTGGCACTGGCACCAGCAACCCATGCCTGCCACTGCGCCACAGGGATGCTCGTGCCGAACACGGCTGGCAGCGGGCCGATCGGCACCGACAGCCCGTTCTCCGCCTGGAGTACAGGCCGCAGGGGTCCAAGATTGGTCAAGGACGGCAACGCCAATGCCAGCGCAAGTGTCGCCCCCGCCAGGTAGTGTCTCCGCAGTCGCGTACAGACCAGGCCCACCAGCATGCCCACCCCGCCCGCCGTCGCCGCAGAGGTGACCAGGGCCAGAATCAACGAGGACCGCTCGCTGTTGAGCAGCAATGCTGTCGTGTAGGCGCCCACCGCTATGAATGCGCCTTGCCCGGCGGAGATCTGGCCGCTGAGCCCGATGAGAACGGTCAGCCCCGCGGCAGCGCAGAGCATGCAGGTGGCCCGAGTGAGCTCGAACTGCCAGTACGGTGACACTAGAGAGGTCAGGACACCCACGGCTGCCAGGCCCGCAATGGCGAAAACGGTGTGCCGCACAAAGGTCCTTTTCATACCTTTCTCCCGGCTGCGGAACCGAACAGCCCGGCGGGCCGAATTGCGAGTACGGCGATAAGGAATCCGAAAGTGGCGAGCGGGCCGAGGGCCGGGCTGGCGTAACCCGAGATGAGACTCAGTACGCAGCCGAGCACGATACCGCCGACGACGGCACCGACCGGGCTCTCCAGGCCGCCGATGACCGCTGCAGTGAACCCATAGATCAACACCGGGTCGAACTGACTGGGGCCGACGGAAGTGGTTGGGGCCACCAGTACTCCGGCCAGAGCCCCGACCATGGCTGCCAGCGCCCAGCCCAGGGTGAGCATCCGGTTCACCCGAACGCCGAGCAGTTGTGCAATCTCCGGTTCGTAGGCGGTGGCGCGCATACGCAGGCCTACAGCGCTGAAACGGAACATGACCACCAGTGCAGCCAGCGTGGCACAGACCGCGCCTACTGTGAACAAATCGGCTGGTGACAGCAGCAGGCGAGCTCCGCCGATCGTGAAGCCCTGGACGCTGAACGCCGTTGGATACGACCGCAGAGTCGATCCCCAGATCATGCCGGCTACAGCTTCGAGCACGATCAGAAGGCCGAAAGTAAGGATGACGGAGTTGTACAGATGCCTGCCCTCGACCCAGCGGATCAAGAAACGCTCAGCAGCAGCGCCTAAGACAAGCCCGGAAACGAGTGCTGTGATCAGAGAGAGCCAGTAGGACCCGGAATGCTGCAGCACGGTCCACGCAATGAACGTCGTCAGCATCAACATGCTGCCCTGCGCAAAGTTGATGACCTGGGTCGTACGCAAGATCAGCACCACGGCCAGCGCGACAGCCGCGAGCACGAACCCCTCCGTGAGGCCGGCCAGGATCAGATTCAAGAACCTCAGCACTAGAACCCCAGATAGGCACGGCGCAGCCGGTCCATGAGCTGTTCGTCAGCGGCGAGCGTTGCGGCGTCGGCGTCCAGGACTACACGGCCCAGATCGAGCACGACGGATCGGTCGGCGATGGCCAGAGCACTGCGTGCGTTCTGCTCAGCCAGCACCACCGTGTACCCGCTCTCGTCCCGCAGTTGGCGGACGCTGGCCAAGAGCTGAGCAACGACCAGAGGTGCCAGGCCCAGCGACGGTTCGTCCAAGACAAGGGCCCGAGGCCCCCCCATCAAGGCCCGCCCGATCACCAGCATGCGCCTTTCGCCACCGGAGAGAGTCGAGGCGAGGCGGTCCCGGCACTCGACTAGGGCAGGGAACAACGCATAGACACGATCGGCGGTGGCCCGGCGCTCCCTGGACCCACCCGGCGCGATCAGCCCGCCCAGCCGCAGGTTTTCCTCGACGGTGAGTTCCAGAATCACGCCCTGTCCCTCAGGGACGTGCCCCAGCCCAAGGCGGGCGATGTCTTCAGCAGGCCGGCCGCTGATCTCCCGTCCGACGAAGACGATGCTGCCCGCCGTCGGCTTGACCAGACCGCTGATCGTACGCAGCAACGTCGTCTTCCCCGCCCCGTTGGCGCCGAGCACAGCGGTAACTGTGCCCTCCCGGGCGCTTAGCGTCACCTGGTCCAGGGCTCGAACCGCCCCGTAGTCGACCGTGAGGTTACGGATCTCAAGCACTACTGCCGCCGACCCCCTTACCCAGGTACGCCTGAACCACCTCAGCATCGTTACGCACGACGTCCGGCGGGCCATGGGCGATCAACTTCCCGAAGTTGAGCACCGCGACGTTGTCACAGACCCTCATCACGAGGTCCATCCGGTGCTCCACCAGCACCACAGAGGCTTCGAGACTGGGCAGTAGCTCCGCCAGCTCCTGAATCTCCGCACTGGAAAGTCCAGCGGCAGGTTCATCGAGCAACAACAGTTCCGGCTCGGCAACTAGCGCCCGTGCCAGTGCCACCCGCTTACGGATCCCATAGGGCAGCTCGCCCGGCATCCGGTCCGCTGTGTCGCCGATACCAAGAGCTGCAAGCCGCTCCCCGGCCCGCGCCCGCAGGGCTGCCTCGTCACGATCCGCCCGGCGCAGCGCCAAAAGCGCGGAGAGCAGCCCCGCCCGCGCGTGGGCGGTGGCCCCGGCCATCACATTCTCCACCACCGTGAGACCGGGGAAGAGCCCCAGACCCTGCAGGGTCCTGGCGATACCCAGTTCAGCAAGACTGTGGGTCTGGTGCCGAAGCAGGTTCCGTCCCTTCCAGATGACCGAACCGGATTCTGCCCGGACAAATCCACACACCACGTTGAACAGCGTGGTCTTACCCGCCCCGTTAGGGCCAATGACACCCAGAACCTGCCCCGGCAGGATGCTCAGGGAAATCCCATCAAGGACTTTCACTCCATTCAAACGCACAGTCACGCCAGCGAGTTCCAGCAGGGGAGGCGCCATCAGTATCTCCGGCAGCCAAGCGGCGAGGCAGGTTTGGCCGGGTGCAGATTATCAACCCATGCCGTTGATGGATTGCTGCTGGAACTCATCATGCCTTCATATGGCTTAACTCTCCAACCTCATGTGACCGTTGACCGTTATAGTCAATCCGCACCGGCGCAACCGTCCGAAAACGTCAGCGGCGGACATTCTTCCAGCCTACGTCAAGGAGCCACGTCAACCGGGACGACTCGCCCGAGGTTGAACCGTTCCGGGTTCGGCGGAGATGGTATGCCCGGTTCTGATGGAGCCGGGTAGCTGGACAATTGACTTCCAGCAGGTGCTTCACATTGCCGGCTGGGGCGTGGGATGAATCTTCGGATTGTCCGTGTGGGAAGAGTGCGGGGGCGTGTCGGATGTGGTGCCGTCGTACCGGAATCACCGCCATCCGGTGGAGGTCATCTCGCACTGTGTGTGGCGGTACTTCCGAGGGATCTCACCCCACTTCAGACCCCACCGGCCGGTACCGCTTCGAGATGATGGTCCGCCTCACCATCTGGAATCACATCACCAGCGCCACCAGCCTGCCCACCACCGGCTGAGCCACAAGCCGCCGGCCTCCGCCATGCCCTCAGCCGGCCACGCCCCCAACAACGTGACAATGCCGCGACGTTGCCCCATAGACCGCCCAACGAGCGGTCACCACAAAGGGGACCGTCGCAATCGGCAGCCTTGCTGACCAGGTTGAAGAAGCCACGGTCCTGCTCAGATGCCGTGGGCTTCTGTCATTGTCGGTCGGCGAGGATAGCCGGACTTTGTGCTGAACGGTCAGCAGTTTGCAGGATCGCGTAAACCAGTCAGGAACTCACATGTTCGCCAACTCGCCTTCAGGTCAACTCTATTCTGTGGTACGACTCCTGGGCAGAGATGGTGCCCCTCCTCTCCTTCGACGTCGAGATCCGCAAGGTGATCTGTTCGACGAACGCGATGGAGAGTGCGAACGCCCGCATCCGCAAGGCCGTGAGGGCTCGTGGGCACTTCCCCTCGCCGAAACGCCGCATTGAAGTGCGCCTGCATGGCGCTGACGAGCATGGACCCGACCGGCAAGGGCCGACGCCGCTGGACGATGCGCTGGAAAGCACCGCTGAACGCCTTCCGGACCGCCTTCGAAGGCCGACTCACCCCCCTGCCGGCCACTGAACCTCAACAGCCACGATCAGCCGTTGATCGGACAGACCCGGGCGGGCAGCTCGTCCTGGGACCATCCAGCAGCCGCATTTCATTGTGCTGTCACCGAGCGGCCTGCGGCTCCGGCAAAGGAGGTGCGCAACTGGCGGCGGCTGGTGAGGCGAAGTTTGGTGAAGACGTGGCTGAGGTGGTATTCGACTGTCTTCGGGCTGAGGAATAGTTCGCGCGCGATTTCCTGATTGGTCAGACCCCTGGCGGCTAGATGGGCGATGGTCTGTTCGCGCTCGGTCAAGGCGGCGTCGACCTTGAATGCGGCATGCGGGATGCGAGCTTGGTGCGGATGGAGTCGGGCAAGGTCATCGGTGATGTGCAGGGCATACGGTGTTGCACCCAGTGCGGTGCAGACGCCGAGTGCCTCCTGAAGATGGTGTGTCGCCTCAGCGAGCCTTTGCCGACCGCCAAGGGCCTGCAAGTGGTGAGCCAGGTCGCGATGGCAGAAGGCCCGGTGGAGGGGGATGTCGTCCTGGTCCGAGGCGGGAGTGGCCACAGCGGCCCGGTAGTGGGTGAGTGCGTCTGGTGAGTGGCCCAGGGCAGTGGCCAAGCGGCCGCGCAACCAGGCAGATGTGCAGGCGGAGGCTGGTGCGCCGGAGGTGATCTGGTCATAGTCGGCAAGGGCCCGCTCGGCGCGGACCAGATCAGCATGGTCCAGTCCTGGGCTGGCCGTGGCAGCCTCGATGAGCAGCGGTGCCCACAGCACACAGAGGCTGGTTCGAGTGGTCAGTGGGACCCGTGCGGGGTCGTCCACAGCGCGCAGAGCCTGAAGCACGGCCTGATGGTTGGCTGCTGCCTGTGCCAGCACGGCCTGCAGCAGCATTGCGTACATAGAGGTGCGCTCCGGGAAGAGGGGGAAGCGGCGGCAGGCGTCGAGATGCTGCTGCGCGCCATCCCCTTTCCCTTGCTGAGCGAGAGGAAGACCGGCGGCCGCATGCGCTATGGGAAAGGCCCAGGCCACCGCCTGGGTTTCGGCCATGAGGAGTGCTTGTTCGGCGTTGATGGCGGCATCCGCCCACCGGCCGGTGAGGTACTGGGTCAGAGCAAGGATGGCGTGCTCGCCGGGCGGGGAGGGAATCTCGAGGTCAGTGCGTTTGCGCGCGATGAGAGTGGTCAGATCCTCTGTGGCTGCTGCCAGATGGCCTGCCTCTGCCCGGATCATGCCGCGGTAGAGCAGCAAGCTGCTGTCGTGCTGGGGGACTTGCGTGGCCTGGTCGGGCAGCCCGGCCTCGGCCATGCCTCTCAGGGCCGCCAGCGGGCCGTCGGCGTAAGCGGTGGCCTCGGCGAGCAGCCCGACGGCGAGACTGCGAGCAGGGCCGGGGGATATGGCGTTGACGACGGGATGCAAAGTGGCCATGGCTTTAGGGCCGTCCGCCCGCAGGAGCAGAGTCGCCCCCAGCCAGCGACCGGCGAGCAGGCGCAGAGCCGGATCAGTGGCGGTGTCCCGGGCGCGAGTGAGGAGCCTCTCGGCTTCGTGCGGTTCTTCTCCCGCGGTAGCGGCAAGGAAGCCCAGGACGGCATCTCGGCGTGGGCTTGGAGCACACTGGCAGATGGCACCACGCAGGACCTGGGCTCGGCGATACAGGCGCCCGTTTATCAGGCCGATAGCGGCGGCGAGGAGGAAAAGGTCGTGTTGCTCACGGCTCGGTGACATGTCCATTGCCCACAGCTGCAAGGTGGCAGCGCGGCCGAAGCAGCCCTGGGCTGCCTGCCGCTGGGCTTCATCAGCAAGCTCTCTCACAAGATCGGGGTCGCTGCGGGCGGTGGCAGCAACGCGATGGGCCCATGCCATCTCCACACCCACCAACGTGGCGGCGCGCGCGTGCAGGGCCTGCCGACGGCTGGGCCTCATCGCCTCATAGACCGCATCACGCTGCAGGGAGTGATGGATCCGCACCGGGGCGGTAGGCTGCGTGGGCTCCCAGTGGGCCAGGCCGCTGGCCAGCACGGAGGCAAGGGCAACGCTTGGGTCGGAGATCTCGGCGAGGTGCGCGGCGGTGGCCAGTGGGGTGGTGCCATCGAGCACCGCCAGGGCTTCGACCAGGCGGCGCGCGTCCTGCGGCAGCCCGGCCAGGGTCTGGCGGACGAGAGCCTGAAGCGTGGCCGGCAGGGGGAGCGGTTGGGTGAGGTCGGCGATCTCACTGACCGGGATCTGGTTGAATACAGATCGCAGATGCAAGGGGTGACCTGCCGTACGTTGGTGCAGTCGCTCAACAGCAACGCGCCCCAGAGCCTCGCCGCCCGCATCCGCAGCCATTTGCGTGGTCTCGTCCACGGTCAGCCCGGCCAGCTGCACCGGCAGGACGCGCGCCCCGGCTCGGGGCAAGGCACGCCAGTCCGCGCCAGACGCAGTCTGATCGCTGGAATCATGAGAACGGGCAGTAAAGATCACCAGCAGCCGATCGTTAAACAAACGGCGCAGCACGAATCCCAGCGCATTCACTGAGTAATCGTCTGCCCACGGAACATCATCGATCACGATGGCTGTCGGGGTGCGGTCGGCAGCAGCCGCAAGGATCATCAGCAGATCGCCACCGACCGCCAGGGGAGATGCCTTGGGGGTGAGAACCCGCATGAGGTCCCCGGCGCCAGGTATTTCGGAGGGCAGACGGCGGAGGATCTGGTCGATGAGGCCGAACGGAAGGTCCTGCTCCAGAGGATCGCATCCCGCCCAGCACACCCACCACCCATTGGCTCTGCCCACCGCCTGACGCGCCAGAGCGGTTTTCCCGATGCCTGCTTCCCCCTCGATCACCACGGCCCAGGCGTCACCGGCAGCGACCTGGGCGCGGCATCGATCAATCGCGGACAGGAATGTCTCGCGCCCCGAAAATCTGCCGGTCTGCATCTCTTTGGGAGGCTTGCCGTCCCAGGCAGGCCTCCCTTCGCCTCCGGCTGCTGTACGCATTACCACGACCAAGCAATTGGCAGTACAAGCCTATTTCATCATAAAACAGGCACATGCGATCACTCTGGTGCCGAGTTATCCGTGGGCGGTTCGTGAGGTGACGTCCGTTCTGGTTGGAGTGGGATCAAGGACGCTGGTGGAGGTTCTGCCGGCCATCACTTCCTGGCGAGGGTTGCCGGTGTCGGCCTCGGTATGGATCCCGAGTTTGACCAGGCGTTTCAGCCTGGCGTGGGTGCCTTCGACGTTCCTCGGCAGCATTTCGTGGCCGAGGGCCTCTCGACGTCCTTGGCCCGTAGCGGCCCGGTCGCGTGGTTGAAGGCGGCGAGGATGCGGGGTAGTCCGGGTGCTCGGGCAGGTCCGGCGCGACGGCCGGGGAGCCGGTCGGCGAGGCCATGACGTGTGTGAGGTGCTCCAGGTGCATCGCGGCCTCCCACAACCGGGTCTGCAGGTCGTCGATCTGTGCGCGGAGGTCGTGGGCCAGGGCCCGGGCGGAGTCTTCCCGGAGTCCAGGGCGTCGAGCAGGGGCCGGATGTCCACGCTGCCACCGCCATGCCCGCGCGCCAGACGGTGGCGTTCGCGCCGGTGAGGCGTCGGGTCATGACGTGGGTCATCGCCCTGTAGAGGCGGGAGGCGGGAGGCGGGAGGCGGGAGGCGGGAGGCGGGAGGCGGGAGGCGGGAGGCGGAGGGGCGGTGCTCGTGGTCACGGGCCGGGCGCCGGTGCAGTGTCAGGATCCCGTAGGTCTGCTCGACAGCCCAAGTGGGCTCCGTGGCCGTTCCTCGGCTCCGGCGCCCCCACCGGCGCCTCCTGCGGTGAAGTGAAGCGGTGACCGAAACACCGTCCAAGGGTCTGGACGTCATGGCCACACGGGGCAGGTCATCTTCCTCCCCGTCCTTCGCGTCTCGAGCTGCGGAACACGACGCGGACAAGGGCCCTCAGTCCATCCTCGACTCACCCATGAAACCAGCCCGAGACCACCCCTCAACAGTCAACGCGGCAGCAGCTTTTGGGTGACGTAGACCAGGTGACTGGGTTGCGTTCGGCCGCGAAGACACCGAGGTCAACAGCCTCGGCGTGGGTGCTTTGGACGCCTCGCAGCAGTCGGGGATGCCCGGCATATCAGGACAGGTGGTGCACCTCTGGGAGGCCGTACACCGGTGTCGGGATGCCCTCCGCACGTGCCTTCAGCTGCAACGCCAGGTACAGCGAGTAATGCCGCGACTGGTGCAGGTTCCCGCCGTGGAACCACAATCCCGGCTGCTGTGTGGGTTTCCACATGTTGCGTTCCTCGCCCTCCCACGGGCCGGGGTCCTTCGTGGTGTCGGATCCGAGTCCCCACACCTTGCCGACCCGGTCGGCGACGTCCTGGCCGATGAGATCCGCGGCCCAGCCGTTCATCGAGCCGTAGCCTGTGGCGTACACGACCAGGTCGGCGGGCAGTTCCGTCCCGTCTTGCAGTCGTACGGCGGATTCAGTCAGCGCTACGACCTGTCCGTGTGCGAGCTTCACCCGGCCGTCGAGCACGAGGTCTGCGGCGCCGACGTCGATGTAGTAACCCGACCCGCGCCGCAGGTACTTCATGAACAGTCCGGAGTCGTCGTCGCCCCAGTCGTGCTGGAAGCCGGCGGCCTCGAGGCGGTCATAGAACTCCTGGTCGCGTTCCCTGATCGCGGCGTAGACCGGTTGCTGGGCGGTATGCATGATCCGGTATGGCACGGAAGCGAACGTCAGGTCCGCTCTCTCCGTCGTGATCCCCGCCGCAAGCGCGCGTTCCGAGTACAGGTCGCCGAGACCGAGGTCCATCAAGGACTCGGACTTCACGATGTGGGTCGAGCTGCGCTGGACCATCGTCACATCCGCGCCCGTTTCCCACAGCGCACCGCAGATGTCGAAGGCCGAGTTGTTCGAGCCGATGACTACGATCCGCTTACCGCGATATGCGTCAGGGCCGGGGTGGGCGGAGCTGTGGTGCTGCTCGCCGCGGAAGCGGTCCTGCCCGGGCAGGACCGGGATATTCGGCTTGCCGCTCATGCCGGTGGCCAACACGAGCTGCTTCGGCCGCAGAACCAGCTCCTCGCCGTGACGGTCCACGCTCACGTGCCACTCCTGGGCGCCGGAGTCGTATCGGGCGTGCCGACACAGCGTCGAGGGCCAGTAATTCACCTCCATCACCTGCGTGTACATCTCCAGCCAGTCGCCGATCTTGTCCTTCGGCGAGAATACCGGCCAGTTGCGGGGGAACGGCAGGTGGGGCAGGTGGTCGTACCAGACGGGGTCGTGCAGGCACAGCGACTTGTACCGGCCGCGCCACTGGTCGCCGGGACGTGCGTGCCGGTCGATGACCACATGCGGCACCCCGAGCTGACGCAGCCGCGCGCCGAGCGCGATGCCGGCCTGCCCGCCGCCGACCACGAGCACATACGGCTGACGTGTTCTGCCCAGCTCCACCTGTTCCGCCGTGCGTGCCTCGGCCCACGTCACCCGCTCACGGTTGACGCCGTGCTCGACGCCGTTCGGCCGGTTCGCGTCCCTCGGCTCCTCGTGGCCCTTCAGTTCGAACAACGTGGTGAGCAGAGTGAACGCGCCTTCAGGCGTGAGCCGCAGGTGTCCCGTGCCCCGGCCGGCTGCGGTCTCGAACCCGAGCCACGCCTCGGTCACGCCCTCGCTCTCGGTGGGTTCCTCGGTCACGTGGAAGTGGTGCGCGTCGGTCGTCGCCATGGTGGCGCGCAACAGATCCGCCACCCCGTCACGGTTCTCGACCGTGGTGATGTTCCAGGTGAACGCGACCAGGTCACGCCAGAACGACGTGGCGGCAAACAGATCAGCGCCCGCCTCCGCGTCACGGGCGGCGAGCGCCGCCTCGAACGACGAGAGCCACGCATCGACCAGCCGCCGAACGGTGGTCGCGCCGTGCAGTTCACGTGTCTGGGCCATGGCGCCTCCCTGTGCCATCGTCCGTCACCGATGCCCAGGTTCCGGACTACCGAGGCGACGAGTCGACGGGATTCCCATGGTGACGCCCGTCGCGGCGAGTCCGGGCCTTGGCCTCTCGGCCTTGGACTTCAGCGGCATTTCACCCGCCCTCGAATCCGACGGCCCTCTGCGTAGCGTCGCCCGCAGGCACACCCGGCCTCGAGACGGTCTGAAGCGTCGCGGTTTCTACGCGGACCTCATTCGACCATGATGAGAATCGAGGCTGGTTACAGCAACTCTTGTTCCCAACACCTTCTCAAGGCGGAGGCCAGCTCCTCTTGGCGGATCGGTTTCGTTATGTAGTCGTCCATTCCGGCATCCAGGCAACGCTCTCGGTCTCCTTCCATGGCATTGGCCGTCATAGCGATAATCCGAGGACGTGATGCGATGGCGTGGCTGGCCCTGATGCGCCGCGTGGCTTCCAGGCCGTCGAGTTCGGGCATTTGCACATCCATAAAGACGACGTCATACGGCTGACGTTCTACGGCAGCTACTGCTTCCAGGCCGTCCGCTGCCATGTCGGCACGGTAACCGAGCTTTTCAAGCAAAAGGAGGCCAAGTTTTTGGTTCACCTGATTATCTTCGACGAGTAGAATTCTGAGAGGCGGCCCGGAAAATACGGACTTCTTCTGGCGCTGTGATTCGGCGTGAACATCAGAAACCGTATCTCCAAGGATGACGCCCATCAGCGCGTCGAAAAGCTGCGACGGCTTGATCGGCTTGGTCAGAGTAGCTGAAAATTTCATCTTCCTGAGATCTGGGTTTCGCCTCAACGCTGACGAAAAGAGGATCGATGGGATCCCTGTGGCATGAATTTTTTGGATTTCCGTCGCGGAGAGGGATCCTCTTGCCCCACCGGTCGGAGCGTCAAGGACCGCGACATCGAACGTCTCGCCCTCCTGCAGCCACTCGAGAGCTTTCGCCAGCGACTTGGTATCACGTGTCTTGAGGCCCCAAGTCGTGAGCAGGCGCCGCAAGATGCCTCGACTGGCAGAATGGTGCTCGACTATCAACGCACGTTTTCCCTCCAGCGACGATTGGACCTCTGTCAGGTAACTCCTCTCCTTCTCCAATGTTGCCGGCTGGAGGGGGATGGTGAAGTGGAAGACGCTTCCCTGGTCAGGTATGCCATCACTTTCGACCCAGATCTCGCCCCCCATCAGGTTGACCAATCGCCTGCTGATCGCGAGGCCCAGACCGGTGCCACCGTACTTCCGAGTCGTGGACGAATCCAACTGGGAGAAGGACTGGAACAGGCGGTCCACGCGGTCCGACGGTATGCCGATGCCGGTATCGCATACAGCGAAGTGGAGATGACGGCCACGTCGCCCGTCTCGACCGGGGTCCTGATCACTGGCCACAGTGAGAAGGACTCCGCCGGAATCGGTAAACTTCACGGCATTCGAGAGCAGGTTAAGCAGAATCTGGCGCAGTCTTGTCAGATCACCCACGATGCCCGGCGGGACGTTTTTGTCCAGGAAGTAGGCCAGATCTATCTGCTTCTCTTCGGATTTTGTGGCAACCAGGTCAAGTGCGCTCTCGATGCATTGCCGGAGATCGAACGAGTCCAGCTCAAGATCCAGCTTTCCTGATTCAATCTTGGTGTAATCGAGGATGTCATTAATGAGAGTCAACAGCGATTCGGCGCTACCTCGGATGACTTCTGCAAACTCGCGCTGACTCGGCGAAAGATCCGTACCGAGCAAGAGCCCAGTCATGCCAATTATTCCGTTCATTGGCGTACGGATTTCGTGGCTCATGGAAGCCACGAAGGCGGTTTTCGCCTCATTTGCAGCAACGGCCTGTTCACGAGTAGCACGAAGCTCTTGAGTACGCTCCGACACCTCCCGTTCCAGAGTCTTACTGTAGTCGGCAAGCAGTCTCTCGGCCCGCTTTCGTTCGGTGATGTCACGAATTATTCCGTGATAGGTGAGTGGCCTTCCGTCAGCTGCTACCTCAGCCGTGGACGTCAGCAGACAGTCCATCATCACGCCGCTCTTGGTCTCCAGAGTCGCCTCGAAGTCACGGACTGAACCAGCCCGCTCGAGCTCTTCCTGAAACCTCAGCCGCTCCGCTGGGTGGACGTAGTGCTGATCCACCTCAATGGTCAGTATTTCTTCCCGACTGTATCCAAAAAGATCAAGCAGGGCCTGATTGGCATCAAGAAGCTCGCCATTGGACGTGCTGATGAAATGCGCGTCACGTGAGCTCTCGAAAAGCCTGCGATACTTCTGCTCGCTTGCGCTCATCACCTGGTAGGAATGAACATTCTTGATGGCGGAAGTTGCCTGGCCGGCCATATTGGCCAACCCGACGAGTGCGTCGCCTTCTGCCACGATCCGAGTGAAATAGCGAACGCGCTCTTCCCCGTTACCTACGGCAAGCAGTCCGCTGGGGGTATTCGGCTCACCTCCCAAGGGAACAACGACATACTCGCCCATCCCAATTTTGCCCCCCAATGCAGTAAGTGATGCGTCCACGCACGAGGCAGGGCATACAACTTGCTCCCCCCGTGACAGAACCGGTTCGAGCGCCGCTTCAGCAAGCGGGAGCCGGAGCTCGTGGATCCGCTGCCGATCCCTCTTCTCATAATATCCGTCAGCCATGCGGACCGTCAGCTCCGGCTTATCCTGTGACCGGACGAGGATTACACACCGACTAAAATTGAGTTCGTACACGCAGAAATGCATGACGCGTTCAAGAATAGCCTCGATATCGTTCGCCGCGTTGAATCTCCGGCCAAGTTCGTATAGCTGCCGGTAAAGGCGGACCTGATTGTCCAGGCGTTCTTGGGAAGCGCGCAAGCTTACCTCGGTTCGAAGCATGCGCTTCACTTGGTCGCTGAGCTGTCGATTCTGCTCCGCCATGCGCAGCAGCTCCCCAAGGAAGCTTTCCCTTCGCTGCTGGACCATGGCAGACCACCGTCAGGAACAAACGAGCGCGGCGACAACCGAGGTGAATTGATGCACACGGTTTCGCCCCGATACCGGACAGAGCTCGCCATATCCGTAGAATCCGATCCTCGGAACGCTAGGGAGCTGGCTCTGCAGCCGCCTAAAAAGTTGCCGGGTCGGCTCTTCTCGAAGGAAGTGCCGCCCCCGGCCTGCGCATTCAAAATGCATGATAAGGTCGGGCGTCCGATGGCCTAGATCCTCGTTGACCTTCCGAGCGATCTCGTCGGCGCTCGTGAGGAGCAGATCGATATCTCTCCGCATCAGCCGGACGCGCGTTCCCTCGCTGGCGAGAATCGGCAGCCTAATTGCCCCGGTTTCGGCATTCTGTGACAGCGAAACGTAGGGGACATAGCCTTCAACACCATCAGCGCCGACTGCGGGGAATCCGAACGGAAGGCTCAAGATGACCGGCTGCCAGTCCGTCAGCTCATCCGATGACAGGTAATCGCGAAATACCTCTATCGCCGGTTTGCCGTCGATTTCTTTCACCGTCTGACGATCGACGTCGGTGAGGGTAAGGTCCAGTCCGATTGGAACGCAGCCGTGGCCGACCACAGGTACAACCTGGACCGCACCCGAAAGGACAGCCCAGGCTGCCCCATCCTGCGCCACCTTGCCGTCGTAGTACTGATAGCTTTGTTCGTATGTATTGTTATCTGCGGCCGTCCCTCCAAGGACCGGGAGATGACCGACCTCTTCCAGTCCCTCGTCGAACCCGGCCAGCAGCTCGTCTGCAGTGACGGTCATTCCGTCGGGGAATAGGAAGAGCAGGCGATCATCGGCGGTGAGCGGAGCGACCTGATCCGCAAGAGTCCGTCCAGCACTTCCGCAATTTTCTTTGAGGCCGCTCACCAGGCCGTGACGGAACGATACGGAGTCGGACTGTCCGAGTAGCAGCGCAACGGCGAAGTTCGACTCGTCCGGTTCGTCGCCGACAATAATTCCTTCGCCTGAACAGCCCACGAGGGGAATGCGCCCTGCAGCTTCCCATACGCTCTCGACAAGAGCGGCCTGATCATATCCGACCGAGGCGAACAAAAAAGCAAAATCTGGCTCATCGATAGGACCGGTACGGAGTGCCTGGTCGACAACTTCCTGTGCGGCGGCCTCCGGATTGCGCTGACGGCTCATACCGGTGCCAAATATCGTGGACATGGCCTGACTCCTGGAGATCAGGGCGGGAGCCACGATCAGATCTATGGATCCGGGTTAGTCCATGATCCGAAAGTAGTCTGACTTTTAAATAACGTTAGCACGCGGCAGCGGGGTCGGACACTGGTGATCTTTGATTTCGGTTGACGGGTCGGTCATGCCGCACCGTGCACGCCCGGCTACACGGCCACCCAGATCAGCGTCATCAGGCGCGACGCCCTCGTCCGCAGAACAGTCCCACAGCCACAGACAGCAAAGCCGGCCCCGCGCCGGCCTGCATCGCCGCCTCCGCTCGGCCTCCTGCCAACGGCAATCTCGATCCTGAGGTAGGAACAACGCCTGAGGTAGGAACAACGCAGTTCCTTCCCTCGCCCACCCGCGCCTGTGGCCGGTGCGATGCGGCATCCTCCGGAATGTTCCGGAATAGGGACCCATAACAGGCCCAGCGGCACCGGATGCGACAAGCAGTGCGCTACTGCCATTCTTTTTGCGTCTGCCCCTGGCAGGCGGTCTATCTGGTCGGTCGGTAGAATGACAGCCTCACCCTTTCCAGGGGAGGAGTTGGACGGTGTCAGGTGCCGGCGCCCCCTTGAGTACTTCACCGTCGCCTGGTGCTGAACCCCTTCCTGTCCGCCTGGCGGACTCGCGGGCCTGCAAGTGCCGCCAGGGGTTTGGCGACACGGCATCAGCGTGCGCGACTGGCATGGGGGAGAGGCTCGGCCCGTACAGCCCCTCCGTCGGGCGGGCGTCAGCCGGCGCCGGCCACCGATCGCGGGCGGCCCCGCAGCCCCAGGTCCGGCCGAAAGGTGACGACAGACATGCCAGCCGTACAGGTGCTGAATCCGCAGGCCGTGCAGGATCTGGTGGAGACGTTCGATGCCGCCATCGTGCTGGAGCTCATCGAAGCGTTCCTGGAGGATTCGCTCCAGCTGGTCCACCAAATGCAGCAGGGGATTCAGAACAATGACGCAGAGGTAGTGCAGCGGGCTGCCCACACACTGAAGTCACAAAGCAAGACATTCGGCTTGGAGCAACTGGCGCCCCTGTGTCAAAAACTGGAAACGCTCGCCGCAGGAAGCGAATTACCCGACCACGCCTCAGATACTTCCAACGAAGTCCAGGACGCCTACCGGCTTGCGCAGAATGCCCTCAGAGACCTCCGAGAATCTCTCAGGGCCTACTGAGCTTGAACTCGGGTGGTCGTCGTGAGTTATCCGAGACGGAAGTCACCCGGGTGCTGGGTCCGCGACGTAGTAGGTGCTGGTTGCGCTCTTCAGTCCGTGGCCGGAGAGGACACGGCAGATCGGCTTGACGCCGAAGACCTTCTTGAACTCATAGATGAACGCTACGAGCGTTTCGATGGCCGGTCGAGTTCGGCCGCGAAGAAAGTCGACGCCGCCTTCAAGACGTCGTCGGCCGCCGCAGTTTGACGTTCTCGGCCCGCAGACGTTTGATCTCCGAAACCGCACACCCACGAAGCTTGCAAGGATTGAGGGACAGATATGCCATGACACGGATCTCTCAGGGAATCGAGTGGGGCCCCGGTTCTTGTGGAGTCGGGTTGCCGGACAACTGTCCCCGCAGATCAGCGACCGGCCGCGTTTCGGCCGACAGACTTCCTAGGTCAAGACGCATCAATCAGTACGTAAAGAAATTCTTCCTGTCCCTCCAAAACGCCCCAAAATCTGCGATATTCATCGGGCGGGAAAGTTTGACAGCCGGCCGAGCCGGTGCGGTCGGGTAGCCCGGCATGAAATAGGAAGTCATTCACGTCGAGCCCATTCTGCAAATCGGGGTGTACTGAGTCCCGTGCGTCGAAGAATCCATCATGATTAGAGTCGCGGAGCGATGTAATTGCTCCCCGTGAACGCAGGACGTCGCCGAACTTCTTCGACTGGCTTTTATAGTAAGTGTAGACGCCGACCGGGATGCATCCCAAATCTCGACGGCCGTCGCCGTCGACATCGACACCCACAGCAGTCCCATTCCGGCTGGTCCTGGCGTCGCCTACATCTTCATAGAAGGCCGCGGGCTCGGTGTTGCCCTGGAATTCCGCAGCATGCTTCCCTGCCGTGTCGCGCCACAGCACCACGAAGCGATCGTCGTACAGGCCCAGACCGTCATTGGCATGGGTGTTGGTGATAACTCTTATTCCCAAAATGATGCGCCTGCCCTCGGCGAGCTCGCGCTCCGCCCGGGCCGCGCCTCGCCGGACAGCAAGATTTTCGTAGAGGAGGTACTTTTCCGTGGATGTCATTTTCGAAGTGTCCGGCAGCGTCATTTTTTGACCAGACCCCGCTGCGTTGGGAGGCGGAGGTATGAAAGGCGAATGCTGCATGACGTTCTCGCGTTCAGTGACAATGGGGCAAATTAGTGTTTGATGGAAAGTCGGCGGCCAGAAACAGGCGAGGCGTGAGGATGGTGTCGTATATTGTCCTGCCTGGCACACGTGGGACAGACTCCGGCATGCCTAAGATTAGACAAGGAAGCCGGCGCGAAATGACCTTTAGGGAATCAATCGAGGCTCACTCAGCGGTCCCCACACTGGAAGCACCGAGGAATATCCTTACACCGGATGATTAGCCCGATAAGTATCGTAGTAGGCCGCTTGTGCCTGTTCGGCTTCCGCACGGAGCCTTTCCAAAATGGCCACCAACGCCTCAAGCTTCGCGAGGTCGGATCTCACCTGCTTCAGCTTTGTCACGCGTTCCAGGGTCTTGGACTCGTCTTCGGTGCGTGAATAACTGGAAGCAAGAAATATTTCGTCCCGCAGCTTGTAGGTCTCACTGTGAAGCTTGGCCCATTCCTTGGCGGCTTCCTTGTCATCATCCGCTATCTTGTCCAGCTCCTCGTCGTGAGGAGCGGCTCCATCCGCTGCATTTTCGCGATCGATGTCCTGTCGATGAATAGTGTCGTATTTTTGAGTACACCATCCCATGTAAGCCCTGAGTAGTCCGATACCCATGCCTATGGCAGCAATCCCACTTGTCAAAGCCACGGCACCACCCGTGTAGTTTCCGGTAGACACTGCCCCCTGCCACTGCCCGGTAGCCCAAGCTGGGTCCCGACCGCCACTCATTGTGAGATTCTGATCGGGTGGTGCATTTGCAGAAAGCGTGCTCCAGCCCGGAGCCTGAATAAGCATCAGGCCCGCACCACCGAGGGACCCCAGGCCGGTAGTGATAAGGGCCACCGCCCCATATAGTTGTACACGCTCCCCGCTGGTCCGACCGCGGACGCGTGAAATGGACTCCTTTTTCATGGACTTATCGGCTTTTCTACGCAGGTCACTCCGCCGCTTGAGCTTCGCTTGGAGAGTCACCCAAGTGTAATCCTCGATCGAACTGATCTCGACAGGGCTCAAATGCGGGTATTTCTGTTGGATGAAAAGCATTGTGTCGGTGACAAACTGATGATTGGGAATCGGTTGGTACCCTGGCGCAAAAGCGATTGTGCCGTGCATCAATTTCGCATGATTCACCTGCTCCCGGATTGCGTTCATGATGTCTCCCAACGCGTGCGTCTGTTGGGTATCCAGATCCTCCTCCGCACCCTTTTGTGGCTCGTCCCCCCCACCTGTGTTAACAATTTTTCGCCTGGACTTGGGCTTGGGCTTGGGCTTGTGCTTGTATCCGAGATTATCGTTCTCCACGGTCAGTCCCTTTCGTCGACAAGTTGCTCAAACTCGGCAAATCTGGCAACGAGAGCATCATCGATATCCATCTGGGCCAAAAACTGCTCCGCTCCCGCCTCATTGCCATTGCACATTTCCGTCAAGGCCTTCAGCGTGGGATACTCGTCAAGCGTGGGAAGAGCCGGCGCCTGCTGACTCAATACCGCTTCGTCCTGGGGGCCGTCGTCGTACCCCTCCCCGTCGTCCTCAGGCGCGAAGTACAGGGGAATTATGGCGGCTTCCAATTCTTGCGGGTAGACTTTTGCGCTCTCGAGCATACGGAAAAGATTTACAACATCGGGATCCTGGCTTTGTGCCCAATCTGTAGCCATTCCAAGGAATGCCTGAGGCGGAAAGATCACATCACGTAGCGTTGCGTAAATGTCGTCATACAGCTCGGCGCACCATTCTCCTTTGGTTACGTAATCGATCAGCCACATGGCGTACTTTTTGACCAGGTCAGTATCAGTCATTCCTGATGGCTCCCAAAGCGCAGGTACATATAGAATGCCCGCCCGTCAAAGAGCGCGCTCTTTAAGAAACCACCTCACTGCCCTGGCTTCTAGTGCCTATCGGACACTTGATCGGGCACTTATAATGCGTGTAAGGGAAGTGGGGTCACCAACTATGCGTCCACCACACCCGCAGGAGGCATGCGCACACGAAAGGAACAACTGCCCCAGGTTGACTCGGTGGGTCGCGGTCTTGTGGTACTCAGCTTGAACTCGTAGACGCCGAGAGGGCGTGACGGTCCTTGATCCCTGCGGTATGGCAGGTTCATGCGGTATGCGCAGAGGGGCGGGTATACGCCTGCCGAGCAGGAACGACGTGAACAACTGCGGCTGAAGGCCGCTGAGTTATTTGAGCAGGGCGAGAGTTCTGGTGCGGTCGCGGCGGAGTTACGGGTAGCGCCGCGCACTGTGCGGCTGTGGCGTCAGCGGTGGCGCGAGGGCGGGGTGCAGGCCCTGCGTTCCAGGGGACCGGTGTCGCCGGAGCGTCTGTCGGCGCGGCAGTTCGCGCGTCTGGAAGCAGAACTGCGGCGCGGCCCGCCGGCGCACGGATTCGCCGACGACCAGCGGTGGACGCTGAAGCGGATCAAGGCGCTGATCGGGCGGCTGTTCCATGTGGGCTACACGGTGCAGGGCGTGTGGAAGCTGATGCGGCGCCACGGCTGGTCGTGCCAGGTCCCGGTGCGCCGGGCCGTCGAGCGGGACGAGGAGGCCATCGAGGTGTGGAAGCAGGAGGTGTGGCCGCAGGTAAAACCAGTGCGGCGGACCTGGGCGCCTACATCTGCTTCGAGGACGAGGCGGGGCAGGGCCTGAGGCCGCCGAAGGGCCGCACATGGGCCCCGCGCGGGGCACGGCCCGTGGTGAGGGTGCGTGGCAGAGGTTCCGGCCGGGTCAACGTGGCCGGCGCGGTCTGCTTCCGCCCCGGCGAGCGCCCGCACTTCTTCTGCCGGCTGCACGTCTGTCACGGGCGCAAGGGCGAGCCCAAGAGCTTCGCCTGGCACGAGTACCGCGAACTGATCCTCGCCGTTCACCGGCAGCTGCACGCGCCGCTCGTGTGGTGCTGGGACAACCTGAACGTGCACCTGTGTGCACAGATGAAGGAGTTCGCCGACGAACACCAGGAGTGGCTGCGTGTGGTCCAGATGCCCGCGTATGCACCCGAGCTGAACCCCACCGAGGGCGTCTGGTCACTCCTGAAACGCTCCATCGCCAACTTCGTCGCCGCCGACCTGGGCGGCCTCGTCCGCATCGTCAAGCGCAAGCTCAAGAAGATCCAGTACCGGCCCGACCTGATCAACGGCTGCCTCACCGAGACCGGCCTGGTGATCGAACCACCGTGATCCACCAGCCGGCGTCTACGAGTTCAAGCTGAGTAAGCATTCAGAAGGGTGCGGCTGCTGATCCTTAGGGCCGCCCTTGACGATCTGTCAGGGTGGGTATATGAGCGGTATGGGACTCCAAACCCGTCCTCCGCGCATGCTTCTTTGTGATGACGTGATGGTCTGGCTGGCACCTGGGGTGGGCGCAGGGCTTCGGCGTAGTCGCGTGACGTCCGGTTCGTGATGTTCTACCGGCTTGCCGGTGCCCCGGAACGTGACAGGCACGGCTTCCAGGATCATGGAGTTCTCTACGCCCCGTGATCCGAGTGGAAGACCGTGCCTGCCGACGCATCTTCGCTGATCCCCTCTGCCCTTGACCAGCTCCGTGAGCAGCCCGAGGTCGTATCCGCCGAGGTCCCGCGTCTGCTGGAGCAGCTGGCCGGGGTATCCGGCCCGCGAGATCCGCGCGGCGTACGGCACGCTCTGGTCGCCGTCCTCGCGCTGACCGCGTGCGCGGTTCTGGCGGGGGCGACCTCTGTGCCGGCAGTCAGCGAGTGGATCGCCGATGCCCCGCCCGCACATCCTTCAACGCCTCGGCATACGCCTCGGCCCGCTGTTCCCGAAGCGGTTGCTGCCTGCGGAAACGACGGTCCGGCGGCTACTGGCCCGCATCGACGGCGACGCGCTGGACCGGGCGGTCGGACGCCGGCTCGCCGACCGACGCCCGAAGGCGACCGGGCTGCGCGGCCTCGCAGTGGACGGCAAAAGCCTGCGCGGCGCGGCCAAGGCGAAGGGCCGCAAGATCCACCTGCTCGCCGCACTGGAGCACACCACCAGCCTTGGCCCAGCTGGACGTCGGCGAGAAGACGAACGAGATCATGTGCTTCCAGCCGCTGCTGGACACCGTCGCCGACCTCCGGCGCCGTAGTCACCAGCGACGCGATGCACCCCCAGCGCGAGCATGCCGACTACCTCCTCAGCCGGGACGCCCACTACATCGTGATCGTCAAGGGGAACCAGAAGAAGCTGTGCTGACAGCTCAAGTCACTTCCCTGGAAGGCCATCCCGCTCCAGGGACGCACCCGGGGCATCGGCCACGGCCGCTCGGAGATCCGCCGGATCAAGGCCGCCACCGTCAACAGCCTCCTCTTCCCCGGAGCCCGCCAGGCCGTCCAGATCAAGCGCCGGCGCACCGACTTCAAGACCGGCAAGACCGCCGTCAAGACGGTCTACGCCGTCACCAGCCTGACCGCCGAGCAGGCCACCGCGTGCCAGCTCGCCGAACTCGTCCGCGACCACTGGAAGATCGAGGCCCTGCGCCATGTCCGCGACACCACCGTCGCCGAGGACGCCTCCCAGCTACGGACGGGCAACACGCCCCGCGCGATGGCTACCTGGAGCAACCTCGCCATCGGAGCCCTCCGCACGGCCGGAGTGAAGAACATCGCGGCCGGCCTCCGCCGCAACGCCCGCGACCCTCGCCGCCCCCTCGCACTCCGCGGCCTCTGACGATCACAAACCGGACGTCATGCGACTACGCCGAAGCCCTGGGTCATGGAGACCTCGATGCTCAAGACCCTGGCAGGGAAGCACAAGTCGGCCGTCACGAAGATGGCCCGCAGATACAAGGCGAGCATCGACACTCCTGACGGCCGGCGGACCTGGTTCCAGGTCACAGTGCGGCGAGAGAAGGGAGAGAAGCCGCTGGTCGCCCGCTTCGGCGGGATTCCGCTCAAGTGTCAGCGCACCGTCGTCATCATCGACCGCCAGCCCGTCATGGCAACTACCCGGCGAAACGAGCTGATTCACCGTCTCCTTGCCGGGCAGTGCGAGATCTGCGCGGGACACGCTGGGCTACAGGTCTACCATGTCCGCAAACTTGCTGATCTCAACAGGCCAGGACGGCCCGAACGGCCGTCGTGGGTGCACCTGATGGCTATGCGAAAGCGCAAGACCCTCGTGGTCTGCGAACGCTGTCACCAGGACATCCACGCGGGACGGAGTACGGCCTCAGTCCGGAATTGATTACTGGAGAGCCGGGTGCGGGGAAATCTCGCCTGCCCGGTTCGGGAAGGGGCCGCCGGAAAAGGACCTCAACCAGAGGAACCTCGTCGGCGGCCTACTTCACTCTGTGAGAGCCCGGGGGCAAGTCCCCTCGGCTGCTCGGCAGGTGCACGTCGAGGCCCGCAGGCACGGCCATGTCCATGGCGGTCAGTACTTTCTTGACCTCCACTGTCCGGTGGCGGCGGTGGAGGTCACCGACGACGTGTCATCAGCGATGTTGAAGGCGGCGAACAGGCTGGTGATGTCGTGCCGCAGACAGTTGTGGGTGCGCCGTTCTGGCATGCCCGGCAGCACCGGCTGTGACCGGGTCCAGCGCCTGGATCTGTGGGCTTCATCCACGCCTAACATCAGCGCCTTCTCCGGCGGGTTGCGATGGAGGCCGACGACGTCGACGACCTTCTCCACGAACTGCGGGTAGGTGGAGAGGGAGAATGAGTCCTGCAGGTGTGGTTTCTTCCAGATCCGGACGATGGTGGACTTCGACAGTCCGGTGCGGGCGGCCATCGAGGCACGCGCCCAGGGGGTGTCTTTGCCCGGCGCGGACACCAGGGTCGCCACGGTGACGTCCTCGACCTGGTTGAGCAGGGTCGAGGGCAGCGAACCGGTGCGCGGTTCGTCCTGCAGGCCGTCGAGGTGATCGGCAACGAAACGGCCCGCTCTTCGCCCGCCTCGACCAGCGCACCGGTTGGGCCCGTTCGTCCGACTAGGTCCAGATGTCCGACGCTCGTGCGGCCGGGCACGTGCCTCCCAGGCCGCGGCCCCATGGGGACCAGATGCAGGCCCCGTACCCTCCCATCGAGCTCATCGGGGGACACACTCTGTGCAAGTACACGAATCAGGGTGAGGTGAGCGAAGCGGAAGCTCAACACCCAGATCATTCAAGCCGATTCGATACCTGCGAGTTCTTCTCTGACTGCTGCGCCTCCTCACGGCGCCCACGTTTTCCGCAGGGCTTTCACGCTCGGCGCGCGCAGCGCGCGCGTCTGCCCTGCCCGTCCGGTTCGACACGGGGACGCAGGGAAGGTTCACGTTTTCTCGACGGAAGCCCCATACATGCGAAGGAGAGCCGGGCGTGTCGCGGCGGGGCCCGGTTCTGTCCGGTTCCCGCGTTGACCCGCGGCTGATCGGGTCGCGAGTGCATGGAATCCACTGCATGAGCACATCAATGAGTCACGGCTTTCGCCGCAGATCACCGGAGATTTTGCGGTTGAACACTCAACCCCCCACAAAGACCGGCGAGGAGACCCCTCTTCATGGCAACTCACAAGCGCTCGAACCGGATCCGGCTCACCGCCGTCACCGTCGCGGCCGCCGCGGCAGGCGTCACGCTGCTGAACCCGTTCTCCGCCGGCGCCGCGGCGCCCGCCGAGGGCAAGATCTACGGAGCGAACGCCGACGGCGCCGTCGCGGGCAGCTTCATCGTCATGCTCGACCAGCAGGCCGACAAGCAGGAGTTGGCCAACGAGTACGGCGGCACACTGAAGCGCACCTACCGCTCCGCCATCAACGGCTTCTCGGCCGGCGGCCTTTCACAGACCGAGGCCAAGCGCCTGGCCGCCGACCCGGCCGTCGCCAAGGTCGTGCAGAACAAGAAGTTCACCATCAACGCGGAGCAGCAGAACCCGCCCTCATGGGGCCTGGACCGCATCGACCAGGCCGACACCGCCGGAGACAGCAAATACACCTACCCCGACTCCGCCGGCGAGGGCGTCACCGCCTACGTGATCGACACCGGCGTCCGCATCTCGCACAAGGACTTCGAAGGCCGCGCCACGCACGGCTTCGACGCGATCGACAACGACGACAGCGCCGACGACGGCAACGGTCACGGCACCCACGTCGCCGGCACCATAGCCGGTGCCACGTACGGCATCGCCAAGAAGGCGAAGATCGTTGCCGTGAGAGTCCTCGACGACAACGGCTCCGGCACCACGGAGCAGGTCGTCGCCGGCATCGACTGGGTCACCCAGCACCACCAGGGGCCCTCCGTCGCCAACATGAGCCTGGGCGGCGGCGCCGACGAGGCCCTCGATGAGGCCGTTCGCAAGGCCATCGCCGCGGGCGTCACCTTCGCTGTCGCAGCCGGCAACGACTCCGCCGACGCCGGCAAGGGCTCCCCGGCCCGCGTCAAGGAGGCCCTCACCGTCGCCTCGTCCACCAAGGACGACGCCCAGTCCGACTTCTCCAACTTCGGTGAGGTAGTGGACATCTACGCGCCGGGCTCGGACATCACCTCCGCGTGGAACGACAGCGACGAGGGCACCAAGGTCCTCTCCGGCACCTCGATGGCCACCCCCCATGTCGTCGGCGCCGCCGCGGTCTACCTCGCCGGCCACAAGGACGCTACCCCGGCGGACGTCGCCACCGCCCTGACCAAGAGCGCCACCCCCGACAAGATCACCAGCCCAGGCGCGGGCACACCCAACAAGCTCCTGAAGATCACCGAGTAACACCCCCTCGCACCCGCCGCGCCCCGAGGCAGACCACGGCCCGCACGGCGCGGCGGGTGGCACGAGCCGTGGGCCGACCAGGCAAAAACTCGTCGCAGCCCAATCGGCCGCAACTCCAGCTCGTGGGGTCCGCCTTCTCCCGAACAGTCGACGCCCTTGCCCGCCGGGTCCTGAGCGGAGCCCTGGCTATAACCTGCAGTAGGCGAGGTACTTCTTGCCGGGGAGGATGGGGCAGGCGTCGTCGCAGCCTGTGGTGATGGCGTAGTCGGACGCCTGGTCGGCTTCGGTGGTGAGGATCTTCGGTCTGGCCGCGGAGATGTCGATGCCGACCTCGTTCATGGCTTCGACGGCGGCCGGGTTGACCTGGTCGCTGGGGATGGAGTCGGCGGAGCGGACCTGATCCGGTCGCCCGCGAGATGGGAGAGGAATCCGGCGGCCATCACTCCCCGGTCGTCAGGAGGAGGCAATCCTGGCGGTGCGAGCACTGCAGGGTCAGGGTCTGGGGATGCCGTTGGCGGGGGGCTGGGGGGACGTAGCGGTGTGGGGTTGCACGGGGCCGTCTGCGCCGTCGGTGGTCATGGGCTTGCCCTGCAGCACGATGGCATTGCCCTTGATGACGCCGATCTGGGTGCCGGTGTAGCCGGCGTGCGAGGTGCGGTTGTAGCGCAGCGGGGTCACTCCCGGCCCGGGGAAGTCGCCCTTTTTTAGGGTGTCCACGAGTGATTGTCGGGTTAGGTCTCTGCCTGTTTGCTGCAGTACTTGGACGAATAGGTACGCGGTCAGTACGCCGAGCTCGGTGTACCGGCTCAGGGGCTGTGCCGGCAGATAGCGGCTGTGGATCATTCTCACTAGCTGGATCCACTTGTTCGAGGTGTCGGTGAGTGGCGGCAGATAGTTGTCCGTGATGATTCCTTGGATAAGGGGGTTGGCGCCGCTGGACGTGCCGTTGTGGGGGGCGGCGGACTCGAGGAGGTCGGACAGGGTTGTCGGATCGGATCCGGAGTAGTTGACCACCAGCTTCGCGGTGTTGCCGGACTTCTGTTGGGCCAGGCGCAGCAGGACCGTATGACTGGGGACGGAGAAGCTGACGATGACGTCGGCTCTGGCTCTGGCGATCGCCTGCATCTGCTCGGAGACGTCGTTGAAGCCGGGCTGGTAGCTCTCGCGGGCGACCACTGATGAACGCGGGATGACCTTGTCCAGGCCTGCGACGCCGCTCCTGCCCAGATCGTCGTCCTGGTAGAAGTAGGCCACCTTCTTTCCGGGGAAGGTCTTGTTGACGTGGTCGCCGAGAATCTTGCCCTCCCTGGTGTAATCCGTCTGCAGGGCAAAGGTGTAGGGAAGTTTTTTCGGATTGTTCCAGCAGGGGCAGCCGGAGGCCGGGAACAGGTCAGGGACGTTCTCGGCATTGAGATAGTCGACGACTGCCCGGTGGGTAGCGGTACCCAACCCTGAGAAGAGGGCGAATATCTTGTCCTGTTCCACCAGCCTGCGCACCACCTGGGTGGCGTTGTCCGGGCTGTAGGCGTCGTCCCGGTAATTGAAGTAGATCTTGCGGCCGTGGATGCCCCCGTTGGCGTTGACATAGTCAAAATATGCCCTGGCTGCCGGTGCGAAGTGGCTGAAGCCGGCAGACGCCGGCCCGGTCAGCGGCTGATGGCTGCCGATCGTGATCGCGGTGTCGGTGATGCCGGGTGCGGAGTCCTCGTTGCTGACCTCTGCCGGAGAACTGCAGCCCGCGACGACGAGGAGGAGGGCCGCCAGGGCAGCCAGGCCTGGGATGCGTAGAAGCCTGTTCATGCGATCTCCACGGCTTATGTCAGCCGACGCGAGCGTCGTCCAGCCGGGCCAGCTGGGCTCGCGGCCGCCGCTGCCCTCGTGGCCGTGGCGTGCAATCCCGTGCGAACAGCTGCAGTCACGCTCACACCATTACCGTCCTCCCCCCGCACAGCAACCGCAAATCGCCCCCAACGTCGCATCCGCGTCAGGCCCTGCCCGCCGGGCGAGTCAGGGTCGGTTTGGCATGCTCAAGAAAGCTGAGCCAGGCGGCAGCAGCGAGGTCGGCACATGTCCCGGCCAGGTCACACGTCGGCCCGCCGGCGGCGCAGACAATCCGACGCCGTCTCGTCCACACCAAGATCATCTCATCCCTGACCAGGAGTTACGGGACAAGCCTTAGTCTGCGTACCACCTTCATGGTGTTGTTCGGACGGTAGGCGTCGTCCCGGTACGTGAAGATGATCTTTCGGCCGTGGACACCGCCGTTCGCGTTGACATGGTCGAAGTACGCCTTGGCCGCAGGCGCTACACGGCCGAAGCCGGGGGCCACCGGGCCGGTCAACGGTTGGTGGCTGCCGATCGTGACGGTCGTGTCGGTTACTCCCGGTGTCGCGGACTCGTCGCTGGGACGGCTGCACGCCGCCGCGGCGACGAGTAGGAATGCCAGTGCGCAGGCGAGCCACGAACGCCTTGCCATGATGCCTCTCCTCGGCAGATGCTCGGCAGCCGGTGGGCCTGACAACACCACCGTGCTCCCACACAACGGGCCGGGCAAGTTCTGACGTCCTGCGACGTGACGGACTGTTTCAGGCTGCCGGTGCCGGCATCGGTCACGGTGATGGTCACGGGCTGGTTGTCTGCCTCGGCCGTCGGCGTGAGTGAACCACCCAGCAGCCCTTTCGTTGCACGGATGCCTGGCGATGACGGTCCGGATCCGGCAACTCCTCCAACAAGGGTGCCAGTTCGTGGTGGCCACATATTCGTCGATCCTGCTGGCCATGCCCGGCGCACGGATCCTGCAGATCGAAAGGGGCGGCACCATCGAGCAGGTGGAATATGAGCAGGCCGAACCTGTCGCTTTGACCGGCGCGTTCGTCAACCGCCCTGACCGCTTCCTGGACCGCATGTTCGCCGAGGATGCGTAGACCAGCCACTTCGACGGCGCTCCCTGCCCGGACAGGGCCCAAGTTCGCCGCTGGAGGTGAGCCGGACCTGCTGGATGAACCTGCCGTGAGCGAGGGGTCAACGGGCAGTCGGCGATCAGGAGTTCCTGGCTTCGAGTTCTCCGTGAATGAGCATGGTGATGATCGCTTCGAGGTCACGGGCTATGGGATCGCTATCGGGTCGCTCACCGCCGCCGGGCAACGGGTCGATGTGATCGCGGACAACCATAAGCAGTGAAATGATCATCTCGGCGTCGATCGTCCGCATCTGGCCTTTCAGCGCCATGCTGTCGATGGAGCTGGCCAGGAGGAGGATCGCTTCAAGAGCATTGGACGTGCTGACTACGTGCCTGCGGCTTGCCTCAGGCAGGGGCTTTTGCTGGGCTGAGGCGGCTACGAGTGCGCGTGCCACCTTGCGTAGCCGGTTCTGAGGTGATGAGGCCAGGCCACCTCCGAAATGGTCATTTTCCATTGCGCGCCTCGGCCCCAGCTGCATCGGCAATCTCCATGCTCAGGCTCGAAGTCATTTCTTTCCCCTCCATCAGGAGAGTCACTTGCGTGCGCGACATCCTGCTCCAGTAGATGCCCCCAGTTCGCCGATCCGGCTCTCCGCGTCTCCTTGCACTGAAAATACCGTCTCAGCCACCTCCGGAGACATTTCTGCCCCCCGGACCTTCAAATCTCCACGTCCATGACACGGGCTCATGCTTCCAAAAAGATCAGCTGCGTCCCGGCGCCTCACCTCTCCCAGCACACCACACCGCGCAGCTGCTGCAACCCGAAGGTCAGTCGTGCCCCTGTACCCAGCCGTTCCCTCACACCACGCTGGCTTTGTGACACTTGTATTCGTCAGAACCGATCCAAGCCAGGGCCGAGCTGGTTGAGGATGAAGCCACCGGCAGAGCTCGGCGAGGAAGGCGAGCAATGCTCAGATCATGTGGACGCCATCGTGCTTTGAGACACCTTCACTGTAATGAGGTTAACCCGCCTGCTGCTCCTCAGGCCAAGAGAAAAGAAAGTACTCTTTCGCGAGTCGATCCAGCGGTATGAAATCGATAATTCCGCATGCCGTCAAGACCTTCACACAGTGCCCGGATGTGTCGTCGTGAAGCTTCTCCACTATGGAGATGCGTTCTTTCTCATCCCTGTCGTGGGGTGCATACGATTCCCAAACCTGCCCTGCAGCGGCCAGAACGTACACGTCACTGAAGGCGTAGGCTGTGCATGCCACAGCGAGGGCTGCCCTATCCGGGAGGCCGTCTTCCTGCAGGAGACGTCGCCTGTACTCGTTCACCAGCTCTGCGGCACGGTACGGGCCAACGATTGCGTCAATGCTGTACAGCATCACAAACATCTGTCTGCACTGCGCTGCCCTCTCTCGGTCCTTAGGAGTTGTCATCCTGCTAGCCACCGAAGCAGGGTTGGTTTTCCATGATCCGGTATGGCGGCCTTGCGCTGTAGGGCTGGCAAGGCAGCTATCCCCACCCATCACGTTGCCTCTTTGGCCGCCCGAAGGAGATGGGTGCAGTCGACTCCTAGGTATTCACTTAAGGAGCGTCAGCGCCCGGTGGTGACCGTTTCAGTCATTCCGGTTCAATGGATACTCGGCACGGAGAAGTAAATGTCAGAAGTAGTAACTGGTACGGTCAAGTGGTTTAACAGCGAAAAGGGCTTCGGGTTCATTGCGCCGGATGCCAAGGGTCCCGATGTTTTCGTTCACTACAGCGCCATCAACGGGCACGGTTACAAGAGCCTCGCTGAGGCGGACCGGGTGAGCTACGAGCGCAAGCAGGGCGACAAGGGGCCGCAGGCCGTGAACGTGACTGTCCTGCCCGTAAAGCCGAGGCTCTAAATACGGCAGCTGCAGATAGCTCTGCCTGTGCTCATCGTGGCTGGCCTCGATCCTTCAGCGAGGTTCGAGCCAGGGCTGATGTGTTCTCAGCTGGCGAGATGAGCTGATCGCCTGTGTACGGGCCGCTGCGTGCGGTTCGCCCGGTTCGGCAACGAGAGACGCGACCCCTGATGATCAAGGTTGTCGAAGCCTTTGATCACGAACAGGGGTCGCGTTCGCGTGCCATCTTTCCTGATCGGTGTCCTGCAGCCACTGCGAGGACATCGACTCTGCCTGCCCGGATCCGCAGCAGTTCACCTCCCTGGCCGAAGTGCTGGGGCGGATACCCGATCCCCGCCGGGTCCGGGGCCGCCGCTACCGCCTGGGCTCCCTGCTTGGGCTGTGCCTGGTCGCCGTCCTCGGCGGAGCCACGTCCCTGGCCGCCATCGCCCGCTTCGCCGCCGATACCGACTACGGCCTGCGCGAACAACTCGGGCTGACCTCCAGCACGCCGAACGCCTCCACACCGGGACGCCTCCCCGGCCCTGAACGGCGACGCCCTGGCCGGCCTGGCCGTCGACGGCACGGCCGTGCGCGGATCCCGCGCCGACGGCACGGCCGTCCACCTGCTCACCGCCGCGTTCCACGCCTGCCAGACCGTGATCGCCCAGCGCCGGATCACCGCGAAGAGCAACGACATACCCGCCCTCGCCCCACTGCTGGACCGGATCGACCTGCGCGGCGCCGTCGTCACCGCCGATGCGATGCACACCCAGCGCGCCCACGCCGAGCACGTCATGGCCGCCGGCGGCCACTACGTCCTGGTGGTCAACGGGAACCAGAAGAAGCTCCGCAAGCAGCTGCAGCGCCTGCCCTGGAAGCAGATTCCCCTGCAGGCCCGCACCACCGGTGCCGGGCACGGCCGCCGCGAGGTCCGCCGTCTGAAGGTCTGCACCGTCCGTCCCGGCCTACTCTTCCCGCACGCCGTCCAGGCCATGGAGGTCAAGCGCCGCCGCACCCACCGCAAGACCGGCAAGGCCGAAACGAAGACCGTCCACGCCATCACCAGCCTCCCGCCCGAACAGGCCAGCCCGACACAACTCGCCGAACTCGTCCAGAATCACTGGTCAGTTGAGGCCCTGCACCACGGCAGAGACGTGACGTTCGGCCAGGACGCCTCGCGCATACGCACCGGCTCCGCACCCCGCGCCATGGCCACCCTGCACAACCTGGCCATCGGACTCATGCGCCAAGCAGGCTGGACCAACATCGCCGCCACAGCCGATCACTACCGGTCACGCCCCCAGCACGCAACAGCCATGCCCCGACTCACAACCTGAGAACGCATCGCCCTTGAGGTTCGAGCTCTGATCGACTCGGCGGTTCGCCTGTAATGTTCTCGTGTCCGTCGAGGTGGGCCGTCGAGTGACGCTGCGGGCGCGCCGGGTTCCACGGGCCCGGAATGTTGCGGGTGTCTTCCGTTCTGGTCTTCGTCGGGGCTGGTGCCGGTCGTCAGGCGACAGCACCGACGGATTCCGCCAACGAGTAATCGAAACGGAATGGGGGCGGTGCCATGATCGCGGATCTGTGCACGACAGTCTGGCTGGCACGCACGACAGCCTCGACGCCCTGATCGGTGCAGCAAAGTTTGCCGAACGAGAGGGTCGCCCCGGCTGCTGGCTGACAGACCCGCCCGGTGACGGCAACCTGTCGGGCTCGGGATCTGCGTCACCCTCGCCCTGCCTTCGACGCGCTGCACTCGGTCAAGGCGAACGTCTCCTGGCTGGTCGAGACCAAGAAGGCCCACTCCATCGCCGTGATCAAGACCAACCAGCCGACCGCCCACAGCCAGCTCGCGGCCCTGCCCCGGCGGGACATCGCCGTCCAGCACCACCGCCTCCGCCTGCGGACACGGCAGGCGCGAGTCCCGCTCGATCAAGACCTGCGCCGTCGCGGACGGACTCGACGGAATCGCCTTTCCCCGCGCACGCCTGGCCATCGGCGTCCACCGCCGCCGCAAGCCCACCGGCCGGCGTGAGCCGTGAGAGTGTCTACGCCGTCACCAGCCTCGACGCCCACCAAGCCGGCCCCTCCGACCTGGCCACTGCGATGCGCGGGCACTGGGGAGTGGAGAACTCCTCGCACCACAGAGCCCTGGCCGGGCCAGAGCTCAAGCGTCCCGTCCATGAAGATGCAATTCCGGCCCGTTTCTACCTCGTTTCGGCATCGCTCTGGTCTGGAAGAGGCCGCGGCGCGAGACCGAGTGCCGTGGATGTATGAGGAGACGACTCCCGCTTCGATGCGGGCCCGTGGACTATGCCGTGCGGCAGATTTCATTGCCGAGTCAGACGGAGAGAGCGACGCTGAACTCACCCACGAACAATGACCAATCGAACATTTCGGAAAATTTTAATGCACAAATAAATTTAAATATCCCGGCTTGAAATCATCTATGGTGGCAGATTAGTCGATAGGGTTGCGGCAGGTGCAGAAGAAACCTGAAAGGAAAACGTGATGCGTCGGATCATCGCTGGGGCCGCAGTCGCAGCGGCAGTCATTTTCGGTTCAGCCGTACCGGCCGTGGCGGCACCCCCGGTCGGTCTCGAATCTTCTGATCGGACTTTCACCGCCTATGCGGGAGACCCCTATACTGCCCTCATTGGGGCCCGGAAAATGATGAATGATTACGGGTCTGAAATTAGTGGAGGCTGTGAAGAAATCGAGAGTAAGGACGCGTGGATGAAGCGCCCTGGAATTGTACCCAACACCTGGATCTATACAGGGGTCGCCACTGTGAAAGCCCAGTGCTGGGAGTAACCTCTTCCTGGCTCCTGGTGTGACGGTCCGCCGAGCCATCCGGCAGACTGTACCGAGTCTCAGCTTTCCAGATGTTTCTGTCTGGAGGTCCGTGTCGGTGTCACCCCTGCGTGGGTTGTGCTTCGGTGTCCTGACGGCGGTCTCCCGTTTCCTTTTGCCGCTGGTGCGGCAGGCTCGCGCCATCTGCCCGTCCGCCCCGGCCGGTGTTTGGGCCGGGGTGTTGGCGACGGGTCTCACGGTCGGCTCCACGGGGTTTCGACACGCGGGGCGTGTCCTGGTCTCCGGCCACTCCGGTACCTGTCGTGCGGGCCGCCGCGAGGGCGGCCAGGTTGCGGGCTGCGTTCTCGTCCCGGTCGATGGCCAGGGCGGCTTCAGGTTCCCGGTAGGAGTGGGCTGTCGGTGATGCCCCAGATCCAGATGGCGTGTTCGGGTGCGTCCCGGATCGCTCGGGTGGTCTTGGCGATGTTGTCCGCTCCCAGCAGCCGCAGCCTGCCGATGGCCAGATTCCGCAAGGCCGCCATCGCTCGCGGCGCGCTGCCGGTGTGGACGGTGGAGGCGTCCTCGACGAACACCACATCTCTGACATGGTGGCTGGAATTCTCGATTCCCCAGTGCCCGCGGACGTATCCGCCCAGGTCAGCAGGGCTGGCCTGGTGGGTATCGAGGCTGGTGACGGCGTAGACCGTCTCCCGGGTCTGCCGCTTGCCGCTGTCCCGGCGGCGCCCGTGGATACACAAGGCCAGCCGTGCTTCCGGAAAAGCGATCCCGCCCAGGTTCGCCGCGATAGCCATCGCCTCGACCGAGCGGGACTCCCGCCGCCCGTGCCCGTCCCGGAGACGGTGTGCGCTATCGGCACCTGCTCCCATGGCAGGGCTTTGACCTGGGCGGACGCGGTCGGCTGGTTTCCTTTGATCACGGCGATGCAGTGGGCTTTCTTCTCCTCCACCAGCCAGCGCACCTGGTCCTTGACACTGTGCAGGGCGTCGAAGGTGACCACGGCACCGGCCAGATCGAGGGTTCCAGCAGCGGCCGTCTCGTTGGTCTTGGCCCCCACCTCCCGCTGGGCCAGGGTGACGGTGGGGGCGTGGGTGACGGCGGACAACAGGGGCCGGTGGCGCTGCTGTCGGTGCGCGGAGCCGGACAGCGCCTTGCCGTCCACCGCGATCGCCGGCCGCGGCACCGAGCCGGTGCCGCCGACATCGGTGTGGTCGTGTTCGGCCAGGTAGGCGCCGATCACGGCGTCCAGGGCATCGCCGTCGAGGGCGGCCAGGAGCCGGGTGAGGGTGGCATGGGATGGGGCGCGTCGACGTCCGGGCAGGTGGCGGCGGATGCCGAGCTGTTCCAGCACCGTGGTGCTGGCGCGCTGTCCCCACTCGGTGATCTCAGTGATGGTCCGGGCGCCGGAGACGACTGCGCAGGCGCAGATCAGCAGCAAGCCGGCCAGGGGATACCACCGCCCGCGACGCGAACGGGGGTCGGGGAGGCGCTGGAGGTGGGTGCGCAGACGGCCGGTGTCGCACTGGTGAAAGGGGGCCCAGTTTCGCCAGGACGGCAGGGATCGTGGAGGACGGAGCGGCAGGCACGGGACCTCGATGTGATCAGCAGGCGTAGACACCCTGATGATCACCGGTCTCGTGCCTATGCTGTTGCCCCGTCAACTCCCACCCCACGCGGACGATCCACTCGATCCCGGAACTTGCAACCGCCCTGGTCGATGACCAGGCTGCAGAGATCGCAGGTGAAGACTCGGACGTGCAGCGGCAGTTTGGCTTTCGTCGCGCCGCAGTCCGAGCAGGTTTTGAGCTGGGGTACCAGCGGTCGGCCACGATGGTGGGACACGCGTTGCGTCGGCCCTTGTAGAGCAGTTGGCAGCGGACCTTTTCCGAACCCGGCATCGGCGACGTGGCGGGCGAGCCGCCGGTTGCGGAGCATTCCGGCGGCGTTGAGGTCTTCGACCACGACCGTGCCGTACTAGTGACGGCGTGTCAGTCCGGCAGGGTGTCGGTCCACCGCAAGTACTCAGCTTGAACTCGTAGACGCCGAGAGGGCGTGACGGTCCTTGATCCCTGCGGTATGGCAGGTTCATGCGGTATGCGCAGAGGGGCGGGTATACGCCTGCCGAGCAGGAACGACGTGAACAACTGCGGCTGAAGGCCGCTGAGTTATTTGAGCAGGGCGAGAGTTCTGGTGCGGTCGCGGCGGAGTTACGGGTAGCGCCGCGCACTGTGCGGCTGTGGCGTCAGCGGTGGCGCGAGGGCGGGGTGCAGGCCCTGCGTTCCAGGGGACCGGTGTCGCCGGAGCGTCTGTCGGCGCGGCAGTTCGCGCGTCTGGAAGCAGAACTGCGGCGCGGCCCGCCGGCGCACGGATTCGCCGACGACCAGCGGTGGACGCTGAAGCGGATCAAGGCGCTGATCGGGCGGCTGTTCCATGTGGGCTACACGGTGCAGGGCGTGTGGAAGCTGATGCGGCGCCACGGCTGGTCGTGCCAGGTCCCGGTGCGCCGGGCCGTCGAGCGGGACGAGGAGGCCATCGAGGTGTGGAAGCAGGAGGTGTGGCCGCAGGTAAAACCAGTGCGGCGGACCTGGGCGCCTACATCTGCTTCGAGGACGAGGCGGGGCAGGGCCTGAGGCCGCCGAAGGGCCGCACATGGGCCCCGCGCGGGGCACGGCCCGTGGTGAGGGTGCGTGGCAGAGGTTCCGGCCGGGTCAACGTGGCCGGCGCGGTCTGCTTCCGCCCCGGCGAGCGCCCGCACTTCTTCTACCGGCTGCACGTCTGTCACGGGCGCAAGGGCGAGCCCAAGAGCTTCGCCTGGCACGAGTACCGCGAACTGATCCTCGCCGTTCACCAGCAGCTGCACGCGCCGCTCGTGTGGTGCTGGGACAACCTGAACGTGCACCTGTGTGCACAGATGAAGGAGTTCGCCGACGAACACCAGGAGTGGCTGCGTGTGGTCCAGATGCCCGCGTATGCACCCGAGCTGAACCCCACCGAGGGCGTCTGGTCACTCCTGAAACGCTCCATCGCCAACTTCGTCGCCGCCGGCCTGGGCGGCCTCGTCCGCATCGTCAAGCGCAAGCTCAAGAAGATCCAGTACCGGCCCGACCTGATCAACGGCTGCCTCACCGAGACCGGCCTGGTGATCGAACCACCGTGATCCACCAGCTGGCGTCTACGAGTTCAACCCCGGCTCTTCAGCGGAATTGGTCGATCTGACGCCCTGACGGCAGAAAGGTGCCGCCGACCTGCAAGGATGCGAGTGTCTAGATCGAATCCGGCGCAGGAGTCAGGGCACCTTTCTGGTGAGTGAGCGTACAGGGTGGGACCGCGGTCTGTCTGTGACGGCCGACGGGAAAGGGCTGGTCGGGCATGCCGGGGCAGTGCTGTTGCGCAGGCTCGCCGACCGCGTGGGCCTGACCGACGCACTGGCGGGAGTGCTTCCATCGGGCACGACCTCGTCGTGGCGGGACCGGGCCACCGCGCTCGTCGGCCTCGTCGTCGCGATCACGCTCGGCGCCACGAATCTGCTGGAGGCCGAGCAACTCCAGCTCCACCACGGCCCGCTGTTCGGACCGGCAGTGTCGGACTCCACGCTGCACCGGCTGCTGTCCACGACGGACGAGACGACGCGCGCGCAGATCGCGAAGGTACGACAGCGGGTGCGTCGCCACGTCTGGACGCTGCTGCACCTGCGGCCCGGCGGCTTCCCGTATCTGACCGTCGCGGGGCGGCATCTGAAGGGCTGGATCGTGCTCGACATGGACGCCACGGTCATCACCGCGGCCTCCAGGAAACAGGGCGCCGCCGGCACGTTCAAGGGCACCTTCGGCTTCCACCCGTTGGCCGCGTGGCTGGCCAACACCGACGAGTGCCTGGCGATGGAGCTGAGGGAGGGCAACGCCGGCGCGAACACCGTCGCCGATCACCTGCGGGTGCTGGATGCCGCGCTCGCGCAGATACCCCGCTCCTCCCAGGCCAAGATCCTGGTGCGGGTCGACGGCGCCGGTGCCACGCACGGCCTGCTCAAGCGCCTTCAGGCGCTGAACACCACGCGGCGCACGGTCCGCTACACCGTCGGCTGGACGATCACGCCCGAGGACGAACGCGCCATCGCCCGCCTCCCCGAAGCCGCCTGGGAAACCTCCCTGCGACAGGACGGCGAGGTCCAAGAGGGCTACTTCGTCGCCGAGTTGACCGGGTTGAACACTCGTGAGGGCTGGCCCAAGGGCATGCGGCTGATCGTCCGCCGCGTCAAGCCCTCCCGCCGGCACCTGGGGAAGCTGACGGCGTTTGAGCAGAAGACCGGCTGGCGCTACTCGATCACTGCAACGAACATCCGGCACATGGGTCACATCGCCGGCACCCACCAAGTGCAGTTCCTCGACGTCCTCCACCGCGATCACGCCGAGGTCGAAGACCGCGTGCGCACCAACAAGGCGATGGGACTGGCGAACCTGCCGTCCAAGTCCTGGGAAACGAACGCGAGCTGGATGCTCACCGCGAACCTCGCCGCCGATCTCGACGCCTGGATGCGGCTGCTGGCCCTCCACGACCAAGCGGACCTCGCCGACGCCGAGCCGGACACGATCCGCTTCCGCCTCTACCACCTGCCCGCCCGCCTCGCCCACCACGCACGCCGCCGCCACCTGCGCATCGAACGGACCTGGCCCTGGGCCGAGACATTCACGACCAGCTGGAAGCGGATCAACAACCTGACGGTCGCCACCTGACGACCAGCCCCTTGCCCCAACGCACACCGAGAGGAGGAAGGCCAGCAGCCTCCGGGTCCGTGGAACCCGGCGCACCCCGCAGCGAGACGCGACGGCCCACCCTCACACGGCGAGGGACATTACGGGCGAACCACCAGGCCACTCAACGACCAAACCCCACCGAAGAATCGAGGTCAAGCTGAGTATCCAGGATCAATACCCACGTTGCTGGACACGACTCGCGCCCAGCGTTGCCCCGCTCGGAGGAATAGACCAATCACTTTTGCTCTTCCCTCTTGGTAATTGCTGGAGGGGGCAGGGTCGTGGGGCAGGCTCCGCCGTCCTGTCTTCGTCCGGCCCGATTCACTGCTGTTGGCGTCAGACATCGGCCGAAGGAATCGCAGTTGAGACGCTTTTGAAGACTGTTCAGGCACCTGCAAGCGCTCCGGTAATCGGCATCGGGGTGTTCCATTGCAATTCCCCACTTCGAGGAGACGGGTAAACCGAAGGTAGAGGCGATGAGGCTGTTTACGCAGGGCCTATCGGGATCCCGAAAGGGCACCGCTGGAATACCACCAGGGCGATTGCAAAGATCGCGACATAGGAGCGGGCGCCGAACCGGAAGAAGCTGCGCTGCCGGCTCAAATCCCTTCTCTGGAAGGACATCCCGCTTCAGTGACGCACCCGGGGCATCGGCCACGGCCATTCAGGGATCCGCCGGATCAAGGTCGCCACCGTGAACAGCCCCCGGGGGCCCGGCGGGCCGTCCAGATCAAGCGCCGGCGCACCGACCTCAAGACCGGCAAGACCGCCGTCAAGACGGTCTACGCCGTCACCAACCTGACCACCGAGCAGGCCACCGCGTCCCAGGTCGCCGAACTCGTCCGCGACCACTGGAAGATCGGATGGCGTCCCTTGTTGTGGTGTAGCCGATCAAGGTGCGGGCGTGCGCGGGCGGGTGCTCGGGGCGCACTTCTGTTGGTGCCTGCCGCTCCCTGACGCGAGGCGGGCCATCACGTAACTCTCCTTGGTGAACGCCCAGTTCAACCATGAGGAGTACGCGATGGCCCTGTCCCAGTCTGACCTGATACGGCTGCTGGAGTCACTACGCTCGTCTGATGGAATCGAGCTTGTCCGCAGTGTGGCCGAGCGGATGCTGCAGGAACTGATCGAGGCCGAGGTGAGCGCGCACATCGGTGCCGGCTGGAACGAGCACACCGCATCACGGACGGCCTTACGCAACGGCCACCGGGACAAGACCCTGACCACGCCAGCCGGCGACCTGGACCTGGAGATTCCCAAGCTCCGGACCGGCAGCTTCTTCCCCAGCCTGCTGGAACGCCGGCGGCGTATAGATCAGGCTCTGTATGCCGTGATCATGGAGGCCTACGTTCACGGGGTCTCCACCCGCTCGGTCGATGACCTGGTCAAGGCCCTGGGCGGGGACAGCGGGATGAGGCGCCCCGATGTTTCCGGACAGCAATCCAGCGCGCCTTCGGTGCGCGATGCAGGATGAAAGGGCTCAGTGAGCGCAACCGGGGCTGGCTGGGGCGGTGCCCGCACGGCCGCGATCCCCAGGTCGAGCTGATGACGCTGGTCGAAACGGGCACCCGGGCCGTGATCGCAGCGGTCTTCGGCCTCACTCGGCCAGGTGAGGCCTGGCAGGCGGGGTATCAGGGTCGGTCCGGTGTATCGGCTCGTGGTGGCCAGCGCCCGAACCGGTGATCATCCTTGGGTCAACGTGGTGGCGCGGTCCCGGAGGCGGGGTGGTCGTGTTCTTTCCCTTCAAGTGCGCGGCGGCTGCCCCGCGACTGACTGCGACTTTATATGCGGTCAACGCTGCGAACTGCGACGTGGCTGCTGCTGGTTGTCAGCGCTGATCGTCGTTGAGCACTCTTGCACGGCCCGGAGACGGCCCCGGGTGAACCGGTGCTGTCTCCGGGCCCGTCCGGGCTCGGATCCTCATCTCATCTCGGGTTCTGCGAGCTGTGCAGGTCAAACAGCTGCTCGCGGAGGTTGCGCTCCTCTTCAGTCGGGTGTTCTCCGCCCGTCAGAGCCTCAACCCACCTCCGCGCAACACGCCACTTGGGAGGTACGCTGCCCGTCTCCCAGTTGCCAACGCTTGATCCGAAACCGACGTCCCACTGGCTCAGCCCCCTGTAGTTTCGTAGGCGCTTCATGCAAGCGATGAAGGTTTCGTCGCTCCCTATTTTGAAACCTGTGACGGGTTGGTGCACGGGTTGGTGCTTCTGCTTTTTGCGTGTCGGGGCTGAAGTTTGGGCCTGCCGGTTGTCTTGCTTTCCCTTTGTAGTGGGGTGCGGCTTTGAGGGCGCCGGCCCGGCCGGGTCTGACACCGCTGGGTATGCCTGCTGAGCCGTGTGGGCATGGTGGGCCGGTTGCGTGACTTCGTAATCGTCCTGAGGCCGCTCTTCGACCCAGGTCCACGCATTTGCCGGGTAAGTGGGCGGCTGACCGGTGGGTGCGGGCTGTTGCGGGAGGGAGTTGGGTGCCCCTGTGTGGCCGGGATACTGAACGTACTGGGGGGCATGGGCTCCGGAGCCCGCCGCAGGGCGCCCGGGGGCCGGGTACGGGACCGTGTGGCCCTGCCGGACCGCCGGCATCTGATAGCTGTCGCTGAGACATACGTCCTGTAGCCAGTCGTTCCAGACGGCCGGGTCGTTTTCGGTGACGGACACGCCCTGACTGGCCCCCTGAACGCCAGGGGAGTACCAGGCTGCCGTCTGCAGCCAGTCGATGACGTTCTGGGTGGGCATGCCCCATTGGGCAGCGATAGCGTCCACGGTGGCCGTGACGGCCCCGCTCCTGCAGGCCTTGATGAGCGCGCCCAGCTGCTGCTCATCCTCATCGGTCCACATCTCCACCGCAAACCTCCCTGCTTGCACGCCCGCTCCCCGGTCGAGTCGGGCCACCGTGTCCGAACCGTAGTTGCGCGCGCTACGCTCCTCGGTGCCCATGTAGACAGCAGGGCGGGCACAGATCGCCTCCAGCCGCCGCCGGCCGCCCACCTCATTCCGCCCGCGACATGTCGGCACCGGCAGCCGTCCTTACTGACCCGGCCCACCACTGCCCCCTGCTTCCGCGACGGACCCGCGCTCTGGAACGGTGCTTTCTCAATCCCGATGTCGGCCGATCGCCCGCCGGAGCCGTCCACATGCAAGCTCGGCCGCCTCATCGAGGCGGGGAGCGCGCGGATCAAGTCCGCGACCGTCGGGCAGGAGGCCGAACGCTGGTTCGTCTCCTTCATCGTGGAAGTCCAGCGCGCGGAGCGTACGCCCACCCGGCCGGATGCGGTGATCGGCGTCGATCTCGGGGTGAAGACCCTCGCGGTGTTCTCCGACGGGCGCCCGGCCACCGAGAACCCGAAGCACCTGGCCGAAGCACAGCGGAAGCTGGGCCGCCTGTCCCGTACGGTCTCCCGCCGCCGAGGGCCCGACCGGCGCACCGGACAGCAGCCCTCGAACCGGTGGAAGCGCGCCGACGCCCAGCGCAACCGCGTGCACCACCGCGTCACCGCGCTGCGCCGGGACGGCATACACAAGCTCACCACCTCCCTGGCTGGGGAGTACGGCACCGTGGTGGTGGAAGACCTCAACGTCGCCGGCATGGTGAAGAACCGGAAGTCGGCTCGCTCGATCGCGGATACCGGGTTCGGTGAGATCCGCCGGCAACTCGCCTACAAGACCGCCTGGAACAGCGGACGGCTCGAAGTCGCCGACCGCTGGTTCCCCAGCTCGAAAACGTGCAGTGCCTGCGGCAACGTGAAACCCAAGCTGCCGCTGCGGGTACGCACCTACATCTGCGAAGACTGCGGATTGGTCCTGGACCGGGATGAGAATGCCGCACTCAACCTCGCCGCACTCGTGAAGCGACACGTCGCCGGGAGTGGCCCGGAGACAGTAAACGGACGTGGAGCCGACCGTAAGACCCCGCCTGGCCGGGCAGGTGGCCATGAAGCGTCTACCCCGCACCGGGCGACCCCTGCCCGGGTAAGACGGGGACCTTCGTCCAGTAATGGGCGAATCACTGCGATTCACTGAGAATCCAGCGAACGGCAGTGCACACGGCCCTGACGTTCCTGAGGGCTGAGGACTGCGGGCGGCGTTCGAGCGGCGCAGGGCCTTGATGCTGCCCGGCCCGTCCTTGAGTGACCACCTGACGTGTGCCTCGTGGAAGTGGTAGGCGGCCTCGTCGTAACCGCCCACGGCGTCGCGCCGGTTGTCGGCCTGGGCCAGCGCGCTCTGCCTCGGTCAGCCGCATGGGGGCCTTGCGACTGCGTGACAGCCCGCCGTCGCTGCTCCGCAACTCGCACCACCGACACACGTACGGCTGGCGGATAGGCTGGCCTGGGCGCCCGAAGGAGGACACGATGACGACCGCATGGGATGCGCTCCCGCCTTGGATGCTGCCGCCCCGACCTAGCGGGTGGGAGGCCGATGACCTCGACAATGCCCCGGATCTCCCCCGGCACACCGAGCTGATCGATGGAGCGCTGATCTTCATGATGTCCCCGCAGCGATCCTGGCACGCTCGCGTCGTCACCCGGCTTACGACCGCACTGGAGGACAGGGCACCCGACGGATTCGTCATCGACCGGGAAATGACGGTCAAGCTGAACGCGAAGAACCGGCCTGAACCTGACGTCCTTGCTGTCACGGTCCCATATGACCCGGACCGTACGCGCTATCTTCCCGATCAGGTCGCCCTTGCGGTTGAAGTCGTCTCAGACGAGTCCGCAGACCGGGATCGGTCACTGAAGCCGGTCAAGTACGCGCAGGCGGGTATCTCGCACTACTGGCGCATCGAGGAGGAAAACGGGCTCCCCGTCGTCCACACGTACGAGCTGGACGACACCACCCGCGCATACGTCGCCACCGGCATTTACCGCGCACGCATGAAGATCGCGGTTCCGTTCGTTATCGACATCGACCTGACCCGTCTCGTGCGCTGATCAGCAGGGCTTGTCGGCGACCGGACCTTGGCTCCTTAGCCTCGCTGTTGCACTTGGGTACGGCTGGCTTTGGGGCGGAAACGCGAAAGTGCCTTCCTGACCTGGGACGATGAACCTTGCTGAGGGGTTCTGTCGGTCCACGCGGAGGGCACTTTCTACGTGCAGGCTATCGGGTTGCGTCCCAAGGTCCATGTCAGTGCCGATGGTTCGGGAGTGGTCGGGCATGCCGGGGCACGGTTGCTGGCGGATCTCGCTGATGCCACCGGGCTGACCGCCGCGTACTCCGCCGCTCTCAGGTCGCTTCGGCCGCGCGGGACCGGGCATGATCCGGGCCGGGTCGCCACCGACCTGGCGGTGATGCTCGCCGATGGTGGTGAGGCGATCGCGGATCTGGCCGTGCTGCGGGACCAGGCAGGGGTGTTCGGCCCAGTCGCCTCCACGCCCACCGCTTGGCGGTTGCTCGCTGACACCGACGAGGCTGCACTCGCTTCGCTGCGAGCGGCCCGCGGTTCAGCCCGGGAAGTCGCCTGGATACAGGCCGCCGAGATCGGCGAGGGCATACCTGCTGCTCGGGCCGGCGGACGAGAACTTCCCGGCCTGATTCTGGACTTCGATGCCACGCTGGTCACCTGCCACTCCGAGAAGGAGGCGGCCGCACCCACCCATAAGGGCGGCTTCGGCTTCCACCCGCTGCTGTGTTTCCTCGCGAACACCGGCGAGGCCGTGTTCGGGCGGCTGCGGCCCTCGAACTCCGGAGCCAACACCGCCGCCGATCACATCGCGGTGCTCGACCAGGCGCTCGCGCAGATCCCCGACGCTCACCGGCTCGGCACCGAGATCCTCATCCGCGCCGACAGTGCCGGATCCGCGAAAGCCTTCCTCGGCCACGTCCGCGACCTGCGGAAACGAGGAATTCGTACCTTCTTGGCCTGGTCGATCTGGACGGCTATCCGACCGGCACCCGCATCATTGTGCGCCGGGAGCGGCCGCACCCCGGAGCCCAGCTGTCCCTGTTCGATCAGGACGAGGGCCTGCGGCATCAGGTGTTCCTCACCGACACCCCGTACTCCGCAGGCGGATCCGCCCAGTTCCTGGAGGCCCGTCACCGCGCGCACGCATGCGTCGAGGACCACATCCGGTGCGGCAAGACCACCGGCTTCGGCCGCTTCCCCTCCCGCGACTTCGCCGTCAACGCCGTCTGGCTCGAACTCAGCCTCGCGGCGATCGATCTGCTGGTCTGGACGCGCGTCCTGCTGCTGGACGGGGAACTGGCTACTGCCGAGCCGAAGAAGCTCCGCTACCGGCTGCCACACGTCGCCGCTCGCCTCACCCGCGGCGGCCGACGCCTGCGCTTGCGGATATCGACGACCTGGCCCTGGAGAAACGAGCTGGCCACGGCCTTCCATCGCCTCGCCGCACTGCCCCGTCCCGCCGGCTGACCGGCAAACCCCTAACCCCCCACGACCTGAAAGGCCCTGGAGAACCCGACCACCGCGCCGGGTCTCCACCATGTCCGAACACCGAAATCGGTTCGGCCACCCGACAGTTGCCCCTCAACGACGCCTCATCGCCCCAACCGAAACGGCGAGGTTAGCAAGGGTGACCGTTTTGCTTCCGGCACCCGCAGGCCAAATCTTTCCGGCACGGAAGCAGCTCACTGGGGTGCAGGTCAACATATGAGCGCTGGCCCACGACCGAGGACCGCTCGGTGGCGGGACACGGCGACAGGCCGGGATCGTCAGGGAACGACATGACCTTCACGTCCTGCGCACCAGACGTGCTCACCCCACAGGTACTTGCGGATGTGGCCGGGGAGTATGCAGGCACAACGGGAACAGGAGGAGATGGAGCAACGAGCACGGCACCCTTGCAGATCGTGAAGCGTGAAGAACTCCATAAATGCCGTGCCCGTTTCATGCCCGAGCGCCCCCTATGAGGTCATACCGGACATTGAGGGAACACTCCGGGGCCCTGACACGATCACAGCGACCAACAGGGTTGAGCGTGTTGTTCATTTCCAGGCTCTAAGAAAACAGGGCAGTGTGGTTCTGGTCATCCCATCGGTCCATCACGGATACGTCTTGTCCACCAAGACCAGGGCCGAGACGAGCTGCAGGTGCGTACAGGTCGAATCGAGCATTTCCCAGTTGCCGTAGCGTGTGCGGAATACCCTCCGGGAACCACACTGTAATGCTGACGGCTCCCATACTGGCCTCCTGACGGTCGACAAACCCTTGCCAGGAGGCACCCTGTCCCGTGTTTGGATTTGTACCTGCGTACACGATTACGACTTCAGTGTCGAAGGATTCCATGTCTTCAGTCCTTTCGATGATCCGACCTTGGAGCGGAGCCGTGAGGAGCACATCAGTATTGCTGCCAGACACCCGGTGCTGTCTGGGCCGGAAGGGCAAGCAAACGCGCCATGTTCAAGGATTGGCGGCTGTGGACGCCGGCCAGTACTACAGTCGGAGATCTTGTGACGGGGCTCGTCCTGGGTCTTGGTCTCGGGCATCACATATCTGCCCACGCTCGACGGCTGGTGGTATCCGGCCACGGTCATCGACCCGGCGACACGTGATCCGCACGATCAAGCTGGGCGGCCCCCGGCTGCCGGGCGTGGAGTCGGGGGCCGTCACAGACACGATCGTCGCGGGGGACGTGCACGTGTCTGCCGGTACAACGCAACCGCCGCCAGGAGGTCACGCGCCACGGCCTGACCCAGGCACCGGGCCGTGAGTGAGGGCCTGGCAGGCAATTGTGGATGTACAGCAGGCGGCCCGCACAGAGCAGAGAGGGCGCGGGCCGCCTGTACCACGGCTGTCTTCCAGGGATGTGACGTCCTCGAAGCGGCAGCCGGAGATTCCAGTGGGGGGTGAAGTCGGCATCCCACCGGAATCTCGCGGTGCTGAACGAGCGAAGGCATCAAGCAGTTACGGCTGCAAGAGCCCGACCGTGGCGGTCACCAGCGGGTTGCGGCAGCTGACTGGGCCATGGCCTGGAGCCTGTCCAGGAGGAGGGGGAGGCAGCCGGCGACGGCGTCGGGGGCCCGCCGAGGGACTGGTTTGCGGCAGGTGTCGCGTTTCGGCCGACCACAGGCCGCGCCATCCCGCGTAGGGCACCATCGCGTCGTGCCGACGGGTGCTGCCGAGGCAGGCCCGGGTGGCACACGCGTCGCCGTGACGGCGCAGTGCCCTCTCGAACACCGCCCGGTCGAAGGCGGTTGGACGCCACCACGGCACGGCCATGGAAGGTGTCCCGCAGCGCTGCCCTCTCCCTGCTGACCTCAGCGAAGGGAAGGGAGCGGGGCGTATGCACCCAGCTTTTGGAACGCGCTTATGCCTCATGGGCTCGCGCTCAGAACGGGTGCGCGTCCGCCTTACACGGGGCGGCGCCGGACTGCCCGCGGTGGGAGCGGATGCACCTGTTGTAATGGCGTCCGTCACCAAGGTCCACCGGAACGCGGAGGGAGGCAGCGACGTCTTCGGCGTCGATCTCGACGACCGTGCGGCGCTGCCCTTGTCATTGAAGGTCCGCTGCTTATGCCGCCCTGTGACGATGACGCCTCGCCCGGCAGGGAAGGGGGTACGACCCCCCAGGAGTCCGAAGCGGCCCCGTATCCATCGAACGCGCAGGCTCACGCCTTGCCGGGCCGGGTAGTGCAGAGGGCGGTCGCTCCCGAAGCGTTCATCGAAAGGGCGCTTGAGGTCGAACCCATGGCGTGGCCCGGGTTCAAGGAGCAGCTCCCATCTCAACGTTGTGCAGCCCGGTCCAGGGGCAGGTTTCCATGAAGCGCGGACGCCCGTCGTGTCGGCAACTGTGCCGTGCTCCGACGTGTCCCAGCCTCCTGTTGAACCGTCATGACGGGCAGATCTCTGCACCCGGTCGGGCAGAGCGGGTGCCCCGCTCCCGGCGGCATTGGTGTCCGGCGAGAGCCGCCGCACCGTGGGTCAGCCGCTGCGGCGGGCGGCCGGGTCCCGGGCGGCGACGTGCCTGGCGACGGCGTCGACGCACGGGAGGGCGTATCGCTCAAGTGAGCGGATGGAGGCGTGCCGGGAGTCATGGTTAGGCGGATCTTCCCCTCTGGTCAGGGTGCACTCCCGAAAGTGAATCTTGTAGGGGTGCTGTTGATTGCACGCCTGAGGTGCGTTGGCGGAGTATCGGGGCGCATCCTGGTCCTATGCTCCGCAAGGGTGACAAGCAGGTCTCTCGTGCTGGTGTGATGCGCCTGCGTACGGTCGAAGACATCGATGTGCTGATGGGCAGGCTGCGCGCCATGCGCGCCAAGCTGGTCGCGTGTCCGGACGAGACGGACGAGGTACGTGCGCTGGTGCACGCGTGCGCCACCGTGACCGCGGCCTGGTCGGACGACCTTGCCTGCCAGTTCGCCGACACCGGCTACAGCGCCGAGGATTTGTTCACTGCGGCATGGGAGCTGTTGCAGGCTCTGCCTCCTACACCGTCCGGCTTCGAGACAGCTGCAGACCCGCACTTCTTCGAGGTGCTGCGGGACGCTACGGCCGAGATGCTGGCCCGCCTGTGGATCATCGGTTACCTGTTGGGCCCGGTTCCCACCGACGCCTGGCCCAACATCGATCTGGCCCGCGCCCTGCTCCGGTCGCTGGAACGCCATGCGGATGACCGCACCCTTGCCGACGACCTGCACCAGGCAGGGCTCGCTCCTCCCAGCGACCCACTAGGGCCTGTGTGATGTGATCAATCTTTGTCGATCCGGGTCCCTTGGGGGGATCTGGTTGGAAGACGGTCGTGACTCGCAGGCAACTCACTGACGAGAAGTGGAAGTTGATCGAGCCGTTCCTGCCGATAGGCGAGTACGGGCCATACCCCGAGCGGCTGCGGGATCAGTTCGAGGGGCTGGCAGCTGTTGAGTAATCCATCAGCGTCTCTCGGTCTCTGTTGTCTTGTGCCGTGACGGTGTGCGGTGCTCCGAGTGGGGATCGGTGTCTGATGGCGTGTCCTGTCTGGTACGAGACTCCGGATCTTTGTTTCCCGGAGGGGAACGAGGGTTCCTTCATCGAATGTGTGACCTTTGGGTGTGGTTTTCGTTGGGTGTGGTGGGAGGTCTTCGGGGCTTGGGGTGGGGCTGTCGAGTGAGCGGGAAGTTCCGGCCGCGGCCCGGCTGTGTGGTGCAGGCGTTCCGGTTCGCTCTGCCGCCACCCGCTGGTGACGGCCACGGCCAGGCTCTTTGCCGTAACTGCTTGATCACCTCGCTCGTTCATACCTGCGAGATTCCGGATCGGGACGCCGACTCACCACCCCGCCGGACTCTCCGGCTCGTCGCTACGAGGACGTCACACCTCTGGAAGACGGCCATGGTGCAGTCGGTCCGCGCTTCCTCTGCTCGGTGCGGACCGACTGTTACCGCGAGACAACGGCTGCCAGGCAGCCTGGGCCTGTGTCAGGAGTCCGGTGCACTATGACAGCCCGTCCACGACTGGGTTGTGTACCGCCCTCGCCCCGCGCTCCATGAGGGGCCGGGCGCGGCCGGTATCGTGCCCGGGATGGGGACATGGAGCAGGGCCCAGTTGGACAGGCTGGTCGAGGAGGCCACCGTCGACGCCTACGGCGAGGACGAGGAAATCACGGGCCTGTTCACGATGATCGAGGAACATCTGGCCATGCCGTTCGCCACGACGGTCCTGGGAGTGGAAGTGAGCGTCATCGGCGTCGACCTCACCGAGAGTGGGATCGTGGCGATCTGCACCCGCGGCGAACAGCGGCAGCCCATCGGGCTTCTCGATCTGCCGCTGCGCACTCCCGCACCGAGCGGCACGCAATGGATCGAGGCCTACCGCCACTGGGCGGGCTGACACCCTGCCAGGTTGTGCCCGGGCACGGTACCAGGCGCCGCGGGGGGCCCGCGGTCGGCAGCGACGGGGTTCGGGCTGGTCGGGCACACTGGCGCAGTGCGCGAAGACGATGACACAGAACTGCTGGAACGGGTACGGGCGTTGCGGGCAGCCGGCAGTGGCCCCAAGCAGGTGGCGCGGGCGTTGGGGCTTCGCCCCGGGCAAGCGGGGGCGCTGCTGCGGCGGGCCGCAGCAGCCGACCAGGCGGTGGAACCGGGAGACCGGCCGGTGGTGGGCTGCTGGGTGAGTCCGGGCTGGAGCAGCGGGCTGGACCTGTCGGCCTGCCCTGGGTGGGCGGCCCAGGACTCCTCGGCGGGTGAGGAAGCAACCGGGGCGGGGTTCGCGCAGCTGCTGGTGGCACGCCGGGAACGGGCAAGCCGGGTGACGGTGACCGGTGTGCTGGTAGACGTGTACTGCCTGGGCATCAAGAACGTGATCGAGCCCCGCACCATGGGTGCGGGTTCGCTGAAGGCCTACCGGCGCTCCTACTACAGCGCGTTCCAGGAACCCTCCCTGCCGATCGGTATCGAGCAGGCGCAGGCCATCGTCTACGGGGCCGTGGCCTACGCCCGTGAGCTCGGATTCGAGCCGGCCCCCGGCTTCACGCAAGCAGCCGCAGTGCTGGGGGAACCAGCCGGCGCGCTAGCGCAGATCGGCTTCGGGAACCAGGGGATGCCTTTCTATCTGAACGGTCCCCGCGATGACGCCCGCGCGGTGCTGGCCACCTTGGAGCGCACCCGCGGCGCGGGCAACTACCACTACATCCTCGCCTCGGGGCCGATGTGACCCACCCGCACAACACCGAGACATCGCAGATCCGCCTGACCGAACACCGCGCCCAGGCCGATCTGCGGACACTGCTGCAACTGTGCGCCGCAGGCCGGGTGAAGTGCAGTGCCAAGACACTGCGCCCGTCCGCCGCAACCCTCGTCCAGGTGGCCGAGATGCTGGACGCAGGCGACTTCTATCCCGATGAGCCGATAGCCGCCTTCGCCTGGCCCCTGCTCCTGCAGGCCGGCGGCCTGGCCCAGCTGGCTGCCGGTAAGCTCGCGCTGACCGCGCGCGGCCGGCAGGCCCTCACTCAACCCGCAAACCAGGTGCTGGCCGGCCTGTGGCAACGCTGGCTTTCCAGCACGATCCTGGACGAGTTCTCCCGCATCGAAGCAATCAAAGGGCAGCGCGCCGCGAACGTGCTCAGCGCACTCAAGCCGCGGCGCGGCCACGTCGGCGCCGCGCTGGCTGCCCTGATCGCCGGCGAGTGGACCACCGTCGACCAGCTCTTCACCACCATGCGCAAGGCGGGGCACAATCCCTCGGTCGCACGCTCCGAACGCGCCCTGTGGAAGCTCTACCTGGAAGACCCCGAGTACGGCAGCCTCGGCTACGACAGCCACCACCCCTGGACGCTGCTCCAAGGCCGCTACACCATGGCCGTGCTGTTCGAGTACGCCGCACCGCTGGGACTGATCGACGTCGAGTACGTGGACCCGGCCGGGGCACGCGACGACTACCAGCACAACTGGGGCGGCGACTGGCTGGAGCGCCTCAGCCGCTACGACGGCCTGCAAGCCATCCGCCTCACCCCCCTCGGCGCCTACGCCACCGGCCAGACGCCCGCCTACCTCCCCGGGCCGGCCCCCGAACCGGCCACCGCCGGAGGCGCCACAGGGCTGAAGGTCCTAGCCAACCACGACCTGGTCGCCCTCGACGGCCTCCCCCCGGCCCAGGCCCTGCTCCTGGACGCCTTCGCCACCCGCACCGGCGACTGGACCTGGACCGTGAGCCCCGCCTCCCTCCTGGCCGCTGTGCACGCCGGACGCAACCTCGCCGAACTACGCACCTACCTCAACCACGTCACCGCCCTACCGGACACAGTCGCCACGCTCCTGGCCGACGCCGAGCGGCGCGTCGGCCAGGCCCGCGATCTCGGACCCGTCCACCTCATCGAGTGCGCAGACGTCGCCACCTGCGCGCTGCTGGCCAGCGACCGGCGCATCCGCGCGCTCGCCACCCGCCTCGGCGGCCGCCACCTTTCCGTCCCCGTCGACAAACTCGACCGCTTCCGCAAAGCCGCCCTCAGCCTCGGACACCCCGTCACCTGAAAGCCACTCACCCCGCCAACTCCCCAGCCATTCCTCCCACAAGCGACCTCACTCATCGCCGGGAGTGTCATGATTCGTGATAGACCCGCCCCGCCGGATCGGCGGGGCCGCATTGTCTGCTGTTGTGGTCAGGGAGTGAGGTCCAGTACACGGACGGGCTCTCCTGCCCAGCGGTGCGGGGCGGTGGTGGCGATGAGCGCGCCGTCGGGACGGTCCGGGGTGGGCTGCGCCGTGAGGCGTCCGTCGACGAGCTCACGCAGGCGTCCAAGGTGGTGTTCTCCTCCTCACTCGAGGAGCCACTGACGTGGGCCAACTCCACGCTCGTCCGCGACGACGCCGTCGAGGCGGTCCGCGCCATGAAGTCGAGTGGCTCGGGGCTCCTCAGCACGATCGGCAGCCTCAGCCTGTGCCGGTCCCTGCTACGAGCCGGACTCGTCGACCGCTTCCGGGTCGTGATGTTCCCGGTGATCACCGGGGCCACGGGCGAGGAACGCATCTACGACGGCTATCCGGACGTTGCCCTCGAGATGATCGAGCACCGCACCTTCGACGGCCGCATCCAGCTGGTCGAGTACAAGCCCCGCGTGCTCGAGCACCCGCCGCTTCACGTCCCTGCGTGACGTCGCCCCGTCCGCCGGTCTGGACGGGCCGCCAGGCCGGCGCCAGCGGGCGCGGAGCAAGACCTAATAGAGGGCGAACGGCCAACGTCAGGGCGCCCGGTCCAGGTCGTGGCGCGGTGGAGGGCGACAGGGTTCCTCTCGCACCCGGAGGCGGTCCCGGCCTCAGCCGACACGGTCATGTCTGTCATCAGGTGGTACTCCGTTTCGAAGATCCACCGTTGACCGTACAGACCCCCTTGTAGGACTTGCCCTGCGGGCGCTCCCGCAGCTTCCCGAGGCCGCCCTTCACTGTTGCCTTGATGGCGGCGAGCACGGCGGCCATTGCCGGGTCGACCTGCTTGTGCTGCTCCATTGCCGGGTCGACCTGCTTGTGCTGCTCCATCGCCGTGAGGAACTGCTGGTCGTCCAAGAGCGGCATCGCACCGACCCGTCGGCATCGCCCGCGCTAGGCACTGCCCGCTGTGCAACGGCTGGGGAACCGTCGCCGACGGCAGCTGCCTCGTGGCGTGCCCCCACTGCCAACGGCCACAGCCCGGACGGTAGGCGCGCCGCCGCTCACGACGTTCTGGCGGTCGCGGTGATCTCGCCGTCGGTAGGACGTACCCTGGAAAAGCGAGTTGCGGCAGGTGGCGGAAGCTGGTGGCCAGGCATGAATACCGAGTCGCGGGATATGTCCTACGCGGCGGCGGGTGCCTGGGAGCCGGCGGTTGTGCCGGGGGCGGAGGGGGATTTCGCGGGCCGGGCACAGGAGCTTGCGGCGATCGGACAGTGCCGGGCCGAGGCGGTGGCGGGGGCGCCGTGGGTGGTGGTGATCGAGGGCGAGCCGGGGATCGGGAAGACCGCGCTTGCGCGGCGTGCGCTGGCGGCGGGACCGGACGGGATGCGGGTGTGCTGGTGTACGTGCGACCTCTTCGAGCAGGACTACCCCTACGGGGTCGTCGAGCAGCTGCTACGCCGACTGCCTGCGACGAAGTCCGGGATCGGGGAGCCGGTGGCGGCGCCCACGGGGTCCCCGCTCGCTGTAGGCGCGGATCTGCTGGCGGCTCTGGCCGTCGCTGCCGAGTCCGGCGCGCTGGCGGTGGTGATCGACGACATTCCCTGGGCGGACGACGAGTCCCTCAAGGCGCTGTCGTTCGTGCTGCGCCGCCTGTACAGCGAACCCGTTCTGACGGTACTCACGGCCCGGATCCACGACGCCGAGACCTCTGACGGCGTGGCGGCCGCGGCGGGGGATTGGCACACGGTTGTCCGGGGTGCGGCCCGGGTGCTGCCGCTGAAGCTGACGGGCCTGAGCGTGGAGGAGACGGCCCAGATGATTGCCGTCGCCGGCGCCGGGACACTGAGCCGCCAGGCTGTTGACAGGCTGTGGGAACACACCGCCGGGCATCCCTTGTATCTGCGGTCGCTGCTTGGCGAGGCCGGTCCCGGGGCGCTGGCGGACCTGGCTGTGCCGCTGCCGGTGCCGTCCACCCTGGACGAGCTGGTCCGCCACATCCTGGACCGCCTGCCGGCGCAGGCCCGCCGCCTTACTGAGGCTCTCGCTGTCCTGGACGCCGCCACCCCGCTGGCCACCGCCGCCCGGCTGGCCGGCCTGTCCGATGCTGCCGCCGCCCTGGATGCGGCTCTGGCCGGAGGCCTGGTGCAGTGGCAGCCGGACGAGCCCACCACCCCGCTGCGTATGCACCACCAGCTCCAGCGCGACGCCGTCTACCAGGCCATCACTCCCAGCCGCCGCCACGCCCTGCACGCCGCCGCTGCCACCCTGGTCGGCCCGGACCGGGCCTGGGACCACCGGGTGGCCGCCGCCGTCACCACCGACCCGGAACTGGCGGGCCGGCTGGCCGACGAGGCCACCCGGCAGGCAGGAGAGGGCCGTCACCACCGCGCCGCCACGCTCCAGCTGTGGGCCGCCGACCTCGCCCCCACCCGCGAACAGCACGAACACCACCTGATCACTGCCGTCACCCACCTCCTCGCCAGCTGGGCCATCGCCCGCGCCCGTACCCTGCACCCGGCCCTCGAACACTGCGCCCCCAGCCCGGCCCGCGACGCCGCCCTCGGCTCCCTGGCCGGCCTCGGCGGCGACCTCGGCGCCGCCGAGCGGCTCCTCGCGCCCCTCACGGCCTCGGCCGGCGACCTGGCCACCCGCCTGAGGGCCGCCACCTGGCTCGGCGTCATGCACCTCCTGCGGGCCGACGGCCCCCGGGCGGTTGCCGTCCTGCGCCCGGTCGTGGACCGGATGCCGCCGAGCCCGGCGACCTACGAGGTCTACGGCGACCTCGCATGGGCGGTCGGGTATGCCGACGGGGCCCCGGCCGGGCTGGCAGTGATGGCCGAGACCGGCCTGCCCGAGCACGCCGACCGGGTCGCCCACAAAGACAGCTTCTTGCTGAACCACCGGGGCGGCTTGCGGGTGCTGGCCGGACAGCTCGGGGCCGGGGTCGACGACCTGGCCACCCTCGCCGCCCGCATGCGCGCCGACGGCAATCTCGCCGTCACGCCCTCCGTCCACTACATGCTCGGCTTCGGCCGCTACCTCACCGGCCAATGGCCGGATGCCGCCATCAGCGCCGGCCACGCCCTGCTGGTCGCCGACACCCTGGCACTGCCCTACGGCCTAGCTGCCGGCCACACGGTCGCCGCCATGGTGCACGCGCAGCAGGGCCACCGCGGCCAGGCCGAAACCGACCTGGCCGCCTGCCGCGAGGCGGCCGCGCTCTTCCCGGAGCGGAACTGCATCTTCCCGGTGCTAGCCACGGCGGTACTGGCACAGGCCCACGCCGACCGGCCGGCCATCCGCGAGGCCATCCGGCTGCTGGACGACCCCAACGCCATCACCCCTGGAGCGCGCACCGCCCTGCTGGTGCTGTGGGCTCCGCTGTACATCGAGGCCCTCACCGCCCCCGACCACCGACCCACCGCCGACGACCTCCGCCATGCCGAGGACGCCCTGCACGCCTTCGACCGACTCGCCGAGCACGTGCCCGCCCTCACCGCCACCAGCCACTGGCTGCACGGCCGCCTCGCCACCGCCCACGGCGACACCCACACCGCCCTGCACCACTACCGCGAGGGTCTGGCCACTCCGGCTCGCGACGGCGACGACATTCCCCTGCACCGCGCCTTCCTCCACCACCACCTCGCCCGCCACCTCCAGGCCACCGGCCGGCCCGACGAGGCTGCCCACCACCTCCAGCAGGCCCACCACACCTACACCACCCTCGGCGCCACCCCTCACGCCCGGCGCGCCGCCCACGACCTCGCTCCGCTCCACCCCGCCGGCATACCGGCCGATGTACCCGGCCCGGCCGACACCCTGACCGAACGCGAACACGAAGTCGCCCACCTTGCCAGCCGGGGCCTGACCAACCAGGAGATCGCCCGCGAGCTCTTCGTCAGCCCCAAGACCGTCGAGTATCACCTCGGCAACGTCTACACCAAGCTTCACCTCACCGGCCGCCGCCAGCTCCGCACCGCCCTGCAATCCGCCGCCGTCGGAGGGTGAGACCGGAGTGGCAATCCGTTCGCTGGATTCTCAGTGAATCGCAGTGATTCGCCCATTGCTGGACGAAGGTCCCCGTCTTACCCGGGCAGGGGTCGCCCGGTGCGGGGTAGACGCTTCATGGCCACCTGCCCGGCCAGGCGGGGTCTTACGGTCGGCTCCACGTCCGTTTACTGTCTCCGGGCCACTCCCGGCGACGTGCCGCTTCACGAGTGCGGCGAGGTTGAGTGCGGCATTCTCATCCCGGTCCAGGACCAGTCCGCAGTCTTCGCAGATGTAGGTGCGTACCCGCAGCGGCAGCTTGGGTTTCACGTTGCCGCAGGCACTGCACGTTTTCGAGCTGGGGAACCAGCGGTCGGCGACTTCGAGCCGTCCGCTGTTCCAGGCGGTCTTGTAGGCGAGTTGCGGGCGGATCTCACCGAACCCGGTATCCGCGATCGAGCGGGCCGGCTTCCGGTTCTTCACCATGCCGGCGACGTTGAGGTCTTCCACCACCACGGTGCCGTACTCCCCAGCCAGGGAGGTGGTGAGCTTGTGTATGCCGTCCCGGCGCAGCGCGGTGACGCGGTGGTGCACGCGGTTGCGCTGGGCGTCGGCGCGCTTCCACCGGTTCGAGGGCTGCTGTCCGGTGCGCCGGTCGGGCCCTCGGCGGCGGGAGACCGTACGGGACAGGCGGCCCAGCTTCCGCTGTGCTTCGGCCAGGTGCTTCGGGTTCTCGGTGGCCGGGCGCCCGTCGGAGAACACCGCGAGGGTCTTCACCCCGAGATCGACGCCGATCACCGCATCCGGCCGGGTGGGCGTACGCTCCGCGCGCTGGACTTCCACGATGAAGGAGACGAACCAGCGTTCGGCCTCCTGCCCGACGGTCGCGGACTTGATCCGCGCGCTCCCCGCCTCGATGAGGCGGCCGAGCTTGCATGTGGACTCGTGTGTCCTGATCCGCCCCAGCACGGGCAGCACCACATGCATACGCCCGTCCAGCCGGATCACACCCGTGGTGAACCTGACCGAAGGCGTGGCCTTCCGCTTCGACTTGAAGCGCGGGAAACCCATCCGCGGGCCCCTGCGCCTGCCCCGCTTGGAATCGGCCCAGTTCTTCAACGCAGACGCGAGCCGGTCAAGACCGGTGGCGTACGCCTCCTTCGAGCACACCGCCCACCAGGGGGCAACGGCGTCCTTTGCCTGGTTCCACGCCTTGCGCAGCCAGTACATCGACCACGACACCGTAGGCGTCAACTCCGCCTCGGCAATGCCGTAGGAGCGTTCCGCCTCACGCCGGGACAAGTTCGCCTTCACCACGGCCAGACCCCAGTTGTAGGCGACACGAGCCGCGCCGGCATGCCGGAACATCGCACCGGCCTGACGCGGCGTCGGGTCCAGCGCAAACCGGTAGGCGTGCGTCGTGATCACCCCAAGAACCGTACCTGCCCCCGCTGACAACCCGACACCAGCAACCCCAACGATCAAGAGAACCTGACGAAGCTTGCTGCCGTTCGGCGGTCAGCCGACCCAGGCATCGGTGACTCCGTGAACTGCGGAGCCGTCGAGGTCCGCCAGCTTGGTGCTGACGAAGGTGCGAGCCCAGTCGGAGGTCTGGACCCTGAACTTGGGCCGGTCGGCGTTGAGAACCTCCATCACGGCCTCGGCCGCTGCCGCCGGTGTCTGGGCGCTTCCGTCCAGGAACTGGTCTGCGGTGCGGTTGATGTAATGGCGCAGCGTGTCAGAGTAGGGATCGGCGGCGACGGAAACGTCGGCATCGAGGTCGATGCCGATATTGCTCACGAACTTGCTGTCCACAGCTCCGGGTTCCACGACGGACACATGTACGCCTTGTGTCCGCGCGACGGGTGCCAGGCTCTCCATGTAGCCTTCGACGGCGAACTTCGCGGCACAATATGCCTCGTTGAAGGGCTGTCCGACGACACCCCCGACGCTGGTGACAGTGATCAAGCGGCCGCCGGTGGTCCGCAGGTGGGGAAGCGCGGCCTTGGAGACGCTCAGCACACCGAAGAAGTTGACTTCCATCACGTCGCGAATGTCTGCGAGGGAGTCGTTCTCCAGAGTGCCCAAATGTCCGGCCCCCGCGTTGTTCACGACGGCGTCCAGGCGGCCATGATCGGCGATCACCCCGTCAACAGCGGCAGCGACGGACGTCTCGTCGGTTACATCAAGTGCACGGATGTCGAGCTCGATGCCTGCTTCTGCAGCGGCTTCACGCAGCGCGTCGGCGCGGGTGGTGTCGCGAAGGGTGGCAATCGAACGCCAGCCAGCTCGGGCGGCGGCGACGGCGACGGCGAGGCCGATTCCGGAAGAGGTTCCGGTGATGAGAACGGTGCGAGTGGTGGCGGACATGGTGAGCCTTCCCAAGTTGGTGTTCCTGAGCGCAACTTAACTACAGGTGATCATTTTTGACGGAACATCAGATCATCGTTTCGGGCTCGCGGCGTGGCGCCTGTGGGGCTGCTTCCTTCCCTTCTGCCTCTTAGGGCGGAAATGCAGGCAGAGGTTGAGGCTGGAGGGTTGAGCAGCAACTGGCGGATGAGGCCGCGTAGATGGACTGCCATCGGCGAGCCAAGGCGGCCAGTTTTTGTGGTTCATCTCACCTGCCCGGTACTGCAGCCGGAGATGTCCGGTGCATCAACACCGCCCGGCAGTGCCGGTGATGTGGACGGCCCGTCAGGTGCCGGGTGAAGTCCGGGCAGGTCGGGACCTTCCAGCCGGCGTCCCGGGCGACCGTCAGGGGGCAGGGCTTAACGCTGATGGGGGCCTGCCGGCGGTCGTAGGGCTTGCTGAGCCTACGCCGAGCTGCGGCCTTCACCGTCTCGGTACCAGACGGGCGCAGGGTATCCACTTACCGCTCTCTGGTTGGTGGCAAGCTCCTTGCTTCGAACTACCCACCAGTATCCGCCTGTTGGGCACCCGCCCCGCCGTCGGCCGGGCGGGACTGAAGCCGCAGCGATCCTGCGGCGGGCCCGCCCACGTAAGAGAGGACACCCCCCCACTTCATGTCCGCTCACCGTCTGCGCCACCCGTGGCGCCGCCCCGTCCTGGCCGCCGTAGCAGCGGCTGCCGTTGCCGCCCCGGCCGCAGCGTTCGCCACCGACAGCGCCCCGTTTGACGCTCGCGGAGCCGGTCGCCCGGCTGCCCCGGCGGACAGGCCCCAGGGCGACGCCTACTACAAGGACGCCGTCGGCAAGACCGGCGACGAACTCAAATCAGCACTGCACCCGATCATCAGCGAACAGACCAAGCTCTCCTACGACGAGGTATGGGATGCGCTGGAGACCACCGACGAGGACCCGGACAACCCGAACAACGTCATTCTGATCTACAGCGGCCGCTCCCAGGCCAAGGGCGCACACGGCTCGGGTGCCAACGACTGGAACCGCGAGCACGTATGGGCCAAGAGCCACGGCGACTTCGGCACCAGCACCGGACCGGGCACCGACATCCACCACCTGCGGCCGGAGGACTCCTCCGTCAACTCCACCCGCGGAAACCTCGACTTCGACAACGGCGGCGACCCCGTCGACCAAGCCCCCGGCAGCCGCTCCGACAGCGACTCCTTCGAACCCCGGGACGCCGTCAAGGGCGATGTCGCCCGCATGATCCTCTACATGGCCGTCCGCTACGACGGTACAGACAGCTTCCCGAACCTGGAGCCCAACGACCAGGTCGGCAACGGCAGTGCCCCGGCCATGGGCCGGCTGTCCGTGCTGAAGCAGTGGCATAAGGCCGACCCGCCCGACGCGTTCGAGAAGGCCCGCAACGACAAGATCTACGGCATACAGAAGAACCGGAACCCGTTCATAGACCACCCTGAATGGGTCACCGCGATCTGGAAGTAACGTATCTGCGGCCCACGGTGAGAAGGCGCGAGCGCTCACTGGTGGCGGGGAACTCCTCCCGGCGGGCGACGCGCCCGCCGGGAACCGACCATGCTGGTCCGCAGTCACCATGCATGACTGCGACCAGCCCCGGCCACCGTCGTGTACGGAGGCCAGTCCAGCCAGCCGCGCCCCGGGCCCTGTCCGTTACCCGGCTGTGGTGCAGGGGCCGGCCTCCCGTCGGACGACCGGGCCCCGGGTGCGGTGTGACTGCCCGTTGCGGTCAGCGCAGGTTCAGGCTGAAGAAGACACGGGGTTGCATGCACGAAAGCCGGAGGATGCCGTCGGCTGCTGCCACAGCAGCATGCAGGCCGTCGCTGGCGGGCGGTGCCCTGCCGGGCGCCCACCGTCGCGCGCCGATCGCCGATGCTCCCCGGGGCCCCTACTCCTACAGCCACCCGAGCAGGCCGAACGTCGCCAGGCATACCGCGTCGAAGGCGAAGAGGGCGGCGACGACCACGGCCTTGGTGCGCACGCGGGGCAGGTCGTGGACCAGAGCGACGACGACGAAGAACGGGGCATAGCCCAACAGCAGGATCAGGAGGGGGAAGTCGGCCTGCCACCAGGACCAGTCCCAGGTCAGCACGCCCATCCGATGCAGCAGGAGCTCCACACCCACACAGGCGAGCGAGTTCGCCAGCACGAACACTGGTCTGTTGGGCATCCCCAGGATGCGTGTCTGCTTCGGAGGGAGAAGCTTGGCAGCCACTACCCCCATGACCGCGAACATCAGGCAGATCTCGATGTTGAGCCCGACAAGGATCTGATACGCGCTCGGTCCGGTCGCTCCCCAGACCGGCGCCCGGCCGGTGAAGTGGAGCACGAGGGCATTCCAGGTTTCGTTGAACCAGTCCATGCCCCACAGCGCAAGGCCGGCAAAGAAGACGTTCCAGTTCCGGCGCTCTACCTCGGCGGCGTAGACATAGATGACCAGCAGCAGGAGGGCAATGACGTACCACTGAAACTGACTCGCGTCCCGCAGGTGTTCAAGCGCTGAGCGGGCGTGCTCGGTCATGCGGACCCCCTTCGGCCGGTGCGGGCACCGACATCGCTACCGACCGGCAACTATGTGGATCAAGCCCTGCCCCATCAAGGGGCAGACGCCTCAACTGCCCTTTTGTGCAACAAGCGGCCTGTTGCCGTGCCACCCGGGTGCCCGAGTAGGGTCGAGGGGCTGCATGTCGGCTGACGGCTGCACCCCGGGCCTGCCGGCCCTTGTGAGGGCGCATGCGTACGTGCCTTCCTGGCGCAACCCAGGACAGGCGCAGGGCATGTGCGTGTACGGGAACCCTTCGTGCCCGCCGGCACCGGGATGGGGCCTGGACGTCTCACGGGCAGCACAGCGGACCTCCGGGCCCGTACCCCCCACCCACAAAGAGTCGCGCGTGCGCGGCCTCAGATCAGGAGCATCAGTGCAGGGCATCCCCCACATAGCCAGCACTCCGCATGACGGGCGATTGCCGTCCATGCCCCCTGCACGCAGGGCGCAGCACCCAGGGCGGGACATGCCGCAGCGCATGCCGCACCGGGGGGCCGTGCCTCCCGTGACCCCGCAGGCACGGCGTCCCCAGGCCGCCGCCTCCCAACTGCCCGTCTTCATCGACGAGTCGGGCTGGCGCCGGCGGACGCTGCAAGGCGTGGCGCTGGTCTTGGGCTGCGCCTGCCTCGGGTACTTACTGTTCGTCGGCATGCTGATCAGCGGACTTAGGCAGCCCGTCGGCACACATCCGCCGAGTACTGGAGGGCGGGCGGCTTCCGGCCCGGACCGCGGCGAGGAGCTGCACGGTCGCGGCGCACCGGCCCGAGCCGAGGCCTCCCGGCCGCCGGGCAGTGTCCACGCGGACCGCGGCGACCATGACCCGCCGGCCGGTAGATCCGCCCCGTCGGCCGGAGGCCTTGAGCAGTGAGCCGGCACGCCGATGTCCGCCGCCCGCCGCGCGGACACTGGCTCGTCCTCCTGCTGGTCCTCCTGGTGGTCGCCGTCACCCTCCTCTTCGAGGGCTGGACGACCCACCAAGTCGACGCCGCGCGCGCCAAGCCGCCGTGCACCCAGCCCATCCCGCGCGAGGCGGACGACGGGAAGCCGCTGCTGCGGTTCGGTCCGACGGGGGTCGCCACCGCGGCCATGCCGCCGGGGACCGTCGCGCTCACCTTCGACGGCGGGCCCGACCCGGTGTGGACGCCGCGCCTGCTCGACCTTCTGCGCAGGCACCACGCGCGGGCGACCTTCTTCGTCTACGGGAAGGACGCGGCCCGGCACCCGAAGCTGATGCGGCGGATCCTGCGCGAGGGCCACGAGATCGGCTCGTACACCTACAGCGGCGGCGACCTCGGTGTCGCCTCGCCGCTGCGCGCGCGGCTGGAGCTGTCGCTCACCCAGAGCGCTCTCGCCGGTGCGGCCGGCATTCACACCACCTTGCTGCGGCTGCCGCACACCACGGCCGCGGACACGCTCTGCGGCGCCCAGTGGCCGGCCGCGCAGCGCGCGGCGGCGCAGGGGTACCTGGTGGTCGCCTCGGACCACAAGGCCCGCAAGCCGTGGCGGGGAGTGGTGACGCAGCACAGCCAGACCGACCTGGGCTACCACGAGGCCAAGGATCTTCTGCAAGACCGCCGGGTGAAACGGTTCACCACCGTCAGCGGCGGGCTGGAACGTCCCTCCTTCCTTGATGAGGTCACGGTCGCCCAGGAGCTCAAGGGCGAGGGCCTGATCTGGTCGCAGCGGCTCGGGCACGCCTTCCTCACCGTGATGGTGTGGACGCTGACCCTCACGGGCGCGCTCGGCGTCCTGCGGATGCTCCTGTTCGCGATGTTCGCCCGGATTCACGTGCGCAGGCTGCACCGGTACCGGCCCGGCACCCCACGGCTGCGCGAGGTGCGGGACCCGGTGACGGTCCTGGTGCCCGCGTACAACGAGGAGGCAGGCATCGCCTCCACCGTGTACTCGCTGCTCGCCTCCACCCACCCGCATGTGCAGATCATCGTGATCGACGACGGCTCGAGCGACGCCACCGCCGACATCGCCGAGGACATCGACGACCCGCGGGTGACGGTGATCCGGCAGCCCAACGGCGGCAAGCCCAGCGCCCTCAACACCGGCCTGGCACACGCCCGGCACGACATCGTCGTCATGGTCGACGCGGACACCATCTTCGAACCCGAGGCGCTGGCCCGGCTGGTCCAGCCGCTCGCCCATCCGGCGGTCGGCGCGGTCAGCGGCAACACCAAGGTCGGCAACCGGCGCCGCCTGCTGGGTAAATGGCAGCACCTGGAGTACGTCCTCGGCTTCAACCTCGACCGGCGGATGTTCGAGGTCCTGGAGTGCATGCCGACGGTGCCGGGGGCGATCGGCGCCTTCCGCAGGGACGCGCTGATGGGCGTCGGCGGCGTCAGCGACGAAACCCTGGCCGAGGACACCGACCTCACGATGGCGCTCTGGCGGGCCGGCTGGCGCGTCGTCTACGAGGAGTCGGCAGTTGCCTGGACCGAAGTGCCCAGCACCGTGCGGCAGTTGTGGCACCAGCGCTACCGCTGGTGCTACGGCACCCTCCAGTCGATGTGGAAGCACCGTCACGCGGTGACGGAGGTCGGCCCCGCCGGACGCTTCGGCCGTCGCGTGCTGCTCTACGTCACGCTGTTCCAGATCGTGCTGCCGCTGTGCGCACCGGTCGTGGACATGTTCGCCCTGTTCGGGGCACTGTTCCGGGACCCCGTGGAGGCCGCCCTCGTCTGGTTCGCCTTCCTCGCCGTGCAGTTGGTCACCGCCGCGTACGCGCTGCGGCTGGACCGCGAACGGCTGCGCGTGCTGTGGGTGCTGCCGCTCCAGCAGTTCGTCTACCGGCAGTTGATGTACCTGGTGGTCATCCACTCCGTGACCACGGCGCTGCTCGGCACCCGCCTGAAGTGGCACAGCATGCAGCGCACCGGAACCGCAGACCCGTATCTGCTCCAAGCGCCGCCCGCACACAGGCCCGCAGAGCCGCTCGACGAGCCGCCCCCGCGAGGGAGCCTGTCGCCGAAGTGATCCAGGGGCGGCAAGGGACGGACGGGAACCGGCGAGCGGCCGCGCGAGTCGGACCTGGAAGGTGACCAAGGGAGTTGACCATGACAGACCCGCTTGACCAGCGGGCCGGACGCACCATGCCCACGGGGGAGCACGGCTGGAACGGCGACGCCGGGAGCCGTCCCCTGCACCGGGAGCCGGTCCAGATGACGGGCGAACTGTGGCGCTCGGAACCGAGGTCTGGCCGGGAGCCGACACCCGGCCAGACCTCGGCTCCGTACGCCGGCCGGTGGCCGCACCTCGCCCCGGAGCCGTACGCCGATCTGGAACCGTACGCCGGCCAGGGCCCCTACGCGGCACCGGAAGCCTCCGCCGTGCGTGGGCGGTTCGCCCAACGCCCCAGCTCCCGCTACGGACCCCGGCGCGCCCACGCCCGGCAGCCGAAGAAACGCAGGAAACTGCGGCGGGCGATGCTCGCCCTGATAGCCGTTGCGGTCGTCGCGGCAGGCGGCACGTACGGCTGGGCCGACACACAGCTCCAGCGTGACGTCGACCTCGGCGCGTACGGGGACCGCCCGCCGCCCGGCGAGGGCACCAACTACCTCATCGTGGGCTCGGACAGCCGCGACGGGCTTTCCCTGGACGACGTGAAGAACCTGCACGCCGGCGGAGGCGGCGGGCGGCGCACCGACTCGATGATGCTGCTGCACACGGGGGCCCACGGCACCAGCCTGGTCAGCCTGCCGCGCGACTCCTGGATCACCGTGCCCGGCCGCCTCGACACCACGACGGGCAAGACCAAGCAGCCCGAGGGAGACAAACTGAACGCCGCATTCTCCTACGGCGGCCCCGAACTGCTGGTGCACACCGTCGAGAAGAACACCAAGCTGCGCATCGACCACTATGCGGAGATCGGCTTCGCCGGATTCGTGAACATCGTCAACGCAATCGGCGGCGTTCGGATGTGCCTGGACCGGGACATCAAGGACAAGAAGTCAGGCGCCGACCTGCGCAAGGGCTGTCACACCCTGAACGGCAAGCAGGCGCTCGCCTTCGTCCGCCAGCGGCACCAGGAGAAGGAGGGCGATCTGGGCCGGTCAAGGAACCAGCAGAAGTTCCTGTCGACCCTCGCCCACCAGGCCGCCCGGCCCGGCACCCTCTTCGACCCGCGGGAAGTCGGTCCGGCCATACAGGCCGGGCTCGATACGCTCATCGTCGACAAGGACATGAGCCTGCGCGATCTCAGCAGGATGTTCCGCGCCGTGCAGAGCGTTTCGGGCGGACACGGCAAGCAGATCAACGTGCCGGTGTCCGGCTTCGGCGTCCCCACGCCAAAGGGCAACGTACTGAAGTGGGACGCCAAGAAGTCGGCCGAACTCTTCGACGATCTGCGCCACGACCGACCGGTGAAGGCGACGGGGAAGACGTCCCGATAGCAGGACGACTCGCGCGCCATCAGCCCGCAAAAATCGGTCGAGGTCCGGGCTGCTGACCGCAGCCCGCAGTTCGGAGAAGACAAGGCCGACAGGAGACGCGACTCCTGCTGCGGATCTCCCCGCCGACCGTCTCGTACGTCTCTACCACGAATCCGAGGTGGGGCGCGGCGATCAAATTGGGAGCCGTCCGCAGCTTTGCGAGAGAAACGGGGGCTCACGATGCCCACGGAGAAGGATCGGGCCCGAACTGGCGGGAGCAAGAGAGCGCCTACTACACCTTACGGCACACCATCCTGCACGGACGTGTCCTGCGCTCGCACGACCCGGTCGGCGTCGAGCAGGAGATTGTGGGCCCTGCTCACCCCTTCTCCCGGCTCCTGCGCCGCACCATGGTCGAGGCGGCGGAGCCCGTGCCGGGCACCGCCGGCCGCTCCCGGCTTCACCCTCGCCCTCCAAACCACACGTGACCTGCTGGGTATGTGCGCAAGGACTCTTCGAGTAGGGCATCGGGGAGATCGGCCGCCGAGTCCTGTCGGCCCTTGCGCCTGCACGGCGGAGACCCGCGTCAGCACCCGCAAAGTGAAGTCACCCGTCTCCCGCTACGCGGAAAGGAAACCTGACGGCCGCCCCGACGGCAGCCAGGGCGTGACCTCGACGACGATCACTCTCCTGCCGCCCCCCGTCGCCGGAGCCCGCGCTGCCCGCGCTGCCCGCGACGACCGTCCGGGAGAACACCGGCAACGGCAGGACCGGCAGCCGCATGGCACGAGTCCTGGCCATCCTGCCGGCAGACCCCGAACGCCAGTGGCGCTCAAGGGAGATCGCCGCACTCCTCGACGACATCACCTTCGTCGCCGCCTATCGGCAACTCGCTCGCCGCCGGGAGAGGAATCGTCCGCATGGGCCGCTCCACAGCCAACACCCAGATGGCGAAACCATGGCGTGACCTGCGGAAACGCTAACCACCCGGCCTTGGGGAAACGTCACCCCCCGGTCACCCGAGCCGTAACCACTCACGCCCGGGCGAGTGGGCGGGCAGCAAGTGTGCCTGGCGTGTGGGCCGGGAGGGCAGATGCAGGGGGAGGGCGGTAGGGAATTCTGGGGGCCCGGAGTGATCGAGCATCGCCTGGGGAGTTCCGTTGCACGAGCGCGGTCCTGCGGCATGGCCAGTCAGGTCAATTTGCAAGAAAGTTTGGCTGACAATGATGAAAACCGGCTGGACATCCAGAGAAGGCCGTGGGGCGTCGCAGCGCCGTGGGGTTTCGGCCGCACGCACTGGCGTGATGTGTCCTGGGTCTTCCTCTCCGGACAGGGCGCCGGGCCGGTCTCGCGGTCCTCAGCTCCGACCCCCGCCCGTCCCCGCGGGGCCGGGAAGGCTTCTTGCTCTGTTCCTGGCCGTTGTCCTGTCCGTGTCCGGCTTGGTCGTGGGCGCAGCCCCCGTCGCCTCGGCTGCACCGGCCAGCCCTGTCGTCGCCTGGGGCCTCAACGACAAGGGGCAGACGGATGTGCTGGCGGGGCTGAGCGATGCCACGACCATCGCGGCCGGCGTGCACCACAGTTTGGCGTTGAAGGCGGATGGCACCGTCGTCGCTTGGGGCTGGAACGACCAGGGGCAGTCGGCTGTGCCGGCCGACCTGAAGAATGCCGCGACTGCGAAGGTCACCGCCATCGCCGCCGGCTACGACCACAGTTTGGCGTTGAAGGCGGATGGCACCGTCGTCGCCTGGGGCTACGACAATCACGGGCAGTGGGCCGTGCCGGCCGACCTGAAGAATGCCGCGACTGCGAAGGTCACCGCCATCGCCGCCGGCGTAGAGCACAGTTTGGCGTTGAAGGCGGACGGCACCGTCGTCGCCTGGGGCGATGGCAGCGATGTGCCGGCCGACCTCAAGGACGCCGGCACCGCAAAGGTCATCGCCATTGCCGCCGGCGTGCACCACAGTTTGGCGTTGAAGGCGGATGGCACCGTCGTCGCCTGGGGCGACAACGGTAGCGGGCAGTCGGCTGTGCCGGATGGCCTGAAGAATGCCGCGACTGCGAAGGTCACCGCCATCGCCGCCGGCCTTGACCACAGTTTGGCGTTGAAGGCGGATGGCACCGTCGTCCCCTGGGGGAACGACAATGACGGGCAGTGGGCCGTGCCGGCCGACCTGAAGAATGCCGCGACTGCGAAGGTCACCGCCATCGCCGCCGGCGCACAGCACAGTTTGGCGTTGAAGTCGGACGGCACCGTCGTCGCCTGGGGGAACGACGTCTATGGGCGGACGGCTGTGCCAGAGCGGTTGAGTGGGGTCACGGCCATCGCCGCCGGCGGCGGACACAGCCTGGCGCTGAAAGCCAGCACGAAGGTCGCCGCCTGGGGCAGCAACAGCGCCGGGCAGGCGACCGTGCCGGAGGAAGCCGCGAGCGGGGTCACCGCCATCGCCGCCGGCAGCACCCACAGTTTGGCGTTGAAGGCGGATGGCACCGTCGCCGCCTGGGGCTACGACAATGACGGGCAGTGGGCCATGCCAGCAGGGCTGAGCAGGGTCACCGCCATCGCCGCCAGCATCAACCACAGTCTGGCGTTGAAGTCGGACGGCACCGTCGTCGCGTGGGGTGACAACATTGGCCATCAGGCGGATGTGCCTGGGGGACTGAGTGGGGCCACCGCCATCGCCGCTGGTCTCTACATCAGTATGGCGTTGAAGGTGGACGGCACCATCGCCAGTTGGGGCGCCAACGGCGCCCAGGATGAGGTCCCGGAGGAAGCCGCAAGTGGGGTCGTCGCTATCGCCGCCGGCACAAAGCACAGTTTGGCGTTGAAGGCGGATGGCACCGTCGTCGCCTGGGGCGACAACGGTAGCGGGCAGTCGGATGTGCCGGATGGCCTGAAGAATGCCGCGACTGCGAAGGTCACAGCCATCGCCGCCGGCCGTTTCCTCAGTGTGGCGTTGAAGGCGGATGGCACCGTCGTCACCTGGGGCGACAACGACAGTGTCCCAGAGGGGCTGAGCGGGGTCACCGCCATCGCCGCCGGCGAGAACCAAATTCTGGCGTTGAGGGCGGATGGCACCGTCGTCCCCTGGGGCGACAACGACAGTGTCCCAGAGGGGCTGAGCAGGGTCACGGCTCTGGCCGCCTCCAGCCATAATCTGGTGCTCGTGGCGGGGCCGCTGGCGGTGTCGTTTCCGGATTCGCTGCCCGATGCAGTGGTGGGGCAGGACTACCCTGCCACCGAAGTGGCTTCCCCTGGAGGGGGCAGCCCTGACTACACGTACAGGGTCACCAAGGGCAGTCTGCCGGAAGGGCTGTCCCTGAACGAGAGCACCGGGAAGCTCACCGGCATGCCCCCCACCGTGGGTAACGGCCCCTTCACCTTCACCATTACGGTCACCGACTCCGGCTCCGGCACCCTGAAGGATTCCGAAAGCAAGGAGTTCACGCTCCAGGTTTTTGCGAAAATCAAGATCACCAGCGGGAGGGATCTCCCTGCGGGCACGGTGAACAGCCCTTACGCAGACGGGAGCGGAGTCACTCTTGCCGCCGCGGGCGGGAGCGGGTCTTACAAGTACAGCGTCCCCCCGGGCAGTCTGCCGGCGGGGCTGTCCCTGAGCGAGGCAGGGGAGTTGACCGGCACGCCCACCGCCGCCACTGCCGCGGGTGGTAGCACTTTCACCATTACAGTCACGGACTCCGGCCTCGGCGCCCCGCAGCAGTCCGCAAGCAAGGAGTTCAGCCTTACTGTGAACAAGGCCGTCACGACGACGAAGGTCTTGCCCATAGACAGTCCGGTGCTGCCCGGAGCCGATGTGACACTCGTTGCCGAGGTGTCTGGCTACAATCCCGGCGAGAGTGTCACCTTCTTCGACCTCTTCGACGGCGAGACCACCGCCCTGGGCACGGCCGATGTGAACGATGAGGGCCGGGCCTCCCTGACCTGGTCCGCCGGCAGCCCTGGCGAACACTCCATCACCGCCACATACGGCGGCGACCCCAACAACCTGGAAAGCCCCGCCGAGGCCGTAACACTCCAAGTCCTGAAGCAACTCGCGATCACCAGCGGGAGGGATCTCCCTGCGGGCACGGTGAACAGCCCTTACGCAGACGGGAACGGAGTCACCCTTGCCGCCGCGGGCGGGAGCGGGCCTTACAAGTACAGCGTCCCCCCGGGCAGTCTGCCGGCGGGGCTGTCCCTGAGCGAGGCAGGGGAGTTGACCGGCACGCCCACCGCCGCCACTGCCGCGGGTGGCAGCACTTTCACCATTACAGTCACGGACTCCGGCTCCGGCGCCCTGCAGCAGTCCGCAAGCAAGGAGTTCAGCCTTACTGTGAACAAGGCCGTCACGACGACGAAGGTCTTGCCCATAGACAGTCCGGTGCTGCCCGGAGCCGATGTGACACTCGTTGCCGAGGTGTCTGGCTACAATCCCGGCGAGAGTGTCACCTTCTTCGACCTCTTCGACGGCGAGACCACCGCCCTGGGCACGGCCGATGTGAACGACGAGGGCCAGGCCTCCCTGACCTGGTCCGCCGGCAGCCCTGGCGAACACTCCATCACCGCCACATACGGCGGCGACCCCAACAACCTGGAAAGCAGCACCGCCGAGGCCGTAACACTCCAGGTCGTAGCGCCGATCCCGCTCACGGTCGTCACCACCTCGGTCGACGCCGTCGCCGGCCAGCCGTTCACCGCGATGCTGGAGGCTTCCGGCGGCACCCCCGACTACCACTGGGAGATTGTCGAGCCCAGCGAGAGTGCCACGCCCGAGGTTGTTGGTGCCCAGGCGGCGACCTGGGCAGCAGTGGCTGACGATGGCACGATCTCGGGTACGCCTCCCGCGGGCACGGAGCCCGGCTCCTACACGGTCAGCGTGCAGGCAACCGACAGCGCTGTACCCAGCCAGCAGATTACCGCCGACATTGCTATAGACGTCCACGAGCCCGGCACGGTCTTCGTCTCCACGAACAATCTCGATCCGGCCGTCGTCGGTGTTGCGTACAAGCAGACTCTCACCGCCGAGGGCGGTACCGCCCCCTACACGTGGGCGGTCGAGGGTGACCTGCCCGCCGGTCTGAACCTCGACCCCGAGACCGGCATCATCAGCGGAACCCCCGAGAAGGCGGGGGATGCCACCTTCACGGTGACCGCCACCGATGGCTCCGAGCCCGCCCTCAGTGGCAGCGCCGGGCTGGGTATTACCGTCACCGATGCCCCGCCTCAACCCAGCATCACCACTACCACTCTCACCGGCGCCACCACGGGCACCGCCTATCAGCAGACTCTCACTGCCAAGGGCGGTACTCCCCCCTACACCTGGGAGATCACCACAGGTGCACTCCCCGACGGACTGTCCCTGGACACCGGTAGCGGCAACATCACCGGCACCCCCACCACCGCGGGAACCACCGACTTCACCGCAACAGTCACCGACTCCGCCGGACAGACCGACACCCACGACTACACCCTCACCACCAGCACCCCGACCACCAGCACCCCGACCACCAGCGAAAGCCCCACACCCAGCCCCTCCACCTCCGACTCCGCACAAGTCAGTGAAATACCCAAAGGCGCACCCAACACAGGACTCGGGGCGAACAGCTCGGGCTCACTTCCGGCAATAGCAGCGTTGGACGGTTACCACGTGACACTCCCGAAGAGCCCCGCGATCGCTGATCTGAGCGGCGGACGCCAGCACGTCACGGCTGCCGACTGGCAACGCGGACTCACAAGCCCGTGGCCAGCACAGTCCTCATCACCATCAGCGCCGCGCCCACTCGACTCCGAGTCCGGCGAGTGCGGTGAGCTGTGCTCGGGCGAGGCGTTCGCGGCGTTGTCTATGGTTGGCGATCCACACCCCAGTCCGGTGTTCGGTGCCGTCGGGCAGCCGCTCCACACGCCACTCCTTCGCACCGCTGGTTGACGGTGCCCTCAACTCCCGCGCGCAGGGCGTACTTCGTCTGCCACGTCTGTGTCTTCTCCTCGGCCGTGTCCCCGAGTTCATCAGTTGACGGGCACATGAGCCGTTCCGAGGCGGTGTCGTAACAAGTCAGCGCGGCACGGCCCGCTGGGAAGCCGTGGAAGCGCGGGCACACGATATTTTGCTCTGGTCCAGCCGTGGACTGCTTGTCTGTGTAAGTGTGCGGGCGTGTACTTGCGGAAGACCCGCCGCCGGAACAAGGACGCCAGCGTCGTGCGGTACGTCCAACTCGCCAACAACCGGCGGATGGACGGGCAGACGCAGGCCGAGGTACTGGTCAACCTGGGCCGCCATGACCGCCTCGACCTGGACGCTCTGCGTCGGCTGGTCGCCTCGATCGAACCGCTACCTCGGTGAGGACGACGATGTCGCGGCGCCGCTGGGCGCCGAGGCCGGCCCGCTGCAGGTGGAGTCCTCCCGTCCGATCGGCGCGGTCTGGGTGCTGGATCAGCTGTGGAAGCTGCTCGGCATTGATACCGCGCTCGCCCCAGGCGCTGGATGGACGCCGATTCCGCACTGACGTCGAGCGATGCTGTTCACTCCGGTCGCTAACCGCGCGATCACTCCGGGCTCGAAACTCGCCGCCGGCGAAAGGGCCGGCCGCGACGTCGCCACACGGGCCTGCCCGAACTCGACGGCAACAACCAGGCCCTGCGCGCGATGGACCTGCCCATCGAGGGCGACGCGCAAGGCGCCGTGCAGGAAGCGGTGTTCTTCGCCGCCGCCCACCTGCTCAACCCCGAAGTCGACTTGATCTTCTCCGACACCACCAGCACCTGTTCGAGCGCGACCGCGAGGACGCAGAGGCGGGTGATGAGGCGCTTCGCCGGTCCGGGGCACTCCAAGGACCACCGCAAGGACCTGCCGCAGATCGACATCGAGTTCACGGTCACCCGCGAGAGCATCCGGGTCCGCTGCTGGGTCTGGCCCGGCAACACCTCCGACACCACCGTGATCGGGCAGGGCAAGGACGATCTGCTGTCCTGGCGGCTGGGCCGCGTGGTGACCGTCGCCGACTCCGGATACTCCTCCGAGGCCAACCTGGCCTACCTCACCCGCGCCGGCGGCCACTACATCACCGGCCTGAAGATACGCGAGACCAGCAAGAAGGCGGCCGCCGCCCTGGCCCGGCAGGGCCGCTACCAGGAGCTGCGCGACAACCTGCGGGTCAAGGAGGTCCAACTCGACGACGACCCCGGCCGCCGCTGGATCATCTACCACAACCCCGTCGAGGCCGCCCGCGAACAAGCCCGCCGCGATGAACAACTCAGCGTGATAGTCGATGAGTTGGAGAGGATTCCTCAGGCCCGGTCCTCGGATGCGAAGAAGGCCAGGACAAGGCGGCCAAGGCCGCCAAGCGCGCCGTGAAGCCGAACGACGCCGTCCACCGCAAGGCCGAGTGCACACTGCGTGACCATCCCACCCTGAGGCGATGGCTCACGCAGCCCCCGGCCACCGGGCGGCTGTCCGCCGACCGGTCCCAGGTCGCAGCCGAGGCCAGGCGCGACGCCAAGTACCTACTAGCCACCTCCGACCCGGACCTGCCCGCCGAGGACGCCGCACCTGGGTACAAGAACGTGCTGGAACGGAGCGTTCCCTTGCACGATGAAGTCCACGCTCTACCTGCGGCCTGTCTACCACCGCCTGGACGAGCGGATACGCGCCCACGCGCTGCTGTGCCGGCCGGCCCCTGCTGCCGATCCGCGTCGCCGAACGCCGCGCCCGTACCACCTGGCACACCATCAGGAACGAAATCGGCCGCATCCACCAGGCCACCCTCGCCGGGCCCCGCCGGCCGCCTGCAGCAGACCACCCGCATCACCGACGCCCAGGCGAAACTCTTCAAGGACTGCGGCGTGCCGCCTCCACCAAAGATGAGCGGCGTCCAGACCTCCGAATTGCCCCTGAGCTGGGAAAACAGCCGCCGGAGCCGTGGACACACGCCTCCGGCAACTCCGCATGCCATTCTCCCAGGTCACCCCGCGAATCCGCCGATCACGTGTGCCTGCCTCTGATGAAGCCGGGAGCCGGGAGTGCAAAGAATCGAACGAGCGATGCCAGGCCCGGACCCGCAGCACTGTCTCGCGTTGCGGCGTGCCAGGCAGCAGACCGTCACCCGCCTTCGGCATGAGGAGATTGACGAAGCTGTTCTGGAGCCGGTGAGGACCGTCCATCGGCGGGATGGGGCTGACTGGGCACGCCGGTCAGCCCTGGCAGATCGTTCCGAAGCGTTCGCCGCCTCCTTTGCCGAGCCTGCCACCTCGGAAGGCCGCGCCACTGAGCCTTTTCAACTCGGAACTTCGAGGAGGAAGGAAGCCGCCGCCGACCTGGGCAAATCGGTCAGGCATGTCACCCGATTGGTGGCCGCTCTGAAGAGGCTCACTGAGGCAGTCGATGCAGGCGCCGGAACGCTTGGTGGCGACCGCGGGTTGAGCGAAGCCGCGTCCCACGCTGTGGAAGCCGCCCGAACCAGACGGACATGCTGACGAATCTATCCAGGGCTAGACTGACAGACGCACCGGCAAGGGGGTCTTGACCTTCATGAACAGACGTCGGAGAGTGTCCGCGGTGCTGGTCGCGTTCGCTCTGACCGTGGCGGGGTGCAGCGCCGGCGCCGGCGAACGGCCGACCCCCGGCGTGACCGCCGCCACCATCACCATCGGCAGTCACGCTGACTTGACCGGCGTGAGTTCCCCTGGACTTAAAGAGATCCCGCCTGCGGCCAAGGCTTACTTCGACTACGTCAACGATCACGGCGGGGTCTACGGACGCAAGATCATCTACGACTACCGGGACGACAATTACAGACCCGCCAACGCCCTCACGGTGGTGCAGCAGCTCGTCGAGCAGAACAAGGTCTTTGCCATCTTCAATGGTGCCGGCACCGCTCCCCACCAGGCCGTCGCCGGCTACCTCAACGCCCAGAAAGTCCCCGACCTCTTCCCGAGTACGGGCTGGTCCGGCTGGAACGACCCCGCCAAGCTCCCATATACCTTCGCCTGGGCGCTCTCCTACCGCGCCGAAGCCAAGATCCTCGCGACGTACGTCGAAAAGACGTTCCCCGGGAAGAAGATCGCCTACTTCTACCAGGGCACAGCCTCCGGCAAGGACTTTGTCGCGGGCCTGGACACGGTCATTCCAGCCTCCCAGGTCGTCGCGCGCGAGGCAGCCCAGCCCACCTACGACGGCATCAACGCCCAGGTAAGAGCCATCGCCCAAGCCAAGGCCGACGTGATCATCGGGGCCATCGTCCCGGCCTACTGGGCCCTGCTGCGTAGGGCCCAGGAGCAGATCGGCAACACTGCCCAGTTGGTCATCAACTCCAACGCCTCCGACCCCACGAATCTCTCCCGCTTGATGGGGCCCGCACTGATGCAGGGCATCATCACTGACGTCTACCTGCCGCAGGTCACCGACACCTCCAACAGCTGGGTGGCCCTGGCGAAGAGGATCCACGACCGCTACCTGCCGAACGCCCCCTTCGGCCAGAACTTCCTGTACGGCGTGGCCAACGCCTACTCCTTCGTGGAAGCTCTGCAGCGTGCCGGGAAGAACCTGACCCGCCAGTCACTTGTCACCGCATTGGAACAAGGCGGCCCCGTCCCCGGCTTCGGGCTGGTCCCCCTGGACTACAGCCGCACCTCGCACGCCGGCTACAGCGGCGCCCAGATCGGTGTCATCAAAGGAAACACCATCGCCCTCGAGGGCCGACCGATGACCACCGACGACGGCAACGGGCCCGTCGTCCCCTACACCGCACCACAGCCCCCAGCCCCCGCCGACGGAATCCCCGCACCCTAGATGAATGAGTCCAAGGGATTGTTATTGCGGTCAGTAGTCGTAAGCGATCAGTGATCGCTTCACTGACTGGTCGGCCTGGTCGTTGCGCCAGATCGCCGCAGGTAGCGGGTCTGTCAAACGACGGCCCTGTCTCAGTTTCGGTGATAACGGAGAGTGCCGTTATCCGGGGAGGATGCGGTGGCGGAGGAGGGTGAGGCCTGCTCGTCCGTGCAGTTGGCGGGCGATCCGCTTGGTCTTGGTGTTGACTCCCTCGGTGGGGGCCGCTGCTGTACGGAAGCGGGAGCGCGGCGTTCACGCCATCGCAGTCTCCTCCACGCCTCGGGTGACGGCATACAGGTGGGGCAGGTCCACTGCGCGGACCTGGGGCATCCAGGCCGAGAGCACGTCCTGCACTTCCTGCGCGAGGCCTCAGGAGCCGGGCGAGGCCACCGATACCGACGGCCAGTTGGGGCACCTCAGGGCAAGCGGCGGTGAGCTTGGTCAAGAGGTCGTGATATTCGGTCGTGAGGGTGTCGGGTCTGGTGAGGAGCATCCGGGCGAGCGGCGCGGGGACGCCCCGGCCCTGGCACGTCCTGATGCATCCTCAGACGACCACGCCTCCGGCAACATGACAGCACCAACAGAAGGGCTTGGCTCCTCCCGGAACAGGGAGGAGCCAAGCCCTTGCATCGCTGACTGAGGGGGCGGGACCATCAGCGACGAGGATGGTGCGCCGCCACCGAAGGCGGAGCCATCCCGGATTGCTGGGACGTACGTGCTGCGTTGCGGGTCCACCCACGTTTGTTGCCCGCGGACAACAAACGTGTCTGCACCCCAAACTCCGTAACGCCTTAGGGATCTTGGGGCATCCGCCCTGGCTCTCGCAATCTCGCGCAAGTCCTGGCTGATGACACCCCTCAGGGCGCCGCGCTCGGACGCGCTGTCAGGCGACGAGGGCACCGGCCCCGGCTGCGGGGCTCTTCAGGTGCGCAGGGAAACTACACGTCCCGGTCCGTCAGAACCCGAAGACGCTCGTTGCAGAGGCCGTCTTCACGCACTCATTGGCAAAGGTGTGTTCGTAGGAGACGCGCTTGCCCTGCCAGACGCCCTGGGCGGTGACCACGACGGGCTTCCAGATCTTGGCGCACAGCACGTCGTTCCCAGCTGTCAGGGCAGCGAAGTCACCGCTGACACCACGCAGTTCAGCGCACGCCTCGGCAACGGCAGGATGGGTGCCGGTGGGCGTCGTGGCACAGTCGAGGGTGACGGCACGTTCCGGGGTGGCACTGGCAAGACTGTCTCCGTGACCCACAGTCAGGACCAGGGCAGACGGGGCGACGAGCGAGGCGGGGGCCGCCGGAGCGGCGAGGGCGGCCCCAGAGAGGGGTGCGCAGGTGGCGACGGTCAGGCCGAGGATTGCCGACCAGCGAGCGGTGTTCCGCATTGTGTGCTTCTTTCCGTGTGATTCAAGGACGCCGCCCGGTCAGATCGTGACTGGGTCGGCGGGCGAAAGTCTGCCGATGCCGCCGCGGAATCTCACATCGATGCCACCGGTTCCAGAAAGCCTTGTGTGTCGAATCTTTGGCCTGAACTGTCAGATTCCGAATGATCCAACAACAAACCGCCTGTTCTCCAGACGTAAGATCACTTCATCTGGCTAGATTCCCCATGCTCCTCAATTGGCCTAAACCTTCCGATCCCACCCACAGGTGCTGTCACGTTGTCGGTGGCGTGATCGGGTGATGATGGGTCAGGACGTGGCGAGGCCGCGAGTGATCCGTGGTTCAGACACCCCATGTCGTTTGAGGTCACGCGGCGTGGGGGTGAGCGTGGTGTGACCAGGCGATCGCTTCATCGTTGTGGGCGCGGGTCTTGAGGCATCCGTGGAGGATGCCGACGAGCCGGTTGCCGGCCTGGCGGAGGGCGGGGTCCTCACGGTCTCGTTGCTTGTCGTAGTAGCGGCGGGCGCCGGGGGAGACGCGCAGGGCGGCGAACGCTTGGTTCTGCAAGGCGTCGGCCAGGCGGTTGTCGCGGATGAAGCGGGACTGGACGGTGGGGCTGTCAGCGAGACGCCTTTCAGCGGATGTACGGATCGGTCAGCGGCAGCGGCGTCCGAGCCGCTTCCAGAGCTGACTCGGGAAAGGCGGGGCCGGCGGTGTAGAAGCGGGCACGGGTACGGCCGATTGGTGTCAGAACGTCAACCGCGCCTAGGTCCCGCAGGTCGCGTTGGGCCCGCTGCAGGCTCAGGTCCTCCGCTCGTTCGTAGCGTGTACGACGCACCCTCCCGGACATCGCCACGTCATGCAGAGCGGAAACCACCCTCTCCTCTAGCCCCCGGGCCTCTGCGAACTCACCGAGCAGAAGCCACACCCGACTCGAACGGTCCAGGCGGCTGCGTACGGTCTGCGCCTGCTGGTGGTATGCGGTGAGGTTGAAACGGACCCATTCGGAGACGTCCTGGTCGGGGCGGTAGGTGGCTCCTCGACGCTGCAGCTCGCGGTAGTACTCCCAGGTGTTACCGGGGCGCCCCAGCCATGCCTCGATCGAGGAGAACTCGGGGGCCAGTTCTCCCTCTCGCGCGATCATGAGTGTTTGGAGGGACCGGGACATGCGGCCGTTTCCATCCGCCCACGGGTGGATGGAAACGAGGTGCAGATGCGCCATGGCAGCCCGCACTAGCGGGTGGCTGCCGTCGTCCGTGTTCAGCCACTCGACAAGTTCACCCGTCAACGCAGGCACATCAGCCGCGTCCGGCGCCGTGTACGCCGCGATACTGGGGTCGCGGGCATTCGTCACGTACACGGCTCCGCGTCGCCACTGCCCCGCCGGCTGCTGCGGGGTGTTGCGGTGCCCCTGCAGCATCCAGTGGAGCGCATTGAGAAACCCCTTGCCGTAACGGAAGTCCGGGACATCGTGCAGCGTCTGGATGTACGTCATCATCCGCTGGTAGGCAAGCGTCTCCTCACGGTCCTCCTCGGACACATCGACATCCCGCTCGCCCTCTAGAAGATCCTCGACGTCGACCTATGTGAATGCTTACTGAGGTTTTCTCAACGAAATGATCTCGCCGTCGCCGTCGCCGTCGCCGTCGCCGTCGCCGTCGCCGTCGCCGTCGCCGTCGCCGTCGCCGTCGCCGTCGCCGTGGCGTGAGGGCGGCTGCGAACAGGCGTGAAGCCCCTGGTAGGACAGGTCTCACCACAAGATCTTGTCCGTGACTTCCAGAGGCTTCACGTTGGTTTCCTATGCTGCCATGCTCGATGTCCCGCGCCACGTCGTGGAGTTCCTCGCCCGCTTGCCGGCCGGTCACCGCCGCCGGATCGGCACGCCGAAAAGCTCGCGGGCACTGGGACCGTTCCGCCAGGCGGTACTGGTCTTGCGCTGGTTCCGCGAGGGGTCGTGCGTGCACTGCCTGGCGCGCGATGCGGGCATCTCGCAGGCCACCGGTTACCGCTACCTGCACGAAGGAGTGGACGTCCTGGCCGGGCAGGCCCCGGATCTGCATCGAGTTCTCGCCGAGTGCCGGCAGCAGGGCATGAACCACTTGATCCTGGACGGCACGCTGATTGAGTCCGACCGCGTCGCCGGTGTCCACCTGAACGCCGCGGGCAAGGAAGTGGACACCTGGTACTCCGCGAAGCACAAGGCATTCGGGGCGAACGTGCAGTTCGTGTCCGCTCCGGACGGCACTCCGTTATGGGTGTCGGATGGGGAGCCCGGTTCGGTACCGGACATCACTGCTGCCCGCTCGCATTGCCTGCCCGCCCTGTACAAGGCGGCCGCCGACGGCCTTCCCACCCTCGCTGACGCCGGCTACCAGGGCGCCGGCATCGGCATCCACCACCCGTTCAAGAAGCCTCGTGGCAGCTCCCACCTGCGGATTCATCCCGACACTCGCACTCGCAACGCCCTCCTGCGTAGCGTGCGCGCGTTGGGCGAACGAGCCGCGGCCGAGCTCAAAGAACGATGGCGCACGCTCAAGCGCATCACGCTCAGCCCCGGTCGGATCGGCGCAATCGCCAAGGCCGCCCTCGTCCTCAACAACGCATGGCGATGAGTTTCGTTGAGAAAACCTCACTGCTGTATAGCCTCGTGATGGCGGAGCTCTCGACGACCTGTGATGCCGAGTTTGGCGAAAACGTGACTGAGGTGGAATTCAACGGTTTTAGTGCTGACGAAAAGGCGACTGGCGATCTCCCTGTTGGTCAGACCGTCGGCGGCAAGTCGGGCGATATCGTGTTCGCGATCCGTCAGTGGATTGGGAGCAGTGGCCCTCGGCGAGAAGCCGGCATCGGTCCCATTATTCAGTGAGCCTTCGCATCGCTGCAGGAACGGTTTCGCGCCCAGCTTGGCGAACAGCCTGGTGGCGCTCGACCGCAAGGCCTCGGCCGCTTGGTCCTTCCCAAGATTCATAAGCAGACGACTGTATGCATGCTCGAGACGGCTGCGGTGGAAGGGGATATTGGTCGTCGTGGCGGAGAGCATAACTCCATGATCGTAGCTGATTTGCGCTGTATCGGTGTCACTTCGAGCCTCGGCGAGTTGCCCACGCAGGAATGCGCATACGACTTGCAGGCAGGGCGCATTTTCGGCAAGTTTCACCAGGCGGGCAAGTGCTGTTTCTGCGGAATCGAAATCGCCTATGCCGATCAACGCCTCAGTGAGCAGTGGCTGCCAGTACATTGAGGACATCTCGACGATTCCCTGGCCCGGGAGTCGGAACATTGGCTCGAGTGCCGTATACATAGCCGCGTAGTCGCCGCGAGCCTGAGCCAATGTGGCACGGCCGATGGACTGCCAGGGAATCGAGTAATTCGGTATGAATTGGGCCAGCTCTTCGCCCTGACGTAGCAGCTCGTCGGCTGTTTCCCATTCGCCGCGTCCAGCAGGGACAAGACTCCCGAAAGCGCAAGCCATCGCAATGCCCCAAGGCTTGTCCTCCATCACGGAGATGGTGCGGCCACGCTCTACCTGAAGCAAGGAATCGTCCCACGCGCCGAGCAGGTATTGATCCATGGCGAGCACGAGATGTGCATCCTGCGCCCAGATGGGAATGGAATGCTCCCGTGCGAGTTGCAGGGCAACCCAAAGATCATCGGATCCCTGAGTGAGCTTCCCGCCGTAGGACCGAAAGAGGCCACGATATGAGAGAATGAAGGCGTCGGAGGGTGCCACGCTCCCAGCTTCCGGCAGCGGTGCTATCTCTTGCAGGGCACGCTCGGCTGCCGCCGCTCCACCTGTCATTCCGCAGCCGTAGGCGAAATATGACTTATGCTGGGATCCGTAGTCCGCGGCTGACGCTTTGAAGTCCAATGCTCGCTTTTGCGAGTCTACGCACTTCGGGCCATCTGCTGTTGCGATGTATGAAATACCCAGCCAGTAGCTTGCCATTGAAGCGATCCATTGCTGGCTAGGTAGCCTTTCAGTGGCCTGCACTGCTCGGATCAGCAGAGATTCTCCCTCGGTCAATTCTCCCTGCAAGAGTTTGCTTGATCCTAGGACAAGATCACGGGTAGGCGTGGGCTCACACAGCGCGGCTTTCTCCAGTAGTGGCCGGAAGCGGGCGAGTCTCTCGGCCCAGATCAGGTGTGCACCAGCGAGGAGAAGGAGCCGTTCTCGTTCGGCCTGCCCGCTCGCCAAGTCCGATGCCCAGAGCAAAAGCGTTGCCGCCCGTTCGGCCTGGCGGTCGGTGAGCAGCTGTGCGGCTTCGTCCTCCAGGGAGCTCGCGAGCTTGGGGTCGAAGCCGTCTACGGCGGCCACCCTGTGCCGCCAAGAGGCATCCCGAGCCACCAATGGCACCGCATTGGCGTGTAGTTCGCGGCGACGAGTGGGGCTGATCGCCCCCAGGATCGCGTCGCGTTGGAGAGCGTGCGAGACCGTCACAGGGGTGGTGGGCTCGTCGGGCCACCAACGCAGCAGTCCCGCGGCCAGGCACGGCTCCAGGGCCGCTGCAGGATCGCTCAGGCGGGCGACGGCGGCAGCAAGTGCCAAGGGCAGACGGGCATCAAGGATCGCAGCGGCCTCGGCCAGGAATCGAGCGGGTTCGGGCAGGCCGCTCAGCTGCAAGCGGATCGCCGAATCCAGACCGGGCGGGACGGGCAGCGCCTCGTGCTCGTTAGCCAACTGCTCGACCGATAGCTCGGCCAGCAGTGTCTGCAGATACAACGGGTTTCCAGCGGTGTGGCGGTACAGGCGCTCCGCGACAATCTGTGTTATCTCGCGCCCCCCGGTCATCTGGGTCGCGAGCTGCCTCACCTCCGATCGGCCCAGTCCGTCGAGCCGCAGGTGGCACCCTTGCTGAGCGCCGGCCAGGCGCCGGACCTGATCCACGCGTTCTTCAGCGTCTCGCTCGCCCGAACGAAGCACCATCACGGTCAGCACTGCATCGGCTTCCAACCGCCGGAGCACGTATCCCAGTGCTTTTAGCGATTCCTCGTCCGCCCACTGCGAATCCTCGATCACCATCGCCACCGGGCCGGCACTCTGAAGATCATCCAGCGCGGTCAGCAACTGTGCGCCAATCTCCACGGGTGATGCCCCGGCCATGCCGCCCGCTAGGAACGGAATTTTTTGCCGGACGTATGGTTCAATCCTCCGGGCTAGCTGATCGGCCACCCCGAATGCCCAGTCTTGTTCAGTTGTGTCGCAAAATGCGCGGATCGACGAAAATTGCTCGACAGTCGGGTCCGAGAGCCACTGCTGCACCAACGCGCTTTTGCCCACGCCGGCGAGTCCCTCCAGCAGCACCGTCTGCTTCCGACCTGCGGCCACTTCTCGCACACAGTTACTCAGCTGGGCGAGCGGATCTGCACGGCCGACGAACACTCTGCAATCACCTCCTCGTTCCATCAAACTCCCGCTTTCGAGCACCTGCAAGCAAGGATGCTGTCCGGGCGGGGCTGGGACGATCTTTGGGCTGTCCGTCCGGGGAGGGGGTCGTCGTGTGGTGTGGTTGTACTTCCGCTTCTCCCTTAGCTTCCGCGAGGCCGAGGAGCTGATGCTGGCGCGCGACGTAGTCGTCTCCTATGAAACGGTCCGGCGGTGGTGCCCGAAGTTCGGCCAGGCCTATGCCAACGCGCTACGCCAACGACGCCCGCAGCCCGGCGGATAAGGGTCACTTGGACGAGGACGTCATCAAGACCAACGGCGTGCAGAAGTACCTGTGACGGGCCGTTGACCAGGGACGGGATGGTTCTCGACGTCCTGGTCCCCAACCGGCGTGACAAGGCTGCGGCCATGCATTTCTTCCGCCGGCTCCTGAAGACAGGTGCCCAGGGTGATCGTCACCGACAAGCGCCCGCTCCTACGATGCCGCGCACCGTGAGGTGATGCCCTCGGTCGAGCACTGCTCCCACAAAGGGATCAACAACCGGGCCGAGAATTCACACCAGCCGCTCGGGCACATCCCGCCAGGCCACCCCGGCCCGGAACTTCCACACGATCCCGTTGAGCATCGTCCGGTCATCCAGCCGAGGCCGCCCCATCGACGTCCGGGGCAGCAACGGCCGCACGAAGTCCCACTCGGCATCGGTCAGTTCATGGCGACGTATCACCCGACCATGATCCACCAATCAAGATCACATTGACGACAGACCCTAGCGCTCTTGCCGTCCGCCACCAGTCGCACAGGACGGTCACGATCTGTACTGGCAGGCCGCAACAGCACGGCGAGGCCGGCGGGATGCAACTGCTCGATCACCCGGCGGACTGTGTCCATCGACGCGGCCGGCCGCACCCCCAGCGCACCACGGACCGGAAACCCCAGCCGGGCCAGAGCGTCCTGGGGCGCCCGACGCAGCCAGTGACCCACCGCCGCATAAGAACGTGCTCCGGCCGCCACCGCGCAGGCCGCCGCCCTGACCAACGCGACCAGCGGATACCGCAGCCCACGGCGATCGCGCGGATCAACGCTCTCCGCCTCACCATCACCCGACGGGGCGACAGAACACGACAGCACGGACGCGGGCATGGCAGACTCACGAATCACCGAAGCTCCGTTGTTTATAGGCGAGTTGGTAGCTCACCTACATCAACGGAGCTTCGGCGCTTCCGGTCACACCCCAGCCGACCAGCACAATCACAAGATCAAACCGACCTTGCAAGAGCCCTGACTGAGAAGGGCCCCTGAACTGGGTTTTTGGTCAGGGGCCCTTCTCATGTCCGGCAACCGCAACTGCCCGGTGTTCCCACGGCAGGGGCACGGGCAACTTCGGATCCGTAGCTCTACATAGATCGGTCAACGGGGGTCATATAGGCTGCCGTTCGACCCCTGAGAGTGGCCATGAGTCATTGACGGTTGCTGTACCTCGTTGCGGTACTGCCTTCGTCTTCGCCAGCCTTATGATCGGCATATCCCGGTTTCGGGGGTAACGACGGCCGCGACGGGTGCGATGGTCAGGTCGTGCCGTGTGGTGCGGCGTGGCCAGCCGATTCGAGGATGCCCAATATACCCTGCAGGCAGGAGATCAAGCGCGCTTCACGGCCGGGGTCGTCCGTTTGGTTCGGCGTGTCAAAAGTGGGATTCCCCAGGAACGCCTTGAAGTTGTCTATGTCAGACGCCATAAGATTCCCGTTCTGCGGGAGATTCCGGTAAGCGGTAGCCTGCTGAAGGTAAGCCCACCAATAGGCTTGGTCGTGGCCGTTGCCGGGAACGTAATCGTAGGCGCCGGGGATGCCGGTGCCGTCGCCGCAAATCTGCAGACAGTTATCTGCCTCATTGGTAAGGGCAGTGGCCATGGGGATGCTGAAGGTGTATATATATGGCATTTTGCCTCCGCGTGTCATTCATGCGGCCCTGGTGCCTTCGGCTCAGTCGCCGCGGAATTGTACTGCCAAGTCAGCCTTGCAAAAGGACAGTAGCCCGTATGCCTCGGCCGCCCGAAGTCCGCCAGGGCAGCGCACTGGCCTCACTCGTCGGCCCTTCGTGCAACGGCCGGCCCGTTCACGGTCCATGAGGCCGGCCTCAGTTCCCCCCTCTGCGCCTACCTGCCCGGACGGCCTGAGCGCAGCGCCCACCCGGCTCCCGTCCCGTACGCCGTCGACCCACACGTATGTGGAGCCATGGCGTCCAGGTGGAGCGCCCTGCCGGACGTACGACCTGGACGCCATGGGCTGTGTCTGCTCGGCTTGGCCTGGGTCGATGGCATACGGGACGGGAGCGCCCCGCCCGCACCCCGTGAACCCGCGGCCGGCAGCGGCCCCCTGGATCCTGGCGCCGGCCGATCCCCCGCCGGAAGCATCGCCGTGACCGGAGGCTGCGCTCTGTGGTGATCGACCCCTGGCTACCGGTGCTGTCCACCAGCGGGCGCGCTTTCCGGGCAGCTACCATTGCCCAAACTGGACCCACCGGTCCTGTATTTGGAGCACGGCAAGACCCATGCGCAATGTTCCATTGTCGTCCGTGCTGCGAATATCGTATGTTATTTCATTGGACTCTTCCATGAAACTCGCAATTGCATCAGGAAGAGACTCGTCGAATTGCACCCAGGTTCCGTCGGATGCGTTCGGATCCATCTCGCCCTGCCAGCCAGTATGGCCAGGATCGTCATTGCGTATAACCGTCACTCGCATGCTTTCGTCCTTTTCTCGCTGATATTTTCTGCTGTTCGGAGCGCCGAGGTGTGATGAGTATCCCGGCCAGCGCCTATCTCACTCTTGGATCAAAGGCCAGTCATGAAACCAAAGGGTTCTGACCGCAGCGCTTTCTATCCATCGATGCCGGTCGACCAGGACACTTCAGGAGGTCCACGAAAACTTTCTCCACGTTGCACCTCTCGCGCTCTTTGCATCCTCAGCCGGCCGGATGAGCCGTTTCCCCGTAACCTAATGCGGCGCAGCCCCGCCCCCGCGTTCCGGGCGGACAGCATGTCGGGCACAGATCGCGTCGCTCCCGGGCGGCGGTGCGGACGTGGGCTCAGCCAGGATTTCCGTGAAGCCGTTCGTGACGTGCTGATCAACGCAGGGTCTTTGAGGGGTGATCTTGTGTCCGGGTTCGTCAAGTCAGTCCGAGGTCTCGACATGCCCCTCTAGAAACGCCTCCTGCGAGGCCGTCGCATAGACCCGGAGCACAGTCCTGCCCGAGTAGGACATCTGCACGTGAACAGCACGCACTTGCGACACTGCCCGGCCGGATCCAGCCACACGTCCGCGCAGTCGACCTCCGCCTCCTCGCCGGGCCGTTTCTCCTGCGGCACCATCCCTTCGAGATGCCGGCGTCCTTCCTTGGACTCCAGCTCCAGCTGCGGGCGGCGCCTGCGGACATAGTCCCGAGCCGTGGAGTACGACGCCTGCTCGAAGTCATGCTCACCCGCGAGCGGCTCAAGAATCCGGTCGAGAAGGGCGGGGGCTCCGGCGAGGGTCGAGGGCTTCCAGGTGGGTTACATGGGAGGTGACGGGGTGGAACGCCGGGTGCCGTTGGGTCAGGGCCGAAGCCGCCGCCAAGGCAGAGCGTGTTGGGGCCGGTGAAGGGCTTCATCGAGGCGATGCTGCGGAAGGACCAGAAGGCGCCGAGGAACCAAAAAGCACACCGTCCGCTGCCTGAAGGCCGTCACCGTGCCCAGGCTGCCGTTCCCGCACGTCGACCAGGCGCTGCAGATCGTCCGCCGGCGGCGCACGGCGCGCAGCGGGACGGTGACGCTCCAGCGCGTCCACGCGGTCACCAGCCTGGCGGTTCACCAGGCAACAGCCGCTGACCCGGCGGAAACGCGTCCGCCGGCACTGGGCAATCGAGAATCGTGAGCACCACGTCAGCAACGTCACGTTTGGGGAGGACACCGCGTGTGTGCGGACCGGCAGTGAGCTGCGGGCGACGGCTTCCCTGCGGAACCCGGCGATCGGCACGCTCCGCCCGGGCGGAACGGGACAACATCGCCGAGGGCCTGCGCCATCACGGGCGAGACACGGCTCGGCCGCTGGCGCCCCTCGGACTCACGTCACGGCCTTGGTGTAGCAGTCGATGACGGCGGCAAGGAGTACCCAGCCCTCCCAGGTGGGAATGTAGGTGATGTCGCCGACCATTTTTCGCCGGGGGCGCGTCGGTGGTGAAGTCGCGTTTGCCGCCCTGGCCGGGTTTAACGAACTACCGATAGAACTCAAGAGATCCAACGGACCGTCATGAAGTGCCGAGGCTAATGGGACGCGACCGCGATCAGGATTCGCTGACGATCATGCTAAACATCGTTACACTTCGATCGAATGCGAAGAATGCGCCTGGGATGGCAACTCGCCTCACGACCGAACAGGAAACGTCACCCTCGTTCCATTGATCACCCGCGAGTTGGCTGATCATATTTGTGTAACCGCGTAGGAGTATGCCGAGGTCTACAACCTCAAGCGCGGCATGTTGATCAAAAGTTATCCCCTCCGAACTGGCCCGTGGAGCCACATAACGTAGCAAAATATCCGCCACCCTAGCCGGAATCTTGGCTAGCTGGACCAGCAGCGTGAGGGCTTCCAGATCGAGTGACCGTGGGTAGACCTGACCCGTGCTGGTTAGCACCCTTGTAAAGCCCAGAAAGGCGGCCAAGCGGTTCTCCATATTTGTTAGCTTGCCTCTGTCTCCGCCGAGGAGATCCAGCATGTCTTGCGAAGTCCCTGCAGGTCCTTTGATTCCACGCAATGGGTATCTGGTGAGAAAATTATCGATTCGCAGTTGCGCCTGAGCCACTTCACTCTGTATGCCGCGAATCCTTGACTCATCAAGGGAATTCGGCCAATTTTCGGAACCCGCCGAGTGAAGGCACGCGTCGAGTATGCGACATATATCAGCACTTCGCGTGCGAGATATCTGCAAACTCGAGCGAATCTGAGCTTGCTCGATATTATCGTCCAGATCACGTCCTGTAAGACCGTTATGGATGTACTCGTGGCCAGCAAGAGCGTTGAACTCTTCAATGCGAGCCTTGACATCATGCCGGCAGATACGCTCACGCCTGTCAATTGAGTCAAGATCGACCTGGAAGATGTTTTTCTCGTACTCACGTATGACGGCATTTGGAACCAGAAGACCTGCTTCCTGCTGGGCACGCAGAAGTTCGACCCAGAAGAGCCTCTCTGCTATCACTTTATGCTGTGGTGACCATAGGCGGGCAAGACTTCGTGATATCCCGTCGACGGCCAAAACGTGAGCAAAAGCCGGTTTCTCCACTAGTGCGACATTAGTTTCCCGTGATTCGTTGGTGTCAGCTGAAGCTCTTCGTCTCATTGAGCCTGACATGGATGACCTCTCCTCTGAACAGGCCGTGGATGCGGAAGTTGGAGGCGGATCGGCATGCTTGGACCGATGTGGCCCTTCGGGCCCGCATTATGTTGTGGCTGGCGAGGGCGTCGCCGCAAGGGCATTGCCGAACCGGCCGACCTGCGGCAGCGGGAAGGCACATGATGCCGCTGCGGACACTTCGCCCCCATCGCTGAACCAGAATGAGATTCAATTCGAGATCATCACTCGACAGGTAATCCGCCGCGGGACCTTCTCCAGCGTCCATGTTCTGAACAAAGATCCGCGATTATATCGACTCGTGGAACGTGAACGCCAAACCCTTCATCTGGACCGTGACTGCCGGCCCGGCGAGATCCTCGTCAGGGTCTGCGTCGTCCAGACGAACTAAGGAAACTCGTCAACAATAGCGCGAGCCAGCATAAACCGGATCACGGGGCCACTAGGAGTTACTAGATTGACAGGCAATACGCAGAGCGTCCTTCACTGTCGTCGCACGGACCGCCAATTGACTGCCTGCGTCAATGAAACCATTGCAGCGAACATGCTCGAGGAGGGCGAAGAATGGTTCAAAATAACCGGTATCATCCAAGAGCACGATAGGCTTTCTATGCAGACCTAGCTGGGCCGATGTTATGGTGTAGAGAAGTTCCTGAAATGTACCGTAGCCTCCCGGAAGCACGATAAATGCATCTGCCAGACTCTGCATACGAAGGCCGCGGTCGTGCATATCGGGGACACTTATCAGCTCACTTAGGCCCGACCGTGTAAGCTCTCGAACTATGGGCTCATCCAAAGTCACTCCAATGATCTCCCCTTCTGCTGCCAGGACAGCGTCGGCCAAAGATCCCATGATCCCCGAACCACCTCCGCCGTACACGACTGATATTCCTTGCTTCGCACACTCGATACCCAGCTCAGCCGCCATCTGCTGGAACTCAGGACGCCCGCCTTCGGCCGCTCCGCAAAAAACTACTACTCGTTCCTTCACCGGGATATCTCTCCGGGAACTTCTGGAGGAGTAGATGGTCTCAATTTCTCCCCCAGGCCGAACAAGTATATCCTGATCTCGTGGACCTGTAGTGACCGAACTGACAGGCAAATTCAGGTAGTCCGAGATATAGTCAACTAGATTCTGTGCTTGCACCGGCAACTCGCTATACCGGGCTACACCGTTTGTCGAAGTGAGCCATCCGGGAAAGAATCGATAGATCGGAGTGCATTCACTTAGGTACTTTTCGTCCGGCCTGAATTCCAGATCCTCTTCCCCGTGGTAAGCGTAGCCAGTACAAACTCCAATGCTGGAGAATTCATCCAGCACGTCGAGCTTTGTCAGGGCGACACTTGTACACTTATTGCGTCTGGAGGCCCAGAGCGCATGGGGGAGATCGAGCCATCCGCAGCGGCGCGGCCGGCCTGTGGTCGTCCCGCTCTCCTTGCCTACCGTCCGTAGCCTGTCACCTAGGGCTCCGGTGTCCTCAGTTACGAACGCGCCATTCCCCACCATCGTTTGATACGTCTTGAGGACCCCTATCCTGTGATGGATTTGCGAGGAGTCGATTCCCGTGCTGCTCCCTACGGCATGAAATGTGGTTGGACACGTAGTCACAAAGGGGTAGTTTCCGTGGTCTATGTCAATAAGCGGACCCTGCGCACCCTCAAATAGAATCGAATATCCTTCTTCTGTGGCGACTTCCAGAAGGCGGACCGAGTCGACGGCGATCGCGAGCACTTTATCCCGAAACGTCGACAACCATGCGTAATTTTCATGCACAGAGCCGGACGGCAGCCCAAAAAGACGGGCATTTTCTTGCAATCGGAGACGGACAGTTTCCATGTCCTCAAGATCGCAAACCCGTACCCCAGTCCGATTGGCCCTGCTGACGTTCGCCGGGCCGATTCCCCGTTTGGTGGTCCCGATTGCCCCTTCTTGACCCCGATTTGCCTCTTGCAGATGGTCAACAAGACGGTGCATTGGAAGGACCAGGTGAGCGCGGTCGCTAAGAAAAATTCTACCCGAAACATCAAACCCTTCGGAGTCCATTTCATCAATCTCGGTGAGGAGCTTCTCGGGATTAACGAGGACGCCCCCGGTAATGACTCCCACCGTTCCAGGGTGTCGGAGACCGGAAGGGATGAGATGGTTTTTCAGTACAACAGTCTCATTCTTCTCGTTGATGAACGAGGTTGTGTGCCCTGCATTTTCTCCTCCCTGAACGCGCACGATGATGTGATGAAAGGGCGCTAGCCGATCTACCATGGCGCCCTTACCCCCATCCCCCTGTTGCAGATCCCCGATCCAGGTGAGATTGGGAATTTGCGGTACCACGGCATCGCACGCAGACAAGAGCGCCAGCAGATCTTCTTGGCGACTTACCCGTCGGTGGCGAGCCGAGCTGCCGTCGGATACCGAGCACATTACTTCGGAATCTAGAGGGACAATCCCATTTCCGCAATCGTTCATCGGTGGCTCTCTTTCGGAATCGGCGAAATCTGCAATCATCAAATTTCTCAGCTACATAAGGATGTTATCCACACCGCATCCACGTTCGGCGAATGTGTCCAAAACTGCAGCTATCTCGCAGCGCTGCCGTTCAGCATGGTTCATGAATTCGCGATAAATGATCCGGAAGAAGGTAAAGCGAAATGCAGCCTCGGCTGTGCTGTTCATCTCAGTAAGGTCCAATCCTTCCCTCTCGCAGAAATCAATGATTGCGCTATACGTCATTAGTTTTCTCAGTACCGACATGGCTGCAGAGTCGAGCCACAGCGCTCGCAGCTCTCCAATAAGGGTGGGTGCATCGCCTGTATACCCAAGCATTTCTCCGATGCGCGTCTGCATATTTCTGTCATATTCTATGTAGCTCTTCTCCAGGAGTAGTGAAACATGAAGGTCTATTCCAGCTGACCAATCATCACGCTTGGCGAGTTCCTGCAATATCGATATTGAGCCTCCCTCGAAGATCAGATGTTCACCCCCAGAGCTGCGATGGTGATGCACCAGGGCCGCAACTCGTTCTACTGCTGCCTCGGGAGGAAGGAGTCCGACACCTACCGGACGATTGTCGTCCAGGTAGATGCGTTCAGTCCCCGCCAGGCCGGCGGCTTCTGGTCGACCGGATCCCACCGCCAAGTCCGGGTGGCACTGCAGGCGATCAAGCGCTACGACTGGCGAACGGTGTTGCTGCCCAAGGGCTACGGAGCGCCGCGTTTTCCCTACTCCCGTTGGTCCGATCAGCATAAAGACGCGAAAGTTGGACATGTTAGAGATGCCTTTCGGTCGATCCAGTTTTATCGATTATTAGTGCTGGGTCCTGCGAGAGATGCGGGAGCAGATGTCGATTGGCGCCTAGTTGATCACATGGGAAAAGCTTAGATAATCCCCTTAGGCCGCTCTTCAGGGCAGCCGATATTGCACAGAGAGGTACGTGCCGGTAGTTCATCGAACTCGTCGGTATTTGGGTTGACGACAGTGCGGGTTGGCCGTAGGGCCGGTTCCAGGACGGCCTGGCCGGCTGGGCTTACCGGTCCGCGGCGCTGGGGGGTGCGGCCGGCCGCGTCGATGGACATTGTCCGCCGCATCATCGGGCAGCTTCACTCCGGCGGTGTGGCCGCGCTGTCGCGGCCCGCCGATGCGGAGCAGGCCCGCCCCGTGCGGTTGCGGCGGACGGCAAGAGTGCCCGGGGCTCGCGCACCCGGGCCCGGACCGCGGCTCATCTGCTGGCTGTCATCGACCAGGATGACCAGGTCAGCGCCCGGCTGCGGATCCATGACAAGACCAACGGGATTCCCTGCCTGCGCGACGTGCTCGGCATCGCTCGACATGAAGGCGTGTGCGTGGGCGTGGACGCACTGCACACCCAGACGGACACCGTGCGGTTCCCGGTCCAGGACAAGAAGACCCGCTACCTGCTCACCGTCAAGCTCAACCAGCGCATTTTCTGCGCCAGTTGCCGCCGCCTGCCCTGGGACAAGGCCACCGCGAAGTACTGTGACCGCACCGAGGGCCACGGCCGGAAGGAGACCCGGGTCGTGCAGGTACTTTCCGTCTCCCACCTGGACTTCCCCGATGCCCGCCAGGCCGCCCGGATCACCCGGCACCGGATGGACACGTGACGGGCAGGCGCACCCACGAGACCTTCCACGTCATCACTGGCCTGTCCGCACGCCGGGCGAAACCCTACGACATCGCCCTGGGCCTGCGCGGCCACCGGCACATCGAAAACAAGATCCACTATGTGCGCGACACTCTCTGTCGCGAAGACCGTTCCCAGATCCGCACCGGCCACAGCCCCGAGAACATGGCGACCCTGCGCAACACCACCCTCGAACGGCTACGTGCCGCCGGTGCCACGAGCACGACCGGAGCCGTCCGTGACCTGTCCTACGAGCCCTTCAGCGCCCCGCTCGACCTCCTCGGCATCCCCCGATGACCAGCGGAAACGTCAGAGAGAGTCTACTTTGGAGTGGAACTGGTGGTAGCGAGTCAATTGCCATGATGGGGGCTGAAGATGACTACCCGCCGTCCGTGTCCGCCTGCACCGGGACCGTCCGGTGAAGGGGCACGCGGCCCGGTTCGATGACCTCTTCGTCAGCCTGGCCCAGCGCGGGGGCTTCGTGAGTATCTGACCGGGCTGCTGGCGCCGCGGGACCGGAATAAGACGTTGACTTCCTCCCCCTGCCCTTCAGGATGGGGAGAAAGCCAACTCTACTGCCGGGTTAAACGAACTACCGGTACCAACTCACAGCCTAAGCACACGAATTATGCAACGGAGTCGCCCTGACCTCCTGAACCTCACCTGATCATGACAATCCGAGATCAGGTGACTTCGGGAACCCCTGACGTGGCTGATGCGGCGGAACAACCGTATACTGCAATCATGCAAGAAAAGAAATTCTCTAAGACAATGTTGGGCGACAACGTTGCTCTCTATATGAGTGTTCAAGAAGTTGCTGCCCTTCACATAGCCAAGCGCCTCGCACGTTATCAATCATGCGTGGAGCTGTGTACAGCCGTAGGCGCATTGGCAATCCAGGTCGCACGATTCATTCCAAGAGTCACAGGCGTAGACATTGACCCTCGCCGCCTGGAATGCGCCAAGCGAAACGCCGAGACGTATGGTGTAGAAGATAGAATTGAATTCATAGCCGGAGACGTGCTGGACGAAGAATTGCTGAATTCCATCACGGCCGATATTGCCATTCTTGATCCGGACTGGTCGACGGAGGTGGTCGAGAAATCCGCTCATGCGATAGATATCGACAAAATGCAGCCTAGCCTGCGGCAAATGGTACTGCTGACCCGTAAGAGGGTTACGTCTAACATCGTCATGCGCATTCCGAGGTATTTCGACATTGAGACGCTTGGCGAGTTCGGTCCTCACGAACTTGAAAGTATTTTCATTGATGGTCGACTCAGGTTCAAGGTCGCGTACTTCTTGCCGGAAATTCAGTCCGCTCGGGAGACGTCGATCTATTTGAATGGGTTGGGGTGGATATTTCATTAGTGGTGTCCTTGGCTCGATATGTTCCTGTAGTTGGCCTCGAATTCTTGAGCAGGATTCGATTGTGTGTAATTCAGATGGAATGTGACTGTTGGTGAGGGTCTGTCCCGTGAACGGTGTTTCTGGAGTTGTTGGGGATTCAGAGGCAGGCGAGGGAGAGCCGACCGTCGAAGGTGATCTCGAAGGCGTTGAGAGCGGCCTTCCAGCGCTGTGACCAGCGCTTGCGTCCCTGCCTGGTGGGGTCCAGGCTCATGATGGCCATGTAGATGCACTTGATCGCTGTCTGCTTGTTCGGAAGTGCCCACGAGCGAGGACAGCCGTGCGGATGGGCGCGTTCACCGGCTCGATGGCGTTGGTCGCGCATATAGCTCGCCTTATTTCGGTGTCGAATTGAAGGAAGGGGATGAACTGGGCCCAGGCGCAGGGCTTCGGCGTAGTTGCGTGATGACGTCCGGTTCGTGATCATCCGAGGCCCGGTAGTGCGAGGGTGCGGCGGGTGTTGCGGCGGAGGCCGGCCGTGATGTTCTCCACTCCGGCCGTGCGGAGGGCTCCGATGGTGAGGTTGCGCCAGGTGGCCATCGCGCGGGGCGTGTTGCCGGTCCGTAGCTGGGAGGCGTCCAGCGACGGTGGTGTCGCGGGCATGGTGCAGGGCCTCGATCTTCCAGTGGTCGCGGACGAGTTCGGCGACCTGGGACGTGGTGGCCTGCTCGGCGGTCAGGTTGGTGACGGCGTAGACCGTCTTGACGGCGGTCTTGCCGGTCTTGAGGTCGGTGCGCCGGCGCTTGATCTGGACGGCCCGCCGGGCCCCCGGGGAGCTGTTCACGGTGGCGACCTTGATCCGGCGGATCCCTGAGTGGCCGTGGCCGATGCCCCGGGTGCGTCACTGAAGCGGGATGTCCTTCCAGGGAAGGGACTTGAGGCGGCGGTGCAGCTTCTTCTGGTTGCCTTTGACGATCGCGATGTAGTGGGCGCCCTTGGCGAGGAGGTAGTCGGCATGCTCGCGCTGGGGGTGCATCGCGTCGCTGGTGACTACGGCGCCGGCCAGGTCGGCGACGGTGTCCAGCAGCGGCTGGAGCACATGATCTCGTTGGTCTTCTCGCCGACGTCCAGCGGGCGGGCAGGTGGCGCGAGCCTGCCGCAGCAGCGGCAAAGAGAAACGGGAGACCTTCGTCAGGACACCGAAGCGCACCCCACGCAGGGGTGACACCGACACGGACCTTCCAGACGGAAGCGTCTGGAAAGCTGAGAGTCACTGAAACTTTAAGCAACGGAAGTGCCCAAGATCATGGGCCGGGTCACCGGCCGTCGCAAGAGCACCGACCTGAGCGTTCACACCCCAGAGCATCTTGATGCCGTGACTGCCGAGATCAACGGCCGCCCACGCAAAACGCTCGACTGGGAAACCCCGGCCGAGCGCCTGCATAAACTGATCACAGCTTGATCAACACGATACGTGTTGCAACGACCCCTGGAATCTGCCGTTCAGCGAAGGATCGCGGCCAAGCGGCTATATGGGGCGGCCACCGCGGGCGCGAGAGGTCATGCCTCCAGCACGAACAAATTGTACGTCAGCAGGCTCGACGAGAACGCCGGCAGCATGAACTTCTCGCTCCCGGTCGCCTTGTCTGACGTCGACCGCACTTGCCAATAGGGCACGCATGGCGCCGTCAGGTCGACCTCGTTGGTCACCGTCAGCCCGGCCGCCGTAGCAGCGCGCCGGTACTCCGCCGGTGGGCTGATGTTCGTCAGGTAGTGCCGGTCGACCGTCTCCTTCATTTTGTCGGCTTCGGCTCCGCTCCCCGCGCACCACGCGATCACCACGATGCGGCCGCGCGGCTTCAGTGCGCGGCGGAACGACCGGAACAGCTTCTCCAGGTCATCGACATGTTCGGTTGACTCGCACGCCCACACGGCATCGAACGGTCCCGCCGCTTCGGCGTACCCGCCCATGTCGCCGACCGTGAACTGGACGTGGGCGCTAACCCCATGCGCGGCCGCCGCCTCCTGGCCGAACCGCGCTTGCTCGAGGGACAGCGTCACGCCCTCGACGGCGCACCCGTAGTTCTTGTGCATGACGATCGCGCCGCCGCCGGCGCCGCACCCTGCGTCGAGCACGACCGCGCCCGGCCCTATATCGCCTAGGTATTCCTGGCCGACGCGCACCAACTCGAGCTCCATTGCATGTACCAGCTGCAGCCGCCCTTCGTCGTCAGCGATCTTGGGTACGTCACCGATCTCCCCGCCATGCAGCCCGTTGTGGTTGAAGAACAGTCCATCCTGGGAGGCAAGCGCCAGGTTCATCGCGCTGTTGGAGCCGCGGGTTTTCTCGTCGTACAGCTGTGCAACATCGCGCAAATCGTTAAACTGTCCCACAATCAGATTCCCTACTTTTCGGTGCACCGTCACTTGCGGTGCGCTTATCAGTGCGTGGCGCCAGGCGATCCACACACCAGCGGGCGGCTGGGGAGGCGTCTGGCGCTCCTGCAGTGGATGGCGACCCGCATCGGTACGGACACAGGCGTGATTAAATCCGAGGATGTTTCAAGGTCCGGCGCGACCCCTTACCAAGAATGGCGATGAAGCGCGCGATAATATGAGCGCCACCTCTTTCTGCGAGATGCGGCCGTAGTCCTTTGTTGTTAAACCGTTTGACGTTTCCCCGTGCACTGGTACCGGCTTGGCTTTTCCGCGGCAATCTCTTTCGCTTCGGACAACGGGACCGCCCGGACCGGTCCTGCCATTACACTTCCGGAGGCGTGCGGGTGTCACTCCCAGTTCGAGCAGGCGATCGGGCACTCGGAAGTGCACGAACGCGGTACGTTCAGCCTTGATCTTGGACGGCGATTTTCTATGCTTGAACGTACTCAGGTTGAACTCGCTGAGTCGCGGCTGCTGATCTTTAAGGCTGTTCTTGACGATCTGTCAGGGCGCATGAGGGCGGTATGGGGAAATCGAATGCAGCGCGTTGCGGGCCGGCTGAGCGAGAGGCGCGGCGGATGCAGGCTGCCGCTGCTCGGACAGGGGGTGAGGCAGGTGCAGGTCAGAGCTCTTGTAAAGGTCGTCGTGATCTTGTGAACGTGCTGGTCGACGGGGGAGTGACCGGGTACGCCGAAGCTCCGTTGGTGTAGGTGAGCTACCAACTCGCCTGCAAACAACGGAGCTTCGATGATCGGTTTTCTTGAGCGCAGGCCCCGTCCTTCAGGGGGGCTCATTCTTGTAACGGAGCCGCGCAGAGGCGGAGTTCACTGAGTTGTCAGTGGCCTCCCACTATGGTGATCACGTTGTTTCGAGAGGGGGTGTCCTGGTGCCTTCCAGCCGCAGGTACCGGCACGAGCTCACTGCCGAGCAGCTGCAATGTGTGAGGAGTTTGGGAACATCTGCCGTGCGGTGTGGAATACCGGACTCGTGCGCAACGAGGCACCACTACATAACCGGGCAGGGGTGGAGACCCCTGCCGCCGATGGCGTCCCACTTCGTGGTGTAGGTCTGCTGGGAAACGTCGGCTCCGTACACCTCGGCCAGATATGCGGATATCTCACCGTGGGTGAGGCCCTTCGCGGACATTGAGCTTCTTCAGCGTTGCTTCTCCAGGGTGAGGACGGCTTTGACCCTTGACGTGAGGTGGTTGGGGCTGACGCGGGCTATGCGGAAGATCCGCCAGGTCTTGAGTCTCGCGAAGGATCGCTCTGCTGGTGAGCGCAGTCGGGCGTGTGCCCGGTTGACGGGCTTCTGCTTGATGGTGAGTTCACGGCGCGGCCGGCGTTTGACTGGTGTCGCGACGTTGCACCGGCTCCCTGGTAGGCCTTGTCCGCGAGAACGGGGATCCTCCCCGGTTAGGCAGCGTTGCCGCTTGTTGACGATCTGCGGCTCGAACGGGCCAGCCACGTCCCGCGGCTCCTTCAGCTCGACCGGGCCGAAGTCGGTGAGCACGGTCTTCGTCCGCGTGCTCTTGCGGCTGTTTGCCAGTGTTCCGGTCCGTCGCGTCGGGCTTGTCGCTCCGCGCTTGGCCGGTGACCTCGCCCTCCAGGGCGGACTCCGGGACCGCTTGGTCAGCTGCTGCTGCAGCCCACCCTCACCGGTCAGCGGCAGCCCGTCACTGCGGGCTCGGTCGACCGGCATCGCGACCAACCAACTGCTCGTGCGACACCGCCTCCGCAGCCGACTCGACGACCGGCTCCTCGATGGCCTCGTTTTCCACAATGGTCTCGCTCACGAGGCGTCTTCTTGATCATCGGATCCGCCGTTGATTAGACACCCCCGCAAAGGCGCCTGGGGTCGAGCACCGGGCGAGCCATGTGCGGGTCACATGAAGTCGATCCGGACGTCGGGGGCGTAGTTCGTCATATGGTCCGTCATGTAGTCCCGGAAGGTCTGCTCATGCTCGGCGGGTAGGTCGCCGACCATGAGTCTGTAGCCTGCCTGGTTTTCGTCCGCCACCTTGTAGAGGAAAACTTGGACCCACTGGCCGTTGCTGTTCTGGAAGCGACTGTACAGATCCGCGCTGTTGTAGAAACTGGTGTCTCCGTACATCACCAACATGGTTCCGGTGAAGTAGGCCCACAGAGGGTTTCCTGAAGGGCTGCCCCCATCGTCCACTCCGTTGAAGGGCGCATCCTGCAGGAGAGCGTCGTTGTGCAGGGAGACATGCGTCATGCTCAGGCTGTCGCCGGTTCCGTCCGCGGGGAGCGTGAGGTTCTGCTGGTTGAGTTCCCGCTGCTCCCTCACGTAGGCGTGGGTCTCCTCGGAGAACAGGCTGTCGCCGGTTCCGTCCGTGGGGAGCGTGAAGCCCTGCCGGTTGAGTTCCCGCTGCTCCCTCACATAGGCATGGGACTCCTCGGAGAACATCGACATGCGCTCCCGGATTGCCGGGAGGCTCGTCAGCTCCCTGGAAGCCGGATCCAGCTCTCTCGCAAACGCGGCACGCTTCGAGACGGGACGGGGATTGTCTTCGGAGCCCACGACGAAGCAGTCGACCGAACCGCATGGGGGCTCCTTGTACAGCGACATGTCGACTTCGAACACCTGCGTCGCCGGTCCGTGACCGACAGCGTAGATACACAGATCGCCCGAGATGGAGTTGATCATTTCGGCCCTCGGTAGTCCCGTGACCCATGCATTCCAGGCGGCCGACGACACCAGCAAGGGATTGCGTCGGTTGACGGCGAGCCCTGTCATCACGCCTTTCACTGTCACTACGAAGCATCCCGGAGTGCCTACCGCGATTACCTCGGCCTCGGACTGCCTGGCTATCTTTATCCAGGTAGCCTCGGTCATCGTGTATGAAATGGTTTCGGAGCCGAACCGTACGGTGGCCGTTCGCGATGAGTATGCGGCACGCGGAAGACCTTCGATCCACTTCTTCACTTTCGGTGAGGTCAATATGAAGCTCACTCCGAATTCCTTTTTCTGGCTGCGCGGATCGACGATCAGAGTTTCCCCTCCCTTTTTCATGGTGTAGCACTCTGACAAATTCCGCGTCAGGTCGTGCTCGGGTAGTTTTTTTGGTAGTGCAAAATGCATCTCGCAGCCTTCGGATCCGAGATTTATGGAGATGGATGTATTGTCCATTTTCACGGACGGGATACTTTTAAGGATTTCTTCCCATCTCGTCTTTGTTCTCAGCAGATCGGGGTGCGCGGCAGGATCGATGGCCACCGGGGGCAGACTGACGCCTATGTTCGATGGGTCGAACTTGAAACATCCCGGGGTTCCCGGAAGGGTGCGCTGTGACAGCTGCAGGAGTTTTTCGTGATAACCTCGGGCGACCACGTACATCTCTTTACCCTCGCCGACGTTCAGGGTCAGCGTGCCGTGGGGAAGCAGCCTTCCGACCGCCTTGGGTAGCGTGTCCATCCAGGTGTGAGCCAGCCCCTTTTTCGGGTGCACCTTGATGAAAAAGTCGGGTTTGTCGATTTGGGCAATGAAGACGCCGTCGGATGCAAGGATTCTGTGGTATCCGGGCCCCTTCTCGGTGGGCTCGTCCGGCCATACCCCCTTCCAAATGTATTGTTGCCCGCTCGGCAGGGTTACGACCTCGCCTTTCAGTTCGGCCTCGGGAAGACTCTTGATCCAGTCATTCCATTGTGCTTCGGTCTGAAGCCCAAGTTTTGGATGCGTGGGCTGCACCACGTATGTTTTGTTTCGTATCTCGACCCTGAAGACCGCCGGTGTCTGGGCGGGATCGAAATTCCGTGAAATCTCCCGCGAAATACTGATGAGTATTTTCTTCTGCATGGGTGTGACTCTGTAGTTCTGTCCGGGTGTGCGCAGCATGCCGTAGGAAAGTTCCGCCTCGGGTAGCTCCAGTATTCGCTGGAGGATTTCATCGACAATCAGTTCTTTTTTCAGTCGCCGTTTCGCGACAATGAACGGCACGGTGTGCCGTTTGATGACGATGAAATCTCCGTGCGCCGCCATGGAGAACGCCTTTTCTGTCCACTTCCCTTTGATCATGGCGGTGTTGATTGCTGAAGCAGGAAGCGCGTACAGGTGCTCCCCATACCTGACCATCCAGGCGGTGGGGGTCACTCTCTCGACCTGCCCCACCTCCGATGTATTCTTTAGAATTCTTGCCAGGCTTCTCCTCCTCTCGCTCTCCTTCAGCGCCTCCGCCGCTTCCTCTTCTTTCGTCTTGGGCCAGTTATTCTTCTGTTCGGTCAGCCACTCGTTGTACTGTTGAAGCTCGGTCTGGTGTGTGGCATGCATCTTTTCCATGGCGTCCGGCCATTCCTCCCGGAAAAGCCTGCAGATTTTGCGCATCTCGTCTTCATCGGCCAGCCACTCGCCAACCTGCTCCTGCAGCCCTGTGGCCACATAATTCACCACCGGCCCGGCCTCGTAAACGTGCAGAGTCTTGCCCGACAGGACGTTGTCGATCCCATCAGGAGAAGCGTGCGCTTTCCCGGATTTATTTTCGACGGAGATGTGAAAAGGTTTGTTCTCCGCCTTGTAAAAACTCCATGTCTTGTTTTCGGTTTCCGCTCTGATCCACTCCTGATTGTCTACGGTGATTTTTGGCGGGCTGGATTGGCGGACCGGTTTGATCATCTCCATGGTGGAACCTCCTGGGTTCGGCTGCCCTCGACCGTGGTCGGCTCAAGTCTGTTCCCGGACGGCCGAGGTGAGCAGTCTTGAAAGGGCAGCCTTCGGGGCTGAGGGGGTGGTTGCGATGTCTCGGTTAGAGGGTGGTGGTGTACGAGACAGTGGGCTCTGGCGTGTTCTGGCCGGGCAGGTTTTTTTTCGGGTCTGGGATCACCGTCTTGGTCTTGAGAGATCGGTAGAGGATCGCTGTCTCGGGGGTGTGTGACGCTGTCAGTTTCGTGAGTTCTGATCCATGGGCCGGGTGGGGATTGGTGTGATCGTGGGGGTGGACCAGGAAGCGTGGGACCCGGCTGTGGCGGGTGCTGGTGCCCAAGCCGCTTTGCCGGCTGTGTCGGTCCGGGCGTTGCGGGGACAGGCGGTACGCCTCTCGACGCCTGCTGGCTCTGCGCCGGGAGGGGAAGCTCACCACCACGTGAGAGGGTGGCGGCGGACGCCTTGAGTGTGCGAGAGCGGGCAGTGTGGCGGTGGCTGGCCGCGGCTGAACAGGACGAGGGTGTAGTCCGGGCACCGGGGGAGCGGTCTGCGTATCCAGGGCGGTTCACCGTCACCGTGGAAGTGAGGGCTCTGCTCGGGCTGGGGAAGGGGAAAATTTGCCGCTGTCCACCGTGAGCTGACCGCTCACGCGGCGAGGGTGGTCCGCCCCCGTCGATCCCGACGCTGCGCTGCGCGCTGCGGTGGCGCGCCAGGAGCCGTTCCGGCCCCCGGGCGGCCTGCCCGAAAAGGTCCGCATGGACCAGGGCAAGGACTTCCTACCGAGGACGGTGACCGCCGCGTTCAACGCTCTCGACGTCACCGTCGAGGACCTGCCCCCGTACACGCCGCACCTGAAAGGCGCGGTGGAGGGGCTGAACCGGGCGGTGGAGTCGATGTTCCTTGCCGCGCTGCCCGGCTGTGTACGCCAGCCCCGGTCGGGCCGGCGCCGGGCGCGGCGGCGGACGAAGTGCTCCTGGACGACTTCGAGGACTTCACCACCCGCCTGTCGGACTGGGTGGCCTGGTGGAACACCTCCCACCACCCTGGGCCCTTGCAGGGCCGGTCCCCGCTTCAGTTTCGCGCGGTGGCCGCTCGATGCCCCGTCGAGCCCCCGGCCTGGTCACGTCGGCAAACGACCGACGCTGCCGCGGCGACAACCGTAAAGGCAGCCAGCACGACCATCGCCGTTCTCGCTGCTATCACCGGCCGGGCCTCGGCCTGACGAGCGCTCAGCCCACACGGCACCCTCCCCGGTGAGGGCGAACGTTTCCCCTCCACTTCCAACGCTGGTGCCTGCGCGTCCCCTCCCACCAGTGGCACACCATGCGCACGTGTCCTGTTCCAAGGTGGCCGATCGAGAATTGGGGTCCGGATTCGCGTAGTTTCCGCAGGCTTCCACAACTCGCTCAACGACCCAAGCCCGGCTGGGCAGTCGGCACATCACTCATTCGCCGCACTGCTCCGTGCACCGCGGAGCACACCACGAGGGCCTGGCGCGATGGCGGGGAGCCAGGCCCTCGGTGCGCCGGGGATGGCTCATGCACCATGGCACTGGACGAGCTGGCTGGCCTACGGCGCGCGGAGGCCGTTCCTCCTCGTCCCCCGGTTGGAGGACAGCACCGTCCAGCCGTGACCGACGTACTCGGCTCGAACGCGGCAGCCTCGTAGCTGAAGTCGCAGGAGCCCGGCCGCCTCGTCCACACCAAGGGCCGGGCCGCACGCGCCGCGAATCAGCCACGGCAGCTGTAGTTCTTGATCACGGCTGGTCGTGGCAGCGGTGTCGTTGCTGGTGGCAGGCGGTTGCGACGGCTTGGTGACGGCGCCTCCAGGCGATCCAGCGCAGGACATGATCACGGTCGCGGGCGGCTGGGGGCAGCACGATGGCCCGCAGGAGACGGATGAGCTCGGGACAGGTCGGCGGGACGAGTCCGGGTTGCCGCTCGGAGCCCTCATGGATGGCTGCGGCCGTGAGAGCGAGGACGACGGCGGCGAACAGGGAGAACAGTGACCAGCGCATCCAGGAGTTCCAGCAGGTCACCTGACCCTGGTCGAGCCCGGTGAAGCCCTTTGTGAGCTGGAACGTTTCCTCGATCCGCCACCTGCGCGAGATCACTTCCATCAGTGTGGCGAGGGCGACGTCGCCGGGTGCCCAGCAGCGGAAGTAGGACACCTCGCCGGTGTAGCGGTGCCGCCGCGCGACCAGCACGCTCGTCCCCGCCCCGGCCGCGTTCTCGTTCTCGTTCTCGTTCTCGTTCTCGTTCTCGTCGGGAGTGTCGTCGGGGCGGACGTCGAGCCAGGCCCAGTCGTACTCGCGGGTGCCCTTGGTGCCGTGTCCGGTCTGCCGGCGCATCCACTGCTCGGGACGCACCTTGTTGATCAGTTTGCGGGCCTCCCACCGGCGGCCGCCCCCGTCGGTGACCTGGTACGTAGCGGCGATGCCGACCGTGTAGCCCAGACCCAGTGAGCGTATGCCCCGGCGCAGTTCACGCCCGCAGTACACCTCGTCGCCCGCGAACCAGCGTGCCTCGATCCCCGTGGCGAGTGCGCCGGTGACCATGGACAGCGCCTGCTGCGGCTTCGTCGCGAACCCGACCTCCTCCGGCACCCCGGCGACCTCGCGGCGTTCCTCGTCCGCGGCCCAGTCCGCCGGGAGATACAGGGCCCGGTCGATGATCACCTTCGTGGTCGCGGAGACCGCCGCCAGATGCACCGCCACCTGACACAGACCGACACCGCCGATCGCACCCGAGTACTGCCGTCCGGCTCCCACACACTCCGTCGAGGACTTCGCATCGCCCGTCTCGTCCACCACCAACACCACGTCCTGCCCGGCGAGTTCACCGGCCACCAGGCGGACGATCTCCTTCCCCGCCCGATCGTGATCGAACCGGGCACGGGACAACAGGTGCTGCAGCCGGTGAGGGCCCGGATGTCCCAACGCCTGCCCGAGCGTCCAGCAGTTCCGCGTGTCCACCTCCAGCAACAGTCCGGCGACCAACTCGGCGGCTGTCGCCCGCGTTTCACGCCGTGTGAAACAGCCCGCGACGGTTGCCATGACCCTCCCGAATGTCTCGCCCCACGTCTGCTCCGCTATCGTGGCCTCCGCGGCCACCGTGTCTTGATACGTCGTCACAAACGTTCATGATCGCGGTGGCCGTCCTCATGCCCGCACGCACCCCCGACAAGACACTGACCAGCCCAGACGCTGGAACTACAGCTGCCGTGTCAGCTCCTCGACCTCGCGGAAGCTGAGAGGGGTACAGCCGCCACACGCAGTGCGAGATGATCTCCACCGGATACAGGTGGTTCCTGTACGACGCACCCCGGACTGCGCCACCGGCGCTCCCCTCCCACACGATCAACCTGAAGACATCCCACTCGGGCACCGACAACGTGACAGTCCCTATGGCGCACATTGAGCCGCCCCAAAGCCGGCCCTGGCGGTTATGGGTGGGGGAACCGGGCCCACGCGAGGATGGAGGCAGACCAACTGGCTTGTTCGCCAGGCGATGGAAGTGCAGCCGCGCCCGATCGGCGTGGTCGCCTGTCTGAAAGGGTATAGCGTGACATCACCTATTCGTGTCGGCATCATTTCCGCGGCCGTTCTTCTGTGCGCAGCTTCCACTACAGCAGCTGCATCCGGCGTTGGTGCGCATAATTCGATCTGGAACTGGCGGACTCAGGCCAAGGCATTTTCAAACGGCAGCTTCGAGAGTCCGCAACTGCTCGCCTCCGAGACCTTTGTGGACGCGGACCTGGAGTTCAACAATTGCGCGAGCCCCAGCAACCCGTGTCGAAATTCGATCGGGCCATGGGAAGTGACGCAAAGGACGGTTGACCTGGTCCACGACGGATGGCCGGCTCCCGACGGATCCCATCAAATTGTGGATCTGAACGGAACCAACCCAGACGACCTTAACAAGACTCAGCCAGGGGCAATATCGCAGCGGTTCGCCACAAAGACGGGAGCCGCGTATTCGGTGACATTCAAACTTGCTGCGAACTTCCAGCGCGGACCGACTGTCAAGACCGGAGAAGTGCTCATCAATAATCAGAAGGTGCAGACCTTCGCCGTTGACGCGACTGGGAAGAGCGCCACCAACATGGGGTGGGAGGAACAGCGCGTCACCTTTGTAGCCGTTGGCAAGGCCACGACTCTGACATTGGCCAGCACGACCGGAGATGCGGTGCATCCCACACCCAGTGGTCCCCTCGTCGACGATGTGAAGGTCCAGCGCCTCCATCTCAAGAAGTGACGTTTTGCCACGACGTGAGAACTCCACCAGAGCAGGGTCGTTGAGCTGGAGCCCTGCGCCAGGGCTGGACGACGTCAATGACGGCCTGGTGGTGCGGGGCCACCAGGAGCCTCTTTCACTTGTACGGCTGGCGGGTGGGGCGCCGGCGGCGTGCTGACGGTGGCGTGTCGAACGGGGCATCCCGCTGGTTCGGAGGGCAAACAAGCCTCACCTGCGGAGATGTCCCGTGTTCTCCTATCCTGCAGGATGCGATGTCGACGACGATGTCCTGGAACTGGTCACGATGGTGCTTGCCTCGAGTGTCAACCCCCAGAAACCAGGGCTGGGACTGCCACGTTGTCGGTGCCGCAGTGGGATGATCTTCAGGTTGATCGTGTGGGACGGGAGCCGGTGGCTCGGCCGGCGGGGCGCAGCGGTTCCTGTCCACGTTCACCGGGATCTCACCCCACTTCCGGCCCGGACGCCCCCTTATGACCGCCGGCCGTCACCGCCTCGAGATGATCATCCGCCTCGCCATCTGGAGCCGGATCACCGGCAACACCGACCCGCCCGGTCACGGCCTGAATTACAGACCACCCCGGCCCTGGCACGTCCTGATGCATCCTCAGGCGACCATGCCTCCGCTAACGTGGCAGCTCCCGCCCCGGTTCACAACGTGACAGCTTCCCTGGACTACTGCTCATTGGAACGACACGCCAGACCGCCGAAGCCGATCATGGCCCTGATGAAGATCGGAGCCCGCTCGTCATGAACAAGGCCTTTCGCTTCATCGCAGCACTGGCCGCCCTGGTCTTCGCAGCAGCGGGCTGCAGCACCGACACAGACAGCACCACCGTGCCGGGGGTGACGGACACTACGGTCACCATCGGCAGCCACCAGCCTCTGACCGGGCCGGCTGCCGCATACAGCGGGAGTGCACCCGCAGCAGAGGCGTACTTCGACTACGTCAACGACCATGGCGGCGTTCATGGCCGTAAGATCATCTATTCCTACAGGGACGACGCCTTCATCCCCTCCAATACCGTCAAGATCGTCCGCCGGCTGGTTGAGCAGGACAAGGTGTTTGCCATCTTCAACGGCTTCGGCACTCACACCCATCAGGCCGTCGTTGGCTACCTCAACGCTCAGAAAGTTCCGGACCTGTTCCCCTCGTCCGGATGCCCCTGCTGGAACAACCCGACCAAACTGCCTTACACCTTTGGCTGGCAGACCGACTACATCCGTGAGGGCAAGATCCTTGGCGCCTATGTCGCCAAGTCCTTCCCCGACAAGAAAGTCGCGTACTTCTACCAAGACGACATCGGCGAGGACGCTGTCATCGGCCTGGACAAGCAGATCCCGGCCTCCCAAGTGGTGGCCCGGCAGTCGTACCAACCAGGCTACAACGACGTCGTCCCGCAGATGGAGGCCATCGCCAGAGCCAAGGCCGACGTCATCGTCTCCTTCGCGCCGGCCGCGTACACGGCACTTCTTCGGCTGGCCCAGCAGAAGACCGGCAACGCCGCGAAACTGGTCGTCTACGTTGGTGGATCCGATCCGCCGACACTGTCCGGCTTGCTGCCGCCCCCCGGCACAAGCGGTCAGGGAAACCCGCTGATCCAAGGCATCATCGCCAGTACCTACTTGACGCCGCTCACCGCGACCTCGAACGGCTGGGTCGCTCTGGCGAAGAAGATTCATGACCGATACCTGCGGTCCCGGCCGCTGAATTTTTCTGTCATGTACGGAGTGGCCACGGCCTACACATTCGTCCAGGCGCTTCAGCGCGCCGGGAAGCACCCGACCCGCGAATCCCTGGTCGAAGCCTTGGAGCGGGGGAAATTCTCACCTGGCCCCGGACTGACGCCGCTCGAGTACAGTCCCACCTCACACGCGGGCTACACCGGTGCCCAGATCGGAATCATCAAGGGCAATGGCCTCGTCCTGGAGGGTCCGCCGATGACCACCGACGCCGGTGACGGGCCCATCGTTCCCTACACCTCCCCGCCTGCCCAGGCACCTGCCAATGGCCTCCCGCCCCCCTGACCCAGCGGATATGGACGCCCGCCGGAACACCCTCAGCTTGGCGTTTAGCGTGGGCGGGCTTGGTGTTCCTTGATCGACTCGGCGCGTTTGGCCGTCTTACCGACGTCGTGGTGCCTGGCCCGGTGTGTGTTTCATCGAGCCGACAAGCCGTCCAAGCCCTGGCCGGGACGGTCTCGGTGCGGCCGCCGGACGGGCCGGAGGCTGTCGCACGGCTCCTGCCGGGTGAAGGGCAAGAGCGATTCGTTGTTCGGTTCCGAGGATCAGGGAGGCATCGCAAGCTTGGCTGGTGGGGCCGAACCGCGAACCGCCGAGTGGACCACTCCCACCGTTGCGCCGTTCGTACGACGCCACCGTGCCGCCTTGAACTCGCTGTTCGTGCAGGTGTTGTCGCTGTGCGGCCGACGTGGCCTGGTCGATCCTTCGGCGGTGGCCGTGGACGGCTCACCGATGGAGGCGAACGCCTCACGCGACGCCAACCAGCGGCTCGGGCGCCTGGAGGAGACCATGAAGATCGAGGTCAGCTGAAAGCCAGTGTGAGGCAGTAGGCTGCACTTCAGCTTGAGCAGACTCGGGGAGGTATGCCATGACCGCCGAGATGGTCACGCCCGCGTGGATGCATGCGCAGGTTTCTGCGGAAGAGTACAACTCCTGGTCCGAGGAGCAGTGCGCGGGTATCGAGATCGTGGACGGGATGGTCGTTGTGAGCCCCAGCGCGTCCAAGCGGCACAATCGCCTGGCCCGGATCCTGGCGAATGCTCTCGACACCGCCGCCGGCCCGGAGTGGAATGCAGATACAGACTTCGATGTCCGTCTGCAGGATGTACCGCTCACCAACCGCCGTCCAGACGTGATCGTCTACCGTGCCGACACGATCGACATCATGCCCACCCGTCCCGAGCATGTGTTGCTGGTCGTCGAGGTCGTCTCACCGGGCTCGGAGACCACCGACCGAATCGTAAAGGTGGACCAGTACGCCAAAGCCGGGATCTCCTTCTACTGGCGGGTTGAACAAGCCGCTACCGGAGTCCCCCTCGTGTACACCTATATCCTCGATCCTGCGAACAGGGTCTACCGCGGCGGAGACATCTTCCCTGGCGTGGTGAAGTCTGCCGTGCCATTCCCTGTTGAGATCGACCTCAGCGCGAACTGACCGGCGCCGTTACGCTGCGCGGGGATGGGCATCAGCAAGAAGGACGCCAAGGCATGCGTCCAGGGTGCTGTCAGTTGTCGGAGGCGTGGTCGTCTGAGGATGCATCAGGACGTGCCAGGGCCGGGGCGGTCCGTTGGGGAATCGGAAAGGGCTCCGCGAGCGAGACGTCACACCCCGCATCGCCCGCCGCGGCACCGACACCTCACAAAGACTGGGCCGACACCGCTGGGTGGTCGAGCGTCCTGGCTCGCCGGCTGCCGCCGCCTGCACCGCCGCTACGAATGCAAGCCCGAGCACTTCCTCGCGTTCACCGCCATCGCCACCAGCCTCATCAACTACCGACGACTCACCAAGTGAAGCGGTGTCTTATTGGTCCGGCTGGCGGTCTGGTGTTGCTGGGGCTAGCGGGCCGAGAATTAATGCTGAGGCAGGAGGTAGTGTGGCGTCTGGGGCAGAGGTCGGCTTGCGCCTGTCTCATTCCAGGACGTCCGGTTCCGTCCCGTGCCTCGACCGGCCGAACGCGCGCCTGGGCGCACGCCCCCGCACGGCGGTATCCCCAGGTCATGACCGACTGACGTGCGTATCCGAGTGATCTGTCGGATGCCCGCTGGGAGTTGGTCGAGCCTGTGCTGTCCGCGTGGCGCTATGAGCGCCACGGCCGGGCCCTGGGGTTTGGCCGACCGCCCGAGCATGACCTGCGCGAGATCATGAATGCGATTTTGTATGTGGACCGCACCGGGGTGCAGTGGCGCTACCTGCCGCATGACTTCCCGAACTGGAACACGGTCTACGGCTACTTCGCCAAGTGGCAGTCCGACGGCATCTTTACCCAGCTCAACGGCCTGCTGCGGGAGTTGGTGCGACAACAGGAGGGGCGGAACGCGAAGCCGTCGGCCTGCGTGATCGACGCGCAGAGCGTGAAGACCTCCACCAGCGTTCCCGCCACGAGGCAGGGGCACGGACAACGCCAAGAAGATCGTGGGCCGTTATCTTGAGCCAGTACGAGCGTGTCCTTCATGTGTGTGAAGCACTCTGAAGTTCCCCCAACTTCCGTCGTGGATGCGGTTATCTGCCGCCGTCCAACACGGAAGGGCCGGATGCGTAGTGCGTGTACAGAGGGTGCTGGCACCCGGGTCGGCGGCGGAGTCGTGGACGCTGCTGGGGGATGATCTGCGGCCGGTCGATCCGGTCGAGTCGTTCCTGGCCTACCTGACGGCGATCGAGCGGTCACCGAACACCATCAAGGCGTACGCCCACGACCTCAAGGACTGGTGGACCTACCTCAACGGCCGCAGCCTCGACTGGAAGACGATCGATCTGGAGGCGGCGGCCGCGTTCGTGGCCTGGCTGCGGCTGCCGCCCATGGCCCGGAACGGGGTGGTGGCCGTGCTGCCGACGGCCGAGCACCACTGCACGGCCTCCAGCGTGAACCGCAAGCTTGCCGCGGTCAGTACGTTCTACGAGTTCCACGCCCGCAGCGGTGTTGAGGTCGCCGGCCTGCTGGTGACGATGCGTCCGGCCGGGCGGCACTGCGCGTCGGCCACCTCCTACAAGCCGTTCCTGCAGCACATCGCCTCTGGCAGGCCCGAGCGGACCAGGACCATCAAGCTCAAGTCCGGGCGGAAACGTCCCCGTGTCCTGACCGCCGTCCAGGCCCAGAAGATTCTGGATGCCTGCAAGCATCTGCGGGACCGGCTGCTGTTCGCCCTGCTGCTGGACACGGGGGTCCGTATCGGTGAGGCCCTGGGGATGCGGCATGACGACATCGAGATCGCCGAGAAGCAGGTGACGGTGGTGCCACGGCAGAACGACAACCGTGCCCGCGCTAAGGCCGGCCGCACGCGGGCCGTCCCGGCGAGTGCGGAGTTGATGCGGTTGTACTCCGACTACCTGCACCGCGAATACGGCGCCCTGGACTCCGACTACGTCTTCGTGAACCTCTTCGCCGAACCGCACGGCCGTCCCTGGGCCTATCCGGCCGTCTATGACCTGGTCAGACGGCTGCGGAAGACCACCGGGATCGCGTTCGAGCCCCACCAGTACCGGCACACCTACGCGACCTGGCTGCTGCGTCGCGGGGCGGGCATGGAGAACGTCAAGGAACTCCTGGGACATGCCTCGATCAGCACCACGATCGACACCTACGGTCACCTGACCGTCGAGGACGCCCGCCGCACCCTGGAGGACGCGGGTTGGTTCACCGGACGGGAGGTCCGGCTGTGACACCTCATGCCCTGCCTGCCGGACACGGCCGAGCCGGACTGCTGGAGAAGCTCCTGGCCACGGTCCGGGCCGAGTTCCGCACCGAGATCTACCGCCCGGCCCCCGACGACCCGGTGTTCGTCGCCCCGGCCTGCGCCGTTGCCGACTGCGACCGCATCGTCAGCATGCGGGGGCTCTGCAACGGACACGTGATCCGCTGGCGCCACCGCGGACGCCCGGCGATGGAGGAGTTCCTCGCGGATCCCGGCCTGCCCGTTCGCGGGCGCCAGGCCCTGACGGTCTGCACGATCACCGGTTGCCGCTACGGGAACTCCGGGAAGGGCTTGTGCGCCAAGCACTACGACCGGTGGGTCCGGGCCGGACGGCCCGGCCTGGACCTTTGGGATGCGCCGAATCTGGTGCAGCCCGGTGACGACCAGGCCGAGTGCCGACTGTCGTTCTGCACCCTGCGGGCGGAGGGCCCGCAGATGTTGTTCTGCCGCAGCCACCATGAGCGGTGGGCGAACGCCGGCCGCCCGGATGCCGAACGGTTCGCCCTGGACGCCGAGTTGACCGGCACCGCCCACATAGATCTGCGTGACCTGCCCCGTCAGCTGACGCTGGAATTCCAGTACGGGCTACAGTGCCGGTCCGATGCCCACCGCCGCACGACGCCGCCTCGCGTCGTGGCGCAAGCTGTCCGGCTCACCCGGGCCCTCGGGGTGTCCTCCCTGCTCGACCTCACCGAAGAGCAGTGGCGGCACGACGCGTCCTCGGGCCGCGTCCGTGAGCCGGGGCTCTTCCTGATCGAGGTCCGGGACGCCGTCGAGGTCCTGCGCGACGGCGCGGGCTGGGAGAGCGAATACCCGCGGGACGTGTGGCGGCTGGAGCGGCTGCCGGGCATCACCACCCCGGCCACCGCCACCGTCCCCCGACCCCGCGTTCGCCTCCATCTTGAGCGGATCACTCAACCGTGGCTGCGTGACCTGGCCAAACGATGGCTGCGGCTGAGGCTGACCAGCGGGCTGAGCATCACCGCGGCCCACACCGGCCTGGACGCGCTGGTCTGCTTCGGCGACTTCCTCGTGCACGTCGGCGTCGACCGGCTCGCCGACATCGACCGTCCGCTCCTGGAACGGCACCTCGCCCACGTCGCCTCAGTGCCTGGCGGGCACGGACTGAAGAAGGGCCGGATCAGCAACCTGAACCTGTTCTTCCAGGCCATCCGGCAACACCGCTGGGACGACTCCCTGTCGGGCACCGCCGCGTTCTACCCCGGCGACATCCCGCCGGAGCCGGCCGCCACGGTCTCCCGGCGGCTGGCCGAGCACGTCATGGCCCAGGTCGAGTCCGAGGCGAACCTGGACCGCTGGGACAACCCGTCCGGCCGCCTGATCACGCTCATCCTCATCCGCGGCGGACTGCGGATCTCCAGCGTCATCTGCCTGGATTTCGACTGCCTCCTCCACGACGGCCAAAAAGCCCCCTACCTGCGGTATTTCAACACCAAGATGAAACGTGAGGCGGCCGTCCCGATCGACGAAGAACTCGAACAGGCCATCCGCGACCACCAGCAGCGCGTCCTTGAACGCTGGCCCCAGGGCACCGGCGTCCTCTTCCCGCGACCGCACGCGAACGCGTCGGGACGGCTGCGGATCGCCGACGGCAGCTACCGGCAGATGCTCCGCCGCTGGCTGGCGACCTGCGACATCCGCGACGAACACGGCCAGCCCGTCCGTTTGACGCCCCATCAGTGGAGACACACCTTCGCCTGCCGGCTGATCAACCGCGACGTCCCGCAGGAAGTCGTACGCGTTCTCCTCGACCACGAATCGTCCCGGATGACCGCCCATTACGCGCGGATCACCGATCAGACCGTCCGGCGCCGCTGGGAAGCGGCGATGAAGGTCAACATCAAGGGCGAGCGCGTCACGCTCGACGCCGACGGGCCGCTCGGGCAGGCCCAATGGGCCAAGACCCGCTACGGCCTCGCCACCCAGACCCTGCCCAACGGCTACTGCGGGCTGCCCGTCCAGAAGACCTGCCCTCACGCGAATGCCTGCCTGACCTGCCCGGTCTTCCTGACCGGACCCGAGTTCCTGCCCGAGCTGCGGGAACAGCACACCCGCACCCTGACGTTGATCGACAATGCGAAGGGCTGCGGCCACACCCGTATTGCCGAGATGAACCAGCAGGTCGCCGACAACCTCGACCGCATGATCGGCGAGCTGGGAGACTGCCAGGACGAGGGGGCCGCAGATGCCGGCTGACAACTCCCACCTGATCGTCACTGCGGCCCGTCGACGGGCCGCAGCAACCCGCCGACGCGCGGTCTCCGCCTTGCGGCGGCTGGACACCACCGGCGGCGCGATCACATTCGAGACCGTCGCCCGCGAAGCGGGCGTCTCCCGGTCCTGGCTCTACAACCAGCCCGACCTCAGAGCCGAGATCGAACGCCTCCGGGCCCGCCACCGTGTTCCTGGGGCCCGGTCCGTTCCTGACCGGCAGCGGGCATCCGACGCCTCCCTGCTGCGACGTCTCGAAGCAGCCACCCAGCGCAACCGTCAACTGGAGGAAGAGAACCGGGAGTTGCGGCAGGCGCTCGCCCTCGCGCTCGGGGAACGACGCACCGCCGACCTGCCAGACCGCCGCGGCGACACACCGAGGAAGAAATCTTCCGCCGTCATCGGACCATGCTGACGAACACGTTGAGGACACCGTCCACCACACATCACGCCAGGTCAGCAGCACGCGAGTCGAGCGAGCTCAAGATAACGGCCGCAAGCGGAGCATCGTGACCGACACACTCGGCCTCTCCTCGCGGTGCTGGTCACCGCCGCCGGCGTGCAGGACTCCGTGGCCGGCGCCCAACTGCTCGACCAGGTGGCCGCCGACCAGCCCGGCATCCGCAAGGGCCTGGGTCGATGGCGGCTACCGCAAACACTTCGTCGAGCATGCCGCCACCCTCGGCATCGACATGGAAATCACCGTCCGCACTCCCGGGACCAGGGGATTCACCCCGATCCCGAAACGCTGGGTAGTGGAGCGGAGTATCGGCTGGATCATGATGCACCGCCGACTGGCCCGCGACTACGAGTTACTCCGAGCTCGGAGTAATTCGTACTATTCCGCGCTTCGCGTTATCCCGACCTGACACGAACCGCGCAGGCTGAGGCGGTGAACGGGTACGGGGCGGTCGGAATAATGCAGGGGTCGCGTTCTGCGGCTTGGACTGCCTGACTGGTTGGGAGCCCAGTCTGGAGGGCGGTCATGTATGAGCGTGATCCGTCGCGAGTAGTGGTGACGGGGCCGCTGGCTCCGTACGCGGTCGGCTTGTGTGCCGCGGTGCTGCACCAGGGCTACACCCCCAAGTCTTCCTGTGAGCTGATGCAACTCACGGCCCACTTGAGCCGGTGGATGGGTGCCCGGGGCGTGGAGCCGGAAGCCTTGGCAGGGCCGGTGATCGCGGAGTTCCTCGCCGTTCGTCGGCGGGACTACCGGAAGCGAACGAGCTCGCGTGCTCTCGTTCCTCTCCTCGCCCATCTGCGCTCGGTCGGGGCAGTGCCGGAGGCCCTGGTGCCCGTCGACGACAGCGAGGTGGGGGTGTTGCTGAGCGAGTACCGGCAGTACCTGCGGGACGAGCGTGGGGTGGTTGAGGTTTCGGTCCGCCGCTATCTGCCGCCGGTACGGGCGTTCTTGTCCACGGTGCCGCTGGCGCAGGGCCTGGCCGGTCTGACCGCCGAGCACGTCACCCGGTTCGTCCTGGAGGGGGCTGCGTGCCGCAGCACCGCCGATGCCAAGAAGATGGTGACCGGTCTGCGGTCACTGCTGCGGTTCTTGTTCGTCACGGGCCGCATCAGCAGGCCGCTGGCGGGGGCGGTGCCCACGGTGGCGAACCGGAGACTCGCCACGTTGCCGGGCCGCTTGACAGCCGACGAGGTGAACACGCTTTTGTCCGGATGCGACCGGAGCACCCCTGCCGGGCGGCGCGACTTCGCGGTCCTGACCGTCCTGTCGCGGCTCGGGCTGCGTGCCTGCGAGGCCGCCGCGATCGAGATCAACGATGTCGACTGGCGGTCCGGTGAACTGACCATCCGCGGCAAGGGCGGGCTCACCGACCGCCTCCCGCTGCCGGCCGACGTCGGCGAGGCCCTGGCTGACTACCTGATGCACGGCCGTCCCTCCGACTCTTCCACCAGCCGCCTGTTTCTCTCCGGGCGTGCCCCTCGCCAGTCCGTCACCGCCAGCGGCATCCGTGCCCTCGTCGCCCGTGGCTGCAAGCGGACCGGCCTGCCGCGGCTGGGCGCCCATCGGCTGCGGCACACGGTGGCCAGTGACTTGCTGGCCGCCGGAGCACCCCTGCCCGAAGTCGGCCAAGTCCTGCGGCACCGGTCCCAGTTGTCCACGGCGATCTACGTCAAGGTCGACCGAGTACGGCTGCGGGAATTGGCCCGGCCCTGGCCCGGGGAGGCGTCATGACCAGTCTGCGCGAGCACGCGGGGGACTACCTGACCATGCGGCGGAACCTGGGGTTCACGCTGGAGGGCCACGGCAGGATGCTGATGGACTTCATCAGCTACCTCGAAGGCGTCGGCGCCATCACCATCACCACCGACCTGGCGGTGGCCTGGGCTACGCGGACCGCGCCCGGCGTGAACCCGGCTTCCTGGAACAAGCGACTCACCGTGGCACGGATCTTCGCCCGGCATCTGCAGGCCCTCGACCCGGCCACCGAGATTCCGCACCCGGATCTGATGCCCCTGCGCTATCGCCGCATCGCCCCGCACCTGTTCGCCCCGGACGAGATCGTCGCACTGATGGCGGCCGCCACCGGGCTCCGCCATCCGCTGCGGGCGCTCAACTACGCCACCCTGATCGGTCTGCTGGCCGCCACTGGCATGCGCGTCGGTGAAGCCTGCGGACTCGACCGCTCCGACGTCGACTGGGACGCCGGGGTGCTCACTATCCGGGCGGGGAAACTCGGCAAGGCCCGCGAGGTCCCCGTGCACCCCAGCACGATGCAGGCGCTGCACGTCCACGACCAGCGGCGCGACCTGCTCCAGCCCGTGGTGTCGACCCCGGCGTTCTTCGTCAACACCCGCGGGGATCGCCTGGACGCCCATCACGTCCCCGAGACCTTCGCCCGGCTCCGCGACGCTGCCGGCATCCGTCCAGCGGCGGGCGGCCGGAAGCCCCGCATCCACGACCTGCGGCACACCTTCTGCATCGCCACAATGCTCAACTGGTACCGCACCGGCACGGACGTCCAGGCACAACTTCCACTGCTGTCCACCTACTTGGGCCATGTCGATCCGGTCTCGACCTACTGGTATCTCCAGGCGGCCCCCGAACTGCTCGCCCTGGCCGCAGGCCGGCTCGACGCCTTCCTCGGAGATCTCCCATGAGCTCACCGGCACCCCTCGTCCAGGGCTTCTTCACCGACCGGCTCGCCCACCAGCGCCAGGCAAGCGGCCACACCGTCGTCGCCTACCGCGACACCATCCGTCTGCTGTTTCGCTATGCGAGCCAGCAGACCGGCAAACAGCCCACCGACCTCGACCTCGCCGACCTCGACGCCGCCCTGATCGGCGCGTTCCTCACACACCTGGAGAACACGCGGGGCAACGGCACCACCACCCGCAACGCGCGACCGGCCGCGATCCACTCGCTGTTCCGATACGCGGCCTTCCGGTCCCCTGAGTACTCCGCCCTGATCCAGCAGGTGCTGGCCATCCCCTCCAAACGCACCGAGCGACGCGACGTCTGCTACCTCACCCGGGACGAGATCGAGGCCCTGCCGGCCGCACCCGACCTCAGCACCTGGTGGGGGCGCCGCGACCACACCCTTTTGCACCTGGCCGTCCAGACCGGTCTGCGCGTTTGCGAACTCACCGGCGTCCAACTCCAGGACATCTACCTGGGACGCGGCCCGCGCGTCCTTTGCCACGGCAAGGGCCGCAAGGACCGCGCCACCCCGCTCACTCGCCACACGGTCACCGTCCTGCGCGGCTGGCTCGCCGAACGCGGCGGAGACCCCACCGACCCGCTGTTCTGCACCCACCGCGGTGGCCGGCTCAGCCCGGATGCCGTCGCCCGCCTCGTCGCCAAGCACACCGCCGCCGCGTCCGTGGCCTGCGCGTCTCTCCGCACCAAGAACGTCACGCCCCACACCCTTCGGCACACCGCGGCGATGTCCCTGCTGCACGCAGGGGCCGACACCTCCGTGATCGCCCTCTGGCTCGGCCACGAGTCGCAGGAAACCTCGATGATCTACCTCCACGCCGACATGACGCTCAAGGAACGAGCCCTCGCCCGCACCACACCACCCGACAGCAAGCCGGGCCGCTACACCGCCCCCGACCCCGTCCTCGCCTTCCTCGACAGCCTCTGACCGCGCCCGTTATGCCGAGCACCAGCACCTCGCAACTCCGCTGACCTGCACGGTCGGTGTCAGCTCGGGATAACTCAAAGCGCGGAATAGTACGAAACCCTGCCCGCCCGATCCGAAAGCCATGATCCACCTGGCCATGACCGACCTCATGGCCCGCCGCCTCACCGGCGAGAGCACCGTCTCCTGGCGCGACCCGGCAAATGCGAATCAACTACCCATCACTGGATGAAACAGTGGGAGAAAGCGATCTTAAGGAAGTCAAGCTTTCGCCATACCGCACGGGTCCCCCGGCGCACCGCCCCAGGCGCGGACCCAGCAGACCTCCCTGCGGTGCAGATCGCGGTGACCGACCGCACCGGCGGCGTCGTGTTCAACGAATTTCTGCGCCGCACGCGGCCATCGAGCCGTGGGCTGTAGCCGTACACGGCATCACCCTCACCGCGTCGCGCAGGCGGCCGTCTTCGGCCCGGCTGCTGCCGCGGCTGGCTGTGTTCCTGCACGGCCGTGCCGTGGTGGCCTACGACGCCGCCCTCGGCGGGGGCGTGTTCGAGAGGGAACTGCACCGCCCCTCGCCGACAGGTGTGCCGCACGGGACTGGCTCGGCCGCATCCGCTGGCACGATGCCATGACGCCCTGTGCGGCATGGCACGGCCTGTGGTCGGCCCGGCTCGGCACCTGGTACAGCCGGCCGCTGGGTGAGCCTCATGACGCCCTTGCCGGCTGCCGCCTTCTCCTCCTGGACGAACTGCAGGCCATGGCCCAGTCCGCCTCCGCCGCCCGCTGGTGACAGAACCGACGGCTCACTCAGGCGTACAGGCGTGACTGCCTGACCGCCTCGCTCGTTCACGTCGCGAGGTCCGGCAGGGCTGCCAGTGCCGGCCCCACTCGCCCCGCCGGAACCTCCCAGCTGCTGTTCCAGGGCCCCGGGCTCCTTTCCTGGAACGCAGCCGGGCCGGCCTGCACCTTCTCCACTCCGGTGCGGGCCGGCCGCCAGCGAAACGACAGGTACAGGCCGCGCCGCGGGCCGGCGTGTCCGTGCGGCTGCCGGCTTCTCACGCGCTGCCCGGGATCCGTGCCGGGCCCGGGACTGCTGTCAGCCCGATGAGGCAGAGCAAAACACGCAGTTCATTGCGCGAAGCAGCTGTATAGCCTCATGTCCGCTAATCCGGATTTCTCCGGTGCGAATGGCTATGGGCGTAAAGCGAGTGATGGAGTGGGTATGGGGCGCGGGCTTCGAGTGCTGTCGGTCTATGAGGGGTTCTTCTGCGGAGGGGCCCGGATCCTGCACAGTGATGTGGTGCTGGGACTGCGGGAGGGCGGCCAGCAGCACCAGGTGCTGAGCGTGCACAGGGAGGTGTACCGGGAGGCCGCCCGCCAGCGGATGGAGGACGACACCTGCTACCGGACGCTGACCGCGGCGGGCGTGAGCGTCACCTCACTCGGCCGCACGTTCGACACCGGGGGCATGGGGCCAGCTGCCTTCACCGGCCGCGAGCTGGCCGACACTGCCCGCGCGATGGCCGGCGCGGACGTCGTCCTCTCCCTCAAGGAACAGCCCCTGGCCCTCCTCTCCCAGCCGGGACTGCCGCGCCGCCCGGTCGTGGTCTGTCTGCACCGCTCCGACCCGCACAACCAGCCCCGCGCCCTGGAGGATCTCAAGTCGGCGATCGCCGCCGGCACGGTCGTGGCCTGCGTGTGCTGCGCCGAGTCCACCCGGGCCGCCTACGAGAACGCCGGGATACCCCCAGCTCTCCTGCACGACATCCCCAACGGCGTCGACCTGGCCCGTTTCCGCCCCGATGCGGCCGGGCGTCTGGCCCTGCGCACCTGCCTCGGCATCACCCCGCCCGCCCCGGTGGTCGTCTTCGCGGCCCGCTACGACGGCATGAAGAACGTGCCGCTGTTCCTGCGGGCGGCCCGGGCCTGGCTCGCCGGGGTGCCGGACAGCCACGTCCTGATGTGCGGCGCGGGCATGACACCGGCGAACCCAGGCCTGGACGCGGACATCACGGCCGCGTTCGGTCATCACCGCGGCGATCTGTCCTCCCGTCTGCATCTGCTCGGGGTGCGCCGCGACATGGAGACGGTGTACGCGGCCGCCGATGTCGTCGCTCTCACCTCCTCCTGGGGCGAGGCGGCCCCCCTCTGCCTCATCGAGGGCATGATGTGCGGCGCGGTCCCGGTGGCCACCGACGTCGGCGACAGCGCGGCGATCGTCCGCGGCAGCGGCATCGTCACCCCGCCCGACCCGCAGGCCATAGCCAGGGCCTGGACCACGGCGACGGCAGCCCGCGACACCCTCACCCCGGCCCTCACCGCAAGCCGCGAACGCTTCAGCCGCACCCGCATGACCGCCTCCTACGCAGCCCTCCTCGACCAGGTCGCCGCAGCCGCCGACCGGCCGGTACGATCCCAGCCACTCGGCCGATGACAGACCCGCCCGGCACAGGACCAGGCGGCAAGTTGGGGACAGCAGGCCGGCGACGGCGGCGCTGGCCGCCCCGGCCAGGGGTCGTGCTGCGGCCTGAGGTGAGCCGTGATCCTCAACCCGCCCGGGCTCGGGGCCGGTTCGGCACAGCGGCTGCCGCACTGGCCCTATGCCCAGGCCGTCGACGAAGCCCTCATCGGGCGGGGCATCCCTCCCGGCGCCGTCCGCACCGACCGCACCTACCCCCGACACGGCGACACGATGTACCTCGTGCTCGGTGGGACGTCAGCGGCACCGGCGCGTGGGCGGCCTCCGCTTCAACTAGGAGGAAGACAGCGGCTGGTCCTACGCGCTGCTCGGGGCCAGCCCGTCCATCGCGACCCCGACCCAGCCGCTCCCCGCGCTGCACCGGGTCTTCGCAGCCCCGGACGACGTCGCCGCGGTGGCCGAACACCTCGTACGCCCACCGACGCGTACGGTGCGGAATGAGACCAGGCAACACACGTGCGCGCTTGCGGCCCTGCGCCGCGACCTTGCTGCTCACTTTGTTGGTCGATCTTGGACGGGGTGCACGGTGACCTAGGTGGACAGGCAGCCACGGGGACCGCCATGAGACCGTCAGACCACCGTCATGGGGCCGCCACCGAGTGGTACGGCTCGTCCGTCTCGCTCCGGTCGGTAGGGATCAGCGTCCCGTCGACGATGACGAAGTCGCCCTCGCTCAACCCGACGAGGGTCTCGTGCGGGCCAGGCACCCAGGAAGCCAGGGCCTCGAGGGTCTCGTCCATATACCGTCAGGCCGTGGCCTGTGACCCCGAACCCGCCCTCACCTGCGCGAACGTCTCATTCTTGGGTAGATGCGCGAGCGTGAGGAGGGCTTGCCAAAAACAACCCGGGCGGCGCCAAGGCGAGTTGATCTCTTGTCGCCGGGCGTAGAGCAGCCAGGCGACATGCTCAACAAGCTCATACGGGACATCGAGCATGCAGAATGCGGAACCAACAGGACAGGGCCCCTCCGGTCACCGGTGTGATGAGTGGTATCACCACGCCAACGATGAGGGGCCCTGCCTTGTCACCACACGCTCTGACCAGGCCCTTTCACTCCCACGAGACAGGATGAAAGAGGTTCAGTGGGTTTGTGGACGTAGAGTAGGGAACCGAGCTTAGCCGTCCATTCGTAGACGGCGTTCACCTTTCCCCTTTGAGGTGCGACCCCATAGACTCTGGCGGCCTGCCTACCTGTTCAGAAGCGTAGGAACACTACGTTACTATTCTCCCAATCGCAAGCATGGCATGCCGCCCCGATAAAGCTACTCAAATCGTCATTCAAATAGATGCTGAAGTTGCTATTCAGATTCGCAATTTGCGAAGGAATCCCCTCCGGGAAGTGCACCCAGACCTCGTCTTCCCCTCCTGCATCGGGATCGCAAAATCCAGTCCAGGACATGTTCCCAGCTTCTGTAGGGCTGGCGTTAAAAAACATGACGGTCGCCTTGACGGTGTTGTTTTCCATACGTTCATCCCTAGCAGTGCCATAGTATCGAGTGGGCGGTGAGGGACAAGTATCGCGAGTCAGCTGAAGTCTTTGACGGGTCAAAAGGCCAGAGCGCCACACCAGGAGTCCCTCCCTTTGGGGCAAGGCCGTGAAGTTATGGGTTGATGGGTCGGTGTCTACAGAACCGGATCTGCGGGATCGGGCCGGATAGAAGCGGAGCCCCGGTAGAACTGGCAGTTGACCAAGACAGCCGTTCATAGCACCGGAGGCTCCGCTGTCCGATCAGGGTGTCATCACGAGTGAAATCACGGTAGCCAAGGGCCTGTTCGCCCCCGGGCTTCTCGGGAACTCACCCGGATCGTCCCGTTCGAGATGGTCGATGCGGGCCTAAGTGGTCTGCGTCGTAAGTCCTTCGGGGGTTGACTTCGAAGCTGATTGTCGGAGGAGCCGGACCAGAGCCGTTGCGCCCGCCAGTAGTGCCGCACCAGCTCCGGGTATTCCTGGCGGAGTCGGCGTGAGCTGACGCCCTTGAGCGAGTTGACCAGCTTGGACAGGGCGACCTTCGGAGGGAAGTTCACGAGCAGGTGGACGTGGTTGTTCTCGCCGTTGAACTCCACGATCTTGCACTCGAAGTCCTTCGCCACGTCCCGCATAATCTCCTCCATCCGGCGGAGGTGGGCGTCAGTGAAGACCTTGTGACGGAACTTCGTCACGAAAACCAAGTGGGCATGGAGGGCGAAGGTGCAGTGCCTGCCTGTACGAATCTGCTGCATGTCGGCCATAAACCAACATGGTACGGTGCTGATCATGCAGCTCAGGTACTCCTTCCGGATGTACCCGAACGGTCCCCAGCGTTCCGCGCTGGCCAGGGCGTTCGGGTGCTCGCGGGTCGTCTACAACGATGCGCTCCGCGCTCGTGAGACCGCCCGCACGGCCAGGGCGGCTTCAGGTTCCCGGTAGGAGTGGGCTGTCGGTGATGCCCCAGATCCAGATGGCGTGTTCGGGTGCGTCCCGGATCGCTCGGGTGGTCTTGGCGATGTTGTCCGCTCCCAGCAGCCGCAGCCTGCCGATGGCCAGATTCCGCAAGGCCGCCATCGCTCGCGGCGCGCTGCCGGTGTGGACGGTGGAGGCGTCCTCGACGAACACCACATCTCTGACATGGTGGCTGGAATTCTCGATTCCCCCAGTGCCCGCGGACGTATCCGCCCAGGTCAGCAGGGCTGGCCTGGTGGGTATCGAGGCTGGTGACGGCGTAGACCGTCTCCCGGGTCTGCCGCTTGCCGCTGTCCCGGCGGCGCCCGTGGATACACAAGGCCAGCCGTGCTTCCGGAAAAGCGATCCCGCCCAGGTTCGCCGCGATAGCCATCGCCTCGACCGAGCGGGACTCCCGCCGCCCGTGCCCGTCCCGGAGACGGTGTGCGCTATCGGCACCTGCTCCCATGGCAGGGCTTTGACCTGGGCGGACGCGGTCGGCTGGTTTCCTTTGATCACGGCGATGCAGTGGGCTTTCTTCTCCTCCACCAGCCAGCGCACCTGGTCCTTGACACTGTGCAGGGCGTCGAAGGTGACCACGGCACCGGCCAGATCGAGGGTTCCAGCAGCGGCCGTCTCGTTGGTCTTGGCCCCCACCTCCCGCTGGGCCAGGGTGACGGTGGGGGCGTGGGTGACGGCGGACAACAGGGGCCGGTGGCGCTGCTGTCGGTGCGCGGAGCCGGACAGCGCCTTGCCGTCCACCGCGATCGCCGGCCGCGGCACCGAGCCGGTGCCGCCGACATCGGTGTGGTCGTGTTCGGCCAGGTAGGCGCCGATCACGGCGTCCAGGGCATCGCCGTCGAGGGCGGCCAGGAGCCGGGTGAGGGTGGCATGGGATGGGGCGCGTCGACGTCCGGGCAGGTGGCGGCGGATGCCGAGCTGTTCCAGCACCGTGGTGCTGGCGCGCTGTCCCCACTCGGTGATCTCGGTGATGGTCCGGGCGCCGGAGACGACTGCGCAGGCGCAGATCAGCAGCAAGCCGGCCAGGGGATACCACCGCCCGCGACGCGAACGGGGGTCGGGGAGGCGCTGGAGGTGGGTGCGCAGACGGCCGGTGTCGCACTGGTGAAAGGGGGCCCAGTTTCGCCAGGACGGCAGGGATCGTGGAGGACGGAGCGGCAGGCACGGGACCTTGATGTGATCAGCAGGCGTAGACACCCTGATGATCACCGGTCTCGTGCCTATGCTGTTGCCCCGTCAACTCCCGCTGGGGCGGACGATCCACTCGATCCCGGAACTTGCAACCGCCCTGCCGCACGGCAGGGCTGCCGTTCGTGACCTCGGCCGAGTTGTCGAAGCAGGTCACGGCCGCGAAGAAGACCGAGGAACGAGCCTGGCTCGGTGAAGTCTCGGCGGTCGTACTCCAGCAGTCCCTTCGCGACCTGGACACCGCCTATCGGAACTTCTTCGACGGGTTGAAGGGAAAGCGCCCGCGCATGGGTGCGCCCCGGTTCAAGAGCCGCAAGGACAACCGGCAGTCCGTCCGGTTCACCGCGAACGCGCGGTGGAAGATCACGCCCGGCAGGGATCTGTCGTTGCCGAAGATCGGTGACGTGCGGGTCAAGTGGTCCCGCACCCTGCCGTCTGTACCGTCCACCGGCACGGTCGTCAAGGACGCCGCCGGCCGGTACTTCGCCTCGTTCGTGGTGGAGACCAGCGAGGACGAGACGCTGCCCAAGGCGGCCGGACAGGTCGGGATCGACCTGGGGGTGACGCATTTCGCGATCCTTTCCGACGGCACGAAGATCGACAGCCCCCGCTTTCTGCGCCGGGCCGAGAAGAAGCTGAAGCGGGAACAGCGCCGCCTGTCCCGTAAGGCGAAAGGCTCCAGCAACAGGACGAAGGCCCGGCTCAAGGTCGCCCGCGCTCACGCGCAGGTCGCCGACGCGCGGCGCGAGTTCCACCACCAGCTCTCCACCAAGCTGATCCGCGAAAACCAAGCGGTCGCAGTGGAAGACCTGTCGGTCAAGGGACTCGCCCGTACGCGCCTCGCGAAGTCCGTCCACGACGCCGGATGGTCAGCGTTCGTCACGATGCTGGAGTACAAGGCCGCCCGGTACGGGCGCACCCTCGTACGCATCGGGCGCTTCGAGCCAACCTCACAGGCGTGCTCGCAGTGCGGCGTCAAGGACGGACCCAAGCCCCTCCACGTCCGCGTATGGGAATGCGGAGCGTGTGGGGCCTGGGTCGATCGGGACATCAACGCGGCGGTCAACATCGCCAAGGCCGCAGGACTTGCGGTATCAGCCTGTCGAGCGCGGGTAAGACCGGGACGTGTCCCGGCACAGCGCGAAGAAGCAGGAACCCACCGAGACGGTCAGCCGACCGTGGTAGGAATCCCCTCCCTTTAGTCTTTAGGGAGGGGAGCGGAAGTCAACCGGGCCGAGACCGTCCGAACACACCGTCGGGCCATCGCGGTGGACGGCAAGTGCCTGCGCGGCGCCTGCCGCGTAGACGGCAGCCGTCTCTCCGCAGAATCAGCAGGTCAAATGCGGCGGGCACGTAGTCGAGCTGGCGACCACTGCGGCTTCTTCGGGCTTGGTGACGTTGCCGTAGCGGACCTCGATGTGTTGCGCGGCCAGGTCAGGAGAGAAGATGGCCCCCCTCCAGCTGCTGACGGTGCTCACCTGGACATCGTCTCCCACCGAGAAGCGCCCGGCGGGGGAAGCAGTGTCGGGGTTCCACAGGAAGTAGACCCCGCCCGGCTCGACGGCCGGCTCTTCCTGCATACGCAGCATCCAGATGGTCGTGCCGCTCATGGACAGCGTCGGTGTCCACATGAGGTTGTTCAGCTGCCGCCCGGTGGCGCTCTGCCTCGGCGTCGAGATTCCAGGCGAGTCGGCGGAAGCAGCAGGCGCAGATATTCCAGTCAGAACGGCTGCGGCGGCCAGTACGGCCGTAACGTAACGCTTCATCATTTTCCTTTGCCTTTTTGTTTGGTGTGCTTTCACTTGGTGCCGACACGGGTGCCGCGTCTGGACAAAGGCGGCGCATTCCACTCGTGAAAGGCGTGATCAGTCCCGCTTCGGGAAACGAGCCATGGACGATTCGGTGGCTGGAGGCGCAGGTCATCGAAGGCTGCAGCCCACAGGACGGGGCACCATGACGGACCTACCGGCGCTGGTCGAGTGCCAGCTACCTGAATGCGCGATCGCATAAGAGTCAAGACACCGTATGAGGGTGCTCCACCTATCAACCCTTCAATCCTCGCGGTTCGTTGAACTCAGAACCCTCCGCCGCCACTGATCGCCACCAGAGTGGCACGCGCTACGTGAGACGCCAAACCATCATGATCTAATTCAGCCAGTCGAAGAATGTTCAACCGACTTGCGACCGTTGGTGAGGCAGTCAGGGGTCCATAACGAATTAGGCGTGGTTCGTCTGTTTGAACCGCTCCGGATTCGGTAGAGACTCGATCGTTTGAGAGGATCGAGTTATGGCACGTCCTTCCCAGTACCCGCTTGAGCTGCGCCGTCGTGCGGTGCGGATGGTCGCCGAGGTGCGGCCGGAGTACGACACCGAGTGGGCCGCGATGAAAGCGGTCGCCCAGAAGCTGGGCATCGGCACGACCGAGACGCTGCGCAAGTGGGTGCGGCAGGGCCAGATCGACACCGGCTCCCGGCCAGGAACGACGAGCGAGGAGTCGGCCGAGCTGAAGCGGCTGAAGAAGGAGAACGCCGAGCTGAAACGGGCCAACGACATCCTCAAAGCCGCGGCGTCTTTCTTCGCGGCCGAGCTCGACCGGCCACACACACGCTCGTAGCGTTCATCGACGAGCACAAGGACCGCTTCGGCGGCGTCGAGCCGATGCCGGATCGCAGTACACGTCGTTCGCGCTCGCCGAGCACCTCGACCGGGCAGGCATCGCCGCGTCGATCGGATCGGTCGGCGACGCCTACGACAACTCCCTGATGGAATCCACGATCGGCCTGTTCAAAACTGAGCTGATCAAGCCCCGCCGCCCCCTGGAAGACGCTGTCCGAGGTCGAGCTGGCCACCGCCGAGTGGGTCGACTGGTACTGCCACCGCCGACTCCACGGTGAGATCGGGCACATCCCACCCGTCGAATACGAGACCAACTACTACAACGAGACCGCAAAACACTAGGTCACAGTCAAGATCTAGAGTCTCGATCAAACCCGGAGCGGTTCAGCTCGACCCGACCCGGCCCAGGTGACGGCGCTCGTCGACGAGCATCCCCGCCTGGGAGTCGAGTGCGTCCTGCGGGAACTGCACATCGCCTCCTCCACCTACTACCGCTGGCGCCGCGCGGAGAAGGAGCCGTGCGAACGGCGGCGCCGCGACGTCGAGCTGACCGAGCGGATCAAGGAGATCCACGCGGAGTCCGGCGGCAATTACGGCTCGCCGCGCGTGCACGCCGTCCTCAGACGCGAGGGCACGCGGGTGGGCCGCAAGCGGGTCGAGCGGCTGATGCGCGAGGCCGACATCGCGGGCGTCGGCCCGCGGCGGAAGGGCTTCACGCGCCGCGATCCCAAGGCCACGCTCGCCCCGGACCTGGTCAACCGGGACTTCACCGCACCGGCGCCGAACCGGCTGTGGGTCACCGACCTGACGATGATCTCCACCGGCGAGGGACCGTTGTGGCTCTCGGCGATCCGTGACGCCTTCTCCCGCCGGGTGGTCGCGTGGGAGACCTCTGCCCACGCGGACGCCGACCTGGTCCTGACCACCCTGGAGTACGCGCTCGCGTCCCGTGAGGTCGAGCCCGGCAAGCTCATCCATCACGCCGACCACGGCTGGCAGTACACATCCATCAAGCTCACAACTCGGCTGCTGCGAGCGGGAGGTGAAGCATCCATGGGGTCCGTCGGGGACTCGTACGACAACGCCCTCGCGGAGAACCTCTGGATGCTCATCAAAACCGAATGCATCCGCGGCCGCACCTTCACCACGAGGGCCGAGGCCAACCTCGCGCTCTTCGAATACATCGACGGCTTCTATAACTCCCGCCGCATCCAGGAACGGCTCGGCTTCCTCAGCCCGATCGAGTTCGAGGAGAAGCACTACGCCGAGCAGGCGACGGCCGAACCAACGAATCTGAACACCCATCAACCCCTGCTGACCAGCTGATCAGCACCTCCCACATGACGGGGGAACCTCAATGATCCGCACACGCACGCCGTTGGTGGCGGTGGTCGAGAGCACGGCTAGGACACGTGGACGCCGGAGCGATCATGGCAGCCTGGCTGATGGAACACTTCCTCCCATTCGCCGCACCGTTCGTGCACTGCGAGGGCCTGGCACTGACGGCTGGGAAGCCAGGCCCTCGGCGCGCCGGGGAGGCTCATGCACCATTGCATTGGATGGGCTGGCCGGCCATTTGGGCGCGCGGACACGCTTCCTCCTCGTCCCTCGGCTGGCGGACAGCACAGGCCAGCCGGGGCCGGGCTGCCGGCCCCGCCCGGAGCCGCCGTGGTGCGTAGGAATGTTGACGCTGACCTCCACCTCGTTCTTCGGGATCGCCAGCACATAGCGGACCTGGTGTTTCTCCAGCCAGCATCCGCGTCCCAGGACGCCCCAGGTCGCGGAGTCGGCCGGGCATGCCTCGCCGGGGGAGGGATCACCCCGGCTCGGTGTCTACCGCTTTACCGGAAACGTACGCAGGGCGACAGCGCATGCCAGTCGGTGAAGGGTATCGGAAAGCCGTGTGCGGCAGAATTGCGCGCACGGCTTGAAGCGGCGGGGACTGGAAACGGAGCGTCAGCAACCGCGCCGGTCCCCGACCCTATTAGGGACGGGGCGAGGCGAGGGCCTGCGAGCCGCGCTTGAGTAGCTCGCTCGCGGTGATCAGGCGTTGGATGGCGCAGGCGCCCTCCCAAATACGGTCGACGCGTAGTTCGTGAGCAAGACACTCGTCGCGCACGGTGCGCTCATGGCCGCGGCCGGAGACGATCTGACTGCCCGCCGTGTTCGTCCAGGGCTTTCCCATCACCTGCCTGGCGGGCAGATCGGGGCGGTCATAAGCGCGTGACTGATCGGCCTCCCAAGCAATTTTGCGGGTATATGCGCGGTTGGCGGCGACGTCGACGGCGCAGTCGGCGAGCATGGCCTGCACACGGCGAAGGTCCGCGGCGGAGCCAGATTGGCCTCGTTCGCCAGCCCAGGTACGGGCATGCTCCAACGCACGTTGTGCACCGCCGGTGGCTCGGGCTGCGATCATCAGTCGCTCGGCGGTAAGCCATTCTTGGATGAGGTCGTTGCCGTTGCCGATGCCGCCGAGCACGTCATCGTCGGACACGAAAACTTCGGTGAAGCAAAACTCACTCGTCCCGTTGGCTGTCGCGTGCGGCGAGCGGGGCATGCGCTCGCTCTGAACACCCGGTGCGTGGATATCCACGAAGAACAGAGCCGACGTCCGCTGCGGTCCCGCATCGGCCTGCACGATCAGGAAGTCGGCGACGTGGCCGCGCGTCACGAACCACTTCTTTCCCTTCAGCAGCCAGCCACCCGCCGTGCGTTCCGCGGTGGTGGCTGAGCCAGAGTTGCGCCGTGCGCCTGGTTCAGCCGCCGCGAACGCCTCGAAGCGCTCACCACGGATCACGGGCAACAGGTACTTCTCCCGCTGCGCCTTCGTGCAGTACGCCAGAACGCTGGCGGGCCGCCAGCACAAGTCCCATAGGCCGCTGTGCACCGTTCCGAATTCCTCTTCGACTATGACCTGGTCCAGGAGAGATAGGCCTAGCCCGCCCCACTCGGCGGGCATATTGATCGCGTAGAGGCTGGCGCCGATGGCAGCGCGCGCTAGTTCACGAAGGGGGGCAGGAAGCAATCCGCCCGCTTGTGCAGCTTGGTCCTCGTACTGCATCAACTGTTGGACGTAGGTGGCTGCCCTGGCTTTGAGGGCTGCCTGCTCAGGTGTGCAGGGAAAGTCCATGACGATCCTCCAGGATCGAGGGAAGAGAGAAAAGGAGAGGGACATCTAACGGCTGCGGGCAGCACAGCCTCCGTTGGAGGCGGTACACCGCTGGGACAGGGGCTGGCCCTGGCACGTGACGTGGTATCGGAGTCGTCGGGACAGCAATCACCGACGACACTGCATGGCGCCTGCACCGCATTCAGGGCCCGATGGCCGCCCGCTGCTGCACCATGCCCGCCTGCCGGTCACCCGGCACCGGAGCTGTTAGCCGCAGCCATCCCCCAAGCAGCAACCGTGGCGAAGAGACCCAACCGAACGGCCGCGCTCGTGCCCCAACATGCTGCGTTCAGTGGCCGCACATACGGAGGGGCGGTTACCACGAGCTGCACACCAGCGATGCGACCCGCGGGCGACGTGCATACCCCGGCTGTGGGGGGCGGACCCGGTCCGTACCAGACTCCGACGACCGCTCATGCGTGCCTCCGGCAGACAAGGGGGATGTGGCCGGCATAGCTTGCCCGGTCACCGCATACCAGCCGACAAACGGCACACCGTCCAGCACTCCGCTGCCGGGGTGACGTCGCGAGACATCCGGGAGAGGGTGGTCCCGCCCCGGCGTCAATCAGCGTCGTGGAGCCGTACGGCGCATCACCGTGACGCTGACGCAACTCCAGACTAACTAACTAATTAGTCAGTCCACAAGATGGTCGGCAGAAAAGGTCCGCCGCAGGCCGCCCACCCCAGCCCAACGCCAGCACAGAGCAGGACGCAGGGGACCAGCCGGCCCAGTCGAAAGCCTCCCAGACACCGCTCGCGTGGCGACACTGCGCACCCCGCACCCTCTGAATGCGGGGTGGGGGCCTTGATGTCAGACGGCGGGAGCGAACGAGCCTACGCAGGCAAGCTCGTGACCTGGGCAAAGAAGCCCCTGAAGCTCACGAGCAAGACGGTCGCCCGTCCCAAGGACACTTCCGGCTTCGTCCTCTGCCCCGCCGCCGGGGCGTGGAACGAACGGCCTGGATGATGAACGTCCGCCGGCATACCCGCGGGTACGAGAGGCTGGTCCAGTAACTCCGAAACCCGGACTGGGGGACTGTGGGGCTGGCAGCTGTTGAGTAATCCATCAGTGTGTCTCGGTCTCTGTTGTCTTGTGCCGTGACGGTGTGCGGTTCTCCGAGTGGGGATCGGTTCACCTCGCCCCGCGCCGCTGGTGTGGGGCGGAGACTGGGCCGCACCGGGGCGGTGGCAGAGGTGTTCGGTATCGAGCCGGCTCTGCTCAACGACGACCGCCCGGCCCGGGCCCTGGACACGATCGCGCCGGCATTGGAGAGGATCGCGGGGACGGTCGGCGCGCGGGCGATCACCGAGTTCGGGGATCGACGTGTCCAGGCTGCACTGGGACATGACCAGCATGTCTGTCCATGGTTCCTTCCCCGTCGAGGACCAGGACGAGCAGTATCCGGTCATCAGTTACGGACGTCCCAGGACCGGCGGGTGGACCTGAAGCAGGTCCAGGCTGGGCTTGCGGTGTCCGGCGACGGCGCCGTCCCCGTCCACTGCCGTGTCTTCGACGGGGGTGCGGCCGAGGTCAGCGGCGCGATGAAAGAAGCTCATCGAGCGACAGGTCAGACGCGCTCTGGGGGCCGAACAGACCATGGTCGGCCTCTACCCGGACCAGCGCCGGGTCCGCCCCACCGATCGCATGATCTTCTACCACCTCAGCGAACTCACTCTGCGGATCGGTAGCTCCACCGATCCGCCCACCTGCAGATCACCCGCGGCATCCAACTCCGCCTCCTCGACCTTCTTGGAACAGACATCACGAGAACCTGCCGGCCACAGACCTGAAGCGACGACCTGCGAAGTCCGGGTGTATAGGCAGCCGTGTCCGCGCCCGGTGGGTGGGCGTCGTGGGAGCGACGCTCATTTGACTGACTCGGTGTCAGCCCGTCAGGAGTTCAAGTACGTGAGAACCGCGAGAACGCGCCGGTGATCGCCACCGCTCCGGGACAGCCCGAGCCTGAGGAAGATGTTGCTGATGTGCTTCTCGACGGCGCCGTTGCTCACCACCAGCTGACGGGCGATCGCGGAGTTGGTCCGCCCCTCGGCCATCAGTCCCAGCACCTCCCGCTCCCGCGGAGTGAGCCCCGCCAGCACGTCCTGCTTGCGGCTGCGGCCCAGCAGCTGGGCCACGACCTCCGGGTCGAGGGCCGTGCCGCCCTGGGTCACCCGTACCACCGCATTCACGAATTCGCTGACCTCCGCGACGCGGTCCTTGAGCAGATAGCCGACCCCGCGGCTGGAGCCGGCCAGCAGCTCCGTGGCGTACCGCTCCTCCACGTAATGCGAGAGGACGAGGACCCCGAGTCCGGGGTGTGATTTACGCAGCTGCACGGCCGCGCGCACGCCTTCGTCGGTGTGCGTCGGCGGCATCCGAACGTCCGTCACCACCACGTCCGGCAGCTCGCCCTGTGAGTCCAGGTCCGTGACGGTCTTGATCAGCGCCTCGCCGTCCCCGACCCCCGCCACGACTTCGTGCCCACGGTCGGTCAGCAGCCGGGTCAGCCCCTCCCTGAGCAGCACCGAGTCCTCGGCAATGACCACCCGCACCATCCCCGGCGCCACCTCTCGTCCAAGCTCTTCGGGCCCGCTGCCCTCGCTGCAGTCATAACTGTGGACCCCTCGACGCGCCGGCGAAAAAGATGAGAATTGCCCGTTTCGCCCCCTCCGCCTTCACGTAGCAGGACCCCAGCATTCCCGCGAGCCAGCCTCAAATGACGGCCCCATCGGCCCTACATCCGGGCACACGACTGTCGACCGGGGCCGGGGCGGACACCGCGAGTGACCACATCGACATCCACGGCGGCAGCGCGGCAGCCGTCCACCCGCCGCAGACGCAAGGCCCCCTTCCGCGCCAACAGGGCCGGCTCACGAAGGAGTGGCTGGCCTGGATCACCAGCGGCGGCGGGAACAAGGCCAACAGATGGGAGTACCCGGTCGGCTGAGACGTTCCGTCACGCGCGTGTGTCTCAGGCGGTGTTGGGCGCGAATCGTGTCGGCCCGGTCGGCCCACCGCAGGTCAGCGACCAAGTCGGTATCTACGCGTCAGCTGGTCGCACCCCGGCCGCTTTCGCTCCGAGGCCGCCTTCGCATCCTTCGCCGGTGTCTCGCCGATCCCGGCCTCTTCCGGGCCCACGAACCGCCACCGGATCAACCGCAGCGGTGACCGGCAGCTGAACCGAGCTCTGCACACCAACACGCACATCCACATGCGGCTGGACCCCGCCACGAAGACATACATCGCCCGCAGGATCAGCGAGGGCAAGACCTCCCACGACGCACAGCGTTGCGTCAACTTGACCCGGGCCTAAAGGGCCGGGCTTGGAGGTAGCGCCCAACTGGCTGCTGGGTTGGCTCCTCCGTCCGGACACCCTTACTGGGTGGCAGGGACGCGTGACTCACGCCCCGCATTCCACACGCTCTCGCCACGTGCGGCGATGTTGTGGGAAGCGTTCCGGTCGGCGTGGGCAACGACCCCGCACCCCCGGCAGATGAAAAGCCCCTGGTCGACACGGTTGCGCTTGTCGACGTGGCCGCACTCGGCGCACGTCTGCGACGTGTACGCGGGATCGACGAAGACCAGGGGCACCCCGGCCCGCCTGGCCTTGTAGACGATGAAGTCTCCGAGCTGGGCGAAGGCCCAGGAATGGAGTGCGACCCGTTGGGGCTTGCGGAGCCGTACCCTCTGCCGGATTCCCTTGAGTTCTTCCAGGCAGAGTCCGGCAAAGGTGCGTTCAGCCTGGGTCACGATCGTCTTCGCGATGATGTGGTTGGTGTTCTTGACGTGCCGCTGTTGTGAAGTTCCCCCAAGGCCGGGTAGTTAGCGTTTTTGCAGGTCACGCAAGGGAGTTGAGGAAGTCCTGACACGGAGCAACGGAGCTCGTTGGTACAGGCAGTCGTCCAAGACAGCTTGTTCCCGAAGGAGCTCCGTTGCCCGGTCATTGTGTCCTGCCGTCGCCACTGGCGACCATCACCCGTACGGTCACTGTGGCCGCGGGCCGGTTCGCGCCGGGTCATCTGGGGGAGCTGACGGCGATCGTGCCGTTCGAGCTGGTTGACGCGGTCTTGTCGGAGACGAGGGTCGTGCAGCGGCGGCTGCGTGATCTGCCCTCGCGGGTCGGGGTCTACTTCTTGTTCGCGATGTGCATGTTCCCCGAAGTCGGCTACCGGCTCGTGTGGGCCAAGCTGACAGCCGGCCTGTCCGGGATGGCGGTGGTCTGCCCGACCGGGAAGGCATTGCGTGACCTGCGCCGGCGGCTCGGAGTCGCGCCGGTGCGTGCGTTGTTCGAGGTGTTGGCCGGGCCATTGGCCCGGCCGACCATGCCGGGGGTGCGGTTCGGCCCGTATCGGACGGTGTCGTTCGACGGCTGCAGCTCGATCAAGGTGCCTGACAGCGAACGCAACCGGGGCTGGCTGGGGCGGTGCCCGCACGGTGGGTATCCCCAGGTCGAGCTGATGACGCTCGTCGAGACCGGCACCCGGGCCGTCATCGCGGCGGTCTTCGGTCCCACCCGGGAGGGCGAAACCTCCTACGCCACCAGGCTGTTGCACCATCTGGGCCCCGAGATGCTGGTGCTGTGGGACCGGGGCTTCGACGGCAACGACTTCCTCTCCGCCGTGCACGCCACCGGCGCACAGGTCCTGGGCCGCATCCGCCGGCGCCGCCGCCCACCAGTCCTTCAAACTCTCGCCGACTTCTCCTATCTCTCGGTCATCGGCGGCGTCCCGGTGCGCATCATCGAAGCCCAGGTGAGTATCACCTGCACCGATGGCAGCAACTTCGAGGGCTCTTACCGTCTGGTGACCACGCTCCTGGACGCCCGCCGCCACCCCGCCGACCGCCTCGTGCACCTGTATCACGAGCGTTGGGAGCACGAGAGCGCCTACTACGCCTTGCGCCACACCATCCTGCACGGACGTGTCCTGCGCTCGCACGACCCGGCCGGCGTCGAGCAGGAGATGTGGGCCCTGCTCACCCTCTACCAACTCCTGCGCCGCACCATGGTCCAGGCGGCGGAGTCCCGGCCGGGTACCGATCCCGACCGCTGCGGCTTCACCGTCGCCCTCCAGACCGCCCGTGACCTGCTGGTAGGTGCAGAAGGAGTCTTCGAGCAGGGCATTGGAGAGATCGGCCGGCGCGTCCTGTCAGCGCTGTCGCCCGCACGCCGGGGCCGCGTCAGTACCCGCAAGGTGAAGTCCCCCATCTCCCGCTACGCGGAAAGGAAACTGGACGGCCGCCCCGACGCCGGCAAGGCCGTGACCTCGACGGTGATCACTCTCCTGCCGCCGCCGACGCCGGAGCCCACACTGCCCACGACCACGGTCCCCCAGTACGTCGGCCCCGGCCAGACCAGCAACCGAATGACACGCGTCCTGGCCATCCTGCAGGCAGAACCCGAACGGCTCTGGCGCTCAAGGGAGATCGCCGAACTACTCGGCGACGTCACCCTCGTCGCCACCTACCGACAACTCGCCCGCTGGACCGAGAAGGGAATGATCAAGAGGGTTCGCACGGGACGCTACACGGCAGTCGCACCGGAAAGGACCCCCTTGCGTGACCTGCAAAAACGCTAACTACCCGGCCTTGGAAGTTCCCCCGTTGATCTGGACAGGTTGATACTGGGACGGTTGGGTCCCGGAGGAAGCAGTTCAGGTTGAGTGGCAAGAGCAATATGAGCAAGCGGTATACGGCCGAGTTCAAGCGCGACGCGATCGCGCTCGTCCGTTCGTCGCCGCATCGGAACGTCACCGAGATCGCCCGGGAACTGGGGGTCAGCCCCGAAGGACTTCGCGGCTGGGTCAAGCAGGCAGAGATCGATCGGGGTGAGGGGCCCGCGGGCGCCCTGACCAGCGATGAGCGCGACGAGCTTCGGCGCCTGCGCCGCGAGCTGGCCGAGGTCAAGAAGGCGAACGAGATCTTGGTAAAAGCCGCGGCCTTCTTCGCGAAGGAGATCGTGAAGTAGGTGATGCCTGCCTCTTCATCGATGCGGAGAAGGCCACCGAGGACAACCCCGATGGCTACAGCGTGGCGCGGTTGTGCCGCGTGCTGGGCATCAACCGCTCCACCTACTACGCGTGGCTCGCGTCGCGGCCCGACGCCGTCGAACGGCAGTGTGCCGAGGAGGAGTTGGCCGGACGGATCCGCGCCATCCACGCGAAGTCCCGGGGCGCCTACGGGGCCCCGCGCGTGCATGCCGAGCTCCGCCGCAAGGGGCATGCGATCAACCGGAAGAAGGTCGAGCGGATCATGCGGGAACGCGACATCCGCGGTATCACCCGCCGCAAGCGCCGCCATCTCACGAAGCAGGACACCAAGGCCGCCCCGGCCCCGGACCTGGTCGGCCGCGACTTCACCGCCGACAGGCCGGGCACGAAACTCGTCGGGGACATCACGTATCTGCCGACCCTCGAGGGCTGGTGGTACCTCGCGACCGTTATAGACCTGGCCACCCGCGAGGTGATCGGTTACGCGATGGCCGAACATCACCGCGCCGAACTGGTCACCGACGCCCTGCGGATGGCCGCCGGCCGTGGGGACCTGCAGCCCGGCTGCATCATGCACACCGACCGCGGCAGCGAGTACACGAGCGCCGAATTCCGCTGGGAGACAAGGAAGTTGAACCTGAGGCAGAGCATGGGGCGAACCGGTATATGTTACGATAACGCCGCGGCCGAGAGCTTCTTCGGCCTGCTGAAAGCAGAGATCGGCACTACCGTCTGGGAGAGCCGCGAAGCGGCCCGTGCCGACATCTTCCGCTTCATCGAGGTCGAGTACAACCGCACCAGGCTCCGCAAGCACCCCGAGTTCGGGTACCTCACCCCACTCGAAACACGAGCCAGGCTACGACAAGACTTCGCCCCTGCAGCGTAAGCACCCGCTGTCCAAGATCAGGGGGGAACTTCAGTTCACGGCGAGAACGCTCCTTGAGCCTGCGCTTGGCGGACTTGGTGCGCTTGGTCTGGAGCTTGGCCCGCAGGGCAAGTTGACGCTTGCGGTACCGATTCAGGCCGCGCCCGGCGGCCATGTAGCCGGTGGACGTGGTGGCGACGTTGACGATGCCGAGATCCACGCCGATGAAGCCGCCCGGCTCGTAGGTCTCCGCTTCGACAACGTCGCACGTGGCGATCGGATAGAAGTCGCCGTCACGTTCGATCAGATCCGCCTCGCCCTTGCGGTACTCGCGCAGTGTCCTGAGCGCGTCGGTGGAGCAGGCGAAGCGGACGTTCTTGATGCGTCCGGCGGTGGTCCAGATGGACACGGTCTGTGCGTCGTACTGCCATGACAGGCAGCGATCGTCATACGGCTGCGCGGCAGTGGGACGGAACGTGATCGGCTTCGAGACGGCCTTGGTCCGGCGCTTCGACTTCGGCTTGCCCAGGTTTCCGGCGCGAATGTTGGCATGCAGCGTCGTGTACGCGTCGCGCACCTTCTTGATCACGTGCTGCGCTGCCTGCGCTCCGAGCCCTTCGGCCTTGAGGTGCGCGTAGGTGTGCTTGCGCAGTTCGTACTCACGCGGCACACCGTTGGCGAACGCCACCTCGGACACCCAGCACGCCGGCTCATTGACCGTACGCAGCGTGGAGCGCAGCGCGGCGGCCTGGTCGGCCTCCGGCATCAGCTTCACCTGCGTCACGATCTTCATGCGCTCATCGTACTACAGTTGATCTATGTCACCACGCTGGGAGCCAAACCCCAATATTCGCAGGGGTCGTACGGTCGTCCACACCCTCCACACCCATTTGGTCTTCACGCCCAAGTACCGGCGCGGACCGTTCACCGACGAGATCCTCACGCGCTGCGAAGAGATCATGCGGGCCGTGTGCGCGGACTTCGAAACCGAGTTGGTGGAGTTCAACGGCGAACGCGATCACGTACACCTGCTGGTGCACTACCCGCCCAAGGTCGCCGTCTCCCGGCTGGTCGGCTCCCTCAAAGGCGTGTCCGCCCGCAGGCTGCGCCAGGAGTTCCCCGGCCACATTCGCACGTACCTGTGGGGTGATCACTTCTGGTCCCCGTCCTACTTCGCAGCATCCTGCGGCGGAGCGCCGTTGGCGATCATCAAGGAGTACATCGAGAACCAGAAGCGTCCCGACTGAGGTCAACAGCGCAGACCCGTGCGCCTGTGCGGGTCACACCTATCTTGAGAAGCGATTCCTCCCGGGCGTGAACGCACGGGGTTCCTCGCTAGATCATGCTGAAACGAGCCGTCGCCCGTCAGCGTTTCAAGATCCTTGAACGCTCAGATCGAACCCCGGCGAAATCCTCCGAACAGCTTGACGCGAAATAGCAGCCTCGGGGGGGCTGGCCCCACCCCCGATCAACCGGGCAGCCGGATGGCCGGGGAAATGCCGTGTCGGCGACAGTTGGGCTGCCCGAGCAAGTCGCCCGACAGAGAAAACAAGATCGTGCACATTGTCACGGCGACCGACGTCACGCTCGGGCCCTCGCCGGCCAAGCCAGCACTGGCGACATACCGGCGGCTGCCGCCGGCGCTGCGCCGAGTCGTCCCACAGGGGGTTGGCGACACCGCACCATCGCATGTGGGCTGTCGACCGCCCTGTGTGGAGCCGCGGCGATCCCCGTCCCTGGACCGGCTCAACAGTGAGCACACCGAAGAAAGTAGGAAGCCATGACTGTACGTACATCCCGTGTGGTCGCGACCCTGGTGGCGACGGCGGCCCTAACGCTGTCCGCCGTTGTGGCGGTCCCGGCGTCCGCGGCGGCCCGGGCCGAGAAAGGCACCCACGACGCGACCCGCCGGGCGATCGCGGCCGCCATCGAAGACGGCGTGCCCGGAGTGACCGCCACGGCCAAGGACAGACGCGGCACGTGGTCGACGACCACGGGAGTCGGAAACATCAGGACGGACGAGCCGCGTTCGCCTCACGACCGTTACCGCGCGGGCAGCATCACCAAGACCTTCGTGGCCACGGTGCTGCTCCAGCTGGAGGCGGAGGACCGACTGTCTCTCGACGACACCGTGGAGAAGTGGCTGCCGGGTGCCGTCCGCGGCCACGGCCATGACGGCCGCCGCGTCACCGTCCGCCAGCTCCTCAACCACACCAGCGGCATCCACAACTTCACCGACGACGAGACCTACGTTCAAACGTACCTTCTCAAAGACGGCTTCTTCGAGCACCGCTACGACCGGCTGACGCCCGACCAGCTCGTCGCGATCTCCATGTCCCACGAACCAGACTTCGCGCCAGGCACATCCTGGAACTACTCCAACACCAATTACATCCTGGCTGGCATGGTGATCAAGAGCGTCACGGGCCGTTCGTTCGCCACCGAGATCCGCCAGAGAATCATAGAACCCCTGCACCTGACCGCCACGTCGGTCCCCGGCAACCGTGTCACCATGCCACAACCCAGCAGCCGCGCCTACTCCAAGTTGGCGGAGACGACCACGGGTCCCACGTACGACGTCACGAACTGGACCCCAGGGCTCGCCTCCTCCGCAGGCGAGATGATCTCCAGCTCGGCCGATCTGAACCGCTTCTACACCGCACTGCTCCGCGGCATACTGCTCCCGGCCGAACAGCTCAAGGAGATGAAGACCACGGTGACAGTCGAGGCCATGCCCAATGCCGGCTACGGCCTGGGCCTGATCGACCGCAAGCTTTCCTGCGGCGTACACGTCTGGGGCCACAGCGGCGGCGTCCCCGGCTCCATATCGGAGGCCGTCACGACAGCGGACGGCCGTCACTCCCTCGCCTTCAACTTCAACGGGGACTGGTCGGGAGACACCGACACAGTGATCGAAGGGGAGTTCTGCAGGAATTGACGTACTCCCCGCCCTAAAGTTATCGGCGGGTTCAGCTAGATCGATCGTGTCTTTGCTGCTCAGATCGATGGGGCGAATCTCGTCGGAGCGTTGTTCACTGCGCTTCGGTTGGGCCGGTCCGTCCTCGGCGAGTGAGTTCGCGGCGGAGTTCGAGGTTCTCGCAGTGGGCCTGTGAGCCGCACCGGCTTGGTGCCTAAGGTGTTGCCCTTGCGCTGGAGAATTAGGTGGCGCGGCTGGATGCTGGGGAACTGCTCGGTGAGCCAGCGTTCCACTTCCGACCCCACCGCCACCTGATGACCGCCGGATGCCACCGCCTCGACATGACCATCAGATTCACGATCTGGAACCAGATCCCGGGAGCACCAGCCTGCCCGTCACGGCCTGAATAACAAACCGCCCCGGCCCTGGCACGTCCTGATGCACCCTCAGACGACCACGCCTCCGACAACGTGACAGCACCCCCCACGATCAAAATTGAGTCAAGTGTGATCACTGGCGTGCCCGGTGAGGCGGCAGGTGCCGCTTAACTGGCGGGAGCGCCGTACCACTTCGCTCGCGGCCCGAACGGGGTGCGCTCGGGGTGCGCGCTGTTACAGCTGGGGACGCGTTCCCGTCGGTGGAGCCCCCGGGCGCGGTCGCCGGTCCCTCACGCCGAGACCTCGGCAAGCCGTACCGGTTGCCGGTACCGGTGCGGAACCGCTTCTTCCGTATTGAGGCAGGCCGGAGCAGTCTTCCCCCCTCGACGGCCTCTCAGCTGCCCTGTGGCCAGATCCCGCCGATGGAACTGGCGTGCGGGGGGTTACTCGCTGCACGGTAGGCGGGACAGAGGATCAGCAGGTTGGATCACCGGGTCGCTGCAGACTCTCCGCTGGAACAGGCAAACAGGCAACGATTCGAAAGAGACTGACATGGCTTTACCCAAGCGATACATCATGGCGGCAGCGGCTGCCGCGTTCATTGCCGGCGGCATCTCCGCTCCTGCCGCGCTCGCCGCACCGGACGCCGCCCACGCCTCCGCGCCCGCAGCCGCCGCCCAGGGAGCCGAGCTCGACAACCTCCGCTGGACCCCGGTGCGCACCATGGGCGGCGGGACCACCTGGATGCTCCGCGTCAGCAGCGACCCGGACGTCGAGCCCGGCGGCGTCTACTTCCTGTACGACCCCGATGCGTCGTCCGTTTCGGGCAAGTTTTCCGTCGGTGACGACGTCCATGTCAGCACCGTGAGCGAGTGGCCTGGCGCCATCTTCGCGCCCGCCCTGGACCACCGCCGCACCGAGGTGCGGTACGGGAGCCTTCAGGACCCCGCCGCAGCCCAGGTCGTCGGCAGTGTTACCAACGGCTGGATCAGCCAGTAAAGAGCGTCCGCCGGTAGGTCATCGGACGCGGGGGCGTGCGGGGGCGGGTGTCCGCGGCAAGTTCAGGTGCGGCGCGCGGGGCAGCGGACGTTGAGGGCGATGGTTTCCCATCGCCGTTCGGTCCCGAATTCCACGGTCGAGGATCGCGTCTGGTACTCGCAAAATGCTGGCTGAACTGCGCACACGCCGGCGTGCTTGGCCTGGAAGGCCGTCGGGCCGAGGTCACCACCGGCGATGTCTTCGTCTGTCCCTGCTCCAAGGCCACCCGCGGCAACATCCTCGTCGAGCCTGTCGTCGAGTTCCGGCCCGACCGCGCCGCGGCAGCCCGGGCGCTCCCTGCAACACCCTTCCCGAGGTGTCGCCTCAGAACCGGACAAGCCGGACGGCGCCCTCCTTATCGAATCGAGCAACACACCGTGAAGAAGACCGCCCTGGCCTTGTCGGCACTCACCGTCGCCGTGGCCGCCGTCACGACCTCCGCCTCCGCCTCCGCCCAGGCCTCCAAGGACACTGCAAAGCCCACGATCGTCCTGGTACACGGTGCCTTCGCCGACGGATCCAGCTGGACCCTGGTGACGAAGAAGCTCCAAGCCTCCGGCTACCGAGTCGTGGTCCCGGCCAACCCGCTGCGCGGCCTGGAGAGCGACTCCGCCTACCTCGCCCACGTCCTCAAGACCATCCAGGGCCCCGTCGTCCTGGTCGGCCACTCCTACGGTGGCGAGGTCATCACCAACGCAGCAGCATCGAACCCGCAGGTCAAGGCACTTGTCTACGCGGCCGCCATTGCCCCGGAGAAGGGCGAGAGCGCCAATGACATCCTCAGTAAATTCCCCGGCAGCCGGCTCCCCGAGGCGCTCAACCCCGTCACCTACCCCGCGCCCAGCGGTGGCGAGGGCACTGACCTCTACGTCAAGCCCGACAAGTTTCGCGCCGTGTTCGCCGCCGACGTCCCCTCCTCCGACACCGCCGTCATGGCCGCGGCCCAGCGCCCCATCGACGCCTCCAGCCTGGAAGCCAAGTCCGAGAACGCAGCCTGGCACTCCGTCCCGTCCTGGTACCTGGTCGCCGCCGACGACCAGACCATCCCCCCGGCCGCCCAGCGCCACATGGCCGACCGCGCAGGCGCCCGCACCACCGAGGTGGGCTCCTCCCACGCTGTAGCCGTCTCCCACCCGGTCGAAGTCACCCGCGTCATCACCAACGCCGCCCAGGCCACTGCCGGAAAGTAACGACCCGAGGGAAATGATCGGGAGACGCGGCTGACGTGCCGGACTGCGCCGGCGCCTCCAACGAGTCGTTCGGCGGGTGGGCCAGGACGTTCACCGATCCGCGGCTCTGCGCGACCGCCTCACCTTCGGCGGAACATCATCGAGACCGGTACCGAGTCCTACCGACTCGCCGGCACCCGGGTCGCCCGGGTGCCGCAGGCTGACCACTGACCACCAGCGTTCCCGCTGCCCTCACGACGATGTCCGTCCTGGAGTACCGTGGCAGCCCGGCGTCGTGGACAAGACCACGAACAAGAGCAGAGGAAGAGACCCGTCTTGTCAAAGATAGCCGGATGGGCCATCGGTGTCGGCGCAGTCCTCGTGTCAGCCGGGGTGGTGTTTGTCTGTGTGGTGTTCAACCTCATACGGACGCGTGCCGCCGATGAAGTGGCATGGAGCCAAAGAGACATGGTGCTGCCTCCAGGTGACCAGGACCACGAAGAGCCGCCGAAGTAAGCGAAGTAAGCATGGGTGGAGGGCACCGCCACCGAGTTCGCTCACGAACACGGCAAGCGCCGCTGCCGCTACCGGGGCAGTCGAAGACCCACCGCAATGCGTCTGCACGGCCATCGCCGTGAACATCGTGCGCCTCAGCTGTCTGTGCCGACCGGCGAAGCAACCCCGCCCCAGCCACCGACCGTCTTCCAGGACTTCCTGGACCGGCACGGGATCCCTCAGCTGAAGCCCTGACGGCCACTGGCGGCGCACCTCGACGACTGCAGATACCCGGCAGTCAGGTTGATGCCGTGACCGGGCCGCTTGCATGCGCGGGATCGCTCAGCTCTCGTCAGGGGGAAGGAGGCGGGTGCGGTCGGTGTTCGGGATCCATCGGCGGTCCATGGGTCCGTCGAAGACCTCACGGGGCAGGAGCAAGGCGGTACCTCCCAAGGTTTCGAAGATGTGCAGGGAGCGAGAGCCGCCCTGCGGGGCTTCAAGAATCTCCGCCACCATGGCGTCCATCCCTTCCCGGGTCGAATCGAAACTCTCCGGACGGGCCTCGAACCGGTCTCGAAGCCACTGGTGGGCATGGCTGTTGTGGACCACCACCGCGACCGCACTGATGTGGGGGTGGGCGTCCACCAGCCTTCGCTCCGGCCGCTCGTCACCGCGGGGCGACCAAGGACTTTGGGGCGGGTCGTCGTACAACTCTCTGGGCACGTCGCCGTGCAACAGCGTATCGAGCAGCCGATCGCCTGGCGTGGGGAAGAACAAGCTGTCCGGGTCGCTCTCCACAACGACCACAAGGGGCAGACCTTGGTTGCGCAGACTCCCCAGTCGGTCTGCCGCCTCCTCGAATCCGTCCAGGAACGCATAGAGGTTGAAGGTCTGTTCCACTGTCATCACGGCGCAGGCCACGGTGTGGCCTGCGGCGCTGATCAGACAGCCAGGGCCCGAAGCGGTGGCAAGGCCAGGTTCGCTACTGAAGGCGTAACCACGCTCGCGGAGGAAGCGGACAAACCGCGTCGGCTCCGCAACCGCAGACTGACTCTCGTCCACTCCCCGGCTCCCCCTTCGCCCGCAGAAGAACGCTCCTGGGGCTGGCGAGGTTCCCGTTCTTCCGTTGCTCAGAGTCTCAGTGACTCTCAGCTTTCCAGACGTTTCCGTCTGGATGGTCCGTGTCGGTGTCACCCCTGCGTGGGTTGTGCTTCGGTGTCCTGACGGCGGTCTCCCGTTTCCTTTTGCCGCTGGTGCGGCAGGTTCGCGCCATCTGCCCGTCCGCCCCGGCCGGTGTTTGGGCCGGGGTGTTGGCGACGGGTCTCACGGTCGGCTCCACGGGGTTTCGACACGCGGGGCGTGTCCTGGTCTCCGGCCACTCAGGGACCAGTCGTGCGGGCTGCTGCGAGGGCGGCCAGGTTGCGGGCTGCGTTCTCGTCCCGGTCGATGACCAGGCTGCAGAGATCGCAGGTGAAGACTCGGACGTGCAGCGGCAGTTTGGCTTTCGTCGCGCCGCAGTCCGAGCAGGTTTTGAGCTGGGGTACCAGTGGTCGGCCACGATGGTGGGGCAGGCGTTGCGCCGGCCCTTGTAGAGCAGTTGGCGGCGGATCTTTTCCGAACCCGGCGTCGGCGACGTGGCGGGCGAGTCGCCGGTTGCGGAGCATTCCGGCGGCGTTGAGGTGGGAGGGGTCCCGTGGTGTCGTCCAGGGTGCCGTCGTACGCGAACCGCTTCGTGATCTGGAGCCACGTCACCGGCGTTGCCGGCGCGCCCGCCACGGTCTGAACCAGGGATCACTCGCGGCCTCGCCACGTCCTGACGCATCATCACCCGATCACGCCGCCGACAACGTGACAGCACCGCCCGGACCGCAGACCTATCGCGATGCCGAGAAGTGAACTCCCGCAGTTGAGGTAGGTGGCATGGCTCACGCTGTGATGTTTCGGTAGTCGCCCAGACAGCTGTAGGTGCCCCCCGTCACCCGGAACAGGTACATCGCGTCTGTGTAGCGGTAGCTGGACGGGTCATAGTTCAGCCGTTTGGCGATGCCGTGGTAGTCCGTTTCGTGCAATCGGCCCACGATTGCGTGCCGCTCGGGGCGGGAGGAGCCAAGAGCCGTCAGGGTGCGCGCGACGAACAGCGTCGCGTCGTAGGCCTCGGCGGAGTACCAAGGCGGGACGGTGCCGAAGCGGGCGCGGTAGGAGGTGACGAACGACTGCGCTGCCGTCGCCTTCGTCGGATCGAGGAAGGCGGTGGCGAACACCCAGCCCTCAGCGGCGTCCTCGGCTGAGGTGAGGAAGTGGGGGGTGAGGGAATGCTGGGTGGCTAGCCGCGCACCGGTGTAGCCGGCGGAGCGCAGCGCTTGGGCGAGTTGCGCGGCCCGCGTGTCTTGTCCCGCGAACAACACCGCGTCCGCCCCCGCATCCATCACTGTCCGGGCAAGGGCACGAAAGGCGTCGGTTGAGCGGTCCTTGGCGGCGAGAGTGTGTCGGATGGTGCTGTGCCGCCCTGAGCGTAGGGCCTCCTCTACGCCTGCGCACAGACGCCAGCTGACGTCGCCTTCGGCGGCGTCGTCGATCAGCATCGCCTTGTGGGCCTTGGCGGTGTGGACGAGGTAGGCGACGATCGGCGCAGCCAGGGTCAGGTCACTGGGACGGGTGGCTGCGTAGACGCGGTAGGCGGTGGGGGACACATCGTCCAGTCCGACCGACACGGTGACCATCGCCAGCAAGGCTTGTTGGTAGAGGCCGAGGGCGGCCTTGGCGCAGGCGTCTGTGGTCGGTCCGAGCACAGCCCGGATCCGGTGGTTGGCCGCCAGCCGATGGGCGACCTGTCGCGCTTGACTGGGGCTGCCCTCGTCGTCGTGCACGCTGAGCTGCAGCTCGAAGCTGCGGCCCTGACGGGAGTTGAAGCGATCGACAGCGAGCCGTACGCCGTTCTCCTGGGCCCGGCCCACCGTGCGGCTGCTGCCGCTCAAGTCGGCGTGCAGGCCGAGGACCAGCTGGGGTAGCCGGATACTGCCCGGCCGGGCAGGACTGCAGGCGGTCCACCACAGCGCCGCTCCTCCGGCCGCCAGCACCCCGGTGGACGAGCCGAGGACCAGCAAGCGGCGGCGCGTCATGCTGTCCGTACCCGCGGCCGTTACACCGTCAAGCGGTGCCGCGGCTGCTGGCTTCGCGGACACCTCGGTCGCATCGACGGCGGGGAGGGCGAGGACGTCTGCCGTGCGGCGCGCGATCATCCGGGTGACGGGCTCGGGCAGCCAGCCCCCGTCCTCGTGCGCACCATGTAGGGCGCGCAACACCTCAGCCACGGCGGGCCGGGAGCCGGGCGCCTTCGCCAGGCACGCCTTGAGCAGCGGCAGCAGCGAGTGAGGTACGCCGTCCAGATCCGGCTCGTCGTGAACTGTGTGCATGAGGGTCGCTGCCGCGGAGCCCCGCCCGAAGGGACGCCCGCCTGATACGGCATACGCCAGCAGGCAGCCGAGTGAGAAGACGTCACTGGCCGGCCCGATCTCCCGCCCTTTGCCCTGGGCCTGTTCGGGAGAGAGGAACCCGGGCGAACCCACGACCATGCCGCTGGCGGTGAGCGCAGTGTCCTGAGGTATCCGGGCGATACCGAAGTCGATCACCCGCGGGCCGTCGACGCCGAGCAACACGTTGCCGGGCTTGATGTCCCGGTGGACGAGGCCGGCCCCGTGCACCGCATCGAGGGCCTCGGCCAGCCGCGTCCCCAGCGCACGGACGCTTGCGTACGGCAGGGGACCGCATTCCTCCACGGCTTGTGACAGGGATGGCCCTGGCACGAACGGCGTGGCAAGCCACGGCGCGTCCGCATCGGGGTCGGCGTCGAGCAGCGGTACCACCCACGGGCTGGCGACCCTGCCCGCAGTCTGCACCTCCCGGCGGAAACGGGCCCGGAATCCTGCGTCGTCCACGTATGCACTGCGAATCACCTTCACCGCGGCGAGTGCGCCCTTGGGGGATCGGGCCAGGTACACCACGCCCATGCCGCCCGCACCCAGTCGGCTCAGCAACCGGTATCCGGCGATCCTGGCCGGGTCGGCGCCGCGCAAAGGCTCCATCCGCGTCCCCTCAGTTGGACGAGGACTGGTAGGACGCGGCGCCCTGGTATACGAATCGGCCGCCGTCGACCTTCCACAGGTAGACCCCGCTGCCGTCGATGACCAGCGTCCCGGTCTTCTTGTCGAACGCCAGGTTTCTGCTGATGCCCTGATGTGTGGCCGAACGCAGCGCCGCCGTCAGGTTCTGCCGCGTGCGGCGAGCGGCCGTCAGCGAGCGAAGGGTCCTCACGGCCAGCTGCGCCACGTCGTACGCCTCAACGGCGTACCGCTCCGGTTCTGCGTCGAAATGCTTGCGGTAGGCGGCCGTGAACGCTTTCGCCGTGGGCGCAGCGACGGCGTCCATGACCGGGGCGACGATCACCCAGCCGTCGGCTGCGGCACTGGCCGCTGACAAAAACCGCGCGTCGAGCACCCCTTGGGCGCCGGCCCGGGCGCCGGAAAAGCCACGGCGGCTCAGTTCCCGGGCCATCAGCGCAGCACGGTCGTGCTGGCCGGCGAACACTACCGAATCCGCGCCGCCGTGCAGCAAGGCGTCCAGGACCGGTGCGAAGTCGGTGCGAAGAGCACTGACCACCTTCGGTACGGCGGGACGTCGCTGATCCCGCAGGATGTTGGCGAGAGTGCTGCTGATCTCCCATGCGTAAGCGTCTGCCGCCCGGTCGTCGACGATCCCGACCGTGCGTGACGTGGTGCCGCGCAGGTAGGCGTCGAGGTAGAACGAAAGGACCGTGTCTGTCACCCGGGCGTGCAGAAGGGTTCGGCTGCCCATCACGCCCAATGCGGTGGCGCCGGGCGACACTGCGATCAAGGGCAGCGCGGCCGCGTCGTACGTGGCCAGCGTAGTCAGGGCGGTGGCGTCCGTGGTGGGACCGATCACGGCCAGCACGGAACGGTCGGCGGCCATCTCCTTGGCCGCTTGCGGTGCCCTGGCCGAGTCACCACCGTCGTCCACCGTCTTCACGGCGAGTGTGAAGGGCTTGCTGGCACGGGCGTTGAACTGTTCAACCGCCAGTCGCAGCCCGCGCTCCTGGGCCCGGCCGACCGCCTTGTGATCACCGGTCAGGTCGCCGTGCAGGCCGAGGGTGTACACGGCGCCGGTGGCCGCCTGACCGGGGCTTTGGTTGTTGTCGCCGCGGCCGAGCGCCGCCCACGTGGCCAGCCCGCCCCCGGCTGCGACGACCGCCGCGCCCCCGGCCAGGAGAAGGCGGCGTCTGCTGACAGCGCGGTCGGACGACACGGCCATCTCGGCGTCTGCAGTTGGGTTGTCGAAAGGAGCGGGGGAGACCTCGGTGGCCTCGACCGAGGCCAGAGCGAGCCCCGCGGCCGACCGCTCAGCGATCAGCCGTATCAGCGGTTCAGGCAACCATGCCTCGTCAGCGCGGGCCTGCTCCTTCGCGTCGGGCAGCTGTCCCGGTTCGCCGGGAGCAGACTCCTCGGGCCTCATCGGAGGTGTCGCTCGAAGAGCCTCCCGCGGGTCGGGCCCCGGGGCCCATACCGTGGCGGCAAGGGCGTCGGCGAGTGTCTCGGCGGGTGGCCTCAGCTGTGGGTCCTTGTTCAGGCAGTTGCTCACCATCTCGGTGAGCTCCGGCGCAAGACCGTCGAGGTCCGGCACCTCGTGCACGGTGCGGTACAGCAGTGCCTCGAGCGACCCGTAACCGAACGGGGGCCGGCCGGTGGCCGAGAAGGCCAGGACACAGCCCAGCGAGAAGACGTCACCAGCCCGCCCCGGAGTCTGCCCTCCCGTCGCCTGCTCCGGTGGCAGGAAACCCGGCGTGCCCACTACCACGCCGGTCGAGGTGAGTGAGGTGTCCTGCGGATCGCGGGCCACACCGAAGTCGATCAGCCGTGGTCCGTCGAGCGCCAGTAGCACATTGGCAGGCTTGACATCGCGGTGCACAAGTCCGGCGGAGTGCAGCTCCTTAAGCGCCTCAGCGAGCCGCGCTCCCAGCACCTGCACACTGCGCACGGGCAGCGGCCCGTGCGCAGCGACGGCCTCGGCGAGTGAGGGGCCGGGAACGAAGGCGGTCGCGAGCCAAGGCTGGGCCGCCTCGGAGTCCGCGTCCACCACTGCGGCCACCCACGGGCCGGTCATCCGGCGGGCCGTGTCCGCCTCACGCCGAAAACGCTCCCGGAAAGAGCTATCCTCCGCGTACTCGGCTTGGATCACCTTCAGCGCGACCACGGCCGCACCGTCCGAGCGGGCCAGGTACACCACGCCCATGCCACCCGCGCCGAGCCGTCCGAGTAGCCGGTAGCCCGCCAGCCTGGCAGGGTCAGACGTGCGCAGCGGTTCCATCACTTCTCCCTCAGCTGCTGCTTGATGCGTTCCAACATCTGAGCGACGGCCCTGCTGCCAAGTTCGTTGAGTTCCTGCTCGGTGTTCCCGGCGCCGCCTGTGACCGAGACGGCCACGACGACCGTGCCAAGCCGGGCGACCATCCACCGGTACGGCTGTGCGTCACCGCCGTTCCCGACGAGCTCGCCGGCCTCGAGCACAGAGTCATCGGCGTATTGCTGCTCGCGGGCACCGAAGGGAGTGCCGAGCGACATCAGTCCTGTGATCCGTTCATCGGAGCGTCGTCCCTGCTCCGGGCAGCGCAACACCTCTTCGAGCGTTGTGCTCAGCTGCTCGTCCGCGCTGAGCACGGAAGCGTGCACAGTGGCCACGGCTGTCACCTCGACCGCACCCTTGCCTTTGCCGGCCGGCAGCAGGCTGTAGCGGGAGGTGCTCGCCAGAACTCCGGGCGAAAGCGCCTCCCGTTCCCAGCGGCAGCTCTTTTTCAGCACGGCCCAGGTCCCCGGGGCGCTTCGGGCAGGCGTCTGGGCGACAAAGCCGCGGCCCCAGTCGTCTGGGGTGAACACAACGGACTCCGCCAGGCGGCGTCCCTCCCTCGAAGTCCGGGGGACGAGGGAGTCGTCGGGCGTGAAGACGGGAGGCGAGGCGGGCGAGTTGTCCGACTGGGCCGGTCTAGCCGTTGATGAAGCCCCAGTCGAAGGCGATTCGCTTCGCTGGGGCACCCCATCGGGGCCTCGCTGAACCGAGCACCCAGTGGCTGCCAGCCCCACAACGAGCAGTGTCGCCCAAACGCCCCGCAGCCTATGGACGTTGCCTGTCACTCAGTCCCCTCGACCCGTTTCGTCAGGGCTTGATCAAGTTCCGTAGGTGTCGCGGTTGTTGATGATGCCCAGGATCGGGAGTGCTCGTTCGGGTTCGTCGCGGATGGCCCGGGTGGTCTTGGCGATGTTGTTGGCTCCGAGGACCTTCAGCACGCCGATGGCGAGGTTGCGGAAGGTCGCCATGGCCCGGGGCGCGGTCCCGGTGTGGACGGTGGAGGCGTCCTCGGCGAAGGTGACGTCTCTGATGTGGTGCGAGGAGTTCTCCACTCCCCAGTGCCCGCGAATCGCGGCGGCCAGGTCGGCCGGGCAGGCCTGGTGGGCGTCCAGGCTGGTCACGGCGTAGACGCTCTCACGACTCTCGCGCCGGCCGGTGAGCTTGCGGCGGCGGTGGATGCGGATGGCCAGGCGGGCGTGGGGAAACGGGATTCCGCCGAGTTCGTCGGCGATTCCGCAGGTTTTGATCGAGCGGGACTCCCGCCGGCCGTGCCCGGTCCCGGAGGCGGTGTGCTGGACGGCGATGTCCCGCCAGGGCAGGGCCGCCAGCCGGCGGTGGGCGGTCGGCTGGTTGGTCTTGATCACGGCGATGTAGTGCGCCTTCTTCGTCTCGACAAGCCAGGAAACGTTCGCCTTGACCGAGTGCAGCGCGTCGAAGGTGACGACAGTGCCGGCCAGGTCCAGCGGCTCCAGCAGCGGGCGGAAGTGGGTGGTCTCGTTCGTCTTCGCGCCGACCTCCACCTGGCCGAGGGTCACGACTGGGCCGTGGGTGACCACCGACAGCAGGTGCCGGCGTGCCGAGGTGAGACGGGCCGAACCCTTGAGCGCTTTGCCGTCAAGGGCAAGGACGCGCAGCCGCCCGGGCGCGGGTGCCGCCGGCTGCCCCGTGGCCCTGGTCGCGGTGCCGGTGACGGCGTGGTGCCGGTCGGTCAGGTAGGCGCCCACCGCCCGGTCCAGGGCATCACCGTCCACGGCGCCCAGCACGCGCCCGATCGTCACGGGCGAGGGGGTGCGCCGCCACCCGAGCAGATGACGGCGGATACCCAGGGCCGCCAGTAGCCTGCCCGAGGCCCTCGCACCCCATTCGGCGAGCTCGTCGATGCTCTTCGCTCCCGAGACGACCGCGCAGGCACACACCAGCAGGATCGACGTCAGCGAGTACCACCGGCCCCGCCGCGAGCGTGGGTCGGGGATGGAGTCGAAGTAGGGACGCAGGTCGGCGACCTGGCCGACGTCCAGCGACCCCAGATTCCCCAGCACGGCAGGGATCGGAGAAGATACAGCGGCAGGCACGGGCCACCTCATGATCATCGGGCGTAAGACACCACAATGATCACGAAGCCCGTGCCTGCACTGCTATCTACCCCTCACGCAACAACTGCCGCGAGCATGGAACTTGAAGCCGCCCTGCCGTTTCGTGCCTACCGAGTCGGAGCCTAGACACCAGGTAAGTACCGTGCCAGAGTCTGCCGAATGACTGCCCGAAGGGGCAACGCTCCTGCTGGAGCGCGACGTTGCAGTGGGGGAATACCGTTTGGTCGCAAGGGACGGCCCTGGAGCCTGCCGCTGCATGACCAAGAGCCCGGAACGCACAGGCGCCGCCGCATGTAATACCGACCCCAAGAGATCCTCGAACGCCTCGCCGGCCAGCTGAAAGAATTCCTGACTCAGAAGACCAGGCTGGGCCGTCGCAGTGTTCCCGTAGTTCATTGCGTAATGCCACGGATACGGAGCCGTGCCGTACTTGACGTATCGTGCTCCGATGCGGTTTGCGACCTTCAATGTGCTGCACGGCCGGACGCTCCAGGAGGGCAAGCCTGTTTCCGTCCCGTCCTCGGATGTCGGGCTTGCGCTGGCTGAGGCCGTCGCGTCGCTGGGTGCCGACGTCTTGGCGCTGCAGGAGGTCGACCGCCTCCAACAACGGTCTGGTTTCGTGGATCAGGCGCGCGTCGCGGCCCAAGCAGTAGGGGCATGGGATTGGCGGTATGCGTCGGCGGTCCATGGAAGGGCGGTGCCTGGCAAGGGGTGGATGCTCGACCCAGCCGAGGCGGGGCTGCGGGTGTACGGCCTGCAGGATGCGGCGGCACAGGGGGAGATTCCCTCGCACGGCATCGCGTTGCTGTCTAGACTTCCCGTGCGGGAATGGAGGGCCAGGCGGTTCACCCCGGCTCCCTTCGGCCTGCCGCTGCGCGTGGCTGGGAGGCCCGGACTGACCCTGGTCCGCGACCAGCCGCGCCCTGCTCTTGCCGCCGTGATAGCAGGTAGGCAGGAGCTGTTCACGGTGGTGGCGGTTCATCTTTCGTTCGTCCCTGGGTGGAACATCCGGCAGTTGCTCGCGATCCGCGACTGGATCGCCGACCTGCCTCGGCCGTACATCCTGCTGGGTGACTTCAACCTGATCGGCCCGGTCCCCAGGGTCGTGCTCAGTGCGGCCGAGTTCGTCGCCCCTGTGACTGCTCGGGCGTGGCGAGGGCGGCTCGGCGGGCAGGAGGGGGCGGCGCTGTGCGCCGGGTCGTGCCCGCTTGGCGGGGTTGTCGCGCAGCCCATTCGGCCATCGATGCTGGGTGGCTGGCGGGACCTGGCCCGAGTTGCGACGTATCCCTCGCACCGTCCTGTGGTGCAATTCGACCACGTGCTCGCGGCGGGGACATGCCGGTGCATCCCGGTCGGCACAGGCGCGCCGCAGATGCCGGTGTCGGATCACCGGCCTGTTGTCATTGATCTGCTGTGGTGATTTTTTCATGGCCCGCAGGTGGAAGCGGGAGTCATCCCTGGATTGTCTGGCCGTGTGAGGCCGAGGGGAGAGGTTGTGGCTGAGGAGAGGCTTCACCAAGAGCACGACTACGACGAGGCCACTCAGAAGTACGTCGAACGCCGCACCAGCGAAGGCAAGTCGAAGATGGAGATCATCCGTTGTCTCAAGCGGTACGTCGCCCGCGAGGGCTACTTCTGATCAGGCAGGACAGCACCCCGAACAGGTCGGTCCAGAGGGGTTGACATTCAGGAGAGCGTCGACGGCTACCATCACGACGCTCTGCTCTTTTGTCGGCAGGAGGCCGAACCACCGCTCGACCTGGTTGAGCCAGGGGGTGCTGTCACGTTGCCGGAGGCGTGGTCGTCTGAGGATGCATCAGGACGTGCCAGGCCGGGGTGGTCTGTTATTCAGGCCGTGACGGGCAGGCTGGTGTTGCCGGTGGTCATGAGGTGGCGTCCGGGCCGGAAGAGGGGTGAGATCCCGGCGAACGCGGACAGGAACCGCATGCGTCCCGCCGGCCGAGCGGAACCCTCATCGCGCGTTCACGCTGCCTCGTCGGTTGGTGGGAGTTCTCCGCGCGGTTGTTCAGTCCCTCGGTGGAGCGATGCTCCACCGAGGGCGTTGCCTCTCGGTGGGCGGCACTGCTAGGAACGGAGCTTGTCCGTGACGATCACCCGGGGCACCGACCCGGTCTTCTTGATCAGCTGGCTGGAGAAACGCTGGCCGCAGCCTTGTCACGACAGGCCTGCACGAGGATGTCGAGGACGTTGCCGTCGGCGTCGACGGCCCGCCACAGGTACTTCTCACCGTTGACTTGAGGAAGACCTCGCCGAGATACCACTTGTCACCAGGCCGTGGACGCCTGCGGCGCAGGCTGTTGGCGTAGCCTGGCCGAACTTCAGACACCACCGGCGGACCGTCTCGTAGGAGACCACCACGCCGCGGCCCAGCATCAGCTCCTCGACCTCGCGGAAGCTGAGCGGGGAACCGGAAATACAGCCACACGCAGAGCGAGATGACCTCCACCGGGTACCAATGGCCCTTGTACGACGGTGAAGTGGCCGACACGAACAAGCCCTCCCCAGCGTGATCAACCTGAAGTTCATCCCACCCCACGGCCAAGGTGACAGCACCGTTGGAGGCGATGGCGCGACGAGTGTGGTCGGATCCCGCCAAACACCACCCCGACGGCCGCGGATTTCCCGCCATGTGCGGGGCCCGACGGCGCCGTGCAGCTGTCTCGCAGAACGGTTCACTGCTCGGTGAGCGGGAGTCCGAGGACCCCGCAGTCGTGTCCGACGATCACGTCGGAACCAGCAGTGGCCAGGGAGGTGACCGCCACGTCCAGGGCGATGTGCCGCAGCGTATCGGTCTTCGGTTCCCATATCCGCAGGCCCCGCCCCTGATTGCTGCCGATGACGAGGACTGTGCGCCCGCCATGGAGTGTGGTGGCAGTCATGGTGGTGAGGAGGCTGCCGGTGATGTCGGCGGGGAGTCCGTCGCCGACGGGGGCACCAGTTGAGGGGTCCCACAGCATGACTACGCCGTTGCGGTCTCCGGTGGCCAGCAAGGTACGGCCCTGCACGGGCACAGCCACCACCACTGCCACACGGTGGCCGATGGCTGCGAGTACACGGTGGCTGAGAGGGACGGCCGCGCCTGACTCCCAGGGATCGTCGACGGCCGGATCCCACACATGAACGCCGCCCTGTGCGTCCGAGGCCGCGATCAAGGTATGACCGGCAGAGATTGGAATGGTGGCGATCGATGCGATCGGATGAGCATGGGGGTTGAGGCGTGCAATCGATTCACCCGTGGCCGGATCACGCAACCGGACCGCGCCTCGGGGGGTGGCTGTGACGAGTAGGGTCCGGCCGTCCGGCATGGTCGCGGTACACATCCCGCTCACTCCGCCGAGCCAGTTTCCCTCCGGTTCGCGGATCGGCCGCCCTCTGACCGGGTCCCACAGGGCGATCGTCCCGCTGTCGCCTCCACTGGCCAGGACGGTGTGCCCGTTGGGCATGGGCAGGACGGTCATTGACGAGATACGGTCAGGGTGTCTGGGCAGCAGGCCATGGACGAGTCGGCCGTCGGCCACATCCCACAGGCACACCCTGCCGCTGTCCCCAGCGCCAGCCACAAGCGTGGGGCGGCCGGGCCGGGTGATGACCGCCAGCGCGTTGACGCCGTCAGGTGAACCGGGCGGGGCATCGGTAAAGGGTGTTACGTCGCCCCATGGTGTGCCGTCGGCCGCGAGTAGAGCGCTCCCCTCCCGCCGGAGCCGGGTCGTTGCTTCACCGGCTGGGTCGGCGCGAGTAGAGCGCTCCCCTCCCGCCGGAGCCGGGTCGTTGCTTCACCGGCTGGGTCGGCCACCGACCCCACCGGGGTGGCCGGCCCATCGGCGGCTGTCCGCACCTGCACGTCATGACTCTGGCGCCGCGCACCGTCCGGGTCTTCCACCAAGCCGTCGACGATCGTCCATGTCTGCTCGCAGTCCGGGCAACGAAAGTATCCCGTCAGCAGCGTCAGTTTCCGGGCCCATTCCCTCCCCGCCCACGTCGGGGTGCCCTTGGCCGCGACCATGCCGGCGACCAGACTCAGGACGGCCTGTCCGGGCGTTTGGGCGGGTACTCCTGCCACCGCGACGGCACGTGCCACCCGTAGGAAGGGCTCCCACCCTTCCCCGAGTGCCTCTTCATGCAATACTGCGGCGACTTCACCCCAGGGATGCTCTCCCTCACGGACTTGGGCGGGATCAGGCAGCCGGGGGGCCTCGAAGGGGGGACGCACCGGGTCCACGAAGAACTCGGGGATCTCCGTGTCGATGCCGCAGCCGGGGCACAACAGCATGACGTGACTTTCCCGGGAATCGAAGAACTGCCACAGCGTTGCGGCAGCGTGATGACCGGCGAAGGCGACACAGCTGAGTGCAAGACTGGCGCAGAGCGTTGCAGGAGTGCCAGGGGTAAGGAAGCTCCGGGCAGCCGCCCGCTCGGCCAGGCGGAGTGCGGCGATGAACCCCGCCTCGAGATCGGCAGGGACAGGAGGTCTGTCCTCCGCGGTCACGATGAGCCCCATGTCCACCCAGAAATCCGCGGACTGCCCCGGAGGCAACGCCGCTGCCGCCTCGACGAGATGAGGCAGGGCCGCATAGGCCCCGTTGGAGACGGTTCCCTGGTGTATCAGGCCGTCGGCCACGAAACTCCAGGTCTTACTCCATGCCTCGTTGGTATCGGAGGCAGTAGTGGAGGCCATCTCCTCCAGAAGTACCTTCACTTCCTCGACTGCTACACCGTCAAGGTCACGCCAACGCGGGCTGGTCAAAGTTAGCTTCGGAATCATGTGGTAAGGCTCGCACAACAGTGGTGGTGGTCAGGGAGTGTGGGGTCCGGCAGCCTGTGCCTGCGGGCGAGTCCACACCGCCGCCCGGCCGGAGGGTGCCAGGACGGGCCGGGCGGAGTACGGGCCGAACCTGCGGGCCTACGCCGCCTACCTGGGAAGCCAAGTGCTACCTGCACGTCCACTGCACCGGGGCGGTCGCCGTCTACGACCGCTACCACAACTACGACGGCACCCAACTGGGCAGCCTGAACCACCAGCTGTGCCTGGCGCACGTCCTGCGTGGCCTCGCGTCAGCGGCCGAGCTCTACCTCGACGACACCTGGCCCACCCAGCTCGCCGGCTAACTGCGGGAACTGATCCACCGTGCCAACCAGGCCCGCACGCGCGGCGAGATCGCGCTGCCCCAGTGGATCAAGGACCTATGCGTACGCGGCCTGCGGGCCGCTGTGCGGATTGGCCTGGGGCACACCGAGCACATGGATGATCACCGGCCCGGCGTCCGCAAGGCCCGCCTGCCGCTGAAAGCCTTCCACCAGCGCGAGGACGACTTCTTGCGCTTCACCACTGACCTCAGGATCCCGCCCACCTCCAACCAGGCAGAACGCGACCTGCGACTGGCCAAGATCCAGGAGAAGGTCTCCGGCTGGCTCCCTAACCCCGACCGGGCCAGGGACCGCTACCTCATGCGCGGCGTGCTCCACCGTGGTCAAGCACGCGGTCAACCCCCTCACCGTGCTCCGCGACGCCTTCACCGGAACTACCTGGCTCCCGCAGCCCACGCCTGACACCCCGCCAGCCGACAACCACCACGGTCACCGGCCGTCACCCCGCACCTGAGACCGTCACGCAACGCGACTGCGGTGGATGCTTACACGGCCGAGTCCGACTCGAGCTCCTTCAAATCTGGACCTCCTCAGAACGGGACCATACCCCCATGAAGATCGGCGACGGATTCTGCTCATGCATACGCCGGCAACAGGCTCGACTTGGCCCAGAAACTTGCCCAATAGGGAAGGGCGGTGATTTATCTGTGGTTTATGTTGAATACGTCAGTGTTGTTCTTGGCGCTCCGTCGACACTGGTCAGGCGGCTTGCCTTGCGTCATTTGGAGCAGCTGGTCGCGCGGCTGATTTTTCACGAGAATTGGCAAGTTGTTCATGCGATCAAAGAAGATCCTTCCCCTGTGCCAAATGATTCGTGCGGTGAATTTCCCGCACTTCATCTCTTCGTGGCTGACTGCCGCGATAGTTGTCGCGGCAGCCACGCTTTCCTTGATCGTCGTAGCGTCTCCGGCCGAAGCTGAATCCTTCACTACCAGCAATCCGGATGAAACGACTCTAAGCGCGACCGCGGAAAGTTTGGCGGGGGAGATCAAGGTCACCGTGTCGGCAGGTTATTTGCACCCTTGGTATGGCGGTCCTGGCAGCGTCAGCAGATATGCGTCAGTGGAGAGCGATGGTCAACAGATTTTGGTTGACATGGGCACACCGGAAAGTGGTGGCAGTAGCTACTCCTTCGGGCTCAGAGGTTCCGGGATTTTGAAGGACATGTCAGCCGATTCCCATGAAATCACCGTGCGATGGTCATATACGGGCGGGCATCTTTGCCCGTGTGTTTCGCCCATGGAATTGACTTTCACTGCTAAAGCAGGCCCCAAGTATCCAATACTGAATATATCCCCAAATTCTGCCTCGGTGGGCGAGGAATCTATCTACACCGCCACCTTCCCGAATAGCGATCAAATGCCGACGGGGCGTGTTTTCTTCTCGACATCGGATAGTGTCGAGGGGTCCTTCGCGAGTGCCTCTATTGCTTCTGACGGGAAAGCTTCGGTGGCGTCGAAAGCATTGAGTGGCAGCGCCGGAAATGTGAAGGTATGGGCAATCTTCCTAGGTGACGCGAGCCACCCGATGTCGACATCTGTCCCGATGCCACTGACGGTGGGATCAGTAAATCCGTTGTCAGTCACCACTAGCGGGCTGCCAGGCGCCACTGTGGGGAGCGAGTACCGTCATGAACTCACCGGGTCGGGAGGCTCTGGGCACTACACATTTTCTGTGTCGGGTCTGCCGGAGGGGATGACGTTCAGTGAATCGGGGGAGATCACCGGAACCCCGGTGGAGAGGGCTGACGCGAGTGTGACGGTGAAGGTGACGGATGCGCAGGAGCCGGCGCGGACGGCGTCGAAGACGTTGAATTTGCGTGTGGCGGGTGCTGCCAGTAAGGCAGCGGTTACGGTGTCCCGCGTCACGGCTGCAGGGGACGTGGTCGGTTCTGATGGTCGGGTCACGATCGACAAGGGACAGAGAATCAGGGTTGATGCGGACGTCACGGACAGTGAGGGGAAACCTCTTGGCGGGACGGTGAGTTTCCGTGCGGTCAATGATGACGACAGGACGGCGTCACCTGACCTGGGGACTGTCACATTGGACGGCGACGGACACGCCTCGGTGACGAAGGACATCACGGAAATCGGTTCGTTCAAAGTCGTCGTCTCCTACAGCGGTGATCGCACCCACGAGCCGTCGGTGTCGGATCCGGTGCCGTTGACGGTGCACTCTCTGCCGGTGATCACGACGGGATCGTTGCCGTCCGCCCGGTTCGGTTCCCCGTACTCCCAGCAGCTCACCGCCGGGGGCGGCACGCCGCCCTACACGTGGCGTCTGGTCGAGGGCACCTCGCTTGCGGCGGGACTGGAGCTGAATGAGTCCACCGGCGTCATCTCCGGAACCCCGACCGCCGTCGGAACCGACTTCTCGACGACGTTCATGGTCACCGACTCCCTCGGCGGTTCCGACCCCCGACCGGGGGCAGGAACCCGCCAGATACTGTTCAACGTCGGCCTGGCCGAGACGCAGGTCGTGCTGGAGCCGTCCCGGAGCCCGGCTGTCGCCGGCCAGAAGTTGACTGTTACGGCCCATGTGACGGAGAAGAACGGCGGGACCGCCGTCCCGACCGGCACCATCAACTTCGCCACAAGCGCCGACGGTGTCGACTTCACGTTCCTCGACCCCATCGCCGTGGACAGCCACGGCATGGCCGAAATCTCCTACACCCCCGGCAAGACGCCGTACACGATGTTCGAGGCCCGCTACAACGGCGACACCAACAACTTCCCCTCGGACACGGCCCGTCTGACGGTCAAGACTGTGCCCGCACTGGACGTCACCTGGGCAGACCTACCGGCCGGCACCGCAGGCCAGTCCTACCCGGACACCAAGGTGGCCTCACCCAGCGGCGGCAGCCCCAACCCCGACGGCACCACCTCCTACACCTACAGCCTCGCCACCGGCACACTGCCCCCAGGCCTCACCCTCGACAAGACCACCGGCATCATCTCCGGCACCCCCACCACCACCGGGGAGAGCACCTTCACCCTCACCGTCAGCAGTAACGGATCGCCCCAACAGTCCGCACCCAAGGACTACGAGCTGCTCATAAACGGCACCGTGACCACGTTGTCGGCCTCGCAGAACCCGGCCATCGCCGGCCGGGAAATCAACCTTGTCGCCCAGGTCACGACCACCGGCGCTCACCCACCGACCGGCACCGTCACCTTCGCCTACACCGAAGACCCTGATGGCGCCGGGCCGCAGACGGCCCTGATCGGCACGGCCACCCCGGACGCCGCCGGTCTCGCGAAACTGCCCGTCACCCTCGCAGCGGGAACCCACCTCATCACCGCCTCCTATGACGGCGACCCGGAAAACCCGCCCGGCGCTCCAGCCGCCACACTTTCCCAGATCATCGTCCCAGCACTGGACGTCACCTGGGCAGACCTACCGGCCGGCACCGTCGGCCAGTCCTACCCGGACACCAAGGTGGCCTCACCCAGCGGCGGCAGCCCCAACCCCGACGGCACCACCTCCTACACCTACAGCCTCGCCACCGGCACACTGGCCCCAGGCCTCACCCTCGACAAGACCACCGGAAAGATCTCCGGCACCCCCACCGCCGCCGGCACCACCTCCTTCGCGCTCCTGGTAAGCGACAACGGGACAGGAGCAATGCAGCAGCAGTCCGCACCGCACCAGGTCTCGATCACAGTGGACAAGGCCACCACCAGCACCAAGATCTCCAGCTCGGCGAACCCGGCAGGACCCAGCCAGAAGATCACCCTGACCGCCACGGTCACCGGCACGAGCCCGACCGGGAGGGTGACGTTCAAGGACGGCACCACCACGATCGGCACCATCCCACTCAACAACAGAGGCCAGGCCAGCCTCCTCAAGACCCTGACCCGCGGCGAGCACAAGATCACCGCCGTCTACTCCGGTGACAGCCGCAACACCGGCTCCACCGCCGACGCCTTCACCCAGCGGGTAGTGCGCTCGGACGTGAAAACCACCCTCACCGCCAACCCCACCAGCCTCACCTCCGGCGGCAGCCTCACCTACACCCTGACCGTCACCAACAACGGACCCGACACCGCCCACGCCGTCCAGGCCGGCCTCAACCCCGCACCCGGTATCACCATCAAGAACACCGACCGGCAGACCACCGGCACCCCCACCACCATCAACGGCACCACCTACCCCACCGCCTGGAATCTCAGCGACCTCACCCCCAGGCAAACCATCACCATCACCATCAAAGCAACCGCCACCGGCAAGGCCAAAACCAAACTGACCACCACCGCGACCGCCGCCCCAGCCAACCCCCAAACCGACACCACAACCACCAACAACACCAGCAAAACCACCATCACCATCAAGAAATAGGGGGCGTGAATCAACGGCCCTGTCGGGAGTGTCATGAATTACGCTTTACAGACCCGCCGTTGATTGGACAGACCCATCGAGGCTAACCCCTGCATGTTGGTGTCGCTGGGGGTCAGGTGCTGGAGGCCGCGAAGGTCTCAATGGTGCAGCGCGCTGCCCCGCTGCGCTCGATTCTGGCGTCGCTGGTGATCAACGGAACGCCGAGGCTCTCGGCGAGGGCCACGTAATGCGCGTCGTAGACGGAGAGGTTTTTCGACAGCTGGCGTACGCGCTGCCACAGGACCAGCGTTGGGTGCAGTTCGAGAGCGAGGGCCTGGTAGTCGGTGATCGCCTTCAGTACCTCCTTTTCCGTGATCTTTGGCTTGCCCCCTCGCCGGCCGCGGGCCAGCCCGAAGGCGGCCGAGGTGATTTCGTAGTCCAGCAGGCCCGGCGCTGCGAGAGTGTCGGCGCGGCCCAAGCGCTCACGGATCGCGGTTCCGGTCTTGCCGTGGTCGAGGAGGAAGTGCACAAGGCTTGAGCAGTCAACGACGATCAACGTCGATCCCGCCCGTCCTCGATGGCGTCGAGGATGTCGGTCGTACTGAGCTCGGTGCGGGTTTCACGCTCCAGGCGTGTGGCCATCTCCGCGAGGGTGGGCTTGGCAGCTTCCCGGGAGAGCAGGTCTAGGGTGTACGCCTGCAACGACTTGCCCGCCTGTGCGGCGCGGACCTTCAGAGCGTTGACTGTGTCGTCCGGGACATCCCGGATCGTGATCGCGGTCATGCCGACATTTTAGCAGCAGTGCAGGCGATATGCAGCAAGGTGCTGCGAGGCTGATCCTTTGGGGGCGTTGTCAGACATCTCTTCTTTTTCTCGTGTCAAGCGGACGTGGGTTGAGGTTGGGCGTGGTGGGCCCAGGCGGTGGCTTCGTCGTAGTGGGTGTGGGTCTTGAGGCAGCCGTGGAGGATGCCGACGAGGCGGTTGCCGACTTGTCGCAAGGGGCGTTGTCACGGCGTTGTCACATTGTCGGCGGCACGATCGGTTGACGATGCGTCTGGATGTGTTGGGCCGGGAGGGCGCCGTTGTTCAGGCTGTGGTGGCAGGCTCGTGACGCTGGTGATGTGGTTCCAGATGATGAAGCGGATGATCATCTCGAAGCGGTAACGGCCGGCTGTCATGAGGTGGCGGTGGGGGGCGGAAGTGGGGTGAGATCCCGGTGAACGCGGACAGGAACCGTTGTGATGATCCGACGGACCGGAATCCTTTCATCGCGCGTCGCTCTGCCTCGTCGGCTGGTGGGAGTTCTCCGCCCGGTTGTTCAGTCCTTTTGTGGGAACCATGCTCGACCGAGGGCATCACTCACGGTGAGTCGCGCCGTGACAACCACCCTCGGCACCTGCCCAGTGGTAGTGAGGAGCCGGCGGAAGAAACGCCCGGCCGCAGCCTTGTCACGCCGGTTCTGGACGAGGATGTCCAGGACCATCCCGTCCTGGTCGACGGCCCGCCACAGGTACTTCCGCTCGCCGTTGATCTTGATGAAGACCTCGTCCAAGTGTCACGTGTCACCGGGCTGCGGGCGCCGCCGGCGCAGGCTGTTGGCGTAGACCTGGCCGAACTTCAGACATCAGCGGCGCATAGGCGTCGATCGGATCGGACTTGCCGATCCTGCGACGCTCGGCCTTGTCTGGCCGGTTGACCTCGACCACGGTCAGACCGGCCTCGCGGGCCGGGTGCGTAAACCCCGATCCGTAGGAAGACGTGCCCTCCACGCCGACGGCGGCAACGGTGCCGTGAGCAGCCAGGAAAGCCAGGGGGGGTGCCTGTTGAGTCGGCACGGAGCGCGGTGCCGGTGTTGCCACCGGTCCGTTTCTCCGTGCCGCTCGCCGAACCCGGCGTACCCGTCTCCGAGTACCGGGCTCTCCACGGACTCTGCCGTTCAGGCGTGGTTGGGGCGGGTCCAGGGGTTGGGGATCGTGTTGCCTCTGTAGCGGTAGCGGGTGACCGCCACCGCTTGGAGGTCGAACAGTTCGATCCCGTCTGCCGAGGGCCTTTGCCACCGTCCGGTGTGGTCGGTGAGGCGTCGGCGGACGTCCTTCCACTTCCAGCGGTGCAGTGCCATCCACCAGCTGATCACCCGGTGCCAGGTGAAACTGGCCAGGGAACTCAGGGTGGCTTTGCAGACTGCGTGCTTGAAGTAGTTGGCCCAACCGCGCATGATCTGGTTGAGCCTGATCAGCACGTCCCTGGGGTTCTGCTGCGACGTTCTGTTCGTCAGGGCGCGGATCTTGTCCTTCAGCTGCCGGATGGGCCGGTCAGCGATGAAGGTGTAGACGTGCCACTTGTCCGTTCCCCGCTTGCGGCGCCACTGGATGCGGAACCCAAGGAAGTCGAACCCGAGGTAGGCGACCTGGCAGCCCGCGTCGCGGGCGACGGTCAGAGGCAGGGCGCCGATGGAGGCGGGCTGGTCCACGATCACCAGGACGGTGCCGAACTTCGCGGTGAGCTTGTCGAAGACGGCCCGAAGCTTCGGCTCGCTGTTGGGCAGTTGCTTGTCGAAGACCTTCTTCCCGGCCGGGGTCAGGCCGTGCCCGTGGTGAGCGGTCTTGCCGACGTCCAGGCCGAGGAACACACCCACGTCTTCGGTGTCGAACATGACGCCCCTCCCAGGGTGTTGAACGTGCCGGCCTCGGCGTCGGTGTCGTACTCGCGCATCCACGTTATGCAGACCTGCCATCCGCGAGCTGTACGGCGTTGCGCCGGACCGGGTGGCGGCCGGACCTCTGATCAGCGTCTCCGACGGCACCTCCCGGGCCCGGTGACACCACCCCCCAGGTCATCGACTTCGACAGGGGGCAACAGTCATGCCGGGCCCGGAGGCCAGCGGCCCTCTTGCAGGACCGCGAAAAACATAACGGGGCCGGCGCTGCTGTAGGCGATGGTGTGGTGGTCCCAGTCGATGAAGGCCGTCACTGCGGTTGTCGACTCTGCGCCTGTGACGAAGCGGACAACGCCCAGCGCATCACCTATTGGCTCGCCCCCGACCGTCGTGTCGTTCCGCTCACCGTCTTCCGCGAGACGAAGATGCGCGAGACCGCGGAGGTGGCCCGCGCTCACGCCGCCCAGGCCGCATGCGAGGCCAGCCATGCGCCGGCACCGAACACGACCTTTACAGCCGCCCGATGGAGGAACTGCCACAAACACGCTGAGTGGAAGACCCGCCGCCACCGCAAGCTCCTCGGCGAAGCAGTGGAGGAGAACACCCAGTACGACCGCCTGTATGAGGAGGCCGAACTGGCCCATGACCTTGGTCAGCTGGTCTACGACCGGCGCACAGCCCTGGGCCTGTCCCAGGAACCGTACCCACCATCCCGCTCCTGCGATGCCTGCACGCGCCCTTGACGCCGACCTGACCATCGATCTCACCCCACATCATCAAGCGGCCTGAGCAGCGCCTGGCGGTTGTCGGCATCAGGGGCGGGCCCGCCGAGCAGTCCGGCGAGTTCCTGCTGGTCCGACTCACGCGGCCTTCAGCGCTCGGGTTGCTCGAGCCTGGTGACACTCGGATTGAGGGTGAGGGCCCGGGGCTGGGCAGCCGAGGCGAGGGCGTACTCCAGCACGGTGAGGACCAGGTCGGCGTCCGCCTTGTGGGAGGTCTCCCAGGCGACCACGCGGCGGGAGGCGTCGCGGATCGCTGACAGCCACAGTGGCCCTCGTGGGTGGGGATCAGAGCTTCCTCCGCCATCCGGGCAGCCAACCGGCAACTCGCGGGTAGGGGCGGATATACGGACCGCCGCATCCGACACTGGCGACTGCGCCGGATGAGTAGTCGCAGACTCTCCGCGGCCAGGGCCGCCCGCGGAGCGCGGACAACGGTCACACCACGGGCAAGATCACGATCTACAGCTGAAGGGTCAGGTGCAGGGCATCTTGCGCGTTGACGCGGTCGTACACGTTCTGACGGATAGTCATAAAGGGTCAACGTTAGACTGTTTGCCTGTCATATGTCAAGGATTAAAGGAACTTACGGTCCAAACAGGCAGTATCGACGATTTGGTCGGTACTGGAAGGGCACGAGCCGTCCAGGGCCCTTGTGCCCCAATGGATTAGTGCCATGCTGTGTCCCGCGTGGATCAAATACCGCACTGCAGCGGTTCGATGGGCTTGGGCTGCCCGGTTGGCAGCACGGAATCAACTATTTGCCAGCCATGAGTTGTCCATTTACGAGAGGGGCCTGCCGTGGGGTTGGTCAAGTCGGGGCTTGTCGCAGGTCTGGCAAGCATGCTTCTGACTGCTGTAGCAGCAACACAACCCGCGTACGCGTCTTATAACTACACCACCACAATCAACGTATTCAACTGCACTCCCTACAAGTTCAATCTCGCAAACACGTCGTACAGCGGTGCCATGGTGAAGGCGCCGCCGAAGCAAATTTGGTGGCCGGGCGACTGCACCGACAGCTGGTACGTCGGCACGTGGACGACGGCGACTGGTGGTCTCATCACCAGCTCTGACGTCTACTACGACATGGTCGATAATGACGGCACGCACAGGGGGCGTATCGGATTTGCTGCCACTACGGGGTGGGGGTTGCCGAATTATGTCCACGGAAATTGCATGGAGTCTTCACCTGTGCTGCAGTGCAGGTGGAACACCTACCTCAGTGGCGGTGCGGGAGTTGTGAACTTCTATGTGTCGTACTGATCTTTAGGGCTGCCCTTGACGATCTGCCTGAGTGGGCATTCGAGCGATATGGGGACTTTGTATGCCGCGCGTTGGCAGGGCGGTTGCAAGTTCCGGGGACGTACGGCTGGTCGGGTTGTGACCGGTTGGGGTGTATGGCAGGGCTCTTGCAAGGTCGGTTTGATCTTGTGATTGTGCTGGGACCGGGGGGCCGAAGCTCCGTTGATGTAGGTGAGCTACCAACTCGCCTACAAACAACGGAGCTTCGGTGATTTGCGAGTCGGCCATCGCGCCGCCAGTACTCACCCTCCGGCTCCAGCACTCGCAACCTGACGAACCGGGCCAGCTGCGCCGGATCACGCGGGCTGGAGAACTTCAGCAGCTCCCGCGCCCCCGCGCTCACCGGATCCGCCGGCTCGCTGCTGTTCAGGTTCTCGACGGCATCCAAGAATTCGCCTGAACTGACTCCAGCCTCGTCCGCCTCAGCATCCTCAGCGACCCATCGCGGATGTCCACGCACACGACCTGATACTGCGCGATCAACCGTTCCTAACCAGTGTCCTGGAGTGACATTTGCTGCCGGCTCCGGGAACTGCGCGCATCCCGAACGGTGTTTGATGCGCTGGTCTCCCGCGTTCGCTGTGTCTCCGTCCGGCTGCGTGCATCGTGTGCACGCTCCGTGACGGGTGGGCGGGTTCCCTCCTCGTAGGAGACGACGACACCCCGCCTCGAGCATCAGCTCCTCCTCGCGGAGGCTGAGGGGGAAACGGAAGTACAACCACACACAGTGCGAGATCACCTCCACCGGATACCGATGGTTCGCGTACGACGGCGGCACATCCGACGGTGCTGTCACGGTGACGGTTTGCGTGATGTTACCCGTGTGTCTCGGGGAGCCAGGGCGGAGCCATGGACGGATCGCGGCGACGGACCCTGCGATCGATGCGTCTCGCTGGGCTGCCGCCTTGGGCCCGGCGGGCCCGACCTGCGCACACTGGAACTATGCGCGAATTGATCGTCGGCGAGACGGCGAAGCGTGAGGATCTGCTCGCTGCAGCCGTCGTCGAAGCCGTCGAAGGAACCGGCGCGTGCGCGCGGCGGGTGCGGCAGCGTGCGGAGGATGAACTCGTTGCGGACATACGGGTGTTGCACGCAGCCTCGCGCGGCGCTCACGGGGCTCCGCTCATCCATGCGGCCCTGGCGCGGGCAGGACGCAGGGTGAACCGGAAGAAGATCGAGCGGCTGATGCGCGAGCATCGCGTGACCGGGATCACCCGGCGCGGCCTGACGCGGCAGGCGCAGCGGGCGGTGTTCGCCGCGGACCTCGTCCGGCGGGACTTCCCGCATCGCGCCCCGGGATACGGCTGGTCGGCGACATGACCGAGCTCGTCACCGCCGAGGGCAAGGCCTGCCTGGCGTCCTGCATCGATCTCGCGACGCGGGAGGTGATCGGCTGGGCCATGGCCGATCACCACCGGGCCGAGCTGCCGGTGACGGCCCTGCGGATGGCGGCCGGACGCGGACAATACACGAGTGTCGAATTCCGCAGCGAGATACGGAAGTTGGGAATGCGGCAATCCATGGGCCGTGTCGGATCCTGTTAGGACAACGCCGCGGCGGAAAGCCGGTTCGCCCTACTGAAATCCGAGATCGGCACCAACACGTGGGCGACACGGACAGCGGCCCGCGCCGACGTCTTCCGCTTCATCGAGGTCGAGTACAACCACAGCAGACTCCGAAGACATCCCGAGTTCGGATACGTCACCCCACTGGAAACCCGGGTCCGATTGCGACACGACTTCACCCCCACAGCCATGCCGCACGCCCGCCTCGGCGGCCACCCCGTCACGCTCATATGGGACATCTGCTCCAGCCACACGAGCGCCGAGGTGCGTGAGTGGGCCGAGGGGCAGGAGCGCTGGCTGCGGATCGTCCAGCTGCCGCCGCACGCCCCCGAGCTGAACCCGGTGGAGCTCCTGTGGAAGATCGTCAAAGATCTCCTCGCGAACCGTGTATTCCGTTCGATTCGTGAGCTGGCGGAGGCCGCCGAAGCAGCGCTCAGGAAGATCAAGAAGGCGCCGCATCTCCTGCGCGGATTCCTTGCCGGAACCGGGCTTGCGTTGCTGGAGTGACCGTCAAGCGCTGAGATAAAGATCAATAGACACACGCCGAAACAGTCGGCGGAAGTGTATTGCAGAAGGTCAGACAGCCTTTTCGTGGACTAGAGCGCCGCACAGCTGCGGAACCCCGGTGAAGGTGTGCTCTTGGTGAAGTGCTCTGGCTCTGTCCGGGGCGGCGTCAGCCGGTTGTCCAGTTGCTGGTGGGGAAGAGCGCGTGGACAGCGGGCAGGGCTGCTTCGAAAACGACCGGGAACCAGGCAGAGAAGGGATGGCTTTGCCTGAGAGAGAGCAGCTGGTCGGGGGTGACGAAGCGTGTGTCGAGGGCTTCCAGTGGGTCCGGGTCGACTGCGTCCGGGTCGGCCGTGCCGATGAAAAGGTGGTTGTATTCCTTCTCGACCAGATCCGTGAGCGGGTCGGGGAGATCGTAGACAACCGTGCCGGCCGCTTGGAGTAGGGCCGGAGCACAGCCCAGCTCTTCGATGGTGCGCCGGACGGCGGCGAGGAATGCTGGTTCCCCGGGGAGGGGATGCCCGCAGCAGGTGTTTGACCACACACCCGGGGGAATGGTATTTCCCGGATGCCCGCTGCTGGAGCAGCATGCGCCCTGACTCGTCGAGCAAGAATACGGAGAAGGCGCGGTGGAGCTGTCCGCCTTCCCGGTGAGCCGAGAGCTTTTCGGCCGTGCCGATGGTATTTCCCCGGAGGTCGACCAGTTCCAGCATTATTTCATGCATCACTATTGATTTCTCTCCTCATGTATTTCCGGACCACAAGACCCGGCAGCGGACGGCAGGCGGTGTCATTGAGGATAAAACAGTCGCCCGGCGTGGACTGGCCCCTCACTGTAACTGTTGCCTGATCGTCCATCTCGGCCCGCCCGTATCGACCGCGGCAGGCACAGAGTCCGGCACCGTGGTTGCATCTTTGTCCACCCAAACGGTCACGTCTTGCCGATGACAGGGCCCTTATGGTGGATCTTCCATATCGGTAGGGGTGGCTGAACTGTTTGTACCTGTTACGGCCCAGCCGCCCTGCGCGTAAATCTGTCATGAGGCTTCGTGATGAGGCGTTATCACTTTTCTGTAATTTTCAATAGCGGTCCTCGGGCTCTGGCCAGGATCACGGCGCTGTGCGCCGGCCGCGGGTACCAGATCTGTGGTCTGGAGACGTGTGCGACGTCTTCTGCTGGTGTGCAGAGGATGAATCTGTCTGTGCAGGCCGATGCAGGTGTGCAGCAGGTGGCTGCCCAGCTGGAGAAGCAGGCGGACGTGCTGCGGGTGGAAATGATGCCGGCGGGGGATGAGCAGGAGGTTCAGCCGGCCGGCCGGCACGGTGCCTATGCCGTGGGGGCGGTGGCGCCGGGTGCAGGTTGTGCCGGGCAGAGGCAGGCGGGGGCGCTGGGGCGCCCCACCCCGGTCACCGCCGCGAGCGTCGCGCAGCGGCCGTCCGGGATGCCGTTTAGCCGCTACCGGCCGTTCCCTGTTGTGGATCTGCCGGACCGTGCGTGGCCGTCCAGGGTGATCACGGGGGCGCCGCGCTGGCTGTCGACCGATCTGCGGGACGGTAACCAGGCGCTGGCCGACCCTATGTCCCCGGCACGCAAGCGTGCCATGTTCGACCTGCTCGTGCGCCTGGGCTACAAGGAGATCGAGGTCGGTTTCCCGGCCTCCGGCGCCACTGACTTCGATTTTGTCCGCTCGATCATCGAGGACGAGGCTGCCATTCCCGATGACGTGACCGTGTCGGTGCTGACGCAGGCCCGCGAGGACCTGATCGCGCGCACTGTTGAGTCGCTGCGCGGCGCCCGCAGGGCAACGGTCCACCTGTACAACGCCACCTCGCCGATGTTCCGCCGGGTCGTGTTCAAGGCATCGAAGGAGGACGTGAAGAACATTGCCGTGGACGGCACCCGCATGGTCATGGAGTACGCCGGGAAGATCCTGGGCGACGGCACGGTCCTCGGCTACGAGTATTCGCCCGAGATCTTCATCGACACCGAACTGGACTACGCGCTGGAGGTCTGCGAGGCGGTCATGGACGTCTGGCAGCCGGGTGAGGGCCGCGAGATCATCCTGAACCTGCCGGCCACCGTCGAGCGGTCCACCCCCAACGTCTACGCCGACAGGATTGAGTGGATGTCGCGCAGCCTGTCCCGCCGCGAGTCCGTCTGCCTGTCCGTTCACCCGCACAACGACCGCGGCACCGCCGTCGCCGCCGCCGAGCTGGCGGTCATGGCCGGTGCCGACCGCGTCGAGGGCTGTCTGTTCGGGCAGGGCGAGCGCACCGGCAACGTCGACCTGGTCACCCTGGGCATGAACCTGTTCTCGCAGGGCGTCGACCCACTGATCGACTTCTCCGACATCGACGAGATCCGCCGCACCTGGGAGCAGTGCAACCAGATGGAGGTCCACCCGCGCCACCCGTATGCGGGCGACCTGGTCTACACGTCCTTCTCCGGCTCTCACCAGGACGCCATCAAGAAGGGTTTCGACCAGCTGGAGGTCGGCGCCGCTGCGGTCGGCGCCGACGTCTGCGCCTACAGCTGGGACATGCCCTACCTGCCGGTCGACCCCAAGGACGTCGGCCGTTCCTACGAGGCGGTCATCCGGGTCAACAGCCAGTCCGGCAAGGGCGGCATCTCCTACGTGCTCAAGTATGACCACAAGCTGGACCTGCCGCGCCGGATGCAGACCGAGTTCTCGAAGATCATCCAGGCCAGGACCGACGGCGAAGGCGGCGAGGTCACCCCGGCGCAGATCTGGGCCGTCTTCGAGGACGAGTATCTGCCCACTTCCGCCAACCCGTGGGGCCGCATCCGGCTGCGTTCGTACCAGGCGTCCCCGGCAGCGGACGGCACCGAGACCATCACGGCCGACGCGGTCGTCGACGGTGCGGAGATCACTCTGGGCGGCACGGGCAACGGCCCGGCCGATGCGCTTGTCGCGGCACTGGGCCAGATCGGCGTCGGCATCCGCATCCTCGACCACACCCAGCACACGCTCAGTGAAGGCGCCGACGCGGCCACCGCCGCATACTTCGAGTGCGAGGTGGACGGCAAGACTGTCTGGGGCGTCGGCATCGACATCGTCACCGCCCGCGCCTGCATCAAAGCCATCGTCTCCGCCGCCAACCGCGCCTTCAGCCCCCACGCCGCCGACCGCGCGGCCGGCCCACGTGCCACCGGGCGCGCGGAGGGTGGCAGTCCGACGCGAGTCGTAGAGGCCGGGCTGCCTGGCCAGTCCGGGCAGGACCCCCAGCCGGGCAGGACGCGGGCGCTGCCGTCCCAGGGAAACGGGCGCACACCGAGGGTCCCGCACACGACGGCCCCCGTGGCCGCCGTCCCGGCCACGGGGAGGGATGAGCTGATTTCACGTCATCCCGGGTTCCACCGCTTGCCCATGGGCAAGCGGGTGCAGCTCGTTGCGGAAGCGGCCGGGCTCGGCCCGCGCGATCGGGAGCTGCTGGAGAGTGATACGCCGCTGACCCTCTCCCAGGCAGATTTGATGATCGAAAACGCGGTCGGGGTGTTCGGGCTCCCTGAGGGCGTCGCGGTCAACTTCACCGTCAACGGCCGTGACCGGCTGGTGCCCATGGTCGTCGAGGAACCCTCCGTCGTCGCCGCCGCCTCCAACGCGGCCCGGCTGACCCGGCAGTGCGGCGGGATCAGCGCGGACGCGGACCCGTCGCTGATGACCGGCCAGATCCACATCCTCCACGTGCCCGACGCCGACACAGCAGCCGGCCGTGTCCGTGACGCCGCCGACCGGCTGGTTTGCGAGGCCCGCCGGCTCCAGCCGGGCATGGTGGCACGGGGCGGCGGGACCCGCGAGGTCAGCGCCCGGGCACTGCCGGACGGCAGCGTGCTGGTGCACGTCCTGACGGACGTGGGCGACGCGATGGGCGCGAACGCGGTCAACACCCTCCTCGAAGCCCTCGCCCCCCAGGTGGCGGCCGTGACCGGGGGCGAGGCCGGGGTGAGGATCCTGTCGAACCTTGCGGACCAGCGCCTGGCCCGGGCAGACGTCGAGATCCCCGAACAGCTGCTGGCGGCCGCCGGCTGCTCCGGCGCGGAGATCGCGGAGCGTATCGCGCAGGCCTCCGCGCTGGCGGCGATGAGCCCGCACCGGGCGACCACGCACAACAAGGGCGTGATGAACGGCATCGACGCGGTCGCCGTCGCCACCGGGCAGGACTGGCGTGCGATCGAAGCCGGCGTGCACGCCCACGCCGCTCGCGGCGGCACCTACCAGCCCGTCGCGACCTGGCACCACGAAGCAGGATTTCTGCACGGCAGCTTCGAGGCCCCGCTCGCGGTCGGCACGGTCGGCGAACGCATCCGGGCCAACCCACGCGCCGCCCTCTCCCTGAGACTGCTGAAGGTCACCGGCGCCCGGGAACTCGCCGCAGTCATGGCCGCAGTCGGCCTCGCGCAGAACCTCGCCGCCCTGCGCGCCCTCACTGGTGACGGAATCCAGCGCGGCCACATGGCCCTGCACCAGCGCTGCCTGCCCTTTTCCGCCGCCGATGCGCAAGGGGCTGACGTCCGTTGAAAGAACGAAGCGTGCAACATGTCCCGGGAAAGATCATCCTGATCGGGGAGCATGCGGTCCTTCACGGCCAGCCGGCGATCGCGACCCGCATACCGCTCCAGCTGACGCTGTCCGCCACGATGGGACCGCCCGGCCGTGCAGGCCTTCATGACACGCGCTCGCGCGACGCGCTCGCCACCGCGGCGGCGTTCTTCGGCCTCGACCCCCACCACATCCAGATCCGTACCCGGTCCCAGCTCCCCGTCGGGGGAGGGCTGGGCAGTTCGGCGGCGCTCAGCGTCGCGCTCGTCCGCGCGCTTGCCGAGCTGTGCACCGCCGACATAGAGCAGGCCGAACTGCTTCGGATGGCCACCGAGGTCGAACACACCTTCCACGGCTGCTCCTCCGGCCTCGACATCCATGCAGTCGCCTCCCACGGGCTGATCTGGTTCCAGCCAGGCCCCCAGCCCCAGGTGTCCCCGCTCACCGTTCCCGCGCCCCTCGACTTCATCGTCGCCCTGTCCGGCAAGCGGCGATCCACCGCGGCACCAGTCAGCGCACTCGCACCCGTCGGGGGCTCCGTCGTGGCCATGAGGCGGCTGGGCGAACTCACCGACCAGGCCCGCACCGCACTGATCAGCGGCGACACCAGCACTTTGGGACACGCCATGAACGGCGCGCACGAGGAAATGAGCGCCCTGGGTGTGTCGGCACCTGTCCTCGACCGCATGGTCGTCCTCGCCCGAGCAGCGGGCGCTCTCGGCGCCAAACTCACCGGAGCCGGCCATGGAGGCGCTGTCATCGCCCTCGCCCCCGACTCTGCACGCGCCCGCCAGGTCGTTCTCGCTCTGCGCACCGCCGGGTTCGACGCCCTCCTCCTGCCCGTGCCGGAGGGGGCTGTCGACGGCTCGCCGCGTGCTGCCTCCGGCCGCCGCCCCACGCCGTCTCGGGCGGCCCTGACACCGGCGGCCGACCGGCTTCAGGGGCCGGCGGCGCTTCGGCGGATTCGAGCGGGCCGGGTGGCACAGGGGCCGGGAACGGCTCCGCCGCGCACCCGGCAACCGGAGGAAGCCCGCATCCCCCTTGATCACACGATCACGGACGCCACGAATCCCGTGGCTGTGTTCGTGAACAGTAACCGGGAGGCTGCCCCTTCGGGCGGTCGCCGGGCGGGTCGTGGTGGGGACAGTGGAGTGGTTGCGGGGTGAGGTTTGCGTGGGAGGTCGAGATGTCCTGGACAGACATGGTGGAACGCGTGATCGCGGATGAGTACGTGCAGATCGCCCAGTGCTTCCCCGCGAGCGACCGTGGACTGGCGGCGTTCCGCGCGCTGTGGCTCGCCTCGGTGGCCGAAGAGCTCGCTCCCGCCGCGGACCCGTCCGGCACCGCACCCGTTCCCCGGCCCTTCGACATGCTGCTGCGTGCCTTTGTGGCCGACACGGGCGGACAGCAGGCGTCCTGTGCAGCGGACGAGCCCGCCCGGCTCCACGGGGCGATCAAGGACTTCGTGGACCGGGTCGGGGCGCTGTGATGTGGGCGACGGCCAACGCGAACCTCGCCCTGGTCAAGTACTGGGGAAAGAGCAATGTTCCGGGCAACCAGGCCGCGAACGCCAGCCTCTCGGTCACCTTGGAGGGCCTGATCTCCCTGGCGGCCGTACGGGAGCGCCGGGACGCAGACATTGACCGCGCCGCATGGAGTCCCCCGGGGCCCGTGGAGGACCTGACCCGGTTCGTCGGGCAGGCCCGCACCGCACTGGGCATCCGACACCCCCTGGACGTCGCGGTCACGTCCAATTTCCCGGTCGGCGCCGGACTGGCCTCCTCCGCCTCGGCCTACGCGGCCCTTGCCACCGCGCTTGCGGCCGCGGCCGGCCGACCCGACGCGGACCTGAGTGCACTGGTGCGCAGCGGTTCGGGCTCGGCCTGCCGGTCACTCCTGGCCGGTTTCGTGGAATGGCAGCCCGGCGCGGGCAAAGGCGACGTGACGCAGGTTGCTCCCCCTGCCCACTGGCCCCTGTGCGTGATCGTCGCGGTCACCCGCGAGCAGCCCAAGCGGATCTCCTCACGCGAGGGCATGCGACGCACCGCCGTAACTTCACCGTTCTACGACGCGTGGCTGGCGGCCAACCCCGAGGACATGCGAGCCGCCCGCGAAGCGGTCCGCCACCGCAACCTGGACAGCCTCGGTCCGGTCATGGAACACAACGCGATGCGGATGCACGCCACCGCGCTCGGCGCCGACCCGCCGCTGCTGTACTGGGAGCCGGCCACCCTCGCGGTCGTCCACGCGGTGTGGCGACTGCGGGAGTCCGGAACCCCCGCCTACTTCTCCATCGACGCCGGCCCGCAAGTCAAAGTCCTGTGCGAACCCACCCACGCCGATGAAGTGGCTGAAACGCTCGGCGAGGTTCCAGGCGTGTCACGCCTGATCCGCTCCCGGCCAGGACAAGCGCCACGCGTGGTCACACACCCGCCCTCCTGGGCCCAGCTGCCCCCGACCTGGAGAGACTGGCAGTGACACCGGACGACGGCTGGCTCGTCTTCGCGCCCGGGAAGCTGGTGGTCATCGGCGAGTACGCCGTGCTCCACGCGGAGCGCGCCATGGTGACGGCGGTGGACGTGGGCATCGAATGCCATTGCAGCCCTCGCCCCGAAGGCTGGTGGCTCAGCGCCCCGGACCTGGACGTCGACGCGCCCTTGGCACAAGCAGCCGACGCTCCGGGCGCAGGGCTGCTGGCAGCGGCCGCCACCGCCGGCGCGGCCACCTTCCCGGAAACCCCACCGCACCACCTCACCGTGCGCGGCCGCGGCAACGGCGCGGAACGCAAGACCGGCCTGGGCTGCAGCGCGGCCAGCACCGTCGCCATCCTCGGATGCTTCGCCGCGGCCAACGGGCACGACCTCGCAGACCCCCGCACTCGCGCCGACCTGTTCGACCTCGCCCTGCGCACTCACCGGGCCCACCAGAACGGCCGGGGCAGCGGCATCGACGTAGCCGCCAGCGTCTACGGCGGATGGCTCGCCTACACGCTGACAAACGCCCGGCCGCGGATCGAGCGCGCGGACGTCCCGGACGACCTACGCCTCGCGACCGCCTGGACAGGCTTCACCGTAGACACGCCAGCAGGCCTCACGGATTTCGGGCGCACCCCACACAGTCCCGAGCTGCTCGGGCAAATGCGCGCGACCCTGGAGCGGTTCTGGACAGCCGGCCGGACCGGCTCCGGGCGTCAACTCCTCGACGCAGTCGCCGCCTACGGCCGCATCCTGGACTACGTGTCCTGGGAATTGGGCGGCGGCCTCCTCGGTAAGCGCACCAGGGAACTCGTCCAAGCAGCGACCGAGTGTGGCGTGGCCGCGAAGGGATCCGGCGCCGTGGGCGGCGACTGCGTCATCGCACTCGACACCCACCCCGCCCGGCTCGACGCCGCGCGCAGCGCCTGGCACCAGCTCGGAGCCACGGTCCTGGACCTCAACCCGGAGCCACACGGGGTACGCCCCCTGACCCCCGCCACACCACCAACCCCCGCGAACACGTAACCGGGGCCTGCGCCACGGACCACGTGACCGGCATCGTCCTTGAGCGCGCTAACCCGGGACCGTGCCACGTGCCAGCTGCCGCCGGCGCGGCGACATCAGTGGTTGCGGCGCGCCACTAACCGAGTCAGCAAGCCGATCCTTGCGTGTTCACGCCAGTGCTGCTCATCCTGCCCGCAAACTCGCCTCTCCGCGCAGAAGCGGACCACAAACGCGGAGAGAGGATGTACCAGCCCACTGGAAGCTGCAGATGTTCCACGAGACCGGCCTGTGGATCGGATCGGACGCTTCCGACCGTCTCAGTCCGCACCGGACAAGGGAGCGTCCTTGAAGATCCTCGCCCTCGCCGTTGGCACCCGGGGTGACGTGGCACCCTTCACCGGCCTCGGCACGCAACTTCGAAACGCCGGGCACCAGTTCGCCATCGCGACCCAACCACGCTTCGCCAGCCTCGTCACGGCCGCCGAGATCGAATACCACCCCTTGCCCGCCGCCTTCCTCCCCTTTCCTGGTGCAGGGCTGGTCCACCAACTGAAGCTGTTCCGCCATGCCGCCGACTTCATCCACGAGATGGGGCGCGGCATGATGCCGTTGGCTGCGGTCGATGCGGATGTGCTCTTGTGTCCCGCGATTACTGCGCCGCTGGGTTGGCAGCTCGCCGAGGCCACGGGGGCGTTGGCTGTCGGTGCGTACCTGCAACCGAATCACCCGACCGCCGAGTTCGCTCCCTCGTTTGGCAGTGGGCGATCGCTCGGCGGTTTGGGCAACCGTGCCGCCGGCTACCTCACCTTGGTCCTCCATAACCGGATGTACGCCGCCGCTGTCAAGGAGCTGCGCGCCGAGCTCGGGCTGCCGCCAGCATCCGTCAGGGCCATGCGTCGACGCCGGGAGCGGGCCTGCTGGCCGGTGATGTACGGCTACAGCGCGGCTGTCGTGCCGCGTCCCGCGGACTGGCGCCCCGGCCTGGAGGTCGTTGGCAACTGGTGGCCGTCCCAGGGGGCCTCGAACACTCGACTTCCCGAGGAGCTGGAGGAATTCCTTCGGGCTGGACCGCCCCCGGTCTTCATCGGCTTCGGCAGCATGGGCGCCGGAGAGGGCGAAAGGCTGAGTGAGATCGCAGTGGGCGCTTTGCGGCTCGCCGGGGTACGCGGTGTCGTCCAGGCGGGCTGGGCGGGGCTCAACGCCGTGGGCCGGGACATCCTTACGGTCGGCGAGTTCCCGCACCCGCTGCTGTTCCCCCGTACCGCCGCGGTGGTCCACCACGCGGGCGCAGGCACCACGGCGGCCGCCCTGCGCGCGGGAGTGCCTGCCGTCACCGTTCCGATGATGGCCGACCAGCCGTTCTGGGCCCGCCGCATCGCCGCCCTGGGCGTCGGCCCCGCCCCGATCTCGTTCGAACGACTCACCGCCGAGCGTCTGGCCCACGCCGTCACTGAAGCGCTCGGGCACTCCGGCTACCGCGCCCGCGCCACCACTCTCGCAAGCCGACTGGAAGCAGAGGACGGCGCGGGGAAAGCAGTCACGCTACTCGAACGGTGGGTCAACGAATTCTCACGCTTGAGGGAATGAGCGTCTGAGCCCGGATCCACCGGCTTGATGTCTGTGGACAGTTGCTCGGGAACGAAGAAGTGCCTTGTGACCTGCGATGATGGGGTTTCTCTAGGACCACATCAGGCACGATCAGCAAGGCACTTCCGAGATGCAATCTTCCCATGCCGCAGCGGCGGTCTCATCCGCGTTCGACGACCCGAACCTGATCGCGTACGGCGGCCTGGAGCCGGTGGTGCGGTTGGCCGAGCGGTGCGGTCTGCCCGCACTGGTCGGGGAGTACATCCGTCTGCCGGCCTCCAAGGACGGCACCGGTGCCTTCCCCGCGGCGAAAGTGATGTCGCTGGTGGCCGGCATGGTCGCGGGCGCCGACAGCATCGACGACATGCACCGGCTACGGCACGGCGCGATGGGCCGCCTGTTCTCACGGGTCCGGGCCCCGTCCACGCTGGGGTCGTTTCTGCGTTCCTTCACGCACGGGCATGTGAAGCAACTGCACGCTGTGGCCCGCCGGTTCCTTCCCGAACTGGCCCGTCATACCCCGCTGCTGCCCGGCGCGGACCAGGTCGCCTACGTGGACATCGATGACACCATCCGCCGCACCTACGGCTACGCCAAGCAGGGCGCCGGTTACGGATACAGCAAGGTCAAGGGCCTGAACGCGCTGCTCGGCATCGTCTCCACACCCCTGGCCGCCCCGGTGATCGCAGCCACGAGGCTACGCAAGGGACCATCGAACTCCGCGCGCGGGGCGGCAGCGTTCGTCGCCGAGACCATCCGCACCGCCCGGGCCTGCGGCGCCAGTGGCCTGCTGGTGATGCGCGCGGACTCCGCGTTCTACAGCGCCGACGTCGTCAACTCCTGCCGGGCGCTGGGCGCACGCTTCTCCATCACCGTGCGGATGAACGCCTCCGTCAAGGCCGCCATCGCCCGCATCGACGAGGACGCCTGGACGCCGGTCAAGTACCCCAAGGCGGCCCGGGACGAGGAGGGCCACTGCTGGATCTCCGACGCCGAGATAGCCGAGACCGGCTACACCGCCTTCACTTCCAAGCCGAAGAAGCAGCAGGTCACCGCCCGTCTGATCGTGCGCCGCGTCAAACGCCCGAGCACTGGCACCGTTCCCGCCGGACAGGGCACGCTGTTCGACACCTGGCGCTACCACGCCGCGTTCACCGACTCCCCGCTCTCCTTGAAGGACGCCGAGCGTGATCACCGACGGCACGCCGTCGTCGAGCAGGTGATCGCGGATGTCAAGAACAGCGCCTTCGCCCACGCGCCCTCCGGGCATTTCCAGGCCAATGCCACGTGGCTCGCCCTGGCCGCCCTGGCGCACAACCTGACCCGCGCCGCCGGCGCCCTGGCCGGCACGTTCCATGCCAGAGCGACCACCGCCACCATCCGTGACCACCTGATCAACGTGCCCGCCCGCCTGGCCCGCCCGGCCCGCCGCCTCACCCTGCACCTACCCGAACGCTGGCCCTGGCGCACGGACTTCACCCAGCTCTTCAGCATCGTGCACGCGCCACCAGCCCTCTGACACTCCCTGACCGACCTGCCCGAAAGGGCCAGAGACCTGCGGAAAAGTGGAAAGGCTGGGCAGACCAGCGGCCACCCCACGCCCGAATCCGCAACTCAGCCCCGACACGCCCTCCACGACCCCGAACCGATCACACCACAATCAAGCCGGTGGATCCGGGCTGATACGCACGTCGTTCGGTCATCACATAGTCAATACAGCCCCGAAGCGCGGCCCGCTACGAAATCATGAAGACGCGTCCATCTCGCTTCGCGGCAGATCGGACGGATAGGGGGATACCCCTACCGAACACCCTCTGAGGACAGCTGGATCTATGGCCAAGCATTTCCGCCGCTTCCTGCAGCGAGCCGGCGGCCACTACGTCCTCGGCGAGAAGATCTACTGATCTTTATCTCAGCGCTTGACGGTCACCGCGTAGCGGACCAGCCGCCACGAGGGCAGGCGCGATCGCCTCCTCATCACGCTGGAGGGCCTGCGTCCTCGGGACCTGCCACGACCAGCCCAGACGGTCCATGAGGTACCACACACCCGGCACCGAGAACCGCACCCCGCACTTCTCCTCGATCACCCGTGCGATGCGCGACAGCCTCCAGCCCTGGCCCTCCCAGCCGCGCGCCGACGCCCCCAGCCACAACCCACGCAGCAACTCCTGCTCCTGCTGCGGCGTCAGATACGAGCGGGACCCGTTCGCACGCGCCACCCTGCCTCACACCCTGTTCGAACGGGTCGGCAGCCTGCATCCGCCGCGCCTCCCGCACAAACCGGCCCCCAACGCGCTGCATTCGAAGACCCCATGCTGCCTTTATGCTCGACCTGACAGATCGTCAAGCACGACCATAAACATCAATAGACGAAGACTCCACGCTCCCAGGGGATTGCCAGACCCGAAAAGGCGAAAGCACCCCTCTCTGCCGGGCGTGTAAGGGACTTTGTGTAAGTCCTTGTCGTTCATCGGATGTTGAGCCGGTCCTCGAAGAAGAGTGAGGTTCTTCAGCGGTGCTTCTCCAGGGTGAGGATGGCCTTGGCGATTGACGTCAGGCGGTTGGGACTGCAGCGGGCGCGGCGGAAGATCCGCCAGGACTTGAGTAGGGCGAAGGCCCGCTCGACCGGGCTGCGGAGCCGTGCGTGCGCGCGGTTGACGGACTTCTGGTGCGCGGTCAGCTCACGGCCGCGGTGCCGTTTGTATGGTGTGCAGAAGGTTTCCGCCGGCTCCTTCGTAGGCTTTGTCCGCCAGGACGGGAATCTTCAGGCGTTCACATACGGTGATGATGCGGTGGGTGCGGGCGGCGGTGATGTCCACCGTGCGGCCCGGCAGGGCTGGCGAGTACCAGATCAGCTTGCCGGTCGGTCCGGTGACGGCCTGGATGTTCACTCCGTGCCGTCTGGCCTTGCCGGAGTAGTCGCGTTCGCCGTCGCCGACCCGGTCGCACTCGGCGATGGTGCCGTCCACGAGGACGTGGTCGGGCTTGGCCCGCCGCAGTGCGCGGGTGAGAGACGGGGCCATGTCCGCCAGCAACGCGGTGACGCTGTGTACATAGGCGTGGGCGGTGGCTTCGCTGATCCGGAAGCCCGCGGCGATCTTGGCGAGGGTGGTGTGCTCGCGCAGGTACACCAGGGCCACCATGGCCCGCTGGGAGGGGCGCAGCTTGCAGCGGCGGTCACCCTCGCGGGTGACGATCAGCATGGTCACCCACTCCACCAGTGCATGCGGCAGGTCGAGTGCGCGAGGATAGGTCACCAACGAGGCCCCCTGGCTGGCGAGTCGAGACGTGAGACATCTCGCTCAACAGCCCGAGGGCCTCGCCTGTTACGCCCCGCCGCCGGTCACCCGATCAGTGGCCACTCTGAAGAACCTCAGTGAGCCGTTTTCATCCTGTCTCTGGGGGGTGAACTGGCAGGTCAGTGGGGGTGGGTAACGAGTCGAGGCCCCTGGTCGTTGCGGTGGTGTTCTCTACGCACCACGCATCGCCCGAGGAGCCTCGCTTGGTCCCGTATCGTGCCACGGTCGACGTCCCGCATGAGTTGGTTGAGCACGTTTCCTGGCTCATCTACGCACGAAGGTGTGAACGCCGTACGAGGTGGCGGAAGCTGGGCTGCTTCAAGCAGGCCTTGCTCGCCCTGGTGCACCTGCGCAAGAACGAGACGATACCCGCGCCGGCGGCAGGCTTCGGTGTCTCGACAGCCACTGCGTGGCGCTACGTCGACGAGACCCTGGACGTCCTTGCGGCCTGGGCGCCGGGCCTGCAGGAAGCCCTGGCCGGGCTGGGCGAGGGCGACTTCGTCATCGTCGACGGCACCTTGATCGCCACCGACCGCGTCCACGCGGACGAGCCGTACTCCTCCCAAAAGCACAAGCAGCACGGCATGAACGTCCAGGTGATCGCACGTCCCGACGGCTGAGGGGCCTCGTGTTTTCCGGACAGGCATCTGACTATTGACTCACGCGACGATTCGCAACTTCTGGTACGCGGCGTGGACTTCGCGGGGAGGACGGTAACCCACCGCCGAGTGAAGGCGTTTGTGAGTGTACCAGAATTCGATGTAACGGGTGATGTCCTGCCTGGCGATGTCGCGGGTCAGGTAAGTCACCCTCGAAACGCGCTCGTTCTTCAGGGCGCCGAAGAATGATTCGGCCATGGCATTGTCGAAGCAGATCCCGGTACGGCCGGCAGAACGCCGCAGGCCGAGCTCGCCCAGAACCGCAGCATACTCGGCCGACATGTAGTTGCTTCCGCGGTCCGAGTGGAATATTGCGTTCCTGGCGAGTTTCCTGTTCCGTGCTGCGTTACGGATGGCTCTGGCTATGAGAGGGGTTTGAAAATGGTCGTCCATCGCGTAGCCGACAACCTCCTTCGTGCAGCAGTCGATGACGGTCGCGAGATACAGCCAGCCCTCTCCGGTGGAGATGTAGGTGATGTCCCCGACGAGTTTTTCACCCGGAGCGTCGGCGGTGAAGTTCCGGCCCACGAGGTCGGGCACGGCGGCGGGCGCGCCTCGGGTGAGGCCGAAGCGTCTGGGCTTCGGCTGGCAGGGCTCAAGTCCCAGCTCCCGCATGAGCCGGCGGACCAGCTCCGGGCCCGCGGCGTGGCCCCAGCGATGGAGCTGGGCGTGGATGCGCCGATAGCCGTAGGTGCTGTCGGAATCGTCGAATGCTTTCTTGATCAGCAGTTTCAACTCCTCGCGTCGCTGCGCCGTCGCGGATTTCGGGCGGCCCCGCCAGTCGTAGTAGCCAGATGTGGATACGCCGAGTCGTTCGCACATGAACTCGACGGGATATGCGTACTCCGTTGTGTCGAGTCGCATCTCATCGATGAACTCGTACTTGCTCGCTACCGGGGATCCTTCGCGAAGTACGCTGCGGCTTTTTTCAGGAACGCATTCTCCATCTCGACTTCACGGATACGGCGTTCAAGTTCCTTCAGGCGAGCGCGTTCATCGTGGGACAGCTCGGTACCGGCAGGAGGTTCGTTCCGTTCCTTATGCTTCTTCACCCAGCCCCGGAGGGTTTCGGGGTTCATACCGAGTTCACGGCCGACCTCGGTTACGGTCTTGCTGGAAGCCAGCGCGATCCGGACGGCTTCCTCACGGAACTCAGGCGTGTACTTGCTCGGTGGTGCCACTTCGATTCCTCGTTTCCAGTTCAGACGATCCTATTGGACGCCTGTCCGGAAACTTCGGGGCATCCCAGGCACACCGCTCTGGTTCTCCCGGGCCACGCCAGGACGCACCCACGATCTGACCGCCGCCCGTGTTCACGGCATCATCCAAGCCTGCCTCACGAGACAGATCCTCGTGCTCGCGGACCGCGCCTACCAGGGCGCCGGCGCCACCGTCCGCACCCCATACAAGAACCACCGCGAACAACCCGCGCGCTACCAGGAGTTCAACCGCGATCACGCCCGGCTGAGGGCGCCGGGCGAACGCGCCTTCGCACAGCTGAAGTCCTGGCGACTGCTCCGGCGGGCCAGATGCTCCACCCGCCGCATCGGCACCATCGTCCAAGCCGTCCACACGCTGATGACCTGCAGCTATTCAGGATGAAAACGGCTCAGTGAGAACTGGTTCAGCGCCTTCTTCCAGTGTGCGGCGACGTGGTTGACATCGCGCGCCTTGGGGGTGATCAGCTCGCGGACGGCGAGGTAGAGCACCTTCAGTGCCGCTTGCTCGGATGGGAAGTGCCCGCGGTTGCGGGTGGCCTTCCGCAGCCGGGCGTTGATCGACTCGATCAGGTTTGTCGAGTTGACAACCTTCCTTGTCTCCGGCGGGAAGGCGAGGTAGGGGGTGAACTCGCTCCAGGCGGCCCGCCAGGTCCGCACGATCGCCGGATAGCGTTGACCCAACTCGCCCGCGGCGAAGTCTTCCAGGGCCTGCTGGGCAGCTTGTTCAGTCGATGCCGTGTAGATCTGCTTCAGCGACGCCACCAGCGCGGGGTGGTGCTGTTTGGACGCCGGCCGCAGCGATGCGCGGATCAAGTGGATCACGCACGTGTGGACCGTGGCCCTGGGCCACGTCGCGGTGATCGCGTCGGGCAGGCCCTTCAACCCGTCGCAGGCGACGATGCACACGTCCTCGATGCCGCGGTTGCGCAGCTCGGACAGGACCGTCATCCAGGTCGTGGCGCCTTCGCCCTCATCCCCGACCCACAGGCCCAGAACGTCCTTGCAGCCGTCCATGTCGACGCCGACCGCGAGGTAGACCGGCTTCGAAGCGACCGGTCCGGAGCGGATCCTGATCCACAAGGCGTCGATGTAGATGACCGGCCAGATGGCATCCAGCGGCCGCATCTGCCAGGCCGCGAGCTCGTCGGCGACGGCGTCGGTGACCTTGCTGATCAGGTCCGCTGAGACCTCCACGCCGTACATACCGGCGAGGTGGGAGCGGATGTCGCGCCCGCTCATGCCACGGACGTACAGCGACAGGATCTGCTCGTTGAAGCCCGCGAGCCGTCTGGCGTGCTTGGGCACCAGCTTCGCTGCCGTCCCGGTCTCGTGGGACGGCCACGGTGACCGCGCCGGCGTCGGTCAGCACGGTCTTCGCCGAGGTGCCGTTGCGGCTATTGCCCGAACCGCGACCGGCCGGATCGTGCTTCTCGTAGCCGAGGTGTTCGGTCATCTCCGCGTCCAAGGCCCGCTCGAGCACGGCGCGGGTCACCTCGGTCAGCAGCCCTTCACCGAGCAGCGCCGCCCCTGAGGCGTCGACGCGGTCCATCAACCGCTCGACGACCTCATCCACCAATCTCTCCTCGACCGCCTCAGCGACCGTGGTCTTGTCATCCGTCATGTCCGTCCGTCCCGGCCGGCCAGGGCCGAAGGCTGCGGCCTCGGCCAGCCTGTCAGATTACGGACTTACACGATCTTTCAGACACGCTCTCTCTGCCTGGAAAGGATGGGGTTTTCGATGGTCTCTTTCGTTCCATCGCGCCTTCGAAATGCATGGTGGGCTGGCGAGAGTTCTCTGCTCGTTTCAGCCCTCCATGCTTTGCCCTTTCTGCTGCGCTGCCGGATCTACTCTGACAGCTGGGTTGTGTGGACGATGAGACTTTCGTTTGCTTGTCGATCCGAAGCAGGTGGATGTTATGGCGGTTGTTCCGGTGGAGGAACTGCGTTCTATTTCTGAGGCTCGAACACTCGTTGCTCCTGCACTGAGGGACGCGGTGGACCGACTGCCAGCGCCGGTGCGGCACATTGCTGGATATCACTTCGGTTGGTGGGATCAGCACGGTGAACCTGCTGAGAGCCATGCGGGCAAGGCGATCCGTGCGGCGCTTGTGCTGCTCGCGGCCCGTGCTGTCGGCGGTTCTGCGGCCGAGGGTGTTCCTGCTGCTGTTGCTGTGGAGTTGGTGCACAACTTCTCGCTGATCCACGACGATGTGATGGACGGGGACCGAACCCGGCGCGGTCGTGCGGCGGCGTGGTCTGTATTCGGTTCGGCTGAGGCGATTTTGACCGGGGACGCGCTGCTTTCCTTGGCCTTCGCCGTGCTGTCAGAGGCGGATGCACGCACCAGTTCTGCTGCCGTGGCGAGCGGGAGGCGCGGTTTGCCGATGCTCACTGAAGCGGTGCTTGAGCTTGTCGAGGGGCAGGGGCAGGACCTGGCTTTCGAGAAGCGCGACAATGTCACTCTGTCCGAGTGCATGGCGATGGCATCAGGGAAGACAGCTTCCCTGTTGGGTTGTGCGTGCGGGCTCGGCGCCCTGTTCGGCGGCGCGGAGCCGACGCGGATCGAGTCGATGCAGCGTTTCGGACGTGACCTCGGTTTGGCATTCCAGCTGGTTGATGACCTGCTGGGCATCTGGGGGGACCCGAAGGCTACAGGAAAGCCTGCTTGCTCGGATCTGTTCAATCACAAAAAGTCTCTACCTGTAGTGGCTGCGTTGATGCACAAGACCGGTGCGAGCGAGGAGCTGGCACAGGTGTATCTGGATCGCCGGCCGTTGGAAGCCGACCAAGTCAGTCGAGTGGCTGAACTGGTCGATGCAGCAGGAGGCCGGCGGTGGGCCGCTGGTGAGGCAGAGCTGCGCCTCCAGACAGCGGCTTCGCACTTGCGTGCGGTCCATCCGGAGGCCCAGGCGGCCGATGAGTTGCGCGAGCTGACTCAGTTGGTAGTCCGCCGGGACCACTGAGCTTGTTCAGCGATGAGTTTCGAGGGTGAGGATGGCTTTGACTATTGACGTCATCCGGCTGGGGTTGCAGCAGGCTTTGCGGAGGGTACGCCAGGTCTTCACCGAAACGATGGATCTCTCGACGAGCCACCGCAGATGCGAGTGCGCCCGGTTGACGCACCTCTGTTTGACTGTGAGGTCCTTGCCCGGCCGTCGCCTGGGGGGTGCCCCCTATCTCTTTCGTCAAGGGGCGGGTCGGTTGGTTAGTGATGTTTTAGGCGGCTTGGGGGACGGCTTGAGGTTCGAAGAACGTGCCGTCGCGGAGCATGGCGAACAGGACGTCGACGCGGTGGCCAGCGAGGCACATCAGGGCCTGCTTGTGCCGCTTGCCCTCGGCCTTCTTGCGCTCGTCGTAGGCCCGGAAGGCCGGATTGGACAGCGCGGCGAACGCGGCCAGGAAGAAGGCCCGTTTGAGGTGCTTGTTGCCTCGGCGGGACGGGCTCTCGCCTCGGATCGAGGACTCAGATCTTCGAGTCACCGGGGCGAGTCCGCCATAGGCGGCGAGGTGGCCTGCGGTGGGGAAGGCGGTGCCGTCGCCGACGTCGATGAGGATCCTGGCTCCGGTCCTGACGCCTATCCCCGGCATCGACGTCAGGAGCTCGGAAAGAGGGTGCGGGTGCGACTTGGGCAACTTCTCGATGTCCAGGGCGAGTTCCTTGCGCTGGTCGAGCAGTGCGGTGAGGTTCTTGTCGATGACCTGGACTTCCCGTACGCCGCCCAGGTCGCGAGGATCACCCGGCACCACATCAGCCTCAAGACCGGGAAAACGGACCCGCGAGACCGCCTACGTGATCACCGACCTCACCAGCCGGCAGGCCTCACCGGAGCGGACCGCCCGCCTTGTGAGATCCCACTGGGTGATCGAGAACCGGCTGCACTTCGTCCGCGATGTCACCTTCGGCGAGGACCACTCCCAAGTCCGCACCGGACACGGCCCGGAGAACATTGAACCGCTCCGGGTTTGATCGAGACTCTAGATCTTGACTGTGACCTGGTGTTTTGCGGTCTCGTTGTAGTAGTTGGTCTCGTATTCGACCAGGGCGGCTTCAAGTTCCATGCTCGCGGCAGTTGTTGCGTGAGGGGTAGATAGCAGTGCAGGCACGGGCTTCGTGATCATTGTGGTGTCTTACGCCCGATGATCATGAGGTGGCCCGTGCCTGCCGCTGTATCTTCTCCGATCCCTGCCGTGCTGGGGAATCTGGGGTCGCTGGACGTCGGCCAGGTCGCCGACCTGCGTCCCTACTTCGACTCCATCCCCGACCCACGCTCGCGGCGGGGCCGGTGGTACTCGCTGACGTCGATCCTGCTGGTGTGTGCCTGCGCGGTCGTCTCGGGAGCGAAGAGCATCGACGAGCTCGCCGAATGGGGTGCGAGGGCCTCGGGCAGGCTACTGGCGGCCCTGGGTATCCGCCGTCATCTGCTCGGGTGGCGGCGCACCCCCTCGCCCGTGACGATCGGGCGCGTGCTGGGCGCCGTGGACGGTGATGCCCTGGACCGGGCGGTGGGCGCCTACCTGACCGACCGGCACCACGCCGTCACCGGCACCGCGACCAGGGCCACGGGGCAGCCGGCGGCACCCGCGCCCGGGCGGCTGCGCGTCCTTGCCCTTGACGGCAAAGCGCTCAAGGGTTCGGCCCGTCTCACCTCGGCACGCCGGCACCTGCTGTCGGTGGTCACCCACGGCCCAGTCGTGACCCTCGGCCAGGTGGAGGTCGGCGCGAAGACGAACGAGACCACCCACTTCCGCCCGCTGCTGGAGCCGCTGGACCTGGCCGGCACTGTCGTCACCTTCGACGCGCTGCACTCGGTCAAGGCGAACGTTTCCTGGCTTGTCGAGACGAAGAAGGCGCACTACATCGCCGTGATCAAGACCAACCAGCCGACCGCCCACCGCCGGCTGGCGGCCCTGCCCTGGCGGGACATCGCCGTCCAGCACACCGCCTCCGGGACCGGGCACGGCCGGCGGGAGTCCCGCTCGATCAAAACCTGCGGAATCGCCGACGAACTCGGCGGAATCCCGTTTCCCCACGCCCGCCTGGCCATCCGCATCCACCGCCGCCGCAAGCTCACCGGCCGGCGCGAGAGTCGTGAGAGCGTCTACGCCGTGACCAGCCTGGACGCCCACCAGGCCTGCCCGGCCGACCTGGCCGCCGCGATTCGCGGGCACTGGGGAGTGGAGAACTCCTCGCACCACATCAGAGACGTCACCTTCGCCGAGGACGCCTCCACCGTCCACACCGGGACCGCGCCCCGGGCCATGGCGACCTTCCGCAACCTCGCCATCGGCGTGCTGAAGGTCCTCGGAGCCAACAACATCGCCAAGACCACCCGGGCCATCCGCGACGAACCCGAACGAGCACTCCCGATCCTGGGCATCATCAACAACCGCGACACCTACGGAACTTGATCAAGCCCTGGTATTCGACGGGTGGGATGTGCCCGATCTCACCGTGGAGTCGGCGGTGGCAGTACCAGTCGACCCACTCGGCGGTGGCCAGCTCGACCTCGGACAGCGTCTTCCAGGGGCGGCGGGGCTTGATCAGCTCAGTTTTGAACAGGCCGATCGTGGACTCCATCAGGGAGTTGTCGTAGGCGTCGCCGACCGATCCGATCGACGCGGCGATGCCTGCCCGGTCGAGGTGCTCGGCGAGCGCGAACGACGTGTACTGCGACCCGGCGTCGCTGTGGTGTATCAACTGGCCTTTCTGGTGGGGGAGTTGGTCCCGATCTCGTTGCCATAGAGCCATCTCGAGAGCGTCCAGGACGAGGCGTGTTTCCTTCGACGTGGCCGCGGACCAGCCGACGATGCGGCGGGAGAAGGTGTCCACGACGAAGGCGACGTAGACGACGCCGGCGAACGTGGCGACGTGGGTGAAGTCGGCGACCCAGCAGCGGTTGGGGGCCGGGGCGACGAAGTCACGGTCCACCAGGTCCGGGGCCCGCTGAGCGCTCACGTCGGGAATCGTGGTAATCACCTTCTTGCCACGGACCGCGCCGGTGATGCCCATGTCGCGCATGAGGCGTTCGACGGTGCAGCGGGCCACCGAAACGCCCTGCCGGTTCAGGTGCGGGTGCGCCGGCATGTCTGGAGCCTGTTGCATCTGCGGCGGGGCGGGTTCCCGTGGCTGACGGTCGCCGGAAAGCGGCTGCATGGCTGGGTGGTGACCGGCATGGACGCCATGATCATCACGGCGGCGTCGAAGAAGCAGGGTGCCGCGGCGACCTGGAGGAAGCCGTTCGGTTTCCATCCCCTGGCCGCGTGGTATGCGAACACCGGCGAGTGTCTGGCGATGTGGCTGCGGGCGGGCAACGCCGGCTCGAACACGGTGGCTGACCACATCCGGGTGCTGCGTGAGGCGCTCGCCCAGGTCCCCGGAGCCTCGACGGCGAAGATCCTGGTGCGGGTGGACGGCGCGGGCGCCACCCATGGCCTGCACGAACACCTGCGGGATCTGAACACGATGCGGCGCACGGCCGGCTTCGCCACAGGCTGGACCATCACCGACGAGGACGAGAAGGCCATCGCCCGCCTGCCCGAGAGGGCCCGGGAGACCTCGCTCAAGCAGAACGGAAGCCTCCAGGAGGGCTACTTCGCGGCCGAGTTGAGCGGGCTGAACCGCCGGCATGGCTGGATCAAAGGGGATGCGGCTGATCGTCCGCAGGGTCAAGCCGTCCGGCCGGCACACGAAGGACCTCACCGCCTTCGAGAAGAAGACCGGCTGGAAGTACTCGATCACCGCCACCAACATCTCCAGGATGGCCCGGATCGCCGGCTCCCGTCAGATCCAGTGGCTGGATGCCCTGCACCGCCACCACGCCGTGGTCGAGGACCAGGTGAAAGCGAACAAGGCGATGGGCCTGCACAACCTGCCCTCCAAGTCCTGGCAGATCAACGAGGCATGGATACTGAGCGCGAACCTCGCCGCCGACCTGGACGCCTGGCTCCGTCTGCTCACCCTCCACGATCACCCCGGCCTGGCCGACGCCGAGCCGGACACCATGCGTTTCAGGCTCTACCACCCCCCGGCCCGCCTCGCGAACCACGCCCGCCGCCGATGGCTGCGGATCGAGACCACCTGGCCCTGGGCGAACGCGTTCACCACCGCCTGGCGGCGGCTGACCGACCTCCCAGGCACCACCTGACCCACCAGCACCCACCCCAACGCGAACTGGGAGGAGAGGCGCACCACCCCGACAGACAGACGTGGAACCCCGGCGCACCCCGCAGCGTCACGGGACGCCCCGCCCTCGAACAGCAGAGGACATTACGGGCGAACCGCCGAGACGAAAAACGACAAGCCCCAGCTGACGGATCGAGGTCAACGCCTCAGTGGTCCACTGTGCACATGAAAAAGGCTGCTTGCGGCTATGTCTCGGAGCGCATAGGGGCCAAACCGGCTTCGCGCCACCATTCTCGGATCCGACGTGGGATTTGGGCGGTTTCCGCGTCTGCGCGAGGCTGGTCACAGAGGACGGGTGGCCCGTCTGGGGGCCACGCATATCTGGCTACGCGAGAGTGGAACACTATGTTTCCTGCAACTGCAGCCTCGATAAAATCCGCCCAGCGCGCGAAAGATCCGCCTCGTTCTCGACATTTATGAGCTATGGCCAGGAAGACCGTCATGATCTGGTCATGCAGACGCGATGTCTCATGGACGGCTTCATCAAGGTTTGTATTATATTCGCGTTCGACCACTTCCACCAGGTTTATGTTGCTTGTGCCTGCAGCACGTTCCTTTTCATAGGATGCCCATTCGTTGTATATCATTGGCAGGGACCAGCCGGACAGTATCAGTGCCTGCGCCAGACTGGTTTGCCAGGTGGGCTCGTCAAGATCGAGTCCGCTGCCGGGAGCAGCCAGGACCGTCGTGAGCCAAATCGCGACATTATCGATGCGGCCTTTGAAGAAGGTGTCGAGCGTGGGAACTGATCCTCGCTGGTCGACTTGCCAGCGCTGGCCGCGCACAAATTGACGCCACCCATCAACGATGGAATTGATGACTACCGGCGGGTAGTGGCGGATGACGTCATGGGCGAAGTCGCGCATCGCCAACGTCAGTGGCGCATTGACCCCAGGGGTGCTGTCGGGATTTTCCAGTGCTTCGATGAGGGCGAGGGCCATGGTGTCGAAGGAAGTAGCGTCTCTGTTGCTTGCATTCTTGCTGCTGATCCCCTCACAGTACGCGTCATCAAAGATGAATGTGATGGCGGACCATCGCGCCATGAGCTGGTGACCCAGAGTGTCGGAGAAAGGAAAAGAATCTATTGCAAACCATGCGCTTGACTCAGCGTACTCTGGACGCTGTTCCGGTGCGGCTAGGTCGAACGCTTCGAGCCATTCGAGGGTGTCCAATTCGGTCGCTCTCGGGCTCGTTTTGAATTGTGGTATCGGGCAGTATATCCCTGGCACATCGGCTTGGCTTGATTTTATCAAACGCATGGATCCTCACCTTTTTCGTGCTCAACAAGCCGTGGTGCCCGGTAGATCGCCGCCCGACTCCGGGGCGGTCGTCGCGCATCTGGCAGGCTTCGCCCAGCGGCAGAGCAGACGCGGAAAGCCCCTGCAGCAGTGCGTCGTCGGCGTCGGCCACGGTGGCGCCGAGGTGAATAGGGCGTTCGATCGTGTACTTGGCAGTCTTGTGGCGGATGGTCTGCAGTGCGTCCGAGACGGTGTGAGGCTGGTGAGCAAGGATGATGTCCAGGTACTGGCCGTACATCAACTCGGTCCGCATCACGGTCGACCAATGGCAACACGTGCATGAGCTGGTCGGGTGTGAGGCCGGCGGTGTGCAGGAGCTCGTCCGACCAGCACAGAGCGATGTCCCCAATGAGGATTGCGCAGTTTTCTCCTACACGCCGTGCGATCGGCGCCGTCTGCATGCTCTGGGCACGCTGCCGATCCTGGTGCTTGGCGGAGAGTTGGCGATGGAGGGTGGCCGGCCGCGGCGAGTGGCGGAGTCGTCCATGCCGTCGTCGTGCACGAGTGCGAATGCGTGGAACGTTTCCAATGCCGCCGCTGCCCGCACAAGGCTGGCGGGCGGCGTTGCGAGAGTGCCGGAGGCAGCATGCCAGCCCGTGACACACAGCAAGGGCCGCAGGCGCTTCCCGCTGGCCGTCAGGAACTCCCGCCAAGAGATCGGTGGCCTCGTCCGGCAGTCCACTGTCGGCCGCTCTCATGGCCTTGCGGTTCAAGAAGGCATGCAGGACTTCGTCGACGGACGTATGGACAGCATCGAAGTCGATCCCCGTATTGGGACGATGCGTGCGGGCGGGAGTGGGGTTCATGCCGAGTCCTCCCGGTGGGCGTGTCCGGGGTGTCGGTCAAGGTAGCCAAAGCCTCCTACCTCCTCCAACCAACCTTACTCAGGTTGAACTGGATATGCGCATGGGGGTGTTCCTCGATCCCTGCGGTATGCCGTGGTGAGGTACCCACCCCCGGGATGCGGCTTGCCGCCGGTGGGCTCACCGCATGCTGTTCAGCAGGGCCTTGAGCCGGTTGGTGGTGCGGGTGCGGTCGGCGACCAGATCGACGCGGCGGTCAGTCAGCAGCCGCAGATCGATCGTGGCTTCGTCGCCGGGAGGATCGGCTGCAGGTCGCGGCGCATCCGGGCCTGATCGGCGATCACGCGGGCGTCGCGGGCGTCCGTCTTTCCTGGCCATGGCTGACCAGCAGGGCGATCAGCAGGCCGGGCTCGCCGCCGGTCATGTCCAGCGCCCAGGTTGTCCTGCCACCGTCGGCGAGGTCCAGGACATCACCGATCAGCTTCAGCAGTTCCGGCTCGTCGTTGGCCACCCGACGCGACAGCAACGTGTCGCCCTCGCTGTCCAGTACCAGGCAATGATGGTGGATCTTGCCGCAGTCGGTCCCCGCCCATATCCGGCTCATCATGCTCCAGTTGTCGTCGTACTTGCCTTGCGTACCACGGACGACCTCGCCGGCATTGCTCTACTCAGCGACTTGTTCGCACTTCCCAATCGGCGGCCGAGTCGTCGTGGGGAGCCGGGGGGTGCCCCTATCTGTTTCGTCAACCCTGGCGGGGTTGACTTGTAGGGGTTCGTGATGGTTTTCGGGAACGTTCCGCGAAGCGGGACGTTCCCGGTGAATCGGGTGCGGTGCGGGCAGCCTGGTGGCCGCCTGGCAGGGGTGGACGTGCCGGTGGCGGGGTGGAGCGGGCTGGAACAGGTAGGGGGTGGTGCGGGTGTCAGGCGGCGAGACCTAGGGTGCGGGGTTCGTAGAGGGTGCCGGTGCGGATCATCGCGTGGATGACGTTCACGCGTTGCCTGGCCAGTCGCAGGATCGCCTGTGTATGGGTCTTGTTGCGGGCGCGTTGGCGGTCGTAGTAGATCCGCGAGGACGGATCGGACTTGCAGCCGATCGCGGCGAACGCGGCCTGGAACAAGGCGCGTTTGAGGAGCCGGTTGCCGCGGTGGGGTGCGTGCTCGCCGCGGATGGAGGTGCCCGAGGACTTGGTGGCGGGGGCGAGTCCGGCGTAGGAGGCGAGGTGTCCGGCGGTGGGGAAGCCGGTGCCGTCACCGATCGCGACGATCACGGCAGCGGTGGTCCTGACGCCCATGCCGGGCAGCGACGTCAGGAGGTGGAAAAGAGGGAGGGCCTCCAGCAGGGCGGCGATCTCCCGCTCGGTGGCCTGCCGCCGGCTGTGGGCGGCGGCGAGCTGGGCGGCCAGGCCGGGCACGATCAGCGCGGACGTCTCGGTGCCCGGGACGATCAGGGTCTGCTCGGCCAGTGCCTCGAAGATCTCCTCGGTCAGGTGCTTGGCCTTGCGCGAGCCATGCGCGGTGAGTAGGGCCTGGCAGCGGGCCCGGCCCAGCTTCCTGATCTTCGCGGGGGAGCCGTGCCGGGTCAGGAGGGCCTGGACATATGGGTAGGCCAGGCGCTTGCCCAGGACGCGTTCCAGGGAGGGGTGGATCTGGGAGATCAGGCCGCGCAGCCGGTTGGTGGTGCGGTTGACCTCGCCGGCCAGGTCGTTGTCGTAGCCGGTGAGCATGGTCAGCGCGGCCAGCGTCTCGTCGTCGCGGTCGATCGCGCGCAGGGTGTGCGGCAGGGTGCGGGCGGTGTCGGCGATGACGAACGCGTCGCGGGCATCGGTCTTGGCCTCGCCGGGATACAGGTCGGCAGCCCGCCGCATCGAGAGTCCGGGCAGGTAGGCCACCCGGCAGCCCGCCGCGCGGGCCGCGGTGATCGGCAGGGCACCGATATTGGCGACCTGGTCGACCACGACCAGAACGGTGCCGAACTTCGCCACCAACTTGGTGAACAGCTCGATCAGCTTCGGCTCGGTATTCGGCAGCCGCTTGTCGTGGACGGTCTTGCCCTGCTCGGTCAGACCATGGGCGTGGTGGAACTCCTTGCCCAGGTCCAGACCGAGGAACAGACGTATATCGACGGTGTCGACCATGCTCACGTGCCCCCAGATCCTTCTACGCGTACTCGATGTGCAGTTCCTGGCCGTCCCTGCGGCACCACACGCCGGCAACCACGTTACGCAGACATGCCACCCGGCAAGCGGCCCGGCGTTGCACCGGACCCGGGCGGTCGTCAGGCCCCTCATCAGCGGTCAAGCGGTGCCCCGAAGCCCGGCGGCAACACCCCCCAGGTCATCACCTCGACAGGGGGCAAACAGCCATACCGGACCCGGGGGCCAGGCGCCCCGTTGCAGGGCCATGAGAAAGGTAACGGGGCCAGGCACCTGAAGCCACGAACGGCAGCCACTTGTCACACCCAGCTCCCCTGGGTGTCCTCACCCTACGAATGGGAGAACCAACCCGTTCAAGAAGGTAGAGCCACTTGTCACCGGGCTGCGGGCGCCGCTGGCGCAGGCTGTTGGCATAGACCTGGCCGAACTTCAGACACCAGCGGCGCACGGTCTCGTAGGAGACGACGATACCCCGCTCAAGCATGAGCTCCTCGACCTCGCGGGGGCTGAAGGGGAAGCGGAAGTACTCACACACACAGTGCGAGATGACCTCGACCGGGTACCGGTGGTTGCTGCACGACGGCACCACAGGTGACACGACCACTTCCCTCCCCGGACACGAACACCCCGAAGATCATCCCATGCCCCACCCGAAAACGTGACAGAACCCAGGGGACTGTTCGTGACCGCGGTCGTCGACCGCGACACGCGATTTCGACACGCTCGGCGATGTCGTTGGGCATGGCCATCAGATCGACAGGTGCGAGACAGGTCCCTGAGCCTTTTTCACGTGTAGATCATGAGGGTGAGGATCGCGGCAGCCACTGACGTGAGTCTGTTCGGACTGATGCGGGCATGCCGGAAGATCCGCCATTGCTTGATCCGGGAGATGGTTCGCTCGACGGGAGCACGCAGTGCGGCGTGGGCCTTGTTCGACGCTTTGTGCTTGTCGGGCAGTTCGGTTCCGGGCCGTCGTTTGATCGGGGTGATCACAGTGCCGCCGGCCCCGACGTACCCCTTGTCCGCGAGGACCTCGAGGTCCAGTCGCGCGCAGGTGTCGAAGATGGCGTGCTCGCGGGCGGCGGTCGGCATCGTGGGTGCCGCCCGGAAGGGCGGGTGACATCCACAGCAGTTTGCCGTCTTCTGCCGCAATGACCTGCAGATTCACGCCCTCGCGGCGGACCTTGCCGGAGAAGTGCCCAGGCGCCTGAACCCGGTCGGTCTCCGCGACGGTGCCGTCCAGCAGCACGTAGCCGTCCGTGTGATGACTGGTGAGCGCCTCGGTCAACGACGGCGTGCTCCGCAAGTTGCCCGATCGTGTGGTTCACGTAGCGCCAGGCGGTGGCCGTGCTGATGCCGAAGCCTGCGGCGGTCTGTTCGAGGGTGTCGTGCTTGCGCAGGTAGACCAGGGTGCACCGGGCCCGGTCGTACGGACGCAGTCTGCAGCGCCGGCCGGCTTCGCAGGACGCGATCACCATCGTGACCAGTTCCAGGAGCTCCGGGTCGGCATCGCATCCGGCAGGATAGGAGAACACGGGGCATCTCCGCAGGTGAAGGTTATGTTTGGCGACTCTCCAAGCCAGCGGGATGCCCCGTTCGGCACGCCACCGTCAACACTTCACCGACGCTCACCCGCAGGCCTTACAAGTGAAAAACGCTCCCTGTCTGGGCCCCCGAAGCACTGTGCGGAGCTCAAGGGAGTTGTGGCAGGCCTGCCCCGGAGACGCTGCGGCCCTGGGCGTCGGCCGCGGCGTCGGGGGCCGCGGCGCTTACCGGCAGGCGATCGAACACGCGCACGGCCAGTCCCTTCGACGGATGGACTACGACGCTCGGGACTTCCTTGATCCGCTTGGGTGACGTCGGCTCAACGCGCCAGCGGCCGACGAGGGTGGCGAGAACGACGGTCATCTCAGTCATGGCGAGAGTGTCTCCGATGCACCGCCGGTTTCCTTGGCCGAATGGAACGAATGCACAGCGGGGCAGGTCCGCGATCTCAGGTTGAAGCCATCGCTCGGGATCGAAGCAACTGGGATCGGGATACCAGGCCGGGTCTCTGTGCAAGATCGCCGGGCTGTACAGGACCTCCGCCCCGGCCGGGATGGGCGTGCCTTCGATGCTGACCGCCTCCGTGCTCTCCCGGATCAGCCAGAGGTTCGGCGTATGGAGCCTGAGTACCTCGTTGATGAAGGCACGCATGTACGGCAGCGCATCGAAGTCCCCGGGCGTGATGGGTCGTCCATTCAGTGCGTGGTCCACCTCCTCCGCGAGCCGCCGAGCGATATCCGCGTGAGTGGAAAGGACATGCATTGCCCATGACAGGGTGGTCGACACCGTCTCGATCCCGGCGATAAACGCGGTGATGATCTCATCCCGCAGTTCGTCGTCCTTCAGTTGGATCCCGGTGCCTGGATCCGGCGTCGCCATCAGCAAGGAGACGAGGTCACCATGATCGCTTGAGTCCGTTCGGTACGCGTGGATGAGGTCCTCGGTCGTTCGCCGGAGCCTTGCACGGGCAGCTTCGAAGCGGCGATTTCCAGGGGTTGGAATCCATTTCGTCAGTTCGCCCAATCCAAACACTCGCCACGTAAGCCCCGAAATGATCACGGGAAGCGTGTCCTCGACGGCAGAGGCGAGGACACGTGCACGCTCGCCCGAGAACAGTGATGCGGAAAGAATCTCCCCCGCCAAGTGACGCATCTCGTGCTCCACCGAGACCGCCTCGCCTGGTGGCCAGGCCGCGATACGGCGATGCGAGATTTCCCTCATGTTCTCGACATACTGAGCTACCTGGTTGCGATGATATGCTGGCTGCATTGCGCGCCTCCGGCGCATATGCAGTTCTCCGTTCGATGACATGATCCCGTTGCCGATGAACATGCTGATCTTTTTGTACAGGCGCCCTTTCGAGAATTTCCGGGTCTGTACCTGCAGGAGCTGGCGAACAGCCTCGGGGGAATTCAAGACGTAAACAGGCCTCGGACCGACAAAGATGCGCACCACGGGGCCGTGGAGACGCAGAGACTGCATGAAGGACATCCGTGCAGGACCGACCAGCTGCGGGAGATGGCCCACCAACGGCAACCGGCCAGGTGCTGTGGCTGCAGGCGAGCCTCCGGGAGGAGGAGTCGTGTTCATTGGCAATTCACCGATTCACCTCAGAGTCGTTGCTGCGTTCCCAGGGGCGTTCTCGCCTGGTGATATCGAGTAGGTCACGTGGCGAGACCGAGTAGGTGGAGCCATCGGCGGCTGGTCCGCGATTGTCGTGATAGTGCGGTGTTGTATCTGGTGCCATGAGGCAGGATGTTGCGCCATTTCCCCAGGCAACTGCTGCCAGTGTCGACCTATTTTGCGTGGCCCAGTCGCCGAGTCTCAGCAAGGTTCGCGGCCACAGTCTTATCTGCATGCTGCCCTCTTTTATTTTTGTGCATCAGCACCCGTAAGGAGGTGTTGGTGATTGCAGCGAATCACCTAAGTGTCCGGCTGGGTAAAATGGGAGAAGCCCGGGAGCTCACAGCGACCTTCCGGGGAACAGGATATCGAGGTGTACGTCTGGCTGGGGACCCCGACGGCAATTAAAGCAAATTGGGCAGGGAAATGATAGCGGGCAATGATGCAGATACATTTGCCCGGATGTATGCCTTGAAGGGATTCTGAGCAGAGGAATCAAAGAAGAAGAGGGCATTCAGGGCGATTGGAAAGTCCTTTTGTCGCACATCGGCGCAGGTCATTTGCCAGGACTGTTGGTTGCCCAGGTCGTTCTTCAAGTTCGCCCACACGCCTTCGGTCGGGTTCAGGTCCGGCGCGTAGGCCGGCAGCCGGAAGACGGTCAGCCACCGTTCCCGCGCGGCCGGTAACTTCGCGCATCAGTGCGTCCTTGTGCTGTGTGGAGTTGTCCCGGACCAGCACGATCCTTCCTCCGAGCTGCTGGTGAGCGGCCTCCAGCAGGTCAGCGAAGTCCCGTTCTTTGAAGCCGTTCCTCTCACCGCGCCGGCCGGGGTGGTGGGTGAGTATCCGGTGGATCAGGCGGGTCCGCTCGCCCGGCTTCGCGCAGACCATCCCGGCGACCGAGACCCGCCCCGATCCCTTCCCCGACACTTTGACCTGCGGCGGCACTCCGTACAGGACCGGGTGCGGGCCTTGGGCGGACGGAGCGCCTGGCCCGACTCGTCCTCGAACACCAGCCACACGCCCTGCTCCCTCACTTTCATTCCACGCGCGCCCAGGTCTCTATTCGCCACAGCCGCATCTGCTCCTCGTCCCGCTGCGCCGCACAACGCACCCGAACCTGGACGGAAAAGCCCATCTGCCGCAGGATCCTCGACAGTTGTGGCCGGCTGAAGCGCACGTGGAACCGCCGGGCGACCAGAAGCGAGACCCGGGCGAGCGTCCACCGCTGGTCTTCCGCCCTGCCGTGCACGGCCGGTCCCTGCTCCAACGGGCCTGGTCGGCCAGGCCCGCCGGCCCGGCTCCATCCGCGACGCCACTCCCGAGAGCCCTCTGGAACGCAGGGCGTCCATGCCGCCTCCCACCAGGCATACACGGACTCCCGTGACACCCGTAACACCCGCGCGACCTGCGGCGGCTTCATGCCGGCCACCCACACCTCGGCGGCCTGGAACCGCACCCGTTCCCGCCGGGCCCGCTCCACCGCGGTCAGGCCACCCCCATCGGGATACCTCACCCCACCGGCATACACCCACCCACGACAGCCTCGTCACCCAAAGCGAAAACCTGGGAGTGTCATGAATGAATTAGGTGGGTTCCTTCCTCGGAGGAGTCATCTGATGGGTACGACGACGGGTCACACGATCGGGATGGCCGGCGGCGTGTCGCTGGGCCCAGATCACCGGCACCACTGGCCTACCCGCCGGGCTGGCGCCGAGGGGTCGACCCAGCGGGCAAGGGACTTCGTACGGGAACGCCTCGCCGCCCTGCTTCCCCAACCGCCCCAGGTCACGGCCGGTGAGGTCGTGGCACACGGACACACGCCGGGCTGGAACGCGAGAATGGTGTAATCCTGATCAAGGAAGTGCACCTGATGGCAGACGTGAGTGCCACCACATCGACCACCGGCAGGTGACGCGCAGATGATTACCACCGAAGAAGGCCGCACTGACCGAATCCGGCGGCGGGTGATCGTGGTCGGTGCGGGGATCTCCGGCCTGACCGCTGGATGGCGGCTGCGGCAGGCCGGGTTCGACGTCACCGTTCTGGAGCGCGACGATCATGTCGGAGGCCGGATGCGGACCATCGACCGGGACGGTTACCGCCTCGACGTCGCGGCGAGCCTCCTGTCCACGTCTTATCACGAGATGTGCGACCTGCTGCGCGATCTGGCGCTCACCAACGACGTCCGGCCGACCTCCGACCTCTTCGCCTTTGTGCAAGGCGACGCGATCCACCGGCTGCGCACTCACGCCAGGCGCGACCTGCTGGCGACGCGACTGTTCGGGCCCCGGACGAAGATCGCCATGGCCAAGATCATGATCGATATGGTCCGGCACCGTCGCGTCCTCGACTGGACCGATCCGTCTCGGGCCGCCGCACTCGACGTCGAGAACATCCCGGCCTACCTGCGGCGGCGCCGCATCCCCACACAGAGCCTGAGCGCATTCATCGAACCGTTCAGCATGGGATTCAACCTGGTGCCGGCCGAGGAACTATCCGTGATCAACCTGTACTTCTACCTGCACGCTATGGCTGGCAAGGGGCTGTTCAATTCGCGACAAGGCATCCAGTTCCTGCCGAACCACCTGGCCGACCAGCTGCGTGTGGAACTCACCGCGCGTGTCACCAGCGTGACCATCGACGGCGACGGCTCCGTCGCCGTCCGCTGGCAACGCGCCGGACAACCGGAACAAGTGGAGCGGGTCGACGGAGCGATCATCGCCGTGCCGGCGCATCACGCCCTGGCGATTTATCCGCAGTTCGACGACGATCAACGCCAGTTCCTCCAGGAACTGCGCTACTCACGCGGAATCACCGTCGCCCTGGGACTGCGCCGTGTCCCGTCCGAAACTGCCGTGTGGTTGAGCATCCCTACCGGTGCCCACCCCGACCTGGTTGGCGTGCTCCTGGAGCACAACAAGGCACCCGGCCGCGCGCCTGCCGGACATGCGCTGCTGTCCACCTATTGGCAGCGTCACTGGCACGAACAGCACTGGGACGCTACCGACGAGGCCATCCAGGACAACGTAGTCAACGCGGTCTCAACGTTCCTGCCGGGCATCGGTGACGACATCGACATGTGCCACATCCAGCGCTGGAACCCCTACGCCCTAGCCTGGCTGCCGGGAAGCTTCGCCGCGCTCCGACGGTTCCTCGCCAGTCTGGACACCCGCGCCCCGGTCCAGTTCGCGGGCGACTACTTCTCCTTCCTCTGCACCAACAGCTGCCTGGCATCCGGTGAACGAGCCGCCCGACAGCTCACCGCAACGCTGGCCTCCCGGATGGGGTGACCGAACATGGAAGCGGAAGTACAGCCACACACTGTGCGAGATGATCTCCACCGGATACCCGGTGGTTCCTCTGCGACGGCGGGGCGTCCGACACGACCGGCTCCGCTTCCCAGACACCAACCCGAAGATCATCCCACTCCGTCACTGACAACGTGATGCGATGAAGGAGCGGGGCCTCCCGCTCCGGCCGGGGTGCGGACGATGCCCGGTTTAGGAAGAGAGATTCCGTTCATGGGTAGGAGGGCCCCTGATGGACCGAGAACAAGCCTACGCCGTGCTGTCCGCCAGCGGGGGGATCGGGAGGTAGTGCGTCCGCGAGCCCGCAGGCCGGCCGGCCCGTCCAGTGCAATGGTGCATGAGCCTCCCCGGCGCGCCGAGGGCCTGGGGCTTCCCAGCCGTCAGTGCCAGGCCCTCGCGGTGCACTCCGCGGGGCGCGAGCGGGTGCGGCGAAGGGGTGATGTGTCGACTGCCCAGCTGGAGTTGGCTCGTTGAGCGGGGCGGTCGACAGGCCAGGAAGGAGACCGGCGCCTGCGAGATCATCGCGGACCGGTGCCGGTCCCGCCGGCCCAAGGCGGCAGCCCAGCGAGACGCATCGATCGCAGGGTCCGTCGCCGCGATCCGTCCATGGCTCCGCCCTGGCTCCCCGAGACACACCGGTAACATCACGCAAACCGTCACCGTGACAGCACCATCGATCCCCTCCCCGGACACACACACCGCGAAGATCATCCCACCCCACCACCGACAACGTGACAGTGCCAATGATCATCCGATTCACCAATCTGGAACCACATCACCGGCGTCACGAGCCTGCCCACCACAGCCTGAACAACGGAGTCCCTCCCGGCCCACACATCCTGACGCATCGTCAACCGATCGCGCCGCCGACAATGTGACAACGCCTCGCCGGTGGTGTTGGTGGCGAAGGCGGTGAGCCGTAGTCCGTCGGCGCCGGTGAAGCGCAACTGAGCTCCGGGGTGGGGCCGTTCCTCGCGGACGATCAGCCGCATTCCATTCGGCCTGCCCTTGAGTGCGTCGCCGTCGAGTTCGGCGGCCCAGGCGCCGTCGCGGATCTCGCCGCCCGGCTCGACGGCAGGCGTCCACGCGGTGGGCGGGACCTTGAGGGCGGCCTCGTGGATGGCGTCGGTGATGGTCATACCGACCGAGTACGACAGTCACCGGCGCCGCTTCGCGAGCCAGGCGGCCAACTCGTGGGTTCCGCCTGCGGAGTCGGTACGCATCAGCGTCTGACGTCCACGCCGGTATTTCTTGTGCAGCTGGGCCAGGGCGAGTTGGGCGGTGGTGATGTGGTCGGCGGCGGTATTGCTGCCTGCGTTGCCCGGCCTGAGCAGGCCAGCCACCGGCTGGGCGCCGCCACCACTTCCGTGATCGACGAACCCCATCAGAGCTTGGTGCCCGTAGGTCTTCTTCCAGGTCGCGGTGGCGTCCTGCTACTCGGAGTGCGTGACGGCGGCCATGACAAGCGGTTTTGATCCACTCTCTGACTCTGGTGCGCAATTCGTGCGTCAGCCTGCGAGTTGGTAGCTGAGCCGGGTGAGGCGGCTGCTGCGGGTACGGTCGAGCGGGTGTCCGCTCCAGTAGGCGTCGAGCCGCACGACGTTGATCGCGGTGGCGGAGAAGGCGTGCTGGAGACGGACCTTGGGCAGGCCGCGGTAGCGGGCTCTGCGCATCCCGGTGACGTCGAGGGCCTGGTTGATGGTGCCTTCCACGCCGGCCCGCAGCCTGTACCGGGCCTTGTAGGCGTCGGTCTGCTGTTCGGCGCGGGCGGCGGCGAGGGTCTCGTGCAGTTCGCGGGGGCGCAGGGTGAGCATCCGGCGGCCCTGGCGGGAGGTGGTGCACCGGTCGCGGAGAGGACAGCTCCCGCAGGTTGTGGCGGCGAAGGTGACCACGATGGCGTCCCTGCGGTGCTGTTGGACGGGGTTCCAATTGCTGCTGGTGCGTCCGGCCGGGCAGCGCGCCTGGCGGGCCTTCCAGTCAATGGAGAACGCGCTCTTGTCGAAGCCCTCGGCGGCCCTGGCCTGCCGGGAGTGGTCGAGCAGGGCGGGGGTCACCATTTCGGTGCCGAGCTTGGCGGCGGCGTGGATGAGGTCGGCGGAGGGGTAGCCGGAGTCGAGGTAGTGCTCGCCGGACGGCAGGCCGTGCTCGCGCAGCCGCTGCTGGATGGGTGCGGTGGCCTGCACGTCGGGGACGGCGGCGTGGGTGGTCATCACATCCGTGATCAGGTTCGGCGGCAGTAGCCCGCCGTCCTCCTCCCCGCGTCCTTCCCTGTCCCTGTCCCTGGCTTCGGCTTCGGCTTCGGCTTCGGCTTCGGGGGGAGTGTGGCAGGACTCGGTCAAATGGACCTTGTAGCCCAGCCAGAACAGTTCCTCGCCCTTGGCCGCCCAGCGCGCATCGGCGTCGTAGGGCGAGGCCAGGCGGATACTGCCGGGCGGGACTCCGTCCGTGTCGGCCTCCCGCTTCCTGACCACCTCCCGCCCCCGGTTGTCGGTGTGGATGTAGTAGGTCTGCACCAGCACCTGCCGCAATAGCTGCACGGCCTCGATCTCGCGGATCCACGGCGGGGTGGCATCGGCCCAGGCCGCCCGGCACAGTGTCAGCGCGTCCTGCCCGAACACCTGGGCGAGCCGTTCACGCTTGGTCTTGGACGTGGGCATCGTCCAGCCGTTGATCCGCTCCCCGTAGCGGTGCGCGAACTCGGCGATGTCGACTGCCTCGGCGAGCCAGGCGGGGGTGGCCACCGCCAGTGCCTCCAGGGCCGCCCGCACGCTCTGGCCGGCCAGCTCGGTGCGGTTCAGGTCCCGGACCGCGCTGATGACGTGGGTGGCGTCGGTGCGCTGCCTGCCGCCGGCGGCCACCAGCCCGGCCTCCTTGCAGTGCTCCAGCAGCCGGTCGAAAACCGTGCGCTCCAGGCCGTGCTCGGCCAGCCTCGTCCGGAACCGGGGCAGCACGCTGTGGTCGAAGCCGGTGTCCGCCAGCTCCATCCCGAGGGCGTATTTCCAGTCGATCGCGCGTATCGCCATCGCCGCCGCCTGCCGGTCGGTGAGGTTCTCGGCGAACTGCAGCACCGTAACCAGCGACAAGGCGCCCGGCGAGAGGCCCGGCGCCCCGCGCACCCCGAACGCCTCGGCGAACGGCTCGTCGGCGAAGACTTCCGCGAGCCGGTCGCGGACCCGTATCGCCAGGGTGCCCTTGGGGAACGCGGCGCGGGCCACCGCCGCGGTCTGCTCGGGAACCGGTGGCAGGCCCTTGGGCCGCATCGACATCTACATCACCCCCGCGGCCGCACGACGGGAAAGGCGACCGCTCAGGCGATCATCGCGTACTCAGCCGACCCCGCGTCAGGAATTGCGCACCAGAGTCCTCTCTGTGGAGCGGTGACTGGGCGTCACGGGTGCCTGGAAGGATGGGCGTTCGTGTGACTGCAGCATGTTCTGGGCCGCCTTCTCCCACCTGTCGACGGTGGACCTTGGTGGTCAGTCCGCCTCGGGATCGGCCGAGGGCGTGATCGTCCGGTTCGTCCGGCTGGTGCCGCCCCCCTTTTCGGCCGGTGGCGGCGGGGTGCTGATGGGCGCGGACGATGGTGGAGTCGATCTGGACGAGCCAGTCGATGCCGTCGGCTGCGTCCGCGTGGGCCTGGATGGTCTGCAGGGCTCGGGTGAACACGCCGTCCAGGGCGTAGCGGCGGAAGCGGGTGTAGACCGTCTTCCACGGTCCGTAGCGTTCCGGCAGGTCGCGCCACGAGATCCCGGTTCGGATCTTGTAGACCATCGCGTTGATGACGTGCCGGTCCTCCACGCGAGGCCGGCCTGTGGCAGCCCGCGGTATCAACGGAGCGAGTAACTCCCACTCCTGATCGGTGAGTTCATGACGACGTATCACTCCACCATGATCCACCAGCCGATGATTGGACAGACCCGTAGCGTGTCGCTGCTTAGCTATGGTGTTTCTGGCTGGGATGTTCGTGACGACAGGGTCTTTCCTCCTTGCCGGACAGGGTTGTTGTCATGGGTTCGCAGAAGAAGTATCCGGTCAGGTTGACTGCGCGGGATCGCGAGGAGCTGGTCCGGGTGACCACGACGGGTGTGCGCAGAGCCTCGATGATCATGCGTGCGCGGGTGTTGCTCGCGCTGGACACCTCGGTGGGTGAGGTGGACTCCAAGGAGGTGATCGCGACCCGGCTCGGTGTCTCCGGTGAGACATTGCGGCTGGTCGCCAAGCGCTTCACCGAGACCGGTGGCGATGTTCACGCCACGATCGCACGGAAGAAACGCGACCTGCCGCCGGTGCCCTCGCCGGTGACCGGCGAGGTCGAAGCCCGACTGATCGCGATGGCATGCTCCCTGAGCCCCCGGGCCATGCGCGGTGGTCCTTGCGGCTACTGGAGAAGCACGTGGCACTCGTCGACGACATCCCTGATCTGGACCACTCCACCATCGGCCGGGTCTTAAAAAACGGAACTGCGTCCTCACCTGAAGAAGTGCTGGACCATCCCGCCCCGAGCGAACGCCGAGTTCGCGGCGCGCATGGAGGACGTACTGGCCGTCCATGCCCGGCCCTATGACCCGGCACGTCCGGTGGTGTGCATGGACGAGAAGCCCTACCAGCTCCTCACCCATGTCCGCGACCCCCACGGGCCCGGCCCGGCCGCGACGCGTGCCAGGACAGCGAGTACATCCGCTGCGGCACCTGCTCCGTCTTCGTATGGACCGAACCCTTACGCGGATGGCGTCGCACGCAGGCACTGTCCCGGCGGACCCGGATCGACTGGGCCGGCCAGGTCAAGCAGCTACTGACCGTGGACCACCCCGACGCCGCGACCGTGGTGCTGGTGATGGACAACCTCAACACCCACACCATCGCCTCCCTGTACGAGGCATTCGAACCAGAAGAGGCCTTCGCCCCGGCCCAGCGCCTCGAGATCCACCACACACCCAAACACGGCTCCTGGCTCAACATCGCCGAGATCGAACTCTCCGCGCTGACCCGGCAATGCCTCGACCGCCGGATCGGCGACCTCGACACACTCAACACCGAACTCTCGGCCTGGCAGAACGCCACCAACACCGACCAACGCCAAGTGAACTGGCAGTTCACCACCCATGACGCACGCATCAAACTGCGCCACCTTTATCCCAAGAATTAGCCACGACAGTCTACTAGTGGTGGGTCGGTGGCCTGGTCGAGGAAGGTCACGGTGCCGTCGGGATGGAGCAGGGCGGGTGGGGGGTGGCCGGCGCTGCTGTAGGCGATGGTGTGGTGGTCCCAGTCGATGAAGGCCGTCACTGCGGTTGTCGACTCTGCGCCTGTGACGAAGCGGGCAACGCCCAGCGCATCACCTATTGGCTCGCCCCCGACCGTCGTGTCGTTCCGCTCACCGTCTTCCGCAAGACGAAGATGCGCGAGACCGCGGAGGTGGCCCGCGCTCACGCCGCCCAGGCCGCATGCGAGGCCAGCCATGCGCCGGCCACCGAACACGACCTTTACAGCCCGATGGAGGAACTGCCATGAAACACGCCGAGTGGAAGACCCGCCGCCACCGCAAGCTCCTCGGCGCAGCAGTGGATGAGAACACCCAGTACGACCGCCTGTACGAGGAGGCCGAACTGGCCCATGACCTTGGTCAGCTGGTCTACGACCGGCGCGCAGCCCTGGGCCTCCAGGCCGCCTACTTCGTGGCCGAGCTGACCGGCCTGAACACCCGGGAGGGCTGGCCCGACGGCACCCGGCTGATCGTCCGGCGGGTCAAGCCGTCGGGCCGGCAGATCAAGAAACTTACCGGCTTCGAGCGCAAGACCGGCTGGCGCTACAGCATCACCGCGACGAACATCGGCCGGATGTGGGGCATCGCCGGCTCCCACCAGCCTCAATTCCTCGACGTCCTCCACCGTGATCACGCTGAAGTGGAGGACCGGGTGCGGACGAACAAGGCGATGGGCCTGCACAATCTCCCATCCAAGTCCTGGGATGTGAACCGCGGCTGGATGCTCGCCGCGAACCTGGCCGCCGACCTCGACGCCTGGCTGAGGCTCCTGGGCCTGCACGACGTCGACGACCTGGCCGACGCCGAGATCGACACCATGCGCTTTCGCCTCTACCACCTGCCCGCCCGCCTCACGAAACACGCCCGCTGCCGCTGGCTCCGCATCGACTCCACCTGGCCCTGGGCCAAGGCGTTCACCGTCTGCCGGCAGCGACTCACTGGACTTCCGGCCCTCACCTGACGGACCGGCTCCGTCCCGACGAAGACCAGAACGGAGGAGACCCCCACCACCCCGGGCCCGTGGAACCGCGGAGCCGCAGCGTCACGCGACGGCCCACCCCCGACCGGCAGGGGACATTTCAGGCGAACCGCCGAGCCACTCAGCGACCAAACCCCGCTGACGGATCGAGGTCAAACACGGCAGCTGTAGTTCCAGCGTCTGGGCTGGTCAGTGTCTTGTCGGGGGTGCGTGCGGGCATGAGGACGGCCACCGCGATCATGAACGTTTGTGACGACGTATCAAGACACGGTGGCCGCGGAGGCCACGATAGCGGAGCAGACGTGGGGCGAGACATTCGGGAGGGTCATGGCAACCGTCGCGGGCTGTTTCACACGGCGTGAAACGCGGGCGACAGCCGCCGAGTTGGTCGCCGGACTGTTGCTGGAGGTGGACACGCGGAACTGCTGGACGCTCGGGCAGGCGTTGGGACATCCGGGCCCTCACCGGCTGCAGCACCTGTTGTCCCGTGCCCGGTTCGATCACGATCGGGCGGGGAAGGAGATCGTCCGCCTGGTGGCCGGTGAACTCGCCGGGCAGGACGTGGTGTTGGTGGTGGACGAGACGGGCGATGCGAAGTCCTCGACGGAGTGTGTGGGAGCCGGACGGCAGTACTCGGGTGCGATCGGCGGTGTCGGTCTGTGTCAGGTGGCGGTGCATCTGGCGGCGGTCTCCGCGACCACGAAGGTGATCATCGACCGGGCCCTGTATCTCCCGGCGGACTGGGCCGCGGACGAGGAACGCCGCGAGGTCGCCGGGGTGCCGGAGGAGGTCGGGTTCGCGACGAAGCCGCAGCAGGCGCTGTCCATGGTCACCGGCGCACTCGCCACGGGGATCGAGGCACGCTGGTTCGCGGGCGACGAGGTGTACTGCGGGCGTGAACTGCGCCGGGGCATACGCTCACTGGGTCTGGGCTACACGGTCGGCATCGCCGCTACGTACCAGGTCACCGACGGGGGCGGCCGCCGGTGGGAGGCCCGCAAACTGATCAACAAGGTGCGTCCCGAGCAGTGGATGCGCCGGCAGACCGGACACGGCACCAAGGGCACCCGCGAGTACGACTGGGCCTGGCTCGACGTCCGCCCCGACGACACTCCCGACGAGAACGAGAACGAGAACGAGAACGAGAACGCGGCCGGGGCGGGGACGAGCGTGCTGGTCGCGCGGCGGCACCGCTACACCGGCGAGGTGTCCTACTTCCGCTGCTGGGCACCCGGCGACGTCGCCCTCGCCACACTGATGGAAGTGATCTCGCGCAGGTGGCGGATCGAGGAAACGTTCCAGCTCACAAAGGGCTTCACCGGGCTCGACCAGGGTCAGGTGACCTGCTGGAACTCCTGGATGCGCTGGTCACTGTTCTCCCTGTTCGCCGCCGTCGTCCTCGCTCTCACGGCCGCAGCCATCCATGAGGGCTCCGAGCGGCAACCCGGACTCGTCCCGCCGACCTGTCCCGAGCTCATCCGTCTCCTGCGGGCCATCGTGCTGCCCCCAGCCGCCCGCGACCGTGATCATGTCCTGCGCTGGATCGCCTGGAGGCGCCGTCACCAAGCCGTCGCAACCGCCTGCCACCAGCAACGACACCGCTGCCACGACCAGCCGTGATCAAGAACTACAGCTGCCGTGTCAAACGCTACGTCGCACGAGAGATCTACCGACTCATCGTCCCAGCAGCACCTCAGCCAATAGCACTGACACCGCCGGAGCCGTCGCTTGACATCCATAGGGGCATCAGCACCTCTCACCTCACTTCCGGCCCGGACGGTATTTCATGGCAGCCGACCGGTGCCGCCTCGAAATGACCATCCGCTTCACCATCTGGAACCACATCACCAGCACCACCGGCATGTCCGCCACCGGGCTGAACACAGACCACCGCCAGCCTCGCAATGCCCTCAGTCAGCACGCCCCGAACGTGACAACGCCCCCGGCGCGCACGTGAACGATCAAGGCAGGATCTTTTCATGGCCGCCAACGTGGCAGCACCCGCCTGACGCTGCTTCCTGAAGGGAAACCCACTGCAGATTTCTGTGTACCAGTGCGTCGATGGCTTGTACCGCTGCATGCATCGCGCGGAACGTGGTGAAACAGGGAACGGAACGACTGGCAGCCGCCGCGCGGATCTCATCGACCCTGCGACTATTTGAAATATTAAGGACCAGGTCAATCTCCCCTTCACGGACCAGATCGACGACGGTTCGCCCGCTCTTGGGATGCTCTCCATTGTTTTGCTTAAGCACGATCGTCGCCGAGATGCCATTGCGCCACAATATCTCGACGGTGTCACTGGGGGCTATGATCTCGAAGCCCAGACGGGCCAGGGCTCGGGTAGGGAGAACCAATCTGCGCTTGTCACAGCAGGCAACTGAAACGAACACCCTGCCGCTCGTCGGCAACGCGCAGTACGCGCTCGCCTGTGCCTTAGCATAGGCACTACCGATGGTAGAGCTAATTCCCATGACTTGGCCAGTGGAACTCATCTTATGGGGCATGTGCAGTTCGCGTATGTTAAGGTCGCCGCGAAAGCGCAACCACGGCATGATGGGCTGCAGGATTGCGGTGAGGTCTTTCAATGCGAATCTGCCTCCGTCTCTATCAGGCAGGATTCCGTCCTTCCGTAGTTCGGTGATAGTCGCCCCAAGGGAGATCCGGGCGGCCGCCTTGGCCAGGGGTATGCCGGTGGCCTTCGAGGAGAATGGGATGGTATTCGAGGCGTACGGGTAAGCCTTCAGGACGTATAGGTCGCGGGTTAGTGCGAACCGAACGTTGATCAGGCCGCGCACCCCGACGCTGCGCGCGATGCCCTCGGTGGCCGCGCGCAGGCGGTTCATGTCGTAGCCGCCCAGCGTGATCGGGGGCAGCGCGCAGGCGCTGTCGCTGCTGTGGATGCCGGCCTCCTCGATGTGCTCCATGACGCCGCCGAGGTAGAGTTCCTCGCCGTCGAAGAGGGCGTCAACAGTCAGTTTGATCGCGTTGTCCAGGAACTGGTCGACGAACACCGGATGTCGCGGGCTGACTTCCTTTGACTCAGCAATGAATGCGCTCAGGTGGGTCTCGTCGTAGACGATCTCCATGCCGCGGCCGCCCAGCGCGTACGAGGGGCGGGCCAGCACCGGGTAGCCGATCTCGTCGGCGATCGCCTTGGCCTCTTCGAAGGAAGACGCCGTGCCGAGCTTGGGCGCGGGCAGACCGGCGTCGGCCAACACCCGGCTGAACGCGCCGCGCTCCTTAGCGAGGTGGATCGCCTCGGGTGAGGTGCCGACGATCGGCACGCCGTTGTCCTTGAGTGCCTGGGCGAGACCCAGCGAGGTCTGGCCGCCCAGCTGGACCAGCACGCCCGCGACCGGACCGGCCTGCTGCTCGGCGTGGACGATCTCCAGCACATCCTCGAGTGTCAGCGGCTCGAAGTACAGCCGGTCGGAGGTGTCGTAGTCGGTGGAGACGGTCTCAGGGTTGCAGTTGACCATCACCGTCTCGTACCCGGCGTCGCTCAGCGCGAAGGAGGCGTGCACGCAGGAGTAGTCGAACTCGATGCCCTGGCCGATGCGGTTGGGCCCGGAGCCCAGGATGATGACAGCGGGCTTCTCGCGGGGGGCGACCTCCGTCTCCTCGTCGTAGGAGGAGTAGAAGTACGGCGTCTGCGCGGCGAACTCGGCGGCGCAGGTGTCGACCGTCTTGTAGACCGGGCGGACGCCCAGGGCATGGCGCACCTCGCGCACGACGTCCTCGCGCAGGCCGCGGATCTCGCCGATCTGCTGGTCGGAGAAGCCGTGCCGCTTGGCGTGGCGCAGCAGGCCCGGGGCGAGTTTCTCGGCCTCGGCGATCTCCTCGGCGATCTCCTTGATCAGGAAGAGCTGGTCGACGAACCACGGGTCGATCTTCGTGGACTCGAAGACCTCGTCGGCCGTGGCGCCGGCGCGGATCGCGTCCATGACGGTGTTGATGCGGCCGTCGGTCGGGCGCACGGCCTTGGCGAGCAGCTTCGCCTTGTCGCCCACCGGGGAGACGAAGTCGAGCTGGCTGCCCTTCTTCTCCAGCGAGCGCAGCGCCTTCTGGAAGGCCTCGGTGAAGTTGCGGCCGATGGCCATGGCCTCGCCGACCGACTTCATGGTGGTGGTCAGCGTGGAGTCGGCCTGCGGGAACTTCTCGAAGGCGAAGCGCGGGGCCTTCACGACCACGTAGTCGAGGGTCGGCTCGAAGGAGGCCGGGGTCTCCTTCGTGATGTCGTTCGGGATCTCGTCGAGCGTGTAGCCGACGGCCAGCTTGGCCGCGATCTTGGCGATCGGGAAGCCGGTCGCCTTGGAGGCGAGAGCCGATGAACGCGACACACGCGGGTTCATCTCGATGACGATGACCCGGCCGTCCTCCGGGTTCACCGCGAACTGGATGTTGCAGCCGCCGGTGTCGACGCCGACCTCGCGGATGACCGCGATGCCGATGTCGCGCAGGGTCTGGTACTCGCGGTCGGTCAGCGTCATCGCGGGCGCGACGGTGATCGAGTCACCGGTGTGCACGCCCATCGGGTCGAAGTTCTCGATGGAGCAGACGACCACGACGTTGTCGTGCTTGTCGCGCATCAGCTCCAGCTCGTACTCCTTCCAGCCGAGGATGGACTCCTCCAGGAGCACCTCGGTGGTGGGAGAGAGGGTCAGGCCCTGGCCGGCGATGCGGCGCAGCTCCTCCTCGTCGTGGGCGAAGCCGGAGCCGGCGCCGCCCATGGTGAAGGACGGGCGCACGACGACCGGGTAGCCGCCGAGCGTGTCGACGCCCGCGAGGACGTCGTCCATGGAGTGGCAGATGACCGAGCGGGCGGACTCGCCGTGCCCGATCTTGGCGCGGACGGCCTCGACGACGTCCTTGAAGAGGTCGCGGTCCTCGCCCTTGTTGATGGCCTCGACGTTGGCGCCGATCAGCTCGACGCCGTACTTCTCCAGGGTCCCCGCCTGGTGCAGCGAGATCGCCGTGTTGAGGGCCGTCTGGCCGCCCAGGGTGGGCAGCAGCGTGTCCGGCCGCTCCTTGGCGATGATCTTCTCGACGAACTCGGGGGTGATCGGCTCGACGTAGGTGGCGTCGGCGATCTCCGGGTCGGTCATGATCGTCGCCGGGTTGGAGTTGACGAGGATGACCCGCAGGCCCTCGGCGCGCAGGATGCGGCACGCCTGGGTGCCGGAGTAGTCGAACTCGGCGGCCTGGCCGATGACGATCGGGCCGGAGACGATGACCAGGACGGACTGGATATCGGTGCGCTTAGGCACGCTGGCCCTCCGAGGATGACGATGGTTCCAAGCACTGCTTGCGATGGATGCCACGTTCCGGCGCGTCGCTCGCCCTCACTCTTCCGCTGCAATGCATCACCAAGGCCGCCTGCTGTGACGAACGCGATTGGCGCGCGGCAACGCGCCGGGCCCAGATCGTAGGTATGCATGCGCGCCGCATGTAAGTGGACGGCTGTGGCCGGTCAGTGCATTGGTGTTGCTCTCACCGTCAGCGTGATTCTTTTCGTTCGGGTTGCACGATGGATTAGATGTCACTCCTCCTAAAAAGAGTCCCTTCTGACCAGACGTAATTGATTCGCCCCCATTCGGTCGCGGTAGCAGCATCGGGAAAGAATCCTCGTCCATTCAGGTTCGCACTTGTATTGCACAGTACTGGAATCCCACTGAGGCGCTCGTATTCTGACAACAGCTTGCTGATCGGAGTCCCGTCAGAGGGGTCTACTGTCTGGAGTCGAGCGGTGCCGTCCAAATGTGCGACGGCTGGAATTCTCTGCTCCCATTCAGGCCTGATGTGATGCTCGAAGAGCATGTAAGGGTCAGGCGTCCCCGGGGAAAAGACTTCAGGGGCGTGAGAGGAGAGACAGATTGGCGCCACCGGACGATAGCCTGCCCGTCCTTTCGCCGCATTCAGCCGATCCTTCATCCGGACATCTGTTGCAGGGGCAAGTATGCTCCGTCCACCCAGAGCTCTCGGACCAATCTCAGCTCGACCGGATAGAAATACGACCGGCTCACCAGTAACGACAAGCAACTCTGCAAGCTGTCTTTCGTCGCACGCCTCTGAACACCATCCCTCCGGGATCGATCCCACGGTCAAGCGGGGGCCGCTATAAACATTCCAGTTGAGGCGAGAATTACGAGCCTTTGAGAACATCTCACAGCAAGCAGCACCGATAGCCGCTCCCGAGTCGTTTGGAAATGGAGGCGCCCACACTTCAGAGAATAGACCGGAAGCGCGCAACTTAGTATTCCATTTGATATTTAGAGCGCAGCCACCCGCGAGGGCGAGGTTCGGGTACGAGCCGCTATAGTACTTCTGCACCACCGCAGTCACTTGCTCAAGTATCAAATTTCCGATATACGCTTGAAGAGTTGCAATTATGTCTGCGCTAGACATTCCCGGGAATAGAGCGTCTTGGTCCGCAGCTACTTTTCCGCCAAGCATCATGGCTTGACCGGCGAGCTCAATTGCGTCGTTCGACTGAGTGAGTTGCGAGAGAAGTTCGCGAAGGACTGGGAATGCAGACTCCTCAACCGTTCCAAGAGCAGCGTACGCCATAGCCTTTCCAGCAACTGAAAGTATCTGCATCTGCAGCTCGGCCTGGGTGTTGGCGTTTACGTCCTCCAGCGCGCTCGCGGCGCCCTCGATTCGAAAGGGATCAAAGTTGCAGCAGATGGCCGAGAACAGATGCCCTGAGAAGGGAAGGATTGTTGCGACTTGCCGGAGCCCTGGAGGATTGGCAGTTGCATGGTAGAGTCGGCTAGTGGTGCCACCGTCCCACGTCAATACGAGCGAGTCCTCCCCTCGCGCGGCGAAGGGGCTAGCGCAGTACGACGCGAGCACGTGGCCGGTCGAGTGATGGTAGCTGGAATACCCGATGCTGTGCGACGAGAAGTTGTGCTCCGTAAAATCGATGGATCTGGTGGGGTCACCGCGGTTTTCCGTCCTCCTTCCCAGCATCTCTTCGGCATAAGACGCCACCGGAAGACGAAGTTCTCGAGCACCGTCTCGCGCAGGTACCTCGGTACGTCCCGTTATGGGGTCGACGAGCCATCCGTCGACTACGAATCTGTCAATTGCGGCGAGGTCGACGCCTTCGCCGGACAAGATTCTCTCAACTCGCGCCAGATTGTCGATGGGGCTATAGCGGGGTAGGTTTTCTAGCTTTTCCATCTCGATACTAAATATGAGCCGGTTCCCGTCAATGACGGCAATTCCGCCATCGTGTGTCATCTTCAGTCCGCAAATTAGCATAGTCCCTGACCTTCCGCGCGGTATGGGGGTTTTGAGTAGAGCGTTGGATACACGTAGCCACGCCGAGAGGCGAGCCGGACATGGCGACGTGGCGGTGTGGTTGACAAGGGCTGGGTATGGTGTCGGCCGATGCGTGGCCAGAGGCGGCCGAGTCGCCCACTGGGCTACGACACCTCAAACCGGCGGTTCGGCGTTCCACCAATATCAGAGTCCCTCTCGGCTGTGGCGGAATCGCCCGCGCTGACCGTTCAATGCATTGTTGTCAGTCTTACCGTTGAATGGCTCGCCGTTCCCTCCGTTTCGGGCAGCCCTCTGGGCAGGCGGGCCTTCCCGATGCCGTGCGTCGGCGTCGGCGGCCGCCACAGGTACTTCTGCTTCCCGCCGGCCTTGATGAAGACCTCGTCGGGGCACTTGTCACCGGGCTGCGGGCGCCGTCGGCGCAGGGCGTTGGCGTAGGCCTGCCCGAGCTTCAGGCACCAGCGGCAGACGGTCTCGTGGGAGACGATGACGCCGCGCTCCAGGATGAGCGGCTCTACCTCGGTAGCTGAGGGGAAGCGGAAGTACCGCCACACGCAGTGCGAGATGACCTCGACCGGGTAGCTGTGCTTCTTGTACGAGGGCCCGCGTCCGACACGACCGGGTCCCCCTCCTCAGACGCCGACCCGGCGAGCATTCCACCCCACCCCCAGGGCTTCGGCGTAGTCGCGTGACGTCCGGTTCGTGATGTTCTGCCGGCTTGCCGGTGCCCCGGAACGTGACAGGCACGGCTTCCAGGATCATGGAGTTCTCTACGCCCCGTGATCCGAGTGGAAGACCGTGCCTGCCGACGCATCTTCGCTGATCCCCTCTGCCCTTGACCAGCTCCGTGAGCAGCCCGAGGCCGTATCCGCCGAGGTCCCGCGTCTGCTGGAGCAGCTGGCCGGGTACCCCGGCCCGCGAGACCCGCGCGGCGTACGGCACGCTCTGGTCGCCGTCCTCGCGCTGACCGCGTGCGCGGTTCTGGCGGGGGCGACCTCTGTGCCGGCAGTCAGCGAGTGGATCGCCGACGCCCCGCCGCACATCCTTCAACGCCTCGGCATACGCCTCGGCCCGCTGTTTCCGAAGCGGTTGCTGCCTGCGGAAACGACGGTCCGGCGGCTACTGGCCCGCATCGACGGCGACGCGCTGGACCGGGCGGTCGGACGCCGGCTCGCCGACCGACGCCCGAAGGCGACCGGGCTGCGCGGCCAAGGCGAAGGGCCGCAAGATCCACCTGCTCGCCGCACTGGAGCACACCACCGGCCTGGTCCTGGCCCAGCTGGACGTCGGCGAGAAGACGAACGAGATCACCTGCTTCCAGCCGCTGCTGGACACCGTCGCCGACCTGGCAGGAACCGTCGTCACCAACGACGCGATGCATACCCAGCGCGAGCACGCCGACTACCTCCTCAGCCGGGACGCCCACTACATCGTGATCGTCAAGGGGAACCAGAAGAAGCTGTGCTGACAGCTCAAGTCACTTCCCTGGAAGGCCATCCCGCTCCAGGGACGCACCCGGGGCATCGGCCACGGCCGCTCGGAGATCCGCCGGATCAAGGCCGCCACCGTCAACAGCCTCCTCTTCCCCGGAGCCCGCCAGGCCGTCCAGATCAAGCGCCGGCGCACCGACCTCAAGACCGGCAAGACCGCCGTCAAGACGGTCTACGCCGTCACCAGCCTGACCGCCGAGCAGGCCACCGCGTGCCAGCTCGCCGAACTCGTCCGCGACCACTGGAAGATCGAGGCCCTGCACCATGTCCGCGACACCACCTTCGCCGAGGACGCCTCCCAGCTACGGACCGGCAGCCGGTGGACGTACTTCTTCACGACGCTCTCGCCACCGGTGTAACCGCGCGCACGTATTTCCTCGAACAGACGGCGGGCGATGGTGCATCCCTCGGCCCACCGCTGGTGGAGGTGGGGCTTGTAGGGGTCGAGGATGCTGGTGCGGCCGGTCCACTGGCCGACCAGAAGCTCGTCCAGGCTCGCCGAGTAGGCGAGGCGACGAACGGTGTTGCGGGCCAGTCCGAGGTCTCGGCCGATCGCTCGCAGCCCAACTCCCTTGCAGAGGAGGGCATGGACGGCCGCGTGCTGTTCCCGGATTCGGTCGCACAGGCGGCCTGCTGTCCGCGGCCCCGGCGCGGCGTGCGGTTCGAGTTCCATCGTCTTCATGGCCGCACTGATGGGTGTGGCGGCGGAGTCGTGCGGTTGACGGAGAAGAGCGCGGTGCTGGACGACGGTCTTCTCGACGGCCTCGGCAAGGTTGGACCAGATGTGCCAGCGATCCGCGACATGGACCGCTTCGGGGGCGCCGATCCGCCCGGCCTCGGCAAAAGCGGTCGAGCGGTCTCTGCAGATCACTTCGACACCAGGGTGATCGGTGAGCCACCGGGCCACCGTCGTCGTGGTCCGGTCCGGCAGCAGGTCGATGGGCTGACGGGTCTCGATGTCGATCAGGATCGTGCCGTAGTTGTGCCCCTTGCGCAGCGCGAACTCGTCTACTCCCAAGACGCGCGGTGTGGTTGGTTTGGGCTCTGGCAGGCGGCGGATCAGCCGCAGCAGCGTCGACTTGCTCACCTGGGTCGTCAGGACCTCGGAGAACCGGGCTCCGGCCCGACCAGCCAGCATCACCGCGAGGCGTTCAAGTACCTTCTGCAGACCCGCACTTCGCCCCAGTGCCGGAAGCCCGAGTTCGACAGTTGGTGGGCATACGCGGTACCCCGAGTTGCTGACCTGCGCCGACGCCGCCGATCTCGCATGCCCACATGAGGGTGGCGGGGCGGGTTTCTCAACAGCGAATCACAGGACGCGATGTGACGATTTGTCAATAACCCGGACGAACCGTCAGATCCTGTCGATCCGGATGGGGAATCTGGAAGAGCAAACTGCACTCGATCCCCCAGGTCACAGCCTGAGGAAGGGCTCGTAGGCACACGTCTGCCTGGCGTATCCCAGCAGGTCGCGGGACCACAGGGCTCTCGCGTGCCCATCGACTGCGGAACTCGGGGGAAGGTGAGCCCGTCGACCTGCTCGGCGAAGGTTGCCTGTCGGCAGGCACGTTCACGGCAACGGAACCGCCGCACCTGTAACTCGATCAGCACCCGACGGCTGCCGACCGCACTGTCGGCGAGCCGGCGTACGTACCGGCTGTGAATCCGGGACGACAGGGTCCCGCATGCCGGACACGCGGCCTGCTCCGCGCCTGTCCGGGCCCGGACGGTCACCAACTCGCCTTCGGACACGGCGTTTTCTACCTCGACACCCTCGATCTGGTGGAACCACAGGTCCTGGATGAGTACATCACTCACGGCCGTTCATGATCGCGGTTTCGGTGACCCTCCGTGGCCCTGGCACTGAAAGTGATCCAGAACCAGCGTTCGGCCGTCGTCGAGACGCCGTCCCAGCCGGACGAGCAGGAGCTGCTGGACGTGTTCCTCGCTTCCTCTCCCGCTGTAGCTCCATCCACCGTGCTGGGTGGCCGCCCGGAAGACCCCCTGGCTGCGACGCGCGGCATGCGGCCGTATCCGGATTGCGTGGGGCAGTGACGACTCTGGGCCATGCGGGTCATGGCAACTGCTTGGTCTGCAAAGCAGCGTGGCTCCCGACGGTGTCCCCGGAAATGACCTACGTGCCGATCATGAAGCACGGTGCTGTCACGTTGTCAGTTGGCCTGGGATGATCTTCGGGGTTGTCCGTCTGGGGAGAGGGGCTGGTCGTGCCGGATGTGGTGACGTCGTACAAGAAGCACCGCTACCCGGTGGAGGTGATCTCCTTGCATGCTCGTCGGACCTGTCATGAGATCGTCCTGGTGGTACTGACCGCCTCAATGGCCATGGGATCGAGGTCGAACAGTTCGCGCAGCGCCGCCGCATAGGAGGCGCCGCCGGGTTCCCCGGCCAGCTGCTTGATGCGAACGGTGGGCTGGTGGAGCAGCTTGTTCACCACGCGGCGGACGGTCTGCTGGATCTCCGCCCTGGTGTGGTCCTCCAGCCCGGGGAGGCGAGCGTCCAGGCGCTCGAGCTCGGCATTGACCAGCGCGGAGGCCATCGCCCTGAGGGCGATGACGCTGGGGGTGGTCGCCGCCGCACGCTGGGCCGCGCCGAAGGCGTCGACCTCCTCGGCGACGATGCGGCGGACCGCGTCAATGTCGAGGGCGCCGGAGTCGGCGTCCTGGGCCGCGGTGGCAAGCGACTCCAGGTACACCACGTGGACGCCGGCCAGCGTGTGCGCGGCGGTGTCCACGTCGCGGGGCATGGCCAGGTCGAGCAGGGCGAGCGGCGCGGCGACGGCGCTGCGCTTCTGCGCGGCGGCTTCGATCGCGTCGGCGGTCAGCACGATTCCAGCCGCCCCGGTACAGGAGATGACCAGGTCGGTTTCGACCAGCGCGGTCCCGAGCTCGGTGAACGGCACGGCGGTGCCGCCCAGCTGCGCCGCGACACGCTCGGCCTTGGCCAGGGTCCGGTTGGCGACGACCAGCTCGCCGACGCCCTCGCCGTGCAGGGTGGCCGCAGCCAGCGAGCTCATCGACCCGGCGCCGACGACCAGCGCGCGCTTGCCCGCGATCGGGCCGCAGACCTCGGCGATCTGCTGCAGGCCGAAGATGACCAGGGTCTGCCCGGCCTTGTCGATCCCGGTCTCGCTGTGGGCGCGCTTTCCGACCCGCAGCGCCTGCTGGAACAGCTCGTTCAGCGAGCGGCCAGCGGTGTGCTGGTCCTGCGCGGTGTTGAGGGCGTCGCGCAGTTGGCCGAGGATCTGCCCCTCGCCGACGACCATCGAGTGCAGACCGCAGGCCACCGAGAAGAGGTGGTGGACGGCCCGGTCTTCGTAGTGCACGTAGAGGTGCGGGGTCAGTTCGTCCAGGCCGACGCCGGAGTGCTCGGCGAGCAGGGTGGACAGGATCTCCACACCCGCGTGACAGTTGTCCACCTCCGCGTAGAGCTCGATCCGGTTGCAGGTGTTGACCAGTGTGGACTCGGCGACCGGCGCGGAGGCCGAGGCGTGCAGTAGCCGGGACGGCTGATGCCCCGTTAGGGCGGCGCGCTCCAGCAGACCGGCTGGCGCGCTGCGGTGGCTCAGGCCAACGACAAGCAGGCTCATCCTCCCGGCCTCCTCGAACTTCTGCCGCGCGGTGCCGAGACGTCGACCGACCGACACGGAGGGAATAGGAACCACCGCCTCCTCCCGCCGGGTCGTGCGGGCACAACGCCAATACTGATAAAGTCCTCGCCCACCGTGTGCTGGGCGAGGAGCGGCAGTGCCCCGGGCTGATCCGACAGGTCAGCCTCAGACCGGGAAGCCGACCCCCGTCAGCTCCTGCGACACCGTCCAGAGTCGCTGCTGTGCGGCGGTGTCGTAGGAGACTGGGGTCGACCGGACCAGCTGGGGCGCGCCGCGCGTCTGTTGGAAGCCCCTCGGACCGTAGTACTGGCCGCCCTGCGCCTGGGCATCCGTCGCCGCACGCAAGCTTGGCAGCGCACCCTGCTCGGCGGGCTGCGCCAGCAGCGGCTCAACCAGGACCCGGCTGGCCCGCTGCATCCAGGCGGGCAGATGCCGGGTCAGCTCGGTGCTGGAGCAGCCGGGGTGGGCCGCGACCGCGACCGTCCGGGCCTCGGCGGCGGCGAGCCGGCGCTGCAACTCATAAACAAAAAGCAGGTTGGCCAGCTTGGACTGGCCGTAAGCGCCGATCCGGCTGTAGCGACGCTCGGACTGCAGGTCGTCGAAGTTCATGCCGCCGCGCGCGAACCGGTGGACTAGGCTGGCGACGACCACGACGCGCGAGCCAGGCACCTCCAGCAGCCGGTCCAGCACCAGGCCGGTGAAGGCGAAGTGGCCCAGGTGGTTGGTGCCGAGCTGGAGTTCGAAGCCGTCGGCGGTCTTCCCGTAGGCGGGGAACATCACACCGGCGTTGTTGAACAGCAGGTCGACGCGGTCGAAGCGCTCGCGCAGCTCCGCGGCGGCAGCGCGCACCGAGTCCAGCGAGGCGAGGTCGAGCGCGAGCAGCTCCGCCGTGCCGCCCTGTTTGCCTACCACCCCGGCGGCTGCCGCGGCGCGCTTCGGGTCGCGGCAGGCGAGCACCACGGTGGCGCCGCGGGCGGCCAGCACCTTGGCTGTCTCCAGGCCGAGCCCGCTGTTGGCGCCGGTGACGACGGCCACCCGCCCGTTCTGAGTGGGGACGTCGGCCGCGCTCCAGGCCATCGCGGGCTCTCCGGATTCCACCAGAGAAGTCGCGTACGGCGCGGTTGGACTAGTCATACCGCCCTCATTCTGATCCACCTCAGAGTTTGTCTTCAAATGCATCAGCCTATGTATCCCGTGATGACCAGGGGTTGCAGGAGAAGTGCCGAACACCACCAGAAGCAGAAGAGTTGGTAGCTCCAGTGGTCAGATCTTGGATTCCGGAAGAGAAGAAACCGCGTTGCGCTGAGCCAAATCAAGGCGCACGGAATCCCGAGGCATATCAATAGTGCGGCGCTTGGGGGTGGCCATGGCAACACCGCGTACTGAATCACGGGGGTGGAGAACAATATCAGCACCGCGGCCGCGCGGGCATTTCTCTCACCCCACGCGACAGACATTGTCTTACGTCTGACCAGCCGATCGCCGACCACATCGCGGATGTCCTGGCAGTTGCACCCGATTCCAGCCAGCAGCGACGTCACGCAGATCCACGCCCATGGCAGCGCGGTAGGCGCGGTAAGTCCCCAAACGGCGGTAAGTTCGACCCCTGCGCCGAGGCTTATGAATACAACGTTCTTGAAGAACCAGTGCCGATATATCCGGTCGAAGATGTTATGGAGGTGAATAAGGGCCAGCCACGTCAAGGTGGGCCAAGGAATCGAAAAGAGAAACCCAATAGTGATGAACAGGGCATTTGTTGCGACGGCACGTCGAATCATCCATTGCCGCGTGACGATTCCCTTGGCCAGCGGGCGATGAGGTTTGTTTGCAGCGTCCTCTTCGCCGGAGGCAAGCTGGTTGACAGTCGTGAATGCATAAATGTACAGGAATCCATAGGTCAGGATTTTAAGTAGGACTACAGGAAGCTCGCGTGCCGGAAGTCCAGCCGCTATGAATGTGCTGGTCGCCACGCACAGATAGGGTATTACCGTCGCCGGGAAGTCTCCGACTGTTATTCTCCACGCCATGACAATTTCGAACAAGAGCCGACTCGGGATCCGGTACATCCGAATGGCGAGACGACTCCAGCGATCTCCTGACGGGTGGATATCGATATCGGCCACAGAATGTCCGCCGGCAGGCGGATCCGACCCTGCTACCGCTCCTGCGGGACCAAAACTGCCGTTTCGCATTTCCTGTCGCGTCATGTAAGCAGCCTCAATTCGGTCAGGGCCCGCAGCGGAAAAATGGGGTGATAGCTGCGGCTCGCCTCTGGTGCCAAAGTGAGCTGAGGTAGACCAGCGGCGAGTTCCTCCATGGCAATGGTCAGTTCGAGGCGAGCGAGCGGAGCACCGACACAGAAGTGGGAACCCAGACCGAAGGACAGATGCGGCGAGTCGAATTTACGTTCTACGTTGCGCTGTGTCGGGTTCTCATATCTATTCTCGTCGTGATTGCCAGAACCGCACAGGAGCAGCAGCCGGCTTCCTTCCGCCAATTGTATTCCTCCTACCGTGACCGGTCGCTTGGCCGTGCGGAACACACCGAACAAGGGCGCCTCAAGACGCAGACTTTCCTCGATCATCCCAGCAATAGGAACGTGCCCGCCGCTGAGCTCGGACCAACCACCGGGGGAGTCCAACTGATCGGACACGATGAGAGCCAGTGCCTGGGCCGATGTCTCGTGGCCGGCCGAAATAATAGTGGGTAGAAGTGCCACGACCTCAGTGGCGGTCAAGCTTCGTTCACTTTGGCTATTGTGCAGCATGTGGCTGATGACGTCGTCGCGTGGCCGGGACTTCCGTTGAGCCACCATATCTCTCGCGAAAGAACCAAATTCCCGTAGACTCTGCGCAGCCTGGCGCGCAAAAGCGCTGTCGCTGAGATCTGGATGGTTCAATTTGAGTGCATGCCAATGCTGAGACCATCGTCGACACCGATCCTGAAACTCATCAGGAATTCCCAATATCTTTAGAATGGTGTTCAATGTGAAAGGGATCGCGAATTCAGAGATGAAGTCGATGTCACCCCTGGCGACCAATCTTGCTGTCAACGCGGCTGCCGTCCCTCGGATATCGGATTCGAACGGTGACAGGGCGCGCTGGGTGAATTGAGCGCCCGCCACGGCGCGCATTTTGGTATGGTCTAGTCCATCCCAGCGTGTTGCTACCGACTCCTCGTCACCTCGCCACGTTGCTAGGGTTTCAAGCACATCCGGGGGCAGCTCTGCGTTCAGCGGGGCAGGTTTGTGATCTCGAGCAGAGAAGTTCTGTTTATCCCGAAGAATCGTGACGATGTCGTCGTACCGAGTGACACACCATCGGTCAAATTGCGGCGCGTAGAAGACGGGCTGTTCTCGACGTGCGCGCGCCAGGAACGGGTGGGGGTCGTTACGATGGACGCCTGCGGGATCGAACAGCTTCGCGTGCGGACATACACGGTTGCTCTCCGGCATGAACTCTCCCATCATTACAAAGCGTGATGCCGGGCGGAGTCACCCAGTACCAGTTCGATACTGGAGCGTATAAGTGCGATTCGAGGTACGGAATCCTTTTGGTAGTTCTCTGCCTCTGCGCCTTGGGCTGGCACCCCAAGGAGTGCCCCAAAGGGTCGCCAGGCACATCGGCCTGCCCCTCACGATGGACGGAACGGAAACGAATCGCTGCATGGATCCTGGAGGCATGACAACATGATCAACCCCCTATCCACCACAACCAGCGGTCTGCAGTCCGGTCGGGCCCCAGGCGCCATACCGCTGCTCGGGCACACACTCGCCCTGCTGCGCGACCCCCTCGGCTGGATCGCGTCGCTAGCCCAACACGGAGACCTGGTGGAAGTTCAGTTCGGACGCGCCAGGATGTACGTGCCATGCCATCCTGAGCTCATGCACGAAATGCTGCTCGACAACCGCACCTTCGACAAGGGTGGTCCGGTTTTCGAGACTATGAGGGATGTTTTCGGCAACACAGTCGTCACTTCAACCCACGCGGATCACCGCGGGCAGCGGCGCCGGCTTCAGCCATCGTTCAGACATCAGCATTTGGCAAACTACGCTCCGGTTATGACGGCAACGATCGAGGAGATTATCGGTGGGTGGACCAACGCACAGTCCATAGAAGTCGGCCCAGCGATGTACGCAATCAGTCTCAAGACGACGCTGCGTGCGCTATTCGGTGCTGACGATGTGCCGGGATCGGTCGAGCAGCTGCGGCGCGCCATCGCCGCCGTAGTGCGCGATGTATACGTGCGATATGCCTCGCCGACACCTCTCATCAAAAGGCTTCCTATCCCCGCCAACCGGCGGTGTGAAGCGGCGATGGCGGTATTGACTGCGGCGATCGACCAGTTGCTCGCTCAACACCGCGCGTCGCGCCCTGGCCACGAAAATGTCGTGTCCGCGCTGATGGCCAGCGGCATGAGCGAAAAGGAACTGCGCGACGAGTGCATCGCCCTGCTGGTGGCGGGCGCCGAAGCAACCCCAGCCGCCCTGGCCTGGGCCGTGACACTTCTGGCTCTGCATCCCGATGCCGAACGACGCCTTCACGCCGAAGCACGTGCGGTCCTCGGTGATCGAATCGCCGGTGGGGACGACCTTCCCCGTCTTACGTTTACCCGGCAGGTGGTCAAGGAGACCCTAAGGCTCTACCCGCCAGCCTGGTTCAGCACCCGAACAACTACAACCGATGCCACGCTCGCCGGCACCGCGATCCCCCGAGGATCGACTGTCGTGTTCAGTCCTTACGTCGTCCAGCACCATCCCGGTGTTTACGAACACCCTGATGTATTCGACCCTGACCGTTGGAATCCAGAAAACGAGCGCAGCCTCCCGCGAGGTGCCTTCGCCCCGTTCGGGGCTGGGCCGAACAAGTGCATCGGCTACGAATTCGCCGCCATGCTAATCGAACTCACCCTCGCCAGCATCATTGCACGCTGGCGCCTCAGGCCCGAACCCGAGGCCGACCTCCGCCCCTCGCGATCGGCCATTCTCCATCCCCGAAATCTGCTGGTACGCCTGCAGGCGCAGTCCAATACGGATGGACCAGCACGATGATGATCGAGGAGCTCGATGACCCCACTGGGGCGGGAGGGCTGGAGAAAGGGTCATGGGATATCGATAGAATGTGTACAGCGCTAGATCCTTTGGCAATCGCCGACGCAGCGGCAATGTCGATATCGATTGCCCAAGAACTTGAGACGTGGGTTCGTTCCACTGCCTTGCCGGTTCGCCAGGAGCAGATTATGCCCGCAGCCATCCTAGCCGCATTTATTGCTCCCTGGCTTCCATCGGATCAATGCTCCCTCTTCGCGCAGGCGATCCTTTGGACAGCCCTGATAGACGTCTTCGTCGATGATCTCAAATCAGAATCCGACCGAGCCGTCGAAGCCTGCTTGCAGGACTGTAGATCCGTAATAAGCATCAAGAATGCAGATCCTACTCATTCACTCTCGCTGGCACTGTCAACAATACATGAACGTTTTCTGAATCAACCGGCCGGTCCCAGCCTGTATTCTTTTTTTCAATCTGCAACCGATTCGTTCTTGAGCGGACAGAGCTTCGAACGGCGAGCGGCGCGAGCGCTCACCGGGGGGGCCGAATTGCCAACAATTCAAGAATATCTTAAGCAGGGCGCAAGAAGCATCGGAATGCATTTCGTGACAGCTGTACTTTGGTCCACGATCGAGAGCGCAGACGCCTCCCCAGCAGCAACTTCACTGGGGGATGCCCTTGACGATGCGGCATTGGCCGTACGGTTGGCTAACGATCTAGCAGGACACGACCGTGAAACAGTTGAAGGTTCTGTTAATGCCTTGGCTCTTGGTCTGCAGCCTGACCACGTGGCACATCTACTGTCACAATGTGCACACCGATGCGTTGAGAAGTTGAACAATTTTCCCCCAGCCGGCCACCTGCTAACGCTAGCTTTGGAACGGCAACTACTCTGCTATCTTCGGATATATCAAAGAATCGACGCCTCGCATTGATGGGCGTCAGAATGTCGGTGCCCGGACGTGTACTGATCTTTGAGGTGCCGTTTGTCAGCGGGTATGTGTGCGGCATAACGGATCCATGAGGACTCGAACTCGCCGGAGCCCAGCTGAGCTGGAGCGGCGGCGGTTGCAGGCAGCGGATTTGTTCGAATAAGAAATGCGGCCGGTCAGGTCGCGGAAGTGCTCGGCGTGACCCGGCAGGCGGCCGGTCTGTGGCATCGGGCCTGGCGTGAGGGCGGCGGAAGCGCTCGCCGTGGACCTCGTCCGGCGGGACTTCACCGCATCGCGCCCCGGGATACGGCTGGTCGGCGACATGACCGAGCTCGTCACCGCCGAGGGTAAGGCCTATCTGGCGTCCTGCATCGATCTCGCGATGCGGGAGGTGATCGGCTGGGCCATGGCCGATCACCACCGGGCCGAGCGGCCGGTGACGGCCCTGCGGATGGCGGCCGGACGCGGACAGCTCGCGCGACGCCGCCTGGAGGATCCCGGCAAACGCGACTACTACCTGGGCCGGGGCCCGACCGACACCCCGGTCGAGGAGATCGTTTTGGTGCCGGGTGCGCGCCGGCGGGTGGAAGAGGCGATCAAGCTGGCGAAGTCCGCCTGCGGGATGGCTGACTACGAGGTCCGCTCCTTCCACGGCTGGTACCGGCACGTCACCCTCGCCCAGCTGGCCGCCGCGTTCCTGGCCGGCTGCGACGCAGCCACCGCCCGCGAGAACGGCCCGCCGGCCCGGACCCGCTACGGCCGGCCCCCGCCGGCAGCGCCCGTAGCCGAGAGAGGGGGACCCGCCTGATCCCAGCAGCCCGCCCGCCCCCGTCCGCTTCACCGCCTTCGAGATCAGGCGCCTGCTCAGAAGCTGTTGTCTTTCCGTACTTGATCGCTGACTTTCCGCTGGTCAGGCATGGTGTGGCTGGTTCTGTGGCAGACAGGACTCATCGTGTCGTGCTGGTTGTGGAGGTGCTCGGTGGCGTCGGTCGTCGGTTTGTTGGAGGAACGGGAGCGCGGGGCTCGGCAGCGGGTGGAGGTGCTGCGTGAGGAAGCCGACCGGGTTCTGGCCGAGTTGCGGGATGCGGAGCGTTTTTGGGAGCGGTTCGTGATTGCGCGGGAGGCCCTGGTGGAGGTTCTCGCTGATCCGACCGCAGGCGCCCAGGCGGAAGAAGGCGCGGTGCCGGTCGCACAGAACGCTGCCCCGTCGCCGTCGCCGTCGCCGTCGCCGTCGCCGTCGAAGGGCGCGGTGGTTCCGGCGTTTAGTGAGGGGTGTCAGGTGACGGTGCTGTCCGCGGAGTATCAGCGGATTGTGGAGGTCCTGGCGTCTTCGTCAACGCCGCTGGCTTGTAAGGAGGTTGCCGGGAGGCTGGGGGTGGAGCTGGTGGCGGCGAAGCTGGAGGGGCTGCGGTCGAAGGCGAACCGGAGAGCGGGCGCGCTCAGCCGGTCCGGAAGGCAGAGGTCGGTCTTGGGGCAGTGCACGGGCGTGCCCGCGGTAGGCCGTGCGGAAGACCAACAATGCCCAGAAGGCGGGACCTTCGTAGGCCGAGGAAGCGCTGTACGTGCTCATGCTGTCCAGCGTCCAGCCTTCCCGCTCAATGCCCTCGATCGCTGGGGACAGCAGGTGCTCGTGCGCCTGTTCCGAAGTTGCGGGGTGACTCACGGCACGCTCACGGAGAACACCTTCGCCTGGGCGCTGCGTGCTTGAGCGGTGATCGTGTCCAGCCACTTACTCGCGCTCCGGCGGCAGCCCGGTCTCGATCTCCACCAGGCAGTGTTCCCACCGGCAGGCCGCCTCGGCGACCTTCTTCGGCAGCCCTTCCAGCAGCCCCTGGAAGGTCAGCGGCGGCACCGGCGCTGAGCCGACCACCTCGAAATCCGGCGCCGCGAACAGATAGGCCACCAGCACCGTCGACGGCTCACCAGCAGCCGACAGCAGCTGCACCGTCGTTCCGGCGACGGCCACCACGGTGTGCTCCAGGCCGACGAAGACCACCCGGTCCCCGACCTTCAGCAGCGGGCGCGGCCTCACCGCCCGTCCTCCGCCGCGCGGTCACCGAGCAGCACCGACAAGTCGCTGAGAAGTTCCTGGCGCCACATCAGGTGAAAGAGCACCGGCAGCACGGCGATCGGATCGCCGGCTTCCTCAGCGCCCTCCATGAGCCGTCCCGGCGCCGCGAAGAACTCCCGCAGCCGTGCGGCGACTTCGGCATTGAAGCAGCGCAGATGCCGGTAACCGGCGAGCCAGCGCAGATTCACGGCCTCCACCGGGTCCAGCTCGCCCCACGGGGCATAGCTCCAGCCGATCTAGTAGACTGTCGTGGCTAATTCTTGGGATAAAGGTGGCGCAGTTTGATGCGTGCGTCATGGGTGGTGAACTGCCAGTCCACTTGGCGTTGGTCGGTGTTGGTGGCGTTCTGCCAGGCCGAGAGTTCGGTGTTGAGTGTGTCGAGGTCGCCGATCCGGCGGTCGAGGCATTGCCGGGTCAGCGCGGAGAGTTCGATCTCGGCGATGTTGAGCCAGGAGCCGTGCTTGGGCGTGTGGTGGATCTCGAGGCGCTGGGCCAGGGCGAAGGCTTCCTCCGGTTCGAATGCCTCGTACAGGGAGGCGATGGTGTGGGTGTTGAGGTTGTCCATCACCAGCACCACGGTCGCGGCGTCGGGGTGGTCCACCGTCAGTAGCTGCTTGACCTGGCCGGCCCAGTCGATCCGGGTCCGCCGGGTCAGTGCCTGAACTCGACGCCATCCGCGCAGGGGTTCGGTCCATACGAAGACGGAGCAGGTGCCGCAGCGGATGTACTCGCTGTCCTGGCACGCGTCGCGGCCGGGTCGGGCGGGGATTGGGCCGCGGACGTGGTCGAGGAGCTGGTAGGGCTTTTCGTCCATGCACACCACCGGACGTGCCGGGTCGTAGGGTCGGGCATAGACGGCGAGGACGTCTTCCATCCGGGCTGCGAACTGTGCGTTCGCTCGTGGTGGGATGGTCCAGCACTTCTTCAGGTGAGGGCGCAGTTCCGTTTTTTTAGGATCCGGCCGATGGTGGAGTGGTCCAGATCGGGGATGTCCTCAACCAGTGCGACGTGCTTCTCCAGTAGTCGCAGCGACCACCGCGCATAGCCTGAGGGCGGCTGGGAGCATGCCATCGCGATCAGCCGGGCTTCGACCTCGCCGGTCACCGGCGAGGGCACCGGCGGCAGGTCGCGTTTCTTCCGTGCGATCGTGGCGTGAACATCGCCACCGGTCTCGGCGAAACGCTTGGCGACCAGCCGCAACGTCTCACCGGAGACGCCGAGCCGGGTCGCGATCGCCTCTTTGGAGTCCACCTCACCCACCGAGGTGTCCAGCGCGAGCAGCACCCGCGCACGCATGATCATCGAAGCTCCGCGAACACCCGTCGTGGTCACCCGGACCAATTCCTCACGGTCCTGCGTGGTCAGCCTGACCGGCCGCTTCTTCTGCGAACCCATAACAACAGCCCTGTCTGACAAGCGAGAAGGATCTGACAGATACCAGCCTCCCAGACATGACACAACTAAGCAGCGACGACCTACTAGTGCCGCATCAGAGAACCTTTGCCCTGTGGTGATGTGACGCGCCGTTCGGATGCTGGTCCGGACGGCGCGGTGTCGGCCAAGCTGTCTGGGTGGCAGAACGAGTACGCGTCCGTGAGATCGATGACGACGAGGGGCAGCGCCTGCTGCGGATCATCCGTAGAGGCACGGGGTCGGTGGTGACCTGGCGGCGGGCCCAGATGGTGCTGCTGTCCGCGCAGGGCATGCCCGTGGCGAAGATCGCCGAGGTGACATTCACCAGCGCGGACCGAGTCCGGGACGTGATCCACAACTTCAACACCGACGGCTTCGACTCGCTCTACCCGAAGTACAAGGGCGGTCGGCCCAAGACCTTCACTCTCCCCGAACGCCGGGAGATCAAGAAGACCGCCAAGTCCAAGCCCGCCGAGCACGGCCTGCCGTTTTCGACCTGGAGCCTGGCCAAGCTGGCCGACTTCCTGGTCGCCGAGGGGGTGGTCGACGACATCAGCCACGAGGGCCTTCGGGTTCTGCTCCGTGAGGAGGGCGTCTCGTTTCAACGCATAAAGACCTGGAAGACCTCCCGCGACCCCGACTACGCCGCCAAGAAAGCGCGCGTCGAGCACCTCTACGCCATCGCCGACGGCGAGGTCATACCCGACGATGGCGAACCAGAAGTCGTCTTCTGCCTTGACGAGTTCGGCCCGCTCAACCTCCAGCCTCACCCCGGCCGGCAGTGGACCGAGCGCGGCGGGAAGCACAAGGACCCCGACCGGGAACCCCGCCCCCGCCGACGGGCCACCTACACCCGCCCGCACGGCGTCCGCCACCTCTTCGCCGCCTATGACCTGGCCCGGGACAGGCTCTACGGCCACATCAAGCCGAAGAAGAACCGGACGAGGTTCCTGGAGTTCTGCCGCTACCTGCGCAGCCTCTACCCGGCCGAGACCCGGATCGCGATCGTGCTCGACAACTTCTCCCCGCACCTGACCACCAAGAAGGACACCCGCGTCGGCGACTGGGCCACGGCCAACAACGTCGAATTCGCCTACACCCCGACCAACAGCTCCTGGCTCAACCGCATCGAGGCCCAGTTCACCGCCCTGCGCTACTTCGCACTCGACGGCACCGACCATGCCAGCCACAAGGAGCAGGGCAGCATGATCCGCCGCTACATCATCTGGCGGAACAAGCACGCCGCCGACGAACGCCTGCGCAAGGTAGTCAACAGGGCGAACGTTGCCTGATACGGCACTAGTAGGACTCCGTTATGTCTGCCTGTCGGTCCTGTTTGGGGGAACGCTGAAGGTGTGGATACACATGAAGTGAACCGGGCTCGGGCGAAGTTGGCGTTATTCGTGGCTGATGTGTTCGCCTCGGTGCCGCGCAAGGACCAGCGGGCCAAGAGCGACTGCTATCTGCGGGGACTGATGGTGGACGGTCGCCGCAAGTCCATCCAGGCCATGGCGCAGCGGCTGCCGGACGGCAACGAGCAGAATCTGCAGCAGTTCGTGAACCAGTCGACGTGGGATCCGCTGCCGGTGCGGCGGCGGATTGCGCAGCGGATGGTGCCGCTGGTCGGTCCGGACGCGTGGGCGGTCGATGACGTGTCGTTTCCCAAGGACGGGAAGATGTCGGTGGCGGTCGCCCACCAGTACTGCGGGGCGCTGGGCAAGCAGGCCAACTGCCAGGTCGCAGTGAGTGTGCACGCGGTCTCCGACACGGCGTCCTGTCCGCTGCAATGGCGCCTGTTCGTGCCTGAGGAGTGGGCGCACGATCCGGTTCGCCGGCGCAAGACCGGGATGCCCGACGAGATCGGGCACCGGGAGAAGTGGCGTCTGGCCCTGGACACCATCGATGAGCTGGCCGGATGGGGTCTGGTGCCTCCGGTTTTGGTGGCCGACGCCGGCTACGGACAGAACGCCGACTTCCGCGACGGCCTGGAACATCGCAGCATCGACTACGTGGTGGCGATCCGCTCGGATGTGACCGTCCACCCGCATGATGCGATGCCCATGGCCCCCACCTGGTCCGGCAACGGCCGCAAGCCGCAGCCCCGCTACCGCGACAGGCCGACTCCGGTGGCCGCGCTGGTGGCCGGCCACGGACGGCAGGCCTTCACCGAGGTGACCTGGCGGGAAGGATCCCGCGGACCGCTGCGCTCACACTTCCTGTCCCTGCAGGTGCGGCCCGCCGGGATCAAATCCAAACGCCTCGCCCAGGCCGCCGCCCTCGCCTCACACGGCCACTGGGACGGCGTCCTGCCTGAGGTCACACTGCTGGCCGAATGGCCCGACGGCGCCGAAGCACCCACCGGCTACTGGCTGTCCAACCTGCCCGCAGACACCCCAATCGCCGAACTGGTCCGCCTGGCGAAGATCCGCTGGCGCATCGAGCACGACTACCGGGAACTCAAGCACGGCCTCGGCCTGGACCACTTCGAGGGACGTTCCTGGAACGGCTGGCATCACCACGTCACCCTGGTCACCGCCGCCCACGCGTTCCTCACCGAACAGCGACTGGCCCCAAAAGCCGATACAGCCAACTCACCCTCTACCAGACCCTCGACGCCATCCAGGACCTGCTGAACTGCTGGACCGGCACCTGCACCACCTGCCACCGCCCCCTGCCCAGAACATCCACCACCAGCCAAAACCCCAGAGCCAGAGCAACCTAACGGAGTCCTACTAGGTGCAGGCCCGACCGGTCGCGGCGAACTTCGCCAAGTCCCGTGCCGGACGCCGGTTCTCAGGCCGGGAGTCCACCAGCAGCACCGAGCCATCAGAGCGACGCACGAAGTAATCCGGCGCGTGCGAGACGGCCTTGCCCCGCTCGTTCTCCCAGAACAGCCACAGCGGCTGCGAGGCCAACGCGGTCACAGCCGGATCGAAGTCGAGAGCCATCGCGTGATCGCGCTCCAGACCGGACGCCCGTCCTCGAACCGCACCCCTGCGGCCCTGGCCAACGGCACCCGGCGTTCCACCCCGTCACCTCGTATGTAAGCCACCTCGAAGCCCTCGACCCTCGCCGGAGCCCCGCCCCTCATACTTCGCAATCGAGTTGTCACCCCACCGGGCTCGCCACCTGTCCTGTGTCACCGAGTCGTCCCTGACGCGGTCGCTCTGACCTGCGGCGAGGAATCTTGAGTGGCGAAGTGGCCGTGAACCGCGGGTGCCATCGTTCGGAGATGCGGAGAGTCTTCGCCAGTGGATCTTGCTGGATCGTGAGGATGCTTGGCGAGTACTGCTGCGGCGAGTTCGATGGCGTCGGGGTAGATCGCGGCGTGTGAGTAGGTGTCGAGTTCGGTCGGGATGCCGCGGTGGTGATTGTGGGTCTGCAGTGCGAGGAGCCGGTATTTCCAGTGGTGCGGGACGGCGGCTGGGGAGGCCGGCCAGGGCGGGACGGCTTCGACCGCAGTTTGGTGGGCGAGGGTGAGTTGCTGGGGTGTGAAGCGGCGTAGGAGTCGGTTCGCCCGGCGTTGGGCGGTGGTGATCTCAGGGCATATGGAGAGGTCGAGGTGGGGTTCTCCGAGATCGCTGAGCCAGATTCCGTGCTGTGTGCAGACCTTGTGGTGAATCGGGAGGTGGACGGGGACGGGCTGGCGGATGCCGAGGCGGGCAGTGCACCGGTGGCAGGCGGTCGTGGCCCGGACAGGGCTTTCGTCGGTGCCGAAGGCGGGGAGCGCGTGGGCAAGGCTGGCGGAAGTGGTGCTGGTGAGGTGAGCGAGTTCGTGCAGGGCCTGGGTGGCTGCGGGGGCGAGCATGTGGTGCTGGGCTCGGTCGTCGATGTTGTTGGTCTTCGTGGCGAACCAGGTGGGCAGTACTGCCAGTACCTCGGTGACGGTGAGGTGGTTGGCCTGGGCGATCCGGGCCAGGTAGGAGTTGAGGGTTTCTCCTGCGATCGGGGCGACTGGCTGTGGCAGCACCGGTGTCCGCTCGTGCCTGCGGGCGAGTGTGCGGGACATCTCGGATGGGACCGGGGGATCCTCCTCCTGTGAGTTGGTCTTGCGGCGGTCGGCCAGGACCAGCAGGCGGCGGTCCAGTTCGCGGTAGAGGGTTGCCCGGCTTCCCTGGAAGCCGAGGTCGGCTACTTCTTTGAACAGGACACTGGTCCGCAGGTGCGGATCCTCGGTGAGTCGCTGGCGGCAGTAGCTGGCGAGGGGTTCGGTGAGCAGGCTTGGCCGTGGGGCCCGAGTCCCGGGCGTTCTGCGGCCGTTGATGTAGTCGCGGATGGTTTGGTGGCTGTGGCCGATGTGGTCAGCGATGGCCTGCACTGGCCATCCGGCTGCGTGCAGGGTGAGGATCTTCTCGGCTCGTTCTCGGGGCAGCATGGGTGTCGATCACGCGGCGGGTGGCCGCGGGGACTGGGAAGTGAAGTCGGCGTCGACGGCGTCGAGGGCCTTCTTGGTGATCTTCTCGGTGCCGTCCAGGACGGCGCTGATGGCCGCGCCGCGGATCAACCAGAGCAGGCTTCCGATCATCCCGTGGGTGCGCTGGTGCAGGTAGCGGTCGAGTCTGGTGAGGGCGCCGGGCCGGTGGCGGTGGAGCCTAAGACTGTCCTCCAGGGCTGCGATCAGCGCGGTCCACTGCTGGTTCTGGCCGAACGGTCCGGTGCGGACCATCCCGAACCGGCCGGCGATCTGTTCTCCGCGGGCGCCGGAGAGCAGTCCGGTCCGTTCCAGGCTGATTCCGGCGTAGACGAAGGTGACCGGGATGCGTTCGGAGAAGTACTTCAGGGTGTCGGAGGCTTCGGCGCCGGCGCGTGTGGCGGTGTTGAGGTTGTGGAGTTCGTCGACCGCAACGAGGGTCACGTGGGCGTCCGTACTGACGCCGCAGACTGCGTCGGCGATGTCGGTGATGTTGCTTCTGGTGGAGATCGGCAGGTCGAAGAACCGGGCGAACTCCATGGCGATCATCTTGGGGGTGGCGGCGGGTGGGACGGTGATGTAGATGACCGGGATGTCGCTGGAGGAGTTCGGGTGCCGCCGTCGGTGGATCACCTCGACGGTCTTGCCGAGTTGGGTGAGCGCGGTGGTCTTGCCGGTTCTGGCGGGGCCGGACACCATCAGGCCGCATCGTCCGTAGTGGGCGTTCTTGTTCATCTGGATCAGGCTGCGGCCCGAGGTGATGACCTGGCGGATCGTGGGAGTCTGGACCACCAGCAACTGTGAATGGTGGTCGATGCGGTCATCGTCGTAGCAGACTCGTTTGTCGTCCGCGAGAGCCGACCAGACCGCCTCGGGCAGCAGCTCCGGCACTGCGGGTATCTCGGTGACGAACCCGCGCCACCCCGGCAGGGTGGTCAGCTGCAGATGCCCGTACCCATCTGCGGGATCCCCACCCCGCCCCGGCCCCTGACTCACCACCGCTTGTCCGCTTCGGTGAACGGGTCGAAGATCGGCATCGGTATCACCTTGGCGATGTTCTCCTCGGGAACGTCGTCGGCCTGGCCCGTTTCTCTGTCGGCAACCCGGTCGGCAGGGGGTGCCTCGGGCGCGATCGGGGTGGATGGCGGACTGGATTTGGTGCGGGCGGCGACACGCCGGTCCCGGCGGCTGAGTCCGGCTCTGCTGCCTGTGTCACCGCGGTCAGCGGGTCCCTGATGGGCGCGTCGCAGCAGGTCGGCGACGGCATCGGCGAGTTGCTCCTCGCTCGCTCCGGGCAGGGTGTGGCGGGTGTGGTCCCAGGCCAGTTCGCCGAACGGGGCGGCGACGCGGTGCAGTTGTTTCCAGAACAGGGTGATCCAGCCGCCCCTGCCATGGTCACGGACCCAGATGCGGGACACGTCGTAGGGGTCGTAGTGGATCTCCCACAGATCCTTGCGATCCTTGACGCCCGACCGCTGCTGCCGCAGCGGGTTGAGGGCCTGGTCGTCGTAGGTCCGGTGTTTGATCTTCACGCCGTAGGCGTTGATCGCCCGCCAGGTCGCGGGCAGCAGCTCGATGTAGTCATCAGCCGACAATGCGACCGGGACATAACCGGCCGTCTCGACGAGAGCGGCGTACTTCTCGTTCGGGCTGAACATCCGCCCCGGGTGTAGGGGGTCGCGCAGTCCGTCGTGGGGCCGGCTCTGCCAGACCACGATCCACTCGTCCAGGAGTTCCTGCAGCTCCAGCAAGGACCAGAGCGGCTGTTGTTCGACGTGCCGGCCACGGCGCTCGGCGTTGAAGCCGGTGTAACCGGCCACGAACTGGGCGAACAAAGTTCCGACCGAACCCAGCATCCGCTCGATGTGGCCCTTCTCCCAGCCCGATGCATCGTGCACCGGCTGGAAGTTGATGCCCAGGAAGTTGCAGGAGGCCCGGAAGTTGCGGGAGATGAACACCGTCCCCTGGTCGACCACGATGGTCTCGGGCACGATGACCGGCCGAGCCGCGGCGTGCTCCAGACGCGCGTCGATATCCAGCAACCGCCTGAACGGCAACGCCGAGCGTGACATCGCCAGCGCCTGTGCCCAGCCGGGCCGCATCGGCTCGGGGGTGACGGTGCGGGCCAGCAACACGCTGGCGTCCACGGACTTGGTCGTCGGCCGCAGCACCGCTGCGGTCAGGCTCCTGGTCGCGACATCGATCATGCCGGTCAGATCAACCCGGGCGGGGACCCCGTCGTCCAGGCGGACCAGCACGTCCAGCGGGGTGGAGTCCATCTGCATCAACTCGCCCGGCGCCGCCGCACTTCGTTCGCCGAACGGCCCGTCGGGCCGGTCCGCCAGCGACCGGCGGGTGCGGGCCGATCCGGTGGTGTGCTTGCCCGCCGACAGCTTCTCCAGCAGCCGGTAGAGACTGCGCTGAGACGGCAACTCCACCGAGCCTCGGCCGTGATCCGCCTCCAGGATCTGACCGGTCCTCCAGAACAGATAAGTCGCAGTCCGGGTGGAACCCTGGGCGGCCTCGGCGACCGCCCTCTGCATCGCCTCCACCACCAGCGGGTCCACCCGGCCGTGCGCGCTGACGGGCTTGCCGGACCGGTGGTCGGCCATCCCGACCACTCCGCGGGCCTCATAGCGGCGGCGACGCTTGGCGATCGCACTCGCCGTCACCGGCCGCCCCGCAGCGGTCAGTTCCGCCGCCTTCGCCAGCTCACGGCGGGTCAGCGACACCACCGCCGGGTCGTACTCCGGCTTCGGCCTCGTGCCTGGAGGCGCCTGCGGCGGAACCCCGCGCAACACCTCCACGATGTGCTGTTCCCACCACAACGCCTCCGCCGCCACTGCCTCCGGCAGACCCTCCAACGGCGTCGCCGGCGGAACCGGCGTCCGCGACGACGCGCGTACCACCTCGAAATCCTCGGCCGCCGACAACTCGATCAGGCCGATATCGGTGACCACGCCGTCCGTGTCCGCCAGACGCACGGTCTTGCCGGACACCGCGATCACCGTGCGCAGGACCCCGGCCACTCGTACTCGATCACCGATCGACACTCCGGCAGGCCGCAGCGGCCGATGTCCCGCGTTCACCACGATCCCCCAACCGAACCAGCGGCCCGCACCAGTGTGCTGGGGCCCAGCCGCTCATGCGCGAGATCGGCCACCAGTTCCTGCCGCCACATCAGGTGAAACAGTACGGGCAACACCGCCAGCCGGTCCCCGGCGTCCTCGGCTCCCGTCAGTAACGGCGTCGGCACTGCGAACACCTCCCGTAACCGGGCTGCGATCTCAGGTCTGCCGGCGCAGCGCGGATGCCGGTAGCGGGCCAGCCACCGCAGATTCGCCATCAGCGCAGGGTCCGGGACACCAACGTGCCTGAACTCCCAGCCGACCCCCGAACAGGCCCGCTCGGTGGCTGCGAATGCCTCGGCGGTCCGCTCGTCGACCTGGTCCTCGGCGCGGACATCGACCACGCGAGCACGGCCGTCGGCGAGCCGTACGAAGTAGTCCGGGGCATGACGCCGCTTCTCTTTCCCGTTATGCCAGTGCATCCAGAACGGCTGCGAAGCGATCCCCACAACATCCGGATCGAAGTCCAGCAGGACCAGCCGGTCCTGTTCCAGCCACGACTCGAACCCCACATGACGTCCAGTCGATGCGGCCCACCACCAGCCTGGGAAATGCCCAAGTCCGCGCGACCAGCGAAACGTCCGTACCGGAGTCGCTTCCTCCCACGCCAGCCCATGGCACTGATCCAACGGAACAACCCGCTCGTGGCCTCCAGCACCGGCGAACCGGAGCGTGAATCCGCCTCCGGCGGTGTCATGCTCTAACGCACCCGCAGTGCTCACCCGGCCACCTCGCCCCCAATCGAGTAAACCGTAGTGGCAACAAGCCGAGCTTGAGCAAGATTCAGTGGCAAAGAGGAAGATCGACTGTCACAGGACACCACCTCAGATGAGAACTCGCCACCGCCTTCGCCAGATCTCATGTCCGGTCGCAGATATCTCCGGGTGCAACGCCTCCTCGACCTGCGGTGCCCGGACTTGAGTGAGACACCCAGCGCACCCTGCGTCCCGGAGAAGTCCGGGCAGTCGTTCGTGCGGTGGGTCGGGTCGGAAGAGTCGCCGCGCTCGCGACCGGCGCGAATGCCGAGAGGTGCCCGGACTTGTGCGGGACGCCCGGCCAGATGCCCGGAGATCTTTGAGACTGCCCGGACATCACGGAGACCGGACATCTCATGCGAAATCGTCAGGTCACGTGCGACTCGACAGAGTCTGTTGGTTCTCTTCTGAGCTGGCGAGCGAGTGGCTCCGGTGAGCTGGGGCTCGCCATTTGCGGTGAGATCTCCATCGGTTGTCTTTCTCATTCGAGGTGGCGACTTTTGGGTAGGGGCGGTGTCGGGATGCCCCTCAGCGAGCAAGCTCGCCGGGTGGGTGCCTGTGCTCGGCTTGCGTAATGGGAGCGCAGATTCTTGACCCACTTGCAAAGCGAGTCGTCACGGCCGTTGTCGGCGGTTAAGACTTCGTAGTCGGTGCCGATGGCGTGGGCGGTGTAGCGATAGACGGCGCGCAGCCGCCAGGCAGCGGACAGACCGACATGGCTCCGCCAGTCGGGGTCCACCAGCAGCTCGGCGAGCTGGATCATCTCCGGGAACCTGGAAGCGGCGGAGCCGGGGCCCGTCGCACCGATGCTCAGGGCGCGGGCCGTCCAGCGCTGGAGCAGGGCCGTGTGACGTCGCTCTTGCAGCCAACCGCTGGTGACGTTCCATGCCTGGAAGAGGCCGGAGAAGGCCTGGCTCTGGTCGTAGCGGGCGGCGAGGTGGTCGTACTCGTGCTGGGCGGTGACGATCTCGGGGGCCGCGGTGAGGTGGAACTGGGGGATGCTGTTGATCCAGCGGCGGTGTGTGGTGCAGACGTAGCGGGCGTAGTCGCGCTCGCGGTGCTCCCAGGCAACGGCGGTGGCCGGACCGTGCTGAAGCGTGCAGGTTCGGCAGACGAGCATCGGATAGGGGAGGCGAAAGAACCGAACGGTCGGGGTCGCGACCGGGAGTGGGACGTATGCGGGGGTGTGGCTCAGCCCCGGCAGTGCTCGTCTGAGGTGGTCGGCCGGGGTGCGGGAAACGATGCCGAGCCGGTCTATGGCGGGGGCGTTGAGGATGGCGTCGCGGTGCAGGACGTGCTTGCCGGGGACGCAGTCCCCGATGATGCGGAACAGGAGCGTGGGCGGGAAGTCGTTCGCGGCGGCGAGCCGCATGACGAAGGAGACCACCGATTCGTCCTGCATGGGCCGGGCCCGCAGCGGCAGCGGTCGGACGGTGCGTTGCCAGCGCTTCATGAGCGGACCTCCTCGGCAGCGGTGTCGAGGACGACGGCTTCGAGGTGCCGTTTGGTGATCTTTTCGGTGCCGTCGGCGATAGCGTCGTTGGCTGCTTCGTAGATGAGCTGGTCAAGGCTGCCGATCATGCCGCCGGTGCGTTTGTGCAGGTAGGGCTCGTGCCTGCGGAGGGTGCCCGGGGTGTGCCGGTGCAGACGGAGGGTGGATTCCATGGTCAGGACGACGCGTTCCCAGTCCTCGCGCTGCTGCGGGGTGTCGTGCTCGAACGGGCCGGTATTGAGGGTGATGAAGCGTCCGGCGAGCTGGCGGCCGCGCAGGCCGGAGAACAGGCCGTTCTCGGTGACGTTGACGCCTGCGTAGACGAACGTCGCCTGGATCTGTTCAAAGAGGTATTTCAGCTGGTCGGATGCGTCCTGACCGTTGCGGGTGGTGAGGTCGAGATTGTGGATCTCGTCTACGACGATCAGTCGGCAGCGGACTTTGTGCAGGACGGAGATCACGTTGTGGGTGATCGCCTGCGGGCTCTCGCGGGAGGCGTAGGGCAGGCCGAGGAAGGCGGCCAGTTCGACCACCAGGTCGCGAGGCTTCACCGCAGGCGGGGTGACGATGTAGACGACCGGGATGCGCTCGCCGGAGGTGTCGACCGGGGCCGTGCGTTCGATCTTGAGCTGGTGCTAGCGGCCGTCGACCAGACCCCACAGCCCCTGTTCCCGGTAGCGTCGGCGCATCCGCTGGATCGTGCGCAGGCCCGTCCGCTGCCCGGCTGCCGACAACTCGTCGGCCTTCGCCTTCTCCCTGCTCGGCCAGAGACCGTGACGCCGGGTCATACTCCGGCCGCGGAACGGCGCCGGCCGGGGCGTCCGGCGGCAGCCCGGTCTCGATCTCCACCAGGTGGCGTTCCCATCGGCAGGCCGCCTCGGCGACCTTCTTCGGCAGCCCATCCAGCAACCCCTGGGAGGTCAGCGGCGGCACCGGTGCGGAGCCGATCACCTCGAAATCCGGTGCCGCGAACAGATAGGCCACCAGCACCGTCGAGGGCTCACCAGCGGCCGACAGCAGCTGCACCGTCGTTCCGGCGACGGCCACCACGGTGTGTTCCAGCCCGCCGAAGACCACCCGGTCCCCGACCTTCAGCAGCGGACGCGGCCTCACCGCATGTCCTCCGCCGCGAGGTGCACCACCGTGCGGTCACCGAGCAGAACCGACAGGTCACAGAGCAGTTCCTGGCGCCACATCAGGTGGAACAGCACCGGCAGCACGGCGATCGGATCGCCGGTCTCCTCGGCGCCCTCCATCAGCAGTCCCGGGGCCGCGAAGAACTCCCGCAGTCGTGCGGCGACTTCGGCGTTGAAGCAGCGCGGGTGCCGGTAGCCGGCCAGCCAGCGCAGGTTCCCGGACTCCACCGGGTCCAGCTCGCCCCACAGGGCATAGCTCCAGCCGATCTCGGCGTAGGCCCGCTCGGTCGCGGCGAACTTCGCCAAGTCCCGTGCGGGACGCCGGTTCTCGGGCCGGGAGTCCACCAGCAGCACCGAGCCGTCGGCGCGGCGTACGAAGTAGTCCGGCGCGTGCGAGAGGGACTTGCCCCGTTCGTTCGCCCAGAACAGCCACAGCGGCTGCGAGGTCAACGCGGTCACAGCCGGGTCGAAGTCGAGGGCCATCGCGTGATCGCGCTCCAGCCACGACTCGTACCCGACGTGCATGCCGGCCGTCGCAGACCAATACAGGCCCGGGTAGTTCCGCTGCCCGCGGTACGAGGGGAACTCGCGCACCGGACGCCCGTCCTCAAACCGAACCCCTGCGGCCCTGACCAGCGGCACCCGGCGTTCCACCCCGTCACCTCCCAAGTAACCCACCTCGAAGCCCTCGACCCTCGCCGGGGCCCCGCCCACCACGCTTCGCAATCGAGTTGTCACCCGATCAGGCTCGCCACATCAGATGAGAACTCCCCACCGCCTTCGCCAGATCTCACGCGAATTCGTCAGGTCACGTGCGACCCGACAGTCAGCCCGCTCCGTGTCCACACTCCGCCGCAAATCTACTTAGTCAGGGTTAAAGAAGCGGGCTAAATAAACGGATAAACACTGTTAGTGTTCGGGGTGGAGGTAGACGCATGGCATCAGAGGAAGAGCTTTTCGCGTCCGTCGACGCACTGCTGGAGGAGGAGCCGCAGCTCCCACCCCCGGCGGAACGGGCCCGGCTGCGGGAGGCAGCCGGCATCACCCAGGCCCGTCTCGCGGTCGCGCTGAAGACGTCGACGCAGACGGTGAAGAACTACGAGAACGGCCGCTCCGAGCCGAAGTCGCCACGCCTGGAGGCGTATCAGCGGCTGCTGAAGGGTTGGGCGGCGAAGTACCCCGCGCACGGCGTCCCCACCGCGCCCGCCCCGGCCGTCGCGCCGCAGCCGGCCGTGCGGGCCACGTTCACCGGCCCGGCCACCCGTGCGCCGGAGACGGGGGCTGTCGCACCGGGACAGGCCCCCACCGCGGCGGCCGCGCCCGAACAGTCGGCCGCGCGCCCCGCGTCGTCGCGCCGCCCGGCCGCGAAGAAGGCCACCGCGCCCGCGCTGGACCCGCGCTTCCCCCACGGCCCGCTCGCGGTGCTGGACGGGGATGGTTCCGCGTACGGCGTCGACGGGATCGTGCTGGACTGCCCGGCGACCACGGTGGTGGAGCTGGTGGAGTGGACGCTGCGCGAGTCCGGCCTCGGTGCAGCAAAGCTCAACCGCTACGGCAAGGACTCCGACCCGCTGATCGTGCTCACCGCCGCCGCGGCCGTGACGTTCGGCCTGCCGGAGCGCCTGGAAGGCCACGAGCAGCGCCGATCGCTGCGCCTGCCCGAGGATCACCCGGTCGTGAAGCAGGTCGTGAGGGCGAAGTGGCAGCTGACGCAGCGCGGGTTCGGCCCGTGGGCGCGCATCTACCGCAAGGCCCAAGGGGGCGAGCGGCAGTGCGTGCAGCTGGCAATCCTGTCCTGGGACGCTCTCGATGAGCGGGCCTGGCCCGGCGTGACGGACATGGAGCCGGCCGACATCGCCCAAGTCCTCGGCGTCTACGCTCAGCGGGTCATCACCCCGCGTGGGTCGACGGCCGTGTCGGGGCTGGAGTTGATGACGGCGCTGCGTCCGTCCACGCGCGCCGTACGGGACGAAGCGACCGGGAACTGGGTGTCCGGCCACAACCCGGGCTCGCTGGGCACGGAGCCGATGGACCCGGCGCCGCCGGAGGCCACCGCCGAGCATCCGGTCGTCGTGGACTCCGGCTGGGCGGGTGGCTTCCTCAATGAGGAGGCGTACCAGTGGGTGCGGTCGGTGGACTTGCTCACCGATGAGGAGTGCACGCTCCCCTTCGCGGTGGGCCTGGACCTGAACACGGCGTTCCTCGCGGCCGCGGCCCGTCTGGTCGTCGGCCTGTCGGAGCCGGTGCACTTCATGAACCCGCCGTTCAACCCCAAGGTGCCGGGCAGTTGGCTGGCGGACCTGTCCCACGTGGAGCTGGACCCGCGCCTGCCCTCGCCGTTCACGCCGACCGGGGAGCGCCCGACAGACCCGGCCTGGTACCAGACGCACACCGTCGCCTACGCCCAGGAGCTCGGCTACAACGTCGCCCCGATCGAGGCGTATCTGCGCCAAGCAACCGGCGCGTACTTGGATCCGTGGCACGACCGGCTCAAGACCGCGTACGTCGACACCCTCGCCGACCTCGGTGTCACCAAGGACCTGGACGACCGCCAGTTCCTCGCCGCGATGGAGCAGCACAAGCAGGTCGACCCGGCGATGGCCGCCGTGCTCACGGCCATCAAGGCAACCGTGAAGGGCGGCGTCGGGAAGCTGCGGGAGCGCCCGCAGGGCAAGTCCTACAAGGAGGGCGAGCGGTGGCCGGCCCTTCAGCGGCCGACCTGGCGCCCGGACATCCGCGCCGCCGTCATCAGTAAGGCCCGGGTCAACATGCACCGCAAGCTGCGCAACATGGCGACGATGACGGGCCTGTACCCGCTCGCGGTGCTGTCCGACTGCGTCGTCTATCCCTCGCCCGGCCGGAGCCCGTTGGGCTTCTTGCCGTACGCGGCGTCCGGTAAGCCGCAGCCGGGCGGGTTCCGTCTCGGGCCTACCCCGGGCCTGGCGAAGCTGGAGGGCGTGCAGTCGATGCTGTGGGCGGTCGACTTGATGGAGCAGGGCCTGAACCCGGCCCGGCATATCAAGGGCGGCGACGCTGTCCTGGACGAGGGGGAGTAGGGCTGTGGTGGGAGAGATCGACGACGCGATCGAGCGTGCCGGCCGGGAGAGCTTCACCCGGGAGCCGCCCAAGACCCTCAAGGGCCAGATCGGCTACCTGATCCGGCAGTTGGGCAGCGCGAAGGCCGTTGCGCAGGAGATCGGTGTCACCGCCGACTCCGTCAACAGGTACCGCAGGGGGGCCCGCAAGCACGCCCGCGCCGACATCGCCGCGAAGATTGACAACGCTGTGAGGGCTCGCTGGCAGCCGCAGGTGCGCAAGCGCCGGCAGCGCCAGGCCGCCGCCACGGGCGGGATCACGGTCGAGACGAGGGCCCGGTTCGGGTACACCGCGCCCATCGGCACGACCGACGACGGACGGTTTAGGCGACTCACCGTGCACCTCCCCCCGGCGTACGCACAGCGCCTCTTCGACGCCCGCGACGCAGGGGCCGGCGACCAGGAAATGCGTGGGATCATCGCCGAAGGGTTCAAGGACGTCTATTTCCAGGACGGCGGCGCACGTGCCATGGGACTGTCGGACGTGGAAATCAACGACATTGACTACCTGGATCTCGACTACTAATTCAGAGCCCAATTTATGGCGAGCTCGAAAGCCGCCCAAATTCCTCGACGGAGAAGGAGTTGCAATGACGCTGACGGACACCGCCGATGAGATTGCCCAGCGGCCGCGTGAGGCCGTCGGCGAGATCCCCGACGACTACTGTACGCGTCAGTGAACCTCTTTCATCCTTAATACGTGCAGGTCATGAGGGTGTGGACGGCCTGGACGATGGTGCCGATGCGACGAGTGGAGCATCTGGCCCGCCGGAGCAGTCGCCAGGTCTTCAGCTGTGCGAAGGCGCGTTCTCCAGGAGCCCGCAGCCCAATGCCACTTAGATAAGTGACTGATTTCCAGTCGTCCACTTTTCCACAGCGACACGCCCGGGCTGCCTGTGGATGGTCAACTATCCAAGTACCGGTGCTTTGTTGTTTCCAGGAGACCGGATACCTTCCTCGCCTATGGGTGGGGTGCTGGAGGGCTCGGCGGCAGTTTCGGGCGTGCGTCTAACCGACCGGGTGGGTGTTGGTGTTCTGACGCGCCTGGTCGACCGTGATCTGGTCGATGAGGTTCTCGTCGAGACGGGCCGGATGGAAAAGCGGTCACGTCTGCTCCCGGCGCGTGTTGTTGTCTATTACGTGATGGGCTTGTGTCTGTTCTTCGGCGAGTCGTACGAGGAAGTGATGCGGCTTCTCGTCAACGGTCTGCGTTTTCTGGGGACATGGCGCAAGGACTGGACAGTTCCCACGACGGGTGCGATTTCCCTGGCGCGCCGGCGTCTGGGACCGGAGCCGTTGCGGGTGCTGTTTGAGCGGGTGGCACTGCCTTGCGCTCGGCGGGGCACGCAAGGGGCGTGGCTGGGGCGGTGGCGGCTGATGGCCATCGACGGTTTCGTGCTGGATGTTCCCGATACCCCTGCGAATGACGCGAGGTTCGGCCGGTCCGGAGGGACGAAAAATCCGGCGCCTTTTTCCCAGGTGAAGATCGTGGGGCTGGGCGAATGCGGGACCCATGCCGTGGTAGCAGCACGGCTGGGGCCCTGGCGCGTGGACGAAGGTGTTCTCGCCGAGGAACTCGTCGTCGATTTCGAACCGGGCATGCTGGTTACCGCTGACCGGGGATTCTATGCGTACCGTCTGTGGGAAGCTGCCGCGGCTACCGGCGCGGATCTGCTGTGGCGCATGCCTGATGGGCCTCACCTGCCAGTGGTGCGGCCCCTGAAGGACGGGTCGTACGAGTCGTTCCTGCTCGACCCGAAGGTCCGTCATCGGCGCGCGGTCCAGCGACACCGCGGATCGGCGAACATCGAGGAACCGTCCGGGCTTCCGGTCCGGGTCATCGAATACGAAGTGACAAACCGTGAAGGCAAGGGAGAGATCTTCTGCCTGATCACCACCATCATGGCCCCCGACGAGGCAAGTTCCGCTGAACTCGCGGCCGCCTATGCCGAACGCTGGGAATTCGAATCCAGCCTGGACGAGATCAAAACTCATCAGCGAGGCCGCGGCGGCGTACTGCGCTCGAAGACACCGGACATGATCGAGCAGGAGATCTGGGCACTGCTCCTCACGCACTACGCGGTCCGGCATCTGATGTGCGAGGCAGCCGACCAGGCCGACATCGACCCCGACAGACTGTCCTTCATGCGGTCACTTCGCATTATCCGACGCCAGGTCACAGACCAGGCGGGCTTTTCCCCCTCACCACCTCATGAATGCCCTTGAGACGGCACACGCAGAAATCATCGAAAGACTCAACCCCCGCCTTCGGGCGTAGATGAGCCAGGAGACATGCTCGACGAGCTCATACGGGACGTCGAGCATGGAAGGATACGGAACCAACAGGGCCCCTCGGTCGCCGGTGCGATGAGTGAGATCACCACGCCAACGACGAGGGGCCCTGTCCTGTCACGCCCCCGCCCACCAGGTCATTTCCCCCTGCGGGGCAGGATGAAAGAGGTTCAGCCTCGGGTATTCAGCTGAATTCGGCTGCGTGCGGGGCCGGTTGACGCGAAAGGTGCCCTGACCTGCGAGGATGCGACTGTCGAGGAAGCATCTGGAATGCAGGAGCGGGGCACCTTTCTGGTGAGTGAGTCTACGGGGTGGGATCGGCGGCTGTCCGTGGCCGCTGATGGCAAGGCGCTGATCGGGCATGCCGGGGCGGTGCTGCTGCGGAAGCTGGCGGACCGTACGGGGTTGACGAGTGCGCTGGCGGGCGCGCTGCCCCAGGGGGCGGGGTTCGGCTGGCGCGATCGCGCGGTCGTGGTCGTACAGCTGGCCGTGGCGATCGTGCTGGGAGCAGTGAATCTGTCCGATGCCGAGCAGATGCAGGCCCATCACCAGGGCCTGTTCGGGCCGACGGTGTCCGACTCGACGACGCGCCGGACGCTTGCGGCGATGGACGAGCGGGTGCTGGCGAAGATCGCGGCGGTGCGGGCTCGGGTGCGTCGGCATGTGTGGTCGCAGCTGGCCCTGCGGCCGGGCGGGTTTCCGTGGCTGACCGTCGCGGGGAAGGTGCTGCACCGCTGGGTCGTGATCGATATGGACGCCACGATCATCACCGCGGCGTCGAAGAAGCTGGGCGCCTCGGCGACCTGGAAGAAGACCTACGGCTTTCATCCGCTCGCCGCCTGGTGCGCGAATACCTCCGAGTGCCTGGCCATGTGGCTGCGAACCGGTAGCGCCGGCTCCAACACGGTCGCCGACCATTTGCACGTGCTCGGCGAGGCGCTCGCCCAGGTCCCCGGCGCCTCCACCGCCAAGATCCTGGTACGCGTCGACGGCGCCGGGGCCACCCACGGCCTGCACGAACACCTCCGGGACCTGAACACGATGCGCCGTACCGTCCGCTTCACCACCGGCTGGACGATCACCGAAGAGGACGAGAAGGCCATCGCGAAGCTGCCGGAGACCGCATGGGAGACCTCGATCAGACAGGACGGCAGCCTCCAGGAGGGCTACCAGGTGGCGGAGTTGACCGGGCTGAACACCCTTGAGCGAAGGCGCGTTCTCCCGGTGCCCGGAGGCGGGCGTGGTCGCGGTTGAACTGCTGGTACGGCAGTAGGGGGTGCGTACCGTGGCGCCGGCGCCACGGTGGGCGCGGTCGGCCAGGACGAGGATCTGCCGGGTCAAGCAGGCTTGGACGATCCCGTGGGCACGGGCGGAGGTCAGGTCGTGAGTGCGGCCGGGTGTTGCTCGTGAGAACCACAGCGGGGTGCCGTTCGATGCGGCGATGACCTGCACGTTTATGCCGTGCTTGCGGTGTTTCTGCGAGTACGGCTCATCCGCACGGACGCGGTCGGCCGGGATCAGGGTGCCATCGACGATGACGAAGTCGCCCTCGCTCAAGCCGACGAGGACCGCTCACCTGATCCGCGAACTGACCGCTGCCGAAGAGGACTTCCCCGCGCAGAGGTGGCACCAGCAGATCCGGTGGGCCCTGGCCGGCCTGAACACACAGGCGATCAGGGTGCGCTCCGGCGAGATCAGTGAGATCGCACCCGAGGCCCTGCTGCTGCACTTCGAAGCCTTCCACCGAGGCATCGCCGTCGGGCTCTCGCTCCATCCCCGCGCGCCGGGACGGAAACAGACTCCGGCCCGCAACCTGCTGGAACGTCTGCGGGACCAGGCGCACGCCGTGCTCCGCTTCGCCGACGCCCCCCGGCACGTGCCCTTCACCAACAACTGCGGCGAACGAGCACTGCGGCCGGTCAAGACCCAGCTGAAGATCTCCGGCTGTCACCAGTCCGCCGACGGCGCCATGGCCTGGCTCGCCGTGCGCTCCTACCTCGACTCCGCCCGCAAACACGGGCTGAGCGCCTTCGAGGCCATCCACCGCGCCTTCACCGGCAACCTCTGGATGCCCCCCATCACGCAAACCACCTGACCAGCACGCCTCACACACCGTCACCGATCAGCCGCATTCCTTCTGAATGCGTACCCCCGACGCCGCTCGCGCTGCCCGTCCGTCAGGGCCTCCCAGACCTTTGGCGTCCGCTGCCGGGCCAGCCACTTCCCGACGTCCATCCCATGCACGGTGAGGCCGGGCAGGACCTCGGTCTGGCCGGCCTGGCCTTCTTCGTCGGCCACCAGCTCGCGCAGCGCGGTGTAGTGCCGCTGTCACTCGGCCGGCCACGACCGGTTCCAGTCCTCGTCCAAGGCCTCCAGCGCCGACTTCCACTCGGGGTGGCCGTCCAGCGCGCCAGGGCGGCGGAGGTTGGACAGCCACTGCCCCACCGGCCGGTCCAGCATCGTTGCCGACCTCGGAGCACATAGGGTCCAGTGCTGCTGGTAGTACGCCTTCGCGGCTTCCAAGTTCTCCTGGAACCGCTCATCCGCCAGGCTCCACACCATGCCGAGCTTCTCCAGCCGCGCCGCGCGCTGGCCACTCATCTGCCCCGCCCCGCGTTTGCCGTTGGGATAGTTGCCGCCGTCCTTTCCCGTCGGATTCCTGGGCGCCATGGTCGGCGACAGCGAAACCGCAGCGTTCTGGACCGCGTTTTGCAAGGGCCAGGCGGCACCGGTGCGGACCCTGTCGCAAATTGCGCGAGGCTGGGAGGTCTATTCACGGGGTCTCACCAGCCCTTCTTGTAGAAGGTGAGGGCGGTGACGGTTTTGGCAACGAGGGGGAACTTGGCCAGGGGGCCGCGGTAGCGGGTCGCGAGAATCTTCCAGTCTTTCAGGTGTGCGATCGCTCGCTCGATGGCGGCGCGGAGTCTGCTGATGCTCCCGTTGTAGACGTTGTCGCCAGTGGGACGTTCCTGACCAGGTGGTCTGCGTCTCGCGGTGAGCATGCCGGAGCCCACGTAGCCAAGATCGCCCATGCTCTGCCGTTCCGCGAAGGTTTCCGGGAAGTGGGACCGGCGCCAGGCGTACATGTCGTGCCGGGAGCCCGGGACGGGCTCGGACACCGCGAGCAGGTCCCCGGACAGCGTGGCCGCAACCTGCAGGTTGAAGCCGGTGTCGCGGTGCTTGCCGGAGAACAGGGTGGTGCCTTCGCTCGCCCAGTCCCACGTGGTGACCAGGGTGCCGTCGATGAGCACGATCCGGCCGGCGGAGGCCTCCACGGGATCGGGGACATGCCCGGCGAGGGCCTTCTCCACCACCGGAAGCAGCCCCGTCCACCGCCGGGAAACAGTGGCCTGGCTGACACCGAACAGCTCCGCCGCCGCCTCCTGGACGGGGTTCTGCCGCAGTAGGAACAGCACCAGGACCACCGACCGGTACAGGCCCAGTGACCACATCCGGGCCGGAGACACCACAGGATCAGGATCCGTCATGAGTATCCGATGGACCCGCACCACCAGCCCGTCCAGTTGATCCTTGTCCAACCCTGCCGTAACGTTCCAGCTCAACGGCCCTGCCCCGGTTCACTTCTGACGTTGTCGCAGACATCAGACTACCGAGCAGGGCCGTACTGATGATCAAGGAACCCAGGCGCCCCACCACCCCGTGAATAGGCCTCTGGCTCTCGTAGTTCGTCCTGTGCCAGGTTGCCGGTTCCACGGGTTATAGGCGGATGACGACGAGGGCGATGTCGTCGGTGTTGCCGGTGGGTGGGAGGAGATCGGCCAGGAGGTCGTCGGCCAGGGTTTCGGGGCTTGTGTGCCGGTGGTGGGTGAGGGAGTCGGCGAGGCGGGCCAGACCGGTATCGATGTCCTCGTGTCGGCGTTCGATCAGGCCGTCGGTGTACAGGACCAGGGTGGCGCCCTCGGCGAAGGGTGTGCGGGCCTGCGGGCGGGGGATGTGTTCGGGGCGGGCGCCTAGTGGTGGGTCGGTGGCCTGGTCGAGGAAGGTCACGGTGCCGTCGGGATGGAGCAGGGCGGGTGGAGGGTGGCCGGCGCTGCTGTAGGCGATGGTGTGGTGGTCCCAGTCGATGAAGGCCGTTACTGCGGTTGTCGACTCTGCGCCTGTGACGAAGCGGGCGTACAGGCCGAGGGCTTCCAGGGCGCGGGCCGGGCCGTCGGCGACGCGGCAGGCAGCGCTCAGCGCGCTGCGCAGCTGGCCCATGACGCCGGCCGCGGTGAGGCCGTGGCCGACGACGTCGCCGACGGCGACCGCGATGCTGTCACCGGGCAGATCGGCCAGGTCGTACCAGTCGCCGCACACGTTCAGGCTTGTGGTGGCGGGCTGGTAGCGCACGGCCGCCTGGTGGTGCCCTACGGGGCTGGGAGCGGGCAGCATGGCTTCCTGCAGGGCCAGGGCCACCTCGCGTTCACGGGCGTGCGCCTGACGCAGGCGCTCGTTGACCTCCTGCAGTTCACGAGAGCGGGTGTAGAGCTCAGCCTCCAGGACCTGTGCCCCGTCGCCGCCGGCCTGGCCGCCGCGAGCCCGAAGGAGTTCGGTGATCTCCTCCACTCTGTGCAGGATCAGCACCACCTGCCCGTCCGGCCCGAGAACAGGAGCGTTCACCGGGCTCCAGTAATGCTCCTGCCAAAGCCCGGGCCGCTCGGGATCCTCGATGTCGTAGCGGAGCAGTGCCATGGTGTCGCGTTCGGCGGTGGCGACCACGCGGAGCATCGACGCCTGGGTCTCCTGTATACCGGCCGCGGCCGGATCGTTCGGGTTCTCGGGAAAGACGTCGAAAATGTAGCGGCCGACCAGCTGCTCGCGGGTACGCCCGGCCAGCCGCTGGAAGTCCTCGTTCGCGTCGGCATACACCAGGTCCGGTGCCAGCAGCGCCACCATGCCAGGCAGGGCTTGGAAGACCGCCTCGTAATCGATTTGCGGGTTCATGCGCTGCCTGCCTCGACGCCGACCGTCACTGTGCTGTTTTCACGGTAGACCGCAACACAACACCAGGCCCGGCCACAGTCCCTTTCACCCCACAGCAGTCACCTGGCCAGCCCTGTCACGTAAACATCACCCGATCAATCCGGCGGCCACGAATCCGCTTCGTGGCACGCAGCTTCCTGAGCAATACAGGCCGCGATCCGCAGGCATCCCAGGTGGTGTGCATGGACGAGAAGCCCTACCAGCTCCTCACCCATGTCCGCGACCCCCACGGGCCCGGCCCGGCCGCGACGCGTGCCAGGACAGCGAGTACATCCGCTGCGGCACCTGCTCCGTCTTCGTATGGACCGAACCCTTACGCGGATGGCGTCGCACGCAGGCACTGTCCCGGCGGACCCGGATCGACTGGGCCGGCCAGGTCAAGCAGCTACTGACCGTGGACCACCCCGACGCCGCGACCGTGGTGCTGGTGATGGACAACCTCAACACCCACACCATCGCCTCCCTGTACGAGGCATTCGAACCAGAAGAGGCCTTCGCCCCGGCCCAGCGCCTCGAGATCCACCACACACCCAAGCACGGCTCCTGGCTCAACATCGCCGAGATCGAACTCTCCGCGCTGACCCGGCAATGCCTCGACCGCCGGATCGGCGACCTCGACACACTCAACACCGAACTCTCGGCCTGGCAGAACGCCACCAACACCGACCAACGCCAAGTGAACTGGCAGTTCACCACCCATGACGCACGCATCAAACTGCGCCACCTTTATCCCAAGAATTAGCCACGACAGTCTACTAGTGTGGTGCGCCGGGAGGCCGGCACGTCTTGGCGAGCTCCTCGGCATCGAACTGCCTATCATCCAAGGGCCGTTCGGCGGCGGACTGTCTTCCGTCGAGCTGGCCGTGGCGGTGTCGGAGGACGGCGGGCTCGGCTCGTACGGGGCCCACATCCTCCTCTCGGAGGAGATCGGGGATCTGGTAGCACGGCTGAAAGCGGGCACGGACCGGCCGTTCGCGGTGAACCTGTGGGTTCCGCTCGATGGTGAATCTGAACTCCAGCCGTCCGACACGGACCTGGCCTCTCACGTGGCGCGGCTGCGGCCGTACTACGAGGAACTCGGCGTCGCCGCCCCCACCGCCGCCGACGTGGCCGGACTTCGGCGCGCAGGTGAATGCCTTGCTCACCGCCGCCCCGCCGGTCATCAGCCTCGTGATGGGGCTGCCGCCCCGACGTCTGGTCGAGGAGGCCCGGCGGCTCGGCATCGCGTTGATCGGTACGGCGACGACCATCGAAGAGGCCATCGCCCTGGAGATCTCGGGCCTGGACGCGATCGTCGCCTCCGGCAGCGACGCGGGCGGCCACCGGGGAGCCTTCCTGCGCCCCGTCCGGGAGTCCCTGGTGGGCACGTTCTCGCTGGTCCCGCAGGTGGCGGACACGGTCGCGGTGCCTGTGTCACCTTCGTCCATCGTCCGACGGCTCGTCAGTCGCCTGCCGCAGTAAATACCGGATTTACTGCGGCAGGGCCTCTATCACCGCGACCTGCGGCGGGGCGATTCGGCCGCCGGGGCGAGGTGTACGCATTTACTGCGGCAGGACCAGAAGGGCGGGACGGGCATGGCGAACGAACCAGTGGCCGAACTCGGGAGCGGGGTGCGCTCAGGTTGCCGCGCGCCCGGGTGGGGCCCCTGTCCGTCTCGCCGTCGTCGTACACCGCGGCGGTCGAGCGGTACATCACCGGCGCCGGCATCCCGAAGTCCCCCGCCAGGGTCTATCGGATCTCGCTGACGACGTGGGGGTGGATGTTCGCTGGCGAACCGGCGCCGACCGGGCCCGCCCGCAGGGGAGGCGACCATGGAACTGATGGCCAGTGCGCTGGGAATCGGCGTACCCCTATTCCTCCGTATGGCCGAGGACGTTGTCGATGAGGTCGAACATCTCGTCGTCCGAGGCAAGGACGAGATCGCGCCCCTTCGCCGCGTCGGCCTGGACGCGCTCCTGCTCCCGCCATTTCAGGAAGATAGTCTCCAACAGAGTGTCGATCTCCTCTCTGCGCTCGTCCCCGGCGGGAATCGCGGAGAGCGCGGTCTGCAGTTTCCTGAGCTGGGCCATCACGGGACGGACCACATCGCCCCGCTGGTCACCGATGCCCGCGGCCAGATGCCGGGCCAGCGCGGTCGGTGTGGGATGTTCGTAGGCGACCGTGGTGGCCAGCCGCACGCCTGTGGCGGCGTGGAGGCGGTTGCGCAGCTGGATGGTGGCGAGTGAGTCCAGCCCCATCTCCTTGAACGCCTGGCTCGCCGGGATCGCCGCGGTCGCGTGTCCCGACACCGCCGCGACGTGTGTGATCACCTGCCGCAACAGCTCGTCCTGGAGTTCGTCGGAGTGCAGGGCGGCCAGGTGTTGGGGTGAGGGAGTGCCGTCGGCGCTCGTTCCGGACGGGGGCTCACCGACGCCCGCGGAGGTGAGGTCGGAGAGCAGGGAGCCGGGCCGGCCGGTCGTATGGGCGAACCGGTCCCAGTCGACGTCCGCGATGGCGTAGAAGGAGCCCGGCCGGGCGAGGCTGGAGGCGAAGGCGTCCAGGGCGAGGGGTGCCGGCAACGGGGTGAGGCCGTCGTGGTGCCGGAACTGGGCCACCGCGGAGGTGAACATCCCGGTATCGGCCCAGGGGCCCCAGGCGAGCGAGGTCGCGGGAAGCCCGAGCCCCCGCCGGTGCTGGGCCAGCGCGTCGAGGACTGCGTTGGCGGCGGCGTAGTTGCCCTGCCCGGGCGAGCCGACGGTACCCGCGAGGGACGAGAACAGGACGAACCGCTCCAGCGGATGGTCACGGGTGAGTTCGTGCAGATGCCAGGCGGCATCGGTCTTCGCCCCGAAGACCGTGCCCAGGCGTTCTGGGGAGAGTGAGGCGATGAGTCCGTCGTCGAGTACCCCGGCCGCGTGGACGACGCCCGTGAGCGGTGTGTCGGCGGGCACGGTGCGGATCAGGCGGTCCAGCGCCTCACGGTCCGTGATGTCGCAGGCGGCGATGGTGACCGTCGCCCCCAGCTCGACGAGTTCCGCGCGCAGGCTGTCCGCGCCCGGGGTGTTCGGTCCCCGGCGGCCGGTCAGGAGGAGGTGTTCGGCTCCGCTGCGGGCCAGCCAACGGGCCACATGGGCGCCCAGCCCCCCCAGCCCACCGGTGACCAGTACCGTACCGCGCGGGCGCCAACCGGTGAGCCCGTCCGGGTAGGTTGGGGCCGGGAGCCCGGTACGGGTGAGGCGGGGGACGTATATCCCCGAGGAGCGGAGAGCCAGCTGGTCATCCCCGCCCTCGGCCGTCAGCGCGTCACAGAACCATGACCAGGACCGCTCGTCCATCGCCTCGGGCAGGTCGATCAGCCCGCCCCACAGATGCGGGGCCTCCAGGGCGATGACCCTGCCCAGGCCCCACACTGCGGCCTGGCCCGGCCGGAGCACCGGGTCCTCCTCGCTGATGCCGACCGCACCCCTGGTCACGCTGCGGACCGGCGCGTCGACCCCGAGGTCTTCCAGCGCCTGCACCAGCCCGAGAGTGGCCGTCACCGCCCGGGGCACCGAGGGTTGCGCGGGATCCCTCCGTTCGTCCAGCGACACCAGCGACACGATCCCGGCCAGTGGAGCGGGTAGCGGAGTGCCGGTGAGCAGCTGCCGCCAGGTCTCCCGGTCGGCACCGGTGGCGCGCGACTCCACGGCCACCGCGCCACGCTCTCCCAGCGCTCGCAGCAGGGCCGAGACCGTCTCGTCGTACGCGCCGTCCGACGGTGCGATGACCAGCCAGTGACTGGCCGTCACCCCCGGCGGCGCCACCGCCGGGACCCAGGGGCGCCAGCCCATCTCGTAGCACAGCGGATCCCCCGTGGCCCCCGCCGTCGCACCGCCCCGGTCCTCTCCGGTCGCCGGTGCGCCGCCGTCCCGCAGCCAGTATCGCTCGCGCTGGAAGGCGTACAGGGGCAGGTCGACGGTCCGGCCCCCCGCACACCAGGCGGCCCAGTCCACCGAAGCGCCCCGGGTGTGGAGGACCGCCAGCGCCGCCGGCAGGGTTTCGGTTCCGGGGCGTCCCTCGCGCAGGCATGACACCAGCTCGACGGCGTCGGGATCGCCCGGCTGAGGGGCCAGGTTGTGCTGGCCCAGAGCCGTGAGCGCGTGGCCCGGACCCACCTCCGCATACAGGCCCACACCGGCCTTCGACAGCCAGTCCAGGCTGTCCTGGAAGCGGACGGTCGCGCGGGCGTGGCGCGTCCAGTAGCCGGGTGAGCAGATCTCGGCCGCGGTGACCGGTGAGCCGGTCACCGCGGAGACGATCGGTACCGTGGGCGGCTGGAACCGCAGTGTGGCCAGCGCCTCGTGGAACGGTTCGAGTACCGCGTCCATGTGGTGCGAGTGGAAGGCGCGATGGACGGCCAGCCGGGTCGTACGGTGTCCCTGGGCTGCCATGCGGTCGGCACAGTCGAGGACAGCTTCCTCGTCGCCGGAGATGACCACCGCCTCGGGGCCGTTCACCGCGGCCACCGCGACCTCGTGCTCCCGGCCCGCGATGAGCGACCGGACGTCGTCTTCCGACGCGGCGAGGGAGACCATCGTCCCGCCGGGCGCCAGGGTGTGCATCAACCTGCCGCGCGTGACGACCAGTGTGCAGGCGTCGGCCAGGGACAGCACCCCGGCCACATGCGCTGCGGCGATCTCGCCGACAGAGTGTCCCGCCAGGAAGTCGGGCTGGACGCCGTGGTGGGTCAGTAGCCGGAACAGCGCCACTTCGATCGCGAACACGGCGGCTTGGGCGTAGTCGGTGCGTTCGAGCAACCCTGCCTTGTCGGTGCCCTTGGCAGCGAACACCGCTTCCTTCAGGGGATGTTCGAGCTGTCCGTTCAGCTCGGCGCAGATCGCGTCGAAGGCCTCCGCGAAGACGGGGTACGCCCGGTGCAGGTCCTCTCCCATGGCGGGCCACCCGGTGCCTTGTCCGGGGAAGAGGAAGGCGGTGGTGGGGTTGGGGGTGGTGCTGCTCGTGACCGTGCTCGAGGTGGCGGAGCCGTGGGCGATGTGGGTGAGTTCCGTGCTTAGTTCGCCGATGTTCGGGGCCAGGACGACGGCGCGGTGAGGGTGGTGTTTGCGGGTGGTGCCGAGGGAGTGGGCGAGGTCGAGGGGATCGGTGTGGGGGCCCAGATGCCTCAGGAGTTCCCGGGCCTGGCTGGGGAGCGCCCCGGCGGTGGTGGCGGAGAGGGCGAAGGGGAGCACGGGGGCGGTGGAGCGGTCGGCTGGCGCGGTGGTGGCCGAGGCGGCGTCGTCCGCGGGGGGCTCTTCGAGGATGAGGTGGGCGTTGGTCCCGCTGATGCCGAAGGAGGAGACGGCCGCCCGGCGCTCGCGTTCGCTGGCCGTCCACGGCTGAGCCTCCGTCAGCAGCCGTACGGTCTCGCCTGACCAGTCGACCTGTGGCGTGGGGCTGTCCACATGCAGGGTCTGGGGCAGCAGCTCGTGCCGCAGGGCTTCGATCATCTTGATCACACCGGCCACGCCGGCCGCGGCCTGGGTGTGGCCGAGGTTGGACTTCGCCGAGCCCAGCCACAGCGGCCGGTCCGCGGGGCGGTTCTCGCCGTAGGCGGCCAGCAGCGCCCCCGCTTCGATCGGGTCGCCGAGCGAGGTCCCGGTGCCATGCGCCTCGACCACGTCGATCTCGTCGGCGCACAGCCGGGCGTTGGCCAGGGCGGCCTCGATCAACCGCTGCTGGGCCGGGCCGTTGGGGGCGGTGAGACCGTTGCTGGCCCCGTCCTGGTTGACGGCCGAGCCGCGGATCACCGCCAGCACACGGTGCCCGTTGCGGCGGGCGTCCGAGAGGCGCTCCAGCACGACCAGGCCCGCGCCCTCGGAGAAGCCGGTGCCGTCGGCGGCGGCGGCGAAGGGCTTGCAGCGGCCGTCGGGAGCGAGGCCCTGCTGCTGGGAGAACTCGATGAAGTGGGCGGGGGTGGCCATGATGGTCGCCCCGCCGGCCAGAGCGAGGGTGGTTTCGCCGTTGCGGAGTGACTGGGCGGCGAGGTGGATGGCAACCAGGGAGGAGGAACAGGCGGTGTCGATGGTGATGGCGGGGCCCTGGAGTCCGAGGGTGTAGGAGAGTCGGCCGGAGGCGACGCTGCTGGTGTTGGCGATGGACCGCTGGCCGATGAGGTCGAGGGGAATGCCCGGGTGGGCGGCGTACTCGCCGGGGATGAGCCCGGTGAAGACGCCGGTGCGGGTTCCGTGGAGGGTGCTCGGGTCGATCCCGGCGGACTCTAGCGCGTGCCAGGCGACTTCCAGTAGGACCCGCTGCTGGGGGTCCATGATCAGTGCTTCGCGGGGGCTGATGCCGAAGAAGGTGGGGTCGAAGTCGGTGGCGTCGGTGAGGAACCCGCCGTGGCGGGCGTAGGTCCTGCCGGGTTGCGGGGTGGCGCTGTCGGGGTCGTAGAGGGTGTCGATGTCCCAGCCGCGGTTGCGGGGGAAGTCGCAGACCACGTCCCGGCCTTCGCTGAACACCTCCCACAGGTCCTGCGCGGAGCGCACCCCGCCGGGGAACCGGCAGCCGGTCCCCACGATGACCACGGGATCGTCGTCGCTCGCGGCGGTGGGCAGCGGCGTCGGCCGGCTGGCCGGCGCGGACACCCGGCCTGAGAGATAGTCGGCCAGCGCTGTCGGCGTGGGGTGGTCGAAGACCGTGGTAGCGGGCAGCCTCAGCCCCGTGGCGGCGCTGAGCCGGTTACGGAGTTCGAGCCCGGTGAGCGAGTCGAAGCCCAGGTCCCTGAAGGCGCGGTCGTCATCGATCCGGTCCGGTGCCGCGTGCCCGAGCACGGTGGCCACGGTGGTCCGGACCAGTTCCATCAGTGCCCGGCCGTCCGAGAAGGCGACTGGACCTGCGGGATCCTGAGGTGAGAGCGCGGGCGGGCGCGAGGCGGGCAGCACCCGCCGGCTGGCGCCGAGCAGTGAGGTGAACAGCGCGGGCACCGTGCCGTGCGCGGCCTGCATGCGCAGTGCCGCCAGGTCGAGCCGGGCGGGTACCAGCAGCGCGGAGTCCAGCGCGAGTGCTGCATCGAAGAGCATGACACCTTGCTCCTCGCTCAGCGGTACCAGACCGCCGCGCGCCAGTCTGGCCCGGTCGGTGCGGCCCAGATGTCCGGTCATCCCGCTGTTGCGGTCCCACAAGCCCCATGCCAGGGATGTCGCCGCAAGCCCCCGGGCCCGGCGATGGTGGGCCAGCGCGTCCAGGAACGTGTTGGCGGCGGCGTAGTTGCCCTGGCCGGGAGTGCCGGACGTTCCCGCGACCGACGAGAAGAGCACGAACGCGGAAAGACTGAGGGACTCGGTCAGCCGGTGCAGGTTCCAGGCGCCCACCGCCTTGGGACGCAGTACGCCCTCCAGGCGCTCCGCGTCGAGCGATTCCACGGTGCCGTCATCGAGGACGCCCGCCGCGTGGATCACCGCCGTCAGCGGGTGCTCGCCGGGTACGCCCGCCAGGACGGCGGCGAGCCGCTTGGCGTCGGCCGCATCGCAGGCCGCGATGGTCACGTGGGCGCCCAGCGCGCCGAGTTCGGCGTGGAGTTCGGCCGCTCCGGGGGCGTCCTGCCCGTGGCGGCCGGTCAGCAGCAGCCGCCGTACACCGTGTTCGGTGACCAGATGACGGGCGAGGAGACCGCCCAGGGTCCCGGTGCCGCCGGTGATCAACACAGTGCCGTTGGGGTCCCAGGGGGCCGGGCGTCCGGCCTCGGCCGGGGTGGCCCGGCTCAACCGGGGCGCGATCAGCTGCCCGTCGCGCACGGCCAGTTGCGGTTCGCCGGACGCGGCCGCGGTGCGGAGCAGGCCGATGTCGGTGCCCCCGGCATCGGTGTCGACGATCAGGAAGCGGCTCGGGTGCTCGGACTGGGCGGTGCGCAGCAGGCCCCACACAGGCGCATGGGACAGGTCGGGTACGTCCTCACCGGGGGCCGCGGCGATTGCGCCCCGGGTGACGACGACCAGGCGCGAGGTGGCGAACGCCTCATCGGCCAGCCAGCTCTGGAGGAGGTCGAGGACACCGGTCGTGGCCGCGCTCAGTGCGGCGGGCACCGCGGGCGCACTCCGGTTCTCTGGTGCCGTGTCCTGGCCGTCAGGGACGGTCCGGCAGGCGATGACCACGACGTCCGGTACCGTCTCGCCTCCCTCGACCGCCAGGCGCAGCGACGCGAGGTCGGGATGGCATGACACCGCCGGGTCCGCGATGTCGAGGCCGGAGCCGTCCGGCCCGAGTACCGCCCATCGGCCGCCAGAGGCGGCGGAGGCGGGACGGGTCACATCGACCCAGTCGACCTGGAACAGCGACCGCTGGTGGTCCCGGCCGGCGCCCGCGTGCTCCGGCCTCACCGGCCGCAGGGTGAGGCCGTCGACGGACGCCACCGCGAGCCCGGTGCTGTCGGCGGCCGTCAGCGAGAACTCGCCGTCGCCGGTCGGTGAGAGCCGTATCCGCAGCGCGGTGGCCCCCGTGGCGTACAGAGACACTCCCGTCCAGGAGAAGGGCAGTTGGATCATGTCACCGTCCGCGCCGGGTTGCGCCCCGGTCAGCAGCGGGTGCAGGGCGGCGTCGAGCAGCGCTGGGTGGATGCCGAATCCGGGCGCGTCCTCCTGGAAGCTGGCGGGCAGGGCGACCTCGGCGTATGTGTCGTGGCCCAGTTGCCATACGGCCGTGAGCCCCTGGAAGGCCGGACCGTACTCGTACCCGGTCTCCGCCAGGCGCTCATAGGCGTCGGTGAGGTCCAGCGGCTCGGCGTCCGCCGGCGGCCACGGACCGAGGTCCTCCTGACCGTCGGCGCCGCTGATCAGAGACCCGGTCGCATGCCGGGTCCACACCGTCTCGGGCAGCGCGGCGCGGTCGGCGGCGCGGGAATACACCGAGACCGGGCGCCGGCCGGACTCGGGCGCGCCCACGGTGAGCTGGAGTTCCACGTCGCCCTCGTCGGGCAGGACCAGGGGCGTCGCCAGGGCGAGTTCCTCGACCCGGTCGCAGCCGGCCTGTCCTCCCGCGTGCAGGGCCAGTTCGACGAAGGCCGTACCGGGCAGCAGCACCGTGCCGTTCACTGCGTGATCGGCCAGCCAGGGCTGGGCGCGCAGCGAGAGCCTGCCGGTGAAGACCAGGCTGTCGTCGTCGGCCTTCGCGACGGCGGCGCCCAGCAGCGGATGCTCGCAGGCGAGCAGCCCGAGCCCCTGGGCGTCTGCGGCCGACGTGGTCGGCAGCATCCAGAACCGTTCGGGCTGGAAGGCGTAGGTCGGCAGATCGGTGTACTCGGCGGTGCCGGGCCGGAAGGCCTCGGCCCATCGTGCGTTCAGCCCGTGCACATGCGCCTCGGCGACGGACGCCAGGAAGCGGTCCAGACCGCCATCGTTGCGCCGGAGCGTGCCCAGGGCAGTGCCGCCCTCGGTGGTCTCGTCCAGGACCTGCTGAACGTCCATGGTCAGCACGGAGCGTGGACTGGACTCGATGAATAGCCTGTGGCCTTGGTCGGCCAGCGTGTGGATCACGCTGTCGAACTCCACGGGGTGGCGCAGATTGCGATACCAGTAGTCCGCGTCCAGCTTGGCGGTGTCGATCAGGCCGCGGGTCAGCGTGGAGTAGAAGGGCACGTCGCTCGACCGGGGTGTGATCGGGGACAGCTCGGTCAGTAGCCGCTCACGCAGTTGTGCCACCTGACTGGAGTGGGAGGCGTAGTCCACGGGCAGCCGGGACCACCGGACGTCCGATCCGGACAGCTCCTGGCTCAGCTCGTCCAGCGCCGCCGGCTCACCCGAGACCACCGTCGACTGGGGGCCGTTGACCGCGGCGATCGAGATGCGGTCCCGCCAGGGCCGGATACGCTCCTCTGTCTCCTGACGCGGTAGCCGGACCGACATCATGCCGCCCTGCCCGGAGAGGGCGCGCAGCGCCTTGCTGCGCAGCGCCACCACGCGGGCACCGTCCTCCAGGGACAGCCCCCCGGCCACCGTGGTGGCCGCGATCTCGCCCTGCGAATGCCCCACGACCGCCGCCGGCTCGACTCCGTACGCGCGCCACGCGGCGGCGAGGGAGACCATCACGGCCCACAGCGCCGGCTGCACCACGTCGACTTCGGCCAGCGCGCTCTCGTCGGCCAGGACATCGGGGAGGGACCAGTCGATGAACGGTGCCAGGGCCCGCCCGCAGTCAGCCATCCGCTCGGCGAAGGCCGGGGAGGTGGCGAGGAGGTTCACCGCCATGCCGGCCCACTGGGTGCCCTGTCCGGGGAACACCAGCACCGGGCGGTGCCCGGTACGGGCCCGGCCGGAGCACACTCCCGCGGCCGGTGTCCCGGCGGCAACCGCGTCCAGACCCTTCAGCAGGGAAACGCGGTCCCGGCCCACGATCACCGACCGGTGGTCGAACACGGACCGGCCGCTCGCCAGGGTGTAGGCCACATCGGTGAGGTCCAGGTCCGGATGGCGGTCGAGGTGGGCCCGCAGACGCGACGCCTGGTCGCGCAGCGCCGCTTCGCTCCGGCCCGAGAGCACCCAGGGCGTCGCCGCCTGCAGGCCGCCGTCCCCGGCAGGGGCAACCTCCGTGGCGGCCGGCGCCTGTGCGTGGGGTGCCTCCAGCACCAGATGGGCGTTGGTGCCGCTGATGCCGAAGGAGGACACGGCGGCGCGGCGGGCACGTCCGGTCCGGGGCCACTCGGTGTCCTCGGCGAGCGGGGTGACCAGGCCGCTGCTCCAGTCGACATGCCGGGTCGGCTCATCCAGGTGCAGCAGCTTCGGCAGCAGCCCGTGCCGCATGGCCAGCACCATCTTGATGACGCCGCCGACGCCCGCCGCGGCCTGGGCGTGACCGATGTTGGACTTCAGGGAACCGAGCAGGAGCGGTCGGTCCGCGGGGCGGTCTTGGCCGTAGGTAGCCAGCAGGGCCTGAGCCTCGATCGGGTCGCCCAGCGGGGTGCCGGTGCCGTGCGCCTCGACGGCGTCGACCTCGGCCGCTGCCAGCCTTGCGTCGGCCAGCGCTTCGCGTATCACCTGTTCCTGCGCGGGGCCGCTCGGTGCCGACAGGCCGTTGGAGGCGCCGTCCTGGTTCACCGCCGAGCCCTTGATCACCGCGAGGACCCGGTGCCCGTTGCGGTGGGCGTCGGAAAGCCGTTCCAGTACCAGCAGTCCGGAGCCCTCGGCCCAGGCGGTGCCGTCCGCCGTCCCCGAGAACGACTTGCACCGGCCGTCCGGCGCCAGCCCTCGCAGCCTGGAGAACTCGACGAACATCTCCGGGGTCGCCATGACGCTTACCCCGCCGGCGAGCGCCAGGGAGCACTCGCCTCGGCGCAGCGCCTGCGCCGCCAGGTGCAGTGCCACCAGGGAGGACGAGCACGCCGTGTCCACGGTGACGGCGGGCCCCCGCAGGCCGAAGACGTATGCCAGACGGCCCGACACCACGCTCGAGGTGTTGCCGGTGACCAGGTGGCCCTCGAGTCCTTCCGGCACCGTGTGGACGCGTGGTGCGTAGTCGTGGTGCATCACACCGGCGAAGACGGCGGTGCGGCTGTCCCTGACCGATGCCGGATCGATGCCCGCGCTCTCGAACGCCTCCCAGGCGGTGGTCAGCAGCAGTCGCTGCTGCGGGTCGGTGGTCAGTGCCTCGCGCGGCGAGATCCCGAAGAACGCGGCGTCGAAGTCGGCCGCGTTGTGCAGGAAGCCCCCGTACCGGGTGTAGGACTTCCCGCGCCGGTCCGGGTCGGGGTCGTACAGTCCTTCGACGTCCCAGCCCCGGTCCGTGGGGAAGCCGCCGATCGCGTCCGTGCCGGAGGCAGCCAGCTGCCACAGCTCCTCCGGCGTCGACACGTCACCGGGATAGCGGCAGGCCATGCCGATGATGGCGATCGGGTCGTCCCGGTCGGCGGAGGCCGCTGGCCCTGCCTCCGCCGCGGACACCGGGGCCGATGGGGTGTCGGGCAGCTGGGCGAGCAGTCCGTGGGCCAGTCCCGTCGGCGTCGGGTGGTCGAAAAGCGCGGTCGGGGACAGCGGCGACTGTGCCGTCTCGCCGAGCCGCACCAGCAGCTCCGCGCCCATCAGCGAGTCGAAGCCCAGGTCCTGGAAGGTACGGGTCGGATCGACCTGGTCGGCGCGGTACTCTCCGAGTACGTCGGCCGCGTGCTCCAGCACCAGTTCGAGCACCGCACGGTTCTGCTCGGCGGCGGGCAGCCCGGCCAGTCGGGCCTGCAGTGAACCGGTCGCTGCGGGCTGCTCGCCGGACGGCCAGGCGGGCGCGTGCGTGGGCGTATCCGCGGGTGTGTCGGCGGGTTCCTGCGGCCTGCCGCTCTTCCACCAGTGCCGCTCACGCTGGAACGCGTACGTGGGCAGCCGGACCGGGCGTGCGCCGCTGTTGGCGAAGGCCGTGGTCCAGTCCACCGTGACGCCCCGGGTGTGCATTGCGCCCAGGGCCGTCAACAGCGTCTGGGACTCGGGGCGGCCGGCCCGCAGCGTGGGGACGACGGCCGCGGTGTTCCCCGGCGCAGCGGCCACGCAGTCGCGCGCCATGGTGGCCAGTGAGCCGTCGGGGCCCAGCTCGACGAAGACCGTCGTGCCCGAGGCGAGTAGGGCCCGCACGGCCTCCAGGAATCGCACCGGCTCTCTGGCCTGGCGCACCCAGTACTCCGGGGTGCTCATCTGCTCCGGCGGTACCGGTTCACCGGTGAGCGTCGAGACGATGGGGACGCGTGGTGGCTGGAACGTCACCGCCGCGACGGCCGCGCGGAACTCCTCCAGCACCGGCTCCAGGTGGGGGGAGTGCAGGGCGTGGGAGACCCGCAGCCGCTTGGTCTTGTGGCCCCGCGCCGCGAGGACGTGCACCACCTCGGCCACGACGTCCTCGTCGCCGCTGAGCACCGTGGCCGCCGGGCCGTTGACCGCGGCCAGCGACAGCCGGTCCTCGCGGCCGGCGAGGAGGTCGCGCACCTCGTCGGCGCCCGCCCGCACGGACACCATCGCACCGTCCGTCGGCAGGCTCTGCATCAGCCGCCCACGGGTGGCTACCAGGGCTGCCGCGTCCGGCAGCGAGAACAGCCCGGCGACATGCGCGGCCGCCAGCTCGCCGACGGAATGCCCGGCGAGCTGGTCCGCCCGGACACCGAACGACGTCAGCAGCCGGTAGAGCGCCACCTCCAGGGCGAAGACCGCCGCCTGGGTGTACAGCGTCTGGTCCAGCAGGGCCGCTTCGGGTGAACCCGGGGCGGCGAACACGACCTCGCGCACCGGCCGTTGCAGATGGCTGTCCAGGTACCGGCACACCTCGTCGAAAGCCGCCGCGAACGCGGGGAACGCGACGTACAGTTCCCGGCCCATGTCCAGCCGCTGGCCGCCCTGTCCGGCGAACAGGAACGCGACCCGGGCGTTCGGGTCGACCACGCCCCGGGACACCCGCACGGGCTGGCGCCCCTTCGCGAGCGCCCGCAACGCCACCAGCAGCGTGGTCCGGTCGGACGCCGCCGCAACGGCCCGGTGCTCGAAGGCGGTACGGGTGGTGGCCAGCGAGTGGGCGAGGTCCACCGGATCGACCTGGGGGTGGTCCTCGACGAAGGCCGCCAGGCGCTCGGCCTGTGCGCGCAGGGCGGGCCCGGTGCGTGCCGACAGCAGAGCGGGAACTACCTGGGGTCCGGTCGTCTCAGGCCGCGGTGGTGCCGCGGGGGTGTGGGCCGGTGCTTCGGCGAGCACCAGATGGCAGTTGGTGCCGCCCATGCCGAAGGAGCTGACGCCCGCCACCAGAGGCCCGCCGGAGCCGCTCCATGGCTTGAGTTCGGTGATGACCCGCAGCCGCAGGGACTCCAGTGGGATCTGCGGATGCGGTGTCTCGAAGTTCAGGCTCGGGGGCAGTTCACGGTTCCGGAGCGCCAGCGCCGTCTTGATCAGGGAGCAGATGCCGGCAGCGGCTTCCAGGTGCCCCAGGTTGGACTTGACCGACCCCACCGGCAAGGGGTGCCCGGGGCTTCGCCGGGCACCCAGCACGGCACCCAGGGCGGCGGCCTCCACCGGGTCGCCGACCCTGGTGCCCGTTCCGTGCAGCTCCACGTACTGGACCAGGGCTGGATCGACACCGGCGTTCCGGTACGCCAGCCTCAGCAGCTCTTCCTGGGCGTCCTGGCTGGGCACGGTGAGGCCCTCGCCGCCGCCGTCGTTGTTCACCGCGCCGCCGCTGATGACGCAGTGGACGCGGTCGCCGTCGGCGAGGGCCTTCGCCAGTGTCTTCAGCACGACGACACCACCGCCCTCGCCGCGCACGAAGCCGTTGGCCCGGGCGTCGAAGGTGTAGCAGCGGCCGTCGGGGGAGAGGCCACCGAAGGCCGCCGCATCCTCCTCGCTCGCCGCCGCGAGGTTGAGGTTCACACCGCCGGCGAGCGCGATCTCCGACTCGCCGGTCAGCAGGCTCTGGCAGGCCAGGTGAACGGCGGTCAGGGAGGAGGACTGCCCGGTGTCCACCGTCATGCTCGGGCCGCGCAGACCGCAGAAGTACGAGACGCGGTTGGCGATCAGGCTGCGCTGCAGCCCGGCGAACGAGTGGTGCGTCCGCAGATCCGGCCCCAGGCCCTGGGCCAGCCGCGCGTAGTCGTCCCGCATCGCGCCGATGAACACCCCGCAGCGTTCGCCCCGGAGCGTCGCCGGGACGGTGCCCGAGTCCTCCAGCGCCTCCCAGCTCAGCTCCAGCATCAGCCGCTGCTGCGGGTCCATCACGGCGGCTTCGCGGCGTGAGACACCGAAGAACCCGGCGTCGAACCCCGCGACATCCGCGAGGAACGAGCCCCACCGGGTACCCGCTCCGCCCGCCGCGGACCCGTCGCGGTCCCAGCGGCCCTCGGGCACCTCGGTGACGGCGTTCCCGCCGGTCCGCAGCAGGTGCCAGAAGGCGTCCGGGCCTGCCGCCTCCGCGAAGCGGCAGGACAGTCCGACCACCGCGACCGCGTCCGCCCGGCCGGATTCCGCCATGCCGGTACCCACCGTTGTCTCGTCCACAATTCACCTCATGAAGAAGGGGCCGCCAAGAAGGGCCGGCCGGTTAGCCGGCGCCGCGTCTGCCGGGCGCGGCTACACCGTCGCGGTGAGCCAGTCGTGCAGAACCTTGCCCGCAGCCTCGGAATGCTGGGACAAGAGGGTGAAGTGATTGCCCGGGAGGCTCACCGAGGTGTGGCACAGATCGGCCGGGAACAGGCCCTCGGGTACCTCACCGGTCAGGCCGGAGAGCAGCTCGGACGCCCTGATGTGCAGGGTGGGCGCGCTGATCCGGCCGGGCCGCCAACCGTCGAACAGGCTCATGTAGTGACCCATGGCGCTCAGTTCATGGCCCTGCGGGGCCGACCTGCTGTCCGGGGTGAGCGGGCCGTCGCCACCGCCCAGCCGTGCCTGCTCCCGCATGAACCGGGCGCGCGCCTCGTCCACGTCCGACGCCGGCGGATAGTAGTCGAAGAGCACCACCGCCGCAGGCGGCCGGCCGAGGGATTCCAGGTAGGCGGCCAGCCCATGGGCGACCCACCCGCCGGACGAGTAGCCGACCAGTACGATCGCCTCCCGGTCTACCTGTTCGGCCAGAGCCCTGCGCTGCGCCTCGAAGAGGTCGGGAAGGCCGACGGGCAGCAGCTCGCCCTCAGCGAACCCCGGCGGCCGCAGGGTCCATACGTCCCGCCGTGCGGGCAGCGCGGGAGCGAGGAAGGAGTACGCCGCGTCCGAGATCGGCGCCACCGGCGCCGTCGTGCACACCAGCGGCGGCGTGTCACTCCCGGACATCAGCCGGGTGAGGACGGCGGTGGTGCCGTCCGTCTCCGCCTCGAAGGCGGGGCGCAGACGCGCCGCCATGCGCACCAGGCCCATCGCCTCGCCGGTTTGGCCGCTTTCGACCCCCTGCAGGTAGAGCGCGGCGATGCTGTCCCCGGGGGCCGCGGCGTCGTCGCGGGCGGGCGAGGGGGTAGGCGGGACCGGCTCCGCCTCGGCAAGGCGTTCCCCGATCAATTCGGCGAGGTCCATGACGGTGGGGTAGTTGAGGACATCGGTGAGCTGGACGTCCACTCCGGTGGATTCCACGATCCGGTTGCGCAGCGCCACGGCGGTCAGCGATTCGAAACCCAGGTCGCGGAAGGTGTCCTCGACCGGGACCTCCCCGGCCGAACGGTACTTGAGCACCACGGCGACATGGCCCGCGACCAGGTCCACCAGCGCCTGCTCACGTTCGGCGGGGGACAGGGCGGCCAGCCGCTCCGCCAGCGAACCGGGCGACTCGGCCGCCTGCGGCTGCGCGGTCGTGGGGACGAACGTCGGCAGCACCGGGTCCAGCCAGTAGCGTTCGCGCTGGAAGGCATAGCCGGGCAGTTCCGTCCGGCGGGCGCCCGTGCCATCGAAGACCGCGTGCCAGTCGATCCCGACCCCCGCCACGTGCGCCTCGGCCAGCGCGCACAGGAAGCGTCCCATGCCGCCTTCGTTGCGGCGCAGCGTTGCCAGGACGGAGGCGGAGACGCCACTGTCGTCCAGGGTCTCGCGGACGGCCGGAAGCAGCACCGGATGCGTACTCACCTCCAGCAGCAGCCGGTGCCCGTCGGCGATCAGGCTCGTCGTCGCCCGGTCGAAGCGGACCGGCTCGCGAAGGCTGCGGTACCAGTGGTCAGCGTCCAGCGGATGGCTCTCGGGCTCGATCAGCTTCCCCGTGAGCCCGGAGACGTACGGCACCTCCGCCGGCTTCGGAGCGATGGCCGACAGGTCGCTCAGGACCTGGTCGCGGATCTGTTCCACCTGCGGTGCATGCGACGCGTAGTCGACCGGGACGCGCTGCGCCCGTACGTCCCGTGCCGCGCACTCCGCCAGGAGTTCGGTGAGTGCCTCCGGGTCGCCGGAGACCACGGTGGACCGTGCGCCGTTCACCGCGCCGACGGTGAGCCGGCCCTTCCAGCGCGCCAGCATCTCTTCCACCTGCTGCTCGGGCAGCGCGACCGAGGCCATGCCACCGAGGCCGGACAGCTTCGTCAGCGCACGGCTCCTGAGCGCCGCCACCCGCATGGCGTCCGGCAGCGACAGCGCGCCGGCCACCCAGGCGGCGGCGATCTCGCCCTGGGAGTGCCCGGCGACCGCGGAAGGTGTCACACCATAGGAGCGCCAGAGTTCGGCCAGGGAGATCATCAGCGCCAGCAGGGTCGGCTGCAGCACATCCACCCGGTCCGTTGACGGGGCTCCCGCAGCGCCTCGCAGCACCTCGGTGAGCGACCAGTCGACGAACGGAGCCAGAGCGCTCTCGCACTCGGCCATCTTCGTGGCGAATACCTTGGAGGAGTCCAGCAACTCCGCGCCCATCGAGGCCCACTGGGTGCCCTGTCCGGGGAAGAGGAAGGCCGTGGTGGTGTTGGGGACGATGCGGCCGGTGATGGTGTCGGCGGAGGGTGTGCCGTCCGCGATGCGGGTGAGTTCGGTGATGAGCCCGTCGACGGTGGTGGCCAGGACGACGGCGCGGTGCGGGTGGTGGGCGCGGGTGGTGGCGAGGGAGTACGCGAGGTCCAGCAGGCCGGAGTCGGGGGTGAGGTGCTCCAGGAGCTGTCGGGCCTGGGCGACGAGGGCCTTGGGCGTGGTGCCGGAGAGGGCGAAGGGCAGCAGCGGGAGTGCGGTGCCACTGGCGGGCGCGGTGGCGGTCGCCGCCGGGGCGGCGTCGTCCGCGGGGGGCTCTTCGAGGATGAGGTGGGCGTTGGTTCCGCTGATGCCGAACGAGGACACGGCGGCGCGGCGGGGGCGGCCGGCGTCGGGCCAGGAGGTGTGCTCGGTGAGGAGTGCCAGCGGTGTGGCGTCCCAGTCGACGTGGGGGCTGGGTGCGGTGAGGTGCAGTGTCCTTGGGAGCTGGGCGTGTTGGATGGCGAGGATCATCTTGATGGTGCCGGCGATGCCCGCGGCGGCCTGGGCGTGGCCGAGGTTGGATTTGGCGGAGCCGATCCACAGGGGGCGGTCGCGCCGGGGGCCGAAGACGGGGTCCAGCGCGTGGGCTTCGATGGGGTCGCCGAGGGGGGTGCCGGTGCCGTGGGTCTCGATGGCGTCGATGTCGTGCGGGGTGAGGCGCGCGTCGGCCAGGGCGTCGTGGATGAGCTGCTGCTGGGCGTGGCGGCTGGGCGCGGTGAGCCCGTTGGAGGAGCCGTCCTGGTTGACGGCCGATCCGCGCAGGACGGCCAGTACGCGGTGGCCGGCTGCTCGGGCGTGGGAGAGGCGTTCGAGGACGATGAAGCCCGCCCCTTCGCTCCAGGAGGTGCCGTCGGCGTCGGCGGCGAAGGGCTTGCAGCGGCCGTCGGGCGCGAGGGCGTGCTGCTGGGAGAACTCGATGAAGCGGGCGGGGCCGGCCATCACGGTGACGCCACCGGCCAGGGCGAGGGTGGTTTCGCCGTTGCGGAGCGACTGGGCGGCGAGGTGGATGGCGACCAGGGAGGAGGAGCAGGCGGTGTCCAGGGTGATCGCGGGTCCCTGGAGGCCGAGGGTGTAGGAGAGCCGGCCGGACGCCACGCTGCTGGTGTTGGCGATGGACACCTGGCCGACGAGGTCCTCGGGTATCTGCTGGGCCTGGCTGGCGTAGTCGCCGTGGATGAGGCCGGTGAAGACGCCGGTGCGGGTGGACTGCAAGGTGGTGGGGTCGATCCCGGCGGATTCCAGCGCGTGCCAGGCGACTTCCAGCAGGATCCGCTGTTGGGGGTCCATGACCAGGGCTTCGCGGGGGCTGATACCGAAGAAAGCGGGATCGAAGTCGGCCGCGTCGGAAAGGAATCCGCCGTGGCGGACGTAGGTCTTCCCCGGTGGTGTGCTTTCACTGTCCGGGTCGTAGAGGCCGTCGGTGTCCCAGCCGCGGTCCTCGGGGAAGTCGGAGATCACGTCCCGGCCGTCGCGGAACACCTCCCACAGGTCCTGCGGGGAGCGGACCCCGCCGGGGAACCGGCAGCCCATTCCCACGACGACCACGGGATCGTCTGCCGCTGCGCGCTCGACCGCGCGCAGCCGCTCTCGGGTTTCGTACAGTTCGGCCGTCACACGCTGGAAGTATTCGACGAGCTTGGGGTCATTCGACATGTGGCACCGCTTTTGAGATCGAGATGGCAGGTGTGAATCGGGCTGTGCGGCCCTGGGCCCTGTCCGGGCGCTCTTCTCGGGCTTCTCCTCCGCCGTGCGACGAACCCGACGCCGCGGGCCGCTCCTCGAAGAGCGCCCGGACCGGCCCTAACCGCGTCCGAACTCGCGGTCCACGAAGTCGAACAGCTCGCTCAGCGTGGCCGACCGCAGGGTGTCCGAGTCGGGGGCGTCGGCGCTCGGGGCGTCTTCCAGTCCGGACAGCAGGGCGCGCAGCCGCGACCGGACGGTGGCGCGCAGCTCGTCGTCGTCCAGCGCCGACACGCTGCTCTCCAGCGTGCTGAGCTCCGCCAGGACGGTCGCAGTCCCCTCGGCCTCGGGCTGCGCAGGGCCAGAAGCGTTCGGGGCGATCTCCGCGCCGAGGTGCTCGGCGAGGGCGGCCGGCGTCGGCTGGTCGAACACGAGGGTGGCGGGCAACTGGAGCCCGGTCGCCCCGTTGATGCGGTTGCGCAGTTCCACGGAGGTCAGCGAGTCGAATCCCAGATCGCGGAAGCTGGCGTCCACCGGCAGGTCCTCGGCCGAGGCGTATCCCAGCACCGCGGCGACATGACCGCGGATCAGTTCGAGCAGCCTGCGGACTCGTTGCGCGGGTGGCAGGGCGCCCAGCCGCCGGGCCAGCGCCTCGGGGGACTCGGAGGGAGCGGAGGGCTGGCGGCCGCCCGCACTGCGGCGCACCGACGTCCGGACCATGCCCCGCAGCAGGGACGGGACGGACTCGCCGAGCCCGGCGACCACGGCGAGATCGAGCCGGACGGGAGCCAGCAGCACGCGGTCGGACTCCCGCGCCGCGTCCCACAGGGCCAGGCCCTGCGCGGCGGTCAGGCTCAGCACGCCCGTGCGGTTCATCCGCGCCCAGTCGGCGGCTGCCAGGCCGCCGGCCATGCCGCCGCCGGACGCCTCGTCCTGACCCGGAGCCCACAGGCCCCATGCCAGCGAGGTTCCCGCCAGCCCCTGGGCCGCCCGGTGGGCCATCAGCGCGTCCACGAAGGAGTTGGCCGCCGCGTAGGCGCCCTGCCCGGCCGCGCCGAAGATTCCCGCGGCCGACGAGAAGCACACGAACGAGGCCAGATCGAGGTCCCGCGTCAGCTCGTGCAGATGCCACGCCCCGTCCACCTTGGGCCGCAGGACCGTGTCGATCTGCTCGCCCGTCACCGACGCCACGACGCCGTCGGACAGCACGCCGGCGGCGTGGATCACCGCGGTCAGGGGGTGTTCGGCGGGGATGCCGGCCAGCACCCGCTCAACGTCACCCCGCTCGACGACGTCACCGGTGGCGACCGTCACCTCGGCTCCCTCGGCGGACAGCTCGGCCACCAGCTGGGCGGCGCCCGGGGTATCCGTGCCCCGGCGGCCGAGCAGCACCAGGTGCTTCGCGCCCTGCCGGACGAGGTGGCGTGCCATCAGCCCGCCCAGCCACCCCGTGCCACCGGTGATGAGAACCGTGCCTTGCGCCAAGGCCGGCCGGCGCGGGACGGTGAGCACCACCTTGCCCACGTGCTGGGCCTGGCTGACGTGCCGCAGCGCTTCCTTGGCCCGCCTGATGTCCCAGTCCCGGCGGGGCGGCGCGGTGAGCGCGCCCTCGCGGAACAGGGCGAACAGCTCGTGCAGCATCTCCTGGATCCGCGGCGCTCCCGCGGACGCGACCAGATCGAACGCCTGGTAGGTGATGCCGTACTGGGTGGCCATCTCGTCGGCGTCGCGGATGTCGGCCTTGCCGATCTCGATGAACCGTCCGCCTTCGACGAGCAGGCGCAGTGACGCGTCCAGGAACTCGCCGGTGAACGAGTTCAGGACCACGTCGACTCCCCGGCCACCGGTGGCCTCACGGAAGCTCTGCTCGAACTCGACGGTGCGCGAGGACGCGATGTGGGCGTCGTCCAGTCCGAGCCCGCGCAGGAAGTCCCACTTGCCGGGACTGGCGGTGGCGAACACCTCGACACCGAGGTGCCTGGCGATCTGGATGGCCGCGATGCCGACTCCGCCCGCGCCCGAGTGGATCAGTACGGACTCGCCCGGTCGCATCCCGGCGAGATCGGTGAGCCCGTAGTAGGCGGTCAGATAGGTGATCGGCACCGACGCGGCCAACTCGAACGACCAGTCCTGTGGCATCGGCGCGACCAGCCGGGCGTCGGTGACGGCGACCGGGCCCAGCGCGCCGGTGAAGACGCCCATCACGTGGTCGCCGGGGCGCAGGCCGGTCACCGCGGAACCGACCTCGCGGACCACACCCGCGGCCTCGGCTCCCGGAACGGCGCGGCCGGGATACATGGCCAGGGCGATCAGCACGTCGCGGAAGTTCACGCCCGCCGCGCGCACTTCCACCCGCACCTCGTCCGGTGCCAGGTCTTCAAGGACCTCGGGGCAGGGCAGCAGCGCGAGGTTGTCGAGCGCTCCCGGAGCGGTGGAGTCCAGACGCCATGCCCGTTCGCCGGCGGGGACGGGGAGCAGCGCGTCGGAGGTCACCGGGTGCAGCCGGGGGACGAGCGGTTCCCCCGCACGGAGCGCGAGCTGCGGTTCCCCCGCGCCCAGCGCGGTGGCGACCGCGGTCCGCACGGTGCTCGCCGGGACGGCGGGGTCGTCGACGTCCACGAGGAGCAGCCGGCCCGGGTTCTCGGCCTGCGCCGACCGGGCCATGCCCCACAGCGGTGCCCTGGTGAGGTCCACCGGGCCGCGTCCCGACGTGGTCACCGCGCCGCGGGTCAGCAGGACCAGGCGCGCCGCCGCGAACCGTTCGTCGGCCAGCCAGGCCGCGAGCTCTCCCGTCAGATCCGTGAGAGCGGTGCGTACCTGCCCCGGTACCTCCCCGGCGGCTTCGGTCGCCGGGGCGACAGGACGGAGCACCACCTCCGGTACGGGCAGGCCCATGTCGATGGCGGCGGCCAGCGACGCCAGGTCCGGGAAGGACTCCGCGCCCTCGAAGGAGTCGCCGATCACGGCCCATGGGGCGGCGGAGTCCGGCGCCGCCGCCGGGGGTGCCGGGACCCAGTCCAGCCCGAACAGCGACTCCTCGGCGCTGTGGCCCGTCAGCTGCGTCCGCTCCAGCGGAACCGGCCGCCAGGCCAGGGAGCCCACCGACGCCACGGGGAGGCCGTCGCTGTCGGCGAGGGTCAGTTCCACCTGCCCGTCGGCGCCCCGGATCCGTACCCGCAGTGCAGAGGCGCCCCAGGCGTGCAGCGACACCCCCGACCAGGAGAAGGGCATGCTGCCCGCTCCGTCGTCGACAGCCTGGAGGAACGGGCCGAGGCCGACCGCGTGCAACGCCGCGTCGAGCAGCGCCGGATGCATCGCGTAACGATCCGCCTCCCCGGCCGCGTCGGTGGGGAGCGAGATCTCGGCGAACAGTTCGGTGGCGCCCTGCGCGGTCTTCCTGCGCCATACCGTCCGCAGGCCCCGGAACGCGCCCTCGTAGGCGTAGGTGTGGGACGACTCGGGCTGGTCGTAGACCTCCGGGCCGGCGATCTCCTCGGACCCGGGCGGCGGCCACTCGACCAGTTCGGGTTCGGGGAGGGCGGCCCCCCGGACTGCCAGGAACCCGGCGGCGTGCGGCCGCCACCTCCCGCCGCCCGCGTACTGGGCGCTCTCGGGCTGCGAGAACACCCGTACCGAACGCCGCCCTGCCTCGTCCGGGGACCCGACCAGGATCTGGACGCGGACCGCGGCGTCCGGGGGCAGCACCAGCGGGGCTTCCAGGGTCAGTTCCTCGACCAGGTCGCAGCCGACCCGGTCACCGGCGCACAACGCCAGTTCGACATGGGCGGTGGCGGGAAGGATCACCGCGCCCATCACCTGGTGCCCGGCGAGCCACGGCTGGTCGCGCAGGGACAGCCGGCCGGTGAGCACCAGCCCCTCGCTGTCCGCCATCCCGAGCGCCGCACCCAGCAGGGGATGGCCGGCGTGGGACAGCCCCGCGGATTCCACGTCGGCGGCGCCGGTGGTCGGGGCGAGCCAGTACCGCTCCCGCTGGAACGCGTAGGTCGGCAGCTCGATCCCGCGCTGCGCGGCGGCGGCGAACACCGCGTTCCAGTTCACCTCGACGCCGTGGGTGTGCAGCGCGCCCAGAGCCAGGACGACGCTCTCGGCCTCGTCCCGGTCCTTGCGCAGCGCAGGTACGGCCACGGACTCCCCGGCGGCCCCGCCCCCCTGCGCCAGTGCGGAGAGCACGCCGTTCGGACCGAGTTCCAGCAGGGTGTCGACGCCCCGGGCGTGTACGGTCCGCAGACCGTCGTGGAAGCGCACGGTCCGGCGCACGTGGTCCACCCAGTAGCGTGGTGAACGCAGCTCCTCCGCCGAGGCCACCTCACCGGTGAGGTTCGACACCACGGCGATTTCGGGTTCCTGGAAGTCCAGGCCCTGCACGACCTCGGCGAAGTCCGCGAGCATCGGCTCCATGTGGGGGGAGTGGAAGGCGTGGCTGACCGTCAGCCGCTTGGTGCGGCGGCCCTCTTCGGCCCACAGCCGTTCCAGCCGTGCCACTTCCTCCTCATCACCGGAGAGCACCACGGAGTCCGCGGAGTTCACCGCCGCGACGGCTATCCGGTCCTCACGGCCCGCCAGCAGCGGCATGACCTCGTCCTCCGAGGCCCGCACCGACAGCATCGCGCCACCGGCGGGCAGCGCCTGCATCAGCCGGCCGCGGGCCGCGACGAGACGGCACGCCTCCTTCAGCGACCACAGCCCGGCCACATGTGCCGCGGAGATCTCGCCGATGGAGTGCCCGAGCAGGACCTTCGGCCGTACGCCCCAGGACTGGAACTGGCGGAACAGGGCGACCTCGACCGCGAACAGCCCCGCCTGTGCGTAGTCGGTCCGGTCCAGCAGCGCCGACTCCTCGGAGCCGGCGGGAGCGAAGAGCACGTCCCGCAGCGGCCGTTCCAGGTGCCCGTCCAGCTCCTCGCACACCGCGTCGAAGGCGGTCGCGAAGGCGGGGTACGCCTCGGCCAGCTGCTGTCCCATGCCCGGCCGCTGAGAGCCTTGGCCGGTGAACAGTATGCCGAGCGACCCGGCCGCGGCCACGCCCTCGATCACCTGTGCGCCCGGTGTCCCCTCGGCGAGATGGCGCAGCCCGGCAGTGAGGGCGGCCCGGTCCTGTCCCAGCACCACGGCCCGGTGGCGGAAGCTGCTGCGAGTGGTGGCCAGAGACCAGCCCAGTTCCGCCGGGTCCGGCGCGTCCGGCCGTTGATCGGAACGCTCGACGAAGGCCAGCAGCCGCTCGGCCTGGGCCCGTAGGGCCCGCTCGCTCCTGCCCGAGACCAGCCACGGCACGAGCGGCAGGGGGTCCGCCACGCCGGGGGCCTTCTCGGGCGGTTCCTCGCTGGCCCCGTACTCGGCGGGCGGCTCTTCCAGGATGACATGGGCGTTGGTGCCGCTGATGCCGAACGACGAGATGGCGGCGCGGCGCGGTCCGTCCGTGCGGGGCCACTCGACAGGCTCCGTCAGCAGGCTGACCGAGCCGACTCCCCACGCCACCTTCGGTGTAGGGACATCGACATGGAGGGTCTGGGGCAGCAGGCCGTTCCGCATCGCCATGATCATTTTTATGGCGCCGGCGACGCCCGCGGCGGCCTGTGTGTGGCCGATGTTGGACTTCACCGAGCCCAGCCACAGCGGCCGGTCCGTCGGCCGGTCCTGACCGTAGGTCGCGACCAGCGCCTCTCCTTCGATCGGGTCACCCAGTGCGGTGCCCGTGCCGTGTGCTTCCACTACGTCGACGTCGCGCGGCGTCAGGCCCGCGTCGGCCAGCGCCGCCCGGATCACCCGGCGCTGCGCTGCTGCGTTGGGCGCGGACAGGCCGTTGCTCGTGCCGTCCTGGTTGACCGCCGAACCCCGGAGAGTGGCCAGCACCCGGTGGCCGTGGCGGCGCGCGTCCGACAGGCGCTCCAACAGCAGCAGCCCGGCGCCCTCGGCCCAGACCGCTCCGTTCGCCGCGCCCGCGAAGGACTTGGACCGAGCGTCGGGCGACGTCACGCCCTGCCCGCAGAATTCCACGAAGGTGGCTGGAGTGCTCATGACGGTCACCCCACCCGCCAGCGCCAGGGAGCACTCGTCCTCACGCAGTGCCTGCGCGGCCAGATGGAGCGCCACCAGCGACGAGGAACACGCGGTGTCGATGGTGACGGCCGGTCCCTCGAAGCCGAAACAGTACGAAACCCGGCCGGAGATGACGCTGGTGCTGTTTCCGGTGATGCCGTGCGGCGAGTACTCCTTCGAGGCCTTCCACAGCGTCTCGTAGTCGTGGCCGGATGCCCCCACGAAGACCCCGGTGCCGCTGTCGCGCAGGGACTCCGGGTCGATTCCGGCGGCTTCCAGGGTTTCCCAGGCGACCTCCAGCAGCACCCGCTGCTGAGGGTCCATCACCAGTGCCTCTCGTGGCGAGATGCCGAAGAAACCGGCGTCGAAGTGGCCGGCCTCGGAGAGGAAGCCCCCTTCGCGCACATACGACCGGCCCGACTTGCCCGCCTCCGGGTCGGGGTCGTATAGCTTCTCGACATCCCAGTGCCGGTCGTCGGGGAACTTCGATATCGTGTCATCGCCGCGTTCGACCAGATCCCACAGATCCGTTGCGGACCCCACGCCGCCGGGGTAACGGCAACCCATTCCGATGATGGCGATGGGGTCGTCATTTCGCTTCTCGACCTCGTGCAGTCGTTCTCGAGTGCGGAGCAGCTCGGCCGTCACCTGCTTCAGATATTGCCGAATCTTGTCGTCTTCTGTCGACACTGGGTCTCCTGGCACGGTTCGAGGCGGAAGGCGAAGGTGAATTGCGCCACGCAAAGAGAGAGGCGAAAATGCGCACGCGAAAATAACGGCTGCAGATGTGCAGTGCGAAACCGTGAAATGTGGGGGTGAAGATGAAAGCGAGAGAGCCCGGGGATTTAAGGGCGGCGGCGGACGGTCATGCTCTGCAGACCGCGGGCGACGACATGCGGCCGATAGGTCAGCGAATCCTCGTCCACCGTAAAGTCGGTGAGCCGTTCAGCGAATGCCTTGAGGGCAATCTCCGCCTCCAGCTTGGCCAGGCTGGCACCGAGGCAGAAATGCGGCCCGGCGCCGAAAGCGAGCCCGATCCCCTTGGTCTTCCGGTTGCCCTGGAAACGGTCGGCCTGGGGGAATTCCGCCTCGTCGCGGTTGCCGGCGGCCAGCAGCAGGATCACGATCGTCCCCGGCTCGACGTCTATCTCGCCGACACATGTGGAGGACAGCGCGACCCGTGCCGTGACATGCACCGGTGCGTCGTACCGCAGAACCTCCTCGACCAGCAGCGGGGCGATCGATGGGTCGTCGCGCAACAGCGACAACTGGTCCGGGTATCGCGACAGTATGAGCATCCCGCTGGAGATGAGGTTGGTGACGGACTCATGAGCCGCGGCGAAAAGGTTGAGGAGCACATTGGTCACCTCATGCCTGGTCAGCGAATGCCCCTCCTCCTCCGTCTGGATCAGACTGGAGATCAGGTCCTCGCCGGGCTTCTTGCGCCGTTTGTGGATCAGGTCGGCGAAGTAGGCGTGTATCGCCATGGAGGTCCTGTCGAAGCCGGCCAACTGCTCCGCCGAGAACATCTCCGAGTTGCGGAAGGCGGCCACCAGCGTGGGCAGCTCGGTCGCGAGCGCCAACTGGTCGGACCACTCCTTCAGCATGGGCACATCGCTCGGCGGAAGATCCATCAGCTCGCAGATGGTGCCCATCGACAACCGGTTCGCATAGTCACGGACCCCGTCGAAGGAGTCCTTGTCCGCGATCTCGGAGATCGCGCCGTCGACGAGGCCCTGGATCCAGGGTTCATACCGGGCCGTGATACGGGGCGTGAAGGCCTTGGAGATCAAGCGCCGCTTGCGGGGGTGGTCGGGCGGATCCATGAAGAAGATGGAGTCGAGGACCGGCGCTTCGGATTGCGGAAGCACCCCCTTGAGCCAGGACGATTTCAGGGTGTCGCTGCCCAGGGCCGGATTGCGCATCGCCGCTAAGCAGCTGCGGTAATCCCCGACGATCACCAGACCCTCATCCACTCGGAGAGGGCTGGACTCGCGGAGTTCTGCGTGAATCCCGTAGGGATCGGGGCGGACCTGAGGATCCAGCAAAGCATGGAGCGGATTGGTCTGGATATTGTCGATCACAAAAGCATTGCTCACGTGCTGGGTTCCTCTGTAATCGTTCGTCCCGGCCGGGATCCTGCAGGAAAGTACTCGTTGAAGTATAGGGGGTGCATACGGGTGAGGGCGCACAGCGAAAGGCAGAGTGCTGCGTATCACGTTACGTGCGAGTAGTTATTGATCAGAAAAGCAATGGGTTCCCGTTCAGGACGTAGCCGACGTGTGAGCCGCCGAAGTAGCCGCGGACGATGTGAGGCTGTCGCTGGAGTCGTGACCCACCGCCGGCTGCGCGCCTTGGGCCTGAGACCCGGCGGCCACCACGGCACTCGTATGACACCGCGGGTTACGCAGGGCCAGGTTCTGCCGCATCGAATTGGCAGTCCCGACTCTGCTGACTGAAAAAGGTCTGCGTGCCTTGATCCGGGAATGGCGGCCGGAGGAGATATTCACACCTACATGTCACCAATGCGGCTGCCCCGAAATGACATGGGTGTGGTGATCTCAGCGGATGATCCGAAGTGGATCGAACCGTTTTCCGGGTTGACCGAGGTGCAGTTCGCCAGGCTGGTGGCGTTGGTGCGGCGTCGTGGCGGCGACGTTCAGCGGGGCCGCCCCTGGCGGCTGCCGCTGGCAGCCCGCGTCCTGTTGGCGGCCACGTACTGGCGCACGAACCTCACGTTGCGGCAGGTGGCACCACTGTTACTTCAGCGACACCACGCGCTCTTGTGCCGGCTCCACCTTGAACGCATCGACCACCTCGGCGCGATCGGCGAGCTGTCCGCGCGGATCGAGGAGGAGATACTCCCTTTCTGCCGCGAGCTTGAGCTGTTGCAGACCATCCCCGGCGTCGGCCAGGGCGTCGCTGAAGTCCTCATCGCGCAGACCGGCGGTGACATGGCCCGCTTCGCGACCGCATGCCACCTCGCCTCGTGGGCCGGAGTCTGCCCTGGCCACCACGAATCCGCCGGCAAGCACAAATCCGGCAGACGACGCCACCACCTGAACACAGCCCACCAGTCACCTCACTGACCTGGGATCAGCTTTCATTTTCGGACCAGACCCGGAAGAACAGCTGGACGCTGGCGGAGGAAGCCGGCCACGAGGGTCCGGACCGTATCCACCGGATGCTGAACCGGATCGAGTGGGACGCGGATGAGGTGCTCGACGACGTGCGACAGGAAATACCCCGCTGCCTTGTGTGATCGAGGCTCACGACCGGGTGGGTGGGCCAGCTCTTGAACGACTGGCCCACCTCAGGACCGCGTCACGGAATCAGTCGGTGCAGTCTCCCGCCTGCACTGGCCGGGGCTTGGCGAGGGACACCTGATCCTTAACCGTCGCGTCGGAGGATCCCTTTACCGGGGAGGTCGCCGTGAAGTCTGTAATGGCCCAGTAATGGTGGCCGTGGCCCTCCATGGGTCCGGTGCCAGTGTGCTCGTAGTCGATCCACAGCACGCCAGTGACTTGCTGACGTTGGTAACGGTGCTGCAGATGTGCCTTGTAGCCCTTGGGGACGAACGCGGTGAAGCTCTGCGTCGTACCGGTCGACGAACCCCAGGTGTGCTGGAAGTTTGTATCGATCGAGACCTGGACCAGCTCGCTGAGCCCGATCTCGACACTGGCACCGACTGTCACACTGTTGGACGTGGTGTATTCGTTGTGGTCACTCCATTCGATGTTGTTGAGGTCACCGCCTCCGCCGTAACAATTGGTGTAGTCGGAGGTCAGCGGCTCCCATTTCCCGAACCCCACGACCTCGGGCTCGCCGTATGGGTAGAAGCCGCACGACACCCCAGGCGCGTCGGCCTGCCTGTCGACCGCACAGTCCTCGACTATCTGTTGTGCAGTGATCTGGGTCTCGCTCGGGGTCTCCGGGTAAGTCTCCTCCGGGCCACCGAAGACGGTGCCGTTCTCCAAGCAGACGTACATGTCCCCACAGAACGTGGGAGTCTCGGCGGAGGCGGTCCCGGCAGCCACGGCGCCAAAGGAAAGAGTGGCTGTCGTGAGCGCGATCAGCCGGGCCTTGCGATGTGTCATGGACGGTCTCTTCCTAGTCGATTCCCCACTGAGCACCAGGGCACTGCCCCGCCCCGCACGTTCCGACGACGGCGCCAATTGAGTGGCTGTGGGTGGACACGCCCCGCCTGAATTCCTGTACGCGGCCGGGGCAGCGGGTGGGGGGGCTTGTGGCCAAAGTGCCGCTACGTAACGGGGGTTGACGCCAGGATGACAGGTTGCCATGGACGCTGACGGCAGATCCAAGGTCACTGTGAACCTACGGGCAGCGGGACCGCCCCATTGGGCAGTGGTGGGGGCGCTGAGCCCTGTCACACTGTCGGGCCGAGTATGAGGATCTACGCGAACCACCGGTTACCGGCCATAGTCTCACTGTGTATGGCGTACTTCCGCTTTCGCTCAGCTTCCGTGAGGTCGACGAGCACCTACTCGAACGCGGACTGGCCGTCTCCAACGAGACCATTCGTTGCTGGTGCCTTAAGTTCGGGCAGGAACAGCCAACGCGCTGCGCCGTAGGTGTCCGCGGCGTGGTGTTACTGACTTCAGCTCGGTGGGGTGAATCGTCGCGAAGTCCCTGATGGGTGTGAGTGGGTGACTGTATCCGTGGTGGGATGAGATATGCGGATGGCGGCGGGCTGACTCCGAGGGGGCCTCAGCGTCGGGAGTCGTTACGGATGCAGGCAGCTGTACTGCTCGAGCAGCAGATCAAGCCGTCGGAAGTCACTCGGCGGCTGCGGGTGAGCGTGAAGTCGGTTTATCAGTGGCATCAGTTGCGGCGGGACGGTGGTGTTCAGGCGCTGGCTTCCCGGGGGCCGAGCGGGTCACGGTGCCGTCTGTCCCCGCGGTGTCTGGACAAGCTGGCTGTGTATCTGGAGGAGGGGCCGGCCGCGCATGGCTGGGTCGAGGACCAGGTGTGGACCGCATCGAGGGTGGCCACCCGCTGATCGGCAGGAAGTTCCACGTCTCCTGCAGCGTCTCGGGCGCCGCGCCACCCGGTTGATGCACCGGCTCGGGTTCGCCCCGCAGGTTCCCGCCCGGCGGGTTGCTATTTCCCTAAATCACGTATCTGTGTCGGATCGTGTGAACTTCCGGACTGTGTCTGCGTGTTGACGAGGATCGTGCCTGGTGTGCGCCGCGTGCGCGGCGTCGGTGTCAGGGGGGTGCTCTATGGGCGGGGTGGAAGCGCTTGGCTCCAGCGGTGCGGTTTCCCGGGCGGAGATGTCCTTTGTGGTGGGGGAGCGGCGGCTGGGTCGTGAGTAGGCGGTGTCCCGGTTGCTGGCACCGGACGGGCGCGGGGAGCTGACGACAGAGCATGTGCGGCTGGTCGCGTCGTCGGCGGGGGGTGTCATTCCGGACGGTGTGGGGGCGTACGGGTCCGGTTCAGCGGGAGCGTTTCCGTATCACTGATGACTTGCATGGGCGTCTGGTGGCGTGGTGCGGGAACGCGGCCGCGGTGCACCGGGATCTGGTGGCCGAGGCTGCGCGGGCGCGCGCCGAGGGCAATCAGGTGCCCGATGTGCCGTCGTTGGCGACGCTGCATCGGGCGATCCGCCTCGACCTCAACCCCGGGCAGCGTGCGGCGCTTGCGGTCGGGGAGCCGGCCCGGCGGCGTCACGATGTGCATCTGTGGCGGCCGAGGCTGTGGCGGAATGCCTGCCGGGAGGCGGATCATAAGCATGTGTCGGTCGAGGTGTTGCTGGACGGCGAGTTGGTGTTCCCGTGGGTGACATGGTTCATCGACTGTGCGACCGAGGTGATTCCGGGTGCGGCGATCACGCCGCATCAGCCCTCGAGGGACGCGATCCTGGCCGGGCCGCGTTGCGGATCGCGCTGGTAAGGGATGAGGAGCCCGACGGGCCCGTACGGGCCCGTCGGTGGCCTGCCCTCGCTGGTGCGTATCGTCCGCGGCGCCGACTTCCTCTCCGCGACGGTCTCCGATGCGTTGGGGTATTTCGCGGTGCCGGTGCAGGACCTGCCCGCCTACCGGCCGGATTTGAAGGGGTCGATCGAGAATCTGAACCGGTGCGCGGAGCGGATGCGTTGAGGCTGCGCCCCGGCGCCCGCCCCGGCCGCGTGGACGAGGCGACTGCGCTGCCGTTCGCCGAGTTCGTCCGTCTGCTGCTGGAGTGGATCACGTGGTGGAACACCGAGCACTCCTCGCAGGCCCTTGAAGGGCGTAGGCCGCTTGAGGCGTGGCGGGCCGACCCGACCCCCGTCGAGGACGTGGACCGCTGTCTGCGGCACCGGTTCACGCTCGCCGACGACGGCCGTTGGGTCTGCCCTCGTATCGTGGAGTCGTGACCGTAGGGGTAGTTGAGGGTCAGGGCGGAGAAGGCAAACGCCTCAAGACTGACGCGCGCGAAGCGCACTTTACGCCACAGACCACCTCTGAACGCCCACTCAGGGACGGGCCGACCGTCCCGCCAGCTCAAGCGCGAGTTCGACCTTCCCGGCATCCAAAAGTCCGCCGAGGAAGAGAGCACGGACGCCTCGCAACAGCGCGTCCAGGTCCACCCGGTCCGGCGCCGCGAGGCTGTGCAGCATGTAGCCGTGGATCAGGGCCAGGAAGGCCCCGGTGTCAGCGTTGTCGTCACCCAGACTGGCCGCGGCCGCGGCCGCGACGCCACGCCCCATGTCGACCGCCTCGACCACGACCTGCCGAAGTTCGGGAGCGCGGGCGGCGTGCAGGAATGCTTCGATGAAGGCCATGGCTTCGACACGGGGCAGAGCGCCTGCGGCCGCCGCGAACGCGGCCGCCACCTCATCAGGGCTGCTGTCCTGCTGTTTCAGCTTCTCGGCGAGGACGCCCATGCTCTCCGCGTCGGCGGCGACCCTCGTCCGGAGCGCCTCGACTGCCAGATCGTCGATCGACTCGAAGAAGTAGCCGACGGTCGCCAGCGGCAGCCCGGCCCGTTCCGTCACCGCCCGGTGGGTGACGCCCGCCATCCCCTTTTCTGCAGTCACTTCGACGGCCGCCTGCATCAAGGCGGCCCGTCGTCGCTGCGCGTTCTCACCATGGCGTCGCTTCATGGAGCCATCTTAAAGTCTGTAAGAAGTTCTAGACTTCTTGTCGGCTTGCTCCTAGCGTGACGCCATGAACAAGCCGACCCGCGTCCACGCCTTCACCGACGACGCCCTGGCCGACCACGACGCCGTTGCCCTCGCCGCCCTCATCCGCAGCGGGGAGCTCAGCGTGCAGGAGGTCGAGGCCGCAGCGATAGCACGGATCCAGCACGTCGACCCGTTCCTGGCCGCCACCGCCTACACGGCCTACGCGACACCCCGACGCTCCAGCAATACCGAGGCTCCCCTCTACGGCGTACCGACACTGGTGAAGGACAACACCGATGTCGACGGCATGCCGACCAACTACGGGACCGACGCCTTTCACGCCAAGCCCGCCGCCCGGACCGGCCGCTACGCCCAACAGCTGATGGGAACCGGTCTTACAGTCCTGGGCAAGAGCCGCACACCGGAGTTCGGGTTCAATGCCACGAGCGAATTCCGCAGCGCACCTCCCATCCGCAACCCCTGGAACACGACCCGCTCCATCGGCGCCTCGTCCGGCGGGGCAGCCGCGCTGGTGGCCACGGGCGCCCTGCCGATCGCGCACGCCAACGACGGTGGCGGATCCATCCGCATTCCCGCCGCGGCCGCCGGCCTGATCGGTCTCAAGCCTTCCCGAGGCCGGCATCGCGACGGAGAGCTGGCCCGCACCATGCCGATCAACATCGTCTCCGAAGGGGTCCTGACGCGCACAGTCCGCGACACCGCCGCCTACATCGCTGCGGCTGAGGGATACTGGCGCAATCCCCGCCTCGCGCCGATCGGGCTGGTGGAGGGCCCGGCCCGAAGGCGCCTGCGCGTCGGCCTGCTCCTGACCTCGGTCACCGACGCCGTCGTCGACGAGCAGACTAGGAACGCAGTGGAACACACGGCCCGGCTGCTTGAAGCCCAGGGGCACGTCGTCGAACCCATCTCGATGCCTGCAGCAGACGATTTCGGCACAGACTTCATCACCTACTGGACCCTCCTAGCGGGGGTGATCGGAGGTGCGGGAAGGTTCATGTTCGACCGCTCCTTCGACACCACGCTCCTCGACGGGCTGACCAAGGGACTCCGCAGGCAGTTCACCCGAGGAGGATGGGTCAAGGTGCCGGGAGCGGTGAGGCGGTTGCGCCGCGCCGCCTACATCTATGCCCGGGCTTTCGACCGTCATGAGCTGATCGTCTCCCCCGTCCTCGCACACGTGCCCCCGCCACTCGGCCACATTGGCCCTGAGGTCCCCTACGACGAGCTCCTCAACCGGCTCCAGCAGTACATCGCCTTCACCCCCCTGCAGAACATCGCGGGCACACCGGCCCTCTCGCTCCCCATGGGCATGGCCGAAGAGGGCGTACCGATAGGTGTCCACTTGGCTGCCGCGCACGGCGACGAACGCGTTCTTCTGGAAGTCGCCTTTGCCCTCGAGGAGCAGACGGCGTGGCCCTCGCTCCGACCGTCGGCGGGGGAGTGTCTAATCAACGGCGGATCCGATGATCAAGGAGAATCTCAATGATCGTGTCAAGCCGCTTGCGTGACTGGCGGGGCGGGGGTGACAGAGAGTCGTCCAACACCCCCTCACCACTACCGTCCGTCGCCGAGGTGCTGCCCGTTGCAGCCCCGGTCCGCCTGGAGGCGGGATCGTCTGATACCGCGTCTTAGCAGGTAGGCACGGCCCTCGCGGGATGTCAGCAGCTTGGGGTCAGGAGATTTCTGGAACCGCGCGGCTCAGTAGTGTGAGGTCTCCATACAGGGAGGCATGCAGCGCCGCCGCAAGTTCACGAGCCCTGGATTCGCTGCCGATGTCGAACAGCGCAACGTAGCCAACGCTCTCATGCGAGTCCGGACGGATCTCGCGGGAGCGCACCAGATGGGCGACGGCGGCACGAAGAGTCTCGATCACCGTGTCGTCGACGGCGTACGACGGGCCCGCGGTGAGCGTGTCGACCTTCACCGTCCAAAACTGTGCCTGACACTCCACAGCAACGAACACCGCACGCTGCCGCTTAGCCTGCTGATAGACCGCGGTATAGGCGTCCAGACCGGTGGCCTCCGGGATCAGATCAGCAGGGCAGGGAGTCGGCAACGTCATACACGCATCGTGCCAGCCCGGCCGGGCTGGTGGGCACACCGACATCTCCAGGCGGAAGGGACAGCCGCCGCCGACACCACGACCTGCGCTGTTGATCGTTGAGACCAGGCCGACAGCATCCTTGTCGGCCGTAAGTTCTTGTCGCCAGACGGGTGGAGGGCGTTGTGGCTGATCCGTCGGCCGACACCGGATACGAGCGCCTCGCCGGTCATCTCGCGGCCGGCATGGCCCTGTTCTCGTATAACTACGGCGAACGGACGGACACGGAGCGCTGTGCGACTGCTCCCGTCCTCGTCACAGGTAGTGAGCAGCAAGAGATATACGAGCAAGCGGTGCACAGCCGAGTTCAAGCGGGACGCGGTTGCGCTGGCGTTGTCCTCGTCCACGCTCGTGCCGCACGGCCGCGGACAGGACCCGGGCCTTTCCTGCCTGCACGCGGCCGAGGAGTTCGGCGGTGCGTTCGCGGGTGCGGATGGTGCCCAGCCAGGGCAGCGTGACATGCCGGCCGTCCGACTCGACACGGAGCGTACCGGTGGTGAACCGGCACGCAAGGCACGCCTTGCGCTTCGACTTGAACCGGGGCATCCCGAGCTAAGCGCGTATTGAACGGCCGTGCTGGCCCTGCTTGTAGCGGGAGGCCGCCTCACCGCGTGGGGAGCGCGCCTGCCGGTGGCTTATTGAGGAGCTCGTTGATCAGTTGGAATGTCTCAGACTCCAGGGAGCAGTCCAGCGCGTGGTTGACCTGTTGCACGCGGGTGATGGCGGTATGCAGGCCCTGCCGGTTCCCGGCCGAATGCTCGATCCGGAGCCAGTCCCGATACAACAGCTCTGCGCTGTTGTCGACGTCGAGACCCGTCGCGACGGCCTGTCGGGCCGCGCTGAGGTCGTGGTGCGGACCCGCGGGCGTGCGGTACGCGGCCACAGTGTGGGCGACGTCGATGATCCGCGTGATCATTTCCTGCTGGTGGGGTTCGGCCCAGGGCAGGGGCTTGCCTCCGAACGGCCGGCCGCGCACCAGGCCGAGGGCCTTCTCCAGGTCAGGTAGGCCGGTGGGGCCTAGCGGCAGGGCGTGTTCGACGAGTTGCAGGAAACGGATCCAGTCGCAGCGCACGCCGGGGGAGAGCCGGTAGGGATCTTCGCCGGAGCTGCGGCGGGGCACGTAGGGATTGCCGGTGGGATCGCTGCCCAGACAGCGCCGCAGGCCCCCTACCCGGGCGTTGAGGGTGCTCACCGACCAGGGATTGACGGGATCCATGTCGAAGCACAGCACGTCGGCGCTGCGCCCGGGCCGGAACAGCAGCAGGGCGGCGAGCTGCGCCATCCGCGGGCCGTGGCCGGTGCTGTCCACGCCGGTCACCTCGACCGGACCCAGGACTCGGATCTCCGGCGCCTGCAGGGCATGCGCCTCGGACTTCTCCACCCCCTCGTGGTCCTGGACCAGGTCCTCGGTGTCGTTCGCCGCCGCGACCTCTTCACCGCCAGTGGACTGCGGGGGCGCCGCGACTGCTGCTTCGGTGTCTGGGCCGGGCTCGTCGTGGCCCTGCGTCGGCACGACGGCGGTAGGCAGGAGACGCAGCCCGGACGGATCCGTGGTGGCGGCGACCAGAGCAGGGAACGCCTCGCTGCGCCCGTCCGGTGCCGTTGCAAACGAAGGGCTCGTCGGCGCGATGAGGTCCTTTGGTGCGGGCGGTTGCGGCTGCGCAGTCCTGTCGGGCTCGTCCGGGACGTCCTGCCAGTGGCCCTCGGCCGGGTGGGCTGGCTGCCCGGACAACGTCAGTGCGGTGGTGATCTGCAGGTAGGCGGCGTGCTCCAGGCGCTGCACGGTGATGTCGATGCCGGCGTGGTCGAGGTGCTGCGGCTCGCCGACGGACGCGTTGAGGAGTTCCGCCTCGGGGAAGTGCGGGGCCGCCGAACTCGCCGGGGCGACCAGCGTGACGGGCACCGTACCGGACCTGCTGATGACATCGGCGAACTGCCAGGCTGTGTCGGCGTCCAGCGAGGCCGCGCACAGCAGCAGGTACGGGTGACGCTGAGTCTCGGGCATCTGGTGTGTTTCCAGCAGCCGTTCGGACAGATCGCGCAGCGCGTGCTCGGCCTGCCGCATGTGGGCGATCCGCGCGGTGGGCAGCAACTGCGGCAAGTCGTCACCGAATCCGATCGTGACGACCTCGACCTCGTTCGCCCACGGGCTCATCGCGAGCTCCAGGGCGAGGGAGGTGCACAGTTCGGTGATGTGGACCGGGTTGCCGTCCAGCAGCAGCGCAGGCACTTGCGCCAGGTTGAGCAGCAGAAGGTCCCCCGCCGCGGTGCTGCCGATCGTGACCAGCCCGGGATACGGTGCCGGCACCTCGCGGGCGGCTTCCTCGTCCAGGAGGACGGCATCAGAGGGCAGGACCCACCAACCGCCCTTCCCGGGTACGAAGGGTGCCGACGGCTCCTGGGAGAGGTCCTCGGGCAGCACCTCCAGCGCGCGGGCCCCGATCCGTGCGGCCCGCAGCGACGGCAGACCGCCGAGGCTTTCTGGGCGAGCGGGCTGGTGGGCGAGAGTGCGCAGTGCACGGTCCAAGCGGGCAGCTCCGCCGGGCTCGGCGGCCGCCGCCAACTGGGCTTCCGCCGTGGATGTCTCCGGCGCGATGGCGATCGTCTCGCCGGGTTTGCGGCGGCGGCGTTGCAGCGTCCGGCGCAGGGCGAGGGCACCGGTGACGGCGGCGGCCAGCAGCGCCCCGGCGCCGAGAACAGTGCGCAAGTTCAGCGGGCTGCCGGCCGGAGCCGTCGCCGGGGCGTCGGACGCCGTAGGGGCGGATGACGCGGCAGCGGAGCCAGATGATTCAGCCGACGGCGAGACGGCGGAGGCCGAGGCGGTGGGCCCGGGTGCTGCAGAGGCCGATGCGGACGGAGAGGCCTGATCCTGCCCGGCAGTGTGGCTTGCCGATGCGCTGGGGGCCGAGGCCTCGGGGGCAGGTGTTGCGGTATGGCTCGGCGCGGGCGCTTGCTCATCCCCCGTGCCCCCGCCCGGGTTCTGCTCGCTGTCGGGCTTCTGGCCGGCCGGGGGAGTGGTCTCCGTGCTTCCCGACTCGCGATTCTGGGGCGGCTGTTCGGGCTGGGTGCCGGGCACAGTGACCTGCTGCCCGGGGCGGATCAGGTCCGGGTCGGTGATAGCGGGCAGGCCGTCCGGCTGCGGCTTGCCCCGGCTGGCATTGAATAGCCGAGGCCAGTCGTTGCCGTCGCCGAGCTCCTCCTCGGCGATCTTCGACAGGTAGTCGCCGGACTGGACCGTGACGACGTGCTCGCTCTTCTCGGCACCGACAGGCGGGGCGCCAGCACCCAGTTGCGTACGGAGGCCTCCCGCGGCATCCCCGGCATCAGGCATCTGCAACTGCCAGCCCGGCTGCAGAAAACTGTTCGCGCGGAAGACCTCGCCGTCGACCATGGTCCTGCCCTCGTTCAGGTCGGCGATCTCCCGCCATCGCTCGCCGTCCCCCAACTGCCGCTCGGCGATGGCCCACAGGCTTTCCGCCGGCCGCGTCTCGCGCACCGTGTATGCACGGTGCGTCGTGCCCGCGCGCGTCGCGTCGTGGTCGGCCTCGGCCGCCTGCGGGGCGTGGCTCTGGCCGGGCAGGCGGGCCGAGGCGGCGGCGGGAGCTGCCTGGGCGTCGGAGGCGAGGGCCGAGCTCGTGGGTAGCAGGACCAGGATGCTGCCGATCAGGAGCGCAGCGGCGCGCTGTGAGCTGCCCAGTCCGCGAGGGGCACGCCAGACCCGGCCGCGCAGCTGCGCGACCAGTTCGCGTACGGCGCAGAACGTGAACTGTGCCCACCCGATCCAGCCCACCGCGACGAGCAGGAGCAGGAACGCAGCCCCGGTGTCCTGGCGGTCCAGCAGGTGTGTGAGGTCGTCGTGGCTGGATGCCCAGATGGCCGGTGTGGCCCACGCCAGCAGCAGCGGGAGCCCGGCGACCGCGCCGGCCAGGACAAGCAGGCTTAAGCCGGCCCTGACGGCTCGGCCCAGGGTACGGCCTGCTGTGGCGGCGGGGGAGTGGGTGGTGCGCATCAGCTTCCTTCTGGAGCGGTGACGCCGTACAGGAGGGTGGCCTCGCCGTGGCCGGCCACTGTGAGCGAGCCGATCCCGACGACGGACAGGAACTTGGTGTCGTAGGCGTCGTTGACGGTCACGGTGAGCGTCTTGCCGTCCCCTAAGACGCTGACGGTGCCCGTGGCGCCGACCGAGCTGAGGTAGGAGCGCGCGGCGGCGACCGCGTCCTGCGGATCCACGACCACGGCTTCACCACTGATCGCCTTGGCGGGATCGATGGCCTGTCCGCCTGCCCGGGCGGCTTCCCCGGCGATGAAATCGGCGCGTTCCACCGCGCGCATCTTGCTGCCGCCGTCGACCGCGACGCCGATGATGCCGATCAGCGCGACCATGCACACCGCGACGAACACCGTGACGCCGCCGCGGTCGTCGAACCGGGCCCGCTCGCCCAGCCGATGAACGCTCATCAGCCCTCCCATGTCGGAGAAGCCGTAGGTTCGGCAGCGGCCGCCCGGGCTTCAATGATGCTTTCCCGTCGGCGTGACCCAGCGCGTTCACGGACAATGACGTCATGACGCGCTGGTTTCGCAGCCACTGGGCCGAAGAAAACATCTGGTTCTACTTCGAGGTCGACGACGACGGCTGGGCCACCCGTCAGGTCGAGCTCCAAGGTCCGCTCGAAAGGCCCATCGCCGCGGCCTCGTTGACCGAGTGGAATGCCGCCCAACAGGCCGGAACTCTCGCGGACTACGAAGCGACCTTCGGCGCCACCGCCGAGGTTCCCGTCCATGAGTGGGACATCCCTGATCCGCGGGACCTCACCATCGGAGAGTTCGAGAGCGTGTGGCGCACGGCACGGGCCGTCTGCCAGACAAGAGCTCGAGCACGCTCGACGCGCGGCGCGTGAGCCCAGGTGCCGTCGCGCGCTCACTGCGCAGCACCTGCGCTTCGGTTCGCGGTCCACGGCACTTCAGGATTCGCGAACCCGAGAGCTCTCTGCCGGTACTGATCCACGACCGAGGTCGCTGACGATGTGAGCGTGCGAGCTCCCGGCACACCCGGCAGCAGCAGGTCCGACAGGCTGACCGTGCAGTGCACGGTCACGGTGACGGTGCCCATCTGGCCCACGGCAACGTTCAGCCCGCTCGTGTTGATGGTGACGTCGGCGCTCGCGCACCTGATGCCCTGGTCGTCCAGCGACTCAGTCGCTGCCGCGCGGGCGGCATCCTGGGCGGAGGCGACCGTGCGGTGGATGGACGCCTCACGGGCGGCGTCCTCAGCTGCGGCATCGATCTTCGCTCCGGACATGACGAGCCGGCCGCCCGCGATCGCCATACACAGGAACATGATCAGCGGCGGGACGATGATGGCGGCCTCGATCGCCACACTGCCGTCATCGCTGCGCGCCCGGCGAGCCCAACGAGCCCTGCTGCTCAACGGATTCACCCCCCTGGGAGCGTCCAGCGCTCCACGGCACCGGCTGCCGACTGACTGACCTGCAGACCGGCCACACCCGGGATCATCGACTGGGCCGTGCCCGTCACCGTCAGCCGCACCCGCTCGGCGGTGCTGCCGGCGCTGGAGACGCTGTAGTTGAGCAGGCTGTCGCCCGCCGAACGCTGAAGTACATCCTGTGCTTTGGCTGTGCCGTCGGCGGGGGAGGCCTGGTAGGCGCGGGCCTCAGCCAGGCCTTCGCGGGCGGCGGTCAGGGCGATTGACCGCGCGTAGTACCACATGGACACCTGAATGACGGCGATGGTGGCCAGCAGAACGAACGGGAAGATGATCGCCATCTGGATGGAGGCGTCTCCGCGGTCGTCACTCCATCGCCGGCCGCGCCACCAGGTCTGAAGCTGCTCGCCGCCCAGCATCAGATGCCGTTCAGGGTCCCGTTGTACCTGGCGATCACCGCGGCGATAGTTCCGGCGATCACCAGAGCACCGGTGACAGCGGCCACCCAGATGATCACGGTGGTGAGGCTGATGTCGCCGCGGTCCGGCCGGCGGGTTGCCTCCTCCATGCGTTCCCGCCACCGCGTGGTCAGCCAGAAGACAGCACGGCGGGTGCGGGCTGCGGTGTACCTCATGGTCCTTACCTCTCAGATGCGTTGAACGGTGTCGGGCGGTCTTAGACGGTGAGCATGCGGATCACCGCGGGGAACGCCATCAGGAGCATCACGAGCACGGCGAGCAGAGCTCCGGGCGCGGTCATCTTTTGGCTGGCGGCGTTTGCCTCGGTGGCCTGATCGGACAACAGCTCGGCATTGAGCGCTGCGGTGCGGGCCCGTAGCGCCTTGTAGACGGCGGCGCCGTCGGTGGCCGAGCCGCGCATGATGTCAGCGACGTCGTCCAGGCCCGGCAGGTCGTAGGTATCGGCGAGTTCCGTCAGAGCCTGATAGGGAGGGATCTTCTCCAGCCGGGCCCGGCGCAACGCGCCCTGCAAATACAGAAAAGGCCAGCCGCGGCCGACCGCAGCGGCCTTTTCCAGCGCTTCCGTTGGACCGGCGTCCGCGGCCCGCTTCAACGCGACCAGGTCCATGTAGGCGGACAGGGCGTGCGCGAACTCCTCCCGCGCCCGCTTGGCCTGGTCGCGTACGGCGAGGTCAGGGGTGACGAACAGCAGACCGGCGATGGCGAAGCCCACCACGGCGGGTACGTAGAACGGCAGCGAGACACCGGCGATGATCCACGGGATGGTCACCAGCACCGGGCACAGCAGGCCGAGCGCGGCCAGCGCGGTCTTCTTCAGCATGAACTGGCCCGGCCCCTGACCGAGCAGGGCGAGATTTTTGGTGGGGGGCCGCACACCGGGCATGCGCTCGATGCGGGCCAGCAGCCACCTGCCCCACCGTTCCTCACGGTCGAGTTCCGGCTCCGGCATGCTCAGACTGGCCGGCGCGCTACGTGCGAGCGCTGCCGCCAACGCGGGCTGGGGACGCAGCAGTTCACGCACCAGGAGTGCGACGCCGCCCCCGACAGTGCCGCCTGTGAGGAGCGCAGGAATCAGATTCACGACCGGGCTCCTTCCAGCTCACGCTCTACCGCGGCCGTGTCCTGCCCGGCCGCGGGAACCGGAGCGGGGAGCCGCACGCTGCTGCGCGTGTCCGCGATCAGGAAGCGCGGGATACGGCGGAAGTTGCCCAACTGCCGCATCATCGCCAGCACGCCGACGAACCCTGCCGTCAGGAAGGCGAGCACCAGCTGGCCCAGCAGCGTGCCGTAAGGGCGGGTGTAGGACGGGACGAAGAATCCGCCGACGATCACACCCAGGGTGATGAAGGTCATCCACCGCACGGTGGTACGCGGCTTGGCGCGATCCGCCTCGATGGACCGCTTGCGTGCAACTTCCTCACGGACCGTGCCGGCCAGGTCCTCCAGCGCCTGGGCCAGACCCGGGCCGCGGTCGCCCGCCGACAGGATCAAAGCGGCCGTCACCTTGTCCGCCGTGACGTCATCCAGCTCGGCGGCGAAGGCCCGCAGGGCCTTCTCGGGCCGCCAGCCCAACCGCAACCGGTCGGACAGGCCAGCGATCTGGGGCGCGAGCGCGTCCGGCGCCCCGTTCCGACTGGTGATCATTGCCTGTTCCAGGCCCATGCCCAGCCGCAGTAGACCGGCCAGGCGCTGCGTCCACTCACTCAACGCCTCCAGCTGACCGATCCACTCCTGCGCGAGACGCGCCGGGGCGACCAGCCAGGGCACCCCGACGACCGCGGCGCCGAGCAGTGCCCCGGCCACGAAGTTCCCCGAGACCAGCCACACGGCGAGGAAGACCACGAGTGCCGAGATAGCCAGCGCCCGCCGCCGCAGCATGACGCCCTCGGCCTGGTCCCGGCCTGTGCATAACGCCTGCCACCGCTGCCGCAGTGGAGCTCTGCGGGGCGCCGTGGTCCCGACCAGCCCGACGATGACGCCGATCAGTCCGCCGACCATGGCCATGCCGGACAGAAGGCCCAGAAGCAAGGTCACCGGTTCACCCCCACTTTCAGGGGCAGTGGCGCAGTCCAGGCCCCATAGGGCTGCTGCAGCAGCGCGGAGTCGAAGCCGACCCTGCGTAGATCGTCGATGCAGCCCGGATCCATCCGAGGCACTGCTCGCAGCTCACCGAACTCGGTGCTGGGGGAGAAGACTTCGTTGGTGGCGGGGCGGCCGGACTCGCCGATCCCGGTGAGCTCCAGGACGTGGGAGACGTAGCGGTGGCGGCGGCCACCGATCTGCGTCTCGTCCGTCATGTCGACGTAGACGATGAAGTCCAGGCCGTTGGCGGTCTGACGGTACGCGAGCTGCTCGGACAGATTCTCCTGGGCGAGCGCATACAGCTCGGCGATCCGGTCGAAGATGATGTCCGGGCGACGCGCGTGGATGGTGCACAGGTTGCCGCCCGAGCCATTCGTCAGCGCCTGCATCATGGCGACGACTTCGGGGCCGCGGACCTCGCCGACCACGATCCGCTCCAGCGACATCCGCAGTGCGGGATGCATCAGATCCAGCAGCGTGACCTCTCCGGCGCCGCGACCGGTGACGTCCTTCTCACCGTTGGACTCGCGGCCCACCAGGGAGACGACCTGGCGGTGGTAGCCGTTGGTGTGCGCGAAAAGCTCGTCCTCGGTCTGGATGGTGGCGAACCGGCACTCCGGGTCGAATTCCTTGAGCATCGCTCGCAGCAGCGTCGTCTTTCCAGCTTTCTGCTTCCCCGCGATCATGATGTTCTTCTCTGCGCGCACGCACGCGCCGAGGAACTCCCGCAGGACCTCGTCGATCGTGCCCAGCCGGACCAACTCGTCCAGGTCGGCGTGGGAGACCCGGTGTCGGCGGATGACCGCATAGGTCATCGGACCCAGCCCGGTGATGGCCTGCAGACGGGAGCCATCCTGCAGGGACAGGGCGAGCGTCGGGTTCGCCGTGGAGATCGTGCGCTCACTGAGCCCGGAGTCCCGTGCCAACTCCCGCAGCAGCTCCAGCAGTTCTTCCTCAGAGTCCGCGATCGGGCCGACCATGCGCCGCTGGCCGTCCCCATAGTCGAGCCACACCTCGTGCGGTCCCTGGATGATGATGTCCTCGACCCGCTCATCGTCCAGGTACGGCTGCAACCTGCCAGCCCGGTACAGCAGGTCGTACACGGCACGCCGCAGCCCGTCATCCTCGTGCGGCGTGGGGCTCACACCGCGCTCGACGCCCTGAGCGTCCGACCACAGTGCAACCGCTTCGTTGATCCAGTGCAGGCACTGCTGCTCTTCGGTAGCCCGGTCCACATCCGGGCTGGCCTTCAGCAGCTCCTCGCGCTGCCGGGCGACCTGGCCAGCGATGTGCCGGGCAACCTTGTAGTCGACAGTGACCTGGGGCACTGCCGTCCCGAAAGCCTCGACGCTCGCAGCCGCCCCGGCCGGCGCCCCGTTCGCCTGTTGCGGCTGCTCCAGAGGGTGGCCCGGCAACGGGTTCACGCTGGGGTCGGGGTGCAGAGGTCTACCGCGCATGGCTCACCTCCACACCCGGGGCGAGGCGGGCACGGCGCAGCGCAGCGCGCTGGACCAGCACCGTGCTGCCCGTGCGGGCCGCCTTCATCAGCGGCGACCTGGCGAAACGCCGAGGCTGCTCGGCGCCGTCGGACAGCACCCGCGCGTCCTCCTGCGCGTACGGCAGGGTCGCTACCACCGGCACCTGCAGCACTCGCTGCACCTCACCGGCCGGGTAGGACCCCTCATCGATCACCAAGAGCCCGACATCGCCGATACGTTCCTCCAACGCGCCCACCCGCGACTGCGCGGCCTGTAGCCCGCGCAGCGTGTTGCGGACCACTACCACGACGAGGTCAGCCTGCTCGGCCAGAACACCGGAAGGGCCGACCGCCCCCGAACGGCCGAGGTCGATCAGCACATCGTGGTCGGTCTGCGCATCTATGCCCCGGAACATCGTCGCGAGCGCCTTCCAGACCGGGCTCAGGCTCGCCGCCTGCGCAGGATCCGTGATCCCAGGCAGCAGCAGCCGGTCAAGTGGTGACGCCTTCGTACCGTCCTCACCGCTCAGGTCAATCAGCTGCCGCCAGAACGCGTCGCTGAACTCACCTGTCCTGGCGGCGACGGAAAGGTTCCGCAGTCCATAGCGGTCACCGAGGGTGCCCTGCAGCAAGCCGTGCAGCACGGCACCGCCGTCGGGGTCACACTCGGCGAGAATCATCTTCCGGCCCGGCTGCAGCGGCCAATTCAGCAGCAGCGCCAGAGCCGTGGTAGTCACCCCCGGCGCGCCACTGCAGCCAGCCAGGGCGATCACACTCATCAGCTGCCGTCCGGAGCGTCGAGAACCAGACGCAACGTGCCAGCCGACACCCACGCCGCGGCAGCCGGGCCATCGCTAGCGGAGGTCGCGACGTCGACCACCACCACGCCAGTTCCGGGAGCTGCCTTCGACGCCTTCACCACCCGCCCTGCGATCGTCTTGGGGGACTTGTCCGTCTCGGTGTCCGCGCTCGATGCGCCCTGGGCAGGAACGCGAACCAGCTGCACCTTCTGCCCCGGCACAAGAGCCGTGGCCGGTACCTGTTCCGGCTTCAGACCGATCGGCACCAGTTGCTCACCCGTCTTGACCAGGCTGTCCTTGGTCACCTGGGACGGAGTGAGCAGCGAGCCGGACTTGAGTTCGACCGCCGCCCGCTTGCCGACCACCGAATACCGGTCGCCGGCCTCAACCGCCTTCAATGCCGGATCCAGCGCGACGGAGGCCGCGCCCAGGTCCTGCTCGGTGAGCACCTGACCGACTTGAACGTCGCGGACCACGGTCACCACCTCGGTTCTGTGGCCGACCTTCAGCAGCAGAACCGCAACCCCAGCGCCGCCAGCAGCGATCAGCGCCAGCGATAAGGCGATCACGCCCGGACGGCGCCGGCGCGCTGACACACGTGGGGGCGTCACCGGGCCGGCAACCTGAGCCTGCGGCGGCATGCTCGTCGCGGTGGCCGTGCGTTCTTGTGTCTTGCTCAACGTTCTGCCCTTCCGGCGGCTTTACCTGACGACCTGCAGCTCGCCGATCGCCACCTGCACGTTGGTTTGCCGGATCTCGGTGAGCTGACCGGCCGCTCCGCTGCCCTGCCAGTCGATCGTCCACGTCGAGGTAGCCGTGACCGGGAACTTGGCGCCTGGGGCACCATCTGAAGTCTTTGCGTAAACGTGCCCGCAGGTCGGCGATTCGGCCATGCTCTCTGACACCTGGTAGGGGGTACCGGGGCCGTTGCAGGTCACGCTGACACCGTCACCCATCTGCCACACGATCTTCGAGACCCTCGCGGTCGCGGTGACGGTCACTCCGCCCGCCGAGGCAGAGGCGGTGTTGGGGCCATAGGTCGTGGCGCTCTGGTTGACCCACATCCACACCGGGACACCCACGGTGTACCGCCCGGCCGCCTTCGGGCTCGCGACATCTGGGCCAAGCATCGTCATGGAGTCGACCGCACGCTCCGCCAACTCCTGCGGATTGGCCTCCTGCTGAGGGGGCTGACCGTTCGGCACGGAAATGAACCCGTCGGGGTTGTCCTGGCCACCGTCCGAACAGGAGTAAAAGTACAGATCGCTCTTCTTCGGGTCGGCGCCCTTCCAGAGCTCGACCGCGCTAGCTGGTGGCTCAGGGTCGATCTTGGTATACCCGCACTTCAACCCGCTGTCGCTGCCCCCACTCCCGTTCCCCGAGCCCGTCTGCGTGTCCTTCCCACCCGGCTCGCCACCGACGGAGACATCGACGCAGAACTTAATGACCTGGCACTGACCCGCCCCGACATCGGGGTCCTCACCGGCCTGGGCGGCGCCAGAGGCGGCCAGGACGAATACGGAACTGAGTAGCGCAAGGCGCCGTATCAGCAGGACTGCGCTTGAGCGGTCAACTCGGTGACCATCCACTTTGCCCCCCACTTCTCCAGCTTTGCGGTGCTGATGTATTTGACGAGCCGCGTCGACGGCAGCGGGACCTTCTTCTTCGAGGCCTTGTCGATCAGAGTCCAGTTCGTGGTGTCGACGCAGTCGGTGAGGGTGGCCTTGGGAATGTCACCATCGGTGACCTTGGGGTCTCGGGGGTGAATCGCGGGCTTTCCGGTCGTCACCTGCCCGGCCTTACGCATGGTCGTCAGGTCCTTCTCGATGAGGCCCAAGGCCCGAAGAGTGGTGGTCTTTCTCAAGCCGGTGCCTGCAGAGGACGCCTTGGCGTAGGCCTCAGCCTGGGCTTTCCAGGACTGGGTGTACGCGGCGAGGACCGCGGCCTCCTCAGCATCAGCCGTGGAATTGGGGGACGCAGTCGGGGTTGCGGTAGGCCTCTGGCTCGGTGCAGATGGCGACGCCTTTGGGTCGCTGTCGCTGCAGCCGGCTAGCCCCATCAGGCTGCCCGCAAGGAACAAGGCGGTTGCATTCCTGTGGAAGCGAACGGTGGTGAATCCCGCCCCACGGCGTTGTGCTTGTGTCACGTAGTCTCCCCGTACGACGCGATGTGGCAGACCGCTACCCGAGATGCCGTGTACAGCAGTGCATAGCTGCGTCCCGTTCGAGCTGCGGTTATGCGTTTACGTGACCGGGACATTACGTAGACGCCAGCCAACTTCCCAGCCTAATATTTGGGTCGACTCGCACAACTTGTGACATACGTGGTCGCATTCGCAACTGGATGTCGACTTGTAGTCCCCTACGTTCGCTGATTCCTTCAGTGAACGAGGGCGAGCGTCCTGTTCCTGTTGGCTTACAGTGCCATGTGCAGCCAGAGGATGATCACGTCGCCATCTAGCGTTTCGCGTAGTGCTGGGAACTGACGGCGGACCAAATTCAGGCGCTCCGCTGTCCGGGCGGACAGCCTGGCGCCGTGCTGCCGTATTGCGCGCCTGGCGCAGTACGGCACGTCGTTCGGGCTGGACGTAGACGAGGAAAACAGCCTGCTCGACGAGGAAGCCATGTTGGTCACTTCCTCACCGGACAAGGTCAATCCGTCGACGAAGTTCTGGTTGCTGAGGGTCCGCGCTCCCCGAGCTCCCGTAAGGCCTCCGCTGTGACGCTTCGTTCCACCAGGTCGACGATCGTTGTTTCCCGCTGCGCCTGGGTAGCGCCGTACATCGCGGCCGTGGCATCGCACACGGTACCGGGACGGCCCTTTAGGAGCAGGTTTGCACTGCGTCGAGGACGTACCAGGTCCACCAATCGGAGACCTTGTCCGTTGCGTGCCAAGGCGAAGTCTGCGCGCCAATTAGTGGCTGGCTCGGATCATCACGGTGAGTACGGGCGAAGCCGGTGACGGCTGGCTCTGTCCGATATCCTCGTAGCCCCATGATCTGTAGAGCGCGTGAACCTTTCCGTCCCCAGCAGCCGGGTTGACCATGAGCGTGACGTACGGCTCGTCGCGTGTGGCAAGGAGGGCGTCATGGATACGGCGGGACGTGCCAGTCTTCCGCCAGGTCGGCCGGACGCCGATCTCCTTCAGGGCCACGGCCGGGCGCTCGGTGTACGTCTCTGCCGGCGTCGGGCTGGTGCGCTGCCAGTAGCGGTCGCCGTGTTCGATGGTGTTGCCGTAGGCGTAGCCAACCGGATGCCCCTCCGCGTATGCGAGGACGGCCGTGAACCCCGGTTCGGCGCCGTGCCGGTCTAGGCGCTCGCCGAACGCGGTGACCGCGTAGTTCGGCAGGTGGAGCAGCGGGGCGCGCACGTCGGCGTACGCGTCGAGGAGGTCGCCGCGGGCGGTGTCGAGGGTGGTGAATGTGCGCAGTTCAATAGCGGGGGCCGTGGTCATGCAGCCATCCTCCAGGTGGCGGCGTGCTCGGTCCAGGTATGCACGCTGGCGCTGCCCGGCGCTGTGGCGCGCAGCGCGGCTCCAAACTCCTGCAGCATGCGCGTTACCCGGGCGTGCTGGGTGGCAGCGTCGGCGGGGACCTTCATTGCTGTGGCCGTGGCGGCTTCAGGGGCGCCCTGGGCGAGCTGGGCGTGTGCGAGCCGGGTCGTGGTGATGGCTCGGGACCGGATCATGTGAGGCCGGAGAGCGGACAGGCAGCGGTGGGCGTGGTACTCGGCGGTCGAGTAGTCGCCGAGCGCCAAGTGTGCAGAGAGCGCCAGGGAGTCCAGTTCGGCCTGGTCGTAGAAGGCGAGCATCCACACCGGCCGATAGTCGGCAGGGTCTGCGCGCAGCATGGCGTCCTGCGCCTGCTCGAAGGCACGGCGGGTGCCAGTGCGGTCCTGTGCCGCCCCGTGGATGGCAGCCTGTCGGGCCAGGCCGAGGGAGGCGAACAGGGGGTCACGGCGGGGGAGGTGCAGGTTGCGGGCGACGTCGTTGGCGGCGAACGCGTCGGCGGGACGGCCCATGTGCCGGTACATGGTGCCCGCGTGACTCCAGATGCGGAACTTGATCGCCTGGTCGCCGGACATCTCGGCGAGGGTCTGGGCCTCGCGCATGTGGGCCTTGGCGACGTCGTAGCGCCGGCCGTCGATGGCGGCCCACATCGCCGAGGATCGAAACGCCGCTGCGGAGGCGTAGAGGTTGCTGCGTACCCGCTGGCTGGCGCTACCGGCGTTTTGGAGGTTCAGGGCCTCGTCGGCGAGCGCGGCGGCCCGCTCCTCGATGCCGAGTTGGCCGCCATGGCGGTGGTCGCTGGCGATGATCTCGGCGAAGCGCTTCTGCAGACGGTCGACGTCGCTCATGCCGATGCGACGCGGGGATGTGGTGCCGGGAGCGGCAGCTGCCGCGGCGGCAGCCGCAGCGATCCCGCCGACGAGAGTGCGGCGCTTCATATCGGGGTCCTCCTGCTGCGGTGGCGCTGGGTTGGACGGAGTCCGGCCCCGTGGCACGAACCCTAGAGCGATGGCGGGCAGGCCGCTGACGTCCTCAAGTGCCTTGCGGGTAGCAGATTTTGGCCACGTGACCCGGCCCGCTTTCCAGTCCCGGACCGATGAGCCGTCGAGGCCGCCGGTCCTTCCGGTCAGTTGCTCTAACGCCCTGTTCACAGCGTCAGCGAGGCTGTTGGAGCTGTAGCCGTGTTCGTCCATCCACGCCTCAAGAACGGTGTTGCGCGTGGTGTCCATGTCCGCACGGTAGCTCCCGTGACCCCGCACCCGCCAGGTAAACGGAAGGTCAAATCGCCCTAGGTCGTTCCGTCGTGAAAGCCATTGATCGCCCTAATCACTCTGCTTGCAAAGGGAGTTGTCTAGTTGGTGGTCGCCCTCCAAGCCACATAGTGCGGGCGGCTGTTGATGGCCTGGCCGGCCCCTGCGATTCCTCCGCGAGGGCGGGCCGGGCGCCGAGACAACACGAAGGCCTCCACCCCAATGACGACTCTCACTAAGCAAATTCACATCGCTTCCGTCGGTCGCCCCGCCTATAGCCAGACCTTCCCCTGCGAGCCGTCCACGGCCGAGATCGGCCGCCAGCTCCTCCGGGACGTCCTCGGTATTTGGCGCCTCGACAGCCTTGTTGACCATGCCCTGCTGATCGTCACCGAGCTGATCGCGAACGCCGCTAGGCACACCCCGTGCCACAAGATTCGCCTCATTGTCGAGCTGCCGAGTCCAACACGGCTCCGTGTCGGGGTCCTGGACCGGGCGCCGACGCGCTTGCCGGCATTCAGCAGGACCGATGACGATGACGAGTCGGGCCGCGGATTGCTCCTCATCAACGCAGTTGCTGACCGCTGGGGCTATGACATGCACAGCTCGGGAACGGGCCCATGGGGTAAAGAAGTTTGGGCCGAACTCCGCATCAAGGACGGTGCGTGATGCCCCTCGCGCGCCTGCCCCTTCCAGATGTAGCCCTCCTTCACCCCCACCAACAGTTGGCCATGGAGAGTGCCCTCTGCGCGCGTTCGCTGAGCGTGATCGGCCGGCGGCGGAGCGAGGTACGCCACCGGAACCTGCCATTTCGGTTCTGTGCCTGCATGCCCGACTGCCAAGCGGCGAGATCGCCCAGGTGTGCTAGGCGTCGGTTCCTCTTACTAGGGGAGGGGGTGGTGACTGCTGTCGTGCAGCGCTGGAATCACCCTCTGGAGCGGTGGGCACCGCAGCTCGATGGCGAGGCACTGACGATGCTCGCGGGCAAGGTGCGCAGGTGGCAGGTCTTTGACGGTGAGGCCCTACTCGACGACCTGGCGACTGTGCTCGACGACGTCGGACCCGCCGAGCAGCAGGTCGACGAGCTTGCGGAACGGCTCCGAGGTCACCTGGTGCGGCTCGTGACTATCGCTGTTGCCGCCGAGGAGGAACAGCGGGACGCCGCAACAGCCCGGCTCATAGAGCAGGCACGCACGCTGCCCTCTGAGGAGGTGCCGGGCGACCACTGCAGGGCCGTGGGGCACCTCCGCCGGATGGGCTGGATCACCAACGGGCTGCTGGAACGCCTGGTCGCTACGAAGTGCCTGAAGGAGACGGTGTGATCACTCCTCCGCTCCCGTACTCGCCACGCCCAAGACCCAGGGAGACGAAGCTTCCCGTGCGCCTCTCGGCCGAGCCCGGCCTGGTCCCCTACATCACCCAGCGGCTGGGGGAGGAGGCGGCGCCAGCCAACCTCATCATCCAGCGGCATTCTTCCGGCCCGCGGCTGTACTACCGGGACGAGGATCCCAGAGACCGGCCTATGCGCGGCATCTTGTGGGCGCGGTGCGGATTCAACCGCGTGGACGGCCGCGGCAAGCCGGCGGGTGTCCCGCAGTGGAAGTTCATGCACCCCTACCGGCAGATGCTCACCATGCAGTCCCTGCGCTGCCAGGTCTGCGCAGAACAGGCCCGGACACGGCTGGGTTTCATCTTCCTCGCCGGGCCCGAGGACGAAGACCCGGAACAGCCCACGATCTACACCAACCAGCCCCCGGTATGCGTCAAGCACGCTCGCGCCGCTGCCGCGCTCTGCCCGCACTTGGAGAAGAACCCGATGGTTCTTCTGGCCCGCAGCGCACCCCTGTACGGCGTCCACGGCACCCTCTATGGCGTCAACGCGCAGGGCGAGGTGCACGTCGTCGCGAGTCCCGGCCACCCCCTGCCCTTCGGCCATCCCAACATCCCCACCCTTTTGGCCTCGCAGCTCATCCGCCGGCTCAGTTCCTTCCGCGTCCTCGACATGGAGGAGCTGCTGCAAGAGCTGGAGCCGGCTGTGTAGACCCCTTCCCAACGGCCCTTGAGGCTTCGCCCGAGTCATCAGGAAGGCCCAACACCCGGCGCAGGGGCGAGTATCCAGCTCGCCTATGGCGGCGCCGACTGGTGATCTCCGGCGGCCGGGCGGTGATTTGCCCTTCCCGCCCGACCGCCGGCCCTCCCGTTTCCCCTGTCCCGCTCCCCTCGTTGAGGAGACTCCACATGCCGCACGTTCAGCCCGAACCGGGAGCACTCTTCGAACTGGCCGCCGCCCGGATACGCCGCGTGGCGGCCGAGCAGTGGCCCGGCGAGACCGTGACGCTCGGCGCTCACGTCCCCTCGGTCACCGGCTTCGTCTACCGGGTGCACCTGGGCGGACGTGAGCTGTTCGCCAAGGACTCAGTCCTTGGCCTCTCCCTGGTCTCCGTGCTGCGTGGTGTCGCCGGGGGTGGGGACCAAGTCCGTGCGGCGCAGTCCGCCTATGCCTCGTCGCCGACGTCGCTGTTGGCGCGGGAGGCCGCCCAGCTCCGCGCCCTGGACGCCGCCGGTATCCGGGTCGGCAGGTGCGTCGGCTACCGGAGCGGGGTGCTGTTCACCGAGGCCGTGAGCGGCCCGAGCCTGCTCGACCTGATCACCAAAGACCCCGGCCGGACCGCCGACTTGATGAGCGGGGCCCTACGCGGCCTCGCAGCGCTTCAGTCCCCGATGGTCGCGTCGGTGGCCGACACGACACCGATCGCAGAGCGCGGGATTGACACCACGTTCCGCCGGAAGTTCAACGGCATCTCCGGCCGCGCCTACGTGACCCGACTCGGCGTCGACCGGCTCGACGAGCGGGCCCGCCGGGGTGCAGTGGCCGTCCTCGGTGTCGTGGTGTCCCGGCTGCTGAAACTCCGCCTCCTTCCGGCGCCGGGCCCCCGCCTGGTCGTGTACGGGGACCTCAAACCCGAACACGTCCTGTTCCCGGACGGCCCCGACGAACAGCCGGTGTTCATCGACCCGGGTCTTTCGCGCGGGGGCGACCACCAGGACGCCGCGAAACTCGCCTCCCGCGCGCTCCTCGCTGTGATCGCAACGCCGCCGCCCGACGGCGCCGTGCTGGTGGTGGAGGGCATCGATGCCTTCGTCCACCTTCAGGCCCGGCACATCGGACGTGCTGAGCGCGGGATGTGGCTGCGCCGGTTGATGGTCACCTGGCTGATGGACAGCGTCAACATCCTGTCGACGTACCTGGCGGCCCCGTCCGCACTGCCGCTGCCCGAGCATGCGTTAGCGGTCGTCGAGTCCACCCGCGCTCTGTGCACGGTCCTGGACTCCGTCAGCGCCACCCTGGCCGCAGGGACCGAGCCCGAGGTGGCATGGCGTCTTGCCCTGGCCTGCGTGACCCGGGCGGCCACTCGATGACCCGGGGCTACACGGTCGGCGTCATCGGCGCCGGCGCCGTCGGCCAGACAACGGCCGCGCTTTTGGCCGTCGAACCCTGGTGCACCCGCCTGCTGGTCACCTCCCGCACATCCGAGGCCGCGCGCGGTCTGGTGACCGACCTCGAAGACGCCCGGCAACTGACCGGAGGCGCCCGCACGTTCACCGCCACACGCGCCGATATGGGCGATGCCGACGCGCTGGTCGTCTGCCCCCGCGCGACGTTCACCAACACCCGCACCGCGGATGTGCGCATGGCCGGACTCGCCGCGAACGCCCCCACCATCGCCGAGTGGGCGGAGGTCCTGACCGGCTATCCGGGCGTGGTCGTGATGGTCACCAATCCGGTCGACGTGCTGGCCCGCTATTTCGCCGAGCTGTCCCGCACGCGCCAGGTGTACGGGATCGGATCCGCCACGGACACCGTCCGCTACCGGCTCGCCCTCGCCCATCATCACCGCGTTCCGGTCGACACCGTAGAGGGCTACGTGATCGGCGAGCACGGCGACAGCGCGGTGATCTGCGCGTCGTCGACCACGATCAACGGACGGCCCGCCACGGTACCCCTCGACCTCGTGACGGCTGAGCTCCGCGACCGGCCACGCCGGATCAACACCGGGATCGGCCGCGTACGCAACGGCCCGGCCGCTGCCGTGGTGTCTGCCCTGCGCAAGCTCCTGGCCGTAGAGGATGGCACGGACGTCCTGTCTGTCAACCGTGGCGGTGTATGGCTCGGAATCCGGTTGCAGATCACCGCCGGCCAGCCCGCCGTCACCCCCCTGACCCTGAACGAGCGGGAAACCACCCAGTTCATCGCCGCCCGCACCAAGTTGGGCGCCGCCTACCGCACGATCAACCGTGAAGGAGCATCCGCGTGCCGCTGACCGCTACCCACATCACCGCCGATACCGCCACCGTGACGGTCGCTTCCCAGTGGCAGGAGGTTGCCGACTGGTCCCGCCGCTACTTCGGCCCCTGGTGGAACGCCATCACCGTTCAGGCCCACTCAGGCGGCAGCATCGCCGAGAACGGCGCAGGCCTGGTCCTCGCCGACACCGACCCCGGGCGGGTGGAGGACGTCCGCACCCTCGTCACCGACTACGGGTTCGAGGAGACCGACTACGCGAATGCCCGCACGCTCGTCTCACGGCAGGACGGCATCACCTACGCCGTGCAACCGGACGAGCACCTCGCCTACCAGGCGGACCGGGGGCGTCTCGCTATCGTCGGCGAACACCCCGAACCCGTGGCGGTCGCAGCTGCCCGCCTCGCCCGCGAACTCGTACGCGCCCAACTCCTCGCCGACGGCTGGACCGTCCTGCACGCGTCCGCCGCCGTCAAGGACGGCCGCACCGTGCTCACCCTCGGCGAGAAGGGCGCCGGGAAGACGACCACGGCTCTTCTGCTGGCCCGCCAAGGGTGGGGGCTCCTTGCTAACGACCGCGTGTTCGCCCGCGCCGAGCCGGACGGCACGGTCAGGGTGCTGCCCTGGCCGTCGGCCGCCGCAATCGGTCTCGGCCTGCTCGAGGCGACCGGCCTGTACGACCAGGTGCGCGACAAGGTGCTCGCCGGCGGGCTACTCCACCCCACCCAGCACCCGAGCGTGACCGAAGCCCTCCGGGAGGGCCGCCGTGCGCCCCTGTGGAAGGACATCGGCAAGGAACTCAAGCCGCAGTTCTTCCCCGACCAGCTCTCCACCTGGCTCGGCCTCACCCTGGCCACAGAAGCCACCGCGGCCGCGCTGCTGTTCCCCCACATGAACCCCGACTCATCCCCCACGCTCCTCGACGACGGCCGCGCCCTGACCGAGGCGGACGTCTTCACACGTGCGACTGAGGATCGCTACCCCGACATCTTCCACCTGGCCCCGGCCACCACCCCGGCCGCGTCCACACTCGTCGACCACCTCGGCCGTCTCCCGCACCGGTCGCTGACGCTCAGCCACGACACTGAGGCGAACGCTGCTCTCCTGGCCAAGACCGCCGACGACCTCACGGCGTAGCCCACACCCGTCCCACACTCCCGCCGCCAAAGCGGCGGGACAGGCCCGGAGACGCCCCCGTCGCCACCGGCTGCCCGCCCCAGAGCGGGCAGCCACACCTTGCCCCTGCCGGGGCCGCACACGTCACGCCATGCTGGAAGCCCCGGCAGGGTCCCCACCGGAACCTGACGAAGGGACACAACCGTGACGATCGCACCGGAGGCTCCCGCAACGCCCGTCGTGAGCTCCAGTTTTCCGACCGTCTCTCGTGAGAGGCTGGCGTGACCGGGCTCTTTGCGTGCCGGACATGTTCGCCATGTGTCCGGTCGGTGTTGCGGTGGCTGGCGTTCGATGAGCCATCGCACCGGCTACGGACCGGGATGCTTCTCGCTACGGGGTATCACGCGGGCTGGTTCGACGCTCCGGGGCGGCTGTGCTTGGCCATGCCTCGATGCTCTCAGGCCGCGATCATGGTCGGCCTGGCGGAGAGTCCTTCACCGCGTCCAGCAGCGTGTTGAGCCGGGAGGTGACGAGCGTGGAGTCGATACGGGCCGCGTCGTCGAGCGCCTGGTGGGCTGCGGCCGCAGCCTGCTCCCGGCTCGGCCGCCGGTGAACAGCGCGGCGGCGAGGCCGACGCGGTCCTGAGTGCGCGGGCCGGCGGGGTGAACGCCTGGTACACCATCCTTCTCTTGCAGCGGATTTTCTGAGCGGCTCGATCAGAAGCGTGCGGCTTCCCAGCATTTGGGACGACAGCGACCGGGAACCCGCGCACCACCGCAAGCATTCTTCCGGTTCGGCGACGGGTACGACTGAGCAGCCGCAGACTGGCGTTGCCATGCGCCGACGGGGCGACGCAGTCAACGGCGCGGGCGACCAGGACGCGGGGGAGTCTGCGCCTTACGGAGCTATCGCTCCAGGCTCAGTGGACAGGCCCACTCGACGTATACATGCGCGTATACTGAGGTTATGTCTGATGCGATGATTCGAGTGCCGGCCGAGGTCCGTGACCGGCTGGCAGTGATCGCGGAGTCCCGCGGCACGTCGATCCGGACCCTGGTGCAGGAGTTCGCGGAGTCCACGATGACGGACGAAGAGCGCCGCGAGCGGGCCGAACGTACCCGTGCCTACCTCGCGGAGCACTTCGGCGTCGAGGTGTCGGACGGTGAGAGCGCCGCGATGGGCGCCCGTCTGCGCGAGGCGTTCCTGCCGGCGAACGGCGCGGCCGCGTGATCCTTCACCACCTGGTGCTCGACGCGCCGACCCTGCTGGCGCTCGCCGGGAACCGGCAGGTCTCTGCGCTGATCCATCGGGCGCACTTCGAGACGGAGACCCGATTGTGGGTGCCGGCGCTGTCGGTCCTGGAGGCCGACCGGGAACATCGGGGGATGGCCGAGCACGTTGGGCAACTGGAAGTCCTGCATACCGTCGATCTCGACTATCCTGCGGTACTCGCGACGGTAGACCTGTTCCACGATGGCGTCCCGGTCGGGATCGGTGCGGCGATCCACGCAGCGCGACACTTGCCCGAGTGGGGAGCGGACGCGTTGATCGCCACGGTGGAGCCGAAGGTCTATGCAGGGCACGGCATTCCGGTACTCGATCTCAACCGGTGACGCCCCTCCGGCCTCGACCAGCGTCCCCTGCGGCACCCTGGCCCCCCTGCCCGATCGGCAAGGCCCCGCAGAACACCATCCCGGCGATTGGGGACAGCGCGAGTGGCTCTACCTCGACCTGCCCGACCTCCCCGCCGTTCAGCATCCTGTGCCAACCTAACGGTGCTCCGCGGGACATCATCGTCTCTCCGCACCGGACCGGATGCGGTGGTTTTGCCGGGGCCTGCGGCTCCTGGTCGACGTGAGTAGCGTGCGGCCATGCGCTTCTCCTGGGACCTGATTCAGCCCGTGATGCCCGTTTCCGTACGTGCCGACCCTCGGCCCCGTCCGCCCCGACGACCCGGTGCACGACCTCTTCGAGGCCGTCGTCGAGACCGCGGCGACAGACCGCTTCCTGCCCTACGACAAGGACCAGCGATGGTTCGAGACGAAGACCGAGCGCGTCATGGCGGACGCCATCGTGCACGACAGGCACCGGACGCTGATCCCTACCCTCGCCGAGCGCGCCGGGGCCGTCGTCAAGGTGCACGTCTACGGGTCGGCGCCGGACAGCCTGTCGGCCGGCACCGGCCTGGCTCGCAAGCTCGCCGCCACCCATGGCGCCCGGCAGGTCCGCATCGTCTGGTTCCTCGGCCCCGACCAGCCGGAGGGGTACGGCCATGGTGTCGGGACTCGAGTCCAGCTCAAGGACTTCACCCATGGCCCCGGACAGGCCCCGGGCGCCCGGGGCCTGGAGTACAAGGAACTGCCAGAGCCTGAGCGGTTCGAGATCTTCGCGGACCTGATGGCGGAAGACGGCTTCGCGTTCCTCTGCGGCCAGATGCAGGCCGGGTCCGTCGGCCCGGTGCTCGTCGTCCTCGATGAGGGCACCGTGGCTGGCGCCATCGGCCCGATGGAGACCATGAGCGACGCCATCGGCCGGTCCCGGCTGCTGCCCCAGTACTTCGGTGTACGCCCGGACTACCGCGGCCTCGGCTACGGCCGCACTCTGTGGCGTGCGGGGAGGGTGATCCACGCCTCGCGCAGCATCAGGGCTGCGGAGTCCAGGTCGCCCAGGGTGCGCATGCGCTGCTTGGCCGCCAGGTGCGCGGAGGTACGGGCGAGGTCGGACATCAGCATGTCGAAGACCTCGATCGCCTCGTCCGCGGAGCGGGTGCGCATCGCTGCGGCGAACGCCACCAGGGTGGCCATCCTGCGGGGTTCGGCGAGGTCGGCGACCGCGCGGGCACGGACCGAGGAGGCGTAGCGGGACAGCGCGTGCAGCCGTCCGGCGGGGATGGCGGCCAGGTCCCAGCTGGAGGCGCCGAGCTTGTTGAGCTCGATGAACCGGTCGATGGCCTTGCCCGCACCGGGGCCGGTGATGTCGCGCGGGGAGCGGCGCAGCCTGTCGAGTTTGGAGGTGCGGCGGCTGTCCTCGACCGGCAGCAGCGCGGCCAGGGCGGCGCGCTGGGCGGCGTCCGGCTGGGCGGCCAGGGTGCGCCAGGTCTTGCGGTTGGTGTGCTCACGGATGGAGGTGACCGTGCGTTCAAGGACGGTGGCGCCGGGCAGCAGCACCTTGTTCTCGACCAGGTGCAGCGTGGCGAGGTCGAACAGGGCGATGGGGCGCTCGTTGCCCGACCAGCAGCGGTCCCACAGCCAGCGGGCCAGCTTCCACCAGGCGTCGCCCTTCAGGTCCTGGTAGCCGTAGGCGTCCTTGATGGCGCTCTGGTGGTCCCAGCGGGTGCGCTCTGCGCCGTACCCGGCCAGCACCGACGGGGAGTGGCCGAGCTGGTCGGCGACGTACTCGACGACCTCGGTGGGCGCGTGCTCGGGGTTGTCCAGGAAGGTGCCCAGGAACCGCACGGTGCCGAGCTGTACGCCGTACCCGAGCTGCGACCTCGCGCCCCGGCAGGCCATTGCCCGCCGCCGCGCGTCGCGGTCCAGCAGGAGTAGCCGGCCAGCTGCCCGTCGTCCGGTACGGCGGTGAACGCGCCGTAGTTGCGGCGTTGTTCGTCGGTCAGGAACGCCACCCGTCCCGCCCCTCCCCATCGCTTCTCCCCGTGCTGTGACGGCGCTCACCTTAAATCACATGATCAGCAGGGGCGGAACCCGGGTTCAGCGCGGGGCTGACGGCGGGGACGGGCCGGTGATCGCCTGCCCGCATAGCGGGGCAGTGTTGTCCTGGACGCCGCCTTGCGACGCCCGGCCGCCGGACTCCCCTTCTGCCTCGGGCTCTGTGTCCGGACCGCCCCAGAGCCCGAAGGGGCCTTTGTTTCCGGGGCCGCTGGCACCGAGCAGGGCACCCGCCCTTGGTGCGGTGCGGCGGCAGCGGGATCATGAAGCCGAGCCCCCTCGCGTCGCGCCACCGCGCGAGCGGAAAGTCACTCCGGCATCGGCCAGGAGGTGATGCACCCCGCCGTAGGAACGGCCGGCCTCCTCCGCCAGCGCCCGGATCGAGGTGCCCGCCTCGTACCTCGCCTTCAGTTCCCTGCGGCGACTCGGTCACGCTCGGGGCCCCGTACCAGCCTGCGGGCCGGAGACTTGCGGGTCATCAGCGGATTCCTCCCCAGTGAGAACGATGGATACCCCATGATCGCGTGGGTCGGCGGTCGGCGGCCAGTGTGGGGGCTGCGCGCGTGCGGCGTTATCTACCCTGGTGCGTAGCCCCCGAGCACGTCACAGGGACGTGGCAGGCTTCGTGCATGCGTAACGACCTTCCGTTGACGGTGATCGGGAACCTTGTTGACGATCCCGAGCTGCGGTTCACCTCCGCCGGGGTACCGGTGGCCCGGTTCACCGTGGCCTCCACTCCCCGCACCTTCGACCGCGACACCAACAGCTGGCGGGACGGCGAACCCACCTTCTTGGACTGCAGTGCATGGCGCCAACTGGCCGAGAACCTCGCGGAGTCGCTGGCCAAGGGCGCGCGCGTGGTGGTCGCCGGCCGCCTGCGGACCGACCGGTGGGAGACCCCTGAGGGCGAGAAGCGCTCCCGTATGGTGATGGACGTCGACGATGTCGGCGCGTCGATGACATTCGCCACGGTCACCATCGCCCGCACCACGCGCGCCATCCCGCCCCGTGAGACGGCACCCGACGACCCCTGGGCCACCGCAAGCCGCAACCGCCCTGCGGCCGCCTCTCCCGCCCAGGACACCGCCATCGATATCCCCTCAGGGGACCCTCCGTTCTGACCAGGCCCTTGTGAGGAGACACGGCCCTGGTGGCGACTGCCGAGCCCCTGCGCGGCCCGCGGACGCGATGAGCGCCGCGGCATTTTCCCCCGGCCGTCCGGGTGGCCCGGACGGCCGTCAGGTCTCAGTGCACCCCGGGGCAGTGTTCCGCGGCCCGGTGCCCGCCTGCGGACGCCTCGGCCAGGGTCGCCAGGGCCGTGTCGGCCGTGGCCTGGGGAATACCCGACCGCCATGAGAGGAAGTTCACCCAGTGCGGCAGCAGCCGCTTGACCCCGATCGTGACCGGGTGGCTGGAATCCCAATCCTCAATCAACCTGAGATTGTGGTTGATCCGGTGCGGTGAGACCGAGTCCGCGGTGTCAGGCAGAACACCCGCCAGCCACTCGCCGACCAGTGCTTCCACGATCTCCTCATCGATCGTCTCGCTCTGCCGCTGCTGCAGCCACGCGGTGAACGCGTTCAGCGTCGGGGTGATGTCGATGTCGTGGTACAGGTTGAGGGCGGCGGGCAGTGAACTTCCCCGCCGCTCCAGGGCGGCGGAGACATCGTGGATACGCCGCAGTGCCCGGAACCACTCGTCCCACACCGCCCGCGGCTCCGTCCCGACAATAGTGATCTCGGTCAGGTCCACCTCGGTCAGACAGCGCAGCGCCTCCGTCCCGGCCTGGGCGAGCGGCTTGGCCCCGGCTCCGGCAGCCGCCGTACCGACCGCGGTACGCCAGGCCGCAGCGGCCTGCTCCACATCGTCGTACGTGCCGCCGCCGGCGAGGACGACGAAGCCGCAGGCGTCGATGTCGAAGAGGTAGACCGCCGGATCCATGCCGTCCGGGTAGACCGTGGCTGCGATGATGCCCAGACGTGAGCCGTACACATCACGCAGCACCCAGACGTCCCCGGTCATCCGCAGCTTCGCCACCGCATCCCGCCACTGCGGCAGAGCCGACGCCACCTGTGAACCGCGTACCACCGGACGCAGCCGGGACACCGCCTCCAGGGCCGCCCGGGCGATCGCGGGCGAGCCCACCGATGACAGCCCGTACAGCAGGAGCAGGGCGGCCTGGCCACCGGGCACACCAGAAACCAGGCGCTCTCGGGCGCGCTGCTCCGCCGCGTCGATCAGCCCGCCGATCCAGTCACCGAGCGCGAGAGAGCGCCCCTCCTGGACGGCCTCGTGCACACGCGCCCCCAGCAGGCCAGCCGTCATGTCCTCCAGCTGGCGCGGGCCTTCGGCGCCGAGCAGCACCTCGGCCTCGTCCAGGAGCACCGAGAAAGAAGGCCCGAACCAGTCGAGCCTCGTCGGCTGTCCCTGCGCGAGCTGCTGCAGGAACGACAGGCCGGAAGGGCGTGCGAACGGATTGCCCGAGCCGAGGCCGGACCACTCCCGCGGTGCCGGGACGTTCCTGGCCGATGCGGGATTACCCGAACGCCTCCCGCCGCTGTTCTGGCGGTTCTTCTTGGGCTTGCGACTGCGGGAGACCGGGGACATGGCGGGGCCTTCATGCGAGAGGAACGGCGGCCGAGGACAGGGCAGATCCGCCCGGTACCCGGTGCTGCCGGACCCGGCAGAGACCCCTGCCCCTGGCCACCCCTATAACGGAACGAGATTCTATGCCGCGGGCGGCAGCGGCAGGGACGGATCAGAGCATGGCGCAGCCTCAGTGTGGATGCGTTCTGCACCAACGACAGCCGCACCGCGGCCGGGAGGCGGGCCAGCAGCTGGGTCATGCCGTGGATGTGGGTCAGTAGACGGGCTCGCCCATGGCCGCGCGTAGCCAGTCGAGGGGAGCCTGCGCCAGCAACTGGTCGGCCAGCCGCTGCCCGGACTCTGTGACGATCCGGGCCCGGCTGTTGTCGACCCATCGCTGGGCCGCTTCGTACCCTTGCGCCTTGTACTCCAGGCCCTGCAACATGCACTCCAGCTTGTCCGCGTCGCGTGCACAGATGGCTTCTGGCGTCTCGCGCGCCTCGTACTCGGCGATGACAGCGCGGACAGCGTCGCGTAGGACGTCGGGCATGCCAACTGTCTGGTCCGCGGTCACCGCCACGGGGTCGCCCGGGGCCGCGTACTTCTTCCCCAGGTGGTTCACGTCGCCCGTGCGCGTCTCCTGCGAGTCGTGCCACACCGCCAGGTGCGCAGCCCGCGCGGCGTCGGCGCCCTCCAGGGTGGCGATGACCGAGGCGATGACGGACGTGCGCCATGCATGCTCGGCGACACTCTCGGGGTCACGAACGCCCGCCATCCACCAACCCGTTCGACGGGCCGTCTTCAACGTGCCCGCCTCCCACAGGAAATGAGCTACGTCCGCCAGGTCCTGGTCTCCCATGGGTGTCCCCTTTCACGCCTCGGCGAGGCGGATTGCGTACCGGATGCCCTCAAGCTCCCGCCGAGCCTGCGGCGAAAGCTGGGAGTCATCCAACATCACCGGCAGCCGTTCGCGCAGGGCCTGCCCGGCTGACGATCGCGCGCGCAGCAGGCTCGGGCGTGCAGCCAGCAGCGCCCACAGAGTGTGGACGCTGAGGTCAAAGAAGGGCCGGAGCCGCTCTGCGGCGCGGTGAGCCTTGCGAGTTGTTTATCAGCACGCGAATCGTCAACCGCAGTCACCTTCCAGGCTGTCGCCCGCAAGACGGGCGTCTCCCGCACCTTCCTCTACGAAAACCCCGAGGCCAGGAATCTGATCGAGACCGCACGGGAGCGGGGCGAAGGAGCCGGCCGACCAGAGAGGCATCGCGGCAGCGAGGCCGAGACGGCCTGGCATGAACGCGTACTCAACGCCGAAGACGGGCTCAAGAGCGCACACGCGGAGATCAGAAGACAGCGCTCCCGCGTGGGCCAGTTGCTCGGTCAGATCCGCGATCTGGAGGCCCGCTGGTCGGACGAGTCGGTGACGAGCCTGGTCGAGCAAAACGCGCAACTCAAGCAGCGAGTCAGCAACTGTCCCAGGACCAGCGGCAGATGTGAGGAGCGGCTGCAGGCGGCCCGGACGAACAACAGGTTCCAGGACCGCCGCATCGCCCAGTTGGAAGCACAACTGCTGGAACACACCGGCGGCAGTTGAGCGCCGTGCTCGCCTTGCAACTCGGGGCCCGCGTCAGGGCCCGGGCAGCGGCAGGCCGGGCATCTGCTCGTGCCGCAGGTGCTGGCCGCCGTCGTAGGCGTGCAGGGCGAAGGTCTCCGGCCCCGGCCTGCCGGCCGCGTCGTAGGCGTCGACGACGCGCTCGATCCGCTCCCACAGCTTCACCGGGCCACCCTCGCGGACCTGCCATGCTCCGTCGCCCGGGATGAGGGTGGCGGCGGAGCCGGTGACGACGTCTACCAAGTGCACCACCTCGCCCACGGTCGTCATCTGCGCGTCGGGCACCGCGCTCTGGGCGAGGAAGCGCAGGTGGAACGCCTCTTCGGTGGCAGCGGCGATCCGCTCCGGACTGTGCGAAGTTGTCCGGGACCTCTCCGGCAGGCCCGCGGCCCAGTGGGTGGGGTTACCGAACACCGGCGCCGCGTGCGTACGAGCCGACATGAACGACACCGTGCCGCCCAGCAGCCGGCCCTCGGCCGTGCCGTCCTCGGCCACCGTCAGCAGCACCCGCGCGTATCCGTAGAGCCAGCCGGACAGCGTGAGCAGGATCTTCCCGCCCGGTCGGGTCTGGGCGAGCAGGGCCGAGGGCACCGCGCGGAACGAACAGGCGGCCACGATCCGGTCGAACGATGCTTCGGGCCAGTAGCCGTACAGGCCGTCCGCCACCGCCAGGGTCGGCGTGTAACCCAACGCGTACAGTGTGCTCGCGGCCTGCTCCAGCCGGCGGCCGTCGATCTCGATCGACGTGATGTCGGCGGAGCCGAGACGCTCGCAGGCGAGCGCCGTCGAGTAGCCGGTCCCGGTGCCGATCTCCAGCACCGTGTGCCCCTCTTGGACATCGGCGTCGGCCCACATCCGCAGCACAAGCGAGGGAAGCGTGGACGACGAGGTCGGCGCCCCGCCGTGCCGCGCGGCGGGCTGCTTCCAGTCGGGTTCGTCGCCGTCGAACTGCGTGATGAGCGTGGTGTCGGAGTACGTGGCGGCCAGCCAGCGGTCGTAGTCGAGCTCGGCGGTGACCGGCTCCCAGATGGTCAGGCCCTGTCCGTCGCGTACGTCGGCGGGCAGGTAGAAGCCGGGCACAAACCGGTGTCGGGGCACCGTCTGAACCGCCTCGCGCCAGGTCGGGTCATCGAGGACGCCGTCCTCGGCGAGGGCCTTCGCCATCGCCTCGCGCAGTCGTGCGGCGTCGGTCTCACAGTCGGCGGGCAGCGTCATGGTCTGCCGCCTCCTTCCTGCTCAGGATGTCGGCGAACGCCTCGGTGATGGCCGGCGCGTCGGGCAGCCAGCCCCACTGGCCGTTCGGATTGCACTCGATCGCCGTCCAGTGCTCGGGGTCGTCCCCGGCGCCGGTCAGAGCGAAGTCGAAGCAGCCGAAGACCAGGCCGAAGGATGACAGGTAGCTGTGCAGCGCGCCCGGGAGGAATCGCTTCTCAGGCTACGCCGTCCAGGCTCACGGCCGCGTGAACCGCCTCAGCCAGGACCTCGACGTGGCCACCGAGAACCCCGCTTCCATGGACGACATTGTCCGGACTGTCAGCGGCGGCCTCACCCAGCGTGGCTGGGACATCCGGCAGATCGAGGCGAACCCGCTCTCCGGCAGGCTGATCGCAACTGACCCTGATACCGGAGAGGAGTGCGAGGTCGGCATCCTCAAGGAAGCCTTTTGGTCTCCACCGGTGGCCACTGAGTATGGACCCGTACTCGGCCTCGACGACGTGATCGGCACCAAAGTGCGCGCCCTCGCCGACCGCGGCGCCGTCCGCGACCTGATCGACGTCCACTCCGCCGGGCTCGGCGTATGCCTGGACGGCTCGGTCTCGAAGGTGGTGGTCACTGGTATCCCTTCTTGCGCAGGACTGCCGGTTGGGCTTCACGGGTGTGGTGGGCGAGGAAGTTGTTCACGCGCGTGAGCTGGTTTTCCGCCCGGTCGGTGAGCTCATTCAGCGGGGCAACGCCCGCTGTGGCCTGGGCGGCGTTCTCCAGTGCCCTGGCCTGGCCCGGGCGGGCGTAGTCGGCGAAGACATCGTCCAGGTGGGGGCCGGTGATCCGGACGGGCCCGACGCGGCGGCCCTGGACGGTCATCGACATGTAGTGCTCGAACCGGTCCAGGGCGGCGACGACGTCCGGGCTGGGACTCTGGCCCCACTCTGCGGTGATCGGGGAGAGCGCGGACTGCGAGCCTGTGGTCGAGGCAAGAGTGGAGGCGTTCTGTACCAGTGACAGCCGCACCGGGGTGGGGAGGCGGGCCAGGAGCTGGGTCATGCCGTGGACGTGGACCTTGTATTTGCGGAAGTCCTCGAACATGGCGGCGATGGTTTCCGGGGCGGCGCCGGTGAGGGTGATCAGCTCGTCGAAGTAAGGGCGGAACGGCACCCGCTGGTCTTCCGGGGTGTCCCTGCGCGAGCGCACGGCCCGCAGCAGGTCGTGGGAGAGGAGTGCGGTGATGAGCCGGTCGGTGGGTCCGTTGCCGCCCGGGCATACCCACACGATCATCCGTGAGTCCATTGCTGCGCGGATGTTGTAGACGCCGGCCCCCTGTCCGAGGAAGGCACGGGTGACGGGGTTGGCTGCCAGGCGGGTGATCGGGTTGAGGATGACGGCGAACGCGTCGGTGGGCAGTGTCGGGAACACGGTCCGCCACCACGAGCGGGTCTCCTCGTCCAGGCGCCCCTCGATGGCGGTGAGTGCCGCCGTACGGAAGACCGGGTCGGTCAGGAGCGGGCGCAAGTGGAAGACGGTGGCCTGGTCCCCCTGCCGTCCGTCCTGGCAGGCGGCTGCGTTGACGGCCACCAGCACCGCCAGGCACGCGGTGAGGATGGTCAGTGCCCGGGGCGCGGTGGCGTCGTCCCAGCCGAGTACGGACGCGTAGGCGTCTGCGGTCGCCTCGACGACCTCGTGGGCCACCTGGCCCTGATGCATACCGATCGGGTTCCAGCAGCTGAGCGTAGGGGCAGGGCCGCCTGCGTTGAGGTCGATCAGTGCGATCCGCTGCATCAGTTGGTCGTGGGCGAGGAACGGCAGGGCGCGCGGCCAGGAATCGCGGTGCGGGTCGACGAACATGAGCCCGCCGCCGGTGTGGGCCCATCCGATCGCCTGGGCGAGAGCCCGCTCGGTTTTGCCTCCGCCGGCTTTGCCCACCCCGACCTCGAACAGGGTCTCCTTGGCGTAGGTGGCGACCAGGCGACGGCGGCCGTCCGGGGCGCGGTAGATGCCCTGCAGCAATAGGTCGGGATCCCCGTGCTCGAAACTCGGCAGGTCTGAGGCGAGCAGCGGCAGGCGGCAGTGCACGGTGGGCGGCTTGAGCAGCCCGGTCAGCTCCTCCAAGCGGACCCAGTTCGGGCGCGGTGGCTGGCAGTGCCCTAGCTTCCAGCGGCGTTCGAAGCCACGCCGGCTGGGCCAGCGACCCGCCCCGTACCGCCACGGGCCGATCCTCCAGCCCCGCATCGCCCAGCGGGAGCCGCCGCCGAACACATCCAGCGCGGCCTGGAGTTGAGCGAGCCTGGCCTCGGCCCGACCTGACGTGTTCGACGCACACATCACCAGCAGCTGCACCCGCACCAGGTGGTCATCCTCCGCCAGCTTTCCCAGCGCTTCCTGCGGGTCCACGCGGCGCGGGACCGGCGGCACGACCAGCCGACGCCCAGCCCCACTGCCCTGCTTGCCCGAGACCAGCTGCTGCAACTGCGAGATCAGCGAATCCTCGATACCGGTGGCGTCCTGACGCACCCACCGCGCGGCCCGCTGGGCCTCCCGCCGTTCCCGGCGCCGCGCGTCGGTCATCAGCTGCACACGGCGCGCCCGCAGCGACCACTTGGGGGCGCGCTGGATATCGAGCCGCATCTCGGCAAGGTCACCCAATTCCGCACGCAGGTCGCAGACGGCGTCGATCAGCGGCTGCAACGGGTCCGGATTCAGAGGCACTTCCCGCAAAGGTGCGGTCGGCTTGCCGCGCAGCAGGAACTCGGCCCGCACCACATGGTCACGGGGTTTGTCGACGGTGGGTTGGGCCCGGTTCACGGTGACGGCCGGACCGAACGGTGTGATCGACAGCAGGCGTTCGCCGCCGGCGGGGCCTTCGATGCGGTAGCGCAGCGGGCTGGAGCCGTCGGCGCGCAGCCGGATCTGCACCGCCTTCGACCGACGCGGCGCCCACCACGGCATGGAAGTCGAGGCCCTAGCGAGCTGCACACCCCGGCGGAAGATCTCCTCCAGACCTGGTTCGAAGTGCCGCGACGGGACGAGCTCCAAAGCCATCCGCTCAGCGGAGGCCTTGCGCGCCAGGCGGCGCACGAGCGCCTCACTCGCGGCCCAGACGGCGACAGCAGCCAGGGCCATCACCCACCAGTAGGTGAGCACCCAGCCGACGGCGTGAACGATGCCCGAGACGAGGCCGAGTACCTGGCTGGATGGCGACGCAGAGGCCTGGCCGGTCAGGTACGGGGCTGCGGAGTCCACGTGGATGCTCCCTTCCTTGAGGTGGTGCGGGTGAAGTGCCAGTCGGTGATGCGCAGGTCGGTGAAGGTGCCGCCGCGGTCGGTGCCGGCCCACACCAGATGGACCACCGCCTTGCCCGGGCGGCCGTCACGGCGGGCGATCGCGGCCTGGATGCGGAAGCGGGAGGTGGCGAACGCTGGGGCCACCCCTTCGCCCGAGTCGGGGAAGATGACGGGCCACTGCGCGCGGCCGACACCGGTGGCGTCTGCGCGCAGCAGCGCTCGGCCGGCGGTGAGTAACTCCCGTTCGTCTGCGGCGGGAAGGTCGGCGGGCCAGGCCTCCCGAAGTGACCGCTGAACAGCCGGGTCACCGGCCGTGCCCTCGCCGTGCGGCGGCAGAGCGGACTTGAGGGCTGGCGGTGTCGATACGGAGGGCGTCGTCGAGGAGGCGGACTCCAGGGCGGCCTTGCTGTCGGGACGTGGCGATGCAGCAGATGGGTCCGTAGCCGCGTGCGCGGTCGTCGACGCCGGCGGGGCCGTTGGCCCGTTACTGCGCGGCAGGCCGAGGAGGGCGATGCCCACGACGGCGAGGACGACCGTGCTTGTGAGCAGCAGCCGGGGTGAACGTGGGGTGCAGGTTCCGATTTGACTTGTCGTCTGGCGCTCGGCTGACCTGCCCGTTCGCGTGGCTTTCCACGAGACTTGTCGGCGGAATCGTCCAGCGAACTTGTCGGATTCTTCAGCCGAGAGCGCCTGTTCGCGCTCTGCTGACAGATCCCTCGGACAGTCGACCTGCAGGTTTGGGGTGGAGGTCACAGCAGGCGCGCCCCTCCCGCGTATCCGGACATCGCGTTGACCGAGTGGAGACGCACCACGCTGCCCGGGCGGGGCGCGTTGACCATCTGCCCGTCGCCCACGTAGATCCCGACGTGGTAGATCGTGGAATCGCGTCCGGGGGTGTAGGCGTAGAAGACGAGGTCGCCCTCCTTGAGGGCGCCTGTGCCGAGGCTCGCGGGGATGCGCCGGCCGACCCCGGCCTGCGCGGCCGCGGTACGCGGCAGCTGAATGCCGGCCTTGGCGTAGGCGTAGGTGGTCAGCCCCGAGCAGTCGAAGCCCTTGATCGTTGTGCCGCTCTTCCCGCTGGGCGAGCAGCAGATCCCATAGGACATGCCGTCGGCGTTGCCGCCGCCCCATGAGTACGGGACTCCCTGCTGGGAGAGCGCCGCCTCGAGGACGGTGCGGACCTTGCCCGTGGCGTTCTTCAGGTCCGGGTTCTTGGCGGCCGCGGTGTACTGGTCGATCCATCCGAGCACGTTGGCGACGTACTCGCCTGAGCGGTTGTACTGGAAGACCGCGGACTTGAGCTGGGTGCGCATGGTCAGATCGCGGCCGCTGCCGCACAGGTAGATCGCGGCGCCGAGCGCGGCGTCTTCGGCGTTGTGGGGGTCGACGGCTTTGTCCCCGTTCGCGTCTTGCCCGACGCCTTCCCAGGTTGAGGGCAGGAACTGGAAGGGGCCGACGGCACGTTCCGCGGTCGTGGTGCCGTCCCAGCGGCCGTCGTCGGTGTCCGGGAGGACCGTGGTGTTTCCGCCGGCGCCGGAGCCGTTGAGGAGAACCCCGTAGATCTTCGGGCGGATGTCCCCGCCTGCGGCGATGTTCCGGCCGACGGCGTGGTTGGACTCGACCTTGGCGATCCCGGCGAGTACCGGCCAGCGCATCCCCCGGCACTTCGGCACATGCTTCACAACCTGCTGGACGGCCTTCTTGTAGGCGGTGAGCATGCGTGGCGAGATGTCCGCGACTGCGCCGCCTTCGGCGATCCCGCCGTCTCCGGCGCCGGGCGCACCTGTCTTCAGCGCGACGTACGCGCTGATCGCGTTCCCGACCGGAGCCGCGCAGCACACGGCGGCGAACAGCAGCAGCACGACTACGCATCCCCAGCGGCCTATGCGGCGACGGGCACGCCTCATGTGCTGCCACCGCCCTCGTCCGCCTCCCGGCCAGAGTCCTCACTGTGCCGCTGCCACCAGTCCCAGAAGCTGGCATCGGCGGGGTCCGGGTTGTCCGGGTCCGGGTCGTAGGGGTGTCGGTCGTCGGGTGGTTGCGGGGCTCGCGCCTGCTGGCGCAGTCGCTCGGCTGCGGGCTCGGTACGCCGCTTCAGCTCCTCAAAGCGGGTACGCGCCGCCTCCCGCGTACTGTTGCTCGCGCCGCCGCCGCCGGCCAGGACCGGCCCGGCCGGGCTCGCCGGACGCCGGGACATACCGCCCCCCAACCGCGTCGGTGACGCGGGCGCGGCGGCGGGCGCAGCGCTGCTGTCTCCGGCCGACGATCTGGGCTCATCGGGCCGTGGGGGAGTGGCCGGTGGCATGGTGCGGGCCGGGCCCCTGGAGGATCCGGTCGGCCCCGGAGCCGGTGTCGGGCGGGTGGGCAGGCGACGGCTGACGGCGCGGGACACCTGAGTGCCTGTCTCGGCCCAGGCCCGGGAGTCCTCGCTCAGGGTGTTGCCCCACACCCGTACTTGCTGGCGGGCGTCGTGCGCGTAGCGCGAGCCGCTGGTCCGGGCCCTGCGGGCGTTTGCCGGCAAGCCTGCCGTCGCCCCGTATGCGGTGCGGGCCCCGCGGTTGAGGATGCGGTAGCCGCGCAGGCGCACCAGGCGGTTGTGGGCGCGGGTGGACAGCAGGGTGCGGTCGGTGTTCTGGTCGTGCAGGACCTGGCCGGAGGTGCGGTCGACTATGCGGCCGTCCTCGTCGCGGTAGCGGTCGGGCGGGCCCCCTGGCCGACGCGGCCCGGGTCCGCCGAACCCGCCGCCGTCCGACGGGCCTTGCGTGTCCGGGTCGCCGTCGGCGGTGGGCTTGCGCCACTTCGCCAGCTGCTCCCTGTCCGGGCGGCGGCCGATCAGCAGCCAGTGCGCGGTTTTCGCGCCGAGCCGTGCCCCGAGTCCGCCCGTGGCGGCCGCGGCGGTGAGCGGGGCGAGGCCACGGCCGGCTTCGGCGGTGGCATCGGCAAGGACGCCACCGGTGTCCACCGGCATGCCTGTCCCGTCGGTCAGGGAGGTGAGTGCGCCCATCAGCCGCTGCCGGGTTCCGAGCAGCCCGAACCGGCCGCCACCCCCACTGGTGAAGGCACGCAGGCCGCCGCCGTAACCTCCCCTCGCCGTCGGGGAGTTCATGGCGAGGGCGGCTCCGAGGTCGGAGGTGTCGCCGGGCATGTGGGTGCCGCCGATCTTGGCGTATCGCATCCGCATGGCCATGCGGTGGCCGAAGGATGTGATCCCGGTCAGCATGCGGCGGTGTCCGGCTGCCCCGGCGATGGCCAGGACGTCGATGAGCAGGATCCGTTCGACCATCAGGTCGGGCCCGTCGGTGATGGTGGCGTCGACGGCGATGCCGAAGAACGGCACGAAGGCGCAGATCCCGACCATGGCCAGGATCGCGATGCCCCAGATCGACAGCCACTTCCACACCGACTGGCGGGCGGGACCGGGCAGCATGCCCGCGACGAAGGTGACGCCCCCGACGGCAGCCGCTGCGGCGCAGACGCCCTGGGTGCCGAGCAGCACGATGGCGCTGGACAGCAGCATGCCGCAGATGAACAGCGCGGCGATCAGCAGCAGTCCGGCGCCGCCGACCCGCCACCAGGTGGGCTCTTGCGCGTAGGCGGCACACGCCTTGCCGACGTCGCCGGCCTTCTTCATGTCCTGGAGGAAGGCAGAGAACTCGCGGTCCTCGTCGGTGACGATCGCGCTTGAGGCATCCAGCAGTTCGCCGCCGGGAGTGAGGGCCGGCAGGCCGTCGCCGCTTCCGTCAGCGTCGGAAACGCCTTCCACGTGGCCGCGTTCGCAGTACTGCTTGGCCGGACCGTAGACCAGGCTGCAGGCGTCCTTTCCTTCGTCGGTGACGCGGGCGTTGCCTGCCTTGTAGCCGCCGGTGACCCATTTCAGGTGGACGGCATAGGCCTTGAGGTCGGACTTCCTGGCGGGGTCGAGGATGCGCCCGTACTGCAGCAGCATGTACGGCTTGACGATTAACGCGTTGGTAACCGAGTCCTGGAGGGGACGGGCCACATCAATTGAGGAGACCGGTTCCTCGCCCTCCCGTTCCAGGCACTTGATCTCGGCGTTGCCCGCCAGGCCAGCGCACGGGTCAAGGCTGGCGAGTTTGCCGCCCCAGTCGTAGGAGTTGACGCTCTGCTGCGCCACCTCTGCGGCCACCTGCTGCGACTGCCCCAGCGGCCCGTTGGGGCCGAGAAGGGTGTCGGGACGGATAAGAGCCGAGGCGGCGATCGCCCCGATGAGCAGGGTCAGGCACATTTCGCCCAGGCCGCGGCTGACTCGCCCGCGCACGATCATGAACCCGGTGAAGACGAACGCCCACGCGAGCAGCAGACCCTTCAGCCCGAGGGTGTCGACCACCGCAGTGTCGTAGGTGTCGGCGACCTTCTGCGCGGGGCGGACAAGGATTTTCAGCAGGGGGAAGCGGAAGGCCATCTCGATCGCCCACCCGGCCAGGCCGACCAGTAGCCGGATCAGGGTGAAAATCCCGGACAGGGCGAAGGCCAGGGCCTGCGTCTTGAAGGCGATGATGGATCCGCCCTGGGCGTTCAGCTCGTACCCGTTGATCGGCACGCCCTCGGACGAGTAGATGTTCAGCGGCGCGAGGAGGTCACCGGTCTCGCTATTGCTGCCGGCCGCGTACACGACCTGGCTGTTCACCATGACGAACACGCTGGTGAGCAGCACGACGAAGCTGGCTGTGCGGAGCGTTGCGCCCTCTGGGCGGAGCATGTCAGCGCCGCCCTCGCCCTGTCGGCTTGGACCGGCGCCAGATGACGAGCACGCCGAGGGCCGCCGTTGCAGGAACAAGCCGCCACACGGCGCGGTCATCACGGGCCTGTGCTGTGTGGGTGGTTGTGGTGCCGCGCTCGCAGTAGTCCTTGGCCGGGCCCACGATCAGGTCGCACGGATCGTCGTGCCGGTCACCGGTCGCAGCGAACGCTGCTCCGGCCCGCGGCCACCATGCCTCGGGCAGGCTGACCATGAACGTCATGAGCACAAGCCCTGCCGCGACGGCGGTTCCTGTGATGATGCCGGCGGCCGCGGCGAGGCGCCGTGAGCGGCTGGAGGAGATGGCTGTCATCGAAGGTCCTTCGGATGGTCACCAACACCAGCACTAGCGAGCGGCGCGGACGCGGGCGTCGTGGTCCGGTGGCCCGGGGTGGTGGTGATGGACGAGGCGATGCGGGCAATGCGGGGGATGACGACCTTGATGCGGCCGGTGTTCTGCCGGGGCCCGGTGATCAGGAACTCGCCTTCGCGGCCCTTGCGGCCGACGGGGGACAGACCGGTGGTCACCAGCCGCAGCAGCTCGCCGTCGCTCGGGTCGAGGCCAACGAACTCCAGGCCGCGGCGGGCACGTTCGCGGTCGGCGGTGCGGGCGAGCGCGCGGTAGGCCATCAGGCCGCGGTCGGGGCCGAGTTCCTCGGCGTCGTGGGAGGCAGCAAGCAGTCCGGCGCCGTGCTTGCGGCCGTCGTGGAGGATTTCGTGGATCAGCGCGGTGCCCTCGGCGGACGAGGTCAGCCAGTACAGCTCGTCCGCTACCACGGCGGTGAACCGGTTCGGGTCCTCGAACGCGGTCTGCCGTGCGATCGCTGCGATGAGGTAGAGCACCGCACGGCCGATCAGTGCCTCCAACGGCTGCTGGTGCAGGACCTCCGGGTTGCCGAACGCGGCCTTCGGCGGCAGCTTCAGACCCGCCGTCGTGATCACGATCATGTCGGAGGTGCTGGAGGCATCCAGGTGCACCGGCGCCAGCGTGGGGTCGAACACCATCCGCGCCAGGGAGTTGGTGGCGACCACGCGGACGAGACCGGCGAGGGTGGCGGCCGCGTCTTGCCGCTTTCCCACTTCGCTCTTGGCCATCTCCTCGAGGACCTGAAGCACACAGTGCATGGACGGCTGCGGGCTGGCGGCGGCCTGTTCGACGGCGTGGTGGAGGACTTCGCCGTTCGTGCTCATCGGCCCGATCCCGAGCTGCAGGGTGAGATAGGACAGGGCGTAGTGGCGGCCTTCAGGTCCGTCGAACATGCGCAGCGGGTCGATGGAGACTTCGGCCTGGGCGGCGTCGATGATCTGGACGCGGCCCTTGGCTGCGGTGAGGGCGAAGGCGGCCCACTCGCGTACGGGGGTGCGGTCGATGCAGATGGCGCAGCCGCCGCGCGCCCAGACCGCTTCCGCGATGAGCTTCTGCAGCACGCTCTTTCCCGCGCCGAGATCGCCGACGATGCCCATGGAGGCGGAGGCGTCGACCTTGGGAGCGTCGGCCACGTTGATCATGACGGGGCGGGTGGTGCCGCTGTCCAGGTCGATGCCGAGGAACATGCCGTTCGGGTCGCCGACCTCCGAGGCGGTGAAGGCCCCGCCCAATGCCCAGTCTTCGGAGATCTGATGTTGGGTGAACTCCCGTACAACCCCGGGCCTTGTTGTGCCGGTCAGGCCGAGGGTGAACAGAGCCTCCTGGAGGCCGGCCGGGCGCACCGCGCGGTAGTCGGCGCCACCCAGCAGCGCGGCCAGGGCGCGGGCACGGGCGTCGCAGACGGCCGCGGTCTGCCCCCACACCGTCAGCACGGTCACCGACTGCACCTCGACCTCCACGCTGGTGCGGGACAGGCGGGCGTCCAGCTCGGCCAGATCGCGGGCGGCGTCGGTCAGGGAGGCAGGCATGCCGGTGGGGCGGGCGTCGTACTGGTCCGCCTGGTCGATCAACTCGTTCTTCTTACGCCGCACTTGATCGCGGGCCTTCTCCGCAGGCACCAGCGCAAGATCGACCGCGTAGTCGACGGGAAAGTCGAGCATCTCGAGCTGAGCAAACAGATCGGCGGCATCCTGACTGACCGCGGGCGGGCACTCGGCCAAAGCGAGCTGCGCCTGGTAGCCCACCCCGGCGTCGGATTCAACCTGCAGCCAGCGCCGCCCGAGCGGCGAGCCGCTGTTCACCCGCCACCACGCGTTGCGCCCGGACCGCGTGATCCGGCCGGAGCTCTTGAGCTCGTCGACGTCGTCCAGGCCGGGGTCGATACCGCCTTCCTGCAGGCGTACCTGGCCGAGGTCGGCGTAGCTGGGGGAGCGCAGCACCCCGCCCCGCACGTGCCCGCCGTACAGTTCGCTGGTTTCGGCTTCCGCCAGCAGTGGCTCTGCCAGGCCGCGGTGCAGGGCGTGCTGGATCATCCACACGATCTCCGCCGGGCGGGCCGGGCGCAACGCGATCCCGCCGGCGAGCGCGGCCTCCACCCGGGAGGCCTGCTCGCGGTAGGCGGCCACCTCCCGCTGCGCCACCGGCGCGGGCCGCATGCCCAGCACCGGGGACAGCTCCGCCCACGCCGCGCCGAGGGCGGCCGATACCTGCAGGCCGCCTGTCTCGGTCTGCAGCGGCACCGCCAGCCACAGGGTACGGCGGTGCATCTCCTGGTCGTCCAGCAGATCCAGGGTCGCCTCGACGTTCTCCACCCACGGGTGCCGGCCCGTGCCCGGTTCCGTGGCGGCCGGTTCGATGCCCTCGATCATCCTGAGGGCGACCTCGCCGGGATCAACCTGCGCGCACAGCCCGAACAGCCGCGGCGCCCCGGACAGAGAGCGCACCAAATGTGTGATCTTGGCGAGATGTTCGTCGCGGACCGCGGCGGGCACGACGGTGCCCTGAACGGTCTCCTCATGCTGCCCTTCCGTGTCCGGGCCCGGGTGCAGTCGGTAGACGGCCCACACGCTGCCGTGCGATGACCAGACCAGGTGCCCGCAGATGTGACGGACCGGAACTCTCACCGCGCACCCCCGCTTTGCTCGGCGAGAGCGAGGAGCTGCTGAACACCCGACACCGGCCCCACCGGCGCCGCGGGAGCAGCCGGCTCCTTGCGGTGCCATGTGGCCGAGCGGCTGGCGGCCGGATTCGGGTGCGGCGACCGGCCGATACGCGGCCGCAGCACAGGGGACGGTGTGGCTGCCAAAGCGGGGACGGGCGCGTCCTCGATCGTGAAGCCGCCGATCAGCGGCTGGGGAGCCCGGTCGCGGGCGGCACGTCCGCCGATGCGGCCTCCCTGGGGCTGCCACAGCAGCAGCGCCCAGCCCAGCGCCGCCTGCAGCGGGGCACGGCCGGCGATCTTCGGACGGCGGACCGCCCAGACCGCCAGCAGCCAGGCCGCGATCGGGATCGGCCCCAGCACCGACCACCAGTTGATCGTCTTGACCAGGAGGAAGCCGCCGCCGACGGCGACCGCGATCTGCGCAGGCGTGTACGGGCCGAGGGGGATCTTCCAGTCCGCGACCTTCCCCAGCACCCAGGGATGGCGACGGGCGGCGGTGTAGAAACGCCCCGTCCGGCCCGCGGCCGCCGCGCCGCTCACAGCCAGCCTCCGACGCCAGTGGAGTGCTCACGTACGGCGGGGTCAGAACTGTGCACCATGCCGGGGACAGCTGGCGCGCCCTTGGCAGGGTTCTTGACCTCGTCCTCGAACATGACCGCCAGGTCCTCGCGGGAGTTGTACAACCCCAACGCGATGATCATCAGCAGCAGGGCGCCGATTCCCGCCTTGAGGCTGAACTTCTGGATCATGATGACGACGACGAGCACAAGCAGACCGGCCTGCAGGCCCTTGGTCGCCCAGTCCCTGAGCATGTTGATCCAGCCATCTCCGAGGTCGTCCAGCTGACCGGCGAGGAACACGCTGTTCACCGTGGTCACCGCGCACCCCCGTCCAGGACCGTCCCGGACTCGAGCGCCGAGACTTCCCAGCGGCCCGAGCGGGCCGTGAGCGCGAGCTCGTAACCCAGCGGCCACCGCCCGCCGGTGTCCCGGGCTTCCACCTGAGCGAGGACACGGACCTTCGTGCCGTCGGCCGGCACCTGCTCCGCGGCCGCGGCCTCCTCGACGGCGGACACCTGCCGCACCGTGACCGCCGCGTACGGGGCGGGGGAGACAGGCGACAGGCTCACCTCGGGGGCGAGGTAGCGGTCCACCTCGCCGGCACCGCTCAGATACGCGGCAAGGAACTCCCCGACTGCAGCCGACAGATCACTCTCCGGGACACTCACGCTGTACGACGACTTCGGCACCTCGGCCCGATCCGGACCCGCCACCACGCCAGGTGCACCGGTCACGGCGAACGATGCGCCCGCGCTGTCGGCGGACACGGGCACGGCGTAGTACGCCACTGCGCCGTCGGCGTACTGCGCAGCCACCGTCACCGACCACGCGCCGTCTGCGCGCTGCGCGCTGCGCACCGCCGTCACCGACGCCGGCGTCGCCTGCGCATCCGCGGCCGGGTCGGGCAGTTCGACATCCGGAGCCATCGACTGCGCAACCCGCGACTGCGCACTCGTCGCATCGTCCGCACTGCTGCGCAGCCACGCGTGGACGAACAGCTGCGCATAGCCGGCCGGATCGGCGCCGGCCGCCGTGGTGCGCACGTCGGCGGTGGGCTTGGGCGGGGTGGCCGCCTCGACCGTGGTCGGGGCGGAGGCGAGGGCGACACCCAGAGCGATCGGGCCGGCCCCGATGACGGTCCAGACCGCCAGGCGCGACAGACGCACTCGGCGTCGCATCGCCTCCAGTCGGGCCCCTGCCGCCATCGGGGCAGCTGTCTTGCGCTCCGAGGCCTGCTTGCCAGGAGACATGGTCAAACTCCCAGGTCAGAACGAATGTTGCTGACCTTGAGAAAACCCGCGGGCCCCGACCGGACCACCGACCATGGACCCCCGACCACGGTCACGATGGGGACACGAAGTCCATGGTCGGGGTCATGGTCGGCCCGACCATGACCCCGACCATGGGGTAGCCGCGCGGGTGGGGGCGGCGCATCCTGGTCCGCCGGAAGTCCCCCACCAGTGACAGCTACGGGCCTACCGGCCGCCCGGCCGCCCGGCCGCCGGGCCCGCGCACCAGTGCGCAGACGGTTGCCACGGGCGACCGCGGCAGTGCCTGCGCAGTGCGGCAACCGGACCTGCGCACGAGAAGAGCGGCAAGCCTCGGGTGGACTGCGCAGTCGCATGGCGGCGATCGACTGCGCACGCTCCTCGACCGGTTGCGCAGACCCGTTGTGCACCGCCCGTCCGGTGATGCGCAATCGGGCGGCGCACCCTGCGCACGCCGGAGCTGAAGGCGCGTGGCCGGCCCGACCACGAGCCCGACCACGGTAGACAGAGGGCTGCGTTGCCGGATCGTGACCGATGGTGGGGCCTGGTGGCCGTCCTCCTGGTCGGGGTCGGCAAGTGAGCTGACGGCATGGAACACACGTACGCATCCACGCTCAGGACTACTGGCCGCCCCGCCTCGGCGAGCCCGGAGTGCCGCCGTGGCCACCGTACCCGCCTGGCGCCAGGGGCACGTTGGTGAGCGGGTTCGGGGCGGGGATCCGCCGGAGCGTGATGGCGGCTGATCAGTTCACCCAAGTCGCCAACGCCTTGTTCCGCGACTCCCAGCTGTCGTTTAAAGCGAAGGGGATCTTCGGATACGTCAGTACGCACCGAAACGGCTGGCAGGTGAAGATCGCCGATCTCGTCCACCTCGGTCCGGACGGACGGGAGGCGGTCCGTACCGGGCTGAGGGAGTTGGAGGCGCGCGGCTACCTGATCCGTGAGCGCCTGCGCCGGCCGGACGGCACCCTCGGCGAGATCGTCTACGGCATCTCGGACCGCCCGGCCACCCTGGACATCGCGGTGGGCGAGGCCGACTTGATGATCGCGGCCTCCGATGTCGGGCATGGCGGCGGTTTCGGGGCGGGGATCCGCCGGGGCGTGATGGCGGCCGACTCCTTCACCCAAGTCGCCAACGCGCTGTTCCGAACCACCGAACTGTCGTTCAAGGCCAAGGGGCTGTTCGGGCTGCTCTCCACACACAGGGAGGGCTGGCGGATGACCGTCACCGACATCGCCCGAAGCGGCCACGACGGAGAGTCAGCCGTCAAGAGCGGGCTGAAGGAACTTCAAAGACACGGCTTCCTCGTCCGGGAACGCGAGCGCGAGGTCGACGGAACCCTCGGCGCGGCCGCCTACTTCATCACCGACCTACCCGCTCTACAAAACAGCAGGTCGCAGCCAGGGTCGGGTTTTCCACCAGTGGATGAGCCTACGTTGGCTGATCGGCCCACTAAGAACAACAACCTAAAGAAGACCACTCAGCAGAACACCAGACCCGTCCGTCCGTGCCGCCGCAGCGAATCGCCGCGAGCCCCTGGACGGACCGGCCGGCCGGATACGCCGACGACTCCAACCCCTGCGCCCGAGGCCGATGAGATGCACCCCGGGATCCGGCTGCTGCTGTCGATCGGGACGGCCCACCCTGAACTCCTGCTGACAGGACAGGCGCTCACCGATCAAGGCCGTGTCGTGACCGTGATGCTGGAAGCCGGCTGGAGCGCCGAGCAACTGCGGCACGTCATCGCCGGCCGGCCCCTGCCGCATCCGGTGCGCACGACGGTCGGCGCGATCGTCGCCGCCCGCCTGCGCACCGCCCAGGCCTACGCGCCGCCCGCCGTCACGGCCGCCTACCCCAACGAGCCCGTGCCCGTGCCGGACGACTCGATGCCGTTGTCGACCACCCCCTCAAGCGGGCCTGCACGCACGGTCAGCGAGGCCCTGACCTACCGGGCCCACACCGAATGCGCCGGCTGCGGCGTCCCCACAACCGCCCCCGGCGAGGACCTCTGCCCGACCTGCCTCGGCTGGCCGCCATGCCGCACCTGCCCGGGACCGACACCCCGCCGCGCCCACCCAGACGGCGACGGCAGCTGCACCACGTGCGCCTCCACGTTCATCGACCACCTGGAAGGAAGCACCCCGTGACGCAAAAGCCCCGCACCACGCCGCCGACCGCGCACCACCAACGCCCCTTCACCCGCGACCCGGGCCGGTGGGAGAAGGAAAGCAGCCGCGCCCTGCGCGCCGGCCACGTCCGCAACGGCACGTGCTCGGCCGCGTGCCAGCCCGTGCTCGTGCACGAACGCACCTCGTGGGGCTGGCTCGCCTGGACCGTCCCCGGCGACGGCACGCCGCCCGAACTGCCTGTGCAGATCGGCGTCCTCGCCCCGGAGGCGACACGGACGCAGCGGCTGGCCGCGCGCTGGCTACTCAGGCGTCCCGCGCACCGCATCGCCCTGGCCCCCGCAAGCCGCGTATCTCTGAGGTTCACCACGACGGCCGTTGCGGCTATCGCCCTCGTCGCCGCCCTGTACGCACCGAGCCGCGGCATCCCCGTCGGCCTGGTACTGCTCGCCCCACTGCTCACCGAGCACCTGCCCGACCGGCTCGACGAGCGGGCGGGCGAGTACGTCCGCAGCGTCGAAGGTGATGCCGCTTGCCGGTACCTCCAGCGCCTGGCCGACCTGCACACCGGCCTTGTCGACGCTGCCGCCGGCAGCGACCGCTACGCACTGCTGCGCTCGGCCGAGATGGGCCACCACCTGCTGTGGGACGCCGCCGACCTGCTGCAGGCTTATGCCCAGGACACCCGCCTGGTCTCGGCGCAACTGATCGACCGGGAGCGGCTGATGGTCCAGCTCGCCAACCAAGTCGCCCGAGATCTCGAGCGCATCCGCGCCAGGCCGGCATCCGGCCAGGCCGGCCAACCTCACGGGGATGAAGGCGCGCTGGGTCCGCTTCCACCTGGCTTCGAGCGAGTGACGCCGTCGAGACCAGAGTCCGCCCACTGCACTTCACCGCTGAAGGGATCCCGAACCATGGCCAAGGCCCAGTCCGACGATTCAGTCCGCGCCACCGATGTATATCTGCTCTTCGCGCACGAGCTGTACTACCCGGGCGAGGACGCCCACGAGATCAACACCAGCGTGGTCGCCGCTGCCTCCCTTCTCCACCCCAAGGTGCACCAGCCCGACGGCGCCCGGATCCACGAGCGCCTCACCCAGGGACGCAGGCCGGGTGAGATTGTCCCGCTGGCCACCCTCACCCACGAACTGGACGGCGGTGCGCAGTGGCCGTACGTCGGGGACTGGGAGAAAGTCACCACCGACCTCGTCCGGCTCGTCCGCACCGCACAGTGCGACGCCCTCAGCCTCGGCCTGCCTGAAATCGCCCGCGCCCTCATCTGCACCGGCCCGAACAACCACGTGCGCACTCTCGACACCGCAGCCGGCCAGAGCCTCACCTACGGCCCGAAGGAACGCGCCGCTGTCCTTGCGGAGATCGACACCTATCTCGCTTGCCTCGTCGCGGAACAGGATCTGTGGCCAGGCGATGACCTGCTGCCTCCGCTCTTCCGCCACCCGTAGGGCTGTGTGGGAGCGGTTCGGAACGACCAGCTCGTCAGGAAGTCCCGCCATAGGAAGCCGTGAAGTCGGTCCGGAGCGCCGTCCCGCCGCTCGGTCGGGCCGTGTCTCCGGGGCCGTTCCGCGCCTGACGTGAGTCTCTTAACGCTGACGGGCACTCCAGCTCCGTGCTGGTGAGTACAGCGGCGGGCACCTCGGCACCTGCAGGATCACGTATGTCCCAGAGCGCCGAGCTACTTTTTGAAGTAGTGAAAAGCGCCTGCTTTGAGTAGCGCTCAGTGGAGTATGGTTGGGGCATGGCCACGGACACGGAACTCATCGCGCGGGCTGCGCTCGCCCACCTGCGAACCGTTGGCGCGGCCGAACCTGACCTCGCTCGGTCGCGTGTGGTCACCGGACCGACCGGCACGCGGTACGCCGCCCTGGCCAGCTCCTTGGGCGTCGTGCTCGTTGTCTACCGGTTCGATCCCTCCGGCGGTCAGCTCCGCGCCCTCAAGGGCGTCCCGGAACCCGTGCGAAGTGCCTACGCTGACCCGACACGGCAGCAGCCTGACCCGCCCCGCGAAGGGAAGCGTCACTCATGACCGCTCAGTCCGTACCCTCCGCACCCGGCCCCGGTCGTATCCCCCGCACGCAGGACGCCGTTGCCGCTGCCCTCTCGCCTGCACAACGCATGGAGTTCTACCGGCAGATGGGCGAAGCCACAGACGATACGATCGGTGCCGTCCTGCGCCGGTGGTGGACCCTGGTCCAGGTCGCATCCGACCCGGTCACCGCCCGCACCGCCGCCGCCGTCCAGGCCAAAACTGCACCCGGACGCGGAGCCGCCTCCGTCCTGCGCGAGCGGTAGGAGGGCCGTTGACCCGCGACGGCCCTCAGTATGATTACAGCGGCCCCGACGACGAAGACCCGCTTATCCTTTCCCCGGCCATGCATCAGGCCATCGGCGCCAAGGCGCCGGTTGGCCTCTTCAATGCCGTGAGCGTTGCCATGGCCGCACTGATCGAGGTGCTGGAACTCGGCATCATGCCGCCCGACGCGATGCCCATCCCTGGCGTCCCCGGCGCCTACCTGTACCCGTGCCGAACGACTTCGGCATGATCGAATACCACGACACCCAGACCCCAAGGGGCGACCGGCGTACTACCTCGCGCGCATCGTCAGCCCCGACGACTTCCTGAACGATCTCTGACCTTGCTCCTGGTGGAGCGGTGAGTCCTGACAGCTCTGACGGTGGCGTGGCCGGAGAACTGCACTTGGACCACCCTGGACCACATCGACGGCTTCGTTCAGGGTGTGCCACGCATGGTGGGACACCTGGTGCGGATGACACGTGGCGTCGGCCCGCCAGGGAGCTGCGGTGCTGGACCTGCAACTGGCCCTTGTCCTCATGGTTGTGCGTTTCAAACCGTCGCGTGCTTTCCAGAAGGGCAGTTGGAGCGGATGCCCCCTCCGACTGCCACGGGCCTGTTCTCCCGGGCCTTCGATCAGGGCGGGGGACCATGGTCATCGCGGAGAGTGATGAGGCCGGGGTGGTTGGTTATTGGCGTCCATGTCCGAGAGGGCGGAGCCCCAGGGTGGCAGGAGCCGCGGGTCAGCGGCGGCTGGCGGCGGCGAGTTCGGTTAGCCGGTTGCCGATCACTGAGACGCCGGGGCGGGGCTCGCGCTCGTAGAACTCCGCCTTTCGGCGTCGCAGCCAGGCTTCACCGTGCTCGGTCCAGGTGAAGGCGGGTTTGCGCAGGACCTTGCTGATCACGGTGTCGACGGTGTCGGGGTGGGCTTCGGCGAGGCGTTGGAAGGGCAGTGGGGAGATGGAGGTGTCGCGGACGTAGCTGCGTAGCTGGTCGGTGTGGCGGCGGCTGGAGGTGAGGGCGGGGTTGGCGTAGAGGGCGTCGAGCAGGCCGTAGTCGCGGTAGAGGTTCATGCCCTCGGTGGCGTCGTAGATGATGCCGACGGTGTCCGCTGCTTGGAGGTCCTCGGGGAGCTGGAAAGACAGGTGCGAGGGGAAGGGCTCGGCGGGGTCGTGGTTGCCCGTTGCGGTGCGGGTGGTCAGCCAGCGGTGCCGGTGGAAGGCGTCGAGCCGTTCCTGGGCTTCGGCTGGGGGCAGCACCACCTGGTCCGCGCCGAAGCAGGCGATGAACGCTTCCCGGTCCCGGTGCATCTGCTCCCAGCCCTGGGCGATCTTGTCCGGGTTGCGGAAGACGAGCGCAGGATGTTCCGCGGCTGTCTCCAGGGCGATCTGCGCGATCTGGGGGCCGTCGGCCTTGCGGTAGGACGCGATGCCGCCGGAGACGAGCCAGGCCCCCGGATACGGGGCGATGGGCACGAGCCGACCGATGACGAAACCGCCTTTGGACATGCCGCGGAAGACTTTGCGGCCCATGTTGGAGTAGGTCCGGTACTCCAGTTCGTCGATGAGGTTCAGCAGTACCAGCGCATCACCGTCCCTGGCCCGGATCTCGAACAGGCCCTCGACCACATCTCTCCAGCCCAGCAGCATCTTCCGCTCCACCGGGGACAGGTCCTTTCGGGCGTCCGCGTACCGCTCCACCGGGGTGCGTCCGTCGGGCAGACGGTGCTGCAGCGCGAACTGGTCGATCACGCTGATGGTGGTGCTCTCCTCCAGCGACCGGTCTGCTCCTGCCGCCTCCAGCAAGGCCGCGGTCAGTTTCCGGTCGAACCGCGGCCCTTGAACGTACTGGACCAGCCCCCGCTTCAGATCGGCGCTGCGTTCGATGAGCTCGCCGAGTGACAGCGGTCGGTCCTGGGCGGTCGGCAGTTGAGCCGAGTCGGTCACGCTGGTCCCTCCATGGTGCGTACTGTGAGTCACGATACCGACGCGGCGCGTACCGGTTGACCGATACTCGGAAAACGCGCCCCTGTCCCAGCCTGGCCGAGCCGCACCCGTTCTGAGTGGGCGCTTAGCGCCTGGGCAGTTGCATGGATGACAGTGCAAGCCGTCCTTGCTGATCGCGGCGAGGGGGGTGCGAGAGCCTCCCGGGCTTCTGTCTGTTCGGTGGAGAGGTGAAATCTCCGAGATGGACCGGTCCCAGCTGAAGAAGTGGGCAGAGCAAACGCATTCCTACGCACGCGGGAGCTGAAGTCGCGTGGAGGTGCGCGGCGCGGGGCAGCGCGGTCGTGGTCACTGAGGAGCGAACGCTGTGGAACGGCGTTGGGGAATAAACACGGCCGTAACCGTGCCGCCAACGACCGCGACGTTCCGGACTCGTTCTACTGAACCTGGGAGCAAGACGCCGGCCCCGGCACGGAGGCCCTGGGCGAGTTGAGCGGGGCGTGCGTGGGAGACCTCGGCGCGGGCTCAGCCCGGCACGCCGCGCACCTGGCGACCCGTCACCGGCCGGCCCAGGTCATCGCCGTGGACTCCTCACCCGCCCAGACCGAGATGGCCACCGACCTGTTCGGCCACCTGGCTCCGCGCCTTCGGATCGTCGACTCCGATGTGGTCGCCCACTTGCAGGCGTTGGACGGTACCTATGACGTCCTGTATTCGGTGTTCGGGGCGGTCGACTTCACCGATCCGCGGGAGCTGCTACCGGCAGCGGCCAGGCGCTGCGGCCCGGAGGCCGTCTGGTGTTCTCAACGCTGGCCTACTATCTGTCGGGGGAGCGCCAGCGCAGCCGGACGTGGTGGCCGGGAACGTCGGCGTGAGGACGCCGGACGGTGAACCGACCACGATGCCCCCGCTGGGTGTTGGAGGAGCAGGTGTGGGTGAAGCTCCTCGACCAGTCCGGGTTCACGGACATCGGTGTGGAGGTGTGGCCGGCTACGAGTGACGGGCCGCGCACGGCGGCCACGCTGCTGGTCGGGGCGCGACGCTCTGCGTGAGTGTCTACGGCCGCGGGTGCCTTCCGAACTCGTCAACCACGACCACGGCGGGTAGTCGGGACACGACTAGTAGACTGTCGTGGCTAATTCTTGGGATAAAGGTGGCGCAGTTTGATGCGTGCGTCATGGGTGGTGAACTGCCAGTCCACTTGGCGTTGGTGGGTGTTGGTGGCGTTCTGCCAGGCCGAGAGTTCGGTGTTGAGTGTGTCGAGGTCGCCGATCCGGCGGTCGAGGCATTGCCGGGTCAGCGCGGAGAGTTCGATCTCGGCGATGTTGAGCCAGGAGCCGTGTTTGGGTGTGTGGTGGATCTCGAGGCGCTGGGCCGGGGCGAAGGCCTCTTGTGGTTCGAATGCCTCGTACAGGGAGGCGATGGTGTGGGTGTTGAGGTTGTCCATCACCAGCACCACGGTCGCGGCGTCGGGGTGGTCCACGGTCAGTAGCTGCTTGACCTGGCCGGCCCAGTCGATCCGGGTCCGCCGGGTCAGTGCCTGAACTCGACGCCGTCCGCGCAGGGGTTCGGTCCATACGAAGACGGAGCAGGTGCCGCAGCGGATGTACTCGCTGTCCTGGCACGCGTCGCGGCCGGGCCGGGCCCGTGGGGGTCGCGGACATGGGTGAGGAGCTGGTAGGGCTTCTCGTCCATGCACACCACCGGACGCGCCGGGTCATAGGGCCGGGCATAGACGGCCAGTACGTCCTCCATGCGCGCCGCGAACTCGGCGTTCGCTCGGGGCGGGATGGTCCAGCACTTCTTCAGGTGAGGACGCAGTTCCGTTTTTTTAAGACCCGGCCGATGGTGGAGTGGTCCAGATCGGGGATGTCGTCGACGAGTGCCACGTGCTTCTCCAGTAGCCGCAAGGACCACCGCGCATGGCCCGGGGGCGGCTGGGAGCACGCCATCGCGATCAGTCGGGCTTCGACCTCGCCGGTCACCGGCGAGGGCACCGGCGGCAGGTCGCGTTTCTTCCGTGCGATCGTGGCGTGAACATCGCCACCGGTCTCGGTGAAGCGCTTGGCGACCAGCCGCAATGTCTCACCAGAGACACCGAGCCGGGTCGCGATCACCTCCTTGGAGTCCACCTCACCCACCGAGGTGTCCAGCGCGAGCAACACCCGCGCACGCATGATCATCGAGGCTCTGCGCACACCCGTCGTGGTCACCCGGACCAGCTCCTCGCGATCCCGCGCAGTCAACCTGACCGGATACTTCTTCTGCGAACCCATGACAACAACCCTGTCCGGTAAGGAGGAAAGACCCTGTCGTCACGAACATCCCAGCCAGAAACACCATAGCTAAGCAGCGACACGCTACTAGCGGCCGAGACTGCCGAGCCAGCGCCATCCCTGATCCCGCAGCGGCGTCCACTGTGCGGGTGCGGGGAGCGGACTGGATGGCCGGCGGATTCACCGCAGGTCGTGCCGCGTTCATTGACTTTCGAAGCCTGTGTTGAGAGAAAAGCCGAACCACTTCTCGTACCTGCTGCCGAGTGTGCTGAGGGGGCAGAATTCGGTCAACTCTCTGCTCGCCAAGACGGTTGCGCTCTTTGTCGCGTTTGCGATCTGGCGCTTCCCGGATTTCGGCGTGAAGATGCCCGCCGTACCGGCGAACGGGGGGCGGGATGGGGTTCGGGTGGGGCCTGCGTGAGCGGCCACGTGCGGCGGAGGACGTGGTCCAGGGGCCGGCGGTTCCGGTTCAACCAGCTCCTGCTGCCTCTGCTGAGGTGGATCCGACCGCGTCGGAGGTGACCGGGTTGCTGTGTCAGGCCGTTTACGCGCGGCCTGACCGGGTCAAGTCTGCCAAGGCGTGGTGGCAAAGGATCCGCGGCAAGGACAAGGCGCCGGACAAACCCCGCCGCAGCACGCGCAGGCGCATCTACCTGGAGGGCAGCGACGACTGCCCGCCCTTGGGCGAGGCTATGGCGCAGTGGGTTTTGGATCATGTCCTGCACGGGCCGCCCGTGCCCGTGCCGTCGTACGGATTCGACCTCATGCCGGTGGTCGCACACAGTCTGCGTGCACGGCGGCGAAGGTGGCTCCGGTGGGTTGGCCTGTTGCTCGTGGCCGCTGGCGTGACCTATGCGACACCCCGGGCTGCGGCTGTGTGGGGTGGGGTCTTCCTGGTGGCTTTGGTGATGCGGTGGGCTGCGCTGCGTGCGCACCGGAAGGCGAAGAGGTCATGGTTGGCGACCTCTCCTCGGTCGGCGTACCTCGTGCTGTGCGTGCCGTGGGTGCTCGCTGTGGTTCCCTTCCGGCCGGTCGACGGCGAGTTCATCTGAAGCTCCCCCCTTGACCTGGACAGCCTGATACTGGGACGGAAGGTCCCGGAGGAAGCAGTCAAGGTAGTGAGCAAGAAGAGCAACATGAGCAAGCGGTACACGGCCGAGTTCAAACGCGACGCTGTCGCGCTGGCGCTGTCGTCGGACAAGACGGTCACCGAGGTCGCCCGGGACCTGGGGGTGAGCCCGGAGGGTCTGCGTGGCTGGGTGAAGCAGGCCAAGGTCGACCGGGGCGAGGGGCCTGCCGGGACTCTGACCAGCGCCGAGCGGGAAGAACTCGCCCAGCTGCGGCGTAAGGTCCGCGAGCTGGAGAAGACGGTCGACATCCTGGGAAAAGCGACCGCCTTCTTCGCGCAGGACAAGATGAGGTAGACACCGCCACGCGGTGCCGCTTCATCGACGCGGAGAAGACATCGAACGACAATCACGCAGGTCACAGCGTTGCGCTGCTGTGCCGTGCGCTCGGAGTGCCGCGCTCTACCTACTACGCGCACCGGGCGGCCGAGTCAGCGCGCCGGGTCGCGCGGCGCGAGGAGGAACGCCTGGTGGACGAGATCCGAGTGCTCCACGCCGGATCGCGCGGCGCCTACGGGGCCCCGCGGATCCACGCCGCCCTGCGGCGGGCCGGGCGGGCGGTGAACCCGAAGAGGGTCGAGCGGCTGATGCGCAAGTACCGGATCGTCGGGATCACCCGCCGCCGGCGTCGGGGCCTGACCAGACAGGCCAGGCGGGCGGTGTTCACCGCCGACCTGATCGGCCGGGACTTCACCGCCCCCCGTCCCGGGATGCGGCTGGTCGGTGACATGACCGAACTCGTCACACTGGAAGGGAAGTTGTATCTGGCGACCTGCATCGATCTCGCGACGCGGGAGGTGATCGGCTGGGCGATGGCCGACCACCACCGTGCCGAGCTGCCGGTCGTCGCCCTGCGGATGGCGGCCGGACGCGGCGGTCTGGAGGACGGCTGCATCATGCACACCGACCGCGGCAGCGAATACACGAGTGATGAATTCCGCACCGAGATACGCAAGTTGCGCATGCGACAGTCGATGGGACGTGTCGGCTCTTGTTACGATAACGCTGCTGCGGAAAGCTGGTTCGCCGTCCTCAAAGCGGAGATCGGAACCACCGTCTGGGAGACCCGCGAGGCCGCCCGGGCCGACGTCTTCCGCTACATCGAGATCGAGTACAACCGCAGCCGACTTCGCAGACACCCCGAGTACGGGTACGTCACCCCACTCGAAACGAGAACCTTGCTCAGGCAAGACCTCACCCCCGCAGCGTAAACACCCGCTGTCCAGGACCCGGGGGGAACTTCAATCGGCCTCCGGGTTGGTCTTCTGCTGTTGCCCTTCGCGTTGTTGGCCGGTGTCGCGCTGGTGTGTGCCGGGGACCGGCTCGTGGCCCGGGCTGCCCTTGGCGGGATCATGCGCGAAGGAGTCGCGCCCGGCCGGTCGCCTTGGGCGGCCGCGAAGGGCGGGCGCCGGATGGCACAGATCGGCCGGGAACAGACATGGCAGGAGCTGCCGTACGACCATCCGGAGCGTTTTGTCGGAGCCGGGCGCGACGTATGGGGTGCCGCAGACATCGGTATCCCGCTCAAGCCCAGAGACCCAGAGGAGTCGGTCAAGCCGTTCGGTGAATGGGAACTGCTGCGCAGAATAGGCGCCGCTCTCCGAGAACTGGGGCGCGGAGCGAGGGAGATCACCGATCCGCTGCCCGGGTTCTCGGTCACAGAGGTGCAGGCTCTGCCGGCAGCGCTGTGGCTCCAACGCACTCGCGCGGCCAAGCTGGAAGTACCCGACCTGCGGGGACGGGGGCGCCGGTCCCCGTCCAGCATGCCGGACCGGCTGTACTTGCGCGCGCAGTGCGTCAGCTGGGACGGACAGGTCGTGGTCAGCGTGTTCGTGCACGCTGCGCTGGAAGCCGGAGAACTGCGGCTGACCATCCGGCCACAGGTGATCACGCCGGTGTACAACGAGCTGCGGGTCGCTGGCACGCCGGTCGCCAAGCGTGGGCCCCGTCTACTCGGCTGGCTCGTGGCCCAATCGATACTGGACGCGGTCGCGGGGCCGGTCACGCTGTGGCGGTACGTGACGCGGCTCGGGCTCGGTGGACAGCGTGCGGAGGCCAGGGCCGAGGAGAAGGACCCGGTCAGCCTGCGTGATCGGTACTCATCCGAGGAAGTCATCGACATGCACCAGAGCGATGATGCCAAGCGGCACGTCGTGCTGATGCAGACCTGCATCTTCCGGACCGTCTCCGAGTACCTCGAAGAAGTGGGCGTCGACACCGCCCCGTATGAGCGCCAGGTCGCCGCGGTCATCACCAACATTCAGGTCTACGGCGACAACAACGCGCCCATCCAGAACGTCGCGGGCAGCGACATCCGCGGGGTGGGCCAGAGTAACGGCACCCAGGGAGGCAAGTGATGATCTTCGAGCGCGGTCGCCGCGAAGAGGAGCAGGGGCGAGGTTCGGGCATCAGTATCGGTGGCAGTAACAACGCCCCCAACCAGAACGTCGTGGGGCAGAACATTTCCAACGTGTACCAGTCCGCGTCCGTCCAGGGCGCCGTCGACATTGAGATCGTACGTGGCCTCCTCACCTCCTTCCGCACCGACGTGGAGCAGAACGAGACAGGTCTAGCCAACGCGGCAGTGCTGCTGGCCATGACGGATTCCGTCGACACCTCGCTGGGCGCGACTGACCCTCAGGCGCAGGCTGGTGCCTTGAGGGGAGTCGCCCAAGCCCTGCCCGCCTTGGTGGCCGGCACCGCGGTTCAACAGGGCGGGCAGGCGCTTGCCAACGCCCTTTCGTCATGGGTGAGTTGAAAGGAGCCGCTCCCTCGCGGCCACTGGGATCCGGGATGAACCGTTCCGGCTGCCGACGTCAACGCGCAGATAAGACGCCGGGACGCCCGGCGCAGGTAGGCGTGCAAGGCCGGGGCTTGGACCGCTGTGGTTGGGATGGTGCGAGCTCCCCGCACCCGCGGGGATGTTCCCCCGCAGGTCCGCCATGCGTTCCGAGCCGGGACACGGTCTTCTCGGCGATGGCGATGGTGCCTGTGGGCGAACTTATACCAGCGCCTCTTTCAAGCAGCGCTGAACGGCGACGTCGACGGCGTGAGCCTGGCTGTCGGGGTCGACGAGCTTGCGGTAGCGGGGGTCGTAGTCGTGGCTGGTGTCGACGGGTACTTCCTCGTCGAGCACGGTGGCGAACAGCAGGTCGTACTACGGCAGTTGTGTGGCGGCGAGTGCCAGCAGGCGTTCACGCTCCAGTCGGGGGACGGTTTCCCCGCGGCACTCCAGCGCGGCGTGCCAGTAGGCGAGCGCGTCGTAGGAGGCACGGTCGGCGAGGACGACTTCGGCGCCCAGGGTGACGGCGCTGATCTCGTTGGCGATGCCTTGCGTGATGATCCACTCGGTGGACCGCTCCGTGTGGCTGCATCTTCGGCAGCCCGGCCTCCGCCGCCCGCTTGCCGAGCCGACCGTGTGGGCCACGGTAAGGCCGTGCCCGCGCAGCTCCATCTCGATGCGCTTGACCAGCGTCGTCTTGCCGGTGGAGTGCGTGCCGAGCACGCCGATCCGGATGGGCTGTGAATGGGTCACCACAGGGTCGGGTCCTTTTCTGGGTCGGGGGCGCCGGGCAGGCCGGGCGGCACGGCCGCTGCGACCAGTTGGCCCCAGGTCTCGTAACGGGAGGCCATGGCGATGAGGAGCTGTGCCGTGGCGAAGGCGTCGAACGTGGCCCGATGCCGCTGCGCGGGGGCCTCGCTCAGGTCGGGCCTCACGTGCTCGATGAGAGCGTCCAAGCTGTACCTGTCCAGGTCCGGATAGGTGGCCTTGGCGAGCCGGAGAGTGTCCAGCACGCCGACGGGCTGCCAGCTCGGGAGGTGCGCGCTCAGCACGCGGTAGTCGGTATGGGCGCTGTGCGCGCAGATCCATGCCGTGCCCATGAAGGTATGCACCTGGCCCGCGATCTCCGCCCACGCTGGCTTGTCTGCCAAGTCAGATGGCGTCCCTTGTTGTGGTGTAGCCGATCAATGTGAGGGTGTGCGCCTGGGGGCGTACGGCCGCCTGGATTGCGCTCCCTGCCTGGCAGACGGCCACCATGCAATTCTCCCTGGTAGAAGGCCAATTCGACCAGGAGGTGCATGGTGGCCCTGTCCCAGCATGACTTACTTCGGCTGCTGGAGTCACTGCGTTCGGCGGACGGGCTCGAACTCGTCCGTTCCGTGGCCGAGCGGATGCTGCAGGAGCTGATCGAGGCCGAGGCGACGTCGAGGATCGGTGCGCAGTGGAACGAGCAGACCGAGACACGCACCGCGCTGCGCAATGGGCACCGCGACAAGACGCTGACCACGCAGGCCGGTGACCTGGACCTGGCGATACCTAAGCTACGCGCGGGCAGCTTCTTCCCGAGCCTGCTGGAACGACGCCGCCGCATCGACCAGGCCCTCTTCGCGGTCATCATGGAGGCGTACGTTCACGGCGTGTCCACACGATCGGTCGACGAGCTGGTCAAGGCGCTTGGTGCGGACAGCGGGATCTCCAAGAGCGAGGTCTCCCGGATCTGCTCCGACCTGGACATTCAGCTGACGGCGTTCCGTGGCCGGCCCCTGGACCACGTCCGCTTCCCCTACATCTACCTGGACGCCACCTACTGCAAGGCGCGGGTCGCCCACCAGATCGTCTCGCGTGCCGTGGTGATCGCCACCGGCATCACCGAGGACGGCGGCCGCGAGGTACTGGGCGTGATGGTCGGCGACAGCGAGACCGAAGTGTTCTGGACCCAGTTCCTGCGTTCCTTGCGTGAACGCGGCCTGGGCGGTGTCCGGCTCGTGCTCGGTGACCACCACGCGGGCCTGGTCAAGGCGATCCGCAAGGTCATGCTCGGCGCGGCCTACCAGCGCTGCCGGGTCCATTTCCTGCGCAACGTGTTCAGCGTGATCAGCAAGGACTCAGCGGAGATGGTTGCTGCGACCATTCGCACCATCTTCGCCCAGCCCACCGCCGATGCGGTCCGCACCCAGCTGGACACCGTCGCCGACATGCTCGGCACACAGTTCCCCAAGGTCAAGGAGATGCTGCTGGAGGCGAAGAGCGACCTGACCGCCTTCGCCGTATTCCCCGAACGACATTGGAAGAAGATCCAGTCCACCAACCCGCTGGAGCGGATCAACCGCGAAATCAAACGCCGCACCGACGTCGTCCAGGTCTTCCCGAACGACGACGCACTCCTGCGACTGGTCACCGCCGTGCTCTTCGAACTCCACGACGAATGGATCGCCTTCCCCCGCCGCTACCTGCCCGAGGGAAGCATGGACACGATCTACCCCGCCGAGCGCCCCGAAAGCGCCCCGCACTACCCAACACCACCAACACGACCACCGGATGATCGGCTACACCACAAGAAGGGACACGACCCCAAGTCATCGTTGGACAGGCCGTGCACCCGGGTCGCGAAGGAGGTGACCGGGCGGTTCGGGCGCGTCAGCCACGCCTTCGCGGTGCTCTTGTCGGGGTGGCCGTCCCTGATGGGCAGTGCGGCCACCTCGACGAGGTCGGGCGGAGCGGTTCCGTTGCCTTCGACGTCGACGACGAGCAGCGCAGGCCAGGTGCTGAAGTTCATGCGGGGTCGGGTCCGTTCTCCGCCTCCCAGCCGATCCGGGCTCGGCCGTGCTGGCGGTAGTGGTGGGGCTTGGCGCGGTCGTGGCACTGGTAGCCGAACCCGTGCTGCAGGTAGTAGCGGGGCGGCTCGTCCAGTCCCTTAACGACGATGGCACGGTCGTTCACCTCAACATCGCCGACCGCCCCGAGGGCGCGCCTCGCGCTCGACGACCGTCAAGTCCGGCTTCACCCAGGCTTTTCTTACAAGGACATCCCCGCAGGACGGGGAGCAGGAAGGGGGGCAAGGTTTCACGACGGCCGGTCACGTGTGGAGGGCCCGTCGCGGATCACTGCTGGGTTGGCCTGAGTGATCACTCTGTTCACAGTGCGGAGCGTGGCCGGGCGGTCAGTTGTGACACCTTCTGTTCAAGATCGCTCTGCTTCGTTCGTGTGATCCCGCTCCGGGTGGCGAGGCTCCGGCGTATCGTGCGGTCACTCATACGCAAGGCCGCCGCGAGTTGGGCACTCAGTTCCCCAGGAAGCTCCCCCGCTTCGAGTGCGCAGTCGCGCAGAAGGGCATAGCAGTCTTCTGCCTCTCGGTCGGTGGCGAGTGCCGTGAAGAGCGGGTGTGCCAGGGTTTCTCGGGCGGCGTAGCCGTCGGCGGTTTTCATCGTCCGACGGTGCAGTTCTGCAGCCACCAGGCGCGCCGCTGGGTCTTCGGCTGAATCGATCAGCTCCAACGCCGTGAGTCCGAGCCGCGTGTTGAAGACGGCCATGCCGTCCGGGTCCAGGCGTTCGAGGTAGGCGGCCACCAGGTCCTGGAGCGCGCGCCGCCAGGGACGCCCCGATATGCGCTGGCATAGGACGGTCAGGCAGTGCGTGACAGCCTTCTCCCATGACTCTCCGGGCACTGTATGTGCCAGGAGGCTGCTGGCGTGGAGGGTGTTTCCGCTTGTGAGTGCGGCGAGGACGGCAACTTGGCGGCCGTCGAGCATGCGCTGTCCGACACCGTGGTGCATTTCGGCGTGGGCGAGCGCTTCGGCCCACCGGCCAGCACTGGTCAGGGCGCGTGTGCCGTCGGCGAGGAGGACGCTCCACAGCCAGGCGCGGACCTCGTGGCGGTCTTCGGCCGTCTTGGTGAGGCCGGCCGGTATGGAGATGTCCTCGACGTGAGTGGGGGAGTCGGTACTGACCGCGTCGAACAATGTCAGGAGGAGTTGATGACCCTCGTGGGCCTGGCCGGCGCGGATGTGTAGGCGCGCGAGGTTAACGGCCGGTTCAAGTGCGCGGATCGCGGCCCTGCCGGTTAAGGGGGCGGCCTGTAGGTAGGCGGCGGCGTGCTGGTGGCACATGGCGCGGGCGGTGTCCGGCTCTCCGGCATCGGAGGCTATCAATGCGGCCTGGTTGTAGACCACGGAGGCCATGGTCGAGTCGTTCCGCCTTGCTGCGATGTCGGCGGCTTCGGCCAGGTCACGTACTCGTTGGTGCAGGGAGCGGCAGGCCGGACGAGGACGAGCAACGAGGGGGAAGCGCTGGGCAACGGAGTCAGGGAGTTTCCACACGGTCTGTGGCGCTCCTCTCGGCGGTGGGGTCGGGGCCGAAGATGACGGACTTGGTGGCGGCCACGAGGGTGGCCTGCGTGGCGTAGGGCAGGCCGATCCGGTTCCAGGCGAAGAGCACGTGATGGGCCAGGACGTCACGCAGGCCGCGGCGCAGCTGCCCCGAGTTGGCGAGGTGGGCCAGTTCTTTTCCGGCGTCTGTATAGGCGCTTGCCCATTCGGCGGCGTGGGCCAGCGGTCCACCCGCGCGCGTCATGTCCTCTCCGTTCACGGAGAGCAGTCGGTGCACGGCGCGGTGCAGGCGGTGTTGGTTGGCTTGTCCGGTATCGGCGGGCAGTGCGCGGTGCGCGCCGACGCGTGCCCAGACGTCGCCCTGCTCGTACCAGTCCAGTCCGGCGGAACGCATCATGAGGCTGCACAGCATCAGGGAGGTCTCGCGTCGATGTTCGCCGGCGTCGCTCCGGAGAAAATCGACGAGGCACCGGCTGTCGCGGTGGAAGAGACGGTGGGCGGACGCCATGGCTTCGGCTCCGCCGAAGGCGTGGACCTCGGGTTCGTAGATGCTCTCCGTCCACGCTGTGATGTCCCCCTCGGCGATCAGCACGCCAAGGCCCTGGCCGATGCGGTCCAGCCCGCCGGCAGCGGACGCGTAGCGCACGCGCCAACAGGGGCGCTTACGGATGATGAACCACGAGGTGAGGGCGCCTTCGTCCTCGGCCGTGAGCAGGAGCGGGGCGAGTCGGGCCAAGGCTATGGTCTCGGCGCGTTCCCAGTTTGGGAACGCCACGTTGGCCTGGCACCAGGTCGATGAGTTCATGAGGCGGGTCTCCGTGATGTTTTACGCCAGGGCGAGGAAGGTGTCCCAGTGCGGTGCCGGCGCGCTGCCTGTGCCGACGGTGTGCAGGGCGAGGGCCGCTCCGGCAGCTCCGTCGAGGAGTTCCGGGTCGTGGTCGTCCTTGCCGAGCGCGGTGATCAGACGGTCGGCCAGATGGTGCAGCTCCGCAGTGATCTCGGAGTTACCCGTCTCGGTGGCCATCCGCCACCCGGCCTGCAGCAGGCCGGCCATGCCGTGGCACAGCCCGATCTCGGGGAGTCTGTCCAGCTGAAGCGGGTCGCGTAGGGTCGCCAGTATCGCGTTCTCCGCAGCCCACACGCGGGCTGAGTCCTCGAGGGCAAGTCCCGCCAGTTGCTGGGCGCGAGCCGTACCGCTGACTCCGTAGCACCAGGAGGAGCGGGGACGAAGGGCGGAATGGACGTGGTTGTCGGCCGCCTGTTGCCTTGAGATATAGCCCGGCCACCAAGAGGTGGTCTCGTCGCCTTGACGCCATTGGTCTGTCCAAGCACAGATCCGTTCAACCGCATCGACCGTGCCGGGCACGGCCAGGTCGCGCAGCAGTGCCAGGGACAGAACGGACAGGGCGGAGCCGATGCCGTGGGAGAGGCCGAAGTTCCCGTGCCCGCCGGGGTAGTCGGCGTGGGGTGAACCAGTGGGTGCGACGTTCATCCACCATGGCGGTAGTCCGGCCGGATCGCGCCGGGGCTCGGTCAGGCGCACGAGGTAAGTCAGGACGTCCCGGGTGATCTCAGTGTGGGGGTGCCGACTCAGGTGATACGCGCCCAGCCCTGACAGGCCCTGGATCAGGTCGAATTCCTCCATGGGAGGCCGCTCAGCGCGGTCGATGCGCCGGTGAGCCTCAGTCAGGCGGTTCCGGGTGACGGTGAGGGTCGCTTGGTCCAGCTTCTGCAGAAGGCGCAGGTACCGGCTCGATGCGCTGGCCGCGCGGTGCGTGATGAACGCGAGGGCGGGAGCGCCGAAGTACAGGTTCGCGTTGGCCGCTGCGCTGACTTCGCCGTGCACGGCCGTGGCCAGCCAGGTGTGCGCGGTCTCCCAGTCGCCGCGGCCGGTCCGGGCACGCTCGACGTGCAGCAGGGCGATCCCCGAGGCTCCGCCGGCGAGCGACTGCGGCCAAGCCCGCACGCCTTCGGGCCGGCCACCGGGCCACACAGCGCTCGGGGCGGATAGTGCGCCGGCCAGCTCGTCGGCGGTCGCCAGCACAGTCGGGATGGGGGCTGTCGTGGTCACGCTGTCCTCCTTGCTTGTGCCGTCCAGCTCAGGGCGGCAGCTCGAGCCAGGTGCAGGTGCGTGCGTTCCTCGGGCAGTCCGGGCCCGCTCATCCGCACGTGGTGGAGATGCAGCAAATCCGGCAACACGTCGTGGGGGTGTGTGGCCGTGACGGTGAGCGTGTGGGCGTAGGCAGCCAGTGCCGCGCGCCGGGCGGACCAGGCCGCGGTGACACGCTCGTCCAGGACCGGAGGGTCGGAGTTCATCAGGTCGACGGCTTGCCGGTAGATGGCGCGGGGCGGAGCGGCCCGATCGGTGCGTGTGTGGTCTATGAGCCACTGCATCGCCGCGGCGTCGTCGCCGAGCAGGCCGATCGCGATGTCCACTATGCTCGCGGCGGTCACCGCGCGGACGTCCGGGGCGTCCCTTCCGGCTTGGGCGGCGAGTTGGGCCAGAGCGGCCGCGGAGTCGGCGGCGAAATACTGCTCGGCCGCGTCGATCGCTGCGGGGCCGCCGAACCGCGCGGTCTCCGGGTGGTAGGTCTCCACGCCTGCGTGGGTGATCAGGCCGCTGTGCCGAAGCTGCTGGGTCCACTCCCCGATGCGCTCGATGGCCGAGCCGACGGTGCCGGGCGCGCAGATCAGACGGAGGCGAAGGTGGTCGTCGGGGTCCAGGTAGCGGACGAACCACCAGCGGGGGTGGCCCAGTTCTTTGAGCAGGGTCGGCAGGTGCCGGGTCAGGAGAGGGTTCTGCCAGCCGCGGTGTCCGTGGAGCTGGAGGTAGATGCGGTTGCCGCAGCCGGGCAGGTGGCCGTGCTCTCGGCTGACAACGTGGCCCCCTGCCTGGACGGGGACCACGTTTTGCTCTGTGGCCAGGGGGATGACGACCTCGTGGGCGTGACCGCTGGTCCAGCCCAGATCCTCGGGGGCCGGCGCGGGGCGCAGCGTTACCGTGCCGTCGCGGTCCAGGTGCGTGCGCAGGAGGGCCCGGTGTGAGGGCTCCATCAGGTCGAGGGCCATGCACTGGTCGGCCTCACTCAGGTACACCCGCTCAGGCAGCTGCACGTCGCGGCGCCATTGGGCCAGGGCTTCGTCCCACTGCGGCCAGGGTGTCGGCGCGGCGGGGAGGTCGTCACTGGCGAGGAGCCAGCGGGCCGGGGACAGGATCGTGCGTCCGTAGCGCAGCGCGGGCAGGAACGGCAGGTTGGAGGCGGCGGTGCCCCACACGAACCCGGTGCACGGGACGGCCAGTGCGACGGGTGCCTCGGTCAAGAACCGGGCCAGCGGATGCGAGTGGTAGCCCAGGTCTACGGCGTTCAGCAGCAGCGTGTGCACCGGGCGCCGGCGGGAGAGCGAGACCAGGTGAAGCCGTTCGGTGTCGGCGGTCACCGCGAGGTCTGTTACCGGGATGAGGTTGGTGTCCGAGCCGTGGTAGTCACCGAGTGAGATCACCAACTCGGTCGCCTGCAGGGCACGCGCGACGTTCTCAGCACGCACGGACAGCGGGGTGGAGCTGATCTGCGCGACGAGCGCACCTTTGTGTACACCGGGCAGTCCGGCGCTCACCTTGGTCATGCGGCGGAGGTCCTCGTCGTCCAGCAGGCCCAGGAAGCGGCCGGTGGTCGCGCCAGCCGAGCGTGCCACCCCGACGACGTGAAGCGTGAACTCCCCCTGCTCCAGCATCGGAACGCTCGCTGCGTCGATGCGGACGGTCACCTCTGTGCTCGGTTGGACGGCGTGGCCGGGATCTGTGGTGGCCAGCTCCTCGATCGCGGCATCGTCGAGTTCGACTTCAAGGCGGCGTTGCATCCCGGCGGCATGGGCGAGCTTGATAAGTCGTCTGTCACGGTCGGGCAGGGGGGAAGGTGCTGGCGTGGAGGTGGAACCGAGATACCCGGAGGGGTACCCGAGCGCGTCAATGGCGTCCACGACGGGGACGGCCGCCCTTGGCCCGTACCGCTCGAGGAACTGGCCGTGCCACTCGGCCCATCCGGTCAGCGCCGGGCGGGGCGCGAGACGGGTGAGCGCCTTGGCTGCCGCTGCCGCCTCCTGGGCCACCGTTTCCGGGACGACCAGGTCCCAGTCCATCCGCAGGTCGAGCGCGGTCTTTGGGGCCTCGCGTAAATTTGCTGTCTCATCGGGCGCGAGACGCCGTGTGTGGGTGAGGAGGGTGGCGAGCGGGTCGGTGTCCGTCATTGCCGGGCGGAGGCTGGTGATCAGGAATCGTTGCCTGACCAAGCCCCCGAGGAGCTTTTCGATCGTGGCGAGCGGCGTGGTCGGGAAACTGGCGGAGAGTTTGGCGACGAGGTCGCTCCAGAGGATCGGAGTCCGCGCGCTGTTCAGGGCTTCGAGGACCGGTGCTGTCACCCGTAGCTGCACGTGTTCCGGAACGCCGTCGCGTGTGCCGCTGGGACGATGCTCGATCACCACGCACTCGTCGCGCTCGACGATGAGGCTGGAGGCGAGCAGCATTAGGTGGGGCCGCAGTCCGCTGTGCTCCTCGAACTGGTCGACGAGGGCCGTGATCCATGTCGCGTCGGGTCGGGTAGATGCCTGGTGCTCGGTTCCCATGCGTAGCGCGGTGGTGGTGCCTATTCGTGCGGCTGCAACCCCGGCGAAGAGACCGAACGGGGTGGCGCGCGTGTGGGCCCGCAGCAGGTAGCGGAGGGCCGCGAGCACGGTGCGGCGTACAGAAGAGCCCGCCAGCGGCTGGCCGGCACAGATCTGGCCCACTCGCCTCGCAAGGTCGGGGCTTGCGGCTTCGACGGCGGTCGCGAAGTCGGCGATTTGCCAGGTCTGTTGCAGCCACGCCCGCCACGTCTCCGTGTTCGCCGACGGGCCGGTCAGCTCCGGCCAGACCACCGGATGGTCGTAGTTCCACGCAGCCGCCCGGATCACTGCTGCATCAACGAAGCGATACACACACCCTCCTGTGGGTGAGCGGTGCCCGGCCTCGCCCATGACTGAGGCGCGGCCGGGCACCGCGAGAATCGCGGTCTGGTGCTGTTACGGGCAGCTCGTGCATGCGGACGCGCACGTCGAGCCGCAGCCGTCGTTGGTCAGACGGATGAGCTGGTCAGCGGCGGGGCCGCCTTCGACGATCGTGATGTCCAGCTCGAAGGGGTCTGGTCCGGGCGCTATCTGTCCGGCGACCGGCGGAGCAATCGGGTGGTCCAGTTGAACGGTCATGCATGCCTCCTCGGCATTAGGGGATGGTGCGTGCCGGGGCCCGGGAGTGGGCCCCGGAGGCTTAGTGCCAGGACACCGCGAGGATGCCGTGCCGCTTCTGCACGGTGACCTGGAGCGGAGATGACGGGGCAGGACCCGGCAGGTACCTGATCGTGGCTGCTCCCCGACGGCGGTGGTTCTTGGCCCAGCACCGGAGTAGGCCTGTGTACTGGGCCGCGAGAGCTTCGGCCTGCGGGCCGTGGGCGACCACGCCGCTCTCGAAGCCCCCGGTGTCCTGGTTCTCGCGGCGGGTGCGGTACGCGATGCTGTCCTGGCTGACCAGGGCTGGCACACCGAGCAGGGCTGATGCGTCGACGAGCCCGCTGTCGACGACGTCCTTGGACGCGTGCAGCCGGGCGGTGCTCGACAGGTTGAGCGTGAGGTACAGCTCCAGCTCGTCGGGCAGGTCGTAGGCCGCGCCCGACCAGTGCTCCAGCCTGGGAGTGTCCAGGGCGCGGTTCAGTGCCTGCGTGTTGAGGAGTACCTGCTCGTCGTCGGTCTGGACGGCGACGCCGTCCCGCAGCATTGCTTTGCGTTCTTCCTTGGCGGCTCCTTCACCCTGCATGGGTACGAAGCGCGCCAGACGGTAGGAGTGGCTGATCAGGTCCTTGCCGTCGCGGTCGAACGCGATCGAGCGGGTGGTGCCGCGTACGGTCAGCGGGACGACGAGCCGGCCGTTGTCCTTGAGCTCGCTGATCCACGACGGAGGGATGTCCCACGCTGCCGCGGTGACGATGATCCGGTCATACGGGGCGCCGTCCGGCACCCCGGTCTCGCCGTCGGCGAGGACCGTCTTCACTTGGCCGTACCCGGCGTCGTCCAGGCACAGGCGGGCGCGGTCGACGATGTCATGGTCGATGTCGACTGTGGTGACCACGCCGTCGCTGCCTACGAGTTCCTCGATGAGCGCGGCGTTGTAGCCGCCGGAACCGATCTCCAGGACCTTCATGCCGGGCTCGATGCCGGCCTGCTCCAGCATCACGGCCTGGAGATGAGCGGCGGACATGACGCTGATGTCCAGGCCGTGTTCGTCCTTCTTGACCGCAACGGTGCTGTGGAGGTCGTAGGCGAGGCCGAGGGGCGCGGCCGGTGCGAACAGGTGCCGGGGAACCACGGCGAAGGCGGCGGCGACAGGCTCGGACGTGATCGCGTCCTGGTCACGGAGCGCCCGGACCATGTCCGCACGTAGTGCGTCGGGCTCGCGAACAGTCGAGTCGTCAATCGCAGTCATTCGATTACCTGGATTCTGTTGGGGTTTTGGGGCTCGTCGGTGGCAGCCTCGGTCACATCGAGGCCGGTGGGAGTGGCGTATAGACGCCTGCGCTGCATGGCACAGCGGCTGAGCTGTCACAACCAACTCGTCTTGGTGTACGTGTGCCAGTGCGGGTGGCCCTCGTGGCCAGGTGGCTGCGTGCACCGCAATGGCTCGGTCGGTTGCTCCGCCCAGCAGTAGCCCGCGGTCCGTCCAGCGGACTGTTCGGTGCGCACCGTGTGGCGCTCGCCGTAGGGCGGTTCATGCGTCCAGCCCCTCGTCGAGCTTCTCCCGGCCTGCGCCGATCAGACGGCCGACGAGGAGCGGCCGGCACAGCACTGAGGCCGATTCCATCGGCACCGACCAGTACGAGGCGCGGGTGGCAGCGTCCAACTCTTCAGCATCGACGGGTGGTACGCCGAGCAGTGTGCCGCTGCCGAGGACGTCGACGTCCATGGCGCGCCAGTCGTCGAAGTCTGCCTTCTCGCGGTACGTGCGGGGTGTGCTGGCGGGCACGAGCGCGTAGTAGCGGGGGTTGCGCGGGTCGCAGATGACCGGGCCGCCGTCGAGCGCGCTGTTGAGGAAGGCGTCGATTTCGTGGGGCACGACGGTGTTGGCGAGGGCCATGACGAGGGGGCCCGGGAGTCGGACGGCTGAGAAAAGGCATCCGAGCGGCAGCATGGCGACGCCCTGCTCTCGCCATGCCACACGGGCTCGAGCGCGGCCGGTGGCGGGGAGCGTGGAAAGCAGCCAGTGTTCGACCGCGAGGCGTCGGTCTGATGCAGGGTGAACGAGGATCCCGGGCGCGGTCTGTACCGGCCGTAACGCCTGCTCGCTGTGGTCGCTCATGCGCACGTCTCCCCGGTCACGCGTGGTCTGTCTCAACATCTGTGACCGTAGGGGCTGGCATGGGGCACAACGCCTACACATATGTAGGCGTTGTAGGCGCACCTACAAACCGATCCAGGCAGCCATGTGGTGGAGCGTGTCCGGCGTCCGCCGGGACAGATGCACCAGGCCGCTGATCGTCTCGCGGGCGCCGGGGTGATAGCGGGTCTGCTCCGGTGCCGCATGCCGGGCGTCTACAAGGGACCGCAGCGCGGCCTCCGCATGTCCGGTCTCCATCTCCGTGCGCGCCCGGTCGATGAAGAAGTGGGCGCGCCGGCTGGTGGCGAGCGACGGCGGAAGCTTGATCTTCCGGGACTGCTTCAGTGCGGCGTCGTAGTGGCGCATCTCCACCGCGGCAGACATCCTGTGCAGCGCGACGTTCGTCGGGCCGAAGCTGAGCCAGTGGACGTCGGAGGAGTCGCCGATCCGCGTCGCGATCTGCCGGGCCTCCGAGATGTGGTCGACGACGGTGCTCGTCTGCCGGGCCCGCGCCGCGATGACGGACGCTCCGAGGTGCAGTTGGCCGGTGACGGCGAGCGCCTCGCGGGTGGGGTCCGCGGCACCGACGATGCATTGGCCTGAGGAGATCAGGCGCTGCCCGATCGTGTACTCGCCCTCCCGGAAGTAGACGAGCGCGCGCATGTACTGGCGGACCGCGCCCAGGCAGGGATCGGATGCGCGTTCGGCGGCCCACGCCATCCGGTCCAGGGCGACGGCAGATAGGTCGTAGTAGCCGAGCTTGACGGTGATGTCGTGGGCGGTGCGGTACGTCGACGCGAGAGCTTGCCACAGTTCCGTGGACGGCTGCGCCCAGGCGGTGTAGGTGAGTTCGGCGATCGTTCCCGGCAGTGCTCGTGCGGCGTTGCGCAGATGTGTGGCCCGAACTTCGGAGCACAGCCGGTCCGCCTCCTTAATGAGCGCGGGCGTCGGCCGGGTGCTCAGGTCTGGGTTCACTCCGAGGTCGTACAGGTCGAGGGCTTCACGAATCGGCCGGACGAGCTCGGCGAGCCGGTCGCGCTGCAATTCGGTCACGTAGGGCTGCCCCGTGAGGGTGGTGACGTCGATCTTGAGGGCGTGAGCGACGGCGGCAACGAAGTCGCTGGTTGCTGGGCGCAGGCCGCACTCGACCGAGTTGAGCAGGCCATACGAATAGGGGATGCGGTCGGCGAGTTCGCGCTGCGTGAGCCTGGCCAGTTTCCGCTGTTCGCGGATGCGGGCGCCCGTGCTGTCGTCGTCCCGGTTGGGCATACTCGTCTCCGTTCCTAAGGCCACTTGGAACGGTACCCGCGCAGCAGGGCGCGGGGCAGGCGTCCGCCCTCGACTCCATCTGGATCGGGGGCGGTTGCATGTGATCCACTGCCCGCATGACCTCACGGACTCTGTACCTGTTCGGCTCGGCTGCGCCCCCCGTCTTCGACGTGGCGAAGGTTGTCGAGGACGCTCAGCGTCGCGGCTTCGACGTGTGCCTCGGATTGACGCCGACCGCGGCGAGCTGGCTGGACGAGAGCCTCGACGGGCTGGCCGCTCTGACGGGGAACCCGGTGCGGTGGGAGTACAAGCAGCCTGGTGAGCCGGACGTGTGGCCGAAGGCGGACGTGATCCTGGTGGCGCCGGCCACCTTCAACACCGTCAACGCGTGGGCGCTCGGCATCACTCGAGACTTCGTCGTCGGGGTTGTCGCCGAGGGGATCGGCAAGGGCATCCCGATGGTGGCGATGCCGTGTGTGAATGCCGCTTACGTGCAGCACCGTCGTTTCGAGCGGAGCGTCGCCGAGCTGCGGGAGATGGGCGTCGAAGTCCTGTTCGGGGAGGGCGGGTTCGTGCCGAACCAGCCGGGCTCGGGGAAGCCGAATGCGTACCCGTGGCACCTGGCGCTGGACGCCGCCGAACGGATTGCGGAAAGGCCATGACAGCCGTAAGTGATCCGGTGCCCGGGGCGAGAGCCTTGTGCCATGTCCCCCTCCTCTCAGCGCCCGGGCGTCTTGCGCTCTGCTGCGGCTGTGAACGAGGACGTTCGCGCGCTCTGGCCGCATCCGGGCGGGCGGCTTACGGATGAGGAGCGGGCGGCGTGGGGAGTGGCTGTTGCAGGACGAGTCGTCGTCTCCCGAGCAGGAGTGAGGCATATCCGAAACCGTCGGTGGCCTTCTTGGCGTGGGGCCTTGTGATCACAAGTGGGTCCAGGGGCGGGGCTGGCCCCCAGCTAACGGTACCCATATCTTCGCCGAGGGGCCGTGGTGTTCGATGTCTTCGAGGACGGTGGCTCCGAGTGGGACTTCGCGGGCGAGGGCGGCGACGAGTGGGTGCTGAGCGGTCATCGCCTGTAGATCGCTGATCCGGTTCCTCAGTCTGGGCCGGGGGGCGCCGGTGAGTATGAAGAGGACGCGGGGGTAGACGGGGTACCAGCGCAGCCACGCCGGGCCGGCGGAAGCCTGCCTGTGGCGGCCGACGGGTTGGGCTTCGTACCGGAACAGTCTGGCGTACTCGATCAGTTTCACGGCCAGGCGTTCGCTGCTCATGGTGGTGCGGTCGACCTCTACGAACGCGCGCAGTTTCAGCCGGTGTTCGCTGCCGGTGACGGTGTAGTGCATGACGGCGTCGGCTACGAGCCGTTCTCCTTCGCCGATGGGGTGAGCTACTTCCGGGGTCCAGTCCCACGGGCCGTGTTCGTGTCCGAGTCTGCGGGCGTCTGCTGCAAAGGGCAGATGGGTGCGGACCACGGTGAGCGTGTGGGGCGTCTTCAGCGATGCTGCGGTGGTTGAGGTGATGGGGTAGGGCGGGCGGCCCCGCAGGGCAGGGAGGTCGCGGGTCAGGCGTGCCCCTTCGGGGGTGAGGTACCAGGCGTGCGTACGTGAACGGTCCTTGCCCGACAGCGGGGTGAGGTCGACGAAGCCCGCATCCCGCAGCTTGTTCAGCACGCGGGAGAACAGCTGGCGGGAGCTGTCCGGCCGGAGCATCTGGCGCAGCTGGCTGGTCGTGGCCATGCGGTGCAGGGCGAGCGCGGTCAGGACCTGCAGGCGCAACGGTTCGGCAGGGCTGGGGGCCAACTCTGCGGCCGGGGCACGTGATGGGGAACGAGTCATGGGAAGCAGGCAACCCGTCCACTGCGACCCGAGCCCCGACCAAGAGACCCCGACCACGGTTACGACACAAGAACGATCGCGTGGTCGGGGCGGTGGTCGGGCGTGCCCACCGCCGGCCACGAGAGTGCGCGATGGGACATCGTGACCGCGGCGGATGCGCCCACGGAGGCGATGTCGGAAGTTTGGCGATGGCCGGTCCGCAGCAGCTGATGCTGCTGCGGGGCGTGGTGGCGAGCCACGCCATGCCGGCCATCGTGCGACATCCGGCCCGCAAGGGACCAACTCCCCAAACCGGCTGCCGCGTATCTGGGGCGGTGAGCGCAGGCGCGTTCACCGCAGGTTCTACTTCCTGGACCGCTGGGCGGCCTGCTGGAGGATGCGCCGGCGTGTCCACCGCCGGCGTCCCTTCTGGCGCCCTGCTTCGGTGACACCGTCCGTGGTCTTCAACAGCGGAAGGTTGCCCTGGGACAGGCTGCTGGAGAAGGAGCCGATGCTCTTGAACCCCAGCAGGGCGGCCGCCTGGCTCGCTCCCAGGAGTTCGTCGGGGTCGCCGTCGACGGGAACGTCGGGCAGGGGCGGCGACTGTTTGGCCCCGGCGCGTCTTCCGCGGCCGGGCCGGGTGGCCATCCACTCCTTGAGGGTCTGCACCTTCCACAGCTGCCGGCGGTAGGGGTTCTCGGCCGTGCCCTTCACTTCGACGACGTCTGGTTCGGGGAAGTAGCCGGGGTGGTCGCGCACGAAGGTGGTGACCTGGTTGGAGTTCTTGTAGCCGAGATACCTCGAGGCGTCCGCGGCGTTCAGCAGCGTCTCCGGGTCCAGAGAGGGCGGTGTGTGTTCAGCGAGCCGTGCCGGCGCGCGGTGCGCGAACCACTCGGTGACCTCCGCGTGGTCCCACAGGCGAGCGCGGCCGCGCTTGTCGACGGGCTCGGGGAAGGTCTCGCCGGCCGCGTTCTGCTCCTGCCCGGTGTAGAGGCCGCTGATCCTGGAGGGAGTCAGGCCCTGTTCAGCCGCGATCTCGGCAGCGTCAGCCAGGCGAGGCTCATCGCCCGAGGTCACGGCAGAACCGTCCGTCCTGTCAGCAGCGAGCCGGCCAGCCCGACCCGCAAAGCAAATAATGGCAGGAGTTCAGGTTGGGCGTCCAGCCCGCGGCTCAAGGTCGTTGCCGTGGGGCTGCGCTCGCGGCTCGCCTTACTCCTCGGGGATCAAGCAGATACCGCGGCGCGCGGCGTCCTTGGCCATCTCCGCGTAGGCGATGGCGGCCGGTGTCATCTCCCACTCGACCAGGGCCAGCAGCAGGATTACCTCGTCGCGGTCCTGCGAGGCATCACACGGCATGCCGGCTGTCTGCGCGGCGAGCATTAGATCCGTGGTGGGCAGCCGGCGAGACGCGCTGCCACATCCTGGTGCAGATCCTCAAGGCCGCGCTGGTACAACTCGTTCGCCTCGCTCAGGAGCCGCACCAGATCCTCGTCCTGGCTGGCCGGTGCCGCCGCAGCGAGGTCAAGGATGCGCTGGCTCGTCATCAGCAGCAGTATGCCTTTCAGGTAAGGCCCGAGGCGCCCCGAATGCGCAGGGGAAGCGGGCGTGGCCGTTGCGGTTACCGGCGGTCGTGGTGCGCTATGTCGGCCTCACTGCGACGCTCCGTCTTCAGGGCGCCCGGACTGCTCCTGCAAAGCGGTGAATCGCGGTCCGTCGTCGGCAGACGATGCCGGGCTCGAGTGGCCCGCAGGCTGCGGACTGCCGGATCAGGGCGGTGATCCACCAGGCAGCTCAGAGGCTACTCGCCCTGGACTGCTCGTCCTCGGCTGCAGGTCGCCGGCTAGCAGTTGCAGGTGGTAGCGGCTTTCGTTGTCCTCGATAGGGTTGCCGTTTGCCATCGGGGCGTCGAAGGGGCGTGGATGACTGTGCAGTGTGGGGTCGACATGGCACGTAGTCAGGTATTTGGCGAGGTGGCTGAGCTCTACGATGCTGCTCGCCCTGGATATTCGGATGCTCTGGTTGCGGAGGTGCTGTCGTACGCGGCTTTGGGTGACCGTGCGGCGGTGGAGGTCGGCGCGGGGACCGGCAAGGCGACGGTGCTGTTCGCAGCGGCGGGCACGCCGCTGGTGTGCATCGAGCCTGACCCACGTATGGCAGAGGTACTGCGCCGCAACACCGTGAATTGTCCCGGGGTGCGGCTGCATGTCGGCGCTTTCGAGGACTGGCAGCCGGAACAGCGTGGTTTCGGGCTGGTCTTCGCTGCTACGTCCTGGCACTGGACAGATCCGGAGCGGCGTTGGGGCTTGGTGCACGATGCCCTTGCGCCGGGCGGCGCGGTGGCGTTGTTCTGGAACCCGCAGGGGGTCCACGACACGGATCTGCACGCTGCGCTGGCCGATGTCGACGGTCGCCACGGGATTGCCGGTGCACCGCACAGTGAGCTGGCGTCCTCCTTCGGCGAGGTGCCCGGGAGGTGGGGTGGGCTGCCGTCCGGCTGGCCGGAGGACGAGTGCCGCCGCGACGGCCGTTTCACGGACTTTCGTGCCGTCCGGTACCGGCAGGACCAGTACTACGACACTGACCACTACCTGGGATATCTGGCCTCGCTCTCGCGCTATCGCGTCCTGCCCTCCGGCCGGCGTGAGCAGGCCCTCGCTGAGACTGCCCAGGTCCTGAACGCCCACGGGGGCGGCATCTCCATGGCCCTGTTCAGTGACCTCTTCCTCTCCCGGGGGCGGTGAGCCGTGCCCCAGCACCGGGCCGGAGCGCCACGGAACCAACGTCCGCGCCACCGTGACCGCGAGCTGATCCGCCACCAGCTCGGACAGTGTGGCCGCGCACGCCAACAGTCCAACCCAGCTCGAAGAACGGCCGGACCTGGCCAACTGCACGGGCGACACCCGCAGTGCGCCGGTTCTGTGGGAACCCCTGTTGCGCTGGAAGTTGCGCTAGATGTTGCGCCAGGGGGTTGCGGTAGGGGTTGCGTTAGATGTTGCGTGGCCTCGAAGCCGGCTTCCACATCACCCCAGATCAACCCAACAATCAGCCCTGGTACGCCTGTTGACATCCCCTCTGCCGCCGCTCTCCCTGCCCGAATGAGAGAAAGGGTGGGGGCGGGGCTGGGACGGCGCGGCGTGCTTCGGGGATCGGGGGCGATGTGGGTGGTTGTTGCGCGTCGGCCGGTCGGCCGCCGCGCTGGGAGTGTGGGGGCCTGTCCGGCCTGAGCTGGGGGCGGTGAAAGGCAGTGAGAGGCAGGCCACGCCCTCACCCTCGCCTCGATCTTTCGTGACGGTCTGCCGACGGAGTCGGCAGACCGTCACGCGTTCCATGGCTGCTGGTGGGCAGGCCAGTAGCCCGACTGACGTGTCGGGTGGGCGCCGGGTTCCACTGTTCCGGAGACGATGGTGCTGCTCGCAGGGACGGGAAAACTACTGGTCAGACTGGGTTGGGCAGTTTGTGGAGCCGTTCGAGGGCGCTGGTGACGACATTGGTCCAGGGCCAGTGGCGGGCGAGGCGGAGGATCTGGCGGCGGCCGGTGGTGACGAGCTGGCCGGGCCGGGCTGAACAGGCGGAGCCGCAGGCGACGGGGCTCCCAGAGCCGGGGCCTTCACGTTCAGCGCAAGCATCGGCATCCAGGCCAGCAGCTCGAGTGCGATCTGGACGATCTCCAGCCAGACCCTGTTCTACGCGGTGTCGTGCAGGGGCAGGTTCCGCAGGCCGGTGGCGCGGGCAGCCCGGATGCGGTCCTCGGCCCGTGCCCGCAGGCGGTGGCGGAGTTCGAGTGCGGCGATGGGCCGGCCGGTCGTGTTGGTGGCGAAGCACGCGATCCGCATGCCATCGGCGTCCGTGATCCTCAGCTGGGCCCGGGGTGCGGTCGTTCCTTCCGAACGATCTGTCGCATGCCCTTTGGCCGGCCGTCCCTTTTGCAGGCGGGGTGATTGGGCCACGGCCCTTGGTAGCAGAAGCCTGATATGAACGGTGTCTTCAACGGCGCTCAGCCGCAGCCATGGCAGCCTTCCATCCGTTGAGGTACGAAGCCTTCTTCTCGACGGCGGACGGCATGGCCCGCCGCATCCTGTCGATACAGCTCCTCGACGGCGCGGGCGATACACTCGCTCTCCGCGTTGCGCCTGTCTCTGTACTGGCAGTCGCAGTCGGTCATGATTCCTCCACCCTCACGTCCGTGGCGCGCACTGTGCCCCGCACCCCTTTGTCGAAGTCGACGACGCAGACAGCCATGAAGTTGCCCTGGGCGGGGATGAACTTCACTACCGTCCCCTTGTCGCCCTGGTACCGCACGCGGTCCTCTGCTTTGAACTCGGTCATTCGTCTCTCCTCAGTAGTGCGTCACAGGCGGCCACCCCGAAATTGTCGGGGTCCTTATTGAAGGCCTCGGCGATTTCATCGGCCAGGCGGTTGGCGTAGACGTCAAGCATGGCCTCCCACTTCATCCCGTTGGCGTGCAACAGGGCCATTTCGCCCGCTAGTTTCTTTCTCATTTTATCCTTGCCCATCGCTCGGGGTTCTTGGCGGCCATCTCGGCGGTGCGGCTGCTGCACTTACCGAGACCCGCTCCGAGATTTTCTTGGTCCCTCGAACTCGTATGTCCCGTCCAGGTCGCCGTACTTGCCGATGCCTCGCCTGGACGTACGCATGCTGACAAGCTGGTCAGCCACCTAGCCCACTCCGCACCCCTCCAATACTTACTCCATCCCGGTGGGATTTCGCAGGTCAAAGGGAACGATCGGGTCGTGTCCCGCAACGTGGTGTAAGGGATCAAGCGCTGGGCGCTCCGGGTTCGAGGTCCAGGGAGATCTGTGTGGAGGTGGCATTCCACGAAGCCTCCTGGTAGGGCGATTTGGGTGCCCGGTCGGGCCGAGTCACCGTCCCTGGCCTGCGGATTCCAGTGCCTTGATCCCCTACACCTCGTCCTGGCGGGACGCCATCAACGATCGGCGACCCTGCGATCTGACGAAGCCAATCGAGCACATCGGCAGGCTTTGGCGTGCCAGGGCCATTCAAGGATGCCGCAAGCGTATCGACGCCCTCTGTCGCGGCTCCCCGCTACTGCTCCCAGTTATTCAAGAAGCGCCATCTCGTTTCGTCCAAGATTTCCATGCTGTGCCTGCTCTCGAGGCGGAATGCATGTTCATCTCATGCTAGTCAGCTGCCTCCTCATCGCTGTGCCCATTCGGGTGCGTCAGTGGGCAGAATGGCACTGCCAATTGGTGCCGCCGCACACGCCAGGAGCCTTTTCACGTGTAGATCATGAGGGTGAGAATCGCGGTAGCTGCTGACGCGAGTCTGTTCGGGCTGATGCGGGCGTGCCGGCAGATCCGCCATTGCTTGATCCGGGAGATGGGCCGCTCGACGGGAGCGCGCAGTGCTGCGTGGACCTTGTTCGAGGCTTGGTGCTTGTCGGGCAGTTCCGCCTTCGGGCGGCGGTTGACCGGGGTGATCACAGTGCCGTCGGCACGACGTATCCCTTGTCCGCGAGGACCTCGAGGTCCTGTTGCGCGCAGGTGTTGACGATAGCGTGCTTGCGGGCGGCCGTTACGGCGTGGGTGCCGGCGGGCAGAGCGGGCGAGATCCACAGCAGTTTTCCGTCTTCCGCGGTGATGACCTGCAGATTCATGCCCTCGCGGTGGACTTTGCCGCAGTAGTGGCCGGCAGCTGCCACCCGGTCGGACTCCGCCACGGTGCCGTCCAGCAGCAGGTACCCGTCCGCATGATGGCTGGTGAGCGCCTCGGTCAACGAGGGTGCGTGGATAGCGAGTTGCTCGATCGTGTGGTTCACGTAGCGCCAGGCAGTGGCCGTGCTGATGCCGAAGCTTGCGGCGATCTGTTCGAGGGTGTCGTGCTTGCGCAGGTAGACCAGGTGCACCGGGCCCGGTCGTACGGACGTAGTCGGCACTGTCGGCCAGCTTCACAGGACGCGATCACCATGACCAAGCTCTGTAAATCCTGATAGACCGGCACCTCACGGCTGACGGTAAGGCTCGCGGTACAGATCAGTGTGGACCTCCGCATGCACCTTGCCGCGGATCTCCCGGAGAACAGAGCCGCCGGTGTACCGCTGGGTGCGGGCGTGGCCGACAGACTCGATGAGGTCCAGGCGGCGCAGGGTACGGAGGTCGGCCAGAGCCTGGTCGCGGGTGAGGGATTCCAGTTTGGTAGGTGGTGCGCCGCAGGTGCCCCTGGGTGGCGGCGTACAGGGCGGAGACGGTGCGTTCGTCGAGTCGGTGCTGCTCGGCGAGGCGCTCCAGGAGGAACCAGAGCCGGGCCGCCGCTTCGAAACGGCGCTGCACTTCTTGGGCCTGGAGGTGGTGGGCGGTGAGGCAGAACCTGATCCAGGAGGCGGCATCACGCTCCGGCTGCCACGAGGTACGGACATCGCGCAGGGCTGCGTGGTACTCGCGGGTGTTGTACTCGTCCGTGCCGAGCCACTCCTCGATGCTAGAGAACTCGGGGGCGAGGATGCCCTCGCGCGCCAGGACCAGGGTGTGGACGGCGCGGGACATCCGGCCGTTACCGTCGCGCCAGGGGTGGATGGAGACAAGGTTGAAGTGCGCCATGGAGGCCCGTACGAGGGCCGGGGCGTCCAGGTCCCCTTCGGCGAGCCAGTGGACGAGCTCGCCCATCAATTCGGGGACCTGCTCGGGGTCCGGGGCGGTGTAGACCGGTGGACGGCCCGGACCGCCGGAGACCCAGACGCCGCTGGTGCGGTACTCGCCGGGGCGCACGTCGCGGTCGACGCCCCTGGCGATCATGAAGTGCAGGGCCGAGAGCAGGGTGTGGTCCCAGGCGAAGATCTGGAATTCCGCGGCGTGCTGGACGTAGGTGAGGGCGTCGCGGTAGCCGATGACGGCGTTACGGGTGGCCTCGTTGGTCTCGGGGGAGATGTCCCCGCCGGCGATCAGAGTTTCGGCGTCCTCGGAACTGATCGTGTAGCCCTCGATATGGGTTGACCCCCGGACCGCGGCCGCGGTGAGCGACGGAGCTGCCCCTCCCAGCGGCGGGGCTGGGCGAGCCGGTGACGGAACTCGGTACGGAGTGCCTCGATCTCGTCGATGACACGGCGGTCGTCCGAGGTGAGGGGAGGTGTGGTGAACAGCACGCTCGATGCTACGACACACGTAGCATCGGAGTTTCATCCTTTCGGTGGTACAGCGGTAAGAAATCTTTACTGAGCTGATGCTGGAGCGCGGCGTGATCGTCTCCTGCGAGATGGTCCGGCGGTGGTGTCTGAAGTTCGGGCAGGCCCACGCCAGCAGCCTGCGCCGGCGGGGCACTGTCACGTTGTCGGTGACGGGGTTGGGATGACCTTCGGGTTGATGCCTTGGGGGAGGGGAGCCGGCCGTGCCGGATGTGCCGCCGTCGTACAGCAACCACCGGTACCCGGTGGAGGTGATCTCGCACTGTGTGTGGTTGTACTTCCGGTTCCCGCTCAGCTTCCGCGAGGTGGAGGAGCTCATGGTCGAGCGCGGGGTGTCGTCGTCTCCTACGAGACCGTGCGCCGCTGGTGTCTGAAGTTCGGCCAGGTCTACGCCGACTCGCTGCGCCGATGGCGTCCGCAGCCCGGTGACACGTGGCACTTGGACGAGGTGTTCATCAAGGTCAACGGTGTGCAGAAGTACCTGTGGCGGGCCGTCGACCAGAACGGCAGCGTGCTCGGCATCCTTGTTCAGAGCCGGCGTGACAAGGCTGCGGCCGGGCGTTTCTTCCGCCGGCTCCTGAAGACGACCGGGCAGGTGCCGAGGGTGCTCGTTAGCGGCAGGCTCCGCTCCTACGATGCCGCTCACCGTGAGGTGATGCCCTCGGTGGAGCACCGCTTGCACAAGGGCTTGAACAATCGGGCGGAGAACTCCCACCAGCCCACCCGGCAGCGTGAACGCGTGATGAAAGGCTTCCGGTCCGTCGGATCAGCACAACGGTATCCGGACCGCGTCCACCGGGATCTCACCCCACTTCCGACCCCACCGCCACCTGACGACAGCCGGGCCGCCACCGCCTCGAAATGACCATCTGCTTCACCATCTGGAACCACATCACCGGCGGGGCACGAGCCTGCCCGCCACAGCCTGAACAACGGAGCCCTCCCGGCCCAACACATCCTGGCGCATCGTCAACCGATCGCGCCGCCGACAATGTGACAACGCCCTGGGAGTGCATCGGCGGGAGTGGAGCCCAACGGGGCAGTGATCCTGGGTCCCCTCGGGCCGTGTCCCGGACTGGCATGGGTCGTGAGGGGCCCGGCTTCGCGTGTGGCTCGGTCAGGGAGTGCCCATGGCGGTCCGTGGTGAGTGGACCGCCATGGCCGGGCAGCGGGAGCTGCGTGCCGTGGACTTCGTCAATTGTGGTGCGGCGCTCGGCTGCGGCGGGGGCGAAGTGTCTTGGGCTTCGGCTCAGTCCAGGGTGGCGAGGTGGTCGGCAGCGCCCCCGCGCCACTCGATGAGGAAGAGGGTTGCGTCGTCGCTGGTCGTGCCGCCCCGTTCCTCCAGCAAGGCGTGGGAGAGAGAGCGCGCCACCGCCCGCACTCCCTTCTCGGCTCGCTCGATGCTGTTGACCCAGTCGATGAGTTGTTCCACGCCGAACTGCTCCCCGCCGGCTTCGTGCTCCTCGATCAGGCCATCGGTGAAGCACAGCACCCGGTCGCCACGCTGCAGGGTCTGCTCGCTGATCCGGGGCTGTTCACCGCCTAAGCCGACCGGCAAGGTGGTCGCACTCTCCAGCTGCCGGACGACTTGGTGATCGCGGATCAGCAGCGGTGCCGGGTGGCCCGCATTGACCCGTTGAAGGTGGCCGGTTGCGACATTCAGGCGCATCATCTGCGCGGTGACGAAGTGGTCGGGCCCGAACTGGTCGGAGATGGCCCGGTCCATGAAGGCGTACATCTCGGACAGGCCGATGTCGGCGCGTCTGGCGTGACGGTAAGCGCCGATGGCGACGGTCGCCATATTGGCGGCGTCCAGGCCATGGCCCATCGCGTCGATGGTAGCCACGTGCAGGATGTCGTCGTTGAGGGCGTAGTCGAAGCTGTCTCCGGCGACGTTGTAAGCGGGTTCGAGGATTCCGGCCACCGCGACCTGCGGAGTGGACATGGCCACTGGCGGCAGCAGGGACCACTGGATTTCCGCGGCCACGCTCATCGGTTCGCGGCGCCGGGCGAGGAAGAACTGGTCGGTGTAGCTGTGCTTGGTGACCAGCATGTCGGCGACCAGGCCCGCGAGTCTGCGTAGCAGCCGCCGGTCGTCGTCATCGGCGGTATCCAGGGTGAGGGCCATCACTCCCACCTGGTCGCTGCCGTCCAGCAACGGCAGGTACATCCGGACGCCGTCGGCCTGCGGTACCTCCACAGGGGTCGCTTGCAGGAAAGCCGTGCCGGCGTGGGAGTCACCGATCGGCTCGGGCTCGCCGACGGTCAGCCGCCTCCCCGGCAGCGGCACCAGCACCCGCTGTCCGTAGTCCTGCAGGAGGATCGAGACGTCGTGGCCACCGACTCTGGCCACCTCTTCCGCGATCAGCGGGGCGATCAGCTGCGGCGGCATCTCGTGCGCCCGGTCCAGCAGCACCCCCAGCAGCCGCTCACCGAACCCTTCCGACCGGTCCACCATGGCCTTCTCATGCCGCCGCCCACCGTCCGCCACAGCCGCTCCCTTTCACCACAGCAGAGCCGGTTTCGCCTATGCGGCGGTCCCTCCAAGGGGCCGCTCGCCAGGCGGCATGGCCTTGGGCCCGGGGGTTTGGTGCCGACCCGGCTCACCTTGCAGATCCGCTCGTAGACCCACTTACGCGATCTGTACACACGGGTCCTGACCAACCGGTGATCAACCCGCACAGAGTGACGCGGCCGACCAGCCTTACGAGCCCATTACGCCAAAAGCGGCATGTCACACCCGGAGGCCTATTCACGGGGTGGTGGGGCGCCTGGGTTCCTTGATCATCAGTACGGCCCTGCTCGGTAGTCTGATGTCTGCGACAACGTCAGAAGTGAACCGGGGCAGGGCCGTTGAGCTGGAACGTTACGGCAGGGTTGGACAAGGATCAACTGGACGGGCTGGTGGTGCGGGTCCATCGGATACTCATGACGGATCCTGATCCTGTGGTGTCTCCGGCCCGGATGTGGTCACTGGGCCTGTACCGGTCGGTGGTCCTGGTGCTGTTCCTACTGCGGCAGAACCCCGTCCAGGAGGCGGCGGCGGAGCTGTTCGGTGTCAGCCAGGCCACTGTTTCCCGGCGGTGGACGGGGCTGCTTCCGGTGGTGGAGAAGGCCCTCGCCGGGCATGTCCCCGATCCCGTGGAGGCCTCCGCCGGCCGGATCGTGCTCATCGACGGCACCCTGGTCACCACGTGGGACTGGGCGAGCGAAGGCACCACCCTGTTCTCCGGCAAGCACCGCGACACCGGCTTCAACCTGCAGGTTGCGGCCACGCTGTCCGGGGACCTGCTCGCGGTGTCCGAGCCCGTCCCGGGCTCCCGGCACGACATGTACGCCTGGCGCCGGTCCCACTTCCCGGAAACCTTCGCGGAACGGCAGAGCATGGGCGATCTTGGCTACGTGGGCTCCGGCATGCTCACCGCGAGACGCAGACCACCTGGTCAGGAACGTCCCACTGGCGACAACGTCTACAACGGGAGCATCAGCAGACTCCGCGCCGCCATCGAGCGAGCGATCGCACACCTGAAAGACTGGAAGATTCTCGCGACCCGCTACCGCGGCCCCCTGGCCAAGTTCCCCCTCGTTGCCAAAACCGTCACCGCCCTCACCTTCTACAAGAAGGGCTGGTGAGACCCCGTGAATAGACCTCCCGGTCGGAACAGGCGGCTCTCAACTTCGATGCCCAAACAGTGGCTCCCGATCTCACTGTCCGAGTGGCTCTCATTCACCCTGCCGAAAACACCCCGGCCGAGGCCCAGTTGAGTCCAAGGGCGGCGAGCGCGGTGAGCTTGTCGGTGTTGAGCTTCTCCCTGCGGCTCTTCTGGTTCATGACCCAGACTCCGAGTCGGACTTCGGTGCCGCTTCCAGCCGTTCTTACGTGGCCTCTGGGCACCGTCACGTGCCTCTTCCGCTCCTTGTATTGCGCGAGGGCCGCAACGCCCCGCTCGAACGCCCCCGAGCTGGTCTTGGGCGGCTTGGCGGGCTTCTCCTGCTCGGGCGGCGGTGGTGTGATGCCGCTGGCCTCCAGGAGCGGTGATATCGAGGCGGTGCTTAGGGAGATCGGTCCACAGTTGGCCGAGCAGGGCGAAACAAGCGATTTCGCAGATCTCCCGGAGACCGCGCGGGAACACGCACCAGGCATGTTGGTCGGTGCGCGGTTCGGTGACCGGACGACGTTCAGTCAGTGGTCGCTGTGGGTTTGCGGGCCGTGGCCCAGTGTGCAGCCGACCTCGAAGTCAGCACTATCGCCGCTACCCGCTCCTCGTCCGTACTCATAGCGTGCTCCGGAGCGATGGATGAACGAGAAGGGCCGCCAGGCTCCCATCACAGCCTGCAAGTTCGGCTGGCTTCCGCAACGACTCTGCGCTCAATTGGGGATCGGGCATGCCGCTCGCCGCCCCCGCCCCGCACGAGGAGACCTCCTCACCATGCGACAGGTGCATGCCTCATCCGTTCGTACCGACAGGCCTTCACCCGGATACCAGCCCGAGTGGTGGTGCGCGCGTCCTTGGCTGACGGTAGGCACGTTGCCGCCGCGGTCATACGAGCAGACGGCGTGTCAGCTGACGCAGGCTGCGACGGAAGGAATCTTCTATGCGCTCTGCTCGCACTCTCCTGGCAACGGCCACCGCCACGGCCGCCCTCGCGATCGCAGCCCCTGGCGCCTATGCCTTGACTGCTGCCGACCGGGAGGACGACCACTCCTACAGCAGCGACCACGAGTACAAGGACGACCACTCCTACAGCAGCGACGACGAGTACAAGGACAAGCCCAAGGGCAGCATGCACACCGGCGGCGGCCTGCTCGCCACCGTCAACGGCGACGACTGGGACACGAAGGAAGACGAGTACACGAAGGACGACGAGCAAAAGAAGGACGACGAGTACAAGAAGGACGACGAGTACAAGAAGGACGACCACTCCTACAGCAGCGACCACGAGTACAAGGACGAGCACAAGGACAAGCCCAAGGGCAGCATGCACACCGGCGGCGGCGGTCTGGCCTCATCTGGCTCGACGGCGGCTGGCGGGACGGCACTTCTGGCAGGCCTGGGGGCGGGAGCGTACTTGCTGCGCCGGCGCTCCGCCCGCGGTGCCGCTTGACCCTATGACCTGACGCGGCACAGCGTGTGGCCAGACTGCTTCACCTTGAACAGCAGCAGCCGCACGCTGGTCCGCGCCGAATTCGGTGTACTCACATTCTGGCTGATCGGGGTGCGTTGCGGCATGAGGATCCGTTCACTCGTCGACTCGTGGGGACCTTGGCGGGCCGCTATGCCGCGGGGTCTTCTGCTGGCCGGTCTCATGCCTCTAGTACTGGCCGTGTGCGTGCTCGGTTGGGTCGGCTCAGGAAGCGGGCCCTCTCTGCTGGCCCCAGCCCCCGTGGCGAGTCACCGCGCGCGGACCACACTCATTGCCGAGGGCGGGGGTCCGACTCGCAGCCCGTCGCTGTCTCGCTCGGCGCCCACGCGCCTGCTCATCCCAAGCATCGGTGTGGACGCACCATTCACCGAACTGGCTATCGGCCGGTCCGGGCACCTGAAGGCTCCACCACCTGACGACACGAACCTGGTCGGCTGGTTCGCTGCTGGTCCGTCCCCGGGTGAGCGCGGCACCGCGATTGTCGCCGGCCATCTCGACACCAAGACCGCGCCCGCGGTTTTCGCCCGCCTCAGTACCCTGTCCCCGGGCCGAGAGATCAGCATCCGCCGCGCGGCGGGCACTACGGTGACGTTCGTCGTCGAAGCCATCGACAACTTCCCTCGGGACAATTTCCCGGACGATCGCGTCTACGCCGACACGCCCGACGCCCAATTGCGTCTGATCACCTGCGGCGGCAGTTACGACCACGCCAAGAAGCGGTACAACGAGAACACTGTGGTCTTCGCACGACTCAAGCCGCCGCCCGCAACGGTTAGGTGAGAGGAGCCCTCCCGCAGTGCGGTTCGCCACAGCGGACGCCTCTGCGAGCAACAAGTCAAGGTCACTACCTGCGGTCCGCCAGGACCTGTTGCGTCCCGGCGTTGTAGTAGCGCCGCTGGTCAGCCAGCCAGACCCCGAGCGGGAAGCCGGCCCCCGCCGCCTCGTTCTCGGGCATCACGTAGTCGTACGGCACCCGGAGCTGGTCGCCGCCGCTCTCGCGCAACCACTGGGTGGCCGCCTCGATCCCGCGCCGCCAGTAGGTGTTCTCCGGGTCGATCACTCGCAGGCTCACGAACTGTGCCAACAGGGCGGGTCGCGCGGTTCGCTGAAGCGCAGCAGACCCACACAGTGCCACCTCGACCGGGTACCGGTGGTTGCTGTACGACGGCACCACAGGTGACACGACGGCTTCCCTTCCCGGACACGGACACCCCGAAGATCATCCCATGCCCCATCCGGCAACGTGACAGAGTTGTGCTTCTGGTTCCCGCTCAGCTTCCGCGAGGTGGAGGAGCTCATGGTCGAGCGCGGGGTGTCGTCGTCTCCTACGAGACCGTGCGCCGCTGGTGTCTGAAGTTCGGCCAGGTCTACGCCGACTCGCTGCGCCGGTGGCGCCCGCAGCCCGGTGACACGTGGCACTTGGACGAGGTGTTCATCAAGGTCAACGGTGTGCAGAAGTACCTGTGGCGTGCCGTCGACCAGAACGGCAGCGTGCTCGACATCCTTGTTCAGAGCCGGCGTGACACGGCTGCGGCCGGGCGTTTCTTCCGCCTGCTCCTGAAGACGACCGGGCAGGTGCCGAGGGTGCTCGTCACCGACAGGCTCCGCTCCTACGATGCCGCCCACCGCGAGGTGATGCCCTCGGTGGAGCACCGCTTGCACAAGGGCTTGAACAATCGGGCGGAGAACTCCCACCAGCCCACCCGGCAGCGTGAACGCGTGATGAAAGGCTTCCGGTCCGTCGGATCAGCACAACGGTTCCGGACCGCGTTCACCAGGATCCCACCCCCACTTCCGACCCCACCGCCACCTCATGACAGCCGGCCGCCACCGCCTCGAAATGACCATCCGCTTCACCATCTGGAACCACATCACCGGCCGGCACGAGCCTGCTCGCCACGACCTGAACCACAGGCCGCCCCGCCCCCCGTCACGCCCTCAACCGATCACGCCCCCGACAACGTGACAGCACCTTGTACGGCTATAGCCTCTCGGTCGCACTGGTCAGGTCGAGGAGGCCGGTGGCGTCGATCTTGACTCCGCCGAGCCATACCGGCGTGCCTTGTGCTGTCGTCACGGCCAGGTCCCAGGTTCCGTCTTCCTGGTGGATCATGTAGTAGCTCGGATCACCGGTGCTTACGCGGTCCTCCAGGTCGGTTCCATCGGCGGGGAACAGGTACAGGGCCGGTTCGTCGGAGCCTGTCACGGAAACGGTCAGGACGAGGAAGCGGCCAACAGGTTGAGGGAAGGCGTCCCTCCACGGAGGCTCGTCTCCGTACGGCCTGTTACCGGCGTTGCCCAGTACGTATCCGGCGACCTCGAAGAGGTGGTCGGATTGGTCTTCATCCGCGGATTCATCGGACACTGACTCCTCGGCCAGCTCTGGCAGCTCTCTTCTTCTTTCCAGGGCGGTGACTACCTCCTCGCCTGCTATGTCGCGATCACCTTTCTTCGTGAAGTCCAGCCAAGTGAGAGAGGGGCTGTCTTGGTCCACGGGGAAGGGCGTTTTGCCCACCACCAAGAGGATACAATTCGCCGTGTTGACGGCCGGTTCTCTGTAAACGCGAGGATCGAAAGTGAAGTAGCGCTTATCGGGGCCTTCACCGATCTCGTAGACGGGGTGCCCTGTCAGGGTAGTTTTGGCTTTAGGGAGGCTAGTTGCCCACTTCTGCCACGTTGCCATGTCGACAAGCCTGGGGTCCTTTGCCGAGATGGGACCCAGCATACGGTCCTCAGCACCCTTCTCTTGTAGCATGAAGCAATTGTAGGATCCGGTCGGGATGGACGGTCCGCTGTAGTCAATTTGGTCCCAGGTCGCCTCAGACATTCTGTATCTGTATTCTCTTCCTTTGAGCGTCACCTTCCCAATTCCGGTGGCTGCAATGTACTCCCCTGTCGGCATGCCGAATATCCATAGCTGCCTGTTCGGCCTAATATCGACGGTCTCCGCTGTGACGTCGTTGTCTGCCGCATCGGGCTTGATGATCATGGTCTCGCCATCCACGGTCACCTTGACGATGTTGATGGCATTGAGTGGGCTGTCCACGGAGGGCAGTATTTCCGTGGTCCATATGAGGACGGTGTCTCTCACCACCAATTTGAGGACTTTTCCGTCCAGGGTGGCGGTGGGGATCTTCCTGATGAGTCTGTCCCACTCGTCCTTCGTTCTGAGGAGATCGGCCGGTATCTGTGTCGGATCGACGGCCTTCCTGTCGTGTCCGGGTGCTTTGAGAAGGAAGCACTCAGGGGTTCCCGTTCGAACCTTGGTGGCCATGGCGGCTTTGACGAAGTCGCTGTACCTTCCGCGGGCCACCAGGTACTGGACCCCGGCGAATGTGAAGGTGTATGTACCGTGCGGCAGTGATTTGAACGTCGGGGAGGGCAGAGAGTCCAGCCACAGCTTGCGCCTGTTGGTGCGGGTTGTGAGCATGAAGAAGTCGTCATTGCTCACGTCGAACACGTGGAGACCGTCCGGTTCCATGATTTTATACCAGTCCCCGTCGGAGAAATTCAGCTCCTCCGGCATTTTGGGCCATTTGCCAGTCCGGAGGATGCACATCCGTTCATTCTCCGTGTCCCCGACAACGATGAAGGCACCTTCACGTCTGGCTATCCGCAGTTCTTGAACTGCTCTCGAATTCTCTTTCCCGACATCTATGATCTGCCCGATCTTGCTTTTCGGGTTCACTGCAATGATTCGGCCATCGATCATCACCCGCACACAGTTGGTGAACTTCCTCATCTTGCCGGACTGGACCACCAGATCCGGAATTTTCTCCCGCGGTATCCGATACAGCTCTCCCTGCGGAGATCGCAACAGGCCGTCGGCGTACTCCCATTTAGGTAGCGCGATGATCTGCACATCCCTCTTTTCTGCTTTCATCCATGACTTCAGGCTTGCACGCTTGCAGATGTAAAGAACTCCACCAGGATGCTTCGCCAGAAAGAAATCTCCCTCGGCGATCAGCAAGGTTTCCTCGGCCCACACCAGGTCCTTGTTCATTTTGAATTTTGCGGGGAGGAACTTCGAAGCAGGGACAATGTAATCCGCATCGTAGACATGCACCTTCCACAGGCCGGGGACACCTTCAACCGGTGCGACAACTGGAGCAGTCTTCTCCAATTTTGCAAGGGTGCTCTTGATCCTCCTTATTTTGGCGAAGTATTCTCGCTGTTCGGATTCCGTGAGGTCTTTGACATTGAACGTGGATGCGTTGTATGCATTCTTGGCCGCCGCGTAAGCTTCGCGCATCCCTTGCATGGCGCTTTCCCAGTTCTGGGAGAAGGCTACGCATGTGCCGCGCATGTCTGCTTCTCGGAGGTTCAGCCAATCGTCCGCGGCTTCCTTCAGCTGGAAGGGGACATTGACTACCTTGCCCGCCGGGAAGACGTGAATTCGATGTCTCATGAATTCCTCTTCGCCGCCTTCGGGGGACGCATGCGCCTGGCCCGTCAGGATTTCCACAGAGATATGATAGTCCAGGCCCTCCGAAATATAGAAACTCCATTCCTTGTTTTTCGACTTATTTCTCTTCCATTCTCGATTTCCGATCATGATAGTCGGGGGGCTGGATTCCTTTATCGGTTTCTGTATCGGTTCCTGCGATGCGATTTCCATGCCGTCCCTCTCTCATGCCGTCACGATCGGACGACGTCACCCTCCATAAGACCAGCCGACCGCATACCGAGAAAGAAGCCAACAGGAAGCCAGCAAGACCCTCCCGCCTGCCCCCAGATGCCAGGGGTGTTCCAAGGGCGATGCGTTCTCAGGCTGTGAGTCGGGGCATGGCTGTTGCGTGCTGGGGCGTGACCGGTAGTGATCGGCTGCGGCGGCGATGTTGGTCCAGCCTGCTTGGCGTATGAGTCCGATGGCCAGGTTGTGCAGGGTGGCCATGGCGCGGGGTGCGGAGCCGGTGCGTATGCGCGAGGCGTCCTGGCCGAACGTCACGTCTCTGACGTGGTGCAGGGCCTCAACTGACCAGTGATTCTGGACGAGTTCGGCGAGTTGTGCCGGGCTGGCCTGTTCGGGCGGGAGGCTGGTGATGGCGTGGACGGTCTTCGTTTCGGCCTTGCCGGTCTTGCGGTGGGTGCGGCGGCGCTTGACCTCCATGGCCTGGACGGCGTGCGGGAAGAGCAGGCCGGGACGGACGGTGCAGACCTTCAGACGGCGGACCTCGCGGCGGCCGTGCCCGGCACCGGTGGTGCGGGCCTGCAGGGGAATCTGCTTCCAGGGCAGGCGCTGCAGCTGCTTGCGGAGCTTCTTCTGGTTTCCGTTGACCACCAGGACGTAGTGGCCGCCGGCGGCCATGGCGTGCTCGGCGTGGGCGCGCTGAGTGTGCATCGCATCGGCGGTGACGACGACGCCGCGCAGGTCGATCCGGTCCAGCAGTGGGGCGAGGGCGGGTATGTCGTTGCTCTTCGCGGTGATCTGGTGCTGGGCGATCACGGTCTGGCGGGCGTGGAACGCGGCGGTGAGCAGGTGGACGGCCGTGCCGTCGGTGCGGGATCCGCGCACGGCCGTGCCGGCGACGGCCAGGCCGGCCAGGGTGTCGCCGTCTTCGTCGACCGGGTCGGTGGCGTACCGGGCGAGCCGGGCGCCCACGGCGTCGTCCTGGGCGTCGCCGTTCAGGGCCGGGGAGGCGTCCCGGTGTGGAGGCGTTCGGCGTGCTGGAGGTCAGCCCGAGTTGTTCGCGCAGGCCGTAGTCGGTATCGGCGGCGAAGCGGGCGATGGCGGCCAGGGACGTGGCTCCGCCGAGGACGGCGACCAGGCACAGCGTGAGCAGGGAGCCCAGGCGTCCGCCTCTACCGTGATCAAAGCGCCTCCGGGCGCACCCGAACGGCACTCCCGGCTTCGCGACCAACGGCAACGGGAGGGCCGTTTCCCGATCAAGACATGGTCACCGTTCCCCTCGGCACCCCGGAGATCAACCCACCCGCAACGATCAGCCCATCATGCTCAACCGGAAAGGCACCGTCCTACCCCCGTCATGCTCATCCTGAGCGGCAATCAACAACGACCCCGGCGGCCTGACGGCCGCCGGGGTCGTTTCATCCCGTCCCGTCGACAACCAACACGTCGCCTTCGTGCACCTCTTCAGCGTCGCTCAAACCGGCGAGCTCTCGCGCCGGCCCGGACATCACTTCCCTACCCGTGCTGGGAGCTACGCCAGGGTGTCGGGGGTGCCCTCGGGCTGGGTGTCCGCGAACTCCCACCATGCGAGCGGCAGCCAGTCTCCGTCGACGAAGCCGTCGACGGAGCCTCCACTGCCCCGTATGGCCACCCGGGTCCCTTCCGGATAGGTCGTGCCGGACAGGCCGGATACCGGGACGAGGAGCGTGCCGAGACGTCGCGACAAGGTTCTGAATCCTTCCGGAATGGTGTGGAAAAGAGCTTTGCAGCCTCTAGATGCAAAGAATCTCATCATGCACCAGTCTGGAGTGTGAGCCAGGACACAGAAGACCGGTGAGCTGCAGGGCTGGGGACCTCCTCCCGACGGATGCAGCGGGTCCCTCGGCGCCTCCGTTCCCATCTGTGAGCGAACAGCCACATCCAGTGGAAGGTTTCGACATGAGAGCCGTCGTCTACAAGGGACCGTTCGAAGTCGCGATCGAGCAAGTGGAGGATCCTCGAATCCAGCACCCGAACGACGTGATCGTCCGCGTCACGTCCACCGCTATCTGCGGGTCGGACCTGCACATGTACGAGGGCCGCACGGCCGCCGAGCCGGGGATCGTGTTCGGCCACGAGAACCTCGGCGTCATCGAGGAGGCCGGTGACGGTGTGACGTCGCTCAGCCGCGGAGACCGCGTTGTCATGCCCTTCAACGTGGCCTGCGGCTTCTGCAAGAACTGCACAGCGGGCTTCACCGGCTTCTGCCTGACCGTGAACCCCGGTTTCGCTGGCGGTGCGTACGGCTACGTGGCGATGGGCCCCTTCGTGGGGGGCCAGGCCGAGTACGTACGGGTGCCGTACGCCGACTTCAACTGCCTGAAGCTCCCCGAGGGCACCGAGAAGGAAACCGACTTCGTCCTGCTGGCGGACATCTTCCCGACCGGCTACCACGGCAACGAGCTGGCCGATGTGCGCCCCGGTGACAGCGTCGCCGTGTACGGCGGCGGTCCGGTCGGTCTGATGGCCGCCTACTCGGCGATGCTGCGCGGCGCGAGCAAGGTGTTCGTGGTCGACCGGGTGGCCGAGCGGCTGCAGAAGGCCGAGGAGATCGGCGCTGTACCGATCGACTTCACCCAGGGCAACCCGGTGGAGCAGATCAAGGAGCAGACCGCGGGTGAAGGCACGGACAAGGGCATCGACGCCGTCGGCTACCAGGCCCAGGCGCGTGGCGAGGACCGCGAGGAACCGGCGACCGTACTGAACTCCCTCGTTGAGACGGTCCGGCCGACGGGCGCTCTCGGTGTGCCGGGCCTGTACGTCCCGCGCGACCCCGGCGGACCGGACGAGCAGGCGAAGCAGGGCATGCTGGTGGTCGCCATCGGGCGTCTGTTCGAAAAGGGGCTGCGTGTGGGCACCGGGCAGTGCAACGTCAAGCGCTACAACCGTCATCTGCGTGACATGATCATCGAGGACCGTGCGCAACCCAGCTTCGTCGTTTCGCATGAGCTGCCGCTCGACCAGGCGCCGTCGGCGTACGAAAAGTTCGACAAGCGGACGGAGGGCTACACCAAGGTCGTCCTGCACCCGCACGATTGAGGACGTCTGACACCGCCCTGCTCGGCAGCCGGCTGAGCCGTGGCCTGGACCGGACCAGCCGGTGGATGCCCTCGCCGGCTGCGGCCGGCCGGTTGCCGGCTGCCGGCCTTGGCGGAGACGGCCGACGTCGGCGAGCGCAAGGCCGATCGCTGACCACCACGGCGGGCCGGCCGCGAGGCACCCGCCGGGTGCTGTCACGTTGTCGGGGGCGTGATCGGTTGAGGGCGTGAGGGGCCGGGGCGCCACGAGTTTCCCGGACAGGCGTCTGACGGTCTCTTACGCGACGGATCTTCTCCCACAAGGTCGTCGACGTCTGCCGCAAGGCCGGCGCACGATTCTCCCTCGCGGTCGCGGTCACGAAGAAGATCCGTGAGGCCGTCGCGGGCATCGCCGAGGACGCCTGGACGCCGATCAAGTACACGGCCGCCGTATGGGACGCCGAGGAGGAACGCTGGATCTCCAACGCCGAGATCACCGAGGTCCCATTCACCGCGTTCACCAGCAAGAGGAAAGCGTTCCACGCCACCGCCCGGCTGATCGTGCGCCGGGTCAAGCGCCTGAACCCCAAGAGCGTGCCCGAGGGGCAGGCCGAGCTGTTCGGCGTCTGGCGCCACCACGTGATCTTCACCGACAGCCCGTTCCTCCTGGCCCAGGCCGAACCCTGCACCGCGAACACGCCCAGGTCGAGCAGGTCTTCGCCGACCTGGAAGACTCCGCCCTCGCCCATCTCCCCTCGGGGAAGTTCACCGCGAACGCCGCCTGGCTCACCCTCGCGGCCACCGCCTACGACCTCACCCGGGCCGCCGGCCACCTCGCCTCCGTCTTCCACGCCCGGGCGAGGACTGGCACCATCCGCCGCCACCTGATCAACATCCCCGCCCGGATCGCCACCGGCGCCCGCCGCCTCACCCTCCACCTGCCCGAACACTGGCGCTAGGAAGACGACTTCACCGACCTGTGGATCGCGACCGGCCAACGCATGCTCACCTGAACCACGTATTGCGACTGCCCGCCCACGACCAGGAAGACTCTCGGAGACCCCGCATCAGACGGCCACCCGGCACACCGTGCCGCCCGCACCCCGAACGATCACCCCGAACCCGCCCGAAGGCAGTGATCAGAATTCACGCGGTGGATCGAGGTTGAGACGACTCCGCACCTCATTCTGAAACGATCAGTAAGGCCCGTCCACGGGCTCAAGCCGCATAGACGAAGACTCCACGTTCCCAGGGCATTGCCAGCGGGCAGCTTCACCCTCACCGTCGTGGCCACTGACAAGGCGGGTCTCTGTGGACACCGTCGGACGTGGGCGATGTTGGCGATGTGTGATGGCTGCATACATCGCGTACTTGAGGGTGGTGGTGGAGATCTCTGTGACACAGATCGACCTGGACGATGAGGCACTGGCCGAGGCGATGCGCCTCATGGGCTCCACTACGAAGGAGGACACGGTCAACGCGGCCCTCCGGGACTACGCATGGCGCTGGGTGGACACCGCGCAGTACAAGCTCACGCAGCGGGGCCAGCACCGCACCGCGGGGGTCATCGATCTCCTGGTGTGTGCCACGGCAGTACACCACGGTCACGCGGTGCTCCATGTGGATAACGACGTCACTACTGTGGCGGCGGTCCTAAAGGAATTGCAGCAGCAGGACGCACGCGCCTGACGACGGCGACCTGCGGCAGAGCCCCACCGGCTACCAATAGTGCGAGACCGTCTCCTGCTGACGATGTTGTTCGTCTCCAGGGAGGGGAGTCGTCGTGTCGTCCGCGCCGCCGTCGTACAAGAACCACCGGTATCCGGCGGAGGCCATCGCTCACTGCCTGTGGCTGTGCTTCCGCTTCCCGCTCAGCTACCGCGAGGTCGAAGAACTGATGCTCGAACGCGGGGCGTCGGGCAGGTCGGGTACGGCTTCCGCTGGCTCACGAAAGGGGGCACTGTCAACTTTGACAGAGCCCCAGATGATCAAGAAGGAATGTTCCGGTCGAGGCCTGCCTGTAGCGCGCGCCACTCCGGCCCTTCGTTCGTGTATTCAAAGGCGCAGGTCGCAAATCTCCTTCTTGATCATCTGGCAGGCAGTCAAAGTTGACCATGCCAACCAGCCTGTGTTGTCCGCCGGTTGCCGCGCATTGCCCGGCATACGGCCCAGGCGGTGCACTGCGTTCGCCCGCTCGGTCAGGGCGGGCGCGAGGCCCGCGTGGGGCGGTCCTGGCCGTCGCCCGTTCCGCCTTCCCGTATCCCCGGCAGGCCGCCCGCATGATCCGTCGCCGCACCGCTGTGGCAGGGGGCATGCGTGCCCGCGAGAGGCGTCCAGGTGATCACCGGGGTGGCCTGTGGGCAGTGCCGTGCCGGCGGCATCGCCAACCGCGCCGGACGCGGCCCCGGGGACAGGACGGCGCTGTGCAACGCCGTCCTCAGCCACCACTGCTCCGGCGGCGCAGTGGTGGCACATGGCCACTGCCGTGCGCGACCTGTGCTGCGGGCTCGTTACCGGACCGTGCGGCCTCCTCGGCATCCCCGGGCCGGCCGGCACCTGCGTCAGCCGCCGCCGGCGGCAAGCTGGCCCTGGCTCACTGTTGCACCAGGCCGGCCGGGCGGTGGGGCGCCCGTCCGGCGTGGTGTGGGCGGGGTGTTATTCGGTGATCTTCAGGAGTTTGTTGGGTGTGCCTGCTCCGGGGTTGGTGATCTTGTCGGGGGTGGCGCCGTTGGTCAGGGCGGTGGCGACGTCTGCCGGGGTGGCGTCTTGGTGGCCGGCGAGGTAGACCGCGGCGGCGCCGGTGACGTGGGGGGCGGCCATGGAGGTGCCGGACAGGACCTTGGTGCCTTCGTCGCTGTCGTTCCAGGCGGAGGTGATGTCCGAGCCGGGCGCGTAGAGGTCCACGATCTCGCCGAAGTTGGAGAAGTCGGACTGGGTGTCGTCCTTGGTGGAGGAGGCGATGGTGAGGGCCTCCTGGACGCGGGCGGGGGAGCCCTGGCCGGCGTCGGTGGAGGCGTTGCCGGCGGCGACGGCGAAGGTGATGCCGGCGGTGATCGCCTTGCGGACGGCTTCGTCGAGGGCTTCGTCGGCGGGGCCCCCGAGGCTCATGTTGGCGACGGAGGGGCCCTGGTGGTGCTGGGTGACCCAGTCGATGCCGGCGACGACTTGTTCGGTGGTGCCGGAGCCGTTGTCGTTGAGGACGCGGACGGCGACGATCTTCGCCTTCTTGGCGATGCCGTGGGCGGCGCCGGCTATGGTGCCGGCGACGTGGGTGCCGTGGCCGTGGCCGTCGTCGGCGCTGTCGTCGTTGTCGATCGCGTCGAAGCCGTGTGCGGCGCGGCCTTCGAAGTCCTTGTGCGTGATGCGGACGCCGGTGTCGATCACGTAGGCGGTGACGCCCTCGCCGGCGGAGTCGGGGTAGGTGTATTTGCTGTCTCCGGCGGTGTCGGCCTGGTCGACGCGGTCCAGGCCCCAGGACGGCGGGTTCTGCTGCTCCGCGTTGATGGTGAACCTCTTGTTCTGCACGACCTTGGCGACGGCCGGGTCGGCGGCCAGGCGCCTGGCCTCGGTCTGCGACAGGCCGCCGGCCGAGAAGCCGTTGATGGCGGAGCGGTAGGTGCGCTTGAGCGTGCCGCCGTACTGGGTGGCCAGCTCCTGCTGGTCGGCCTTCTCGTCGAGCATGACGATGTAGCTGCCGGCGATGGCGCCGTCGGCGTTCGCTCCGTAGACCGTGCCCTGTGCCGGCGCCGCGGCGCCGGCAAAGGACGGGTACAGCAGGGTGCCGCCTGCGACCGCGGCGGCGGCGGTGAGGGTGGCGGTCAGTCTGATCCGGTTCGGGCGCTTGTGAGTTGCCATGAAGAGGGGTCTCCTCGCCAAGTTTTGTGGGGGGTTGAGCCATCAGCCGTAAAATCTGCGGTGATCTACGGCGGAGGCCGTAACTCATTGATGCGCACCGGCCCTGGAATTCATGTGCCCGGGCCCTGGCCGACGGGGGGTCAACGCGGGAACCGGACAGAACCCGGCCCGCCGCCGCGCCGCCGCCGCTCCTTCACAGATGAGAGTCTCTGGCGGAGAACACGTGAACCTTTGCCGAGTTGCGGTGTCGGACCCGACGGTCCGGGTACATAGGCGCGCTCGGCGCCCGCAGGCGTCAGCGTCCTGCGGGACTCAGGCGCCCGGCGGGGACACACCGCGAAGTGAAGCTGCTCGCCGGTATGCGAATCGGCTGGATTGGTCTGGGTGTTGGGTTTCCGCTTTGCTCAACTCTCCCTGATTTATACCCTCACAGGGGATGTGTCACCCGATGGGAGGGTGCGGGCCCGGATCTGCCGTCACATGCGTGGGAGGGCGTTGATGCCCCTATGGGTGTCAAGCGACGGCTCCGGCGGTGTCGGTGCTATTGGCTGAGGTGTTGCCTGGGACGATTGGGTCGGTAGATCTCTCGTGCGACGTAGCGTTTGATGCAGCGGATGATCTCTCGGCGTGTTTTGCCCTTGGTGAGAGGTCGCTGTGGGTAGTCCTGGGTGCGGCTGTCCCAGCGGAGACGGCTGAGTGTGATGCGGTAGAGGGCTGCGTTGGCCTGGCGGTCGCCTGTGCGGTTGAGTCGGCGTCTTTGGGTCTTGCCGGAGGACTGCTCGACCGGATTGGTGCCGCACAGGGCGGACGAGGCTTCGCTGGTGAGGCGATCGGGGTTGTCCCCGGCCGCGATCAGCGGGGCGGCGGCGCTGTCGGGGCCGCGCCGTACGCGTCGAGCAGACCGGGAGCACAGGCTTTCACCGTCTCGGCTATGCGCTTGTTGAGGTCGTCGATCTCTTCGGCCAGGTGCTGGATGCGGCGGGCGAGGAGCTTGAGGGTGTGGCGGGCTGCCGCGGCCGGCCCTGTGGTGGTCAGGTCGTCCAGTTCGGCGCATCGCTTGACCAGGTGAGGGTTGGTCAGGCCGGCCGGCGCCTCGCGCAGGGCGGGGTCGGCCGAGACCAGGACGCTCTTGAGCTGGTTGATGGCCTGGGTCTTGGACTTGACCGCTGATGCCTTGGCCAGTTTGAACAGTCGCAGTATCTCTGCCGGTCCGTCGCTCGTCTTCGCGGTCGCGGTGGCGCGTGCGGACAGCATGGCACGGGCGGCGGCCTCTGCATCGACGGCGTCGGTCTTGCCGTGGCGGCGCCGGGCGGCCTTGTCGGGCTGGTTGACCTCGGTCACCTCGATGCCTTCGGCACTCAGGTGACGGGTCGGTGCGGCTCCGTAGGAGCCGGTGCACTCAACGCCTGCCCGGCGCAGTATGCCCAACGGGCGGGCCCAGGCGACGAGCTGGCGGTAGCCGTCGGTGGTCGCCGGGAAGCTGCGGCCGTCCAGGGTCGCGCCGAGCACGGTGACCACGGCTGCCGCGTGGACGTCCTTGTGGGTGTCGACGCTGGGCAGGACGTCCTCCGCGGCGTCGGCCGGGGTGTGACATGGTGCACTGGGGTGCGTGATGCTGGGCAAGGTCGCCTGTCTCCTGATCGCCTCGGGAATCGGTGGCCGGCCGCCGGGGCGGGGAGGTCAAGACTGTGACGGTGCCTGTCGCGAAGGCCCCTAATCCGTGGTGAAGGTCGTTCCAAAGGACCGCAGTTGGGCCTCTGGGATGTCTGGCGTGACGGACGCCTGTAAGGCCCCTGGCTGACGAGGCCTCCCGATAGAGCGGCGCCGTCACGGTGGTGGGTTTCACGGGGCATGCGGACGCCGGGCAGACGCCTGAGAATCTCCCGGCCGGGAGGCCTCACGAGAGAGCGGCGCGGTTCCGGCGTCTTCACGTCCCGTGAAACCCACCAGCGCATGCCGTCCGTTGTCGTCGTGGCGCGAGCCCGCCGCAGGGCGACCTCTTGTCCACCTCCTCGAGCCGCGAGCTCTGGCGCAGACAGAGGCCCCTGGGGTGCGCTGGTGTAGCGAACGGCTACCGAGATGGCGGACCGATCGAGTCCTGGGATTAGGACGCCGCGTGACCCGCATGAGCTCGTGAACTGGGAAAACAAGTCGAGGATGGGAGAACGTGTGACTGTGTTCTGCGGGATCGACTGGGCAGAGAGGCATCACGACGTCGTGCTGGTCGACGAGGCCGGCGAACTACTGGCCAAGCGGCGGATCAGCGATGACGCGGCCGGCTACCGGATGCTGCTGGAGCTTTTGGCCGAACACGGTGACAGCCCTGAGTCGCCGATACCGGTGGCCATCGAGACCAGTCGTGGCCTGCTCGTAGCAGTCCTGCGGACCGGCAGCCGCAAGGTCTTCGCGATCAACCCTCTCGCCGCCTCCCGCTACCGCGACCGCCACGGTGTGTCCCGCAAGAAGTCAGACCCGGGCGATGCTCTCGTGCTGGCGAACATCCTGCGCACCGACATGGCTGTTCACCGGCCGCTGCCAGCGGACTCCGACCAGGTCCAGGCAATCGCGGTGCTGGCTCGGGCTCAGCAGGACGCGGTCTGGAACCGCCAGCAGATCGGCAACCAGATCCGCTCCCTGCTGCGCGAGTACTACCCCGCTGCTCTGGAAGCCTTCCTGGCCAAGCAGGGCGGACTGGCCCGCGAGGAAGCCCGCATCATCCTTGCCAAGGCGCCAACACCGGCGGAAGGCTCGCGGCTGTCTCTGAGCCAGCTGCGCTCCGCCCTCAAACGCGCCGGCCGCGTCCGCGGCCTTGAGGAAGAAGCTGCCCGTCTGCGTGGTGTCTTGCGGGCCGAGTACGCCCACCAGCCCGCGGCTGTCGAGAACGCCTTCGGCAGGCAACTTCTCGCTCTGCTGAAGCAGTTCGAGGCAGCCTGCCAGGCCAGTGACGACCTTGCCGAAGCAGTTGATGCCAACTTTCACAAGCATCCCGATGCCGAAATACTCCTGAGCTTCCCAGGGCTCGGTGTCCAGCTCGCCGCACGTGTTCTCGCCGAGACCGGCGACGACCGCAACCGCTTCTGCGACGCCCGCGGACTGAAGGCATACGCCGGATCCGCACCGATCACCCGCGCCTCCGGCAAGAAACACCACGTGGGACGCCGCATGGTCAAGAACAACCGACTCCACCACGCCGGCTATCTGAGGGCTTTCTCCTCCCTGCGCTCATCTCCTGGAGCTCAGGCCCACTACCGTCACCGACGCGACGTCGGCGACTGGCATGCACAAGCTCAGCGACACCTGTTCAATCGCCTGCTCGGACAGCTGTTCCACTGCCTCCAAAAGCGAGTGCTCTTCGACGAGGAACGTGCCTTCAACTTTCCAGTGCCCTCGTCAACGGCAGCTGCCGCTTGACTTCTTCAGATCCCGAGATGTCTATCGGGACACGTCCCCTGCCCGGCGGCAGCAGGTACCACTCCGAGCACGCGGCCGACAGATCAACACCAAGGCACAAGGCCAGTCACGTTGCGGGTCAGGCCACCGCCCGAAGCGGCACCCCACCATCCCGGCGCGTCCGGTGGTGTGCATGGACGAGAAGCCCTACCAGCTCCTCACCCATGTCCGCGACCCCCTCCCGGCCCGGCCCGGCCGCGACGCGTGCCAGGACAGCGAGTACATCCGCTGCGGCACCTGCTCCGTCTTCGTATGGACCGAACCCCTGCGCGGATGGCGTCGAGTTCAGGCACTGACCCGGCGGACCCGGATCGACTGGGCCCGCCAGGTCAAGCAGCTACTGACGGTGGACCACCCCGACGCCGCGACCGTGGTGCTGGTGATGGACAACCTCAACACCCACACCATCGCCTCCCTGTACGAGGCATTCGAACCACAAGAGGCCTTCGCCCCGGCCCAGCGCCTCGAGATCCACCACACACCCAAACACGGCTCCTGGCTCAACTTCGCCGAGATCGAACTCTCCGCGCTGACCCGGCAATGCCTCGACCGCCGGATCGGCGACCTCGACACACTCAACACCGAACTCTCGGCCTGGCAGAACGCCACCAACACCGACCAACGCCAAGTGGACTGGCAGTTCACCACCCATGACGCACGCATCAAACTGCGCCACCTTTATCCCAAGAATTAGCCACGACAGTCTACTAGTGCCCCATGTGGCCAGCATCAACGACCACGGGACCTCTGATCCGCAGGTAGAACCCCGTTCCACAGGCCCGCGTCGGTACTCGGCGGAGTGCAAAGCAAGAATCCTGGTCGAGTACGAGCCGCTCGACCGGCAGGGCAAGGGAGCCCTGCTCCGCCGGGAGGGCCTGTACTCGTCACTGATCACAACCTGGCGCCAGCAGCGCGACCGCGGGGCGAAGACGGCGCTCGCCGCGCCGGCAGGGAGGCCGAAGGCCGACCCACGGGACAAGGAGATCGCACGGCTGTGGGCTGGTGGGAGTTCTCGGCCCGGCTGTTCAAGCCCTTGCGCGAGCGGTGCCCGACCGAGGGCATCACCTCCCGGTGCGCAGCCCCGTAGGAGCGGAGCTTGTCGGTGACGATCACCCGGGGCACCTGCCCGGTGGTGGTGAGGAGCCGGCGGAAGAACCTGCTGGCAGCGGCTGGTTCTGGACGAGGATGTCGAGGACGTTTCCGTCGGTGTCAACAGCCCGCCACAGGCACTTCTGCACGCCGTTGATCTTGATGAAGACCTCGTCCACGCCGCGCCTCCATCCGGGCTATCGGCTCTCGCGCCTCCCACACCTCACACCCCACAGCCTCCAGCCTATACAAAAACGCCACACCACCCACCAATGGACGAATGGGAAACACCACATGCGATACGCGCGCACCGCACTCGCCGCCGCCGCCACCGCATTCCTGGCCCTCACCACCCTCAACGGCACCGCACACGCCAACGACGACCACGGCAACGGTGACACCAACACGAACTGCACCATCAAGAACACCGGCGACCACAACACCGGCGCCTGCGGCAACATCAGTTACGGCGACAACGCCATCACCGGCAACGGACGTGGGGCAGGTTCTGCGCCCGCGCCTCTTGTTATGCATCCGTTCTTCGTAAACGGCAGCCTCTCCGCCCAGACGGTTTTGACTTTGCAGAGCGCGTCTGGTTGCACCGTCGCTCCACCTAACGGCTCGCCACTCACCCAGGAGCACGCATTCGTTGTCACCTTCAACTTCGCGAGTGACACCAACTGCCAAGCTCAGTACTCCGTCAACGACGCGCCATCTGGGGAAAATCTGGGCGTACTCACTGTAAATATGCAGGTGGGCGAAACGTTCGGGGTTGACATCATCACCTGCAGTTCCACCACCGCTAGAGTTTCCTGCACTGGAGGCGGAACCTTTCGGAACGCCATCACAGTGAGTGACTAGTGGCTCTGGGTCTGTCCAGCCAACAGCTCTGCCAAGATTTTCGTAGGCATTGATCGGGGCTGCGTGCGCTCGTGACGGATCGTCAATCTGGTTGCAGGCTGGGGGTGTGTATGAGGTCGAGTTGGAGAAACCCCAGCCGGATGACCTCAATCGTCAAAGCCATCCTCACCCTCGAAACTCACCGCTGAACAAGCTCAGTGAACCTCTTTCATCCTGAATAGTCGCAGGTCAGCAGCGTGTGGATGGCTTGGACGGTGCGGCTGACGCGGCGGGTGGAACAGCGCGCCTGGCGGAGGATCCGCCAATGCTTGAGTTGGGCGAAGGCCCGTTCGCCGGGTGCTCGGAGACGGGCGTGATCACGGTTGAACTGTTGGTAGTGCGGTGGTTGTTCGCGGTGGTGGTAGTACGGGGTGCGGACGGTGGCGCCGGCGCCTTGGTAGGCGCCGTCCGCGAGCACAAGGATTTGTCGGGTGAGGCAGGCCTGGACGATGCCGTGGGCACGGGCCGCGGTCAGATCGTGCGTCCTGGCAGCGCGCGGGAGAACCACAGCGGTGCGCCATCACCACGTGCGATGACCTGTACGTTCATGCCGTGCTTGCGGTGCTTTTGTGAGTCGTACGGCTCGTCCGCTTTGACGCGGTCGGTCGGGATCAGGGTGCCATCGGCGAGGACGAAATCGCCCTCGCCGAGCCCGACCAGGGCTTCGCGCAGACCCGGCGCCCAGGCTGCCAGGACGTCCAAGGTTTCGTCCACGTACCGCCAGGCCGTTGTCTCCGAGACTCCAAACCTGGCTCCGACCTGCGCATACGTCTCGTTCTTGCGTAGGTGGGCGAGTGCAAGAAGGGCCTGCTTGAAGCAACCCAGTTTGCGCCAGGGCGAGTTGATCTCCTGGCGGTGTTCATAAAGCAGCCAGGCGACATGCTCGACGAGTTCGTGCGGGACATCGAGCGTGGCAGAATACGGAACCAACGAAGCCTCCGTCGGCGGCGTGATGCGTGAGAACACCACATCAACGACGGAGGCTTCGTCATGTTCCGATCAGCATCTCTGACCCGCGGTTTCACCCTTCAAGGACCAGGATGAAAGGGGTTCACTGAGCCGTTTTCATCCTGTCTCTGGGGGGGTGAACTGGCAGGTCAGTGGGGGTGGGTAACGAGACGAGGCCCCTGGTCGTTGCGGTGGTGTTCTCTACGCACCACGCATCGCCCGAGGAGCCTCGCTTGGTCCCGTATCGTGCCATGGTCGACGTACCGCATGAGTTGGTTGAGCACGTTTCCTGGCTCATCTACGCACGAAGGTGTGAACGCCGTACGAGGTGGCCGAAGCTGGGCTGCTTCAAGCGGGCCTTGCTCGCCCTGGTGCACCTGCGTAAGAACGAGACGATAACCGCGCCGGCGGCAGGCTTCGGTGTCTCGGCAGCCACTGCGTGGCGCTACGTCGACGAGACCCTGGACGTCCTTGCGGCCTGGGCGCCGGGCCTGCAGGAAGCCCTGGCCGGGCTGGGCGAGGGCGACTTCGTCATCGTCGACGGCACCTTGATCGCCACCGACCGCGTCCACGCGGACGAGCCGTACTACTCCCAAAAGCACAAGCAGCACGGCATGAACGTCCAGGTGATCGCACGTCCCGACGGCACACCGCTCTGGTTCTCCCGGGCCACGCCAGGACGCACCCACGACCTGACCGCCGCCCGTGCTCACGGCATCATCCAAGCCTGCCTCACGAGACAGATCCTGATCCTGGCGGACCGCGCCCACCAGGGCGCCGGCGCCACCGTCCGCACCCCATACAAGAACCACCGCGAACAACCCGCGCGCTACCAGGAGTTCAACCGCGATCACGCCCGGCTGAGGGCGCCGGGCGAACGCGCCTTCGCACAGCTGAAGTCCTGGCGACTGCTCCGGCGGGCCAGATGCTCCACCCGCCGCATCGGCACCATCGTCCAAGCCGTCCACACGCTGATGACCTGCAGCTATTCAGGATGAAAACGGCTCAGTGAGCCGACGCATGGATCGGGAAATGTTGGTGATGTATTCTTCTATATACATCATCAACATTCTAGGGGTGCTGTATGTCTGTGACCCAGATCGACATCGATGACGATGCCTTGGAGCGGGCCATGGCTCTGGCTAACGTCCGGACCAAGAAAGAGGCCGTCAACCTCGCTCTTGTCTTCTACGCCGAGCGACAGGAGCGTGCGGCGCGCATCCGCCGTCACTTCGAGCGTGCGCGTGAGTGGGGAGCCGTCGAGGACGCCGAGCATCTGCACCGAGCGGAGAAGCAGAGCCGGTGATCTACCTGCTTGACACCTCCGGCCTCGTCAGACTGCTCCGCGATCCGAGACTGCAGTCGGCCTGGTACGACGCGATCGATGCCGGGGCCATCGCATCCTGCTACGTGCAACGCGCCGAGTTTCTGTACAGCGCCCGAGACGGTCGCGAGTACGACGAGATCGCGGAGATGTTCTCCGACCTCTACCTCGATGTCGCGGTTCCGAAGAACGCGGGGCGTTGGATCAGTGCGGTCCAATACCGAATGGCCCGGGCCGGGGAGCATCGCAGCGCCTCGGCAGTGGATCTCGTCATCGCCGCTACCGCCGCCCACCACGGCCTGGCTGTCCTCCACGACGACGCCGACTACGGCACAGTCGCCCGGCACGCGTCCGACCTGGCGGAGCACAACATCCACAACGTCGTCTGAAAGGTCGTTTTCTCCCGTTGTTTCATCCCGGAATCTGCTGTTTGGTCTGCGGTGTCGGGTCGCGCCGGGAGATGACGTTCCCGCTGGTGGGACGGCGGGCCATGAGGTCGGTCATGGCGATGTGGATCATGGCTTCGGAGCGGACGGACAGGGTCTCGTACTATTCCGCGCTTCGAGTTATCCCGAGCTGACACCGACCGTGCAGGTCAGCGGAGTTGCGAGGTGCTGGTGCTCGGCATAACGGGCGCGGTCAGAGGCTGTCGAGGAAGGCGAGGACGGGGTCGGGGGCGGTGTAGCGGCCCGGCTTGCTGTCGGGTGGTGTGGTGCGGGCGAGGGCTCGTTCCTTGAGCGTCATGTCGGCGTGGAGGTAGATCATCGAGGTTTCCTGCGACTCGTGGCCGAGCCAGAGGGCGATCACGGAGGTGTCGGCCCCTGCGTGCAGCAGGGACATCGCCGCGGTGTGCCGAAGGGTGTGGGGCGTGACGTTCTTGGTGCGGAGAGACGCGCAGGCCACGGACGCGGCGGCGGTGTGCTTGGCGACGAGGCGGGCGACGGCATCCGGGCTGAGCCGGCCACCGCGGTGGGTGCAGAACAGCGGGTCGGTGGGGTCTCCGCCGCGTTCGGCGAGCCAGCCGCGCAGGACGGTGACCGTGTGGCGAGTGAGCGGGGTGGCGCGGTCCTTGCGGCCCTTGCCGTGGCAAAGGACGCGCGGGCCGCGTCCCAGGTAGATGTCCTGGAGTTGGACGCCGGTGAGTTCGCAAACGCGCAGACCGGTCTGGACGGCCAGGTGCAAAGGGTGTGGTCGCGGCGCCCCCACCAGGTGCTGAGGTCGGGTGCGGCCGGCAGGGCCTCGATCTCGTCCCGGGTGAGGTAGCAGACGTCGCGTCGCTCGGTGCGTTTGGAGGGGATGGCCAGCACCTGCTGGATCAGGGCGGAGTACTCAGGGGACCGGAAGGCCGCGTATCGGAACAGCGAGTGGATCGCGGCCGGTCGCGCGTTGCGGGTGGTGGTGCCGTTGCCCCGCGTGTTCTCCAGGTGTGTGAGGAACGCGCCGATCAGGGCGGCGTCGAGGTCGGCGAGGTCGAGGTCGGTGGGCTGTTTGCCGGTCTGCTGGCTCGCATAGCGAAACAGCAGACGGATGGTGTCGCGGTAGGCGACGACGGTGTGGCCGCTTGCCTGGCGCTGGTGGGCGAGCCGGTCGGTGAAGAAGCCCTGGACGAGGGGTGCCGGTGAGCTCATGGGAGATCTCCGAGGAAGGCGTCGAGCCGGCCTGCGGCCAGGGCGAGCAGTTCGGGGGCCGCCTGGAGATACCAGTAGGTCGAGACCGGATCGACATGGCCCAAGTAGGTGGACAGCAGTGGAAGTTGTGCCTGGACGTCCGTGCCGGTGCGGTACCAGTTGAGCATTGTGGCGATGCAGAAGGTGTGCCGCAGGTCGTGGATGCGGGGCTTCCGGCCGCCCGCCGCTGGACGGATGCCGGCAGCGTCGCGGAGCCGGGCGAAGGTCTCGGGGACGTGATGGGCGTCCAGGCGATCCCCGCGGGTGTTGACGAAGAACGCCGGGGTCGACACCACGGGCTGGAGCAGGTCGCGCCGCTGGTCGTGGACGTGCAGCGCCTGCATCGTGCTGGGGTGCACGGGGACCTCGCGGGCCTTGCCGAGTTTCCCCGCCCGGATAGTGAGCACCCCGGCGTCCCAGTCGACGTCGGAGCGGTCGAGTCCGCAGGCTTCACCGACGCGCATGCCAGTGGCGGCCAGCAGACCGATCAGGGTGGCGTAGTTGAGCGCCCGCAGCGGATGGCGGAGCCCGGTGGCGGCCGCCATCAGTGCGACGATCTCGTCCGGGGCGAACAGGTGCGGGGCGATGCGGCGATAGCGCAGGGGCATCAGATCCGGGTGCGGAATCTCGGTGGCCGGGTCGAGGGCCTGCAGATGCCGGGCGAAGATCCGTGCCACGGTGAGTCGCTTGTTCCAGGAAGCCGGGTTCACGCCGGGCGCGGTCCGCGTAGCCCAGGCCACCGCCAGGTCGGTGGTGATGGTGATGGCGCCGACGCCTTCGAGGTAGCTGATGAAGTCCATCAGCATCCTGCCGTGGCCCTCCAGCGTGAACCCCAGGTTCCGCCGCATGGTCAGGTAGTCCCCCGCGTGCTCGCGCAGACTGGTCATGACGCCTCCCCGGGCCAGGGCCGGGCCAATTCCCGCAGCCGTACTCGGTCGACCTTGGCGTAGATCGCCGTGGACAACTGGGACCGGTGCCGCAGGACTTGGCCGACTTCGGGCAGGGGTGCTCCGGCGGCCAGCAAGTCACTGGCCACCGTGTGCCGCAGCCGATGGGCGCCCAGCCGCGGCAGGCCGGTCCGCTTGCAGCCACGGGCGACGAGGGCACGGATGCCGCTGGCGGTGACGGACTGGCGAGGGGCACGCCCGGAGAGAAACAGGCGGCTGGTGGAAGAGTCGGAGGGACGGCCGTGCATCAGGTAGTCAGCCAGGGCCTCGCCGACGTCGGCCGGCAGCGGGAGGCGGTCGGTGAGCCCGCCCTTGCCGCGGATGGTCAGTTCACCGGACCGCCAGTCGACATCGTTGATCTCGATCGCGGCGGCCTCGCAGGCACGCAGCCCGAGCCGCGACAGGACGGTCAGGACCGCGAAGTCGCGCCGCCCGGCAGGGGTGCTCCGGTCGCATCCGGACAAAAGCGTGTTCACCTCGTCGGCTGTCAGGCGGCCCGGCAACGTGGCGAGTCTCCGGTTCGCCACCGTGGGCACCGCCCCCGCCAGCGGCCTGCTGATGCGGCCCGTGACGAACAAGAACCGCAGCAGTGACCGCAGACCGGTCACCATCTTCTTGGCATCGGCGGTGCTGCGGCACGCAGCCCCCTCCAGGACGAACCGGGTGACGTGCTCGGCGGTCAGACCGGCCAGGCCCTGCGCCAGCGGCAACGGCACCGTGGACAAGAACGCCCGTACCGGCGGCAGATAGCGGCGGACCGAAACCTCAACCACCCCACGCTCGTCCCGCAGGTACTGCCGGTACTCGCTCAGCAACACCCCCACCTCGCTGTCGTCGACGGGCACCAGGGCCTCCGGCACTGCCCCGACCGAGCGCAGATGGGCGAGGAGAGGAACGAGAGCACGCGAGCTCGTTCGCTTCCGGTAGTCCCGCCGACGAACGGCGAGGAACTCCGCGATCACCGGCCCTGCCAAGGCTTCCGGCTCCACGCCCCGGGCACCCATCCACCGGCTCAAGTGGGCCGTGAGTTGCATCAGCTCACAGGAAGACTTGGGGGTGTAGCCCTGGTGCAGCACCGCGGCACACAAGCCGACCGCGTACGGAGCCAGCGGCCCCGTCACCACTACTCGCGACGGATCACGCTCATACATGACCGCCCTCCAGACTGGGCTCCCAACCAGTCAGGCAGTCCAAGCCGCAGAACGCGACCCCTGCATTATTCCGACCGCCCCGTACCCGTTCACCGCCTCAGCCTGCGCGGTTCGTGTCAGGTCGGGATAACGCGAAGCGCGGAATAGTACGAATTACTCCGAGCTCGGAGTAATTCGTAGTCGCGGGCCAGTCTGCGGTGGAGCATGAGCCAGCCGTAGGTCCGCTCTATCGCCCAAGCACACTGAGTCTTTGCCAGTAACGGATCATGACGTTGCGTGATTGATCAGATGGTGCGGTCGTACTCGAGCTGGAGCAGGACGAGGGCTGCGGCGGCGATCTTCGTGATGCGGCTGGGGTCGAGGCTGATCCGGCGCAGGGCTTTGAAGGTCGTCTTGAGCAGGGAGCTGGCGCGCTCGCAGACGCCGTGGATGCCGCGGATGACCTTGTTGTACGTCTGCTGGGCCTCGGTCAGCTCGCTTCCGGCGGGCTTCTTGTACGGGTGTCGGAAGCCGTCGCCGGCGTTCTCGTGGCCGAGGTCGGCCAGGGTCGGCATGTCCAGCTCGGCGGCGATCCGGTTGAGGGCGTCAAGCAGACCGTGGTGGCGGGCGCAGGTGGTGTCGTGTTCGCGGCCCGGGCGGGCCGGTGAGACCCGGATCGGCCGGCCGTCCGGGGTTGAGATGACCTGCACGTTCCCGCCATGGTGCTGATGTTTTCCGGACCACCAGAGGTCCGCGCCGTTGGGGCCGGGAGCGGCGACGCGATCCGTGCGGACGACGGTGCCGTCGAGGTTCAGATGTGTCAGCCCGGCGGCCTTCGCGCGTTCCAGCGCAGTCGCCAGGTCCGGTGCCCCGGCCGCCGGAACGGTCAGTCCTTCATGGAGGTAACGGTAGGCGGTGGAGGTCGACAGGCCGTTGTCGCGGGCGAGTTGGGAAACGCGGGCGTTGTCGATGAACCAGCGCAGGACGAGCACTGCCTGCCGGAAGCAGCCCGGCGCACGCCTGCCCCTGCGGGTTCTGGCCGCGATGCGGTGGTCGCGAAGCAGCCGAGCCAGGTGCTCGGCGGTGGACCGCTCCACGTCGAGCACCGCGGTGTAACTGGTCGACACGTGAGGGCTACTAGCTGCTGTGGAGTCCATCAGCGAATCTCGGCCTTCGTCAGGTTCTCTTGATCGTTGGGGTTGCTGGTGTCGGGTTGTCAGCGGGGGCAGGTACGGTTCTTGGGGTGATCACGACGCATGCCTACCGGTTTGCGCTGGACCCGACGCCGCGTCAGGCCGGTGCGATGTCCGGCATGCCGGCGCGGCTCGTGTCGCCTACAGCTGGGGTCTGGCCGTGGTGAAGGCGGTCCCGGCGTGAGGCGGAACGCTCCTACGGCATTGCCGAGGCGGAGTTGACGCCTATGGTGTCGTGGTCGATGTACTGGCTGCGCAAGGCGTGGAACCAGGCAAAGGACGCCGTTGCCCCCTGGTGGGCGGTGTGCTCGAAGGAGGCGTACGCCACCGGTCTTGACCGGCTCGCGTCTGCGTTGAAGAACTGGGCCGCGCGGATCAAGTCCGCGACCGTCGGGCAGGAGGCCGAACGCTGGTTCGTCTCCTTCATCGTGGAAGTCCAGCGCGTGGAGCGTCCGCCCACCCGGCCGGATGCGGTGATCGGCGTCGATCTCGGGGTGAAGACCCTCGCGGTGTTCTCCGACGGGCGCCCGGCCACCGAGAACCCGAAGCACCTGGCCGAAGCACAGCGGAAGCTGGGCCGCCTGTCCCGTACGGTCTCCCGCCGCCGAGGGCCCGACCGGCGCACCGGACAGCAGCCCTCGAACCGGTGGAAGCGCGCCGACGCCCAGCGCAACCGCGTGCACCACCGCGTCACCGCGCTGCGCCGGGACGGCATACACAAGCTCACCACCTCCCTGGCTGGGGAGTACGGCACCGTGGTGGTGGAAGACCTCAACGTCGCCGGCATGGTGAAGAACCGGAAGCCGGCCCGCTCGATCGCGGATACCGGGTTCGGTGAGATCCGCCGGCAACTCGCCTACAAGACCGCCTGGAACAGCGGACGGCTCGAAGTCGCCGACCGCTGGTTCCCCAGCTCGAAAACGTGCAGTGCCTGCGGCAACGTGAAACCCAAGCTGCCGCTGCGGGTACGCACCTACATCTGCGAAGACTGCGGATTGGTCCTGGACCGGGATGAGAATGCCGCACTCAACCTCGCCGCACTCGTGAAGCGGCACGTCGCCGGGAGTGGCCCGGAGACAGTAAACGGACGTGGAGCCGACCGTAAGACCCCGCCTGGCCGGGCAGGTGGCCATGAAGCGTCTGCCCCGCACCGGCGACCCCTGCCCGGGTAAGACGGGGACCTTCGTCCAGTAATGGGCGAATCACTGCGATTCACTGAGAATCCAGCGAACGGTGGCGTAACTAGCTAGCGACGCCGAGGCCGCCGGGTGGGCCACCACGATGGTGGCCGGGGCGGAAAGGCCAGTCCGGACATGCCCCGGGCCCTGGGGGAGAAGAGATCCCCGGGGCCCGTTGTATGGAGTCGTGCGATTCAACGACGGTGCGGTGTTCGCGTCACGCGGTTGCTGGCTGCGGCACTTCCAGGGCGTCTGCCACTTGCGCGCCATTGCGGCCATCTGTGGTGGGAGCGCTGAAACCGCAGCCCGCCACCTACCGCAGGCCTGCTCAACGAACAAGCGCGGACGGCGAATACGGATGCGTCACAGACCTTCTTGGATCAGGAGCGCTCTGGTCATCCCTGCTGCTTCGTGCGGGCGGTTGAGGCTTGCCGAGTGTCCGCGCCGGAGCTGACGCGCCGCTGGGTCTCCTGGGGGCCGTGCCAGTCCAGGCACATGGCGGTGACATCGTCTTCGAGCCGGCCGCCGGCAGCGTCCCGGACTGCGGATGTCAGGGCCATTGCGGTCTCCCGCGGGTGCAGGCCCCGGGTCCGCTCCAGCAGGGCGGGCAGGTCGACCTTCTCTCCGTGGCGCTCGAGCATGCCGTCGGTGAACATGAGCAGACGGTCACCGGGGCGCAGATCGAGGTCCTGAACGCGGTAGGGGTGGGGTGTGAGCTCGGACAGTCCGAACGGATGGTCCACCTTGCAGGGGATCACCTCCACAGTTCCCTCGCGCATGCGTAGTGGCCAGGGGTGGCCGGCGTTGACGAGCTGGGCGTGTCCGGTGTGGAGGTTGATGCGCAGCAGCTGCCCGGTGGCGTGACCGTGGCCGTGGTCGATGAGTGCCTGGTCGGCCCGGTGGGCCTGCTCGGCCAGGCCGGCTCCTGCGCGGCGGGCGCCGCGCAGGGCGCTGACCAGGACCGTGGCGGCCAGGGCGGCGTCGATGTCGTGGCCCACGGGGTCGGTCACCGACACATGCAGGGTGTCACGGTCCAGGGTGTAGTCGAAGGTGTCGCCGCTGAGGTCTTCGGAGGGCTCCAGGTTCCCGCTCAGGGTGAACTGTGCAGCCTCGCACGACAGCGACGGGGGAAGCAGCTGGTACTGGATCTCTGCCGCCAGTGTGGGCGGCTTGGAGCGTTTGCCCCAGGTGTAGAGGTCGGTGAAGCGCCCGTTGGCGATCACGATGTACGCCAGGAGGTGGGCGGCTTCCCCGACCGCATCAAGGACGTTCTCGCCGGGGTCGGCGGGCAGGAGTAGTTCCAGCAGGCCGATCGCATCCCCCCGGTTGGTGACCGGCATGATCACCCGATGTCCGTGGCCGGTCGCCTCCTGATACAGCCGCTGGGTACGGATCACTTCCTCATAGACGCTGCCGAACATCGGGATCCGCTCCGCCTCCCGGCCACCCTCTGCAGGGGCGGTGGACAGCCGCGCTACCGCCTTCCCCGTCAGATCCACGATGAGGAATGAGACCTTCGTGGCCTCGAAACGCTGCCGCAGGTCCTCTGCGACCACGTCGACGGCCTCCACCGGTGCTGCTGTCTCCGCTGCCGTCAACACCCGGGGAAGACCACTTTGCCCACCACGCACGACTGCGGTCCCTTCCACCAGCCCCCTCCTACCAGCATGGGAACCGCCGCTAAGAGCGTCAATTTGTGAACACCCACGGTAAGCAAGGACGGTCACGGTCATGCGCTCGCGGAATCGAGAAACTCTGCAGGCCACAGGACACACACCGGGGCTTCTTTCCGAACCCCTGCCCGCGCGAGTAGCCAGCGCTCGGGTTGCTCAAGCCTGGTGACACCGGAAGAGAGGGGTGAGGGCCCGGGGCCGGGCGTTTGGCTAAGCCGGGCCCTCACGAGGAATCGCGCATCCGCGGGGGGACGGATGTTCATGGCGCGACGACCAGCTCAACGACGCGCACGCCGTCCAGGTAACTCACCACGGCCGGTCGGCCGGTCGGCCGGCCGGGTGGGCATGGCAGGGCACGGTCACCGGGTGTGCCCGCGGAAGGTGATCACCCACCGCACCCGGGGTTCGTTCCGCCCGGGCCCGCCCTGCAGCGGGAACGAGGAAGCCATCGAGGGCCAACCGGCCCTGGAAGGCTTGTCCCGTCTGCTCTTGTTGTTCGACTGGAACACCCCGACCTTAGACCTTCGCCCCGTCCTCCAGCCGCTCTGCGCCGGCTCTGGGGACCGTCACCGAGCCCGAGCGGGGCTTGTACTGCGTCCGGGCCGCAACGCCCCGGGTCGGTGCCGGCCCATTGGTCTTACCGGGTGAGGAGGGCGCTGACGGTCTTGCCGCCGGATGGCCGGCTGGTTACCGCGGTGGCGCGGGCGAGGCGGTTGACCATGGGCCAGCCGAAGCCGCCGGTGCCGCCGTTCAGGTCGGGGGTGCGCATGTGGGGGGCTTGCGGACTGTGGTCGTGCACGGCCACCTCAATGCTGTCCGGGTACGCGGTCAGGTTCAGGGTGCAGGTGCCGCCTGCGTGGCGCAGGGCGTTGGTGACGAGTTCCGAGACGACCAGGATCACGGTGTCGGCGGCCTCGGCCGCGATCGGATGCACAAGACCCTCGAGGAAGTCCCGGACGCTCTCGCGTGCGTGGGCGGCGGATGTCGTGGAGCGGGCGGGTGCGACGTCGATGCTCATCGTGTCCATCAGGTCACCCCGGTCTCTGAATCGTCCGATGCCCGGACTCGTCTGCGTGTGCTTGTGCCCTGCCTGTGGCCCGCTAACCGGGAGGTAGCGGTTCCTACGCCCGCTCTGGTCGCTGTTCGAGGTCGATTACCTCGCCGTCGAACACGCGGAAACCTGTGTTGGCCGGAGTAGACATTGGGCGGTGTTGTAGTTATGGTTTCTCTCGTAGCCCAGAGAGACAGCAGGGCCTGGCAGAGATGAACTGCCAGGCAGCAGTACCCGCAGTACACGTAGTTGCAGTACGCAGGACGGTGCGGTGGTGGAGTTTCGAAGCCAGGCTTTTGGCAGGACGGCGACGGGACTGAGGACCGGATCGGGTGGCCCGCAGTGATCAGGGGCCGCCGTGAGCAGTACCGCAGTAGCAGTTCAGTAAGTGCAGTTCGCAGTACCCAGCAGTGAAGTCAGTGAGCAGCACCTCGGTGAAGGCGTTTGCTGCGGACGCGCGCACCGGGAAGTTCGGCAGTGGGGTGCTAAGCCAGAGCAGATGCAGGACAGGCGACGGGGCTGGCTGCCGAAGAGTGACGCTTAGTCAGGTCACCAGCAGTTCGCATCACCAGTAGTGCAAAGCAGTACATCACCGAGGGAAGAACGGAGGAGCCCCGCGCCATCAGGATCGCCCGGGCGTAATCGCTGAGCCCGGGTACCGCAGGACATCGATAGTGAGGTGGTCTCCGGTCAGGCAACCGCGATCCCCGCGCCCCCGACAGCATCTCGGTCGGGCTAGCGGAAACAGAAGGCCGGCGCAGTACCAGGGCCGGCAGATGGTGTAGCAGTTCCTTCGGGGCCCTGGTGCCAAATGGCACCAGGGCCCCTCCACGCGTTCCACAGAGAGGTGCAATGACAGCAGACGACTCGTACGGCCGTCTCGACGACGACGACTACCCCGCCTACACCATGGGCCGGGCCGCCGAACTACTCGGCACCACGCCGAACTTCCTCCGCGCCCTTGGCGACGCCCGACTCATCACCCCGCTGCGCTCCGCAGGCGGCCACCGCCGCTACTCCCGCTACCAACTGCGCATCGCCGCCCGCGCCCGCGAACTCGTCGACCACGGCACCCCGATCGAGGCCGCCTGCCGCATCGTGATCCTCGAGGACCAGCTCGAAGAAGCCCAGTGTCTCAACGCCGAATACCGCCGCGCCGCCGGCTCGACGGCCGTGGCCCGGGAAAGCTGAGACCTGCAATCTCCCAGCACTTCGCGGGTGCGTCCCGCGCATGCTGCCCGGGACGCACCCGTTCTGAGCACCATCGTTCTCTACGATCGCCACCCGGACGCAGTAACGTGACGTCACGCCGCCTACTCCGGACCGTGGCTTTATCGAGCACTGACTGTTGTCAGCGAAGTTGGCCGGGCTGCTCTTGAATTGAGCCGTCCTTGGGACCGTCGTGAGCCCTGCCAAACCGGCTCTATATCTCCGGCCGCTCCATTTCACGCACCCACATCTGCCAACTATGTTCTGCGTCCACCCGCTGCCAGCCGTCCGGATCAGGCCCGTGCTCGAAGAAGCGGTACCTCCACGATGAAGCGACCTCGGAGAACCCCGAGCCGGGCCGCTTGCGGCAGTTCACCACCCAGCTCAAGGACAAGCTCCTGGAGGCCGGCGCCACGATGGGCGTCCCGATGGCCGAGCAGGCCCTCGGAGCGCTGGTGCAGTAGCGCCCCGCCGTGCAACGCCACGGAGCCCCGGGAGGTATGCCCTCCTGGGGCTCCGGCCTTCGTGGACGCTTCAGCGTGCGAAGCCGCTTCCCTACGCCGCCCAGCCGAGTCCGAGGCCAGCCAGCGCCTTCAGGGACCCCGTCGGGGGACCCGCATTCAACGGGCGCTTGTTCTCGAATCCTCGGTTCGCGTGAGGTGCTCGTGGTCCTGGTCGTCGTCGGCGTACGTGAAGTCGATGACGTACTCGAACGTGGCCGGGGTCGTCCGCCGGCACTCCGGGCGATGCCGACGGGGGGCGGACCCCGCCTGCCTGTCACCCCTACCCGAGCTCACCGGCCGCCTGAGCTAATTCTCTGTATCCGGGCCGTCCTTCTTCCCGAACTGCTGGTGCCAGTGCTGGAAGTCGATGCTCCGCCACGTCACGCCGGCCTCGATCTGCTGCAGGCTCAGGCCGGTCTCCTCGGCCAGGTCCTCGGGGCTGACGCCGTGCGGATGCTGTTGCATCGCCCGGGCGATCTTTCCTTGCCAGAGTTCGGCGTCCACGAACGGCCGGTGTTTGTACTGCTCAGCCAGTTCAGCGAGGTGTTGACGCGAACAACCGACGATCAGCCGCTTGCCGTCAAACTTGGGGTCGACCGTGATCGACGATGAGTCCGGGACTACCGCGGACCACCTCGCACTGTCCCAGGTCACGTCCCCACACAGGTCACACAGCTCAGGCTGAGCTTCGTCGCTGCCGTCCTCCGGCTCGCTCTCCGTCACCGCACCTGTCTATCGCTCACCCCTATCAAAGGCCGCCAGACGCTCCGGCTCCAGAAGTAACTTCTTTACGTACGCGCCCGGTTGTTGGCGTACACGTGAGCGAACGTGCCCAGTCACGTACGGATGGATGAACGTGCTCAGTTCTTGAGGTGCTGAGAGCTCTTGGTGCGCGATCGACGGCGACGTGGTGGAAGTTGTGGTGTGGGATTCCGATCCGGTGCTGCCGGTGGTGCGGGCCGCTGGTGCCGGCCGGGTGGGCCAGCACGGTCTGAAGACCGTGAGGGCAGCACCGCTGACGGCGTCAGTACGCAGGCTGCAGCCGTCTGTAATGGTTGGCGCCTTCGTGTCCTGGCTGCCCCATCCGGTTCGGCGGGCGGCACGACGCCGAGGCGTGGGTCAGAGAGAAGGTCACCAATAGTGGCGACGGCCGGCGACAGCGTGTCCCATGGAGCCCATGATCCACAGGACCGCGCCGATGACCGTGAGGATGATTCCGATTGTCCACAGGATCGCTATGCCGGTGATGAGGCCGACAGTCAGCAGAATGACGCCGATGAGGAGCATGACAGCCTCCGGTGCTCAATGGTGCCGCTTTTACTGTGGACTGCAACGTCGCGTATGTAAAGGGAGTCCCATCGGCGTGGGAAGCGGGGATGCGCAGTCTGCTTTGATATCTCCTGTGCCGCAGGTCTACCTTTAATCTTGGCCAGTGCTCCGGCGTTTACGCCGGGGGTGAAGGCCATCTCAGGACTGCTCTGACCCGTGCTGTGGGCACGGGTCCGAAGTGTTGCCCTCAGCCCGTGGGGCGCTTCTGGTTCTCGATGTACTGATCTTTGATGCCGTGCTTGATGATCTGGTCAGTTCGGCATACCGGATGCATGGGGACTCGAACTCGCAGGCTGCTGAGCCCAGTTGAGCTGGAGCGGCGGCGCATGCAGGCGGCGGACTTATTCGAACAAGAGATGCGGCAGGTCAAGGTCGCGGAGGTGCTCGGGGTGACGCCGCAGGCAGTCAGCCTGTGGCGTCGGGCATGGGCCGAAGGCGGCCGTGAGGCCCTGCTGTCCAAGGGGCCGGGCGGCAGCTCGTATCTGAGCGCGGCGCAGGAGCGGGAGCTGGAGGATTTTCTTCGGGCAGGGCCCACGACGCACGGCTGGGAGGACCAGCGGTGGACGCTGGCGCGGATCGGCCGGCTGATCGAGGAGCGCTTCGGCGTCACGTACGAGGTCTCGGGGGTGTGGCGGTTGCTGGACCGCCTGGGCTGGTCGTGGCAGGTGCCCAAGGTGCGGGCCGTCGAGCGGGACGAGGAGGCGATTGCCGCATGGCGCACGGAAACGTGGCCGGCGGCTTCCCATCCGCGCAGGTCAAAGCCGTCGGCGGGTGGGTTTGCTTCGAGGACGAGGCCGGGGCCTGGCTGAACGGGCCGGTCCGCCGCAGCTGGGGCAAGGCCGGGCAGACGCCGGTGCTGAGGCTGTCCGGGAAACACAACGACAAGATCAGCATGGTCGCGTGGATCTGCTTCAAGGACGGCGAAGATCCCCGGATGATCTACGCGATCAAGCCGTCGGGCGGCTACCGGAAGAAGGACTTTCCCCGGTTCCTGGCCCTGCTGCACCGCCGCCTGGACGGCCCGGTCACCGTCATCTGGGACAACTACTCCAGCCACATCAGCAAGCACGTGAAGCAGTACGCGCACAAGCAGGACTGGCTCACGATCATCCAGATGCCGTCCTACGCCCCGGAGTTGAACCCCGTGGAGCTGCTGTGGGCGCACGCGAAGGAGAAGCTCGCGAACCGGGCGTTCCGTTCGATTCACGAGCTTCACCGGGCCGCGAAGAACGCCCTGCGCTACATCCAGCGCCATCCCGAACTCCTCCTGGCATTCCTGGCCGGAACCGGCCTCGAACTCACCCCGCCAGCATCAAGCCCGTAGTCAAGGATCAGTACTGCTTCACGACGGTCAGGGGCGCCCCGCCGCAGCTTCCGGCGAAGTACGAGCCGGACCAGAAGTGACCGCCCCACAGGTATCGGCGCACGTGAGCGTCGTGCTCCTTGCGCAGCAGCCGTGCGGATACGCCCTTGAGGGAGTTGACCAGCTTGGAGAGCTGGACCTTTGGCGGGTAGTGCACGAGGAGATGTACGTGATCGTCCTCGCCGTTGAACTGTTTCAGCTCGGCCTCGAAGTCGGCGCACACCTCCCTCATGATCTCTTCGCAGCGCGTCAGCATGGCGTCCGTCATGGCCTTGCGCCGGTACTTCGTGACGAAGACCAAATGAACGTGCAGGTTGTAGACGACGTGGCGGCCGGTGCGTACATCGGGGTTTGGTTTCCAGCGTGGTGACATGAACCAAGTATGTATGATGATCGCTATGCAGCTTCGGTATGGGTTCCGCCTATACCCGAACGGTCCTCAGCGCTCGGCGCCGGCCAGGGCGTTCGGGTGCTCGCGGGTCGTCTTCAACGACGCGCTCCGCGTCCGCGAGGACGCCCGCGCCGCCGGGCTGCCGTTCATCACATCCGGCGAGCTGTCCAAGCGGCTCACCGCGTCGAAGAAGACGCCGGAGCGGGCATGGCTCGGTGGAGTGTCCTCGGTGATCCTCCAGCAGTCCCTTCGGGACCTGGACACCGCGTAGCGGAACTTCTTCGACTCCCTCAAGGGCAAGCGCCCCAAGATAGGGGCCGCCCCGCTTCAAGAGCCGTAAGGACAACCGGCAGGCCGTACGGTTCACCGCCAACGCCGGATGGAAGATCACTCCCGGCGGGAAGCTGCGCCTGCCGAAGGTCGGCGATGTGAGCGTGAAGTGGTCCCGCTCCCTTCCCTCGGTCCCGTCCACGGTGACCGTGATCAAGGACGCGGCCGGGCGGTACTTCGCGAGCTTCATCGTGGAAACCGACGCGAACGAGGTTCTGCCCGAGGTCACGCCCAAGGTCGGCATCGACCTGGGCCTGTCCCACTTCGCGATCCTCTCCGACGGCACGAAGATCGACAGCCCCCGCTTCCTGCGCCGGGCCGAGAAGAAGCTCAAGGCGGAACAGCGCCGCCTGTCCCGCAAGGCCAAGGCCGGCAACAACCGGACCAAGGCCCGTATCAAGGTCGCCCGTGCCCATGCGCAGGTGGCCGACGCACGGCGCGAGTTCCACCACCAGCTCTCCACCAAGCTGATTCGCGAAAACCAAGCGGTCGCGGTGGAAGACCTGGCGGTCAAGGGACTCGCCCGTACGCGCATGGCCAAGTCCGTGCACGACGCCGGATGGTCGGCGTTCCTGGCGATGGAGTACAAGGTCGCCCGGTACGGGCGCACCCTCGTGAAGATCGGCCGCTTCGAGCCGACCTCTCAGGTGTGCTCGCAGTGCGGCGTCAAGGACGGCCCCAAGCCGCTGCACATCCGGGAATGGACGTGCGGGGCGTGCGGGGCCGTCCTCGATCGGGACATCAACGCGGCGGTCAACGTCGCCAAGGCGGCTGGACCAGCCGTTTCAGCCTGTGGAGCGCAGGTAAGACGGGCATCCGTGCCCGCACAGCGCGATGAAGCAGGAACCCACCCGAACGCAAGCCGGACATCCGGCAGCCAGACGGGAATCGCCCTCCATTAGGTCAGGGCTTGATCAAGTTCCGTAGGTGTCGCGGTTGTTGATGATGCCCAGGATCGGGAGTGCTCGTTCGGGTTCGTCGCGGATGGCCCGGGTGGTCTTGGCGATGTTGTTGGCTCCGAGGACCTTCAGCACGCCGATGGCGAGGTTGCGGAAGGTCGCCATGGCCCGGGGCGCGGTCCCGGTGTGGACGGTGGAGGCGTCCTCGGCGAAGGTGACGTCTCTGATGTGGTGCGAGGAGTTCTCCACTCCCCAGTGCCCGCGAATCGCGGCGGCCAGGTCGGCCGGGCAGGCCTGGTGGGCGTCCAGGCTGGTCACGGCGTAGACGCTCTCACGACTCTCGCGCCGGCCGGTGAGCTTGCGGCGGCGGTGGATGCGGATGGCCAGGCGGGCGTGGGGAAACGGGATTCCGCCGAGTTCGTCGGCGATTCCGCAGGTTTTGATCGAGCGGGACTCCCGCCGGCCGTGCCCGGTCCCGGAGGCGGTGTGCTGGACGGCGATGTCCCGCCAGGGCAGGGCCGCCAGCCGGCGGTGGGCGGTCGGCTGGTTGGTCTTGATCACGGCGATGTAGTGCGCTTTCTTCGTCTCGACAAGCCAGGAAACGTTCGCCTTGACCGAGTGCAGCGCGTCGAAGGTGACGACAGTGCCGGCCAGGTCCAGCGGCTCCAGCAGCGGGCGGAAGTGGGTGGTCTCGTTCGTCTTCGCGCCGACCTCCACCTGGCCGAGGGTCACGACTGGGCCGTGGGTGACCACCGACAGCAGGTGCCGGCGTGCCGAGGTGAGACGGGCCGAACCCTTGAGCGCTTTGCCGTCAAGGGCAAGGACGCGCAGCCGCCCGGGCGCGGGTGCCGCCGGCTGCCCCGTGGCCCTGGTCGCGGTGCCGGTGACGGCGTGGTGCCGGTCGGTCAGGTAGGCGCCCACCGCCCGGTCCAGGGCATCACCGTCCACGGCGCCCAGCGCGCGCCCGATCGTCACGGGCGAGGGGGTGCGCCGCCACCCGAGCAGATGACGGCGGATACCCAGGGCCGCCAGTAGCCTGCCCGAGGCCCTCGCACCCCATTCGGCGAGCTCGTCGATGCTCTTCGCTCCCGAGACGACCGCGCAGGCACACACCAGCAGGATCGACGTCAGCGAGTACCACCGGCCCCGCCGCGAGCGTGGGTCGGGGATGGAGTCGAAGTAGGGACGCAGGTCGGCGACCTGGCCGACGTCCAGCGACCCCAGATTCCCCAGCACGGCAGGGATCGGTGAAGATACAGCGGCAGGCACGGGCCACCTCATGATCATCGGGCGTAAGACACCACAATGATCACGAAGCCCGTGCCTGCACTGCTATCTACCCCTCACGCAACAACTGCCGCGAGCATGGAACTTGAAGCCGCCCTGCCATTAGGTGGGCGAGGATTTCAACCGACTCAGATCTCCTCTGCTTGATCTCTAAGGAACTGGGTGGTCTGCCAGGCCAGAGTGTGTTCGATCTGAATGATGCTCAGCCCGCTCTCTTCAGTGAGTTGCTCCTCGCTCACGCCCGCTGGGTGAGCGCGCAATACCCGCGCGATCTTGGCCGCCCATAGTTCTTCTTTCACGAACGGTCGGCTCATATAGACACAGCGCACCAGGTTAAGGTGTTCCTTGCAGCAGGCGATCAGCTGCCGCACGCCGTCCAGATCTGGCTCAGTCGGGTGCAGCACGGACGTGTCGGGAACCAGACCGAATACCTGCTGGCCCGCCGTGACAGGCAGTCCGCAGTGTGCACACAGCACCGGCGAAATTTCCGACCAGCCCTCAGGAGAACACGTCACCCTTCCTATCTAACGCCGCTCGCCATCGGCCGCACCTGCATACCTCAACCGAGCACCCGGTTGACGCACGCGCGAGCAGCTCAACGCACGGCGGGACCGCAAGGCCAGGCTCGAAGGCGCCAGAGGCGTCTCGGCCACCCCTGATCGGACCCGGTCTGGCCATCCGCTCTTCAGCGTAGTCCCAGGTCAACGACCTGGGACTACGCGGGTTCGGGTGTGTTGGCGATGAGGATCTGAGCGGCCTGGGTGTTGTTGTCGGCGCGGACGGCGCGGGCCATCGCTTCGCGGGCGGCGTCGGCTGTGGTGTCCGGGGGGACCACCAGCAGGGCGAAGTGGTCGTTGTGGCCGCGGGTGATGAGGACGGTGTCGTCGCCGACCGAGTCGGAGTCGAGGTGCACGATTTGGTCGTCGATGACCAGGCGGGTGGGGAGGCCGTTCCAGGCTGACGCGTCCACGCCCACCCGGGTGATCGGTCCGAGGTGCCCGGTCAACACGCTGATCAGGGAGGGCAGTTCGGTCTCGATGTCGCGCGTGCGCGGCCACCACGCGCCGTCCAGGAGCCCTTCCCGGGATTGCGTGGTCTCCAGCCGCAGCAGGGCTGCGCCCGGTTTGACCGCCTGGTGGATCGCATCGGGCAGGAGCAGCGGGGGCGTGTGGGGGAGGTCGGAGTCAGCCATGGAGGTCCGCCCGTCTACGGGGTGCGGCAGTGTGTCCTCGCAGTTCGACGCCGGCGCCGGTGCCCGGTCGGCGACGCGCACGAGCCCGCTGTCGTTTCACGATACTCCCGCCGCCCGCTCCACCGTCCGCCGGAAATTACCTGGTCACGCGGGTCATGGTCCGCTGAACGGGCGTACAGTGGAAGTACCGGGAGTACTTCGCACACCGGCTTCCACGCGGGTGTCATTTCCGGCGACCACGAAAAACCGGGCTGTCGACGGACAGCCCGGGGGCAGGTCCGCATCATGACCACGACCCTCGAGTGGACCGCGCCCCGCGACCTCGCCGCAGAGTTCCCGGCACGCTTGTCCCTCACTCCGAAGACCACCCTCGCCGGCCGGCTGGACGGGGCCTGGTGGCCCTACTCCCGCGACCTCGAAGGCGAGCTCCCACCGCTCGTCGCCGCCCTGGAGGAACCCTGGGGGCGCATCACCCGCGTTACTGTGAACCCCGCACGCTGGCCCGTGGTCCCGCACATGGTGCCCGTGGACGGGCGCAAGTTGCACGTGGGCTGGTTCACCGAGCAGGACCCCGACAAGCTCATCCTGCTCTCCTACACCGTCGGGCGCTGGGACCTCCTCGTCATCCCGCCCGAGACCGCACCCGCAGCTGCGGCCCGCCTGATGGTCGCCGCAGCGATCCCGGGCAGCGTCCTCACCGCAGGCGTCCTGATGACCAACGAAGCCGTCATCGGGCGCGGCATCCGTGACGCCCTGCGCCGGGAAGCCATCTGGGAGGGCGAAGGCGGAGCCTGTATGTCCCCCTTCGGAAGCCCGATCGGACGAAGCGCCCTCCCGCTGCCCGAAAACGGCTGGAGGTGAGCTCCATGGAGACCCTCGTCATCATCGCGCGCTCGCACCACTGCTCGGCCAGTAGCCGTCGTACGGAGCGGTATTGACTGCCGAAGCTGACTCTTGCCAAGGCACCGCCCAGGGGCTTTGGTATAGAACGGCGAAGCGAGCGGGCGGAGTAGAATAGGGGCAGGGCACGAGAAGTAAGAAGACCGCGAGATTTCTCGGTCGTTGCCAGACCGCACCGGCGCTCGTCCGGATCCACCCGCCCTTCGGATGCAAAGTCGCCGGTGGCCAGAAACATGCACAAGGCGCGAAGCGAAAACGTGAAGGCGCAGGTGGAGATCGACCGGCATCCTTACCAGAGAGTATCGCCGGAACGGAAAAACCTGATGACCCCTTCCATAATCCCCCTCAATTACAGTGCTACGCATTCCCACAGGTGCACGTGCCGCACATACGCCATCCCACGCTGTCGAAAGAAGAAGTTCGTAAGGCGCCTAGATGCCGACCTGCGGTCGAAACAGCACGGTGCCCGGGTTTGGGATTTCACGCAAAACGAGTGGAGCTACGTTCTGGAGCCTGTCTATGATTACGGCCGCTCTTTCATAAATGAGGCGGCCACGGTCGCCACCTTCATATGTGGTTCCTGTCTGGAAAATGAGCGAGAGGAGTTCCTGAAGGAGCACCCGGAGTAAGCGGCGATCTCTTGGTTGTAACTGGGTTGGTTGTTGGGGTCAGATTCGGTTGTGGGTAAGGCGTCCATCGAAGGCGATGTCGAAGGCACTCAGCGCGGTCTTCCAGCGCATGGGTCAGTGGGCCTGGCCCTTGCCCGTGGAATCGAGGGACATGAACGCCATGTAGAGAGCGTCACTTGTAGCACTTTCCAGCCGTCTGCTTTCCAATCCGACGCAATCGAAATCACCCTCTCGTCCAACCTAACGTCGAGATATTCATCCAATATTGGTCTATCTGCGTACCTATAGCCTGCGGTTTACACTTGAGGCATCATATGGCCCAAGTGGGCTTTGTTCGGCATACTGACGGGCCTTCTGCGGATCTGGCATGCGAGGTGGCCATCAAGAAAATGGTCTTGCTGCCGGGCGAGTTCGAGCAGGAACTGGCGAACCGAATCGCGACGGTCCCGAGACCCGTAGTCGGCAGGATGTCTAGAGAGTCATCCGCGAATACCGACTCCCCACGGGCGTGCGACTTCATTTCTCGACGACACTTCCCGGGCCGCAGGCCGGTAAGTGCCTCCCGAAGTGAGTAACAAACGCCTTCGGTTGAGACCTGCACAGCCAGCGGAACCCGTCTACGAGGTGGGGCTTCACCTGTCTGTCAGGCCAACTGGCTTGTTCGACCACCAAGCTGGAAGGCTCACTCCGTCGGCCCTATGTCCAGCGTGCAGGGAGGCCGTTCGGCGGCTCCTGAGGGACGCTGGACTTCCGCTCGGCCGTACACGCCTGTGGCCGGACGGACGCCGACCGCGGGCAGGCTGTGGTGGGGCAATGCAGCCTCTGCTTTGGCGAAGGTGCCCGGCAAACTGACTTGGGGGATGCTCATGATCGAGATCAAATACGCGGACAAAATCTGCCGTTTCGATGACGAGGGCGTGGATCCGGAGCATCCAGGCACCATGTACGGGCCGATGATCCAGGGAAGGTTTTATGAGCATGCCTTTCTCGATTACATCGCCTCATTGGAGATTCCTGGCACGTACGTCGACGTCGGTGCGTGTATCGGCACCCACACGGTCTTCTTCGCGCTGTACTGCCCGTCCGGCCGGGTTTACGCCTTCGAGCCGCGCTCTGTGCAGATGAGGCGCCTGCGACGCAACGTGGAGCTGAACCAGGTGCAGGGCCGGGTGATCGCCTCCGAATGGGCGCTGTCCGACCGCAAGGGAAGGGTCGAAGTATCCCTGGATCGGCGCAACCATGTACTCCGTACTCGCCGGCTGGATACGCTGGTGCGAGAGCCGGTCGCTGTCATCAAGCTCGATGTTGAGGGCATGGAGGCGCAGGCGCTCGCCGGTGCCCGGCGTATGCTGCGGCGTTACCGGCCGCGGGTGTTCGCCGAAGCGCATACCGAAGAGGATGTGGCGCGCATCCTTGCTGTGCTGGAGCCGTACGGCTACCGGGCCACCGGGCGTGTCTTCAACGCCTCGCCCACCTACGAGTTCGTGGCATCACGACGGGCCGATAGCCGGGGCAAGGTGGCGATGCGGCGAGCTGTACACGCCACCCCCGCTCCCGTGAAGCGCATGTTGCCCAACGGCGTGCGTCGTCTCGCCCGTCGTGCGCTGCGCTGATTTGTCATCTCGAGGCCCTGCGCGGCTGGGTCAAGCGTGCCGAGACCGACGACGTCATACGCCCTGGCACCACCGGCCCCGACGCCGCCCGGATCGCCAGCGGGCATCGATGTCATCGCCGCTCAGGCCAGTGGCTGAGGACCACAGCCAGACCGGCTTCGGGTCCCGGTCGCCGGGCAGGTACTCAATGGTGAGACGGATCAAGGTGCCGTGCAGGATGGGGAGTTCGTCGAGCTGAGCGATCCAGGCATTACGGCGGGTGAGGCGGGGGTGGAGGCGGTCCCATGCCTGCGCGGCGGTCGCTTTGCCGTAGCGGGTGGTGTCGGTGACGGTGGTGCTCTCGGGGGTGTGCCAGGTGTCGGGCTTGGCCAGGGTGAAGGGGGCGCCGTGCAGGCGGGGGCGGCCGCCCTTCGGGGTGGAGCGGGCCGGACCGGCGTCGCGGGCCAGGACCCTGTCGGAGCGCAGGCGGCCGACCAGCTCGACAGGCAGGTCGGCCAAGAGGTAGGCGAGTCGGGGTGCGTCGTAGCCGGCGTCGGTCACGATCAGGATGTCGGGATCCCCGGTCTTCCAGTGTCCGGCGTCGATGATCCGGGTGACGACCTCGCGCAGCTGGGTTGCGGTGATTTCGGCGGCGTCATCGGCGGGGCCGAGCCGGACGGCGTCCAGCAGGGCCGTCCAGGAAGTCCGGCCCGTCTCCAGGGCGGCGACGAAGGAATAGGGCCAGCCGGGCACGAGCTGGTCACTGCTGCGGCCCGACCGTCCGTAGACGTGGCAGAACAACCGATCCGGACTGGTGACAGCGTCGGGACGCAGCCACGGGGAGACATCAACAGCGAGCACGATCCGCCCATCGGCCGCGCGGGGCAGTGGCATCGAGGCGAGTAGGTTACGAAAGGGGGCCGGCTCGAGCCATCCGGTGTTCAGCGCGTCGTACATCGCCCCGTGACCACGCTGCATCTCCGCCGTGAGCGTCAGCTCGGGCAGCGAGGTGACCGGCCCGTCCGCGCACAACACCGCATCGGCCAGCTCGAAGAGTGAGTCCGCACGGGTGTACAAGCAGTCGTAGAACCCAGCACGAAAGAACGGCCGCTGCGTATGAGTCTCCCCGTCGACGCGCCCGCAAGCGAGGCATTGAGCGTGTTGTCCCGCTTTCGGGTCGCTGAGAGACTCCGGCGCGCCACCGTCACGGTGCGTCAGGACGCGCACCCCAGCCGGCGCTACGGCGGCGATTCACCGCCGCGAGCTGGCGGACGCCAGCCAACTCCGCCTCGCGGCGCGGCCGGTACCCCCGGGGTCGGCGGTGGCCGGCAAAGAGCTTGCCCTGAGAGCCCGGAGCGGGCTGGCCTGATCCTGTCTTCCGCTGCGGGCAGACACCGGGCGGCGGGTTTGGCCTGTGCGGGCATGAGGGATGCATCGGCCGTGTTCTCGTTGCCTGCGCCCTCGCGCTCGGAGTCTCTGCGCCGGCAGTTCTCTGCCGACAGTTATGCCCCCCTGCCCGGACTTATCAGCCCCGCAGGACTCGTGACGCTCAAAGGAGAGGCACGAAGGCTGGAGGCCGACGCGGCAAGGCGGGACTTCCGCATGCCGTGCATGGCGGACAGCCCCCGGCACATGACCACGCTCGGCGGACACAAGATCGCCCACGCCTCACCGCTCATCACAGCCCTGTATCAGGACCGGGATCTGATGCGGCTGCTTTCCCTATTACTGGGTGAGACGGTCGTCGCCGTCCACGACCCCGTCGAACGGCACGTCCTGAACGTCCTGCACCGCCCCGGCGACACCCACGGCGCGCACACCGACGACTACCCGCTTGCCCTGGTCCTCTTCCTGGAAGCCCCCTCGCATCCCGCCGACGGCGGACTGCTGGAATTCCACCCCGGCCGCCGGGACCTCGGCGCCCTCGACGCACCCGGCACCCGGCACGCGCACCACCTGCCCGGGGACGGCTACCTCTTGCGCAGCGACCTCACCGCCCACCGCGTGACCCCGCTCGGGCGACCCGGTCCGCGGCGGACCGTGCTCAACTTCGCGTACACCACGCCCGGCCGCCAAGGCGCGACCACCTCGTCCGCCTCCCTCCTCTACAGCTGAGGCCCCGTCCGGCCAAGAACAGACACAGCCCAGGAGAGCCGGGTGTAGCGGGTGGTCATCCCGCAGGAAGCGGTCGCGACGGGCACCGGGCCGGGGGACGGGCTGGTGGCCAGCCCCGGTTCTGCCACATGCCCCTCGTTGATCGGCCTCATACACGGCATGACGCCCCGGCGCGCGTTGGAGTTCGCCCATCGCGGCGGCACCCGCAGCCGTACGAACTGAGTGAGCGCGGCCGGGTCGCGCTCCTCACTGAACCGCAGCACCCCGCAGGCCTTGGCGGACACCTGTAGCTCGTCCTCGTCCTGGCCCTCGTCGACGTCGTCCTCGCCGTTCCGGCCCAGGCCGTCGACTGCCCGACGGCTGTTGCGTACGCGGGGATCGGCCAAAGCCTCGATGGTCTCCGTGTCGTGTGCGCGCAGCGGCCGAGGATTTTCGCGAGGTCCCGTACGCGTCCTCATCCGGTCCGAGGAATACCGGACGATCAGCGTGGCAATCTCCCCCGCGCCAGGGGGTGTTGTTTCCTCACCTGGATGAGCGGCAACGACGGCTGCTGATGGCCTCAGAGGCCCGTGTTCTGGGACACGGTGGTGTTCGGGCCGTCGTGCGGGCGGCGTCGGTGAGTGAGACCACGGTCCGCAAGGGTGTGTCCGAGTTGGAGGCCGGCGAGGGGCCTCTGGGGCGGGTGCGGCGGCCGGGCGGAGGCCGCAAGAGGGTCGCAGATCTCGATCCGGGGCTGCGGCCGGCTCTCCTGGCACTTGTCGAACCGGACGAGCGAGGCGATCCGATGTCGCCGCTGCGGTGGACGGTGAAGTCGACCCGCACGCTGGCGCGGGAGCTCGCCCGGACCGGACATAAAGTCAGTGCGGACACCGTCGCGGACCTGCTGCGGGAGGAAGGCTTCAGTCTGCAAGCCAACGCCAAGACCATCGAGGGAAGCCAACATCCCGACCGAGACGCCCAGTTCCGCTATCTCAACGAGCAGGCCCGTGATCACCGGGACGCTGGCCAGCCGGTGATCAGCGTGGACACCAAGAAGAAGGAGCTCGTCGGCGAGTTCAAGAACAACGGCCGCCAGTGGCGGCCTGCGGCTGATCCGGCGCCGGTGAACGTCCATGACTTCGCCGACCCCCAGCTGGGCAAGGCCGTCCCGTACGGGATCTACGACCTCGTGGCGAACACCGGCTGGGTCAACGTGGGCACCGATCACGACACCGCCGCATTCGCGGTGGAATCGATCCGCCGCTGGTGGTGCGGCCAGGGTCAGACCGCCTACCCACAGGCGACGCGACTGCTCATCACCGCCGACGCGGGCGGCTCGAACGGCTACCGCACCCGGGCCTGGAAGCTCGAACTCGCCCGGCTCGCGGCCGAGACAGGACTGACGATCACCGTGTGCCACCTGCCGCCGGGCACATCGAAGTGGAACAAGATCGAGCACCGGCTCTTCTCGCACATCACCATGAACTGGCGCGGCCGCCCGCTGACCAGCCATGAAGTCATTGTCCAGTCCATCGCCGCGACCACCACCCTCACCGGACTGCGTGTCATGGCCGAGCTGGACACCAACGTCTACCCCACTGGAGTCCAGATCGGCGACGCGCAGATGGCGTCCCTGCCACTGACCCGACACGCCTTCCATGGCGACTGGAACTATGCCCTGCACCCCCAGCCCTGCCCAGCCATCCCAGCACCCCGGGCTCCGCAGAAGCCGGCCCCGGAGTGGGATCACGCTCTCCTGTCTGACCCCGCCCTGACCGGCATGTCCCGGCAGCAACTGAGCGACCTCACCAACACTTTGGCCCTCCATGGCGACGTCAAGCGCGGCCGCCCGCCCCGGCTCGCCTTCCCCGACCAGGTCCTGGCAGCCGTCCTTCACCTGCGGGTCGCCCTGGCCGCGGAACCCCTCGCCGTGCTGTTCGACAGCAGTCGGACCGCCATGCACCGCACCCTGCTGAAGATCAGGACGCTGCTGAAGGCGCACAGCATCGTCATCCCGCCGGCGGCCACTCTGCCCTCAGCGCTCACAGCCCTCCAGGCTCGAGTTCGAGCCCTGAGCAGCGACTCCAGCAGCATGATCAAGACAACGTGTTAATGATCTGCAAGCCCTAAGCGTTGTCCCGTAACTCCTGGTCAGGGATGAGATGATCTTGGTGTGGCTGGTGTGATCACGGCGTCGGAGCCGTCCTGGATAGCCCCGTTCACGGGGCTGAGCCCGCGCTGCTTCGGCAAGTTGGTGACCGCTGTACGGCGCGAGCATGTGGCCGACGTCCACCGCGGACGGCCGTGGAGCCTCCCGCTGGAGGACTGAATTCTGCTGGTCGCGGCGTACTGGCGCACGAACTTGACGATGCGCCGGCCGGCACCCCTCTTCGGGATCTCGAAGTCGGCCGCCGACCGGATCATCGACCACCTGGGTCCGATGCTCGCGCTGCAGCCGCGCAAGCGGTTCCGTAAGGACACCGTCCTCATCGTCCACGGGACACTGGTGCCCACCCGAGACCACACGATCGCCGAGCAGTCGAAGAACTACCGCTATTCCACGGCACATCAGGTGGTCATCGACGCCGATACCCGCCTGGCCGTGGTGGTCGGCCGGCCTGTGCCGGGCAACCGGCATGACTCCCGCGGCTGGGAGGAGTCCGGCGCCAAGGCCGCCGTTGGCAAGACGATGACCATTGCAGACGGCGGCTATCAACGAACCGGACTGGTCATCCCGCACCGCCGACGCAAGGGCGAAGAACTCCCGGCCTGGAAGGAGGAGCACAACCGTTCCCACAAGCAGGTTCGCGCCCGGGTCGAGCACACCTTCGCCCGCATGAAGGGATGGAAGATCCTGCGCGACTGCCGCCTCAAAGGCGACGGCGTCCATCACGCCATGCTCGGCATCGCCCGCCTGCACAACCTCGCCCTCGCCGGATAGGCGAACAGCCGACACCACGGCGGCCATGCCTCTCTCAACTCCAAGATCGTTACGGGACAAGCCTTCGGCGTGATGGACTACGGCACATCGACAGATGGTCGACGACTGCAGGCTGTTGTCGGTCGGACACTTCGGCGGGCCTATGCAGGCCGAAACGATCCGGTGCCGGTGGCGGATTCGCGAGTGTCGGTTTCGGCGGAGTTATCGCTGCCGGGTGATGGCTTCAAGTTCCCTCTGTAGCCGGACGATTGCGTCTTTTGGTGTCTCTCGCTGGGCCATCGCGTCCTGGACCACGGCCTGGACCACCAGATTCACCTGGTCGTAGCGGGGGGACTTGGGTCGCGGCTTTGCGGATAGCACGGCCTCGCGCAGGGTGGGTAGATAGGGGTAGCGCCGTATGAGGGCGGGGTCGCTGTAGAGGTCGGCCCGCACGGGAGGCAGGCCGCCGTCGGTCAGCACCTGTCGTTGGACACGGTCGCTGGTTAGGTACGCCAGGAGGTCAGTCGCCGAGGCGCGGTGACGGGAGTTTGCGTTGATCGCGAGGTTCGAGCCGCCGAGGATTCCAGCTGCGTGGTCCTGTGTGCCGGGCAGTGGCACCACTCCGAACTTGCCCGCAACTTCGGAGTCCGCTCCGCTGGCCAGTGCGTGTACATAGGGCCAGTTGCGCAGGAAGAGCAGTCGGCCTGCTTGGAAGGCTTTTCGGGATTCCTCTTCCTTATAGGTGAGAGCTTTTTTGGAGATCCAGCCGTCTCGTACTCCGTGGGCGAGGTATTCTATTGCCTGGCGGGCGGCGGGCGAGTCTACTGTCACTCGCTTGCCTTCGTCGGCCAAAATCGCGCCGCCTTGGGATTGCACTGCCTCGGCGGCATTCACGGTCAGTCCCTCGTAGGGCAGAAATTGTCCGGCATATCCGTCCAGCCCATACTTCGGCGCCACGGTTTTGGCCAGGCGTTCCAGCTCGGCCCAGGTACGGGGCGGTTTCTCGCCTTCCCTGTCCAGGATGTCCTTGCGGTAGTAGAGCAGGCCGGCGTTGGTCACATACGGCAGCGCGTACAGGCGCCCGCGGTAGGTCGCGGTATCCACGACGGGCGGAAGGAAGGTCTTTATCGGGAAGCGGTCGGCGTTGAGCGAGGAGATCCAGCCTGCGGCGGCGAACTCTGAGGTCCAGGCCACGTCAATGTTGAGGATGTCGTAGCGTGCGCTGCCGGACCGCAGGCTGGTGGACATCTGCGCCCGGACCTCGTCAGCGGCTTCGGGCAGTTCGATGAGGGTGGCCTTCTCCTTGGGGTGCGCCCGGTTCCAGCCTTCCAGGACCCCGTTCAGGTACTTCGTGAGATCCCCGCCGGTTACCAGGGTCACCGGCCCTCTGCTGGTGTCGGGCTGAGGTTGTGCTCGTGTGGCTGTGCAGCCGGCGTAGCTCGTGCTGATGAGGGCGACCGCTAGTAGCCCCCTGCCCGCGGCACGCGTCCACCGCATGGCTCCTCCTGATGCAACGATCACCAATTGCACGGTGATCGAGCTATCTAACGGTTAAGTATATGCGGGATACTGGACGTCGTGCAGGCGTCCGGAGACCTTCAGCCCGCCGGTAGGGCGGGCTACCCAGGTACGACCTTACGTCGGGGAAGGGAGGCGGGCGAGAGTGCGTCTGGCTCTGCTGGCGCTCCTGGCCAAGGGACCGGCTCACGGCTACCAGCTCAAGCGGGCGCTGGAGGACCTGCTCGGTGCCGCATACCCCCAGCCGAACATCGGGCAGATCTATGTGACCTTGGGCAGGCTGGAGAAATCGGGTCTGATCGAGGGCGAGGATGTCGCTCAGGAAGCCCGTCCGAACAAGCGGACCTATCAGCTGACACCAGCGGGGCGTGAGGCGGTGGCCGCGTGGTTTGAGGAGCCCACCGACGAACCCCGGGTGCGGGGGGAGTTCTTCATGAAGATCGCTCTGGCGCCGGCATCGGGGGCGGCCGATCAGATCGCCCTGATCAACAAACAGCGCCGCCACTATCTGAACGCTATGCGTGATCTGTCGAAGCTGGCTGCGGCCGAGGACCAGGAAAACCGTGTGGCGCAGCTGCTGATCGAGGGCGCTGTGCTGCATCTGCAGGCGGACCTCGACTGGTTGGAGCGTTGTCAGGAGGAGCTGGAATGAAGCGCCAGGCGCCTTCCGGGACCGGTGAGGATGACTCTGCCACAGGCGGGAAGCAAGCCACCGAGGCCGAGCAACTCCTGCGCGCCGAGGGCCTGGTCAAGACCCACCAGGCGCAGGGGGCCGCCGTCAGGGCTGTGCGTGGGGTGGACCTGAGTGTCGCGCGCGGTGAGTTCCTGGCCATCACTGGCCCCTCCGGGGCCGGAAAATCCACGCTGCTCCACCTCCTCGGTGGTCTTGACCGTCCGGACCAGGGCCGGATCTGGATCGAGGGCCGGCGTACCGACACCTACAGCGAGGCCCGTTGGGCCCTGCTGCGCCGGCGCAGCATTGGGGTCGTCTTCCAGTTCTTCAATCTCGTCTCACAGCTGACCGTGGCCGACAATGTCGAGCTGCCGGCGCTGTTGGCCGGGCACAGTCCCTGGCAGGCTCGAAAGGCTCGCGCGGAGCTATTGGCCGATCTGGGTCTGGAGGGCAAGGAGAACAGCACGCCAGGTGAGCTGTCCGGCGGTGAGCAGCAGCGCGTCGCCCTTGCCCGGGCCCTGGTCAACCATCCCGCTCTGCTGCTCGCCGATGAGCCGGCCGGCAGCCTGGACAGCAAGGGCACCCGAGAGGTGCTACGGCTGCTTTCCCGCTTCCACGAGCGGGGCCAGACCATCGTGCTCGTCTCCCATGACGCCCGGATGGCCAGTGCTGCCGACCGGGTCATCAGCCTCTTCGACGGCCGGATCAGCGACGACGTTGCGCTGAGCCGTGAGGGACCTCGCCCAGGTGGGGTTTCCGGCACGCTGGAACTCGGGGAGTGAACCATGCGTGCCATGGTGCGTTGGGTGCGGGCCGATCTGCGCGAGCACCGCGGAGAGGCATTGTTCCTGCTGCTGGCGACCGCCGGAATCGTCGTTTCCTTGCTGCTCGCCGGCGCCCTTCTCAGCTACGCGGCCAATCCCTGGCAGCGGGTCTTCACCCAGTCCTCCGGCGCACACGTGTGGATGAAGACCAAGGCAGGCGCCGACCCCAGTGTCCTGGGCCGGCTCGACGGGGTGCAGGCCGTTTCGGGTCCGTTTCTCACCGCGCCCGCGACCGCAGGCCTGGCTGGCAGCACAGCGGCGGTGCAGATGCGTGCCGTTACCGACAAGCCGCCACGGGTGGCCCGGCCGCTGGTCACCGCTGGCCGCTGGCTGGCCCCCGGCGCTGAGGACGAAGCGGTACTGGAAAGTTCATTGGCCCGTGCCCTTTGGGCCGAGCCTGGCGACCGGGTGAGCGTGCGCGTCAAGGGCGAAGCCGCCCACTCGCTGCGCATCACCGGTGTCGCCGATATCGCGGAGTCACCTTACGAGCCGGGGGAGGTCCCGGGCGTGATGTGGGTGTCCACCGCCACGTTCCGCCTCATGGAACCTCAGAAACAGCACGAGCAGATCATCGGACTAAGGCTCGCCGACCCCCAGGACTCCGGCTACGTCATCCAGCGTGCGGTCACGGAGCTCGGCGCCGACCGGATCGCCGATATTTCTACCTGGCAGGATGCCCGGGCCGAGGCACGGGGAGGCGACCGGCTCCTCGGGCTGCTGTTGGGCGTCTTCGGCGTGGGCGCACTGCTGGCCGCTGCACTTGCTGGGGCGGGTGCGGCCGGCACCAGAATCCGCAGCTCGCTGCGGGATATCTCCGTGCTGAAGGCGATCGGTTTCACCCCGGCGCAGCTGATTCAGATGTTTCTGGCCGAGTACCTGGCACTTGCGGTGCTGGGCATCGTCGCAGGTGCGCTCGCAACTGAGCTACTCGGAGCCCGTCTGCCCGGCCGGGCTGGGGAGGCGGTTCAGCTGTGGCAGGCACTCCCCGGTCATATCTGGGTGCCGGTCGGCGTGGTGGCCGGAGCTATTGTCTTGATCACTGCAACGGTCGCGTCAGTGGCATGGCGGGCAGGCCGTGTACCGCCCGTTCCGGTAGCCCGGGCCGCTGTCCCCTCCAGCCGGCGGATGTCCGGAACTGCACGGCGCGCTCTGGGTCTTCGTTTGCCTCCCGCCCTGGTTCTCGGCTGGCGCAGCGCTTTCCAGTTTCCCCTGCGTGCCTGTGCGGCGGTGGGGCGCTTGGCTGTTCCCCTCCTGCTGATCACGATTGCGCTCGGCACCTGGACGACGCTCGACCGGTTTGAGAACGATCCTCAGGACGTCGGGATCGTTGCAGCGCTCACTGCCCGCGGCGACGGTCTCGATGACGCGTCGGTACGGCGTTTGCTCAGCGTGGATCCAGCGGTGGCGGGTGTCTATCCCGGTGTCGATGTAGCGGCGCTGGTGCCGGGGCAGACCGGCACCATCACCCTGCGAGGTCTGGGTACTGCAGACGCTCCGTATCCGTTCGCCGTGAACGAGGGCCGGGCGCCCGACGGCCCCGACGAAGCCATCGCAGGGCAGGGGCTGCTCGACCTCCTCGATGTGAAGGTCGGGGACTGGGTTCGCATGACGGTGGGAGGCAGTCCCCAGGTCCTGCACATCGTCGGACGCAGCATCGAGCCGGAAGACAGTGGACGGGTCATCTCTGCTTCCCTGCGCACGCTGCAGGAAAGCGATCCCGCGCTCCGACCGGACTTCTACGCTCTCGTGCTCGAGCCGGGCGTCGCTCCGTCGGCTGTCAGGGACCGGCTCAACGAGGGGGCGGGCGGGCGGCTGGATATTCGTGAGAGCGCGAACCCTGTCGGCGAGCTCAGCTCGGTGCAACCGGTGATCGCTGGCCTGGTCACTGTGCTGGCGTTGATCGGCCTTGCGGAACTGTCGACCACCATCGCTGCCGGAGTGCGGGACCGCCGCCGTGACCTTCTGGCGCTCAAGGCCATCGGGCTGACACCGCGGCAGATCGTGGCGGTCATCGTGGCTGGTACCGGCTTCATCGCTTTGGCTGCCGCCGTAGTCGGCACAGGCCTGGGTGTTCTGGCGTCCCAGTGGCTGATCAATCTGCAAGGCGCTTCCAGCGGCATCGGTTCGGGCATCGCCCAGCCACCGCCGCTCTTCGCTCTGCTGCTCTTGGTGGCGGCCGCAGTGGCTGGATCGGTCGCTGTATCGATTCCGCCTGCGGTGCGCGCTGTCCGGCACCGACTGGCTGACACCCTCAGCGACACTCTGTGACCCCAGAGCACGGAACCTGCCGCTTTTGGCTTCTAGGCAGCCGGAAGGATGCGCTGAGCCGGGACTGCCCTGCTGACCCTGAGGCCGGCACGACTTCGCCACCTGTCCGGTTCTGCAACTACGTCAATCCAATCTGCCAGGCAATCGACGATGCCGAGGCCGCGGCCGTGCTCTTCGTCAAGGTCACCACAGTGCGGGTGCGGCACACGCGAGGCAGAACCGGTGTCGACCACGTCGATGCACAGAGACTCAGCCGACAGGCTCACGCACACCGTCATCTCGGCGCCACCGTGCTGAGCCGCGTTACCGGCCAGCTCGCTGACGATCAGACATGCGGTGTCCCGGTCCGACTCGATGACTCCCCAGCTCCTCAACAAAGCGGCGACGAAGTGCCGGACGGTGCGGACGCGGCATGCTTCCGCCGGGAGCGCCATCATCGCCTGCTGCCGGCGGGTGTCCGGCTCAGGCACGTCAGCAACCGCAACATGTGCTGCTGGCACCGTCCGGCGCGGAAGGGGATGGAACCTGCGTGATGTGACGACACCGGCTCGTATGGAATCCATGACATGCCTCGCTGACCTCTTCAGCCACCGGTCGGGAGCCCTGCGCCTCTGATGGCGCGCACTGCTCGGCGACACCGGGCACGCGCCACTGGAATGGCTCCCCCCGACTCTCGGGAGTCGATGGTCCGTACGGGAGCTCCATACATACATGTTAGGTATGGAGCTCCTTCGCCGTCAATGCACCCACGCAGTAAAACTCGCAGGAAACCCGGCAATGACGCAGAGAGGCCGCCGCAGGAATAGGTCAACATGTATGTAAGGTGCTGTCACGTTGTCGGGGGCGTGATCGGTTGAGGGCGTGACCGGGGGCGGGGTGGCCTGTGGTCCAGGTCGTTGGCGGGCAGGCCGGTGCCGGCCGGTGATGTGGTTCCAGAGGGCGAAGCGGATCATCATGTGGTGGCGGTGGCGGCCGGCGGTCGTCAGGTGCCGGTGGGGGCGGAACCGTTGTGCTGATCCGACGGACCGGAAGCCTTTCATCGCGCGTTCGCGCTGCCCGGGTGCTGTCAGAAGCCGTTGTCCTATCGATCTTGAGTGCGGAGTGATCGAAAGTGGCCGGTCGGCGGGTGATTTCGTCGTGGCCGTGCATGAAGACAGGGCTCCTGGTGCAGTTCCCGATGCGCTGCTTGCCGACCGCGGCTACGACCACGACAAGTACCAGCGACTGCTCTGGAAGCGCGGCATCCGCCCGGTCATCGCCGAACGAGGCGCGGAGCACGGCTCCGGCCTGGGCGCCTGGCTGCACGGCTTCGCCGCCTGCGGATCCGATGGGAGAGACGCGACGACATCCATGAGGCCTTCCTAGGCCTCGCAACCTGCCTGATCACCCACCGACATGTCCGACGCCCTTGTTAGGAGTTCATAGCCCCAGGAGGCGATCTCGTCGGCGCCAGCTTGCTCGGCGAACCTGTAGAGGGCGCCGGGCGGCGGCAACGCCCGCCGCCCGGCGGTACCGGGTTCGCAGTCAGAGGGTGGAGAGGGCCACGTACTTGTTTCCCCATGCATCACCCGGCGTGATGACGACGCGGGCGTAGGGGAAGCCCTTACTGGTGGAGGTGGTGGCCTGCTGCCAGTCGTTCCACGAGCCGTCGGCCATGCGGGTGACGTACCAGACGTTGCCGTCCTGACCGACGGCGGCGACTCGGACTGAGTTCTGGCGGTAGTAGGTGTCGAGGGCGATGTCGACCGAACTAGCGGCCATGGTCGGGCCTTTGATGCCTTGAACCTGACGGAATCCGGTGAACCGGCCATCCGGGTAGCGGATCTGGTGGTAGACGAGGCCGTCGAGCCCGATGGCGAGGATCTGAGACGAGCCGTCGGACATGCCAACCATGGACAGGGCCGTACCGGCGAAGGCCGGGGTGACGCTATAGCCCGCGAGGCGGGTCCAGCCGACCCAGGAACCGTCGGTGCGGCGGATGTTGTGGTAGAGACTGCCGTCGAGCCGGTAGGTCAGCACCTGCGTGGTGCCGTCAGGCATTCCCTCGGCGGCGACCTTGGCCGCCCGCCACGTGGGCGACCCGTCCGTCCCGGGCACGGGCTGGAAACCACTGAACTGTCCAAGGCGGCCTGGCATGCTGGCATCACCCGTCTGGTGGTAGAGGATGCCGTCCATGCCGGTGGCGAGGTACTGGGTGGTGCCGTCGGGCATCCCGGCGAGGTCGGCCGTCTGGAACTTGAGGTCGGCCGCGCCGCCGGGGTTGGGTACCTGGAGCCACTCGGCCCACATGCCGTTCCATCTCATAACGGTGAGGTACAAGTGCTGGTCGTCGCCGATGGTCAGGGCCGTCTTGCGGCCCGGGGGCGGGGGAGTGGCAAGGGATACGCTCGCTGCGGCGAAGCGCTCCGTGTAATGGGTGATGCCCGGCAGTGCTCGCTCGCTGGTACCGCTGGTGCCGAAGGGTATCTCGGGGGTGGCGTGCCCGCGCAGGCGGATGGCGGGAACGTTCGGGTCGCTGACGGTGGGAGTTCCGTAGAACCAGATGGGGTTGGTGAAGGCGACCATCTGGCTCAGCACGCTCCAGGAGGGCTCCATGCGGCGGACGTCGACGCGGGCGAACATGGAGGCTTTGCCCCAGCCGCGCCAGCGCAGCACGCCACTTCCGCCGGCGTCGATCTGGATGGAGGCCATGACGCCCCACTCGGTGACGAGGGTGGCCACGGTGTTCGGGGCACCGGAGATCTTGGCGACGACGTCCACGGCGTCGAAGAAGCCCAGGGGCAGTGTCTCGCCGGGGCCGGCGCTCGTCCCGCGGGCGCTGGCGGTGAAATCCACCGTCACCTGGGACGACTCCGCCACATACAGCCTGCCCCGGCGTATCGCGTCCAGCAGCGCGGCCTTGGAGAGGGTCTTGGCGCACACCACGTTCTGGGGCGTCCCCACGAGGCCGTCGCCCAGGGAGTGGGCATCGCTGTTGCCCAGGCCGGGAACCCGCTTGCCCGCGCACAGCAGCAAATGCCAGGCGATGAGGTTCAGCTCGTCGTCGCCCGTCCAGGGTCGCGTGCCGGACCCAGGGGCCCCGTTCCACACCTCCATAGCGTCGATCTTGTCCAGGCCCAGGCCGAACTCCCAGGCCGAACCGAACGCCGGCGTCATAGGGTGGGCGGCGATGACCAAGCCGCCCAGGCCGCGCACCTGCTGGACGTTGGCGTCGAACTTGCCATCCGACGGTTTGTATCGCCAGTCGATCCAGTCGCCCTGGGGGATGCCCACCGCCAGCCAGTGCCCGTGCCGGGTCGTCACCTCCTCGGCGTTGATCACCAGCATTCGTTTGGGGATGTTGCCCCTCCAGGACACCCCAGCGGCATTGGTGTTGTGGTCGGAGATGGCGATGAAGTCCAGATCGGCGGCGTGGGCGTCAGCGACCCGCTCGTCCACCGTGCGCTGGGAGTCGGAGTGCACGGTGTGCATGTGCAGGTCACCCCGATACCACCCCCAACCGGTGTTCGGGATGCTCGCGGGAAGTACGTCGTAGGGAGTGGTGGTGGGCAGCGGATCACCGTAATCGAGAGTCACGTCCACCTGCCAACCCATGCCCTTCAGTTCGGCCACCATCGGCCCCAGGATGATCGACCACTTGCCCTGCTGGATGGGCCCCGGCACGTAGCCAGGGGTGGCGTCCGCGGCCGACAGCGTGAACTCCTTCCGGGCGCTGCCCGAGTAGCCGCGAAACTCGGTCGGCCCAAGGATGCCGATGTCCATCACGTTGTTCCAGGTACCGGGAAGGCTGGGACTCGTCTGCGGCTCGAAGGAATAGCTGACCGAAATGCGCTGCACACCGGCCGGAATGTCGAGCTCTATGGAGATCCACTGGTCGAACCCGAAGGGCGCAGTTCCCTTGTAAGTCGTCGTCTCCTTCTGACCGGGCGTGCCACTGGTGGCGGCACTGGCGATGCTGGCCGGGACCAGGGTGGCCACACCCCCGGCAGCCAGGAACGCACTCCACCGCAGCAGGCTACGACGACTGACGTCCTCGGCCTCGGCGGCGGCCCTTGAGGGCAGCTCGTGAATCTTGTCGCAGCGCCGATCCCGCATCGCGTCTCCTTCAACCAAGGCGTGAGGCACACAGATTGAGGCCGCCATGTCCGACGGCTACTGTCCGCGCAGGTAAACTGACCACACTGCAGGTCTTGTCCTATACATGCCAGAAGGATTGCATCGTTGCAGTCATCGAGCGCACTAACAAGGGCCAAAAAGGCAGGGCTGCAGGCGGGTGAAGAGGCAGTCGTTCAGGCTCGGCGCCCGCGGGCCGCTCGCTCTCAGGTGACGCCCTGGTTGTCAATCTCTTGGAGGCGTGGAGGACTTCCTTATGCGGTTGAGCCTGCTGGTGCGAGCGTGACCGGACTGCGGTGACGGCTCGTTCGGACTCCACCGGCGCCAGTCCGCCGGCCGTGATGTACCTGCGGCGCGTGTCAGAGAAGTCTGTGATCGGACAGGTGCTGTCCGGGAACAGATCCGTGTGGCTGTACTTCCGGTTCCCGCTGTCGTTTCGCGAGGTCGAGGAGCTGATGATCGAGCGCGACGTCGTCGTGTCCTACGAGACGGTGCGCCGGTGGTGCCTGAAATTCGGACAGGCCTGCGCCAACGGCCACACCACTGCGGCCTGGTCAAGCGCCTCAGCGCGGATCTTGTCCTGGGACCAACCGTTCCTAACCAGTGTCCTGGAGTGACATTTGCTGCCGGCTCCCGGAACTGCGCGCATCGCGAACGGTGTTTGATGCGCTGGTCTCCCGCGTTCGCTGTGTCTCCGTCCGGCTGCGTGCATCGTGTGCATACTCCGTGACGGGTGGGCGGGTTCCCTCACGCCCTCGTGCGTCTGGTCCGGCCTGGGCGGTCCGATGCCCCGCAGTATCGCTGTGGTGCTGCGTGGGCGGTGCCGTCCGTCGCCGGATGGTGCCCGAGGGCGCGTCGCCCGGTCGCGATGCCGGCGGCATCGTGGCGGGACATCTTTCGCTTCTTCGAGGTGAGGGGCTTCTTCCAGTGCTGATCGCCCCACATCGACGTGTACGCCGGGTCCACGGCAACGATCGACAGGCCGTGTTCGGACGCCATGGACACGAGCCGGGCCTTGAGCTTGCCGGTCGGGATGCCCGAGATGAGCTGCCGGAAGCGCTTACGTCTGCCGTGCTTCTCGCGGGTCTTCTCGGCGGCGAAGTCCAGGTTCTCCAGGCCGATGGCTTTGACGCCGCACCGGTCGGCCCAGTGCAGCAACTGGCTGATGGCGTGCCGGATCTGGGCGTCACGGTGGTCTGCGCTCCGCGATCGAGCGGGCCGGCTTCCGGTTCTTCACCATGCCGGCGACGTTGAGGTCTTCCACCACCACGGTGCCGTACTCCCCGGCCAGGGAGGTGGTGAGCTTGTGTATGCCGTCCCGGCGCAGCGCGGTGACGCGGTGGTGCACGCGGTTGCGCTGGGCGTCGGCGCGCTTCCACCGGTTCGAGGGCTGCTGTCCGGTGCGCCGGTCGGGCCCTCGGCGGCGGGAGACCGTACGGGACAGGCGGCCCAGCTTCCGCTGTGCTTCGGCCAGGTGCTTCGGGTTCTCGGTGGCCGGGCGCCCGTCGGAGAACACCGCGAGGGTCTTCACCCCGAGATCGACGCCGATCACCGCATCCGGCCGGGTGGGCGTACGCTCCGCGCGCTGGACTTCCACGATGAAGGAGACGAACCAGCGTTCGGCCTCCTGCCCGACGGTCGCGGACTTGATCCGCGCGCTCCCCGCCTCGATGAGGCGGCCGAGCTTGCATGTGGACTCGTGTGTCCTGATCCGCCCCAGCACGGGCAGCACCACATGCATACGCCCGTCCAGCCGGATCACACCCGTGGTGAACCTGACCGAAGGCGTGGCCTTCCGCTTCGACTTGAAGCGCGGGAAACCCATCCGCGGGCCCCTGCGCCTGCCCCGCTTGGAATCGGCCCAGTTCTTCAACGCAGACGCGAGCCGGTCAAGACCGGTGGCGTACGCCTCCTTCGAGCACACCACCCACCAGGGGGCAACGGCGTCCTTTGCCTGGTTCCACGCCTTGCGCAGCGCGTACATCGACCACGACACCGTAGGCGTCAACTCCGCCTCGGCAATGCCGTAGGAGCGTTCCGCCTCACGCCGGGACCGCCTTCACCACGGCCAGACCCCAGTTGTAGGCGACACGAGCCGCGCCGGCATGCCGGACATCGCACCGGCCTGACGCGGCGTCGGGTCCAGCGCAAACCGGTAGGCATGCGTCGTGATCACCCCAAGAACCGTACCTGCCCCCGCTGACAACCCGACACCAGCAACCCCAACGATCAAGAGAACCTGACGAAGGCCGAGATTCACTGATGGACTCCACAGCAGCTAGTAGGACTCCGTTAGGTTGCTCTGGCTCTGGGGTTTTGGCTGGTGGTGGATGTTCTGGGCAGGGGGCGGTGGCAGGTGGTGCAGGTGCCGGTCCAGCAGTTCAGCAGGTCCTGGATGGCGTCGAGGGTCTGGTAGAGGGTGAGTTGGCTGTATCGGCTTTTGGGGCCAGTCGCTGTTCGGTGAGGAACGCGTGGGCGGCGGTGACCAGGGTGACGTGGTGATGCCAGCCGTTCCAGGAACGTCCCTCGAAGTGGTCCAGGCCGAGGCCGTGCTTGAGTTCCCGGTAGTCGTGCTCGATGCGCCAGCGGATCTTCGCCAGGCGGACCAGTTCGGCGATTGGGGTGTCTGCGGGCAGGTTGGACAGCCAGTAGCCGGTGGGTGCTTCGGCGCCGTCGGGCCATTCGGCCAGCAGTGTGACCTCAGGCAGGACGCCGTCCCAGTGGCCGTGTGAGGCGAGGGCGGCGGCCTGGGCGAGGCGTTTGGATTTGATCCCGGCGGGCCGCACCTGCAGGGACAGGAAGTGTGAGCGCAGCGGTCCGCGGGATCCTTCCCGCCAGGTCACCTCGGTGAAGGCCTGCCGTCCGTGGCCGGCCACCAGCGCGGCCACCGGAGTCGGCCTGTCGCGGTAGCGGGGCTGCGGCTTGCGGCCGTTGCCGGACCAGGTGGGGGCCATGGGCATCGCATCATGCGGGTGGACGGTCACATCCGAGCGGATCGCCACCACGTAGTCGATGCTGCGATGTTCCAGGCCGTCGCGGAAGTCGGCGTTCTGTCCGTAGCCGGCGTCGGCCACCAAAACCGGAGGCACCAGACCCCATCCGGCCAGCTCATCGATGGTGTCCAGGGCCAGACGCCACTTCTCCCGGTGCCCGATCTCGTCGGGCATCCCGGTCTTGCGCCGGCGAACCGGATCGTGCGCCCACTCCTCAGGCACGAACAGGCGCCATTGCAGCGGACAGGACGCCGTGTCGGAGACCGCGTGCACACTCACTGCGACCTGGCAGTTGGCCTGCTTGCCCAGCGCCCCGCAGTACTGGTGGGCGACCGCCACCGACATCTTCCCGTCCTTGGGAAACGACACGTCATCGACCGCCCACGCGTCCGGACCGACCAGCGGCACCATCCGCTGCGCAATCCGCCGCCGCACCGGCAGCGGATCCCACGTCGACTGGTTCACGAACTGCTGCAGATTCTGCTCGTTGCCGTCCGGCAGCCGCTGCGCCATGGCCTGGATGGACTTGCGGCGACCGTCCACCATCAGTCCCCGCAGATAGCAGTCGCTCTTGGCCCGCTGGTCCTTGCGCGGCACCGAGGCGAACACATCAGCCACGAATAACGCCAACTTCGCCCGAGCCCGGTTCACTTCATGTGTATCCACACCTTCAGCGTTCCCCCAAACAGGACCGACAGGCAGACATAACGGAGTCCTACTAGTGCCGCATCAGAGAACCTTTGCCCTGTGGTGATGTGACGCGCCGTTCGGATGCTGGTCCGGACGGCGCGGTGTCGGCCAAGCTGTCTGGGTGGCAGAACGAGTACGCGTCCGTGAGATCGATGACGACGAGGGGCAGCGCCTGCTGCGGATCATCCGTAGAGGCACGGGGTCGGTGGTGACCTGGCGGCGGGCCCAGATGGTGCTGCTGTCCGCGCAGGGCATGCCCGTGGTGAAGATCGCCGAGGTGACATTCACCAGCGCGGACCGAGTCCGGGACGTGATCCACAACTTCAACACCGACGGCTTCGACTCGCTCTACCCGAAGTACAAGGGCGGTCGGCCCAAGACCTTCACTCTCCCCGAACGCCGGGAGATCAAGAAGACCGCCAAGTCCAAGCCTGCCGAGCACGGCCTGCCGTTTTCGACCTGGAGCCTGGCCAAGCTGGCCGACTTCCTGGTCGCCGAGGGGGTGGTCGACGACATCAGCCACGAGGGCCTTCGGGTTCTGCTCCGTGAGGAGGGCGTCTCGTTTCAACGCATAAAGACCTGGAAGACCTCCCGCGACCCCGACTACGCCGCCAAGAAAGCGCGCGTCGAGCACCTCTACGCCATCGCCGACGGCGAGGTCATACCCGACGATGGCGAACCAGAAGTCGTCTTCTGCCTTGACGAGTTCGGCCCGCTCAACCTCCAGCCTCACCCCGGCCGGCAGTGGACCGAGCGCGGCGGGAAGCACAAGGACCCCGACCGGGAACCCCGCCCCCGCCGACGGGCCACCTACACCCGCCCGCACGGCGTCCGCCACCTCCTCGCCGCCTATGACCTGGCCCGGGACAGGCTCTACGGCCACATCAAGCCGAAGAAGAACCGGACGAGGTTCCTGGAGTTCTGCCGCTACCTGCGCAGCCTCTACCCGGCCGAGACCCGGATCGCGATCGTGCTCGACAACTTCTCCCCGCACCTGACCACCAAGAAGGACACCCGCGTCGGCGACTGGGCCACGGCCAACAACGTCGAATTCGCCTACACCCCGACCAACAGCTCCTGGCTCAACCGCATCGAGGCCCAGTTCACCGCCCTGCGCTACTTCGCACTCGACGGCACCGACCATGCCAGCCACAAGGAGCAGGGCAGCATGATCCGCCGCTACATCATCTGGCGGAACAAGCACGCCGCCGACGAACGCCTGCGCAAGGTAGTCAACAGGGCGAACGTTGCCTGATACGGCACTAGTAGGACTCCGTTAGGTTGCTCTGGCTCTGGGGTTTTGGCTGGTGGTGGATGTTCTGGGCAGGGGGCGGTGGCAGGTGGTGCAGGTGCCGGTCCAGCAGTTCAGCAGGTCCTGGATGGCGTCGAGGGTCTGGTAGAGGGTGAGTTGGCTGTATCGGCTTTTGGGGCCAGTCGCTGTTCGGTGAGGAACGCGTGGGCGGCGGTGACCAGGGTGACGTGGTGATGCCAGCCGTTCCAGGAACGTCCCTCGAAGTGGTCCAGGCCGAGGCCGTGCTTGAGTTCCCGGTAGTCGTGCTCGATGCGCCAGCGGATCTTCGCCAGGCGGACCAGTTCGGCGATTGGGGTGTCTGCGGGCAGGTTGGACAGCCAGTAGCCGGTGGGTGCTTCGGCGCCGTCGGGCCATTCGGCCAGCAGTGTGACCTCAGGCAGGACGCCGTCCCAGTGGCCGTGTGAGGCGAGGGCGGCGGCCTGGGCGAGGCGTTTGGATTTGATCCCGGCGGGCCGCACCTGCAGGGACAGGAAGTGTGAGCGCAGCGGTCCGCGGGATCCTTCCCGCCAGGTCACCTCGGTGAAGGCCTGCCGTCCGTGGCCGGCCACCAGCGCGGCCACCGGAGTCGGCCTGTCGCGGTAGCGGGGCTGGGGCTTGCGGCCGTTGCCGGACCAGGTGGGGGCCATGGGCATCGCATCATGCGGGTGGACGGTCACATCCGAGCGGATCGCCACCACGTGGTCGATGCTGCGATGTTCCAGGCCGTCGCGGAAGTCGGCGTTCTGTCCGTAGCCGGCGTCGGCCACCAAAACCGGAGGCACCAGACCCCATCCGGCCAGCTCATCGATGGTGTCCAGGGCCAGACGCCACTTCTCCCGGTGCCCGATCTCGTCGGGCATCCCGGTCTTGCGCCGGCGAACCGGATCGTGCGCCCACTCCTCAGGCACGAACAGGCGCCATTGCAGCGGACAGGACGCCGTGTCGGAGACCGCGTGCACACGCACTGCGACCTGGCAGTTGGCCTGCTTGCCCAGCGCCCCGCAGTACTGGTGGGCGACCGCCACCGACATCTTCCCGTCCTTGGGAAACGACACGTCATCGACCGCCCACGCGTCCGGACCGACCAGCGGCACCATCCGCTGCGCAATCCGCCGCCGCACCGGCAGCGGATCCCACGTCGACTGGTTCACGAACTGCTGCAGATTCTGCTCGTTGCCGTCCGGCAGCCGCTGCGCCATGGCCTGGATGGACTTGCGGCGACCGTCCACCATCAGTCCCCGCAGATAGCAGTCGCTCTTGGCCCGCTGGTCCTTGCGCGGCACCGAGGCGAACACATCAGCCACGAATAACGCCAACTTCGCCCGAGCCCGGTTCACTTCATGTGTATCCACACCTTCAGCGTTCCCCCAAACAGGACCGACAGGCAGACATAACGGAGTCCTACTAGTAGACTGTCGTGGCTAATTCTTGGGATAAAGGTGGCGCAGTTTGATGCGTGCGTCATGGGTGGTGAACTGCCAGTCCACTTGGCGTTGGTGGGTGTTGGTGGCGTTCTGCCAGGCCGAGAGTTCGGTGTTGAGTGTGTCGAGGTCGCCGATCCGGCGGTCGAGGCATTGCCGGGTCAGCGCGGAGAGTTCGATCTCGGCGATGTTGAGCCAGGAGCCGTGCTTGGGCGTGTGGTGGATCTCGAGGCGTTGAGCCAGGGCGAAGGCCTCTTCTGGTTCGAAGGCCTCGTACAGGGAGGCGATGGTGTGGGTGTTGAGGTTGTCCATCACCAGGACCACGGTTTCGGCGTCGGGGTGGTCCACGGTCAGTAGCTGTTTGACCTGGCCGGCCCAGTCGATCCGGGTCCGTCGGGACAGTGCCTGCGTGCGACGCCATCCGCGTAAGGGTTCGGTCCATACGAAGACGGAGCAGGTGCCGCAGCGGATGTACTCGCTGTCCTGGCACGCGTCGCGGCCGGGTCGGGCGGGGATTGGGCCGCGGACGTGGTCGAGGAGCTGGTAGGGCTTCTCGTCCATGCACACCACCGGACGCGCCGGGTCGTAGGGTCGGGCATAGACGGCGAGGACGTCTTCCATCCGGGCTGCGAACTGCGCGTTCGCTCGTGGTGGGATGGTCCAGCACTTCTTCAGGTGAGGGCGCAGTTCCGTTTTTTAAGACCCGGCCGATGGTGGAGTGGTCCAGATCGGGGATGTCCTCAACCAGTGCGACGTGCTTCTCCAGTAGTCGCAGCGACCACCGCGCATAGCCTGAGGGCGGCTGGGAGCATGCCATCGCGATCAGCCGGGCTTCGACCTCGCCGGTCACCGGCGAGGGCACCGGCGGCAGGTCGCGTTTCTTCCGTGCGATCGTGGCGTGAACATCGCCACCGGTCTCGGCGAAACGCTTGGCGACCAGCCGCAACGTCTCACCACAGACGCCGAGCCGGGTCGCGATCGCCTCTTTGGAGTCCACCTCACCCACCGAGGTGTCCAGCGCGAGCAGCACCCGCGCACGCATGATCATCGAAGCAGTGATGATGGTGCCGTGGTCCTCCGCCGGGTCTGACCCACATCGAAGCTGACGCCCACGGGCTGTCATGTCGGAGAACTGTCGACTCGCTGCGGGGGGCCACCACGCACACAGCCGATCGGGCGCTCGTGACCTGATAGGAGCTTGGGCTAGAAGCCCCCGTCACTGCTTTGTCCGCCGCCCGACCGGCGTGTGCTGCCCCTCTTGCCAACCCGGAAGGACAGCACCTCCATCATGGCCGATCAGCGCCCGGACGTCTTCGGAGGCGTGGACACCCACGCCGACACCCACCATGCCGCCGCCGTCGACCCCATCGGCCGGCATCTGGGCGACGCTCAGTTCCCGACCACGAGCGAGGGTTACCGCGCCCTGCTGGCCTGGCTGCGCTCTTTCGGGAGCGTGCGCGCCGTCGGCGTCGAGGGCACCGGATCCTACGGCACCCAGCTCGCACGCGTCCTGGCCGCTTCCGGCCTGCAAGTGTTCGACATCAACCGGCCTGACCGGCGCATGCGCCGCCAGCTGGGCAAGTCCGATCCCATCGACGCCTATGCCGCCGCCGAGGCAGTCGCCTCCGGACGTGCGGGCGTCATCCCCAAGACCCACACCGGTGCCGCCGAGGGGCTGCGGGTCCTGCACAACGCCCGCACCTCGGCCATGAAGGCCCGCACCCAGGCCATCAACCAGATCCGCAGCCTCCTGGTCACCGCGCCCGACACCCTGCGCAGCCAACTGCGCCCTCTGGCAGCAGCAGACCTGATCAGCGCATGCGCCAGGCTCCGACCGACACCGGACCTGGCCGACCCCACCGCCGCGGCCAAGTTCACCCTGCGCCGCCTTGCCCGCAGATACCAGGACCTCGGGCGTGAAATCAGCGAGTATGACGCCGAGTTGACCACATTGGCGGCTCAGGCCGCGCCCATGCTCTTGGCCGTGAACGGCGTCGGGCCCGAGACCGCCGCCCGCCTCCTGGCGGCAGTCGGCGACAACCCCGAGCGCCTGCGCTCCGAGGCAGCCTTCGCCCATCTGTGCGGCGCCGCACCTCTGCCGGCCTCCTCCGGCCGCCGCGACCGCCACCGGCTGAACCGGGGAGGCAACCGGTCCGCCAACGCAGCCCTCTACCGCATCGCGGTCGTCCGCATGCAGCACGACCGCCGCACCCGCGAGTACGTGGCCCGACGCACTGCGCAGGGACTGCAGAAGAAGGACATCATCCGCTGCCTCAAGCGCTACATAGCCCGTGAGGTCTTCAGAGCCTTGACCTGCACGAACATCACGACGGCCGACCTTGCACAGGCCGCTTGACAGGAAATAGGAGCTTCTCCGCGAACACCCGTCGTGGTCACCCGGACCAATTCCTCACGGTCCTGCGTGGTCAGCCTGACCGGCCGCTTCTTCTGCGAACCCATAACAACAGCCCTGTCTGACAAGCGAGAAGGATCTGACAGATACCAGCCTCCCAGACATGACACAACTAAGCAGCGACGACCTACTAGTTCACCGGCCACCAGGCGGACGATCTCCTTCCCCGCCCGATCGTGATCGAACCGGGCACGGGACAACAGGTGCTGCAGCCGGTGAGGGCCCGGATGTCCCAACGCCTGCCCGAGCGTCCAGCAGTTCCGCGTGTCCACCTCCAGCAACAGTCCGGCGACCAACTCGGCGGCTGTCGCCCGCGTTTCACGCCGTGTGAAACAGCCCGCGACGGTTGCCATGACCCTCCCGAATGTCTCGCCCCACGTCTGCTCCGCTATCGTGGCCTCCGCGGCCACCGTGTCTTGATACGTCGTCACAAACGTTCATGATCGCGGTGGCCGTCCTCATGCCCGCACGCACCCCCGACAAGACACTGACCAGCCCAGACGCTGGAACTACAGCTGCCGTGTCAGTAGCTGTTTGACCTGGCCGGCCCAGTCGATCCGGGTCCGTCGGGACAGTGCCTGCGTGCGACGCCATCCGCGTAAGGGTTCGGTCCATACGAAGACGGAGCAGGTGCCACAGTGGATGTACTCGCTGTCCTGGCACGCGTCGCGGCCGGGTCGGGCGGGGATTGGGCCGCGGACGTGGTCGAGGAGCTGGTAGGGCTTTTCGTCCATGCACACCACCGGACGTGCCGGGTCGTAGGGTCGGGCATAGACGGCGAGGACGTCTTCCATCCGGGCTGCGAACTGTGCGTTCGCTCGTGGTGGGATGGTCCAGCACTTCTTCAGGTGAGGGCGCAGTTCCGTTTTTAGGATCCGGCCGATGGTGGAGTGGTCCAGATCGGGGATGTCCTCAACCAGTGCGACGTGCTTCTCCAGTAGTCGCAGCGACCACCGCGCATGGCCCGGGGGCGGCTGGGAGCATGCCATCGCGATCAGCCGGGCTTCGACCTCGCCGGTCACCGGCGAGGGCACCGGCGGCAGGTCGCGTTTCTTCCGTGCGACCGTGGCGTGAACATCGCCACCGGTCTCGGCGAAACGCTTGGCGACCAGCCGCAACGTCTCACCACAGACGCCGAGCCGGGTCGCGATCGCCTCTTTGGAGTCCACCTCACCCACCGAGGTGTCCAGCGCGAGCAGCACCCGCGCACGCATGATCATCGAAGCTCCGCGAACACCCGTCGTGGTCACCCGGACCAATTCCTCACGGTCCTGCGTGGTCAGCCTGACCGGCCGCTTCTTCTGCGAACCCATAACAACAGCCCTGTCTGACAAGCGAGAAGGATCTGACAGATACCAGCCTCCCAGACATGACACAACTAAGCAGCGACGACCTACTAGTACTCAGCTTGAACTCGTAGACGCCGGCTGGTGGATCACGGTGGTTCGATCACCAGGCCGGTCTCGGTGAGGCAGCCGTTGATCAGGTCGGGCCGGTACTGGATCTTCTTGAGCTTGCGCTTGACGATGCGGACGAGGCCGCCCAGGTCGGCGGTGACGAAGTTGGCGATGGAGCGTTTCAGGAGTGACCAGACGCCCTCGGTGGGGTTCAGCTCGGGTGCATACGCGGGCATCTGGACCACACGCAGCCACTCCTGGTGTTCGTCGGCGAACTCCTTCATCTGTGCACACAGGTGCACGTTCAGGTTGTCCCAGCACCACACGAGCGGCGCGTGCAGCTGCTGGTGAACGGCGAGGATCAGTTCGCGGTACTCGTGCCAGGCGAAGCTCTTGGGCTCGCCCTTGCGCCCGTGATAGACGTGCAGCCGGTAGAAGAAGTGCGGGCGCTCGCCGGGGCGGAAGCAGACCGCGCCGGCCACGTTGACCCGGCCGGAACCTCTGCCACGCACCCTCACCACGGGCCGTGCCCCGCGCGGGGCCCATGTGCGGCCCTTCGGCGGCCTCAGGCCCTGCCCCGCCTCGTCCTCGAAGCAGATGTAGGCGCCCAGGTCCGCCGCACTGGTTTTACCTGCGGCCACACCTCCTGCTTCCACACCTCGATGGCCTCCTCGTCCCGCTCGACGGCCCGGCGCACCGGGACCTGGCACGACCAGCCGTGGCGCCGCATCAGCTTCCACACGCCCTGCACCGTGTAGCCCACATGGAACAGCCGCCCGATCAGCGCCTTGATCCGCTTCAGCGTCCACCGCTGGTCGTCGGCGAATCCGTGCGCCGGCGGGCCGCGCCGCAGTTCTGCTTCCAGACGCGCGAACTGCCGCGCCGACAGACGCTCCGGCGACACCGGTCCCCTGGAACGCAGGGCCTGCACCCCGCCCTCGCGCCACCGCTGACGCCACAGCCGCACAGTGCGCGGCGCTACCCGTAACTCCGCCGCGACCGCACCAGAACTCTCGCCCTGCTCAAATAACTCAGCGGCCTTCAGCCGCAGTTGTTCACGTCGTTCCTGCTCGGCAGGCGTATACCCGCCCCTCTGCGCATACCGCATGCACCTGCCATACCGCAGGGATCAAGGACCGTCACGCCCTCTCGGCGTCTACGAGTTCAAGCTGAGTAGCCCCCTCGACAAGTCATTTCGCCGAGCAGGTTCCGCAGATACCGGCGGGTGCACGGTCGACCACCCGGTCACGGACTGCGGCCGGACATCGGAGACGGGAGGCTGGTTCCACCGTCGTGCAGGCCCCTCGTGACCAAGGCCTGTCCCGGCCGGTGGCGATGCATGCCTCCGCACCCGCCGCCGGGAGGGACGCGACCTGTGCCCGACATGCTGTCCGCCCGGAACGCGGGGGCGGGACTGCACCGCATTAGGTTGCGGGCACGCCTCGTCCGGCCAGGCTGAGGATGCAAGCGTGAGAGGTGCAAGCGATGGAGACCTGGTTCAACGAGGATGCCGACGCTCTCGACAGTCTGATCAGCAACTGCGGGACGGGGCTCGTTCAGGCCACCGTGAAGGATGTCGCCGGGTTCTACGGTATGACCGAGGATGCGGTCAGGCAGTGGCTGGAGTCGATATTTAGGAACTCCACCCATGACGCCGTCGAGCAGGCCAGTGCAGATGTGATCAGGACCGAGGTGAACGGCTGGGACAACGCCGCCTGGAGTAGATGGCTGCGGGAGGTGTGCATCCAGGCCGGCTACCCCATGACAGCGAATCCGCCCTCCGGCCAGGGCGCGTTTCCCGGACCGGTATCCGCCCCGCAACCGCAACAGCAGATCCAGGGAGCGGGCTACGTCTGGACACCCGATCCGCCCCCACAACCCGCGCCCCCGCCCGTCCACCCCCACCCCGCCACACACGCCTGGTCACAGATGGACGAAAACGTCCTCATCCACTGGCTCGACTGGCTTGCCCAGATGGACCAGCAACCCACATGGGACACCATCGCCGACGGCCTGGCAGCGTTCCTGGCAAGCGAAGACATCCACGACGACCCCACAGCCTGGTGGACCACAGCCTGGCAGTCCCCCGACGGACGAATCGCATACCTGCGGCAATACCAGAGCCGGAAGGCCGACCTGTCCGCCCTCGATGCACAAATCGCCTACGCCTGGCAATCAACCCAGTGGGCCCTCGCCAACCAGCAGCAAACCCAAAACCAGCCCCAGGCCCAGCCACCCGCATACACCTGGACCCCCGACCAACAGACCCAGCACTACCCCCAGACAACCCCACAAACCCACCCGCCGGCACAACACCCGCAGACCCACCCCCGAAACCAGCCCACACCCCACCCGGCTCCACCACCCTCAAGCGGACAACCCAAGCCCCTCAAGCGGAAACAACCCCCACCCGACCCCAACCTCACTGAACACAAAAGCAACCAAGGTAAACGCCAACGCCCCGCCGTTGGCGAAAACGATTTCAGCCGGAGAATTTGGAAAGTGCGCGAGGAGGCAGGCCTGACGCAGAAGGAGCTTGCAAAAAAGGCGAGTCTCGGAATCCATTTTATAGCGAAAGGCGAGTCCGGCATCTACATCGATCCGGGCACGGCACGCCGCTGGATCCAGGCGGTGACAGACAACACAAAAATCCAAGAAAAGCTTCAAACGCTCTATAATGCAATATACCAAGACGGTAGGGATCCCGCAAAGCTGGCATTCTGGGAACTGATGCTGCGACTCCGCGAGAATAGGGGATTCTCGCGAGTAGAGGTCGCAGTTGCAGTCGGCGTAGGGAACGCGACAATTTCGAAATGGGAGAGTGGGGCGGTGATGACACCGGGAATAAAGGGCCAGAACAAAGTTAACATGTGGATCAACTTCCTGACGGCAGGACTGAAAGACAGGGAAAGCGTCCGCAGGGAGCTACGCCAGCTCTATGAGAGGGAAGTGGCAACGCCGGGGCGGATGTTTTTTTGGACCGACTGAAGGTATCCATTCAGTAGGCTGTGACACGGCAGCTGTAGTTCCAGCGTCTGGGCTGGTCAGTGTCTTGTCGGGGGTGCGTGCGGGCATGAGGACGGCCACCGCGATCATGAACGTTTGTGACGACGTATCAAGACACGGTGGCCGCGGAGGCCACGATAGCGGAGCAGACGTGGGGCGAGACATTCGGGAGGGTCATGGCAACCGTCGCGGGCTGTTTCACACGGCGTGAAACGCGGGCGACAGCCGCCGAGTTGGTCGCCGGACTGTTGCTGGAGGTGGACACGCGGAACTGCTGGACGCTCGGGCAGGCGTTGGGACATCCGGGCCCTCACCGGCTGCAGCACCTGTTGTCCCGTGCCCGGTTCGATCACGATCGGGCGGGGAAGGAGATCGTCCGCCTGGTGGCCGGTGAACTCGCCGGGCAGGACGTGGTGTTGGTGGTGGACGAGACGGGCGATGCGAAGTCCTCGACGGAGTGTGTGGGAGCCGGACGGCAGTACTCGGGTGCGATCGGCGGTGTCGGTCTGTGTCAGGTGGCGGTGCATCTGGCGGCGGTCTCCGCGACCACGAAGGTGATCATCGACCGGGCCCTGTATCTCCCGGCGGACTGGGCCGCGGACGAGGAACGCCGCGAGGTCGCCGGGGTGCCGGAGGAGGTCGGGTTCGCGACGAAGCCGCAGCAGGCGCTGTCCATGGTCACCGGCGCACTCGCCACGGGGATCGAGGCACGCTGGTTCGCGGGCGACGAGGTGTACTGCGGGCGTGAACTGCGCCGGGGCATACGCTCACTGGGTCTGGGCTACACGGTCGGCATCGCCGCTACGTACCAGGTCACCGACGGGGGCGGCCGCCGGTGGGAGGCCCGCAAACTGATCAACAAGGTGCGTCCCGAGCAGTGGATGCGCCGGCAGACCGGACACGGCACCAAGGGCACCCGCGAGTACGACTGGGCCTGGCTCGACGTCCGCCCCGACGACACTCCCGACGAGAACGAGAACGAGAACGAGAACGAGAACGAGAACGAGAACGAGAACGAGAACGAGAACGAGAACGAGAACGAGAACGAGAACGCGGCCGGGGCGGGGACGAGCGTGCTGGTCGCGCGGCGGCACCGCTACACCGGCGAGGTGTCCTACTTCCGCTGCTGGGCACCCGGCGACGTCGCCCTCGCCACACTGATGGAAGTGATCTCGCGCAGGTGGCGGATCGAGGAAACGTTCCAGCTCACAAAGGGCTTCACCGGGCTCGACCAGGGTCAGGTGACCTGCTGGAACTCCTGGATGCGCTGGTCACTGTTCTCCCTGTTCGCCGCCGTCGTCCTCGCTCTCACGGCCGCAGCCATCCATGAGGGCTCCGAGCGGCAACCCGGACTCGTCCCGCCGACCTGTCCCGAGCTCATCCGTCTCCTGCGGGCCATCGTGCTGCCCCCAGCCGCCCGCGACCGTGATCATGTCCTGCGCTGGATCGCCTGGAGGCGCCGTCACCAAGCCGTCGCAACCGCCTGCCACCAGCAACGACACCGCTGCCACGACCAGCCGTGATCAAGAACTACAGCTGCCGTGTGTGATCGCCTTCGTCGTCTGACGATGCGGCCGGTTGCGGGTGGCTCTGTCACGTTGTCGGGTGGGGCATGGGATGATCTCGGGTTGTCCGTGTCCGGGGAGGGCCCGATCCGCTTCACCATCTGGAACCACATCACCGGCCGGCACCGGCCTGCCCACCACGACCTGAACCACAGGCCGCCCCGCCCCCGGTCTCAGCCGGTCACGCCCCGGGCCGCCAGCGGGGAATCGAAGGGCTCTGTCAAAATTTCGGCTCTGGCCCGTAATCGGTGGTAACCAAGGGTGACGGGCGCCGTTGGTGTGGTGTGCGAGATGTCAACGAGCTTGTGGCTGTGGTGTTTTCGGGCCTGGCGGCGCTGGTTGTGGAAGATGTGTCGGACGAGGGTGACGTGATCCGGGTGACGGCGCGGACCCGGGATGATCGGGTGCCGTGCCCCGTGTGCGGGGTTCCGACGTTGAGAGTGCACGGCTTCCATGGCCGGACGCTCACGGATGTCCCGGTGGACGGGCGGCGGGTCGTCGTCTCGGTGCGGCTGCGGCGTCTGGTCTGCCCAGAGCCCGGCTGCCCGCGGCAGACGTTCCGCGAGCAGGTACCGGGCTTGGTGGAGCGCTACCAGCGTCGTACCAACCGCCTCGCCCGTCAACTCGGGTCTGTGGTCAAGGAGTTAGCGGGACGGGCGGGCGCCCGCCTCTTACGCGTCCTGGCCTTCGGCGTCTCCCGTTCGACGGCTCTGCGGACGCTCATGCGCCTGCCCATACCGCCGCTGCGCGTGCCGCGGGTGGTCGGCATCGACGACTTCGCCCTCAAGCGCCGGCACCGCTACGCCACGATCGTCATCGACGCAGAGACCGGCGAGCGGATCGATGTCCTGCCTGATCGCAAGGCCGAGACGGTGACGAAGTGGCTGCGTGAGCACCCCGGCGCCGAGTATGTCTGCCGTGACGGCTCCGGGTCCTACGGCGAGGCGATCCGCCAGGCCCTCCCCGAAGCAGTGCAGGTCAGCGACCGGTGGCATGTGTGGTCCAACCTGTGCGGCAAGGCCCTGTCCGAGGTCCGCTCGCACACCGCGTGCTGGGCGAGCGTGAACCCGGCCCGGCCGGGCGGTGTGCGCGAGCAGACCACCCGGGAACGCTGGCAACAGGTCCACGACCTGCTCGGCAAGGGCGTCGGCCTGCTCGAATGCGCCCGCCGCCTCAATCTCGCCCTGAACACCGTCAAGCGGTACGCCCGCCTGAAGGAGCCCACGCTGGAGCGTCGCGCACCGCAGTACCGGCCCACCCTCGTCGACCCCTACCGCGACCACCTCCGCGCCCGCCGGGCCGCCGACCCGGCCGTCCCCGTGCAGCAACTGTTCCGGGAGATCCAGGAGCTGGGCTACACCGGGAGCCTCAACTTGCTCTACCGCTACATCACCCAGGGCCGGGCCGAGGGCGACAAGCCGGTCACCACCCCGCAGCGCTTCGCCCGCCTCATGCTCACCCGCCCCGAGAACCTGCGCGACAAGGACACCGCACTACTACGGGAACTCACCGAAGCCTGTCCGGAGATGACCGAACTCGCCCGCCTCGTCGGCGAGTTCGCCGGGCTCCTGACCCCAGCCGAGGGCAACGACGCCAAGCTCACCGACTGGATCACCGCGGTTCGCGCCGCTGAACTGCCTCACCTGCACTCCTTCGCGAACGGCCTCGAGCTCGACCGCGCCGCCGTCGACGCCGGACTCACCCTCCCGTACCACAACGGCCGCACCGAGGGCGTCAACACCCGCACGAAGAAGATCATGAGGCAGATGCACGGCCGCGCCGGCTTCCCGCTCCTACGCCAGCGGATCCTGCTCCAGTGATCAACACGAAGCGTTACCACCGATTACGGGCCAGAGCCAAAATTTCGGCTCTGATAAGATTTTCGTAAGCGTTGATCGTTGGTTGTAGTCGATCAGTTGAGCAGGATGCGCTGGCGAAGGAGAGCGAAGCCGGCTCGTCCATAGGTCTGGCGCTTGAGGAGCTTGGTTTTGTTGTTGATGCCTTCGGTGGCTCCGTTGCTGTGGGGCAGGTCGAGGCCGGCTTGAACGGCGGCGCGATCTTTCTCCAAACCGCGGACGAAGGCGTGCAGGGCGGGGAGGTCGTCGCCTTTCACGGCCTTGATCCACTCGGCCAGGGCCGCGTGTTCGGCGGCGGGGTGCTCGTGGTGGGCCAGGAGCTTCGCGAAGGCGGTGACGTGGCTGGTCAGGAGCGTCATCTCGGGGCAGCCGGCGGTGAGCTTGTCGCGGTGGGTGCCCGGTTCCTCGGCCAGGTGGTCGGGATCGGTCATGATCCATGAGGTGAGGCGGCGGACGGAGGGATCCGAGAGCGCCTCCTCGGCGCGTCCCTGTTCGAGGTAGCGGGCCAGGAGGTTCGGGCTGCCGGTGTATCCCAGGGCACGGATTTCCGCGAGGAGGATGGTCGTGGCCACCGGTCCGGCCGTGCGACGCGTGCGCAGGTGATCACGGAAAGGATCGACCAGGCAACGCCGGTACTGGGGCGGACGGACGAGCTGGGCGGGGTCACCGATGCGGGCGTACCGTTTGACGGTGTTCAGCGCGAGGCCCAGGCGTCGGCCCGTCTCACACAGACCCACGCCCGACTCCAGCGAGGCGTGCACGGCGGCATGGGTCTGCAGGACACGCGCGTTACGTGAACCGGGCGTTGCCTCGGGCGGCTTCGCGCGCCAGCACGCGGCGTGCGCGGCCACCGTCTTCTCCACCGCGGCAGCGAGGTTGTGCCACAGGTGCCACCGGTCGCTGACCTGCACCGCGTCGGGCGCGCCATGCCGGATCGCCTCGGCATAGGAGGCTGAGCCGTCCCGGCAGACGATCTCCACACCGGGATGCTCGCGCAGCCAGGCCGTCAGCGTCCCGGCGGTCCGGTCCGCCAGCACATCCACGCGGGTGTGGGTGAGGACATCGATCAGGATCGTGGCGTAGCGGTGGCCGCGCCGCAACGCGAAATCATCGACGCCGAGCACCCGGGGCACCGGCAGTACGGGCAGGGGCAGAGCCATCAGCATAGTCAGCAGCGTGCTGCAGCTGACCAGTTGATGCAGGTGAGAGACCATCCGGGCGGCGCCCTTCCCCGCGAGCGCCGCCGCGACCACCCCCAGCAGGCGCTGCAAAGCGGGTGTGCGTCTCTGATACCGCACGCTCAGCCCCTCGGCCTGCTCCACGAAGGTCGTCTTCGAACAGTCGGGGTTCTCGCAGTACAGACGGCGTACGGACAACTCGATCAGGACCGGACGGCCACCGACCGCCTCATCAGCTACGTAGCGCACATACCGGCTGTGTATCCAGTCCGAGAACCAACCACACCCAGAACAGGAGACGGACACGTCATCACGCGTACGTGCCACCACTCGGATCAACACCGGGCCGGCCTCAACTCTTTCGACCTGCACCACGGCCAGCTGTGGCAGCAAGACATCCAGCTCGACATCACACACCACCACCCTGCACCCACCCTGACGGGCTGTCACCCCTCTCAGCCCAACGATCAACGCTTACGAAAATCTTGTCAGAGCCAAAATTTCCGTGAAACCGGTCACGAGGTTGATGTATCGGTGACGCTGGGTGGTCGACGGCTGGCGGCACCGTCCTGCAGGGAAGTGGGCACGTGCCCCGCCACCCCGGCAGCCTTGATCAACGGACAGCGACGCTCGCCGTCCGGCACCACCAGTAGCGGTTTCCGGACCTGTCCGGCACTCATGCCCGAAGCCGCCCCGGGCCTGTCTGTCCACTGACGCGTTGCGTGATCCTGCACTACTTCAGTTCCGCCGGGCCGCGCGAAAAGCTCAGGAGCCCGCGAGCCGGTAGTTGGGGAGAGGGCCCTGTCCACTCACGGTCAGATCATCGAGGCGCTGGTACGCACTGCTCAGCAATCTCGACCCCGAGGCCCGAAGATGGCGAAGGATCAGATGCGGGAAGGAGGCGCGGAGCGCCGAGGCCGCAGCGTGGCCCGATACCCGTCCCCGTCCGCTGAGTGCGGACGAGACCGCACTGCCGCCACGTCTGCGGGCGAAGTCGGCGCGAAGCGACAACACTCACTTCGGCACACCCGCCCCTAGACTTCAAAAATTGACCACACGTCAGGACGCGCGAGGAACGCGGAACCCCGACCCGTCGGTGCGGGCCACAGCCCGGCCCGATACTGCCGCTGGAGCAACCCAACCAGCACGAAGAGATCCTCACGACACGCAGACCCCCCGCTATGTTCTTCCAGGGCTTGATCAAGTTCCGTAGGTGTCGCGGTTGTTGATGATGCCCAGGATCGGGAGTGCTCGTTCGGGTTCGTCGCGGATGGCCCGGGTGGTCTTGGCGATGTTGTTGGCTCCGAGGACCTTCAGCACGCCGATGGCGAGGTTGCGGAAGGTCGCCATGGCCCGGGGCGCGGTCCCGGTGTGGACGGTGGAGGCGTCCTCGGCGAAGGTGACGTCTCTGATGTGGTGCGAGGAGTTCTCCACTCCCCAGTGCCCGCGAATCGCGGCGGCCAGGTCGGCCGGGCAGGCCTGGTGGGCGTCCAGGCTGGTCACGGCGTAGACGCTCTCACGACTCTCGCGCCGGCCGGTGAGCTTGCGGCGGCGGTGGATGCGGATGGCCAGGCGGGCGTGGGGAAACGGGATTCCGCCGAGTTCGTCGGCGATTCCGCAGGTTTTGATCGAGCGGGACTCCCGCCGGCCGTGCCCGGTCCCGGAGGCGGTGTGCTGGACGGCGATGTCCCGCCAGGGCAGGGCCGCCAGCCGGCGGTGGGCGGTCGGCTGGTTGGTCTTGATCACGGCGATGTAGTGCGCTTTCTTCGTCTCGACAAGCCAGGAGACGTTCGCCTTGACCGAGTGCAGCGCGTCGAAGGTGACGACAGTGCCGGCCAGGTCCAGCGGCTCCAGCAGCGGGCGGAAGTGGGTGGTCTCGTTCGTCTTCGCGCCGACCTCCACCTGGCCGAGGGTCACGACTGGGCCGTGGGTGACCACCGACAGCAGGTGCCGGCGTGCCGAGGTGAGACGGGCCGAACCCTTGAGCGCTTTGCCGTCAAGGGCAAGGACGCGCAGCCGCCCGGGCGCGGGTGCCGCCGGCTGCCCCGTGGCCCTGGTCGCGGTGCCGGTGACGGCGTGGTGCCGGTCGGTCAGGTAGGCGCCCACCGCCCGGTCCAGGGCATCACCGTCCACGGCGCCCAGCGCGCGCCCGATCGTCACGGGCGAGGGGGTGCGCCGCCACCCGAGCAGATGACGGCGGATACCCAGGGCCGCCAGTAGCCTGCCCGAGGCCCTCGCACCCCATTCGGCGAGCTCGTCGATGCTCTTCGCTCCCGAGACGACCGCGCAGGCACACACCAGCAGGATCGACGTCAGCGAGTACCACCGGCCCCGCCGCGAGCGTGGGTCGGGGATGGAGTCGAAGTAGGGACGCAGGTCGGCGACCTGGCCGACGTCCAGCGACCCCAGATTCCCCAGCACGGCAGGGATCGGTGAAGATACAGCGGCAGGCACGGGCCACCTCATGATCATCGGGCGTAAGACACCACAATGATCACGAAGCCCGTGCCTGCACTGCTATCTACCCCTCACGCAACAACTGCCGCGAGCATGGAACTTGAAGCCGCCCTGATGTTCTTCGCGGTCCTGCAAGAGGGCCGCCGGCCTCCGGGCCCGGCAGGTGTAATGTAGGTGTACTTTAGATTTATGTCGAGTACATACCCGATCGCCGAAGCCCGCACCTGTCTGGGTGACCTCGCGCGCCGTGCTGCCCAGCACGAGCACATCACCCTCACCGACCGGGGTACACCCGCTGCCGTCCTGATCTCTCCAGCGGAGCTGGAAGACCTCGAAGACGCCCTTGCCGTCGCGCGCCTGGAGCGCGACAGGGCTCTGGGGATCACTTCGGCTCCCGTCCCGCACGTCGAGGCGCGTCTCACGCTCCTCGACGCGGCAGGCCGCCGGAGCGGAGAGTGAGCTGGAGCGTTACATGGGAGCCCGCGGCTCTCAACGAAGCAGCCGGCCATCTGAAGGCCGACCCCGCCGGCGTGGATGCACCGCTGCACGCCACGGACCGGCTCGCGGATGATCCGACCCCCGAAGGCTCTCGCGCGTGGGGAAGCAGTCACCGGCGTTTGCACAGCGGCACGTGGAGGATCCTGTACCGCATCGACACCCAGAACAGCACGCTGCACATTGAGCATGTAGGACACACCGGCTGACGGCCCGCTGGATCGGCCGGTGGGGCAGTGGCTGTCCAACCGGCGCCGCCCTGGTGCGCTGGAGGGCCATCCCGAGTGGAAGACGGCACTGGAGGCCGTGGACGAGGACTGGAACCCGTCGTGGCCGGCCGAGTGGCAGCGACACTACGCCGCGCTACGCGAGCTCGTGCGCGACGGGGAAGGCCCGCGGAGGTCCTGCCCGGCTTCAGGACCACGGCATGGACATCGGGAAGCGGCATCAGCGGCCCGCGGGCGCCGTCGCCTCGCCAACGACGTGGCCAGAACACGAGGCGGCGGCGCAGCGGCGGGGTGCCAGAGCGGCCAGTGGCCCGGAACCCGGCCGTAGCGTTCCGCCGCCACTTCGGCAAAGCAACGGCAGATTTCACCGCCGTCAGCCTAATCACCAGGTCGATATCACTATCCGGCAGACCCGCCAGAGAAGTCCATCGTCTGGCCGCCCCCTCGCGCACGGAAAGTCGCCGCAAAGTGGTGCAGGAGTGTGGCACTGGGGCAGGCTTGGGCCGGTTAGATCGAGTCAGTGGTAGACCCCGTTCCTCGGGTTTCATATGGCGCCTCCGGTATCTCGCAGTGCGGTACGGCAGCGGTTCGCCCGGCTGGTGCGTGAGGTCGCCAAGTTCGGTGCGGAGCGGGGCTCCTGGCCGACCTCCTTGTGTTTAACCTGGCGCGGCATGTGACCGACCGTCAGTACGAGCTGCGTACCGGGCTTTTCCGTCACTTATCCAGCTTGCCGGTGGAGAAGTCGCGCGCGAGCAGGCCCGGGGCCGGCGGGGCCGCCACCTCAGGCACGGTGTCCGCTGCCTACGCCGCAGGTGACAAATCAGCGCAGCGCTCGACGGGCGAGACGACGCACGCCGTTGGGCAACATGCGCTTCACGGGAGCGGGGTGGCGTGTACAGCTCGCCGCATCGCCACCTTGCCCCGGCTATCGGCCCGTCGTGATGCCACGAACTCGTAGGTGGGCGAGGCGTTGAAGACACGCACTTCCGCGGCGGGCTCGATGCGGGCCGTCGGCCGCGCGGGCAGTGACCGCATAGGAGCCTGCTGCCACCTGGCGCTCGTCACAGTCCTGTCCTCCCGCCCGGCCGACGGTCTCGCGCTGACCGCCGTCTCCTGGGAGGGGAACCGACAGCCATGACCAGCATCCTGCAGGCCGAGCCGATCGGGAAAGTCGTCGTCGGGGTCGACGCCCACAAGTACGTGCACACCGCGGTTGTCGTCGACGTCGTCGGCGGTACCCAGGGCACCCTCAGCGTCGCCGCCGACCGGGGTGGATACGAGCAACTCGTCCAGTGGACCGCTCAGTTCGGACAAGTCCTCGGCTTCGGTGTCGAGGGCACCGGCTCCTACGGCGCTGGTCTCGCCTCTCATCTGCGCAGACACGGCCATAAGGTCATCGAGGTCAACCGGCCCGACCGCCGGGTGCGGCGCCGGCGCGGCAAGTCTGACCCCATTGATGCCGAGAACGCCGCCCGTGCTGTCCTCGCGGGCACTGCGACCGCGACACCGAAGAGTGCCGAAGGCACGGTGGAGATGATCCGCGACACCAAGATCGCCGGGATACGGCCGTGAAGTCCCGCACCCAGGCCATGGTCACCCTCAAGGCCCTGATCGTCACTGTCCCCGACGAGCTGCGTGAACAACTTCAGGGACTGTCGAAGATGATGCTCATCGAACGGTGCGCGGGACTGCGTCCTGGCCAGGTCACCGGCGTCCTGGCCTCGGCCAAACGCTCCCTGCGGTCGTTGGCCCGCCGCTGGCTCGCTCTCGACGAGGAGATCAAGGACCACGACCGCCTGCTGGGTGAGCTCACCCGCCGGCAGACCCCCGAGCTCGTGGACTCCTTCGGGATCGGCGCGGATACGGCGGCCGAGGTCCTGGTTGTAGTCGGTGACAACCCCGAACGCATACGCTCACAGGCGGCGTTCGCCAAACTCGCCGGCGTCTGCCCCGTCCCGGCGTCCTCCGGCAAGACCGACCGGCACCGGCTCAACCGCGGCGGCCACCGCCAGCTGAACTCCGCGCTCTACCGGGTCGTCATCGTTCGAATGCGCTTCCATCAGCCCACCATCGACTACGTCGCCCGGCGCACCAGCGAGGGCAAGACAAAGAAAGAGATCATCCGCTGCCTCAAGCGGTTTCTCGCCCGCGAGATTTACCAGATGGTCAAAGCCCGGCCCGATCCTGCCAAAGCGGCTTGACGAACTATAGGAGCGTCAATGCCCTGGCGGAGAAGCTGTGGATGCTGATCAAGACCGAGTGCATCCGCGGACGGACCTTCGACACCAGAGCCGAGGCGAATCTCGCGCTCTTCGAGTACATCGACGGCTTCTATAACCCCCACCTTTCGTCCCAACTCATCGTGTCAACCGGGGCGTTGATCCCACAGACGATCGATGCGCTCACGCCGGCGGGGCAAGCGACGGCTATGACTTGCCACGAGGGCACTGGTGACTTCGGGCTGAGGCTGGCCGACTTGGTGTTATAGACAACAAGTCCTACAGCGGTCACGCTGGGTGTTCTCGATCAGTGTGGGGCCACGGGGAACCATGCGGAGAGTCGAAGAGCTGCGGGGCCCGGTAGACGGTCTTGTCGAAGGCCATCGGTCGGCCACCGCGGGTTCCGCGACGCCTGCGGTTGGCGGTTTGATCGCGGCGTCTGGACTGGCACGCCGACCGCTGCGCTCTGTTTGCACTGTCGGCGGATCATTAGCACCGTCGGAGCAGATCCGGGTGATCATGAGCGTGGGTGACGCTCAGTAGCCGTCAGGTATGGGATTGCGGTCTTGTGTCCGGCCCGTACAGGCGCTCCGTACCGTCCACCGTCCACGGTTTGCGATCTGGCCGAGGTGTCCCGGGGATCCCAGGCGTAACCATAGCGGCGACGGATCCTGCGAGGTGTGATCGATGCGTCTCGCTGGGTTGGGCTTGGGGCCGACCTGTGCACACTGGAACTGTGCGCGAAATGCTCGTCGGCGGGATGGCGGAGCGTGAGGATCTGCTCGCTGCAGCCGTCGTCGAAGCCGTCGAAGGTACCGGCGCGTACGCGGGGAGTGTCTTTCTCCGCTCCCGCGACCGTCGGTCGATCGTGCTCGCCGCGACGTGCGGGGTGCCGCCTTCGCTGCTCGGTGGCTGGCACCTCATTCCGGTGAGCAGTCCCATCCCAGTCGCCGCAGCCTACAGCTCTGGGCGCACGGTCCACCTGAGCGACGCCGACGAGACGATGCGCCGGTTTCCTCAGCTGGCGGTAGCTCTGCCGCATGCCTTCGGCTCCTGCTCCGTGCCGGTGGGCTCAGGTGAGGAGACCTTCGGTGCGCTAGCGATCGTCTGGGCGGCATCACCAGGCGGCGAAGGACTGTCCAGGGCCCAGCGCCGTCGCGTGCGGGCCATCGCCAAACGGCTCGGTGCCTCCCTCGCCGATCTCCGCGCCCGCACCGGCGATCCCGTTGAGTGCGACCCGCAGACGATTCCCGTCGAGACCCCAGCTCCGTCGGAACCGGCCGTGCGGGTCGGCCTGTTCGACTGGGACCTCGCGAACGGCACCATCACCGTGGACGACGAGCTCTGCGCGATCTTCGGTATCGCCCCCCGTGCCTTTGACGGACGAGCCGAAACGCTGGCTTCCTGCTTGCACCCCGGCGACCGAGCGGCCCTTCGAGCGGCCGCCCGCGCGGCAGCCGCCGGGGACCGGATCACATCGCGGCGCCTGCGCATACGGGATCGCAGGAACGGCGGCGAGGGGTATCGCACGGTCGATTTGTGGGGCCGCCAACCGGAGGCCAACGACGCGCGGGCACGCACCCACCTGCTCGGCACGGTCGTCGACGCACAGGCCGGCAGCGCCGCCGTCGCCGCCGTCGAACGGCTGCGGGACGGGGTGTTCTCCCTCGCCCCCGACGGGCGGGTGACCTACGCCAACCACAGCGCCCTGCAGCTGCTGGGCGTGCGCGGCAACGCGTTGCTGGGCCAGTTCCTCTGGGACGTGCTGCCATGGCTGTCCGATCCCGACGCCGAGTACCGGCACCGGTCCGCGATGATCTCGCAGGCGCCGGTCTCCTTCCTGGCCTGCCGACCGCCCGACCAGTGGCTCGACTTCTCCCTCCATCCGGAAGCGGACGGAGTAACCGGCCGAGTAGTGCCCTCCGGTCATCCACCCTCGACCTCAACGCCACCAGTCTCCTCGGCCGAGACAGCAACCCCTGCCACACCGGCGCGACTGGGCGTCATGTACCACGTCCTACAGCTGGGCAGCGCGCTGACCGAGGCGGTCACCGCCCGCGAAGTCTGCGAAGTCATCTCCGACCAGCTCCTACCCGCCTTCGGAGGCCAACAGCTGGCGATCTACGTGGTCCGCGACGGAACGATGCGTCTGCTCTATCACACCGGCCACCACGAAGACTTCCTCGACTGGCTGGAGGGCGTACCGCTGCATGCCCGCCTGCCCGGTACAGAGACACTGACCTCCGGCGCTCCACTCTTCATCGAGTCGCAGCAGGACCTCTCCCAGGGCTACCCGGGCATCCCCACGGGAGAAGTGAACTCCTGGGCGTATCTGCCACTAATCGCCTCCAGCCACCCTGTCGGCACCTGCGTCCTCGGCTTCGACGAGATCCACCGATTCACGGAGAAGGACCGCGGCGTCCTCACCGCACTCGCCGGGCTGATCGCCCAGGCCCTGGAACGAGCGCGGCTCTACGACGCGGAGTCCGCCCTCGCGCACGGCCTGCAGCAGGCGCTCCTGCCGCACCGGCTGCCCGTAGTCCCGGGTATCCGCACCGTCGCGCGCTATCTGCCCGGCACCAGCGGAATGGACATCGGTGGCGACTGGTACGACGTCATCCCCACCGGCAGTGGGGTCTCTCTCGTCATCGGAGACGTGGAGGGGCACAGCATCGCCGCCGCAGCCACCATGGCCCAGCTGCGCAGCGCCGTACGGGCCTTCGCAGCAGTAGGCCATACGCCTGGCGATGTGATGGCGGGCGCCAACCGAACCCTCATCGACCTCGACCCCGGGCTGCTGGCCAGCTGCTGCTACATCCACCTCGAACCCCACGGCCACCCCGCCTACGCCGTCACCGCCGGCCACCCCCCACCCCTGCTCCGCCGTCCCGACACGACAACCAACGCCCTTGAACTGGACATCGGCCCCCTCCTCGGTGTGGATCGAGCAAGCGCCTATCCAGCAACCCGGATCGACCTGCCACCAGGGTCCGTCCTCGCCCTCTACACCGACGGACTGGTCGAGGAACGCGGCGCCGACATCAACGTGGGCATTGACGGCCTGCGAACATCACTGGCTCACGCCGCTGCGGACTCACTGAACCAACTCGCCGACCGGCTTCTGCACAACGCCCGGGCCTCCTCGAACCGAACCGACGACATCGCCCTGCTGCTCACCGAGTACGTTCCCGTCACAGCGCCGAGGTGACACCTGATCACGGTGTCGCTCTGCGCTGGCCCGGCAAGACGCTTAGCCAACACCGAACTCGCCTGCGGCCCTGATCAGCGTCTACAGCTATGGCCGCACCTCCTTACCGCGTCCACCCGCCACCGACTTTGCAGGCCGAGCGAGGACGGTGGCGCCGGGAAGGGAGGCCAGATGCTCGGCTGTACCTGGCCGAGCCCGGTCGACTTCCCCTAACGTTCCTTGCCGACGTACACGTCGCCTTCGGAGGGACGGGTGCGATCAATAAGGGCGAGGGCGTCCGCGTGGTTTTCCGGGTCGGGTTCGAGCGGATGCAGACGCAGTGAAGGCCCGGTGGATACCGGGCCTTCACATGTGAGTAGCGGGGACAGGATTTGAACCTGCGACCTCTGGGTTATGAGCCCAGCGAGCTACCGAGCTGCTCCACCCCGCGTCGGCACGGTGAACTGTACGGCATCGATCCGGCTGGACCGAATCGACTTTCGCCCGGAGGTGATGCAGCTCTGGGCTCTACCCAAAGCAGTGTCGGTACGGATAGGGGCCCGCTCGTGCAGACGCTTCAGCCGCGCCGTGAGCAGGTGCTGGGCGGTGCGCTCCCGGGCCGAATCGGAAGCCTTCGTCGCAGCAGCAACTGCATCGGGGCTGTTCGGGTTGACACGAAACCAGCGGCGGTTCTGCTAGGTCGCGTACGCCCGCCGCGCCTCTGCCTCAGCTTCCGGAGTGCGGCCCAGCCATCCGAGGGCGCTGCTGCGGTACTCCGGTAGCGCCCGCTGAACCGCCTGGAGCTCGGCAAAGGCGAGCGCGGACGCAGCCAGGATCGGGTCCGCGTCCAGCTCGCCCGGCTCCAGCAGAGCCAGGAACTCCCGGCGGCACGCTCGATGTCGGATTCCAGCGATGCCCGGACATGGGCAGTGACCGCAGCGACTCGTTCGCGTCGTCCAGGGCGGCCGACCATGTCGGGGCGGCCGACCATGTCGGGGCGACCAGGCCAGCCTCCACGATCGCCGCCTCGGTCCGGCGCCGGAAACCGCACGCCTCGCACAGGCCGGCCGACCATTCCTGCCCGCAGTCCTCGCACGGCAGGGCCTGGCGCACCGCGTCTGCGGCAGCCGCGGCATGGCGCTCGCGCTCCGCCCGCTCCTGGGCAGCCGTGCGGGCCGCAGCTCCGCGCGGGCCCGCTCCCCCCGCCGCACGAAGTCCTCCGCCTCGATGGCAGCTTGCTCACGCAGCCGCTTCTCGAGGACCCGGCGACGCTCGCCCTCGGTCAGGCCAGGCAGCTCCCGGTCCACCTCCGCCGCGATCTTCGCCCGCCGAGCACGCCGGATGTGCACCACGTTGCCGCAGTTCTCGCACTCGCCGCCCGTGTCCAGCCGGGTCCCGTCATCGCACCGGCGGTCCGAGCACCCCTGCCGCTGCACCAGGCCACGCCGCATCAGCCACGGGAACGGGCGGTCAACCAGGGCCTCGCCGCCGGTCTCCTCCAGCCGGTCAGTGCACCGGTCGGCCAGCAGCTGCGGGGCCATCTCCGGCCGCATCAGCATGCCCGCCAGCCGGGTCAGTTCCGTCTACGCCGCCGCCTCCACCCGGCCCCGTCTCGTCCGGACACGCGACCAACTTGACGCGCATGACGCGCAGCCCGCCGAACAGCACATCGATGTCTTCGACCGTACGCAGGCGCATCACACCAGCACGAGAGACCTGCTCGGCACCCTTGCGGAGCATAAGACCAGGATGCGCCCCGATACTCCGCCAACACACCTCAGGCGTGCAGCACCGCACCCCTGCAAGGCAGTGCACGGACCTCGTCAGCCTCGTCCGGGCACGCCACCAACTGGGCCCGCATGGCGCGCAGCCTGCCGATCAGCACGCCGATGACTTCGACCGTACGCCGACGCATCACACCAGCACGAGAGACCAGCTTGCGACCCTTGCGGTGCATAATCTGGTGGCTGCGCGCTCTGCTATGCGCGGCGCGAGGTCTGGGTGGCGGCCAGCAGATTCCGGATCTCGGTGGCGCTCTTTCCGGTGCGTTCAGCGATGCGAGCGACTGGTTCCCCGGCTCGGTACGCGGTGACGATCGCCGCGGTCAGGTTCCGGCGGGCCGCGTGGACGGCTTCCTGCGCGTCGCGCAGGGTCTGGGCTGCCGTCTCCAGCGTGTGCTCCTCGCTTGTCATACGGTCATCGTGCCAGCCGGGCCGCAGGGCCGGTACGGTGGGCGTATTCCGATCAGCAGGCGGACAAAGGGGTGGCGGTATGGCCGGCGAGACGCTGGTGACGGTGGTAGGCAACCTGACCGCCGACGTGGAACTGCGTTACACCAACTCCGGTATCCCGGTAGCCGGGTTCACCGTCGCCTCCACGCCAAGGACGTTCGACCGGGACCGCAACGAGTTCGTCGACGGAGAACCGCTGTTCCTGCGCTGCTCACTGTGGCGACAGGCCGGCGAAAACGCCGCCCAGTCGCTGTCCAAGGGGATGCGCGTCATCGTCCAGGGCCGCCTCAAGCAGCGCACATTCGACGACAAGGAAGGCCAGCGCCGCACCGTCGTCGAGATCGACGCCGAGGAGGTCGCAGCCTCACTGACGTATGCCACCGCGACCGTCACCAAGACCTACCGCGCAGGAGCGCCCGCCCACAGCGGGCCCACCCCGACGGACAAGCCGGCGTCCGCTCCCACACAGTCACCGCCGAACCAAGCGCCCGCCGAGCCGCACCCGTTCTGACCAGGAGCTGCTCAACCCCAGAACGCGTGACGCGGATCATCCAACAGGGCCAGAGCATCATTCAGCGACGGCACCACCGGCAGGTGATCACAGGGATACCAACGGCCGTTACGGTTCGCCCCCCGCCCCCCGAAGACGTCGCTGCCTCCCTCACCCATGCAACGGCGTCCGTCACCAAGGCTCACCGGAACGCGGGTGCGTCATCCGCTCCCGCCTCGGGCGTCCGGCGCCGTAACCAAAGTGTCGAGGCGCACGCGCACCCGTTCTGAGCGGCGAGCACGTGAGGGATTAGCGCGTCCCATCGCTTGATCTTCGCAGGGAGTCCCGGTCGTTAGGCCGGGCGGGAATGCGATCCTCGGGGCGGAGGCGCGAAGCGCCGGAGTGCTCTGTGCCTCCGTCTTGACGGTTAGGTTGGACCTGAGTTCCGCAGAAGTGGAGGCGTCCTAGTCCACGAAAATCCCTGCTGACCTGCACGAATGCAATGTTGATCTAGATGGGGGCGTGTCACTAGGACTAGGGACACGCGCAGGTCAGCGCGTTGCCGCCATCGGTCCAGCGCCTCACTTTTGTTGGCGACAACGAGGTGAATTGCCCTGATATGCAAGCATCTCGCCTCGGTGGATGCTCGCAAAGGCAAGCCGCGTGGTGCGCCCCAGGCCGGTAGCGTGGCGCCTTGCAACGCAACGTCCCAGTAGTGGACTTGACGGGTCCGGGGCCGCTGACCTGCAGTTATGTCAGCGCCTAGGGGCACGCCCCGTCGCCATGCCGCCGCGCATTCCCGCAGATCAGACCCCCTTTTCGTGGACCAGGACAGCCTCGCTTCTGCGGAACCCCGGTTGGACGCTTCTGGTTCTCGATGTAGTTCTGGACGATGCTCAGCGGTGCGCCGCCGCAGGAGCCGACGAAGTACGAGGGTGCCCAGAACACCGAGCCCATGCCGATTCGGTTGATCCGGCCGGTGTACTCGGCCCGCAGGTATCGGGAGCTGACGCCTTTCAAGCTGTTGACCAGCTTGGATAGGGCGATCTTCGGCGGGTAGTGCACCAACAGGTGCACATGGTCGCCCCTCACAAGCTGGGTGCATACGCGGCCGCCCCCTTTCCCTTCGCTGAAGTCCGAGGGGAGAGCCATGGCCGTGCCGTGGTGGCGTCCAAGGCTGCCTTCGACCGGGCAGTGTTCGCGAGGGAACTCCACGTCGACGCGCCTGTCGTTCACGCGGGGCGCCTTCACCGCGACCGGCCCGGCAGTGGTGGTCACCGTCCGTTCTCGATGATGGCCGTTGCGGACCACCAGACGGCGGCCGATCTCGTCCCGCTCACCGGCCAACTCGGCTATGTACTGGTTGGCTTCGGCCTCCAGGGCCGCGGCGAGCATCCGCTGGGCACCCTCGCGGACGATGTCGTCCATCAGGGATCCGGTCTCGGTGGTTCCATCGTTGTTGACTACGCTGAGCACGGGCGTGCCTTCCCAACTCGCGCTGCAACGCGGGTCTACTCGGTGACCTTGCGTCGATCACTCGGGAAGGTACACCCTCCGCCTTTCGCGAAGCACCCCTCCCGAGACCGATCCACAGGTCTTGAGCATTGCTCCCCTTCCGGCCCGCTGCCGGCTTCCGTGTGCCTGTGCACCCGGTGTGCCCGAATGGAAGTCGAGCGGCGATGCGGCGGACCTCGGTGGACGCGTTCGGCCCACCGGCCCCGGCAGGACGGGGGTCACCAGCCGCCGTTGGGGACAAGGTCGAGGATGGCCGGTCGCGCCGCGTTGAGGACGACCGGGAACCATGCGGAGAAGGGGTGGGTGTCGCGGAGTTCGCGTAGCTGGTCCGGGGTGACGAGGCGGATGTCCGCGACTTCCTGCGGGTCGGGCTTCGGAGCGGCTGTGTCGACGATGCCGGTGAAGAGGTGGTTGTATTCCTTCTCCACCAAGCCGGTCAGCGGGTCGGGCAGGTCGTAGGTGACCGTGCCGGCTTCCTGGAACCGGACCGGTGCGCAGCCGAGTTCTTCCGTGATGCGTCGGACAGCGGCCAGGAAGGGGGCTTCGCCAGGGGTGGGGTGGCCGCAGCAGGTATTGGACCAGACTCCGGGTGAGTGGTACTTGTCGAGTGCCCGCTGCTGCAGCAGCATCCGGCCGGCCGCGTCGAAGAGGAAGGCCGAGAACGCACGGTGCAGGCATCCCGTGCCCTGGTGGGCCGACAGCTTCTCAGCTGTTCCTATGGTCTGGCCGTGGGCATCGACCAGTTCCAACATCATTGCGCTCATGCTGTTCGCAGCGCCTTTCGATATTTGGGTTTCGAAAACGCCGGACCCTGTCCGTGGGTGACATTGAACGCCACGGGGCCATGCCGATTTTGAGCCCACTGGACGGCATTTGTGCTCTTCAGGAGTGCCTGATCAGCCTCCCGTCCGGTCCCTGATCACGACGAGGCATGCTCGTACGGTGTGCCCGGCAGGTCTGCTGTTCATCGGCACACGGTGGCAGCGCCCGACACCGTGATGAGACTCGCCGACGGAGGCCGTTGTGGAACGCCATCGACTATCGGTCCTGTTCTGTGACCGGCCACGGGCTTTGGCACGGATTACCTCGCTTCTCGCCCAGCGGGGGTACCTGGTCTGCGAACTCGATACTGAGGCGACGGGGTCGGCGCGGATCCGCCGGGCGAGTTTTGTCGTGGAGCGGGAACAGGTGCAGTCGCTGCAAGTCGTCGCCCAGCTGGAGAAGCAGGTTGATGTGCTTCGGGTCGATCTGCTGTCAGCCGCAGACGCGCAGAGCGAATCCCTGGGGCTCATCGCAGAGGCAGCTGGGGCAGACCGCTCGGCAGGCCGTGACGTGTGCGCCAAGGTGGGGAGGGACCGGGCAAAGCTGTTCATCGAGCGTCCGACCCCGATCACTGCGTCCAGCCAAAGAAACCGACGGACCGTCACGAAAGATCGAGGCTAACGATCATCCCACAGGCCATCCGCATCAAGTTGACAGTGCCCTTCGACGGCCTCGTTCTCCACAACGGTCTCGCTCATCAGGCGTCCTTAAGAATGTTGGCGGTCCGGGAGGACCGGGTGTGGCTGATCGGGCGTTGCCCTCGATGGCTCCAGGAGAATGGCCGCCCGGTCCTCCGGGACGCTCCGACCACTGATTGAGAACTGCGGTCATCGCTGGTTAAGGACCTGTCGGCGGGGTGTTCTTCGGGCCATGGAAATGACGGCCATGGAGGAACGGAGCGACGGGCTTGAGTGCGTCTCATGCACGGATATGGGTCGGCATCGACGCTGGCAAGGGGCACCACTGGGCGGTCGCCGTCGACGCCGACGGAGAGACGCTGTTCTCGACGAAGGTCATCAACGACGAAGCGCAGATCCTTACCCTCATCGACACGGCCCGCGAGCGGGCTGACGAGGTGCGGTGGGCGGTGGACATCTCCGGCCGGGCATCCACACTGCTGCTGGCCCTGCTGGTCGCTCACGGCCAGCAAGTGGTCTACGTGCCCGGCCGCACGGTCAACCGCATGTCCGGCGCCTACAAGGGTGAAGGCAAGACCGACGCAAAGGATGCCCGCGTCATCGCCGACCAGGCCCGCATGCGCCGGGACTTCGCCCCGCTTGAGACACCGCCGGAGCTGGTCTCCAGCCTCCAGGTGCTGACCCACCATCGAGCGGACCTGATAGCCGACCGCGTCCGGCTGATCAACCGTCTCCGCGACCTGCTGGTCGGCATCTGCCCCGCCCTGGAACGGGCCTTCGACTACTCCGCGGCCAAGGGCCCAGTCGTCATGCTGACCGAGTACCAGACCCCGGCCGCCCTGCGCCGAATCGGCGTCAAACGGCTGACCACCTGGCTGGAACGCCGCAAGGTTCGCGGTGCCGACACGGTCGCGGCCAAGGCCGTGGAGGCCGCCCAGTCCCAGCAGATCGCGCTGCCGGGCGAGAAACGCGCCGCCAAGCTGGTCTGCGACCTCGCCCACCAACTCCTGGCCCTGGACGAGCGGATCAAGGACAACGACCGGGAGATCCGCGAGACCTTCCGCACCGACGACCGCGCCGAGATCATCGAGTCCATGCCCGGCATGGGCCCCATCCTCGGCGCCGAGTTCGTCGCTATCGTCGGCGACCTGTCCGGCTACCGCGACGCCGGCCGCCTGGCCTCCCACGCCGGCCTCGCCCCAGTGCCCCGGGACTCCGGCCGCCGCACCGGCAACTACCACCGGCCCAAACGCTACAACCGCCGCCTGCGCTGGCTGTTCTACATGTCCGCGCAGACCGCAATGATGCGACCGGGCCCATCGAGGGACTACTACCTCAAGAAGCGCGCCGAGGGGCTGCTGCACACCCAGGCCCTGCTCGCGCTCGCCCGACGTCGGGTCGACGTGCTCTGGGCCATGCTGCGTGACAAGAGACTGTTCACCCCCGCCCCGCCAGTCACGCAAGCGGCTTGACACGATCATTGAGATTCTCCTTGATCATCGGATCCGCCGTTGATTAGGCCCTGTCTCACATTCGGTGGTGACGGAGGGTGTTGCTATCCGAGGAGGATGCGGTGGCGGAGGAGGGTGAAGCCTGCTCGTCCGTCCATCTGGCGGGCGATCCGCTTGGTCTTGGTGTTGACGCCCTCGGTGGGGCCGTTGCTGTAGCGGAGTGTGAACGCGGCGATCACGGCGTCGAGGCCTCGCTCCAGCCCTCGGGTGAAGGCATGCATGTGCGGCAGATCGGCAGTGCGGACCTGAGTGATCCAGAGCTCGAGCGCGTCGGCGTTGTCGGGGTGAGGCTTCAGCAGCTGGGCGAAGTCCCTGATGCAGACGGCGAGTTGGGTCATCTCGGGGCAGACCGCGATGAGCCGGTCCAGTAGGTGTCAATCCCCAGAAAGCGTGGAGGACTTCCTTATGCTGCTCGGTCCTTGTGCTGGGCCCGCGTCCTGGCCTCGATAACGGTTCGTTCGAACTCCACCGGAGCCAGTCCGCCGGCGGCGCTGTGCCTGCGGCGCGTGTTGAAGAAGTCTGTGATCCACGTGGCGATCTTCAGCCGGGCCTCGGCGCGGGTGGCGAAGCGGTGCCGGTGGATGTACTCGACCTTGACGACCGACGAGTGGAACGATTCCGCGGCCGCGTTGTCCAGGGCTGATCCCACACGCCCTATGGACTGCACCACGCCCAGCTGGGAACAGAGGCTGCTGTACGCCTCGCTCGTATTCCGACCCGCGGTCCGAATGAAAGATCACGCCGCCCACGGCGCCGCCGCGGGTCGCGGCGGCCATCTGCAACGACGCGCTGACCAGCGACGCATCATGCCGAGGGCCCATCGCGTAGCCGAGCACCCGGCGCGAGAACGCGTCGTGGACGGACGCGAGGTAGAGCTTGCCCTCGCCGGTTTCAATCTCGGTCATATCGCCCCACCACAAAACGTCTGGTGCGATGGCGTCGTAGCGGCGAAGCACCAGGTCACGGACGGCTTTCCACTTGCCCTGCCGTGTGAGGTTCTTGCGCCGGCGCGGGGGCTTACGACCCTGGAGACCGAGCTCCGCCATGATCTGGGCGACGGTGTTCTGCAAGACCTGCCAGCCCTCGGCCCACAGGTCCAGCGTGATCCTCGGCGAACCGTACGTCCGCCCCGACGTGTTGAAGAAGTGGGTGATCCGCTCGGCCAGTGCCGCGCGTCTGACCTCGCGTTTCGTCGGCTGCTCGGGCCGGCAGCAGGGCCGTTGGCTGGATAGACCCGGTGCACTGTCACCGGGTCCCCTTCGCGATGAAAGTCTTGGATTCAAGTTGGCCTGCTTCACCCAGTCACGCACTGCGGTCTCGGTCAGATCGAAGTCCTTGGCGATCTGACCGACGGAGCGGTCACCGTGTCGGCGCAGCTCGACGATCTCGGACTTGAACTCCGGCGTGAAGGAGCGGCGAGGGCGAGGCTCTTTCTTCCCATGCTCTCCATGATGGACCTTCCGGGGCTGAACCCCTGACCTCGGATGTCCGCCAAAGCGGATCAAGCCCATGGGGGCGGGCGTCCGGTGGGGGTGGGGTACCCACTGGACGCCCGCGGTGTGTGCTTGTCGTGTTCAGCTGCTCCTATGTTGTCTGCCTTGTCTGCCTTGTCTGCGTTGTTGGGGGGGGGTAGGGGTTGGGGTTGGGGGGTTAGGGGGCGAGTGTTTCGCATTGGGTGCCGAGGGGGGTGCACTGGTCGGTGCCGGGTCCGCCGTTGATGGCGTTGGTGCCGCTGCCGGCGCGGATGGTGTCGTTGCCGTTGCCGCCTTGGATGCTGTCGGTTCCGGTGCCGGTGGTGAGTTGGTCGTTGCCGTCGTCGCCCTGGACGCTGTTGGTGCCGTTGCCGGCGTTGACGGTGTCGTCGCCGGCTCCTGCCACGATGCTGTCGGTGCCGTTGCCGGTGGTGATGGTGTCGTTGCCGGCGCCGGACTGGACCGAGTTGGTGCCGTCGCCGGCGCGGATGGTGTCGTCACCAGTGCCAGTCTTGATGCTGTCGGTGGCGTTCCCGGAGATGACGGTGTTGGTGCCGTTCCCCGCATCCACAGTGTTGGTTCCGTCACCGGCGTCGATGTAGTCGTCGCCAGCACCGGTGGTGATCTTGTCGTTGCCTGCTGCGCCGCAGATGAAGTCGTTGCCGCCGTTGCCGTTGATGATGTCGTTGCCGGCGAGCGCGAAGATCACATCATCGTTGGGGGTGCCGTTGATGGTGTCGCTGCCGTTGGTGCCGTTGATGGTGGCTGTCGCGTTGGCACAGGTGAGAGCGTTGACGATCTGGGTGAGCTCGGGGCTGGTCGAGGCGCTGTGTGTGGCGTCGCCGCTGTAGCGGGCGGTGATCTGGTGTGAGCCGACTGTCAGGGTGCTGGTGGTGAGGGTTGCGGTGCCAGAAGGGTTGATGGTGATGTCGTCACCGATGACGGTTGCGCCGTCCATGAAGTCCACGGTGCCGTTCGGGGTGGAGTCGGTGACGGTCGCCGTGAACGTCACGTTCTGACCGGCAGCCGAGGGGTTCAATGAGGATGCCAGAGTCGTTGTGCTGGCCGCCTGGGCAAGCAGCACTGACACGTTGTTGCTGTTGGTGTTTGCGGTGGTGAGGTCGGGCTTGCCGTCGGCGTTCAGGTCCGCGACAGCCACCGAGACAGGAAAATCGCCGACGCCGAACTTCAGGGCTGGCTGGAACGTGCCGTCCCCGTTGCCCAGCAGCACCGACACGTTGTCGCTGTTGGCGTTTGCGGTGGTGAGGTCGGGCTTGCCGTCGGCGTTCAGATCCCCGGCCGCCACCGAGATAGGAAATTCGCCGACGTCATAGGTCTCGGCGGGCTGGAACGTGCCGTCCCCGTTGCCCAGCAGCACCGACACGTTGTCGCTGTTGGCGTTTGCGGTGGTGAGGTCGGGCTTGCCGTCGGCGTTCAGATCCCCGGCCGCCACCGAGATAGGAGAATCGCCGACGTCATAGGTCTCGGCGGGCTGGAACGTGCCGTCCCCGTTGCCCAGCAGCACTGCCAGGGTGTCAGTGCCACGGTTTGCGACGGCGAGATCGGGTGTGCCGTCGGCGTTGAAGTCCTCTGCCGTTACCGAGGATGGAAAATCACCCACGTCGTACGTCACAGGGGCCTGGAGGGTGCCGTCCCCGTTGCCCAGCAGCACTGCCACGGTGTCAGTGCCACGGTTTGCGACGGCGAGATCGGACTTGTGGTCCGCGTCGAAGTCTCCGACCGTAATTGACGCCACATCGCTGACGGCGTTGTAGGAGAGGTGGTTGTTGTCCTGGAAGGTACCGTCTCCCACGCCCATCAGCACGTACACCCTTGCCCCGCCCCCGGCGATGAGATCGGGCTTGTTGTCGGAGTTGAGGTCCCCGACCGTCACCGCGGACAAACTGACACTGTGGTCGACGTCGTAGTCCACGGCGGGCTGGAACGTGCCGTCCCCGTTGCCCAGCAGCACCGACAGATTTCTACCCTGTTGGTTTGCGGTGGCGAGGTCGGGATTGCCGTCGCCGTTGAAGTCCCCGACCGCCAAAGAGCGCGGAATCTGGCCGCCGACGGCATAGTTGGCAGCGGGTACGGCGAAGTGCACCTCGGCGCCGTCCTCGGCACTGAGAATGTTGGTGAACTGAGTCGTGGCTGAGGCACTGGAGGTGAAAGCAAAGAGCATGCCTCCGGTGAGGGTGGCGGCGCTGAAGAGGGTGAGGGCGCGTCTGAGTGCGGGACGGTACACGGGGTACGGGCGATGGTTCATGGCGTTCCTAGCCTGTGATAAAACCGAGTTTGACCACAATGAGTGATGAGCGGATCCGAGACGGGGCCGTAAGCCTGATGATGGCAAACGCTACTTTTGTTCAATAGGCCCCAACAGCGGCTATCCCATACCACGCGCTATCGGCCGCTGACAGTGCCTTTGCGGGAGTGCCGCGGATCCCGATCGGGAAGCCGTAGGCCGAGGACCACTCGATGCCCTCGAGGGTGCAGTCGATGTTGTGGGCGGTCGACCTGATGGAGCAGGGCCTGAACCCGGCCCGGCACATCAAGGGCGGCGACGCCGTCCTGGACGAAGGGGAGTAGGGCCGTCGTGGGAGAGATCGACGACGCGATCGAGCGTCCGCCAGCGGAGTCCCGGACGGATCGGGCATCACGGGGTCGTCGGCGAGCGCGACCAGGGCGACGATGAAGTACCGGCGAACGTCCTCGGCCCGGCTCGTGAAGCGGCGGATCCAGCCGCGGACCCGTGCCCTCAGTCAGGCCCAGATGCGCGGCGACCTGGCGGTGTACCATCGTAAGCATTCAGAAGGTCGCGATCGAGTCCGCTGTCTGACGATGTGACAGGTGGTGGTTGGGTGCGGCAGGATCCGTGGTCGTCGTGTCGTCCGCCTTCGAGTCCGCGTCGCGTGAGGATCTCCTCGCTGTAATCGGGTTGCTCCAGCGGCAGGTTGAGGCTGCGGAGGAGCAGGCTGCCGAGCTCGCCGCGGCGAACGAGCGGTTGACCGTTCGGGTCGCGGAGCTGGAGCGGCGCCTGGGTCGGAACTCGTCCAATTCCTCGATGCCGCCGTCCAGTGACGTCTTCGGCCGGCCGGAGAAGAAGGCGGCGCCGAAGAGCGGACGCACGCGGGGTCGTCAGTCGGGTACGGGCGGCTCGGGCTGTCCATGATCGCCGATCCTGATGTCGTCGAGGAACATCTTCCGGCGGCCTGTTCCGGTTGCGGGAGCGGGCTTGGCCCTGGTGACAGCGTCGGTTTCGAGCGCCGGCAGGTCCGCGACATCCCCCTGACCACGGTGACGGTCACCGAGCACAAGGGTGAGGACCTCTCGGCGCCGACCAGGTTGGTTGCTTCTCGGCTACTGGCAGGTCTGCATCCGGACGTTCGGCGGGGTGTGGCGGTTACGGATGCCGTAACTTCTGGTGGATGTGGCGTGTGCTGGTGATTATGAACGTATGACGTTGGCCGCGCAGGCGTTTGCGCAACTGGTGAGTTGGCCCGATCTTGCTGAGGTGGAGCCGAGTTGCGGCATCGGGCGGGGGCTTGGCTCAGCCCACCGGGAGATCGTCCATTTTCATTCCGGACGGGAGGCTGACCTGCACTTGACGGTGGGGGTGATCCGGCGGTTCGAAGAACACCTCAGCGAATCTGCGGCCGTCCGGGTGGTGTCGGCATCGGCGTGGGTGACGGTGCGGCTGGATGCTGCCGGGGATCGCGATGTGCTGATGACGCTGGTTAGTCTCGCCCTGCAGGCTCGCCAGGCTTGGCCGGCGCCGGGTGAGTTGCAGCGAGCCGATTGCAACGAGCAGGTGTTGCTCGCGCATGATCATCGCAGTGGGTGCTGAGCCTCTTCCAGGTGGGTGGCAGTATGGCTGACCAGGCGCGTGAGGACGACGCAATCCGTCATGTAGTGAAGCGTTTGAAGGACGCCTTCAGTGCGTCATACAGTCCGGCCGAGGTGGAAAAGGCAGTAGCGAAGGAGCATGCCTATTTCGCGGGTCGGCCGGTGCGTGAGTTCGTTCCTGTGTTGGTCGAGCGCAGGGCGCGTGCCATTTTGAATGGCTTGGGCGGGTAGCGTCGTGAACCCTGGTTCCGCAGAGACGCGCCAGGCGTCACGGATTCCGGCTATGACGCAGGGCGAAGGAACCGGGCGAGCCGGGTTCCGGGGCAGACGCCGAGGACACATCCGGAGAGGGCCTTCGCCTCGGCGGGGGCACGGGCCCTCGCGTCTGTAGTAGTCGAATCTCGTCACGGTGCGTACGGGGGTGTTGCTATGAGCGCGTGTCCTGGGTGAAAGCGTCTTAGCCTGCCGCCATGTCGATCAACGTGGTCCGCATGGCGGACGCACACCGCGCGGAGCTTCACGAGCTGTTGCTCGCCGAAAACTGGACCCAGCTTGCCAAGGAACTTCAGCAGAACAGTCTTCAGGTGTTCACGCAGTACGTGGCTCTGGTCAAGGGACGTGTCGTGGGATGGCTTGAGGGCACGGCGCGCTATGAGGCGGACGCCGAGGTGCCCGGCTTCCCGACCCCATGGGCGCAGGTCAACTACGTCCTCACCCACCCTGCCATGCGCAGGCGGGGCATCGCAGGCGACCTCCTTCGCCATTTCGCGCACGACGAATACAGCGCCGGTCGTCGCTTCATGGTGCTCTGGCACGATCGACGCGAGGACTCGGGCGGACGGCTTGCGTTCTTTACTGCGCACGGATTCCAGCCAGTTTCGGGCACAGGCCTCTTCGGCATCGACCTCCCGCAACTACTCACCGGTCCGGGTACGGCGCCCCCCGGTCAGTGACCAGCACTCTGAAGTACCCACCCCCTTTCGCCGTCCTTTCCCTTCTCACCGATCGACGGGGCCCGTGCCGGACGCACCTGGCACGGGCCCGGCCCGGTCGACAGCGTCGGCCTGCGCGGGGACTGCCGCCGGCGGCGGGCTCATGTGGAGCGCCGGGCAGATTCCTCGCCCCCTTTGCGTGTCTCCACGACGGCGCTCCGCGGTCAAGCTCCGCACCAAGGTGACCCGCGCTGCCGGTAGTCCAGCCGCGGCCCTCCTGGAGGAGTCTGCCTGAGCTCCATCTTCCGGATTCGATACCTGTGCGCCCTGGCGATCCCCTTCAATGTGGGAGCCGGGGGTACGAGGAGCGGTTGGCGCCATGCGTCCGCCCATGCCGGTGTCGAGGGGGAGAAGAGGATGAGTGATCAAGGTGATGGTCAGGACGAGGAGCAGGCAAAGCGCTGGTGGCGGCGCATTCCGTGGATCGCCATCTGTACCGTGCTAACTGCGCTCATCGGCATCGCTAGTGCCGTATCAGGCAACGTTCGCCCTGTTGACTACCTTGCGCAGGCGTTCGTCGGCGGCGTGCTTGTTCCGCCAGATGATGTAGCGGCGGATCATGCTGCCCTGCTCCTTGTGGCTGGCATGGTCGGTGCCGTCGAGTGCGAAGTAGCGCAGGGCGGTGAACTGGGCCTCGATGCGGTTGAGCCAGGAGCTGTTGGTCGGGGTGTAGGCGAATTCGACGTTGTTGGCCGTGGCCCAGTCGCCGACGCGGGTGTCCTTCTTGGTGGTCAGGTGCGGGGAGAAGTTGTCGAGCACGATCGCGATCCGGGTCTCGGCCGGGTAGAGGCTGCGCAGGTAGCGGCAGAACTCCAGGAACCTCGTCCGGTTCTTCTTCGGCTTGATGTGGCCGTAGAGCCTGTCCCGGGCCAGGTCATAGGCGGCGAGGAGGTGGCGGACGCCGTGCGGGCGGGTGTAGGTGGCCCGTCGGCGGGGGCGGGGTTCCCGGTCGGGGTCCTTGTGCTTCCCGCCGCGCTCGGTCCACTGCCGGCCGGGGTGAGGCTGGAGGTTGAGCGGGCCGAACTCGTCAAGGCAGAAGACGACTTCTGGTTCGCCATCGTCGGGTATGACCTCGCCGTCGGCGATGGCGTAGAGGTGCTCGACGCGCGCTTTCTTGGCGGCGTAGTCGGGGTCGCGGGAGGTCTTCCAGGTCTTTATGCGTTGAAACGAGACGCCCTCCTCACGGAGCAGAACCCGAAGGCCCTCGTGGCTGATGTCGTCGACCACCCCCTCGGCGACCAGGAAGTCGGCCAGCTTGGCCAGGCTCCAGGTCGAAAACGGCAGGCCGTGCTCGGCGGGCTTGGACTTGGCGGTCTTCTTGATCTCCCGGCGTTCGGGGAGAGTGAAGGTCTTGGGCCGACCGCCCTTGTACTTCGGGTAGAGCGAGTCGAAGCCGTCGGTGTTGAAGTTGTGGATCACGTCCCGGACTCGGTCCGCGCTGGTGAATGTCACCTCGGCGATCTTCACCACGGGCATGCCCTGCGCGGACAGCAGCACCATCTGGGCCCGCCGCCAGGTCACCACCGACCCCGTGCCTCTACGGATGATCCGCAGCAGGCGCTGCCCCTCGTCGTCATCGATCTCACGGACGCGTACTCGTTCTGCCACCCAGACAGCTTGGCCGACACCGCGCCGTCCGGACCAGCATCCGAACGGCGCGTCACATCACCACAGGGCAAAGGTTCTCTGATGCGGCACTAGTAGGTCGTCGCTGCTTAGTTGTGTCATGTCTGGGAGGCTGGTATCTGTCAGATCCTTCTCGCTTGTCAGACAGGGCTGTTGTTATGGGTTCGCAGAAGAAGCGGCCGGTCAGGCTGACCACGCAGGACCGTGAGGAATTGGTCCGGGTGACCACGACGGGTGTTCGCGGAGCTTCGATGATCATGCGTGCGCGGGTGCTGCTCGCGCTGGACACCTCGGTGGGTGAGGTGGACTCCAAAGAGGCGATCGCGACCCGGCTCGGCGTCTGTGGTGAGACGTTGCGGCTGGTCGCCAAGCGTTTCGCCGAGACCGGTGGCGATGTTCACGCCACGGTCGCACGGAAGAAACGCGACCTGCCGCCGGTGCCCTCGCCGGTGACCGGCGAGGTCGAAGCCCGGCTGATCGCGATGGCATGCTCCCAGCCGCCCCCGGGCCATGCGCGGTGGTCGCTGCGACTACTGGAGAAGCACGTCGCACTGGTTGAGGACATCCCCGATCTGGACCACTCCACCATCGGCCGGATCCTAAAAAAACGGAACTGCGCCCTCACCTGAAGAAGTGCTGGACCATCCCACCACGAGCGAACGCACAGTTCGCAGCCCGGATGGAAGACGTCCTCGCCGTCTATGCCCGACCCTACGACCCGGCACGTCCGGTGGTGTGCATGGACGAAAAGCCCTACCAGCTCCTCGACCACGTCCGCGGCCCAATCCCCGCCCGACCCGGCCGCGACGCGTGCCAGGACAGCGAGTACATCCACTGTGGCACCTGCTCCGTCTTCGTATGGACCGAACCCTTACGCGGATGGCGTCGCACGCAGGCACTGTCCCGACGGACCCGGATCGACTGGGCCGGCCAGGTCAAACAGCTACTGACACGGCAGCTGTAGTTCCAGCGTCTGGGCTGGTCAGTGTCTTGTCGGGGGTGCGTGCGGGCATGAGGACGGCCACCGCGATCATGAACGTTTGTGACGACGTATCAAGACACGGTGGCCGCGGAGGCCACGATAGCGGAGCAGACGTGGGGCGAGACATTCGGGAGGGTCATGGCAACCGTCGCGGGCTGTTTCACACGGCGTGAAACGCGGGCGACAGCCGCCGAGTTGGTCGCCGGACTGTTGCTGGAGGTGGACACGCGGAACTGCTGGACGCTCGGGCAGGCGTTGGGACATCCGGGCCCTCACCGGCTGCAGCACCTGTTGTCCCGTGCCCGGTTCGATCACGATCGGGCGGGGAAGGAGATCGTCCGCCTGGTGGCCGGTGAACTAGTAGGTCGTCGCTGCTTAGTTGTGTCATGTCTGGGAGGCTGGTATCTGTCAGATCCTTCTCGCTTGTCAGACAGGGCTGTTGTTATGGGTTCGCAGAAGAAGCGGCCGGTCAGGCTGACCACGCAGGACCGTGAGGAATTGGTCCGGGTGACCACGACGGGTGTTCGCGGAGCTTCGATGATCATGCGTGCGCGGGTGCTGCTCGCGCTGGACACCTCGGTGGGTGAGGTGGACTCCAAAGAGGCGATCGCGACCCGGCTCGGCGTCTGTGGTGAGACGTTGCGGCTGGTCGCCAAGCGTTTCGCCGAGACCGGTGGCGATGTTCACGCCACGATCGCACGGAAGAAACGCGACCTGCCGCCGGTGCCCTCGCCGGTGACCGGCGAGGTCGAAGCCCGGCTGATCGCGATGGCATGCTCCCAGCCGCCCTCAGGCTATGCGCGGTGGTCGCTGCGACTACTGGAGAAGCACGTCGCACTGGTTGAGGACATCCCCGATCTGGACCACTCCACCATCGGCCGGGTCTTAAAAAAACGGAACTGCGCCCTCACCTGAAGAAGTGCTGGACCATCCCACCACGAGCGAACGCGCAGTTCGCAGCCCGGATGGAAGACGTCCTCGCCGTCTATGCCCGACCCTACGACCCGGCGCGTCCGGTGGTGTGCATGGACGAGAAGCCCTACCAGCTCCTCGACCACGTCCGCGGCCCAATCCCCGCCCGACCCGGCCGCGACGCGTGCCAGGACAGCGAGTACATCCGCTGCGGCACCTGCTCCGTCTTCGTATGGACCGAACCCTTACGCGGATGGCGTCGCACGCAGGCACTGTCCCGACGGACCCGGATCGACTGGGCCGGCCAGGTCAAACAGCTACTGACCGTGGACCACCCCGACGCCGAAACCGTGGTCCTGGTGATGGACAACCTCAACACCCACACCATCGCCTCCCTGTACGAGGCCTTCGAACCAGAAGAGGCCTTCGCCCTGGCTCAACGCCTCGAGATCCACCACACGCCCAAGCACGGCTCCTGGCTCAACATCGCCGAGATCGAACTCTCCGCGCTGACCCGGCAATGCCTCGACCGCCGGATCGGCGACCTCGACACACTCAACACCGAACTCTCGGCCTGGCAGAACGCCACCAACATCCACCAACGCCAAGTGGACTGGCAGTTCACCACCCATGACGCACGCATCAAACTGCGCCACCTTTATCCCAAGAATTAGCCACGACAGTCTACTCGCCGGGCAGGACGTGGTGTTGGTGGTGGACGAGACGGGCGATGCGAAGTCCTCGACGGAGTGTGTGGGAGCCGGACGGCAGTACTCGGGTGCGATCGGCGGTGTCGGTCTGTGTCAGGTGGCGGTGCATCTGGCGGCGGTCTCCGCGACCACGAAGGTGATCATCGACCGGGCCCTGTATCTCCCGGCGGACTGGGCCGCGGACGAGGAACGCCGCGAGGTCGCCGGGGTGCCGGAGGAGGTCGGGTTCGCGACGAAGCCGCAGCAGGCGCTGTCCATGGTCACCGGCGCACTCGCCACGGGGATCGAGGCACGCTGGTTCGCGGGCGACGAGGTGTACTGCGGGCGTGAACTGCGCCGGGGCATACGCTCACTGGGTCTGGGCTACACGGTCGGCATCGCCGCTACGTACCAGGTCACCGACGGGGGCGGCCGCCGGTGGGAGGCCCGCAAACTGATCAACAAGGTGCGTCCCGAGCAGTGGATGCGCCGGCAGACCGGACACGGCACCAAGGGCACCCGCGAGTACGACTGGGCCTGGCTCGACGTCCGCCCCGACGACACTCCCGACGAGAACGAGAACGAGAACGAGAACGAGAACGAGAACGAGAACGAGAACGAGAACGAGAACGAGAACGAGAACGAGAACGCGGCCGGGGCGCAGGGCTTGATCAAGTTCCGTAGGTGTCCGGATCGTTGGTGATGCCCAGGATGGGGAGTGCTCGTTGGGGTTCGTCGCGGATGGCCCGGGTGGTCTTGGCGATGTTGTCGGCTCCGAGGGTTTTCAGCACGCCGATGGCGAGGTTGCGGAGGGTCGCCATGGCTCGTGGTGCGGTGCCGGCGTGGACGGTGGAGGCGTCCTCGGCGAGGGTGACGTCCCTGATGTGGTGCGAGGAGTTCTCCACTCCCCAGTGCCCGCGGATCGCGGTGGCCAGGTCGGCGGGCCCGGCTTGGTGGGCGTCGAGGCTGGTGACGGCGTAGACACTCTGACGGGTCTCGCGCCGGCCGGTGAGCTTGCGGCGGCGGTGGATGCGGATGGCCAGGCGGGCGTGGGGAAACGGGATTCCGCCGAGTTCGTCGGCGATTCCGCAGGTTTTGATCGAGCGGGACTCCCGGCGTCCGTGTCCGGTCCCGGAGGCGGTGTGCTGGACGGCGATGTCCCGCCACGGCAGGGCAGCGAGCCGGCTGTGGGCGGTGGGCTGGTTGGTCTTGATCACGGCGATGTAGTGGGCCTTCTTGGCCTCGACCAGCCAGGAGATGTTCGCCTTGACCGAGTGCAGGGCGTCGAAGGTGACGACGGCGCCGGCCAGGTCCAGCCGTGCCAGGAGCGGTTGGAAGTGTGTGGTTTCGTTCGTCTTCGCACCGACCTCCACCTGAGCGAGGGTCACGACGGTGCCGTGCGTGACCGCGGAGAGCAGATGCCGGCGCGTCGCGGTGAGACGGGCTGATCCCTTGAGTGCTTTGCCGTCGACAGCGATCACGCGCGGCCGCCCGGACGCGGACGGCGACGGCGTCTGGGCGGGCTCGGTTGCAGCGCGATGCCGGTCGGCGAGGTAGGCGCCCACTGCCCGGTCCAGGGCGTCACCGTCAACAGCCCCCAGCACACGGCCGATCGTGGCCGGTGACGGAGTGGTCCGCCATCTGAGCAGGTGGCGGCGCATTCCGATGACTGCCAGGAGTGCGTTCGAAGCACGCTGGCCCCACTCGGCGAGTTCGTCGATGCTCCTGGCTCCCGAGACGACCGCGCAGGCACACACCAGCAGGATCGCTGTCAGCGAGTACCACCGGCCCCGCCGCGAGCGCGGGTCGGGGACCGAATCGAAGTAGGGGCGCAGATCAGCGACCCGGCCGGCATCCAGCGGACCCAGCTTCACCAGCACGGCGGGAATGGGAGAAGATACAGCGACAGGCACGGGCCACCTCATGATCATCGGGCTTAGACACCACAATGATCACGAAGCCCGTGCCTGCTCTGCTATGCACCCCAACCGGTCACAACCCAACCAGCCTCACAACCCCGGAACTTGCAACCGCCCTGGCCGGGGCGGGGACGAGCGTGCTGGTCGCGCGGCGGCACCGCTACACCGGCGAGGTGTCCTACTTCCGCTGCTGGGCACCCGGCGACGTCGCCCTCGCCACACTGATGGAAGTGATCTCGCGCAGGTGGCGGATCGAGGAAACGTTCCAGCTTACAAAGGGCTTCACCGGGCTCGACCAGGGTCAGGTGACCTGCTGGAACTCCTGGATGCGCTGGTCACTGTTCTCCCTGTTCGCCGCCGTCGTCCTCGCTCTCACGGCCGCAGCCATCCATGAGGGCTCCGAGCGGCAACCCGGACTCGTCCCGCTGACCTGTCCCGAGCTCATCCGTCTCCTGCGGGCCATCGTGCTGCCCCCAGCCGCCCGCGACCGTGATCATGTCCTGCGCTGGATCGCCTGGAGGCGCCGTCACCAAGCCGTCGCAACCGCCTGCCACCAGCAACGACACCGCTGCCACGACCAGCCGTGATCAAGAACTACAGCTGCCGTGACTGACCGTGGACTACCCCGACGCCGAAACCGTGGTCCTGGTGATGGACAACCTCAACACCCACACCTGGGATGCCCCGAAGTTTCCGGACAGGCGTCCAATAGGATCGTCTGAACTGGAAACGAGGAATCGAAGTGGCACCACCGAGCAAGTACACGCCTGAGTTCCGTGAGGAAGCCGTCCGGATCGCGCTGGCTTCCAGCAAGACCGTAACCGAGGTCGGCCGTGAACTCGGTATGAACCCCGAAACCCTCCGGGGCTGGGTGAAGAAGCATAAGGAACGGAACGAACCTCCTGCCGGTACCGAGCTGTCCCACGATGAACGCGCTCGCCTGAAGGAACTTGAACGCCGTATCCGTGAAGTCGAGATGGAGAATGCGTTCCTGAAAAAAGCCGCAGCGTACTTCGCGAAGGATCCCCGGTAGCGAGCAAGTACGAGTTCATCGATGAGATGCGACTCGACACAACGGAGTACGCATATCCCGTCGAGTTCATGTGCGAACGACTCGGCGTATCCACATCTGGCTACTACGACTGGCGGGGCCGCCCGAAATCCGCGACGGCGCAGCGACGCGAGGAGTTGAAACTGCTGATCAAGAAAGCATTCGACGATTCCGACAGCACCTACGGCTATCGGCGCATCCACGCCCAGCTCCATCGCTGGGGCCACGCCGCGGGCCCGGAGCTGGTCCGCCGGCTCATGCGGGAGCTGGGACTTGAGCCCTAATCACAAACGCCTTCACTCGGCGGTGGGTTACCGTCCTCCCCGCGAAGTCCCAGGGCTTGATCAAGTTCCGTAGGTGTCGCGGTTGTTGATGATGCCCAGGATCGGGAGTGCTCGTTCGGGTTCGTCGCGGATGGCCCGGGTGGTCTTGGCGATGTTGTTGGCTCCGAGGACCTTCAGCACGCCGATGGCGAGGTTGCGGAAGGTCGCCATGGCCCGGGGCGCGGTCCCGGTGTGGACGGTGGAGGCGTCCTCGGCGAAGGTGACGTCTCTGATGTGGTGCGAGGAGTTCTCCACTCCCCAGTGCCCGCGAATCGCGGCGGCCAGGTCGGCCGGGCAGGCCTGGTGGGCGTCCAGGCTGGTCACGGCGTAGACGCTCTCACGACTCTCGCGCCGGCCGGTGAGCTTGCGGCGGCGGTGGATGCGGATGGCCAGGCGGGCGTGGGGAAACGGGATTCCGCCGAGTTCGTCGGCGATTCCGCAGGTTTTGATCGAGCGGGACTCCCGCCGGCCGTGCCCGGTCCCGGAGGCGGTGTGCTGGACGGCGATGTCCCGCCAGGGCAGGGCCGCCAGCCGGCGGTGGGCGGTCGGCTGGTTGGTCTTGATCACGGCGATGTAGTGCGCTTTCTTCGTCTCGACAAGCCAGGAGACGTTCGCCTTGACCGAGTGCAGCGCGTCGAAGGTGACGACAGTGCCGGCCAGGTCCAGCGGCTCCAGCAGCGGGCGGAAGTGGGTGGTCTCGTTCGTCTTCGCGCCGACCTCCACCTGGCCGAGGGTCACGACTGGGCCGTGGGTGACCACCGACAGCAGGTGCCGGCGTGCCGAGGTGAGACGGGCCGAACCCTTGAGCGCTTTGCCGTCAAGGGCAAGGACGCGCAGCCGCCCGGGCGCGGGTGCCGCCGGCTGCCCCGTGGCCCTGGTCGCGGTGCCGGTGACGGCGTGGTGCCGGTCGGTCAGGTAGGCGCCCACCGCCCGGTCCAGGGCATCACCGTCCACGGCGCCCAGCGCGCGCCCGATCGTCACGGGCGAGGGGGTGCGCCGCCACCCGAGCAGATGACGGCGGATACCCAGGGCCGCCAGTAGCCTGCCCGAGGCCCTCGCACCCCATTCGGCGAGCTCGTCGATGCTCTTCGCTCCCGAGACGACCGCGCAGGCACACACCAGCAGGATCGACGTCAGCGAGTACCACCGGCCCCGCCGCGAGCGTGGGTCGGGGATGGAGTCGAAGTAGGGACGCAGGTCGGCGACCTGGCCGACGTCCAGCGACCCCAGATTCCCCAGCACGGCAGGGATCGGTGAAGATACAGCGGCAGGCACGGGCCACCTCATGATCATCGGGCGTAAGACACCACAATGATCACGAAGCCCGTGCCTGCACTGCTATCTACCCCTCACGCAACAACTGCCGCGAGCATGGAACTTGAAGCCGCCCTGGCGAAGTCCACGCCGCGTACCAGAAGTTGCGAATCGTCGCGTGAGTCAATAGTCAGATGCCTGTCCGGAAAACACGAGGCCCCTCACTCGTCGAGACGGCCGGTTATGTCCCGGTCGCATTGTCGGCTGATGACTACATCGAGCTGCTGCCCGCGACCTGGCGGGCGATCAACGCCTACGGCGTGAAGATCAAACACCGGACCTACGACGACCAGGCCCTCAACCCGCTGCGGCAGCAGCGGTCGGGCGTCAAGGATCGCAAGGATCTGTGGGAGATCCACTACGACCCCTACGACGTGTCCCGCATCTGGGTCCGTGACCATGGCAGGGGCGGCTGGATCACCCTGTTCTGGAAACAACTGCACCGCGTCGCCGCCCCGTTCGGCGAACTGGCCTGGGACCACACCCGCCACACCCTGCCCGGAGCGAGCGAGGAGCAACTCGCCGATGCCGTCGCCGACCTGCTGCGACGCGCCCATCAGGGACCCGCTGACCGCGGTGACACAGGCAGCAGAGCCGGACTCAGCCGCCGGGACCGGCGTGTCGCCGCCCGCACCAAATCCAGTCCGCCATCCACCCCGATCGCGCCCGAGGCACCCCCTGCCGACCGGGTTGCCGACAGAGAAACGGGCCAGGCCGACGACGTTCCCGCGGAGAACATCGCCAAGGTGATACCGATGCCGATCTTCGACCCGTTCACCGAAGCGGACAAGCGGTGGTGAGTCAGGGGCCGGGGCGGGGTGGGGATCCCGCAGATGGGTACGGACATCTGCAGCTGACCACCCTGCCGGGGTGGCGCGGGTTCGTCACCGAGATACCCGCAGTGCCGGAGCTGCTGCCCGAGGCGGTCTGGTCGGCTCTCGCGGACGACAAACGAGTCTGCTACGACGATGACCGCATCGACCACCATTCACAGTTGCTGGTGGTCCAGACTCCCACGATCCGCCAGGTCATCACCTCGGGCCGCAGCCTGATCCAGATGAACAAGAACGCCCACTACGGACGATGCGGCCTGATGGTGTCCGGCCCCGCCAGAACCGGCAAGACCACCGCGCTCACCCAACTCGGCAAGACCGTCGAGGTGATCCACCGACGGCGGCACCCGAACTCCTCCAGCGACATCCCGGTCATCTACATCACCGTCCCACCCGCCGCCACCCCCAAGATGATCGCCATGGAGTTCGCCCGGTTCTTCGACCTGCCGATCTCCACCAGAAGCAACATCACCGACATCGCCGACGCAGTCTGCGGCGTCAGTACGGACGCCCACGTAACCATCGTTGCGGTCGACGAACTCCACAACCTCAACACCGCCACACGCGCCGGCGCCGAAGCCTCCGACACCCTGAAGTACTTCTCCGAACGCATCCCGGCCACCTTCGTCTACGCCGGAATCAGCCTGGAACGCACCGGACTGCTCTCCGGCGCCCGCGGAGAACAGATCGCCGGCCGGTTCGGGATGGTCCGCACCGGACCGTTCGGCCAGAACCAGCAGTGGACCGCGCTGATCGCAGCCCTGGAGGACAGTCTTAGGCTCCACCGCCACCGGCCCGGCGCCCTCACCAGACTCGACCGCTACCTGCACCAGCGCACCCACGGGATGATCGGAAGCCTGCTCTGGTTGATCCGCGGCGCGGCCATCAGCGCCGTCCTGGACGGCACCGAGAAGATCACCAAGAAGGCCCTCGACGCCGTCGACGCCGACTTCACTTCCCAGTCCCCGCGGCCACCCGCCGCGTGATCGACACCCATGCTGCCCCGAGAACGAGCCGAGAAGATCCTCACCCTGCACGCAGCCGGATGGCCAGTGCAGGCCATCGCTGACCACATCGGCCACAGCCACCAAACCATCCGCGACTACATCAACGGCCGCAGAACGCCCGGGACTCGGGCCCCACGGCCAAGCCTGCTCACCGAACCCCTCGCCAGCTACTGCCGCCAGCGACTCACCGAGGATCCGCACCTGCGGACCAGTGTCCTGTTCAAAGAAGTAGCCGACCTCGGCTTCCAGGGAAGCCGGGCAACCCTCTACCGCGAACTGGACCGCCGCCTGCTGGTCCTGGCCGACCGCCGCAAGACCAACTCACAGGAGGAGGATCCCCCGGTCCCATCCGAGATGTCCCGCACACTCGCCCGCAGGCACGAGCGGACACCGGTGCTGCCACAGCCAGTCGCCCCGATCGCAGGAGAAACCCTCAACTCCTACCTGGCCCGGATCGCCCAGGCCAACCACCTCACCGTCACCGAGGTACTGGCAGTACTGCCCACCTGGTTCGCCACGAAGACCAACAACATCGACGACCGAGCCCAGCACCACATGCTCGCCCCCGCAGCCACCCAGGCCCTGCACGAACTCGCTCACCTCACCAGCACCACTTCCGCCAGCCTTGCCCACGCGCTCCCCGCCTTCGGCACCGACGAAAGCCCTGTCCGGGCCACGACCGCCTGCCACCGGTGCACTGCCCGCCTCGGCATCCGCCAGCCCGTCCCCGTCCACCTCCCGATTCACCACAAGGTCTGCACACAGCACGGAATCTGGCTCAGCGATCTCGGAGAACCCCACCTCGACCTCTCCATATGCCCTGAGATCACCACCGCCCAACGCCGGGCGAACCGACTCCTACGCCGCTTCACACCCCAGCAACTCACCCTCGCCCACCAAACTGCGGTCGAAGCCGTCCCGCCCTGGCCGGCCTCCCCAGCCGCCGTCCCGCACCACTGGAAATACCGGCTCCTCGCACTGCAGACCCACAATCACCACCGCGGCATCCCGACCGAACTCGACACCTACTCACACGCCGCGATCTACCCCGACGCCATCGAACTCGCCGCAGCAGTACTCGCCAAGCATCCTCACGATCCAGCAAGATCCACTGGCGAAGACTCTCCGCATCTCCGAACGATGGAACCCGCGGTTCACGGCCACTTCGCCACTCAAGATTCCTCGCCGCAGGTCAGAGCGACCGCGTCAGGGACGACTCGGTGACACAGGACACAAGTCGCCGGCGGCTGATGCAAGGACGCTCTGGTCGACGAGGACGGCGCCCGCTGCATGCTCGGAGCCATTCGAGCCGAGGCTCGCGGCGACAGTGGCCTGGAAGCCGACGCGGCCGCCGTGCTCCTGGACGCGATCCGCCGACGCTTCGGCGCCGACGTCGACTCCGTGCCGTCCTTCAACGACGCGCACGGCTCCGGCCGTGTCCCGCTCCGCATGGTCGACCAGGCCGCCGGCCTCGCCGACGCCCGCGGCCTCTAACTCTCCTGCTCCGGACCACCTGCCTCGCACCCGAACCCTCGCGGTCGGGTGCGGGCCAGGCCGTCCGGCCTGCGCACCACCGCCCACCACACCCGCCCGAGCGAGGGAGACACCCCGCCATGCAGTCCGACGACAAGCCCATCAACGGCCAGCACAACCCGAGCTTCTTCGACCTGCTCGACCAGGTGCCCCGACCGCCGGTCACCGACCTGGACAAGGACCCCGGCAAGGAGCGCATCGGCTGGCTCCGCGCGGCCCGCACGGCCTGCTCCGCCTCGGCGATCCACTCCTCGACGACCTTGTCACGGGTCAACTGCGACACGAGGCGAACTCCCAGCACGTCAAGAGGAAACGGACACCTCCAACCTGCCTCGGCCGACCGATTCCGCACAAAACGATCAAGAAGTCACTTCCCGATCATCGGATTCGCGAAGGGTTCTCAGTCGGGCCTCGGTACGGGTGGTGAAGTGATGTCGGCCGGGCCGGGCAGACAGGGGCAGCCCATCTCAGGGATTGGCATAATGCCCACAGGAGGTGAGCTGCGGTGACTGTCATGAGCGAGCTGATCGAACGGGGCGGCGTCCCCGAGGGTTACAAGGTCGAGGTGTTTGATGGGAGAGTGATCATGACTCCGCAGAGCCCGGAGCAACATTGGACCGTCAGGGACGTCGAGAGTGCCGTCACGGCTGCCGGTATCGCCCGCGAGCGTGTCTTCGGAGATGTCCTCGTCACCTTTCCCGGGGAGAACGATGCGGCGCCGGATCTGACGGTCATCGGTTTTGACGCCGAGCGCCGCAGGAACAGCTACTCCTGTATCGATGTGCTCATGGTGGCCGAGGTTCCATCCGAGCCCGAGGATGAGAAGGACTACGTTCGGAACGTGCGGAAGTACGGCCGCTATGGGATCGACTTCTACATGATCGCCGACCCGTTTAAAAAGGTCGTCACGCTGATGTCAGAGCCGCACGCCTCCGGATACGGGTCAGTCGTGGAGACCCCGTATGGAGAGTCGGTAACTCTTACCTTGGCCACCGGTGAGCGTGTGAAGATCGACACCAGCACCTTCCCTACGCGGGGTGTGTCAATTTAAGTTAAGTTGACCGCACAGACCCAGGCCTGGGTTCACTGGTTGCGGGCGGTGTTGACCTCGATCCGTCAGCTGGGGCTTGTCGTTTTTCGTCTCGGCGGTTCGCCCGTAATGTCCTCTGCCGTTCGAGGGCGGGCCGTCGCGTGACGCTGCGCCTCCCAGGGTGGTGCGCCTCTCCTCCCAGTTCTCGTCGGGGGTGGGTTCTGGTGCGTCAGGTGGTGGCTGGGAGGTCGGTCAGCCGCCGCCAGGCGGTCGTGAACGCAAGTCTTCCGGCGGACGGATCGCACTCCTGCGGCCATACAACCGCCAGCGGGCCGACGCTGTCCTGCATGCGCCAGAGGCCGGGGCGCCGGTGCTGCTGTTGGAGGTCGACAACTGCACCGAATCGCCTGAGACGGTGGCTGCCAAGTTCGACCGCTACCGCCGCTACTTCCGGCTGACGGCGAAAGGCTCCCAGGGGCGGGACGTGCCAGTGTGGCGAACGCTGTACCCGCCCGACAGGGCGCGAGGGCCACCCGCCGGTGGCCCTCGTCTTCAACCCCGGCGTCCGCACCGGCGAGCAGGCCCTGAGAACCGTATGAACCGCATCCTCGACCTCACCCGGGACGTGTGGGCCGGCACTTACGAGAACATGGCCCCCTCCCTGTCCAGCGAGCGGGACGGCTACTACAGCTGCGCCGACGCGCTCCGGTCCTGTTCACCACGCTGCCCCGGCTGCAGCAGGACGGCCCCAGGCGCCGGTGCACCTCGACCGCCCGGATCCCCTCCGGCCCAGCGTCCCTCATCACGCTCGCGATCTGCGGATAATCCCGCGGCAGCTGCGCGAGGTCGATCTCCGGACGCCACTCTGGGACCGGCGCCTGCTCCGTCCGCGCCGGTAATGTTGTGCTCTGCGATGCCTCGCCGGCATGCTCCCGCACCACAGCGTCGGCCTGTGCCGCGACCTCCCGCGCCGCCTGCAGAGGCATCAGCCGCTCCCGCGCCAACCGAAGTTCCAGCTCGGCCGCCTCGACGACCTCCTGTGCGGCCCGCACCACCAGCTCGGCCTCGGCAAGCCACTCATCAACGATCTTGTCACGGGTCAGGTGCGACACGAGTTGAACTCCCAGTCGGCCGGGGACACGAACGACGCCGAATCTGCCCCGCCGCACCCACCCGCAAGCCGATCAAGAGACCGCTTCAAGGTCATCGGTTTCGAGAAGGGCTCTAACCGCCCACGACCTGAAGGCCCTGGAGAACCCGTGGCCAGGCCCAGGACCTCCTCCGGCATGCGCGGAGTGACCTGGCGGGTGGGCGGCAGCAAAGCGTCGAAGCCGCCCTCCCGCCAGAGCTTGAGCCAGCGGTCCACCGTCCCGCGCGTGATCTTGACCGGCTTCCCGGGCCAGCACCCCGCCACAATCCGGGCACGACAACTCACCTGCCACCAGCCGCTGTTCGACAGCCGCCGCCGTCACCTCCACCGTGATCAAAGCGCCCTCCGTTGGCGCTCACACGGCCCTCCCGGACGCCTGCAAACCAGCGGGAGGGCCGTGGCCTTGTTCAGGACATGATCACGGTGCCCAGCACCCCGAAGATCAATCCTCCTGCACCCACCACTTCGCCATCACCATCACCAATGGCACAACACTGCCCGCACATCAGCATGTTGAGTGGCTATCTACACCCGTCTGTCTGCTCGACGAATGTACGGCGTGCGCACGGCGCCGCCTGGCACAGGACGGCCGCACCGACAGGTCGATCACGACCTTCCGCCCAGCGACCGCCAGGTCGGCCGACCGTCGCCGGTACCCGCCGTGGACATGGCCAGACTGCCACGTCGAGTCCGGGCAAGGCTGGCCGGGCCGGAGACCGCGGCAGTCAGGGTGACCTGGCCAGCGCCGCCAGGACAGGTCAGAGCCTGATCATCTGGACCTTGCTGCCGCACAGCCGAGTCATGTCATCGGTGTCCGGCGTGAGTATGGCGACCGGGCCTGGCTGGCGCAGGGCCGCTTCCGCCACGGTGGCGTCGATCGCGTATTTGTGGCCGTGCAGACCAGCGGCCTTGAGCAGCTGTGCTGCCGCTTTGGCCGCTCCCTCTGTGACCGGCTCCACCTTGACCCGGGAGAGTGCCCATCGCAGCCGGGGCAAGTTCACCCGGGAGTGGCTCGACTCCACGATGGTGTTGGCGCCGACGACGAGATCGGCGCCCATCTCGTGGAACACCTGGAACATTGCCAGAGTCTTCCGGTCCTGGGCGACCCAGGCCGACAGTCCTTCGCTGTCCAGGACGACCGTCTCGATGTGCCAGCTCACGCCGTGCTCGCACCGCCCGCGGCCTGTGCCGTGCCGAAGATCCGTGCCCGCGCCTCGCTCAGCTCCTCCTCGGTGAAGGCCCCGTGCTCGTCTGTGTGGCTGCGCAGGTCGGCCCCGAGGAGCTGGTGCCGGATCTGTCGGGCCACTGCCTCGGCCACGTAGCCGGAGACGTTGTCAGTGAGTTTCTTCAGCTCCGCCGCCTGCTCGGCAGGGAGCGTCACCGTGATCCGCTTAGTGTCAGCCATGACAGCAAGCATACCGAGGTATGCGCCTTCGAACACAGGCTATTGCCGGACGACTGCGTGATGCATTGCGGCTCGGCACTGTCACCTTGTCCGGCGGTCTGGGATGTTCTTCGGGTTGGTGTCTTCGGGGGAGGGGTGGCGTCGTCCGCGCGTTCGACGGGTACGCAATGACCTCTCTCCGGAGTTCATCGACGACGGACGGTGATCGGAAGTGGTCGAGTCCCGCGATAGGTATTCGCGAAGGTACCCATGGGTGCATACTCGGCGTATGGCTGACACCACAGTGAAGGTCGACTCGGAGACCAGGGACCGTTTCGCTGCGGTCGCCGCAGCCCGCGGACAGAGCGTGCGCGCCTACCTGGCCCAGCTGGCTAAAGAGGAAGAAAACCAGATCAAGCTGAGCAAGGCGACGGCCGTGTTCCGCGAGCTCATCGACCGGCCCGGTCTGGCCGAGGCGTTCGACGCGGCCTTCCCCGACGACGCCCCAGCCCGGCGAAACCACGCGGGGCGGGCGGCCTGACCCTTGGAATTGCACATCGACATCCGATGGCTCCTTGACCGACAGGAAGAACTACTCGGCAAGGACCTCGGGGTCCGAGACTATTCGGCCCTGGTAGCCGCCGTCGCCCGGCACCGGGTGAACACACCACAACTGGAGGCGGGCGAGCCCGACGCCTACTGGCGGGCCGCCGCCCTGCTGGAACAACTGCTCCTGCTGCGCCCGTTGCCAGCCCGCAACGCGTACTTCGCGTATGGCGTGGCGGTGGCGTACATCCGCGCCTCTGGCGAGGAGATCGACGACTCCTTCGAGCCGTGGCGGGACTTGATCACCGACATCCGCGCGCTGCGGCTCTCCGTCTACGACATCGCCGACCGTCTGCGCTCCTGGCGCATCGCCGGGTGAACTGAACCAGCCTGACAGCAGACAACGCGAGGCCCGGCCGCCGAGTGAGGTTCCCCCGAGATGCGGCGGAAGGTGACAGCGGGTCAGATGGTCCTCCCGATAGACATCTCGGGATCTGAAGAAGTCAAGCGGCAGCTGCCGTTGACGAGGGCACTGGAAAGTTGAAGGCACGTTCCTCGTCGAAGAGCACTCGCTTTTGGAGGCAGTGGAACAGCTGTCCGAGCAGGCGATTGAACAGGTGTCGCTGAGCTTGTGCATGCCAGTCGCCGACGTCGCGTCGGTGACGGTAGTGGGCCTGAGCTCCAGGAGATGAGCGCAGGGAGGAGAAAGCCCACAGATAGCCGGCGTGGTGGAGTCGGTTGTTCTTGACCATGCGGCGTCCCACGTGGTGTTTCTTGCCGGAGGCGCGGGTGATCGGTGCGGATCCGGCGTATGCCTTCAGTCCGCGGGCGTCGCAGAAGCGGTTGCGGTCGTCGCCGGTCTCGGCGAGAACACGTGCGGCGAGCTGGACACCGAGCCCTGGGAAGCTCAGGAGTATTTCGGCATCGGGATGCTTGTGAAAGTTGGCATCAACTGCTTCGGCAAGGTCGTCACTGGCCTGGCAGGCTGCCTCGAACTGCTTCAGCAGAGCGAGAAGTTGCCTGCCGAAGGCGTTCTCGACAGCCGCGGGCTGGTGGGCGTACTCGGCCCGCAAGACACCACGCAGACGGGCAGCTTCTTCCTCAAGGCCGCGGACGCGGCCGGCGCGTTTGAGGGCGGAGCGCAGCTGGCTCAGAGACAGCCGCGAGCCTTCCGCCGGTGTTGGCGCCTTGGCAAGGATGATGCCGGGCAGTTCACATCCGTGAAACTGACAACACGACTGGTCAGGGCAGGCGTTGAAGCGTCCATGGGGTCGGTCGGCGACAGCTACGACAACGCCCTCGCCGAGAACCTGTGGTCAACGATCAAAACCGAGTGCATCCGCGGCCGCGTCTTTGCCACCCGGGCCGAGGCGAACCTCGCACTGTTCGAATACCTCGACGGCTTACACAACCCCCGACGCATCCAGAAACGGCTCGGCTACCTCAGCCCCATCGAGTACGAGGAGAAGCACTACGCCGAACAGGCAGCAGCCGAACGGACGAACCTGAACACCCATCAACCCCAGCTGACCAACACCTCCCGAGCAACGGGGGAAGCTCTGCTTGCGCAGGCCGGGCCTCGCATGTCCTGCGTCGTACGGAGCCGCTTCAGGCGCTCCGCGGTCGACGCCCCGACGCCTTCTTCGCCACCGTCTTCTTGGCGGGCTGCTTCTTCAACGTCGCCTTCTTGCCAGTGGTCTTCCTTTTAGGTTGCTCGTGCACTTCGGGCGAGCTTTCGCCGCGGGAGGCCTTCGCTTTGGCCACGGACTCGTTGAGGGCGGCCATGAGGTCGAACACCTTGCCGCCCGCTTCCTCTGGCTCGGGCATCGTGGGCAGGGGTTTGTCCTCGCGCTTGGCTTCGATGGGCCCCGGGGGATCAGCTTGCCCCAGGGCCCGACGCGAGAGCGACAGCCGAGTGTCTCGCTCTTGTGTCAGCGGCTGGGCCTTCGATCCACTCGAAGATCGCGGTGCGGGCGGCGGCCCTGCTGAGCCAGGGACGGCTGTCGCCCAGCTCGTCCTTGAGGTCAACCAGCCAGCCTCCGAATGCAGAAGACAAGCCCGAGCGAGTCCCGCTCCGCTCAGAACGACGGCACAGAACGCATACGCAGCGTGGCTGTTGAACTTCGCGGGATGGCGGCTGTCGGCTTGCGCCCGGTTCAGAGGGCCGGCACCTTCCAGTCCGGTGCGTCCGCGGTGGGCTGTAGGGCGTGGCGGAGCTGGCGGCGGCCGGTGAGGCGGAGCTTGGTGTAGACGTTGCCGAGGTGGTACTCGACGGTCTTGGGGCTGACGAAGAGTTCGCGGGCGATCTCCTGGTTGGTCAGGCCCCGGGTGGCGAGGTGGGCGACGGCGTGTTCGCGTTCGGTGAGCGCCTTGGCCGCATCCGGTGCATCGGCCGGTGCGGCGGTGCCGGAGGGGCGGAGGCGGGTGAGGTCGTGGGCGGCGCGCTGGGCGTGGGGGGTGGCGCCGAGGGCGGTGTAGACGTGGTCGGCCTGCCCGAGGTGCCGGACGGCCTCCTCGCGGTCGTCGGCGCTACCGGTGGCCAGGAGAAGGCGGGCGAGGTCGTGGTGGAGGAAGCCTCGGTGCAGGGGGATGTCGTCGCCGTCACGGGCGGGAACGCCCAGCCCCGTGCGGTAGTGGGCCTGGGCGGTTTGGGTGTCACCGTGGGCGGCGGCGAGCTTGCCGTGCAGCCAGTGGCTGGTCGCGCCCAGCGCGGGCGCACGGTCGGCGAGCCGGTCGAGCACGTGCAGGGCCTCCTCGGCGTGCCGGAGGTCCTCGGGCGGGGGCTGGTGGTCGGCGGCGGTAAGCGCCTCGATGTACAGCGGTGCCCACAACACCGGCAGGAGGATGCGCACTCCTGGGGTGATGGCCTTGGGGTGGTCAAGCGGCCGGAGAGCCTCGCGCATGCCTGGCCAGTCGCCGAGGGCCTGTGCCAGTACCGCCGCGGCCGCAACCGGGAAGAGGCAGTTGAACTCCGGGAAGAAGGCGGCCGCCTCGCGGCAGGCAGCCAAGTCGGTTCCGGCCTGCTCGCGGTGACCCTGCTGTGCATGCACCATGGCGGCGACTGTGTGGCCGGCTGCTAGGCCGTAGGGCAGTGCCAGGGTGTCGGCGACCAGCAGGGCGTGGCCGGCGCTGATGGCGGCGTCTGGCCAGTGGCCGGTGAGGTAGCGGCCGAAACCGAGCAAGTAATGGAGGGCCGGCACACTGGCGATATCGCCGTCGGCTTGCTGGCGAGTGATAAGGGCAGCCAGGTCGTCGATTCCGGCCCCGAGCTCTCCGGCCCACACCCGCAAACCGCCCCGGTGGTGCAGCAGAAAGCTGTCTTGATGGGCGACCCGTTCGGCGTGCTCGGGCATGCCGGTCTCGGTCATCACCACCAGCCCGGCCGGGGCCGCGTCGGCAAAGCCGACCGCCCACGCGAGGTCGCCGTAGACTTCGTGGATCGCCGGACCCGGCGGCATGCGGTCCACGACCGGGCGCAGGACGGCAACCGCCCGGGGGCCGTCGGCCCGCAGGAGGTGCATGACGCCGAGCCAGGTGGCGGCCCTCAGGCGGGCGGCCGGGTCGCGGTCCGATGCCATGAGGGGCGCGAGGAGCCGCTCGGCGGCGCCGAGGTCGCCGCCGAGGCCGGCCAGGGAGCCGAGGGCGGTGTCGCGGGCCGGGCTGGGGGCGCAGTGTTCGAGGGCCGGGTGCAGGGTACGGGCGCGGGCGATGGCCCAGCCGGCGAGGAGGTGGGTGGCGGCGGTGATCAGGTGGTGTTCGTGCTGTTCGCGGGTTGGGGCAAGGTTGGCGGCCCACAGCTCGAGGGTGGCCGCGCGGTGGTGACGGCCCTCTCCTGCCTGTCGGGTGGCCTCGGCGGCCAGCCGGCCCGCCAGTTCGGGGTCAGGGCCAGCGGCCGCGATCACCTGGTGGTCCCAGGCCCGGTCCGGGCCGACCAGGCCAGCGGCGGCGGCGTGCAGTTCCTTGCGGCGGACGGGGGCGATGGCCTGGTAGATGGCGTCGCGCTGGAGCTGGTGGTGCATACGCAGCGGCGTGGTGGGATCGCCCGGCTCCCACTGGACCAGGCGGCTGGCCAGGGCCGCCTGGAGTGCGGGGGTGCCATCGGTGAGGCCGCCCAGCTGGGCGGCGGTGGTCAGCGGGGTAGCAGTGTCCAGCACGGCGAGAGCCTCGACCAGCCGACGGGCGTCATCTGGGAGATGTCCCAGGGTGTGGCGGACCAGGGCGTCGAGGGTGGACGGCACCGGCAGCGGACGAGCCGGGTCGGCCAGCGCCCCGGGGCCGACCTCGGCGAGCAGCGACCACAGATACAGCGGATGCCCGGCAGTATGCTCCCACAGGCGGTCAACCGCCTGGCGGCTCAGCGTCCCCGCACCGGCGGCGACCGCCATCTGCGCGGTCTCCACCACGCTCAGGCCCGTCAGCTTCAGCGGCAGCACCCGGGCCGCACCCCGGACAACCGTGTGCCAATCTCCCGCCGCGACCGCCACGCCGTCAGAGGTCTCGGTGTCCTGGATGCGGGCGGTGAGGACCGTCAGGACGGGCTCGGTGTACAGGCGGCGCAGCACGAACGACAGCGCTTTGAGGGACTCGTCGTCCGCCCAGGGAATGTCGTCGATCACCACGGCCAGCGGGCCGCTCTCGGCGGCAGCGGCCAGGACCGTCAGCACGTCCGCGCCCACAGCCAACGGGGAAGACGTGGGTGCCGGTGCACGAACCGGTTCCCGGGCGTCGCCGGACGCCGTGCGAGGCAGTCGATGCAGAAGCTGGTCCACCACCCCATAGGGGTACTCCTGCTCGGAACGGTCGCACGTACACCAGCACACGCGGAGCCCGTCCCGCCCCGCCAGCGCACGCTGGGCAAGGGCCGTCTTCCCGATTCCCGGCTCGCCCTCGACCACCACCACCCACGGCGTCCCCGCCGCCGCCTCGGCCCGGCATCGCCCGATCGCCGCAAGCTCCGGTGACCGGCCCGCGAAACTCTCCTCCCACACCGCCCCCGGCACAACTTCTGGCGCCCCCGCACTCGCCGCCATCGAAGCAACCACATCACGCGGATCGGAATCCATGACCGGTCACCGGCTTCCGCCATACGCCGTGATTCGAGCGTATCCCCCCGGAGCGAGAAGGGCCTCGGCCCGGCCGTAGCCGAACACGTCGATGCTGTCTCGCCGGCGATCGGCCTCTACCCCTGGGCGGCGGGCAACGCCATCACGTGCATGTGTTGTACGTGGGCCTTCAGCTTTGCCCTCGCCCTGGACCGTCGCTCTCGATTGTCAGCCCGACAAGGGCCAGGTCTCGGCCTCTCACCTGGGACGACATCGCACCGGCACGGCCTGGCGGTCACCTTCGCGCCAGATGCTTGATTTTGATCCAGTCACGCGTGCGACGCCCGGGTAGGTACGGGCTGGACAGACGCTTGGCGACGACGCCGTCGAATCCCTCAAGGCGGGTCTGCTCAAGAGCCTGCCCGGCAGGCGCAGGCCAGGCCGCGGGCACACTAATGCTGGGGCAAGCCAGAGCGAGGTCGTCAAGAAGGTCGCGGCGGGCAGTGTAAGGCAGCTGCACGACCGGCTCGCCGAGGTAGAGGATGTCGTACAGCATCAACTGGACCGGCAGGTCCTCTGCAGCATGATCGACCGCCTGCGGATGGTGCAGGCTCATGCGCTGCTGCAGGCGCTCCACTGACGGCCGGCCCTCACCGTCCAAGGTGATGATCTCCCCGTCGAGCACCGCCTCGGGCCCGGGCAGCCCAACGGGCAGCGCCTGCAGTTCGGGGTACTGGGCGGTGACGTCCAGCCCGGCCTGGGACAGCAGCCGCATGGTCCCGTCCCCGGGCAGGTGGGCGATGACCCGCATCCCGTTCCAGAGCGTCTCGTACGCATACTCCCCCTCGATCTCCGGTCCCGGGGCTGGACCGATCATCGCAAGCATGGGCGCCAGCGCAGGAAGCACACTCCCAGCCTGCGCCCGACGGCCTGCTCCGGCCACCCGCCCCATCTGGTGCGGGTGGCGGGCTACTGCGGATTCGTCTTGGCTTCTGCTGACGACCCCCACCGTCACCGACCTGAGCTGCCAGGGCGCTCACGAGGCCATTGGTCAGCCGCCCGGATCTCGGGCTCCTCGGGCGGAACAATTTCCCATGTTTTGAGGGTCGGTCAGCGCACGCGTCCGAGATGGATGACGCTGACGCGGATCTGCTGGTCGCTGATCTCGTACATCACCCGGTAGGCAGCGACATGGATGCGCAGCAGGTCGGCGCTGCCGAACGCGCCCTCGGGGCGGGGGTTGTCGGCGAGCCGGTCGACGGCGGTGAACACCTGCCGGACGCCGTCAGGGTCGTCCTTGGCCAACCGCTCTGCCTGCGCAAGGGCCTCCGGCTCCCAGATGACCTCATAGCTCATACCCCAGCTCCGCCGAACACACGGCGGTACGCCTCGTCATGGGGGATGCCGGCGTTCTCCCCGCGGGCCTGGCGTCCGCGGTAGGCAGCCAGCGCTCGCAGTTCCTGCAGCTCCAGGGCGTCGGCGGGGCTGACCAGTATGGCGACGGTCTGCCCGTGGTCGGTGATGGCGACCGGCTCACGGGTGGCGCTGACCTCGCGCGCGATGGCGCCCAGCCGGGCGCGGGCTTCCACGATCGAATACGTCGTCTCCGTCATGCACACTAGCTTACGAAAGTGTGCACCCTTTGTCATGGCATCGTCGGCCGTGGTGTTTCTACAGCGTTGCGGGCCGCAACTGCCCCAGCAGCCGCTTCGGGGCTTCCGCGGGCCGGATCCTGTCGTGGCGTGCGCGGCTCCGGTGGACCGGGGCCGCTTGTGTACGGCAGCAGCGTTTCTGAGTTCAGGGAGTACCGACTACGGCGTCGACTGACCTCCGCCGGCAAGGGAAGGGATCTCCGTATGTCCGTCCCCACCGCCCCAGACCGCGCGTACGGTGGCGATACGACCCGTCAGGAGGTGCCGATGAGTGCGCAGCCCGAGGAAGCCCCCGCACCGCCGGCCCCGCCGTCTCCCACCGCGGCCGCGCAGCTGCTCGCGCAGCTGCGAGCCGACCGCCGTGCCGACACCTGGGTGCCTGCCTTCGAACAGGACTGGGCACGCGCGTTGGACGATGCGCGGCACAGCTTCAGCCTCAGCCCGCTCCATGACGTCGTTCGAACCTGGCAGGCCCGCCTTGCTGCCGCCCCGGCGGTGGACGCCTTCCTCGCCGGCGGCTGCGACGACTCCGACGGCGTCGCCCTGGCCGACGTCCTCGGGCCCCGCCCGTGAGCGATGTGCCCTGGCCCGCCCGCCTGTCGCCCAAGGCCCTGACCGTCCTGGACGACCTGCCCGAGCACGCCTGCGAGATGGTGCGCGACGTCCTGGACATCGCCGGCCGCGACCCGTGGTCGTTCCCGCCCTTCAACGCCCGCGATCCCGAGGGCGAGGACGTGCGCTCCGCCTCGGTCGGACAGATCACCGCCGTGTACTGGATCAATCGCCCCGCCGGACGCCTGTACGTCATCGACATCGTCTGGCTCGGGTAGGCACCCAGCGACAACGCTCACCCCTCGGCATGGCAACACGCTTTCGCTTTTAGGAGACCATCCAGTCGATCCGCTGGTCAGGGCTGAGGCTTCCTCGGCAGCTCCGAATGAGCTTCTTCGAGTTGGCCACCGGTTGGGTTGGGTGACAGGTGCCCTCACCCGCCACGGGGCCGAACCGCCCCAACACCTGAGGGCCACCTCCCCACCCGCGACCAGCAAGCCTTCCCCGACCTCAACCACGAAACGGACCAGACCTCACGTTCCGCACTCTCAGGGCGTCGGGATGCCGCTGGCTGGGGCCGGGGCCTGTGGGCGGGTGTACGGCACGATGGGCCCGTCGGCGTCGTCGGTGACCAGCGGCTGGCCCTGCGGGACCAGCACGCCGTTCCGGATGGTGGCGATCTGGGTTCCGGTATAGCCACCATGGTCGGTGCGACTGTAGCTGAGGGGGGTCAGTCCGAACCCGGGGGACAGTCCGCCCCGCTCGATGGCGGCGACCAAAGACTCCCGTGTCAGGTTCCTTCCGGCTTGCTGCAGAGCCTGGACGAAGGAGTAGGCGGTCGCGACGCCCTTTTCCATGTCCCGGGACACCGGTTCATTTGGAAGGTATTGGTCGCGAATCCTCTTCAGCAGCCGGACCCAGCTGTTGGACGTATCGGCGATCGGCGTCAGGTAGGTGTTGGTGACAATCCCCTCGATCAACGCTCCGGCACTCTTTCGCCCTCCGTTCTGCGGCTGCGAGGGGGCCAGGAAGCGGGACAGCGTCGCCGGATCGGAACTCGTGCTGTTGACGATAAGCTGCGTTTTGCTTCCCAGCTGCTCCTGAGCCCGCAGCAGTAGGGCGGTGTAGGACGGAAGCGAATAGGCCACGATCACGTCGGCTTTGGCCTGGACGATGGCCCGGGCCTGCCGGGTGACGTCCTCGTAGTCCCGCTGGTAGGTCTGGCGAGTGACGACCTGGGACGGTGGGATGACGGTGTCCAGCCCCGCGACACCGCTCCTGCCGTAGCCATCGTCCTGATAGAAGTAGGCGATCTTCTTGTTGGGGAAATTCTTGGTGGCGTAGGATCCGAGAATCTTTCCCTCGCGGCGGAAGTCCGGTTGCCAGCCGAACGTGTACGGCAGCCGGGCAGGGTCGTTCCAGCACGGGCAGCCGCTGTCCGGGAAGAGATCCGGGACTTTATTGGCATTCAGGTAACCGACCACCGCCTGGTGAATGCGGGTGGAGGATCCATTGAAGATCGCGAATACCTCTTCTTCCTCGACCAGATCGCGTACCGCTGTGACGGCATTGGCAGGGTCGTTCGAGACGTCCTTCTCGATGTAAATGATCTGACGGCCGTTCACGCCCCCGCGGTCGTTGACATAGTCGAAGTACGCCCTGGAGGCCAGTGCATCCAGGTCGTCGCCGGGGGAACCCGGACCGGTCAGGTTGTGGTGGCTTCCGATCGTGATCGTCCTGTCGGTCACCCCGGGCACGGGCTCATCGTTCCCGGATCCGCAGCCGGCCGTAGAGAGAGCAAGCGCAGCCATGATCGCGATCAATGCTCTATGCACGGATCTCCCGGTCCTGCGCAAGGGAGCTCTCGGCCCTGCCATCGCCATGGCTGATCAGCCTCCGAGACATCGACCCCGCAGACTCTCCCTATTACACACCGCTCGCCGATGAGTGGCACCGCGGCGCGGACGGGCCGCGGTGCCACTCACACACGCGAAGCCCTGTCCCGCTGGGGACGATCTCGGAGGTGCGTGCGGCGTCGAACAGTGCCCATCAGATCCAGGACCGCACTTTCGACGCAGACATCGGCCATGCCACACCGGTAACGCTCCCACCCTCAGAGTGCGGTATATGGCGTTCCGTCAATTTTGTCACCGCTCGATGATGTGACGTTGGGGCATCGTCACCGGTCAGGCGTTCAGGGTTCGCTGGGTTATGGCATAAGCATGCCAATCAAGGGATCTCGCCGACGAGCAATGGGAGCTCGTCGAATCCGTGATCACGGCATGGAAGCCCGGCATCCGTCGGTCAGCGGGTATCAGGGGACGTACGCGATGCGGGAGATCGTGAACGCGATCCTCTACCAGAACCGCACGGACCCGGTCAGGCTGATGCGTTTGTTCGGGATCACCTCCTAAACCGCGATCCACTACGCCCGCGCCGCCCATCCCGAACGCTTCATGATCGACCCCACCCAGGCATAGCGCCGGCAACCCGCTGGCCCCACCCGCCCAAACACCCCAACCACCAGCGGGTTCAGTCCCAGGCACCTCTCAGAATCTGCGAACCCGCTGGTTTCCGAGTACGACCGCGGCGCCGTCCCTGAAGGGCTGGTCACCCGGCGTCAGCTACGGGACATGGGCCTCAGCCCCGGCGACACCCCCAGTCCCGCCGCGATCCTGCGCTGTAAGAGGGCGTTAAGTCCGTTTCTGGTAGCGGCCTCGTCCGGGTTGGGTGAGGAAGCCTTGGCGGGTGAGGCGTCCGAGGCGGCTGCGGGTGACGTTCATAGTCGGGTCGTCGGTGGGCATGCCGAGGAGTTCGTGCAGTTCACGGACCCGGAAGGCCTGGTCGGGGTGTTGGTTGAAGGCGTTCACGATGGCCTGGTAGGCGGTGGCCTGTTCCGGCGGATCGAGCTCGCCTCCGTCGTCGGTCGGCGTGATTTCGGCGATGACCTTTCGGGTGGTGGCCAGGTCCGCGAGACGCGCTTCGGTCTCGGCGAGTGCGCCGGTCAAGTCCTCGATCTGACTGCGGAGTTCATCGGCACGGGCAACGGCTTCGTCGTGGCGGGCCTGGAGATCCGTTAGGAACTCGGTGATGTTCACGCGGCCGTCCTGAGGGTGTCGCGCCAAGTGGGGGTGGGTGTGGTGAGGCGACGGGACATGTTCGCGGTGGAGGCCCAGTAGACGCGTGAGGCGGAGGTGTCGGGCCGGTGGTCGTACTCGCGGGCCAGGCGCCGGTGCAGCATCAGGGTGCCGTTGACCTGCTCGACCACCCACCGTTTCGGCTGCGGGACAAAGCCTTTGCCCTTGTCAGCCGGGTTGCGGCGCACGACCTCGACGGTGATGTCCAGCAGTGCGCCGTGGATGATGACTTCGTCCTTGAAGCCCTGGTCCACCAGGGCCTTCTCCAGACGGTTCCCGCACCGTTCGGCCGCCTGGTCGAGCAGGGCGGTGCCGGCGGCGTTGTCGTGGGCGGAAGCGGCCAGGACGACGACGCCGATGATCAGCCCCAGCACGTCGACGGCCAGTCCCCGCTTGCGGCCCTTATCTTGAGCTCGCTCGACTCGCGTGCTGCTGACCTGGCGTGATGTGTGGTGGACGGTGTCCTCAACGTGTTCGTCAGCATGGTCCGATGACGGCGGAAGATTTCTTCCTCGGTGTGTCGCCGCGGCGGTCTGGCAGGTCGGCGGTGCGTCGTTCCCCGAGCGCGAGGGCGAGCGCCTGCCGCAACTCCCGGTTCTCTTCCTCCAGTTGACGGTTGCGCTGGGTGGCTGCTTCGAGACGTCGCAGCAGGGAGGCGTCGGATGCCCGCTGCCGGTCAGGAACGGACCGGGCCCCAGGAACACGGTGGCGGGCCCGGAGGCGTTCGATCTCGGCTCTGAGGTCGGGCTGGTTGTAGAGCCAGGACCGGGAGACGCCCGCTTCGCGGGCGACGGTCTCGAATGTGATCGCGCCGCCGGTGGTGTCCAGCCGCCGCAAGGCGGAGACCGCGCGTCGGCGGGTTGCTGCGGCCCGTCGACGGGCCGCAGTGACGATCAGGTGGGAGTTGTCAGCCGGCATCTGCGGCCCCCTCGTCCTGGCAGTCTCCCAGCTCGCCGATCATGCGGTCGAGGTTGTCGGCGACCTGCTGGTTCATCTCGGCAATACGGGTGTGGCCGCAGCCCTTCGCATTGTCGATCAACGTCAGGGTGCGGGTGTGCTGTTCCCGCAGCTCGGGCAGGAACTCGGGTCCGGTCAGGAAGACCGGGCAGGTCAGGCAGGCATTCGCGTGAGGGCAGGTCTTCTGGACGGGCAGCCCGCAGTAGCCGTTGGGCAGGGTCTGGGTGGCGAGGCCGTAGCGGGTCTTGGCCCATTGGGCCTGCCCGAGCGGCCCGTCGGCGTCGAGCGTGACGCGCTCGCCCTTGATGTTGACCTTCATCGCCGCTTCCCAGCGGCGCCGGACGGTCTGATCGGTGATCCGCGCGTAATGGGCGGTCATCCGGGACGATTCGTGGTCGAGGAGAACGCGTACGACTTCCTGCGGGACGTCGCGGTTGATCAGCCGGCAGGCGAAGGTGTGTCTCCACTGATGGGGCGTCAAACGGACGGGCTGGCCGTGTTCGTCGCGGATGTCGCAGGTCGCCAGCCAGCGGCGGAGCATCTGCCGGTAGCTGCCGTCGGCGATCCGCAGCCGTCCCGACGCGTTCGCGTGCGGTCGCGGGAAGAGGACGCCGGTGCCCTGGGGCCAGCGTTCAAGGACGCGCTGCTGGTGGTCGCGGATGGCCTGTTCGAGTTCTTCGTCGATCGGGACGGCCGCCTCACGTTTCATCTTGGTGTTGAAATACCGCAGGTAGGGGGCTTTTTGGCCGTCGTGGAGGAGGCAGTCGAAATCCAGGCAGATGACGCTGGAGATCCGCAGTCCGCCGCGGATGAGGATGAGCGTGATCAGGCGGCCGGACGGGTTGTCCCAGCGGTCCAGGTTCGCCTCGGACTCGACCTGGGCCATGACGTGCTCGGCCAGCCGCCGGGAGACCGTGGCGGCCGGCTCCGGCGGGATGTCGCCGGGGTAGAACGCGGCGGTGCCCGACAGGGAGTCGTCCCAGCGGTGTTGCCGGATGGCCTGGAAGAACAGGTTCAGGTTGCTGATCCGGCCCTTCTTCAGTCCGTGCCCGCCAGGCACTGAGGCGACGTGGGCGAGGTGCCGTTCCAGGAGCGGACGGTCGATGTCGGCGAGCCGGTCGACGCCGACGTGCACGAGGAAGTCGCCGAAGCAGACCAGCGCGTCCAGGCCGGTGTGGGCCGCGGTGATGCTCAGCCCGCTGGTCAGCCTCAGCCGCAGCCATCGTTTGGCCAGGTCACGCAGCCACGGTTGAGTGATCCGCTCAAGATGGAGGCGAACGCGGGGTCGGGGGACGGTGGCGGTGGCCGGGGTGGTGATGCCCGGCAGCCGCTCCAGCCGCCACACGTCCCGCGGGTATTCGCTCTCCCAGCCCGCGCCGTCGCGCAGGACCTCGACGGCGTCCCGGACCTCGATCAGGAAGAGCCCCGGCTCACGGACGCGGCCCGAGGACGCGTCGTGCCGCCACTGCTCTTCGGTGAGGTCGAGCAGGGAGGACACCCCGAGGGCCCGGGTGAGCCGGACAGCTTGCGCCACGACGCGAGGCGGCGTCGTGCGGCGGTGGGCATCGGACCGGCACTGTAGCCCGTACTGGAATTCCAGCGTCAGCTGACGGGGCAGGTCACGCAGATCTATGTGGGCGGTGCCGGTCAACTCGGCGTCCAGGGCGAACCGTTCGGCATCCGGGCGGCCGGCGTTCGCCCACCGCTCATGGTGGCTGCGGCAGAACAACATCTGCGGGCCCTCCGCCCGCAGGGTGCAGAACGACAGTCGGCACTCGGCCTGGTCGTCACCGGGCTGCACCAGATTCGGCGCATCCCAAAGGTCCAGGCCGGGCCGTCCGGCCCGGACCCACCGGTCGTAGTGCTTGGCGCACAAGCCCTTCCCGGAGTTCCCGTAGCGGCAACCGGTGATCGTGCAGACCGTCAGGGCCTGGCGCCCGCGAACGGGCAGGCCGGGATCCGCGAGGAACTCCTCCATCGCCGGGCGTCCGCGGTGGCGCCAGCGGATCACGTGTCCGTTGCAGAGCCCCCGCATGCTGACGATGCGGTCGCAGTCGGCAACGGCGCAGGCCGGGGCGACGAACACCGGGTCGTCGGGGGCCGGGCGGTAGATCTCGGTGCGGAACTCGGCCCGGACCGTGGCCAGGAGCTTCTCCAGCAGTCCGGCTCGGCCGTGTCCGGCAGGCAGGGCATGAGGTGTCACAGCCGGACCTCCCGTCCGGTGAACCAACCCGCGTCCTCCAGGGTGCGGCGGGCGTCCTCGACGGTCAGGTGACCGTAGGTGTCGATCGTGGTGCTGATCGAGGCATGTCCCAGGAGTTCCTTGACGTTCTCCATGCCCGCCCCGCGACGCAGCAGCCAGGTCGCGTAGGTGTGCCGGTACTGGTGGGGCTCGAACGCGATCCCGGTGGTCTTCCGCAGCCGTCTGACCAGGTCATAGACGGCCGGATAGGCCCAGGGACGGCCGTGCGGTTCGGCGAAGAGGTTCACGAAGACGTAGTCGGAGTCCAGGGCGCCGTATTCGCGGTGCAGGTAGTCGGAGTACAACCGCATCAACTCCGCACTCGCCGGGACGGCCCGCGTGCGGCCGGCCTTAGCGCGGGCACGGTTGTCGTTCTGCCGTGGCACCACCGTCACCTGCTTCTCGGCGATCTCGATGTCGTCATGCCGCATCCCCAGGGCCTCACCGATACGGACCCCCGTGTCCAGCAGCAGGGCGAACAGCAGCCGGTCCCGCAGATGCTTGCAGGCATCCAGAATCTTCTGGGCCTGGACGGCGGTCAGGACACGGGGACGTTTCCGCCCGGACTTGAGCTTGATGGTCCTGGTCCGCTCGGGCCTGCCAGAGGCGATGTGCTGCAGGAACGGCTTGTAGGAGGTGGCCGACGCGCAGTGCCGCCCGGCCGGACGCATCGTCACCAGCAGGCCGGCGACCTCAACACCGCTGCGGGCGTGGAACTCGTAGAACGTACTGACCGCGGCAAGCTTGCGGTTCACGCTGGAGGCCGTGCAGTGGTGCTCGGCCGTCGGCAGCACGGCCACCACCCCGTTCCGGGCCATGGGCGGCAGCCGCAGCCAGGCCACGAACGCGGCCGCCGCCTCCAGATCGATCGTCTTCCAGTCGAGGCTGCGGCCGTTGAGGTAGGTCCACCAGTCCTTGAGGTCGTGGGCGTACGCCTTGATGGTGTTCGGTGACCGCTCGATCGCCGTCAGGTAGGCCAGGAACGACTCGACCGGATCGACCGGCCGCAGATCATCCCCCAGCAGCGTCCACGACTCCGCCGCCGACCCGGGTGCCAGCACCCTCTGTACACGCACTACGCATCCGGCCCTTCCGTGTTGGACGGCGGCAGATAACCGCATCCACGACGGAAGTTGGGGGAACTTCAGAGTGCTTCACACACATGAAGGACACGCTCGTACTGGCTCAAGATAACGCCCCGGCGTCTTCTTGTTCACATCCAGTCCCGTCGTGGTCTTCGGGACACCCGCGGCCGCACGCACGGACTGGGTGTCGATGATCACGAGGGACGGGTCCTCTAATCGGCGGGCCTTCTCCCGCACCTGACAGCGCAGGAGTTCCTGGATCCGCTGGTCAAGGCCGTCCTGGCGCCAGAGCGTGAAGTAGTAGAACACCGCCGACCAGGCCGGCAAATCGTGGGGAAGGTAGCGCCACTGACAGCCTGTCCGGTTCTGGTAGAAGATCGCGTTCACGACCTCCCGGAGATCACAGGCCCCGGGGTCTCCGGTCGCCGACCGCCTCACCCGGTCCTGCTTCCAGGCCGTGATCATCGGCTCGATCAACGCCCAATGCTCGTCCGATAAGTCGCTCGGATACGGTCTTCGGTCCATGCCCGCATCCCAGCATGCACATGGCGAACGGTCGGCTCGTACGGCGATCAGTCCCACGATCGAGCGATCACGAACCGAGGAAGATCGGACTTAACGCCCTCTAAGTGGTGCTCCTACCGGCCGTGGCTGTCGTGCACCCACCCCACCCGGGGCTGGCTGCTGCGCGTCGACCTGGCCAAACCCAAGCGCGTGCCGACGCTGGCTCAGGAGTACGCCCTGGACCGGGCCATGGCAGCTCGGCAGACGTGCAACAAATGCCGTCGCCGCTACCACCAGCACCGACCAAGCTCGGCATTTGTCTGGAGTGCCACGACGGCACGCCCGCCGATCCCACCTCGTACATCGCTCCGCCGGATCACGCTCTGGCGGCCTGACCATGGAAGGACACCCCGGCATGACAGCCCCGACAGCACCGCCCACCACGGACCAGACCACGGACAGGAACCTCGAGGCGGCCCGCTTCCGGCCTGCCCGTCGCCGGGTTCACGATCGCATCCACCCCGCGCGTGTTCGACCGCGACCGCAACGAATTCGCCGACGGAGAACCGCTGTTCCTGCGCTGCTCACTCTGGCGACAAGCCGGCGAAAATGCCGCACAGTCACTGACCCGCGGCATGAGGATCATCGTCACCGGACGCCTCAAACAGCGCACCTTCGACGACAAAGAGGGCCAGCGCCGTACCGTCCTCGAGATCGATGCCGAGGACGTCGCCGTCTCCTTGACATATGCAACCGCCAAGGTCACCAAGACCTACCGCTCAGGCGTTCCGGCCCAGGGCGGACCCGCGCCGACGACCGGGTCGGGGTCCGCTTCCGCTCACTCGTCCCCGGGCCCGGCGCCCGCTGAACCGCACCCGTTCTGAGCCCTTCGCCGACGCACAGCACCGGCTCCGCGTTCGTCGATAGTGTGGTCGTATGTCCCGCAAGCGCCGCCCCGCACACCGTCAGCCCGCCCACGTCGAGCGGACTGATATCCAGCAGGCCGAAGACCTTCAAGCCCTGGCCCGGAAGTATCCCCAGGACCAGGAAGAACTCCTGACCGAGGCCGCGGAGTTCTACAACCGCGCAGGCCAGCACGAGCGGGCGCTCGCGCTTTTCCAGCAGGTCCTGGACGGAGACTGCGACGATCCCCACCTCATCCAGGCATTCCGCATCGACACACTGTGGAACGCAGGACGCACCGACCAGGCCCGCGAAGGGGCGAAGGCTCTGCGCCGCCAGCACCCGTCCGATGCCGGGCCCTGGGAGACCGTCGCGGAGATGTTCGAGGTCGCGGACCACCTCCACGAAGCCGCAGACTGGTTCACCGCCGGAGTGACCCATCTCCTGGGCCCTGCCACCCCTGTCTCCGTCGACGCTGTCCGCGACGCAGCGGACGCCCACGGCATCGAGATGCTCGTCATCAGCCGCCACCGCGTCCGGCGCCGCCTCGGCCAGCCATGCGACGACCTCGACCAACTCGCTCACGACCTCTACGCCGGCCGTCCGGCACAACTTCGCGCGACCAGCACCCTCGACGACCTCCACAACCCTGCACTGCGAGACGCCGCAGGCAATGATCCCCAAGCTCTGATCGCCTCGATCGAGAAACTGGCCCTTGAGGTCGAAGCCCGCCGGGCAACCCTGTCCCAGCCCCGTCTGACCTGCGCACTCTTCTGGAGCCCAGACGAGTTCTCCCAGCTGCTGGACACATGGTCCGAGCTGGCCGACCACTACGGCACCGAGCATCGCGAACACATCCGTCACGTCGAACGGATGCTCCAACGCCTGTCCGACGAAGGCGAACCCCACCTCGGCATCGCGCCCGGCACCGTGAGCGACTTCGAGTCCTTCACCCGCGAGGAGAACCTTTCCCCGCAGGACGGGGACACCCGTGCCCACTACGCCGCCGACCTCGCCGCCCGGGGCCAAGCCACCCCGTGGCCTCCGCCCCGCAACAGCCCCTGCTGGTGCGGCTCCACCCGCAAGTACAAGAAGTGCTGCGGCAACCCCGCCACCACCTGACCAAGATCCACACGGCGTCTTTCACCAAACTCGCGACAGAGCCACGTCCCGCTGTCCATGGACAGCGACTTCGACGCCTACTGGCGCTACCACCAGCAGCGCGATCACCTACGGTTCACGCCATCCGATACTGCGACATACACACCCTCGCCGCATGACCAACAGCCCGGGAACAAGGACTGCCCGCGGCGTTAGGGTTTCCGGGACAGGCCATACGGCACGCTGCACCCCTGGGGACGAAACAGTATGGGACGTGGAGCGCGGAAGCAGCTGGCGGAGCTGCTCGGCGACGCGCAGCGGTGCGGGGACTTCAGCACCCGTATCGAGATGTCGGCCCGCGCGCTGCGCATCGAGGTCGACGGGGTGGGGGAACTGCCGCTGCCGCTGCGTGTCCCGGTCACCAAGAAACTGATCGCGCAGGCCCGGCAGGCATCCTTCGGTCGTGGCGAGCAGACCCTGTCCGACACCAGAGTCCGCGACACCTGGGAGATCACTCCGGACCGCATCACGCTCGGCGGTACTGACTGGGACCGCACCCTGGACGGCGTCCTTGACGGTGTCCGCACGGCGCTCGGTTTGCCGCCCACCGTCGTCCTGCGTGCCGAGCTGCACGCACTGCTCGTCTACGGCAAGGGCCAGTTCTTCCTGCCGCACCAGGACTCCGAGAAGGACGACTCCATGATGGGCACCCTGGTTGTCTCGCTGCCCTCGCACCACACCGGCGGCGAACTCGTCGTCTCGCACGCCGGCCGCAGCGTGGTCCACCAAACGTCCCGGGAGAAGCTGACCTTCGCCGCCTTCTACGCGGACTGCCTGCACGAGGTCAAGCCCGTCAAGTCCGGCTACCGGGTCACCCTCACCATGAACCTCCTCGCCGAACGCATCCGCCCGGCTGGAGAGGACGACGGGGGCCCGGTCGCCGACCTGGCTCACTGCTTGACCGAACACTTCACCGAACCGGCCGAAGAGCGCTACGCCTACGGCCGCCAGAAGGCCGCGCCCCCGAACCGCCTCGTGTGCCTCCTCGACCACGAGTACACCCAGCGCGGCCTGGACTGGGACCGCCTCAAGGGAGCCGACGCCACCCGCACCGCCCTGCTCCGCCAGGCCGCCGCAGAGACGGACTGCGAAGCGGTCCTCGCGTTGGCCGAGGTGAAGGAGACCTGGGACGCGCATGCGCCGTATGACCGCTACGACTACTACGGCGAGGTCGAGCACTACGACGACTGCGAGGACGAGGAGTGCGAGGGTGAATGCCTCCTGGACCCCGACGGGGAACCCGGTGCCGAGCGCCGCCGCAGCGGCGACTTCTCCGACTACGAACTGAACGAGCTGATCGACGACGAGATCACGCTGAGCTGGTGGACCCGCCCGGACGGCACCGGCGGCGAGCAGATCAACCTGCCCGTCGCGTACGCCGAGGTGTGCGCCACCACCGAGACCAAGGACCTGACGCCCTACCAGTCCGAGTACGAGGGCTACATGGGCAACTACGGCAACACCCTCGATCGCTGGTACCGGCGGGCTGCCGTGGTCCTGTGGCCCCGGCAGCGCTCGTTCACGGCCCGCGCCGAGGCCGGCTCCGAGGGCGCACTGCGGGAACTTCAGGGCCACCTGGATGCCGGGGACTTCGACCGGGCGCGCACGCTCGCCCGGTCGCTCGCCCCGTTCTGGAAGCACCACGGTTCGGGCGAGGCGGCCGCGGCGCTCTTTGCCGCCGCCCTGCCCGTCGCGGTGGGACTGCGGGAAGCGGACACCGCCACGATGCTCCTCGCGCCTTTTGGGGTGGAGACCGTGGGCGAGCGGCACGCCCCGGGTCTCGCGGCAGCGGCCGCGCGGTACGGACGGACGTGGGCCCGCGGGGCCGTCAGCAGCTGGTTCGGCACGGTTGGCGCGTACACCGGGGCCGGCCGCGCGGCGTGGCTCGAATCGCTGCCCGGCCTGTGCACCGCGCTGCGGGCCGCCGACGGCGATGGGGACGCGATGGCCTCGCCGCTGGCCGAGGGTGCCTGGCAAGCAGTCGAGCAGCAGCTCACCAGCTGGCTCGGCATCGGCCGTGAGACGGAGCGCCGCACAGGCATGGAGGGGCTCGGCGTATCTCTGGCCCGCGTCCTGCAGGCGGCAGGGCCCGAGACCGCCGGCACCATCGCCGCCACGCTGCGCGGCCTGCCGGACACCGCCCTGGAATGCCTGCTCCCCGCCCTGCGCACCGCAGCCCGCCAGCCGACGACCATACGCGACGGCGCACCCGCCGCCCGCGCTTTCCAGACCCTCGCCGACCACTGCGAGGACCGGCTCGCCGCGGCCCTCACCCGCCCCGTACGTGCGGCCGACGACTGGTCCCTCACCCCGGCCGGGACATGCCGGACTGGCTGCGGACTCTGCCCCGATTTGGACGCCTTCCTCGCCTCCCGTACCCGCCACGTCATGGAGTGGCCGCTCGCGAAGGACGGACGCCGCCACCTCCACAGCCGCATCGACCAGGCAGGCCTGCCCGTCTCACACACCACCCGGCGCCAGGGACGCCCCTACGTTCTGGTCCTGACCAAGACGGACGCCGTCTTCACCCGTGAACAGGCGACCCGCACCCGCGCCGAGACCGACCTGGCGTGGCTGCGGGACAAATGGCCCCGGGCGTGCGGTTGAGAGGTGACACATCCGTATCTCTCCCCGACAGCGATGACGAGAAGAGCGAAGGGCGGGGGCAATGCCATTGCTTGAATGGCTAAACCAGTTTGGGTACGAGGGTGTTGGCCTTCGGCTGGACGCGGCGGGTCGGTTTGAGCCCCCCTGCCCGTTCGGCGCCGCTTACGGCCAGCGCATTCCGATCTCGGAGAGCTGCTCGATGCGCTCGGCGGCAGTGTGGCGGCTCTGCTGCGTTGGTTGCTGATCCATGACCCGAGCCAACCCCGACCAGACCCCCACCAACATGTGGGCGGCCACCACCGCAGGTGAGCGCACAACTTCACCGACCGGAGCTCCGATGACCAAGCCCCTGACGCAACCTCCGTACGCGGCGGACTCCCCGCTCGCTTACCTGCTGCATCTTGCCGCCGATGACGACGGCCCCAGCGAGGACGAGCAGCGCGACGACGCTCAGACTGTTGCCGCCCACCATGCGCCGGGGTGTCGGGGCTACTAGCTGTTGTGGAGTCCATCAGTGAATCTCGGCCTTCGTCAGGTTCTCTTGATCGTTGGGGTTGCTGGTGTCGGGTTGTCAGCGGGGGCAGGTACGGTTCTTGGGGTGATCACGACGCATGCCTACCGGTTTGCGCTGGACCCGACGCCGCGTCAGGCCGGTGCGATGTCCGGCATGCCGGTGCGGCTCGTGTCGCCTACAACTGGGGTCTGGCCGTGGTGAAGGCGAACTTGTCCCGGCGTGAGGCGGAACGCTCCTACGGCATTGCCGAGGCGGAGTTGACGCCTACGGTGTCGTGGTCGATGTACTGGCTGCGCAAGGCGTGGAATCAGGCAAAGGACGCCGTTGCCCCCTGGTGGGCGGCGTGCTCGAAGGAGGCGTACGCCACCGGTCTTGACCGGCTCGCGTCTGCGTTGAAGAACTGGGCCGATTCCAAGCGGGGCAGGCGCAGGGGCCCGCGGATGGGTTTCCCGCGCTTCAAGTCGAAGCGGAAGGCCACGCCTTCGGTCAGGTTCACCACGGGTGTGATCCGGCTGGACGGGCGTATGCATGTGGTGCTGCCCGTGCTGGGGCGGATCAGGACACACGAGTCCACATGCAAGCTCGGCCGCCTCATCGAGGCGGGGAGCGCGCGGATCAAGTCCGCGACCGTCGGGCAGGAGGCCGAACGCTGGTTCGTCTCCTTCATCGTGGAAGTCCAGCGCGCGGAGCGTACGCCCACCCGGCCGGATGCGGTGATCGGCGTCGATCTCGGGGTGAAGACCCTCGCGGTGTTCTCCGACGGGCGCCCGGCCACCGAGAACCCGAAGCACCTGGCCGAAGCACAGCGGAAGCTGGGCCGCCTGTCCCGTACGGTCTCCCGCCGCCGAGGGCCCGACCGGCGCACCGGACAGCAGCCCTCGAACCGGTGGAAGCGCGCCGACGCCCAGCGTAACCGCGTGCACCACCGCGTCACCGCGCTGCGCCGGGACGGCATACACAAGCTCACCACCTCCCTGGCTGGGGAGTACGGCACCGTGGTGGTGGAAGACCTCAACGTCGCCGGCATGGTGAAGAACCGGAAGTTGGCCCGCTCGATCGCGGATACCGGGTTCGGTGAGATCCGCCGGCAACTCGCCTACAAGACCGCCTGGAACAGCGGACGGCTCGAAGTCGCCGGCCGCTGGTTCCCCAGCTCGAAAACGTGCAGTGCCTGCGGCAACGTGAAACCCAAGCTGCCGCTGCGGGTACGCACCTACATCTGCGAAGACTGCGGATTGGTCCTGGACCGGGATGAGAATGCCGCACTCAACCTCGCCGCACTCGTGAAGCGGCACGTCGCCAGGAGTGGCCCGGAGACAGTAAACGGACGTGGAGCCGACCGTAAGACCCCGCCTGGCCGGGCAGGTGGCCATGAAGCGTCTACCCCGCACCGGGCGACCCCTGCCCGGGTAAGACGGGGACCTTCGTCCAGCAATGGGCGAATCACTGCGATTCACTGAGAATCCAGCGAACGGTAGTGTCCGCCGCCGCCAGACCGGACACGGACTATGTCACATTGGCACCCTGGCCCCTGGATCTGTTGTTCTCCCTGGTCAGCGTGGTTCAGCCGGGGCGTGGAGGCAGCCCCCTTCGGGGCGATCCGGCTGAACCCGTGCGCGTGCTGTACACCCTGCTGTACGTTCGGGGTATGTCGAAGAAGCCAGTGACGATCCGGATTCCCGAGGACCTCCACGCCCAGCTGCAGGAACGGGCTGAAGCCGAGGGAACCTCGGTCACTGCGCTCATCACCGAGGCCGCACACAACGCTGTCTGCGACCCCCGCCTCGAAGGCGCCGCAGACGTCTTCCGCCAGTACGTCGCGGAGAACGCGGACGCGTTCGACGCGGCCTTCCCCGAAGACGCCCCCGCCCGCCTGGACGCCACCCAGGCCCCGGGGCGGGCGGCCTGACGTGGAGCTCCACATCGACATCCGCTGGCTGCTGGAGCGCCAGGCGGAGGTGCTGCCCAAGCACCCCGACGTCCACGACTTCTCCAACCTCGTGGCCGCCATCGCCCGCCACCGCGTCAATACCCCGCAGGTCGGTGCCCGGGTCGACAACGCCTGGCGCGCGGCCGCCCTCATGCACGCCGTCATCCGGCTGCGCCCGCTCCCGGCCCGCAACGCCCTATACGGCGCCGCGATCGTCGTGTCGTATATGGACGCCGCGGGAGAGGCCATTGATCCGCCGTACGGCGCGCTGATCGACCTCGCCCGGGACATCGACGCCGGCCGCGCCGATGGGTACGACGCGGCCGACCGCATCCGCTCCTGGCGCATCTGACGACCGGCCCGGCCTCGCCCATCACCAGGGCCTCCGGGAAGAAGTCGGCCGTGCAGCAGGGCGTTCTGCTGCTGGAGGTCTTCGCTGTGGTGTCCGGGGTGATTCTCGTTTTGGTGTCCGGGGGCAGATGGGCGCCGTTGGTCGGGATGGTGGGTGTGTTCTATGGGGGTGGCCGATGGGTGGGTGGGGTGTGGTGGTGGACGGGTAGTGAGGATCTGCTGGTCAGCAACCCAGCGCACCTTCGGTGCGCGCCGGGGGCGTGGTAAATGTCCCTGCCGCGCTGGGGTGCTTCCTGTGCACCCTGCCGGTATGGAACCGGTGGCCGCGATCATGATTGGGGGCTGTCTGTTCCGGCCGAAACCGTCTCCTCTGTGATGCTGTGCAGCTCGTTGGTCAGCATGGTGCCGAGGGCCTTCCACGGGAACCGTGGAGTGTTGCTGTGAGCACGGGTGTCAGATTCCCGATTTGCCCTGGCCCTCCCGGAGCGGGCAGCCCTGTTCGGAGTCGTTGGTCTGGCAGGGGAAGGGGAGCAGGGACATGGATGTATTGCATGAGCGGTGTGCCGGCATGGACATCAGCAAGAAGGACGCCAAGGTCGGCCATGTGTGGTCGAGGTGGAGGGTGCGGCGGCGGGCGTGGGAGGTGAGGCGGGCGGGCAGGTGGTAGAGCTTCCTGCGGATCGTCTCCGGTTCGGCGGCTGCGAGTTCGGGTTGGTCGTGCAGGAGGAGGAGTCGCGTCCAGGTGTCCAGGTCGCAGGCGATGGTGGCGGCCAGGACCCAGGCGGCGTTCAGTTGCCAGGAGGCGGAGGGCAGCAGGCCGAGGCCGACCCGCTTGATTGCTTTCACCCGGTCCTCGACTTCGGCGTGGTCGCGGTAGAGGCCGTCGACGAACCACACCTGCCCGGAGCCGGGTACCCCGGAAAGGCCCTGGTGGTCGGGGAGATGCTGCGGGTGCGCACGATCTCCCGCCTCGGCATCGACGTACGGGTCGGGATCGGGCCGTCGATCACGGTCGCGGCCACAGCCTCCGCTCAAGTCCCTGGGCTCGGGGGAGTCCTGGCCATCGATCCCGGCGAGGCCGCGGCGTGGTTGGCGCACCTGCCGGTCGACGCCCTGAACGGCATCGGACCGCGTCAGGCCGAGGTACTGGTCGACTACGGCATCCACTGCATCGGTCTGCTCGCCACCGTCCCGCCTGCCACCATCCAGCGTCTCCTGGGCGGCCGCGCCGGACGTACGGCCGCCGACCGGGCCCGCGGCATCGACCCCCGCCCTGTCGTCCCCCGTGCCCTGCCCGCTGCCGCGACCGTCCGCCACGCCTTCCCTCGGCACACCCTGGACGGCGCCGCCGCCCGCGCCGCCCTGCTCGACCTGGTCATCCGGCTCGGACTGCTGCTGCGTCGGCGCGACCAGGCATCCAGCGCGCTGACCCTGAAGCTGACGTTCGCCCGGCGGCGGCAGCTGGGAGAAGACCCGCCACCTGCCGGAGCCGTCCGCGCACGACGACGATCTGCCGACTCACCACCGCCCACGTCATCCACGACGACGACCGCACCCGCATCCGGTGCGGCAGCAAACCCATCACACTCCCCGAACCGGTCGCCGGACTCGTCCGCGACCTGGCCACCACCCGCCACCGAGGCCGCGTCAAGAACGGCACCACCGGCGCCGACACACCCTGGCGTCAACGGGAGTTGATCCGGCCAAAGCCCGCACCGAACCCACAGGCCCGACCCCAGAGCTTGCTTCTGAGAACACCGCGCTGCGCCCCGCCGCTGTGCCGCATCCGGCGGCAACGACCAGGCCGACGTCGCGTCGGCCGCCCGCGCGTAAGGCCGCCCCCGCTGGCACCCCAGCCGGTGGTGCCGATGCGCGGTTCGAGAACGGGCCGCTCGCGGTCGTCGACATCGAAGACGGTCAGGCGCTGGCGTACTGCGTCGGCGGCTTGGTCCTGGACGTACCGGCGAAGTCGATTGCGGCCCTGGTGGAGTGGACGCTTGGCGAAGGGCGGCTCGGCCAGTCGAAGTTGTCCGGGCCGGGCAAGGACGCCGACCCGCTGGTCGTGCTGACCGAGGCCGCGTGCGAGCACTACGGCCTGCCCCTCACGCTCACACAGCAGGAGCGTCTGGCCGGCCGGATCCCGGAGGGCCACAAGGCCATCAAGCAGCTGACGCGCGCCAACTGGCAGCTGACCAAGCGCGGCTTCGGGCCCGTGGGCGAGGATCTACCGCCCGGCGCAGGGCTCGGAGCGGGCGTGCGTGCAGTTGTGCATCCCGTCGTGGGACGCGCTCGACACCCGGCACTGGGCCGGTACGGGGCAGCTGCCGCCGGCGGATCTGGCCCGGCTGCTGGGCACGTATGCGTCCCGGGTGATGACTCCGCGCGGCTCCACCGCCGTCACGGGCCTGGAACTGATGACCGCGCTGCACCCGCCGACCCGCGCCTCCGAGCCGGACGCCGACGGCACGCGGCACTTCGAGCACAACCCCGGCTCACTGGGGAAGGATCCGGTGGACTGCGCGCCGTGCGAGGCCCCCGACGGGCACCCGCTGCTGAAAGACCTGCCGCGCTTCCACCACCGCACCCCGGCGGAGGTCCTGGTGGCGGAGGCGTACGACTGGGCGCGCCCGCTCACCGACGCCGAATGCCTTCGCCCCCATCTGGTGGGCATCGACGTGAACATGGCCTTCGCCGCCGGCGCGAACGGCCTGGTCGTCGGCCTCGGTGCGCCGACGCACGTCAAGGCGCCGGTGTTCGATCCGAAGCTGCCCGGCTCCTGGCTGGTCGACCTCAGCCATGTGGACCTGTCCCGGGTGACGGTCGGCAAGGACAAGTGGGTGGACCTGGACGGCAGTCTGCTGCCCAGTCCGTTCACGCCGAAGGGCGAGCGCCCGACGGGACCGGCGTGGTACGCCACGCCGACCGTGGCCTACGCGGGGTGGAGCTCGGCTACGAGGTGCGCCCGATTGAGGCGTGGGTGCGCTACGACAACGGGCGTTACCTGGACGGCTGGTACAACCGCCTGCGCGACGCGTACATCGCAACGATGGCCGACCTCGGGGTGGGTGCCAACCTCTCACCAGAGGAGTTCCTGAAGGCGATGGACGGCTACCGGCAGCGCGACCCCGAACTGGCGGTCGTGGTGTCCGCGATCAAGGCGACCGTGAAGGGCGGCATCGGCAAGCTGCGCGAGCGCCCGCGCGGGGAAGGCTGGAAGCCCGGCCAGCCGTGGCGAGCCCTTGCCCGGCCGACGTGGCGCCCGGACATCCGCGCCGCCGTCATCTCCCGCACCCGGATCAACATGCACCGCAAGATCGTCAAGCACGCCTCCTTCACCGGTCAGTACCCGGTCGCGGTCCTCTCGGACTGCGCCGTCTACGCCTCCGACGGCCCGTCGCCGCTGGACTTCCTGCCCTACCGGGACTGCAAACCGCTGCCCGGCGGCTTCAAGCTCGGCGTGAACCCGGGCCTGGTGAAGTGGGAGGGCACCCAGAGCGTCCTGTGGGGCGAGGGCGTCCGCGAGCAGTTCAACGCCCCTGAGCTCAACCTCGCCCGGTACATCAAGGACGGCACCGTCACCGACCAGGACACCGGGGAGTAGGTAGACCGCGATGAGCATGTTCGGCAACGGCCTGGACGCCGCGGTGCAGAAGGCGTTCACCCGCCCGGTTCCGAAGTCGGCCGGTGCGCAGATGCGGTACCTGGTCAAGCAGCTCAAGGGCACCAAGACGGTCGCTCAGATGCTGCGAGTGTCCCAGTGCACGGTCGAGCGGTACGTGAAGGACCAGATCAAGAAGCCGCGCCCGGACCTCGCCGCCCGGCTGGAGAACGAGGTGAAGAAGCGATGGCAGCCGCAGATCCGGGCGAAGGCGCGGCAGAGGGCGGCGAGGACCGGCGGCATCGTCATCGACACCCGGGCCCGGATCGGCTACACCGCGCCGATCGGTACAACGGACGAGGGCCGGCTCCGCCACCTGACGGTCGCGCTGCCGCCGCAGTACGCCGCCCGCCTTTTCGACGCCCAGGAACAGGGTGCCAGCGACCAGCAGTTGCGGGAGATCGCTGCCGAAGCGCTCAAGGAGGTGTACTTCCAGGACGGTGGCCGGCGTGCCGGCAGTCTGGAAGAGGTCCGCTTCACCGACATCGAACACCTCGACTTTGAGCTGTAGACCCCGAACAGCGAGCCCGTCGACCACATTGACGCGCCACCGGACCGTGTGGTGGGGCTACGGCCCGCCCGACTCGGGCTCCGACCCTGCGCCGGCGGTGCGATTCCGGCCGAGCAGAGGGGCGCCCGTGGGCTGCGTGCGCGAGCGCCGCAGGAACCGCCGGGCTTCCCATCTTCGTTGCGCGAGGGCGACGCGGAAGGGATGGCGTAGTTCCAGGAGCCGGACGCGGTCGTGGTCGGGTGCGATGCCGTACGGCAGGACGCTGTCGAGGTCGATCGTGGCGCCGACGATGAGCACTGAGTTGATCCGGGCCTGCGCCCGGTACTCCGTCAGCTGCGGCTCCTCCCACTCATCGCAGCCGACCGGCGCGGCGGCTGGCGACCCCACATCGCTGACTCCGACCACCCAGTGCAGATAGCCGCCCGGATTACCGAAGTAGTGCTGCTCGGCGTAGCTGAACCGTCGTGCCCCGACTGCTGGCCAGGGCCCGAAGTCCTCACAGCCGGCTGCGGGTGGTCAGGGAGTGCATCAGCACCTCGCCGTCCTCGTTGCACCAGGTCACCAAGTACCTCAGCATGCCCAACGGCCAGGCCCGCACCGTCAGCTCAACCTCGCGAAAGGACTGCCTCGTCGCTCTCATCGGCGCTACACGCCTTGACGCTCTGCTTGTGCTCCCATGCGGGCTCGCCGAACAATCCCTCGACGTAGTCGTGCCGTACGTAGGTTGCGAGTTTCCGGTACGCCTTGATCAGACGCCGACGCTTGCCCAGGCTGGCGTGCCACCAACCCCGCACGAGTCCGGACAGCGTGTACAGGGCGGTGAGGACTGCGGTCAGAGTCCATACGTTCAGCCTGGTATCGATTTTGAGGTTGGGCAGGAAGTCCACGCGCGCATCGTGCACCACAGCCGCCTGTACCTGCCTGTTGCGTGTCTGTGCCTTACTTGAATTGGAAGTTTGCGGTGTGGGAGATGCCGTCGTCCAGGGTGAGGGTGAACTCGCGGCAGGTACCCGACCAGGCCTTCTCGGTCTTCCAGTTGTACTGGTACTGCTGGCTGGCGCTGTCGTAGGTCAGGCCGCTGTTGCTGGTCGAGGTGGTCTCCACCAGATCGACAGGAGCGTTGGTGGCGCAGTTGATCCGCCGTGACGTGGGCGAGCCTGCAGCGAGGATGTCCAAGCCCTTGTCGCCGTCCAGGCTGAACTTCACTGGCACGGTACGCCCGGCGTTCATCTGGTTCAACGCGGGCGGGTTGTCCACGGGCGCGAAGAAGCCAGTGAAGTCGTATGAGTCGGGGGGCGTGTAAGTGATGGTCACCTGGCCGTTGCCAGCAGGTGCGGTGGTGGGTGCGGGGCCGCCGTCAGGGTCGAGGCTGGAACCGCCGCCACCGCCGCCGCCACCGGAACTGTCACCGTCAAAGCCGCGGCCGGAGCCTCCACCTCCGCCTCCGAACAGGCCACCGCCGCCTCCGCCGCCCGCATTGTCTAGGCCGGCGTCCCCTACAGTCCAACTTCCGCCGCTACCGCCAAGAGCCAGCTGTCCGGCCGTGCCGGTCTCACCAACTGGGAATCCGCCGGTCCCGACGGCTCCGCCTGCGCCCCCTCCCGAGGCCGTGCCGGCTTCCCCTCCCTGCCCTGCGGTCACTGTGGTGCCGTCCGCACCGTCGCTGCCGTCGGCACCCGCCGGCCCGCCGGATGCCCGGGAGGGGACGCCTCCCGCGCTGCCGCCGCCGCCAGCGGCGACCATCAGCCGGGCCAAGGGGTCGCCGCCTGAAGGCCGGATGTCGCTGGCCCCACCGCCGCCGCCGGAGTCAGGGAGAACCCACAGGCTCTTTCCGCCCTGTCCGCCGCCGTTGAAGCCGCCGTTGCGGGTACCGCCTGCACCACCGACGTAGATGTCGAGGTGCTGGCCGGGGGTGACGGCCAGGTCGGAAGCGACGCGTGCGCCCACTCCGCCGTTCTGGCCGCCCTGGGCGCCGTCGGCGACGACGTGAATGCTGGTGACTCCGGCCGGGACGGTCCAAGACTGTGCGGCACTGGTGTAGCCAAAAGTCTCAGCGACCGGTTCTGCGGCTGATGCCGTACCGGCACCGACAGTACATATGCCGGCGGTGAGAATGAGAGAGCCGGTAACGGATCCGACCAGGCGGGTCCGGCGGGACACCTGGCGCGCGCTCGCCCGGCCGGGACGGGATCCCACCATCCCTGCATGCGGATCTTGTGCTGTTGATGCTTTGGAGAGCTGCAGACCGTCTCGGTGTGAGGGCCGGTCAGGGGCGTCGGGGTGGGGCTGTACACGAGCGGGGGCGGGGGTGCGGAGCCATGTCATGGGGGCCTCCGGGAGAGTGACCAAACAGGGGATGCTCCCGGGTGATGGCGGCGTCGAAGTGTGACGCGCCGCTGTCTTGGAGGACGCCCAGTTCTGTCGTCGATTGAGACGTCGATCACATCACGCGTGCCGCGCCTCTTGCGGGCCTCGCAGGGTCTGCCGGGGGACCGTGTGTTCTGCCCGATCGCCTGCCCCGGCACGGCCGCTCTCTCCCGCCACAGCCCCGCCCACGGGCTCGGCTCGTCACTTCGGCGCCTGCCGGCCGTCGGCTGGTCCGGCTGTCTGGAGACGTTCCCGAGGGATGGCGGGCAGTCCGGCTCCGTGCTCTTCGGGACCGTCCGAGGGGGGAGCTGGTGCCTGCGAGAACGGGAGGCGACAACGCGGTCGGTGGAGCGACTTTGGCCGGGAGCTGCTTTGGCGCGAGTGATCATGGCCCCGTAAGCTTCCGGCGAGTCGGGCAGTCTGTGGACCTGCCCGCTAAGACCGTGTCCTACATGGTCAGTTGGCGGTTGTGCTGGGTGTGGGGAGTGGACGGTGGGGATGGATTGTTCCGGACGGCTTGTGGGAGCTGGCCAGGCCGCTGCTGCCGGTGGCGCGGATTCGGCCGCAGGGCGGCGGGGTCGCGAACATCGATGATGAGGCGGTGTTTGCCGCGATCATCTACGTCCTGGTCAGCGGCTGTGCATGGCGGGCGTTGCCACCGTGCTTCGGGGCGTCGAAGTCGACCGTGCACCGCCGCTTCGCCATCTGGTCCCGGGCCGGGGTCTGGGGCCGGCTGCATCAGAAGGTTCTCCAGCTCATGGACGAACAGGACCTGGTCGACCTGTCCCGTGCAGTCCTCGACTCAGCACATGTCCGCGCTAAAAAAGGGGCGAACTTGCAGGTCCGAGCCCCGTGGACCGGGGTAAGCCCGGTTCCAAGATGCATGTCCTGTCCGACGCGAACGGACTGCCCCTACGGGTCGGGGTCTCCGCGGCCAACACCCACGACAGTCTCGCTCTGAAGCCGATGCTGTCCCATTTCCACATGGGACACGAATCCCACGCGGCCGACTCCAAACCCGTACGCCTTCATGCAGACAAGGCGTACGACATCCCTCACCTGCGGCGATGGCTGTGGGGCAAACGCATCGGCGTCCGCATCGCACGCAAGGGCATCGACTCCAGTGAAGGACTCGGCCGGCGCAGGTGGGTCATCGAACGCGTCCTGGCTTACCGGCTACCGCCGAATCAACCACCGCTACGAACGGAAACCCGGCAACTACCTGGCCTTTCTTGGCCTGGCATCTTCCCTCTGCTGCTACAAACGGCTCCTCAAACTGACCATGTAGGACACGGTCTAAGGCTCCTTCTGGCCCGAGGTTCTCCATGGATGCGCTAAAACACTGAAAGGATGGCACTTCGGGTGCGCTTGCGACTGCCGGACATCAGGAGGGCGTACATCCACACGGCCAGCCCCGGATCAGCGTATCCCTGCACCTCGCTGACGATGTGTGAACGACGAGAAGCGCGCAACCGCATAGGCTACTCAGCTTGAACTCGTAGACGCCGAGAGGGCGTGACGGTCCTTGATCCCTGCGGTATGGCAGGTTCATGCGGTATGCGCAGAGGGGCGGGTATACGCCTGCCGAGCAGGAACGACGTGAACAACTGCGGCTGAAGGCCGCTGAGTTATTTGAGCAGGGCGAGAGTTCTGGTGCGGTCGCGGCGGAGTTACGGGTAGCGCCGCGCACTGTGCGGCTGTGGCGTCAGCGGTGGCGCGAGGGCGGGGTGCAGTCCCTGCGTTCCAGGGGACCGGTGTCGCCGGAGCGTCTGTCGGCGCGGCAGTTCGCGCGTCTGGAAGCAGAACTGCGGCGCGGCCCGCCGGCGCACGGATTCGCCGACGACCAGCGGTGGACGCTGAAGCGGATCAAGGCGCTGATCGGGCGGCTGTTCCATGTGGGCTACACGGTGCAGGGCGTGTGGAAGCTGATGCGGCGCCACGGCTGGTCGTGCCAGGTCCCGGTGCGCCGGGCCGTCGAGCGGGACGAGGAGGCCATCGAGGTGTGGAAGCAGGAGGTGTGGCCGCAGGTAAAACCAGTGCGGCGGACCTGGGCGCCTACATCTGCTTCGAGGACGAGGCGGGGCAGGGCCTGAGGCCGCCGAAGGGCCGCACATGGGCCCCGCGCGGGGCACGGCCCGTGGTGAGGGTGCGTGGCAGAGGTTCCGGCCGGGTCAACGTGGCCGGCGCGGTCTGCTTCCGCCCCGGCGAGCGCCCGCACTTCTTCTACCGGCTGCACGTCTGTCACGGGCGCAAGGGCGAGCCCAAGAGCTTCGCCTGGCACGAGTACCGCGAACTGATCCTCGCCGTTCACCAGCAGCTGCACGCGCCGCTCGTGTGGTGCTGGGACAACCTGAACGTGCACCTGTGTGCACAGATGAAGGAGTTCGCCGACGAACACCAGGAGTGGCTGCGTGTGGTCCAGATGCCCGCGTATGCACCCGAGCTGAACCCCACCGAGGGCGTCTGGTCACTCCTGAAACGCTCCATCGCCAACTTCGTCGCCGCCGACCTGGGCGGCCTCGTCCGCATCGTCAAGCGCAAGCTCAAGAAGATCCAGTACCGGCCCGACCTGATCAACGGCTGCCTCACCGAGACCGGCCTGGTGATCGAACCACCGTGATCCACCAGCCGGCGTCTACGAGTTCAAGCTGAGTACCGGACAGCGAGAGGGTTCTCAGATTTCAACGGAATCAGGCGCTACAGCAGTCTCTGCAGGATCGACAACGACTCGGCCACCGGATTCCAATGTAAGTCCTTTCAGCCACACTTTTGCATTTTGCTCATCTGACACAGCGAGCCATAGTTTGCCCGCGGCACCACACCAAATGTACTTACTAACAGGGGTACTGTTGGTTACTCCTCGAGGAGGGAAGCAGTACTTTTTACCGTTGAGCTCCACGGCGATTTCGAGGGGGTCGTCCTCATATTTCTCGTTGCCAAAGGACCCGATAATTGACCGAAGCACTTCCTCGCAATACTTTTCGACGGGGTCTACATACTGGCTTGCCTGGAAGCTAGTTGCGGCTTGCGTCCCAGCGCCTATCTTGCCGCTCAGCTCTTTGACAGTGCTCCGCATAGCTTCGAGATCCCCCTCCCTCCGCCCTCGAGCATCAAGAGTAAGGTATTCATAATACCCTTCGTACTCGGCCAGAAGGCCTTTCAGAATTTCTAGGTCACCGGCGCGAGGATTAGCAATCCGAGCTTGTTCGGAAAACCGGGAAGAGATCTTTCTGCTGTAAATAAGATACGACATATTCTGGTCTTGCCAGCCTATGGCCTGTGCGATTTCGGCATCGTTTATGACAATGCCCTTTTCGATTGCGTCTGATCGCGCTTGTACGTACTCGTTCTTTTTTCGAGTCCAGTCTCTTTCCTGGTTGGAACGGATATCTTGGTTCATGGCCCATCGCTTGATTTCGCTCTTGGCCCGCTCGAAGGTCCGCTGCGCCGCCTCCCGCGTACGGCGTTCAGTGGCTGCCGCTTCGGCCTCGGCCCGTTGCCTTTTCTGCCCCTTGTCCCGTTCTGCTTTCTTTTCCCTCTCACTTGCCTCCCTTTCCCTTTTTTCGTTATCGGACTCCCGCTTATCCAACATCCTCTCCACTTTCAGCGCCTTGTTGGAATAGTCGCCGAAGGCTCGGCTTCGACGGATTTCCTCATCGTCTCGGAAAACCGTCAGAGCCCTGATATACTTCTCTTTCAGGTCTCGGAAGGCCGTTTTCAGGTCTCCCCAATCACGCGCCCCCGGCGATGATTTATCCAGTGCGGAAATCGATCTAGCAATTTCGGGCTCCATGGCTGCAAGGATTCCCAGTCCGTGCGGATCCCCTGCCAGTTTGTCCATTTCCTTCTGAAAGTTATCTTGGTAGTTGAAATAGATCCGAGACCTGTATCGTTGCTCCTCTTCCGTTGTATGGTTGAGCGATTTCACGTACGCCTTATAATGGCCCATGAGATGCTCCGGCAGATCTTGCGGCAAGGCATAATTACTTACCGGATTCCTGTACTTTCCTGGCTGTTCGTATGCCCCCAAATTGAATGGCATGCGGGCGTGACCCTTAAATGGTGGCATATCTTCTCCTTATTGATCCTATGTGATTGCTTGGTGTCTGATCTTAGATAGAGTGTGTGCGTGCGAGATTCCCTTATGGGCGGGCATCGATGTGGTTAGTGGACCACGAACGGGCGCCCCGGGCGCGATTGGCGACTGCCGTGACGCCGTGACTGTGTCGTTGGCCGTGTCAGCGGGAGTCGCCCAGGGCCCCGGCAAAGTCATTCTGTAGCCCTGTGACGTGGCGTTTTGCGGGTGGAAGAGGTGCGCGGGCGTGGTCCGGTCCGGTTGGATGGAGGTTCCTACGCCTTCACGTCCGACCAGGGGATCACGCCCGCGCCATGTCATCGTCTCTCATTCCTGCGCCTGTTCGCATGCCCGTCCCGGATCATGAGCTCCTCGTCCAGCTGCTCGCCGGGGTACCTGATCCGCGTCGTCGGCGTGGGGTGCGGCATCCGGTGGGCGCGCAGATCGCGCGGTGTGCGCGGTGGTGGCCGGAGCGCGGGGGTTCACCGCGATCGGGGAGTGGGCCCGGGACGCCGGTGGTGCCGCGCTGGAACGGCTGGGGCTTGAGCGGGGCGGGGTGGACGAATCAACGCTGCGGCGCCTGTTCGCCCCGCCTCGACGCGGACCGTCTCGATGCGATGCTGGGCGCCTGGGCCCTGGCCAGGACCGTACTTGTCGCGGGCCGCAGGGTGATCGCCATCGACGGCAAGACGGTCCGGGGCTCACGCGGCGGCGACTCCGCGGCCCCGCACCTGGTCGCTGCCCTCGCCCACGGGTCCGGGGCGGTGCTCGGCCAAGCCAGCACGCTGCGCGACTACGGCATCCACAGCGTCGGCCTGCTCGCCGCTGTGCCACCCGCCACGGTGCAGCGCCTGCTGGGCGGCCGCGCCGGCCGCACCGCGGCCGACCGGGCCCGCGGCATCGACCCGCGCCCCGTCGTCCCGCGCACCCTGCCCGCGGCCGCGACCGTCCGCCACGCCTTCCCCCGACACACTCTGGACGGCGCCGCCGCCCGCGCCGCCCTGCTCGAGATGGTGGTCCGCCTCGGACTGCTGCTGCGCCGCCGCGACCAGGCGGCCCGCGCGCTCACCATCACGCTCACGTTCGCTGGCGGCGGCCGCTGGGAGAAGACGCGTCGCCTTGCCGAGCCGTCCGCGCACGACGACGACCTGCGCCTGACCGCCTACCAGCTGATGGACGCCGCCGCCCTGCAGCGCGGCCGCCTGACCGGGCTGGCCCTCAAGGGTGAGGACCTAGGCGCGGCTGTCCGCCGAAGCAGCCATCGACCGCGTCCGGGACAAGTTCGGCCCCCGCATCGTCGGCCTCGCCGCCGTCTTCCGGCGCGCCTCGTGCCCCGTCCCGCTCCTGTCATTGGAGGCGAAGCCGATGCTGCTTGACCCGCCAGGATGGTCCGGCCAGCCTGAAGGCTTGCCGCACTGGCTTTACGTGAGGGCCGTCGACGACGCCTTGGCCGCGCGCGGTATCCCGCTGTCTGCGGTGGTTGCTTCTCGGCTACTGGCAGGTCTGCATCCGGACGTTCGGCGGGGTGTGGCGGTTACGGATGCCGTAACTTCTGGTGGATGTGGCGTGTGCTGGTGATTATGAACGTATGACGTTGGCCGCGCAGGCGTTTGCTCAACTGGTGAGTTGGCCCGATCTTGCTGAGGTGGAGCCGAGTTGCGGCATCGGGCGGGGGCTTGGCTCAGCCCACCGGGAGATCGTCCATTTTCATTCCGGACGGGAGGCTGACCTGCACCTGACGGTGGGGGTGATCCGGCGGTTCGAAGAACACCTCAGCGAATCTGCGGCCGTCCGGGTGGTGTCGGCATCGGCGTGGGTGACGGTGCGGCTGGATGCTGCCGGGGATCGCGATGTGCTGATGACGCTGGTTAGTCTCGCCCTGCAGGCTCACCAGGCTTGGCCGGCGCCGGGTGAGTTGCAGCGAGCCGATTGCAACGAGCAGGTGTTGCTCGCGCATGATCATCGCAGTGGGTGCTGAGCCTCTTCCAGGTGGGTGGCAGTATGGCTGACCAGGCGCGTGAGGACGACGCAATCCGTCATGTAGCGAAGCGTTTGAAGGACGCCTTCAGTGCGTCATGCAGTCCGGCCGAAGTCGAAGAGGCAGTAGCGAAGGAGCATGCCTATTTCGCGGGTCGGCCGGTGCGTGAGTTCGTTCCTGTGTTGGTCGAGCGCAGGGCGCGTGCCATTTTGAATGGCTTGGGCGGGTAGCGTCGTGAACCCTGGTTCCGCAGAGACGCGCCAGGCGTCACGGATTCCGGCTATGACGCAGGGCGAAGGAACCGGGCGAGCCGGGTTCCGGGGCAGACGCCGAGGACACATCCGGAGAGGGCCTTCGCCTCGGCGGGGGCACGGGCCCTCGCGTCTGTAGTAGTCGAATCTCGTCACGGTGCATACGGGGAGGGCGCTGTGAGCGCGTGTCCCGGGTGAAGGCGTCTTAGCCTGCCGCCATGTCGATCAACGTGGTCCGCATGGCGGACGCACACCGCGCGGAGCTTCACGAGCTGTTGCTCGCCGAAAACTGGACCCAGCTTGCCAAGGAACTTCAGCAGAACAGCCTTCAGGTGTTCACGCAGTACGTGGCTCTGGTCAAGGGACGTGTCGTGGGATGGCTTGAGGGCACGGCGCGCTATGAGGCGGACGCCGAGGTGCCCGGCTTCCCGACCCCATGGGCGCAGGTCAACTACGTCCTCACCCACCCTGCCATGCGCAGGCGGGGCATCGCAGGCGACCTCCTTCGCCATTTCGCGCACGACGAATACAGCGCCGGTCGTCGCTTCATGGTGCTCTGGCACGATCGACGCGAGGACTCGGGCGGACGGCTTGCGTTCTTTACTGCGCACGGATTCCAGCCAGTTTCGGGCACAGGCCTCTTCGGCATCGACCTCCCGCAACTACTCACCAGTCCGGGCACGGCGCCCCCCGGTCAGTGACCAGCACTCTGAAGTACCCACCCCCTGCCGCCGTCCTTTCCCTCACTGGTCGACGGTGTGACGGTGACGGCACCCCGCGATGCTGGGCGCACGGGTGGCTAAGTGGTCTGCGTCGTAAGTCCTTCGGGGGTTGATCAGCGGGCGGGTGCGGCGGAGGATTCTTCGTGTCGGCCAGCGGTGTGCTGGTCGAGTCTGGCCAGCAGACCGTCCAGGTCGGAGGTGGTAAACCTCCACTGGAACGGCTGTGCCGTGGCGTTACAGCGGTCTTCGAAGGCTCGGAGCGGCCCGCAGCCCGGAGGGACGCCCACGGGGGCTTGATTCCGAACCCCGCACCGCGCGAGTAGCCAGCCCGGAACCAGCTCAAGCGCAGGGACTCTCGAAAGAGGGTGGTGAGGGCCCGGGGGCCGGGCGCTGGCGGGACCGGGCCCTCACGGGGGTTCGCGCTTCCGCCGGGGACGGATGGCCAGCGCGATGACATCTGAACGAAACCCGGGCCGTCCAGGTCACGCGTCAGATCAGGTGAGAGAGAGTGCGTGGTGCGCCCCTGCGGGGGGAACACATGCGAATGGTGGAGCAGGGGCGAGTAACGGGGCGGCACAGCACTGATGCCTGTGCCGCCCCGTCGCCTGCCAAACCGCTGGTGAACCATTTGCGGGCTTGCCCGCGTGGCATACGCGGAGAGGGGTCCGGCACCGAAGCAGGTGGGCTCTTGCGCCCGCGGCTTCCCGCGCCGTCCTTGGCCGGCACCGGCCGGGCGACGACAGTGTCGCCACCGGGTTGGCGCGCTGCCGTCGAGTGATCGCGGCGTCATCTGGGCCCGGCTACCGGGATCCATGGGATCGAAGCCGTATGTGCGCGGGGATAGTACCGGCAGGAGGTTCATTCCGTTCCTTATGCTTCTTCACCCAGCCCCGGAGGGTTTCGGGGTTCATACCGAGTTCACGGCCGACCTCGGTTACGGTCTTGCTGGAAGCCAGCGCGATCCGGACGGCTTCCTCACGGAACTCAGGCGTGTACTTGCTCGGTGGTGCCACTTCGATTCCTCGTTTCCAGTTCAGACGATCCTATTGGACGCCTGTCCGGAAACTTCGGGGCATCCCACCGGTCAGGCTGACCACGCAGGACCGTGAGGAATTGGTCCGGGTGACCACGACGGGTGTTCGCGGAGCTTCGATGATCATGCGTGCGCGGGTGCTGCTCGCGCTGGACACCTCGGTGGGTGAGGTGGACTCCAAAGAGGCGATCGCGACCCGGCTCGGCGTCTGTGGTGAGACGTTGCGGCTGGTCGCCAAGCGTTTCGCCGAGACCGGTGGCGATGTCCGCGCCACGGTCGCACGGAAGAAACGCGACCTGCCGCCGGTGCCCTCGCCGGTGACCGGCGAGGTCGAAGCCCGGCTGATCGCGATGGCATGCTCCCAGCCGCCCTCAGGCTATGCGCGGTGGTCGCTGCGACTACTGGAGAAGCACGTCGCACTGGTTGAGGACATCCCCGATCTGGACCACTCCACCATCGGCCGGATCCTAAAAAAACGGAACTGCGCCCTCACCTGAAGAAGTGCTGGACCATCCCACCACGAGCGAACGCACAGTTCGCAGCCCGGATGGAAGACGTCCTCGCCGTCTATGCCCGACCCTACGACCCGGCACGTCCGGTGGTGTGCATGGACGAAAAGCCCTACCAGCTCCTCGACCACGTCCGCGGCCCAATCCCCGCCCGGCCCGGCCGCGACGCGTGCCAGGACAGCGAGTACATCCGCTGCGGCACCTGCTCCGTCTTCGTATGGACCGAACCCTTACGCGGATGGCGTCGAGTTCAGGCACTGACCCGGCGGACCCGGATCGACTGGGCCGGCCAGGTCAAACAGCTACTGACCGTGGACTACCCCGACGCCGAAACCGTGGTCCTGGTGATGGACAACCTCAACACCCACACCATCGCCTCCCTGTACGAGGCATTCGAACCGGAGGAAGCCTTCGCCCTGGCTCAACGCCTCGAGATCCACCACACACCCAAACACGGCTCCTGGCTCAACATCGCCGAGATCGAACTCTCCGCGCTGACCCGGCAATGCCTCGACCGCCGGATCGGCGACCTCGACACACTCAACACCGAACTCTCGGCCTGGCAGAACGCCACCAACACCCACCAACGCCAAGTGGACTGGCAGTTCACCACCCATGACGCACGCATCAAACTGCGCCACCTTTATCCCAAGAATTAGCCACGACAGTCTACTAGTGCCGCATCAGAGAACCTTTGCCCTGTGGTGATGTGACGCGCCGTTCGGATGCTGGTCCGGACGGCGCGGTGTCGGCCAAGCTGTCTGGGTGGCAGAACGAGTACGCGTCCGTGAGATCGATGACGACGAGGGGCAGCGCCTGCTGCGGATCATCCGTAGAGGCACGGGGTCGGTGGTGACCTGGCGGCGGGCCCAGATGGTGCTGCTGTCCGCGCAGGGCATGCCCGTGGTGAAGATCGCCGAGGTGACATTCACCAGCGCGGACCGAGTCCGGGACGTGATCCACAACTTCAACACCGACGGCTTCGACTCGCTCTACCCGAAGTACAAGGGCGGTCGGCCCAAGACCTTCACTCTCCCCGAACGCCGGGAGATCAAGAAGACCGCCAAGTCCAAGCCCGCCGAGCACGGCCTGCCGTTTTCGACCTGGAGCCTGGCCAAGCTGGCCGACTTCCTGGTCGCCGAGGGGGTGGTCGACGACATCAGCCACGAGGGCCTTCGGGTTCTGCTCCGTGAGGAGGGCGTCTCGTTTCAACGCATAAAGACCTGGAAGACCTCCCGCGACCCCGACTACGCCGCCAAGAAAGCGCGCGTCGAGCACCTCTACGCCATCGCCGACGGCGAGGTCATACCCGACGATGGCGAACCAGAAGTCGTCTTCTGCCTTGACGAGTTCGGCCCGCTCAACCTCCAGCCTCACCCCGGCCGGCAGTGGACCGAGCGCGGCGGGAAGCACAAGGACCCCGACCGGGAACCCCGCCCCCGCCGACGGGCCACCTACACCCGCCCGCACGGCGTCCGCCACCTCTTCGCCGCCTATGACCTGGCCCGGGACAGGCTCTACGGCCACATCAAGCCGAAGAAGAACCGGACGAGGTTCCTGGAGTTCTGCCGCTACCTGCGCAGCCTCTACCCGGCCGAGACCCGGATCGCGATCGTGCTCGACAACTTCTCCCCGCACCTGACCACCAAGAAGGACACCCGCGTCGGCGACTGGGCCACGGCCAACAACGTCGAATTCGCCTACACCCCGACCAACAGCTCCTGGCTCAACCGCATCGAGGCCCAGTTCACCGCCCTGCGCTACTTCGCACTCGACGGCACCGACCATGCCAGCCACAAGGAGCAGGGCAGCATGATCCGCCGCTACATCATCTGGCGGAACAAGCACGCCGCCGACGAACGCCTGCGCAAGGTAGTCAACAGGGCGAACGTTGCCTGATACGGCACTAGTAGGACTCCGTTATGTCTGCCTGTCGGTCCTGTTTGGGGGAACGCTGAAGGTGTGGATACACATGAAGTGAACCGGGCTCGGGCGAAGTTGGCGTTATTCGTGGCTGATGTGTTCGCCTCGGTGCCGCGCAAGGACCAGCGGGCCAAGAGCGACTGCTATCTGCGGGGACTGATGGTGGACGGTCGCCGCAAGTCCATCCAGGCCATGGCGCAGCGGCTGCCGGACGGCAACGAGCAGAATCTGCAGCAGTTCGTGAACCAGTCGACGTGGGATCCGCTGCCGGTGCGGCGGCGGATTGCGCAGCGGATGGTGCCGCTGGTCGGTCCGGACGCGTGGGCGGTCGATGACGTGTCGTTTCCCAAGGACGGGAAGATGTCGGTGGCGGTCGCCCACCAGTACTGCGGGGCGCTGGGCAAGCAGGCCAACTGCCAGGTCGCAGTGAGTGTGCACGCGGTCTCCGACACGGCGTCCTGTCCGCTGCAATGGCGCCTGTTCGTGCCTGAGGAGTGGGCGCACGATCCGGTTCGCCGGCGCAAGACCGGGATGCCCGACGAGATCGGGCACCGGGAGAAGTGGCGTCTGGCCCTGGACACCATCGATGAGCTGGCCGGATGGGGTCTGGTGCCTCCGGTTTTGGTGGCCGACGCCGGCTACGGACAGAACGCCGACTTCCGCGACGGCCTGGAACATCGCAGCATCGACTACGTGGTGGCGATCCGCTCGGATGTGACCGTCCACCCGCATGATGCGATGCCCATGGCCCCCACCTGGTCCGGCAACGGCCGCAAGCCGCAGCCCCGCTACCGCGACAGGCCGACTCCGGTGGCCGCGCTGGTGGCCGGCCACGGACGGCAGGCCTTCACCGAGGTGACCTGGCGGGAAGGATCCCGCGGACCGCTGCGCTCACACTTCCTGTCCCTGCAGGTGCGGCCCGCCGGGATCAAATCCAAACGCCTCGCCCAGGCCGCCGCCCTCGCCTCACACGGCCACTGGGACGGCGTCCTGCCTGAGGTCACACTGCTGGCCGAATGGCCCGACGGCGCCGAAGCACCCACCGGCTACTGGCTGTCCAACCTGCCCGCAGACACCCCAATCGCCGAACTGGTCCGCCTGGCGAAGATCCGCTGGCGCATCGAGCACGACTACCGGGAACTCAAGCACGGCCTCGGCCTGGACCACTTCGAGGGACGTTCCTGGAACGGCTGGCATCACCACGTCACCCTGGTCACCGCCGCCCACGCGTTCCTCACCGAACAGCGACTGGCCCCAAAAGCCGATACAGCCAACTCACCCTCTACCAGACCCTCGACGCCATCCAGGACCTGCTGAACTGCTGGACCGGCACCTGCACCACCTGCCACCGCCCCCTGCCCAGAACATCCACCACCAGCCAAAACCCCAGAGCCAGAGCAACCTAACGGAGTCCTACTAGGAAACCGTGCGTGCTAAGCCAATGGCAGGAAGCAGTTCTGCCCCGTCCGGCCTCCGGACTCCTCATGACTGCGCTGACCGGCAGCGAGGGGCGGTTGATCACCGCCTCAGTGGAGCACCGCGCTGCACGAGCAAACCGGTCGGTGGCTGATGCAGCCTGGGCGTCGGCGGCCGCGGCGACACCCAGTACGGCACGGCGGGATCAGGCGACGGTCCATTCGCGCAGCTGGCGGGCGATCCGGGCGACGCCGAGCGCTCCGGAGGCCGCATCCCGCACGAGCGCGACCGCAGCCTTGGGCGGGTAGTCGAGTTCGCGCGCGTTGAGGATCAGGTAGGCCTCGGTCGCGTGCCAGGCGAAAGCCTCGTTGGAGTGCTCCAGGCACGGCAGTTTCGCCAGGGTCTGCAGCAGCGCCGCGGCCTTGAGATACCGGGATCCGTAGATGTCGCGATCCATCGCCCTGGCATTGACCCGGGCGACAGCGGCGTACAGCGGTCCGAGGTCGTCGACCTGCGGATCGCCGTTGAGCAGCTCGGCGGCGTGCAGCAGGAAGGTGACGTCGAGCGGGTGAATCGGTTCCGGTTGGGTCACGCGGCGTGGCCTCGCTCCTGGTGCTGCTCGAGGTCCTGCTGGGCTTCCTGCTCGGCCGCCCGCTGCTCGGCACTGGGGTCCAGGCTGCCGGGCTCGGCCGCGAAAGCCGCGCCGCTACGGGCCATGGACACCTTGAAGCCGTCCAGGAACTTCCGCTCCACGGCGGTGGCCCGGTCGTAGGCGGCGGAGAGGATGTACTCCTGCATGCTCATCCCTGCCTGCCGGGCCGCTGCCGCGATTGCGGCCCGCTGGTCAGGGTCGGGAAAGCGCAGGTTCATCGCTTTGGGATCCGGCATGGTATCCATGGTACCAGCGGTACCACCTGCGCGTCTCCAGGAAGGCTCAGGACGCGGCCCGCTCACGCGGTGGGGTAGCTTCCGCGACCCGCGCAGGAGCCACGTGACCGTTGCACATCCCGCCCAGGAGGTGCCCCACGGGGACCTGGAAGGCGTGGGCCAGCGCGGGCCAGGTGCTGAGGCTTCCGGCGGACCGGCCGTGTTCAAGGTCCACCAGGCTACGGCGGGACACGCCGCTGAGCTTGGCGAGAGTGTCCAGGGACCAGCCGCGCACCGTCCTGTGTTGCACCAGTTCGGCGCGCACCGCGTTGAGGTTGGGCGCACTGGTGGGGCAGCGCGACGTGTCGGCCGCATTCTGCGAGCAGGCCGGCGCTGTGCCGGGACCGTCGTCCGAGACGGCTTTGTCCGACTGCGGTGCAGGAACAGGCGCGAAGCCGGTGTCCTCGTGGGCCAGGTGCACCCCCGGTGGCGCCGGGCACGAGGTCTCCGCGCCGCCCGGCAGGCAATCGAGGGGGAGGGGATGCCCCTGCGGATCGTGCTGATCGAGGGGCACGTGCTCACAGAGGACGGGCGGCGCTCGATGGCCTCCGCGAGGGTCTCCTCGACGAAGGCCTGCAGATTGCCAAAGGTTTCCGCATTGAGGCGTGCGGTCCTTTCCTCGCGCCGGGCCGCCTCCAACTCTCTCTCCAGCGTTTGGACACGGAGCTGCGCCGTGGTCAGCCTGGCAGCATCCGCGGCGGCAGTCTCCTAGATCTGCAGGAGCAATTCGCGCAAAGAACTCAAACTCACATACTTGCCGCCCCTTCATGCTCCACACCGGCCGTGGGGCCGCCGGTCAACCAGACCCCCATGTACGCAACGTCAGGGGCGGACAGGGGGACACGCCTCTGAGCGCAGGGAAGCCGCCGTGCTCGCTCCGGGCAACCCTGGCCGCTGACCGGCATGCCGCGCGCACTTCACCGCAACACCCGCGTTCACCTGCTTCGTCGATGATTCGGTGCACACGGCGAGAGCCGTCACTGCTCGCCTCGCCCGGCCGGCAGGGGCTGGTGGTCGCCGAGTTCGAGGAGTTCGGCGACGGGCACGCGTACATCGGCCCCGTGGTACAGGCCGGGGTATTCGTCGGCGTAGTAGCGCAGTTCGGCCCGCACCTCGGGTGGGGTGCGTCCGAGGGCTTCGGCGACCTGGGCCCAGGTGGAGCCGAGCGTGATCGCTTCGTGGATGTGGCGGCCGCGGCCGGCCAGGATCTCGCGGCGCATCGACTCTCCCGCGGCGAGTACGGAGCACGCGTCGGCGGCGGTGCCGCGCCAGACGTTCGCGTAGATGCCGTCGCGTGGCAGGTCGTTGTTGGCCAGCACGCTGGCGTACACGGCCACCTTCTCGGCCCGCCAGGCCAGTGGGGCCGCGTCGGCCTCGGTGGGGCGGCGGAGCTCGCGGCGCAGGAACTCCTCACGCAGCGCGTCGCCCCGCTCTCCGGCGCGCTTCTTCCACTCGGCGTAGCCGGGACTGTTGAGCACCTGGGTGACGGGGGCGTCGTCCTCGGCGGGGGAGTGGCAGACGAGGCGCCAGCGATCCTCGTCGTAGCCCTCGGTGCCCTGCCACGCCCACACGGTGAAGATCACGTGGTTCCAGGCGTCCGCCTTCTCCTTCAGCCGCTCGGGCCCTGCGTCGTCGTAGCGGAAGGGCAGGCGCAGCTCGTCGAGTTGGACGCCGACCGCTGACTGCAGGGCACGCCCGGCGAGGACCCCGGCCGCGCCCTGGCCATCGCCGAGTTCACGCACCCGCGCGGTGAGGAATGCCGTGAGGGCGTCGACGTCCGCTTCCGTGAGGTCGGCGGCGGTGAAGGTGGCTTCGGCGGGCACCGGAGCATCGGTCATGCGGCAGATTTCCCTCCCTGCTTCCAGACACCAGCGCGGCCTGGGCTGTTGCCACATGGGATCACGGGACTACCAGAGCAGTCCATGCGCTCACCCGCCCCGCACTCTCGTGGCGACGAGGGCCCCCGGGATCCGGCACCGAGGGCCAGACGGCCGCTGAGGGCCAAAACCGCTGTCCTCGGCCCGGCCGTGCGGCCTACCGTCTTCGAGCATGAGCACGCAGGCCTTCAATGGCGCCTACCTGTTGCCCCTGTTCCAGGAGATCGAGCAGCTGCGCGATGAGGGCGCCTACCGGCAACTGCCGAAGCCCGCGCCCTCCAGCAGCCTGGCCGCCGACGACGCCCCGCTCGGCGCCTACGCCACCGCCCACTTGATCCGCGCGGCCTACACCGCGGGCCTGGCCCACGCGGATGCGCTGCGCCGCTTGACGTTGGCCGGTGAGGTCGATCCCACCAGCCCCTGGACCCTGCTGCGCGGCTCCCTGGAGAACCTTGCTACCGGCCTGTGGCTGTTGAGCGGCCCCGATCGCGCCGAACGCCGACGCCGGGCCCTGTCCTTGTGGGACGAGGACATGCGCAACCGTCACCAGCACGAACAGGACACCGGCCACACTCCGGCTCCCGGCGGCATGACAGGCGCCCAGCGCCGTGCCGAGATCCGCGCCCTGGCCGACCAGTTGGGCCTGGCCCCACTCACCGCCCCGAAGGCCCACCAGATCATTCTGGCGGCCGCGCCCGCCGCCGGCCTGACAGCGGTCCGGTCGCGCCGCCGGGCCGTCGCCGAATCCGGACGGTCTCGCCATTCGTAGTAGCCGGACTTGGATACGCCGAGCCGTTCACACATGAACTCGACGGAATATGCGCACTCCGCTTTGTCGAGCCGCATCGTTTCGATGAACTCGTACTTACTCGCTACCGGGGATCCTTCGCGAAGTACGCTGCGGCTTTTTTTCAAGAAGGAGACCTTCGCCTCCAGTTCACGAATGCGCCGGTCCTGTTCCTTCAAACGAGCCCGCTCATCAAGCGTCAGCGGTACACCAAGTGTCGGCTCGTTCCGTTTCTGGTACTTCTTCACCCAGCCACGGAGTGTCTCCGGGTTCAAGTCGAGCTCACGGGCCGTCTCCGAGATGGTTTTACTGGACCGGAGCGCGATCTGGACGGCTTCCTCACGGAACTCCGGCGTGTACTTGCTGGGTGGTGCCACTTCGAGCTTCCTCATTTCCTTGACAGGACGACCCTATTGGCTCCCTGTCCGGGAACTCCGAGGCACCTCAGGATGGCAGCCACACCCGGAACCCCTGGGCCTCCCGATCGTACGAAGGACCAGGACGAACCCAAGCAAGAAGGTAAGGAGGATGGTCGGGTGCCGCTTCGGGCCGTGGTCCGACCCGCAACGTGACTGAGCCTTTCCCAGTAAGGGGTCGTCGCTCGCTGTGATCGCGATGCTGGTGCTGTGGCCCGTGGGCTCCCCAAGTCCGGGCAGGCGTAAGGCCCCTGGTAGGAACGATCTTGCGAAGGATTGTTCTGACCGAGGGGCCCCACGTGTCGACCAGTGTCACATACACCGCCGTGCTCGATGTGAAGCGGTCCACCGCCGAGCACCTCGCCCGGTTGCTGCGCGATCACCGTGTCGCGGCCGGGACCCGCAAGGGCAGGCGTGCACTGGGCTGCTTCCGCCAGGCGGTGTTGATCCTGCGCTGGTTCATCGACGGCACCCGCCTGTCCCAGCTTGCCCGCGACAACCGCCTGTCGGCCTCCACCGCCTACCGCTACCTTCATGAAGGACTGGCCGTTCTGGCGGCCGGGGCACCGGACCTCGCGACCGCGCTGGAGCGTGCGAAGGCGGCCGGGCTGACACACCTGAACCTCGACGGCACCGTCATCCGCACCGACCGCGTCGCCGCTCCCGGCCCCAACGGCGCAGACCTCTGGTGGTCCGGAAAACACAAACACCACGGCGGGAACGTGCAGGTCATCGCCACCCCGGACGGCTGGCCGATCTGGGTCTCCCCGGTCCGCCCGGGCCGCGAGCACGACACCACCTGCGCCCGCCACCACGGCCTGATCGACGCCCTCAGCCGGATCGCCGCCGAGCTGGACATGCCGACCCTGGTCGACCTCGGTTACGAGAACGCAGGTGACGGCTTCCGCCACCCGGTCAAGAAGCCCGCCGGAAGCGAACTGACAGAGGCCCAGCAGACCTACAACAAGGTCATGCGTAGTATCCACGGTGTCTGCGAGCGCGCCAACTCCCTGCTCAAGACCACCTTCAAGGCCCTGCGCAGGGTCAGCCTCGACCCCAGCCGCATCACGAAGATCGCTGCAGCGGCCCTCGTCCAGCTTCAGCTCGAGTACGACCGCACCATCTGAACGATCACACAACGTCATGATCCGTTACTGGGAAAGCCTCACTGGCTGCGTGCCTTGGCGTTGATCTGTCGGCCGCCTGCCCGGAGCGGTATTCGCTGCCGCCGGCCAGGGGACGTGTCCCGACAGGGCGATCCGTAGCCGCGCGCGACGTCCCTCGGTACACGGGTTGTGTCATGTCCCAGCCTCCCCGCCAAACCCTGGCGACGGAGATGGCGAGCAGCAGGAACACCTGGTTGGCACGGACTGTCTCCCTTTCGTCTCTTTTCTTGGCCGCTCGGGGGAGTGAACGTGAAACTCGGCCATACGCCTGTCACCGACGAGGAAGTTGCAGAGATGGAAGTTTCACAGCCTCTGACCAAGCCAAAACGCCCCTACAGCCCATCGGAGATGGTCATCGATGGTGTGGTGTGGAGGAATCATTCGGAGAGCAAGACCTTGAGCGTCTACAAGCCTCGCAGGCTGTGGATGCACTTCAGCGACCAGCCCGGACGCCCCGGAACGGCTGGGGATCCGTGCGCCACCGCCGCCGTTTCTGAAGCGCGTCCTATCTGCTCCCTCCCCAGAGTTTTCCGCTCTCTTCGCATCGCCCTTCGGGGCATGGAGGTTTTGTATGTCCGGGCTCAGCATCAGCAGACGCGGTCTGTTGGCCGGTATGTCAGCGGTCGGCGCGTCGGCCGCCCTCAGCGCTTGTGGCGCCAAGACCGGGGACAACTCCTCGGCCGACGCGGCCGGCGCCAAGGCCGACACCTCCGGCAGCACGGTCAAGGTCGGTCTGCTCAACTCGCTGTCGGGCACGATGGCCATCAGTGAGGTCACGGTCCACAACGCGCTGCTGCTTGCCATCAAGGAGATCAACGCGGCCAGCGGTGTGCTGGGCAAGAAGCTGAAGCCCGTCAGCCAGGACGGTGCCTCCGACTGGCCGACCTTCGCGGAGAAGGCGGAGGCCCTGATCAAGGACGACAAGGTCGCGGCCACCTTCGGCTGCTGGACTTCGGCCAGCCGCAAGGCCGTCAAGCCGGTCTTCGAGCGGTACAAGTCGCTGCTCTTCTACCCGGTGCAGTACGAGGGCCTGGAGCAGTCCCCGTACATCTTCTACATCGGCGCGACCACCAACCAGCAGATCATCCCGGCGCTGGACTACCTCAAGAAGCAGGGCCTGACCAAGCTCTACCTGGTCGGCAGCGACTACGTCTTCCCGCGCACCGCCAACAAGGAGATCACGGCGTACGCGAAGGCCAAGGGCATGACGGTGGTGGGCGAGGACTACGCGCCGCTGGGCTCCACCGAGTTCAGCACCATCGTCAACAAGGTCAAGGACTCCGGCGCGGACGCCGTGTTCAACACCCTCAACGGCGACAGCAACGTGGCCTTCTTCAAGGAGCGCAAGTCCTCCGGGATGACCGCGAAGAGCATGCCGGTGCTGTCGGTCTCCATCGCCGAGGAGGAGGTCAAGAGCATCGGCACCCAGTACCTGGAGGGCCAGCTCACCGCCTGGAACTACTACCAGACCACGCCCGGCGCGGCCAACACCAAGTTCGTGGCGGCGTACCAGGCCGAGTACGGCAAGGACAAGCCGACCAGCGACCCGATGGAGGCTGCCTACATCTCGGTCTACCTGTGGAAGGCGATGGTGGAGAAGGCGGGCTCCTTCGACGTCGCCAAGGTCAAGGCGGCTTCGGACGGCATCACCTTCGACGCCCCCGAGGGCAAGGTCACCGTCGACGGAGCGACCCAGCACGTCTACAAGACGGCCCGGATCGGCAAGGTCGGTGCGGACGGACTCATCACCGAGGTCTGGAACTCGGGCAAGCCCATCAAGCCGGACCCGTACCTCAAGGGCTACGACTGGGCCTCCAGCCTCTCCTGACCCAGGCCCAGCTCCATACGGACGGACCTCGTCCCCGACCCGGAGCCGCTCCATGACGGTCATCCTCAACCAGTCCTTTACCGGCATCAGCATCGGTGCCGTCCTCCTGCTCATCGCGCTCGGCCTGACCCTGACCTTCGGTCAGATGGGCGTGATCAACATGGCGCACGGCGAGTTCATCATGACCGGCGCCTACACCACGTACGTCCTGCAGAAGTCCATCAGCGGCGCCGGGATCTCGCTGCTCATCGCGCTGCCCGTGGCCTTCCTCGTGGCCGGCGCCATGGGGGCGCTGCTGGAATGGCTGCTCATCCGGCGCCTGTACACCCGGCCGCTGGACACCCTGCTGGTCACCTGGGGCGTCTCCCTGATGCTCCAGCAGCTCGCCCGGGACATCTTCGGCGCCCCCAACGTGCAGACCCGCGCCCCGGACCTGCTCACCGGCAACATCTCCGTGGGCGGCGGCATCACCCTCGCCAACAGCCGGCTGTTCATCCTCGGTCTCGCCCTGCTCTGCGTACTCGCCCTCACGCTGATCCTGCGGTTCACGCCGCTCGGCCGGCGTATCCGGGCCGTCGTGCAGAACCGGGACCTCGCCGAGGTGTCGGGCATCGCCACCGGGCAGGTCGACCGGCTGACGTTCTTCATCGGCTCGGGCCTCGCGGGCGTGGCCGGTGTCGCGCTCACGCTGGTCGGCCCGATCGGTCCGACGACGGGTACCAACTACATCGTCGACGCCTTCCTGGTCGTCGTCGTGGGCGGCATCGGGCAGTTGAAGGGCAGCGTGATCACCGCCTTCGTGCTCGGGGTGCTCCAGTCCGTGCTGGAGTACTCGACGACGGTCAGCGTCGCGAAGGTGATGGTGCTGGTCGCGATCGTCGCCTTCCTCCAGTGGCGTCCCCAGGGCCTGTACACACTGCGCACCCGGAGCCTGGCATGACGACAACGACCCCCTCCTCTCCGACGACGGCCGCCGTGACGAAGCCACCGGCATCCCCGCTGGAACGCTTCCGGGTGCCCGGCGGCTTCGCCCTCGGCGCCGTACTCCTCCTGGGCATCGCGCCGCTTGTCCTCTCCGACTTCCGCCTCTCCCTGCTCGCCAAGTACCTCTGCTACGCGATCGTGGCCGTCGGCGTCAGCCTGGCCTGGGGCCGCGGCGGACTGCTTGTGCTCGGCCAGGGCGTCTTCTTCGGCCTCGGCGGCTACGCCATGGCCATGCACCTCAAGCTCGCCGACGCCGCCGCCACCGGCGAGACACTCCCCGACTTCATGCAGCTCTACGGCTCCGGGGGCGCCCTGCCCTGGTGGTGGAAGCCCTTCGCCAATCCCGGGTTCGCGCTCGCGGCGACCGTCCTGCTGCCCATGGCCGTCGCCGCGGTGCTCGGCTTTTTCATCTTCCGCCGCCGGGTCAAGGGCGCCTACTTCGCGATCCTCAGCCAGGCCATGGCCGCGGCCCTGTCCATCTGGCTGGTCGGCCAGCAGGCCACCACCGGCGGTACCAACGGACTCACCGGCATGCAGGGCTTCTTCGGCTACTCGCTGGACGATCCGGTCAACCAGAAGATGGTGTACTTCATCATCGCCGTGGTCCTGCTGCTCCTGATGGTCCTTGCCCGCCAGCTGTTCGTCAGCCGCTACGGCGAACTCCTCATCGCCGTACGGGACTCCGAGGAGCGGGTCCGCTTCCTCGGCTACAACCCGGCCAACGTCAAGCTCGTCGCCTACGTCGTCGCCGCAGGCATGGCCGGCCTGGCAGGCGCGCTGTTCGTGCCGGCCGTCGGGATCATCTCCCCGGCCCTGATCGGCATCGTGCCGTCCATCGGCTTCGTCATCGGCGCGGCGGTCGGCGGCCGGGCCTCGCTGGTCGGCGCGGTGCTCGGCGCGATCGCCGTCGCCTGGGCGCAGAGCACGCTCTCCGACGCCTTCCCGGCCGCCTGGACCTACTTCCAGGGATTGCTGTTCATCGTGGCGGTCGGCTTCCTCCCCGGTGGCCTGGCCTCCCTGGTGACCGTCATCCGCAACCGCCGAACCCGCACCCCTGCAGGAGAGACAGCATGAGCGGCGAGGGACTGACCATCCGCGACCTGCGGGTCACCTTCGACGGCTTCACCGCCGTCGACGGCGTGGACCTGGACATCCAGCCCGGCGATCTGCGGTTCCTCATCGGGCCGAACGGTGCCGGCAAGACCACCCTGGTCGACGCGGTCACCGGGCTGTCGAAGGCCACCGGCTCGGCCCGCTTCGGCGACCAGGAACTCATCGGCAAGCCCGTGCACCGCATCGCCCGTCTGGGGATCGGCCGTACATTCCAGACGGCCACGGTCTTCGAGGAACTGACCGTCCTGCAGAACCTCGACATCGCCGCGGGAGCCGCGCGCGGACCACTCACGATGCTCCGCCGCCGCAAGGGCGTACCGGAAGCGGTGACGAAGGGCCTGGAGACCACCGGCCTGACCGAGCTGCGCGACCGCCCCGCGGGCGCGCTTGCCCACGGCCAGAAGCAGTGGCTGGAGATCGGCATGCTGCTCGTCCAGGACGTACAACTGCTGCTGCTCGACGAGCCGGTCGCCGGCATGAGCCACGACGAACGCGAGGCCACCGGCGAACTGCTGCAGCGGGTGAGCGAGGACCACACGGTCGTCGTCATCGAACACGACATGGACTTCATGCGTTCCTTCGCCCGCAGCGTCAGCGTCCTGCACGCCGGCAAGGTCCTCAGCGAAGGCACCGTCGCCCAGGTCCAGGCCGACCCGAAGGTCCAGGAGGTCTACCTCGGCCGCGCCTCCGAGCCCGAGCCCGAACCCGAGCCCGCTCCCGTTTCTGTCGCCGAGGAGGCGTGACGCCCATGCTGGAGATCAACACTGTCCGGGCCGGCTACGACCGCACCACCGTCCTGCACGGCGTGACCGTCTCGGTCCCGAGGGACGGCGTCGCGGCCGTCCTCGGTCACAACGGCGCTGGCAAAAGCACTCTGCTGCGCGCCGCCATGGGCCTGCTCAAGCCGACCAGTGGGACCATCCGGCTGGACGGCGAGGACATCACCCGCCTTGCCCCGCACCAGCGGGTGGCCCGCGGCATGGCGTACGTCCCCCAGGGCCAGCAGTCCTTCCCGCACCTCACCACCGCCGAGAACCTCCAACTCGTCGCCGACGGCCGCCCCGACGGCAAGGAGGCCATCGCTGAAGCCCTGGACCTCTTCCCCGCCCTGCGGGAGTTGTCCGGCCGCCGCGCCGGCCTCCTCTCCGGCGGCCAGCGCCAGCAACTCGCCATCGCCCGAGCCCTCATCACCCGCCCGAGGCTGCTCCTGCTCGACGAGCCGACCGAGGGCATCCAGCCCTCCGTTGTCGCCGAGATCGAGGAGACGATCCTGGCCCTCGCCCGGCGGGGCGGACTGTCCGTCCTGCTCGTCGAGCAGCACGTGGGCTTCGCCATGCGCGCCGCCCAGCACTACTACGTCCTGGAAGCGGGCCGCGTGACCTCCTCCGGCGACCGCGGGGTGGAGGCCGAGCAGACCGTACGGACCGCGCTCAGTGTGTGAGGACGGAGGGTTCCCATGCTCATCGCGCATGTGAGCGACCTGCACATCGGCGGCAGCGAGGACAGCGTCGAGCGGGCGATGAGGGTGCGGGAGTACCTCAACGGACTCCCCGGCCCGGTCGACGCCGTCATGGTCACCGGAGACATCGCCGACCACGGGCTGGCCGACGAGTACACGATCGCCCGCGAGGTCATGCGGTACGACGCACCCACCATCGTCTGCCCAGGCAACCACGACTCCCGGACGGCGTTCCGCACAGTGCTCCTCGGCCAGAGCGGACACGGCCCGATCAACCAGGTCCTGCGCCTGGAGGGCCTGACCATCGCCCTGTGCGACTCCAGTATTCCCGGCCGCCACGACGGTCACCTGGACGACGAGACGATCGGCTGGCTGGAGTCCGAACTCGACCGGGCCGAAGGACCGGTGTTCGTCGGCATGCACCACCCGCCCGTACGCCTCGGCCTGCCCTCGGTCGACGCCATACGGCTGACCAACCCCGACCGGCTGGAGAAGGTCCTGAAGCACCACCCGCACGTACGGGCTGTCATGGCAGGCCATGCCCATACCGCGGCGTCGGCGATCTACGCAGGACTGCCGCTGTCCGTCGCACCAGGGGTCGTCTCCACCCTGAAGCTGCCCCAGGAGCTGGTGCTGCCCGACCAGTGGACCGAAGACGACGCACTCGACTTCGAACTGCCACCGGCCATTACCCTGCACGTCTTCGACGGCGACCGGCTCGCGTCCCACACCAGAGTCGTTCCGTAGCGCCAGTTGGTCCGGCCGAGGACGGCACGAGGAGTGCGTCGGTCTCCGTCAGGCGCTCGACGCCAGGGCTGCGACATGGCCGCATTGCCGACACACGGAGCCTTTTCCATTTGTAGGGCGTGTGGGTGACGTGGTGGCGTTTGGTTGACCGTGGCGTGACGAACGGGGCATCCCGCTGGTTGGCGAGTCGCCAAACACAGCCTCACGTGCGGAGATGCCCCGTGTTCTCTTATCCTGCCGCATGCGACGTCGACGAAGAAGTTCTGGAACTGGTCACGACGGTGATCGCATCGCGAGAGGGAGACCGGGCTTGCAAGCTCCGCCCGTACGACCGAGCGCGATGCACGCTGGTCTACCTGCGCAAGCACGACACCCTCGAACAGATCGCCGCCGGCTTCGGCATCGGCGTGGCCACCGCCTGGCGCTACGTGAACGATCAGCACACCCAGCCCTCCGACCCGTACGGACCGCTGTACCACGCCCTGACCAGCGAAGTGCTGCCACCCCGAAGGGCGGACAGAGTCAGCCCACGCGCCGTGAAACGACCCATCTCACCCTTCTCCTACAAACAGGCCAAGTCCCTGCGTGAGAGCCGGACAGCACGACGCGCCACCTACACGATCAGACTCAGAAACCCCGCCAGCACGCACCCTTGACAACCCCGGCCGGACCCAAACTTCGCGGCATTGCCTTGCAAGAGCCCTGGGAGCGAACCCGAGGGCTGGCTGGTGTGGCTGCAAAGCCATCTCGATGCCGGATGGCGCCCGACTGAATGGCGCCCGGACTGTTGGCTGTTCACCGGCAGCGTCCACGAGCCGCGGACCTCGGTCGCCCTGTGCCGCACCGTCGCGTGCGAGACCGTCGTCTCACCGGCCAATATCTTCTGCCCTTTCTACAAAGAGGAGTTGAAGAAGTCGCCGTTGACGGCTGGGGAACTCGCACGGACACTCGTGCCGGTGCGTAACCGGCTGCCTTTCGGCGGCGTTCCCGAGCAGTGCCGTTTCACCAAGGACGGGCAACGCTGTGTCCGGCCCCGTCACTGCAGACAACTGTGCGCCACCCACTACACGCAGTGGAAGTCGCACGCCGCCCGCAACCTCGCCGGGCTCTGGGAGGACACCGCCGTCCCCTACACCGACGTTCCCGCCTGCCCGGTCACTGCCTGCCCGCTGCCGGGCCTGGCAGCCCGAGGCCTGTGCCGCCACCACGCGCAGCGCCGTGATCTACAGCTGAAGGGTCAGTGAGCCTCCGCTCTGGGCCGTCGGCGCGGTGGGCCGCCCGGCTCTAGGGGGCGAGAGCGTGTGCGTGCGCTTCGTCGAGCAGTTGTCGCAGCCTTGAAGCGGTGGGTGCGACGGCGGTGGTGAGCAGTGCCGGGCCGCCTGCCAATGGTGCGAGGACAGCGCACCCGTCTTCGGCGCCTTCGCCGAGCAGGACGGCATCTCGTCGGACGTCGAGGCGCGGATCCACGATGAGGAGTTGGCCGACGGCGCGGTGTCCGTTCAGGATGGCCGGGCCGTCCCAGCCAGGTTCTGAAGCCCCGTAGGCCGTGTGCTGGTCGAGTAGTGGGCGTCCGGCGCGGTGGACCAGGATCCGGATGACGAGGTGGCCCGGTTCCTCGTCGGCCCGGCCCAGGAGCTGTTCTTCTCGCAGCACCAGGTGTGAGGTGGCGGCCAGTTCGACGGTGTATGTCTGGTGCAGGTTGCTGCCGGCGGCGCTGATCAGGGGCTGTGGTAGCCAGCGCAGACGGGCGTGTTCTCCGATGGTGAGGCGTACGTCGTAGGTGGCCGCGTCGGTGGTGGGGCCGCGCAGGGCGAGTGTGGCGGCGGCTGTGGTGATCTCCAGCTCGGCCCGGTCCTCGGCGGTGATGTCGAGGGTGAGCCGGTCGCCACCGAGCGGGGCGCTCATCGCGCCGATGATCCCCACTGTGGTGGCGTTGCCGTGAGTGCGCAGGCGCCGCAGGTGGAAGGGGCCGTCGCTATGCAGTTGCGGGAGGGTGGTGACGCGTCCGTTGTGCGCGGCGCGGATCCGGGCCGTGGCATGTACGCCGTCGGGGTGTCCGGCGGGCTCCTGGGCGCCAGATGGGGGAAGGCCGGGGCCGGACGTGGTTCGAGCGGGGATGAGCTGGGGGGAGGGGCTCATACGGTTGCCCCGGCGCGCCACTGGGTGAGGTGGCCGGTGACCCAGTCGGCGACTTCGCGGATGCCGTTGTCACAGGTGAGGCTGGTGAAGGTGACGGGGAGGTCGCCGCGCTGTCGTTTCGCGTCGCCGGCCATGGTGTCCAGGTCGGCGCCGACGTGCGGGGCGAGGTCGGTCTTGTTGATGATGAGGAGATCGGCGGTGGTGATGCCGGGGCCGCCCTTGCGAGGGATGTCGTCGCCGCTGGCTACGTCGATGACGAAGATCTGCAAGTCGGCGAGGCCCTTGGAGAAGGTGGCGGTCAGGTTGTCGCCGCCCGACTCGATGAGTACGAGGTCGAGAGGGTCGAGGGCTGCTTCCAGTTGCTCGACGGCTTCCAGGTTCGCGGAGATGTCGTCGCGGATCGCGGTGTGGGGGCAGGCGCCGGTCTCGACGGCGGTGATGCGCTCGGGCGGCAGGACGGCTTCGCGCCGCAGGTACTCGGCGTCCTCGCGGGTGTAGATGTCGTTGGTGACAACGGCGATGCACCAGCGGTCGCGCAGGGTGCGGCACAGCGCGGCGACGGTCGCGGTCTTGCCCGAGCCGACGGGGCCGCCCAGGCCGACGCGCAGGGCACGGCGGCTGCTGTCGGGTCGGGCCGCCGAGACGCTGGGGGTGTGCTCGTGAGGCAGAGAGTGGTCGAGGTGCATGGCAACTCCGTCGAAAGACTCAAGTGTGGTTGTTGGTCGTCAGGAGGCGAAGAGGCGGGCGGTCCAGGCGGCGTGCTGCTCTGCGGTGATGTCCAGCAGGGGTGAGGAGGCCGACGGCAGGGCGTCGAGGCCCTCGGTCATGGCGCGGGCTGCGGCGTCGGCCGCGGCTTGGGCGACGTCGTCGGTCTCGGGGCCGAGGCGGGCCAGCAGCCCGGAGGCGTCGAGCGGGTCGAGGCTCAGCAGGCGCACCGCCGCTGTGGCCGGGCCGCCGACGTTCTCATAAGCGGCGGCGTAGGCGGCGTCCAGCGGGGTGAGCCCGGCGGCGCGGGCGGCGAGGCCCAGGACGACGGGTTGGTGGGCGCCCTGGGGACGTGCAGCGGCCAGGCGTTCGAGTGCGTCGGAGGGGAAGGTGGCGCGGGCCGCGCGCATCATCTGCCGGCCGAGCCTGCGGGCGACGGCGCGCAGTGCGGGGGCGGGGGTGCGTGCGTCGGCGGCGACGTCGAGCAGCAGCGGGTCGTATCCGCCAGCGGCTGCGGCGGCGAGTCCTGCCGTGGTCAGGCCGGTGGTGTGCAGACGCCCGCGGCAGAACGCCTCCAGGCCGGGGGTGTCGTGGACGGCTTGGTGGGCGACGGCGGCCTCGACGCCGCCGGAGTGGGCGTGCCCGCCAGCGGGGAAGCGGCCGTCGGCCAGGAGGAGCAGGGCTGCGCGGCTCATGGGGGAGCGGCTGCCTTTCGCAGGTCGGATGGTGATGCGGTGGCCCGGGCGGGCACATCAAGTCCCCCCGGGGCCCAGGCGGCCATTCAGAAGAGGAAGTACCGCTGTGCCAGAGGGACTTCGGTGACGTAAGAGCGCGGCACGGTGGCACCGTTGAGTTCGGTGCGGGCGTCGCTCGTGGTCGCGCCGCCGATGGTGACCTCGAAGCTGTTGTGGTCGACTTCGAGGCTGTCAGGCACCGTGTCGTTCAGCTTCATGTGCTTCTTCTCGACGCTCCGGGTGCTCTCGATCGCTTCGAACTTCTTGCCGAGGCCGAGACCGTCGTACGTGTTGTTCGAGTCGGTCCCGCCGTTCAGCCGGAGCGCCACCTGCTCGTCGGCCACGAAGTTCACCGAGTTCTTCCCCGGGGAGCGGCTGGTGGAGCCCCAGACCGGGCGCGGCAGGTAGGGCTGCGGCGTTGTGATCGACGCGTTGGCGTCGCCGACCTGCGCGTAGGCGAGCTGGCCGCCCTTGAGGAGCATGTGCGGTTTGACGCCGAAGAACTTCGGCTCCCACACCACCAGGTCGGCGAGCTTCCCGGTCTCCACGGAACCGACGTATTTGGCGATGCCGTGGGTGATCGCCGGGTTGATCGTGTACTTGGCAACGTACCGGCGCGCGCGGAAGTTGTCGTTCGGCTGCAGCTGCTGGTCGTTGAAGGGGTGGTCCGTGTCGTCGGTGATCGTGCGGACCTTCGCGGCTTCGAGGTCCTCCTTCAGCGCCCCGTAGCGGCACTTCATGCCGTGCGCGGTCTGCCAGGTACGCATGACCATTTCGCCGATGCGGCCCATAGCCTGGGCGTCGGAGGACATCATCGAGATGGCGCCCATGTCGTGGAGGAGGTCCTCTGCGGCCATGGTGGACGGCCGGATCCGGGAGTCGGCGAAGGCCATATCTGCCGGAATCTCCGGGTTGAGGTGATGGCACACGATCATCATGTCGACGTGCTCCTTGACGGTGTTGACCGTCAGCGGACGCGTCGGGTTGGTCGAGGCCGGCAGGACGTTCGGGTCCTTGACCAGCTCGATCATGTCGGGCGCGTGACCGCCGCCGGCACCCTCGACATGAAAGATGTGGATGGAGCGCGCCTTCTTCGCCGTGAACTTCCCATCTGCGTCCCTGGCGGCGCCTGTGAAGGCTGCCCGCGTGCTCTCCAGGAACCCCGACTCGTTCAGTGAGTCGGCGTGCAGCGCGAGCTGGACGCCGCGCTCTTCGCAGACGTCCAGGGCCCGGTCGATCACTGCGGGCGTGGCGCCCCAGTCCTCGTGGACCTTGAAGCCGCAGGCACCGGCATCCACCTGTGCGTTGAGTTCGTGCTTGTTCATCGTGCTGCCTTTGCCGAGCAGGCCGATGTTGACAGGGAACTCATCCAGCGCCTCGAAGAGCCGCCTGATGTGCCACGCGCCCGGTGTCACGGTGGTGGCCGTACTGCCCTCGGCCGGTCCCGTCCCGCCGCCGATGAGGGTGGTCACGCCAGAGGCCAGGGCCTCGTGGATCTCCTCGGGGCAGATGAAGTGAACGTGGGTGTCCACGCCACCGGCGGTGAGGATCCGCCCGTTGCCGGAGATGACCTCGGTGCTCGGCCCGACCACGAAACTCTCCGGCGTCACCGGAACCGGCACCGCATTGCCGACAGTCGTACGGTTCGGCATCTCGAACCTGTTGCTCGGAATCGGATCCATCGTCTCGGGGTTGTACGCCTTGCCGATGGCCGCGATCCTGCCGTCACGGATGCCGATGTCGGCCTTGACCACGCCCCACCAGTCGAGGATCAGCGCGCCTGTGATGACGGTGTCCACGGGCCTGTGGGCCGTGGCGTCGCCTTTGCTGTTCCGCCCGTCCCTGGCGAGGTGCGACATCCCCATCGACTCGCGGATCACCTTGCCGCCACCGAAGATCATCTCATTGCCGCTGTACGAAGGGCCGCCGCTCCAATCGGCCTCGATCTCCAACGTGAGGTCGGTGTCGGCGAGCCGGACCCTATCCCGCGTGGTCGGCCCGTACAACGCGGTGTAATCCGCCCGCGTCAGCTCATTGCTCGGCTTCAGCCGGCCCTTGCCAGGCTTCGGCGCCTGGCCACGGCCTTGTCCCTGCGGATTACTCATCGGATGATCCCTTCGCGCAGCCCCTGGATCTTGGTGAGGTCGCTGGTGTTGCTGCCGCCGGCCGTGACATCACCCTGGATCTGCACCAGTTCCACGCAGCACTCGTCGCCCGGTTCGAAACGTACGGACGTGCCCGCGGCGATGTTGAGCCGCCGGCCCCTCGCCGCGTCGCAGTTCCAGAGGCTGCGGTCTTGGGGGACTGTCTGCCCGGCGGGAACCTCGACGCTGACGACCTTCAGCCCCGGGTTGACCTCGGCGAAGTGATAGTGGGAGCCGACCTGAATGGGACGGTCCGACTCGTTCCTCACCTTGATCTTCGTCTTGCCCGGCCCCGGCAAGGTGGTGGCGTCCGTCTGCAGGTTGACGCCCTGCGTGTCCCCGTCGAGGTGCACGTTGAAGCAGATCGCGTCGTACCGGGAGACTGTGTCGTCGTCCTCGTCGCAGCTGACGGACGAGTTGCCGCTGTCGTCGCAGTCGACCGAGGAGCCTGGCTTGCGGGGCGGCTGAGGGTGCTCGACCTTGCCCGGGTAGACCTCGGGTTCCTCCGTGGCCTCCGGGATGGGGTCATGGATCGTGACCAGCTTCGTGCCGTCCGGGAAGGTCGCCTCCACCTGGACGTTCTTGATCATCTCCGGGACGCCGTCCATCATGTCGTCACGTGTGAGCACCCGTCGGCCCGAGTCCATGATGTCGCTGACCGTCTTCCCGTCGCGCGCCGCCTCGAAGACGTGAACGGTCAGCAGGGCCATCGCCTCGGGGTAGTTCAAACGCAGCCCCCGGTCGCGACGCTTTCCTGCCACGTCGGCCGCCACGTGGATCAGCAAGCGCTCCTGCTCATGCGGAGTCAAATGCACGATGACTCGTCTCTGTTGTTCGGATTGTGCGTGCGACCGGGCATGCCAAGGTCACGGACAACGCTTTCCGGATGGCGACGGGCGCCCTTCGAGCATCGGCGGGGAAGATCGGCGAGACGGCCAAATGGCGGGTGATCCACACCATCTGATGAAACTGTGGAGTACCCGGTTTCACCCTGCTGGGCAGGACAAGCGGCCTGGAGATCGGTCTCTACGGCCTTCCTCTCACGCGCCTTGGCGACTGGCGGTGACAGGACTGCCGGAGGCCGTGGTCGGCTTGGGCTGGTCGGACTGGGTGCTACCCCAGGCGTTTGGTGCGATCTTTCGGTTTGGGGGCAGTGGTGTGAGAGGCAGTGGGCCTGGGTGTGTTGTGGCTGGTCGGGGGTTGTTTTAGGGGTGGGGCACTGTCATGGATGTGAGAGATCGGTGGGGGATTGCTGTTGTGGGCTGTTATCGCGGCAGGTGTGACGCTGTCTCAGTTTCGTGGGTTCTGATCCACCGGCTGGCGGGTGGTTGGTGTGATCGTGGGGTGGATCAGGAAGCACGGGATTCGGGCTCTGCAGGAGGGGGCAACGGTTCGGCTGCTGCATTGGCTGTGTCGGTGCGGGCGTTGCGGGGGCCGGCGGTACGCCGCCTGCTGGCCTTGCGTCGGGAGGGGAAGCTCACTACACGGCATGTGAGGGTGGCGGCGGATGCTTTGGGTGTGCGGGAGCGGGCGGTGTGGCGGTGGCTGGCGGCCGCCGAACAGGACGAGGCTGCGGCTGCGGCGCCGGGGGAGCGGGCCCGGTATCACGGGCGGTTCACGGTCACTGCGGAGGTTCGGGCTCTGCTCGGGCTGTGGAAGGGGAACGTCGCTGCTGTCCATCGTGAGTTGACCGCCCGCGCGGCCAGGGGCGAGGGCGGTCTGCCGCCGTCCATTGCGACGCTGCACCGCGCGATCCGGCGTGATCTGACGCCGGGGGAGCGGGCGGGGCTTGCCGGTGGTGAGCGTGAGGCCCGGAAGTACGACGTGTTCTTGTCGCGCCCTCGGGGATGGCGGAACCAGGTCTGGGAGGCCGATCACGTCCAGGCCCCGGTCCTGGTGGACGACGCCTCCTCGCCCAACTCGCGGCACTCGGCCACGACGTCACCATCACGCTCCACCAGTCGCTTGACCTGGGCTAACGCGGGAGCCCGCAGGTGATTTTCAAGAGAGCCCCCCGGCCGATGGCGTGCTGAGTGAGATCACCACACCAACGACGAGGGGCTTCGCCATGTCACCCCACCTGACACGTAAATACATGCAGGTCAGGGCGTTTTCGGGCAGGGGTGGTGACCGGGCGGTGGTGATGCGAGGGCCGTCCGGTGTCTGGGTGGACGGAGTTTCAGGCCGCGCTGTTCATCGGGTCGAGGGTGACCCGGTAGCCGAGCTGGTTGAGCTGGCCGACTGCTTTGCGGGCGGCGCGTTCGGGGTCGCGCTGGGTGAAGTAGGTGCCGCCGAGTTCGTGGTAGGGCCGTTGGTCGGTGAGCATGTGCCAGATCGCGGTGATGATCGAGTGTTCGATGGCGACCAGGGCCTTCATCGGGCCCCGGCGGGCGGTCAGGCGTCGGTAGCGGGCCTGGAGATAGGTGTCTTTGGTTCTCACCGCACCGAACGCGGCCAGGCCCAGGGCGCCTTTGAGATGCGGGTTTCCGGGCCGGACCTTGGTGGTCTTGCTCCGGCCGGCGGAGGAGTGATGGCCGGGGCAGACGCCGGCCCAGGAGGCGAGATGCTTGTCACTGGCGAAGCGGCTCATGTCGCCGCCGGTCTCGGCGACGATCACTTCGGCGGTGGTTTGGTTGACACCCGGGATGGTGTCCAGGAGTTCCAGGACGGGCCGAAAGGGAGACATCGCCTCCGCGATCCTCGTGTTCAGCGTGTCGAGCGCGGTCGTGAGGTGGTCGTAGTGGTCGAGGTGGACGCGGGCCAGGAAGCCGTGGTGTTCGCGAAAACGCCCGGTCAATGCCTCGGTGAGCTCGGGAATCTTGTTGCGGAGGCGACGCTTGGCCAGGTCGGCGAGCGCGTGCGGGTCGTCCTGACCGGCGATCAGAGCCTCCAGCATCGCCCTGCCGGAGACACCCATGATGTCGGCGGCGACCGCGGAGAGTTTGATCCCGGAGTCTTCCAGCATCTTCTCCAGCCGCTGGACGATCTGTCCGCGGGTGCGGGTGAGTTGAGTGCGCATCCGGGTCAGATCCCGCAGTTCGCGGATCGGCTGCGGCGGCACGAACGAAGCCCGCACCAGGCCGTGCGCCCCGAGTTGGGCCAGCCAGGCCGAGTCCGAGACATCAGTCTTGCGGCCGGGCAGGTTCTTGACCTCCCGCGCGTTGACCAGCATCACATTCAAGTCCTCGGAGAGCAGGAAGTAGAAGGGCTTCCAGTAGTCCGACGTCGCTTCCATCACTACCAGCGTCACGCCTGCCGCCACCAGATGATCACGCAGTTCAAGGACCGAGTTGGTGGTCGCACCCCAGGTAGTGATCTCACTGGTGAACGTTCCCCGGCGTTTGCCACCCGGCGTCCGCACGCAGACCTTGGCGTCCTTCTTGCTGATATCCATCCCCGCGCACCGCTCGTGCAGCACATCCATGGTCCCGTTCCCCTTCCGGCCGAGCAGACAGTCCACAGGAACTGCCCGCTCCGGGAGGGCCAGGGCAAATCAGGAATCTGACACCCGTGCTCACAGCAACACTCCACGGTTCCCGTGGACGGCCCTCAGCACCATGCTGACCAACGAGCTGCACAGCATCACAGAGGAGTCGGTTTCGACCGGAACGACCAGCCCACGATCATGCTCGCGGCCATCGCACCAACCCGGCAGAGCGCGCGAGAAGCACCCGCAGCACACCACACCATTTACCACGCCCCCGGCGCGCACCGAAGGTGCGCTGGGTTGCTGACCAGCCCATTTCATCCCCACGGCACAGGATGAAAGAGGTTCACTGTCAGTTGTCGCCAGTGCCTTGCCGCGGCGGGGTGTTCCTATCGTTTTCAGGACTCGTTAGCAGCCAACGATCGTCGCGCGAGCGCAGGTGAAGTAGGTAATAGAGGATGGCTGCCGTCATGAGACCCAGGGGCCACAATAGGTTCGCGGCGGTCTGCGTCTTGATCACGTATCCGAGGGCGACAAGGGCCAGCAAGGGTGGAAGCGGCCAGAGCGGCATACGGTAAGGGCTGCGGTCAGTGCGGTGGCGTAGCCGTCCGACTAGCGCTGCCAAGGCAACCAAGATATAGGCGAAAGTAGCGCTTGCACCAATGAACTGGATCAGGCCGCTTTGCGGGACAAAGAGGAATCCGAGCGCCACAATTGTGCTGGCGATATTCGCTGTGATCGGTGTCGCGTACTTCGGGTGCAGCCGGACCATGCCTCGCCTAACCGGATCAGGCCAAGCCCGGTCACGTGCCGTACCGTACAGCAGGCGACTCAGGAGGATGAGCACACCAACAAGCAAATTGAAAGCTGCCAGCGCTACTCCGATACTGACCATGTCATGAAACCATGGATCAGATACGGAGGAGAGAAAGTAGGTAATGGGAGATTCCGACTGGCCGAGTTCCACCAGAGATGGGGCCCCGACGACGATTGCCGTTACAGGAATTGCTTCGGCAATCACGGTGATAGCGAACGACAGCAAGATGGCCCACGCCACATTGCGGCTCGAACCCCTGGTTTCCTCGGAAAGGTAGGCAGGGGTTTCATAGCCGCCGTAGGCGAATAGGGCAACTGCAGTGAAAGTGAGGATGACATTGAAGGACGTACCGCTCAGTGCCCCGTCCGGGGCGATTACCTGAGGGTGTGTCAGCACGCTTGACAGCGGCCGGTGAACGTGGACGAATCCGAGAATCGAGAGGCTTGCCAGCAATGCAATCTCTAGGATCAGGAATGCTCCAGTAACAAAGACATTTACTTTGATTGTACACATTGAGATCAAGGACGCTAGAATGATTAGTGCCGCAGAAGTGAAACGTGAGCCTGCTCCTGAAATGACGGCATCGAGGTAGCTGGCCGCACCCTGCGCCAAAATGGCAGGAATTACAAATTGGAGTACAGCGAGAGCAAGCATCGCAAATCCCGCCGCTGGACCCATGGCGCGTCCGACGAGGACATACGGGCCTCCAGCGGAGGGGAAGGCCGCAGCCAGTTCTGCGTAGCAAAAAGCCAGACAGATACCAACAAGTGCAGCTGCGAGGAAGCACCACACCGATCCAGAACCTGCCCCCGTGACCACTACTGATGCAACCACGAAAACAGCAATCGCAGGGCTAATAACGGACAGCGTGATAGCTGTAGCCCCTCCTACGCCAATTGTCCGAGTAAGCCGCTGCGGCTCTTTAGGCATACCGTTACGTTGTCGCAAGAAATCCTCCAACCGATTCTCGAGGCGCGGAGAGAAAGGCCGTTCCAGACCACGCCGACGTCACGTCTGGAGTAAAGTTAGCGGAATACGTGAGCTCCAGCTCAGCAACACGCAGAGTGCGATCTCTCGGTTTCGAGACAGTGGTGTGAGTGGACGTTAACCTCGATCATTCATGAGTCCCCGTCAGCTTGCTGACGGGGACTTTGTGTCTGTGCGGTGGGGTGTTTTCGGGGCTGGGGCAGGCGGAGGGCCCGGCTCTCGCGTCGGGTGGGCGCCGGGTTCCACTTCGCCGGTGCGGTGGTGGGGGTTGTCGGGATGGTGGAAGTGGCTGGTCAGCCGGGGTTCGGGAGGATGTGGAGCCTGGCGATCGCGTGAGTGATGGCCTCGGTCCAGGGCCATCGGGCCGTGAAGCGGAGCCAGTGGCGGCGGCCGGTGTTCACCATCTGCGCGGCCCTCTCTGTCAGCCTTTGGTGAGACGCCCCGCTTCGGTGGGTTTGCCTGAGAGGGCACGACAGGAGAACCACCCCCTCATGACCAGCACCAAGCCCGCCGGATCCGCCCCGGCCCCAGGGCTGATGTGTTCTCAGCTGGCGAGATGAGCTGATCGCCTGTGTACGGGCCGCTGCGTGCGGTTCGCCCGGTTCGGTAACGAGAGACGCGACCCCTGATGATCAAGGTTGGCGAAGCCTTTGATCACGAACAGGGGTCGCGTTCGGGTGCCATCTTTCCTGATCGGTGTCCTGCAGCGCCACTGCGAGGACATCGACTCTGCCTGCCCGGATCCGCAGCAGTTCACCTCCCTGGCCGACGTGCTGGGGCGGATACCCGATCCCCGCCGGGTCCGGGGCCGCCGCTACCGCCTGGGCTCCCTGCTTGGGCTGTGCCTGGTCGCCGTCCTCGGCGGAGCCACGTCCCTGGCCGCGATCGCCCGCTTCGCCGCCGATACCGACTACGGCCTGCGCGAACAACTCGGGCTGACCTCCAGCACGACGAACGCCTCCACACCGGGACGCCTCCCCGGCCCTGAACGGCGACGCCCAGGACGACGCCGTGGGCGCCCGGCTCGCCCGGTACGCCACCGACCCGGTCGACGAAGACGGCGACACCCTGGCCGGCCTGGCCGTCGACGGCCAGGCCGTGCGCGGATCCCGCGCCGACGGCACGGCCGTCCACCTGCTCGCCGCCGCGTTCCACGCCTGCCAGACCGTGATCGCCCAGCGCCGGATCACCGCGAAGAGCAACGACATACCCGCCCTCGCCCCACTGCTGGACCGGATCGACCTGCGCGGCGTCGTCGTCACCGCCGATGCGATGCACACTCAGCGCGCCCACGCCGAGCACGCCATGGCCGCCGGCGGCCACTACGTCCTGGTGGTCAACGGAAACCAGAAGAAGCTCCGCAAGCAGCTGCAGCGCCTGCCCTGGAAGCAGAATCCCCTGCAGGCCCGCACCACCGGTACCGGGCACGGCCGCCGCAAGGTCCGCCGCCTGAAGGTCTGCACCGTCCGTCCAGGCCTGCTCCTCCCGCACGCCGTCCAGGCCATGGAGGTCAAGCGCCGCCGCACCCACCGCAAGACCGGCAAGGCCGAAACGAAGACCGTCCACGCCATCACCAGCCTCCCGCCCGAACAGGCCAGCCCGACACAACTCGCCGAACTCATCCAGAATCACTGGTCAGTTGAGGCCCTGCACCACGGCAGAGACGTGACGTTCGGCGAGGACGCCTCGCGCATACGCACCGGCTCCGCACCCCGCGCCATGGCCACCCTGCGCAACCTGGCCATCGGACTCATACGCCAAGCAGGCTGGACCAACATCGCCACCGCAGCCGATCACTACCGGTCACGCCCCAGCACGCAACAGCCATGCCCCGACTCACAGCCTGAGAACGCATCGCCCCTGTGCCTCCCCTCGTACCGTGGAGCCCGTGATTGCAGAGGAAGCTGAGGTTCATGGGGTCCAAGCAACAGCCGTACAACGCTGAGTTCCGCGAGGGTGCTGTACGCATTGTGATCGAGACCGGGAAGCCGATTCCTGAGGTCGCCGAGGAACTCGGGGTCCACCCCGGGACGCTGCACAGCTGGGTCTCGCGTTGGCGACGCAACGGTTCGCCGTCTTCTGACCGGCGGGTACCGGCGGCTGAGGGGAGTGGCCGGCTGCGCGAGAGTGAGCGTGCCGAGCTGGAACGGCTGCGCGGGGAGATGAGCGAGAAGAACAAGCGCATCCGCGAGCTGGAGATGGAGCGTGATGTCTTCAAGCGATGCATGGCCCTCTGGGTGAAATGACCGAGCGGGCGCCGGCCGAGCTGGCCGCGTTCATCGGTTCCCAGAGGGCCGAACACAAGATCCCGCACCGTCTCACCTGCCGCATCCTGGGGGTGTCGGAGTCCTGGTTCTATAAATGGCGGGACAAGCCGGCCACCACCCGTGAGAGTCGGCGGCAGCGGCTGGCCGACGAGATCGAGCGGATCTTCGAGGGCTCGGGTGGCACCTACGGCTCCCCGAAAATCTGGATCACGCTCGTGCGCGCGGGCTGGAAGGTCTCGGTGAACACCGTCGCGAAGGTCATGGCCGAGCTCGGTCTGGCCGGACGGAGGATCCGCCGGCGCCGTGGCCTGACCCGGCCCGGCAGGCGGGCGGCGGCCCCGGACTTCGTGCGCCGCGACTTCACCGCCGACGCAGCGGACCAGGTGTGGTGCGGCGACATGACCGAGATCGTCACCGGCGAGGGCAAGCTCTACCTCGCCACCGTGATCGACCTGTACTCGCGTCGTCTGCTCGGCTACGCGATGGGCGAGCGCCACGACGCCGAACTCGTCGTCGCCTCCCTGAACATGGCTGCCGCCACCCGCGGCGGCGACGTGAAGGGCGTGATCTTTCACAGTGATCGCGGCAGCGAGTACGTCTCCCGCCGCTTCAAGCGGGCCTGCCGGAAACTCGGCGTGGTCCAGTCCATGGGACGCGTCGGTTCATGTTTCGACAATGCCGTCAGCGAGGCGTTCAACAGCGTGCTCAAGGTCGAGTACGTCCACCGGCGCACCTTCGCCACCCGCACCGCGGCCCGGCTGAAGATCGCCACCTGGATCACCGGCTTCTACAACACCTACCGACTACACAGCGTGTGCGGGTACCGCAGCCCGATCGACTACGAACAAGACCACCGGCCCAACTCCGACCTGGAGCTGGCCGCATAGAAGATCTCCACACTTCGAGGGGATTGACACCCCTGGACGATCGGGTAGTTCGCCTTCTCCGCGTGGATGAACCGGTACAACTCGCTCACCGGTCGTTGTCCTTCACGAAGAAGGCGGTCGCTTTTTTCAGGATCTCGATCGTCTGCTGCTGTTCGCGAACTTCCTTGCGTAGCCGCTTGAGTTCCTCGCGCTCGGCGCTGGTCAGCTCGCCGGACCCGTCCTCGCCCCGGTCCGCCTTGGCCTTGCGGTACCAGCCGCGCAGAGACTCGGAGCCGATGCCGAGTTCCCGGGCAACGGCGGTGACCGTCTTGCCCGAGGAGTCGACGAGCGCGATCGCGTCCCGCTGGAACTCCTCGGTGTACCGCTTCGTGTACTTGTTTCCCACCTGGTGCTACTTCCTCTGGAACCTCAGGTCCCAGTCTCCAGGTGTCCACGATCAAGGGGAAGCTTCACTGGGGTGCGTGATGCTGGGCAAGGTCGCCTGTCTCCTGATCGCCTCGGGAATCGGTGGCCAGCCGCCGGGGCGGGGAGGTCAAGACTGTGACGGTGCCTGTCGCGAAGGCCCCTAACGGGACACGTCCCCTGCCCGGCGGCAGCAGGTACCACTCCGAGCAGGCGGCCGACAGATCAACACCAAGGCACAAGGCCAGTCACGTTGCGGGTCAGGCCACCGCCCGAAGCGGCACCCCACCATCCTCACAGTCACGTTGTCGGGGGCGTGATCGTTTAAGGACAGGGGAAGGTAGGCAGCGGCGGTTGCTCAGGCCGTGGCAGGTCGACTCCGTTGCTGAATTGCCTGCGGCGGTCTGGGGCTGTCCGGCATGATCGTTGGTGCGGTCGTTCTGTCTGTCCCGGCCGCAGGGGGTCGGTGCGGTGTCCATGCGGCCTGGAGGTCTGCCGCCCATTCCGGAACAGACGGTGCGTACGGCCCGTGCCGCCTTTCCCAGGGGCTACTAGCTGCTGTGGAGTCCATCAGTGAATCTCGGCCTTCGTCAGGTTCTCTTGATCGTTGGGGTTGCTGGTGTCGGGTTGTCAGCGGGGGCAGGTACGGTTCTTGGGGTGATCACGACGCATGCCTACCGGTTTGCGCTGGACCCGACGCCGCGTCAGGCCGGTGCGATGTTCCGGCATGCCGGTGCGGCTCGTGTCGCCTACAACTGGGGTCTGGCCGTGGTGAAGGCGAACTTGTCCCAGCGTGAGGCGGAACGCTCCTACGGCATTGCCGAGGCGGAGTTGACGCCTACGGTGTCGTGGTCGATGTACTGGCTGCGCAAGGCGTGGAATCAGGCAAAGGACGCCGTTGCCCCCTGGTGGGCGGCGTGCTCGAAGGAGGCGTACGCCACCGGTCTTGACCGGCTCGCGTCTGCGTTGAAGAACTGGGCCGATTCCAAGCGGGGCAGGCGCAGGGGCCCGCGGATGGGTTTCCCGCGCTTCAAGCCGAAGCGGAAGGCCACGCCTTCGGTCAGGTTCACCACGGGTGTGATCCGGCTGGACGGGCGTATGCATGTGGTGCTGCCCGTGCTGGGGCGGATCAGGACACACGAGTCCACATGCAAGCTCGGCCGCCTCATCGAGGCGGGGAGCGCGCGGATCAAGTCCGCGACCGTCGGGCAGGAGGCCGAACGCTGGTTCGTCTCCTTCATCGTGGAAGTCCAGCGCGCGGAGCGTACGCCCACCCGGCCGGATGCGGTGATCGGCGTCGATCTCGGGGTGAAGACCCTCGCGGTGTTCTCCGACGGGCGCCCGGCCACCGAGAACCCGAAGCACCTGGCCGAAGCACAGCGGAAGCTGGGCCGCCTGTCCCGTACGGTCTCCCGCCGCCAAGGGCCCGACCGGCGCACCGGACAGCAGCCCTCGAACCGGTGGAAGCGCGCCGACGCCCAGCGCAACCGCGTGCACCACCGCGTCACCGCGCTGCGCCGGGACGGCATACACAAGCTCACCACCTCCCTGGCCGGGGAGTACGGCACCGTGGTGGTGGAAGACCTCAACGTCGCCGGCATGGTGAAGAACCGGAAGCCGGCCCGCTCGATCGCGGATACCGGGTTCGGTGAGATCCGCCGGCAACTCGCCTACAAGACCGCCTGGAACAGCGGACGGCTCGAAGTCGCCGGCCGCTGGTTCCCCAGCTCGAAAACGTGCAGTGCCTGCGGCAACGTGAAACCCAAGCTGCCGCTGCGGGTACGCACCTACATCTGCGAAGACTGCGGATTGGTCCTGGACCGGGATGAGAATGCCGCACTCAACCTCGCCGCACTCGTGAAGCGGCACGTCGCCGGGAGTGGCCCGGAGACAGTAAACGGACGTGGAGCCGACCGTAAGACCCCGCCTGGCGGGGCAGGTGGCCATGAAGCGTCTACCCCGCACCGGGCGACCCCTGCCCGGGTAAGACGGGGACCTTCGTCCAGCAATGGGCGAATCACTGCGATTCACTGAGAATCCAGCGAACGGAAGCCTTCCTATGCGGGTCCGCGACCACCTGGCCGAGGTCTTCGATGACGCGTTGTTTGCCGGGGCGTTTCCCGGCCGTGGTGCTCCTGCCCGGGCCCCGGCCCTGCTCGCTTTGGTGACGGTGCTGCAGTTCACCGAGAATCTCACCGGCCGACAGGCCGCGGAGGCGGCGCGGGACCGGCTGTCCTGGAAGTACGCCTTGGGCGCGGAACTGTCCGATACCGGCTTCGACTTCTGCGCGTTGTCGAGGTTCCGTGCCCGGCTGGCCGGTGACGGGACGGAACGGGTGCTCTTCGACCGGCTGCTGGAGCACTGCCGCGAGGCCGGGCTGGTCAAGGCCGGTGGCAAGCAGCGCACCGACTCCACCCATGTGATCAGCGCGGTCCGTGACCTGAACCGCACCGAGCCGGCCGGGGAGAGCGTACGGGCGGCGCTGGAGGCTCTGGCGGTGGCGGCACCGTCCTGGCCGGCCGGGGTGATCGACGTCGCCGAGTTCGCCGGACGCTACGGGCCGCGCGTCGATGGGTGGACGATGCCGTCGTCGAAGACCAAGCGGGAGCGACTCGCCCAGGTCTTCGGCCAGGACGCGCTGGCCTTGTGCCGGGCCGCCTGGTCCCCCGCCGGTCGTACGGACGCAGCTTGCACGCGCGGTCGCCGTCACACGCGGCGATCACCATCGTCACCAGCTCCAGGAGCTCTTCCTCGACGTCGCATGCGGCAGGATAGGAGAACACGGGGCATCTCCGCAGGTGAGGCTGATGTTTAGCGACTCGCCCAACCAGCGGGATGCCCCGTTTGTCACGCTAGCGTCAATACGACGTCACCGCTTCACCCGCAGGCCGTACACATGGAAAAGGCTCCTGGATTGAAACAGCCGGGCGAGTCCAGTCTCCTGCTCTGCGGCGTGACGTCAATCTTCCCGTTAGCCCAGGATCTTCGATTCGGGCTGGCGGATCCCGCCACGGAGTTGGCGACGGCCACTAAGGTTGAGCTTGGTGTAGACGTGACCGAGGTGATGTTCTACAGTTTTACTGCTGATGATTAGGTGTTTGGCGATTTCTTTATTGGTGAGGCCTTGGCCGGCAAGGTGAGCGATGTCACGTTCTCGGTCGGTCAGGCTAGTTAGGTCTTCGGCGTGACTCCGGGGAGTGACGATTCCACCGATTGCGGCAAGGTCGGCTTCGCATCGGTTCTGAAAAGGCGCGGCTGCCATCGACGCGTAGCGATCACGGGCGCGCATGAGCCAAGTGCGGGCACGTTTGGATAGTTCCTGCGTAGCCAGGAAGCGACCGTAAGCGTGTTCGAGAAAAGCCTGGTGGAGGACGTGCTTATCAGGGGTGCTCGGGAGTGCGAGCCCTGCTTCGTAAGCGGTCTGGGCGGCGACGGTGTCGCCACGAACTTCCGCCATTCGCCCGGACAGCCACGCCGCCGCCAGGCCCAGCGAGGGGTATGTGCGGGTCAAGGTCTGCAGTTCGGTAAGCGCCGTCGCCGCCTCGTCGTGGTGTTCAGTGTTCAGAAGGGCCTCGACCTGTAGCGGCTTCCACAGTACTTGGTCGCCGGTTAGAGGACCTGGGGGCGCTGTCAGCATGTGCTGGATCGCGCTGAGCATGGCCGGGTGGTCGGCGCGGGTTTGGGCGTCGACAGCCCGGCTCATGTAGACGAGGTGGGCATTGAAAGGCAGTGCGTACCGGTCAGCGGTCTGCAACAGGTTCTGCGTGCGGCGAGTCTCTCCTCGTCCTGAATACACCCATGACACATATGCGCAGACGTCTGTGTCTGAGGAATGGCGCTGCTCAGCCGTGAGTGCGGTGAGCGCGAGATCAGCATTGATGGCTGCGTCACCCCAAGACCCGCTCCAGTAATAGGTCAAGGCTAGGAACGTGTAGACGTATTCCTCCATTCCTTGACTGGCGCCGCTGTCGTTTAGCCGCCGCGCTTGCAAGAGATCCTCTCTTGCTGCTGCGGGCATGCCGCAAAGCATGTGCGCCATACCGCGGAATATCAACAACCACACGTCATGCGCGGTCACCTCCGGTGCCTTCGGTAGGCGGGTAAGGCGAATCAATTCTTCCAGTGCTGCCTGAGGCCCGTACTGGAACAGCTCCCCGAGAAAGAGATAGCACTTTGCCTTATTAGCCGAAGAGCGATCAAGGCCGCCTAGAGCCAGGACTGGACGGGCAAGCGCGATGATTTCTGCTCCGCTAGAGCCGTGCCAGTAGCGCACCGCTACCAACTGCGATCTGGCCAAAGCGTGGGCCCAGCGCTGCGAGGGATCGGTTTCAGAGCATTTCAGCGCATCGGTTAGGTCGGTTTCGGCCCGGTCAAGCGACCCGTTGATCAGTGCATAGCTTCCCGTCACGAGAGAACGAAGCGGGCTGGAGGTGCAGTTGTGGATACGAGGGAGGAGGGCCTGGACAGAGCGCACGCGCATGATCCAGAGCAAGCGTGCGGCAGCGGTGAGCAAGAGACGTTCGCGTTCGGTGCGCGTGGTGGCCACATCGGATGCCCACAAGAGGAGGGTGGCAGCGCGTTCCGTGGCGCTGTCAGCTAGGCACTCGTTGGCGGCCTGCTCCAATTGTCGAGCGAGTTGGGCGTCGAGGCCGTCGCCGGCAGCAACCCGATGGCGCCACGAAGCGGCTCTGTCGACTCGCTCGGCCGCGGCGGCGTGCAGATCACGACGCCTGGCCGGGGCCAAAGCCTCGATGATTGCCTCTCGTTGTAGGGCGTGGGCGACCATGACCAGGCAGATTGGTTCGTGCGGCCACCAATGCAGCAGATTCGCTGCAAGCGCTGGTTGCAGACTAGTCGCCGGGTCGGACACGCCCGCTATCTGCCCGACCAGGTTCAGTGGGACGCGGGTGCCCAACACGGCGGCGGCTTCGGTTAGGGCCCGGGCGTCGGCTGGCAGGGAGTTCAGTTGCCGGCGAACCGCAGCCGCCAGGGTGCCGGGCACCGGCAGGGAAAGGTTGCGATTACCGGGCAGCAGCTGATCAGATGGCACCTCAGCCAACAGGGCTTGCAGGTAGAGGGGGTTGCCGTCAGTGTGCTCCTGCAGGCGATGTGCCGACAGCTCGTCCACCTGCCGGCCGGTGGCAGCCTGGACCAGCTCCGCCACCGGCTCCGCCCTCAACCCGGTCAGGAGCACTGCACGGCCCCCATTCCGATCGGCGGCCAGCTTCCGAATGTCATCTCGGGCAGGGGGGCGAGTGGTCAATACGGTGAGTACGCGGTCGGCCTCCAGACGACGCAGCAAAAAGCCCAGCGCCTGCAGCGAAGCCAAGTCTGCCCAGTGCACATCCTCAACGATCACCGCGACCGGTGCCGCCTCCTGCAGATCATCCACCAGCCGGAGCAACTGCTCACCCACCTGCAGAGGCGACGTCCCCGCCAACGGCCCGCCGCCCCCCAAGAGAGCTTCCCGCTCCAGTTCCTTCCGCGGCACCCACCTGACAAGCTGGCCGACCACCCCGAACGCCCAGTCCGACTCATCCGCATCGCAAAAGGCCCGCAGCACGGTCATCCCCCGGGAATCCTCAGTCGCCAGCCATCGCTGCACCAGAGCTGTCTTTCCTACTCCCGCCACGCCTTCGACCAGCACCACCCCGGCACGCCGCGACTGAGCCCTCCGCGCGCACCCAGCCAACACAGCCAGCTCCGCTTCCCGGCCAACAAACGAGGAGCCTTCACCGGTCGTAGCCATCGTCCTCATTCCCTCTCAAAAGGGATGCATGCACAGCGTAACGCTGACCCCGGATCCCGCACGAAGTGCGCACGGGGCAACCTGCGACGTTCCGGCTGAACCACGGGACGCACCGGGCCCTCGCACGCCCCGACGCGCCATCAGCCGACCACACCCCCAACAACGTGACAACGCCCCCGGCTGGAGATCGGCATGCTGCTCGTCCAGGACGTACAACTGCTGCTGCTCGACGAGCCGGTCGCCGGCATGAGCCACGACGAACGCGAGGCCACCGGCGAACTGCTGCAGCGGGTGAGCGAGGACCACACGGTCGTCGTCATCGAACACGACATGGACTTCATGCGTTCCTTCGCCCGCAGCGTCAGCGTCCTGCACGCCGGCAAGGTCCTCAGCGAAGGCACCGTCGCCCAGGTCCAGGCCGACCCGAAGGTCCAGGAGGTCTACCTCGGCCGCGCCTCCGAGCCCGAGCCCGAACCCGAGCCCGCTCCCGTTTCTGTCGCCGAGGAGGCGTGACGCCCATGCTGGAGATCAACACTGTCCGGGCCGGCTACGACCGCACCACCGTCCTGCACGGCGTGACCGTCTCGGTCCCGAGGGACGGCGTCGCGGCCGTCCTCGGTCACAACGGCGCTGGCAAAAGCACTCTGCTGCGCGCCGCCATGGGCCTGCTCAAGCCGACCAGTGGGACCATCCGGCTGGACGGCGAGGACATCACCCGCCTTGCCCCGCACCAGCGGGTGGCCCGCGGCATGGCGTACGTCCCCCAGGGCCAGCAGTCCTTCCCGCACCTCACCACCGCCGAGAACCTCCAACTCGTCGCCGACGGCCGCCCCGACGGCAAGGAGGCCATCGCTGAAGCCCTGGACCTCTTCCCCGCCCTGCGGGAGTTGTCCGGCCGCCGCGCCGGCCTCCTCTCCGGCGGCCACTCCCAGCCTGCGCCCGACGGCCTGCTCCGGCCACCCGCCCCCTCTGGTGCATCGAGTGCTGCCTCCGGGTCGGGGATACCGGCGGCTTCGAGGAACACGACGAGATCATGATCGGATCGGAGTGGGCAAAACCGAGCGTCACTTCACGCCCGTCGCACTGATGAGTTACCCGCCGTCCTCCGGACGGCCTCGACGGTTCATGCACTACCACCGGCCAGCCGTCCATCGACCAGGATGCGGCACCTCGCGGTGCGCTGCAGAAGATGCCCCAGGTAGCAATACACCGTCCGTCATCGGTTTCGAGCAGAGTGTGCCGGGCCGCCGCGCTGACGCGTCCGGGACCATTGGAAGCGGGCTCTTCTGAAGTTGTCGGCGCCTCCCGTGTTGGGCGCGCCCGCGCTGGCTGGGATACCAGGACTCGAACCTGAACTAACGGAACCAGAAACCGTTGGGCTGCCAATTACCCCATATCCCATTTACCCCGAAGGCCACGGGAGCCAAGACCAATAAGACTGGTCAGGGCGTGCTTACCGCGCCTTGCGCAATACAGTATGGCCCCCAGCCCAATCTATGCGCTCTCTTTGTGATGCTCGATGATGTACCGGGCGTGTCGATCGGACTGGATAGTCGCTGACGATGGCCACGTAGCCCTGTCGGCTGGACTTTACCTAATTCCCCCAGGTCCCAGCCTCGCTCATGTCCAGCTGATCAAAGGCGCGCTGGCTCTCGGGGCCTTGTCGGGGCGCATTTGCATGGGTCGCGCTGGTGGCTGTTCGGGATGGCCGACGTCGGGCACCTGGCCGGCAACGCGGGCTGGCCGGTTGTCGGATCCGATCGGGGGGATTCCTCTGTCCTGGGCGGCTCGTCCGTTTGCGGTCGGGGCGATGCCGCTTTAGCTTCAGCGCGTCGGAATCGTTCCGAAAAGACCAACATCATCCCTTATGTTGGTCTTCCGTGGCGTCGAAGGAGCCTTCATGTCGGTGATGACCGGGACCCAGCCTCTGCAGCAGTTCGGGCAGCAGACGGGCGGGGCGCAGCAGCAGCTCGCGCAGGTCGTCCAGCAGTCCATCCAGCAGGCGTGTCAGCAGGCGGGTCAGCAGATCGCGCAGCGTATGCAGCAGACGCTGCAGCAGATCCAGCAGGTGCAGCAGCAGCTGCAGCAGCAGGGTCTGGAGCAGCAGGCGCACCCGTACCTGGCTGTCGCGCTGCACACGACGCTGATCCAGGGCGTGCGCAGTGCTGTGGAGCAGTCGGTTCAGCAGGCACTGCCGACCGCGATCCTGGCGCTGTTGCAGCACAGCCAGCAGGGTCAGCAGGGTCAGGGCCAGCAGCAGTGGGGCGGCGGCTTCGGCCAGCAGTCGTTCGGCCAGCAGCCCGGCTTCGGCCAGCAGGGTCAGCAGTCCGGCTTTGGTCAGATGGGTCAGCCTTTCGGCATCAGCTGAATTGCCGGCGGCGCGCGATGCGGTGTGGCCAGGAGTTGATCCTGGGCACACCGCATTACCGTTAAAAGCGGCGATCCGCCCGTCATCCGGATCAGAAGCACTTAAGACCGACACAGGCGTGGTGAAGGTAGACGTGATGGTGAAGGACAGGCCCGGAAACAAGCCCCGAAACAGCCGCCAGAGCGAATCCGAGGGAACGGGGGCCGCCGGTCAGGGCCCCGAGGAAAAAGAAGCGGCACCCCGCCGGAAAGGCACACCGTCACCGGTTGAGGTGCAGTCGCGTCGGCAGCGGTACATGGTGACTCCGCTGCCGCAGCATCTGCTTCCCCCGGGAGTGTCCGAGCTGAGCATGGACGCGGTGTGTGACCGGCTGGAGAGCATGCCCGATGTCACGGTGCGGCGGCGGCTGCAGCCGCCGGAGAAGCTGCAGTCGGCCGGAGTGCAGCCCTCCTGCCCTCAGATCGCGGTCGTCGAGGCAGCCGAGGCACAGCTGCCGGCGATGCGGACATTGCACGTGCACATCGAACCGGATCTGCCGCTGTCCGGCACCGGCACCGGCCCCGCCGCCATGCCGCCCTTGGGGATGCCGGTGCTGCGTGATCCGGGGCTGGTCGTGCCGCTGGAAAAGCCGGTGGAGATCATGTTGCGGGTGTGCGGCCCGGACGGCGAGCCACTGGCCGGCGCGGGCGTGTTCCTGATCGGCGCCACCTGGCCGGGCCAGGGCATCACCGCCGCCGACGGGACCGCCACGATCATGCTGGCCACGGAGACCGAACAGTCCATCCAGGCCCTCTACGTCCGCCCACGGACCGGTTACACCGACCGCTGGATCCACCGCCCCACCCTGTCGGCAACCGAGGAAAACCTCGTCACGCTCACCCCGCTGGCCCAGGTGTATCCGAAACTGGACGAACGCCCACAGTACGGGTGGGGTCAGCAGGCCATGCGGCTGGACCGGCTGCCCCCCACCTTCCGCGGCTTCGGCATCACGATCGCCGTCATCGGTACCGGGGTGAGCGTCGATCACCCCGACCTGAAGCAGCGGGTCCGCTCCGGCGCCGACCTCGTGCACGGCACCACTGAGGGCTGGGCGCACGATGCGGTCGGCACAGGTACCCACGTGGCCGGGATCATCGCCGGCGCCGACACCGGCAAGGGCATCCTCGGCATCGCCGTCGACGCCGAACTCGAGGCCTGCCAGGTCATGCCCGACGGCCACTTCAGCGACCTGATCGCCGCCCTCGACCACTGCATCGAGCGTGAAGTCGACATCGCCCACATCGCCGTGACCAGCCCCTACCCCTCGGCGCTGGTCTCCCGCAAACTCGCCGACGCGACCGCGGCGGGCATCGCCTGCATCGCCCCGGCAGGCGACAGTGGCGGGCCGGTCACTTTCCCCGCCTGCCTGCCCACCGTGTTCGCCGTGGGCGCCCTCGGAGCCCTGGGCACCTGCCCACCCGACACCTCCCACGCCAGCCACACCGGACCGCCGCTCACCCCAGAAGGCCTCTTCGCCGCCCCGTTCAGCAGCCACGGCCCCGGCATCGACGCGACCGCTCCCGGCGTGGCCGTCCTGTCCTGCGCCCCCGACGGCGGCTACACCACCCTCGACGGCACCCACGCGGCCTCGGCCCACCTCGCGGGACTTGCCGCCCTCGTCCTCGCCCACCACGAAAACTTCCACGGCCAACTGCTGCCCCGCGGACCCGGCCGGGTACAGCACCTGTTCGACATCATCGCCGCCAGCTGCCGCCCCCTCGCCGCCCCCAACACCGTGGAAGCCACCCGCACCGGACGCGGCCTACCCGACGCCCTCACCGCCCTCGGCCTGGCCCCCGGCATCCAACTCGCCCCCGCCCTCGCCCCCCTCACCACCATGACTGGATAGACCCCTACCCGCGGCAACCACACCCAGCGGCAGGCCAACCCGAAAAGAGAGCCGTCAACGCGTTCGACCAGAGCTGCAGCCCACAAGAGCGCCCCGGGCTGAACCCACATAGCGGACGGGACCTCCAAAAGGCTGCGGACATGTCAACGGACGATCATTCCGTTCAATGATCGATCAGCTGAACGGTTACGCTCGGCGATCTCGAAATGTTGATCAGAGCCGCTTTGCACTTCCGCCGTCCCCCTCCACCTCCGCCAGGTCACCACCTTTTTCCGGTGCGCGAGGGGGCGGCCAGACGATGGACTTCTCTGGCGGGTCTGCCGGATAGTGATACCGACCGGTGATTAGGCTGAGGGCGGTGAATCTGCCGTTGCTTTGCCGATGTGGCGGCGGAACGCTACGGCGGGGTTCCGGGCCACTGGCCGCTCTGGCACCCTACCGCTGCGCCGCCGCCTCGCGTTCTGGCCACGTAGTTGGCGAGGCGGCGGCGCCCGGTCTCGATAACCCAATTGTGGGCGCAAGCGAGGCCGGATTAATTTTCCCGTACTCGTGCCTCAAGCTAATTCTCTGCATCCGGGCTGTCCTTCTTCCCGAACTGCTGGTGCCGGTGCTGGAAGTCAATGCTCCGCCACGTCACGCCAGCCTCGATCTGCTGCAGGCTCAGGCCGGTCTCCTCGGCCAGGTCCTCGGGGCGGACGCCGTCCGGATGCTGTTGCATCGCCCGGGCGATCTTTCCTTGCCAGAGTTCGGCGTCCACGAACGGCCGATGTTTGTACTGCTCAGCCAGTTCAGCGAGGTGTTGACGCGAACAACCGACGATCAGCCGCTTGCCGTCAAACTCGAGGCCGACCGTGATCGACGATGAGTCCGGGAGCACAACGGACAGGACACCCTCTTGACCGACCCCACCCCTTCAGAGATGACAGTGCCCGAGCGGCGGCCTGCGAGAGCAGCTCATCCTCACGGCCTTCCAGGTGAACTCCGGTATCTCGTCGCAGAGTTCAAGATCACGAGGAATGCCGCTCTCACGATCACTCCAAACAGTGACGACGCGACCGGGCCCGAGGTTCAGGAACAGGTGGCTGGGAGTACTACGGGGCCGACGGTTCGAGACTGCGGGAGTACGGGCTGGCCCGGCGGGATCTGGGTCTGTAGCTGGATCGCGACGGACCCGATACAACACCGTCCGCGCGCCGGCCGGTAGCGGCGTCTACGGCACGGGACGTGATGCCTGTGGCCACACCGCGAGGTGAGCGCGGCCACGGATCCCTGTCTACTGCACCGTGGCCGCCCTCGTACTCTTAAGTTCAGCGGACGAACTTGGAGTACTCGTCAAAGTCGATCTTCTTATCCCCGTTTTCGTCGGCCATGTTCACGATCGCGGTGGCATTTTCGTCCGAGACCTTCCCGCTTGAGGTCTGAAGGGCCGCCTTGAATTCATCGGCAGTGATAAATCCGTCACCGTCGGTGTCGATCTTGTCGAACGCTGCGCGCTTGTCGTCACTCACAAGGTCTCCTCAAGCAGTATGTGTTGGTCGAGTACTAACGGCTTGCCGTCCATGGCAGTTACGCAGATGCGGCATTGGGGTCGCTTCCGTATGCGAGGCTCCTCAGCAGCCAGAATTCCGTAACGCGCCAATGGCCGTTCCGGCGTTTCCCCGAGGCCGTACCCAGGGGATGAAGTTGAGGTAGGGCGCGGTAGACGGCCTTGGGCGTTCGGCGTGGCCGGCGCCACGGCAGTGCTTGCGTGGCTGGCTCCAGTACAGCGCAGCGTTTTCCCTTCTCCGCGCCCGGGCGGGCAGGGTGATTACACAGCGCTACATGTGTTCGGGCCGGTGGCCTACAAGTTGACGCTGTCGAAGGTGATCAGCCGGGGATTGTGGCGCCGGATGCGGTCCGCGGAGCACGGCTCGCCGCGGTCCAGACAGGGCTGATGCGCGCCGCGTCTGAGGAGCGGTTCCGGCGGGTGCTGTCGTTCCACAGCAAAGGGTCAGTGAGGCGGTGCGCTCTGGCTACGGCAGAGGCGGGAGCAGGGGCGTGCGGACGCTGCGGTTCAGGAGGAGGCTGGGCTGAACGGATAAAATCGGGGACCTGGGTGGCGCCTTACGCCGCTGGGACATAGGGCAGCCCGTATGATGAGAGGCAAGCGAGGCCGGTGGGTCGCGAGTTCGAGTCTCGTGCCTTCCATTGGGAGGCTAGCTCAGTCGGTAGAGCAAGCTCGCCCTTCAAACGTGCCACAGCCGCTGCTGGATCCGAGATATCGCTGACCTGGGGCGATTTGGCGGTCAATGTGGGCTGTGCGGGCCGGGGCAGTTCGGGCGTGGTCGTCGCCCTGTAAGCATGATCCGGCTGCCGCCCTTCATCCTCGTCGACGACGTCCGGGCCGCGCCAGCCGCAGGCCCTCGCGCCCCTCTGGCAGCGAAATTGAGCTGGTAGCGGCCCCCGACAGCGGCCGTTGACAAGCGCCCACAGTCACCATGAGGAGAGCTCTTGACCGGCCGGAGTCGCTCGCGTGTGTCATGCACGGTCAGGCGAACCTCCGCGTGGGCCCCACTGCCGAGCAGGAAAGGGCTTGGCAGTGGGGCGCGTTGGTGCGTGTGCCCCTGTGAATAGGGGCTACGGACGTGGCCTGCGAATCCGGGTCGGCTGGGTCAGCCGCTCAGACCTTCGGCCGCTTTCTTGATGTCTTCAGCGAACGTACTGACCTCGGTGTAGACGCCGGGCTTGCCCGGGCGGGCGCAGCCCTCGCCCCAGCTGACGATGCCGACCTGGGTCCAGGTATCCGCCTCGTTCTTGCGGAACATGGGGCCGCCGGAATCGCCCTGGCAGGTGTCGACACCGCCGGTGTCCAGGAGGCCGGCGCAGAGCTCTTCGCCTGGCGTCAGCTGATCGCCGTACGCGTTCTGGCACGTGGCATCGTCGATGAACGGCACCTTGGCCTTGAGCAGGTAGCGCTGCTGGCTGCCGCCCTCCTTGTCCGCACCCCAGCCGGCTATGTCGAACTCGCCATTGTTGAGCTTGTCGTCCGCTGCGATCGGCAGGGTCGGCAGGTCGATCGGCTTCTCGAGCTTGATCAGTGCCCAGTCCTTGCCCTTGCCGTTGTATCCGGGGGCCTGGAGGACCTCGGCGGACTTCACGCTGACCGCGTTGGGATCCTCCAGGTCGACCACGTCGGCCGTGGCGGTGATGCCGGTGTTGGGGCCGCTGCTGTCGACACAGTGGGCGGCGGTCAGCACGATGTCCTTGGCGTACAGCGAGCCGCCGCAGCCCATGGACAGCCGCACCATGAAGGGGAACTCACCCTGGTCGGCCTTCGTACCGCCGACGACGGTCGCGCCCACCTCACCGCGTGGGGTCGGTTCGGACGCGGCGTGGGCCGCGCCGGGCTGGAGGCCGAAGGCCGCGAGGGCGACGACACCGGACGCGGTGGTGCGCTTGAGGTGCTTGAGGTAGTTCGTCAACAGACTTCCTCTCGTGGGGGGATACACATCCCGAACTCGCCCACAAGAATCGGCGCACCATGCCGAGAACGGCACGGCACAACACCGTGTGCGGCCGATGGCTGCGGCAGCAGGCAGTGGTGCGTCCGAACCCAGTGAGGGATGAGTTCGCAAAGCGCCTAGCGATTATGGGGAACAGCTGCGCAAGCATCAAGGGCATTGACAGCCCAACGACCTTTCTGGCCTGTGCTGTTGCGCATCACCACAACTGAGGATTGGCCGGTGGCCGAAGGGGTAAGCGGTCGCGCTCCCAGGGCGATTTCAAAGCAATGCCGCGAAGTCCACCCCCAGTACTACAGCGGTGATTCGCCGGGTGTCGGCCGGGGTGGCCCCGCAGTACGCCGGGATCACCGGGCAGATCGAGAACTGGCAGGTCAGTGGGGGTGGGTAACGAGACGAGGCCCCTGGTCGTTGCGGTGGTGTTCTCTACGCACCACGCTTCGCCCGAGGAGCCTCGCTTGGTCCCGTATCGTGCCACGGTCGACGTCCCGCATGAGTTGGTTGAGCACGTTTCCTGGCTCATCTACGCACGAAGGTGTGAACGCCGTACGAGGTGGCGGAAGCTGGGCTGCTTCAAGCAGGCCTTGCTCGCCCTGGTGCACCTGCGCAAGAACGAGACGATACCCGCGCCGGCGGCAGGCTTCGGTGTCTCGACAGCCACTGCGTGGCGCTACGTCGACGAGACCCTGGACGTCCTTGCGGCCTGGGCGCCGGGCCTGCAGGAAGCCCTGGTCGGGCTGGGCGAGGGCGACTTCGTCATCGTCGACGGCACCTTGATCGCCACCGACCGCGTCCACGCGGACGAGCCGTACTACTCCCAAAAGCACAAGCAGCACGGCATGAACGTCCAGGTGATCGCACGTCCCGACGGCACACCGCTCTGGTTCTCCCGGGCCACGCCAGGACGCACCCACGATCTGACCGCCGCCCGTGCTCACGGCATCATCCAAGCCTGCCTCACCCGGCAGATCCTGATCCTGGCGGACCGCGCCTACCAGGGCGCCGGCGCCACCGTCCGCACCACATACAAGAACCACCGCGAACAACCCGCGCGCTACCAGGAGTTCAACCGCGATCACGCCCGGCTGAGGGCGCAGGGCGAACGCGCCTTCGCACAGCTGAAGTCCTGGCGACTGCTCCGGCGGGCCAGATGCTCCACCCGCCGCATCGGCACCATCGTCCAAGCCGTCCACACGCTGATGACCTGCAGCTATTCAGGATGAAAACGGCTCACTGACGCAAACACATCAGCCACGAATAACGCCAACTTCGCCCGAGCCCGGTTGACTTCATGTGTGCGTGTCGTTGCCGGTGGCCCAGTCGTTGACCCGATGCAACAGACCGGTATGCACGTGTGTGCGCCAGCGGCTCCACGTCCTGCTCTCCCGCCGGGCGCGGGCCCGCCTCCGCTCCGGTGAGCCGGCCGGTCGGGCGGCTCCGGGCAGCATGCACCGACATGCCCGGAGCCCACCCGGCTAATCAGGGCTCGGTGAGCTGTGGGGAGGCCACCCATCAGTGAATGCCCGGAGCCGTTCGCGTTGCCGTTCTTCCTCCGCAATGCGGTCGGCAAGGACGGCTTGGTCGATGTCGGGGCGACGGCGGCGAGGCGCTGAAGTTCGACCGGCTCCAGGGCCTCGACCTCCCACTGCACCGGCTGGGATGGGGTCGTGTCCCTTCTTGTGCAGCAACAGGCCCGGATGCGCATCCGCAAGAGAGTACGGATTGCACCTGAGGCTGACCTTAAAGTCATGGGCCAGGAACCGCTGAGCCGACAGCATTGCGGCTCCGGGGAGCGGTGGCCGTACCCAGAGCTCATGACAACGTCTGTGGACTTTGATCATGCAGCCGTGCATCCGCAGTTGCCCAACACCACACCAGGAAAGGGAACTATGGCATGGACACGGCAGCCGGTGGTGTGCCCGACTTCGAGGAGTACGTGCGGACCCATCAGACCGCCCTCCTGCGCCGCGCCTGCCGTCTCGTACCGAACCCCATCGACGCGCAAGACCTGCTGCAGAGCGCCCTGACCAGCACCTACCGCTATTGGGACGGCATAGTCGACAAACGATGCGCCGACGCGTATCTGAGCCAAGTCATGATCAATACCCGTACGAAGTGGTGGCGGTCCCGAAGACTGCAGGAAGTACCCACCGAGCAGCTGCCGGACGCAGGCGTCGACGACGGCACCGAGCAGTACGCAAACCGCGCCCTGCTGACAGACCTCCTTGCCGTACTCACGCCCAAGCAGCGCAGTGTCGTGGTGCTGCGGCACTGGGAGCAGATGAGCACGAAAGAGACAGCCGAAGCACTGGGCATATCGGTTGGCACAGTCAAAAGTACCCTGTGTCGCGCTCTGACCAGACTTCGGCAGGAGCATGAGAAGCACGCAGGTTCAGGCCGGCAAGGCGGGATTCCCGATGGCAGCCAGGACGCCGACCGATGACACGCATCGCTCTTCGTCCGCATCACGTAAGTAGGGTTGAGGTTCACCCCGAGATGCGGGGAAAGGTGACAGCAGGCCAGATGGGTCTCATGAGTGGCGATTCATAGGGGAAGAAGAAGCCGCGTCCTCGCCACTCGTTCGCGCCGGAGTTCAAGGCCGAGATCGTCGACCTTTGCCGGCGCGGTGACCGCTCGGTCGGTCAGGTCGCCAAGGACTTCGACCTGACCGGGACGGCGGTGCGGGACTGGGTCCGCCAGGCCGAGGTCGACGCGGGCGAACGCGGCGGCCTGACCAGCAGCGAGCGCGAGGAACTGGCCGTGCTGCGTCGCGAGAACCGCAGGCTGCGGGAGGACGTGGAGGTCCTCAAGCGTGCGACGGCTTTCTTCGCGACGGAGACCCGGGCACCAGAGGTGTTGGGTTCACAAAACCCGGAACATCACGAACGCGCTGCCGAAGTCTGCACAGCCCGGGGCGAAGAAGGCTCTGCAGGAGATCTACAACGCCGAGGACCGTGCGCACGCAGAGAAGGCGGTCACCGCGTTCGAGAGGGCGTATGGCGCGAAGTGGCCCAAGGCCGTCGCGAAGATCACCGACGATGCGGAGGAACTGCTGGCGTTCTACGGCTTTCCCGCCGAGCACTGGATCCATCTGAGGACCACGAACCCCATCGAGTCGACCTTCTCCACCGTGAAGCTTCGGACCAAGGTCACCCGCGGGGCCGGCAGCCCGGCAGCCGCCCTGGCGATGGTGTTCAAGCTGGTCGAGTCCGCCCAGGCCCGCTGGCGCGCGATTACCGGGGCCTCCCTCGTCGCCCTGGTCCGCTCCGGGGCCAAGTTTGAGAACGGCGTCCTGGTCGAGCGGTCCGAGGTGGCCGCATGAAGGACATGTTCGCTGCACTCGAAGCCCTGACCGACCGCGAACCGGACCGACGGGACGCCGCAGCGATGCTCGGCGATCTTCTACGCGGCACCGGCCTGGACACCGATACGGCCCGCCTGACCGTCAACGAGCCCGCAACCAGGGTCCGGGAATCCGCTCTGATCTGACCGGGCATGCCTGGCTTCGGTGCGCGGCCGCCGAAGTGATGCGGCACGCGCGCGACGGCCGGACCAGGCCTACGCGTGGTCCCGCACGATGATCTTTCCGGTGTTCTTGCCGTGCAGCATGCCCAGGAATGCGTCCACGATGTGCTCGAACCCGTCCACCACCGTCTGGTCCAGCGCTAGCCGGCCGCTCTGCAGATGGGGGACCGCGAACTCGTACAGCTCGTCCTGCAGCTCGCGGTAGTTGCTGACCAGGAAGCCCTCCATGCGGAGGCTCTTCTCCACGATGTCCGAGTAGTTGAAGTGCGGCGGGGGCGCGTCCGGGGTGTTGTAGCGGCTGATGGTGCCGATCCGGACGATGCGCCCGAACTCGCGCAGTGCGCCCACCGCGGCGGCCAGTTGTTCGCCGCCGACGTTGTCGACGAAGACGTCGATGCCGTCCGGTGCAGCCTTGGCGAGCAGTTCAGCGGCGAGGCCGTCATGGTAGTCGAACGCCGCGTCGTAGCCCACCTCCCGGGTCAGGTGGTCGACCTTGGCCGCCGAGCCCGCGCTGCCCACGAGTCGGCCGGCGCCCAGCAGCCGGGCGAACCGGCCAGTGGCCGTGCCGACGCCGCCGGCTGCGGCGGAGACGAAGAGGTCGTCGCCCTCGCGGAGCCGGGCGATGCGGGTGAGGCCCACGTAGGCGGTCAGTCCGGTGCCGCCGAGGACGCTCAGGTACGCCGTCAGGGGGACCCCGTCGAAGTGGGGGAGTTTGCGGATCTCCTCGGGTCGGACCACGGAGTGCGTGCGCCAGCCCTGCCGGTGGAACACGATCTCGCCCTCGGGCAGCTCCGGCGTCCGCGAGGCGACGACGCGCCCGAGGGTCCGGCCCTCGAGCGGTGTGTGGAGCGCGAAGCCGCCGGGCACGTCGTCCATCATCTCGCGGTGGTACGGGTCGACGGACCAGTAGAGATTCTCCACGAGCGCGGTGCCGACCGCAGGATCGGAAATCGCGGACTCGACGAAGGCGAAATCCTTGGTGGTGGGGAAACCGTGGGGGCGGGCGGTCTGCTGGACGGTGATCGCGTTCTCGGTCATGACGGGACCGTAGGACGGGAATGGAGCCCTCGGGCAGGCGGTTGGGCTCATGTGACGCCCCGTTCCATGAGTAGTTCTCATACCTCGAGGTGAGCGCCCTGTGGCCCGCACGACCGACACCGATCTCGCTCCGCACGAACTGCGCATCCTGGTGGCGGTTGCGGACGCCGGCGGCTTCTCGGCCGGGGCCGAGGCACTCGGCCTAACACAGTCCGCGGTCTCCCACTCGGTGCGCGGCAGCGAGCGCAAGATCGGCGCCGTTCTGTTCGAACGCGGCCGCAGCGGTGCGAGACCCACTCCGGCGGGGGAGAAGGCTGTGGCGCATGCGCGCCGTACCCTGCGGCTGCTGGACGTGCTCGTCGCCGAGGCGCGGCAAGCCGCCCGGTCCGAGGCGACGCAGGGGCCGGAGGGCCCGCTGCGGATCGCGGCCTTCCGCAGCACCGCGCTGCACCTGCTGCCGCCGGTCCTGCAGCGGCTGCGCGCGCGGTATCCCGGGATCGAGCCGCAGGTGCGGATCGTCCGCGAGCTCGGGCGCGGCACGGCGGGCGAGGTGGCCGACGGGCGGTCGGATCTCGCCATTGCCACCTTGGACGGAGCGCAGCTGCCGGCGGGACTGGTGGCGAGCGGACTCTTCGAAGAGAGCTATTCCCTGGTGCATCCGGCCGGACACCCGGCTCCGCGCTCGCTGCCGCTGGTCGACTGGGTCGAGAACTGCGGCTCGTACACCCGCGCCTGGTGGGGCGCGCAGGACTGGATCCCGAGGGCCACGATCGAGGCCGAGGACGACGGAGCAGTGCTCTCGCTCGTGAGCGGGGGGCACGGAATGGCGATTATGCCCGCGCTCTCCCTGGTCGGAGCAACGGACTCGATCGAGATCACCGATCTCGGTCCGGAGCGCCCGACGCGCCGTGTCGGCTATGTGACCACCCCAGAGCTCGCCGGCTCCGCCGTCGTGCGCGCTCTGGTGCGGGAGCTGCGGGCCGCCGGCTCCGCCATCTGACGGGCAGCGGGCAGCCAGGTCAAGGCACTGCTGTCAGATCTGAACGCGGTCAGCGAGGCGTTCAACCACCACAGCCTGCCCCTTGACCTCGTCAAACCGCTGGCGGCTGCCATGCCGTCGATGGAACCCGAACTTCTCAGGCACGCGATCTGGATCCTCGGGGCCACGCACGACCCCAAGGCCCTCCCGGCGATCGAGCCCTCCTCAACCACCCCCGACCAGGTCGCGCGCGAGAAAGCACGCCTCGCCGCAGCCGAGATCACCGCATCAAACCCAGAAGACACCATCCACAAGTCTTGACGATTACTCCTTCACCACCCAAGGGATCACACTGTCTGGGACCTCATTCCGCAGGTCGACATCGCCCAGTTCTGCGTGGACTGGGACCGCTACCGCCCCTTGCGCGAGCCCGACCTCGCTATCGGGTGGTCCGCTCCGCTCGGTGTCCTCGAAACCATGGCGATGGAAATGGGTGAAACGGAACCTGGCGGGCAGTTGCAGACCACTTCACCGCAGCGTCTCGCACTGAGTAGCTGACCCGAAGGCTCATCCGTTTACCCAACACTCCCCACCGCGTTGCCCTGCTCCGTCAGCCCGCAGCCGCCCACTCCAACCCCAGTGCGGCGAGCGCGGCGAGCTTGTCAGGGGCGCTCTGCGCCTCGCACAGCGCCGATCTCCATCTGCCGCGCCCCCTGGCTGCATTGGGGTGGAGATCGGCGCTCACAACGCCACACAGGCGATCATGGGGGCCCTGTGATGCCGCGCCTGGTCTGTCCGCCCTCATGGGTGCCGCTGCAGCAGTCCGGAGAGTGGGCGCGCTCAGCCGGTCCGGAAGGCAGGAGCCGGTCTTGGGGCAGTGCACGGGCGTCCGTGAGCCGGTGTTCAGACGCGCCCGCGGTAGGCCGTGCGGAAGACCAACAATGCCCAGAAGGCGGTGCCTTCATAGGCCGAGGAAGCGCCGTACGTGCTCATGCTGTCCAGCGTCCAGCCTTCCCGCTCAATGCCCTCGATCGCTGCGGACAGCAGGTGCTCGTGCGCCTGGTCCGAGGTTGCGGGGTGACTGACGGGCACGCTCACGGAGAACACTTTCGCCTGGGCGCTGCGTGCTTGAGCGGTGATCGTGTCCAGCCACTCACTTGCGCTCTCCACGATCACTGTCATGCTTCGCCCCGTTCTGAGCTGCTCCGTCATCCGTGCCGGCGTTCGCTGGTCCGCCGGGCGGGTGGTGCCTGTCGACTTTATCCACGGCATGCCCCGCACATGAGCCCCTCACCCCCGCGAGTCCCCAGTGACTGCCGCCTTGTGAGCAAGACCGTGCACCAATGTGAGTTAGAAAGTTAGCTTCAAAGTGATGTTCGGAGTGAATTTCACTGTGGTGTTCGGGTATGGTGAGGGCAGGAGGTTGCCATATGCCCACGGAAGAAGAGCTGATCGCACGGGCGGCGGAACTGCTGGCCCGCGGCCCTTTGCTGCCCCCGCCAGCCGAGCGGAAGCGGCTGCGCGAGGCCGCAGGCCTGACCCAGCAGGATGTGGCGCTTGCACTGGAAACGAAACGGGAGACCGTGAACGGCTGGGAGACCGGCCGCACGATGCCGCGGCCGCCGCGCCTCGCGGCCTACAGACACCTGTTGGACGGGTGGGCTGCGCAGTTCCCGGCTCCCACGGATATCGCCTCCACCACCTCCAGCGACACGGGTGCCGCGGCCGCGGTGCCGGAGACATTCACCCCAGCGCCGTCGCAGCGTCCGCGCGACGTGCCGGCGCCCTCTGAGCCCTCTGCACCTCCCGCGCTGACGGTCACGACCAAGAACACGTCGCGCAGGCCATCGACGACACGGCGCCCTGCCAAGGCAGCCGCGCCTGTGGTCGACCCCCCCTTCCCGAACGGCCCGTTGGCCGTGCTGGACGGGGACGGTACCGCGTACTGCCTCGGCGGTGTGCTGCTGGAGTGCCCGGCGACCACGGTCCCGGAGCTGGTGGAGTGGACGCTGCGAGAGTCCGGGCTCGGTGCGCCGAAGCTCAACCGCTTCGGCAAGGACGGCGACCCGCTGATCGTGCTCACGGCCGCGGCCGCGGTGAAGCTGGGGCTTCCGGAGCGCCTGGAGGGTCACGAGCAGCGCCGTTCCCTGCGCTTGCCTGAGGACCATCCGGTCGTGAAGCAGGTGGCGAAGGCGAAGTGGCAGTTGACGCAGCGCGGGTTCGGCCCGTGGGCGCGGATCTACCGCAAGGCGCAGGGGCGCGAGCGGCAGTGCGTGCAGCTGGCGATCCTGTCCTGGGACGCGCTCGATGAGCGGTCCTGGCCCGGCGTCGCGGAGATGGAGCCGGCCGATATCGCCCGCGTCCTCGGTGTGTACGCGACCCGGGTCATCACCCCGCGCGGCTCCACGGCCGTCTCGGGCCTGGAGCTGATGACCGCGCTGCGCCCGCCCACGAAGGCCGTGCAGGACCCGGGAAGCGGGACCTGGGTGTCCGGTTACAACCCGGGCTCGCTGGGCACGGAGCCGATGGACCCGGCTCCGCCGGAGGCCACCGCCGAACACCCCGTCGTCGTGAACAGTGGCTGGACCGGCGGGTTCCTCAATGAGGAGGCGTACCAGTGGGTGCGGTCGGTGGACTTGCTCAGCGATGAGGAGTGCACGCTGCCCTTCGCGGTCGGCCTGGACCTCAACACGGCGTTCCTCGCCGCCGCGGCCCGCCTGGTCGTCGGCCTGTCCGCCCCGGACCACTTCTACGCCCCGACGTTCAACCCGAAGATCCCCGGCTCCTGGCTGGTCGACCTCTCCCACATCGAGCTGGACCCTCGCCTTCCCAGCCCGTTCACGCCGGACGGCACCCGCCCGACCGGACCTGCCTGGTACCAGACGCACACCGTCGCTTACGCCCAGGAGCTCGGCTTCAACGTCCATCCGATCGAGGCGTATCTGCGCCGCGAGACCGGCGCGTACTTGGATCCGTGGCACGACCGGCTCAAGACGGCGTACGTCGACACCCTCGCCGACCTCGGCGTCACCAAGGACCTGGACGACCGCCAGTTCCTCGCCGCGATGGGCCAGCACAAGCAGGTTGACCCGGCGATGGCCGCCGTGCTCGCCGCCATCAAGGCGACAGTGAAGGGCGGGGTGGGCAAGCTGCGGGAGCGCCCGCAGGGCAAGTCGTACAAGGAGGGTGAGCGGTGGCCGGCTCTGGAGCGGCCGACCTGGCGCCCCGACATCCGCGCCGCCGTCATCAGCAAGGCGCGGGTGAACATGCACCGCAAGCTCAACAACATGGTGAAGATGACGGGCCTGTACCCGCTCGCCGTGCTGTCCGACTGCGTCGTCTATCCCTCGCCAGGTGGCAGCCCGTTGGGCTTCCTGCCGTACGCGGCGTCCGGCAAGCCGCAGCCCGGCGGGTTCCGTCTCGGGCCCACGCCGGGCCTGGCGAAGCTGGAGGGCTTCATGTCGATGCTGTGGGCGGTCGACCTGATGGAGCAGGGCCTCAACCCGGCCCGGCACATCAAGGGCGGCGACGCCGTCCTGGACGAAGGGGAGTAGACCATGGCGGGGGAGATCGACGAGGCGATCGAGCGTGCCGACCGGGAGAGCTTCACCCGGGAGCCGCCCAAGACCCTCAAGGGTCAGATCGGTTACCTGATCCGGCAGTTGGGCAGTGCGAAGGCCGTTGCGCAGGAGATCGGTGTCACCGCCGATTCCGTCAACAGGTACCGCAGGGGGGCCCGCAAGCACGCCCGTGCCGACGTCGCCGCGAAGATCGACGACGCGGTACGGCAGCGGTGGCAACCGCAGGTGCGCAAGCGCCGGCAGCGTCTGGCCGCTGCCACGGGCGGGATCACGGTCGAGACCCGGGCCCGGTTCGGATACACCGCGCCCATCGGCACGACCGACGACGGACGGTTTAGGCGACTCACCGTGCACCTCCCCCCGGCCTACGCACAGCGCCTGTTCGACGCCCGCGACGCCGGAACCGGCGACCAGGAGATGCGTGGGATCATCGCCGAAGGGTTCAACCTCGATCATTCAACGGGGTTGCTGACGGTCTGAGGTCGTGGCTTCACCCCGTTTGTTCCGCCAGTGGGCGCGTGGAGTCGTCGCGTGTCGCTGCGGCTGCGCCGGGTTCCACTGGCCCGGGACTGCGGGTCTTCCTCCTTCCTGGCTCGCGTCGGAATGCGTTCGTGCAGGTCAAGTGGTCTGTGGCAGGGCGGTGAGTCGATTCCAGGCGAGGACGAAGGCGTCCGTCCAGGGCCAACTCGGGTCGAGGCGGAGGTATCGGCGCCTTGCGTGGCGGGCCAGGCGGGCGGGCTGGTGATAGATCCGCAGCCGCATGGTCTGCGGCTCGGCCTCGGCAAGGTCGTCCTGGTCGTGCAGGGTCAGGAGCCTCAGCCAGGCATCCAGGTCCGCGGCCGTGTTGGCTGCCGCCATCCAACTGCGGTTGATGGTCCAGGACTTGGACGGAAGATTGTGTAGGCCGGTGGCCTTGCCGGTCCGGACGCGGTCCTCAACGACCGCGTGCTGCCGGTGCAGCGCGTCCAGCCACTGGATCTGGTGCGAGCCGGGGATGCGGGTCATCTTGCTGATGTCGGTCGCGACGACGGAGTACTTCCAGCCGGTCTTCTTCTCCAGGTCGGTGAGGTTCTTCAGGTGCCTTCGGGACGGTCTGACCCGGCGGACGATCAGCCGCAGTCCGTCGATCCAGCCTTCCCGCTCGTTCAGCCCGGTCAACTCCGCGACTTCGTACTCCTCGTGAGGACTGCCGTCCTGCTGCAGGGCCGGCTCCCAGGCCCGTTCCGGGAGGCGGGCGATCGCCGCCTCGTCCGCATCGGTGATGGTCCAGCCGGTAGTGAAACGGACCCGGCGACGGCGGGTGGTCAAATCCCGCAGATACTCGTGCAGTTTGTGGGTGGCCCCGGCGCCGTCCACCCTGACCAGGAGTTTCGCGCTCGAGGAGCCTGGAATCTGGCGGAGGGCCTCGTCCAGCACGGCAATGTGGTCCTCGGCCGTGTTCGAGCCGGCGTTCCCGCTTCTCAGCATCATGGCCAGGCACTCGCCGGTGTTCGCGCACCAGACAGCCAGTGGATGGAAGCCGTATGTCTTTTTGAACGTGGCGCCCGCCCCGTCCTTCTTCGACGCGGACGTGATAATCGTGGCATCGACGTCGACGATCACCCACTTGTCCAGGCGCTTGCCTGCCACGCTCATCCAGGGAAAACCGTTCGGCCGCAGCGTCAGCAAGGTCCAGACGACGCGTCTCGCCCGGGCCCTCGCCCGGGACAGGGCGGCGAACATGTCCTCGTCGAAGGCCGCGAGCATCCGGTGCATCGTCGAGTCCGACACCACCGGCCCGAACACCCGCCGCTGGTGCAACGAGAGCTGCTCGGCCTCGAGAACGCTCCGGGCACCCAGCGCGATCGATATCGCCAGCTGCACGAAGACCACCGCCCGGTCCCGCCAACCGCTCCCGCCCGCGGGAAACACCCTGGTCAGCGCGATGACCAGCCCCGTCCGGTCGGCGAGCCGGCGCAGCAGCACCGCTCCCGCATGCCCGACCATGCCCTTCCCGCCAGCCCCCACGGACAGCCCGCGGTCCCACGCTGTACCCTCGATCACCAGAAAGGTGTCCTGACATCTGCACCGGATATGACCTAGACACTCACATCCTTGCAGGTCACGGGCACCTTTCTTCTATCGGGCCGCCAGGTCACCCAACTCCGCTGAAGAACGGAGGTCAAGGACGTCTATTTCCAGGACGGCGGCGCACGCGCCATGGGGCTGTCGGACGTGGCCATCAACGACATTGACTACCTGGATCTCGACTACTAATCCGAAGCCCCTTTGTGGCGAGTATCAACATCGCTCTCACCGACACGAACATGCCGATGTCTTGTTCGAGGAGGACACGAAAATGCCTGAGGGATTAACGGACCGGCACTGGAAGCGGATCCTGCTCCGGCATCCTTTCCGGCAGCAGCTGTGGCTGTACTACCCGGCCGCCCATGAGGCCGACTTCCAGGTCCTGAGCGTGTGCGACCGGACGGGCTGGGACGCAGCCGTCCTGTCCTGGCACACCTGCACCCCGTGCTGGCGCGGCCACATCGCGAAGATCTCCATTGCAGAGCACTGGCAGCGCCAAGGCCTGGGCCGGCGCCTGGTGCTGCGCGCCCTGCGGGGCGCGGAGGACTTCCACTGGACGACGACCAGCCAGTCGCCCGAGGCCCAGCAGTTCTTCCCAATCCTCGCCCGCGAGACCGGCGCTGCTTTCACTCAGCGCCAGCCCGTCTGCGCCCACATGAAGGCCGCCGACTACGGCCACCCGGAACCGCGGTTCGAGCGCCACTGACCCCGCAGGCCGGCCCCTTCGGGCCTCAGGTCATCTTTCGTCCGGCCGGGGCGTCCAGGGCTCGGCGGGCGGTACCGTGAATTCCAACAGCGAAGCAGGAGTCGCGCGATGAGCGAGCACACCGAACACGACCAGGGGCAGTCGGCCCCGGGCCGCGAGCCGCTGACCCCCGAGGGCGCGCAGGCGCTGCGCGCGTATGCCGCGAGGAGCTGCGCGAGGCAAAGCTCGCCCAGCTGCACGCCCAGCGGGGCCGCGTCGCCTGATGGGCAAGCACGCCCGCGGCCGTGCACGGATCTTGTTCTCCGACGCCGCCGCCAAGCAGATCGAAGCCATCACCGACGAAGCAGAGATCCACGCCCTGGACCGCGCCCTGACGGCACTGTCTGTCGCCCCGGACCTCGGCAGTCCGATCCCCGGCTCCCAGCCCGAGTTGCGCGAGTACACCGTGGTCCCGCACACGGTGCCCGTGGACGGGCGCAAGTTGCACGTGGGCTGGTTCACCGAACAGGACCCCGACAAGCTCATCCTGCTCTCCTACACCGTCGGGCGCTGGGACCTCCTCGTCATCCCGCCCGAGACTGCACCCGCAGCTGCGGCCCGCCTGATGGTCGCCGCGGCGATCCCGGGCAGCGTCCTCACCGCAGGCGTCCTGATGACCAACGAAGCCGTCATCGGGTGCCGCATCCGTGACGCCCTGCGCCGGGAAGCCATCTGGGAGGGCGAAGGCGGAGCCTGTATGTCCCCCTTCGGAAGCCCGATCGGACGAAGCGCCCTCCCGCTGCCCGAAAACGGCTGGAAGTGAGCTCCATGGAGACCCTCGTCATCATCGCGCGCTCGCACCACTGCTCGGCCAGTAGCCGTCGTACGGAGCGGTATTGACTGCCGAAGCTGACTCTTGCCAAGGCACCGCCCAGGGGCTCTGGTTTAGAACGGCGAAGCGAGCGGGCGGAGTAGAATAGGGGCAGGGCACGAGAAGTAAGAAGACCGCGAGATTTCTCGGTCGTTGCCAGACCGCACCGGCGCTCGTCCGGATCCACCCGCCCTTCGGATGCAAAGTCGCCGGTGGCCAGAGACATGCACAAGGCGCGAAGCGAAAACGTGAAGGCACAGGTGGAGATCGACCGGCATCCTTACCAGAGAGTATCGCCGGAACGGAAAAACCTGATGACCCCTTCCATAATCCCCCTCAATTACAGTGCTACGCATTCCCGCAGGTGCACGTGCCGCACATACGCCATCCCGCGCTGTCGAAAGAAGAAGTTCGTAAGGCGCCTAGATGCCGACCTGCGGTCGAAACAGCACGGTGCCCGGGTTTGGGATTTCACGCAAAACGAGTGGATCTACGATCTGGAGCCTGTCTATGATTACGGCCGCTCCTTCATAAATGACGCGGCCACGGTCGCCACCTTCATATGTGCTTCCTGTCTGGAAAATGAGCGAGAGGAGTTCCTGAAGGAGCACCCGGAGTAAGCGGCGAAGCGGCGTTTGGACGAGTCGGAAAAAAAGCCTACAGCGACAGATCGACCAGACGGGCGCGCAAGGCCAAAGCTATCGCAGTAAGCGCAACTTGGGCTAAACCCGCCCCGTGAAAAGCCGCCGCTCCCGCCAGCACTCATCCCACACGGGCGACAGCCGGCGCCAGACACGACCAGGGATCTTCCCGGTGCCACACGCGGCGTGTACCTGCCCGCGCAGGCCGTTCCAGGGAATACCGCCCGGCGGGATATCGAAGCTGCGCACAATAGCGGCAACGGCCTCGATCTGGTGGTCACGCAGTCGCGAAGGCCCCCCTGACTTGTTGAATCGAGCCCAGGCGCTCGGTCTGCAGCCGTAGCGACCGGGAGATGCGTGGGATCATCGCCGATGGTTTTAAGGACGTGTATTTCCAGGACGGCGGACGTGCCATGGGGCTGTCGGATGGTGTGCCCACTGGCCCGGGCGGGCTGGCACGATGCGTGTATGACGTTGCCGACTCCCTGCCCTGCTGATCTGATCCCGGAGGCCACCGGTCTGGGCGCCTATACCGCGGTCTATCAGCAGGCCAAGCGGCAGCGTGCGGTGCTCGTTGCTGTGGAGCGTCAGGCCCAGCTGTGGACGGTGACGGTCGACACGCTCACCGCGGGCCCGGCGTATGCCGTTGCCGACACGGTGATCGAGGCTCTTCGTGCCGCCGTCGCCCACCTGGTGCGCTCCCGCGAGATCCGTCCGGACTCGCACGCGAGCCCTGTCTACATGGAGCTGTACGACATCGGCACCGAATCCCGGGCTCGTGAACTTGCGGCGGCGCTGCATGCCGCCCTGTATGGAGACCTCACACTACTGAGCCGCGCGGTGCCAGAAGTCTCCTGACCCAGGCTTCTGACATACCGCGAGGCTGCGCTACCTGCGCAGACGCGGTATCAAAGCGACTGTGGATGGTGTTCGCTGCCTTCGCACGATGGCCGTTCGATACCCCGGCGAAGCCCCGGCCCGGTCACGTCGGCAAGACGATCGACACTGCCGCAGCGATAATTGTGAGGGCAGCCAGCGCGACCATCGCCGTCCTCGCTGCTGGAACCGGGCCCGCCTCGGCCTGACGATCGCTCAGGCTGCACGACACCTTCCACGGTGCGGGCGATCGGGTCTCCTGCACCACCGACGCTTGACGTGCCCTGGCGTCCGTTCCCACCAGTTACACGCCACCCGCGGGTGCCCCCTTCCCAGGCGGCGGATCGGGTATCAGGACCTGGGGTCGCGTGGCTTCCGAAGATCTCCATGCCGGCTCAACGACCCAACTCCGGCCGGGCAGTCGGCACGTCACCTATTCGCCGCACCGTTCGTGCACTGCGAGGGCCTGGCACTGACGGCTGGGAGGCCAGGCCCTCGGCGCGCCGGGGAGGCTCATGCACCATTGCATTGGACGGGCTGGCCGGCCTTCGGGCGCGCGGACGCACTTTCTCCCCGTCCCTCGGCTGGCGGACAGCACCGTTCAGCCGGTGGCAGGAGCTGCCGGCTCGAACACCCCGACAACCCCTGCCCGGAGCTGCCGTGGTGCGTAGGAATGTTGTCGCTGATCTCGTGGGGGTGCAGCCGGAACCTGTGCCCTGTGAACGTCGGTGGTGAGGTTCGCTGTGAGCGGTTGGCTGTTCACGCGTCGCCAGCATCCGATACTCGCAGCTGGGCGGCCTGGAAAGGGGGTGACCCCCGGCCGGGTGATGTTGGCGTCCATCGCCTTCTCACGGGTGAGAAATAGTGGCGGGCCTCAATCGTGCGGCCTCGATGCCCCTGAGAGCGGAGGCAGTATGGACGCGGAGCAGCGCATCGGGCTAGGGCCGGTGTACGTGGTCGGGACGCTCGGTTTCGACTTCGGGACGGAGGCCCGCAGGGAGGCATACAAGCGACAAATGGGTCCGGGTAAAAACCCGTACGACGTCATGGAAATGGTCGCCTTTCTCGAGGAGAGGCCCCACGAGGCGAGGGCGTTGCTCTGGACACTCAACCTCGATCTGACGCCGATCTACACCCTGCGGCCGGTTGACGGGCTCTACGAGGAGCTTGTCACGCTCCTGGCCCGGCAGGCCGTTGCCGCCACGGACGATCCGGAGGACCCTGGCCTGTTGGTTCAAGTGGTCGAAGGGGTATCGAGTTTCCTGCTGCCCTCGTCGGAGGAGGAGAACGCCGACCTCCGCCAGTTCACCGGCGTGGAGCGGATCGCGGTGGCCGGCACGAAAACAGGCGAGACAGAAAGGCTCTATAGCGGGCAAGTCGTGCCGGTTCTCAGAGCGCACGACTTGGTGGGCTGGGAGGTGCTGGCTCGCTCGCTGAAGATCGCGCAGGCCAACGAAAGGCAGGAATCTGGGAAAGATCTAGCGCCCGCCAAAAGAAGGGCGGTCGCCGCGTCGGTCAACGGCTTCCTCAGCCAGCTGGGAGTCGACCGCAATCTCGGGGACACCTCACCTGACCGCGCTCTCAACTACGGCATCACCTCGCTGTTGAGCGACGGCGTGCCGGAGCGCCTGTCTCGGGGAGAAGAATTGCGTGCCACGGTCGCGGTGGAGAAGAACACTGCGGAGAGCGATCGTGACCTGTGGAACGTTGCTCTTGAGGTAAGCGGGCAGACTCAGACGGATCTGCGTGCCTACCAGCGACTGGTCGACGTGGCGGTGAATCCGCCAGCCATCCGGTCCTAGCGTCACCACGGGGCGTGGCGTTCCACGTATCGCATCACCACCGCCCAGGCGAAGCCAGGGCCGAACGCCCTCTGACGAATCTATCCAGGGCTAGTCTGATAGACGCACCGGCAAGGGGGCCTCGACCTTCATGAACAGACGTCGGAGAGTGTCCGCGGTGCTGGTCGCGTTCGCTCTGACCGTGGCGGGGTGCAGCGCCGGCGCCGGCGAACCACCGACCCCCGGCGTGACCGCCGCCACCATCACCATCGGCAGTCACGCTGACTTGACCGGCGTGAGTTCCCCTGGACTTAAAGAGATCCCGCCTGCGGCCAAGGCCTACTTCGACTACGTCAACGATCACGGCGGGGTCTACGGACGCAAGATCATCTACGACTACCGGGACGACAACTACAGACCCGCCAACGCCCTCACGGTGGTGCGCCGGCTCGTCGAGCAGAACAAGGTCTTTGCCATCTTCAACGGTGCCGGCACCGGCCCCCACCAGGCCGTCGCCGGCTATCTCAACGCCCAGAAAGTCCCCGACCTCTTCCCGAGTACGGGCTGGTCCGGCTGGAACGACCCCGCCAAGCTCCCATATACCTTCGCCTGGGCGCTCTCCTACCGCGCCGAAGCCAAGATCCTCGCGACGTACGTCGAAAAGACGTTCCCCGGGAAGAAGATCGCCTACTTCTACCAGGGCACAGCCTCCGGCAAAGACTTTGTCGCGGGCCTGGACACGGTCATTCCAGCCTCCCAGGTCGTCGCGCGCGAGGCAGCCCAGCCCACCTACGACGGCATCAACGCCCAGGTAAGAGCCATCGCCCAAGCCAAGGCCGACGTGATCATCGGGGCCATCGTCCCGGCCTACTGGGCCCTGCTGCGTAGGGCCCAGGAGCAGATCGGCAACACTGCCCAGTTGGTCATCAACTCCAACGCCTCCGACCCCACGAATCTCTCCCGCTTGATGGGGCCCGCACTGATGCAGGGCATCATCACTGACGTCTACCTGCCGCAGGTCACCGACACCTCCAACAGCTGGGTGGCCCTGGCGAAGAGGATCCACGACCGCTACCTGCCGAACGCCCCCTTCGGCCAGAACTTCCTGTACGGCGTGGCCAACGCCTACTCCTTCGTGGAAGCTCTGCAGCGTGCCGGGAAGAACCTGACCCGCCAGTCACTTGTCACCGCATTGGAACAAGGCGGCCCCGTCCCCGGCTTCGGGCTGGTCCCCCTGGACTACAGCCGCACCTCGCACGCCGGCTACAGCGGCGCCCAGATCGGTGTCATCAAAGGAAACACCATCGCCCTCGAGGGCCGACCGATGACCACCGACGACGGCAACGGGCCCGTCGTCCCCTACACCGCACCACAGCCCCCAGCCCCCGCCGACGGAATCCCCGCACCCCCAGATGAATGAGTCGGGAGGATGCTGTCACGTTGTCGGGGCGTGATCGGCTGAGGGCGTGACGGGGCCGGGGCGGCCTGTGGTTCAGGCCATGGCGGCGGGCGCTGGGGCCGTTTCCGGCAGGCGGTGCTGGTGCTGCGCTGATTCCGTGAGCGGGGGTGTGTGCACTGCCTGGCCCGGGACGCGGGCATCTCGCAGGCCACCGGTTACCGGTACCTGCCTGAGGGTATCGATGTTCTCGCAGCTCAGGCCCCGGATCTTCACCGGGTTCTGGAGGAGTGCCGGGACCGGGGGATCAGTCACGTGATCCTGGACGGCACGCTCCTCACGACGGACCGCGTCGCGGGCACCCACCTGAACAGCGAAGGCCGGCAGGTGGACACCTGGTAACTCCGGCAAGCACAAAGCCTTCGGCGCGAACGTGCAGTTCCTGTCCGCTCCGGACGGCACGCCGCTTTGGGTCTCCGACGCCGAACCGGGCTCCACGCCCGACATCACCGCCGCCCGCATTCACGCGTTGCCTGCGTTGTGCGAGCCCTCAAACGGATCACCTTGAGCCCCTGCCGGATCGGCGACATCGCCCGAGCCGCACTCGCCCTCAACCAAGCCTGGAAAAAACCTTCGTTGAGGAAACCTCAACAGACTCACGTCAGCAGCTGCCGCGATTCTCACCCTCATGATCTACACGTGAAAAAGGCTCCTGGCGTGTGCGGCGGCACCAATTGGCAGTGCCATTCTGCCCACGGACGCACCCGAATGGGCACAGCGATGAGGAAGCGGCTGACTAGCATGAGATGAACATGCATTCCGCCTCGAGAGCAGACGCAGCATGGAAATCTTGGACGAAACGAGATGGCGCTTCTTGAATAACTGGGAGCAGTGGCGGGGAGCCGCGACAGAGGACGTCGATACGCTTGCGACATTCTTGAATGGCCCTGGCACGCCAAAGCCTGCCGATGTGCTCGATTGGCTTCGTCGGATCGCTGGGTCGCCGATCGTTGATGGCGTCCCGTCAGGAGGAGGTGTAGGGATCAAGGCACTGGAATCCGCAGGCCAGGGACGGTGGCTCGGCCCGACCGGGCGCCCAACTCGCCCTATCAGGAGGCTTCGTGGAAAGCCACCTCCACACAGATCCTCCTGGACCTCGAACCCGGAACGCCCAGCGCTTGATCCCCTCCACCACGTCGGGGACACGACCCGATCGTTCCCTTTGACCTGCGAAATCCCGCCGGGATGGAGTAAGTATTGAAGGGGTGCGGAGCGGGCTAGTAGGACTCCGTTATGTCTGCCTGTCGGTCCTGTTTGGGGGAACGCTGAAGGTGTGGATACACATGAAGTGAACCGGGCTCGGGCGAAGTTGGCGTTATTCGTGGCTGATGTGTTCGCCTCGGTGCCGCGCAAGGACCAGCGGGCCAAGAGCGACTGCTATCTGCGGGGACTGATGGTGGACGGTCGCCGCAAGTCCATCCAGGCCATGGCGCAGCGGCTGCCGGACGGCAACGAGCAGAATCTGCAGCAGTTCGTGAACCAGTCGACGTGGGATCCGCTGCCGGTGCGGCGGCGGATTGCGCAGCGGATGGTGCCGCTGGTCGGTCCGGACGCGTGGGCGGTCGATGACGTGTCGTTTCCCAAGGACGGGAAGATGTCGGTGGCGGTCGCCCACCAGTACTGCGGGGCGCTGGGCAAGCAGGCCAACTGCCAGGTCGCAGTGAGTGTGCACGCGGTCTCCGACACGGCGTCCTGTCCGCTGCAATGGCGCCTGTTCGTGCCTGAGGAGTGGGCGCACGATCCGGTTCGCCGGCGCAAGACCGGGATGCCCGACGAGATCGGGCACCGGGAGAAGTGGCGTCTGGCCCTGGACACCATCGATGAGCTGGCCGGATGGGGTCTGGTGCCTCCGGTTTTGGTGGCCGACGCCGGCTACGGACAGAACGCCGACTTCCGCGACGGCCTGGAACATCGCAGCATCGACTACGTGGTGGCGATCCGCTCGGATGTGACCGTCCACCCGCATGATGCGATGCCCATGGCCCCCACCTGGTCCGGCAACGGCCGCAAGCCGCAGCCCCGCTACCGCGACAGGCCGACTCCGGTGGCCGCGCTGGTGGCCGGCCACGGACGGCAGGCCTTCACCGAGGTGACCTGGCGGGAAGGATCCCGCGGACCGCTGCGCTCACACTTCCTGTCCCTGCAGGTGCGGCCCGCCGGGATCAAATCCAAACGCCTCGCCCAGGCCGCCGCCCTCGCCTCACACGGCCACTGGGACGGCGTCCTGCCTGAGGTCACACTGCTGGCCGAATGGCCCGACGGCGCCGAAGCACCCACCGGCTACTGGCTGTCCAACCTGCCCGCAGACACCCCAATCGCCGAACTGGTCCGCCTGGCGAAGATCCGCTGGCGCATCGAGCACGACTACCGGGAACTCAAGCACGGCCTCGGCCTGGACCACTTCGAGGGACGTTCCTGGAACGGCTGGCATCACCACGTCACCCTGGTCACCGCCGCCCACGCGTTCCTCACCGAACAGCGACTGGCCCCAAAAGCCGATACAGCCAACTCACCCTCTACCAGACCCTCGACGCCATCCAGGACCTGCTGAACTGCTGGACCGGCACCTGCACCACCTGCCACCGCCCCCTGCCCAGAACATCCACCACCAGCCAAAACCCCAGAGCCAGAGCAACCTAACGGAGTCCTACTAGGTGGCTGAGAGCCTGTCAGCATGCGTACGGCCAGGCGAGGCATCGGCAAGTACAGCGACCTGGACGGGACATACGAGTTCGAGGGACCAAGAAAATCTCGGAGCGGGTCTCGGTAAGCGCAGCAGCCGTGATTCATCCGGGAACGACAGACTAAATAAGTGTTCGCGTGGAGAAGACAACGCCGGGCCGACGCGCTCGGACGATTTCGATTCCACACCTAGTGAGTTCCTGTTGGACGATTTCGATCCCCTCAGCGGTACGGGAACTCAAGCGGAAGACGAATCGCAGGGCACTCGGATGGGATGATGCACTGGGTTTTGGCCAATGAGGACCTGAGTAGCGGCGACACCCATACCGCCGAGATGGCCGCCAAGAACCCCGAGCGATGGGCAAGGATAAAATGAGAAAGAAACTAGCGGGCGAAATGGCCCTGTTGCACGCCAACGGGATGAAGTGGGAGGCCATGCTTGACGTCTACGCCAACCGCCTGGCCGATGAAATCGCCGAGGCCTTCAATAAGGACCCCGACAATTTCGGGGTGGCCGCCTGTGACGCACTACTGAGGAGAGACGAATGACCGAGTTCACAGCAGAGGACCGCGTGCGGTACCAGGGCGACAAGGGGACGGTAGTGAAGTTCATCCCCGCCCAGGGCAGCTTCATGGCTGTCTGCGTCGTCGACTTCGACAAAGGGGTGCGGGGCACAGTGCGCGCCACGGACGTGAGGGTGGAGGAATCATGACCGACTGCGACTGCCAGTACAGAGACAGGTGCAACGCGGAGAGCGAGTGTATCGCCCGCGCCGTTGAGGAGCGCTGTATCGACAGGATGCGGCGGGCCATGCCGTCCGCCGTCGAGAAGAAGGCTTCGTACCTCAACGGATGGAAGGCTGCCATGGCTGCGGCTGAGCGCCGATGAAGCCCCCGCCGGTGGCGTGTTCCTTGAGGAGGTGCGCCTGCTGGCGGGCGTGGGGGTAGCGGTCACCCCTCACCAACCGGCTCGGGACGCCGTCCGGCAGGCGGGAGAGCAGTAGACCGCGGAGACCGGGCGGTCGACACCGACCGTCCACACCGCCCCACACTGCGGACACGAGGCCGTCACGCCGGCCTTCACCGCCTCGGTCCGAGCCCTCGCCCGCCGCATCCGCCGCCAGTGCCGCGAGCGGCAGGCGGACGAACAGAACACCGCCGTCGTCTTCGCCGTGGGCATCAGCGGACCACCGCACCCACGGCACAACCGCGGCGGTCGGCGAACCGAGCCCCCGCCGGGCACTCCTCCCCTCCTCGCCGGCCCTTGAGTACGCGCACAACGACGACACCCGTAGTCGGCCAAGCACCCGCCACGTAAACCCCGGCGAGACCCCGCCGGCCCCGGAGGGGAAGGGAGACGTCCGCTACTGCTGGGCGATGCCCGCGGGGTCGATGGAGAAGGGGAACGGCTCGTTGACGGTCGTGGTGGTGCCGGGCAGGGCGGTGGCCTGCTCGATGTATCGGCCCTGATCGAGACGCATCATGATCAGGCGGGGTGCCGGGACAAATTCGAGCCGCCAGAAGTAGGGGATTCCGGCGTGCGCATAGGCGAGTGGCTTGAGCGTCCGGTCTACCTGGGCGTTCCCGGGTGACACCAACTCGACGACCAGCTGTACGGCGTCGGCGCTGATGCTGGCGGTGTCCTCCGCGGTGGCGCCGGCGTCGGCCACAACGACGTCGGGCACAAACAGGCCGTCCACCGTGATCACGTTGACGGCCTCCAAGACCTCGACTGCGGCGCCTGCGGCTTGTACGGCCGCATCCAGGGCGAGGTGGAGCCTGAAGCTAGCCCGTTGGTGGCGGATGCCTGGGGCGGGCGTCATGAGGAGGGTTTCTCCGAGGAGCTCGTAGCGGGTGCGCCGGTCCTCGGGGAGGGCGAGAACCTGGTCCACGGTCCACGGGCCGATGTGATCGGCCATGGCTACGCTCATGGGTTCCCTCCTTCCTCGTGCGGACGTGCCTCCAGTGTGGACTGCGGGAGGCCTTCGTGTCTCCTCCCGTCGCTGCATGCCGACCGTGCAGCCTCGTCGTGGCGGTTTCCGGCTGCCCAGGGCACAAGGCGTGCGGATCGATCCGGCCGGGTACACCCGGTAGTAGGGACGGCCCGGCCCGCAGGCCTGCGGGCGTCCAGCCGGAAACGAGGTGGTTGCTGTGGCCTCCAAACGGATGCGGTGCCTGGGGCCCGGCTGCTCCAACACAGTGCCTGTGCCGGGTCCGGTCGGCGGACGGTGCCTCGCTCAACCCCCACCCGCCCCTGCCACGCCTCGATCGTCTCTGACTCCGGCCACACCCCCGGCGGCGAGCCTGGAGGCGATCCACTCCGGTAGCTGCGCCACCGGTAGATCATGCTCGACGACATACCGCACACCGCCGACGATCGAGCCGGGCCCGATGAGGTAGCCGCCGCTACGCAAGCCGGGCCCGCGCACGTTGATGCCGGGCGAGGAGGGCGCTGACGGTCTTGCCGCCGGGCGTGCGGCGGGTGACGGCGGTAGCGCGGGCGAGGCGGTTGACCATGGGCCAGCCGAAGCCTCCGGTGCCGCCGTTCAGGTCGGGGGTGCGCAGGCGCGGGGCCTGGGGGCTGGGGTCGTGGACGGCTACCTCGATGCTGTCCGGGTCCGCGGTCAGGTCGAGGGTGCAGGTGCCGCCGCCGTGGCGCAGGGCGTTGGTGACGAGCTCCGAGACGACCAGGACCACGGTGTCGGCGGCCTCCGCTGCGATCGGGCGCACGAGGCGGTCGAGGAAGCCCCGGGTGCTTTCGCGTGCGCCGGCGAGGGATGCCGTGGATCGGGCGGTTGCGATGTCGACGCTCATCGTGTTCATCAGATCAGGCTGGTCTCTGGATCGTCCCTGCCCGGTCCTGTCTGCGTGGTGCCTGTGCCCCGGGCTGCGGCTGTTAACCCCCGCAGATAGCCGCTTTGCGCCTGTCCCTTTTCGCTGTTCGAGGTCGATTACCTCATTGTCGAACGCGCGGAAATCTATGCCAGCTGGAGTAGACATGGGTCGGTGGTGTGGTTATGGTTTCTCTCGTAGCCGAGATCAACGAGGCCTGGCAGAGATGAACTGCCGGGCAGTAGTACCCGCAGGACACGTAGTTGCAGTGCGCAGGACGGTGCGGTGGTGGAGTTCCGGAGCCAGGGATGTCGCAGGCGGCGACGGGACTGACGACCGGACCGGGTGGCCCGCAGTGATCAGGGGGCCACCATGAGCAGTAACGCAGTGGCAGTCCAGTAAGTGCAGTTCGCAGTACCAGCAGTCAGTGAGCGGTACCTCGGTGAAGGCGTCGGCTGCGGACGCGCGCACCGGGAAGTTCGGCAGTGGGGTTCTAAGCCAGTGCAGACGCAGGACGGGCGACGGGGCTGGCTGCCGAAGAGTGGCGCTTACTCAGGTCACCAGCAGTTCGCATCACCAGTAGTACGCAGTCCCCGTTGGTAAGTAGTTCATCAAGAGGGAAGAACGGAGGAGCCGAGCGCCATCAGGATCGCCCGGGCGGAAGTCTTGAGCCCGGGTACCGCAGGACATCGATAGTGAGGTGGTCTCCGGTCAAGCAACCGCGATCCCCGTACACCCGACAGCTCCCAAGTCTGGTCGGCGGAAACAGAAAGCCGGCGCAGTACCAGGGCCGGTAGATGGTGTAACAGTTCTTTCGGGGCCCTGGTGCCATACGGCACCAGGGCCCCTCAGCGTGTTCCACAAAGAGGTGCAAATGACATCAGACGATTCGTTCGGCCGTCTCAATGACGACGACTACCCCGCCTACACCATGGGCCGGGCCGCCGAGTTGCTCGGCACCACCCCCGGCTTCCTCCGCGCCCTGGGCGAACACCGCCTGATCACCCCCCTGCGCTCCGAGGGCGGCCACCGCCGCTACTCCCGCTACCAGCTCCGCATCGCCGCCCGCGCCCGGGAAATCGTCGACCAGGGCACCCCCATCGAGGCCGCCTGCCGCATCGTCATCCTCGAAGACCAACTCGAAGAAGCCCAGCGCATCAACGCCGAACACCGCCGCGCGGCATCCCGGAACGCGGCCAACATCTGACCCGCAGTCCGGGGCGACGCGCCGGGCCGTATTCTTCCTCCGATTTCAGAATATGGACGCATGATCGCCGAAGATGCTCAGCCGCCGGCACACGGGCGGAAGTCCCAGCCCCGCTCCGGCACCACGCCCGACGCCCTGCGGCCTCCCGCGGTTGATGCGCCTGTTGGCACATCCGGCCGGCTGACTGCCGGGCAGAGCGCCGCCCTGGAAGGCGGGGTGGAGCGCGCGGCGACTGTGCTGAAGCCGAGGATGCGCGGCTGGCTGCACGTCGGCGTGTTCCCCCTCTCGCTGGTCGGCGGCATCGTCCTGATCGCTGCTTCGCGCTCGGCCGCGGCAGTGGCGGCCTGCTCGGTGTACGCGCTGTCGGCCTGCCTGCTGTTCGGTATCAGCGCGGTCTACCACCGCGGAACGTGGGGTCCGGGCGGGGAGGCGGTCTTGAGGCGGTTGGACCACGCGAACATCTTCCTGATCATCGCCGGCACGTACACCCCGTTGGCGGTACTGCTGCTGCCCGCGGGCCAGCAGCTGGTGCTGCTGGCCGTGGTGTGGGCAGGCGCCTTGGCCGGCATCGCCTTCCGCACGCTGTGGATCGGGGCTCCCCGGTGGCTGTACACCCCGTGCTACATCGTCCTGGGCTGGGTGGCCGTCTTCTACGTGCCCGACTTCGCGCGCACCGGCGGCACCGCAGTGGTCGTACTCGTTATTGCCGGTGGTCTGCTCTACACCGCGGGCGCCGTCGTGTACGGACTCAAGTGCCCTGACCCTTCACCGGCCTGGTTCGGCTTTCACGAGGTCTTCCACGCCCTCACCATCGCCGCCTTCACCGCGCACTACACAGCCATCGTCCTGGCAGTCACATGACTGCTTCGGCGCAAGCTCGGCCCCAACCCCTCCTCGCCTGCTCCGCCACGGGAACTGAGAGGTCTTCCCTTCTTGGACGCCTGCCAGCGGCGGAAGAACCGGTAGACCGCCTTCGTGCGCACCACCGACGCCACCGTGCCGGATGTGAAGGCCACGGCCGGTATCCAGCAGCGGCTCGCCGAACGCGGCCTCGCTCCGGGCGAGCACTACCTCGACTCCGGCTACCCCTCGGCCGACCTGGTCACCGCCGCCGCGAAGAACGGCATCGCCATGGTCACCCCGCTGCTGGCCAACCACTCCTCGCAGGCCAGGGCCGCCGAGGGGTTCGCCAAGAGCGCCTTCCGCATCGACTGGACGACCCGGACCGTCCGCTGCCCCGAAGGACACGCCAGCACCGGCCGGCATCCCGTCACCCAGCACGGACGCGACGCCATCGTCATCGAGTTCGCCAAGTCCGACTGCGGCAGCTGCCCGGTCAAGGACCGGTGCACCAGCGCCGTCCGCGGCAACCGCATGCTCACCCTGCGGCCCAAGGAGATCCACGAGACCACCGCCAAGGCCCGCACCGAGCAGGACACTCCGGCCCGGCGGACCAAGTACGCCCTGCGAGCCGGCATCGAGGGCACCGTCAACCAGGCCCTGGACGTCACCGGCATCCGCCGGGCCCGCTACCGCGGGCTGCCCAAGGTCCGCCTCCAGCACGCCTTCTCCGCGGCCGCGGTCAACGTGGTGCGGCTGGACGCCTACTGGAGCGACCACCCCCTCCGCCGGGTCCGCACCAGCCGCCTCGAACGCCTCGCCTACCAACTCACCGCATAGACCTCACCAATTGCGCAGCAGAGTCCCAGACGCGGAGCCTGGCGTATTCGCCAGTGGCAGTCACTTCGATTCGGGATGTCCGTGGCGTCGCAGGAGACGGACGAAGAAGTCAGTGAGCAATTCGGCAGCAGCGTCATCGCACAGCTCCTGGCCGCCGATGCGGTAGACCTCATAGCCCTGGAGCGTGAGCTCGCGGTCCTCCGCCACCATCGAGGCATAGCGCACAGGATCTGTCAGCCAGCCCGCGCCCGCCTGCTGCGCCACAGAGCGGCCGGCGGCGCGGGCGTAGTGCTGGATGCCATCGACCTCGATGACCGCGCGGGCCCGATGGTTCATCAGCAACAGGAAGTCCATCCGCTGGCGGGCAAGGCGGCTGGCCCCGCCCAACTCGCTGATGGTGTAGGGGTCGTAGTGGAGATAGACCTGGGGAATGAGCGCCGGAAGGTTGAAGCCGAGCTTGAGGTAGGTGTCGAACACCAGCAGCTCAGCACCGTTGTCGCCCAGCGAGCGCCGCAACCGTTCCCGTAGTGAGATCCGCGCCTGTGTCGGGTCGTCTGCGTGCTCGGGATGCTGGCGAACCCACCAGGTGACCAAGTCCTGCCAGCTCAGCCCACGGTCCTCGAGCGGCTGGTCGTACACCAGGCAATACTGTTCGTTCTTGACGATGCGGATGGTGTTGCTGATGGAGTCTGGCAGCACGATCTGCGGCTTAGGACCGTCGGCAGCGAAGATCAGGTTCTTCAGTTCCCCGGAGACGCCGTGCAGTCCCATCTGAGCCAGCAGCTGCTGCAGGTCGTCGTCGCCATACTCACCGACCACTCGACGGGCTATCGCCATCAGTTCGGGGAGGGGCTTGTCCTCCAGCCGGGTGTGAACATAGGACCTCTTGCTGTTGTACGGATCCTCGTCTGGCTGCTGCGGGGCGAGCCCCAGGTACTCGCACACCGCCGCAAGCCGGTTGGCTTTGACATGAGCCCACAGCGCCTCCGCGATGGCATCCCGAAGCTTGAAAACTGGCACTCCGGACGGCAAGTTCATCTCGCCATCATGGAGGCGTAGCACCCGGCGCGGCAGTAGCGCAGGTGAAGTCGTGCTTGCCCGGGCAGATCCCGGTGAGTACTGCCATGTCGCCCTCGCGCACCGCCCGGTCGTAGCGGTTGATGCTTTCGGCGCGTAAGCACGGCAGCGCGAACAGCTTCGGGCCTTCACGACGCAGCACCAACCAGCGCCCCGTCATGACCGCGACGGAACAGACGACCCATTGTCAGACCCCCTCCCTACCCTTGGCGCTGAGTCATCTGCGACGGGAGGGCAACGTGGCCCGCAACTCCATCAATCAGCGCGCGATCGAGAAGCACCTCAAGGAGATCGCCAAGGGCTAGAGCGCGCGGCCCGGCGAACGCCGATCCAGACGGAGCCGTCTGCCGACGGAGGCTTTGTGCCCGGCCGTGACACCGGCGAAGGCGCCCCGATCCTGGCCCGGCTCCTGCTGTGGCTGGATGAGCAGGCCCAGCAGAATCCCTCGCACTACGTCGACGTCACCCGGTTCGTCGAAGAACAGCAGCTGCACGGCGAGGACGCCTCCGTGCTCGCTTACGAGCTGGAGCAGCGCGATCTGATCCGCGGCGGGCGCGGCTTCGACGATGCCCCGGACGTTCACCTCACCGACGGGGGCCGGGCCGCGATCCACCGGCTGAAGAAGCTGCGGACAGACCGCGCCGCACGGCTCCGCTACACCATGGACGCCTTCCAGCGGTGGCTATTCGACACCGCTGGCAACCAGCAGCCCGTCGGCCCGGCGCTCTTCTTCACCGCGCCCGCCTCCTACTTCGCCGGATCCGCCCTCTCCGGCGACGACCTGTACGAAGCACTCGCCTACCTGGCAGAGCACAAGCTGATCGAACGCATCGACACCGACCCCGCCACGGTCACCATCACACCCCAGGGCGTCAGCTGCGGCCCTGGCAGGAGGAAGCGTGCAGGACCACATCAACCAGCCCAGCCCCGGCACCACATACAACAACTACCTGCCGAACGCCAAGGGCGTCATCATCGGCGAGCAGCAGCACTTCACCCAGAACAACACCGACGGCGTCGACCCGACACTGTTCGTCCAACTGGCCGGGTACGTCGGCCAGATCAGCCCCACGCTGGGCATGCCCGAGCCGGACCGTGCGGCGCTGGAGCGCGTCGCTCAGGACCTCCACGACGAAGCGACCTTGGAGAATCCCGAGCCGGGCCGCTTGCGGCAGTTCACCACCCAGCTCAAGGACAAGCTCCTGGAGGGCGGCGCCACCATGGCCGCCACGATGGGTGTCCAGATGGCCGAGCAGGCTCTCGGAGTGCTGGTGCAGTAGCGCCCACGCACAACGCCACGGGGCCCCGGGGGATCAGCCATGACGTCCCCGGGGCCCGGCTCGGGGGCGCATGGTCCAACGACGGTGCGACCCCCGCCGTCACGCGGTGGCCAGCTGTGGCTCCTCCAGCACCGGCGACCTTCCGGGCCAGCTCCGCGACGTGCGACGGCAGGTAGCTGTCCAAGGCCTCGACGCCCTCACCGATCGAGTCCCACGAGATCGACCAATGGCTCCTGGATCTGAGGGTTCAGACCGGCGTTCGCTGGGACAAGGCAGAGGTGATCCGCGAACTGCTGCGCATGGCACGTACGCCCGACGGCATCCTGCGCGATGCCCTGACCGCCCGGGCGAAGAGGGCCTGCACCTGACACAGCGCGAGGGGCCACGCCGACTCCGGCATGGCCCCTCGCGCTGTCTCCGACGGGTCGCTACCCCGCTGCCCACTCCAGCCCGAGGCCTGCCAGTGCCTGGAGCTTCTCGGCACTCAGCTTGGCGCGCCTGCTCTTGCTGTTACTCAGGAAGACTCCGAGCTTGATGAACGTCCCCGCCCCTCCGTCGACTCTCGTTCCCTAACGAACAGGCCGGGCGCAAGGCAACTAGGACGGACAGAGGGCCGATGGCTACTTTGCACCGTGGGTCAGGGATAGGAGTCCGGAGCCTAGACGATACGGGCATCCAACAAGTTCATCGACACTGGGGTGGACAAGTCGTGCCACTAGGCGATTTCAGTTTCTCGCGCTAGGTCCGGCGCCCTGACCTGCATCGATATCCCGCCGGATCCCCGAGAACCCCGCTCAACTGTGGAACGCAGGAGAATTCCGCTTGCGGAATTCGATTCTCCCGCTTGCGGGAGAATCTGGCGGAGCGCCAGCGGAGCCGCGCAAGAAGGCGCGGCCAGGCGCTCGGCCGTGGGCGGCAGCCGGCGGGAAGGCTCGTCCCACACGTGGCGCAGCCGGTTGAAGCGGTCCAGCGGATCATCCACCGTCATGCCGTACAGGGCGCGGATCTCGGTCGGGTAGCGCAGGCGTACGAACGCGTGGGCCGGCAAACTCCACGTACGGTTCGGCAAAGCGGCAGGCGCCTCCGGACCACGCCCGAGAGACCAGCTGACGGTCTGCGGCGACCATCTCGTCATAGCGCTGCCGAGTGACCTGACCGGGGTTCATGGGCATGGTGATCACCACCCCTTGCGGGGCCGGGTGCGGCGCTCAGGACCGCGAAGAGACCCACGGCCCCTTGCTCGCCTGGAGCGTCCACCTGCCGGGAGATCGTCAACAAGACTTGACGTCAACTCGGTCATACTCGGTCGGAGTTGGACAAGAGAAGCGTTCGCATCAGCGTCACTGTGACGCCGTCCCGGACGCTTCCTGTCGCTGCCGCCAGGCCCTCGTGCGGCACTTCGGCGAGCAGTAGAGCGTCCCAGCCGGATGCTCCACCCCCGGCGTCCATCGTGCCCCGCACGACGGACACTCGGCAGAGTCCCGGACGTCCCGCAGGGCCGCTACCCTCGCCCGCACCCGGCGGGCCTGATGCCACTGCCTGGAACGACACACCGCTGAACAGAACCGGACCCTCGGGCCGGCGTCCGGCCGAAGCCGTTCACCACAAGCCAGGCAGTACCGGGCAGGCACCCGGCCATCACCATCGGCCACACCACCAGGCTAGGCCTCGCGAGAGATCACTTCAGCGACTTCGGAAACGGGCACTCATCGCGCACCAACTCCAGGAGCGCGGCGTACTGCCGATGCCAGTCCGCCGGCCACTGCGGGTTCCAGTGCTCGTCGGCCTCCTTGAGTGCCGTCTCCCACTCCGGTTGGCGGTCCAGCGTGCCCGGCCGGCGTCTACTGATCTTTATCTCAGCGCTTGACGGTCACTCCAGCAATGCCAGTCCGGTCCCGGCAAGGAATCCACGCAGGAGATGCGGTGTTTTCTTGATCTTGCTGAGGGCTGCCTCGGCTGCCTCCGCCAGCTCAGGAATCGAACGGAATGCACGGTTCGCGAGGATATCTTTGACGATCTTCCACAGGAGCTCCACCGGGTTCAGCTCGGGGGCGTACGGCGGCAGCTGGACGATCCGCAGCCAGTGCTCCTGCCCCTTGGCCCACTCGCGCACCTCGGCGCTGGTGTGGCTGGAGTAGTTGTCCCATACGAGCGTGATAAGGCCGCCGAGGCGGGCGTGGAGCATGGTCAGCAGGAGCGGGAAGTGCTCCTTGGTATATCCCTCACGGCTCTTGTGCCACACGAGCAGCCTCGGCTCGAAGCCGGGCCGGTAGGCCACGAACGCCACCATGTTCTCCCGGTCCCCGCGCGCTCCGTTCAGCTTGATCACCGGGGTGACGCCCCGCCGCCCCCAGGTGCGGCGGACCACCCCGGCGAGCGCCGCCCCCGACTCGTCCTCGAAGACGATCCAGCGCCCCTCGGTCACGGCTTGGGCGGATGAGACACCGCCGGCCACGTCCTCGTGCGCCATGCGGCGATCGCCTCCTCATCACGCTGGAGGGCCTGCGTCTTCGGAACCTGCCACGACCAGCCCAGACGGTCCATGAGGTACCACACCCCCGGCACCGAGAACCGCACCCCGTACTTCTCCTCGATCACCCGTGCGATGCGCGACAGCGTCCAGCCCTGGCCCTCCCAGCCGTGCGCCGACGCCCCCAGCCGCAACCCACGCAGCAACTCCTGCTCCTGCTGCGCCGTCAGATGGAAGTGGGTTCGGTTCGGCCGCGCCACCAGCGCCTCACGACCGCCCTCCCGCCACGCCGCATGCCACTGCCCGACCGCCTGCCGCGACACCCCCAGCAACCGGACCACCTGCACCTGCCGCACACCCTGTTCGAACGGGTCGGCAGCCTGCATCCGCCGTGCCTCCCGCTCAACCGGCCCCCAACGCGCTGTATTCGAAGTCCCCATGCTGCCTTTATGCTCGACCTGACAGATCGTCAAGCACGACCATAAAGATCAGTACTAATTCACGCTCAATTTATGGCGAGCTCGAAAGCCGCCAAAGTTCCTCGGCGGGGAACGAGTTGCAATGACGCTGATGGACACCGCCGACGAGATTGCCCAGCGGCTGCGTGAGGCCGTCGGAGAGATCCTCGACGACTGCTGTACTCTTCCTATTTCTCTGTCCACAGGCCGATCATCATGCGGTGGATCGAGGGTCAGTCGGTCCACGAAAACTTCCGCCCCATTGCCTTCTCGTAGAGCCGGCGCAGCTCCGTGCGGACGCTTTCCCTGTCTTGCAGTCCTGCCGTCAGGAAGTTGATCCACCTGTTAGCTCTCTCTGCTGCTGCTGGTGGTCTCCCATACTCCCAATTCGTAAGGCTCTTTTCCGGTACGTCGATTCCAGCTTCGACCTCTGCTTGGACGAGTCCCCTCTCCTCGCGGAGCTGCTGCATCCGTTTCGAGAACGCCTTCTTTGCGTCTTCCCTGCCTTCTCTCCCGTCTTGGTATATTGCGTTATAGAGCGTTTGAAGCTCTTCTCGAATTTTTGGGTTGTCTGTCGCCGCCTGGATCCAGCGGTGTGCCGTGTCCGGATCGATGTAGATGCCGGACTCGCCTCTCGATATAACGCTGCTTCCGACACCCAACTCTTTTGCAAGCTCCTTCTGTGTCAGGTCTAGATCCTCGCGCAGTTTCCAAATTTTCCGGCTGAAAGCGTTTTCGCCAACGGCGCGTTGGCGTTGGCGTTTACCTTGGTTGCCTTTGGATCCAGTGAGGTTGGGGTCGGGTGTGGGTTGTTTCCGCTTGAGGGGCTTGGGTTGTCCGCTCGAGGGTGGTGGAGCCGGGTGGGGTGTGGGCTGGTTTCGGGGGTGGGCCTGCGGGTTTTGTGCTGGCGGGTGGGTCTGCGGGGCTGGCTGGGGGTAGTGCTGCTGCTGGGTCTGCGGGTCGGGGACCCAGGTGTATGCGGGTTGCTGGGGCTGGTCCTGCTGTTGGTCGGGGGTCCAGGTGTATGCGGGTGGCTGGGCCTGGGGCTGGTTTTGGGTTTGCTGTTGCTGGTTTGCGAGGGCCCACCGGCGGGTGGATTCCCAGGCGTAGGTGATTTGTGCGTCGAGGGTTATGGAAGCGTCGGCTCGCTGGCGGTGGTGGTATTGCCGCAGGTATGCGATCCGCCCGCCGGAAGACTCCCAGGCTGTGGTCCACCAGGCTGTGGGGTCGTCGTGGATGTCTTCGCTTGCCAGGAGTTGCGCCAGGCCGTTGGCGATGGTGTTCCATGTGGGTTGCTGGTCCATCTGGGCAAGCCAGTCGAGCCAGCGGATGAGGACGTCTTCGTCCATCTGTGACCAGGCGGGTGTGGCGGGGTGGGGGTGGGGGTGGAGGGATGGGGGTGCGGCGGATGCGGGTTGTGGGGCGGGATCGGGTGTCCAGACGTAGCCGGCCCCTTGGATCTGCTGTTGTGGGGCGGATACGGGTTCGGTTGCGGGGTGGGTGTCTGCCAGGACCTGCGCGAGCGCGTCGGCCCCGCCGTGGTGCAGGCGTGCCCGGTCGATGAACGCCTCCGCTACGCGCTCGTCAATCTCTTCGCCGTCGACGAAGAACGTCCACAGGCCTGCCTCATTGCGGGGGTATTCGCCCTGTGTGCAGGCGTTGAGGAAGTCGGTGAGCCATGCCGTGTCGTCGTCGGTCCATGCGTCGTGGGTGGGCTGGTTTTGCACGGAGGTGGTTGCACCGCTCTGCCCGCTGCCGGGTATGTCACCGGCGGCGGCCGGCTGGTAGACGGTGTTGTACCACGTGTAGTAGGCGCCGACGAGATCGTCCCAGGCATCCTCGGCCTCAGCGGCAGTAATGGGGCGGGTGCCGCACAGATTCGCCACGGTGGGAGAATTCCCGTACATCTGGCACAGCCACAGCTCATGATCGAGGTCGTCATCGTTGTAGTGGGCCTGGAGCTGGTGGCCAAGCCATTGGAGATCGGGGTTTTGAACGGTGGTGGACTGGAGGAGGATCGCCTGGAGGATGGTTTCCTCCTTGTTGCCGTCCTGCCCGGTACCACCGGCGCTGCCGGTGGCAGGAGGGGGGTAGTTCTCCATATCGTGTCTGTTCCGTTCTCCTGGCCCCGCCCCCCTTCTGTGTCCCGGGCTGGGGGAAGGGCGGGAGCGGAGGCGCTGTTCGGCCCTTTGCGGAGCAAGGGGCCGGTTGTCCTGCATCGCATTGTGCGGTCCGTGACCGTATCCGGCTCTGCCCTGGGGGGCAGGGGGCAGGGACGGCGGGCCCTCCCAGGAGGGTGCTGCTGTTGTCGGGGGCGTGATCGGCTGGGGGTGTGACCGGGGGCGGGGCGGCCTGTGGTTCAGGTCGTGGTGGGCAGGCTCGTGCCGGCCGGCGGTCGCCAGGTGCCGGTGGGGTCTGAAGTGGGGTGGGTTCCTGGTGAACGCGGACAGGGACCGTTGTGCGGATCCGGCGGACCGGAAGCCTTTCATCGCGGGTTCGCGCTGCCCGGGGTGCTGTCACACGGCAGCCCAGACCCTGCGCGACGCGCAGGAAACCGTCCACGCGGCCCGCCGGAACCTGACCGCGGCGATCGTCACCGCGTACCGGGCCGGGGAACCAGTCGCTCGCATCGCTGAACGCACCGGAAAGAGCGTCACCGAGATCCGGAATCTGCTGGCCGCCACCCAGACATCGCGCCGCGCATAGCAGAGCGCGGAGCCACCAGATTATGCACCGCAAGGGCGTTGTCACGTTGTTGGGGGTGTGGTCGGCTGATGGCGCGTCGGGGCGTGCGAGGGCCCGGTGCGTCCCGTGGTTCAGCCGGTGGCGGGCATGCCGATGCTGCCGGTGATGTGGTTCCAGATCGTGAAGCGGATCGTCATCTCGAGGCGGTACCGGCCGGCGGTCATGAGGTGGCGGTAGGGGCGGAAGTGGGGTGAGATCCCGGTGAACGCGGACAGGAGCGCTGCGCCGCGCCCGGGCTGCGGAATCCTTTCATCGCGCGTTCGCGCTGCCTGGTCGGCTGGTGGGAGTTCTCCGCCCGGTTGTTCAGCCCCTTGTGCGAGCGGTGCTCCACCGACGGCATCACCTCCCGGTGCGCGGCACCGTAGGACTTCAGCTTGTCGGTGATCATCACCCTGGGCACCTGCCCGGTCCTCTTCAGCAGCCGGCGGAAGAACCGCCTGGCCGCGGCCTTGTCGCGCCGGTTCTGCGCGAGGATGTCGAGAACGCTGCCGTCGGTGTCGACGGCCCGCCACAGGTACTTCTGCTTCCCACCGGTCTTGATGAAGACCTCGTCGAGATGCCATTTGTCACCGGGCTGCGGACGCCTGCGGCGCAGACCGGTGGCGTAGGCCTGGCCGAACTTCACACACCAGCGGCGGATCGTCTCGTGGGAGACGAGGACGCCGCGCTCCAGCATCAGCTCCTCGACCTCGCGGTAGCTGAGCGGGAAGCGGAAGTACAGCCACACGCAGTGCGAGATGACCTCCACCGGGTACCGGTGGTTCTTGTACGACGGCCCCGCATCCGACACCACCGGCTCCCTCCCCGGACACCAACCCGAAGATCATCCCACCCCGCCACCGACAATGTGACAACGCCCCTCCGCCGGGTACTGGTGGCCCTGGTACGACGGCGACACGCCCCCAGGACAGCCCCCCAAGAAATGATCAACTCGAGTAACATCCTACGACCACCCGCTCACGTGACAACACGTGCGGCGGACACAGCCGCCTCCCCCGCCCCCCAGCACGTACCGCACCGCGCACAACATCAAAACCGGCCAGGGGCAGAGGTCCGGTCACGGCGGGTGCTGTGCGCCGGACCGGGGCGGCTGCCGGCCGCGTGGCCCCCTGCTGGCGCTCTGCGCTCCGGCCGGTGACGGTTTTCCGTCCCCTGCCGCCGGGCCGTGCGGCAGCCACTTGCGCGACGGCAGGGCCTCGCCCGGCACGGCTTGCTGAAGGGTGACGCCGCCCGTCGGGCCGCAGTGCGCCGCCCGATGGGGCAAGTCCCTTTGCCCCGGAAGAGGTCCGGCCGGATCAAGCCGCGCAGATCTGCCACTTTTCGGCCGCCGCGGCCCGTGACATGCATCACGTGTGAACTGCCGGGGAGAGCGTGTTCTTGGGTAAGTGCCGTTCAGGTTGGCCCAGTTGGAGAAGCTGGCCCGGCCCGCTCGAGCAGACTCCGGGGCTTGCCCTGTGGATTTGGCTCACCTACGGTTCCGCGCAATCCGGGTGTACGCCGCATTTTGCGGCGGTTCTCCCGAACACCGCGGCCATGACGCATCTTGCCCCCAGCCGGAGCGGAAACCGCCGGTTCGACGACGGTGCCGACGTGCGGACCGCCGGGGTGAAGCTCAACGCCGGAGACATTTCGGCTCCGGCCCCAGACCTCGCCTTGTCGACGCCAGATAGGACTGTGCCATGCCTGGAAAAGGCAGACATCGCCGACCGAAGAACTCCCTGATCAACCGCCGGTTCGCAGCCGTGGGAACGAGCGGGATCGCGATGGCCCTGCCCGTCATCAGTGCGACTGATGCGGGTGCCGCCACGGCGTCGGCTCCGGCCGTCACGCAAGTGAACGCGGCCGCGAAGTCCGCCCTGCCGGCGGCGCAGAAGGGCGCGGTGAACCATACCGTGGCCGCCGGTGAAACCCTCCACAGGATCGCCAGGATGCATGAGCTGAAGGGCGGCTGGAAACAGCTCTATGCGGACAACCGCACCATCGTGGGTGACAACCCGTCACTCATACGGCCGGGCATGAAACTTGTTGTCAGCCGGTACAGGGCAGAGGGTCCGGCTGCGGGCAGGATCTATCCGGACAACCTTGACGGCTGGATCCGCCAGTCGCTGGACGTCATGGCGCTCCACGGCATTCCCGGCTCCTACCACGGCATCCACCGCAACATCATGCGTGAGTCCTCGGGCAACCGGTGGGCTGTCAACAATTGGGACTCCAACGCGAGGGCCGGCACCCCCTCCAAGGGGCTTCTGCAGGTCATCGCCCCCACCTTCACCGCCTACCACGTGCCCGGCACCTTGTGGGACCCCTTCGACCCGGTCGCCAACATCACGGCTGCGTGCAATTACGCCGCCGACCGCTACGGATCGATCAACAACGTGTACGGCGCCTACTAACGAGGGTGGTCGCCCGGCACGGTCCGCCCGGCCGCATGATGTGCCAGCGCGCCGGACGCGGAGAGCCCGGACCCGGCCGCCAGCCGAGTCGGGACCTTCTGTGATGGATGGCAGAGTAGTTCAGCTGCGTTCCGGTTCGGTGCCGTATTCGGGCAGGAGTGTCATGGTTCTCGCACGCCCGACGAAGGCTTCTTCGGGCGTATCTCCACGACAGCCTGCTTGGGCTTCCTTGTGGACTGGGCAGGCGCCGTTGCTCGTACGAGTGACGCCTGATCAGGCCGATAAATGTGGCGGTCAGGGCGTCACCATCAACGCTTATGGACTGACCCGCAGCCAAACATCGATTTCAGGTCCGACTGTCATCCCATCCATGCGTGACCCTATGTGATGGTGGCGACACTGTGAGTGTCATTCTCGACGGAAGGTAGCCAGGCATGCCCGAGTGGAAGCAGATCCGCGGGAACCTCACAGCGATCGCTGCTGGGTCCCGGACCAACGTGTGGGGCGTCAACGCCGCCGGCAACATCTACAAGTTCTCCGGCTACGACGACCTCGCCTCCAGCCCGTGGATCCAGATCCCGGGCAGCCTCTCCGACATCGGGGCCGGCGCCGACGGCACCGTCTGGGGCGTCAACGCAGCGGGGAACATCTACCGCTACGCCGGCGACCAGGAGGAAAGCGCCGACCAGTGGGTCCAGATTCCCGGCAACCTGACCCGCATCGCGGTCGGGTCGCGCACGAACGTGTGGGGCGTCAACGCAGCGGGGAACATCTACAAGTCTCCGGCTTCGACTTCCTCACCCCGAGCCCCTGGGTCAAGATCCCGGGCAGCCTCTCCGACATCGGGGCCGGTGCCGACGGCACCGTCTGGGGCGTCAACGCAGCGGGGAACATCTACCGCTACGCCGGCGACCAGAACGACAAGAATCACTGGTCCGAGATCTCCGGCAACTTGACCCGCATCGCGGCCGGGTCACGGACGAACGTGTGGGGCGTCAACTCCGGAGGCGGCATCTACAGCTTCTCCGGCTACGACGAGCGCACCTCCAGCCCCTGGAACCAAATCACCGGCAGCCTCACCGACATCGGGGCAGCGGCCGACGGCACCGTCTGGGGCGTCAACGCAGCCGGCAACATCTACCGCTACACCGGCGACCGACAGGACTGACCGAGTCGGCAACGTGGGCTGATCGTTGCGGGTGGGTTGATCTCCGGGGTGCCGAGGGGAACGGTGACCATGTCTTGATCGGGAAACGGCCCTCCCGTTGTCGTTGGTCGCGAAGCCGGGAGTGCCGTTCGGGTGCGCCCGGAGGCGCTTTGATCACGGTAGAGGCGGTTGCCGGTGATGTCGAACGGCGTCTGGCGGCAGGAGAGTTGAGGTGTCCGTCGTGTGGCGGGGTGCTGACACCGTGGGGATGGGCCCGGCCGCGGGGGCTGCGCGGGGCGGGTGATGTTCGTCTGGACGTACGGCCGCGCCGTTCCCGGTGCTCGAGGTGCGGGCTGACGCACGTGTTGCTGCCGGTCAGTGGCTTGTCGCGGCGGGCGGACGTGGTCGAGGTGATCGGGTCCGCCGTGGAGATGAAGGCATCCGGCGTCGGGCACCGCCGGATCGCGGACCGGCTGGGGCGGCCGCAGTCGACGGTGCGGGGGTGGCTGCGTCGGTTCGCTCGCCGGGCCGAGGCCTTGGCCGGGTTCTTCACCTCGCCGATGATCCCTCGGTGGTGCTGCCGGCACCCGCGGCCTCGGCATTCGCCGACGCGGTCGCCGCGGTCATCGCCGTCTCGATGGCGGTGCGGGGACGGTTCCCGATGGTCACCGCGCCGGTCTGGGAGGTGGTCTCGGCGGTCAGCCGAGGCTTGCTGCTGGCGCCTTCCTGGCCGCTGCCGGTTCGGTGAAGTCGATCAACACGAGTTGACCCTGACGGGCTGCGGTGGTGCGGGCCGATGATCGCTCGTTGACATGTCCGCAGCTTTTTGGAGGTCGTGCTGATGGCTTTGGTCGACGAGGAGGAACGCCGGCGGGCCGAGCGGGCCCACCAGGTCGCGCTGTTCCGGTACCAGTTGATCCGCGAGGCGGCCGATCCTGCCCTGAGTCCGCGCCAGCGCGGGGCGATGGTGCGGGAGCTGGCGGCGAAGACACATACCGACCCGTTCGGTCGGCAGGTCACTGTCGGGCGCGGCACTCTGGACCGGTGGCTGCGGAACTGGCGCGCGGGCGGCTTCGACGCCCTGCTGCCGCCCACCAGGCAGGTCACCCCGCGAACCCCGGAAGAGGTCCTGGACCTGGCCGCGGCCTTGAAGCGGGAGAACCCGCAGCGCACGACTGCTCAGGTGGTACGCATCCTGACCCAGCATCTGGGTTGGGGCCCGTCCTACCGCACCGTCCACCGCCACCTCGGCCGTCTGGACCTGCTGAACCGCCCGGACGGCCAGGCTCCGCCCGCGTTCGGCCGGTTCGAGGCCGACCGCCCCAATGAACTGTGGGTCGGGGACGCCTTGCACGGCCCGAAAATCGCAGGTCGCAAGACATATCTCTTCGCTTTCGTGGACGATCATTCGCGGGCGGTGGTCGGACACCGCTGGGGCGGCGCCGAGGACAGCGTCCGCCTCGCCGCAGCCCTACGCCCGGCCCTCGCCGCCGGCGGGGTCCCGGAAGGCGATCCGGCCGGCCCGTAGACGCACATCATGGCCTTGGCCTCGATGACGGCCTCGATGTTGTCCCGGGTGGTTAGCAGCGTGTCGGTGCCCACCAACTGGGCCTGCTCCAGGCCCAGGAAGTGGTCTTCGCTCTCGTCGGGCAGCAGTCCGTAGTCCAGGTCAGCGATCATCAGCTTGGTCCTCATCAGCAGTAGGTGTGCGTGCCGTCCTGGGGCGGGCCCAGGTATCGGGCGCGGGGCCGTGCGGAACGAGATCGGGACGGGCCAGCGCGCGGCGGTCCGTCTGCGCCGCCGCTCCCAGTTCCTCTTCTGCCTGCGCCAAGGTCGGGGAGGTGAGAGGGCGGGGCGGGGCGGCGGTGGTGGAGGCTTCGAAGCGCCGGCGGCGCAGCTTTTCCGCAGCCTTCAGATCGGCCTTGAGCCGGCGGGCGGCCGGGGTCCGTGCCGCCTGAACGGAGCGGATCTGGTCCCGGCTCGCCGCGGCGGCCAGGAACGCCGACCCGAGGTGGCGGCCGGTGGCGGCGTCGAAGACTTCGATGGTGTCGTCGTGATGGGGCAGATGCCGTACCGAGACTTTGGTGCCGGTACGGCCGTTCATCCAAGGGGCGAGGTAGTCGCGGCGGCGCCACCGCACCCCGCTGGTGCTGATCGTGTATGTACGCCCGTCGTCCTCCAGAGCGAACGTCGCCAGCTGCCCCGCGGACACGTCTGTCAGGGGCGTCGCGTCGGCCTGCCACGCCTGGAGCGGGGTCCTGCCGTTCAGCGCGGACGGATGGTGCCGGGTGTTCCACCAGTCCGCCCAGTCCAGCAGCAGCCCCACGAATGCCTCGTACGTCAGCGGCGGGGCGTCGGGGTCGGCGAGCCGGCCGCCGGTGAGTTTCTGACGGCCGGTGTACCGGGGGAGCGAGACGAGGAACATCTCCTCCACCGCGTCGTTCAACGCCTCGATGGTGCCCTTCAGATGCGGGCTGTAGGCGGGAAGGCCGGTGACGGGGACGGCGAACGCGCCCATCGCCGCAGTGACCGTCGCGCACAAGAACTCCTTGCCTCGGTCCACCCGGATCTGACCGGGCAGTCCGCCCACCGGACCGAACGGCCTGGTGCGGGTGATCGCGATCCGTAGGGACGCCAGCACCGCGTCACGGCTCGGCGTGTGAGCGGTGACCGCCACCCCGGTGATCGCCTTGGTGGCGCAGTCGACGAACCAGGTCACCCACGGCGTGGCCAGCTCACCCTCCACGTCGACCTCGACAGGCACGTGCTTGTGGTCGCCCTCCCATACGGCGTTGCGGTGCGCCGCCGGCCGCTGCCCGAACACGTCATGCGCGCGCCGCGCGGCTTCCCCGCTCTTCAGCCCGGCCCGTTCACCGCGGGTCAGGTCCCGGCGGATCGCCCGGTGCAGCGTGGAGAGCGACGGCACCGCGGGCGCGTCCGGATCCCCGGCCGCCCGCTGCACCAGCTCGGCGTGGACCCGGGAAGCGTTACCGCCCCACAGCGCCAGCAGCCGCCGCACTTCTGCGGTGACTGTGAAATGGGACGACTCCACCCGGGCAAGGCGATGATCCTCACGGGCAGCGGCCAGCCATCGCCACACCGTCCGCTCCGACTTCCCCAACGCCTGGGCGACCAGACGCACATGCGCGGATGTCAGCTCACCGCGCCCGTCGAGGTCCAGCAGCCGGGGCATCGCGGCCGCCCGCCCCAGCCGGGACGGGAACACGGCCGATGGGCCCCCTTCGAAATACCCATCCTGCGTTCCCGGCACGGGGCGGCCCCCTTCCCACAAGCACCGCACGGCACGGCTCGCCGTCCTGGTCCCAGGTATCCCAGCCCTTCGGCACCCAACTGACCGGTACCGGCAAACAACTGACGGCCGCCTTCGCGATCCAGTACAGCCGTGCCGGCGTACGAAGCCGCACGGCACTCGACCAACTCGGCAAGTCGCCCCAGATCCCAGGCGCTACACATACATCAGTCCGATGACACCGGCCCGGAGCAGGAAAGCTTTTAGCGCCGGAACGCTCGGGCCCCCGACACGGGTCAGGCTGCGGCCCAGTCGAGTCCGAGGGCAGCCAATGCCGCCAGCTTGTCGGTGGCGAGCTTGGCGCGCCTGCTTTTGCTGTTGCTCAGAAAGACCCCGAGTCTGACCTCTGTGCCGTCCTCCAGCCGCTCTACGTGGGCCCTGGGGACCTTCACGGAGCCCTCGCGGGTCTTGTACTGCGCCAGGGCCGCGACGCCCTTCTCGAAGGCGCTCACGGGCGCTGTGGACGGCTTCGCGGGCTCCTCCGGCTCCGGCGCCAGCGGCACGATGCCGAGCTGCTCCAATCGCTCGCGCTGCCCCTCCGCCAAGGACTGCCAGACCTTCGGCGTCCGCTGCCGGGCCAACCACTTCCCGATGTCCATGCCGTGGACCGTGAACCCGGGCAGGACTTCCGCCTGGCTCTCTTCGTCGGCCACCAGCTCCCGCAGCGCGGCGTAGTGCCGTTGCCAGTCCGCCGGCCACGACGGATTCCAGTCAGCGGCCACGGCTTCCAGCGCCGTCTTCCATTCGGGGTGTCCGTCCAGCGCACCGGGGCGGCGGAGGTTGGACAGCCATTGCCCCACCGGCTTGTCCAGCATCGTCGCGGACCGGGGCGCACACAGCGTCCAGTGCAGCTCGTAGTACGCCTTGGCGGCCTCCAGGTTCTCCTGGAACCGCTCATCCGCCAGCGACCACACCATGCCCAGCTTCTCCAACCTGCGGGCACGCAACCCGCTCATCTGCCCCGCCCCGTACGCCCTTCGCTGTTCCGCGACCCACTGGCCAAGGGGGTACGCGCCTTCCTTGTGCCCATATGGCACTCGGGCGTGAAGCTGACGCTCCGTGAACTTCTTGAGCGCGGCCCAGCCGCGCGCCCAGTCCTGCTTCTCCGTGTCGATCACGTTGAAGGACACCCAGTCCGCGACCATCACCGGATCACGCGGAGCAGCAAAACGCAGCAGCAGGCGGGATTCGTCCTCGTCTTCCTCGGGCGCCGAACCGATGTTCACGGACGGCTGCGCAACGTCCTTCTGCGGCTCCTGCGGAATCGCCAGCAATTCGATGGCCTCTTCATCGTGAGCGCGCAGCCCTTCCAATACCTTCACCAACGGGCGATACGATCCGGAGGTGAACATGTCCTCCGGCTTTTCTCCCGGCTGGAGAAATACCGGCACGATCAAAGAGGCGAGCTTCCCCTGTCCCGGCTTCTGACGCAAAGCCCGGCCGATGGCCTGGACGATGTCGTGCGGAGCACCCTTGGGGTCCAACAGGGCCACGCTGTCCACCGCTCTGATGTCGACGCCCTCACCCAGGACACGACAGTTGGAGAGCACAGCCCGCAGCGCCGTAGTCCCGAACCCGCGCAGGACCTCCCGCCGGCGCTCCGGGACGTGCTCGCCGCACAGCCAGTCCGCCCAGATCCGAGCGGGGTACGTCTCAGGCTGATCGGCGTGCAGCTTCGCCGCAACCCGCTCCAAGCCCTCCGCGTACGCCTGCGCCTCGATCGTCCGATGGTGGAACGTGATGCACGTCTGCAGGTTGTGCTGGCTCATGGTGTGCAGGAGCGCGGCCTGGAGGGCTCCGAGGCGCTGCCCCCGCACCTCTTCCGTGTGCGGCTCCTCGCCCATCAGCTTCTCCGGGGTGACGACGGGGTCCTGGAGCTCCAGCACGATGATCTGATACCGCAACTGTCGGCTATTGCATCAGGCGGGAGTTATTCGGCTCTTGAGCAGTTCAGCTGTTGTTGCCTAACTTGCTGACGGTACTCCCTAACACACGCTGATTTCAGGAGGTTTGTCGAGCTCATCCCGCCTGATGCACGATCAGCCCGTTGGACGGGAGAGGTGATCGGCGGTGGCTCGATCTCAGACGGAGTTGGCCGGGGCGGCGCGCCTTCAGTTGGTGGCGGGGGTGGTGCATCTTCGGCCGCAGGAGGTAGTCCTCGAGGGGATGCTGAGTGGCTGGAGGGCGCAGCAGACCTCCCGCGGGGTGAAGACGGGCACCATGGTTGCGCGGGAGCAGACGGTGCGCCGGTTCTTGGCGTTCACGAACGAGTTCCCGTGGGCGTGGATGCCGGCGCATCTGGACGAGTGGTCGGCGTCGCTGCTGGGGGAGCGGCGTCTGGCGGCGTCGACGGTACGCGCCTACCAGTGCGAGTTGCGGCTGTTCAGCGAGTACCTGATCGATCCGCGCTACGGGTAAGCCGGGGTGTGTGAGGAGCGGTTCGGTACCCATCCGGTGGCGATCTGCCACGAGTGGAACACCATTGCCCACCTGAACGACTACGAGGGTGATCCCGAGGCCCGTCCGTTCACCCGCGAGGAGCTGCAGCGCTTCCTGGACTACGCAGACGAGCAGGTAGCCCGTGCGGTGCGGGCCAGGCGCAAGGGCGCGCTGGCGGCCTACCGGGACGCCACTCTCTTCAAGGTCATCTACGGGTGGGGGCTTCGCCGCGGTGAGGCAGCCCGGCTCGATCTCGCAGACTTCGGCCGCAACCCCCAAGCCCCCGCATTCGGCCGGTACGGCACGCTCAACGTCCGCTACGGCAAGGCGAAACGCGGCCAGCCGCCGCGGCGCCGCAACGTGCTGTCGGTGATGGACTGGGCGGTGGAGGCAGTCGCCGACTACGTCGACAACGTCCGGCCGCGGTCCGGCTGCGCCGACCACCCCGCGCTGTGGGTGACCGAACGCGGCGGACGGATCAAACCATCGGAGATCAACGCCCGGTTCGTCGCCTACCGTCAGGCCCTGAATCTGCCCGAGTCGCTGGTGCCGCACTCCCTGCGGCACTCCTACGTCACGCACCTGACCGAGGACGGCGTGGACCGGCGGTTCATCCAGCAGCAGGTCGGCCACGAGTGCGACACCTCGACAGCCGTGTACACGCACGTCAGCGACGACTTCATGAACGCGGCCCTGGCCCGGGCGCTGGCTCCGGCCTTCAATGGGCTGCCAGCGGCGGGGGAGTGAGGCAGATGGGAAAGCTCGACTACCACTGGCACCTGCGCCGGGTCATGGCCGAGCGCGGGATGTTCTCCACCACGGACCTGCTGCCGCTGCTGACAGAGCGGGGCATCACCTTGTCCACCAGCCAGGTCTACCGCCTGGTCGTCGAACGTCCGGAACGGCTGAGCCTGAAGATCCTCATGGCGCTGCTCGACATCCTTGACTGCACCATGGACGACCTGATCGAACCGGTGGCCGCCGAGGCCGGCGCACGCACGCCGAAAGCCGCACAGGCAGGCACAGGCAGTACGGACGGTGCCCTGGGCAGCTTGCGGCCCCGGCGGGCCCGGATCACCGGGGTGGACCCGTGACTGCGGTCGGCGCCGATCCCGGCCATGACCCCCTCGACCTGACGGTCGAGTTGGTCTGCCGCGCCGAGCAGTACCTGTCCCGCGACGAGATCCACCGTGTCGTCACAGGCCTGAGCCGGGACCGCACCAAGCAGCGGCGCCTGGCGCGGGCCCTGGCCGCCGACCCCGCCCTGCTGATCACGGGACAGCCGCCCGCCCCCAAAGCCGTCGCCGAGCTTCTGGTCGCCCTGCGGGCCGCCGGAGCCCGTGCCATCGCTGCGCCCCGCTGTGACCGCTGCGGCCGGTTTCAGAGTGGGCTTCGGCGATGGCAGAGCAGCTCCTTTCGCTGCGCCACCTGTACCGCCGGCCGCGGAACTTGCGCCGGATGTGGTTGTCGGCGACGCCTGCCGTACCGCGACAGCGAAGGGCACCCGCGCTGCAAGGGCTGCCGCCGCGACGACACCCACGCCGTCGACGAACTCATCCTGCTGCTCACCGCCCTGGATCCGGCCCTGACCCGAACCAGCGTGCAGACGGCACTGGGCCGCGCTGCGTCCCTGCCCAGCACCCGGCAGCGGCTTGCCCGCCAGATCGTCAACCAGCCCGACCTGCTGACCGGGGCAGGCCACCAAGCCCCCTCCCCGGCCGTCTTACGGTTCATCGACGAGCTCACCGCCCAGCACGCCACCCGGGTGGTCAAGCCGTCATGCCCCCGCTGCCACCGACTGCTCCCGCTGACCGTGCTGCACCAGGGGGAACGGATCTGCAGGACCTGCTACGGCCGTGCCCGGGCCACCGCGTGCGCGCGCTGCGGGGCCGTCCGTGACCCCGCTGTCCGCGACAATGACGGGGCCCCGATCTGCTCGTCCTGCCTGCGCAGCGACCCGATCAACTACGAGCGGTGCTGTGGCTGCGGCCGCCGCCGCACAGTCGCCGTCCGCTGTCCCGACGGCTCCTACTGCAGCAGTTGCCGCCCCCGCCGGCACGTCACCTGCTCGATCTGCGGACGCACCCGGCCGGGATGGATCTCCCCGACAACCGGCAAACCCTGGTGCGATAGCTGCGAGAAATGCTGGGCCGTCTGCAGCCGCTGCTCCACCATCGCCCCACTCCGCGGCGGCACCGCAACCGCTCCACTGTGCGCCCAGTGCCTCAACCCCGACCCACAGTTCTGGCAACGCTGCACTCTCTGCCGCGCACCCTGGCAGCTAACCGCCCGCCCCTGCACGCATTGCGTCCTCGACCAGCGCCTACGCGCACTTCTCACGTCCGACGGTCACCTGCCCGAGCACGTGACCGCGCTGCACGTCGCGCTGGTCGGTCACGGCCGGCCCGACACCACCCTGGCCTGGCTCGCCCGCCCCCAGGTGACCACCGTCCTGCGCGGCATCGCCACCGCCGGCCGCCCTCTCACCCACGACCTCCTCGACACCTTGCCTCACGGCAAGACCGTCGCCCATCTGCGCGCCGTCCTCGTCGCCAGCCAAGTGCTGCCTGCCCGCGACGAGCACCTGATCCGTCTCGAGCGATGGATCAACCACGAAATCCAGGCCTTAACCGATCCCGACCACCGCCGCATCCTGCACGGATACGCGATCTGGCACCATCTGCGCCGCCTGCGCACCCGCGTGCGAGGCACCCCAGCCACCCGCCTGCAAGCGGTCAACATCCGCAGCCACGTCACTGCCGCCGCCAACTTCCTCAACTGGCTGCAAACACACGGCCTGACCCTGGCTACCTGTACTCAGGCCGACCTCGAAACCCAGATCACTGATCCGAACTCCATCTACCCCCGCGAGACCAGCAACTTCGTCCGCTGGGCCGTCACCCACCGGCACGCCCGCGACCTGACCTACCCCGCCGTTGCCTGGCCCGGTCCCACCGTCGCCCTGGACACCGAACGACGCTGGACACTGACCCGCCGGATCCTGCACGACGACACGATCCCCACCGCCGACCGCGTCGCAGGACTCCTTCTGCTGCTGTACGCCCAACGCCCCGCCGCCATCTGCCGACTCACCACCGCCCACGTCATCCACGACGACGACCGCACCCGCATCCGGTGCGGCAGCAAACCCATCACACTCCCCGAACCGGTCGCCGGACTCGTCCGCGACCTGGCCACCACCCGCCACCGAGGCCGCGTCCAGAACGGCACCACCGGCGCCGACACGCCCTGGCTGTTCCCAGGCATCCGCCCCGGCACTCCCCTCGATTTCGCCGGCCTCGACGAACGCCTGAAGAAGCTCGGCCTGCGCCCCCGCAGCGACCGCTCCACAGCTCTGTTCGCCCTCGCTGGCGAACTGCCCGCCGCCGTCCTCGCCAGGCTCCTCGGCATCAGCACAGACACCGCCGCCACCTGGCAGCAGATCGCCGCCGGCGACTGGGCCACCTACGCCGCAGACGTAGCCAACCGCCCACGACCACCACAGCCCAGCTGACTCCTATGGTGCAGTCAGATATCGCAAGTCGCCGAATACCCTGGCTGAAGCCCAGTCGAGGCCAAGGGCGGCGAGCGCGGTGAGCCTGTCGGTGGTGAGCTTCTCCATGCGGCTCTTCTGGTTCATGAGCCAGACTCCGAGCTTGACTTCGGTGCCGTCCTCCAGTCGCTCTACGTGGCTTCTGGGTACGGTCACGGTGCCCTCGCGGGTCTTGTACTGGGCCAGGGCCGCAATGCCCTCTCGAAGGCGCTCACGGGCGCTGTGGACGGCTTCGCGGACACCTCAGGCTCCGGCGCCACTGGCACGACGCCGAGTTGCTCCAGGCGTTCGCGCTGCCCGTCCGTCAGGGCCTGCCAGACCTTCGGCGTCCGCTGCCGGGTGAGCCACTTCCCGATGTCCATGCCGTGGACGGTGAACCCTGGCAGGATCTCGGGCTCTCTTCGTCGCGTACGACGTCGCGTAGCGCGGTGTAGTGGCGTTGCCAGTCGGCCGGCCATGCCGGGTTCCAGTCCTTGTCGACGGCTTCGAGCGCGGTCTTCCATTCGGGGTGGCCCCCAGCGCACCAGGGCGGCGCAGGTTGGACAACCACTGCCCCACCGGCCGGTCCAGCATCGTCGCGGACCGGGGCGCGCACAGCGTCCAGTGCTGCTCGTAGTACGCCTTGGCGGCCGCGAGGTTTTCCTGGAACCGCTCATCCGCCAGCGACCACACCATGCCCAGCTTCTCCAGCCGCCGGGCGCGCAGGCCGGTCATCTGCCCCGCCCCGTACGCCCTTCGTTGTTCTGCCACCCACTGCCCGAGGGGGTACGCGCCTTCCTTGTGCCCGTAGGGAACGCGGGCGTGAAGCTCACGCCCGGTGAACTTCTGCAGCGCCGCCCAGCCGCGCGCCCAGCACCGGCGAGGGCTGACGGCTGGCCGCTCCTATCGGCTTGTCGGTGTGGGCGGTTAGCCTGCTGGTATGTCAGAGGGTTTCATCCCGGGTCGTACGGGCGGCCTGATCTCTTTGGGGGCTGCGGACGCTCTGTGGGCCGGCTTGACGGCCGACGGCGCTGTGCCAAGGGCTTCTGCGGCGTTTACCTGTTCTCCTGCCAACGCCCGGGCGGGGTATGTCCTGCTCGGTGGCCGTGTGGTGGCGACGGTGAAGGCAGGCGACGGTCAGTGGAGTGTCCGGGAGATTGAATTGCGCCGGGCGGCACTGGAACTGAACGCGGTCGAGATGGACTGCCAGGACCTGGTCCGCATCGGTCCGTTCCGTGGCGCGCCGAAGAAGGAGTGCATCGAGGGAACGCTGCTGCGGTGGCGTCAGCGCATCACTTGGGAACTGCAGGAGCTGGCCGGCTTAGAGCGGGCAGCCCGGCGCGAAGGCGCTGGGCCGTGCCATCTGGCGGGGATCGACTGGCGACGGATAGTCGTGGAGCAGACCCGGGACCGGACGGAGCGGACATGGTGGCTGCCGCGTGCCGTGGTGAGACTGCTGGATGCCGCCGAGCATGCCGAAACGCGGTGGCTGCAGGCCGCGCGGCCCTGCCAGGCAAGCACCGCCGCCACCGTGCCGCCCGACTGCCAGCAGGTCCGAGCCACTGACGGCCGGCAGAGGAGCCCAACTGCCCCACTGCGCCCGTACAACGGGGAACTGCAAGGCCAGCTGTACTCGGTACTGAGTAGGAAGCCGGGCACCTCAGGCAAGGTGGTTGGGTGGGTTTGCGCTGTCTGCCGCACCGCACCCGCTGCCGTACTCGACCACTGCCATGAACACGACTACGTCCGCGCCCCCGTCTGCCACTCCTGCAACACACTGGAACGCCCCGACCACCTGTACAGCAACGACATCCGCGTAGCCAGCCGCTACACACGCCTCTTTGACACCAACGCCGTCGACTGGCTCCGCCACTGGCACCGCTGCCCCGGCTGCCGCGCCCGCACCACCCTGCCGCTGCCACACCTCGCCGCGTGGACCGCCTACATAGCCTGCCGATCGCTGCGCCCGACCCACCACGCCCCCCGCAGCTCCCGCGCGCGCAAACCCTGCGGTGTACTGCGCGTGTCCTGGACGGGCAGCCACAACGCCCCCCGTTCCTGCCTGCTCACCGTCGCCGTCGATTTCTGTCCTTCGGGCGAGCACCGTGTCCTGGCGCAAGTGCCCTACCGCGAAGCCGCCAAGCGGTTTGGCACCTGGCTGGCCGAGACCGCCCCCGCCGTGGCCGCCGCGGCCGGCCCCGACCGCCTGGACGGCCTCCCCACCCGCTTCCGGCCCGTCATCGCAGACACCAGCAGTGAGGGCCTGGCACTGTTCTGAACGAACGGCATCAGATCCGACACCCAACCCCAGCCGCCCGGAGCTGGTTCGCAGCCCACCCGGACGCCCATGAAACCCGCTGTTTCCTCCATCAACGCCGCAAGCTGTCCACAATTTCAGACATCTCCGGGACCCGCCGTCCCCGGAGTCTGGGCCCTGGCAGAAGGAACGCTTGCTCGGATTGTTCGCACCGGCGACCTGAGCAGAGGTGGGCCGCCCGCCCGGGCCCTACGTCGGCGGAGGTTGCTCAGAACCCTGCGGCGCGCCGGGCGGCGGCGGTTCGGGTGCGGGCGGCGTCAGCGGGGCGGATGCCTTGGCTGACGGGGTCGAGGGCGATGAGTTCGCGGTGCAGACGGCGGATCCGCAGGGCGAGATCGAGGTGGAGGCGGGGGCGTTTGTCGCGGACTTCGGCGATGGTGGCGGGGGTGACGTCCAGTCGCTGGGCGAGTGCGGTGGCGGGCCATCCGGCACGGGCCACGTCTGCCAGGAGCCGGGATGCTTCAGCGGAGTCGGTCAGGCCCGGTGCCTTGGGTTCGCGTCGGGCGGGGACTGGGATGCCGAGTACGGCGTCGGCGGTGGTGCGGGCGATGTTCCGCGTCTGTGTCTGCTCTGGGACGCGCAGCAGTCGGCGGACCAGGGTCACGGACAGACCGGCTCTGTCGGCGATGTCCTGCGCGGACATGCCCTGTTCGCGCAGTCGGGCCGCCCACCGGGCGGCGGCATGCGGTGGAACTCGGGCGGGGCGGCCGCGCAGGCGGTCCTGGTTGCGTTGACGGCGGGCTTTGAGTGCCGCGCGGCGGCACTCGGTGCGGGTGCAGCCGTAGTCGGCACAGGATGCCTGGCCGTGACGGACAGTTGACCGCTGCGGCCGGCGCTGCATGAGCGGCGCGGCCGGGCGCGGGGCGGCGATGGAGGCGGACTGTACTTCAGTAGGCGGCACGGTGATTCCTGCTGCGAGGTCGTGGTGCCGGTCTACGTTACGCGCTCACGAGGAGGGCAAAGGGACCACGCCTTCGGCTTCCTGGCAGAGCCGGGGGTAGCAGTTGCTGCTGGAGCCGGCCGCCGGGAGCACGGTCATGGTGATGGCAGTGGAGGGCAGACCATCAGCGGAACAACGGGCCACCTCTTACGCAGATGTGGCCCTCTTGGCTTGGCTGCCCTCACACGGTAAAAGTGTCGGCGGCCAGTAGCGGCCAGCTCGATTCCCCACGTGGCAGTCACACTCGGTAGTCTCGGTGCCGGCTCGCGGACCTGACGGTTGAAGGGGTTGAGGTTGTGGCACGTACCTGGCTGTCCATCCGGGTGGAGTTGGTCTCCGGGCACGGGGCAGACCTGTGGCCTCGCCCCGGCCGGGTCTTTGCCGCCGCTCGCTCGCACTCCTTCGCCCAGTTCGCCACGGCCATCGATCTCGCCTTCGGCCGCTGGTACTTGGCCCACTTGCACCTGTTCATCTTGTCCGACGGCTCCCGGGTCAGCCCTCTGGACTGGTGGGACGGCGAGGCCCCGGACGGCACCGTGGATGGCCATGCGACCAAGTTGAGCAGGCTGCAGGCCGAGGAGCAGTTCGCCTATGTCTTCGACATGGGCGACGACTGGGCCCACCTGTGCACGGTGGCGGAAAAGCGCATGGATCCTCTCGACGAACTCGGCGAGGCCCCCGACTGCCCGGTTCCCTACTGGGGTTGGGGCAGCCTCCCGGACCAATACGCACGCCGCTGGGACGGGGACGGCGGGGAGTCGCCGATGCCGAAGCGGCCAGCCCGCGGGCTCAGCGACCTGCCTCCGATCCTGCCGTGGTGGGGCGAACACCGCCGAGGATGACCTCACGCTGCGTACACGAAGCGGCCGTCAGTGGGGAATCGAAACGGCCGCTGACAGCAAAGCAGATCAGTACAACGGCGCTCCGGCGCATGAGGTCAGAGCCGTGAGCTTCTGGCATCGTCGCTGTCACAGGTCGCGGTGCTCGCAGGGGTTTGTTCGGTTCCGCAGTCACAGAACCACCGTTCGGTGTCAGCGGTGTTCACCCAGGTTCCCCCGCCGCAAGCAGAACAGCGGCTTAGCGTCATCGGCACGGCTCCATGGTAGTGCGCACTGGCCAGTGCATTCCGGGCCGACGCCGGGGTGCTCACAGGCCGAGGAACAGGTCCCGAAACAACATCTTGAGCGGGGAAGAGACGCTCGTGACGTACATGAGGCGGCCACCTCCGCTTCTTGTCGTGCCGCTCTCAGGCACCAGGCGGTTATGTGACTGTTTCGCGGGGTTTTGTGTTCTGATGGGATTCGTCGGTGTGCTGGGCCTGGCGAGGTTGGTCGGTCGGTTGTGCGTCTGAAGTGAGGGACCGGGCCGCGTCGCATTGAATGCAGGCTGCTGCTCGGGGCTGATCGAGCGCGGCGAGTGCTTCTTCGCGAGTGAGTGTCCGGTCGCTGGGGGTGCAGCCGACGACGTGCAGGAGCGTGGCGCCCGGGTGTCCGGGGCGGTGGGGCAGGTACTGGATGGTCCATGCGGGCGGGCGCCTATGAGAACGGCTGTCTGCTTGCGGACCGGTGTGGGTGGGGACGTGCTGGTAGGAGACACCGGGTACCGGGCGTGCGTGTGCGGGACTCACCCAGACTCGCTGCTCGGCAGGTTCGGCGGGGCCGCTCGTGGCGTCCTGCCACACCAGGATTCCTACCTGGTAGAGCCAGCCGTCCTCCGCCCGCCGGCGGGCGTGCAGCCGTCCGCGGACTTCCTGTCCGTCGGGGAGTACGAGGCAGATCGGCGGCGCGTTGTGTGCACCCTTCCCCTGGTCCACGATGACCGCTTGTGTCCCTTCGCTTCGACGGCGAGCCAGGCCTCTGCGCCGGCCACCGCTGACTCTCGCTGTTCTGCTTGATTCGGCAGGCAGGACAACGTCCCGACAAAGATAGGCTTTTCGCTGGCCCGTGCCGGTACGGAGTGTGCGGGACAGGTCCCTGTCCCCGCGGGCGGGATGCAGCAGGGCCGGGGCCGCCCCGGGCAGGAACTCGCCCGAGTGACCCCGACACGCTTTCCGGGGCAGCGTCAGCGGCCCGACCGTCAGGCTGTTGCCCATTCGAGTCCGAGGTCGGCGAGCTGCCGGAGCTTGTCGGCGGTGAGCTTGGCGCGCCTGCTCTTGGTGTTGCTGAGGAATACCCCGAGCTTCACGGCATGCTCCTGGCCGCTGACCACGATTGTCTCTACGTGACTCCTGGGGAGGTCAGGTGTCCTTCCCGGGTCTTGCACTGGGCCAGGGCCGCAACGCCCCGCTCGAAGGCTGCCATGGGTGTCGTGGACGGCTTCGCGGGCGCTTCCGGCTCCGACGGCAGCGGCGTGATGCCGAGTTGCTGCAGGCGCTCGCGCTGTCCGTCCGTCAGGGGGGCCTGCCAGACGACGGTCAGTCGGTCCACGAAAGCTTCCGCCCCATTGCCTTCTCGTAGAGCCGGCGCAGCTCCGTGCGGACGCTTTCCCTGTCTTGCAGTCCTGCCGTCAGGAAGTTGATCCACTTGTCAACTTTCTCCTGGCTCGCTGCTGTTGTCGGTGTAATCTTCTTCTCCCAAAGCGAAATGTTCACGGTCCCGCCGAGTGCAGCTGCGACATCTGCTTGGGAGAATTCCTGATCTGTGCGGAGTTGCAGCATCCGTTCCCGGAATGCCGACTTTGCGTCTTCCGTGCTGTGGAATATTGCATCATAGAGTGCTTGAAGTTCTTCTTGAATTTGCGGGTCGTCTGTCACTGCCTGGATCCAGAGGTGTGCCCTGTCCGGAGCGATGTAGCTGCCGGACTCGCCTCTCGATATATATACTTGTCCAATATTCAGCCTGTCTGCAAGCTCCTGCTGTGTCAGGCTTGCCTTCTCGCGCAGTTTCAACAGTTTCTGGCTGAAAGCGTTTTTGCCAACGGCGCGTGGGTGTTTACGTTGGTTGTCTTTTTGTTTAATGGCGTTGGGGTCTGGTGCGGGTTGTTTCCGCTTCCCGGGCCTTGATTGTCCGCTTGAGGGTGGTGGAGCCGGGTGGGGTGTGGGCTGGTTTCGGGGGTGGGTCTGCGGGTGTTGTGCCGGCGGGTGGGTTTGTGGGGTTGTCTGGGGGTAGTGCTGGGGCTGGGTCTGTTGGTCGGGGGTCCAGGTGTATGCGGGTGGCTGGGGCTGGTTTTGGGTTTGCTGCTGGTTGGCGAGGGCCCACTGGGTTGATTGCCAGGCGTAGGTGATTTGTGCGTCGAGGGTTACGGACAGGTCGGCCTTCCGGCTCTGGTATTGCCGCAGGTATGCGATCTGTCTGCTGGGGGACTGCCAGGCTGTGGTCCACCAGGCTGCGGGTTCAGCGTTGATTTTTTGGCTTGCCAGGAGTTGCGCCAGGCCGTTGGCGATGGTGTCCCATGTGGGTTGCTGGTCCATCTGGGCAAGCCAGTCGAGCCAGCGGTTGAGGACGTTTTCGTCCTTCTGTGACCAGGCGTGTGTGGCGGGGTGGGGGTGGACGGGCGGGGGCGCGGCTGGTGCGGGTTGTGGGGCGGGGTCGGGTGTCCAGACGTAGCCGGCCCCTTGGGTCTGCGGTTGCGGGGCGGGCACCGGTCCGGTCGTGGGGCGGGGGTTTGCGAGGACCTGTGCGAGCGCGTCGGCTCCGCCGTAGTGGCGGTGTGCCCGGCGGATGAGCGCCTTCGCCGCCTCGGGTTTGCCTCCCGCGTCCTGGAGGAATTCTTTCAGGCCTGCTTCGTCGCGCTGGTAATTGCGCTGGTATTCGTCCTGTGCGCAGGCGTTGAGGAAGTCGGTGAGCCATGCCGTGTCGTCGTCGGTCCATGTGCCGGGGGTGGGCTGGTCCTGTACGGAGGTGGTTGCACCGCTCTGCCCGCTGCCGGGTATGTCACCGGCGGCGGCCGGCTGGTAGACGGTGTTGTACCACGTGTAGTAGGCGCCGACGAGATCGTCCCAGGCATCCTCGGCCTCAGCGGCAGTAATGGGGCGGGTGCCGCACAGATTCGCCACGGTGGGAGAATTCCCGTACATCTGGCACAGCCACAGCTCATGATCGAGGTCGTCATCGTTGTAGTGGGCCTGGAGCTGGTGGCCAAGCCATTGGAGATCGGGGTTTTGAACGGTGGTGGACTGGGTGGACTGGAAGAGGATCGCCTGGAGGATGGTTTCCTCCTCGTTGCCGGCCTGCCCGGTACCACCGGCGCTACCGGCGCCAGGAGGGGGGTAGTTCTCCATATCGTGTCTGTTCCGTTCTCCTGGCCCCGCCCCCCCTTCTGTGTCCCGGGCTGGGGGAAGGGCGGGAGCGGAGGCGCTGTTCGGCCCTTTGCGGAGCAAGGGGCCGGTTGTCCTGCATCGCATTGTGCGGTCCGTGACTGCATCCGTCCCTGCCCTGGGGGGCAGGGGGCAGGGACGGCGGGCCCTCCCAGGAGGGTGCTGCTGTTGTCGGGGGCGTGATCGGCTGGGGGTGTGACCGGGGGCGGGGCGGCCTGTGGTTCAGGTCGTGGTGGGCAGGCTCGTGCCGGCCGGCGGTCGCCAGGTGCCGGTGGGGTCTGAAGTGGGGTGGGTTCCTGGTGAACGCGGACAGGGACCGTTGTGCGGATCCGGCGGACCGGAAGCCTTTCATCGCGGGTTCGCGCTGCCCGGGGTGTTGTCACGTGGTCGGGTGGGGCGCGGGATGATCTTCGGGTTGTCCGTGTCGTGGCCGGGCCGCATCTGGCGGCGCCGGGCTCAGGCCGAGTCCAGCCCCAGTGCGGCCAGCACCTGCCGTCTGTCCGTGGTGAGCTTCCCGCGGCGCCCCTTCTGGTTCATGATCCACACTCCGAGTTTGACCTCGGTGCCGTCCTCCAGTCGCTTACGTGGGCCCTGGGGACCTTCACAGAGCCCGTGCGGGTCTTGTACTGCGCCAGGGCTGCAACACCCCTTCGTACGGGTCCGACGTGGCTACGGGGCCGCCGCCCATTCCAGCCCGAGGTTGGCCAGCGTGGTGAGCCTGTCGGTGGTGAGCTTCTCCCTGCGGCTCTTCTGGTTCATGACCCAGACTCCGAGTTTGACTTCGGTGCTGTCTGGCAGCGTCTCTACGTGCCCTCTGGGGACGGTCACTGCGCCCTCTCGGCTCTTGTACTGGGCCAGGGCCGCTACGCCTCGTTCGAAGGCGCTCAGAGCCGTCTTGGCGGCCTTGATGACCGCTTCCGGCTCCGGGGCCGGCGGGACGACGCCGACGGCCTGCAGGCGTTCGCGTTGCCCGTCCGTCAGGGTCTGCCAGACCTCGGGCTTCCGCTGCCGGGTCAGCCATTTGCCGATGTCCATGCCGTGGACGGTGAGCCCGGGCAGGACTTCCGCCTGGCCTTCCTCGTCGCGTACGAGCTCGCGCAGCGCGGCGTAGTGCCGCTGCCACTCCGGCGGCCATGACGGGTTCCAGTCTTCGTCGACGGCCTCGAGTGCCGTCTTCCATTCGGGGTGTCCGTCGAGGGTGCCGGGGCGGCGGAGGTTGGACAGCCATTGCCCCACCGCCCGGTCCAGCATGCTTGCTGAGCGGGGCGCGCAGAGTGTCCAGTGCTGGTCGTAGTAGGCCTTGGCGGCTTCCAGGTTTTCCTGGAACCGCTCGTCGGCCGGGGACCAGACCATGCCGAGCTTCTCCAGCCGCTGGGCGCGCTGGCCGCTCATCTCCCCAGCTGTGTAGGCCCGTCGCTGCTCTGCCACCCATTGTCCCAGGGGTGTCGCATCTTCCCGGTGTCCGTAGGGCACCCGTGCGTTCCCGACCCGTTCGACGTACGCCTTGAGCTTCGCCCAGCTGCGGGCCCAGTCCTGTCGTTCGGTGTCGATGACGTTGAAGGACACCCAGTCCGCGACCATCACTGGGTCACGCGGGGCGGCGAAACGGAGCAGGAGACGGGATTCTTCCTCGCCTTCATTGGGCGGCGTACCGATGTACTGGGACGGCTGCGCGACGTCCTTCTGTGGCTCTTGCGGGATGGCGAGCAATTCGATTGCTTCTTCGTCGTGAGCGCGCAGACCTTCCAATACCTTCACCAGCGGGCGATACGATCCTGAAGTGAACATGTCTTCCGGTTTTTCTCCGGGCTGGAGAAATACCGGCACGATCAGAGAGGCCAATTTCCCTTGTCCCGGCTTCTGACGCAAAGCGCGGCCGATGGCCTGGACGATGTCGTGAGGCGCGCCCTTGGGATCCAACAGGGCGACACTATCCACCGCTCTGATGTCGACGCCCTCGCCCAGGACCCGACAGTTCGAAAGCACCGCACGCTGCCCCGTGGACCCGAAGCCGCCCAGGACTTCCCGCCGGCGCTCGGGGACGTGCTCGCCGCACAGCCAGTTGGCCCAGATCCGCTTCGGGTACGTCTCGGGCTGGTCGGCGTGCAGCTTCGCCGCCACCCGCTGAAGGCCCTCCGCGTACGCCTGCGCCTCTATCGTCCGGTGGTGGAAGGTGATGCAGGTCTGCAGATTGTGCTGCGCCATCGTGTGCAGCAGCGCGGCCTGCAAGGCTCCGAGACGCTGCCCGCGCACCTCCTCACCGTGCCGCTCCTCGCCCATCAGCCGCTCGGGCGTGACGAGAGGATCTTCAAGCTCGACAACAATTACCTGATACCGAGCCAAAAGACCCCGGGAGACGGCAGAGGCGAGCGAGAGCTTGTAGAGGACGGGCCCGAAGACCTTCTCGTCGTCCATGGAGGCAGCCATCTCCCGCGGCAGCGGGTCACGCACCCCCTCAGCAACCTCCCGGTCCAGCCGCTCCTCCCAGATCCGCGGCGTCGCCGTCAGATACAGCCGCCGGTACGCCGGGAACACGCTCTGGTCGTGGATATCCGCCCACGCCTTCCCCATCGACCCCGAAGTCCGGTGCGCCTCATCAACCACCGCCAGGTCCACCGGGGCCAACTGCTGCCCGTAGACACCCTCAAAAGCCTCCGCCAGGACACCCAGCGACGCGTAGGTGGCGTAGATGGTCACCGGCCCCTGCCCGTGCCACAGCGCCAGCTGCACAGGGTTCGTGGTGGAGCGCACCCTCATGCTCCACAGCTCCGCATCGTCCTGGAGCGAACACACGGCAACCGCCGGCCCCTTGTGCCCGATGTCGTGCCACGCCTTCACCGTCTGCGCCAGCAGATCCAGCGTCGGCACCAGCACGAGCACACGCCCCCTGGGCACAACCCGCTTCGCCGACGCGGCAGCCATGATGGTCTTCCCAGTGCCACACGCGGCATGCACCTGCCCACGAAGACCGTCCCGGGGAATACCGCCCGGCGGGATATCGAAGCCGCGCACAATAGCGGCCACAGCCTCGATCTGGTGGTCACGCAGTTTCACGGCCATGCCCCGTGTGCGAATCTGAGTGTGTTTGTCCTGGGTCTGTACGGGGTGTCCCCGGGTGGGGTGCGGGTGTCTGGCCTGGGGTGTTGTTGGTGCCGGGGGCATCGGTGTGACGTGTGGTCGGGACAGTGATGTGCGGAGGTGCTGGTCGGGTTGGTGCAGATTCCTGAGCGGCAGGGCATTTTAGTGGCTGGGACGTAAGTGAGCGGACATTTCTCTGAATTCGCGTATATGTTCTGGTGGTTGGCGGATCGTGTCTGGTGGGGGAGGGGTACAGGGCGTCGACGGGCGGGGTAGGGCATGGCCGGGGCGGAATTCTTCAGCGGTGGCGGCCTGGGGCATGCTGGTGATGTCCCGCTGGTTCCCAGGGTGTTGGGGCGTGAGCAGGTGGTGTCCCGGTTGCTGGCGTTGGAGGCGCGTGGGGAGCTGGATGCGGAGCATGTGCGGCTGGTCGCTTCCTCGGTGGGGGTGTCGCGGCGGACGGTGCGGCGGTGGCTTCAGGCCGGACGTGAGGGGCGTACAGGCCCGGTTCAGCGGGAGCGTTTCCGGATCACGGACGAGTTGCATGGGCGTCTGGTGGCGTGGTGCGGGAACGCGGCCGCGGTGCACCGGGATCTGGTGGCCGAGGCCGCGCGGGTGCGCGTTGAGGGCAATCAGGTGCCCGATGTGCCGTCGTTGGCGACGCTGCATCGGGCGATCCGCCTCGACCTCAACCCCGGGCAGCGTGCGGCGCTTGCGGGCGGGGAGCCGGCCCGGCGGCGGCACGATGTGCATCTGCGGCGCCCGAGGCTGTGGCGGAATGCCTGCTGGGAGGCGGATCATAAGCATGTGCCGGTCGAGGTGCTGCTGGACGGCGAGTTGGTGTTTCCGTGGGTGACATGGTTCATCGACTGCGCGACCGAGGTGATTCCGGGTGCGGCGATCACGCCGCATCAGCCCTCGAGGGACGCGGTCCTGGCCGCGTTGCGGATCGCGCTGGTAAGGGATGAGGACTCCACGGGCCCGTACGGGCCGATCGGCGGCCTGCCCTCGCTGGTGCGTATCGACCGCGGCGCCGACTTCCTCTCCGCGACGGTCTCCGATGCGTTGGGGCATTTCGCGGTGCCGGTGCAGGACCTGCCCGCCTACCGGCCGGATTTGAAGGGGTCGATCGAGAACCTGAACCGGTGCGCGGAGCGGATGCGTTTCGCGTCCATGCCCCGCTACACCCACGCCCCCTCCATGAGGCTGCGCCCCGGCGCCCGCCCCGGGCGCGTGGACGAGGCGGCTGCGCTGCCGTTCGCCGAGTTCGTCCGTCTGCTGCTGGAGTGGATCACCTGGTGGAACACCGAGCACACCTCGCAGGCCCTCGACGGGCGTACGCCGCTTGAGGCGTGGCGGGCCGACCCGACCCCCGTCGAGGACGTGGACCGCTGTCTGCTGCACCGGTTCACGCTCGCCGACGACGGCCGTATCCGCACGCTGACCGCGAGCGGGGTGCGCTTCAACAAGCGCTATTACGTGGGGGAGTGGATGCACGGTGAGGCGGAGGTGGGATGCAAGGTCCGCATCCGTTTCATCCCGCACCACGACCACGAGATCGAGGTGTTCGAGGCGGCTTCGGGGAAGTACCTGGGGCCGGCGCACCCCTGCGATGAGGCGACCGATACTCAGCGCAGGGCGCACCGGCGGCGCAAGGCGGCCGAGAAGCGGCGCCTGGCCCGCGCTATGTCCGCGGCCGCCGAGCAGACTCGTACCCGGTACGCCGCGGTCACCGAGGTCAAGCCGCCCAGGCGGCTGGGCTCACTGAGCGCGGCGGAGGCCGACCGGGCTGCTGACAGCGAGCGGCTGGGGGATGCGGCCGAGCTCGCGCTGCCCGACCTGATCCCGCCCGCCGCGCCGCCGGATCACTGGCGCACCCCGGCCTCGCTGCGTGCGAAGTGCCGGCCCGCCCCGCCAGGCGACGGCTCAGGAATATCCCAGGAGGGAGAGGACCGATGACGGGCACCCTGCCCCCGGCCGACGGGGACCAGTACCTGGGCCTGAAACTGTCCGACGCGCACGTCGTGACCACCAGAGCGCTTCTCACGGCACGGGAGAACCTTGCCGACACGGTCGAGGCGCGGGCGATGATGTGCGTCTACGGCGACTCGGGATGCGGCAAGACCCTGGCGGTCAACACCGGCCTGCGCGAGCTGGAACCCGCCGAGGACGTACGGCGGATCACGTTCCGCTCCCGCCCCACCGCCCGGGCGGTCCGCTACGAGATCTTCGCCGCGCTGGGCCTGCGGGGCGATGCCCCCGCGCACCCCTCCGAGTTCGACCGGCTCCTCAAGGACGCCCTGGCCGTGAAGCCCCGCACCCTGGTCGTGGACGAGGCGCAGTGGCTCAACTCCGAGGCGTTCGAGTACTTCCGCTACCTGTGGGACGACTACGCCACTCAGCTCGCGATCATCTTCGTCGGCGGTCCCGGCTGCTACACCGTGCTGCGCAAGGAGCCGATGCTCGCCTCCCGCATCTTCATCTGGCAGCGCTTCACGCCCCTGACCCGCGCAGAAGTGCTCGAGGTGATCCCGCTGTTCCACCCGGTGTGGGAGAACGTGAAGGAGGAGGATCTCCTTTTCGTCGACGAGCACGCCGCGCACGGCAACTTCCGCAACTGGGCCTGGCTGACCGTTCAGGTGCTGCGCGGCCTCAAGCGTCTTGGCCGCGAGCAGGTGGACACCGAGGTCGTGCGCTGGACCTTCAGTCACCTGGGCAAGAACGGCCACCTGGACGACACCCCATGAGCCCCGCCGCACGCACCCGTAACCCTCCGTCCGCTCGACGGCGGCGTGCTCCGGGCCGCGCGCAGCCTGCCTGCACGGTCCCCGGTGTGCCCCGGCACTACCTGTCGCTCAAGGGCGCCGACGCCGTCCCTGTGCCGGTCTTAGCGGACCTGGCCCGCCGTCTCGAGCAGATCGCCGCCCAGAAGACGATCATGTGTCTGTCGGGCAACGCCGGGGTCGGCAAGACCTTCGCCCTCGACGTGGTGCTTGCCTCAATGCCTCGGCCCGCCCGCCGCGCACGCCTTGGCCGCCTGGTGCCCCGCCCCGCTCCCACCCCCCTGGCCCTGCGCGCGGACCTCGCCGACGCCTTGAACCTTGAGGCACGGACGCAGGATCCAGGGGCCTTCGACGCGGCGGTACGCGAAACCCTGGCCGCCCGCGACCATCTGTTGGTGGTGGACGAGGCTCAGCGCCTGGATGCCGCATGCTTCGAGTACCTGCGGTATCTCTTCGACGCACCCCACACCCGGGTCGCGATCGTCCTGGTGGTCGGCGAGCGCGGCCAGGCGGTGCTGCGCCGTCAGAGGATGCTCGCCTCCCGCACCGCCGTGTCGCTGCACATTCCCCAGCTCACTCCCGCCGACGTCGCCGAGGTGATCCCGCGCTTCCATCCGTTGTGGCGCGGGGCCGACCCTGATGCTCTCGGGCGGCTCGATGCCCGCTGGTGCCACGGCAACTTCCGCCGCTGGGCACAGACCACCCACCACACCCTGCGCCTGCTGCGCCAGACCCCCGCACCCCAGGGCGCGCCCCACCCGCTGCTCGAAGACGTCCTGGACGCCGTCCTCCCGCCGCGCGAGGAACCCTGAGATGCGCGCCCGCACCGCTCCGCAGGTCGGGCCGGTAACGCTGATCTGCCACCCGGACGACACCGCCGCCTGGCCGTGCTCCGTCCTGGCCGCATCCAGCCCGGCTACCGGATGCGTCGCGGTGGACAACGTTCCCGGCAGCTCCGCCGCCCTGCGCCCGGCTCAGCCCGCGCTGCTCGCCCACGCCGACGTCGCCGAGCCCGACCACCCCACCCCCGGGCAAGCAGCCCTCCTGCCCGCGTCCTTGAGCGGTCATCGGGCTGTGGCCCGCAGCCGTGTACCCCTACCCCTGAGCCCTCCGGTGCTGGCTGAGCTCACCGAGCGCCGTCTGCTGGATGCCCGGTCCACGCCGCGCGCCCCCGTTCTCCACCCGGACCTGCTCTTTGCCGCCGCCCTGCCAAAGACGCGCGCCTGCGCCGGGAGGCCGGCATGAGCCGAAAGATCATCTACCCGGCCGCGTCACCGGTCACCGTGCTCCTGGACCCCGCTGACGACGCCGCCGTCACCCGCGCCGCCCTTGCCGCGCACAATCCATCCGCCGGCCGCGTCACCGTTCACCCCACGCCCGCCGCGTCTGCCCGCGCGCTGGCCCTCGACATTCTCGCCGCCCTCGGCAAACCGACCGAACTGCCGGGGGACTGGGGCACTCAAGGCCCGCCCGTCTTCAACATCGTCGGCGCCTGGATCCTTGCCCTGCCCATCACCCGGCTCACCGTGCTGCGCGCCCACCTCCTGGACGAGAAAATCTGGTCCGCGCTGCTCGCCCTGCGCCTGCGCACGGGCGTGCACCTGGTAGCCGTCTGCCACACCCGGCGCCCGCCCGCCGTGGTGCGCACCGCGCTACGCGACATCGACCACCACACGGTGTCCACCGACCACCACGTGGGCGACTTGCTGGCCAAGGCCCCGACTGTCCCTCCGCCGCGCCGCGGTGCCCAGGGGCGGTGGATCACCGTCCCCGCCCTGGCCTACCTCGATTCCCACCAGGACTTCCCCGACTGCCACTGCACCCCGCCCCAGGCCCGCCGCCCCAATGTGCCCGAACGCGCCTACGGTATCGACCAGCTCGCCCACCGCCTGGCCACCCGTACCGCCTGCCCCCAGCTCGTCGGCGCTCTGGCCACCGCCGTGTTCACCGGCGCCCCCCTCACCCAGCTCTACGCCGTCCGCGCCGGCGACCTCGATGCCGGCGCTACCACCCTCACCCTCCATGACCGTTACCGCACCCGCCGCCCGGGCTTCGTCACCGACTGCGGCATCTTCACCGTCCCGCCGTGGGCGAGGCCCTTCCTGCTGGCCGCGGCGAACCTCGTTCACCTGTCCCCGCGCGGCGACGACTCCCTCTTCTCCACCGGCCTGCCGCGGGTCCTGATGAGCCTGACCGACTTCGCCGAACACTGCCGCCTGCGCCCGCCGCAACCCGCACCGGCATGGCCGCGCCCCCGAACCAGACGCAAAAAACGGGCCGGCCCGCCCACAATCCAGTGGTACAACGGCATCGACGCACTCAGCTGCAAGTACGTCAGCTACGAGCAGTGGCTGCGCTCGGCCGGAGGGGAGTCGCCACCCGCGTGACGGTCCACACGGCCAAGCGACAACGGTCCCACCCTCCCCCGATGATCCGCGTGACCATCCTTACCGCGGCCTCGGCCCCGATGTTGGGTCCCGGGTCCTCACCAGTCAGAACGACTGACCTGGCGCCGACCCGACATCCCCATCACGGCCCCGTGCGGCTGAATCTGCCGCCCCGGCCCAACGAGCGAGGCGACGGCAGGGATCATGAATGTGTGGAGGACTGGTCCGACTGCTTCGATGCCGATGAGTTGCGTATCCGTCTCGACGTGGCGCTGGAGGAGAACGCTGAACTGCTCCAAGAGATCGCTCGGCTGAGAGCCGACAACGCGCAGCTGCGTAGCCTTCTGGGCCCCGGAGGCCGGGCCGCTCCCGCCGCCGCCATGCCTCCCATGACCGAGCCGGTCCTGGACCTGCCGCTGCCTGTGAGGGCTGAAGGCCTTCCGTATGCGGATGCTTCTTCCAGCGCTGAGGCGAAGATCGTTCTCTTCCGGGCTCTGTTTGCCGGACGTGAGGACGTCTACGCCAGGCGGTGGGTGAGCGCCAGGTCAGGCCGTACCGGATGGAGTCCCGCCGAGGACAACCCCTTCGACAAGAACAAGGCCGAGGAAGACCGCATCTTCTGGCCCTTGAATGACGAGGGCGTCTACCGTCACCTCGATCCGACCCGCCAGGGGCGCAGCGAGCTGCACATCGGCCTGTACCCGCTGCTGGCCGACGACACCTGCCGCCTGCTCGCTGCGGATTTCGATGGCAAGGACGGCAGCGACTGGCGCGCCGACGCGACCGCCTACATCACGGCCTGCCACGAGGCGGACGTCCCTGCCCTCCTCGAAATCTCCCGCTCCGGGAAGGGCGCGCACGTGTGGACGTTCTTCACCGCCCCCATTCCCGCGGCCACCGCCCGCGCGCTGGGCATGGCATTGCTGCGCCGGGCGATCGATGCCCGCGGGCAGATGGCCCTCACGAGTTATGACCGGCTCTTTCCCGCCCAGGACTTCCTGCCGACCAAGGCCAAGGGCAGTTTCAAGTTCGGCAGCTTGATCGCGCTTCCCCTGCAGGGCGCATGCCGCGCGGGCGGCACCACCGTCTTCGTGGACCCCGGCACCTGGCAGCCCTATCCGGACCAGTTCGCTCACCTCTCCCGCACTGAGCGCCTGTCCCCGGCCGACGTCGAGGCACTTGTGGACAAGCTCGGACCGGTCAAGGCCGGCCCGTCCCCGACCGCGCCGGAACTGGGGCCCCGGCCCCGCCGCAAGGCCCTCGGCAAGGCACCCGCGCGTGTTGAGGCCCGCCTCGCGGCGATGCTGGAAATCTCCACGGTCGGTCTGCCACCGCAGCTGCTGGCCGCGCTCAAGCACGCGGCGTCGTTTCACAATCCCGAGTTCTACCGTAAGCAGAACCAACGCTTCTCCACCTTCAACACCCCGCGCCTCGTCTGCGGCTTCGACGCCTGTGACCCCGACTGGCTCAGGCTGCCCCGAGGCCTGGCGGACGAGGCGACCGGGCTCATCACCGCTGCCGGAGGCACTCTCACCCTCACCAGTGACCTGCCCGAACCCGAGCCGATCACGGCCCACTTCACCGGCACACTGACCCCCACTCAGCAGCAGGCCGTGGACGCGATGACCAAACATGCGGCGGGGACCCTGGTCGCACCACCCGGTTCCGGAAAAACCGTCATGGCCTGCGCCCTGATCGCCCACCACCGCACCCCGACCGCGGTCATCGTGAACCGGGCGGAGCTGCAGGCCCAGTGGACCGAACGCCTTGCCACCTTCCTCGACCTCGGCGAGAAGCAGCCCGGCTCACTCGGGGCAGGCAAGGACCGCCGCGGCCACGCCGTCGACCTGATCATGCTGCAGACGCTCTCCCACCGCGACGCCCCCGATGGCCTCCTCGACGGGTACGGCCTGGTCATCGTGGACGAGTGTCACACGATCGGTGCGCCCGGAGCGGAAGCGGCGATCCGCCGAGCGAAAGCCCCTCGCTGGATCGGGCTCTCGGCCACCCCCTACCGCGCGGACCAGATGGACCCGGTGATCACGATGCAGTGCGGCCCGATCCGCCACGAGATCGACGACACCAGCACCTTCGCCAAACACCTCGTCGTGCACCCCACCACCTTCACCACCGACGAGCCGGGCACCGACGGCGCCTCCATCCAGGCCATCTACAACGAACTCGCCCACCACGGCGCCCGCAACCAGCTGATCGCAGCGGACATCGCAGACGCCACCCGGCGCGGCCGGTGCAGCCTGGCACTGACCAACCGTGTCGAACACCTGAAGCAACTCACCGACGCCCTCAGGCCCCATGACGTCACCCCGCTCGTCCTGCACGGCGGCCTGCCGCCGGCCGAGCGCGCCCGGATCCGCGCCGCCCTGGCCGAGGAACACGACGGGCCGCTGGTGCTGCTGGCGATCGACAAACTCGCCGGCGAGGGCTTCGACGCACCCCGCCTCGACACCCTGTTCCTGACCAGCCCCATCTCGTTCAAAGGCAGGGTGATCCAGCAGGTCGGCCGGATCATGCGCAACACCGAAGCCAGAAAGTCCCACGTCGAGGCCCACGACTACCTCGACGCCGACGTCCCCCTCCTGGAGCGGATGCACCACAAGCGCCGCCGCATCCTCGAACGCCGCGGCTTCACCACCACCACACCAGCGAATCTGCCGCCGACACCGCCGCGTGCACCTGTTGCCGCCGCCCGGCAGCCCCAATCCGTAGCTCCCGTACCGAGCGTGGCGGAGGTACGGGCCTGGGCCCGCGAGCAGGGCATGGAAGTACCACCACGCGGCAGGCTCCGCGCAGGGATCTGGGACGCCTGGCACGCAGCCCACCCGACCTCGGACGAGCACGACACCGTGCTCAACCGGTGAACTCTCCGACGGACGCTCCCACTTCGAGCCCAGTGGTGCCATACGACTGCCGAAGCGACCTGGGAGAAAGTCATGGCCGCTGGAACCCCTCGCCTGGCCCGCGCTGCGGCGGGCAGAGCACCACCAGCGCGTGGCCGGACGGTACGCACGAAGAAGTCCGGCACCAGTTGCCGCTGCCGGCCCTTTTCACGCCAGATCAGCTGCGCCGACCAGGCACTGAAGTCGACCACCCCGGGTGGAAGTCCAGCAGCATCGCCGTCGACAAACGGTCCAGCAACCGGCAGCCAGCCCGACCGTGGTGGCCGCCCACCACCGGGCGAAGTCCGCCGCACCCCACCAGAGCCTGGACAGCCCGAGGGCGGGGCTCTCTCATTCCGCCCGTACGGACGAGAACGGAGTACGGCAGGTGTGGTGGCTCCCCATGGCGGCGAGGGCGTTGATACCGGTGGCCGGCTATGCCCAGCGCATGCCGATCGCTGTCAGCTGCTCGATGCGCTCGGGGGAGAGTGTGGCGGCTCTGCTGCGTTGGTTGCTGATCCATGACCCCAGCTTGAGGTCTCGTTCCTGCTGGTCTCCGCTGTCGCCGGTGACTATCCGTTCGATGTGTCCTCTGGGTACCTGGAGGTGGCCTTCGCGTTCGTAGTATTGGCGGGCGGCGGCGTAGTTCAGTGCCCACTTGTCGGCGTGTGTGGGGCGCAGGGGCGGCTTCTCGTTCTCGGCCGTGGGCTGGATCCCGAGGACGTGTTCACACATCCACTGCTGGACTGAGGTGAGTTTGCCGAAGGCGAACTGCTGCTGGCGTACCCACCGTCCGAGGTCCTGGCCCTGGTGCACGGTCTCGCCCGGTCCGGTCGGGAGCACGCCGTGGGCCTGGAGGTGCTGGCGGACGAGGTGGAAGGCGCGTTGCCATTGGACGGGCCAGGCGGGACACCAGGATGGGTCGATGTCGTCCAGTTGCTCGCGCCGCTCGGGGGCCAGCGTTCCGGTGCGGGCGTCGGCTCGCGCGTTCTTCAGCCAGATGCCGACCTTGTGGCCGCGGTGGACGGCGTCCAGCGGCGCCAGGAGGTGTCCGTTCTCCTTCGCCCACTCACGCGCCGCGGTGAGCCCTTCCTCCCACGCGACGTCATGGTGCGACCAGACCATGCCCAGCTGCTCCAGCTGCCCGGCGCGTTCGGCGTGCAGGCGGCCGCGGGCGTGCAGGTGGCGGGCGTCGGCGATCCACTGTCCGAGCGGGAAGCCTGCGAGCGAGGCCGGCCACCTCTCGCGCACACCCTCGCTCTCCTGTTCGCCCTGGTCCTCGGCCTCCACCTCCTGCTCCTGGCCGTCGGGGACGCGGTAGGTGAACGGGATCTTCAGGCTGCCGTGGAGCCGGGTGTAGATGACGGCTGCTTCGACGCCGCGCCGCCAGTGCTCTTTCTCGGGGTGGAGGACGCGCAGGTTGATGAACGCGGCGAGGGCGGCCGCATCGCGCGGGGTGCTGAACTTCAGCAGCGCCCGCGCCGGCACCGAGACGGGGACGCCGTCTTCACCCTCGGCGCTCTCTGCATCCGGGTCTCCTGCGCGGCTTGGGACGCCCTTGGAGCGGCTGGGTGCCTGCGGCACAGCCAATGCCTCCACGAGGCGGGTGTCGTGTGCCCTGAGGGCTTCCAGGAGCTTGGCCAGGCCGCCGTAGGCCTTGCTGGTGAGCATGTTGTCCCCGGTTTCCCCGGGCCCGAGCAGGATCGGCACCACCAGCGAGGCCACCTTGCCCTCACCGGGTTGGATGCGCAGGGCACGGCCGACGGCCTGGACCAGGTCGGGCATGGACCCGCGGACATCGGCGAAGTACACGCTGTCGCAGTTGTGGATGTCGACGCCCTCACCCAGGACCTTCGCCGACCCCAAAAAGCGCCTGACCGCGTTCGTACCGCCGGCGAACTCGTCCAGCACACGGCGCCGGTGGGCCGGCGGGTGATCGCCACAGAGCCAGTCGGCCCAGACCGCGCTCGGGTACAGCTCCGGCGCGTCCGCGTGCAACTGCGCGGCGACGTCGGGCAGGCCGGCCGCGAAGGCCTCGGCCTCCCTGACCAGGTGGTGGAAGACCAGCGTCCGGCCGAAGGACTCCTCGGCCGACGCCTTCACCAGCGCCGTCTGAAGAGCCGCGAGCCGCGCCCCGCGCACCTCATCCGACCGGCCCTCTATGCCCAGGACCTGCGCGGCCTTCAGCTGAGTGTCGGTGATGTCCACGCACACCACCTGATACGGCGCACAGATGCCCCAGTTGACCGCCTCGGACAGGGTCAGGGTGTAGCACCTGCTGCCGAACGGTCCGTCCGGATCGTCCTCCATCGACGCGACCAGCTCACCGGGCACCCCCGCGCCGGTGTCGTCGTCCAGCTGCCACAGTCGGGGTGTGGCGGTCATGTACAGCCGCCGCAGTGCGGGGATGCGGGTGTTGTCGTGCACGGCCGCCCAGGGCTTGCCGATCCGCCCCGAGGTCCGGTGCGCCTCGTCCACGACCACCAGGTCCCAGCCCGGAAGCCCGGCCGCGTGCGCCCGCTCCAGCGTGCCGAGCCCGAGCGAGGCATACGTGGCGAACACCGTCACCCTGTCGAACGGCCGAACCCAGTCGACCAGCTCCTCAACCGCCGTGGTGTTCGGGAAGACCGCTTGATCCCCGTGCAGTGACGACACCCCGATCATCAGCCCCTTGCGGCCTCCCTCATGCCACTCGGCCTGGGTCTGCGTGAGCAGGTCCAGCGAGGGCACCAGCACCAGCACCCGGCCCGCCCCCAGCTCCTCCGCGCTGCGCACGGCCACCAGGGTCTTGCCCGAGCCGGTCGCCATGACCACCTGCGTCCGCAACCCCCGCTCGGGCACAGTCGACCGCGGCGGCAGTTCGAGCGCGCGCAGCACCGCGTCGACAGCCTCACGCTGATGGGGACGGAGAGTCTTCGGCACGTTCTCCGCTCCTCCAAGGGCTCTGCTGTCGTCGGTGACGCGATCGTGTGACGTTCTGGTGGCGCGTCACGGATGTCATCCGGTGGGGGATGCTGAGGCAAGTTTAGATCTCGGCTTCATTTTGAAGCATACTAGAGAGGTAGCTTCCTTGCCCAGCAATGGCTCATGTCTGACATGCCGTCACTTCCAGCCTCGAGCCCCGTGCCCTCACCCCTTCCCGCTGGCATGGTTAGCGTCTCGCCCACAACGCGGGCGAGACGAGGGGGCGGAGTCCCCTCAGGGAGCGGAATGGACAGAGCGTCAATCCACTCTCGCAACAAGAGGAGTGAGCGGCCGCGTGCGATTCCCCGGGTACTCAAGAGCAATACGCGCAGCGCGGTGGTCCGCTCTCACAGGACCGCGCCCACCCACTCCTTTGCAGCCGGCTGAAGGAGCCCCGCTTGCGGGGCTCCTTCAATTTCGCGCTTGCGCGAAATTGACACGCTTTCAGAATTCCGCTTGCGGAATTCAATTCCCGCGCGAGCGCGGGAATTCGACGGAGCGTCGGCGGAGTCGGGCCGAAGCGTCAGCGGAGGCCATCGCTCTGCAGCGCGCCAGCGCTG